>CBDBIU010000005.1:0-2388207 GCA_965206025.1 Bryobacterales bacterium | reverse complement strand
CCCGCGGTCGCGCTGCATCAGGTCCGCAAGAGCGCATGAGCAAGAACGAAGGCCATTCGGAGGAGAAACATCCACGCCGGCCCCACAGCCGGCGCGAGTTTCTGTGGAACACGGGCGCGCGCTTCCCGATGCTCGCGCTCATCGATCTGCTTTCGCGCGACGGGTTCTTTCGATCCCCGGCTTATGCCGCCTCGACGGAAGCGGCGCCGGGAGCCAAGAGCCTGTTGGCGGCGCGCCCTCCCCACTTCCCCGCCAAAGCCAAGCACGTCGTCTTCCTGTTCATGAACGGGGCTCCCAGCCAAGTAGATACGTTCGATCCCAAACCGGCGCTGGCGAAATACGACGGCACGCCCTACAAGGGCGACATGGTCATCGGCTCGAACAGCCGCCCCATTGGCCACCTGATGCAGTCGCCGTTTGAGTTCACCAAGCACGGCAACAGCGGTCTAGAAATCAGCAGCCTTTTCCCGCACACGGCCAAGCACGCCGACGACCTGTGCGTCGTTCGTTCTCTCCAAACCGATACCGCCGCGCACGCTTCCGGCTGCATCCAGATGAATACGGGAAACGTCGTGATCGGCAAGCCGAGTTTGGGATCTTGGCTCAGCTACGGCCTAGGGACCGAGAGCCAGGACCTGCCCAGCTTCGTGGTCATGACCGACCCTCGCGGAGGTCCGATCGGCAGTGCGTCGAACTGGAGTTCCGGCTTCATGCCCGCGGCCTACCAGGGCACGCTGTTTCGCAGCGGCGGGTCGCCGCTGCTAAATCTCGAGACGCCCGAAGGGGTCAGCGGGCAGACCCAGCGCCGCGCGCTCGATTTACTCAAGGGCCTCAATGAATCGCACCGGCGGCGGCACGCCGGGGATTCGGAACTCGAGGCGCGCATCCATTCCTACGAGCTGGCGTATCGTATGCAGACCACCGCCGCCGAAGCCGTCGATCTCGACATGGAAAGCCGCAAGACCAGGGAAATGTACGGGCTCGACGCCAAGCTGACCGAGGACTTCGGCCGCAAGTGTCTGATCACGCGAAGGCTCATCGAGCGCGGAGTGCGATTCGTCCAGCTCTACTCGGGCGGCGGTCATATCGAAGATACCTGGGACGGCCACCTCGATTGCATCTCGAACCACACGCTCCACGCCGGCGAAACCGACCAGCCGATCGGCGCGCTGATAACGGACTTGAAGCGCACGGGCCTATGGGACGAGACTCTGCTGGTGTGGGGAGGCGAGTTCGGCCGTACGCCCACGAGCGAAGGCGTCGGCAAACCCGGCCGCGATCACAACTGGCTCGGCTTCAGCATGTGGCTTGCCGGTGCCGGCGTGAAGGGCGGTCAGGCGATCGGCGCGACGGACGAGTTGGGTTTCGATGCGGTCGAGGACCCTTGGCATGTCTCCGACTTTCATGCCACCATCCTGCACTTGATGGGTCTCGACCACACCAAGCTCACGTACTTTTACCAGGGACTCGACCAGCGCCTGACGGGCGTGCGCGGCGCAGTTATCCGCAAAGCACTCGCCTGAGCGACGGACCATTGTCGACTCGTTGACATGTCCCTCCCCGACTCCTAAACTTGCAGGTGAACCCGCAAGGCCGGGTTTGTGAAGAACCTGAGCGCCATCCCAGGGGCAGCGCTTCATCCATGACTTCCGGGAGGCGCGGCGGGTCGCCCCCAAGGTTTTCACAACCCGGACAAGCGCGGGGCGCTAAGAGATGCTGCTTTCTCTCAAAGCCGGGCCGGGGCGGCGAGGAGCGGGACGCGCGCTGACCGCTCTCGCCGCGATCGTCCTCTTGCCGGCCGGGGTTTCCTTCGGTGCACCCGACCCGCCCGACCCCGTCTTTTCGAAAGACGTTCTGCCCATTCTCGAGAAGAACTGTTTCTCGTGCCATGGTGAAGGGCAAAAGGTGTCCGATCTCGACCTCAGCTCGCGGGCCGGAATGCTCGAGGGCGGTGTCCACGGTCCCGCGCTCGTTCCGGGCGACGCCCAGCAAAGCCCGCTGTATCTTCGTGTATCGGGAATGGATGCGCCGGTCATGCCGATGGGCGGCAGCCTCAGCGACGAAGAGATCTGGGTCTTACGGGACTGGATCGACCAAGGCGCGAAGTGGGATGATCCCGAGCCCGAACCCGACTCGCCCGCAAGCCCGGCAGCGACCGCTCGGCAGGCGAGCATCCCCGAAACCGAGATCACCGAGGAAGACCGCCAATGGTGGGCTTTTCAGCGACCCGTGCGGCACTCCCTACCCCAAGTCGGCGATCCGCGGTGGAGCGGCCACCCGATCGACGCGTTCATCAAGGACCGACTCGAGTCGGAGGGGCTTCTCCCGGCGACGGCCGCCGACAAGCGGACTCTGATCCGGCGTGCCTATCTCGACCTGATCGGAATCATCCCCCCGCCCGAGGAAGTGGAAGACTTTGTCCGCGACCGCTCGCCCGACTCTTTTGAGAAGGTCATCGACCGGCTACTAGCCTCTCCGCACTACGGGGAGCGCTGGGGACGCCATTGGCTCGACGTCGCCCGCTACGCCGACAGCCACGGCTACGAGCACGACTTCGACTACCCCCACGCCTGGCGCTATCGCGATTACGTCATCCGGGCGTTCAACGAAGACAAACCCTATGACCAGTTCGTTCGGGAACAGCTTGCCGGGGACGAGTTGGACGAAGTCACCTTCGACAGCTTGACGGCGACAGGCTTTTATCGCGTCGGGCCCCGCGTCGGCTTTCGCGAAAAGGACAACCCGCAATATCGCTACGAGTATCTCGATGACATGATCGGCACGACCGGCCGGGCTTTCATGGCTCTGACGGTCAATTGCGCCCGCTGCCACGACCACAAGTTTGATCCCATCCCACAGGTTGATTACTACCGCATGATGGCCGTCTTCTTTCCGTTCGTGAAGTACAACTATCCTTTGGTCCCGCGCGGCGAAGAGCAGGCGTACGAAGCCCGAAAAGCCGCGCTCGAAGCGGAGATCGAACCGCTCAAGGCTCTCGTAGTGAAAATCGAAGAACCCTATCGGCAGGCGGCTTTTAAGAAAAGAGTGGCCGAGTTTCCCGAGGATATTAAAGAAGCGCTGCGCACGCCGGAGTCCGAGAGGACGCCCGGCCAGCAGCTGCTGGCCGCACAAGTGCTCACCTTCAAGGTCGACGACGTGAGCAATCTGCTGAATGACGCGCATCGAGCCGTGGTCGAGGAGATTAAAAACCGCATCGAAAAGCTGCGGGAGACTCTTCGGGACGCCGTCCCCATGGCCATGGGCATTCGCGATGGCGACTACCGTTTCGCCCCCGACGGCCGCGGCGATGAGCCACTGCCGGGGAAAGGGAATCGGGAGGTCTACGATGTGGAAGGCAGCTTCCTTCCTGAACCGGGCAAGTCCTACCATCCTCCGAAGACCTACTTTCTGCCGACCGGCGACTACCATACGAAGGGACCGGAGGTGCAGCCCGGTTTCCTACAGGTAGTGACGCGCGGTGATCCTCCGGCCGTGCGTCCACGGTCAAGCGGACACGTCTCGAGCGGCCGCCGCCGGGCGCTCGCCGAGTGGATCGTTTCCCCCGATCATCCGCTAACGGCGCGCGTGATGGTCAATCGCATCTGGCAGCATCATTTCGGGAAGGGGATCGTAACGACCCCGAGCAATTTCGGCCGCACCGGTCAGCGGCCGACCCACCCCAAGCTGCTGGACTGGCTGGCCACGGAGTTTGTCCGTCAGGGCTGGAGCATCAAGCGGATGCACCGGCTGATCATGACCTCCGAGACCTACCGCATGGCGTCCGACTACCATCGGGAAGCCAACGCCGAGGCCGACCCCGACAACTCGCTACTATGGCGTTTCCCCCAGCGCCGCTTGGAGGGCGAGGCCATCCGCGACAACGTGCTCGCCGTCAGCGGGAATCTCAATTTGGCGCCGGGTGGCAAACCGTTTTTCCCGCCTGTCCCGGAGAGCGTCTGGCGATCGTTCGGCATGGGCAAGTGGGTGCTGACCGAACAGGGCCCCGACGTTTGGCGTCGGAGCATCTACTCCTACTGGAAGCGAGGCCTGCGCTACCCCATGTTTGAGGTTTTCGATCAGCCGGACCCGAACGTGACCTGCGAGCGCCGGAACACAACGACCGTCCCCACGCAGGCGTTGACGCTGCTGAACAATGAATTCGTTCTGCTGCAGGCCGACTACTTCGCGAAGCGGGTTGACCGCCGGGCCGGCCATGATTCGCGACTCGCTGTTACCGAGGCGTATCGCATCGCGCTTAGCCGCGAGCCGACGCCCAAAGAACTGGAAGCGAACCTGTCGTTTCTGGAGCGGCAGAAGGCCTATCATCAGGGCCGTGGAGACGAGTCTCCCGGGTTGGCCGCTCTGACCGACCTTTGCGATGTGATCTTCAATCTCAACGAGTTTGTTTATATGAACTAGCCAAGCCATGGCGTCACCTCCAAAGAGCGATCGCCCGAGCGGCAAGAGGCAGTTCGTCTCGCGGCGGGACTTCCTCTTCGAAGCCGGAGAGGGTATCAGCGGCTTGGCTTTGGCCTCCTTGCTGGCCGAGAACGGGCTGCTGGCCGCCGATCGAACACCCGCGGAAACGCCGTGCGCGGATTCCCCATCTGTCGACTCACCCATCGCCCCCAGGGCGAGTCATTTCAAGCCTCGGGCCAAGGCCGTCATCTCACTTTTCATGAGTGGCGGCGTGAGCCAGGTTGATACCTTCGACCCGAAGTCGGCGCTCACCAAGTACCATGGCCGGCCGTTGACCGGGAAAGGTCCTGTTCGGGTGCGCCAGGGGTATCCCGGGCCGCTGATGAAGAGCCCGTTTGGGTTCCAGAAACACGGCCAGAGCGGCATCGAGGTATCCGAGTTGTTCCCCAACGTTGCCGGGATGGTCGATGACCTCGCCTTCATCCGCTCCGCCCAAGGCCGCTCGAATGACCATGTGCTATCGCACTACGAGGTCAATACCGGCTCGCTGCTGATGGGCTTCCCCAGCGTCGGCTCCTGGGTGACCTACGGGCTGGGCTCGGAAAACCAGAACCTGCCGGGATTTGTCGTCATCTACGACTACCGCGGAGGCCCCTTCAGCGGTCCGGCGAATTGGAGCAGCGGATTCTTGCCGGCGGCCTACCAGGGCACGGTGTTCCGCGCCAGCGGCGATCCCATTCTTGATCTCCACCCGCCCCCGGAATACGTTTCCCCCGAGCAACAGCGCGCCCGGCTTGACCACTTGAACCGGCTCAACCAAGAGCACGCCGAGCGCTATCCGGGCAGCACCGAGCTGGCGGCGCGGATCGCGTCTTATGAACTCGCCTATCGCATGCAAACCTGCGCGCCCGAGGCGGTTGACGTATCTCAGGAAAGCGAATCGACCAAGAAGCTGTACGGGCTCGACGATCCGACTACCGAGCACTTCGGCAAACAATGCATGCTGGCGCGCCGCTTGGTGGAGCGCGGAGTGCGCTTCGTGCAGCTCTATAACGGCGCCATGGTGATGCAGAATATCGACACCTGGGACGCGCACACGAACCTCGTCGAGAACCACACCCTGCACGCCAAAGAGGTCGATAAGCCCATCGCCGGATTGATCCAAGACCTCAAGCAGCGAGGGCTGCTCGACGACACGCTCGTCATCTGGCATTCCGAGTTTGGACGAATGCCGATATCCCAACGCGGCGTCGGACGCGACCACAACCCCGGCGCGATGACGCTATGGATGGCCGGGGCCGGCATCCGGGGCGGGCAGGTCATCGGCGCCACCGACGAGTTTGGATACAAAGCGGCCGAGCAGATTGTGAACCACCACGACATCCATGCCACGCTGCTCCATCTGCTGGGCCTCGACCACGAGCGCTTGACCTACTTCTTCAACGGCCGTCACTTCCGGCTTACCGACGTACACGGCGATCTGATCCCGCAGATTGTGGCTTGAGGTCCCCTCCGCCGCCATATCGACGCCCTGAACTGGCTGCTGTGCGCCCTTTCTGACCATCCGGTTGGCGGCGATTCTCAAAAGGGAGATCCGCGCCACGGAGATCATCGTTGTAGGCCATTGATTCTATGAGGGTTCGGCGAGATTTGGTTCGTTTGGTATTTTTTGATTGGCGAGGGTTGGCACCGCGGAGGGAGGGGTCCGCGGAGGGTGTGAATTTGGGCTGTGGGGCCCGCGCCCTGACGGGCACGGCTCTGTCCGCCCATTTTCGAGAGACCGGCGGGTGGGGCCGAGTCGCCACTGGCGCGGAAGCCGATGCGGCCAGCCGCGGTGCTTGGAGGGTCGATCGGTGGCGGGGCCTGGTCGGGGACGTAGCGGCCGCGGTAGGGATCGGAGTCGGTCGAGGGGCGGGTCTCACGGGCCTTGCGCTCGTCGCGGCGCAGGTCAGCCAGTTGCTTGACAGCGCGGAAGAAGCGGCGGCTGAGATGTCCGTCGTAGCGGGCCAGGTGAACGAGGGCCTGGGTGCGATCGAGCATTGCCGAGCCTAAGAGCTGCGTCTCGCCGTCGTAGCCGGGGCGCAATCTCTCGGGATGATATTTTTCGGTCAGGCGGCGCTTGTCGGCGACGGAAGCGGCGATGAAGCCGGTCTCCAAGCGCGTGAGGCGGCGCATGCGCCACTGAGCGTCGGCGATCTGGCGGACGAGTTCGAATTCGAGAGAGTTGGCGGGTTGGATGTCGGCTTCGAGGGCGGCGAGTTGGCTATCGAAGTCGGCGGGGTCCTCGCCGGGCAGGACGGTATCGCGGGCGAGGAGTCCGTGTTTGAGAGCGTTTTTCGCAGCGCGCGATTTGCCTTCGTTGGTGCGTGGTCCGGTGGATTTTTTTGCGTTGTCGCCATTAGCTTTGATTTGTGCGCGTGTAGCCATGATTATGATTCCTTTCCTGGGAGCAGGGGCTCCGCTTCCAGGGTACGGCGGGGTTATCGGGTTCCAGGGGGTCGGGTTCGGTAAGTGGGGTGGAATGAAGAGGATGAGATTTGGGAGGTGATGTGACTCGTGGAGGGGTTTTGCGACGGAGGGCGGGCCGCCGGGGGCGGCGCGCTGTTGCCCTACCCCAGGCCCTGCTCGACCGCCGGCAGCGGCCGAGCGCCGGAAAGAACCAGCGGCACGCGGGGGCGCAGTACCAGCCGTAAAACGGCCGGCCTAGCTGAAAGCAAGCCGCGTGAACGCGGCTGACCGCGGACTTCCGTCCGCGGCTCTGCAGTGTTCCTGTGACAAGGAAGCGAACACGGCTGCACCGGCGTGGCGCTGTAAAATCGCACGTGCTACGGGACACAGCACGGGTTAGAAAAGGCCGCAGGTCTGGGCCAAACGACGGCCCAGCCCGGCGCTACGGGCTACTTCCCTTATTGACAAGCTCGACGGCCTCGATCGGCGCCTCCAGCGGCCGCGCCCCGCGTTGCTACGGGTTTGTCACCTTCGGAAAGCTTCGCTCTCCACAGACTGATGTTTTGACATACCGATGTCGGTTAACCGAACATCTAGAAAGAAACCGGCTCGAATCCCACTGATGCCGATGGACTTCGAATAAAGTGAATACGCGTATGGACGTTCTACCCCAAGCGCCCCGCTGCCCTCAAGTACAGAGGACCCAGGCTTGTAACTGGAGCGGTAGCGCTCTGAAGACTGAAAGCACGCTTCATCAGCTTTCGCCTTACATTGGAAAGATCAAGTCGTCTATGGCCGCATCCCTTGTTTCGCGGTTCACGAGCCGGGGTGGTCTTGTCTACGACCCATTTTCGAGATCCGGCACTGTTGCTCTGGAGGCTTGGTTCGCGGGGCGACCGGTCGTGGCTAACGATTTGAGTCCATACGCCAAGTTGCTGACCCGAGCAAAACTGTTCCCGTACCAGTCTCTGGACGACGCTCTCGAAGAGATGGGCCATGTCGATATGGAAGCAACGCGCCGCAGAGTTAATGTGGACCTTAGGAAGGTCCCAGGCTGGGTACGGCAATTCTTTCATCCTGAGACACTGCGTGACGCGGTTTCTTGGAGGAACGTCCTGTTGAGCCGCCGTCGTTGGTTCTTAATGGCATCTCTGCTAGGCATTTTGCACCACTGCTGTCCGGTTAAAAGTCGAATAGAATCAATTGGTTGGGGTCATAGGGGGATTCGTTTGGGGAGTCGGATGGCTGGAGTGCCTGTAAAAGGGGCATTTTTTCGAATTGCGTAACGCTGAGAATCTGTAGAATCTGGTAAAGACTCGCTTCCAGCCCGAGCCGTTTCCGGACGATGGCGATGAGCACGTAAATCGAGACAGCGATCCAGATCTGCGTCTTGACGGCGTTCTCGCTGGTGCCGTAAAACGAGTTGATTCGCAGATGTTGCTTGATCCACTTGAAGAACAACTCAATCTGCCAACGCGACTTGTAGATGTGGGCGATGGTCAGCGCCGGGAGCGCGAAGTTGTTGGTCAGAAACTTCAGCCGCTTGTTCGTCCGGGCGTCGAAGTAACTGACCCTCCGCAACGGGTCGGGATAGGCTTGGGCCGATTCGATGGCAGCCAGTATGACGGTCTGATCCGAGCGCAAGCCCGTGGATTTGTCGACGGGATGCGAGTAGCGCCGTTGGAGCAAGATGTTCTTCTTGGTTCGCACGACGAAGAACGACGAGCAGAGAGTGAACACGAAGAGGCGTTCGAAATCGACGTAGGCCCGATCCATGACGTAGAACGCGCCGGCCTCCGGGCCGATCTCGTCGAGGATGTTGATGTCGTGCACTTTGCCTCCAGTAATGCGGATGAACGTGGGAATATTGCCGTGCAGATCCAGCAGCGTGTGCATCTTCACGGCGGCCTTTTGCTTGCGGAATCTCGCCCACGGAAACAGCGACAGGCAGAGGTCGATTGTTGTCGAGTCGAGAGCGTACAGAGTCTGGTCCAAGTCCACACCGATCGGGTCGTGGGCATATAACGGCCGTGCCATGCCAATCAAGACCTGCGCGAAGTCCGCGTAGATCCGCCAGTCGCGCGACTCGTTCGCATCGGCCAGTGTCGAGCGCGCTACCCTGCCGCGGAATCCCATGTGGTAGAGTTTGCCGTGCATCGAACGCAGGCACGTCTCGATGTCGCGGAGGCTTGCCCGATAGGTCAGCTGGGCGAATGCCATCGCAAGAAACTGATCCCAGCAGGAGAAACTTTTCAGATAGGAATCGCCGCGGTAGCGCGATACACATTTCTGAAACTCTTTGCTCGGTAGGTGCTCGATCAGTTGGGAGAAAACCGTACGGCCAAGGTTCATCCCTCATTGTGCCGCGTCCGGATGCTCCGTTCAGGCGACCATTTGCGGCCTCGGGATTTCAAATCGTTCCCGAGCAAAACAGGCCATAAGACATTGAGCGGTCGAGACTTACCGTCCGATGGCGCGACTTTCCCCGGACAGCACTGATTTTGCACCATCAGCGCCCCGGGTTCCTGTCCTTTCCCAGCAGCCACACAGTCCCTTATTTGCGCGCAAAGAAGTTCCCACGCTCTCGTTTCCCTGAGTTGTACGAATACCGTTCGCTGCGCGATCGCCTTGAGGCGAAGGTGAGGCGTGCATTTCGACGTGTGCCGGAGTTGGATTTCAAACTTAGCCGAACCTGCTTCTCAAGGCACGCCGACAAGCTGGTTCCACAGGAGCAAGTCGACGCAATCATTACCAGCCCGCCTTACATGCGGCAACTGGACTACGGAAGAGACAATCGCCTCCGGCTTTGGTTCCTTGGTGTTGCAGATTGGGGGTCTCTGGATAAGAAGGTTTCGCCGAGCAAGGAGCTGTTCCTCCAACTGATGCGCCGGTGTTTCAAGAAATGGAAGACGGTTCTCAAACCGTCTGGGTGCTGCGCGCTGGTCATTGGGGACGCATGTAGCCGCGTCGAGACAGAGAAGTTGCCGCAAGCGGTAGTTCGTATTGCGACAGAGGAGGTCGGTGGATACTCTCGCGTCTACGAGTACACGGAGACTATTCCGAACGAGAGGCGGGTTCGTCGTGGCATCGTCGGAAGCGCTTCTGAGACGATCGTGGTCTTTCGGCTTGACGAAGCCTGAGGGGAAGATATGCAGCAGCGTTTCAACACCAGGAACTACAGCATTCGCGACTTTGAAGCGTGGTCTGAGAGAGGAGAACTCGAGCTTGCCCCGAAATTCCAGCGCCGAGACGTCTGGAATGACAAAGCACGCTCATATCTCATCGACACAATAGTCCGCGGCAAGCCAATCTCAAAGATCTACATGCGTCAGAACATCAACCCGGAGACCCGCCGCACGACGCGAGAGATAGTGGATGGCCAGCAACGACTCCGAAGCGCACTAAGCTTTGTCAAAGATGGATTCAGGATCAGTAAAGCCCACCATGAGGAGTTCGGGGGAAAGTACTTCAGTGGCTTGGACGAGGACACGCAGCGCGACGTCTTGAACTACGAGTTTGTCGTTGATCTTCTTGAGGCACTGCTGTCCGGTTAAAAGTCGAATAGAATCAATTGGTTGGGGTCATAGGGGGATTCGTTTGGGGAGTCGGATGGCTGGAGTGCCTGTAAAAGGGGCATTTTTTCGAATTGCGTAACGCTGAGAATCTGTAGAATCTGGTAAAGACTCGCTTCCAGCCCGAGCCGTTTCCGGACGATGGCGATGAGCACGTAAATCGAGACAGCGATCCAGATCTGCGTCTTGACGGCGTTCTCGCTGGTGCCGTAAAACGAGTTGATTCGCAGATGTTGCTTGATCCACTTGAAGAACAACTCAATCTGCCAACGCGACTTGTAGATGTGGGCGATGGTCAGCGCCGGGAGCGCGAAGTTGTTGGTCAGAAACTTCAGCCGCTTGTTCGTCCGGGCGTCGAAGTAACTGACCCTCCGCAACGGGTCGGGATAGGCTTGGGCCGATTCGATGGCAGCCAGTATGACGGTCTGATCCGAGCGCAAGCCCGTGGATTTGTCGACGGGATGCGAGTAGCGCCGTTGGAGCAAGATGTTCTTCTTGGTTCGCACGACGAAGAACGACGAGCAGAGAGTGAACACGAAGAGGCGTTCGAAATCGACGTAGGCCCGATCCATGACGTAGAACGCGCCGGCCTCCGGGCCGATCTCGTCGAGGATGTTGATGTCGTGCACTTTGCCTCCAGTAATGCGGATGAACGTGGGAATATTGCCGTGCAGATCCAGCAGCGTGTGCATCTTCACGGCGGCCTTTTGCTTGCGGAATCTCGCCCACGGAAACAGCGACAGGCAGAGGTCGATTGTTGTCGAGTCGAGAGCGTACAGAGTCTGGTCCAAGTCCACACCGATCGGGTCGTGGGCATATAACGGCCGTGCCATGCCAATCAAGACCTGCGCGAAGTCCGCGTAGATCCGCCAGTCGCGCGACTCGTTCGCATCGGCCAGTGTCGAGCGCGCTACCCTGCCGCGGAATCCCATGTGGTAGAGTTTGCCGTGCATCGAACGCAGGCACGTCTCGATGTCGCGGAGGCTTGCCCGATAGGTCAGCTGGGCGAATGCCATCGCAAGAAACTGATCCCAGCAGGAGAAACTTTTCAGATAGGAATCGCCGCGGTAGCGCGATACACATTTCTGAAACTCTTTGCTCGGTAGGTGCTCGATCAGTTGGGAGAAAACCGTACGGCCAAGGTTCATCCCTCATTGTGCCGCGTCCGGATGCTCCGTTCAGGCGACCATTTGCGGCCTCGGGATTTCAAATCGTTCCCGAGCAAAACAGGCCATAAGACATTGAGCGGTCGAGACTTACCGTCCGATGGCGCGACTTTCCCCGGACAGCACTGTTCTTGAGGATATGCCCGACAACGAGGTCTACGATCTGTTTGCGCGTATTAATACATACTCAGAGAAGTTAAACGCACAAGAACTCCGAAATGCCAAATGGTTTGGTGAATTCAAGTCCTCAGTTTACCTGTTGTCGAAGGAATTCATAACATTTCTTGAGAACAACAAGGTTTTCACCTCGAAGCAAATCCTGCGCATGTCCGAGGCCGAGTTCATCTCAGAGCTGCTCCTCGCGATACACGAAGGGATTCGCGAAGGCGGTAAGGCTGTAATTGACAACGCCTACAAGAAATACGACGACGAGTTTCCCCATCGAAAGGTTCACGAGAAGCGATTCCGTGAGACGATGGACATCATCGGAGCAATCGTCGGCGGCGATCTGCCGCAGCTTCGGTTCCGGGCGACTAGGCTACTATACCCCCTTTTTTGTGCAGTCTTCCATCTGAAGTTTGGTCTCTCGCGCCTCAGAGTGCCAAGGGTACGTCTCAGGGTTGCCGACTATCCAAAATTCAGGACGGTCTTGGAACATGTTAGCGGCCTGATCGACAAGATTAAAGATGCGGAGAAGCACAACGAAGTTATCAACCTATCAGCTCAAGACCGGAAGTTCTACGACGCCTACAATGAGCACTGGGTTCATACCGACAAGAGAACGATCCGCACGGAGTATTTGTGCAGGAAATTCGCCAAAGCGCTGAAGAGGTGATCCGATGGCGCACCGCAAGCTTCACGCTGTCTTGGGTTCATACGTCAGGAGTATGCGGGAATGCAGAACCCTTGCCACCGATGCTTATCGGTGGTCGTCTCCAGCTTTGACCGGGTAGGGTCCCTCCATACCCACAAAAAGACGCGACTCCATGACAGAACTCGCGTTTTTACGGGCGTTCTTGGCTTGGGAGGCTTTTCTAGAGAGATCATTCGTCCTCTATCTTTCAGGGCAGACGCCACCCCGTGGTCGTGCACCTCATCGCTACGCATTCCCTCCCAATCAAGCTACTGCAAGGGAGTGGGTGCTCCCTGAGGGTCGTGATTACGCGGAATGGACTGTGGCAACTAAGGTTAGTGCGCGAGCAGAACGTTATTTCCGCGATGGGCGCCCGTTCGCTCCGTTGCTCAGACGCAGTCAGCATCTTCTCGATGAGGCTCGAGTCATCAGAAATGCAATCACACATGAATCCGAAAGTGCTCGAAAGAAGTTCGACAATGTGGTTCGCACGAAGTTGGGCACTTTGCCCCCCGGCTCCACGGTTGGAGGTTTTCTTGGCAGAATTGTGCCGGAATCTTCTCCGCCTGTCTCATTTCTTGAGTTCTACTTGGACAAGATCCAGTTCCTCGCTCACCAGATCGTGCCGACTTGAAATTGGACTGGTCGTTGGCCGTCCAGTCACAACAAGCCACCCAGCCTGTTTTCAACAACCTCTTAACGCTGTAGCGCCGGGCACTCTGCTGCCCAGACGAACCCCGTAGCACGGATCTCGCCGTTGCGATCCGCGGCCTTTGCTCTCCTTGCCCGACCGGTAGGGGAGTGGGGTTTGGATGGAAGCATCCCACCGTGGCGATCTACGCTAACAACATCGGTACAATTCTGCTAGCCCAGGGGGACCTAGCGGCGGCGCTGGAGTGGACCAAGCGGGCGCTGGCGATATTCGAGAAGGTCTACGGGAAGGACAATCCGAGCACTCGCACAGTCGCCGGCAACCTGGAGGCCATCAAGAAAGCGATGAAGTAGCGCGGCCTCGCGCCGGCATGGCACGGTCCAGCGGTAGGCGAATCGGAGCCGCGAACATAAGTGAGTGCCCATGGGCCTGCGGCCCACCCAGATGGATGAAACCGGTGGGTTTTCGACGGAGCGGCCAGGGCGCGGGCCCGCAGGCTAACGCCTGCGGCTCTGTGCGGTTATGTTCAGCAAGCTGGGCCCGGCATCGCGACGAGCAAAGTTTCTCGCTCTCGCACGCCGTCCGGACAAGCGAATCAGAGCCGCGAACGCGAGTGAGCGGTCAGTACTCCATGAGAAACGGAGATGCGCTTAGCAGCGAATCCGACGACGAACCCCGCGCTTTCGATCCGTAGGGGCACGGCATGCCGCGCCCTAATGCCGGCAAGAATGCCGGCACAGCACGCTGAAAGCGTGCGCCACGTCGCTGTCGATCCCGACGTTTCCGAATCGATAATGAACTCGTCTCCACGACAGTCCACCCGCTCGCCCCTCTCCGGTACTTCGCCTCGCCACGTGGTGAGAAAAGCGGGTTAATTCGCGGCAACCGCCGTTTCCGTTTCTTTCAGAAGATTCTTTATAAACTCGAGGGACGGCGCGACCAACTCCCACGCCCCGGCCCAAAAACACATATCGACCGTCCAGTAGTCGACATCGGGCACGGCGAGGAGCTTCGGCGCGAGCGATTCGAAATCAACGTGGCCGGTCCCGAACGGGTTGTGCGTGCTGGTCTCGTCATCGTGCAGGCCGCCGTCGGAGTCGATCAGGTGGATCGCGCCGACTTTCCCGTCGAGCCGCGCGAGCAGTTCCTCAATTCCGCCGTCGAGCGTTTCCTTCTCCCCATGTTGGCGCGCGCCGACCACCGCGCACATGTAAGCGTGGCTGGTGTCGTACATGATGGTGAAATTAGGATGCGCCACTTTGTCGTGCAGTTCGATGATTTCTGACGGCTTGTTGAAGATGAATCCGGGCTCGAACTCCCAGTGCAGCTTGATGTTCGCGTCCTGGGCCTTTTGCGCGGCGGCATGGAAGACGTCGGCGAGCGGTCCCTTGGCCGAGTCGTACTCACTCTCATCCGAGTATTTGTTCGGCGGCGCGACCGTATCGACGCGGATGTCGCCGATGCCGAGGTCATGGCACATCTCCAGGTTGCGCGCGAACCGGTCGAGATACTTGTCTTTGTTGGCGGGTTCGGTCGGGTCCGCCGAGTACTGATCACAGGAATAGCCCGAGCGTTCCAAGCCTAAATCGTCCAGCAGCTTCTTGACCTCGGCCCGCGACTGTTTTGTCGGGTAGGCGTCCAAAGTGATATGTTCCTGGATGCCGCAGACCTCGATGGCGTCATAGCCGGCTTCGGCGAGCCGCCTCGCGGTCCTGTCAAACGGGACCGGGTCGGAAGAATAGGGGCCGAAAGCGAAGGCCCAACTGCCCAGTGAGACTTTCTTCATCGAATCTACTCCCGTGAGGCTTCGTCGGTTGCCCGGCGGCCCACTCGGCGATGGGCCGCGCCGGATCAGCTAGCCCGCTTTTCTCGCCATTATCACTGCTTTGGAGGGGGACGAAAGGCCCGGGGACCGTGGCTCGCGGCGACAGCTTGCGTACATCGCCCAGCTTACGGTTGGCAAGGTAAGCGGGCGCGATCAATCGTGCCCGGGCACGGCATGCCGTGCGCCTACATCCCTGACGGCGGGCGTTTTCTTCGACTCCCGGCGACCGTTGGCGAGGAAAACGGGCCAGCCCGCTTTCTCGCCGGCTGCCGCCACTCACAGTTTAAGACACGTCGCGACCGCAATAGGGATTGGTCGTCTTTGGGAGGGCATGGACTGTTGGGCAGCGGCGCTGTTGGTCTCGAAGAACATATGCCTAAGGTAATACCAAATCTATGGCTAGCGTGGTATTAAAAGAAATCGTTAGTACCGGTACTATAGGACCATCACACCGGTACATACGATAGGAAATCGAGGTTCGCTATGGACATCTCGAGAGATAAATCGCGACGTTGGGACGGGATCAGGCAGCCCGGCAGCAACCGCTCTGGAGTGATCGCCGTCATCGTGGCGCGTTGACATTCCCGTTTCTGGTGGCTTTTCTGGGGTTGGCACTCGATATTGGCAACGTATACCAGTACAAACGTCGCATGCAAGCGGCCGCCGACGCCGGCGCGATGGGCGGAGCGCAGGAACTCTATCGGCGGCATTCCGACTTGGTCACCTCCGCCGCGAAGAACGACACAGCCCTTAACCAGGATTTCCATTTTGGCCCTGGCACGGTGAAAGTATACACCCGCGCTGCCCCGCATACCACGTCTTTTCGCGCTGAACCCTGCACATGACCTCCACCGGTAGGCGCCAGGGCTCGTCCATCCGCTCACAGACGTTGATTGAGCGGACTGAACGGCGCTCCGGCCGACACTGCTCCTTGCGAAACCTTTTGGAGCCGAAAACTGTTGATCCTCGCCCGGTCAACGCTACCCGCTTGGCAGCGGCAGCGCCCAGATCCTGTGCAGCATGTCGCCGAACAGCCTGCGGTTCAAATGTCCTTCGGCCAGCAGCAGCCAGTAATACCGCGCGTGCTTGACCAGCCGACCGCCGGTCTTCATCAACCTGTGTTGCAAGCTCGTCAGCGACCAGCTCTTGATCCTTGGTGGCAGTCCCAGCCGCCGCCACAGGTTGCCCAGGTTGTAGGCCAGCACACTCAACTGCAAGCGCACTTCGTTCGCCCGGAAGCGATGGCACGACAGCCTGGTCCAATGCGTCGCCTGCTTGCCTTCTTTAATCCACTGCTCGGCCGTCCCGCGCTTGTTGTAGAAGCGCACCACGGAGCGGCTCGGCAGAGTCAGGTTGGTGACGATGAAGTTGTCCCGTGGAAACAGCTCCCCAGCGTGATGCTCCACCTTGGCCACGACCCTTCGGGCCTTGCTCCAGCTCGCTGCCCGGTAGAGAAAGCTCCTGTAGCGCACCAAAGGCTTCCGAGTGGGTCTTCCCACCGGCCGCACCAACAGCTCGGCAACTTCACGCCGCAGGTTCTCGTTCGCCGGAAGGCGGATGGCATACTTCACGCCACGCTCCTCCGAAGCCTCGTAAATCTCTGGCTTGGCAAAGGCTGCATCCCCCCGGAAGGCAACCTCTTTGCCATGGTTCTGCTGACGTTCGATCTCGGGCAGGAGCAGTTCATCCCAGTCCTCAGCGCTGTGCACATTGCCCGGACGGAGCTTGGCCGCCAGACAGTCGCCGTGACTGTTGAACAGCAACAGCGGGTGGTAGCAGACGGACTCGAAATGGCCGTTGTAGGCGCTGCCTTCCTGTTGGCCGTGGACGGGGCTTTCCGTCGAGTCCATGTCCAGAACAACCCGCTCGGAGTTGTCTTGGGTCTCGGCTTGGGCGAGCAGCTCCCGGTTCAACGCCATCAACCCCAGCAGGTTCTCTTCGCTCGCCAGCATCTCCGTCTCGAAGCTGTGGAGCGTCGAGGTCAAGGCCGCACCGCGATCCCAGATTTTCTGCGAACCGATCAGCCGAAACGTCGGATCGATCGAAACCCGCGCGGCGTCGTTGAGGTCCTCGTAGCCCGCCAAGCGGCTGTAGACCGACTGCCGCAACAGATCAGCGAGCGTGAACTGCTTGTTTGTGCCTTGCCGGGAGTCGCTGACATGCTCGTCAATCAGTTCTCCGAACCCGAGCCGTTCGTCCAGTTCGCGAACCAAAATCAAGCCACCGTCGGAAGTGACGTGCGATCCTTGGAAATCGACTTTGAGAAGTCCATTGAAAGTTAGCTGGAACGGCTTTGTTTCTTTTTCACCCATTGGGTGTTGGCCTCCCTGGCGTCCTCATCGGGCTCTAGCCCCTATGAATAAAGACGCTGAACGCCACCGCAAAGTCGGAATGTCAAACTCAAATCGAAAATCGGGGCTAATACCCCCTGGCGGTTCCTTCCGAGCGGGAATCCGCTGCTCCCACCAGCCAATCGCCGTCGCGCCGGATCGCCATGGCGCGGCCCATCGGACTCACGAACTTGATCCTGTGTCCGCGCTTTTTCAATCCCTCGATCGCCCGCGGTGAAAAGCCGTCCTCCATGCGCAGCTCGTCGGGCATCCATTGATGATGGAAGCGCGGGAAATCGACCGCCGGCTGCAAGTCCATGTTGAAATCGGCGACGTTCGTAATGATCTGGAGCACCGTGGAGATGATCGTCGGCCCGCCCGGCGCGCCGACGACCATGAAAAGCTTGCCGCCGCGGCTCACGATAGTTGGCGTCATGGCCGAAAGTGGGCGTTTGCCGGGTTCAATGGCGTTCTTCTCACTTTGCAGCAACCCAAACATATTCGGCTCGCCGGGTTTGCTGGTGAAGTCGTCCATGATGTTGTTCAAAAGGACCCCCGTTCCTCGCGCGGCGACGCCCGAACCATATAAGCCGTTGAGCGTGTAGGTGACGGCCACGGCGTTGCCCTCGGCGTCGACGATCGAGTAATGGGTCGTCTCGGGGCTTTCATAGCCGAGCGGCCGACCGGGCTGGATGTCCTCGCTCGGGGTCACGCGGTCCGGCCGGATGGTAGAACGCCGGTCAGCCGCGTACTTCTTGCCGGTGAGCCTCTTGATCGGGACATCGGCGAAATCCGCGTCCCCGAAATGCTTGGCGCGATCGGCGAAGAAACGCCGCATGACCTCGGCGACGTAGTGAATCGACGAAGCGGATCCGGCGCCGCTGGAGGCATAATCAGTTCCCTCCAACATGTTCAGCATTTGAATGATCCCGGCTCCGCCCGAGCTCGGTGGTGGCGCGCCGAGAATCTCGTAGTCACGGTAGCGGCCCACCAGAGGACGCCGCTCGACGGCTTCATACTCCGCGAGATCCGCCATCGTAATGAGACCCTCGTTGCGCTTCATGTCGGCTGCAATCAGACGGGCGGTCTTGCCGAGGTAGAATTCGTCGGGGCCGCGCCGCGTGATTCGCTTCAGCGTGGCGTGGAGTTGGCGTTGCCGGAGGCGCTCGCCAGGTTCGTACGGCCGTCCACTGCGCAGAAAGATCCGGCGGGAGGCCGCGAACAGGGGCAGCCTGGCATTCGCGCGCAGGCTTTCAGCCAGACCCTCGCTTACCGGGAAACCCTTGCGGGCGATTCGCACGGCCGGCTTTACGAGTTCGGCCCAGGGCCTGCGGCCGTATTTCTTCCGAGCAAGCTCGAAGCCGCGGACCGTGCCCGGTACGGCGACGGCGCGATATCCCTCGACGCTATCGGCGGTGGGGGCGCCGTCTTCGCCGAGGAACATGTCTCGGGTCGCGGCGGCCGGGGCCCGTTCCCTGAAATCAATGAAGGTGGAGCGGCCGTCCGCGAAACGGATGAGCATGAAACCGCCGCCGCCGATGTTGCCGGCCGCGGGGTGCGTAACGGCCAAGACGAAACCCACCGCGATGGCCGCGTCGACGGCGTTGCCGCCCTTTCGCATAGCGGCAATACCGGCCGTGGTGGCGTGATCTTCCGCCGAGACGACCATGGCGCGCCGGGCCCGGACGGGTTCGCCGGCCCCAGCCGAGCCGGCGATGAAAAGCAAGCCCGCGACGAGAGCCGGGCATTTTGCTACCGCCCAAGAAGCGGGTCTCCGACGGGGAAGAGTTAGAACGTCCGAGGGGAATCTGTGATCGGAGGACACAGCCGCTGGGCGAGCCTGGTCAGCTATAGCCAAGAACCGTTTCCGTCATGGCCGCCGACCGGCGGGCTAACGGGGGCGTCAAGCGATTCCGCTCGACGGCCCGCAGGCGAGGGCCGATTGTGAGCCGGCTGAAGATGTCTGAGCGGCGAAGGTTGAAAACAGGCGGTTGACGGACGGGCTACCGCAACCGGAGCAGACGACCGGCTCGGCGTTCCGGCTCAAGACCAGTTCCTCAAACCTGGTTTCGCAATCGCTACAACGATACTCGAAGATCGGCATGGGGCGCCCTTGATTCTAGCCTGCATGCTCCAATGAAGCGAGCGAGAAATGCGTCTGGTTTCGTCTTGCCAGGAGCGAAGCTTGAAACACCGTCAAGCGTGGCCGCAGGGCATGTTTCCGCCGCCGGCTTGGCAGATCCCCTCGGCTTTGTTGAAGCACGTGTCGCCGCTCGGCGCGGTATGGGCCGCGAACGTAGACAACAGGCGCTCGACGGCCGAGCTTCCGCAGTCCGAGCAAGCGGTGGAATTCTCGGCTTGCTCCCGGCGGCTCAGTACGATCTCTTCAAACTTGGTCCCGCAATCGAAGCATTGGTATTCGAAGATTGGCATATCTATTGCCATTCTAGCGGAGGCCGGACGTCAATTCAATTTCCGCTTTGCGTGTGGCCGTCACGGCAGGAGATGGTCCGCGCTCACCCGCAGCTGCTCATGCTGCCGAAGTTGTCGGTGTCTTTTGTCCAGCCGACGATGCCCTCTTGTGTTTTGACTTCCACCCACCAGACGCCCCAGCGCTCGGTCTCGTTGACGGGATAGAGGTATTCTCCCCAACAGCATCTGTCCGGGAACGGGCAATAGTCATGGATGTTGCCCGCGACATCCAGCTCGAGGACTTTGCCCGCGTCCCACACCCGCCCGATGCCCCCGCCCAGGGAATCCAGCAGGAAAACGATCGAGTCGGCTGTGGGGACCTTCGAGTAGGCAGGCGGCTGTCGCACGTCTACGGCAATCGGCCGGATATGTACCTCGCCGGTCAGTCCTTCGATCTTGTCCCCTTTCGCGGCACGGCCTAGGACGCTCTCGCCATTCGGCTTGTCGTAAAGCACCGTCTCGGCTCGGACATCCCAGGTACCGAACATGCAGCACTCGAACGGGCAGGCGCCCTTGGCGACGTAGTCGGTCGGAGGCTTCGCTTCCGCGGGCAAAGCCGCGAGTTTCCTTTGGAATTCCTGTTTGCGCCGAGTCGCCTCCTCGCGGTCGGCAGCGAGCTTTTGAGCGAGCGACGAGTGTTGGAATTCCTCAGACTCCACTAACGGATGTAGCGCGTTACCTTCGGTCCGCAGCCGCCGGTCGACCTCGTTGTGTTTTTCGCCGTAGAGGTATTCGAGGACCGCGATGGCATCGTCGTTTTGGCCGACTTCGACATACAACTTTGCCAGATAGAAAAACAGGTACTGGTTGTGGCACTGGTTGCGAATCAGCTCCTTGCGCATGGCAATAGCCGTTTGGGAGTCGCCGCTCTTCATGGCCTCGTCCCCTTTGCGGTTGATCTCGCGGGTAGCAGCCATTGTCTGGCGGCTGAGCTGACGGGGACTCCGGCAAGGCGCGCCGAGCAGCTTCTCTTCAGCGCTTTTCTCCTCCGAGGCCGCCGGTTGCGACCCTACGGCCAAAGCCACGGAAAACAGCACGAGCGCGATCGAGCGAATGGGGATCACAAGAGCGTTAGTAGTCAGTCCTACCTGCATCAGCTTCAAGCTAGCACAGGCTTGCCGGAGGCCAGGAACCGGTAGATCTCGGCGAGGCAGGACGCGGTGCGAACAGAGCCGCGCCCGCAAGGGTGCGGTCGAGCCTTCGTGACTATAACCGGGTTGTCGTGCCGACGAGTTGATTAGCAGAACCCGTAGCGCGGATCTAGTCCGCTTCGTCGAACCCACTCGCGCTCATCCCTGCTCGGTGAGGCACGGGCCCGGCGCTACGCCCATGGCCGCTCGCTCACGGCTTTGCGAAAAACCGTGGGACATCCATGACAGGTAAAAGTCAAGGATCGATGCAGAGATCCCGAGCCTCGCGGAGGGATGGACCGGGTTTCAAGCAGGGCCAGAAGGGCGCGTTGTCGAGATGGCGTGACGCCGTCTCGCTGGGAGACGAGTTTTGAGCGGTTTTGAGCGGATTTGAGCGGACCTGCCTTAAAAAACCCGCCCATCGGGCGAGGACGCCCTTCTCTATTTCGAGCATACACTACAGGCTCAAGGGTTTTGTTGCCCGCGGGCACCTATATCGTTGATTTTATTGAATTTAGACTGTTGTGACTGATGGAGGCGAATAAGACCCGTAGCGCAGGGCCTGGCCGTCGTTTGGCCCAGACGCGCGGCCGTTTCTTCTCACAGCGAAGCGGCGTCGCAGCCCATCGCGCGGCAGCGCTATTGCTTGAGTAATGCGAAAGAACGGGGACTGCCACCAATTCACTCCCTATCATCGCCCTCGAAACAAGTTACTTAGCCTGAAGCGAATTGGCTGTCCCCGTTTTTTCCTCGTGTCCACCGACGGCGGCTAGGACAAACAAGAGTGTTTGTCCCTACTGAGCCCGGCCGACTTGGTAGGGACCGGCACTCTTGCCGGTCCTTCGCCGTGAAGCGGCGTCGCAGCCCATAGCGCGGTAGCGCTATCGCTTGAGTAACGTAGCGCCTGCCTCCAATTCCCGGTATTGCCGATCGAATCGTTTCACCGCAGCTCAGGTTTTGTTGGCAGCCCCTAAAAGGGAAGATCTATCTGCCATAATTGATCCAGTCCCATCGGAAGGGCGAGGGCCCCTTGGAGGCGAGGCGTCGTAACTAAGACACGAGGACGCCAAGACCACCATGGTCTACACCCAAGTGCCGGACCGCGGCCGTCGAGGGGTCCGCAGGCCCCTACACAGCTTGCGCGAAGTTGTCTGCAGCGAGAGCGGTGAACTATCCGGGCCGGTCGGTCGGCATAAAACTGGGGCGAAGTTATGGAACACGCAGGAAGTCATTACAAAAAAAGAGTGGTTGCCGCCCGGCTAGCGTCGGCGACTTTCGTTTTAGGCCGACCAGGACCGGTTTTATCCAGATCAGCCTTAACAAGAGTTAGACGCAACCAGGAAATACGAGATGGGCGCGATTCCGACATCAGATATGCCAGGGCACAAGCGTCTTCATGAGCGCGTTGTGACTGCTCTCGACAGGTGCCAGGAGTCCCAAGCGGTCGACTTCAAGGAGTCTGCCACGTGGGACCAGCTCAAGTGGCGCATCATCAGAACCGTCATGGCCATGAACAATCTTCGTGACGGCGGCGTCATCGTGATCGGCGCGGCGGAGCACGGAGGAGACTGGGAGCTGTCCGGCGTTCGAGATTCCGACCTTGCCACGTATGACGTCGACGACATTGTTGACATCGTTAATAAGTACGCCTCGCCTCCCCTCACGTTAGAGATCGTCAGAGTCACCTACAGAACTCAGGACGAGTTCCTCGCCATTCAGGTACGCGAGTTCGAGGAGTCGCCGTGCGTGTGTCGCCGGAACGGAACGGAGCAAGTCGAGTCTTTCCGGCAGGGCGATGTGTTCATCCGCCCCCCGGGAAAGCCACAGACGAAGAGAGTGTCAGCAGCCCAAGAGATGCACGACCTGCTCAATCTTGCGGCAGAAAAGCGAGCTCGGCGCATGATCGAAGCGTCCCATCGCATCGGTCTAGGCCCCGTCGCGACAGCCGTATCGCGGTTCGACGAGGAGCTTGGCGAGCTATGAGCCGGCCTATCGAGCTTCCGGTGCCTGTGCGTGAGGGCCCTCACTGGAGGGTCAATATACGTCCTGCTCTGTATGACCGAGACGCGATACCGTCGCTTGCGGAGTGCGTCCGCCTTGTTGAGAAGAACGCTGTGCAGCTACGAGGCTGGGACTACCCCCATCTAGACGCACAGCGGGCGTTTGGCGACAACTGGGTGGCGTCCTGGTGTCAGTTCATGGGGCATCTCGAATACTGGCGTTTGTACCAGAGTTCGCAATTTGTTCACCTGTTCAGCGTCAGGGAGGCAACGGAGCCGGGATGGCGTGAAAAGCTGCAGACTGCCACAGCGTCACACCTGGGGCACCGCAAGGACGTCGATTGGGAATCAGTCCCGGGGTTCGTTTCGGTGGTCAACACCGTCTACTGTGTCACGGAGATTGTCGAGTTCACGACGCGTTTGGCGCAGGCCGGAGTCTACCGCGGCGAAGTCGACCTGTCTGTGTCGATCGAAGGCATCCAGGGTTTCGTGCTCACTACAGAGTGGAACCGGGCGTGGATGCACTACTACGCTGCGTCTGCGGGGTCGATGGGAAACACGTGGTCGGTCAGTACAGAGTCACTGCTGAGTGACAGCAGTGAACGGTCGTTGAACATCTTGGTCTGGGTGTTCGAGCGTTTCGGCTGGCTCGAACCCCCACTCGAGGTGCTTCGGAAAGATATTGATGATTTCAAGTCAGGACGGCGATAAGAGTGCGTCTAACCACCGCTTGCAGCGGACGCAACCCAGATGTTGCTTCAAGCCCCGTAGCGCGGATCTAGGCGGGCCCATAGACGCTGGATTTCCTGCACGTGGTACACGTCCGCCAGATCCGCGGCCGTTTCTGCTCACAGCGAAGCGGCGTGGCACCCCGTAGTGCGAGCGCGCTACGGTCTGTGGCAAATCCGTCACTTATTCAGCCTCCCGCCATTGTCGATCGATGGTCTCACCACCGCCCCTCTTCGCCGGAGGCCCTCAATCATTTCCCGCCGGCAGTTCCGTAGCGCGGAGCTGGTGCCGTTTCCAGACCCGCGGCTTTTCTACTCACCCTTCCGGGTCTGTTCCGTATATTGGACGCCCGGTTTCCCGAAGCACCCGGCGATCGGTCGTCCTCGGACGACCGATCGGGGCATGGGGCGGGGGCCAGCCAGCCGCTGCGCGGCTGGTCTTCTTCTCTACTGATTAACTCCCGGTCCCGATCCGCCGACCATCACAGCACTCTCGACTTCAAAGAATCAACGATATGCCTCCTTTCGAACCGCGAACCCTTGGCTTCGCGGCTTAGAATGGAGGTAGAAATGCAGGCTAGCCACACCCGGTATTCTAAAAGGGGGACCGGGGGAAAGGCCAACACGTTCGACCACGAGGGAGAAACATACGAAACGAAGCCAATCTCGCACAACCAACTTGTAATCAATGGGTTGTGGTGGATCTGCGGTGTGTAGCGAAGGGCTCGAACAGACCTGCGGCCTTTTTGGCCCGTTGCGTGAACGAATAGCGCCGGGGGGTACTCTCTTTCCCGGCCCGAGACAACGAATCGTTCAACGCCCAACGGACGCACTCGACAGACTCGCCATGCTAAAAGGGGTCCGCGAAGAGCGGCATCACGCTCGACGACGAGGAAAATACCAAACGAAGCCAATGTCTCACAACTTGTTTGGAAGCAATTAGTTACGTGGTATTTCTAGTAGGGCGGGGTGGCCCTGCATCACGGTCGGGCACCGGGAAAGGCAGCCGACCTACGGGGCCTTCGGGCCGTCTCTGGTCCTTTCGTGGTCTCACTAAGGTTTCCCCGATAGCCCCGGTAAGGTCCACCGAGATTGCGCCAAGCGGCGGGGGCAAGTACATTTGAGTTCCAGATGAAAATGAAGAAGTTGCCCCGCCACCCATTCCCAGCAAGAACACTGGCGTCGGTGTACGCCGCCCTCGCGTCACTGCTGAGCGGCTGTAGCTGGGACAGCCGCTCCTCAGTCGTCGCCAACACTCTGACCGAGGCGAAACTCCCTGATGGACGGTATATTTCTTGGAAAGAGCACGCCATCGACGCCCAGGGCGAATCGGGCGGGGTCCGCTTGCGCGGAGCACAATCCCTCCAGGTTGCCGATTTGGACCGGGACGGGCATCTCGATATCGTATCGGCCTACCGTGAGAGCAGTCATATCCGCATTGCCTTCGGGTCAGAGGATCCTGACGAATGGTTCCGCCTTTCGCTGGCCGAGGGCGCCGAGGCCGGCGGGGTGGCTGAGGTCGCGGTGGCGGACCTCAATGCGGACGGTTTTCCCGACCTTGTCGCGGCCTGTGAAAAGGGGCATTTGCTTTACCTCGAAAACCCGGGAGGAACGGTTCGGGGCTGGCGCTGGGGAAGAATCATAGCGACCGATTTCTCGGCGGGCCGCGCGTTCGTCAGCGTCGCAATCGCCGATCTTAACGGCGACGCCAGACCTGAGATCGTGGCCTCGTACCGCCACGAGACCAACCCGGAAGGAGCCGTCTCGTGGTTTGAGGTTCCAGAAAACCCCCTCGCCTCCGCTTGGCGCGAAAGCGTATTGTGGACCCTCAGCGACCCTATCACCGCCAAGCCGGCGGATCTTGACGGAGACGGTGATGTCGATTTGTTCGTCGCCTCGCGAGGCGACGAACCCATCTTTTGGCTCGAGAATTTGGGAGAGGTGGACCCCAGCTTCCAGCGGCATCTCATTCGGGTCCCCGAGGGGACTGAACTCGATCAGGTCGGCTCGGCCGTTGCCTTCTCGGAACGCAACGGGGATGGCCGCCTGGACGTGGTTTTCATCAAGGAGCCTCACTCGCTCGTTTGGGCCGAGCAACCCTCCGACCCGGCCGAGCCGTGGAACCTCCACGCCATTGGCACGATCGCGCCGGACGAGCCGGCCGGGCTGGCCCTCGCCGACGTCAACGATGACGGCCGGCAAGACGTCGTCACGGGCAGCGCGAGTGCGGGACCGCGCGAAGAGGATGGCGAGGAAGTGAGTGCTTCCGACCCGGCTGGAACCATCGCTTGGTTCGAGAATCCCGGAGACGCGACCGCCGCATGGGCCCGCCACGACATCTCTCGACGCAAGCGAGGCAAGTTCGCCGCCTTCCTGCTCCAAGACATGGACGCGGACGGCGATGGGGACTTCCTCGTCACCCGCGGGCACAGCGGCGAGTTCGATGGCGTCCTCTGGCTCGAGCAACTCCACTCGGAGAAGCCAGTCAAGGTTTTTACTCCGGCGCGGGAACTGGAAAGCGAGCCGCTGCCCCTCGCGGGCGAGTCGCCGGGACTCGCGATCGGCCGAATACCTGTTCAGCAATCGTCCGGATCCGGATAACTACAGGCTGGCGCCAATGGATCCCGTGACCGTCCCGGCCCGCGATGGGCTGGCGCTGCACAGCTATCTCACCCCGCCCCAAGGGATGGAGGCCGCCGGCCTGCCGTTGGTGTTGAACGTCCACGGCGGCCCTTGGCCCGCTTTTCTCACCACGTGGCGAGGAGAAGTGCGTGAGAGGCTCGTCAGTACAAAGCGCGCCGCTCGGCGAGCGGAGGCGTACTTTTGCGGGTGCAGCCTGGCCCATTCGCATCTGGTGTGACCGAAGTAAGCAGCGACTTCCGTTGACGTCCGACCGGGAAAGTACGTTGAGCACGGCGAGCAAGCGCAACGCAGTAATGGCGGGCCTATTGCGTGCTTCGGCCGTCAGGCGGTGAGAAATGCGGGCTAGTCGTCCTGCCCGGCGGCTTTCACCGGGGTCTGGTCGCCCTCGCCGGAGCCTGATGCTGTTTTTAGCCGAGGGCTTGGGGACGATCCGCGAAAGTGATCCCAACTGCCTGAAACACCCAGAAGCGCGGCGACGAGCACGATCGAGCAGCAAAGGAAGTTCTCGGTCCCGTCGAAACGGAACGACGGAGCGCCCAGAGCACGAACGATCGCGGCGGCGGCGAGCAGATTCCAGGCAAAAAAGGGGATTCGCAGCGGCTTCCAGCGAAAGGCGGCCAAGAGCATCGAGGCGAGCGCGACAAAACCGAGCGCAAGGAGCGTGGAAGCCATATCGAGAGGTGCAACCTCGGGGATCCACTCGAAGCGAATGCGGTCCCCCGTCCACCATCCGATGAGGCCTACGGCGAGAAGAAACAACCCCAAAAGCAAGTGGAAACCGAAGGTAAGGAATCGAAGCGCGCCTGCCATGTAGCCTCGGCAAAGAGATCCCGAGAATCAGCACACGCATTGTAGCCCAACGTTGACCGCCCGCGTAGAAACCTATACTGGTCCTATGTCGATCATTCGTCGCTTGCTGTTTGTGGCGGTTGTCGCGGCCGTGTCGCTCGGTGCAGACGAGAGCGGGAAACCGCGGACCTATCAACAGCGTCGCCTGGCTCTGGCGAAACAACTCAGCGACGGGCAGATTGTGCTGTTTGGCTACGGAGAACGCGAAGCGCAAGACGCCAGGTCCCCGTTCCGCCAAGAGAACAATTTTTACTACCTGACCGGGTGGAATGAGCCTGGGGCCGTGTTGCTGCTGTTGCCGGCGAACACAAACCAGCCCTCCCACCGCGAGATCCTCTTTCTTCCCGAGAAAAACACCTCGCGGGAGCGCTGGACCGGCCCTCGAACGGGCCCCGACGAACCCGATTCGGATCAGAAAACCGGGTTCTCCGACGTTCGGGGCGTCGCCACGCTGGATTCTGTCGTCAAGCAAGCTCTCGGGGCCTACGAACGGATCTACGGCTTGCTGCCGCGGCGGCATCCGAACCTCGCGCAGCAGCCTGAACCGGATTGGACGAGGAGGCTCGCCAAGCTCGCGGGCGCGTATCCGGTGTCGAGCGTTCGAAGCGCCCTCGACGAGATGCGCATGGTGAAGTCCGAGTCGGAGATTCTGCTCATCCGGCGAGCAATAGACGCCAGTGTCGAGGCGCACCTGGCGGCGTGGAAGAAGATCCGTCCCGGCCTGTTCGAATACCAGTTGGCGGCTCCCATGATCGAACGGCTAATGAGTCTCGGCTGCGCGCGACCGGCGTACGCTCCGATCGTCGGTGGAGGCCGGAGAGCGACAATCCTGCACTATCGACAAAACTCCTCTCGAGTGCGAAGCGGTGAAATGGTCCTCATCGACGCCGGGGGAGAATACCGCCATTACGCCGCCGATATCACGCGAACCGTGCCCGTCGACGGCCGTTTCACAGACCGGCAGCGCGAGATCTACCAGGCCGTGCTTTCCGCTCAGAAAGTTGTGATTGCCAAAGTCAGGCCGGGGATGACCCTCGCCGGCAATGGCCCCAAAAGCTTGCACAGGATTGCGCGGGAAAAACTGGATTCTGAGGGAAAAGATCGGCGCGGGAAGCCTTTGGGGCGCTATTTTACCCACGGGTTGGGACATCACGTGGGCCTCGGCGTACACGACCCTGGACACCCTAAAGCGGCGCTCAAGCCGGGGATGGTAATCACCATCGAGCCGGGCGTCTACCTCCCCGAAGAGAATATCGGCGTGCGGATCGAGGATATGGTTTTAGTGACAAGCGATGGCGGGCAGGTCTTGAGTTCGGCTCTGCCCAAGGAACCCGGCGAGATCGAACGGATGATGGTCCGCCGCTGAGTGTCCGCCTCTCCCGTGGGAGATCCCGGGGGTGCGCCTGCTTTCCTCCCGGGCCGCTCGATCCGCCGTCGCGGCGGCTTGGTACTTCTGTTCCATCAATCCACTCGCGTTTCCGGAGAACGCGCCCGCCGCCGTGTGTCAACGCGAGTGTGGACGTTCATCTTTGAATCTTGATTTCACCCGCTGGTTTCGAGGATTCGGTTTCCGGAGGGTCGAGAGTCGGCCCGTATTGCCGCTGTCTCGTTCGGTGGCGGTAGGCCGTGTTCACCCACTGCTCCAGCCAGTCGATGACGGTCTCATACCACAGGACGCTGTTTCGAGGTTTGAGGATCCAATGGCCTTCGTCGGGAAAGTAGAGGAATCGAGAGGGCACGTCCCGCAGCTGCAAGGCGCTGAAGAGTTGCATGGCTTGGCTGACGGGGACTCGATAGTCGCTTTCTCCATGGACAACTAAGGTCGGGGTCTTGAAATTTTGCGCGAAGTTGCTGGGAGACCACCGGGCATACATTTCCGGGTTGTCCCAGGGTGGACCGCTGAATTCCCAAAGGGGAAACCACAACTCTTCCGTAGAGCCGAACATGCTGCGTAAATCGAACACGCCGGCGTGCGAGACGAAGGCGCGAAAACGGCTGGTGTGACCGAGCATCCAGTTGACCATATAGCCGCCGTAGGAGCCGCCGGCGGCGGCGAGCTTGCGGTTGTCAATGTAGGGCTGCTTCAGAAAGTAATCCACGCCGGCCATGATGTCGTCGTAGACCATGCCGCCCCAGTCCCCGTTGATGGCGTCGATGAAGGCTTGGCCGTACCCGGTGGACCCCCTTGGATTGGGCATAAAAACGACGAATCCGGCTCCGGCGAAGACTTGGGCGTTCCAGCGATAACTCCACTTTTCTCCCCAAGCCCCTTGCGGGCCGCCATGGACGAGCAGCAACAGCGGATACTTCTTTTCGTAGTCGAAGCCTGGAGGCTTGACGACAAAACCGTGTATTTGCGTGCCGTCACCGGCCTCGTAGGAGATTTGCTCGAGCGGAGTGATTTGATGTTCCCCAAGAATCTCGTCGTTGAGATGGGTGAGCTGTTGCGGCCGTCCGCCGGTCGAGAAGCCGCGAAAAATCTCGGTCGGATGAGAGCCGCTATGGCCGCTATAGATGATGGACTTGCCGTCGGGGGTGAGTTGGACGTCGCCGTGTGTCGCATCGCCGAAAACGACCGGCTGAATGCCGCCGCCGACCGCCGGTACGGTGTAGATCGGCGAGCGGCCGCGGTCCTCCGCGGTGAAGAAAAGCCGCGAAGAGTCCGGAGACCAGGCGATGCCGGTCACCCAACGATCCGAGGTCTCGGTGACGTCGGCGGTGTCCCCGGTGGTTCGATCGTACACTATGAGCGTAAAACGGTCGCTTTCGTAGTTGGGCCTTGACTGCGCTCGATAGGCGATATAGCGCCCGTCAGGCGAGTAGAGCGGGGAGGTATCGACGGCCGGATTGGAAGTAATCATGACCGGCTCCCCGCCCTGGATCGGAACGACGTAGATCTCGCTGTTCGTCTCGGTGGCGGGCGAGCGCGTGGCGGCCATGGTGAAGCAAACTTCGAATCCGTCGGGCGAGACGTCGTAGCTGTCGGGTCCGCCCAGGGAGAAGGGGGGAACGTCGCGACGTCCCGGCGTCAGATCACGAACCTGATCGCCGTCGATGCCGGCGACAAGAAGATGAGTGCGGCGGCCATCGTTCCAAGTGTCCCAATGGCGATAGAGAAGACGGTCGAAGACTTGCGCCTTGACGGGACCTTCTTTTTGAAGTCTCAGTTTGTCTTTGTTGCAAGCGTCATCGGCGCCGCATTCGGGGAAGACACGGCTCGTAAAGAGCAGGTGCTCGCCGTCGGTCGAGAAGACTACCCCGGCGGCTTCGGTTGCCAGGTCGGTCACTTGACGAGCTCGGCTGCCGTCGGAGTCCATCAGCCAGATCTGAGACGAGCCGGAACGGTCGGAGACGAAAGCGATCTGATTGGATCCCGGCGACCAGCGCGGCCGCTCGTTCTGCTTGCCGGAAAAGGTGATGCGCCGCTCCGTACCGCCGTCAATCGATATCGTGTGAATGTGCTTCTCTTTGGTGTTGTCGGAAACGTAAGCTTTCGTGACGACGAATGCCAGCGTCGAGCCGTCGGGCGACAACTGAGGGTCGGAGATGCGAGCAAGTCGATGTAGCGCCCAGACATCGAAAGGCTTTTTCGCCGGCTGAGAAAGTAACGGGGCCAAGAGCAGCGGCAATACTAGAACCACACGGAGCACTCCTAAGACTGTAACGCAGCCGTTGGCCACCGCGAAAGACGGCGGCGCGGGCGGGCGGAATCGAGTCTCCACCGGCGGCCGCGGGTAGACGATAAACGCGCCCTGTGGCGAGACAGGTGCCGCGGGTTCCGGCGTGTCACGTCACCGCACCCATGGCCCGCGCTACAATTTTGCAGAGGGTTCGGCGGTCACGTCCGTATACTTCTGATGATCTGGTACTTGCTCCTGTTGGCGCTTCCAGGCGTATTGTGGGCCGATGATGAGCGGCTTGCACTCGAGCCGCTGAAGACGACGATCACGGTCCGGGGGACCGTGGACTCCCCTTCGTCTGGCTATATCACCTCGGTTTCCCGAAAGACGATCGAGTCGCACCCGGGGGTCAACCTAGACGACCGTCTGCGCGAGATTCCCGGCTTCACGCTGTTCCGGCGCTCCTCCAGTCTGGTCGCCCATCCGACCACGCAGGGGATTTCGCTTCGGGGAATCGGCAGCAGCGCGGCCGGACGCACGTTGGTCCTCTACGATGGTCTGCCGCTGAACGACCCCTTCGGCGGTTGGGTGTATTGGTCCCGGCTCAACCCCGACGCGATCGACGCGGTGGAAATATCACGCGGGGCCGCGACGAGCGTCTACGGCGATCGCGGCATGGGGGGCGTTGTCTCGCTGCTCACCCCCACCCCGGAGTCGCGCCGCGCGTGGGCCGCGGCCGAGGGAGGGGGTGCCGGCATCGCGGATGTTCGCGGCGGGTACGCGGACTTGTTGGGGAAAGTCGGCCTATCCGCTCTGGTTCGCGGGTTTCGCTCGGACGGGTATTTCACCGTGCCCGAGGAAAGCCGCGGCAGCGTGGATCGCCGGGCCGACGTCGACTTCGTCGTCGGGGACCTGCGTTTCGACTATTTCGGCAAGAAGGACCGCCTGCTGCTGAAGGCGAACGTTGTTGCCGAGCAGCGGCAAAACGCCACGTTCCTGCGGACGAATTCCAGCTCGCTCGGAACCGCCGGTGCTCACTACCAGCGGGAGGGCCTTTCGCTTAGCGGCTATCACTCGCGAGGAGTGTTGCGCAACGGTTTCTCCTTCGTCAACGAAGCTCGCGACTTCGAGCGCCAGACGCTGCTGCAGCGAGTCGCCTCGGAAGATAGCGGGGGATCGATCGTCTGGACGCGCCCGTCGCAGAAGGTGAACCTCATCCTCGGGACCGACGCTCACCGAGCAGGCGGCGTCAGCCGCGATACGGTTGTCAGCACAGGGTTCGTGCGCCGGCCGGGTGGAAGACTGTGGCAGCAAGGATTGTTTGTCCAAACTGATTTCGCCGCCGGCCCCCGCGCGCGAATCTACGGCGGCGTGCGCCACGATTTTACCGACCGGGGAAATGAGTTCTGGAGCCCCCGCGCGGGGCTGGCGTTCTCGGAGGGGCCGCGCCGCTGGCGGGCTTCCGTCTATCGCAGCTTCCGGGCGCCGACCTTGAACGAATTCTTTCGCCAATTTCGCGTCGGCAACATCACCACGCTAAGCAATCCCGAACTTCGTCCGGAAACGATGTTCGGGGCCCAGGCGGGTTTGGATTGGCGAAAGGGCGGCGCTATCTTTCGGACGACCCTTTTTTGGCAAGAGGTTGGTGATCTGATCGGCAATGCGACGATTCGCTTGGAGCCTTCGCCGCTCAGGCAGCGCCGCAACCTGGGCAAAGCGACCGGACGAGGCGTGGAGCTGGAAGTCCTCAAGACCTTCGGCCGCTTCCGCGCCGAGGCGGCTTATCTTTATGTCGATTCGCAGCTCGACATCGGCGTTTGGATGCCTCAGGTCCCTAGACACCAGGGGTCGTTTCAGTTGCTCTACGCCGCCGGCAAGACGCTCGTTCGCGGCGGCATTCGCTCCTCGGCCGCACAGTTTGAAGATGACTTGAATCAGTTCCTGCTGCCGGGTTTTTTGACGTTGCAGGTCATGCTGCGACACCGCCTGGGACACGGCGTTTCGGCGCTGTTTGCCGTGGAGAACCTGCTGGACCGACGATTTCTGGTTGGCTTTGTTCCTACTCCCACGACGGGCACGCCGCGGTTGATGCGGGTCGGTCTGAAGTGGGAGACCGGGCGATAACCCGCTTAGCTTTACGGTGAGATCAAGTGACTATGAACAGACCTGATTTCGATCCTCGGAGGAAGAAATGAGGCTGTTTCGGTTAACGGTGGTTACGTACTGCGTTACCTTCTTGATCTTTGCGAGTCTGCCGGCGGAAGAAACGAGCAAACAACCGGTCTACGTAACACAAACCGGCAAGAAGTACCACCGGAATGGGTACCGATATCTCGAGAAAAGCCGCATTCCCAAGGATCTAAAGGCGGCGCTCGCCGAAGGCTACACGGCCTGTAGCCGTTGCGGGCCGCCAAGGGGCAATAGCGACGAGAGTGCAACTCCTTCGAGAGACACGGCAAAAACCGAATCCAAGTCTTCGCGCGTGTCGCAACGCTGCGTGGCCACGACGAAGAAGGGCGCCCAGTGCAAGAGAAAGGCGTCAGCCGGCAGCGCACACTGTTGGCAGCACCAGAAGTAGCTATTTTATAGCCCTGGTGAGTCGCCATACTTCGTCCACCCCGCAGCATGAAAATACGTCCCCGTAACGTAATTCCCGTTACAGACAGGGCCTATTTTCAAAGCAGAAAAGCGGGCTAGCTGTGATGTCTCAACACATTGTTCATTCGATCCCGGACCAGGGAAGCTGGAGTTGTCGAATAACCACGACCCTGGAGAGACCGCATGAACATCCATCAGAATGCCCGATTGACGCCCAAAGGCCGAGCCCTTTTGGTTCGATGCATCCTCGCTGGAGAGACGCCTCGCCCGCCGTTGGCTGGCCCGCTAACGCGGCGAAGGCGAAGCCGGTCTCTACGATCGCTCTTCGCGTCCCCGGCATAGCCCGCGCCGCACCCCGCAAGCCGTCGTTGACCGCGTCCTCGCCCTGCGCCGACAACGCTGGACGGGCCGCCGCATCGCCCAAACCCTCCTCCTATCCCCGGCCACCGTCAGCCGCATCCTCGGTCGCGCCGGACTCAACCGTCTCCGCGATCTCGAACCCGCTCCCCCCGTTCGCCGCTACGAACATCACCGTCCCGGCGATCTACTGCATCTCGACATCAAAAAGCTCGGCCGCTTCCAGCACGCCGGTCACCGCGTTACCAGCGATAAGACCCGCGCCGCCGGCTGGGAGTTCGTCCACGTCGCCGTCGACGACCATTCCCGCATCGCCTTCTCCCAGATCCTGCCCGATGAGATCTGTCTGTGGCGACTACTGCAGAACGAGATTCGGCAACCCGACTTCACCTCTGAGTGCGATGAGATTCTTGACGGTTCTCGCTGTTTCCTTGCTGCTCTGCTTCACGTCCGCGGCAGCAGCGAACCCTCCCGTTCAGACCCTCTGCGTTCTCGACTTCAATCGGCTAGGCGACGATGTCGGCATGGACTGGCTCCAGGAAGGTCTCGCCGACATGATCATCGGCGCCATGAATAAGCTTGGCCCGTATCAGGTCATTGAGCGTCAATACCTGAAGGAAATCCTCCGGGAACACGGTTTGGCGGAGCACGGGCTGGTGGACAGCGACACTGCGATTCGACAAGCCCAACTAGCCAAGGCCCAGCTCCTGCTGCTAGGAAATTTTGCAAGGCAAGGCGATCGACTGACGATTCAAGTTCGGCTTATAAGAATCTCGGACCAGCAGATTCTTGCACGGGTCACTTGGACGGATCCCTACGCCAAAGTCCTCAGCGCTCCGCGGGACTTGAGCGAGAGACTTCTTGTGGCCCTGGGCAATCCTGTCGATCCGGCACAGCTTGAGGGCATCGAGAAAGAGATCCCGAAAACCATTGACGTAGCGAAATCCTACTACCAAGGCATCCGAGCCTTCGACAACGGCCACTACCCGGAAGCGCTGGCTGAATACCTCGACGCAGCTCGGCAAGCCGGCGATTTCATCAAGGTCTACCCGGCCGTACTCGAGATGTACTATCTGCTCGGCAGGAGCGAACATGCCGTCGTCTTTGCCCGGGAGCTGGCGCAACTCTACGAGAAGAGGGGTGACGTGGGAAGCGCTCTAGAGTACTACTTCGCCGCGGCCGAGCAATGTTTGGACCCTTTGAACAATCACAGGTCGGGGATCCGTCTGTTGAACGAGCTTTTGCGCCTCGTGAAACAGCATGAACAAAAGACCAACGAGATGGAGGCGACCAAGCGGTTCATCCTTGACAGGATTGATGAGCTGCACGCAACGGGAAAATACGAATCGTTTGGAAAGATACTGGCGGATCGCAGCATTCGGTATCGGTTGTGGCCTGGTGATATTGAAGCTGAGCTGACGCGCAGAGCGGAAAAGCAAGCGCGCGGAGGGTACGCGGTATTCGAGGACGGGCAGTGGGTTAAGCGATCCGTCCCCAAGCCCTCGGTGCTTATGTGGAAGATCCGTGCGCAGCACACGCTGGCCCGAGCGTATGCCCATGTGGGAAGAATCGGACGAGCACTGGATCGTTATCGGGAACTATTCGAAGAGTACGATTTTCTGTCCGGAGGCCCCCTCTACGAAGAGAGGCAGCGTGATCCCATCCGGACGGAAGCCCATTTCATGTTGCTGCGCCACCACGCAAAAACGGGTCTGTTGATCCGGGACCACGCCGTGAACAAGATCAACCGGCTCAATGTCGTCAGAGATGGGCTTGTGTTCCGGCGAGACTTCGAGGACCGCGGCCTCGATGCGCGGGCCAGGGTGGCTTCCCGATATGAAGAGCGGGGCCACGAATACTTCGATTTCGCAGCCCCTTCGGGCTATCAGATCGATTCGGTTACCCTGCGGGCAAAGATCCAGGGCATTGGGTCGTTCGGGTTCAGCCTGCCGCGGCCCGCAGGCTGGCCCCCACAGTTTTCCTTTTCGAAACGGTTTGAGAACTTCAAATTCTGGAGGCGAGGCGACTACGAGCGGACGGTTGCTTTGCCCTCAGGGACCGAATTCTTTTCGATCGGTACGGGCTGGGGACGTGGCTTGTATTCGAATACGCCGGTGGAGACGCTCTACCACCAAGTGTTCGGGCCGAAGGATGGCCCAGACATCGTGCACTGGGAGGCGTCGTTCGCGGTCTCTCCCAAACACGGCGCGACCGTCGAGACGAGATCCGGTGTCGTGACACAGCTCGACCCCGCGGTTCAAAAACTGATCGACCGTCACACGGCCGGCTGGGAAAGCAGCTCCGTAATCCGCGAGGGACAGACAGCCTTTTATTCGGGCGATCCTTCCCTGGATGTGTACGCCGAGGACTGGCTCGTGTATTCAATAGATGGCGACATCGAGATCTTCCTCCAACGTGACCTGCGGCTCAAGATTGACGTACCCATTACGATCAACACCCGGGAACGGGAGTTTGATCCGTCGTTGGTCCGAACCCATGACGGCCGGTACGCCATGCTTTGGGCGCGTGGAACCAGCAAGAGAAGCGCGAGGCGCTTCGTGGCGTTCTCCGCGGATTTGCTGCGCTGGGCGACGCCGCAGCGTATGGTGTTCGAAGAACCACCTAAGAACATCGGCTACACCTATGCACAGGCCGAGCCCCCCGAGCGGACCTACAACGTCGTCCCCAGCCGCAGGGGCTACGTGATGCTACTGGCACAGGGCTTCGTGCGACACTCGAAGGACTTGAGGAGTTGGGGGCCGCCGCGGAAAGGCATATCGCAAGACCTCTATCGGAACCGTCTCGTGAAGACCCGGGATGGGACTTTGTGGGCGGTTTACGAGAACTCATCGGACGAACTTCAGCCCTACGCGCCGGCCGACTGGCTCCACGGCTACTTCGTGGTCAACGGCAAGCGGTACAGACACGTCACGGAGCTGCGCGTCAGTTGCAGTGGGGACGGCATTCAGTGGGAGCGGGCGGGCCGGATCGTCTTTCCCGGTCAGCCCAGTGGGCTGTGGGCTTTCGCCGTTTCGGAAGGTCGGATCGGCATTGCCGTGGCCTTCAACAATCTCTTCGCAAAGTGGTTGACGGCGTCGCGTTTCGGCGAGCTGCGCTGGGTCGAGACCGAACTCGAGGTCATGCATCAATCAGAGGAAGCGGAGTTCTTCGCTCGTGACGCAGTACTTACCTGTATCCGTCCGGTCTTCGATTTCGAGAAGCAGAAGGCGATGCTCTTGGCCACAAGCTCCCGAGCGCTTTACGAGAGGTTCAACAGTAGATGATGAAGTATTGGCGGGTTCGGATTCGTGTGTTGTTGCTAACGGCGGTGGCGGTGCACCTTGTGTGTGCTAGTGAGGTCTTGGCAAATGAGCGGTCCGCTCGCATCTGGTTCCTGCCGTTCGACAATCCTAGCGCCGATGCATCTTTGGAATACCTGGAAGAGGCGCTTCCAGCGCTACTAGCCGTCGCCGTGTCTCAAACCGACGAACACGCCGTCGTGGATCGACAGCACTTGACCCGAGTTCTGGCGCGCGCTACAACCAAGCGCTGGGGGAGTTCGTGCAGGCTGCGGAGGAACAGAAGTTGAGCGATATCTCCCGGCTTTGGCTGGCAAACGCTTACCTGGCCCAAAACCAGTTTGGCCATGCCTATCTCGAGTTGAGCAAGCTGATGGGCCGGGGATCGAGCAACCTCCGCCGTGACGAGGTCAAAGCCAAGATGCGTGCCTGTGAGAAACACCTGGGCGCCGAGGAAGTTAAGATTATCGAGGAGCTGGCCATGTTGCAGGCTCCCACAAACGAGTAGATGCGTCTCATGCCAGCGCCTGACAGCAATAGAACCATCTGGCCGATTACCCCATTGGGATTCGCGCGCGGCGCCTCCTTGTTGCGGCATGCCGCGCAAGCAGTCAGGGGAGTCGTCGCCTTCACACTCGCTTCCTGCTTGGCTCTGGGATCGGAGGCGTACGCTGCGTCGTTTGGCGGGCCTGCTCTGGTCATCGCTCGGCCGAGCCGACCGGAGGCCCTTCGGCTCTTTGGGGGCCAGACCGTCGCGGTACCTGTCCTCGTCCACGCGCTTAAGGTCGAAGGGATCAACCTCCGCGCACAGTTGGTGCAGTTGACTTCCAACCTCTCGGTTCCCATCGGCGCCGAGCTCGAAGTTCCACTCCCGTCGAACCCTTCGCCGCATTCTGGGATCGAGCTCGATCTATCCGTCCCGCTTCCCGCAGTCCAACGAGAGACAAACTTCGAGCTCCGGGTTCGGTCACGCCGAGGTCACGACAAGCCTTGGCACGCGGCCGGCCGTATCGCGTTGCGGGTGTATCCGGGCGACCTGCTCGATCCGGACATTAAGGTCGCCGGAGAGGCGTTCAGCGAAGTGGGCTCCCGGCGGGGAAATCTGGTCTCGGCGAGCGGGCGCGTCGAGATCAAAGCAGTGGACCGCAAAACCCATGCTGTAGTTGCGGTGGATCGACAGACCGAGGTTGCCGTGGACCTGTCAGGAGAGATGGCCGGCAAAAAGGCGCTGCAACAGGCCTCGGCAAACCTCGCCGAGCGGCTCGTGCGCGCTTTGCTGCAGGCCCGCTAATCCGAAGCTGTTAATCCACGCCATAAGGCCGTTCCTGATGGGAACAGTCCCACTGTTGACCAGTGCTTATGGTGATGTTCGGGCCAAGCCGGGGCGGTTACCGACCGTTCGCCCACCGCGGGCTGCCTGCCCAGGTTTGCGGTTGTTTCCGAGTGGGCGACTATTCGTCCGAAATGCGCACCGGACGTGCGATACCTCATTCCCTACGTCGCTGAAGCAGAGCGCCCACAACAGCGGATCGACGACAACAGGGGGCAGGTCAGTGAATGGGATCATTACCCTCGGCGGCGGCCGTCGGGAGTCCATCAAACGCGCCAAAAGCTCGGTCGCAAAGCCGATCTCCACAAACTCGCCGGCCCGCACGTGTTGCAAGTGACGATCCGTAAAACAATAGAATGGCTCGAACGCGAGACGGATGAATCCGCTTAAGCTATAAGATGCGGTTGTTTCCGAGAGACTGCGCTTCAGCGCTGGGGACCGCCGCCAGGGAGCCAAACATGTCGCCGTCGAGAAGACGTGTTCGTAGTGTCGTTATATCTGTGATCCTGTCAACCTGGGCCTCGTTCCAGGCAGCCGCTGAAGTCGTTTCGGTGTCAGTACCGTTCGTTTCTCCCAAGGGAAGCTATGTCACGCAGCAGGACCGCTACCACGCTTTCCGCATTCCGGGCATGGTCGTTACGCAGGATGGGTCGGTATTGGTCTTTGCCGAGGGGCGTCGCGGGAAAGGCAGTGACCCGCGTCGCGATGAGAACGCCCCCATCGATCTGGTCATGCGGCGGAGTACCGATAACGGTCGAACCTGGCAGCCGATGGTCGTCATCGATTCGGGATTCCGCCCAAACGGCGACCTACTCGATTACGCTGACCCGACTCCGGTGCTCGACGCGAAAACCGGGACTGTGTTCTTGTTCTACGGGCAATGGCCGGACATCGCGCCCCTTACCGTGGCCTACGGTCAAAGTACGGACCCCAAGGACGGCAACCACCTCGTCTGGGTCCGTTCGAGTACCGATAACGGCCAGACCTGGTCGGAGCGTAAGCAAGTTGTCTACCCGGACGAGCCGCGCGAGACCAGCGACGGCCTCTATTGGCGGCAAGCCGAGCCCGGTCCGGGTAACGGCATCCAACTTCAATGGCAAAACGGCGAGGAATCGCGCAATGGCCGGCTGATTATTCCAGCCAAGCGCAGCGGTTCAAGCACGCCGGACGGACCGGTTACGGTCGAGCCGTTCGTCTACTATTCCGACGACCACGGTAAGAGCTGGCATGTCGGCAACACCACACCGGGACCCGATGCCAACGAGGATGAAGTCGTCGAGTTGATCGACGGCCGAGTGCTGCTGGACGCACGGCAAAACAGCGGCGATTTCCGCCGCCGCCATCTCAGCACCGATGGCGGAGTGACCTGGGGACCCGACAGGCCGGACGAGATACCCATCACACCGGTAGACGGCTCTATGGTCCGCTATTCAGCGAAACGCGCCACGGATGACCGCAATCGGATCCTTTTTTCCGGACCACGCGGGGAAAGCGGCCTCGACCGCAGCCACATCACGGTCTGGACTAGCTACGACGAAGGAAAGAGCTTCATCAATCCGGTTCAATTCAACGACGGATTCGCCGCGTATTCGGTTATGCAACGTTTGGCCGACGGCACGATCGCTTTGGTGGTGGAGACAGCAAAGGATGCGGCTGTCCGGTACGGCGAGATCACGTTCTACCGTTTCGACCTCGCCGAGTTGGAGGCCGATGCCGGTCGCCAATAAATACTAGACCGGTCTAGTATGGGCTAGGCGAGATGGCGGGCCCTGGCCACGCCGTTGATGGCCTGCGCGGAGACCTCAACGGTTCGGTCCAGTTCCTTGCGTTCGGTGATCAGGGGCGGCGCCAGCTCAAACGCCGTCCCGTTTGAGCACACCAGAACACCTAGTTCCCGCATGCGCCGGACCACGGCGTTCACCGTCTCGTCGGTAAAGGGCGCTTTCGTCTTCTTGTCGGCGGTCAGATCGACGGCCACCCACATCCCCAGGCCGCGCACCTGTCCGACAATGGGATGTTTCTCCAGCGCGGTCTTCAAGGCATCAAGAAAATAGGCCCCGTTTTCTTTGGCTCGGGCGATGAGATTTTCGCGTTCGCAGATGGCGATGGTGGCATTCGCGGCCGCCACCGCGGCCAGATGGCCGCTGAAGGTGTGGACGTGGCGGAAGATCGGCAGGGCGTCGGCGATCTCGGGCTTCGTGATCACGGCGCCCATGGGTATGTAACCGGCCGTAAGTGCCTTGGCGGACGTCATGATGTCCGGTTCGATACCAAAGTGGATCGACGCGAACCATTCCCCGACCCTTCCAAAGCCGGTGATGATCTCATCCACAATGAACAGGACTTCGTATTTGTCGCAGATCTCCCGCACTCGCTGTAGGTACCCGGGTGGTGGGATGTGCACGCCATTCGCCTGCATGAGAGGCTCGGCGATGAAGGCGGCCACGTATTCGGGCCCCTCGTGCAGGATCTGCTGCTCTAGATACTGAGCGCAGAATTCTCCGTAGGCTTCCTCGTCGATACCGAACGGGTTGCGGTAACAGGTCGGCGCCGGAATGAACGAGTAGCCCGGCACCCCGGGTTCGGAAATGTGGCGTACCCCCAGCCAGTCGCTGGCCCCCAGCGCTCCCATGGTGGCGCCGTGATAGGCGAACCAGCGGGAGATGATTTTGTTCGCCCTAGGCTTGGCGCCGCGGTTGACGTGGTACTGCTTGGCTAGCTTGATAGCCGTCTCAACAGCTTCCGACCCGCCGCTGACGAACATGGTCTTCGACAGGCGGCCGGGTGCAAGCCGCGCCAGCTTTGTCGCCAGACGAATGGTCGGCTCACCCAGATTGTTGTTGGTTCCGATGTGGTGCAGAGTAGCAAGCTGCTCGTAGACCGCCCCGGCGATCTCCTTGTTGCCGTACCCTAAGGTATTCGCCCGCGTGTGCGACGCCATCATGTCGATGTAGGTTTTGCCGTAGATGTCGGTGAGCTCCACGCCCTCGCCTCTGGCGTAGATGTTGAGACCCTCCTCGCGGACGGTTTCCATCTGCGTAAGGGGAAACAGGCAGTGTTTGAAGGCGTCCTTCGTCAGTTGCTCGGTGTCGATTTTCGAGGGGACTTTCCGGTCGGGCATGGGTCGACTCCTTTCAATGCGCGGTATAGCGTAGTGTTTCAGGGCTGGTCTTTGCGTAGACGGCGGTCCTGCGGCGACAGTCACCGAATCTCATTGTCCAACCTTAGCGGAAACAAAGTAGCCGCGGAAGCGAAAATCGGTGGCAGTCCCGGCAGGCCCATTTTTCGCCGAACCTAACTTCTACCACGAGCTCCAGCCACTGACTTGGAAGGTGCCGAACCGCGTTACATCTTCGGCATCGACTACGTCAAGATCATCCCTGACGACGGCAGCGGGCCTCTTTTCACCAAAGACGAGTGCGGCGTGGATGTGATCGACCCCGTCACCGCTGCCAAGGACGAGATCATAGGGATGTTCAATTCGTGGTTCGCGGCAGACAAGCCCGAGGAAACCCGCGAGCTGGCGGTGAAGCTGGCCAACAAGACAGCGCTGCGCCGCAATCCGGAAGTCCGCAAAGCCCTGGCGGTCTACGTCGAGCACGAGACCAATTTCAAGCTGCGCCAAAGCATCCAAAACATCCTGAACAGCGACGACAAGATCTACGGCGCGCAACTTCGCAAACTGATCACTGAACAAGAACCGCCCCAAGGAACCGATGGGCGGCGTCTAGATCCCAGCGACGACTTTGTCGAGGACATCTTGCACTTTCGGGACTACGTCTTCGCCGAAATGACCAAGATCCACGCGAAAGACAGCAAGGCATGCATCTCTTGCCACGGCGTACCCGGGCGGGTCCCGACGCTTTATCTCGAGCCGCCCGACGCCGCGGGTTATATCCCTCCCGATAAACTGCTTGAGAACTATCGAAAGATGCAGGAGCGCGTCAACCTGCGCGAGCTTGAGCGGAGCAAGTTCCTGCGAAAACCGCTCAACGTACAAACGGGCGAGGAGGATGGCCACCAGGGGGGCCAGCGCTTTGAAGCCGAAGACGCCGGCTACCAGGTCATCCGCGGCTGGGTTCTCAAGCAGGCGGAGTTGCAGCGCGGCGAAGGCGGCTGGCGATCAGCCCGCCGGCGATACGCCGCGTCCGTGGGAACTCTCTCTAGCAGCGGCCACCCAACCCGCTTTTCTCACCAGGTGGCGAGGCGAAGTGCGTGAGCCAGTCTTGTCTCATGCAAGATGAGTCTGAACGAGGAGTTTGTTTCTCACACAAGATGAGCCTGAAGGATCGGGGAGTGGGCATGCTGGGAATTGACTATCCAAGTGCAAAACACCAGCAAGCTGAACCTGCAACAGATCCAGCAGTTTCTCCACTCCAGCGAGGAGATTCGATTCAAAGGCAAAGGGCGGGCCGAGATCTACACGTGGGTGGCGCGCACGCTTCGCCAGCACGGCTACAGCCGCCAAAACCGCGCCGACAAAGGGCTGCTGCGGCAGTATCTGGTCAAGATGACCGGACTGAGCCGGGCGCAAATCACGCGGCTGATCCAGCAGTACCGGCAGGGCGGAGAACTCCAACCCGCCCGCTACCGGCGGCATCGCTTTGCCCGCAAGTACACGCCCGCCGACGTCGAACTGCTGGCGGCGGTGGACGAGGCCCACGAAACCCTCAGCGGCCCGGCCACGCGCAAGATCCTCGAGCGGGAATACCAGCAGTACCAGCAGCGCGAATACGAGCGGCTGGCGGGGATCTCGGTGGCCCAGATCTATCGCCTGCGGCGGCGCAGAGCCTACCGCCAGCGGCGGCTGCATTTCACCAAGACCCGGCCCACGGCGGTGTCGATCGGCGAGCGGCGCCGGCCCGACCCGCAAGGCCAACCCGGCTTTCTGCGAGTGGATACGGTGCATCAAGGGGATCGCGATGGCGTCAAGGGCGTCTACCACATCAATGCCGTGGATGAAGTCACCCAGTGGCAAGTGGTCGGCGCCACGCCCGCGATCAGTGAAGCCTGGCTGGAGCCGTTGCTGAAAGCCATGATCGAGCAGTTTCCCTTTCGTATCCGCGGCTTCCATTCCGACAACGGCAGCGAGTTCCTCAATCGCACGGTGGAGAAGCTATTGAACAAGCTGCTGATCGAACAGACCAAGTCGCGTCCGCGGCACTCCAACGACAACGGCTTGGTGGAATCGAAAAACGGCGCGGTGATCCGCAAACACATGGGATATACGTACATCGCGGCGCCGCACGCGGGGCGCATCCAGCGCTTCTACCAACAGCACTTCAATCCCTATTTGAACTTCCACCGGCCCTGCGGACAGCCCGAGATCAAGACCGACGCCAAAGGCAAGCAGAAGCGGGTGTACCGCCACTACCAGACGCCTTGGGAATCTTTCGAGAAGTTGCCCGAGGCCGCCAGCTATCTCAAGCCAGGGCAGAGGCTGGAGGCTCTGGGCCGCATTGCCCAGGCCGAAAGCGACACGGCGGCGGCCCGCCGGATGCAGCGAGCCAAGCAGAAGCTGTTTGCCAGTTTCCGTTCCGCGAACACGCCGTGCTGAACAGCAGGAAGAGGGCTGTGGAAATGACGGGCGATGGAAAACGAGGAAAACCAAAACCAGGTTTCCCTTCGTTTCCCACCGCCCTTGGAAATCGCTCCGCGATTCCCACAATCCCACAACCCCGACGACGATTCTCCCCTTCCCAAAACTCAAAATCAAAAAGCCCGAAAGGAGCCCCAGCGACTCAAAAAGCCCCAACCCCCGTCTTCAGGCTCATCCTTCGATGAGAAAATGCTGAGCCCGTCAGTACAAGGCGCGCGCCGCTCAGCGCCGCATTTCTTGAATCATGCGGGCGTACTTGAACAGCACGCTGAGCACGGTGAGCGAGCGCAACGCAGTAATGGCGGGCTTATGGCGTGCTTCGACCGTCAGGTGGTGAGAAATGCGGGTTAACCCGATGCCGCGCCTGCCGGGACCGATTCGAGCTAAACTGTAAACCGAGCACGGGCTTCTTGCTAGAGAGGTTGGCGATGCGGGAGCAAGACTATTACCAAGAGTCGGAAACGACCAAGCCGGCGCAGCTGAACTGTCCTTATTGCCGGGAGGTGGCCGAATACGGGCTGCGTTGGCTGGTGCGCGAAAAGAGGCAGAAACTGCCCCGGGGCGCTGATGAGCGCGACCGAGCCCGTTTTGCCAAGGCGCAGTCTTATATGGTGCTCAAGGACGATCGGGTCGCCTGCCGCAACATGCGCTGCCGCAGACCCTTTGAGATCTCAGGCATCAAGACGATGGCGTTTTTGTGATCCCATTTCACCCGCCCACCACAGGAAGCGGCCCAGCGGACGGCGCTGCCGCCAGGTGAAGCTCCAGAACCTTCGAGCGTTGATCTCTCGGACAGGCCAACCCCAATACGTCTCGATGCGCCATCGCAGGTAGGGGCTAACCCAGGGACGCAGCCGGTAACCTCCAGTACTGGTCCACAGAAAGCGAACGGCGGCGGCCGACTTCGGGAAGATACCGGGCGCGCGTTTCCAACCGGGCCGCCGGGGTGAACGCTGGGCGCTATTCAAGGTAGTACCCGGGCCGGTGCCTGACCCGCAGCCTCTTGGCCTTTCCGCTGAGGACGACTTCGACGCCGCGGAAGCCGGTCCGCGACGTATCCTGTGGCGTGTAGGCCAGCACGTACTGATTGCGAATATCTTGCGCAATCTGCTGGACAATGGCGCGGACCTCGTGCAAGGTTTCCGGGAAGAAAGCCGCGCCCCCGGTGGCGCGGACAATGTGTCGGACAGCGCGCGCGGCGCGCTTGGCTTCTCGCGGCGCTTCCTCGCCCAGCAAGCCCACCGCGTAGACCACGGTTTCTTTCCCTTGCAGCACGCGGACCAGCGCCTCGAGCGTATTATCGGTACGGCTGGCGTTGTCAGTGCCGTCGGTGACGATGACCAGCACGCGCTTGTCCCATTTCGCCTTCTCCTTGAGGTAGTCCAACGACATGCCGATGGCGTCGTAGAGCGCGGTGCCCCCGCGGGAATCGATGCGCTGCAGGGCGTCCTGCAGACGCAGCAGGTCGCTGGTGAACGGGCTGTCAAGAAAGGCTTCGTCATCGAAATTCACGATGAAGACCTCGTCGTCGGGGTTCGACGCCTTGACGAAATCCAACGCCGCGGTGTTGACGCTCTGACGCTTGCCGCGCATGCTGCCGCTGTTGTCGACCAGAATACCCAGCGAGACGGGAATATCCTCGCGCAGGAACTTCTTTAACGTTTGCGGAACGTTGTCTTCGTAGACCTTGAACGTGCTCTTGGGCAGGTCGGTGACGAAGTGCCCCTGTTTGTCGAGCACCGTCGTGTGCAGCACCACCAATTTCGTGCCCGCGCGGAAGATGAGACCCGGGTCGTCTTGACGCACGCTCGCTACGCGGCTTTGGGCCGGACTCAGTAGGGAGAAGGCCGGCAGGCACACGGCAACCGTGAGAAGCAAACGGGCAGGCGAAGATCGCCGCGCCGTTGTCAAGGAGGAAATGCCTGCTTTCTTCAAACTCGTTGCTGTCCTAATCGACGGAAGCCGCGCTGTCTAGCGGGTCGGGGCATAGTATCCCAAGCGGTAGTGCGCGCGGAGCGGCGGCATGCCGCGGATCTTTTTCGTGACGATTTTCACGCGCCGCCATTTGCCGTCCTTCTCCTGATTACTAGGGACGTAACCCAAGACATACTGGTTCCTGAGCTCGATGCCGATTTTGGCCGCGACGTCGGGCAGCTCGTTGATGTTCTCGACGGGAAATTGGCGGCCCCCGGTCTGCTCGGCGATGTGGCTCAAAAGGCCCGGGCCGGCAAGTTCTTCGGGCGTGCGCCCTCGGCTGGCCATGGGCTCAAAGATGCCGATGGCGTATATCTGAACATCGGCTTCTTTGACCAAACGCTTGATTTCGCGTTCCGTATAGCGGCTGCTGTTGTCGCCGCCGTCGGAGATAATCAATAGGGCCTTTTTCCCGTTCACGCCTTCTTTCATCTTGCTGATGGCCAGGTAGACGGCATCGAGCAGCGCGGTGCGCCCTTTTGATTGTGTAAAAGTGAGGCGATTCTGAACTTCTTCCAGGCTGTTCGTAAAGCCGATCATCAGCTTGGGGCGGTCGTTGAACTGCACGAGAAAGAACTCATCCTCGGGGTTGGAGGTCTTCATGAACTGCGCCACGGCCTCGCGGGCCTTGCTCATCTTGTGACCCATGCTGCCGCTGGCGTCGAAGACAATGCCCAGCGACAAGGGCACGTCCTCGGCGCCGAACTGCGTGATCTGCTGGGTAGCTTTGTTCTCGAGTACTTTGAAATGTGTCTTTTCCAGCCCCGTGACAAAGCGCCCCATGGGGTCGGTGACCGTCACGTTGATGAGCACCAGCGGTACGTCAACCTTGATTGTTGACGCTCGCGTCGGGAGTTCGGGTCGGGAGGGTTCAGGAGCGCGGTTCTTGAGGGAAATCTTGGCGTCGGCGGCAAAAGCGGGCAGCGCCGCCATGAGCAACCACGACGCTCCATGAATCGTTTTCGAGCCCCCAAACACTGCTGACAAACTCACTCCCACAACACCTCCCCGGCGAAGAAAGGCGCGAAAGCCGCTGACTCGGGGAAAAGCCATCCTGATTTTAACATACGACCTAAGCCAGACCTAAGCCGCTTTTCTCACAACCTGACACAAGCACGCAATAGCCGCCATTACTTCGTTGCGCTTGCCGGCCGTGGTCGACGCAGGGTTCCACTCCGCCCGCACCGTTCAACCAACCCGACGCCGAGCGGCGTGCGCCTGCTACGGACCAATCGCTCATGCATTTCGTCTGGCCAAGCGGCGAGAAAAGCGGCCTAAACCTGTGCTAGAATTTAGCTTACGTGCTCGCTGACGTGAAGCCTGCACCGGCTTGGCCAACCGCTGTCACCCGTTGCGAAATCCCGCGGCGGCAAGCGCCGGACGTGTCCCACTATCCTCCTTCCCTGCGAACCCAAACGAATGATTGCCCATTCCCGTGGGTCATCATGCAAGGCATCGCCCGGCGCCTGACGCCCAGGGCGGCTAGCCCGCTCTCACGACAAGGCGAGGAGAAGTGCGTGAGAGACCCGTCCGTAGTAGGCGTGCGCCGCTCGGCACCCGGTTTCTTAGCTGGCTCGGGCATAGTGGAACCCTGCGTCGACCACGGCCGGCAAGCGCAGCGAAGCAATGGCCGGCCTAGCAGCTCGTGGCAAAGGTCGGGCGGGAGCGAAAAATGGGGACTGCCACCAATTCGACCCCCATCACGGCCCTCGAAACAAGCCTCTTGGCCTGAAGCGAATTGGCTGGCTGTACCTGATTTTTTCCGACCTTCGCTTCCACCGCGGACTGCTATCGCCTGCTTCGACTGTCAGGTAGCGAGAAATGCGGGCTAGGCCATGGACACCGTGAAGAAATACATCTTCGTGACGGGCGGAGTTGTCTCTTCGCTGGGCAAGGGCATAGCGGCGTCGTCGATCGGCTACTTGCTCGAGAGCCGGGGTCTGCGGGTAACGCTCCAAAAATTCGACCCCTACCTGAACGTCGATCCGGGCACCATGAGCCCGTTCCAGCACGGGGAGGTTTTCGTCACCGATGACGGCGCGGAAACCGACCTGGATCTGGGCCACTATGAGCGCTTCACGCATGCGCGACTCACACGGGCGAACAATTGGACCAGCGGCCGGATCTATGAACGCATCCTGGCCAAAGAGCGGCGGGGAGATTATCTGGGCAAGACCGTACAGGTGATTCCCCACGTCACCAACGAGATCAAAGGCGCCATCCAGAAAGTCTCGACCGACGACGTGGACGTCGTGATTGTCGAAATCGGCGGGACGGTCGGCGACATTGAGTCCCTGCCCTATCTGGAGGCCATCCGCCAGATGAGGCACGAGCTGGGCCGGGAGCACTGTGTTTTCGTGCACGTCACCCTCGTTCCTTGGATCGCGGCCGCCGGCGAGCTCAAGACCAAGCCCACACAGCACAGCGTGAAAGAGCTGCGCGGCATCGGTATCCAGCCCGATCTGTTGCTCTGCCGGACGGAAACCGATTTATCCCCCGAGCTCAAAGAGAAGATCGCCCTGTTTTGTGATGTCGAACGCGAGGCGGTTGTCGCCGCGCGGGACGTGAATTCGGTTTATCAAGTCCCTCTCAGTTTTGCCCAGGAGGGGGTGGACGAGATTATCCTCCGATCCTTAGGCATCGATGCGCGGCCGCGCGATCTAAAAGCCTGGGAAGAGATGCTTGAGCGCCTGCGAAATCCCCAAGGGGAAGTGACGATCGGCATCGTCGGCAAATACGTAGGGTATGAAGACTCCTACAAGAGTCTGCGGGAAGCGCTGTTGCACGGCGGGCTGGCTCACAGCGCTCGCGTGGTCATCCGCTGGGTGGAGGCGGAAGATATTAACCGCTCCAGCGCGCACGCGCAATTGCGCGACCTCGACGGCATCCTGGTGCCCGGCGGATTCGGCATTCGAGGAATCGAAGGAATGATCGAAACGATCCGCTACGCCCGGGTGGAGAAAATTCCCTACTTCGGCATTTGCTTGGGCATGCAGACCATGGTGATCGAGTTCGTCCGGCACGCCTGCGAACTAGAGAAGGCTCATTCGACCGAGTTCGACCCGGCGACGCCGCATCGCATCTTTTTCAAGCTGCGCGAACTTAAAGGCGTCGAGGACCTCGGCGGCACAATGCGGCTGGGCGCTTGGCCCTGCCGGCTGGCCCCGGGCAGCTTGGCCGAGCAAGCCTATGGGCGGAGGGAAATCAGCGAGCGGCATCGCCACCGCTATGAATTCAATCTCGAATACAAAGAGGCGATCGAAGCCCGCGGCATGATCGTCTCCGGCGAAACGCCGGACGGAACCTACGTCGAAATCTGCGAGCTCCGGGATCACCCCTGGTTTTTGGGCTGCCAGTTCCATCCCGAGTTCAAATCGAAACCTCTCGAGCCGCAGCCCCTTTTCAGCGCTTTTGTCGGAGCTGCCTATCAGCGGGCGCTTGGCCGACAGGCGGAAGAGCAAAAAGCGGAAGCGGAACAATTCCTTCGGCTGCGCGCCGTGGAGTAGCGGCCCGGCCGGGCAGCCGCCGCGAATTGGAGCCGCGAACGCAAGCGAGCGGTCTGCCGCCATCGTCGTTGCGGACAGTTGGCAAGGCGAAGCACCCTGATTATGAGCGCGGTCAGCATCGGTGCGGTGAAAGTTGGAAACGGTTGCCCCCTGGCGGTGATCGCCGGTCCTTGCGTGATTGAGTCGGAAGAACATGCGATCGGGACGGCGCAATCGGTGCGGTGGGCGGCCAGCGAAGCTGGCCTGCCCGTGATTTTCAAAGCCTCCTATGACAAGGCCAACCGTACCAGCCAAGCCTCCTATCGCGGCCCCGGTCTCAGCGAGGGTCTTCGCATCCTGGGGGAGGTCAAGAAGCAGACCGGACTCCCCGTTCTGACCGACGTACACGAAGTCGGACAGGTCTCCGCGGCGGCGGAAGTTTGCGATGTACTGCAGATCCCCGCTTTTCTCTGCCGGCAAACGGATCTGTTGACGGAGGCGGGGCGCAGCGGACGGGTCGTGAACATCAAGAAAGGCCAGTTTCTCTCGCCTTCGGAAATTCGCTTCGCCGCCGAGAAAGTGGCTGCCACCGGTAACGACAAGATCCTGTTGACCGAGCGCGGCACCAGCTTTGGCTATCAGAATCTGACGGTGGATTTCCGCAGCCTCCCGATGATGCGGGAGATGGGCTATCCGGTCGTCTTCGACGTTACCCACAGCCTGCAACTGCCGGGCGCGCAAGAGGGTGCGAGTGGGGGTCAACCCCAGTTCATCGAGCCGTTGGCGAGAGCCGGCGTGGCGGCGGGCGCCGACGCCGTTTTCATGGAAGTCCACGAGGCGCCCGAGCGCGCCCTTTCCGACGGCTCGAACGCGCTGCGACTTGATCTACTGCCCGGATTGCTCGAGCGATTGGCGGAGTTAGACCGTCTCGTACAGTCCTGGGACAACCCCAGTCCGCGGCCCTGATTTCGGCTTAGGTGGACATTGTCCGGAAAGGCCGTTTAGTTAGTCTCCTTTAGAGGCAGCCCTTCAGCGGTACGCCACGGTCGCGCTGGATAGTTGGCCTGTCACTAGCGTTCCAGGCTTGCTCCCCTGCTCACGCGCACCCTCGCGACGAGATCATCGGAGCCGTGCCCGTCAGGGCACGGGCGCGCCGGCTTACGTCCGCCGCTCTGCGCGGTTATGTTCAGCTAGCCCCGCAGCGCTGGGCCGGTGCCGCTTGCAAACCATGCAAGCTACTGAATTAATGTGGGTTACTAGACATTGGCTTTGTTTGGTAATTTCGTTGCTTAGCTTTTCCACTGCTCCGGTGGTTCGCTGCCACCGACAGTTTGTCGTTGTTCCTGTGGCTCTCCTCCCGCCACCGGCCCTCAGGTCGAGGTCTCGTCGGACCCCGCTGGGGCCGCTGGTCAGGTCTTGCTGAGCCGACTGCCCATTCGTTCTAAGGAATCTACTGTAACCCGTTTATTCCCTGTTGGTTATGAAAAATCGGGTTTGTTTGGTATTTTCCTTTCCAGCCTTTGGGTCCGACTCAAAACTGGTCCGCCGACCTGCTGGTTTCATCTTACCCTCCGGGACCAAAGTTACCCTCGACCGGAGGCCCTAAGTCATTGCAGGTCTTAAGAAGTTTCGCCCGTGACGCTCAGATCGGTTTGGGGGAGCCGGCCACGTGGTGAGAAAAGCGGGAGGCCCGTGGCAAAAGTCGCACGGGAGAGAAAAATGGGGACTGCCACCAATTCGCCCGCCATCATGGCCCTGGAAACAAAGAACTTCACCTGAAGCGAATTGGCTGGCTGTACCCGATTTTTCGCGACATCTACTTTTGCCACGGGCTGCTAGCCCGAACTACTCCCAGAAATCAACGATGGCCCGGTTGACTTCGGCGGCGGCCTCCATCTGCACCATGTGGCCGCTTCCCGGAATGATCTGGATTTTAGTGTTGGCGGGAAGTCCCTTTGCGTGGGAGGCAGGTAGGATTCGGTCTTCCGATCCCCAAATGACTTGAACGGGTATCGACAACTCACCCAGCCGCCCGCCCAAGACCGCTGACTGCTCGCCCCCAGGAAAGAACTGATCGGCGATTGCCCGCAAGGCTGAGTCCACGCCGTCGAGGCGCTTGTACTTGAGAATGTCGTCGATGAGCTGCCGCCCCACGAGCCCCGAATCGGCGAACAACTTTTCGAGGTGGGGCTTGATGTCCCTGCGGCGGCCGGCGGTGACAAAGCCTTCGATATAGTCGTCGTCGATCTCCGCGCCCAGTCCGGCGGAGGCGATCAGGGCGAGCGAGAGCGCCCGCCCCGGATGGGCCAGCGCAAAGTCCAGCGCAACGGCGCCGCCCATCGAGTGGCCGGCCAAGTGGGCCTTCTCCGCGCCGACGGCGTCCATGAATCCGCTCAGGGTTTTTGTGAACTCGCCCAAGGTTCCCTCCCCGACTTGCTTGGACGAACCGCCGTGTCCGGGAAGGTCGAGAGCGTAGACGGTACGAGTCGCGGCCAAAGCCTCGTGATTGAACAGCCAGTTGTTGAGGTCGCCGCCGAAACCGTGAATCAGAACGGCCGGATCACCACCCTCGCCCCGCCGCAGGTAACGCAGCGTCCTGCCCTCGACGTCGACAGTTTCGGGCACCGGGCCGACCGTTTCCTCGTCGGCCTCCGGGGGCACGAAACTTGCCTGAAAATCAGCAACAAAAATCTCGATCTCCGCGGCGGGAACCGAGGCGTCGGCGATTACCCCCAGCAGCCCTTGAACGGGCACCGTCTCGCCCACTTGCGCCACCCTCCGCAAGACGCCCGATTCGGTGACCTCCAAACCGCCGGCGATTTTTTCCGTTTCTATTTCCACGACTTCAACGCCGGGGCTTACCCCCGCCCCTTCCTCGACGAGCCAAGCGACGACCTTGCCCTCCGTCATCGAGAGCCCCCACTTGGGCATGGTCACTTTATGGATCGGCGGCGTGCTCATACCTTGTACGCCATGGCCTCGCGAACGGCCGTCGCCACCTTGCCCGAATCGGGGATGTAGATGTCTTCGAGAACCGGGCTGAACGGCACCGGCGTGTGAGGAGCGGTTACCATCTTGATCGGCGCCTTGAGATCGCCAAACGCCTTTTGGGCGACCAGCGCGGAAATGTCGGTCGCCATGTTGCACCTCGGCGTCGCTTCGTCAACGATCACGAGCCGGCCGGTGTTCTCCACGCTTTCGAGAAGGGTGTCCTCATCGAGCGGCGAAGTGGTTCGCGGGTCGATGATTTCGCACTCGATGCCGTCGTTGGCCAACTCCTCCGCGGCTTCCGAGGCCATGTGCACCATTCGTCCCAACGCTACGACCGTGACGTCTCCGCCTTCCCGCACGTAGTTCGCTTCTCCGAAAGGCAAGGTATAGGATTCTTCGGGCACGTCCCCTTCGATCTGATACAGCGCCTTGTGCTCGCAAAAGATGACCGGGTCATCGTCGCGGATCGCTTGCGTCAGCAAGCCTTTGGCGTCGTACGGCGTCGAGGGAACCACGCATTTCAGCCCCGGAATATGGGTAAAGACGGGGTAGAGACACTGCGAGTGCTGCGCGGCGGCGCGAAGGCCGGCCCCGAACATGGTGCGGATGACCACCGGGGTGACCGCCCTGCCGCCGAACATATAGCGGAACTTCGCCGCCTGGTTGAAAATCTGGTCGAAACAGACGCCCATGAAATCGATGAACATTAGCTCCGCGACTGGCCGCAACCCGGCCGTGGCCGCGCCGATGGCCGCGCCGACAAACGCCGATTCACTGATCGGCGTGTCCATAACGCGATCACCAAACTTGCTCCACAACCCCTTGGTAATTCCGAGCGGACCGCCCCAGGCGTCCATCTCGCCATCGGCGCCACTGCCGCCGGCGACGTCTTCTCCCATCACGATGACCGACTCGTCGCGCTCCATCTCCTGGGCTAGAGCTTCTTTTATAGCCTCTTGAAAGGTGATTTTTCTAGCCATCGATGCTTCCCTCCTGTGGTTACTCAAAACGCGGATCGCGGTCGGTACACTGCTGCGACAGACCCTAGTTTCCCTGCACGGCCTCAACTCGGCTCGAGGGCGGTCTGCCCAACAGCTTCCCGCCTAAGCCGGCGCGACTGGCCTTCAGTACTCCGAATACACGTCCGTCTCCAGATCCTCAGCGTCCGGCTCGGCCGCGGCCTTCGCTTTCGTGACGGCATCGTCAATCAGAGCCTTCACCTCTTCGTCGATCTTCGCCAGTTCCTCGGAAGTCACCAATGAGGAGGAGGTGAGGGAGAGGGCCAAGTTGTCAATGCAGTCCCGGTTCTCGCGGAGATTCTTGACTTCATCGGGACCGCGGTAGGTTTGGGCGTCGCCTTCGAAGTGGCCAAAGTAGCGATTGACCTTGCATTCGATCAAGGTCGGACCGCCTCCCTCGCGGGCGCGGCCGATCGCCTCTTCCGCGGCGTCGTAGACGGCGCAGAAGTCGTGTCCGTCAACCGTCACTCCCGGCATGTCGAACCCTTTCGCCCTTTCGGCCACGTCGGCGCCGGCGACCGAGTACTTGCTCGACGTAGCCTCGGCGTAGCCATTGTTCTCGACGACGAAAACACAGGGCAGTTGCCAGACCGAAGCCAGGTTGAGGCTTTCGAGCGTGGTGCCCTGATTCGATCCCCCGTCCCCCACGAAAACCACGGCGACGCCCTTGGTGCCGAGTTTCTTGGCCGCCAACGCCGCGCCACAGGCCAGGGGAGGGCCGCCCCCGACGATACCGTTGGCTCCCATCATGCCCACTTCGAGGTTGGCGATATGCATCGATCCGCCCTTGCCCGCGCACAAGCCATCTTTCTTGCCGTAGATCTCAGCCATCATCCCGTGGACGTCACATCCCTTCGCGATGCAGTGGCCGTGACCCCGATGCGTGCTGGCGATCTTGTCGTTATCGTCGAGGTGCATGCAAACGCCGACGGCAACCGCCTCCTCGCCGGCATAGAGATGCACGAACCCGGGAATGTCTCCCGTCGCGAACTCAACGTGAATCCGCTCCTCGAATTCCCGGATGGTTTTCATCTCGCGATAGGCCTTGAGTAATTGCTCTTTTGTGATTTCCATGGGATCTCTCGATCTGGCTGGTTAACCGGCGTCGGGCCCGGAGGGTGAGACGTTTCCCCGCCAGTTCACGCAGCGCGGGCTTGATACGTCCTTGAATTCTATCTTCCGCGGATGGTGCTCCGCAACGGTCTTACCCCCGGTGTTCGAGGGGTCGAAACTGTTCGGGACGAAGGATCGGGCGTTCACAGAGGGGCTTTCGGCTCTGCCGTGGGAACCGAAAGAGCTGGGCTGGGCCAACGGCGGTGGTGAAAATCCTCGCCTTCGGGATGGGGCAGTCAGCGATTTCGTCGGCCCGCGGGTCGGCCGCTCCCGAGCGGCCGCGGCTACAACTACAAATGGGAAGACTCGTGAGTAAGCGGGCCGGCAAGGATGCAACAGCAATAAATCGAACGCGGGTTACTGCTTGGAAATGGTTTCGTCGAGATTCAAAATGAGGCTCGCCACGGTCGTATAGGAGGCCAGTTCGGCGACTTCGAGGGCCTGATTACGAGGATGTTCTCCCTCGCTGACCAGTTTCAACGCCGCCGTCCGATCGGTCCGGTAACGGTCCAAGTGGTGGCGGAAGCCCTCGACTAGAACCTTCGTCTCTGCGGGGCTGGGTTCTCGGGCCGTCGCCAACCGGTAGCCGAACGCGACACGCTCCTCCGGGCTCGCGCCTCCCTCGGCGAGCATTCTTTCCGCCAGCAAGCGCGAGGCTTCGACGTAGGTGACGTCGTTCATCAGGTTCAGGGCCTGCAGCGGCGTGTTGGTTCGTGTCTGGCGGACGTTACAGGTGTCGCGAAGCGCCGAATCAAATGTCACCATCGCCGGCGGCGCGGATGTCCGCTTCCAAAAGGTGTACAGGCTGCGGCGGTAAAGGCTGTCTCCCTCATCACGGCGATAGTTTTGGCCGGTGAGCTCCTTCCACAGACCGGGGGGCTGGTAAGGTTTCACGGACGGGCCCCCAACCCGCTCAACGAGCAGGCCGGCTATCGCTAGCGCTTGATCGCGAATCGCGTGTGCCGGCAAACGAAAACGGGGCCCGCGAGCCAGTAGGCGGTTATCGGGGTCCCGCTCGATGAGCAGCGGCGTCAGGCCGGACGATTGCCGGTACGTCGCGCTCGTCACGATCGTCTTCTGCATGGCTTTGACGTCCCAGCCGGAACGGATGAACTCGGTAGCGAGCCAATCGAGAAGCTCGGGATGGGTCGGCCATTCTCCCTGGGAACCGAAGTTTTCGGCCGTTTTCACCAAGCCGATGCCGAAGTACATTTGCCAGAAGCGGTTGACGGTTACGCGGGCGGGCAGAGGGTTCGCGGGATCGACGAGCCAGCGGGCGAATGCCAGGCGGTTCTTCTCTTGGGTTTCCGGGAGAGGAGGGAAAACGGCTGGTACATCCGGGGTGACTTTTTCCCCAGGGCTGTCGTAGGCGCCGCGAATGAGCTGAAAGGTTTCACGCCGCGGTTCGAGCTCCCGCATCACCATGACGGTCGGCAGACCGTCCCAGAATCGCTCGCGTTCACGCCGCAGCTCGGCGAGTCCGCGCCAGGTCTCCCGGATGCGGTCGGGAGCGTATTGGTCGAGAAAGCAAAGCCGCATCTTATCGGACTGCGGCGGGGTTCTTTTCTCGGGAGTAAGTCGGGCAATCGCGCTAACGGATTCCGCGGTCGAGACGACCGCCGCTTGGCGCGGGGTCAGCGCCACGTCGTAGGCGCGGACGTCGTCGATGTGCCCTTGGAAACGCGGCCTCGGAAAGCCGCTGGCGCCGATGCGCAGGGGTTGATCCTGTTGAATGGGATTGTTGATGCCATCGAGCAGGTGATTCAGCTTTTGGGGCCGGCCGTTGACGTAGACCCGGAACGCGCTGGGAACTCGGGTGCCGTCGTAGGTTACCAACACGTGATGCCATTCGTTAAGCGGCAGGGCGTCCCGGGTTTCCGCGCGTATACCGTCATCGATCCAGCGCTGGGAGAGGTTGATCTGGACTCTGCCGCCGTTTAGGTAGAGCCCGTATCCGGTCTCGCCCTCCTCCCCTTCGGTCGCCCGCGAGACAATGACGCCGTCGGGTGCTTGGGGATAGATCCAAGCGGCCAGCGTGAACTTGTCGGTATAGTCGAAGTTCGCCACGTCGCCCGCATTGATGAAACGCTTGCCGTCGAAAGCGGCCGCCTCGCCTAACCGTCCTGGGACAAAATGGGGTTGGCCGTCTTCCAGCTTGGGTCTGACACGCTTTCCAACCCGGAGGCCGGCGATGTCGCCGTCGAGCGGGTGATGAACCACAAGCCGGTCGCGGAGCAGCCAATCGACTCGTGCGGAACCCAGCAAAGACGCCTCCCACACTTCTTGCGCCGCAACCAACTCGGACTCGAGTTCGGCGAACTTTTGTTCCGCGGCTGCAAGTTTGTCGTCAAGTTCGGCCAATCGGGTTTCTTGGGGCGCCGTGGGAGCTTTCACGAACGGCGGCGAGTTGCCGTATTTAAAAGCTTTGCCGCGCTCGGGAATGTTGTTGAAATGGGCAAAGACTTCGTAGAACTCCTTTTGCTTGATGGGATCGTACTTGTGGTCGTGGCAGCGGGCGCAGCCCATCGTCAATCCCAGCCATACGGTCGAGGTCGTTTCCACGCGATCGACCACGTTTTCGACCAAGTACTCCTCGGGAATGATCCCGCCTTCCCCGTTTTGGCGATGGTTGCGGTTGAAACCGGTGGCGATGATCTGGTCTAGCGTGGCATGGGGCAGCATGTCGCCCGCGATCTGTTCCACAGTGAACTGATCGAAAGGCATATTGGCGTTAAAGGCATGGATGACCCAATCGCGCCAGCGCCACATGTACCGCTCGGAATCGCTTTGATAGCCGCTCGTGTCGGCGTATCTGGCGGCATCGAGCCACCGAACGGCCATTCGCTCACCGTATCGGGGCGACCGCAGCAATCGATCGACGAGTGCCTCGTAGGCGTTCGGCGAGTCGTCGTCCAGGAAAGCGTCGACCTCGGCCGGCGTGGGTGGGAGTCCCGTTAAATCGAGCGTCACGCGCCGGATCAGCGTCGCGCGATCGGCTTCGGTGGATGGAGCCCATCCTTCTCGTTCCAGACGCGCAAGCACAAAGTGATCGATCGGGTTGCGTGGCCAATCGCGGTTTTCTACCGCCGCGATCGCGGGACGCTTCGGGGCGATGAATGACCAGTGGTTTTCCCACTTCGCGCCCTGCTCGATCCAGCCCCGGATGGCGTCGATTTCCCGCTCGGTGAGTTTGTCCTTGCCGGAATAGGACGGCGGCATGCGCAGGGCCGCGTTGTCGGAGCTGACGCGGCGGATGACTTCGCTCCTCTCCGGCTTCCCCGGCACGATGGCAAAGCGGCCTCCCAGATCGGCTAAGGCTCCCTCTTTCGTGTCGAGGCGCAGCGGGCTCAGCCGGGTCGACTTATCGGGGCCGTGGCAGACGAAGCATTTATCTGAGAGGATGGGCCGGATGTCGCGATTGAACCCCACGACCCTCGCCCCGGAATCCTTGGCGCCCGCCGCCGCCAATCCGCAAAACGACACAGCGGTCACGAGAGCGAACGCATAACCGGGAATCCGGCGATGGAAGCAGAGGAGCATCCGAATCGTCTTCTCCACTAAATTATACGCCCCCCCGCAATCCCGTCTCTAACAAGCAGGGCGCAGGCGCCCCTGGGATGTTTTGTCCTCGGAGAGCGGACACTCGTTGGGCAACGGCCCCGGCTCGACAGGCGATTCGGCGTTCGGTCGACTGTCCCCCCGGGACTCAACTACTTTACAATCGGACAGAGGCTTCACCGGAGGGAGTGTAACGCTATGGCATTTTTCACGGAACGATTGGTAGGCGCCGCAACGCTGAATGTGCACACGTACGAAGAGGTCGAGGTGGATTCCACGGCCATAGGCCAAGCGATGGGAGTCGTGATCCTCTCCAGTTTGGCTGCCGGAATTGGCGACATCGGGCGTGGTGGTCCCGGGATTCTGGCGGCTGTAGTCGGCGCGCTGCTGGGCTGGTTAGTCTGGGCGGGGTTGACCTACCTGATCGGCACGCGGCTGCTTCCCGAAGCGCGAACGCGGGCAGACTGGGGTCAGCTACTAAGGACAACGGGGTTTGCGGCGGCTCCAGGCATCGTGCGCGTTTTGGGGATCATTCCGCTGCTGGGTTGGCTGGCGCTCGGTATCGCCAACCTGTGGATGCTCGCCGCCTTCGTTGTTGCGGTAAAGCAGGCGCTCGACTACACGAGTACAGGGCGCGCTATCGGCGTGTGCCTCATTGGCTGGGTGGCCAATGGCGCCATCTTTCTGTTCTTGCGGTTATTCGTGTGATGAGGTCCGGGCGTAGGGCGTGTTTCGACCGCCGTCAGCGGGTGAGCAATGCCGGCTAATAGTCCAGCAGGCGGGTGAATTTGATGAACAGGGCGCGGGAGATCGTGCGCCGCTCGACATCGTGGGGATCTAAGAAGTCGCGCGTGCTTGTGCCCGTGTTAAAGACGACAAAAAGTCCCGTGCTGGATGTCGAGAGCAACCCCAGCCGGATGTTGTGGCCAATCTCATCGGTAACGCTGTTGTATTGGCTGAAGGTTTGAAAGAAGCTCTTCGGCGTGAATGACCAGTTGAAGCGCAGCCCGACGAGGTCGGTATTGAAGTCGCCGACCGGCAAGTCGATGAAATTGCGGACCCAGCTTCCCGTCCAGGTCAGCTTCTTGCCGCGTCGATACCCGCCGCGAAAATTGAGTGTGCGGATGGTTCCGTCGTAGAAGCCTCCTGAAGCCGCAGTGCCACCGAGGAAGAGGGGAGCGCTCGGATCGGTCCCGAAATTGGCGATCAGTTCGCTGAACTGGTAGCGGCCCGCGGGGACCGAGATGTCGGGGTGGATTTCAAACGGCTCGTCCAGGCGTTCAAAGTTACGGTTCCAGGCCAGCCCGAGGCGCCCGCCATCTTGCCATCGGGACTCGAGATGGTAGTGCTCAAAACCCGACTCTTTGGCGTTCGTTCCCAAGGTGTACCAGTTCTGGCCGGAAAAGTGCGGCTCGACGCTGCGGATGCGGCCGGTGTTGGGGTAATGCGTATAGCGGTAAAAGTAATCTGCTTTACGGTAACCGACGCGGCGTACGAAGCCGACCTCGGGGTTGAAGTTGTGGCCGACCTCGAGGTAGCCGAGCCTGAATTCGTTGCCTGAGTCGTCATACTCAAAGCGACTGGAATAGGTGTGGTTGCTGTCTTCGAGGCCTGGGGTCTCGCTTTCGGCGACGTAGTTGAACCAGTTCGCGAACTTGCCGAAACCGATGTTGGCATCGGCCCCGTAAGTTCGATTGAAGCGCGGCGCGTCTGGGAAATCAGTGGTCGCCTCCCGGCTCACGCCGATCACCCCGATTGAAGAACGATTGGGCAATTCCCGGCTAAGGCGAGCGACGCTATAGTTGTTCGCGGGGGCGGCGCCGTCGACCGAGCGGGTCTGCATGTTGAGCAGGCCGAGTTGGTAGGGCCCGATTTTGCCGCTGACGCGCGCTCCGGCGTCGATGGGCACGGGATGGCGGTCTTCGTCGAGACCGATTCGTCGGGAAAAGAAAATCTCCACTTCCCCGGGACTGCCGAACTCGAAGAAACCGGAGTTTTCGAGAAAGAAAGGGCGCTTCTCCGGGAAGAACAAGTCGAAGCGAGTCAGGTTGACCTGTTCATCGTCCACCTCAATCTGGGCGAAGTCGGTGTTGAACGTGGCGTCGAGTGTGAGGCCGGGCGTGAGGCTATATTTTAGATCGAGGCCCGCGTCACGCTCGAACCTGGACTGGTTTTCGGTGCGGCGATAGTCCTGCGAAAAACCTCCCAGCACGTAGGGAAGAAGCTTCAGATTGCGGTGCGTGCGCGTTTCCAGCCCGGAAAGCGAGCCGGCCATGCTGATCTGCGTGAAGCGGAACGCGCGGGAGATGGGCGACCAGAAGGAGAGTTCGTTCCTTCTGCGCAGGTTGCGCATGATGTTCAGGCCCCAGACCCCGTCGCCGGGTTTGTAGCGCAGGGTGCGGAAGGGGATGATGATTTCGCTTTCCCAGCCGCGCTGAGTGATTTGTGAGCGAACCTGCCAGACGCCGTCCCAGTTGAGATTGAGGGCGGAGGAGCCTCCCCGTTGCGCGCCTCCTTGCCCCCCGGCCCGGGCGGGCCCGCCGGCTGCTCCCCGAGTCTGTCCGGCCTTGGAAACCTGCGCATCGAACTCGATACCGGTGGGACTTGTCCCGAAGATAAACGCGTTCTGGCCGTCGTTGAACGTGTCGAGCAAAATCTGCACCGAGTCGGTGTCGCGGAGAGAGGCGTCGCGGCGGTTTTGGGTGACCACGATGTTCTCGGGTTGGGAGTCAAAACAGATAATGGCGATGTAGAGGTTGCGGTCGTCGAAGCCGATGCGGACTTCGGTTTTCTCAGCCGAGAGTTCACCTTCATCGGGGTTTTGCTGGACGAAATCGGTTGCAACGTCAAGTTCGCGCCAGAGCGGCTCGTTGACCAGTCCATCGAGCTCGAGCGGCTGCTCGATCCTTTGGGCTCGTAAGTCGCGAAGGTCTCCGGGCTCGGACGGTTGCGCGAAAAGCGGCAGCATCGGGAACAGCAGTATTCCGGCGAGGGCTACGACGTGGCCGAGGTTATGTTGGAGTTGCGAGAGGTTTCCAAGATTGCTGCGCCGCGGCGCCCCTCGCACTTGTCGCTTCATGTCGCCCTCTGATCACAACAATCCGTGCTTGTAAGGCGGTGACGGAACTCGGTCGGATGCAGAGGGAAGTGGGTTGCGTTCAAACGGCCTATAGGGTTGGTTGCGGGGGCAGGATTTGAACCTGCGACCTTTGGGTTATGAGCCCAACGAGCTACCAGACTGCTCCACCCCGCAGGTTCATAGTATCGGAAGGTGTTGTAGTCCGTCAAATTTTTGCAAGAACCGGAGTTCGATTGATATCAGGCAGTTTCGGCCCATCGATTCTCGGCTCTTGTCGGGCCCAGCAGGAGGATCCGGGGGGCCGGTTGGCCCATTTTTCTCACGCACTTCACCTCGTCAGGTGGTGAGAAAGGCGGGCTAGCGATTCGAGGTGGAAATTCTAATTTCATCTATAATAAGCGGATGGGATGTGAAAATCAGTGCCTCTCCCCGTTTCTTGTTCTTCGCCGCGCTTGTTGTTAGCCGGGCCTCCGTTCTACCCTCCATGCGCTTGACGTAGGCGCGGCCCACGCCGCGCGTGTGTTTGATCTCGGAGAAAATCCTTATGAAAAAAACCCACCTCTTTGTACTGGTCATCGGCCTGGCACTGTTGGCCTCTTGTCGGGTCAAAACTTCGCCGGCGGCGATCAGTGAAGCGCAATTATTGCAGCTGCTTGTGGAACTTCGGCCGGTCGACATTGTTGGCGCCGAGAAACAGCGACTCGGCCCCGAGCATGATGGCGGTTACGTTATGATCGCTGGTCAAGATTACGATGTTCTCTACAGCTACGGCATCGGAAGCGACATGGGATTTGAAAGCCATTTCGTAGCGGAAAATCGCATCCGCGCCTACCTGTATGACCACACCATCGGCGGCTTGCCGGAGGAGGATCCTTCTCCTCTCATCACTTGGAAACCGGAAGGCATTGGTCCACGCCGTACTGCCGATCTGAATTCACTGCAGGGCCATGTGGCGGAAAACGGCCATGCGGAAAAGGAAAACCTCCTTTTGAAAATGGACGTTGAAGGGGCCGAGTGGCTCAGTCTCCTGGCGACTCCAGACGATGTCATGGGCCGTTTCAAGCAGCTTGTCATGGAGCTGCATGGGTTCGGCACGGAGACGGGAGACGCTTTCGACAATCAGGCGAAGGTTTTGCGGAAGCTGAATGAGACGTTTCACCTGGCGCACGTGCATGGCAACAACAATTCCAACCTACAGGCTGTCGGTAACTCCGTCGTTCCGGAGGTACTCGAAGTGGCCTATGTAAGGAAAAGCGATTTCGTCGCCGTGGCATCGACCACCCAGTATCCGATGCCTCGGCTTGACTTCCCCAACTTCTCGTACCGGGATGACATCATCCTCGACTTCTATCCTTTCGCTCCTCAACCCTCGCCTAAGTAGAAGAAACGTGAGATCTGTGCCCATCAAGATCCTTCGTGCCCCGAGAGAACGGTCGAGGGCCGGCGAAGAAGATGGGTGCTACCATGGTTGGACCAAAACGTGGTCCGTCGAGCCGCGTTTCCCGAACTCGGCGGTCATGGTGGCGTTTGCCAAGACGTTGGGCGCTACACTTCTCAGGTAGAGAGATTGGGCTTGTGAAAATCACCCGGATCGACACCGCCCTCTATCGCTTTCCCCCTGATCGCGAAATCGTCGACGCCATTCAGCAAATGGAGGCGATGGAGATCATTGCCGCTCACGTCCGGTCATTGGGCTTGTGAAAATCACCCGGATCGACACCGCCCTCTATCGCTTTCCCCCTGATCGCGAAATCGTCGACGCCATTCAGCAAATGGAGGCGATGGAGATCATTGCCCACGCTTCACACCGACGAGGGGATTTCAGGCTTAGGTTTTACTTACACGATCGGGCGCGCGGGTCGGGCAACAAAGAGGTTGCTCGACGACGACATCGTGCCGCTGATTCTAGGCGAGGACCCCGCCGATATCGAACGCCTGTGGGAGAAGATGTGGTGGGCGCTTCACTGGGTGGGCCGCCATGGGCTGTTTTCCCTGGCGCAGTCGGCGATTGACATCGCACTGTGGGATCTCAAGGCGAAGCGGGCCGAGCAGCCTCTGTTCAAATTTCTTGGGGCTTCCCGCTCCAGGATTCCCTGTTACGACACCGACGGCGGTTGGCTGAATCATAGCCAGGATCAGTTGGTTGATAATTCCCGTCGCCGCCTCGAAGAGGGGTTTTTCGGCGTCAAGATCAAGGTCGGGAAGGAGAAGCGCTCCGAAGACACGGCGCGTCTTCGTGCTGTCAGAAAGGCCATTGGCGACGACATGAAGCTCATGGTCGACGCCAATCTGCACTGGACAGCCTGGGAAGCCATCGCGCGGGCGCGCTTATTCGAAGAGTTCGGCATTTTTTGGCTGGAAGAACCGATCGAGGCGGACGACGTCGCGGGCCATCGCCAGTTGCACAACAGCACTTCCATCCCGATCGCCGTCGGCGAAAACCTCTACAACCGGCATGCTTTCAAGGAATACTTGGCTCGCGAGGCCGCTTCGATTCTACAGCCGGATGTCGCCCGCGTGGGCGGGGTCACCGAGTGGCTGCGGATTGCCCATACGGCCCACAGCTTTAACACCGTCGTTGTTCCGCATTTTCTGATGGAGTTGCACGTTCATCTGGTGTGCGCGGTTCCTAACGCCATTCTGCTCGAACATTTCCCGTTTCTGGACCGCTTTGTCGAGGAGCCGGTGCGGGTGGAACAGGGGTATGCCTATCCCACGCGATCACCCGGCCATGGAGTACGTTTTACGCCCCAGGCGGTGGAGGAGCACTGCGTAGAAGCAAGCTCTTGGAAAGCAAACTAATTTGGCTCTTCTGGGATTTTAGTGGCTGGCGGCGGTGAGTGACGGATCCCTCGCCACTGTGAGGCCGACCTCCCGGAGCCTGCTTCGGTGCCATTCAAGGGCTTCGTGACAACTCTACGGCCCCCAAGGCCGGGCGGCGACTGCGTTGGCCAAAAAGAATTACTGATAAACAAAGGGTTACGAGTAGAGCAAGGCTGCTGGCAGGTAGTCGTACAGTCTCCCGAAGGCTGTGAAATGCGGATCCACAACTGTCATCCAGTGGCCACACTCAAAGAGATAACTCCCTGTTTATCAGTATCTTATTCCCTTTACGAGTTGCCCACGACCGGACTGGCGTGTAGGGTATTTGGGGATTTCTTGGCCGCCTTTTGGGCTCCGATGTGACTGCGGGCGACGTCGGGTCGGCAGGATGGAGGAGCCGGCTACCCGTTGGCCACCCACTAAAAACCCGGAAGAGCCACTAATTTAGGTTCATTCGCGGAGATTCTCGAGCCCGCATTTCTCACCAGCTGACGGTCGAAGCACGCGATAGGCCCGCCATTACGTCGTTGCGCTTGCTCACCGTGCTCAACGGTACCGAGGACAGCAGCTCGTCCTGTTTGGGCACTACGATAAAGACGGCCAAGCCCGAGTGACACTCAGGGCGCGTCTCTTTCCGGGGAGGATAAGACTTACTCGACCGTTTTTGACTTCCCCGACGTTGAGGTCGACGATCCCGAAATTGAAAGACTCCGGGCGCTGGCCCAGATCGAGGAGATCGAAACCAGGGCCGACATAGGAGAGGTGGATGAATCGGAATCCGAAACGGCAATTCGCGATCTAGGTCTCGCCTACCAGTTGGTGACCGACTACACCTCGATGGTTGTTCTAGCGGACGACGTTTTCACCGACTATGGGAATACGGGACTGCTCCGACCATCGTGTCGGTGGCCCGCGGCGCGAATTAATTACTCGGCCACCCGCGCCCCACCATTGATGTGGTAGACGCCCTTGACGCCATCGGCTTCGTATCCACTCGCAGCCGGGTTGGCCTTGCGGGTCGGGCCGGCGCCGCTCGCGCCGCCAGCAGTTCGACGTCGGCGGGCGTGTACTTGCGGGCAAAGCGATGCCGCCGGTAGCGGGCGGGTTGGAGTTCTCCGCCCTGCCGGTAATTAAAGCGTGCGCGCCACCCACGTGTAGATCTCGGCCCGCCCTTTGCCTTTGACTCGCTGGAGTGGAGAAACCACCCGCGCCCCCCGTGCGACCGGCTTCGCAGCGCGTTATTCTGAAGAATACTCGCCGACACACGGACCTTCCCTTCACCCCGAGGACGGTCCTTTTTGTGCGCCCGGTTCCCATGAACATTAAGAAGCTTCGACTCCTCACGCCGGGCCCCACGCCTCTTTATCCGCCCGCGGTCCGCGCCATGGCGGGCGCCAACATCCACCATCGCACGGAAGACTTCCGGAAACTCTACCGGCAGGTCCTCGACGGCCTGCAATATTTCATGGGCACGCGAAACGACGTCGTGCTGTTCACCTCGTCGGGGACGGGGGCGATGGAAAGCGCGGCCTCGAATCTTTTTGCTCCCGGCGAACGAGTCCTGGCCGCTTCCGCCGGCACGTTCGGCGAGCGCTGGGTCGAGATCACGCGCGCCTTCGGACTCGACGTCAAGGTGCTCGATGCTCCCTACGGCGAGGCCGTTTCAGCGCAGCGAATCGCGGAGGCTTTGGAGAGCGATTCGACGATCCGAGGCGTCTTCGTCCAGGCGACGGAGTCCTCTACCGGCGTCAGCCACGACATTAAGGCGATGGCCTCGGCAGTCGCCGCGAGCGATGCCATCTTCGTCGTCGACGGCATCACGGGACTCGGTACCAGCCGCCTCGACATCGACGGCTGGGGGCTGGATGTCGTCATCGGGGGGTCCCAAAAAGCGGTCATGATTCCCCCCGGGCTGGCCTTTGTTTCCCTCAGCCCCGCGGCCTGGGAGCGTTGCCGATCCGAGAAACAAGGCTACTACTACTTTGATCTTCGCAAGCAGCACCAGGACGCCGAGAAAGGATTGTCGCCCTACACGCCGGCCATCTCGCTCATGCTGGGGCTGGGGGAGACACTGGGCTACATCCGCGAGATCGGACGCGACGGCCTGATCGAAAACGCGCAACTGCTGGCGCGGGCAACCAGAGAGGCGGCCATGGCCTTGAACCTCGAACTGTTTGCCCAAGGCGCCCCGGCGGGCGCGATCACGGCCGTTCGCTCCCCCTCGGGTATTGACTCGGGGACAATCGTGCAGCAGTTCCGAGAGCGATTCGGTACGGTGATCGCTAACGGACAGGGTTCCATGAAGGGGGAGATCTTCCGCATCGCGCACCTCGGCTACTTCGATGTCACCGACCTTTTTGGAGTCATCGCGGAGCTCGAAATCATCCTCGACTCGCTGGGCCGGCCGGTCGAGTTCGGCTCCGGCGTTCGAGCGGTTCAACAAGTCTACCGGGAAGCGTTCCGGCCGGCGCCGGTGGACGCCTGAGCAGGCTGTAAATTCCGCCCATGAATATTCTGATCGCTGAAACCATTTCGGCCGCGGCCCTGGAGGTTTTCCGGTCCGAGCCGGGTTGGCACGCCATAACCTCCACCCCGAAGGAGTTTGCCGCTCATCTGCCCGAAGCCGAAGCCCTGATTGTCCGCAGCGCGACCGAGATAACCCAGGACCTGCTCGGCCGGGCGCCGAAACTGCGCGTCATCGGCCGCGCCGGAATCGGAGTCGATAACGTCGACATCGAGGCGGCCACCGCCCGCGGCATCGTCGTGATGAACACGCCCGGGGGCAACGCGATCTCGGTCGCCGAACACACGCTGGCGCTGATGCTTGTTCTAGCGCGTCCCATCGCCCAGGCCAGTGCGTCGACGAAATCCGGCAAGTGGGAGAAGGGAAAGTTTCTGGGAACGGAGCTGAGCGGTAAGACGCTCGGCATCATCGGACTGGGCAGTATCGGGATGGAAGTCGCGCGCCGATCCAGGTCGCTGGGCATGAAGGTCGTGGCCCAGGATCCTTATGTCTCGCACGAGTTGGCCAAGGAGCGGGGCGTCGATCTCGTCTCCGCCGACGAACTATTCACCGTCAGCGACTATATCAGTTTGCATCTGTCGCTGACGCCCGAGACGCGCCATCTGTTGGGCCGCCACGCCTTCGCCAAAATGAAGCAAGGCGTGCGCATCATCAACTGCGCCCGGGGCGAGCTGATCGATTCGGCTACCCTCGACGAAGCCTTGCGTTCCGGCAAAGTCGCCGGCGCGGCGCTCGACGTTTTCTCGCCCGAGCCGCCCCCGGCCGGCTCGCCCGTGCTCGCACACGAAAAGGTCATCGCTACCCCCCATATCGCCGGCTCGACGGAGGAAGCCCAGGAGGCGGTGGGCATCCGCATCGCCGAACAGGTCCGCGAGTACCTCAAACACGGCGTCGTCACGAATGCCGTCAACACTCCTTCGATCAGCGCCGAACAGTACGCCCTGATCCGCCCTTATCTGGAGTTGGCGGAGCGGCTCGGGTCCTTCGCCATGCAGATCGCGGGCGGCAGTCCCAGCCGGGTGACCCTGACTTACTCCGGCAACTTCCAGGAAGCCAACACGACGTTGATACGAAACGCGGCGCTGGCGGGTATTCTCAACCGCTTCCTATCGGAAAAAGCCAATCTGATCAACGCCGCCCAGATCGCCTCCGACCGGGCGATCGGTTTAAACGAGATCCGGCGCGGCCGCACGCAGTACAGTGATTCCTTATCGCTGGTGCTCGATACCGAAGAGGGACGGCGGGGCGTCGAAGGCACCGTTTTCGCTGATCAATCTCCGCGGCTGATCAGCGTGGACGGCATCTACGTCGAGGCCTCTCTGCGAGGCCACATGGTGTTTTTGAACAACATCGACGTCCCCGGCGTGATCGGCCGGCTAGGCACAGTCCTCGGCGACAACGGCATTAACATTGCCGACTTCTCTCTCGGGCGGCGTGAGAATACCCACCGTCCGGGCGAGCCGGCCGAAGCCGTAGCCGTTGTTCGCATCGACGAAGGCATCCCCGCCCAGGTGTTGCAGCAGCTTCAGCAGCTAGAGGCGGTCAATTTCGCTCGGGCCGTGGAGTTGCCCGGCTAAGGGAGGCGTCGTTTTTCGGTCGCAAATCGTCAGAGACGATGCGGCGGCTCCGCGCCGCCGAATTCTCCTTAAGTGACTGTAATACTTAAGTTTATCGAGACTCGCAAAACATTGTGACTTGGAGCACGGGCACGGCATGCCGCGCCCCTACAATCTGAACACGGAGGATGTCACCATAATTTGCGAGAGGCATGCTGTTTCGCAGGCCTCGGTTGCGCGGTCGGGTACCGTCTGCTAACCTGAGAATCTCTACTAAATCGATAGGAATTGGGAGGATTGGCCCTTTGACAACGTTGTCCGCTGTTGAAAAAGCGTCTCTGCTCGAGGAGAACCCGCCGGCCTTCAAGGCCAGCTTCAAGCAGCTCAGCGACCTCTATCTACTTGCTGAGCAAGGGTATGTACCGGTGCGCGGCTTCCTGGGGAGCGGCGAGGTCCGGAGCGTGACGGAGACGATGCACCTGAGTTCGGGCGAACCCTGGAGCATCCCGATCATCTTCCCGGTGGAAGAAGAGCAGGCGGCGTCTCTTTCCAAGGCCGAACGACTGGTTCTCGAGGACGAAACGGGCGTCCCCGCCGGCGTCTTGCACATCGAGGAGATCTTCAGGATCGACAAGAGCAGTTACGCGCGTCACATTTTTCGCACCGAGGACGCCGCCCACCCGGGAGTCGATTGGCTGCTCAAGTCGGGCGATTTCAGCCTTGCCGGGGCGGTGCAAACATTTGACGATTGGGAGTTCAATCTTCCCGGTGGGCTTCCGTTTTCACCTCGCAAGGTCAAGGCGGAGACGATCGAGCGGGGCTGGAAGAAAGTGGTGGGATTTCAAACCCGAAACCCGATCCATCGCGCTCACGAATTCATCACCAAGATCGCGCTGGAAACAGCCGACGGCTTGGTGATTCACCCGCTGCTGGGAGAAACCAAACCCGACGACACGCCGGTCGAGGTACGCTTGGCCTGCTACCGATCTCTGATCGACAACTATTATTCGCCCGAGCACACGCTGTTGGCCGGCTTTCCGGCCTGGATGCGATACGCGGGACCCCGTGAAGCGGTCTTCCACGCTCAAGTGCGAAAGAATTACGGCGTCACTCATTTCATCGTTGGACGCGACCACGCCGGCGTGGGGAACTACTACGGGCCTTTTGACGCCCAGCACATCTTCTCCGAATTCGAGCCCGGCGAATTGGGCATCGAACCAGTCTTCTTTAACATGGTGCATTACTGCAAGGCCTGCGGCCAGATGACGTCCCCCAAGACGTGCCCGCATTCCAAAGAAGAGCAGGTATTTCTCAGTGGGACGGCCGTACGGAAAATGTTGGCCGAAGGCGAGATGCCGCCCGCGGAGTTCACCCGTTCCGAGGTAGCCAAGATCCTCGTCGAAGCGGCCGCCGGAAAATGAAGAAGCTTTTGGACACGGTCGAGACCCAACCGGCGGAGAGCGCCGCCGCCGAGGAGATGGTGGAGTGGGGTCTTGAGCGCTTCGGCGACCGAATCGCGATCTCGACGAGCTTTCAGGCCTCGGGTATGGCGTTGCTCGACATGGCGGCTCGCCTCTCCCGAGGCAAGGTCCGGGTTTTCACTCTGGATACGGGACGGATGCCGAAACAGACCTACGAGTTGATGCAGGAAGTTCGGCGCCGGTACGGCATCTCCATCGAGGCGGTGTTTCCGGACTCGGCGGAAGTATCGGCGATGGTTTCGCGCTATGGGCCGAATTTGTTCTATGACTCCGTAGAAAAACGCAAGCTGTGTTGCGAGATTCGCAAGGTGCGGCCGCTCGAGCGAAAGCTGGCCGAGCTCGACGCCTGGATGGTCGGCCTACGGCGCGCCCAAGCCGAAACCCGCCAGGGCATCCGCAAGGTCGAAGTTGATGCCGAGAGCGGGGGGATCTATAAGCTTTGCCCGCTGGCTGATTGGTCGCAGGAGCAGGTCTGGGAGTACATCCGCGAAAACGACGTGCCCTATCATGAACTTTATTGGCGGGGCTATCCGACGATCGGCTGCGCGCCATGCACGCGCGCGACCGCGTCGGACGAGCATCACCGCGCCGGCCGCTGGTGGTGGGAAACCGAAGACGACAAGGAGTGCGGCATTCACGTCTCACCGAGCGGGCAAGTGCAGCGCGAAGTGGACGTCCTGCTCGACGAGGTCCTGGCCGGCGCCAAGTAGTTGTTCGGGCAAGGGCAGGACCGAAGCTGGGCCGAAGAAAGGAAGGTAGGGGTCTGGGGGATCGGCCACGGACCTTGCGCCCCCAGTATCGGTGTTTTGCCGGGCTGCTGTGATGAGCTGATGACACACAAAGGATTTACCATCTGGTTCACGGGACTGTCGGGGTCCGGGAAATCAACCGTCTCGGATATTTTGGAGAAGCGGCTGCGCGAGTTGGGCGCCAAGATAGAGGTTCTTGACGGCGACGTAGTGCGCACGAACCTATCGAAGGGCCTGGGGTTCAGCAAAGAAGACCGCGACACCAATATCAAGCGCATCGGCTTCGTTTGCGCTATGCTGTCGCGCAACGGAGTAATCGCGATCGCAGCGGCCATCTCGCCTTACCGCGACATACGCGACGGCGTGCGCGCGCAGATCGAAAACTTCGTCGAGGTCTACGCGGAATGTCCACTCGAGGTATTGATCGAGCGTGACGTGAAAGGGTTGTACAAGAAAGCTCTGTCCGGGGAGATTCCGCAGTTCACCGGAGTATCGGATCCCTACGAACCGCCTTCGCGTCCCGAGGTCGTGATCGACTCGAGCAAAGAGAAGCCCGAAGAAAGCGCCGAGAAGGTTTGGGCTAAACTAGTCGAGTTAGATCTCATAACGACCGATGGTCGATCTCCACACCCACACTGATCGATCGGATGGGACACTCAGTCCAAACCAGCTCATCGATCTCGCCGAACGCCTAGGCCTCAAGGCGGTCGCGATCACCGACCATGACAGCCTGGAAGGCTATGATTTGGCGCAGCCGTACGCCCAGCGAGCAGGCGTTGAGCTGGTCTGCGGCATCGAGCTGAGCACGAAGTATCGGGACCGCTCGATCCACGTTCTCGGCTACTTTCTCGAACAACCGCCCGGCGAGGCGTTCCGCGGCCATCTTGCTTGCCTACAAGAAGCGCGCCGGGAACGCAACGGCCGTCTCACCGAGCGGCTGCGGCAGTTGGGTCTGAGCATTCGCCTGGAGGACGCCGAAAAATTGGGCCGCTCGCAGACCGGACGGCCGCATTTCGCGCAACTGCTCGTCAACCGGGGCTACGTGTCGAGCATCCGCGAGGCTTTCAAGGTCTACTTGGACGAGAGCGCCCCGGGATACGTCGAGCGCCGCGACCCCTCGCTGGAGAACGTTTTGCGCTGGATCCGCGAGGCCGGGGGCATCTCGTCTTGGGCGCATCCGGGTCGTGCGATCCGCGAAGCTGAGGGCTCGGCGCGAGATTTCTTCGAAGAGCTAGGAGCCAAGGGTCTCGACGCCGTCGAGGTCTACCACGTCGACCACACGGCGGACGAAATGGCACAGTTCCGTTCCGCGGCCGAGAACTTAGGACTGGGAATCACCGGCGGCAGTGACTTTCACGGAACCGAAAAAGGGCGAGCCCAACTAGGGGCTTTGAACTTGCCTTCTTCGCTGCTGGAAGCGTTGCGCACCCGCAGCCGAAGAGTCCACGACCCGATACGCCGTTCGGTATAGGATCGTTGATTAGTAGCCAGGTGGACGATCGGGAACTTTGGGCACGGCATGCCGTGCCCCTACACTTCCAGGCGCCCAACAGATCTGTCGGGGCTGCCGCCCGCACCCGCCCGAAACGTGAGTGCATCCATGAATGGAGTACTTACCCCGATGAAGCCTGGAATCCCTCGAAGACTCCTCAACTGGTGATCTTGGGGCGCTCTCCGCCGCGGAAAAATTCCAACGCCAGCCCAGCAACTTGCTGCTCGGCGGATTTCTTGGAGGCGCCTTCACCCCGCGCGGAGAAAAGGGATCCCACCTGAAGTTCGATCGTGAACGTCCTGGAGTGCGGAGGGCCCACCTCGGCGACGAGTTCGTAGACGGGGATCGGGAGCTTGGTTGCTTGCAGAAGCTCTTGCAGAGCTGATTTGTTGTTATCGAGAGGGAGATTCTCAACCGCACCCAGGAGGGCAGGGTCGGTGAGAACGGTCTTGGTGACCACTTGACGGGCTGCTTCAACGCCTCTGTCCAGGTAGACGGCTGCGACGAGCGCTTCAAAGGCGTTGACGAGCAGCGTCTTTTTTTGCCGGCCGCCGCTGACCTCCTCGCCGCGTCCCAGCCGCAGGTAGGTTCCTAGATCAAGACTCTCGGCCACTTTCACCAGATTGGCCGCGCTCACCAGACTCGCCCGCAGCTTCGTAAGCTCGCCTTCGGGCCGAGTGGGGAATTGAGCAATCAAGTGCTCGCTGACAATGAATCCGAGGATGGAATCCCCGAGGAACTCCAACCGCTCGTTGTCCTCGGAGAGGCCCGGGGCCTGGCTGTAGGAGCTGTGCGTGACCGCCTGCTCCAGCAGATCCCGCTTGCGAAAGCGGTACTCGACGGCGTCTTCGAGTCGGGCAAGTTCAGCAGCCATCTCGGAGCGGTGAACCCCCCCGCCTGCTTATCTCAGCCTAGCGTGCTTCCCCGACGAGGTGCGCCGGCCGCGAGAGCGATGCCCGTGCGATGCCGCTAGCGCTTGGTCCCATAAGTTCGCGATCGTTTATCGGCGGCAATTACTGGACCACTCCCTCACCGTCGTGGCTCGGAACGCTCTAGGAACAAACCACTTCCGGGTTGGACAGAGATCCCTGCAATCCTTCGGGAAAGGCCTTTTTAAATACGCGAATTTTTGTCAGTAAGCACTAGGCGGGGCGTAGAGAGGCAAAACCCCCAGGGCCCCTACTGCGTGACGGTCTCGACTTGCGGCTCAAGGCCGTCGGTCCCGGGTCGAGCTTTCCGGCCCGCCTGCTTAGCCTTTGCGATGTCACCCCTCAGCCTGCGGGTCACGCTGGTCGGAATGTCACCGGCCTGCATGGCCTTTTCGGAGGCTTCCTCCGCCTCAGCATATTTTCCCTGCTCCAACAGAGCGTGCCCGAGGCGAACGTACGCTGTTCCGCGCGGTCGGGGGGCCGTGGCGATGGACTTTCGAAACGATTCCTCCGCGCCGGCGTCATCGTCGCGCATGAAGGCCACGATGCCCAGAGTTTCGTGAATCTGCGCCATCATAATTTTTCTCTCCGACAGCCAAAGCTCATCGGTGACTTCGGGGTTTGGCTTCGGCATGGTCGGGACGATCCTCAAAGCCTTTTTGGCAAAACCTTCCGCCTTGGCGAGTCTCTCGGACTTGTCGAGGTCATCTCGGTTTGCTTGCCCCGCAATCAAGTAGCCTAGGTCAACAAGCACCAAACCGTGTTCAGGATTCTCTTCAAGCAGCCTGTCCGCGTAAATCTCCATCTCGACGTAATCCTTCTTCTCCCCGGCAGACACCACCATCATGTAGAGCAGCCACTCTTTGAACTCCGTTTTCTTGAACTTCATCAGGACCTTCTCGGCCGCTTTGATGCGAGTGTCGGGATCGGTCGCGCTCTGGACCGCTATCAGCGCCTCGCTTTCCGCCATGGACTTCGGTCGCGGACCTTGCTGCTGCTCTTCCTGAGCAAGCACCTGGCCGGCGACCAACGAGGCGACTACTCCGACAAGAATCATTCTGCTCATCTACATTCTCCGATCAGGACCGAAAGGCCGAAGCCCTCAGGCTGGTTTATTGTGTCCCCGCGCCGAATCTCTCTTGCAGCATGCCACTTCCTAGCAGCCCGTGGCAAAAGTTTGGGCCTCGAAAAATGGGTACAGGAAGCTGTGAAAAAATGCTGGGGACAGTCAGCCGCGGCTGAAAATGTCGCTGATTCCAAGCGCCTTCCGGGACGCCGCTTGTGACAGCCCCCGATTTTCGTCGTCTGAACATACTGAAAATGAAGCACCTGAAAAAGCGAAAATCGTTGACAGCCCCCATTTTTCATCGAACTTAATTTCTGCCGCGTCCTATGCATTCGGCAAGGCGTCGACGGCGAACATACCGCGTCACTGCTACTCGTACTCCTGTTCGTCTTCCTCGCGAGGCCGGCCGAACCGTTGCTCGAGCCCCTGCTCGGCGAGTTGACGGATGCGCTCGGACGGATCTCCGGCCGCCAGCGCAAGCTCGTAGTGTTCGACGGCCTGTTCCCGGTTCCCGAGTACATCCTCAATGCGCCCGATATAGAGGTGAGACATCGCTCGAACGTAGGTGTCGGGATCGGATTCGAGCGCTTCCTGAAGGTGGCTGCGGGCTAGATCCGGGTCGCCCTCCAACAGCGCGGCCCGTCCAAGAGCATAGCTGGCTTGGGCATTCTTGCCGCCCGAGAGGTCAAGAACGCGAACCAGCTTCTTTCGCGCTTCCTCAGGCCGCTCCGCCTGTAGCGACAGCTCGGCGTCCCGCAGGAGGATATCCGTTTCCGAGACCTTGGGCCGGATCGCCCGAGAGCGCGACCGAGCCGGGGCTTCGGCGAACTTGACTTCTTGCAGCCGGGCAGCCTCCCGCTTCAAGTCGATCCCTTCGATCAACTCCGGATAGTAGTACCTCATGGCCTGGCCTTGCTTTTCAAATTTCGCCAAGCCTTTGTAAAAGTAAGGCGTCAAGATCAGGCCCTCGCGCAAATCACGCTGGACACGGTCTTGGCGTTCGGCCCGCGAGACTCGCGCCAGCCGGGCCTCGACAGCCTTGACCAGACATTTCGTCACCAGCAACTGGAAGTCGCTCTTGTAGATTTCGCCCAACGCGGGAGCGAACAACGCGAACCGAGACAGGATTTCCTTCTCGCCGATCTCCTTGGCGTAACGGATCGATAGCGGATCCAACAAGTGAAGCAGGAAAGCGTGGCGGATCTCGTCGATGCGCGGTTCCTTCGACGGGTGGACGACGACATACACCCTGCCGCCATACCCGCGGGTGTTGATGTTGTTGGGCGCTCCGAGCAGATCAAAAAAAACCTGGAAGCTTTGTACTTGCCGGCTTGTCGGCGAGACACGCAGATAACCGGCGGCTTCAAACAATGCCTCGATCAGCGGTTCCTGGTAGCGCTCGATCTCTCGATCGAAGGCCGCCTGGTATTTGCTCCAGAGAGCTTCGATCCGCGCTTCCCGGTAAAATTCCGCCATCAGGGGCGCGGCGGAGCGAAGCCGGCGCACATCCGGCGGCAGATCGGTCGGCAATTCCGCTCGGATTTCAAAATCCGGCGGGCCTTGAGTTGCCAGTGCGAAGGAGACGAACTGCGAAAGGTTCTCGCCGGCATCGTCCAGTTTGAACTGCGAGTAAAGGTTCCTTAGACGCTGCGAACTGGAACTCTGAAAGTCTTCCAGCTCTTCCCGCAGGGCCCGCCGGACCGGGCTGTCAGAGGGTGAACCGAAGCCGTCGTCGTAACCTGCCACATTCAGCGCGGCCAGCACGGTGAAGAGGCGAATATCGGAAGCAAGCTGGTCTCCCTGCGCGTAGGCCGGGGGCCAGAGAGCGCCGGCGATGAAAACTATAAGCAGAAAGAGGACTGTGGGGTAAAGCCTCATCGGTGGGAACCCGGCCGTTTGCAGTGACCGGGCAGGCGTATGTTTAGTGTACTTCAGCCCCCGTATGCCCGTCCAACAGACCATGGGATCGGCGTTAGTTCGCCAACCCTGTCGGGCTTCGGATGCCGGGTCGGGTAGGACCTACGAGAGGGGCCGGAGTAAAAGAGGAAACCTGTAGAAAACGGTGGCGGCCCACTGACTAACCCTGAAATCGATAATCTCGTTGACTTTCAGTCCGTGGCTGTGTAACAACACATGGCCCTGGTTCGTTCCTATCGACGGGTTACGGCCAAAGGCCCTACGATGTCTCCAAATCAAGCTCAGCCGCAACGCCGTGGTTCGCCAGGGGGCCGCCTGTAACTGACGGGTGGTTCGATAGCGACCTCCTTCCCGAGCCGTAGATCGCGCTCCCTGCGCGACCAGCAAGGCTCATGTTGACTTCTCTACCTTTACTATGTGGCCGATAGGAGGTCTTGTCAAAACGAAAATTGTCAGGCTCCGGCTGACGCGTAAGAAGCTAACGTAGAGCGCGATGGAGAGCGGAATCCCACGCTTACACAGAGCCACCTGGCGCGCCTCCGGTTTACGACTGGCCACCCGAAGCCTTGCAGCTCTCGGATCCTCAAAGGATGCGCTTCCCGAAGGCCGACATCGCCAATTCGACGGCCAGACGGCCCGTGCGATTGGCCGTATCCAAGATCGGGTTCACTTCCACAATTTCAAACGACCGCATGAGGCCCGAGTCAGCGATCAGCTCCATGGCCAAGTGCGCCTCGCGATAGGTCGCGCCGCCCGGACAAGGAGTCCCGACACCGGGCGCTTCGCTTGGATCGAGAAAGTCCATATCGAGGCTGACATGAAAACCGGACGTGCCGTCGGAAACAGCATCGATCGCGCGATCGATCACTCGACGCACGCCGTGTTCGTCGATCTCGCGCATCGTAAAGACGTGAATACCCGCACGGCGGACGTTTTCCTTCTCCCGGGAGTCAATGTTTCTGGCGCCGATGAGAGCGACGTTTTTCGGTTCGAGGATCGGGCCCGGGCCACCAAGACTCGCGAGCGGGGCCGGGCCGTGGCCAAGTATGCAAGCCAGCCCCATTCCGTGGACGTTTCCGGTCGCGGTCGTTTCGGGCGTATTCATATCGGCGTGAGCGTCGATCCAGATCAAACCGATCTTTTGGCCTTGGGCCCGATAGGCGCGGGTCATTCCCACGGCCGTCCCCACGGCCATCGAATGGTCGCCGCCCACGAGCAAGGGGAAATCACCCTCCCCGACGAATCGATGGATTCGTTCGGAGACGGCTCGACAGACATCGGCAATCTCGGCGATGTAGCGAACACGATCATCGCCGACCTGCTGCGTTTCAGGAATCACAACAGGCAAATTGCCGGCGTCCTCAACCTCATGCCCCAGGTTTTCAAGCTGCCGCTGCAGCGAGGCGGCCCGCAACGCCGAGGGACCCATATCGACACCGCGCCGCCGCTGTCCCAGATCCAGAGGGACCCCAACGATCTTAATCCTGGCGCCGGCCATGGCTCTTTCTCGCAGGTCGATTTAAGACTAGCGGACTGTCTCTGGAACGAGTTCCCTATCCATTCGGCAATGTCGAGCTGCAAGGCGGGATACGGTCCCTCGGCCAGAAAAGAGGGTCGGAAATCATACATAATCCATGGATTGCAAAATGGTTATTAGAAATCGGCTTTGTTTCGTTTTTTGGCTCTTCCGGGTTTTAAGTGGGCGAAGGAGCCAGATCGAGTTTCCCACAGTGGAAGTAGATGGCGTTGATGAAGTTCTGTTGATTGCGGAAACCGCGCGCCGTGGCCTTGACCCATTGAATCCTTGAGTTCAACCCCTCGCTGACCGCGTTCGTAATGCGGTGTTTCAGATACGTGAGTATGTTTTCGAGGCGAGCCGTCAACATCCGCGCTACGGTGACCATCGGCGTCAGCCGGCTGCGACTCGCCCAGCCGCGCCATTGCTCGAAGAAAGCTCGCGCCGCCGATTCGCGACGATAGTCGAACAGCCGCATCGCCGTTTCCTTCAACGCCCACGCCCGCGCCGTTTTCAAGTCGCTTTCGCGCAGCGCGCGGAACTCGCGCCAGGCGTCCTCGGAAAAGTTCGCCGGATGCCGCAGCCAAGCGTACTTCGTGCCTGTCAAACGTTCGTCGCCGAGGGCCAGTAAACGCTTGTTCTCCGCCCGCCGCACTTGGTCCACCGCCTTCGCCAGATGCGCCGCGATGTGATATTTGTCGTAAACGATCTTTTTCTCCGATTCGTCGAGATGCTCCCGGGTCGAGGCGACGTAAGGATCCCACATGTCCATCGCGACGGCCTCGACTCGGGCGAGTTGCTCTGCGCTCAACGTCTTCCAAAAGCCGTCCAGGCTGGCCTGGCGGCGTCCCTCGGCGACGAACAACACGCGCGAGCGGTTGAGATCGTTGACGACGGTGAGATAGCGATGGCGCTTGCGGAAGCTCTTCTCGTCGACGCCCAGGTAGGGAATCGGCTCTGCCGCGCGACGTTCGAGCCCACGTTGCACGGCGCGTTCCAGGATGCCGTGAATCTCGTCCCAGCTCAGCGCCAGCAACTCGGCGATGCCTTGCTGGCTGGCTTCCTTCAGCCACGAGATCGCGAGAGCTTCAAACAGCGCGGTGAAGCGGCTGGAAGCCTCGGCCCAGGGCAGTCGCACGACGCGCGGCCCGTGCTCGGAGCAGTCGCTGCGCGGCGGCCGGGCGTGCAGGATCGTGCGGTACTGACAGGTGTCGAGGTGACGCCAGCGGCGTTCGGGCTGATGATCGTGGAGTGCGCACACGGCGCTGCATTGGCGGCACGGCCAGCGGACTTGCTCGTCGTGTTCGAGGAAGATGTGGACTTCGCCGTCGGCTCGGCGCAGCTCCACTCGCGCGACTTTCCAGGGACTTTCGATGCCCAGAATCTGGCGGTATAGCTCGCGGTCTTGCATCCCGCGAGACTACCACCGAGCCACACTCGCCCACTAGAAACCCGGAAGAACCCGTTTTTTCTTGTAGTCGAGCGTAATGCCGGCCCTGGGGGCCTGCTTCTTTCAGAATAGCGGGTGTGTCAAGCGTCTTCGTTGCCCAGGACGGCGCGTCTGTCGACGCGGGCCGCTCCTGCTATGGAGGTTGCCCAGGGCGACCAGAAGTCGCCGCTGCGGGCTGTTAGTCCTTGAGGCCGAAGGTGAACAGTGTGAGGCCGGATTTCACCGACACGTACTGTTTGCCGTCCACGAGGTAGGTGATGGGCGAGTTGTCGACTCGCGCGCCGAGAAGAGTCCGCCAGAGCAGCTTGCCGTTCTCGGCGTCGAGGGCCATGAAGTTCCCTTCAAAGTTGCCGGAGAAGAGTAGGTCGCTTGCCGTCGTCAGCAGGCCGGATTCGGAGATCTCGCTCATTTTGAACTCCCACTTCCGCTCGCCCGTTTCGGGATCGAGCGCGCGAATGGCGCCGTAACCGGGGTCCGCGTGCTCCGTCCTGATGGGAGCCGTTCGTTGGATCAGGCTGCCGTCGTAACGGTTGCCGGGCATGTAAACCGGTTCCCCGGAGTAGTACATGCCCCAGAAGTCCACCCACGCCTGCAAGTAGAAAAGGCCGGTCCTTGGGCTGTAGGAAGGGGCATACCAATTGGTAGCTCCCTGAACGGCTGGGTAAAGCTTCGTGCCTTCTTTCGTTGGTTCGGTGCCCGGCAGCTTGATCGGCCGGCCGTTTTCGTCCAGGCTCTCGGCCCAGGTTTGCTTGGTGAACGGCTTCCCCAGCAGGAATTCTCCGCTCTCGCGGTCGAGAACGTAAAAGAACGCGTTGCGGTTGCCCCAGAGCATCAGCTTGCGCTGCCGGCCGCGAAACTCTCTGTCCACGAGCACGGGGACCTGAACCGCGTCCCAGTCCCAGGTGTCGTGGGGCGTGAACTGGAAGTGCCATTTCAGCTTCCCGGTATCGGCGTCGAGCGCGACGACCGAGCCTGTATAGAGGTTGTCGCCCGGGCGAACGTCGCCGTTCCAATCAGGGCTGGGGTTCCCGATCCCCCAGTAGGTCAAATTGAGTTCGGGGTCGAACGAACCGGTCACCCACGCCGATCCGCCGCCCGTCTTCCAGGCATCGTTTTCCCAGGTCTCGTGCCCCGCTTCGCCCGGCCCCGGGATGGTGTAGAAACGCCAAACCCGGTCGCCGGTCTCGGCGTCATAGGCGTCCAGATAACCCCGGATGCCGAACTCGCCCCCCGCCGTGCCGACGATGACCTTGTCCTTGACGGCCAGGGGAGCCATGGTCACGGCATAGCCTTGGGTGTAGTCGCAGACTTTCTTGTCCCAAAGAACATGCCCGGTCTTGGCGTCGAGCGCGATGAGGCGGCCGTCGAGCGTGCCCGTGAATACGCGGTCGCCCAACAGCGCCGCGCCTCGGTTCGCCAGAGCCACGACGTGGACTTTCTTGGGCAGGGTGTGGGAGTAGGTCCAGAACCGGCGGCCGGTCTTGGCGTCGAGAGCGCTGACGTCGTTGTTGCCCTCGGTCAAGTACATGACCCCGTCGACGACCAGCGGCGTCGTTTGCAGCTTGCCTTTCGGGCTGCCGTGGAAAGCCCACTTGAACTCGAGGTCGCCGACGTTTTCGCGCGTGATCTGCTTCAATCCGCTGTAGTGCTGGCTCTTGTAGGTCCCCGAATAAGTCAGCCAATTCTCGGGAGTCGCCTCGGCGTTCAGCAAGTCCTGATAGCTGACCTGGGCGGGCAAACTCATGGCCCACAGCGCCAGTAGGACAGTCCGGCCGCAAATCGTCATCGCCTTGCCCCTGAAACGCCGAGAGTGGCCAAGTAGGCCACAAGATCGTCAATCTCTTGCCGACTCAATTTTCCTTCGTAGGAGGGCATAACGGAATCCTTCAAGAGCTCAAATTTCTTAAGGTCGCTCTTCAGCACGGAAACCAATCGCTCGTCGGAATCAAGCAGTTGAAGCGAGAAGGTGTCTTCATTCAAGCGCCGGCCGGCGAGAGTCCCGCCGTCGGCGGTCCAAGCCCGCACGTGCCAGTAGGCGGGCGAAACCTTACCGTTCGGCTTGAGGATGGAGGCCTCGAGTTCCTCGGGCGAGCGGCCGCGTCCGACGGTGCTTAGATCGGGACCGCGGCGGCCACCCTGGCCGTCGACGGCGTGACATCCCCGGCATCCGCCCTCGCCGCGGAACAGGGCAGCGCCTGTTTGCGGATCGCCCGCGGCTTGCTTGGCGCCGGCGGCCCTTCGAAGCGACTGTAAGTAGGCTACGACCTGCCAACGCTCCTTCTCGCTGAAATTCCACCCCGGCATGGACGTTCCCCGAATGCCGTCACGGATGGTGTCGTAGACCTCCGCGTCCGTCCCGCGACCGGGCGAACCTACTCGGATATCCGGGCCTTCCGCGGGCGCGCCGCCGGCGTCAAATCCGTGGCATCCGGCGCAAAGCGGACGGTAGAGGCGCGCGCCGGCGTCGAGGTCCGCTTGCGTTGTGTAAGGGTTCGTGGACGGCGTCTGCTGGGCCGCGGCGCCCGAGACCCAGACCGATAGCAGCAACGAAACAGCTAACCCGAGTTTCGCCGCCCGTTTCGAAGTTAATTTCATACAAGCTCCGTCGAAAACCCAGCCGCGTTCATTGCTTTGGGCGGGCTGTGAGGACCATGGCCGCTCGTTGGCGCTCGCGGCTCCGAATCGGGCAGGGGTGTGCGCGAGCAGGAAGCTGAGCCTGGAACGCTGGTGACAGGCCGTGCGTCCGGCGTAGCGACGGGCCCGCGCCCTGACGGGCACGGCTCTGTCCGGTGAAAGCCGAGGCCCACGCCGATGGGAACACGCCCATCGTTTTTGGCGAAAAAGATCACCTGGGTCAACAGGTGCGTAAAGGTCTGTGCCATTTTCCTGCGCCCTTACAGGGCTGGCCCATGGGTTCCGCCAACCCAGGGTTTCGCTTCGCTTCACCCTGGGCTATGATACCGCGCCCCCTGCGGGGGCTGACTCCGTGTTCGACCCGCACGTCAGCAAGCACGCAGCGCAGGGCTCGCAGAGACATGCGGCCGTTAGGTTGCGCGGCTCAACGCACGACGCGTCTCTTTTCCCCCGTGTAAGGGGCCAGAAAAAAGCCGCGGGTCTGGGCAAAACGACCGCCCAGCCCTACGGGACTCCGCCCACTGGTCAAGCCAAAGAAGCCTCTGGCCGGGCCTGCGTCGTCGTCGATCGTGGCGCCCCGCAGGGGCATCGGAAAACAGCCCCGGCGAAGCGGAACTACAGGCTGCTCAAGCGACGAGCGCCAAGATCGGTATTATCGCAGAACGATTCTACCCCGTGTCGTTCGCGGGACGGGCCGGACGGCGGCGGACTGGGGTAGAGGGGGCGGTTTGCAGGAATCGAATGCGGCCGGGTTTGCAACCTTCCCGCGACGGGTCGCAGGCCCGTCCCCGCACGCAGACCCCGCGCAACCAACGCACGACGGGAACTGGGGAGCACAAGCAGCGAGCCGGCGCCCGGAGGCCGCGGCGACGACCGTTTCAACGGGCGGAGGCCAAGGGGCGGGTCGAACCCCGCCCTTCCGTGAAACCGACGGGAGCGGCCTGTCAGCGGCGGCGGCCGCGCCCGCGGTGGCGGCGGCCGACGAAAACCGTCCTGACGCCGAAGCCGAACCGGCGGTAGGGGTAGTGATAATAACCCAGGCCGAAGTGATACGGGTAGCCCCCGTAGGCGTATAGATGGCGCGGGTATCCGCGCCCGCCGCCATTCTTCAAGATCTTGTCGCGGCGCTCGCTCCACTGGTCGAACTGGTCTTTGGCGGTTACTTTCGCCACCCGGAACTCGAGGTCGTCGCCTCGTTTGCGGACCGTTATACGGTTCCCCTTCTTGACGGTCTCGATGCCGTCAAAGGTTTCCACTTCGGCCTTGCCCTTGCGAACGGTGACCACCGTCTGCCGGCTGTTAGTCCGCACGCGATAGGCACCGCTTTTCAGGGGACGGATCACGATGTCGTCGGCTTCGATATAGACGTCCGCCTCTCCGCCCTTCCACACGGTGTAGGTCAGCTCGCCCTTGACAAGCTTGAGGCGGAAAGAGCGGTTGCCGAGATCGCCCAGCTCCACCTCGCTGCCGGCATTCAGCCGGGCGAAATTCCCCGCCCCGAAATCCACCTCCGCTCGCGAACCGAGTCCCGTCGCCAGCCGGTCTCCGCGCTCAAGGCCCAGGCTGGCGTAAGCGCTGGTCCAGTCTCCTGTTTGCCCGTCCCGGGATCGCACGTCGCCGTTCGCGGCGCTGACCACGGCAACGCCTAAACCACGCTGGCCGCCGCGGTCCCTTCTAGGGTCCCGGCGGCCGTACTGCCCCGACAAAGTCTGCGCCCCGGTTAGAGCGCAAACAGCGACTAGGATGAGTTTGGTTGGTGTCATACGCATGATCTCGGCTCCTTAGCACGTTCCGTGAACGAATCTGCTTCAGCAATTCCTTGTCCAAACGGCCCATTCCGCGATGGACCGCCTTTTGCGATGTAGAGGCCGGCCCAAATCCACCAAGCCGCCGAACAACCACCACCGGTCGGGATGAGTTTGGTCGCCGGATGCCGCAAACATCGCCTTCCGGTTATAGAACCCCCGATCCGGCCAAAAGTTTTCCCGGGCATGTCCGTCCGCGGTGAGGTATCGCACCGGATGCGCCGGCGAGGAGAAGTTGGCTGACAAAGAGCTTTCTGCAATGTTGCAGCGCTCGCCCGCCCAACGCCGGCTCCTGCTATGAGGTCGCCGGGGGCTCGGATTCGCCACGATATGCTTACAGGTTGCATCTGTATACTGATATGTATGAAGCAGCTCAATTTGAACGTCACGCCTGAGTTCGAGACTGACTTGCGCCGCTACATGAAACGGAGAGGGGTCCGCGCAAAATCCGACGCCATCCGCTTGGCCCTTCGCGAGGCCGTGGAACGGGGAAGCGGCGAGACTGCCTATGATTTTCGATCCTGGCTCGGTTTTGGGCTCAAGGCTCCACTGCGTCGAAAGCCCAGGTTTGCTATCGAGGACGAATTGTGGTCGTAGATACCTCGATCTTGATAGCGATCTTCTTCAACGAGAAGTACGGGCCTTGGGCTCTGGACCGCCTTACCGAATACCAGCCGCTTTTGAGGATGAGCACCGTCAACTATGCCGAGGCGCTGATTTTGATGGAAGACCGGCAACCTCGCCTATTCCCGGAGATGCGCGAGGCGGTCGAGACGTCCTCGGTACGTCTTGTGCCCCCAACCCCCGAGCAGGCGGAGACGGCGGCCCGTGCCCGGTTGCGCTACCCGCTGAACCTGGGTGATTGCTTCGCCTATGCGCTGGCGAAACACGAGGAATGCTCCTTGCTCACGCTCGACAGTGATTTTCGGAAAACGGATCTCAATGTCGTGCTCCCCAAAAGGTAATTAGATAGGAGTTGCCTGCTGTTGTGGCGCGGACCCCACCTCTGCCGCGTCGATACTCGTGTCGACGCCTGGTTCAACCGCGAACGCGGCGCCAACGGTTGCTCACTGCGCGTACCCGAGCGAGCGTAGACGCTCAATCGTTTCGGCGTCGAGTGGGGCGTCGGGCACCGGACCAAGTCCGTGGAGTTTTCGCAGTCTTGCGCCTTTGGCGGCTTTGTCCGCCAGCAGTTCCCGCGCCTGGGCAACCTTGTCGGCGTGCAGGAAGGCGATGTTGTTGGTCTCGCCGGGGTCGCTTTCGAGGTCATAGAGTTCTTCCCGGGGCCAATCTAGAGAGCGGATGTACTTTAGTGTAGTGCCACTAACGGTTCTGGACAATGGCGTGGGTTTTGGCGGCGCGCTCGACTTTGGCGAGGATATCTTGTGCCGGAGCTGTCCAGACAAAGGGCTTGGCCGCTTGGTTGCTCGCTTCCAGGTACTCGTGGATGGCGGCCTCGAGTTCGGGAACACTGCGGAACACGCCGCGGCGGATGCGCTTCTGTGTCAGCTCGCGGAACCAGCGCTCGACGAGATTGAGCCAAGAAGAAGACGTGGGAATGAAGTGAAAGTGGAAGCGGGGGTGCTTGGCGAGCCACTTCTTCACCTGCTCATGCTTATGCGTGGAGTAGTTGTCCACGATCAGATGCAGCTCCAGCGCCGGTGGCGTTTCGCGATCGATCTTGCGTAGGAATTTGAGGAATTCCTGGTGCCGATGTCGCGGCAGACACTCCCCGATCACCTGGCCGTCGAGCACATTGAAGGCGGCGAACAGCGTCGTTGTGCCATGTCGTTTGAAGTCGTGGGTCATGGTGCCGGCGCGACCCTTTTCCAGGGGCAGTCCCGGCTGGCTGCGGTCTAAGGCCTGGATCTGGCTTTTCTCATCGACGCTGAGCACCAGCGCGTGCTCGGGCGGATTCAAGTACAGCCCGACCACGTCGCGGAGTTTCTCGACGAACTGCTTGTCGCGGCTGAGCTTGAAAGTTTCGAGGCGATGGGGCTGCAGTCCGTGCGCTTTCCAGACGCGCTGGATGGCCATCTTGGAGACGCCCAAGTGCTTGGCGAGGGTGCGGGTGCTCCAATGCGTGGCCGCCCGGGGCTTCTCGTGAAGCGTTGTATCGAGGATGCATTGGACGAATTCAGCGGAGAGCGTCGGTTTGCGTCCGGGGCGCGTCCGATCGCGGAGTCCGTCGAGGCCGGACTGGGCGAAGCGCTTTCGCCACAGGATGACGGTCTTGCGGTTGACGCCGAGTTCGCGGGCCATGGCGTGGTTCGCCAACCCCTGCGCACAGCGCAAAACAATGTGCGCTCGCAAGACCATTTTCTGCGTCGTATTGCGGCCTCGAACGAGGCGACGAAGAGCGTTTCGCTGCGGAGCGGTGAGGGCTAGAGCGTCAGCGGATGGCCACACAAACCATCCTACCGCGAAAAGGGTGTTATTGTCCAGTTATTTATGTGACACTACATTAGCCCGTCAAAAACAACCGCCTCTCGCTCTTCGTAGATCAGCAAGCCAGTGCTGAAAACCGGCGTTTCGCTGTTCGACGAACGAGCGTCCGTCCAAAGGCCTTGAAGAGAACGTCCTGAGAAGGCTCCGCGGTCGAACTCGATGTTGCACAAATCGAGGATCGTCGGTAGGACGCTTTCCAGAGAGACGGCTTGCTCAATCTCGTCCTTGACCGTCGAACCGGGAAGTTTGACGATCAGCGGAACCCGAAGCAACTCCTCGTAGAGCGAGTGGCCGTGGTCGATGCCGCCGTGTTCATAGTGCTCTTCGCCGTGGTCGCTGGTGACAAGGATGAGTGCATCCTCATAGAGATCGAGATCCTTGAGTGTGGCGATGAATCGGCCGATGCGGTCATCGACGTAGCGTACTTCGCCGTGGTAAAGCGCTTCGACCCAGTTCATAGCTGCCGGAGAGGGGCGGAAGGCCCCCTTTCTGATCTCTTTCATTCGCTTGCCGGCAAAGCGCTCCCCAATGGCGGGATCGGGCTGGCTTTGGGGGAAGAAAGCCGGCGGGGGCGCGTAGGGTATGTGTGGGTCGTAGTAATGAAACCAGAGAAAGAACTCGCGGTCCCGGTAGCTGTCAACCCAGTGTTGGGCGCGTCGAGTCAAATGATCGGTCGAAGCGACGTCGCCAAAAGCGGTGGGCAACAAGCGCAGAGCGATCCGGTGGCCTTGCGTCAAGGGACGATGATTCTTAGGGTAGAAGTCGTAGTCGTCAAACCCTGAGGAAAGCGCGGGCTGGGGACCAGGCAGCATCACAACCGGGTTGGACCCAATCGAGGCTGTCAGGTAACCCTCCTTTTTCAGAAACGCCGCCAAGCTTGGCAGACCGGCCGGGACCGCGTACTCGAGACGCGTGGCCTTGTGCACCCAAGGTGAAAGGCCGGACAGAATTGTCACGAACGACGGCAGGGTCCAAGGGGAGGGCGCGTAAGCGTTCTCAAAGAGAATCCCGTCTTCGGCAAGACGATCGATGTTCGGCGTCGGCGTTCCACCGCCGTAGCAGGAGAGTGCGTCGCGGCGAAGCGTGTCGACGGTCAACAGAATCACATGACGAATCCGGCTAGGAGGTCCCGACGCGGGCGGTGGAGAAGGCGTTGCGAAGTTCTCGATAGCGAAAGAAGCGGCGAGGCTTAGGACGAGCGCGGCGCTCAGCGAAAGCAATCCAGCGAAGACCTTTTTGTCGCGGCCGAGACGGGTAAAGTAGCCCATCGTTACGCCGCAAACGGCCAAATAGAGCACTAGCAGAAGAAAAAAACCCCACGATCGTTGCAGACCCACGGCTTCCCTGGCTAGCCATTGGAAGGCGAAAGTCTCGGCCAAGACGAAAGGTGCAGAAAAGCCGATTCGAAGAACGAAATCGGGCGCCGAGGGGAAATTGGAGAGCCCCTCCCAAGCGAGATAGGCCAGCAGGAAGCCGCTGCAACTCAACCCCAGCCCGAGATTGAGCGCCGGCAGCAAGCGTCCTCCTTCGGCTGAGGCATGGGCCGCGGCAATGGAGAACACGAACGGCGCCGCCACAAAGGCGGCGAGGGCGACCGTGAGGCCCTGCGTTCTAAGCGAAGTGAAGCGTTTTAGAGGAACCGCGATAAGGAGCCACCCGACGCCGTAGGCTCCCAGTGCGGCGGCGAACATCCCTACGAGCGGTCCAAGAAGGGCAAACGCGGAATCGATCTCGATCGGCTGTTTGTGGGTGGCGGCGACGAGGTCAAGGAAGGCGAGAGACAGGCTCAGCGCCAAGCCGACCTGAATGGCGAAGCGTCTCGGCGTCAAACCGCCGGCAGGTGATTGCCCCACGAATCAACGAGTGTCGCAAACGAATCCGGTGGGGTCAATGCGGCAAGCAGTGGGTGAAGGCTTCCAGGAAACACGGTTTGGTCGCGGGTCCTACAACACGCAACCCCCCAGAGAAGTGTAACCGACTTAACGTACAGCGGCTCACGCCGGTCGGAAGTTAGGTGTCACCCAGCGGTCGCCGCTAACGTCCAACGGGATGGAAATGTTTGAAGGGATCTACCGTGACCGAATTCGGTCACATCATTTGCGCAGCAATATCTCTTTTGTTTTCAGTGGAGGGATGTCTGCGGTCGACGTGAGTGGACGCTTGACACAGCTAAACTGGAGGCAGGAACTTTGCCGTCGGAAAGGGCTGAGCTGTTGTCGGAAAGTGCGATTATAGCCGCAATGTCCCAGTGCCGATAAGTAATTATGATCGAAGGCGGCTCAGTCGTAAATTTCGCCAGACGATTGAGGAGTCATGACGTGGCACAAGCAGCGGTAAGAAAGCGACTCGACCCGGGCCTAACAGGCCGGGAAGCCGAGCATCTCGAGCGCGGGTTGCGCAGCCGAGTGGTGGGACAAGAGCAGGCGATTGAACAAATCGTCAACGCTTATCAGACTTACGTAGCGTCTCTGAACAGCCCCGGCAGACCGATTGCGAACTTCCTGTTTTTGGGGCCGACGGGCACGGGCAAGACCCGCGTGGTGGAAGCGATTGCCGAAACGCTGTTAGGCGCCGCCCGAGCGGTGATCAAAATCGACTGCGCCGAGTTTCAGCATAGCCACGAGATCGCCAAACTGATCGGCTCGCCCCCCGGCTACCTCGGCCATCGCGAAACCCATCCCCTGTTGAGCCAGGAGGTGCTGAGCCAGCACCATACGGAGAAAGTCAAGGTTTCCTTCGTGCTTTTCGACGAAATCGAGAAGGCCAGCGACGCGTTGTGGAACCTGCTGCTGGGGGTACTCGATAAAGCTACTTTGACGCTGGGCGATAATCGCCGGGTTGATTTTTCTCAAAGCATGATTTTCATGACCAGCAACCTCGGGGCCGGGGAAATGAGCTCGCTGATGAGCCCGGGGTTGGGCTTTAGCGGTCCGCGGCCTGCCGCAAAAGATCCTCGCAACGAGAAGATGACGAACAGCATTTCCAATGCCGGCATCGCGGCCGCTCGGCGCAAGTTTACTCCGGAGTTCATGAACCGCCTTGATAAGATCGTCGTTTTCAAGCTTCTGGGCGATGAACAATTGCGCCGGATTCTGGACCTCGAACTCGCCCGGGTTCACGAGCGGGTCTTCCACGGCACGCCGTTCTTGTTCCAGCTTTCCGCCTCGGCGAAGGATCACTTACTGGAGAAGGGGACGGATGCACGCTATGGCGCGCGCCATCTCAAGCGGGCGATCGAAAGGTCTCTGGTTCACCCCATGGCCAACCTGATCGCCACCGAGCAGATTCGTACCGGCGACCTGATTGAGGTAGATCTCGATGCGGGCCGAAGCGAGATGACATTCGAGCGCGTCAGCGAAAATCTACCCGTCCACGCCATGGCCCGAGCCGCCGGCATCGAGCCGCCCGAGAGTATGGAGGCAACAGCCGCCTTGCCGCCGCTGGAGTTTCCCGCCACGACCGAAGCGCAGGGCATCAGCCGCAAGTAGAATTTCACGTAAAACATCCTTTTCAAACGGCAGCGTACAACGCGCGGCACAAGAACGGACGTGGCAGACGCGACGGACGCATTCTTGCGTGCCGCGTCGTCATTCGTGGCGAGATCGAGAATCATGATGGCGACAAGAATTCACCAGAACACACCGGGAGGCGCTCGCCTTGTACGAAGGGGCCTTTCACGCACTTCGTCTCGCCACGTGGTCAGAAAAGCGGGCTAAGGCCCAGCTATGAATTGCGCACAATGACATGATCTAATCGAGGTTACGTAGGCTTTTGAAAGCCGTCCCTACGATCTCATGCGCAAAACTAAGATCGTCGCTACGCTGGGCCCGGTCTCCAGCGAATCTGAGGTCATCGGCGCTCTCCTCGACGCCGGTATGAGCGCCGTGCGGTTGAACTTCTCGCACGGCCGACACGAGGAGCACGCAGCCAACATCCGCCGCGTGCGCGAACAGGCCGACCGGCGCGACCGCATGATCCCGATCATCGCCGATCTGCAAGGACCGAAAATCCGAACCGGGAAGCTGAAACACGGGCAGCCGGTCAGCCTCAAAGCCGGCGGCGCCCTCCGGCTGGCCCATCAACCGATCGCCGGGGATGAGCAAAGCGTAAGCATTGATTACCCGACGCTCGCTGAAGATGTCGAACCCGGCGACCGCATTCTCCTCGACGACGGGGCCATCGCCTTGCGCGTGTCGCGGATTGAGAATGGCGACGTCGTATGTGAAATCCTTAACGACGGTCTTCTCCGCGAGCGCAAGGGCGTCAACGTCCCCGCCGCGGCGCTCAAGCTGCCGTCGGTGACCGAGAAGGACAAAGCCGACTTGCGGTTCGCCCTCGATCAGGGGGTCGACTACGTTGCCCTGTCATTCGTTCGTCGCGCGCGGGACGTTGAACTGGTCAAGGACATAATCGCTGCGGCAAAGACAGATACTCACGTCATTGCGAAACTGGAAAAGCCTCAGGCCCTGGACGATCTTGCCCGTATTTTGGAAGTCGCCGACGGCGTCATGGTCGCGCGCGGCGACTTGGGCGTCGAGCTGTCTCCCTGGCAGGTTCCGGTCGAGCAGAAGCGCATCATCCGCGAGGCAGCCGGAATGCGAAAGCCGGTGATTACGGCCACCCAGATGCTCGAGTCGATGATCGAACGGCCCTCGCCCACGCGGGCGGAGTCCAGCGATGTGGCCAACGCGGTTCTCGACGGCTCCGACGCCCTAATGCTGTCGGGCGAAACGGCGGTAGGCCTTTACCCCGTCGAGGCCGTGGCCATGATGAGCCGAATCATCGAATCGGCTGAAGCGACCCTTCCCGAGCGCGTTTACTCGACCGCCGCAAGATCCGGCCCGAGTGAAGACCTCTCTGATGCCGTCGCCCGTAGCGCTGCCGAGCTGGCCGAGCAGATGGAGGCAAACTACATCGTCGTCTTCACTGAAAGCGGCTACACCGCTCGGCTGGTTTCCAAGCATCGTCCCCGCTCCGCGATTCTCGGCCTCTCCCGCCACCGTCAGGTTTGCCGGCGGATGAAATTGCTGTGGGGAGTTCGCGCCAAGCCGGTTGACAAAATCCGCGATGTCGACCATCTGGTGAGGGTCGCCGAATCGTTGCTGCTGCGCCTCGGATGGGGCGACCCGGGAGATCTGATTTGCATCGTAGCGGGCACGCCGTTCCGCGTATCCGGCAAAACCGACCTAATTAAGCTGCATCGGATCGGCGAGGCGGCATCCGCTGACGGCAGCAACGAATCCTGAAGCCGGAAAAACGCCAGCCCGCCCGGCGCTGGGCCATTTTCCTCACCTCCTTGCGAACAGCGCATAGGACACTTCGGCCATGCTCTTCAACCCGCCGCGCTGCGCCGCCTCCGAACACAGCGAGGAGAAACCGCGGCGAGCCGCGGCCCGCCTACCCGCTACTTTAACGGTGAAAGTACGATAGGCTGAAAGAGAGCCTATCGGTCTCCGCAAGCTCGCGAAACCAGCAGCGATGAGCGCACACTCTCGTCGAACTTTCCTTCGTCGCGGACTGCAAGCCACTCCCCTGGCGGCGCTCTCGGGACGCCTCGCCCCGCTACGCGCCAAGAAGAAGAAAAGCCCCGAGCTGAACCTGCTTTTTATTGCCGTCGACGACCTGCGTCCCGAGCTGGGCTGCTACGGGAATCGCACCATCCATACGCCCCACATCGACTCGATTGCCGAGCGCGGGTTAACGTTCCTACGCGCTTATTGCCAGCAAGCAACCTCGAGCCCGTCGAGGACGTCGCTTTTGACCGGGCGCCGTCCCGACACGACAGAAATTTATAACGCGACGACCCATTTCCGCCGCTACCTGCCGAACGTCGTCACCCTGCCGCAGCGATTCAGACAACAGGGTTATCTCACCACGGCCTTCAGCAAGATCTACCACAAGCCCCAGCTTGACGATCCCCGCTCCTGGAGTGTTCCGCCCTGGATTCCCGACGGCTTTGCCTGGGGCAGCGACGAGAACCGAACCTTCGCCCAACGGCGATGGGATCGACTGCGCGAGGCCGGCTGGATTTCCAAGGAAGCCTACTACTATGAGCCGTCGAAGCGGCAAGTCCCGGCGGAGGGCGCCGCCGGATGGGAAATGCGTAGCTGGGAGAGTCCCGACTTGCCCGACGAGGCGCTGCCCGACGGCCGGACCGCCGAACAAGCCATCCGTGCGCTTCACCAGATTCGCGCCAAGCCGTTTTTTCTCGCCGTCGGCTTTCTAAAGCCCCACCTACCCTTCGTGGCGCCAAAGAAGTATTACGATCTTTACCCGGCGGGGACTACCCGGACAGCGAAGAACGTGTTCCCGCCCGCCTATGCTCCGCCCTTCGCCTTGCACGATTCCGCGGAGTTGCGCGCCTACACGGACATACCGATGTCGGGAGGTGTGCCCCCGTACAAGGCGCGGGAACTCGTCCGCGGCTATTACGCTTCGGTGAGCTACGTGGATGCCCAGATTGGCCGCTTGCTCGGCGCCCTGGACGATCTCGGCCTGCGCGAAAGGACGGTGATCGTCCTCTGGGGCGACCACGGCTATCACCTGGGCGACCATGGCCTATGGAACAAGTACACCAATTTCGAAACCGCGACCCGCACGCCGTTAATCGTCAGCGCACCGGACCGGCGCGGCGCCGGCAGGAAGACGGAAGCTCTGACGGAATTGGTCGACGTCTATCCGTCTCTTTGCGATATCTGCGGCCTAGAACGCCCCGACGGCTTGGAAGGATCAAGCTTCCTGCCACTGTTTAAAGATCCTGATAGGCTGTGGAAACGCGCGGCCTTCAGCCAGTATCCGCGCGATATCCCCGGCGCCGGCGACGGCATGGGCTACTCCATGCGAACAGACCGCTACCGCTATACGGAATGGCTGGTCAAGGAAACGGGTTTTCGTGCGCGGGAGTTGTACGATCACCAAACCGACCCCGAAGAAAACTCAAACATCGCCAACGATCCGGCCAATTTAAGCCTCGTCAACGGGCTCACGGGCATGCTGCACGAAGGCTGGCGCGCTTCGCTGCCCCCCACGGACTCCCTGGTCTGACGCGGCTGCCGCCTCTCCTATTCAGGGGCTTGGTTTTCCCTGCGCGAGGGCCGCAAGTAGCTGAAAAATCAGGTTGCCTCCCGTGACGACGGATTGCGCAGGGACAACGCTATCGCCGGAATTGTCGCGCGGAGCAGCGAGATACGGTCTGGCGTGGGCGGGAAACGCGGGCAATCCCGTAGTCGGTAAGTAGTGGAAAACCGGGCAGCCGTGCGGAATCAAGGGTCGAGATCTTGTCGGCTGCGTCCCCGGCCGGCAGGAGGGCCGTCGGAGCTTCCCACCAGGACGGCCTTGAGCGGCGCGCCCCATTATCTGTCGTGGGGTCTCGTTGCGGGAGTTTTACCAGCGCGGCGACCGGCTGCGCTTACCACGTTTGCCCGAAGGCCCGCCGCGCTGGTCATCTCGATAGTCCCCGCCACCGCCGCCGCCACCGTCGATTCGCGGCACTTTGGGACGAGCTTCGTTCACGACCAAGGGACGACCCATCATGTCTTTGCCGTTGCAGCTCTGAATGGCGGTCTCTGCTTGCTCATCATCGTTGATTTCGACAAACCCAAAGCCGCGCGGCTGTCCGGAATAGCGGTCGCGCACCAAGGTAACGCTATCCACCGCAACCGAGGCCTCGGTAAACCACTTTTCCAAGTCCCCGTCGGTCGCATCATAGGGCAAATTGCCCACATAAAGCTTCATTTCCGCTCCTTTTGCCCAGGGGCAGTAAACTCCCCAAGAAATCCACAAACTGAAGAGGCTAGAGGCTGACCCACGGCCGGACTAGGGCGCCGTCTTATCGAGGACAGTCTGTCGCTTCCACAGCTGGGCCCATCGTCTCAGAGTTTGAAACCTGAAGTCAACGGCAAGGTCATCCGATGCCGCATGAGGGGACGCGGGCCCTCGGCTAGCCCGCTTGGCTCCTTGTGGCGCCGGTCCCGAAACCGCGGCGTTGGCACCCTCCGCGGCGCTAACCTGGGGCGCGCTTTCTTTCTCGGGATCTACTCATCATTGATCACGCCGGAATCACACCGGCTGGCGGAACAGGCCGGGTCCAGCGTATCATGAACGAACGCTCCGCCGACAATCTCGCTGCCGACAATCCCACTGATGACACGAGTTCGTTTCGCTCCCTCTCCGACCGGCTTTCTCCATATTGGAGGCGCGCGCACCTATATTTTCAATTGGCTCTTCGCGCGTGGTAGGGGCGGCCAGGTCATCCTGCGCATCGATGACACCGACCGGGAGCGCGGCAGCGAAGAGTCTTTGCAGTCGATCCTGGACGGCCTCAAGTGGCTTGAACTTCCCTGGGACGAGCGATATCACCAGTCGGAGCGAGGGGGCGCCCATCGCCCGGCGGCCGAAGCCTTGCTGCGGAAGGGCGCTGCGTACCGAGATTTCACCCCCCAGCAGGCGGTCGATCACAGCGGCCCCGAGGAGGGCAAGTCAGCGGGTCCATGGCTGGCGAACCCCGGCATGCGAGAGATGCCGCGGCAGGAAAGCGACGATCGCGCGGCCAAGGGCGAGCCCTTCGTGTTGCGCTTCCGGGTCCGTCGGGAATCAGCTCACTCGCTCGCCTTCGACGACTTGGTTTACCGCCGGCAATCCCGTGAGATCGCCGACGTGGAAGACTTCGCCCTGCTGCGAAGCGATGGTTCGCCGACTTACCATCTGGCCTCGACGGTCGATGACGTCGAACTGAAAATCAGCCACGTGATTCGTGGGCAAGACCACCTGACCAACACGTTCAAGCACATTCTTCTGCTCGAGGCCTTGGGGGGCGAACTTCCGCAATTCGCCCATCTACCGCTGCTGCTCGGCCCGGACGGCTCGAAACTTTCCAAACGCAAGCATGGCCCCGCGGTCAGTGTAACGACCTATCGCGACAGGGGCTTCCTGCCGCACGGCTTCGTCAATTACTTGAGCCTGCTCGGCTGGTCTCCCAAGGACGATCGCGAGATTCTGACCCGTCAGCAGCTTGTCGAGGGATTTTCGCCCGAGGGTGTCCTTCGGGCGAACGCCATCGTCTCGTTTGACGAAGCGAGCGAGCAGGACTGGACCGACCCGAAAGCGCTGTGGATCAACAGCCAGCATCTGCGCCAGATGCCTCTTGCCGAGCTGATGCCTTACGTCGAAAGCGAGCTCCCCAAAGCCGGCCTTTGGGACCCGGCTTACGAAGACGCCCGGAAGCAGTGGCTGATGGACGCCACCGATTTGCTGCGAGCTCGTTACACGACGCTGAAGGATTTCACGTCCAAAGGCCGCGCCTACTTCGGAGACAGGTTCGACATCGAGCCGCGAGCCCGTAAGAACCTCGACAAGGCGGGGGCCCGGGAACTGCTCGGTGAGCTAGCCGAGCAACTCTCCTCGCTGGACGACTTCAGCGAAGAGAACGTGGAAAAGCAAGTTCGCGGCCTGGCCGCGGAACGCAGCGTCAAGCCGGGTTTGATAATCAACGCCGCGCGCGCCGCGCTGACCGGCCAATCGGTCGGCCCCAGCGCATTTGCCGTCTTCGTCGCTTTGGGCCTCGAACGAGCCGTCGAAAGGTTGAAACAGGTCTGATGCTGATACTGGGAATCGGTGGATTGCTGCATGACGGAGCGGCCGCTCTGCTCCGAGACGGCGAGTTGGTTGCCGCCATGGAGGAAGAAAAACTTCTCCGCGAGTCTCATCCGGGAGGACTACCTACACGAGCCATCGACGGTTGCCTAAAAATCGCCGGCGCCGGCTACGAGGACCTGGCGTGCGTAGCGCTCGCCCGACCCCTGGGAACGGGCGGCGACCCATCGTTTCACCTGCGCCTGAAGACGCTGTTTCCGAAGAGCCGGATCGTCATCGTCGACCACCACACGGCCCACGCCGCCGCCGCGTTCTATCCTTCTCCGTTTGAGCAAGCCAGGGTATTGACCCTGGACCGCATGGGTGATATGCGCTGCGGCGCGGTATGGGAAGCGGCAGGATCCCGGCTCGAAGCGGTGCAAGAGATGTATGCTCCCGATGCGCCGGCGGCCTTTTACAGCCGAATCACCGACCTGTTGGGCTTCCACAGCGGCGCCGAAGAGCACAAGGTGCAGTGGCTATCGGTGAGCGGCAAGCCGCGTTTCCAGGAGCTGTTTGTTGACATTCTCGGAGGGACCGGCGACCGCTTGCCCCAACTCGACCACAGTTATTTCGACACCTCCCGCACGACCGACGGAGGCTTCAGCGAGAAGTTCTACTCTCAGATCGGTATGGAGCACGGGTCGACGCTCTCCGAGGAAGCTCGCGCTGACCTGGCCTCAAGCGTCCAAAGCGCGGTGGAAGAAACGGTGCTCAACATGGCCGGGGAGGGAGAAAATCTATGTCTTGGAGGCGGGCTGGCTCTGAACGCCCTAGTCGTCGCCGCGGTCGAAAATTCCGGGCGATTTCAACAAGTCTGGATTCAGCCGGCGGCGGGGAATGCCGGGACCGCGATCGGCAGCGCCTTTCACGGCTGGCATCAGGCCCTCCGCCGCGACGAAAGCAAACCGCTCAAGAACCTCTTTCTGGGACCGGAGTTTGATCGGGAACACGTCAAACAAGTACTCGAGAACTGCAAGCTTCGCTTCCGCTACTTAGCGACCGAGAGTGAGCTGGTCGAAACAGCGGTGAAGCGGCTGGCCGACAACCAGATCCTGGCCTGGTTTCAAGGCCGTATGGAATTCGGTCCCCGGGCGTTGGGGAACCGCAGTATATTCGCCTCTCCTCTCAACCCTTATTCCACCGAGAACTTAAACACCTACATCAAACACCGCGAATCGTTCCGCAAATTCGCCGCTTCGGTGCCGGAAGAGCTGGCCTCGGAGTATTTCGAGTGCGGGGCCGGCGCCCGCTACTTGGCGACCGTGGGACGTGTCCGAAGCACCCACCGCAAGACTTTCGAAGCGGCCCTGCTCGATGGGGACCGCATCCGCGTCCACACGGTCAGGCGAGACGACAACCCCTTGTACTGGGAATTACTCCACGCGGCCGGGCGTTTGAGCAGCCTGCCGGTGCTCTATAACACGTCGTTCAACCTATTCGGGGAACCTCTGGTCTGCGATCCGCGCGCCGCCGTGCGCAGCTTCTACGCCTCGGGCATCGACGCCATGTTCGTCGAGCACTTCTTGTTGGAAAAGTAGCCGTGCCACATCTTCCCCGGTAGCGGCCGCCTCTCTGGGCGGCGGGGTTTCGCTATACCAGGCACTCTTCGCCCTAGCCCGGCTGCACAAGGGGATAGCGTCCAATCAGACTAATTGGCACTGTTGTTTTTTCGTGTTACACTTGTCGCCGTCTTGAAGACACACCGAAAGGAAGGAACAATGAAATTGAAACTACACGCAGTATTTGTTGTTTTGCTCGCATTGCCGACGTATTTGATGGGGCAGCCATGTGGGGGATTGCCGGGCCATGCCGAGCTGAGAGCAGCCCTCAAAGCGGCCCGCGCCGCGGACAATGGCGGTTTTAACCTTGATATGTGGGGTACGGTCGTCAACCGGGACGGCGTGGTATGCGGAGTCGCGTTCACGGGATCCGACCGCGGTGACCAGTGGCCGGGAAGCCGTGTGATTTCCGCCCAGAAAGCCAATACGGCCAACGCGTTCAGCCTGCCGGGTCTGGCGCTCTCAACGGCCAACCTGTTCACGCCGGTTCAACCCGGGGGAAGTCTGTTTGGGTTGCAGCACAGCAACCCGGTGGATACCGGTCTCGCCTACGGAGGCGACTCGAAAAACAACGGTCTGTGGAACGATGGAATGCGCGGTCACAAGGTTGGCGGCGTCAACGTTTTCGGCGGAGGGCTGGGGCTTTATGACTCGACCGGCAAGCTGCTGGGGGCCATAGGCGTCAGCGGAGATTCCTCCTGCGCCGACCACAACATCGCCTGGCGGACGCGAAACAATCTGGGACTGGACCATGTTCCGGCCGGCGTCAGCGGCGACCCCGCGCGCCCCGACAACATTATCTTTGACATTGCGGATGATCCCGGCAAGAACCCTGAGAGCGCGGGCGGGTTTGGGCATCCCAACTGTATCGGCGGTAATGCGGCGAACGAAGCGGCGATCGCTTCAGCCTTGCCTGCGATAGCAGAGCGGTCTGAGCATCCGACCCCGCCAACTGATACGCCCTAAAAAGCGCTCCGATCACCGGCTCAAATTTCGGCTGGACGACCGAGGTGCTTTCCTCGGCGTCCAACCGCCGGCGAAATTCGTCCTCCAAGAATCGGCTGCGAAACACCCCGCCAACGGGAACGATCTTAACCACGTCGCCGGGAGCAAACAGCTGCTTACGCACCGCCATGGCCAACTCCTGAAGACAATCACCGGCGGCCCGCAAAATCTCCGCCGCCACTTGATCATCGTTTGAAGCGGCCCGGTCGACCAAGGGCGCCAGTGATGCGACGCGATCCCGAGGAAACCGCTCGATCCCGTACCCGCAACGACGACGACCCCAGGCATTCCCCCCATTCCGCCTAGCAGCGCAATCTCGGCATCGGTTGCAATCTCCAGCTTCCGGGCGGAAATGACGGTCTCGATGATGGCCTGCTTCTCGGCGGGCCCGCCGCTCAGTCCAAAACAGGCTGCGACAAATCGAGTGGAGGCGAGTTTCCGACCGGTCCGCTCCAGCGCCACGCCCACGGCAACTGAAACGGCCCGTAAAAGTCTTTCCCGGTTTCGCTCATCCCCGGCGTGGTTTGCCGGGCCCGCCTCGCCGCGACCGATGACCGCGCCGGCGCTGTCCCCGACAACCGCTCGCGTGTGGGATTGGCCGCCATCTACCCCGAGAAAGAGGTCCCCGCTCTTCGGCCGGGCGATGATTCTTGGCGGGGAATCAGGTCTTGCCAACGGCCGTTGCGACGCTTCCTCCCATCGCTCTCGGAAGCGTAGATGCGGCTCAAATAGGACCCGTCGGAGAATCGTTGCCGCACCTCGAGGCGCAGATGTTTCTTCGCTCTCCACAACAGGTCCGCTCCCGTCTGGCGCGCTTGCTGCCACAGCTGATAGCCCAGGAAGTTGCGGTCGGCCAAGCAGAGCTGGCCCTCTTCCAAGGCTGGCAGCACCTGTTTGGCCAGCGTGATTTCGCCGCCCGCATACGGTCCCAGGCGGCTGGCGAACAACACATGCGTACCGTTTTCCAACAGCGAGACGAAGCGGATTTGCGGAAAGGCACTGCTGCCGCGACCGCCTCCGGGCCGCCCGAAAGCCTCCCGATTGCGCTTCTCATCGGCCACATCCAAGGTGCTGCCGTCGAGCGAGACCAGCCGCCAGCGACGGTACCACGCCCCGCGCGTGCGCCGCTTCGCCAGCGGACGCACCAACTCATCGTGCAGCTGCTCGAGCGGCCCGGCTCCCAGCCGCGAACGGGCTTGCGAAATCCCCCGACTTGCCACTGACTCGCGGCGGCTCCGACGGCCCCCGCAACCAAGCGATGCCCTCCAGCAGACAGCGCAGCACCTCGCGATAGGAGACCTGCATGTACAACGCCAAGGCAATGACGTAATAGACCACCACAGGAGCCGGCAAGTCACGTTGCCGGCGGCTTGTCTTGCCGTTTTGATGCAGCACCGCCTGCACCTTCGCCAAAGGGAAGGTCTTGGCGATCACCCCCAAGCTGACGTAGCCCGTGATGCGGGCGCCTTTGGGCAGCTCAGCCAGAGTCCGTGCCATCTGCCATCCTCCTGTCCTCCGAAATGGGATGCCACAGAAATGTTCTGAAGTGAACAGTATTGGGGCTAGCGTGGCCTAACGTTGGGCTAACGTGGGGTCAGCGCGCGGGTGATGGTAACCGGATCTTGGGAAGGAGCGATCTCCACTTCCTCGATCACCGGGCGATGCCCCCGCAAAGAAAAAGCCAACCGGTAGGCGCCGGGGGCCAGCGGGATTTCCACTGGCGTGCGGCCCGCCCGTTTTTCGTCATTCAGCGTAACTTGCGCGCCGGGCGGCGTGCTCTCAAAGCGTACCTGAACCTGGGAAAGGGATCCGCTTCGCAGCACGAACTGACGGGTGGTCAACTCGTTCTGCGCAATTTTCACATTCCGTTCGGCGGCCGCTCCGCCCTTTTCCACTCGGACTAAGTGATAGCCGGGCGGCAGCTTGAGCATAGTGTTCGTTTGATTCGGTATTTTCTTGCCGTTGACATAGACGTCCGCCCCACTGGGACTGCTACTCACCATGAGTGTTCCGGTGATTTGGCGAAGTTCGAATTTCAGATCCATTGGCTCCGAGGTCAGCTTGAACGGCATTCGGTGCGGTTCAAAGCCGGCCAGCACGGCCATCGCTTGGTGATCGCCTCGGGGAATTTCGAGCGTACAAGGCGTAAAGCACGACCATTGGGTCTTGCCGTCGATGACGACTCTCGCTCCGGCACGGTCGCTGGCAAGACGGATCTCGACCAACCGGGACGCGGCTTTGGGCGGAGTAGGCGCGGGTCGCATCGGGGTGGTGGCTTTCGGTTTCGGCGGCGACGGAGTCGGAGAAGGGGCGGGCGGGGCCTCGGATGCAGGTTCAACTCCCGTGGCGCTGTCGGACCCACCGCTGGTCGCGGTCGCCGGAGATTCGCTCGATGATCCCTCCTCGGGCGGCGCCGGCGGCTCTGCCGAGCCGGCCGCAGAGCCGCCGTCGGTAGCCGCGGGAACTCGCCCCGGCCCTGGTTCCCCAGACTGCTCGCCCGCTTCGGGAACGGCCGCGTCCCCGATTCCTCCACTTTCAGGCAATGGATCATCCAACGGCGGAACTTCGGCGACCTCTCCACCCAGGAAAGAGATCAGGCTCCCAGGCAACCGCAGCAAGACGTCGCCCGGGCCCTTCTGCTGCGCCAACCACACCCCGCCAACCGCGATCAGCACCGCCAGAAGCGCCGCCGGCCACATCCACCAACGGAGTCGCCCCGGACGCTGCTCAAGAGCCGTCGAACGCCCTGGTAGAGGCGGCAAGGACCTTGGGGCGTCCGCCGGAGCGGTTTCCTGCAATTCACGCAGCGTTTCCAGACGCTCGGGGGCCTCGGTCCCCCTTGCTCCCTTGCCCCCTACCGCCGCCGGGGTCGTCCCGACGATGGACGCACAGCCCCGCGCAGCCGCCTCGGCGAATTCCCGGCAACTGGGGTAACGCTCGACGGCATCCTTAGAGAGAGCCCGCAGAATGGTCGCGTCCAGCTCCTCTGAAATTCTTGGATTCAGCTCGCTAGGAGCGGTAGATTCCTGGGAGACGATCTTGAACATGACCGACGTTAGGCTTTCGCCGGTGAAAGGCTTCTGTCCGGTGACCAGCTCGTAGCAGATCACGGCGAGTGAGAATTGGTCGGAGCGTCCGTCGGTCGGGTCGCTGCGCACCTGCTCGGGCGACATGTAGCTCGGCGTGCCCATCACCGTCCCGGTCTGCGTGAGCTTGGAGGAGCTGATTCGCGCGATCCCAAAATCCGTAATTTTGATGCCGCCGTCCGGCGTCACCATGATGTTGGCCGGCTTGATGTCGCGGTGGACAATTTCTTTGCTGTGAGCGTAGTCCAGCGCGGCGGCCGTCTGACTCAGCAGGTCGGAGATAAACCCGAAGTCATGGACGGGAGCAGAGTCTATGCGCGTCTCCAGCGTCTTGCCTTCGACGAATTCCATCGTGATGTAGGCCAAGCCGGCTTCTTCATCGACGTCATAGATAGTGACGATGCCGGGGTGGGAAAGGCGTCCGGCGGATTGAGCTTCGCGGAAAAGCCGCTCGCGGAGTTTGTCGGTCTCGGATTCGGCCGCCTTGTCGGCCAGCTTGATGGTCTTGATGGCGATCGTCCGGCCGATCTTAGGATCGCGAGCCTTGTACACCACTCCCATGGCGCCACGCCCTAACTCAGCGAGTATTTCGTAGCGTCCGATCTGATCCATTCGATCAACGGTCCTTTGTCGAACCTTATAATTTAGCATGCGGGGGACGTTGCCCCCCGCGAAAAGACTAAATCATACCCGAAGCGGCCCCGCGAGCGCTTTGGTAATCTGAAAAGCTCCTACGTTCTGGATTGAGGACGGCAAGTCATGACCCGGGAAGAGAAATCGGCCGATCTCGAAAAACGGAATAAGGCCGCTCGAGCCGGCGGCGGGAAAGAGCGCGTCGAGCGCCAGCACAAGGCGGGAAAACTCTCCGCCCGCGAGCGGATCGATCTGCTGGTGGATGAAAGCAGCTTTGAAGAGTTGGATCGCTTCGTGACTCACTCCTGCACCGACTTCGGGATGCAGTCGAAAACGATCCCCGGCGACGGGTTCGTGACCGGCTATGGGCGCGTCGACGGGCGCTTGGTGTACGTTTTTTCACACGACTTCACAGTGTTCGGCGGATCTTTGTCGCTAGCAAATGCCGCCAAGGTCTGCAAGATTATGGATCTGGCCGTGAAAACAGGCGCGCCGGTCATTGGGCTCAACGATTCCGGTGGAGCGCGAATCCAGGAAGGCGTAGCATCGCTCGCCGGCTACGCCGATATCTTCCTCCGCAATACGCTGGCAAGCGGGGTGGTGCCCCAAATCTCAGCCATCATGGGACCTTGCGCGGGCGGCGCGGTCTACTCGCCGGCCATCACCGACTTCGTTTTCATGGTGGACAAGACGAGCTACATGTTCGTGACCGGACCGGACGTTATTAAAACGGTCACCCACGAACAAGTCACCAAGGAAGAGCTCGGAGGAGCGCACACCCACAATCAGGTCAGCGGCGTGGCGCACTTCATCGCGCCCGATGATGCCGAGTGCCTGCGGGCGATCCGCGAGTTGCTGAGCTTCCTGCCGCTCAACAACGTCGACGATCCGCCTCGCCGGTCCACAACCGATCCCGCCGATCGCCTGGAAGAGAAACTCGACTCGCTGGTCCCCGATGAGTCCGACCGGCCCTACGACATCAAAGAGATCATTCGGCTGGTCGCCGATGAGGGGTATTTCTTCGAAGTGCAGGAGCACTACGCCAAGAACATGGTGGTGGGCTTCGCCCGCTTCGACGGGCGGCCGGTGGGGGTGGTCGCCAACCAGCCGGCGGTTCTCGCGGGATGCCTAGACATCAATGGGTCTGTGAAAGGTGCCCGATTCGTGCGCTTCTGCGATGCTTTCAGTATCCCGATCGTCACGTTTGAAGATGTCCCCGGGTTCCTGCCCGGCACGGACCAGGAATACGGCGGGATCATCAAGCACGGCGCGAAACTGCTCTACGCCTACGCCGAAGCGTCCGTCCCGAAAATCACAGTCATCACCCGTAAAGCGTATGGCGGGGCGTACTGCGTGATGGGATCGAAGCACGTCCGCACCGACATTAACTACGCCTACCCGACGGCCGAGATCGCCGTCATGGGCCCCGAGGGCGCCGTCAACATCCTCCACCGCAGAGAACTGTCCGCTGCCGGCGACGACGCTGACGAGTTCCGCCGCCAGAAGGTGGACGAGTTCCGCGAGCGCTTCGCCAATCCCTACACGGCAGCCGAGAAGGGTTGGATCGATGAAGTGATTGAGCCGCGCTACACGCGCCCGAAGATCATCGCCGCCCTGAGCATGCTCGAAAACAAGACAGACGTCACGCCGCGGAAAAAACACGGCAACATCCCTTTGTAACGGACGCGCTCTCAGCAAACAGCGGAGTTGATCCATTCATCAAATAACTGGTGGGAAGGCCTTGTTATCACCGGGCTATCGCTCTAGGTCGCTTTCTCACCAGGTGGTGAGAAATGCGGGCTAGGTGCTAAGGCGCTTCGGCAACGATTGAACTGTTACTCGGCCTACAGGAACCTGACCGTGACCGCGTTGGTGGGGATACCATCCACGAAGAGGATGATCTCCACCTCGCCCGCACCGATCAGACTCAGCGGGATGGGGCCGATATTGACTTGATCGAGTCCCACGAAAATCGGATGCTCAAAAGCCCCTAGCACCGGCACCACCACTCCCCCGACCGTGGCCGTCACCTCATCGTAAAAGCCCCGGATACCCGTACCGTACAACACCAAGAAGACAAGCTCGCCTTCCCCGCTCAGATCGATCGGCAGTGCCGTGCGGCTGCCGACGGGCAGGTTAGGATCGAAGATGAAGTCTTCCACTTGGCTGGTGTCCGGCAACACCAAAATGAGCCGCGCGGCGGGGACCCCCATGCCGTCGTTGTTGGCCGTGAACAGAGCCGGCGCAATCGGTTCGATCCGCACGCTGCCGGTGGCGAGTATCTGATCTCCCTCGAAGACGGTCACTACGGCGTCCCCCAGCGCGGTGCCGGCCGGGATCAAGAAGTTGCTCTGCAGGTTCGACGAGAAGAAGAATTCCGCCGGCGAGTCTGGGCGCCCTCGCTGTCGGTCACGCGAATCGACATGCCGCCCAGACTCGTCGGCAGGGGAATCATTTGGGCGGCGCCATCCGCCGCGCCGGTCACGCCGAAACCGGCGACGATCGACGCGGGGGCGGCCGGGCCGGTGTAGCCGGCGGCCGATACGGTGGTGAACGAGTTGCCCAACGCCGATACCGCACGGCGTCGAGCAGCGGCGCGGTTACCCGCAGGCTGTCGATGAGCTGTTGAATATCCTGGCTTGCCGTGCCGGTCGGCGCCACCCGCGCCAGCGCGCTGATCTGATCCATCAAGACCGGCCGCTATCCCGAACTGCGCCCCCGCCAGCCGTAAGTCCGCCTCGGTCTGGGTGCGGCTGATCAGGGTCGAGCCGCCCACGGCGTCGGCCAACTCAGTGAGGGCGGTTTCGACGCCGCGCAGCCCGTCGCCCGGCATCGTCTCGGCGCCTTCGGCGTCAAGATAAAGCAGCCCGGCCTCGGTGCGAAGCAGCTCGCCGGTTATGCTCTGCATCGCCGCGCCCCAGTCCACGCCCCCGAGCGGAGCTTCAAAATTCAGCCCGGCGGCGGCTTCGGCGGCCTCCAGAAACACAGCGCTCAGCTCGTCAAAAAACGCATCCCACTCCTCCAGACGCCCCTCGACGCCGTAGATGATCGGCTCCGCCTGGGGCAGCCCGCCTTCCGGGCCCATGGTGTAATCCCCCACGATGCCGCCCGGCGTCAGCGTGCCCTCGAAACTGACCGCGATATCGGGGAATCCGGCGACCGTGCCTCGCCCGTCGGCAACGAATGTGCCGTCGTCCATCAGGTTGCCGGTGACCTCCACCCAGGGGAACGGCCCGGCAACCGTGACCGTCCCGATCACCTCTTGCGCGTTGGGCTCGCCCGTCGCCGAGACGCCGAAGATGTTGCTCAGCGCCACCGTGATCGCCAGGGCCAGCTTTTCCAGCATTTTGATGAATTCCTTGTGCGGGGCCTTGTCCTGCTTGACCTCGGTTTTGGCGTTTGCCATCTCTTCGACCGGCATGCCGGTGTCTTCGTAAACCGTTGGGGGAACGAGGAACGCCCCCAGGCCTTCTTCCAGCAGAAGGCCTAGTTTCTCTAAAACCAGGTTGGTCGCCTCGGGGATTGGGTCCAGGGGACCGTTGCCGCGTAAAACGCAACATGCCTGCACCGTCAACTCGTTCGCGGGGGTTCCGGCGTCTTGGATGTTGCGAGGGAAAAGGTCTGTGATGACCGGAGGCGGAACGTCAATGCTCTCGGACTGCCAGGGGGACGAAGTGCTGCTCGTCACCATCCACCAACCAGATTTCCGCGTGAGAGACGGGGTCTGGGAAAAGATCTTGTCGGTCGCACAGTATGGCGGTCGTGACAGTCCGTTTCCCCCCGGCCGGCACCTTTACGGGGCTGGGCACGATGCGTGGCTCGGGAATGTCGAATAAGCAAATGGGGATGAACCGCCGCTGCGTCCTCTGGGCGAAGGCCGTTTCCGCGATGAGCAGAACGCCGACGGCGACGCACGCCGCCACGACCGGTAAATGTCTGCGTACCTTTATCCACCAACCCAACAGAGATTTGCGTTGCATTTCTCGCCTCCTAGAGGGACGCCTGCGCCTAGCCCGCTTTTCCGTTTCGGCCAATCCGGGAACCGGTAGGGTAGCTGAAGCGTCAGCCGCACTGCAAGATTTTCGTCCGTCCTCCCGCACGCCTTGGCGACGAACGATTCGGAGCCGCGAACACGAGTGAGCGGTCACGACCCCATGGATCGTTGCGGGGATTTGGCCTGTCACTGGCGTTCCAGACTCGGTTGCCTGCTCCCGCACACCCTCGCGACAAGCGAATCAGAGCCGCGGGCGTTAGCCTGCGGGCCCGCGCCCTGACGGGCGCGGCTCCGTTCATGCGCGATGCAGAACCGCGAACGCCAGTGAGCGGCTCGGGTGCCATGGGGCAAGACAACGCCCGCGGCTCTGAGCGAGAAGTTAGGCTGGGGGGGGGCGGCGTCCGGAAACTCAATTCTTAGCAGCGGGAGTCGATCGAGACTTCTCGACCTCAAAGACGGGGATCTGATCGACGATGCGGATGCCGAACCCCTCGAGCGCCACCACTTTGCGAGGACGATTGGTGAGCAACCGAATCGTGCGCAGCCCGAGGTCGGAGAGAATCTGGGCGCCGATGCCGGACTCATACTGGGGATGGCTCTGTCCGCCCTCGGAATCCCGCTTCCTGGGTTCTTTGGGGTGGGCGATGATTCGTTGCCCGCCGCTGGAAAGGGGTTCAAGCCCATAGCCCAGGCCGGTTTGGTGCAGGTAGACGAGAACGCCTCTGCCCTCGGAGGCGATTCTTTCCATGGATTTTTCGATGATCCGGTGCGAGGGAGCGTCGGTCGAAAGAAAGACGTCGCCCATCAGATTGCGCGAGTGCATGCGTACGAGGACGCCCTCGGCGTTACTCACCTCTCCCTTGACCAATGCCAAGTGCACCTCGTCATCGATTTCACCGCGATAAGCGATGGTCCGGAACTCGCCGTACGGCGTCTCGATCATCCCTTCGGCGAAGCGGCGAACATAGCGCTCGTTCTCGAGGCGATAGCGGATCAATTCGGCGACCGTGAGCATTTTCAGGCCCTGGCGATCGCAAAATGCGACAAGCTGGGGAACCCGGGCCATGGTTCCGTCGTCGTTCATGATTTCGCAGATGACGGCGGCGGGAATCAGACCCGCCAGGCGGGCTAGATCGACCGAAGCTTCCGTTTGCCCGGCGCGTACGAGTACGCCGCCCCGGCGCGCGCGCAAGGGGGGTACGTGGCCCGGCCGCACAAGGTCAGCAGGTGTCGCGGCGGGGTCAATGGCCACTTGGATCGTGCGCGCTCGATCGCCGGCCGAAATGCCGGTCGTTATGCCCGTGCGGGCGTCAATGCACTCGCCAAAAGCGGTGCCCAACGCCGAGTTGTTGTGGCTAGTCATCTGAGGGATTTGCAGATGATCCAGCCGTTCGCCGGTGAGAGCCAAGCAGATGAGACCCCTCCCGTGCTTGGCCATGAAGTTGATCGCCTCGGGCGTCACCTTTTCCGCGGCGATCGTCAGGTCGCCTTCGTTTTCGCGGTCTTCGTCGTCGACGATTACGATCATCCGCCCGTCGCGGATCTCATCCATGGCTTCGGTCACGGGTACGAACGCCATCTCAGTCTCACTATATCGCAGTCGAGAACCGGGATCAGCGCCGGCCACGGCGGATTGGGATCACTCTCCTGTGGCAGCCGCCTTCCAACTATTCCCGGGTGCCGGTGCGCCGCTACCCCGTCAGTTCGTGGCAGCTCGTCGAGGACCCGCTCGCACAAAGGACCGCGAGAACAAACGTCGGCCCACACGGCGAAATTCAGCCCCTGCCGCGACGCATGTTCCCAGAGCCGAGTTCTCAAACCTCCCTACCCTGGAACTCGTTGTTTTCAGAACACCGCCGGACTTATACTTAGGATGGCTATCGACCCGACGCGCACTGTCACCCGTTTCGTTCGCGGGTTTCAGCCATAAAGTCTCGCTGAGCTTGAGGCATACCCGGCGCCAACGGAGATAGGGCGGCCATGGTCAATTTCCGCGCTTCCTTGTTCATCCTGGCCACGAGCTTATGGCTCGCAGCGCCCGGGGCCGGGGCCGCGGCAAGCTCGTCGCTCGCCGGCGACGCGCTCGCTATCCTCGAGAAGAACTGCGTGGCCTGTCATGGGGCGGCGCAGATGTCGGGATTGGATCTGCGGCAGCGGGAGGCGTTGCTCAAGGGTGGCGCTCGAGGCCCCGGGGTGGAGCCGGGAAACCCCGACGAAAGCCTGTTGTATCGGGCCGCTGCCCACATCGGCGAACTGGTCATGCCACCGGGCAGCAAAGAGCCGCTGCCCACCGCGGACCTCGAAACCCTGAGCAAATGGATCCGCCAAGGGGCTCCCTGGCCCGCATCCGCGACAGAAGGCGAACAGGACGCCGAACCCGAGTGGTGGGCTTTTCGGAAGCCGCGCCGTCCGGCGGTCCCGGAGCCTGCGAAATACGCCAACGTAGTTCACAATCCGATTGACGCATTCATCCTGGCGAAGATCGAACAGAAGGATCTGGCGTTGGCGCCCGAGACCGGCAAGCTTACTTTGGTTCGCCGGGCTTATTTCGATTTAATCGGTCTCCCGCCGACCCCTGAGCAAATCGACGAGTTTGTCAACGACGCCTCTCCCCAGGCTTACGAGAAACTGATCGACAAGCTGCTGGCTTCCGACCATTACGGCGAACGCTGGGCCCGGCATTGGCTCGACGTCGTGCGCTATGCCGACAGCGAGGGCTTCGAGTCGGATATCTACGTCCCCAACGCATGGCGCTACCGGGACTACGTGATCAAATCTTTCAACGAAGACAAACCCTACGACCGTTTCGTGCAGGAACAGATCGCGGGCGACGAGCTGTGGCCGGATAATCTCGATCTCTTCGACAGCAACTACGCGGTCCCGCCGGAGAAATTGGAACACCTGGAGGCGCGCGTCGGCACCAGCATGTACGGCTTCGGCCCCGTCATTGCGGAATCCAACCTCGACACGCCGCGGCTTCTTTACGAAAGGCTAACCGATTGGGTCGATACGACGGGTGCGGCTTTCATGGGGCTGTCGCTCGGCTGCGCCCGCTGTCACGATCATAAGTTCGATCCCTTCTCGCAACGCGACTATTACTCGATGCAGGCCATCTTTGCCACCAGTCAGCCGGTCACGATTCCCGTGGTCACCGCGCTGTCCGTATTGCATCGCAGAGATGACTTTCCCCGTTATATCGAGCTCGATGAATCGCGCGACGCCTACGGGCTGTTCGAAGACAGAGTGAAAAATAGGATCACCGACGAGAAGAAGGCCGAGTTCTCGCCGGAAGTTGTCGCCGCCTACGAGGTGCCGGAAGACGATCGGACGGAAGAGCAACAAAAGCTCGCCGCGTCTCTGGAGAAAGCCGTCGAGGCCCTTCTTGACTTCGATCGCGGGGAACGGACAAGGCCCGACCTGCGAAAGCACATGACCCCCGCGGAGAAGGACGAGTACGAAACTCTAGTCCATCGCATGGCGGAAGCCGTCATCAGCTTCCCTACGCTGGAGCCCTCGCACAACGTGGAGTACGACACCTTCTTCGACGCCCCTTCAGCGACGGTGCTCGGTCACGTCGAGCCGGAGTTGATTCAGGCGGTACACGTCCGTGATCGCGGCGACGTCCGGCAGCTCAGGGAGAAGGTGGGCCCCGCCATTCCCCGAGTCTTCGGCGACGGGGTGAACTTCGAGCCGAAAGAACGCTATGGCCCTCGCTATCGGAAAGAGTTTGCGCTCTGGCTGACGAATCCCCACCATCCGTTAACGGCTCGCGTGATCGTCAACCGCCTTTGGCAGTGGCACTTCGGTGCGGGAATCGTAAGCACGTCGAACGACTTCGGCCGCCAGGGCCAGCCGCCCACTCATCCCCAACTACTTGACTGGCTGGCGACGGAGTTTGTCAGCGGCGGCTGGAGTTTGAAATCGATGCACCGTCTCATCATGCTCTCGTCGACCTACCAGAGGTCCAGTGATTTTCAGCATGAAGGGAACCATGGAAAGGACCCGACGAACTCCTACCTCTGGCGTATGAACCGCAGGCGCTTGGAGGCCGAGGCCGTATGGGATAACATTCACTCGGTCGCGGGCACGTTGAACACGAAAATGTGGGGCCGGCCGGTGCTGCCGGCAATATCGCAAACCGAAATGTCGCCTCTGAGGAGGAAGTGGTCGTGGACGGTGAACGCCAACTCGAAAGACCACACGCGGCGGGCGATTTATATTCTCAGGCGACGCAACTTCGACTTCCCGATGTTTGAGAAGTTCGATACGCCGAATTCCGCCGTCGCCTGCGAGCGCCGGGACGTGACGACGGTAGCGCCGCAGTCGCTGTGGCTCTTGAACAACGAAATGGCGTTCCAGCAGGCTCTTCATTTCGCGGACCGGCTGGTCAAAGAACACGGAGACGACGCGCCGGCTTGGGTCGAAAACGCCTGGCGGACCGCCGTGGGCCGGCCGCCAACAAGCGAGGAAAAGCAGGACGATCTCGACATGCTGGAAGCCGCTCGGGTGCAGGGCGCTTGGAAAGAGCCTCCCGGAGAGTTGCCCGCGGCCTTGCGGACGATCGATCCACCGCGGGCGGCAGCGCTCAGCGAACTCTGCCTGGCGGTTTTCAACATGAACGAGTTTCTGTTTGTAGATTGATGAAGGGAGCGAACCCCATGCGCACAGCAGCTTGCCAGGGAAGAGTAGAGGTCAATTCCCGGCGGGAATTTTTGAAGAAATCGTCATTTGGATTCGGCTCGCTGGCTTTGGGCCATCTGTTGAACCAGGATAGCCTGCCGGCGGCAAGCGGCCCTTCGCCGTATGATCCGCTGGCTCCCAAAGCGCCCCATTTTCCGGCCAAAGCCAAGAACGTCATCTTCATCTTTCTGCAGGGCGGCCTAAGCCAAGTAGACAGCTTCGACTACAAACCGGCTCTTGAACGCTACGACGGACAGGTGCTGCCGGAGAGCTACCGAGACGGCCTACTGCTAGCCCAGATTGACGCCTACGAAGCCAAGCTGCTGGCTAGCTGGCGGAAATTCGAGAAGCACGGCGAGTCGGGCCTCGAGATTTCCGACCTCTTCCCGCATTTATCCAAGCACGCCGACGATTTGGCCGTGATCCGCTCCTGCTATCACGAGGCGTTTATTCACGGACCGGCACTGAGCTACCTGCACACGGGATCGATTCGCATCGGGGCCGCCAGCATGGGCTCGTGGATTCTTTACGGACTGGGAAGCGAGGTCGACAATCTGCCCTCTTACGTTGTGATGGCCGACGGACGCATGCGATCCAGCAAGTCACTGTTTGCAACCGGCTATTTGCCCGCCATCTACCAGGGCACGGTGGTTTCGACCCGCGGGGTGCCTTTCGAAAACCTCAGTCCGCCGCCACAGATCGACTTGGAGAGGCAACAGAGAATCCTCGCCAGGGTCAAGAAGGCGAACCGAAGCCATCTGGAAACCCGCGGCGACGACACGCGCCTCGATGCCCGCATGAAGAACTACGAGCTGGCCTTTCGGATGCAGATGGCCGCGCCCGAGCTGATCGACCTCGCCAAGGAGCCGGAGCACGTTCTGAAGATGTACGGGCTCGACGACGAGCCCACGGAAAAGTTCGGCCGCATGTGTCTTTTGGCGCGTAGAATGGTCGAGCGTGGAGTGCGCTACGTCCACCTCTATAGCAGCGACTGGGACGGGCACGGCGAGTGCGACAAGAACCATATGGGAAACGCCGCGGAGATGGATAAACCCGTGGCCGGCCTGCTCGAGGATTTAAAGCAACGCGGACTGCTCGAGAACACCTTGGTCGTCTCGAGCGGCGAATTCGGCCGCACCCCCGTCATGCAGGGCAAGCTGGGCCGGGATCACAATCCCTACGGCTTTTCGGCCTGGCTGGCGGGCGGCGGAGTGCGCGGCGGAAAAGCCATCGGAGCGACCGACGATCTGGGTTTCGTGGCCGCCGAGGACAAATTTCACGTCAACGACGTGCAGGGCGCCATGCTGGGGCTGCTGGGTCTTGATCACCGGAAGCTCACCTATCGATTCCAGGGCCTCGACCGCCGCTTGACGGGCGTGGGGGACGCCGGCCATCGCTCCGACGAGCTGCGCGAGAAGTTGACCCGCGCATAGCTCAACGGCTTACCATAGTCATGAAGACCGCGCCGCGAAGAGTTGGACCGGGGTTGCGAGCCGCCGTTTGAAAGGTCCGCGTCGGCTCTATCTTGATTTTCACTCGCGGATGACGTCACCGCAAAATACCACCACCAAGGAAGAACAATGAGACACAAGTTATCTTTACTGCTAGCTATTGGTTTGATCTCGTGGGGATGCCAGAATCAGCCCGTCGAAGAGCCCCAGGCCGAAGTGAAAGACAGCGCGGAAATCAGCCGTCAAACCGAGGCCACGTTGACGCACCACTTGGAATCCTTCGGGAAGGGCGACCTCGACGGTCTCTTGAGCGATTACACCGAGGAAAGCAAGATTCTTACCCCCGACGGCGCCCTCGAAGGTACGGCGGGGATCAAACCGTTTTTCGAAAAGCTCGGAGCCATGTTCCCGCCTGGGTCGAAATTCGAGATGATCAAGCAAATCATCGACGGCGAGATCGCCTACATCGTCTGGACGCTCGAGTCCGAACAAGTCAAGGTTATCCTAGGCACTGATACTTTCGTGATCCGTGACGGAAAAATCCTGACCCAAACCTTCGCGGTACATACGGAAGCCAAGGAGTAGGAGCGCGTGGGCAACCTCGGGGAAAATCCGAGGACTTCACTGCGGGCTATCCCCTGAAAGGGGGTCTTCGTGATGCTTGCAAGGATTCTTTGCTTCGCGGCTGTTACCTGCCTGCCGGGGGCCCTACAGGCCGCTGAGCCGTCTCCCTCTTATGCCGGCGAGGTGAACTTGCCGGTTGCTCTTCGCACGGCGGAGGGAACCGTTCTCGAGAAAGGCCGCTTCGACATCGAAGTGCGTTTTGAAGACCGACGACCGGTCTTAGCCTTTTCCCGCGGGGATGGGGTCAAAGCTGTTGTCGGGGGGCAGCCGTGGGAAGACGACGACGAAACCCCGGAGTTCTCCAATCCCTTGGTGGGAACCATCTTTCTGCGGTCTTCGGCCGATCCGCTCGGCGACGAGCAAGAACGCCACTTCAGCAAGACCGGGCTGCCGCAGTACCAGGAGGAGGGCCGCAAGTGGAACGCCGTCATCCGCGTCTACGAGATCCCCGGCAGCGACAGCAGGGAAGTCTGCTTCTTGTTCCAACAAATCGGCAAGGCCGGCCGAACAAACCGTACGGCGTTTAAGTTGTTTTTTGCTAGTCGGTAGATTCAGGTCGACCCGGCCTCAGGTTTTCCGTCGGCTGTAGCGTGCAGCCGACCGTTCCCATCACTCCGCTCCAGGACAGCGTGGCCGTTCGCCCGCGTGATTCAACAACCGGGTCGCCGAGTTGCACCCGCCTCGGGGTCATTAACTCGACAATACCCCCCCAGAGTTCAGGCGATCGATCAAGCCGGCGGCGCCATGAAGCCCATGTTGCTTGAGGGGAAGTTGGCGATGTTGGGGAATACGGTTGGCAGATCCACGTCGGCCACGTCGAACCAACGCGCGAGCGTGGGTCGCCCGCTCGAGGAAGCGCTTGGCCTCCGACACAACCAGACGCCCTTGCCACCTCCTCCGCCGCCCGGGCCTCCGCCGCCCCCGTCGACCACCTCGACGTTCACGACGTTGGATGTCGTAAGGTCGGGGTTCTTGACGAAAACTTCGACGGGGCCGACCTGCTCGGCGGTCGCGGCGCCGTCGGCGATCAAGCGCTTCGCGTTTCGCCGCGTGGTTGCCAGTTCGACTCCGTCAAAGAGCACCACCGCCCCGCTGTCGAAACCGCTTCCGGTGACCGTCAAGCTGAATGCGCCCACCGCTACCGAGGTAGGTTTCACCACCGAAACGACGGGTGCCGCCGAAAGCGCGAAAGTGGCGGCAATCCCCAAACAAGCCACCGTCATGACCCCCCGGATTCGGCGGCCTTCCAAGAGCCGGCGGAAGTGGATGAAGGGGTGTGAGTTCAACAGGGAGGCGATGCGATGGGGGGTATCCATTGTTGGCGCTGGTGTCCTTTTCTCATTCTCAATTTTTGAAGCATCTTTTGGCCGCAGCCGTTGGCCCGGACGCTGCTCAACCCGTGAGCTTGCGAAAAATCTACCATGAATCACTTTCAATTTCGATTCCGGTTTTCCTCGATAAATCCGTCTCACGTCACCTACGATCCCGACTCAGTCAACCCCAAGCCTTTTTCCATTTTCCGTTCCAATTTCGGGACTTTTTTCATACGCCCCTGGCGCGCAAGGCCTACGAACGCAATCGGGCCGAAATGGAAATCCTGGTCAAGTGGTTTCGTCTGGCTACTGAGCAGGGATGCAGGCACCCAGCACACCTTCGGCCTTCTGACTGCGGGGCGGGGAGATCCGAGCGCCCAGTACCATCTCGCCATGAGGTACTACAAAGGCGAAGGTGTCCCGCGGGACTACCCCGAAGCACTCGAGTGGTTTCGTCCGGCTGTTTCCTAAAGATTCATTTTCTTGATCTCGTCTTGCCCAACCAAGATCAACGGGCGGAGGGAGAATCCCCCGTCCACAATGACGTCGCACCCCGTGACATAGGATGCCTTTTCCGAAGCCAAGAAGACCACGAAAGAGGCCACTTCCTCCGGCCGGCCTAGGCGCCCAAGCGGGATGCTCCCCAGAAGAGTTCCCTCGTTGCCCGCGTCGGCTCCGAAGAACGGGGCAAGGACCTTTTTCGACAGAGGCGTATCCGTGATTCCCGGTGAGATCGTGCATGCTCGAATTCCATAAGGCGCCATCTCCAAGGCCAACGTGCCGCAATAGGACCGAATTCCGGATTTCGTGATCCGATAGATTGCTTCCTTGTAACCCGGATTGAGAACTAGGGTCGAGGCAAGTAAGATGATGACGCCTTGGCGTCGTGGGACCATGTGCCGGCAGACCTCTCGACAGCCCCAAATCGCGGCGCTAAGGTTGGCATCGAGGGAGTGTCGATACGCGTCCGTGGTGATCTTCGTGACCGCTTCATGTTGAACGGTTCCCGCGTTGTTGACGAAAACGTCAAGGCGTCCGAAGGCCCTGATCGTCTCCTCCACCATTTGGATAACCTGATTTTCGTCGCTCACATCGACGGATAGCGCCAGCGCTTCCACGCCCTTGGATTTCAGTCTTTCCAAAGTCGAGTTGGGACCCTCTTCAAGACGATGATCCGCGATCGCCACGCGGCAGCCCTCATCCGCCATGCCAAGCGCGATAGCTTGGCCGATTCCCCGCTCACCGCCCGTAATCAAGACCGTCTTGTTCCGCAGTCCTAGGTTCATAACGAATCGATTTCGTTCCGGCGATTCATCTCGATTTCCATTTTGACCCCGGCACGCCAGAGTATACACTCGCGAAGCCCCGAACACCACGCCCTCTCGGCTCCGAAGCCGGCACATCACCTGCGCCGGCGGGCAGCGGGGATCGTGCGCGGAGTCGCAGACGCTGATTGAGCTAGCGGAACGCCGCTCCGCCTCCTGCCGGCCAGACTTGCGCTCCAGCTCGGCCGTGAATGTTTCCTCCCAGTGCCGTTCGCCCTCACCGGGAAGGCGTTGCCGGGGCCTTGGCGAAACCCCCTCGCCAATGATGCAGCAGGTTGGGATTGATCTCAAACACCCGTGATACCGCGGTCGCTGACGCGCCCCGCTCCAGCTGTTGCACCGCCGCCGGAGGATGTCCATTAGTCCGTAGAAAGCAGCGACCCTCCGCCCAAGGCTGAAAGAGGCTCGGGATGGGTTCCTGTCTCGAGGAAAGGAGGGTCGCCGTGAAACGAATATACCAGGCGTTCGGGGAGAGTCGCCTTAACTGTCTCTTGTAGCGCTAGCGAGAGGTCTGGGCAGTCACTGCCCCTCTATTCGCCGCTGATAACAAGTGGGTTGCGCGAAATTGAGTTTCTTTTGTGCTTTTGTTGTTCGTCGTGTGTGTAGCGGCGCGGGAAGCGATGCCGGCGGGGCGGGCTCGACGGCCCCGCTTTGGCGGTAGCGTCGAATCAGCCGCGTAATCTGCGCCAGGCTGCGCCCGCTGATCTTGGCCAGATAGCGCCGCACGACGCCTTTGTCTTTCTTCGCTAGCCGCAGGTACTCGTGTGCCTGCAAGGTACGCTCGACAAGGCCATAGATCTGCTTGCGGTCGGTGCCGGTAAAGCTGAGCCGGCCGCCACGAATTCGCGCATCTTGGTCAGCGTGAGACGTTGTGCATGCTGCATGGTGATTCGCATTCACCCGCAGTGTGCCCTCTCCCCGCTGTCGTCGCTTCAGGATCATCTTGTGTTGGAAACACTCCCCCCCTTCAGGATCATCTTGCATTGGACAACTCTGCGGCCTGCGCGGCAGATTGTTTCCTTGGTAATCTTTTAACCGGTATCGCCTTCACGTTGGCGCCAAGAGGTATTGATTTCATGCGAATTCTTCGCCGGTCCGCTCTCCTGACGACTCTGCTTTTCGTCACTGTACCTCTGGCCAAGGGCCAGATTACGCACGGCCCGATCCTAGGCCGCCTCAGCTCGGACGGCGTCGGGGTCTGGGCGCGCACCCTGCGGCCTGGCCAGTTCCGAGTGGTTTACGGCCCAGCCTCGAACCCTGAGGTCCAGACCACCGCTCCGGTGACCACCCGACTCGCACACGACAACACGGGCTGGGTCCACATTCAAGGCCTCAGACCGAACACGAAGTACTTCTACCGCGTGACCGTGGGTAACGAAAATGACTCCCTGGGAGGGTCGTTTCGCACTCTTCCCCGTGCCGCGGAGTATCGCGATCCCGAGCTGAATCCTCGGGGTGTCTTTAACTTCAGTTTCGAGTTCGGATGCGGTAACGCCCAGAAACCCGGGCACGGCGGCGGCTACAACGCACCGGCCTTCAAGACCATGTTTGAAAAGCTCAAGGATAAGGTCCATTTCTCCATCCTAAACGGCGATTGGCTTTACGAGGACTATCGAACTTACTCACCCGAACAATGGTCGCGGCAGGCCGGGGTCTCCGCTGGTCAAGTGCCGGAAATCCTACGGATCGCGCCGACACTAGCCGGTGTCTGGGAAAACTATAAGGTTTACCTCGATCGCGGAAGGAACCTTGCCCACTACCACCGTAACGTCCCGACCTTCTTCACCTTCGACGACCATGAGGTCCTCAACGACGTTTGGGGCGCCGGCAGTCCGGGTCTTCGAGACCGCCGAGCCGCGTTTCGTGACATCGGCGTGCAGGCCTGGTACGACTACCTCGCCTGGAGTAACCCGGTTGCGTTCTCTCAGGGAATTCGTTTCGGGCGCGCGGAGATGAAGGCCGGGAGTGACGTCTTGACGGATCGAGAGGCGAACTTCGCGGATCTCGACTTGGAGCAGGCCGCGACATTGCATGTCCATTGGGGCGGTCCGACGGCGGGCGTGGACGACAACGCTTTGGACGGTGTGGGCGGCGACCCGAATGCGGGCGTCTACGAGATCGTCGAGATCATCGATCGGCACCGGCTGCGTATTCGTCCTTCGGCGAAGCAGAATGGCGAGAGCTCGTATTCCATTGGCCGCCGCTCCTACTATCGCTTCCGCGTCGGCAACGCGGAATTCTTCTTCACCGACACGCGGACGCACCGCCAGATGCACGACGTCAGCCGGCCCGACAAGCCCGGCCTCTCGATGCTCGGCCCTCGTCAGCGGAAGTGGCTGCTGGAGGGGATGCGCGCCAGCGACGCGGACTTCTTGTTCGTGGTCTCCAGCGTAAACTTCATGGTGCCCCATGTCGGAGGAGGCGGGGTTCGCCCCGAAAACAAGGACGACGCCTGGACCGTGTTCCTCGACGAGCGCGAAGCTCTGATTGAAGCTTGGGATGAGTTGAACAAACCCGTTTTCGTCCTCACCGGGGACTTACACAACAGCTTCGCCATCAAGATCACCGATCGCGTCTGGGAGTTCGCCTCCGGCCCTCACAACTCGAACAACCATTGGTCCACCGACGAGGGCAACCGCCCGGCGAACGGACCGTTTCAATACGGCCCCCGCAAGTGCGACATTCGCTGGTCCACGTTCTACCGCAACGACATTCCGAGGGATCAGCTTCAATACCCCGTCTATTGTGTCGTGCAGGTCAACAACGCCTTCAATAATCCTAAGAAACTCGGCCAACAGCGGTGGGTCGCCTTCCCCCGTCCGCAGGTCGTTTTTCAATACTACGATGGCCACACCGGTGACCTGCTCTATGCCGAGTCGATCGGCGCGGTGAGGTGATCCGACCTCACTTAGGCCAGTCGCCTCGCCACGTGATGAGAAAAGCGGGCTAGACTCGGAAGGCAGCCCCTTCAAAATGAGCGATCGGGATCCTACACCAACGCGATCGGTCGAATCGGCGATCCCGTTCCCCCGACGATCTTCATCGGCACGGCCACGAAAACGAACTCCCATCGTTCGTCTCTGGACAGCCCTTCTAAATCCAACGCCTCGATGATGTGAATGCCGCTCTCGACGAGCAAATGGACATGGACCGGCATGCTTTTTGAGGGAACCACTTCGAAGGCAATCGTGTCGGAGCCGCCGGCGAAGACGCCGAGTGCGCTGAGCCATTCGGCGGCATCGAGGTTCACGCCCGGCGATCGCACTTCGTTGATGTACTGCTTCGGGTTGTCCCAGTAGCGTCCCCATCCGGTGCGGACTAGTACGACGTCGCCCTCTCGCGCCTCGACCGCTTGTTCGCGCGCGGTCGCCTGCAAGGTATCCGCTCCGATCACGAAGTCCGCGGGGAGGATGTCCGTTCTCTCATGACGAGCGACATCGAGCAGAACCCCCCGCCGCAGGATGGGCTGGATGGTGTCGACGCTCCCATGTTCCACGCCCCCCGTGAAGGACTGAGCGACATCGACGCCTCCATGAAGTTTCAAACCCTTTGAGAAGTGACAGAGGGCATCAATATGAGTCCCCGTGTGCCCGCCAAGCGTAATGCACTCCGCCGCGGAGCTCACCTCGCCGAGCATCGTGTCGCCGTGCATCTTGCTCATGCAATAGACAAACGGCGGATGCACGGGATGATGCGGTATCCCCGGCCGATAGGGCTGCCCGAGATCATAGGCGGTGGTCTTCTCTAGAGTCGCCAGCAGGTCGTCAATCATGGGTCCGATTGTAGCGTGGGTCTGGCCCAAGCGACGGCCCAGCCGCGGGCTAGCTGTGATGTCTCAACACGTTGTTCATTCGATCCCGGACCAGGGAAGCTGGAGTTGTCGAATAACCACGACCCTGGAGAGACGCCTCGGGCCGCCGCGGCGGCCCGAGACGTCTCAGAACGCACCGCCCGCCGTTGGCTCGCCCGCTACCGCGGCGAAGGCGAAGCCGGTCTGACGATCGCTCTTCGCGTCCCCGTCATAGCCCGCGCCGCACCCCGCAAGCCGTCGTTGACCGCGTCCTCGCCCTGCGCCGACAACGTTGGACGGGCCGCCGCATCGCCCAAACCCTCCTCCTATCCCCGGCCACCGTCAGCCGCATCCTCGGTCGCGCCGGACTCAACCGTCTCCGCGATCTCGAACCCGCTCCCCCCGTTCGCCGCTACGAACATCACCATCCCGGCGATCTACTGCATCTCGACATCAAAAAGCTCGGCCGCTTCCAGCACGCCGGTCACCGCGTTACCGGCGATAAGACCCGCGCCGCCGGCTGGGAGTTCGTCCACGCCGCCGTCGACGACCATTCCCGCATCGCCTTCTCCCAGATCCTGCCCGATGAACGCAGCCTTTCCGCTGCCCAGTTCCTCCTCCTCGCCCACGCCTACTATGGCTCGCTTGGCATCCGCATCCGACGCCTGCTCACCGACAACGGCTCCTGTTATCGCTTCCGCTACTTCCGTCGCACTTGCCGCCGCCTCGGCATCCGCCACTACTTCACCTGCCCCTACACCCCTCGCACCAACGGCAAGGCCGAGCGCTTCATCCAAACCGCCCTCCGCGAATGGGCCTATGCCCGCTCCTACCTCTCCTCCCTCCAACGCGCCAACCATCTGCTCCCCTGGCTCCACGACTACAATTGGCATCGCCCCCACGCCAGCCTCGGCTATAATCCCCCTATCAGCCAACTCCCTCCCCAGAACAACCTGTTGAGGCTCCACAGCTAGCCCGCATTTCTCACCACCTGACGGTCGAAGCACGCAATAAGCCCGCCATTACTGCGTTGCGCTTGCTCGCCGTGCTCAACGTGCTGTTCAAGTACGCCTTCGCGCGCCGAGCGGCGCGCGCCTTGTACTGACGGGCTTCTCACGCACTTCGCCTCGCCACGTGGTGAGAAAAGCGGGCTAGAGTATATCCACATGAATCCTGTGGTGAAAGGACTGGTACAGGATTCGTTCGCCTGGCCTTGGTCGAGTGCTCGGTGGTTCGTCGAGCGCCAAGGTCCTGTCGAGATCGACCAGGTACGGGCGCCTTCGAAGCCCACGGACGCGGACCTGGCGGGCGCCGGACTAATGGTGCGAACGGGAAGAGTGTGCCCGCCCGCCTAGATCAGCGCTACGGGCTAAGTGCGCGGGCCTGGAAAAGGCGGCGGGTCCGCGCTACAAGCTCGCCACGAGGCGAGACAAGCGGGCTAGAAGGCGTTGATTTCATTGCGGTTGGACGGAATTGGGTTCGTTTGGTATTTTTTGGTTGGCGAGGGTTGGGTAGGCAGGCGGAAAGCCAAGGCCCTTTGGGGGACAAGGTTTGGATCCGCCGCCGCGACGTTCGGGTCGGGCTGTTCTGTAAGTTGGCGAAACTTGGGACCCCGAACGGCCCCAGGCGTCGAGAAGAGTCTCGACGCGGCAAGCTGAGAGCTTGCGCCACAACGCGGATCTGGAGTGAACCCCAAAAATGAGACAGTTGTGATAGCGACACTTTAGCAGGGAAAGGGACTGCGAGTGGGCAAGAGACGAGTTTACAAGTTTCCCGAAGAATACCGTGAAGATGGCACTGGAGCGGCTGAAGAGCTGCGAGAGCGTGACAGCGCTGTCGAAGGAACTGGGGATTCACCGAAGGCTGCTGTACAGGTGGCGAAATCGGAGGGAGCCACGCTCGTTGCGTTTTCCACATGGGTCGTCAATCATTGGCAGCTCCGCGTCCCGCTAACCATGCTGATTAACTCGGCCCTGTGGGCCGAGGTACGGCTTCCCCTCGGCCTCGACCTCTACCGCCCGATCCCTGAGGACAACCCGCTCACCCCCGAAAAAGTAAAGCTCGGCAGGAAGCTGTTCGGCGACAAGATTCTTTCTCGCAACCACAAACTGGCCTGCAAGGGCTGCCACCAACCGAAGAAGGCCTTTACCGACGCCCGGGCCAAGGCGGTGGGCGTTTACGGCCGCCGGGGGAACCGCAGCGTCCCAACGCTGGTCAACCGCGCCTACGGCCGGGCGTTCTTCTGGGACGGTCGCACATCAACTCTCGAAGAGCAGGTCGTCAAGCCCATCGAAAGCGAGAGCGAGATGGACATGACGGTCCCCGAGGTCGTCGAACGCCTGAAGCGCAAGCGCCGCTACCGCAAAATGTTCCAGCAGGCTTTTGGCCGCGAAGTCGACGGCGACGACCTCGCGCGAGCATTAGCAAGCTATGTCCGGACAATCTACTCCGGCGATTCTCCCTTCGACCGCTACACCTATGGCAACCGCAATGCTCTTTCAGAACAAGCGCGTCGGGGCCTCAGGATCTTCCGCGGCAAGGGCAATTGCACGGCCTGCCATGTCGGGCCGACGTTGAGCGACGAGGAGTTCCACAATACGGCAGTACCAGCAGCGCGAATACGAGCGGCTGGCGGGGATCTCGGTGGCCCAGATCTATCGCCTGCGGCGGCGCAGAGCCTACCGCGTCGCTTGGCGGAACGGCAAGTTCCTCGACGACGGCCGCTATCAGGTGACCAAGCAAGAAAAGGATCGCGGCAAGTTTAAGCCAGGATTTCCGTTTTGGCCTTGGCACGGCCACAGTATACATCCGCGCCGGCCCGAATGCCACGTCTTTTCGCGCTGAACCCTGCACATCCCCTCCGCCGGTAGGCGCCAGGTCTCGTCCGTCCGCTCACAGACGTTGATTGCGCGGCCTGAACGGCGCTGCGGCCGACACTGCTCCCTGCCAAACCTTTTTGGAGCCGAAAACTGTTGATCCTAGCCCGGTCAACGCTACCCGCTCGGCAGCGGCAGCGCCCAGATCCTGTGCAGCATGTCACCGAACAGCCGCCGGTTCAGATGCCCCTCGGCCAGCAGCAACCAGTAGTAGCGGGCATGCTTGACCAGCCGCCCGCCGGTCTTCATCAGCCGCTGCTGCAAGCTCGTCAGCGACCAGCTCTTGATGCTTGGTGGCAGTCCCAGCCGCCGCCACAGGTCGGTGGAGTCCATGTCCAGAACGACCCGCTCGGAGTCGTCGAACGCCTCCGCTTGCCCGACCAGCTCTCGGTTCAGCGCCATCAGCCCCAGCAGGTTCTCTTCGCTCGCCAGCATCTCCGTCTCGAAGCCGTGCAGCGTCGAGGTCAAGGCCGCACCGCGATCCCAGATCTTCTGCGAACCGATCAGCCGAAACGTCGGATCGATCGAAACCCGCTCGGCGTCGTTGAGGTCCTCGTAGCCCGCCAAGCGGCTGTAGACCGACTGCCGCAACAGATCAGCGAGCGTGAACTGCTTGTTCGTGCCTTGCCGGGAGTCGCTGAGATGCTCGTCAATCAGTTCTCCGAGACCGAGCCGTTCGTCCAGTTCGCGAACCAAAATCAGGCCACCATCAGAAGTGACGTGCGATCCCTGGAAATCGACTTTCAACAAGCCGTTGAAACTTAGCTGGAATGGCTTGGTTTGTTTTTCACCCATTGGGTGTTGGCCTCCATGGCGTCCTCATCGGGCTCTAGCCCCTATGAATAAAGACGCTCAAGGCCGCTGGAAGGTCGGGATGTCAAACATCAAATTGAAAATGCGGGTTAATACGCCGACGCTGCGCGAAATCGCCCGCACGGCCCCCTACATGCACGACGGCGCCCTGGCAACGCTCGCGGACGTGATTGATTTCTACAGCGACGGCGGCCGTGAAAACCCGCACCTTGATGAAGAGATTCGGAAGGTGAAGTTTACGGCAGGGGAGAAAAGCGACTTGCTTGCTTTCCTAGCCACGCTCAACGGCAAGGTCCGAGAAGGTTATTAGATATTGAACCGGCTTGCGAGGCGCAAGCCGGTTCGTACACCAGCCCGCCTCGGACTCCGCCGCCGGCCATCCAGGCGCAAAAACCGTCGGGGTTGTGTCCCCGCCCGTAGTCCTCGGGCCGGTCTTTTCCGTCGGAAAGATCCTCAAAGTAAGGAGTGCGTCCAAACTCGCCGGACCAGATCAGCAGCGTATCGTCGAAAAGCCCGCGCGCTTTGAAATCACGGATAAGACCGGCGATGGGCTTGTCCACGGCGTAACAGCGTTCGGGTAGGCCGGAGCGGATCTTAGAGTGATGATCCCATCCCGTGTCGGTGATCTGGATAAAGCGCACGCCGGCTTCAGCGAAGCGCCAGCAGGCATTTGACCGCGGGCTACCGGAGGACTTCAGCACGAGAGAATTGAAAGCGGCAAAGCCCCCGCTCAGTCGCTGTCGAGCAGGCACCCCCGGGGCGGCCGCCGGGACCCACGTCGCGATATCCGCAAGTCTTTAAGGCGACGCGCTACTCGCTCGAACCGGTCGCCGCCACTCGAGATCGAATCGCGCCGGCGGATTCCTCCGCCGCGCCCATCATAAGGCTGAAGTCCTCGCCGGCATTGACCCACTGCATACCTTTTTTGAACCATTCAGCCACGATATCCGTATCGTGACCAATGGCGATACCGCAAAAGATATCGGTCTTACGGGCCTTGGCGATCAGCGTCTCGATAACTTGCAACACATCGGGGTGCCGCGTTTGACCCAGCATCCCCATGCTTCCCGAGAGATCATTAGGACCCACGACGACGCCGGTCAACCCCGGCACGGCGAGGATTTCTTCCAGATCGTTGACCGCCTCAAAGTGCTCGATCTGCGCGATGACAATGATCTCCTCGTTGGCGAACTTGACGAATTCCTGCTGATTCATTGGCGGTAAGTTGTAAAGGCGCCGCGGCCCGTAGCCTCGAATGCCCTCCGGGGGGTAGAGGCAGGCGGCCACGGCCTGGCGGGCTTCCTCGGCCGTCTTCACCATGGGGACAATGATTCCGTCCACGCCGATATCGAGAACGGGCTTGATGAGTACCGGGTCATTCCAGGCGACCCGCACCAAGGCCGCGGTGCCCGTCCCTCTCGTGGCCATGGCGTGCGCCTGTACCGTCTCCAACGAAAATGGCTTGTGCTCCGCATCAATCCAAACCGAGTCGTAGATCGTGCACAACGCTTCGGTCACGGTAGCATCGTTGAACGCAATGCCGACCCCGAGGCAGGCTTCACCTCGGCGTATCTTTTCTCTGAACTTTCTCGCGTTTTCCACTAGTCCTCCCGTAGTTTTGATAATCGATCGGCCAAGGCCGCTCCCCTAATTCGGGCAGCTTCGGGGCCTGGCGCGACAAGCCGCGTCCACACGACCAAGTGCGAACAGCCGCCAGGTTGCTACGCAAACGCAGTCACTAGCAGCCCGTGGTGAAAGCAAACGTCTCGAAAAATCGGGTACAGCCAGCCAATTCGCTTCAGGCTAAGTGCTTTGTTTCTTGGGCCATGATGGAGGCGAATTGGTGGCAGCCCCCATTTTTCTCTCCCGACTTTCGCCACGGGCTGCTAGGGGCATTTCGCGGATACGGTTGCCGAAGGCGGCTGACCGCGGAGGCGATGAATCGCGCCCTTCCGATGGGCTTGCTCATCACGGGTTCAAACGCAGGGGCGCCGTTGACGGCGCGCCCAAGCCGATAACCCGCTTTACCTCGACGAACCGATTGATACGTGACTGCCTTCGCGAAATACTGTGCCAAGGGCAACATGGTACCGTTTCAGCGGGCGGCGTGCAACGCCACCAGCGAAACGCCCGAAGACCCTGCGGATTCTGGCTAGCGGGAATCGCGCGGCGGACAGTCAAGGGACAACCCCATTTTTAGAAGTCTTACGCCGACAGCTGGCAAGTGTGGCTGCTGCCACTTGCCGTGCTGTGGCCGGTCGGGTACATGATTGCAACCGCGAGTTGGCGGCGCAGCAAGACAGCGGAGCTAGCGTAAATCGGAGCAACGGCGAAAACCACCGCGGGATTCTCAATTACGAAGGAGGCCCTCGGACTACAGAGGCAAGGTCGTTCTTCTCAACTTTTGGGCGACCTGGTGCGGCGGGTGCAAGAAGGAAATCCCGTGGTTCGTCGAGTTTCAGAACGCGTACAAGGATCGTGGATTCGCTGTCCTTGGCGCCTCCTTCGACGCGGAGGGTTGGGAAATTGTCCGACCATTCCTCGATGCCCAGGGGGTCAACTACCCAGTCGTACTTGGCAACGAGGAGTTGTCGGATCAATACGACGTCTCGGCTCTGCCGAAGACGCTGCTGATCGATCGAGAAGGCAAGATAGTGATCTCACACGTCGGCATGGCAGATAAGGCCGAGTTCAACAAACAGATTCAAGAGCTGCTCCGATAGGGCGGTTGTCCCCCAAACCGAATCAAAGTGAGAATGCGCGTCAAGACTCCGTTGCGGATTCGATAGGAAGGTCCACCACCCGCTATCGGCTGGACTCTTGACACTCCACCTTTCTGTTGGCTTCCGGTCCTTCCGTGCGCTACCTTATAGGTGGGGGGGACGCGAGAGGGGCTGCCTGAGCGTATTGCCGCGCGGGCGAGGAGTGCACTATGAAACAAAGGTGCACCATGAAACAGGTTGCGGGGCGGGCCCTGCCGGCAATCGTCCTCGGGGCCGGCATCTTCTGCCCGCCGGCCTTCGGCGCCTCCCCGTCGAACGACCCGTTTACCCCAGAGCAGCGCGCCTATTGGGCCTTCCAGAAAGTCGTACGGCCCGACGTTCCCGGCCCAGCAGGCGCATTCCCCAACCCCATCGACGCTTTCATTGCCGCAAGGCTCGAAGAGAAAGGGCTGACGCCGGCCCCGCGCGCCGACAAGATCGCGCTGATTCGCCGGGCTTCGTTTGACCTGATCGGCCTGCCGCCAACGCCCGACGAAGTAGAAGCGTTTCTCAACGAGGACTCCCCCGAGGCCTTCGCCCGAGTTGTCGATCGGCTGTTGGAGTCGCCGCACTACGGTGAGCGCTGGGCGAGGCACTGGCTGGACCTGGCCCGCTACGCCGACAGTGAAGGCTTTAAGACCGACGAGACGCGTCCCAACGCGTGGCGCTACCGCGATTACCTCGTCGGGGCCTTCAACGACGACAAGCCGTTCGACCGCTTCGTGCGCGAGCAAATCGCCGGCGACGAACTCTGGCCCGACGACACCTCCGCGCGCATTGCGACGGCTTTCAACCGCCACTACCCGGACGAGACCAATCAGTGGAATCTTTGGCTCCGCCGGCAGGAAATCCTGCACGACATGACCGATACGGTGGGGGCCGTTTTTCTGGGCCTCACCTTCGGCTGCGCCAAGTGCCACGATCACAAGTTCGACCCCATCCTGCAGGCCGACTATTATCGCTTGCAGGCGTTTTTCGCTCATTCCGAGGCTAACGACAACATCTCGCTTTGGCCGGACTGGGAAATTGCGCGTTACAAGCAAAAGCTCGCGGTTTGGGAAGAGAAGACGGCCGAAATCCGGGAAGAGATCGAAACAATCATCGGCCCCAAACGCAAGGAAATCCTCGATGATCGTTTCGCCCGCTTTTACCCGGCGATCCGCGAGCAGCTCAGCAAGCCGCCCGAAGAAAGAAGCCCCTACGAGCGGCAGATGTATTCCAAGTTCCGTTGGCAAATGCAGTTCCTCTCGCGGGATGAAAGCGTCGCTGAACAGCTCGACGAGGATCAGCAAGAGTGCTATCGGACACTGAAGAAGGAACTTTCGGAATTTGACGGCCTTCATCCGGGAGAGCCGGCGCTCGGCGTCGGCATCCACGACCTTGGCAAGGAAGCGCCTCCGACGCACGTACTCGGGGTGGGCAGTTACGCGGCCCCCAAGGAGGAAGTCCAGCCCGGCTTCCTCTCGATACTCGATCCCGCCGCGGCAAACTACGAACCGCCCGCGGGCCTCGAGTCGACGGGGCGGCGAACGGCTTTAGCCCGCTGGCTTGCCGCTCCGGAGAATCCCTTGACCGCTCGCGTGATGGTCAACAGGCTGTGGCACTTCCACTTCGGCCGCGGCATTGTTGCCACGCCCAGTGATTTCGGCATGATGGGGGAGCGGCCGACGCATCCCGAGCTGCTCGACTGGATGGCCGACGAGTTCGTACGCCGCGGCTGGAGCATCAAACAGATGCATCGCACGATGATGACGTCGGAGACCTATCAACAGAGTTCCGCTCACCGCGCGGAGGCGAAGGCGAAAGATCCCTTCAATCGCTTGCTGTGGAGATTTCGCCCGCAGCGATTGGAGGGCGAAGTTATTCGAGATTCGTCGCTGTTCGTGGCCGGCGCCTTGAACACAGAGGTCGGCGGACCGACCGTGTTCCCTCCCTTGCCGCGTCACATGCCTGAACCGCGAGGCGGATGGCAGGTCTCCGAGGATGTCGCCGATCATCGCCGCCGCAGCATCTACATCTTCGTCCGGCGCAATGCTCGCTATCCGATGCTCGAGGTTTACGACATGCCCGATACGCACCAGAGCTGCGCGCGTCGAGACGTGACCACGACCGCGCCCCAGGCACTAAGCTACCTCAACAGCGATCAAACGATGAATTGGGCGCAGTCCTTCGCCGGGCGATTGATCGAAGAGGCAGGCGGCGAGCGCGCCGCTCAGATTGATCTGGCCTACCGGGTGGCCTACTCACGCTCGCCCGACGACTGGGAGAAGCGCTCGGCGCTGACGTTCCTCGATCGTCACTCGCAGATCGTTGCCGAACGCGAGGCGAAGGGCGAGAAACTGGCCGCCCCCGCCGTGATGGCTGAGAACATCAAGCCGGCGGAAGCGGCCGCGCTGGTCGATTTTTGCCACGCAATTCTGAATTCGAACGAGTTTGTCTTTCGGTATTGATCGTGGGCGACAAGCCGATTTGCTTGTCCTGAGAAAGCAGGGGCGCAGCGCGTCGCGCCCAGGGAATACCCAGAGGGATAACGAACGCCATGCCCAACCAACAACCCCACGTCGTTCCCGTACGCTCCCGGCGGCAATTCCTCGCTGAGGCCGGCAGCGGCCTGGGAGCCATCGCTCTGGGCCACCTGCTCAACCAGTCGGGATTCATCCCCCAGGGTCTGGCCAAAGAAGCCGTTCGGAATCCGCTGGCCGCGAAGCCTCCGCATCATCCGCCGAAGGCGAAGTCCGTGATTTGGCTTTTCATGGAAGGCGGCCCGAGTCACGTCGATTTGTTTGATCCCAAACCGATGCTCGACAAGCTCGCCGGGCAGCCGATGCCGCCGTCATTTGATCGGCCCATCACGGCCATGGGGACGGCGGATAACACGCTCATGCCGAGCAAGCGCAAGTGGAATCAGTTCGGCGAGAGCGGATTGTGGGTGTCGGACTGGTATCCGCACACGGCCCAGCACGTCGACAAGCTGGCGGTGATTCGCTCTTGCGTCGCCGATGGACTCAACCATGTCGGCTCGGTGAGCCAGATGAATACGGGCTCCATTCTGGCGGGCCGTCCTTCGATGGGCGCCTGGGTCACCTATGGGCTTGGCACGGCGAACGAGAGCCTGCCGGCGTTCGTCATCCTTACGGACTACAAAGGCGTCAATGGCGGAGCGAAGACGTGGAGCTCGGGTTTCCTGCCGGCCACCTATCAGGGGACTCCGTTCCAACGCGAAGGCCCTCCGATACTGAACCTCGACCTCCCGGAAACAGTCGGCATGACGCAGCAGCGCAGCAAGCTGGACTTCCTTGGTTCGATCAACCGGCGCCACGCGGAAACCCGGCCCGAAGACGCGGACCTCGATGCCCGCATCGAATCCTACGAGCTAGCCTATCGGATGCAGTCGGCGGCTCCCGAGGCGGTCGACGTGGAAAACGAGTCCGAAGCGACCAAGAAGCTGTACGGGATGGACGAGGAAATTACCCGCAAATTCGGTTCCAACTGTCTGCTGGCGCGCCGGCTCGTCGAGCGCGGCGTGCGTTTCGTTGAAGCCTACTGCGGCAGCGGCAGCGGCTGGGACGCTCACGAAGACCTCGAAGACAACCACAGCAAGTGGTGCAAGGTTTCCGACAAGCCGATTGCCGGGCTGCTCGCTGATTTGGAGGCTCGGGGCCTGCTCGAGGAGACGCTCGTCGTTTGGGGCGGCGAGTTTGGCCGCACGCCGTTCAATGAAAAAGGCAAGGGCCGCGACCACAACCCGTGGGGCTTCACTATTTGGATGGCCGGCGCCGGTATCGAGCCCGGCCAGACCGTCGGCGCGACGGACGAGCTAGGCTTTAAGGCCGTTGACAAGCCCTACCATGTCCACGACATCCACGCGACGATCCTGCATCTGCTCGGTCTCAACCATCTCGACCTGACCTACTTCCACAACGGCCGCGCCGAGCGCGCCACCGTCAACGACGGCAAGCTGATCGAGGAAGCGCTGGCGTAGGCAGGAAGAGCGGCCATACAGGTCGATTGCCGGTCTCTAACCGGAAACTTCTACGATCTCTAACTTATTGATCTGTTATTAGTTTAGGGGGGGAGTCAGCCGACCGGCAGCGAAGACGGCGGTGCGGGATCGGCGAATGAATGACGAAACCAGCCCCGTCTGGGGCCATAACAATCTCCGCGGCTTCAGTTCCGAAAGAAGCGGCACCCGGCTTTGGTAGAGAAGGCAACCTGAACCAGTAAATCAACCGGGCCGTGGGACATACTGTTTCGCCCTTCCAGGGCTCGCTGACGGGGGTTGTGCCACCCACGACTGAAGCCGTGGGCCTTACCATTGTCTAGCCCCCTTCGGAGGCCTGGAGTTCCTACATTTTGCTTTTTTCGGGGGCGAGAAGCAGCCGGCCCCGTCAGGGGCCGCAACAATCTCAGCCCACGGCTTCAGCCGTGGGGAAAAGGAGCAGTTCGGGGAAGCCCTGGAACGGGCGACGCAGACAGTGTCCGTCCCCCGGGCTAGCTGTGAACCCCAAGCGCCCTTGCGAGTTCGTTCCACCTAGCGTCACTACTCGCGAGGAGCCTGGCCGTCTCCCTGTTTGATCACACTCATGGCCGTCGCGATGATCGATGCAACGTCGGTAAGGTTTGCAGGCAGAATCATCGTGTTGTTTTTCTGAGCTAGTAGGCCGAGCTTATCCACATACTGCTCGGCGACACGCAACTGCACGGCTTGGTGGCCCCCCGGTGATTCAATGGCTCCCGCCACCTTACGGATTCCGTCGGCGGTCGCTTCGGCTACGGCGATGATCGCGGCCGCTTCTCCCGCGGCCTCGTTGATCTGCTGCTGCTTTTTGGCTTCGGACTCCTTGATGACCTTTTGTTTATCGCCTTCCGCGGTGTTGATGGCGGAATCGCGGTGTCCTTCGGAGTCCAAGATCGTCGCTCGCTTCTCGCGCTCGGCTCTCATCTGTTTTTCCATCGCTTCGAGGACATCTCGCGGAGGATTGATGTTCTTGATCTCGTAGCGCAGGACCTTGACGCCCCATGGTTCCGTCGCCTTGTCCAACTCCGAAACAACTTGGGTGTTGATGTGCGCTCGCTCCTCGAACGTCTTGTCCAGCTCGATCTTTCCGATCTCGCTACGCAACGCCGTCTGCGCCAGTTGTGTGATGGCGAAGAGGTAGTTGGTAATACCGTAGGAAGCTCGCTCGGCATCAAGCACTTTCAAGTACAGAACGCCGTCGATGCCGACCTGCACGTTGTCGCTCGTGATGCAGACCTGCTCGGCGATATCGAAGGCCTGCTCTTTGAGGGAGTGCTTGTACCGAATCGCGTCCAAAAACGGAACGAGAATGTGGAACCCGGCGCCGAGCGTACCGACGAACTTGCCCAGTCGCTCCACGATATACTGGCTCTGCTGCGGAACTACAACAGCGGTCTTTGCAAGGACGATGATGACGAGCAGCATCAGCGCGCCCACGACGAGCAAACCGGCGACTCCTGGGAAATCCATGTTGTCTACTCCTTGATCCTTCGTCGATGTTATTCGGCCTGAATCCAAAGCGTCAGGCCATCCACCTTCTCCACTTTACAGCGCTGTTTCGCCTCCAGGGACATTTCGCCCACATTGCGTGCGGTCCAGCTCGTCCCGCGGAACTCGGCCTTGCCGAACTTCTCAGGCGCAATGGTGAACTCAGGGTAGGCGATCTCTCCAACCAAGCGATCCACCCCGCTATCCTGACCTGTTTCCCCCTGCATCTTGCGTACAAGCGGGCCACGAAAAATCAGCACGGAGAGGACCGAAAAAAGGGAGAACAAAACTCCCTGCAACCACAGAGGTCCCGACCATTCGAGAGCGGTGAGTAACCCCACCGCGAGTGCCCCGCATCCAAAAAGAAACAGGTAAAAGCCGCCCGGCGTCAGAAGCTCCGCCGCCAGTAAGACGAAACCGACTATGATCCAAATCCACCAGGGCATCGTTTAGTGAATGATCCTATGAGGGAGTACCCGAGCAATATTATAGAAAATACATGGGTGAATCTCCACATGTCGACAAGGGCGGATCTAGCCGCACCTCGTTCTGGCGTCTAACCGCCGCCCAGAGTGACGTTGACTGCCTGTAGACCCTTAGGTCCTTGCTGCACGTCGAGTTCGACGGGGTCGCCTTCCGCTAGGGTCCGGTGCCCAGCGCCCTGGATCTCCGAAAAATGCACGAAAACATCTTTTCGGCGACACGGACAAGATCCCCACGCTGCGAGTGGTGCTCGACCATTTGCCGAAGCTGCCTGAGCCACCGCCCGGCCCCGAGCGCCGCACCTACCACGCCGCGATGCGCACACTCGGGGCGCGCGCCAATGTCTATGTGTCGACGACGGTCAAGGCGGCCGAGTACAGGTGACCGCCCTTCGCGCCGGGTTCGGTAGGGGACTGGCCTCAAGCTGTTATGCTCACCCATATGAGTGTACAGTGCACGGTCTCTGAGAACGGGTTCATTCTTCGAGGAATCGAAGGTTACCCCTACGATCTGGTCTTGGAACGGTTGAATCGCGCCTGGAGCGCCAGACCGACGGTCGAGTTGGGTCCTGGAACCCGGGACAGCGCGCTGACGCGGACTCGGGCGGTGGAGCGACTGCTGAGACACTCGCTAACAGACGAAGTTCAACTGGAGGCCATCATGGCCGATGTTGAGCGAGCCCTCGACGCCTGTCCCGAGTGACAGGGCATACGAACCGGCGCTCGCGTATGTCCGATTCTGTCGCACCCTACGCCCCCGCTTCAAAAACTATGCTCCGTGCTAAGTGATTAATCTTCAGCAAGTTAAGCCCTTCGGACGAGTTGTTGAGTAAGCCGGGCGTCCCCCCATGCGGGCCAGTGCGGCGTTCCATTACTTGGGCTGCCCGCGTTGCGCGAGTTGGCTGATCACTCTTTCCACTCTTGCTAGAGTCCCGTCCAGCAGCCCCAGACACTCTTCTGTCTTTTCCTCGACGAGAAGCCGCCTCACTTCTCTCAGCAATTCCTTCGCTTTCACGAGGTCCTCGTCAACCGTCATAGGCGCTACGTTAGCACTTCCTTGTCGCACGGTCCTGCGGCTGTGGTTCCAAGCCAAGGGAACGACCTGATTGGTTGCACGGTGCTGCGGAGTTCGAGATCGGTTACTCAGGCTTGCAGGCAACAGCCATCCCGCCCTCTCCGAGCTTCTCGGCGATCTCGTAATGCGAGATGGTCTGGCCGATCATACCGGTCCGATTCTACCTCTTCGCGGATAGGTGTCGCGAACAAACGATGTCACTCGCAATCGGCTCAGATTTCCGTTAGCCGCCTGAGCGGACTCGATTAGGGTCCGCCCTACGTCGGGCTGCAGCACGGGCTGAGGCCTGATCGCTCGATGCGAAATCATTTCTCGACATCATTCCAACGGCTGCGCTCTTGCACCCAACATTCTAGCGGGGCGGGCCGTACGAAGTACTGAATTCGACCGCCACGGCTCCCAAATCCTGACTGACGGCGAAGGCTTGATCCGACCCGCTGGATCAACCGATGTCGACCAGGAGGACCCAGCCCGTTTTTCTCACCACCTGACGGTCGAAGCACGCAATAGGCCCGCCATGACTGCGTTGCGCTTGCTCTCCGTACTCCACGTAGGGTTCAAGTACGCCGCATTGTTAAGGAAATGCGGCGCCGAGCGTCGCGCGCCTTGTACTGACGAGCCTCTCACGCACTTCGCCTCGCCACGTGATGAGAAATGCAGCTAGCGCGGGCTAATCGGCGGACGCCTCCAAGCCCCGGCCCCAAGACAGTTCGATTTTCAGCGTCGCCTATTTCCGACCTGCCATAATTGATCTCTATGGCAGACGAAAAAGTCCGTTTGACGGCGACCGTGAAGACGGCCGGTTGAGCGAGTAAGCTCAATCCCGCTCTTCTCGATCGGGTCCTCGGCAGGTTGCCGAAGCAAAGCCATCCCAACGTCCTAGTCGGATTCGACAAATCCGACGACGCCGGAGTGTATCTACTTAACGACGGGATGGCGCTGGTCGAGACCGTCGATTTTTTCACGCCCATCGTGGACGATCCGGCGACCTTCGGCCAGGTTACGGCCGCCAACTCCCTCAGCGACGTTTACGCCATGGGAGGCAAGCCGATCACGGCTCTGGCCGTGGCCTGCTATCCGGCCAAGGGCGACCCCGAAGTGCTCGAGCAGATCATGCGCGGCGGCCAGAGCAAGATGAGCGAGGCCGGGTGCGTTGTGATTGGGGGCCATAGCGTGGCCGATGACGAGATCAAGTTCGGCTACGCCGTCGTCGGCTTGGTCGATCCCGCCAGGGTTCGCACCAACGCCGGGGCGAAACCCGGCGATGATCTCGTTCTGACCAAAAAGCTCGGGACGGGGGTCATTTCGACGGCCTTGAAGCGCGGCGTGGCATCCGACGAGCACGTTGAGGCCATGGTCGAGTCGATGACCCGGCTGAACGCCACAGCCGGTGAGGCCATTGGACGCTACGATGTCCACGCCGCGACCGACATTACCGGCTTCGGCTTGCTAGGACATGCGAGGGAAATGGCGTCGAGCAGCGACGTCGGCCTCGAAATCGACCACACGAAGCTCGATTTTCTCCCCGGGGCGCTGGAATACGCGCGGCAGAAAATATTTCCCGGCGGGCAAAAGAATAACCGCAACTTCGCGGAAGGCGCGGTTCAGACCGAGCCGTCGATTCCCGAAGAGATCGAGGGGCTACTCTACGACCCCCAGACGTCAGGGGGGCTTTTGATCTCCGTGGCGCCGAGCGATACCGTGGCGCTCGTAGAGGAACTGCACGCGGCCAAGATCCCGGTGGCTACGATCGGCTCCGTGGTTGCTTCCCGCTCGCCCCGCATTCGAGTTTTCTGATTTTTCCAACTCCACGCCGCGACGGCGCAAGCTATTATAGTTCGCGGAAAAATCGGGTGCAGCCAGCCAATTCACTTCCGGCTCAGCGCTTTTCCCCGAGGGCCACTAGGCGGAGCGAATGGGTGGCAGGAAGAGGTGAAAAAATGCTGGGGACAGTCAACCGCGGCGGAACGCGTCATTGATTATATGTCTCTTCTTAGGTCGCCGCTTGTAACAGTCCCCGATTTTTTCACCTCTTCGAGTCTCCATTTTCAAGCCTCCGAATTACCTGGGTTGGCGGGTAACACGTCGCCTCACCTCGACCAGCGCCTCGTTGTGCTCGCGGTGATCCGACGTGCTGAAGCAGTCTCGACCGCACCCTTTCGGGCGCGGCTCCGAAGGAATACGGGCTATCCGGGCCCTTCCGCCCCAGACTTGATATGCCGCAGCACCCGCCTGTGGATGCGGTGGATGATTTCGTCCGACCACAGTTGCCAGTACGCCGCCGGCCACATGCCGTGCCGGTACCAAGTCGTGCCTTCGAGTCGCGTGCGGCCGCCCGGCCGCGGGGAGAGCAGGAACTGGCCTCCGTTCGACACCAGAAAATTGTCAAGATGGGGCGGGTGGACCGCGCGGTAGGGCGTCCATTCCTCCATCGGAGGCGGATTCGAGGTAACCGAGAATTTCAGCAGCCGCGGCTCGTCCCACACCTCGATGGGTTCGACAAACGAGCCGGTCGAGAAAACGCAGTGCCGCTCGGCGCCTACCCCTTCACCACGAATGGTCGCCCGAATCGGATACGCAAGACCCAGGCGGAAGAGCCAGTCCTCGGGGTCGGGCAGTTCGCTGAAGGCGACGACCTTCCGCCAGACGGCCGCGGGAGGTGCGTCAATCTCGATCGCCGTTTTCACCTCGAACGTGGGCGGCTCGGGCAGCGCCGCGTGTTCGAAAAGCATCAGCCCAGGCAGCGCCAAGATCAGGGCAGGGAAGGCGCGCGAGGTGTCGATTCGGTGTTCGGAGCCGTGCTGGATCACATACCCCAGGAATCCCCCGAACGCGGCCAAGGGAAGAGCCAAGGGCAAGATCATCAACAAGCAAATAATTCCTTCCAGCGCGACAGCCAGCAGCATCGACCCCGCCAACATTGCCGACAGCAAAGACACCCAGAGACAGTGCCCCGGGCTTCTCGACCGGTGATAGCCGTAAATCATGACCGACACGAGCCCCAGAACGAACGGCGTCGCCACGAACAGACCCCAGCCTAGTTGATGAGCACCTGCGTCGAAAACATGGTCAACGGAACTCCAACAACGCTTGTTGCCAACACGCCCAGCGCGGCGCTGCCTACGGCATGGTCGGGAATAACGCGGGCCAGCCACGGCCACGACCGCAAAGGGTTTCCCTCCGGGCGGCCGCCTTCCAGCGTCCGCGGAGGAAGCACGGCCATCATGATCAAGAAAAGTAGGTTCACAAACGGAGCGAAGAAAAAAAGAACCAGCCAGGTCGGCAGACCGGCCGATCGCAGCCTGCGCAGCGTCAGCCCGACGCCGATCCAGATGAACGGCAGGGAAAGCGCCACCATCGTCGCCAGGAACACCGCTTCGGTTTCCGGCAGCGACAGGAAGCGGATTGCCTCGGGCAGCGGTATCCAGTAATTAAAGATACCCCACGGTCGATCGAAGGCAAACGTCGCAAGGAGCCGGTCGAGGCTGTGCTTGAGAGCGAACCCTACGACCCCGATCAGCGCGTAGGGTCCGCGCTCGATCGTGCCTCGCCAGCGCCACAGTTCCGAGAGTCGCATATGCGTATTAGACCTCCTCAAGCGGCTGAACCGGATTAGTTAGCCGCCCGCCGTAAAAGTGGGTCCGGACAAAACTTTGGGACTGCCATCCGATTTTCGGAAGGCGTCTTTGTACTGGAAACGAAGCACGCGGACGAACGAAAAATCACTGGCTGTACTGGCTGTCCCACTTTTTGACCAATTTTCGCCTCGACGACCTCCAACGCCACAAGACGATGCCCAACACAAATCCCCCAACGCCTCCGTTAAGCAGTAAAACAAGTTTTGAACGGGCGGCCATTACGAGGGCAGCAACGAGTGTGGCGATCGGGTCCGCCCCTCTTTCGACTAATAAATGACATAAGGCACCGACGACCAGCGTGCCCACAGTTCAATACAACAAGCTCATCAATATGATTCCCCCCAAAAGCCCCAATCACCCCAGCAAACACAGCCATCGCCCATTTCCATTTGTACGACAAGCCGAAGAGAATCGCGGTCAAAATCATCAGGACCGCCGGCCATAGCCAAAAACCCCCAATATATTCCACGCTGTCCCGCACTTCCAAGTCGCCCTCGACTGCCGCGCCCAGCGCTTCTCACCGAGCTCGCAAGATGCCCCACGCATTGCCGGAAGAATACGCTCGCCCCCACCGCACGTCCATCAGTAATTTCTGTACATACCGAAACGCGATCGGCAAAAAACCTCCCCCCTGCTATCCTCCCAGCACCAAGTCGACCAGTTTGCCGATTCTGCCTTTGAGCTGGAGGAATTTCCTTGCCGCCCTCGGCGGCAGGCGTTGAAACTCCTGGTAGAGCCCCGTCACCTGCTCGAAAAATTCCAGCATCTCCTTCAAACGTTCCCGCGTGTAAGTGTCCGCTTTGCGGTCTTTTGAGAGATCAGCGACGCAGGAGCGAAGCACCGACAGAGTTGGGTCGATTTCACGGCGCTTTCGCTCGTCGAGGACAACCCGGAACATCTCCCAGACATCCTTCGTCGATTCGAAATGATCCCGCCGGTCGCCGAGCGCGTGAACAACTCGCACGATGCCCCAGCCCTGCAACTCCTTCAGGCTCGTCGAGACGTTCGACCGCGCCACCGATAGCGTTTTCGCAATCTGCTCCGCGTTCAGGGGTTCAGGAGCCAAGTAGAGCAGCGCGTGGATCTGGGCTACCGTGCGGTTGATCCCCCAGCGGGTCCCCATTTCTCCCCAATGGAGGATGAACTTCTGTTCGACCGGCCCCAGTTTTGCCATATTCAGTAATTTCCGTCTATACAGAAATTACTGCATCTCGGGCCGTTTGTCAAGACCCGGGGGTCCGGGGTGCCATAATGTTCGACATGCGCCGGCCCCTTGCCGTTCTCTGGTTAGCCCTCGCCATCAGCGCGCCTGTCCTCGCCCAGCCGTAGGCTTGGACGCGGCCTTTCCCCGGACATCGCGTGATCCGCAACCTCTAGCTCGCTCTTCTCAACACCGGACGGTCGAAGCACGCCATAAGCCCGCCATTACTGCGTTGCGCTTGCTCACCGTGCTCAACGTACTGTTCAAGTACGCCTCCGCTCGCTGAGCGGCGCGCGCTACGTGATGACCGACCGTGAGAGCTGAACCAGCGATCGACCCGCCAGGCGATGCACAGTCCAGCCGGAAAGCGGCTCCGCCCCGAGCATAGTTCAAAACTCGCCCGAGGTGGGTTGGCGGGCGCAGATCCAGCCAAGGAGGTCTTGATATGATCCGTACGACAACTCGGAGGAGGGGAGTGTGCTTCGATTCCCGGTCTGTTGAAGCAGTGTCGTTTTTCGCCCTTGCCGTTCTTTTGCTGAGCGGCTCAATCGGCAACGCCGAGGCACAAGGTCTGAACTGGGAAGGCTCTAGCCGGCCAAGCGGACTCGTTCTTTAATCCCCCGTCACAGCTAATCGTTATTTCGGAGAGAGCTTTCGTCCTTGCTGCATCGAATCAGGACTTGAGCGGATGCCCCTCGTTGCCCGGCATCGTGTAGCCGCTCAAACTGGCGAGCTGAGGAGCCCTTTTCCCAGGAACAACGGACATGCCCCACAAGTGATTGGTTCCCATCTATCGGGACTGTCCGGGTGCAAAACTTCGTGGATCTCGCGGTCAGCTCGCAGTATCAGCTTCTCGGAGGCTATCCGAGACGCCAAGGCATCGCGCCGGCAAATGGCATCGGCCAGGTCCTTATGGAACGGCAAGCCCACATCGGGCGTCGATTCAGAGGCAACCGTTTGGGCCGCGCTCAAGCCGGTCCGAATCGCGCCGCTCATGTGCTTGACAAAGGCGTTATGGCTAGCCTCGAAAATGGCGGAGTGAAAAGACAGGTCGGCTTTGTTATACGCCTCCTTGTCTGCGGCATTCTCTTTCAACTCCCGGTAGTAACCTTCGATCGACGCCCTTTCTTCAGGCGTCGCCCGTGCTGCCGCCAGCCCGGCAGCGGTTGTCTCGACCACCAAGCGAAACTCACAGAGGTTTCGAAGGAGCTGGACAGCCATCCCCCCCTCGAATTGCCATATGAGCAACTCCGGGTCGAACAGATTCCACTCCGATCGGGGGAGGATGCCGCAGCCCGAGCTTGGGGCGAAGTTCGATCAGCCCCTTTGACGCTAATACCTTGATCGACTCGCGAAGGACCGATCGGCTCACCTCGAGTTCGCGGCACAAGGCAATCTCGGAAGACCATTTCTCTGTTTCGCCGCGCAGAATCGCAAGGGCAAGTTGCTTGCTTACTACATCGTGCAGCCGTTCACGCCGGATAGGTTCCATCAAACTTGAAGCTTACAAAGCATACAATCAGTGTTTCTGTTCGAACCCAGTAATCCCAATTTTATTAGTATACCAGCCGTAACCGGTTCGACGGTCTGACCTTCTCCTCAACCCCTCAGGCTCAAAGGACGTACACACCGCTGAATCTGAGTGCTCATAAAATGGATGGTCGGCGTAAGCTCGGCGAAGACCGCGAGCATCGATTCGACCAAATCCACGGCAGCCGCATTTCGCCCTTCGCGCTCAGCCAACGGGCAGAACCACTTGGCTGATCGGTTCGCAGAAGATTTGGGATCACGGTGCGGCCTGGACCTCGACGCGGCACGCCTTTGAGACGGAGATGCCGGCGAGCGAAGGAGAAATCGGGTACAGCCAGCCAATTCGCTTGAAAGTAACTAACGAGTGTTGGGGGTAGCACGAAGAAACTGTTGAAACACTTCATTCGAGAACATGACTCCGGTTGACGTCAGACGCCAGGTCGTATCCCCGGTTAGCTCCAGCCAACCGTTCGCCGCCATGGCTGCCAACTGCGGTTCGTAGGCGGCAAGCTCGTCGGGGAAAAAGCGAATTCCCGCCATCTGCCGCAGCCCGGTCATCAGCCGGTCTTCGGTCCAGCGGTTTGCGTCGACCTGAGAGGTTCGCACCCTTGGACCTGCTCTATTGCGGCAACACTCGACGTATTCGACTGGCGAGGAAGCGTTGGACCAGCGCTTCTTTCCGTCGAAAGAATGGGCGTCGGAACCGAAGCCAAGGTAGGTTTCCATGTTCCAATACTTAAGGTTATGGGCCGACTCGTAGCCAGTTTTAGCGAAATTCGAAATCTCGTACCGCAAGATCGACATCTGCTCTAGACGGTCCACGGCCGCCGAGTAGAAGTCGGCGGTCTCCTCGTCGGTGGGCACGTCCTGAGCCGCGTACCGCTTGCCCCCTCGCCGCAACTCCTCGCCCAACAGGCTCTCGTCGTCGACTTCGAGCATGTAAACCGAGACATGCGGCGGTTGGAGTCTCGAAACCCAATCGAGGGAGCTTTGCCAGCTTTGTTTCGTCTGGTGAGGCAGGCCGGCAATCAAATCAACATTGAGGTTCTCGATTCCCTCGCGCCTTAGCAGAGAGATCTCCTCGGCCACAATCTCTGGGGTATGTTTGCGGCCCGTGGCCGCCGCCTCCCGGGGCACAAACGACTGCACTCCTAGGCTTACTCGGTTGATCCCCAACTCGGCCCAGCCGGCGGCCCTTTCCCGGGTCACGGTGGTGGGGCTTGCTTCGATGGTGGCCTCCCGCCAGTCGGCGGCCGGAAGCGCGGCGAGAACGTCGGCAAGCTGGGGGACCTCGAGCAGGCTGGGCGTCCCTCCACCCAGGTAGAGCGTATCCGGCTCAGCGGGGAATTCCGCCGCTTCGATCTCGGCTATCAGAGTGGCAACGTAGGCGGGAACTAGATCTTGAGGGAAGACACCGGAGGAAAAGTTACAGTAGGTACACTTCTGGCGGCAAAAGGGAAACGAAATGTAAACGCCTGTCAAATTGGCCCTTATGAAATCGGCGGGCCTTCGCGGCCCAATCATGAGTTTATCAAGAGTCGTCGCGGCGGCCCGGCGCGAGTGTCTCCGCGCATTGACGGACCCGCGTCGAGCGATTGGACGGCGCCAGCCTGGACTCCCGCCGCCCAACAGGTGTTCTGCTATCCTGATTTCGAGAGGCTGTTTTTCCACTCCGCGCGGCCGCCGATGCCGTGCGGCGGCCGACATTCCAGGCCGTTCCCCCGCTATTGGCAGTACGGAAACCGAAGGAGAGGCATTGTCTTGAGCAGCATCAACGGCACTTGTGTCAGGTACACGGACCTGCCCTCTTCGCCCCCCTTATTCACTGATTTTCTTTACGACTTTGAACGGGTCGCGCCTTATTACGGCTATCCGCCCCAGCCCTCCGCCGTGCCGTCGGCAGCCCGCAAAGTTCGGATCGACGCGAAGCATCGCCAGGCGCTCGTTGACGCCCTCGGCGAACAGAACATCGAGGCCGGGCCGGCGACGGCGGCTCATCTCGACCTACTGGGCCGCGAGGAGACGGTTGTCGTCGTGGCCGGTCAGCAAGTGGGCCTCTACGGAGGACCGATCTTTGCGGTGTTCAAGGCGCTGACGGCGATTCGCCTGGCCGAGCGGCTGAGGTCGGAAGGACTGCCGGCTGTTCCGGTTTTTTGGCTCGCCACCGAGGATCACGACCTAGCTGAAGTCGATCACGCTTGGGTTTTCGACCAACAGCGGCAGCCGCTGCGCATCGAGGCCTCCGCCCAGGCGGGCCCCCACCAGCCCGTGGGCGGTGTCACTGTGACAGACGGCGCCATGGAGTCTCTCGAGGCGGCTCTAGCGGGCGCCCCCTACGCGAAGGACGCTTTGGATCTCGCCACGAGCGCCTACCGCAACGGGTCAAGCTTCGGCGACAGTTTCGCGGCGCTGTTTCGCGGTCTGTTCGATCGTTACGGCCTGATTCTGATCGATCCGATGCACGCGGGGATCCGCCGGGTGGCGGCGCCCGTGTTTGAGAAGGCCATCGAGGGGAACGCTGAGCTGGACGCCGCCCTCGTTGAACGCAGCCGCGCCCTGGAACGGGCCGGCTACCATGCCCAGGTTCAGGTGAACGAGGAAACGGCGCTGGTGTTTCTCATCGATGAAAAGCAGCGTCGGGTCTTGCGACGGACCGACGCCGGTTATTCCGACGGCAGCCGCGCTTATTCGACGCCGGAGTTGCTGAGTCGATTGAAGGAGCGCCCGGAAGATTTCTCGCCAAGCGCTTTGCTGCGCCCAGTGGTTCAAGATTTCATCCTGCCGACGGCCGCCTATGTGGCCGGGCCGACCGAGCTCTGTTATCTGGCGCAAGCCGAAGTTCTCTACCGCCGGCTGCTTGGCCGCATGCCGGTGGTCTTGCCTCGGGCTTCGTTCACGGTGTTGGATTCCGACGCGCATGACTTTCTGCAGCGGTACCAACTGAGCGTGACCGACTGCTTCGAGGGTCCTGAGACATTGCGCAAGCGGGTGGGCGAAAAGCTCATTCCTTCAGCACTCGATACGGCCTTCCAGCAGGGTGCGGCAGGAATTGAAAACTCGATCCAGAACATCGACGAAAGCCTGGCGGCATTCGATTCCACCCTCAGCTCGGCCCTTGCCACGGCGCGGAGCAAGATGCTCTACCAGTTGGGGAAGATTCGCGGCAAGGCGGCCCGCGAAAGCCTTCGCCGCAACGCCGAAGTCCAGCCCCGGATCGAGGCCTTGTCGAATCTGGTCTATCCCAACAAGACCCAGCAGGAGCGAGTCTATTCGGTCCTTGCTTTCCTCGCCCGCCACGGGCCTGATTTTATTGAACAACTGTACGCAGCGATCAGCCCCGATTGTCACGACCATCAGGTGCTGATGCTGTAGGTTTTTTTCGCGAGGTGGCGAGGCGAAGTGCGTAATAAACCCAGGCCGGGCAGACAAGCTTAACTACAATATCCGAGCGCACGATCATCGCTCGAAAGCTCGGCGACCGGCAGGATTGCTGGCGGGACAAAAAAGATTGCTTGTCCCGCTGGTTCTTCAGCAGCTGCTAAAACTAGGCTCGCCCGGCCGCGATCGGGCTGCGGAGCGGGTTGCGCGCCGCGGGGCTACTCCTCCTCCGGCAGGGCGAACACAAACAGGGTAGAGCCTCGCGGAAAGTCCTTTGTCTCGGGCCATAACTCCCCAACAGCGCCCACCACCGCCGATCCCCAGCCGCTCGGCGTGGCAACGAACTGTTTGCCATTCACCGCATAGGTAATCGAAGATCCGCGATGTCCCGAGCCGGTCCGAAAAGACCACAAAGTCTCACCGGTATCGGCATCGAGGGCAATAAAACGGCCTTCGATATCGCCGGTGAAAACCAAATCACCCGCGGTGGCCAGTTGCGAAGCGAACATTGGATACTTCGTCTTGTGCCGCCAACGGATTTCGCCGCTAATCGGATCGTACGCGCTCAGGTGGCCGCCAGCTTCGACGTTCGGTGGTTTGACCATGACGAGGTCCCCACCGAAATAGGGTTGTCCCGGCCTTGGCTCTTCCGGGCGAGTCGTCATCATCATGCACCACTCGATGCCCGTCGAGTAAAACCAGCCGGTCTTAGGGCTGTAAGCCCCTTGATTCCACTGGCGCCCTCCGCCGGCGGAAGGGCAGAACAGACTGGGAACCCCAACCTTCGGCTCCTTGCGGCCGATCAGCTTTCCGTTTTCGTCGATCCGTTCTACCCAGTTGTTGCTTTCGGCCACCGGCCAAGCGTTGATGAACTCGCCGTTGGTGCGGTCCACAACCCATGTGTAGCCCCCCTTGTTAGGGTTGAGAAGCAGCTTCCTTTTCTTCCCTTTGTGCTCAAGATCGACGAGGACGCACTCAAAAGCGGCGTCATAGTCCCAGACGTCGTAGGGGATCTGCTGGTTGTACCACTTGAGCTTGCCGGTATCGGCGTCGAGCGCGATCAGGGAATTCGTGTAGAGGTTGTCGCCGCTGCGGTCTTCGCCGTAAAAATCCGCGGCGGGATTCCCGACGGCCCAATAAATGTGGTTCAGTTCGGGATCGTAGGAGCCGGTCATCCAGGTCGGAGCGCCGCCGTACTTCCAACTGTCACCCTCCCAGGTCTCGTGCCCGGGCTCGCCCGGTGCGGGGATGGTCCAAAAACGCCAAACCTGTCGGCCGGTTTTCGCATCGTAGGCATCGAGGTAACCGCGGTGCGCCGAGTCGCCGCCGGTGACGCCGGTAATCACCATGTCCTTCACAACGAGAGGAGCGCTGGTTATGTTGCAGCCGCACTGGTCCGCGTCCTCGATTTCGACGTTCCAAACTTCGCGGCCCGTCTTGGCGTCGAGCGCGACCAGGTGGTTGTCCATCGTACCCATGAAAACCAGGCCATGTCCCAGGGCCACGCCGCGGTTCCAGGGCCCGTAGAACGTCACTTTTTTGGGAGCGGGATAGTAGTAGTGCCAAATCTCGTCGCCGGTGACCGCGTCGACCGCGAACACGCGGTTCCAGGCGCTAGTGACGTACATGATGCCGTCGGCCACGAGTGGCGTACAGTTCAGGCCTCCGTCAATCACCCCGGTCTGCAAGGCCCAGGCGGGAACCAGACTCCTCACGTTTGTGCGATTAACCTCGTCGAGAGCGCTATATCGCCACGCTTTGTAGGTACCGCCGTAGGTAAGCCAGTTTTGAGGTTCGCGTTCGGCTTGCTCGAGCCGCTCGCTGGTTACTTTGGCAGCAAACGCGAGGGCGGCGAACAAGACCAGAGCTGCGATCTTCGCCAGGGTGGACACGCTGCGTATCAAGACGACCCTCCTTCAGCGGCTTGCGGGTACAGCCATCTAGTCTGTTCAGCTAAGTGTTTTGTTGCTAGGGTCACGACGGGGAGCGAATTGGCGGCAGCCCTAGGTTTTCACGCCTGAGGCGAAGTTGCCGGCTCCAAGCGGGCTAATCGATGAGCATAGCATTACTTCGTAGCCGCCAATGATACGGCGACCTATAGATTTCGGTTGTGGAGAGGCAAGCCCGTTGAAACGGGCCGGCCGGTCCTGGGCAGCGGGATTCTTCGCGCCGGCCCGAGCCGCGGACGCGGGCCCGGGGGCAAGATGCGGCTGACCTCGGCGATGTGGCAACCCCGCTGTGCCGGCGAACCCTTGACCGCACCCTTGCGGGCGCGACTCTGTTCGGTGAACCGAAGTCCGCTGGGCTGGGCAAAATAACCCGCCCGGCGCATCTAAACCACTTTCGATCGTAGCCTGATGGGTGCTACTTTGATGTGGTTCGACCCGCGGCGTGATCGGCTGAACCGGTGCACCCCGGATTGTCCCGCGGGCAGTTGTCCGGGGCGTCCGCCCGTGCCTTCTCATGAGCAAGCGACGACTCATCGACCATCCCCAGCCTGCCGTGGGATCGCCCGCCCCGCCTTGGTGGGGCGCCGCTGATCGGGCCGCCGCCGCGCGGGCGTTGACGCACTTGCTTCCCCGCGAAATCATCCGGCGGCTTGGGAACCGTTAGGTCATGGCTGGCTTCAGCATCGCGGCGAATCGTTTCCTCGGTCGCCTCTACTTCGGCCTCGCGGTTCTAGCGGCCCTATGGGCGGCGGCATCCCTCAGCTGGCCGTTTGGCTGGGACCAGGGAATTCTCGCCTGGGTCGGCGATGTCATCCATGAAGGGGGCATGCCTTACCGCGACGCCTGGGATATCAAAGGGCCGCTACCTTACTACTTCTATGCGCTGGCGCAGTGGCTGTTCGGCAAGAACCTATGGGGAATCCGAGTGTTGGATCTTGTTTTCCTGGCGGCTTCCACGGCGGTGCTGGGCCGCCTGGTCAGCGACCTCACGGATTCCGTGATCGCCCGTTGGGCCGGGTTGATCTTCGTTCTGTGGTACGGATCGGGTTCTTTTTGGCATACGGCACAGCCCGACGGCTGGGCGTCGATGATGATCCTCATCGGCATGGCGCCGCTCGTTAGGGACGACGGGCGGCTCCCCGTCAGGACGCTGGTCATGGCCGGGTTGCTGGTCGGATGCGCGGCGCTGATCAAGCCTCTCTACGCCGGCTACCTGCTGATCGTGCTGCTCGCGGTTCTCCTCAGAGGGGGAACCCCTGCCCGACATCTGGCGACTGATATCCCGGTGGTCGCTGTTTCTTTCGCGCTTCCCGCGATTCTCGCCGGGAGTTGGTTTGCGTGCCGCGGCGCTTTCGACGAATTGATCGACGTTTATCTGGTATACCTTGCCGTCTCTTACGCGGACGTCACGTCCCTGTCGCTGGATTCGAGGCTGCGGGGAGTTCTCGAATACGTGTTGGAAGGGGAAGTGTTTGTCGTTTTGCTGCCGGTAACGGTACTCGGCCTGCTGCACTTGTGGCGAACGGCGCGTCCGACGGCGCTGGTTTTGCTGGGCTGGATGGGCCTGGGGGCCGTGATGGTCGCCCTGCAGAATCGGTTCTTCGAATACCACTGGGTCCTGCTTCTGCCGCCTTCCGTCTTGTTGGGGGCGGTGGGCTTCCACGCGGTCGTTGCGGAGTGGCGGGCGCACAGGGGCCCGACACCCTCTCCCCCCCTGCCCGCGAGCGCTGTGCTGGCGTTGTTATTGTTCCTGCTGCTGTTGGTTCATGTCTCGGTGAGGCCCTTGTATGACGTGGCGAGTTGGGCTTCCTTTACCATCGGGCTGCGAACGGCGGACGACTACTATGCCCGCTTTCCCATCGCTCGGGGGGTGGCCGGCTCGGACCTACTCGCCGCCGACTACATCCGCGACCGGACCACCGAAAACGACCGCGTCGCGGTTTGGGGCTGGAACGTCTCAGTCAACTATTTGGCCGGACGACGCAGCGCCTCGAAGTTCGGCTACAGTATGCCACTGATCCTGGGAGAGGGAACGGAGCTTCGTGAGCGGTATCGCAGTGAGTTTTTGGCCGACTTGCAGGCGACGCGGCCGGTCTACATCGTCGTCGCGCCTCAGGCGGAGGAGGTCCTCGGTAGGAGCTACGGCCTAGCCGGCTTCCCGGCGTTGGAGTCTCTGGTCATGAATTGCTACCGCCGAGAAGCTGCTTTCGGGCAGTTGACGGTTTACCGGCTTTCCCGCGAGCCGACTTGCCCGGGTTTCGATGGTACTGTTGGGGTGAATTCGCCGGGCACTCCTCCCTCCGGCGGCGTCGCGGAGCACCGCTAGCGGCGAGCGACAGCGGCTGGGGATACAATGAGGGCAAACGGGATGCTGCAGACTGTACTCGTCGTCGAAGACGATCGCGATCTCTGTAACCTTCTCGACTACAATCTTACGCGCGGTGGTTACCAGGTTGAGATCCTGGGCGGGGTGCGGAACGGGCTGGACCGCGTCCGCGCCTCGCGGCCCGATTTAATCATTCTCGATGTCATGCTCCCCGACGGCGACGGATTCGAGCTCTGCCGCCAGATCCGGGCCGACCCCAGCCTAACCTCCATTCCGATCTTGTTTCTAACCGCCCGCGGCGAAGAGGCGGACCGCGTGATGGGGCTCGAAATCGGAGGCGACGACTATATCACGAAGCCTTTCAGTCCGAGTGAATTACTGGCCCGCGTCAAAGCCCATTTGCGGCGCCAGACCAGCTCGAAGTCGAAGGTCGTCGGTCCCGTCCGGTTGGACGTCCGTTCTCGGCGCGCATATCTCCACGACCGGCAACTTTCACTCACGGCGACCGAATTTCGGCTCTTGGAGTTGTTCTTGTCCAGCCCGGGGAGGGTGTTCAGCCGGGAACAGCTCCTGAACGCAATCTGGGGCGAAGGCTACCACGTAAGCCCGCGCAACGTAGACGTCCACATTCGCCGCCTGCGGGAGCGCATTGAAGACACGCCCGACGATCCCCAATGGATCCAGACGGTGCGGGGTTTTGGGTACCGTTTCGAGGCCCCTGGATGACCAAGCGCATCTTCCTGAAGCTGATTCTCACTCTCATCGGCTTGTTCGTCGTGGCCGCGTTCGGCGTGGATTATTTCGTTACCCGCATGTCGGAAGCGAACTTGCGCCAAGGACTGGAGGATGAGCTAAAAGAACAAGCTCAACTGGCTGTTGCCGTGTTGCGGGGCCGCCCGGCACAGTCCAGTCCGGAGGTGGTGGACGAAATCGCCCGGGCGGCAGGCGCCCGGCTGACGCTGATTCGGTCGGACGGAGTGGTCGTGGCGGACTCGGAGGCCGATCCGGCGACCATGGAAAATCACGCCGCGCGGCCGGAATTCGCCGAAGCGTTGGCGGGCGGAGCAGGCGTCAGCACGAGGGTCAGTTCGACCGTGGGCACGGAATTCCTCTACGTAGCCGTTTTGAGCGAAGAGGGAGCCCTTCGCTTGGCCCTCCCGCTCTCGGAGATCCGTGCCCGAACGCGGGAGATTCGCGGGAGTATCCTGCGCCTCACGCTGGTGGCTTTCATACCGGCTGTCTTTCTCGCTTTTTGGCTCGCTCAGCGCCTCTCCGCCCGGCTTGCTCAAATCATGAGTTTCTCCCAGAACCTAGCCCGCGGCGATTTTCAAACGCCTGTGCCGGCCTTCTCCGGCGGCGAGCTGGGCGAGTTGCATCTTACGCTCCAGACGACTGCTGACCGCCTGCGGTCCCTGTTCGAGCAAGTGCGGGAAGAACGCTCCCGGTTTGCAGCGGCGGTCAACGGCATCGGAGCGGGCGTGCTCGTTATGGATCGGGAGCGACGGGTGATTGTGTGCAATCCGGCGATGAGCCGGATGTTTCCCAACGAGAGCCTTGCGGTGGGAGATTGCCCCTTCATCGCGTCTCACCAAGACATCGCACGGCTTTTCGACAAGGTTTTCACACAGGGGACGTCCGATTCGCTGGACTTGTCCGTCCCCGAACCGCCCCAGCGGACATGGAAGGTTTCCTGCGCTCCGATCGGGGGGGCGTCCGGACAGGTACAGGCCGCTGTCGCCGTTTTCTACGACATCACGGAGTTGGAGGAGACGGAAAGGTTGCGCAGGGATTTCGTGACCAATGTATCCCACGAACTGAGAACACCGCTGGCCTCGATCCAAGGCTACGCCGAAACACTGCTCGACGGCGCGCTGGACGATCCCGAGCACAACCGGCGCTTCCTTCGGATCATTCGCCAAAACGCCGAGCGCTTAGCCCAGTTGTCATCAGACCTGATGACCTTGTCGCAAATTGAAGTCCGCGCCCGGGACTACGATTTCGCTCCCGTCGCCGTCGACGACCTGCTCGCTCAGGCGAGCGACTCGATCCGAGCGCTGACCGATAAGAAGGGCATTGCGGTGCACGTCGAAGGGCTGCCGGTGTCCACCGACGTGGAGTGTGATTCCGATTCCCTCCACCAAGTGCTGATGAACTTGCTCGAGAACGCGGCGAAGTACACTCCCGAGGGAGGAGCGATCACGCTAGGAGCGCGGCGGGAAGACAGCGAGGTCGAATTCTACGTTCGTGACACCGGCGTCGGCATACCGAGCCCGCACGTTCCCAGGCTGTTTGAAAGGTTTTATCGGGTCGACAAGGCGCGGTCGAGGGAATTGGGAGGAACGGGCCTGGGTCTGGCCATCGTCAAGCATTTGGTGTTGGCCCACGATGGCTCGGTGCGAGTCGAAAGCGAGGTCGGACGGGGATCCACTTTCTACGTCCGGATTCCTCTCCGGCGGAGCCGGAGAGCTATGGCGATCGACGTGGTGAGCCAAGCCGGCGACTAGCAGCCCGTGGCAAAAGTAGACGTCGCGAAAAATCGGGTACAGCCAGCCAATTCGTTTCAGGTGAAGTTCTTTGTTTCCAGGGCCATGATGGCGGGCGAATTGGTGGCAGTCCCCATTTTTCTCTCCCGTGCGACTTTCGCCACCGGCTGGTCCCTTTTCCTCTCCGCGCATTACTCGGCCGCCAGATCCGCGGCCTTTTGCTTTCGCGGCGCGCGCATTCTTGCGTGCCGTGTCGCCATTCGTGGCAACATCGATCCCCGTCGTGGCGCAAGCTCTCAGCTTGCCGCGTCGAGACTCATCTCGACGCTTGGGGCGGTTTCTCCATGCCGGATTTGCCCTGTCACTAACGTTCCAGGCTTCCATGAGGAGGCGCGTCCTTGTCAAGCGGGAAAGCTGGAGAAAATTTCAGCTGAGGAGAACGTCCGATCCGGCTTCGATCCGCACTCGGGTGGCGTCATCTTCTCGACGCGGTGCTCTATGAAGTTCGGTCCTGGCGGCGCTGCTCGCTCTGTTTCGGCCTCGAGGGCCGGCCTGGAACACGCAGTCGCCGCGAACACGGTGTCCGACGTTCTGGCTCGCTGAGGTTGCTCTCCGCTTTCCATCGTAAAATCGAATATCTAATCGCTGCTCGTTGCTGGGCCTATCGTTACGTCGTCTTGGGCATGGGCTTCAGCCCGTACAAGGGATCGAAATCCACGTCGCGCTTCCCTAACACATGCAGCACGACGGCCAGCTTTCGGGCCACCGCCACTACCGCCTTGCGCTTGGCGCTCTTGCCTCCGCGAGCGGCCAGCCGCAAACCCCAACGTCTCAGCGCCGAGTCCTCGCCCCAGCGGCCCAGCATGTACTGCGCACACTGCACCAACAAGCGCCGCAACATCGGATCGCCGGTTTTGGCAATGCTCAACTCCGGCGATCGTTGGCCCGAATCGCGTCGCTTGGGCCGCAGTCCCACTCGGGCGCCGGCGTCCCGGCTGCGACGCAATCGCCGCGGGTTGTTGTCCAGATTCAGCACAAAGGCCAGCGAAGTGACCGGCCCCACCCCGCGCGCCGAGCGCAGCCGCTTCGTCTGCGGATACTTCGTCTCCCCCAGCTCCAGGATGCGTTTGTCGTAGCGTCGGATCTCGTCGCTGACGTGCTGGATCACCTCGAGCACGGGAGCGAGCGTCTCGCGCAGATCCCCCGGCAGCCGCGGACCCGCTTTGCTCGCAAACGCATGGCCGCTCGAAGCCCCCAGCCGCAGCCCGAAACTCTTCAGCGTGCCGCGCACGGAGTTGATCAATTTGGTCCGCACCTCGACCAAGGCTTCGCACGCCTTCAACACCGCGCGGTCGGCTTGCGTCTCGAGCGAAGCGGGCTGGACCGGGTTCAACATCTCGGGCATGCGCAGCCCCAACTCCGCCAGCCGCTCGGCGTCCGTGCGGTCGTCCTTCGACAGCGATTGCGTGATCAACGCCAGCCGGTGCGTGTCGGCCATCAGCGGCTCGTGCTCCAGCCGCCCGAGCAAACGGTACACCCAGTTGGCGTGGCTGCCGGCCTCGAAGACCACCCGCATCCCCGCCCAGCCGCCGAAGTAGCGCTCGAACGACGCCGGCGAGGTGCGCAGCTTCTTGCGCTCCACCACCTTCCCGTCGAGATCGATCAGGCAAACGAAACGGTGCTTGTCGCCCAGGTCCAACCCGCCACGACGTTCATCCCCTGCTCGATCAGCTGCTTCTTCGACAAACTCTTTACCTTTTTGCTATCGTTCTTCATGGCTCGTCATCCTTTCGTTTCTTTTCCTCTAGGGAAGATGTTTTGGGGGCCGTGCCCCGTCTACCATCGCGCGGGGCGAAGCCCGCGGGGGGAAGTTTAGCTCACTCCCCCCGCGATGACGAGCCTCCTCATTTCATCTCTGTTCCTTGCTGTCGCACAGCCTGGCGTCGAGCCTGAACACGCAACCCCAACGGCCGCAGGTCTCTGCGAGCCCTGCGCTACACAGTGAGTCACGAGCGCGAGCGAGCGGTCCCGGCGTACGGCCAATCCCGCGGCCCACCCAAGGGGATGAAAACGGTGGGATTTCGACGGAGCGGCCCAGAGGGTGGCCGGCCACAATCGACCACCGACTCATGTACCGAGCACTGGATCGCCGTGGGCTTTGGCGCACTCGGTTCCCTGGGTGCTAATCTCCCTCGATGCTGACGAGGCCGCCTTCCAGCACAGCCTGGGCGTCGGCGGCGGTAAATTCGCTGACCCTGGAGGAGATGTTCATCGAACAGAAGCTGGGTCCGCACATGGAGCAGAATCGCGCCTCTTTGTAGCCCTCTTCGGGGAGGGTCTCGTCATGCATCGAGCGAGCCGTTTCGGGATCAAGCGACAGTTCGAACTGGCGGTTCCAGTCGAATTCAAAGCGGGCTTTCGACAACTCATCGTCGCGCTCCCTGGCTCCGGGCCGATGCCGGGCGATGTCGGCGGCGTGGGCGGCTATCTTGTAGGCGATCAAACCCTGCTTCACGTCCTCACGGTTGGGCAGGCCAAGGTGCTCTTTGGGCGTCACGTAACACAGCATGGCCGCGCCGTGCCAGCCGATCATGGCGGCGCCGATGGCCGAGGTGATGTGGTCGTAGCCGGGGGCGAAGTCGGTGACCAGCGGTCCGAGGGTGTAGAAGGGAGCTTCGTAGCACATCTCCTTTTCCATGTCGACCTGCATCTTGATCTGGTCCATGGGGATGTGCCCAGGGCCCTCGATCATGACTTGCACGTCGTATTCCCAGGCCTTTTTGGTTAGCTCGCCCAGCGTTTTTAGCTCGGCGAACTGGGCCTCATCGCTGGCATCGGCGATCGACCCAGGCCGCAAGCCGTCGCCCAGCGAGAAGCTAACGTCGTATTTCTGGAAGATCTCGCAGAGCTCATCGAAGTTTTCGTAGAGCATATTCTGCCGATGGTGGGTCACCATCCACTCGGCCAGCAGCGACCCGCCCCGGCTGACGATGCCCGTCACACGCTTGACGGCCATCGGCACGTATTGGATGAGCACGCCGGCATGGATCGTCATGTAGTCGACGCCCTGCTCGGCCTGCTCGACGATTACGTCGCGCATGATGGGCCACGTCAAGTCGGCAATGCGCCCGTCAACGCGGGTGAGAGCTTCGTAAAGCGGAACGGTCCCGATCGGTACCGGTGAGTGGTTGATAATCGCTTCGCGGATACGGGGGATATCCCCACCCGTCGAGAGGTCCATCACCGTATCGGCGCCGTACTTGACCGAGTAGCGCAATTTCTCCAGCTCTTGCTCCACCTCGGATGTGACCGCCGAATTACCGATGTTCGAGTTGACCTTGCATGTGGAGGCAACGCCGATGCACATCGGCTCGAGATTCGTGTGGCGAATGTTTGCCGGGATGATCAGGCGCCCGCGGGCCACCTCTTCCCGGATCAGCTCGGGAGAAAGATTCTCGCGCCGGGAGACGAATTCCATCTCCTCGGTGACCATGCCCTGACGGGCGTAGTGAAGCTGCGTGCGGATCTCATCGTTTTGGCGTTTGGCTACCCATTCGGAACGCATGGAAAGGCCCCTCCCCGGGGCTTCGACGGAATGCTTCCTCAATTATGTCACCGCTTGCGTCGACCCGCAAATGCTCGCCGTTGCCTGGGCGGGACCCCGACTCTGTCGAGCGGAGGGAGCACCCGATCTCGCCGTCGTCCGGGGGACGATACTTTGTGTGAGACAGAGGGTCTCGGGAGCAGGTTGCCGGGGCCTTTGGTATCCTGATTTCGGCGCCTCCGCCCGCGAAGTAGTCTTTAGTTCGCCCATCTTCCTGTTCTTCTTCCTTCCGGCGCTGCTGTCCTATTTTCTAGTCCCCGAAAGAATTCGAAATCTCCTCCTTCTCGGCGCGAGCCTGATTTTCTATGCCTGGGGCGAGCAGTTCTTTGTCTTTGTAATGCTGTTGTCTATCCTGACGAACTACGGGTTCGGTCTGATTATAGACCGAGTCTCGGCTCAATCTCTGCGCTGGAAGGTCCTGGCGGCGGCTATTGCCGCGAACCTATCCTTACTAATCATATGCAAGTACGCGAATTTCCTCGTCAACAACCTGAACCAACTACGTAGGTTGGTTGGGCCGCGACACTGTTAACCTCGACCCGATACATCTACCCATAGGAATCTCGTTCTTCAGTTTTCAGGCGATGTCCTATGTGATAGATGTCTACCGAAGGGAATGGCCCTCTCAACGGAACCCGGTTAACATCGCCTTATACATTTCCCTGTTTCCGCAGCTCATCGCGGGACCGATCGTCCGCTATCACGATATCGCGGCGCATCTAGTGTCGCGCACGGTCGATCTCGATGACGCCGCGACCGGGATCCGTCGCTTCTGTATTGGCCTGGCCAAGAAAGTTCTGATCGCAAACGTAGTAGGTCAGGCGACGGATCAGATTTTTGCGCTCAAATCAGGTCTCTTGGCGTTTGATGTTGCCTGGCTGGGCCTCATTTGTTATACGCTTCAGATCTACTTCGATTTTTCCGGCTATTCGGACATGGCGATCGGTCTCGGCCGCATTTTCGGTTTGCGGTTTCTCGAAAATTTCAATTATCCCTACATCTCGCAATCGATAACGGAATTCTGGCGTCGATGGCATATTTCACTTTCCAGGTGGTTTCGAGACTACCTCTACGTTCCGATTGGCGGGAGCCGCCGAGGTCGCGGGCGAACCTACTTCAACCTCGTGACCGTATTTTTTCTATGCGGCCTTTGGCATGGGGCCAGCTGGAACTTCGTGATTTGGGGATTTTTCCACGGAAGTTTTCTCGTTGTCGAGCGCATGGGTCTAACGGGGGTGATTGCTCGTGTGCCCCGGCTTTTTCGCCACGCCTATGTGTTGATGGCGACGATGATCGGCTGGGTCTTTTCCCGGGCGGAAACCTTGCCGGGCGCGTGGTCGTTTCTAGGGGCGCTGCTCGGAACTCACGGTTGGGTGGGAAACGAAGTGCCCCGCGAGCTGTATTTGACGAACGATGTGGTGCTAGCTATCGTTTTTGGAGCCATTGGCTCAACACCGATCCTGACGGTTCTAGACGCTTACGGACGACGCCTCGCGCGCCAGGAATGGAGGGGCGCCGGGGTGTTCGAAGGCGTGTATGCTTTCGGCCGGGTGGTGTTTCCGGTTTGCCTGTTCCTACTTTCAACCCTGCGGCTGTCGTCAGGGGCGTATAACCCGTTCATTTATTTCCGGTTTTGAGAAACATGTTGCGTCATGGCCGCTCCAAGAGAAGCTACAGCATTGCTGACGCGTTAACGGTGCTGCTGTTCGTGCTGGGGATTTGCTTGCCCGGTTTGGATAATTTGATGGTCGGGGTATGCACTTGACTCCCGAAGCCCCAACATATAGTATGCGGGCTCATGGAGGACTACCCGCGTACGCTGGAGGAGTTTGAGGGGCGTTTTGGCACTGAGCAGGCGTGTCGCGAGTATCTGATGCAACTGCGCTGGCCGCAGGGTTTTAGGTGTCCCCGCTGTGAAGGGCAGCGAACTCGCCGCAGTCGGCGGGGCCTGCTGCGCTGCGGACAGTGCGATTATCAGGCTTCGGTGACGGCAGGCACGATTTTCCAGGACACGCGTCTGCCGCTGCGCACCTGGTATCGGGCGATGTGGTGGGTGACGAGCCAGAAAAACGGGGCGAGTGCTCTGGGACTGCAAAGCATTTTGGGTCTGGGAAGCTACCGCACCGCCTGGGCGTTGCTGCACAAGCTGCGGCGCGCGATGGTGCGGCCTGGCCGCGAACGGCTCAGCGGCCGCGTAGAGGTCGACGAGACCTATGTTGGGGGCGAAGAAGAGGGACTGCACGGACGGCAGACGCAGAAAAAGGCACTGGTAGCCATCGCCGCTGAAGAAGACGGTGCGGGGCTAGGAAGGATCCGCATGAGGCGCATCCGTCGAGCTTCCAAGCACCAGCTACACGGCTTCATCCAAGAGGCTGTTGAACCCGACAGCACCATCCACACCGACGGCTGGGAAGGTTACGTCGGTCTGGAGGCGCTTGGCTATCGGCACGAATACGACTTTCTGGCAACTTCCAGCCAATCAGCCTCTGAGCTGTTGCCTCGTGTTCACCGTGTGGCTGCCCTGTTGAAGCGCTGGTTGATCGGCACGCACCAAGGCGCGGTAAGCCGTGAGCACCTGGACTATTACCTGGATGAGTACACGTTTCGCTTCAATCGACGACGCTCTCGGCACCGGGGAAAGCTCTTCTACCGGCTTGTCCAACAAGCCGCGGCCGTTGGCCCCACTACCTATTCAGAGATGGTCCAACACGTACGCGGCAGGCGGATCAGCCGACCACAAGATATGGGGTAGCCGGGAGTGAAGTGCATACCCCGATTTGATGGATCTAGACCCCACCCCGCCTCCCCATGAGAATCGAGTGAAGGCGAAACGCCCGCTGTTTGATCTCTCGGCTAACCGGCTCCGGGCGTATCCAGTCAAGTATCGAAGATACTTCAACGATCATTTTGGTTGGCGGAACTGGCTGATCCGCACAAATGCGGTGTTGAGCACACAGGTGCTTGGGATTTCACCGATACCGAGGAGAGTCACGATCGGCAAGGAAGGATGGTTCTTCTTGAACGGCCACTCCGGCGTCCACTTTAGGGGTGTAGACCCGTTCACGACCGAGGAGTTGGAGGAATGGCGAGTTTTGCTCGAGAGCCGGCGTGACTGGTTGGCTGTTAGGGGAATAGACTTCATGTTCGTGCTGGCGCCTGATAAGAACTCGGTTTATCCGGAGAAGCTGCCCGCTGGAGTGAAGAGAGGGATCCAACGGGTCGACCAATTGCTCGAGTATTTGAGCGAGGCCTCCTGTTTGCGAGTGATCGACCTTAGACCGGTCCTCAGGGAGGCGAAGACCCAAGGTGATGTTTACGAAAGGACTGGCACACACTGGAATGCGGCCGGTACGTGGGCGGCGTATCGAGAGATTATGAAAGAGCTGGCTTCGTTGCGGCCGGAAATGCGGGCGCTCGCCGAACGTGAAGTGAAGTGGAGGGAATTTGTGCCGAAAGGTCTTGGGCTTGCTCGGATGGCGGCTTTGGAGAATGTTGTGCTCGAAAATGACTCTATTGTTTGGCTCTTCCGGGTTTTTAGTGGCTGGCCAACGGGTAGCCGGCTCCTCCATCCTGCCGACCCGACGTCGCCCGCAGTCACATCGGAGCCCAAAAGGCGGCCAAGAAATCCCCAAATACCCTACACGCCAGTCCGGTCGTGGGCAACTCGTAAAGGGAATAAGACACTGATAAACAGGGAGTTATCTCTTTGAGTGTGGCCACTGGATGACAGTTGTGGATCCGCATTTCACAGCCTTCGGGAGACTGTACGACTACCTGCCAGCAGCCTTGCTCTACTCGTAACCCTTTGTTTATCAGTAATTCTTTTTGGCCAACGCAGTCGCCGCCCGGCCTTGGGGGCCGTAGAGTTGTCACGAAGCCCTTGAATGGCACCGAAGCAGGCTCCGGGAGGTCGGCCTCACAGTGGCGAGGGATCCGTCACTCACCGCCGCCAGCCACTAAAATCCCAGAAGAGCCTATTGTTTTTCCCCGAGTTCCAAGAGCCGAAGTTATCGCAACACCATACGGCTCGAAGACAGAAAAGCTCTTTGCCACTCAACGCCCTCCCGGTGGGCGGCCGACGGCGGTGATTTTTAGGGATTCGTTCTTCACCCGTCTCGTCCGTCTAGTGAAAGAGCACTTCGACCGTGCCGTATTTGTGTGGAGTAGAGAGTTTGACTACCGAAGTTTGGCGGAAGAGAAACCAAACATCGTGATTTGGGAGATGTGCGAGCGCTTTCTCATGGGGAATGTGCCACGTGCGAAAGCTGAGCGTTCAGCGATGTCGTTGCTGGAGGATTGGGAGGAGGCAGTGATCACCAGCGAGCGGTCCAGCGATGTCCGCGAGGCGCAAGTAGTTGTGGAAGGGAAGAAGCGCATCGTACTGATGATGCGGCCGCGTTCAGAGGCGAGATTCGGCCCCGTCTCTTTGGGGAATAACGCTACCCTGCGTTTCGGCTACGGGGTCCTTAAAAGTGCTTGGGAAGAACCCGGGGACGGTGTTCGGTTTTCTATTACGGTCCAACGTGGCGGCAAGGGAGTCGAGGTGTTCCATCGGTATCTTGACCCGAAGAATCTCAAAGCCGATCGGAAATGGTTTAGCGCCGAACTCCGGCTCGGTGCTTTTGCGGGTTCGGAAATTGAAGTCGTACTGTCCACGGAAGCGGGGCCGAGCGGGGATCGCCGGGCGGACCTTGCCGCGTGGAGCGAGCTGGATTTGAACGGACTGACGATCCCCGACTACGGATGGTCTGCCTGATAAATGTCAAAAACGCGAACCGCGCAATCTATTCGATTGTCCGCCGCCCTCAAGATCGAGTGGAAAAATCGCACCCTCCACATTCTTGGACAAGCTGCTTGACATCACCCTCCCTTTCAGCCTTCTGGGCCGCTTGATCTTTTCGGCTAAATGGGCCATGCTAGTTGGTTTTCCCATGCGGGTCCGCTTGTTTTATCACGATCGCTGCTTCGACGGCGCCTGCTCGGCGGCACTGTTTCGTGAATTTTACCGCGACAAGGTGGCGCGTTCGGCGGAATTTGTTCTCACCGGGCTGTTTCACCGTGCCGAGCAACTCTTCGACCTGGAGCTTTTCGACGGCGACGAGAACGCGATCGTCGACTTCAAGTACTGCGCTTCTCCCCGCCTTAGCTGGTGGTTCGACCATCACCAGAGCGCTTTTCTCTCCGCTGAAGACGAGGAGCATTTTTCGCGAGATCGCTCCGGCAAGAAGTTCTACGACCCTGCCTACAAGTCTTGCACGAAGTTCATCGCCCTCATAGCGGGCGAAAAATTCGGCTACGATTCATCGCACTTGAGCGAACTGATTAGGTGGGCGGACATCATCGACGGGGCGCGCTACGAGAACGCGAAGGTCGCCGTGGAGATGGCTGAGCCGGCAACGCGGCTTACGCTGGTCTTTGAGGCGGCGAAACCCAATGTCACCGCCAGGATCATCCCGCTGATGGCATCTCATACGTTGGCGGAAATCGCTGCGCTGCCGGAAATCCGGGTCGCTTTCGATGAGATCTACCAGCGCCACCTGGAATCGATCGAGGTGATTCGCAAACACTCGGTGAGGGTGGGTTCCGTCGTCTATTTCGATTTATCGGATACGGACGTGGAGGGCTACAACAAGTTTGTTCCCTACTACTTGTTCCCTGACTGCACCTACACCATTTCGATTTCCGACGCCGGGTTTCGAACGAAAATTTCAGTCGGGTCCAATCCCTGGGCTCCCTGCCAACCGGAGCGGAATCTGGCCACCATCTGCGAACGTTACGGCGGAGGCGGCCACGCGCGGGTCGGCGCGATCAGCTACGGGCCCGGCGAGCTCGACCGGGCGCGCGAGACCGCTCGGGAAATCGTCGACGAGCTGGCCGCCGAGACGTAGACGGCGGCTGATGCTTGCGGCGGGATCTACCCAGCCCCGACAACCAGGTCGCCACGAACGCTGACATGGTTCGTGTGCAAAGCGCCGGCCCGCTGGACGTCGTTCCCATGCCGGCAAGAATGCCCGCCGGCACGCTAAGGGCGTGCGCCACGGAACCGAGCGGGGACAGCCGTCCCAAATTGCCTTATGCCGAGGGAAGCGCGGACAAGAGCGTAATCACCCTTGTCGCGCATGCCCAGCTCGCCGGGCGACCCGTCCCAAGCTCTGCTCTGAGCATTTTCTCATCGAAGGATGAGCCTGAAGACGGGGGTTGGGGCTTTTTGAGTCGCTGGGGCTCCTTTCGGGCTTTTTGATTTTGAGTTTTGGGAAGGGGAGAATCGTCGTCGGGGTTGTGGGATTGTGGGAATCGCGGAGCGATTTCCAAGGGCGGTGGGAAACGAAGGGAAACCTGGTTTTGGTTTTCCTCGTTTTCCATCGCCCGTCATTTCCACAGCCCTCTTCCTGCTGTTCAGCACGGCGTGTTCGCGGAACGGAAACTGGCAAACAGCTTCTGCTTGGCTCGCTGCATCCGGCGGGCCGCCGCCGTGTCGCTTTCGGCCTGGGCAATGCGGCCCAGAGCCTCCAGCCTCTGCCCTGGCTTGAGATAGCTGGCGGCCTCGGGCAACTTCTCGAAAGATTCCCAAGGCGTCTGGTAGTGGCGGTACACCCGCTTCTGCTTGCCTTTGGCGTCGGTCTTGATCTCGGGCTGTCCGCAGGGCCGGTGGAAGTTCAAATAGGGATTGAAGTGCTGTTGGTAGAAGCGCTGGATGCGCCCCGCGTGCGGCGCCGCGATGTACGTATATCCCATGTGTTTGCGGATCACCGCGCCGTTTTTCGATTCCACCAAGCCGTTGTCGTTGGAGTGCCGCGGACGCGACTTGGTCTGTTCGATCAGCAGCTTGTTCAATAGCTTCTCCACCGTGCGATTGAGGAACTCGCTGCCGTTGTCGGAATGGAAGCCGCGGATACGAAAGGGAAACTGCTCGATCATGGCTTTCAGCAACGGCTCCAGCCAGGCTTCACTGATCGCGGGCGTGGCGCCGACCACTTGCCACTGGGTGACTTCATCCACGGCATTGATGTGGTAGACGCCCTTGACGCCATCGCGATCCCCTTGATGCACCGTATCCACTCGCAGAAAGCCGGGTTGGCCTTGCGGGTCGGGCCGGCGCCGCTCGCCGATCGACACCGCCGTGGGCCGGGTCTTGGTGAAATGCAGCCGCCGCTGGCGGTAGGCTCTGCGCCGCCGCAGGCGATAGATCTGGGCCACCGAGATCCCCGCCAGCCGCTCGTATTCGCGCTGCTGGTACTGCTGGTATTCCCGCTCGAGGATCTTGCGCGTGGCCGGGCCGCTGAGGGTTTCGTGGGCCTCGTCCACCGCCGCCAGCAGTTCGACGTCGGCGGGCGTGTACTTGCGGGCAAAGCGATGCCGCCGGTAGCGGGCGGGTTGGAGTTCTCCGCCCTGCCGGTACTGCTGGATCAGCCGCGTGATTTGCGCCCGGCTCAGTCCGGTCATCTTGACCAGATACTGCCGCAGCAGCCCTTTGTCGGCGCGGTTTTGGCGGCTGTAGCCGTGCTGGCGAAGCGTGCGCGCCACCCACGTGTAGATCTCGGCCCGCCCTTTGCCTTTGAATCGAATCTCCTCGCTGGAGTGGAGAAACTGCTGGATCTGTTGCAGGTTCAGCTTGCTGGTGTTTTGCACTTGGATAGTCAATTCCCAGCATGCCCACTCCCCGATCCTTCAGGCTCATCTTGTGTGAGAAACAAACTCCTCGTTCAGACTCATCTTGCATGAGACAAGACTCTCTGTTGAAATCGGCCTTCCCGAATGCTATCGTCAGTGATTCCCCGTGCAGGCCGTGGTGAAGGTGCTTCGGCTGAAAAGAGAGCGCAATCATCCGTAGCCAGCGATTTTCGTCGAACCGATACGCAGAACCAATCAGTGACGGACACGAAAATCAAACGGCAGCCCCTGTTTTCCCCGAACCTAACTTCTGCCCCGGGCCGCTAGAACACATTGCTTATGTCTGTTAACCGCAGTCGGCTCTTCCTCACCAGTTGCGTGGCGCTTATCACGACCGCGATGGTGTTTTCCATCCGGGCCGACATTCTCGACATGCTGGGCGCTGACTTCCATCTGACCAAGCAGCAAACCGGCGTGCTGCTGAGTCCGGCCTTCCTTGGGTTTACGCTCTCGATTTTCATTGGCGGGTCGCTGGTCGATTTCTTCGGCATGAAACGGCTGATGTTGTTGTCGAGCCTGGGCTATGTCGTTTCCGTGCTGACTATCATCTTTGCGCCCGCCCCGCCCGGACCGGTCGATCCCTACTATTCCGACCCGGGATTTGTGATTCTCTACGCGGCGATGTTGACGCTTGGGCTGTCGCAGGGATTGGTCGAGGGAGTTATCAATCCGCTGGGCATGGCTCTCTATCCGGACGAGAAAACTCACAAGATGAACGTGCTTCACGCCTGGTGGCCCGGGGGCTTGATCATCGGCGGACTGTTGGCCTACGGTTTGACGAAGGTTCTGGGCCTTGACGCCGCCGGAATCTCCGCCGCGAAAGCGACTCTGGGCTGGCAAATCAAGCTGGGGACGCTGCTGGTTCCGGCGGTCGTCTACGGAATCATGACGATGCGGCTGGAGTTCCCGCTTTCGGAGCGCGTGGCGGCGGGCGTTTCCACGCGAGACATGTTCCGCGAGGGTCTGCGACCGATGTTCCTGATCTTGTGGGGCTGCATGTGGCTGACGGCGGCTACCGAGCTGGGTCCTGACCAATGGATCGCCTCGCTGATTACGAACCTGGCCGGGATGCAGGGCATCCTGATCTTGGTCTACACGTCGGGAATCATGTTTGTGCTGCGCTTTTTCGCCGGGCCGCTGGCTCACCGCTTCTCGCCGATCGGCCTGCTGTGTCTGGCCTCCATTTTTTCCGCGCTAGGGCTGTTCAGCCTGAGCAACGTCTCTACGCCCGTGCAGGCGTTTGCCGCGGCGACGATCTATGGCATCGGCAAGACCTATTTCTGGCCGACAATGCTGGGCGTCTGCTCAGAGCTATTCCCCAAGGGCGGCGCCCTTTTGCTCGCCATCCTGGGCGGCACCGGGAATCTCGCGGCGGCCTTTATTCTGCCGACGATGGGCAGCTGGTATGACAACTACGGCGCCGCGGCCGCCTTCCTCTACGTGGGCTTCCTGCCCGTTGTGACAACTGTGGCTTTCGCGCTGATTTTTCTCTATTTCAGGGCACGCGGCGGCTATCAAGTCGAAAAGCTCGAAGCGGCCGAGTAGGCGCCGCGCGAAAGCAACCAACTGAGCCTGGAACGCCAGTGACAGGCTAAATCCCGGTAGCTGACCCCTGCCCCCCGTTGGCCGCTCGCTTGCGTTCGCGCTCTGATCTGCTCGTCGCAAAGGCGTGCGGGAGGACGGACGAAAATCTTGCACTGCGGCTGACGCTTCAGCTACCCTACCCGCGGGAACGGAAACGCCACTATCGAGAGTGCGTGCTCGCAGGAGGCGAGAAATGCAACCCAAATCTCTGTTCGGTTGGTGGATAAAGGCATCCAGACGTTTACCCCTGTGCCTGGTATGCGCGGCCGTCGGCGTTCTGTTTATCGCGCAAGTGGCCTTGGGCCAGGAGAGGACCGAGCGGCGAACGATCCCCAACTGCACCTCGCCTGACGCGAAACTCGCGATTCTGCCCAGTCCTACCAAGATACCTGTCGGAGCAACACGAACCGTTACCACAACACTCCTGTGCGATGTGAGGTCTCTCTTTCTAGACTCTACGCACGGAGCACTAGACGTTTGGTTGGACGATGGCGACGACCTTTCCGGATCTCGGTTTGGTCGTGACCAGAACCTTGATTTTCTGATACCTACGTTCGGACCCGCAGAGCTGGAACCCGTTTTTACCCCGATTTTCGATTTGAGTTTGACATTCCGACTTTGCGGTGGCGTTCAGCGTCTTTATTCATAGGGGCTAGAGCCCGATGAGGACGCCAGGGAGGCCAACACCCAATGGGTGAAAAAGAAACAAAGCCGTTCCAGCTAACTTTCAATGGACTTCTCAAAGTCGATTTCCAAGGATCGCACGTCACTTCCGACGGTGGCTTGATTTTGGTTCGCGAACTGGACGAACGGCTCGGGTTCGGAGAACTGATTGACGAGCATGTCAGCGACTCCCGGCAAGGCACAAACAAGCAGTTCACGCTCGCTGATCTGTTGCGGCAGTCGGTCTACAGCCGCTTGGCGGGCTACGAGGACCTCAACGACGCCGCGCGGGTTTCGATCGATCCGACGTTTCGGCTGATCGGTTCGCAGAAAATCTGGGATCGCGGTGCGGCCTTGACCTCGACGCTCCACAGCTTCGAGACGGAGATGCTGGCGAGCGAAGAGAACCTGCTGGGGTTGATGGCGTTGAACCGGGAGCTGCTCGCCCAAGCCGAGACCCAAGACAACTCCGAGCGGGTTGTTCTGGACATGGACTCGACGGAAAGCCCCGTCCACGGCCAACAGGAAGGCAGCGCCTACAACGGCCATTTCGAGTCCGTCTGCTACCACCCGCTGTTGCTGTTCAACAGTCACGGCGACTGTCTGGCGGCCAAGCTCCGTCCGGGCAATGTGCACAGCGCTGAGGACTGGGATGAACTGCTCCTGCCCGAGATCGAACGTCAGCAGAACCATGGCAAAGAGGTTGCCTTCCGGGGGGATGCAGCCTTTGCCAAGCCAGAGATTTACGAGGCTTCGGAGGAGCGTGGCGTGAAGTATGCCATCCGCCTTCCGGCGAACGAGAACCTGCGGCGTGAAGTTGCCGAGCTGTTGGTGCGGCCGGTGGGAAGACCCACTCGGAAGCCTTTGGTGCGCTACAGGAGCTTTCTCTACCGGGCAGCGAGCTGGAGCAAGGCCCGAAGGGTCGTGGCCAAGGTGGAGCATCACGCTGGGGAGCTGTTTCCACGGGACAACTTCATCGTCACCAACCTGACTCTGCCGAGCCGCTCCGTGGTGCGCTTCTACAACAAGCGCGGGACGGCCGAGCAGTGGATTAAAGAAGGCAAGCAGGCGACGCATTGGACCAGGCTGTCGTGCCATCGCTTCCGGGCGAACGAAGTGCGCTTGCAGTTGAGTGTGCTGGCCTACAACCTGGGCAACCTGTGGCGGCGGCTGGGACTGCCACCAAGGATCAAGAGCTGGTCGCTGACGAGCTTGCAACACAGGTTGATGAAGACCGGCGGTCGGCTGGTCAAGCACGCGCGGTATTACTGGCTGCTGCTGGCCGAAGGACATTTGAACCGCAGGCTGTTCGGCGACATGCTGCACAGGATCTGGGCGCTGCCGCTGCCAAGCGGGTAGCGTTGACCGGGCGAGGATCAACAGTTTTCGGCTCCAAAAGGTTTCGCAAGGAGCAGTGTCGGCCGGAGCGCCGTTCAGTCCGCTCAATCAACGTCTGTGAGCGGATGGACGAGCCCTGGCGCCTACCGGTGGAGGTCATGTGCAGGGTTCAGCGCGAAAAGACGTGGTATGCGGGGCAGCGCGGGTGTATACTTTCACCGTGCCAGGGCCAAAATGGAAATCCTGGTTTTAACGCTTTCAAAGTGGACCTCGCGTGCCCAGAGCATAACCCCGAGATCTTCGGCCTAAGCGCTCACTCAGGTTTTCAAAAATTTACAGATACCCGCGAGGGGAGCCCCCCCACTTGCATCGATCCGATTGCGCCGACGCAGGCTGACTTCGAAGGGCGAGCTGATCTCCTCGCAGAGATACGAGGTAACTTTTCCTTAAACGCTGAGTTTCTCCACGTTTTTCCGGAGAACATCCCCGGAAATCCCGAAGCCAAACTGACGGTCCAAGCTTGCTGTTTTCTTGGCCCCGGACAGGTTCCCGACGGTCCGCCCTCTACCCCGTTGGACCCGGGACCCGAGGAAATCGACGAGACCTTGCGTCAGCTGGCAGCAGACTTCTCGATGGACGATGCAGGAATCCCTCCGCCCCCGACGGTTTACGAAGACACCGGGATGCCGGTCGAAGAGACGGCAAACGCCAAAACCGAGGTCAAGCAGGACAAGGCGCCGCACAAGGAATTCATCAAAATGCTGGAAAAGCTGGCCTTGGCGATCACGGTGGCGTTGAGTAATATCTTCGGCGTCTCGGCGACGGGCGAGCCCAACGCGCAAGAGGTGATCGGGACGGTCACGGTTGCCGGGCCGTTCCCCTGGGTGGAAGTCACCGGCGATCTGATGGACGACGGGACGTTTGTTGCCGACGGGAAAGGCACGGTCGCCGGATTCCCCGATATCGCGGTCAGTTTCGAGGGCACGCTGACGCCGGGCGGCATCGTGGGCGATTACACCATGGGCCCGGAAGGGGGGCTGCCCCAGGCGGAGCCGATCATCTACGGCGTCGAGGGGCGTCTGGAGGAGTGGGATGCGTTTTTTGACGAGCTGAGCGCTGTGTTTCTGGAGGCCGCCGAAGCCGCCGCCGGGCTGAATTTTGAAGCTCCGCTCGGGGGCGTGGACTGGGGCGCGGCGATGCAGAGCATAACCGGCGAGCTGCTTCGCACCGAGGCCGGGCTGCTTTATCTTGACGCCGAAGGCACCGAGACGATGCCGGGCGATGGGCTGCGCGGCGTCGAAACCGCCCTCACTGAGTTGGCCGATGCCGTGGCCGGCTCGACCCTGATCAGCCGCACCCAGACCGAGGCGGATTTACGGCAGGCGGCCGCGCAGTTTGGCGAAGCGGCCGGTCTGATGGACCAGATCAGCGCACTGGCGCGGGTGGCCCCGACCGGTACGGCCAGTCAGGATATTCAACAACTTCTCGACAGCCTGCAGGCAACCGCGCCGCTGCTCGACGCCGTGCGCGCATCAGCGCTGGGCAACTCGTTCACCACCGTATCGGCCGCCGGCTACACCGGCCCGGCCGCCCCCGCGTCGATCGTCGCCGGTTTCGGCGTGACCGGAGCGGCCGATGGCGCCGCCCTAATGATTCCCCTGCCGACAACTCTGGGCGGTATCTCGATTCGCGTGACCGACAGCGAGGGCGCCGACTCGCTGGCGGAATTCTTCTTCTCCTCGAACCTGCAGAGCAACTTCTTGATCCCGGCCGGCGCCGCGCTGGGGGACGCCGTACTGACCGTCTTCCAGGGAGACCAAATACTCGCCACCGGCAGCGTGCGGATCGAGCCGATTGCGCCGGCTCTGTTCACGGCCAACAACAACGGCATGGGAGTCCCCGCCGCGCGGTTCATTTTGGTGTTGCCGGACACCAGTCAAGTGGAAGACTTCATCTTCGATCCTAACCTGCCCGTCGGCAGCCGCACGGCGCTGCCGATCGATCTGAGCGGGGAAGGCGAGCTTGTCTTCTTGGTGTTGTACGGTACGGGTATCCGGGGCTTTACCGATGAGGTGACCGCGACGGTCGGGGGAGTGGCGGTGCCGGTCCCCGCGGCGCAGGCCCACGCGGATCTCGTGGGACTCGATCAAGCCAATCTCGGTCCCATGCCGCCGGAGTTGATCGGCGCCGGGGAGGTGGAGATCATCCTCTTCGTGGATGGTATCCCCACCAACGCGGTCACGGTGAGGTTCCTGTAGCAGCCCGTGGTGAAAGTCGCGGGGAAGCGAAAAATGGGGACTGCCACCAATTCGCTCCCCGTCATCACCCTTGAAACAAAACACTTAGTCTGAAGCGAATTGGCCGGCTCTGCCCGATGTTTTCACCACGGGCTGCTAGGCCGAGCAACGATTCAGTCGTTACCGAAGCGGGTTAGCCAGGGGTTCTCGCCAACTACTTCGGCGAGGCGCTCCATTCGGAAACGAACGACCAAGCCAGGCGCAGCAGGCAGTCGTCCAGAGCAAACCGGCGCAGCCAATCGGCGCGTTTCGTTCCGTACCAAAGGACTTCGCCGTCGCGCGTGTTAATCACACGAAGGGTTACGCGAGCCGTCAGGCCTTTGCTCGGCTTGCGAAACAGCGCGTCGACGCTGCCAAGGATAACTAAGTCGAGTTTGCGGGAATATCCTTGCTTGGCGACAGCGGCGATGCGATCGGCGTCGGTCAACTCTCTCACCTTCCAAGCCGGCAGGTTGTCCCAAGGTAGGCTGGGTACCGAATCTATCATTTCGGCCTTGGCGTTCTGCAGCAGGGCCTGCTGCAAGAAGGTCTCGAACGCCGGTGCCGCGGGATCCGGCTGATGAGACCGGGAAACGGGCAGCACCCCGACCTCCTTGCAGGCCAGCTTCAACTGTGGAGCATGAACGAAGACCCGGGTTTCAATCTTCGGGTCGCTACGATTGAAGAAGGGAAAGGACTTCAGCTTCTGTGCCGCGAGACCCTGGTTTGAGACCAAACCGCCTAACCAGAGGATGACAGATAGCCGCCGCACAATGATTCGACTTCCCAGGGCTTTATCGGCAGGGATAAAACAGGGCGTTAGGGAGCGCGCCGGCACGGTGGCCGAGTTCCATTTCCTGGGCGCGGTATACGGCGTATAATGCCTCGACAGGAGCACTGCAAGCGGTCGATCCCCGGTAGGAACCATGCAAGTCACCGAGCCCACGACGATGGCGCCCGACTACCTGCTGGCCATTGTGTGCGTCGTTTTCGGGCTGGCGCTCCTTCGGGTGGGCGGAAGGGTCCGCGACATGCCCATCCAACTTTGGGGATGGGCTTTGCTCGTAACCGCCGTCGGGGCCGTGGCCGGCGGCACCTATCACGGCTTTCTACATTACCTCCGTCCCGACACCGTGGCGGCTCTTTGGAAGGTGACCGTCTACTCGATCGGAGCGGCGGCATTCCTGATGCTTTCGGCCGCTGTTCTTTCAACCCTCCCTCGCCGGGTGTCGCGATGGGTCCTCGGTTTGGCCGTGGCCAAGTTTCTCTTCTATTTGGTCTGGATGGCGACCCACGAGGACTTCCGTTACGTCGTCTACGACTATGTTCCAAGCATGATAGGCGTGCTGCTGGTGCACTCCTTTAGCATCTACCAGCGTCGAGACGCGGGTTCTCGCTGGATTGTTGCCGGTGTCGTGGTTTCCTTCGTCGCGGCGGGCATTCAGCAAAGCGGGTGGACTCTGCACGAGCACTTCAACCATAACGACCTGTTCCACGTCGTCCAGATGGTGGCCATCTATTCCTTCTACAGGGGCGCCTGTCGACTTGGAGAGTCCTAGCGAGATCCTCAACCGCTGCAAGCAGGCTCTCCTACTTGTCGGAGCGGTGGTGGGACAAGCACTCTTGCTTGTCAACGCTGATTGACGGCTTAGCGCTCGATGCCGCGTGCGTTTCGCCTCGCACGAACCGCCGACGCCTAGCGGTCGCCCACGGAGGCGTGCTGCTGGAACGTTATAATCACAAGTCTAAACCTATGGTGGAATCGAACCCTTACTCCGCGAGCCTGATCCAAAGAGCGTCGAAGGTCAAGCTGCTGCTGATGGATTGTGACGGCGTCCTCACCGATGGCCGTATTTATCTATTGCCCGATCCCGCGGGCGGTTTGTTTGAGACCAAGGCCTTTCACTCCCAAGACGGCATTGCCCTGCAATGGGCGCACGCGGCCGGTATCGAGATGGGCATCATCAGCGGCCGCACGTCCCGAGCGGTCGAAGAGCGAGCTCGGACCGGACACATGAAGTATCTTTATCAGGGGAATACGGGTAAGATTCCCGCCTTCAAAGAGGTTCTGGCGGACGCCGAGCTGTCGCCCGAGCGAGTGGGCTATATCGGAGATGACCTGACAGACGTACCCCTCATGCGACGGGTCGGCCTGGCTGCTGCGCCGTCCGACTCCCGACCCGAGGTATTGGAAGCCGCCCACTTCGTGACCCCTGCCCCGGGCGGAGGCGGCGCCGTGCGCGACGTGATAGAACTGATCCTGAAAGGACAAGGCCGTTGGTCGGAGATCGTGGCCAAGTATGAGATCTAGCCCGCTTTCCTGAGCAGCGGTCGTCGGGAAGGGAAGCAAATGCCCGCCGTTGGGGATGTGGGGAACGGCATGCCGTGCGCGGGCGCGATTGATCGCGCCCACTTACCTTACCAACCGTAAGCCGGGCGATGTACACAAACTGTCGCCGCAAGCTACGGCCACCGAGCCTTTCGCCCTCCCCAGCGTGGTGACAGTGGCGAGAAAAGCGGGCTAGGATCTCATGAAAAAGGAGCGCAGACGAAAGCGGCGAAGCGCTTCGCCATCCCGCCAAATCGACAAGCCCGGCGCTGCCGCCCGCGGTCAAGAAGGCTCCGTCCAGCCGGCCCAGCAACGGAAGGCGCGAGACCGGCGGCGCTGGTGGTTCGCCCTCGCCCTGCTTTGCTTAGGCTGGGCGATATATACCCCTTGCTTGTCGGGCCCCTTCCTCTACGACGACTACGACCTCAAGGAGGTTCACAGCACAGTTCGAACGGGACGGTGGCAGCCCATCATCAACTCAGGAAGGCCCCTGCCTTATTTGACGTACCTGGCCAACCATCGCTGGCGCGGATTTGATCCATGGAGTTTCCACGCCACCAGCGTCGTTCTGCACGGCTTGAATGCAGTTCTGCTGTGGTGTTTTCTGAACACACTACTGACGCCCGAACGACTGGACCGGATCATCCCCGGTCGGCTGCGAGAGGTTTTCGTCTACGGCGTGCCGCTGCTGTTTCTTACCTCTCCGATCCAAACGGAGTCGGTGGCCTACATCAGCAGCCGGCCCGAACTCCTCGGGGCCGCCTTCTATGTCGCGGCGCTTTGGGTATTCGCCTCGGCCCTGCGAGAGCGTCATCGATGGGTGACGGCGCTGCTGGTCGGTTTGCTGTTCGCCGGGGCGATGTCCTGCAAGCAAGACAAGCTCACCCTACCGCTGGTGATTCTGGTCATGGACTATCTGCTTCTTTCCAAGGGCGACTGGCGGCGGATGAAATGCAACTGGCCCACCTATGCGCTGTTCGCTGTCGGGGGCGTGGCCGCCTTCTTCGTCTTCATCAAGCCGTTTCTGTTTGCCCAGTCCGCGGGGTTCAAGCTGCCGTGGGATGAATATTTGTTCACCCAGTTCCGGGTGTATTTTGTCTATCTGCGGCTCTTGGCCGTACCGCTTGGCCTGAATGTCGACTGGCACTTCGTGCCGTCGGAAACCCTGTGGGACCATCTCTCGTGGCTGGGCCTAATCGCGCTCGCCGGACTTGGCGGCGTCTGCGTTTATCTTCGTAGCCGGGCTCCGTTAGCCGCCTTCGGGGGTGTGTTCTTCTTCGTTGTGCTAGCGCCGACTTCCAGCTTTTTCCCGCTGCTGGATTTCGCTGCCGAACGGCGTCTTTACCTTCCCTCCGTGGGATTTTTGCTCGTCGTGATGGTGGCCGTGGCGTGGCTGTTCAGCCCCTCTCGGCGCAATGTTTCCGTCGTCGTCGCCGCCTTGCTCGTGGCTTACTCGGCGGGGACCTACAAGAGGAGCCGGATCTGGTCGGACGAGCGGCTCCTGTGGCAGGATGCGGTAGCCAAATCACCCGACAAGTATCGTCCCCTGAACAATCTTGGGCGGGTTTACGACGAGCGGGGAGAGTACGCCACGGCGGCCAGATACTGGAGGGAAGCAGAGAAGCTGGCGCCGGCCGGGTCGAAGGATCACGCTTATCTGCTCGGCAACCTCGGCCTCGCGCACGCGCGGGTGAAGGATTACCGGCGCGCGGTGGATTATTACGAAAGGGCCATCAAAATTAATCACCGCGTGGGGGAGTTCTGGGCCCAATTGGCCGTCGCCCAACTCCGTCTGGGCCGCAAAAAAGAAGGTTTCGAAAGCTTCAGTAGGGCTTTCAGCAGAAGACGACCGGGCCCGGAAATCTACCGTCTGCGAGGGCAGGAGTACTTTCTGCTGGGCGACTACGCGAGAGCTGTCCTCGACTTTAGAGAAGCAGTCAAGATGCGCCCTGAAGATGAAGGCGCCCGACGCAGACTACAAGCGGCGGAGAAAATGTTGCGGAGCAGCAATCCTTAGCCCGCATTTCTCGGTGCGCCTTTTCGGCGCGGATACCCTGTGGGAGGGAGGAACCCACCCATGTAGTCGTCGGTAGGCATGGAAGCTGACGAGCGGCTGGGTCGGGCAGCCGGCCGAGTCGAAGCCTGGTGACAAAGCCCGGGGAAAGCCGGGCAACTCCGGTGGAGCGAAGGGCCGCCCTGCCTTCTGGCACGCCGGCCTCAGCCGGTACGACGGAACTCAACGCAAGGTTCAAGAATGTGGGGGCGCGGCATGCCGTGCCCGAGGTTGCCGAGCGGCGCGCGCCTTGTACTGACGGGCCTCTCACGCACTTCGCCTCACGACGTGGTGAGGAAAGCGGGCTAAAACGAACTCTTGCGCCTGCTTTCTAACCAGACGGAAAACGGCTGGCCTAAGGACCCCGACTAATCCGCGTGAAGGCAGCTGACGGTGACGAGCGCCATGGAGTTTGCAACTCGACGTGGCGGGCGTGAAGGGCGCAGCCGTGGGTTGGTGTCCGGAGCGGCGTCTGTCTTGTCCGGTGTCAAGCGATCTTGCGGTAGGCGACCTGTTCGTAGGCCAGCCCGATGCGGAACGCGCCTTCCTTCTCGCAGTGGCAGTAGATGACGCGGGCTTTTCCTTTGAGGTTGAGAGAGTAATCAGGGCTATGGAGGTCACCCGCTACCGCGACGGTGGATCCGACGACCAGGGGCACGAACATTTCGACGCCGATCCCGGTTTCGCTCACATCGACCAGCTTGGCCGCGAACTTCCGAGGGGATTCACTTTCACCGTAGGAAGAAATCTTGAGCCCGGCCGGCAGATCAACCCGACGCCGCGGGCTGACGCGCCTGTCTCGAATTGGTTGGACCATGTGGGGCTTATCGGCTTGTTCTGCGTTTTCCCGTAGGTCTCGACGTTGAGCACGGTGACCAAGCGCGGGGAAGTCATCGCGGGCCGATCGGGTGCTTGGACCGTTACGTGAGCCGCGCGCCCAGCGGCGACCCCTTGCCGTCGCGGCCGGAAGACATTGCGAACAAACCACTTTTAGGCCAGACGGGCGATCGTAACATCCTTCCGGAACGGGCTTCTTACATGACTCGAACACCGGCTACCAAGCCTACTGACGAGCCTTTCTTGCCAGTTGCCCTTTCTTACTCCACCAGATGGCAGGCCACCCCGTGTTCGGGGGACACTTGTTTGAACTCCGGGTCCAGTTCGAAACAAACGTCTGTCGCCAGAGGACAGCGGGTGTTGAAATTGCAGCCCCGAGGGGGGCTCGACGGGCTGGGAATGTCGCCCCCCAAAACAACCAGCTGAGGAGGAGCTTCGCCTGCCGGGCGCGGGCGCGGCGCCGCCGACAACAGCGCCTGCGTATAGGGGTGAAGAGGTTTCGTGTAGAGTGTATCGCTGTCGGCCAGTTCGACGATCTTGCCCAAATACATGACAGCCACGCGGTGGCTGATGTGCCGCACCACGCTCAGATCATGGGCAATGAACAAGTAGGTGAGACCAAAACGCTCCTGGATCTCCTCCAGCAAGTTGATGATCTGGGCCTGGATGGACACGTCCAAGGCGGAAACCGGCTCGTCACACATGATGAAGTCGGGTTTGAGAGCCAGGGCTCTGGCGATTCCGACCCGCTGGCGCTGTCCGCCGGACAGCTCGTGGGGGTAGCGATTCCCCAAGGAAGCGTGAAGTCCCACGAGATCCAGCAATTCCTCGACTTCCGCCTGCTTCCGGCTGCCCTGTGCCAGGCCGTAGATCTCGAGCGGCTCGCCGACAAGGGCGGCCACCGTCATGCGGGGGCTCAGGGCGGCGTAGGGGTCTTGGAAGATCATCTGCATGCGACGGCGCATTTGCCGCAGCTCATTTCGCTTGAGGTTCACCAAGCTGATCCCGTCAAAACGTACATCGCCGGCCGTTGGCCGATAGAGCTGCAATATCGTGCGTCCTGTCGTGGACTTTCCACACCCGCTTTCCCCCACTAAGCCCAGGGTCTCGCCGCGGGCGACCTCGAAACTCACTCCATCGACGGCTCGAACGTCGCCTCGGCGGCGGCCAAAGACCGAGGCGCCGGTGAGAGGGAAATACATCTTCAGATCTTTGACCTGCACCAAAGGCTGGCCGGCTCGGCTAGCGGACATCCGTGCTCCAAACGCCTTCGGTCTTGTCCGTCCGCCGGCAGGCCGCGGTGTGGCCGTCTCCGACCGCTTCAAGAGGCGGGTGCTCGTTGCGGCAGCGCTGTTCCACGTAGTCGCAGCGGGCGGCGAAAGGGCAACCCCCGGTCAGCTTCGTCAAGTCCGGCAGTTGGCCGGGGATCGAGAACAACTTCTTGTCCCGCCTATCGTCTATCGAAGGAAGCGATTTCAGCAGACCGATGGTGTAGGGATGGCGCGGCGAGGTGAATAGATCACTCGTTCTCGCTTCTTCGGCGATGGACCCCGCATACATCACAATGACTCGCCGGGCCACCGACAGGACGACGCCCAGATCGTGCGTGATCCAAATGACGGCCAGCCCCAGTTGGGTTTGCAAGCGCTTCACCAAATCGATGATCTGCTGTTGAACCGTCACGTCCAGCGCCGTGGTCGGCTCGTCGGCGATGAGCAAGCGCGGTTCCTGCGAGAGGGCCATGGCGATCATCACCCGCTGCCTCATCCCTCCGGAAAACTGATGCGGGTACTCTCTCAGGCGCGTTTCCGGGTTGGCGATTCCTACTAAATGCAGCAACTCGGCAGCGCGATCCCGGGCGCCGGCGCCGTTGAGCGCGCGGTGCAGGCGGAGCGCCTCGGTGATTTGGAAGCCCACCGTCAGCACAGGATTGAGAGACGTAAAAGGGTCTTGAAAGACCATCGCGATCTCGCTCCCCCGCACCCGCCGCATATCGCTGTCGCTGAGTTTAAGCAGGTCTCGACCGCGAAAAAGGATCTCTCCATCCACGATCTTCCCCGGCGGATCCGGGACCAGCCGCATGATCGAAAGCGCGCTCACGCTTTTCCCGCAGCCGCTCTCTCCGACGATGCCCAACGTCTCCCCCTCGTCGAGCTGATAAGAGATCCCGTTGACTGCTTGAACGACGCCGGCTCGCGTGGCAAAGTGCGTGGCCAGGTTGCGCACCTCTAGCATCGGGGCCAAGATGGATTCCTCCCGGTCTCAGTAGGAAACACGGCGATCCGAGGTGGGCTAAGCCTGCCTACTGAGTCTCGCAAATTATGGTGACAGGGCCCGTGTTCCGACTGTAGGGGCACAGCATGCTGTGCCCGTGCTCCAAAGTCACTGTATCTCGCGAGCCTCAATACCTCGAACCGCTGTATGATGATAGCCCCTTCGACGACAGGTTTCGAGCAGCCCTGCCGGCTTGCCTTGCCTGCCGGAAGGCCGAAGGCGGGGCCACGTCTGCTGCTTGCGATCCAATGGGAAGCGTCTCGTCATTGATGAAGCCCCGGCGAACAAGCAGGAGTTCCGAATCCCCTCAGGCAAGAAACGGGATGAAGCGCTTGGTGCGCGCGCAGTAGTCGCGGTAACCGGGTAGGTTGACCAGCAACACCTTTTCTTCCTCTCGAGCTTGGCGGAGTACGACCGGCGCCAGCACGAGCACGCCCAGGGCCAGCCAGGAGTTCAAAGCCAGCTCAAAACCCGCCAACAAAAGCAGATCGCCCAGGTAAATCGGGTGTCGGATGTAGCGGTAGACTCCTTCCTCGACGAGTTCTTGGCGTTCCACAGGCGTTCCAGTACTCCGGCTGTTTCAATATCGGTCCAGTTGTCTCCCAGACGCACTCGCGCCGCCACGGCAACAAGTAAACCCACTGTGTACAGCGCCGCGCCAAGTGCCCGCAGCGAACCGGGGTGCTGGGAAATCGGGAGAACGTCACCAAGCAGAGTTTGGGCCAGCAGGGCAACCAAAATGCAGACCTTCGCCAATCTTGCCAGCCGAACAATCCACGAGCCGGCAAAGATTCTTATCCGTAGCGGCTGACGCTGATGACGCTTCATCACTTCCCAGACAACCTTATGCGTCACCAGGCCGGCCAGCAGATAGAAGTTCAACAAGTCCATGCGCGATGTAGAAGGGATTCGTGAGTCCGCCGCCGACCGAGCCGGCCCACGCTTCGCGCGAGCCGGCGTCGCTGAACTCGCGGTCGCCGGGAACCGACCATGGTACACGATCGGCACGGGTTCCCAAAGTGGAGAAGATCATTCGGCCCGGCCTGTTGCGAGAATCAGGGTGGCGTCGCCGTCAGCGGGAGTGGAGATCGGGACCGCAAACTGCGTCACTTTGGCGGCGTCGGATCTCGTTCCCGGCAAACGAACACTTCGCCCTCGCCGAGCGTTCCCGGGAAAACCTTGACGAGTTCGAAGTCACCCTCGATCGTTTCCCACACCCGCGGTTGGAAGGCCCGAATTTCAATGGGCAAGGTGTAGACGAGCCAAGTGCCTTGATGCGTTCGGCGAGCCTGTTGCAAGGAATCATTCTCCTGCACGGCGGTCCAGTGCGGGGCAAAATAACCTCCGTACACCCGCGCCGCCAGGCCCACGGCGACGATCGTCTCACCCGGCCGAACTCGGCGCTCGACGAAATCGCGAGCGCCCGCGAAGTCTTGCTTCGGAAGGGCATAGCAGCGCGGCACCGTAGCCGCCGAGGCGGCGATCATCAGCGCCACCAAGATGGTCCCCACAAGCGAGGACACCGGCTCGCTCGTTGGCGTTCTGGTTCGCCCCATCGAAAGCCGTGAAACCACAAACGCGCCGTGGACGGCCACGAGCAATGCGAACGCCATCAAGAAGAAGAAGAATCTGGGCCACAGGTTGTGCTGCATTGCGACAACGAGAGATCCGCCCAGCAGACCCGGCAGCACCATCGCCATCGCCCCGGCTTTGCTCTTGCAAAATAGGCTCCACCATCCGCATGCGGCCAGCAGGGCGGCGAAAAGCATCACGGCCAGGCTGGACCAACCTATCTCCAAGCTGCGCAGGCTTTCCGCCGCGGCCCAAAAGGGGTTGGTCCACTCGGCATTTTTTGAAGTTTCATGCAGGGCGGAGCGGAAGAACTCCGGCAGTGACAAGGCATAAACTTGAAGCGAAAGCGTGCCGCTGAGAAGCCAGGCGGCGACAGGCTTTCGCAGCGCGAGTGTCGCCCCCCTGGTCCGGCCCCCGCGGTAGTCCCGATACAGAGTTTGGGCGGCCCCGGGTAATTCGATCAATACGTGGGCCGCTACGACAAACACCATCGTTGTGTGCATCCACAAGCCCAGCCAGAGAGCAACCGAGTAAGCGATCCACCAGCGCCAACCTTGACGCGTCCGAGCCTCTAACCACAACCAGGTCGCCAGGGTAGTGAAAAACAGCAGCCCGGTGTAGCCCCGAGCGTTCTGCGAGAACCAGACATGATGGTAGGAAACCGTCATCAACGCCGAAGCAAGCAGAGCCTGATGGATCCCGACCAGCTTCCTGCCGAGAAGAAAAACCGCCCAAACGCCCCCTACACCGAAAAACACCGCCGGTAATCTAAGCGTCCAGACACTCTCGCCCCACAGGGCCAAGGGGAGATGCATCAGGACGGAATAGAGCATGTGTTGATTCTGGGAAGGGAACATCGTAACCACTTCGGCGAGCGGCACGCGGCCGAAATCTAGAAGCGTAAAAACTTCGTCCAACCACAAGCCCGAGTCCAGACGCCAGAGCCGCAGGGCCGAGGCGACGAGGGTCAGGGCCGCTAAGGCCGCCCAATACCGCTTCCCGAGGCCATCGGTTTCGGATGCAAACGGCTCCCGCCGCCGGTGGTCAGCGCTTCCACCCATTCGCCTGCCGGCCATACCGCACGCAAGCAGCACCAGGCCGTGAATCGCCAACGTCACCCGGAACAACCCCGGTCCCCAGCTCAGGCTGCCGTCGGCACGGCCAAGCAGGATTCGCTCGACGGCGTCACTCGACAGCCACGCCGCCGCAGCGATCAGCGCCAACCCGATGGTCGATAGAACAAGTTGTCGTCGTCCAGCTCTCATGTAGTTGTGCTTCGTCGGATCAGCATCAGGATCGGTCCGCTCACCCCCCCGGCGGGACGGCTCCCCACAGGAGATGCTACACCCTGAAGGCCGCTTCGTCCTCCTCAATAATAGATCTGTCCGGACGACCTTGCTAGCCCGCTCTTCTCACCAGGTGGCGAGGCGAAGTGCGTGAGCGGGTCGCCAGTACAAGGCGCGCGCCGCTGGGCCTCCGGTTTCCAGAACCATGCAGGCGTAGTTGAACTCTACGTTGAGCGCGGCGAGCAAGCGTAACGAAGTCATGGCGGGGCCAATCGTGTGTTTCGGCCGTCAGGTGGCGAGCAACGCGGCTAGGTTTAGGCCCGCATTTTCAATTTGATGTTTGACATCCCGACCTTCCAGCGGCCTTGAGCGTCTTTATTCATAGGGGCTAGAGCCCGATGAGGACGCCATGGAGGCCAACACCCAATGGGTGAAAAACAAACCAAGCCATTCCAGCTAAGTTTCAACGGCTTGTTGAAAGTCGATTTCCAGGGATCGCACGTCACTTCTGATGGTGGCCTGATTTTGGTTCGCGAACTGGACGAACGGCTCGGTCTCGGAGAACTGATTGACGAGCATCTCAGCGACTCCCGGCAAGGCACAAACAAGCAGTTCACGCTCGCTGATCTGTTGCGGCAGTCGGTCTACAGCCGCTTGGCGGGCTACGAGGACCTCAACGACGCCGAGCGGGTTTCGATCGATCCGACGTTTCGGCTGATCGGTTCGCAGAAGATCTGGGATCGCGGTGCGGCCTTGACCTCGACGCTGCACGGCTTCGAGACGGAGATGCTGGCGAGCGAAGAGAACCTGCTGGGGCTGATGGCGCTGAACCGAGAGCTGGTCGGGCAAGCGGAGGCGTTCGACGACTCCGAGCGGGTCGTTCTGGACATGGACTCCACCGAGAGTCCGGTCCATGGCCAACAGGAAGGCAGTGCCTACAACGGACACTTCGAGTCGGTCTGCTACCATCCGTTGCTTTTGTTCAACGGTCATGGTGATTGCCTCGCTGCAAAGCTGCGTCCAGGCAACGTGCACAGCGCCGACGACTGGGATGAGCTATTGTTGCCGGAGATCGAGCGCCAACAGGCTGCGGGCAAGCAGGTCGCCTTCCGGGGCGATGCGGCCTTTGCCAAGCCGGAGGTTTATGAGGCTTCGGAGGAACGCGGAGTACAGTACGCCATTCGCATTCCGGCCAACAAGAGCCTGGAGTTGGAGATCGAGGACATCCTGTTTCGGCCACCGGGCAGGCCGAGCGCCAAGCCCCTGGTGCGCTACAAGAGCTTCCGCTATCAGGCCGCCAGTTGGAGCAAACCGCGGCGCATCGTAGCGAAGGTTGAGCACCACCCGGGCGAACTGTTCGCGCAACCCGGCTTCATCGTCACCAACATGACCCGGCCCAGTCGCTCGGTGGTGCGCTTTTACAACAAGCGCGGCACGGCCGAGCAGTGGATCAAGGAAGGCAAGCAGGCCACGAATTGGACACGGTTGTCGTGCCATCGTTTTCGCGCGAACGAAGTTCGCTTGCAACTCAGCGTCCTGGCTTACAACCTCGGCAACCTGTGGCGGCGGCTGGGACTGCCACCAAGCATCAAGAGCTGGTCGCTGACGAGCTTGCAGCAGCGGCTGATGAAGACCGGCGGGCGGCTGGTCAAGCATGCCCGCTACTACTGGTTGCTGCTGGCCGAGGGGCATCTGAACCGGCGGCTGTTCGGTGACATGCTGCACAGGATCTGGGCGCTGCCGCTGCCGAGCGGGTAGCGTTGACCGGGCTAGGATCAACAGTTTTCGGCTCCAAAAAGGTTTGGCAGGGAGCAGTGTCGGCCGCAGCGCCGTTCAGGCCGCGCAATCAACGTCTGTGAGCGGACGGACGAGCCCTGGCGCCTACCGGCGGAGGGGATGTGCAGGGTTCAGCGCGAAAAGACGTGGCATTCGGGCCGGCGCGGATGTATACTGTGGCCGTGCCAGGGCCAAAACGGAAATCCTGGTTAGGTGCGCGGCACCACTTCGAGGTGGATTGGCGGCAGTCCGACAACGGAACGGTTTTTCAGTGTTATGCGGATCGCCAGCGGTTTCCGTCTCGCCCAGGAGTGCGAGGCCAAGAGAACGGCGGCTACTGCTTCTGCCAGTTTTGAGAGGCTTTTTCGCTGGTAATCAGGGAGTTAAAGATGGCCAGCACCTGCTTTCGATACACATAGACTCGGCGCAGGTTTTCGCGAAAGTCGGGGTCGAAGTCGCGGGCACGCATCCACTTTTTCAGCAGCTTCGGCGAGACATCGATCTCTTCCCGCAGCTCGTCCTCCGAGCGGCCTCGCAGGAACATTCCATAAAAGATAGCCGCCTCGCGTTGGGGCGAGTGGAACTCAGCGTTGTTCGTCACGGCATACAACCTCTGACAGCCTTTGTCGGAGCACTGGCCGGCAAGATCAGTATAGGCGGACCGGCAGCGCCTCGCAAGCAACCCGGAGAGGGCCTATTACTCATCTCGGCGCTTAGCCTCCCCGACTTTAAAGTTCCCCAAGGGACCCTCGTACTCGCCCTTTAGGAGCGGCGGCGAATGACCGTCGTCAGGGATGTAGAGGCGCGATTCAGCATTTTCTCATCGAAGGATGAGCCTGAAGACGGGGGTTGGGGCTTTTTGAGTCGCTGGGGCTCCTTTCGGGCTTTTTGATTTTGAGTTTTGGGAAGGGGAGAATCGTCGTCGGGGTTGTGGGATTGTGGGAATCGCGGAGCGATTTCCAAGGGCGGTGGGAAACGAAGGGAAACCTGGTTTTGGTTTTCCTCGTTTTCCATCGCCCGTCATTTCCACAGCCCTCTTCCTGCTGTTCAGCACGGCGTGTTCGCGGAACGGAAACTGGCAAACAGCTTCTGCTTGGCTCGCTGCATCCGGCGGGCCGCCGCCGTGTCGCTTTCGGCCTGGGCAATGCGGCCCAGAGCCTCCAGCCTCTGCCCTGGCTTGAGATAGCTGGCGGCCTCGGGCAACTTCTCGAAAGATTCCCAAGGCGTCTGGTAGTGGCGGTACACCCGCTTCTGCTTGCCTTTGGCGTCGGTCTTGATCTCGGGCTGTCCGCAGGGCCGGTGGAAGTTCAAATAGGGATTGAAGTGCTGTTGGTAGAAGCGCTGGATGCGCCCCGCGTGCGGCGCCGCGATGTACGTATATCCCATGTGTTTGCGGATCACCGCGCCGTTTTTCGATTCCACCAAGCCGTTGTCGTTGGAGTGCCGCGGACGCGACTTGGTCTGTTCGATCAGCAGCTTGTTCAATAGCTTCTCCACCGTGCGATTGAGGAACTCGCTGCCGTTGTCGGAATGGAAGCCGCGGATACGAAAGGGAAACTGCTCGATCATGGCTTTCAGCAACGGCTCCAGCCAGGCTTCACTGATCGCGGGCGTGGCGCCGACCACTTGCCACTGGGTGACTTCATCCACGGCATTGATGTGGTAGACGCCCTTGACGCCATCGCGATCCCCTTGATGCACCGTATCCACTCGCAGAAAGCCGGGTTGGCCTTGCGGGTCGGGCCGGCGCCGCTCGCCGATCGACACCGCCGTGGGCCGGGTCTTGGTGAAATGCAGCCGCCGCTGGCGGTAGGCTCTGCGCCGCCGCAGGCGATAGATCTGGGCCACCGAGATCCCCGCCAGCCGCTCGTATTCGCGCTGCTGGTACTGCTGGTATTCCCGCTCGAGGATCTTGCGCGTGGCCGGGCCGCTGAGGGTTTCGTGGGCCTCGTCCACCGCCGCCAGCAGTTCGACGTCGGCGGGCGTGTACTTGCGGGCAAAGCGATGCCGCCGGTAGCGGGCGGGTTGGAGTTCTCCGCCCTGCCGGTACTGCTGGATCAGCCGCGTGATTTGCGCCCGGCTCAGTCCGGTCATCTTGACCAGATACTGCCGCAGCAGCCCTTTGTCGGCGCGGTTTTGGCGGCTGTAGCCGTGCTGGCGAAGCGTGCGCGCCACCCACGTGTAGATCTCGGCCCGCCCTTTGCCTTTGAATCGAATCTCCTCGCTGGAGTGGAGAAACTGCTGGATCTGTTGCAGGTTCAGCTTGCTGGTGTTTTGCACTTGGATAGTCAATTCCCAGCATGCCCACTCCCCGATCCTTCAGGCTCATCTTGTGTGAGAAACAAACTCCTCGTTCAGACTCATCTTGCATGAGACAAGACTGATTCGAGCACCCGCTTACGACATACTGTACGCTGGGCGATGTACGCAAACTGTTGGCGCGAGCCGTGGCCGCCAGGCCTTTCGCCTCATCCACCGCCGCCTGGTGAGAAAAGCGGGCTAAGGTCGCGGACAGAAAACGGTGTTCTTCGGTGTTCTTAAGGAGGAGACGTGAATTCACCAGGCTTGAGTTGGCTTTTCTACGCACTGACTACCGTGGCGGCCTGGGGTGTCTACGGAATTCTGTTGCACGGTGGGCAGTTGGGCATGCAGGACCCCGTGCATGGTCGCTACAAGGCGTTTCTGTTTGTCGGCATTGCTTACTTTCTTACGGCTGTCTTGGCGCCCCTGGCGGCGCTGTGGTTTGGCGGCGCATCCTGGGATTTCCCGGCTAAGGGCTCGCTGTGGTCGCTATCGGCCGGGGTTGTCGGCGCGGTAGGAGCTTTCTGCGTTTTGCTGGCGTTCGGGGCCCGGGGGACGCCGGCCGTTGTGATGTCGATCGTGTTCGCTGGCGCTCCGATTGTCAATGCTTTGGTGGCCATGCTTCTTCATCCGCCGGCCGGCGGGCTGGCTAGCCTGCGCTGGCAATTCGTCGCCGGCATCTTGATGGCGGCGCTCGGCGGTTGTTTGGTCACGCTTTACAAACCGGGGTCGCCCAAGCCCCGAGCGGCGGTGAGCCAGCCGCTCTCGGGGGATATTTCGAAGCCTGGGGGGTAGGCGGATCCCCATGAGACGGCGATGTGTCGCACGCCTCCCGGCGTGCCGTCTCGCCATTCCTGGCGACATGACTCGTTGCTGCGCCGGCCCTTCCGCCGGCCGCTGGGATGCCGGCAAGAATGCCGGCACAGCACGCTGAAAGCGTGTGCCACGTCGCTTTCGATCCCGACATTTCCGAATCCACGGCGAGCTCTTCTTCCGGATCGTTCGCTATTCGCCGAAGGGAAGCATCATTTGTTCGGTGGTTGCTACGATGGGAACCGCCAAGGTGAACAGGCTCATCAACGCTCCGACCGCCATTCCCGCTTTCGCCCAATGCGTTTCCGGTAAGTCAGGGCCGGCTTTCTTGCTTCTTTGGAACAGTATGGCGCCCAGAATGAGCGGGATAACGGAGAGCAGTAGGGAGATCCAGCCGCGTTCCTGAAAGGCCTTCACCAAGAGATTGAAATCGATGCCCCAGAGCGCGATGTAGACAACGATAATGGCGGCGTCCATGACGGTGAAAACGATCACTGCAAGAACCAGGCGAGATGGAGCGCTTGCCTTGCGGCCCAGCTTTTCGAGATGATCTCCTACCGGGAGTTGGTCGTCCGGAGTTTCTTTCAGGGGGTCGGTGGCGGTATCGCGGCCGGACGAAAGTGCAGGGCCGGGGGCGCCGGTCGGGGCGTGTCTGACATTCTGACCCCATTATGGCGAAAGGCGGCTGACGGCGTGCGACGAATCGCGTTCTACACAGGAGGTTGAGCATCTCGCCTTCAAAGGTAGGGCGCATTTCATTGCGCCCGGGCTTATCAGCCGCTCGGCACGCTGATTGATACGTGACTGCATTTGCTGATGGCTCTACCAAACAAACTTTCCATGGATGAATCAACAGAGAAAACCGCTGTGGCCGGCATCGCTCCGCGGCTGATTCGCAGTGGCATCGGCGGCCTATTGATGGGTTTGGCGAACCTGGTTCCGGGTATTTCGGGCGGCACGATGTTGCTGGCCACCGGGGTGTACCGCGAGTTCATTGAAGGCGTGGCGGAGGTAACCACGCTTCGCTTCCGGGCGCGGAGCCTGGCTATGCTGGGATGCGTAGTCGGCGCGGCTGCCGTCGCGATCTTATCACTGGCCGGTTCGATGAAGGGACTCGTTGTTGAACACCGTTGGGTCATGTTTAGTCTGTTCATCGGGCTTACCTTGGGTGGTGTGCCGGTGATTTGGCGGCTCTTGCGCCCGTTTTCCGGCCGGGCCGCGGCGGGGTGCGCGGGGGGGCTTGTGGTGATGATAGTCATGGCTTTCGCGCAGCCGGGAGCCGGCGCGACGTCGCTTACCGGACCAGCCGGCTATCTGCTTCTTTTCGTTTCCGGAGTTGCGGCGGCGTCAGCCATGATCTTGCCCGGCATCTCGGGCGGGTATTTACTGCTTGTGTTGGGGCAGTACTTGACCATATTGGGGGCCATCGACCAGTTCACGACGGCTCTTGTCGATAGAGGTTCAACGGCTCTCGATTGGGATCAGTTTGTCGGCCCGCTCTATGTTTTTGTGCCCTTGGGGTTCGGTGTCGCTGTCGGGGTTGTCGGCATCAGCAACCTCATCAAGCAGCTCCTGGTTCGCTATGAGAAGCCCACGCTTGGTGCGCTGCTAGGGCTGCTCATCGGAGCCGTGTTTGGACTTTGGCCCTTTCAACGAGGCGTGGCCCCCAAAGTGGGGGATGTCGTAAGCGGTCGTGTGATGACCACGGATCTGATCGCCCAACTTCCGGCTGAAAAGTATCCGCTGGAGGGGTTTTCTCCCGGCGGAGATCAAATCGCCTGGGCGGCGGGACTGGTTCTCGCCGGGTTCCTCATCACCCAAGCAATCGCCTTGATCGGCCGCTCCGGAAGTTCGCTCGGGACGAAGCCGAGCGAGTGATGGGGCGACGGGCGGAAGGACCAGGGAGCAAAGCTGCACGAGCCACTCGCCGGCGGTCCCCTGGGGGCGCCAAGCCGTAGGTCTTTGGGTGGTCCGGTCCGGGCTCGCCCTGCGCCGCCGGCAACGTCCAGGATTAAAGCAAAAAAAGTGTTCGGGATGTACTCGGCTTGACAGGTTTGTGGCGCAAGCTCTCGGCTTGCCGCGTCGAGACCTTTCTCGACGCTTGCGTTTCAGAAACATCAGGGAAACGACTCAGGCGGCAGACCAAGATCCCGCTGCTCCGGCAACGAGGACGCTTGAACGTAAATCCGGCAGTTGGACGGCAGCTTGGGGGAGGCAAGTAGTTGATACGGGAGTCGATGGCGGAGAAAAAGCGAGCTCTGCAGCTTCACCCACAAGGACCGGCCCCGGCGAGACCGTAGCCGGTCAGCGAGCGGTGCGAACCGTGGAGACCTACGGCGGCCCGTCCGCCGCACCTCCTGGGTCACCGACTCGCTCTAGCAACTGCCGTTTTTAGGTGGAACGGAGTTCCCGACATCCTCTTCCCGAACGACGAAAGCATCCCCGATGGACTCTACCCATGCGGGAGACGTCACCCGTTACGAGCCGGAGGGAGTTCGAGGTCCGACCACAACATGTAGCGTGTGGTCCAAGCAAGTGGATACCCCCTTAAGGTTTAAATGGGACGCTTCTTATAGCGGCTCCCCGCAGGGTTGGCGCCGTTACCCTCGTAGCCTTCGGGCCTTGGCGGGGGTGTATCGAGAATCGTCTCGGTCGCTGGGTCAAAGTGCATCATCGTGCCTTGACGGTACGAGTCCACGCCCGGTGCGACGGACTGCCTCGACCACCTGCTTGGCCTCCTCGATCGTGTAGGTCATCGGCTTCTCAAGGTAGACGTCCTTACCGGCTTCCAGGCGTCGATGGCCATCCGCGCGTGCCAGTGGTCGGGCGTGTTAACGATGACGGCGTCCACGTCCGGGCGGGCGAGCAGATCGCGGTAATCGTGGTGGATATCCTTGTCGCCAAGGCCAATCATTTCCTTGGCGCTCGCCACGTGGTGAGAAAAGCAGGTTAGGGGAAGATTTGAATCAGGATTTTCCTCGCGGCCATAGTGTACTGCCGCTCCGCTCCCACCACAACGCCCGGCCGGGATCGGTCGCGCAGCGCGGCTCTCCCGGACGCGCACGAGGCTGCACGGTGGGTCAGGCACGCTTCACCGGATCGAGTGAGTGGGAGCTACAGCGGAGGTAACCGCGGGGTACGCTATTGTGCCATGTAGCGGCGGAATTCGTCGTCGCGGAAGCAGTGAGCGGCTGCCGTCTCGGCGGTAATAAGCCCCTTGTTCACGAGCTTGGCCAGCGATTCCTCCATCATCCTCATACCGTCGGAATGGCCCAAGCTGAGCTGCGATCGCAGCATGTGGTCTTCCCCCTTGCGGATGATGTGGCTGACGGCGGTGTTGGCCACCAAGATTTCAACCGCAGGGAGGCGGCTGCCGTTGGCCCCCGGGACCAGTTGCTGCGCGACGATGGCCAGCAAAGCCAGCGACAATTGCTGCCGGATTTGATTCTGCTGGGCGGCCGGAAAAGCGTCCACGATGCGCCCGATCGCTTGAATCGTATCGCTCGTGTGCAGAGTGGAAAAAACCAGGTGCCCTGTCTCGGCCGCCGTCACGGCCGCGGCCATGGTTTCCGGATCCCGCATCTCACCGACCAGGATGACGTCGGGGCTTTGCCGCACGATGCTTCTCAGAGCGCTGGCGAAATCCACCGCGTCGTGCCCGACTTCCATCTGCTCGAAAACCGACTGCTGGTTGCGATGGTGATATTCGATCGGGTCTTCAATGGTGACAATGTGGTAGGGGTATTTGGCGTTGATCATTCCGATCAACGCCGCTAGAGTTGTAGTCTTGCCCGATCCAGTCGGTCCGGTCACCAAAACCAAGCCCTGTTTGCGCTCCGTCAGCCTACGCAGCGACGCCGGCAGATTGAGCCCTTCCAGCGTGGGGATCTCGTCGGGCAGGAGCCGGATGGCCGCGGCCAGGGTACCGCGCTGAAAGTGAATGTTCGTCCGAAAGCGCCCGATGCCGTCGCGGAGGAAGCTGAAATCGGTGGACCGTTCCTGTTCGAGTTCCGCGCGGCGCTGTTGGGTCAGCAGGGGCAGCGTCAGCGCCCGGATATCGTCGTCGCTGAAGGGCCTGCCGCTAGGCTGAGTAAGACTGCCGTTAACACGCAGGACCAGGCCTGAGCCGGCCACGAGAATGATGTCGGACGCTCCGTGACGGGTGGCGTATGCCAGCAGATGATCGAGCGAAGACAGCGAGGCGGAGGGGTCTAGCGACGGCCCGGCCGGTGTTGCCTCGTCCTCGTCGGGCCGCGGCGACTTGTTGAGCTCTTGGACTATGCTTTCGAGTTCGCCGTCGTAGCCGGACATGCTTCTTTCATTGTAACCACTACACCGGCGATGGCCCTACGGGGTCTTTCCTACTACCCAGCGGCAATGGACCTGAGGATGTCCGGATTTCGGTTGAAACGCTGATTCGTTGATGCGCTCCACTTGGTGGGGAAAAACCCCAGCGTCAGACTCCTATTTCGGGGAACCCAATCTTTTCGAGCAGCTGCTGAAAGCGGGGATCCCCTCGCAAGGGTTCCATTTCCGGAGCCCACTTGACAGTCACCAGGTGGCGGTCTCTGAGAGCATAGCCTTGGTCAAGAATTTCAAAGGCCTCGTCTCGATCGCCCAGCCGGCCATACAGATGAGCCAAGTAGACCGAGGGAACATAGCGTTTCTTGGAGAGTTCGACGAGTTGCGACAGGTATTCGCGCGCTTTTTTCTCCTCTCCCATCTCCGCGTAGATGACGCCCAGGGCCTGGAGGCCCCGCGAGGGATCACCGGACAGCTCTTGATATTTCTCGGCGGATGCGATCGCTTCGCGAAACATGCCTTTGCGGAGATAGGTCATGCTTTGATCCCAATAAACGCCGGCAAAGCGCGGGAGCAGCTCCCTGGTGAGCTTGCACTGCTCGAGCGACTCGTCAAAGCGGCGAGCCAGGTGCAAGATCCGACCCACCGCCGAGCCGATGACCGGGGAAAGAGGATCAAGCTGGTGGGCGGTCCGGATTTCCGCGAGCGCTTCATCAAAGCGACCCAACAGAGCCAGCGACATGGCGTACTGATGGTGGCCCGTAGCGGACTGGTTGTTGATGTCGATCCCGCGCCGAAACTCCTGCTCGGCCGCGTCCAGTCCCAATCGACGCGGAAGAGAAGAACCGCTAGAGCGGTATGCGCCTCAGCGCAGCTATCGTCGAGATCGATGGCCCGCAAAGCCGCCGCTTTCGCCTTGGATAGGGCCTCGTCGGGATCCGTTCCCCCGTATCCGCCGAGGGCCTGGAGGCTGTAGGCTTCGGCCAGACCGGCGTGGGGGAGAGCGTAGGACTCGTCCTCGCGAGCGGCGTGCTCAAAACAGTCGATACATTTCTCAAGGGCCGCGCTTTCCCGCTGATTAAGATAAAAGCGTCCCTTTAGGTAGTAACTGTAAGCTACTTGATCAGCGGTAGTACGCTTGACTGGTTGTCCTTCATCTTCACCCACTAACTTGACCTTCAGATTGTCGACGATGGCGGCGGTAATCTCGTCTTGGATGTCGAAAACATCCTTCATCTCGCGGTCATAACGCTGGGACCAGATGTGATACCCGTCGGCCACATTGATCAACTGGGCGGTCACCCGGATGCGATTTCCTGCCCGGCGGACGCTTCCCTCGATCACCGTGCGCACTCTGAGCTTTTGACCGACTTGCCGGATGTCTTCCGTTTTGCCCTTGAAGTGGAACACCGAAGTGCGCGAGACAACGCGCAGACCCTCGATCTGCGTCAATGCGTTGATGAGTTCTTCGGTCAGTCCGTCGCTGAAGAATTCATTCTCTTCGTCGCGATTCATGTTAAGAAAAGGCAGCACCGCGACGGAGGGAGCCAGTGGCTGCGAAGGAAGAGCCCTCCCGCGGGAGGCGCCGGTTTCCGACTGTTCGGCGACGGACCGCAAGTCGACAAGCACATCGTCGACATGCTGGTAGCGGTCGGCGGGAGTTTTTTGCAAACATTTCCAGACGATGCGTTCCGATGCGATCGGCACGCCTGTTCGCAGAGCGGTCAGCGGCTCGGGATCGAAGTCAACGATTCTGGCCAGGCCGTCGTCGCCGACAATGACGTTGGCCGGCTTGATGTCGCGGTGGACGACCCCTTTGCCGTGCGCGGCCCGCAGTCCCTGTGCAATCTGTTGAGCCGTGTCCAAGGCGCCGCGCATCGGCAGCGGGCCGGAAACAAGCCGCTGCTTCAAGCTCTGGCCCTCGATGTAGGCCATGACGATGAAAGCCTTCCCGTCCGCTTCGTCGATTTCATGGACGGTGCAGATGTTTGGGTGGTCGAGCGCCGCGGCGGCCCGCGCTTCCTGGAAAAACCGCTGCGCGTGCTCGTCGTCGTCGAGGGTTGCCTGCGAAAGGAATTTCAAAGCAACGCTGCGTTTGAGCCGCGTGTCTTCGGCCTTATAGACCACACTCATCTCGCCTTCGCCGATCTTGTCGACGATCTTGTAATGGGAGATCGTTTGGCCGATCATCGTTCGCCGGTCAGGGACCTTATTTTTACCACCTTAGCGGTCGAAACACGCCGCAAAACCGACCACGGGGGCGACAAGACGGGCTAGCGCCTTGGGATTTCTACGTCCTCCGCGGCAGCCCCAGTATACACCGGGGTCACGGCGAAATTCCGCAAAGCCCATCGGCAGACGGCCAAAGGTGTTTCAGGGAATGTCGGGCTGGGAAGCCCGGCACATGCCGGCAAGAATGCCGGCATGGCACCGCACAGCAGAAGGGCCGGCGCACCAACGAGACATGTCGCCAGGAATGGCGACACGGCACGCTGAAAGCGTGCGCCACGTCAGCCATGACCGGCCAAACCATCTCGCACTACAAAATCCTCGAGAAACTCGGCGAGGGCGGCATGGGCGTGGTCTATAAGGCCAGCGACACGAAACTCGAGCGCACCGTGGCGCTGAAGTTTCTCGCCGGAGACCGGCTGGAGGACGAGGAACACAAGGCCCGCTTCCGGCGGGAAGCCCGAGCCGCCGCCGCCCTCGATCACCCCAATATCTGCACGGTCTACGAAATCGACGAAGCCCAAGGCCAGACCTTCCTGGCCATGCCATATCTGGAAGGCTCGACCGTGAGGGAGAAAGTCAAACAGCGTCCCTTGAAGCTGGACGAAGCTCTCGACATCGCCATCCAGGCCGGCCAAGGCTTGCGAGCCGCGCACGCGAAGGGCATCGTTCACCGCGACATCAAGAGCGCCAACCTGATGGTCTCGCCGCAAGGCCAGGTCAAGGTCATGGATTTCGGCTTGGCCCAAGCGGCCGACCAATCCCAATTGACGAAGACCGAGACGCTGCTGGGGACGCCGGTTTACATGTCGCCCGAGCAGGCCCAACGCCTGCCCACCGACCGGCGCACCGACATCTGGTCGTTGGGCATCGTGATTTACGAGATGCTCACCGGGCGCACGCCGTTTGAGGGAGAGCGGGAGCAGGCCGTGTTGTACGGGATCGTCCAGGAAGAGCCGGAGCCGATCACCAGCCAACGAGCGCGGGTGCCGTTGGAGCTGGACTGGATTGTCGACAAGGCCTTGGCCAAGGAGAAGGACGAGCGCTACCCCCACATCGACGACATGCTGGTCGATCTGCGGGCCGTCGCGCGGCAGGTTGCGGAACGTCGACGGCTGGCTGGCCGAACATCACCGGTTCGGTGCTCACGTACCCGCTCGCGTGGTTAGCCGCGAAGGTAGTTGTCCCAACGGTTCGGCGTCGACGGCTGGCTGGCCGAACATCACCGGTTCGGTTCTCACGTACTCGCTCGCGTGGTTAGCCGCAAAGGTAGTCGTCCCAACGGTTCGGCGTCGACCCTCGGCTGCCGAACATGCCGCACAGAGCCGCGGGCGTTAGCCCGCGGGCCCGCCGCCGCGACCAGCGGGGTTCTGTCCGTTTCTCGTCGGGGCCCGCGCCTTCGGTCGACGCGAGTCTGTGCGGTCGTTGCCGCGGGCCCGCGAGTTGTCTGGTTAGTGCCCGCTGGGCCCGCGCCCTGAGGGGCACGGCTCTGTTCGGCTTTGATCGGCCCTGTCGCCGAGTCGGGGGAGGCCAAGTCGGGGCCAGGCTACGACTTTCCTACTGTTCGTGCAAGGGATCCGTGTTGGGCTTGGCGCGGGGCCGGCTACTTCACCAGACGGCGGATTTCGGCCTCTCGGCGGCCGTAATTGCTTTCGTAGTAAGTCTGATATTCACCCGAGCGGACCCGCTCGACCCACTCGGCGTTGGTCTTATACCATTCGATGGTTTGGGCCAGGCCGTTTTCAAATTCCACTTGGGGTTCCCAGCCGGTTTCGCTGATCAACTTTTCACTTGTGATGGCGTAGCGACGATCGTGCCCGGGACGATCCTCGACGCGCTGCATAAGGGCTTCGGGCTTGCCCGTCGCCGATAGAATCTTCCGTACGACTTCGAGATTCGGCAGCGCGCGGCTTCCCCCGATATTGTAAATCTCGCCCGGCCGTCCTTTTTCGAGCACCGCGTTGGTCGCGCGGCAGTGGTCCTCGACATGCAACCAGTCACGTACTTGCAGGCCGTCTCCGTAAATCGGCAGCGAACGGTCTTCGAGAGCGTTGGAGATCATCAGCGGAATCAATTTCTCGGGAAACTGGTAGGGCCCGTAATTATTCGACGCTCGCGTAACCATGACCGGCAGCCGGTAGGTTGTGAAGTACGACAAGACCAGCAAGTCGGCCGCTGCCTTCGACGCCGAGTAGGGACTGCTCGGCTGCAGGGGGTACGCCTCGTCGGCCTGCGCCGGCGGGTCGATGCTGCCGTAAACCTCGTCCGTCGAGATTTGAACAAAGCGTTCGATTCCCTGCGTCCGCACGGCCTCCAAAAGGTTGCATGTCCCGATGAGGTTTGTATCGATGACCGGCTTGGGCGAAAGAATACTACGGTCTACGTGGGACTCGGCGGCGAAATGGACGACGGCGTCGGGGGCGAACTCGGCGACGGTTTGATCGACTTTCTCGGCATCACAGATATTGCCCCGGACGAACCGGTACCTGGGGTTTTCGGCGATCGCCGCCAGATTTTCTTGGTTCCCCGCGTAAGTGAGAGCATCGAAGTTGAGGACTTCGGCGGTGCGATTCGTTTCGAGCGTCAGCCGAACGTACGCCGAGCCGATGAACCCGGCGCCCCCGGTGACGAAAAGCTTCATTTGTGCTGGGTCTCCCAGTCGTAGCCGATGCCGGGTTCGTCGTAGGCGATGCGGCCTTCGTCCTCGGGGTTGTAGAAACGGTCGGTGACGTAGATCAGCATGGCGGGCTGGGTTCCAATCACTTTGTAGCCATGGCCCACGCCCGGCGGGATCAAGATTTGCCAGGGACGCAATGTCCCCACATAGAGAGTGTTGCGGCGGCCGAATGTCCGCGAGTCTTTGCGAAGGTCCACGAGCGCGACCTGGAACATGCCTTGGGACGGCGCCCACAGGTCGGTTTGGTGCAGATGGTAGTGAAAAGCCTTGACGGTCCCCGGATAACCGAACGCCGCGGAAACCTGGGTCGTTTCGGCGGGAAACTCAGAGGGGAGACCCTGTCCCATGCGCAAGACTTCGAGGAAGTGGCCCCGATCGTCGGCCCACAGGGCAAGCGGCCTGACCTGGACTCCCGCGATCAGCTTGTCGGAGTCGGCAGAAGCAATGACGGTTCCGATTCCCCTTTGGCAGGTCGGCAACACTAGAGTCAAAGGGTCCGACCCCGAGGTGATGTGGTGGTCTGTTTCCGCAGGGTTACTTGCCACGCTTCCTCCTCTGGTTGGCCCAACTCTGTCTTTAAAAGTAAGCAGCTTAACACAGTGGATAATCGCTCAACAATCCATAGAGGAGGCCTGCCCGAGCCACCAAGCTTAAGATGGGTCGGTCTTTTTCCTCTCGCCGCTCAACAGCTTCCACCGCACCCTCGCAACGACCGGGTTGTCTTGGTTCGGCATCGTCTCGTTGTAGACGGGACTTGCTCCAAAAAGCCAGACGGCTAGCCCGCAGCGGACACCCCCCGCATGCTCTCTCCGGCGAACCTGGGAACCGTGCTGCTCACTGCCGCCTCACCTGTCTAGCAAACTCGCTTCTGGTATCGATTCCTGAAATAAGTAACTGTTGCGTTGAGCAATAGCATCGTAACAAGAAGAACCACAATTCCGGCGGCCGCATTCAATAGAAATTCCTACTGGGGCCGCGATACCCAGTTGAAGATCTGGATGGCAGCGCCGTAAAAGGCGATCCGGGTTTAGGTGTTTGCCGATCGGTCCGCGTGCCGACTTACCAGCGCAGAGCGTAGTCTTCGGTCTGCCGGGTCAAGTTGGGGTTGTAGTAGGGGTCGTTCTCGATATAGTGTCGCCAGCGGCGCTGCATGTAGGAGATCTCGGCGTCAGAGGGAACGTATTGCTCGGCGGATTTGCTGGAGGCTTCATGGTGATAGAGCGTTGCGTGCGGAGTATACACGTTTAGATAGCCCCGCTGAAGAAGCTTCAGGCAGAGGTCTACGTCCTGGAAGGCAATGGGCAGGTTTTGCTCGTCGAATCCACCCACCTCCCAGAAACGCTCTCGCCGCAGTAGCATGCACGCACCGGTTACCGCGGCGCAGTTGCGAACAAGATCCGGCAGATCGAAGTAGCAGTATTCATCCGACTTGACGCCCTTGAAATGGTGCCCCGCATTCTCGTATACCCCCATGACGACTCCCGCATGCTGAATTCTTCCGCTGGGATAGAGGAGGCGAGCGCCGACCGCCCCGACCTCCTCACGTTGAGCATGTTCCAAAAGGGCCGTCAACCATTCTTCCGTGACCACGGTCACGTCGTCGTTGAGGAACAGGTAGAACGGCGCATCGGAAAGCCGCGCCGCTGAATTACATAGCCGAGAAAAGTTGAACGGCTGCTCGCGAAAATCGGCGTAGCGCACCGGCCGTCGGGAGTAGCGGAGTCTTTCGGCCAAGCCGGCGACTTGATCCTCCGCGGAGTTGTCGACGACGACAATCTCGAATTTACGATAGGACGTCTCGTCGATGACCGACTTGAGCGCCGCTTCGAGGCGCTCCATATTGCCCGCGGTCGGAATGAGGATGGAGACCTCGGGGTCGCCCCGCACGTGCCGCCGGACTCGGTAGCGGCAAGTGGCTGTCTCACAAGCTTCGCCCTGCTCCTTGGTTCGAACCAAATGTTCCGCGAGGGCTCGACGGCCGGCCGCAGAGGCCGCGGGTTTTTGTTGCAGGTCCAGGGATGTTGATCCCGCCACCGCGCGCCAATGATACAGAACCTTGGGGATTCTCTTGATCGCCTGTGTGCGCTCTGTCATGCGAAGAACGAGATCGAAGTCCTGACTGCCCTCAAACCCTTCCCGGAGCCCGCCGATCTCCAGCGCCAGCGGGCGTCCGCACACCAGCAGGTGGCACACATAGTTGACTGCGTGGAGGAGATCCGGAGACCAGTCCGGCTTGAAAAACCAGTCGTAGCGTCTGCCCTCGAGGTCCATCTTGTCTTCATCGGAATAGAGCATGTCCGGGCGTGGCTCTTCATTGAGCGTCCGGACGACTTCGAAGAGGGCGAAATCAGCGAGTTCGTCGTCGTGGTCCAAAAAAGCGACATAGTCGCCCCCGCACATGGCGAGGGCGGCGTTCGTCGCCGCGGCGATGCCGCCGCTGGAGGCGAGGGCTTTCACCTTGATTCTCGAGTCTCGTTGCTCGAAGTCCTCGAGAAGCGCCGACAATTGGGTGTCCGCGGAGCCGTCGTCTACCAGACACAGCTCCCAGTTAGGATAGATCTGCGCCATCACGGATTCCACGCAGGCGGACAGGAATTTGCGGGGAGTTTTGTAGACCGGGGTGAGCACACTGATCGTGGGCTGATAAGCCAACGTATCCAAGCCATCGCGCATGAGCGTTTTGTCCCCGCTCGAAGGCTCGTTGCGTTCAATCCAAACATGGTAGGGATCCCGTTGATCCACCAGCACGTCGCGTGTCAACTCGCGACGCTCACCGGCCTCGGTTTCGAGAGCCGCTCGCAGTTGGTGGACGCCGTCGGGCATCTCGGTTGTGTCCCACCGAAATCGAAAGCCGGAACGGCCGGCGTTCGGGAACTCGGGGTGGCGCTGGGCTACGTCGGGCCGCGGACGGCCGTAGTCGGTGCTAAGCTCGGGACCGTCGTCGATACGGAGCGTGACACTCGATACCTCATCAAGAGCGATGGCCCAACCGCGAACCTCGATCGTTCCCCGAACGGGGACGGCCCCGGCGGGCGGGGTCTCCCATGCAAGTCGAAGATCGTCCTCGTGAACAAATGAGCTGGAGTCGGCAAGTAGCTCGAGATAATTCGTAGTTCGTTCATCAGCCATCTCGCCTTCGCCGCTGACAAGATTCTCGGAGGACTCGGCCCGGCGCGAGCCGGCTCCCGGAAGAAGGCGAGCAGCCAGGGCTTCATAAGGTTTTCGCAGCCAGGGCCTGGTCCACACGTGGCGGCTGAGCCAACCACGGTAGAACGAGATGAGACGCCAGCCGGGGCTCGCCTCCATGGCCCGTACTTGTTCTTCCGCCTCTCGAACGGCGTCTTCGAATTCTCGTACCCGGACGGCCGTTTCCCCGAAGCGGGCAACCTCGTCGCGGAGGCGCTTTTCGCGCCGCAACGCCTTCTCGAGATCCGCTCGCAGTCCGTCGCGGTCCTTCTCAACACAGCGAGCCGTATCCCGTTCAACGTTTACCCGACCAAGATCTTCGGAGAGACGTTGATTCTCATGACTCAGGCGCTCGACCTGGGCCGAGAGATCAACCAGCCGTTCCTCGTCGGCTTGATGCCGGGCCAGATCGTCGCTGAGAACCCGGTTCTTCTGGGACAAACGATCGACCTCAGCCGCCGTCCCGGCCAACTCTGCTCGCAGACTGTCCTGACGCTTCCCTTCCGCGTTGAGTGTTTCTCGGAAAAGAGCGATCCCCTGTTCCATTCTGGCGAGACGCTGAGGGAGGGGACGCAGGTCCGCCAATTCACGGTGCGCGGCGTCGTTTTCTTTTACCAGTTGACTCATTTGCCCGCGAATCCAGTCGAGCGAGAGGTTAGGCAGCGCGTAGGCCAGCGCGATGAAGTGACTCGTGGTCGCCTCCGGATCCTTCGACAAGCTCTCGATCAGATCGGGGGAGACCGAAGCCAGATCTTCCGAGGAAAGGGAAGCCTCGATCGCAATTCGATGCCGCTCCAGGCGCCCAAGGGCAAAACCTGACTCATCCAACAGGCTCGCCAAGCTCTCCCGGTCGTAACGTCCCAACTGAGTAGGTCCTGCCGCGCCGTCCTGACGCAAACCGAATCGACCGCGTCGCAGAAACCCGAGCCGTATGCCGCCGTGCGATGTATTGGCCACCACGGCAATGAGGAACCCCTTAGGTTGAAGACACTCCTTTAGGCCGACTAGCACCTTTCGTGGATCCCTGGCCGAATCGAGTAAGCCGACGGCCGCGATACAGTCGAAGCTGCCCTTGCCGAATTCTTGAACAGGATTCAGATGCTCTATGTCGCCCACTACGACCTGCCGGCAGATGCCGGCCGCTCCCACGGCCGTGCGCCGTTTTCGATGGATCATGGAAATCTCGCACTCCTGGGAGTGAAGCTGACGTAGGAGAACGTCCGTGATCGACCCGACGACTAACACACGCTTCCCGGAACCGACAAGTTGGGCCGCCGCGAGCTGAACGGCGTTCAGGTCCCTCTCGCTCAGCAAGGGGTTGGCTTGGCCCGCCGCTTGTGACTTAGATGCAGCACTCATCGTGGCTTTCCGTGGCTACCACGCCGGGACAAGTTTCCCGGCCAACTCGATCGTCACTCTGGCCATATCAAGAGTATGCGCCGCGACGAGCGGCTTGCCGCCGGAGACATCTTGCAAATAGAAGACGTCGCCATCCTCGACCCAGCGGCGAACGGAGCCGTCGCGTGAGCGACCGCTGCCATTGAGGAGAGGCCCGTCGGGCGCGTCCAGATGTACTTCCACGTCATCCACATCTTTTGACGTCCATGTCAGGGTGGTCAAACTGCGCGGGCGGTGAGAGGGGTGGCCGTCGGAGACCAAGACTGGATTCGGATCTGCCTTGATCGAGCCAGTTCCACGGTTGAGCGCGGCTCGCTTGAACTTTCGGCCGGCAACGGAGCTAGCACTCAAGAGCCACTCGACGTAGTCTTTGAATCGCCGGGTCTGGCTGGACCATCGGTGGCGAATAGGGTGACGATAGCGCGCTAGTTCTTCCTGCAGTACCTCCCAAGCGTCGGATTCTTGCAGTCCTTGTTCGGCCCAGTAAGACTCCAACCAATTGAGGTACGCCTGACGGGCAGGGTGAAAAGTTCCTTCTCGAAGTGCAACATAACAGGAGGAGTCGGGCTGCATCCGGTAGCGGGCTAGACACTCATCGCTCACGTATACCGCTTCGTTTGCAAACACCTTCGCTAAAAAGACTTGATCTTCGAACAGCCCGCGGAACGATTCTTCCCAACCGCCCAGCTTGTCGATGAGTGAACGTCTCAGCAGAATGCTACACGTCGCAGGCGGTGCACCTCTTAGTGTGGCAATGAGCGAGTCTGGCTGTCGGACAAGGCTATTCGGTGGGAAGATCAAATCTGTCACCCAATCATTGGTTTTCGCGTCCGGGTCGCCGGTCCAGCTGAACCAGTAATAGGTTGGGCCAAAAACCATACCCGCCTCGGGTCGGGCCTTGGCGGCCGTCACTTGCCGCTCGAGTTTTTCGGGAAGCCAGGTATCGTCCGCATCTAATGTTGCCATAAAATCTCCCCGGGCGTGCCCGATTCCCAGGTTGCGGGAGGCACTCATCCCGCGATTTTGGTGATCTTGGTGTTCCAGATAGCGAACCCGGTCAGGATCTTCGGCCGCGTAGCGTTGGGCCAGGCGAGTGCTGGCGTCAGTGGAGCCGTCGTCCACGAACAACAATTCCCAGTTGGTGTAGGTCTGTTGGAAGACGCTCTGGATCGCTTCCTCAAGGAATTGTTCCTCGTTGAGGAAAATCATGATGACGGAGTGCTAGCCGCAACCGCGTTTCTGCAGGGCCTAGCCGTGTGGAGTTGAATCAGCAGGAACTCGATCCCACGGACCCGGGTTACGAGGTCACCATTACGGTAAGAGGGCTTAAAGACTAGGCGCTGATGCTCTCACCCCGAGGTTCCCCTACGCTCACCAGTCCGTCCGTCCTTCACAAAGCGCCCCGACACATAGTACGGGCGAGACTTCTTCACCCACATCCCTTGCTCAGGCGTGTCGGTGTCGGCACGTCGGATCTTTGTTTGAAAGGGTAGGCCCTTTTGTTGATCACTGACCGTCTTGTCTACATTCACATGCCAAAAACTGGGGGTACGTTCGTGACAGATGTTCTCTCTAGACTGCACGGTGTCAAAAGTGGCGGCTCCGAACGGTACGGTCCGATGCAGAATCCGGAGCCGAAGCACGGCACCTGCCACGACATCCCAGTCGCACATCGCCACAAGCGGATTCTTTCGAGTGTTAGAAACCCGTATGACTGGTATGTTTCGCAATACGAATTCGCTTGGTGGAAGAAGACCTTTGAGTACCACCCTGAACCCTATCCCACTCCTGCGGGCTCTGCTATCGAGAATGCATTGCCACGATTTCAAGAGGCTCACCCGCACTTCCCGGAAATTTCTTTTTCGGAGTTCGTGGATTTATGCTTGCAGGCTTCCGCGGTGTTCAGCCACAATCCTGATTGCAAGGTCGGGCTCTATACGAAGAGCCTAGTTGCCTTCTATTTTCGCAGTCCCACGGAGTTCCTCAAGACCCTCGATAGGCGGTCCGTCTCGAACGAAGGAAATCGCGATCCGATGTTCAACATAGAGTTCATCCGTACACATAATCTAAACAGGGAACTGTATGAATTTCTGGTTTCGATGAACTACCGGCCCGAAGACCTAGATTTCCTGCCCGATCTCCCCAAGATCTTTCCCCAAGGCCGCGGCCGAAACGAACGCCAGAATTGGGAAGGGTATTACCCAGGATTTCCGTTTTGGCCTTGGCACGGCCACAGTATACATCCGCGCCGGCCCGAATGCCACGTCTAGTCTTGTCTCATGCAAGATGAGTCTGAACGAGGAGTTTGTTTCTCACACAAGATGAGCCTGAAGGATCGGGGAGTGGGCATGCTGGGAATTGACTATCCAAGTGCAAAACACCAGCAAGCTGAACCTGCAACAGATCCAGCAGTTTCTCCACTCCAGCGAGGAGATTCGATTCAAAGGCAAAGGGCGGGCCGAGATCTACACGTGGGTGGCGCGCACGCTTCGCCAGCACGGCTACAGCCGCCAAAACCGCGCCGACAAAGGGCTGCTGCGGCAGTATCTGGTCAAGATGACCGGACTGAGCCGGGCGCAAATCACGCGGCTGATCCAGCAGTACCGGCAGGGCGGAGAACTCCAACCCGCCCGCTACCGGCGGCATCGCTTTGCCCGCAAGTACACGCCCGCCGACGTCGAACTGCTGGCGGCGGTGGACGAGGCCCACGAAACCCTCAGCGGCCCGGCCACGCGCAAGATCCTCGAGCGGGAATACCAGCAGTACCAGCAGCGCGAATACGAGCGGCTGGCGGGGATCTCGGTGGCCCAGATCTATCGCCTGCGGCGGCGCAGAGCCTACCGCCAGCGGCGGCTGCATTTCACCAAGACCCGGCCCACGGCGGTGTCGATCGGCGAGCGGCGCCGGCCCGACCCGCAAGGCCAACCCGGCTTTCTGCGAGTGGATACGGTGCATCAAGGGGATCGCGATGGCGTCAAGGGCGTCTACCACATCAATGCCGTGGATGAAGTCACCCAGTGGCAAGTGGTCGGCGCCACGCCCGCGATCAGTGAAGCCTGGCTGGAGCCGTTGCTGAAAGCCATGATCGAGCAGTTTCCCTTTCGTATCCGCGGCTTCCATTCCGACAACGGCAGCGAGTTCCTCAATCGCACGGTGGAGAAGCTATTGAACAAGCTGCTGATCGAACAGACCAAGTCGCGTCCGCGGCACTCCAACGACAACGGCTTGGTGGAATCGAAAAACGGCGCGGTGATCCGCAAACACATGGGATATACGTACATCGCGGCGCCGCACGCGGGGCGCATCCAGCGCTTCTACCAACAGCACTTCAATCCCTATTTGAACTTCCACCGGCCCTGCGGACAGCCCGAGATCAAGACCGACGCCAAAGGCAAGCAGAAGCGGGTGTACCGCCACTACCAGACGCCTTGGGAATCTTTCGAGAAGTTGCCCGAGGCCGCCAGCTATCTCAAGCCAGGGCAGAGGCTGGAGGCTCTGGGCCGCATTGCCCAGGCCGAAAGCGACACGGCGGCGGCCCGCCGGATGCAGCGAGCCAAGCAGAAGCTGTTTGCCAGTTTCCGTTCCGCGAACACGCCGTGCTGAACAGCAGGAAGAGGGCTGTGGAAATGACGGGCGATGGAAAACGAGGAAAACCAAAACCAGGTTTCCCTTCGTTTCCCACCGCCCTTGGAAATCGCTCCGCGATTCCCACAATCCCACAACCCCGACGACGATTCTCCCCTTCCCAAAACTCAAAATCAAAAAGCCCGAAAGGAGCCCCAGCGACTCAAAAAGCCCCAACCCCCGTCTTCAGGCTCATCCTTCGATGAGAAAATGCTCGTCTTTTCGCGCTGAACCCTGCACATCCCCTCCGCCGGTAGGCGCCAGGGCTCGTCCGTCCGCTCACAGACGTTGATTGCGCGGCCTGAACGGCGCTGCGGCCGACACTGCTCCCTGCCAAACCTTTTTGGAGCCGAAAACTGTTGATCCTAGCCCGGTCAACGCTACCCGCTCGGCAGCGGCAGCGCCCAGATCCTGTGCAGCATGTCACCGAACAGCCGCCGGTTCAGATGCCCCTCGGCCAGCAGCAACCAGTAGTAGCGGGCATGCTTGACCAGCCGCCCGCCGGTCTTCATCAGCCGCTGCTGCAAGCTCGTCAGCGACCAGCTCTTGATGCTTGGTGGCAGTCCCAGCCGCCGCCACAGGTTGCCGAGGTTGTAAGCCAGGACGCTGAGTTGCAAGCGAACTTCGTTCGCGCGAAAACGATGGCACGACAACCGTGTCCAATTCGTGGCCTGCTTGCCTTCCTTGATCCACTGCTCGGCCGTGCCGCGCTTGTTGTAAAAGCGCACCACCGAGCGACTGGGCCGGGTCATGTTGGTGACGATGAAGCCGGGTTGCGCGAACAGTTCGCCCGGGTGGTGCTCAACCTTCGCTACGATGCGCCGCGGTTTGCTCCAACTGGCGGCCTGATAGCGGAAGCTCTTGTAGCGCACCAGGGGCTTGGCGCTCGGCCTGCCCGGTGGCCGAAACAGGATGTCCTCGATCTCCAACTCCAGGCTCTTGTTGGCCGGAATGCGAATGGCGTACTGTACTCCGCGTTCCTCCGAAGCCTCATAAACCTCCGGCTTGGCAAAGGCCGCATCGCCCCGGAAGGCGACCTGCTTGCCCGCAGCCTGTTGGCGCTCGATCTCCGGCAACAATAGCTCATCCCAGTCGTCGGCGCTGTGCACGTTGCCTGGACGCAGCTTTGCAGCGAGGCAATCACCATGACCGTTGAACAAAAGCAACGGATGGTAGCAGACCGACTCGAAGTGTCCGTTGTAGGCACTGCCTTCCTGTTGGCCATGGACCGGACTCTCGGTGGAGTCCATGTCCAGAACGACCCGCTCGGAGTCGTCGAACGCCTCCGCTTGCCCGACCAGCTCTCGGTTCAGCGCCATCAGCCCCAGCAGGTTCTCTTCGCTCGCCAGCATCTCCGTCTCGAAGCCGTGCAGCGTCGAGGTCAAGGCCGCACCGCGATCCCAGATCTTCTGCGAACCGATCAGCCGAAACGTCGGATCGATCGAAACCCGCTCGGCGTCGTTGAGGTCCTCGTAGCCCGCCAAGCGGCTGTAGACCGACTGCCGCAACAGATCAGCGAGCGTGAACTGCTTGTTTGTGCCTTGCCGGGAGTCGCTGAGATGCTCGTCAATCAGTTCTCCGAGACCGAGCCGTTCGTCCAGTTCGCGAACCAAAATCAGGCCACCATCAGAAGTGACGTGCGATCCCTGGAAATCGACTTTCAACAAGCCGTTGAAACTTAGCTGGAATGGCTTGGTTTGTTTTTCACCCATTGGGTGTTGGCCTCCATGGCGTCCTCATCGGGCTCTAGCCCCTATGAATAAAGACGCTCAAGGCCGCTGGAAGGTCGGGATGTCAAACATCAAATTGAAAATGCGGGATTACACCCGTAGCCTGCGTGCCCTGATCCGAGAGAGAGATTGGCCCGTGTTCGATTTGTTTCCCAGCTTTGACGTCTGACGGATGACTTAGAGATACTCCTTAAATTGTTGTCCAAAAGCAATATGCAGCCTAACTCTATTCTGTCATGAGACGACTCTAAAGAAGGCGAGAGACTCTTGGATGCGAATCTCCTTTGGTTCGATCACCGCAGATCCGAACCCTGTTCCGGTGTCCGACTTTGGCAATTCCGGCTTCACGACATTAGCCTGGACATGCGAGAAAACGGCACAGATCGAGGTGCGTTCGGACGCTCCCGATGGTCCTGTTGTTGTGAAAGGTGGTCCGAGTGGAAAGATCCGCGTTTCCAAGTTCGGAATGAATGGAACAACCTTCTATCTTCAGGATGTATCCCGAGGAGCTGGGCTAAGCAGGGAACACACGCTCGATCGAGTAACGGTATACCTCTGCAACACCCGGTTCACCGGGAATCTATCTTCCCGGATAGCCAGCACAGTTGATCTGTGGTCAGCGAGCCAAAGGTCAGAGGAGAAGGTCTTGGTCGCCGGCTGGTTCAGTTTTGATATGGGCGGGACGACCGCAGGGGATCTTATGGCGCGCGATGTGACCTGCCGCTGGCTTCAGGAGGCGGGCTATTCCTACGACGTAGCGATGGCCAACTCGCTCCCCGGGGGTGTTGACTGGCAGGAGGTCGAGCCTCAGAGCTACTCACAAGTTATATTCGTCTGCGGTCCATTTGCCAAAAATCCACTATCGGTGCCATTCTTGCAGCGCTTTCGGGATTGCCGGCTCATCGGCTTGAACCTGTCGATGACCGAACCCCTTGATATTTGGGCTCTTCCGGGTTTTTAGTGGGTGGCCAACGGGTAGCCGGCTCCTCCATCCTGCCGACCCGACGTCGCCCGCAGTCACATCGGAGCCCAAAAGGCGGCCAAGAAACCCCCAAATACCCTACACGCCAGTCCGGTCGTGGGCAACTCGTAAAGGGAATAAGACACTGATAAACAGGGAGTTATCTCTTTGAGTGTGGCCACTGGATGACAGTTGTGGATCCGCATTTCACAGCCTTCGGGAGACTGTACGACTACCTGCCAGCAGCCTTGCTCTACTCGTAACCCTTTGTTTATCAGTAATTCTTTTTGGCCAACGCAGTCGCCGCCCGGCCTTGGGGGCCGTAGAGTTGTCACGAAGCCCTTGAATGGCACCGAAGCAGGCTCCGGGAGGTCGGCCTCACAGTGGCGAGGGATCCGTCACTCACCGCCGCCAGCCACTAAAATCCCAGAAGAGCCGATATTTGAAACCCGTTCGATCGCCTTTTGGAAAGAGACAGTTCCCGGGCCACCCGGGCCGAGATTGCGATTGCTTCTAGCTCACCGCTGGTGCCCGTGGTCGGAGTCATCCCGGTAGAGCCGGAACCGGAATTTCCCGATCGGGTAATGCATGCCGCAGCCAACGATGCCATTCGTAAGCTCGTTTCCCAGCGAGATGCTTCAATCATCGAAATCGACACGCGCCTTCCCAATAATTTGGCCGGTCTCCGAAGTTCGGCGGAGATTGAGTCCTTAATTGCCCGGACGGATTTGGTTGTAACGACTCGTTTGCACGGAATGGTTCTGGCACTTAAGAATGGGGTGCCGGCGATTGCCATCGATCCTCACAGGGGCGGCAGCAAGGTCCGGCAACAGGCGGAAACCATCGGTTGGGAGGTCGCGTTTAACCCCGACAGCATGACTGACCGTCAGCTAGTAGAAGCCTTCGATTACTGTTTGACTGAAGCAGCCCGAATGAAAGCCAAGGAGTGTGCTCACAGAGCCATTGAGCTGGTAGAGAAAGTGCGGAGGGAGTTCATTGACGCCCTCGGCTCGCCAGGCTAGCTATTGCAGAGCCTTCCGGTGCGAAGGCACTTTGAATGATCGGTTTATCTTAACCGGCCCGGTCACGGCGGGGTAGACCACCCGGAGAGCCGCTTGGCGAACTCATCGCCATTCCAATCTTCAACCGGGACGCGGGGCAACTGCAACGGATCAGCCCAGTGCTCGACGGGTACGCCGGCGGTGGTGACCGCACAGCTAAACCGATTTTCTCTCACGAGGGCGACGGTTTCGGAAGTCAGGCCACCGTAGGGGTATGAGAAATGGCTTACGGGGCGACCCAGTAGTTCCTCTAAACCCGCATTTTCAATTTGATGTTTGACATCCCGACCTTCCAGCGGCCTTGAGCGTCTTTATTCATAGGGGCTAGAGCCCGATGAGGACGCCATGGAGGCCAACACCCAATGGGTGAAAAACAAACCAAGCCATTCCAGCTAAGTTTCAACGGCTTGTTGAAAGTCGATTTCCAGGGATCGCACGTCACTTCTGATGGTGGCCTGATTTTGGTTCGCGAACTGGACGAACGGCTCGGTCTCGGAGAACTGATTGACGAGCATCTCAGCGACTCCCGGCAAGGCACAAACAAGCAGTTCACGCTCGCTGATCTGTTGCGGCAGTCGGTCTACAGCCGCTTGGCGGGCTACGAGGACCTCAACGACGCCGAGCGGGTTTCGATCGATCCGACGTTTCGGCTGATCGGTTCGCAGAAGATCTGGGATCGCGGTGCGGCCTTGACCTCGACGCTGCACGGCTTCGAGACGGAGATGCTGGCGAGCGAAGAGAACCTGCTGGGGCTGATGGCGCTGAACCGAGAGCTGGTCGGGCAAGCGGAGGCGTTCGACGACTCCGAGCGGGTCGTTCTGGACATGGACTCCACCGAGAGTCCGGTCCATGGCCAACAGGAAGGCAGTGCCTACAACGGACACTTCGAGTCGGTCTGCTACCATCCGTTGCTTTTGTTCAACGGTCATGGTGATTGCCTCGCTGCAAAGCTGCGTCCAGGCAACGTGCACAGCGCCGACGACTGGGATGAGCTATTGTTGCCGGAGATCGAGCGCCAACAGGCTGCGGGCAAGCAGGTCGCCTTCCGGGGCGATGCGGCCTTTGCCAAGCCGGAGGTTTATGAGGCTTCGGAGGAACGCGGAGTACAGTACGCCATTCGCATTCCGGCCAACAAGAGCCTGGAGTTGGAGATCGAGGACATCCTGTTTCGGCCACCGGGCAGGCCGAGCGCCAAGCCCCTGGTGCGCTACAAGAGCTTCCGCTATCAGGCCGCCAGTTGGAGCAAACCGCGGCGCATCGTAGCGAAGGTTGAGCACCACCCGGGCGAACTGTTCGCGCAACCCGGCTTCATCGTCACCAACATGACCCGGCCCAGTCGCTCGGTGGTGCGCTTTTACAACAAGCGCGGCACGGCCGAGCAGTGGATCAAGGAAGGCAAGCAGGCCACGAATTGGACACGGTTGTCGTGCCATCGTTTTCGCGCGAACGAAGTTCGCTTGCAACTCAGCGTCCTGGCTTACAACCTCGGCAACCTGTGGCGGCGGCTGGGACTGCCACCAAGCATCAAGAGCTGGTCGCTGACGAGCTTGCAGCAGCGGCTGATGAAGACCGGCGGGCGGCTGGTCAAGCATGCCCGCTACTACTGGTTGCTGCTGGCCGAGGGGCATCTGAACCGGCGGCTGTTCGGTGACATGCTGCACAGGATCTGGGCGCTGCCGCTGCCGAGCGGGTAGCGTTGACCGGGCTAGGATCAACAGTTTTCGGCTCCAAAAAGGTTTGGCAGGGAGCAGTGTCGGCCGCAGCGCCGTTCAGGCCGCGCAATCAACGTCTGTGAGCGGACGGACGAGCCCTGGCGCCTACCGGCGGAGGGGATGTGCAGGGTTCAGCGCGAAAAGACGTGGCATTCGGGCCGGCGCGGATGTATACTGTGGCCGTGCCAAGGCCAAAACGGAAATCCTGGCTAAAGCCTCCTTGCCGCGCCGGATCTCGAAGGATTGCTCAGAGGGAGACAGGGCCGACAGCAAGGAGTGCGTCACGGTATGCGCGCCTATTCCGACTAGGTCCGCTTCCCCCAAGGCGACGGCTTCTTCAACCGTCACTGGCCGACACTCAGAGCGGGCACTCGGCTTTCCACCGGCCCAGGCCAGCAGATCATCCATCAGTCTTAGACGCTCGTGCGCCGCCAAGGGCTGCAACAAGAAATAGAGGGAACGGAAGAGACCGTGGCGAGGAGTCGGATCGTCTGGCGAGAGGGCGCGCCAGCCGCGATGGGAAAGAAAAGAATCCGAATCATAGTCGGCGGCTCCCGCCAGACTCCAGGACTGAACATTGCCGCCGACGGTTAGCTGTAGGTCCCTCGGAAGCGAGCCTGGGTGGAGCAGAACCCGTTCCAGCTCATCCCACCAGAACTCGCGCCCTCGCCCTATAGCCCCACTCACCAGAAAAACGGTCGCTGGCACTTCGTATCGTTCCAACAAAGGCGCCGCAGCGGAAAGATTGTCTAGGTAGCCATCGTCGAAGGTGACCACGATCGGACGAGGCGGCAGATGACCGCCGCGCAAAGCTTGCACGAACCGGGAGAGATCAAGGGGCGTGCCGTATTCCTTCAATACTTCCATTTGCTCCGAGAAATACCGTGGACTAACGCACAAGCCCCAGGGGTCCGAGTCGACCTCAGCAACGCGGTGATACATGAGGATCAACCCGCGATCATTGTCCGGGTGCGGCGGTTGGGTCATCGGAAGAAGCGCCCTTCTAGGCGGCCTTCGGGTCCGGGCTGCTCAAGCATTCTTGAAGCACACGCGGTAGCTGCGCAGTCAGGGCGGATGTCGTCCGATCGCGAAAACCGTGCTCACTCCTTGAACTCTGGCCGAAGGTCTCTACGTAAACACCCACGACTGGGATTTTCCTCGTGATCGCCGCGCGCGGAAGCGAGGGCCGGTAATCGATCGACCACGGGAAGACAGCAACTGTTGAGCTTGCCAACGAATCTTGCAATCGGTCGCCCTCGCTATCAACGAGGGTGAAGTGATGTTCCACGGCCCGGGTCCGCAGGGCCCGCCGGAAGGCGTCGGCTTGGCCATCTTCGACCGTTGCGAGGAAGTGAAAATCCTCACTCTCCCGGATCTTCGCTAGTTCCGCGGCGATCGGCGCCACGCTTTCGGCCATGAACCAGAGGACGTCGAAGAAAATCAGTTGCTTGTGCGGACTGATCCCCAGCCGAGCGTGTAGATCGCCGTTCGCACTGCTTCGACGCCTCAGAGCGGCCGGATTCACACTCGTTTTCGCGGGGCTATCGGTCACCAGCACGGAAACCTCCCAGTCGGAATCGCTCCCGGCGCCCACAAGTTGTGCCATCAGCCCAAGGTTGCCGACGCCCGGGTGCGGCGTTTGGATCCTCAGCCGTGGCTGGTCCCCGGTGTCATCATCGAAATATGCGATTTCCAAAACGATATCCTGCCGAAAGACGCCTCGAGCAGCGAACGGTTCATACACGCTCAGGTCGAATAGAGGTTTCCGCGCCAGCCGATTGATCCGTCCCTTGACGCCAAGCGGGATCAGCATCAGCGCCGTCCGCGACGGGTGTTCCGCCCAGCTTTCGGCGGAGCCGACGCCCGAGTTGCGGATATGCGCCCGGAATCGCCTGGCCCAACGCTGAGCCGTTTGCTCTAGACGGCCCGATTTTCGCATTCCTGGGGAGAAGTCGCCCTGCCCCCCCGCTCGGTTCTCCAGCAAACGTTCTATCTCCTCCCACCGGCGGAAATCCCGCTGCCCCTCCCGGCATAGCGAGCGGTCAAGCTTTTGCAGATTTTCAGACACACATCGATTGCGCTCGCACCAGAAATAGTAAGATCCCAGCGTTTCTCCGATAATTCTTGCCAGCACCTTCTCGAGCAAGTCTTCCATCTGATCGGCTTCAACACTTATCTCGGAGCGCGAAATCCTCGCCAGTTGGAAGTAAAACGACCGCCGAATTTCGTGTTCCGGGTAGTCGGGCACGCCGTGCTCTAGCCCCAAGGCCGACAGCAGAGATTGGCCGGGCGTACCGGCGGCTATCGAGGGCCTGAGTTCCTCTATGCGCTGAAAATCGGCCACCTTCTCTTTTGCCAAAAAGGCGACCTCCGTCCGCAGAGAGCGGATCAAATAGGCAAGCTCGAGGTCGTCGCGGATGGCCGGACTAGGAGGGTCCCACTGAATGACTCGAGGAACGATCCTGTTCGAGATGTAGTGTCTCTGCAGATGATAGCTTGGCGGGCGGTTGTGGGAGTGGACGACTCGGGCGCGCGGGTTGTAAACAATTCGGTGACCCGCGGCGAGGGCTCGCGCCGCCCAGTCCATGTCTTCCGCGAAGCCCCCCGGGCGGAAAGGCAGCTCTTCCCAAAGGCTTCGACGAAGCGCGGAGCAGACGTTGTTGAAGCAAGTCACCCGCAATCGTTCCTCGCGGATGAGAGATGAAAAACAGTCCCTCGATTGAAGGCGGTACTTTTGAACGAAGTTGCCCATGAGTTCGCGATGAGACTCGGTTTCCCAACGCCCCATGGGGTCGGCATCCTCGCGGGGGACGATACAAGCGGAGACTCCCGCTACGTGACTGTCGGAGAAAGGTTCCAGCAGCTTAGACAGCCACGTCTCACCGACCGGGACGGCGTCTTGCGAGAGCAGGACGCAAAACTCGCCCGAAGCCTTAGACAAGCCAAGGTTGCGGGTCCGGCCATGGTCAAAAGATTCCGGCGGGACCTCGAAGACGCGGGCGCCAAACCGCCGCGCCAGCGCGACCGTCGAGTCCGTCGACCCCGAGTCGACGACGACGATTTCAGGCGCGATATCGGCCTGAGAGCGAATGACTTCCAGGGTCAACGCAAACTCCTCCCCGGCATTCTTGGCGGGAATCACGATAGAAACAGAGGGGTCGGGTTGAGAAGTCAAACGCCCCTTCCCAGGCTGGTGTTGAGAGGACATCGATCGCGTGCGTTTCGCCCAGTCGCTCTGGGCGGTCCAAGATACTGAAACGACGGTATATTGCTGCGCGGGATCGCAGCCCAGAGTGGAATTCCACACTGTTCTAATTAGCCAGGGCGCCGCCGTTGATTTCCGAGAGGGCCGAGCACCGCGATCGAATGAGGAAGCTCGTCATCGGGCCATGAGCGCAATGGTTGTTCCTGGATTTGGCCCTGTCACTACTAGCTCGTCGCACCCGCGATTCGCGCATGACCAGGGTGTGCGGTAGCCACGAACAGGATGAAACGTTAGCTTGCTCACCGTGCTCAACGTAGGGTTCAAGTACGCTCGCATTCCTTAGGAAATGAGTCGCTGAGCAGCGCGCGCCTTGTACTGACGGGCTTCTCACGCACTTCGCCTCGCCACCTGGTGAGAAAAGCGGGCTAGGACGCTCGGCCTCCGCCCCTATGGCGTCTCCCACCTTTTTTTTAACCGCTCGACGATCTCCCCAACCACGACCCCACCCGCCATCGCCGCCATGAAAATCGGCATGGCCTCCTTGCCCGAAATCTCACGGACATGAGTAATTACCAGCGCCAACAGCGTGCATCCGATAATCGAGTAGAACGTAGCAAGCGGGGTGTCATTGTTCATGGACTTTTCCTCGACACCCAAATCATAGCAACACGCGGTCCATCACCCCGAATGTTCCGGAAACCGCAAGGCGGTCAAATCGTGTCGCTCCCGTCTGGCCCGCATTTTTCTGAGCTCGCGGTCGAAGCACCCGATACGCTCGCCACCTCGCGAGAAAGCGCCTCGCCGGCTAGCTGTCCGAATCCTCGCGTCCGCGGACGCTAACATGAAGAGGTGCGGGCCTTCCTTCCCATGGCGGCTCTGCTGTTCGCCGCCCTCGAACTGACAGCCGCCACAGCGACCGAGAAGCTGGCGGAGATCGGTCGGCTCTCTCTTGATGCGGCCCAGTGTTATCGCGTTCGCGATCTTTTTCTTGAGCGGGAAGACTTCAAGTTTTACTTTAGTGACGGCCGCCTCATCTTCGCTCGCCCGGTGGGTGGTCGCATCCTCGCTGCCCTCTTCATTGCAGACTCTGCAAGCGACGAGGGGGAGCTGATCCTTATTCCCCCTACCCGTCGGGAGCGACGCTCCCTGAATCGCTTCACCTCACAGCCGGTGCTGAACGAAAAATTTCGCCAGGCCGTGATGTTTTTCACTGATGACACAGCTGCGGTTCTTCGCTCCGCTCTGGCCGCTAACGAGTTCAACAAGGCCGATCCGAAAGCAGGAGAGCGTCTCGCCGATCACTGGTCACCGGTGCTTGAAGCGATGCTCCCCAACGTCGAGCTACGGATACTTTTGGACACCTTTTCGTCCCTCGACCCTCAATCGGGGTTCTTTAGCGCCACGGTGGCTGGCGGCCCCCTCGGTCAATTCGACGTGCTCGTCGATCCTCGCAGGCCGGAGCAGATTCACATCGGACAAACCGTTTGGCGGGAAAAGCGCCAATACTACGAGACGTGGTGCCGTTTTCAGGGACGCAGTTTTCGGGAGGGCCGCGAGCCGCCGATCTCGACCGAGGGCCGCCTGGAGAACTACCGTATTACTTCCCGGCTGTCCACCGATCTCGACATGAAGGCCATAGCCGCGGCCACCCTCGCGACCAACCGCTCGGATGAGCGAATAGCTGTGTTAGAGATTTCAGAGCGGCTCCGCGTAAGCAAGGTCCTGCTCGACGGAAGGCCTGTCGAGTTCATCCAGTTCGGCCAACCGCTATCGAGCGAAGCTCGCCGTCGGCAAAACAGCCTAGTCGCGGTTGTACTACCCGCCGAACGCGAACCCGATTCGAGCCACGAAATCGAGTTTCACTACCAGGGTCGGATCGTCGCCAAGACGGGCGACGGCGTCCATTACGTCGGTGATCGAGGATCATGGTATCCGCGCCGTTTCGGGAAGTTTACGCTGTTCGAACTTGTTTTTCATCACCCCCAAGGGTTGGATCTGGTTGCTACAGGCCGGCTGGTCGAGCAATCCACCCACGAAGGCGTCACGACCTCCCGGTTCCAGACGGCCTCACCGATTCTGCTGGCGGGCTTCAATCTGGGCCTTTACAAGAAAGCTTCCCGCGACGTGGGGCCTTACCGCTTAGTGGTGTGCGCCAACCAGCCGGCCGGGCAACAACACCCCTTGCCGGACGCCATTGCCGTGACCGAACCCAGCCTCGTGCGGCGTGGGAGAAGGACACCTTCCGCGGCCGCGCCCACGTCCGTGCTCGCGAAATTAGCTCGACCGAAGATTCTTAGCCCCGTTGATCGTCTTGAGGACGTTGCGGATCATAGTGCCGAAACGCTGGCCTTCTTTGTCGAACGATTCGGTCCGCCGGTTTCGTCCGATATCACTATTTCCCCCATCGCAGGCGAGTTCAGCCAAGGCTTCGCTGGGCTTGTTTACGCTTCTACGCTTAGCTATTTCAAGCGCGGCGACCCGCCTCTTGCCGGCTTGCCTGCTAGCGAACGGCTTTTCCACGCTGAACTCGTGCGACCTCACGAGCTTGCGCACCAATGGTGGGGCAATCTGTTGACTGCCGAAGACTCGGCCGACAGTTGGATGATGGAAGCCTTGGCGACCTACTCGTCGCTGATGTTCCTCGAACACCGAATGGGTAAGAATGCCCTCAACCGCGTGCTCGAGGAATTCAAGGCTCGCTTGCTGAGTAAGGACGATGCCGGAGCAACCGTCGAGAGCGCGGGAGCCATTGTTTTGGGGCCCCGCCTCAGCTCCTCCCGCTCCCCCCATGCGCGGCGAATTATCGTCTATGAAAAAGGGGCTTGGGTTCTCCACATGCTGCGCGGCATGATCGGTGACAAGCAGTTCCTCAAGCTTCTGCGCGATATGGCGGACCGCTACAAGCTCAAACGCATGTCCACCGAAGATTTCCGGCGTGAAGCGGTGCGCTTTGTTCCTCCCGATTCGAGCGATCCAAAGTTGAAAGACTTCTTCGACCAGTGGGTGTACTCCACAGGCGTTCCTACTCTCGAGCTCGCGTACGGAGTTCGAAAAAAACGTCCTGGGGTGATTCTTTCCGGTGAAATCCGCCAAGAAAACGTGCCGGCCTACTTTAGCGTGCCGGTCCCGCTCTCGATCCGAACCGGCAATGGTCAACCGCTAGTCCACGTCGTCGAAACCACGGGCGAGGTTACTCCATTCGAGGCGATTCTCGACAGCAACCCCGTTCAAGTCGCTCTCGACCCCGAAGGGACTCTGCTCGCGGCGAAGAAGTAGGGACCTACAGCTTCACGCGGGGAGTTGCGCGGCAGATGCCGCCGCGCGAGGTCTCATCCAGCCTTTGGAACGAATGCCACAAAAGAGTTGCAGCCGTTTCCACCGCCCGTTTCCCGTAGCGCAGGCCTGGGCCGTCGTTTGGCCCAGACCTGCGGCCTTTTCCCACAAGCCCGTATTTCTTGCCGACGTGAGATCGTAGCTTGCTGACCAGTACGATGATTCCCGCCACGCCGCTGTCGCTCCGACTGCCAACCGCAAGTCACGGCCCACAACATACTTTGTTTCAGTAGTTTCTCTGGTGATGTTCAGGGGATTCCTGAGACCTCGCGATAGAATAGGCGCGGGAGGCCGCCCCCCGGAAGTCAGGCCCAAGGAGAAAACCGCGACGAAAATTGTACCCGCTGGGCTGCGGGGCCCGCGGGCTCCCGCCTGGGGCTCTGTGCGGTTAGGTTCACCAAGCCGATTGTTGAGGCCGAACTGTCAGGACCACTGCCTTCGCGGCTAACCAGCGGACAGAGCCGTGCCCGTCAGGGCGCGGGGCCCTCACATGGCCTTTTTCGCCCGTGGAACCAGACTCACTGAAGAGAATTACCAAACAAAGCCAATTGTAAGATAAGCCAAGCGAGTTCAATAACTTACCTTGCAATTCCTGGGCGAGGAAAAGGAGTAGTTCGTAGCGCAGGGCTGGGCCGCCGTTTGGCCCAGACCTGCGGTCGTTTTCTACAAGCCCGCATTTCTTGCCGACGTCAGATCGTAGTTCGCTCACCAAGTACGAGGATTCCCGCCGCTCCTCTCTCGCTCCGACTGCAATCCGCCAGTCACGGTCCACAACATATTGTTGTCTCAGTGGTTTATCGGGTGATGGTCAGGGGATTCCTAAGGCCTCGCGATAGAATAGCCGCGGGAGGCCTCCCCCCCGGAAGTCCCGTAGCGCAGGCCTGGGCCGTCGTTTGGCCCAGACCTGCGGCCGTTTCCTCTGAGAACGAGATGGCTCGACCGCAGCCACGATTGGCCCTGGTAGCGACCGACACTTTTGGCGGTCCTCGTTTCGAGTGCCGACCGGTACTCCTGCCGGCCAGGAATGCAAACGACCGACTCCAATCTTCCGGTCACGGCAGGTAACATCTTTTGTTTTCAGTAACCTCTGGGCCTCTGTCCAGGGAAATCCTAGCCTCCGCGATAGAATAGCCGCGGGAGGCCGTCCCCAGGAAGTCAGGTCCGGTGGCGCCACGGGACAGAGCCGTGCCCGTCAGGCCGCGGGCCCTTCCGATGGCTTTTTTCGCTCGCGGAACCGACTGGCTCAAGAAAATTACCAAACAAAGCCAATTTGGACATAAACAATAATGAAAGCAATAACTTAACCTACAATTCCAATGCCGAAGAAAACGAGTAGAAGGCGGCGCTGTTATGTTCGCCAAGCCGACTGTCGAGGCCGAACGGTCGGGACAACTATCCTCACGCGAAACAGCCGTGCCCGTCAGGGCCCGGGCCCTTCCGATGCCTTTTTTCGCCCGTGGAACCAGACTCACTGAAGAGAATTACCAAACAAAGCCAATTGTAAGGCAAGCCAAGCAAATTTAATAACTTAGCTTACAATTCCTGGGCTAAAAAAAGGAGTAGCGAGGCTCTCGGGACGGTCCCCGGTCGAGCGCTAGTGACCTCGCGGAAGCGGCCCGGTGGCATTGATGCCGACCCAGCCTTCCGGCTGCTCGATCCAGTCGCGGGTGAGGTAGTCGCCCATCGTGAGGCCGAGAAGAATCGCAAGCCAAGCGAGTCCGGCGGCAGCGACGATCTTGGTTAGTTGGCTGCTGTAGCACAGGTGCATGAAAAACAGAGCTACGAGCAGGGCTTTCGTAAAGGCGATGACCAGGGCCGCGACGGTGTTCAGGCGTCCCAGATCCAGATAGGCGACCGCGACCGTCGTGGCGGTGAGGGCCAGCAGGGCCAAAAAGATGGCGACGTAGGTTTTGAGGGAGACGATATGTTGGGACATTAGTGTCGGCCTAGAAGGTACAGCAAGGGGTAGAGGAAGATCCAGACGATATCGACGAAATGCCAATACAGACCGCTGAGATCGACCGGTGAGTTGTAGGCCGGTGTGAACCGCCCCTTTTTCGCCTGGTAGACCAATACGCCCAGCAGGCCGAGACCCACGATCATGTGAACGCCGTGCGTGGCGGTCAAGGCGAAATAGAATGAGAAGAACAGTTGCACTTGACCGGCGTGGGGCGATGCAAAGCGAAAGCCGGGACCGGGAACCAAATGCTCGTGGAATTTGTGTGCGTACTCGACACCTTTGATGCCCAGAAAGGCGGAGCCGAACAGGATGGTCAGCAGCAGGAAGACGATCAGCGCTTGGCGCTTCCCTAGCTGTGCGCTGCGAACCGCCAGGGCCATCGTCAAACTGCTGCAGATCAGCACGGCGGTGTTGACGCCCCCGAGCATCACGTCGAGCTGGGCGCTGCCGAGAATGAACGCCTGCGGATAGGCGGCGCGGTAGGCGGTGTAGCCCGCAAACAGACCGCCGAACAGCATCACCTCGGTCAACAGGAAGGTCCACAGCCCGAGCGTGGCGGCCTCGCGCTGCTGCTCGGCGTCCTCAAACTGATGAGAGAGCGCGGTTGAGCCTGCTGACATCGCCTTCCCCTTCCCGGGCGTAGTCGTAAGCCTCCTCGGTCACGACGGGGGTTTGCTCAAAGTTCTCTTTCGGCGGCGGCGACGCCGTTTTCCACTCGAGTCCTGTGGCTCCCCAGGGGTTTGCTTCCGCTCGCGGTCCGTAGCGCATGGACCAGACCAGATAGATCAGAGGAATCAGGTAGCCTACCGCCAGAATCGACGCGCCGGCCGACGACATGACGTTCAGCACCTGGAACTCCTCGGGGTAGACGTGGTAGCGGCGGGGCATGCCCAGATAGCCGAGGATGAATTGCGGGAAAAAGGTCAGGTTGAACCCGACGAAGATCACCAGCGCCGAGAACCGTCCCCAGCCCTCGGGGTAGAGCCGTCCCGAGATTTTCGGCCACCAGAAATGGAGGCCGCCCAGATAGCCCATGATCGCGCCGCCGACCATGATGTAGTGAAAATGGGCGACGACGAAGTAGGTGTCGTGGACATGCACGTCGATCGCCAGCGTAGAGAGGAAAAGCCCCGTCAAGCCGCCGATCGTGAACAGGCCGATGAAGCCCATGGCGTAGAGCATCGGCGTATCGTAAGACACCGAACCCTTGTAGAGAGTGGCCATCCAGTTGAAGACCTTGATCGCCGAGGGGATGGCCACGAAGAAGCTCAGGAACGAGAAAACGATGCCGGCGTAGACCGACTGGCCGCTGACGAACATGTGATGTCCCCAGACCAGAAAGCCCAATGCGGCGATCGCCAAGCTCGAAAAGGCGATCAAGTTGTAGCCGAAGATGCGCTTGCGCGAAAAGCAGGTAACCAGCTCGCTGATCACTCCCATACTGGGCAGGATCATGATGTAGACCGCCGGGTGAGAGTAAAACCAAAACAGGTGCTGGAAGAGAACGGGGTCGCCGCCGAGAGCCGGGTCGAAGATTCCTATGCCGAACGTGCGTTCGAGGCCCACCAGCATAATCGCGGCGGTCAGCACCGGCGTCCCCAGCATGATGACCAGGCTGGTGGCGTAGTGCGCCCAGACGAACAGCGGCAACCGAAACCAGGTCAACCCGGGGGCGCGCATCTTGTGGATGGTGACGATAAAGTTCAGCCCGGTAAGGATCGACGAAAAGCCGACGATAAAGACCCCCACGGCGGTGGCGACGACAGCGCTGTTCGAATACGTGCTGCTGTAGGGCGTATAGAACGTCCAGCCGGTGTCGACGCCGCCGGTGGTTACAGCTCCGAGCGTAAAAAGGCCGCCCAACGTGTAGACGTACCAACTGGCGAGGTTGAGGCGCGGGAAAGCGAGGTCTCGGGCCCCAATCATGATCGGGAGCAGGAAGTTTCCCAACACGGCCGGGATCGAGGGGATCAGAAGGAAGAACACCATGATGAGACCGTGCATGGTGAACATCTTGTTGTAGGTCTCCGAGCGCATCAGGTCGCCCTCGGGCGTCACCAGCTCGAGCCGCACCAGAACGGCGAAGGTTCCGCCCAGGACGAAGAAAAACGTGATCGAGGCCAGATAGAGCAACGCGATCCGCTTGTGGTCGACCGTGAGCAACCAGGATTTGACGCCATAGCCGTCGTTTAGATAGTGCTCCCGCGGCTCGACGGCCGTAGGGGCCGGGGCTGTCGCGATCACCGGGCCAACCTCCTTTCGTCCGCGCTCGCTAGGGACTTGATGTAGGCGATGATTTCCATGACTTGCTCTTCGCTGACCTGCCCTTGAAAGGTCGGCATGACCGGCTGAAAGCCGGCGACGCGTTTCGCCTTGGGGCGCAGAATCGACTCGCGAAGGTAGGCTTCGTCGGCGGTCACGGTCTGCCCATCGCTCAAGGCGACGGATCGGCCGAAGACGTCCTCCAGCGTGGGTCCGCGGCCCCCCCCGTCGGGCCGGTGGCAGGTGTCGCAGCGCAGGTCGTGGAAAAGTCGTTCCCCGATCTCGGCCATCGACTCGCCGGCCTTGGCCCCGCTGAGCCAGAGGTCGTAGTTGTGCGGCTCCATAACGTGGATGGCGCCTCCCATGCGGGCGTGTTCGTTGCCGCAATATTCGGCGCAGAAAAGATGAAATTCACCTGTTTTGGTGGCCTCGAACCAGGCTGTGGTGTAGCGTCCCGGAAGGACGTCCATCTTGACGCGGAACGCCGGCACATAGAAGCTGTGAATGACGTCTTCCGAGGTCATGATGAGCCGCACGGGACGGCCCAGCGGGACGTGCAGTTCGTTGATCTCGCGGCGACCTTCGGGGTGTTGGATCTTCCACATCCACTGTTTCCCGACGACGTGCACATCCATCGCGCCCTGGGGCGGCCGCGAGTTTTTGAAGTACAGGGTGGCGCCCCAGCCGAACATCACCATGACGATCACGAAGGGAACGGCGCTCCAGAAAATCTCCAAAGCCGTCGAGCCGTGGATCGGGCGGGGCATGTCGAGATCCGAGCGGCGCCGATATCGAATGGCGAAGTAGAAGATCAGGACGAAGATCAGTATGGAAAAGAAACCGCTGACCGCGACGAGAAAGACGTAGAGCTGGTCGACGCCCTCGGCAATCGTCGAGGCCTGTTCGGGAAAGAGCGGAAATCCTTCTCCCATAGTGTTTCGGTGCCTACGCCGGCAGCCCCTGACGGAAATCAAGGCCGCATGGCGCCCTCCGTTTTCGGTTCACGACGGGCTCACCTTGTTCCGCCGATCCCTCCGCAGGGCGTTAATGACGAACCCGCCGAGGATGAAAACCGTGGCTAATCCGCCCACCCTCAGCCCGTTCATGATGACCAGGTTGTACTTGCCCTCCAGAGGGTCGTAGTGGAAGCAGAACAGCAGCGCCTGGTCGACGAACGAGCCGATCCGATTCCCCGAAGCCTCGACTAGGCCGAGGCGCAAGTCTCGCGCCGGATATTCGATGCCGTAGAAGTAGCGGGAAATGCGTCCCTCGGGCGTCAGCACTACGATGCCGGCGGCGTGCGAATATTCATCGGTCTCGGGGTCGTAGGCGTAGCGAAAGCCGACGGCTCGGGTGAGCGCCTCGATGGATTCCTCGGCGCCGGTCAGGAAATGCCATCCGCTTTCGGCTCCGGCGCGGGCGTATCGCTCGAGGTAGGCCGCCTTCTTTTGCGCGGCGACGGCCGGGGTTTCCCCGGGATCGAAACTGATCGTGATGACCTCGAAGTCTTCGGCGGGATTCAATGTCAGCGCCCGCAGACTGCGCACCAGGCCGCCGAGCTGCAAGGAGCAGAGCATTGGACATTCGTAATAGACGAGCGCCAGAATCACGGGTCTGTCCCCGAAATAGCGCCCGAGCGAAACCGGGTCGCCTTGTTCATCGCGGAAGATGAGGTCACGGGGGACTTGGGCGCCGAGATTTTGGTCGAGTCCCACGCCGCGCAGGGCCGAAGGCAGCGTACTTGCCGGGAGGGTCTGCGCGGTTAGCGGGCCACCGGCCGGAAGCGCGGCCAGAGAGAGCAGAGCCAGCAGGGCGTGAGCCGCCGCGGGCCGCCGTTTGGCCAGTCGGGGAAATGTCGCCGGTCCGAGCATCACTCTCCCGCGGAGCCTCCGCCGCCCGGCCGAGCCGGCAGGCCGCGCGCGGCCAGGATTTCCATGGCCCGCTCGATCGGGATGCGCACCAGACCTTCCTGCCGGTCGACCCACCCGTAGCTGTTTAGGAGCGCATCCTCCCGGGCGCGCAGCTGAGTCAGGTCGCTCGAGGGGGTGACCTGCAGCTGGGGCACCGCGGGCCGCTCGCGCGTGTCGGCCAAGGGCGAGCCGGAGGCGTCAAGCCGGTCTTCTCGGGCGCCGAGGTAATCGAACATCCAGGCCATCGCGGCTATGGTGACGGCCACCATCGCGGCTAGGGCGACCCCGAACCAAATGACCGGCTTCGGATCGACGTCCGAAGTTTCGTACCCCGTGTTCGGCGAGCTGTCGTCCATTTGGTCCTCGATTTTCATGGCTCGACTCCCGCCTCCGACGCCTCGGCCAGCGAGGGGTGGTGCAGCGGGACCAGCGGCCGGGAATTCAGTTGCCGGGCAAAACCGGCGAGCCACAGGCCGCCGATCGCGATCGGCGCCAGCAGGTCCATCCAATGAATCACCAACTCGGTTTCATGAAACGCCGGCGCCACGTGCCAGAAAAGATCGACCAGGCGCATGACGAGCACCAATACCGCGACGGTCACCAGCGTGGCCACCCCTCTCTTGGTGCGCCGGGAAAGCAGCAACACGAAAGGCAGGGCGAAGTGGAACACGATGAGCACCACGGCGATCGTCGACCAGCTTGTCGACGTCCGGTGCAGGTACCAGGGGATCTCTTCCGCCAGATTGCCGGACCAGATGATCAGGTACTGAGAAAACGAGATGTAGGCCCAGAGCATCACGAAAGCCAGCAACAGATTGCCCAGGTCGTGGAACCGTTCCCGCGAAGCCACGTTCGCCAGCGGGGGACGGTCGCGGACCAGCGCCACGATGCAAATGGCGAAGGCAAGCGTGGCCAGCACGTCTCCGACCAGGAACAGCAGACCGTAGACCGTCGAAAACCAGTGCGGCTCAAGCGACATCACCCAATCGACGGAAGCAAACGTTACCGTTAGGCCGACCACCGCTAGTCCCGGCCCGCTGATCATCTCCAGCCGGCGGGCCAGGCCCGCCTTCGGCGAGCGGTCCTGTTCGTTCGACCAGCGGTTCAGCCAGTACGCCAAAGCTCCCCAGACGGCGAAGTAGAGGAGTGTTCGCGCCAGAAAGAAGGGAACGTTCAGATAGGCCGCCTTGTGCTCCAGGATCTCGTCGTGGGCGAGAGCCCCGGGCCGGGCCCAAAGGTAGAGGTCGGGCAGGCGCATGAGCAGCGGCAGAATCAGCAGGGCCATCAGGGGGAGAGTGCGGGTCGCCGACTCCAAGCAGCGGCGAATGACGAACCCCCACCCTCCGCCGCTCAGGTGATGCAGCATGACCAACCCGAGACTGCCGAGCACGATGCCGATCCAGAATAAGTACCCCAGCAGGTACGACCGCAGGAACTGTTCGAGGTTGAAGGCGGCCCCGAGGCCGCAGACGGCGGACCCGGCGAGGCCGACCCGCAGGGCGCGCCGCTCAAGTTGCCCGAGTGCCGGGTGATGGGTGGCGGTGGCGTTCATGGCTGTTCGGATCGTTCGAACTCCCGGCGCACGCCGAGAGGCAGCTTCCCCAGCGCGGCGTACCGGCTGAGCTGCAGCGCGCGGATGTAGGCGACGATGGCCCAGCGGTCGCGGGGCGGGATGCGGTCGGAGAAATCACTCATGGCGCCGAGACCGTTCGTGACGACGTCGAAGAAATGCCCCACCGGCTCCGCGCGAAGGCGCTCGCTGTGATACGAGGGCGGCCGGCGGAAGCCGCGCTGCGCCACCATGCCCTCGCCGTCCCCGAGGCGTCCGTGGCAAGGGGAGCAAAAAATGACGAATCGCTCGTGGCCGCAGTCAACGACGGCGCGGGTCAGAGGAAAGGGAAACTCAGCCGCCGGCTGCTCGCCTTGGAGGCCGCGGTAGAAGTGGTCGTCGGTCTGAAGCTGCCCTCGGGCGACGGTCCCCGGCACTTGCAGGCGCGACGATCGGCCGTCGGCAAAGAAAGCGCTCTTCTCGAGAGGTTCGTAGCGAGGCTGGTCGTGCATGTCTTGCCGGCACCCGAGCAACGCGACGAGCGCCGCGGCGCAGCAGATGGCCTTGCTCCAGGCTCGCGCACGGGTATGGTCCGCTTTTCTCGCCAACTCTGGACGATGCAAGCGCGCTCGTCGGAGGAGCGTTCCTGCTCGTCCGCGGGCAAGGACGCCCGTCCCACGCGATTCGGTTCTCCGCGTCGATTTCGTCACACCCGCGGGCCCTGCTCGTCCCCTCTCAGCCGGCAACTTCGGCCACCTCATGAGGATCGAGACTCTGTAAAAACTGCTTCGTGGCTTCGCGGTCGAACTTTCGATCTCCGGCTTCGATGGAGAGGAAAAAGCGGTCGCGGCTGGCCAGCGCAAAGCGCTCGACGTTAAACACCGGGTGATAGGGTTTCGGCAGGCCATTGAGGGCCAGCATGCCGAAGACCGCCGACAGCGCGGCGCCCAGGATCGTGCATTCAAAGGTGACCGGAATGAACGACGGCCAACTGTTGAGCGGACGCCCGCCGACGTTCATCGGCAGTTCAATGACCGAGACCCAATACTGGAACGAGAATCCGGCCAAACAACCCACGACGCCGCCGCCGGCCAACACGATCCAGGGCAGAATGCGCCGCCGGTAGCCGACGGCTTCGGCCAGCTCCTCGATGGGGAACGGCGAGTAGGCGTCCATGCGCCGGTAACCTTCTTCGTAGCTGTGCTCGGCGGCTTTGAGCAGCTCGTCGGGCGAATGGAACTCCGCCATCAGCCCCCAGATCGGAGGCTCCCTCCCATCGGCCGGCGTGGCTAGGCTCTCTGGCATCTCATGTCTCTTGGGGTTCGCGGGCCGCTTCGGGCCGCTCGACCAGCGTGCGCATCTCAAAGATGGAAATCATCGGCAGAAACCGCAGAAACAGGAACAGCAGGGTGAGGAACAGCCCGATCGTGCCGATGTAAGTCGACCAATCCCAAAACGTCCCCGAATACATGCCCCAGGAGGAGGGTAGAAAGTCCCGGTGCAGGCTGGTGACGACGATGATGTAGCGCTCGAGCCACATGCCGACGTTGACGACGAGTGAAATCACGAACAGCGTCGGGACGCTGCGGCGCACCCGTCCGGACCACAGCACTTGCGGCGTGACGACGTTACAGACAATCAGCGCCCAGTAGTAGGGCGCGTAGGGCCCCTTCATGCGGTTTAGGACCATGAATTGCTCGTAGGCGCTGCCGCTGTACCAGGCGATGAAGGTCTCCATCATGTAGCCGTATCCGACGATCATGCCCGTCGCCAGAAGGACCTTGGCCATATTGTTGAGATGGCGCATGGTGATGAAGCCTTCCAGGCCATAGAACTTGCGGATGGGAATCGCCAGCGTCATCACCATGGCGAAACCGGAGTAGATCGCTCCGGCAACGAAATAGGGCGGAAACACGGTGGTGTGCCAGCCGGGAGTTATGCTGACGGCGAAATCGAAGCTCACTACCGTGTGGACCGAGATCACCAGCGGGGTCGCCAGCCCGGCCAGCAACAGATAGGCGGTTTCGTAGCGGTACCAGTGAATGGCCGATCCGCGCCAGCCCATGGCCAAGATGCCGTAGATGATCCGCGCCGTACGGCTGTGGGCGCGGTCGCGCAGCGTCGCCAGATCGGGGATCAGTCCGATGAACCAAAACAACAGCGACACCGTGGCGTAGGTCGAAATGGCGAACACATCCCAGAGCAGCGGGCTGCGAAACTGCGGCCAGACGCCCATCGTGTTCGGGTAGGGCAGGATCCAATAGGCCAGCCACGGCCGCCCCAGGTGCAGCAGCGGGTACAAGCCCGCGCAAGCCACGGCAAACAGCGTCATCGCTTCGGCGAAGCGGTTGATCGAGGTCCGCCAGTCCTGGCGCAGAAGCAGCAAAATGGCCGAGATCAGCGTGCCCGCGTGACCGATACCCACCCACCAGACGAAGTTGATGATCGCGAAGCCCCAGCCGACGGGGATGTTGAGGCCCCAGATGCCTACGCCCTTCAGCAGCAGGTAGCCGATCGAGTAAAACAGCAGCAGCATCAACGAGAAAGCTATGCCGAAGCCGATGAACCAGGTTCGAGATGTCGGCTGCGTTAGAACGATCGAGCTGATCTTGTCGGTAACGCTGCCGTAGGTGTGGCCCGGCTCGAGGACCGGACCGGGCGCGTCTAGGGCGGGCGTGCCGGTTTTCTCTTCAACCATCCCTAGCCCGCCCTCTTCTTCGGTTGAGGGTCGAAGCCGGAAGCAGACCCGCGATGACCCTGCTGCGCGTGTTCGAGGTGCTCGACAGCGGCGGGCTCCAGCTCCGGGTTGGGGTTCGTGAGCCGGGCGAGGTAGCTGGTTCTCGGCTGGGTGTTCAACTCGGTGAGCAGGCCGTAGTGGCGAGGGTCGGCTTTAGACTTCGCGACCCGGCTGCTCCGGTCATTGATATCGCCGAAGACGATAGCCTGCGCCGGGCACGCCGACTGGCAGGCGGTCGTTACCTCGCCGTCGTGGATCTTGCGGCCTTCCTTTTCAGCTTCGATGCGCGCTACGTTGATGCGCTGGACGCAATAGGTGCACTTTTCCATCACGCCCCGCGAGCGAACGGTGACGTCGGGGTTGCGCAGCAGTTTAAGACTGGGCGTTTCGTAGTCGGAGTAGTGCAGGAAGTTAAAGCGGCGGACTTTGTAGGGGCAATTGTTCGAACAATACCTGGTCCCGATGCAGCGATTGTAGACCATGTCGTTGAGGCCTTCGGCGCTGTGCACCGTCGCCCCGACGGGGCAGACCACCTCGCAAGGCGCGCTCTCGCAGTGCATGCAGGCGATCGGTTCGTAGTAGGTTTTCGGATCGTGAGCGACCCCTCCCAGTAGCGATCGACTCGAATCCAGTGCATTTCGCGGCCGCGAATGACTTCCTGCTTCCCAACGACGGGGACGTTGTTTTCCGCCTGGCAGGCGACCATGCAGGCGTTACAACCGATGCAGCGGTTGAGGTCGATGGACATGCCCCAGGCGTAGCCTTCGTACTCATGGCCCGGGTAGAGCGACAGCTCGTGTCCGCCGCCGTGGTCGAGCTTTTGCGCGAAATGGGGATCTTGCTGGAACTCGGCCAGCGTGCCGGCGCGAACCAGGTGCCGTCCCTCCATCGAGTGATGATCTTGGGTGCAGGCCAGTCGGTATCGCTTGCCGGTCTTGCGGACCTCGAGACCCCGGGCCGACCAACGCCCGCTGGAGGTTCGAATCGCGTAGGCGTTGAATCCGGCTCCTTCCGCCACTCGCCCGCCGCGGGTTCGGCCGTAGCCCAGATGCAGGGTGAGCGAGTCGTCGGCATGTCCGGGGGTGACCCAGACGGGGGCTTCGAGTTTCCTGCCGTCGAGCGTCATCTCGACGACGTCTTCATTGGCCAGCCCGAGACGTTCGGCCGTTGCCGGGCTGATGAGAGCCGGGTTGTCCCAGGTGAGCTTGGTGATCGGGTTCGGCGTCTCCTGAAGCCAGCCGTTGTTGGCGAACCGGCCGTCCCAAACACTTGCGTCGGGACGGAAAACCACTTCCAGCCTGCGACCCGCCGGTTGGGCCAGGGTGGACAACTTTGAAGTTGCCGCCCGCCCGCGTTGCGCATCCAACCCTTCCCTCAGCGTTGGCGATTTGGCGGCGGAGCTGGTTCCCTTGACCACTCCTTCGTGGAGAGCCGTTTTCCAAAACAGATCGAAATCCTCAGCGGGCGCTTTGCTTCGCCAAAACTCTCGCACCAAGGAGTGAGCGGAGCGCTCCGCCGCGCCGGCGGTTGCGGCCAGTAATTCGTGCGCTGTCCTTCCACCGTAGAGCGGCGCAATCAGCGGTTGGACAATGGTCGCCGTGCCGTCGTAGGCGCGCGCGTCGCTCCACGCTTCCAAGTAGTGCGCTTGGGGAACGTGCCAGTGACAAAGCTCGGAGGTTTCGTCTTCGTAGAGGCTCAAGTGAGCGCGGAACCCTACCTTGTCGAGCTGCTCGGCGAAGCCGAGCTCCGCCGGCGCGTTGAAAACCGGGTTGCCGCCGAGAATGAGCAGCACTTCAACTTGGCCCGCCTCCATCTCGCGTGCTAGCTCGGCAAGCGACTCGAACTGGTTCTCGGGACGCGCCTCGACTGCTTCGGTCCAGGTTATGGTGCGCCCCTCGGCGCCCAGCGCCCGATTCATCGTCTGAGCCAGGGCGTGAACGATCGGCGGCTGCTCGTCTCCGGGGTAGATGATCGCCGCGCCGCGATGGTTCTGGAGGTCGCGGACAAGAGGGGCGATCCACGATCCCCAGTGGGAGGCTTCGTGTTCCGGCTTTCGCCCGGCTACTCCCAGCGCCCCGGCCAGCGAACGCGCGAAGTCCTCGACTTCTCCGGCCTTAAGGCGCAGCCGATGGTCCGCCATGGCCCCGGTGATCGAGGGGGCGCCCTCGGCCACGTAGAGCCGGTTCATGGCCTCGCCCGCCGCTCCGGACGCGCGCTTTTCGGTGAAGTCGCGCGTGTAGCGAAGCTTCGCGGGCCCTTGTCCCAAGAAGTCGCCGTCGAGCGAGACAACGACTGCGGCGCGGTCGAAGTGGTAAACCGTGTTGACCGCTTCTCCGAAGGCCAGTTGCGAGCCTTCGAAAGCGCTGTCGCGGGCGGCGGGCTCGTATTGATGCCAACGAGCCGCGGGGAAATCCTCAAGCAAGCCGTTGAGCTGGCCGGCGAAGGTCGGCGAGGTTACCGTCTCGGTGAGAATCCTCAGCCCGGCTCCCCCGGAAAGCCGCTGCCCTTCGATCTCGCGCCTGAGGGCAGCCACGAAAGACAGCCAGCTGCTGATTTGCCCCGCCCGCGTCGTGACCTGGGAACGGTCGGGATCGTAGAGGCCCAGGATCGACGCCTGCGTGATGGCGTCGCTCGCTCCCAAGCTGTCCGGGTGGCGCGGATTGCCCTCGATCTTCGTGGGACGCCCCATGTGGCTTTCGACGAGCACTCCGGTGGCGAAGCCGCCCAACGAAGCGGCAGTGGCGAAATAAAGTGGCCGGCCTGGTACTGTCGCCTCGACCGTGCGGGCGAAAGGGACGATTGTTTCCGCGGGCTGGCGCGTGCAGGAGCTGACCCCGGCCAGGGCCAGCGAGGCCCCCATCAGCTTCAAGAAGCGGCGTCGGCCGAGGAGGGTCGTTCCATTCCGAGGTCTGGGAGGGGAACTCGTCCTCGAGTAATTTTTGGAATGCGTCGGTCTCGGCGACCTCTTCCAGGCTGCGCCAGTAACGGGGTCCGCGAGCCGATTCCAAACGGGCGCGCAGTTCGGCCCAATCTTTTCCGCCCACTCCGTCCTTGCGCATTATCGGTGACAGTCGGAGCAGCTCGTCGGGTTTCGAACCTTGTTTTCGCGGACCAACGCCGCCCCCAGGGCGTGCTGGTCTTCTTGCGGCTGCCAGGTCATGCTAAAGACCTGCTCGGGCGGACGCAGGTGCTCCTCGGGATGGCGATGGCAGTCGAGGCACCACTCCATCTGAAGCGTCTGCCGCTTCCACACCAAGGGCATCTGGTCGACTTGGCCGTGGCAGCTCACGCACCCGACGCCCTTTTTCACGTGGATGCTGTGGTTAAAGTAGACGAAGTCGGGAAGATCGTGAACCCGGGTCCACTCGAGCGGCTGATCGTTCCGGAAGCTTGCCCGCACGGGTTCCAGCATGGGGCTGTCCGACCAGACCTGCGAGTGGCAGGTCATACAGGTCTTCGTAGCCGGCAAACCGGCGAAGGCGCTCTCCTCGACCGACGTATGGCAGTGACGGCAGTCGAGTCCGATGCCGCTGACGTGGTGCTTATGGCTGAAGGGGACCGGCTGCTTCCGCGGTACGGCCACCTGGGTCAGGTAGTCCGACCGATTCACGTTCACCACGCCCCACAGCAGCCCCCCGGCTAAGAAGACGGACCCGAAGATGCTGACTTTGGAGATCGTATTCGTGCTGGGGTGAAATATTTGGCCCATCGCGGGTCTTTGTTCTCGCCTGCGGTCACACCACGGCCCGCAAAAATCATCGGCCGGATTTTCGGAAAGTCTTAGCCGGCGGGCTGAGAACGGCGTAGGGCGAGGGTTTAGGTAGGTTGTTGCGCACGGTGCAAGATAGGCTCTTCTTGCAGGCATGGAGTGCTGGGGCGAGCGAATCGGAGCCGCGAACGCAAGCGAATATCCATGGCGCCATGGTCGTTACGGAGATTCACTAGTCCGGATTTGCCATAGGAGACCGCCTGGGTCGTAGAAACCGTGCGCGGCCCACAAAGTGATTGACGAATGGCGACCGATGTAGTATCTTCATTGTAGATACGGAAGATAGTCGATGCGGGGCCGAGTGCAGAAGTGGGGAAACAGTCTGGCGATCCGAATTCCCAAACCAATCGCCAAGGACGCGAACATCGGCACTGGCTCCGCGGTCGAGTTGCGCCTGGCCAAGGGAAGCGTCGTAATCACGCCCGTCGAGGGGCCGGTGTACTCACTAAAAAAGCTGCTCGCTGCTATTACCGACGAGAACCGTCACGGCGAAATCGATACCGGCGAAGCAGTCGGCCTTGAGCTGCTGTGAGAGTCTACCGGCCTGACCGCGCTGACGTCGTCTGGATTGAACTAAGTCCACACTCCGGGCACGAGCAGAGGGGGCAGCGTCCGGCACTGGTTCTTTCACCGAAGGCCTACAACGCCAAGACCGGACTCGCCATTTTCTGCCCTATCACGAGCCAAGTGAAAGGCTATCCTTTCGAGGTTAGGATCCCCGATGGCTTTCCGGTCGAGGGTGTTATCCTCGCCGACCAGGTGAAGAGTCTTGATTGGAGGGCGCGGCGCGCAAAGCTGCTTGCCCAATTGCCGGAGCCACTTGTCAGGGAGGTCCTGGCCAAGCTAGAGGTTCTGTTGGAGCCTTAGCTAAAGAGAGGGCCCACAGGTTGACTTTTGAGAACCGGTTTTTGGCGCTTAGTATCTACAGAGTGAAATCCTAGTCGCACGGACAGGATCTCCGTGGAGTGCGGACTGATGCGCGTCCGGCAAACGCAGCTTGGCGCCGAATCGCGTTGACAAACCTCCGGATGACGAGCTTACTCATGGAACCGCCGCGGACAGCTCGTCTTCGATAGCGGTCTGGGCCGAAGACGCGGCCTGGATCGGCAGGACGACGGATCACTACCGAACTTCGGCCGTCAGGTGGCGAGAAAAGCGGGCTAGGGAAGGCCGGCAGGAGTGGCGCGACTACGAACTGCCGGATTCGGGCGGCTCCGCGGGGCGCTCTGAATCTGCACGAACTGCCACCCGAAACGGCCCTTGATGCAGAGGTGGCCGTGGGTGACTTCTTGGTCGAAGGGCGAGGCGGCCTTCACGATCTTATTATCTTGCGTGGTCAGGCTGAGCGTGCAGCCGACGCCGCAGTAAGGACAGATCGTGTCCGTCGTGGTTTGCTGAGATTCGTCCCATGTGCCCGTCTCGCGCATCTCATGCTCGCTTTTGAACATCAGTGCGCCGGTGGGACACACCCCAATGCAGTTGCCGCAATACACACACGCCGACTCGGGCAGGGACGCCGTGTACTCGGTCGAAATGCGAGCGTCGAAGCCGCGTCCGGCGACGGCGATGGCGAATGTGTTCTGCGCATCGACCCCGCAGGCTTCCACGCATTTGTAACAGAGGATGCATTTCGAATAGTCACGGATGTAGAGTTCGTTGTCGACCTTAGTGGGTTGATGGACGGTGGCTGCGGTGGAGCCGTTGGGAGCAGCGTGGTCGCCGGGCCGGGCAGCGTCTCGTTCTCCCTCCTTGGCAGCCGGGGCGGAAGGTCCATAGCGTTGCGGGTCGGCGTCGTACTGCTCCATATACGCTTGCAACTCCGGGGCGGTCGAGATGTCCACTGACGAGGCGAGAAATTCCAATACCATACGGCGGCTCAGCCGAACTCGTTCGGAGTCGGTGTGCACGACCATTCCCGGTTCCGCCTTTCGCGAGCAGGCCGGCACGAGGGCCCGCGAGCCTTCCAGTTCCACGACACAAACGCGGCACACGTTCACCGGAGTGAGGTTTTCGAGATAACAGAGCGTCGGCGTGTCGATGCTGATTTTCCGGCCGGCATCGAGCAGAGTTGAGCCTTGGGGCACGGTGACCTTTTGCCCGTCAATCGTGACTTCGACATCCGGCTTCGGTTCCTTGGCGGGAATCACCGGGATCGGCCCCCGAGGCACGGGGATATGGAGTACGGGAGCGTCCGCGGAGGTGTCTGGGGATTTCATTTTTTGTGTATCTTCAACGGGGAAACCGCTACCCGAAAACCTTCCACTTCCCGAGCGCCGATTCGATGGCGCCGGAGGCGGTATGTCCCAGCCCGCAGATCGAAGCGTCGCGCATCACCTGGCCGATTTCCTTCAGCATGGCCCGCTCTTGGTCCGCCGATCCCAGTGGACGAGCGCTGTCGAGCCGGTGCAGCAGCTCTTCCTGGCGCGCTGTCCCGACGCGGCAGGGCACGCATTGGCCGCACGACTCGTCGCGGAAGAATCGGGCAATACGCAGCAATATCTTTTTCAGGTCGACCGTGTCGTCGAAAAGCATCACCACGGCTGAGCCGAGGGTGGCCCCGATGGCCCGCGTCCCCTCGAAAGTCAATGGCGTGTCGATCTCATCGGGCGAGACGAAAGCCCCCGCCGCGCCTCCCAGAAGAACGGCCTGGAGGCGTCCGCTGCCGGCGACGCCCCCGGCGAGTTCGATGACCTGGCGAAGCGTCGTTCCGAATTCGGCTTCGTAGATTCCGGGACGCGTCACGTGACCGGAGACGCAGAAAAGTTTTGGGCCGCTTGATCGCTCGGTTCCGATCGAAGCGAAGGCCGCGCCGCCTCCCAAAACGATGGGCAACACATTGACCAGGGTCTCGACGTTGTTCACCAGGGTCGGCCGACCGAACAGCCCGGCCTGGGTCGGATACGGCGGCTTGTTGCGGGGTTCGCCGCGATAGCCTTCGATGGAATTGAACAAAGCCGTTTCTTCCCCGCAGATGTAGGCGCCGGCGCCGCGCCGGAGTTCGATGTCGAATCTCACGCGGCGCCCCATGACGTTCTTGCCCAGCAGACCTTCTTCCCGAGCCTGCTGAATGGCATGAGTGATTCGCTCCGTTGCCAGGGGGTATTCCCCGCGGATGTAGATAAAACCCTTCGCGCAGCCGGTCGCCGTGCCCGCGATCGTCATGGCCTCAACAACCGCGAACGGGTCGGCTTCCATCAGAACGCGGTCTTTAAACGTACCGGGCTCGGACTCGTCGGCGTTACAAATCGTGTAGCAGGGAGCTTCGGCCTCGGCGACCCCTTTCCACTTGATTCCCGCCGGAAACGCCGCTCCCCCGCGTCCCAGCAGCTTGGAATCGGTGACTTCTTGGATGACCCGCTCCGAACCCAGTTCGAAGGCCTTTTCGAGTGCCCGATAGCCGCCCTGATTTCGATAGTCGCGAAGGCTTTGGGGATCAACAATACCCACCCGCCTTAGAAGCCGAAGTTGCGGCTGGCCGGCCTGGGGAACCGAGACGGTAGAGATGAACTCATCGGGATTCGCCGGCCGCTTACCGTTGGCGGCTGTCAGAGCAGTTGTCACCGCCGCGGGGTCGGCCGGGGCGAAAACCTTTTCCCAGGGCTGCTCGCCGGCCGTCGAGACCAAGGCGGCGGGCGCCCGTTCGCAAAGGCCCAAGCAGGGGCTTCGCAGCCAGGCGGCGTCGCCGTTGGAAGTCGACGAACCGGCCGGCCCCAACATTTGCTCCAGCTTTTCGCAAAGCTCTCCGGCTCCGCGCGTCAGGCAGGCAATGTCGTCGCAGACGTGGACGACCCGAGGCGGGCGAGGCCGCAGGGAAAACAGGGCGTAGAAATCGGCCACGCCGAAAGCCTCCGCCGGCGGAACGTTGAGCCGGCGGCAGGCATAGTTCAAAGCTCCGGGGCTGATCCAACCCAAACGCGAGTGGATTCCGTGAAGAACGGGAAGCAACAGGTGACGATGGGCGCGGGCCGCGTGCCCGGTCGAGGACGCCCGCCCTTCGGTTGCGATCCGCCGCGTGCCTCCCAGCCACCCCGATTCGGGGGCCCCGAGCACCCCGTCAACAGCCGCTTTTTCTTCCTCGGTGGGTCTATCGTCGGTGAAGTGAAGGTCCAAGAAACGTTGCTCCGTGTCGCCTGCTACTCATCAGCCGCGCGCGCGTAGACAAGACGGTCCCGTCCACGGCGCGTCACTATATTCTCCCTCCAGGAGGTCCCGGGCCACAATTTTCAGGCACTCAACAGATCTATGGGGAGCGTGCCGCGCCCGCCCGCACTGGCCCGAAACATGAGCGCGCATGCGAAATGGAGTCCTTACAGCTAATCCCCCGTCAGCACCGCTTCCTGGTCGCTCGTCGGCTCATGTTCCGCCAACTTTTCGATGCGGATCGCGGTGGCCTTGAATTCGGCGGTTCCTGACTTTGGGTCAACCGCGTCGATGGTCAACTGGTTGGTTTGCACCTCATCGGGGAAATGGATTGTCATAAACGCCAGCCCCGGCCGCAATGTCGGATCGTAGCGCACGGGCGCGATCACCGAACCGCGGCGGGAGGCGACCTGCACGCGCTCCCCTTCCGCCACAGCGTAACGCTCGCCGTCTTCCGGCGAGATGTCGAGCGACTCTCCGCGGCGCAGCGGCGATCGGTACTCGGCCGTCTGTACGCCCGTATTGTAGGAATCCAGCCGGCGGCCGGTCGTGAGCCGAATCGGGAATTCGTCCGTCAGCTCGTCCACCGGAGGTTCATACTCGACCGGACTGAAGGGAGCCCGTGGGCCGACCACCGGTCTTTCCCAGAGACGACCGTGAAGGAATAGCTCGCCGGGATGCGACTCGTCATAGCAGGGCCAGCGAATGCCGCCCATCGCCTCCAGACGCGCGTACGACATGCCAGCGTGCATCGGGGAGAGGCTGCGAACCTCGTCCCAGATCTTCTCGGCGTCGGGCTTGCCCCAGTCGTGACCCAGGCGTCGCGCGAGGTCGAAGATGATCTCGGTATCGTCGCGGCATCCCGGGAGCGGATCCTTGGCGCGGCGCACGCGTTGCACCTTGCGCTCGCTGCTGGTGACGGTTCCCTCCGACTCAGCCCAACCCGCGGCGGCCGGCAAAACAACGTCGGCCATCTCGGCCGTGTTGGTCATCAATACATCCTGCACAACCAGAATATCCAGCCCACGGAGCAACTTCAACGCGCGGTTCTGATCCGCTTCCGAGTCAGCCGGGTTTTCACCGATCACATAGAGGGCCTTGAAGTCACCCTTCTCCATGGCCTCGAACATGCCGCTGAGGTGCAGGCCCCGCTTGGGTGGAATCTTGACGTCCCAGGCTTCCTCGAATTTCGCGCGCAGGCCGTCGTTTTCCACGTGCTGAAAACCGGGGAAGCGGTCGGGGATGGCGCCCATATCGCCTCCGCCTTGGACGTTATTCTGCCCGCGTAAAGGATTCAGCCCGGAGCCGTAGCGGCCGACGTGGCCGGTCAACAGACAGAGATTGATCAAGGCCAGTACGTTGTCGACGGCGTTGTGGTGCTCGGTGATGCCCAGCGTCCAGCACAGCTCGGCTCGCGTGGCCTTAGCGTAGGCGTGGGCGAGATCTCGAATCGCCCTTGCGGGTACGCCGGTAACTCGTTCGGCGTACTTCAGCGTGCAAGGCTCGACGGCCGCCTTATATTCGTCGAATCGGCTGGTAGCGTGCTCGACGAAGTCGTCATTGGTCAAACCCGCGGCGATGATTTCGCGCCCCATGGCGTTGGCCAGAGCGATGTCGCTGCCGACGTCGAGGCCCAGCCAGCCGTCGGCCCACTGCGCGGACCCCGTCCTTCGCGGGTCGACCACGTAGAGTTTCGCACCGTTATGCACCCCCTTCAACACGTGATGGAAGAAGATGGGGTGCGTCTCGCGGGCGTTCGAGCCCCACAGGATGATGAGGTCCGTCTCCTCGATCTCCTGGTAGGAACTGGTCCCGCCCCCCGCTCCGAACACTGTCGCCAGACCGACGACGCTCGGAGCGTGTCAAGTACGGTTGCAGCTATCGATGTTGTTGCTGCCGAGGACCACCCGGGCAAACTTTTGGGACGTGAAGTTAAGCTCGTTCGTCGTCTTCGAGCAACTAAAGATCCCAAACGCCCGCGGGCCGTGCTTCTCGGCCGCCGAGCGAAAACCTTCCGCGGCGCGATCCAGGGCCTCGTCCCAGCCGGCGGGACGGAGGCTGCCGTTTTCACGAACCAGGGGTTCAGTCAGTCGGCCTTTCCGATTCTTGTTCATAGCCATACTCAAGAACCATTCTAGCCCGCTTTTCTCGCCAGTGTTCGCAAGAGCGGCGTTCAACGAGCTCTATTCGTAGGGGAGGACCGCCGCGTCCTCCTCCGAAGATGTCCAATTATAGTACGCGCGAGAAGAGCTTCCCCGTCATCGCTGGACAGAAGGTCATGACGCATGAGGGGCTGATTTTTTGTCGCCCTCCGAGTGTGAACGTGAAGACACGCTTCCCCGGCCTAGTCCCGGTAAATTATTTGGTTTCAACAATTTGTGGGAGTGTTTGGGGGCGCTCCCCGGTTTGACAATTTAGCCCGCGTGGCCGCAGAATAAGATTGAGAGCAGATGTGCCGTAAGAAATCCCGCCTGATTCGTCTTTGAAGGTGAATCTGGCGTCACGGCGCGGGGGGACTCGTGCAACCTTTTGGTGGCTCCGATTCCGCAGCTTCGGAAACCGAACGGCTCTTTGATGAGTGCCGTGGCAGCTTGATTCGCTACCTTCGCTATCATCTCGACGATCGATCAGAAGCAGAAGACATTGCACAAGAGAGTTTTATCCGCTTTTTCCAAGCTCGCAAGCGGCAGGAAAATATTGTTCAACCGAAGGCATGGCTGTTTAGGGTAGCGCACAATCTGTTGATAGACCTGGGCCGTAAACATCGGCCCGAGCTTTTGGATGAACAAGAGTGGACAATTCATGATCGCGGGGTGGACCCAGGTAGCCGCACGGAGGCTCGGATCGAAGTCTCCAAGCTGTCCTGGGAACGGCTTACGCCGTCGGAGCTCGACTGCCTGCGGTTGCGGACCGAGGGTCTGAAGTACCGTGAAATCGGTGAAGTTCTCGGTTTGTCGATTTCGACGGTGGTGAGTTATATCTCGCGGGCGCTGACGAAACTGCGAGCCGACGTTGAGGAGAAGAGTGACGCATCTAAGCACGGAAGAACTGCTGCTGCACTGTGACGGCGAGCTAGTTGCGCCGCGGGCAGAGCATCTTGAGGGCTGTGCTTCCTGCCAGACGGCGATGGTCGACGCGCAGGGCCTGCTTCTCGAAGTTCAGCACGAGCTGCGATTGTCGGTTCCCGCCGAGACAGCAGAAAGCCGTGCGGCTTCTTGGTCTGTGCTTGAAAAGACCCTCTATCCGCCTCAGCGCGTCCTGAGCTTCCCGTTGAGATGGTCGCCCACCTACGGCCTGGCGGCCGGTTTGCTGATCGCCGCTTTCGCTGGATACCTAGCTCTAAGACAACCAAGCGCGGCGCCCCCGGCGGAAGTCGCCGATGCAACTCCGTTTGAGGCCCGTCCGGCGGATCCGCCAGGACCCGTCAATCCCGCTCGGCCCGTTACCCCGGTCGAAATAGCCCCTGAGGTAAAGCCCCCCGCGGCGTCCGTGGTGGTGGAAAGTCCGGCTGCCGTGGGGCAACAACAGGCCGCTAGGGCGTTATCCGCGCCTGAACGTTTTACGATGCCCGAGTTCGCCGCCGCGCCCCCGCCGGCCGAACAAATCACGTTCTCAACATTTGAACTTGCTTCCGCTATCGAACTACCCATCGGCCCGTTGCCCATCGTCGTCGACCCGCCGCTCGCGCCACTTGCCGTCGCCGTTCCGACGCCGAAAGCTTCCGCCGAAACGCCTGCGAGCTTGCTTGCGTCGATCGACGGGCGCTGGATGCTGATGAAAGCCGGGGTATGGGAACAAGACGTTGAGCCGGAGCTGCGCGGCGGCCGGTTGTTCTTTGTCGGCAGCGTTGAGCATGCAGCGTCGGAACAGCAGTTCACCGCGGCGGTCTCGAAGGTAGCCGGATCTCGGAGTGTCGGCTTTGACGTTCGCCTTCGCCGGGAGGGCGCGACGGCCCAGGAACAGGCGATCCCGATTAGGAGAACCGCTCCTCGCGCGGTGACCGGAGTTGTCCGCAACTCCTTGCTGGCACACTTTAGCGATGCGGCCCGACGTTCGTTCCAGACGCCGACGCCCACGGCGCTAGAGTCGGAATTGGATCGCTATGTCACCGATGTCTTCCGCGGCCAATCGCGGCTTCTCGCGCATGTCTACTCCCTGAACCGCTTACTCGCTAGTGCTGGGGCGAACGACGTCGAACACCTGGGTCCCGCCGCCGTCGAGAGGTTCCGGGACGTAATGAGCTTCCACCTTGCCGCCGCGTTCGAGCAGCAAGCGCGCATCTACGATCGGCTCTCCGAAGCCCTGCCGAGACGGTTCTGGGCGTACCGCGAAACGGAGCCGAACCCCGCGGACAAGACCGCGTGGGCCGGCGAAAGTGGAGAGTTGCTTCAACAGACTCTTCTACTCGATGGCATGCTCACCGAGTTGCTCAGCGCGCCGCGGCTGACCATCGACGCCTCCTCGGCAAGTCCTTCCCCGGGTCAGTTACTGCACCGCATCCGCTCCGGGATCAGCCGCCTCAGGAATCACCCCCAGGCCTTACAATAAGTCCATGGACCGCTTTGGTCTGGTCCGGGGGGTAGTGTGTCTGTTGCTGCTGGCAGCCAACCTGGCGGCTCAACGGCTCCCCTCGGGAAGGATTGTCGGCCAGGTGGTTGACGCGGACCAAAACCCTTTGGAAGGCGTCGAAGTCCGGCTGATCAACCTTTCCACCGCGAAGTCGATCGTCGCGCACACTGATCTGGCGGGGGATTTTTCTTTCTCGGGACTAAGCTCGGACCGCTACTCTCTGGCCGTTCACCGCGAGGGCTACACGCTGCGCCGGGTTGGCCCCTACGAGGTGTTGCCCGGTCTCCCGGTCGAGGTACACGTAGCCTTAGAGCGTCTAGCTCCACCGCTGACCCGCCCGAAGGCGGGGTTGGAAGGCATGGCACTCGAGTACGGGCTGGTGCGCGAGCAGATTGAAAGCTTGCCGCTGCTGATCGGCTCGGAAGGTCGCACGGCGGTGGATAAACTCCTATTGCTTGTCCCCGGTATGAGCCCGGTGGAGTCGCTCGAGGTAGGGCCGCTCTCGGGTCAGGCGGCGGCCGCGTCCGCCAACGGTTCTCGCCGCTCGGCCATCAACTACCAGCTCGATGGCGCTTCCAATAACGCGCAGAATCGAATCACCGGCGCTCAGGCGGCCACCTTCGGACCGACTCCGGAAGCGGTCGATACGTTTCGCGTGGTCACCCATACCTACTCGGCCCGTGACGGACGCAACGCCGGCGCGGTCGTTTCCGCCGTCACTCGCAGTGGAGGCGCTGACTGGCATGGGGAGGCCCGAGCATTTTGGCGGCCCCGGGGCGACAACGTTTTCGAGGGCTTCGACGGTTCGGCCGACTCGATCCGCGGCGCGGTCGGCGGAGGCAATTTCGGCGGTCCGCTCTCGCTCAAGCACGGCCTGTTCCTGTTTGCCGACGGTGAGGTTTGGCGAACCAATGCCCGCCACAGTCGGATTTCGCCGGTGTTGACAGCCGCTGAGCGAGCCGGTGACTTTTCCGACTTGCCCGACCAGCAACGGCCTCTCGATCCGACAGCCCGAACCCCGTTTCCCAACGGCATCGTTCCGTCGTCGGCGTTCAACCCGCTGATGGAGAAGTATCTGGATACGTTCTTGCCCGGGCCGAACGTCGACGAAGATCTCCACCTCTCGGAAAGCGACCTCGATAGCGGCGGAGAAATGTGGCTCGGGCGCCTCGATTTCAGGCGCAACAAGTGGGGGCTGCACCTCAGCTATTTCAACTTTCGCGGCAAGGTTCACAATCCACTTCGCGAGTTGAACCTGGCGCCCGGCACGACCACTCGAGTTCGCCAGTTCTCGCACAACCCACAGCTTACTTTGACGCACGCGCCGACTCCTGGGCTGGAACACCGTTTTCGGGCCGCCGTCCAGCGCTTGTCGACCAACTTCCGCCAGGGCCACCCGGACTTTCTCGATACGCCGGCCGAAGACTTCGGCTTCGACTTCCTCAGTTTTGGGGCCAACCCGGGCACGATTCCCGACCTGACGCTGTTCGATGACGACGGCGGGGAGCGGTTGCGCATCGCCCCCTTTCTCGCGGCTGAATCCTCGGCACAAACGACATTTCAAGTCGCCGAAGACGTCGTCTACCGCCGAGGGACGTGGTTGTTTCGGGGTGGAGCGCTGTTTCAGCGTGGGATTTGGCCCTTCGCCAACGTCGAAAACTCGGCCGGCAGTTTCGAATTTTCCCGCCCGGGGTTCTTCGGGACGCTTAACGGCGCCGCCAACATGCTGGTCGGCGTGCCCAGCACCTACCGGCTGCGCACGCCCCGCGGCCTCAACCTACGCTGGAACGAGTTTGCTTTCTACGGCGAGACGGAGTTGCGCCCCACGCGGGGTCTGCAGGTAACCTTGGGATTGCGGTTCGAGTCGCAACCTCCCGCGGTGGACCGTCTGGATCGAGTCGCGGCTTTTCGGGAAGACGTCACAAGCCAGCGCTTCTCCGACACCCTGCCCAATCTGATATTTCCGGGCGATCCGGACGGGGATTCCGGGCCGCTGCCCCGCTCGACGATCCGTACCGACGGGAGGCATCTATCGCCGCGGTTGGGCGTGACATTTTCGCCGACCTGGGAAAGCCCGTTGTCGCGATGGATTCTCGGGGAATCGGGGCGCTCGGTGTTTCGTACTTCCTACGGCGTGTTCCACGATTTCGGCACCTTCGCCGGCTCGAGCGCCGCGGCTCTGCTGCAAGCCACCTATCCTCCCTACAGCACCGACAATCGGTACGATTTCGCGAGAATCGCGCAGCAGCCGGGAAGTTTCAGCGCTCCTCTCTCCGGTGTGCCTACGGCGGAACCCGATTCGATCCGCAGCTCGGTGATCAGCTATCCGGTCTTGGTTTTCGATCCCCACTTCGAGAACGCCCGGGCCGAGCACTGGACGATCGGCTGGCAGCGGCTGCTGCCCCAACGAATCTTCTTCAGCGCCATCTATCTGGGGACACGCACGTCGAACCTGCAGCGGCAGCAAGAGTTGAATACATTTCTTCGCAACCCGGCGTTCGGTTTCAGCTTCATCCGCAACATGCGGCGCTTTCCCCGCTACAGCGAGGTCCGCTCTTTTGAAAGCTCGGGCAGCGGCCGCTACAACGGCGTCCAACTGCGCGCGACACGCTATCTGACCCGCGGCCTCGCTTTTGAAGTGGCCTACACGTGGTCCGAGGCCCTCGACGACGGCAGCGACTCTTTACGAAATACCTTGGCCACCGAACCGTGGAGTTTTTCCGACTTCGACCGCACCCACGCCGTCACGGCTTCGTGGTTTTATCGCCTCCGTCTGCCGCCGAAAATTCGCGGCAGGCTAAGCTGGGCGGATAACTGGCGCATCAGCGGCGCCTGGCGGCTGCGATCCGGCTTACCTCTCGACATCCGCCAGACGCAGGATCCAACCTTCAGCTTTGAACGCGTCGGGCGCCCGGACCAAGTGGGTGAGTTCCGGCGGCTTGACCCCGGCGCCGTGCGCAGCTTCACGCTGGCCGACGGGCGTACGGCGACTGGCCGGTTCGCCTTCGATCCCACAGTTTTCGAGCCCCTCCTACCGAGGAACTTCGACGAGCTTCGGCAGGGCACTTCGCCGCGCAACGCTTTCCGCATGCTAGGCTTTCAGCAGTGGGACCTACGGCTGTCCAAAGTCGTCGCCGTCGGCGAGACCACCTCCATCGACGCCGGATTCGACATGCTCAACGCGTTCAACAACACCAACTGGGACGCTCCGTTCTCGAACATCGACCACCCCTATTTCGGCATCGTTCGCTCGGAGGGGCTGGACCGCACTTTCCAATTGGCAGTGCGTTTTCAATTCTGAGAACCCCCGATCTCGCTGCCGCAAGGGGTCCGTCTACGGTAGAATGCCTTGCTGCGGAGTTGGTGTCTAGCCCGCTTTTCTCACCACGTGGCGAGACGAAGTGCGTGAGAGGCCCTTCAGTACAAGGCGCGCGACGCTCGGCGAGCGGAGGCGTACTTGAACAGTACGTTGAGCACGGCGAGCAATCGCAACGCAGTAATGGCGGGCCTATTGCGTGCTTCGACCGTCAGGTGGTGAGAAATGCGGGCCAGGCCCGCATTTCTCACTAGCGGTCGGCAGGAGTGTAAACCTCGCATTCCTAGTTTGATTCCGGCATCCCCGCCTTGTAGCGGCCTTCAGCGTTTTCATTCATAGGGTTTCAAGCCCGTCAGGACGCCATGGATGTCAACATCCGGTGAAAAGAAAACAAGCCGTTTCAGCGATCGTTCAGCGGGTTTCTGAAGGTCGATTTCCAGGGCTCGCGAGTTACCTCCGATGGCGAAGGCCCGAGCGGCAGCGAAAGGACTAGCGAACGCGGCAGGAGTGCGAAAACCGTTGCATCGCGGCCCGTGGATCGGCTATCCTGTCCGTGCCAAGACGGCCAAAAAGGAAATCCTAGTTTCAGTACCAGATGGCGATTGATCGGTCCGCGTTAGGAGTCCGGCCCAGATGAATAGAGTCGTGCCCTTGTTGGCGGGACTGGCGATCCTTTGTGCCACCTGTGCTCCCCAAATCGATGCTCCCCCCGCGCCCCGTCTCGTGCTTCTGTACGCAACCTGTACGGTGAACAAGAACTACCTTGAGCCGTACAACGAGCAGCGGTCGACTCCGAGCCTGGCCGCCTTTGCCAGGGAATCGGCGGTGTTTACAAATCACCAAACCGAGAGTGGATTATCGGGGACCGCGTTCGCATCGATCTTCTCCGGCGCCCAGGCCGATAGACATGGCGTGTTCAAGCATCCCCGCAGGTTGTCGGACGACCTGTTTTTGATAGCCGAGGCCTTCTCCGCAGGAGGGTATGTGAGCCACTTTTGGTGCCAGCATGTGATGATGGCCCCGGAGTTCAACTATCACCAAGGTGTGGATGAGGAGAATCTCACTGCAAAGATTCTCCGCGCCGCCGACCCCAGGTTCCAGACCGTGTTGCGAAAACTGCGGGAGAACCCCGAACACCGAGCTTTTGTCATGACCTCGTTCAGCGTCACACACGGGCCATACATCACCGAAGCCCTGCCTGAATTCTTGGCGCGGCATCCGCATATGGCGCCCAAGATGGCTCCCGAGAAGTTCCGAGAATACTGCGAGCTGTTTGTTGCGAACCACATTCCGCTCCAGGTCCAATTCGATGCTACCGTCGACAGGCTGGGGTTGTCACCGGAGCAGATCGCAGAGTTGGCTGGCGTTGTGGATCTGCTCTACCAATCCCGAATCCAGTTTCTGGACCGGCTGTTCGGAGAGGTTCTAAGCGAGATTGATCGGTATGGGTTGAGGGATCAGAGTCTGGTCGTGTTCACTGCGGATCACGGAGAGACGTTGTATGACGAGAGCCGCCGCTTCAAGTGGACCCATTCACCGGATCTAATGCCGGAGACCATCAATGTACCCTTGATAGTGCGAGCGGCCGGGGTGGCGCGGCAGAGAATCAACAGCACGACTCGATCCATTGATGTTTATCCCACTATTGCCGGTCTGGCCGGGCTGGATGTAACCAAGGAGGCGGATCTCCAGGGGATTGATTTGTCCGAGGCGCTTCGCGGGATCGCGGCGTTCCCGGAGCTGGCGGCGGACTCGCACGGAACCCTTCGCCACTGGAAGTTCTTTGTTCCGGATCGCATCGAGAACATCTGGGCCACCCGAAAGGTGGGGACCACCCTGTATCGCTGGAAACGAACGAGGAACTCGAAATGGTCGTTCCAAGTGTTCAATTTGGCCGCGTCGACCGACCTCACCGAGAACCTGTTCGATCCAAAGAATGAACACCATAGGAAGGTCGGAGAGGAGCTGTGGGCGTACCGAAGGCATCTGATTGAACAGTACTTCGCCCAGAATCCGGCGGAAGCTGCGTCTCTATCCGAGGAATTGGAATCGCTTACCGAGCAACAATTGAAAGCACTCGAAAGCCTCGCCTACATTCAGTAGCTCCCTGCCTGGCGTTTCGTGGGTGCCCCATCTGGGGATGGCCTTGTTTACGATCCAACACTCGAAGCACCATCCCCCCTTCGTCCCGACCGACCGTAGATTTCCTTAACGATCGAGAACGACGATTTGAGGGTGAACGCCGGCAATACTATGCGATCGTTTGTTTCATACCCGTTTTCGCGCGCGGGGGCGTGGTGAGAAATGAGGGTTAAGGTCGTGCCGACCGTTTGAAACCAGCCCGTCAATCATTGAGGAGAAAAACATGATCCGAAAGAAAGTAAACAGCCGTCTTGCTCAGCTCTCGTCGCTTCTATCGCCTTGCCTGCCGGCGTTCGCTCTGCTGTTGACGGGAGCGTTCGGCCCCTTAGCCGCCGAAGACAGCCGCGACCCCAAGGCCGTGGAGATCGCCCATTCCGTCATGGAAGCTATGGGCGGGTCGGGAGCTTGGGACGCCGTGCAATTCCTGCGCTTCGATTTCAAGGTCAACGTCGGTGGCGAGATGCGGGTCGATCGCTCCCATCTGTGGGACAAATGGTCGGGACGCTATCGCTACGAGAACAAGACCAAAGAGGGCAAGCAGCAGGTGACGCTCTTCAACGTGAACGACCGTCAGGGAGCGGTGTACGAAGATGGCGAAAAGCTCGCTGACGAAGCAGCCGCCGAGCCTCTGAAAAACGCTTACGGTGCCTTCATCAACGACATGTATTGGCTGGCGATGCCCTGGAAATGGCTGAACGACGGAGTCGATCTCGAGTATGTAGGCCCCAAGGAGCGCGACGGAAAAAAATATGAGGTCGTCCAGCTTAGTTTCAATAACGTCGGACTGACTCCCGGCGACCAGTACCGCGCCTTCGTCTCCGCGGAATCGAACCTCATGACCTACTGGGAGTACACCCTGCAGAGCGGCAGCGAAGGTGCTTGGAACTGGGAGTACGGCGATTATGAGGGGGTCAAACTGGCCAGCGATCACACGAACGCCGAGGGCGTCTCCATCAACATGGGCGATGTTGCCGTTGTCGAGGCGGTCGACGACACGTTTTTCACGGACGCCGCCCGCATGATGGGGGAGCTTCCCTGAGACCTCGGGGGAATGACGATTTGCGGTTCCGGGAATGACGATTTGCGGTTCCCAGGACCGGGGCCGGCGGTCGGATAGCCCAGACGATCCTGTCCGTGGACGCCGGCTTGCCAAGTTCCCGAACGGATTGATTTTCTTGCCGACCGGCCCGTCCCCTCAGCCAACGATCTCATGACGGACGCCTCCGTTTCGCCCAACGAGACCCTCTCGCTATTCGATTTTCGCAACGTCACCGTCCTCCGGAATGGGAATAAAGCTCTCGACTCGATTACGCTTTCCATCCCCCTCGGGCAGCACGTCGCCGTCCTCGGCCCCAACGGCTCGGGCAAGTCGTCGCTGATTAAAACCATCGCCCGCGAATGCCATCCCCTGGAGACGTCCGATGATTCTCGACTGACGGTCTTGGGCAAACGGCGCTGGAACATCTTTGCGCTACGGCCGCAACTGGGGATCGTTTCTCCCGACTGGACGAAGGTTTGCGACCGCGACATTTCCGCCCGGGAAGCGATTCTGACCGGCTTTTTCGGCAGCGCCGAGCTGTGGCCGAATCTCCGGGTGACCTCGGATATGGAGGAGAAAGTGGAGCGAGCGCTCGAACGGTTGGAAATAGCCCATCTCGCCGAGCGCCGCGTATCAGAGATGTCTTCCGGGGAGGCCCGCCGGGTTCTCCTTGCCCGCGGATTAGTCCATGATCCGCGGGCCCTAATCCTCGACGAGCCCGCTACGAGTCTAGACCTGAGGGCGAGACGCGAGCTGCGAGAAATCCTGCGCAAGATTGCGCGGTCCGGCACGAGCGTCATTCTCGTCACTCATGACCCGGCGGATATCTTCCCGGAAATCAGCCGAGTCATTTTGCTGAAAGACGGCACGGTGCTTCACGATGGCCGCAAGCAAGATGTCCTTGCGTCGGCTCATCTATCGAGCTTGTTCGGCATGCCGGTCGAATTGGTGGAGAGAAACGGATACTATCACTTGCTCGACGGCTGAACACGCCTGGTTGTCCATCGTCCGGAGAGACAGAAATAGCCGCGCGGATGTTTGCGTTCGCCGCCCGATCTGGTAGAGTGTTAGGCCTTGCGGGTAACAAGAGAGCACCGGCACTACATATAGGAACAGTCGAAGCGCCCTGCGCGGTTCGCGGGACTGTCTCTAAGCTCGAGCCGGTTTCCCCGCAAGTCGCGGCTCACTAGGTTTGTCGGCGAAAGCCGGCGTGGAGTGGTGCGTCGGGCAAACGGCCCGCGCCGAGCGCGCAAGCGGAGCATCACCGTTCCGGCGACTTTGTGAGTCAGCCAACACAGACGGGAGAGAGAGGAACATGAGCGCAAGAATTTTCGTCGCGGAGTTGATTGGAACGTTTTCCCTGGTCCTGATTGGTCCGGGGTCAGCAGCGATCGGCGGCAGTCTGGTAGCGGTGGCTTTCGCACACGGCCTAATCGTATTGAGTTTCGCCTACGGTTACGGCTACATTTCGGGAACCCATATCAACCCGGCTGTAACTATCGGGCTCCTGGTCGGCCGGCAGATCAATTTCGGAACTGCCGCGGGCTATATCGCCGCCCAGGTCATCGGCGGGATATTGGGTGCGGGCGCGCTGTGTGTATTGCTCAGCGGCATGGAGAGCGCGAGCGGGCTGGGCGCCACCGTCCCGGCCGCGGGCGTCTCCGACGGGCAGGCATTCCTGCTCGAGGTATTGCTCACGTTCCTGCTCGTCAACGTCATTTTCCACACCGCGGTCAGCGGCAAGGGCGGGAACCTGGCGCCGGTCGCGATCGGCCTGACGCTGGTAGCCTGCATCTTGATGGGAGGCCCGTTGACAGGGGCTTCGCTGAATCCCGCTCGCACGCTGGGCCCGGCCCTGTTCAGCACCGCCCCGACCGCGATTTCAAGCCTGTGGATCTATTGCCTCGCGTGTCCGTTGGGCGGCATCCTGGCGGCCCTGGTATACAATTTCTTGCGCGACAAGGAATAACAGTCGACGGCGGCGGCGGAACCGCGGCCCTTCCCGCTCCCTGGGTAGCCGGGCGGCATGTGCGAGCCTTGGCCCGCGGGGTGAGCAACGGTTCCCTGTCGCGCAGCCGGTTACTCAGCAGCGACTTCGGCGTCCGGCACTGGATGGAAAACCATGCCGGGCGCAGCCGGGTCCGGTTTGAGGACGCTGCCCCACACACCCGCGATGTCGACGTCACTGCCGACTCCCATCTCTGATGACGGATCAAAACGCAGCTCGGCGCCATGCTCTTTTCGCCAATAATAGGTCAACCCAACGTTGATTACTACGTCCATCCAACGTTGGGTCCGAGGAACCCGATGGCTCAAACCACGCCCGCTAACCTGCTTGCCGAAGAAGAGGGAGATCCAGTCAGCTTTCTCGAAGCGTGCCCGAATGACGATCGATTCGAACTTGCCCAACCGAGGACCGACATCGAAGTAAACTTGGGGATCAATCGAAGTACTCCGGACGGTAACCGCTTGTGGCGTCATGCTTCCCACTTCGCCTCCGTATACGATGGGCGGGCCGTCTCGGGGAAGCCATAGAGGAACCAAGGATTCTCGAGAAGGCAGTGGAAAGCGAGCCTCGGGGACGATCTTTTCCCGCAGCGGCAAGCCGTACCAGCGAACCTGGAAAGTGGGTTTGAACTCGCTGGGGACCGCGGCTTCAAAACGAACGGACTTAGCACGACCCACACCCGCGGGACCCAGCTGAAGAAACGAAACCAATTCCTGAAGGTTGACGGGTAAAGGATCAATGATGACCCCGTTCGCGAGATTAGGCCGAACGACCCTCCAGCGCATGATTTCACCGGATCTGTAGCTCACTTCAACCTCAACAGGATGCACACGGAATAGCAAACGCTTCAAGTCTCCGAGCAGGCTTGTTTGCGCATGAGCCTCCATGACGACGACGGACTCCTGCCGCGGCACGGCAATTTCCTCACCCCAGCGCGCCGTTGTTGAACCCAAGGGTCGAAGCTCACCGTAACGAGGTTTCGATCGACGTTCCATCAGTAGAACGTGCATGCCGTTAAGCGCCACATCGTAGCGGTCTAGGAGCGCACGGTAGGAGCCGGGATCCACAAAGAAAGGATGGCGCTCGTCAATGGCTTGCCACCGTAGCACGGCGAAGTCGGCCGCCCTATCACCTCGAATGTGGTCGGCGTTGAGCCGGTCAAGACCCGGCGTATAAGCCGCGTAGGTTTGAAATATGGGCCGAGGCCGCCATTCCCAACCATTGGCTATAACATCTGTTACATCCCAGGGAACTGATTCGACCGTGCCGTCCTTGACTTCACGACGAAAGCGTCCGTCCAGACGATTTGGACGCAAATTGGCCTCGGACCGCCGTTGCAGATTCTCAACCGTCCTAGGCCAGTTCCACAACCGTCGCGCAACGCTCTCGGCGTGCCGGAGTGTTAGACGGTCCTTGAAGTGGCCGCCTAAAACCGGCAACGTTTCCGCCGTAATGTAAGCTCCTGCAAGCAGCGACCACGCCTGAAACAACGCCACCGCCCGTCGATCTCTTGCTGCCTTGGCACAAACGAAAAGGAAGAGTCCAGCCAGAGCCATCTTGACCTGAAAAGAGATCGCGTGGGCGTCCTGGCGCACCATCGCGACCTTAAAGATAAAGGGTTCTTCCGGGTTTCTAGTGGGCGAGTGTGGCTCGGTGGTAGTCTCGCGGGATGCAAGACCGCGAGCTATACCGCCAGATTCTGGGCATCGAAAGTCCCTGGAAAGTCGCGCGAGTGGAGCTGCGCCGAGCCGACGGCGAAGTCCACATCTTCCTCGAACACGACGAGCAAGTCCGCTGGCCGTGCCGCCAATGCAGCGCCGTGTGCGCACTCCACGATCATCAGCCCGAACGCCGCTGGCGTCACCTCGACACCTGTCAGTACCGCACGATCCTGCACGCCCGGCCGCCGCGCAGCGACTGCTCCGAGCACGGGCCGCGCGTCGTGCGACTGCCCTGGGCCGAGGCTTCCAGCCGCTTCACCGCGCTGTTTGAAGCTCTCGCGATCTCGTGGCTGAAGGAAGCCAGCCAGCAAGGCATCGCCGAGTTGCTGGCGCTGAGCTGGGACGAGATTCACGGCATCCTGGAACGCGCCGTGCAACGTGGGCTCGAACGTCGCGCGGCAGAGCCGATTCCCTACCTGGGCGTCGACGAGAAGAGCTTCCGCAAGCGCCATCGCTATCTCACCGTCGTCAACGATCTCAACCGCTCGCGCGTGTTGTTCGTCGCCGAGGGACGCCGCCAGGCCAGCCTGGACGGCTTTTGGAAGACGTTGAGCGCAGAGCAACTCGCCCGAGTCGAGGCCGTCGCGATGGACATGTGGGATCCTTACGTCGCCTCGACCCGGGAGCATCTCGACGAATCGGAGAAAAAGATCGTTTACGACAAATATCACATCGCGGCGCATCTGGCGAAGGCGGTGGACCAAGTGCGGCGGGCGGAGAACAAGCGTTTACTGGCCCTCGGCGACGAACGTTTGACAGGCACGAAGTACGCTTGGCTGCGGCATCCGGCGAACTTTTCCGAGGACGCCTGGCGCGAGTTCCGCGCGCTGCGCGAAAGCGACTTGAAAACGGCGCGGGCGTGGGCGTTGAAGGAAACGGCGATGCGGCTGTTCGACTATCGTCGCGAATCGGCGGCGCGAGCTTTCTTCGAGCAATGGCGCGGCTGGGCGAGTCGCAGCCGGCTGACGCCGATGGTCACCGTAGCGCGGATGTTGACGGCTCGCCTCGAAAACATACTCACGTATCTGAAACACCGCATTACGAACGCGGTCAGCGAGGGGTTGAACTCAAGGATTCAATGGGTCAAGGCCACGGCGCGCGGTTTCCGCAATCAACAGAACTTCATCAACGCCATCTACTTCCACTGTGGGAAACTCGATCTGGCTCCTTCGCCCACTTAAAACCCGGAAGAGCCAGATAAAGAAACTGGCGACGGCCATCGGCGCCAAACCCGGCAACATGTCGCGGGGCCGTTCCGCGAAGGTCAGACCGAGCAGCAGGACCAACGCAGTGGCCAGCGTTAGAGCAAACTGCCAGGAAGGACCGGCGAAACTCATCGCTTCCGAATACCCGGAAGCGACTTCCAAAGCGTACCGATAGTAGCGCACGATAGAGCCGATCTCGCCCGAAGAAATCGCGTATAGAGTGACGCTTGTAACGGGTAGGAGCAGACTCGTCAGAATCAGTATTCGCCTTTTTGGGCGAAGAAGAGGTCGGTCGTTCAGAGCTAGAATCGAGAGCGCGCAGACGAATAACCCGATCGCCTCGACCCCGAGGTTGGTCTTCACCATGGTCGCCACGCCGGCCAACAGGGCAAGACCCGCCAGATGCGCGTAGCGCCACCTGGAGGGATCAGCCATCGGCAGAAGGGCGACTGTGATCAGTGGTACCTCCAACCGCTCCGGCCATGTATCGAGGAGGCCGACCGTGCCCAGAACAATCGCGCACCACAGGGATGCCCAATAGGAACGAAGCACAACGACGAGCCTGATGATCGCGCCGATCCAGATGGCGTACAACCCAAACCGATAGAGCAAAGCCGGTCCTAGGCTCCCTACTCTGGGGTCCGGCAGCTCAAGGTAGGCCAAGGGACCGTATGTCCAAATCAGATCCTTGCCGTGGGTGAGTCCCTGCTCGTGCGCCAGATTAAGGCCGAGAACCCAACTCGCGTCCAGCCCGATTCCGGAAGGGCCCGGAACACCGGGCAGCGTCGCCAGGGCGATGTAAACGACGACGCCAACCAGCGAAGCAATCTCAAGCTGCCTACGCTTCATAAGTTCACCGGACAGGCGAGGCTAACCCACGAATTCATTCAGAAACCGCGCCGGGGCTGCTGTAAGTCCCGCCGTACGCCCCAGCCGGTAGTGGCCGAACGGGCCGCTCGACCCCAGCGCGCGACAAGCGACCACGCAAGGTCACCACACTGGAATCATGGAAGGCAGCCCGCAAGTCGCCCTCCGATCCGCGGAACGCTCGGCCTTTGTTGAGTCCCGCCCGGTCGGTCCGGGAGAGGGCCTTTAGCTTCCCGAACCCAAGGGCTCGGCCGGGTGGCTGGGACGCCAAGCCTGTGAGTCTAGCGGAGGACGATCAAGGTTTTCAAGTCCAACCGGCAGAGACATTGCTGCAAACAGGCGCCGCGAGAATCCGGCTAGGGACCAGCCGTGCGGACGATCGACGTCCCTATCGACGTGCCGCATGGCCGTGTCATTACTGAGAGCGCGAATTTTGGTGACATGGCCCGTGTTCAGACCGTAGGGGCACGGCATGCCGCGCCCGTGTTCTAGCCCCCCTTTCTCACCACCTGACGGTTGAAGCACCCAATAGGCCCGGCATGACTGCGTTGAGCTTGCTCGCCGTACTCAACGTAGGGTTCAAGTACACCTGCATTATTCAAGAAATGCGGCGCCGAGCGGCGCGCGCCTTGTACTGACGACGGGCCTCTCACGCACTTCGCCTCGCCAGGTGGTGAGAAAAGGGGGGCTAAAGTCACTGTATTTTGCGGGTCTCAATACGTGAATAAGATAGAAATTCGCCGGCCGAGCGGAACGGCGCGGGCGGTGAAAGGAATGGCCATTAACCGCCTCGTAGACGTTTGCGAAGAGAATGGAGAATGCCCGGCCGCGGGGCCTCCGATTCGGGATCAGCAGGCCGGCTCTTCTCCCCGACGTCCTTGCGGCGCAAACGTTCGATGATTTCCGGGGTCAGCGTCACGCCGTTGACGGCTTGCCGCACCGGCGCACCCGTGGCGATGTCGATCAGTTTTTCGCGATATTCCACCGAACCGAGATAGGGAAGCGACGCGAGCGGCGTGTAGTAGGCGCAATCTTCAAAGAAATAGTGAGTGACCTGACTCCAGCGAGTCTTATTTTTATCCCGCTGCGGCAACCCGCCGTGGAGCAGGTTGGCGGCCCAGATCAGCGCCTGGCCTTTCGTGGGATGGAATTCGGCCGGCTGCAGCCCGTGCGCCTCCACCAGGCGCCTCCAAAGCGCAACAAAGTGAGGGTAGGTCCCGTCAGGGTAATCGTCGGAATGAGGAACCGTACCCAGGTGTTCGTTGAGATAAATCGGGAGCTTGTGACTCTTGGGGTAATAGAGCAACGGTCCGGCGTCATCCCCGACGTCTTCGAAAGCGACCCAAACGCCGCACATGAAGCGTTCCGGAACCGAGGCGAAGTGAACGCAATCGCTGTGATAGTGCTGCTGCGTGCCCACCGGAAAATTGAGGGTTTGAAAGGGAAGGGCCTTTCTACCGTAAAGCTGAGAGAGCAACCGCAGAATCGCTTCGTTCACCGCGATCGCTCGAACCTGCTCTTCAAAACGCCATGCATCTTGGATGCGCAGGCCTTCGACGCGGTCGGCGCGCCAATCGTCCCAATCGAACCGATCGCCGAGATTCCCTATGATTTCTTCGACCCGCGCGGCAAAGCGGTCGTCGGGAAAATCGACGACGGCGAAGCCCTCCTCGTGCAACGACCGCGCCACGCGCAACAGTTCGGGGTCCGTGCCTTCAGCCGGGAAATGTTCTTCGAAAAAGGGGCTTTCAACCGGAGGAATGTTCAGCATCCGATCTCTCCAAGCTTCCCAAACAGTAGCAGCGGGTGGTTGCCGCTTACTGCATCACTGAGTTTGTGAGTCTAGCGGAGAGTGATCAAGGTTTTCAAGCCCAACCCGCGGGGCCCTATCAGCCCGTGGCGAAAGTCGCACGCGAGAGAAAATGGGAGAAAAATGGGGACTGCCACCAATTCGCCCCCCCATCATAGCCCTGGAAACAAAGAACTTCACCTGAAGCGCATTGGCTGGCTGTACCCGATTTTTCGAGATCACCGCGGCACCGTCCCCGACCCCTCCCGCGGTATAATGTGACTCTTCCGGCCGATGTCAAAGACCGCCTTCGTCGCCATTCTTTTCTTTCTCCTTGTCATCGCTGCGCTGATCTACGCCACTATGGAGTTGAACCAATACTCCTGCGAGGTGTGCATCACCTACAAAGAACGGACGAACTGCAGCACGGCTTCGGCCCCCAGCCGCGAGGAAGCCACCCGCACCGCAACCGACGTGGCCTGCTCCCCCATTTCGGCCGGCATGACGGAAAGCATCCAGTGCACGAACACCAAGCCCGACAGCGTCCGTTGCTCCCCGAACTAGCGGAGACCTAAACAGGAGCGGGGCGGCGAGGAGAGCCGGTGTCCGAAGTCAGGCTGACGGGAATCCAAGCATGCGTTTTCGACGCCTACGGCACTCTATTCGACGTCAATGCAGCCGCCGAGAAGGCGAAAGACCTGCTCGGGGAGAGGTGGCAGCCGCTGGCGCGGACCTGGCGTGCCAAGCAACTGCAATACACCTGGCTGCGCAGCCTAGCACAACGGCATGCCGACTTTTGGCGGGTGACCGGCGACGCCCTCGACTACGCCCTGGACGAGCTGAATCTCGACGACCCTTCGCTTCGCCGGCGACTGATGGAGCTTTACCTCCGACTCGAGGCTTATCCCGAGGTCACCGACACCTTGTTCCGCTTGAAGGAGGGTGGCCTTCGGCTTTCCATCCTTTCAAACGGCTCGCCGAAAATGCTCCAGGCGGCCGTGGCAAATGCCGGCATCGCTGCCTCGTTGGACGCTGTCCTCTCGGCGGAAGCCGTCGGCGTCTTTAAGCCACATCCCTCGGTCTACCGGTTGGCCGTTGACCGCCTTGGCGTCTCAGCCGAGCAGATGTGCTTTATCTCTTCCAACTCGTGGGACGCTTTTTCCGCCAAAGCTTTCGGCTACCGCGTGCTCTGGTGCAACCGCTTCGGCCAACGCCCGGAGCGAATCCCCGAGCGCCCCGACGGCGAAATTGCCGACCTCGCATCGCTGCCCGAGATCGTTCTGTAAACGAAACCGGCCGGCGGTACAGTCAGCCAATTTAGCGTCCGGAGATCTCTTTAATTGGTTGATTTTTTCGAAGGCGCGAAATTGGAAACAGTCCTCGCCGCGAGCGATACGCGCGTATTTTGCGCCGGAAAGAACTTGCGGCGGGGCGGCTATCCGTCACCTGCCGCCGCTTGGCCTTCCCGTTTCGCCAATGCCTGCCGCCAGGCGTCAATCTGTGTCTGGTGCTCTTCGCCTAACGGGTGACCGATACTCTTGCCGAAATCGGCGACCGGTTGCAGGTGTTCGATGGCTTTGTTTAGGTCGCCCTTGCCTTCTTGATAACGCGCTAGGGCAATGCCCACATTCGCTTGGCCTGCTCGGTCACCGATCTGCTGATAGATCACCAACGCCTGATTGAGAAGGTCCACCCCTTTCTCTTCAGGCTGGGTCCTTAGCAGCAGCTTTCCAAGCGCGAACAGAGTGTTCGCGGCGCCGAGACGATTGCCAATGTGATCATAGATTCCCAGGGCTTCCCGATAGGAGCCAAAGGCCTCCTGACCTTCGCCCCGAGCCGCCTGGACGTCGCCGATGGCCCGCAAACAGTTCGCTTCCCCCAACCGGTCGCCGATCCCGCGAAACAGCCCCAGCGCCTGCCGGTAGCTCGCCAGCGCCTCGTCGTTCTCCTTCCGGAAGCTCTGGACGTCGCCGATGGCCTTTAAACAGTTCGCTTCCCCCAACCGCGCGCCGATCCCGCGAAACAGCCCCAGCGCCTGCCGGTAGCTCGCCAGCGCCTCGTCGTTCTCCTGCCGGAAGCTCTGGACGTCGCCGATGGCCTTCAAACAGTTCGCTTCCCCCAACCGGTCGCCGATCCCGCGAAACAGCCCCAGCGCCTGCCGGTAGCTCGCCAGCGCCTCGTCGTTCTCCTTCCGGAAGCTCTGGACGTGGCCGATGGCCCGCAAACAGTTCGCTTCCCCCAACCGGTCGCCGATCCCGCGAAACAGCCCCAGCGCCTGCCGGTAGCTCGCCAGCGCCTCGTCGTTCTCCTTCCGGAAGCTCTGGACGTCGCCGATGGCCTTTAAACAGTTCGCTTCCCCCAACCGCGCGCCGATCCCGCGAAACAGCCCCAGCGCCTGCCGGTAGCTCGCCAGCGCCTCGTCGTTCTCCTGCCGGAAGCTCTGGACGTCGCCGATGGCCTTTAAACAGTTCGCTTCCCCCAACCGGTCGCCGATCCCGCGAAACAGCCCCAGCGCCTGCCGGTAGCTCGCCAGCGCCTCGTCGTTCTCCTGCCGGAAGCTCTGGACGTCGCCGATGGCCTTCAAACAGTTCGCTTCCCCCAACCGGTCGCCGATCCCGCGAAACAGCCCCAGCGCCTGCCGGTAGCTCGCCAGCGCCTCGTCGTTCTCGTCCCGGAAGCGCTGGACGTCGCCGATGGCATCCAAACATCGCGCCTCGGCAAGTTGGTCGCCAACGCGACGGGCGGCCCCTAGACCCTTTTCGTACCGCCAAAGCTGCTTTTTTGCGGGATCCGCTGTGACGAAGAAGTTTTGTAGTCCGGCGGTTCCCCGCGCGGAGTGGCAAATGGATGGCTCTTCGAGCGCGCTTTCACGCTCATACCCCCAGCCGAAAAACAGCTCGATGTTAGGAAGCTCACTGGCGAAGCAGAGAATCCCCGAAGCGTGCTTTCCTTCGGTGATCAACGCATCATAGGCTTCGACTCGTTTCGCCAAGTAGGGCAGCGCCCGCGGCGCAACCTGATCCATCACGCCTTCCGGCAGCTTTCGTTCCGCGTAGCTGCGCACCGGCGTAGGAAGGTAGTAGTAGCCAAAGGGCGGAGCGGTTTCAACCAAAGCCCGCTCGACAATCGGCCGAATGAGCCGGGCCCGCTCCCTCCCGAAAACCTGCCGCAGGCCCTCGTCCCCGATCCCCGCCGGGAAAAGGGCCAGCAACGGGAAGAACTCGGCCGCTTGCGCGCCGAGCTGCCGCAGCCTCTTATACGAGGAATTGAGCGTCACCAACACGCTATCACCGTCCTTGCGTTCTTCTTCGGGAATATCGGGGTCGGCCAGAATTTCCTCTCTCGACTCCCGCAGATCCTCGAGCAACTCGCGGATATCGGGTGTGATCATCTGTTTCGCCGCCTGGTAGATCGCCCGCGGCACGCCGTCGAGAAACGCAAGCACTTTTTCCAGTTGCTCTTCGGTTCCCCGCAGGCCGCCGTTTTCCGTGGGTGCAAGCCGCAGAAAAAGCTCCCGGGAAGCCGGCGGGGAGAGGCGTGTGAGCGGGTAGGTCTGCTCACCGCCGGCTCCTGAGCGGTAGCGTGAGGAAATGAGCAGCTTCGCCTCACCATGGCCGGCAAGCGCATCGATTAGCCTTCGGGTTTCGCTCAGGTCATCCACGACGAGGTGATCCAGCTCGTCGAGAATCAACAGCGAGTCACGCGGTAGCCTCCGGGCCAGATCTTCCGGGGTGGCCGCCTCCTGTGGATTGATCTTCAGCTCGGCGGCTATCGAAAGCCGGGCATCATCCGCCTGGGCCTTTTTCTCCGCCCCGCCGAGCGCTCCCAGCGGCACGAAAGTGATGCCCCCTGGGAATCCTCCTCGCTCGGCAAACCAGCGGCCCGCTTCACGGCACAGCTCCGACTTCCCCATGCCGCCTATGCCCCGGACCGTCGTTACCTTGTGGTCCGACACGCGGCTAATCACCTCGTAAAGCTCCCGCTCGCGACCGGTGAAAAACTCGGGCCGAGCGACAATCGATTCCGGATGCTTGCCTAACGCATCAACGGTGCGAGTCTCACCCGCCCGAGCGGTTTGAAATAACTGCACGGCATGAGGATCCTCCGCGCCATCTTCAGCTTCCTTAGCCACTTCTGGAAGCAGTCGAAACTTAAGCAGCTCCTCGATGTTCCGTTCCCGCGGTGCGTCCTGCCGGAGCCGCTCGCAAACTCGTATGATTTCCGGGTCGGCGTAGACGCGCGCCCGGCCATATCGAAAGGCTTCTCGAACCGTCTTTTGCTGGAGCAACGCCGGATACAGATCCCCGACAAACTTCCGCGCCGCCAGGTCGAGGACGGTCTTCTCGGCGTCGATGGCAACCACGTGCTTGACCCCGGCTTCGACGAAGACTTCCGCCACCGAAGCGGAATGGCACGCACTAAGCACCGCGAGCGTGGCCGGCGACCTTTTCTTCTCGGCGGCAAACATCGCGGCCAGCCGGGTGAAGTCGATCGGGTGCCCCCCACCGCGGCCGTCTTCAAAAAGCAGCTTCCCTGGGGTTCCGTGGCCGTCGAAATGCAGAAGGTCGAAGGGTCCGCGCTCACGGAGCGAGGCGAGCAGGTTCTCCGACGTGGCAATGACGAAATGCAGATCGACCGCTTTACCCGCCGCCTCGATTCCTCGGCGAATCGTGTCCGCGCTCGCTTCCAGATTGAGCCGGCTTATGGGGTCTTTTCGGTCGGGGTCGACCAGCGGGGCTGACAACAAGGCCAGCATCTTCAGCGGCCGGGTTTCGCTCACTTGCTTGTCTTTCCCGCGACCAGCTCTTGAAGCGCTCCCTGCGGCATGATCTCGATCATCAAGCGGGCCAGCCGGCGGACTCGATCCGTGGGATCGCTCATGGCTCGGATCTGCGCCAATTGCCTTTGATGTTTCTCCTTCGACTGCGGGTGCGGCTCGGCTTCGATGTGATCGGCAAGAATCTCGATCATCCGCGGCTCGGAAAGACACTCTCGCAAGCGGCGCATTTCGCGGGCCGTGGCGTCGGCAATCCGCGCGTTGACCTCATCGACACACAGCCCCTGCAAGTTTTGATACCAGGCATCGATGGGAATGGAGAGTTCCCGAGGGCTGTCCTCATCCCGGCCGGCGGCTCGGAACAAGGTAAACTTGCTGCGTAAGATCGCGGGGAAGGTGAGGCCGGTGACAACGGCGAGGCGGAGAGCGTCTTCGACACCGAGCCCGAAACGCAGCACCGCGTACACGGCGCACGCCGCCAGCACATTCAGTGCGATCAGTTTGGCGACATGGCGGTTGAGCCAATGGTTCCCCATCCAGCGGCCGAAGGTCTGCAATAGCTCGATCGCCGCCAGCACGGCGCCGAAAAACGCACAGACCACAAAGGGCAACGCCTGTTCTCCCATTGTTTTTCCGTCGAACGGCGCGCCGGGACGTCCCCGGGCGGAACGCCGTCTTGTCCCCTCAAGGACTACAGCAGGTCGCGAATATCGCGGGCGGTGAGGTAGATTTCCGTCTTCTCGCCGTCGTGCTCCGTGGTTCTGACTTCGAGAAGCTTGCGTTGTTTGAGGCCTTCCAGGTCGGGCTTGAGGTCTTCGCCTAGCCGGTCGAGTTTTACGGCAAGATCTTCCTCCAACGCGGCGCCTAATTCCTTGACCTTTCGTAAGATCTGAATCTCGTTGTCTGTAATTCCCATCAGGCGATCGATTTTGGCGGGCATAATGGCGTTCTATGGCCGGGTTTTACCTTGCGTCCGGTATTTATCCATCATACTCCGCGGGGACAACTGCCGGGGGCGGCGAAAGCTGGAACCGGATCAGGCCGTTTGTTCAGGCTCGCAAGCTACAGTGACTTGGGAATACGGGCTCAGCGTGCCGTGCCCCTACGGCTTGAACCAGGACGATGTGACGATAATTTGCGGGGCTCGGCAATCACAGCCGCCTACATGAAGGCTTTGATGATCTGCGCCTGGATGTCCTGGAGGCTGCGCTGCGCTTGCTGGACTTCGCCGATCTTGGCTGCCAGGTCCGCCATCAAGAAGCGGCGTTCCAATCCGTTCTGGATGATCAGCTTCAGATCGTCGTTGCTCCAGGGCTTTTCGATGTACTGATAGAGGTTGACTTCGTTGATGACCTTAATGGCGTTTTCCTTGTCCGCGTAGCCGGTCAAAAGGACCCGCGTGGCGTAAGGTTGCAGTTTCTTGACTTCGAGGAGGAATTCGATGCCCGTCATCTCGGGCATCAGGTAATCGGAGATGACTAAATCGATCTGGTTCTCGCGAATGGATTCGAGCGCCTTGAGCGGCGAGTCAAAAGTCAGCACCTCATAGTCGGTTTCGAGCGTCAGGAATGCCCGCAGGCTGGCCAAAACCATCTCTTCGTCATCCACAATCACCAGAAGGGGAACCCTGCTGTTCGTCGTGTTCGTCATGATGGCTGCTCTGCGGACTTTCGGTCTCCGATCGGCAGTCGGACGGTGAAGGTGGACCCCTTCCCGACTTCGGTTCGGACGTCGATATTCCCGCCGTGATCCTGGACGATCTTGAAGCAGATCGAAAGCCCAAGCCCCGTACCCACTCCTACCCCTTTCGTAGTGAACCCGGGATCGAAGATGCGGGGCCGGTCCTCCGGCGGAATGCCGACGCCGGTGTCGGAGATTTGAACATTTACCATATCATCTTCGTGGAACGTTTTGATCCTGACCTCGCCCTTGCCCTTCACGGCTTGGGAGGCGTTAACCAGCAAGTTCATGAAGACCTGGTTGATCTGGTTGGGATGGCAGCGGATGGGAGGGATGTCGCCGTATTCCTTGACCACCCGCACGCGATTTTTCAGCTCGTGATGAACCAGAGTGAGAGTGCTCTCCAACCCCTCGTGCAGGTCGGCGGTCTTAAAATCGGCCTCTTCGAGGCGGGCGAAGTTGCGCAAGGTGGTAACAATGGCGACGATGCGCTTACTGGCAAGCTGATTGACCCGGGAGATGTCCTCGACGACGCTGAGCACGTGTTCGAGCGCCGGACTTTCGCGCACCGCTTCGCCGCGCGACTCGCTCGTGACAATGCCGCGCAACTTCGCCAGCGAGCGACCCAACGTGTCGGCGTTGCTGTTGATCGTACCGATCGGCGTGTTCATCTCGTGCGCGATGCCGGCCACCAATTTTCCCAGCGCCGCCATTTTTTCCTGTTGGACAAGTTGCGATTGCGACTCGCGCAGGTCGCGCGTCCGCGCCTGCACCTCCTTTTCCAGCTCCTCGGCGTGATGGCGCAGATGGCTGGACAGCTTTTCCCTTTCCGTTACGTCGTGGCAGATGACCTGGACGATGCGGTTGCCTCCGTAGCTCACCAGGCTCGCCCCGACATCGACATAGCTGGTCGCGGCCCCGCGCCGCTCGAGGCGCACGGTCGAGTACTGAAGATGCCCGTCCTGCTGCATCTTCGTGAACGTCGCCGCGTCGGCGAACTCTTCGACCGGAATCACCTCGGCCAGCGTGCGCCCTCGAAGGGCGTCGCGGGGAACGGCGGTGAGCTTTTCGGCCTGCTCGTTGACCTCGATGATTCGCCTCGTATCAAGATCGGCGAGCAGGATGGCCTCGCCCGCCTCTTGCATGAGCGCTCGATATTTCGTTTCCGACTCTTGCAGTTCGTGGCTCTGGCGCTGCAACTCCTCGTAGAGGCGTGCATTTTCCACGATCTGCGCCGATTGCGAGGCGATGATCGACAGCAATTTCTGATCTTCCTTGCCGAACCCCTCTTTCGACTGCTTGTTGAAAACGTTCAGCAGGCCCACCATCTGACCCTTGGCGCGCAACGGCACGCTCAGCAGCGAGTGAAAATCCGAGGAGGCCACCGCTTTGAAGCGAGGGTCTTTCTGCAGGTCGTTGATGAGCAGCGGCTTCTGGTGCTTTAGCATCCACCCGGTCAACTGCTGCCCAAAACGGAAGGGCACAACGTCCGAGTCGGTGGAGTGGGCCTTCCGCGCCATCGTGCGGAAAGGGTCGGCGTCCTTCTCCTCTTGCAGCAACATCACCGCACCTTGCTCGACCTTGAGCTGGCGGACGCTTTCCTGAACGATCAGCTCGACAATGGCTTTCAGCGACATGGTGGAGCTGACGGCCGTGCCGATCGCGTTCAGGATCGACAGCTCCTCGACAGCCCGCCGAAGCCGGCGATTCTCGTCTTCGAGCTCAGTGAACTTTTCTTGCGAGGGTTCCGATGCCATCGCTCAGCACCCGGTGATGGGCTAGCCTGCTTTTCTCACTATCCGGCGGTCAAGCACGTGATAAGTCCGCCATTTTCCCCTTTGCGGCGCCCAAGAACTGGTGTCCCATGTTCATAATCAGTATAGGTAAACGCCGGTGGCCACCAGTGACCGGGGAGTCGACGCGCCTCCGGGCGGGATAGCCGCGAAAGTGAGCGGTAGCCTAAGAAGCCCCGCCTTCCCGCTGCTCTGCCGACTCCGTCGTTAATCCCGCTGTCAGCAGAGAGCGAACACGCTTGAACAGGGCCTGAAACACCTTCGGCGTGATCTCACTATGGTCGGCCAATAGGTCGAAGAAGTCCTGCTGCTCGATGCGCAGCAGCCAACTGTCCTGCTCGGCCGCGGCGGTTACGACGCTCGGTTGCTCGTCAAACAACGCCCAGTTGCCGATCGTATCGTCGGGGCCAACGGTAAACATAGCCTGCCCGCCGCGGCTCATCCGGATGCGGCCCGCAAGCACGACATAAAGAGCGGTGGCCGGCGCGTGTTCGTTGAACAAGACCTCGTCTCGAGCGTAGGGAATCTGCTTGGCGATCGATGCCAGCAGGGCTAGTAGGTCCGTCTCAAGCTCGGTAAACAGATCGACCTTCTGCAAGCGGATGGCTCGGTCAAGAGTGGTCAGCGTTTCCATGGGCGGCTAGACGATTCGAAAAACGGGACAGCCGATCTTCGTCGTCTGAACATACTGAAAATGAAGTAGCGCAAAAGGGAAAATCGTTGACAGTCCCCGTTTTTCGCCGAAACTAACTTCTACCACGGACGGCTAGCCGGAGTCTTGTTCCGAGCGCGCCTTGGCCAGCCGGTCGCGCGCGGCGAGCGCCGTCTCGGCCAGCATGGGATCAGTAGCGTGGCTCAAATTTTCCACTACCGGGGCGAGCCCGAACATTCTCGACTCGGCTGCTACGTAGCTTGCACAGGTCTGGAGCCAGGGGTCGCTGGAGTTGAGCAGCGTCTCGAGAACTTCGCCGTACGCCGCTTTCCTAAGATTGAAAAACTCCCGGCCCGCGCGCAACACACTCGTCCCCTGGCCGTTCTCGAGCAGCGGCAGAAGCATTTGGCGCACCGGGTTGCTCAAGCGGCTGTCGAGGAATTCCACTGCGTTGGCGCGAAGATCGCGCCGGCCGCTGACAATGCGGTGGTAGGAATCGCGGATCTCACGCTGGGGGTAGATCAGCTCGAGCAAGAGGAAACTCCATTCGAGGTGCTGCTCGAGGCGCTCGTTCAAGGTCCGCCGAAGGAATTGGACCCCCTCGCCCCCCCGCACGGCGGGAATCCCGGCAAGCAGGATGGCGGTCTGGTAGTAGTTTTTCAGCTCGAGAATCAGCAGCCGCGAAATCTTATCTAATTCGAAGCGCGCTCGGGGTTCTTGCCGGCGGATGCGGGCGAGCGCCCGCAGCACTTCGATACCGACCGCTCGATCGACTTTCTCTAGGCACGCTATCAGCAACTGGGGGGCTTCGGGTCCCCCGATATCGCTGACCACCCGCGGGATGCGCCGCCGCACTCCGACATCGAGGGAAGTGTCGCTCAGAGCTGTTTTCAGGCGGTCGAGAATCGGTTCACCCAAGGCGGCCAGAGCCTCGCGCGCCTCGCTTCTCAAGGATGGGCTGCCGAGCATGGCAATGATGGCCGGGGCCTTGTCGGTCGGCTTCAGGACAACAGCGCTCTTCAGGGCCCCACGAACGACTTCGGGATCGCTGTCTTCAAGGAACGCCAGCAGATAGGGGAGCAATGGCTCCGTCTTCGGCGCCAAGCCCAGCAGTCGCGCCGCGGCCGCCCGCGACAAGCCCCGCTCGCCCACCGTTGCTTCCAGGTAGTCGAGGAAGACCTTCTTGGCGGCCGACGGATGCGGTTCCCGGTGGTGGAGCAGGCGGGCGGCCACGGTTGCCGCCAGATCCCGGTCGTCGCTTGCCAGCCGCTCCCTCATCGCCGGCAGCGCCTCGGCGGGATCTTGCCGCTCCAAGTATTCAAGAGCCTGCCAACGGCTCTCGACGCGGTCCTCGCGGTCCAGAAACTTGAGAACGTCCTTTTCACAACCCCCAATATTGCGGCTGCTGACGGTGGCCATCGTCTTGCGCCGGATGGTCGCCGATTCGTGGGTCAAAAGCGATGCCAGTTGGGCCTGACGCGCGGTGACGCCGCTGAAATGCATCCACTCGACCGCCGTTTCAATGGCTCTCGGGTCCGATCCCTCGAGGGACTGCTCGAGCTGCGTGGGCGGTGGGGACTCAGCCAATTGCCGAAGCAGCTCTTCCGCCCGAATGTCCTGCCGCTCGATACTGTTGCGCAGATTGGCAACATACTCGGCTCGCAGCCGCCACACGACCAACAACCAGGCCACTACGTAAGGTTAGGCTGACCCAGCTCACTTCCTGCGTCTCGAAATGCAGTCCCGTGACGACTAGTAGCAGGACTAAGCTTGCCAAACCGTCCGCCGCACGGCTGACAACCACATCGAGGAAGCTCTTGACTTGACTACGGATGGCGGCCGCCATGGGAACATAAAGCAGTTCAACGGAGGCTCGGTCCACCGAGTGACGGAAACCCTGGTCCGACGCGCGCGCCAATACGGCCGCCCCGAGCGAAGACGACAGCAGCAGTGCCGTCGCTCCCATCAGCAACGAAGACGGAAGAATGAACAAACAAAGACCGAGTCCGATCCAGCGCAACAGGCGCCCGGTCAGCAGCACATGGAATAGGAAGGAAACCACGGCCAGGTAACCATAGAAGTCACCGAAAAAAGGCGTCATGGCTAGGGGGTCCGCAAGGAAATGCGCCTGCGCCGTAGCCTTGAATTGATACTTCACGAGCGTGCTGACCAAGGTCGAAAGAAACAGGGCCAACGTGATCAGCGACAGGTAACGGGTCTCGCCGACCAGCTGAAGGCTTTGCCGAATCGAGGCCTTGGCCTTTCCCTTGCCGCTCACCGGAGCGGCCGGCGTCTGCGCCGCTCGGCTTAGCCGCGAGACGATAAGCGCGCAGACAAGAAGCAGTCCGACCGCCGCCAGAGGAATGTTTGCCGTGCCCAGGTGAGGACCCACGCGGCTGGTAAACTGCCCCCCGAGAGCGGCGCCCAGAATGCCGCCGCTTCCGATCACGGAGAAGAGGCGCTTGGCCTGGCGAGTTGTAAAAATGGAGCCGGCCAAGGACCACGCTTGACTCGGTATGAGGACCGTGAAGACCCCCACCCAGACATAGAGTAACGCCGGGACGCCCACCGCGCCCGAGCGCAGCAATCCCCAAAGAAGCAGAAGGCTCACCGCGAGAAATACTTGTGTGCCGCTAATCAGCCGGCCTAGGGGGAGACGGTTCGACAGACGCAAGTACAGGCCCACGACAACCGCAACCAGCACGGTGATCGACAGGTCCACCAACGGCAGGCGGCGAGCATCGAATTCCTCTAGGAATAACGAGTCAGCCGCGGCCTTGAGAGAGATGACCGATGCAATGCCGAACAGCAGATAAGCTGCCAAGCCCAACGTCGGGCGCAGTTCGCCAGGCTGGATGTTGAAGTAGTCGAGAGTTCTGTCTTGCAGGCGTTTTGCGGCCGGTGAAACTGCCATGGGCGCCCCGTACGGGCGTATTCCCGCCGCCCGTGGGCCGACGGACAAACCCCTCCGGCTCTTCTGGGATTTTAGTGGCTGGCGGCGGTGAGTGACGGATCCCTCGCCACTGTGAGGCCGACCTCCCGGAGCCTGCTTCGGTGCCATTCAAGGGCTTCGTGACAACTCTACGGCCCCCAAGGCCGGGCGGCGACTGCGTTGGCCAAAAAGAATTACTGATAAACAATAGGGTTACGAGTAGAGCAAGGCTGCTGGCAGGTAGTCGTACAGTCTCCCGAAGGCTGTGAAATGCGGATCCACAACTGTCATCCAGTGGCCACACTCAAAGAGATAACTCCCTGTTTATCAGTGTCTTATTCCCTTTACGAGTTGCCCACGACCGGACTGGCGTGTAGGGTATTTGGGGATTTCTTGGCCGCCTTTTGGGCTCCGATGTGACTGCGGGCGACGTCGGGTCGGCAGGATGGAGGAGCCGGCTACCCGTTGGCCACCCACTAAAAACCCGGAAGAGCCACCCCTCCATTATAGTGGCCGGTCCCGGTGGACAAGAAATCAGCGGTTAGTTAGGTCGTGGGGCAAGGCGGGCAATGGATAAAACGAGTGATAGGGGCCGCAGTAACCCTCTTTGCTTTTGGGTGTAAAAGTCGTTGACTTCGGAAGGCGAGCGGGAGTACCATTCGTTTGCCGGGCATGTAAAAGGGGAAATTCCGGTGGAAATGTGGAAATAAAGTTCGGCTCCTCTCCCAAAAGTGTGAAGCGGGCCGAAGGCCCGTGAGGTGACGGGGTAGCGCGGGCCGGTGGTTCGATCCGACGCTTGAAACACTCCCTGGGTTCCGGTTCCACCGAATCGGGGGGTCGTTAACGACTTTTTGAGCGAATTCCCCAGCCCCGGGCCATCGGTGGCTCTACGGGGTGATTGCCATGGAAGTGCACCGCACCAAGTTCGACCCCTCGAAAATCAAGGGTCCCTACGCTCTCCTCGGAGCGTTTCTCCTCATCTCCGAAGGCCTGCTGTTGTTCTGGTTTGTCAAGGCGGGGGATGCTCAGGAGCGGATCATCGCCGGCGTGCTGATGACGTTGATCCTGATCGTGTTTCTATTCGTGGTCTTGCGCCTCGGGACGATCACGGAAGGGGCCAAGGCGCCGGTGGGGCGGCAAGCGAGGACAGGAGCTTGGGGCAAGGCGGTCGTGGTTGTTGTCGTCCTACTTTTCGTCGGCTACGCCTCCGACGAAATCGGCTATTGGATCGATGACCTGAGCATGGAAGAAGCGGAATCCTGGCAACCGCCGGTTGATTATGTTGCACCGGATACTCCTGGCATCGCGGGCGAGACAACCGGGAGATCCAACACCAGCCAGCCGGTAGGCGTCAACTTGACCGGAACGTGGCTCGGGGCCGACGGACTTACGTACGTCTTTACCCATAACGGGTCAGAGGTCTATGTGGACCAGATCAATCCTCTCTACGGAGTGCAGGCACCGATCGCTCAAGGCGCGTTGTCGGGCGCGCGTCTCCAGCTCAGACACCTCCAAGCAGGCGGTGGAACCTACAGTCTAGTCGTGCAGCCCGGCGGCCGGTTCATCACGGGGACATTTACCAATCCGCTGGGGATCTCTAACCCGGTGAGCCTCGCCCGTTAGGTTTACCGCCGGCCACCTCGGATCTGGCTACCGCGGTTCTCCTCAGTCCAGCAGGGACCGTTTCTGGTCCATCTTGACCGCGGGCTCGCGCCCGCGGGGACGGAAGTCCCTTAGCGCGGATCGAGGCGCTCGCCGTGCCGATTCTTTTCCTCTCCGCGCGCCGCTCGGCGAGCGGAGGCGTACTGTTGCGAGTGCAGCTTGGCCCACTCGTATCTTGGTGCTACCGAAGTAGGCAGCGACCTCCGTTCAGCGTCCCGACGGGATCTTCTACTTCCCCTTTTGCCCAGAAACTCGGCGGGGTCTTATGGCCCGGACCAGTCAGGACGTCCTAGTCGAAACGGTCTATAGACAGGTCTCCAGGGCAATGAGTAGGATTGGTCACAGTGACCCCGGGTTGGTGTCCGTCCGTTGCCAAGAAACCGTCACGGAGAACGGGAGCTTTCGCTTCTAATGTCGCCGGCACGGTTGGGCGATCACCCAGGCAGCGACTTCTGATTCCTCAAACAGCCGATCCTTACTTCATAACATTCTAACGGGAGAACATAAATGAGCAAAGCCATTTTCAAGTTCAGTGCGATAGCCGGTCTCGTGCTGGGCAGTGTCGCGGCGCTCTCGGCGCAACCGCGGGTCGTGGGAAAGTTTGGATCCGCTCGGGTCGCGGGCCGAGACGCCGTGGTCCACGTGTGGGTAGTCGTTCCACCTGGGCTGAACGAAAACGAGGTAGCGCTAGCGGCTTTGCGAGGGCAAGGCGCTCGTCCGTTCCAGAGCGACGAATTCACGACTACCGGCTTGGTCTGGGATGAGTTCTCAGACGGTATCGCGGGCAATGATTTCGTCACGCAAAACTACAACCCAGCAGATGAGCCAACGGGCGTGGCCGGTGGAACTGCCCTGGAGAACACGCATACCACCTGGACGAATGTTTCAACCTCGAACTTTGCCTTCGAATATGGCGGCCTCACCAACCGCTGTCCTTCACTGGTCAAGGAATGCCGCGGGCCACAGAAGTTCGACGGCAACAATGACGTAGCCTGGGTGGCGTTGGGGGGCTGCTGCACGCTAGGGGTGACCTGGTACAGCACCAGCGTTGACGAAACCGACATGGCTCTAAACATGAACTTTCCCTGGTCCACCGACGGGGTGAACCACTACGACGTGGAGACCGTGATGCTTCATGAAAACGGCCACGTTTTGGGCCTGGGCCACTCCAATGTCTCGGGCGCTGTCATGGAGCCGTACTATGGACCCGTACGCCGCGCCCTGCATGCAGACGACAGTTACGCGGTCAGCTACCTATATCCGAGTGCCACAGGATGCACCAGCTCCGAGGCTGGCTTCTGCTCCGACGGCGAAGACAACGACTGCGACGACGCGACCGACTGCGGCGACTCTGACTGCCTCAATTGCGGGAACAACGTGGCGGAAGACTGCGAGCTCTGCGATGGATCGGATCTGGCGGGCGCAACCTGCGAGAGCCAGGACTTCCAGAGCGGCGGGACGCTGGGTTGTAACGCAGGCTGCGACAACGGCTTCGACATTTCAGGCTGCACGCCGTGCGCCGATTCGGAGACCAGCTGCACCGACGGCATCGACAACGACTGCGGAGGCGGAACGGACTGCAACGACAACGACTGCAATGACGACGCTGCTTGCGACGCTGGACTGCTACCCGTGGGTTCGGTGTGTACCGACGGCAGCCAGTGCCTTTCGGGTAAGTGCAAGGGGAGATCCGGCCGCAAGACCTGCAAATAATTTCCTGTTGTGAGAGCTTCGGGTCTCTCGACGGCCGCCATTCCGCACCTGGCGACGCCCCGGTCTGTTTGCGGCCATTGCTCCCTCGGATTCCGGGGTGGGCGCCAAGGTTGTAGGGACACAGAAGGTGGCAACCAGGCCATCCCCGGGGCGCGACAGCGGCGCACCTCCGGTCGCCGTGGACAGGCGAGATCGCTTGTCCCTACTTTGAGTCCTCAAAAGCCGCGGTAGTAGGGACCGGCGATCCCGCCGGTCCTCCCATAGAAATAAAGTTCGTTCAACGCAGTCGTCGGAAAACGCTCGTGAGAAATGCGGGCTAGGGGGTCACGGAGGGTTGCGCTGGATGATCGCGCGGGGAGGCATCCCGGCGGCCGTGGCCGCGGTGGGATGCCTCTGAGCGCGGGTGGTAAAAGCTGAGAGTCCTGACCTTGCTTGGGAATACCTTCATGGGGTCGCTGGTCGCCGGGGTTGTTGCGGTGGTTCGCATCGGAATTTCCGACGCTTGAATTGGCGACGGCGGACCCAATCCAGCCTTCAAAAGGTCAGCGGGAAGCTTGGTTGGCCGCGAGAGCAATCCGAGTAAGTTGCCCCGCTCCAAGGCAGGCGTCCCCTCTCACATGGGTCTACTAGACAACGAAACCATGTCGGTTTCAGCCGAAAATTCATACGGCGGCTGAAGCGGTTTGGATTCCTAGGACTGTTAGGGGATACGCTCTACCCCGGCAGTTCCGAGAATCCCTCCTTGTCAGAGTGATGCCATTCGATTAACATTTTATTTGAACCAATCGGTCGAGGTTCGAGGAGGAAGCGATTCGGGAGCAGTCGCCGGTCTCCCTCCTGATCGACAGATCCGCGCGATTCAAACCGGAACAACCCTGCACTCGGGGTGAAGCGAGTGGTTTGATTCGCCACCGAGCACAATCATCATGATCAATAAATACGCTCTCGGCGTCGTGATCATCGCAACCACACTCAGCGCCCAGATCAGGCCCGTCGATTCGTTGCGTCGTTCCGGGTCAGATACGACGGACGATTTCCAAAGTGTCTGCTTCGGCGCCGCCTTGGCCGCGCCTCAACCCGAAACCTACTGGGCGGGCGTCTGCCGCTTTCAGCGGTTCGACGACGGCGATTGGCGCGTTATCACGAGTGCTTCTCCGTTGGGTCCGATGGAGCGAACCTGGGGGCCGCGGAAGATTGACGTCCTGTTCGAATACGAGATGTAAAGATTTTCCCCTTGAGCCTGTTTGCGATTCTCGACGATTGGGGCAACATCTTCCTGGCTCCGCGAGACCTGGACGTGCAGCTCGATATCGCTCGCAAGGTGGCTGAGTTCAAGGACCCGGACGCCGTTTACGGAGTAGTTGCCGAGCAGCAGCGAGCGATTGTGACCGTCAGCAACTTCATGGGCGAAAACTTCAATGGCGGCATGGTCAATCTCGTGGAGATCTACGTCGACGTGCAGGAGGATCAGGCGAGTGAATCATCCCCGGTCCGGGTTGTGCCCACCCGTGCGCGTGTAGCACGGCAGGAGGCTAGCGGGCTGTTCAAGATGCTTGCCGGTTCCGCGAGTGAATAACGGCGAAATCTTTCCTCCCAGATCACAGCTTTCACCGCTGGGTGAATGGAGAATCTCAAAGCCTGGGGCCGGGCCCCCGGTGCTCGCCCCGAGCGCGGTCGGAAAATCCGGGCGGCTGTGGGTCGTCTTGCTGCTGGTAGGAGTTTGGTTCCTCTCCGGGTGCGCTGACGATCTCCCGACGGCTCCCTCCTCGGCCACCGGCATTAGGGATCCCGGCTTTTTACCCCCCGACGATCCCAGACTCACAGGGATGGTTTTCATCGCCTCGGGTTCCTTTTTGATGGGGAGCACCGAAGGTCAGATCGAGGCAGAGTATCAATCCTACGGCGGCTCGCGGGTTCTTTTCGAGAGTGAGCATCCCCAAAGGACGGTCGGCATCGATAGCTTCTATATCGATCGCAGCGAGGTCACGCAGCGGCAGTACGGCGTTTTCGTCGAAGCCACGGGCCGGGAAGCCCCCTTTGTTGATCGAGGCTGGGCCTCGCTTTACAACTGGCGGCAGGGGACTTATCCAGACGGCCTCGGCGATCATCCGGTGGTATTGGTGGCCTACGACGACGCGAAAGCCTACTGTGAGTGGGCGGGCAAATCTCTTCCCACCGAAGCGGAGTGGGAGAAGGCGGCGCGTGGAACCGACGGCCGCCGATATCCTTGGGGCGATGAGTGGGGAAAGGACCGTTTAAACAGTCCCACGAGTTGGTCCGAGCACGAGCTTCCCACGGTGGAAATCTGGACGAAGTGGTGGGAAGAGGTCTACAAGGCCCGCCTGCGAGGCAGCGTCGTCACGACGAAACCGGCCGGCTCCTACCCCTCGGGAGCGAGTCCGTACGGTGCTCTCGATATGGCAGGAAATGTCTTCGAGTGGGTTGAGGACTGGTTTGACGCCTACCCCGGCTCAGCCTACGGCAATCCGGAGTTTGGCCGTCAGTACCGCGTAATCCGCGGCGGGGATTGGTATCTTGACCGCATCTATACTCGCGCGCCGGCCCGTCTTCGCAGTCCCGCAGATCACAAAGTGCCGACGATCGGGTTCCGCTGCGTCTGCCGCGAGGAAGGAGCGATTCCGGCCGAAGAACCGCTAACTGGCGGAACCGCAAGCTGTTCGCCAAGATCGTCTACCGCTAACCGGACCTCCGTATCCCCGCGATCTACCGAAACGCTAAGCGCCAGCTCCAGCGGACCGTATTCGTTTCGGATGCGGCCTGCTTCCTCGCGGGCTTGGTCCGTTCCCCGAGGCGTGTGAACCAGCTTTATGCGCCCATCCGTCAGACGAACCAGCAGGAAGGCGGACGGCTGATAGCCACGCAAGGTCATCCGGGTCAGGCTTGCGAGCAGGTCATGCACAACGGCTGAGTCGGCGTTTTTCTCTGGGACAGGTAGAAGAGCTAATGCATCCACAAGGGCCCTTATCGTTCGACATCGCAGGTGCTTGATGCCACACACGATACACGCGGGCCTGACCGAGCAGCCAACGGTCGAGTAGAAGCACTAAGGGGGCCGACCACATTGAAGGGAGAGAGGTATGGATTGGGGCCGACGAGTCTACAGCCGCGAATTAAAAGTCGCTGCGATGCCAGCCGCAACAGCCCCTGCAAGCGGGTTGGGGGCCGACCTAGTGAGTCTCGCAAACTATCGTGACAAGGCCTGTGTTCAGACTGTAGGGACACAACATGCCGTACCCATGTTCCAAAGTCACTGTAATTTGCGAGCCTCATTTGGAGGGGTCCATGACCGCCGGGGCCACGAGAAATCATGAGCCGCGACGATTTTGAAGACTTGGCCGATCAAGCCTGGCGGTCGATACCGAAGAGTTTCCGCGACCGCTTTTCGAACGTCGCCGTCTTTGTCGAGCCGGAGCCGGAGCCCGCGGACTTACGCGCCGCTCGAGTCCCCCCGGGGGGCGCCCTGCTCGGGCTTTACCAGGGTGTGCCGCTCTCGCGGCGGGGTCATGGCTATGGGATGGTGTTGCCGGACAAGGTAACCCTATTTCAGGGACCCATCGAGCGCTCGGCCCGACGGGCGGAAGAGATCCCGCAGATCATTTACGACACGTTGTGGCACGAACTGGCCCATCATCTCGGCATGAGCGAGAAGGAGGTTCGCGACGCCGAACGCCGACGGGAAAGGCGCTGAATCTCATCCTTGGTATCCCAGTACAAGGAGCGTCAAGTCGTCGTTCTGCGGCGCGCCCGAGGTAAATGAGGCGACCTCTTCCCGAATGGATCGGAGCAGCTCCGGGGCGCTGGAGGAGGCGTGGCGCCGCGCTGCTTCCTGCAGGCGCTCTTCGCCAAACTGCTCATTCGACCAATTGACGGCCTCGGAGACGCCGTCGGTGTAGACGATCACCTTGTCGCCTTCGGACAGCGTAAACTCCTGTTGCGGAAACTCTGCCTCCGGGAAGAGTCCGATCGGGAAGCTGGTCGCGTTTAACCACTCCGTTTCTCCGGAGGCGCGCACAAGTATCGCCGGGCAATGACCCGCGCTGACCCATCGCGCGGCGCCGTCACGCCGCACCAAGCAGTAAAAGACGGTCGCGAAGCGGGCCGAACGGGAGCGCTCACAGATGTATCGATTTACTCGCGCTACGATTTCCGAGGGGCGGGAATTGAGCGATGCTGTGGCGAAAAAAGCGCCCTGGATGAGAGACGTCAACAGAGCCGCCGAGACGCCCTTGCCCGAGACGTCAGCTTGGACCACGCCCCAGTTGTCCTCCGACAACTCCATGACGTCGAAATAGTCCCCGCCCACCTGGAAGCAGGCCTCGCTGCTGCCCTCGGCCACCAGCCAGCCGGCGGCGGGCAGTCGCTCGGGCAGCATCGTTTGCTGGATGTCGCGAGCGATCTTGAGCTCCTGCTCCAGCGACTGTTGCTTGTGTTCCTGGGCCAACAAACGGGCATTTTCAAGAACCGTCGAAATCTCGATCGCCAGCGTCTGGAGCAGTTCCCGATTGGCTGCCGACAGGTCGCCGGTGACCTTCTTCGAGTCCATGTAGAGAGCGCCCAGCGTATCCTCGCCGGGGGAAAGCAAACTCGTTTCTTGCTGCTGGCCGATTCGTATTCGCACAAGCGGTACGCAGATAGCGCTGCGGAGCTCGAGCCGAGCCACGGTTTCGCCCAGCTCGATGTCGGCTGTCTCTTCCTTGGCGGGATCAAAGGTCATCCACAGTAGATCTCGGCGTTTAGTAAGGGCTTTTTGGATCACCCGGCGAGGCACTTGCAATTCGTCGGCCGCCAACTGTTCGCCGCCTTGGTCTCGAGCAACCTTGACCTCCAGTTCTCCCGATCCATCCGTCAGCATCAGAAAACCCCGCTCGGCTCCGGTCACAACCAGGGCGGCGTCGACGGCCGCGGCAAGAACTTCGTCCACGGCGAGCGAGGATTGCAGCGCACGGGCTACTTCGAGGACCGCGCTCAGACGGCCCAAGCTGCCTGTACCCTCGCTTTCGGGCATGGCGGCGACCTTTTCCATCAGCGGGGCGGTGAAGGTTAGGTCTTTTCCGACTACCAGACGGTAGGAGTCTTCGATACCAAACTCGATTTCGTCTCCCGGACGCAGTTCGTGACGATCGACCTTCTTCCCGTTGACGAACAATCCGTGGCGGCTCCTGATGTCTTCGATGTAGTGTTTCGAGCCTTCGAGCAGGATCTGTCCGTGGTTGCGGGAAACGCGATTGTCGCGGAGGGGAATTTCGCACTCGGGGAGACGACCGATCCGAAACGGGCTATGGGTCACCTGAACCTCGTGCCTGTCCCCGGAAGGACCGATGACGGTGACGGTCAAGGCGGCGGCGTGAGAACCGCGGGGCGGAGCCGAGGCCGCAGTGTCCGCAGACATGGGCGCTTACTGGGACGCGCGGGGAGCGCGCTTTGGGCGGGTACGATTGTTGACGGGGTTTTCCGCTGCGTCGGCGCTGCTACTCAGCGCCGTGGCTTGGCAATCAGGGCAATAGCCTCCGACTTCGGTTCGGGCGACAAGGATTCTAAAGCCGAAGTCGGACTCGATTTGTTGCTTAAGCAACTGCAGCGGCTCCCCAAAATATTCCTGGACGCCTCCACAGCGAAGGCAGACGATGTGGGCGTGCTCCCGCTTGAGCCGTGTTTCGTAGTAGTGCTGATCGCCTTCGTGGTGCAGCAGATCCAGCTCGTCAATCAGGCCCTCTTGTTTGAGCAGCTTTAGCGTGCGGTAAACGGTAACGCGGTTGATCCTGGGGTCGCGTTTTTTCGCCAACTCGTAGAGCTGGTCCGCGTTGAGGTGCTTGTGCGAATGGTGAATGAGCTCGAACAGCAGCTCTCGCTGGCGGGTCAGACGAATACCGTGCTTTTTTAGCGGGGCCTTGAGAGAAGTTTCGCTAAGCACGGCCAGAATCCTCCAACTTAGGCCTTATGGTAGCACAGCCCATCGGGCCCGCAGCTCGTTCCACCGCTGCGGGCAGAGCCGGCGAAACTGGCCTGCTACGCTCCGCCGGGCGGCCGTTACCTATTAAGCTGGGGCGCTTGCAACGCGTCAAAGCGATACCATGATGGTTGAGATGAACGCCGTCTTTCCACGAAGTTTTTTGCTCCGCTTTCCCCCTCTCGCGCTTCTCGCTCTTCTGGCGGCTTGCGGGGAAGGTCTGGAGCCATCGCACGCCGGCCAGGCCGGTTCTTCGCCTCGCCCCACAAAAGCTACCGGGCGGGTCGAGACAACTTTGCCGGGAGCCGAGGCGTTTGATCCAGAGCTAAACGCGACGATTCAGGCGGCCTGGGCCAAACGCGAGACGGGCTACAGGCCGCGCACCCGGCACCTGAACCCGGACGGGTCACCCCAATTCACCAATCGTCTGTTTCTTGAAACCAGCCCGTATTTGTTGCAGCACGCGCACAACCCCATGAACTGGCATCCGTGGGGGGACGAAGCGTTTGAGAAGGCCAAGCGACTGGGCCGGCCCGTCCTGCTGAGCGTGGGGTATTCCACCTGCCATTGGTGTCACGTGATGGAGGAAGAGTCGTTCGACGACGTCGAGATCGCGCGCTACATCAATGAAAACTACATCCCCATCAAGGTGGACCGCGAGGAGCGCCCCGACGTCGACGCCATCTATATGGCCGCCGTCCAATGGTTCACGGGTCGCGGCGGATGGCCGATGACGGTTTGGCTGACGGCCGAGCGCGAGCCTTTCTTCGGAGGCACCTATTTCCCAGCCAGGGACGGGGATCGGGGGGTTCGACGTGGATTCCTTACACTCCTGAGACTGCTCCGCGAGGAGCACGCCACAGCGCCCGATCGCGTGTCGGAAAGGGCCGGGCGGTTTGTCGATGCGATCGGGAAAAGGCTCGAACCCGCGGCCGGGGATGCTCTCCCCGACGCCGAAGTGCTTCATCGAGTCGCCGGCTTCTATCGCGGGCGGTTTGATTCCGACCACGGGGGATTGAGCGGCGCTCCCAAATTCCCAAGCAGTTTGCCGGTGCGTCTCATGCTCCGATATCATCGCCGGACCGACGACCCCCAGGCACTCAAAATGGCCACGCGAACACTAGAGAAGATGGCCCAAGGAGGAATGTACGATCACGTCGCCGGAGGGTTTCATCGTTACTCGACCGACGAGCAGTGGCTGGTCCCACACTTCGAGAAGATGCTCTACGACAACGCGTTGCTTGTGGTTGCCTATCTGGAAGGCTACCAGGCGAGCGGTCGCGAGGATTTTGCCCGAGTAGCGCGCGACATTCTGCGTTACGTCGAGCGCGACATGATGTCCCCGGAAGGCGCGTTTTATTCGGCGACTGACGCGGACAGTCTCAATCCCGAGGGAGAACGCGAAGAGGGTTGGTTTTTCACATGGACGCCGGCCGAGATCGAGCAACTGCTGGGAAAAGATCGGGCGCGCGTGGTCAAGGCATACTACGCCGTTAGCACAAAGGGAAATTTCGAGGGCCGGAACATTCTGCACACGCCCGGGCCCGCGACCGCGGTTGCCAAAGAACTTGGGCTGTCCGAGGCGGGAGTCCGCTCCGTCGTGAAAGAGTCAAGAGACCTGCTTTACCGGGAGCGAAAAAAACGTCCTCCGCCTCTGCGGGATGAGAAGATCCTGACGTCTTGGAACGGGTTGATGATCTCGGCTCATGCGCGGGCGGCGCTTATTCTGGGAGAGGAAAACTACGCCCGACGGGCTGAGCGGGCAGCCGAGTTCGTGCTGGATCATCTTTTGCGGGATGGCCGCCTGCTTCGCAGCTACAAGTCGGGAAAAGCTCGCCACAACGGCTATCTCGACGATTACGCGTTCCTGATCGCGGCTCTGCTGGACCTCTACGAGGCGACCGGCAAGCCGAGATGGCTTCAAAAGGCCATTGACCTCGATCGTGTCCTCGAAAAGCGTTATGAAGATAAGAAGAACGGCGGTTTCTTCATGACCAGCGACGATCACGAGCAGCTTCTGGCCAGGGAAAAGCCAAGCTATGACGGAGCAGAGCCGGCGGGGAATTCCGTGGCGGTCATGAATCTACTGCGCCTCCACGAGCTGACCACCGACGACCGTTATCGTCAGCGGGCGGTCAGGGCTTTCCGAGCATTCGAGAAGATCTTTACGAGATCCCCCGCCGCGCTCTCGGAAATGCTGCTGGCGCTCGACTTTCACCTCGACACGGCGAAAGAAATCGTCATTGTCACGCCGCGGTCACGAGAGGAAGCGGAGCCGATGCTGGCCCGGCTGCGAGAAACGTTTGTTCCCAACCGCATTCTCTCGGTGGCGACCGAGGGTGACGGGATGGCGGCGCATGTAAAACTGGTTCCACTACTCGAAGATAAGACTGCTTTGAAGGGGAAGCCGACGGCGTACGTTTGCGAAAGGCGGGTCTGCGAGCTGCCGACCAGCGACCCGGAAATCTTTGCCGAGCAAATCCGGAAGGTCAAGCGTCTGCCGCAATCAGCTGCCCCTTAGCGAAGCGGTCGTGGACCACGGTGAGCATAGACCTGCGAAAATACTGTTTCGAGGCTTGGCGCATGAGCGCCCGCGCCGTTGATCTGTATGCCTAAGTTCAAAGCCGCTCGCGGCAAAAAGAAGCCGAAGTCTTCGAAGGCGGGTGCTGTGGGCTGCTTTTTGGCCATCGCTTTACTGCTGGCATTTTTCATTTGGACGTTCTCGGTGGCGCTAAACCCAGGATGAAACACGTGCGGCTATCCTTTCCATGTCGAGCACGCGATGGTGACTGGTATGCGCAGTGACGGACGGCGGGCTGACGAGGCCCGTCCGCTCATCATCACTCCGGGATTCCTCCCCACGGCGGAAGGCTCCGCTCTCATTGAAGTCGGACACACGAAGGTCGTCTGCGCGGCCTCGGTGGAACAAACGGTCCCCACGTTCCTTCGCGGGACGGGCAAGGGCTGGGTGACAGCGGAGTACGCCATGCTGCCTCGTTCTACCTCGACCCGCACGCCGCGGGAGGTGAGCCGCGGCCGCGTTGGAGGAAGGACGTCTGAAATTCAGCGCCTGATCGGGCGCTGCCTTCGCTCGGTGACCGACCTCGACACGCTGGGTGAGAGAACGATCTACATCGACTGTGACGTCCTTCAAGCCGACGGGGGCACGCGGACAGCGTCGATCACCGGAGGCTGGGTTGCGCTCGCCTTGGCGCTCAAGCAGATGGTCGAATTCCAGATGATCCCGGCGATGCCTCTCGGGCGCTATCTGGCATCCACGAGCGTGGGCATTGTCGACGGCGCGCCGCTGCTCGATCTCTGCTACGAAGAAGACTCCCGCGCGGACGTGGACATGAACGTCGCCATGACCTCGGCCGGGGAGTACGTTGAGGTGCAGGCCACGGCCGAGGGCAAGGTATTTGCCAAGGATCAGCTTGCAGAGCTTCTGAATCTGGCCGCCCTGGGTATCGAAGAACTGATCAAGGCGCAGCGAAAAGTCATTTCCTTGTGAAGCGGATCGAGTTATTCTGCGCCACCAGCAACGCGGGCAAACAGCGAGAGTTTCAACAAGCCGCGGGGCCCGATATTGTGATTCGCCGGTTGCCTCCCCTGCCCTGTCTCGAAGACGGGGAGACCTTCGAGGACAATGCCGAAGCGAAAGCGCTCTGCTATAGCCACTCCGCGGCTTCGGCGACGGGAGAATCCCCTCGTCAAGCGCCTCTGGTTTTCGCCGATGACTCCGGTCTCGTTGTCGACGCGCTGAGAGGCGAACCCGGGGTTCGTTCGGCTCGCTTCGCCGGCCCGGACGCCGACGACCAGGGTAACAATGCCTTGCTGCTGGAGAAGCTAAAAGCTCTGCCTCCGAGCAAGCGAACCGCGCGATTCGTTTGCTGCATCGCGCTCGCGTGCAAAGACGACTTGCTCGGCGTGTTTCGCGCCGACGCGGAGGGAATCATCCTCGAGCGGCCTGTGGGGGAAGCAGGGTTTGGCTACGACCCGCTTTTCCTCGATCCCCTATTGGGCAAGAGTTTCGCGCAACTGGCCCCGTCGGAAAAGTGGCGCGTCAGTCACCGCGGCGAAGCATTCCGAAAAATGCTGGCTTGGTTGCGGAATCGAGCCTAAGTAGTCCGTTTCACAAAATTCGGTCAAGTATATTTAGAAGCCGGGTGGACGGTGGGGAACTTCGGGCACGGCATGCCGTGCCCCCTCCAATCGCCCCCAAAACGTGAGTCCCGTAGCACCGGGCTCGACGGGCCGTTTGGCCCAGACCTGCGGTCTTTTCTAAACCCCTCGCGCGGACGAAAAGGTGAAACACGGTATACGATCCGTTTTACGGCCGAATGGGCTGGCCGGAGGGCCGCCGGGCGAACGGGCGGTCCCAGCCTACCCCCCGCCCTCTCCCCCTCCGGTCGACCAGGGGGGGACGACGCCGTTCATGCGAGCGTAGGCGATCGACTGCCCGAGATGCTCGCTGATGTGCCCGAGCATAACCAGAAAGACTCCGCGGTAGGTACTGTCACGTCCGAACAGCTTGACCGCCTTATCCACGTCTTCGTCCGATACGTTGAGGGCGGCTTGGCGCGCGTGGGCTAGCGACTTCCTGAGAGCTTCGATCACGTCCTGTTTCTTGGTGATTGACTTTTCTAAACCTTGCGGCTCGATACCTTCGGGAACGGGCGTCCCGACCATGCCGGCGAGAAAATAATTCGCGGCGGCGATATGCATCAGCGATTCTCCAACGGAACGAATACCCTCGGCGGGTCGCCAACTATACTTCTCCGCCGGAAAAGCCGCGGCCAGGTCGAGGAGTTTTTTCTCCGCCCCCTCGACATGGCCGAGAAACTCCGCGCGGAATCCGCTCGTCGGGGCATGCGAGTCGGCACGAGCAATAGCCGTGAAGCAAAACGTGGCTACCAGCAACCACTGAACGGTACGTGATGTGATCATAGAGTTGCCTCCTTTTCCCGTCAGGTGACAGGCCGAAGTCAGCTGCTTCAGCCTAGGGCACATCGTAACACGGGGCGGCTCGCACCCCATGGACTCGCCTTCACGCATTGGACGCGAACGATTACGGGGCGCTTGCCCGCGGATGGGGCAGGTGTAGGTAGGCGGGTCCGAACCCTCCCGCGCGGGCAGGTCTCCCCCGAGGAACGCTTGGGTGATCGACCCCCGCCAGGCCTTCTGCCGAAGCCGGATCGCGCCCGCGGATGTTATCATGAACGAGTGTGCGGGGACGCCTGTTCTCCGCACCGATCGAGCGTCAACCCCCAACCAAAGGAGTGAACCGTCATGGCCGATAACACCGCCGTCCAGGACCTCCCCGTAACGGAAGAACAGACTAAAAGCACCCCAAGAAAACTGAAGTTCTGCGTCAACGGCGAGTGGCGCGATACGTCCTCGGGAAAGTACATGCCGGTGTACAACTCGAGCACGGGTGAAGTCATGGCCGAGGCGCCGTGCTGCACGGCGAAGGAAGTCGAGGACGCCGTCGCCGCCGCGCAGTCGGCTTTCGCGGAGTGGTCGGCTACGCCGGTGGGCGCGCGCGCCCAGCTCATGTTTCGGTACAAGGCGATCCTCGACGCGCATGTGGACGAGCTGGCCACGTTGTTGGCCACCGAGATGAGCAAGAATTTGCAAGAGGCCCGCGGAGACGTCCTGAAGGCTATCGAGGTTGTCGAATTGGCCTGCGCCGTGCCGGTCACCATGCAAGGCCGCTCGCTGATGACCGTGTCCAAAGGACATGACACCGTCACCTACCGCGAGCCGATCGGAGTCTTCGCCGGCATCGCACCTTTTAATTTCCCCGCGATGATCCCCTTTGGCTGGATGATCCCGCTAGCGATCACCACCGGCAACACGTTCGTCCTCAAGGCAGCCAGCATGGTTCCCCAGACCGGCATCCGGATGCTCGAACTTCTGCAGGAAGCCGGCATGCCGAACGGCGTGGTCAACCTGGTGACCTGCCGGCGCACGGAAGCGGAGGTTCTGCTGAGTCATCCCGACGTGAAGGGCGTCACTTTTGTGGGCTCGACCGAGGTAGGCAAGCACATCTACGAGACTGCGGCCCTTCACGGCAAACGCGTGCAGTGCCTGACCGAGGCCAAAAATCACGCTCTGGTACTCAAGGATTGCGCCCTGGAACGTTCCGCGCGCGGCATCATCAACTCCGCCTTCGGCTGTGCCGGGCAGCGCTGCATGGCTCTGCCCGCCTTGTGCGTGGAGGAGTCGGTGGCCGATCAACTCGTCGCCTACCTGGTCAAGTTCGCCCGTGAGCGCAAGATGGGCCCCTCGTGGGATCCGGAAACCGAAATCGGCCCGCTCGTCTCGCCGGATCTGAAGGAGTCAGTAACCGGCTGGATTGACAAGGGCGTCGAGGAAGGCGCTGAACTCGTCCTCGACGGCCGGGAGGCCAAGGTCGAAGGCTACGAAGACGGATTCTTCGTCGGCCCGACGATCTTCGATCAGGTGACGCCCGAGATGCGCGTGGGCGTCGACGAAATCTTCGGGCCAGTCTTGTGTATCAAGCGGGTCAAGGATTTCGAGGAAGGCCTCGCCGTCATGAACAGCAGCGAATTCGGGAACGGAGCGACCATTTACACCCAAAACGGCCACTACGCCCGCGAATTCGCGCGCCGCAGCCAGGCCGGCATGGTCGGCGTCAACGTGGGTATCCCCGTTCCGGCGTCGGTCTTCCCGTTCACCGGACATAAGAACTCCTTCTTCGGCGACCTTCACGTGATGGGCGAGGACGGCATCAGGTTCTACACCGAAACCAAGGCCGTCACGTCCCACTGGTTCAGCGAAGAGGAGAAGAAAGAAACCAAAGTCGGCACCTGGGACGGAACGGTTTACAGGACCTGACAAAGCTGCGATCCAGGCCAGGAGCGGAACGGTGATCCGCGGCGGCTCCGCTTATTCTCTGTGTAGGTCCTTTGAGTTGAGAAGAGATTGCCCGGCGCTCGGTACAGCGTCCATTTTTTCAAAGCCCTGCTAGCGCGCCGTGGAGCAAGCGGTTCCCCGTGTGTCGTGCTGCAGCTCAGTGGCAGTACGCCGCGCGGGCTGGGGCAGGCCTGAAAACCAGTTCTGAAATCCCCGACAGACTTGCGCGACCCAAGGAGCGCCGAAGGAACATCGAATGGAACGCGAATCCGCCGTTGAGATGGCCACCTCGAACATCCGCTACGGCGCCGGCGTCACTCGCGAAATCGGTCTGGAGCTGGCCGACCAGCGGGTGCAACGAGTCGCCCTGTTTACCGACGCCAACCTGGCGGGTCTGGCTCCGGTCCACACGGTCCGCGAAGTCTTAGAAGACCAAAAAATCTCTTATTCTCTTTTTGACAGCGTCCGCGTCGAGCCCACCGATCAATCCTTTCAGGAAGCGATTCAGTTTGCGAACTCCCAACCCTTCGAGGCATTCGTGGCCGTCGGGGGCGGTTCGACCATCGACACCGCCAAGGCCGCCAATCTTTACTCAAGCTATCCGGCTGATTTCCTCGACTACGTGAACCCGCCGATCGGGAAGGGGCTTCCCATTCCGGGTCCCTTGAAGCCGCTGTTCGCCGTTCCGACGACGGCCGGGACGGGAAGCGAAACAACCGGGGTGGCCATTTTCGACCTGGTCGAAATGCACGCCAAGACGGGGATCGCTCACCGCCGGCTGAAACCGACGCTCGGCATCCTCGATCCGGAGAACACGCGCTCTCTGCCGCCCGAGGTGGCCGCCGCGACGGGGCTCGACGTGCTTTCCCACGCCGTCGAGTCCTATACGGCGCTCCCGTTTACCGAGCGGCCTCGGCCCGAGCGGCCCATCCTGCGCCCGGCCTACCAGGGGTCGAATCCGATCAGCGATATTTGGTCTTTAGAAGCATTGCGGATGGTGCGCGAGTATCTGCCTCGCGCCGTCGAGGACCCCGGCGACGACGAAGCGCGCGGCAAGATGCTGCTGGCCGCCTCCTATGCCGGCGTGGGGTTCGGCAACGCCGGCGTGCATCTCCCGCACGGCATGTCCTACCCCGTATCGAGCCAGGTCAAGACCTATCGGCCTCCGGGCTATAACGTTGGCAAGGCCCTGATCCCTCACGGCATCTCCGTTATCTTGAACGCACCGGCGGTCTTCCGTTTTACCTCGCGGGCCTGCCCGGAGCGTCATCTGGCCGCCGCCGAAGCGTTGGGTGCCGACGTGTCGGGCGCTCAGTCGAACGACGCCGGCAAGATCCTCGCTGATCGGATCGTTACATTCATGCAACGCCTAAGCGTTCCGAACGGTCTGCAAGCCGTGGGCTACACGACTGACGACATACCCTCCCTCGTCGAGGGCACGCTGCCTCAGCACCGCGTAACCAAGCTGTCCCCCCGCCCCGCCGGCCCCGAGGATCTGGCGAAACTGTTCGAAGACGCCATGATGGCCTGGTAGCCGGCCGTGACGACGCCCGAGTCTAGCCCGCATTTCGGTGCTAGCAGCAGTGGAGCGAGCGCCCGCCGTTCGAAATGTAGGGGCACGATTGATCGCGCCCGCTTGCCTTAACGGTAAGCCGTGCGATCTGCACAGGCTGTTGCCGCGAGCCCTTGAGACGGGGCTTTTCGCCCCAATCGCCGTGACAGTGGCGAGAAAGGTGGACTATAGACTGGCGATCCTGCCGGTCGGATCTTACTCCGGTCGTAAGACGAACCCCCCGGACCAACCTGCCCGTCCCGCCGCTGCCCCTCAGCATTTTCTCATCGAAGGATGAGCCTGAAGACGGGGGTTGGGGCTTTTTGAGTCGCTGGGGCTCCTTTCGGGCTTTTTGATTTTGAGTTTTGGGAAGGGGAGAATCGTCGTCGGGGTTGTGGGATTGTGGGAATCGCGGAGCGATTTCCAAGGGCGGTGGGAAACGAAGGGAAACCTGGTTTTGGTTTTCCTCGTTTTCCATCGCCCGTCATTTCCACAGCCCTCTTCCTGCTGTTCAGCACGGCGTGTTCGCGGAACGGAAACTGGCAAACAGCTTCTGCTTGGCTCGCTGCATCCGGCGGGCCGCCGCCGTGTCGCTTTCGGCCTGGGCAATGCGGCCCAGAGCCTCCAGCCTCTGCCCTGGCTTGAGATAGCTGGCGGCCTCGGGCAACTTCTCGAAAGATTCCCAAGGCGTCTGGTAGTGGCGGTACACCCGCTTCTGCTTGCCTTTGGCGTCGGTCTTGATCTCGGGCTGTCCGCAGGGCCGGTGGAAGTTCAAATAGGGATTGAAGTGCTGTTGGTAGAAGCGCTGGATGCGCCCCGCGTGCGGCGCCGCGATGTACGTATATCCCATGTGTTTGCGGATCACCGCGCCGTTTTTCGATTCCACCAAGCCGTTGTCGTTGGAGTGCCGCGGACGCGACTTGGTCTGTTCGATCAGCAGCTTGTTCAATAGCTTCTCCACCGTGCGATTGAGGAACTCGCTGCCGTTGTCGGAATGGAAGCCGCGGATACGAAAGGGAAACTGCTCGATCATGGCTTTCAGCAACGGCTCCAGCCAGGCTTCACTGATCGCGGGCGTGGCGCCGACCACTTGCCACTGGGTGACTTCATCCACGGCATTGATGTGGTAGACGCCCTTGACGCCATCGCGATCCCCTTGATGCACCGTATCCACTCGCAGAAAGCCGGGTTGGCCTTGCGGGTCGGGCCGGCGCCGCTCGCCGATCGACACCGCCGTGGGCCGGGTCTTGGTGAAATGCAGCCGCCGCTGGCGGTAGGCTCTGCGCCGCCGCAGGCGATAGATCTGGGCCACCGAGATCCCCGCCAGCCGCTCGTATTCGCGCTGCTGGTACTGCTGGTATTCCCGCTCGAGGATCTTGCGCGTGGCCGGGCCGCTGAGGGTTTCGTGGGCCTCGTCCACCGCCGCCAGCAGTTCGACGTCGGCGGGCGTGTACTTGCGGGCAAAGCGATGCCGCCGGTAGCGGGCGGGTTGGAGTTCTCCGCCCTGCCGGTACTGCTGGATCAGCCGCGTGATTTGCGCCCGGCTCAGTCCGGTCATCTTGACCAGATACTGCCGCAGCAGCCCTTTGTCGGCGCGGTTTTGGCGGCTGTAGCCGTGCTGGCGAAGCGTGCGCGCCACCCACGTGTAGATCTCGGCCCGCCCTTTGCCTTTGAATCGAATCTCCTCGCTGGAGTGGAGAAACTGCTGGATCTGTTGCAGGTTCAGCTTGCTGGTGTTTTGCACTTGGATAGTCAATTCCCAGCATGCCCACTCCCCGATCCTTCAGGCTCATCTTGTGTGAGAAACAAACTCCTCGTTCAGACTCATCTTGCATGAGACAAGACTCCCTCTTCCCACTGGGCCGAACAAGGTATACACTGAAACTTGGTGGTCGCGCTACAGTCATGGAAAAACTCTTCATCCGAATAGCTAACCGCATTGTCAATGTCCAAGCGATTCACGAAGTCGAAATCAATGAGAACGGCGACGTCGTGATTCGGGTAGCAGACAGCGAGAAGCCTGTGCGCATAGGCGGTTTGAGGGCTCGAGAATTCCTCGGCGTGCTGGAGCGCTTTACGGTTTCCGAGCGCTCGGCGGCCAGCAGCTAGCCCGCGTTTCTCACCAGCGGCCGGCGGAGGAGGAGGAGAAAAGCCCCGCCATTCGAGACGTGGGGGGGGTGCGTTTTGACTGCGCCCGCTTGCCTCACGATCTGCAAGCAGGACGATCTACATGAGCTGTCGCCGCGACCCGCGGCCGGCGGACTTTTCGCCCCAGGCGCCGTGACCACGGTGAGTCGCCATCAACTTCGTACACCCCGCAGCGTGAAAACAGGTCCCGGAACGTAATCTCTGTTACATACAAATGCGCCCGGCTATTCATGCCGCAGAGCAACGAGAGGATCCACTTTGGTCGCCCGGCGAGCCGGAATGTAGCACGCCGCCAGCGCCACCGCGACTACCGCCAGGCAAACGATGAGGAACGTTAGTGGATCGTGGGGCTGCACCTCGAAGAGCAAGCCGCGGAGAAAGCGGGTGAGGCCCAGCGATGCCGCCACGCCGATGGCGACCGCCGCCAGGGTGAGCTTCAGGCCCTGCTTGAGAATCATCCGCTCGACCACGGTCTTGTCGGCGCCGAGGGACATCCTAATGCCGATCTCGTGACGCCGCTTGGCCACCGAGTAGCTCGTTACGCCATAGACGCCGATCAGAGCCAAGCCAAAAGCCGCTGCCGCAAAAGCGCTTAGCAGCCGGGTGTAGAAGCGGGGCTGCTCGAGTGGACGATCCATCTGCGCGCTCAGGGGCTCGATGCCGCTAATCGGTTGCTCCGGGTCCACTTGCCAAACGGCCCGCCGCGCGGCGGACGCCAGCGTCGCCGGGTCTCCGCGGGTTCGAACCACCGACGTAAAGTTCAGACGAAAGCGAGCGTCCGCGTCCGCCATGGTTCTTTCTTGCTGCGCATAGGGCAGGTAGAGGGTCGGAAGGGGAGCTATGCGTAAGTGCGTTCTTGCGTCAGCGGCGACGCCGACAACCTCGAAACTCGCTTCCGCCCAGTGGCCGGCAACGGCGTCAAACGTCTCCTGAGCCGTCATGCGACGGTGAAGGACGTCTTGACCGGCCCAGTAACGCTTGGCCATCGCCTCGTTGACGATGGCCACCCGCGGGGCCCCCTCGACGTCCCGCGCCGTAAAACTCCGTCCCCGCTTGAGCGGGATCCCCATGGTTGTGAAGAAATCGCTGGTCACGTAGTGAGGAAAGATCCGCTGCCGCCCTTCCTGCGGCTTCGCTTCGCCGTCCAGCCAAGCGTCTCCCCCCCGGTAGGTCCCGGAAGTGGCGGCGGCGGCTTCCACTTCCGGAAGGGCCCGCAGCCGACCCATCACCTGTTGCAAGAATCTGTCTCGTCGCGGGGTAAGGCGGACCATCCGATCTTCTTCCGCACCGGCCCGCTCGGCGTACTTGTGGAGAGGGAGGCTGAGGTGCAGCGCGAGCAAGTTCTCCGCATCGAAGCCGAGGTTCAACCGGCTAAGCCGCAGGAAACTGTTGATCATCAATCCGGACCCGACCAACAGAAGCAGCGAAACGGCAATCTCTCCGGCCACCAACAGGCTGAGGGCTCTTCGGTGGCCGCGGTTTGTTCCCGTGCGGGCCGAGTCCTTCAGGGCTCCGTTTAGGTCCGGTCGAGAGGCGAGCATGCCGGGAACAATCCCGATCACCAAGCCACTCCCCAGCGAAACCAGCACCATGAACCCCAGCACGACCCAATCGACTCCAATTTCATCGGGCTGAAGCGATACCTGAGGGCGAAAAAAGTTTCCCGCGACCAAAGTGCTCGGCATGGAAACCATCAAGAGCCTAATGGCCCATTGGCAGACAAGCAGTCCCCCAACCCCCCCCATCACTCCCAGCAACGCACTCTCGGTCAACGACTGCCCGACCAAGCGAAATCGACCGGCCCCGAGAACCGCTCGTATGGCAAATTCCCTCTGCCGGGAGGCGCCTCTGGCACGCAGCAAGCTCGAGAGGTTGCCACAGGCGATCAGAAGCAGAAAACCGACAGCACCCAGCAATGCCAGCAGCCGAGTCTCGATCCGTCCGATCAGGTCGTTGTGGAGCGGGATGACGCTGACCGCCCAGCCTTGATTCGAGTCCGGATACTCACCGGCCAGCCGCTCGGAGATAACATCCATTTCGGCTTGCGCCTGCTCGATGGTCACGGTCGGCTTCAGACGGGCCAGCACGTACAGCAGCCTGTACTGACGCTCGGTTGGCGAAAGGCTCGCAAACGGGTTCGGGAAGAAGAGTTCGGCACGGGGAAAGAGACGAAAATCGGGAGCAAGAACGCCCACGATCGTGTGACCCGTTCCATCCAGCATCAGGCTTTCGCCAATGACAGCGGGATCAGCCGAGAAACGCCGCCGCCACAACTGATCGCTGAGCACGACGACCGGTTCCGCCCCGGATTGGTCCTCAGGCGGCTGGAATAATCGTCCCGCGGCCGGCCGCACGCCCAACAGCGAAAAAAAGCTTGACGTCACCCGTTTGGCCCGCAGCCGTTCGGGCTCGCCCCGCTGGGCTAGACTTACGCTGAGGTCAAAAACGGCGGCCATCTTGTCATAGAGCCGGCTCTGCTCCCTCCAGTCGTGGAAGTTCGCGGCCGATCCCGGACTCCAGGAAATTCGCCGCTGGGGATTCCTCTCCGCCAACACAACCAGCCGATCGGGGTCTTCGTAGGGGAGCGGCCGCAACAGAGTCGCCCGTACAACGCTGAAGACCGCGCCGCTTACACCGATCCCCAGCGCCAACGACAACACGGCCAGCCCGGTCAACCCCGGATTCCTCAACAGACCCCGGACCGTGTACCGCAAGTCTTGTAACACTGCGCTCATCGGGACTCGTGTTGTTTCGGGGCGAGCCACGGGCCACCCCTCGCCGCGGCACATGATTCCGACGGAACCGGCCTCAGAATGCCGCCTCAGCCGTTGGCCGTCGCGACTCCGCCTTCCTCCACGATTCGACCGTCGAACAGGTTCACGGTCCGATCGGATTGGCCGGCGTAACGGGGGTCATGAGTGACAACGCAAATCGTCGATCCGCCGCGGTTCAATGCAGCCAACAGTTCCATGACCGCCTCGCCGTTCTTCGAATCCAGGTTGCCGGTCGGCTCGTCGGCCAGTAAGATCGCCGGATCTCCCACCAGCGCACGGGCCACCGCTACCCGCTGCTGCTGTCCCCCGGAAAGCTGCGCCGGATAGTGCTTCGCTCGATGCGCCATCGAGACCATTTCCAGCGCTCCCAGCACGCGCTCTCGGCGCTGACCGGCGCCCATGCCGCGATAGGTCAGCGGCAGCTCAACGTTCTCGTACACGCTGAGGTCGCCGATCAGGTTGAAGGCTTGAAAGACGAACCCGATTTCCCGGTTCCGAATCCGCGCTCTCTCCGCCAGCGAGAGGCGGTCAACCGGACGGCCCTTCAACGTATACGTCCCCCGGGTCGGCGTATCGAGCAGCCCCAGAATCGACATCAGCGTAGATTTGCCGCAGCCCGAGGGCCCGGCGATCGAGACATAATCGCCCTGGCCGATCTCTAAGTCAATATCCGCCAACGCGTGGGTCTCCACTTCGTCCGTCAAGAAGACTTTCTCGACGCCCGCGAGCCGAATCAGGGGGTCGCCGTCGGAGGTCGTCTCTGTCATCACGTTATTCCCGTCAAAAGGGCGCGGAGGGCTCTCTACTCGGGAAGCTCGGCACCACCCATTCCACCAATCCCGCCCTAATACCGCGGACTCAATCCGAGACGGAACCAGCGAATTTTCGCCCGCATGTGCCCTTTGTCATGTACGGGCGCCACACGTCGCGCCCTGGCCACCTTCCGTGTCCCGCGACCTTCGCGCCCAACTCGCAATCTCAGGGAGCGATTCGAGCATCCGTGGCCGCTTAGTGAGCGGTACTATGGCCGGCCCGCCTTTCTCGCCGCGTGGCGCCGCGAAGCCCCGTGTCATGCCTCCTGCTTCAGGCCCCTCAGTTCAGTCGCACGCGGCTGAACTCGTCCCAGGCCGACATGTCCGACAAAACGACCTGGTCTCCGAGTTCGACGCCGTCGAGGATCTCGACCAAGTTGACCGACATCTTGCCGATCGTTACCTGGACCCGCTGCGCATGATCGCCATCCGCTTCGAGTTTGAACAGCCCGATCGTCGAGCCGGGCTGCCCATAAACAGGCCGGCCGACATAAAGTACGTCCGCCAGTCTTTCCAACTCGATCGTCCCGTCCACGCTCAGGTCCGGACGCGCTCCCTTGGGCAACGCTCCCGCCAGCTTCACGTCAACCGTGACGGTGCCGTCTTCGACCGCCGGATCGATCCGGGCGACCGTGCCCCGTACGACGCCGTTGCGCGTGTCGATCTCGGCCGGCTGGCCGAGCTGAACATCCTTGGCCTGCGTCTCGGGAATACGCAGCCGCGCTTTGAGTTTTTCGGGATTCGAGACCCGCGTCAGTACCTCGCCGGGGGTCACGAGTTCTCCCACCTCGACCTCCAATTGCTGAAGCACGCCATGGATGCCCGCGCGCACCCGCAGTTGCTCGAGCTGATTTCTTCGCAATCCGTACAAGCCTCTGACGCGCTCGATTTCGGCCTGCTGGACGGCCAGTTGCGCTTCGACGGATTTCCGCCTTATCCCCAGGCGTTCGCGTTCCAGCCGTAGACGCGTGGCGAGCTGCTCGGCCTCGACCCGTGATTTGGTGAGCGTAAGCCGCGAAATCAGTCCCTCCTCGGCCTGTCGTTCGTCGGCATCGAGCTGAGCCTTGGCCTGTAGGGACTCGGCCTCCACCTGAGCCGCCGCCGCTTCGCGGTCCAGCCGTTCCGTTTCCAACTGAACTTGAGGCTCTTCCGGGTTTTTAGTGGGTGGCCAACGGGTAGCCGGCTCCTCCATCCTGCCGACCCGACGTCGCCCGCAGTCACATCGGAGCCCAAAAGGCGGCCAAGAAATCCCCAAATACCCTACACGCCAGTCCGGTCGTGGGCAACTCGTAAAGGGAATAAGACACTGATAAACAGGGAGTTATCTCTTTGAGTGTGGCCACTGGATGACAGTTGTGGATCCGCATTTCACAGCCTTCGGGAGACTGTACGACTACCTGCCAGCAGCCTTGCTCTACTCGTAACCCTTTGTTTATCAGTAATTCTTTTTGGCCAACGCAGTCGCCGCCCGGCCTTGGGGGCCGTAGAGTTGTCACGAAGCCCTTGAATGGCACCGAAGCAGGCTCCGGGAGGTCGGCCTCACAGTGGCGAGGGATCCGTCACTCACCGCCGCCAGCCACTAAAATCCCAGAAGAGCCCTAGAAAGAAACTTCGATCGGAGACACTGGCGTCACACGGGTGACAATCAGGACGAGTTTTTTCAAGCCGCCTTTCACAGGCGGACGCTGCAGCAATTGTTGTATCTCAGGGCGATACTTCGATGGCAGACCAATCGGGTTGATGCGATGGTGGCCGCGCTGGTGCTAGGCTCGCTGCACGGGGAGATGGACAAATCGAAATCCTACTTGAGCAACCAAATGCCGCGGACAATTGCGACGAAGCCAGCCTACTCGGTGAGGTTCTGGAAAGAACGCAAACTTGAGGCTCCGGAGAGGGATGTTTTTGAAGTCCTCCGAAGCCGGGCCGCTTTCAGATACAAGACCAAGCCGCCGTCGGGTGAGTCAATTGTGCTCCATCGGGACATGCGGGAACTACCGTGGGTAAGAAAGCAGCTCCCGAAGACAATTCGCTGTGTGGTGACTTCGCCCCCGTACTTCGACGTAACCAACTGTGAAGAGGACCAATGGTTGCGTCTATGGTTCTTAGGTGGACCACCACACCCGACGCGAGGGCGCATCTCACGTGATGACCGTTACTCGTTTGAAGATTCGTATTGGCGATTTATTGCTGATATGTGGCGTAGCCTGGGCGTGGTGGTCTCGGCCAATGCGCATGTGGTTATCCGAATCGGAAGTTCGCGGCTTAGCCCAGAACGCCTCGGCCAGTCTTTGACAGCTAGCAGCACGTTCTCTGGTCGCCGAGTGGATCGGTTGAGTCTGGAAGTGAGTCGGATACGGAATCGCCAAACGGATGTTTTTCGTCCAGGGAGCAAGGGCTGCGCGGTCGAGGTGGATTGCCACTACCGCTTTCGAGACTGATTACTTGCAGTGCCGTAGAGCAGGGATCGGGGCCGTTCCCCAATCCTGCGGCCGTTTTTTGTATGTTTGCCGGACAACCGCTTCCCAAATCACACAGCTTGCTAGAGTCGGACCGGAAACGCCTCAAATCCGCTCATCGGGGTATGCACTTCACTCCCGGCTACCCCATATCTTGTGGTCGGCTGATCCGCCTGCCGCGTACGTGTTGGACCATCTCTGAATAGGTAGTGGGGCCAACGGCCGCGGCTTGTTGGACAAGCCGGTAGAAGAGCTTTCCCCGGTGCCGAGAGCGTCGTCGATTGAAGCGAAACGTGTACTCATCCAGGTAATAGTCCAGGTGCTCACGGCTTACCGCGCCTTGGTGCGTGCCGATCAACCAGCGCTTCAACAGGGCAGCCACACGGTGAACACGAGGCAACAGCTCAGAGGCTGATTGGCTGGAAGTTGCCAGAAAGTCGTATTCGTGCCGATAGCCAAGCGCCTCCAGACCGACGTAACCTTCCCAGCCGTCGGTGTGGATGGTGCTGTCGGGTTCAACAGCCTCTTGGATGAAGCCGTGTAGCTGGTGCTTGGAAGCTCGACGGATGCGCCTCATGCGGATCCTTCCTAGCCCCGCACCGTCTTCTTCAGCGGCGATGGCTACCAGTGCCTTTTTCTGCGTCTGCCGTCCGTGCAGTCCCTCTTCTTCGCCCCCAACATAGGTCTCGTCGACCTCTACGCGGCCGCTGAGCCGTTCGCGGCCAGGCCGCACCATCGCGCGCCGCAGCTTGTGCAGCAACGCCCAGGCGGTGCGGTAGCTTCCCAGACCCAAAATGCTTTGCAGTCCCAGAGCACTCGCCCCGTTTTTCTGGCTCGTCACCCACCACATCGCCCGATACCAGGTGCGCAGCGGCAGACGCGTGTCCTGGAAAATCGTGCCTGCCGTCACCGAAGCCTGATAATCGCACTGTCTGCAGCGCAGCAGGCCCCGCCGACTGCGGCGAGTTCGCTGCCCTTCACAGCGGGGACACCTAAAACCCTGCGGCCAGCGCAGTTGCATCAGATACTCGCGACACGCCTGCTCAGTGCCAAAACGCCCCTCAAACTCCTCCAGCGTACGCGGGTAGTCCTCCATGAGCCCGCATACTATATGTTGGGGCTTCGGGAGTCAAGTGCATACCCCGATCCGCTCATTCGACTCCCCTTCAGTCACAACACCTCCAACCCCACAAAATCAACAACATAGGTGCCTGCGGCCCCGGAAGTCCTGATCTCGTAGTGTATGTTCGAAATAGAAAAGGGGGCGCCTCGTTCGGTGGCAAAGAATTCTAACGAAAATCCGCTCAAATCCGCTCAAAAGCGCTCAAAAAACGTGTCCCCGCGAGACGGCGTCACGCCATCTCAACAACGCGCTCTTGTGGCCCTAGTGGGGGCCCGTTCCATCGCAGCCGCCGCCCGCACGGCCGGCGTCGGCGAGAGCAGCATCCGCCGTTGGCTGCGCGAGGACGAACGATTTCGAACCAAATTGCGCCAGCTCCGCGAGGAAGCTCTGTCCCATGCCTCGCTGCGCCTACAGCAAGGGGCGTCGCGGGCCGTCGAAACGATGCTCGAACTGATCCAGTCGAAGGACCGCATCGAGGTCGGCCGCGCTTCGCTCGTCCGCGCCGCCATCGACCTAGCCTTCCGCTCGGGCGCCTACAGCGATCTCGTCGAGCGTGTCGCCGCCCTCGAAGAAAACGCGCCCGTCAGGAAGGACAAGCGATGACCCAGCTACACTTCCGCGATCTGCGTCGCCGTGTAAACCGCTTAGAAGATCGGTACCTGCCTCCGCAGCCGATCAGATTTATTTTTGAGTTTCTCGACGAAGACGGCAACGTTGAGTTGTTCGAAAGCTTCGTCGTTGGCGACCCGACGTTCGAAACAGACGCTGAGGTTGCTACATGACTGCGGCGGTTCAAACGGCTAGCATAAAAGATAGGCGAGAAAACTTGCTGGGCTAGGCATTGTTGCCGGCCCAGCCCGAGCCCCGTATCCGACGGCCGCAAGTCTCGGCAAAACGGCCGCCGAGCCATGCGCTACGGGGCTCAGTCCCGCGGACTCCGCTAGCACGGAAATACGGGCTAGCTACGCCTCTCCGAGGATCAGGTTGCCGAACCGGTCGACCTCGGCCCGGTAACCCGGGTGGATCACCGTGGTCGAATCGAGCTCCACAACAACGGCCGGTCCGGTGAGCATGTGTCCGGCCGCCAGCCGATAGCGATCATAAATATGACAATCGACGTACCCGTCGCTCTCGGCGAAGTAGACCGGCCGAGTTGCTTTGAGTGCCGCGGCCGGCTCAGCGGGCCCGCGGCGTGGTTCCAGTTCACGCAGCCGGGGTTTGGCGATTTGGCCGATCGCGGTCAGCCTGAGGTTGACGAACTCGACCGGTTCGCCCGGGGCGCTGAAACCGTAAGCCCGATCATGCTCCTGGTGGAACCGCTCCAACACGCGGCCGATTGCGGCAGAGCTCAGAGCGTCGCGGGGTAACGGCAGCGTCAACTCGTGGCTCTGGCCCACGTAGCGCATGTCCACCTGCCGCTGGAAGCTCATCTGTTCAGGCTCTACGTTCTCACGCTCCAGCGTAGCTCGTCCCCGCGCCTCCATTTCTTGATAAGCGCTCTCCGCCGCCGCGATGTCCAGGCGGTCGATCCGCTCAATCATGGTCGTCGAGTAGTCATGCTTCAGATCGGTGACCAGCAAGCCCAAGGCCGATGTCGTCCCGGGGCTCATCGGGATGATCGTAGTCGGCATGCCGGTTTCCTTCGCCAGACGATTGGCGTGAACCGGTCCGGCCCCGCCGAAGGCCAGCAGCGCGAAATCCCTGGGATCGTAGCCCCGCTGGATCGAGACCAGGCGCAGCGCATTGACCATGGCGGCGTTGGCGATCTCGACAATGCCGTGGGCCGCCTCCACGCCATCCATCCCCAACGGATCAGCGCACTGCCGCTTGATTGCCTGCCGGGCGGCTTCAACATCCAATTCGATTTCGCCGCCGAGGAAAAGGTCCGGGCTGAGGCGCCCCAAAACCAGATTAGCGTCGGTAACCGTGGGTTCAGTCCCCCCTTTGCCGTAGCAGGCCGGCCCAGGATCGGCGCCCGCGCTTCGGGGTCCCACGCGCAGGATGCCGCCGGGATCTACCCAGGCGATGGAGCCGCCCCCGGCGCCGATCTCCACGAGATCAATGACGGGCGTGCGGATCGGATAGCCCGCCGCCCGATGGGAGCCGACCCCGGCCCTGGCCGCCGCTCCCACTTCATAATCCTTGGTTACCTTTGGCTCGCCGTCCCGGATGAGGCCGACCTTGGCCGTGGTTCCGCCCATATCGAAGGCAATCACGTCCTCGTAGCCCAGGTTGTTTCCCAGATAAGCCGCCGCAATAACGCCCGCCGCCGGGCCCGACTCCACCATGAAGACGGGTTTTCGGCGCGCTTCGGCAAAGGTAAAGACCCCGCCGCTGCTCTGCATCAAGAGCAATTCCGCCCCCAGCCCCTCGTCGCGGAGCCGCTTCTCGATCCGCTCCAGATAGCGGGCCACCACGGGCCGGATGGCGGCGTTGATGACGGTCGTGCTCGCCCGAAAATATTCCCGAAACTCCGGGGCCACCTCGGAGGAAAGCGAAACAGCGGCCTCGGGGAACACTTCCCCGATGATCTCTCCGACCCGTTTTTCGTGATCCGGATTCGCGTAGGCGTGCAGCAAGCAGACGGCGACCGCGGCCACCTCCTCGCGGCGCAGTCGCTCCGCTACGCGCCGCACGGCGGCTTCGTCAAGGGGCGTCAAGACTTGCCCTTGGGCGTCCAACCGTTCCGGGACGCCAAAACATAGGTTTCGTGGGACTAGCGGCTTGGGCTTCTCAAACTGCAGGTCATAGAGACTTGGCCGCACTTGGCGAGCGATCTCCAGCATGTCCCGGAAACCGTCGGTGGTGATGAATCCCGTCCGAGCAACCTTGCCTTCGATGATGGAATTGGTGGCCACCGTGGCGCCGTGAACCACGTAGGACACCTCGGCCGGCGCGACGTTATTGGGGCGCAGAATCCGATGCGTCGCTTCCAGGAAACCCGCCGACGGGTCTTGGGGCGTGGAGGGGACTTTGGCGATGCGGATCTCCCCCGTATCCTCATCGATGAGGGTCGCATCGGTGAAGGTGCCGCCAATGTCAATGCCCAGCCTATATGCCAGGGTTGTTGTTCCTTTCCGCGCGCAGCCTTGTAGTCTCTTTGGCGTCTACCCGCCGGGCTGTCGGGTCGATGGCCACGCGGTAAACCTCGCGTGCTCGCTCCGGGCTCACTTTGCCCTCGCCGACGTCCGTTAGCACTGCCTGTGGATCGCGTTCTTCCGGCGGCCCGTAGCCGCCTCCACCGCAGGTGCGATAGCTCACTACATCACCCGGTTTCAGCTCCAGGGTCACTTTCGATCCCAACTCCTGGGCTTCACCATCCGGGTTCAAAACATAACGGGCCTTACGGCCGGCCAGCCCGCCAAACAGCCCCCACGGCCCCCAGCGATCTCGATCCGCCAAAACCGTAAAGGACACCTCGTGATCGGGAAACAGATAGTCCCGGCGCAAGCCCAGCCCGCCGCGATATCGGCCCGCGCCGTCCGAATCTTCCACCAGCTCGTAACGGCTGATGCGAAAAGGGTAGTTGATCTCAATCTCCTCGATGGGCGCATTCTCGGTATTCTGACCGTGAGCCTGGACAGCATCGGGCCCGTCGCGAGCCGCCCGGCCCCCGTACCCGCCGGCAAGGGCCTCGTAGTAGGCATAGAGTTCGCCCGTTCGGGGGTCGGCGCCGCCGAGACCGACCTGGCATATCATGGCCTTGGTGCCCGCGGGAACGCGGTCGGGGACTGCCCCGGCCAGAGCCTTCAGAATCACGTCCGTCAGCCGGGTCTGCGTTTCCCAGCCTCCCACCACCGGCGCCGGGGTCGTGGCGTTCACCACCGTTCCTTCAGGAGCGATCAGACGCACCAGGCGATGGAAGCCGGCATTGACCGGTACATCCGGGTCGATCAGGCACTTGAGTACATACGCGCACGCCGAATAGGTCATCGCGTAGGTGGAGTTTACCGGCGCCCTCCGCTGAGGATCGGAGCCGCTGAAATCGAACAATACGCCGTCACCGTCAATCACGACCTTGGCCATCAGATGGACCGGTTCATCGCTGAAGCCGTCATTATCCACGTAGCCGTCGGCGGTAAAGACCCCCTGAGGAAGATGGGCCAATTCCGCTCGGGCGCGCCGCTCCGTGTAAGCGACCAATTCATCCATGTAGAAAGTCAATTCCTCTCTTCCCCGCCGGCTAAGTAGCGCGCTCAGCCGGCGGACGCCGGTATTGTTGGCCGCCAACTGAGCCCGAAAGTCGCCCGCCGTCTCGCGCTGGGAGCGGATCTGTGCCAAAACCAGTCGAAAGATGTCGGGCACGATTTCGCCGCCCTCTACCAGCTTGACCGGGGGGATGATGATGCCCTCCTGGTAAACCTCGCGGAAGGCGCCGATACTGGCCGGCGCTCCTCCGCCGACGTCGACATGATGAACCAGGCTGGCGACGTAGCCGAAGAGTTCATCCTGGTGATACACCGGCGAGATGAGGGTGATGTCATTGAGGTGAACACCGCCCAGATAGGGATCGTTAGCAAGAATGGCGTCACCCGGAGCCAGCTTCTCGGGTCCGTATTCATGGATGACGCGCGGCAGCAGCACCACCAGGGAGCCAAGGTGAATAGGCTGGCCGGAGGCCTGGGCAATGGGCCGTAAATGGCGATCGAAAAAGGCGCAAGAGAAGTCCGCCCTGGTCTTTATGTTGGTCGAGTAGGCGCTGCGACGCAGGGTAATCGCCATTTCTTCCGTTGCTTCGACGAGCGCATGGCGGATAACCTCAAACCGGATGGGGTCAAGTTGGGCAACGGCGTTCATCGGGGTTGCCTCCTAGCGGCCCATCGTAGAAGCGGGTCCGGCGAAAAATGAGGACGGGAGGGTATGAAAAAATGCTCCGCGCGCTCAACCGCGGCTGAGGGTGTCATTGACTGAACGTGCGCCGAGCGGCGTGCGCCTCGTACTGGCGGGCCTCTCATGCACTTCGCCTCGCCACCTGCTGAGAAAACGGGCCAAGACCTGGAAGCCCCATTCCGGTTTAACTTGACAATGCCTGTGTGGGCGTACTACGTGGGAAATTTCAATGGAATCAGCAAGCTACCGCTCCCCCAATGCTTCTCGGTTAGGCTAGGAGGAAATCTCGTGAGTATTCTATCAGGGTCGGGAATCCGACGCAGAACCGCTTTTGCCTCCTCCGCCGCATCGCGGATGCCTCGGCGGCGAGGTTGGAAACCTTTGTCGAAGAAGCGAGCGAGCCTGGCCGTTTCGTGCGCACCGACGGGCTGATTGGGAAGGCTATAGAGGATTGGAGAACGAAGGCTACCGCCACGGCACAAGGCGGCGTGAGCGACTGAGCCGCCCGGTCCCGATCCCACAAGATGCTAAGATCCTACTTTGCAGAAGCCGCGAGCCTCGGTCATCGTGCCCACTCTGCATGCCGGAGAAAACCTCAGGCACTGCCTGGCAGCTCTCGCGCGACAGACGTTCGACAGCTTTGAGACGATCGTCGTAGACAATAGCGGAAGCGGCGCGGCATCGGGGTTCGCCGGCCTTCCCGGAGTGCGAGTGATCGCCAACGCCAAGAACGTCGGCTTCGCCCAGGCTGTCAACCAAGGCATTGCGTCATCGCAAGCCGAGTTCGTCTGCACGCTCAACGATGACGCTTATCCGGCTGAAGACTGGCTGGCGCAGCTAATCGCCGCCTGCGCCGACCATCCCAAGACCGGCATGTGTGCGTCGCGGATTCGTCTGCGACGCAGTCCCGGCCAGCTCGACTCCGCCGGACTCAATATCTACGGCGACGGTACGACGAAACAGCGGGGTCACGGGAAGCCCGTGCAGGACTATGCGCAACCCTCGACCGCGCTTTTGCCCAGCGCCTGCGCCGCGCTCTACCGCCGTTCGATGCTCGATGAGGTCGGTGTCTTCGACGCCGACTACTTCCTCTACTGCGAGGACGCGGACCTGGGCCTGCGGTCTCGGTTGGCGGGTTGGGAGTGCCGTTACGTACCCACGGCACAGGTCGACCACGACTACTCGGTCTCGGCGGGGCGAGCTTCCGCCCTCAAGGCGCACTTTGTGGAACGGAATCGGCTGTACACAGTGTGTAAGGTCTTTCCGCTCGTGCTTTGGCCCCTCGTGCCGTGGTATTCGCTCTATCGCTACGCCGCGCATGTGCGAGCGGCCATCAAGGGCCGGGGGCTGGCTTCGGAATTTGGAAACCGCCCGAATAGGTGGTGGCAACTTGTGTTAATAGTAAGGCTCTTCTGGGATTTTAGTGGCTGGCGGCGGTGAGTGACGGATCCCTCGCCACTGTGAGGCCGACCTCCCGGAGCCTGCTTCGGTGCCATTCAAGGGCTTCGTGACAACTCTACGGCCCCCAAGGCCGGGCGGCGACTGCGTTGGCCAAAAAGAATTACTGATAAACAAAGGGTTACGAGTAGAGCAAGGCTGCTGGCAGGTAGTCGTACAGTCTCCCGAAGGCTGTGAAATGCGGATCCACAACTGTCATCCAGTGGCCACACTCAAAGAGATAACTCCCTGTTTATCAGTGTCTTATTCCCTTTACGAGTTGCCCACGACCGGACTGGCGTGTAGGGTATTTGGGGATTTCTTGGCCGCCTTTTGGGCTCCGATGTGACTGCGGGCGACGTCGGGTCGGCAGGATGGAGGAGCCGGCTACCCGTTGGCCACCCACTAAAAACCCGGAAGAGCCAATAGTAATGTCTGCCCACGCAAGCGCGCTCATCCATCTGCCGCAACTGCTGTGGAAAAGACGCCGGGTACAGCGGACTCGCGTGCTGGGTGTGCGGGCTTTCCGCGAACTGCTGCGCCGACATTACAGCTCGGCGACCGAAATCGCGCGGCAATGAGGAATCTTCATCCCGCACCGCTGCCGGTGGAAAGATCGAGCGGATTGCTGATGAAAGTTCATGACTCTGACCGCCCGTCCGTGCTGGTAATCGTCCCCGCCTACAACGAAGAAGGTGCGGTGGGCCATGTCGTAAAGTCACTGCTGGAAGTTCTCGCCGATACGCCGATCGTTGTGATCGACGATGGTTCTCAGGACGCTACGGCCGAAGTCGCCCAGGCTGCCGGGGCGGAGGTATTCCGTCTCCCGCACCACCTCGGACTTGGCGGCGCCGTCCAAACGGGATACCGTTTTGCTTTCGAACACGGCTTCGACAGAGTCGTTCGGGTGGACGGCGATGGACAGCACAATCCGGGCGACATCCTCACCCTACTGGAAGCGATGGACGAGGGTGGTTACGATGTGGTCACCGGCTCTCGCTACCTGAGCCCGAACCAGTACCCGGTCCAGCGCCTGCGACGGTTCGGATCCCAGATCTTCTCCTGGGTCCTCTATCCCATCCTCGGCAGACGCATTACGGATCCGACGTCGGGCTTTGTGGCGGTTAACCGACGAGCTCTGGAAGTCTTCAGCCGGAGTTTTCTGCTCGAATATCCCGAAATTGAAGCTCTCGTCGTTCTTAAGCGAAAGGCGTTGAGCTTCCGGGAAGTGCCCATAAAAATGTTCCCTCGCTACAGCGGCCGCTCCACCATCAACACGTGGACGGCCGCGTACTATATGGTTCGCGTTCTGTTGGGCGTCTTCGTCAACGTCATCAAGTACGAGCGCCGCTATCATCGGGGACAGCGAGGCTAAGGAGACAGCGAGGCAAGCCGTGGAGAGAATTCGCGTGGCAGCGGTAGTCTTCAGCTTGGTATTGCTGCTGCAGATCATTCGCGCCGTGCGGCGCGAGCATATCCGGGTCGAGTATTCGATGGCCTGGTTCGGAGCGGCTGTGCTGCTGCTGGCGCTCTCGATTTCCGACCCCGCGCTCGGTTGGCTGTCGCTGGCGCTAGGGGTCGACGATCCGTCCCTGGTATTGGTGCTCATTGCGGGCCTGCTATTCTTGTTCACCTTCTTTCGTGCTTCCGTCCAGATATCGGATCTGAAGGACAATAATATTCTGCTGGCCCAAAAGCTCGGCATGCTGGAGTGGGAAATGAAACACCAGGCTTCGGAGATCGAGAACCTGCGGTCCGAGGAGCGGCGCCGGCGCAAGGCCCGCGGGGGGAGCGCGTGAATATCGTCTATGACGCCACTCCCCTGTTAATGCGCAGTGCCGGAGTGAAAAACTATCACCACGCCCTTCTGAAGACGTTGATCCCCTCGTTTCCTCCTCACCGGATTCGATTATTCCCCTTCCTGAAGACCCTCAAACCGAATCAGAACGAACGGTCGAACTACCCGCCGACGGCTACCGCGGTCAGGCTGGGCTGTCTTTTGGCCTCGAACTACTCGGGCTTGTCGCTGGCGTCGGTGGCCACGCGCAGAGCGCACTTGTTCCACGCGACCCAACACGTTTGGCAACTCCCCCGCGGCGTCTGCTTAACGTCACAGGTTCACGACCCGACGCCGCTGACATTGCCTAGCTGTCACACGGCCAGCACGATCCGTTACTTCAAGAACTTCGTCGCCAACACGCTCCCCAAACTGACTCGAATCCTCGTGCCCTCGAACGCCGTCAAGAACGATTTGGCGGAGCAGTTTCGCATTGCGCCGGAAAAGATAACGGTCGTATATCACGGTGTGGACGAGGACTTTTTCTCGTCCACCGACACCGCCAGATACTTGGTCCGACAAAAGTACGGGTTGCCGGAAAAGTTTATCCTTTTTCTAGGCGCCATGGAACCTCGCAAGAACGTCAGGACGGTCATCGCCGCCTATTCCGCCATGAGAGATGAACTCAAGAACACGTATCCGCTAGTGATTGCGGGCGCGGCGGGATGGAAGAGCGCTGGCGTTCGTCGTCTGGGCGCGAAGACGCGGGGTATCATCTGGACCGGGTATGTGCGGCGTGCCCTGTTGCCCGCCCTGTACCACTCCGCGGCACTGTTTGTATTTCCCTCGCTCTATGAAGGCTTCGGCATGCCTTTGACCGAAGCCATGGCGGCAAGGGTCCCGATCGTGGCGTCCAACCGAGGCGCCATTCCGGAAATCGTCGGTGACGCGGCTATCTTGGCCGACCCTCTCAGCGTCTCCGACATCGCCACCGGGATGGAGCGCATCCTTGAAACACCCGCGATTGCATCGGCCCTCGGCGAGACCGGGCGCCAGCTGGCGCGACGATTTACCTGGGAAAAAACAGCCGCTCAAACCAAGGCTTTCTTCGAGCAAGCGCTGGGGGCGGTAGGGCCGTAAGAGACCCTACCGCACAATAATCGCTATCTAACCCGTATCTAACCCGCTTTTCTCACCAGCGGACGGCAGGAGCGGAAGCGAATGCCCGCCGTCAGGTACGTAGGGGCGCGATTCATCGCGCCCGCTTAGGGGTATACTACACGCTGGGCGCTATACACAACTGTTGCCGAGAGCCGTGGTCGCCGGGCCGTGCGCCCCGCCCACCGTGGCCCCGGTGAGAAAAGCGGGCTGACCGCGGCATAATCCTTCTGAGACGGATGGGATTTTCCGGAATTCACGGAATCCTCCGCTTGACTTGCACTTTCTAGCTGTGATAGTTTTGCCGTTGGCATCACCGGGTTAGCGCTGAAATCGTTTCTGGGGTCAAATTCAATGGTCCGTCGAGACCCGACTTGCCGGGTGGCGGGATCGCTTTTCGTCGTCCCGCGCTCTTGGGGACAAGTCTGTCCCACCAGTCTCTTCCAGACTAAACGGCTCGAACTCGGCTCCGGCTCGCTATTGTTCAACTCGCGCGGCCCCAATTCTATCGGTCGAGCCGGCGACACCGCCGCCAATTCCAGATCGAACACGTGGAAACCTTGGGTGAACACCAGGCCTTCGGTCCGATCCAGGGACGGCCGGCCTCAGAGCGACACTCCCAGCAGACGCGATGCCACTACACCCAAAAAAAGCGGCTCTTCCGGGTTTTTAGTGGGTGGCCAACGGGTAGCCGGCTCCTCCATCCTGCCGACCCGACGTCGCCCGCAGTCACATCGGAGCCCAAAAGGCGGCCAAGAAATCCCCAAATACCCTACACGCCAGTCCGGTCGTGGGCAACTCGTAAAGGGAATAAGACACTGATAAACAGGGAGTTATCTCTTTGAGTGTGGCCACTGGATGACAGTTGTGGATCCGCATTTCACAGCCTTCGGGAGACTGTACGACTACCTGCCAGCAGCCTTGCTCTACTCGTAACCCTTTGTTTATCAGTAATTCTTTTTGGCCAACGCAGTCGCCGCCCGGCCTTGGGGGCCGTAGAGTTGTCACGAAGCCCTTGAATGGCACCGAAGCAGGCTCCGGGAGGTCGGCCTCACAGTGGCGAGGGATCCGTCACTCACCGCCGCCAGCCACTAAAATCCCAGAAGAGCCAAAAAAGCTAAAGGAGAACAACCATGAGACACCTTATGTATGTGGACACTGATAGCCGTACTGTTGCCGCTAACCCTGTCGGCCCAGCCAGATGAGAAAGTGGTACTCCAGTCGATGTACTACCAGTTCTTTATGTATCCCTCTAATGAAGTGCCGCCGGCCGAAGTCGGCGGAGACTTCGCATTTGCCGACGCGGAGATTCACATCCACGCCAAGCGCGACCGGGACACGCATGAGCTAATCGAAGCCTGGGTCAACTTCCACATCGAGTACTCTTTTGACCTGCCCCAAAACCTCGTCGCGATGCACATCCACAAAGGACGCTTCTTCGAAGCCGGGCCCGTCGTGATCAGCTCGGGTATGACGCGTGTCGATGACGCCCGCATTGGCGAGCTCTGGTTTCAAGTGGAAGTCACCGCCCCCGAAGGCCTAGCTGTGATCGAGGGTATTTTCGGGGATTCCGAGGCTTTCTATCTCAACATCCACTCCGCCGAATTCCCGGGCGGGGTCCTCCGAGGCGACCTCCAAACCAAGGAAATCAGCTATTTGCGCCACCTTAACGGCCACGACCATTTCAATGAACTTCTCATTCAAGACCATGGCGAGACGTCCGGCAACGAGCACGTGACGGTCACCGATAAGCTCGACCTAATCGTGGCCCGCCAGAGGAGAATCTTGGCTGCGCTCGGCATATTAACTCGAGAAGAGGCCGCAGAATAGTCGAACGGGACGCCTGGGCGGCCCAGGGGGATTCGCGGCTCGGATCGGCTTGTCAACGACCCAACCGGGCCACGAATTCTTTCATCTCGATTTACGTATGCTCTGTTCAAGCCGAACCTTGTCTAGCCCGCATTTCTCACCACGTGGCGAGGCGAAGTGCGTGAGAGGCCCGTCAGTACAGGGCACGCGACGCTCGGCGCGCGGAGGTGTACTTTTGCGGGTGCAGCCTAGCCATTCGTATTTTGGCTCTAGCGAAAGAAGTAGCGACCCGCGTTCGGCGCCCGACCGGGAAAGTACGTTGAGCACGGCGAGCAAGCGCAACGCAGTCATGGCGGGCTTATTGCGTGCTTCGACCGTCAGGTGGTGAGAAATGCGGGCTAGGACGAGGCCCTCCCCGATGCGGCTAAAATGGCCGAATGATATTCGACCCTACGATCGCTGTCGTTGGCGCCGGTAATTTAGGAAGCGCTCTGATTGACGGACTGCTCCAAGCCGGGTCTATTTCTCCCGATAGGCTGCTTGCCACCACGCGGTCTTCCGAGCATGCCTCCGCCGTAGCGGAGAAATATGGCATCTCCGCATCGGCCGGCAACAATGCGGACGTAACCTCCTGCGCCGATCTGGTAATTCTCGGTGTAAAACCCGCCCAGGTTCCCGAGGTGATCGACGACATCAACCCGGCGCTGCGGCCCGGCCACGTTCTCGTGTCAATGGCTGCCGCCGTTCCGATCGAACGCATCGAACACCTTCTCTCCTGCGAAATAGCTGTTTTTCGGGCTATGCCCAGCCTAGCGATGAGCGTGCGGGAAAGCGCGACGGCGGTCTGCGCGAGTCAAGGGGCAACCCGCGAACAGCAACTCTCGGTCGAACGAATTTTCGAGTCCGTCGGCGCCGTCATATCTGTTCCCGAACACCTCATGCATGCCGTCACAGCACTCTCGGCAAGCGGCCCGGGCTTTGTCTGCGCCGTTATGGAAGCCATGGCCAAGGCGGGAGCGAACCTCGGGTTGGCGGAAGATCTCTCCCTGCAACTCTGCGAGCAAACTTTTGCCGGCACCGCCAAACTTCTGCGCGCGTCGGGACTCAGCCCGTTCGCCCTGCGAAGCCGCGTAAGCACCCCGGGAGGCACAACGGCCGCCGGTATCGAGCAACTCGACAAGCACGGGTTAAACGACGCTTTCATCGGCGCGCTGGAGGCCGCCGCCCGACGATCGGAGGCATTGGCTGATGAATCGGCTTAATCCGCTCTTTTCGCCGACTGACGGTCAAAGCGCGTGATGGCCCGGTCGCGGAGGCAATGACGGGCTTGAGCATCTCGCGTTTACAAGGTAGGGGCGTAATTGCGCCCGGGGCGCGATGAAGCGCGCCCGCGACTGGCCGATCTACACCGACTTGGCCCAAGCGCTGGTCCGTATCGCGCGGCCGCTCTATGCCCAGGTTCCGGAGCCCTCCCATTTTGTCCGCTCATCGACCGACTCCGGCGGGCCTGGGAAACGGCGCCGGGGATTCGCTGCAACGCCGGGGCCCGCCGGTTGTGACGAACCTATTCAGGGGGCGCAGCCGGTCGACCGTGGTGGAAGCCCCGGCCAAACCCAGCCATGCGCCGTCCCATGCGCCCGAACGGACGGTCGGGACCTTCGAGCAGGTTCATTCTCACCGCCTGGTGGGCAGCCGGCCCCAACTCCATCGCCTGCCTCAGACTCTCCAGTGATTCGATTTGGCCGGGCGTCAGCAGGGCTACAGCCTACTCACGCTGCTCGTCGCGTTGGGCTTTGATTTGTTCGCGCAGGGCCTTCAGAGCAACGCTCAGTTCGCCTAACAGGGCACTGTCGGGAGCTTCTTGCTCCATGGCGTCCCGCAGCTCTCCGCGCTTCTGGCGCATTTCCTGCAACGTCGGCATCAGCGACTCGCGTGAGGACCGACGCAAATCCGTGAGTTGATCAATCTGCTCGTCGGTCAACTCCAGAAAATTCTTCAACTGCTCGCCGCGCGGGCCGCCTCGCCCTTCTTCCGCTTCTAGCGGAGGAACTTCGGTCAGCATCGTCGCGCATAACAGAGCGGCAAGTGGGAACGTAAGGATCTTCATGACTGCTCTCCTTTTGGGGTTTCAGACTTCTCTAACCAGTTAAACGCGACGGGCCGGAGAAAGTTCTGCCGCGTAGGTTAAGTTGGTGTAAAAGCTTCTTAACTTGAACTTAACGTCGGGGTCGCGCCGTGGTTTTCGAGGAGGTAGCCGCTGGCGAAAAATGGGGGCTACCCGGGGCTATTCGCCCTCAAGCCCAGATTGCGAACGACCAGGGCCGAGTTCTTGCTTCCGAAGCCGATGCAATTGCACAAGGCGTAATCGATGTCCTTCCGCCGGCCCACGTCCGGCACGTAGTCGAGATCGCATTCCGGGTCCGGCTCATCGAGGTTAATCGTCGGCGGCAGGACGCTATCGCGCATCGCCAGCAGCGTAGCCGCCAGGCCGGCCGCGCCCGAAGCGCCCTGCGGGTGGCCGATCTCCGATTTCAGGGACGAACCCGCCAGGCGATCCGCGTGGCCCTTGAAGCACAGCCGGACCGCCCGGGTTTCAACCGGGTCATTCAATTCAGTCGAGGTACCGTGCAGATTGATATAGTCGATCGCCTCGGGAGGCACGCGCCCCGCTTCGAGAGCCAACTGCATTGCCCGAGCAGGCTCTTCTCCGCCCTCTTCGAGCCGCACGCGATGGTAGGCCTCGCAAGTCGAACCGTAACCGGTGATCTCGCCGTAGACCTTGGCTCCCCGCGCCTGAGCCCGCTCCAGCGGCTCCATAACAAAGAACCAAGCCCCTTCGCCGAGGACGAACCCTTTGCGGTCTTTCGAAAACGGTCGCGAAGCTTTTTGCGGCGCGTCGTTCCATTGCGCCGCCAGGATTCTCATCAGTTGAAATCCCCGCATGATGAGGTAGGAAATCGGCGCGTCCACGCCTCCCGCCAATACCGATTCCAAGACGCCGTGGCGGACCTGCTCGGCCGCATAGCCGATCGCGTCCGTCGACGAGGTACACCCGGTCGAAACCAGGTGGCTGAAACCACGCAGCCCGAAGGCCATCGACACTTCGCTTGAAAGCGTTCCGATCGTCGAGGTGGGAATCGTGTAAACACTGACCTGCTTAACGCGGTTTTCAAAGTAGTGCCGGTATTGCTCCTCGGTGAAGACCTGGCTCCCTCCCCCGGAGCCGACCAGAACACCGATCCGCCGCAGCTCGTCCCGCCCAAGCTTTTCCGCCTCTATGCCGGCATCCTCCAACGCTTCGCCGGCGGCCGCCCGGGCGAGCGCCACGGCTCGGGAAACGTGCGGCCGGTATTTGGGGTCGACGTAGGCATCCTCGTCAAAATCGGGAATCTCGCCGGCAATGCGCACTTGCAGATCGTCGGGGTCAAACGATTGAACCGCGCGAACACCGCTGATGCCCTCTCGCGTAGCCCTCCAAAACGCCTCCCGGCCAATGCCGTTCGGGCTCACGACGCCCATTCCCGTGATGACGACTCGACGAGTCACAAGATCCCTACCGTAGCCGAGACTCTACCATTTTGGGCCGCTGCGGGCTTCCGCCCGCTTTTCTCACCACGTGGCAAGGGAAGTGCGTGAGAGGCCCGTCAGTACAAGGCGCGCCGTTCGGCGCGGCATTTTTTGAATAAGTGTACTTGAACCCTACGTTCGGCACGGGCGAGGAAGCGCAACGCGGTAATGGCGGTCCTCTCACGCGCGGCGACTGTCAGGTGGTGAGAAATGCGGAGTTAGCATGGCTGTCGCTTTTCGCTCAGGTTCTACAGGCCCTTGTCGGTCCGTAGCTCCCGAACAACCTGAGCCACCACGCGGTGCCGCCCATCGATTTCGTGATTGAGACGCTGCATCTCCTGTTCCGAGAGCAGCCCTCCCAGATCCCCGAGAACATCTCTCAACCGCGGATGCCGCCGTAGAGTCTCGACCCGCGCCACCGGCGCCGCGTCGTAGGGCGGGAAGTAGCGCAGGTCGTCTTCGAGGACGCGCAGATTCCAAGCTGCAATCAGCCCATCGGTCGAGCTTCCGACGGCTACGTCGATCTGTCCGCCCCGCAAGGCTCGGTACAGCAGCCCTAGGTCCATCGTCTTCGGCTCGGCGGCAAACGAGAGACCGTAGCGGGCGATCAGCCCCGTATAGCCGTCCTGGCGTTCGAGAAACTCGAAGTTGAACCCGATGATACGGTCTTTCGAGACCGCTGCGAGGTCGGAAATCGTTTGGAGGCGTTCTTCGGGCCGCACAACCACCGCGAAAGTGTTGTTGAAACCAAAAGGCTTCAACCATTGCGCGGCAAACTCCTGTCGGTAGGCTCCGGAGACCGTTTCGAAGACCTTGTCGGGATCCTGCTCGACAGGCCGTTTCAAGATGGCCGTAAGCGCCGTGCCCGTGTACTCGGGGTACACGTCGATCTGGCCTGAGCGCAGCGCCTGGTGGCAGAGGAACGTTCCGCCGAGGTTCAGCCGGCGGTCGACACGTAAGTCCGTTCGGTGTTCAATTTGCTGAGCCAGAAGCTCGCCGAGCAGCACGCTTTCGGTGAAATTTTTCGACCCGACTACGATTACCGAATCACTCGGGGAACACGATACCAGGGCAAACAGGACGAGCCAGATAAGCCCGAGTCGGAATGCGGAGTTGCCGTTTCCACCTGATCGCAACTTCACGAATCTCCTTTTCCCGGAGCGGCTGTTGGTGATAAACGTTGCGGCTCGAAACCCAGCTCGGCCGCCAGGTCCGGATGATCGAGAAACCATTGGTGGGCGCAGCCGTAAAGATCGGAATCCCCGGCCAAACGCCGCAAATCGTCGATCGTGTCGACGTCGTACCATGGCGGGAGCCGTTCGATCGACCAACCCACACTCTCGAAAGCGCGCTCGGTTTCTTCGAGCGTCGCCGGACTCGACCAGGTTACCCGCTTGAACATCCCCGCCTTGGGAACACGGCAGCCCACGGCGTAGTAGCCTCCGTCGAACGTCGGGCCCAGGACAGCGTCTTTCGAACCCAGCCGATCAAGGCCCTGCCGCAAATACTCCGCCGGCAGAGTCGGACTATCGCTGCCCACGATCAGGATCCGATCATAGCCTTGCGATCGCAGCTCTTCAAAAGCGTGCAGAAGCTTCGCGCCCAGATCGTCGCCGCGCTGGAGAGCCAAACGGCCGGGGCCCGCCAACCCGACGTAGGGCGGCCAGAGCCTGTCGGAATACAGGAAACACGAGTCCGGCGCGACCAGCCGCAGCCGCTCCCACATGTCGCGGACGAAGGTTTCATAAAGAGCGGCTGCGTCTTCGGCCGAAAGAGCCGGGATCAGACGAGTCTTTACGCGGCCCGGGCGCGGCGCCTTGGCGAAAAGCACAATTGCTGCCCGCATGAGATCGGAGACCTTACCATTCTGGCAGTAAGAGCTTCGCTTGTCGCAAAGGCGCAGGTTGAGCAAGCAACTGAGCCTGGGACGCCGGTGACAAGGCAATTCCTTTGCCGAACGACTCGCCTCGGCTTGTGCGCCAAACCGTGTATCCTTGTTAGCACTTTGACTATGAGGCTCTTCTGGGATTTTAGTGGCTGGCGGCGGTGAGTGACGGATCCCTCGCCACTGTGAGGCCGACCTCCCGGAGCCTGCTTCGGTGCCATTCAAGGGCTTCGTGACAACTCTACGGCCCCCAAGGCCGGGCGGCGACTGCGTTGGCCAAAAAGAATTACTGATAAACAAAGGGTTACGAGTAGAGCAAGGCTGCTGGCAGGTAGTCGTACAGTCTCCCGAAGGCTGTGAAATGCGGATCCACAACTGTCATCCAGTGGCCACACTCAAAGAGATAACTCCCTGTTTATCAGTGTCTTATTCCCTTTACGAGTTGCCCACGACCGGACTGGCGTGTAGGGTATTTGGGGATTTCTTGGCCGCCTTTTGGGCTCCGATGTGACTGCGGGCGACGTCGGGTCGGCAGGATGGAGGAGCCGGCTACCCGTTGGCCACCCACTAAAAACCCGGAAGAGCCGACTATGAACCGATGGGACCGTATCCACGACTCACGCGACTACCGGCGGATGATCGCTCAGAAAACGCGGTTCGTCCTAACCGCGACGACATTTTTCCTCATCTACTACTTCACGCTGCCGGTGCTGGTCGGCTACTGGCCCGAGTTGATGAAGCGCGAAGTGTGGGGCGTGGTCAACTGGGCGTACCTGTTCGCGTTTTCGCAGTTCCTGATGGCCTGGACGCTGGCGTATCTCTACATGAGGGTCGCTAGGCGGTTCGACCAAATGTCCGAGAAGATCCTGGCTGAAAGGACACTCGAGACCGAGGCCGACGACGGCCAAGGGGACGACTGAGATGTCGCTATCGCTGTTGATGTTTCTGGCCTTCATCGCCATTACCCTGGGAATCACGTATTGGGCCGCGGGCAGATCCTCGGGCGAAAGCGCCTACTTCGCCGCCGGGAGGCGCATCACGGGCTGGCAGAACGGGCTGGCCATATCGGGCGACTACATGAGCGCGGCGTCGTTTTTGGGGATCGCCGGGCTGATCGCCTTCTACGGCTACGACGGTTTCATGTACTCCGTCGGCTTTTTGGTCGCCTACCTGACCGTACTGTTCGTCGTCGCCGAGCCGCTGCGGAACACCGGCAAATACACCATGGCTGATGTCCTCGCTTACCGGCTCCAGGCGCGTCCGGTAAGGGCCTGGGCGTCGCTCAGCACGCTGACCGTTTCGACGTTTTACATGATCGCCCAGATGGTAGGCGCGGGCGCCCTGGTGAGCCTTCTGCTGGCCGATTCCGGCATCAGCTTCACCGGCGCGGTGGCCGGCGTTGGCATCCTCATGATCGTCTACGTTGTCTTCGGCGGCATGCTGGCGACGACCTGGGTGCAAATCGTCAAAGCCGTCTTGCTGATGAGCGGAACGTGCCTGCTGAGCGCGCTCGTGATGGTCCACTTCGACTTCGACCTAGAAGGGTTCTTCGAGGCGAGCAGCCGCATCAGTTACCGGGCCGGCGGCCAAACCGTCACGCAGAATTTCCTGACGCCCGGGCTCTACTACAAGCCGCCCTACGGCGCGCTTGACCTGATTTCGTTGGGCTTGGCGTTGGTCTTTGGCACCGCGGGCCTGCCTCACATCCTCGTCCGCTTCTACACCGTGCCGGACGCCAAGACGGCGCGAGTAAGCGTCTTCTGGGCAATGTTGCTGATCGGCGCGTTCTACATGATGACGACGTTCTTGGGCTTCGGCGCGGCGACGATCGTCGGGCGCGATGCGATCTCGGAAAACGGCGGCATCAACATGAGCGCGCCTCTGTTGGCGCAGGCGTTGGCCGGAGACGTTTTCTTCGCGTTCATCTCGGCCGTGGCGTTCGCAACGATTCTGGCCGTGGTGGCCGGGTTGACGATCAGCGCCTCGACTTCGTTCGCGCACGACTTCTACACGAACGTGCTGCACCACGGCAAGCAGCGCTCGCCGGGTGAAGAGGTGCGCGTGGCGCGCTGGACGGCACTCGTCGTCGGCGCGGTGTCGATCGCAATCGCCGTCGGGTTGGGCCCGACGGCGAACGTGGCGTTCCTCGTGGGGCTGGCGTTCGCGGTGGCGGCATCGGCGAACTTGCCGGTGATACTGTTCTCGCTTTATTGGAGACGGTTTACGACGCGTGGGGCGGTGTGGGGCATGGCGGCCGGGCTGTTCTCCTCGATCGGGCTGATCCTGGTGAGCCCGAGCTTCATGGGAGTCGACGGGCCGGAGGTCGCTGAAACCGCGCGCCGGGTGATTCAGGCGCCGCCGTGGTTCCCGCTCAAAAATCCGGGCATCGTGAGCATTCCGCTCGGCTTCCTGGCGGCTTATCTGGGGTCGCTCTTCTCGAACGAGCCGTCAGCGGAGGAGAACTACGTCGAACTCAGTGTCCGCGCGAACACCGGGCTGGGCGCGGAGAGATCGATCGAACGTTAGCCCGCTTTTCTCACCACGTGGCGAGGCGAAGTGCGTGAGAGGCCCGTCAGTACAAGGCGCGCGCCGCTTGGCGCCGCATTTCTTTAATAATGCGGGTGTACTTGAACAGTACGTTGAGCACGGCGAGCAAGCGCAACGCAGTAATGGCGGGCCTATTGCGTGCTTCGACCGTCAGGTGGTGAGAAGAGCGGGCTAGACCGAAGGCGGTACTCCGCGTGCTTGAGCGCGTGGGATTTAATATCCATCACCAAACCGGCAGCCACGCTCGACTTTTTCACAGCAGCCGACCAGAACTACGAGTGACCGTTCCGATCCACGCCAAGGACCTCCCACCTCCGACGCTAAGACGCATCCTCAAGCAGGCTGATCTGACAGCCGACGAGTTCCGGCGGCTGCTGTAGGGTGCGGCAGATAACCGTTATGCCCTACGGCCATTCGGTCGCCCCCTAATCGCGACGCTTCCACAGCTGACTCTTCCACACGGGCCGCCGCCCACGACCCCTTCAGGCGAGCCTCACCAACACGATCAGCGTCAACCCGTACGCCAAGCTGACCCCCAACAGAACCACACCGACGACCCGCTCGTTGTAGTGCTTGAACCACAGATAGACCCCCGTCGCCCCAAGGCCGAACAGCGCAACCGACACCAATCCGACGAAGAATCCCCAAACGTTGAGTAGCTCATATTCATGTCCTAGGCCGGCGAGATGGTGGATCCGGTTGATCATCTCTATAAAGCCACCTTTGTTCGTCCGAACTGCTGCATGGTCGCTGCCGATTCTGTAGGTCACGTCATGTAGCGTCCCAGGACGAACGATTCGCAGAGCTATTCTCTTGCGGTTTTGGCGGATCCGCCGTAGGCTGCCGCGCAGTCCGTGATCCTGCCTGAGTTGCCGAGCCAGCGCTCGGGGAGTCGTTGCCTCTTCAGGATTGATGGCGGCCTGGGTGTCGGTAACGGTTTCCGTGCTCGGGAACCACCCTTCGTGCGACATCTGGAGAGAGCTTACGCCGTACATCAACAGAAACAGCCAACAAAACAGCCCAAGCGCCAGATGAGTGTTCCGCATCCACGAAAACATGCTGTTCACCGGGTCAGCCAATAGAGCACGAGAAACGCGGCGCTTCCGGCGCCGAAGGAAACTTGGCCCCAACGAGAACCGGGACGTACGGCCAACCAAAGATAGACCCCGGAAAGCGACATGCCGATCAGAGCCCAGATGGCCATCTCCATGTAGTACGCCCAAAGTCGGATTCGCGGGTCAGGCGCCGCCCAGCGCGGGACGGTAGCGTGTAACGCATTCAAGGTTTGCACCAGGCTGAGCCGCTCGGTCTGGACGAGAAGCCTGTTCTCCTCTTCGAGCACGGTAACCTTTCTCAAACCATTCACCGAGTGGAACCGCAGGACAAGGTTCCCTTGCGCGTCATGGCGCAGGGCCCAGGTTTCCAGCGGTCGGGCTAAGGGGGGCTTCAATGTTTCGTACACGCGGTCCGCCAACTGCTTGTCGGCAAGGTCTCCGGGTGCCTCAAAGTCCACGTGCTCGACCTTGGCCTTGGGCCGATCGCGGCTGGGATCCTGCAGCGTTGCGTGCATCCCGGCGACGCCGAACACGATGAGCGCCGAGAACGTCAATAATCCCGTGTACATGTGAATTTTCTTGACGAGCTCGTACACAGCAACGACCCTATCACAGATTCGCGTCCCCTTCCAAAGAGTCCGCGGCAAGCCACGCTTGCCGAGCGACATGGCTGGACGCTAGCCTAGTTCTCTGCCACGGCGCAAGAAAAAAAGAAGCCCCCCGCGCGAGTCCGCGCTCGACCCGTCCACATCCCTCATCCCCCCCTTGCCGGAGGAACCACCCTCGGTGGTGTTCGGAGCGCTCCTGGCTGTACTGACTGCCCTATTTCTCTGCGGTGTTTTCAGTACCGAAGCGGCGGACACCGATTTCTGGTGGCACCTCAAGACCGGTGAGTACATTGTTGAGCACGGCAAGCTCCCCGTACCCGATCCTTTTTCGGCTCTTCCGGGTTTTTAGTGGGTGGCCAACGGGTAGCCGGCTCCTCCATCCTGCCGACCCGACGTCGCCCGCAGTCACATCGGAGCCCAAAAGGCGGCCAAGAAATCCCCAAATACCCTACACGCCAGTCCGGTCGTGGGCAACTCGTAAAGGGAATAAGACACTGATAAACAGGGAGTTATCTCTTTGAGTGTGGCCACTGGATGACAGTTGTGGATCCGCATTTCACAGCCTTCGGGAGACTGTACGACTACCTGCCAGCAGCCTTGCTCTACTCGTAACCCTTTGTTTATCAGTAATTCTTTTTGGCCAACGCAGTCGCCGCCCGGCCTTGGGGGCCGTAGAGTTGTCACGAAGCCCTTGAATGGCACCGAAGCAGGCTCCGGGAGGTCGGCCTCACAGTGGCGAGGGATCCGTCACTCACCGCCGCCAGCCACTAAAATCCCAGAAGAGCCCCTTTTTCTTACACCTCCGACTACGGCCGGCCCGCCGACCCAGGCGAAGAGACGGTCCGTTACTTCAACCTGACCCACGAGTGGCTGGCTCAGGTTTTCTGGTGGCTTCTCTACCGGGTCGGCGGATTCCCTGCCGTCGTTCTGTGGAAGGGTTTCCTTTTGGGGGTAGTGTGCGCCGCCGTGGGATGCCTGGCGGCCCGGCGAGCCGGGAGTTTCCATCTTGGGATCCTTGCCGCTCTGGCGCCCGTTCCCGTGCTTACGCTCTTTTCCGCCGACCGGCCGGCGCTAGTGACGTTTGCGTTGGTGGCGGTGTTCGTCCTCGTCTTGGACGGCTACGTCTCCGGCGGCCGGGTGGCGTGGCTATGGATGCTCATCCCCCTGCATGTTGTCTGGGCCAACTCGCACGGCGGCTTTTTTCTCGGTTGGGGAGTGCTGGCGGCCTATAGCATCGGCGCTTGGCGGCTGCCTACCGAGCGCCGGAAACCGTTGTGGCTCGTAGCCGGGCTGTGCGTTCTACTGAGCGGCCTGAACCCCAATGGTTTCGGCATACTCGAGGTGCTGCCGGCCTATCGGGAGAGCTACCTGACGAGCACGCTGATCGAATGGAAACGCCCTTTCCTTTGGGGGCCTCCCTACAGCTACAACCTGTTGCTCTACTCGACCGCCGCGGCGATGACGCTGGCTTGGAGGAAGCTTCGTCTTTGGGACGTCCTGCTGTTCGCCGCCTTCGGCGCGGCCTCGTTGATGGCCTTCCGCAACATGGTGTTTGTCGCCTTTTTGGCTCCGGTATTGCTGGCCACCTACGCTTGGCCGCTGCTGACCGCGAAGCTGCCCCGGCTGCCCGCCCGGCTCGTCGAACTCCCCATGCTGTTGGGGCTGGCGGGATTGCTCGTTTACCAAGCGTTTGTAGGCGGTCTCTATCAGCTTCGGGCGGCCGAGTGGAAGTTTCCCCAAGGCGCCGCCGAATTCCTGCGCCGGAACCAGATCACCGATCCCATCTTCAACTCCTACGAGTACGGAGGTTATCTGATCTGGGCGCTATGGCCCCAACAGCGAACCTTTATCGACGGTCGCGCCTTGAACGAAACCGTTTACAAGGACTACGCCAAGATCCTCCATATTAAGGGCTCCGCCGGCGCAAAAGGGAAGGAGTTGCGAACCCGGCTGCTCGACCGCTACAAAGTGCAATTCGTCGTCACGAACGCCTTTGAGTTCGCCTCGGGCGTGATTTACCCCTTGGCGCTTGCCCTCTCGGGACCCTCCTACCCGGAGTGGGCGCTGGTTTACGAAGATACCCAAGCTCTGGTTTTCGCCCGCGACGTTGCTCGGAATCGGCCGCTGATCGATCGCCACCGTCTAAGCAAGTCAGTTCTCCCGGACCACCTTTGGAGAGCCTGCAGCGGAACGATCTCGCGCAATCCGCTGTTGCCCAACTGCGCTCGGAGTCTAGGATTCCTATCACTAGGAGTGGGCGATCGCCGGGGCGCCCGCCGGGCGCTCTCGCTCTATCTCGAGACCATCGACTATCCCGACCCGCGGGCCAGAGAGGCCTATGAGCGCTTGGCCAGGCGTTAGCCGCGGTTGATCCCGCGCCGGGCGCGTACTAGCATAGGGCAAGTCAACAACTGAGGTAGGACCGACTTATGAAACTTCGATCTCGGGCACGGAAGACCCCGGCAAACCCGCCGCCACGATCTTTTGTGGCCGGCGGAGAAGGCCGCTGCCGCCCTCTCCCGGTCGCCTCCTTCATTTTCTTTCTTCTCAGCAGTTGCGGCGCCACGGAATCTCCTATCGTCAATCGACTTGTCGACAGTTTCCAGCCGGAGATGGTCGAGGGGACCCCTACCACGATCAAGGCCGCTCGGTCGCCGATTGTATGGAATTTCGCGGAATCCTTGCCCCAGTCATCTCCGAAAAAGGCCACCGCCAACCTGGGATGGAAGCCCGGTGTCGGCGTGTCGGGGCTTCAAATCCGCGAAGGCCGCCTTCAGGGCCGCTCGACGACCGATTTTCCGATCATCTACGCTCGCCGCGCCGAAAGACTCGACGACGAAGACCTGCTGGCGGAAGTCGAAGTACGCATGCGGGTCAACAAGGGCGCGAACCTCAGTTTTCGGTTCTCCGGACCCAAGGATGTCAACTTCGGCGATGTTCTGGCCGGCGCCAAGGGGCTGAGCCAACCCTGGCGTCTGACTACGCCGATCGTCGCCGGGGAGAACATCCAAACCTATATGTTGCGCCCGCGTGATTCGGTCAGCCTAGCCGGCGTCCACCATGTTTTGCTCCGCCCAACAGACGCGAAAGGGGCGAAGTTCGAGATCGAATCCGTTCGCCTTCTCTCGCAACGGGAACGGCTGGCCCGGATTCCCTCTGGAGTGGGATGGCAGGGTCTCGGCGAGATCTTCCGCGAGACCGTCGTCGCGCGATCGCCGGAAACCATCCGACTGCCGCTTACTTTGCCCGACGATCCCTGGCTCGATCTCCATCTCGGTACGCCCGAGGACGGCGCGGTCACCTTTCGCGTGGGTCTTTCATCAGCCGCCGACGAAGAGATCGTGTTGCTGGAGCGTACCCTAACGACGCCGCATCGCTGGGAGACCGCGCACGTTGATCTTGCCGCCTATGGCGGTCAGGAGGTGACCCTGGCGTTTTCCCTGCCCGATGGGGAAGACGGAACGTTGGGTTTTTGGGGCAGCCCAGTGGTTCGCGCGCGGGGTGGGCCGCCCATGCGGGCGGATGAATCCTCAGGCGATCTAGCTCGCGCGCCGGCTCCTCAAGGAATCATCCTGATGGTGGCCGACACGCTGCGAAAAGACCACCTCGACTCGTACGGCTACAAGCGGCAAACCGCGCCAACCCTGAGCCGGCTGGCCGCCGAGGGCGCCCTTTTCCGCGACGTCGTTTCCCAGGCAACTTGGACGAAGGTCTCCGTGCCTTCGATTATGACCTCGCTTTACCCCACTTCCCACGGCATCGCCGAGGTCACCGACCGGCTTCCGGCGGCCGCGAATACGCTGGCGGAAGCTTATCGCGCCGCCGGCTACGCCACCCTCAGCTACTCCTCGGTTGCCTTTTCAGGAAAACTGACCAACCTGCACCAAGGATTCGAAGAGCTCCACGAACTGGGATCAACTCAGCTCAAGCGCCGCACAAAAACCGCCCGGGTGTACGCGGACCGGCTATGCGCTTGGCTCGAGGAACATCGCGACGCCCCGTTTTTCGTCTTCTTTCACGTCTTCGACCCGCATGACCCCTACGAGCCCCGCCGACCCTACGAATCGATGTGGGCCGACCCTGGCAAAAAGGAAGACCACGAGCGCGATGCCGACAAGCTCCGGAAAGTGATCCCCGATCCCTTTATGAGAACGCGAGCCATGGGCACGCGGCGGCAATTTGAAGAGGCGAATATCGATACCCAGCAATACCTTGCCTATGAGAAGGACTGGTACGACGGTTCGATCCGCGCCATGGACGCGGAGCTGGCGCGGGTGCTTGAGCGGCTGAAGACACTCGGCCTGGCCGAGAAGACCATGATCGCGTTCATCGCCGATCACGGCGAAGAGTTCCTCGACCACGGCCGCATGTTTCACGGACAGACTCTTTATGGGGAGCTGACGAACGTACCGCTGGTCTTGTTCTGGCCTGGTGTCGTGCCAAACGGGGTCGTGGTCGATGAAACGGTTCGCAGCATCGACCTGATGCCGACATTGCTTGAGGTCAGCGGCCGGCCCCGGCCCGAAGGCTTGCAAGGGCAAAGCCTGATGCCGCTAATCACCGCGGCAACCGAGCTGCGTAAGGCCGATGCGACCGAGTCCACGGTGGCCGGCCTTGCCGCGGATTTGGGTTGGCAAAGACGCCCGGTGGTCTCCGAGCGCGCTACGACCCAGCGGAGCGGCGGGCCCCGCCCCCGCGACGACGAGGCCGTCTCGATTGTGCTCGACGGCTGGAAGCTGATTCATAACACGAAAAGCTCTTCGGGCAGGCCCGAGTTCGAGTTGTTCGAGCACGCGAAAGATCCCTTGGACCTTGAGAACGTGGCGGACGAGCACCCCGACGTCGTGGAGAAGTTGCTTGCGGAACTTCAAGCCTGGCGGGATCTCACCCAAGCGGGGAAACTGCCGCCGGCCGATTCAACCGAGGGCCTAAGCGACGAGGAACTGCAGCGTCTGCGCAGCTTGGGCTACATCCAATAGCAGCCCGTGGCGAAAGTCGCACGGGAGAGAAATACGGGCTAGCTGTGGAGCCTCAACAGGTTGTTCCGGGGAGGAGGGAGTCGGCCGATAGGGGGATTATAGCCGAGGCTGGCGTGGGGGCGATGCCAATTGTAGTCGTGGAGCCAGGGGCGGAGATGGGCGGCGCGCTGCGGGGAGGAGAGGTAGGAGCGGGCATAGGCCATCTGCAGTGAACCCCAATCGTGAGACAGTCAGTTAAGGGGGTAGTCGCTGTTGGCTGCAAAAGTATTGCACGGCGGGGTTGATGTGATCCACTCTGGAAGTAGCTGAGCGGAGGATAGGGCCATGCGGGGACGCAACCCGAGCGCCGACTCCGTCGCCGGAATGCTCTTGGAAGCCTCGAGATACGCCTCGCCGCCCATTGCCGGGGAAGGCCAGCTCACCCCGCGCTCGCCATTCGCTGCGCCAGCGCTCCAACAACTCGGGGGCTCCGCTCCAGCTGCCGAGCCACCTCGCTGATCCTGCGTCCGCTGTCGATCTCTCGCATCGCCGCGACTTTCAATTCGCGGCTGTACATTCGTCGGGCCAAATCCATACCTCTCCCCATTCAATGTATTTGGTCCCTTAACTCTGTGTCTCATTTTTGGGGTGCACTCCAGCGGCATGCCTTGCCCCTACATCCCTGACGGCGGGTATTCGCTTTCACTCCGGGCGGTTGCTGGTGAGACCTGACGGCGGGCATTCGCTTCCACTCCGGGCGGTTGCTGGGAGTAAAGCGGGCTAAAGTCCTCCGCGCGCGGAGGTCGATCTAACGAGTGTGGCGTTGTGACCCGCACCTGCCTGCCGCAAACGCCCGTTCCCAACCCATGAAGCTCGTACACGTGGTGAGCTCGCCTCTGGCTGTCCGGGTCATGCTCGCCGGGCAGCTTCGATTCCTACGGGAGTCGGGTTTCGACGTTACGGTGGTCTCCTCGCCGGGCAAGGATCTTAGGGAAGTAGCGGCTAGGGACGAGGTGGCCTCGGCTGCCGTTGTCATAGATCGCGAGATCGCCCCTTGGAGGGATCTCGCCGCTCTGGCGCGCTTGTGGCGGCTGATGCGGCGGGTGCGCCCCACGATCGCTCACGTGGGGACACCGAAGGCGGGCCTTTTGGGAGGTTTGGCGGCTTGGATGGCGGGCGTACCATGCCGAGTCTACACGCTTCACGGGCTGCGTCTCGAGACTGCTTCCGGCCTGAAACGCCAGCTACTGATCGGTTGCGAGCGGGCGGCGTGCGTGCTGGCGCATCGCGTGGTCTGCGTGAGCAGTTCGCTGAGACGACAGGCGATTGATCTGCGTCTTGTCGATGCTGGGAAGGCGATCGTGGGGGCTTCGGGTAGTGCCAACGGGGTTGATCTTTCACGGTTTTACCCGACTCGCAAACGTTTGGCCGCGGCGGCGGAGGCGCGGCGGGCGCTCGGCATCCCGGCTGGTTCGCCGGTGGTGGGTTTTGTGGGCCGCCTAACGCGGGACAAGGGAATCGTTGAGTTGGTCGAGGCTTACTCCGAGTTGAAAACATCTTTCCCGCAGCTGCGACTTCTTTTGGTCGGGGCTTTCGAGCGGGGAGATCCCCTGCCCCCGTCCGTGCGGCGGGCCATCGAGGAGGATTCTGGGATCGTTTGCACCAACTTTGTCGAAGACACCTCGCTCTACTACCACATGATGGATGTACTGGCTTTGCCTAGTTACCGCGAGGGCTTTCCGACCGTCGCGCTGGAAGCCGCCGCGGCCGAGAAGCCCGTAGTGGCGGCCGCCGCGACAGGAACGCGCGATGCGGTGGTCCACGGTACGACGGGAATCTTGGTTTGCGTAGGTAGCTGGAGAGCCTTGACGGAAGCACTGGCGAGCTTGTTGGAAGAAAGGACGCGCGCCGCGGCCATGGGGCGCGCCGGCCGGGAGAGAGTTGAAAAAGAGTTCTCGAGCGCGCGCGTCTGGTCCTCGTTGCTCGACTGCTATCGAGAACTGTTGTCGGCCCGCGCGACCAGCATCGTCCCGGCGCGTGGCCGAGGGTTTGCGCGATCCCGGTTGAAACGCATGGTCGACGCCGTAGGTTCGCTTGTCATGCTCGCCGTGGCCTCCCCGGTGGGGGTGCTGGTCGGGCTGGCGGTGGGCCTCACCCTAGGTCCACCTGTGTTTTTCCGGCAGCAGAGGGTCGGCCTTGGCAACAAACCGTTCACTATGCTCAAGTTCCGAACCATGACCTCGGAACGCGGGGCCAACGGGCGTGTGCTGCCGGACCGCGAAAGGCTCACCCGTTTGGGCAAGCTTCTCAGGCGCTTCAGTCTCGACGAGCTGCCCCAGCTTTGGAATGTGCTGAAAGGGGATATGAGTCTCGTCGGTCCCCGCCCCCTTGTGACCGACTACTTGGCCCGCTACACCCCTTCTCAGAGGAGGCGGCACGACGTCAAGCCTGGAATAACCGGTTGGGCGCAGGTTCACGGGCGCAACGACATCAGTTGGGAGCGAAAGTTCGAACTCGACGCTTGGTACCTCATGCACGCCAGCCCGCGGCTTGATGTGAGAATCCTTGCCTCCACAATATGGCAGGCCGTTCGTTCTGTCGGCACGGGCCGAGAAGGAGCCATGAGCGCCCCTGAGTTTCTTGGCCGCGCGGAGTCCATCTCCGAATGACAGACGGCGAGAAAACCGTCCGTTGCGCCGTGGCCACGGGATCAACGCCGAAAAACCTCGTCATTCTCGGCGCGGGAGGTCACGGGAAGGTGCTCGTTGATCTGGTCGAGCAGATACCCGGCCTACGGCTGGCCGGTCTGTTGGACGACGATCCGGCGAAGATCGGCGGCGCGGTGCTCGGCTTGCCCGTTCTGGGACCTATCCAGGAGCTGCAAAGCTTGTCGCGGCAGGCCCGTATTAGCTTGGTGGCTTTCGGAGCGGGAGACAACTTTCTCCGGCGGAACTGGTTTGAGTTGGCCCGGAAAGTGGAACTTGAAGCAGCTACGCTGATCCACGGGTCCGCGGTCATCTCGGGCCACGTGAAACTGGGAGTTGGCGTTGTCGCTCTAGCCGGGGTCGTCGTGAACGCAGGGTCTGTGATCGGCGACAACGTGTGCCTTAACACCGGCTGCCGTATCGACCACGACTGCGTACTGGGCGAACACAGTCACGTCTTCCCCGGGGCCACCCTCACGGGCGGCGTCGAGTTGGGACCCTACGCCACGGTCGGGGCCGGAGCGGTCATTCATCCTTACCGGAAAATCGGCCGCAACGCCTATGTCGGGGCAGGGGCGGTCGTTACCGCAAACGTCGGCGATAACGAGGTTGTGGCCGGCAGCCCCGCTCGGCTGCTGCGGGTCCGCGGTGGGGATAAGACCGAGGAGTCCTTCGCGCCTTAGCCCGCTTTTCTCGCCACGTGGCGGTCGAAGCACGCAATAGGCCCGCCATTACCGCGTTGCGCTTGCTCGCCGTGCTCACGTAAGGTTCAAGTACACCCTTATTCAGGAAACTGGTCGCTGAGCGTCGCGCCCCTTGTGTTGACGGGCTATCGCATGCTTTGGCTCTCAGGTGGTGAGTCGCCATGAACTTCGTACACCCCGTGGCATGAAGATACGGCCCGTAACGTAAATCATGTTACAGACAGGGCCTATTTTCAAAGCAGAAATGCGGACCGGGCGTACCGATGCAGTGCCCCGCCTCGCCGCTCCACCACTAAACTGCCGCGACAAGTGAGATGAAAACAATCGGGCCAAGTTGTTTTTTGGGCTCTTCCGGGTTTTAAGTGGGCGAAGGAGCCAGATCGAGTTTCCCACAGTGGAAGTAGATGGCGTTGATGAAGTTCTGTTGATTGCGGAAACCGCGCGCCGTGGCCTTGACCCATTGAATCCTTGAGTTCAACCCCTCGCTGACCGCGTTCGTAATGCGGTGTTTCAGATACGTGAGTATGTTTTCGAGGCGAGCCGTCAACATCCGCGCTACGGTGACCATCGGCGTCAGCCGGCTGCGACTCGCCCAGCCGCGCCATTGCTCGAAGAAAGCTCGCGCCGCCGATTCGCGACGATAGTCGAACAGCCGCATCGCCGTTTCCTTCAACGCCCACGCCCGCGCCGTTTTCAAGTCGCTTTCGCGCAGCGCGCGGAACTCGCGCCAGGCGTCCTCGGAAAAGTTCGCCGGATGCCGCAGCCAAGCGTACTTCGTGCCTGTCAAACGTTCGTCGCCGAGGGCCAGTAAACGCTTGTTCTCCGCCCGCCGCACTTGGTCCACCGCCTTCGCCAGATGCGCCGCGATGTGATATTTGTCGTAAACGATCTTTTTCTCCGATTCGTCGAGATGCTCCCGGGTCGAGGCGACGTAAGGATCCCACATGTCCATCGCGACGGCCTCGACTCGGGCGAGTTGCTCTGCGCTCAACGTCTTCCAAAAGCCGTCCAGGCTGGCCTGGCGGCGTCCCTCGGCGACGAACAACACGCGCGAGCGGTTGAGATCGTTGACGACGGTGAGATAGCGATGGCGCTTGCGGAAGCTCTTCTCGTCGACGCCCAGGTAGGGAATCGGCTCTGCCGCGCGACGTTCGAGCCCACGTTGCACGGCGCGTTCCAGGATGCCGTGAATCTCGTCCCAGCTCAGCGCCAGCAACTCGGCGATGCCTTGCTGGCTGGCTTCCTTCAGCCACGAGATCGCGAGAGCTTCAAACAGCGCGGTGAAGCGGCTGGAAGCCTCGGCCCAGGGCAGTCGCACGACGCGCGGCCCGTGCTCGGAGCAGTCGCTGCGCGGCGGCCGGGCGTGCAGGATCGTGCGGTACTGACAGGTGTCGAGGTGACGCCAGCGGCGTTCGGGCTGATGATCGTGGAGTGCGCACACGGCGCTGCATTGGCGGCACGGCCAGCGGACTTGCTCGTCGTGTTCGAGGAAGATGTGGACTTCGCCGTCGGCTCGGCGCAGCTCCACTCGCGCGACTTTCCAGGGACTTTCGATGCCCAGAATCTGGCGGTATAGCTCGCGGTCTTGCATCCCGCGAGACTACCACCGAGCCACACTCGCCCACTAGAAACCCGGAAGAACCGTTTTTTGAAAGAAGTTACGGAGCCAAAGCGGCGGATTCCTAGTGGCACCCCGATATGCAGACAGGTATTTGCGCAGACGGCCTACTCAACTCGTTCTTGGAACTTGGTTGTGCTCGCGGTCCGGAACTCGACGCAGAGACCCTTCTATCCCGCAGCAAAGTATATGGGAAGCAGCAGTGCCGTATCGAGGTAGACGTGGGCCAGAATCGTCACCCATAGGTTCCTGCCAACCACAAGGTAGGACACGCCGAGAGCCAATCCCACGAAAGCCGTCTGGACTATCCCCGCTGATCCCCATTCAAAGTGAACGCCGCCGAACACAACAGAGCTGACCACGACGGCTACCCTCCAGGCCATTTTGCTCCCCGACCCCAGCTCCGCGATTCGGTTGATCAAAAAGGCGCGGTAGATGACCTCCTCACCAAACGAGGAGACGATGTAAACCCCTGCCAAGCAAAGGAGAAACACTACAAGGTTGTCCCGCAAGAAGTCATACCCGCTCATATCGGCGGCTTCTGGCCAGCCGACGATGTTCGCCATGACGACCGCGCCCACTACAAATGCGAGCCCCGCAACGACGAAGACAACCACGGACTGTATGACCGCACGGACCACGGCGCGCCGACTGTGAACTTGAAAGCTCAACCCAAAGTGGTCCCAACCCTGCCCACGAAAGTGCAATCCCAGCCACACGGTGACAAGCATCAGCGCATTGGCCACCCAAACCACTCCATAACGCGCCAGCGGATCCTCTCCAACCAGCGGTCCCACGCCCCAGATCACTGTGCCAGCGACGAGAAACACGGCCAGTAACTCGCCCACTTGTGCCAGCTTGCTGGTGAGAAGTGCTCGTCCTATTCGTGCCATCCAGTTCCCGAACTAGCGACCCTGCATCGGCTAGTCTTGCGCCCGACCAAGATGCCCAAATCCTACCACTCTCGCAATAGCTGTCGGGAACAATCGTTGTCATGAAGTGTCATGAACAGACAGATTTTTTTCGCCCAAGGCGCTGCCGAGATGGCGCTACACCCAACCAAGCTGCTGCATTGTGAGCCCCGAGTGCCAAATCTTGGTCATGTGGCTGATCTTGTCGCCCTCGAAGAACATCACGTACACGTAGTCGGTCTTGACGCTCTTGCCGGTAGGCGGGCACGGCCCCCCTTCGCCGGTATGCGTTGCCGAAAAGACCGCGTAGGCCGACACATTGTTGCGTTCGGCGTCGACGGCCCATGACTTGAGGTCGTAGCTAGCGTCGGGCATAAAACCAACCAGAGCTTTCATCCAATCGGCATACGCCGCAAGAGTCTTAACGTCGGCCAGGGGCTCGGCTTGGGCCGAGAACGACGCGTCTGGCTTGCAGTAGGGCGCGCAAGCCTCCCAGCCCTTGCCGGCCTCGCAGGCCTCAAAGAAACCTTGGGCTGTTTGTTCCATGGAATGTGTCATTGGGTTCCCTCCGCCTCAAAGAGAGGATGTTCGTAAAATCGTAGAAAGCAGCGACTCTCCGACCGAGGCTGAAGTAGCCTCGGAGTCAAGTTGTTTGTAGGGGAAAGGAAAATCGCTATGAAGAGAAGATACCAGATCGATCGAGGGAAGGCAGTCTGCCGATTTCAACAAGAGGCCGAGCAAGGGATCGCGAGATCCAACTGGATCTGCCGCTGAAGCAGATTGCCGCCGCTTTGCAGGAAGGGGTCGGCGGCTTGACGCGGCAAGCCGGGTTGGAGCTGATGCAGCTCGTCATGGAAGACGAGGTCCGTCAGTTGGCCGGCGCTCAACCAAGGACTGTGTGCCCCGCGGCTCACAAAGCACCCCCGGCAAGACATTCAGTGGCAAGGATCGAAAAGGGTTTTGACTTCCGCGGTGGGTGACGCTAGCCCGCTTTTTTCACCACTGCGCCGGATAAGTCGTAAGCAGATTTTCTGACGGGCCGTGTGCTCCAGTGACGCGCAAGTTGTTTCGTGTGTCTAAGTGACAGAATGCGCTCTGCTTGCCTCGATCCACTGCAACGGTGCGCCGCACCCGTCCAGTGATACGCTGAGCCGGCGCCAACGATCCTCATTGCCACAGGCAGAAAGGCTCCGGAATGAAGCTGCGAAGCGTCTGCACCGGCACTGGCCATGATCCCAGCGAGAATGAGGCCTGCCAGTGGACGCATCGCGTACCCCCTTCTGTAAACTTACCACCCCGCGGCGCGTTTCGGAGTACTTCGGCACTCCCCTAGCAGGACAGTACAACCGCTACACGCTTTTTTTGGGAACCTAGTAGCAGGGCACGGCCCGCTCCGCGCGGCCGGCGGATGAGGCGATCCGTGCTCTGCTACACTCGGCAACGCCCAATGCTCAAATCCCGCGACAAAGACTCACGCCCGGCAGGTGAGTCGAACGACAGCACCGGCGCGATTGTGGATCTCGTGCGCGGTCTCTTGCTCGATCTACATCCCCATCGCAAGAGATCCCTGGTGGTCCGGCTGGACAGTACCTTGGACCGCGACCTGGGCATCGACAGTCTCGGCAGAGCCGAGCTTCTTACCCGAGTGGAGCATGCGTTCCAAGTCCGGCTCGGCAACGAGATAGTCTCGCGGGTAGAAACCCTTCGCGACCTGCTGGCCGCCGTGGAGGACGCCGGAGGGGGCGAGTTGCCGCTCCCGGATCGTCCGCCGGCTCTGAAGCCGGACCCGGTCGAAGGCACTCCGGCGGACGCTCGAACCTTGATGCAAGCGCTTGACTGGCACGTCGAAGCCCATCCGGAGCGCACTCACATCCTGCAATGGGACGAACCGGCCGATCGGTCCGAGATCTCTTATGGGCGGCTTCGAGCCGGCGCCGTAGACGTCTGTCGGGGCCTGAGAGAGTGGGGACTGCGTCCCGGCGAGCAGGCGGCTATGATGCTGCCCACCGGTGCGGATTTCTTCCGGGCGTTTTTCGGGGTTCTCTACGCCGGCGGCGTTCCGGTACCCATCTACCCTCCCCTACGGCTGGCCCAGCTGGAGGACCATCTGCGACGTCAGGCCGCCGTTCTCAATAACGCCGAGGCGGTCGTTCTCATCACCTCCGCCGAGGCGGGCGCGGCGGCGAGGCTGGTCCAGCCTCTCGTCAAGGGGTTGCGCGGCGTAAGAACCGTGGAGCAGCTCTCCTCGGCGGCAAAGGGGCTCGCGTTCGAACAGCAGCGGTCGCCGCAAACGGCGCTCATCCAGTACACATCGGGCAGCACGGGAGATCCGAAGGGCGTTGTGCTGAGTCATGCCAATCTGCTCGCCAATCTTCGGGCGATGGCGGAACGCCTGCAAGCGGACTCCACCGACATTTTCGTGAGTTGGCTGCCCCTCTACCACGACATGGGGCTGATCGGAGCGTGGTTGGGGGCGCTGTATTTCGGGTTTCCGCTCGTTATCATGTCCCCACTGACGTTTCTAACCCGGCCGTGGGAGTGGCTGTGGGCGATTCATCGCCACCGGGGTACGCTCTCGGCGGCGCCGAACTTCGCCTTCGATCTGGCCAGCCGCAAGATAGAAGACCACGACATTGAGGGCCTCGACCTAAGCTCCCTCCGCATGCTGCTCAATGGCGCGGAACCGGTGCTGCCCAGCACGTTGCAAACCTTCACCGACCGTTTTCAAAAACACGGGCTCCGCCGCGAGGCGCTGGTTGGGGTCTATGGCATGGCGGAGAACTCGGTGGGCCTTTCCATTCCCCCGCCGGGCGAACCACCGGTGATCGACCGAGTGCAGCGGGGTCCGCTGACGGGCCGCGGCCGGGCGACGCCGGCTGCTCCAGAAGATCCCAGCGCCATCGAGTTTGTTGGCTGTGGCTTGCCCTTAAGAGGACACGAAATCCGCATCGTCGACGGCACCGGACGGGAAGCCGGAGAACGAAAGCAGGGCCGCTTGCAGTTTCGCGGGCCGTCGGCCACCACCGGCTACTTCCGCAACAAGATCAAGACCCAAGAGCTTTTCGATGGCGAATGGCTCGAAAGCGGCGATTCAGCCTATGTCGCCAAGGGGAACATATTCATCACCGGGCGTTCGAAAGACGTAGTGATTCGAGCCGGAAGAAACATCTATCCGCACGAGGTCGAGCAAGCGGTTGGGGAGGTCGAGGGTATCCGCAAGGGCTGTGTAGCTGTGTTCGGCAGCAGCGACCCGAACGCGGGAACCGAGCGCATCGTCGTCGTTGCTGAAAGCCGCGAGAATAGCCGAGAGACGCTGGCTCGAATCCGCCACGCCGTCGAGCAAGTGACGACCGATCTACTCGAGGCGCCGCCGGACGAAGTCGTGATCGCCCCCCCCCACACGGTCCTCAAAACGTCGAGCGGCAAGATCCGACGGACCGCCACCCGCGAGATCTATGAAAGCGGCGCTTTGCTGGCCGGGCGGCGTGCCGTGTGGTGGCAGTTCGTCCGACTGCTGTTTTCGGGAGGCCGGCGGCGGGCCGCGGACGCCGCGCAAACCACGCTTGTTCTCCTCTACGCAAGCTACTGGTGGCTGGTCGTGGCCGTAGCGGCCATTTTCGGTTGGACGGGCGTGGTACTGCTGCCGAGCCCGCGCTCTCGCTGGGCGGTCGGGCGTCGAGTCGTGCAGCTGGCGTTGCGACTGATGGGGACGTCTCCGTCGGTCAAGGGGCTGGAAAACCTTCGCGCCCCAGGCGGCATCGTGGTAGCGAACCACGCCAGTTTCGTCGACGGCCTCGTACTGGTGGCCGCCCTCCCGGGCGAGATGGCCTTCGCCGTCAAGGGGGAACTGCGTCAGAATTGGCTTGCCGAAAGATTTCTAAGCCGCGTGGGATCGCTCTTCGTAGAGCGCATCGACCCCGCCGGTGGCTTGGAGGACAGCCGCCGCGCCGTCGAGCTGGCGAAGGCCGAACACCGCCTGGTTTTCTTCCCCGAGGGCACCTTCACGCGCATGCCGGGCCTGCTCGAATTCCGCCTCGGCGCCTTCGCCGTGGCGGCGGAATCGGGCCGCCCAGTGATACCGGTAACCATTCGAGGTACGCGCACGATCCTGCGCGACGAGCAATGGCTTCCGCGCAAAGGATCGATCCAAATAGAAGTCGGAGAGCCGCTCACGGCCGACGGCGCCGACTTTCAGGCCGCCGTCCGTTTACGGGACGCCGCAAGGGCTACGATCTTGGAGCGCTCGGGGGAAACAGACTTGGCCGACGAGCGATTATTCATCACCGAGGCCGGAGCCGAGCGCGTGGATCTGCGAGACCGTTAGTTCGGGCGGGCGAGCCTACTTGGTTTGTTCCGTTGTGTTCGGCGTCACCGCTTTGGTGCAAACGAAGTTGCCATGGTACATCGTACCCGTCTACCCCGCGTTGGCGATCTTGGTCGCATTCACCGTGAAGCAGGCGGTGCAGTCCCGTCAGTCTATTGCGTTTGGGGGCCTCGTGGTCACTGCGCTGATCACTGCCTCAATGGCCCCGACGGCGGTCGTGCTGTTGTTTGCCGGATTGACTCTTGGAGCAGTCGCGTTTTGTTGGAAGATGAAAAAAGATGCGTGGATGCCCGCGGCCATTTCGATGACGGCCTTCTTGGTGTCGGCAGGAATCAGTACGATTCTTCCGCTTTACAATCAGGAACAAAGTCCGATCGCAAGGCTTGCGCAAGCCGATGCCAGCACGGGATCGCGCGACCGAGAGCCTCTGATCGTGTTTTCCGATATCCCGGGCCCGACGGCGTCATTCTACAGTCATCGGCCTCTCGTTTGGGCGGCAGACATCAAGGAACTGCGCGAAGCTGCTGCTGAGTGTCCGGTCGAGCGGATCATGCTGCGGAGGAAAGAGTTGCCTTCTCTCTCACAGTTCCTTGACGTCGAGGTGGTCGAATCCGATGGGTCTGTTGTATACGCGAAATTGAAGGGACGGTACAGAAATCCAACTCTTCCGTGAACACGGTGGGGCGTATTGGAGTACGGAAGCAACGTCCCACTGCAAGGGCTGGGCGGTCGGATTCGGCGATTCCATCAGCCGTTCCGTAGAGCCGAGATCGCGAACCCTTCAGTTCATGGTCATCGAGGATGGGCCGCGGGTGTCAAAGCTGAGAAACAAGTGCGAGCCTCTTGTAGCGACTGGCCACATATTGATACCCACAAAACCGAAGAAAGAACGTATTCGGTGTGCCGTCGCGGGCATCTCTTCGAGAAGGCGAAAGGGCTCTTCCGGGTTTTTAGTGGGTGGCCAACGGGTAGCCGGCTCCTCCATCCTGCCGACCCGACGTCGCCCGCAGTCACATCGGAGCCCAAAAGGCGGCCAAGAAATCCCCAAATACCCTACACGCCAGTCCGGTCGTGGGCAACTCGTAAAGGGAATAAGATACTGATAAACAGGGAGTTATCTCTTTGAGTGTGGCCACTGGATGACAGTTGTGGATCCGCATTTCACAGCCTTCGGGAGACTGTACGACTACCTGCCAGCAGCCTTGCTCTACTCGTAACCCTTTGTTTATCAGTAATTCTTTTTGGCCAACGCAGTCGCCGCCCGGCCTTGGGGGCCGTAGAGTTGTCACGAAGCCCTTGAATGGCACCGAAGCAGGCTCCGGGAGGTCGGCCTCACAGTGGCGAGGGATCCGTCACTCACCGCCGCCAGCCACTAAAATCCCAGAAGAGCCGGCGAAAGTAACTTCTCTGCTAGGATAGCAGCGCCGTTCACTCCGGCCGCGCGGCTGGGTGTCACTCGAAAACTGCTGTGGGACCGAACCCTCCCGAACCCTCCACACACCATCGCGGGCAGCAATGGCTCCTCGCCCTCGGCCTTCACCGCCGGGAGCTGCGTGCCTGGGCGATGTACGACTGGGCCAACTCGGCCTTTGTGACAACGATCATGGCCGCGGTGCTGCCGGTTTACTACCACGAGGTCGCCGCCGTCGACCTGCCTGCGAACCTACGTACCGTTTATTGGGGCTACACGCAAACGATAGCCCTTGTCATCGTCGCGCTGCTCTCGCCTGTGCTAGGAGCTGTCGCTGACTACCTGGGCGCGAAAAAGAAGTTTTTGGCTTTCTTCGCCGGCATGGGGGTCTTCGGCTCGTTCTTGCTGTTTTTCGTCGGAGAGCGGGAATGGCTTTTTGCCTCCATCGCATTCATCATCGGCAACGTCGGGTATGCCGCCGGGGAGGTCTTTTACGAGTCCATGCTGCCTCACATTGCGAAGCCCGAGGAAGTGGATCGTGTCTCGACTGGGGGCTACGCGGTCGGCTACGTCGGTGGCGGACTTCTTTTGGCCCTACAGCTCGGGTGGATCACGGCTCCGCAAACGTTTGGATTCGAAGATGCCTCGCAGGCCTCCCGAATGGCCTTCGCCAGCGTCGCGCTGTGGTGGGCCGCTTTCACGATCCCGATTCTTCGGCGGGTCGCGGAGCCCCACGCGCAGCGGGGCGGAGGTGACGCCTCCAGGCGCGCCTTGCGCACGGGGTTCACGCGTGTCCTCGATACCGTCCGCCAAATTCGCCGGCACCGGCAGGTCTTCCTGTTCTTGATTGCTTTTTGGTTTTATAACGACGGCATCAACACCATCATCAAGATGGCAACGATTTACGGCGCGGAAATCGGCATCGGACGCACCCATCTGATCGGCGCCCTATTGCTGGTCCAGTTCTTGGGGATTCCCTGCACCTTCGCTTTCGGGAGGCTTTCCCGATCGCTAGGAGCCAAAAACGGCATCTACGCGGCCTTGGGGGTCTACACGGCGATCTCGGTCTTGGGCTATTTCATGACCGAGCCGTGGCACTTCTGGCTGTTGGCTTGTGGCGTAGCGGCGGTCCAAGGGGGAAGCCAGGCGCTGAGCCGATCACTGTTCGCGGGGATCATCCCGCTTAGGAAATCGTCTGAGTTTTTCGGTTTCTACAGTATCAGCGGCAAGTTCGGGAACATCGCCGGGCCTTTCATCTTCGCACTCGTCAGCCAACTCACCGGGGGGAGCCGGTTCAGTATCCTGGCATTGATCGTTTTCTTTCTAGGAGGTATGATCCTGCTGCGACGGGTTGACGTCGAAGCCGGTCGCCGCGCCGCCTTAGCGGAAGATGCGCGGCGGGAACTCGGAAGCTAACCCGTACCTACTACTACTACTATCAAACTCCAGCGCCGCCAAGGCGGACAACCGCAGGCGGTCGTCACTGACCTCGGCTCTGCCCGCCGCAACTTCACGCAGCGCGTTGCGCGCTTCGCGCCCCGCTGCTTCTAGACGCTTCGGAAACTGCGCCCGTGGTGCGTCTGCCAGCGTCCGGAGAATCTCGACCACTTGACTCTCAACCCCTCTGCTCATCGCTCCATCTCCTTATCCGTGCCAGAAGGCCGCTAGCGCCCGCGCCGTGTCTGTCTCCGGGGGCGAGACGTACGTTCCATCCCGTCTTGTCACCGAGCTCTTTGGATACATCAAGTGATCGCGGTCTGCCGAGGTGGTCTCCCCGCACTCGCGCAGGAAGAGCGTGTCCGCGGGGTCGTCACTTCCTGTCGTACAGACGTGCGCTAAGCCAAGCGTGTGTCCCAGTTCATGCGCGATCGTCCGGGCGTCATCGTCACTCGTTCCATTGTCTTGGACGATAGCGTGGTCCGATGGTTCTCCGGTGGAGACGTCCCCAAGAGACGCGTACCCATTCGTCGTCAAGCCCTGGATGTTGCGGACGAAATAGACGTTGACGACGCTTGGGTCGTAGTGGAGGAAGTCCCCATTGGTGTTTGTCTGCTGGATGTCACTCTCACTGAAGACGTCGGAGTCCGGGAAGTTCCACGCCATATCGGACTCCATCTCGGCCGTGCCCACGACCGGGTCGAGATCGATGCTGATCTGGTGTGGACTCCAAATGTCGACCACCGTGTCGAAGAGGTCGCGGATGTCGTCGGCACTAAGGAGCTTAAAATGCTTCCCGCCTCCGCCCATGTAACCAGTAGCCAAGTCGTCGGGAATCACCCGCCACGCCTTGACCCGGACGTTGATGGTGAAGGTCAATTCGAAGTCCACATCCTCCTGACTTGCATAGCCGTCGGGGTTAACGACCTCGACAGCATGTATCCCTTCCGCCAGCGTGATATTGGTCCGGTCAGGAAGCGTCAGAGTGATCTCATCATCACCGTTGCCCATTAGATTGACGTTGTCCGGCACATAAGTCTTGCCACCAATCCGCACCAGAGCCTGTTCGTGAAAACCGTTGCCTGTGAACGTCAACTCCGATCCGGGAACACCGGATGCCGGGCTTACCGAAAGAAGAGTAGGCAGGATGCGTAGGTGAAGTATCTGGCTATAGAGATAACTGCCGTCCGACGCGGTGATACGAAGCTGCATCGAATGCAGCCCCCCTTCCATACTGTCGTGCACCACGTAGTCCACCCAGCCTTCGTCCACATTGACAGTGAAGGAGACGGATGTGAGCGGTAACCCGTCTCGAAGCACGGAAACATTGCTGGTGAGGTTCATTGCGTGCATACGGACCGTCTCCCCAAAGCGAGCCTCCCATGGCTCGAGCCGCAACAGCCAGGGTGAGTTGCATGCCGCGTTCCACTCCGAGAGCGTGATCGGTTGCACCGTGAAGCTGCCCGGACTGCCCTCGGGACCGGCCACGCCATCGACCCCGTCGGCCCCAGCGCTACCGGCGCGGCCCACCCGATTGGGCTCTTCCGCGCAGAACCCGCGTTTCTCGCCGGGGGACGCCTCGCCCGGGGTCTCCTTTGATTCCGCGCGCCCCGCCACTGCCTCCGGCCCCGCCGGAGTTCGACAGAAACGCTTCCCGGCCCGATACGAGATCAACGATGTTGTCTTCGAGGGAATAGACGGTGACGTCTCCGCCCGTGCCGCCGACGCCGCCGGTGCCTCCATTACCGCCGCGGCCACCGTTTCCGCCGTCGCCCCCATGGCCGACGCCTCTCTTGCACCAGAACAGCTCACCCTTCGAAGGACGCCCGCGAGCGCCGTCGCCGCCATGCCCGCCGTGTTGGGTGTTCTGGCCGCGACCGCCGCGGCGCCCGCCGAGATCGATGTCAGGAAGCCCCTCGGGTGTGCTCTGCACGTAGATCTCTACAGTCGGTGCCGGGCCTACTTCGTCACCCTCGAAGCCGGGGTCACCGTCCGCTCCGTCCAGTCCATCGCCACCGTTAGCCCCCTTGTTGCCCTCTCCTGCCGCGTACTCGTTGGTCGACCAGTCGGGGCTACCGGTCGCGGCACGCAGCTGCGCGAAGTCGGGCACCGGTTCCGGCTGTTCATCTCGGTTCTCATACGTGATCCTGTTAACCTCGCTGTGGCGAATCTCCTCGGTGATGATCACGAGGGATGTGACCTCGCTGGCGATCACCAACTCCCCATCCTCAACGCAGTCAACGACGGAACCAATGATGACGGCCTCGGTCACCGGATTGTGCACGAAGTGCAGGACGTTGTCGTCCATCTCCACCGATTTGAACTTTTTGCCGTGCTGGACCAAGGTCCCGGTGTGTGTCGCAATCTCCTTCCCTCGGTCGCCGGGTTTTGTGAGCGGAGGCATGGCGACGTAGTAGCCCGGTCGGAAAACCCTGCGGCCCGGGATTCTGTAGGTTCCCAACCTCGACAGATCCGACACGCCGGCCTCGTTCATCAGGGCCCGCGCCCGTGCCATGGCGGTCATGCGCGCGACCGGTTCCATCAGAAACTCGACGTCCGTTAACACGACTCGAGGATTGTTCTCGCGTACCGCAGCGTATACTCCGTTTATCCCTTTCTTCACTGCGGGCTCGTCCATGGGGACCATGAACTCGTCCACGTCATGTCCTTGGGCGCGAGCAACCCACTCGGTGATTTCAGCCGCCTTGGCCGACGAGCCACCTTGTGAGTCCAGACGGCTCGCCAACTCCGCCGGCTCGCTCTGTGCCAACGAGTCACGGCTTCGTACCCCCGCACGAGACAAGGTTTCGGCTTTTGTCCGGTCCAGCGCCGGTACTTCCACGGCCAGTCGCAGCGCACCGAGGCGATCGGCGCCGATGCCGGTCTTCTCCGCCAAGGAGTCCAGGTCCGCGGCGATCAGGGCTTTGGGCGTGGCGACGCGGTTGGCTTCCAGGGCAGCCACCTCTTCGCCGAACACCGCGCGCACGGGCTCGAACGTGTCGTGTTTTTTCACCCCTTTCGGCTTCTCGAGTTCCGGCTTGACCTCGATTTCGATCTCACGTTCCCGAAAGCGTCCAGCCCCACGAATCGCAGGTGCCGCGTGGACCGGCTGGCCGAAACGGTTACGAAGTTCGAGAACGACATCAGACCCGCCCCGCAGGTCCTCCCCCACGCTCCTCGAGAACTCCGGGCTGTAGCGGAGCAAAAAACCACCGTCGAGAGAAGTAACGCCTTGCCCGACCACGGCGTCTTTCTCGCCCCGCCGCTCGGCCTCGGACGCCGTAACCTGATAGCCCCCCAATCCATCACCTGTCTTGCGGTTCCGTACGGAGCCTTTCATTTTCTAAGCGATCAGCCAACGGTTCCTCCTAGCGTGCATTTTTGGGTCCGTGCAGCGATTTGCGTTGGACCTGGTCTTGGCGTGCCGTAACGTTGTGATGCTGAAGGCAAGACTCCTGTTTTTCCCACCACTTTTCACGGCATCGGGCGAAAGGCGGATTATACAACAAGCGCAGTAATAACTGAATTTAAGGGTTGCCGCCCGGAGGGATCTGTCGTCCTGTGCCGCTGCTCGACGACGAGCGGCTCTACGGGCGTGGCTGGGCTGACCAGAACAGTGACAACCTCAGGCGGCTTTGGCAGACTGAAGCACAGCCATTGGAGGCAAAACATGAGCTCAGGCTTGACCAAGATTTCCGACCATCTTTACCGGCTCACCGACACCTGCAACGTCTATCTGATCGCGGACGGTGATCGCGGGCTGCTGATCGACGCCGGCTCCGGCGCGATTCTCGATCACCTATCGGAGACCGGCGTCAGCCGCATCGAGTGGGTACTGCACACCCATCACCATCGCGACCAATGCACCGGCACGCCGCGGATCAGAGAGCACGGGGCCAAAGTCGCCGTGCCGGAGTACGAGCGGCATCTGTTTGAGCAGGCGGAACTCTTCTGGCAAACGCGCCGCGTGTTTGACAATTACAACGACCGCAACACGTTCTTCACCGTCGGCGAAAACATCCCCGTGGACGCGCCACTCGAAGATTACGAGACGTTCACCTGGGGGTCTTATGAATTTTTCGTCTTGCCGGCCAAGGGGCACACCCTCGGTTCGAGCGCCCTGATTGTGGAGATCGATGGCCGGACCGTTGCCTTCACGGGTGATTTGATGGCAGCCGGAGGCAAGCTTTATCAGCTTCACGCCATGGAGTACATGTATGCGGCGATGGAGGGGTTGCTCTTCACGATACAGTCGATCCAGGCCCTGCGACCGCGGAATATCGCTGCCTGCTACTCCTCGCACGGCGAGCCGATTACGGAGGTCGCCGCGGACATCGACCGTTTGGAACGGCGGACCATGGACTGCATCAAGCTTGGCCGCGGCATCCGAGCGGGGGGAAATCTTTGCACCTCCGCGGAAACGGCCTACCTTCCCGAGTCGAGGTTCATCCCCCTGTCGCGGCACCTGTTGTGGGGCGGCGATTGGACCTGCTCGAACTTCTACGTCATTCTCAGCGAGAGCGGCAAGGCGATGTTCGTTGACTACGGACACGCTTTCTTCCCGCACATGCATATCGGACCGGATCATGACCCCATGGAGACGATGCGCTTCGTCGCGCATCATTTGGAGCAACTGCGCGACGACTACGGCGTTACGCGGTTCGACCTCGTCGTACCCACTCACATCCACGACGATCACACCTGCGGGATCCCTTATCTGCAACGCCATCATGGGACGAAGTGCTGGGCGCTGGAAGATGTTGGGCAGGTCATAGCCGACCCCGCCCGGTGGGCCAGCACGCCGTGCACGTTTCCCAAGCCGATCCGCATCGATCGCCGGTTGAAGGACGGCGAAAAGTTTCACTGGGAGGAGTACGAGTTTCAGATCTTTTTCGCTCCGGGCCAGACGGAATTCCATTCCGTCTACGCGGGGATGATCGACAACCGCCAGGTTGCTTTCACGGGGGACAACTACTTCCTTCATGAAGTTCAGGTGGGAGACGGGGTAGAGACGCGTCCTCACCAAACGACGGTCCTGCGGAACAGCTTTCAGCTTGGGATGCATCGCCGCTGCGCCGAAGTGATGCGCAAGGTCAACCCGGAGCTGATCTGTCCGGGGCACCGCGACGTGCTGACGTGTTCGAAGGAGGATCTCGACCACTATGTCGACTACATCCATCGTAAGGAACAAGCTTTCCGCAACATCGTGGGCGAGCCCGCGGACCACTTCATTGATCTTTTCTGGGCCCGTCTGCTTCCCTATGTCTCGGTGCTGGACCCCGGACAACCCATCGAGTATCGCCTTCTCGTGCGTAACAATTTCGAGCGCACCATCACTTACGAAGCGCGGCTGCAGCCGCCCGCGGGGTGGGAGGCGCAGGCTGAGTTCGCGGCTTTGAAACTCGACCCGGGCGGCCGAGGCGAAATTGCGCTGGCGGCCACCGCTCCCCCGACCGCGGACGGCATTCGCCGCTTGATGACAGCGGAAGTCAGGATTGACGGCCAGTCGCAGGGGCCGTTGGTCGAAGCGCTGGTGACGGTGAAGAGCGGAGCCGACGGCGAGTAAGCGGTATGCGAGGTATTGCATCATGATCCGTACGACCATCGATCTACCCGACGATGTTTACCAGGCTGCCCGCTCGGCCTCACAGTAAATGTGACAGCTCACTACAGTCACAGTGGAGGAAGCCCTGACAAACTGATCATCGCCCCTAGATCCTATACCCGGTGCAGCGAAGAAGGTAGCCCGTTTCTAAAGATTCTCCCTTCAGTGCGAAATCGATAACTGCACAGTCGTTTGGCGTGTGGATAAGCCGTGGTCGAATCCCCGCTAATTCGGTAGTAAGGCCGTAAAGGGATTCGTGCGCAATTTCCAGCCTCTGGAAATATTGACTAAACTAGCCCGCTTTTCTCACCAGGTGGCGAGGCGAAGTGCGTGAGAGGCCCGTCAGTACAAGGCGCGCGACGCTCGGCGCCGCATTTGTTGAATAATGCGGGCGTACTTGAACAGTACGTTGAGCACGGCGAGCAAGCGCAACACAGTACTGGCGGGGCTATTGCGTGCTTCGACCGTCAGGTGGCGAGAAATGCGGGCTAGCCTTCCACCAGGGTGTGACACCTGAATTGCCGCGACACGATAACTCTCGAAACGATCCCTGCGCTGTGATCGTCGGCCTAACCCCGCCGGTATAATGAAGCTGAAGTCTCCTGGCCATGCTCGTTCTGATCCTGCACTATCGCGAAATCTGGCTGAAGGGCAGGAATCGCAGCTTTTTCGTTCAGAAGCTCAAGGAAGCCGTTGCCCAGGCGCTCGAAGGGCTACCGGTCGAGAGACCCGGGCATGAAGACCACCGCATGTTCGTCCCCGTGCGCTCCCAAGCGGACGCTCTACTCGCCGTCGAGAGACTACGCAAGGTCCCCGGCGTCGCCTATTTCGCAATCGCCCAGCAGACCGAGCCCGAGATGGAGGCGATCGTGGAAACCGGCTGCCGTCTGATGGCCAGCAAAACCTTTCGAACGTTTCGAGTTCGCGCGCGACGCTCCCAGAAATCCTTGCCTTTCCGGTCGGCCGACATCGAACGCTCGCTGGGGGCCGCCATAGGGCGGCAGACCTTGGCGGCCGGGGAAGAAGTGCAAGTCGACCTCGCACGCGCGGAAGCGACTTGTTTCGTCGAGGTCACCGCAACGCGCGCCTTGATTTATCACGAGAAGATCCCTGGATCGGGCGGGCTGCCCACGGGTACCGCCGGCAAGCTGGTTTGCCTGCTCTCCGGCGGCTTCGATTCCGCCGTGGCGGCCTACAAGATCATCAGGCGCGGCGTTCGCCTGAGCTTTGTTCACTTCTACGGCGCTCCGGCCCGCGCTGGCGAAGACAGTCCTCCGATCGCGCGGGAGCTGGTCAGGACCTTAACGTCTTATCAGGGGCTGAGCCGACTCTATCTCGTCCCCTTTACCGATATTCAGAGAGAGATCGTCGTTGGCGCGCCGGAGTCGTGCCGCATCCTGCTCTACCGGCGTTTCATGTTGCGCATCGGCGAGCGGCTGGCCTACCGGGAAGGCGCGCACGGCGTCGTAACCGGCGACAGCATTGGCCAGGTCGCCTCGCAAACGCTGCACAACATGCAGGCCGTCGGGGACGTGGCCTCCTTGCCCGTCCATCGCCCGCTCGTGGGCGATGACAAGCAGGAGATTTTGGACTTGGCGCGCAGGATCGGAACCTACGACATATCCAGCGAACCGTTTACCGACTGTTGTCCGATGTTTCTACCCAAAAAGCCCGAGCTTTTCGCCACCGCCGAGCAACTTACCGCGGCCGAATCCAAGCTGGACGTCCCGGCTCTGGTTCAGCTTGGCGTGTCGTTCAGTTCCAAGGAAGTCTACGAATACCGATTGGGTGAAGTTCGCCTCAAGACGGCCAAAACACATGAACCCGGAAAGCGTCAGACGACGGCCCAACTGGTTGGTTAGCCTGGCCGCCCTGTTAGGGGCAAGCGCCGCGATTTCCATCGCCGAGAAACCCCCGGCGGCCTTTTCCGTGGTCAATATCGAGGTCCTCGACAGCGAGGACGGCTACGCCGTTCCCGGCGACAGCATTTTCTTTACGGGCGAAACCGTGCACCTGAGATACAACATCGCCGGCTTCACGGTCAGCTCGACCGAGCGCGTCCGCTTGCAATACCGGACGGAGTTCCACGGCCCTGGCGGGAAACGCTTTGCTTTGCCGGAAGGAGGCCGCATCGACACCGAGCTGGCGCCCCAGGACGAAGACTGGCTGCCCCTCATTCGCGTTGCCGCCACCTTGCCCCTCCACGGAGAGTCGGGAACCTACAACATTCTGCTGAGCATTACCGACCTGCTCAGCGACCGGAAAGCCACGAGGGACGTGCCCGTGTTCGTTCGCGGAGAGAACATCGCAACGAGCCGCAGCCTCATCGTCCGCAACCTCAAGTTCACCCGCAGCGAAGGGGGCGAGAAACTGCCGGCTCCGGCCTATCGGCCCGGGGACACCGTTTGGGCGAATTTCTACATCACCGGCTACGAGATTGCCGAAGACAATTCGTTCAACGTCGAGTCGGAGCTCGAAGTCGTGGATCAAGACGGTGAGGTCTTGTACGCCTTCGAGCCGGCCGGGAAGCGAGGATCGCCGTTCTATCCTCGGCGTTGGCTGCCGGCCAGTTTCCGGCTGGATCTGAAGGAAGGCATCCCGCTGGGAGAGTACTTCGTCCGGGTTTTGGTCCACGACAGGCTGGGCGACAACACGCACCAAACCAAGGAAGTCTTCGTTGTACGATAGTCCTTCCCGGCTGACACCCTGATTGCCGGCCGCTTTTCTCGCCACGTGGCGAGGCGAAGTACCTGAGAAGGCTGTCTGGACGAGGCGCGTGCAGAGCCTTCCGAGCCGCGACCGTGAGGGAGCGGTCCAGTAATTGCTACCTATAAACGATCGCCAACTTATGGGACCAAGCACTAGCTCGGAGACCATGGACGAAATCGTGCCTTCATCGGTGGAGGAGCTCGCCGAGGCGCTTGGCGACTGCGGAAGCGCGAGGCGAAGCGTTGAGCTCGGCGGCAACTTCACCAAACGACCCATGGGCGGAGAGATTGCCCCCGCCGATGTCACCCTATCAACGCGCCGGCTGACCCGGATCGTCGCCTACGAACCGAAGGACCTGACGATTAGCGTCGAGGCTGGGCTTGCTTTTCGCGAGCTGACCCAGATCCTGGGCGCTAACGGTCAAATGCTGCCGCTCGATCCCCCGTTTTCCGACCGTGCGACTGTCGGCGGCGTCGTGGCGACGAACAGCAGTGGACCTCGTCGACGGCGTTACGGTACCGCGCGGGACATGGTCATCGGGATGAAAGCATGCACGCTGGAAGGCAAAATTGTCCAGAGCGGGGGCATGGTGGTGAAAAACGTCACCGGACTCGACATGGCCAAGCTGATGATCGGGTCTTTTGGAACGCTGGCGGCGATGGCAACCTTGAATTTCAAAATCTTCCCGTGTCCGGCCGAGGTGGGGACCTTCGTGTTCTCGTGTGATTCCCTGGAAAAGGCTTTGGACGTGCGGCGGGAGATCCTCGGTGGCGTGTTGCAACCGATCGCCATTGACTTGATGAACGCCGAGGCTGTTCGTGACGTCGCTCCCGAACTTCCGCCGCAAGTCTCGCTCATCCTCGAAGTGGGTGGAAACCGGGCCACGGTCAAGCGCTTCGAAAACGAATTCCACGAACTAGCCAAAAAGCAGGCGGATGTCGATCTCAACTCGTTCGGCCCGGATGAGGCGGCCCAGCTCTGGCGCTCGATCGGGAACCTGACGCCGGCGAAGCTGGCGGCGAATCCCTCGACAGCGGTAATCCGCGTATCCGGCGTGCCAACCCGCATTCGGGAGATCTTCGCCTCCGCTTCGAGCGGGAGCAGTACGCGGCCGCTCGTAGTTCGCGCCGGCGCGGCGGTCGGCTACGTCTATTGCGCTGACGTCCAGGAGGCCCGCGACTGCATTATCGATGCACGATCCCGCGGCCTCTCGGCCGTCGTCGAGTACGCGCCGGTCGGGGAAAAACGGCGCATCGAACAGTGGGCCGAGCCGGGTCCGGAACTTGAAATCATGCGCCGTATCAAGGAAAGCCTCGACCCGGATCTCCTTCTCAACCGCGGCCGCTTGTTCAACCGCATCTGAGTGTTGCGACAGGGCTTTGCAGCCGGCGATAAAAGTCGCCGGCGACGGCGACCCCGTATTTCTCACGAAGGGTGTATTGGGGAAGGGGACCCTTCAGGCGGCCGGGGGTTATTCTTTCGTCGTCGATGTCCCTTGGTAATCGATGCTGGAATCCGTCGTCACGATGGTTGACTCGGCGCTGAACTTGCGATAGTCGCGGAACTGTATTTTGTTGCGCGCGCAGCGATTCGTGCCGCGCCAGCAGCCAAGGTTTTCGGATTCGAGCGGCAACAGATGCTCGTTTCCGCCAATGACGACGTCACCGTAGTCGACCGTCATTTCTACCGTATCGAGGTCAAAATCCGGGGGCAGGTCGACGGCTTGCACCTCGATGCGTCGGACGCGCGCCGTTTGGGGATGGATCCAAACCGTTCCCCGGTAGGCCGGGGAAACGGTTCCTTTTTCGGCATTGACTTGCCAGGCGGAGTTCTCCTTGGAAACCTCGAACTCATAGATGTGCGCCGGAACATCGGAGGAGCGCGACGCTCGGGCGAAGCGAAACGTCGTCTTCGATTGGGGAACGAAAACGTCGAGGAGCGTGGAGGCGAACTCTCCCATCGACCAGCTTCCCTCGATCTGATCCATCTTGTCGCCCCTCGGCCGGCCGTCGATCTTGATGTTGTGGTAGCTCTCCCGGCGGTCTGCGTAGACCAGGTCGGCTTCGACGACGTCCAACGTCTGCCAGGCTCCCCGGCGGCCCGCCCTGGCCATCCGAGTGATCACTTCCCGGCAGACGAAGTTGGGCAGCTTGCGCGAGTAGTTGAACACCCACTGGCGAGTCCGCTCGATGAGCGGATCGACGACCGTGCCCGGCGACGGACTCTCGGACGGCGAGCTCGAATTCCGCCGCGCCCCCGATTCCCTCCCTTCACCCGATTCCCTCCCTTCACCCGGCTTGCGCCGCAGCAGCTTGGGAGGGCCTTCGTCCTCGTCGCCGAACGGATCATCCGGCGGGCGGCGAGGGGGCGTTTCCTCCCGTGGCAGGCTCGGGGCGGGCTTCCTCAGCGAGGCGATGTCGAGCGCCACCTGAAGCGCCCTGAACACGTCGAGGCTTTCCTCGGAGGCTTGAACCCTAACACGGTCGCCGGCCCTGATCGTCTCGACGCAGATCACGCGGTCCTCCAGCAGGAACCGGGTCCCGCTGGTTACCAGGACACGCACTTCTCTCCGCTCCTCCGTTTCTAGAACGAAATAGCTGCCACGAACTTTGACCAACGTCCCCGAAAGCCAAACGGCCTCGGCCGCGCGGGAGACCGGCGCACGAGGCGGCCGGCGACGCCCGGGCTTGATGGGCCCGCGAACTTGCGCCAGAGAAACTGTCACGAGAACTAGTGACACAAGCGCGAGAACCCAGGCCGTGGGCCGGCGTCCGGCAAAAATGCTATCCACCTGTGGCATCGCTTTTCTCGCGGGCTTCTCGGTCGCCGTGGCTACGGCTTCCCGCCACCACGGTAACACTCGCTGCCTGAGGCACCGGCTCGCGGGCCGTGCTCCTCCGGCGTCCGGCAAGTACTGCCCCGGCAGTTCGCGATCTCGCGGTCATTTCTGCCCAAGGCTCGCTCTCTCGGCGTCCGGTCCCAGGACTGCCGGGCTTCCCGCGACAGGCGAAAACACGGGGTCGTCATCGCGCCACGGCACCCGGCAGGGGCGGCGGATCTCGTATTTTTCGAGGTTGCCGGTGAGGGCTCGGGCTAGCTCCGTGAGATTGGCGGCCCGCGCCTGGGCAACCATTTGCCGTTGCAGTCCCACTGCCTTGTCGAACTGGCCCAATTCAGCCGATAGCATCGCCAAGGTCTCGACGTGTTCCAGATCGACGCTCCGCGGATTCGCAATCAAAGGCTGCATGAGCTTGAGAGCACGCGCTCCGTCGCGAATCTGGTCGTCGGGGTCACCCAGTCTCTGGTAGACCCGAGCCAGATTATACGCCCAGGGGAACGCGCTGGAGGACAGCAGCTTGGCGTTCAAATAGCAAGACTTCGCCGACTCAAACAGCTCATAGGCGTGGTAGAGCTTGCCAAGTTTTCCGTAGGCCCGGCTCAACTCTTCCTCACCAACTTCGGTCTTGGCCTCGATCAAACCGAGCTCCCGCCGCGCCTCCCCGAGCTGCTCGCGCACGAGCTCTTCCAGTCCGCTTAGATCCGGATGGACAACCGCCGCGAGTTGCTCGTTTGGCGTCGGCTTAGCGTGACATCGTTGCCCGCCACAGGCCAACAGCCCAACGACTGCAAGCCCTCCCAGGATGCGTCCCGCGGTGAACACACTCGCCATGAACGTCGCGCTCCCTGCTCTCACCATGAGTCTAGTGCTTACTTGCAAGAGTTCGCGTATTTCAAGAAGACCTTTCCCGAAAAATCATACGGCTCTCTGTCGAACCCGGAAGTAGTTTGTCCACCGAGCCTGCCGAGCCGCGACCGTGAGGGAGCGGTCCAGTAATTGCCTCCCTATAGACGATCGCACCTGAAGAGAATTGGCTGGCTGTACCCGATTTTTCTTGAACTGCTCCTCTCTCAGTGGAGAGAGAAGCTTTAACCGTTAGGCGGGCTGAGTGCCGCCAACTGCCTCCTATTTATTCTCGTTCACCCGGCTAACGTACGACCGTCCGCGCTGAGATCTCTTTTTTCTGTCGCGTTCCTGAGTCTCGAGATGTTTGAAGTTTTCGAGCGCTTCACGTGCTTTGTCGGTCTCACCCAGCCGTCCGCGCGTCAAGGCCAACTGATAGTACGCCTTGATATGACCAGGATGCCTTTCGACGACATCTTCAAGGAGCCTCGCCGCGGCGTCAAATCGCTTCTGCTTGAAATACGTGACGGCGGTGTAGTAGCCGGCGTCGGCGTGATTACTCTCCAGCGCCAAGATCTTCTCGAAGTACGAGCGAGCCCTAACCCAATCCCCGCTATCCATCGAGATGCGCCCCAGATAGAAGAGAGCGTCAGCATTATTCGAATCAAGCTTCGCGGCTTGCTGAAGCGCCTCGCTCGCCTCCGTGTGTCGCCCGAGGTTGAAGTGGGTCACGCCTAGCTGCGAGAACGCACGAGACTTGTCTCCTGGGAGCTGCGCGGCTTTCTGAAAAGAGTGGATCGCGTCCCCGAAGCGGCCCGACCGAAACAGAATCTCTCCCAGCTTGAGGTGAGCGAAGCCGTCCTCGGGCGCCGCCCGCAGATATTTTTCCACCCAAACTCGAGCCTCCGAGTACTCCGTCAGCTCGAAATGAACGGTCCCAAGCTGGAGGCAAGCCGCCGTGTTGGCCGGATCGAGTCGAAGAACCTCCATGAAGCGTTCGAGGGCTTCGCTGAACCTGCGCTGGTGAAGGTAGCTCAGGCCCAGGTTGTAATGCGCGTTGGTGTAGCCGGGTCGGAATTCGAGCGCTCGAGTAAAAGCAGCCTCCGCTTCCCCATACCGTTCCTGGCGATCGTAGAGAGACCCAACGGCGTTGTGGGTCTCGGGATAATCAGCGCGAAGTTCCGCGGCTTTTCGCAAAGATTTTTCCGCCTCGGCGTTTCTCTCCTGCTGCATATACGTCACGCCCAGCCAGTAGCGGACCTCCGCGTCGTTGGAGCGCTGTTTGACGAGCGCCAGAAATGCCCGCTCGGCGCCGGAATAATCGCCTTGTTGAAGGGCCCGGCGTCCTTTTGCTATGCCGGCCTCAACGCCCTGCGGGGCCGGGAAAGCCAAGCTCGCGCCGCCGCCGAAACAACTCAGCAGAAGCAAGAAGATCACGTTCCCGTTCATGGCGTTTTTTGGTTACGGGCCTGCCGAGGGCTCCTCGACCCTCAACACGCGGTCAGCGGCAATGTCTTCAAGAACCTGCGATTTCCCGCTCGGCCATCGAATCTCAACTCGTTCGACGACCGTGTTCGCCCCCAGCCCGAAATGCAAGCGCCTGTCGTGGGACGACAAATAGCTGCCACCGGCCACAATTTCCTTGCTCTGCCTCTTCCCGCCCGCTGTCAACTGCACTTTGACGCCAATGCCGTCCCGGTTGCTATTTTTTCCTACGGCTTGAATCGTCAGCCAGTGGTTGCGGTTCCCGCCCTCGTTTCGCAACAGAGCGGGACGCTGGTTGCAACCGGAGATCAGGACATCGATATCTCCATCATTATCGATGTCTCCCAGCGCAAGCCCGCGGCCCGCGCGGAGCGTCGAAAGCGCGCCGCCGCGCTCGCTCGTGACGTTTACGTAGCTGCCAAGCCGGTTTTCAAGCAGCAACGCCGGTTGCAAATACTTCAAGCTGCTGTTGAGCAGTTCGATGTCGTCCATGACGTGCCCGTTCGCGACGAGGACATCCTCATCGCCGTCATTGTCATAATCAAAAAAGCCCGCGCCCCAGCCGGTGAGCAGCAGACTTGGGCGGCCAACGCCACTGGGGAATGTCACATCGCTGAAGAAAAGGTCCGCCCCCTCGCGGCGATAGAGCGTGTGGCCTTCGTTCGAGAGGTTGGTGGCGAGTATGTCGGTGTAGCCGTCCCCGTCATAATCCCCGACCGCCGCCCCCATTCCCGACTGCGCCTTGCCGTCTGAGCTATAGGCCGCGCCGGCCAGCGTGCCAATCTCTTCGAATGTGCCGTCCCCACGATTGATGTACAGGAAATTCGGCGCCGCATCGTTGGCCACGTAGATGTCCTGATAGCCGTCCTGGTTGAAATCGGCCGCGACCACGCCCGATCCCTTCCCCGCCGGGTCCGCGATCCCGGCTCGCTCGCCGACATCGGAAAACGTCCCGTCACCGTTGTTGCGATAGAGAACGTCGGGCACCCCGCTGAATTCGTCGGGATGGCAGTAGGAGCGATATTTCGAACGGACCCCGCAGAAAACATTGTTCTCCAGGCGAAAATCAACGTAGTTGGCCACGTAGAGGTCCAGCCGGCCGTCGTTGTCGTAGTCGAAAAAGGCCGTGCCGGCGCCCCAAGCGGAATTGTTGACGCCCGCCGCTTCCGCGGTTTCGGTAAAGGTCCCGTCTCCGTTGTTGCGGTAAAGAAGACTCGATCCGTAGTTGGTCAGGTAAAGATCGGGGAATCCATCGTTGTTGTAGTCGCCCACGGCCGCCCCCATGCCGTATCCGGAACCCTCGACCCCCGCCTCACTGGTGACGTTGCTAAACGTACCGTCCCGGTTGTTTTTGTAGAGCGCGTTGGCGGGCCGGACTTCGGATTGGTATCCGGGCAGGGGAGCGCCGTTGACTAAATAGATGTCCAAGTAGCCATCGCCATCGTAGTCAAGGAATGCGCAGCCCGGAGCCATGGTTTCAACCAAATACTTTTGCCCCGTCGCGGCGTTGATGTGCCGGAAGTCGATCCCCGCTTTGTCCGTGATATCAACGAACTCGATTCGCCTGGTCTCGCTAGCCGAGTCGGCCGCGCCCAAAAGGGGCGGGAGGCCCGTCCAACCCCCCGGATAGGCTCCGATCAGAAGCACTACGGGCAGAAGATGGCTGTTGTTAGCTATTCCCGTCAACCTGTTCCGCTACCCACGCGAACCAAAGTTCGGCGGACAGTTGATTCATACTAGCAGGCGACGGCGAAAGCTCTTGTGGGCTGTTCCGCCAACGGATGATCGAGGAGATCCCTAGCTGGCGCAAAGGTAGGGATATGGAGGGTGGCAGCCAGGCGATTCCCCAGGGCGACATGTTGTGCGCCTGGACCGGCGAGATCGCCGGTCCCTACTGCCGCGGCTTGTGACGACTCCAGTGGGACAAGCGATCCCGCTTGTCCCAGGCGCGATGAATCGCACCCCTACACCCCTGACGGCGGACATTTTCCTCGTTCCTGGCGACCGCTGGTGAGAAATTCGGGATAACCCGCCTCCGGAACGCTTCGACTCGACCGCGGATCAGCGTCGGGCGGAAACCGATTTGCGTTTCGTGCAAGAGATCATGTACCCTGTGCTCGCGGGATGCGCGGATCCGATAGCGGCGTTGGTGTCGAACGAAACGCACCCGAATCTATACCATAGTGATGCGAGAAAGCAGAGGGGACTGCCATGTCCGAGAAAAAGACTGTGGCTGAGAAGGGGGCTTTAAGCCGGCGGCGTTTTATTGTCACGGCGGCGGCCGGAGCGGGCGTGTCGGGCGCCTCACTGCTCACCTCGTGCAAGGGGGCGGCCACGAAGGTCGAGGCGACCGCCGCTCAGCGCGTTCATCCGCTGCTGATTCGCAACGACCACAACTCCTTGATGCATGTCGTTGTCGAAGTGGGACAGGAGGATGTTCGCGCCGCTTCGCTTACCTTTTCACTGCGCGGCGCCGACGATCTGGGGGACATCGAGAACTTGCGCTTGTTCTATTCCGGCGATAAGCGGCCGCCGGATCTCGACAAGACTCGCAACGGGAGGTCCGTTTCCGGCGACAGAAAGGAACTGTTGGCCCAGCTAACGGCCGCGCCATTTGGCCGGCAGGCCAAGCCGGCCGCCGAGCTGACGTTTCGCGGGGATCAACTCCTACGGCCGGGGACGAACGTTTTTTGGCTCTCCTGCAAGCTGAGCCCCACCGCGGACCTATCCCACAAAGTGGATGCCCAGTGTACGGCGATAGAAACGTCGGCGGGCATGGTCGCCCCGCGCGAGGCGACGCCGGGAGCCCGCAAGCGCATCGGCGTCGCTCTGCGCCGGCACTACGATGACGGCGTCGACACCTATCGCATCCCGGCGCTGACCATGACGCCGAAGGGGACGCTTTTGTCGGTCTACGACGCTCGCCGGCGGAAGCGCCGGGATCTGCAAGAGGACATCGATATCGGCCTGAGCCGCAGCACCGACGGCGGGCGCAGCTGGGAGCCGATGCGCGTGATCATGGACATGGGGGAGTACGGCGGCCTGCCTCAGGAACAAAACGGCTGCAGCGACCCGGGCATCGTCGTGGATCAGCAGACCGGGGACATCTTTTGCGCGGCCGTCTGGATGTGGGGCAAGCCGGGCAAGCATCAATGGGGCGAAGACGGTTCCGAACCAGGCTATGAAATCGGCAAAAGCGCCCAGTTCATGATGGTGCACTCCACGGACGACGGCCTTACCTGGAGCAAGCCGGAAAACATGACCCGCAAGCTCAAAAAGGCCGAGTGGATTCTTCTCGCCCCCTCTCCGCAAGCAGGAATCACTTTGCGCGACGGCGCCCTGGTCATGCCCGGCGAAGGGCGCGACGAAAACGACCGCCAGTTCTCGACGCTCATCGTCAGCCGCGACCACGGAGCCACCTGGACCGTCGGCTCCCCGGCGGTCGGCAACAACGAATGTCAGGCCGTTCAATTGGACGACGGCTCGGTCATGCTCAACGCCCGGACCGACGGCCCCGAGAAGCTCCGCTCGGTGCATGTGACCGACGACCTCGGCCGTAGCTGGCGGCCGCACCCGACGCATCGCCGGGCGCTCATCGAGCCCGACTGCAACGGCAGTCTATGTCGATTCGACTATCGAGAGAATGGGCAACCGAAGCACGTCTTGCTGTTCGCCAACCCGCACTCGCAAACGGGCCGCGATCACCACTCCATCCAAGTCAGTTTCGACGAAGGCCGAACCTGGCCCGAGAAGTACCGCCTGCTGCTCGATGAGGGGACAGGCAACGGTTACCCGAGCATCACCCGCGTCGACGATCAGCACGTCGGCATCGTCTACGAAGGCAGCCAAGCCAACCTCGTCTTCGAGAAGCTTTCGCTCGACGAGCTGTTGAGACGAGGAGAATAGCCGACCACCCGGTGGCCCGCTGACGGCGCCCGTACCGGGACAGCCAGCCGCGGCTCTTTAATCCTCGCTCATGCAAGAGAAGTTTGGGCTAACCCGCATTTCTCACCAGCAGTCGCCAGGAGTGGAAACAAATACCCGCCCTCACGGATGTAGGGGCGCGATTCATCGCGTCCGCTTGCCTTACAGGCTGTCAGCCGGCGATATATGCAAACTGTTGCCGCGAACCACGGCCACCGGGAGAGAAAAATTGGGGCTGCCACCAATTCGCCCCCCATCACGGCCCTGGAAACAAAGAACTTCGCCTGAAGCGAATTGGCTGGCTGTACCCGATTTTTCGCGACGTCTACTTTTCCCACGGGCTGCTAAGTCGCTTTTCTCACCACGCGGCGCGGCGAAGTGCGTGAGCGAGGATTGAAGCTGCGGCTGGCTGTACCCGAGATTTTTTCAGGCCAAGGGAGAAAGCCAAGCGAGGTGGAAGATCGAAGGGGATAGGTGTCTACGCAACCGCCCGCCTGTTGGCGGTATCACTTCGCAGGTCAGTGTCTTTGTTAGCGAAGACCGAGGGTCAGCGCCTAAAGCGGGCAATCATCATGGCAACTCCCGGCAAGGCGATCGCACCCCCTAATGCCAGCAAAAACGATTCGACCTCGAGAGCGTAGGCTCCTACGGCTGAGTAAGCCAGCGAGATGCCAAGGTTCGATAGCGTCGCCAGGAGCACAAACCTGGCAAACGGCATGCGCGCGACTCCGGCGAAAAGGACGGAAGCTTCGGCCAAGACGGGGACCGCTCGGAAGACCACGACCACCCAGTCGCCGAAACGCGTCTGGGCGTGGGAGGCCCGCTGTAGCTCCTTTTCGCCGACGAACCGCCGCGTGACCTCTCTGCCCGCTGTCGCCCCCAGCAGGTAGCCGATTAGGCAGGCCGCCGTCATACCGATCCAGATTACGGCGCTGCCTTTCCAGAACCCAAGCACGTAGCCGGCGGCGATGCTTACCAGACTGGAAGGGATCGGCAGCAGAAGGTCCGTAGCCAGCAACCCGCCCAGCGCGCCGCCCACAACCCAGCGCGAGTCTTGGCGCTCGATAAACTCCTGGGTCCAGCACGTGATGGGCTCTTCGTAGAGAAAAAAAGGAACCACGATCGCCGCCAGCAGGGCGGCGCTCAACAGCGACCATCTTCCCCGCGCGAGGCTCACGATTCTAGCCCGCATTTCTCACCACCTGACGGTCGAAGCACGCCATAGGCCCTGTCTGTAACATGAATTACGTTACGGGGCATATTTTTCATGCTGCGGGGTGGACGAAGTTCATGGTGACTCGCCATTGGATGGTCGAGGCATACGACAGCCCGCCCCTTACTTCGTTGCGCTTACTCGCCGCACTCAAGGTAGGGTTCAAGAATGTAGGGGCGGGGCATGCCGCGCCCGCGGTTGCCGACCGTCCCGCGCCTTGTACCGACAGGTCTCTCACACACTTCGTCTTGCCGCCTGGTGAGTAAAGTATTGCTCAAAACTTCCGTGCGAAGGGGGGATTTCCTCGCGTATCCCGACATAAAACGATGCGGGCAGGGACGCAGTCTCGTCTACGCTGACTCCAGCGTAGACAGGCTTTGGGGTAGTCGTCTGCAACAGAGAAGAAGGATTTTCCAAAGCGATGAGGAATGCCGCGTTGACCCATCTGCTGTTTCCCGCCGCCCGCATCAAATCCAAGGAAGGAAAGAGGAGGACATATCGCAATGCAAGTCTCAACACCAAGGATACTCCCGCTGTTTGTATTGGGAGCCGGAATGTTGTTCTGGAGCACGCCGTTACCGGCGGAGGAAACGGGGACCCGAGTGGTATTCCGATCAGGAACTACCATCAATGAAGCGGGACACTATCTCCTACTGAATGACCTATCGACCGCCGGCGCCGGGCCGGCCCTCGCCATTACGTCAAGCGGGGTCACGTTGGATCTCAACGGGCATCAAGTTATTGGGCCGGGCGGGAATCGGGGGACGGGTATCATGATCGATGGAGCCGGCGGCGTGAAGGTATTCAACGGCCATTTGGCTTACCTGGGAGTTGCCGTGATGGTCAACAACAGCAGCAACGTCGTCCTGCGCGATCTACACATAAGGGGACAGGGTGTGCCAGTAACCGCGCCGCCCCCGGAAGTGGAGATCATGATCGCACAGTCGAAAAACGTTTGCGTTGAGAAAAACGTCATCTACAACGTCGGATTGGGGGTCTTCGTTCGTGGCGGTCAAAGTTGGGGCAATCGAATCGACGGCAACACGATAACCGCCAACACCAACGGGATATTCGGACTCTGCTACAACCCGATGCCGGATGACCCGGAGGGTCCGCGAGGCGACCTCGTTCAAAACAACTTGATCAGCGGCTTCAACGTAGGAATCAACGTAGTCCCAGCCGCTGTGTCCAACGTATTTCGGAACAACGTGATCGCCTTCATCACGAGCGCGATGGAAATAGGAAACGACACCAATCAGGATATCGACAACGTTGGGGTTCCGCTTCCAAGCGGTAGCTAAACGAGGTGGGAACCTATTCTTGAGGGGGGAGTTGCCCCGTTGCAGGCGACGAAGGACTCTGCTTCCGCGGCCGCTGTTGCCAAGGCGGCCCGCGGCGAAGACGCGCGTCTGGTCGAGGCGGTTCTGCGAAAGGACCGCAAGGCCACGGCTGAATTCGTCGCCTGCTACTTGGACGGGCTTTATGCCTACCTTCGCCGCAGATTGGTTCCCCGAGTCGACCTGGTCGACGATTTGCTTCAGGAGGTGTTCCTAGCTGCTTTGGAAAACCTGGCTGGGTTTCAGGGACGTTCTTCGCTCAAAGCATGGCTGCTCGGTATTGCGCGGCATAAGGTGGAGGACTATTACCGATCTCGGCTTCGCGACGATGAGCCACTCGACGAGGAAAGCAATACCCGGGCAACGGTTGCGGCGGCCTTTGAGCCTAAGTTCGACCAGGTTCTGGATCGGCAGCGCTTGGAGAACAGAACCCGAGAGGTGCTCGAGAGTCTGCCTGAAGCCTACTCGGTAGCGCTGCTGTGGCGCTATTGGGAAAAACGCAGCGCGCGGGAGATGGCTCGGCAAGCCGGGAAAACCGAGAAAGTCATCGAGCGGCTGCTGGCACGCGCCCGGCTGCAGTTTAAGCGGAGGTGGAATGAACGATAACCTTCCATCGGACGAGCATCAGCTCGAAACGCTTGCTCAAAGGCTGGAAACCGGCGAGGCCGGGGGACCGCCTGCTCCTTCTTATTTGAAGGCGAATATCTATTCAGCACTGCTGCGGCGCCAGCAGGAATCCGGGCCCCTGTTGAGCTTATCGGAGACGAAGCTGGCCGCTCGTGGTCTCTGCGTGTTCGAAAAGCTGGTTCAGATTCTTCCTCTTGGAAAAAAGGCGCAATCGTTCAACTGCTGCGGCGTCTGTCACGCGCGGGTGCTTGCGGAAAAGATGGAGAACGCGCCCATCTATTGGAACAACTGTCCCTACGTCGGCTTCCGGAAGGCATGATCTAGCCGAGCTAGCCCCAATACGAGTGACTTAACGGCAAGTTAGCCCCCGTTGGGGCTAAAACGTTGTTAAGTGACGAGCATGGGAGCTAACCCGCACTTTTCACCACGGCGCGGGAAGAGGCTCGAAGAAGGGTCAGAAGTACTTCACGACTCCGAAGAGGTTCTGAAAGTTCGCCAAGTTGCGTTCGCCCGGCGGTCTCAACTGCGCGCTGATGGCGTTCTGGCGAATCGTTTCGCTAAAAGTGAAACGGAACGCCCAACCCCCTTTCACAGACACGTCCATGCCGACGGCGACTCGTAGAGCAGGTTCGGTCGAGCTGAACTCCCCCGGGGCGAGAGTGAACGCCCCAACGACCTGCCCTATGCTCGCCTGCGCGCTAGCGACATGGACCATGCCGCCTCCGACCGACAGGTAGGGCCGCACGCGGTTCTTGCGGCTGCGGAAATAGACCAGAAACTCTCCTAGGACGCTGTGCTGCGACGCTCGGCGCGATTGTTCGTAGAAGACATTTGTGGCCTTGGACGATTGTGACGTGGTCAGAGTAAGCGAGTTTCGGTTCCACCCGTAATTCGCTTCAACGCTGACGTAATCGGTTAGGTGCCATCCCGCAAAAACCCGAAAAGTAGGACCGTTTTCCGGCTTGTAAAGCGAAATGTCGCTCGATGTCTGGTTCGTCACAGACCTGCCGTCGGCCGACAATGTCGAGATCCCACCCTGGACGCCGGCAAAATAGGAGCTCTGCGCGGCGACCAGGGGAGGCCAGCACAGCCAAACGATGACGCCAGCGGCTCGGAATCTGCTCTTCAAACCGGTTTGTTAGGAAAGGATGCCCCATCCGTGATTCTACAGGAGCCGTCCATAATGGTGCGAGGGGAAGATGGTGGCGCTCGTCACGTGGTGAGAAAAGCCCACTAGAGCGCGACGCCGCGTTTCCAGAAATCCTGAAACAGGCTCTTCATCGCCGCGCCGAGCCTCTCGTGCTCGAAGACCAGGGCCGTGATCTGGGTGTGGCCGACCACAGGGTCGTCCAGCGATATCATGCCCCGGCGGTTGTCGAAGACCGCCAACTTGATGGGTAGTTCAGAGGCCAATCGAACCTCAGCCCCGGCCTTGTGGAGCAGTTTTAGTTGCGCGCGCTGGTCCGCCTTGTGGCCTCGCGATTCATACAGCAGCCGGCAGCGGGTCCCCTTTTCAAGCAACTGCTCGATCATCGGTTCTTCCACGGGGTCGACGGCGTACGGCGGGCGAGCAAACTCCAAGTATTCCTTTTCGCTCTGCACCAGTAGCCGGCGGTACTCCTCGGCGATTTGACCTGTGTCGGCGACGATCCGGAGATAGTCAAGCGGGCCCTGCCCCTGGCCGCCTTCGGCGAAAACAGCCGCAAGGTCGGCGCTGAGTTCCGCCGACAGGCTCTGCCGGTCGTGCCATTCGCGCTCGAAGGTTTCGCGCCGGCGCGTCAAGTAGCTCTGTAAAGCCATCTTGGGTTCGACCGCGGAAAACTCCTTCGCCTTGCCCTGCACCACGCGGACAAAGCCCTTCTCAATCAGACTGTCGAGGACTTCGTAAATCTTCTGCCGAGGGATGCGGGCGCGCCCGGCGACTTCAAGCGCCTTAAAACGGGAATGCCCGATCAGAACCAGGTAGACTCGTGATTCGTAGGCGTTGAGGCCGAGCTGTTGCAGTCGCCGCGCTTCCGCCTCAAGGTTCACTCCCTCCAAACTATCATGGCCGGGCGGCGGAGCGCAGCGCGGCCGGGATAGGGACAAGACTAGCAGCCAGTCCGCTTTCTCGCCGGCAGCCGGCGGGGACGGAAGCAGAAGCCCGCCCTCGGGGATGTAGGGGCGCGATGAATCGCGCCCGCCTGCCGATATAGTTTTCGCTGGGCGATGTACGCAACGGCATTACGCCCGCTTTTCTTGTAGCGCCCGCTAACGCAGGCAGCACTCGCCAAATGCCCGCCATCCCAGACTCGCCCGCGGCCGCAATCGGACCTGGGCCCGGGCCGCGCCGGGTGCAAAATCGCTCCCATCGCCGCGCCGGGCGGCGCGCTACAATAACCGTTGCGGCGCGGAATCCGGCACCCGAACCGTGGCGCCCGGTATAACCCAAGTTAGGCCCATGTCCGATCCTGAAAATCTTCCTCGCACCCTAGGCGAACTCCGGAGGAGCCGCGAGTTTTCCGAGAAACGCATCGGCGAGCGTTCGGTCAAAGATGAGCTGCGAACCAATCTGATTAGCCGTTTGAGGAGCGGAGCAACGCTGTTCCCCGGCATCGTGGGTTACGACGACACCGTAATTCCACAAATCGTCAGCGCCGTTCTCTCCCGTCACAACTTTATCTTGCTGGGACTTCGCGGCCAGGCGAAAAGTCGTATCTTGCGGCAACTGACGTCGCTGTTGGATCCTCTCCTGCCCTACATCGCCGGCAGCGAAATCAACGACAACCCCTATGCTCCGCTGTCGCGGACGGGACGAATGATTGTCAAGGAAAAAGCCGCCGACACGCCGATCGCCTACCTCGCCCCCGAGCAACGTTTCGTCGAAAAGCTGGCCACCCCCGACGTCACCATCGCCGATATGATCGGAGATTTGGACCCGATCAAAGCAGCTCGCGGCGGGCACGACCTCTCGGACGAGCTGACCATCCATTTCGGATTGCTGCCCCGCGCCAATCGCGCGATCTTTGCCATCAACGAGCTGCCCGACCTGATGGGGAAAATCCAAGTGGGGCTTTTCAATATCATGCAGGAGGGAGATGTCCAGATCAAAGGCTATCCCGTCCGGCTGCCGCTCGATGTGATGTTGGTGTTCACGGCTAACCCGGAGGACTATACGGCCCGCGGCAAGATCATCACTCCTTTGAAAGACCGTATCGGAAGCGAAATCCGCACGCACTACCCGCTGAGCGTCGAGGAGGGGATGGCGATTACCCGCCAAGAGGCATGGAGCGACCGAGCCGGGGAGCGCACGAAAACCTTCGTGCCGGCTTTTATCCGCGAGATCGTGGAAACGATCGCTTTCGTGGCGCGTCAGGAAAAAAAGATCGACCGCCGGTCAGGTGTTTCGCAGCGGCTGCCGATTTCCTGCATGGAAAACGTCATCTCGAACGCCGAGCGGCGCGCGCTGCTGTGCAAGGAAAAGCTCGTCGTTCCCCGGGTGAGTGACGTTTATGCGTCGCTGCCTTCGATCACGGGCAAGTTTGAACTCGAATACGAAGGAGAGCTTCGAGGCGCCGACAACGTCGCGCGAGGTTTGATTCGCTTGGCCGTGGCCAAGGTTTACGATCGCTACTTTTCCGAGGCTGGCGTGTCCCAGATCGTACAGTGGTTCGAGTTGGGAGGCACGCTCAAGGTCCCCGAGGGCGAGCCCGCTGCGAAGGTCGTCGAGCGTTTGAAAGCTATCCAGGGTTTACTAGAGACCGCTTCCGCCATTGCGGAGGACAAACGAAAGCGGCCCGAGGTGCAAGCCGCGTTCGCGGAGTTCCTACTCGATGGACTCTACGCGCACCGTCGCATCAACCGCAATGAAGAACTGGGCTACGTCGCGCAGCAGAAAAAACGCGAGGCCAGCGAGCCGCGGGAGATTCCTGTTCGAGGAGCGGGCGGGCAATATAATTAGCCCGCCTTCCTCAGCGAGAATTTTCGGGGGGGCGCTGTCCCCGCAAACCGTGATTGCGCTTGGGTGTGTGATGCCGATGTATTGTGGATCCTCGGCTCAGGCGCAATGAATGGCGCCCCTATGCTTAAACGTGTGATGCGCAAGCCCGTCAGTAGGGGCGCGATGAATCGCGCCCGCCATTGGCCATCTTGCGTAACTGGATTTGCGAAATGCCGGACTAGGTTTTAGAGGGGCCCCAAGCGGCTATGGTCGCCGCCCCGTGTGCGAGCCGATGAAATCCGTCAACTACTCGCGATATACCGGGGACGAGTTGGGTATCACCGCGGAAGATCTGATGCGCGCCTTGGCGGACCTCTTTCTGCGTAGCGGGTTTGAGCAGCAGTTCTTCGATCTCTCGGACATGGATCCGCAAAACCTCGATGATCTCCAGGACGTGATCCGAGAGGCGCTGGAGGGGGGAGAGCTTTTCGGCGACCAAGAGATCGAAGAGATGATGGAGCGCTTGCGGCAAATGTCGCCTGAGCAGATGCAGCAACTCGTCGACCGGCTCACGGAAAGCCTGGCCGAGGGAGGCTACATCACCGTCTCGTCGAGCGATCAGGCCCGCCCGGAGCGTCCGCGGGAGAATCCGACCGGCTCGATCGACCCCAACCTCGAGCGCACCTCCGTACGATTCCAATTGAGCGAACGAGGCGTCGACTTCCTCGGCTACAAGACCCTCAAGGATCTGCTGGGGTCGCTGGGTAAGGCTAGCTTCGGCGCCCATGACACACGGGAGATGGCGACCGGCGTCGAAACCTCGGGATCCTCCAAACCCTACGAGTTCGGCGACAACCTCAATCTCGACGTGAACGAAACGCTGTTTCAAGCTATCCGGCGCCAGGGTCTCAGCAGTCCGCTCAACCTGGAATATTCGGATTTGATGGTTCGCCAATCCGATTATCAGAGCTCCTGCGCCACGGTGCTCATGCTCGATTGCAGCCACAGCATGATCCTCTACGGCGAAGACCGCTTTACACCGGCAAAAAAGGTCGCTCTGGCGCTCTCCCACCTGATGCGGACCCAGTATCCGGGGGACAGCTTGTCCCTAGTGCTGTTTCATGACTCGGCGGAAGAAATGCCCCTGTCGGAGTTGGCGCGCGTCCAGGTGGGTCCCTTCTATACGAACACGCGCCAGGGGCTCATCCTCGCCCAGCGAATTCTCAACCGGCAGCGCAAGGACATGCGTCAGATCATCATGATTACCGACGGGAAGCCCTCCGCGCTCACCCTCGACGATGGACGCATCTACAAGAACCCCTTCGGCATGGACCCGCTCGTCATCAGCCGCACGCTCGAAGAAGTCCATAAATGCAAACGGCAGGGCATCCTGATCAACACTTTCATGTTGGCGCGCGACTATGCTCTGGTTCAGTTCGTCAAAAAAATTACCGAGATCTGTCGCGGCAAGGCCTACTTCACCACGCCCTACAACCTCGGCGAGTATCTGCTGATGGATTATATGAACCGCAAGACCCGGATGGTGCACTGAAGTCCGAAAAGATACACATGCGTTCGTAGGAAGTCGGTGCTCACGGACCCAGTCCGGCAGGGGTTGGTTCAGGACCCGTTGGGTTGGCGCTGGTCGAGCGCCCGCCGGATCGCACAGAGAATAGGTCCCATAGAGATGGACGAAATAAGGTTGCCGCTGAATACGTCAGACCGGATTTAAGATCGGGAGAGCGCGCCGAGCTCGGCGCCGTTGCCGAGACCTGCGGCCGTTTGGTCTATCTCTCCCGGGTAATCTATTCTCAAATCACGTCGCTTGCTAAAGTCAGGCGCGGAATGGCCCAGCCGCGTTTGCGCGGCTTATTTTAGAATAGGCCAGCCGTTTTACGGCTGGCAGAATGGAACCCACGGAATGCTAGGCCGCTTCAGCGGCCTTCCGACGATGGCTTTTCAGCCATGCCAATTCCATGCCACGGAACGTTTATTCGGAAATCAATCTGCACATCACCTGGCACACGAAACAGCGTGCCGCGGTGATCGTCGATGCCATCGAACGACAACTTCACGAGTATTTGCAGCAGAGGATACGACAGACAGCACATGTCATCTGTCGCGCGCTGGGCGGCACCGCCGATCACCTTCCCCTGGCTGTGACCGTTCCGCCGACCCTGCTGGTCAGCGACTGGATCGGTCAGCTAAAAAGTGCCAGTGCGCACTACATCAATCATCAGGTCGCCAATCGCAAGATCTTGGGGTGGCAGTCCGGCTACGGATCGTGAGCTTCGGAACAAGAGATCTCCCCTGGGTTGTGGGCTACGTTCGTAATCAGAAACAGCATCACGGTCAGGGAACGATCCACCAGCGATTCGAGCAAACGGAGGCGGTAGAAAGCTCGTTAAAACGAGCTGCCAGAGGGGATGGGTGAGGGGCGTCCCACCCAGCCGTAAAACGGCTGGTCTAGCAACGGCCCCGGAAAGCCGCGCAAACGCCGCTCGGACGTCGGACAAGGGTGCCGAACCCGTTTGGCACAGATCCTGCGGAGACGACCCATCCCGAATCACGTGGCTCGCTAAAGTCGGACGTGGGAGGGTTGCCGCTCAGTCCTGCGGACGCTGCCGCACAGTGGGGGGACGTCGTTTTGGGACGCCGAATCAGAGACCGCGGGTCTGGGCAAAACGACCGCCCGGCCCTGCGCTACGGGCTTTTACCCGTGGTGTGCGGCAACCGGCTCATCGGGGAACCAAATCGGAGGTGTGCGGCAACCGGCTCATCGGGGAACCAAATCGGAGGGCACCAAGCCCGGTTCCAATACTTTTTTCTTGGGCAGCTCGGTCGTGGCCAGTTTCATGCCCGGAATGCCCATCTGTTCTCCCAGGGTGGAGAGCGCCTCGAGATCGACCGGGCCGAGAATGTTGACGACGGTGACCTCTTGCGGCTCTTCGGTCAGCACGGTCACGCCGGCCAGCTCCTCGTTCTTCGTTAGCGAGTAGACCGTCACGGTTTCCGTCTTGCGGCGGTCTTTGACGTCGATCATCTCAACCCAACCATCGCCTTCCAACTGCTCCCGGATGGGAGCCACGTCTTCCGGGGAATAGGACTTCTTGCGTGCGAAAAAGAAGCGCCGCAGGTAGATCCCTTTCAGACCCTTGACCAAGTTCTTCACCCCGGCGCCAACTCCCCGATGCACTCCGAGCAGCTTCTGCCCGAGCGCTAGAGACTTGCCGTCCAGGTTGACGCTCACTACCTCGTCCGCCTTGGCCTCGAGGTTTTCGAGCTTTTGGTCGAGTTCGGCGTTCGATTGACCCCACAGCGACACGCCAACCAGAGCCGCCATGCCAACAAGCCCAATCGTTCGGTTGATCATCGCGATTCTCCCCTCCGCCGCAGAACAGCCTCACGAGCCTTGTTGATCTTCGTACCGGCAATCTGTAAAGAAATGAGGAGTTCCTCGGCGGCCCGCTCCGCGGCAACTGCTTGTTCGACTTCGCTTGGTGAAATCTCGACGCGGCGCTGCTGCAAGTAAACTCCCACGGCCAGCGAGGCCGCTAGAGCGCCGACCATTGGCCAGCGCCACCGGGCGGCCATCGCCCATCCCGCCGGCTTGACCGGCGATGCTGCGTTCTCAAGGCTCGCCATCACCCGGGCGGCAAAGCCGGCTGGGGGCGGGCGCCGGGCGAGCAGGCGTCGCAGATTACGTTCGAGCGGTTCCATAACAGACCTCGGCCTCAAGATGCGGGACCTTTTCCCGCAGGCGAGCCAGCGCTCGACGCAGAGTCGTTTTTACCGTATTCACCGGCATGTCAAGAGTTTCCGCGATCTCGGCCAGTTTCAAGTCCTCCTGGAATCGCAGCAACACGACCATCCGCATCTTGTCGGGCAGAGCGGCTACCTTGCCGCGCAGGACCGCCGCCAGGAACGGATCGCCCGATTCGGGTTCTACGCCGGGTTCGACGATCTCTTCAAGAGGCTGGTAGCGGCGGTGTTTGAGCCGTCGAGTGTGGTCAATACACTTGCGGGTAACCGCTTGGCGCAGCCAAAACGACAAATGCTGATCGGACTGAATACGATCCAAATTCTTGTACAGCTCTAGGTACACCTCCTGGGAGATGTCCTCGGCCATGGCGCGGTTTTGAAAGAAATTCAGCACGAGACTATAGACCATCGACTTATGACGGTCGACGATCCCTTCAAAAGCCCCTGGATCGCGAAGCGCCGCGTCCACCAAAGTTCGAGGCGCCGTATGCATCGTCCTTCGTTTATGGATACGCACGTCAGCCTCGGGTTGGTTCAGTTTCTTGGTAGAACATCGCCACTCGCTCCCAGATCGTCTCGACAACGTCGAGCATCTGGTGGTCGGAATCGAGAAACTCCAACTGGACGTTCGCTCTACCCCAGGCAAACTCGGTGGACAACTCGGGATTCACGATTTCGTCCAGGCAGCCGTGAAACACCAGGGTGGGCTGCTTTACATCCGGGAAATCTTCGTATTGGAGGGCATCTTCGTACAACTGGTAGCCGATCGGCAAGCTCTCTTGGGCGCCGTAGTGATGGACGAAGCGGACACCCTGCTCCCGCCAAGCGGCCATTTCGGTTTTCCCCAACTGCTCCGCCCAGCGGCGCGCGAAGCCGAAAGCCGGCGCTAACAAAACCAGGCTGGGAACAAGCTCGGGATTGCGAGCGGCGTAAAGAGCCGCCAGGTAACCGCCCAGACTGGACCCCGCCAGCAAGACCGACTCCCGCTCCCGCACGGCGCGGTCCACCACGGCGAGCTGAGCGGTAATCGTCAATCCCTGGAAGTCGCCCTCGGCCAGGTCGGGTTGGTACACCTCGGCGCCGATCATCGCAAAGTTGCGCTGAAAAAACCGTCCCTTCGTCGAGTCGGGACTGGAGCATTTTCTCATCGAAGGATGAGCCTGAAGACGGGGGTTGGGGCTTTTTGAGTCGCTGGGGCTCCTTTCGGGCTTTTTGATTTTGAGTTTTGGGAAGGGGAGAATCGTCGTCGGGGTTGTGGGATTGTGGGAATCGCGGAGCGATTTCCAAGGGCGGTGGGAAACGAAGGGAAACCTGGTTTTGGTTTTCCTCGTTTTCCATCGCCCGTCATTTCCACAGCCCTCTTCCTGCTGTTCAGCACGGCGTGTTCGCGGAACGGAAACTGGCAAACAGCTTCTGCTTGGCTCGCTGCATCCGGCGGGCCGCCGCCGTGTCGCTTTCGGCCTGGGCAATGCGGCCCAGAGCCTCCAGCCTCTGCCCTGGCTTGAGATAGCTGGCGGCCTCGGGCAACTTCTCGAAAGATTCCCAAGGCGTCTGGTAGTGGCGGTACACCCGCTTCTGCTTGCCTTTGGCGTCGGTCTTGATCTCGGGCTGTCCGCAGGGCCGGTGGAAGTTCAAATAGGGATTGAAGTGCTGTTGGTAGAAGCGCTGGATGCGCCCCGCGTGCGGCGCCGCGATGTACGTATATCCCATGTGTTTGCGGATCACCGCGCCGTTTTTCGATTCCACCAAGCCGTTGTCGTTGGAGTGCCGCGGACGCGACTTGGTCTGTTCGATCAGCAGCTTGTTCAATAGCTTCTCCACCGTGCGATTGAGGAACTCGCTGCCGTTGTCGGAATGGAAGCCGCGGATACGAAAGGGAAACTGCTCGATCATGGCTTTCAGCAACGGCTCCAGCCAGGCTTCACTGATCGCGGGCGTGGCGCCGACCACTTGCCACTGGGTGACTTCATCCACGGCATTGATGTGGTAGACGCCCTTGACGCCATCGCGATCCCCTTGATGCACCGTATCCACTCGCAGAAAGCCGGGTTGGCCTTGCGGGTCGGGCCGGCGCCGCTCGCCGATCGACACCGCCGTGGGCCGGGTCTTGGTGAAATGCAGCCGCCGCTGGCGGTAGGCTCTGCGCCGCCGCAGGCGATAGATCTGGGCCACCGAGATCCCCGCCAGCCGCTCGTATTCGCGCTGCTGGTACTGCTGGTATTCCCGCTCGAGGATCTTGCGCGTGGCCGGGCCGCTGAGGGTTTCGTGGGCCTCGTCCACCGCCGCCAGCAGTTCGACGTCGGCGGGCGTGTACTTGCGGGCAAAGCGATGCCGCCGGTAGCGGGCGGGTTGGAGTTCTCCGCCCTGCCGGTACTGCTGGATCAGCCGCGTGATTTGCGCCCGGCTCAGTCCGGTCATCTTGACCAGATACTGCCGCAGCAGCCCTTTGTCGGCGCGGTTTTGGCGGCTGTAGCCGTGCTGGCGAAGCGTGCGCGCCACCCACGTGTAGATCTCGGCCCGCCCTTTGCCTTTGAATCGAATCTCCTCGCTGGAGTGGAGAAACTGCTGGATCTGTTGCAGGTTCAGCTTGCTGGTGTTTTGCACTTGGATAGTCAATTCCCAGCATGCCCACTCCCCGATCCTTCAGGCTCATCTTGTGTGAGAAACAAACTCCTCGTTCAGACTCATCTTGCATGAGACAAGACTCTGGAGCCGAATCCGTGGAGGTAGACGACGTTGGGCATGGTTCGGTCGGAATCGGCGAAGCCGCGAGCCGGCGGCGGACGATGGCTGAGCGGGCGCCTTGTCAGGAGTCGGCGGTCTCCGCGGCGAGCACCTTCGCGAGACGCCGCTGGTGACGTTCTTCACCCGAGAACTTGGCGGCCAAGTAGGAGATCGTAACGTCCGTTGCCACGGCAAGTCCAATCACCCGAGCCCCCATGCAGAGCACGTTCATGTCGTCGTGCTCGACGCCCTGGCGGGCTGAGTAAGTGTCGTGGCATAGCGATGCCCGCGCTCCACGAACTTTGTTGGCCGCGATCGCCGCGCCCACGCCGCTGCCGCAGATGACGATGCCGCGATCGGCCTTCCCCGCGGCGACATCTCGAGCGACGGCCAGAGCGAAGTCCGGATAGTCGTCGGTATGGTCGTATTCGTCCGCGCCGAGGTCTTGCAAGACGTGACCGTTTTGCTGAATCACCTCGATCAAATCTTCCTTCAAAGAAAGGCCGCCGTGATCCGCCGCGATTGAGATTCTCACTAAGATTGATTGTAGCGAAAGCGGGACTGCCTGGCGGTACGCTTCATCCAGCAGTTGTAGGCCAGGGTGGAGCCATTTTTGGCGGAACGCTGGGTGGAAAGCCGAACACGAACCAACCTCCACTAACGAGTTCGTAGCGCGGATCTCGCTTTTGAGATCCGCGGCCTTTGCGCCGCCCCGCCCACAACCAATGGCACCAGTCCCTCAGGTGGCACTGCGAAGTGCGTGAGAGGCGCGTCAGTACAAGGCGCGCGACGCTCGGCGCCGCTTTTCTTGAACAATACGGGCGTACTCGAACAGTACGTTGAGCACGGCGAGCAAGCGCAACGCCGTCATGGCGGGCCTATGGCGTGGTTCGACCGTCAGGTGGTGAGAAAAGCGGGCTAGACGTCCGCCTGGCGGTACGCCTCGTCCAGCAGTTCGACCACGTGAACCACTCGTTGGCCGCTGCCGAACATGTCCGCGCCGGCGCGCAACTGCAGCAGACACCCAGGATTCGCGGTAGCGATCGTATCGGCGCCGGTCGTGGCGATCATTTGCATCTTCTGTTCGAGGAGGCTCATCGACATCTCCGTCTGCTCGACGTTGTAGACGCCGGCGCTGCCGCAGCAGAGCTCCGTCAGCGGCAGCTCCCGAAAGCGCAACTCGGGGATAGCGTTCAGCATTTGCCGCGGAGGAGTGCGAACCTTCTGGCCGTGAAGCAGGTGGCAGGAATCCTGATAGGTAACCGTAATGGGCAGGGGTCCCAGATCGCGATTGAGCTCAATGGTTGCCAGAAATTCACTGACGTCTTTCAGCTTCGACGAAAAGGCCAGGGCCCGGCGGTGCCAAGGGGAATCGTGCTCGAACAGATCCGGGTACTCCTTCATGACCGACCCGCAGCCGGCAGCGTTGGTGATGATGGCGTCGAATTCGCCCCGCTCGAGCGCGCGGATGTTTTGTCCGGCTTGCCGGCGGCCCGCGTCACGCAAGCCGGCATGGACGTGCAGCGCCCCGCAGCAGCCCTGGCCGGCGGCCACGGTAACCTCGCAGCCATTGCGCTGCAAGACGCGAACCGTCGCCTCGTTGAGCCGGGCGAATGAGACATTCGCGATGCAACCCGCCATCAGCGCCACGCGGTGTCTGCGCTCGCCCCTCGCGGGGAACACCTCGCCGATCCGGCGGAAGAAGAACGGAGGCTCAGCAGGAGGAGCCAGCCGTTCCAACTCGGCGAGCCTCCCGAACGGCTTGAGAATACCCAGTTTGCGGACGAGCCACTGCAGGCCGCTGCGTTGGTAGAGGTAAGCCTTGTAGCCGATTACCGTCAGCAGAAAGGGGCTGCGCAACAGTTGCCCATAAACGAACCAGCGCAGCAGGCGGGCCGGCCAACCAAGCTTCCTGCTGCTGGCGATCTCCGCGCGCGCGGCCTCGACCAGCCGCCCATATTCGACGCCCGACGGGCAGGCGGTCTCGCATGCCCGGCAAGCTAGACACAGTTCGATGTGCTCGATGTAATCATCGTTGATTTCGATGTTCCCCTCGGCAACCTGCACCATTTGGTAGATGCGCCCGCGCGGGGAGTCCATCTCCAGCCCCAGCTCCCGGTAGGTCGGGCAGGCGTTCAAACAGAGGCCACAGTGGACGCAGCGGTCCAGGTCCTCTTGCTGAGGTTTATCAATGCCGACAGCCGGACCGGGCAGGGCTTCTGGGGCTAGCGAACTCATCGCAAGGACTAGCCCGCTTTTCTCACCACGTGGCGAGAAAAGCGGGCTACGCTCTAGTTTAGTACGTGCGCCGCTCGCGGCTCAGCTTCGCTCGTCGCGGGGGTGCCCGTGCGTGCGTAGCGCAGGGCTCGCAGAGACCTGCGTCCGTTGGGGTTGTGCGCTCAAGGGTGTACCCAGGCTGTGCGACAGCAAGCAACAGAGCCTGGAACGCCAGTGACAGGGCAAATCCGGCATGGAGAAACCGCCCCGGGCGTCGAGATGAGTCTCGACGCGGCAAGCTGAGAGCTTGCGCCACGAAGGGGATCGATGTCGTCACGAATGGCGACGCGGCACGCAAGAATGCGCGCGCCACTCCTCAGGCGATCGTCGTTCGCCTTTTCGGCCCGGAAGCCCCGGAACCCTCTGCTATACTTCCCTTGGCCTCGGATGGAGCAGCTTCTCACCGAAGAGAAAAACCGCGCCTCGCAGCGAATCGACCGGGTCTCGACCGTCGAACTGCTTCAAATTATCAATCGGGAAGATCAAACGGTCGCTGACGCGGTTAACCACGAAATCCCCCGCATCGCGGCGGCGGTAGACGCCATCGTCGAGCGCTTTAGACAGGGTGGCCGGTTGTTTTACATCGGCGCCGGGACGAGTGGCCGGCTCGGTGTTCTCGACGCCGCGGAGTGTCCGCCGACTTTCGGTACGCCGGCCGAACGGGTCCAAGGGCTGCTGGCGGGGGGTGAAGCGGCGGTGTTTCGAGCGTCCGAGGGCAGCGAAGACGACCCGAAAGCCGCCCAGGCGGATCTCGAAGCCCGCGGTTTCGGCCCAAAAGACGCCCTTGTGGGAATCACCGCCAGCGGAAGGACGCCCTACGTGCTGGGCGCGGTGGCGCACGCTCGGTCGCTGGGATCTCTCGTCGTGGGGCTAAGTTGCAACCCAGAGAGTCAGTTGTCCCGAACCGTGGATATCGCGATCACACCGCTTGTCGGACCTGAGGTCATTGCCGGCTCCACCCGCATGAAGGCCGGCAGCGCGCAGAAGCTGGTCCTCAATATGCTCTCGACAGCGGTCATGGTCAAGATGGGCTACGTTCTCGGGAACTTGATGGTCAAGCTGCAACTCAAGAGCGAGAAGCTCATCGCTCGCGGCCGGCGAATTGTGGCCGAGGTCGCCGGATGCGACGACGACCTTGCTGCGCGGGCCCTGGCCCAGGCTGACCGCGACGTCCGGGTGGCGATTCTCGTGGCCAAGTTCGGACTGGCTCCCGGCGCCGCCCGCCAAAGACTTGCCGCAGCCGGAGACAGTTTGCCGGAAGCGATGAGGCCTTAGGGAGGTCCGTAGTTTCTTGGGGAAACCACCTGTTTCTTTCACGGAGACGGACCCGGGGGGTTGTCCCCGTTCGCTCGCCTGATTCCGCGTCATGCCGCTCACAGCCTTCGTTGCCGGCACTCTATACACACCGGCGCCGATCCCCAACGGCGTCGTCGTCGTCGAGGACGACCACATTCGCGAAGTCGCCGCCAGAGAAGCCATTGACATTCCCCAAGGCGCCCGGGAGGTTCGTCTTGACGAGGGAATCGTCGCGCCGGGTTTCGTGGACACCCACAACCACGGCGCTGGAGGGCGGGACGTCATGGAAGCTTCAGAGGAGTCCCTGGACGTCGTCTGCCGAACGTTGGCTCGCTTTGGGACCACTTCGTATTACCCAACGACGCTGACCGCGCCGGAAGCCGACATTCGTCGCGCGTTCGAGTTTCTGGCCGACTACATAAAGGAGTCCGAAACGCGGCCGAGACCGATGGCTCAGCCCCTCGGCATCCACATGGAAGGGCCTTATTTGAGTGCCGCCCGCCGCGGGGTGCATCCGGCCGAGCACCTTGTTGAGCCCACCCTCGATGCCTACCGCGAGTTGGCCCAGGCGGCCGCGGGTCAATTGCGCATTGTGACCCTGGCTCCCGAATTGACCGGGGCTTCGGAGCTGATCGCGGAAATGCTCGCAACGCGCGTGCAGCCGTCCATGGGCCACACGGACTCGACCTATAAGCAGGCTAAGAAGGCCGTGGACCTCGGAGTTCGCCGGGCCACGCACGTGTTCAACGCCATGCGGCCTTTCCGGCACAGAGATCCCGGTGTAATTGGAACGGTGCTGACGGATGCCGGAGTGACGGCGGAGTTGATCGCCGACGGCGTCCACGTCGATCCCGTGGCGATCCGGCTGCTTTACCGCTGCAAGGGCGGGGATGGCATTGCGCTCGTCTCCGACGGCCTTTCGGCGACCGGAATGGGGCCGGGCGAGTACAGCGTGGGCGGGCTGAGGGTCGAGGCGCGAGACGGCGCTTGCTACTACGGCGATCGACTGGCGGGGAGCATTTTGACCCTCGACCGCGCTGTCCGTAACATGCGAGACTTTCTCCACCTACCGCTCGAGGAGGTCATTGGGATGGCTACTCTGAATCCGGCGCGCATGATGGGCATCGATGATCGAAAGGGCCGTCTGCAAGCGGGCGCCGACGCGGATCTCGTCCTGATGGACAGGGATCTCAACGTGCGGCAAGTCTATGCGCGTGGTTTGCCGGTAGAGTAGAAGTCAGTGGACAAATTTGTCATCCAAGGCGGCTCCGAGCTGAGGGGGGAGATCCCGATCAGCGGGGCGAAAAACGCGGCCCTGCCCGCGATGGCGGCCGCCTTGTTGAGCGACGGCGAAGTGGTCCTCGATCGCATCCCCATGGTGCGGGACATCCGGACCATGGCGCGGCTGTTGGAAAGCATCGGCGCCACAGTGGAACGGCGCGACGGCGGGTACTCCATTCGCGCCGAGTCGGTCGCTTCCGCCGAGGCGCCCTACGACCTGGTCAAAACGATGCGCGCCTCGAGCTTGGTGCTCGGCCCGCTGCTGGCGCGGACGGGTCGGGCGCGGGTCTCCTTGCCCGGAGGATGCGCGATCGGGGCGCGTCCCATCAACCTTCACCTGGAAGGTCTTCGCGAGTTGGGCGCGACGGTCGAACAGCGGCACGGCTACGTCGAGGCCCGTGCTCCGCGGGGGCTGAAAGGAGGGTCGATTCGCTTCGATCGAATTACGGTCACGGGTACGGAAGACCTGATGATGGCCGCGACGATCGCCGACGGCGAAACCATCCTCGAAAACGCCGCCCGGGAGCCGGAAATCGCCGACCTGGCGGATCTGTTGACGAAAATGGGGGCCTCGATCGAGGGCGCCGGCTCTTCGACCATCCGTATCAGGGGAACCGCCAAGCTCGAAGGCGCTCGTCACGCAATCATTCCTGATCGCATCGAAGCGGGAACTTACCTCGTAGCCGGTGCTCTCTTGGGCCGCGATCTCACGATCACCGGAGCCGAGAGCCGGCACATGGAAGCTCTGATAACCCAGATGGCCCGAGCGGGCGCCGAGGTCGCTTGCCCCGAGACCGGCGTTATCCAGGTCGCGGGCGGCTACCCCTTGAAGGCCGCCGACGCGGCGACGAAGGAATACCCCGGCTTCCCTACCGACATGCAGGCGCAGTGGATGGTCCTGATGACCCAGGCAAGCGGGGAATCTCATATCGTTGAGACCATTTTTGAAAACCGTTTCATGCACGTCTCCGAGCTGACGCGCATGGGAGCCGACATTACGCTCGAAGGAAACCGAGCCACGGTCAAAGGTCCCACGTCGCTCAGCGGCGCGACCGTGATGGCTTCGGACTTACGGGCCAGCGCCTGCCTGGTCATCGCCGCTTTGGCCGCGCGCGGCGAGACGGTGATCGACCGTGTCTACCACATCGATCGCGGCTACGAGGGGATCGAGCAGAAACTCGCCGCCGTGGGAGCGAAGATTCGCCGAGTGCGCTAGCACGCGCAAGTTGGACGAGAAAGGTTCGCTACCGGCGGGTTTCCGGGGATGTTCGTGAGGGGTGCGGTCCATTCCTGTCACCTCGATGCCCTTCCTGTCCATAGAGCTAACTCATTGTATTCTTGTGAGTTAACCGAGTTTCCCCGATCAATGGAGCGGCGCCGCGCGGCAGTCAATGGCAGGAATAAGAAAGTTTGCCTTCCCGGGGGACCGTTCTCCGGCTCCGGTTCGATCATAAGTCACGTTGGAGGGGGCAGAGGGTGGTCGGCGGTCTAAGTGATTGAAACGGAGAGGTGAAAAAATCGCAGAGTACCGTGACGGCGTTTCCGAACAGGCTCAAAGAGGCCAGAAACTGAGGCAGAAAGTTGGATTTTCCCCGTGAGTTCGCGAACGCAACCATGCAGGTTCGCGGTCGGCCCAAACGGTGTTGACAATCTCCAATTCCCGCCGACGCGCGATTGCTACACTACGGCTAGCCTCTTGCGGCAACCGTCAGTGGAATAGGCATTCCTGCCTGTCCAGCACAGTTAGACGACTGCGCTTGCCGGAGCTTGAGGAGCCGTTACGAGAATTTTCAACCTCTCGGTGGATCCTGCCGAATCCCTGAGCGGCATGGCCTCCGGCTCCTAGCTCCCACTGCGGGGCGCGGCCCGATTACATGCCTTTCGGACGATTCGGAACACTCCTCCAATCGCGCGGCTTTGAATCGTTTCTCTGGACGCAGTTTCTAGGGGCGTTCAACGACAGCGTCTACAAGATCGCCGTCACCTTGCTGGCCGCGAACCTGGCCGCCGGCGGGTCGGAGGGCCGCGCCCTCGCCCTGGCCGGTACGGTGTTCATTCTGCCGTTTTTCCTTTTCTCCGGCTACGCCGGGCACTTGGCGGACGTGCGCAACAAGCGCTCGGTGTTAATCGCCACGAAATCAATCGAAATCGTCTCCATGCTGCTGGCGGTTTTCGCTCTCTACGTGCAAGACCTCGGGTTCATGCTGGCGGTGCTGTTTCTGATGGCCTTGCAGTCGACGCTGTTCAGCCCCGCGAAGTACGGCATCTTGCCCGAGATGGTCCCCGACAAGGACCTTTCCCGCGCTAACGCTCTCGTCCAGATGAGCACGAACGTTGCCATCATCTTGGGGACCTGGCTCGGCGGCGAGATGCTGGTTGCCTGGAAGGGACGGACGTGGCTGATCGGCTGTCTGCTGGCCATCGTCGCCGTCGGCGGGTTTCTCACTAGTTTCGGCATCGCAAAGGTTCGCGATCCCGAGACCAAGAAGCCGTTTCAGCTCAACCCCTGGGCGGAAATCGTTCACGGGCTGCGCCGCATATACCGTGACAAACCCCTGCGGCTCACGGTACTGGGGATCTCCTATTTCTGGTTTCTGGGCGCGCTGTTGCAACTGATGACGATCCTGTTCGCCCGCGATGTCCTCGGTGTCGGCGAGGAGTGGACGGCCCGGCTGATCACTTTCCTCGGCATCGGTATCGGGTTGGGCAGCCTGGCGGCCGGCAGGCTTTCCGGCGACAAGGTGGAACTCGGTCTGACGCCCCTGGGTTCGATCGGCATGGGATTTGCCGGTATCTGGCTGGCGGCTTCGGGGTCCTCCTATCTTCAGGCCGGGGTCGCCATGAGCGCGCTGGGGTTCACGGCCGGGTTGTTCATCGTCCCCCTCAATTCGCTGCTGCAACAAAAGAGTGGTTCGGACGAGCGCGGCCGCTTGATCGCAGCCAACAACTTTCTGAATATGATCGGCGTTCTGTTGGCGTCGGGCGCCGTGTACCTGTGCAGCGATGTATTCCGCATGGCCCCGGACAGAATCCTCTTCGTCTTCGGCCTGGTCACCTTTGCCGTCACGGTTTATATCCTCGCCCTGGTTCCCGACTTCCTGATTCGCTTCTGTTTGTGGCTGCTTACGCACACCGTTTACAGCATCCGCATCATCGGCCAACAGCACGTTCCATTCCGCGGACCGGCGCTGCTGGTGAGCAATCATGTCTCCTACGTGGACGGTTTCCTGCTTGGCGGCTGCGTGCAGCGCTTCCTTCGCTTTCTTGTCTACCGCCCTTACTACGAGATGAAGGCCTTGCACTGGATTTTGCGCCGCATGAACACGATCCCCATCCAGGGGGGCGACCCGGAGCGCGTGGCCGAATCGGTTGAACTCGCCCGCGAGCAGTTGCGCCAAGGGCACGTCGTCTGCATCTTCGCCGAGGGCACGATCACGCGCACCGGCGGCATGCTGCCTTTCAAGCGTGGACTGGAGCGAATCATCGAGGGTCTTGACGCCCCAATCATCCCGGTCAATCTCGACCGCGTCTGGGGCAGCGTCTTCAGCTTCAAAGACGGCCGTTTCTTCCTTCGATGGCCGGAAAGGTTCCCCTATCGCGTCACGGTTTCGTTCGGAGCCCCGTTGGCTTCCACGGCGACGGCCCAGGATGTGCGCCTGGCGGTGATGGAGTTGGGAAGCGAGGCGGCGGCCTACCGCGTCACGCCGCGAGATCAGCTCCAGCTACGGTTCATACGAACCGCGAAGCACCATTGGTTTTCCCTGGCCGCGACGGATTCGAGCGGCACGAGGCTCAGCTATGGCCGGGCGCTTGTCGAAGCTTTGCGCACCGCGGGGTGGCTTCGCACGCAGCTTGGCCGCGGAAAGCCGGTTAATGAACGGGTAGGCCTGCTTGTTCCCCCTTCCGTACAGGGGGCGATTGCCAACGTTGCCGTGCTGCTGGAGGGGCGGATTCCCATCAACCTCGACACCCGCGACTCCGAGAAGCTGGCGTCCGCCGTGCGGGAATGCGAAATCGAAACGCTCATTTGCTCTCGACGCCACCCGCCGCGCGATCTTCCCGCCGTGCCGCGTCTCCTCTACCTCGAAGATGCTCTCGAGCGTACTTCCACCGCGTTGAGATCGCTCGTGTTCCTGGCGGCTTTCCTGCTGCCGAGCCGCTTGCTACAAGAGATCTATCGCGAGAAAGCCGTCGATCCCGACAGTATGGCCACTGTCCTCTACACGGCAGGCACGGCCGGACCCCCGAAACCGGTCATCCTCTCCCATCGAAACATCCTCGCGAATGTTGATTCTCTGGCGCAGCTTTTCTGGGTGGAGAATACCGACCGGGTTCTCGGCGTTCTGCCTTTCCACTACGCCTTTGGGTTCACCGTAACCCTGTGGCTTCCTCTTCTGAGCGGTTGCGGGGCTATTTATCACCACGACGCCTTTGACCCGATCACGGTCGGGAAGCTGACTCGTTCTCAGCGGGCGACAATTATCGTGGGAACGCCGGCGATGTATTCGACCTACGCAAGTGAGTTCTCGGCAGAGGACTTTGCTTCCCTGCGCTATGCGCTGGTCGGCGGCGAGCGGCCGTCGGAATCCCTAGCGGCTGAATTCGAAGAAAAGTTTTCCCTGCCCCTGATCGAGGGCTATGGCTGTACCGAGATGTCGCCGGTCGTGGCGGTCAACGCCCCCAATTTCGTCCAGGGCAGGAGGCGTCAGATCGGCTCGAAACCCGGGACCGTCGGCCACCCCCTGCCGGCCGTCACCACGAAGGTTGTCGATCCCGAGACCGGAGAGACACTCCCCATCAACACCGCGGGCATCCTGCTGGTCAAAGGTCCCAGCCTGATGACGGGATATCTCGGCGACGCGTCCAAGACAAGTTCCGTCATGCGCGACGGCTGGTTCGTCACCGGCGACACGGCGGCGGCGGACGAGGACGGCTTCATCCGCATCGTTAAGGAGTGACCTTGCCCCGCTTTTCTTGCCGCGCGGCGCGGCAACCGCCCTGCCGGCGAGCGTGGCCGTCATGCGGATCCGTACAGATACCCCGCCGGCGCGTGTCGGGGGCCGGAGCCGTCGTTGACCACGAAACGACTTCGAACTCGCTCGTCCCCTTGCCGCCCGTGGCTCCATAGCGACGCGGCGCCGTATTCGCCGTCCTTTCGGAGGGCGTAGAACGACAGCCCAAAACGGAGTCGATCCTTTTCGTCGCCGTAGTTGCGGGAAACTCGCCGGAGCGCGTCGAGGCAAGCTTCCTCGGGAACCATCCCATGACGCATGTTTTCGACCACGGTGTGGGCACCCACGATGCGGATGTTCTCTTCTCCCCGTCCGGTCGCCCCGGCGGCCCCGACATCCTGGTCGACATAGAGCCCGGCTCCGATCAGCGGCGAATCGCCCACGCGGCCGGGGATTTTCCATGCCAGCCCGCTCGTCGTCGTGCAGCCGGAGATCTCCCCTTTCCGGTTCAACGCCAGGCAAGTGATCGTCCCCGAAGGGGGGTCTTCGACGGCCTCTCGCGCCCAGAGAGGCGGGTTGGGTTTGCCCGGCACAAGCTGTTCGGGAAGACCCGCCCCGGATTCCTCCCCGGGGGGCGCGTCCATCCCGGGCCCCCAGTTGCCGTCCCGTGATTCTTTCCACAGCAGCCAGGCCCGCCGAGCCTCTTCGCTCAGCAGATTCTCCTGTTTAAATCCGTGGGCCTTGGCAAAGCGAAGCGCCCCCTCCCCAACGAGCATGATGTGGTCGCTCCGCTCCATGACCAGCTTGGCCACCTTGGAAGGCGTTCTGACGCCCTGCAGCGCGCCGACAGCACCGGCACGACGGGACGGTCCGTGCATCACACAGGCGTCGAGTTCGACGACTCCGTCTTCGTTGGGCAAGCCGCCGTAGCCGACGCTGCGGTCTTGCGGGTCTTCTTCCTGGATGTTGACGCCCGCAATAGCGGCGTCCAGGGTGTCGCCGCCGGATTCGATCACCTCCATCGCGCGGTCGCAACACGCCAGCCCGTTCGCGCTGGCGATCAGCAGATTCTTCCCGCCGGCCGCCGGGGCCGACCGTGTCGCGCCTGCAAGGGCGGCGACGCTCAACGAAGCCCGGAAGAGATTTCGGCGCGAAATCACACGCGGCCTCAAACGGTTCCCCGTGGCTGCGGTATCGTTCATGTTCGCTCTCCTTCGGGATTCTTGGCCGCGGGGGTTCGCCGCACCATCCTCCGCGTAATCGAAACCGCCGCCGCCACCCGTTCCCCATCATGAGGGAAAGCACTTGCCGAACGCCAATAGGAGTCTTGTCTCATGCAAGATGAGTCTGAACGAGGAGTTTGTTTCTCACACAAGATGAGCCTGAAGGATCGGGGAGTGGGCATGCTGGGAATTGACTATCCAAGTGCAAAACACCAGCAAGCTGAACCTGCAACAGATCCAGCAGTTTCTCCACTCCAGCGAGGAGATTCGATTCAAAGGCAAAGGGCGGGCCGAGATCTACACGTGGGTGGCGCGCACGCTTCGCCAGCACGGCTACAGCCGCCAAAACCGCGCCGACAAAGGGCTGCTGCGGCAGTATCTGGTCAAGATGACCGGACTGAGCCGGGCGCAAATCACGCGGCTGATCCAGCAGTACCGGCAGGGCGGAGAACTCCAACCCGCCCGCTACCGGCGGCATCGCTTTGCCCGCAAGTACACGCCCGCCGACGTCGAACTGCTGGCGGCGGTGGACGAGGCCCACGAAACCCTCAGCGGCCCGGCCACGCGCAAGATCCTCGAGCGGGAATACCAGCAGTACCAGCAGCGCGAATACGAGCGGCTGGCGGGGATCTCGGTGGCCCAGATCTATCGCCTGCGGCGGCGCAGAGCCTACCGCCAGCGGCGGCTGCATTTCACCAAGACCCGGCCCACGGCGGTGTCGATCGGCGAGCGGCGCCGGCCCGACCCGCAAGGCCAACCCGGCTTTCTGCGAGTGGATACGGTGCATCAAGGGGATCGCGATGGCGTCAAGGGCGTCTACCACATCAATGCCGTGGATGAAGTCACCCAGTGGCAAGTGGTCGGCGCCACGCCCGCGATCAGTGAAGCCTGGCTGGAGCCGTTGCTGAAAGCCATGATCGAGCAGTTTCCCTTTCGTATCCGCGGCTTCCATTCCGACAACGGCAGCGAGTTCCTCAATCGCACGGTGGAGAAGCTATTGAACAAGCTGCTGATCGAACAGACCAAGTCGCGTCCGCGGCACTCCAACGACAACGGCTTGGTGGAATCGAAAAACGGCGCGGTGATCCGCAAACACATGGGATATACGTACATCGCGGCGCCGCACGCGGGGCGCATCCAGCGCTTCTACCAACAGCACTTCAATCCCTATTTGAACTTCCACCGGCCCTGCGGACAGCCCGAGATCAAGACCGACGCCAAAGGCAAGCAGAAGCGGGTGTACCGCCACTACCAGACGCCTTGGGAATCTTTCGAGAAGTTGCCCGAGGCCGCCAGCTATCTCAAGCCAGGGCAGAGGCTGGAGGCTCTGGGCCGCATTGCCCAGGCCGAAAGCGACACGGCGGCGGCCCGCCGGATGCAGCGAGCCAAGCAGAAGCTGTTTGCCAGTTTCCGTTCCGCGAACACGCCGTGCTGAACAGCAGGAAGAGGGCTGTGGAAATGACGGGCGATGGAAAACGAGGAAAACCAAAACCAGGTTTCCCTTCGTTTCCCACCGCCCTTGGAAATCGCTCCGCGATTCCCACAATCCCACAACCCCGACGACGATTCTCCCCTTCCCAAAACTCAAAATCAAAAAGCCCGAAAGGAGCCCCAGCGACTCAAAAAGCCCCAACCCCCGTCTTCAGGCTCATCCTTCGATGAGAAAATGCTATAGGAGCCGAGGCGAGCCCTTCATGCGGATTCTCCGAGTCAGCAAAGCCCAAACCAGATTCCGTTCCTTCCGGAGAAAGCCCAGCCAGGTGCGTGCGTCGGCGGTTACGAGCAGGTCGGCCTTCCCGACATGCCCTTCGTCAACCTGTAAGGCCTTGTCTCGGATCACGACCGTCGCCTCGCGCTCCTGCTCCCCGGTGAAGGTGAAGTGGTAGACGGCGTCGAGACCCTCCGCCTGATGGTGCTTCCGTCATCGAGTGTTGCCGAGAAGAGCTTAAGTATCTACCATTGCAATCACTTACAGTCGATTTTGCCGTTAGCAGCTTTAGCCATTGCGAAAACTAGGGATAAGTGCTTTCGTCAGAAGGTGATGCGGCCGAGTCAGCAACAGTTAATAGCGGAAGCACCCCCGTCAGAGCGAGTCGGGCCGGACTGCCGCGCCCGTTGCGGCCCAGCCCGTCGATGGTGTCAGATGAGCGTGGGTACAACGACTCGTCGTCTGATCGGAATCCTATGTTAAACCGCTGTCAGACGTTGCGACAAAGTAGTTTCGCCGGGAGCCGTCATTGAATATTAGCGGTTACCGTATTAGCGGCCTTGCCATCTACTGTCAGAAGGATGTCCACCTCGCCGCGACCGATCAGCGATCGTGGCAGGGGGCCTAGGTTGGCCTGGTCGAGCCCGACCAAAGTCGGCTGGGCGAGAAGGTCGGCAATGGGTACCGCCTCGCCGCCAACGGTGGCCGTCGCTCCGGTCGTAATGCCTCGCATGCCGGTCCCGAACAGCACCAAGAAGACCTGTTCGTCCTCAGGGCCTAGATCGATCGGCAGGGCCTCCCGGCTGCCTACCGGGGCCGTATCGTCATAGATGAGCCGCTCTGTCTGGGTGAGGTCGGCGGCCACGTGCAGGGCCCTCGCGGCGGGCACACCCTGGCCGCTGACGTTGGCGGTGAATAGGCTCGGTGCAACTGCATGAATGCGTACCGTGCCCCGCGCGACCTCTTGGCCGTCGGTTTCCACAATCACCAGGGCGAGACCGAGTGCGGCGTCCTCGGGAATGAGGTAGTTGATCTGAAGGGGCGACACCAAAAACAGCTCTGCCAGATGCTCGGTTCCCGCGCTATCGGTGACTCTGACCAGCGTGCCCCCCAGCGAGGTCGGCAGGGGGATCGCGGGGGCTCCAACAGTCCCCGTGGCCAAACCCGGGCCGAAGCCGGCGGCAATCGAATCAGGCGCGGCGCCGAGTTCGCCGCTGAAACTGGCGGCCGAGACGGTGGTTATCTTGGGGAGCGGGTCGCCTTCGACAATCTTGGCCACGAAGACGTCTTTCCCTCCCCCTACGGTTGTCTGAAAGGCACCGAACGTCACTGGGGAGTCAGGTGACCTAGTAGAGCCCGCGACATAAACGTTACCCGAAGGGTCCAGGCCGATTCCCACGGCATTGTCAGCCTCGCTGCCGCCCAAATAGCTGGAGTACTCGAGGGCAGACCCGTCCGCGGTCATCTTGGCGAGAAAGCCGTCGATGCCGCCGGCGTTGTTCGCCTGTAGGGCATTGGCCGCCGGGAAGTCGATCGAGCTCGTGGTGCCCGTCACGTAGGCATTGGCCGTCGAGTCCACCGCAAGGGCAAAACCGAATTCAGCACCACTGCCGCCGAGGTAGCTCGAGTACACGAGAGCGGATCCGTCGCCGTTGACCTTCGTTACAAAGGCATCGAAACTCAATCCATCGACGCTCCCAAAATCCGGTTGCGCGGCACCCGCCAAAGGAAAGTCCAGCGAACCGGTCCCGCCTGTTAGGTAGGCGCTGTTTTCCGCGTCTACAGCGATAGAGAAACCAATATCGTCGCTCTCACCGCCAAGATAAGTGGAGTAGATCAGAGCCGAACCCGCGGAGTTGAGCTTTGTCGCGAAGGCATCCGAAGAGCCGCCCGAGAGGCCCTGAAATGGGTTGGCCGTCGGGAAGTCAGCCGAATAGGTCACTCCGGTCAGGTAGGCGCTGCCGCCACCGTCGACAGCGATCCCATTGCCCGCATCATCACTGCTTCCGCCAAGATACGTTGCGTAAACCACCTGGCTGCCGTCGGCGCTCAGCTTGGCCACAAACGCGTCCGAGCCGAGCTTTTCACCGCCGTTATTGGCGGGCTGCAGCGGGCCTGTGACCGGGAAGTCGGTTGACGTGGTGAAGCCGGTCACATAGGCATTTCCCCCGGCGTCGAGCGCTACGGCGGCGGCGCTCTCATCAGCCCCGCCCCCAAGATAAGTAGAGTATGTCAGCGCGGAGCCGGCAGGGTTCAGCTTCAGCACAAAAGCGTCGCTGCCGAAGACGAAGCCCCCTCCCGCGAAAGCAGGCTGCGCGGGGGCAGCGACAGGGAAGTCGCTTGATCGCGTGAAGCCTGTTACATGGGCGCTTCCCCCGGCGTCAACGGCAATACCCAAGCCCATGTCGTCGTCCGTGCCCCCAAAATAAGTGGAGTAGACCAAGGCCGAGCCCTCCGCATTCAGCTTTGTCACGAAACCGTCCGACATCAAGAAATTACCGCCGGCGAAGCCCGATCCCAGAGACCCCTCGGTCGGCAGGTTAGCCGACGTGGTCCCACCTGTTATGTACGCGTTGCCGTTAGCGTCAACGGCGATGTGAGTGGCGGCCTCGCCTCCCGTTCCTCCGAGGTAGGTGGAATACGATAGGACCGGGTCAATGATCAAAGGCCTTGAGGGGTCGTAAGGACCTATTTGAAAGGCTATGTGATCCTTGCCTTTCAGGCGGTAATCACCTGTAATCTGCTTTCGCGCACCCTCGACTTCCTGATACACGAACGGTCGCCTGAGCCGCAACTTTCCGGCGCTTGTATCAAGAACGAGATCACCCTGCTCGTCTTTTGCGAGCCGCTCCGCGCCTTCAAAGGCCAGGGTGATACGCGCATGGCCCGCGACAAACCGCATCCTGACAGCAGTGTTCTTACTCGTGGTTGACAACACACGCGTCCTGCTGACCAGGACCGCTTCCCGCGTCGTGAGGTAGAGGTTATAGCCAGGGCCCCGGGCGAGATAACGTACCTGACTATCAGTTTGTCCCTGGTTGGCTTCAAAGCTGAGCGCCAGCTTGCCATAGTCCGGTTGAAGTTCGCTCCCGGCGGAGGCGCGCCTTTTCATTCGAGGGGGCTGATATTTCTCCGGTTGAATTCCGCGCCGCGGGGATCTCCTCTGCTGTTTCGGAGCGGCATCTTCAACGGTAATGCCGAACGACGCCGGCAGGTCTGGGCTTCGCAAGTAGCCTCTTAACCGATTAATCGCATTCCGCAGGCCGCGACTAACTTTGAGCTCGAGAAAATCGAGAGCGCGGTGGATCTCTTCAAGGTCGGCTCGCGTGAGCGTAGCCGGCTGGGCATTCGCAACCGCTCCAATCACAGGCCGATAGTGAAGCAACTTGTCCCTCAACCCCGAAAGGCGACTTCGGTTTTCGAACATGACTTGCGCGATCTCCCGGGAGAACTCCTCGTAGCGGGCGCCGTATTCTTGATTGACGTCGACGGCGCGTAGCAGCGGCCCCAAAAGGGCCAGAGCATCGGCGGCGTCCTCGGAAACTTCGAGCGGCAGCGTGCCCACAACGACGCTTCCTTCGCAGGCAAACGGCGTTCCGTCAACCGACCCACTGGCCGAAAAGTCGGCCTCTAATGTGTCGGAAGGGACCGGGGTGAACTCGAAGCTAGCCTTCCCCTTGGCGTCTGTCGTCACCGCTGCCATCGCTGCCGGAGTGTCCGACGGCCCCCCGAAAATGGGCTGGCTCGCTGACAAAGTAATGTCCACGGGGTCCGCGGGAGGGGCGCCATTCAAACTTACCTCTACCGTCACCAAATGCCGAAAACGCTCTGGATCGATTACGTGATGGAGGCTCAGGTGAAAAGGCACCAGGGTATTACGCGGGTCGAATCGGCAGCTCGGAACACCCAGCGGAATGATCGTGACCGACCAGTTATCGATGGCGCTGACGGTCGTCAGAGTCGGCCCGGTGCTGGTATTAGAAGTGCCGTACCCGAACGACAGGGGTGCTCCGCCGGCAGAAAAGTCGGGCCGGGCAGGTCCCTGGCCGAAGATCCTGACGAACGCCGATGGGTCTAGCCCACTGCGAGCGTGATTCGTCCAATTCGGGTCGTTGATGTTGGATTCAGAGGTGCCGGTGATGTAATGGTTGCCGTCCTGCACCAACAGAGGCCAATTGGCAGTGCCGAGAGCAGTCACCCTAAGCAGGTCAAAGGAATAGTCTAGAGCTGAAATCGCACCTTCCGTCCTCGGGTCATACGTGAATCCGTCGTTCCAGTGAGAAACGATAATCAGCTCATCGAAGCTCTCCGTAACCTGGCGGAACGCCCCTGGGTTGCCACCGGACGACAGTCTTTCAGCCGAGAAGCTGCAAAAACTACCGTCGCACCGGACCTGCATGGACGTCCACCCAGGGCCGAAATCGTTGTCCGCAAAAGAAACAGGGGTTTGACCGGACGACGGCGCCTGGATCAGAGGCGCGAGAATCGCAACCAAAAACGCTGTTCCGAATGAATTTTGACCTGACTTCGACATGATCCTTCCCTGGCGAACGAACTCCGACCAGTGTATCTATCGTCGCTGTGACAACGAAACGTCGAACCTGAACGCCTGCCCCCCCCGAGAAGACTAACTGTAAACACGGCCGCGACCATTGGAAGTCCCATCTGTAAGGGTCACGACCTGTGCCTGGGCATGCCCAATAACGTAAGGTCGGTAGGAAGATCAACGAGCGCGAGTGTTACAGAAGGCCCCACATTCTCGCTTCCAACCGTATCTTTACCAGGATTTCCGATTTGGCTGCTCTGACGGCACGAGTCTACACCCTCACCCGGCGAAGCGCAATCATTTCTCCACCCGGTAGAGGCGGCGGCTGAGGCGGGACCGATCGAGCCCCCTTCTTGCCCCTCATGGGGGCTGATCCGCCGCTGCGAAGTCAATTGTGGAGCGTCTCCGGTCGGCTTCGTAGAAAAAGTGAGAGTAGCGCTGGCCTTCGGGGGCTTTGGGGAAGTGCAACGTAAACAGGGCGTCCGGACGTAGAGGCAAGCGCTGGGTGTCGTTGGTTTCGACGTAGGCGTGTCGTGCTCCCTGAGCGTGGCCACGGGGCAGACCGACTCCGATGGATTAGATTGTCGAGGCCTGAGGTGGTCGATGAGCGCAGCCAATTCGCGACACCTTGATCCTGGGCGAAGAAAAGGCGATAATGACTCCAGGCAGCACCGCAAAAGCGGGGGTCGCCTCAGACTGTAGGACAATGGCTTCCAGCGGGGAGGTTACTATTACCGCTCGCGGCAACAGCGCCACCAGCCGAACACAGGGAGTTTGTAAGTGCTTGAAATGAAAGCCGCGTTGACCACGATTGACCATCCAAAAAAAGCAGCGCTGCTACGAGCTTACGCTGAGTGCGGTACGGTCACCAAGGCAGCCGAGGTAGCCAACACCGCACGTGGCAATCACCGATTGTGGCGGGCGAAAGACCCGGCCTACGCAGAAGCCTTTGAAGAAGCCAAGGAGATCTTCAGGTCTCTTCGAAAACGGCCTGAACGAGCTGGGTGTCGGAGAACGGCCGTTCTGGCGATCCCTTCCGGGGCTAAAGCCGAGCATCAGCCGCGCCGTTTGAAGCGTCGGCAGATGCGTTTGTTAGGCGAAGGTGTTATTCAGTCCACGGCAGCAACACGAGGTTCCCAGTGACCTGGCCAGTGGAGATCAGGCGGTGCGCCTCTGCCGCCTTGCTCAGCGGCAGCGTGTGGTCGAGTAATGGCTTGATACGACCCACACGAACTTGCTCCAGTCCCCAGTTGAAATCCTCAATATCGCTAGCCATCGAACCGTGTAGCCTTTTCTGAGCAAAGAATAAGCGGCTCTTCTGGGATTTTAGTGGCTGGCGGCGGTGAGTGACGGATCCCTCGCCACTGTGAGGCCGACCTCCCGGAGCCTGCTTCGGTGCCATTCAAGGGCTTCGTGACAACTCTACGGCCCCCAAGGCCGGGCGGCGACTGCGTTGGCCAAAAAGAATTACTGATAAACAAAGGGTTACGAGTAGAGCAAGGCTGCTGGCAGGTAGTCGCCCGAAGGCTGTGAAATGCGGATCCACAACTGTCATCCAGTGGCCACACTCAAAGAGATAACTCCCTGTTTATCAGTGTCCCCTTTACGAGTTGCCCACGACCGGACTGGCGTGTAGGGTATTTGGGGATTTCTTGGCCGCCTTTTGGGCTCCGATGTGACTGAGTCGGGTCGGCAGGATGGAGGAGCCGGCTACCCGTTGGCCACCCACTAAAAACCCGAAGAGCCGAATAAGCTTCGAATGTCGAACTTGACTTCAGCACCGGCCGAAAAACCAAAGGCAACAATAACGCCCATTGGCTTTGTGGCTTTAACCCCGATTTTCGATTTGAGTTTGACATTCCGACTTTGCGGTGGCGTTCAGCGTCTTTATTCATAGGGGCTAGAGCCCGATGAGGACGCCAGGGAGGCCAACACCCAATGGGTGAAAAAGAAACAAAGCCGTTCCAGCTAACTTTCAATGGACTTCTCAAAGTCGATTTCCAAGGATCGCACGTCACTTCCGACGGTGGCTTGATTTTGGTTCGCGAACTGGACGAACGGCTCGGGTTCGGAGAACTGATTGACGAGCATGTCAGCGACTCCCGGCAAGGCACAAACAAGCAGTTCACGCTCGCTGATCTGTTGCGGCAGTCGGTCTACAGCCGCTTGGCGGGCTACGAGGACCTCAACGACGCCGCGCGGGTTTCGATCGATCCGACGTTTCGGCTGATCGGTTCGCAGAAAATCTGGGATCGCGGTGCGGCCTTGACCTCGACGCTCCACAGCTTCGAGACGGAGATGCTGGCGAGCGAAGAGAACCTGCTGGGGTTGATGGCGTTGAACCGGGAGCTGCTCGCCCAAGCCGAGACCCAAGACAACTCCGAGCGGGTTGTTCTGGACATGGACTCGACGGAAAGCCCCGTCCACGGCCAACAGGAAGGCAGCGCCTACAACGGCCATTTCGAGTCCGTCTGCTACCACCCGCTGTTGCTGTTCAACAGTCACGGCGACTGTCTGGCGGCCAAGCTCCGTCCGGGCAATGTGCACAGCGCTGAGGACTGGGATGAACTGCTCCTGCCCGAGATCGAACGTCAGCAGAACCATGGCAAAGAGGTTGCCTTCCGGGGGGATGCAGCCTTTGCCAAGCCAGAGATTTACGAGGCTTCGGAGGAGCGTGGCGTGAAGTATGCCATCCGCCTTCCGGCGAACGAGAACCTGCGGCGTGAAGTTGCCGAGCTGTTGGTGCGGCCGGTGGGAAGACCCACTCGGAAGCCTTTGGTGCGCTACAGGAGCTTTCTCTACCGGGCAGCGAGCTGGAGCAAGGCCCGAAGGGTCGTGGCCAAGGTGGAGCATCACGCTGGGGAGCTGTTTCCACGGGACAACTTCATCGTCACCAACCTGACTCTGCCGAGCCGCTCCGTGGTGCGCTTCTACAACAAGCGCGGGACGGCCGAGCAGTGGATTAAAGAAGGCAAGCAGGCGACGCATTGGACCAGGCTGTCGTGCCATCGCTTCCGGGCGAACGAAGTGCGCTTGCAGTTGAGTGTGCTGGCCTACAACCTGGGCAACCTGTGGCGGCGGCTGGGACTGCCACCAAGGATCAAGAGCTGGTCGCTGACGAGCTTGCAACACAGGTTGATGAAGACCGGCGGTCGGCTGGTCAAGCACGCGCGGTATTACTGGCTGCTGCTGGCCGAAGGACATTTGAACCGCAGGCTGTTCGGCGACATGCTGCACAGGATCTGGGCGCTGCCGCTGCCAAGCGGGTAGCGTTGACCGGGCGAGGATCAACAGTTTTCGGCTCCAAAAGGTTTCGCAAGGAGCAGTGTCGGCCGGAGCGCCGTTCAGTCCGCTCAATCAACGTCTGTGAGCGGATGGACGAGCCCTGGCGCCTACCGGTGGAGGTCATGTGCAGGGTTCAGCGCGAAAAGACGTGGTATGCGGGGCAGCGCGGGTGTATACTTTCACCGTGCCAGGGCCAAAATGGAAATCCTGGTTTAATACTTTTGGCCAAAACATCTCCGCTTAAGTTGTCGATCACAACATCAGCACCGACCCCGGCCGTCCATGCCTTGACGCGCTCGACGAAATCCTCTTTGCGTGTGTTGATCACAAGGTCCGCACCGAGCGTTTTGGCAAATTCGCCCTTGGCATCGCTGCGAACAGTCGTAGCGACATCCGCGCCCAATACTTTAGCGACCTGGATTTGCATGCTGCCAGAACCGGAAGCGCCTGAATGAATCAGCACCTTGTCCCCAGCTTTCACTTCGCCAATCCCCTTTAGAGAATGAACAGCCGTGGCTAGAGGAACGGGAAGTGTGGCCGCCTCTTCGGGCTTTAGCCCGGTTTCGTCCTTGACAAGGGCGTAAGCAGGCACCGTCATAAACTGGGTATAGGTTCCCGAAATGTGCAAACCTGGTAAGGCAAAGCTGGGGGCGGTAACTGTAGGACGAATGTTGGTCTCCTCTTCATTTTGCGGATATCCCGGGACTACAATCACTCGCTCGCCGATTTCAAGACCGGTAACTCCCTCTCCCAGATCAGCCACCTCGCCGGCAGCATCCGCCCCGAGTATATGAGGGAATGGCAGTTCCGGCACAATGGATCCTTCACGGATATAATGCTCGAGACGCTCGACGCCGGCCGCGAGCACTTTGATTAATACATGGCCAGGTCTTGGGCTTGGCCGTTCGATGTCTTCGTGCTTGAGCGCGTCGAAACCGCCAAATTCGTGAATCACTGCTGCCTTCATCGGTCTATCCTCCTTAAGGGCTGTGTGAGCCGATCATCACAACACAGGGATTGTACCGCCACGGGCCTCGCGAGCGAGTGCCCGCCCTAGATCGGCGTGCCTTTCCCCATGTGAGCCGAGGCATCGCATGCTACTTCGGCTAATGGGGATTGTGGGAAGTTTTGCCGTCGCCTTCCCCCTGAAAATTGCGACCCTGAGTACTCCATCTCTCCGTAACCCGTTGATTCTTGACCCTCTACCCCTGCCGCCACTACAAGCCCTCTTGACGAATCCTGCCGCCTTGCTACGCTTCCCTCACAACCCCAAATTAACAATCCCCTCTACATGACCCAACTCACCCAAGAGCATTTCGACAAGCAACTGAAGAAGCTGGTCAGCAAGGACGACCTCGATGAGAAGCTGAAACGTCTCGCCACCAAAACCGACCTGGACAATCTCGAAGCTCACATCGATGCAGAAGGAGTGTTCTCTTGGGAACGGCGGGCGAAGCTGCAAGTGTGATCAGAGTTGACCTTCGAACGGGTGCTCAAGAACTCGTGGCAACAGGGCCTTTCACCACAATAGCTGGCCTCGCCATCGAGCCGGACGGCTCGATCCTCGTAGCAGATAACGGTCGTGTACAACGTCATCGTGCCCGCGATTCCCGAAATCTGCACCTTCGGCGAAACTGCTGAGGAAGCGCGCGAGATGGCCAAAGACGCCAGAAAGAGATCGGCAAGAAAAGTGGCTCTTCCGGGTTTTTAGTGGGTGGCCAACGGGTAGCCGGCTCCTCCATCCTGCCGACCCGACGTCGCCCGCAGTCACATCGGAGCCCAAAAGGCGGCCAAGAAATCCCCAAATACCCTACACGCCAGTCCGGTCGTGGGCAACTCGTAAAGGGAATAAGACACTGATAAACAGGGAGTTATCTCTTTGAGTGTGGCCACTGGATGACAGTTGTGGATCCGCATTTCACAGCCTTCGGGAGACTGTACGACTACCTGCCAGCAGCCTTGCTCTACTCGTAACCCTTTGTTTATCAGTAATTCTTTTTGGCCAACGCAGTCGCCGCCCGGCCTTGGGGGCCGTAGAGTTGTCACGAAGCCCTTGAATGGCACCGAAGCAGGCTCCGGGAGGTCGGCCTCACAGTGGCGAGGGATCCGTCACTCACCGCCGCCAGCCACTAAAATCCCAGAAGAGCCAGAAAAGTAGGGGCATGCCGTGCCCGGTGTCGTGCCCGCAGAGACTGAAACACCCTTGCCGGCGGGCGAGTCAAGAACGGACACACTACGGACACATGAACTGGAATAGAGTATCACAGCCCAGCATATTTAATTTAAATAGCTTGTTTTAAATGAGTTATATGGTGAGCGCGCGGGGATTCGAACCCCAAACCTAGTGATTAAGAGTCACTTGCTCTACCAATTGAGCTACGCGCCCAGATATTCAACGAAGCGAAAACGACCGGGGCCGCGACCGTCGGCGAGGCTTTGGCCTTGCTTTGTTTTTCCGCGAGATCGCTATTGTATCACCCTGGTTGGAAGCCTTGGAACGGACTTCGCAGCCCTGTGCCGCGGCGATGCTACCATGGGTCGGGAACACGGCTATGGCGACTTACGCACTGTTTATTTTGCTCCTCTTGCAGGCTCCGCCACAACAGGAACCGCCGGAGCCTCGTCTGCCGGACGGCAAGTCGAGAACGCTGGCCATACTGCAGCACGATTACGAGAAGTCCAAGCAGGATGTCGCCGAAATCATCAAGCTCGCGCAAGAGCTCCAGCGGGACATTGAGCGCGACGAGCAATTCGTCGTCGATGTCAACAGCATCCGCAAAGCGGAGAAGATCGAGAAGCTCAGCAAGAACATCAAGAAACGCTTCCGGCGCCTGCGGTGAGCCTGTTCTGGGCCGCAAGGCATGACGGATTCGAGATGGAGGAGTGTTGTAATAATCAAGGCGGGCCGGGCGAGTGCGGTGTTTTCAGCGCCGATGGGCGTAACTCCACCCTGGTTGGCCCCATGCTGAGGGATCATGTTCCCTGGGAGAGAGATGGTTGCGGCGGGATCCGTCGCCGGCACGCGAAACGCCCCGTGCGGGTAGGACCGATGTCTGATTTATCGATGCCAATGCCGCGATGGACGGCTGGCCGAGGCCGACCATGGCTTCTCTGCCTCGTGGCCGTGTTGGCGGCGGCTTGGTCGAGCGGCTGCGCGCCCGCTGTGCCCGCTGAGTCCGAGGCGAGTAGCCCCGCGTCCGCGGAAGCGAGGTTGTCCAGGCGCCCTCTTCGCATCGGCAAGCTGATCAAGAAACGCCAGATCGCTCCCGTGTTTCGCGTGGCCCACGCGAGCCGGCTTACGCGGCCCGAAAGAGATGAGGAAGAGCAGCCCGACCGCGTTGTCGAAGCTCTCAATATCCCCCAGGGGGCGACGGCGGTCGATCTGGGGGCCGGCGTCGGGTATTTCACTTGGAGGCTGGCCAAGAAGGTCGGGCCTCAAGGCCGCGTGATCGCCGTTGACATCCAACAGGGGATGCTTGACCTACTGGCCGAAAACCTTCGTCAAAGAGGGATCACGAACGTCGATTCTGTCCTGGCGAGCCCCGACGGCCCTGGCCTTCCCAGGGGGCAAGTGGACTTGGTTCTGCTGGTGGATGTCTACCACGAGCTTGCCGAGCCGGAAAAAACAATGGAACACGTGAGGCAATCGTTGAAGCAGAACGGACGGGTTGTGATCATCGAGTACCGTAAGGAAGACCCAAGCATACCGATCGATCCCCTCCACAAAATGACGGTCAAGGAAGTTCGAGCGGAAGTTGAGCCCGTCGGTTACAAACTCGTCGAGGTGCTCGACTTTCTCCCCACCCAGCACATCTTGATTTTTCAAGACGCCCGCCGAAGAGGTTCTTGACCGCGGCCAAGCGCTTCTCCTTTGGAAAGGGCCGGTCAGAATGTTCGCGCGCGGCCTTGCGGTACCCTGCCACAGCAGTGCAAGTTACTGGATTTAATAATAGTTAGTGGGAATTGGCTTCGTTTGGTTGTTTTCGTTGCTCCCATTGTTCCGGCGCTTCCCTCGTCGCTACCGGCATAGATCGCTGCCGTCTTGTCGCTGTTCCTTGGGCCTGGCCCACCGGTAGCTCGAGGCCCCTCATATCCCGATGAGGCGATCGGTGAGACAGTCGCCGGGCTGGCCGCCCCGCCGTCCAGGGAACCCTTCGCAACCCATTGGCTTAAAACCGGTTGGACGAAATCTGGTTTGTTTGGTTTTTTCTTTTCGCGACCTGGCGGGCCAGCGCCAACAAACACGGCCGTTCTGCCTCCATTTTACCATTCGGCTGTTGAAGCTCTCTTGGCCATCGGCCATAAGCCATTGAAAACAAGGACTTGTTGGTTTCGTGAGGCTAGGATTCTCACGAGGAGTGGGTAGGGAGGGAGGCCGCCGTGCCCGCCCAAGGACCGGCAAGAGTGCCGGTCCCTACTGAATCGGCCGAGCGCCGTAGGGATTCATGTTGCAGACAGGGCCTATTTTCAAAGCAGAAATGCGGGCTAAAAGACGGTGTAGATAAAGGGAGCCAGCGCCGATCCCTGGGCGAATACAAGCAGGGACCCCACCAGCAAAAGCGTGATGACGATGGGCAGCAGCCAAAGCTTCTTGTTTTCCCGGAGGAAAAGTACAAACTCGTTCAGTAGCGCGAACTTGCCCATTCAACGGACTCCTTGGCGGCCGGGTTGGCCGGGTCCGGTAAGCGGACCCACGACGAGCACCCTGTCGGCCGGCGGCGGAAGCACTCGGGAGCGTATCACCTAACGACGGCCCGCCGAGGCCGAGAGGCTTACCGCCATCATATCAGCAGGAACGCGCTTTCACCCGAGTTAGAGTTGTCCAATGCAAGATGATCCCGAACGGGGGGAGTGTTTCCAACACAAGATGATCCTGAAACGACGGCAGCCGGGAGAGGGCACACTGCGGGTGAATGCGAATCACCATGCAGCATGCACAACGTCCCACGCTGGGCGAGATGCGCGAGTTTGTGGCTTCCAGCGGTCGCCTCAGCTTTACCGGCGCCGAGCGCAAGCAGATCTACGGCCTCGTCGAGCGCACCCTGCGGGCGCACGAGTACCTGCGGCTGTCGAAGAAAGACGAAGGCGTCGTGCGGCGCTATGTGGCCAAGATCAGCGGGCGCAGCTTGGCGCAGATCACGCGTCTGATCCGGCGCTACCGTCAAAGCGGAGCCGTCGAGCCCGCCCCGCCCCGCCGGCATCGCTTTCCGCGCCGCTACACACACGACGATATCGCTCTGTTGGCCACCGTCGATGCGGCCCACGAAGGGCTGTCGGGCCCGGCGCTGCGGCGCATCCTATGGCGCGAACACCACGTCTACGGCCAGGCCGCCTCCAACGATTGCTCCCTCTCGGCCTCGCACATCTACAACCTGCGACGCACCGCGGTCTATCGCGAACACCACGTCCATCACACCCGGACGCGCTCCCGCGCGGTGGCCATCGGCGAGCGGCGGCGGCCCAACCCGTGCGGGCGGCCCGGCTACTTGCGGGTCGACACGGTGCATCAGGGCGACACCACCATGCGCCCCGGGCTGTACCACGTCAATGCCGTCGATACGGTGACGCAGTGTCAGGTGGTGGGCTGTTGCCAGACCATCTCGGAAGCCCATTTGATCCCCGTTTTGGAGGCCATCCTGCACCAGTTCCCCTTCCGCATCCGCGGCTTTCACTCCGACAACGGCTCGGAGTTTCTCAACCGCCGGGTGGCCAAGCTGCTCAACAAGCTGCTGATCGGGGAGTTCACCAAGTCGCGGGCGCATCGCACCACCGACAACGCCTTGGTGGAGGGCAAAAACGGAGCGGTCGTGCGCAAGCACCTCGGCCACGAGCCGATCCCCGCCGTCCACGCCGCGGAGTTCCAGCGCTTCTACACGGCCCATTTCAACCCCTATTTGAACTATCACCGTCCCTGCGGGTTCGCCACCGTGGAGGTGATGGACAACGGCAAGCGACGGCGCCGCTATCGGCTCGGGGACTACCGCACGCCTTACGAAAAGCTGGTCTCGCTCGACCACTGGCAGCAGCACTTGAAGGAAGGCATCACGGCCGATTATCTCGAACAGCAAGCACGGCGGATGAGCGATACCGAATGCGCCCGCCACATGCAGCAACGCAAGCGGAAACTGCTGGCCAGCTGCCGCTCCCGTTGGTAAATCCCAGCACGAGGGGGCGGGGCCCGGCGGCCCCGGACTCGGCATGGATGGCAGGGGGAGGGGAAAGCTCGACCAACGTCCCTGGTCCGGGCCACACCCAGTTCCGCTTCCCCCTCCCCCTTACCCCCCTCGAACACCCTCAGAAAGGAGATCCACTCGCAGCGCCGGCCCCTCGCCCGACCAACCCCTTTTCAGGATCATTCTTGGATTGGAAAATGCGGGGGTAGCGAGGGAAAGCACGAGCGACTTAGCACCAGCCTCGGCAGCCGGCTTAGCCTGCCCGCGCGCGGTGGCGCAGGCGGTCCAGCGCTACCGCGGCGACGATGATGCTGCCGGTAAGAACGTCTTGCACCCAGTTGGGCACCCCCTTCATGCTGAGCCCGTTGCGGATGACGGCCATCAGCATGGCTCCGGCGACGGAACCGACGATGCTCCCTTCCCCGCCTTGCAGACTACCGCCGCCGATGACCACCGAGGCGATGATATCGAGCTCCATGCCCCGCGCGGCGGTGGGGTCGCCTACCGTCAGCCGGCTGAACTGCATCCACCCGGCGAAACCGGTCAACAGCCCCGCGATCGAGTAGATGTAGACCTTGACCCGCTCGACGCGGATGCCACAGATCCGAGCGGTGTTTTCGTTCGAGCCGATGGCAAAGATGTAGCGCCCGAGGATGGTCGAGCGCAGCATCAAGCCAACGACCACCGCCAGCAGCAGCGTCAGCCACACCCCGGGCGCCACGACCAGCCACGGAGGGTCGGGGAACTTGGCCAGCATGTCGTTGAGCCAGGTGATCGGAGCGTCGATCTTCTGCTCCTTGGCTACCCCAGTGGCGGCGCCGCGGTAGACGAGCAAGGTTCCCAGCGTAATAATGAACGGCACGAGGTTCAGACGGGTTATCAAAAAGCCGTTGAGGGCCCCGCAAGCGCCGCCCACCAGCACGCCGGCAAGAGCCGCCACGATCGGCGTTACGTCGGTGCCGAGCATGCGCGCAATCACGACCGTCGATAGCGCAATCACTGAGCCGACGCTGAGGTCGATTCCACCTGAGATGATAATCAGCGTCATCCCCAGCGCGCCTGCGGTCACAATGACGCTCTGGGTCAGCACCGTCACGCGGTTGAAAGGGGAGTAAAACGGTTCGCCGGCCCACATCATGAAGAAGACGTAGACGGCCGCCAGGCCAATCAGCGGACCGAGGCTTTTCACCGGCGCACCTCGCGTGAGAGTCCCGGCGACACATGGGCGCGGGAATTTTCGACGGGGTAAACGCGGCGGAGTTCGAGTGGGGAAAGGACGTCGCCTGACACGTCTTGCGGCCGCCGGCTCAAAAGCCCATAGGCGGGGTTGCCCGTGCTGGGGGGCGGGCCCGGAATCGCCGACCCAAAAACGATCGTGAACTTATGCAACTTACCCAACTATGCACTAAGGGGCGCCGCCCTTGAGCCCGGCGAGACGTCCTTTCGCCAGAGCGGCCACATTGCTGTTGGGGTAGTTCTCGATCAGACTCTCCAGCTCGCGAATCGCGTCCCGGGGTTTATTCAGCTCGATCAGCGCCAGCCCTTTCTTGTACTGAGCGTCGGGAGAGATGTGCCCGGCGGCGTATCGCTCCAGGACGGCGTCAAAGTGCTGAACGGCTCCGGGGTAGTCTTTCTGGTTATACGAGATGTCGCCCAGATAATACTGCGCCTCGGCGGCGCGCACGGAGTTAGGGTACAATTCCAGGTATTGCTTGAACTGATCGCGGGCCAAATCCCAGTTGCCGCGGCTGTTGTCAATCATCGCGCTGTCATAGAGGGTTGACGCCGAGCTGCCGCCGGTTGCCATTCCCCCTTCATCACCGACACCGGACGGAGGGAGCGCCGTCAAGTGATTGTTGATGTCCTCGACCTGCTGGTGGACTTTGCCCAGCCGGGAACTTTGCTCCTCGACCGCATCCCGCAAAGCGCCGAACTGGCTCGAGAGAGTCTCCACCCGATTACTAATCGAAGTGACGGGCGCGACCACCGCATCGACCTGCTTGGCGATGCTGCGTTCGATCAAGGCGATCGCTTGGTTCATCTTGCTCGACGTGTCGAGATTCTGCTTGAGAAGATTCTCGAGCACGGCCATCCGCTCGCCGAGGCCATCCATCTGACGGCCCATCTGCCGCACCTGCTCCTGGAGGATGGCCATGTCGCGCTGGAGCTGAATCACTTCCTTCTTTTGAGCCAGAGCCGGTCCCACCGAGATGGTTAACGCCCCAACCCAAAACAAGACGAACCCGGCAATGGCTTGTTGGCGTTTCAATCCGACCCTCTTCATATCTTTCGCTGCCTTGTGAGACCGAAGTCCGGCTTTGGATTGGGGCGCTCGTCAATCGAGTCGCCGGCCGGAACCTGTCAACCCCGCGCTAGCAAACAGACGCGGGAGCGCTTCCACAGGTTACCCACCCGCGGGCGCGCCCCCTGCGCGTCGCCAGTATCTTACGGCGCTACACCAAAATGCGCGCGCCGGTTTCTCTGCCAGCAGCTTTCGTGCGAGTCGCTGCACTGGGGCCGCTCTTTGCCGTAGCTGATCGTGGTCAGCTGGCCGACCGAGACGCCGAGGCTGACGAGAAAGTCTCTAGCGGCGGTGGACCGCCGATCCCCCAACGCCAAATTGTACTCGCTGGTTCCCCGCTCGTCGCAGTGGCCTTCGATCACGATCCGCGCACTAGGATAGTCAGCCAAGATCTTCTTGAGCGCGCCCGCGTTACCGCGCAGCGTCGCTTCGGCATCCGCGCGGATATTGCTCTTGTCGTAGTCGAAGTGGGCGTCCGTTACGTTCTGCTTGACCACTGTACTGATCCCGGGCTTAGGTGGGGGTGGGGGCGGTGGTGGTGGCGGCACGCGGACTTCGACTCGAGCCGATGCCGTCGCTTCTCCGCCGGCTCCCTTGGCGATGATCTCGTACGAGGTGCTCTGCGTGGGAAAGATTTCGCGCGAACCGCTCGGGGGAACGGCCCCGATGCCCTGATTCAGTGTCGCGCTCGTGGCGTTCGTCGACGACCATTTCAGCGTTGACGACTTGCCGCGCTCGATGGAACTCGGCTCCGCCGATAGCGTCACCTCCGGCTTCGGGGGTGGCTCCGGCTTCACGGGCGCCGGTGGTGGCGGCGGTGGCGGTGGCGGTGGTTTCTTGCACCCCGCGGCAAATGCCACCAGGAAAATACTCAGCAAGACCAGTGCAATGCTTCTCTTTGTTGACATGGTACTCCTACGCCTCCTCAAAGTACTCTTCCATTGGAACGACCGTTTACTCGAGCCGCCCGCCCACCGCTTCGTCCGGACAAGTGATGACAATGGGTCATGGTGCGACGGCCTTTATCTTACTCCCCAAAAGGGCTGATGGTTTTTCCCCTGCGTCGTGAGCTTCCGAAGTTGCCTCCCATCGGCGCGCATGGTCCAAACCTGCGTGCCGCCGGACCGGTTCGAGGCAAACGTGATGTGGGTGCCGCTGGGCGACCAGGTAGGATGCTCATTCCTGCCCGCGCCATGAGTCAGCTGGACCAGCTCTTCGGTGGCCACGTTCATGATGAAGATGTTGTAGTTGCCGGGCTCGAACCCGCGAGTCCAGGAAAAAGAAACGTTCTGCCCTTGCGGGTCCCACGACGGCTGGACCGCATCTCCTCCGCCGCCCGACAACCTGCGCACATTCGCGCCTTCGTCGTCCATCAGGTAAACCTGAGGGACGCCGCTGCGTCCCGATACAAAGGCGATCTGTGCCCCGGTCTTCGGATTGACAGCCGGGTCCACATCAATGGATCGAGAATACGATATCCTGCGGAGATTCCTGCCGTCAAGGTCCGCCACGTAGATCTGTGACCGGCCGCTGGCCGATGAGGCGAAAGCAATCCGCTCGCCGTCGGGCGTGAATGAGGGAGTCGTGTTGAGCGACGCGATCTGGTTGTAGAACGTCAGCCGGCGTCCGGTCTCCAGCGAATGGACGATGATCTGCGGCGTTCCCAGGAAGTAGCTGGTAAAAGCGACCTTCGCGCCGTCGGGCGAAACGGTGGGCGTCAGACTGAGGTTTTTATAGTTGGTGATCGGTGTCTGGTTGCCGCCGTCGTAATCCATGGCCCAGATCTCGCGGTGACCGGTGCGGTCGGAGACGAAGTAGATGCGGGTACCGGCCAGGCCTGTACCGAGGCCCAACTTTTCGAGGACATCGCGGGAGAAATCGTGCGCCAGCCGGCGGGCGCCTTTCGCATCGGGATCGGCGAAGTACCGCTTGCCGAAGATAAAAGCAGCCGCGGGGTCTTCGGCGGTTACATCATAGAGATAGCCGGAAAGCGTCAGCCGTTCGTTCGCCACGCCCAGCGAGCCGAAGGTCAGGTAGCGCGTACCCACGGGAGGGTCCGACCAGCCTCGCAACCAGAAGCTCCGCGCTCCCGAGTCGTCGGGCAGGTTCTTGTCGTCGGCGTGGAAGTCGTCGGGCCGCTGAGGGGTTGTCCGCGGATAGAAGCTTTTCGACACCATCTCAAACCGCGCGGAACCTTCCAAGGCGTTCCACAAAGCACCGTTGAAGACGTCACTCTCGGTGCTGATGTCAGGGCCGCCCAAAAGGTCGGGCACGGCGATGCGCGGCGCTTGCTGCCTGTCGGTCACCCTGCCGGTGTAGTCGGCCGGCTGTTGGGCCAGCAGCGCTCCTCCGAACAGCAGAGCCACCGCCGGCAGCAGGGTCGCGAGTCGATTCCTTGGCATGGCGGATGATTGTTGAAGGCCGTTAATTGGCGAGTTGGAAATGCATTTCAATCCGGATCGAACGCCGACGCATGGCCGGGGGGAGTGGCTGCATCGGATTTATGTTATGGACCGCACGGAACGCCGAGTAGTCGAGCGAGCGATTGGCGCTGGTTTGAGCAATTTGAACACCCTTAATCCTACCATTACGAAGTATGCGAAAGGAAACAACCGCGGGTTTCCGCGAGCTGCCGGATACCTGGCCCAGGGTCTTTCTCCATTCTTCGGCGAGGCGTCGCTGCAAAGCCTCGGCATACCAGCCGAAGCGCGCGCCGAAGGGACTTCCGGTTCCGAAGGCGACGCCTCCCGACCCGCCGGCTCCTGGGCCCGTGAAGATCGGCGAGCTGGCCGCCGCGCCGGTCGACGACGAAAGTTGGTTGGCGGGAGCCGGCGGCTTGCTCTTGCTAGCCCTGCGGGCGGGCTTCGGGGGACGCTTCCTCCGCTTCGATTCCACCTCGACCGCACTGGGATCGTCTTCCGGCGCCTGGGCGGGAGTTCTCGTGCGCTCAGAGGGCACGGCGGGCACGGAGTGCTCGGCCGGGTTGGCCACCGGATTCGGAATCCGCGAGCGGGCAGCGGAGAGCGGAACTCCCTGCACGACCTTGACGGATACCGCGCCCGCGGCCAGCGTCCCCGCCTGGCCCAACTGAATCGGAGCGTTGAACGCCGACCATAAGGAGATGCCGGTCAACAGCATGGCGTGCGCACTGATGGAAACCGCAACAGGCGCGTTGAGCCCCTCGATCTGCTCCAGCGGATCGCCGCGGATGGTCATCGCCGTCGTCTGGGCCGCCGCTCCAGCGGCTTGGTCACCACGTTCACTCCAATCCCGCCCGCGCCGCATTCGGCGACTACGTTGGCGACCAGCTCCCAAGGCGTCGTCCTGTGAGCGCGCAAGTAAACGCTCGCCTCGGGGCCGTGCTTCTGTTTGACCCGGGACACAATGTCGCCAACGATGATCGGATCGTCGTTCAAAAACAGCTGCCCGTTCGCCGTGATGTTGACGAAATCGAGGTCCTGGCTCGTCGAGGCGACTTCGCGGGTTTTGGGAACGTCGATATCGAGGCCGAACTCGACGACTCCGGCCGTGATCATGAAGATAATCAGCAGGACCAAGACCACGTCGACGAACGGGGTGATGTTAATGTCCGCTATCGACTCGTCTTGATGAGGATTCTGATTCGACAATGCCATCTTGCTCTCCGTAGCTCTGTTCGGCGAGATTGAAAAACTCCAGACTGAAGTCGTCCATGCGCGCCCGCAACTCCCGGACGCGCTGCGAGAAGTAGTTGAAAAAAATCAGCGCCGGGATGGCCGCGAACAAGCCGGCCGCGGTGGCGATGAGCGCTTCGGCAATGCCGGGTGCCACGGCTCGCAGCGTGGCGCCGCCGGCTTGGCCCAGCCCCCGGAAAGCTTCGAGAATGCCCCACACGGTTCCAAATAAGCCGATGAAAGGGCTCGCCGACGCCGTCGTGGCCAACCAGCCCATATTGCGCTGCAAATGTGCCATCTCTTCCCCGATCCCCAATTGCAGACTGCGCTCCAGGGCGGCGGTATTGCGCAATTCTCTATAGCTGTTCACTTGTCTCGCAACTTCATCGTAGCCAAACTCGAAGACGGTAACGAGCGGTGCCGGGCGGTAGTTTTCCGAGGCCGCGCTGATCTCCCCGAGCTGGCGGCTCTTGCGGAACGCCCTCAGAAAACGGGTGTTGTTGCGGCGCGAGGTTTTCAGCAAGCTAATCTTCGAGAAGGCGATGGCCCAGGAAAGAACCGAGAAGGCCAGCAGGATCAACAGCACCACCTTGGCCAGCGGACCGGTCTCGAGCAGCAGGTTCAGGAATCCACTCTGGTCAAAGGCCCCGGAACGGACGGCCTCTTCCATCGGGTCGGCGACTTGGGCGGTCTCGGCCGCCTCCTCGGCCTGTAATAAGAGGGCGAAAATGGTGTGTCGTATCAAGAGGTCTCCTGGAAGGGTGTTCAACGCCGTGGGCCGGAGGTGGAATCCCGCCGGGCGTTCGCCAACAGCATCGGCGCTGGGGCCTCCACGCCGCGCCCCGCCGGCCGGCCATCCGGCGGTAGCGCCCGACGGGGCGAACCCGCCCGCACGCTACAGAAAATCTAACACATATAATGTCTTAGGTGGAATCATGGCGGGCCGCGCGGCTCGCCGGATTCACCCTCGCAACCTCCGGCGGGTTTCTGCCCTTCCCGCTCGGGGAGCGCTTCCGCCATGCTGCAAGAGATCCGGGTCGAGCACTACGCGGTAGTTGAGAAGCTGTCGGTTCGGTTCCGCGCGGGGCTCAACCTGTTGACCGGAGAAACAGGCAGTGGCAAGTCGATCGTTGTCGATGCGCTCTCGCTGCTGCTCGGGGCGCGGGCGAGTGCCGATGTCATTCGGTCCGGATCGAGACGAGCGCGCATCACCGGCGTGTTTGAGGTGGAGGAAACGCCCGAGTTGCGCCGCCTGCTGGACGACAGCGGGCTCGATCTCGAGGAGAATGAGCTGGTCGTTGAGCGGGAACTCCTCGACAGCGGCAAATCGCGGGCCTACGTCAACGGCCGCTTCGTCCCTCTGTCTCTACTCCGGGAACTGGCCGGCGGTCTAGCCGACATTCATGGCCAACACGAACAGCAGGACCTGTTCCATACCCGCACGCAACTCGCCATGCTCGACGCCTTCGCGGATCAGACCGCGCTCGTTTCCCAGGTCGCCGCGGCCTATCGGCAATGGAAGGACTCGACGAAGCGGCTGGACGAACTGCGCGGTGATGAGAAGGAGCGCTTGCGCCTGCTTGATCTCCACCGCTTCCAACATCAGGAGATCGAACAAGCGAAGCTCGAGGCGGGGGAGGACGAGGAACTGCAAACACAGAGCCGGCTCCTCGCTCACGCCGAACAAGTCAAAGAAGCGGCCGCTCGGGGGTACGACCTGCTCTACGAATCCCCGGCCTCGGCGGCCACGCAGCTAAAAGCCGCGCGACGAGCCCTCGAAGAGCTGGCGCGTTTTGATCCCTCGTTGAACCCTCTGTCGGAGACGCTAGACAATGCCCGCGCCCAGGTCGAGGACGCGGCCCTAGAATTGAGCCGCTATCTGGACGGCCTCGAATTCGATCCCGGTAGGCAGGCGGAAGTCGAAGATCGCTTGGCCGCGATCGAAAAACTCAAGCGCAAGTACGGGGCCACAGTGGACGAGGTCCTAGCCTACGGCGAGGAGGTGGGCAAGCGGCTCGAACAGATCGAATCTCTGGAGACAACCATTGCCGAAGTCGAAAAACGGCAACGGGACGCCGCGGAGCAGTACACAGCACAGGCGCGGAAACTGTCCGCCGGACGCCGCGAAGCCGCCGGCCGGCTGGGGTCCCAGGTAAAAGCGGAATTGGCTTCGCTGGCCATGGAAGCGGCCGAGTTCCAGGTGGCGTTTGACGAAGTCAAGGACGGCGCGGCGGGATGGAGCGCCGCCGGCAATGACCGCATTCGGTTCCTGGCGTCGGCTAATCCCGGACAGCCGCCACGCCCGGTAGCGCAAGCGGCTTCGGGCGGCGAGCTTTCCAGAATCGCCCTGGCGCTAAAAACCTGCCTGGCCGCGGCCCCGCGGACCCAGACGGAGAATACACTGCCTCGAACGCTGGTCTTTGATGAGATCGACAGTGGAGTGGGTGGCCGAGTCGCTGAAGCCCTCGGGCGGCGGCTCAAGCAGATCGCCCAGCATCATCAGGTGCTTTGCGTCACCCACCTACCGCAAATCGCGGGCTTCGCGGACGCACACTACTTCGTCGAGAAGCGGCAACAGCAAGGGAATACCTTCGCGTCGGTGGTCGAATTATCGAAGAAGGAACGAGCCGAGGAATTGGCCCGCATGCTCTCGGGCGCCGAGGTCACGGCAGCCGCTCTGCGTCACGCCCGCCAGATCCTGAACTCCTCGTCGATAAGCGACGAGCTGTAAAGTCGGCGTCCACTAGTCGCTGTCTCCGCCCTTACCGTTTTCCCTTTGCACGGGCCGCGGCAAAAGTCTACAATTCAAAAAGGCACAAGCTCGGAGCAGGAAGGGACGCGGGGTTCATAGAGCCTGACCACGCGGGCCGGCTAGCCGGCGGTCGGGCACAGCGGCCTGTTCCTCCCCCAAGGGGCGCTATGGGAGTTCTTGACGCATTTAGACCGAAGTGGAAACACAGCGACCCGGACGTTCGAATCGCGGCGGCGGACGAGATCGACGACCCGACGATTCTCCGCGGGATGGTCATTGAAGACGCGCACTGGTTCGTCCGACACCGCGTTTTCGACATCCTGCGGGAAAAGTATCCCGATCAGGAAATGTACGCCGATCTGGCCCGAAACTCAAACGACGAGGAGATTCGGCGCAAGGCGGTCAAGAAGCTGCAAGACACATCAATTTTGGAAGCTGTCGCTGAGAACGACAAGTACCGCTACGTTCGCGACGCCGCCGAGCATCGCCTGGAAGAGTTGCGCACGAACCTGTGGGGCGAAAAGCCGGTCACAGGCGAAGCGCCCAACTAGCCCGCATTTCTCTCACCACCGTCCGGCGGGAGTGGAGTAAAGCACCGCCGTCTCAACCTTCCACGGAGTTGGGGAGACGCTTCGGCAGGACGTATCTGACGATTCCCGCCGACAGAAGAGCTACGACTCGCGAACTAGGCCAACTTGAGCGCAAGACGCCACGCTCGTGAATCGTAACCCGGCTTTATACTACGAGCGGTCGCTCAGTTGATTTTCTGCCTTCCCTCTCATCACGGTCCATTCCCGTGCGTTTGTCGTCCTAATCCTTAAAGACAAATGAAGGCTTCCCTGGGGCCTTCAACTTCGGACCAAAGGAGGAACTTACCGTGAGCCTTGCATCTTTCAGCAGTCTCCCGGTGAAGATCGTCCGCGGAGGAATGACGATCACCATTGAAAGATCACGGGTCCGCGTAGAGTACCGGGGCTGGCGGTCTCTGCTTCGGCGAGATTGGGAGTTGCCAATCTCTGAGTTCGAGGCTGTAGAGGTCTCAGGGAAGACGTACTACGTTGAGCCCGACTTTGGTGCATCTGATGACTCCCCCGGGGGCTTCCTCCTATGGTCTAGCGAAAGCATGGTTCGGATTGAAGTAACGCTGCTCCATCCATCGCCCTGGAGGAACGTGCCACTCGCAGCATGGGAGGGGGACACTCGGTCCTATACTGGCTGGGAGCTAGAACCTCTCCTGAAGCTGTGCACCGATGCCGCGCGCGCTCTTTCGCTGCCGGCGGTCGATGCAGGGGTGCCAAAGCCTGATGTCTAGTGCGGTTTGAACACCTTCAAGAACACCTTCAAGAGTTGGAATTGATTTCCGTTGTCACAGCAGAACACGAAAGAGATTGACCCAGGATTTCCGTTTTGGCCTTGGCACGGCCACAGTATACATCCGCGCCGGCCCGAATGCCACGTCTTTTCGCGCTGAACCCTGCACATCCCCTCCGCCGGTAGGCGCCAGGGCTCGTCCGTCCGCTCACAGACGTTGATTGCGCGGCCTGAACGGCGCTGCGGCCGACACTGCTCCCTGCCAAACCTTTTTGGAGCCGAAAACTGTTGATCCTAGCCCGGTCAACGCTACCCGCTCGGCAGCGGCAGCGCCCAGATCCTGTGCAGCATGTCACCGAACAGCCGCCGGTTCAGATGCCCCTCGGCCAGCAGCAACCAGTAGTAGCGGGCATGCTTGACCAGCCGCCCGCCGGTCTTCATCAGCCGCTGCTGCAAGCTCGTCAGCGACCAGCTCTTGATGCTTGGTGGCAGTCCCAGCCGCCGCCACAGGTTGCCGAGGTTGTAAGCCAGGACGCTGAGTTGCAAGCGAACTTCGTTCGCGCGAAAACGATGGCACGACAACCGTGTCCAATTCGTGGCCTGCTTGCCTTCCTTGATCCACTGCTCGGCCGTGCCGCGCTTGTTGTAAAAGCGCACCACCGAGCGACTGGGCCGGGTCATGTTGGTGACGATGAAGCCGGGTTGCGCGAACAGTTCGCCCGGGTGGTGCTCAACCTTCGCTACGATGCGCCGCGGTTTGCTCCAACTGGCGGCCTGATAGCGGAAGCTCTTGTAGCGCACCAGGGGCTTGGCGCTCGGCCTGCCCGGTGGCCGAAACAGGATGTCCTCGATCTCCAACTCCAGGCTCTTGTTGGCCGGAATGCGAATGGCGTACTGTACTCCGCGTTCCTCCGAAGCCTCATAAACCTCCGGCTTGGCAAAGGCCGCATCGCCCCGGAAGGCGACCTGCTTGCCCGCAGCCTGTTGGCGCTCGATCTCCGGCAACAATAGCTCATCCCAGTCGTCGGCGCTGTGCACGTTGCCTGGACGCAGCTTTGCAGCGAGGCAATCACCATGACCGTTGAACAAAAGCAACGGATGGTAGCAGACCGACTCGAAGTGTCCGTTGTAGGCACTGCCTTCCTGTTGGCCATGGACCGGACTCTCGGTGGAGTCCATGTCCAGAACGACCCGCTCGGAGTCGTCGAACGCCTCCGCTTGCCCGACCAGCTCTCGGTTCAGCGCCATCAGCCCCAGTAGATTCTCTTCGCTCGCCAGCATCTCCGTCTCGAAGCCGTGCAGCGTCGAGGTCAAGGCCGCACCGCGATCCCAGATCTTCTGCGAACCGATCAGCCGAAACGTCGGATCGATCGAAACCCGCTCGGCGTCGTTGAGGTCCTCGTAGCCCGCCAAGCGGCTGTAGACCGACTGCCGCAACAGATCAGCGAGCGTGAACTGCTTGTTTGTGCCTTGCCGGGAGTCGCTGAGATGCTCGTCAATCAGTTCTCCGAGACCGAGCCGTTCGTCCAGTTCGCGAACCAAAATCAGGCCACCATCAGAAGTGACGTGCGATCCCTGGAAATCGACTTTCAACAAGCCGTTGAAACTTAGCTGGAATGGCTTGGTTTGTTTTTCACCCATTGGGTGTTGGCCTCCATGGCGTCCTCATCGGGCTCTAGCCCCTATGAATAAAGACGCTCAAGGCCGCTGGAAGGTCGGGATGTCAAACATCAAATTGAAAATGCGGGTTGACATTCATTACGCACCCTGCCTCGCCCGCGGCCGGATGTATCTGACGATTCCCGCCGACAGAAGAGCTACGAGGCAAAACCCGATCACGAGCCACAGCTCCGTCGGGATAACTTGGCTGTATCGCCGCTGCACGACGACGATAAACTCTGAGTCTTCCACCGGGGCGAAGCCGTAAATCCAGCGGCCGGTGTACTGCTCGTTCAACGACGCAACAGGGTCGTAGTAGTCGTCGGTGATGCAGGAATTATCCGCCATGCACTCTCGAATCGTCTCGATCTGCTTCTGTGGAACCCAGACGGGCGGTGTTCGACGCTCGTAGGCCGGATGAAGCAGGACCAGGTATTCCGACGCGTCGGCGGGGGCAGCGGGTTCTCCCGGCGCGAAAAACGGGTCTTTTCGGGCCACAAGAGCGGTCGTGAACTCGCCGCTCTTCGTCTCGGGCAGACCCATCTGCCGGCTGGTAGTAACCGATGCCGTCAGAATGCCGACGATCTCCTCGCCGTCCCGCACCGCGGCGGCGATCCCAAACTTGTAGAGGTCATCCGAGAAAGCCTTGTACACTCGCGAGATGTAAACGGGTGCTCCGCCTTCCGTTTTCGCCAAACCGAGCGCACCCTGATAGTAGTCCCGGCGCCTCAAGTCTTTTCCTTCCGTCTCCGGCGACGGCGCCGGCCAGCGGGCCACGATCTTCCCATCCAGACCGGCGATGAACCAACTCTCAAAAGGGGATTCGCCGTTCAGATCGACGCGGCTGTCCCCTGTTTCCTCGACGAATGCTTGCAAGTCCGCTAGATCTCGTTGCCCCAGAAGTTCGCCGAACCGGGGGGCCTCGGCGGCAGCCCCGACCGCCTGGCTTAACTGCTTCAATCGAAGGTGCACGGTCTCGGCTTGCTGTTGAGCGAGCGCGATCTGGGCCCGGCGCGGTTCCCGCAAGCGGTCGGCGACAAGCAGGCCCCCCAGCACCAGACTGGCCAAGACCATGACGGCGAGACCCGCTCCGAGCGGGCTGCGACGGCCCCAGAGCCACAATCGCTGAATAGCATTTAGCGGCCTTGCTTCGGTGGGCCGGTGGGTCAGCCATCGATCGAGGTCCTTGGCGAGACCCTCGGCCGAACGGTAACGCTCTTGGGGGTCCTTCCGCAGACACCGGAGGGAGATCGCTTCCAGCGTGCGGTCAACGTGCGGGTTAATCTCGCGTGGCGGCTTCGGTTTCTTTTGCGGATTCTTGACCCGCTCAAGCGTTGCTTCGACCGTGGGGCCTCGAAACGGGGGATCGCCCGTCTGCAGCGCATACAAAATCGCTCCCAGCCCGTACACGTCGCTCAACGTCGTCACGTCTTTTCCGGCAGCTTGTTCGGCCGACATGTAGGGGGCCGTGCCGGCGATCGTCCGATACACCTGGCTCGTTTCGCTGACCGTCGCGCCAATTCCCACCGGCAATCCGTCCGCGCCGATCGGCGCGGCCAGACCGAAGTCGGTTACATACGGCCTATCTTCTCCGCTTTCGTCTTTGCCCAACAGGATATTGGCCGGCTTCAAGTCGCGGTGCAGAATGCGGCGCTGGTGCGCGTGATGCACGGCCCGCGCCACGTTCACCATCAGCTTGGCGGCGGAGCCCTGATCATGGGTAAAGCGGTCCAGATGTTCGTCCAGGCTGCGAGCCTCGACCAATTCCATGCTCAAGAAGGGGCGGCTTTCGTGCTCCCCCACGTGGAGAACGCGGACGATGTTGGGATGTCTTAACTTGGCCATGCTTTGCGCTTCGACGCTGAATCGCCTCACCCCCTCGGCCGTGATCAGATCGCCCGGCAAGCTCACCTTGAGGGCCAGCGAAATATGCAGCTCCTGATCGAAGGCCTTGTAGACGACGCCCATCCCCCCGTGGCCGAGATACTCAATATCCGTGTACCTGCCGAAGTCCGGCAGACGGCAAGGGATGTTCCCAAGATCGGATAAGACAACGCCTTCGTTCTCGAAATGTCCGAGAAGCTCCCGCGCCAGGTCGGGATGGTCCTTAACGTAGCGGGCCTGAAGAGCGCACAGCTTCGAGAGATCGTCCTGGAAGGCCTCGGCCTCTTCCATGTAGTCGGCGAGGATGTGGTCCAGCGGATCCGCGTCAGGCTGGGAGTCTTCGAGCTTATTCATCCCTTAGGCTCTTTCGGCCTGCTTTCGCTGCGGGACAAGTCTAGGCTGCAGCAGAGCGGTCTCCCGGAGGATGCCCGCCAGTTTGTCTTGGCGCGCCCATTTCCTCGACGCAGGCCGACGACAGTATACCGGAGGCCAGACGGAAGGAAGAGCCGGCCTTTACAGGAGAAGACGGCAACCGGCCCAAGATGGACCGCGGTATTGACGATTTTCTCGCTGTCGGTCCGAACTGGGGTGGCCGGGTTCTTTGGAGGCAACCAGGCGCAAGGGTTCCTGGTCACCCCAACTGTTTCACCCCTTCCGTTTCATTTTCATTTCCCGCGGTCCGTTATTCTCAGGGTGACGTCTTGGCCAGTAGAGGACATTAACCGATGAATTGGCTAACTGATCACTGGCTGCAGCTACTCTTCTTGGTCGGCTACTTGGGGATGCTGGCTCACCATTGCCGGGCGGGGAAGAAAAGTACTCACAACTTAGGAGACTATCTGATCGCCGGACGCGGCTTGGGCGGTTGGGTCATCGCCTTGTCCTTCTACGCAACGTTTGTCAGCACCAATAGCTTCGTGGGGCACGCCGGCAAGAGCTGGGATGTGGGGTTGATCTGGTACATCAAGGGGGCGGTCATTGTCGCCTCGTGCTACTTGGCCTGGTATTTGGTTGCGCCGCGGTTTTTCACCAAAGCTCGCGAGTACAACTCATTGACCTTGGCTGATTTTCTGGGGCGACGGTATGAGTCTCCGGCGCTGCGCCGGGTTTCGGCACTCGTGATCTTCGTAGCGGCGGGGCTTTATATGGTCGCCGTTTACAAGGGATCCGCGCTCGCCTTGCAGCAGTTTCTCGGGCTGGAGTACCATCTGGCCGCCGTCGCGGTCTTCGTGGTGGTGACCGCCTATACCCTGGCCGGCGGCTTCCGTTCCGTGGTGCTGACCGATGCCGTGCAGGGGTTGCTGATGGCTTTCGGCGGCGTCGTATTGGTCGTCGCGGTAATCATCAAGGGCGGTGGGCTGACGACAATAGTGGAAACCGTTCGCAACCAAGACCCCAATTTAGTTTCGTGGGAAGGCAACATGCCCCTAGCCGCTATTCTCGGTCTATCGATCGCGGGTGGGATGAAGATGCTGGTCGATCCGAGGCAACTTTCACGGATTTATGGCCTCAAGGACGAAGGCGCCCTGCGGACGGCGCGGATCGTGTCACCGCTACTCATTCTGATTACGTATCTGTGTCTGCTGCCCATCGGGACCTTCGCGCATGCTTTGATTCCCGCCGACGCCATACCCGATTCCGACCACGTGATGCCCTACTTGTTGGGCACGACCGAAGTGCTTGGCCCCGTACTCAGCTCCTTCTTCCTGTTGGTCTTGTTGTCGGCGGCGATGTCATCGCTGGACTCGGTTCTGCTGGTGGCGGCGTCTTCGGTGAGTCGCGACGTCACGATCTCTGACGACGAGGATCAAAACGCCATCCGCCGGACCCGGTTGTGGGTAGTTGTGCTGTCGCTGGTCAGTATGCTGGTGGCGCTGAACCCGTTCGCTGATATTGTCCAGATCACGGCATTCTCGGGGTCCCTGTACGCGGCCTGCTTCCTACCGACGCTCGTGATGGGGCTTTACTGGAAGCGCGGCACGCGGACCGGCGCGCTGGCCTGCGTCCTGGTCGGCTCTATTACCGTGATTGCTTGGTATCTCGCCAGATACGCCGGCTGGACCAGTTGGCATGAAGTGTACGTGGGAACTTTGGCGGCATTCGCGGTCTACGTTGGGGTGTCGCTGCTGACGTCAAACCGTACGTCTCGAAAAAGAGGGCCGGACCAGCGGTTTGTTTCCTCGCGTTTGTCGTCTTAGTCCTTGAGGACGACGTGTGAAGATGGCAATGATTTGTCCAAATTGTGAATTGCTCAGAATAGGAGGAGGCACATGGTATTGATCGGGATAGGTGCTGCTCTCGCGCTGCTACTGGCAATCCTTACGCTTCGGGCAAAGGCCCGACACAACAGGGCCGTACGCCTGATTCATCAAACCCCTGTTACTACCATCGCCGACCTAGTCCAGACCTTCACAGCGCATCCTGACCCTTCCACCCGAACCCATGCCGCGGTCGAGGGCTGCATCGTGGCAAGGGAGACGACACGTTTGACGGCTCCGATCACGGGTAGCTCCTGCGTTGCCTATGAGGTCCGCGTATTCTATGACCCGGGTGATGACGAAACCCCCGACAAGAATTACATCGAGGACTCCGAGTGGGTGCCGTGGGCGGTTGACGATGGTACAGGGCTCGCCCTGGCCCCCTTCAATCCATTCGAACCGCCCAAGGCATTAAACCCCGATTTTCGATTTGAGTTTGACATTCCGACTTTGCGGTGGCGTTCAGCGTCTTTATTCATAGGGGCTAGAGCCCGATGAGGACGCCAGGGAGGCCAACACCCAATGGGTGAAAAAGAAACAAAGCCGTTCCAGCTAACTTTCAATGGACTTCTCAAAGTCGATTTCCAAGGATCGCACGTCACTTCCGACGGTGGCTTGATTTTGGTTCGCGAACTGGACGAACGGCTCGGGTTCGGAGAACTGATTGACGAGCATGTCAGCGACTCCCGGCAAGGCACAAACAAGCAGTTCACGCTCGCTGATCTGTTGCGGCAGTCGGTCTACAGCCGCTTGGCGGGCTACGAGGACCTCAACGACGCCGCGCGGGTTTCGATCGATCCGACGTTTCGGCTGATCGGTTCGCAGAAAATCTGGGATCGCGGTGCGGCCTTGACCTCGACGCTCCACAGCTTCGAGACGGAGATGCTGGCGAGCGAAGAGAACCTGCTGGGGTTGATGGCGTTGAACCGGGAGCTGCTCGCCCAAGCCGAGACCCAAGACAACTCCGAGCGGGTTGTTCTGGACATGGACTCGACGGAAAGCCCCGTCCACGGCCAACAGGAAGGCAGCGCCTACAACGGCCATTTCGAGTCCGTCTGCTACCACCCGCTGTTGCTGTTCAACAGTCACGGCGACTGTCTGGCGGCCAAGCTCCGTCCGGGCAATGTGCACAGCGCTGAGGACTGGGATGAACTGCTCCTGCCCGAGATCGAACGTCAGCAGAACCATGGCAAAGAGGTTGCCTTCCGGGGGGATGCAGCCTTTGCCAAGCCAGAGATTTACGAGGCTTCGGAGGAGCGTGGCGTGAAGTATGCCATCCGCCTTCCGGCGAACGAGAACCTGCGGCGTGAAGTTGCCGAGCTGTTGGTGCGGCCGGTGGGAAGACCCACTCGGAAGCCTTTGGTGCGCTACAGGAGCTTTCTCTACCGGGCAGCGAGCTGGAGCAAGGCCCGAAGGGTCGTGGCCAAGGTGGAGCATCACGCTGGGGAGCTGTTTCCACGGGACAACTTCATCGTCACCAACCTGACTCTGCCGAGCCGCTCCGTGGTGCGCTTCTACAACAAGCGCGGGACGGCCGAGCAGTGGATTAAAGAAGGCAAGCAGGCGACGCATTGGACCAGGCTGTCGTGCCATCGCTTCCGGGCGAACGAAGTGCGCTTGCAGTTGAGTGTGCTGGCCTACAACCTGGGCAACCTGTGGCGGCGGCTGGGACTGCCACCAAGGATCAAGAGCTGGTCGCTGACGAGCTTGCAACACAGGTTGATGAAGACCGGCGGTCGGCTGGTCAAGCACGCGCGGTATTACTGGCTGCTGCTGGCCGAAGGACATTTGAACCGCAGGCTGTTCGGCGACATGCTGCACAGGATCTGGGCGCTGCCGCTGCCAAGCGGGTAGCGTTGACCGGGCGAGGATCAACAGTTTTCGGCTCCAAAAGGTTTCGCAAGGAGCAGTGTCGGCCGGAGCGCCGTTCAGTCCGCTCAATCAACGTCTGTGAGCGGATGGACGAGCCCTGGCGCCTACCGGTGGAGGTCATGTGCAGGGTTCAGCGCGAAAAGACGTGGTATGCGGGGCAGCGCGGGTGTATACTTTCACCGTGCCAGGGCCAAAATGGAAATCCTGGTTAAATCGTGATCATTATTATTATTGGCCAGGAAGGGAATCCACCGGGGACACATTCAAGAACAACACGCCCCACCACCCTCTCTCAATCTCAATACTGCCTGGCCAAGAACGGGAAGAAGCTAGTTCTAGCCCTCTCGACAGTGTAATCTCATCGACAGTGTAATCTCGCACTATGGTCGTGAGCGCTTGCCGTCACCAGAAGGCTGGGGGTCCCATTCGTATGAGGACCTCTCGTGGGAGGTGAGCATTCTCAAGGAGTTCGGGAATGAGGTCTTCCTCCTGGGCCCGTGCACGGTCCAAGAAGGCTCTGCTCACTTCCATCTCGGTTCAGACTCGCTCCTTTGTTTTGGGAGCAGAGCGGATGCTCTCTCGCATGAGCAACAGTGCGCGCGGAGCAGTGCGCGCTGGGCCAAGATCTGGTGGCTCTTCCGGGTTTTTAGTGGGTGGCCAACGGGTAGCCGGCTCCTCCATCCTGCCGACCCGACGTCGCCCGCAGTCACATCGGAGCCCAAAAGGCGGCCAAGAAATCCCCAAATACCCTACACGCCAGTCCGGTCGTGGGCAACTCGTAAAGGGAATAAGACACTGATAAACAGGGAGTTATCTCTTTGAGTGTGGCCACTGGATGACAGTTGTGGATCCGCATTTCACAGCCTTCGGGAGACTGTACGACTACCTGCCAGCAGCCTTGCTCTACTCGTAACCCTTTGTTTATCAGTAATTCTTTTTGGCCAACGCAGTCGCCGCCCGGCCTTGGGGGCCGTAGAGTTGTCACGAAGCCCTTGAATGGCACCGAAGCAGGCTCCGGGAGGTCGGCCTCACAGTGGCGAGGGATCCGTCACTCACCGCCGCCAGCCACTAAAATCCCAGAAGAGCCAGATCTGGTTTACCGTATTTGTCATTTTCACCGTCGTGTATCTCCTCTTCGGGTGAGCTAGGAGGGAAATAGGATGTGGAATCCTATCACGGAACTTACGGCGGGCGAGTTTCTGCTGTTTTACGCGATCCTCATCGCGGCAACAGCGCTCCTGTGCCGGTGGTGGTCATGCCTGAGCGATCCGACGAATCCCATCCCTGTGCCGGCGGTTCCAAGCACGCCGGACCATTATGAAATCGCCTATTTGAGAGGCGCTGAGGGCGAGGTGATGAAAGTAGTTATCGCGGGGCTGTATCAGCGCAGGTACCTGTGTCTCGATGAAGCCGCCGGAAAAACCTTCCAGCAGGCCTCCGGCCCGCCAGCACGTGGTCAGGGGGTTTGGAAACCTCCGCGGCGCAACGGGCTGGGCCCGAAAAAAATCTTTGTTCAACGGATCGCTCGTAATCACCAGTTATCTGATGCGCGGTACAATTTGACCGTCATGGTCGGCCGCACGATCAGCCACTACAAGATCCTCTCCGAACTCGGCCGGGGGGGGCGGGTGTCGTCTACCGGGCCGAAGACATGAAGCTCAGGCGCTCAGTATCGCCTCTACCTGAGCGCGGAGGGACCCCAATACTCCCCGTCGTTAGGTTTGAAGTTGCCTTTGCCCTTCCGCCCGTTAAGTGATATGGTGTTCATCGCGTACTGGAGCACGGCGAAAGCGACCGCGTCGGCGTTGATGTCCAACGCCTCCAGGTTGATGTTGTCAAAAGTATCACAGGCGAGATGATAACACGGGTCGTACTGCTCGCCGGCCGTACCGCCCCACGCGGCGGCTTCCTCGGCGGTCTTGATGTCCTCCGCGCCCGTGAAAATCCCACCGCTGGGAATGCCAACGGCGATGAACGGACCGTAATCGGACCTTCCTGAGAAATCAGTACCTTTGAAGGCTTCACCTCGGGTCGTGTAGTAGAGCTCAAACAGTTGCTCAATCTGTTCCGAGCCCGCGGGCCCTGGCCCCGCGCCCACGCCGTCGGAGTCATCGCCGTCGTAGATGAAGAAGACGTGGTTGGGTGAGCCGATCATATCGAAGTTCAGGTAGAGCGTAATCTGCTCCCGCTCCTCCTCGGACAGGTTGTCGACATAGTAGGTCGACCCGATGAGGCCCGCCTCTTCGGCTCCCCACCACGCGAATCGCACCTTGTTGCGCGGCTTTACCTTGGCCATCCCCAGCGCCGTTTCAAGAATGGCCGCACTGCCGGAACCGTTGTCTTGTATGCCGGGGCCGCGATTGGTGGAGTCCAAGTGTGCGCCCGCCATCACTGCGTTGTTCCGATCGCCATCCGCAGTCTCGGCGAGAACGTTATAACTGGTCGTTTCACTGCGTTCGACGTCCGCCGCCATATGGAGCACCAGACCCGCCGTCGAAGCCCACTCCTCGCCAAGGTAGTAAGTAGCGAACATAACCGGTATCCCGCCTCCGAAGTCAGCGGAGAGAGCGGCGACCACCACTCCAAAACGCCCTGGCGTATCGCCCTGGTTGAAGATAATCGCTCCAACGGCGCCGGCTGCGGCTGCATTTTCCGCCTTCAGCCCAAAATGCGCAGGCCCCTCGTTGCAGCAGGGCGATGTGTCCCACTGGAAATCCGGCGAAATCCGCGGCCTCGCAGCCGCTCGTGGACGCGTTGCCAAGTCCGAGATCGACATCCACGACTGTGACGGCGGCCGTAACGTCACCCGCATCGGTGTGTCTCATCAGGAGATAGTCCAGGTCCTCCGTATAAACCGCGGCGACGGGAGCTGCTTGTTCTAGCGTGGACGGCCCCAGTTGGGTCCAAGAGTTGTAAGGAAACGGCTGTACAACCACTTCGTAACCGGCTTGAGCCAGCGTTTCCGCCAAATAAGCCACCGACTGATCGTAACCCGGGGTCCCCGCGGCACGGACTCCGCCGTTGGCGTCGGCGATGGCTTGGAAGGCCGCCTGGTGTGCGCGCACGCCCTCGATCGTGACGCATTGCAGCAACTTGTTGATCGTGTTGTTCACGCGGTTGCCGCAGCTTGCCCGATCCCTCCCCCGCGGTTCGGCGGCGGCTGTGCTGGACAGGAGGGCCAATAGCGAAATGACCGCGCAAAGTGCCACTCGTGATTTGACAGTGGTTCTAGCCCGCATTTCTCACCGCCTGACTGACATTACTTCGTTGCGCTTGCTCACCGTGCTCAGCGTACCGTCCAAGTACGCCTCCGCACGCTAAGCGACGCGCGCCCCGTATTGACGGGTCTCTCACGCACTTCGCCTCGCCACGTGGTGAGAAAGGCGGGCCCAGGGCGGCCTCAACGCACATACTCCGCGTTCCCGCAAACACTGATTGATTGGCCCGAGATACTGCTCCCGGCCTCGGAACAAAGGAAGGTGATCGCGTTGGCTACGTCCTGAGAGCTGATTTTCTTCCGCAACGAGGTTGCCTTCAGCAACTCTGCTTCTAGCTCCGTGTAGCTTACCCCGATCGCCTTTGCCTTCGCCCTGACCACGGCCGTTTGCCTTTCACCCTCGACCGCACCCGGCAAGATGGCATTGACGCGGATTCCGTGAGGCCCGAGTTCCATCGCCAGAGTCTTTGTGAAACCCACCACGGCCCATTTCGATGCTACGTAGGGTGCTCGCAGAGGCATGCCTAGACGGCCGACCACGGAGGACATGTTTATGATCGATCCGCCCCCGGCTTGCTTCAACAGAGGTACAGCTTGACGGGCGCACAGAAACTGGCCTGTAATGTTTACCGCCAGAGTCCGTTCCCATTCTTCGAGCTTGATTTCCTCGACCGCTGCCGTCGGCCCGGCGATGCCGGCGTTATTGACTAGAACATCGAGACCTCCCAGGCGGCCGGCAGCTTCGTGGAACAACCCGTCGACCTGTTGCTCATCGGCAACGTCGGCGCGTGTCGCGCCGATAAGAGGAAGGGCCTGGGCGGCGTCTGCCAAGTAGGTCTCTGAGACGTCACAGATGTGAACCGAAGCGCCTTGGGCGAGAAACGTCTCTGCGACGGCCCGACCGATACCGGAGGCTCCGGCGGTGATCAATACACGAAGAGGTTGGGATTCTGCCATAACGCTCCGGGCGGCCGGCGGCCCTCGCCGAGACCCCGTGCTATCCTCTGGACCTCATCGAGGCCTCCGAGGTCGGAATCTTTTCTCGTGGCGGACACGCGCATTATCCGGGTAGCCGGCCGGAAGTGTCAACTTCTGCTCATTCAGTCCGCTTTTCTCGCCACCTGGCGAGACGAAGTGCGTGACCAGTGAGCACGGCGAGCAAGCGCAACGCAGTAATGGCGGGTCTATCGCGTGCTTCGACTGTCAGGTGGTGAGAAAAGCGGACTGAATGAGATCTCGGCCCGGCCTCGGTAGAATGGTTCCGCGTTGCTCGACGGTGATGGGAAAACGGACCGTAATTTTAAGGCCATTTGTGAGGTTGAATTGACATGCCGCTGATGACGGGTTCCCGCTATTTTGCCGAGGCCCTGGAGGTGTACGGCGTAAGCCACGTCTTTCTGGTACCCACGATCCTGACTCACGCCCTGGCGGAGATGGAGGGCAGGAATATCACACGCGTCACGGCTCACGCGGAGAAGGCTGCGGTCTACATGGCTGACGGCTATGCACGGGCCGGCCGGCGGCCGGGCATTTGTATGGCCCAGGGGATCGGCGCCGCCAACCTAGCCGCCGGTCTGCGCGACCCCTACCTGGCCTGCTCCCCGGTCATTGCGATCACGGGCGGCCGATCGCCGGAAAGCAGGTTCAAGCACAAATATCAGGAGGTCGAGGATCTTCCCCTGTTTGAACCTCTTACTAAGTTCAACGCGCAGGTGGATGTCGTCGAGCGGCTGCCCGACTTGCTTCGCCAGGCTTTCCGCTCGGCGACGACGGGCTGTCCGGGGCCGGTGCACTTGGAAATCGGTGGCCACGTCGGCGAGGTAGCCACGCAAGAGGCCGACCTGGATCGAGTCTTCGAGCCGCAATTCTCTTGCTGCCCGGCCGTCCGGCCACGGCCCGATCCCGAGCAGGTCAAGGAAGCCGCGCGAGTTCTGAGCCGGGCCGAACGTCCGGTCATCGTCGCCGGTGGCGGGGTAGTCCGCTCCGGGGCGCAGCCTGAAGTCGTCGAGCTGGCGGAAATGCTCGGCATACCTGTCGCCACGGCGCTGAACGCCAAGGGGACCATCGCGGAAAATCACCGGCTTTCGGTGGGCGTGGCGGGCTGGTATTCGCGGAGGTGCGCGAACGAGGTTATCCGCGAAGCCGATCTGGTCTTCTACATCGGAAGCCACACCGGGAGCCAAGTCACCGATAGCTGGCGGGTTCCGCCCAAAGGCACCCCTGTGATGCAACTGGACATCGCGCCCGAGGAGCTGGGCCGTAACTATCCTAACGTTGCGTCGTTATGCGGAGACGCCAAGGCAACGCTTCGGCAGCTCATCGAAGCGTTGAGTCCCTGGGAACCGAATCAAGAGTGGCTCGACCGCGCGGCCGGATTTGTGGACAAGTGGCGGTCGGAGGTCCAGTCTCTTCGGGACGCGGAAGCCGCGCCCATGCGCCCGGAGCGAATAGCCAAGGAGGTCGAGGCGTTCCTGCCCGCGGACGCCATTCTATTGTCGGATACCGGCCACGCGAGCTACTGGACGGGGGCTCACATCGAGCTGCGGTCACAGCAGACCTTCCTGCGCGCGGCGGGTTCTCTAGGATGGGCGCTCCCGGCGTCGCTGGGGGCGAAATGCGCCCAGCCGGACCGCCCCGTCATTTGCTTCACCGGGGATGGGGGCTTCTACTATCACGTGGCCGAGTTGGAGACCGCCGCCCGGTATGGGATCAATACCGTCATCGTGGTTAACGACAACCGCTCGCTCAACCAAGAAACGCACATCTTCAACGAGGCTTACGGCGGCCAACAGACCACCGGCTTTGAAATGTGGCGGTTCGAAGATCTGGATTTGGCCGCCATCGCGCGGGCCATGGGGTGCTTTGGCGAGAGAGTGGAGACACCGGAAGGAATCCGACCGGCGCTCGATCGCGCCCTGGCGTCGGGCCGTCCGGCGGTTGTGGATGTCGCCAGCGATATCCGCGCACTGGCGCCGGTGTGACAAAAGGCTCGGCCGCCAAGTCGGCCTCTGATCGGGTAATCCGTTTACAGGGTTGGCGCTCCTGTAATCCTGTCTTGGAGGCCTGGCAGTCGAGGCTCACTGTGTTACTCATCGTATGAGTAAGAGCCTTCAAGTCCTTCTTGAAGAACACGAATTGGACCAGATTCGACAGCTGGCCCGTGCGCGGAGGCAGACCGTCTCGGCATTGGTTCGTCAAGCGCTCCGAGCGGCGTGCGAGAAACCACCGAGCACGGATGCGGAGACGAAGCTGCGGGCCATCCGGAAAGCCGCGTAGTACAGTTTTCCCACCGGCGAGCCGCGACAGATACTGGCGGAAATCGAGCAAGGCTACCTGGAATGATTTTTGTCGACTCCAACGTTCCCATGTACGGATCATCGGTGTGTCCGAGGATTCATCGCTGGACCGCTCCCTCGCGGTCGCGGCTCTGATTCACGTTTGCGGGCATTCGAATCCCACCCGATCCGCCAACAATCACAGCACCTTAGATCGTGATTCCTCCGGCCCTCGTTTCGCGGCCTCAACCAGCGCTTGTGTGATTTCGGTTTTCAGAGCCCCGGCCGCCTCAGAAGTCCAAGAGTAAACACCTTTCCCCGTTTTCAGTCCCAGATCGCCTTGGCTGATCTTTTGTTCCATCAGGGCGGGCACTTCTGTCGAAGATTCAAGATCGGGGAAGATATTCCGACACGTCGCTTGAGCGGTGTCCCAACCGGCCAGATCAAGGGCCTGAAACGCCCCGATAGCCGCCAGCCTTCGGCCGAAGCCGTTTCTGATGGAAAGGTCTATTTCCTCCGGGGTGGCGATGCCTCGATTCACCATGGAGAGGGCTTCCCGATACATCGCTGCCTGGAGCCGATTGGCGACAAAGCCGACGACTTCCTTCGCCATCTTGAGCGGAGTCTTGCCCACTTTCTTCAGCAGCTCAAAAACCGCCGTCGTGACTTCTTCGGCGGTTTCAGGGCCGGGAACCACTTCGGCGAAGGGCAGCAAGTAAGCGGGATTGAAGTAATGCGTCGCCAGCACTCTCTCCGGCCGTTTCGTCACCGACGCCAGTGCGCTGGGGAGAAAACTGGAGGTGTTCGTGGCCAGGATGCAGTCGGGAGCGCTGATGTCATCCAATTCGCGGAAAACCTGCTGCTTGACCGCAAGGTTTTCAACCACGCACTCCACGACCAACTGGACACCGTCGACCGCCTCGCTTAGATCGGTGTAGCAGTGTATACGGGCCGTGGTCGAGTGGATCTCGGTTGCGTCCGCCAAGCCCATATCCGCCAGCATTTCGAGGTTTTTCCGAATGTTCGCCGCGGCCTGCCGTAGCCTTTCGTCCGTCAGATCGTGGAGAGAGACCTCATATCCCGCGGATGCGAAATCCTGGGCGATACCGTGGCCCATGATGCCGGCCCCGGTAACGGCTATTCTTCGGATATCTTCGACATTCATGATTGTTGCTTTCCGTATCTTGTGGTTGGCCGATGCGGCGCGCTTCTCAGTACTCCGCCGGAGGCGGCAACACGTACGGCCGTCGCGGTGCTGTCGCGCCCGGTCACACTACGAAGCATGACTCCCCCCTCTCAGTAGAGTGCTCGCGAGAAAGCGGGTCAAGCGGCTGCCAGCCGGTCGAGCAGGCCCTTGGCGGCCGACAGCCACTTCGGTCCCGGCTTGTCCGAGATGGCCCAGGTCAGCTCGCCGCTCGGCGAGAAAGACGCTTCGGGCGTGGAGCGGACAAAGTCCATCAGGCGTTGAGGGTCGATCGCTGAGTCGTCACGAAAATGCAGGCTCAACCATTGGCCCCGGCGCTCGATCCGCTCGATCCCCGTCCGCTCGGCTTGGCTCTTAATCAAGGAGTAGTCCATCAGGTTGCGAACGGGCTCGGGCGGGGACCCGTAGCGGTCGCGCAATTCGCCTTCGACCCGCTCTTGATCCTGGCCGTTGCGTATCTCGGCCAGGTGTTTATAGGTCTGTAGCCGCTGCGCCTCGTCGGCAATGTAGTCGGTGGGGATATGAACGTCCAACTGCAGCTTGATGGTGGCGCGCCGAGGCGCCTCCTGTTTTTCGCCTTGCAGTTCGGCGACAGCCTCGTCAAGAATCCGGCAGTAGGTTTCAAAACCCACCGCCCCGATATGGCCGTGCTGCTCGCCGCCTAGCAAGTTACCCGCGCCCCGGAGTTCCAGATCAAGCGCGGCGATCTTGAACCCGGAACCTAGCTCGCTGAATTCCTTGAGCGCCGCAAGACGCTTTCGGGCATTCTCGGACAGCTCGCTCAGGTCGTCGACCATGAGGTAAGCATAGGCCCGCCGGTCGGATCTCCCCACCCGGCCCCTCAGTTGGTAGAGCTCCGCCAATCCATAGCGGTCCGCTCGATCGATCAGCATGGTGTTGGCAAGGGGGATATCGAGCCCATTCTCTACAATAGTAGTAGACACCAGCACATCGTAGTCGTGGCGCATGAATTTCAGCATCACGTCCTCAAGATCCTTGGACGCCATCTGTCCGTGAGCCACGCCGAAGCGAACTCGAGGAACAAGGTATTGCAGGTGTGCGGCTACCTGCCAGATTGTCTCGACTCGATTGTGAACAAAGAAGACCTGGCCTCCCCGTTCCATCTCCTGCTCGACCGCCGCCCTTACTAGCCGGTCGGAAGACGGCGCCACGACGGTTTGAATCGCCAGCCGGTCTCTGGGCGGAGTTTGAATGATGGAGATGTCGCGCAGACCTACAAACGACATATGTAGTGTTCTGGGGATCGGCGTCGCCGTCAGCGTCAACACGTCCACGTTCTTTTTGAGCTGCTTGAGTCGCTCTTTGTGGCGCACCCCGAAGCGCTGCTCTTCGTCGACGATCAGCAATCCAAGGTCGTTGAAGACCATGTCTTTGGACAGCAGCCGGTGGGTACCGATGGTAACGTCCACCTTGGCGGCGGCCACGCGGCCGATGATCTCCTTCTGTTGCCGCGGCGATCGGAAGCGCGTAAGCATCTCCACCTCCACCGGGAATGGAGAAAACCGCCGCCGAAAGGTTTCGTAATGTTGGAACGCCAGTACGGTCGTCGGTGCGAGGAGAGCTACCTGCTTGCCGTCGGCCAGCGCCTTGAAGGCCGCTCGCATGGCCACCTCGGTCTTGCCAAAGCCCACGTCGCCGCAGACCAGTCGGTCCATGGCCAGGGGCGATTCCATGTCCTTCTTGATGTCCCGGACGGCGTGCAGTTGATCAGGGGTCTCCTCGAACTCAAAAGCGTCTTCGAACTCGCTCTGCCAGTGGCTGTCGGCGGAGAAGGCAAAGCCGGTTTTGAGCTTGCGCTCGGCGTAGAGTTTCAGCAGTTCGTCGGCCATATCGACCAGCCGGGCTCTGACTCGGGACTTGGTGCGGCTCCAGGTCTGTCCGCCCATGCGGTCCAACGACGGAGCGGAGCCTCCCGCCCCGTGGTGCCTCTGCACCAGGTCCAACCTTGCCAGGGGGACGTACAGCCGCGCCCGATCGGCGTATTCGATGAGCATGAAATCTTCCTGGCGAGAACCGTGTTCGACCTGTTTCTGTCCCAGGTACTGCCCGATGCCGTGTTCGTTGTGGACGACAAGATCACCGGGCTTAAGATCCTCTAGGTCGGCGAGAAAAGTGGAAATTGTGGACTTTCGCCGCGGCGGGCGGGCAACGACCGGGGGGGCGCTAAAGATGTCCTCGGCGCCGTAGATGACGACGCGAGAATCAGGAAACACCGCCCCTTCGCGAATGGAGGCTTGGGCCAGCACGGTCTGAGAGACCGGGCCGGCTAGGTAGGCCTTTTCTTCCAGATAAGGTATCCCGGCCTTGGAGGGATCTCTGAGGCCTAGCTGATACGTGATCCCGTATTCATTCAAGACGTCGGCCAGTCGCTCGACTTCACCCACGGAGGGGACCACCACCAAGACCCGGGACCCGTCCTTCACCCGGGCTTGCAGCTCCCTCATGCAGTGGGCGATGTTGCCGCCGAAGCGAGGTGTCGGCTGGGTCGAGATGTGAACGGATCGTGAACCGGCATCATGCCCGAGTCGCTCGACCTCGATCTGGTGAAAGTCCGAGGCCAGCCGCCTAAGCCGCTCGAGGGACGAATAAAAGGCTTCCGGTGACGGAACAGGGCCCTCGGAGCGTTCAAAGGCGGCTTGCAGCCGCCGCTGGAGCTTCTCGCCTTCGGCCTCCAACGACGCCCTGTCGCTCCAAATGATGATAGGCCGATCGAGCAACTGCCACAGGTTTGTAGAGCGAGCCTTAGCTGCCGCGGGGTGGAATTCCCAACCAGGTGGAAGGATCGGGTCGTCGCCGGGCGCTTCCGCCGACCCGGTGCCGTCATGGCCGCTGATCTGGGCCCGGAGGCCGGCCGAGAGCGGGTATTCCGTGAGCGGGAGGACGAGCGTTTGTTCGATGCTTTGGACGGACTTCTGTGTTTCCGGGTTGAAGTGGCGAATCGATTCTACTTGATCGCCGAACATTTCCAGCCTGACCGGGTAAGACGCCTCCGGGGAATAGACGTCGACGATCCCGCCGCGAAGCGAAAACTGCCCGATCGTCTCGACCGGCTCGTGACGGACGAAACCAGCCGCCTCGAGGCCCTCTTCGAGGTCCGCAAGATCGAACTCGTCCCCGACCTCAATTTTCCAGCAGAAGTTGCGGAGAAAATCCGCCGAGGCTGTTTGTAGAAGCGCCGATGCGACCGGCGCCACGACCACAGAGGCCTGTTGGTCCGCCATGCGCCAAAGCCCTATGGCCCGTTTTCCGCTGATCTCGGCATGCGGCGGGAGACCATCGTAAGGCGTGACATCGTGGGCCGGAAGCACGAACGGAGCGACGCGGTGCGTAGACACCTCCAGCAGCTCAAAGAACGCCCCCGCCGTCTCGGCGAGGATTTCGGCGCCCGCACTGGACCCGACGACAACAGCGACGGTTCTTTCCGTGCGCAGGTGGAGCAGGGCGGCGTACAATGCCAGACCGGCCCCGTTCAACCCCGACAGGTGTAGTTTTTCAGGTCCTGCCCGTCCCAAAAAGCGCACGATGTCTTGGAAGGCCGGGTGACGTTCCAGTCCCCCGAGCAAGTCGCGAAGTCCGGGTAGAATCAAGAGTTTCGGTCTCGGATAGTCTTTACCAGATCGCTGGTCGAATAGTGCTCTTCAAAGGGAATCGCGACCACCTCGCCGCCGCTGCCTTCGACGATCTCGCGACCGGCAATCCAGTGAGACCAGTCGGCTCCTTTGACCAGCACATCGGGCAGCAGTCGCTCAAGCAAGGGGCAAGGCGTGTCTTCGGAGAAAACCGTCACCGCGTCGACAGCGGCCATCGCCGCCAGAATTTCGGCTCGATCCGCTTGCGGCAAGATGGGTCTGTTGGTCCCTTTGAGACGCCTCACGCTTTCGTCGCTGTTGACGGCAACGACGAGAACGTCCCCTTGAGCGCGAGCTGTTTCGAGAAGGCGAACATGTCCGGGATGAATCAGGTCAAAGCAGCCGTTGGTGAAGACCACTTTGCGGCCCTGCTTCCTCCAATTTTGCCGTCGTTCGAGTAGTTCGCGTCGAGAAATTACCATTTCCGCCCTAGGAAGTCCTCATTCTAGCGTGTTCGCGGGCCGATAAGTCACGGAGGTTGGGCAAGTTAGAGATGTCCCTTGCCGATCGCCGCCGATCTCCCGGTTCTGCGTGTCTTTGAGGGTAAATCTCAGCAAGAAAACCCACTGGTTTAAGCAACGCGCGGCCTGGTAGAATCATTTACAAATGAGCACTTTAGCTTTCACCTCACAAGCGGCCCAGGAAGCCGAGGGCCGTTTTTCCCCCGCCGTACCCAAGACCCTGAATGAGATTGGCGTCCCCCACAACATCGTCGTCGACATCATGCTCAAAACTACGCTGCTCGAGGGTGTCACGACGCTTAACCGACTCGCCGACCGGATGAAGATTAGTGTCCCGGTGGCCGGCGCGGTTTTCGGCCATTTGCGGAAAGAGAAGTACGTTGAAGTGAAGGGCATGGTCGGCAACGACTATGAGTTTATGCTGTCGACTTCGGGACGGAAGCTGGCAACCGACCGATACCAGATGAGCCAGTACGTGGGCCCCATCCCGGTCTCGCTGAAGGCGTACTCGGATGCGGTGCGGCAACAGGCGATGCGGCAAAAGGTCACGCAGCGCCGGCTGCGGGAGGTTTTCCACGACCTGGTGATCGAAGATTCGATCCTCGACCAACTCGGGCCCGCTATTGTTTCCAACTCCCAGATCTTCCTTTACGGATCCACGGGGAATGGGAAGACGTCCATCGCCGAGAGGCTGGTGCGGGTGTTTCAGGACAACATATACGTGCCCTACGCGCTAGAGGTGCAGGGCCACATCGTCAACATCTACGACACGGTGGTGCACGAGCCCCTGCCTCCCGAGGATGACGCCGACCCGCGCTGGATTCGCTGCAAGCGCCCCTGCATTGCCGTCGGCGGCGAGATGGTCAAGGAGATGCTCGATCTCCAATACGAAGAAACCCTGGGTTACTACACAGCTCCGTTGCAGATGAAGGCCAACAACGGCATGTTCATCATCGACGACTTCGGCCGGCAGATGATCAATCCACGCGACCTGCTCAACCGCTGGGTGGTCCCTCTCGACCGCCGCATCGACTTCCTATCGCTTCGAACCGGGATGACGTTTCCCGTTCCCTTCGAGACCATGGTGGTCTTCTCGACCAACCTTGACCCGCGCCAGTTGGCCGATGAAGCGTTCCTGCGTCGTATTCAAAACAAGATCAAGATCGATGTGATCACGCCCGAGATCTTCGATGACATCATGAAGCATGTGTGTAAGGCCGCGGATGTAGAGTGGACGCTTGCGGCCTCGGAGTACTCTCGTCGCAAATGCATCGAAGGCGGCCGATCGGCCGTCTTGCGGGCCTGCTATCCGCGCGACATCGTGGAGATCGTAGGAAACATCGCCGACTACGAAAACCGCGCTCCAATCCTCGACCAGGAAAATATTGACCGCGCGGTGACTCTTTACTTCGCCCGATAGCTACGCTTCGATCACCCGGAGCGAGTCGCTGGTTCGGCCCCGGGCCTGCCTTAGCCCCGACACTCTCCACTTGAATATCTTGATGCGGGAAGGGAAATTGACGCGGCGGCCAGCGCCCTTCGCCTCGCCGCGTGGTGAAAATGCGGCCTAGCGCGAGAGCGGGAAGCGGGTATAGTGGTAGCAGGTCTGGGCCCGGCGGACACGGTTTCCCGATTGCTTTCAGCCCTTGATGATGCTCCTTGTTCTCGACAACTACGATTCGTTCACCTACAACTTGGTTCAGCATCTGGGTGAGCTGGGCGCGGAGATGCAGGTGCATCGCAACGATCGGATTACGGTTGGCCAAATTCGTCGTATGAACCCCGACCGCGTGGTGATTTCGCCGGGACCCTGCACGCCCAAAGAAGCGGGCATCTCCGTGCCCCTGATCAAGAAAATGGCCGGCAAAGCGTCGATTCTCGGTGTCTGTTTGGGACACCAAGCAATCGGCGAAGCGTTTGGCGGCAAGGTTCTGCGGGCCCCCTACCTGATGCACGGCAAGACCAGTAAGATCCACCACGACGGGAAAACGGTTTTCAAGAATCTCCCGCAGGATTTCACGGCCACCCGCTACCACTCGCTGATCGTCGAGCGTGATTCGCTCCCCGAGGATCTCGAAATTAGTGCCACGACATCCGACGGAATCATCATGGGCCTGCGGCACAAGAAGTACAAGATCGAAGGGGTTCAGTTTCATCCCGAATCGATCCTCACCGACACCGGCAAGAACCTGCTGCGGAACTTTCTGGCGCTGTAGCGAGGGAAATTGGGTAACCGCGGGAGACTGCCGTCCGCGAAGGGACCGCGCGCGTCACGATCCCCGAGAACAAGGCCCAGACGCCGCCCGGCGTCAGCCGACGGGAACTTCCTGCAGGGACGCGCGGTGATCGGCCAGGAATTTTTCGAGGCCGATGTCGGTCAGCGGGTGATTGAAAAGTTGGTCCAGCACCTTGAAGGGCAGCGTGCCGACATGGGCGCCGGCTAGGGCGGCGTCCTTGACGTGCAGCGGGCCGCGCAGCGACGCCGCCAGCACCTGGGTCGGGAAGCCGTAGTTCTTGTAGATGGCCACGATGTCTCGGATCAAGGCCATGCCCTCGATCGAGATGTCGTCCAGCCGCCCAAGAAACGGGCTGATATAGTAGGCGCCGGCCTTGGCCGCGATCAGCGCCTGCGTGGCGCTGAAGCAGAGCGTTACGTTGACCCGAATACCCTCGGAGGAGAGGGCCTTGGTCGCCTTGATCCCCTCCCGGATGAGCGGGCATTTGACGACGACGTTGGGGTGGATCGCGGCCAGATCGCGGCCTTCTCGAATCATTTCGTCGGCTTCGACCGAAACCACCTCGGCGCTGATATCGCCGTTGACGATCTCGCAAATCGCCCGTATCTGATCGTCTTGGGAACGGCCTTCTTTGGCGATCAGAGAGGGGTTCGTGGTTACTCCGTCAAGGATTCCGTAGGACGCCGCTTGGCGGATCTGGTCAAGGTTTGCAGTATCGATAAAAAACTTCATGCGAGTGTCCTCCCTGTTGTCGGTTGCCGAACGCTCGGCGGGGCGACGGCTCTGGTTTAGCCGGCCTCTTGTCCAGGCCCGCTTAGTGCGGGCGCCCGTTCGAAGCACCCGGCAACGAGCCACTCAAGCAAAAACAATCCCATTATACGGCAGCCTGTCTCGCGGCACCAGATTCTGACCGCGTCTTCGATCGAACGCAGCGCCGTTGAAGAGGGCGGCACTTGTGTTGCGGCCCGTCATGTCTCATATCGGCTGGGAAAGTCGATTCGATCAGCAGCGGCCACGGTTTCACGGAGAAAGTGTCGCTGTTGATGCCGTTCGTGGCGACGTTCTACGTGCAACCGAACTTACTGGCGCCTGGCTCACCAGCCTAGCCCGCATTTCTCACCACCCTGACGGTCGAAGCACGCCATAGGCCCGCCATTACTGCGTTGCGCTTGCTCGCCGTGCTCAACGTAGGGTTCAAGTACGCCCGCATTATTCAACAAATGCGGCGCCAAGCGGCGCGCGCCTTGTACTGACGGGCCTCTCACGCACTTCGCCTGGCCCCGTGGTGAGAAAAGCGGGCTAGCCGATGCACCCGTACACTCACGTTTCGGGAGGGTCCAGGCGGGCACAGCATGCTGTGCCCCTACAGATCTGCTGAGTGCCTGAAAACGTAGGGGCGCGGTATGCCCTGCGCGAAGTTCCCGGCAGTCCACGTGGCTTCTCAAAAAACGTGACTGAACTTGCGAAACCGACTACTCAGCTTTCCAGCCGGCTTGCTTCTGTGGACATCGATCACTGTAAGTCGGCTGTTACGAGTTCGGAAGCCTCACTCTCGTTCCCTTCCAGATCGACGGCCGAGATCGCGTAGCGATAGGATTGGCCGGGCTCGATAGATCGGTCGCTGTAAGCGGGGGTGGGGAGTAACTCATCATGCAGGGCGACGGCGGCTCCCAAAGCGCCCGCGCGCCAGATTCGATAGCCCGCGAGGTCCTCCTCGGCGTTCGGCTGCCACGAAAGTTCCACGCTCTTCGCCGTCACTACGGTCCGTAAATCGAGCGGCGTCCGCGGCGGGAACGTGTCTCGCGTAAATACGTCGACAAGGGACGAGTCGGGGCCTTCGATTTCACCGGTGGCGCTTTGACCGTAGCTGCGAACCAGATAGTAGTAGTGACGCTTCCATCGAAAACTGGGATCGCGAAGAGTTGTCTCTTGGGTTCGGCCAATCTCGTCAAACGGCCCGCCCGGATCGGCGCCGCGGAAGACCCGATATGCGCTCGCTTGCTGGGCGACGGCCCACTCGATGGCGATCGCATCTTGACCGACGGTGACGATCGGGGCATCGGGCGGCCCTGGGGGTTCGACAACGTGGATGACCACCGGGTCGGAAAAGCCCAATGTCCGCCCTCGCCTGCTCGATCCGCGGACGCCGAAGGCGAATGTTTTGCCGACCAGCGGTTTCACGGGGAGGACGATCCGAACCCGCTCGCCGGGACCGAACGGCTCGAGGGCGGCGTCGTTTAGCGAGGCAGCCGACTTACTGTCGCGCTCGAACCGTTCACGTGATGGGACCTGGTCGGGCCCGGCGATCTCGATCCGGTGGACGGCAAACTCCGACAGGTCGCGCAGCGGCATCCCTTCGGTCGTCAGGGCCGGCCAAGTCCATTCGAGCACGACCCCTTCCGTCGTCTGGCGGGCGCTAAGATCGGCCGTACGCTGGGGGATGTTCAGCAGCGGAGGCAGTGGAGGGCCAACCGATCCGCAACCAAGCAAGAGAAGGACGCCTGTCAACGCCGGGGCGAGCGGGCCGTTCAGCACGGAAGAGAGCGCGTTCACCGTGTCGCCGCCACTTGAAAACGAGAACAAAATTCTCGCTCCGACGCGCATAAACCTGCTACAGGATGTACCGGCTCAGATCCTGATCTTTGATGATGTCCGCCAGCCGGTCGCTGACGTAGGCGGCGTCAATCTTCACGTTCTTTTTCTTGAGATCGGGCCCTTCGAAGGAAATTTCGTCCAGCAGCTTTTCCATGATGGTGTGCAGCCGCCGGGCTCCGATATTCTCGGTTCCATCGTTCACGCGGGAAGCCGAGGAAGCAATTTCGGCGATGGCGTCATCGGTGAAATTAAGCTTGATGCCTTCGGTCGCCATCAGGGCCGTGTACTGCTTGATCAGCGCGTTCTTCGGTTCCGTCAGAATGCGAACGAAATCCTCGGTGGTCAGCGATTTCAGCTCGACACGGATCGGGAAGCGCCCCTGCAGTTCGGGGATCAAGTCGCTGGGCTTGGAAACGTGAAACGCGCCGGCGCCGATAAAAAGAATGTGATCGGTGCGCACCATGCCGTGGCGGGTGCTGACGGTCGTGCCTTCGACAATCGGCAGAATGTCGCGCTGCACGCCCTCGCGGCTGACGTCGGGTCCGCGTCCGGCTTCGCGTCCGGCGATCTTATCCATCTCGTCGAGGAAGATGATGCTCGACTGCTCGACGCGCTCAAGCGCCTGGCGGGTCACCTGGTCCATGTCGATGAGTTTCTGCTCTTCCTCCTGGATGAGATAGTCCAGCCCTTCGCCGACGCGCATCTTGCGGCGGCGGGTTTTGCCTCCGAACAGACCCGGCAGCATGTCGCGGAGATTGATGTCCATCTCTTCGGTGCCCGTGCTGGTGACGATTTCCACCGGCAGGTTCTTCTCGCGCACGTCGATATCGACCATGCGCTCGTCGAGGAGGCCTTCCCGCAGACTCGCGCGCAGCTTCTCGCGGGTCTTTTCGACGCTGTCGTCGCCTTCTTCTTGAGGGGGCATAAGCAGATCCAGCATACGCTCCTCGGCGTTTGCTTCCGCCCGCTCGGCGACGGTTTCGAGCTTCTCTTCGCGAACCATTTCGATGGAGACATCGACCAAGTCCCGGATCATGGAATCGACGTCGCGTCCGACGTAGCCGACCTCGGTGAATTTCGTGGCCTCGACTTTAAGAAAGGGGGAGTTCGCCAGTCTTGCCAAGCGGCGCGCCACCTCGGTTTTTCCCACCCCGGTCGGACCGATCAGCAAGATGTTTTTCGGCATCACCTCTTCGGCCATCTCGGGCTCGAGTTTGCGGCGCCGAATGCGGTTGCGTAGGGCGACGGCCACGGCACGCTTGGCCTCCTTCTGCCCCACGACGTACTTATCGAGTTCGCCTACGATCTCACGCGGCGTGAGCTCGTCGAGAGCCGGCGTGTCGGTAGCTGCTTGTCCGGGCAGGTAGATCACCATCGGGGGCCTATCCCAATTCCTCGAAACTGACGGTTTCGTTGGTATAGACGCAAATCTTGGCGGCGACCGACATGGCTTCTTCGGCGATTTGCCGAGCGTCCAACTGCGTGTGGTGCATCAAAGCGGTGGCGGCGGCAACGGCATAGGGGCCGCCCGAGCCAACCCCGGCCACCTGGTCATCGGGTTCGATGACGTCGCCGGTCCCACTTATCAGCAAAGTATCTTTGGTATCGGCTACCAGAAGCAGCGCCTCGAGGTGCCGCAGCATCTTGTCCGTACGCCAGTCACGGGCTAGCTCGACCGAGGCCCGGCTTAGCTTGCCCTGATGCTGCTGCAACTTATCTTCAAAGCGGGAAAACAAGGACAGCGCGTCGGCCGTCGATCCGGCGAACCCGGCCACGATCTTGTCGCTATAAAGACGACGCACCTTGCGGGCCGTGCTCTTCAGGATCTCCGATCCCATCGTGACCTGGCCGTCGCCGGCCAGCACGACCTTCCCGTCGCGCCGGACGCAAAGGACCGTCGTGGAACGAATTATGCGTTGCCGTGGCATCCGATTCGAGACACTCTATTATATGCCCGTCCCACGCTACACGCCCCAGCAGTAGTCTTCGACCGTCTTCTGGAGCGATTCGTCGGTTTCGGCTAGACGAAACAGTTCGAGGCGAATCGAATCGACCAGGGCGTTCCAACTCGCTTCCAGCACGTCGTCGGAGACACCCACGGTCACCCAACTGCGTTTATGGTCCGTCCATTCGACCAGCACGCGGACCTTGGCCGCGGTGCCCTTGTTGGGTTCGAGCACGCGTACCTTGTAGTCCACCAAGCGAATGTCGCCGACGGACGGATAAGTCTGGGAAAGGCACTTCCGCAGCGCTTGCGCCAGGGCGTGGAAGGGTCCCGAAGCCGTGGCCGTCGTCGAGTGCAGCCCGTCACGCGCGCGCACGGTCATCTCGACCGCCGCGTTCGTTCTCTGATTGCCCTGTTTGTCGCTGGTCAGGCGCATGTTTTCGAGCTCGAAGAAGAAGTGGTCGGGCTGCAACACTTCTCTCACCAGCAGCTCGAAGCTGCCTTCCGCCGATTCGAGTTCGTAACCCTCGTATTCGAGCTGTTTGATGCGGTCGACCAACTGGCGGCGAGCCGAATCGTCAAGCAGGCTCTCAAGACCTTTTTCTTTCATCTTGTAAAAGACATTGCTCTTGCCTGAAAGATCACTGATCAGCACGCGCCGGTGGTTGCCGACCGTTTCCGGGTCGATGTGCTCGTAGGTGGAGGCCTCCTTGAGAACGGCGCTGACGTGGATGCCGCCCTTGTGGGCAAAAGCGCTGCGGCCGACGAAAGGCTGCGTGTGAGGCAGCGAGAGATTGGCTATTTCGCTGACGAAGTTCGCTACCGAGGTCACGCGCCGCACCTGATCGAGGCCGATCGTCGTATGGCCGAGCTTCAACTCGAGAATGGGGATAATCGAGCAAAGATTGGCGTTGCCGACGCGCTCGCCATAGCCGTTGATCGTCCCCTGCACATGAGTCGCGCCGAGTTCCACCGCCGTGATCGTGTTGGCGACGGCCAAGTCGGAATCGTTGTGAGTATGGATGCCGATCACGCCGTCGAAGCGGCGGCGCACGTCGGAGAAAATCTCGGCCAGGCGGTTGGTAATCATACCTCCATTGGTGTCGCAGAGGACGAGCACGTCCGCCCCCGCCTCCTTGGCGGCGTCGAGCGTGCGCAGGGCGAAGTCGGCATTCGCTTCGTAACCGTCAAAAAAGTGCTCCGCGTCGAAGATGACTTCGCGACCGTTCTCTTTCATGAAGCGCAAGGTTTCCGAGATCATCGCCAGATTCTGTTCTTCGCTGATCCCCAGCGCGCGCGTGGTATGCAGCTCCCAGCTCTTGCCGAAAATCGCGACCGCCGGCGTTTGCGCCTCGACCAGCGCGCGTACGTTCGGGTCCGCCTCAACCTTATTTCGGGGATAGCGCGTGGACCCAAAGGCCGCAATGCGGGCGTGCTTGAGTTCCAACTCGCGGACGCGCTGAAAGAAGTCTTTATCACGCGGGTTCGAGCCGGGCCAGCCGCCCTCGATGTAGTCGATACCGAGTTCGTCGAGTTTCTGGGCGATCATCAGCTTGTCGTCCACCGACAGCGAGACGCTCTCGCCCTGCGTACCGTCGCGAAGGGTCGTATCGTAGATGGAAACTCTCATAAGACCTCCTTGCGCGCAGCCGGGATCCCCCGAGATTTGTTTCTCCCAACGCGAAGGCTGTCGCGTTTCACGTCTGCCGCGCGGCCACTCAGCCGGCCGGCGCCCCGGCCTCCTTCTTCTTCAGGAACGCCATCATTTCGCGCAGATGAGCGCCGACTTGTTCAATTTTTTGATCCTGCTGTGCTTTGCGGGTCGCCAGAAACTTCCCGCGCCCGGCGCGATTTTCCGCAATCCACTCCCTGGCGAACTCGCCGGACTGCACTTCGGCCAAGATTTTCTTCATGTTTTCGCGAACGTGCTGGTCAACCACCCGAGGCCCGCGCGAGTAGTCGCCGTACTCGGCCGTATCGCTGACCGAATAGCGCATGTAGCTGAGGCCCCCTTCATAGATCAGGTCGACAATCAGCTTCAACTCGTGTAGACACTCGAAGTAGGCGATCTCCGGTTGGTAGCCGGCTTCGACCAGCGTCTCGAAGGCGGCCCGGATCAACTCCGATGCGCCGCCGCAGAGCACCGCCTGCTCGCCGAACAGGTCGCTTTCCGTTTCTTCCTTGAACGTCGTCTCGATGACGCCGGCCTTGAGGCAGCCCAGGGCAAGACCGTAAGCCAGGGCCTGCTGCCTTGCGCGGCCGGAGGCATCCTGGTGAACAGCCAGCAAGCCCGGAACACCAACGCCCTCCAGGAACAGCTCGCGTACGCGGTGCCCAGGCGCCTTGGGCGCGATCATCGACACGTCGGTCTCCGGCGGCGGCTTGACTTCCCCGTAGTGAATGCTGAAGCCATGGGCGAACATCACCGTGTCGCCGGCCGAAAGATGGGGAGCGATCGACTCCTTATAGAGGTCTCCCTGGATATGGTCCGACACCAGGATCATGACGACGTCCGCAGCCGCCGCCGCATCGGCCGTGGTCATGACCTTGACGCCCGCTGCTTCGGCCTTGCCCCACGAGCGGCTGCCCTCATAGAGGCCGACGACGACGTCGATGCCGGAGTCCTTGAGGTTCAGGGCGTGGGCGTGCCCTTGGCTTCCGTATCCCACAACGGCGACCGTCTTGCCGGCCAGGTCATCCAGACTCCCGTCTTTTTCGTAATAGATTGTTGCCATCTGCTCCTCTTTCTTGCGAATCGGGGGGACACCCTCTCGTCCCTCGTCATGTCTTCACCGTTTCTTTTTCCCGCGGCTTTTCGGGCTGTTTTGACACCTCAGCGAACACGTGATGCTTCTTCATCATCGGTGAGCGCATCATGGCGATCGCACCCGAACGGATCATTTCCACCTCGCCGTAGTTGTGCAGCAGCGTGATCAGTGCATCAAGCTTCTCAACTGCTCCGGTGGCTTCGAGCGTGTAGGACGCCGGAGATGCGTCCACCACCCGGGCGCGGAAGATGTCGGCTTCCTGAAGCAGAGCGGGCCGCATCTGCGGCGTCACCGCTACTTTGATGAGCGCCATCTCGCGGGACACGGCCTGCGATTCGGTCAGGTCCACCGCCTCGACCACGTTGACGAGCCGCTGCATCTGCTTGATCAATAGCGAGCGCATCGCGGGATCGATTTCGACCACAATCGTCATGCTCGACAGCGTCGGATCGAGCGTTCGGGCCACGGTCAGGCTCTCGATGTTATACCCGCGCGCCGTCAACACTCCCGCGACCCGCATCAACGCGCCGGGCTTGTTTTCGACCAGTAGAGATATCAGTTGGTTCATGGCAGCCTAGTCCCCCACGGCGACGGGTTTGGACGGTTGCAAGATCATCTCGTTCACCGCTCCTCCCGACGGGATCATCGGGTACACGTTTTCCTCCGGCGACACCTGGACGTTTAAAAGATAGGGTCCGGGTTCCGCCGCCGCTTCTTTCAAAGCAGCGTCGAGGTCTCCGGGTTTATCGACGCTGCGGCCCTTGATTCCGAACGAGGCCGCCAGCAGCTCGCAGTTCGGGAAGCAGTCCAGCTCAACCGCGCAATAGCGGCGGTTGTAGAACAGCTCCTGCCACTGCCGCACCATGCCCAGGGAGCCATTGTTCATGACGACGATCTTGATGGGCAGACCATTGCTGGCGATCGTCGCCAACTCGGGCATGCTCATCATGAAGCCGCCGTCGCCGACGAGTGCGATCACCAGTTTGTCGGGCCGTCCGAACTGTCCGCCTATCGCGGCCGGCAGACCAAATCCCATGGCGCCCAGCCCACCCGAGTTGAGCCACTGCCGGGGGCCGTTGAGCCGCATGTACTGAGCCGCCCACATCTGGTGTTGTCCGACATCGACCGAGACAACGGCCTCGCCGCCCGACATTTCGTCAAGCTTCTGAAGAAGGTATTGCGGCTTGATCTCGCTATCGACGTGCTCATATTCGAAAGGATGCTCGCGCTTCCACTCCATGATCCGGTGCATCCACTGCCCCCGCGATTCTCGATTGAGCGGGCCGTGGGTTTCCGTCGTCTCGGCGAGCCTCTTGTTGATCCGGCGAAGGACGTGGCTGACGTCGCCGACGATGCCGATGTCGGGCTTGCGGTTCTTGCCCAGCTCCGCGGCGTCGATGTCGACGTGCAACACGCGAGCGTGGGGAGCGAAGGCGTCAAGGCGTCCGGTGACGCGATCATCGAAGCGCACGCCAAGGGCGATGAGCGCGTCGGTTTCCGTGATGCCCATATTGGCGGCGTAGCTGCCGTGCATGCCGAGCATGCTGATGAAGTTCGGGTGATCGCTCGGAAGGGCGCCGAGTCCCATCACCGTCAGCGCCACCGGCGCTCCCAACAGGCGCGCCAATTCCTCCAGCTCGGCCGACGCGGCGGATGCGATAATGCCGCCTCCGGCATAGATGTAGGGGCGCTCAGCTTCCCAGAGAAACCGGACCGCCTCTTCCACTTCGGCTTCGTCAGGTTCCAGACGTACCTCGTAGCCGCGCATCGGCTCCATCCCACCGGCCGGGTGGTAGTTGGCCTTGCCTTGCAGCACGTCTTTCGTGACGTCGACCAAGACGGGCCCCGGACGTCCCGTGATCGCCACGTGAAACGCTTCCTGGATCGTTTGGGGCAGCTCGTCGATGTTCTTGACCAGGTAGTTGTGCTTCGTAGCGCCGCGGCTGATACCGAAAGTATCGGCTTCTTGAAAAGCATCTCGCCCGATCAACTTGCTGGGGACTTGGCCGGTGATGGCGACGATGGGAATCGAATCCATCAGCGCGTCGACCAAGCCGGTCGTCAGATTGGTTGCGCCCGGCCCCGATGTCGCCATGCAAACGCCCACCTTCCCCGTGGCCCGAGCGTACCCTTCCGCCGCGAAGCCGGCATTTTCCTCGTGCCGCACGAGTACGTGGCGCAGGGGATGGTCGTAAAGGACATCGTAGATCGGCAGCGTAACGCCGCCCGGGTAACCGAAGATCACCTCCGCGCCCTCCCGGGCTAAACTGTCCAGCAGGATTTTTGCTCCCGACATCAACGACATATGCGCCTCCGCGACGAATCGTGCAGCACTCTCCAGCAGCCCCCTGTCATCAGCGAGTACATCTCGCGGCCCCGCTCCGGCAGCCTAAATACAAAAAAGCCACCGACCGGTTTGTCCTGCCCCGGTTGGTGGCCTCTGAACTTGCTTCTCAGAAGCCCTCAGCCGGGGCCGGATACACCGACAATAATTCGAATAGCGCCGCTAATAGGAAGAATTGCTATGCGAGGTGTATCAGCTTCGACCGAGGGAGAGAACTGGGGGCCAAATCGAGAATCCGGCAAGGAGCCGGCGGGCATGATTGCCCGGCTAGCTGTCGCGCCGCGGCTTGAGCTCCTCATGGCGATGTGTCCCCAACTGCTGCCTACAGTTTATCAGTGTAGCGGCAAGCCTTACTCGGGTCAACCCGAGTCTTGTCTCATGCAAGATGAGTCTGAACGAGGAGTTTGTTTCTCACACAAGATGAGCCTGAAGGATCGGGGAGTGGGCATGCTGGGAATTGACTATCCAAGTGCAAAACACCAGCAAGCTGAACCTGCAACAGATCCAGCAGTTTCTCCACTCCAGCGAGGAGATTCGATTCAAAGGCAAAGGGCGGGCCGAGATCTACACGTGGGTGGCGCGCACGCTTCGCCAGCACGGCTACAGCCGCCAAAACCGCGCCGACAAAGGGCTGCTGCGGCAGTATCTGGTCAAGATGACCGGACTGAGCCGGGCGCAAATCACGCGGCTGATCCAGCAGTACCGGCAGGGCGGAGAACTCCAACCTGCCCGCTACCGGCGGCATCGCTTTGCCCGCAAGTACACGCCCGCCGACGTCGAACTGCTGGCGGCGGTGGACGAGGCCCACGAAACCCTCAGCGGCCCGGCCACGCGCAAGATCCTCGAGCGGGAATACCAGCAGTACCAGCAGCGCGAATACGAGCGGCTGGCGGGGATCTCGGTGGCCCAGATCTATCGCCTGCGGCGGCGCAGAGCCTACCGCCAGCGGCGGCTGCATTTCACCAAGACCCGGCCCACGGCGGTGTCGATCGGCGAGCGGCGCCGGCCCGACCCGCAAGGCCAACCCGGCTTTCTGCGAGTGGATACGGTGCATCAAGGGGATCGCGATGGCGTCAAGGGCGTCTACCACATCAATGCCGTGGATGAAGTCACCCAGTGGCAAGTGGTCGGCGCCACGCCCGCGATCAGTGAAGCCTGGCTGGAGCCGTTGCTGAAAGCCATGATCGAGCAGTTTCCCTTTCGTATCCGCGGCTTCCATTCCGACAACGGCAGCGAGTTCCTCAATCGCACGGTGGAGAAGCTATTGAACAAGCTGCTGATCGAACAGACCAAGTCGCGTCCGCGGCACTCCAACGACAACGGCTTGGTGGAATCGAAAAACGGCGCGGTGATCCGCAAACACATGGGATATACGTACATCGCGGCGCCGCACGCGGGGCGCATCCAGCGCTTCTACCAACAGCACTTCAATCCCTATTTGAACTTCCACCGGCCCTGCGGACAGCCCGAGATCAAGACCGACGCCAAAGGCAAGCAGAAGCGGGTGTACCGCCACTACCAGACGCCTTGGGAATCTTTCGAGAAGTTGCCCGAGGCCGCCAGCTATCTCAAGCCAGGGCAGAGGCTGGAGGCTCTGGGCCGCATTGCCCAGGCCGAAAGCGACACGGCGGCGGCCCGCCGGATGCAGCGAGCCAAGCAGAAGCTGTTTGCCAGTTTCCGTTCCGCGAACACGCCGTGCTGAACAGCAGGAAGAGGGCTGTGGAAATGACGGGCGATGGAAAACGAGGAGGCTCTTCCGGGTTTTTAGTGGGTGGCCAACGGGTAGCCGGCTCCTCCATCCTGCCGACCCGACGTCGCCCGCAGTCACATCGGAGCCCAAAAGGCGGCCAAGAAATCCCCAAATACCCTACACGCCAGTCCGGTCGTGGGCAACTCGTAAAGGGAATAAGATACTGATAAACAGGGAGTTATCTCTTTGAGTGTGGCCACTGGATGACAGTTGTGGATCCGCATTTCACAGCCTTCGGGAGACTGTACGACTACCTGCCAGCAGCCTTGCTCTACTCGTAACCCTTTGTTTATCAGTAATTCTTTTTGGCCAACGCAGTCGCCGCCCGGCCTTGGGGGCCGTAGAGTTGTCACGAAGCCCTTGAATGGCACCGAAGCAGGCTCCGGGAGGTCGGCCTCACAGTGGCGAGGGATCCGTCACTCACCGCCGCCAGCCACTAAAATCCCAGAAGAGCCAACGAGGAAAACCAAAACCAGGTTTCCCTTCGTTTCCCACCGCCCTTGGAAATCGCTCCGCGATTCCCACAATCCCACAACCCCGACGACGATTCTCCCCTTCCCAAAACTCAAAATCAAAAAGCCCGAAAGGAGCCCCAGCGACTCAAAAAGCCCCAACCCCCGTCTTCAGGCTCATCCTTCGATGAGAAAATGCTCCCGCCCGGCAGCGAAAAAGCCGCTTCTACTCGTTTTTTTGCGGCGCTTTAAGTTCTTTCGTGTATGTGAGTTGCGAGATTCAAGGCGCCCGACGGGCTGAGTTGATAACAACCGGCTCCAGGGGAACGTTCTGGTGCCCGCTTTTCGTTCCCGTGGCCACGTCGGCAATGGCATCGACTACGTCCATGCCCTCCGTCACCTTGCCGAAAACGCAGTAACCCCAGTCATCCTGTGCCTGGTCGCGGTTCAGGAACGAGTTTTTGGCTCCGTGGTTGATGAAAAACTGCGAGCTTGCGCTGTGGGGAGCCGACGTCCGTGCCATGGCGAGCGTGCCGTGCTCGTTCTTCAGGCCGTTCGAGGACTCGTTCTTGATCTGGCCCCTGGTGGGTTTCTGTACCATCTCAGCAGTGAAACCTCCGCCCTGAATCATGAAATTCTTCATCACGCGGTGAAAGATCGTACCGTCGAAGAACTTGTCGTCAACGTACTGCAGAAAGTTGGCCACCGTCTCGGGCGCCTTCTCCGCATCGAGCTCGATCTTGATCGTTCCTTTCGTCGTCTCCATGATGACCACTGGTTTTCCGCTGACCTCCTTGGGGGCCGTTTTTTCGGCGACTTCTTTCTTAGGGGCTGCTTTCTTAGGAGCGGGCTTCGGGGGAGCTTGTTTCGGGGGCTCGGGCTCGCGAGGCTTGACGTCTTCGGCCTCCAGCGGCGCCTTCTCCTCAGGCGGACTTGACTCTGCCTCTTCGGCCACAGCCGACGATTCGGCTTCCGGCTCGGCCTCCGACACGTCCACCTCGGGGGGAGCCGAGGGCCCACAAGCTAGCGCGGCGATCACAAGGGCCGGCAGGATCATTCGGCCCGCCATCCGGATTTGTCGCATCTTGAACCTCTAGCCTTGCTTGCCTTGTAGCGCCGAAGTGGGTCTCACCCAGCACATCGCAGCACTCAAAATGTCAAAGGCGTAATTCTAGCACGCCGGGGGCAGCAAGTCCCGGCTGAGTCTTGTCTCATGCAAGATGAGTCTGAACGAGGAGTTTGTTTCTCACACAAGATGAGCCTGAAGGATCGGGGAGTGGGCATGCTGGGAATTGACTATCCAAGTGCAAAACACCAGCAAGCTGAACCTGCAACAGATCCAGCAGTTTCTCCACTCCAGCGAGGAGATTCGATTCAAAGGCAAAGGGCGGGCCGAGATCTACACGTGGGTGGCGCGCACGCTTCGCCAGCACGGCTACAGCCGCCAAAACCGCGCCGACAAAGGGCTGCTGCGGCAGTATCTGGTCAAGATGACCGGACTGAGCCGGGCGCAAATCACGCGGCTGATCCAGCAGTACCGGCAGGGCGGAGAACTCCAACCCGCCCGCTACCGGCGGCATCGCTTTGCCCGCAAGTACACGCCCGCCGACGTCGAACTGCTGGCGGCGGTGGACGAGGCCCACGAAACCCTCAGCGGCCCGGCCACGCGCAAGATCCTCGAGCGGGAATACCAGCAGTACCAGCAGCGCGAATACGAGCGGCTGGCGGGGATCTCGGTGGCCCAGATCTATCGCCTGCGGCGGCGCAGAGCCTACCGCCAGCGGCGGCTGCATTTCACCAAGACCCGGCCCACGGCGGTGTCGATCGGCGAGCGGCGCCGGCCCGACCCGCAAGGCCAACCCGGCTTTCTGCGAGTGGATACGGTGCATCAAGGGGATCGCGATGGCGTCAAGGGCGTCTACCACATCAATGCCGTGGATGAAGTCACCCAGTGGCAAGTGGTCGGCGCCACGCCCGCGATCAGTGAAGCCTGGCTGGAGCCGTTGCTGAAAGCCATGATCGAGCAGTTTCCCTTTCGTATCCGCGGCTTCCATTCCGACAACGGCAGCGAGTTCCTCAATCGCACGGTGGAGAAGCTATTGAACAAGCTGCTGATCGAACAGACCAAGTCGCGTCCGCGGCACTCCAACGACAACGGCTTGGTGGAATCGAAAAACGGCGCGGTGATCCGCAAACACATGGGATATACGTACATCGCGGCGCCGCACGCGGGGCGCATCCAGCGCTTCTACCAACAGCACTTCAATCCCTATTTGAACTTCCACCGGCCCTGCGGACAGCCCGAGATCAAGACCGACGCCAAAGGCAAGCAGAAGCGGGTGTACCGCCACTACCAGACGCCTTGGGAATCTTTCGAGAAGTTGCCCGAGGCCGCCAGCTATCTCAAGCCAGGGCAGAGGCTGGAGGCTCTGGGCCGCATTGCCCAGGCCGAAAGCGACACGGCGGCGGCCCGCCGGATGCAGCGAGCCAAGCAGAAGCTGTTTGCCAGTTTCCGTTCCGCGAACACGCCGTGCTGAACAGCAGGAAGAGGGCTGTGGAAATGACGGGCGATGGAAAACGAGGAAAACCAAAACCAGGTTTCCCTTCGTTTCCCACCGCCCTTGGAAATCGCTCCGCGATTCCCACAATCCCACAACCCCGACGACGATTCTCCCCTTCCCAAAACTCAAAATCAAAAAGCCCGAAAGGAGCCCCAGCGACTCAAAAAGCCCCAACCCCCGTCTTCAGGCTCATCCTTCGATGAGAAAATGCTGCTGGCCGGGCAACGGGGCAACGGGGCAACGGAGCTTCAACCTGCAAGGAGGTGCATGCGTCCTGGCTTATGCGCTACTGAGAAGCAAAAGACCATGGCCCCCGGAGGGAGTGACGGGCAACTCCTATTGCTCAATGGCCCACTCGAAGCTGACCTTCGGGAAACACTCCAGGGTTGACGCCGGGCTGCAATTGAAAACCTCGATGTCGGTCCAGCCACCATGCGGCGGGAAGCTCACGTATTTGATCATGCGCCGATTGTACGTGTAGACACCGTGAACCCGGCTTTTCATGCCGACGATGAAGGATGGATAAGACACCTCCACATCGCTGTTATCGAGCGTTGCGGCCCGGCTCCAACTTACCCCGGCATCGTCGGAATGGCTGAGCGACAGCCGATAGCGGTTGTCGGGAGATGGGTTGTAGACCACGCTGTCCGGCCTTGACTGAAGAACGCGCCAATGCCGCTGAGTGGGTTCGGCAGCGCAGTCCGAACCGGAGCCGACCACGACCGGCCTTCGTCGGACGAAAAACTGCGCCAAATATGTCTGGAGCGGCCACTGGGTCGGAAGAATAGACCAAGCTTGCTTGCACCCCGGCGGATTAATGTCGGCTGGATGAGATCTCGGTCGTCGAAGCGATAGAACTCGTTACACTTTCGATAGGGAGGTTCACAGCTCAACAAAAGACTGCGGGCGGAAGCTTCATCGTAGGCCGGCAACAGCTAACGATCCTCCGGCTACCGCCAACGGAGGATGACGGACCATCAATCCGGGATGGGACGACAGCATCCGCGGCGGCGCCCAGCTTCGGCCCCCGTCGTCGCTGAAGACAACGTGGAGCAATGCCGAATTCCAGTAGTGCCCTGTCAAGGAGACGTAGAACAGCCAAATTCGTCCGCCGGGATCTTGAAACAAAGTGGGGTTGCCCAGAGAAGCCTGGGAGGCCGTCTTAGGGGAGTTGCCGCGCAACGCCAAGCTGGGGTCTCGACCTGCGGCCTGACCTGCCATGCTCGGCACGCAACTTCCAGCAGTCTGGGCGGGGTCGTGGGGCCCAAGAGGAATCTGTCTCCGCGGGATGGCCCATTTTCAGCAGAAAAGCAGGTCAGTCAGAAGCCTTCCGCGGAACGGGCGACATTGCCGTCTTCCGAGCGCACTGACTCCAACCTGTTCTCAAGCACGATATCGGGGCGAAATCCCATGATGTCAAGCGAGTGTCTGCCAGCCATCTCAACCGCCTTTCTCGGGATCAGCCCGATTACCTCAGCGCCGACAACTCGCGTGCCCATACGTTCGGCTTCGACTTTGACCAGCTCGAATACGAAGTGAGGCGGCGTTTTTTCGAAATCCGTCAGGTTTATCGAGACTTGGGTTAGACGGCGGCTGGCCAATTGAAGCCCCAGAGCCTTGACCGCCTGCAGCCCGCCCGAGGACTCTCGAATTTTCGAGGCGATGCGTTTGGCGATGGAGACGTCCGGCGACGCCAAATGGATGTTATAGGCGATCAGAAGCTTACGAACGCCAACGGCGGCGGCCCCGGCGGAGGGGTGCGGATCCGGGCCGCCCACGTCGGGCCGGCGGTCCGCTTCCTCGGGAAGGCAAGCAACCAGTTCCTCGAAGCCGCCGCGCCGGATCTGCTCAAGACGACGCCGGCGCTGGTGTTGCGCGGCATCACCATAGAAGTAGACCGGCAGCCGGAGCGTCCTCCACAAATCTTGTCCCAGGCGATGAGCCAGGTTCGTGCAGATCTCGCTGGAAGCGTCCTCGAGCGGAACAAGCGGAACGACGTCGAGGGCCCCGATGCGGGGATGTACGCCCGTGTGGCGGCGCAGATCGATCTCCTCGACCGCCACCCCGGCGGCCCCGAGGACGGCCTCCGCCACCGCATCCGGCTCTCCCACAAAGGTAAATACCGAGCGGTTGTGGTCGGGGTCGCTTGTCTGATCCAGCAGCGTCACCCCAGGCACGCACGCGAGGGAGGATCGAAGGCGCTCCACAACGGCCGCGTCGCGTCCTTCAGAGAAGTTGGGAACACACTCAATGAGGCTCATCTTTGCTCTGAGAACACACCGACGGGACCGCTTCGGGGTGACCTGCGGGATCGGGCTAGGCCAACTCGTTCCCGGCCTAGGTCCCGCGCTAGGGCAAAGTCTGCTTGTCCGGGCCGCGGGAGGGCAACGAGGAGATTGGACCGGTCCCGCGGTAGATCACCTGGCCCCTCTTCATCGTCAAGACACACAGGTTCACTCCAAAGCAATCGATGATCTCCCGAAAGTCGCCTACGTCGAAGATCACCAGATCAGCCTGTTTGCCCGGCTCCAGCGAGCCGACGAGCTTATCGCGATCTAGGGCGGCGGCTCCATTGATGGTCGCGGCGCTCACGGCCTCCTCGGGACGCATGCCCATCTGGGTGCAAGCCAGAGACAAGACCATCGGCATGCTCAGCGACGGGCTCTCGTCGGGGCCGAAACCGCTTGCCAGGGCCAACGCAGCCCCACGGTCGATGAGGCGCCTCGCGGGAGCATATCGATCCCTGCCTCGATAGTACACCACGCCTGGCAGCAGCGTACCGACGACGGAAGACTTCGCCAGGTGATCGATGTCCGCGGGGCTGACACAGTTCAAGTGATCCACCCCGACGGCGTTCATTTCAAGAGCCAGGCGAGTCCCGCTCAACTTTCTTGTCCGCTCGACCTGAATTTTGAGCCGGAAACCCAATCGCGCGGCCGCCTGCAAGATTTCCCTGGTCTGCTCAACGTCAAACGCTTCCGGGTCACAGTCGACAGCACAGCAATCGGCCAGCCGGCGACGACGGATGAGGGGCAACAGAACCTCGGTCACTTGTTCGACGGCGGCGGCCGGGTTGTCGATCAGCTCGGCTGCCTCGGGTTGCGCGGCCAGAAACGTGGGCAACACGTCCAGCGGGTGGCCGTCCATGGCGCGCGCCACCTGCAGTCCTTTCAATTCCGAGGAGACGCCGAGCCCGTGCGCCGAACGAGCCTCGATCGTGGTGGTTCCGTGCGCGGCGAACAACGCGGCCCAGCGTCGCGCTTGGAGCTTGAGGCGCTTGCGGGAAGCGTTTCTCAGCGACGGCCGCACCTGCGGTGGACGCCCGTAGGGTTGCGCTTGCCCGTCGGGTATGCCGGCCAATCCGGCGTCCCGGTCTCGAGCCCGTGACGGCGCAAAAACGAGCTGTGTATGAGGGTCGACGAAGCCGGGCGTCACTACCTTTCCGGTTGCGTCGATCACTTCGGCCGAGCGCGCCGCGGCTACGTTTTCAATGCGGCGCGTTGTGCCGACTTCGACGATCTTGTCATCGCGGATCAGCAGTGACCCGTCTGGAATGATAGCCAGATCGGAGAGTTGAAGCCCTCGCCGGGGCGATGGGCCGCGCAGTGTAACCAACTGGCGCGCCCCTCGGATAAAGATCACAGATCGAAATCTTCGCGTCAGCGAGTCGTCTGCCGGCCCGATGGCGAGGACCCTTCGTTCATCGCGCCGCAACCCCCTCGTGGTGGAGGAAATAGGTAGGTGCTAGCGGGCGTTTCTCCATGGCCGCGATGGATGGGATGAGACTGAAAGGCCCAGCGGCCCGGGCCGTACGCCCATGGCCGCTCACTGACGTTCGCCGCTCCCATTCGCACATCGGCGAGCGTCTACGATAGCAAGAGAGATACGTGACGCGTGGGGTGCGCCTCGAAAAACAAGCGGCCACATTCGCCCGAGGAGTCAGAAGTCTCACGCGAGCGGGACCGTCTGTACTTTTGACCTCGATTTTCGCTTTGAGTTTGACATTCCGACTTTGCGGTGGCGTTCAGCGTCTTTATTCATAGGGGCTAGAGCCCGATGAGGACGCCAGGGAGGCCAACACCCAATGGGTGAAAAAGAAACAAAGCCGTTCCAGCTAACTTTCAATGGACTTCTCAAAGTCGATTTCCAAGGATCGCACGTCACTTCCGACGGTGGCTTGATTTTGGTTCGCGAACTGGACGAACGGCTCGGGTTCGGAGAACTGATTGACGAGCATGTCAGCGACTCCCGGCAAGGCACAAACAAGCAGTTCACGCTCGCTGATCTGTTGCGGCAGTCGGTCTACAGCCGCTTGGCGGGCTACGAGGACCTCAACGACGCCGCGCGGGTTTCGATCGATCCGACGTTTCGGCTGATCGGTTCGCAGAAAATCTGGGATCGCGGTGCGGCCTTGACCTCGACGCTCCACAGCTTCGAGACGGAGATGCTGGCGAGCGAAGAGAACCTGCTGGGGTTGATGGCGTTGAACCGGGAGCTGCTCGCCCAAGCCGAGACCCAAGACAACTCCGAGCGGGTTGTTCTGGACATGGACTCGACGGAAAGCCCCGTCCACGGCCAACAGGAAGGCAGCGCCTACAACGGCCATTTCGAGTCCGTCTGCTACCACCCGCTGTTGCTGTTCAACAGTCACGGCGACTGTCTGGCGGCCAAGCTCCGTCCGGGCAATGTGCACAGCGCTGAGGACTGGGATGAACTGCTCCTGCCCGAGATCGAACGTCAGCAGAACCATGGCAAAGAGGTTGCCTTCCGGGGGGATGCAGCCTTTGCCAAGCCAGAGATTTACGAGGCTTCGGAGGAGCGTGGCGTGAAGTATGCCATCCGCCTTCCGGCGAACGAGAACCTGCGGCGTGAAGTTGCCGAGCTGTTGGTGCGGCCGGTGGGAAGACCCACTCGGAAGCCTTTGGTGCGCTACAGGAGCTTTCTCTACCGGGCAGCGAGCTGGAGCAAGGCCCGAAGGGTCGTGGCCAAGGTGGAGCATCACGCTGGGGAGCTGTTTCCACGGGACAACTTCATCGTCACCAACCTGACTCTGCCGAGCCGCTCCGTGGTGCGCTTCTACAACAAGCGCGGGACGGCCGAGCAGTGGATTAAAGAAGGCAAGCAGGCGACGCATTGGACCAGGCTGTCGTGCCATCGCTTCCGGGCGAACGAAGTGCGCTTGCAGTTGAGTGTGCTGGCCTACAACCTGGGCAACCTGTGGCGGCGGCTGGGACTGCCACCAAGGATCAAGAGCTGGTCGCTGACGAGCTTGCAACACAGGTTGATGAAGACCGGCGGTCGGCTGGTCAAGCACGCGCGGTATTACTGGCTGCTGCTGGCCGAAGGACATTTGAACCGCAGGCTGTTCGGCGACATGCTGCACAGGATCTGGGCGCTGCCGCTGCCAAGCGGGTAGCGTTGACCGGGCGAGGATCAACAGTTTTCGGCTCCAAAAGGTTTCGCAAGGAGCAGTGTCGGCCGGAGCGCCGTTCAGTCCGCTCAATCAACGTCTGTGAGCGGATGGACGAGCCCTGGCGCCTACCGGTGGAGGTCATGTGCAGGGTTCAGCGCGAAAAGACGTGGTATGCGGGGCAGCGCGGGTGTATACTTTCACCGTGCCAGGGCCAAAATGGAAATCCTGGCCAACACCCTCTAGGGGTGAAGAACGCCGTACGCGCGTTCGCTTTTGTAGACTTCCGTTTGCGGGAAGAAGGAAAACCAGCCGAACCAATAGGCGAGGTGGCCGCCGAGGCGCGGGAGGCGCTCGTCGTCGGGGCCGACCAGGGCCGACTCGGTGACGCGCCAGCCGCGGCCCTGTTCGTCGAGTAGCTTGTCTGAAGAGTCGGAAGATCGAAAGCGCCGCGGGCCGCGCTCGTAAGCCCGCGTCTCGCCGATCAGTCCGCGCAGGGCGACTTCGTTGCGGAAGTCGGGCGCGAACATGCCCTTGCGGGCTTCGGAGCCTTTCTTCTCTTTCGGGGTGCGTTCGGTAAGCAAGGCCAGCCGGGTTTCGGTCGGCATGGCAAGAAGCATCTCCGCCGTCAGGTCGTTGAGGAGGGTCTTTCGTTTCTTGATAACCTTGCGCGCGGTCTTCAGGTTGAGGTCGTTGGCGAAGGCGATGTCCGACCGAGAGCCGCCGAGCCGCGTTAGCGTTTGGCGCCAAGTCTCGGGTAGGGCGACTCGTCCCACGGCGTCGCGATAGATTACGACCAGCGGTTTCGATCCCAATGTGTCGTTGACGACTCCCCCGCCGCGGTTGAGTTCGTGAAGGGGGTACGCTTTCGGGACGCCGTCAATACGAATGGCAAAAATGCGCTCTTTTTTCGGAAACGCTTGGCTCCGCTTCCAGACCGGGAACATGGTGTTTGGGGAGGCGAAGTAGTCCCCGTAGAAAGCGCCGATCGCATAGTCGCGGCGGTATTTGGTTTCGCGATTTAGCACCGAGGTGTCCGGGTGTCGGCGCTTCCATTCTCCCCAGGAGGTCAGCACAATCGGCAGGACAGGGAGCTTGATGCCGCTGCCGACAAGCTTGCCGACCACAGGTTCGCCGGTGATCTGATTCCACAAGCTGCGCGTCTTGCGGTCGTACATGAGTTTGTTCGAGCGATACAGCAGGCCCGACGAGCCGAACTCGTAGCTGGTTTCGCCAACCGCCGTGTCGAAGAGAATACCCGCGCCGCAAAGCGTGCAATAGGCCAGCGTCACCGGCTTGCCGCCTACGACGTCGTTGGCCATCTCGTGCGAGTCGAGGATGCGCAGCGGGTACGCGCGATGATCCCCGTTGATGCTGACGCCGAAGACCGCCTCCGTATCGCGCAAGTAGCCGGCTTCTTCGGCGCCGGTCGTCTTAGGGTTGACCAGAGCGGGAAGGCCGTCCACCACGACGCCGCCCCAGACAATCTCTTCCACCCGAATCGACGCCGGCGCCCGATCGTAGAGGAACAGTCGGAAACGAGGGTCGACCAGTGAAAACAGTTGTCCCTTCCAGCCGATGTACCCCGGGGGCGGCCTCAATTTGGGGCGCTCGCCGTACCAGACCATCAGGTCGTGCCAAGGGGACTCCCAGCGATCGATTCTCTCCCCCGTTAGGTTCCCCAATGCTCGGCCGAGGACGGCGAAATTGTCCCGGCTCCTGGTAAACGGCATAACGTCGATCAGCGGGGCGATGTAGCGGCTGTCGTTCGACTGCCCTATGCGCCGGACGGCCAGCGGAAAAGACGCGCTCGTGGGCAGCGGCAGAGTCCGCAGCGTAATCTGTCCGCCCTTGTTTTGTCCCTTGGCGCCCGGCGGAGGGGTCGCGGCGGAGAGGTCGGGCAAGAAGGGTTGCGGTTGGCTCAGAGTCAGAGCCGCCGTCAGACCGAAAACTAAGAATAGGACCGAACTGAGTTTTCTCATGGCGATGCGGAAGAGCGAGGCTGGGCCTGTCGCGCGGTTGCCGGGCTCAGCGGTTTTCGCCTGGATGCACTATGCCATGCGCGCTTACGGAATACTAAGTCACGAGCTGTCGGAGCGGCTGAGACGCTTTTGCTCATTGCGCTATGGCAAGCGCATTCACAGAGAGAGTCGTGAAACGCGTGATTTTCCCCCGTGTGAAGATTAAGCTTTGGCCGTTACTTGATTCCCACGACCATCGAATCGGGGCCGACGAGATGTTCGACGCGGGTCTCGCGGAACCCGGCCTCTCGCATCCACGCGGACCCATCGGCACCGGTGTAATCGAACCCGCCCGGAGTTTCAATCAGCATGTTCAGGCTCATCAGCAGCCCAAACGCGTTCTTGCTGCGCTCGTCGTCAATGAGCGCTTCAAAGGCTATGAAGGCACCGCCTTCGGGAAGGGCGTCGTAGGCCTTGCGGATCAGCATGTGCTTCTCTTCGAGGTTCCAGTCGTGAAGGATGTGGCCCATGACGACGACATCCGCCGAAGGAATCGGATCCTCGAAGAAATTGCCGGGCTTGAAACCTAACTGCTCGCCCAAGCCGTGGGCCGCGACGTACTCCTCAAAAATCGGCTCTACTTGCGGCAGGTCGAAGTTGACGCCGGTCAAGTGGGGATTCGCCCGCGCGACTTCCACTGGAAGCCCTCCTTGCGCGCCGCCGACATCGACAAAAGTCTTGTAGTTGCCCCAGGGGAACTTCGCCGCGATCGCTTTGGACGCGCCCATGCTGAGCCCCGTCATGGCTCCCAGGAAAAGCCGCAAGCGGTGCGGGTCGCCGTAGATGGCCTCGAAAAGGCCCTTGCCTCCCTTCTTGATCTCGTTTTGCGGCTCGCCCGTTCGCAATCCTTCCGTCAGCGAGCCCCAGAAGGGATACAGCCGCTCGTTGGCCATCTCGAGAATGCCGCCGAGGTAAGACGGCTTCGCTTTGTCCAGAAACAGGTCCGTTTCAGGAGTGTTTGCGTAGCGGCCGCCGTCTCGCCGGAGCATCCCCAGCGCGACGAGAGCGTCGAAGAAATCCCGTGCGCCTCGGGAGTGAAGCCCCAGTTTCTCCCGCAGTGCGTCGGCCTCCAGGGGTCCCTTGGCCAGCTCGGTAAAAAGCGCCAGCTCGATGGCGCTCAGCAATGTCTTCGAGCCCGAGAAGCCCAGGCCGAGGTGCAGGACTTTCTCGGGAGTGAGTTCCGTGTTTTCGCTCATGCTTTCCTTCTCTGTGTCTTCATGCCGGGCGCGCCAGTCGGCCGGAGCGCCTAATCCGTCCCTCGCGAATTATTCCGCGCCGAAGACCTCCTTAAAAGCGCCCCCCAGATCGTTGAGCGCCTGCTCCCCGTTGCCCTCAAAACTCGATCCATGCATGATGGCCAGCCGTTCGGGTTTCAGAGCAGCCAATTTTTGGAACAGCCGGTCCGTATAGTGCGTGTAGGGCGCGTAGTCCGCGAGGACCCCGGCTTGGTAGGCCTTCATCGCTTCGCGGCTTCGTCCCACCACGTCGGACTCGGTCAGGGCTTCGACATCGCCGACTTGGTGAAACAAGTCCGAGCACAGCAGCGTCTTGGTGGTCTCCTCGAACATCACCGACGCGTCCCAGCCGTGCGGCAGGTGGGGAGTTCGGCAGAGGCGAAAGCGGTATTTGCCTGTCGTCAGGACCTCCCCGTCGGTCATTCCCTTGGCGGGACGGGTCGCGAAGTCGTTCACGCTGACCAGAGCCCCAATCTCGCTGCAAACCGGCTGCGCCCGAGGCGCCGCCTGGAGCCAACGGTTCAAAGAACCACACTCGTCCGATTCGAAGTGGCTGAAGCCGATCCAGCCAAGCTCCGCGGGATCGATAATCCCCGAGACCGCTTCGCGCAGCTGATCGAACATCCCGTTCAGACCCGCGTGAAACAGCATCGGTTGCTCGTCTTTGATCAGGAAGTGATTGAACTGTAGGTCAAACGCGGGCACGTGGATCGAGATGCGATACAGATCCGGACCGATTTCATCAACGGTGGCCATGGATTCTCCTTTTGTGTTGCGTGTTGCGTCAGCCGTTTGGTAACGCGGATTCCGATTTTACCGCAATCCGAAGAAGGCGAGAGCCGGGATCCCGATAGCCCGATGGCGGGAATCCCCGTCCACCCCTGTGTGCGAAACAAGCACGCAGCCTACTTCAAATAGCTGGGGTCCTGGGGGCCTCTGTCGGCAGAGGGTGCTTCACTTTGTTGAAGGGCGTTCCGGCCGCCGACGCGATCGCGGGGGCGAACGGCGATCTGGGTGATGCGGCCGCTGAGGGATTCAAGAAACGCGATGAGATCCGTTCTTTCGTCCTCGCCAAGTTCGATCGGTGGCGCTTCACTTCGCACCCCCGGCGGCGCCGACCCTCCCCGGCGGTAGTGGTCGATGACGTGGGAGAGTCTCAAGTAGTAACCGTTGTGCATGAACGAATAGCGCCGCGCAACGTCGCGCAGGCTGGCCGTTTTGTGCTTCGTTCCCGGATCGGAATCCCCTTCTCTCTCCGGTACGCCGGTGTAGTGGAGCTGGTGGTCGGTCAGCAGCGGGCCGTGATGGCAGGAAATGCAGCCGGCCCTGCCGGTGAAGAGCGCCATCCCGCGCTTGGCGGGGGCCGTCAAGGCGTCAGCGTCCCCCGTCAAGTAGCGATCGAGATCGCTGTCATAGGAGACGAGCGTTCTCTCATAAGTCGAGATCGCCTTGGCGACAAGTTCGAAAGTCACGGGCCGGCCGGGAAAGGCTCGCTCGAATAGCTCTTGATATCGGGGCTCGCGTTGAACCCTCTGTGCGCCCGCGGCGGGGTCCAAGTTCATTTCGCGAGGGTGGCGAAGCGGGAACGCCGCTTGTTCCTCCAAAGTCTTGGCCCGCCCGTCCGAGAAAAGTTGCCGCTGCCAACCGACATTGAGCAGGCTGGGCGTCTTGCGGGACAACTCCGATTCGTGCAGGCCCCAGGCGCGGCTGAGGCCGTCCATGAACAGCAGCTCCGGCTTGTGGCAAGTGCCGCAACTGCGGCGTCCGTTGCCCGAGAGCATCTCCTCGAAAAAGAGCATCTCGCCGAGCCGGACCTTTTCGACGGACGGCGGATTGTCGGGCGGATAGGGCGGCGTGCCGCTAAGCGGCATCAGACGGTCAGCCCCGCCGTCGGTGAACGCGCCCGCCCACGCGGCAAAGGCCAGCAACAGCGTAACTCGCATCACGGTTCCAACCTAACACAGGCCGCGGCGGAACAACGCCGGGGTTGCTCGATGTGGTGGGAGGCAACGCTTAGGCTGCCCCGGCTGAAGGTACGGTGACGGAAACAATGGGGACACTTGGACCCGCCGCAAACCTCTCGGGCGACATGAATATATTTCTAAAGCCACTGAAACAATATAGGTTACGAGATATTTGGCCTGCTTCATTCCTTTTTTTCCCTTCGCCGAGATTGATGCTCCTTCTGGCACCCCCCCTTTCAGGATAGTCTCGTAGCGCGACGTAAGCGGGCCCACAGCCGCCGGATTTCTGTACGTGGTACGCGCCCGCTAGGTCGCTAGGTGCAAATGACCTCGCTTGCCGCGACAAGGTTTTGGCTCGCCTCGTCAACCCAAACCAGTCGCGTTCACGCGGCACCCGGTATGCTCACGCGGCCTCGACCGCACCCTTCCGGGCGCGGCGCTGCCTGTCCTTGAAGCCGCCGCCTACTTTCCCGTGGCCAGACCGTTGTGTTCCAGCGCGCCGCGGGGTACAATTCCGTCGGGCCTGATTCTATTGAGTTTCGCAAAATATAGTGATAGGCTCGGCTTTCGGCAGACCACCGCGCATTCACAAGGCGGACGAACGATCGCGTTTGTTTGTACGGCTCTTCTGGGATTTTAGTGGCTGGCGGCGGTGAGTGACGGATCCCTCGCCACTGTGAGGCCGACCTCCCGGAGCCTGCTTCGGTGCCATTCAAGGGCTTCGTGACAACTCTACGGCCCCCAAGGCCGGGCGGCGACTGCGTTGGCCAAAAAGAATTACTGATAAACAAAGGGTTACGAGTAGAGCAAGGCTGCTGGCAGGTAGTCGTACAGTCTCCCGAAGGCTGTGAAATGCAGATCCACAACTGTCATCCAGTGGCCACACTCAAAGAGATAACTCCCTGTTTATCAGTGTCTTATTCCCTTTACGAGTTGCCCACGACCGGACTGGCGTGTAGGGTATTTGGGGATTTCTTGGCCGCCTTTTGGGCTCCGATGTGACTGCGGGCGACGTCGGGTCGGCAGGATGGAGGAGCCGGCTACCCGTTGGCCACCCACTAAAAACCCGGAAGAGCCGTTTGTACGGGCGCGACATGTCGCGCCCTTTCCAGCATCGCGTGTCTTCGGCTGGTATTGGTCACTGTATTTTGCGAACATCAGTAAGACTCGGGAATCCGGGCCGGTCCCGGACCGACAGATATCCCCCCAGCAAGCGGAGACCTCATCATGCGCCCGAACAAGCTCAGAGCACTCCTCGACGCCGATCAGCCGAGCATCGGCACGCACATCCATAGCAGCTGGCCTTCGATCGCCGAAATCGTCGGCCATACCGGCATGTTCGACTACGTGGAGTTCGTCGCTCAGTATGCGCCCTTTGACCTGAACTCGATGGACAATTTTTGCCGCGCGACCGAGTTGCAAGGTTTGTCGTCGATGATTAAGATCGATCAGGAACCGCGCCGCTTTCTGGCCGAGCGGGCGATCGGCGCCGGTTTTCAGAGCGTCCTGTTTGCCGACTGCCGAACCGTGGAGGATTTTGAGGAATGCGTGCGAGCGGTGCGGCCCGAAACCCCCGAAGATGGCGGCGTCCACGGCGTCGGGATACGGCGGGTAAGTTACATGGACGGTATCGGTACCCCCGAGTTCGCCGAGTACCTGCGCAACGTTGTCGTCGCCATGATGATCGAGAAGAGGGGGGCCGTCGAGAACCTGGAGGAGGCCCTTTCGGTGAAGGGCGTCGACATGGTGCAATGGGGACCCGGAGACTATGCCATGAGCGTGGGACGCCCCGGCAAATGGTCCGACCCAGAAATCAAGGAGATTGAGCGCCGAGTGATCCGCACCGCGCTCGACAAGGGAGTCACGCCCCGCGCCGAGATCGACTCGCTGGACCAAGCGAAATATTACCTTGATCTCGGTGTGCGTCACTTTTGTATCGGGACCGAGATCTTGATTCTCTACCGCTGGCTGAAGGAGAACGGTGAGCAGCTCAGAAAGGTCGTTTCCGATTACAAGTAGCTTCCTCGATCGAAGCCGCTTTACGCACCTAGGTTTCGGGACCCAGCGATGAGGATTTCCGCTCTTTGCGCCTTTCTACTGCTTGTTTCGGTCCCCGCTCATTCCACGGGTCCACGGCTGAGCGAGTTGAGGCCCCGCGGCGCGCAAAAAGGCGCCGTTTTTGCCTTGACGCTCGTGGGCACGGGGCTGTCGGATGAAGCCAAGGTTCTGACCAACCTCCCAGGGACGCTGACCAGACTCACGCCCTCCAGAGATCCCAAGCGTCGGGGGATCGAGTTGCCTTTCATTGTTGAGTTGAACCCCGACGCCCCGGTCGACCTCTATCCCATCAGGGTTCAAACGCCGGACGGCCTGACCAACCTGCTTTTCTTTAGTGTCGGCGCATTCCCGCGGGTGAGGGAAGAGGAGTCGGAGAACGACTCGTCCCCTCTGGCTCAGGTCGTCGAAATCCCAGTGACGATCAACGGCGCCCTCGATGGCGCCGATCGAGACTGGTACCGCTTTCCGGGTGAGGCCGGTCAACGGCTGGTTTTCGAAGTCGAGGCACGCCGGGCGGGGTCGGGAGTGGACCCCGTAATCCGTGTCGTGGATTCAGCTGGCGACGTCATCGCCAGGAACGACGACGCCCGCGGCCTCGGGGTGGACTCTCGCCTGGAGGTTGCCTTACCGCGGTCGGGGGACTACTTCGTGGAACTTCACGATTCCCGGTTCAGCGAGCAGGAGGAGAACTTCTATCGGCTAAAGATCGGTGCGTTCACTTACGCGGAGGGCATCTTCCCGTTGGGCTGGAAGAGAGGGGGTGAAGTGGAGGTAGAATTCTCGGGCGGCAATCTGGCGAAGCCGATCACCGTACGGCCCGATCTGACCCTGCTGGGGGAGACCGAGAATTTCACAAGCGTCTCGGTGCCGGGCGAGGCGGGCAGTTTGCCGTTTCGTTTCGTCGTCAGCGACAACGCCGAGACTCTAGAGCCATCCGGCCACACAGTGAAGACGCTGGAACCCGAGGTCGTCATGAACGGCCGCCTATCCGAGCCGGGGGAAATCGATCGCTATCGGTTAGCGGTCACGCCCGGAGAGTACTGGCAATTCGAACTGACCGCCGCATCGCTGGGCACTTCGCAGCTCTACGCTTTGCTGACCGTCTATAACTCGGAGGGCAAGAAACTGGTGTCGGCCGGCGTCGCCAAACCCGAACAGAGTCCTTTTGCGGTCGTTTTCAGCACCACGACCGGCCAAGACCCCTCCCTCTCGTTAACGGTTCCCGAACAGGTTCATGAAGTTCAGCTAACCGTGGAAGACCTCTTGGGACGCGGTGGCGGGAGTTACGGCTATCGTCTATTCGCGAGGAAGGAAGAGCCGGATTTCACGCTTAGGTTGACCACGCCCTACGTCAACATCCCGCTCTCGGGAAGCGCGTCGGTGACCGTCGTGGCGAACCGGCGTGGTTATACCGGACCCATTCGGTTGAGTATCCCCAATCTGCCGGACGACCTCCTATTCGATGGAGGAAACATCGCCGTCAAACCCAATACGGCGGGGGCCGTCCAGAGCCTGAGCTTCCGAAAGGCATCGTTTACCCTCAGCCCAAGACCCGGTGCAAGGCCCAGGGCGCTTGACCTGACTGTCTGGGGAGAGGGGGTAACCGAAAGCGGTAAGATCATTCGCCGACCAGCCCGAGGCCCCGGCCTGGTGACAGCTATTGAAGGCGCCAACCAAGAGCCTTTTGTCGCCCCCTGGCTCAATATGGATCTGCCGTCCATGGTGGTCAAGGAACAACCCACGGCTTTGGAGATTTTAAGTCCCAAGTATGTGCGGCTGATTCTCGGTATGGAGCACGATCTCAAATGGAAATTCATCTCACGCCAAGCGGGTATTTCACCCCCGTCGAAAATCGAGGAGGCTTTTGCCCCCTCGAGCTTTGGGCTCAACCAGACGGTCATGGAAAAAGGCCCGGACCACGGCGTGTTCACCGTGTTGACTACGGAGAGAACCCGGCCCGTAAAGTTCGACACCGTCCTGAGCGGAGAGATATTCGTTGACGGACGAAAGGAAATCGTCACGGCTCCGGCGGTCACCTTTGAAGTGGTGCATGGGTTTGAAATCGACGTGCCTGCCGAGGTTACAATCCGTGCGGGCGCATCGGCGGCATTTGTCGGGCAAGTACGGCGGGAACCTGAGTTTTTCTCGCCGGTAACGATCCGAGCCGATAACCTGCCGCTTCACGTATCCTGCCCGACGGTCGAAGTTTCTGGGGATGTCGAAAAGTTCCAGCTGCTGTGCGAAGCTGACTCTTCGGCCGAGCCCGCGGAATACGAGATTGAAATAGCGTCTTCCTCGGAGCTGGCCACGCGCCGAACCAAACGCGTGCCCCTGCGAATGCCTCCCGTCAAAGCCCGGCTGATCGTATCGGAAAAGACCCCACTCCGCGATTGATCGCGCCCGCTTGAGGCGATACTCGTTGTTCATGCTGTGATGGAACCAACGAATCTTTGCTCGCGTGGCGCCGTTGGTCATCTACGGCGCGACACGTCGCGCACCCCGAGGGCTACCGCCCGCGAAAGACCGGCAGGAGTGCCGGTCCCTACTTGGAACCGCGGCGGGAACGGTCCGCTTCTCTCGTGGCGCACGCCTCCTGGCGACATAGACCGGCGATCTCGCCGGTCTTTCGCGGCCGCGCCGACACGGAACGCGAGCCGGCCCCACGGAGAAAGGCGCTGCTTGTCTACGGCAAGCCGCCCACGGCGGTTAGCCCGCCTTTCTCACGAGGGATGGGGTGGTCGGCATTGAGGGGGTATTATTTGTAGCGGCCGGGGAAACCGCGAGGCCCGCCGGTCGGCTTTCCGACGGGCCGCGCAGCTAGCAAAAACTAGAGGTCGTAGTAGAGGTAGAATTCGTACGGCACGGGCCGCAGGTTGACCTCGGCGAGTTCCTTCTCTCTCTTGTAGCTGATCCACGTGTCGATGACGTCTTGGGTGAACACGTCGCCGCGGAGCAAGAACTCGTGGTCGTCCTCGAGCGCATCGAGCACTTCGCCCAGCGAGCCGGGCGTACTCTTGACCGCGGCGGCTTCCTCGGGCGCCAGATCGTAGAGATCTTTGTCCATCGGGTCGCCCGGATCGATTTTGTTGAGAATGCCATCCAGTCCCGCCATCAGCAGCGCTGGAAAGGCTAGATACGGATTGCAGGACGGGTCCGGACAACGGAACTCCATGCGCCGCGCGGCCGGGCTCGTCGAATACATCGGGATGCGGACGCAGGCCGAGCGGTTTCGCTGTGAATAGGCTATGTTGACGGGAGCCTCGTAGCCGGGCACCAACCGCCGATAGGAGTTCGTCGTCGGAGCACAGAGGGCCAGTAGAGCCGGTACGTGCTTGAGAATCCCCCCGATATAATGCATGGCGGTTTCGCTTAGCAGCCCGTAGCCCGATTCGCTATAGAAGAGGTTGGCGTCGTCCTTCCACAGACTCTGGTGTACGTGCATGCCCGAGCCGTTGTCACCGAAGATTGGCTTAGGCATGAAGGTCACCGTCTTGCCGTGCTGCTTGGCGACGTTGCGAAGAACATATTTGTAGTACATGACGCTGTCGGCCATACTGGTCAACGTGTCGTAGCGCAAGTCGATCTCGCCCTGACCCGCGGTCCCCACTTCATGGTGGTGAACCTCGGTCCTGACGCCGAACTCTTTCAGGCGAAGGATCACTTCCGAGCGGAAGTCTTGCAGTGAATCGGCCGGCGGAACCGGGAAGTAGCCTTCTTTGTGCCGCAGCTTGTAGCCCAGGTTGGGACCCTCGGCTCTTCCTGTGTTCCAGGCCCCCTCGGCCGAATCGACAGAGTAGAAGGCCCTGTTGGCGGCTTGATCATAGCGCACATCATCGAAGACGTAGAACTCCGCTTCCGGTCCCCAGTAGCTGAGATCGGCCACGCCGGATCCCTGCAGATACGTCTCGGCTTTCTGCGCGATGTAGCGCGGGTCGCGGCTATAGGGTTGGCGTGTGATCGGATCTTGCACATTGCAGATGAGGCTCAACGTCGGCACGGAGCGTAGCGGGTCGACACGGGCCGTATTCGCGTCGGGGATAAGTAGCATGTCGCTTTCTTGGATCTCTTGAAATCCCCGGACGCTGGAGCCGTCAAATCCGAGACCGTCCTCGAAGATGTCGTCGGTGAGGTCCTCGACCGGGAACGAGAAATGCTGCCATACTCCGGGCAGATCGATGAATTTCACATCGACGATCTTGACGTCGGCTTTCTCGGCTAGTTGCCTCACGTCGGTTGGCGTTTTGGGCATATTCGATTCTCTCCTGTCTGGCGCATAAGTTGGTGCTTCTTGTCGCCCCCATCGGAACAAGCTGAGTCTTCGATCAGCCGCCGGAGAGGGCGCGAAAACTGAGAATTATAAACTCCACTCGGCCTAGCCGCAAGCCCTAGTATGATTCGGGCGACGAAAATCGGTGGCTGTATTAACCATGCCCCTCTCCGGTAACCCGAACCTCTCGCAGCCAAGCTCTAGATGTCGTAATACAGCGAAAACTCATAGGGATGGGGCCTTTGGCGCACTTCATCCACTTCCTTCTTCATCTTGTAGTCGATCCAGGTCTCGATGACTTCCTCGGTAAAGACGTCTTGCCTTGTCAGGAACTCATGGTCCTTTTCGAGAGCCTCCAGAGCGCCGTCAAGCGAAGTGGGCAAGGCGGGTACCTGCTGCAGCTCTTCCGGTGATAGATCGTAGATATCCTTATCGAGTGGCTCGCCCGGATCAATCTTGTTCTGGATACCGTCAAGACCGGCCATCAACATCGCTGCGAACGCCAAGTAGGGGTTGCAAGCCGGATCGGGCGGTCGGAATTCCACGCGCTTCGCCTTCGGATCCGACGAATACATCGGGATGCGGCACGCCGCCGAACGATTGCGCCGGGAATACGCCAGGTTCACCGGCGCCTCGAAGCCCGGCACCAGCCGTTTGAAGCTGTTGGTCGTTGGGGCCGCGAAAGCCACGACCGCCGGGGCGTGCTTGAGCAGCCCCCCGATGTAGTACAGAGCGGTCTCGCTCAGCCCGGCATACTGGTCACCCGCAAAGAGCGGCTCGCTGTCCCTCCACAGGCTTTGATGGGTATGCATGCCGCTGCCGTTGTCATTCCACAAGGGCTTGGGCATGAAAGTAACCGTGCGTCCGTGTTGAAAGGCCACGTTGCGCACTACGTACTTGTAGACCATCATGTTGTCGGCGGAGCGAACCAACGAGTCATACTTCTGGTCAATCTCGCCCTGCCCGCCGGTGGCCACTTCGTGGTGATGGCATTCGATCTTCAGCCCGCAACGCTCCATGGTCATGACCATCTCGGTGCGGATGTCCTGATGGTGATCCGTCGGGGGTACGGGAAAGTAACCCTCTTTGTAGCGTGGCCGATAGCCCAGATTGTCGTTCTTTCGGCTCGAGTTCCAGCGGCCTTCCTCGGCATCGATGTAATAGAAACCGTAGTGATGGGACTGATCGAAACTGATGTTGTCGAAGATGAAGAATTCCGCCTCGGCGCCGAAATACGCCAGGTCGCCGATACCGGTGGAGCGCAGGTACTGCTCGGCCTTCTGGGCAATCCAGCGCGGGTCCCGTGCATAGTGCTGCTTGGTGATCGGATCCACGACGTTGGCGATCATCACCAGCGTCGGCACATCGGTAAACGGATCCATCATCGCGGTGCTCGGGTCGGGTACGATCAGCATGTCGCTTTCACTGATCGCTTGCCATCCGCGGATACTCGAGCCGTCGAAGCCGAAGCCGTCCACAAAGGTGCTCTCGGAAAGCTGCGAGATGGGGAAAGTGACGTGCTGCCAGAGTCCCGGCAGGTCGGCGAAACGCAAGTCCAGCATGCGGGCTTCATTTTCTTCCGCAAACGCCAAGACCTCGTCGGGAGTCTTCGTCTCTTTCATTCGGTTCTCTCACACGGCGGGCGGGTCACCCTCACGCGTCGCCGTAGAGTCCCGCCGGCCCAGTGTCGAAAAACGTCAATCCTACCATAGTGGCCGGGGCCACCCCGCATCTTATTTATCCCAATAAAAACTTTTGATGGAATCGCACTGATGAAGCAGACGCCCAGCGGAGGCGTAGCCTCCTTTCTCACCAGCGACCAGCGGGAGTGGAGGCAAATGCCCGCCCTCAGGGATGTAGGGGCGCGATTCACCGCGCCCCGCTTGTCGACATACTCTACGCTGGGCGATGTACACAAGCATTGTTGCCGCGATCCCCGGCCTCCGGGCCTTGCGCCTCATCTACCCAGTACGCGGCGAGAAACGCGGCGTAGCCACGCAACGGTCCGAGAGCGGGCGACTCATCCCCTATGCTATGAGCGCTTTAAAAGCCGCTTCGCGGCGCCGCGCAAACTGGCCGCGGCCGGTGCTACAGCGGCGTTCGGGAACCGTAGGGGGAATTACCCAAGGCCCTAGTGTGAATCGCCGATTCCTCGCCCCAGCGGTGTTGCCTACATTGAAACTGAGTAGCCCCTTTTGAGGGGTTCGTGTATCTCTTTATAGCTTTACGAGCATTATCCATCTTTTCGGACCTGCCTGGGCTGACGATAAGGTAGCTGCCGGCCAGGAGTCGACCTTGCTCCGTTTGCCTCCCGGGCGCGGGGTTACGCTGAATGCTCCGCCAGGCTGAACGGTCTGTCGGCATGAGCCGCGGCAGCTATCGGTAGGCGGCGTTCGAGGCGAGGAAGGTATGCAAAAGAAACTACTGATCGTCATCGGCGTGGGGTTGGTAGCGGCTACGGCGTCAACGTATCTTTTCTATCAGTTTCTTTCAGAGAGCGCCGAGAATAAAAACCGCGGCATCGAGATCCGGCACTCGATCGTCGTGGCCGCGCGCGATCTCGAACGCGGCACGCAACTGGATCCCGACGACTTAGCTGTAGCACCCTGGGCCGGCGAGAACCTTCCCGCCTGGGCTCTTACCGAACCAACGGCCCTGGTCGGCAAGATCCTCTCCTACGACGTTAGCCGACAAGAGCCGCTCATGGACTCACGGTTTTCGATCAGCGGTCGGGGAGGCGCTGCCGGACGAATCCCGCGAGGGATGCGAGCCGTCTCCGTAAACGTGTCCGAGTACTCCGGCGTCAACTTCCTCTTCCAGTCGGGCGACCGGGTGGATGTGATGGTCTCCGACGGTCCCCCCTCGGACGGAAACTCAAAGCTCCACGTCAAGACCATCCTGCAGAACATCGAAGTCTTGGCGACGGGCCGCGAGCCGGTCAGCGACGGCAAGCGAAGCGACCGTCCGGTGGCGACTCTTTTGGTGAATGCCGAAGATGCCGAGGCTCTTAGCATTGCCGATCATGCGGGCTTCGTCCGGCTGGCGTTGCGCAATCCCCTGGACGGTGAGGTCCATATCACCTCGGGCGGCCGTCTGTCGGACCTGACCAAACGGTCGCCGGCGCGCTCGAGTCGCCGCAAGACCCGGATTCCGGCCGGGCCGCGGCCGTCGACCACCCAGAGCAAGGGCGAAGCCGACGTCGCCGCCCTGCGCAAGAAGTGATCCACGGGTTATGGCCGACTCTCCCACCAAAGTTGACACCGATCCCGGCCGGGCCGATCAAGCGGGCAGCTCGGTAAGGTCCCAGCCCTCGCCCGAGCATATGGAGTTAAAGCACCGCATCCATCGCCGCCTGGTGGAACGCATCAACCTCGAGCGATTGGCTGAAATTGACGCCCCCCGGGTGCGGCGGGAGGTTCGAGAAGCCGTGGCGGCGCTGGTCGCCGAGGAAAACGCCGGCCTCGACAGCGACGTCGAGGAGCGGCTGATTGAAGAAGTGCTCAACGAGGTCTTCGGATTGGGACCGCTCGAGCCGCTCATGAGTGATCCCACGATTTCCGACATTCTGGTGACAACGCCCGAGTTGGTGCACATCGAGCGCAACGGCAAGCTTGTTAAAACCTCGGTCCGCTTCAAGGATAACGCCCACCTGCAGCGGATCATTCAGAAGATCGTCTCCCAGGTAGGCCGCCGCATCGACGAGTCTTCGCCCATGGTCGACGCCCGTCTGCCCGACGGTTCTCGAGTCAATGCCGTCATCCCGCCGATTGCCGTCAAAGGTCCGCTTCTGTCGATTCGCCGCTTCTCCCAAGACACCTTGCATGCCATCGACTTGATCCGTACCGAGACGCTGAGCGCCGAGATGCTCGAGTTGCTGGGGGCGTGCGTACGTTCACGCCTCAACATTCTCATTGTCGGCGGCACGGGAACAGGAAAAACGACGCTGCTGAACGTGCTGTCGGAGTACATCGGGCAAGATGAACGGATCGTCACAATCGAGGACACCGCGGAGCTGAACCTTCGTCAAGAGCACGTGGCGGCGATGGAAACCCGGCCGGCGAACATCGAAGGAGAAGGGGCGATCAAACAGCGGCATCTGCTGATCAACAGCTTGCGGATGCGACCGGACCGCATCATTGTCGGCGAGGTACGAGGCGATGAAGTTCTCGATATGCTGCAGGCGATGAACACCGGACACGACGGATCGTTGGCCACGATTCACGCCAACAATTGCGAAGATGCCGTAAGCCGCCTGGAGTTGATGGTCGGGTTGGCCAACTCCAGTATGTCCACCACCGCCATCCGTAAGCAGATTGCGGCCGCCGTTCAAGTGTATGTCCAGATCTCCCGGCTCAGCGACGGCACGCGCAGAGTCACCCAAATCGCCGAGTCTGTCGGCGTGCATGAGGGAGAAGTGGAACTCCGGGAACTGTTCGTTTTCGAACACCTCGGGATTTCCACCCCAGGGAAAGTCGAAGGCCGTTTTCAGGCCACCGGGGTCAAGCCGACGTTTCTGCCACGCCTGCAACGCGGTGAGGAACCGGTGGCCGAAGGCATTTTCAACTCGCTGGTTGAGGCTTAAGTGGTGCAGGAGCTATCAACTTATTCGACTGTTTTCGTCGGGGCGTTTGTCGTCGGCTCGGCTTCGGCGGCGGCGGCCTGGAAGATCTTGGATCGGCAAGCCGAGAATCTCGAGACCCCCGAGCCGGCGGCTCCCGAAGCGCCCGGAATCCTTCGCCGCGAAGTGTTGAGCACCTTGTCGCTCCTCTCCGCGCTTCTCGCTCGATTCCCCTATGTGGGGAAACTGCAAACTTGGCTGGCCGAGGCGGGTATGAGCTGGTCGGCGGGACGAACCGTTCTGATGATGCTGGTGGCGGGCACCCTCACCCTGAATGTCGTCTTAAGTCTCGACTTCTTCCCGCTGGCGGTTCCCTTGATGCTCGCCGCGGTGGGAGCGGCGACGCCGGTTTTCTATATCCGTCGCCGTCGCCGGAAGAGGTTCCAAGAAATAGAAGAGCAGCTTCCGGAAGCTCTCGACTTCCTCTCTCGTTCAGCGGTCGCCGGTCACTCGTTGCCCATGTCGCTCGAGCTGTTGTCCGAGGAAGCCGGCCCGCCGTTGTCGCACGAAGTGCGCCAGACGGTTGACGAATACAATCTTGGCCTGCCGATGTCGGACGCCTTACTGAATCTCGGAAAGCGTTTGCCCACCGTGGACATCCAGTTTTTCGTCTCGGCGGTGGTGGCTCAGTCGAGAACCGGCGGCAATCTCCATGAGCTGCTCGACAATCTCTCGGAGACGATCCGCGAACGGGCCATGCTCAAGGGCCAAGTCCGATCGATGACGGCCCACGGACGCCTCACCGCCGTCGTGTTGAGCTTGCTGCCCATGGCGGTCGGCGTAGCCATGATGCTTGTCAATCCGAATTATTTCATGCTGCTGGTGGATCATCCGGTGGGTAAAACTCTGTTGATGATGGCCATGTGCGGGCAGTTGCTGGCGTATCTGGTGATCAAAAAGATCGTTGATATCAAAGTGTAGATCCCATGTTAATTACGGCGACGATCACGTTTTTCATCCTGATGTTGTCTGTGGTAGCGGGGATCGCCTACCGCATGTGGGACCGTGAGGGTCTGCCCGCGTCGGGCGCGGCGGTGGAAGCGAGTCCGCCGCCCATGGGCGAACCTTCTCGCGGAGTGGCCGCCGATACGCTGGGGAAGCTGATCGATATCGGCAAGGCGATGCCCGCTTCCGACGAAGACCGCGGCGCGACCCGGCGAAACCTGATCTCAGCCGGATTCCGAGGTGAAGCGGCCGTGTCAATCTTTTACGGTGCGAAGGCGATCTCCCTGGTCCTGTTCCCGGTCGTATGGCTGGTCTTATTGTTCTCCGTCAATCCTGACATTTTCACAATCTTGCCGGCCGTTGCCATGGCCGTCTATGTCGCCATGCGCATCCCGGAATGGTATCTGCAGCGTCGGATCACGAAGCGCAAGCAGCAGGTCAACCTGGGTCTGCCCGACTTTCTTGACCTGCTGGTCATTTCGGTGGAAAGCGGTTTCTCGCTCGAACAGGCTCTGGTGCAGACGGGGCAGGATCTTCGGCAGGCTCATCCCGTCTTCGACGATGAAATCTCGGTCTTTCAGGGTGAGGTTCAGGCCGGGGCAACCCGGGCCGAAGCCCTGCGCAACCTAGCGCAAAGAACCGGAGAGGTCGAAATGCGCCGCCTCACTTCCTTGCTGATTCAGGCCGACCGTTTCGGCACCAGCATTTCAAAAGTTCTTCGCTCCCAGGCCCGCTACATTCGTATACGCCGCCGCCAGCGGGCCGAGGAACTGGCCCACAAAGTCGGCGTGAAACTTGTCTTTCCGATCTTCTTCTTGATCATGCCCTCGATGTTTCTCGTTACCGCCGGGCCCGCCGTGCTCATGCTGATGGGAGGCATCGGGCGCTCTCTTTTCAGCGAGTGAACGGCGCCACCGTCTCGGTCCAAACCGCTCCTCAGCCGTTTCGGAACTCGACGCGAGGCGGGCTCGATTCGGCGGACTTCTCAGAGAGTATGCGATAAGCTGGGGGGTTGGGGAAAGCCCAGGCGCGCGTCCCAACGATCGCGGCATGCCGTGGACCAAATGCCCACGGCCAAGGTGTAGGGGCGCGATTCATCGCGCCCGCTTGCCGGCGTACTGTAGCCGCCCCATGCCGCGCCCGAAGTTCCCATCGTCCGCCGGCTGCGAGATAAAGCTCGCACCCGGGAGGAGAGTAAAGGTTGACCGACATTGCCGCCACCTTTCGGCAACACGAGATCCTCTTGACGGGAGCCAATGGCTTTCTGGGGAAGGTGCTGCTGGCCATGTTGCTGGAACGCTACCCCGGCTTGAAGGGCCTGCATGTAGTGATCCGGCCCCGCAAGAACCTTGCCGCCGAGGCCCGTTTCGACAAGGAGATCCTCCAGTCGCCGGCGCTAAGAACCGTGGTTGAAAGCCGCGGCGCCGATTTCGTGCGCCAAAAGGTTCGCGTCTGGTCAGCCGAGCTAGGCGAACTCGACGCGGCCGACGAACCCGCCCACATCGAGGCGTGGAGGGGAAGAGTTAGTCTGATCGTGCACTGCGCGGGACTGGTCGAATTCTTTCCTCCCCTGGACGAATCCTTGCGGGCCAATGTCGACTCCACCGAACAGATGGTAAGGCTCGCTCGGCGGATCGGCGCCAAGCTGCTCCACGTCTCCACCTGCTACGTTGCCGGGAAAACGGAGGGTTTGGTCGAGGAGACCCAACCGATCCTGGGATTCTACCCCTACCGCCGGGGGGCGGCCGACTCCAGCTTTGACCCCGCCGCCGAGTTGAGTTCTTGCCGGGACCGCATGCAGGCCCTCAACGGAGCGAACACGGCTCCGGACCCGGCATCGAACCGCTCTCGTGACATCGCCCGCCGGCTGGCCGATCTAGGCAAACGGCGCGCGCAGCGCTGGGGGTGGGTCAACACCTACACCTACACGAAATCATTGGCGGAACAAGTCGTCGCCTCCCAGGCCGAGGTCGACTACGCTATCGTGCGACCGGCGATCGTCGAGAGCGCCTTGCGCTTTCCTTTTCCCGGCTGGCTCGAGGGGGGCCGAACCGCGGCCCCGCTGGTTCTGATGGCCTTGGGCGGGATGAAAGTCTGGCCCGCGCGGAAGGATATTCCACTCGAAGTTGTCCCGGTCGATCTGGTCGCCGCCGCGATTTGGACGGTCGGGGCCCTTCTGCTGCGTGGTGAAAGCGAGCCGGTCTATCAGCTCGGATCGGCTGACCGAAATCCCCTTCTGTTGGGACCTTTGATTGAATGTCTGGAAGAGGAAGCGCGACGCCGCTCGAACGGCGTCCCGTCGCTTTGGTGGATCGAACCGTTCCGCCGCCGGCGGTTCGTATCGGAGGCGCAATCCCGGCGCCGGCGGTTGAAACTCGAGCGTAGGCTGGGGAGGGCCCAGCAATGGGTGGGGTTGGCGAAAAACGTTGCCCAGAAGACCGGTCTGCCGGGAGTTCGAACCTTCGCGACCTGGTCGTCTTTGTTGCGCACCATGGGTCTCCAGACGCTGTTTCGGGAACAGACGATGGAGCAGTACCTACCGTTCATCCTGCACCATCACTATGTTTTCGAGTCGCACAACATCCGGCAAGCCCACGCGGCTATCGGCGAAGAAGATCGTCGCCGCTTGCCCTGGGACCCCGAGAGCATCGATTGGGATAGCTACTGGCGAGGGAACCAGATCGAAGGCATCAAGAAGTGGGTAGAACCCGAGGCCGTGCGGCAGTGGGCCTTTAAGATATAGGACGTAGCGTCACGTTCTCGTGCCGCCCCCGTCAGGGACAGAAGCCGCGCCCCACAACGGCGCGGTCCCACCGAGGGCCCCGAGTTAGTCGGCCGGCGAAACGACACACATGGCAACTCCCCAGCTAGCTTCGGACGCCAAGGCCTCCCAGGTGCTCGACACGGTCCGTGAGCTGCTGCTCGAGATCGGCTCTGAACAGGCGGCGGAAAACCTGTCGCTGAACTCCTTGCTGGATCGAGAACTCGGCCTCGGCAGCCTGGAGCGCGTGGAGCTCCTTGTCCGCATGGAGCGGCGCTTTCAGTGCCGGCTGGCCGACGACGTTGCCCAGTTGGCCGAAACACCGGCCGATTGGTTGAGAGCGATTGACGGAGATGGCCCCACAACTAAGCCGGAAGGCCGCTACCGAATCGTGCAGCCCTCCCAGGAGGCTCCACCCGCCCCGCAGTCGGTCGGCAGCTTCGTCGAGATCCTCCGGCACCACGCCGACCGCAACCCCGACCGCGTGCAGGTGCATCTTCTCGACGGAGACTCCGGCCGGGATATCAGCTACGCCCATCTGCTCGAGGCATCCTCGGAAGTGGCAGCCGGTTTGGCCGAAGCAGGACTGCGGCGAAACGAAGCCGTGGCGATCATGTTGCCGACTTCGGAGGACTTCTTTTATGCCTTCTTCGGAGTAGCGCTGGCGGGCGGCATTGCGGTTCCCATCTATCCACCGGCACGGCCCGATGAAATCGAAGAGTATGTGCGCCGTCAGGTGCAGATTCTCCAAAACGCCGAGGTTCGTGTCCTGATTGCATTCGAGCGCGTGAAGGCGGTGTCGCAGGTAATGCGGCTGGGCCTGCCTAGTCTGGAGGAAGTGACAACGGTTGCCGCGCTGCGCGAAGGGGGCGCCGGTCGAGCCGCACCCTCGACGGAGCCTGCCGATACGTTCTTTGTCCAATACACGTCGGGCAGCACGGGCCATCCGAAGGGCGTAGTTCTCCGCCATGCCAACGTCCTGGCCAACGTGAAGGCGATCGGCCGGGCGGTCGAGGCCCGGCCCGACGACATCGTCGTAAGCTGGCTTCCCCTCTACCACGACATGGGACTAATCGGCTCATGGCTTTTCAGCGTGTTTCATGCCTTCCCGATCACCATCTTCTCGCCGCTGGCTTTTCTTTCCCGCCCCGAACGATGGCTATGGGCGCTGAGTGATTCCGGCGGAACGCTCTGCCCGGCGCCAAACTTCGCCTACGAGCTTTCCGCCAGAAAGATTACCGACGACCTGATCCAGGGTGTTGATCTGAGCCGCTGGCGGGTTGCCATCAACGGAGCCGAGGCCGTGCTGCCGGAAACCTTGGAGCGCTTTGCCGAACGCTTCGCCCCCTACGGCTTTCGAGCCGAGAGCTACCTGCCTTGCTACGGGTTGGCCGAGTCGTCCGTCGCACTCACTATTCCCCCGATCAACCGGCGGCCTGTGATCGACTCGGTCCGCCGCGACGTTTTTGAGCGCCAGGGGCGGGCCGTCCCAGTGGCGCCACACGAAAGCAAAGCCATTCGATTCGTGGCCAACGGTAAGCCGCTGGCGGAGCACGAAGTTCAGATCGTCGACGATGGCGACCGGCCGCTGGGCGAGCGCGTGCAAGGACGGCTGCTTTTTCGAGGACCATCGAGAACAGCAGGCTACTTCCGTAACGATCAAGCTACGCGGGCTGCCATCAACGAAGACGGCTGGATGGATTCCGGAGACCTGGCCTACTGGGCTGACGGCGAGGTCTATATCACCGGCCGCAAGAAGGACACCATCATCAAGGCGGGTCATAACATCGCGCCGCAAGAGGTCGAGGCAGCGGCGGCCGAGGTGGCCGGCGTGCGGCGCGGTTGCGTTTCGGCGTTCGGGACGCTTGACCGCGACACGGGCACCGAGAAGCTTGTCGTTGTCGCTGAAATGCGTACGGCTGATCGGCAGGAAATGGCCGCCATCCGGACCCAAGTCGTCAAGCACGTGGAAGCCGCGCTGGGACAGCCTCCCGATCACGTGGAACTCGTCCCTCCGCAGACCGTCCCAAAGACCTCCAGCGGAAAGATTCGGCGGGCCGAGACTCGCGTACTTTACGAGAGCGGCAAACTGAGGGCGCCAAAACGTCCCCCCTGGTGGCAACTGGTTCGGTTGTGGTCAGAGCAGTTAGCGGGCGGGGCAAAACTCGTCGGACAGCAGGCGGAGCGCTTGCTGGACCGCGCTTATGATGCCGCCGTCGTTTTCCTAGTCGGGGTCGGATTCGGTATGCCGGCCCGAGTGCTCCCGGGCCGCGGCTCGGCCGCACCGCTGGTTCGGGCCGCCGCGCGCCTGATTTTCAAGCTGCAAGGGCGTCGGGTCGACGCTCGATACGACGGTTTGGCCGACAACGGTTCGGGAGCAGTCTTGATGGCGAATCGATCCGGGGATCTGGATCCTTTAGCCGCTGTAGCGGCCCTTCCAGGGACCGTCTTGATATCGGAGCCTACGGTCTTGACTTCGCTCCCGCTGGGGATGGCTTTCTTACTGGAACCGCTCGTTCCCGCTCTTGCCGGCGGAGAGACCGCACCGCCCGGCGGCACCCTACAAGATCGAGTGCGGCAAGGCCTGCTCGAAGGCCACTGGGTGCTCGTTTTCGCCGACAACCCCGCCGATACGGCGCCGTCGGAAAGCCGCTTTCGTCTCGATGCCGTTCAGGCGGCCGTCGAGGCCGGATCGCCGCTGAAACCGGTAAGGATCATCGGCGCCCAACAGGCAGTGAGCCGGACCAACGGCGGACGCGGGGAGAACGCGATCTCGGTTACGGTAGGGGATGATGTGAGATTAGAGACCGCCTCTCCCAACGGACTCGCGAAACTGCGTGATCGCATTCGCAAGGCCATTGGAGAACTTGGAGGGTAGAAGAGATACCGCCTCGGGCGCGAGCACGAATCAGAGCGGCGGGCGGAAGCCCGCGGGCCCGCGCCCTCACGGGCGCGGCTCCGGCCGCGTGTGGGACGGGCCCCGTTCAGTTTCCGGCCTTGCGATTTTTGCGGTCAAGGTTGCAATTTACCACGATCGTTTTTTCACAACCAGGCACTAGCCGCCGAAACATGCATAGGCTGAAAAAGAGAACGCGTTCATGATCGAAGCCCTGGCTCTTAAGGCGATCGCTTGCTTTGCGATCGGTTCGGTCCCCTTTGCGGTGGTCGCCATGTGGGGCAGCGGCGTGGATATCCGCCAAGTCGGCTCAGGCAACCCGGGATTCAACAACGTCTTGCGCGTCAGCAAACCCCGCGCTGTGCTGGCGCTGATCGGCGATGTAGGAAAAGGCTACCTGCCTGTCTGGCTGTTTCTCGAGCCCACCGACCCGGTGGTCGGGTGGCTCTGCGGGTTCGCTGCCGTTTTCGGGCATTGTTATTCGCCGCTGCTGAAGTTCCGCGGGGGCAAGGGTGTGGCCACCTCGGCGGGTGTGATGCTTGTCTTGTTCCCGGGGTGGGCGGCCATATCGCTGGCAGTTTTTGTCCTTGTTCGCCTACTGGGAAGCCGGCGGCGATGGGCTGAGGCCGGCATGATTGCGTCACTAGCTACGTGGACTTTTTTCACGTTGCTGATAATTGGGGCCGCAGGGGGGCTGCATGCCCGAAACGCTGCTTTGATGACTGTTTTCCTAGCTTGGCGTCACCGGCAAAACTTCCGCAATGTCTTTGGGAACAGGAACTAATCGTGCCCGCCGCGAGGGTGCGGTCAAGGCCGAACATGCCTCAACAGAGCCGCACCCGCAAGGGTGCGGTCGAGGCTTCGTGTTAAGACGGGTCTCGTGGGAACACACCGCCACCCGCGGCCATTCACCATCTTGACGGCAGGCTTGCGCCCGCGGCTCCCTTCGATCCCGGTGGGCCGAAAAGGTGCGGTCAAATCGTCGGGCTATAATCGATCGTGAGTCTACGCGACCAAGCGCGAGCGACGAAAATCAGTAGCGCTCGTTCTGCTATCACCTCGAACCGATGAGCGAATCCATCCGCGCCGCCTTCTACGACTTTGACGGAACACTGGTTACCAGCAATGTCGTAACCCGCTACGCGTTTTTCGCCAAGAATCATCCTTTACGCGCTCAGGCGTTTCTGCGCTATGGAAAATTGCTCGCCACCGTTCCTTTCTGGATCGCTCTCGACCTCTACTCCCGGCGCTTGTTTAATGAGGTTTTCTATCGCCAGTACCGGGGTATGAGAAAGGACTGGCTGGCTGCCAAGGCGGAGGAGCTTTTCGAGACAGAGGTTCTGCCGAAAATCTACCCGGGAGCGCAGGCATCGCTACGTGGCGACCGCCAACAGGGCTTTCGCCTCGTTCTGCTGAGCGGCGGATTGGATTTCGCACTCCTCCCGGCGGTCCGTTACTTCGGCTTTGACGACCTGATCTGCAACCGATTGGTCTACCAGGACGGGGTTGCCACGGGAGAGGTAGCCTCTCCGCTGTTGGCCGAGCAGGAAAAGGTCGCCGCCGTCCATCGATTCTGCCGCGAGTATAATGTGGAGACGGCTCGCTCGAAGGCCTATTCGGACAGCTTTTCCGATCTGCCTATGCTGGAAGCGGTCGGGTTGCCCAGCGCCGTGAATCCGGACCGTCGTCTTCGCCGCGCGGCGAGCGACCGTGGTTGGCCGGTGGTAAATCTTTGAACCGAAATCATGGCTACAGCGGCTAAGGGGGTACAAGTCGTCCCCGACTTCGACTTCGGGGACCCCACGCCGAATGCAGTTGGGCGCAACGCGCTCGTATCGACCGAAGGCTGCGTTGTCCACCTCGAAGCCAATTCGGCCAAACGATTGCTGTGGTCCGGCGAAGACCTGCTCGATGTGAATCTGCCCGCGGGCACGCGGGTTGTCTATCCCAAACCGACGATTCCTCCTGTGCCCGACCGCGACCGGGCTATCCGCTATGCCCTAGGGCACTGCGCGGGTATGGACGCCTTCGGTGCACTGCTCCAGCCCGGCATGAAGATTACCATCGCCATTGATGACATCTCTTTGCCCCTCCCCAAAATGCCCCGGCCCGACGTACGGGAATCCGTGTTGACCATCCTGCTCGACATTCTCGCCGCGCGGGGTGTCACCGATGTCCACATCATCATCGCCACCTCGTTCCACCGCCGCATGGCGGCCTCCGAAATTCGCTACATCGTGGGTGGGCGAATCTTTGACGCCTATTATCCGCACAATCTTTACAATCACGACGGCGAAGATCCCGACGGCATGGTGGAGTTGGGACAGACCGAGCTGGGCGAGCGCGTGCGCATCAATCGCCGGGCCGCGGAATCCGATCTACTCGTCTACGTCAATATCAACCTCGTTCCCATGGATGGCGGACATAAGTCCGTCGCCGTGGGGCTGTGCGACTACCCCTCTTTGCAGGCGCACCACACCCCACAGGCGATCCTGGAAAGCGACTCCTACTTCGACCACACCCGCTCGGCGTTGACTGATTCCTGCGTCCGCATGGGCAAGGTTGTCAACGACAATCTCAAGGTATTCCACATCGAGACCGTGCTTAACAATGCCATGTTCCACCCGGCGATGGAATTCTTTGTGAAAAACGAGGACCGTTACACGGCGCTTGACACGGCCCTTTTCAAGATCTCTCAGTGGTCTCTAAGCCGGCTATCACGGGCGGCGAAGCGAAAGATTCTGTTTTCCATCCCCGCGGCTTATGAAACCATCGCGGTTCACGCGGGTGCGACCGATCCCACCCACCGCAAGACGCTGGCCTACACGTATCAACAATATTGCGTTCCCATTGAGGGCCAAAGCGACGTGGTGGTCTTCGGCATCCCCTTCATTTCGCCCTACAATGTCAACTCCATCTTGAACCCGGTGTTGGTGCAAGTCCTGGCCTTGGGTTACTTCTTCAACATGTATCGAGGAATGCCCGTTGTGAAGAAAAACGGCGTCATGATCCTGACGCACCCGCTCTATGACGAATTCGATCCGCGGCATCACCCTTCCTACATCGAATTCTTTCACCGCGTTCTGCCCGAGACCAACGACTCGGCGACTCTGCAACAGAAATACGAAGCGGAGTTCGCCCACAACCCCGAGTACATCGAGATGTACCGCACCGGCAACGCCTACCACGGCGTGCACCCGTTCTACATGTGGTACTGGGGCGAAAACGGACGGGCGCATATAGGTAAGGTAATCGTCGTCGGAGCCGAGAACCCTGAGGTGGCGGAAGTGATGGGCTGGAAATGCGCCTCCAGCATGGAAGAAGCCCTCGAGATGGCGCATTCTCATGTCGGGCATCAGCCCTCGGTCACCCACATGCACATTCCTCCGATCAATATGGCGGACGTCAGCGGTACCCCTGGGACCATCTGAACGCTGATGAAGACCATTCTCGTGACCGGGGCGACCGGTTTCCTCGGTCAGCACCTGGTGGAAGAGCTGGAGCGCCAGGAGCCGGATTCGCGGTTGCGCCTGCTCTGCCACTCTGCGTCGGTTGGGGAAAGGGGTCCCCAGGTCGAGGTCGTTCGAGGCGACGTCACCTCGCCCCAGGACGTTTCCGCCGCCGCGGAGGGCGTCCAGGAGATCTACCACCTGGCCGGCCCCGTGGAGCGGGAGCCGAAAGATCCCACACGGCTTTACCGGACTCATATCGAGGGAATGCGTAACATTTGTGAAGCGGTTCGTGAACACAAGGTCGGCAAAGCCGTGCTGGTATCTTCCTCGGGTACCGTCGCCGTCAGTCGGGAGCCCGTTGAACGCAACGAAGATTCGGGATATACCAACGGTATTACCTGCCGCTGGCCCTACTATGCCGGCAAGATCTTCGCCGAGAAATTGGTCTTTCGTTATGCCCAACAAGAGCGATTGCCCATCGTCGTGGTAAACCCCAGTCTGCTGCTGGGTCCCGGCGATGAGCGCGGCTCGTCGACGAAAGACATAGCGCTGTTTTTGCATGGGCGGGTCATGGCGGTTCCTCGCGGCGGCTTAAGCATCGTTGACGTCCGCGACGCGGCGGCCGGAATGATTCTGGCCATGCGGTTCGGCAAACCGGGAGAGCGCTACCTCCTGGCGGGTACAAACTGGACATTCCGCGAGTGGATGGAAAATACAGCGCGGCTGGCCGGGGTTAAAGCGCCGAAGCTTCGCCTGCCCCTGTGGCTGTCGCTATGGTGCGCTCGGCGGATGCGTTCGCTGCTGCCGTTGGTCGGCAAGTCGTTTGAGCTGGACGACGCGTCGATCGAGATGGCGGATCTATTTTGGTATTGCGATTCAAGCAAGGCTCGCAGCGAGCTGGGCTTCAAGACGCGGGATCCCATGGCGACCTTGCGCGATACGATTGACGATATCCGCCAACGAACATCGGAGAGCTAACCGCTGATGGCCCCGTGGCGCAGACCGGTCGCAATCGTCAACCCCCGGGCCGCGGGCGGCAAGGCGGAAAAGCGACTGCACGAAATTTCTCGATGCCTGGCTGAGCGGCTTGGGTCGGTTGAAGTGCTCAAGACCGAGAGTAGCGGTCACGCGATTCAGCTTGCCGGCGATGCGCTCAAAGCCGGCGCCGACTTGATCATTGCCGTCGGTGGGGACGGCACGGCCAACGAGGTCGTCAACGGTTTCTTCAACAAGGGCCACCCGCTCCGGCCCGACGCCTGTTTGGGCTTCATTCCTTTCGGTACGGGCGGAGATCTTCAGCGCACGCTTGAGGTCCCCTCGGATGTGGAAAGAGCCGTTGATATTCTTGCCGCCGCCGTCCAGGCCCCGATCGATGTCGGGAAGGCGGCGTTCGTCTCGCACGACGGCTCGCCGCTGGAGCGATACTTTGTCAATTTGCTGAGCCTGGGCATAGGCGGCGACGTGGCCGTCCGCGCGAAGAACTTCTTGAGCCCGCTGCTGGGCGGCAGGCTCGCCTTCTTCTACGCGACCGTTGCCGGCCTTGTCCGTTTTAGCGGGAAACACGTTCGCCTCACGCTCGATGAACAGCCCGCTCCAAGCGAATTCTTCATCTCGAACATCGCCATCGGGAACGGCCGCTACCACGGCGGCGGTATGCACCCTTGCCCGCGCGCGCTCATGAATGACGGCCGGCTCGACGTGACAACCATCGACTACCTGACCATGTTTGAGTTCCTGCGGGATATCAAGTACCTCTACTCGGATGATATCTACCGCCACCCCAAGGCCCGCCACTTCCGCGTCCAAAAGATCGTCGCCGAGTCGGACGAAACCACCCACATCGAAATCGACGGCGAAGCACTGGGCCGACTACCGCTCGAAATCAACCTACTGCCAACAAGCCTGCGCGTCGTGGTCCCCTCGACGAGCGAGTTGGCGGGTCGATAACGAGGATGCAAGCCGCCTGTCGGCGGCTAGGACAAACAAGAGTGTTTGTCCCGCGAGCGATAGCGAACGGCCGCAAGTCTCGGCAAAACGACTGCCGAGCCATGCGCTACGCGATCTTGCGCCCCAAACAGTCCCGTAAGTTATTGTATATATGTAAGTTACAAGGAATTGGCTTTGTTTGGTAATCTTGATGCTCGGGTAGCGCTGCTACTTCGTTGCTGCTCTGTAGCTCTTCGCTGGCACCCATCTGGATTTAGGTTGGCTCCCACGGAGATCGAACAAGAAACGACCGCAGGTCTGGGCAAACGACCGCCCAGCCCTTCGCTACGCAACTGCTTTCAACCGAAGGCCTCCCTGTATCCTGCTGAAGCGGTCCGTCGGACTTTTCCCGAGCGAGCCCTCACACCGGACTTGAAACCAGCCGTACATCATTGATTCCTAACGGGTTGGGAAAGATTGGGTTCGTTTGGTAATTCTTGTCATTTCGCCCGTTCGTGCCTCCCGATTGACCCCTCCTTGAACTGATCCCGAATCCTTCGGGTACCCAATCATATTGTAGCCTCCCAATCCAAGGCGTAGCGCTGTTGTCGGAATTAAGATGCTTTGAATGAACAACTTGTCTTGCGCGACATGCCGGAGACCGGAGGGTAGAGAACTGGTGAAATACAGGGGGGATTTAGGTTGGCTCTCACGGGGCGCGAACAACAGAGCTAACGGAGGTATTCTTAGCCGCGCCTCCTTCATGCCGAATCAGTTGCTCAGCCGTAGCGCAGGGCTGGGCGGCCGTTGTGCCCAGACCTGCGGTCGTTTGGTGTGGCAACCCATCCTAAATCACTCCCCTTGCGTGCCATCGAAATCCCCGGCATGATAAAACTCGATGTCACGCCTGCGTCGTCCCATTTTGCATTCACGCTTCTTTTTCGTCACCACTAATTTGCGGAAAGGGCTGCGCCCGTTCAACCAGCCCGAACTTGAATTACTGACCGATTGCCTCGCTAGGGTGCGCGAGCGTGTCCCCGTATCGATCTGCGCCTACTGTATGATGCCGGACCACCTGCACGCCATTCTGTTTGTGCGGGAAGGCACGACTATTTCGGACGTCATGATGCGTTTCAAGATCCCCGCCTCAAGACGGATTAGGCCCCTGCGGGGTCACGGGTTTTGGCAGAGACGGTTTTACGACCGAGCATTGAGAACGCGAGGCGAATACGACGAGGCTTTCGATTACATCCACCACAACCCAGTCCACCGAGGGTTGGTTCAGGACCCGTTGGATTGGCGCTGGTCGAGTGCCCGGTGGGTCACACAGCGAATAGGTCTCATCGAGGTGGACGAGGTACGGTTGCCGCTCAATACGTCAGCCCGGATATAGAAAAAGCCGCAGGTCTGGGCAAAACGGCCGCCCAGCCCTGCGCTACGGGGCTTAAAATAGGAGGGCTCTTCTGGGATTTTAGTGGCTGGCGGCGGTGAGTGACGGATCCCTCGCCACTGTGAGGCCGACCTCCCGGAGCCTGCTTCGGTGCCATTCAAGGGCTTCGTGACAACTCTACGGCCCCCAAGGCCGGGCGGCGACTGCGTTGGCCAAAAAGAATTACTGATAAACAAAGGGTTACGAGTAGAGCAAGGCTGCTGGCAGGTAGTCGTACAGTCTCCCGAAGGCTGTGAAATGCGGATCCACAACTGTCATCCAGTGGCCACACTCAAAGAGATAACTCCCTGTTTATCAGTGTCTTATTCCCTTTACGAGTTGCCCACGACCGGACTGGCGTGTAGGGTATTTGGGGATTTCTTGGCCGCCTTTTGGGCTCCGATGTGACTGCGGGCGACGTCGGGTCGGCAGGATGGAGGAGCCGGCTACCCGTTGGCCACCCACTAAAAACCCGGAAGAGCCAATAGGAGTTAGGGTTATCGCCAAGCCGTTAGCTGTACGGAGAATCGTCGTATGCCGGAAATTCAAGAGCTGTTTGGCAATAACACACCCGTCGAGAGACATCAGAGTGATAGTGTGGCAGCTCGACAGCTTTCTTCCCCCCCGCCGCGTCGCGCCGTTTTGAAGAGGGGATACTGGAAGTGGTGGCTGACGACGCTATCCTTGCTTCTTTCGGTACTAGTTCTACGAGATTTATGGCCCGAAATATCCAAGCTTCTTTTCGGGATTACCGCCATTTCCCTCCTGGCTAGCTCTCTGGGTCCCAGTCGACGAAAGTCAAAGCTGTTTGTCACGAGAGGATTGGTAGCGCGGGGGATCGTCGTGAGCAAAACTTCCACTGGCGTTGACAATTCTATTTTTGAGTATGACTATTCAGTTGCCTATGATTCCTCGGCTGGATCCCATACGTTGCATTATTCGGGTGGTAATGATGAATCGGTCGGCGATAGCCTAACCGTACTTTACCTACCAGAAAGACCAGAAAAAGCAATGCTCTACAGAGATTGCCTCCACGAGGCTGTTCAAAACTGAACGTGGGTGCCGTGAATTTTGTACATCTGCTTCTGGACTTGGGCACGAACTCTGGAACTGCGAGTCCCGTAGCGCAGGGCTGGGCGGTCGTTTTTGCCCAGACCTGCGGCTTTTTGGTTCGGTTTCCCAGAACCATGTTGACACGAGTGTCACGGGGAGTCCGCAGGATTGAGGGGCAACGTTAGGACGTCCGATTTCAGCAAGCCGCCTAGCAGCGGCCGGGACAAACAAGAGTGTTCGTCCCTACTGGACCGACCGATATGGCCTAGCCGCATTCCCGTTGGAGTCAACGGGCCGCAAGCCTCGGCAAAACGACCGCCGAGCCATGCGCTACAGGATCTTGCGTGAACACCGGCAACCCGCGGTCATTCGCCATCTTGACCGCGGGCTTGCGCCCGCGGCTCAGTCTGACCCGGTTGGGCCCCGAGACGCGGTATCTCTAACCCCACAGCTCGTCGACCGGGCCGTAGATATCCTCGGCGGCTTCGGGCACGTATTCGAACCCGCGGCCCAACGGATCGTCGTTGCGGATGGTCGTCCAGTCGATCCCCAAGGCCGAGTAGATGGTCGCTTCGATATCCTCCGGGCGGATGCTTCGCTGACGCGACCAGCCCGGGTCGGTCGTGAACGCGCCGCTCGGGTCGGTGGCCCCGATCACGTTCCCGCCCGCGACACCGCCACCGGCAAGCAGGTAAAACATCTGTAAGTAGTGATCTCGTCCGGCCCGCCCACTCGTTAGCGGACCCACCGTTCGGCCGAATTCGCCAGAGACCACGACCAGCGTTTCGTCCAGTAATCCCTCGGCTTCAAGGTCCGTCAACAGGGCCGCGAAAGCGGGGTCGAACTCCCCCGTCTGCGCGTAGATGTTTTGGCCCACCTGCCGGCCGTTGATCTCGTTGCGGTCGTAGATCCCTTGATGGTGGTCCCAGCCGCGCTGGGTGATTTGCAGGAAGCGCGTTCCCTGGTCGGCGGCCACAATCTTTTTAGCCATCAGACAAGCGTCCCAAAGTCGGTATCGCCGTATGCCAAGCTCTCTTCCGCCGTGAAGCTGAACGCCGCATCGACGACCGGGTTGAACATCAGACCGCGGGCGCTCTCGTAGAAGTCCGACATGCCCGCCACGGCGGACCCCAGGGGGGAGTCGGCACCGCGCAATGGCGCATCGAGGGTTTGAAGCAGATCCCAACGTTTCTCAAAGCGCACTGGCCCGGCCTCGTGCATCGTGCTGGCCAGCCCGTTCGGGTCCGGGTCCGTCTTGAAGGGACCGAACTCGATCGGAAAGTAGCCCGAGCCCGGCGCGTTCCGGGCGTTGAGCGCGATGAAGGTCGGGAGAAGCTGATCGGGCCGTCGCTCGGGGTCCTTTTCGATGGCCACGACACTTCCAATGTGCGGCGCTATCGCGCCCAGCGGAGAGGTCGGGTTGCGTCCGATTTGGAACCACGTCTGCGCCAGGTTGTGCGCCAGCGCCCAGGACAAACCGGAGCGAATGACCGCGACCTTGTCCAGCACTTGAGCCGTATCGGGAAGCAAGCCGGTCGGGATCTCGATCCCGTTGATCGTCTGGGGATTGAAGTCCGCCGGCGTGACCCCGGCGATCTCCTTGAAGTCGAACGTGTCGACCGTGCTGGGGGCGCCTTCGAGAAAAATAAAGATGACCTGCTTGGCCGTATTCCTGGGCTCGACCGGGCCCGCCGCCCATGCTTCGGTCGGGCCCATCCGGTTCGCCAGGAAGTATCCCGAGACGCCGGTTCCGAAAACCCGGAAGAATTGACGCCGGCTCCCATGCGGACGCGAGTGAAACCCCCGTCGCGGCTTGCCGTATCGCTCGACATGCTTGGCGAATCTTTTGTGCTCGCTCATGGTCGCCCTCAGTAGTTAAAGATGAAGGCTCTTCTGGGATTTTAGTGGCTGGCGGCGGTGAGTGACGGATCCCTCGCCACTGTGAGGCCGACCTCCCGGAGCCTGCTTCGGTGCCATTCAAGGGCTTCGTGACAACTCTACGGCCCCCAAGGCCGGGCGGCGACTGCGTTGGCCAAAAAGAATTACTGATAAACAAAGGGTTACGAGTAGAGCAAGGCTGCTGGCAGGTAGTCGTACAGTCTCCCGAAGGCTGTGAAATGCAGATCCACAACTGTCATCCAGTGGCCACACTCAAAGAGATAACTCCCTGTTTATCAGTGTCTTATTCCCTTTACGAGTTGCCCACGACCGGACTGGCGTGTAGGGTATTTGGGGATTTCTTGGCCGCCTTTTGGGCTCCGATGTGACTGCGGGCGACGTCGGGTCGGCAGGATGGAGGAGCCGGCTACCCGTTGGCCACCCACTAAAAACCCGGAAGAGCCAAGTGAAGACGCCGGTTCCGAAAACCCGGAAGAATTGACGCCGGCTCCCATGCGGACGCGAGTCCACTTTGTTGTAGAGGCTCCACATCAGGTCTCCGGCGTTTTCGACGCGATCGCCGTCGGCCAGCGCGGCCACGCCCGCCGCCAGCTCCTCCGCGCTCGGCAGCTCCCTGTTTATCAGTGTCTTATTCCCTTTACGAGTTGCCCACGACCGGACTGGCGTGTAGGGTATTTGGGGATTTCTTGGCCGCCTTTTGGGCTCCGATGTGACTGCGGGCGACGTCGGGTCGGCAGGATGGAGGAGCCGGCTACCCGTTGGCCACCCACTAAAAACCCGGAAGAGCCAAGATGAAATCCACTTTGTTGTAGAGGCTCCACATCAGGTCTCCGGCGTTTTCGACGCGATCGCCGTCGGCCAGCGCGGCCACGCCCGCCGCCAGCTCCTCCGCGCTCGGCAGCCGCCCCAGCACGGCCAGGTGGAGTCCCTGGACAAGCACGTCATCGGGCTGCTGGAGCAGCGCGGCCATCGTCCCGCCTGAGCTTGCGGCGCTGACGCGGTCGGCCACCAGCGGACTGTTCATCAGCTCCAACGCCTGTAAAATGCTTCCCTCGCCGCTGCGTTTGGTCTCCTCGCGGTCTCCCCGCAGGAAGGCGTCCAGAAAGCGCGTAGCCGCCGCCGCGGATTGGTCCGCTACGTCCTCGCCCCGGCGCCGCTCGCCGAAAGGAACGAACTGTACGTCGGGGAATTTCATCGCCAGCGGTACGAACCCGATCGCCCGTGACACCAGATAGGGGATCGGCAACCCACTTGAAGTCACGATGGCGTCGTGCAGTTGCTCGGCGCTGAGCCGGCGCACCTGGTGACGGGCGAAGAACGGTTCGTAGGAGGGAACCCAAGCGCCTTCGTAATGCGACGAGAGCTGATAGGCCCGCGAGTTGGCGATTCTCCGCATAAGCCATTTCAAGTCGAAACCGTTATCGACGAACCCCTGCGCCAGCAGATCCAGCAATTCCGGATGCGACGGTTGAATCTGCCAGGGCGTCGGCGGAGGGTTCTGGGGGTCGAGCCTCAGGGGGTCGAACTGATCCGGCGGCTCGACAATGCCCCGCGAGAAAAACTCTCTCCAGATGTAGTTGACGATGGCTCGAGAAAACTGCATATCGGCGGTCAACAGACGCGCCAGAGCCTCCCGGTCGGACTCTCCCGCCTGTGGAGTCCCGCCGCCGAAAGGATAGACGGGAGAAGCGATAGGGACACCGCCATTGTCGTCAGGCAGTCGAGCGGGCCGATTGCCGCTGGTCGTATTCAGCACGTATTCGAACCGCTCCCTCTCGATCTCGCCCACGATCCAATAGCGGGGCGGGGGAACGTATTCCGTGTCAGCGGGTGGCGGGGGCCGCCGCCCCCGGCGAATGATCGTACCGGCAAAGAAAGCGGCCACTCCCCAGCCCTCGCTCCTGGTGGCCTGCGCTCCCCAGACGCTGAGCGAATCCAAGTGCCCATAGCCGTCGTGGCAGAGAATGCAGTCCATGTGGGCCAACCCAAGAAAGTCAAGCGCAACGCGGGTGGCCAGCGCGTCATAGGTATCGTGAATCGGTCCGCCCAGCGTCAGCCCCCCGACGATGTAGCTGGCCGGGGTCGGGGTCACTGGGTTGTTAAGGTAATCCCCAGTAATCTGCTCGTATTCATCGAAGCTCGAATAGGTCTGGGGATATTGGCGACCGTCGCCCGTGCCGTTCGCCGTCAGAATCTCGCGCACCATCTCGTCATAGGGCTTGTCTTGTTGCAGCGACTCGAGCAGGAACAGGTGAAACGCATCGCGCCCGTCGAGAAAGCGGATCACCTGGGAAGTAAACAGCGTGTTGCGATACAGGTCGCCCAAAAACATCGCCCAGCGATCGGCCCACTGCGGCGTGGCGAGGAGCCGCTCGATCGCTTGCGTCCGCTTGTCCGCGGAGGGATCGTTCACAAAGCCCAACACTTCGTCGATCGTGGGGATGCGCCCGGTGAGATCAAGAGTAACCCGGCGCAGGAATTCAGTATCGGTCGTGCCCGCGGCCGGTGGGATTCCCCGAACCTTCAAGGCGTTGAAGACAATCTCATCGATCGAATCTCCCCCTTGGCCGGCGTGCCAAAAAGCCCCCGACCGGCTTCGGCTAGGGAACGACGCTTGCGGCAGCGCCGCGGAAACCGACGCGGTCAGCTCGGCGCGGCGGGTCATCTCCAGCAAATCCGCGCCTAGCCCGGACCGTAGAAAGTGTTCGCGCTTGGCCGTGAAAAAGCCGCATTCGGCGTGCGGTACGCCGAGATCGTTCGTGTCGAACGGCGGGCTCGATGGTTCCTCGGCAGGTAACAACGGCAGGAATACCAGCAAAGCGGCCGTGGCTGTGAGCAAGCTCAGCGCCCCCACCCGGCGGTTCGCGGTTTTCTTCGGCCCAAGCTCCCGATTCTTCGCTGTGGCGGTCATAAGTGCTTTCCTAATAAAGGCATAGGTTGTACCGTGGGGTCCTCGTCTCTAACGCCTATTCCCCTCCAAACCCTGCCCTGGAAGTAAAGTTGCGGCGGCGGCTCGAGTTCGGAAGCAAGCAGGCGCATTTTCAATAGAAACGCGTAGAGCGGGGTGAAGTTCCGAATTCTGATCGAGCCAAGCCGTCCGTTGTTGCCCGACTCGATGAGGTCTCCAGCACGGAGGGCAGTCCGCGCTAAAATAAACTCTATCCCTTCGAGGGACACAGCCACTCCGATCTCGTAATGTCAACGGACACCTTCCAGCGGCCCCTTAAGGACCTGCGAATCTCGGTCACCGACCGCTGCAATTTTCGTTGCACCTACTGCATGCCGCTCGACGAGTACGAGTGGATTGAACGCGCTGAGATTCTCACCTACGAAGAGATCGCCCGGCTCGCCGCGCTATTTGTTGGGCTCGGCGTGGATAAGATCCGCCTGACCGGCGGCGAACCCCTGCTTCGCAAGAACCTGAACCAGCTAATTGGCAAGCTCTTCGTTCTTCCCGGCATTAAGGATCTTTGCCTGACGACGAATGCCGCTCTGCTGGCTCCCCAAGCGGCCGCCCTGAAGGCCGCCGGCTTACGGCGCCTCAATGTGAGCCTTGATACTCTTCAACCGGAGAAGTTCCGGCGGATGACAAAACGCGGCGATCTCGGCAGAGTCCTCGAGGGTCTCTTCGCGGCCAAGAACCAGGGCTTTGGTCCCATCAAGATTAACGCCGTGATCGAAAAAGGTGTAAACGACGACGAAATCATCGACCTGGTCGAGTTTGCCCGAGAAAACGGTTTTGCCATGCGCTTCATCGAGTATATGGACGTCGGCAACGCAAACCAATGGACCTCGGCGAAGATGGCCTCGAAGAAAGAAATTCTCGGACGGATCAGCGCCCGCTACCCGCTCCGGGAGATCGGCCGAGACCACGGGAGCGCTCCCTCCATCGACTACGAGTTCGTCGATGGCGGCGGCGACATCGGCGTCATCGCATCGGTGACCGAGCCCTTCTGCGCGAGCTGTACGCGCGTCCGGCTGACTGCGGACGGCAAGATGGTGACGTGTCTCTTCTCACAGCAAGGGAATGATCTCAAGACGCCCATGCGCTCGGGAGCAAGCGATCAGGAACTGCGTGATTCGATCGGCTCGATTTGGAACGCCCGGTCCGACCGCTACTCCGAAGAACGGTTCCTGGCCATGAACTCCGGCCAAGGCTATCAACCCGACCGGCATCACAAGATCGAAATGATCACCCTGGGCGGGTAGTCGGCGCCCCGGACCACAACCCTCAATCGGGATCTTTCCACTTCAACTCGGCGTCGGGTCGCCGGATGTAGTTGGCGTCCACCGCTTCCGGCGGTAGGGCTTGCCCCTCCGCGAAACGTCTCGCCGCGACCTGGGCGACAGCTTCGGCCAAACAAGTTGATACCGTGAAGGTCCTGTAGCGAGCGGGGCCCTGTGTCTCGATCGGCACCGTCCCGCCCGCTTGGAACATTGCGGGGTCAGGGGACACGAAGCTGACCTCGCGGTCTCCCAGGAGCCCCAAAAAGTCCCCCCACCCGGTCACGACTTCATCGACCACCGGCCGAAGTTGATCGTCATAGACGGCCGCGTATACTTCGCCCCGACGGGCATCGAGGATGGGCGCGCGATAACGCCCGCTCCCGGCCCAAGCCAGCGCTGCCAAGTTCGATACCGGAACAACCCGCTTTGCGTGGGCTTCCGCCAGAGACTTCACGACCGCCAAGCCGATTCTGATTCCCGTGAACGACCCCGGCCCCGCCGCGGCCGCGTAGCAGTCGATGTCGCGCAGAGACGAACGCTGCCTCTCAAGCAGCGAGCGGATCTCTTGATAGATAACGGTCCCGAATCCATCGGGAGCCTCAATGGGCTTGGTTTCTAGAATCTCGCCGTCGTTGGCGAGCGAAACCCCGCCGTGAGCGCTTGTGGTGTCGATAGCGAGAAGAACCATGAGCAACAGTGGCCGCGGCAGAGAGGGCGGAGGGGGACCTTAGTCCCAATACTCGTCACTTAAACGTTTATGATCGAACCAACGAATCCTTTTCCCCCAGGGGGCCGTTTGTCATCTATGGGCGTGGCATGTCTCGCTCAGCGTCGACACGAGTGTCGACGCGGCAGACGTAGGCGTCCGCGCCACAATGTCAGACGCCCGAGCCCAACTTTGCAACTCCGAGCGTAAGGCAACAACCGACCTCGTGACACAGGTCCCCAGACCTGCCGTGTCGGTACTCTTACCGACACCTGGCGCGGAACCCCGGGGAGCAATTCGAGCATCCGTGGTCGCTAAGTAAGCGGCATTGGCCTTAGCCCGTATTTCCAACCACCTGACGGCCGAGGACGCGATAGGCCGGCCATTGCTTCGTTGCGCTTGCTCACCGTGCTCAACGTACTGTACGGGCGCGGCATGCCGCGCAAAGTTCCCGACCATCGACCTGGCTTCTACCTACACGTGACGGAACCTCCGAAACGGACTCCCTAATCCGGTAACCGCTCTTTCACCAGCTGGTAGGCGCGAAAAGCCTCGAAAACGCGGCCATTACCGTCCACGCCGAGCAAACGCAGCTGGAGCGTGGCCGGGTACCGTCTGGCCATCTTTGGCGGGATCGCGGCACGTCCGAATTGCTTCGTCCCAAGGACACGCGGGCCCAGGCGGGACCCCGACACCTCAAAGGTCCACAGCCACTGCATCTTCTTCGCTACCCTGCCTTCCTTCGTCAGCGTCGCGTTGAAATCGAACGCTCGGCCCACAACCAGCTCCGCGTCGGCCGGCAGTTGTATTTCAAAGGGCGTCTCCGATTCGGCGGTTTCCACTTTCTTGATGGGGGGCCGCCGTGATTCCAACACGTAGGACCGGTTCATGCTCTGCTTTTTGCCTTCCCGACGCACATAGAGGACCCAGTCGTGAGCGTCGTCGGGCGGACCCGCGGCTCGAAACCGCTCTCCCTTGAACTTTTCCTTCTGGTCGAGCCAGCTCCCGTCCAGAGGATTGAACCAACTGACGTCGTATTTGCCCCTGGGCACGAGCAGTTCAATCGGCGCGGGTTTTTCCACATACACGATGTATTCCACACCGCGCGGTGTATCACTGCGATAAGGATAGACTTCCAGCGACAACGCCGCGCCGCCTTCCACGCGGAAGTAAGGCAGCAGGTCCCAATAGCGGGTCTGTTCAAAAAACTTGTAGAGGTGGGCCATTTGCCGGGCGGCGGGTGAATCAGCATAACGCAATTCGACCTGGTTGCCTTCTCCGCCGTAGGTGCCGCTGTTGGCAAACGTAGGGTATTGGCCTCGAACCGCCGCGTTCCACGTCCGGCGACGCATGGTATCGCTGTCGACGTGTCGTGAGCCCGGCGCGCGGGCGCCATGAGCCTCCGCAGCGACTGCGGCGTTCACGAACGGCACGGGGAAGATGGCGAATTCGACTGTCTGGAAACTGCCATCCGAGGAGCGCTGCGTGACATAGTCCATCCAACCGTCCCCCAACAGAGGACTCGACGTAGTCACGGTATGCGTCGAGCGAGGGTGTTTATAGGGATCAAGCCGCTCAATGTAGGTATTGACCTCCCGCAGAAACTTGCGGCCGTCTTCGTATTCCTCGTATTTCTCGACGCCCTGCCAGGTAATGTTCATCGCTGCGTAGCGGGCGACAAGATAGCGGACATACCGTTCTCGTTGGCGACGGGCGGGCAGCAGAACAGCCAACTGATTTTCGTCGTCGCCGAGGATCAGGTCGTAGGTGATCCCCTTGCTGTTCATATAGGCTACTCGGCGGTCGACTTCCTGAAAATACTCAGGCCGAATGCGGTCGGGATCAGCGAACAGCTCGGCTGCGTTCTTCTTGTCACTCAAGACGAGGCCCCGCAGATGGTTAAACTTTTGCCCGGCGCGAACGTCAATCAAGCCCTGGAAAGTCCGCCAAGGGATGGTGGCGAAGGTGTAGCAGGTGTCGCCCATCCAGAAGTGCGCGCTTTCCGGTGCGTCATAGCGAAAATAACGCGTATTGAAGATGCGTACGAACCCCGGCGTCCGATGCGCGGATGCCTCGAAGGCTCCCGTCTTACGAGCTACACTCGGAAGGTTGGAGATGATGCGGAAATCCCAACGGCCTTCATCCAGAGGAGAGAATCGGATCTTGAAACGCCGACCGCCATCCCAAAACCCAGGTATTACCTTCGTACGGCCGCCTTTCGGAGAGCGGAATTCCGCCCGCAGCTCAACGCTCATATAGGGGTTGGGATGCTCGCCGACCTCGGCCTCGGTCATCTCGAATTCGATTTCGCAAGGCTCGTAAACCGGGACAGACCGACATACGTCGAACGCCTGCGCGGTCGCGCAAAAGATAAGAGCAACGACGGTGGCCAGAAAAGCCCTCATACGCTGAGCATAAAATGGTCGGGCCCAGCTTGCAACAGGCTCGATGGTCTCGATTGCCCAACTGTTGTAGCCCAATGATAATGTCCCCTTGAGCGCCCAATAGAAATGTCCCCTAATCGGGGGCTCCAAAGGAGGAGCGGAGATGGGGAAGGACATGGATGAATGCCAAGGAACTGAGGCGCGGCGAAGTGCTGAGCCGAGTGAAACGAGGGGAGCTGAAGTTGACCGAAGCGGCTGAGCTGCTGGAGGTCAGCTGCCGGCAAGCGAAGCGGCTCAAGAAGTGTTACGGCGAGGGAGGGTCGCAGGCTCTGGTGCATGGCAGCGTCGGCCGGGCTTCGAATCGAGCCGATCCCCAGCGACGCGAGCGGGCTCTCGAGCTGGTGCGCGAGAACTATTCGGGCGAGCCGCACGAGCGCTTTGGGCCGACGCTGGCGGCCGAGCATTTGCAGCAAGACCACGATCTGGAAATATCGGTGCGGACCCTGCGGCGGTGGATGCTCGCCGCGGGACTGTGGAGTCGCCGCCGCAAGCGCAAGCCCCACCGCTCGCGTCGTCAGCGCAAAGCCCACTGCGGTGAGTTGATCCAACTCGACGGCTCGCATCATGACTGGCTCGAAGGGCGCGGCCCGAAAGGCTGTCTGATGAACTTCGTCGACGACGCGACCGGCCGGGCGCTGTGCCGCTTCTCGGACGAGGAAACCACCTGGGCGGCGGCGGATCTGCTCCAAGCCTGGGTGTGTCAATACGGCGTACCGAAGGCGTTGTATGGCGACTGGAAGAACGTCTACAAGCGCCGGCCGACGTCGCGCGAAGCAATCGAAGGCATCGCGCCCGAGACGCAGTTCGGGCGCATGTGCGCCAAGCTGGGCATACACATCATCGCCGCTTCGTCGCCGCAGGCGAAGGGCCGCGTGGAACGCCATCACTCGACCCATCAAGACCGCCTGATCAAGAAGATGCGGCTCGAAGGCATTGCCGATTACGAGGTGGCTAACCGCTATCTCGACCAGCAGTATTTGGACGAACACAACGCCAAGTTTGTCTGCGAACCGTCGGCGGGAGCGGATTTTCACCAGCGCCTGGCGAAGCGGCTGGAGTGGAAATGGGTTTTCTGTTTGGAGGCCGAGCGGGTGGTGTCGAACGACCTGGTGGTGCGATTCGAAAACCGTTTTCTGCAGTTGCAACCGCGGCGCAACCAAGACGTAGGAGCGGGCGCGAGAGTGGCCGTGCAGCAGGCGAGGGTGGGGGAGTTGCGGGTGGTCTGCGAGGGCGGCGACAAGGTGGCTTTTGAACCGATCGCGCGGCCGCGGCCCAAGCCGCGTCCAGAGCCGAAACTGCGAGCGACTCCGCGGCGGCAGACACCGGCGGCAGACCACCCCTGGCGCCAGCCGCTGGCGGCGAAACAACGTGCGGCGACGACATAAAAAAGAGAAGCTGTGGAAATGACGGGCCTGGATGGAAAGCGTGGAAAACCTAGCGTGACAGCGAGAACGGTTCGCAGCGCAACGACAGGTTTTCCACCCTTCCCACCGTCCCTTGGAAATCGCCGGCGCGATTCCCACATTCCCACAGCCCGACGACGACGATACTCTCTTACAACCTACAAACCACAAAACCAAGGGGACATTTCTATTGGGCCTTGACACCGGCCCGGCGAGACGCTGGCCGAACGCAGGTGGCTCATGTTAGGCTTGTAAATCCTATACCTTAGGAAACGCCGCCGGCTCAGGCGGGCCGCCGCCTGAGGGAAGAGACCCACCCACTTTTCGAGTCAATCATGAACAATATTTTGGAAGTTACTCCATTGATCGGACTAGGCGGGCTGATTTGCGCGGGCATTGTCTTCGCCATTAACAATCGGCGCTCGCCGGGCAACGAGAGGATGCGGGAGCTTTCCGATCTCATCCGCACCGGCGCAATGACGTTTCTCAAGCGCGAGTACAGAATCTTGTTCGTTTTCGTCGCGATCGTGGCGCTTCTGATCCTGTGGAAACTGAATTTGCAGACGGCGATTTGTTTCGTCAGTGGCGCGGCCTGTTCGGTTCTGGCGGGCCTGATTGGGATGCAGTCGGCAACCCGGGCTAACGCGCGTACGACCGAGGCCGCTCGGCAAGAAGGGGTGGGTAGCGCCTTGATGGTCGCCTTCGGCGGTGGCGCCGTGATGGGGTTGTCCGTGGCCGGGCTGGGGTTGCTCGGGGTCGGTATTTTCGCTCAGGTGTTTGCCGGGATCGAAGAGGCGATCTACATCAATGGCTTCGCGATGGGCGCCAGCTCGATCGCCCTGTTCGCGCGCGTCGGGGGCGGCATTTACACTAAGGCGGCCGATGTCGGAGCGGACCTGGTCGGCAAAGTGGAGGCCGGCATACCGGAGGACGATCCCCGTAATCCGGGGGTAATCGCCGATAACGTGGGCGACAACGTCGGAGACGTGGCGGGCATGGGCGCCGACATCTTCGAGTCCTACGTCGGATCCATGGTGGCTACCTTGGCCATAGCGGCCACCTTGCCGGCGGAGGCTCTCGGCATGCTCGGAGGTGGAGCCGCGGGGGCCGCCCTGCAGTCGGCGCTGATGGCATTGCCGCTGATCCTGTCCTCGTTGGGGCTGGTGGCGTCGGTGATTGGAATCTTGGCGATTCAGCTCATGAAGAGAATGGGGCCGGCGGCTGCTCTTCGCTATGCGCCATGGTTGTCGGCGGTATTGTTTCTGGTCGCGGTATTCTTTACCGTCGGCGTAGTGGGCATCAGCCAAGGCGTTTTTTGGGCCGTAGTTTCGGGGACGCTTGCCGGGGTGGCGATCGGTTTCATTACCGAGTACTACACCTCGATGAAACCGATTTGGGGCATCGCGAGCGCTTCGAAAACAGGGCCGGCGACGAACATCATAGAGGGCTTGGCGGTTGGTTTCCGTAGCTGCGCTCTACCCGTTTTGATGATCTGCGCGGCGATATTCGTCTCCCATCGCTACGCCGGGCTTTACGGGATTGGGATCGCCGCGGTGGGCATGCTGGCTACCGTCGGCATCACGATGAGCGTGGACGCCTACGGGCCGATCGCCGATAACGCCGGCGGCATCTCGGAGATGAGCGCTCTGGGACCGGAAGTTCGCGCTATCACCGACACCCTGGATTCGCTGGGGAACACGACGGCGGCCATGGGCAAGGGATTCGCCATCGGCTCCGCCGCGCTCGCCGCTCTGGCTCTTTTCTCCGCTTACACGCAGGCCGTGAACGCCGTTCGCATCGGCCAAGGCTTGGGAGCGATGAACATCCAAGTCAACGACGCGAACGTAGTCATTGGGCTACTGATCGGCGGAATTCTTCCCTTTTTCATCGCCGCCCAGACGATGACCGCCGTGGGCCGGGCGGCGGGCAAGATGGTGGAGGAGATTCGCCGGCAATTTCGCGAGATCAAGGGCTTGCTGGCTGGAGATCCCGACGCCAAGCCGGATGCCGCTCGCTGCGTTGATATTGCCACGACTGCTGCTCTTAAAGAGATGGTCGGCCCGGGAGTTGTCGCTGTAAGCGCTCCCGTCGTGATGGGGTTTGCGCTCGGACCCGAGGCCCTCGGCGGCATGCTGGCCGGCGCTACGGTGACCGGGGTGCTGCTGGCGCTTTTCATGGCCAACGCGGGCGGCGCTTGGGACAACGCGAAGAAACTCATCGAAAAGGGTGAGGTCGCCGGCGAGCAAAAGGGATCGGAGGCTCATAAAGCGGCGGTTGTCGGCGACACGGTCGGCGACCCGTTTAAGGACACCTCGGGCCCTTCCATGAATATCCTCATCAAACTCATGTCCATTGTGGCCTTGGTGCTGGCGCCCCTGATCGCCCTGCGTTGAATGTCCCTATCGGGGTATGCACTTGACTCCCGAAGCCCCAACATATAGTATGCGGGCTCATGGAGGACTACCCGCGTACGCTGGAGGAGTTTGAGGGGCGTTTTGGCACTGAGCAGGCGTGTCGCGAGTATCTGATGCAACTGCGCTGGCCGCAGGGTTTTAGGTGTCCCCGCTGTGAAGGGCAGCGAACTCGCCGCAGTCGGCGGGGCCTGCTGCGCTGCGGACAGTGCGATTATCAGGCTTCGGTGACGGCAGGCACGATTTTCCAGGACACGCGTCTGCCGCTGCGCACCTGGTATCGGGCGATGTGGTGGGTGACGAGCCAGAAAAACGGGGCGAGTGCTCTGGGACTGCAAAGCATTTTGGGTCTGGGAAGCTACCGCACCGCCTGGGCGTTGCTGCACAAGCTGCGGCGCGCGATGGTGCGGCCTGGCCGCGAACGGCTCAGCGGCCGCGTAGAGGTCGACGAGACCTATGTTGGGGGCGAAGAAGAGGGACTGCACGGACGGCAGACGCAGAAAAAGGCACTGGTAGCCATCGCCGCTGAAGAAGACGGTGCGGGGCTAGGAAGGATCCGCATGAGGCGCATCCGTCGAGCTTCCAAGCACCAGCTACACGGCTTCATCCAAGAGGCTGTTGAACCCGACAGCACCATCCACACCGACGGCTGGGAAGGTTACGTCGGTCTGGAGGCGCTTGGCTATCGGCACGAATACGACTTTCTGGCAACTTCCAGCCAATCAGCCTCTGAGCTGTTGCCTCGTGTTCACCGTGTGGCTGCCCTGTTGAAGCGCTGGTTGATCGGCACGCACCAAGGCGCGGTAAGCCGTGAGCACCTGGACTATTACCTGGATGAGTACACGTTTCGCTTCAATCGACGACGCTCTCGGCACCGGGGAAAGCTCTTCTACCGGCTTGTCCAACAAGCCGCGGCCGTTGGCCCCACTACCTATTCAGAGATGGTCCAACACGTACGCGGCAGGCGGATCAGCCGACCACAAGATATGGGGTAGCCGGGAGTGAAGTGCATACCCCGATGTCCCTATTCGCCTTAGTCCACTTTTCTCGCGACAACATAAGGTGGCGGTCCGCCGAGCCGGGCCAGAGAGTGTTTTCGCGGGGTTGGGTTGCGTCATCGCATGGGACGGCGTGTGAAGATCGCAAATGAGCGGATACGGCGGTTCGCCTCCGCGAATAAAGCTCGTTCAACGCCGGTCGTCCCAACGTTTGTGAGAAAAGTGGGCTAGCGACCCTTGGGGCGGCAGAGGGATCGCGGGTCGTCGAGCGCGGCGATTCGCTAGGAGAAAAGGTCCCTGATATTCCCGGACTGGTAGTATGGGTAATATGACCCTCCGAGGATCGCGGGCTCGTAGCGTATCGAGCCCCCCTAAGCGAGCTTCGCGGGCGGGGCATGGTGTCCTACGACCTATCTCTTCCCGAGCGGGTAAGTCAAAACGCCCTAGGTACTTAGGTGAATGCCTGATTCCCTGTCAGGACCGCCGGATCGCACTATATTTTTGGAAGCTAATATGACCGGGTCAGTCCCCCGCCGCCCTAATAGAGTATTGCTGTGTCTGTCATGCCTGTTGTGGCTCGTGGCGGGTGGTCCCCAGGGTTGGGGATCAACGCTGCTGACCAACGGGCACCCGATCCACGTCCGCTTCGAGTCTGACCCCGTAGAAATCGACACCCTGATTGCCGGCTTCAAAGGCTACACGGTCTTTGTTCCCCCAGGCGCCCGACAGCTCGTGATCGAACTTGCGACTACGCCCAGCGGGGCGGTTGAACTCGTCGCTCAGACCGGGAGAGATGTCGGCACCGAAGGTTTGGCCAACGGACTGGCCGACTTTCGCGAGTTGCCGAACCCGCTGGGAGTCGCGCGAATCGTAATCGATGAAGACTCCCGTCCTCGGCTGACTTCGGGAATCTACTTTGTCGGGTTTTTCATCGTCGCCCCCGGATTGAGTTTTGAAGGATACTTGACGGCGACCATAAATGGCGGGCCGATCGAGCCGCAAAAGGTACTTGTGGAGTCGACGTTCGATTCTGACTTGGAGGGCTGGACGCGCAACGACGCTCCAAGCGCTCTGCCGGGGACGAGCGTGGGTAATGCAATCTCCTCGATCGCGTTCACATCGTCGGGCGGTAATCCCGGAGGCTATGCCCGATTGGCCGACCGCGGGGCGGCCGAGAAAGAATACTTCGTCGCCCCCGCCCCGTTCAGCCGCGACTACCTCGCCCTTGGCGAACCACGCTTTGTGTTTGACATCGCCCGCATCACGGGGTCTGACTTCCACGATTACTTTGTGGACGTTCGAGTGTTCAGTACCGATGGCGCCTTTCGTTGGACCGCGCCGACGCCGCCGCCGGCGGTTAGCGGCGGCTGGTTCACCTACTCAGCCTCGATTAAAAAGGACCGGTGGTTCCGGTTCGCGGGAACGGCGACGTTTGAAGAAGTATTGTCGGATATCCAGCGGGTGGAGGTACTGGCCACTTACAACGTTACCGGCGGTTCGGCGGGTCTGGACAACTTCCGTCTCATGGTTCGGGGTTTCGATCCGCCGCGCACCGTGCTTCCCACGGTTACGGCGTTTTCAGCCGGAACCGACAGCTGGTCGCGCAACTATCCGGCAAGCGATGTCATTCCCGCATCCGGTGTCGGCGATGCCGGATCCCGCTTGATCTGGAACGAGTTTGAAGGAAATCCCGGAGGGTTTGTGCGGATGCTCGAAGACGGCGGGCCGGGCAAGGACGCCTTCCTCGCCTCAGGACTCTACCTGGGGGACATGACGGGCTTGATGGCCCAGAACCCGCGTCTTGAGTTTGACTACATGCATACCTCGGAGTCGGGCGCTGCCAGAGCTGTCGAGGTGAGGCTGTATGGGTTGGACGGCACCGTCTTCCTATGGACCGGCGCCGCGCCTAGCGCCTTCTGGGTTCAGCAACGCGCCCTGCTGTCGGAAAGTGAGTGGACGAGAGTGTCGGGCGAGAGATCGTTCACCGAAACGCTGGCCAATGTGATCCGTCTGAGCATCAGTGGGGACCAGACTGACGGTCCCGAGTGGAACTCCATCGATAATGTGGCCCTGCTTACCGATGACTCGCCGATCATTCCGGGATCTTTGAGCGCCAGTCCCGCGACGCTGAACTTCTCGACGTTCGTCACGGGGCCTAACCCGGATTCGCGGACGTTAACCGTTACGGCGAGCGGCGTTGAGCTGTATTGGGAGGCCGAAGTTAGCGGTGAACTTGCCGACCGTATTTCGCTTTCCGAGACCGAGGGAATGACCCCGTCGGAGGTGACGGTCACATTGGACACGCAGGACGTCTCCGATGGTAGTGAAGCCGTCGTCGTCGCGCAGCAGTTGGCACCAGGCTTTCATCAGGCAGTCATTACGATAACCCCCGTTGGGTCAACCATCCCCGCGGTCGCGGCCAACGTCAGCTTGAATTTAGGTCAGCAACCCAGTCCGACGCCGCAGATCTTTTCCGGCGGCGTGGTAAATGCCGCCACCCACATGAGCCGTCTGGCTCCCGGGGCGTTGGCGACGGTCTATGGCAAAGACCTCGGCGGCCCGGAGTCAGGTATTCTAGCGGAATTTACCGGCCGCTCCAACGACATGTTGCCGACCAACATAGCCGGGATTCGCGTGTTGATTTACGACGTCTCCGATTCTCCGCTCGGCGAGGCGCCCCTTATCTACCTCGACGACCAGCAGGTCAACTTCCAGATGCCATTTGAGGCCGCCGGCATGTCGTCGGTCCTTGTCGTCGTCGACAACAACGGCGCTCGCAGCGGATCGGAAAGTGCTCAACTCAGTCCCACGGCACCGGGGATTTTCACCTATGATGGCGTGCGTGCGATCGCCACCAACCAGGACGGTACGCTGAACTCTCCCGCCAACCCGGCGGCCCGGCGAGACGTCGTGACCGTCTACATGACCGGGCAAGGCCCGGTCGCCCCGAACTGGCCGACCGGCAAAGCCGCGAGCACGGTTCCTCTCATCCTGGCTCCCACCGAAGCCCATGCCTTTGTGGGCGGAGTAGAAGGCAAAATAGAGTTTCTCGGGCTGGCGCCCGACATGGTGGGCGTGTTGCAGATGAACTTCCGGCCCGACTATCTCAGCCCATTGGGAGATCAGCCGCTCCGGGTCAGAATCGGCAGGCAAGAGTCGAACCCGGGCGTAATCTCCATTCGCTAGCCGTACTGCTTCCCCCACCCGCCGCAGGGGGCGGCCGCGAAAATCCCGCCGAGCGTTTCCGTGACGTGGCAGTTCCCCTTCTCCCCCCCAAGTGTTTTCCACAACAGGTTCCCAACGCCCGCAAGGTGGTCGTTCTCGCTGCTATTCCGTGTTCAAGGGTTTTAGATAAAAAGAGGGCTCTTCCGGGTTTTTAGTGGGTGGCCAACGGGTAGCCGGCTCCTCCATCCTGCCGACCCGACGTCGCCCGCAGTCACATCGGAGCCCAAAAGGCGGCCAAGAAATCCCCAAATACCCTACACGCCAGTCCGGTCGTGGGCAACTCGTAAAGGGAATAAGACACTGATAAACAGGGAGTTATCTCTTTGAGTGTGGCCACTGGATGACAGTTGTGGATCCGCATTTCACAGCCTTCGGGAGACTGTACGACTACCTGCCAGCAGCCTTGCTCTACTCGTAACCCTTTGTTTATCAGTAATTCTTTTTGGCCAACGCAGTCGCCGCCCGGCCTTGGGGGCCGTAGAGTTGTCACGAAGCCCTTGAATGGCACCGAAGCAGGCTCCGGGAGGTCGGCCTCACAGTGGCGAGGGATCCGTCACTCACCGCCGCCAGCCACTAAAATCCCAGAAGAGCCAAAAAGAGTAAGAGATCCTGTGTTATTCTCAGACAGGATACAGCTAGCCCGCTTTTCTCCCCACTGTCACGGCGATTGCGGCGAAAGGCCCGGCGGCCATGGCTTGCGACAACAGTTTGTGTAGATCGCCCAGCGTACAGTATGTCGGCAAGCGGGCGCGATGAATCGCGCCCTACATCTCGAACGGTGGGGCCTTTGCTCCACTGCTGCTAGCCGCCGGGTGAGAAAAGCGCGCTAGTCGCTGGCATCGGGGGCCGCCCGGACCACGTTGGCGCCGTCCTTGCAGAGGCAATCTTGACGCTGATGTACTCAAAGTCCGCGGAGTACGCCTTCCGGGCCCTGGCCTACTTGGCCCGCCATCCGAAAGGGAGCCAGAAACTCGCCCGCCAGATCGCCCGTAGCGAACGGATTCCCGCGTTCTTTCTGGCAAAGACGTTGCAACAATTGGCGCGGCACGGCGTGCTGCGTTCGGTAAAGGGACCGACGGGCGGCTTCTCGCTTGATCGCCCGCCGAGCAAGATTACAATGATGGAAGTGGTTGAAGTGCTGGATGGAACCGACACCTACGATCGCTGCATTGTAGGCTTGCCGGAATGCAACGACCGGGCGCTGTGTCCGGTGCATGACAGCTTCAAGTCACCGCGGGAGCACCTCAAGCGTTACCTTTCCAGAACGACCGTCGCTCAGTTGGTCACCGAGTCGGAAAGAAAACGCCAGGCCGCTAAACGGGCCCGTACGAGGAACAAAGGGAAGAAGATGGCCGCTCGTAAGTGAATCGACCAACCGATCGCCTTCGCTACGATCGAGCGAGCAAGCGCAACACCGTAATGGCGGGGCTATGGGCTGCTAGCCCGTTGCGCTGTCGACCACCGAGTCGAGGATTCCGGCCAGCACGCGGTCAGGCGTTTGGCCCTCGGCGTGAGCGTCGAAATTCAGGATGATGCGATGCCGCAGCGCGGGGAGCGCTAACGCCCGGACGTCGTCGCTACTTACGTTCAGGCGACCGTGCAACAGAGCCCTGACACGCCCACCCAACAACAGGGCTTGAGCTCCTCGCGGCGAACTTCCGTAGCGGATATAGCGTTGGGCCAGCGGATGGGCTTTGCGGTTTCCCGGCAAAGTGGCAAGCACAAACTCGATGGCGAGGTTTCGAACGTGGGGCGCAACCAGGATTTCCCGCGCGGCGCGGCGCAGGTCCAGAATCTCGGCCCGCTCGACGACTCGCTCAACCGAGGGTTGCTCGAGGGCCATGGACCGCTCAAGGATCGTCTCCAGCTCGGCCTCACTCGGATAGTCGACCAGCATCTTCAGCAGGAAGCGGTCAAGCTGGGCTTCCGGCAGAGGGTAGGTACCCTCCATTTCCAGCGGATTCTGCGTCGCCATCACGAGGAAGGGATCTTCCAGAGCATGCGTCGCGTTGCCGCTGGTGACGGTTCGTTCCTGCATGGCTTCGAGAAGCGCCGACTGCGTCCGGGGGGTAGCGCGGTTAATCTCATCGGCCAGGACGAGATGCGCGAAGACGGGCCCCTGTTCGAAACGGAGGTGCTTCGATCCCAGCGAGTCGGCCTCGAGCACCATGCTGCCCACGATGTCGGCGGGCATGAGATCCGGCGTGAACTGGATCCGCGAGTCCTTTAGCTCCATGGCTCGTCCCAGGGTCCGTAGCAAGGTGGTCTTGCCCAGCCCCGGCACGCCCTCCAACAAGACATGTCCCCCGGCGATCAGGGCGATGAGTACCGCTTCGATCACGCTGTCTTGTCCAACGATGACGCGCCCGACTTCGCGACGAACGAGGTCGAGTTTGTGAGTCAGATGCTTGAGTTGCGCTTCGTATGAAATCGCTTCCACTGTATTTGTTACTGGATACGTTTAAAGTATTCCTTTATGTAGGGCCGGTAACTCAGGGGGATCTCGTCTCGGCTGACGGCGCCGCCTGCCCCATGATGACGCGCCTTTTTCGGCAAGTAAAGCGCGCCCGCGCGCTGGCGGGATGAGGTGGCTTCGATCGTAAAGGCTCCGCGGATTTCCTCCGTCCGCCGCTGGTAGAGCTCGGCGAGCTGGGCAAACTGGACAGCCGGGTCGGCGAACGGGCTGGTTTGCTTGGACCCCTCGCCCTGCCCAGCCGTTCCGATCTTCGTTTTGTCTTGTCCCATCGGGTGGCCGGATCCCACGTCGATCCGGCTGATGGCAGCTGGGGCGATCGAGGACTGTTGATCGCCGCCAGCGGCTGAGTTGGGAGAATTTGGGGTATGTTGCGCGCCACCGGGCTGGCGCCGTCGCCCGGGCGCCGCCGGAGGTGAAGCCCGCGAGGGGATTCCTGCTCGATCGGCGGCTTCGCGGTCCGCCGGGGCCAGCATACTCTGGAGCAGCTCTTGCAGGCGTTCGAGCAGGCTGCCGGGCGGCGGGTCCCATTGGCTGAGGTCTCCGTCAGACGGAGTGGCAGCTAGCGCGGTAGCAGTCCCGGGTTGCGATGCTTGCCGGACCTCGTAAGGGGAGAGGGAATCCGTGCCGGTCATGCTTTCGACCGGGGCGCCTTGATCGGGAACCGGATCCCCGCCGGACGGCGGGTCAGCCGGCTGGTGCTGACCTGCACCGGCTAGCTTCTGCCCGGACTCGTCCGCGCCGCCTAGCGGACCTGCATGGCCTTCCGGGAGATCAACAGCCGTTTGATTCAGCCGCCCGTCAACTTCGGCCGGCGACGAATCAGGAAGCTTCTCGTCGGCAGACGTCGGTCGCGGGCTTGGGTCTTCGTTGCGGCCGGCGAAAAGGGTTTGTGCCGCAAGGGCCGGCAGGGGCGGCTGGAGCGTCAGGCCAGAATGAAAGAGGTATCGCAAGATCCACAGCGACGTGGTCAACAAGGCCAGCGCCAGTAACCACCTAGCACTACCCGGTAGCTGGAACGGCAAGGCTCGGGACACATCTTGCATCCGGCTGGCTTCCTCGGCCAAAAGCCGCTGTGCGCCGGCCGCCCTAGCCGAGGAGGCTTCGTGATCCAAGAAGTGGTAGGCCGTAGAAATCTGATCGTGTGTCGACCAACGCGAGTCGAGCCGTTGTGCAATTTGATAGGGTGTCGCTCGGTCGCGAACCCAGCGGTAGATCGCCGCCCCCAGTCCGAAGGCGGCGCACGGCCACAGAAGCGAAATAGGGAAGTAATCGCTGCCGGCAACCAACAGAAGGGCGAGACCGAGCAGAAAAACGGCGCCTACAGTGCAGACCTCCGCCATGGCCGAGTGGGCCAAATTCCGGCGGTGTGCACGCCTAATGAGTGTTTGCAAGGCCGTGTCGCTATCGAGGCCGTGAGTGTGCATTGGCGGGTGAGTGATCCATTATCGCAGGTGCGACTGGGCCCGCCTCTTTAACCCGCTGGTAGCGAGTTTTCGGGAGGTTCGTGGCGAGGGCGGTGCTTTTGTGACACGGCGGCGACTTCTGGTCGCCGTGGCCCTCCGTATCGCGCCCCGGCAAGCTTTAGCTTGTCGGCACTGCCCCCCGGGACAAGCACGAGTGTTCGTCGCCACCGAAGCGGTCGCCAGCGACCGGCACAAGGGCCGGGCCCGCCCCAATTTAAGTGGCTCTTCTGGGATTTTAGTGGCTGGCGGCGGTGAGTGACGGATCCCTCGCCACTGTGAGGCCGACCTCCCGGAGCCTGCTTCGGTGCCATTCAAGGGCTTCGTGACAACTCTACGGCCCCCAAGGCCGGGCGGCGACAGCGTTGGCCAAAAAGAATTACTGATAAACAAAGGGTTACGAGTAGAGCAAGGCTGCTGGCAGGTAGTCGTACAGTCTCCCGAAGGCTGTGAAATGCAGATCCACAACTGTCATCCAGTGGCCACACTCAAAGAGATAACTCCCTGTTTATCAGTGTCTTATTCCCTTTACGAGTTGCCCACGACCGGACTGGCGTGTAGGGTATTTGGGGATTTCTTGGCCGCCTTTTGGGCTCCGATGTGACTGCGGGCGACGTCGGGTCGGCAGGATGGAGGAGCCGGCTACCCGTTGGCCACCCACTAAAAACCCGGAAGAGCCATTTAAGTTTCAAGTTAGTCCTGAGCGGCGACCGGCACACAGTATGCCAGGCGATGTACACGAACTGTTGCCGCGAGCCTTGGCCGGCGGGCCTTTGGCCTCATCCACCACGGCGGTCGTGGTGAGAAATGCAGCTTAGCGGCGCCTGCCACCCCTGCCCCCACCAGATACCGAGCCGCCCCGAGAGATGGAGCCTCCTCGCGAAACGGAACCGCCTCCGCCGCGAGGGGTCGAACTGCCGCGGCTGCGAGAGACGGCGCCGCGAGATGCACCGCCCCCGAAGCCGCGAGGTCGCGAGGGTGAGAAGCCGCCGGACCGGGCCGGGGATCTTGTCGCGCTGGGAGCGCGGTTTCCGCGACTCACCCCACTTCGCGACGAGGTCGAGCCAAAACCGCGGCTCGAACGTGATCGCGACCCTTGGTAGGTCGGAGCGCGTGAGCGTGAGGGAACCGCGTAGCCGCTTCCATCCTGGTTGCGAAACCCTTGAAAATCAGCGGGCGGGTTTCGGGAGGCGCCGCGCCCGGACGATGAGCCGGACGATGAGGACCGCCCTCGCAAACGTAACCCGCGGGAAGATGTAGGGCCGATTCGCGGGGAAGACCCGCCGGGGCTGCGCGACGACCTACTACCGGCGGAGGAAGTTGTTTCGCCTGCGCCACGATTCCCGGTTATGCGCGAGTGGCTACGGGGGAAGAAAGCGCCCCGCCGATCGGCCGAGTTGCGCCCTTGGGGCGTTCGACCGAATGATCGCGAAGAGGGGGAGCTAGGTCGCAGAGCCGCGTTACCACTCGTCGTCCCCCGGCGGGAGGACACGGTAGCTCGGGACTGACCGAGACTTCCGCTTCGATTGGCACCGCCGAATCGCCGCCAGTCTAAACTGCCGTTTCCCGACGTCGCGCCTGAGATTCGTGAACGGCTCGTCCTCGACCGGGTCGCGGCGACACCGCGGCCCGAACGGGATTGGCTCGACCCGAAGGCGCGCGGTGACGTCGAGTCACTTGCTCGGCCGGAATCAACTCGGGGAGCGCCGCGGCTCGCGGGTGACGAGGGCCGCCCCGACCGCGGTGACCGGCTCCCCGCGCCGCGCGTTGAAATTCCCCCGCTGTTTCCGAACCGCCGCCAAGCAAGCCCGGAATTGCGCGCTCCGCGCCCTTCCGCGCCGGAAGATCTCGATGACGTCGTCGTTCGCGCCCTCGATCCGCTTGTCGCCACTCTCCCCGTCGATCGCGTGGCGCCGGCGCCGCTTCGACTTCGGGAGGGCAGCACCTGCACGCCTCCTGACGTCCGGCCGCGCCGGCTGCCGCTGAAACTTGTGGCCGCGCTGCTCCTGCTTTGCGTGTCTCGGCCTGACGGGCGTCCCGCCGGCCCCGCCGCCCTGACACCACCGCCGGCAGCGCCGCCTTGACCGCTTGAGGTCCGCCCCACTGTTGAGCCGGGGCCGTTCGCAGAGGAAGCGCCTGCTCTCCTTTGGCCTTGGCGGTCTGAAAATGTCCTCACCGAGCGGGCGATCTGCTCTCTCTGCTGTTCAAACGAGGTTCTCTGTCGCCCTTGCCGCGTGCCTTGTCGAGAGAAGAATCGGCTCCCGCGCGAGGCGCTGCCGCTGCGAGCGCTCGGCTGAGATCTAGAAGCCCGGACCGTCCTGCCCAGGCTTTCCCGCCCCGGAACAACCGGAATCCGGCCTCGCAGCAGGGACGCGCGACGTAACTCCGAAGCCCGCAGCGTCCGCGGGTTGTTGACCCGTCCTCGCGAGAAGCCCTGTGCATCGACCAGCGTCACGCCGTTTCTGACCCGGGCGTTGCGGTAGTTCGTGTAGATGTTGGTGCTGTTGTCGACGATGATCGTGGTGTTATTGTGGTGGCCGCCATGGCGCCCGCCGCGTCTACCGTAGCCGTAGCCGCCGTAACGACGCCCGTACCAGGGGTTGTATCGCTCGTAGGGCGCCAACGGAACCCATCCGATGTTTCCGAAACCGAAACCCACGCCGAAGCTGAAGCCCCTGTGGCTGTTGTAACCGAAGAAGGATACCAGAGCCGGTCGCCAGTAATGACGGGCGTAGCGGTAACCCGGATACCATCCCCAGCCATGATGGCGGTGGTGGAACCAACGCCCGTAGTGGTAGGGCGCCCAGGCCCAAGGCTCATAGCCCACCCACGTCCAGCCGTAGTAGTCGAGCCAGCTCCAGCGCCCATGGCGGTAAGGCGCCCAACCGGGTGAGGTGGAGGGGAACCAGCTGCGTCCGTATCCGCTTACGTACTCCCAGCGCCCGTGGCCGTCGAGATCTTCCGCCCCGTAAATGCTCCTGCTCACGTAACGACGGCTTTCGGACTTTTCCAGTTGCTTGTCCCGGCGATCGTTCCACCGGTCCCAGTCGTCTTTCGATTCCGCTTTCGCGGTCCGAAATTCCGGCGCGTCGCGGTCTCCCCGAACGTACATCGCACGCCCCTTGCTCAGGGTTTCCGTTCCCGCGACGGAAGAAACCTCGGCCTTGCCCCGGATAACGGCGATGACCGTGTGGCCGTCCGCGGTGACCTGGATTCGATAGTTCCCCCTTTCGAGGGGACGCACCGCTACTTGCGGAGTCTCGATGTCGACATCCGCGTCACCGTCACGAAGCTCGCTGTAGCTCACCAAGCCCCGCGCGAGTTGTATCCGAAAACGCCGGTTCGCCAACTCCACGAGGTGAACCTCTGTCGATTCGTTGAGTCGCAGCAGGTTTGCGAAGTCGAGTTGAATCTCCGCTCGCGAGGCGCTGCCGGTGGCCAGGCGATCACCCTCGACTAAGGGCATGTTGACCTGCGCTTCCGTCCAGTCGCCGGAATCCCCGCGGAGCGTGGTTACGTCGCCATTCGTCAGACTAACTCGCGCGACACCTAGCTCGGATTCCGACTCTTCCGGAGCCGCCCAGGCGAGGTTGGCTCCCAGGGCGGACGCGACCGTCAAAAACCACAAGGCACGGAGTGTGTTTTTCATGACTCGACTCCTCGAATAACAGTGTATCGACGTTTCACAGGGCAAGTCTGGTACCAGTTGACGAAGTCATTGAAAAATAACATCTTCTCCTTATGATTTCCCTCCCGAAGCTTGGTTGACAGCCACCAATTGGCCGAAAGCAACCACCGGGGCTGCGATGCAGGCATCGCAGGGGCACGGCATGCCGTACCCGAAGGTCCGTTATGATCCTTGCGACGTGGCGCAGGCCCCCAAAGAAGAAGGCGTTGACGGCCTCCGCAGCTCCGGAATCGAATCCTTGGTAACCGCGCTACGGACTACCCCCGGGGTGCACGAGGTGCGGTGAACAACCAGGGGTTCCATACGCTGGTTTCGCTAAATAACGGCCGGCGGCGGCCGATGAAATCCTTAACCCGCTTTTCTCACCACGTGGCGAGACGAAGTGCGTGAGAGGCCCGTCAGTACAAGGCGCGCGCCGGTCGCGATCCCCCTCGTGCCGGCCCACCAAGCAGAAAATATCATGAACGGGATTATTCGAGTCCTGGTTCTCGGCTGCATTGCGGGAGCGATGAACCTCATCCCTGCCCAGGATGAGGTCCTCTTCCCCGACGACAGCGGCGAAGGATCGTTCCTCGAAAACATGCGCTTCACGGGTTGACCTGAGCTCGCGCGTGTCGGTGAACCCGCATACGAACGACGTTTCCGCCGCTCAGTTCATCGGGTTCGACATGCACAAAGTCTTCACGGGCAAGAAAGGCGACTGGGGCACGGCCGTCGTGCAAGGCTACCTCACGCGCATCGACAACCAGAAGAAGCATCCCCCGTTCTTCGAAGGCGAGGACGACTGGGAGATGGTCTATCGCATCGTCAACTTTAACTACACCGGGCTCGCTCGCGGCCGCTTCAACATTAGGGGCGGCCATTTCGAGATCCCCTACGGGCTCGAGCACATGGTCAACACGAACGGCACGCTGCGCGACTACATGCACGGCCGCAATATCGGGGTGAAAGCCGACTGGGGCGTCGGCGTCAACGGCGACCTCGACGCGTTCGAGTATGAGATCGGCCTCAGCCGCGGCACCGGGAACGGGTATTTCTCGACCGGCGACCCCTACATCCTCGCCGGCCGCGTCCCACTTCTCCGTAGGGGCGATCGAAAAGTTTCTGTTGCACGAAAGGACGGATGGCGAGCAAGGTCGCAAGAGATGTATGCTTGGACAAGACAAGCAACGAAGGTTAGCGACAGCACAGGGGAGAGACCGTGTCCACGGTGACTGCGGGTCCGCGGCTGGCCCTTCGAGGCCGACACAGAGCAAGTAGCGCCGAACAATCGAACTTCATAGAGCACCGCGTCTGCAGATGACGCCGCCGAGAGTGCGGATGGAAGCCCGGTTGGACACCCCCCCATGGTGACGCTACTTCTGCCTTCTTGCTTGACAATGGCGAGCCTCTTCGTAAAAGCCGCGGGCGGAAGCGAGCGGCGATGGGCCGGGGGCCAGCTTGGGCCCACCCCAGAGGATGAAAACCGGTGGGGTTTCGACCGGGCGGGTCGTTGGCCGCTTTTTCTTGCGGCGAGCAGGCAAAAAGAAATCATGGCCGGCCCCTGGCGCGCTTCGACCGTCAACCCGTGAGAAAAGCGGGCTAGGACCGCCATAAGAGCATCTTCGCGGCGATGGACTATTACCGACAAAAGAGGATTTCCATTGAGCGGGGCCACATTCGAGTGTGGAAGCGCAAGGGCAGGGTCCGCCAGACGAACCGGAAAACGTTGCTGCACAGCGTATTCGAGGTAGGTCTGCGACTCGCGGGGCTGTTCGAACGAGGTCAGAGGAACGCTTCGAACTTTGACGTCGGATGCCGGCAAGTGCTGTTGCCCAGGCTGCCGGCCGCGTGGGACGGTTTCCGGATTCTTCAGCTTTCCGACATCCACGCCGGCGCTTTTCCCGCGCTTGGCGCCAAGGTGGCGGAAAACATACGCGACTTGAAGGTCGACGCGTGCGTGTTGACCGGAGACTATTTCTTTGAACGCCGCACGCCGACGACCGAGGTCTACGCCGCGATGGAGCAGATTCTTGGGGCCGTCGATGCTCGCCACGGCGTAGTTGGAGTTCTGGGCAATCATGACACCATCGAGACGGTGGACTTGTTGGAGTCTCTGGGAGTCAAGATGCTGCTTAACGATGTTTGGGAGATCGAGAACAACGGGGCGAACCTTTGTTTCGTCGGCCTCGACGATCCTCATTACTACGGCTGCGACGACCTGCCGGGTGCGGTCAAAAAGGCCACGGCGGACGCGCCCAAGATCCTTTTGGTTCATTCGCCCGAGCTGGCCCAGGGGGCTGCCGAGCACGGCATCGATCTCTACTTGTGTGGACACACCCACGCCGGCCAGGTCTGTCTGCCCGGAATCGGCCCTCTGGTCCTCAACGCGAATTGTCCCCGCCGCTACAAGAAGGGTCTGTGGCAAAGCAGCGCGATGGTGGGATATACCAGCCGGGGCGTCGGGACCTCGGGCGTTGCCGTGCGCTTTAACTGCCCGCCCGAGATTACTGTTTTCGAGCTTCGGAGTCCGCTCGGGACTTCCGGCAGGTCCGGCGATGCTAACGGACCGGTTTTTCGCCACTCCGAGCAGACGCTGGGGCAAGAGGTGGCTGAACTCGGTCGATGAAGAAAGATGACGGGAAACCGCGGCCGAAAGTAATCTATTTCACATTGTGACTTGCTTTCTTTTTGCGAGAACCAACGCTAGGCACTTGCGAAACGTCTAAGTAATAGATACAGTTGAACTTTTAGTGTTCTAATCGGAGGCGGGCAGCGAGCTGAACCGGTCGGTCGGCACATTGGGAGGTAGAGCTCGTCGGGTCTGCCACTAGGCCGGTGCCATCGGAATCGGGAAGCAGGCGTGCAAAAAAGGCAACCTTTCTCGTCGCAGACGCATCTAAAGTGTTAGGGATAAATGACTTTACATCGCCTACAGGATACTGAGCTGGGCACCGCCTCCAGCGAGACCCGGGACGGGTCCGAGGTGAGAGCGTCTCTGTGGAGTCAGGGGCCTCGTTTTGACGAGGAGCAGCCCGAGCCGCAAGAGGCAGCGGCTTACCTGGACGATCACGTTCGGCTCTACCTCACCGAGATGGGAGCGGTCCCGTTGTTGGACGGCAGGGGCGAAGTGCGTCTGGCGAAGCAGATGGAGCGCGGCAACAACCTGGCCAGAAAGACGGTGTGTCGCACGCCGTGGATGTGGAGGAAAATCGTCGAGCTAGAGGCCGATCTGCAGCAGGGCCGCGCGGATCTTCGCTTGCTTGTTGATCTGCATTACTCCCCCGACAAGCCCACGGCAAAGATCCGAGCCCAGCGAAGAGTGCTGCGCAAGTTCAAGCGGGCGGCGGAGTTGGTTGAGGAAGTTCAGGCTCTAGAGCGCAAGGCCGCTGCCCGGGCGGACTGCACCCCGCGCACGCAGCGCAAGTGGGCTTGGCGGGTGGCGAGAGAAAAGATTCTCCTGTCGCGCGTCATTCGCGACATCCCCTTCAAGATCGAGGTGTGGCGAGATTTCGCCGCTGATTTTGAAAAGGCGGCAACCCGGCCTTCTGGGTTCAACACGTCCATGCACGGGGGACCAAACGGTTCTAAGCGGAGCCGCCGCGATGCCGCCGCGCGGGCGCGCGCGGCAGCCAAGCTGACCGGCTTGAAAGCCGCCCAAAGGAGAGCGGCTCTGGCGCGTATTCGGGCAGGTCTGAATGCCGCCGAACACGCCAAGCATGACCTCGTCGAGGCCAACCTTCGATTGGTCGTTTCGGTTGCCAAGAAGTATGTGAATCGGGGCATCCACATCCTCGACCTGATTCAGGAGGGCAATATCGGGTTGATGCGCGCGGCGGAAAAGTTCGAATACCGCCGGGGCTTCAAGTTCTCGACGTATGCTCACTGGTGGATCCGCCAGTCGATCACCCGCTGCCTGGCTGATCAGTCGCGGACGGTGCGCGTTCCCGTTCATATGCACGAGCAGCTGAACAAGTTTCTGCAGGCCCTTCGGCAATTGGAAAAGAAGCTGGGCAGGCCTCCCAAAAACGCCGAGGTCGCGCGCCATATGGAGACCAATGTCGATCGGGTCGAAACGCTGAAGTCGATCTCTCGTACCCCGGTGTCGCTCGACACGCGGGTGGGTCGCGAGGGCGAGTCAGCCCTGCAGGACCTATTAGAGGACCCGAACACGTCCTCTCCGATCGATGCGGTGATCGAGTCCGACCTGCGGCGGAAGACGGCTAGCGTACTGCGGACGCTGCTGTCGCCTTCCGAGGAGCGTGTTTTGCGCATGAGGTTCGGCATCGGCTTCGAGCGCGCCTATACGCTGCAGGAGATCGGGGTTGAGTTCGGACTCACGCGCGAGCGCATCCGCCAGATCGAGACGAAAGGCTTGCGGGTCTTACGCGATCCCGAGCTGGCCCCTCAACTTCGCCGGCTCCTGGCCTCAAATTCTTGAGTACGAGCGGAGCGGCTTACCCCGCTCCGTGTGTGTCTACCTGGCGACGTCGGCCAACGATCGGCTGCATGGACCCGACGACGTTCGAGGTTTTGGAGGACATCCCAGCCCTCGAACGATATGTCTTCCAAATCGAAAACGAGTTCACGCTTGCGATTTCCGACGCCGGCTGGGGCCGACACGAGTGTCAGCTCGGCACGCAAGAATGCGTGCACCGCGTCCGTGCGGCGCGGGTGACGCGATACGGCGGTTCCGTCTTTGACTCGTTGCCACCGGACGCCGCCTCCGATCCCCTACCATCACGATGAAATTCGCCATCTACGGGGCCGGAGCTATCGGCGGCCTAGTCGGCTCCAGGTTGATCGTTTCCGGAGAAGAGGTGACGCTGATCGCGCGTGGGCCTCACCTGGAGGCCATGCGGGAGAGCGGCCTTGCCGTTCGCAGCCAAGTCTTTGGAGATTACGAGTGCCGCCCGCGCGCCACCGACGATCCCGAATCCGTTGGCCCGGTGGATTTTTTAATCTTGGCCGTGAAGGCTCACAGCCTAGCCGGAATTGCCTCGAAACTCGCTCCCTTACTGGGAGAAGAAACCGCCATCATCAGCGCGCAAAACGGGATTCCCTGGTGGTATTTCGATGGTCTTGAGCAATCCTGGGCGAACGACCCCCTCGATTCGGTCGACCCGGGCGGTGTGATCGCTTCGCACATCGACCGGCGTCGGGTGATCGGCTCGATTACCTATGCATCGAGCGCCGTCACGAGTCCCGGGGTAGTCGAGCACATCGAAGGAGGTCGCTGTCTTTTGGGGGAGCCCGACGGATCTCGCAGCGAGCGCGTTCGGCGCCTAGCGAATGCTTTGTCCGCCGGGGGACTCAAGACCTCGGTGCGCTCGAACATTCGCGTCGACATCTGGGTTAAAGTTCAGGGCAACGCCGCTTTCAACCCGATCAGCGCTTTGACCGGGGCCACCCTCCAGGGGTTGCTTCGCTTCCCCCCTGCCCGAGAACTGGCCCGAGCAGCGATGGAAGAGGTCGTCGCTGTCGCCGCGGCACTAGGAGTCAAGACGACCGTGTCGGTGGACCGGCGTCTCGCGGGAGCCGACAAGGTGGGTGGTCACAAAACCTCGATGCTTCAAGACCTCGAAGCCGGAAGACCGCTCGAGATAGACCCGATCGTCGGCGCGGTGATGGAGCTTGGCGATCGTGTCGGCGTAAGGACGCCTAACCTCCGCGCACTATACGCCTGCACGAAGTTGCTGGAAGGAAAACAAGGCTAGCCCGCACTTCTCGCCACCCGACGGCTGAAGCACGCAATGGCCCGCTGTTACGTCGTTGCGCTTGCTCGCCGCGCTCAACGTAGCGGACCCGGGACATCCATGATGGGTAAAAGTGAAGGGATCGATGCAGAGATCCCGAGCCTGGTGGGAGGAAGTGTGAAGTGGTGATGGCGACGAGGGCAGAGAGTGTTGGTGAATCCGGTCGTTGGTCTCTGAGAGAGCAGACATCCATGTGCCGCCTCGGGCCGGGCCCCTACCGATAAAGCTCGTTCAACGCCACTCGCCTGAACACTCGTGAGAGAAGCGGGCTTTTTCCGAACGGCGGTTGGTTTCGTCCCTCTGCTAACGTAATCCCGTAGGCCCAGATGTCCCTATCCGACCTTATCTCTGTCGTTATTCCCTGTTACAACCCGACGACACTCGTCGAGGACACCATCGCCAGCGTCCGGCGACAGACCCACGCCGAGTGGGAGATCGTCGTCGTCGATGACGGCAGCGACGACCCCGAGAGCCGGCGAATCCTCGAAAACATCGAACAGCGGAAGCCGCCTCGGGTTACCGTCGTCCATCACGAGGAAAACCGTGGACCGGCCGCCGCGCGCAACACTGGTTTCAACCATAGCCGAGGGCGCTATCTCGTCGCTCTCGATAGCGACGATTTGCTCGCGCCGACGATGATCGAGGTTTGTCTCCGGGAGATGGACACACACCCCGACGCCGGCTTCGCTTATTTCGACTACCGGGTTTTCGGGGACAGGAATTACGTTGAATATCCGGGCAAGTACAACCTCTATCAGCTGCTGAACGAAAACTTCATGGCCCATTGCATATTCGTTCGCCGGGAAGCCTGGGAAGAAGTCGGCGGCTATGACGAGTGGCTTCGCTGGAGCTATGAAGACTGGGATTTCTCTCTGCACCTCGGGGAGAAGGGTTGGTACGGACACTATATTCCCCAGACGCTGTTCGGCTATCGCACCCACGGCCGCGGACATCACTATCGGGGGCTTGAGAGGCACGAATCGAACTGGGCCCATATGCGCGAGACGAGGCCTGCCTTGCTCTCCCCCGAAGGCCGGCTGAGGGTCAAGAGGGAATGGGCGCCGTCCATTTGCTTCGTCGTTGACGCCGCGGCGCCCTCGTTTGAAAACCAGACGGTCCGCGACTATCAGGTTCTGCTCAACGTCGATGAGAAGACGGCGCTGGAGAAATCGAAAGCGGACTGCTTTTTGTGGATGAGAGGGGATCGGCCGTTGCGCCCACGGGTTGCCGAGGAGTGCATCTGGGCGCTCCAGACCGCTGACTGGGTAACGTGGACCGACACGGGGGAAGCTCCCCCTCCCTCGGTGAGGGAATGCGCGGGCCCGTTGGGCGTCTCGCGCGACACCGTGGCCCGCGAGGAGCCGAAGGAATCCGGGGAGGTTCGGCGTCTGCCTTGGGCCTGCCGGGATCTTGCGTCGGCCCCGGCAAGCAGCGGAGGAAAAGCCCGCGAACTTGCTCCAGCGAGTCCGGCCGGGACACACGAAGGCCGTGCGAAGTCGAAAAATCCGCCGCGGGAGCCGAGGCCGGGAATCGCCCCGCTTCTCGACCGGCTCTTCCATCACTTGCAGAACGCCGAGGTCCTCTCCTCGGAAGCTTGGCTCGAACGCCCGCTGCGCTCGGCTACGCGCTTGATTCCGTTGCGCCTCAAGGAACGCGTCAACGAAATCGCGGGCCGCCCTGTTTTCGACTTGAGTTTCTATCTCAAGTTTCAGCCGAAATCCGTTCTCATTGACGGCGGGTTGATCGAGAGGCTCGACTACATACCTCCTCAACCTAGAGGGGGCCGGCGAAGGCTGGCATTGTTCACGCCTCATTTGGGGTTCGGGGGAGCGGAGAATGTCCTGCTCGAGTTCGCAAGCCGGCTCGACAGGCAACGATACGAAGTTTTCCTGATCGCTACTCAATCGGACGACTCTCGCCTCCAGCCCGATTGGGACAACTACGTGGACCACGTCTACGACGCCGCACAGCTTGTACCGGCGGAGCAAAGCCGAAGGTTCCTGTATACGATGGTGCTGAATTGGGCGTTTGATGTACTGGTCATACAGAATTCCTCGGCCGCTTACAGCGTTCTCCCCGCGGTCAAGAAGAAGCGGCCCGGCGCCGTCGCGATCGATATTCTTCATAACGTCGATCAGGACTGGGACTTTTTCTCGGCGACCTTGGAAGTTGCCGAGCACCTCGACCGGCGCGTTGTTATCTCCCAGGCCGGCCGGCAACGGCTGATCGACATGGCCGCCCCGCCGGAAAAAATCCGTTTGATTCGAAATGGAGCGGATTTGGGGCGATTCGATCCCGGCGGCTACGAGCGAGGCCGACTTCAGCGCCGCCTCAACGTCGCTGAGCGGACAAAGGTTGTCCTTTTTGCCGGGGCGCTGGTTCGTCGAAAGCGCCCGCGGCTGGTGGTGGACGTGGCGATGGAGCTCGGGAGGCTGCGTCCAGCCGGCGATTACCATTTCGTGGTCGCCGGAGACGGTCCCGAAGAGGAGCGTCTGCGGAGATTGCTGGACACACGGCTCCTGGCTGCAAGAGTGACCCTGGTTGGGCACATCGACGATATGGCACGGACGCTGGCCGATGCTTCGCTGCTGCTGATCACCTCCCGTGAGGAGGGGATTCCCCTCGTTCTGGTGGAAGCGCTAGCGATGCACACGCCCGTTGTGAGTTCCCGTGCCGGTGCCATTGAAGAGGCCCTGCCGCCTTCCTGCGGTGTATTGGTCGAACCCGGTGAAGGCGAAGAGGGCCGCTTGGCGCTGGCCATTCACCAGTTGCTCGACGACGACGCCCGCTGCGCCGCAATGGGCCGCGCCGGGCGCGCCCTCGTCGAACGGGATTACTCGATAGAGCGTGCCCGCAAGCAGTACCGCGAGCTCATGGTGGAACTCGAGGCGCTGCCCGGCGCCTGACGCCCCGGTCCCTACTTGGCCCAGTTGCTTGGTGATATGGTAGTCCGAAGTAGTCGGGCCGATCATGTTCGCATCTATTTGGCGGAATCGCATAATCTCGGCGACCGCGCCCAGAACCGAACAGAGCCGTGCCCGTTAGGGCGCGGGCCCTCAGGCTAACGCCCGCGGCGTTGAGACGACCGTAATCGCCCTGCGGTTTGGCAGGTCATGGCTGGCGTGGCGCACGCATTCCTGCGTGCCGTGTCGCCATTCATGGCGAGATGGGCGCGATGAATCGCGCCTCTACCCTGAAGGCGGCGTTTACTTCCACCCCCGCCGGCCGTTGGAAAGAAAAGCGGACTAGTTTCGCCATCGACTTTGCGCTTCCTTGACTGGGAATTGATGGGATTATTGTCTCAGCGCGGGGGCGCTCCGCTAGGACAAAAGAGGTGACTAGAGTCGTATTCACAAGCCGTTTCGGGTATGCGACAATGGGATCGGCTCAGCGGGGGTTCATCGCGCTCTTCGGGACTTCGTTCATCTAAACGGGTCTGCGTGCGCGTGTTCGGCTGTTGCATGCGAAACCCGTTGATCCCGGTCGGCAGTAGAAAGATCCTTAACGGATCCGTAAGGAGTGTTTGTCGTGAGAGAAAAAGGTACTGTGAAGTGGTTTAACGAAGCCAAAGGGTACGGATTTATCCAGCGATCCAATGGCTCGGACGTGTTCGTGCACTTTTCCGCTATTCAAGGGGACGGTTACCGAACGTTAGAAGAAGGCGCCGAGGTTGAGTTTGAACTTGAGGACGGTCCCAAGGGCCCTAAGGCTCTCAACGTCACCGTCGGTCAGGGCTAGGTTGCTCCGTTAAGACCTCCCGCTTCGGCTCCAGGCCGAGATCAAGGGGGCCGGAAGCCGGGCCCTTCGTGAATTCCCACCGATCGGGTGGTCCCTGCGTCGGCAAGGTCCTGGAAGCAGTGTGCCCACCAGTGTGCAGCCGGGACCGGCCGAGACCCGCTGAGCGGTCCCATCTTACATATGACCGGACGACGTATTCCTGCGGACCGACTGCCTCAACGGTCACCGATCCCTCATCCCACACAATGGACGGGAACTCAGCCGTCGCCGGCGTTTTCAGGCGACGCTTTACGAACTGCTGCGACATGCGGTAGGCCCACACAAACCTACTCCCGGGGGCCCTCGCGAGTGATAGAGTTATGAGTTAAGGCCGTCTAGTTCCGGCCTAGCTACCCGGAGCGAAGGCTGGGGACCCTGCCCAGGGACGGCCAACACCTAAAGCAGGGAGATCGTGGAGGAGAGCGGTCGCAATGGGTGCAGTTACTCCGGGTAGAACAGTGGATCTGGTGTTGTATCCATCGGAACACTTCGGGGTACCGGCACTTCCGGAATTTCCTAAAGACTCAAGAACGCGACTCAGGTCCGCGGTAGCCCGCTGCCAGGCAAAACTATTCCCGCAACTGAAGCGTATCTGGGCCGGTGTGGTCCCAGAAGGGTGTCGAGCGCCATCCGGCAGTTACGAGCAATTCATTCCTAGTTTTATTGGTTACAGCGAGGGCCTTTTCGAGGTGTTCGCGAGAGAACTCAGTCTACTAGAGGCCGATCCGGACCAGTTTCAGCAGTTACTCGACAAAAGCCTTGTCTGGAGGGCTCTTCTGGGATTTTAGTGGCTGGCGGCGGTGAGTGACGGATCCCTCGCCACTGTGAGGCCGACCTCCCGGAGCCTGCTTCGGTGCCATTCAAGGGCTTCGTGACAACTCTACGGCCCCCAAGGCCGGGCGGCGACTGCGTTGGCCAAAAAGAATTACTGATAAACAAAGGGTTACGAGTAGAGCAAGGCTGCTGGCAGGTAGTCGTACAGTCTCCCGAAGGCTGTGAAATGCGGATCCACAACTGTCATCCAGTGGCCACACTCAAAGAGATAACTCCCTGTTTATCAGTGTCTTATTCCCTTTACGAGTTGCCCACGACCGGACTGGCGTGTAGGGTATTTGGGGATTTCTTGGCCGCCTTTTGGGCTCCGATGTGACTGCGGGCGACGTCGGGTCGGCAGGATGGAGGAGCCGGCTACCCGTTGGCCACCCACTAAAAACCCGGAAGAGCCGTCTGGAGAATTGCGTATGCCGTTGCTCCCCTACAGCCACCCGAGTTCTTAGATTAGGCTCTTCTGGGATTTTAGTGGCTGGCGGCGGTGAGTGACGGATCCCTCGCCACTGTGAGGCCGACCTCCCGGAGCCTGCTTCGGTGCCATTCAAGGGCTTCGTGACAACTCTACGGCCCCCAAGGCCGGGCGGCGACTGCGTTGGCCAAAAAGAATTACTGATAAACAAAGGGTTACGAGTAGAGCAAGGCTGCTGGCAGGTAGTCGTACAGTCTCCCGAAGGCTGTGAAATGCAGATCCACAACTGTCATCCAGTGGCCACACTCAAAGAGATAACTCCCTGTTTATCAGTGTCTTATTCCCTTTACGAGTTGCCCACGACCGGACTGGCGTGTAGGGTATTTGGGGATTTCTTGGCCGCCTTTTGGGCTCCGATGTGACTGCGGGCGACGTCGGGTCGGCAGGATGGAGGAGCCGGCTACCCGTTGGCCACCCACTAAAAACCCGGAAGAGCCTTAGATTATGATCTACGGCAGCACATCCAGAGTGATCAGGGCCCCTTCTATGGGGACTGGATGGGACTCATTCACCGCAGTTGGTTTGCGTTTTACCACTCGCACCACGGCAGGCTTTCACGAGCGGTCGCTAAACATTTCATCGATGCGCTGCTGAATTTCGAGAAGCAGCAGAGGGTTTGCGAAGAGATTTATAGGGCACTGTTGGGCCAGGTTCCGCATGAGGTTGAGAGAAAGAGCGAGAAAGTGAAGGGTCCGACAAAGCAACAGGGGCATGATGGTAAGATCACCTCTTCGACGGAACTCACCCGCTCTTTGCCTAAGAAGCGGGGTCGGAGACGGATTGACGAATCCCACCAAAACAAACTCGCAGCCATCATCGCACCACACATGGAAGGGAACGGGTGGATGAAACCTGACATTCTCGAAAAGATATGTCAGAAGCTCGACAAAGCTAGGGTGCCCGGCGCATCCGATCGCTTATGGAAACGTGTGCTTGAAGACGATCACAGCACCGGTACCCACCGTGTAACCGACAACATCAAATACCGACTCTACAAGTCTCCGAATCCAGCCCGTAATTACTTGCCGAAGTAATTACTCTTATTTCCTCCCTTTTCCTCCCAATTCCTCCTGGGCCATTGTCGATCTGTCTCAATGGCTAGTCAGCGCTTTGTTTTCAATGACTTGCGCCTCAGTGCAAGGTAAAAGACTTGAAGCCCTTTAGGAGTAAATTCCGATCTGACACGATCGTGGAAGAACAAATTTGAGGGGTGCCGCTTATGTATGGACAACGTCTCAAGCAGCAACGGATGGCAGCGGGAATTCCAAGCAAGATGATTTGCGCCAAGACGGGAATCCCGAGAAGCCGTCTATCGGACATCGAGAAGGGCTACGTCCAGCCATCAGAGGTAGAAGTGATTCAAATCGACCAAGCGCTCTCTGACTTGGTCGCCGCCCGAAAGAGGGTCGAAGCCGTCGCTGCTGAAGTCGGCTACCCGCTCTAAACAGGAAGGGCCGCCCCTTACACGAGCGGCCCCGAACCTTTTCTCAACAAGAGTAGACAAATGAAATATAGCAACAGAGCAGCCCGAAAAGCAAACCTACTGCCTTTCCCACGAAACGCGACAAGACGAGAGTGGTCCCGCCGGCAAGCCCCACACCAGGTTCAAACGGTGAACCTGCACAGAGCTGTACGTGAGGTGCGGAAGGTCGAGCGGAGTGTCTTCGCCTACGACCGTAATTCCGAGGTTGGGGCCACGCTGACCTTGCTCAGATTGATCCCTGAGCGTCTGGCGCGAGGTCTACCCGTCCCACCGGAAGCTTGGGGGGAGTTAGCAGCCCGAATCATCGATCAGAACGCCGAAGGGAGTCTACGCCTATGACGGACCAACATCAACCTGCCCAACCAGAGCGATACCTGAACGTCAGCATTGAAACGGTTCGGCGGCTCCGATACAAGGGCCGTGGACCGCGTTATCGCCGCATTTCGTCACAGATTCGATACTGCCTTGCCGACGTTCGAGCGTGGTGCGAGGCCCAACCCGGCGGCGGCGTGGCATCACCAAACCGGGGGCCCAGGGCGTGAGTAGTCTACCGTGGCACAAGTGGTTCCACGGAACCTGGCTAGGCAGTGAGACCCGCGTTGGAATGAATCTTGCGGAGCGTGGGGCGTACCGTGACCTGCTTGACTACCACTATGCGGAAGGCTCGATCCCAGCGGACCCGAAGACCTTAGCGGGCCTGTTGGCTGTCTCACAGTCCGAACTTGAGGCTGTATGGCCGACTGTCTCTCAGAAGTTCAAGCCGCATCCATCGAAGCCCGAACGGCTGGTCAACGCCAAAGCCAACGAGGTGATCGCAGAAACGGAGGCGTATCGAAGGCAGCAATCAGCGAACGGCTCCAAGGGTGGCAGGCCACGGAAGAAGAAGGGAAGTGAACCGAAACTCACAAGAAACCCATCGCTTTCGTTTGGCAAAGCGAACCAAAACCATGAAGAGGAAGAATTACATATAGTCCGACGTTCATCGAACGGTGCGTACCCTTCCTGGTTTGAGGAGTTCTGGTCCAGGTACCCATCGTCGAAAGGTTCCAAGAAAGCGGCATTCGAGAAGGCGTGCAAGGCTCTGAAGTCCGACAAGGACATCCGGCTAGCCATGGACTACCTGAACGTCCGGGCAGCCCACATCGCCGCGCTCAAGACCTCGGGGAAGTTCGTCGAAAACCTTCCGCACGTCGAGCGGTACTTCTCCAAAGGCTTATGGAACGAACGGCTGGAAATCCAGCCGGAGAAGGGCGACGGTTTCAGGAGGGCCTGGGAATGATCACCGCCCAAGAACTCAAACGAGCCGTCAACCCCGTCGAAGTTATTGGCAGCTATATCCAACTGAAGAAGTTGGGCAAGCGATACGTCGGCTGCTGCCCCTTCCACGACGATCGAAACCCGAGCTTCAGTGTGAACCCCGATAACGGCTTGTTCTACTGCTTCAGTTGCGGCACCGGTGGCGACATCATCCGCTTCCTGGAAAGGATCGAAGGTTTGGACTTTCGCGGTGCGTTGCGGAAACTGGGCGACCTCGCTGGCGTCCCTGTTGAAGTTGGCAAGGGCCACCGCGACCCTACCCTTGAGTTCAGGCTCTCCGCAAACGAAGCACGGGCCTTCGACACGTGGCTTGATCTCAAAAAGTGCCGTCTGCAGCACCTGTGGTTCGCTCTGGACGACAACCGGAGAGCCTGCGAAACATTCTTGGATTCGTTCTGGGACGAAGACGATCCGAACCCCGAGATGGCTGATCAATTTCACAAGAAGATGAATCAGATTCACGAGGGCAGGCAACTCATCGATGAACAACTGGATCGTCTGGAAATGGATCCTGCCTCCATGATCGAGCCGTTCCTGCGCAGCTTCTATGGCGACAGTGACTTCCGAAGGGAGATAGAGGGCCTATGAGTGTGGGTCGCCATCAGCTCTCGTCGGTGCCATGGTGGAAGCGCGTCCCATCGCTGGACGACGTCAACTACGAACCCATCCAATGGCTGATCGAACCACTGATACCTCTAGCAGGATTCGTTCTGCTTGTGGGCAAACCAGGCTCCTACAAGTCCTGGCTAGCACTCGATGTCGCGCGGGCAGTCGCCACTGGCACCTCATTTGCCGACATGACACCAGCACCGGCCCGCGAGGTTCTCTACATCGATCGTGAGAACGGCAAGAACCTTATTGCGTTTCGGAAGAAACTTCTACGCATCAGCGGCGTGCCGAATCTTCGCTATTGGGGTAGGTGGGTGTCGCTTCCGTTTTTGGGAGTTGCCTCCAGGGAACTTCTGCAGTACGCAGAGGAAGTCAAGCCGTTGCTGATCTTTGACAGCCTAGTGCGTGTCCACCAACTCGACGAGAACTCCAACAGCGAAATGGCCAGGGTCATGAATGCCTTCGTCGAACTGTCGCGGAAGGGAGCCACGGTGCTCTTGCTACACCATGCCGGCAAAGACAACGAAAAGAATTTCCGGGGAGCAATGGAGATCGAGGCGGCGCCTGATATCGCCTACCGTGTTGATCGCAAGGACAGAGTGGTCACACTGCGGCAGTTCAAGAACCGGTTTGCTGAAGAACAGAGCCTTGAACTGTATTGGACAGAATACGGATTCGAGTCTCCACACGGGGGTTCAGAAGATGCTGCTGGCTCTTGAGAACGCGAGACGGATGGTCACCGTGGATTGAGGCGCAAGGATGGGAATGCGGGTCGAGGTCGATATCAGAGAGTTAGCTGGAGAACTTTGGTCCCGCTTGCGGTCGGAGATCGAAGAAGCCAGGTCCCAAGCCCTACCGGCTTTGCTCTCGCGCAAAGAAGCCGCCTGTTACTTGGGGATCAGCGTGAGGTTGTTCGACTCCCTCGGCATCCCGCGTATCGAAATCACGGACCGCTGTGTCCGTTACCGGAGAGAAGATCTCGACCGGTTCGCACAGGACCGCATCCGAGCGTAGAATACGGACTATGGGGAAAAGACGAAAAGGCAGGTGTCAAGGGCGGAGTAAATTTGGACCACTTCGGCGGAGCAAAAGTAGACCAGTTGGTGAAGGGGTAGCGGTTTTCGTGGGACGGCTGGAACGGAGCCTGCGGTCGCCCTTTAGGGCGGCCCAGGCGTAGTGGAGGCCGTCCCACGAAAACCGGGCGAGTGGCCGGTGGGTCAGCCCAAAGAGTGAGCCCGCTTCTTCTTGCTCTGGATCAGACGGAAGCTTTCGCCGTTCATCTCTAGAATATGAACGTGGTGCGTGAGGCGATCGAGCAGGGCGCCGGTCAGCCGCTCGGAGCCGAAGACCTCCGTCCATTCGTTAAACGGCAGATTCGAGGTGACCAGCGTCGAGCCCTGTTCGTAGCGCTGGGAAAACACTTCGAACAATAACTCCGCTCCGGTCTTCGATAGCGGCACGTAGCCCAGTTCATCGACGATCAGCAGATCCTGCTTGGCCAACTGCTTTTGACATCGCAGCAAGCGCCGTTCATCTCGGGCTTCGAACAGCTCATTGACCAGTGCCGCCGCTGTTGTGAAGCGTGTTCGATAGCCGCGCTGACAAGCCGCCAGTCCCAACGCCAAGCCGATGTGCGTTTTGCCCGTGCCGGAATTACCCAGTGCCAGCACGTTTTCGCGGCGGTCGATAAACTCACAGCGCGCCAGTTCCAGCACCAGCTTCTTGTTCAACGCTGGCAAGGACGGGAAGTCGAAAGTGTCCAGACTCTTGGTCACGGGAAACTTCGCGGCCTTGATGCGGCGCTCGGTGGCCCGCTGTTCACGGTCGAGCAGTTCCAGCTCGCAGAGTTGTTGCAGGAAGCTCCTCGAATCCAAGCTCTCGGCGGCGCATTGCCGCGCCAGTTTGTCGTACTCGCGCAGGAAGGTTGGCAGCCGCAACGCTTTCAAATGCGCTTCGAGCAGAAGTTTCGACCTCGCCATTACCCCCCTCCTTGTGCCAGCAGTGCCAAATAGTCCGCAGCGGAGGTTTGCTCCACCTGGGCTGCCGGCAGGTGCGGATACTTCGTCAAGTCCAAGCGCGGCGGCCGTTGCTCGATGCGGCACAGCACTAAGTGCCTGACTGCATCCAAGCCAATCGCTCCCAACTCGCAGGCTTGGCGCACCGCCGCGGCAACGTGCTCGAATCGGAAGTCCTCCAGTAATCGCAATACCTGCACGTACTCGCGCTTGCCTGGCATTCCCAACCGTGCCTCGAGCAAACGTCTCAAGCACGTGAACTGTTCGGGCAGCTCCCAGCCCGCCAACGGGGCCGCTTGATCGAGCGCGTTGGTCTTGCGTTCCAGCAGTGCTAGGTAATGCAGCGGATCGAAGATCAACTCTTCGCGTTCGTAACTGCGCCGGTGGCGCGCGATCTCTTCGCTGCCACAACAGATCACGATTTCATCGACGTAGCCTTTCAGCAACACCTGGCGATGTCCGTAGCGTGTGGGCACCGAGTAGTCGTTGGCGCGATAGCGCACCGATGACAGCGACGTCACCCGCGTGGTGCGTTTGTCGCAGGCGTCATAGGGCGTGGGCGGCAAGGGCAACAACGCTTGGCGGTCACGCTTGAAACGTTCCTCAATCGTTTCGGTGTGCCGCCGCAAGCGCCGCTTACGATTGTTGAGGCACTGCGCTTCGAGCTGCTCGTTGAACGCTTCCCAGCTTGGAAACCTTGGCGCCGGCACCATGAAGTTCCGCCGGGCATAACCGACCAGTCCTTCCACCTTTCCCTTGTCGTTGCCTTTGCCCGGACGCCCGAAACGATCGGAGAATAAATAGTGCGACTGCAGTTCACTGAACACCCTGGTCCGCTTGCGCCTGCCGTCGCCCAGAATCCTCGCCACCGCCAAGGTCGTGTTGTCGTAGAGGATGCTGCGTGGCACGCCGCCGAAGTACCGAAACGCTGCGTTGTGCCCCTCGCAAAACGCTTCCGTCGTCTCGGCCGGGAAAGCTTTTACGAAAGCGTCATCGCTATGCGGCAGATCGACCACCAAGTAGTGCGCCTTGCGCTGTACGCCGTCAATGACCACCAGAGCTTCACCGAAGTCGGCCTGGGCATCGCCCGGCGGATGCACCAGCGGCACGAACATCTCTTGCCCGCCGAGCTTCTTGTCGCGAACATAGTCCTTGACGATCGTGTAACCGCCGGTGAAATCGTACTCGTCGCGCAAGCGGTCGAAGATGCGTTTTGCGGTGTGGCGTTGTTTCTTCGGACGTTCCTGATCGTCGATGAGGATCTGATCGACGATTCCGGTGAAGGGATCCAGCTTCGGCCTCTGCGCTGGTTGGCGCCGCCGATAGCCCGGCGGAGTGGCGTAGCGCAACATCTTGCGCACCGTCCCTCGCGCCAGGCCAAACCGTTTGGCGGCCTCGCGCTCACTGAGCCCTTCGACAAAGACACTGCGCCGTACTTGAGCGTATAGCTCCACGCGATACATCCCTCTCGTGTCCCACAAACACCACAGGAATGTTCGCTGGACCACTCGGACGGTCTACTTTTACTCCGCCCAAAAGCAGCTTCGATTCGCCGCTCTATGGTCTAGTTTCGCTCCGCCGTTCTCAGGCAGGCACGGTGAGGGCACGATCTACCGGCGCAAGGGATCTCCCTACTGGTGGGTGAAGTTTCATGTGGCTGCGACGCCCATCTACGCGAGCACCAAGACGAAGGACAAGTCTGAGGCGAAGCGCTACCTGCGGCGAAGGCTGGGCGAAGTCGCTACAGGGCAGTTCGTGAGTCTAAAGACTGAGCACCTTACGATTGCCGATCTGTGCCAACTGGTCATCGAAGATTACGTCGACAACCAGTATCGCTCGCTGCCCGATCTCAGGCGGAAGATTCAACAGCACATCGAACCGATCGTCGGGAGAGAGCGGGCGATTCAGTTCGGTACTCGCCACGTCAAGCGTTACGTAGTGCGTCGCCAACGTGAGGGTGCGGCGGCCGCAACGATCAACAGGGAGCTGAATGTCATCCGCCGCGGATACACTCTGGCCCACCGCTCAGATCCACCGCTCTTGACACGAGTGCCCTACATAACCACGCTGGCCGAGAACAACATCCGTCGTGACTTCATGGAATACGATCAGTACCTCGCCCTCAGAGCCGAACTGCCCTTCCATTGGGCGTTGTTCTTGGTCATCGCCTACAACACCGGCGTGCGACTGTCCGAAGTGCTGGGGGACAACCGCAGGGAGCGGCGCAAGGAGCCGTTGCGTTGGGAGCGGGTAGACCGGGAAGCGAAGCGGATCTACCTTCCGAAGACGAAGAACGGGGAGGCCCGCATCGTACCTTTCATCGGTGACATGGAAGAGTGGATTGAGATGACGTGGGAGGACCATGAGCAGAACTGGCCTGAGTGTCCCTACGTGATCCAGAAGAATGGTAAACCCGTATACGATCCACGAAAGGCTTGGAGCAAAGCGTGCAAGGCTGTAGGAATGCCAGACCTCTGGAGGCATGACATGCGGCGCTCAGCGGTTCGGAACCTCGATCGCTCCGGCGTACCGTCGAAAATCGCCACTGCCATTAGCGGGCACAAAACTCGCTCAGTCTACGAGCGGTACAACATCGTAGCTGACAGGGACCTGACCGACGCCGCGCAGAAGATGGATGCCTACCTGGAGACGAAGCGAGAGCAAGCTGAAAAGGCTTCTGCGGAGCCGACTCAGTGATGGATAGTTACAAAAATGGTTACAGTCCCACATGATGTTCGGCTACAACCGACCGCAAGTCATTGAAAACATTGGTGGGCGCGCGCGGACTCGAACCGCGGACCTCCTGCGTGTGAAGCAGGCGCTCTAACCAACTGAGCTACGCGCCCATAAACTCTTGCCGGCCGGGATCACCGCCAACTCCCCGCCATCTCCGGCGTCAAGCCGATCCCGCGGGAAGCGCTCCGCCATCCCACGATCTGATGTCCCGCTCGAGTCTCTGACGATTCGGCCTTCACGGCTCCGCCAGCCCGCGCCGAGCGGCCACTACCGCCCCGCGATGCTTAGCAACTCGACTTCAAAAATGAGCGTCGCGTTTGGTGGGATGCGTCCCCCGGCGCCGCGAGCGCCGTAGCCGAGTTCCGGCGGAATGGTGAACTTGTACTTAGAGCCGACTGGCATCAGTTGCAGCCCCTCCGTCCAGCCGCGGATCACTCCATTAAGGGGGAAGGTGGCCGGCTGGCCGCGGTCGTAGCTGGAGTCAAAGACCGTGCCATCGACCAACTCTCCGCGGTAGTGCACTGTGACGCGGTCGGCAGCTGAGGGCTTCTCGCCATCGCCTTCGCGAAGGACTTCATACTTCAAGCCTGATGTGGTTGTCCGCACTTTCTTCCTCTTGGGTTTCCGCGGTGTTGGTTTGGCGGGCGGTGGTTCCGGCTTAGGCGCCGCTTTGGTAACCGCCTCCGATTCGGAGGACGGTTCGGGAGCTTGTTCTTCAGCCGGGGGAGCCGGCGGCGGCTCCGGCGCCTTGGCCAGCCGCTGCTTTCCCGCGGGCGGTTGTTGCGAGATCTCTTCCGCCGCTTGTTGCTCTGGCTCGGGGCTGCACGAGCTAAGCAAGAGCGCAGCAACAGACAGCGAGGCAAAGCGGGTCCCTTTCATCGAAGCTATCTCAAAAGCCTAGCGGATTGCACCTTCAAAAGCGAGCGCCTAGTGGGGGACAAATCCGCTCCCACGAATGAAGTCGCCGAGAAAACGGCTCCCAAGGAGGTGAACGGGAAGCTCGTGGTAATCATGGAGACGACGACGGGAACAATCAAGATCGATCTCGCCGCGGAAAAGGCGCCCGAGACGGTAGTCACCTACGTTGTGTCATCGCGCAAGCCGCTTTCTCCCCGCTGCAACGTGTTCGGCTCACTATGTTTATGCCAAAGTGGACGGCTTTTCGCTACTTTGATAGGAGACATTCGGGCCGGCGGCCCGGCGACCCTTGGCGGAAAGGAGTTTGCTTGTGGAACAACGATCGACACGCTGGTTTCGAAGCCGAGCGTTCAAGTGGGGAGTGGCGCCGCTGCTGGTTCTGATCGCCGGGTTGGCAGCGTACGTCATCGCCTGTGGGCCAGATAGCGACGTCGAAGGGGAAACGGCTAGGATCTGGGCGGTCCTCGATCTCCAGCCCGGGATGAGGGTCGGTGAAGTCGGTGCCGGCAGCGGGAAAATGTCACTGCTCGTGGCGCGCGAGTTGGGATCCGGCGGACATCTGTTTACGACCGAGATCGACGCCGGTAACCTGGGTGCCATACGAGACAGAGTGCTGGACGCCGGACTCAACAATGTCACTGTCATCGAAGCAGGGGAGAAACAGACGAACCTTGCCCCCGAATGCTGCGACGCCATCTTCATGCGCAAGGTTTATCACCATTTCACGGGCCCGGTGGAGATCAACGCCAGCCTGTTCGAGGCGCTTAGGCCCGGAGGCGTGCTGGCGGTGATCGACTTTTCGCCCGGTCTTTGGAACGCTTGGCTGCCTCGGCCCGACGGAGTGCCGGAAAACCGCGGCGGCCACGGCATGCCCCGGGATCTACTGATCGCGGAATTAACCGCTGCCGGCTTTCGACTGGAACAAGTCAGGGGCGAATGGTGGCCCTGGCCCGTCGACGGCTACTGCCTGGTCGTGCGCAAGCCCAAGGAGACTACTTCAGAATCCCGCCCTCGGTCATCCTTCTAGGATCGAGCAGCCGCTCCAACTCCTCGCGGCTGAGATCGGTCTCCTCTTCGGCGACGTCAATCAGCCTGCGGCCCTCGGCATAGGCTTTCTTTCCAACGGCCGCACCCTTCTCATAGCCGATCACGGGATTGAGCGCGGTGACGAGGATCGGGTTTTTCTCGACCAGATCAGCCGCGCGTTTTGCGTTGGCCTCAAAATCGGCAATGGCCTTGTCGGCCAAGACACGAGCAGCGTTACCCAGCAGGCGCGCGCTTTCGAGGACGTTGCGGGCGATGACGGGCAGCATTACGTTCAACTGAAAGTTGCCCGATTGGCCGCCAAGCGTCACGGTCAGATCGTTCCCGATCACCTGGGCGCAAACCATCGCGGAGGCTTCGGGGATCACGGGATTGACCTTGGCCGGCATAATGCTGCTTCCGGGTTGCAGGGCGGGCAGAGCGATGTCGGCCAGGCCGGCTAGGGGGCCGCTATTCATCCAGCGAAGGTCATTGGAGATCTTCATGACGGCCACGGCGGCGGCCTTGATCTGTCCGCTGAGCTCGACAATCGCGTCTTGACTCGAAAGGCTCACGAAATAGTTGCGGCTGCTGATAAAGGCCAGGTCCGTGACCTGAGAGAGCCGCTTGGCGATCCGCGGGCCGAACTCAGGGTGCGCGTTCAGGCCCGTCCCGATCGCCGTACCTCCCAGAGCGAGCGGCGAGATCCGCGGCAGCGACGCCCGGATGCGAGCAGTGGATTGCTCGATCTGTCCGCTCCAGCCGCCGAGTTCCTGGCTGAGGCGCATGGGCAGAGCGTCCATCAGATGGGTGCGGCCGTTCTTGACGACGTCGTCGACTGTTTCGGCTTTGTGATCGATTGTCTGACGCAGATGGTCGAGGCCGGGGATCAGCGTCTCGGCAACCTCGAGGTAGGCGCTGACGTGGATGGCGGCGGGGATCACGTCGTTGCTGCTCTGTCCCATGTTGACGTGATCGTTGGGGTGCACCTCGTGGCCGAGCTTTTGCGTCGCCAAGGCGGCGATCACTTCGTTGGCGTTCATGTTGGTGCTGGTGCCCGAGCCGGTCTGGAAGATGTCGAGTGGGAAGTGGGCGTCGTGGTCTCCGCGGGCTACTTCATCGGCGGCTTCGCGGATCGCGGCGGCCATACCGGCTTCGAGCAGCTCCAGATCTTGGTTTACGGCCGCGGCGGCTTCCTTGATCAGACCCAACGCTCTCAAGAATGTCCTCGGAAAACACAGGCCGCTAATGGGGAAATTCTCGACGGCACGCTGGGTCTGCGCGCCCCAGAGGGCGTCGACAGGCACCGCAACCAGCCCCATACTGTCTCGCTCAGTGCGATGTCCTTGCTTTGTCATAGTGTTCCACTTTTCTCCCTCAGGCCATCTTAACCTAGACGGTCGGCGAGGACTCGATTAGCGGGGGATCAGCTTCACCGGTTCGCGGACATCGGGGGTTCCGAGCAGCCCGCGGGCGGGTCGCGGACACAGCGCCGGCTGGCTGGCGGTCCACTTTGTCGTCTGCATTGAGAACCCTTGCCGGCCACGATTCCCCCGTCTTTTGGCAAGGATTTACGCTGCCGGATGTCGTCATTCAACTCTCAGCGGGGTTCTGACGATGAGGAGAGCAGGAGTGTTCCAGGGGGTCTGCCCCGTCGGAGGGAGCGGACGTGACCGAGGCCCACGGGCGGAACCAGTCACAGGCTCTGATGGCTGCGGCAACAAATTTTCACGGCTACGGCGATGGCGATTTGACGGGACCAAGCCGGCGGGCGCGGGAGGGCGGTCCGCCGGCGGTCGGTCCGGCCTGGCCGGAAGGCCCGGACCTTGACCAGGAGGCCCCCGAGGCCCAGAGCAACGGGACCGAGGACTACGTTCGCCTTTACCTGACGGAGATGGGATTGGTGCCGCTGTTGGACGCTAAAGGAGAGGTTCGCTTGGCAAGAGGGATCGAGCGGGGACGCCTTAAGGTCCGCAAAGCCCTGGCCGTGACTCCATGGCTTTGGAAAGAGCTTCTCGAGCTGCAACGAACGGCAGGAAGTGGGCAACTCAAGCCGCGGTCGTGGATGGAACCGGAGAGCGGCGAAGAAGAAGGCTCGGCGAAAAAGAGAGCCGAGGAGAATCTGTTGTCGGGCTTGGCCGAGGTGTCTCAAGCCGTTGAGGGCATCGGGAGGGCGGCTCGTTCGGCAAGCAAGCGGCTCGGAAGCGGCAAGGCGGCTCGGCGGAGGCGGGCGTGGCGTCTGGCTCGACGCAAAGTCGTGCTGTCAAGAGCCATTCAAAGCTTGCCCCTTCGGCCGGAAGTTTGGAAAGTCTGGTCCCAGGAATTCGAAACAATCGCACGCACGAGTCCCCAACCGGCTCGGGATCTGTCGCTTTCGCTGAGCGCCGACGTTCGACCGAGGGGCAAAACAAGGGGCCGCGGGCGAGCGCCCGTCCGAATCGGAATGCGCAGAGCCGAAATCCAACGCACGCTGCGACGGATTCGGGAAGGTCAGCGGCAGGCTGAAGAAGCGAAAAAAGCCCTTGTAGAGGCCAATCTGCGGTTGGTCGTCGCCGTGGCAAAAAAGTATGTCAACCGCGGGTTGCACCTGCTGGATCTGGTTCAAGAAGGCAACATCGGACTGATGCGCGCGGCGGAGAAATTCGATCACTATCGGGGTTTCAAGTTCTCGACCTACGCCACCTGGTGGATCCGCCAGGCGGTGACGCGAGCCCTTTCCGATCAGTCCCGCACCGTTCGCATCCCGGTTCACATGAATGATCAGCTTCATCGCTTTCTGCGCGCGCTTAGGCAACTTGAAACCGAGTCCGGCCGTCCGCCGACGAACCAGGAAGTGGCCCGCCGGCTCGAAACCGATGTCAAGAAGGTTGAAACTCTCAGGTCGATCTCCCGCCCCCCGATATCCATCGACACTCCGGTGGCCCACGAGAGTGAATCAGGCCTAACCGACCTGCTCGAAGACCGCAATGCCAAATCACCGCTACAGAGAGTGGTGGATGCCGACTTGCGCGGCAAGACCGCCGATCTGCTGCACCGGCTTTCCCCGAACGAAGAGAAAATCCTCAGAATGCGCTTCGGAATCGGGTTCGAGCGCCAACACACGTTGCAAGAAATCGGCCGCGAGTTTGCTCTCACGCGCGAACGAATTCGCCAAATCGAGACGAAGGCGCTGCAAGCCCTTCGCGATCCACGCTTCGCTCCCCAACTGCGCGAACTACTGGAATCCCAAGTGTAATCCGCCTCGGACGCCGCCCCGGCGTCCTCGTTTTCTCTAGCCTGAAACTCAGATTGGGCCGGGCTCGCCCCTTGCTCAAGCCGCGGCCCGATTGAAGTCTCAGGTTAGGTGTCGGCAGACCCGCCGGCTCCGGCTGCCCGCGGAGTCGTGGTGCGCCGATTGAAATCAAGCGCGCGCTTCCCTGCACAAGCAAGTTCCGTCGTCGGTTCCAGTTGACGTCAGTTGATATCCCTTGGCGCCGGTTGACCCAGACAACTTGGCCGGGTAGGATGGTCGATCGACTGAAATCGGAAAGGCTGGACCATGGCCATTGATTCGAAGTTGCAACGCCAGATCATGGGACGATTCGCGACTGGCGTGACGGTCGTGACCACGCGGTGCGGCGAAGAGCTCTTGGGCATGACGGCGAACGCCGTTATGTCTCTCTCGCTCGGTCCGCCGCTCGTCGTGGTCGCTGTTGACCGCAAGAGCCGCATGTGCGAGGGGTTAGCGGAGGGCGGCTGCTTTGCGATGAACATCCTCGGGGCGGAGCACGAAGACATCTCGAACCGCTTCGCGCGCTCCGGCCCGAAAGACTTTTCCGGCCTTAGGGTTACGACGGCGGAAACAGGAGCGCCCATACTCGAGGACGCTCTTGCCTACCTCGACTGCCGTCTCGTCGACACGCTGGCCGGCGGCGATCACAACATCTTCTTGGGGGAACCGCTCCAAGGAAGAATAGGCGAGGGGGAGCCGTTGATCTTCTACAACGGAGGCTACGCGCGACTGGCGATCGAAGGGGCCTAACAGTTGTGGTAAAAGTAGACGTCGCGAAAAATCGGGTACAGCCAGCCAATTCGCTTCAGGTGAAGTTCTTTGTTTCCAGGGCCATGATGGGGGCGAATTGGTGGCAGTCCCCATTTTTCTCTCCCGTGCGATTTTCGTCACGGGCTGCTAGCCGGTTGCCGCTCGGCTGCATTACAGTTAGTACAGTCGGCTCTTCCGGGTTTTTAGTGGGTGGCCAACGGGTAGCCGGCTCCTCCATCCTGCCGACCCGACGTCGCCCGCAGTCACATCGGAGCCCAAAAGGCGGCCAAGAAATCCCCAAATACCCTACACGCCAGTCCGGTCGTGGGCAACTCGTAAAGGGAATAAGACACTGATAAACAGGGAGTTATCTCTTTGAGTGTGGCCACTGGATGACAGTTGTGGATCCGCATTTCACAGCCTTCGGGAGACTGTACGACTACCTGCCAGCAGCCTTGCTCTACTCGTAACCCTTTGTTTATCAGTAATTCTTTTTGGCCAACGCAGTCGCCGCCCGGCCTTGGGGGCCGTAGAGTTGTCACGAAGCCCTTGAATGGCACCGAAGCAGGCTCCGGGAGGTCGGCCTCACAGTGGCGAGGGATCCGTCACTCACCGCCGCCAGCCACTAAAATCCCAGAAGAGCCGTACAGTCTAATTTTCGTCGGCTAACCCACAGCGGCAACGAAGCAGCGGTGGAAGAGAAAACCTGGCCGCCCCCATTTTTGCCGTGGCGAACTTTCGCCGCGGGCTGGCGGGGATTAATTTCAGAGCAAGAGGACATCCCATCATGAAAAGACAGCGTCTGATTCCTGCTTTGACCGCCTGCGGCGCGGCCTTTCTTGCCTGTATGACGTTGGGCTACGGCCAGACGCCCATCGGGTCGCAGTGGTGGCCCTCGGAGTGGGGCGCCGATGACGAGCGCGGGGCGGTCAATCGGATCACGCCCGAGAAGATCGTCGAGGCCGCGGGCCTCATCAAGACGGGCAAGGTGTACCACGTCGGCCAGGTTTACGAAGCCGGCATGCCCCTGGTGGGTAACCGTCACTTCAAGCTGACGATCCCCGGCATGCCGACCCACCCGGTGCAAGGCAAGACGCGCATCGTCGGGCTCGATGAGATGGTTAGCGCCGAAATAGGACAGGTGGGCACGCAAATGGACGGCCTCGGGCACGTGGGAGTCCAGATGAGGGGTGACGCGTATTTCTATAACGGATTCAAGATGTCGGAATTCGGCTCGGCCTACGGCCTGAAGAAGCTGGGCGTCGAGAACATCGGCGTCTTCTTCACCCGCGGCGTCTTACTCGACGTCGCCGGGTTGAAAGGCGTTGATCGACTGGAGGTCGGCTACTCCATCACCCCCGCTGACTTGCAGAAAGCTCTCGATGACACGGGGCTGGAAATTACCCCCGGGGACGTCGTGTTGATCCGCACCGGCCATGCGCAGCTTTGGATGAAGGACAACGAAACCTACAACAAGGGCGAGCCGGGCATCGATATGGATGCGGCACGGTGGATCACGGACCGCAAGGTGAGCTTGATCGGCGCCGACAATTGGGCGATCGAAGTTTGGCCGCATCCCGACCCGGATCAATTCAGCCCTGTCCATCAATGGACGATCACGCGCCACGGCGTCTACCATCTTGAAAACATGAACCTGGAAGAACTTGCGGCTGACAAGGTCTACGAGTTCGCCTTCGTCTTGGCGCCGCTGCCGCTGAAGGGGGCGACGGGATCGCCCGGCAACCCCATTGCCATGCGATAAACAGTGTGTGTGCCGGATGGTACGACGGATCAGCCCAGTTCTCCTAGTTGCCGCTCTTTCGGCTGTGCCGACCAGCCGGGCGGATAGCGGCGAGTTGCCGGCGCCCACCGGCGTCGAGGCATCCGACGGCGCCTATTCCACCAAGGTGGGCGTGTGTTGGAATCACATTCGGGACGCCACGACGTACCAGGTGTTTCGAAGCACCACGGAGAACCCTGCGTCCGCGACCAGCGTGGGGACGACTTCGTCTGTGATATTCAACGATTCCACGGCAGTGCCTGACCAGAGCTACCACTACTGGGTTCGGGCGGAAAACGGGGGCCTCAAAAGTCTTCTCAGCGTGCCCGATCAAGGGTTTCGCGCACAAGGCATTAACAGCCGCTTCGGACCGATCAAGCCGCTGGATCCGCCTCCCGAGCTCCCCGAGAATCCGGTGACCGGCGCCAAAGTGTATCTGGGCAAGACCCTGTTCTGGGACGAGCAGCTTTCTTCGACGCGGACCGTCGCCTGCGGAACCTGCCACCTGCCGAGCAATGGAGGCTCGGACCCCCGTTCTCTGATTCCCTCGCTCTCGACGCACCCGGGCGTTGACGGCGTCTTCGGCACGGATGACGATATCGTCGGCTCCCCCGGGGTGCCCCTCAACCGGGCGGACGGCACGTACGTGTGGTCGACCAGCTTCGGTTTCCAGGAGCAGGTGACCCACCGCAAGGCGCAGTCCGTCATCAACGCCGCCTACTGCACCGACAAAGGATGCGACCTGCTGTGGGACGGCCGCGCCGACCAGCAATTCAAGGATCCGATTACTGGGGACGTCGTGATCGAGAGCGGAGCGGCGCTCGAGAGCCAGGCGCTGATTCCGCTCTTGAACGACACCGAAATGAGCCACCAAGACGCCGGCTGGGACGACCTGGTGGCTCGTTTATCGGAGTCCCAACCGTTGGCGCTCTCGCCTGCCACTCCGGCGGCGCTTTCCACCTGGGTGGGCGGCCGCGGCTACCCCGAACTCTTCAGCGAAGCTTTCGGCACGCCGGAGATAACGCCGGTCCGAATCGCCATGGCGATCGCCGCTTACGAGCGAACGCTCTACTCAGACCGGACACCCTTGGACGCCATCGTTTCGGGCATCAAAGAGGAGCCGCCGGCCGAGAAGCGGGGGCGGGAATTGTTCTTCGAGATCGACTGTAACGCGTGTCACCTGGGGTCATTGCTGTCGGACGGGCGCTTCCGCTCGGTTGGTCTTCGTCCGGCGAGCGAGGATCGAGGCCGCAGCGAGGTCACCGCCAGTCCGTTCGATTTCGGCGCGTTCCGCACACCGAGCCTGCGCAACGTCGCACTGCGGGCTCCTTACATGCACAACGGACGCTTATCCACCCTGGAAGAAGTGGTCGACTTCTATGACCGAGGGGGCGACATCGACCCCCCGCCCAGTTTCATCGAGCCGCGCGGACTCACGGCGCAGCAGAAATCCGACCTCGTCGCTTTTCTCAGGAATCAGCTGACCGACCCTCGCGTGGAATCGGAGGCGGGACCGCTGTTTGACCGTCCCATGCTCTACTCCGAGTCCGCAAGGGTTCCGCGGGTCATTGGAGCCGACTCGGGAGCCGGCTCGGGGCCCGACTCGCTCGACCCTGCATCCCCGAATCCCCAGGTCCAAGCCATCGAGCCTCCCTTGGCCGGCAACCCGAGCTTCACGGTCGGGCTGTTCGGGGCGCCGCGAGGCGCTCAGGCCGTGCTCGTGATCGATGACGCCGACCCCGGCGTGGGCCCTGGCATACCCGCCTCGGCCTCTTTTGCCCGGCGCACCGTCACGGCCGCCGATGACGTCCAGAACGGCGGTTACGCCTCGTTGAGCCTGCCGATTCCAAATGACTCCGCGCTGGTCGGGTCCACGCTGTTCGGCCGTTGGTTCGTACAAGATGGGCCCAGTGTTTCAGCTACCCCGGCGTTTCGGATGACCGTGTTTGAGGCGGCTCGCCCCCCGGTCGAAGCCCCGGTTCTCTACAGTTTGTCGGCGGCGAGCCTGGCGCTGGGATTCGTCGCGCCGGAGTCCATCGTCTCCGGATTCGGGGTGAATCTCTCCACCGCGACCGAAAGCGCGGGGTCGATTCCTCTGCCCACGACGCTGGCCGGAGTCAGCGTTTTGGTCAGGGACAGAACAGGCACTGAACGCCTCGCTCCGCTGTTTTACGTCTCGCCCGGCCAGCTTAACTATCAAGTCCCGCCGGGGACTGCCATCGGAGAGGCCAACGTCTCGGTGTTGGGGGGCGGAAACGCCGCCGCTCTGGGGAATCTTCAGGTGGCGCCGCTGGCTCCGGCATTGTTTGCCGCCAACGCGGATGGAAAAGGACCGGCCGGCGCGCTCGCCCTACGCGTCGGGCCGGAGAACTCACAGACCTACGAGTCGGTCGTGCGGTTTGATCAGACGCAGAACAGTTTCGTCTCCCTACCCATTGATCTTGGACCGGAAAGCGATCAGGTTTTCCTCGTCTTGTTCGGCACGGGCATCCGCTTCGCCGTCCCCGGAACCATGACGGCGAAAATCGGCGGCATGGCCGCGGACGTGCTCTATGCCGGAGCCCACGGCGAACTCGTCGGCGCCGATCAGGTCAATTTGCCGCTTTCACGCAGCCTGGCTGGGCGAGGTCAGGTGGACGTCTTCATCACCGTGGATGGTCAGACGAGCAACACAGTCCGGGTCAGCATCCAGTGACACACTCACTGGTCTTGCGGCGCAAGGGTCACCCCGTTTGCATTCCAAGGGGGTCCCCCCTGGAATCTCCGCTTTCAGTTAACTCTTGCCAACGGCGTCACTTGAAGGGCCGCTATTTCCGGGAAATCATCGGCCGTGAAGGGCCGGCCGACTTCCCAATTTTGAACTCGCTCTAGCACATCGGCGCAGAGCGGATCGGTCCCCGCTGCCAGCCGTACCTTCTCCCCCCACCAGAGCAAGCCCTTGCCGGACTGCAAGATCAACGACAGCGCAAATCCCAGGCAAGCCGTCTCGGGCGGGGTTTCCTCCAGCGAGCCAGCGCTGCCGTCCAGCGTCTCCAAAGCCTCTTGGTAGTTTTGCCGGGCCGCAAGAACGTGGGCCAAACGGGGCCGCAGGTCCTCCGCGAGGGGAAGAAATTCTCGGTAGAGGTCTTCCGCCTCAAGCAGACGGCCCTGCTGTTCCCGCAATTGGCCCAGCACGATCTTCGCCATTCTCTTGGCCAGCCCCGCGGGCAGCGCATACTCTCGGTGACCGCGGTCAATCACGGGGCGGGGAACGAGCACTAGGGAAAGCTCCTGCTCGGCCTGCTCCAGCTTGCCTTCCCCCAGAAGAGCGGCTCCGAGGATGGCGTGAAGAACGGGCGCCTCGCCTGATGCTTCCAGCACCCCGCGAGCTGTCTGGGCAGCGTTGAGAGGCTGTCCGGCGTCCAGCAGGGCTAGAGCGTAGTAGATGAGACCGGCCGGAATCCAAGGTATCCGGCCCTTAAGGTGATGGCGCTCCGCCTCGATAAAGCGGGCTAATTCCGCCAGCCGGTCCAGACGCTGATGGTCGTCCGAGAGCATCGCTCGATAGTAAAGATAGCTGCCGCGACGTATCGGATCGGTCCCATCCCGCGTGTCTTTGAGACCCAGCTCCAGGATGCGCAAGTAGCGTTCCCTCTTCCGCCTGGCCTTGTAGATCGAGGGGTCGTATCCGTAGTGGCGGAAAATCGCCTTACAGTCGCCCCACTTTTTGTTGGGGATGTCCTGAACGACTTGTTCGTGAATGCGACCCGTGTAGCGGGTTCCCGGTGTCCGGCGGAATAGACGAATCATTCTGACTTCGTCCGCGGTGGGCGTTTCTCCCTCCATGGTTGCCATTCGTAAATACCAGGCATGAACGCCCGGCTTGGCGGCGGCGGTCCGAATTTCATACTTGGTCGCCGGGTCGAGCTGCTCGTCCGCGTCGAGGCTGAGCACCCAGTCCCCGGTGCATTCGGCCAAAGCGCGATTGCGGGCGGCGGCAAAGTCGTCATCCCAGGCGTAGTGGAACACCCGGGCTCCGAAACTCCGGGCAATTTCGACAGTATCGTCTTCGGAACCGGTGTCAACCACCACGATTTCCTCAACCACCCCCTTAACGGATTGAAGGCAGTCAGCGAGAAAAACGGGCCTCGTCCCGAACGATCATCGACAGGCTGATGGTGGGATCGGACCGCCGCGCGCCGGAGCGCTTGGTTTGGGACCGGCGTTCTTTCTTTTTCATGGATGTTCGATCTCTCCCCCGACGCACCCCGCTCTCGTGTTCTCCACCAACCGGGAGGCGGCTTTCCGGCTCTGTGCCAACTTCTTGGCGTCTACGAGCAGGTCGCGTATGGGAACGAGAGAAAACTGGAGCTCTCGAAATGCGCCGGGACCCGCCCGAAACCTACGTTACCGCTGAATCAAACCAAACAGCGTCGCCTTGCGTTACGAAGTGTGGGAGCAATCACGGTGCCAATCATGTACGACGGCGGAAGAGCAGACGCCGCAGGCTTCGCGAGTGCCTCCGCTGTGAGCCGGCCGCTACATCTTTCCGGCGGGAATGCCGATCGGCTTGGCGGAGGCAGCCGTTGCCGGAGACGGATAGTCTAGCGCCTAACGAGGTGGATCTTCGTACGTTCTACGAAGCCTTTCCTTACCCTCCCGAGGAGCGGAATCTGGATCATTTCGCTGACGGCTCGCAAGTCGTCGAAGGCAGCCCGCGACACTAGTTCCATTTGTATTTCCCGGATCGGGCCCACAGCGAGGATATAGACGTCCTGGTGGCCGGGTGCGGCACTTGCCAAGCGGCGCGGTTCGCTGTTCTGAACCCCCGCACGCGGATCACGGCCATCGACATAAGCCGCGTGGCGCTTGAGAAGACGCAGGCCCTCAAGCGGCAGTACAACCTCAAGCGGCTCGACCTCGTGGAATTGCCCGTCGAGGAGGCGTCACGGCTCGGGCGGGCCTTTGACTTGATTTACTGTACGGGCGTGCTGCACCATTTGGCGGATCCGGTCGAGGGTCTGCGAGCGCTTCGGTTGGCGCTAAAGCCGGACGGGCGCCTGGACCTGATGCTTTACGGGCGGCATGGCAGGGCAACAACCCTGGTAGTTCAGGAACTCATGCGCCGGTTGCATATCACGGCCACGGGGGAGGGTGCTGGGAAGGCCTTGTGCTGGACGAAATCTCTTCCTCCCGATCATCCGTTCTGGAACTCCACGGTACCGATCAAAGACCTCGAATCGCACGAGGGGATCGCCGACTTGTTGCTCAACCCGAGAGAGCGCTCGTATTCGGTGGACGACATTTATAGCCTCCTCGGGCAAGCTGATCTGCGCCTGCAACGTTTCTTCTATCAGGCCTACTATTCCCCACGATGCGCTCTGCCGGCCGATTCTCCCTTACTGGCGCAACTGGAAAGGCTGCCGCCCGAGGAGCAGTACGCCGTCATCGAACTGTTTCGATCCTCTATTCGCAAGCATCAGTTTGTCGCCTGTCGTGACGACCGGCCCGAATCCACATATAGACCCGAGTTTTCCGGGTCTGCGTTCACGCGCTATGTCCCGGTCTTTACTCCTGGGATAAAGATCGTCAAGGAAGATTACTCGAACGGCGGCAAGGGCAAAATCCACTACCCGCTGCACGAAATCGGGAACCCCAGCTACGTCCTCGACGCCTCCGAGCTGGCGCTCCTCGAGGCAGTGAACGGTCATCGAAGCGTTGCCTCAATCGCTAAAAAGGTGGCAGGGAAGAAGAACGCGAAGTCGCGCGAAGAGCCGGTCAGAAGATTCTTTCAGACGATGTGGGAACACGACTTCCTGCTGTTCCACATGCCGTCGGAAGACAAGATCGCCGCCGCCCGCGCTCCCCAGCGGCGGCAGGCGACAACCGATGGGGAGAGCCGGTCCCCGGCAGGCCCGAGCAAACAGCGGATCTCATCGGATGGCTCACGTATCCTCTACGAGCCATGTCCTGTGTGCGGGGAAGAGGAGATCAAGTTTTTCCGCGAAGCCGATTGCACCGCCCATCCGCACTACCGCGAAGGCCTGCCGCGCACCATGCGGTGGGTCCAATGCGCGGGCTGTGAACATATCTTCACGGAAGGGTATTTTACGCAAGAAGCGCTGGCCCGAGTTCTTGAAACCGCCCACCCGCACCAGATTCCCTCACCGGGGAAGGAACTTGAAACCGCCCGCCACATTGCCGCGCGCATCGTCGGCTCCCTGGGGTCGGTTCTCGGGCGGCTGGGCGGCCGCTGGCTGGATGTTGGGTTCGGCAACGGCGCCCTCCTTACGACGGCTGCGGAGTTCGGGTATGACGCTACGGGCATCGACGCGCGTCCGGCGGTCGTCACGGCGATGCGGTCCCTAGGCTACCCGGCCCGCTGCGTGGAATTCACGGATTTCCGTGACGAGGAAGGGTTTGACGTTATCTCCATGGCCGACGTCCTCGAGCACATGCCGTTTCCGCGACAGGCCCTGCGTCACGCGGCGGGACTTCTGAAACCGGGAGGGTTGGTCTTTATTTCCATGCCCAATATGGATTGCCTCATCTGGAGGCTTCTGGACCGGCAGGAGTCGAACCCCTATTGGGCTGAACTCGAGCACTGCCACAACTTCACGCGGGAGCGTCTCTACGCGCTCTTGCGTGAGGAGGGTTTTGATCCCTGCCACTACGCCGTCAACGCCAGATACCTCGCCGGCATGGAGATAATCGCCCGCAGGCCGGGGGAGGCGGTCAGCCCCGCGGCGACTCAGGTTGATCGACCCCCTGCCTGAACACGCCTCGAAACCTTGTTCCACCGGCCCCCCGGCGTAAACAAGCCGCCGATTCTGCCGATGTGGTTGTTGGGGGAGTGTTTGAAACACCTGCCGCCCGTTCATGCTCTCTATTTCCGAGAAAACAGAGCCCGCCGACCCAACGGTAGAACCCCACGGCCCCTCTACGATGCAGGGGCTGATCGAGGGGTCAGCGACCGTCGTCGGCAGCCCCAGCCATTGGTTCCACGTCTACTTTCCGGCTCGCAAGGCTACCTCCGACTTGGATATGTTGGTAGCCGGTTGCGGCACGGATCTGGCCGCGCAGTTGGCGGCTAGCTCGGGTTCCCGCATCACCGCCATCGACACCCGAAGCGATGCGCTGCAACAAGCCGCGCGGCAAAAGCAAGGCTGCCGGCTAGAAAACTTGCAGATCGTCGAGTTGCCGCTGGAAGAAGTGAGCTCGCTGGGCGGCGAGTTTGACTTGATCTTTTCACCCGCCGACCCCCGCTATCGGCCCGATCCGTCGGAGGGTCTCCGCTTGCTGAAGAACGTGCTGCGCCGGGACGGTTCCCTCAATCTCACGTTGCTCGCCCCCTATGGCCGTCGCGGGATGCAAACGATTCGAGAAATCCTGAGAAGGTTGCGATCTCCCTCCGGTGCGCGGGGCGCGGAGATGGCACGGCAGGTGCTGTCGCTGATTTCTCAGGACGCCGCCGCGGGTACGGAGAAAGAGCAAGCCCGCACCTGGATCAACGACCCGGCCATGCTGGACGCCTTGCTGTTTCCCGAGGAGACGAGTTTCGACGTGCCGGCCCTCTACAAGTTGCTTAAACGGAGCGGATTGAGCTTGCAGCGATTTCTCTATCAAGCGCACTACTTCCTTGAGTGCAGCCGACTAGCAGCGTTCCCGGAACTGCTGGCCGAGGTCCAGCAATTGCCCGAGACGGAGCAGTTCGCGCTGGCCGAACTCTATCGCGGTTCGATGGCGAGTCATGAAGTCGTGGTTTGCCGGGATGACCGCCCTACAGCAAGCTGGCGAATCGGCTTCGACTGGCCCCGTTATGTGCCGATTCGCAATCCCGGCCTCGGCATTAGTGAGCAAGACCTCCCCGCCAAGACCGCGGCGCGGCTCCATTGGGAGTCGCACGCCTTTCCGGGAATCAACGCCTTGGTTGATTCCTTGCAGGCGAGGCTCTTTAACGCCGTCGATGGGCGCCGCACGATTTCGGAAGTTGTCTCGCACGCCGGAGCGGAGTTCGATGAACCCGCCGCCCGGGAGTATGCCCGCAATTTCTTCCGCTCGATGTGGCGTTTCGACTATTTCTGGTTCCGAACCGCCTGCCGCGGCGCGGATGACAACGCTGCTCCTTCGGTGAAGTGACGGAAGGTCATGCCTGAGCTGCCCGAGCTTCCTGAAAACACGGTAATCGCCTTTCCGGAAGGGCTGCCGGGCTTCGAGGACTCCCGCGAATTCGTTCTTCTTCAGCCCGAAGGGATGGCGCCGCTGTTTCTCTTCCAGAGCGTGACGGAGGAGCACGTCAGCGTTCCCGTCGTCCCTGTACAAATGATGGTCAAGGACTATCGCTTGCACGTCGGCTCGGAAGACCGCGAAACACTTGGCTTGGTCGAAGATCCCCGTGTGGGCGAGAACGTCTTCTGCTTGGTGGTCATCATTCTGTCCAGAGAGAAGCAGCCTCCCACGTACAACCTATTTGCGCCCATCGTGATCAATGCCGCGACGAGGCGGGGCAAGCAGATCATGCAGATCGACAGCGATTACCCCAGCGTGCTGCCCTTGCCCAGCAAATAGCCATGCTCGTCTTTCGCCGCCAGCAGGGTGAATCGTTCAAGGTGGGCCGGCAGGTCGAGGTGCGCATTCTACGCATCGGACGCGGGCACGTCAAAGTCGGCGTGATCGCGCCACGAGAAATCGAGGTCTTCCGGACCGAGATATCGGACTTGAACCGCAAGGCCGTAGTGCCTGATTGGTCCGACCCCGACGTTCGACAAAGCCTCGAGTTGCTGCTGCGTTCGTTGCAGCCGAGCCGAGGGGACCCTCCGGGCGGACCCGCTGAGTGATGTCCTTCTGGGAGGAAGAATTACCAGCAACTCATTTATTATAAACAGGTTGCTAGAAATTTGGTTCGTTTGGTATTTCTTGTTTTGTCGAGACTGATGCCGGTCGCCGGGCTCCCCCCCTCTTGAGGATAGCGGACGTGTCAAGTGTCTCCGTGGGCCATGAACTCCCCCGCCGGGGAAATAGGAAACTGTCCCCGTAGGCGATGAACAGACGGCCGCGGATCTCAACGGCGAGATCCGCGCTACGAACTGCGTTCGTTGCAGCCGAGCCGAGGGGACCCTCCGGACGGACCCGCCGAGTGAGGTCCTGCTTCGGAGGGCGATGCTTGGCCACAAGTGCACTGCAACCCATTGATTACAAAATAGTTGTAATAAGTTGGCTTTGTTTGATATTTTCTTCGTGGCCGAGCTGACACGGGTTTGAGCCGCCACCTCCAGGATAGCAAGCGGGTCAAGTGCGGGCCCGGAATGCCGGTCGGAAACTCGTAATGCCGGTGAGGACGCGACATGTTGCGCCCGTACGAACAAAGGCGATCGCCGCCTCGTGAATGCGCGGTGCTCTGCCGAAAGCCGAGCTTGTCACTATATTTTGCGAAACTCAGTAATTAACGAGTATTGGGGTTAGCGGTCATCGCGGCTTGCCAGGGCCCCCCTGCAAATCGGTCCATTCCAGAAAGGTTATCGGCTGGGTAGCGTTCGTCGTACCGTTGCGGCGCTTAGCAGATTGGCGAAGATCCGATACGCCCCGGGAACCCCGGCCGGGAGCTGGCGGAACCAGGAGTAGCCGGTGTAGATGAAGACGCCTTGGCCGTAGGGGGCGGAGAGCAGCCCTCCCCGTTGTGGCGGCTCGCCCGGATCGTTGCACTGTAGGACCGGCTCGTAACGCTCGTCCCAATCACTCATGAAGTAGAGCCCGCGCTCTTGCACCCAGCCTTCAAAGTCCCGCCGGGTGATCGGATTCGGGGCGTGCAGCAAGGGATGGCCGGGGTTGGGGAAAGTGACGGCTGCCTCCTCTCGGCTCACCCGGTTGCGGGAAGGAGTCATGGGATAAGGCGCCAGGGCAACGCCGGCGGCCGCTCCCCCGCGGCGAGATACCGTGTTGTACTGGACGACCAGCGCGCCTCCCTTTTCCACATAGGCCAGGAGCTGCTCGCGCGCGGCGGGCAGGTCAGGGCGGGTGTTCAGCGCACGGACGCCCGTAACAATCGCATCGAACTTCTCGAGATTCCCGGCAGCCAAATCGTCGGGCGAGAGCAGCGTTACCGAAGCGCCGAGTTGATCGAGCGCCTGGGGAACGTTGTCTCCGGCGCCCATCACATAGCCGATCTTCTTGGCGAGCAGCTTGACCTCCGCGCGCGCCACGCGCAGCCGTGCCGCGGGATAAACCGTCTGGATCGGAATATGGGGATGTTCGATGATGCGCACTCCCGAGGACATGACCCGTCCTCCCAACTCGGCCCTGGCCATCACCTCGCCCGCCGAATCATCCGCCGGCGGGGTGATCGAAAAGTCGAACGTCCGCTGCTGGCCCCGCCGCTTCAAGTCGAACTGGACCGAGGCGGGTTTCACGCTCCAGCCCTCGGGAACGTCGAGTCGCAGCTTGCCGACCGCGCTTCCCGTGTTGTTTTGAAGGTTGACCGAGACGGGCCGCGGGTCCGCGTCGGGGAAGATCATCGTCTTTTCCGCGAAGCTCACGGCGAGAGCCGGCACGATCTCCAAAGCCCGCGTCCGCTCGCCGAGCGCCCGGTCGACCCAGCGATAGGCAACCGGTTTTCGGAAAGGCAGATCGAGGCCCTCCGCGGTCCGGAGATAGAACGTCGCTTCCAAGACCGGCCGCGCCTCGGGACGCCCGATTATGGTGGGATCGTGAATGCCGTAGGAGTCGCCCTGAACAGGCCGTTCAAGCCATTCGGGCTGCGAGTAGAGCGCAAAGTCCGGAACCCGGAGCGAGACTTTCCGACTCGAGACCTCGTTGTAACCCAGCTTCGCCTTGGCGCCCGGCTCGGCGTGCCCGGCGACGCCGGTGATTTGGGTGCGAACCCAAGTCAGCGGGAACCGGGAGCGGTTCAAAGCAGACAGGGTGATTTCGAGATTGCTGCCCGGAGTAGCGTCCCAGCGGTTGGCGGCGGCGTCGATCCAAAGCCCGGCGGCGAGTTGTATCGCCTCCAGCACCTCTTGCTTTTTGACCTCAACCCAAGGATCATTCAATTCTCGAAGGGCGGTGTAAGCCTTCGTGAGCAAGGGCAGGATCGCCTCGGGGTTCTCGGGCCGGTAGTCGCTGCGCGCCCGTGCCAACAGACGAGCGATTTTTTCCGCTCCCGGCACCCTTTGCCAACTGGTATCGATGCCGTCAAAAAGATCGTTCTCGGCCGGATCGCCGGCAATATAGGCGAAGAAGGCGGTCACGGGCCCTTTTCGTTGCGCTGTCCCCATGCCCTGGCTTCGATGCATGCTGCGGCTCTCACCGGCCACCTCCGCATAGGAGCGGCCCAGCAGGGGATCGTATTGACCGGCGTCGATTTTCAGGTGATTCCGACGTGCGTCTTTGGGTTGTTCGCGTTGCCGTCTGAAGCTGTAGGTATTCCAATAGAGTCGCCTGGCCCGCCACGGCTCGAGCCCTTGACTGAACTGATCGGCAAAACGGCCGGCGTCCGCGGCGGCCTCGAAGGCCTCGACCGAAAGATGTCCGACGGCGGTGTGTTGCCCGTGCCCGCCGCTGCCCTGATGAGGGAAACGGGTGACGATCACGTCGGGGCGAAAGCGCCGAATGACGCGCACCATGTCGCTCAGTAGGCGTTCACGACCCCAACGATCGAGCGCTTCGTCGGGGGACTTCGAGTAACCGAAGTCGATGGCGCGCGTGAAAAACTGCTCCCCGCCATCGATGCGGCGCGCCGCCAGCAGCTCCTGGGTGCGAATGACGCCCATCAGCGCCCCCTGCTCGGAGCCGATCAGGTTCTGTCCCCCCTCGCCGCGAGTCGCCGAAAGATAGGCGGTTCGAATATGCCGACCGCGTGCGAAGTAAGCGATGACGCCGGTGTTCTCGTCATCCGGATGCGCACCGAGTACAAGCAGGCTGCCGAGCGTGTTCAGCCGTTCGAGAAGAGATTGAAGCCGCGCCGCGCCGCCGAGACGCGCCTGCTGAGCCTGAAGCGGGACAAACAGAAGCAGAGCCGGCAGCAAGAGGCCAAGCAGGCAATCGCCGAGACGCGTGCCGAGTGTCACCGTGGGTGCGTCATCTTGCAAGGGCGGGCCGCCGCGGCCGCCCTTGTTTCCGATACGACGGCTGGCTCCGCCTCCGAGGGGGATCCCAGCGGAGCAAAGAACGCTGGGCCAGCGCAGCCGTCCGCCTCCGCGGCTTCCTGACAAAAAATGCTGGCTCGGCGGCATCCGTGAATCTCGCCTTATGGTATCGAACCACACAAGAAGGCCGTTTCCTCGCTCGGCGTGCTTCCCATAACAATCCGGCGGGAGACCGGACAGCTCAAGCAACTTTTCGACAACACGGGTGTTTCTTATTCTTGGAGCGAAGAAATGATGGAATACATCACGATGGTCCTCGTCGCCATCGGGACGGTGGGTTTACTGGTTGGGCGCGAATGGTATAATTCCCTGGCCGGTCTAGTCCTGGCCGTTCTCGGTCTATGGATCGGCGGTTACTTCCCGCGGTAGCCGCAAGCGGTAGGCCGTCTCCACCGACTCGCATTCACGACCATCCTACTCGGATTCAGTCGGCAGCCCCGACGCTTTCCATGCCCGCCAGCCGCCGGCTAACGAGTAGACATTGCGGTAGCCCATCTTTTTGAGCGCATCGGCGGCAAGCGCGGAACGGAATCCGCCTCCACAATAGAGAACGATCTTCTTCGAGGTGTGCGGTATCGTCTTTTCGATGTCACGCTCGATAACGCCCTTGCCGAGGTGGATGGCGCCGGCTGCGCGGCTGGCCGCCCATTCCGACTCTTCACGCGTGTCGATCAGGGTGAAGTCGGCAGCAGCGTCCAAATCGCTCTTTACTTCAGCCACCGTCGTTTCTTGAATACGCGATTTAGCGTCTTCGACAAGCTGCAAAAACTTCGCGCCATGAGTCATCATTTCTCTCCTTCAGAAGGCCATTTTCTCACAGCAGAGGGGGATTCAGAACAGGGCCTGAGTATTCGGCTATTCGGGGTATGCACTTCACTCCCGGCTACCCCATATCTTGTGGTCGGCTGATCCGCCTGCCGCGTACGTGTTGGACCATCTCTGAATAGGTAGTGGGGCCAACGGCCGCGGCTTGTTGGACAAGCCGGTAGAAGAGCTTTCCCCGGTGCCGAGAGCGTCGTCGATTGAAGCGAAACGTGTACTCATCCAGGTAATAGTCCAGGTGCTCACGGCTTACCGCGCCTTGGTGCGTGCCGATCAACCAGCGCTTCAACAGGGCAGCCACACGGTGAACACGAGGCAACAGCTCAGAGGCTGATTGGCTGGAAGTTGCCAGAAAGTCGTATTCGTGCCGATAGCCAAGCGCCTCCAGACCGACGTAACCTTCCCAGCCGTCGGTGTGGATGGTGCTGTCGGGTTCAACAGCCTCTTGGATGAAGCCGTGTAGCTGGTGCTTGGAAGCTCGACGGATGCGCCTCATGCGGATCCTTCCTAGCCCCGCACCGTCTTCTTCAGCGGCGATGGCTACCAGTGCCTTTTTCTGCGTCTGCCGTCCGTGCAGTCCCTCTTCTTCGCCCCCAACATAGGTCTCGTCGACCTCTACGCGGCCGCTGAGCCGTTCGCGGCCAGGCCGCACCATCGCGCGCCGCAGCTTGTGCAGCAACGCCCAGGCGGTGCGGTAGCTTCCCAGACCCAAAATGCTTTGCAGTCCCAGAGCACTCGCCCCGTTTTTCTGGCTCGTCACCCACCACATCGCCCGATACCAGGTGCGCAGCGGCAGACGCGTGTCCTGGAAAATCGTGCCTGCCGTCACCGAAGCCTGATAATCGCACTGTCCGCAGCGCAGCAGGCCCCGCCGACTGCGGCGAGTTCGCTGCCCTTCACAGCGGGGACACCTAAAACCCTGCGGCCAGCGCAGTTGCATCAGATACTCGCGACACGCCTGCTCAGTGCCAAAACGCCCCTCAAACTCCTCCAGCGTACGCGGGTAGTCCTCCATGAGCCCGCATACTATATGTTGGGGCTTCGGGAGTCAAGTGCATACCCCGATCGGCTATTTTGGAATATTTCCACTGGCCTCTGCCGGAACGAGACCACCGTTTCTCGAACCGATAGCCGTACCTGAAAAGTGGGGGGAGGGCGCGCCATGCCGTGTCCCTGCTACCAAGTAGGGGGAAATGGCCGCGACGCTCTGCGCCCTCGCCGCCTTCACAAACGCTTGGTGCGAACGTCCTTTCGATGTCCGCGCTCGCGCTCCGGGCGGCGATTGTCGGGTTCAATGGACAAGGTGAGCTTCGAGCGGTCGCGCATGACTTCGAGGGCGATCCTTCCGTCTCGATCCGCGTCTCGAATCGCTGCCCTAAGCTCGCCCGCGTCGGCCACCGGTTTGCCGGCGAGCCCGACGATGATATCACCCGCCTTGAGTTGAGCCTGCTCGCCGGGTGTGTTTGGCTCGACGGAACGAACGAGTAATCCTTTTTCGACACCGAAGTATTCCGCGAGTTGTCCCTCGACCGATTCCACTTCCGCCCCAAGGAAACGGTTCCTCATCACCATGTGAGGGCGGGGAAGATCAAAACCGAAACCGCGCCGGGTCCAGTTAAAGCCCGGAACACGGAACTCACAGCCGGGCTCATCCTCATCGCAGAGCCAGGATCGGAAGGGAGGGCGGTGTTTGCGTTCGCCGATAGCGGCCTGAAGGTCGAGCTCAGACCCCTCCCGCAGCACGTTTAGCTTTATCTTGCGCCCGACGGGAGTTTCTTTCACCAGCCGCACGAAATGTTCGACACCCATGACGCGCTGCCCGGCGTATTCGACGACGGCGTCGCCTTTTTGGATCCCGGCGCGCGCGGCGGGGCTGTCGGGCGCCACGTTACTGATTTCGACACCGTAGGGTTCGCCCATGCCGAGCTCGGCGGCGCGGTCTTCGTCGATTTCGAGAAGCCCGACCCCGAGATAGCTTCCGTCCAGTCCCAGGGCCTGCTGAATGAAGACCCCCGCTCGGCCATGGGGCGGAGGCGGCGGGGGCGGCGGCTGGGCCAGTACCGAACCGAAGGTGAGTAACAGCGCAAGAAAAGAAAGTGTGAGAATTCGCATGATCTTGTCCCCCCTAAGTAGTCCTCAATCGCAGTCGGCGCCGAGAGAAGTCCTCCCAGGCTGAAACGCAAGCATCGAGAAAAGTCTCGACGCGGCAAGCTGGAGAGCTTAAAAAATCGGGTATAGCCAGCCAATTCGCTTCAGGTGAAGTTCCTTGTTGCCAGGGCCATGATGGGGGGCGAATTGGTGGCAGTCCCCATTGTTCTCTCCCCTGCGACTTTCGCCGCGGGCGGCCGCCCCGGCAGCCCGAAACCTGAGCGAATCTTGAAATGGAGTACCAAGTAAATCCTTGGTCTTCCGCTTCCCGTGCTCGAAACAGCATCGTCGAACCTACCTTGGCTACTGTCGTTTGCGGATCTGAATTCTTCCGCCCGTGTTGTGGATGCTGAGCACGGGGCCACCGCCATTCAGGCTGCCGGATGCGCTGACGACACCGGGGCCGAAGCCGTCCTCGGCTCGCCGTACCGCGATAGCGCTGAATTCGCTCACGATGCGGTTCAGACGATTTGCCAGATCAACCGTAGCTTCGACCGTTATGGGCAGGGACTCCGGAAGAAAGACCACGATCCTGCCACCTAGGGTTTCCAGCCGGCACTCCTTCAACGGCTGTCCGGCGAGAAAATGAGCTTGGATACTGCCGGCGGCAGTCGCCGCTCGGACAGCGCCCGCCACGTCGTAGAGGCGAATATTGCCGGCCGCGGTTTCAACATGCACGCCGGAAGGGGCCGAGCCGATGTTGATGGAGCCTCCCGCGGTATCGGCATCCACCGAGCCGGCGACCTGGCCGATCTCGATCGAGCCTCCCGCAGTACCGGCTCGAAAGTCGCCGCCGACTTTTTCGGCGCGGATACTTCCGGCCAGCGTCTCGGCTCGCAGCGTTCCTTTGACTTCTCCGGCTCGAATGCCCCCGCCGCTGGTTATCAGGGTCGCTGCGCCTCCGGCCTTAGCCAGTTCGATGAAGCCTCCCGCCGTTTCGCAGTGGACGTCGCCGCCCACCGAACCGAGACGAATGAAGCCGTCGGCGGTTGCGGCGCGTACGTCACCGCCGATGTTTTCCATTTCGATCGATCCGCCGGCGGTTTCGGCTTTGACGCTGCCAGCCACGCCGGTCACCTTGAGGGCGCCGCCGGTTGTTTCCAGCGTGGCCTCTTGCGTCGAGGCGGGAACGGAGATCAACGCGTTGGCCGTGAAATTGCACTGGAAGCAGTTCGGGGAGACGACCCTCACCACCGCCGTGCCACCCTGTTGCGAGGTGTCGACGCGAGCCGAACCCAATAACCGCGCGGCCTCTTGCCGGCTCCTTGCACGGAGCTTCTTGACCACCTTATAACCAACCTCTTGCCACGCCCCCCCTGTCACGGTGATGTAACCCGTTGAGCTGACGCGGAGCCGCGTTCCGGCCCGCAGGGACCCCTCTTCGGTTTGGACCCAGTAGCGGCCTTGCTTTTCGACGGGGCCAACTGTCTGCGCCGGCAGCGTCCGCGCTAGCGCCAAGGCCCCCAAGATCCAGACGAGTTGTCCGGCGGCGCTCACGCCGGGGATTTTCCTTCCCCTTGGGCTTGTACTTGGTTGCATGAATTTACAACGGGTCATAGGCAAGTAATCCCCGGACCGCTCCCTCACGGTCACGGCTCGGAAGGCACTAGGCGATCCTGGTCGCGTCAAAACAGTTCCTCCGAGGCATTGAGCTGACGCAGCGTTCTGCGGCACTTCAGGCGTACGTAACGGTTCTCATCGCTCTCCACCAATTCTTGCAGCAGCCCGACCAACTCGCCGTCGGGTTTCTCGGTAAGGGAGTCGATCACCTGAATGCGCATGCCGGGAGTCTCGTCCTGCCGAAGCACCTGCTTCAGGGCCTCTCGGATATCGGGTTCGCCGTGATGGACTCGCAGAGCCTCAAAGGCCTTGAGGCGCACTCCCGGATTGCGGTCGCCGAGCATGGCCTCCCGCAGCGCCAGGCGCACTTCGCGGTCATCGACCCTGTGGCGTAGTGCGTCGAGGGTCTCCAGACGCACGCCCGAGTTCGGGTAGTCCCGTACGGCCGAGATCAGCAGGCCGCGGATGTGGGGGGCGTGCGGCGCCCCGGAAATCGTGCGGCGAGTCGTTTCCTCCAAGACTATCTCCACGGTTCCGTCGTCGGGGTCCCGTTCGACCGACTGAATCTCGCCCACCGACGTTTCCCACGGAATCAGCGAAGCGGACCGAATATCCGAGACAGACGCCTCTCCGGCGGGGGCGCCCACGCTCGCTCTCCCGAAATAGAATCCCGCGACTAAGAGTACGAGGGCGGCCGCGGGCTGCCAGGTCCGGGGACTCGAAGCAAACACACGCGAGAGGTCTGCCCAGGCCGGCAGCCGGCGTGACCTAGGAGAATCATCTTTCCGCTCGTGGTAGACGCTGCGCATCAGATCGTGACGGCATTCAGCCAGCATGGCCTCGGACGGGCTCGCGGAGGGCCGCTGATCCAGGCGGCCCAGAAGGAGGCGCTCCTGTTCCACAACGCCGGCGCAGCCCGAGCACGAGTCCAGATGCTCCTGGAAGGCTTCGTGCTCCCGCTCTTCCAATTCGTTGTAGAGGTAGAGCAGGAGGGTGTCTTTGACTCGTTCGCAGTTCATGGGGTGGTCTCTCCTAATGCCCGGCGGAGCTTGCGGGTGGCGCGGAAGAGGCTGTTCTTGGCCGCTTCTTCGCTGATCTCGAGAACCTCGCCGATGACGCGCAGCCGCAGGCCCTCGTAATGCTTCAGCTCAAACACCGCGCGTTCCTTGGGCGAAAGGGTCTCGATGGCGCGGTCGATGCGGTCGGCGAGCTCCCGACCGGCCGCCACGCGCGCGGGGTCGCTCTCGGGTCGCTCATCACGCGCCGTCTCGAGGAGTCCGGGACCGTCACCCGGAGTTTCCTGGCTCATCACGTGCTCGCGGCGAACGCTCCTACGGCGCAGCAGGTCGAGGCAGACGTTGGTGGCGATGCGGTAGAGCCAGGTGTTAAAAGCGCACTGGAACCGAAAACTGTCGAGGCGGCGGTAGGCCCGCAGGAAGGTTTCCTGATAGGCGTCCCGGGCGTCGTCTTGCGACCGCAGAAGATTCATGGCCACGCGCAGGACGTTTCGGTCGTGCAGCCGGACGAGCTGCTCGAAGGCGTTGTGGTCCCGCTGCTGAGCGGCCCGGATCAGAGCGGTCTCGCTGATCGGAGCCGCCTGCGGGCGACCGGCCACACTCAGAGTTTCCACTGTCGCTGCCTGCAAATAGTGTAGACGTGCGAGACTGAATTAGGTTAGGCGTCTGGAGCCGCACGAAGGCCTTGGTGTCCACCACGTTGTAGGATAGGTGACATTACTGGGATCGGGGTATGCACTTGACTCCCGAAGCCCCAACATATAGTATGCGGGCTCATGGAGGACTACCCGCGTACGCTGGAGGAGTTTGAGGGGCGTTTTGGCACTGAGCAGGCGTGTCGCGAGTATCTGATGCAACTGCGCTGGCCGCAGGGTTTTAGGTGTCCCCGCTGTGAAGGGCAGCGAACTCGCCGCAGTCGGCGGGGCCTGCTGCGCTGCGGACAGTGCGATTATCAGGCTTCGGTGACGGCAGGCACGATTTTCCAGGACACGCGTCTGCCGCTGCGCACCTGGTATCGGGCGATGTGGTGGGTGACGAGCCAGAAAAACGGGGCGAGTGCTCTGGGACTGCAAAGCATTTTGGGTCTGGGAAGCTACCGCACCGCCTGGGCGTTGCTGCACAAGCTGCGGCGCGCGATGGTGCGGCCTGGCCGCGAACGGCTCAGCGGCCGCGTAGAGGTCGACGAGACCTATGTTGGGGGCGAAGAAGAGGGACTGCACGGACGGCAGACGCAGAAAAAGGCACTGGTAGCCATCGCCGCTGAAGAAGACGGTGCGGGGCTAGGAAGGATCCGCATGAGGCGCATCCGTCGAGCTTCCAAGCACCAGCTACACGGCTTCATCCAAGAGGCTGTTGAACCCGACAGCACCATCCACACCGACGGCTGGGAAGGTTACGTCGGTCTGGAGGCGCTTGGCTATCGGCACGAATACGACTTTCTGGCAACTTCCAGCCAATCAGCCTCTGAGCTGTTGCCTCGTGTTCACCGTGTGGCTGCCCTGTTGAAGCGCTGGTTGATCGGCACGCACCAAGGCGCGGTAAGCCGTGAGCACCTGGACTATTACCTGGATGAGTACACGTTTCGCTTCAATCGACGACGCTCTCGGCACCGGGGAAAGCTCTTCTACCGGCTTGTCCAACAAGCCGCGGCCGTTGGCCCCACTACCTATTCAGAGATGGTCCAACACGTACGCGGCAGGCGGATCAGCCGACCACAAGATATGGGGTAGCCGGGAGTGAAGTGCATACCCCGATACTGGGATTCCCTACGGGATTGCGCCAATTCTAGGGTCGCTATAGCGTCCGCACACTGAGGAGTGGCGAGGAGTTGAGTGGTCACCGGCGGGGCGTGAATGCCGAGACGGTCCCGGGGCGCAGGTTGTAGGCGCCGGGTGGCGTTGCCGTCGAGGAAAGAACAGGGGGAAGTGTCCAATGGCCGACGAGTCAGCAGGAGTGAACGTGGACTCTCCACCGCGGAAGCCGAAGAAGAAATCTCGGGTCCTTGATGTCGTGGCTGTTGCCGTCATGCTGTTCGCCGTGGCGTTCGCCGTCTACCACCGGGTGCCGAAATTTCGAACCTTGACGCTCGCCCTCGCCGGCCGCAGCCCGGTCTGCTCTTTCGGTCAGGCGTTGAACTCCCCTGAAATGGTCCGCGAGCACTACGAGCGGATTGATCGGGTGAGAAGCGCGAGCCGCCTCGTCGAGGAAGATGCCGAGGGCTTCGAGCTTTGGGAAACTCCCCAGGGAAAGTTTTGGGTTCCCTCGGGAGCCGCAGAGACGATGGTCTGGGTTGTTGCCAAGCATCAAAGCGACATGTACGATCCGCCGAATCTAAGTGTCCATCCGGGAGACGTCGTCCTCGACTGTGGAGCGCATGTCGGCGTTTTTGCACGCGAAGCGCTGGCCGCCGGCGCCGAGCTTGTGGTGGCCATCGAGCCCGCTCCTCGGACGCTGGTTGCTCTGAAGAGGAATCTCGCTGACGAGATCGCCGCCGGCCGGGTGATCGTTTACGAAAAAGGGGTTTGGAACAAAGAAGAGACGATGGTATTCTACTCCGACGCCGACTCCGCGTTAAGCCGGGTGATGCACCCCCATGAAGACCACAACCTGGGAGCCGAGGTCTCGCTGACAACAATCGATAAGATTGTCGAGGAGCTGCAACTCGAGCGAGTCGACTTCATCAAGATGGATATCGAAGGGGCTGAACAAAAGGCGCTGGCGGGCGCGCGAAACACTCTAGTCAAAGGCAAGCCGCGTCTGGCGGTCGCCGGATATCACCTCGAAGACGATCAGACTAAGATCCCCGAGATCGTGCTCGCTACACGCCCCGACTACGACATGAGGTGGGGGCTTTGCTCGGAAAAAGACTATCGCATCGTCCCCGCCATCTTATACTTCCAGTGAGCCGGGCCGAGTTTCGTCCAGAAGCGGCGTAGCACATCATTTCGTAAATCCAGCCTCAGCCCCCGCGGCTCTCGGAGGCGAGATCCACGCTGCGATTCTTACCTCGCCACGCGGCGGGGAAGCGGGTCAGGGACTTCGTGGGATGAGCCGCGTCGCCGCCGCGGCCTCGGTTCGCGCGCCCACTTCCGCTTCCGCCGGGCCGACGGTTTCGGCCTGGCCGACCTCGGTGGGATCTTGCAGTTCGGGGATCTCGATACGGACGCAGGTGCCTCCGCCGGGCCGGGGCTCGATCATCATCTTGAACTCGTTGCCGAAAAGAACTCCCAGCCGCTCGCGGACGTTGCTGACCCCGATGCCGCGTTGAAAGATTTCCGGCATGGCTTCCTCGGAAACACCCACCCCGTCGTCCTCGATCTCGATTTCGAGCCGCCCCCCGCGGACCCTGCTGCGCAGCCAAATCGTACCGCCGCCGATCTTAGGACTCAAGCCGTGCTTGATCGAGTTCTCCACAATCGGCTGCAGCAGCATGCTGGGCACGAGCGCCGGCAAGGTGTCTTCCTCGATTTCCTTGACGATCTTAAGCTTGTCTCCAAAGCGCACCTGCTCGATACCCAGATAGTCGTCCACGAAGGCGATCTCTTCCCGCAGGCGGGTAAAATTGTCCTGCTGGCGCAGCAGGCGCCGCAGAATGGCCGACAGTTTGAAGATGATCAGACGCGCCGTTTCACGATCGCTGCGGATGAGCGAGGTCACCGAATTCAGCGTGTTGAACAGAAAGTGAGGGTTGATCTGGCTCGTCAGCGAGGCCATCCTCGCCTGCATGAGGAGCCGCTGCTGCTCCTCGAGTTTCCACTCGTATCGGGTGGCGTTCCAGACCTTGAGGGTCAGCCCGACGCAAACGGGAACGGAAAAATAGACCAGCGCTATGGTAAAGGGATTGAGATCGTTGCTGGCCTTGTAAAGGACGAAGAGCGCCTCCCGCCGCTCAAAAGCGTGCCCCAGGTTGATGCGGATAAACTCAACCCCCAGGCAACAAAGCAGAATCAGCATCTGAAAAGCGCCTTCCGGGCTTCTGGGCCGGCGGACAAACCAGTTGGAGATGGCGAAGGGGAAGAACGGCGAGAAGCGCCAGACCTCCTCCGGCCCCGGCGCGAAGTCGCGCAGCAATCCGCCCAGGGCCCCCACCCCCACAAGCAGGGGGACGGCAAGCCACTCATGACCGGAACCGACCAAGGCCGCCAGACCGACCAGCCCTCCCGTCACCGCTCCGGTTACATAGCCTGCGACCAAGCCGGCGACGAAAGCCCCTTCCAGACCCAACTCGGTCGCCTTGTAACCTAAAACGAGTCGCACCAATGTCCCCGACAGGAAGACCCCGCCGAACAGCAAGCCGAGCTGCAAACGCTGGCGAATGGTGCGCTGCTCCCTGAGAAGCATCGTCTTCGCGAACGACCAGCGCAGCATGATGCTGGCCATCGAAGCGATGACGGCTAGCTTGACGAGCAGGCTAACCAGAAGTTCTCTTTCGGTACCCATGGGGCGGTATTCGCGTCAGTAACTTGGGGGAGCTAGAGCTGATTCACTACCTCTACCTTCGGCTGGGCCGAAACGACTCTTCCGCTCCAGTAAAATCTTTCAGTCCGCCAATTCGCTTCAGGTGAAGTCCTTTGTTTCCAGGGCTCTGATGGGGGGCGAATTGTTGGCAGTCCCCATTTTTCTCGTGCGACTTTCGCCACGGGCTAACTTGGTTCTCATTCGACCGGCAGGGCATATAGGGTCACGCTCAAGGGCGCTACTTCCATCGTATTCGTACCGCCCATGAAGGACGTTTCCTCGATATCAACCTGGCGCGGCTTGCCCGGGGCGTTGTGCGCCCACCTGCCGGGGCCGCTGATCGTCCACTTGCGCCCCGGTCCCGCCAAGTTGCCGCCTCGGACGTCGAGGGCGATCGCGCGGGCTTGGTCGGTCGGGTTGACGACGGCCACCGTTATGCCGGTCCTATCTTCCGTCCAGGCTGCCACGATGTCGAGAGGCTTATAGCTCCCCGACACATCGACGGGCGTAGTCCCGAAATGATGCCGGTAGAGCTTCAGCACCAGTCCGGTCGTCTCGAATTCGGCTTTGGTCGCGGTCGTCTTGATGGCTCCGGAGACGTTCACGGTCTGCGCATAGTTGGCCATGAAAAAGAGATCGCTGTTACGGAAGAATTCGTGCAGGCCGGCGGCGATTCCCAGGCCGTCTTGCAGGAAGAAACGCACTCCCCCCTCGCCGTACTCAACCCGGCCATACCAGTAGTCCCATTCATCCATAACAATGCGGATGTCTTTCCCCTTGAGGGAATCGAGCGTCTTACGATAGCCGCGGTGTAAGTCGGCGATTCTCTTGATGCCGGCCGGGACTTGCTCGACGTGGGCCGGGACCTCGTCCTTGCCTTGCCAATACCCGTGCTCGCCGATCAGATTCATGTGATTGGCGCAGCTGGCCAGCATCTTCTTACTCCACTCGTCCGCGTTTGCGCTGCCGACCGCGACGGTCCGCAACGAGGGATCGACGGCGCGCATGGCCTTCTCGACCCGAACATGCTTTACGACGTACTCGGCAATGGGCTGGTCGAAGATCTCGTTCCCCACACCCCACCACTTGACACCGAAGGGTTCCAGATGGCCGTTCCGGGCTCGCAGTTTCCCCATCGGGGTATCGGGGCCGCTGTTGACGTACTCGACTTCCTCGGCCGCCAACTTGGCGCCGGCGAACCCGGTATTAACAAGGATGAAGGGTTCGGCGTTGATTTCACGGCACAGGCTTATGAACTCGTGAATGCCGACGTCGTTGTGCTCAATGCCCTTCCAGGCCGGATTCTCGCGAGGCGGACGGCGGTCGGGGTCGCCAACGCCATCCCTCCAGTTGTACCCGCTGACGAAACTCCCGCCGGGCCAGCGGTAGACGGGGGCATTCAATTCCTTGAGCAGAGCCACCGTGTCGGCCCGCCAACCGTTAATGTTGTCCGCGGGCATGAGCGAGACCGTCCCGACCAGGAAGCTGCCCGTGCCTTTCCCGACGATTTCCAGGCGGCCGTTATCAGTTGCGCCCCGCGCGGTGAACTGGAGCGGGACCTTGGCGTAACTGCGAGTGAGCTTGTCGACCGTCACCGTTTCGCGGTCGCTCGCGCCGCCGCCCCAGGCAAGACTCACCTCGATGGGCGCCGCGCTGGGGGCGCCCGCCAGCACAATACGTCCGCTGTACCCCTTGCCATCGATGAGAGCGAGGCGTTCATGGAGGATTCCGCCCTGCTTTCCCTCGCCGGGGAGCCGAATTTTCGGGGTGTGTACACCAACATAGCTGCTCAGCGCCGCCGAGTGGCGACTTTCCCGAGGCCACGCCCGGACAGACTCCTCGGCCATCATCGTGACCGCGTCTTTCTCGCCGATAATCATCCACGGGGAACGGGTGAGTAGTTCGTAGGGGTGGCCTTCACCCTCCCAAGTCTCGTCCCCCGGTTTGAACATCGTCCAGGCCGGCGCCTCGCCGGTCACCGGATAGAAGAACTTGCGGTCCTCAAGCATCTCCGCCCAGAGTCCGCCGTAAATAGAGCGGCCGAAATGTTCGACAAACTGCCCGTAAATGTATTTGGAGATGGGCTCTCGGGTCTTGGTCGCGTCGATCGACACCCTAGTCGTTTGGGCGTTTGCCGGAATCGCCAGTGCCGGCAGGAGCGCCGTTCCCAGGACCGTCAGACTCAAGCAGCGCGTGAATCTCATTATCGGGGTATGCACTTCACTCCCGGCTACCCCATATCTTGTGGTCGGCTGATCCGCCTGCCGCGTACGTGTTGGACCATCTCTGAATAGGTAGTGGGGCCAACGGCCGCGGCTTGTTGGACAAGCCGGTAGAAGAGCTTTCCCCGGTGCCGAGAGCGTCGTCGATTGAAGCGAAACGTGTACTCATCCAGGTAATAGTCCAGGTGCTCACGGCTTACCGCGCCTTGGTGCGTGCCGATCAACCAGCGCTTCAACAGGGCAGCCACACGGTGAACACGAGGCAACAGCTCAGAGGCTGATTGGCTGGAAGTTGCCAGAAAGTCGTATTCGTGCCGATAGCCAAGCGCCTCCAGACCGACGTAACCTTCCCAGCCGTCGGTGTGGATGGTGCTGTCGGGTTCAACAGCCTCTTGGATGAAGCCGTGTAGCTGGTGCTTGGAAGCTCGACGGATGCGCCTCATGCGGATCCTTCCTAGCCCCGCACCGTCTTCTTCAGCGGCGATGGCTACCAGTGCCTTTTTCTGCGTCTGCCGTCCGTGCAGTCCCTCTTCTTCGCCCCCAACATAGGTCTCGTCGACCTCTACGCGGCCGCTGAGCCGTTCGCGGCCAGGCCGCACCATCGCGCGCCGCAGCTTGTGCAGCAACGCCCAGGCGGTGCGGTAGCTTCCCAGACCCAAAATGCTTTGCAGTCCCAGAGCACTCGCCCCGTTTTTCTGGCTCGTCACCCACCACATCGCCCGATACCAGGTGCGCAGCGGCAGACGCGTGTCCTGGAAAATCGTGCCTGCCGTCACCGAAGCCTGATAATCGCACTGTCCGCAGCGCAGCAGGCCCCGCCGACTGCGGCGAGTTCGCTGCCCTTCACAGCGGGGACACCTAAAACCCTGCGGCCAGCGCAGTTGCATCAGATACTCGCGACACGCCTGCTCAGTGCCAAAACGCCCCTCAAACTCCTCCAGCGTACGCGGGTAGTCCTCCATGAGCCCGCATACTATATGTTGGGGCTTCGGGAGTCAAGTGCATACCCCGATCTCATTATTATATAGCCCTTAATTCTTACTAGTGAGCTTCTCTCACCACTGTCACGGCGATCGGCGCGAAAGGCCCGGTGGCCAGGGCTCGCGGCAACAGTTCGTGTATATCACCCAGTCTACAGTATGTCGGCAAGCGGGCGCGATGAATCGCGCCCCGACATCTCAAACGGCGGGGTCTTTGCTCCCGACCTGCTAGCCGGTGGCGAAAAACGCAGCCCCGTCCCGGTCACGGTACGCCGTCGGCTTCGGATCGAGCCACTCGACAAGCTTGTTCTTTACGGCCCAGGCGCACAAAAAGTTGCCGGCCGGGGACCAAACCAGCCCGCTAACGCAACCCTGATAGGCACCCTCGTTCGGGGACGCGGTTGTTGAACAATGCGGGCGTAGTTGAACCCTATGTTGAGCACGCCGAGCAAGCGCAACGAAGTAATGGCGGGCCTATTGCGTGCTTCGGCTCCCAGGTAGTGAGAAATGCGGGCTAACGCCGGAAGACCGAACCCACCCCCCGGGCTTGGCACCCTCCGGGCCGCGGGTGTATTCTTCTCTTGAAGAGGCCGGATGATCCTGTATAGAGAGCGCGATCCCAAGTGCGCCGAAACGGCGACGGAGCAATCACCGTGAACCAGGAACACGAACCCACGATAGAAGGCTACACGGACCAACTGAGTGTCGAGGCCGGTGAGGAGATAGGGTTCCACGTTTCGACCAACATGCACGAATACGCAATCGAGATTGCGCGCGTGGGGGCGGAACGGAAGCCTGTCTGGACCAAGCAGGGCCTGCCGGGCGCGGAGCACCCGGTTCCGGAAAATTCGTTCTCCGACGGCTGTGGCTGGCCGGTCGCCCTCAAGGTGGCGGTTCCCGAAAACTGGAAATCGGGCTATTACGAAGTGCTCCTAACGGGCAGCGATCGCGCGGGCCGGAGCGCCAAAGGCGAGGCGTCCTTCGTCGTGCGATCGGCTCGGCCCGACCGTGATACGAAGATCTTGCTGCAGCGGTCCACCAATACCGATAACGCCTACAACACCTGGGGCGGGGCTGATCTTTATCGCGGGAAGAGGGGGCAAGCGCGGCGGGTTTCCTTCGACCGCCCGTTTGCGGGATCGGTGGGTTATGAGAGCCGCTTTCTGTTCAGCATCGCCGCCACCGTCGCGGCTGATCTCGCTAAGGGAGAAATCACCCCGGCGCTGCGTCGAGAATTCTCAGAGCAAGGGACGCCGCTCACGAATTTCGCCAACATCACGACCCATAGCGGCCACGCCGGCCCTGGCGTGGACCCTGCTGAACGAATCGCCGACCAATGGCACATTCAGGACGCCGAAAAATGCGTCCGGATCGACAAACAAGCGGAGGCGCTCAACGTCTATGACGGCTTCACGGCTTTTCAGAGTAGCTGGCGGAACTGGGAGCATCCGTTTGTCGAGTGGGCCGAGCGCGCAGGATATGAAATCGACTACGCCGTCAACTCCGATCTCGAGTTTCGCCCGGAGATCCTTGACCACTACAAGCTCGTCTTGAGCGTCGGGCATGATGAGTATTGGTCGTCCCCCATGCGAGATCATCTGGAAGCGTTCATTGCGCGTGGGGGTAACGTGGCGTTCTTGAGCGGCAACAGCGTTTATTGGCAAGTTCGCTCCGAAGATAACGGCCGCGCCCTGGTGTCGTGGAAACAAGGCTACAAGAACGACCCGCATTACGAAGGTGGTGACCACGGGCAGCTAACCACCCTGTGGTGCAGCCGTCTGGTCGGTCGGCCCGAAAACCGGTTGACCGGAGTTAGTTTCGCCTATGGCGGCTACCATCGCTTCTTCGATCAGTTCCAGGACGGGACGGGCGCCTACACCGTCCATCGCCCCAACCACTGGGTGTTTGAAGGCGCCGGTTTGAAGCGAGGAGATCTTCTGGGCGCTAGGGACAAGATTGTCAGTTACGAATGCGACGGCTGCGACTATGAGCTCGAAGACGGGATCCCCGTACCCACGCATCGCGACGGCACGCCCGAAAACTTTGAGATCCTCGCCGCCGGCCCGGCCGCCTTAAGCGCCGCCGATGACTCATTGGGCATGATTGTCGAGGCGCTCCACGGTGACAGGTCGGCCCCCCACCGCCAACCCGGAACGGCCATGATCGGCGCCTACACCCGCGGCGGGACGGTGGTGACCGTCGGCTCCACCAACTGGTCGGACGGTCTGCGCGGCCGAGATAAAGCCGTCGAACGAATTACGCGGAATATCCTCGATCGGCTGTCCAGGTAGGTGAAGCCCGGCCGCGCGAGCCGGGCAATGTAGGGACGCTGCTCGGCGGGTCCTGAAGTTCTCCGTCGGTTTCTTGAAAATATAGGGCCGGCATGCCGTGCCCTCGACGCCCTTAGCCTTCGGTCGGCGGGCTAAATCTCAAGACCTTCGAACGCCTTTTTGACCTGTTGAAGAGCTCCGACGATAAGCGATTGTTCGTTGACCGATTGCATGATGCGGGCTCCGCGCTTGAGCGCCTTCTCCGCTTCTTCGCGGCTGCCCACCGGCGTTCCCCACCACTTCCCATGCTTGGCGCAAGCCTCGGCGACCTTGTCGGTCGCGCGCTCGATCAACTCGTGTTTCATCTGCCCGATGATGCCGTAGCTTTGGGATAGGTCGCCCGGACCCATCAGCAGCACATCGACCCCCTCCGTCGCGGCGATGGCATCCACGTCGTCGACGGCCTCTTTGTCTTCGATAATGCCGGCGACAAACGTCTCGGCGTTCGCATGCCGGAGGTATTCCATGCGCTCCGTCATGCCGTAATCGGAGTCCGTGCTTCCTCCGGACCCGCGCATCCCCAAGGGCGAAAACTTCGCCTCGCGGACAATCGATCGCGCGTCCTCGCCGCTCATGCAATGTGGGACGACGAGTCCTGTTGCGCCGGCTTCGAGCGGCTTGATGATGTCGTTGTATCCCGTCCGCTCCACGCGAACCACCGAATCCATATCGTGGGATCGGGCCGCCAGAATCATCTGCGACAGCTCGCCGTAGCTGAAATCGCTATGCTCGTGTTCGATCCAGACGCCATCAAACCCGACGAATCCCATGATGTCCACAATTTTCCAATGTGGAATGACCCACGACTGCGCCATGGTGACGTACTCTCCGCGGCGCAATTTTTCAAGTATCCGGCTGCGTCTCATTGGTTCCCTCCGAGTAGTTCGGGCGTGGTTTCCTCGCCCACAAAAGTAAACGTCGACAAGCCTCTGGGGCCGGTCCATCGTAGCAGTTCTTCGCCCATGCCATAGCTGGTCCGATCGCCGTCTTCGGAACGCAACTCACGTCCAGCCCGCCGGGCTTCTTTGAAAACAGGCCGTGCCGGGAGAGCTCGACCTGGCGCGCGCATTCCTGCGTGCCGTGTCGCCATTCTTGACGACATCGAGTGTCGGACGAACTGTGTCCGCTCAGGCACGAGAGTCGTAGGGGCGGGCCGCTGCGTCCGCCTGTCGGGGATTCACGCTGCGTCTCGATTACGCGACCAGATCCCGCACAACCTCTCGGGACAGGTGCGGCAACCCGCCCCCTACGGTTTGCACTGAGAAATGCGGGTTAGAAGCCAGCCCTCTTGTCGCACACGTTGAGAAGGGGTTCGCCGGCCAGGTAACGGCGCAAGTTCTCTTTGAAGGTCTCTTTGCGGCGTTCCCACAGTTGTGGCGAGTCGGCCGAGACATGAGGCGAGAGCAGCAGGTTGGGCGCGTCCCATAGGGGACTGTCGGGGGCCGGAGGCTCCTGTGCCGTGGCGTCCAGCGCCGCTCCGGCGACGTGCCCGGAACGAAGTGCGTCGACCAAAGCATCTTCATCGACAATCGATCCCCTTGAGACGACAATGACAACCGCGCCCTTCTTGAGCCGTTCAAGGCGACCGGCGTCGATCATGCCGCGGGTCTCCGTCGTGAGTGGGGCGGTAACGACCAGCCAATCGGAAATCGCCATCAGATCATCGATGCGGTCCACGCCCCACACCTCGCGAACGCCGGGGGGCGGACTCATTTCCCGGATATCGACTCCATAGACTTCCATGTCGAACCCTTGAGCCCGTCGCGCAACCCCTTTGGCGATATCTCCCATGGCGACGATGCCCATGGTCGTGCCGGCGAGTTCTTGCATGCGGCCGTAGTATTTCAGCGAGTCCCAACGATGCGCTCGCTGGTCCTCGATGAATTCAGGAACCTTGTGAGCAAACGCCAGTATCATGGCGAAAGTATGGTCCGCGATAGGAATCACATGGGTTTCCCGAGCGTTCGTAATGACGATGTCGTCTTCGACGATTTCGGGGATGTTTCTGACAATGTGGTCGAACCCGATGCCTATAAACTGGAACCACCGCATCTTCTTGGTCGCCAGGTAGACGTCCCGCTTAAGCTCGCCGAATTGAACCTCGGCGTCCGGCGCTTCTCGCAGCTGCTCTTCAATCGTATAGGCCGGCCGAAAATCTACCGCGGGAAACATCTCCCGCAACTCGCTGACGAACTGCTCGCCTAGGTCGCGGTCCAAGACAACTTTCATTTCGTATCTCCTAATTGCATTCGCCGACCTACCGGCAACCGGCCCGCCGGCCGGCCATTCCGAACTCAGCCCAGCAACTCATCCAGGTTGTCGAACACTTTGCGAAAGGCGGCGACGTAATGCTCCATCAACTCCATATCCTGTCCAAAGATCGGGTGCCGCTCGTCATTCACAACGATGGATGTTTCGAGCATTTCGGCTGCCTTTGGGTAATCCTCCGGGTTGTAGCTGATCTCCCTGCCGTAATGGGGGGAGCGCCAAGGATAACCGTCGCCCAGTCCGACATCGAGTTTTTGGAAAATCGGATTCGAGGGCAGCGGCTTGTAATGCCACAGGTTGGCGACCATGCCCTCGGCGCGGACGGCGTCCAGTAGCTTGTCTCGAAATTCCACCGCGGGCATGCTCAGCCCAAGTGCCTTCAGGTCGAAGCGGATCCGATATTTGTGATAGACCGTGGTGCGGTCGGAGGGAATGTGAGGCGGGACCAGCCCCTCGATCTTGCTCAGTTCCTGGGTCAGATACTCCCCATTGCGTTGGGCGTTGGCGTTGTTTTCTTTCAATCTCTTTAGCTGGCTGCGAGCGAACGCGGCGGGCATTTCCTGGCAACGGTAGTTCCAGCCGATGGTGTAACAGTAGTAGGGACGAAATCTGTCTGTTTCCTGTCCGACTTTCTCGCCGAACGTGCGGATCAGCTTCGCTCGCGCGAGCAGTTCCTCGTTGTCGGTATTGGCCAGCCCTCCCTCGCCTCCGGGAAGGTTCTTGGTCGCGTTGAGGCTGAAGCAGCCGAAGTCGCCGATCGTCCCGGCCATCTTTCCCTTGTAGGTAGCCCCGTGCGCCTGGCAGGCGTCCTCGATCACTATGAGGTCATGTTTCTTAGCCAACGCTAGAATCTCGTCCATATCCGCGGGTAGCCCGTGGATGTGGACCGGCAGCAGCACTTTCGTCTTGTCGGTAATCTTGCTCTCCACCTGGCCGGCATCGATGTTGTAGGTGCGGGGATCGACGTCCACGAAGATGGGGATAGCGTGCTGCTGCAGAATGGGTTGGAAGGACCCGGCGAAAGAAAAAGCGCTCGTGATGACCTCGTCGCCCGGGCCGACGCCGGCGGCGAAAAGAGCCGTATGAATAGCCGCCGTGCCGCTGTTAAAGGCCATCGCATATTTGCTTCCGTTGAACTCGGCCCACTCTTGCTCTAGAGCGTTCGCTTCCGGTCCGTGCTCCTCGCCGGTAAAGATATTCCGTTCGAGAACACCCAGGACCGCGTCCTTGTCTTGTTGGGTAATCTTTGGCCAGGTTTTCTTAAGACCTTCGGGAACGATGGGCTTGCCGCCGTGAATCGCCAGTTTTCCTGTCATCGTGAAGTCGCCTCCAGTTGTTTTGCTCCAAGCCGGGATTTTCCGAGTGCGCCCCACCGGCGCGGTTTGTCAGTGAGAGACGGCCTCACCCCGTGTAGGTTGTCAATAAACATGGTAGCCAACTAGCGGCACGGGTGGGTAACGAGCCGCTGCCACTACTTGAGTGAGAATGGATGTTTCGAGCTGTCCATCTCTTTTCCCCAATCTCTCCGACCGATCTTTCCTCAGACTAGGTCGAGCGGCGCGTGGCCTCGATGGTCCTCTCGCTGAACATTCGTCAGCTCAAGGCCCCAATTTCATCGAGTTGTTGCCGATACCGCGCGAGCCCTTCACGGTATCCGACGTTCGTGCGTCCGAGCCGAGCCTCCGTACTCGCTACGTCCACTCGGCTGTCTCGCGGCGCGGGAGGTCCTTCCACATTCGAAAGATCCATTTCCTCGGGCGAGGCTGCTCGCACCAGATCCTGATCGTAGCCAAACGCCTCGGCAACCGCCTTGGCCAGCTCGAGTCGGCTGGCCCCCTCTCGCCCACAACAGTGGAAAGTGCCGCGCTGGTCCTGCTGGGCGATCGTCAAGAACGCATCGGCGACGTCAGTCGCCAGGGAAGGGTTGGCCTTTACATTGATGTGATCGGTCCAGACCGCGATCGGCTCGGCTCGCCTCAATCGAGAGACGTAATAGTTCGCCAGCCAGCCGAAACCGGATCCCTCTTCCGCCGGCTCGTAGTCGGGATAGGACCAGATGGGTCCGTAGACACCCGAGGTGCGCGCCACGGCGTAGTCCGGACAGGTGCTCGAAACAACCGTTTCACCGACCACCTTCAGGAGGCCAAAGTAGTTGGCCGGGGACGGGGCGCTGTCTTCGCGGAAAGGCGGATTTCCCTCGTTTCCAAAGATCCAATCGCTCGATACGAATATCAGCTTAGCGCCTATGTCGCGGCATGTCTGGGCTAACACGCGAGTGGCCGTGACCATCAGGGCCCAGTTCCATTCGCGGTCAACCTCCATGCGCGCTTCATCTCGGGGCTGGGCGCAGTGGATCACGGCGTCCGGTTGGTGCGCCTTGACTGTGTTGCGGATCGAGGCGAGGTCCTCGAGGTCCATCGGGACCGTCTCGCAGCCCCAGTCGACCGCCGGCCGGCGGTCAAATACAGAGGCGACCATCTCCACGTCGTGGTGGTCGCGCGCCACCTTCAAGACGTTGCTGCCGACGATGCCCGTCCCGCCCGTGAGGAAGATTTTCAGAGTTGTTCTCCCGCGGAATGGAGCGCACGAATCGCGGGCTTGGTTGGCCTACGCGCCTGGCTATTGCTGGTACGGTTTCTGGGCCAAAGCTGCCTGCGTCGCCCGAATATCATGCTGGCGGCTACGCGGCCGCGGTCATGACGACATGGCCGGAAAGGACGCCGAGGATCCCAAAGGGATGGCACATCGTAGATCCCGCCCGCCAATTATAGGCGGGTTGTCTACAAAACGCAAAGCTAAGTCTTGTCTCATGCAAGATGAGTCTGAACGAGGAGTTTATTTCTCACACAAGATGAGCCTGAAGGATCGGGGAGTGGGCATGCTGGGAATTGACTATCCAAGTGCAAAACACCAGCAAGCTGAACCTGCAACAGATCCAGCAGTTTCTCCACTCCAGCGAGGAGATTCGATTCAAAGGCAAAGGGCGGGCCGAGATCTACACGTGGGTGGCGCGCACGCTTCGCCAGCACGGCTACAGCCGCCAAAACCGCGCCGACAAAGGGCTGCTGCGGCAGTATCTGGTCAAGATGACCGGACTGAGCCGGGCGCAAATCACGCGGCTGATCCAGCAGTACCGGCAGGGCGGAGAACTCCAACCCGCCCGCTACCGGCGGCATCGCTTTGCCCGCAAGTACACGCCCGCCGACGTCGAACTGCTGGCGGCGGTGGACGAGGCCCACGAAACCCTCAGCGGCCCGGCCACGCGCAAGATCCTCGAGCGGGAATACCAGCAGTACCAGCAGCGCGAATACGAGCGGCTGGCGGGGATCTCGGTGGCCCAGATCTATCGCCTGCGGCGGCGCAGAGCCTACCGCCAGCGGCGGCTGCATTTCACCAAGACCCGGCCCACGGCGGTGTCGATCGGCGAGCGGCGCCGGCCCGACCCGCAAGGCCAACCCGGCTTTCTGCGAGTGGATACGGTGCATCAAGGGGATCGCGATGGCGTCAAGGGCGTCTACCACATCAATGCCGTGGATGAAGTCACCCAGTGGCAAGTGGTCGGCGCCACGCCCGCGATCAGTGAAGCCTGGCTGGAGCCGTTGCTGAAAGCCATGATCGAGCAGTTTCCCTTTCGTATCCGCGGCTTCCATTCCGACAACGGCAGCGAGTTCCTCAATCGCACGGTGGAGAAGCTATTGAACAAGCTGCTGATCGAACAGACCAAGTCGCGTCCGCGGCACTCCAACGACAACGGCTTGGTGGAATCGAAAAACGGCGCGGTGATCCGCAAACACATGGGATATACGTACATCGCGGCGCCGCACGCGGGGCGCATCCAGCGCTTCTACCAACAGCACTTCAATCCCTATTTGAACTTCCACCGGCCCTGCGGACAGCCCGAGATCAAGACCGACGCCAAAGGCAAGCAGAAGCGGGTGTACCGCCACTACCAGACGCCTTGGGAATCTTTCGAGAAGTTGCCCGAGGCCGCCAGCTATCTCAAGCCAGGGCAGAGGCTGGAGGCTCTGGGCCGCATTGCCCAGGCCGAAAGCGACACGGCGGCGGCCCGCCGGATGCAGCGAGCCAAGCAGAAGCTGTTTGCCAGTTTCCGTTCCGCGAACACGCCGTGCTGAACAGCAGGAAGAGGGCTGTGGAAATGACGGGCGATGGAAAACGAGGAAAACCAAAACCAGGTTTCCCTTCGTTTCCCACCGCCCTTGGAAATCGCTCCGCGATTCCCACAATCCCACAACCCCGACGACGATTCTCCCCTTCCCAAAACTCAAAATCAAAAAGCCCGAAAGGAGCCCCAGCGACTCAAAAAGCCCCAACCCCCGTCTTCAGGCTCATCCTTCGATGAGAAAATGCTAGCTAAGCCAGGGAAAACATTTGCATCCCTTCACGCGCGGGTGTAGACTCGGCTACGATCCGCGGATCGATAGGAGGCATAAAAGAAGATGCTGGTAATCGACACGCATGCGCACATCTACTCTCCCGACGAGGAACGATACCCGCCCATGCCTGGTCCGCTGCGGCCTCCGGAGGGAAGCGGTTCGCTCGATCGGCTGAGACTTGAGTGCAAGAACAACGGCGTGAAATCGGTGTGCGCCATCCAGACAGGGTCGTTCTACCGCTTTGACAACCGCTACATTCTTGACACCAGCAAAGCTAACCAAGATTGGCTGGCCGCAGTGTGTACGCTCGACCCGGATAACCCCGACAGCCCGGGTCTGCTCGAGCGCGCCGTGCGTGACTACGGTGTTCGCGGCATGCGCAGCATCGCTTCTCCGAAGGGAGGGTTTGACCACGCCGGAATCCGGGCGCTCTGGAAGACCGCCCTCGACGAAGGAATCGTAATCAACATATTGATCACCAACCGAGACCCTGATATGGATAAGGGCTCTGAATTCAATGAAGTCTTCGAGCCGTATGTGCTCGGTGAGATCCGGGAACTCGTCGACCAAGCGAAAAGGCTTCTAGACGAATTCTCCAGCTTGCCCGTTGTGCTTGACCATTGCTTGAACCTGGAGGCCGGCCCGGATCTTGAATCGTGGCTGGCTGAGGTCATTCGCCTCTCTGAACACCGGAATCTGCACGGCAAGGTCAGCTTCGTGGCCAGCGGAACGAAGACCGGCTACCCCTGCGACGACATGCTCGAGGTATGCCTGAAGGTCATCGACGCCTTTGGACCGGAACGCTGCGTCTGGGGCAGCGACTTTCCCTGCCCGCTGTGGGCCCCGAAGATTAACTACACCGATCACCTTCGAATCTTCACGGACGACCTTCCCCTCAAAGAGAGTGCAAGAGCCCAGGTCCTGGGCGGGACCGCTCAGAAACTGTGGTTCTCCCAGAAAGCCGGCCACACGCAAGCCTAACGGCCCGTGGCACAAGTCGTGCAGGGAACGAAAAAGGGCGAAAAATGGGGACCGGCGAGAAAAGCGGGCTAGTGCTTGGTCCCATAAGTTCGGGATTGTTTATCGGCGGCAATTACTGGACCGCTCCCTCACGGTCGCGGCTCGGAACAGACCACTTCCGGGTTGGACAGAGAGCCCGGTAATCCTTCGGGAAAGGCCTTTTTACATACGCGAACTTCTGTCAGTCAGTACTAGAATATCTCTCTCAGATCCTTGAACGCACTCACGACCATGAATCGTTGGGACGGCGGGGGGATCTCTTCTTGCTCGAGCGACCAGGTATTAGGGCTGGGAACGAGCACGGCGCCCAAGCCGGCAGCCAGGGCTGGGTTAATGTCCGACCTCGGGCTATTACCGACCATCCAGGTCTTCTGTGGCTCCCTGCCCGTTCGCTCGACGAGTCCACGGTAGGTTGCGACGTCCTTTTCTCGCACCACGTGGCAGCCGTCGAAGTGGCGGCGGAGACCGGAGCGGTCGATCTTCCGGTTCTGCTCTTCGGGATGGCCCTTGGAACACAGCGTCACATGATGGCGTTCGGCCAGATAGGCCAAGGTTTCCTCGACGCCGTCGAAGATCTTCATCGGCTGTTCGGCGATACGATCGGCCACTTGCATGACGGCGCGCGTGTCTTCGTCCGTATAGGGTCTCTCCGCCAGCAGCCGGAAGCACTGCTGCATGTTGCGTCCAAAGTTCTGGACGCCGTATCCGTTGACCCGAATGTTTGCGATCTCGATGGAGTCAAGAACCTCTCGAACCTGAGCTGGGGATAATCGCGGGTGATCGAGCAGTTGGACAAACTCGTCGAAAGCCCGCTCGAAGTAGATGTTGTTTTCCCACAGCGTGTCGTCGGCGTCGATGAGAACCCACTGTCTGGCCATGAACACTCTAGTCTCCCGAGGGGCCTAGCTGTGATGTCTCAACACGTTGTTCATTCGATCCCGGACGGGGGAAGCTGGAGTTGTCGAATAACCACGACCCTGGAGAGACCGCATGAACATCCATCAGAATGCCCGATTGACGCCCAAAGGCCGAGCCCTTTTGGTTCGATGCATCCTTGCTGGAGTCTCAGAGCGAACCGCCCTCCGAGAATGGGCCTCTATGCCCGCTCCTACCTCTCCTCCCCGCAGCGCGCCGCCCATCTCCGCCCCTGGCTCCACGACTATAATTGGCATCGCCCCACGCCAGCCTCGGCTATAATTCCCCTATCAGCCGACTCCCCCCTCCCCGGAACAACCTGTTGAGGCTCCACAACTGGCCTGCATTTCTCACCAGCTGACGGTCGAAGCACACGATAGGCCCGCCATTACCGCTTTGCGCTTGCTCGCCGTGCTCAACGTACTGTTTGAGTACGCCCGCATTATTCAAGGAATGCGGCGCTGAGCGGTGCGCGCCTTGTACTGACGGGCCTCTCGCGCACTTCGCCTCGCCACCTGGCGAGAAAAGCAGGCTAACTCTTTACCATAGCTTCTTTGCAGCGGCGCACCTTGTCGAGAATGACATCCGCGGCGGCTTTCCAAACAAGGGTTGGGGTATGGGTTCCAGATGGCCAGCCACTGATAGATCGCTCGCTCCAGTTGCGCCACACAATGGAAGGTTCCTCGGCGGATCATTCGGTCGGTGAGGATCCCGAAGAGACATGCGACTTGGTTGAGCCAGGAACTGCTGGTGGGCGCATGCCACGGGGTGTACGAAGTGCATGGTCACTCACCAGTGGTCGCCGGGAGTGGAAGCAAACGCCTGTCGTCAGGGATGTAGAGGCGTGATCGCGCCCGCTTGCCGGCATGCGGAGAGCTTCGGGCGGAATGCGCTCTATCTTAATCGGCCATGCGTACCGTTTCGTCCGGCCCGTGCGAAACTAGGTTCAGCATGACTAGATCGGCGGACTTGAATCGCATCTTGGGAATGTTTTCGATCGAATCCATTTCGTCGAGAACGTGGCGAATCAGCAGCGACCGAAGCTCCTCGAAGCTTACCCCCAGCACACGGGCCGCTTCTTGGACGGTGTATTCGCTCTTGCGAGTTGACAATCGCAGGTTCGGGGACCAGGAATCTGTTCCGAGCATGATAGGACCTGAGCCGATTTTATGATGGCCTACAGCCGCCACAAATCCGCAAAAGGTCCTAGTTGAAGTCTCTTGTTACCCGAAATCCCCGCACTCCACGGCTGTACTGCCGGGTTTAGTTGTAGTACGCCATCGGGTCGCCCTAGGGCCCTGGCGCGGGGGGCGGAGACCGGCGCCAGCGCCTTTTCCACTCCACTTCGGATCCGTTAAGGCCCTTGCACGGAAGCACAATAGGATGAGAGCCTGATTCTTGAAGCGAATTTGCCCCAATGTAACTCTACTTACTGGAATAGTTGCTTCCAGGTGACGACGACCAGCGTGTGGGTCACGCTGGACGCGACGACACTTCGGCGTCGGGCGTAGGCTCGACCATAGAACCACCCGGCAGCCGTTGCCACCAGAGCATAGCGCCAATCAGGGAAATCGCGGGGAAGATGCACCAGACCGAAAAGCAGACTGGCGATCAGTTGCGCAACCGGCGAGCCAAACCGTTCAGTCAGAAGGTTTTGGATGATCCCGCGAAAGTAGAGTTCTTCGCCAAGCGAGACAACCAGGTAGACGCCGACGATACTGCCGACCACGCTGACAACATCAACCGGGCTGTCCACCGGTTTGGGTCCCCAACGAACAAACCCGAGGCCCAGGGACAGCGGCACTCCGAGGGGGACGAAGAGCAAGTAGTTCCTGAGACCGTCCCGTAGATCTTGGCCCGAGATTCTAAGTTGGAAGCCCGTCCCTCTGATCCCCCGCAAGGAGAGATAAACGGTAGCCCCGAGTGGGATCAGCATGATCTTCCCCAGAAAAACCAGCGTGGGGATTTTTGGCGTGGGGGTCGCGTAGATCTCGCGAAAAAACGCCACGCCGCTGATGGCCGGATAAGCGAGCAGGGCGAGGACGACGATGTCTTGCCAGAGGAAACCGTCGCGTTTGGGAGGAGCGAAAACAAACAGGAAGGAAATGACGAGGCAAAAGCCCAAGAGCTTGGCCAGAGACAGCCACGCGAAAACTCCGACGGCCAGCGAGTAGATCAAATAGGGCGCCAGCGACGCCGCCACCGTGAGGGACGCGAACCGGGCGCGAGGCAGGCGAGCTTCCAGCCACCGGCGGATCTCCGGAAAAACCGGGACTAGGTAAATGGAAGCTTGCACGAGGAGGGCGGCTAGGATCGGCCCCGCGATCGCCGTCGGGATGCCGCGGATAGAAGCGTAGATCGTGCCCGCCGCGGCTAAGCCAAAATTGAAAACAAGGAGAGTCCCCCAGAAAGCTCGAAACGATGCTCTCGTGTCGGGGCTGCCTGCCGGCTCGCTCAGCACGTTCCCATCTTAACGGAGCAGCGCGTTGAGCGAATCCGCGTCGAGTTTGGCGCCGCGTTTCGTCAAACGGTCACGCTTCGACCAAGTGCAGGCGCCGGCATGTCGTGCCTCGACAGATCTGGCGGGCGCCCGGAAATGTAGTGGTATGTGGCGCGAGCCTCCGGTCGCCGTCCGCGTGGCTTTGCTCCTCTTCCCGCCGCCCAGTTAGCCTACAAGCCGTTCAGCCGATGGAGATTATGTAAGATAAGGGATTCCGCCAAGGAATCTTATCGCCGAAATGTCAGCGCAGCTCACAAAGCCGGTCTCCGCGGGTGTTCGGCAGGATTTACTTTCCGGGTCGAAGCGAGCGGCGGCGAAATCCTTCGAAAAAGTCCGCCAAACGTCGGAGCGGATCTGTGGACCGCTGGCCACCGAGGACTACGTCGTCCAAACGATGGATGACGTCAGTCCCCCGAAATGGCACCTGGCCCACACGAGCTGGTTTTTTGAACGTTTTCTGCTTATTCCTTCCTATGCGAATTATCGGGAATTTCACCCGCAATACAACTATTTATTTAACTCCTATTACGAGGTCGTCGGGCAACGGCACCCGCGGCCGGAAAGAGGCCTGCTGTCGCGGCCGACGGTCGAGGACATCCGCGGTTATAGGCAATACGTGGACCGCTTCATGCTTGAGTTGATCGATGCGGCGGCGGAAGAAAAGTGGTTGCAGCTGGAGCCGCTGTTGGCTATCGGCTTGCATCACGAACAGCAGCATCAAGAGCTGCTTTTGACCGACATCAAGCACATCTTGGGGGCTAATCCTCTGCGGCCGGCTTATGCACCTCCCCGCGAGCGCGCGGCCGGCGCCGGCGTTCCGGCAAACTGGATCTCTTACCCGTCGGGAATCGCGGAGATCGGTTTCGCGGGCAGCGGGTTCCGCTATGACAACGAAGAACCCCGCCATCAAGCGCATCTGGAGGAATACGAGCTGGCCAGCACTCTGGTCACCAACGGGGACTACCTGGAGTTCATCGAAGCGGGAGGCTACCGGCAACCGCAACATTGGCTTTCCGATGGCTGGGCGACGGTACAGGAACAAAGATGGAAGGCCCCGCTCTACTGGGAGAGGATGGACGATCGCTGGTGCGTGATGACGCTTTCCGGCCTGAAACGGCTGGAAGAGAATGAGCCGGTTTCCCATCTCAGCTATTTCGAGGCGGACGCCTATGCCCGCTGGCGTGACCTCCGGCTGCCGACCGAAGCCGAATGGGAGACCGCGGCCGCCCGGCGGACGGTCGAAGGGAATCTGTTCGATTCGGGGGAGCTACACCCGCGTCCGGCCGCCCCCGGCGGGGACAAGCCGGCTCAGTTGTTCGGCGACGTTTGGGAGTGGACCCAGAGTCCCTACATGGCTTACCCGGGCTTTAAGCCCGCGCCCGGAGCTGTCGGAGAATACAACGGCAAGTTCATGTGCAACCAGTTCGTGTTGCGCGGCGGTTCCTGCGCCACATCGGCCGACCATATCAGAGCCACGTACCGAAACTTCTTCCCTCCCCAGACGCGCTGGCAATTTAGCGGTTTGCGGCTGGCTCGGTAAGAATGGACACACGCCAGCTCGATAGAATCACCGTCCAAGACTGCTATCCCCACGTCGAGGATTTCCGGGAAGAGACCTTGGATGGCCTTCTTGGGAAAAGAAAAAGCATCGCTCCTAAGTTTTTCTACGACCGTCGAGGGTCCGAGCTATTCGAGGAAATCTGCGAGCTTGACGAATATTATCTGACCCGAGCGGAAATCTCTATTCTCGAGGAAAACGCCGGCCAAATCGCCGATCTGGTCGGCGAGCAGTTCCTCATCATCGAATACGGAAGCGGCAGCAGCCGCAAGATCCGCATCTTGTTGGACGCCTTGGGCGGCCGCGGCACCTACATCGCCGTCGATGTTTCGAGGACCCATCTGATCGAGTCGGCGACCGCGCTGGCCGAAGAGTACGGCGATCTGGAAGTCATCGCCGTCTGCGCCGACTACACCCGTTCGTTTCCGCTTCCCGAAACCCGGAAGTTTCCCTTCGGTGGGCGGATGGTCTTTTTCCCGGGATCGACGATCGGCAACCTTACTCCCGAGCAGGCGCGGGAGCTTCTCCAGACGACGGCCCGCCGCGTCGGCCGCGGCGGTTCCATCCTGCTCGGCGTCGACCTCAAAAAAGACAAGGAAGCTCTCGATGCCGCCTACAACGATTCCCAGGGCGTGACCGCTGATTTTAATCTCAACCTTCTGGAACGGATGAATCGCGAGCTAGGCGCGGACTTCGACCTGGCGACGTTTCGCCACGCCGCGTTCTATGACGAGGGCCTTGGCCGCGTCGAAATGCACATCGAAAGTCTCACGTCCCAGACTGTTCGACTCGACGGCGCATCGATATCGTTCACCAAGGGCGAGACCATCCACACGGAAAACTCCTACAAATACAGCATCGAGGAGTTCCGCCAACTGGCCGCGCGCGCCGGATTCGATCCCACCCAGGTGTGGACCGACACGGACCGTTTGTTCAGCCTGCACTACTTGACGCTTCCCGCGTGAGGTTGAGGCCGGATAGGTGAAGCCGAGCCGCGCCCGCAAGGCTGCGGTCAAGGCCCGATGTTTACACCGACCGCCGCGTGAGCACGACGGGCGTTTCTCGCATCGACGAGGTGAGGACGGGCGCTGTTGGACACCGGTCAAGCCCGCATCAATCGACACTCCCATTTCGCGTGCCCCTCGGTTTGATAGCAACTCGCCCACTCTTTACCGCTATCATGATTACTAGTGAGCTGTCCCGGACAAGACTCTGATCGTCCCGGCGACGTGTCTCGTTGGTGCGCCGGTGCTTCGGCCGGCCAGTGGGATGCCGGCAAGCATGCCGGCACAGCACTCTGAAAGCGTGCGCCACGTCGCTTTCGCGCCCGACGTTTCCGAATCAATAGTCAACTCGTCTGCAGGACAGTCCCCTAGCGAGGAAACGGAATGATCCACCGATCAAGCGGCGCTTGCCGCCAAGGGAGCTAAGCAATGTCGATTTTGAAGAACACGGTGCTGGCCTCGATCGGCGCTTTCGAAGTCACCAAAGCCAAGGCCGAAAAAATCATTGATGAACTCATTCGAAAGGGCGATCTCAGTCGTTCCGATCGTAAGGAAGCAGTACTCGAGCTACTCGAGCGGGCGCAAAAGTCGGCCGATAAGTTGCGCTCCACCGTGCTGAAGGAAGCCGAAAAGGCGCAGAAGAGCGCTTCCAAATTCAAAAAAGATCTCGAATGGGTACGCCGAAGCGATTACAAAAAGCTCGAAGGTAAGCTCAGCCGACTCTCGAAGAAGGTCCGCGATCTCGAAAAGCAGTTGAAGGCCTAGCAGCAGGCCGTGTGTGGACGGGGGAAGCGGGTTGGGTGTAATGGCTTGCGGCAACCGTTCGCGTACATCGCCCGGCGTAGGGTATGTCGGCTAGCGGATGCGATCAATCGCGCCCCTACATCTCGAACGGCGGGGCTTGGTCCCATAAGTTCGCGATCGTGATAGGTGGCAATTACTGGACCGCTCCCTCACGGTCGCGGCTCGGAACGCTCTCGGAACAAACCACTTCCGGGTTGGGGCTAGCCTGCTTTTCTCACCACGTGGCGAGACGAAGTGCGTGAGAGGCCCGTCAGTACAAGGCGCGCGCCGCTTGGCGAGCGGAGGCGTACTTGAACAGTCCGTTGAGCACGGCGAGTAAGCGCAACGCAGTCATGGCGGGCCTATGGCGTGCTTCGACCGTCAGGTGGTGAGAAAAGCAGGCTAGGGCACCTGAGAAGCGGTTGGCTTTAGGTGTAGAGCCGATCTCCGCGAGGACCGCCGCTTCGGAGGAGCTTAGTCCTCAGTTGCCTGCCCCTTGGGGTTCTCGGGAATCGCTTCCTGATTCGAGGAAGCGTCGTGGTGCTGGAGGAGGGGGTCGAACCCTCATGCCCAGTGAAGGGCGCGGGATTTTGAGTCCCGTGCGTCTGCCAGTTCCGCCACTCCAGCACGTGGCAATTCAATAACCTATGGGGATCTTTTCTCGCCCGACAGCGAAAGTTGTCCCAAAGCGTCCTTGTCGCAAGCCTTGTCCTATTTCCGCAAAGCCCCGTGCGAGCCTAGCGGACGGCATCGCGCCGCATCATGTTCACTGACGATATTGTAGCGGTCGAAAACGGATCTTGTCTTCCGGTCGCTTTGCATCGTCGTCGCGTGCTCAGGGGTCTCCCCGACGAGAGTTCCGGCGGCCATGGCTAGTGGCAACAGTTGGTGTCCATCACCCAGCGCACAGTATTGAATTTCCGATGAAGGTGCGGTGGGGAGTATTTTCGAACAGAGCCGCGGGTGCTAGCCCGCCCTTCGCTTTTGTGGCGCACGCTACCTTGTCCCGGCAATTGACGCGATCAAATGGGACGACGGAATCGATGTCGCCAACAATGGCGACACGGCACGCAGGATGCCGAACATAGCCGCACCGGGCCGCGGGCGTTAGCCCGCGGGACCCCTCAGATCCCGTAGGCCACGCCGAATTCACTGGCGACGTAGTCTCGCATGGCCGCCGCATAGAGATCGGTGCTGCGCCGGCGAATGAGGCTTTCCTCCCGCTTCGGGTAGGCAAGGTGCTCCAGTTCGTGCAGAAAGATTGCCAGAAGCGCGGTGTGGAAGCGGCGGTATTCCAGCTCCGCCACAGAAGCTTCGTCACGTTCGTATTCATCCGCTGAAACGGCCAAGCCGGAGAGCGGCAACGGCTCCCAAGAGCGAATCGCTTCCACGGCCAGGTCCATCTCGCCGACCCGGCGGCCCGTGTCGGACATGAGGCGGCGCGCCAAACGGCTTTCCGTGCCCGGCAGGTGGCAGTGTCCGAGGCAGGTGCAAGCGTTGCGGGGTCGCAACTCGGCCACGACCAGCGTCGGTACCTTTTCCAACACATCGCGGTAGCCGTCGCGCAACTCGGGGGTGAGGGAAGGGTAGGTGCTAGACAGCGCCGACTGGAGTGAGGTAGCAAATCCCAGGCGACCACGAGGATAGCTGGCAACCACCAAAGGCAACTCGTCCCCGGCACGTATTAGCATTTGATCGTGCCCTCGGATTCGCTCGATTACCTCGGCCAGCAGTCCCCGCGGATGGATACGTAACGGCCTTTTCATCGACCCCTCGTTTTCATCATAGCGCGCAAAAATTGAGTCAGCCGACCGGTACAGGCAATCCTTCCGACGGTTTCCGCTCGGGGCCGCGGCCGGCTGCGCTACGCTGGCCCCTCGGGCGAAGTCCTTCGTCATTCTAAGTGCTACACTCGACCTTCTGTCGTCCAAGATAAACTGGGAGGTGAGCGGAATGGCGGGCTATTATCACGAGGAAGACCTTCCGCGTTTTGGGGAGATGGGCAAGAACGCCCCGGAGCTTTGGGAAAAGTTCGAGGCTTGGTACGAAGCAGTCTTCGGTGAGGGCGCCCTAACCGAGCGGGAAAAGAACCTCATCGCGCTCGCCGTGGCGCATGCCCTCCAGTGCCCCTACTGCATCGATGCCTACACGCAGGGTTGTTTGGAAAAAGGTTCCAACTTGGATCAGATGACCGAAGCGGTCCACGTGGCCTCGGCAATTCGGGGGGGAGCCAGCCTGGTTCACGGGCTGCAGATGCGAAACGTCGCCGAAAAGCTGAGCATGTAATGGCAACCGCCTCGGGAAGTCTAAGGAGCCGCGAGCATCCGCTCGCCTCGGCCGGCGAGCAACTCCATGTGCTTAGCAACTCAGTGTTGGGGCACAGACCGTTCGACGAGTCCTTGGCCGCCTCGGGACTCCATCCTCTGAGGGCCACTGGGATCGCGATTCTTCAAATCAATGTCGGCAAGCTCTGCAATCAGACCTGCAAACACTGTCACGTCGATGCCGGTCCCGACCGAAAAGAGGTCATGACCCGCGAGACCATGGAGCTGTGTCTGAAGGCGCTCGAGCAGACCGACGCGCCGACGGTTGATATCACCGGCGGCGCGCCCGAGCTCAACCCGAACTTCCGATGGCTCGTCAGCGAGGTGAAAAGATTTAACCGCCATGTGATTGACCGCTGTAACCTGAGCATCTTGCTGTTGCCATCGCAGCGCGGACTCGCTGAGTTCCTGGCCGACAATCGCGTCGAAATCGTTGCCAGCCTGCCCTATTTCCTCGCCGAGAAAACGGACGCGCAACGAGGCGAAGGGGTTTTCGACAAGTCGATCGAAGCGCTGAAAAGGTTGAACTCCTTGGGCTACGGGCAAGAAGGATCGGGGCTCGAGTTGCACTTGGTTTATAACCCGACGGGTGCGTTTCTGCCGCCGCCGCAACAAAGCGTCGAAGCTGATTTCAAGCGTGAGTTATGGAATCGTCACAGGGTTGCTTTTAATTCGCTCTACACGATCACCAACATGCCGATCAGCCGGTTCTTGGAGTTTCTCCTGCGAACGAACAACTACGACCGCTACATGGAGCGGCTAATTCAGGCCTACAACCCCGGCGCAGCTGCCGGCGTGATGTGCCGCGATACGCTTTCAGTCGGATGGGACGGCGCCCTTTACGACTGCGATTTCAACCAAATGCTGGATCTGCCCGTCTCGTTTGGGGCGCCGGGCCACATTCGGGATTTCGCCTCCGGGCATCTCGGCCAACGACGGATCGTTACCGGCCAGCATTGCTACGGCTGCGCCGCCGGGGGCGGCTCGAGCTGCGGAGGGGCGACGGCCTAGCCCGCTTTTCTCACCAAGCGGCGCCGGCGCGCGGCCTCGACCGCACCCTTTTGAGTGCGGCTCCGTCCGGTTGCCGTCAGGGCCGGTATTCTAACCGGATTGTTGCAAAGGTTCGCTGCGGCGTCGAGGGACTATCGGATTGAAACGCGCTGAGCCGCAACAGCCCGGAGAATGATCGACGAATGGCCAACAAGAAGTGGGGACCGTTTCAGCTTGGCGCCGGCCGGACGCTCATCATGGGAGTCTTGAACGTCACCCCGGACTCTTTCTCCGACGGCGGCCAGTTTCTTGAGCCGGACAAGGCCGTCGAGCACGCCTGCCGCATGGTCGCCGACGGCGCCGACATCATCGATATCGGCGGGCAAAGCACGCGTCCGGGTTCCGATCCCGTTGCTCCGGAAGCCGAGTTGAGGCGGCTCCGACCCGTGCTCGATAAACTGGCCGGTGAAATCGCCGCCCCCATTTCAATCGACACGTTCGAGCCCCAAGTCGCCGAGACCTGCCTTGAACTCGGGGCCGCGGCGATCAACGACGTGAGCGGATTGCGAAATCCTGCCATGATCGAAGTCGCGGCCCGTCACAAAGCGCCGGTCGTGTTGATGCACATGCGGGGCACGCCGAAGACCATGCAACAAGACATTTCATACCGAGATGTCGTTGAGGATCTGAAAACCTTCTTCGCGGACCGGGTCGGGGAGGCGCGGGAAAAGGGCGTTCAGGAAATCATGATCGACCCCGGCATCGGCTTCGGAAAGACCGCCCGGCACAATCTGGAGATTCTGAAGCGGCTTGGCGAGTTCAAGGAACTGGGACTGCCCGTCCTGGTCGGCCCGTCGAGAAAATCCTTTATCGGCAAGATTGCCGGCGACCCGGCCGGTCAGCGCCTGGAGGGCACCCTGGCGGCCGTGTCGGTGGCCGTCATGAACGGCGCCGACGCTGTGAGAGTACACGATGTCGAGGCCTGCAGAAGGGCCGTTCGGATCGTCGACGCGGTGAGAAAAACCTGATGGACAAGGTCATCCTCCAGGAGATGGAGTTCCCCTGCCGGCTTGGCGTATCGGCCTCCGAGCGACAGGACCCACAGCGCATTCTTGTCGACGTGGAATGGTTCGCTGATTTGAGCGACGCCGCGGCCAGGGATGATTTGGCGGCGAGTGTGGACTATGAGGAGGTTTACTCCCAAGTTCAAGAAGTCGTGACCGGCCGAGAATACAAACTGCTTGAGACGGTCACGGAAAAGATCGCGCAGCGCTTGCTGGAGCGTTTTGCGCTGGAGAGGGTCTCGGTCTCGGTCAAGAAGCTTGCTCCGTTGGGTCCCGGCGGGATGAAATACGCGGCTGTCGAGATGACTCGCTCGAAGGATGACTGACGTCTATCTAGGTGTGGGGTCCAACCTGGGCGACAAGCAGGAGAACATCCGAAGAGCTCTCGAGCTGCTTCAAGAGAAGTGCGAAGTCCGCGCCGTGTCCTCGCTGTATCATACGGAACCGGTGGGATTCGCCGATCAAAATTGGTTCCTCAATGGCGCCGTCAAAATCGAGACGGAGCTGGCGCTGGCGGAGTTGCGATCTTTCTTGCGGTCCATCGAAGAACGGCTCGGGAAGAAGAGCATTCGGAAAAACGGGCCCCGGACCATCGACCTGGACATGTTGTTCTACGGGAGTCAGACAGTCAACGAAGGGGGTTTGACGGTCCCTCACCCTCGGCTACACGAGCGCCTGTTTGTGCTGGCTCCGCTGGAAGAGATCTGCCCCGATTTTGTGCACCCGTTGCTGAACAGAAGCGTTGGCGATCTCAAGTCCGGAACTAGAGATAAACACAAGGTCGAGAGGCTCACGCCTGCCTCGGCTAAATAGACTTGGCCATCAATCCAGGCGACTGCCCCGTTTGGTATCACGAGCCAGGGAAGTCCCTACTCCTCGCACCGGCGCACCGCGAGCACCGCGTTGAGGCCTCCGAAGGCGAAAGAACTCGACAGGGCCGCGTCAATCGGCATTTCCCGAGAAATGTTGGGCACGTAGTCCAGATCGCATTCCGGGTCCGGGTCCGTGAAGTTGGCCGTGGGAGGGGCGATCCGGTCCCGTAAAGCAAGTACGGTGGCCACCAACTCCAGCGCTCCCGAAGCTCCCAAAGCGTGGCCGTGCATCGACTTGGTGGAGGAGACGGCCAGCCGGTCGGCGTGCGCGCCGAAGACGCGGCGGATGGCCCTCGTCTCGGTTACGTCGTTGGTTTGAGTCCCCGTTCCGTGGGCGTTGACGTAGTGTACCTCCCGCGGGGAGAGTTTCGCGTCGTCGAGCGCCATCTCCATCGCCTGCGCCGCGCCGGCTTCACTGGGTTGGATGAGATGGCCGGCGTCCGCCGACATGCCGGCGCCGGCGACCTCCGCATAGACCTCGGCTCCGCGCGCACGCGCCTCCTCGACGGGCTCGAGGACCACGATCCCCGCGCCTTCGCCGAGCACCATGCCTCGTCGATCACGACTGAAGGGCCGGCAAGTGTCCGGGGCCATGACGCGCAACGCTTCCCAAGCCTTCATCGTTCCGAAGGTGAAGCAGGCTTCCGAGCCTCCCGCAATGGCCACCGGCGCCATCCCCTGTCTGACAAGCCAAAAAGCCTGTGCGATGGCGTGGTTGGCCGACGAGCAGGCGCTCGAGACCGTGAATGCCGGACCGGTGATGCCGAATTCGATCGTCAAGTGGCTGGTCGCGGCGCTCACCATCAGGCGCGGGATCACCGATGGCCGCACCCGGGGATTTCCCTTCCCGTAAAGCTCGCGGAAGGCCTCATCGTCGGTGGTTTTTCCGCCTGTTCCCGTACCGAGGATCACTGCCGTCCGCCGGCTCAGCTCGTCGCTCAGCTCCAGCCCGGCGTCATCCAGCGCTTCCCGAGCAGCCAGCAGCGCAAACTGGGAGAAGCGGTCCATCAGGCTCAGGCGTTTTGCGTCGAAGTGGAGGCTGGGATCGTAGTCCCTCACCTCGGCGCCCACCCGGATGCCAAGATCTTCGGTCGGCAGGATCGAAAGCGGGCTTATGGCCGAGCGCCCGGCCCGTATGCCTTCCCAGAACGCCCGGCGTCCCAGGCCCATGGCCGAGACGCAGCCAAGTCCGGTGATGGCGACGCGGTGCATCCGAGCTAGGATTCGGCGGCGGATTTCTTGAGGGCCAAGAGCTTCTCTACCCCTTGGACGGTGTCTCCGACGCCCCGCAGACTCTTGGCCTCGTCGTCGGAAACGCTAATGTCGAACTCGCTTTCGATTGCGAATAGCACATTGATCGCGTCAAACGAATCGATGCCCAGCTCACCAAAGGTAGAACAGGGCGTGATTTTTCGCGAGTCCATTTGCTGCGTCTCGGCCAATACCCGGATCACTCGCTCTTCGATGTCGCTCACAGCAACTCGACCCTTGCAGTCTGGTGACATGATACACCAGGGGAGAACTTGAAACCGCTCCCGGCTAGTCCGCTTTTCTCGCCAGCCGACGGTCGAAGCACGTGATAAGCTCGCCATTCCGTCGTTGCGCTTGCTCGCCCTTGGGGCGGCGGCGGCGCTCGCGCCTCATCCACCGCGGGCTGCGACCGGAGACTTCCATCAGAGCTGTCTTTCGTGTCCCCGGTTTCAGCCGACGACGTGCCTCAATTTGGCAAATGACGGCGGCGAAAGGCGGCCTATCGCGGAGCAGGTTCATGGGTCCCGCTTGGCCTACGAACTGTAAGCCGGGTGATGTAGACGAACTGTTGCCCCGATCAAATCGGACGACGAGATTCGATGTCGCCAGAACAACACCTCCGGGCGCCCAGGGGTGAAGGTCGGGTCGGTTTCGATGCTCACCACCACCATCCCCTGGCCGGTGCGATAGAAAAGCTCGCACCCCCCTTGGTCCTCAAACGGGTTGGCGTCCCCCATCCCGCGAGATCTGCCACTTTCCTTGTTCCACGTTGGAAAAAAGGCCGAACGTAGACTTCCTGCCGCCCGCACTCATTGGACTCGTAGGCCAGCCGGCGGCCGTCGGGCGAAATCACCGGGCGGCCTTCATCAAACGGCGTCTCGAGAACTGGTCGCGAGGACCGTTCGCCCTCCATTGACAGCACGTGAATGTCAGCCGTTTCAGAACTCCGTTGGATGAAAACCACCCTCTTCCCGTCGGGCGAAAAGCAAGAGGGTATTCGAGAGTTTGGGATCGTCGTGAGGCGCTCGACCTGACCCGTTCCGTCGGCTGGCTTCCGGAACAGATTAGCCACTCCATGGCGCTCTGGCGCGAAGAGCACCCGCCGGCCATCCGGCGTCCAGACCGGGTTGGTGCGCTACTGCCCAAGGATGCTTCTCAAAAACTCCCGCGTGCGGGGTTGAGAAGGATGGGAAAAAATCACCTCCGGCGTACCGTCTTCGAGGATCGTCCCCTGATCCAAAAACACGACTCGATCGGCAATGTCTTGGGCGAAACGCATATGATGGGTGACGATCAGCATGGTCGTGCTGCTTTCGCGCGCCAGTTTTCGCAAGACGTTGAGCACTTCGCTGACGAGCTCGGGGTCGAGCGCCGAGGTGACTTCGTCGAAAAGCATGATCTTCGGCTGCATGGCCAGGGCTCGGGCAATCGCCACGCGCTGTTTCTGTCCTCCGGAAAGTTGCGACGGATAGGCTTCGATCTTGTCGCTCAGCCCCACCATGGCGAGAAGATCAACCGCCCGCTCCCGCGCCTCCTCTTTCGATAGCCGCAGCACGCGGATGGGCGCTTCGGTCAGGTTGGCCAAGACGTTCTTGTGCGGGAAAAGGTTGAACTGCTGAAAGACCATGCCGACCTTGCTTCGAATGGCTCGCAGGTCCTTGGCGTTGGCGGGAGCCGCACGGCCGTTGTTCGTCGTGGTCCAGAGGCTTTCGCCGTCGATCTCGACGGCTCCCGAATCCACGCCCTCCAGTGTCATCAAGATGCGCAGGATCGTCGATTTCCCCGAGCCGCTGGGCCCGATCAGGGCGATTTTCTCGGAAGGAAAAACGTCCAGTTCCAAGTCTTTCAAAACTACCAGGTCGCCGTAGGACTTGCGAACGTTTCGCATCCGAATGATCAGGCTAGCCCGCATTTCTCACCACCTGACGGCCGAAGCACGCGGTAGGCCCGCCATTACTGCGTTGCGCTTGCTCGCCGTGCTCAACGTACTGTTCAAGTACGCCCGCATTATTCAAGAAATGCGGCGCCGCGCGTCGCGCGCCTTGTACTGACGGGCCTCTCACGCACTTCGTCTCGCCACGTGGTGAGAAAAGCGGGCAAGCGTCGGGTCCGTCTTTATGATCGGAGGGCAAGACGCAACTCCAGTTGTTTTACTAGCCGGGCGGCCACCAGGCTGACCGCCAAAAATACGACGCCAACCATGGTGAGCGGCTCCAAGTACCGAAATGTGTCCGCGCCGATGAGTTTCGCCGCTTGCATCAACTCGTGGACCGTGATGGCCGCGAGAATGGGAGTCTCCTTGAACATTGACACCAGATAGTTTCCCATGGCCGGAATCATGGGGGGGATCGCTTGCGGCAAGATGATCGACTTCAGCGCGTCGAAGCGGCTGAGGTTGAGGGCCATCGCCGCTTCCCATTGCGCTTTGGGCACGTTGTCGATGCCGGCGCGGTAGACTTCGGCCGTGTAGGCGCTGTAGTGAACCCCGAGAGCTACGACGCCGGTGACTAGCGGCGAAAAGGTGAAACCGAAGTTCGGCAGCACGTAAAACAGGAAGTAGATCTGCACCAGCAGAGGGGTGCTGCGGATGAATTCGACCGAGGACGCGGCGAGCCAAGAAACAGCCCGAATCGCCGAACGGCGCAGGATCGCCCAAACCAATCCCAAGGCCAAGGCCAAAATCATGCCTAGAACCGTCGCCTGAACGGTAACCAGCGACGCTTCGAGCAGCGCCGGCAGCACTTCCCAGGCGAACCCCCAGTCGAACATCAGCGCACACCGCCGTAGTCTCGGCCGAACGCCAATCGGCTCTCGAGACGTTTCACCGTGAACGTTATGGCGAGAGCCAGCAGGAAATACAAAATCAGGATCAAGCCGAAGATTTCTCCGGACCGCAAGGTGGCCGCCCGCAGGGTCTGTCCCTGGAAGGTGAGTTCGCTGAGCGTGATGAGGGAAACAAGCGACGTTCCCTTGAGGAGTTCGATCATCAAGTTTCCGAAAGGAGGAATCATCGGAAGCACGGCCTGCGGCAGAACGACGTGCCACATGGCCTGGCGCTCGGTCAAGTTCAAGGCCAGCGCCGCTTCCCGCTGCTCCCTGGGCACGGCCTGGATCGCGCCGCGCACGACTTCCGACCCGTAGGCGCCGACGTTCAGTCCAAGGACCAAAATGCCGGCCGTCATCGCCTCGAAGCTCACGCCAAACAGAGGCAGCGCAAAATACACCCAAAATAGCTGCACCAGAGCCGAAGTCCCGCGAAAGATATCGATGTAGAGGCCCGAGATTCCCCGGATGAAGCGATTCGCGGAAAGGCGCCCCAACCCGCCGAGGAAGGCCGCCAAAAGCCCGACCAGCGCGCCGCCGAGCGTGATCTCGATGGTCACGACCAAGCCGGTCAGCAGGCTGGGAAGAAGGTCAAGAGGAGGAGGCATGTATCTAGCGGGGCAAGTGTGTGCCTGATCTTAGCGAGTCTCTGCCGGAACGCGCCGCTATCCTAGCGGCGAGCGAATCGGAGCCGCGAACGCGAGCGAGCGGTCATGCCGCAACAGTCGCCCAGACGCCTGGCGTGTCAGCACAAGGCCGCGGATCTCAAAATCGAGACCCGCGCTACGCACTTTCGGGGCGCACGCATTCTTGCGTGCCGTGTCGCCATTCGTGGCGACATTTCTTCTCTCAACGTGCCGCATCGAGACTCCTGTGACGCGCGGTCGAGCGAAAACCCCGCCGGATCAAGGCGACATGGGTCGGCATAGCTGCTCCGTAGTGTGCTCGCCGGGCATATTCTGCTCCCCGAAACCGAAGGGCCTGACGATTCCCAGGTGCTGCTCCGAACCGATGAACGCCTCGAGCGCGCGGTTGAACTTTCCGAGAAACGCCGCGTCTTCCTGGCGAAAACCGAGCGCACTGCACAGGCCGGCCGTTCGGCCGTCAACCTTCGGTTGTGTGAACGGTTGTGCGATTTCGAGGCCCGGGTCGCCGGCCTTGGCTAGGATATCCTTGTGCGTTGGCACGGTCGCGGCGACCGCGTCCACCCTGTCGGCTTGCAGGCCGGCGATCAAGCTCGGCACGTCGGGGAAGATGGAGAGTCTCTCGTCGGGAACGCCAACCGCCCGCGCAAAGCCTAGCTCGACGCCGCCGGCGATCACGCCAAGCCGGGCCGTCGGGTGGCGGGCCACGTCCTCGTAGCTGTGGAGATCAAAAGGATTCCCCGCTTCGACCATGAAACCTTGATCGACACAGGAAATCGGTTCCGAGAAACTGATCTGCTCGCAACGCCTCGGATTGATGTACATGCCGGCGGCGATGATGTCGAACCGGCGGGCCTTGAGGCCGGGAATCAGAGACGCGAACTCCGTGATGACGCCCTCGACGCGTGAGACGCCTACCTGCTTAAGGATATGACGCGTCACCTCCACGGACTCGCCCGTGAGCCTGCCGGTAGCGTTGTCGTAATACGCAAAGGGTGCCTCGTTGGCATAGCCGATTCGAACGACTCCGTTTTCTCCGAACCCCGACGCCGACTCGGCGGGACCGCTGCCGGAAGAATCAATCCCCGAACAGCTCGCAAGCAGCAGCGCTAGAGTCTGTGCGGCGACGAAACAAGGTGCGTGGCTGTTGCGACTGGTCGGGGCGGCCAATTTCTTCCTCGCACTGACCCGCGGTTCGAGATGAGGCGCCATCTCCCCGCGAGCCTTAGCCCGCATTTCTCGCCACGGCCCGCGGTCGACGAGTCGCAAGGCCCGGTCGCCGCGGCTCGCGACAACAGTTTGCGTACATCGCCCAGCGTAGAGTATGTCGGCAAGCGGGCGCGATGAATCGCGCCCCTACATCCCTGACGACGGGTATTTACTTCCAACCCCGCTGGGGGCCCCGGGTGAGAAACGCGAGCTACCTGTCAGCCCTCTATTATCGCCCGAGCCGGCCGTTTCCATCGCGGGGCAACCCCAATACGAATTACCCAACGGCAAGTCAGCCCCCGAAGCGTGGGATAGGATCCCCGGGTGGAGCCATTTTTGGCGGAACCCTGGGTGAAAAGCCGAACACGAAGCGGCCCCTTACCTGAACCCGTAGCACGGTAATCGCCCGGGTCCGCCACTTTTGCCGAACGGTTGCGTATGCTCGACGTCGGGTGAGAAATCGGGTGCCCGGAATATTAATAAAGCAAAACTTGAGCGAGGTGTGAAATAAGTCATTCTTATGTAACAATAGGGGAGTGCGAATCGGCCACTTCAAGGTGTTTCGGGACATTGCCCAGACCAACAGCATCAGCCGTGGGGCCGAGCTAAACGGGATAAGCCAGTCCGCGGCCAGCCAACTCCTCAAGCAACTCGAAGAACGCCTGGCGACGGACCTGCTTGATCGAACCAGCCGTCCGATCAAACTGACTCCCGCGGGCAAACTTTACTACGAAGCGTGCCGCGATATCGTTTGGCGATACGACGAGATGGCGTCGCAGATCGGCGCACTGAAGAAGGAACTTGTCGGCTCTGTCCGCGTGGCGTCGATTTACTCCATCGGGCTTTACGAGATGGCGCAGATCAAGGAGCGGTTTGAAGATCGCCACCCCCAGGCAAACGTTCATCTGGAATACATGCGACCCGAGAAGGTTTATCAAGCCGTAGCGGACGATGTGGCGGATCTTGGTCTGGTCAGCTATCCCAATCCGGGCAAGGAGCTGAAAGCCACCGCCTGGCGGTTGGAAAAAATGGTTCTGGTATGCCATCCCGACCATGAGCTGGCGAAGAAGTCAACGATTCGCCCCGCCGATCTCGCCGGCCAGGAGTTTGTCAGCTTCGATCCCGACCTGTCGATTCGCAAGGCCATGGACCGTTTTTTTCGCGACCAGGGAATTCCCCGCAAGGTGGTGCTCGAGTTCGACAATATTCAAATGATCAAGGAGGCGGTGTCGATCGGGTCGGGCGTCAGCATCCTTCCAGAGCGGACGGTTCGTCAGGAGGCTGGCGAGGGCCGCCTGGTCGCGCGGCCCATCGAGGCGAATGAGCTGGTTCGTCCGGTGGGCATCATTCACCACCGCAAGAAGAAATTTTCTCCTGCGGGGGCGCAGTTTTTGAATTTTCTGCAGCAGCAGCCGCAGGAGTGAGTGGAAACCGGCGGGTCGCCTCTTTGACTCCTGTCCACCAGGCGGGACTGATCCCGACACGTAAGTCGCCGTCGGCGTTGAAACAGGTCGTCGGCGGTGTGACGCCTCACGAAAACGCCCGGTCGAAAGCCCGCCAGTTTTCACCCCTTGGGTGGGCCGCGGGCCATGGCCACTCGGTCGAAAACCTACCCGCGTTCATCCCTTTGGGTCCGACCCAGGCCCCTGGACGTCCCGTCGCGATCGTGGCGCCGAAGAGGCTTCCGTCAAGTGTGACAGGAAGCGGGGCAGGGTTGGCGTTATACTAACTCTCCGAGGAGACCATACATGATTACCCGACGGGACCTTGTTCTAACTACGTTTGCGGGCTGCTCGGTGGCGGTTTCGTGCTCCCCGCCCAATTCGGCCGAAGGCTCGAAGACACCGGCCGATGAATCAGCGCTGGAGGCCTCGCCCGATCCCCGTCCCCTGGACGTTGAAGCGCTCAAGAAGCGACTCGACGCGGGCGAAGATGTGTTCTTGCTCGATGTGCGCGACCCCAGTGAGTTGGAGGAAATCGGAACGATCGAAGGCCACGTGAACATTCCCATGGACCAACTCGAAGCCCGCATGTCGGAGATTCCCAAAGGCCCCCCGATCGTCCTTTATTGAAACCGCGGCGGACGGGCCTCCCGTGCGGCGGCCTTACTCAAGGGAAACGGCTACACCGATCTGCAATTCGGCGGCGTGACGGCCTGGAAGGAAAAGGGCTATCCCGTGGTGCACCCGAAGGCGGCTGAAGAATAGAGACGGCTCGTGGGCGAGGCCGCCTGCCTGTTGTTGTCACCCCCCGAGCCGGTTTATCAGGAAAGGCCGGCAACTACGAGGCTATTCCCAGTCACATTCTTCCCGCAGAGGCTCAAGCGCCTTGCTTAAGCCCCTTAGGTTAAAGGTGGCCGTGAGGCGATCGGAATCGGCGGTGGTGAAACGAAACAGCAATTGGCCGTGATTCATCATTGTGCGAATGATCTCGATCGGTCGTCGAAAAAACAGCGCGTCGTCTCCTACGGCTCGGACCATCTTGAGTGTCCGTACCTCCGTCTTGTCGAATCGAAGACGGGCAGTGGCCAGTTCACTTTCCCGGTCGGCTTTCGGCGAGATGCCAAACACGTAGGCTTGCCAGGAGTTTTCTTTGCAGCGCAGCGTTAGCAACGGCATGCTTGCGTCCCAGAGAAGTTGATCCGCCGGTAATTCAAGATAGATCGCTTTCGTGTCGTCGAACGCAGAGACTTCCGTGCGCAGTTGCCAGTCTCCCGTGTCCGGTGTTTGCGCGGCTTCCGGCGCAGCCTCCGGGGGGCCGTCGATGGGTGTCGGTTGCTCGCTCGCCGGGGGGGCGGGCTCGGGCGGGGCGGGATCAAGCGCCTGAGGGAGTTCCGTATCGGGTGACTGTGCCGGTTCGGTATCGGGCACCCATTCCGTGACCGCCCAGGCAACGATCACGGCGCCAGAAACTCCCAGGGCCCATTTCCACCAAACCCCTGACTCGGCAGTCTTCACCCCCTTGCTGGCCGATACCGGATGACCGCACTCCGTGCAGAAACGTGCGTCGGCGGGGACCTCGCTGAGGCAGTTCGTGCAAATCATGGATCGGCTCCGGGAGCGACGAGCATCGTTTCACCTGGGTGCCGGGCAACTGTCATGCCCCCGGTGTGGGCCGAGCCTGCACTCCGCTCATGACCCAACGCAGACTCCGTCCACCCGAATCATCATAATAGGGATCACAGAGACAGTATGAAACCGGCGAAAAGGGGAGTGCGATGAGGGTATCGCCCTATTTTCATCGGCCCGAGGGCCCGCTTTTCTCGCGACAAAACAGTAGGGGCGGACCGTTGCGTGTTTGTTGTCAGAAAAACGGGCTAAAACGACAGTCGCAGCCCGAACTGAATCTGGCGGGAAGAGGTAACGGTCGAACGAGTGCGCCCGAAAGACGACAAGGGGGCCTCGTCGTCGGTCACGCCCGCGAAGGCGACGATCGCTGGAGCAGCGAAATTGGCGCGGTCAAACAGATTGAAAAACTCGACGCGAAATTGCAGCTTGCCGCTCTCGCTCAGAGAAGACAAAGGCACGTTCTTCGCCAGAGAAAAATCAAACGTTCGCAAATCAGGGCCGATGAAGACGTTGCGTCCGAGGCTGCCGAGCGTGCCCGCCTGCTGCAATAGGAAGGCCGCGGGATTGAAATATCCCGCCGGATCCCCGAGAACCGCGGACTCGTGCGTGAACCCGGACGCCAGGCTCGGCCGGTCCACCCCGCGTCCCGGTCCTACGGTCGGAGACCACAACGAGCCGGAACGGTTCCGCTGCACCATGGCGGTCAGTGGATTACCGCTCTGCAAGATCAGCAGACCGCCCGCCTGCCAACCACCGAAAATTGCCCCTCGGACACCGTTCCCTTGGCTCGAAAACGGCAGCTCCCAAACAAAGTTCGATACCGACGTGTGTTTGGCATGAAAGTCGGAGAGGCCTCTGTTATAGGCGAGCCCGGGAAGCTCGGGCATGGCGGACGTTGTTCCCGTCACCGAATCGGAAAAAAAAGTTGACGCCTGCGTGGTGTCGATGCTCCGTGACAAGGTATAGGACGACTGCAGCTGTACACCGTGACTGAAGCGCTTGCGCAGCTCCACGATCAAAGCGTTGTACCAGGAATTGCCGTCGCTCTTCTTTAACTCGATCGTCGAGAAGTTCGGATTCCGCCGTCCGGGCGTCCCGGACGGTCCGCAAGGCACGACCCCGGGGCGCGCCGCCACCGGAAAGCAATACGCGCCGTCTGAGAGCTGCTGAGGGACAGCCGTGTTGGCATCGGTGTTCCGCAACAAATGAACCCCGCGCGATCCCGCATACCCGACGGTCAGCAACGTGTCGGCCCACAATTCCCGCTGCAGGTTTAAATTCCAGCTCTGGATGTATGGATTCTTCAGATGGAACTCGATCGGCCGAATGGAGTTATCCGCCGCGCGATCGAAACTCGGCTGAGGGAAAACCGGCCCGCCGATCACCGGCCTCCGGGCCGATGGGGGGTTCACCACGGTGACGATCAAGTTCTGCTGATTGTTGGTGTTAAAGAACAGGCCATAGCCGCCCCGCAGCGCGGTGGAGCCATCGCCGAGGACATCCCATGCAAATCCAAGCCGAGGGGCAAGGTTTGCCTTCGTCGGGTTCTCGTAAACCTGCCCCAGCGTCGGCTCCGCGTCGTCGAGGTTCAGGAGCGCCGTATCTCGTCCTTGAATCTCTCGGGGCACGGTCGAAAACTCATACCGCAAGCCCAGGTTCAACGTCAGCCGGGACGTGGCGCGAAAGTCGTCCTGCACGTAAAGACCAAACAAAGAGAAGCGCCAGTAGCGGTCAATGGTCGACTCCGGCGTCAAGCCGATAAAGCGCAGCGGCTGATTGCGGAGAAAACCCGCGATGTTGGCGAAAGCGAATATGCCCCGAGAGAACGTGGGATTGAACAGGTTGTCTTGGTAGCGCTCGGCAAGCCCGCCGAACTTCACGCTGTGCCGGTCGTGTGTGAAAACCGCATCGTCTTGGAAACTGAAAACGTTCTGCGTCAACTGCACGTCGGCCGATACTTGCGGCCCGAAGCGCGGAATCCCGCCGATATCAATATCTCCCATGGACGGCCGGCCGCGCACAAAAGGCTCCAGCGTATTCGTGGTATTCGCCTCGACGTCCTGCCCGATCCGAGTCCGGCTGAAGCCCGCTCGGAAAGTGTTGAGCAGTCGCGGAGAGAAAATCCTACGATGCTCGAGCGTGAGAAACTGGTTCCGCGAAACGAACGAGCGGGGAAACTGCGGGAAATCCGTCGGCAGCCTTTGGCCGGCGTCATCCACCGTGTATCGCGCGAAGAAGGAATCGCGCGCCGTGAAATTGTGGTCGAGCCTCGCTTGAAAGAAGTCCTGGACGAGTTCCTGCGCGAAGCCGAAGTTGAAGGGTGCCAACCCGCCTCCGAGATTGGGGGCGTTGGGCAGCGGAAACTCGTCGAGGTAAGGCTTGACGTCCGGATCGACACCGACGTCCAGCAACTGTCCGGGATTCTGCGCATCCGGAATCAGCCCGGCTCGGGCGTTCTCGTCGGGAACGACGGTACTGATCGTTCGGCCCAGATCTTCGCGCAAACCCTCGTAACCGAGGAAAAAGAAGGTCTGATCCCGCCGAATGGGTCCACCAACAGCGCCGCCAAACTGATTCCGTCTGAATTCGGGTGGCGAGCTCGTGGTGTCAAAGTAATTCGGCGCATCCAGGTTGTCATTGCGCAAATAGTGAAAAACGCTTCCGTGGACCAGGTTCGTGCCGGACTTCGTCAGAGCGTTGATCTGTCCCCCGAAATTGCGTCCGTACTCCGCGCTGTAACCGTTCGCCTCGACCCGAAACTCGCGGATGGTTTCCATGCCGAGCGACGTCCCGGCCCCGCTGCCCGCCGGCCCATTCGTAAAATCGTTTTGCGGCGTTCCATCCAGCAAGTACACGTTCGACCGCGGATCCTGGCCGTTAACGCTGACTCCCAGACCGTGAGCGACGATCGATCCGCCTGAATCCCGATGTCGAAAAGGCTGCACGCCCGGCTGCAACAGCATCAGGTCGAGATAGTTTCTACCGTTGAGCGGCAGCTCTTCGATACTTCGGCTCCCGACCAGGTAGCTCAACTCGTGCGTATGGCTGTTGGCCAAGGGTGCCTTCGCCACCACGGTCACTTCAAGCCGCAACTCGCCGACCGGAAGGGTGAAGTGAATGACCGCGCTCTGCCCGACCGTGAGACGAAGGCCCTTGTGGACGACCGTCTGAAAGCCTTTCTGTTTGGCGCGGATCTCGTATTCCCCGACCGGCATGGCCGGCAGCAAATAGTGGCCGTCCTTAGCGGTCATGGCAGATCGCCTGGCGCCCGTATCCAAATGAAGAGTCGATACCTTCGCTCCCCCGATGGCTGCATGCGAAGCGTCTTCGACCGTGCCGCTGATCAGACCGGTCGTGCTTTGCGCGGCTGCTACTCCTGCACAAGCAAGCCCGATCAACAATCGGGCACGGACCCACTTCGACGGGAACCGGTGCTTGAGCATGCCGCTAGGAGGAGATAACTGTCCACCGCGGGACAAGAGATTTCGGGAGGTATCCGTTCGGTGCGATCCTGAGGCCCACCAACCTTTCTACATTCTACCGCAGCAGCCTGCGATGCGGTTTCCGCGTATCCACGTAAACCGCGGAACGGCAGAGGTCGCCGAGCGAAATCAACAAGGCCGCGCGGCGCATGGCTGCGTCGTCGTTTGGCCCAGGCCGGCAGCTTTTTCTTGGCGGGCCGCTTCCGCCGGACTTCGCCTTCCCGCCGGCCGCTTGCACCCGCGGCCGCGGCGCGCGACGAGGGGCGCTCACCCCGGTCGGGTGGCGGCTATGGTAGGCTGTTTTTCCGACGAGATCTTCTCTCGACGGAGGCTGCACGCAACCGCGCCTGCGGTGAAAGTTGAACAAGAGAAAGCCGAGGCCAGACCGCCTCGGCTATTCGCGCGACGGGAGGCAAAAGTGTTCCGGCATAGTTTGAAAAACGAATCGAGTCGCGCATCGCAGACAGGATCCGCGATAGACGAGGACCCTAGATCCGCGAGCGGGAGCTCTTGTCGTGGAAAGAAGAACCTGGCCATAGCTGTGCTTATTTGCTGTCTGCTTGCGGCGACGGCTTGTACGGGGAGCGATCCCGACAGCGGGGAATCCGTTGAAAGATCGTCCGCGAGGGAATTACCGGCCATGGAACATTTCGGCACCACGCGCGATGGAGAAGATGCCCAAATCTACACGCTCACGAACGCGGGCGGCGCCGAGGCTCGAGTCACCACCTATGGGGGTATTCTCGTCTCGCTTAAGATGCCCGACCGAGACGGCGTTTTGGGCGACGTCATTCTCGGTTACGACACGCTGGACGATTACAGCAAGGACCATCCGTACTTCGGCACGACCACCGGCCGCTACGCCAACCGCATAGCGAACGGGCGGTTCACGCTAAACGGCAAGGCGTACCAACTGGCAGTCAACATGCCGCCCAGCCATGTCCACGGGGGAGAAAAGGGTTTCGACAAAGTCGTCTGGGGAGCCGAACCGTTCGCCGACGAAAAGGGCGTGGGTGTCGTTCTGACGTACCTAAGCGTTGACGGCGAAGAGGGGTACCCGGGCAATCTAAACACCAAGGTCACCTACACCCTCACCGACGACAACGCCCTGCGAATCGACTATGAAGCAACGACCGACAAGACCACGCTTGTCAATCTAACGAACCATGCTTATTTCAACCTGAAAGACGGCGGCAAAAGCTCCATGTTGGATCACGTCTTGACGCTGAACGCCGACCATTTCACCCCCGCGGATAAGACGCTGGTTCCGACCGGCGAGATTCGAAGCGTAGAGGGCACTCCTTTGGATTTTCGACAGCCAACCCCCATTGGCGCGCGCATCGATCTGGACGATGAGCAGCTCGGGTTTGGAGGAGGCTACGACCATAATTTCGTTCTGAATCAGTCGGACGAAGCGCCCTGGCTTGCCGCAAGAGTGGAAGAACCCACGACAGGGCGCCTCATGGAAATCTTCACGAGCGAGCCCGGCGTTCAGTTCTACAGCGGGAACGGGCTAGACGGTTCGAACACCGGCAAGGGAGGAACCGTCTACCAGCAGCGGGCCGGCTTCTGTCTTGAAACGCAGCACTACCCCGACAGTCCGAATAAGGACAATTTCCCGTCCACGGTTCTTCACCCCGGGGAAACCTACCGCACGACCACGGTGCACGCGTTTTCCGTCGCGAAGTAGTGCGTAGTGCCGGGCCCGCGCCCTGACGGGCGCGGCTCTGACCAGTTGTTGCAAGCTCGTCGTGTAGTTAGCCGCGCGGATAGCTGTCCCACCGGTTCGCCCTCTACAGTCAACTTGCTGAACATAGCCGCACAGAGCCGCCGGCGTTAGCCCGCGGGCCCGCACTGGCTTTCATACGGTCGGGGAGCCCTCCCGCTACACCAAGAGTTTGCGAATCACCTGTCCGCCCACGTCCGTCAGGCGGAAGTCACGCCCCTTGAACTTGAAGGTGAGCTTGGTGTGGTCGAGGCCTAGTTGGTGAAGCACCGTCGCCTGGATGTCGTGCATGTGGATTTTGTCTTCGATGGGACCGAATCCCAACTCATCGGTAACGCCGACGGTTTGGCCCGGTTTGATCCCACCGCCGGCAAACCACATCGTGAAGGCGTCGATATGATGGTTGCGTCCGACAGTGGCGCGCTTCTCGCCCATCGGGGTGCGGCCGAACTCGCCGCCCCAGACCACGAGCGTTTCGTCCAGCAGTCCTCGCTGTTTAAGATCCCGGATCAAAGCCGCGCAGGGCTGATCCGTCTGACGGCAAAGCTTCTCGAGTCCCTTCCCCAGGTTGTGTTCTCCCTCACCGTGGTGGTCCCAGTCAGTATGGTAGAGCTGAACGAAGCGCACACCGCGCTCCACAAGCCGCCGGGCCAGCAAGCAGTTGTTGGCGAAGGATTCCGCGCCCGGCTCGGCACCGTAGAGATCGAGCGTTCCTTGCGTTTCGGCGGAGAGATCAATCAACTCCGGACCACTGGTCTGCATGCGGTAAGCCATCTCATAGGCAGAGATACGGGTGGAGATTTCGGGGTCTCCGACTTCAGCGAGGTGGGCCAGGTTGAGATCGCGGATGGCCCGAATCGTCTCACCCTGGCGCTCGTGACTGAACCCCTTGGGACTGGAAAGATTAAGGATCGGGTCTCCGCCGCTTCGGAACGGAATCCCCTGGTGGGTGGTGGGCAGAAAAGCACTGCCCCAGTTGAGCGCTCCGCCCCGCGGCCCGCGCGGTCCCGACTGCAACACCACAAAGCCCGGTAGATCTTGGGACTCACTGCCCAATCCGTACGTCACCCACGACCCCATACTCGGCCGGCCAAACCGCGTTGAACCCGTGTTTACGAAAATCTTCGCCGGCACATGGTTGAAATTATCCGTACTCACCGTCGAAACGAACGCCAGCTCGTCGGCGACCGTAGCGAGATGAGGTAGAAGCTCGGATACGTACTTCCCACTCTGGCCGTATCGGGCGAACTTGCGCTGCGTCGCCAAAAGCTCAGGAACGTCCTCGGAGAACGTATCCATGAACGCGAATCTCTTACCCTCGAGAAACGACGCAGGCGTCGGCTGACCGTCGAGCTGCTGTAGCTTCGGCTTGTGCTCGAACAGGTCCAGCTGGCTGGGTCCGCCGGCCATAAACAAGTAGATGACACTCTTGACCTTCGGGGGGAAATGGCCTTTCCGAGGCGCTAATGGATTCGTCATCCCCGCCGTGTCGGCGCCGAACGCTCGCCCGTCGGTGAGAAGCGACGCCAGCGCCATCTGCCCCAGCCCCATGGCACACTGGCTGAAGAAATGGCGGCGGGTGCTAGCTAGTAGAAGTCTTTGATTAAGGTCCATGGCTTCCTCCCGAGAAGGGGCGGACTCCGCAAGATTCTTTCCAGGCTTGCCGAAGAGGTCTTGCCCGGCTTAAGCATCCAATCAACCGCTCACTCCCTGGTCACGAACTCATCGAGATTCAGCAGTACTCGCGAGACGGCCAGCCAAGCCGCCAGTTGAGGAACGTCAGCGTCTTCCGGCACATCTTGCGTAAGGACCTGGCGGGCCTTCTTAGGATGGGTTAAGAAGTCGTCAAGCTGGACCGCAAGGAACTGCTCCAGCCTGGCTCGCTCGGCCGGCCTCGGCTGTCGCCCCAGACAGACGCGGAAAGCATAATTCACCCGCTCGGAACCGCTGTCCGGCGCCTCCCGCAACACTCGTCTCGCCAGGCCCTGAGCGAATTCCTGGAATGCCTCATCGTTCAGCAGCGTGAGCGCCTGTAACGGTGTATTCGATCGGTTGCGCCGCGTGCAGGTTTTGGTTGAATCCGAAGCGTCAAAAACCATCAGCCCGGGGTGGGGGCTGGCGCGCCAAAAATACGTATACATCCCGCGGCGGAAGCGATCGGGGCCGGTTTCGGCCACCCACTGACGATCGACCTGCGTTAACCGTTCGACCCCCTCCGGCTGCGGCGGGAAAACACTCGGCCCCCCTATTTTCGCGGCGAACAGCCCGCCGACGGCCATGGCCGTGTCGCGAACAATCTCCGCTTCGAGACGCAGCCGCGCCTGCCGTCCGAGCAGCCGGTTAGTCGGGTCCAATTTGGCAAGCTCTGGCCGATACGTCGACGACTGGCGATAGGTGGCGGAGTCCACGATGAGACGGTGCATCGCTTTCAGGCTCCACCCCTGATCGATAAACTCCGCAGCCAGCCAGTCCAGCAAATCCGGATGAGAGCGAGGCGATCCCTGCGTACCGAAGTCGTTCTCGGTCTCGACAAGCCCTCTGCCGAAATAGCGTTGCCAGATGCGATTGACGGTTACCCGCGGAGTCAGCGGGTTCTTCGCATCCACCAGCCAACGGGCCAAGTCCAGCCGATTCGCGCCTTCGCTCTTCGGCAACGGAGGCAGAATTGCCGGCACGCCCGGCTTCACGTCGATCCCCTTGCGCAGGAAGTCACCTCCGAGCTGAACGTAAGCTTGGCGCGGTTTGGGCAACTCCCTCATCACCAACGTGCTGGGGACCTTGGGCTCGATGTCTTGCAGCGCCTTGATCCCGGCCTGGCGCTCCGTGTAGCCGGGATCCATCTCCTTGAAAGCATCCTCTACCGCCTCCTTCTGAAAGTGGCTTCGCTCTTTGGGTGGGATTTCAAGAATCTCCAGAATCTTGGGTTCGAGTTTTGATCGCTCTTCGTCTGTCAGCGTCTCGCAGCACTCGGCCGCCTTGGCGAGTATCGGTCTCTCGTACTCTTCCAGCTCCTTTTCGAGGAGGGCGATCTGTGCGCGGATGGCTTCGCGCCGGGCGAGTTGCTCGGCGGTTCCGAACTCGAGTATCGGTTCGTGGGCTCTTGCCCGGCCTACTTCCCCACCGACTCCCAACTGATACTCGGCGCCCAACTCGTCAATGTTGTTGAAGAACGCATAGAACCGATAAAATTCCTTCTGCGAAATCGGGTCGTATTTGTGGTCGTGGCAGCGCGCGCAGCCCAGCGTCAGTCCTAAGAAAACCGCGCCGGTCGTCTCCACCCGATCCACCACCGCTTCCACGCGATACTGGTCGAAGTCGATGCCGCCTTCCAGGTTGATCAGCGTATTGCGGTGAAAGCCGGTCGCCACGATCTGCTGCTTCGTCGCGGAGGGCAGCAGGTCGCCCGCGATCTGCTCGATGACGAACTGGTCAAATGCGAGGTCGCGATTCAACGCGTCGATGACCCAGTCGCGGTACATCCAAATCTCCCGCGGCCCGTCGTGGTTGTAACCATTGGAATCAGCGTAGCGGGCCAGATCCAGCCAGTGCCGCCCCCATCGCTCACCGTAGTGGGGCGATCCGAGCAGACGATCAACCAGCCGCTCGTAGGCATCGGGACGCGTATCGGACACGAAAGCGTCCACCTCGGCCGGCGTGGGGGGAAGCCCGAGCAGATCGAGACTCAGGCGCCGAATCAAAGTAGCTCGATCGGCTTCGGGGGCGGGCGAAATACCCTTCGATTCCAACTTCGCAAGAACAAACGCGTCAATAGGATTGCGAACCCAGGGATCGCGAACCCTGGCATGTCGCCCAACCCGCGGTGCCGCGGGTCGCCGAACGGGTTGGAAAGACCAATGCTGCTCTTGCTTCGAGGGAGCAGCCTCCTGAGTTACCACGGGCGGCTTTGCGGGCCATTTTGCTCCTTGGTCGATCCAGTTCGTTAGGGTTGCGATTTGCTTGGCAGTCAGCCGCGGGCCGATCGGCGGCATCCGGAAGTCGTCCCTGGAGCTGGCCACGCGCTGCACCAGCTTGCTCTGAGCGCTGCTCCCGGGCACAATGACGCGCCCTGAGTATCCACCCTGTCGAGCAGCTTCCTTCTCGTCGAGACGGAGGCCGTTGGTCTGCTTTGAAGGTCCGTGGCAGCTATGGCAGCGGCCCCGAAAAATGGGCTGGACGTCCTGAGCGAAATCGACGATTTCAGGCCGCGAAGCCTCGGGCTTGGGAGGGTCCTCGGCGGCGCGGAGAGAATACGACCCAAGACAAGCGAACAGGATTGCGACGAGACCCGCGCACGGCAAGCGTCGCAGCTCGATGACCGGGTCCATAACCCCTATTTTCAACCCTGACTAAATCCAGTATACGCGCTTGCCCGCACACGTGCCGGAATGAGATTGGGCCTACGCCAGTAAGATTGGTACGCCTTCTCACCCCAGGATTTCAGGGTTGACGGCATGCCGCGGCCGCCGGCCGTTCAGCACGTCAAGGACGCCTTGGGCCGCGTCGCGGGCCATGTTGTCGAGCGCTTCCCGCGTGGCCCCCGCGATGTGCGGCGTCAGCAAGGTGTTCGGAGCCCTGCACAAGGGGTGATCGGCGGGGAGCGGTTCGGTCTCAAAGACATCAAGAGCGGCGCCGGCGACTTCGCCGCTTTCGAGCGCGCGAACCAGCGCTGCTTCGTCGATGACACCGCCGCGTGAAGTGTTGACGATGCGGCAGCCGGGTTTGAGCTGCCGCAGATGTTGCTCCGTAAGCATGTGCTTGGTCTGTGGGCTCAAGGGAACGTGCAGAGAAAGAAAATCAGCTCGGCGAAGAACCGCCTCGAGGGAATCCTCGATCGACGCCGAACCTTCGTAGCCGTCTTTCTCGACGATGGGGTCGTGACCGCGGACGTCCATCTTCAGTCCCTGGGCGGCGATCTCGGCCACCCGCCCGCCGACCTGCCCGAGCCCGATTAGCCCCAGCGTCTTACCGGCTAGCTCAATCCCTTCAAAGCTCGTACGTTGGTCGAAGCGGCCTTCTAGCACCGCCTGCCAGGCCGGGCCAATCTGTCTGGCCAGGGCCATGATCAGGGCGATCGCGTGCTCGGCGACCGATCTGCTATTGGCTCCGGGAGTATAAAGCACCGGGATGCCGCGGGCCGTCGCGGCCCGGCAATCCACCATATCCACGCCAACCCCGTGGCGCGCGATGACCTTCAGGTTGCGGCAACTCTCGATGTCATCAGCACTGACTCTGAACAGCCGGGTGATCGCCGCATCCGCTTCGTAAAACAGGGACCGCAGTCGGTCGTCGCCCACGGCGTCGCCGTCCCGCCAGGGGGCGACGATCTCACATTGGTCTTCTAACAAGTCGATGCCGCTTGCGGCGATCGGCTCGGGGATAAACACGATAGGCTTCAAGGCGCTTTCCTCCCCTCAGCGGCCTGCGGCGAAGTCGTCGAGAAGCGAAAAATGGGGACGCGGGCTCGGTTGGTGACGGGCATGTTCAGCCGGACTTAAGCCCTCGCGGGCGGCTGGCCCGGAAACAGGTGTCGGTAAGAGTACCGACACGGCAGGTCTGGGGACCTGCGCCACAAGAGCGGTTGTTGCCTTGCGCTCGGAGCCGGAACATCGCGTTTCGGCGCCTCATCCCTCGCCGCCGGTCTTTTGACGAGGCGGAGCCGCCGAGACGCCCGCCAACCCGCCGGAAACGGAGATCGTTTCTCCGGTCACCCAAGAGGTATCGTCGCCGGCCAGAAAGGCCACCGTCTTGGCAACGTCTTCCGGCTCCCCCCAGCGTCCCAACGGGATTGCGCCTCGGATGCGCTCCATCATCTCTTCGGTGCTGATGCCCAGGGTCTTGGCTCGCTGAGGCATCAAGTGGCTATGGAAGTCGGTATGCAACGGGCCGGGACAGACGGCGTTGACACGGACGCCATAGGGCGCTAATTCCATCGCCAGCGTGCGGCTCAGGCTGATCACGCCGGCCTTGGCGACATTGTACGCTCCGCTCAGAGCGGCCGGGTTGATCCCGTTGATGGAGGAGATATTGACGATCTTTCCCGACTCCTGCCGCATCATCACCCGCCCCACGGCTCGACAGCAGAGCAGCACGCCCGTCAAGGTGACAGCCAGCACCCGGTTCCATTCCTCGAGCGGAAGATCGACCAGCGCCGCCACGTTAGGCCGAGCACCGGCGTTGTTGACCAGGATGTCGATCCGCCCCTTGGCGCCCAGCACCTCTTGCACCATATTCTCGACGGAAGACTCCGCGGTCACATCGGTAGCGATCGCAACGGCGTTGCCGCCGCGCTCTTGGATCTCCTTCGCCGTTTCCTGGCCGCGCCGCTGGTCAATTTCAGCGAGGAGCACGTCCGCGCCTTGACTGGATAATTCCAGCGCAATGCCGCGGCCCAAGCCCTGTCCGCCGCCCGTTACGACGGCAACCTTGCCGGCAAGTTTCATGGTTGATCTACCTCGCTACTTTCCGGCGCAAAAAGGAGAAACCGCGTGCCGGCTGGGTACAGTCAGCCAATTTCCCCTTCGGACGCACCCGTAAGTGGTTGACTCTTTGGAGGCGCGAAATTGGTGACCGTCCCCGCCCCGAGCGGTGCTCGCATTTTGCGCCGCAAAGTCGCTAGCGCCATGCGTACCGCCACAGCAGTGTAAGTTACTGGATTTAATGGCGGTTATGGGAAATTTGGTTCGTTTGGTTGTTTTCTTTGCTCTCATTGTTTGGCTGCTCGGTTCGTCGCTGCCGGCACGGTTCGCTGTTGCCCTGTTGCTATTCCCCGGGGGCCCGACCTGCTCGCGGGTCGGGGCCTCCTCGCCTTCCGGTGAGGCGATGGGTGAGATGTCGCTGACCCGGGACCCCCGCCGTACAGGAAACCAGTCGTAATCCATTGGATTTAAAGTCGGTTGGGCCAAATTGGGTTCGTTTGGTTTTTTCTTTTCGCGGCCTGGGAGCAGCTCCCAAAAGGGCCAGCGTTCCGCGTCCATTTTACCATTTGGCCCTGAAATTCCTCTTGACCATCGCCCACAAGTCATTGAAAACAGGGACTTGTTGGTTTCGTGAAGCAAGTCGCGGCGCGCAGGGCTCGGGGCCGTTTCCGAGACCCGCGGCAGTTTGGGGATCCCTGGTCGCCTCAAAACTCGGTGTCACGCCGACATGGCCCTATTTTGCATCCGTACTTCCTTTTCATCACTACGAAGCCGCGCGGAAACCTAGCCAAAACCCGCGGGTCTGGGCAAAACGACCGCCCAGCCCCGCGCTACGGGATTCCTCTATTGAATTCGATCCGGCGTGGTGTCGGAAGGGCAAGCTCGGTTTCGAGTATCCAGCCCGACTCGTGGAAATCGTGCTTGCTAAAGAGCGTCTCCACTTTGTCTTTTCTTTACCAGAAAGTCTGACGCTAGTATACTAGCCGTTCATGAGCATCGGCCGTCAACTCTACCCTTATCTGGTGGCTTTCGTCGCCGCCGTCGGGGGGTTCCTGTTTGGCTATGACCTGAGCATTATTTCCGGCGCACAGATCTATTTGAGGGAGACGTTCCAGCTGGATGCGGCGGCTTTCGGGTTTGCCGTGGCCAGCGCCATCTTGGGATGCACGGCGGGGCCGATCGCAGGGATTTGGGTGTGCGATTCGATCGGAAGAAAGCAAACGCTGATGCTGTCAGCCGGTTTGTTCGGCGCCTCCGCGATTGGGACTGCCTTGCCGGAGACGATTGCCCAGTTCAACGCTTTCCGCATTATCGGCGGGGTAGGCGTGGGATTGGCCAGCGTGGCATCACCCATGTATATAGCTGAGATCGCGCCGGCGCGCATTCGTGGTCGCCTGGTAACCATGAACCAGCTTGCGATCGTCGTGGGATCGTTGAGCGCAATTGTTATGGCGAACTTTCTGGCTCAGACTCTGGACGCGGCGGTTAGCTGGCGCTGGATGTTCGCCTCGGAACTGGCGCCCGTTCTGTTCTTTGTCGTCTTCCTTCTCGGCGTGCCTGAAAGTCCTCGTTGGCTGGCGAGCAAGGGCCGCGAGGCCGAGGCGCAGCAAGTGCTGGCGCGGATCATCGGTCCCGAGCAGGCCGAGCGAGAGATGGGCGAGATTTCCGGGTCTCTTGCCGAGGAAACAGGGGGATTCGCGGAGCTGTTTCGGCCCGGAATCAGAACCGCCCTGTTGTTGGGAGTGTTTGTAGCCTTGATGCAGCAGTGGACCGGGTGGTCGGTGATCAGTTTTTACATGCCCACCATTTTCCAAAAGGCGGGGTTTTCGGCGGCGACCGACGCGCTGTTTCAGTCCATCGCGCCCAACGTGGGAAACCTCATGTTTACTTTCGTCGGCCTCTATTTGGTAGATCTTGTCGGCAGGCGACCGTTGTGGCTTGCCGGTTCACTGTTGATGGCGGTGTTCACCTCGGCGTTGGGCGTCGTGTTTGCCACCGACACGGCCGGCTGGCTGGTGGTCGTTGTGGTGTCGTTATGTGCTCTGCCGCATGCGGTTGCCTTTGGGCCGCTGGGCTGGTTGATCATCGCTGAGATTTTCCCCACGCGAATCCGGGCGCGGGCGATGGGTCTGGCTTCTCTTTGCGTGTGGCTGGCGGCCTACCTGGCCAACCAACTGACCCCGTTGATATCGGAGTTTTCCGAGACGACTTTCGGCAATCCCAGTGCTACGTTCTTCCTCTTCAGCGGGATTTGTGTTGTCTCCTTCTTCGTGGGTCTCAGACTGGTTCCCGAAACAAAAGGGAAAACCTTGGAGGAGATAGCGCGTTTTTGGGTGAACAAGGGTGAATCGGCGCCTGATCGAGGTTGACCTCGCTGGTCCTGGACAGCCGTCCCTCCGCGAGACGAAAGGATGCGAGGCTGTGTGGCCCGAGGTGATAACTCATGCTGCTGAAAGATAAAGTAGCGGTGATTACGGGCGCCGCCTCCGGCATTGGAAGGGCGACCGCCGAGCTTTTCGCCGAGCATGGGGCGAAGATTGTCGGGGTCGACAGGAACGAGTCCGGCGGGACGGAAACGGTGGAGAGTATACGCCGAGCTTCGGGAGAGGCGATCTTCCTCGGCGCCGACGTGGGCGACATGAAAGCGGTGGAATCCGCGGTCGCGGCCGCGTTGGACCGCTACGGCCGCGTTGACATCCTGCACAGCAACGCGGCGGCGTACACAACGGGAACGGCAACGGAACTCAGAGAGGAGGACTGGGACCGCACATTAGACGTGTGTCTGAAAGCGACTTGGATGCTGGCGCACCGCACGGTCCCGGCGATGCTCGCGCAAGGGGGAGGAGTGATCATCATCACCGGGTCCGTCCACTCGGTTCGAGGCTACGTCGGGCATGCCGCCTACCAGGCCGCCAAAGGAGGACTCCTGGCTCTGACGCGAGCGCTCGCCGCCGACTATGCTCCCTCGATCCGCGTCAACGCCATCTTGCCGGGCGCCGTTGTGACCGGCTTGTGGAAAGGGATCAGCGAGGCCGACAAGGCGGAGATCGCCAAGCAGTGTCCCTTACAGCGTAACGGAGATCCCAAGGAGATCGCCCAGGCCGCGCTCTTCCTGGCTTCCGACATGTCTTCCTACATGACCGGCGCCTCCGTGGTCGTCGATGGAGGTTTGAGTTCGGTCATCGATCTGCCGGAGAAGTTTCGGCGCTAGGAGTCTGTCCCACAGAAGAATTTCGGTGTTCAATCTGGACAATCGCTACGGAGGAACCACAATATATTGGGGTGAGAACGGCAAAATTTCGTTCCGTCGGGCAACCTCCTAGTGCTTGGTCCCATAAGTTCGCGATCGTTGATAGGCGGCAATTATTGGACCGCTCCCTCACGGTCGCGGCTCGGAACGCTCTGTAAAAAACCACTTCCGGGTTGGACAGAGATCCCTGTAACCCTTGGGGAAAGGCCTTTTTAAATACGCGAACTTTTGTCAGTAAGCACTAGCATTTCTCACCACCTGACGGTCGAAGCACGCAAGGCCCGCCATGACGGGGGTGCGCTTGCTCGCGTGCTCAACGGACTGTTCAAGTACGCCCGCATCATTCAAGAAATGCGGCGCCGAGCGTCGCGCACCTTAGTACTACGGGCTTCTCACGCACTTCGCCTCGCCACCTGGTGAGAAAAGCGGTTTATTGACAGACCCGCTATTCTGAAGGGGGCGCGAAGGTCGGCGTCACGCTTGCGGCGGAAAAAAACGAAACGAAGCCAATTTCCGACAAGACTTTTGTAATTGGCTCTTCTGGGATTTTAGTGGCTGGCGGCGGTGAGTGACGGATCCCTCGCCACTGTGAGGCCGACCTCCCGGAGCCTGCTTCGGTGCCATTCAAGGGCTTCGTGACAACTCTACGGCCCCCAAGGCCGGGCGGCGACTGCGTTGGCCAAAAAGAATTACTGATAAACAAAGGGTTACGAGTAGAGCAAGGCTGCTGGCAGGTAGTCGTACAGTCTCCCGAAGGCTGTGAAATGCAGATCCACAACTGTCATCCAGTGGCCACACTCAAAGAGATAACTCCCTGTTTATCAGTGTCTTATTCCCTTTACGAGTTGCCCACGACCGGACTGGCGTGTAGGGTATTTGGGGATTTCTTGGCCGCCTTTTGGGCTCCGATGTGACTGCGGGCGACGTCGGGTCGGCAGGATGGAGGAGCCGGCTACCCGTTGGCCACCCACTAAAAACCCGGAAGAGCCTTGTAATTAAATGGTTGCGTAGTATTTCACGCTCGCTTCTCCCTGCTTTGAAGATAGGTCCGGACTGCGGATGGGTCGCCATCGGGCCCTGCTTTCGTGCCCCGGGTGCACGAAGTTCATGGTGACTGGCCCGCTGCCCCGTCCCCGACGACGCGAGCCGGTACAATAGCGAGTTTCACATTATGGAAGAGTCTCTGAATCAGTTTTTCGCTCCGCTTCATGGCGGACTGCTGGCGCTGGTCATCATCGTCAGCCTCGGCGTGCTGGGGAAAGCCGCGGACTGGCTTGTGGACGAGGCAGTAGTGCTGTCGGAGCGGTCCGGAATTCCTAAAGCGGTCATCGGCGCCACGGTCGTCAGTCTGGGAACCACGACCCCTGAAGCCGCCGTTTCCGTTTTTGCCGCCATCGAGGGGAGTCCCGGCCTCGCGTTGGGCAACGCTGTCGGCTCGATCATCTGTAACGCCGGCCTGATTCTGGGCCTTGCCTGTGTGCTCGCCCCGCTGAAGCTCGACCGCCTGATCGTAAACCGCCTCGGTTGGATGCAACTCGGCACGGCCGTGGTTTTGGTCGCTGCCGGCTTTCCGTGGTCATCTCCGCGGACCCTGTTCTCGACCGGGGGAACTGTGTCGCAGATCACGGGGTTCGTTTTCTTGGCGGCGCTGGCGCTTTATTTAGGTCAGTCGATCCGCTGGGCGAAGCAGGAAACCGGCGGCCGCGGTGCGGACGCGCCTCAAGTCGCAGCCCGGGGATCGGCGCTGATCGCGGTCGCCCGCCTGTCGGGGGCGCTGGCGGTGATGGTCGCCTCGGCTCGGGTTCTGATTCCGGCCGTGCAGGAAGCGGCTGCCCGCTTACATATTCCGGAAGACATCATCGCCGCCACGTTGGTGGCTTTCGGGACCTCCCTGCCGGAACTGGTAACCGCCGTTGCCGCCGCGCGGCGGGGCCACGGAGAGCTCGCGGTTGGCAATGTTGTCGGGGCGAACGTGCTCAACGTCTTGTTCGTTGCCGGGGCCGCGGCGGCGGTCACGCCCGCGGGCTTGGCGGCGGAAGGGCACTTCTTCTCGATACTCTACCCTGTCATGCTGTTTATCCTGACGGTGCTTCAGATCGGAATAGTGGGGGCGCGACACCAGTTGGGACGCCCTTTCGGGTTTGTCCTGCTCGGAGCGTATGTCGTCTACATGGTTATTAGCTACGTCATTCCTGGGAACTGAGCGCATGACCGCTCGTCTGGCGTTCGCGGCTCCGTTTACGCAGGCTCTGCCGCGATGGGCGCCTTTTCGGGCCCAACCCGGACCGGGCAGTTGACACATGTTCTGCCGCAAACCGCGCTTCTTCGGGTTCGACGGGACGACATGAATACAACCTTGCTATTAGGCCGAAGGGGAGGGTTTTACACTACCGCGGAACGTCGGCTCTCCCGTTCCGGCTGAACCAGGACGCGGTCGTTGCCCTGGTCGTTAAGGCGCATCTGGTTACCACCATCGACGCCACGACGCTGGCCAGTTTACGCGTTCTCCCGAAGGGCTCCGCCGCCGTCTCCACGACAGCATACCGGACGTTTACCGCCAATTTCCCCGAAGGCTGGTTGATGACCTCATCGCGGTCATATTCCGGCCCCACTGTGGAAAAGGTCCTTGGCGGGCGGAAGGTCACTGTGACCGGCACGGCGAGGGCGCCTACCTTCTTCACGGGTCTATTCGGCGTCTCCTACGTGGACGTTATCGCCCAGGCGGTGGCCGTTCGGCGGGACGTTAACCTTATGCTGGTGCTGGACTACTCCGGTTCCCTTGACGACGAGCTTGGCCAGGTGCAGCAGGCGGCCAAAACCTTCGTCGACTCGTTCGATGATACCTACGACAAACTGGGGCTGGTCACCTTCAGTACCTCCGCCCGGCTTGACTACCCGCCCCAGGCTGGCTTCAAGAGTGATATAAACACCGTGATCGATTCCATCGCTACGGTCTGGAGCACGAACTCCTCGCTTGCTCTCTGGTTGGCCTACAAGGCTCTGTTAGATCTGGACGACCCGGGCAAAACGAAAGCGTTCAACGCGGTTGTCTTCTTCACCGACGGCGAAGCGACGAGTTTTCCCGGCCTGTTCCCCGTCAACACGGACTGCAGCACCACCACCACTTGCACCACCAGTTGCAGTTGGTGGAGCGGCTGCACTACCACTTGCACTGACACTACGGTCGCGGTCCCCTGTTGTACCAGCTCGCCCCAAGAAGGGGTGCTTACCGGTGTGGGTGCGGGTGGTTGGGCCACGTCCGACTTTGGTCCGGCAGGCTTGTTCAAACTGATCGCACCTCCTCCCCCGGTACCCGGCGAGGAGATACTAGACGCTTGCCCCGGGGTGGTGGATCCGCAAGACGACATCGAGAATCTGGTTTTGTCCATCCCCGAGGCCTGGCACCCGAACGGGGTCGGGACCGACCCGGCGATCTCGATCCACGGCGGTTCCAACTCCGTCTCGAGCGGTTCGATCACCGCCAGCAACCTCAGGAACATAGCGGAGAACATGCAAATCGATGCGGCGGAGTGGGCCCGCCAGGATGCTTTGGACATCACGATCCTTACGATCGGTCTAGGCAGCGTGGACCAGAATGCGCTGCGGCGCGTGGCCAACGACCCCAGCAGCGCCTACTACAACTCCGACCAGGCCGAGGAGAGTTCGTCTATGCGTCCGACATCGACGATCTGCTGGGGGCTTTTAAGCTAACGGCAGGCGGGATCGCCCGGCTGTCGCAATAGGGGGCTGGCCGCGTTGGCCCCGGACTCCCGCGAACGCCTGCATGGCGCTGTCCACAAAGAACAGGGCAGTCACAACGAGTTGGGCTCGCCCGCGGGCATAAGAACTCAAAGGCGGGACAGCTATCAAGCCCGCCGCAACCCTGCCGCGATGGCCGGTCGAGTACATAGGTCGGCAAACCCTCGTATTGCGTCAACATCGCCGACAAGGCCCCCCGACTGTTCCACTACGAGCGCGATCGGCCCTCCCCCGAAGCTGAAGCCGCTTCCGCCCCCTGCTTGACAAGGGCAGTCCTCCTCATGGAAGCTGCGGGCGATAGCCTGTGGGCCCACGCTCCCATACCCGGCGTCCGCCCAGCACGTGGAGAAGGAGCGAACAACAATGTTTGCAATCAGCCATTACTCCTCTCGGATCCAAGAGATCCTCGATCCTCATGGCGGCGGACGGTGATTGATGCCGTTGGCTCCGCGTGAGCCGCTGGAGGGGGAAGGTTCGGCGCTGTTGGGCCGAAGCTCGAAGGCGGATCTGTTTTCGGGGATGTCCGTTGCCGCCTCGGAAGCGGCTGAGTGCCTCCGAAGCGCGCTGTATCTCTACTTTTCGGACCTAGACGCCTCGCATAGGATTTCCCAGGGAATTCCATCTTCCGCGGGCAGCTTTCTGCACGGCGTCATGCATCGTCAGGAAACGGATTTCTCGAACTCGAAATACTGGTTTCGGCGAGTCGGAGGGCATGATGTTTTCCCTCCACTGCGGGCCGGGGCCCTCGAAATGCCGAGTGACGCACCCGATGCGGCGGGGGCACGACTCCATGGCGAAATCGACGGACGCCGAACGTGGGACCCGTTTTGGTTCGTCGATCAGTGTCAAGCGGTTTACCAGGGGGCGGCCGGCGGCCTCGAACAGCGGCTGATGGAGATTCAGCGGCTCGAATGGCAGCTCCTGTTTGAGTATTGTTATCGTAGGGCCGTTGGCACAAGCTGATTCCACACCGAAAACCGCGGCTCGACCGGACAGCGGCGACCTCTTTCTCGGGGTGGACGGCGGTCAATCCCATACGCGAGCGGTTGTCGGGGACGGCGACGGCGCGGTGATCGGTCGCGGCGCGGCCGGCCCGGCAAACTGTGCTGGGGATGAGCGCGGCCGGGGAAAATTTCAAGGGGCCGTTTCAAATGCCGTGGGCGAAGCGCTGGAGCGGACCGGCCGGAAACTCGGCCGAACTCGATTTGCCGCCGCCTGTTTTGGACTGAGCGGCGGACCCGCCGAAAAACGGGTCGTCATCGAGAGCGTGATTTCCACCCAACACCTGGAGATCGCAACCGACGCCGAGATCGCCCTGCTGGGCGGAATCGGCGCGAAGCCCGGGGTGGTGGTGCTTGCGGGCACAGGGTCGATGGCCTTCGGCCAGACTGCGACGGGCGAAACGGCGCGCGCCGGGGGCTGGGGTTATGTTTTCGGCGACGAGGGCGGCGCGTTCGGCATCGTTCGGCAGGCTCTGCGCGCCGCCCTGCGGCGGGAAGAGGGATGGGGACCGGAGACGGCTCTGACTAATCTGTTGCGGAAAGAGTGCAAGGCGGAGAGCGTCAACGAGTTGATGCACCGCTTTTATACCGAGCAGTTTCCACGCGATCGCGTCGCATCACTGGCGCCTTGGGTCGACCGCGCCGCTTCAGACGGTGATCGAGTGGCGGCAGGGATCTTGGAGACCGCCGCGAAGCGTCTTCACGAGTTGGCCCTAGCGGTGCGCAAGCAGCTGTTCGACATGGAGGCAACGGTTCCGATCGTTCCCGTTGGCGGAGTTTTTCGCAGCCGATTCGTAGCGGAGGAATTTCGCAGCCAACTGAACGCCGAGGAAAACACCTCGGTCGTCCAGCCGAAGTCTGAGCCGGTTATCGGAGCGCTGGTTAGGGCGTATCAGTTGGCGGGGATGGATGTCCCGGTCGGGCTGTAGCGGACAGTGACAGGCTAAGCTCGCCGCTCGGTTCCCGTCGCAGCCTGTGCAGGATTGCGGAAGCGCCTGGAGCCTGCGCCAAAACCTTGGTCAAGGTATTGAGATCGTGGTTCAGCAGCAAAACGTGGATGGTTTCTCGTCCGACACGCGGAACCAGTCGTCGCTTGACGGCTTGTTCGGCGACCAGCCGCACGGTTCAGCGTGCGCGGCCCTGCGACGGATCGCTGCACGCCATGGCTTCACCAAGGCTTCGGTTTGCCGTCGAGGAAGAAGCCCCCGTTCGGCCCGTCCGAGGGCAGCGTCGCCAGCCATGTGATGCCCTTGACCGTCTCGTCCACCTCGCGCAAGGCCGCCGGTCCGCCCATGCGGGTCCTCACCCAGCCTGGGTCGGCCGAGTTCACTTTGACGTCGCCTTGGATTTCCGCGGCCACGATGCGCGTCAGCGCGTTGAGGGCCGCCTTCGAGAGTTTGTAGGCCGCGTCGCGTCCTCCCATGCCGGCGAGTGAGCCGTAACCCGACGAGATGTTCACCACCCGGCCCCAGCCTCGCTCGACCATGCCGGGAACCAACGCTTGACATAGCCGGAGAGGCCCGTAGAGATTGACTTCGAGCGTCCTCCGGATCGCCGGTTCGTCGACGTCGAACACGCTCACTCCCTGGTCCAAGAACACGGCCGCGTTGTTGACCAGAATATCCACGGGGCCGACCCGGCGTTCGACCGCTTCGCGGAAACCAGCGACGCTGTCAGGGTCAGCGACATCCAGCTTCATTGACGTAACTTCCCCCTGGCCCGCGGGGTGCGCTCGAATCTCCCGGGCGGCTGTTTCGCAGGCCGTCGCATCGCGCCATCCCAGTAGCGAAACGCCTTGACGTGCCCCTCCAAGAAAGCTTCCGTCGTCTCGGCCGGAAACGCCCGCACGTAACTCTCGTCGCTGTGGCGTAGATCGATGACGAAGTAGTGCGCCTTCGCCAGCACCCCGCCGATCTCCACCTGCGCCTCGCCGAAGTCCGCCTGGGCGTGCCCCGGCGGATGGGTCAGCGGCACGAACATCTCGCGCTGCGAGGTCCGCTTCAGCCGCACGTAGTCTTTGATGATGGTGTAGCCGCCCGCGAAGTCGTGCTCGTCCCGCAGCCGCTCGAAGATCCGCTGGGCGGTGTGCCGCTGCTTCTTCGGCAGCGCCTCATCCGACTCGAGAATCTGGTCGATGACGCCGGTGTAGGGATCCAGCCTGGGGCGTCGGATCGGCTTCTGCCGCCGATAGCCCGGCGGCGCGGCGTAGCGCAGCATCTTGCGCACGGTCTCGCGCGCCAGCCCGAAACGCTGCGCCGCTTCTCTCTCGCTGACCCCTTCGACAAAGACCGCCCGGCGAACGCGTGCGTACAGCTCCACAGAGTACATCCCTCCTGCATCACACAAAACACCCCAAGAATGTTGGCTCTTCCGGGTTTTTAGTGGGTGGCCAACGGGTAGCCGGCTCCTCCATCCTGCCGACCCGACGTCGCCCGCAGTCACATCGGAGCCCAAAAGGCGGCCAAGAAATCCCCAAATACCCTACACGCCAGTCCGGTCGTGGGCAACTCGTAAAGGGAATAAGACACTGATAAACAGGGAGTTATCTCTTTGAGTGTGGCCACTGGATGACAGTTGTGGATCCGCATTTCACAGCCTTCGGGAGACTGTACGACTACCTGCCAGCAGCCTTGCTCTACTCGTAACCCTTTGTTTATCAGTAATTCTTTTTGGCCAACGCAGTCGCCGCCCGGCCTTGGGGGCCGTAGAGTTGTCACGAAGCCCTTGAATGGCACCGAAGCAGGCTCCGGGAGGTCGGCCTCACAGTGGCGAGGGATCCGTCACTCACCGCCGCCAGCCACTAAAATCCCAGAAGAGCCACTAAAGGCTGTAAATCTTACTATCGTTTTCCTTCTCACTACACAACTTTGTGCGAACAAGCTATCGAAATTGAAATTCAAGACATGAATGAAACCAGGATTTCCGTTTTGGCCTTGGCACGGCCACAGTATACATCCGCGCCGGCCCGAATGCCACGTCTTTTCGCGCTGAACCTTGCACATCCCCTCCGCCGGTAGGCGCCAGGGCTCGTCCGTCCGCTCACAGACGTTGATTGCGCGGCCTGAACGGCGCTGCGGCCGACACTGCTCCCTGCCAAACCTTTTTGGAGCCGAAAACTGTTGATCCTAGCCCGGTCAACGCTACCCGCTCGGCAGCGGCAGCGCCCAGATCCTGTGCAGCATGTCACCGAACAGCCGCCGGTTCAGATGCCCCTCGGCCAGCAGCAACCAGTAGTAGCGGGCATGCTTGACCAGCCGCCCGCCGGTCTTCATCAGCCGCTGCTGCAAGCTCGTCAGCGACCAGCTCTTGATGCTTGGTGGCAGTCCCAGCCGCCGCCACAGGTTGCCGAGGTTGTAAGCCAGGACGCTGAGTTGCAAGCGAACTTCGTTCGCGCGAAAACGATGGCACGACAACCGTGTCCAATTCGTGGCCTGCTTGCCTTCCTTGATCCACTGCTCGGCCGTGCCGCGCTTGTTGTAAAAGCGCACCACCGAGCGACTGGGCCGGGTCATGTTGGTGACGATGAAGCCGGGTTGCGCGAACAGTTCGCCCGGGTGGTGCTCAACCTTCGCTACGATGCGCCGCGGTTTGCTCCAACTGGCGGCCTGATAGCGGAAGCTCTTGTAGCGCACCAGGGGCTTGGCGCTCGGCCTGCCCGGTGGCCGAAACAGGATGTCCTCGATCTCCAACTCCAGGCTCTTGTTGGCCGGAATGCGAATGGCGTACTGTACTCCGCGTTCCTCCGAAGCCTCATAAACCTCCGGCTTGGCAAAGGCCGCATCGCCCCGGAAGGCGACCTGCTTGCCCGCAGCCTGTTGGCGCTCGATCTCCGGCAACAATAGCTCATCCCAGTCGTCGGCGCTGTGCACGTTGCCTGGACGCAGCTTTGCAGCGAGGCAATCACCATGACCGTTGAACAAAAGCAACGGATGGTAGCAGACCGACTCGAAGTGTCCGTTGTAGGCACTGCCTTCCTGTTGGCCATGGACCGGACTCTCGGTGGAGTCCATGTCCAGAACGACCCGCTCGGAGTCGTCGAACGCCTCCGCTTGCCCGACCAGCTCTCGGTTCAGCGCCATCAGCCCCAGCAGGTTCTCTTCGCTCGCCAGCATCTCCGTCTCGAAGCCGTGCAGCGTCGAGGTCAAGGCCGCACCGCGATCCCAGATCTTCTGCGAACCGATCAGCCGAAACGTCGGATCGATCGAAACCCGCTCGGCGTCGTTGAGGTCCTCGTAGCCCGCCAAGCGGCTGTAGACCGACTGCCGCAACAGATCAGCGAGCGTGAACTGCTTGTTTGTGCCTTGCCGGGAGTCGCTGAGATGCTCGTCAATCAGTTCTCCGAGACCGAGCCGTTCGTCCAGTTCGCGAACCAAAATCAGGCCACCATCAGAAGTGACGTGCGATCCCTGGAAATCGACTTTCAACAAGCCGTTGAAACTTAGCTGGAATGGCTTGGTTTGTTTTTCACCCATTGGGTGTTGGCCTCCATGGCGTCCTCATCGGGCTCTAGCCCCTATGAATAAAGACGCTCAAGGCCGCTGGAAGGTCGGGATGTCAAACATCAAATTGAAAATGCGGGTGAAAAGGTGTTGTTGACGCGTAGGTATGACGGTCGCAAACTGCGAGACGGCGAAAACGAAACATACCCCAAGTGGCTTAAGTTCCTTAGCCGATATCCCAAAATTGACATCGTCGAAATGCGAGACGCCCTGGAGAGGCTTGTGATGAAATGAACAGTCTAGCCGGGATTTCCGTTTTGGCCATCCCAGCATGATCAGGGTGATAGGCACTGAGAAACTTATCAGCCCCGGAGCGACTGTGTCGAAAGTCAAGGGGAAAGTAAAGAGCATCGGGGTCAGGGCGGGCTAGGGCAGCAGCACTCTTCCCCCGGTTGCGGCGACCGTTTGTCCGGTCGTGAAGCTCGACTTGTCGGAAAGCAGGAAATAGGCGACGTTGGCGATTTCTTCCGGCCGGCCGAAGCGGCCCAGCGGCGTTGCATCGATGATGGCCTGCTTCCTCTCGGGAGGCTGCGCGGCGCTCATTTCTGTTTCGACCAGGCCTGGGGCGATGCAGTTGACGCGGACGTGCGGAGCCAGCGCGCCGGAAAAACACCTCACCATGGCCACGATTCCAGCCTTGCTCGTGGCATAGGGGATCTCCAGTTTGCGCGCGCGCAGAGCCGCGACCGAAGACAGACAGACGATTCGCCCGTCCTCGTTCGCCAGCATCTCGTCTTTCACGGCCATGATGGAAAGAAAGACCCCGTCCAAGTTAACGGACAAGGTCTTCTTCCAACTCTCCCAAGTGACCTCCTGATGAGATCCCACCACGAGGACAGCGGCACTTGTTACCAACAAGCTGATGGGTCCTAGTTCCCGGCGAGTCTTGGCGACGGCGTCCTCTACATCGGACGGGTCGGACACATCGCCCTTGGCCAGAACGCACTTCACGCCTTCCCGCTCGACAGACTCCTTCGTGGCCTGGGCGTCAGCGTCGCGGCTGTGGTAGAGGATGGAGACATCGGCTCCGTGACGCGCAAGCTTACTTGCAATCTCGCGACCGATGCCGCGTGATCCGCCGGTGACGAGGGCGGTCCTTCCCGCAAAGTCTTTGGGGGGCAAAGTGGATCTCCGTGGCGGCCGGTCAACCATCGGGCCTTCTGTGTAGTTTGCCGGTCGCAAGCCGGCGAGTCAACAGGTTTGTCTCGCCTCCTGGTGAAAAAGGCGGGTGAGCCTGTGGTAGCCTTGAGGGTCCAACGGCTCCGGCGGCGGCGCGGGACCGGACTGGAGCAAAGTAGTTACGCCCTCCCGACTGCAATCAAGCGTCAGGAACGCGGCATCCATCACCAGAGAAGGGACTCCAGATGGGCGAGAAGCAGGTCAGGGTGGCGATCGTCGGCATCGGCAATTGCGCCAGTTCCGTCGTTCAGAGCCACTTCTACTACAACCAGCACAGCGGCAACGGGAAGCGGCTGGGTGATGAACTGGGACATTGGCGGGTACACGCCTTGCGACATCGTACCGGTTGCCGGCTTTGATGTCGACAGCCGCAAGGTTGGAAAAGACATCACCGAAGCCATCTTCGAGGGACCGAACTGCGCCATCCGCTACGACTGCGAGATCAAGCCCCTCGGAGCGAAGGTATGGATGGGCCCCGTCCTCGACGGGGTCGCCGATTGGATGACCGAGGACTTTCACCCGGGCCATGCCGAGCCAGCCGACGTGGGTAAGGTGCTGATCGACTCGGGGGCCGATGTGCTGATCAACTTCCTGCCGGCCGCATCCGACGAAGCGACACGCTACTACGCCGACCAGGCGATCAACGTGGCAAGAATCGGATTCGTCAACGGTATGCCTTCCCCGGTGGCCAATGATCCCGGGTTTCAAGAAGCCGCCGCGGCCAACAAGGTGCCCCTGATCGGAGACGACATCAAAAGTCAACTCGGCGGCACGATCACGCACCGCGCCCTGATCGATTGTTTGAACTCTCGCGGCATCACGATCGAAAAGACATATCAGTTGAATTACGCCGGCAACACAGACTTCAGGAACCAAGTCGGCGCTCGCGTGGAGTGCAAGCACGAGTCGAAAAAGCGCGGTATCGGCGCGTATCTCGAAGGCGGCAACCTGGCCGTGGGCGCGACCCCCATGCCGAATATGGGAGACCGCAAGACGACCATATTCCACTTCGAGGGTTATAACTACGGCGGCGCGCCGCTCACTTTGAAGGCGATTCTCGAGGTCGAGGACAGCCCCAACTTCGCCGGCTCGATGTCGGAAGCCGTTCGCTACGCGAAGCTCGCTCTCGACCGCGGCGTAGGGGGCGTCTTGGAGGCCCCGTCGGCGTTTTTGATGAAGAGTCCGCCGAAACAGTTCCCTGACCAAGAGGCCGAACGATTGCTGAGAGAGTTTGTTAGTGACGAGTAGCCGAAAAAATGGGAACAGTCAGGACTGTGACCTGGGGTTATAGCCGCGCGGCATAGGACTCGCGGGTGGGTTTCGCGTTCGTTGCCGTCAAGCCGGGGCGAGGTTCAGCGAGGTCCCGAGTCGGCCGTCCCAAGGTTCGCTGGGCAGTGGTCAGCGAAGAGACCGGCGATGTCGATCAACTCCTCCAGGTCGGCCGTGGACTCGGCGATTCCATCCCTATGGACGCTGATCTTCTTGCCTTGCACTTTCACATCGAGGCGCCGCGCTCGCGAGCTAAGCAACATTTCGCGCACGGGTAATTCGAGGAGACTGGATGCGAGTATCTGGTCGTTCCCTTCGATGCGAAAAGCCTCATCGAATTCCTTGTGCCCGGTCGTTGGGCGCCCCCCGGGCCCAAGGGTGTCCATGAGGCGTTTGCCGCCGCCGGTGCTTCTCTTGACCCGGATCTTCCGGCCGGTGTCGAACGGTAAATCCACATCGACGAACGTGAAGGGGCCGCTTTCGCCTGAATCGGAGCCATTGGTTGCCAGGGCCGCGACCAGGTAGCGTCGGCCGTCCATCTGAAAGTGAAGTTGCGGGAACACGAGTACGTTGCCCGGCTTCACCTCGCCTCCATACTTGGTAGCGAGAAGAGCGAATGACTGGCCAAGAAGCCGGCGCTGATGATTGTGATCCCAATAGCCGTAAGCCAGCGTCGCGGCAATGATCAATGTGATGACGATCCACCAGTCCATGACGCTGTTTTGGTTCGGTCCGGGTGCGGGAGTGGTTAGCCCGCTTTTCTCACCAGCTGACGGTCGAAGCACGCAATAAGCCCGCCATTACAGCGTTGCGCTTGCTCGCCGTGCTCAAGGTACTTCCCGGTCGGGCGCCGAACGCGGGTCGCTGCTGCTTTCGGTAGAGCCAAAATACGAAACGGCTAAGCTGCACCCGCGAAAGTACGCCTCCGCTCGCTGAGAGGCGTGCGCCCTGTACTGACGGGTCTCTCACGCACTTCGCCTCGCCACGTGGCGAGAAAAGCGGGTTAGGCGAAAGTCACTTCTTTCCCCAGGGACACCAGCGAGTGCTTCTGAAACTCCGGGCGTTTGTCGGGGAAGTCGGTTCGGTAGTGGCCGCCGCGGCTCTCTTCGCGGGCCAACGCGGCGCGCGTGATCAGCGAGACGACCTGATACATGTTGTCGGCTTCAAATCCCTGCCGGCTGTTTCTGGCCCAGCCTTTCTCGAACGCCGGCCGCAATTTCTCGAGCTCTGCCATCCCGTCGCGGATGCTCGCGGCCGAGCGAGTGATCCCTGCGTTCCGCCAGGCGAGCCGTCGAAGCAGCGACACCGCATGAGCGGTCAGCGCGATCGGCGAGGGCACGTCGGGGATCTCGGGTTCGACCCGCGCGACGCCGGCTCGCCGGCGAATCTTGCGGCCCGCCCGCGCTCCGTAGACGATCCCTTCGAGCAGCGAATTGCTGGCCAGTCGATTCGCTCCGTGGACGCCCGTGCAGGCTGCTTCACCCGCGGCCAGCAGGCCCGGCAGATTAGTTTGCCCGTCGTAGTCCGTGCGGATTCCCCCCATGGCATAATGGGCGGCGGGATGGACCGGTACCGGCTGCTTGGTGAGATCCACGCCGTAGTGGCGGCAAGTTTCGAAGATGCGAGGAAACCGTCGTGGGGTGAAGTCAGGATCAAGGTGGGTGAGATCCAAATAGACCGGCCCCGTCTGGGTGCGGTGAAGCTCGGCAACGATGGCGCGGGAGACGACGTCTCGAGGAGCGAGCTCTTCCTGGGGGCTATAGCGGCTCATGAACCTCTCGCCGACCGCGTTGCGCAAGTAGGCTCCTTCTCCTCGCAGCGCTTCGGAAAGCAGGAAACGAGGGGCGACTTGCAGGAACAACGCCGTGGGATGAAACTGGATCATCTCCATGTCGGATATTTCCGCTCCCGCGCGGTAAGCCATGGCCACGCCGTCGCCCGTCGCCACATCGGGGTTGGTGGTCTCGCGGTAGACGCAGCCGAGACCTCCCGTGGCCAGTAGAACCGCCTGGGCGCGGATCGGCACGAACCTGCGCTGCCTGTCGCTCCAAGCAAGGGCGCCCGAAATCTCGCCCCCGTCAGTGAGCAGATCCACGACGGCCGAGAAACTCTGGAAAGTAACGTTCGGGAGCGCTTTAGCCTTTTGGAACAATGTCCGGGCGATTTCGCGGCCGGTGGAGTCTCCCTGAGCGTGGAGCACGCGCCGACGGCTGTGCGCGCCCTCCTGCGTGAAAGCGAGCCGGGCACCCTCGCGGTCGAACTCAACGCCCCAATCGATGAGCCGCTGAATCTCCCGCGGCCCCTGCTCGACGAGAATGCGAACCGCATCCCGATCGCACAACCCGTTGCCGGCCCTGATCGTATCCTGCTCGTGAAGGCTGACTTGATCTTCATCGCTGATCGCAACAGCGATGCCGCCCTGCGCGTATTCGGAAGCCGACTCGGTCAGCCGGTCTTTGGTCAGCACCAGGACACGTCCAGCCTCGGCGGCCTCGATGGCGGCCATCAAGCCCGCGACGCCCGCGCCAACGACGAGAAAATCAGTTTCCACAACGAATGTTTCGAGTGTATCATGCGGGTAAGAGCGCTCATGCGTATCCTAAGCAGTCTGGCGGCAGCGCTTTGCCCAGCAACGCCTCGCCGGGCTGGCCGATGCCAAGCGCTCCGGTCGGCCTCCGCGGTATCGGCACCGCGAGTGGCTGGCGATTGTGAAGGCCGCCTGCCAAAACCGAAATCACCCGGCGAACACGATGCGCGCGAGCGCTATCTCATAGATACGCCAAGGGAAATCGGTCCCATGAGGGGAATTTCGCGAAATCAATGGCTCGCGGTGGGTAGGTAAAAAGTATCCGGCAGCCCCGTAAGAATTGCCGCTGAGAGCGGGTAGCCCGCATTTCTCACGGCAAAAAGGCCGTTCAACGCCGTTCGTCCGAACGCTCGTGAGAGTCACGGGCCGGCAATCGCTATGTTCGACGTATCCCCCGCAAGCACGGGCATTTATCGCGCCGACCCGGTAGGCCGCATGTACGCGGCGGCTTTGGTCGCCTTCGACTCCGACGTCCCCGATCGTGGGCCGACCAGGCATCTGGCCATTCCCGCTTCGACAGCGGCCACTCTGGGCATCCCGACGAACTGCAAGGCGGACGGGGTAGCTGCTTTAGCCGATTGCGGGGAGCCGGTGTCTCCGGGCGTGATCCTACAAATCTTCCTTACCGGGCTGGGCAAGGCCACGCCGGGTGGCGATCCGGCGGGCGATCCCTTGCCGGCGGGAGAGCTGGCCCCCGGCGGGTACAACACGGTTGAGACGCCCGAGGTGACGATCGGAGGAATGCCGGCGATCGTTGATTTCTCCGGGCTGGCGCCGGGCTTTTCCGGGTTGTATCAGATTAACGCCCGGGTACCTTTAGGGGCGCTGAACCTGATCGCCCGGCGGCGCCATCGCCAGCATGAACATATCGCTGCTGCCGGCCGTATTGGTGACCTCCACTTGAACCTGGCCCATTTCGGGCAGATCGGTCGGCGCCAGGACGTTGATCTGCGGGAAGGGAGTGTTTCCAAACACCCCAAACAGCGGCGCGGCTGCGCCGTCAAACAGGACCGATACGCCCTCCAACTCGAATTGAGTGGAAGGGAACAGAAAGTCCCGGCTGGTCATGCCGAGGTTCCGGCCGAAAACGGCCAGGATGGAACCAGGGGCCGCCGGTGCGTTGGCGAGGAAACTCGCGCTGCTGACGATGCCTCCGACCGTGGGCCCCATCTCGGAGTCAGGCTCAGAGACTATCAACGTAACGGGAATCACAACGGGTGTGGTCTGGAGTCGCCGCGAGAGCGTTGCCACCTCCTCCAGCTCCGAAATAGTGATGGTAGCGTTGCTCGCCATCTATGAGCGAAACGTATTTCCCGCAATGAACGTGACCTGGGGCGCCTATCCGAACAACATCGGGCATACCGATTTCGCCGGTTGCTACCGCTGCCACGACGACCTGCATTCGTCCGAGGATGGGAGAACCATCACGCAAGACTGCAGTGCATGCCACGAGTTGCTGGCGATCGAGGAAACGGACCCGGAGATCCTTACTAGCCTTGGAATCGGCCCATGAACCTATCGGCTCCCCGGTCAAAAGCCTCGTTGGGCCACCGCCCTGGCTGAGCTCGTTCAGCTTTTCTTGGAGTTGCGCCTCAAGATTGCGAGCTCCTGTTTTGACATCGCTGAATCGGTGCTTACTCCCGGCAGTTAAATCAAATAGGAAGCCAGAGGTTCGAGATCTTCGGGAGGTAGATCATAGGCCGGCATCAGCGTGGTCGGCTGAGTGGCAGCGGAGCTCCGGATCTTGTTTCTCAACCGGTTCTTGGGTTTTCTCGACCCGACACCGGTCAGGGGAGGCGCAACTTTCATCCCGGTGCCGTTGAGGTCCTGGCGACGTTTTGCCCGGCACCGCGGAAGCTGGAACATAGGATCTTGGCGAAACTCCCGCCTCCAGCGGTGCGGCAGGTTGGGATTGATCTCAAAGACCCGGCTGACCTCGGCCGCGGAGGCGCCCTGCTCCAGCCGCTCAACCGCCGCCAGCTTGAACGCTTATGTGAATCCGCGTCGAGACAACTCATTACTCATCCTCCGTTCCATGGATTTGAGTCTAAGCCGCTTTTCTCGCCACGTGGTGAGAAAAGCGGCTTAAGCTGGTTGTCTCACTTTTGGGGGCAAGTCCAAACGGCGGCCTCCGCGATTACCTCGGTGTTTTGCTTGGACGGCAGCTTCTCCAACAGTGCTTCCGTGCGGTAACCCCTTTCGTAGAGCACCGCGAGCTCTGCCGGGTCTTGCCCGGCGAGGTCCCGAAGCAGGATCGAAAGATTCCTCCACGTCTGGCGTAGGCAGCCGATTCGCTCAAAGCGTCTCGCGGAGGTGACGGCCGTGTATGGGCTGCGGGTCATCTTCCCCTGCTTGCCGGCCAGCCGCAGCCAGTGAACGTCTTCCAACAGAGGGATCTCGGGAAACCCCCCGGTGGCGCGGAAGAATTCGCGCCGCGCGAAGATACCCTGGTCGCCGAAGCAAGACCACGATCTCGCCAGCCGGGTGAAAAACGTCAGCAGGCTCGGCAGCCTGACCGGAGGATCGAACCGAAGCCGGAATGCTCCGAAATCGGCGCCCCGTGAATCGAGCAACCGCGGCAAGTCGGCGATCGCTCCGCGTGAAGGACGGGTATCGCCATGGAGGAAAAGCAGAACGTCTCCGCGGGCAACTCCCGCGCCGCGGTTCATCTGACAACCCCGTCCGCGCTCACTCTCGACCAGGCGGACCGACGGGAATCGGCGAGTGGCCTCCACGCTGCCATCTCGGCTGCCGCCATCGACGACGATGATTTCCGGCGAATCGGGCTCTTCGATCAGCCACGGCAGAAGAGCTTCGAGAGACTCCCGGTCATTCCAGACCGGAACGATGACCGAAATCACAGACCCACTCCCGGTTCGACGAGGGCGCCCACCTGGCAGGATCGAAGCGCCCCTCTTTGCGTAGCTTATCAGAAGCCTCGGAACTAGCCCGCATTTCTCACCAGCGACCGGCGGGAGTGGAAGCAAATGCTCGCCGTCGGGGATGTAGGGGCGCGATTGATCGCGCCCGCTTGCCGACATACTGTACGCTCAGCGATGTGCACGAACTGTTGCCGCGAGCCTTGGCACTGCTCGAAGACTTTACGGCCTGGCCGCTCTTTGTCGTTGACTATGCAGCCATCGGGGATGCGGCCTGTTTGGCCGAGGATGCGTCGTTATCCTTCTGGGATGCCCCGATCGTCGTGTCGGCTTCTCGAAGCGACGCGGCTCTACACCGAAGATCTCGACCGCGGCCGGACGATTGCCGGAGTGAAAATCAGGAACCCGTTCTTCCCGTGGAGGTCGCCTGCGCTTCCAAGCCGGAAGTCCGCGGTTCCTTCGGTGAAATCCCAAGAGCTTTCATCTTGCGGTAGAGGTGGCTGCGCTCGAGACCCAATGCGGAGGCGGTACGGCTGATGTTGCCGTTCCATTCGGCGAGGGTTTTCAGGACGTACTCGCGCTCGTAGGCTTTGCGCGCTTCCTCGAGACTGGGGAACGGCTGCATGTAGGTTCTATTGCCGGAAAGCGCGCCTCCCTCCGACGGTAAGGGCAGATGTTCGACACCGATACGGACTTGCCGGGTCATGATTACGATTCTTTCCATCAGGTTGCGCAGCTCGCGCACGTTGCCGGGCCAGCTATAGGCTCCGAGCGCCTGATAGGCTTCCGCCGTGGGACGTTTGGGCTTGCGGCCGTAGGCGAAAGCGAATTCGTTGAGAAAATAGTCCGCCAACACGGGAACGTCTTCGGCGCGGTCACGCAAGGGAGGCACGGAGAAAGGAACGACGTTCAGGCGGTAGAAAAGATCTTCGCGGAAGTTGCCGTGCGCGATCTCCGCCTGTAGATTCTTGTTCGTAGCGGCGATGACTCGCACATCCACCTGGACTGTTTTGCCGGAACCGACGGGCTCGAAGCGCTGTTCTTCGAGCGCCCGCAAAACCTTAGCCTGCGTGTTCAAGCTCATGTCGCCCACTTCGTCGAGAAAAAGCGTACCCTCGTCGGCCTTCTGGAATTTCCCAACCTTGTCTTCGTGCGCTCCGGTGAAAGATCCCTTCACGTGCCCAAACAGCTCGCTCTCGATGAGCTCTTCCGGGATGGCGGCGCAATTGACCTCCACGAAAGTCCCTTTGGCGCGTTGGCTTTGCGAGTGAATCGCGCGGGCGATCAGCTCTTTGCCGGTCCCGCTCTCGCCGTAGATCAGCACCCGGCCGTTGGTGGGCGCCATCAGGGCTAATTGTTGGCGCAAGGCCTTCATCGGCACGCTATCGCCGATGATTTCCAGTCCCGAGCCGGTACGCTCCCGAAGAGTCTGGTTTTCGATCACCAGGCGGCGGTGATCGAGGGCGTTCTTGACGGCAACGGTTACCTTGTCGAGCGAGAGCGGCTTTTCCAGGAAGTCGAGGGCGCCTAGCTTGGTGGCCTTGACGGCCGTTTCGATCGTGCCGTGTCCGGAAATGACGACCACCACGGGTCGCTGAGTCGGGTCCAGAGCCTGAATCTGCTCCAGCGTGGCCAGACCGTCGATGGTCGGCAGCCAAATGTCGAGCAAGACGACATGGTGGATTTTTTCTTCCAGATGCACGAGACATTCCTCGCCTGTACCGACAGCCGCTGCTTCATAGCCCTCGTCTTCTAAGATCCCCAACAACGATTCGCGGATCCCCGGTTCATCGTCGACCACCAGGACCCTGCCCTTCTTCACGCCTCCACCCCCGCCGCGACCGCTGCCCGACTTTCAGCGGTCGGAACTTCGATGATGAAGCGGCTTCCCGCCGGCCGGTTGTCTTCGACGCGAATCGCCGCACCGTGATCGCTGAGGATGCGGCTGGCGATCGCCAACCCCAAGCCGGTACCCCGTTTCTTGGTGGAAAAGTAAGGCAAGAAGAGCTTTTCTTTGTCTTCGGGGGAGATGCCGCTTCCCGAATCCGCTACCACGAGCTCGACGGTATCGGGAAGCGGGCCGGGCGCCGTCGAGATAAGAATCTCGCGTACCCAGGAGTCCTTGACCGCTTCGGCGGCGTTGTCAATAAGGTTGACCACGACTCGTTTGAACTGTTGCGGGTCGATGAAAACCTCGGCCAGGCCGGACCCCAGCTCCCCGCGCAGTAGGATTCCGTCCAGACGCCCCTGGAAAACATCGACCGCTTCCTCGACGACACTGTTAAGATCAGCGCGCATCAGCTGGGCGGTAGGAAAACGGGAGAATTGAGAGAACTCGTCCACCAGGTCTCGGAGCGTTTCCACTTCGCGGGCGATGGTGGCGGCGCATTTTGTGAATTGCTCCTGGATCTTCAGGCGGTCATCGGCGCCGGCCGCCGCTCGAAAGCGATCCAACAAGCGGCTCATGCGCTCGGCGGAAAGAGCGATCGGGGTAAGCGGATTCTTGATTTCGTGAGCCACTCGACGGGCGACTTCATTCCAGGCGGCGGACTTTTGCGCCCGCAACAACTCCGTCGTATCCTCGAGAACGATGACAAACCCCGGCTCTTCGCGTTCGTGTTCCGCTTCCCTCTCGAGCGCCGACACGGTTACCGCAAGGTGCAGAATCTGTCCCTCCCGCTTGACCGTGAACTCCCGACCGGCCAACCCGATGCGTTGAGCGCGGTTCATCATATAGGCGAGTTCAGCGCGGTCTTCTTCCGAGAAAAGATCCGCCACATGCTTGGCTTTTTCGACCGTCTCGGCGGGGAAGATCTGGCGCAACGAAGAATTCACTTTTCGGATCTCACCCTCCGCCGACACGGAGACAACCCCCGGGGTGATGCTTTCCAGGATGGCCTCGATCAAGCTCCGGCGATCGTCTAACTCAGCGTTGGCCTGCGCAAGACCCTGGTTGCTCTCTTGCAGCTCATGGGTCTTCGATTCCAACTGCTGCGTCATGTGATTGAAGGAGTGAACCAGGGCCGCCAACTCGTCGATCGCGGGCGTGTGAACGCGGTAGTCCAGGTGGCCGCTCGAAAGTTGTCCCGTGGCTTGGACCAACGCCTCGATCGGCACGATGATCTGCTTGGCGAGGAACAAGGCCAGCCAAGTGGCCACAAAAATGACGAAGATCGCGATCAGACCCAGCAGACCCGAATAAAAGTAGCGATAGCGGCGGCTTTCGCCGTGGAAACTACTATAGGCGTCGTAGTGCTCCTGGATGGCGGAACGGCCGGCGACTACGTCGGGCGGAATCTGCTGCACGACGACGACGACGCCCCGTTCGCGTCCGCCCGATCGAATGGGAACTCGGGCGTAAACGTAGTCTTCGTCCTCGGTGAGGCCCGAGACGATCTCGCCTTCTACTGCCTCCCGCGGAGCCGGAGGCAGTAATTCCTCCTCGCCGAACTCCACAAACGCCCTGTCGTCACCCGCCCGCAGTAACGCTACATACTGGAATTCGCCTCTATCGATGAGCGGCTGGATCGCGGCCTGGAACCCCGCGCTCGGTCGGCGCCCGTCGAGCACGGCCGCCACGTCGGGGATCGAGCCGATCCATCGCGCGTCCGTCTCGGCCTTCTGTCTCATGACGTCGTTCAATTCGCGGGCAACCTCCAAGGAATTGTCCAGAATCTGTGTGGTCGGCCAACTAAACCACTTGTCTAACGTTCGATTCAAGAAGTAAAAGGAGAAGGCCACCAGGCAGACCACCGGCAAGATCGACAAGCCCAGCGCCCCGACCACCAGTTTGGTCTTGATTTTCGAACCCAAGCGGTTCACGCGCCGTTCGATGTAGAGTTTCAGGAGACTGCGAAAAACCATGAACCCCAGCGCGAACACGCCCAGCCCGATGAGCATCGAAATCCCCCACAAGACGACCGTTTCCGCCGGCCGGCCAGGGAGGAATAGCTCGAATGCGAACGAAGTTTGCCAAAAGGCAAGTACGATAAGAACCAGCAGCAGAACGATGGATGCGATCAGGGAAACCTGGTGGCGCTTTTTTCCCACGGCTGCGGAACCGGAAAGGAGGGTGAGCCTGTTGCTCGAATTGGGCCTTATTATATCAGAAGGATTTCAGATCCTAACGGTTCGCGGCGAAAGTCGGCGGCACGTGCAATCCTCCCGGCGGAGGGGGGACGGACTTGTCCTTTCAACGACTTGCCCTCCCTCTCCGTCCGCCGGGTCAGCGTTGGCGGCTTGTGCTACAAGGCGCTGCCGCGGTGTGAAAGACTGGTTGGACACCAAAACCCTCAAGCCAGCAGCGAAAGGATAGTGCCGATCCGCTCGCTGTCCCGAGGATCAAAAGACCGGGCCTGCAAGGCTCGCGTCCTCTGCTCGATCTTCTCACGCTCCTGCTGAGCGAGCTCGACACGGGCCGCCTGTTCCATCTGGCCGGCCTGAGCAGCCACTTGTCTGTCCTGCGACGAAGGATTCGCCGGGGCGTTGGCCGCCGCGCGAATCTGCTGCGCCTTGCGGATCGTCGCTTCGGGATCCCCTCCCGCGGTTGAGGTATCGATGCTGACTTCACCGCCGACGGCGTACCTTTGACCATCGGGTCCCGTGACGTAAGTGAACGATACACCCCTCGCCAGTCCGCCGGCGGCCGCCAAGTGCGCTTGCTCGTGCGCTCGAACCTGGCGATCGGTCTGCCTGAGCTCGGCCACGACAGCTTGCTCTTCAGCTGTCAACCCGCCGGATGTAATCCGGTCCGGCTCTCTATGGCCGGCGGCTTCTGTTCGATCCGGGCCGTCGGGGTTGCTCGGGTCCGCAACTTTCGAATGTGGGACGCCGCGGCCGCCGGCGCTTTGGTTCGCGGGGTCCCCGCCTAGGGTGTTCCCCCCTCGACTGGGGCTGGTCTGCGGTGTGAAAAGGGTTGTGGGAGAAATCGCCGACAGCATAGGCGTGGAGGGACCTATTCTTCCATATCGGTCACAGTCTACGGGGTGAGATGGCGGTCAGAGCGGTCAGCACTCGTGAAGGTCGCCACGTGGTGAGAAATCCGGGCGAGCCCGCTTTTCTCACCACGTGGCCGGCGGGAGGGGAAGCAAATGCCCGCGGTCAAGGGTGTAGGGGCGCGATTCATCGCGCCCGCATGCCTCAAAAGCTGCAAGCTGGGCCGGCGAGCCTCCTCATTTCATCTCTGTGCAGCTATGTCCCCTTCAGGGGCAAGAGGGAACCGGCCCTTTCGGCGAAGGAGCAGTTCGGGGCAGCCCTGGAATGGGCGACACAAGGGACCACGCCCCGAAACCGCCCCCGTCAGAGCGCGGGCCGACGGCACGTGGTCCCGCGGCTGCGCCCGCGCGCTTGCCCTTGCCGCGATCCTCTGCCAACTTCGTTCTACCTATTCCCCTGAAATTCCGCGGCCCAGTTCTGGACCACCCGGATAACCGGTGGCGGCGCGTCTTCGAGGGGTTCGGCGATGACAAAGCGCTGGCCGTCGGCCGAGACGTCGTAAGAGGGCCGTACGGCGTCCGTGCCCCTGTATTCACCCCTAAATCCCGCGGATTGGAATAATCTCCGGGGAGAACCTACCGAAAAACTTGGCGTGATCGTCACCGGAATCACCGCCAGCCAGTCGTCCTCGACGTAAAACATCTCTTTACCGTCGTTACTCCAGCGCGGCTGGCCGCCGCCGTTTTGCGACACCTGCCTCTTGCCGCCGCCATCGGGAAAACGCCGGACGTAGACTTCGTAGCGGCCCGATTCATTCGACGAGTAGGCCACAAGGCGGCCGTCCGGGGAAAACTTGGCGGCGCGTTCCTCGAACGGCCCCTGCAGGAAAGGAGCTGCTTCGTAGGTGCTGTCATCTTTGCGTTTAGCGTACCAGATGTCCCGGTGACCTTCCTGGGGCTGGGTGCCCAAGAGGTGCCGTTCGTCCGGGGACCAGTCCAACGGGAAGCGTATCTCATGGGGCAGCCTTGTTTCCTCACCGGTGCCATCCGCGGGTTTGGAGAGGGTATACGAGTGAGAGTGACGGTGGTCCTCAGCTCCGGAGTAGAATGTAACTTGCTTTCCCGAAGGCGACCAAAGCACCCCCGAATCCCATCTCTTGTCGAAAGTAAAACGAGTCTTCACGGGCCGCTCGACGTCATGAATCCAAACATCGCGATAGTTATTCTTCCAGCCAGCTCTTCTCGCCACATGGCGAAGCGAAGCGCGTCAGAGGCCCGTCAGTACAAGGCGCGCGGCACCCCGCTTCTCGAGCAATGCGGGCGTACTTGAATCCTACGTTGAGTACGGCGAGCGCCACGAAGTAATAGCGGGCCTATTGCGTGCTTCGGCCGTCGGGTGGTGAGAAAAGCGGGCTAGTCTTTCTTAGCTTCTCTTTCCGTCTCTGGATGTTTTTCGCCAGCGGCGAGGGAGCGGGGTCCAACGCGGCAACCTTCTTCAAATAGGCGAGCAGGGCTTTGGGCGAATCTGTTGTCGGCAAGGGGATTTTCTCGCCGCGGTGGATCGCGAAGAGTTCATCTCCCTCGATTAACAAGCAGGCTGGCGGGCCCCCGTAGAATGCCGACATGCCGACGTCGATGAAGATGGCTCGACCGCCGAAACGGGGCATGACGGCTTTGGCAACGCTCGTGTGCCCCATGACGATCCGCTTAGCGCCATGTCGCTCAAGGAGAGCTCGCAAGTGCGACCCCTCAGACTCTGTCTCGTTTTGCGCCAGCCCCCGGTACCACAATGGACCCTGCGCATCCATCACAAGTCCGCCCCTTAGTTTGTTGAAATCCGCAAGCTCGCCGCGAACCCGATCATTGATTTCCGGAACGGTCAGCGGCACGTAATCCGGTCCGATGCCTCCGTGGAGGAAGAGAATGGCGTTGATTTTGACGATGGCGTTGTGCTGGCCCACCCACCGGCCGTACTTCCCGTCGGGAGCGAATTGGAGGCGGTGTTCGGCGTAGCCGGGAGGATAATGGGCGTTGCGAACTTCCCCCGAATCCGGCTGTCGAAAGGCCTCATACTCGCCGGGATGAACATACCTCAAATCGCCGTACAGGTTCATCGCCTCGTGATTGCCGATCAGCGCATGAACGAAGCCCTTGGCCCTTTTCGCCTGCTTTTCGAGCCGCATGAGAAGGTCCATGGTTTTGCGGGAATCCGGCCCGCGATCAGGTATATCGCCCGTTTGCACTAGGTGAGTCTCTCCACCCGCCCACTGGTTTTGCGGGTCAATGATCCCCGCCGCGCGCAACGTTCTAACAAACTGCTCATAATCGCCGTGCACGTCGCCGACGGCTACGATCCGCTGCACTCCGCTCCAAGTATCTTTCACTGCCGCGTGCGAAGGCGCGGTGGCAAGCTCAATGAGCGCCAGGCCAAAAACGATGCCTAGAAACCTAAGACTTTGGTGCAGTGATTTCATTGCTGATCCGCGAACTAGGACCGGAGATGCCTTCACCTTAGCAATTCGAGTTCGTCTCCCCGGAATTTGTGATGGAGCAAGATCGAGCAGCGTTTCGCTCGGCCGCCCTCCATCTATCTGGATCGTTAGCAGCACTATCCGATCGGATAGCGCCCGCCGCCTTGCCCCGATGTACTCAAGTCCCATCGTGAAACGGGGTCGCGGGGTTATCCTTCTTGAAATCAATAGGTTGAAGGGGATTTCGCAATCCTTGGCCCGGGCCTTCCCCGTATGGCACGCCAGGTGCTCCATGACTGGGCGAAATGAGATTCCAAAGGAAAGCAGAGGAAAAAACGATGAACAACCAAGCCATTCGAGTTTCAGCCATATAGATGATGTTCGCGGCTTTGGCGAGCGCAGGCATTTACCCGCCAACCCCCTGGCGATCTTAGCGTCGCGATTCCGTTTGAATTCGTTGTCGGCGACAGGACCATGCCGGCCGGCAACTACCTCGTGCACAGAAATAGCGAGTCGAAGGTCCTGGACATCTGTGAGGATGGGGTCTACTGCGTGACCGTCGCGGCGGGCCACGTCGAAGCCGGCGATTTCGCAACCGAACCGCAGTTGGTCTTCAAGCGCTTTGGAGAGGGTCACGTCCTGGCGCGGATCTGGTTCAGCGCGGGAGACGGCTATCAGGTGCCGGTCCATGGACCGCTGGCGGAAACTGTTGGAACAACCTCCGAGACCGCCTATCTGAACGCCCGCGAACTGAACTTCCGCCATGTCGAAGGCCTCCCGGTCTCTTGGCACTAACTTGACGTACACCCAACCGCTTCCCACACTAGTCCCGTCTAGGACTATCCTGACTTTCTCACGCACTTCGCCTCGCCACGTGGTGAGAAAAGTGGGCTAGAATGGCTTCTTCCGAGATGGGCCGGCGCGACGCACCCCCGGGTCGCGCGAGCAGAAGCCGTTAGAATGCATCCTTTGCGATTTTGGCTGTTGCTGTCAGTCGCTACCGTCGGGGCCGTCTCTCGGCTTCCCGCCCAACCGGCGCCCTCTTCCCCGCAAGCAGTCCCCGAAAAATCCGACGTCGAGACCGCGCGGGGACAGACTGCCGGCGCCACCGGCAAGACAGGCGATGCCGCTGTGGCCGTCGAGTCGCCGGAAACCGGCGGCGAGTTCTCCGATCCAGACTACGAACCGGGCCCCTATGGGTTAGCGAGGCTCCTCCTCGAAAAGGGAGATCTCGAGGCCGCGCTTCGCCAGACGCGAAGAGGGATCACCAAGAGGCCTGAGTCGGTTCGCCTTCGTCTGATGGAGGCCGACTTACTCGAAAGGCTCGGAAGACACTACGCGCGGCGACGGAAGTTGCGAGAGGCCGCCGAGGCCCTAGGAGACCTCCGGCTGCTTCGCGAACTCGCCGAGACGGAAGAGTTGTTCGGGCCCCAGGCTTCCTCCGTGTACGCAGAGCTGGCGGATGCGTTTAGTCATAGCGGCCCGGCATCTTCCGACTACCTTCAAGCGCTGCGGCGGGGCTTGTTTGTCTCGCTTCGCGACGGGAACCTCGCGAAGGGTCGGTGGTTCACCGACAAGCTAAGAGATGTTGGGGGGGATCAAGACCCGGACCTCATCGGGGCGCCCACGGAATCGAGTTCCGCCGCCGTGGACATCCCAGGCGGACCGGCTTCGCTGGCGCGTATGGCCGGCGCCGACCCCGCCTCGCCGCCGGAGCGGTTCGTAGCCGACTACTGCCGGGCGATCATTCGCATCAAGGGGATCGGCGACGCGAACTTGTCCGCGGAGAGGCTGGATCAGATCGTAGGCCATTTTGAGCGAGTCGCCAAACTGCGGGCTCTCGCGGCACAAGGGGAAGATGCATTCACTCTTACGCTTACCGTCTCCGACGAGGCCGGGCGCCAGAGATCGAGAAAAATCCTGCACGAACTGGGTTGGAAACTCCGCTACTCGGGGGAACGAGTCAGACTCGAGCCCGGCGAGGGCGCCGCCCACTCGCTCCGCCAGCAAACCGCATCGGCCCTGGCCATTGACGAGGTCGGCATGCAGGAAGCGCTCGAGCAGGGACGGGATTTTCAGTTTGAAATCCCAGCCGGAAGCGCCGGCCTTCTGTTCGGGGAAGAGGCCTGGCGCAAGGCGTTCCATGACGAGCAGGACTTCATCGGAGGTTTTGCGGAAGCGCTGGCGCGGGACACCCGGCTTGCCAAACTCTACGTAGGATTAAGCGAGATGGATGAACGGGCGGCTGTGGCTCTCGTTCAATCCGTCGGTCTCAAGAAACTAGCCAACAGGTTCGCCGACTTGTTGCATCTCTACTCCCCTGCCATCACGATTGAAAACGGCCGAGCGTTCGTTCCGGGAGGCCAAGGAGCCGAACACCTCTGGACCGATTTAGTGGGCGCGTCCCCAGACGAGCCGGCCGGCTTTTATCTGTCGCTTCTGAAAAAAGACGGCGGCAAGATGCTCGCCTTCTTTTTCACGCTTGCCCAATTGGACCACGAACGCCAACGCTTCTTTACGCTTAGCCCCGCCAGGATCAGAAAGTTTTACAGGCTGTTTCGAGAAGCGCCGGAGCTGGGCGACGGGTCGGCGGCGATGCGTGGAAGCTCTTTCGCCGAATTCTTTCGTGAAATTCCACTCGACGCGCAAGGCAAAGTTCACTTTCCGGGAAGTCCCAAGGTTTGGATGGTGACCAAGGGTGAAGTGAGCTCTCGCAGGTTGACCGGAAAGCTCTCGAGAGTCGCGCCACCGGAGCTGGAGGATGAGATTCTCCTGCGGCTCGCTAGGACCCGATTCGAGACTACCAGCGGAGCTCGAACGCAGCTTGAGAAATTCGTCGCGGTGGCGCGGATCGACGCCAGACGGAGTCGGCCTCTGGATGAGATCTCCGCACTGATGCTGGCCCAGAATATCGGGGAGCACGAGGCCGTATACCCCTATTTCGCAGTTCTCACGGGTTTCGACCAAGACGCCTTCCGGCGCTTTTTCGAGTTTTCGGAAAAGATGAGATCTCTCCCTCTCGTACAGGCAAATCAAGCGCTTGGGGAGTTCCATGCTGTGGTCCGGCTGCTAGGCCAACTCCAGGAGTCCGGCGCTCTTAGCGAGGCGCAGGCGGCTGATCTGTTCGGTTATCTGTGCGAGAGCTTTACGCAGGCGGCCACGCCCGGCGCGTTTGCCGCGATCTCGCTGAACGCCGTCAGGAAAATTCTGGAAATCACGTCAGAGAAGACGCCCTATCGTGATCCTGACCAAGCGATCCGCTATCTTCTGCTGGGCCCCGAGACACCGGTCTCGTTTACGATCGCGGCCGCCGATTACCAAGTGGATACCGGGAAGTTGCGGCACGAGAAATTCAAGGAGGTCGTCGAGCTACAGAATGTAACTTCCCTCAAGACTCTCCTGAGGCTCACCGACGCGTTGGAAAAAGTTGTTCAGGGCGGGCCGCGGGCCAGCGAGCATCTGGACACGGTGGCCTCTCACGCGGACGGCTTGTTGACGGTCGAGATTCCCAAATCGCTCAGGCTGAAGGATGAGGAGCGGGCCAGCCTCGAGAAATTCGAGGCCGGCAAGTTGCGGGAAACCATCGACCGCCTGCGCCGGTCGCCGGCAAAGGGAGAAGGGGAAAACACCCGGCGGCAGATCGCGAGCGAGTTGATGGACGAATTGAATCCGCACGTCACACTTGCCCTGAGTGGCATTGTATACGCCTACTTTCTGAGCCCCGACGATTTATTGGTCTCCGAGGATCCCTTGCTGCTGCGCCGCCATCGATTTGTGTCCAGGGACCTGAGGGGAACTCACCTCTTTCCGAGTTCGAGGCTCCAGTTGCCGAGTTCGTCGAGCGACGGCAGCTATCTCCGCGGAGGATTTGCCGACTTCCCCCGCGCGGCAGGTCAGATGGCGCGTTACAGCATGGGCGCGTCGGCGCCCTACAGCGAGTACGTCGCGGACGCGCAATTCGCCTGCCTCCGGGCGACCGACTGGGGACAGTTGCGGGAACGCCACTTGCGCCTGTTCGGGTTGAAAATCCTGCTCGCTCGGGAGTGGATTGTTCAGGCGGCCAGGAAACCCCGCTTGCGGCGCGATCTGGCAGAGTCTACACTAGGGCTTTTCTCGTTAAAATGGCGAAGATCTCTACTGGCTGCGATTGAGCGGAAGCCGCTCGTATTCGCGCTGCTGGTACTGCTGGTATTCCCGCTCGAGGATCTTGCGCGTGGCCGGGCCGCTGATCCTGGCGGACAGTCTGGGACTCGGTGACCTTGAGTGACTTGTACTTTCTGGCCGAGAGTTACCAGGCTCGCTACACGGCCGACCCGTGGGAATCGCCGGTTACCCTCGCTGTTCGGCGCATGGCGGGCGCCGGCGGCGATTCCGGCCGGCAGTGGCTGGGCTGCCCGGCCCTGGAGACGATGAACCTAGCCCGTCCCCAGCTCGCCGCGACAGCCCCCTACGAGGAGTACGCGCGCTACGTGATGCCGTCGCTGATCGGAGAGAGAGTGGCCGAGTTCAAACTCTACCTGGCACTACAGATGGACCGGGCCGGTGTTCCGGCGGCTGCCATGGGAACGCTCGCTATGAGCATTGCACCCCGGCTGTTGAGAGAGTTGCGAATGAACGACCTGCGGGACTGGCAGCCGGTCGTCAGAACCTTTTCGACCGTGGACCAAAGCACGTTACTGGGAGGTCTCTAGCCCTTGCCGCCAAGCAGATGGACACTCTCTGTCGCGCTGTGGCTGCTGTGGCAGTGCAGCCCCGAAACGGTCCGGGCGCAACTCGACGAACCGGTCACCGTGTTCAAATCGGAAGTCGGCCTCGTCGAAGTGTACGCTACCGTTTACGATCACCGGGGGCAACATGTCCGGGGCCTCACGCGGGAGCGGTTCGAAGTCCGAGACGAAGGCGAACAACGCCCGATCGCGGCTTTTGAAACGGAAAGCTCTTTTTTAACCTGCGCGCTCGTACTGGACACCTCCGGCAGCATGCACAAGGCACTGCCCGTAGTCAAAAGGGCGGTTCTGCTGCTGATCGATGAACTCCGCGAGGGAGATTCGGTGGGGATTTACGGGATGAGTTCCACCGTGCGCAATTTACAGGGCTTCACGACCGACAAAAGCGCCGCCAAACGGGCCGTGCTGCGAACGCGGCCGGCGGGTCGGACCGCCTTGTTCGACGCCATCTCTTTCGTCACGCGGGCATTGTCGGAGCGCGCCGGGAAGAAGGCCCTGGTCGTCTTTACCGACGGACAGGACAACGCCAGCGTTCTCAATCCCGCGGCTGCCATGAACCGCGCCAAGAAGGCGGGGATACCTGTCTACACGGTGGCTCATGGCGAGGCGCTCGAGAGCAGGGATTTGGTCGCTCGGCTCAAGGACCTGTCGCAAATGACCGGAGGGATCGCCTATGCCATGCGTTCTTCAAAGCAAGCCGCGAAGATATTCCAGGCCATATCACTGGATGTGCAGCACATGTACATGCTGGCCTACCGCGCTCCCCAGCCAACCGAGCGGCGCTGGCGAAAAATCGAAGTCTCGGTGAAGAATCTTAAGAAAGGCCGGATTCGAGCCAAGCTCGGGTATTTCCCGAGCCCGTTTTTCTCACGAGCTGACGCTCGAAGCAGGCGATAGACCCTCCGTTACCCGGTTACGCTCGGCCACCGTGCCTGAGACAGGCGCCTGAGAAGTGGTTGGCTTTGAGTGAGAGCCCACCTCCATGAGCGACGGCCACGTCGGAGACCCTCCGTTACCCGGTTACGCTCGGCCACCGTGCCTGAGACAGGCGCCTGAGAAGTGGTTGGCTTTGAGTGAGAGCCCACCTCCATGAGCGACGGCCACGTCGGAGGATCTGGCCTCGGTGCCTGTCATCATCAACTAATACAAGTGCAGTTACACCCGCGAGAGTATCCTAATCGTATGCTTTCGGGTGCTAGCCCGCTTTTCTCACCAGGTGCTTTCCAGAAGCTGTGATATTCTACAATCCCCCGAAGACGTGGCTAATGAAGGCGTGATTAAACTCAACAACTTACCTCGAATCTGCGTCGCGCTCGGGTGCAAGGACAAATCGCGGCTCCAGCGCCTGGCGCTCGACGCATGTGACCGCGGCGAGCGCTTCCTGGAACTCCGCCTGGATCTGCTCGACGATCCCCCTTCCGGGATTGGCGTGATCCGCCGAATCCTGCGGCGCTATCCCGGTACGGTTATCCTTGCTACGTGTCGGCGTAGGCAAAACGGCGGAGGCTTCCGAGCGAATATCGAGCGGCAGATCGAGATCTTGGACGCCGCCGTCGCCGCCGGCGCCGCACTCATCGATATCGAGATCGAAACGGCTGAAGCAGCCCCACGATCGCTCGACCCCTTCCGAGGACGAACACGGCTGATCATCTCTTATCACGATTTTGATCGCACCGCCGCTCTGAGTCGAGCCTTAGGAAGATTAAAGAAGATACCGGCCGACATCTACAAGCTGGCGACGATGGCGCGCAAACCGAGCGACAACGTGCGAGTTCTCGAAATGCCCGCCGCACACCCAGAAAAAGCGATGGTCCTGCTGGTGATGGGTGAGCTGGGCGTGCCCAGCCGGGTCCTGGGCCTAGCGCGAAAGTCCATCTTCGTCTTCGCCGCGCCCGATTCCCATGGGGCGGGGAAGCGTGAACCCCCCGTGCAACCGACCGCGCCGGGCCAGCTCTCGGCAACTGTTCTGCGTAAGCTATATAGGGCACACAAGTGCACGGCCTCGACCAAAGTCTACGGCGTCATTGCTGACCCCGTCTCGCACTCCATGTCTCCGGTGATCCACAATAAAGCTTTCCAAGTGAGGCGTGTGGACGCCGTTTATCTGCCGTTCCTCGTTCGGCCCGCGATGTTAGGCGACTTTTTTCGCGCGGTGGAAAAGCTCCCCGTGGCGGGCTTGAGTGTAACGCTTCCCCATAAGCAGCGCGTGGTTCGGCATTTGCACGCCGTCGATGCGCTCGCCAACCGGATCGGCGCGGTGAATACCGTCTTCCGCCGCGGCGGCAAGCTGTGCGGAACCAATACCGACGCCGAAGGTATCACTCGGCCGCTCGAGAAAAGAATCAAGCTCAACAAAGCTTCGGTCCTGGTCGTCGGTAACGGTGGAGCCGCGCGGGCCGCCGCCTTCGCCGTACGAGATAAAGGGGCTCGGGTGACGCTGAGCGGACGCAACCCGGCCCGCGTCCGCGCCCTAGCGCGTGCATGCGGTGTCGAAGCCCTCGACCGGGCGCGGCTCGACCGGTCCGGCTACGATGTCTTGATCCACGCCACCCCCCTCGGCATGCACCCGCATGTCGAGGATTGTTTCTTCCCCAAACGGATTCCCGCCGAACTGGTTTTTGATCTCGTTTACAATCCTCTCGAGACGGAGCTGATCCGCCGCGCCCGCGCCGCCCGCAAGCAGACCATTTCGGGGTTAGAGATGTTTGTCGAGCAGGCCTGCGCCCAGTTTGAAATCTGGACTCGAGATAAGGCGCCGCGGACCGCCATGCGCAACGCCGTCCTGAAGCAACTCGGAGCGAAAACCTGATGTCACCCGACTTCGAAGCCTTCGAGGAGCACGCCCGGCAGGGCAACGTCGTGCCCGTGCACAAGGTCTTGACGGCGGATCTTGAAACACCCGTGTCGGCCTACCTGAAACTGGCGGCGCGCAACAAGTATTCCTTTTTGCTCGAAAGCGTGGAAGGCGGCGAGAAGATCGGCCGCTACACGTTTTTGGGCGCTGACCCGTTTCTCATTGTCCGCGCCAACGGCACGCGGGTCGAGATTCAGCGCGGCGGCAAGACCGTTCGGCGCCGGGGCAACGTGATCGAGATTCTCCGGGAAATCACGCAGGAATTTCGTCCCGCTGGCACCGAAGGACTACCTCCGTTTTCGGCGGGGGCCGTCGGGTATGCCGGCTACGATCTGATTCGCCTGATCGAGCCCAAGGTCCCGCCTTTTCGCAAGAACGACGTCAAGATGCCCGACGCGGTCTTTGCGTTCTTTACTACCCTGCTGGCGTTCGATCACGTCAAGCATCAGATCCACGCCATCTCAAACGTCCGTTGCGACGAGTGGAAGGGCAGGCTGCGGCAGGGGTACCGGGACGCCTGCCGGCGCATCGCGAGGCTCGAAAAAGTTCTTGCGCGGCCTTTGCGCCCCCCCAGAACACGCCCGGCGACCAAGCCCCTGGAAGTGAAATCGAACGTCGGCAAGCAGCGCCATTGCAAATCGGTCGAAAAGGCAAAGGAGTATATTCTCGCCGGGGATGTCTTCCAAGTCGTGCTCTCTCAACGCCTCGAGATGGAGCCCAACGTCCCACCCTTCCAGATCTACCGCGCCCTGCGCATGGTCAACCCCTCGCCCTACATGTTCTACCTGCACCTCGATGACAGCGTGATTCTGGGCAGCTCGCCGGAAATGCTGGTCCGCGTCCAAGGCCGGCAAGTCGACTACCGGCCGATCGCCGGGACCCGGCCCCGCGGCGCGACCGAGGCCGAAGACCGCAAGCTGGGCGAAGAGCTACTGTCCGACGAGAAAGAGCTGGCCGAGCACGTCATGTTAGTGGACCTGGGCCGCAACGACGTCGGCCGGGTCTGCGAGTATTCGACCGTAAAGGTTCCCGAATTCGAGATCCTGGAATACTATTCGCACGTCATGCATATCGTCTCGAGCGTCCAGGGCAAGCTGCGGCCCGACATGGACGCCTTCGACACCTTGATGGCCTGCTTCCCCGCCGGTACGGTCTCCGGCGCCCCGAAAGTCCGCGCCATGGAGATCATCGCCGAGCTCGAGCCTTCCCGGCGCGGCGTCTATTCCGGCAGCGTGATGTATCTGGACTTTTCCGGGAATCTCAATTCCTGTATCGCTATCCGCACGATGGTCGTCCGGGGCAAAAAAGCCTACCTCCAAGCCGGCGGCGGCATCGTCGCCGACTCCGACCCCGAAAGAGAGTGGGACGAGACGATGAACAAGGCCCGCGCCCTGCTCAAAGCCGTCGAACTGGCTCGGACCTTGTGATCCTGGCGGCGTTGACCCCCGCGATCCGCGACTGCGCACGTAAGTTTTCTCACATTCGTTGCCGCCGGCACTCGACAATCTTATCTTCATAGTACTAATGTATTAGTATGACTTCCAGGAAGGCCATCTTAGCTGCCCAAGAACTGGAGATCATGAAGGTGGTTTGGGAGCTGGGCAAGGCCACCGTGCGTGATGTCTACGAGGTCCTTCTCAAACGCCGCAAGATCGCCTACACGACGGTCATGACGATGATGAACATCCTGGAGCAGAAGAAGTTCCTGAAGAAGCGCCGGCGGGACCGCGCCTACGTCTATCAGGCGTCCCGGCCCAAGGACCAAGTGACGCGGGCGATGGTACGAGAGTTCGTCGACCGGGTATTTAGCGGGTCGGCTCACCCCCTGCTCGTTCACCTTGTAGAAGACCGCCGACTGTCAGAGAAAGATCTGGAAGAGATCAAGCGAATGATCCAGAAAGGCGAATAGAGGATGGATACCAACCTTTGGATACACAATATCGCGGGATACAGCCTTCAGGTCGCCGTGTTGGTCGCCGTCGGGTCGCTTCTCCCCATCCTGCTGCGCTTCCGCCGTCCTCGAATCATGCTGGCCTACTGGCAGGTGCTGCTGGCAACTTGTTTGCTGCTGCCGGCCATACAGACCTGGCAGGTACCACCCGCTGGGCAAGTTGCTCAGGCGGGTGGCGCAGAAAGCGAGTTCGTCTTGACGGGTGTCGGTTACGAGATCGATTTCTTCCTTCTGGCTGCGCTTGGCGTTGGGGTGATGATCCGGCTGTCTTGGTTGGCTATCGGCTTGGCTCGGCTGCGATCCTATCGGAAAACGGCGCACGGCATCTCGCCTCTTCCGGCCCTCATTGAAAAACTCCCCTCTCTGACAGGCGCCCGTGCGCAAATTTGCCTCTCTGCACAGATACAAAGCCCCGTGACGTTCGGAGTGTCCCGCCCCGTCATTCTCCTCCCGGCAGGCTTTCTAAGAATGGAGGAGAAGCATCAAGAAGCGATCGTCTGCCACGAGTTGCTGCACGTAAGACGAAGCGATTGGCTTTTCACGCTGTTCGAAGAAGCCATCCGCGGTTTCCTCTGGTTTCATCCGGCGATTTGGTGGGTGCTGGGCCGGATTCAGTTGGCCCGGGAGCAGCTTGTCGACCGGCAGGTCATCGAGACGACCCAGGCGAGAAAACCCTACCTCGAAGCGCTGGCTCAGATGGCGAGCGCCAGACTACACGTGCAGGCCTCCCCAGGCCTACCCTTCTCTCGAAAACCACACCTAACGCAGCGCGTAGCGCTCATTCTCAAGGGATCTCCTATGTCTAAAGTCCGATTCACTGTTTCGCTCGCAGCGATCTTTGGGTGCTTCGCCCTAGCCGTTCAACTGGCTCTGTCGTCGTGTTCCCTTCAAACCCCGCAACCGCACGAAACGTCAGTTGCGGAGGTAAGGCCCAGGGCGTATAGAACAAGTGAAGAGGGAGTACGCGCACCGAGGCTGCTCCGCAAGGTCGAGCCCGACTACACCGACCAGGCCAAGGATGCGAAAACAGAAGGCCAGGTCGTACTCGCCGTCGAGGTCGGACCGGACGGAAAGGCCCACAACATTCAAGTGATAAGAAGCTTGAATGAAGGGCTTGACAACAACGCCATCAAAGCCATTCGCCAATGGGAATTCAAGCCTGGAACGAAGGACGGTGAACCGGTGACCGTGAGGGCGAATGTCGAGGTCAACTACCGACTGAACTGAGACCGGCTCAACGCGGGGCTGTGCGGGGGCACAGGCCCTTGGGTCGCTCCTTCCCGTCTTGCCGTGCCGCGGGCACGCTCGAGTCGTGGCGCCCTATTTGCTAGGGGAATTAAGATACCTATTGCAGCTTAATCTTAAACTCCTGTTCCGATGTGTGATCCAGGCCGTAATATACCTTCATTTTTACATCGTGGGTCGTGCCTAGCAGCCTGCTCCTGTCTTTTTCGCTTTTCAAATTATCAACAGCAAACCAGAACCTCATGTCGTCCCCGTCCCCCGGCGCCAACTCGGTGAAGAAGAGTTTGCCGTGCTCTTTGCGGTAGGAGAATTCATAGGGATAGTCAGGCTCATCGCTCCTTCCGGCTTCACCCTTCGCCAGGGGGTCTTGCGTGTAGACCTTGACCACGGTCATCCTTGCTATTGATCGCCCCTTGTTTCTGAAGGCCACGGTGAACTGAATTTCCGGATTTCCTTCTCTGAAAGTTGCAGGGATCGGCGCTTCGATAGGTTCGCGGGTTGCCGTTAAGATCTCGATTTCTGATGAGTCCTTCGCCTTGCCCAATTGTTGTTCGATATCCTCCCGCACCTGCTGCTTGAAAGACTCCAGGGCTGCCTTCTCATTTGAAAACTGAAGGTAGCCGATTACAGAACCGCTAGCGACGACGATTGTGAAGACAATGCCGACTATCGAGGAGAGGGTAGTGAAGTAAGCCCTATGATCGGCCAGGCGTTTGTCGTGCTCCTCCAACCGAACGGCTAGGTTCCCTAGGCGGGCTTCCACCTCATGAAGAGGATCTGGTTGTGAACCCGCATTTTCAATTTGATGTTTGACATCCCGACCTTCCAGCGGCCTTGAGCGTCTTTATTCATAGGGGCTAGAGCCCGATGAGGACGCCATGGAGGCCAACACCCAATGGGTGAAAAACAAACCAAGCCATTCCAGCTAAGTTTCAACGGCTTGTTGAAAGTCGATTTCCAGGGATCGCACGTCACTTCTGATGGTGGCCTGATTTTGGTTCGCGAACTGGACGAACGGCTCGGTCTCGGAGAACTGATTGACGAGCATCTCAGCGACTCCCGGCAAGGCACAAACAAGCAGTTCACGCTCGCTGATCTGTTGCGGCAGTCGGTCTACAGCCGCTTGGCGGGCTACGAGGACCTCAACGACGCCGAGCGGGTTTCGATCGATCCGACGTTTCGGCTGATCGGTTCGCAGAAGATCTGGGATCGCGGTGCGGCCTTGACCTCGACGCTGCACGGCTTCGAGACGGAGATGCTGGCGAGCGAAGAGAATCTACTGGGGCTGATGGCGCTGAACCGAGAGCTGGTCGGGCAAGCGGAGGCGTTCGACGACTCCGAGCGGGTCGTTCTGGACATGGACTCCACCGAGAGTCCGGTCCATGGCCAACAGGAAGGCAGTGCCTACAACGGACACTTCGAGTCGGTCTGCTACCATCCGTTGCTTTTGTTCAACGGTCATGGTGATTGCCTCGCTGCAAAGCTGCGTCCAGGCAACGTGCACAGCGCCGACGACTGGGATGAGCTATTGTTGCCGGAGATCGAGCGCCAACAGGCTGCGGGCAAGCAGGTCGCCTTCCGGGGCGATGCGGCCTTTGCCAAGCCGGAGGTTTATGAGGCTTCGGAGGAACGCGGAGTACAGTACGCCATTCGCATTCCGGCCAACAAGAGCCTGGAGTTGGAGATCGAGGACATCCTGTTTCGGCCACCGGGCAGGCCGAGCGCCAAGCCCCTGGTGCGCTACAAGAGCTTCCGCTATCAGGCCGCCAGTTGGAGCAAACCGCGGCGCATCGTAGCGAAGGTTGAGCACCACCCGGGCGAACTGTTCGCGCAACCCGGCTTCATCGTCACCAACATGACCCGGCCCAGTCGCTCGGTGGTGCGCTTTTACAACAAGCGCGGCACGGCCGAGCAGTGGATCAAGGAAGGCAAGCAGGCCACGAATTGGACACGGTTGTCGTGCCATCGTTTTCGCGCGAACGAAGTTCGCTTGCAACTCAGCGTCCTGGCTTACAACCTCGGCAACCTGTGGCGGCGGCTGGGACTGCCACCAAGCATCAAGAGCTGGTCGCTGACGAGCTTGCAGCAGCGGCTGATGAAGACCGGCGGGCGGCTGGTCAAGCATGCCCGCTACTACTGGTTGCTGCTGGCCGAGGGGCATCTGAACCGGCGGCTGTTCGGTGACATGCTGCACAGGATCTGGGCGCTGCCGCTGCCGAGCGGGTAGCGTTGACCGGGCTAGGATCAACAGTTTTCGGCTCCAAAAAGGTTTGGCAGGGAGCAGTGTCGGCCGCAGCGCCGTTCAGGCCGCGCAATCAACGTCTGTGAGCGGACGGACGAGCCCTGGCGCCTACCGGCGGAGGGGATGTGCAGGGTTCAGCGCGAAAAGACGTGGCATTCGGGCCGGCGCGGATGTATACTGTGGCCGTGCCAAGGCCAAAACGGAAATCCTGGGTGAATGGATGTTGCTTTCCATTGGTCATGCCTCTCGATATGGCGACGAGGCGAGAGTTTCGTACATTTGATTTAAGCGCGCATTTCAACGACACAGTGTTCCTGTGAGCAATACTTGCGTGAAGGGAATTCAAAACCCTTGCTCCTCGAGATCCTTGACTTGCAGCGACGACTTCGCCGGGAGATTCATTGTCTCCAGAAGCCGCTCGACGTGCTTGGCAATGACGTCGCATTCCAGGTTGACCTTCGATTCGGGGCGAAGGCCGTGAAGCGAAGTGACCTCGTAGGTGTGAGGAATCACGGCTACGCTTAGCACGTCGTCGGTGAGCTCCGCGATCGTCAGGCTGATGCCATCGATGGCGATACTGCCCTTGTAAACCAAGTAGCGCAGCAAGGGCTGAGGAACACGGATGCGCAGCCACCAGTTCTCGTCGCCGATCGCCTCCAGCGATAGCAGTTCCCCCGTCCCATCGACGTGTCCTTGGACGAAGTGGCCGCTCAAGCGCCCGCTTGGCGACAACGGCCGCTCCAGGTTCACTCGCGAGCCCTTTTCGAGATCCCCCAGTGAGGTTCGCTCGAGCGTTTCCGGGGCCAAGTCGGCCGAGAACGATTTGCCCGAGAGTTCGACCGCCGTCAGGCAAACGCCACTGACCGCGATGCTTCCCCCGACCGCCAAATCCGAGAGGACCAATTCGGCCCCAATCGTCATCCGAGCGCCGGAGCTCTGATGATCGAGCGACTCAACGGCGCCGGTCTCTTCGATGATGCCCGTAAACATTGGAATTTTGAAACTGGAGCCCTAGCCTGTGTCTCCGACCAGCGTCCGGGGTGGATTCGGAAATGTCGGGCTGGAAAGTCCGACACAGCACGCTGAAAGCGTGCACCACGTCGCTGTCAAGCCGAGTACATCCTGCAAAGACGATCATGAAGTCTTGTCTCAGACACTCTCCCAGTCATCGTTGCCAGTAAGCCTCCACGGCAAACTCGTCGGGGCCGACCGGAAAAGTCCGCACGTTCGAAAGCTGAATGGCGCCCGCACGGCTGCGCCGGCCTACTCCTCCCGCCAGGGGCAGCGAATCAACGCCGCCCAATATCTTAGGAGCGTAATACAAGAGCGTCTTGTCGACAATGCCCGAATCGAGCGCCGCCCAGTTCAGCTTCGACCCGGCTTCGATCAGCAGTGAAAGGATCTGCTGCTCGCCCAGCCAACCGACAACCTTCCTCAGATCGACCCGCCCGTGCTCTCCATCGAACGTCTGTACCGAAATCCTCCGCTCCGCAAGCGCCTTTCGCCGCTTGCTGGGGGCCGCGGACGTCGTCATGACCACCAGATCATCGGCGAACGACTCGACTAACCGCGATTCGAGCGGCAACCGCAACAGGGAATCCGCCACCACCCTTAGGAGGGGCCGTCTCCTGGGGAGGCCGGAGCGGTCCGTCAGGAGGCAGTCGTCGGCCAGTACGGTTCCGATTCCGGTCATGATCGCGTCCTGGTCGTGGCGCACCTGCTGTACGTGCGCCCGAGCGACTTCGCTTGTGATCCAACCCGTGTTGTCGTCGGGCGCGGCGATCTTGCCGTCCAGCGTGAGGGCCGCTTTTAGGGTGACCAGGGGTTTTCGGGTTTTGCTGAAGCGAAAGAACGCCTCGTTGAGCTTGCGAGCTTGCTCGGCGAATTCCCGCGCCAGCTCGACTTCGATACCCGCATCTCTCAACTGGGCGAACCCCTTTCCGGAAACGGCGGGGTGCTCGTCTTCGATGGGCGCTACCACGCGGACGATTCCGGCCGCGGCGATGGCCTCCGTGCACGGCGGCGTCCGGCCTTGGCGGGGGCAGGGTTCGAGACTGACGTACAGCGTGGCTCCCCGGGCCGCTTCACCGGCTTGTTCCAGCGCCGCCACTTCGGCGTGTTTCTTGGCCTCGTAGGTATGGAAGCCGCGTCCGAGCACATCTCCGTCAGGGCCAACCACGACCGCCCCGACCATTGGATTCGGGCTGGCAAGGCCTCGGCCTTTTCGCGCCAGATCGAGCGCTTCGCGTAAGAATTCGAGATCCTCGGCTGCCATGTCTAACTACGCTACTGGAACTCAATCCTCGAACAAAGAACGAACGAAGGTGTTGGCGTCAAACTCCATCAGGTCGTCGGCCTGTTCACCGATCCCCACCCAGCGGATCGGCAATCCCAATTTCCGGGCAATGGCAACGACAATTCCGCCCTTGGCCGTTCCGTCCAGCTTGGCGAGGACGAGGCCGGTTACACCGGCCGCCGCCGTGAACTGCCGGGCCTGCTCCAGCCCATTCTGTCCCGTGACCGCATCGAGTACCAACAGAACTTGATGGGGAGCGCCGGGGATCAAGCGCTCCGCCGTGCGTTTCATCTTCTCGAGCTCGGCCATGAGGTTCGACTTCGTGTGCAGCCGCCCGGCCGTGTCGGCGATCACGCAATCCGCGCCGCGAGCCTTAGCCGCCTCGATCGCGTCGAAGAGCACGGCGCTCGGGTCCGCTCCGGCTTTCTGCTTGATGACTTCGGTTGAGGTCCGGTGACCCCAGATGTCGAGTTGTTCGGCCGCCGCGGCGCGAAACGTATCCCCGGCGCACAGGAGCACCTTCTTGCCTTCCTGGTGGAAGCGATGCGCCAGCTTGCCGATGGTCGTGGTCTTCCCCGTCCCGTTGACACCCACTACTAGGATGACTTCGGGGGGCTGGACAGCGGCCGCTTCTCCCTTCGGTGCACTGTTGAGGATCTCAAGCAAATGCGCGGCGATATGCGTTTTCAGTTCTTCGCCATCAGCCAATTGCCGGCGGCTGAGCTTTTCCCGGGCCTCGTCGAGGATTTCCGTCGCCGTACGGACACCAATGTCCGAACCGATCAGAGCCATCTCGAGCTCGTCGAGCAGATCATCGTCGATGACTTTTTGGCCCTCGACAACGTTGTCGATCTGTTCGGCCAAGTTGTTCCGAGTTTTGGCTACCGCCGTCTTGAAACGGTCGAGCACGCCGGGGTCGGGGGGGGGGCCAAACAGGGTCTGGATCATACTGACCTATGGTTATGGACGCCGGCAGTGTCGGGAAGTGAGCGCTCAGAGGCTCGTGCGTGCTTCTGTCACCGCCCCCTTAACGCATCCCGTTCGTGACCGCCTAGGTCGGAGAATTGTAGCGGCGGGGCATGGCGCGCCCTCCGCTGCTGCTTTTCCAGGGACGGTGAGAAAGGTCCGTGGCCGCTCGCAAACCGATCATAGCACGGCGTCGGACTGGGGTTCGGCCAACAAACTGGCGCGGGGAAAGCGCTCGTGAGGCCCCATGGATTACCCACCAAAGTCCAATTCATCCAGCGCAAGACCAGTCGGCAGTGGTCGGTCAACTTCCCCTCGGCCCTGGCCCAGGCTCTGGAGTTCTCCCGCGGTGAAACCGTCGAATGCCCACGGCTCCAATACTCGTCACTCAGCGTTTTGCCCGCCCGGGAGCCGGCCGGAGGAAATCCGTTGTCGAAATGGTTGAGCGGGGCAGTTCCCGCGTTTTCCTGCTCCCCTGCCGGGGCTTGGCCTAGTCCGCCATTGCACCCACGGTTCCACCTTACGGCTGCACCGTGGGCTACTTATCCTACGCCGCCGCGCGACTGGACCGGCCCTAACTAACGAGTATTGGGGCTAGGGGGAACTCGGGGTTGCCGCGGGCGCGGAAGACGAGGCGCCAGGCACGGGGTTTTCCTGATCGTACAACGTGATAACGTCTTCCGTGACATTGAGTTCGTTGAGCGCGAATACAACGGACAAGTTCGGCAGAGCGGAAACGTTGATGACTAGGGAGAGGCCCTTATCGATGGAGTATTTCTGGATGGTCGCTAGGAGCTTGGTTCCAATCTCATTCGCCAGCTTTCCCTGCTCCTGATTGACTTCGGCCTGGGCATCCTCGGTTTCGCGCTTCAGGTCACGTTCGGTAGCCTGAATCTCCCGCTGCAGCTTGCGGCGGGCGTCATCGCTCATCGTGTTCCGTCCACGATTGAGCTGGCTCCGCAGGTCGGCGATTTTCTGCTGTTTGCCCTTAATCCGCGTACTCGTGGGAGCGAACTTGGCCTCCAGATCCTTGAGCCTTTGCTGGCCTTCTTGTGTCTTGGAAATGGCCGTATTCATGTCAATCAACGCCATTTTCCCGGCGGCACTCGAACCGCCGCTTGGGGTTTGACCCAAAGCCGCCACCGCGCCGGCCACCAAACAAACAAACACGCTACCGCCATATAAAATATGGTGCTTCATAGAAACCTCGGGAGAGCCGTGAAATTCCCCTCAGTCTAACACAGGCGCATGGCTCGCCCGCTTTTCTCGCCAGCTGACGGGCGAAATTCGTGCACCGCGTCTATCGTGTGCTTCGGCCGTCAGTTAGCGACAAGAACGGGCTAGCCCGACAGCGGTATTTTAGTAACCTTAGATAGTGGGAGCAACGGCCCGGGCGACGAAGAGAGTCGACGCAGGAACGCCGGCAGCGAAGCCAAGCATAGGGCCGCGGTTCGGGCGAGCCATTCCGCTGAAGACCTGTCTGTCAAGCAAACCGGCCGGTACTTGCTTCACGATCGTCTGTCTAGTCTTTGGATTCGGCGTTGAGGGCATTCCGAGTTCCGCCCAGCAACCGTCGAAGGAACTGCTGCTTCGAGCCAATCAACTCATTCTCGAAAAAAGCTGCGACGAAGCGAGCGAGATTCTGGAGCAAGTAGTGGGCTTGGAAGCCGCCGCGGCTCGTGTCCGGCGCAACCTGGGGGTCTGCTATCTCGAAAAAAATGATTGGAACGAAGCCGAAGCCGCGCTGGATGCGTTTCTGGAGATATCTCCGCGGGATGCATCGACGATCTACCTCAAGGGCTACCTTCTGTTCAGTGCGGGTCGCTACGGGGAATCGTTATCCTTGATGGCCCGTTACGTGACCATGGAGCCGGGCGATGCGCAAGGCCATAAGATTCTCGGTCTAAGCCACTTTGTACTGGGCCGAACGGATCGGGCGGAACCTGAGTTGAGACGCGCTATTGAACTCGACCCGCGAGATCCCGAAACGCACTACCACTTGGGCAGACTTTTCTACAACGGCAATGACTTTGCGGCAGCCCGTGAAGCTTTCGAGAAAGTGATTGAGCTGGATTCGAACAGCGTCAGGACCTTCAATCATCTAGGGCAAACCAAACAAGCACTGGGGGACTTTGCCGGTGCGCGAGATGCGTACTTGCGAGCGATTCGACTCGAACAACGGTAGCCTGCCAGGTCGGAATGGCCGTATTACAACCTAGGCCTGCTTCACATTACGGAAGGGCGATCCCCCGAAGCGGTGCAATACTTGCAACAAGCGCTGGAGCGACGGCCGTCATGGCCGGAAGCGCGGGTCAAACTGGCACGGGCTTTTCTCTCTAGCGACCGGCTCGAGGAGGCATTGCGGCAGCTGAACCAGGTCGTCGAAGCGGACCCGGAGAACGCGGACGCGCACTACCTGCTCGACCGGGCATGGACCAAGATGGGGCAGCCCGACCAAGCCCGGCGCCACTTCGCGCTTTTCGAGAAGCTAAGGCAACCGTGAAGGGGCGTTCTCCGATCTTCGCCGTGTTCTTTGTGGCCGTAGTCCCAATGGCCCTAATTGACCTCATCGCGGAAGATAAAACGACCGGCATTGCGCTCCAGGACGTGGCGCCTCAGGCCGGAATCCGCGCACAGATGGTATGCGGAGGTCCGGAAAAGAGGTGGATCTTTGAAGCCAACGGAAGTGGGACAGCCTGTTTCGACTATGACAACGATGGTTGGCTCGATTTCCTGATTGTTAACGGCTCCACGCTGGACCGCTTGAAAGATATTGTTTCCGGCAAGCCTAGGCGGACCTCGGCGCAGGCGGTCTATCTTTACAGGAACCTGAAAGACGGCAAGTTTGAGGATGTAACCCGCGACGCCGGCCTCTCGAATCCTTTTTGGGGAACAGGGGCAAACGCAGCGGATTACAACAACGATGGCTACGTCGATATCCTGATTACGACCATCGGGGCCGACTTGCTGTACAAGAATAACGGTGACGGAACGTTTGCCGAGGTTGCCGAAACGGCGGGCCTGCGTGAGGAGATAGCGTGGCATACCGGCAGCACCTTCGGCGACTACGACTCCGATGGGGATCTCGACTTGTACATCGCCGGGTATGTCGACATCCATTCACTTGATTTGCACCAGCCGGCCCCGGTATGCCGCTACTTGGACCTGCCGGTGTTTTGCGGACCTCGCCAGCTCAAGGGCGAGAGGGATGTCCTCTATCGCAACAACGGCGACGGAACGTTCACCGACGTGACGGATTTGGCGCAGGTGAAGGACGAAAAGGCGTACTACGGGTTCACGCCCGTCTTTGATGATCTTAACGACGACGGGAGGCCGGACATATTCGTCGCCAACGACTCCTCTCCCAATTATTTGTATCTGAACCGCGGGGATGGCCGCTTCGAAGAGTCGGCGCTGACTAGCGGGGTCGGCTTTAGCGTGGATGGCCGAGCTCAGGCGGACATGGGGGCTGCCTTGGGCGACTACGATAATGACGGAAAGACCGACGTTTTTACGACCACCTTTTCGGAAGACTATTTCCCGCTCTTCCGTAGGAATCAATCCGGCTTCTTCGACGAGATCTCGGCCGCCTCCGGGCTCGGCACCGCAACGCTCGCGTATTTGGGCTGGGGATGTGGGTTCACGGATCTTGATAACGATGGGGATAAAGACCTTTGGACGGCGAATGGCCATATCTACCCCGACATTGGGAAAGCGTCAAGGGCGGGCTACTTTCAGCCGTTGGCGATCTTCGAGAACCGGGAACGGAAGTTTGTGCCTATCGAAGGGCCTTCGGTACCGGCGCAGTCCTACCGGGGCGGCTGCAGCGGCGACTTCGACAATGACGGGAAGGTCGACGTGCTGGCGGTTCCGGTCGATGGAGCGCCGGTACTGCTTCAAAATAGAACCGAGACTGGCCATTCGTGGATCGGCTTCAAACTGAAGGGCGCTGAAAGCAATCGCGACGGGATCGGGACGAGAGTAAGAATTGAATTCTGCGGCCACGCGCGGGTCGCGGCTTTGCGGAACGGAGGCAGTTACGTCTCCCGCCATGACGAGCGGCTTCACTTCGGCCTGGGGTCGTGCGGTGAAGTAGATCGTGTGGTCCTCACCTGGCCCCGAGGTAAGGAGCAAGTGTTGGAGAGCGTCGAAATCAATCAGTACGTGACGGTGGAGGAGCCGTCGTTGTAGGGCTCGGGAGCGTTGACTCGCTAAGATTGGGATGCTCCCGTCGAAGCGCGGGGGATCGGGCGAGCCCGAGCACCGCTGGTGGAGGCTACCGGCAGAATGGAGCGCCCGCCGACGGCCTGACCGAGCCGCGAGGCTCGCGCGAAAAACAAGACCGTGAAATCAAGGCCGGCGCTACGGGTTCTCTTTGGGTCGATTGGAATCTGGTTGCTGACGGCCGGAGGCTCCATTGCGCTCTTAGCCGACGACGAAAGTACTTACATCGGATCGGAGAGTTGTGGGACTTGTCATCCTTCCCAACTGGGCCGGCAATCCGACAGTGGCCACGCACAAGCGCTTCACCGCGCGGTTGATCATCCACTCGCCCTTTCCTTCGACCCACTGAGGTTGGTGTCTCGGGATCCCGATTACTGGTTCGACTTCTCGTCTGCCGGGGATGAGTTCACCGTTGAGGCGTTCGACAGCGAGTATCGGACCGAGCTGCCGATTGAATGAGCCTTCGGGTCAGGCATTCACGCGGTGACATTTGTGACGCGACTGCGGGGGGATGTTTACTTGGAGCACGCTTTCAGCTACTACCCCGACACACGCTCGCTGGACATGACACCCGGCCACGAACGCCAGCAAGCAACGACCCTTGCACTGGCAATGGGTGTCCTGTACAAGACTCACGGCCCCGGGATTGCGATGGCCAGCTGTTTCGAGTGCCACTCGACCGGCCCGGTATCGGTTTCGCCGAAAGACGGCATTGCGCCCAACGAGCCGGGAGTGCGCTGCGAGGTCTGCCACGGTCCGGGAAGCGGGCACCTCGATGCCGTGACGCAAAACAAGATCGCGGCGTCCAAGCAACTGATCCGCAACCCCAAGCGTCTAACGGCGCGGAAGTTGAACGAATTCTGTGGGACGTGTCACCGCTCCCTGACGCCGATCAAACCGTCGTCTTAACCGATCCGTGGAACGTCCGCCATCAGCCCCCTTATCTCGGGATGAGTCAGTGCTTTCAGAAAAGCGGCGGCGCCTTGTCGTGCCTGACGTGTCATGATCCTCACGAGCGCCATCGGCGCGACGATCCGGCGTACTACAGACAAAAATGTGTAGGATGTCACAATGGAGGAACACATCCGCCGAAGGCCGTTTGTCAGGAGCAGCGACCGAGCGATTGTGTAGGCTGCCATATGCCGCGAGTGGCCGTTCCTAGAAGGAGCGGAAAAGAGTCACACCTACGGTTCAGCAACCATTGGATCGGGGTTTATGGAGGAGATACCAAACTACAGCCGTCCAAGTAGCTACACCGCCGGGGGGAGCCGGAAAAGAAACGATTGGGAGGATTTGCCGCGCGCAGCTATTGTTTTTTCGCAACACTTTTCCTTGTCAGCCGCCTTGCCCTTTTCGGCGCTGAAATACGCGTTCTTCTTGTTGATCACGAGGGTAAGCCGGTGAGAGAAGCCGAGACCAGGTTGACCAATACCCAATTAGGTGAAGATCCGAAGGTCCTGAAGTCAAACAGGAAGGACAAGGTCTTTTTTGGAGAACTAACTCTCGGAGCCTACGTGATCGAAGCCGGAGCCGAAGGACGCATAGAGGCGAAGTCCGAGGTGCTGTCGATTGCCAACCCTAGAGACGCCCTTGATCTTACGTTTAAGCTGCCCGAGGAAGAGGTCTACCGAAAAGTGGAGGAGGCGGGGAACGAGGCGCACAGCCAGCACGACTATAGAGAAGCGCGCAAGCAATACCAAAAAGCAGTGGACATGGCGCATTCTCGAGAACAGACTCGGCATTCCAAGCACTCCGGAGCCATAAACCTCCCGACGCGATCGTTCCATCCCCCAACGTCGGCGGGAAGGACCTCAAGCTCGCAGCCGGCTCGATAGGGGTGCCATGAAACGTACGATCGCCCTATGGAGCGATAAACGCGCGAGCGAGGCTTCTTGCTCGGGTGAGCGTCAGCCGGGGACGATAATTTCTTTGCGGGTAGGGCGGTCTCCGATGTCGAAAAAGTTCCGACTTGACTTCTGTGCCTTCTTGATGACGAGTTGGTGTTTGCCTGGAGCTTGGATCATTGGTTGCTCGGCGCTCTGGGGTTGCTCGGCGCTCTGGGGTTGCTCGGCCCTCTGGTCGGTTTCCCGCTGAGTCAGTGAACGCCGCCTTTGCCCCAGGATCTCCGTGAACCTCTGAGCACCGACGGGACGGCTAAAGAAAAATCCCTGCCCTTGACAACATCGCAAGGCGTGCAGGAATGCCAATTCATCTTCGGATTCCACGCCTTCCGCTGTCACAGTCAGTTTCAAGCTTCTCGCCAGACTGATCAGAGCTGTAATGGTTTCGACGCTGCGGACGTCGCCCTTGCCGGCCGCGGTCACAAAGGACCGGTCGATTTTCAAAGTATGGAAGGGGAAGCGGCACAGAGCACTCAAGGAAGAATAACCGGTCCCAAAATCATCAATGGCGATGCCTACCCTCAAGGCAGCCAACTCATCGATCGTTCTGGAAACCGCGTCGGGGTTTTCTACAAGAACTCTTTCCGTCATCTCCAATTCGAGAAGATGGGGACTCAAGTCCGTGTCGGCCAACACCTTCGAGACACTCTCTGCAAATCCTCTTTGACGCAGTTGGTGGGGAGAAACGTTAACGGAGACAATGATGGGAGGAAACCCCGCGAGTTGCCAGCGCCTGGCCTGGGCGCACGCCGCTCGTAAGATCCATTCTCCGATGGGCAGGATCAGTCCTGTTCCTTCCACGACCGGAATAAACTCCGCCGGGGAGAGCAGACCGCGGGTAGGGTGATTCCAGCGCAGCAGAGCCTCGCACCCGGTGATCTTGCCGCTATCCAACGCCACGATCGGTTGGTAGCGAGCCTCAAATTCCCGATGCTTCACGGCATTCTCAAGGGCGGCTTCTAAATTCAGGTGCGACATCGCGTGGTGCCGGTGGATGTTAAAGATTTCGTGATATCCCTGCTGGGCTGCCTTGACTCGGTACATCGCCGTGTCGGCGTCGCTCAGCAGATCCTCCCCCCGTTTGTATCCGGTTCCGCTCAGGGCGATGCCTATGCTAGTGGTCGTGTACACCACCTGTCTGTTTAGTGTGCAAGGCTCCGCGAGTTCCTCCTTCAGGCGTTGGGCGAGGCGCTCGGCTTCATCACGGCCCGTAAGATCCTCGACGAGTACCGCAAACTCATCTCCCCCTAAGCGGGCAACGGTATCTCCCGGACGCACAGTGGCCCTCAGCCTTCGAGCTGTTTCGATTAGGAATCGATCCCCCACGGCATGTCCGAGCCTGTCGTTCAGATGCTTGAATCGATCCAGGTCCAAAAACAGCACCGCAAACAGATGACCCCTTCTCCGATTTACCCGAGCATGGGCGCGCCGCAGCCTCTCCATGAACAGAATCCGATTCGGCAGCCCGGTGAGTGGATCCTGAAGAGCTTGCTCCTCGGCTAGCTTGTGCTCGGCGAGCATGTACCCGAATATGACGATGCTCAGAAAAATGGCGAGACTCAAAGACAACTCAGAGTGCAAGAACACGGCTTCCAAGAAGGCGGGGTACAAAAGATTGATCGCTCCGCACAGGATGATTACTCCTAGCATGAGTCTCAGCGATGCGCCGCCCAAACGTAGCACATCCCGCCGCACAAAGAAGGACATAATCATCGCGAAAAACACAGTCAGAATGGAAACCTGCCGCACCAGGGGTCGTATTTCCGCGGAGGGGGGCAGGATGGACTGTAGCGCCATGAGCGCCATCATCAGCGGGAGAAATAGCAGCCGCCAATCCCGCGCGCGCCAAACCAGCACACTACTCCACAGAGTCGCCAGGAGACATATCAGGGTCGAAATGGAAAGAATAGAATTCACCAGACTTCCACCTCAGTCTGACTCCCCGTCAACGGCCAACCTGAGCTCAACGGAAATTCAGAGTCTCCTTTCGGGCGGGCTTAGCGTCGATCAGCGGAAGCAGCGCCGGCTCAGCACAAGGCTGCTTTCCCCGCATTTCCTCGAAAAGCTCCGCGAATACCTTAGCCGCCGCCATTCAATCCCCCATCCCGTCCCGCGGGTTGCTAGTGCTTACTGACAAAAAAGCTAGCGTATCTAAAAAGGCCGGCTCTTCCGGGTTTTTAGTGGGTGGCCAACGGGTAGCCGGCTCCTCCATCCTGCCGACCCGACGTCGCCCGCAGTCACATCGGAGCCCAAAAGGCGGCCAAGAAATCCCCAAATACCCCACACGCCAGTCCGGTCGTGGGCAACTCGTAAAGGGAATAAGACACTGATAAACAGGGAGTTATCTCTTTGAGTGTGGCCACTGGATGACAGTTGTGGATCTGCATTTCACAGCCTTCGGGAGACTGTACGACTACCTGCCAGCAACCTTGCTCTACTCGTAACCCTTTGTTTATCAGTAATTCTTTTTGGCCAACGCAGTCGCCGCCCGGCCTTGGGGGCCGTAGAGTTGTCACGAAGCCCTTGAATGGCACCGAAGCAGGCTCCGGGAGGTCGGCCTCACAGTGGCGAGGGATCCGTCACTCACCGCCGCCAGCCACTAAAATCCCAGAAGAGCCTTTTATATGGCTCTTCCGGGTTTTAAGTGGGCGAAGGAGCCAGATCGAGTTTCCCACAGTGGAAGTAGATGGCGTTGATGAAGTTCTGTTGATTGCGGAAACCGCGCGCCGTGGCCTTGACCCATTGAATCCTTGAGTTCAACCCCTCGCTGACCGCGTTCGTAATGCGGTGTTTCAGATACGTGAGTATGTTTTCGAGGCGAGCCGTCAACATCCGCGCTACGGTGACCATCGGCGTCAGCCGGCTGCGACTCGCCCAGCCGCGCCATTGCTCGAAGAAAGCTCGCGCCGCCGATTCGCGACGATAGTCGAACAGCCGCATCGCCGTTTCCTTCAACGCCCACGCCCGCGCCGTTTTCAAGTCGCTTTCGCGCAGCGCGCGGAACTCGCGCCAGGCGTCCTCGGAAAAGTTCGCCGGATGCCGCAGCCAAGCGTACTTCGTGCCTGTCAAACGTTCGTCGCCGAGGGCCAGTAAACGCTTGTTCTCCGCCCGCCGCACTTGGTCCACCGCCTTCGCCAGATGCGCCGCGATGTGATATTTGTCGTAAACGATCTTTTTCTCCGATTCGTCGAGATGCTCCCGGGTCGAGGCGACGTAAGGATCCCACATGTCCATCGCGACGGCCTCGACTCGGGCGAGTTGCTCTGCGCTCAACGTCTTCCAAAAGCCGTCCAGGCTGGCCTGGCGGCGTCCCTCGGCGACGAACAACACGCGCGAGCGGTTGAGATCGTTGACGACGGTGAGATAGCGATGGCGCTTGCGGAAGCTCTTCTCGTCGACGCCCAGGTAGGGAATCGGCTCTGCCGCGCGACGTTCGAGCCCACGTTGCACGGCGCGTTCCAGGATGCCGTGAATCTCGTCCCAGCTCAGCGCCAGCAACTCGGCGATGCCTTGCTGGCTGGCTTCCTTCAGCCACGAGATCGCGAGAGCTTCAAACAGCGCGGTGAAGCGGCTGGAAGCCTCGGCCCAGGGCAGTCGCACGACGCGCGGCCCGTGCTCGGAGCAGTCGCTGCGCGGCGGCCGGGCGTGCAGGATCGTGCGGTACTGACAGGTGTCGAGGTGACGCCAGCGGCGTTCGGGCTGATGATCGTGGAGTGCGCACACGGCGCTGCATTGGCGGCACGGCCAGCGGACTTGCTCGTCGTGTTCGAGGAAGATGTGGACTTCGCCGTCGGCTCGGCGCAGCTCCACTCGCGCGACTTTCCAGGGACTTTCGATGCCCAGAATCTGGCGGTATAGCTCGCGGTCTTGCATCCCGCGAGACTACCACCGAGCCACACTCGCCCACTAGAAACCCGGAAGAACCTGTTCGGTAGATCGGTCGCACGCAATTGCTCTCGGGCTTTCTTGTCGAGTAGCAGTTTCACCGCAGCCAGTCGCCGGTTCCCTTCGATTACTACTAACCCCACATTTTCAATTTGATGTATGACCTCCCGACCTTCCAGCGCCCTTCAGCGTCTTTATTGATAGGGGTTCAAGCCTAATCAGGACGCCAGGGAGGTCAACACCCAATGGGTGAAAAACAAACCAAGCCATTCCAGCTAAGTTTCAATGGTTTGTTGAAAGTCGATTTCCAGGGATCGCAGGTCACTTCCGACGGTGGCCTGATTTTGGTTCGCGAACTGGACGAACGGCTCGGTCTCGGCAAGCTGATCGATGAGCACCTGACGGATTCGCGGCAGGGCTCAAACAAGAAGTTCCCGCTGGCCGATCTGCTGCGGCAGTCGGTTTACAGCCGACTCGCCGGATACGAGGATCTAAATGACGCCGTCCGAGTGTCGGCTGACCCGACTTTCCGCCTGATCGGCTCGCAGAAGAACTGGGATCGCGGCGGGGCGCTGACCTCACGACTGCAGAGCTTCGAGACAGAGATCCTGGCTAGCGAAGAGAACTTGCTGGGGCTGATGGCTGTGAACCGTGAGCTGGTTGCGCAAGCCGAGACGCAAGACAACTCCGAGCGCGTCGTTCTCGACATGGATTCGACCGAAAGCCCTGTCCACGGCGAGCAAGAGGGCAGTGCCTACAACGGGCACTTCGAGTCCACTTGCTACCACCCGCTGCTGCTGTTCAACCAGCATGGTGATTGTCTAGCGGCGAAGCTGCGTCCAGGCAACGTGCACAGCGCCGAGGACTGGGATGAACTATTGCTGCCGGAGATCGAGCGCCAACAGGCTGCGGGCAAACAGGTCACCTTCCGGGGCGATGCGGCCTTTGCTAAGCCGGAGATTTATGAGTCTTCGGAGGAACGCGGAGTGCAGTACGCCATTCGCATTCCGGCCAACAGGAGCTTGGAATTGGCGATCGAAGACATCCTGTTTCGCCCGCCGGGAAGGCCCTCCCGCAAGCCCTTGGTGCGCTACAAGAGTTTTCGCTATCAGGCGGAGAGCTGGGCAAAGCCACGGCGCGTCGTCGCCCAGGTCGAGCATCACCAGGGCGAGCTGTTCCCGCGGGTCGGATTCATCGTGACGAGCATGAGCTTGCCAAGCCGCTCGGTGGTGCGCTTCTACAACAAGCGCGGCACGGCGGAGCAGTGGATCAAAGAAGGCAAACAGGCCACGCACTGGACGCGGCTGTCGTGTCATCGCTTCCGGGCCAATGAAGTGCGACTGCAACTTAGCGTGCTGGCCTACAACCTGGGCAACTTGTGGCGGCGGCTCGGACTGCCGCACAGGATCAAGAGTTGGTCGCTGACGAGCTTGCAACACAGGTTGATGAAGACCGGCGGTCGGCTGGTCAAGCACGCGCGGTATTACTGGCTGCTACTGGCCGAGGGGTATCTGAACCGCAGGCTGTTCGGCGACATGCTGCGCCGGATCTGGGCGCTGCCTGTGCCGGGTGGTTAGGGCCGTCCCGTTCGGGCGGGAAATCTGGGCGTTGAGGAAGGAGGGTCGGAGGGGTGTGCGACCAATCGGCTGAGCAGCAGCGAGACGGGCTCAGCGGACGACAAGAACTGGCCATGAGTACCCTTCGATGCCGTCGTGGCCTGCCTTACGAGGCAAAGTCATTGCCTTCAGGAGAAGAGAGGGAGTGCCATGTTCGAGTCGGAGTTCCAAATCGGAAATTCTGGGTCGACTCATGTTCCATAACGGGAAACCAACGGGGAACGAGGACACACTCAGTTGCGGAGCCGCGGCTTCGGCTACCCCACTCCTATCAACATGGGCTAAAATAGAAATCCTGATCGAGGACAAGCACGCGTGCTTGTCACTGCGGTTTTGGGGATGACCATCACACCTCTGAGTCCCGCCCTTGGCGCTGAAATCGACGACGTGGATCTATCGGGTCCGTTGAGCGAAGCAGCGTTTCGGGAGATCCGCCAAGCGTTTCTCGATAACCTGGTCTTGGTTTTTCGAAAGCAGACCGTTCCGCCGAGAGCGCAAGCGGTTTTCACCGAACGCTTCGGCGCGGTGGAACCTCATCCGCTCCGGTCGCGACGCGGCCACGAGGATCACCCTGGCGTGTTTGTGCTGGAGAACCGCCCGGGGAAGCCGAGCGCGAGAAATGACTTCTGGCACTCCGACATCTCTTTCGGCGAGAAACCGCCCTAACTGTTTGTTCTCTTCGCTCGCGAAGAGCGGCTCGTAATCGAAGTAGCCGCTAGCGGCGATCGACATCGCCAACTCGTCAACCGCCATCTGTTGCCAAAGGACGGCCAGCAGTGCGTCCTGTGAAGGCTTTTCTCCATCAAGGTGCTCTACTAGCCGAGGATTCTTCGCATCGAAGAACAGGTCATCGACGGCGACGCGCTCATAGCCTGCTGTCGAATCACCGTTTTTCGTAGCTCGGGTCACTTTCTTCGCCGCCATCGGAATATGCCTTCCCTCGTTTTGTCTAACCCCTTGTTCCCGCTTTTTGTCGGCTCAGGCCTGCGGCTTTTTGGGTCAGTATCAGCCCGAGAACGTACGGCTTTGCACACGTCGGGTCGACGGTCATGATCCAAACTAGATATCGTGCTGGGCGTTGCCCCATTGTACATCCCCGTTCCTTCTTAGTCACCGAGTCTCAACGTGGATCAAACGCTGATTGCCCGGGAGCGCAGCTGGGCGGCCGTTCTTGCCAGACCAGCGGCTTTTCGATTCGGTTTCCTAGAACCATGTTCCCACAGTGTCATGGGGAGTCCCGCAAGATTGAGGGGCAACGTTACGACGTCCGATTTCAGCAAGCCGCGTGATCCGGGAGGGTTGTCCGGAAAAACACACACAAAACGGCCGCAGGTCTCGGGAATAGCACCGAGCCCTGCGCTACCGCTGCTCGTCGAGTGACCCGGTGCGCTGGCGCGACGACCGGCGTAACGGAGGCCTTGACCGCACCCTTGGCGGGCGCGGCTCTGTTTACGTATGCTCGGGCTTGAATTGCACGTCTCGGGTACGACCGAGATCAAATCGAGCCGCGGGCGAGAGCCTGCGGTCAAGATGGCGAATGACCTCGGATGCCGGTACAAGAACGTCTCTCGCCTCGTCGAGTGACCCGGTGCGCTGGCGCGGCGACCGGCGTAGCGGAGGCCTTGACCGCACCCTTGCGGGCGCGGCTCTGTTTACGTATGCTTGGTCTTGAATTGCACGTCTCGGGTACGACCTACGCGTTTTTCCTCGACCGCATTCGATGCCATCAACGATCACCGCGTCGACCCTCTACGCCCACCGCCGGAACCGCCGGGCCCAACCCTTTCTCGCTGCCAGTTCGACGAAATTCAGCAGGACGGCCGCTAGCAACAACGCTGGCCAGAGATCGATCGCGGCGTTAACCGTCCTGCCGCCGGGGTCGAAGACTTCCCGCGGATCGGGGTTAAAGCGGCCTCCGGTCAGTTGCGCGATGCGGCGCAGTAGGTCCGGATTGGAGCCCGTGTCTTCCAGCTCGCGATTGTCGCGGTAGAACGCTACCTCGGGAAAGCGATCGAAACCCGGCGCCGGGCGAACACGGAACAGGCCAAACCGCTCCCCGATGGGAATCCTCGCCTCAAAGTCGGAAGGGCCGGCGCGCTCCAGCGGAACGACCTCACGGAACCCATCCGGGCCCAAGGCGTACAGCTCGGCCGGTACGAGCTGTTCCACCGAAGGTCGTCGCCCGGCTGTGTGATATGCGATGACTAAATTCCCGGCGGCGGCGGCGTAGTGGGTACGGGCTTCGATCCGCGGGACACGAGGCAGAAGATCGCGGACTAGATTCGACCAGAACAGGTCGAAGCCCGGCCAATCCAGCCAATTTGTCGCCCAGCGCGCCGTGGCGTCCGAGGCGAACACGGCGCTGCGGCCAAGTCCATACTGCCAACGCACAAGCAGAGGATCATTCTCTTCGGCGAATTTCAAGATGGTCTCGGCGCCCGGCTTGGCGAGGAATTTGACCCAGCCCAGCAGGGGGCCGGCCTTTTCGACGGCGACTCCGTCGAGCATTTCTACCTGGCGAACAACCACGGGCTTGGCCGGCTCTTCGACAATCGACGAACCGGTGTGCTCCATCACGTCCCGCAGGACTAGCTGGCGCAGGCGGGAGACGTCGGCCAACAGGTAGGCCTGCCCCTGGGCCGTCTGAGCGACTCGCTCGAGGTAGGCGCGGTTGACATCGAGGCCGAGGCCGACCGTCGAGATCGTAATTGTCAACTTCGCCGCCGCGCGAGCAAGCTCTAGGCTGTCGCCCTCTTCCGAGATGCCGTCGGTGAGCAACAGAATGTGCTTGTAAGCCGCTGTCGCCGGTTGGATTTGCTGAAAAGCCTCCCTAAGCGCGGGCGCAATTTGCGTCCCCCCGTCGGCGATGACGCCCTCGATCAGTCGCTGAACAGTTTGGGGATCGCTGTTCGGTGCCAGCGGGACCGCCCAGAGAAACGAGTTGTCGAAGACCAGGACGCCGACTTGGTCGGTGGGTTGCAGCTTTTCGACCACGCCGATGGCCGACTGGCGCGCAAGGCGCATCTTTTGTCCTTCCATCGAAGAAGATTTGTCAAGGATCAGCACCACGGCGGAGCCCTCCGGTGTGCGCGGTGGAACGACCCGGGCAGGCAGCAAGCGGGTCACGGGATCAGGGTCCTTCTGCCTGCTCTCGACGTATGCGGTGTTTTCGCCCGCGATCAACAGAAAGCCGCCGCCTTCGCGGACGAATTCCTCTAACCTGGCTTTTCGCTCCGCAGGCCAGAGATTCGGATTCTGATTATTGGCGATGACCAAATCGTAAGGTGTCAGGTCGCTGTCGGGGTCCTGATTGGTCCTCTCAACTTCGAAACCCGCCGCCCTGAACAATTCCGTCAGGTGGCGGTCGCGGTCAGGGGCGTCCCCGGAAACCAATAGTGCGCGCGGGCGAACAAACGAAATCGGTTGCTCGAAGGCCACCTCGCCCAACTCGCCTGCCCGGAGCTCGGCCCGGACCAATACGGCTCCCTCGGTTCGGACACGGCCGCGAAGCCGAATATGGTTCTCACCCGCCTCAAGGTCGACGGTCGAACGGCCGATCGACTTGCCCTCCGCCGTCAGCTCAACTAGGCCTTCCCCGGACCGGGGACTGTTCACGGACGCTTCCATCGTGAACCACTCTCCGGCGAAGGCCCGGGTCGGCGCAGCCAGGGCAGTTACCCGCAGGGCGGTTTCCCGGCGGCCTTCGAGACTCACGGTATCGATCGGGACGCCGCGCCGACGGGCTTGATAGAGCGCCCGTTCAACGGCCCCGAGGTTTTCCTTGCCGTCGGAGATTAGCACCATCCGGGCCACGTGCTCGGGCGGAAAGACACTTAGCCCATTGCGGATCGCCGCTTCGAGATTTGTCCCCCGGACCTCGCTCCCCGAAGTTTCAGACGAAGGCCGGTCGGGATGTGTCGAGCTGTCGAAAGCAACAACACGCAGGGAATTTCGGCCTCGAGCCGCTGCCATGCGGCGAATCGCGGCACGCTGCCCCGCCGCTTGCTCGGCGTGTATGCTGGCCGAGGAATCGGCCAGCACCGCGACCGCGACTCTTGTTCGAGAAATCACCATGCGTGGCTCGGCGATCGCAAAGACGGCAAGCGCGAAGGCTGCCGCTTTCGACAAGAGCCACCGGCGGCGCTCGGATCTTCGCCACTCGGTCGCCGTCCAAATCAGCAGCGGCAGAATGAGCAACAGCGCCCAGGGGGAATCGAAGGTCAACGCACGACCTCCTCGGGTGATGCCCGGTCTCGATCCGCTGGCGAAAGGTCGAGCTGGGCTGTTTGTTTTCTAGGAAGAGAGCCGTCGGTTCCCTCGAAGGATAGGGCGGGAGATCGTCTTCCAAAGACGCTCCACTCGAATCCCAGGGCTAGGAGGGCAACGGCCGCCAACCAAGGCCAAAATGCAGCGTGCCGTAAGGTGGCCGATGGTCCAGGGGGGAGGCCGCGAAGGATTTCGCGGGAAGGCGTCCATTGATGGGCGCCGGCTTGGGGTAGCGTCAGAGCGAAACGGGACTCGCCGGACGAAGTTCGTAGCGCGACAGTGCCGGGTTGTCCGCCAAAGAAACGCAGATGTCCCTGGCCAACGACCCACGTCAACGCCGGATCGCCGGAGGATTCAAACTGAACCGTCTCCCGCTCCCCTTCGGCCAAAGGGATGTCGACCCATCCCGGAGCGCGGGCAACGATCTCGGTGACGCGGAATGTGTCCGGCAATAGCCAAGCCAGCGCGTTGGCGAAAAGAAGCGGCGTTGCCAGATGCTTTTCGAGGCCCGCTCGGAGCGGATGGAATCCGAAAAACACTTGCCGGCTTCCCTCAACCGAACGGGCAACGATGACAGGCCCGGCCGGGCATTCGGCGATTCTCTCGTCACCCGGTTGCGGTTCGAAGACGGAAGCACGGTTCAAGATGACGTCTCTATTCCGCAGGCCCTTAGCTAACGGGTGGCTGCTTGACCAGTGAGTGATGCGACAGCTGTCCACCACTCGTTTGACGTGGATGGGCGAATCCCGGCGCGGCGGGTCGAAGAAGACCGCACCGCCCCGCGGCGGCTCGGGGGGGACGAAACGGTCGAACACCCTCAGCTCACTGCTTTGCCGATCGGCATCGTAGTCCTCCGGTTGGTAAAACTCGGGCTGAAGGCGAGGACTCGCGGTCAATAGTGTTCGCAACACGGACGGCTGCTCGGAATAGACGGAGATGTGTTTTGGAGTGAAGGCCGGAATCCGGATGCGAGCATGGTCGTTGGCCGGAAACGAATCCGTGGGACGCAGTACGACTTCCAGAGATCCCGCACTTCGCGCATGCAACAAGAACGAGATTTCTCGGCGGCCACCCGGCTCCAATCGGATCTCCTGGCTCGTCAAGCGGCGGTTGGAGAACGTGAACTCGGTTTGAAGCGCGTGCTCCTCGGCGTCGTTGTTGACGAGTTCCACCGACACTTGCCAACGAGTGGGATCGTCGGGGGTGCGCCGGGCCGCGAGGCTGCCAATGCCGCGGTCCGCGATTTCCTCTCCCACGCGGATGTAGCGGAAGACCGGGAAGGGAAGGGCATCCGGTGGGCCGGCCGGATGGCTCTTCAGGCGGCCATTCCCGATGTAAGCGACTTCTCCCAGGGCCGCGGAACGATCGGCACGGCTAAGATCCCCCACAGCCAGCTCGAGTGCGCCGGCGGCCATCTCCGCCGCCGCCTCGAGGTCAAGGGCCGTCCAACCGGGTTCGATGCCGCGAATCGCTTGCGCCAGGTGATTCCGATCCGTGGTGAACCCAGTGACTGCCCCGGGGTTCCCGTCAGCGTGAACCACCATGACCGGATCTTGCAGTGGAATGGCGCGCAAATAAGCAAGCGCTGCTCGGCGAGCAGCGTCCATCAACGTCGTCCCCCCGGGGCCGCTCGCGGCTCGCATCCCGGCTGAAGCGTCGAGTAGGACTACGTGATGGCGGGGCGGTTCGCTACCGGGGAACCGCGGGTCGGCGATCGCCAGCACCAGCAGCAGCAAGGCCAGCAGTTGGAGGACGAATGACAGCGGCTGCTGAATCCTCTTGCGACGGACCGGCCGCCTGCGCCTCGCTTCCGGCGGCCAAAAGCGAAGAGTCGAAACAACGCGCCGCCTGCGGGAACGGTCGTAGAGGTAGAGGACGATGATGGCCGCGGCCAACGGCAGCAGCAGCGCTAGAAATTCGCCGAGAGTAAGGTTCGCGAAGGTCACGACAAAGGACGCTAGTAGACTGTCTCAGGCAAGACTTTATGATCGTCCTTGCAACGTGGCGCACGCCTGAGGCGTGCGCCACGTTGCTGTCAAGCCGAGTAGATCCAGGGCTTTCGAGCCTGACATTTCCGAATTCATAGTCAACCCGTCTCCACGACAGTCTACTAGCCCTGTGCTCTAGCCCGCTTTTCTCACCAGCCGAGGGGCGAATCCCATCACTCCCTGCTCGACGGTCGACGTCGTCAGCTTCTGGGGTGATGTTCGTCGTACACCTTGCGCAGCCTTTCGCGGAGCACGTGCGTGTAGATCTGCGTCGTTGAAATATCGGCGTGACCGAGCATGAGTTGCAGGCTTCTCAGGTCCGCGCCGCGCTCGAGCAAATGCGTCGCGAAGCTGTGCCGCATGACGTGAGGGCTTAGCTTTCCGGCGATGCCCGCCCGCAGGCCGTAGCGCCGCAGAAGGTTCCAAAAGGCCTGGCGTGTCATTAGGCTGCCCCGCGCGGTGACGAACAGGTACTCGGAGCTTTTGCCCTTGAGTATCCTAGAGCGGTCGTTTTCCAAGTAACTCCCGATGTCGGTCAACGCCTGTCTGCCTACGGGGACCAGGCGCTGCTTGCCTCCCTTGCCCGTGGTCCGGACAACCCCCAGCTCCATGTTCAGGTCGTTCCTCTTTACCGCAACCAGCTCGGAAACCCGCAAGCCTGTCGCGTAAAGCAGCTGCAACATCGCCCGGTCCCGGCCCCCTAAGGGTTTTGAAGCGTCAGGCACCTCCAAGAGGCGATCCACCTCATCGAGGGCAAGGAATCTGGGCAGCTGTTTCCACTGACGAGGCGCCACGAGTTCCGCAGTCGGGTCCGCGCGGGTCCGACCGTGCTGCATTAAGTAAAGGTAGAAGTTTCGCAGACTGGCGGTGTAGCGGGCGATCGAGCGGCTACTCAGTCCGGCGCGATAGAGCGAGTCGACGAAGTCGTTGAGATCCTGACTGCCGGCCTCGAGCAGCATCACGCGGCGCTCGGCGCAAAAGCGTTCGAATCGCCGCAAATCCCTTCCGTAAGCGGCTAGCGTGTTGGCGGCCAGCCCCTTTTCAATCCGGCAGTAGTCGAGGTACTCTTCGATCAGGGTTTCCAAGCTCAGGCCAACGCCTTAAAAATCAATTACTTATCAATCCTCTGTAGGGTTGACACCTCGTCCCGGGGCATATTAGCATACCGGCAACGGCCTTGTATTCAAGGTCCGGTTTTCGGCGGGAATGAGTGGCTGCCTCGACGACAAAAAAAGTCTGCATACGCCGCTTTGACGGGCGACTGATCAACGGGTACGTCGCGCCCCAGACCTATCTGCGCGCCGAAGGCGCCGAGGTGCTCGACCGATCCGCCCAAGTCTTCGTGGTGCCTTATAGCGAGATCAAAGCTGTCTACTTCGTTCGCGATTTCGACGGCGAAGCGATTTCGCGCCAGAAAAGCGTCTTCACCTCGCGCCCCAAAAAGGACGGGCTGTGGGTCCGGCTGGCCTTCCGAGACGGCGAGGTACTCGAAGGGATTCTGGCGAACAACTTACTGCTGGTCCCCGAGCAGGGCATGACGATCACCCCGCCCGACCCGAACGCCAGCGCTCAGCGGGTTTTCGTGCCCCGCCAGGCCCTGAGCGAAGTGACGGTGCTGGGCGTTATCGGCATCGCCGCCCACCGCAGGAGAAGAAAAGCAGCCGAGCCCTCCGAAGACCAGATCGAGCTGTTCGAGAATAGACCATCCGCGCCGTAAGACGTGGGTAGAAATGCGGACTAAGGAGTCGGGGAGGGCCGCTTGAAATCCCTATACGGCGACGGGCTGAGGGTCTTCCGACTCAACCTGGTCCCAGGTGACAAGTTCGTAGCAGGAAGGGTCTCCGAGGATTTGAGTTACCAGCGCCGTGTGCATGGCGTGCCCGGCGTATTCAGCAATCACATGTCCCAACAGAGGACGTCCGATCAATGCCAGATCACCGATGAGATCGAGCACTTTGTGACGGCAGCATTCGTCGGGGAAACGCAGTCCTTGGGGGTTAAGGATTCCCTCCGCCGTGAAACAGACCGCATTCTCGAGCGAGGCGCCTCGGATTAGCCCCATATCGCGCATCCGCTCCAGATCTTTCTCGAAGCCGAAGGTTCGCGCGGGGGCAATTTCGCGGGCGTAGTTCTCGGGCGTCAGCTCGATCTCGACGCGCTGGCGTCCGACCGAGGGGTGATCGTAGTTGGTAATGCAAGTGATACGGAAGCAATCGTCGGGCAAGATCACGATTCGCTTGCCGTTTTCGCATACCTCAATTGGCCGGCGAATCTGAAGATAGCGCCGCTTCCGGCGGAGCAGTTTGCGCCCCGCCCTGTTCAGGTGCTCGACAAAGGACTGGCCACTGCCATCAAGTATGGGGACTTCCAAGTTGTCGACTTCCACCTGGGCGTTATCAATGCCCAGGCTGTAAAGGACACTTAGAAGATGTTCAGTCGTCGAGATGAGTACGCCCTGACGCATCAAGCTGGTGGCATAGCTGACCCGGGCAACATATTCCCCGTTGGCGGGGATGCGAAACCCGTCGAGGTCGGTGCGGCAGAATACAATACCCGCAGCGGAACGAGCGGGGCGAATCCGCACCGAAGCGGGCAAGCCGCCGTGCAGGCCCACACCGCTGAGTTCCACCGTTCGGAGGGTCGTGGTCTCGAACTGCAAAGTCTAGGATCTCCGACCTAGCCAGCCTCGGTGCTTTACTTTATGCAACTAGAGAACCATTTTGAACTTGTTGATTATAAAGACCAAACATGAGAATAACTGTGTCTATTATGCCACAATGAGTGGTGTTGAATCCTCATTTTGGAGCGAACCGGCGGAGCTTTGTCCACTGTCCGAGGGTTGAACGCCGCCGCTGACGGATGTTAGAAGGGTATGTCACCTAGGAGCAGCGCAATCAAGGGGAAGATGCTCATCGATTTCGGCGCCCTTTCTTAAACGCAATCAACGCTGCTATGCAAGATCGACGATTTCTTCCGCCGGCGTCGTGGTTGGTCATGATACTGGCGTTAGGCGCGGGGCCTTCGCCGTCGGCGGACTGGCCGGAGTTTCGAGGGCCGACGGGACAGGGTCTCTCGACCGAGAGCGGGCTGCCGCTACATTGGAGTGAGTCGGAAAACATTGTCTGGAAAGTACCGATTCCCGGGCAAGGCTGGTCGTCGCCGGTGGTCGAAGGCGGCGAGATTTGGCTGACGACCGCGGAGGGGGAGGGCTCGTTGCGGGCCTTGGCGATCGAGGCGGCGTCAGGCCGCGTTGGCCGAGCGATCGAGGTTTTTCGCCACCCGCGTCCGCCGTCCATTCACAGCAAGAACAGCTACGCCTCGCCGACGCCCATTTTAGACGGTGATAGGGTCTATGTTCACTTCGGGACGCTCGGCACCGCGGCGCTGAGCAGGAAGGGCGAGATTCTCTGGACCAACCAGGAACTCCGCTACGAGCATGGTCACGGTCCGGGAGGGTCCCCGGCTCTGGCGGGCGCGTTGCTCGTCATTAGCTGCGACGGCACGGATCGGCAATATATCGTCGCGCTTGACAAGAACAGCGGGGAAATCCGCTGGCGCAAGGATCGGCCGGCTGGGGCGATGGCCTACACGACGCCCCTTGTCATCGAGACCGATGGCCGCGAGCAGGTCATTAGCGCCGGTGGCGATCAGGCCGTTTCCTACGATCCGCGGACCGGCGAAGCCCTATGGTGGATCGGCTATGACGGATTCTCTTTGATAACCCGGCCGGTTTTCGGACACGGTCTTGTCTACCTCACCTTGGGCTACAATCGAGCGGTTCTGCTCGCCGTTCGACCCGACGGGCGCGGGGACGTGTCGGGTTCGCACGTCGCCTGGAGGCTGGATCGCGGGGCCCCGAACACGCCCTCTCCCCTCCTGGTTGGAGACGAGATCTACGTGGTCAGCGACCGGGGCATAGCAAGCTGTCTGGACGCCCGCTCCGGAAAACTCCATTGGCGACAGCGGCTGGGCGGAGGCTTCTCGGCCTCGCCGGTCTACGCCGATGGCCGCATCTACTTTCTCAACGAAAGCGGCGAAACAAGTGTCATCAAACCCGGCACGAGCTTCGAGCTGCTGGCGCGTAACCAAATCTCAGGAAGAACACTGGCTTCGATAGCCGTCGCCAACGGGGCGATCTTTTTGCGCACGGCGACCCATTTGTACCGCATCGAACAGCGCTAGGAGCCTGTCCCGCCAGGAGCCGGGGGACTTGGAAACAAATGCCCGCCGTTAGGGATGTAGGGGCGCAACTGATCGCGCCCGCTTGCCGACATACTGTACGCTGGGCGACGTCCACAACCTGTTGCCGCGAGCCTTTTCAACGGGTTACGACCGACGATGAAATGGGCGGTCCGGAAGAACTCGACCGGAGCGAGTCTCGACGGCCGCGCCCGGGCCGCGAGGATGCGTCAGGGCTTCTCCCGTGAGAGTGCGGGGACTTTCTCTTCCTCGGTGGTCGGCTGTTGGGGAGCGGTCGCGGGGTCTCCTTCCCGTTCGCAGGCCAGGCGCAAGCCGTGCAGCGCCAGCTCGAAACGGTCCCGGATGCCGGTTTTCTCGAAAATGTGCATCAGATGGATCTTGACAGTCCCTGTCGCGATGCTGAGCGATTCGGCGATCTCTCGGTTCTTCATTCCCTTGGCGACCAGCTCGGCGACTTCTTGTTCCCGTGGTGTGAGAGGCCGGTTTCGCGGTCGGTCAAGGGCGACTCGGGAGAGACAGACAGGTCTTCGGTCCAGAGTTCTCTGCGGGCTACCGTCTGTAGGCAATGGAAGAGGACTTCGTGGGAGGTCGTTTTTCTGAGGATGCCGCGGGCGCCGGCCTGCAGCACCCGGAAGCACTCCACGTCGGAGATGGTCGCCGCCCATACCACCAACTGAGTCTCGGGCTTCGCCTGCCGCAGGCGAGCAATCCAATCCAAAAGATTGTGGATCCCGAAACTGCGATCGACAATGGCAAGATTCGGAGGGTTGCGCCCTATTTCCGAGAACGCCTCTTCGAGAGTACCCGCCGTGCCGATGAGTTCAAAGTTTTCCTGACCGCCCAGGATTGTCTTCAGCCCCTCCTGAACGATCGGCTGAGGATCGCATAGAAAAACAGAGATCATCAGCAGCTTCCTCCCGAACGACGTGGTTTCGCGGCGGGTACTCGGCGGGATGGCATTCTGTTTGTTCATCGTCAGTCAGATGCGATTCCTACAGTGAATCATTCGGCCGGTCGTATGAAGGACTGCCGATCGAGCCGCTTAGCCCCGCTTGGCCCTAATTTTTCACCACGGTGACGAGGCCAAGCGGGTGAAAAGGCCCGTCCGTACAAGGCGGGTGATGCTCGGCGCCCAGTTTCTTGAACCATGCGGGCGTGCTTTAACCCTGCGTTGAGCACGGCGAGCAAGCGCAACCAAGTAACAGAAGGTGTGTCGCGTGCTTGGATCGTCAGGTGGCGAGCAATGCGGGCCGGCCTTCCCGGCTAAGCCTCGCACCCCCCTATCGAAATTTCTCCTATAGCCGTCCAATTCCCGGCCGATATGTTGTGGAGCGACACGGTCACGCCGCACCGTCTCTTGGGTGCGTTGGTTGCCCGGAACCTTTCCAGACACGGGAAGGGCTTTGACATCCACCGCCGGCGCTCGACCGTTCCGCGTCAATCTGCCCCAAGGAACACGAAAGGAATCTGCATGAAAGAGAAATTCAACGCCCTATTCATCGAGTTGCGGCGCCTGGTCAAGGACAGCGAAGGTCAGGATCTTGTGGAATACGCGCTGTTGGCCGGGTTTGTCGCCGTTGCGGCCGGAGCCCTGTTGCCGGGCATCAGTGACAGCATCAGCGTCATCTTCTCGAAGATGGCCAGTGTACTGTCGGAGGCCGCGGTGTAAAACAAGTGGGATCACGGGCGCCGGAGTTGGCAGCTTGCCCTGTGGGCTCTTGTCCGCAGCGGGTCCGGCGCCTGGGTACTCTCAATCAGGATGAAATGATGGTCAAGATTATCACAGGAGTCATTCACAGGATCTGCCGGCTGGCCATATGGGAGAACAGGCAGGGGCAAGACTTCGTGGAGTATGCCCTGCTGGCCGGACTGGTCGCGGTCGCGTCGGGCCTGTTCTTGCCCGGCCTTTCAGAGAGCATGTGCGAAATCTACACGGAACTGGAATCGAGGCTCGAGGAAGCGGCCCAGTAAGGCTGCCTCCTCGAGCCGGTCGTGGTGGGATCACCCCAGCTCACGGGGCCGCGTCAACAGTCTCCAGGAGTATCCCCGGTGTTGTAAAGCCCGGTAGCGAACCCGGGTTCTCATCAGCGATTGGCGCACCGAGGCCGGGTGCGGGGAACAGCGGGTGGTTCGCCCTCGTCTTGGGCTGGTGTGTTTAGAGGCCGCTAGCGCCTAAGCCTTAGCCGCTCGTGTGCCGATAGGAGTTTGCATGAATTCCCGTGTCGCCTTAGCCCTAGCAATTTCCGCCGGGATGGCCTTGGTTGTCTCCGGCATCTTCTACCAAGTCGCGGTCCGAGACGGCCCCTCCGAACCCCAGCCGGTCGAGATAGGAGAAGTCGTGGTTGCGGCCAGGGACCTGAACATTGGAGCGGCCATCGAGGCCGCGGATCTCAAAATCGAGCCGTGGCCGGCTAACAGAATTCCCGACGGGAGCTTCCAGCAGATCGACGACGTCATTAGCCGCGTGACGGTGAACCGGGTCCTAGCCAACGAGCCTATCGCGGAGCGTAGGTTGGCGTTGCCTGGGTCGGGTGTCGGCCTGGCGCCCAAGGTGCCGGAAGGAATGCGCGCCATGGCCGTGCGAGTCGACGATGTCAACGGCGTCGCCGGCTTTGTCCTACCCGAAGCACGAGTCGATGTGTTGCTGACGGGATCGCCAAGAAATCGCGAAGATCTCGGCAGGGTGACACGCACGATCTTGAGTAACGTCCGGGTGATTTCGGCGGGAGAACACCTGGCTCCCGACGCTTCCGGACGGCCTAAGCGGGTACCGGTGGTAACGCTGCTGCTGACGCCGCGGCAGGCGGAGTTGCTCACCCTAGCAAGTTCACAGGGCCGGATTCAGCTGGTGCTTCGCAACTCCATGGACCAGGAGCAATTCGAAACCAAGGGAGTGCGGGAGCAGGAGCTGTTCGCAGCCTTCGCGCCCCGCAAGGCCGTGCCGATCCGCCTGCCCCCCGCTCAGGTCGTACGTCTGGAGCGACCTCCACAGATTGAAGTCATTCGCGGCAGTCGCCGTTCCGTCCAGTCTCTCGATTCGGCCCGGCTGCCCTAGCCGCACGGCGAGCAGGCCCAACGAAGTAATGGCGGGCCTATGCGTGCTTCGACCGCCGGGTGGGGAGAAGGACGGGCTAGCGGCTCGCCTCCCAGGGGCCGGCGTCACGCTCGCCGCTGGTGATTCGCGGCGGGCGAGACAGGGTGAGCGATTGTCTCGACGGGGAGTCATGCGTGAACGAGTTGACGGCAGGACAGGGACAGGGCCTTACGGCCATCTTGATCTGCCCCGACGAGGAGCTCGCCGCTGCTTTTCTGCAGACCGCGCAGCCGCTTGCCGAGATCTCGGTGGTCGGCCGACTCGCCGATTATCCCTCCGGCCAGGTCCTCGAAGAGCGAGTAGTCTCGCTGCAACCCGACGTTGTACTGCTGGATATGGGTTCCAGCCGCGAGGAATCGCAGCGGTTGGTGTCCCATATCGTGGACTACTGGCCTCAGATTTCCGCCGTCGGGTTGAGCCACAGCAACGAGCCTGACGTCATCCTGGGATGTTTGCGCAGCGGCGCGAGTGAATTCCTCAGCAGTCCCTTTCCCGCCGGCGATGTCCAGCAAGCCCTGCTGCGAATGCTGCGACGCAAGAGCGTCGAGATGCGTCCGGCTTCGCCGGCCCGGGGATCTCTATTGGCTTTTGTCCCAGTCAAGGGAGGTGCCGGCTGCACCACCCTGGCCAGCAGCACCGCCTATCGCATCCACAAGGCCGGCCGTCAGCGGGTGTTGCTCGTCGATTTCGATCTGGTTTCCGGGCTGATTTCCTTTCTATTTCGCATCAACCATCCCTACAGCGTCATCGACGCCGTAAAACACTCCGGGCAGTTGGACGAGGCGCTTTGGTCATCCCTGGTGTGTCAGCGAAACGGCCTTGATATCCTCGCGGCCCCGGAACGCCCCGACCCCACGCCGGTCGACTCCTATCCGGTTCAAGAAGTGCTCGAATACGCCCGGTCCACATATGACTACGTCGTGGTCGATCTCGGCGGAGTTTGCGATAGCGTGTCGCTGGCCACTCTGCCCATGGCGAACTCCTTCTATTTGGTGTGCAGCCGGGACATGCCCTCGCTGTTTCTCATGCGCCGAGCCATTCAGTTGCTGGAAGAAACCGGCTACAACCCGGAGCAAATGCGCGTGCTCGTCAACCGTTCCGAGAAGAGACCCGAGCTGAGTCGAGAAGACATGGAAAAGATCTTTCGCGCTCCGGTTCACGCATTCTTTGCCGATGACGCGGCGGCCGTCAGCGCCGCGCTGCGCGAGGGAGTCCCTGTCGGCGACAACACGGATCTCGGGCGCAGCCTTGGCCGGTTTGTCAAGAAGTTTCTCGGAGACCAGGCGCCTTCGCCTTCCAAAGGCCCTCGGGTGAGAACACTCAGAGAGCTGCTCAGCGGCACCTGACCACTGGCCGGCTTTTCTCGCCACCTGACGTGCGAAGCAGGCCGTCAGCCCGCCATGACTTCGCCGTGCTTTGCGCGCCGGGGTCAACGTAGAGAGTTCGAGTACGCCCGCTGGGTGCAAGAAATCCGGCGCTGAGCGGCGCGCTTCCTACTGACGGTCCTCTCCCACGCTCCACCTCGCCGCCTAGCGAGCAAGGCGGGCTACTTCCTGTCTCAACCTTCCCTTTGAAGGGTCGATAAGGAAGTGCGACGTTTTTCTTTCCAGGAGGATTCATGCCAGTTGTCGAACTTCCCCCAATTGCAGACCTGCGGGAACCGGAACCACTTCTTCGAACTCCGGCGCCTGCTCCGCGATCTTCCCGACGGCAATACCAGGACCTGAAGTTCACCCTGCACCGAAAGCTTCTCGACAAGATCAACCTTGATGCTCTGGCATCCATTGAGACGCAAAAATGCGCAACGAAGTGCGCTCGGCTCTGACGGTGCTGATCGACGCCGAGCAAACGTTGCTCAGCGCCATCGAGCGGAACCAGATTGTCTCGGAAGTGCTTGATGAAGTGTTCGGGCTGGGGCCGCTCGAACCTTTGCTGCACGACCCGACGGTAAGCGACATCCTTGTCAACACGCACAAGCAGGTCTACATCGAGCGCGACGGCAAGCTGGAGCTAACCAATGTCAGCTTCAAAGATGACGCCCATCTGTTCCGCATTATCGACAAGATCGTTTCGCAGGTAGGCCCGAGAGTGGATGAATCCTCCCCGATGGTGGACGCCCGCCTGGCCGACGGATCCCGTGTCAACGCCATCATCCCCCCCTGGCCGTGGACGGGCCCCTGCTGTCGATCCGCCGCTTCGCCACGGACAAGCTCATGCCCGCCGACCTCGTCGAAAAGCTATCCATGACGCAGGGCATGATGCAGCTGCTCGAGTCGGCCGTGAAAAGCCGTCTGAACATTTTGGTGGCCGGGGGCACGGGCTCGGGCAAGACGACGCTGCTGAATGCCCTTTCCGTCCTCATTTCGCCGAAGGAACGAGTCGTAACGATCGAAGACGCGGCTGAGCTGCAGCTCAAGCAACCGCATTTGGCGCGCCTGGAGACCCGGCCGCCGAACATGGAAGGCCACGGGGCGATCCGCCAGCGCGAGTTGCTCATCAATGCGTTGAGAATGCGCCCCGACCGCATTATCGTCGGCGAATGCCGCGGCGACGAAGCCCTGGACATGCTTCAGGCCATGAACACGGGCCACGACGGGTCGATGACGACCGTGCACGCCAACTCACCACGAGATGCGATTGCCCGTCTGGAGGTGATGGTAACCATGGCCACGTCCAACCTCAACCTAGTCTCGATCCGGCACCAGATCTCCTCAGCCATCGACCTGATCGTCCAAACGGCTAGGCTGAGCGACGGAACGCGCAGAGCCATGTGCCTCACCGAAGTCGGACACATGGAAGGCGATGTCGTTACGCTCCAGGATCTGTTCGTGTTCGAAAAAAGGGGCATTTCCCCGGAAGGCCGCGTCCAAGGCCGTTTCGCGGCGACCGGCATTCGGCCTAAGTTCTACGAAAAAATGCTCGCGGCCGGGATTCATCTGCCGGCGGAGCTGTTTGAATCGGTTGTCGAAGTCAATTAACGCGGCGACTGGCCAGGTTCTTCAAGACTATATCGGTATCCAACCGTTGAGGTAGAGCGTTGCTTCCACTAATGATTCTTTTCCTCGTGACCATGGGTTTGACGGCCACCACCTACTTCATTGTCCACCGAACACTGCTGAAGCGGGAAACCGCCAAGGTCCGCGATCGGCTGAGCGGTAGGGCGGAGGCGCTCTCCGCAAGCTCGTCGGAGAGCACGTCTCTGTTTCTCCCCGAAGGCGCGGACCAAAGGCGTCTGCTTAACCGTCTGTTGGCCAAAATGAATGTGGACCGGCAACTGCAAAGCCTGATCGAACAGGCCGGTGTCTCTTGGGCGCCGGGGCAGGTGTGCATCACGGCTTTGTTGCTCGCACTCCTCGCCTTCAACGCTGTCTGGTATCTGTTTCCCTTTTGGCAGAATATGGCTTTCGGAGCCGCCCCCTTGGCGGCGCTGCTGCCTATTCTTTATCTGCGACGCCGTCGCAAGAAGCGCATTGGCGCCTTTGAAGCCCAGTTCCCCGATGCGCTGCAGTTCATTGCCCGTGCGATGCGCGCAGGCCATGCCTTCTCGGTATCGCTCGAGATGCTTTACAAGGAGTTCCCTAACCCCCTGGGCGGAGAGTTCCGGCGAACCTTTGAGGAGCAAAATCTGGGGCTCCCCATGGATACCGCACTCGAGAAATTAGGACAACGCCTTCCTCTGATCGATGTACAGTTCTTTGTCGCAGCCGTCCTGCTACAAAAGCGAACGGGCGGCAACCTAGCCGAGATTCTCGATAGCCTGGCGAACTTGATCCGCGACCGGTTCAAGTTGCGCGGGCAGATTCGAACGATTAGCGCTCACGGCCGCCTCTCGAGCTTGGTGCTGACCGCCATCCCCGCTGTCGTCGCGTTCTTGATGTATATGGTCCACCCCGAACATATGCAATTCTTCGTCGAGCATGAGGCCGGGCAATGGATGGCCGGCCTGGCAATCGCCTTTCAGGCTCTGGGGTACATCATTATGCGCCAGATCGTCAAAATTGAGGTCTAACCATGGTCTTGGTCATGTCTATCCTGCTGTTCGTGTTGGTCAGCTGCACGCTGTATTTGTTCGGCATGAAGTTCTGGGTTAACCCCAAGTCCATGGTCGCGCGGGCCATGGGGGAGGGGTCCCAGCAGACGGAACCGAAGCTTCACCCCAGCCTGGCGTTTCACCAACTGCTAACCAAAATCGGGGAGCTGGTTCCGGCCTCCCCGGCGGATCTTACCGCCATCCAGAAACGACTCTACAGCGCCGGCTTCCGTTCCCCGGCTGCATTCAAGACCTTCTACGGCTTCAGAGCTCTATCTTTAGTGGGATTTCCACTTCTTTCATGGCTGTTGACAGCGTATTTCGGCGTGGTAGAGGAAAACCAGGTCGGCCTAATCGTGTTGGCCGCCGCCGCGGGCTTTCTCGGGCCGGGCGAGGCGCTTCAGCGGCTCGTCAAGCGGCGCCGAAGAAAGATCAGTCGGGCGCTGCCGAATGCGCTCGACCTGCTCGTCGTTTGTGTGGAGTCCGGACTGGGTCTGGACCAGGGAATCCTCCAGGTGAGCCGTGAGATGCAAAAGTCCTATCCTGAGATCAGCAGCGAGTTTGCCATCACCAACTTAGAGATGCGGCACGGCAAGCGCCGCGCCGACGCCCTGCGGAATCTGGGAGACCGCACCGGAGTGGGCGACATGAAAACGCTGGTGAGCACGCTGATTCAGGCCGACCGCTTCGGTACAAGCATCTCCCAATCTCTCAGGACACATTCCGAGTTCATGCGCATGACCGTCCGGCAACGCGCCGAGGAAAAGGCAGCCAAAATGGGGATCAAGCTGGTCTTTCCGATATTCTTTTGCATTCTCCCTTCGTTGTTCGTCGTCACCGTCGGACCCATCATCATCCGAATCATGTTCGAGTTGCTCCCCCTGATGTCGGGGGGGTAAGAGAACCGTTAGCCCGCTTTTCTCACCACCTACGCTATCGATGAGGCGAAAAGGCCCGGCGGTCAACTCTGGCGGCAACCATTTGCGCACCTCGCCCAAAGTACACTCTGTCGGCGAGTGGGCGCGACGAATCGCGCCCCTACATCCCTGACGGAGGGGATCTGTTTCCACTCCTGGCGACCGCCGGCGAGAAATGCGGGCCAAGCGAGACCTGAAGTATCGCGCTTGCGGGCATAATGGGCTCCATGGAATTTACCGTCTCGACCCGCGGATTCAACGATATTGTCGACATCACTCCCCCGATCAGCCGAGCCTGCGAGGACGCTGGCGTCACCGACGGCGTGGCCAGCGTCTTCGTCGTCGGCTCGACGGCCGCCCTCTCGACGATCGAATACGAACCGGGCGCCCTGGCCGACCTCAAGGCCGCTCTCGATCGCATCGCTCCCATGGACGCCACCTACCAACACAATGAAGCCTGGCATGACGGAAACGGCTATGCCCATCTCCGCGCGGCGCTGATGAAGCCGTCCCTATCGATTCCGATCGTTGGTGGACGGCTGGTTCTGGGAACCTGGCAGCAAGTCATTCTGCTCGACTTCGACAACCGGCCTCGCAAGCGGACCATCCACGTACAGATCACCCAGGCCGCCGGGTAGCGCCGGTTGGTCGGGCCGGTGGGGCGTCAGGGGCCCGCGCGGTCAGGCTTGTTGCTTCCAAAAGCAGGGAGAGTTGCCGAGAAGACCCCGCCGGCGCGAAGAAAGTCGACAGAACCTGAAAACTACTGCTGAGCCGCGGCCGTGTTCGATCTGACGAACTCGTTGATCTGGTCGGCCAGGCCTTTGACGGCTAGGTGAGAGGCGCGACTCATCTCGGCGACGACGGAGCGCACCTCGCCAGCCGTAACTTGGCCACGCCCTTCGCCTTCCCCTTGCCAGATCGTTTCCCGCGCCTCGGCCGAGACGAGCTGCGCCGAGATCTTAACGTACACCGCGACACCGCCCGAATCAACTTCCTCGAGGCGCTCCAACGTACCGCGAATGATGTAGTCGGCTTTCGAGCGACCATCAAACGGCACGACGCTGCTAAACGCTCCCCGCGAACGCAGATGCCGAATGAGAGATCTCGTGAGGCCGTCTCGCGGGTCCTCGGCCCAGCGATGATATTCGTAAAAACCGACCTCCCCTTTCGCCGGACGGTATACGATGCGGTCTTGGATCAGCATGCGAGACGCTCGAAGAGGCATGATCACGGCCGTGCCGGGCAGCGCCTCGGCGGCCGGGTCGGGAGCCGGTGGCAGCTCCAGCACGTAGTAGTGAGTCGGCGGAATCTTTCCGCCGCAACCGAGGCACACAACCAGCAGCGCCATCGCCACCGCACGACGGGAGACAGCAGCCCCGTGATCCGGCAGCGCCCGGTCCGTAGAAAAGGTTTCTCGGCTGGTCATTCCCGGATCGTTGAATTGTCGCATCTTCTGAAGTATCCTGCACGTATTATGAGCAATGTCGCTATCCACTGCCACAGCCGCGGCGCGCCGCTTCGATTGCCGCCCGGGCGGAAAATCTCGCGGCAAGACACCTGTAGCCACTGCGACGCCGACCTGCACGGCTGCCGCAACTGCCGCTTCTTCGATCCCGGCAAGCACAATCAGTGCGCGGAAACGCAAGCCGAATGGGTCTCAGAGAAGGAGCGCGCCAACTGTTGTGATTATTTCGAACCCCGAACCTCGATCGACCTGGTCAACCGCGGCGGCGCCGCCGCCCAAAGCTCGACAGAGGTGTTTGACGCGTTGTTCAAGAAGAAGTGACGGCAACTTTCACCGTCTCGGAGCCTAACCCGCTTGATCCCTCTGGAGGCGTTCGCCCCACCCGTTTGACACTCCCACGCCGTCGAGTCCAACGGTCGAGTGTGATACGATCGCCCTGGGCCGAGGCTGCTTGAGCGGCCGTTTTCGCCGTCAATCCCTAGCAGCCTGTGGTGGAAGTTAGGCTGCCGAAAAGTGGGAACTGTCAACGATTTCGCTTCCGCAACGGCTTTGTTCACGACTTGGGGCGTCGGCGAAAATCGGTGACGGGAAGGTGTGAAGAAATCGGGACTGCCACGAACGGCAATCTCGGCAGCCACGTGGATTCCGCCCGTCTTCGCTCGCCGCAGCCTCACCCGGTTCTTGAGGCCAACGACTTTCACCACGGGCCGGATGAAACAAAGCACTTGACGAGCCAAGGCCGGATGGCAACCCCTCTCCCCTGGGAAGGATGAGGAGTCCCTTCGAGTTCTTCAGACTCTGCTCGGAGCAGTCCGATACTCACAGAGCGATGCTGAGCAAGGCGGCGCCCAAGATATTCTCTCGCGAATACTACGAGCGCCTGCTGTCTGTGGAGGAAAACCACCCCTGGACCAAAGCCATGCGAACATGGGGCCTCGAACTGCTGAAGCGGCACACCGGGTCTTCCCCCGGGCGACTTCTCGACGCCGGCTGCGGGACGGGCGTGTTCCTCGCGGAATGCGGGCAAGCGCTCGGCTTCGGACTAGCGGTCGGTTGCGATCTGTCGCCCGAGGCCCTCCGCTTGGCTGGCTCTCGCGCTCCGACCGCGCTCGTTGCCGGCGCCGTCGGCGAACTTCCATTTGGTTCGGGCCAATTCGAGGCGGTGGTCTGCGGGGACGTGCTGCAGCACCTCTCTGCCGCCGATTCACGGAGCGCGTTGCGGGAGTTCGGCCGTCTCCTCGCCCCGAAGGGCACTCTGCTGATCCGTGCGGCGGCGCGCCGAGGAATCGGCAAGAACAAGCACCGGGATACATCCCAATACCAGCAGTGGGAGCCGGAGAAACTCAATGCCGCGCTCGAGAATGCAGATTTTGAAGTTCTCTTTCTCGCGCTGGTGAACTGGTTGCCCTCTTTGCTTGCCGATCTGAAGGGGCTCGGGAAGCCCGCGCCCGTCGGAGACGAGGGGCTACGGGTGCGGGCGCTGTCGGCCCATCGTTGGAAATCGCGAATACTGGGCGCCTATTGGCGTGTTGAGAGAAGGTTGATACTGAGGTTGGGGTGGCGCCCGCCGGGAGGCCATACCCTGTTTTGTGTGGCCAGGAAGCGATGCCCGAATCGAACCAGCTAAGGGAACAACCCACTGTCTCCGTCGTGGTCGCTTCCTACAATGCGTGGGAATCGTTGGAGCAGTGCTTGTCGTCGCTCGCCGGCCAGCAGGCTACGGAAGTCATCGTCGCCGACTGTTCCGACGCCGACCGCACCCCGGTGCTGGCTGCCCGGTTTCCCAATGTGAAGTTCTGCCACTACAACCGCCGTATGTCGATTCCGCGGTTGCGGTGGGCTGGGGTAAGGCAGTCGACGGGAGAGATTGTCGCCCTGACGGAGTGCTGGATGGTACCCTCCCCCGGTTGGGTTGCCGCCTTGAGAGAAACCCATCTGAAGCACCCAGCCGACCCGGCTGTTGGGGGGCCGGTCGGCTTCCCGCCGCCGGGGCGATCCGCCCCCCTGTTTCTATGGGCGGACTACTTCTCCGACTACGTTCAATTCATGCCGCCAGCCGATGACGGCTACCGTGATGAGCTGCCGGGACACAACTGCTCCTACAAGCGCTGGGTACTCGACGAATTCTCGGATTTGATCGAGCGTGGGGACTGGGAGCCGTTGATCCATCGCCGCCTAAAGAATCGAGGCTATCGTCTGCGCTTCGCCGGCCGCGCGGAGGTCCATTACTCTGGCCACCTTCCCCGCCGGAAGATCCTACCCCAACGCTTTCACTACGGCCGCTGGTTTGCAGGCGAACTCCGACACGGCATGGGGGTCCCGGAACGCATCTTACGAGGAATTCTTTTCCCCGTGGTCCCCTTTGTAATGCTTCGGCGCGCTTGGAAGGCGGTTTCTCGGAAGGCCGGCAGGCGACGGTTGGCCCGATCGGCGGCCTGGCTGCTTGTTTTCTATGCAGCTTGGTCCCTTGGGGAAGGTTGCGGCTACCTGTTTGGCAGTGGGTCAAGCGAACACCGGATCTTTTGATGAACCCCCAACTTTCGGTCGTCATCCCGTCGGTCAACGGCAAGCCGTGGATCCTCCATTGTCTGGAGAGACTGTACCAACAGACGGCGGTCGATTCGCTTGAAATCATCGTCTGCGACCGTTTGCCGGACGATACGGGCGAGACGATTCGCAAGCGGTTTCCTGGCGTCCGGATGGACCCCAGTCCCCGCGACGCTTCTATTCCGGCCTTGCGTTGGCGGGGCATGAATCGCGCGCGGGCCCCCATCATCGCGGTCATCGAAGATCACTCCGTTCCGCCTCCCGAGTGGGCCCACGAAGTCATCGAAGGGCACCGGCTGCCTTACGAGATCGTTGCCGGACCCGTCGAAAATCGCAGCCGGAACACTCTGTTCGATTGGGCCTTCTTTTTGCTGGAGTACGCTCCTTTCATGCCGCCGCTGACCGCCGCGGTTGTCCCCGCCGCTCCGGGGGGCAATATCAGCTACAAGAAGTCGGTCCTGCCTCTAGACGAGGATCGCTTCGCGTCATTATGGGAAAATTTTCTCTTCGACGAGCTTCAAAACAGAGGAGCGCGGATCTACTTGCACCCACCGATGAGGATGGGGCACAGCAACCCCTTCACCTTCCGCGAATTCGCCAAGCAGCGCTACTTTTTTTCTCGCTCGCTGGCGGCGATGCGTCTCAAACAAGCGACTCTGGCTGCCCGGCTGCTTTTCGGAGCCGGGGCCGCGCTCGTGCTGCCTGTATTGCTGCTCCTTCGCCTGGCCCGCACGGTCTGGGCAAAAGGGCGCAACCGTCGAGAGTTCGCGGCGGGTCTTCCCTGGGTGCTGCTCTTCGTGTGCTGCGGCGTAGCGGGCGAAGCGCTAGGCGCGTGGTTGGGGGAGGGCGGGAGTCTCCGGCGGGTGAAATAAGGGACTGACTCGGCCCGCGGCTCATTTCGGGGGCCAAAAAAGAGACTCCCTCGCTGCGGAGGAGTGATCAAAAAACCTCGTCCCCATATTTTGGCGAGTGCCCCTCGAGCGCCTTTCTCACCAGGAGTCGGCAGGGTTGGAAAAATCGGGTACAGCCAGCCAATTCGCTTCAGGTGAAGTTCTTTGTTTCCAGGGCGATGAGGGGGGGCGAATTGGTGGCAGTCCCTATCTTTCGCTCCCGTGCGGGCGCGGGCGACGGCGGCGACCGAGAGCATCTCGTTATACTTGGATTGAACTTCTTATGCCCAGCAGAATCCAACGTCGCCGCAACAACAATTACATTCTGATCGTCTTCGACAGTTGCCGTTACGATTCGTTCATACGAGCCCGCCCGAAGGTGATGCGAAAGCTCGGCCGCGTCGAGAAGCGTTGGTCCTACGCTTCCTGGACGGCGCCGTCTCACTACAATCTGCTGATGGGCTTGCTGCCGCATAAGAGTCCCAAACACGTATTCGCCTCCGAATACTACAAGAAGGACTTCTTTAAATTCAACGAGCGGCTGGGAGCGGAAAATATCGAGTTCAAGTCGCTCGTTCCCGAGCTCTATTTCCCCTTGTTTCTAAAGGAAAAGCTAGGCTATCGCACGCACGCTAGAGTCTCGCTGCCGGTTCTCAACCCGCGCACCATCCTCAACCAGGGCTTCGACAGCTACCGGCTGATGGCGGACCACAACGACATGCGCGCCATGGTCCGAGAGATGAGATTCCCCAAAGATCGACCGTCCTTCTACCTGCTGAACGTCGGCGAGACGCACTACCCCTACGCCTTGCCCGATGAGCCTCCCGAACAGTGGCCGCGAATCAGCGGCGTGCACGGTGTTTTCAAGCATCTCGACGACCACGTCGTCGGCGGCAAGCTCGTGCGCGGTAAAAAAAGGTTTTTCGACGAAAAGGCCCTCAAGGAGCTGCGGCAGCGTCAGATCAAGGCCGTGAAGTACTTGGACCAAGTGGTCGAAGAACTGTTCGACATCGTGCCCAAGAACACCTACATCACGATTACGTCCGACCACGGGGAGCTGTTCGGAGAAGACGGCTATTTCGGCCACGGTCCCATCCAGCACGACAAGGTGCTTGAGGTCCCCTTCGTCGAAGGAAAGCTACGATGAGGGGTCGGCCCGCCCACGACCGGGGAATGGTCCAGCGGCTGGCAGCGGAGCGAACTCAGCCCGGATCGCCGTGGCGATCGGCTTTGCTCCCGGTCCTTGCGTTGTCGGCGCTGCTATTAGAGGGTCCACAGGCCGACTCCCCGTCCTTTCACCTCGCTTACATCGGCCCGGGGGCGGGATTCGCGTTCCTGGGGTCTTTTCTCAGTCTTTTGATCGCCTTGCTGGTCGGCGCGGCTTCACTTTTGATCTGGCCGTTCCGCGTTCTGTGGCGCTCTCTCACCCGGCGGCAGGGCCTCAAGAAAGCGCGCATCCGGAAATTGATCTTTCTTGGTCTTGACGGGCTCGAGCCCGAGCTGACGGACCGGTTCATCGAAGAAGGCAAGATGCCCAACCTCGCGCGCCTGCGCGACCAGGGTGTCTACCGCCGCCTGAGGACGACCTATCCTCCTCTTTCCCCTGTGGCCTGGTCGACTTTCTCGACAGGCGTCAACCCCGGCAAGCACAACATGTTCGACTTCTTGAACCGCAGTATGAGGACGTATATGCCGGAACTGGCGTCCTCGAAAGTCAACAAGCCCAGACGTTTTCTGCGATTGGGCAAGTGGTCGATCCCCCTCGACCGGGCCACGGTCGAGTTGCGTCGCAAGAGCCGGACGTTTTGGAACATCCTGGGAGATCAGCACGTCGGTTGCACCATCTTACGCGTACCCATTACGTTCCCTCCTGAAAAGTTCCGCGGCCGGCTGTTGTCGGCCATGTGCACGCCCGACCTGTTGGGCACCCAGGGGAGTTTCTTGCACTTCACGACCAGTGGTGGGCGTGAGTCTTTTGCCGAAGGGGGAAACCGTTACCCGCTCGAGCGTGGGGGGCAGGGGTTGCGGGGAACGATCGAAGGACCTGAAAACCCGTTACAGGACGAGTCGGGGCCGATCAAACTTCCGTTTTCCCTGCTCTTGGCTGACGACCCCCAAAGGGCGGAGTTGAGACTCGATAAAGAAACGTACACGCTCAGGCTCAACGAATATTCGCCCTGGGTTCGACTCACGTTTCGAGCCGGATTGGGAGTCAAGGTGCGCGGGGTCTGCCGTTTCATGCTCACCTCGACGCGCCCGGAGGTCTCCCTCTACCTGACGCCGATCAACATCGATCCCGAGAATCCCGCTCTCCCGATTTCCCAACCCAGCTACTATGCGACCTACCTAGCCAAGTTGCTGGGGGTCTACGCCACGCTGGGACTGGCGGAGGACACCTGGGCGCTTAACGAGCGCGTCATCGACGAACAGGGTTTCCTCGAGCAGGCCTACGCGATTTGCGAAGAGCGCGAAGCGATGTTTTTCAGCGCCCTCGACAAGACGAGCCAGGGCGTGGCGGCCTGCGTGTTCGACACCAGCGACCGCGTTCAGCACATGTTTTATCGCTACTTGGAACCGGACCACCCGGCCCATGCGGCGAACCCGCCCACCTCGAACGGCGGGGGCCCGACGAGCCGAGATTACCGCGGCGCGATCGAGGATCTCTACCGGCGGATGGACGGAATCGTCGGCAGGACGATGCAATACGTGGACGAGGACACGGTCTTGTTCGTCCTCTCCGATCACGGCTTCAAGTCCTTCCAGCGAGGAATCAATCTCAACGCATGGCTCCGCGACAACGGCTACCTGCACCTGAAAAACGGCGCCGGGGGCGCCGGCGCCTACCTGAAAGCGGTGGACTGGAGTCGGACTCGCGCCTACACCTTTGGCTTGGCGGGAATCTACGTCAACCAGAAGGGGCGTGAAGGCCAAGGCATCGTCCCGCGCGGAGCCGAGGCCGAAGCTCTCAGAAAGGAGCTGGCCGAAAAGCTCAGCGGCCTGCTCGACGAAGAAAGGAACCAGGTGGCGATTCGGAGGGCCTATCGTAAAGAGGATGTCTACCAAGGCCCGTACACCGATTCGGCTCCTGACGTCGTCGTCGGCTATAACGTCGGCTACCGCAGCTCTTGGGGGTCGGCTCTGGGCGAGACCGGCGGGCCGGTATTCGAGGACAACCGCAAAGCCTGGAGCGGCGACCATTGCAGTGATCCCGCGATCATCCCCGGCGTAGTGTTTTGCAACCGCAAGTTCGAAGCTGAGGACCCCGGCATCGAGGATCTCGCCCCGACGGCGCTGTCGCTATTCGGATTCAAGGCTCCCGCCTACATGGACGGTCGGGACCTCGGGGTCGAGGATCGGAAGATCGATGCGCGAGGCTGAAGCCGCCCTAGCCCGGCCGGCGCGGTTTTTCTCTCTGGCGCTTGCCCTGGCCCTCACAGCAGCCGGCTGCGGCCCGTCGCCCGAACACTCCTCCGACACGCGGATGATCATATTGGGCGTCGACGGGATGGACCCGAAGTTCCTCGAGCGCCACTGGGATGCGCTGCCGAACCTCGATCGGCTTCGCCGCCAAGGTGATTTCAAACCGCTGGCGACCACGAACCCGCCGCAAAGCCCCGTCGCCTGGTCGAGCATGATCACCGGGATGGACCCCGGCGGGCATGGCATCTTCGACTTTGTCCACCGGGATCCTTTTACCCGTCTTCCCTTCTCGTCGATGGCCGAGACGCGAGAAGCGGGCCGGGCATGGGAGATCGGTCCCTATGTGATCCCTCTTTCCTCGGGAACGGTGAGCATCAACCGCGAGGGGACACCCTTCTGGCCGATACTGGCCGAGCAAGGCGTTCCGGTCACGATGATTCGCATGCCGGCCAACTTCCCCCCGGTCGAGTGCGAAGCGGTCGCTTTGTCGGGCATGGGTACGCCCGACATGCGCGGCACCTACGGCACGTTCACCTTCGTGACCGATGATCCCGGGGAGCGGACGCGGTCGGTCTCGGGCGGCGAGATCATACGCATCCCGCCGTTCGGTCACCGCGTGGAGATCACGATCGAGGGGCCGACCAACACTTTCTTGAAGGATCGGTCCAAGACTTTAGCGACTCTGATCGTCCATCGAGACCCGGCCGAACCCGTCGCCAGGTTTGATCTTGATGATCAATCGGTGGTTCTTCAGGATGGAGAATGGTCCGGCTGGATGCGGGCAAGCTTTCCTCTGCTCGGCGCGCTGAAGAGCGCTTCGGGAATCTTTCGGCTTTATCTCAAGCAGCTTCGGCCGCGCTTTCAGCTCTATATTACGCCCATCAACCTAGACCCCTCCCAGCCCGAACTGCCGATCTCGACGCCCGCTTCCTATAGCGGCGACATCACGCGGGAGCTGGGTCCTTTCTACACGCAAGGCATGGCCGAAGACACGAGCGCTCTGCGTCAGGGGGTGCTCAGCCTCGATGAGTTCATCGCGCAGACCGAGCTTGTGTTGGACGAAAGCCGTGCTCTGTTTCGTCACGAGCTGGAGAAATTCGCCGGCGGGCTGCTGTTTTTCTACTTCTCGAGCGTCGACCAGAACGCCCACATGCTCTGGGGACGCCACGACGACAAGTTACTGAAGTTCTACCGCGCGGTGGACGAAGCGGTAGGCGAGGCGATGTCAAAGATCGACGACTCGACGACGTTGATCGTGATGTCCGATCACGGCTTCACGCGTTTCGACCGCGCTGTTCATCTCAACACCATTCTCATGCGCGAGGGGTTTCTTGCTCTCGACGACCCCGCCAACACGGGAGACGACGAGCTGTTCGCTCATGTCGACTGGTCTCGTACCGAGGCCTACGCCATGGGGATCAACAGCATCTACCTGAACCTCCTCGGCCGTGAAAGAGGAGGAATCGTCTCCGAAGGCGAAGAAAGCCGGCAGGTCATCGAACGGCTTAGCGAACGGCTCATTGCCTTTCGCGACCCGGCGAACGGCGCGCAGGTCATCGAAGAGGTGTACACTCCCCAGCAGGCTTACAAGGGCTATAATCTCAAGTTCGCTCCCGATCTCATCGTCGGTTACCGTCCGCCCTATCGAGCTTCTTGGAAGACCCCGCTCGGCGGCGTGCCCGATGCTACGGTGGAAGACAACGAAGACGCCTGGATCGGGGACCACTGTGTGGCCCCCAAGTTTGTTCCCGGGGTGTTCCTCAGTAATCGCAAGAGTTCGCTGGAGGACCCGGCGCTGCCCGATTTGACCGTGACGATTCTCGCCGAGTTCGGAACGGCCGCGGCGCCGGAAATGGTTGGCCGCCGCCTTTTCTAGCCGGCGGCCCATGGGGTGAAATCATGTTGGGACCTTCCGTCAAGCTGGACAAGCCCTTATGGGATCGCATCAAGCGCTGCGCCAAGGCCGGGGGTTATTCCTCCCCCAAAGAGTTCATCCAACACGTGTTGGAAAGGGAGCTGGCCAAGCTCGAGGAGGCCGACTCCGACGAAGAGATCATGAAGAAACTTCAGGGTCTCGGCTATATTGACTGACGCCCGGTCCGGCGCACTTCAATGGTGGATTGGTGGAACGCGGCGCTGCGGACCCTGATCGGCGGGTTTGGCTCGCTGTTCGGCGAGTTGCACCCGTTCGTCGGCCTGACGGTGCTCTCCGTCCTGGTGGGAGTGGGCATGCTTTGGGTCTTCGCCCGCGTGTCGAATCAGGACGCCATCCGCCGGACGAAGAAGCGTCTCCAGGCTTATCTGCTCGAGTTGCGTCTGTTCGGCGATGAACCCGCGTTGCTCTGGAAGTCGCAGAAGGACCTGCTTCGCACCAACGTTCACTACCTGAGCCTGATGCTTCGTCCGGCGCTGATTCTCACCGCGCCTGTGGTGATCCTGCTGTTTCATCTCGACGCGATTTATGGTCTGGCTCCGTTGCCGGTGGGCGAACCGGCGGTTGTCACTGTCCAGGCGAGCGGACAGATATCGTCGCGGACCCCGGCGCCCCGGTTGGCTGCCGACCCGGGTTTTGCTGTCGAAACGCCTGCTGTTCGCGTGCTGGAACAGAGCCAATTTAGCTGGCGGATCCGTCCCCTCAAGGAAGCCCTCAAGCCGCCGGCGAGCTGCGTTTCAACTGGAACGGGGCTGAATGGGCGAAGACGGTCGCCTCGGGAAAGGGTTCCCCGTATCTATCGAGCCGCCGGGTTCGGTCTTGGTTCGATACGCTCTGGAATCCCGGCGAAGACCGGCTTCGAGGGCCCCACGTCGAATGGATCGAGGTCCGCTACCCAGCGGCGGCGATTGAGATCGCCGGTGTCGAGATCCATTGGGTGATCTGGTTTCTTGTGATCTCCGTCCTGAGCGCTTACCTATTGAAGGGCTATTTCAACGTCGCGGTGTAGCCCGGGCTACACCGGCGGGGGCGGCCGGGAGTCGCTCAGGGTGTGCCGCGCCTACCGCCCTGCTTTCGGCAATTTGTGCAGGGGAGTGGTATTATCTTGGGCTTATCAATATTCCTCTGAAAGCATACCTTCAAGCCCTTCCGAGAAGCGTGTTATTGACGTCCGGGAGCGAGCGGTTCGCGGTTTAGGATCATGAAAATCTCCAGTCGAATGGAAGGTGTCCGCGGTGAAGGCGCCTTTGACGTTTTAGTTAAGGCTCGCGCCCTCGAGGCTCAAGGGCGCTCGATCATCCACATGGAAATCGGCGAGCCCGACTTCCCTACCGCCCCGAACATTATCGAAGCGGCGAAGCGCGCGCTCGACGAGGGTTGGACCAAGTACGGCCCCACGCAGGGTGACCCGGAGCTGCGACAAGTAATCGCCGAGCACGTCTCGACCACCCGCGGCATTCCCGTCGATCCGGACCACGTCGTGGTCACACCCGGCGCCAAGCCCATCCTGTTCTTCCCGATGCTGGCCTTGCTCGAGCCTGGGGACGAGGCGCTTTACCCCAATCCCGGGTTTCCGATTTACGAGTCCATGATCCGCTACACCGGCGCGACCCCGGTGCCGTTGCCGCTTGTCGAGAGCCGGGGTTTCTCCCTCGACCTCGACATGTTACGCGACAAGCTGTCGCCTCGCACGAAGTTGCTGATCTTGAATTCACCGCAGAACCCGACCGGAGGCACCATTCCCCGAGAAGACATCGACGCCATCGCGGAGATCGTGCGGGATCACGATCTCGTGATACTATCCGACGAGGTCTACAGCCGCATCTATTTCGACGAGAAACCGGCCTCGATCGCCTCCCTCGAGGGCATGGCCGAGAAGACGATCATCCTCGACGGGTTTTCGAAGACCTATTCGATGACCGGCTGGCGAATGGGCTATGGCGTGATGCCGAAGTGGCTGGTCGGACCGGTTTGCCTGCTCATGGTCAACTGCAATTCCCACACGGCCAGCTTCAGCCAGCGGGCCGGGATCGAGGCCTTGACCGGTCCGCAAGATGCTGTCACCAGTATGGTCGCCGAGTTCCGCCGTCGGCGCGACGTGATTGTCGCCGGGCTGAACCGTATCCCGGGCTTTCGGTGTACTCGACCGGGCGGCGCCTTCTATGTCTTCCCCAACATAGGCGACACGGGCATTGGCTCGGACGAGTTGGCCGACCGCGTGCTCAACGAGGCCGGGGTCGCTTGCCTTACTGGCGCCAGCTTCGGTTCTTATGGCGAAGGCTACGTGCGCTTCAGCTACGCCGCGGCGCTGGAGGAGATCCACGAGGCGTTGGAGCGCATAGAAGCGATGATGAAAAGGGTGTTGCGCTAGCCCGCGTTAGCCCTCTATCGCGTGCTTCGACCGTCAGTTGGTGAGACAGGCTCCCAGCCCTGGTCTCGCAGTAATCGTCGCAGCGTCGGAACGAGATCCGAGCGCTTGACTTCCTGTTGGCCGAACCGGGCGGATTTCCACTCCTCGTGCTCCGATACGTCAGCGGACTTCGTCCGGCCAATGTCCATTTCTTTGACCGTTACGACGCCACGCGAGGCTTCGTCGGATCCCATGATGACGACGTAGGGAATCTGGAGCCGATCGGCGCGTTGAAGCTGCTTGCCGAGACGCTTGGGACGTCCGACGTGGATTTCAGTAGGAATGCCCGCCCGGCGCAGCTCGAAGGTGATGGCAAGATATTCCTCGGCCAGGCCGGGGTCCATGGCAGTGACGAGAACTTTCGATGTCGTCCGCTGTTGGGGGATGCGCTCAAGCTCGATGAGGGCCGCCAGCAGCCGATCGACGCCGATGGAGGCCCCGGTGGCGGGAATACGCTGCCCGGTGAAGCGGGTGACGAGATCGTCGTAGCGGCCCCCGCCAAAGATGGATCCGAATTGGGGCGCATCGAGCAACACGGCCTCGAAAACCGGCCCCGTATAGTAAGCCAAGCCGCGCGCGATGCTGACGTCGAGGGCCACCCGGTCGCTCTGGTAGCCGAGCGCCGCGAGCTGAGACGAGATGCGGCGCAACTCACCCAACTCGTCATCCGCGCCTTCCACTGCGCTGAAGAGTTCAGCCAGCTTCGACAAGACTTCGTCTCGAGTTGAGCCGCTGATGGCGAGGAACCGCTCGATCTTGGCGACTTGATCATCAGCCAAGCCGAGGCCACGAACGGGATCGCCCGACGCATCGGTGTAGCCGGTCGTGAGCTCTTTTCTTACCTTGTCGAGGCCGACCTTTTCGAGCTTGTCCAGCACACGAAAGACGTCCGTGGCGGCGCTGGCCGGGACGGAGGCGTAGGAAAGCAGCAGGGTCAAGATCTTGCGGCTCGAGAAACGGACACGGTAGGGGCCGACATCGAGAGCCTCGAGCGTGTCACACATGGCGGCGATGATCTCGGTGTCGGCGATTTCGGATTCAGCGCCCACCGAATCGAGATCGAACTGCGTGAACTCCCTGTACCTTCCCGCCCCGGGCTTGTCGGCCCGCCAGACCTGTGCAACCTGGTAGCGCCTAAAGGGAAGAACCATCTCTTGGCGGTATTGCGAGACGAAGCGTGAAAGCGGAACGGTCAGGTCGAATCGCAATCCCAGGTCCTCGCCTTCCGGGTTACTGACGCGAAAGATCGACCCCTGTGCTTCTTCTCCGGCTGACCCCGAGAGCACGTCCAGGTATTCGACGGCCGGAGTCTCCAGCGGGGAGAACCCATAGAGTTCATAGACCTGCCGAATGGTCTCGACCATGCGCCGGCGGGCCATCATGTACTCCGGCAACAGATCGCGCAGGCCACGCGATAGACGGGGTTTCGCCATATTCTTTCGGGAGTGGGTGCCGACCAAGAGGAATCGCTACGACCGCCTCAGGTTAGCATTTTTGAAAGCAGCCTTTCAGCTTGCCCGCCGCGGATCTCGCAAAGCGACTGCGTTTGCGCCGGCTGACAAAACAGCATAGCCACGAACTGTCCCCAAAACGTGAAACCTCGAGCGTGGCGCTCTCAACTCGGAAAGAATGCGGGCTGGCGTTAGGCGTGCCGCCGCTCGCTACTTCCCGGTGTAAAATACACTTGCGGCTGGCGGCCGGGAGGGGGCCAACTTCGCGCGTTCAAAGAGTCCACAAGTTACGAAAGTGCCCCGATGCGAAATGGGCTGACTGTTTCCAGCCACCACCCAGTTTTTCTTTTTTGCACCGGAAAAGTAGCTAGACTTAGGGTGAGGTGAAAGTGACCCAAACAACGACGAGCGTTTTCCTGCTGGTCCCAGCGGTACTTTTGTGTTGGCTGGGCGCTCTGTCTCTGTGCTCCGCTCAAGCGCTGGGGGACCCCGCGGAGAACCTTGCCGCGTTTGGTCAACCAGCGAGTGAAGCCCCAACGGGCCCCAGCAATGCGCTCGATAAAGAAGATTTGGAGACGTACTTGCGGCACCTCTATGCTTGGGCGCCGGAGATCCAAATAGAAATTGGGGACTTTCAACCTTCGTCCGTAGATAGCCTTTTGCAAACCAACGTGCTGCTCTCCTACAAGCTCCGGTCGCAGGAGAAAGTGTTCTTCATCACCAAGGACGGCCGGCAGGTGCTTGACGGATCGGCGTATGAAATCGCCAAGAATCCTTTCCAGTCGAACCTGGAGAAAATTACGACCTCCGGCCACCCCAGCTTCGGTACTCCCGGAGCGCCGGTGGTCATCGTGGCCTACAGCGACTTCCAGTGCCCCTATTGCGCCAAGGAGGCGAAGGTTCTTCGCACTCAGCTGATCGAAAACTATCCCCAACAAGTACGGGTCTACTTTCGGGACTACCCTCTCAAGACGCACAACTGGGCGCTGGCCGCGGCGGTCGCGGGGCGTTGCATTCACCGACTCGAGCCGGAGATATTTTGGCGCTATCACGATTGGATTTTCGAGCGCCAGAATGACATCACGCCCAGAAATCTAAAAGGCAAGGTCATGGAGTTCGCCGGCGGAGAGGGATTGGACGGGCTGAAGCTAGGCCGCTGTATAGACAGCCGCGAAACGGGAAAGATCATCCAAGAATCAAAGGAAGAAGGGGCGTCCGTCGGCGTCCGCTCCACGCCGGCGCTGTTCATCAACGGGCGCCTCCTGACCGGGGCGGTCAAGTGGGAACGCCTGAAGCAGATCGTCGACAACGAAATTGCATATCAAAAAGTGGCTGACAACGCCGGGGACGACTGCGGCTGTGAGGTCACGCTTCCATCTTTTGAGGACCCCTGAGAAAAACGGTGCGAGCGACCATCCCTAACAGGTTCTCCTGGGCGTCCCGCGCCGGGCTTGTGCTGGCGCTTTGCTGTGCCGGCGCTCCCGCGGAGCCGGCCAAGCTCGACGGCGTCGATTCCGACCGCTACGTCGACCACGTGAGATTGCTCGCCGCTCCTGCGATGAAGGGCCGCGGGGCGGGTAGCCCCGAGCTCGAGCAAGCGGCGGCGTACATCGCCAGGCAATTTCTGGATCTTGGGCTCGATCCGGCCGGGGACGACGGTTCGTATTTGCAGTCTTTTGTTGTCACCACGGGAGCGAGTCTGGGCCCGCGTAACCGGTTCGCTGTGCACCGCGAGGGTTCCGAGCGAACGCTTGAACCGAAGGAGGATTACCTCCCCGTAAGCTTTTCCTCCGCGGGATCCGTGACGGGGGGAGCCGTCTTCGCGGGATACGGCGTCTCGGCCCCGGAGTTCGATTACGACGACTACTTTCATCTCGATGTGAAGGACAAGATCGTCGTCGTGCTGCGCTACGAGCCCGAGCAGTTCGGTGAAGGGAGCGGAGCCGATCCGGGCGCGTATACACACCACTCCCACTTGATCAGCAAGGCGATTAACGCCCGCGATCGGGGCGCCAAGGCGCTCCTGCTCGTCAACCGCGAGTTAGAGAGCGAGGAAGAAGACTTGCTGCTGAAGTTCGGCGGCATAGCGGGTCCCGAGGATGCGGGCATTTTGGTGGCTCATGTGAAGAGGGCGGCTGTGGACGGATGGCTTTCGGGGGAAGGAAAGTCTCTTGCCCAACTGCAAGCCGAAATCGACGAAGGCTATCGGCCGAGGTCTTTTCCTTTGCCAGCGGGCATGGCGATTTCCCTCGAGGTCGATATCGAGCGTAAGCAGGCGAAGGTGCACAATGTCGCGGGCTACGTTCCCGGGGAATCCGACGAATACGTCGTCGTCGGGGCGCACTACGATCATTTGGGTCTCGGCGGCCAGCATTCTCTTTCTCCTTCCCGAGTAGGCGAAGTGCATCCGGGGGCGGATGACAATGCGTCGGGGACGGCGGGTCTGATCGAGCTGGCGCGTTTTTTCGCCGCGCGCCCGGAAAGCCCGCATCGCGGGATGCTGTTTCTGGCCTTCGCGGGAGAGGAGATCGGCTTGCTCGGTTCGTCGCATTGGGCCAACCACCCGACACGCCCACTCGATCAGGCGATCGCCATGATCAATATGGACATGATCGGGCGGGTACGGAAATCCACGGTATACGTAGGCGGCGTTGGGACTGGTTCTACATTCGGGCCGCTACTCGAAGCCGCGAGCAAAAATCACCACTTTAGGATCGACCGGGCCCAAAGCGGCTACAGTTCGAGTGACCACACAACTTTCGTCGGTAAGCGCATCCCCGTTTTGTTTTTCTTTTCCGGCTTGCACTCGGACTACCACAAACCGTCCGATACCTGGGAGAAGATCAAAAGCGGCGCCGCCGCGGACCTGCTGGAGATGATCGCCGAGGTTGCCGCGGAACTCCAGGCGGCGGCCAAACCTCCGGAATTCGTCGAAGTGGAGTCTCCCGGCCACGGGGTCGGACGCTCCGGGGGAGGTGGGGGCTACGGCCCCTACTTCGGTTCGGTGCCTGACTTCGGGGAAGTCGAAAGCGGCGTCAGGTTCGCCGACATTCGGGCGGGGTCGCCGGCGGCTAAGGGCGGCTTGCGGGGAGGCGATATCCTGATTCAGTTTGGCGACAAGGTGATCAAAAACCTTTATGACTTCACCTATGCTTTGCGAGGCGGCAAGGTCGGTGACGTGGTGGAGGTGAAGGTCCTGCGCGACGGGCAAGAGATCTCGGCCCGGGTCAAACTAGAGCAGCGACGCTAGCCCGCATTTCTCACCAGCGTTCGGACGACTGACGTTGAACGAGCATTATTTGAGCGGACCGGAACATAGGTAACACTTTAGTCCAGGAACACCTAGCTTCTTAATACAGGGCTAGCCGACGGAGCCGTCCAATCGCGCGGCCTTCCATAGTGCAATGTAAGGCTTCAGCTCATCCATCATGGCTTCAAACTCGCTGAAATTCAGCGACTGCGCTCCATCGCTCCAGGCCCGTTCGGGCACGGGATGCGCCTCCACCATCAATCCGTCGGCTCCCACGGCTACCGAAGCGCGCGCCAGGGCTGGGATAAGGCTGCGCTTGCCCGCCGCATGAGCAGGGTCGAGAACAACCGGAAGGTGCGTAAGCTCGTGCAGAACCGGAACGGCCCCGATGTCCATCGTGTTGCGGGTCGCGGTTTCGAAGGTGCGGATTCCCCGCTCGCACAAAATGATGTTGCCGTTGCCGTGAGAGACGATGTATTCCGCGGACAACAGCAGTTCCTTGATCGTCGTGCTCATGCCGCGCTTCACCATCACCGGGCGATCCACGCGGCCGACTTCCTTGAGCAGGGGGTAGTTTTGTACGTTGCGGGCTCCGATCTGAAGGATGTCGGTGTACTCGGCGACTAGGTCAACATTGCCGACGGTCATCACCTCCGTGATAACGGCTAGCCCGGTCGCATCGCCCGCCTTGCGAAGCAGCTTCAATCCCTCCTCTTCGAGACCCTGAAAGCTGTAAGGGGAAGTTCGAGGCTTGTAAGCGCCGCCTCGGAGGATCTGAGCTCCCGATTTGGCCACAGCCTCGGCGGTCGACATGATCTGCTCTTCCGTCTCGACCGAGCAGGGGCCGGCCATCACAACGAACTCGCCTCCACCGATCGACGTTTTCCCGACCGGTATTTCCGTGCGCGCGGACTTGAATTCCTTGCTCACAAACTTGTAGGGCGCGGAAATCGGAACCGCGCTTTCCACCCCCTCGCAGGCTCTTAGCGACTCCAGACAGTGCGTCACGTCTCCTACCCCCACGGCAGCGATGACCACGCGCTCATCGCCCTGAATCGAGTGAACCTGATATCCGAAGTCACCGATCCGTTGGCACACGGAGTCAGTCTGGTCCTTTGACGCTCCGAGCTTCATCGAAACAATCATTGCCGCGAGACCGAAAGAAAAAACCCACTCGGTAGAGTGGGTAGCTTGGAGAACTTAGCCTTCAAAGCCTACGCCACGCTACGGGTCAACACCCGTAGATCAGAACCAGAAGGCGTAAGTGCAGGAAGCCGACATTCCAATGCCAACATTTTTGCACGTTCTCGCGCTGTTTGTCCAGCATGCCGCGTTCGAGGATGCCACCCGGGTGTACGACATAAATATGGGAGCTTGCGGCTGATTCTTTTTGTGGCGGTTTTCCTTGCGAAACCTCCTTCCATCAAGGTCGCGAAGAACTCGAAGTCTTGGCCGGTCTCGACGTCGCCACCAAGGGGTCGAACGCCATGCCGAGGCCCTCGGCGCCGACATCGCAGCCGACACTTCATCACTTGCCTCCGCCCACGACCATCAGGGGAATTTCTCGCACCGCGAGAGCCGTGCCGCCCCCCCCGACAGGCGCCACGCGATCGGGATCAGGATCAGATCCTGGAAGTAGTTCCACTCCCGGGAGCAGCATAAAAGGACTACTGACTGCTATGCGCTTTCTACGGCGGGTTACGGTCGCAGAGGGACTAAAGGGATGACGAAGACCAGGGAAAAGGACCAGCCGCCGGCATTGTCGAGAAACAGTTCCTTGCCGATGCGATCCCCTGCCCGAGCGAGCCCCGTGGCCACGTAATCGAGCGATGCCTCCACCTCGATGTTGCGCAGCCAGTTCCCCTCGGGCAGCCAGTTGAAGATGTGAACGGCTGTGTCAAGTTCAAAGTTCAACTTGTGAGTGTAGGCACTCCTGTCCCCTGGCCGTTCGGCGGGACTGATTTTGTCCACGATGTCGAAATGACTCGCGACCCAGCCGTTGGTGTCTTCGGGGCGAAGCCACTCCAGGTTTAGCTCGATCTCCAGCTCAGGAGAGTTGTCTCGGATCGATGTCCTGCCGAGATCTTCCGCTGTCGCTCCAGTACATGGATTCTCATCTCCTGAAGCGAATGGGATGAAAATCGTCTCGAAAGTAAGACCGACGCGGGGAATCTCGGTCGGGATATCCAGCGCCAAGATTGTTTCAAACACAACCTCGCGCTCGGCACGCGTGACCCCGACTTGTTGATCCCCCTCGAATTCGGCGACTCGGTGTCGACTGAATACGTTCTCGACCGTAAACGTCGGCTCTATTTTTAGCTCGGGGCGGCAAAGGAACAAACAACGATCTTTTTTCTGCGCCTCGAGCGGCGTGAGAAACGAGCAGCCCAGCACCAGAACCACAGCGGTCCTGATCAAGACAAAAGGTCGCAAGGGTCGTTCCTCCGAGGGGACCCGAGTCTCCAGCTAGTCGTGGAGCGCCTCGCCGCAAGTGGACAGCTACAGCCACTCAACGTGTTTTGTTCACTGCTTGTCCCCACCCAGTACTCCGCCGGCCGACTCCAGTCGGTCGTCAAGATATTCGCGGATCTCGGCGGGCAAACCGATTCGATCAACTCGGCCGTTCTCGATCATCACCACTCGTTGTCCTATTTCGAAAGCCTCTTCGCGGCTGTGCGTGACGTAGAGCAAGGTGAAGCCTAGCCTTTCGTGAAGGCGTCGGATTTCCGCGCGTAGACCCACGCTGAGTTCGAGATTGAGACTGGAGAGCGGTTCGTCCATGAGAAGGATCAGCGGCTCCAGCACCAACGCCCGAGCGAGAGCCACACGCTGCTGCTCACCACCGGAAAGCTCAGCAGGGAGTGCTTGGCGGCGATCAGCCAGGTCGGTGAGTCGGAGCAGGCTGTCGATTCGTTCCTCGGCAAGGGCTTTGGGAACGCTCCGTGCATTCAAGCCGAATTGCAAGTTGCCTTCCACGGTCAAATGCGGCCACAGGGCAAGATCCTGGAAAACCATACCGATGTTTCGTTTTTCCGGTTCCAGCAGGATCCGTCCGTTGGCCGCCACGACGGTGTCAGCCACCGTTATGGCTCCCTCGTCTGGAACCGCCAAGCCCGCAAGCAGGCGGAGCACGGTGGTCTTGCCGCACCCGGAGGGACCGAGGATCACGAGCCGCTCTCCCTGTTCAACGTGAAGTGTGAAATTGGACAGCGCGGGACGCCGTTCGTACGTTTTCGTCACCGCGCGAAACTCAATGAACGACACCAGGCAATCTCCTGCGCCGAACGACAATGGCGAAAGCGAATAGAGGAACCAGCGTGGCTGCGACCATCAGCATGCACAGGGCGGCAACCAATTCGGGAGGTCCGTTGGCCATCAGCGTGAACGTCCGCACGGGCAAGGTGTCACCGCCCGGTGGATACACTAGCATCGTGATGCCCAAGTCGCGCAAACAGAAAACGTAGGCCAGCAGCCAAGCCGCCAGCAGGCCGCGACCCGAGAGCGGAACTACGATCTGCACAATCCTACGGACCCAGGACGCCCCGGCAACTTGAGCAGACTCCTCCATGGAGCGAGGAATCTGGTTCAAGGTGGCTACGGTGGTTCGAGTGGTCAATGCAGCATACTGCGACACGTACCCAAACAGCACGATCCACGGGCTTGCGTAGATAAAAGCCGTAGCGGGTGTGTTCCACAAACTAACCAGGCCGATGCCGGTCACACTCCCCGGGACCGCGAACAAGAAAAGGGTCAACCCGTCAGTAAAATGAGCGAAGCCAACAGATCTGCTGTGAACGAGATAGCCCAGAAGGAAACCGAGAACCGTCAAAAATGACGCGCCAGCAGCAGCATAGCCGATGCTGCGGAGCACGCTGTCTCCCGCTCGCGTGAAGGCGTCCACGTAAACGCCGTGTGACGCTGACTGAAGCGCCAATCCCGCTAGCGGCAAGAACACCGACAAAAGGCAAACGAAGCTTACAGCGAGAAGAAGCCAAGGACGGAACTTCCCCAGCCGAAGCGGCTCAGATGGATCGACACGAGTCACCATCCGAAGAGGGAGAGTCTTAGAGCCGAAGAAGCGCCACTCGGCGAACAAGACCCATAGTGTGATCAAAGCGAGCGGAACCGCCGCAGCCGTCGCCGCGCCAAAGTTATGGAATGCCGCGAACTGCGTAAAGCTCTCCACGGCAAATACCTCATAACGGAGAAAGCTCGGCACGCCCAATTCTCCCAACGTCAATAAGAACACGAGTGTCGCCCCGAGAGCGATCCCCGGCAGGATTAGCGGCAGGGTGATTTTTCGCAGCACCACGCCCCAACGCGCCACAACAATTCCAGCTTCTTCCAGGCGCCGGTCAACACCGTTAAGGTAGACCATCGTCAGCAGTAACTGGATCGGTAAAAAGGTTGGCGCCAGCACAAGTACACAGCCCGGCAGCCCAAACAATTGCGAAGAGGTCCATTGCCCAACCGCTTCCCCCCACACTCGCGAAAGCAAGCCCTGTCGGCCGAGCAGATCAAACCAAGAGACGGCTGTGACGTAGGGTGGGAGTAACAGCGGAATCGTGAACAAGACAGTAAACATCCCTCGTAGGGGCAAGTCGGTCCGGGCGAGCAACAAAGCGAGAGGAACTCCGGCAACGGTCGCCAGCAGCGTGGTCAGTGCGGCCAGCAGGAAGCTGTTTTGCAAAAGCACAAAGGGTCGAATGGAGCTGAAAAGTTCTTTGTAGTAGACAAAGCTCCAGTCGCCATCGACCGTCAGACTTTTGAGAAGCATCACCAGTAAAGGCAGGAGTCCCGCCGCTACCAGAAGCATCACGGCCCCCGTTAAGACGATGTGCTTGGTCAAGTTCAGTAGCCCACCCAGCTTTTCAAGAAGGGTTGGATCTCCTCCATTTTTCGAGCGACTTCCGCGTAGCTGACTTCCATTGCCTTCAGGTCTTCGATCCGTCTCACACCGGGTGGGGTTTCGACTCCGGCGAGTAAGGGAATCTGGGCGGCGTCGGAAAACGCCAGCTTGCGCTCAGTTTCCGCGGATAGCAAATAGTCAATCAACTTCTTACCGTTTTCCGGATGCGGCCCTCCCGCGACTAGAACCACAGCGTTGGGCAGAATCAGACAACCGATTCCATCAGGTCCCTGGTCGGGATAAATGATTTCAATCGGCTTGCCTTGCTTGATACGGCTGTAGGCATCGTCGCTGTCAACCAGGGAAAATCCGAACTCCCCGGACCCGACCAGATCGGCGCTTTCGCCGTTGCTGGTCGATATCTTTACGTCATTCGCTTTCAGACCCTCGAAAAACTGTTTTGCTTTGTCATCCCCCCAGAGAGTGAAAAGCGCTGCGCCGTAGACGGTGGTAGTCCCGAACAAGGGGTTCGCAATCACGCCTTTTCCTCTGAAGCGCGGGTCAGTGTAGTCCCGGATGGACTTAGGCTTTTCCCCCATGAGCTTGCTATTAGTGACAAAGGGTCTTGAACGGGCCGAGAAGCCCGTCCAATAGCCTTGGGGGTCCTTGAAGTGATCGGGAATGCCCGCCGCGTTGGGAGATACGTAGGGGGCGGCGATTCCTTGCTGTTTCAAATACTCGGCGCGGATCGGCTCGTTCGCCCAAAACACGTCGGCCCGCGGATTGTCTTTCTCGGCCAGTAACCGGTTCATCACGCCGGTGCTCTTGGTCTCCTCGGTGTCGAAGACCGCTTGGACTCGGATGCCCGTTTCCCGTTCGAAGTCTCTGAGGATTGGTTCCGAGAAAACCTGATCCTCGCTGACGTAGGCAACGGCCACGTTAACAGCGTCGTGGCGGCCGTTCGTGCAGGCGGCCAGGGTCAGCAGTACACCGATTGACAGTAAACAGTGCTTGCGAAGCGTTGAAGTTTTCATCGAACCACAGCCTCCTTGTTATGCGACCAAAGCGTGGCGGTGTTGACCCCGTGACCCCCAAGGCAGCGGCGCGCCCGCGGCCATCGGCCTGCAAATCGGATGCGCCGGCCACGCAGGCGCCGCTCGGCTTCGACGGACAGCATTTTCGCCATCGAGGTACACGCCCAACAAAGGGTTCGTTCGGGTCACCTTGTGAGTTGAAAATCGTCGAAGTGAGTCACGGCGTCGGCCTTCGTCCAGAGTCCCACCTTGCCGGCCTCAGAGAAGGTCGAGTCTTCTACTTGAAACAACTGCTTGCCGTCAAAGAAGACTGTGAACAGGTTGCCTTGAAACTTCACTACCAGGGTGGCCCAGCGCTGAGAAGCCACCGTATGTTTCACTCCGTAGGTGTCGGGCGGCATCCTCTTCGGGGCGAGCGACGAACGCTTACCGTTCTCGACCTTGTAAAGGACAGTGTTGTTTTCCAGTGCGTTGCTCCGGACGACATAGTAGCCCGCATTTTCAATTTGATGTTTGACATCCCGACCTTCCAGCGGCCTTGAGCGTCTTTATTCATAGGGGCTAGAGCCCGATGAGGACGCCATGGAGGCCAACACCCAATGGGTGAAAAACAAACCAAGCCATTCCAGCTAAGTTTCAACGGCTTGTTGAAAGTCGATTTCCAGGGATCGCACGTCACTTCTGATGGTGGCCTGATTTTGGTTCGCGAACTGGACGAACGGCTCGGTCTCGGAGAACTGATTGACGAGCATCTCAGCGACTCCCGGCAAGGCACAAACAAGCAGTTCACGCTCGCTGATCTGTTGCGGCAGTCGGTCTACAGCCGCTTGGCGGGCTACGAGGACCTCAACGACGCCGAGCGGGTTTCGATCGATCCGACGTTTCGGCTGATCGGTTCGCAGAAGATCTGGGATCGCGGTGCGGCCTTGACCTCGACGCTGCACGGCTTCGAGACGGAGATGCTGGCGAGCGAAGAGAATCTACTGGGGCTGATGGCGCTGAACCGAGAGCTGGTCGGGCAAGCGGAGGCGTTCGACGACTCCGAGCGGGTCGTTCTGGACATGGACTCCACCGAGAGTCCGGTCCATGGCCAACAGGAAGGCAGTGCCTACAACGGACACTTCGAGTCGGTCTGCTACCATCCGTTGCTTTTGTTCAACGGTCATGGTGATTGCCTCGCTGCAAAGCTGCGTCCAGGCAACGTGCACAGCGCCGACGACTGGGATGAGCTATTGTTGCCGGAGATCGAGCGCCAACAGGCTGCGGGCAAGCAGGTCGCCTTCCGGGGCGATGCGGCCTTTGCCAAGCCGGAGGTTTATGAGGCTTCGGAGGAACGCGGAGTACAGTACGCCATTCGCATTCCGGCCAACAAGAGCCTGGAGTTGGAGATCGAGGACATCCTGTTTCGGCCACCGGGCAGGCCGAGCGCCAAGCCCCTGGTGCGCTACAAGAGCTTCCGCTATCAGGCCGCCAGTTGGAGCAAACCGCGGCGCATCGTAGCGAAGGTTGAGCACCACCCGGGCGAACTGTTCGCGCAACCCGGCTTCATCGTCACCAACATGACCCGGCCCAGTCGCTCGGTGGTGCGCTTTTACAACAAGCGCGGCACGGCCGAGCAGTGGATCAAGGAAGGCAAGCAGGCCACGAATTGGACACGGTTGTCGTGCCATCGTTTTCGCGCGAACGAAGTTCGCTTGCAACTCAGCGTCCTGGCTTACAACCTCGGCAACCTGTGGCGGCGGCTGGGACTGCCACCAAGCATCAAGAGCTGGTCGCTGACGAGCTTGCAGCAGCGGCTGATGAAGACCGGCGGGCGGCTGGTCAAGCATGCCCGCTACTACTGGTTGCTGCTGGCCGAGGGGCATCTGAACCGGCGGCTGTTCGGTGACATGCTGCACAGGATCTGGGCGCTGCCGCTGCCGAGCGGGTAGCGTTGACCGGGCTAGGATCAACAGTTTTCGGCTCCAAAAAGGTTTGGCAGGGAGCAGTGTCGGCCGCAGCGCCGTTCAGGCCGCGCAATCAACGTCTGTGAGCGGACGGACGAGCCCTGGCGCCTACCGGCGGAGGGGATGTGCAGGGTTCAGCGCGAAAAGACGTGGCATTCGGGCCGGCGCGGATGTATACTGTGGCCGTGCCAAGGCCAAAACGGAAATCCTGGCTACATACCCGACATACCGGACTACTTCCTGGTGACGTTCGGACTGCCCCGCCGCGACATCTTGAAGGGGCGCGCGGAAACCCCCACCCTGAGCCAGTCGCTACACCTGATGAACGGCGACTCGCTGCGGGGAAAAGTGGAAGCCTCCGACAACGTTCTCGGCGAACTGCTGGAGCAAGGCGCAAGCGATTCCGAGATCGTCGGCGAGATCTATTCGCGGGCTTATTCACGCCGGCCGAAACCGACGGAACTCGAGACGATCACCGAGTTTCTTTCGGCCGAGCAAGCGGGCGGCCGCGACCACAGGCGAGGGCTGGAGAATTTTCTGTGGGCGGTTCTCAACTCCAAGGAGTTTCAGTTGAATCATTAGGGGCTTATCTTTTGATCGGCAGGAGGTAGGTATGAGGATTGGGACAAGCGATCTACCAGGCTGCAGCCGTAGGGACTTTTTGAAAATTGGCGGCTTGGCGTTCGCCGGGCTGAACCTACCCAAGCTATTGGCCGCGTCCGGGGGCGCGAACGAGCGATCTTGCATCGTGATCTTTCAAAACGGCGGCGCTAGCCAGTTTGAAACATTCGATCCTAAGCCCGACGCGCCGTCCGGCATCCGGGGCCCCTTCAACCCGATTCCCACCGCCGTACCGGGCATCCATATTTCGGAGTTGCTGCCGCGGACGGCCAAGAGGATGAATAGGTTCGCCCTCATCCGCTCGATGAATTCCGATGAGGCCATTCATGAGCGCGCCCGGCAGTACATCTTCAGCGGCACGCGCCCGCGGAATGAGACCTTGCATCCGAGCTATGGCGCCGTGGTGGCCCGAGAGTGGAGTCCGAAAAACGGCCTGCCGCCGTTCGTGGCCATCCCCACGACGGACCTCGCCGCCGAGGCGGGCTTTTTGGGGCCGACTTACGATCCCTTCGTCGCGGGCGACCCAAACACGGAGAAATTCTCGGTCAAGGATTTGACCCTGCCGACGGGCATCAGTTTGGCTGAGGCGGGGGCCCGCACACGATTGCTGTCGGCGCTCGATCGAGAGTTTGCCAAGGTCGAGAAATCGCCCTTGATCGGTGGCGCTGGCCGGTGCCGGTATTCAGGGCGGCGCTGTAGTGGGAAGCACCGACGATCAGGCTTCCGATCCGAAGGATCGCCCGGTGAAAATCGAAGACCTGGGCGCTACGGTCTACCGGGCGCTGGGCATCGAATATCGCAAGAACTACCACTTCGGCGGCCGGCCCATTGCCATCAACAAAGAAGGCCATCCCGTCGACGAGTTGTGGGGTTGAACCCGTGCCGCGCCTGCTGCTACTACTCGCGTTCGTTGTTCCACTGGCGGCCGCCGAGCTGCCGCGTCCGAAGATCAGACGTATCTATCCTTTGGGAGGCCGGCAGGGCGCTTCGGTTCAGACCGAGATTCTGGGCAGTTATCTTTCAAACGCCCGCCGCGTGGAGTTCGATTGCCGGGATCTGGTTTGGGAGCAAACGACCCACGCCCGCTCGGGAAAACTGAGCGGTACGCTCTCCATTGCTCCCAACGCCCCGCTGGGCCCCCATTGGTTTCGGGTGTGGACGGAGGAAGGCTATTCCACTTCCGCGATCTTCAACGTGGGCCAGTTTCCCGACGTTCTGGAAAAGGAACCCAATGACCGGATCGCCGAGGCCCAGCCGATCTCCCGGTTTCCCGTCGAAGTCCAAGGCTTCCTCGACGGTGCGCCCGACATTGATGTATTCCGCATCCAGTCGCGCGCGGGCGAACGTTGGACCATTGATCTGCGGTCGCTCGACCGCGGCTCTTCGCTGGAAGCCAAAATGCTCTTGCTCGACGGCAAGGGCGAGCGCTTGGTCTTCAATGACGACCGCGACGACTTTGACGAGAGTCCTTTCATTGAACATACGTTTGAAAAGGACGGAACTTATTACATTAAGCTCGATCAGTATCGTGGTCCCCGTGGTTTCCGTTTTAGCAAGGACTCCGCTTACGTTCTCCGCATTTCCGGGTTGCCGAACCTTCAATCCGCGACTCCCCTCGGCGCGGCCGTCGGGGGCACGACCACCATCAAGCTTGTCGGCACGGGTCTCGGTCCGGTCGAAGAGGTGTATCTCACGGAGATGCGGGCCGCGGAACAGATTCGCATGACCTACCCCTACACGAAACCCATCCACTTCCGGCCCGACCCCCCAACCGCCGAGCAACTGGGTCGTTTGGAGGGAAGAGTCGTGCGGGCGGCGCCGAGTTTCGTGCAAGCCCGTTTTACGATCCCGGCCCAGACTCGGCCTGGATTGTGGCGCCTATGGGCGAGCGGCCCACAGGGAACGGTCGAGGGGCCTGCGATCGAGCTGAGCCAGAGGGAAGAATACGGAGAGGCCGAGGCCGGCCAAGCCGATTGGCGCCGGGCAGGCTACGCGATCAACGGAGAATTGGAACAGCCGCGCGAGAAGGACGTATACCGAATCGAGGGCGTCGCGGGCCGGCCGCTTCATTTCTGGACCCTGGCGGCGCAACTCGGCCTTCCTTATCTCGATACCGTGCTCACGCTGCGAGACGCCGCCGGTAAGCGGCTAGCGGAAAACGATGACGTAGTAGCCGGCCATGGTCCCCTGACCGGCAACCCCGACAGCAGCTTGTTTTATACGCCGGCCGAGGATGGACCGCTGTGGCTGGAGGTCAAGGACCGCCTCGTACGCGGCGGACCGAGCTACCCCTATCGGCTCAAGGTGCGCGGCGAACGGCCCGGATTTCAAACCTTCACCACGCCGCAGAATTTTACCGTCGCCTGCGGCGGCCGGGCTGAAATCAAAGTCCATATGGCCCGCGAGGAGGGATTTGACGGCGAGGTGTCAGTGTGGTTTGAAGGCCTGCCTCCGGGCGTCGAGCCGCTGCGCGGTACGTTCAGGGCCGACCAGCGTTTCGAACCGGGCGCCGATGGGGTAGCCATGGTAATTCCGGAGATCGCTTTTCGGATTCAAGCGCCCCCCTCGCTTCCAGCCGGGACCTATCCGATCCGAGTACTGAGCACGCCGACCGCGGAGCTATCGAGCTCGACCCGCCGACTTGTAGAAGCCCACACGACCATCACGATGGGACCGCTGCTCGACCTGTGGAACTTCGTTCGCCGTCCGCTGCCCCAGATCACGATGACGGTGGTTGAGCCGTTTGAGGCGCGTCTCTCGACCGAAACCAAGACTTTGAGCTTGTCGCGGGGCGGCTCGGCCACCTTTGCGATCACGGTCGAAAACTGTCCTGTGGGCGCAAACATTGTCGCGAAAGGCTTGCCCTCGGGAGTCGCTTTCGAACTCGCCTACCGAGAGGGAGATGAGAGCGAAATACAGTTGGACGCCGGCGAAGACGCAGCGGTGGGTTCCTATGAGTTTTCGGTAGAGGCGCAAGTGGGCGACCGCTGGGCGCCAACCCAACCTATAAAACTTACCGTCGAGCCGGCCCCGAAACGAGTGGCCGAAAAGAGGTAACACTCGTGCCGTCGGCAAACAGGTTGACGAGAAATCGTGTAGTGTCCAAATGCTGGATCGTGTCACCCCGATAGATGTTGTGATCGGGAGGTCCGTGCTCGGAACTCCGATTTCGTCTCCTTGCGTTGGGGGCTGACGCGGAGAAGGGCTGGCGACATTTGTGACAAGTGGAACACAAGGCCACAAAGGCTGTCCTGGGCATTGTCAAGTTAACGACGCGAAGGCGGTTTTGCCCTGAGGATCGACGGAGGTTCTCCCCTTCAGCACGGACACGTCGCCACCTTCCAGTCAATGAAAGCTCGCTCCCGGAGGAGTCGGTGGTGGATCGCTTTGAGATGATGACGTCCAACTCGGAGCAGATTGTGAATCGGGCCGTGGACCGAGAGAAATCGTTGAACCTGTGCCGCCGACTTGAAGCGACGCATCTGGTGTTCCTGCTCCCGGGTGTGCTGGTGCGAGACTTCCGCTCGGTTGTTTTCGTAGCGCCCGGTTTGGTGGGTGACTGATGGGAAGACCTCTCGGTGCGCAGCCAGATAGCTTCGAAGCGTGTCGGTGTGACGAGTTGCCACGGTCGCCTTCCCTAATGTTTCAAAACCTTGCGAAAGAAGCGTTTGGAGGCTCTCCGGTTTGCCCGAATCCGCGATTGGGTGAGCACGCTGCGTTGGATGCACGGTGACGGACCGCTCCCGATCGACTTTCGCACCATGGGAGAGCGCACCCGTCAGGTGTGCCTCGTCCAGACCCATCCCCACCAGTGCCTCGGCCCACAAAGCATCTTAGCCACAGAACGGGGCGAGAACATCACCCAGGGGGGACGCTAGGAGCCGTGGAGTACCAGGATCATCCCTTGAGCGAGTTCGTGCCCTACTTGGAGGCGGCCCGTTGGACGGGAGTCGGGCGACAGACGGTCTGGGGCAAAGGGGCGCTTGAGTGGCAGCGAACTTTCCAGGGTGCTCACTCCTGCTTGAAGCTGCGGGCCGCCGCCGCGGGGGTATGCAGAAGACGGCTTTCCGTCACCGCAGTCCACTTGTCATACAACCGCACGGTTACATGCCAACATGTCGCACAAAGGAAGAGTGGGTCTTGCCCCTGGGCTTTCCAGCCGTACAGGAGGCTCGGCTGATACTAGACGCCATCACCAAGGGCCTCGTGGTGCCGCCAGAGGGCTCGACCGTGAGAACCACCGCCACCACGTTCGCCGTATTCGCCCGGGACGTCGTGGCGCCTGCGTACCGCCAGGCTGCCGGCGCATCGTCCTGAATTGGGATACAGAGTTCCAGGTGGCAGTTCCTGCACATCTGCCATTTTAAGCTGACGTTGCCTTACTTCCCGGTAAAGGGATTCTCGGAAGTATTCCAGAGACCCCATGCTTGCTGGCCACATAGATCGGTTGGTGAGGTACGCCGACCAACCCCGCGACCGACGAGGTGTTGACGATTGCACCGAATGAGAACGGCGGAGCGAAACTAGACCATAGAGCGGCGAATCGAAGCTGCTTTTGGGCGGAGTAAAAGTAGACCGTCCGAGTGGTCCAGCGAACATTCCTGTGGTGTTTGTGGGACACGAGAGGGATGTATCGCGTGGAGCTATACGCTCAAGTACGGCGCAGTGTCTTTGTCGAAGGGCTCAGTGAGCGCGAGGCCGCCAAACGGTTTGGCCTGGCGCGAGGGACGGTGCGCAAGATGTTGCGCTACGCCACTCCGCCGGGCTATCGGCGGCGCCAACCAGCGCAGAGGCCGAAGCTGGATCCCTTCACCGGAATCGTCGATCAGATCCTCATCGACGATCAGGAACGTCCGAAGAAACAACGCCACACCGCAAAACGCATCTTCGACCGCTTGCGCGACGAGTACGATTTCACCGGCGGTTACACGATCGTCAAGGACTATGTTCGCGACAAGAAGCTCGGCGGGCAAGAGATGTTCGTGCCGCTGGTGCATCCGCCGGGCGATGCCCAGGCCGACTTCGGTGAAGCTCTGGTGGTCATTGACGGCGTACAGCGCAAGGCGCACTACTTGGTGGTCGATCTGCCGCATAGCGATGACGCTTTCGTAAAAGCTTTCCCGGCCGAGACGACGGAAGCGTTTTGCGAGGGGCACAACGCAGCGTTTCGGTACTTCGGCGGCGTGCCACGCAGCATCCTCTACGACAACACGACCTTGGCGGTGGCGAGGATTCTGGGCGACGGCAGGCGCAAGCGGACCAGGGTGTTCAGTGAACTGCAGTCGCACTATTTATTCTCCGATCGTTTCGGGCGTCCGGGCAAAGGCAACGACAAGGGAAAGGTGGAAGGACTGGTCGGTTATGCCCGGCGGAACTTCATGGTGCCGGCGCCAAGGTTTCCAAGCTGGGAAGCGTTCAACGAGCAGCTCGAAGCGCAGTGCCTCAACAATCGTAAGCGGCGCTTGCGGCGGCACACCGAAACGATTGAGGAACGTTTCAAGCGTGACCGCCAAGCGTTGTTGCCCTTGCCGCCCACGCCCTATGACGCCTGCGACAAACGCACCACGCGGGTGACGTCGCTGTCATTGGTGCGCTATCGCGCCAACGACTACTCGGTGCCCACACGCTACGGACATCGCCAGGTGTTGCTGAAAGGCTACGTCGATGAAATCGTGATCTGTTGTGGCAGCGAAGAGATCGCGCGCCACCGGCGCAGTTACGAACGCGAAGAGTTGATCTTCGATCCGCTGCATTACCTAGCACTGCTGGAACGCAAGACCAACGCGCTCGATCAAGCGGCCCCGTTGGCGGGCTGGGAGCTGCCCGAACAGTTCACGTGCTTGAGACGTTTGCTCGAGGCACGGTTGGGAATGCCAGGCAAGCGCGAGTACGTGCAGGTATTGCGATTACTGGAGGACTTCCGATTCGAGCACGTTGCCGCGGCGGTGCGCCAAGCCTGCGAGTTGGGAGCGATTGGCTTGGATGCAGTCAGGCACTTAGTGCTGTGCCGCATCGAGCAACAGCCGCCGCGCTTGGACTTGACGAAGTATCCGCACCTGCCGGCAGCCCAGGTGGAGCAAACCTCCGCTGCGGACTATTTGGCACTGCTGGCACAAGGAGGGGGGTAATGGCGAGGTCGAAACTTCTGCTCGAAGCGCATTTGAAAGCGTTGCGGCTGCCAACCTTCCTGCGCGAGTACGACAAACTGGCGCGGCAATGCGCCGCCGAGAGCTTGGATTCGAGGAGCTTCCTGCAACAACTCTGCGAGCTGGAACTGCTCGACCGTGAACAGCGGGCCACCGAGCGCCGCATCAAGGCCGCGAAGTTTCCCGTGACCAAGAGTCTGGACACTTTCGACTTCCCGTCCTTGCCAGCGTTGAACAAGAAGCTGGTGCTGGAACTGGCGCGCTGTGAGTTTATCGACCGCCGCGAAAACGTGCTGGCACTGGGTAATTCCGGCACGGGCAAAACGCACATCGGCTTGGCGTTGGGACTGGCGGCTTGTCAGCGCGGCTATCGAACACGCTTCACAACAGCGGCGGCACTGGTCAATGAGCTGTTCGAAGCCCGAGATGAACGGCGCTTGCTGCGATGTCAAAAGCAGTTGGCCAAGCAGGATCTGCTGATCGTCGATGAACTGGGCTACGTGCCGCTATCGAAGACCGGAGCGGAGTTATTGTTCGAAGTGTTTTCCCAGCGCTACGAACAGGGCTCGACGCTGGTCACCTCGAATCTGCCGTTTAACGAATGGACGGAGGTCTTCGGCTCCGAGCGGCTGACCGGCGCCCTGCTCGATCGCCTCACGCACCACGTTCATATTCTAGAGATGAACGGCGAAAGCTTCCGTCTGATCCAGAGCAAGAAGAAGCGGGCTCACTCTTTGGGCTGACCCACCGGCCACTCGCCCGGTTTTCGTGGGACGGCCTCCACTACGCCTGGGCCGCCCTAAAGGGCGACCGCAGGCTCCGTTCCAGCCGTCCCACGAAAACCGCTACCCCTTCACCAACTGGTCTACTTTTGCTCCGCCGAAGTGGTCCAAATTTACTCCGCCCTTGACAACCGAAGCCCTGTTCCAGCATCTGCGGGATCTCGTACTTCATACAGAGCCTCAAAACCTTGCGCAAGAAGCGCTTGGCAGCTTTCCTGTCTCTGTGGCGTGTGACCAGGATATCGAGGACATCACCATCCTGGTCCACCGCTCTCCAAAGATAATGGCGTTCGCCGCGGATCGCAATGAACAGCTCGTCCACGTGCCATATGTCACCGAGGCGACCTTGTCGCCGCCGCAGAGTCCGAGCGTACTCCGGTCCAAACTTCGGCACCAGAATCGAATCGCTTCGTAGGACACCGTAACACCACGCTCGGCGAGAAGGTCCTCGACGTCGCGAAAGCTCAGCGTGAACCGATGGTACAGCCAAACGGCGTGACTGATGATTTCGGGTGGAAAGCGGTGGCGTCGATACAGGGATTCCATCGGTCAATTGTCGCCGACCGGTGTTAACTTGACAATGCCTGAGGAGGGGTTCATGGTGGCGGCCGAACTCACGGCGAGCAGCACCGACGACGCCTCCACCCTCCCTGATCTGCTCGATTAGATCGAGGTTCCTATCCGGCGATTCACGGCGGATGGGGCCTATGACCTCAGGTCGGTCTACGATCGGGTCGGCGCGGCCGGTACAGAGGACGTCGTGATCGTGATCCCGCCGCGTCGCTCTGCGGTGTCGGCGGGGCCCACGGACGGCCCTTGGGCGCAGCGAGAAGCAGTTCTTGAGAGCATTGGTAAGGTCGGACGACGAGAGTGGCAGAAGGAGTCGGGCTACCGGCAGCAGGCGCGCGTAGAGAACGGGTTCTTCCGATACAAGTCAGTGCTCAGTGGCAGCCTGCAAGCGAGGAACAGCAACGCGCAAGCAAGAGAGGCCACGATCGGGTGTCACATCCTCAACCGGATGGCCGAGCTGGGCAGGCCGCAGTCCTACGCTGTGGCGTCGTGAACGAGGGCCTGGAAAGGCGGCCCGGCTCGCGCCGAGGTCGAATCGTGCAACAACGCCATGACCTGGTAGTGATTGGCAGCGGGCCGGCCGGTCAACGAGCGGCAATCGCCGCGGCCAAACTCGGGAGGAGCGTCGCCCTGGTCGAGCGCAATTTCACTGTCGGAGGCGCTTGCCTGCACGAAGGTACGATTCCGAGCAAGACGCTGCGTGAGGCGGTGTCGTATCTGTCCGGGGTCCGCCAGCGCGAGCTCTATGGATCCGCCTACCGCGTCAAGGAAAAGATCTCGATCGAGGATCTGCAGTTTCGGACGCAGCGGGTCACGGAACGCGAGGCCGACGTCGTCCGCGACCAGTTGATCGGGAACTATGTTGACATCGCCGCAGGTACGGCCTCCTTTGTGGGCTCTTCTGGGATTTTAGTGGCTGGCGGCGGTGAGTGACGGATCCCTCGCCACTGTGAGGCCGACCTCCCGGAGCCTGCTTCGGTGCCATTCAAGGGCTTCGTGACAACTCTACGGCCCCCAAGGCCGGGCGGCGACTGCGTTGGCCAAAAAGAATTACTGATAAACAAAGGGTTACGAGTAGAGCAAGGTTGCTGGCAGGTAGTCGTACAGTCTCCCGAAGGCTGTGAAATGCAGATCCACAACTGTCATCCAGTGGCCACACTCAAAGAGATAACTCCCTGTTTATCAGTGTCTTATTCCCTTTACGAGTTGCCCACGACCGGACTGGCGTGTAGGGTATTTGGGGATTTCTTGGCCGCCTTTTGGGCTCCGATGTGACTGCGGGCGACGTCGGGTCGGCAGGATGGAGGAGCCGGCTACCCGTTGGCCACCCACTAAAAACCCGGAAGAGCCAAAGTGGTTCTTCCGGGTTTCTAGTGGGCGAGTGTGGCTCGGTGGTAGTCTCGCGGGATGCAAGACCGCGAGCTATACCGCCAGATTCTGGGCATCGAAAGTCCCTGGAAAGTCGCGCGAGTGGAGCTGCGCCGAGCCGACGGCGAAGTCCACATCTTCCTCGAACACGACGAGCAAGTCCGCTGGCCGTGCCGCCAATGCAGCGCCGTGTGCGCACTCCACGATCATCAGCCCGAACGCCGCTGGCGTCACCTCGACACCTGTCAGTACCGCACGATCCTGCACGCCCGGCCGCCGCGCAGCGACTGCTCCGAGCACGGGCCGCGCGTCGTGCGACTGCCCTGGGCCGAGGCTTCCAGCCGCTTCACCGCGCTGTTTGAAGCTCTCGCGATCTCGTGGCTGAAGGAAGCCAGCCAGCAAGGCATCGCCGAGTTGCTGGCGCTGAGCTGGGACGAGATTCACGGCATCCTGGAACGCGCCGTGCAACGTGGGCTCGAACGTCGCGCGGCAGAGCCGATTCCCTACCTGGGCGTCGACGAGAAGAGCTTCCGCAAGCGCCATCGCTATCTCACCGTCGTCAACGATCTCAACCGCTCGCGCGTGTTGTTCGTCGCCGAGGGACGCCGCCAGGCCAGCCTGGACGGCTTTTGGAAGACGTTGAGCGCAGAGCAACTCGCCCGAGTCGAGGCCGTCGCGATGGACATGTGGGATCCTTACGTCGCCTCGACCCGGGAGCATCTCGACGAATCGGAGAAAAAGATCGTTTACGACAAATATCACATCGCGGCGCATCTGGCGAAGGCGGTGGACCAAGTGCGGCGGGCGGAGAACAAGCGTTTACTGGCCCTCGGCGACGAACGTTTGACAGGCACGAAGTACGCTTGGCTGCGGCATCCGGCGAACTTTTCCGAGGACGCCTGGCGCGAGTTCCGCGCGCTGCGCGAAAGCGACTTGAAAACGGCGCGGGCGTGGGCGTTGAAGGAAACGGCGATGCGGCTGTTCGACTATCGTCGCGAATCGGCGGCGCGAGCTTTCTTCGAGCAATGGCGCGGCTGGGCGAGTCGCAGCCGGCTGACGCCGATGGTCACCGTAGCGCGGATGTTGACGGCTCGCCTCGAAAACATACTCACGTATCTGAAACACCGCATTACGAACGCGGTCAGCGAGGGGTTGAACTCAAGGATTCAATGGGTCAAGGCCACGGCGCGCGGTTTCCGCAATCAACAGAACTTCATCAACGCCATCTACTTCCACTGTGGGAAACTCGATCTGGCTCCTTCGCCCACTTAAAACCCGGAAGAGCCGAAAAAGTCTACTCAGCCAAACCCGAACCGGTACCTGGATCCCAAATCGTCCCCGCGATGTAGCGCTCCGCGCTGGGCGTGTTGTTGAAGTAGTAGACGGTCACCATCTTGCCATCCGCCCGCTGAGCCGTGCGGGGATACCCCAGGTCCCAATTACCCCCGTCGTCACGCAGAACAATCTCGTCGCTCCAAGTCTCTCCGTTGTCGCTGCTCAGCTTGGCGCGGATCCCGTACGGCTCATCGCGGAAGCCGTAGGTGATCGCCAGCCGCCCATCCTTGAGCTTGACGAGGCTCGGCGGGTTGCCGCGACCTGTGTCCGGTACAGGGATGTTTTTAAACGTCCACCAGCGGCCCCCGTCATCGGAGCGATAAGCCTCGATCCAATGACGCCGCCGGAAAACGGTCAGGATGCTGTCCTTCGACAAACGCACAGACGACGGCATAATGGCGTAGTCTTTCCCCGGCGGCTCGGGACCGATGTAGGCATTCACTGAGGTACGTTCGCTGTCCGAAGACGGCAAGTTGCAGACAACCGAAGGCTTCATGGACCCGGGCAGAACGCGCGCCATGTTCAAGAAGGAGTAGCCAGCCCCCCCCAACCCCGTTTGTGGGGCGTGTCTGTGGTGCTCAGCCTGGAGATCCTTGACGATTGCAGAACGTTCGCAGATCGATTGCAGACTCCCATCAAGAAGCACAAGCTACTGATATTAAGCTAGTTTGACCACTTGTGAAGTCGTTTGCCGAGTGCAGACTCGTAGTGATAGCTACGCCTGCTTGCGAAATGTCGAGACTCTCTACACGCACAATAATCAACTGTACGCACGAGGCGCCGCGAAAGAGGGGGGGGTCCGCTCGAACAAGACGCCCCCCGACAGAGGTGCTCTTAGCTGGCCTCAGCCCGAAACCGGTGATCTAGTACCCAGATCAGTACCGGACTTGGGAACAACTTGGGAACAATAACGCCCGAATACCAGGGAAAACGAGGGAAGAAGGCGCGGCCAAAGACAAGACGAGCCAACAAGATAGCGAAAACGAAAAGGTCTGCAAAACCTTTATTCGTGGGTTCGATTCCCACCCGCGCCTCCAACTTCAAGTCCTTCATTTTCAGTCAACTGTCCTCATTCTAGGGCACTTACCATCAGGCCACGGGAGATGTCATGTGAACTCACATGATGTCACCCGTGTGCTCTGAGATGCACCAAATAGCACTGTGACTGGACACGAACTGGACACGTCCAGTCGGTGAAAGAGGAGACTTGTGATGCAGAAACTTTTACCCGAGATGGAAGAGTCAGTTCGCAGTACACTTCGCCTGATTTCCCGGCTTGAACGCGAGCTGGAGGAGCTGGACGAACAACGCAAGAAAGAGGTTCAGCAAGTCGCTGAAAAATTCAAGGGCCGGAGGTCTGAGAAGAAAACTCAGCGAACCCAGGCCAGGCGCAGCATCGAAACCCTGACCCGCATGAGCTTCGAGGAGTTGGAGAAAGTCTACGGCAACTCTGCTCCTGAAATTGTGGCTGAGTCTGAACTCGAACAGGCGGTGGATCATGAATCCGCTGCTTGAAGAGCTGTTCCCAAAACTAGACCCAGACTTCGAGCCTGAAACTTTCGACTCTGAAGATCTGGAGAACGACAACAAAGAACCGGATGACGATGAGTTGTCATCTATCGAGCTTGAGAACTTGAACCAGCCCTACGATTCGTTGGCCGGAGCGCTGGTCAGTCACTACGTCAGGATAGGTGCGATCCCAGACGGGCGCCGAGATCAGGTTCCTGAGAAAGCATATCGGCTTGTCGGCTAAGAAATTCGCCGACCTGATCGGGGCCGACGCGACAACCTTGTCGAAGTACGAGAACGCGAAAAGAGAGGTCTCGATCAGTAAAGACCGCCTGATACGCACGGTCACGGTCGCCTTGGCGGACGGCCTGGAAGCGCGGTGGACCCCTGAAGTGAGACAAGCTGCTAAGCAGGGTTTCCCCATTCGCTGAAAAAAGCTTGGCCGGGGAATGGCCTTCATTGTAAACTTCTGCTCGGCTGGTGAAGCGGAAGCGGGCTCTGCGGGAGCGCAACCCGCCAAGGAATAGCCGGCTGGAAACCCATCGCAACGATGGGTCGGGGCGTGGAGCCCTCCGCTTCGCGCCCCACTCTCACGAAAGCCCAGCCCATCGGATCGATAGATTTCCCGATGCCTCAGAAAACTCATCCCGCGACCTCCTGCGGCGTCTGCTGGTTGAGCAACCACTGCTCATACTCGTTGGGCGGCCGGTAGCCCAGCGCCGAGTGCAGCCGTTTTTCGTTGTAGACGCGCTCGATGAACTCCTCGATGCGCTGCTGCGCCTCGGCGTAATGCTCGTACTCGAACAGGTAGACTTCTTCGTACTTGAGCGTCTTGATGAACGACTCCGCTTTGGCATTGTCGTTGGGGCTCGCCTTGCGGCTCATGCTGATGGCGATGCCGTGCTCGGCCAACAGCGCCGTATGGTCTCCGGCCGCGTATTGCGAGCCGCGATCGGAATGATGCACCAGTGCAGGCCCCACGTCGCGCTTCGCCAAGGCCATCCGCAAAGCTCCGAGCGTCAGCTCCGTCCCCAGCGTGCGGCCCAGTGACCAGCCGATGCAGCGCCGCGAGTGGCCGTCCAACAACACCGCCAGGTAAACGAACTCGCGCAGCAGCCGAATATAGGTGATATCGGCCACCCACAGCTGGTTCAGCCCCGTCAGCTGGAGCTCGGGAACCAGGTTCGGATAGACCGTCAGCCCGTGCCGCGAATCGGTGGTACGCACGCGTTGGACCCGCCGCAGGCACAGCAGATTGTCTTCCCGCATGAGGCGCTCTACGCGCTTGCGATTGATCGTCCAACCACGCCGCCGCAGCTCGGCGGTGATGCGCCGCGAGCCGTAGCCAGGCATCTCCAAGGCGATGCGCTGGATGGCATCGCGCAACTTGCTGTCGTCGCGGCTCCTCGCCTGTCGTCGCGGCTCCTCAGGCGCGGCACATCGCCGCCAACGACAGCGCAGTGGTTGGTTCCTGCTCGATCACCGCGATCATCTTTTGCTTGTAGGCGCGACGCTCGGCAGGCGTTGTTCCTCGAGCCGCGCCAAGGCCTTTTTTAACAGCGCGTTCTCCATGGTCAGCCGGCCGACCATGCGCTCTAGCTCTCCGATGCGAGCTTCTTCGTCCGAGCCGTTTCTGTTGCCGCGGAACGCTCGCTCAGGATCCTGCCGCAGCTGTTTACGCCACTTTGTCAGCAGCGTGGGATGGACTTCATAGCGCCGAGCGACTGCGGCCGTCGAAGCTCCCAACTCGACCTGCCGTACCGCCCGTAACTTGAACTCCACAGAAAACTTCCGTCTTGACAACGCCATAGCACCTCTCTCCGTTCACTGTAAAAAGATGCTTAGCCAGTTGTCTCATTTTTGGGGTCCACTCCGAAGACCATCTCAAGCAGGTAGTGGAGCGGTTCCAGGAGATGCAAGCCGCTGCGCCGCAGGTTCAGCCGGCACTGCTTCTTGACCCCGAAACCATGTCCTGCCGCTACGCTAGCTAGCTGGCACGCCCCTAGAAAATACAGCAGATTTCAAACGGCAACTGCGTCGCGAGGGCGCCGAAGTCGTTGAACAACGATGTCGTGGATCCGCGCTACAAGGCTGCCCTAGATTGTCGGCACTGCCGCCGGCGCCCGGGGCTGGGTCGGCGGGTCGGGCATCGGCCCCCACACGTCTTGAGGTCCGGCTCCTTTTTTACGGCTTTTGCGGCGCTCGGCGGCTTCGAGCGCCGCGACCTTCTCACCTTGCCACTTATCGAGTGAGTCCTTCCCCGAGCGATCGAATTTCTCGACGATGGGTTCACTACCCGGGTCGGCCCATGCGAGCGACCATTTCTTTTTCACTTTGTGTTTGGACCCGTTGGCGGACACGGCGGCCTTGCCATCGAATACCTTGAGCCGGAAAGGCTCTCCGGTCGAGGCATCTAAGCGATACACGCCGCGCTTGCCAAACCTCACCTCGGCCTCGCCGAACTGAACCGACAGCGCCTCCACGTAGGAGTCATCGAGTACGTGCAAGGCGGCGGAGCCGGAGATCAGGCGCAGTCTGAGGTCGCTCAAGTGAGGCTTGACCATCTCAAACTCCGTGTTTTCCCCCACACCCAAGAGCAGGCCGGGTGCAAGGACGACTTCCGCCCGCCCGGCTCCTGTACGGAGTCGCTGGCCCGCCTCGAGATGCTGTTGTGCCCGGCTAGGTTCATTCCCCGCTCGTCCACGCAAGACTACGTCACCTTCCACGTGAAGGATGAGTCCCACGCGCCCTGAAAACGGGCTTTGCCCCCACAAAGCAACCGGACTAAGCGCAAGCACTCCCCCCAACAAACCAATGATGAGTTTCGAAATCCCCTCACTCCGGCGTAAGGCATTACACACGGCGGCACCTCCCTCGCCTGTCCCGGAACTTCGAAGGAGCCTGATTGACTCTACTCCGAGTCTACAAGAGCGCCAAGCCTGAGAACTTTATCTACCAGCCTGCTCTGGCGGCGGTGTTGCTGGCCTATCTGGGGGGATCGGCTCCGTGGGCAGGTAGTCCCTCGGATCCAAAGACCCGATTCCCCGGCTGCGGCGCTCGGCGGCTTCAAGCGCCGCGACCTTCTCACCTTGCCACTTATCGAGTGAGTCCTTCCCCGAGCGATCGAATTTCTCGACGATGGGTTCACTACCCGGGTCGGCCCATGCGAGCGACCATTTCTTTTTCACTTTGTGTTTGGACCCGTTGGCGGACACGGCGGCCTTGCCATCGAATACCTTGAGCCGGAAAGGCTCTCCGGTCGAGGCATCTAAGCGATACACGCCGCGCTTGCCAAACCTCACCTCGGCCTCGCCGAACTGAACCGACAGCGCCTCCACGTAGGAGTCATCGAGTACGTGCAAGGCGGCGGAGCCCGAGATCAGGCGCAGTCTGAGGTCGCTCAAGTGAGGCTTGACCATCTCAAACTCCGTGTTTTCCCCCACACCCAAGAGCAGGCCGGGTGCAAGGACGACTTCCGCCCGCCCGGCTCCTGTACGGAGTCGCTGGCCCATTTCTAGATGCTGTTGCGCTCGGCTAGGTTCATTCCCCGCTCGTCCACGCAAGACTACGTCACCTTCCACGTAAAGAATGAGTCCCGCGCGGCCCGAAAACGGGCTTTGCCCCCATGACGTGAGCGGCGTAAGAGCAAGCAGAGCGGGGAGCAAACCGATGGCGAGCTTGAAGAATCTCCCACTGCGGGCTAGGTCATTACACATGGCGACACCCCCTTTGCCCGTGCCTCGAAAGTTCGAGGAGCCTGGTTTACTCTATTCCGATTATCCAAAAACCGCAACCAGCTCCGTAGCAAATTTCACTCTTGTATGGGGAACCGGCCTAAGAGTGACCGATCAGATCGGTCAAACCTGTCAAAAGTGGGCGATCAGATCGGTCAACCGAGGGGGTCATGTGGCCCGCGGTCGCTGGGCGTCGCGGTGCCGACCATCACGTTTAGACGCTGCCAGTTTTCGGGGGTAACCCTCAAGATCGGGGATGACTTTTCCTCGGGCATGGGGGCGACATTGAGGAAGATCTCGTCTCCCGGCCGGGGTTGCTTGCCCCTGTCCCCGCCTTCCTCGCCGCTCTCGGTCCGGCCCTTGAAGACCTTCTCCAAGAGTCCGATCAACTGGCCCATGGCCGACGTGAGAACGCCATGCACCTTGCCGATCTTGCCAGAGTACATCCGCTCCACGCTCCCGCCGATGTTCTGTTTGGCGGTCAGGCAGCCCAGGGTGTGGAGGAGGTGGAAGCGGGCGTCGGGGAAGCAGAGCTCTTCGTTCCCGCCCCTGAATAGAATCACCTGCGGATGGCCGAAGCCGACTTCAATGCAGGCGTCCAGGGCCTCCTTGTCCAGGGGGCGCTTGGTGATGTCCCGGAAGTCGTCGGCGGTTTCTTCCCATGGCGTAACGAGCTGTTTCCTTTGCCACTCGGTTCGCAGAGCTAGGGGCCAGGCCGGGCCGTGGTTGTCCAGAAAGGCCTTCGGTGGCATACGAGCAAGGGGTGTATGGGAACCCATCATTCAAATCAGGGCCTAGGGCGCTTCGGCCGCAACATCACGAGGATTCGGAAGGGCTGGACTCGTCCCTGGCTGGCTCGACGGTCACCGGCTGCTCGTTGGGCGAGGTAAGCCGCCGAGTCCCATACCCTTCCGGCACCACCCCTTCGGGTGCAATCATAGTGTCCGGGTTGCAGGGATAGGCGATAATCTGGCTGACATCTAGCACGGAGGGAACGGACCAGGGTTGACGAGTCTCCTCCACCTTCTCGGCCACCTTGGCCTTTAGCTCCAACACCCCTTTGGCCTGACCGACGGCGGCCAGGGCGGTCCGCAGGTCGCCGGCCTTCTCGGCCTTGTCGAGGATCCTCATGGTTCGCGCACTGAGGTTCTGGATCTGCTCGGCGAGACTGTCGGCGTGGGCCAGCTCCCGGGCTTCGGTGGCCTTGGCCAACGCCTCGGGGATGTGCTCCTGCTTGTGCCGCTGCAGGGCGCCGGTGGAGGTACCGGTTCGTGCCGCAATGTGACGGAAAGGCTCTCCGGAGACGAGGGCCTGGTCGATGGCCTCCCGATTGGGGTGCGTGCAGACAGTGCAGGTGCGGGGCATAAGTCTATTATAATCTGCCGCTTGCTTGAGGGTGGGTCTCAACGGCGCGGGGCCGGGGTCGTGAGTCGGTGGACGGCCTTGAGAGCTGGTTGAAAGGGCGAATATTTGGCGTAGGGGCTGGCCGAAGCCAAGTGTCGATTGGTGGCCGATACGGCCCGCCCGATATGGGAATGACTGCAAAACTGCCTCTAGGGAATGGCGTGTGCGGAGGGCGAGATTTTGAAGCGGTGGCGGGCCCGTATGAGCGCCATCCAGTAGTTCGATATGACTGATGGTGGCGCTAGGGTCTCCGATCTTACCCCTAGGCACTGTGCCAAGCTGCGCTTTCGAGTAGCCGTACCGTCCGAGTCTGAGACAGGCGCCGCGAAGGCGGGCGGGGATTTGTGGAATCTGGGTATGCACTTCACTCCCGGCTACCCCATATCTTGTGGTCGGCTGATCCGCCTGCCGCGTACGTGTTGGACCATCTCTGAATAGGTAGTGGGGCCAACGGCCGCGGCTTGTTGGACAAGCCGGTAGAAGAGCTTTCCCCGGTGCCGAGAGCGTCGTCGATTGAAGCGAAACGTGTACTCATCCAGGTAATAGTCCAGGTGCTCACGGCTTACCGCGCCTTGGTGCGTGCCGATCAACCAGCGCTTCAACAGGGCAGCCACACGGTGAACACGAGGCAACAGCTCAGAGGCTGATTGGCTGGAAGTTGCCAGAAAGTCGTATTCGTGCCGATAGCCAAGCGCCTCCAGACCGACGTAACCTTCCCAGCCGTCGGTGTGGATGGTGCTGTCGGGTTCAACAGCCTCTTGGATGAAGCCGTGTAGCTGGTGCTTGGAAGCTCGACGGATGCGCCTCATGCGGATCCTTCCTAGCCCCGCACCGTCTTCTTCAGCGGCGATGGCTACCAGTGCCTTTTTCTGCGTCTGCCGTCCGTGCAGTCCCTCTTCTTCGCCCCCAACATAGGTCTCGTCGACCTCTACGCGGCCGCTGAGCCGTTCGCGGCCAGGCCGCACCATCGCGCGCCGCAGCTTGTGCAGCAACGCCCAGGCGGTGCGGTAGCTTCCCAGACCCAAAATGCTTTGCAGTCCCAGAGCACTCGCCCCGTTTTTCTGGCTCGTCACCCACCACATCGCCCGATACCAGGTGCGCAGCGGCAGACGCGTGTCCTGGAAAATCGTGCCTGCCGTCACCGAAGCCTGATAATCGCACTGTCCGCAGCGCAGCAGGCCCCGCCGACTGCGGCGAGTTCGCTGCCCTTCACAGCGGGGACACCTAAAACCCTGCGGCCAGCGCAGTTGCATCAGATACTCGCGACACGCCTGCTCAGTGCCAAAACGCCCCTCAAACTCCTCCAGCGTACGCGGGTAGTCCTCCATGAGCCCGCATACTATATGTTGGGGCTTCGGGAGTCAAGTGCATACCCCGATTGTGGAAATCTGACTGGCCGCGGCACGTAGTCGCTGAAGGCTTTGCGAACCAGACCGCGGTAGCCGCCGACTTCAGCGGCGACGGCCTGCCCGACGTCATCGTCCACGCTGAGAACCAAGCCCGCCTCTACACGGCACCCGATTGGAAGCAAACCATCATCAGCGAACAGCCCGGCAAGACAGCCATCCACAGCGAAGTGATGGACGTGGATGGCGACGGCGACCCGGACTACATCGGCGCGGTCTACAGCCCCGGCCCGGTCTTCTGGCTTGAGCGGCCCGACGAACCGCTGATCGATCCGTGGCCTTACCACCTGGTGGACGACGAGATTGACGGCACACATGGGCTCATCCTCGGCGATATCGACGGCGACGGCAGCCCCGACCTCGTCGCCAACAGCGCGCTGCCCAAGGGACCGTACCCCGAGTCTATCGCCTGGTATAAGGTGCCCGACAACCCGCGCCAGGCCGAACGCTGGGTCCGCCACGTCTTTGCAAAGAACGACGCAGCAGGACTCAGCCATTACATGGGCGTCGGCGACGTCAACGGCGACCGCAAGATGGACATTTCCTGCGCCGCCAAGATCCCGGAAGGTGGCAACTGGTTTGCCTGGTGGGAGCAACCTGCCGATGGCAGCCTGCCGTGGACGAAGCACGTTCTTGCCACCGAGCAAGCGGGTGCGACCAACATACTGACCGCCGAGCTGAGCGGCGACGGTAAGACCGATTTCATCGCGAGTCGGGGGCATAGCAGAGGCGTGCTATGGTTCGAAGCGCCGGAGTTCAAGTTGAAGGAGATCAACCCTGATCTCGAAGGTCCGCACAGCCTCGCCGTTGGGGACATTGATCAGGACGGCGACATCGACGCCACGACCTGCGCTAAAGACAGCTTCATTGCGGCCTGGTTCGAAAACGACGGCAGCGGCAACTTCACTACGCACCACATTCACGAAGATCAGGCCGCCTACGATATTCGCCTCGTCGACATGGACAACGACACCGACCTCGACGTTCTCATCGCCGGCCAGGAGAGCAAGAACGTCGTGTGGTACGAGAACGGTTTGCGGTAGGTGTTCCTCGCAACGGCGCTAAGGACCGACACCTGTATCACGACCACTGAGTTTGAGCTCACCACCGGACATTCGTCCTCGCTACTTATTGGTCGGAAGAGTCTTAACGAAAACCGTTGTGCGCCGCGCAATGCGCGAGTACAATGACGCCAGCAGGAACCGAACTCGGAAACCTCCGACGAGCAAGTGGCCATACGCCAACACCTGTCGCGAAACGCCGCTGGAAAGGACTGGACGATGAGAGCAACCGGAGCCGCACTTCTGTTCTACCTGGGCCTGCCACTGATGGCGCTCCTTGGCAGCGAGCTACCACCCCCCGCCGACATGCAGGTGGACTTTGATCAACACGTGAAGCCGATTTTGGCCAAGAATTGTCACACGTGCCACGGTATCAAACAGCAACAGTCGGGACTTCGCCTCGACAAGCGGCAGAATGCGTTACGAGGTGGCGATTACGGTCCGGTTATCATTGCGGGCAAAAGCGCCGAGAGCAAGCTAATCCTCCGGCTGGTGAGCGGAGACGGTGGGATGCAGATGCCGCCGACCGGTCCGTTGGCGGCGGAAGACATCGGAATACTGCGCGCGTGGATCGATCAAGGCGCAGAATGGGGTGATCGGGGTATGCACTTGACTCCCGAAGCCCCAACATATAGTATGCGGGCTCATGGAGGACTACCCGCGTACGCTGGAGGAGTTTGAGGGGCGTTTTGGCACTGAGCAGGCGTGTCGCGAGTATCTGATGCAACTGCGCTGGCCGCAGGGTTTTAGGTGTCCCCGCTGTGAAGGGCAGCGAACTCGCCGCAGTCGGCGGGGCCTGCTGCGCTGCGGACAGTGCGATTATCAGGCTTCGGTGACGGCAGGCACGATTTTCCAGGACACGCGTCTGCCGCTGCGCACCTGGTATCGGGCGATGTGGTGGGTGACGAGCCAGAAAAACGGGGCGAGTGCTCTGGGACTGCAAAGCATTTTGGGTCTGGGAAGCTACCGCACCGCCTGGGCGTTGCTGCACAAGCTGCGGCGCGCGATGGTGCGGCCTGGCCGCGAACGGCTCAGCGGCCGCGTAGAGGTCGACGAGACCTATGTTGGGGGCGAAGAAGAGGGACTGCACGGACGGCAGACGCAGAAAAAGGCACTGGTAGCCATCGCCGCTGAAGAAGACGGTGCGGGGCTAGGAAGGATCCGCATGAGGCGCATCCGTCGAGCTTCCAAGCACCAGCTACACGGCTTCATCCAAGAGGCTGTTGAACCCGACAGCACCATCCACACCGACGGCTGGGAAGGTTACGTCGGTCTGGAGGCGCTTGGCTATCGGCACGAATACGACTTTCTGGCAACTTCCAGCCAATCAGCCTCTGAGCTGTTGCCTCGTGTTCACCGTGTGGCTGCCCTGTTGAAGCGCTGGTTGATCGGCACGCACCAAGGCGCGGTAAGCCGTGAGCACCTGGACTATTACCTGGATGAGTACACGTTTCGCTTCAATCGACGACGCTCTCGGCACCGGGGAAAGCTCTTCTACCGGCTTGTCCAACAAGCCGCGGCCGTTGGCCCCACTACCTATTCAGAGATGGTCCAACACGTACGCGGCAGGCGGATCAGCCGACCACAAGATATGGGGTAGCCGGGAGTGAAGTGCATACCCCGATGGGGTGATATCGAGCTTGAACCGCAGGAACCTCAGAAGCCCCTCGATCCAAAGCTCAAGACACTGATTGCGGTCGTGCGCGGCCAAAAGTCCGCGGCCGTGACAAAGCTTCTAGGCGACGATCCCGAGCTAGTCAAAGGGAGAGACCACGGCGACTCGATGCCGCTTCATCATGCCGCCGGCTTCGGGGACATCGAGACGATGAAGCTCTTGCTGGACAACGGCGCGGATGTCAACGCCAAGAACCGCCTCGATGGGACACCCCTGCACTGGGCAGTACGGAGCGACGAAAAGACGCGCCTGCTGTTGGAACGCGGTGCGGAAATCAACAGCAAGACCCAGAACGGCAGCACGCCGCTGTACCTCGCCTCCCGTCGCCGCGACAGCCACGCGGTCCTACGGCTGCTTCTGGATAAAGGTGCTGATCCCAATATCGCCACCATGAACGGACGCACGCCATTGATGGCCGCGGCGCGCGACGGAGATGTGGGGGCGATGAAGCTGTTGCTGGCCAAAAAGGCCGACGCAACGGCCCGTAGCAGCAGCGGCGCCGGGGCCCTGATGGACGCGGCCCGGAGCCGTAACCCCCAGGCTGTCCACTTATTGCTCGAGAATGGTGCTGACGTCAAGGCTCGGACGAAGCGCAATCAGACCGCCCTTGCTATGGCCGCTCAGCAGGGAGCTGAGGACATTGTCAAGGTTTTGCTGGAGCAGGGGGCCGAGCCGGACGGGCAGGACTACCGAGGCTATTCGCCCTTAATGTGGGCCGCGTACTCGGAGGCGATGCCCGCCGGAATCGTGCGGACGCTGCTCGACAGGGGCGCCGACGCCGAAGTCACCGGCGAGGGCGAAACTCCTCGGACTCTCGCAGCGAAGCGCGGCGACAACGAGGTGGCCCGCCTGTTGGGTGTTTCAGAGAAGCTCCGCCGGAGCGGAGGCAATGCCGTCGACGCACCTCTTTCTTCCGGCGAGCAATCCATCCCCGACGCCGTAAAAAAGGCCATCGCGCTGCTCGAGAAACAAAGCCCACAGTTTGTCAGGAAGGGAGGCTGCAATTCCTGCCACAACCAGTACCTGCCTTCCGCGGCGGTGGCTCTGGCGCGTGAGCGCGGCATTCCAGCTCCCAAAGAGCTGACGCAGATTCCCTTGGGGCTGCTCGAAAAAAGTCCCGAACGAACGATGAACATGGCGGCGTTCAGTCCCAACAGCGTCGGCTATGAGATGTTCGGGTTCGCAGCCAACCGCAGGCCGGCCGACAAATACACCGACTCCCTGGTCCACTACCTCAAGCTGCACCAGTCGCCCGAAGGGCACTGGGCGACCACGGGCAACCGTCCTCCGCTGACGTATGACGCCTACATCACTACCGCGATGGTGACCAAGGCCCTGCGAGATTATTCTCCCCCTGCAGAGAAGAGGGATACAGAAAAACGCCTGGCCCGAGCGGCTGCATGGCTCGACTCCGCACAGCCAGTGACGACGCAGGAACGAGCCTTCCACCTGCTTGGCCTCAAGTGGGCGGGAGGCGACGAGGCCGCGATCAAGAAGTCCGCCCACGGTCTAGCCCAGAAGCAACGCGACGATGGCGGTTGGTCACAGCTACCTACGATGGGCAGCGACGCCTACGCCACCGGCGAAGCCCTCTATGCGCTCCACCTGGCCGGCAAGATGAAGACCACGGACAACGTTTACGAGAGGGGCGTGCGCTACCTTTTGCGAACGCAAGCACCGGACGGATCATGGCATGTGAAGACACGGTCGTTCCCGGTGCAGCCGTACTTTGAAAGCGGGTTCCCTTACGGCCATGACCAGTGGATCTCCGCCACAGGAACGAGCTGGGCATCCATGGCCCTATCACTAGCGGTAGAGCCGGAACGGTTGAGCCGCCGGTAAGCCCCAAGACTGGCGGGAAACCTCTGGGCGGACCACGAGAGCCTCGGGACGGATGTGACTGCAGTTCTTGGCGCGCACGAGATCAGTCAGGTGCAGGATAGTCATCGGGTGACGTGCGTTTCCCTCGACGCTTGGCCATACACGGCGGGGTTCCTCGCCGCCACCGCGCGGGAGCAGACGAAGGGGTTTTTACGCGTTAAAAAGCTCCCGGCGTGTTTCAATTCACACGTCACGCAGCGCTCGTATTCATTGGCTCCCCGTCAGTCATCCGCCCGCTTTTTAATGATTAAGAACTTCGTACTCACTAAAAACTGGAGCACACCACAGCGCCCACTCGCGCAGGTCTACTGCCGTGATTCGTTCGGCTACGGTGGTGCCGATGGATGAGAAGCCCGTTTCCCAGGCACCAGCACAGCCTTCCGCTCGCAGCAGCCGTTCAGCGGTACAATTTCCCTGAACCACTTGGACTGCGAATAGCCACTGAGAAATTTTGTTCCCACCAGGTATCGTGAGTTCCGAGAAGCTCATAGCTCGGCTGGAGGGCCGAAAGTGAGTGCAGATCAGAGGCTTAGTAGAGGTCCTCGCAATTAGCTGGTGGTATGGCTTGTTATCACCATCTACTCTGACGTGTACTAAGATACGAGCCCACGGGGTTGTCCGCGTGAGTTCATGGTCTCCAAAGTCGTGGCGGGCGAAACCCGCCGCCCAGCAGCCCACCTACCCGTCTGAAGGCGAGGCCGTAGAGGTGATCCAGGTTCTGTCGAACCTTCCGCCGCTGGTGACCTCCTGGGAAGTAGAAGCCCTGAGAAGCCAGTTGGCGGAGGCGGCCCGGGGAGAGACCTTTCTGTTGCAAGGGGGGGACTGTGCCGAGTCCTTTGACGCTTGTGATTCAGCCACCATCGCCAACAAGCTCAAAATCCTGTTGCAGATGAGCCTTGTGCTCGTCCATGGCGGCGAGAGGCGAGTAACACGGGTGGGAAGGATCGCAGGTCAATACGCCAAGCCGCGCAGCAACGAGTACGAAACGATCAATGGGGTAACTTTGCCGAGCTACCGTGGCGACCTCATCAACCGGCCCCACTTTACCGAAGCCGATCGCACTCCGGATCCCCAGTTGATGCTTCGAGGCTACGAGCGCGCGGCGCTAACCCTCAATTTCATCCGGGCCCTGGTCCAAGGCGGCTTTGCCGACCTACACCATCCGGAATACTGGGACCTTGATTTTGTCGATCGCTCGCCACTCGCCGACGAGTATCGTGGCATGGTCCAAGGTATCCGGCAGGGCCTGCGGTTTCTGGAACACGTCTTGGGTGGGGGAAGCGGTGAAATCAAACGCGTGGATTTCTTCACCAGCCACGAAGCTTTGCACCTGCCTTACGAGGGGGCACAGACGCGCCGGGTGCCGCGCCACCAGGGATGGTATAACCTCTCCACGCACTTCCCCTGGATCGGAATGCGCACCGCGGATCCCGGGGGTGCCCACGTTGAGTATTTCCGAGGAATACGAAATCCCATCGGCGTCAAGATCGGTCCCGACATGACGCCTCAGGCGCTCGTCGAGTTGCTTGAATTGTTACACCCCGACGACGAACCCGGTCGCCTCACGCTGATCCACCGCTTCGGCGCCGGCGAAATAGTCGGCCGCCTGCCGCCCTTGGTCGAGACCGTCGGCTCAACAGGGAAGACCGTACTTTGGTGCTGCGACCCGATGCACGGTAACACGCAGACGCTCCCCAATGGCGTCAAGACGCGCCGCTTCGAGGACATTCTGGCCGAGTTGGAGAGAGCATTCGAGATCCACGCCGGTCTGGGCAGCCACCTGGGAGGTGTTCACCTCGAGCTGACCGGGGAAAACGTCACTGAATGCACGGGTGGCGCTCGCGGCTTGAGTGAAACTGATTTGAACCAGGCCTACCTTTCCCAAGTCGATTCCCGCCTGAATTACGAGCAAGCCCTTGAGATGGCAATGGTGGTTGCCCGTCGCATGAGCCGCGCCTGATTCTTAATCTGCCGGCAACACCCTCGATGTACTGCATCCGACATTCGGGGCAAAACATGGCGTACCTCCCCGCGCCGATTGTACCTGGTGGACTGTAGGACCGCTAGTCATCCCCTCGTCAACCCGGAATCTGGCTATCCACATCTAAAAGAACCGGCACCATGTGTTCTGCGACCCAAGGCAGGACTAACTCCTTCGAATCGAACTATGTAGGTCTCGTCCGCAGATTACTGTCGGGAAATCGGTAACCACCAGGAATCCTTCGCCCAAGGCCCTCAGAACTTCCTCGAACGCGCAAAACGCCCCCGGAATCAAGGGCGTGGCAGTACTACGATCGGATCGCTCAACCGAACGCTTCGTAGGGCTTGCCGCGCTTAGTCCCGCTGCGAGCGGCCAAACCTAAGCCCCAACTGCGCAGCGTGCTACGCTGCTGCCAGGAGCGGTAGTTGCGATGGCGGCATTCGGACGAAGGCTCGCGAGTCGGCTGATGTTGGTTACCTTGGTGATCGGCGCCGCGACAACACAGGCGGCCGCTCAGCAGACCATCACGCAGAAGGCTAAGGACCAAAACAAGAGTTTTGATGCAGACGTGGCTCTGTGGGTAGAACGGTTCGAGCACGAGGGCCGGGCCATTTACGACCAGCGTTTTGCGATTCTCGACGCGATGGAACTCGAGCCGGGCATGGACGTGGCCGACATCGGCGCTGGAACCGGTCTGATCTCGCGACTCATCGCCCAGAGAGTCGCGCCCGGCGGCACCGTGTATGCGGTGGATGTCGCGAAGAGCATGATCGACCACATTGAGAAGACCGCCCGCGAGGAAGAGATCCCGAACCTCAAGGCGGTGCTCGGCAAGCCTCGCTCGCCCTCCCTTCCCTCAAACTCGGTTGACGTGATCTGCATCATCGTCTCGTACCACCACTTCGAGTATCCCGCGGCTATGTTGGCCGAGATGCGCAAAGCGCTCCGGCCGGACGGTTTGCTCATGTTGATCGACTTCAAGCGGATCGAGGGGGTGTCGCGCGACTTCATCCTGGAGATGGTACGTGCGGGAGAGGGCACGTTCACCGACGAGTTTCTCGACGCCGGCTTCGAATTGACCGAACGGCGGGATGACATGTTCCCTGAAAATTACCTCCTGAAGTTCAGGCACCGGCGGCCTGAGCCTGAACCTGCGCACGCGAACACGCGTCGTCAGCCGCTACAAGATCCTCGAGAAGCTCGGTGAGGAGCGTCGCCCTGCCGCAATCCGCATCACCCAGAATTGGTACGAAGGGTTCCGCGACCACGAGCACGGCTTAAGCCCCACGAAACGAACCAGATTGCGCTCATCCGCCGTTAGCTGTTGATATATCGGGTTCGCGCTAACTAACCGCTGACTGAAGCCCACCAGACGGCCCTGGGAGGGAGCGGAATCTGGCTCAGATCAAGGTCCTGGCGGCGCTACCATCTAACGAACTGGCTTTTTACTCAATCTTGCTGAGCGCAGCAAGGATCATCTCATTGGTTGGCCGGGTCTTGTAGTCGACTTCAGTGAACTTCCAACGAATTGTCTGCGTCTTGTCAATGACGTAGGTCGTCGGATGGGGCAAGTAGCGGCCTCGCTCGGCGGCTCTTTCATTGAGCAGCCCGTACCGATCGATGACTTTGTGCTCCGCATCGCTCAACAAGGTGATGGCGAAGTCGCGGTTTGTCTGCGATTCCACTTTCGGGATCATCTTCGCGATGTCTTCGAGCCTGTCGGGAGCGACCCCAATAATCACAGTGTTTCGTTTGCTCTCCTCCGGCAGCAGACTTTGCAACTCCACGAGTTGCTTCGTGCAGTAGGGTCACCAGTGGCCGCGGTAGAAGACGAGAACTACATTCTTATCGTGCAGAGATGACAGGGTTAGCACATCGCCGTCGGGCTTGGGCAAGGTGAAGTCGGGGGCCGTCTGTCCTACCTGGACGCGGTCGAGATCGAAAGGCGAAAGGCCTTGGCCGTCCTTGGGTCCGTACTGAGCCCGCAGGCATGGGATCGCCAGAGTCAGAAAGACAATGGCGGTCGTCCTAAACCAAGAAAGTGTATGCATTGGATTAGCTCGCTGGGGGCTTCAACCGTTAAGTCGCGGCGTGAACGAGACAAGTTACGCAGCCAAGATCGAAGAAACCGCCGGACGATCCGGGCGCGGCCGACGCTACTCTCTGAGAAGCCCGTTTGCCTAGTCAAGTTCCTGGCGACCCATCTCTGTGCAGGATGAGGAGGCCTGCAAGCGTTTCCATCGTGAGGCCCAAGCGGCTGCGACGCTTAGCCAACATCTGCACCATCCACGGGCTACACACCTGAGTCCCGAGTTCCCAGCGGCTCGTTAGCGCACTTCAATGACGGCCTGAAAGTCCTGCCGCCGATAGAGGCAAGTTCCGTGGACGTCTTCGCACACGTAATACAAGGCGTATCCGTCGAGCGTACGCGGCCCGGGGGCTGCATCCTCACTACACCGGGTCTCGAATTCCGCCTTGCGTTCTTCGAGACTCACAACCTCGGACGGGTTCGGCAAACTGCGATAGGAACCGTCTAGTTTGCACCCTTCACCCTCGTTGAGCCAAACCTCAAGGCCGTCGACCTCGTTGTTCCAGTGTGCCTTGATCTCTTCACGCGGACGGAAGTTGACATGAATCCGCGACGCCTCGCCCGGCTCGATCGAGTTCGGCACGATAACCGTTTCCAGCGCAATGAACTCACCCTCATCGCGATAAATCCGCCCGCCCGGGTCCGGCGGGTCGACAGGCGCTTCGATCGTCGCCAACTCCTTCGAGGGCTCCGCGAACTCGGCGCCACCCGGTTCGACAATGAGTCCGGCGGGCGTTTCGCCTCGCGCCACGATCTCCTCGCGGGCCTGAGGAACCCAGTCATAGAAGGGATAGGGTTTATCGAGCCGCGGCCCGTACTGTTGAATCCGCCGCCGCCAGATGTACTGATTCGGATCGATGTCGAGCGCCGCCTTCCAATGATCCACCGCGGCCTGGAAATCTCCCTTCCGCCGCCCGTCCGAATCGTGGCGCTTTCGTAGCGCCACGCCGAGGCGGAACTCCAGCCAACCATCCCCGGGCTGGATCTCCAGGGCTCTCTGGTAGGCCCCAATAGCCTCGTCGATCCGGCCGAGCTCATTCGAATGCACGATCAGATCGCCGAAATCGCCCCACGCCTCCGCGTCGCCCGAGTCCGCCGGTGTCACGGCTTCAGGCCATCCCGCCGGAGGCGTGACCGCATCATCCGGCGCCGGCGCCTCAAACCGCGCCTGCATGAAGCCGGTCCGAAATTCATCGACCTTATCGAACCGCAGTCCTTTTTCTCTAACGATGCCGTGCTCGTCGATCGCCACCGTGATCGGTACCGCCGACACCTCGAGCAGATTCAGTGAGTCAACTAGAATCGGCCAATCCATCTGCTTCCACTGCATGAACAGACGGCAGCGATCCGGGTGCTGCTCTTGAATGATTCCGACAACTTGCAACTCGCCGGATTCGTGAAGATCCTTAATCTCGTCGTGCCACCCGGGCACGTGCCTGCGGCAGCCCCGTCACCAAGATGCAAAGACATGCAGTAGCGTCTTCTTCCCCCGGAACTGAACGATTGACGAGGGCTTTCCGTCTTCCAGTGTTGGCAGGATCAAGTAGGGGAAAGGCTTCCCCACCTGGATCGTCACATCAACAGGAGCCGTCACGTCCACGGGAGAACCACAGGCCACCCAAAGCAGAGCGCCCAAAACAGGCAGAATTCGTCGCATAGCCTGTAGGGACAGAGTACACCACCGCACGGGCCAGAGTGGTCCCGGACGCCCGCACCGCTCGTCACACCTGCCGCATTGGCCGATACAGACGCCGGTCTCTGGTCCCACCTCCAGAAAGCTCCTTCAATCTAGTTCCCGGCGCGCTCCAAGCCACTATGAATGAGTTGCTTCTCCATTGAGTACTGGGTGGGGTTGGCGCTGGACGGTTTGCTTGATTCTTACATGCTGGAGCACATCGATGAAAGAATCATCCTTTTCCTGGTGCCGGGCTGCGCGATTTCAGCCTTAGCCTGGCTGATCGCGGACAAGTAATCTCAAGCCAAGAAACGAACGCAAGTTCCGCGGCCGCGAGCGTGACTAAGTCCTGCAAAACGAACCGCATGGCGCCCGTCCGCGGATAACTGTCGGGATATCGGGTTCCCACCAGCAATGATGCTGCACTACACAATCTTCGTGGCCGGGCCAGCCTCAATTTGTTGAGGCGGGTCGGTGGAACCACGCTACCAGTGCCGAGAGAACCATCAACGCTAAGGGCGCCCCGATCATAGAAGCTTCCCCCGCGTTAAGGTGCGTTGCGACGGCACCCACCATCGTAAAAACGAGCATGATCGCGCCGTGAAAGCGCGTTGAGGGCAGAAAGATCATCAGAGCGCCCAGAACCTCGATTAGACCTGTTACATACTGGAACCACGCGGGGTAGCCCCACCGCGCGAAGTTCTCAACGTGCATCTGGGCACCGGAAAGCTTCGAGCCGCCGCTGCCTAGGAAGACTAGGCCCAATAAGATCGACACCGCCAACAAAACGTACTTTCTCCATCCGCTTGATCTTGACATGGCGAACAGTATAGCGCCGGAAGCATTCTGAGACTCGTTTTCGTCCTCCCCTGGGCAAATGGCAATGAGACGGTAACCGGGGCAATTACCCCCTAACCCCTTGCGTACCAGCAACTTACTGGCCGGCCTGCGCCTTAATCAAGAGGCGAGCTCCGCCACGGTGCATGGGCTCCGCCCAAACGTGCTGGCGAGAACGCTCCATTCGTGTGCGGATGACTGGTCCCCGTCGCTCAGCCCACTAACAAAACAGCCCCAGTAGACAGCACTCCGCAAGAACACCGCTGTCCGCTCTGCCACCAAAGACGCATGCTGTTGGTCGAAACGTTCGAACCGCTGCGCCCCGCGGCCATTCTCTTCTTTGACACCTCGTAACGCCATGCATGCGAAAGCACAGCGACCGGCCGCTCAACACTCCCTCGATGGAGACCTACTCAAGCTGCGTCCGATAGCCGCATTGCGACCTTTTCGCTTGCTCTCACTCTCCCCTCACAAGCCATCTGCCCTCGCCCGACCGCCTCACAACAAGCTCTCAGAGCGCTCTCGACGACCTACCGCAGCACGGCTACGGTCGCCCAAAAACATTCAAATCCCTACCGGCCGGCACCGCGGCTAGGTTCAACAAGTTGTATCAAAAACGCCCGCCATTCAGTCTTATAAGCCTCCTCGCAAGGAGCCCCGCCCGCCGGGCGCTTCCGATACAACCCTCTGCGTTCCCGACAGTTATCTTTACCCGGTAGAATTGGACGGTTGTGATCGGCTCCGAGGTGGCAGTCATGAGCGAAAGGTGACCCCGGTCACGTGCTCTCGATGCTCCCGTCCGGCCAGAAATGCGACCCCGACGAACGCGATCGCGAGGCTGATCGCCGGGTGTACGCCGGATACCACGGTCAGGCCAACGGCGGTGGCCGCGGTGACCAAAACGCGAGCCGTTTTGAGCTGGCCGGTTCCGCGCCACAGTGCCGCCGCCATGCCCCCCGTGAAGAGAGCTAGCCCGAAGGCAAGCGCCAAACGACCTTCGAACGCCAGCGGATCAGCAGGGTGCGCCACCATTTCCTCGACTGCGGCGGCAAAACCGATCACGCCCAGGACCATGAGGAAGTGCAGCAAGCTGAAGGCATCACGCCCTAGCTTGGAGCGCTCCGCGCCGGATGCCTGCTTGAGCGCCCGGTCGAGCGCCGGCTTGCTACAAGCAAAGTAGCTCCACCACAGCGCACACGCGGTCGCCACCGCGAGCGCACCGACGGCGATCAGATCGACCGTGATCCGAGCTCCCGAGAGGCCTCCGCCCGCCACGATGAGGGATTCCCCCAGCGCAATGATCACAAACAAACCGTGGCGTTCACTGAAGTGGTCGGGGTGGAGGTCCCAATCTTCGAGGTCGCCAACTGCCAACGCCGCGACCACGTCGAGCACGATGGCGAGCCCCCACAGCCAGTATTGCGCTACCCCACCTGCGAACCCCCCTGCAAGCACGGCCACAAGACCGCCGACCGACATGAGAGAAAACGTTCGAACGGCGGCATGTTTCGCGGGATCGGTTAGCCAGGCAACCCGGCTGTAGAGTCCAAGCCCGATGACGCGTACGAGTACGTAAGGGATTGCGAACCAACCGGCTTCACCCGAAAAGGCGTTCGGCAGAGCCACCGCCATGAACAGGGACACTCCGGTCGCAACAAGTGTCCCCAGCTCAACGACGGGGTGGGTCGTATCGGCCGCGTTCAGAGCCCACGTGAACTGCGTCCAAGCCCACCACACGAGCCAGAACACAAGTACTGACTGCCCTGCTCCGACCCAGTCAAGGTGATGATGTAAGTGCCTCACGGTCTGCGTGACAGAGAACACAAACACCAGGTCGAAGAACAGCTCAACGAAAGTGACGCCTTGGTCTTCAGGGGAGACGATTGATGGATGCGCAGCCGGACCCTTCACGATCCTCCCCCTAGAGTCAAGGTTCTTATCCTCAACTAACCTGTCCGCTGTCGGTCTCGGACGCGCCAAAGCCAGAATGTCTCACATGCTCACGGAGCTCGCGAATCACGGGTGACACGCCCTGATCTCGCTATTCGATACAGTCAGAGATATCTGCACTTCCTGATTGTCCCACGGGCTTCCGAGAACGGGGACTTATCGAAGCGGTTCCGGCGGTTATACTGGTTTCTAGCCAAGCGCCGAGGCCATACCGTGTTTCGTTTCCAAGTCGACGAGGTTATTGAGCTGCGACTGCTGGAGGGGCAGGTTCGCCGTTACTGCCGGTGGCGTAACCGCGGCGTCCGGCATCCCTCCGCCGATCAGCCTCGCGACTGCGTTCGTGTGGGGTCGCATTTCTGGCCGGACGGGAGCATCGAGAGCATGTGGCCGTGGCTCCCTTCCGCTCGTGACTGCCGCCTGCGAGACTCGAGCCTTCTTCAACGCGCGATGAATTTACGGGAGAAGACGATATGAAACCGACTCACCGCTCCAAACCCACCGTCGAGCCGTCGGACTGGCCCGAGCTGCCGCACCGGGTGTGGGGTGACACGATAGCCACGCTCCACATGTGGTTTCAGATCGTCGGGAAGGTTCGCATGGAGCTTTGCCCCTGGGTGAACCACTCGTGGAGCGCGCCGCTCTACGTTACCTCGCGCGGGCTCACCACCTCGCCGATCCCTCACGGCGTTCGCGACTTCCAGATCGACTTCGACTTCATCGACCATGCGCTCTCGATCGCCACGAGCGACGGCAACGCGCGGAACTTTGAGCTCCGACCCCGAACCGTGGCCGAATTCTACACCGAGGTTCTGGGTACGCTGCGAGACCTGGGATGCGATGTCGCGATCCACGCGGGGCCCAACGAGGTATCTGACCCCATCCCGTTCGCCGAGGACGAAGTGCACTCGGCCTATGACCCCGCGCATGCAAGCACCCTGTGGGGTGCGCTGCGCCACACGGCGCGTGTCATGGGTGAGTTTCGGGCCGGATTCGTCGGCAAAGTGAGCCCGATCCACTTCTTTTGGGGTGGCCCGGACCTCGCAGTGACGAGGTTCTCCGGACGCGCCGCGCCCGAGCACCCGGGCGGCATCCCTCACCTGCCGGATGAGATTACTCGCGAGGCCTACTCCCACGAGGTGTCGAGCTGTGGATTCTGGCCCGGAAACGCGAAGGCACCGGATCCCATCTACTACGCCTACGCTTACCCGACCCTCGAGGGGTACGCCAAAGCCGCGGTCGAGCCGAGTGCGGCGTTCTGGTACGAGGACCTAGGAGAGTTCGTCCTACCCTACAGCGCGGTACGGGACTCCGATGCGCCCGACGAGACCTTGCACGCGTTCTTCCAGAGCACATACGAAGCTGCGGCCGACTTGGCAGCCTGGGATCGCGAGGCGCTCGAGCGACCTCGCGGCCTTAGGCCGCTGGCCAGGGCAGCGTTCTAGCCTAGCGATGGGGATCCGCGGCATTGTCAAGTTAACACCGGTCGGCGACAATTGACCGATGGAATCCCTGTATCGACGTCACCGCTTTCCACCCGAGATCATCAGCCATGCCGTTTGGCTGTACCATCGGTTCACTCTGAGCTTTCGCGATGTCGAGGGACCTGCTTGCTGAGCGGGGCATCACCGTTTCCCACGAAGTCATTCGATCCTGGTGCCGGAAGTTTGGACCAGCGTATGCTCGTACTCTGCGCCGACGACAAGGTCGACTCGGCGACATCTGGCACGTGGACGAAGTGTTCATCACGATTCGCGGCGAACGTCATTATCTTTGGAGAGCGGTGGACCAGGACGGCGACGTCCTGGATATTTTGGTCACACGCCATCGAGACAAGAAAGCCGCCAAACGCTTCTTTCGCAAGGTCTTGAAACACCAAGAAAAGGCCACCTTTGCAACTCGTCACCGACAAGCTGCGAAGCTATCCGGCTGCGCACCGAGAGGTCTTCCCGTCCGTCACCCATCGAACCGGGCAATACGGAAAACAACCGAGCTGAAGTCTCGCACCAGCACACCAGGGAACAGGAACACCAGATGCGGCGCTTCAACTCGGCGACACAGGTTCAACGATTTCTCTCGGTCCACTGCCCGATTCACAACCTGTTCCGAGTTGCGCGTCATCATCTAAAAGCGATCCACCATCGACTCCTGCGGGAGCAAGCCTTCACTGATTGGAAGACGGCGACGTGTCCGTGCTGAAAGGGGAGAAACCTCGGACGATCTTCAGGGCAAAACCGCCTTCGCGCCGTTAACTTGACAATGCCTTATCCAGTGCTCGATGACCGCCCTCTCTACCTTCCATGGACCTCGGTGCCGAGAGGCGTGATCGGCAGCGTAACCAGAAACCTCACACCCCCACCGCTGAGGCGCTCGGTGCGGATATCGCCGTGATGCTCGCGAATTAACTGGCGCGAGTTGAAGAGTTCCCAGTTGCCTGCCGCGACTCGTTGGCCTTGCACCTCGAACGAGGGATCGAACACGTTCGCCGGCGGGTCAGCCATGCCGCTGCCATTCGCACAAGATTCGATACCGATTTCGACCGCTGCATCGGAGGCCTGGGTTGTGACAAACACGCGTCCATCCGGCCTCGCTCGCTCCACGGCATAGTGGAGCAAGTGGGACAACGCACTCCCAATTTGCTGGGGGCGCAACGTGAGCTTCGGAAGCGGCTGAAACTCGGTGGAGAGCCTCACTGGATCTTGCGCCTCGGTCTGTATCGTCGAGCTCACATCTTCCAGCAGCTCGTTGAGATCGACCGGCACGATCTCGGCGCGATCCAAATTGGTGAGGCGCCGCATCCGCTGCACGGTTTCATGGATGCGATTCGCGGAGTCGAGCGCCACACGATGCAGCTCGGCCTCGGCCGTTTCCAGCTTGCGGCGCTTTTCTTCCGAGGCCGACGACTTCTGCTGGGGAACCGAGGCCAAGGTGCTCACTGCGCTCCGGAGCGCGCCGACGGGCGTGTTCAGCTCATGGCTCAGCGCGGCGGTCAGCCGTCCCATCGACGCAGCACTCTCTGCCAGGAAAAGACGCGACTGCGCCCGGAGTGTTTGCTGGTGAGAGCGATAGGTGGCAAAAAGCCGTTGATAGTTGACGGCACACAGAGTCGCACACAAGATGATCGTTAGGGGCAGGGAATGAACTGCGTGGTTTTGATCAATGGCTTGCTTCGTAGCCGCCCAGCCCGAGATCCAGGCAGCTGAAGAAAGGTAGAGCGCCAGGACCGATATTCCAAATGCGAACATTTGGATGGGCCGCAGCGGGATCACAGCAACTCCAACCAATTGGACAAACACCAGACTGATGCCGGTTTCTACTGCCGTCTGTCCGTGGATCGCATCGGGCGACGTGAGAAGAGGGAACAGAATGAGAATCGCGGCCGAGCAAAGTAACGAAAGGCCTGCGATCAGGCGCGGATATCTGTCTGCCCACGCGGTCCTGGCCAAGGCGATTGCAGAGCCACCCACTAAGAAGAAGGCGACCAACGACCACAGCCGAACAGTGGCGGCACTTGGCGGAGGAGGCACCATCTGGTGTGCAACGAACAAACCGATGGGCAAGGCCACAAGCGGCAGGCCAAGATTGACTCCGCCAATGATGTAGAGGGAGCGCGTGGCAAGACGGACGATCTCTCGACGGAATCCTTCGTCCTGTTCCGGCACTTGCGGCAGCAGAAATTCGCGAAGTTCAGACAGCATTGAGCTCTTCCCAGCGTTCTCAATCTACGCCGGTCCTGCAATCAAATCAAGTGAGGCTTGGTGCCTCTACCTGAAATTCTTACCCAACGCGGCAAGCATTGCGAGGAAACAACCTCCGGGTGGCAATGCTGATCCACTGCGCCGCCAACATCGTTGGGGCGCTCGCCAGCCTACTCAGGGTTCAGATCTGAAGGCGTAGAGCTCAGCAATGTTGTTTGGCATGGAAGACAAACCGCTGGCGATTCGCGTCGTCCAAAACTGGTAGGAAGAATTCAAGAACCGGGAGGACGACTAATCCCATTGAAACCAACTACATAGAGCTTGATCGCAAATAGGTGTTGGGATATCGCGTTCCCACCAACAATCATCGACTGCTGGCCCTCAACAGCCTCCAACAAAGCCACTTAGCCTAGATTCTGCCGGCTAGTGCCCGATAAGTCCCCTTCTCGTCCATTGGCCGGCCAGTGTAGGGTTGTAGGGCAGTGTAGCCTCTGGCCATTAACCTCCTATACGCGCGTATATAGGCGGTAAACTCGGATAACCCTACACAGGCCTACACCCCTACATCAGGGGAAGCCTTGTTGACGAGTGGCAATGCAGGCGGGAGGCTTTGCAAGTTCCGCTGACCACGCGGCCAAAGGGTTTAGGTAGACGGTTACCCGGGCAATTACTCCCTAACCCCTTGTGCGCCAGCAACTTTTCGGGCGGTCTGCCCCTCAACAGAAAAGGAGCCTCCGCCACCGTGCACGGGCTCCACCCAAAAGTACCGGCTGGAACGCCCCATTCGTGCGCGGATGACTTACGGACCCCTCCATTATTCTGGCCGACGAGCCCACCGGGGACCTGGATGCCGGTTCAGCCAACGACGTGCTGACCATTCTCTCCAGGCTGAACGAGCAGCACGGCAAGACGGTCATCATGGTCACCCATGACCCACGCGCGGCGAAGTTCGCTCACTCGACCCGCCATTTGGAAAAAGGCCAGTTACTACCGGAGGGTCAGCTTCCCGCGGATTGACGGGGTAAGCGGCATGTCCGCCGGCTGGTACCTGGCACCCCCAAACCACCTCCTGTCCAATGATCGAAGTCAGGGTCAAAGCTGAGAATAGCCCGGCCTCCGATGTGCGCGTAGGTGAACACGGCGAATTACGAACCATCCGACGCGGTGTGAGAGCCCTGATCCTTGACCTCAAGCAGCGGGGCCTGCTCGAATCCACCATTGTCATGTGGGCCGGTGAGATGGGTCGAACACCCCATCACGCTTCTTGCTTTCGCCGGGAAGTGGGTTCTTGCATCGAGGGAATCCGTTTTGGCCTGCTCGGCGAGCAGTCCCTTTCACCATACAATCCCCCTAAAGCAATCCCCTCGCCACTCGGTAGCCCGGCTTCGTCCAACAACCCGTATCGGCAATGCGCCGGCTCGGAGCTTGCCAGCCTCTCGCCCGACGCTTTAGGCCGTCGCACTGCCGATACAGTCCTAATGTGATACCAACACCAATCCCGACGGCGCTACAATGGCCCCATCTTGATCGGCCAGACCATCAGCCGTTACAAGATTACCGCCACCATGGGTCGGATTCTTGCACTTTGGGTGTTTCTGCTCCCAATCATGCCCGCAGCAGCGGCGAAACTCGACGGGCAATGGCTGCTTGAGTTTCAAACGGAGGATGGCCAGGGGAGAGCTGAGCTCCGCCTCGACACTGAAGAGTCCGCCCTCAAAGTAGAGTTGAGGATTGACAATCACCGTGTGGTCGGAAAGGCGGCGTTCACGGCCAACGAGTTCGAAGTAGACCTGCGGCACGCGGTACAGCCTGGTTCACCGAATCACAGATCGCGGCTCCTTCTCAGGGGCCGCCTCGTCGGGGAGCATCTCAGAGGAACCTGGGATGACGGCGAGCACCAGGGTGAATGGGTGGGAACCCGATACTGACCGAACGGGTGTCCGGCGCGCTCTTCGGCCTGGCTCACGCCTCCTGGTCGGCCACACAGAGTGGGGCCGGACTCGTCCAGGTTCTGTCGCCGGTTGTAGGGACGTTCCTACTGGGCACCCTGTTCGCTCGGGCATTCCAGTTGTCTGGCTATCGCCTGCTTTCGGTCGTCATCGCTCACGGCGCGATCAACCTGGCGATCGAACCCGCACTGATTCTGTCCTACTTCACGGCACCGTGACCCAAAAGGGGACGGGTTCGCATGAACAATCCGACGCCTGAGCGGGCTTAAGGCCTCCGGCGGACCCAGAAACCGAGCCGACGCAACGGCCTGGGCCCGAAAAAAATCTTTGTTCAACGGATCGATTGTTATCACCAGTAACCGCAGCGGCGCTACAATGTCCCCATCGTGATCGGGCAAACCAGCCACTACAAGATCACCGAGAAGCTCGGTGAGGGTGGGATGGGTGTGGTTTACAAGGCCGAAGACACGAAACTCAAACGGCCTGTCGCTCTGACACCACAGCAGTAGTTAACCGAACTAAGGAGTTCTACTGAACTCTGCGCCCAATACTTGCTTTAGCGGGAGCCGCCCGCCCGGAGCACCTGATTTGCCGAAGCGTCCGCGAGGTCAAGACTTTCCCGTGCCGCGGGACCTTTTCCATCTTTCAGTTCCTGCTCGGCGCTCTCAATCGCTAGCTTCATGCGATGGTAGGCGGTCGTAATGTCAGGGTGCGGGGAAAAGCCCAGCCGCTGTGTCGACCTCTGGATCCCCCTGTAGGCATCCTCAGCGGACAAGCACTTGGCCTTCACCGTGATCAGCCGCTGCTGGGTTGTGATCAGCTCCCGCTGGGATGGCGCCGAGTCGCGCGCCGCTTGCGGCTGCCGGGCGGAGGCCTTGTCAGGCGGAGCACGGTCGACGGCGACCGCTGACGGCCGCCCCTCGCGCTGTGAGTCACTTCCACCAGGGACCACACCCCCCAGGGCCTCAATGCGCTGCGCCAACTGCTGGTACTGGACGCGATACGCGCCCTCGGTCGGTTTGCCTTGGGCGGCTTCAACGACAATGTGCGCAGCGATGAGGTAAGAGTCGAGCGCCCGGCTGGCGTCGAGCGGCTCGTAGAGCGCCCCCAAGCGCTGGCAGGCTGTAACCAAATCAGCCGCAAGTTCGGGGTCTTTGGAGGCCCCCGCTCGTGCCAGGTCGAGATAGCGGGAAGCGCGCTGGAGCGCGGCTTCGCCTTCAGAAGCGCTCAGGCTCGGTGCCATGACCTCAAGCACTTCCCCGATGCGCCGGACACCTTCCCGGGCCGGCGGCGCCGCTTCGATTTCGTCGAGGAGGTCAGCCAGCCCCGAACCCGCATGGCTGCCCAAACTCTCGGCCGAGGGAGCGCTGCAGCTAGCTAAAACGAGCGCAGCCTGTAAGACGAAGGCGGCTGTTATCTGCATTCTCCCGGCCACGACGTCTGTCCTCACTCGCCGATGAGCCGCGCAGTGTAGCCTTTTTCGTGGTTCGGCAGGAGGGGATCACCACTGTAGGAGCCCAGTGAGACGCGCCCCCGGACCTCGGTAACGACCATCTCGCCGACTCTCTGGGCATTCACGTCAAGGACCTCCTTCGTCACCGGGTCCACGATCTCGCCCAGGATCTTGAGAATGTCGAAGCGGTCGCCCTCCATGACGCCCCGATTAGCTCCAATGGAGAGGATTGGGTTTCCGTTCGTGATCGCCGCCACGCGGCCCTCGATCCGCTGTACGCGCACCGGCATGTTCGGGGCTCGCTCGTCGAGGAGCGCGATGACCTGATCGACGGCGTTCGACGTGGCCTCACCGATGATCGTGGCTTGGAAGTTCGAACTCGTCATCGTTTCACTCGATCTCGTAGACGAGCTTCCGGTCAAAACGAATTCATCCCAGTTCTTGCTCGTACGCGAGGACTCGCCTCGCGCTTCCGCCGTCTCGAGGACCTCGCCCGTCTCGGTGTCGACGATCCGTAAAGCGATAGCCACGACCGCCTTTTCCTCTTTGGTCATCTGGCCTAGAGAGTTGACCCGGTTTTGGTTCCTCTTGCCGAGTCCGAACCTGCCGATCGCCGACTTGATTACGGAGCTGGACGATTTACTTTTCTCGGTCTTGTCGTCCCGTCCAAAGATGATGATGTCGCCCATCAGGATCATGTCGGCGGCGCTTAACCGGCCTGTTTTGACCTTTGTTCCTTGATTGACTTGGTTTGAGCCAGGATTTCCATTTTGGCCCTGGCACGGTGAAAGTATACACCCGCGCTGCCCCGCATACCACGTCTTTTCGCGCTGAACCCTGCACATGACCTCCACCGGTAGGCGCCAGGGCTCGTCCATCCGCTCACAGACGTTGATTGAGCGGACTGAACGGCGCTCCGGCCGACACTGCTCCTTGCGAAACCTTTTGGAGCCGAAAACTGTTGATCCTCGCCCGGTCAACGCTACCCGCTTGGCAGCGGCAGCGCCCAGATCCTGTGCAGCATGTCGCCGAACAGCCTGCGGTTCAAATGTCCTTCGGCCAGCAGCAGCCAGTAATACCGCGCGTGCTTGACCAGCCGACCGCCGGTCTTCATCAACCTGTGTTGCAAGCTCGTCAGCGACCAGCTCTTGATCCTTGGTGGCAGTCCCAGCCGCCGCCACAGGTTGCCCAGGTTGTAGGCCAGCACACTCAACTGCAAGCGCACTTCGTTCGCCCGGAAGCGATGGCACGACAGCCTGGTCCAATGCGTCGCCTGCTTGCCTTCTTTAATCCACTGCTCGGCCGTCCCGCGCTTGTTGTAGAAGCGCACCACGGAGCGGCTCGGCAGAGTCAGGTTGGTGACGATGAAGTTGTCCCGTGGAAACAGCTCCCCAGCGTGATGCTCCACCTTGGCCACGACCCTTCGGGCCTTGCTCCAGCTCGCTGCCCGGTAGAGAAAGCTCCTGTAGCGCACCAAAGGCTTCCGAGTGGGTCTTCCCACCGGCCGCACCAACAGCTCGGCAACTTCACGCCGCAGGTTCTCGTTCGCCGGAAGGCGGATGGCATACTTCACGCCACGCTCCTCCGAAGCCTCGTAAATCTCTGGCTTGGCAAAGGCTGCATCCCCCCGGAAGGCAACCTCTTTGCCATGGTTCTGCTGACGTTCGATCTCGGGCAGGAGCAGTTCATCCCAGTCCTCAGCGCTGTGCACATTGCCCGGACGGAGCTTGGCCGCCAGACAGTCGCCGTGACTGTTGAACAGCAACAGCGGGTGGTAGCAGACGGACTCGAAATGGCCGTTGTAGGCGCTGCCTTCCTGTTGGCCGTGGACGGGGCTTTCCGTCGAGTCCATGTCCAGAACAACCCGCTCGGAGTTGTCTTGGGTCTCGGCTTGGGCGAGCAGCTCCCGGTTCAACGCCATCAACCCCAGCAGGTTCTCTTCGCTCGCCAGCATCTCCGTCTCGAAGCTGTGGAGCGTCGAGGTCAAGGCCGCACCGCGATCCCAGATTTTCTGCGAACCGATCAGCCGAAACGTCGGATCGATCGAAACCCGCGCGGCGTCGTTGAGGTCCTCGTAGCCCGCCAAGCGGCTGTAGACCGACTGCCGCAACAGATCAGCGAGCGTGAACTGCTTGTTTGTGCCTTGCCGGGAGTCGCTGACATGCTCGTCAATCAGTTCTCCGAACCCGAGCCGTTCGTCCAGTTCGCGAACCAAAATCAAGCCACCGTCGGAAGTGACGTGCGATCCTTGGAAATCGACTTTGAGAAGTCCATTGAAAGTTAGCTGGAACGGCTTTGTTTCTTTTTCACCCATTGGGTGTTGGCCTCCCTGGCGTCCTCATCGGGCTCTAGCCCCTATGAATAAAGACGCTGAACGCCACCGCAAAGTCGGAATGTCAAACTCAAATCGAAAATCGGGGTTGAGTTGCTCAGGGCCAGCTCCGCCTGGATCTCGTCCATTTGCGCTCGCTCGACCAGCACGACGTTCTTGGCCTGGTGCATGCGCGCAGTGAGCATCGCCCGAATACCCTCACCAATGTTGTGTGGCCGCCCGAACCAGTAGTGCACCCATTGCTGCACGCCGGCCCATTCGAACGGTATGACGGCGAGTCGCCGCTTACGCACCTTCCACTCTGGCGGCGGGCCCTCAGGCGCTGGCGCTGGCGCGGCCGGCGGAGCGGTCGCGGCCGGCGACGTCGCCCCGGCGCTCGGATCCAGCATGGCGCTGATCAGGGCTTCCGATGCGCCGGCCTGCTGTAGCTTCAGCATTTCAGCGGGCGTCAGCTGATAGGCTTGCCCCTGCGATTGGACCGTCTTGATGACCAGCGCCTCGGACATGCCGCCCTCAAGCAACTGCATGATGGCGTCGACTGCGGGCGGCGCCGTTTGAGCTGCCAAGGCAACGGCCAGTAGAAGACTAAGCAATAATTTCTTCCCCATTCAATTACAGCTCCTCCTGCACTCAGCAAGTATACACTCTGTAACGCGCGCATGACAAAATGGAGTGGACCCCGAAAATGAGACAACTCGTTAAGCATCTTTTTACAGTGAATGGAGAGAGGTGCCATGATGTTGTCCAGGAGAAAGTTTTCCGCCGAGTTCAAGTTGCGAGCGGTGAGGCAGGTCGAGGCGGGAGCCTCGGTCGCCGGATCTCCAACTCCAGGCTCAGAACGACCCGCTCGGAGTCGTCGAACGCCTCCGCTTGCCCGACCAGCTCTCGGTTCAGCGCCATCAGCCCCAGCAGGTTCTCTTCGCTCGCCAGCATCTCCGTCTCGAAGCCGTGCAGCGTCGAGGTCAAGGCCGCACCGCGATCCCAGATCTTCTGCGAACCGATCAGCCGAAACGTCGGATCGATCGAAACCCGCTCGGCGTCGTTGAGGTCCTCGTAGCCCGCCAAGCGGCTGTAGACCGACTGCCGCAACAGATCAGCGAGCGTGAACTGCTTGTTTGTGCCTTGCCGGGAGTCGCTGAGATGCTCGTCAATCAGTTCTCCGAGACCGAGCCGTTCGTCCAGTTCGCGAACCAAAATCAGGCCACCATCAGAAGTGACGTGCGATCCCTGGAAATCGACTTTCAACAAGCCGTTGAAACTTAGCTGGAATGGCTTGGTTTGTTTTTCACCCATTGGGTGTTGGCCTCCATGGCGTCCTCATCGGGCTCTAGCCCCTATGAATAAAGACGCTCAAGGCCGCTGGAAGGTCGGGATGTCAAACATCAAATTGAAAATGCGGGATAGATTGCTCATCGCCACACAAGGTAACGATCATGGCCGGTCGAATCACAATATCGCAGACCGGCTGTTATGTTATCGACACTGAAAATGCCAGCGCGGTGGACTACATAGAGCAGATAGAGTGTGAGAGCGGAGACGAGTTTCGGCTAAAGGCTTTTCACGCCAACCGAGAAGTGGTAGTCAAAAAAGGGCCGAGCATTAAGATGCAAGCCGACTTTCATTTGGACTGCACTGATGACGTACAGCAGTTTCAATGCGTGGATGATAGTACAGTTGAAGAAATAGACAGGTCGCATAACTGCGGGGGTTGAGGTATTGGCGGGTGGTGTCGTAGGGGGTTGCTGTTGGTTGCTCGGGGTGGTGGAGGCGTGATAAATTCTGGGTGCCGACGGCTTCGGAGAACCCCGATGATGTTCTTGGCTCCACACTCAAAGCAGCGCAAGATCCACTCTCCCACTTCCGGCTCAGCCGGTGCGGTCAGGGATCGCTGAAGACGACACCTGAAGTTGCAGTCTGCCGGAAAAACTATCGGTTTAGGTCTTGACTTGAATATGCGAGACGCAGTGCACTACCGTCCTGATCGACAAGGCTCGTTATCGACAGCTATCTGGCGGTGGTACGATCTTGGCATCGATCATCGGTCAGACTTCTTTGCCGCCTTCATCGGTCGGTATTCGGCCCGCCCTGAGTACTCTAGGTCCATCTGAGCCCTGAGAACGCCGGGAGCGGCTTCTCTGGGCCAGTTTTTTGCTGCTCTGGCTGTCAAACGGCGCTAATGTGATTTCAGTGCTGTCCGGGGAAAGTCGCGCCATCGGACGGTAAGTCTCGACCGCTCAATGTCTTATGGCCTGTTTTGCTCGGGAACGATTTGAAATCCCGAGGCCGCAAATGGTCGCCTGAACGGAGCATCCGGACGCGGCACAATGAGGGATGAACCTTGGCCGTACGGTTTTCTCCCAACTGATCGAGCACCTACCGAGCAAAGAGTTTCAGAAATGTGTATCGCGCTACCGCGGCGATTCCTATCTGAAAAGTTTCTCCTGCTGGGATCAGTTTCTTGCGATGGCATTCGCCCAGCTGACCTATCGGGCAAGCCTCCGCGACATCGAGACGTGCCTGCGTTCGATGCACGGCAAACTCTACCACATGGGATTCCGCGGCAGGGTAGCGCGCTCGACACTGGCCGATGCGAACGAGTCGCGCGACTGGCGGATCTACGCGGACTTCGCGCAGGTCTTGATTGGCATGGCACGGCCGTTATATGCCCACGACCCGATCGGTGTGGACTTGGACCAGACTCTGTACGCTCTCGACTCGACAACAATCGACCTCTGCCTGTCGCTGTTTCCGTGGGCGAGATTCCGCAAGCAAAAGGCCGCCGTGAAGATGCACACGCTGCTGGATCTGCACGGCAATATTCCCACGTTCATCCGCATTACTGGAGGCAAAGTGCACGACATCAACATCCTCGACGAGATCGGCCCGGAGGCCGGCGCGTTCTACGTCATGGATCGGGCCTACGTCGATTTCGAACGCCTCTTCGTGTTCACTCTCTGCTCGTCGTTCTTCGTCGTGCGAACCAAGAAGAACATCTTGCTCCAACGGCGCTACTCGCATCCCGTCGACAAATCCACGGGCTTGCGCTCGGATCAGACCGTCATACTGGCTGCCATCGAATCGGCCCAAGCCTATCCCGACCCGTTGCGGAGGGTCAGTTACTTCGACGCCCGGACGAACAAGCGGCTGAAGTTTCTGACCAACAACTTCGCGCTCCCGGCGCTGACCATCGCCCACATCTACAAGTCGCGTTGGCAGATTGAGTTGTTCTTCAAGTGGATCAAGCAACATCTGCGAATCAACTCGTTTTACGGCACCAGCGAGAACGCCGTCAAGACGCAGATCTGGATCGCTGTCTCGATTTACGTGCTCATCGCCATCGTCCGGAAACGGCTCGGGCTGGAAGCGAGTCTTTACCAGATTCTACAGATTCTCAGCGTTACGCAATTCGAAAAAATGCCCCTTTTACAGGCACTCCAGCCATCCGACTCCCCAAACGAATCCCCCTATGACCCCAACCAATTGATTCTATTCGACTTTTAACCGGACAGCAGTGATGTGATTTATACCCACGGTAGGTATGGGACCCAAAATCTTTAAATGGGCATGCCCCCCTACCTGGTCGGATGGGAAGTCGTCGGGCCATGTTCGTAGACGTTTGTCCGCTAAGATGGGAGCCGAGGGGCGGTCTATGAGAAGGACCGGCTGGGCAACGTTCTAAGAGGCTGCTGAGTCATCCGGGGTTTTGGTGGTCCCCTGGGTTCTGGCCGGGATGGAAAACGGTCCCGCATTGACCGAGGGCCAACACTACAATTATCTTGTTTACTTTGCTTTCCGCCGTACACCAGGAGGCACTGGGAAGTTCTTAGCGAAGGAGAGCAGAACCCGTCTATGCCCCACCGCAGGATCGGCGTCGTACTGTTTCAGCTTGGCGGGCCTGATGGCCCGGAGGCCATCGAACCATTTTTGTACAATCTGTTCCTCGATCCAGATATCATCGACTTCCCGCTGGCCAAGGTCAGCCGCCCGCTGCTGGCGAAGTGGATCTCAAAGGGTCGCAGCCACAAAGCCCGCACACATTACAACCACATCGGTGGTAGCTCGCCGATCCGGGAGCTTACCGAACGCCAGGCCGAAGCGTTACAGCAAGCGTTGCGCGAGACCCATAATGCCCGTGTGTTCGTGGCCATGCGCTATTGGCATCCACTCACGGATGCGGCGGTCCTCGAAGCGAAAGCTGCCGGATGCGAAGAGCTGGTCCTGCTACCGCTTTACCCGCAGTATTCCTCGACCACTACGGGCAGCGCGATCAACGAGTGGACTCGGCAGTGCCGGCGTCTCGGCTTCTCACCCAAGACGCATCTGGTCCGCGAGTTCTTCAACTATGAACCCTATCTCGATTCGCTCGTCGCACAGATTAACTCGACACTAGAGCGCTTTGCCCGGCCCGAAGAGGTCCACGTCCTTTATAGCGCCCACAATGTGCCGCGAAGCGTCATCGAGGCGGGCGATCCTTACCAGCAACAGATCGAAGAGACCGCCGGGCTGGTGCACCGCAAAGGGGGGTGGGCCAACCGTGGAACGGTCTGCTATCAGAGCAAGATCGGCAGCCGGAAGTGGTTGAGACCGAGTCTGCACGAGGCAATCGACAAGCTTGCAGCGAGCGGCGCGAAATCCATTCTGGTAGTTCCCGTTGCCTTCGTGTCCGACCACGTGGAAACGCTTTCCGAGATCGATGTCGAAGCACGGGAACAAGCCCGTGAGAACGGGATCGATCAGTTCGAAATGATGCCTGGCCTTAACGACAGCCCGGTCTTTATCCAGGCGTTGGCGGGGCTGGTCTCTAGGGCGCTGGGGGTGGGAGCCTTGGCCTCCTTACCACCACGGTGACTGGTGGGCCCCAAATTCTGAAAATGGGCCATACCCCCCTACCTGGTCGGATGGAGGCAGGAGTACACCCTATTGTTAACTCAAGGGGCTCAAACTGAAAACGCCTGGTCGGGGTAGGAGCGCCACTCTACCGCCGGGCCCTGTAAATACGGGAAAAAGCCCTGGGACCCGACCACCCCAACGTGGCTAGGAGCCTGAGAACTACGCCAAGTGGTGCTTGCGTCATCGAGTGTTGCCGAGAAGAGCTTAAGTATCTACCATTGCAATCACTTACAGTCGATTTTTCCGTTAGCAGCTTTAGCCATTGCGAAAACTAGGGATAAGTGCTTTCGTCAGAAGGTGATGCGGCCGAGTCAGCAACAGTTAATAGCGGAAGCACCCGAGTTCCTTCAAACGCTTCGCTTGATTGCTGCGCAGCCCGCCGTATCGCTTCCGCCAGCGGTAGTAGGTCTGCTCGCTGATCGCGAGCTTGCGGCAGACGATGGGCACGCTCTTGCCCGCTGCCATCTCGACTTCCGCTTCTCTCAGCTTGTGGATGATCTGCTCGGTCGTGTATCGCTTCCTCGTCATTCCCTGCCTCCTTTAACTACGGGCCAGAATCCTTCGATTCTCTTTCAAGATCCGGACTCGTTTTCAGGGGGCAGGCCACAATGCGTTGTGGCCAGTTCTGACCCCGCTTTGCCCGTCAGGTCGGTGAGAATGGCGGGCTAATCACGTGGGCGGACGGGCGGCGGCGGGTGGGAGCGTGCGGCAGACTTCCGGATCGGGAAGTCTGCTTCTTACGGTTCGCCATTCAACAGATAGGTGATTTCAAGAGAGGCGGCGGCGAACGGAAGCTGCGTAGATCAGGGGGTGGATTCGATCCGCAGGACCGTTCCCATGTCGAAGCGAGGCGGCTTGCGTTGCCGGAGGAGATCGGTCTGCTCGGAAAGGGCGGTGACGAGCAGTGGCATGGCGATCGTGGAGTCGCAATGGCAGTTGACCATCGCGGCCCCTTTGGCGAGCTTCCCCCAGCTTTGCGATTCTTCGAACGTGCAGCCGGAGAGTCCGCCCCAGTGGGGAGCGTCGGTGACCACCTGGACGCCGTAGCGATGCCCGGTCTTATCCTTGTTCATTAGGATGGCCACCACTTCGGTCTGCTGGACGTAGTTCTTGGGAGTGCCACCGCCGAAGTAGATCACACCGGTGGCGCGTGACTCGGCCACGACGTTGGTGATTTCGAGAACGTCCCCCATCATGTCGAACATCAGGCGGTTTTCTCCGCGGTGGCGGCTCTCGGCGACGCCGATGCCGATCGAGCTGTCGCCGATCGCGGGACAAAACAAGGGAACTTTGGCTTTCGCCGCCGTGGTAACAATACCCGGTTCCTTCGAATCCTTGAGAATCTCCTCCCCCAGCAGGTACAAAAACTCGCGGGTGGTGTAGGGACGGGATTGGTCGAGCCGCGAGGCGAAGCTGCCGATCCACAGATCGTGCTCGCGAAATCGAACTTCATCCGCCAGCACGTCGTACATGCGGTCGACCATGTGATCGCCCAGCGCTTCGTCATCCATATCGGCCGAGCCCTGGTAGTGGCGGAACCCCTTGGTTTCGTGGATGTCGTGAAAGAAGTTGGCTCCGGTCGAAGCCAGCACGTCGATCAGCCGGTTCTCGATCATGTAGGCCACGAGGCGCCGCATGCCGGCCGGGACCATGGCGCCGGAGAGACCCATCAAGATCGTACATTCCGGATCGGCCAACATCTGCTTCCACACCTGGAAAGCGCGGCCCAGCTCTCGACCCTGGAAAGCGGTGCCGGCCATTTTCTCGAGAACGGCGGAAGCGCTCTTCCCCTCGTCAATGGGGAAAGGCCGCGTGGGGTGAGACAGAATCTCCTCTTTGGTATGCTTCATATCGCCGCTTTCGGGGGTGGCTGGGAACAGTCAGCCAATTTCGCTTCTAGGCAGGTCACGATAAACTACGCTGCCCTGTCGTTTGCGCGTGGAGGCGGCGCCACGACTCCGACGACCTCGCTTCGCGGACAATGGGCCATCGTATCAGAACTAGCCGCTAGGCGAGCAAGAAGAGAATCTTGCTCTCGTTTCAGGCGGCGCCGCCGGGGCACACGCGGATTCATCGGAGCTGAGCAGCGTTATCTCTCGACACTGGATCGAAAAACTACCGGTTTTTCATCCCTTTGGTTGGACCGCGGGCTCATGGGTACTCGCTCCCCCCGGGCGGCTCGGTGATCGAGGCACTGGGATGGTGAGGGCGGGTGCTTCCTCGGTTAGCAGCCCGTGGCAAAGGTAAAAACGTCGCGGGAAATCTTGTACAGCCAGCCAATTCGCTTCAGGTTCAGCGCCCTGTTTCGAGGGCCATGATGGGGGCGAATTGGTGGCAGTCCTTGGCAGTCCCCATTTTTCGCCCTTTTTCTCTCCCGCACGACTTTCGCCACCGGCTGTTAGCCGGCGCTTGCTAACGACTTTCTCCAGGTGGACAATAAGAATTAGCCGGCTATCGGCCGGCAGACGAAATCGCGCGCCGATGGGACAGCCCAGTCAATCGTTGGACCTTGCCGAGTCGGAACTGGTCGACCAGTCCAGGAGCGGGGACCGTGCGGCCTTCACGGAACTGGTCGAGCGCTATGCCGCCAAGATCTTCCGCCTGGCGCGGCATATCACCAAGAACGACCACGACGCCGAGGACGTTCTTCAAGAAGCTTTCCTCAAGGCCTACTCCCGGCTGGATCAATTTCAGGGAAACTCGAGATTCTACACCTGGCTGGTGCGCATCGCGGTCAACGAAGCCTTGATGAAGCTCAGGCGGACGAAGACGCGAAAGACCGTATCTCTCGATCAGGAGATCGAGTCCCAGGACGGCCCATTCCGGCGGCAGGCGGCGTCGGAGGAGGAGAGTCCCGAAGAACGCTACGGCCGTCTCGAGACCCGCGAATATCTGACGAAAGCGATCGATGGCCTGTCGGAAGCCTACCGCTCGGTCTTCGTGCTGCGCGACATCGAGGGCCTTTCGACGGAGGAAACCGCCGAGATACTGGATCTATCCGTTTCCGCGGTGAAGTCGCGGCTGCTCAGGGCGCGTCTGCAATTGCGGGGAAAACTCAAGCGACAACTAGGTCGAAATGGGAGACCAACACAAAATCAACTGTAAGAGCCTCGTCGAGGAGTTGTCGGGTTACATCGACGGGGACCTCGATGCGGAACTTCGAGCGTCCATCGAGGCCCACCTTGGGAAGTGCCCCGACTGTTGGGTGGTGTATGACGAGATGAGAAGAACCATTGAGATCTCGCAAAGCGTCAACTGCCACCCGCTACCGGCGGACGTCCACGATCGGCTGCTGAAGATTCTCGAACAGCGCCGGGACGCCTCCCGCGAATGATCCGCCGCTCCCCCGGGGATGCGTGGCGTTTCGCAACACGGGCATGGGACGCCGAGTTTCCCGGTCGGGTCAAGAGCCGCGCTGTTCCGCCTCTCCACAATCGCCTTCCGCCGGAACGGTGTAAATTGCCTTTTTAGGGCCGAAAAGCCGAAACCCGATCGAGGGTCCGGCGAGTCTAACCATAGAGGAGGATTGCTCGACCGACCCCGCTGAACCGGGCGATTCTCCGCCGCGGAGGTTCAACAATGTCGGCTACCCTCATGAACTCGCTCCCTGTTTCGGCGATCGGCGATGACCCGCTTCTGCTCCTGCCTCGACGAAAACCTCAATATTTTCATAAAGATCAGACGATCTATTCCTCGCGGGATCCGGTCGACAGCCTTCTGCTCGTGGTCGACGGGACGGTCAAACTGAGCCGTATCTCCGGGAGCGGCCGGGAAACAGTACTCGACTTTTGCGCGCAGGACTCGTTCTTTGGAGAGTCAAGCCTGCTGGGACTCCCCGACCGGGGGGAAACCGCTGTCGCGCTCGAGGACACAGCTCTTATGGAGTGGTCAATGGTGGAGCTGGGACAGCTCATGCTCCGCACGCCGGAACTGGGGCCGTCATTATTGCGAGTGCTTGCCGGCAAGCTGTTCGAGGCCGATTCCAGGATCGAAAGCTTGGCCACGGACCAGATCTCCCACCGCCTGTTGAAGGCGTTGTTGACGCTCGGCAAGCGGTTCGGTTCGACCGACGGTTCGGGAGAAATCCACATCATGCCCATTACCCACGAGGTGTTGGGTAAATATGTCGGCACGTCGCGTGAGATTATCACCCAGCATATGAGTCAGTTACGTCGGCGGGGTTTGGTTGATTATTCGCGCGCGGGGATCGAGTTTAAACCCTCCGAACTGAAAAAAGCTCTCTCCTCCGCCTGAGGAGAGCTTCACGAGCGAACAGGGGAGGTCGCTCGAGTGAAGCCGGCTAAGCCCTGTTTTCAGCGTGGATGATCTCCTTGCCCCACGGCTCAGCGATCTAGTGCTTGGTCCCATAAGTTCGATCGTTTATAGGCGACAATCACTGGACCACTCCGTCGAAAACCCGCTGGCTTTTATCCCCTTGGGCGGGGAAGAGGATTGGCCATACGCCACGGCCGCTCACTGGCGTTCGCGGCTCCGAATCGGGCATGGCAAGGGTGTGCGTAAGCAAGAACTGAGCCTGGAACGCTAGTGACAGGCCAAGTATCCGGTGGGACGCGAGCACATCGCACTCGTTAAAGACGAACTGATGCTGGAACGCTAGTGACGGCCAAGTATCCGCCACCACGGCCCGCAGTGGATGAGGCGAAAGGCCCGCCGGCCCTGGCTCGCGGCGACAGCTTGTACGTATCGGCCGGCCTATAGCTCGTAAGGCAAGCGGGCGCGGTCTATCGCGCCCCTACATCCCTGACGGCGGGGATAGTCTTGTCGTGGACAGCTTACTGGAAGACGCTCGCCTTGCGCTCGAATTCGGAGGCCTGCGGTTTTCCGCGGCCACCCGTTAATCGCGGGGCACGACCACATCCAGACCGATCGGGTCGTGGTCGGAGAGGGGAACGGCGCGTCGTTCCCGCAGCTCGTGGATGATGATGGGGTTCCTACTGCACAGACCTCGGGTTGCGAACCAGTCGATTTTCAAGGGGCACTTGCCGCCATGATTGCGCAACGCCCAGCGGATGAAAGAAAAACACCAAGCCGGCACCCACTCCCGGAGATTCTTGTGGGTTTTCGCATCCTCCACATCGTAGGACGCGGTGCGATCCCCCAGGGAGTTGCAGCGTCGATAGTCGAAGGCGTGTGATTCAATCAGTCGAAACAGGTCCTTCTCGAAGCGGTTATAGGGGTGCAGATAATGATTGCGGATCACGTTGTCAACGCCCATGAACACACGCAGCCAGAAACCTAAGATAGCGTACAAGGCTCGCGACGAATTGTACGTCATCGTGTTCCAATCGCCTCCGATGACGACAGGACCGTCGGCATGGAGTCCGTTGAGCACATCGCGCATCTGATCATGACGGTGACGTTGACTCGATTGGGCGTCCAAGTGCACCGAGGCGGCGGTCACCGAGTAGTTGGGAAACTCAATTTCGGCGAGGAGGGAAACTTGGCGGCCCAGGCGTTTTTCGCGGCCCGCCATCTTGTCCTTTCCATTTTTCAGGGGGATCATTCGGACGCGGCGAATCGGGTAACGGCTGAGAATCGCGTTCCCGTGCAACCCCAAACGGTTCTCCCCATCCGCCTCCTGCTCGACGCCGGCGCCCTTGCTGAGATTCAAGTAACAAGGACCGAATGCATAGTGCATCCCGAGTTCGCGCGCCAACTCGAGCGCGACCGCGCGGTTTCCCGAGCGGACCATGCCGAGGTCGGTTTCGGTCAACAACAAAACGTCGCATCTTTTGAGGTAGTAGTGCGTGCGCAGAGCCTCCAGTTGTCTCTCAAACTGGACGCCGCGCTCAACGTTCCACGCTAGGAAGCGGTACTGCGATCGGGGAGGCGCCGGTTCGCGCGTGAAGTCACCTGTGTCACTGGCGCCTAAAACCTCGGCCACCGTGTCGCGAATGGACTGATAGACAGGGTGTGCGGTCACCTCGGCCGTCGATCGGCAACGCGCCAACTCCGGAAGACAAGGAAGGAGTTGATCGGCAATGAGCCGATAAGTTTCTTGGGCCGAACAGCTAAACTGCTCTCGTCCCAGAGGCTTAGGCCGAATATAGACTCCTTGCGGGTTTCGAACAGCTCGCGTTGCTTCCATCTCTAATGAGACGCCTTCGGCCTATTCCTTGCCGCGACACTGCGGCGGCTGACCTCGGAAGACTTCACCCGTCGCCTGTAGAGCACTCGCCGCCTAGGGCTACCCGCGGAAGAAATGCTGGGCGCCCTCCATCGGTGTCCCCACCCAAGTGTCGGAAGTACGTGAACCATTCTCGCTAAGGCTATCAGATTTCGACAGCAGGGAAAACCCTCAGAGAGCACTACCAAAGTGCCTATGACCCTAAGGCAAAATCCTCATGGCACTGGCTTATGGACGCGGCTAAGATCAAGGGCTTATGTTACAATCGGACACTTCCGTGAGCGCCCCGTCCGTCCTGGAATTGAACGAGCCTTCCGCGGCAATCCTCTCGAGCCGAGAAGCCCAATCGACCAACGTAGCCTCCATAGGACTCGTCGTGCTGTGTACTGTAATCGGCGCGGCGGCGCAGATCTTGATGCGAAACGGCGCCGCTCTGATGGTAGACACCGGCTGGGCGGGCGTTCTCTCGAATTCGTCCTTGATCGCCGGTTATATCTGCCTCGCCGCCAACACGGCACTTCTCGTGTTGGCGCTCCGCGACGGCCAGTTGTCCGTACTCTATCCCATCATAGCCCTTACCTATGTGTGGGTGACTATTCTATCGCCGATGTTTTTTAACGATATCATCAACGCCTACAAAATCATCGGCGTGGGTCTCATCGTTGTGGGAGTCTCTTTCATCGGGCTGGGAAGTCGGTCATGAAAACACCGTTTTCCTCCATGCTGCTTGTTTTTGCCGCCAGCGTGATTGGCTCGATCGCAGCCGTGTTGCTGAAAGCAGGCGCGAACCGGCTACGCGGCGGCTGGCGAGATTGGATAGACAAGATTGGCGCGGGCATCGCGCTGTTTCTGATCTCGTCATATTTCTACATTGAGGGACTAAAGCACGGCAGCCTGACCGTCCTCTACCCCATGGTCTCGTTGGGGTACGTCTGGACTCTGATTTGGTCTCGCATCTTCTTTGGGGAATTGTTCAACCGCCACAAGGTGGCCGGCCTCGCGCTCGTTCTGCTCGGCGTGTTCTTCATTGGTCTCGGCAATCAGTAATAACTTTCCGCTCCGGTAAGGCTAGGCTCCCGAAGTCGAACTCTCCTCCGAAGATCCACCCTCGCCGCGCTTGGGCTTGGGCAAGAGTGCGATCGCGGCCGCGCCGGCCATAGCTAGGGCAAACACGGCGACGAAAGCTCGGTCGTAGCCTCCTAACCGCGTTCGTAACAGGGAGACGAAATAGGGGAACCAGGTTTGTCCGATCGTATCAAAGGGTAGGATCACACCCATGGCGCGCACTAGCGTGGGTACCCCGAACTGGTCCGCCGCCATGAGAGGAATCAGCATGTAGTCGGCGCCCAGGGCGAATCCGAACAAGATCGCGAAGATGTAAACATAGCCCGGCCGCTCCGGGCTGACCAGCAACAGCAGGGGAATCGCCATGGCCACCAGCACATACGTAATGACCATCACGTATTTCTTGGAGAACCGGTCGGAGGCCCAACCCATGCCCAGTCTCCCGGCAATGCTCGCCCAGAGAATCAGAATCGAAGCGGTTCGCCATACTGAATTCAGGACCTCTTGTTCCACGAACCCTTGGTCCCTGAAGACCAGTTTCATGTGCTGGTTCACGGCGCCTATCGACCCGATGGAACAAAAGCTGCCAGTGGCCAGCAGGTAAAACGCAGGTTGCCGCAGCAGATGAGCCAAGCCTTGCGGTTTTTCCGCCGGCCGCGGCGACCGCGGTTCCTCGCCGTCGGGCTGGAGGCCCATATCAGCAGCCCGGTCACGCAAGATGAAAATCGCGAAGGGCCACGCTAGGAGAAGCAATACCCCCATAATCTGAAGAGCCGTGTGGAACCCCATGCCTTCAACAAGCGGCTTGACAAGGTAAGACCCCGCTGACCCGAACACGGCGACGCCTACGTAGGTAACCCCCATCGCCCTGCCACGCAGCCGCCGAAACCATTGCGAAATGATGACCTGGTGCGGGATAGGTCCCGAGAAGATATACCCGACGGTCGAGATAAACCAGAACAGATAGTACAGCCACATCTCACCGCCCATGCGCCCGAAACCGACCAACGCCAAAGCGATGAGGCCCGTGCCGAAGACAATCGCCTTCCGCGGGCTGTAACGATGGACCAACAATGGCCCAACCCAAAGGGTCAACAGCGCCGATAGCGGGAAGCCCAACGTGACTTGTTCTCGCGACCAGCCAAAGCCGCCCTGCTCGGGTGGGCTCTCGAAGTAGTCAAAGAAGAAAGGGATGTTGTAGTACGGGAACCCGACGCTAATGCCGAAGGTACAAAAAGCCGCTACGGTGATGAACCAGCCATGGAAAACCTTCTGCTTGGATGGTGGGGACGGCACAGCGCAATTGGGATCGACGTCGCTCCGTTTTAACCGCTTAGACGAGGAGAAAACATTCGGTCTGGAAGAAGACATCTTACACGAAAGCGAGCACCCGCTCCCCAGGCGCGGTAGGACAAGCGATCCTGCTTGTCGGGCTTTCGGTAGCCGGCCAACCTACCGAACGGCCTTTCCGGCGGCAAACCACCGCTCCTGGGACCGGGAGAAGATCCTGACGGAGTCTCCGTGATACGCTACCCAATAATGGTCAAAGAAAAGCCGCGCACGCGGCCGCGGCTTCGCTGTGAGCAACTGAAACCCCTAGCAACGCCGACCCGGCGTAGGAGACGAACCGGCTGCCTAGTCGGCATCGGGTTGTTGGCTACGGCCATCGCGGTAGCCGCGGCTCAGTTCGTCGATCTCGTTGCCCGAGTTCGCCAACTGGCGTTAGCAGGCAACCTCGTAGCCGCGCGGCAATTGATCGAGCAGACGCGCGCCGCCGAAGGAAATCAGACTTCGCAGTGGCTGGCGGCTGCATCCTGGCTCGCACGCGGTGCCGGGCTCGCCGGTCAATGGGGTCTTGCCGAAAAGTACGCCAGCGACGCGCTTGCGGGAAGCGCGCTTCGCGCTGGTGTTCAACAGCTCGATGCTGACCCGAATCTCGCGACAGCTCTCGGAGCATCCATCGAAGTTCTGGGGAAGGCCTACGACGCTCGCGGCGATCGCACAGCGGCTGTTGAGTTTTTACGCGAGCAGCATAAGAAATACCTCGGAACTTCCATCGAGACAAGGATTCAGAAGAACGTCCTGTTGCTCTCCCTGGAAGGAAAACCGCTTCCCGATCTCGAAATGCCGGAATACGTTTTCGACAGGCCAGCCGCGCCGGGGCAGGTGAACGGTAAAGTACTGCTGTTGTACTTCTGGGCCCATTGGTGCTCCGACTGCAAACGCCAGGAGCCGGTCCTGGAGTTACTCCACAACAACTACTCGGACCGCGGACTGGCCTTCATAGGCCCGACCAAGCTGTACGGTTATACCGCCCAAGCGCGAGAGGCAACTCCGTCGGAAGAACTCGATTACCTCAGGGATGCTTATCAAGAAAACTATCCGATTCACCCTTGGATGCCGGCGCCCGTCAGCACGCGGAATTTCCTTCGCTTCGGAGTGAGCTCAACCCCTACACTCGTACTCGTCGACCGTAAGGGTATCGTCCGGCTGTATCACCCGGGCTATCTGGGCTACAGCGAGCTGGAAGAGCGCATCGAACCGTTGCTCAACGCCGCGGGCAAGTAGCTTCGCGTCGGGGGCCGAGCCGTTTCCCCTCCCCGCTCGTCGAACCCCACTCGCTCCTCCGCCAGTCCCCCCCCGGAAAAAACAGGTACAGCCAGCCAATTCGCCTCAGGTTAAGTGCTCTGTTTCGAGGCCATGATGGGGGCGAATTGGTGGCAGTCCCCATTTTTCGCTGCCGTGCGACTTTCGCCACGGCCGGCTAGGGGTCGGCCGCCTCAGCAGTGTCTTTTGCTTCTCTTGCCCGGGCTTATCGTGCCTCCGCTTTCCAACTCGGCGAATAGGTTAACCTGAGGGCATGCAAGCTTCAACGACCGTGTCCGTTGAAGATATCTCTCGATGAGTTACCGTCGGGACCGCAAGTATGTCGACGGCCTGGTATTGGAACGCGATTGAGGAGAAAGGGACCACAGCCGGTTGCGGGGACTGGACCGCATGTCGGCGATGCAGGAAGGAGTCAATGACTACCTGGCGACGGGGGTGCAACACGTCTGGTTCATTGATCCCTCGACTCGTCGTGCGTACGACTTCACAACCGGCGGTATGCGGGAACCGAAGCCGGCCTGCTGAAGGTCACTGATTCCGACATCGTGGTTCCCATGGAAGATTTCCGGCGGGTACTAGCGAGATGAACCTGCCCGCGCCTTCGATCGGCCCCGTCCTGCCATTGTGAGCTGGCAACACTCGGAAATCACCGACGCCATACGTCGCGCGCTGGCGGAAGACGTCGGCGGCGGCGACATAACGACCGAGGCGTGCGTGGACGCGGACCAGACAGCCGGCGGCTTCTTTCTGTCTCGGGAACCGCTGGTTCTTGCGGGGGTCGAGGTCATTCCGGAAATTTATGACCAGGAAAGCGTCGAGCTGTTGCAATCAAGCGGAGATCAGCTCGACAGCGACACGGTCGTCGCCCGTGTCTCGGGCTCCGCTCGACGCCTGTTAACGCTCGAGAGAACGGCGCTCAACTTCTTGCAGCGCTTGAGCGGCATCGCCACCCTGGCCCGGCAGTTCGTCCAAGCCGTGGAAGGAACACGCTGCCAGGTGCTTGACACCCGGAAGACGACTCCGGGCCTCCGTCGCCTGGAAAAACTAGCCGCCCGCGCCGGTGGCGTCGTCAATCATCGGCTAGGGCTTTTCGACGCCATCCTTGTCAAGAACAACCACATCACCGCGGCCGGAGGAGTGCGTCAAGCTCTCGCGAGGACACGGTCTCGCGGCCACAAGGTCGAGATCGAGGTGCGCACGTTCGACGAGATCAGACAAGCACTCGAAGCGGGCGCCGGCCATCTGCTACTCGACAACTTCACAGTGGAGCAAGTCCGCGAGGCGGTAGCCATGATCGCCGGGCGGGCGGTTATCGAAGTATCCGGCGGCATCCGGTTGGATAACGTCGAAGCCTATGCCCAAGCAGGCGCCGGCTATGTTTCCGCCGGCGCAATCACACACTCGGCCCCGGCCGTCGATATCAGCTTTCGTCTCGGGTGATGCGCCGGTCCACCTCGCGCAACAGCAGTGCCCCGCCGTCGGAGCTGATCACCCCGCCGTCAAACTGGGCGCTCACCCGGCGGCGAAAGTGTCTGGCAAACAAAAAAGCTCGATGGGCAACACTCTGTAACCGCAGGGCTGCTGGTCTTCTGTGGCGCTAACGTTTTGTCCACAAATGTTTTATGCCACAACCGGCAGCCCTTTTCCTACCCCTGGTGAGATATCCAGGCTAGCCCCAATACTGTTCACTTCAGAACATTTCTGTGGCATCCCATTTCGGAGGACAGGAGGATGGCAGATGGCACGGACTTTGGCTGAGTTGCCCAAAGGCGCCCGCATCACGGACTACGTCAGCTTGGGAGTGATCGCCAAGACCTTCCCTTTGGCGAAGGTGCAGGCGGTGCTGCATCAAAACGGCAAGACAAGCCGCCGGCAACGTGACTTGCCGGCTCCTGTGGTGGTCTATTACGTCATTGCCTTGGCGTTGTACATGCAGGTCTCCTATCGCGAGGTGCTGCGCTGTCTGCTGGAGGGCATCGCTTGGTTGCGGGGGCCGTCGGAGCCGCCGCGAGTCAGTGGCAAGTCGGGGATTTCGCAAGCCCGTTCGCGGCTGGGAGCCGGGCCGCTCGAGCAGCTGCACGATGAGTTGGTGCGTCCGCTGGCGAAGCGGCGCACGCGCGGGGCGTGGTACCGTCGCTGGCGGTTGGTCTCGCTCGACGGCAGCACCTTGGATGTGGCCGATGAGAAGCGCAATCGGGAGGCTTTCGGGCGGCCCGGAGGCGGTCGCGGCAGCAGTGCCTTTCCGCAAATCCACTTCGTCTCGCTGTTGGAAAACGGTACGCATGTGTTGTTCGCCAGCCGCCTGGGACCGTATGCGGGCGGCGAAATCACGCTGGCCAAACAGGTGCTGCCAGCCTTGGAAGAGGGCCAGCTCTGCTTGGCCGACCGCAACTTCCTGGGCTATCAGCTGTGGCAGCAAGCGCGCCAGACGGGAGCGGACCTGTTGTGGAGAGCGAAGAAACATCTGCGCCTCGAGGTGCGGCAACGATTCTCCGACGGGTCCTATTTGAGCCGCATCTACGCTTCCGAGAGCGATGGGAGGAAGCGTCGCAACGGGCTGCGGGTGCGCGTCGTCGAGTACCAGCTGGAAGGCGTCGAAGAAGCCGAGCCATGCTATCGTTTGGTGACCACGATCCTCGATCCAGCGCGCGCCCCGGCTCAGGAGTTAGCGGGGTTGTATCACGAACGCTGGGAGATCGAAGGCGCGCTGGACGAGCTCAAGACCCATCTACGAGGGGCGCGGATCGTGTTGCGCAGCAAGACCCCGCAGTTCGTGCGGCAAGAATTCTACGGCTTGATGATGGCCCATTTCGCCATTCGCGGCTTGATGCACGAGGCGGCCTTGGCAGCCGACGAAGATCCCGATCGACTTTCTTATGTGCATGCTGTCCGGGTGATTCGGCGCACACTGCCCCGCGCGGCGGCGATCCCCCCCTCGGCACAGAAAAGCCTTTCATAAGGCGGTCCTAGCCGAGTTGTTACAGGAGCGGGCGAGCTCCAGTCGCGGGCTGCGCCGTCCGCGAGGCGTCAAGCGCAAGATGAGCAGCTACCGCCTGCGGCCCGAAATTGTCGCATCCCCGCCCCGCCGCCCCTCAGCGACCCACTATAATCCCGGAATACCTCAGAAAGGAGATCCGTTCGGGATCATCTTGCATTGGACAACTCTGCGGGCACTGCCCGTCGTTTGCGTTTGATATCATCACCTGTGGTGTTGGAACTCGACGTGCAATAGCGGACAAGCGAGCGACTTAGCCGACGCTGTCTGGAGGGCGAAGTGGCTCGCCGAGGTTGCGGTTACCCCGGAAGGCCTGTTCGAGCCCTGCGAGATCGGAGAAGACAACATGAGCGCCCAAGGAATTCATCACGTCACCCTGATCGTGGACGATCGGGAACAGGCGTCCCGGTTTTACGGGGATGTCTTGGGGATGGAAGAAAAGTTTCGGCCTGGTTTCCAGTTCCCGGGGATGTTCTATTATTGCGGGTCCCAAGAGGTGCATCTGATCATTGCCGCGCGGCCGCTGACGCGAGACGATCTCTACATTCAAGTGGGAAACGGGGGAGATATCACGCGCCGCTACATCCATCGCCACGCGGCTTTCCAGGTGCCCGACATCGAGGAGATGAAGACCCGTCTGGTGGAAAACGGCGTCAAAATGCTGTTTGACCCGGCTGTCGAGCTGGCCAAAACGGGGAACGACTTCGTCCGCAACATGGTAGACGGATGGACGAAGATGTATGGAGCGACGCCGCTCTTCTGCTTCGATCCGTTTGATAATCTTCTTGAATTTGTTCCCGCCCCAGTGGCCTGACGCCGCCAGCCCCGGTTCGTGACACTCCAGGGGAGAGGTTAGAGTTGAAGGGTTATGAAACCATTCCATGTCTTGCTTGGGCTAGGATTCCTGGCCCTCGGTGTTGACTCGGCGGTTGCTGAGCGAACGCTTACGGTCGACGATATTCTCGGCTTGCGGCAACTGCGGGAGGTGCGCCTCTCTCCTGACGGGTCGCGGGTTGCCTTTGTGGTGGACGAACCGCTGGGGGAAGGGCATTCGAAGGACCCGGTGAATACGGATCTCTACGTCGTCTCCTCGGGTGGCGGGGTTCCGCAACGATTGACGGACAATCCCTACGGGGACTGGGCGCCGCAATGGTCTTCCGACGGCGGCTCGATTGCTTTCCTGTCGATTCGTGAGCCGGGAAAGGGAAGCCAGGTTTTTGCCGTCAGCGCAAGCGGCGGGGAGGTCCGGCCCTTGACGCATCACCCGACCGCGGTGGCGGCCTTCGCGTGGTCGCCCTCGGGGAAGCAGATCGCGTTCTTGGCCGCCGAGCCGGAACCCAAAGATGTGCGCGAGCGCCGGCTCCAGGGGGACGACGAAATCGTCCTTGACTCGTTCGATACGGACGAAAACGCGCCTCCTCAGCGGCTTTGGATGCTGGACGTCGCCTCGGGCCGGACGCGCCGGGTCGAGGCCGGCGACGAGCACATTGTGCGCGTGTCTTGGTCGCCGGACGGGTCCCGGTTTCTGCTGACCATCGCCGAGGACGCGAATCTCGACTACGAGTGGACGCGCTCCCGGCTCGCGGTCTTGCCCGTGTCGGGAGGCGAGCCGAAGCTCTACTGCCCGACTCGCGGGAAGATGATTAGCCCCGGATGGATTCCCGACGGCAGCGGCATCTCGTTTTTGGGAGCCTCGGCGAACGGGACCGAGCAGTCGCCGGGAAGTTTGTTCGTCTGCAAGGGAGCGGGCAGCAAACCGGTGGATCTCACCGAGGGACGGCAATACACGGCGCAAAGCTATCACTGGTTACCGGACGGAAAGTCGGCGCTTTTGGGCATTGTCGAGCGCAACACCAGGTATTTGACGCGGCTTGAAACCGGTTCGCGGGAGATCGAGAAGCTCAGCCGTCGTCCCCGAGTTCTCGCCTCGAACATTAGCTTGTCGGCGGACGGCCGGCAGCTAGCTTGCGCGTTCGAAGATCCCGGAGCGCCCGCCGACATCTTTACCGGTCTGTTGGGAGAAGAGCTGGGGCAAATCACGCACCTCAATCCCAACTTGGAGAAGATCACCTATGGGGAAACGGAGGAGGTTGATTGGAAGGCGCGCGACGGCTGGGACATCACCGGAGTGCTCGTCAAGCCGGTCGGCTATGAGCCGGGCAAGAGCTATCCGACGATCGTGCAGATCCACGGCGGACCGGAGTCGGCTGATCTCAACGGTTTTCAGATCCGCTGGGCGCAATTGTTTGCCGCCCACGGCTACGCCGTGTTTCTCCCGAACTACCGCGGCAGCATCGGACGCGGCGTTGCATACACGATCGCGAATCATGGCGACAGGGGAGGGAAGGACTTCGAAGATATCCTGGACGGCGTGGACGCCCTCGTCGAGCGCGGCATCGCGGATCCCGAGCGATTGGGCGTGGGGGGCTGGAGCTACGGCGGTTTCATGAGCGCCTGGACGGTGACCCAGACGGATCGTTTCAAGGCGTCGGTCGTGGGCGAGGGTATTACGAACTGGTACAGCTTGATGGGCATGGCGCCGGTCCCGGTATGGAACGCCGAGGCGCACTTCTTGGCCTGGCACTACGACAAGCCGGAAGTCTACGACAAGCCGGAAGTCTACTGGAAGTTCTCCCCCGTGCTTCAGGTAAAGAAGGTCAAGACGCCGACGTTGCTGCTATGGGGTGAGAAAGACCCCTTTATTCCGCCGCCACAGGCAAGAGAGTTCTTCCGCGGCCTGCGCTACTACGGGGTTCCCAGCGAACTGGTGATCTACCCTCGAGAGGGCCACGGCTTTCGCGAGCCCCTGCATCGCAAGGATGCGTATCGCCGCGTGCTCGAGTGGTACGAGCGCTACGTGAAGGGAGCCGCGGAGTAGCGAGTAAGGGATCCTCGCTCCCGCCTTGTTTCCTACGCCCGTCGGGGCCTCTCATCATTCGCGGTTGCGATTTCCTTTGACGCCGGCTTCCCAGCGGGACGCTCTTCCGCTGCGCTACAATGCGAAGCGTCCTTCCAAGATCCGCTCTATGAGCCAACGGGTCTCCCTTTTTGTCACCTGCCTGGTCGATCAGTTGTTTCCCGAAGTTGGGTTGGCGATGGCCACCGTCCTAGAGCGGTTGGGGTACGAGACCGAGTTCCGGGAAGAACAGACCTGCTGCGGGCAGCCGGCCTTCAACTCCGGTTTCACGGCCGAGGCGCGCGCAGTGGCCCGGCATTTTCTGAACGTTTTTGATGACGCCGAGGTCATCGTTGTTCCATCCGGGTCGTGCTGTTCGATGATCCGCCATCATTTCTCCGACCTGTTCCACAAGGACGCATTCTCGAAGGAAGCAGCCGAGAATCTTGGCCCTCGGGTGTATGAATTCTCGGAGTTCCTGGTCGAAATCGCCGGCATCGAGGACGTCGGCGCTACGTTCCCGGCGACGGCGACGTATCACGATTCCTGTCACGCCCTGCGCGAGCTCAAGCTCAAGGAGCAGCCTCGCCGGCTGCTGCGAAATGTGCGGCGACTCGATTTGCGCGAGATGGAACCCGCGGAAGAGTGCTGCGGCTTCGGAGGGACGTTCTCGGTAAAATTCGGCGACATCTCGGCCGACATGCTCGACGGCAAGATCGAGTCCATTCTCCAGACAGGAGCCGACACCGTCGTCTCGATTGACCCCAGTTGCCTGATGCAGATTCGCGGCGGCTTGAGCCGTCGGCGATTGCCGGTACAAACCAAACACCTCGCCGAGATCCTGGCTTCCAGGTAACGCCGATGTCCTCCTCGTTCCACCAAAGAATCGATGTCGCGCTTCGGGATCTGACGCTGCAAAACAGTATTCGGTCGGCCACGGCGCGGTTTGTGCAAGGGCGCCGCGAGCGAGTCCAGGAGCCCGGATTCGGCCAGTATCAGGAACTTCGCACCGCGGCCAACCGGATTAAGCAGCACACTCTGGACAATCTCGACTACTACCTCGAGCAAGTGGAAACCAAGGTCCTCGAACGCGGAGGAGAGGTCATCTGGTGTCGCGACGGGGATACGGCGGTCAAGGCCATTCTGCGTATCGCGGAGGACCATGGCGTGAGTCTCGCGGTCAAGTCCAAATCGATGACCAGCGAGGAAGTGGGCCTCAATGAAGCTCTCGAAAAGGAAGGCGTTGAGCCGGTCGAAACCGATTTGGGCGAATTTATCATGCAGTTGTCGGGCGAGCGCCCCTACCACATCGTGGCGCCGGCTCTTCACAAGACGCGGGCGCAGATCGCGGAGCTGTTTTCCGAAAAGCTGGGCATCGACTACGACGAGGAGCCGACCCGTTTGACGATGGCGGCCCGCCGGGTGCTGCGCGACAAGTTCCAGCGAGCCCAGATGGGCATCAGCGGAGCGAATTTCGTTGTCGCCGAGAGCGGAGCCGTCGTGCTCGTCGAAAACGAGGGCAACATTCGATTGACCACGTCAATGCCTCGGGTTCACGTAGCGCTGTCGGGAATCGAAAAGATCATTCCACGAGCCGCCGACCTAGCGGTTTTCTTGAAGCTTCTGGGCCGCAGCGCGTCGGGACAGCGCCTCACGAGCTATACGTCTTTCCTTTCGGGAAGCCGCCGCGACGGCGAGATCAGCGGTCCGGAAAAGTTCTACCTGCTGCTGCTCGACAACGGGCGCAGCCGCATTCTCGCCGACCACGACAAGCGGCAGACGCTCTACTGCATCCGTTGCGGCGCTTGTTCCAATATCTGCCCGGTCTATCGCCGCATCGGCGGTCACGCCTACCCGGGCGCCTATAGCGGTCCGATCGGCGCCATACTCACGCCCCAGTTCCAGGGCGCGGGCCACGAGCCGGAGCTGCCCTTCGCCTCGAGTTTGTGCGGCGCTTGCGCCGAGGTGTGTCCCGTCAAGATCGACATCCCTCGCATGCTGTTGGCGCTGCGGGGGGAAGTCAAGAAAGCTGAGACGCGCGACCGGTATCTCCATTGGGAAAAAGTGGGTTTTCGATTGTGGAGCTGGGTCATGCGACGCCCCAGGCTGTTTGAACGGATGGGCTTTCTTGCCCGGGCCGCCCTGCCGCCGTCGGAGGACGGCGAGTGGTTAGATTCGCTTCCGGGCCCGCTCAAGGCTTGGACCGCATCTCGCGACTTCCCTCCACCGGCGGCGCAGAGTTTTCGCCGTCTATGGCGAACACGCAAACCGGCCGAGGCCGTCCGAGATATGGAATCCGCCGCATTGGAGGGGGGATCCCGCGACGCACCCCGCGCGGCAGGTGACCGGCATGCCTGACCGCGAGCAGGTTCTGCACAAGGTTCGCGCGGCTCTGGGGCGCCGCCGAGGCCAGGCGCCCGAGCCGCCTCCGATCCTTTCTCTGGAAACGGCCGATCTTGACGTCGAGGAGCGCGTCCGGCTTCTGATTAAGAATTTCCCAGGGCAGTGCATTCGAGCAGAATCGCAGGACGAAGCTCGCGAGTACGTTTCCGGCGTGCTCGCGGGGCGCCGGGGCGTTGCTTCCCGCGCACCCTTTCTGCGCACCACCGGCATCTCGTCGCTGCCCGGCGTAGCATCGAATATCGGCGACGAGTCAACCCTGCGGCGGGTTTGCGCCGAGGCCGACGTCGGCCTCACCAGCGCCGACTATGCACTGGCGGACCCCGGCGCGCTGGTTTTGCTCTCTACATCTCGCGAAGACCGGATCGTTTCGCTCCTGCCACCGGTCCACGTTGCGGTCATTCCCGCCGACTGCATTCTGACGGGGATCGACGATCTCTTCCATGCCCTGCCTGACCCGGCGGCGGTCTCGAGTTCCATGGTTATCATTGCGGGGCCCAGCCGCACGGGGGATATCGAAATGAGCCTCGTGCACGGCGTCCACGGGCCTCGCGAGCTGCACGTGGTGGTAGTGTGAAAGCTAACCGTCCTTTGCGCCGCGACCGACTCCGCGGTGGGAGAATATGCGGTTAACGTCTCCCCGTTCAGAAATTGCCTTCGACGCTTTCCGAACTCTGCTCCGCCCTAGCCGCGCCGTCATGTCCTTCCCCGCGAGCCTGTATTTCTCACCACCTGGCGAGGTGAAGCGCGTGAGAGGCCCGTCGGTACAAGGCGCGCACCGCTCGGCGCGACTTGGCGACCGCACGAAAAAAGGAGTACCGGCCGAGACGATCCCGGCGGATCGGCGTTCCACCAGGGGCCGCGGTTCTTCCGTTTTCGCGATGTCTCGAAAACCGTCAGTCAGAGCGTTGCTGGTCCTGTTGGCGGCTCTGCACCCGGCGGTGCTGTTAGCGGCATCTCAGGGCAGCCCCGGGGCACCCGCCAGCGGCACCTACCGGGGCCGCGTCCTGACCGAGCTGTTTCGACACCGGCAGGAGCGGGCGCGCCAAAGCGAAGCAGCAAGCCAAGCCGCTCTGCTGCAATCGCCCCCCGTCCTTCAGGAAGACGTGGGTGAGATCGCCGTCGTTGATGGCGGCGGCGGTGTCGTCGTGCGACCCAATTTTTTCGACCTCGACGCCAGCAGTCTGGCTCTGACCCGCTCCGACGGCGGCTACACGGCTCAGCCGGTCCCGTTGGCCTTCAACGAGACGGCCCGCGGCGAGGGGTTTCCTCTCAGTCTTGGCGACGACGACGCCGTCCAATTATTCCTGCCCTTTTTATTCCCCTTTTTCGACGGCGGCTACGGAGAGGTCTTCGTTCACTCGGACGGCAACCTGACCTTGGTGGAGCCCGACACCGCCTCCAGCGAGCGGAGCCTGTCGAGAGCGATCAGCGGACCGCCCCGGATCGGTCCGCTCTTCACTGACCTTGATCCCAGCCAAGCCGAGGCTACCGTCAGCACTTATTCCACCGCGGACCGGTTCGTCGTCACGTGGGACAATGTGCCCGAGTTCCGGCTTTTCAGCGTCGGCAGGCGACAAACGTTTCAGCTCGTTCTCCATCAAGACGGCGGCATCGAGTTTCATTTCGCCGCCATCACGCTCAACGACGCGGTTGTCGGAATCATGCCGGGCTATCTGCAAGGCGAATCCACGCCGGCCAATTTTGACGAGGGTGTTCAGCAGCCGGCCCATGGAGCGCTAGCGGAGATTTTCAGTCCCACCACGGCCATTGACAGCCTCGCCTTGACCCAGAAGTTCTATCGAAATCACGATGACGCCTACGATTTCATCGTCGTGTTCAACGATTTCGGGCTAAACGCCGCTTCCGGTGCCTTCGCTTTTGAGATCAACGTAAGGAACCATGTTCTCGGCATCGGCGATCTGCTGCCCGGGGCAGCCGTTTTCGACTTCGGCCCCGATTTCGGTTCCCCCCGGCGGCTCCAGAGCTTCCTCAACATGGGTCCGCTCTCCAATTACCCGGCGGACCCCACCGAGCGTATTCTCCTCCTTGGCGAGAACAACACTCTCTCCGTGATGGGCCAGGAAGCGGGACACCGTTTTCTCGTTTTTGTCCGCTTTCGGGATCCTGTGAGCGGGCAGCCTTCTTTTGATTTGTTAGGCAGGGATCAGGCGCACTGGAGCTTCTTTTTGGCTCTTCCGGGTTTTTAGTGGGTGGCCAACGGGTAGCCGGCTCCTCCATCCTGCCGACCCGACGTCGCCCGCAGTCACATCGGAGCCCAAAAGGCGGCCAAGAAATCCCCAAATACCCTACACGCCAGTCCGGTCGTGGGCAACTCGTAAAGGGAATAAGACACTGATAAACAGGGAGTTATCTCTTTGAGTGTGGCCACTGGATGACAGTTGTGGATCCGCATTTCACAGCCTTCGGGAGACTGTACGACTACCTGCCAGCAGCCTTGCTCTACTCGTAACCCTTTGTTTATCAGTAATTCTTTTTGGCCAACGCAGTCGCCGCCCGGCCTTGGGGGCCGTAGAGTTGTCACGAAGCCCTTGAATGGCACCGAAGCAGGCTCCGGGAGGTCGGCCTCACAGTGGCGAGGGATCCGTCACTCACCGCCGCCAGCCACTAAAATCCCAGAAGAGCCTTCTTTTTTAACTCGGACGCCTCCCTCGTCGAAGGCAACCGGATCGAAGATCGCGGCATGGTCTCGCCGCGCTTTCGCACCATTGCGGCCGTCGAAAAATACAGTGATTTCGACCAATACCTCATGGGGCTGCGCGCCGACGACGAAGTACAGCCGAGCTTTTTGGTCGAGAACTCGACCTCTTTCCGCACGCCCTCATCCGGGCCGGCCGTGGGCGTTACCTTTGACGGGGAGCGCAAAGAAATAGACATCGACATGATCGTCGACGCCGAGGGAAGACGGATTCCACCCTCCAGCGTGGCGCAGAAAAAGTTCAGCTTCGCTTTTATCCTGCTCGTCGAAGCAGGGACGGCGCCTTCGGGGCAAGATTTGGACCACCTCAACGCCATCCGTACCCAGTGGGAGCAGTTTTTCAATGGTGGCGTTGCGCAGCGAGCAGAAGCGCGAACCATGCTCGTCAAGATGCTTCAGCTTTCCACTTGGCCGGCCGCGGGTGTTCTGCGAGGCACTCCCGGCCTGGAGTCCGTCGAGATCGCGGCCCCGCTCGCGGCCGATCTCGATGTCATGTTGACAACGGACAATGGCTTCATTGAGATTCCCTCCGTCGTAACGATTCCGGCCGGCTCCACCGAAATTCCCTTCACGATCGACGGGATGGAGGATGGCGTTGCCTCCCTAACCGCTGTGGCGAGCGCTCCCGGCTACCAGATGGCTCATAGTTTCGTCCAAGTGCGCGGTAGTCCGCGCGAACTCACGCTGACCATCGAGTCCGGCGACAGCCAGGCGACCGGTGACGGCGGCCTGCTGGCTCAACCCGTTTTGTTCCGGCTTTGGGATGAAAATCGACTACCCTACTCCGGAGTGTCGGTGATCGTGACCCCCAGCGACGACGGAGTTGCCACGCCCTTATCCGCGATCACCGACGCCACCGGGCGCGTTTCGGTCCAGTGGCGGTTGGGCACGATGTTTACGCGCAACACTCTGCAAGCCGAAATCGAAGGCACCCCCGGAGTCAACATCGTCGCCGAAGCTTTCTCGCTGGGACCCCGGCCGGCGTTCGTGCTTGCCGGTGTCGTTAATGCCGCCAGTTTCAACACTGGACCATCCCCGCCCGTCGGAATCGTGCCCGGCAGCCTGGTTGCCATTTTCGGGGCCGCGTTGTCGCGGAACCGGGGGGAAGCGCTGGCCTTCCCTCTGCCGAGTCAATTGCGTCTGACGCGAGTCACGATTAACGGCGTTTCGGCGCCGCTTCTGTTCGTGTCTCCCGAACAGATCAATTTCCAGGCGCCGTACGGACTGACCGGAGCGACCGTGGAGATTCAGATCACGACCGACGCCGGTGTAAGTGATCCCGTCACTGTGCCCCTGATCTCGACTCAACCGGGAATCTTCTTTGATCCCGCAACGGGCGTTGGCGCCATCCGAAACAATGACGATGCCACGACCATTCTCGAGAGGCCCGCCCGTGCCGGAGATTTTATCCAAGTGTTTTGTACAGGCCTCGGCGAAGTGGTTCCTCCCGGCCAAACGGGCCTCCCCGCCCCTGTATCTCCTCTTTCGCGGACCATGCGCGATCCCCAAGTTCTAATCGACGGCAGGGATGCCGCCCTCGAGTTCAGCGGTCTGGCGCCGCTTTTCGCGGGGCTTTACGCACTCGTTGTCCAGGTACCCGCGAATCTCCCACCGGGGAGGTACACGCTGGTCGTGATCGTGGACGGCATTATGAGCAATACGGTGTTGATCGACGTTCAATGAGGCTGCCTTCCGATCGGACCGACCGCGCTAGCGGGCTAGGTCTTTGATAGAGTGAGTTTTATCGTCCATTCAGCAGCCGTGGAAGTTTGCTATGCCCTCCGAAAGCACTCGCGAACACAAGAAGAAGGCTTCCGACCGAGGGCCTGTCTCCGTGCTCGTCGTAACGGTCAGTGACACCCGTACTCCCGAAACCGACGTCAGCGGCAACTACCTTCGCCAACAGTTGGAGACGGCCGGCCACCGGGTCCATTCCCAGCGGATCGTCCGCGATGAGCCGGCTGAGCTGGAAGCCGTCCTTAACGAGGCGGCGGCTTCAAAGGCTCAGGTCGTGATTTTCAATGGCGGGACCGGGGTTTCCCGGCGCGATACCACTTTCGACTTTCTGGAACCGAAGCTGGAAAAGACCTTGCCTGGGTTCGGGGAGCTCTTTCGCATGCTGAGCTACGAGCAAGTCGGTGCGGCCGCCATGATGTCGCGAGCGACCGCCGGCGTCTACGGCGGGAAAGTCGTCATCTCCACGCCCGGGTCACCGGCCGCGGTTCGCCTGGCCTGGGAGAAGCTGATCGGCCCCGAACTAGAGCATTTGGCGTGGGAAGTGGCGCGCTAGGCGACAATGTCGCCGGGCGAATTCGCCCCTGCGGGGCGCCAACCCTTACCACCGGCGGTTGATGTAGTCCCGTAGCGTAGGCCTGGGCCGTCGTTTGGCCCAGACCCGCGGCCTAGACGCGATGGAAGATCGAGCCGCTGAGCGTGCTGGTGCTGTCAGCAAACGATTCCTGCCCGATGCCCAGAGATCGCAGAATACTGAGGTACATGTTCGACATCCGCGTCTCGCCATTTCGCCAGTAGGTCCCATGTTCGAGGCCCATGTTGGCTCCGCCGGCGATCAGAGTTGGCAGGTTGCGGGGGGTGTGCGTTGTGCTCGCGCCGCTTCCGAATAACACGATGGTGTTGTCGAGCACGCTGGCGTTGCGATCCTGATAGCCGGCCAGCCTCTCAAAGAAGTGCGCCAACTGCCGGCTCAAGAACAGATCGTACTTGGCGAAATCCAACTGTCCGTCCTTGTCGCTCACATGCGAGAGCTTGTGATGCGTCTGCGAGAGTCCCAGCTTGAGCGGGAACGTATCGCTGATGCCCATGCCGTCTTCGCGGTTGAGCATGAAGGCGACCGAGCGAGTGATGTCCGCGTCGAACGCCAACGCGATCAGGTCGAACATGGTGCGGTAGAACTCGGCGGGCTCTCCCTCGGATGTTGCGTCGAGGTTCAAATGCGAGTAGTCCTGTTTTTTGAGCGGGATGTCGATCCAACGCTCGGATGCGATCAACCGCGATTCAACTTCATTCAAAGAGGTCAGGTACTGATCCATCCGTTCCCGGTCGGACTTGCCGAGCCTCTGATCGAGAGCATGCGCGCTCTTGGCCACGGCGTCCACCAACTTGATGCGGCGTTGCAGCCTGTCGCGTTCCGACTCGATCGATGCCCGGTCCCCGCGAAACAAGCGATTGAACACCCAGCGCGGGTTGTTTTCCGCCGGAATCGGCCTGCCCTCGAGGCTATAGGAGATCGTGCCCGTCCGAGAGAGAAAGCCCGTGCCGGCATCGATCGACAGCACCAACGACGGCTGCCGGCAGTACTGCTTGGTGTGCTGCGCCACTACCTGGTCAAGTGAGACGGAGTTGTAGGTCGCTCGTGTCGGAATGTGCAGAGGGGCGCCGGTGAGCCACATGTCCGAGCAGGTATGCGGGTCGGCCTTTGGACCGCTCGGGTGGTAGAGTCCGCCCACAAAGCTGAGCTGTTTCCGGAAGGTACCCAGCGGCTCGGTCGACTTACCGAAGACGAACTCGCCGTCGCGCTCGGCGGTGGGAAACCAACTCCACTCGTCGATGCCGTTCCGCGACCTCGGCAGCGACATGCCGTTCGCGGTGTAGAGCGCGCAGAACCGGCGAGGAGCCTGCTCGGTCACTTCGGCGCCCATCGCGTCGAGAACCGGCAAGGCCAGCGCGACTCCCCCCATACCCTGGAGGAAAGCGCGGCGGTCGATCTTTAGTGAAGTTCCCATCGGTTTCCTGCTTTCCGCTACTTCTCAAGGAACAGTTTGCTATTGACGACGTAGCGGATCATGTCCTGCATCGGGTAGCCGCCGGCCCTCAACCTTAGCCCGTCTTCTTTTAGATCGTTCAACTCAGTGTACGTCAGGCTGCGGCCGTTCGCATACGTCACGAGATGCTTGAGAACGCTGAAGGCCACCTGATCGATGCGATCTTGACCGAGATACCGCTTCAGATCGTTTATGCCTGACACCTCCGTGCCGTCGGGCAACGTGGATCGCGCGTCCGCGGGTTGCTGCTTCAGGCGGCCGCCGGCGTCGAACTCCTCGAGCGCCACTCCCCAGGGGTCGATTTTCGAGTGACACTGCATGCAGCCGGGCTGATTGCGGTGCTGCTCGAGCCGCTCGCGAAGCGACAGCCCTTCTGTATCCGCCTCCAGGTCCGGCGCGTTGGGTGGAGGATCATCGGGCGGCTCGGCGATGATCTTGCGCGCCAGCCAGGCCCCGCGCTTCACGGGGTTCGATTCCCGACCGTCGGAGAGCCCCGCCATGATGGCCGCCTGAGTGAGCACGCCTCCGAGCTCGGGTCGGCCGTGCTGAATGGGTACAAACTCGAAACCGCTCTCTGTCTTGTGCCCCAGGCCGTAGTAGCCGGCGACGACTTCATTCGCAACGACGAAATCGGACTCAACTAGATTCCGCACGGGCAGGTTGTTCCGGATCAAGTACTGCACAAACTCGACCGGCTCCCGGCGCAACTGGGCGCGAGTGTCGCGCGTGAGCTTCGGAAACTGGTCACGGTCCGGTTCGAGCACATCGAACTTGTCCAGACTCAGCCACTGGGATGTGAATTCCTCAACGGACTGGGAGAAGCGCGGATTCTCGATCATCCGCGCCACTTCCGAGTCCAATTGCTTCCGCAGCGCGCCGCTATCGGCCAACTCCAACGTTGTGCGATCCGGCGGCTCGTTCCACAGGAAGTACGACAGCTTGGAAGCCAGCTCCCGGTCGTCGATGGGCTCGGCTTCGGGCGTGCTGCTGGCCTCGACCAAAAACAAGAACTGCGGCGACGTCAACGCGACTTGCAGCGCGTCGCTCACACTCCTCTGAAAACCGCCTCCCGCGTCGAGTGATTGCTGGAACACCGCCATCAGGGCGGACTCTTCCATCGCAGTGATGGGACGGCGGTAGGCGCGGGTTGCAAATCCGCGGATGATCTCTCGTGCATAGGCCGGCGAATTGTATTTGCGGTCAAAGTCGACGAAGATGTTCTGATGTGACTTCGGAGGCCACGTGTCGTGGAACGGTCCCTCGAATTCCACCGACCGGACCAGCAACCGCGGCATGTCGCGACCGTCGGTGTACTCACTGCGGACGCCGATTTCACGAATGCCCGCTAGATAGTTGACATTGTCCTTTTCGACATCCGGGCTGGGAAAATCGCTGATAACCCCTTCAAACACAAAGCGCGTGAGCTTGCCGCTCGCCACGGTTTGCGGCACCCCGACTGGAGCGAACGTACCGCCGCAATCGCGACGAAGCCCCAAATGCACGCCTAGTCGCGGCAAACGCTTTTCAAACGCGAGAAAACGTCGCGAGACTTCGCGCTCGGTGGCCAGCGGAGTAAGAACGATCCGGTCCAAACCCTTCACGCCGTTGTGCCGCGCGTCGACTTGCAGCGTCCCAGCCTCGAGCCTCACTGCCAGGAATGCGGGCTGCTCTAACGCGCCTGGGAATTGCCGGCCGCCAAGGGTCAGCGTCACCTCTTGCGGCTTTTCGGGAGGCGGCTGCGCAAATTGCCGTCCAGGTTCTACCAAGGCTTGGATCTCGGCTTCGTCGAGGGCCCGGGAGTACAGGCGCGCTTCATCCAGTTCGCCCCGGAACTGCTGGGCGGGAGGGGCTATGCTCCCCAGGTAAAGATCGATCTCCGGATTGTCCAGGTTCGCCGGACCAATCTCCCCTTTCGCGACGGGATAGCCGTTTACGTAGAGTCGCGTTTCGCCCTTCCGTCTCACCACGGCGGCAACATGCTGCCAGGCGTCGGTGCGAAGGACTCCCGGTGGGGACGTCACAGTCCCATTGGATTCGTTGTCCGGTCCGGTCGTTTCTATCCGAAAGTCCCCTTCGTTTCCGGCCATTTCCAGATACCAGCCGTGCCTCGGATCATCATCTCCGAGAGCAACGATGCCGGCTTGTTTCAGCTGCTTCGGGTAGATCCAAGCCCCCACGGTGAAGTCGCCGTCCCCGACATTCATGGCATCGTCGCGAGGGATCCGCAGCGAGCCGTAATCACCGGCGAGCGATACAGCCTTGCCGAAGGGTGAATCGACTAGCTGTGCGTCGCCCTCGATGTTCTTGCCGCTTGCACCGCTGTCGAAAGACCACAGTCCGGCCAGCCCTTCGCCGAGCCGAGCCGAGTCCGCGGCCGGCGACTCTTTGAGTGCTGCCTCGTGGATGTCGACTTGGTAAATGCCGGCCTTCTCAATCGTGACCGACTGCCGTGATGTGGGGTCGCGGATGACGATGGCGTCTACGCCATCGGCCCCCTGGGCGGGATCTCCTGGATCGAGCAGCAGGCCGTCGTTGTACTTCGCCGCCATGACGGTGACTCGAAACCGCCCGTGGTCGGGCAGTTCGCGAAGCGAGATCTTGAAGTTCGCCTTTGGCCCGTAGGTGCCGTCGAGTTCGAAAATCTCATCGCTCGTAATGGCGGGCCGCAGCAAAAGCCCCTCCGGGACCGTGCTATAGGCGAGCCCCTTGGGATAGCCGCGGCTGCCGCGTATGCAGGCAAAGACCGCGTGATAAATACTGTCAAAGTCTCTCCAGTCGCGGACCGTAGCGTTCCCCTTGTAGCCTTCGATGAAGCGATACTTGGTCCGCATTCGCCGCGGCTCGAAGGAGAACGCCTTGCTGGGCGTGAGTTGCTTCACCACGTAGTCTTGGTTGTCTAGCAGCAGGCTATCCGCGCCTAGGATGAGCTTGCCGGGGAGCGGTTCGGGATTGATCGACGCGCCCAGATCGACACGAAAGTTTTGGATCGAGGGCTTCGAGTCCGGATTGACGATGGATCGGCCGAGCGCCTCTTCGGCGATTTCAAAGTAGGCTTCCATCAGCAATGGCGAAAGTTGCAGCGTCTCCGTGTTATTTACGAATCCATCTTTGGAAACGGCGTCTGGGGGAAGAGCGTCCGTCAGATCGTCCTCCAGCAGCAACAACTCGCGGAGGGTGTTGCGATACTGCGAGACCGTAAGGCGCCGTATGATGCCGTTCTTCTGGGTCGGACGGGAGCGAGCGACCTGCAGTGCTTGCGTGATCCACTCGACCATACGCTGACGCTCGGCGCTAGCGGGTTGTGGCAAGCCTTTCGGTGGCATGGTCGCATCGCCAATCCTTTTCCGGATCACTTCCCACAATCGAAGATGCCGATCCTCGAGTGCGGCGGCTAGGTGGTCGACGCGGACGCCCGAAGTCATCGTGTCCGCGTTGTGGCATGGAACACAGTTTTGTTTCAAGAACGGCTTCACGTGCCGCTCGAACGATGTTTCGAGCGCCGTTGGAGCGCCATCCGCGGCCTGGGCCTGCGTGGAGCGCGCTGTCCACGCTCCCCCTAACAGCGAAAGCAAAGCGAGGGTGCACGCAGCTTGCAGTCGAAGCCGATAAGTCCTTGAAGTCATATCGTGCCGCGTGCGAGGATCCTGCCCACTAGGCGTGTTCCTGTTCAGCTTGATCAGCAAAGGTTATTGTAACTCGCGACTTCCATGCTGCGATCCCGGCACGCATAGAGCGGCCCGAACTGGGGCCTCCTCGGGTGTTGCCGAGACGATTCGCCGATTTCTAATGCGAAATCGCCTCTCGTCAATCGACAGGCCCGACGGCTGGACATGGCCGTTGGGTCCTGAGCAACGGCATACCCTTGATCCAGGCCGCTGGTTCAACCCTTGCCGACAAGTGAGGACCTATCGGCGGAATTTCGCGCAACTCCTTCTCGATCAGAGAATTGCACAACCAGCGACCCGAATTGTACCTATTGAGTGCATACGTCCAAGCAAATACCGGGTACTGGTGGTTAAAAGGCGCTACACGAAACCGGTTCGTCCCCATCGAGCAGAGCCGACGTTCCCGCCACCGTTAGCGCTCTTCGTGCAGAGCATTCCCCAGGGCGGCAGCCCGGCTTTGTGGGAGCTTGCACTACAACACTTAAGTGTCGCGATCTTCCCCTCCGTCGACTCCTCGATGTCTCCACCGACGAAGTAACGAAAACTCCCAAAGGCGATCAAAAGCGAGACGCTCGACCGGCTCCCTCTCGCCGCACGGCTCTTCCTGCTGCGTCCCCTCCGCTATCTTAGCGGCGGAACGCGACCTCCCGTTCCAGCTGGGGCAGGACAGGAGCGCTTACAAGTTGGTCTATGCCAAGGGTGGCTATGTTCTCCACATGTTGCGCTCGATCATGAATGATCCCACGACCGGGGACCAGCCCTTTATCACGATGATGAGAGACTTCGTCAAGACACACTTCAACAAGAACGCCTCGACGGAGAGCTTTAAGCCAGGATTTCCGTTTTGGCCCTGGCACGGCCACAGTATACATCCGCGCCGGCCCGAATGCCACGTCTTTTCGCGCTGAACCCTGCACATCACCTCCGCCGGTAGGCGCCAGGGCTCGTCCGTCCGCTCACAGACGTTGATTGCGCGGCCTGAACGGCGCTGCGGCCGACACTGCTCCCTGCCAAACCTTTTTGGAGCCGAAAACTGTTGATCCTAGCCCGGTCAACGCTACCCGCTCGGCAGCGGCAGCGCCCAGATCCTGTGCAGCATGTCACCGAACAGCCGCCGGTTCAGATGCCCCTCGGCCAGCAGCAACCAGTAGTAGCGGGCATGCTTGACCAGCCGCCCGCCGGTCTTCATCAGCCGCTGCTGCAAGCTCGTCAGCGACCAGCTCTTGATGCTTGGTGGCAGTCCCAGCCGCCGCCACAGGTTGCCGAGGTTGTAAGCCAGGACGCTGAGTTGCAAGCGAACTTCGTTCGCGCGAAAACGATGGCACGACAACCGTGTCCAATTCGTGGCCTGCTTGCCTTCCTTGATCCACTGCTCGGCCGTGCCGCGCTTGTTGTAAAAGCGCACCACCGAGCGACTGGGCCGGGTCATGTTGGTGACGATGAAGCCGGGTTGCGCGAACAGTTCGCCCGGGTGGTGCTCAACCTTCGCTACGATGCGCCGCGGTTTGCTCCAACTGGCGGCCTGATAGCGGAAGCTCTTGTAGCGCACCAGGGGCTTGGCGCTCGGCCTGCCCGGTGGCCGAAACAGGATGTCCTCGATCTCCAACTCCAGGCTCTTGTTGGCCGGAATGCGAATGGCGTACTGTACTCCGCGTTCCTCCGAAGCCTCATAAACCTCCGGCTTGGCAAAGGCCGCATCGCCCCGGAAGGCGACCTGCTTGCCCGCAGCCTGTTGGCGCTCGATCTCCGGCAACAATAGCTCATCCCAGTCGTCGGCGCTGTGCACGTTGCCTGGACGCAGCTTTGCAGCGAGGCAATCACCATGACCGTTGAACAAAAGCAACGGATGGTAGCAGACCGACTCGAAGTGTCCGTTGTAGGCACTGCCTTCCTGTTGGCCATGGACCGGACTCTCGGTGGAGTCCATGTCCAGAACGACCCGCTCGGAGTCGTCGAACGCCTCCGCTTGCCCGACCAGCTCTCGGTTCAGCGCCATCAGCCCCAGTAGATTCTCTTCGCTCGCCAGCATCTCCGTCTCGAAGCCGTGCAGCGTCGAGGTCAAGGCCGCACCGCGATCCCAGATCTTCTGCGAACCGATCAGCCGAAACGTCGGATCGATCGAAACCCGCTCGGCGTCGTTGAGGTCCTCGTAGCCCGCCAAGCGGCTGTAGACCGACTGCCGCAACAGATCAGCGAGCGTGAACTGCTTGTTTGTGCCTTGCCGGGAGTCGCTGAGATGCTCGTCAATCAGTTCTCCGAGACCGAGCCGTTCGTCCAGTTCGCGAACCAAAATCAGGCCACCATCAGAAGTGACGTGCGATCCCTGGAAATCGACTTTCAACAAGCCGTTGAAACTTAGCTGGAATGGCTTGGTTTGTTTTTCACCCATTGGGTGTTGGCCTCCATGGCGTCCTCATCGGGCTCTAGCCCCTATGAATAAAGACGCTCAAGGCCGCTGGAAGGTCGGGATGTCAAACATCAAATTGAAAATGCGGGTTAAGAGGGTGGTCGAGAAGCATATGACGAAAGGGATGGACTTGGACGGTAACGGAGAGATGGGCTGGTTCTTCGATCAGTGGGTTTACGGGACGGAGGTGCCAAGTTACCGATTAGACTACTCGCTTACCCCTCAAAGCGACGGGAAGTGGCTCTTGAAAGGAGCCGTCACCCAGAGCGTGTCTCGGATAACTTCAAAATGCTGGTGCCGATTTATGTCGACATCCAAGGGAAAATCGTGCGGCTCGGCGGGTCCCGTGTTGTGGGCAGTGCTATGACGCCGGAGTTCAAGGTAATGCTGCCCCAACGACCTCAGCGGGTACTGATTAACGCCTTCCATGACATCCTGGCCAAGGAAAGCGTGAGCAATGAGCTGTAGTGTTTTATTTCGCCGGCCTACAGGCGCAACGGGCCTACCCCTACAGCTAAGCGGGCTGGATGTGGTCAGCCGGAGAGAGACCGTGGACGTTAGTACTTCGGAACCGTGGGGTCGACTTGGTCGCTCCAGGCTAGGATACCGCCTCGTAGGTTCTTGACCTTGCCGAAACCGGCGGTCTTGAGGAAGTTGACGGCTTTGGCGCTGCGCATGCCCGACTTGCAATGCACCACGATATCGTCGGCCGTGTCGAGCTCGTTCACGCGCTTGGGTAGATCGCCCAGTGGAATCAAGTGCGAATCGGGAATCGAGCAGATCTCGAATTCATGGGGCTCGCGGACATCCAGGATGAAAACGTCGTCTCCTCGATCGAGCCTTTGCTTCAGGTCGACCACGTCGGTTTCCCATTCGCTTAGCCCGGGCTCGGGATCCGGCTCAGCTTGGGGGATGCCGCAGAACGCCTCGTAGTCGATCAACTCGTGAATCGTGCGATTCGGTCCGCAGACCGGGCAATCCGGGTTTTTCCTCAGCTTCAGCTCGCGGAACTTCATGTTGAGAGCGTCGTAAAGGATCAGCCGGCCACTCAGCGTTTTCCCTTTGCCGAGAATCAGCTTCACGGTCTCGGTAGCCTGAATGCTCCCGACCAGCGCCGGCAGGATGCCGAGGACGCCACCTTCGGCGCAGCTCGGAACCAACCCGGGAGGCGGTGGTTCCGGATACAAGCAGCGGTAGCAAGGGCCGCCGTCGTGGCCAAACACCGTCGCCTGACCCTCGAAGCGGAAGATGGAGCCATAGGCGTTGGGCTTGCCGAGCAAGACGCAGGCGTCATTGACCAGATAGCGGGTCGGGAAATTGTCGGTGCCGTCGACGACCACGTCGTAGTCCTTGAGGATGTCCAGCGCGTTCTCGCTCGTTAGCCGGACCTCGTATTTTTCGATCCGGACGTAGGGATTGATGTCGGTCATCCGCTCGGCGGCCGAGTCGAGTTTCGGCCGGCCAATGTCCTTGGTTCCATGGATGACCTGCCGCTGCAGGTTGGTCATGTCGACGACATCGAAATCAACAATGCCGATGCGGCCGACGCCGGCGGCCGCCAGGTAGAGGCCCAGCGGCGCGCCCAAACCACCGGTGCCTATCATGAGTACACTCGCCTTCTTGAGTTTGACCTGGCCCTCCATGCCTACTTCCGGCATGATCAGGTGGCGGCTATAACGAAGGATTTCGTCGTTGCTGAGGGTGGGAGCGGCCGCCGGCATCCCTCCGGCGACGTTAACCGACATGACGGCCTCCTCCGGCGATCGAAGGCACGATGGTGATCACGTCGTCCCCGCCGACTTCGGTAGCTTCCCGATCGAGGTAACGGATGTCTTCGTCGTTCATGTAGACGTTGACGAAACTTCGCAGCTTGCCCTCGTCCGTGAAAAGGTGCTTGCGAAGGTCAGCGTACTCGCTGGTAAGCTTGTCGAGCGCTTCACCGACGCTCGAGGCTTCGACGTCGACCGAGTCCTTTTTGTCGGCGTACTGGCGCAATGGTGTCGGGATCACTAGCTTAGCCATGGGCTTCTCCGTAAATCAGTTCTTCGTTTTCCGCGGCCGTTTGGTCAGGGTCGGGCAAGAAACTGCCGGCGTGGTCGAACCTCCCGCTCTTGATCGAGATAACCACAAAAGAGTACCACGGGCAAGAGTTCTTCAAATCGGTTTCCGAGAAATAGGCGTCGCAGTCCGGGTGGGAGTGGTAGATGCCGATCAACTCCAGTCCTCGCTTGCGCGCCTCCCGGTCGGCGGCCAACAGATCCTCGTTCTTGATCTCGTAGCGCTCGGCCTGCGAACCGTCGAACGCATTCTCGAGCGGAACCCCGACCCGGACAACCTTTTCGCCGTTTTCCGCGGCGCCCAACATCGCGCCGCAGCACTCGTTGGGGTAGCTGGAGCGGGCGTGCTCGACCATGTCCTTCCAAGGACCGGGATCCACGCGAATCATGGTTCGTCCCAGAAGCTTTCACTCAGGTATTTGTCCGCCGAGTCGCAGAACACGGTCACGATCACGCCCTCCTGAACCCGCCGCGCCACTTTGAGCGCCGCTGACAGGTTGGCGCCCGACGAGATGCCGACCAGCAGTCCTTCCTCCCGGGCCAGCTTCTTGACGATCCCGTAGGCTTCTTCGGTCTCGATTTCGATGTTTTCATCCGCTAGGGTGTCGTCATAGATGCCGGGCACGATCGCCGTCGGCATGTGCTTCAATCCCTCCAGGCCGTGGAATCCCGAGGACGGCTGCATCGAGATCAGCCTGATCGATTTCGAGTACTCCCGCAAGCAACGGCCAACGCCGGTGAAGGTGCCGGTGGTGCCCAGCCCGGCGACGAAATGCGTAATTCTGCGGCCGGTCTGTTCCAGTATCTCGGGCCCGGTTGTCTCGAAATGCGCCAGCCAGTTGGCCGGGTTATTGTATTGATCCGGATAGAAGTAAGCGCCGGGATTTCGGCGGTACTCTTTTTGGCACGCAATGATGGCGCCGTCGGAGCCTTCCGCCGGGTCGGTGAGAATCACCTCGGCCCCGTAGGCCTTCAAAATGCGCTTCCGCTCCGGGGAGGCATTTGCCGGCAGAAACAATTTCACCCGGTAGCCTTTGGCCGCGCAGACCATGGCGTAGGCGATGCCGGTATTCCCGCTGGTCGAATCGATCAGGGTCTTCTCGCGGGTCAGCTTGCCCGTGCGCTCGCCGTCGAGAACCATGTTCAACGCGGGCCGGTCTTTGACCGAGCCGCCGGGGTTGAAGTACTCCGCCTTGCCGTAGATCTCGACGTCGGGCAGGTCAGCCGCCAGCTTTCGGACCCGAACCAGCGGCGTGTTGCCGACCTTGTCGACAACCGAACCCGCGCCCACCGGGTTTTTCATCGAGGTCACGCCGCTGTCCCTCATGGAAACTCGCCGTCTAGGGTGGAAAAGCGCCCGGACATATACTCTACCGCCCGGGGAGTGGGGAGCCAACCGCTGCTACCTTGATGGTAGGGAATCCCTACTATGCCTGTCAAGAAAGTAGGGATCGCCGAGATTGCCGGACCTGCCTAAGAAACCCGATCACCGTGTTGACGCCACAGCAATGGGGGCTTTCCGGCGGCCCCGTAACGTAATTTATGTTACAGACAGGGCCTATTGCCGAAGCAGAAATGCGAGCTAACGCCTTTTGCCAATCTGCGACTCTTCGTTGACGCTTGGCGGGGATCTCCCTATACTTAACAATGAGATTGCCTGCTGCTACCCCGCCGCGCCGCTTCGGGGCCTGGCGCTGCTCAAGCCGGTCATTTATCGACTCTTCCACCTGAGCTATCATAGGTTAGGTATATTCGCGCTGGCGTAGCTCAGCTGGTAGAGCATCTGATTTGTAATCAGAGGGTCGGGGGTTCGATTCCCTCCGCCAGCTCCAGAGATAACGCCGGCGACCAACCGTTCGGCGGTCTAATCCAGTAAAATCGGGGGGGGGAAGCGCGACGGAATTTCGGCGGGAGTAACTCAATGGTAGAGTCACAGCCTTCCAAGCTGTTGGTTGCGGGTTCGATTCCCGTCTCCCGCTCCAGAGAGTTCTCCTCCGCGGCGAGTTGCCGGGTGACGGTGGGCCGATGTAGCTCAGTAGGTAGAGCGCGTCCTTGGTAAGGACGAGGTCACCAGTTCGAGCCTGGTCATCGGCTCCAGAAACCCGCCGGACCGGAACATCAGCAACAGGTCCCGGGCCGAGTCGTAACGAGCCGAGGGGCTCGCGACCGATCAAGGTTTGAGGACGGGTGGCCGAGCGGTCAAAGGCAGCAGACTGTAAATCTGCCGCGCAACGCGCTACGGAGGTTCGAATCCTCCCCCGTCCACCAAGACGCGGGAGCTGATAGACGGGCGCGGCCGCAGAGAGGACGAAAGGGTATGGCCAAGGAGAAATTTGATCGTTCGAAGCCGCACGTGAACGTAGGGACGATCGGGCATATCGACCACGGCAAGACGACGCTGACGGCGTCGATCACCAAGGTCTTGCAGAAGCACGACGATAGCGTGGCCTTTCGGTCGTTTGATTCGATCGACAACGCGCCGGAGGAGAAGGCGCGGGGGATCACGATCGCCGTGGCGCACGTCGAGTATCAGACGTCGAACCGCCACTACGCGCACGTGGACTGTCCGGGACACGCCGACTACATCAAGAACATGATCACCGGGGCGGCGCAGATGGACGGGGCGATCTTGGTGGTGGCGGCGACCGACGGGCCGATGCCGCAGACCAGGGAGCATATTTTGCTGGCACGGCAGGTCGGGGTACCCTACGTCGTGGTGTTTTTGAACAAGGTGGACGCGGTGGACGACCCGGAGCTTTTGGAGCTGGTCGAGCTGGAAGTCAGGGAGCTGCTGTCGAGCTACGATTTTCCGGGGGATGACATTCCGGTGGTTCTCGGGTCGGCGCTGAATGCGCTGAACGGGGAGGAAGCGGCGGAGAAGGACATCGAGAAGCTGATGGAGGCGGTGGACACCTACATCCCGACGCCGCAACGGGAGAAGGACAAGCCGTTTCTGATGCCGATCGAGGACATTTTTTCGATCTCGGGGCGCGGCACGGTGGTCACGGGCCGGGTGGAGAGAGGGACGGTGAAGGTGGGCGAGGAGATGGAGATCGTCGGCTTCGGGGAGACGCAGAAGCGGGTAATCACGGGCGTCGAGATGTTCAAGAAGTTATTGGATCAAGGAGAAGCCGGCGACAACTTGGGGTTGCTGGTCAGGGGGCTGGAGAAGGACGAAGTCGAGCGCGGGCAGGTGGTGGCCAAGCCGGGATCGATCACGCCGCACACGAAGTTCAAGGGCGAAGTGTACGTGTTGAAGAAGGACGAAGGGGGACGGCACACGCCGTTTTTCAGCGGCTACCGGCCGCAGTTTTACTTTCGGACGACGGATGTGACCGGGGTGGCGGCCCTGCCCGAGGGGACGGAGATGGTGATGCCGGGCGACAACATCACCATGACGGTGGAGCTGATCTCGCCGGTGGCCATGGAAAAGGGCTTGCGCTTCGCCATCCGCGAAGGCAGCCGCACCATCGGCGCCGGCACCGTTACCGATATCGTGGAATAGCGGGCAGAGGTGAACCATGGCGCGAGAAATCATCACTCTTGAGTGCACGGAGACGAAAGACCGTAATTATACGACCACGAAGAACAAGAAGAAAAAAACCGGACGGCTGGAGCTGAAGAAGTACTCGCCGAGAGTGCGGCGACACACGCTCCACCGCGAAGTGAAGTGAGCCTTCGGCAGGCGGCGGCGCCCCCCGGTCGCGGCGGTTCGGTTGCCCACGGGGCGTCGGGCGGGAAATACCAGGGGCGTAGGTTTAACGGTAGACCAGCGGTCTCCAAAACCGCGAGTGGGGGTTCGAATCCCTCCGCCCCTGCCAGTTATTGAGAAGATGGGCCGACTGAGGACCTAGACGTTGTGTCCCGGGCCGGCGGAAAGAGACGACCATCGCCAAGAAGACGCGGCAGGGCGGGATTCAGGGCTGGGTCAACAAGGCGGCGAGTTGGCCGAGCCGCTTCCGGGTGTATGTGGACGGCTTGCGCCGCGAAATGCGGCTGGTTACCTGGCCGAGTCGGAATCAGGTTCGAGCGACCACCATGGTCGTCCTGGTGACGGTCTTTGTTTTCGCCTTCTTCTTTGGCGTGGTGGACTACATTTTGACTTACATTCAGTCGCGTGTGTACTCGAACTGACGATATACGTAACACCTTGGTGTACTGTGACCGACTTCGATAATTCAGAGCAGAATCAATCGGCGGAGGAAGCTGTTTCCGCTGAGCCGGTGGAGCCGAGCGCTCAGGCCGCGGACAGTCCCCCCGAAGACGCCCTAGCTGACCCAGGCGCCGGCGATGGCGCCGATTCGGGCACGGCCCAAGCCGGACCGCCGGAGCAGCAGCAAGAAGCGGCCGGGTCCGAGTCCGAGGCGTCTGTCGCGGCAGCACCGCCCGATCCCGTGACATCGGCTGCCGACGAGGTTTCCCCTACTGTGGAAGAAGCTCCTGCCGCGGCTGACGAGGTTCCCGCTACTGTGGAGGACCCCCCCACCGATTTAAAGGAGGCTCCCGTCGCCGTTGAGGAAACGGAAACCCCTGCCGCCGTCGTGGCGGAGGAGCAGCCCGCCGAGATCCCCACGGCGGAGGAAAGCGCCCCCGCTGCCGAGCAGCCTGCCGAACCGCTGGAAGCGGCTATAGAGGAAGCGGAGCCGCAGGCCGCCCCCAGCGAAGAAGCGGAAGCAGAAGCGGAACAAGAACCGGCGGTTGAGCAACCCGAGCCGGCTGAAGCCGAGGCTGGGGAGCAGCAAGCGGTGAGCGAAGAAGCCGCGGACGCAGCGGAGCCGTCAGCGGATCAAGGCGGCGACAGCCCACCCGAAGCGGCGGAAACCGAAAAGGAATCGCAACCCTCGGACAAAAAAAGTGTAGAGCCGGCCGCGGCCGAGCCGACGACGGTAACGCCTGTTCCGGGGATGGACTGGTACATCATCCACACCTACTCGAGTTTCGAGTACAAGGTCAGAGAGAGCTTGCATACCAGGGCAGAAGCCTTCGGGTTTTTCAATCGCATTGGAGAGATCCTGATTCCCACTGAAGATGTGGTCGAGATGCGCGACGGCAAGAAAGTGACATCGAAGCGACTGCTCTACCCCGGCTACGTGCTGTTGCAGCTCAAAATGGACGACGAGCTCTGGCATGTCGTCAAGAATACGCCGCGGGTCACCGGGTTCGTGGGCGGGGGCCACACACCCACGCCGTTGACGGCCGACGAAGTCAACCAGATTCTTTATCGGCAAACCGTTTCGGTCGAGAAGCCCAGGCCCAAATTGACCTTCCAGAAGAGCGATCAGGTCAAGATCATCGATGGGCCTTTCACGAATTTTACGGGTACCGTCGAAGAGGTCAACCCCGACCGCAACACCCTCAAGGTGATGGTCACGATTTTCGGGCGGGGAACCCCGGTCGAGTTGGAGCATTTTCAGGTAGAGAAAGAAAGGATCTAGCGTTCGAGGTCTAACTTCCCTATGGCTAAGAGAGTCAAGAGTCGAATCAAGCTGCAAATCATGGCGGGGAAGGCGACGCCGGCTCCCCCGGTAGGGCCGGCTTTGGGCCAGGCCGGGGTCAACATCATGGACTTTTGCAAGGCCTTTAACGCCAAGACCTCGAACAAAGAGTTGGAAGGGCTGATCGTTCCTGTCGTGATCACCGTCTACCAGGATCGCTCGTACACTTTTATCACCAAGACCCCGCCGGCCGCTGTTCTCATCAAGCGCGCCGCCAATCTGGCCAAAGGCTCCGGCGAGCCGAACCGGGACAAGGTGGGGACGCTGACCCGCCGGCAGGTTCAGGACATCGCCAAACAAAAAATGGCGGATTTAAACTGTCACGATCTGGAGGCCGGGACCCGCATTGTGGAAGGGACCGCTCGCAGCATGGGTGTCGTTGTGGAGTAGGGTCGGCTAGATCCCCGGGAACGACGGGATCGGGTGGCGGACGATTCCGCCGGTGCGGGGAGCAAGGGGTAAGGAAGTCTTATGGCAAACGGACGAGGCAAAAAATACAGCGCCGTACTCGAGAAGATCGAGAAACGGCCCTATGCGCTGGAGGAGGCGATCCCCTTCTTGAAGAAGAATAAGATTTCCCGCTTCGACGAGACCGTGGAAGTGCATATGAATCTGGGGGTCGATCCGAAGCACGCCGACCAAATGGTTCGCGGAACGGTTGTGCTGCCCAACGGGCTGGGCCGATCGAAAAAAGTGCTGGTGATTACCTCGGGCGAGAAGGTGCGGGAAGCCGAGGAGGCCGGGGCGGATTTCGTGGGCGGCGAAGATATGGTGAAGAAAATACAGTCGGAGAACTGGCTGGACTTTGACGCCGTCGTCGCCACGCCCGACATGATGAAATTCGTGGGCCGGTTGGGAAAAATTCTCGGGCCGCGCGGGCTCATGCCGAATCCTAAGACAGGCACGGTGACGATGGATGTGGCGCAGGCGGTCGGGGAAATCAAGGCCGGCAAGATTGAATTCCGGGTCGATAAAGGGGGCGTCATCCACGCACCCGTCGGAAAGCTGAACTTTGGCGACGACAAGTTGGCGGAAAACGCCGCGGTTTTGATACAGGCTGTCGTGAAGGCGAAACCGTCTTCGGCCAAGGGGCACTATGTTCAGAGCGTCAAGATTTGTTCCACGATGAGTCCGGCGTTGGATCTGAACGTTGCCGAGATGCTCTAGGAACGGTTGCCGACCCATGAAATCGAAAACAAAAAAGAACAGCGAGCTGGAGCAGCTCCGCCGGCGGATCGCGGGGTTTCCTACCGTGGTCATTTGCGACTTCGAGGGGCTGAGCGTCGAACAAGATTGGCAACTACGGGAGAAAGTCCGCGACAGCGGCGGCCAGTATCAGGTGGTCAAGAACCGCCTGGCGCGGCTGGCGGCCGAGGGAACCTCTTTTGAACCCGCTCTCGGGGAGCTGCGCGGCATGACCTCCCTGGCCTTCGCCTCCGACGACCCGATCGGCCTGCTGAAGGCGCTGGTGGGCTATGCCAGGGAACACCCGGTGTTTCAGTTCAAAGCCGGTGTCGTTGAGGGCCGGGTGGTCGATGCGGCGGCGCTCAACGAGCTGGCGAGTCTGCCGGGTCGGGAAGGCCTCTACGCCAAACTGTTGTACCTGATAAACGCCCCGGCCCAACGGCTGTTGAGTGTCGTCAACGGGAGCGCCCGCGACTTGGCGATCGTATTGAAACAGGCCGTCGAACAGGAGAAGCTTTCCGCCTAGGGGTCCCCGGGAGGAGTGAGGTCGAGCGGGAACCTGAACCCGGCAAGATATTGAGTTTCTAAGGAGTAAGGACAGAAAATGGCAGACATCAACGCAATTGCGGAACAGATCGAGGGACTGACGCTCATGGAAGCGTCGGAACTCGTCAAGACTCTGGAGGAAAAGCTCGGCGTATCAGCCGCCGCCGCGGCCGTGGCCATGCCTCAGGCGGGAGCCGGCGGAGAGGCGGCTGCCGCGGTCGAGGAGCAGACCGAGTTCTCGGTCGTTCTGACGGGCATTGGCGGAAACAAGATCGCGGTCATCAAGGCGGTGCGCGAGGTCACGAGTCTGGGCCTGAAGGAGGCCAAGGAGCTGGTCGACAATGCGCCTAGGCCCGTCAAAGAGGCCATTCCCAAGGATGAAGCCGAGGCGCTGCAAAAGAAACTAGCCGACGCCGGGGCCACGGTCGAGCTTAAGTAGGCGCGGGCCCGGCGTGGATCAGCCGGTTCCTACCGAATGTATATGCTGAAGCGCGAGGCGGAGAGGCTCGGCTACGTCTCCGACTGCTCGCCGAGCATCTTCATGAATTCGCCCATATAGAGATGATGATCGTGCCACGTGCGGCCGCTGATCATGTTGCCGGCGCGGACCGAGCCTTCGTCGACGAACTCAGCGCCGCAAAGCTCGACGTCCTTCCGGCACTTGGCCACTGTAGCTATGCGCTTCCCTCGAATCACGTCGGCGGCGGCCACGATTTCAGCGCCGTGGCAGACAACGGCAACGGGTTTCCCCGTATCGAAGAAATGCTTGACGATGTTCAGAAGGTCGGGGTCGTAGCGCAGGTACTCCGGCGCCCTGCCGCCGGTGATAAATAACCCCGTGAACTCTTCCGGGTCGACGTCGCGAAATGCGACGTCCGCCTTCAAGTGGTAGCTCGCCGACTCGCGCGTGATGTCCCATCCCGGCGGGATTTCATGCATCACCAGGGGATAGACACGCGCTTCGGGTCCGGCGGTGACTGCTTCATAGCCCCCCTCTCGCACCCGAAAGTAGGGGTAAAGCGTATCCATGGCTTCCGCCGCATCCCCAATCGGAACCAGAACCTTGCCCATGATGACCTCGCCTTTCTTGCGCTGGAGAAGGATCAAACCATCCCGCACGCCCTCAACAACACTTCTTGCACCGCCAGATCGTGCTCCGGCGAATAAGTCGGCTTTGCTCCCCGCCGGATAACCCCAGCCAGTTCCCGGAAGTCGGGAGCGAAAGCCGGGCCGGGCGGAGCAGTCAGCGGTACATCCTGGATGCCCGAGCTGTAAGGTCTCGCGGGATCCCCTAAGTCGAGTTGCAGCCGGAGGGGCGAGAAGGGGCGAACCCTAGCCGTCCCATTCGTGCCCAGAATCTCGAGCGTCCGATAATTCCTGCCGTGCGGCTGCATCGCGGCGACATACACTTCGGCCAGCGCGGAGTTGTATTCAAGCACCGCCAGCGTGTTGTCGGCCAACGTATCATCGACGGGCGAATCGTGCCGCAGCCGGCCCGTGACCCTCCGAGGTTTGCCTAGCAAGGCCACGACGCGGTCAATCATGTGGCATCCGAGCTCGAACATCATGCCGCCTCTGAACTCCGCGAGCTCGATTCGCGTTTCCCGCGAAATCGGCTTGTTGATCGTCGCCCGAACCATATAGATGTTGCCGAGCCAACCCTTCCGCGCCGCCTCGATAGCCGTTTGCATGGCGGCGTGGTAGCGCCACTGGTAGCCCATCTGCACGACTAGGTTCTTGCGGCCGGCATCCTGGAGCAGCCGCTCCAGCGCGCCGAGATCTTCTCCCGGCGGCTTGTCCAGGTGGACGTATTTCCCGGCATCGATCGACTTCCCCGCGTAGTCCAAGTTCTCCTGCACTCGTGATTCGACAGCGACCAGCTCGATGCTCCGGTCGCCCAGCACCTCGGACTCCGAAAGCCATTTGACGCCCCGCACAGCTTCGTGCTCCCTGCTCTGGCCCGCGTCAGGTTCGCAAACACCGGCCAACTCGAACTCGTCCATCGAACGAAGCGCCCGGACCTTGCCCATGGCGTGCGCGTGCCCGATACCAAGAACCGCGACCCGTATCTTTCGTACCTTCGCAGGAGCCGCCAGCGCCCCCATCGCGCCCGCGCCCGCGATGAGCAATCCCCGCCTGCTTAGCCGCGATTCGTCCTTGATTACCATGATTCTGGGACCTGATTCATCGCTTGGCACTGCACTGCCACCAACGAGAATGTGTGAAAAAGGCCCGTAAAGTCATCTGTGGCGCAAGCTCTCAGCTTGCCGAATCGACACTCGTGTCGACTCACGCGCCGCAAATTCTTGAATACTGGAATGATCTCACGGCCCGACGTCGAGATGAGTCTCAACGCCGCGGGCAAGAGCGCCTGCGCCACAACAGGGTCGAACTCCCGCGGCTCGCCATCAACTCACCAATTCATGCACTTCCCAGGACATTTGTTCGTGGGGCAGAAACGTCGTATAGAAGCCCATGATCTCTTCGATGTATTCATGCTCGCTCGGTCTCGCGCAAGTGACGCCCGTCGGACCGTTGCAGGGCAGCGTGCTGATCTCGTAGGGCACCAGCGCCGCCTCCTCCCTGGTCTTGAACCGGCCGCTCACCCGCAGTTGCACTTCCCGCAAAACGGAGGTGTCCATCTTCCACGGGAAGAGCGAACTCACCCCGACTAAGTCAATTCGTAGAGCAGAGGGATCAGTCCCGTAAAGAGCAGGCATTCTCTTGGCGACGACCTCGCCCGCCAGTCGGGCCTTTTCGTAGGCCGCGTGCCCGATGTAGGAGATCCGGCCGACCCCGAAATACCCCTCCACCACCCCGAGGCTGATCTTCGCCGTCGGAGGACGCGGATGTCCCGAAGTGCCCGTTACCTCCACCCGATCCTTGCCCACCTCTCGAAACTCGGTACCCGTGAAATCGACCACCCCGTCGTTATGCTTGTAATCGCTCGGGTCCCCGATTTCGTAGACAAGCTGTTCCTTGCAGATGGCCTCGGTGACCATCCCCCCTGTTCCCGGAAGCTTCGTGATCACCGTATCCGCATCGGCTTTTACTTCCGCGATGGGAAAGCCGATGCGGTGCAGGTCCGGCACTTCCTTGATGCCCGGATGGGCATAGTAACCTCCGGTAAGCTGCCCTCCGCATTCCATCAGGTGTCCGATGCCCAGGCCTCTGCCAATGCGCTCCCAATCATCAAAGGGCCAATCGAACTCGTACATCATCGGCCCCAGGTATTGCGTCGAATCACCGGCCCGCTCGGTAATCACGATGTCGGCTCCTCGGCTGAGTCCTTCCACAATCGGCCCCGCGCCCTGGTAGGCGTAGCCTCCGACGAGATCGTCCCCAAGCTCAGAGGCCGGTTTGCCTGTCTCGGCGATGATCGGATCGATCTGCTTGACGAGATCGAAGACGTTGGCGCCGGTCGCATAGGCAATCTTGACGCCTCGGAGATCGTAATCCCGACAGATTTCGACCGCCCGCTGGGCCGCTCCTTGTACGTCCGCGCCGCCTCCGTTAAAGATCATCTTGATTCCGTGTTTGACGCAGTCCTTGACGACGACCCGCAGTTTCGCTTCGAGGATTCGGTCGTAGCCGATGTCGCCCCTCCGCTTGCGCAGGGCGGCCTGCATCAGCGTCTTCTCGGAGAAACAATCAAAGATGAGGTAGTCGATCTCCCCGCTCGCGGCCAGCTCGCGGGAGGGGTCCCGGCGGTCTTCTTCATACGCCGTCCCCGATCCCAACCGAACGTACGATTCATTCTCGCGGTTCTTCAAAGCTCTCTCGCCTCCTCGGGCGGCTCGAACCCTGGCGGGGTCTCAATCTCCATTTCCAGCAGAATGGCGCTATACCCCTTGCCGTGCCCGTCAATCTTCCGCGTCCGCGAACCACCGCCGTCGAGCGCGTCTCGTATGAGGAAGTTCAGAGCGCCGATCTTTGGCAGTTCGTAGCGCTCCACAATGCCGACCGGCACGTCCTCCAGGTACTCCCCGACTGCTTCCGCCGTCACATGCTCCTTGATCCATTCATAATGCGCTTGGTCGAAGACGATTAGGCCCACATTCGCCGAATCCCCTTTGTCGCCCGCTCGCGCGTGACAGATTTTGCGTAGCGGGATATGATCTGCCATCCTGGTTAGCCCTCCTCGGTTGCTTGGGGAGCGGGCATTATACAATGGCCCCGTCGAGGGACGCAATGAAAGGCGGGCAGCGCGGCAGCGCCGCCAACTCGCCCCCGGGACGTGGCGCACGCATTCTTGCGTGCCGTGTCGCCATTCGTGGCGACATCGAGCGCGTAGCAGTGATCCGGCAGCCGGTGGCGAGAGCGGCTGGGGAAAAAAGGGTAGCGACCAGTAGCGACCGCCACTCTTGGCGGTCCTAGTTTCGAGTTCGGCCGGCAATCCTGCCGGCTTCAGGCCCGCTCTTGCGGGCTAGTTCAAACATGGCACTGAGCGCCAACTGGCTTGACTGGCTTGTCCTCGGGATCTACTTCGTGGGGGTCTTCGCCTTTGGCCTCTACATGTCCCGCAGGGAGGGAGCCGCCGTGGATTTCTTCCTGGCCGGCCGCCGGCTGCCTTGGTACGCCATCGCTCTGTCGCTTTTCGCCACCAACATCTCGAGCGGATCGCTGGTCGGCATGGCCGGGCAAGGCTACACGATCGGGATGGGCGCGGGCACCCTGCAGTGGCACGCCATCTTCACCTTGATCCTTCTGGCGTTTGTTTATCTTCCCTACTACCAGCGCAGCTCGGTAACAACGATCCCCGAATTCCTGGAACTCCGCTACGGTCTCTCGACGCGGACTCTGTTCGCCCTCGCGGTCATCCTCTTCGACATGATCGTGACCCTTCCCTACGTGTTCTATTCCGCGGGCCTGGTGATCGAGGTGGTCTTCGGTGTTCCCATGGAATGGCCGATCGTCGCGATCGCGCTTCTTGTTGCCGTCTACACGGCCTGGGGCGGCCTCACCGCCGTCGTCTGGACGGATTTCCTGCAAGCCATCTTCATGGTCGCCGGCGGAGTCATCGCCACGCTGTTCGGTCTGCAAGCGATCGGAGGACTCGACGCCCTGATGTCCCAGGCCGCCGACAAGATGCACGTCGTTCTTCCCGCCGACCACCCCGACTATCCCTTTCCGGCATCGATGTTCGGAGGCTACCTGTTGGTGTCGGTCTACTACTGGTGCCACGGCCAATTCATCGTCCAGCGCGTCTTGGGCGCCCGTGCCGAGTGGGACGCCCGCATGGGAACGATCCTCACCTGCTACATCAAACTCTTCCTTCCTTTCATCACGGTTCTTCCCGGCGTCATCGCCTTCGTGCTGTTTCCCGACCTGAGCCGGCCCGACAAAGCGCTCCCCATGCTTGTCGCCGCGGTTGTTCCGGCGGGTCTGAGCGGCGTGATCATCGCCGCGCTACTGGCTGCCTTTATGTCCTCGGCGTCGTCGATCGCCAACTCTTGGGCGACCGTGTTGGCCAACGACGTCTATCACCGCCTCATCAACCGAGAGGCGACGGCGAAGCGGCTCATCCTGGTCGGGCGGATCGCCACTGTCTTTCTGCTGACCGCCGCCGTCATTCGTACGCCGGGGCTACGCGAGAATGAGTCCATCATGACGTTCTTCCAAACCGGCCTGGCCTACATCTCGACGCCGGTGATCGTCATATTCGCCATGGGGATCTTTTGGCGCCGCGCGACCGCTGCCGCCTCTGTTGCCGCCATCGTGGCTTCGCCGCTGGTTTGCTACTTCGCCCAGCATATGCGGCAGCTTACCGGTTTCGGCCCCAGCCAACCCTCGATCGTCTACTGGTCGCCGATCGCCGTCGCCATGACCATTATCTTGATGATGGCCGTATCGCGATTCACCAAACCCAGACCCGCAGCGGCCCTTAAAGGCCTCATGTGGACCGGAAAAGACACCCTGGCGTTCTCCGCCCAACTGTTCCAACGGCGCGACATCGAGGGCGCTGCCCCGGCGTCGATCCCAAGCTCCCGGCCCGGCCTCTGGACCGACTATCGCCTCGCGACCGTCGTTGTGCTGATCCTTCTCGCGGCGATCATGTGGTTCGTCCGGTGAGATCGCTCTGGCCTAACATGCGGCAACTGCCGCCCTCGACCTGGCGCACGCTCTCACCGGGCCGCGTCGGGTAGACGCTTGACACCCCCGGCTACCCTAAAAGGAGAGACCCCTTCAACCCCCATCCCGCTCGATAAGAAAAAACGAAACAAACCCAATTTCTAGCAACCCAAGTTAAATCAATGAGTTACTAGCCCGCTTTTCTCGCCACCTGACGGTCGAAGCACGCCATAGGCCCGCCATTACTGCGTTGCGCTTGCTCGCCGTGCTCAACGTGCTGTTCAAGTACACCCGCATTATTCAAGCAATGCGGCGCCGAGCGGCGCGCGCCTTGTACTGACGGGCCTCTCACGCACTTCGCCTCGCCACGTGGTGAGAAAAGCGGGCTAGACTTCTGCGGTTCTCCTGTCGCAACTCGTGCTTCAACTGTCAAGCGGGCAGCCGGTCCTGTCCGCTTTCGTACGTCAACTCCGGCCCAACTGAAGTGCCCGAAGGCCTCCTGTAACGGCCCTAACGCTCCCCTTTTGAAGTAGATAACCCCCGGCTGGCCGCTTGGCCTGCCGCCATGACATGTACCGGTTTTCCCTGTTGACATCAGACTCCGCGGGTGCCTATACTGGGGAGTCTCTAGTTTTCACAAGGGGTTTTTACATTCGTCGAACGCTTGAAGTTCTACGCCGGGGTGTTGTGAATGTTGAGCTCGATAGGGCTTTGTGTGCATGCGCGCCCGCGGCTGAGGGTGCGGCAGCTTCGCCGCACGGGGGCGACACTCTCTAAACAATGGGTGTCGCGGCTTTGGTGCAACCAGTTTCAGCAAGAACACAAGGTTTGAATTTCAGATGGGGGAGAAAATGACTGCATCGAGATTATGGGTCTCAGTGATTTGCGTTTCATTACTGTTTGCCGTTCCGGCTCTGGCCCAGCAAGCGGCTGAGGTCGGCGGGACGATTATGGACCCGACGGGGGCGGTAATCGTCGGCGCCACGGTGACGGCCACCGACGTGGCTTCGGGCATCGCGGTTTCACAGCCGAGCAACTCGGCCGGCCGGTACCGCATCCTCGGGCTGCAGCCGAGCATCTACCAGGTTTCGTGCGAGCAGACCGGCTTTAAAACAGCGATCGTCAATGTCTCGTTGGAAGTCGGTAAGGTCACCAACGTAGACATCACGCTTGAAGTAGGTGACGTCGTGGAACAGGTCCAGGTCGAGGCGGGTGCGATTGCTCTTGAAACGCAATCCCAGGCCCTGAGCGACCACATGGAAGAAGCGTATATCCGCGACATCCCGCTGCTCTTCAGGCGCCCGCAGCAGCTTATTCTGTTGACGCCGGGCATATCCTACCAGAGCACCGATGACCGCTCGTTCTTCACGGCGTTTTTCTCCGTGGCCGGCTCACAGACGGCTTCTCAGCAATACTACATCGACGGCGGCAACGCGTCGAACAGCCGCGTCGAAATCCAAACTCTTGATATCAACCCTTCCCTGGAAGCGGTGCAAGAGTTTCGCGTCGTGGAAAATAACTACAAGGCTGAGTTTGGCGGTTCCGGTGGCGGCCTGATGCTGATTACCAGCAAGGCCGGCACCAACGAGTTCCATGGTTCAGCCTGGGAGTTTCACCGCCAGAAGGCCTTTGACAGCCTCAACTACTTCGCCACGGAAAAGCAGGACTTCCGCGAGCACGTCTTCGGCGCCGCTATCGGCGGTCCGATCGTCAAGGATAAGCTCCATTTCTACTTCACCTATGAGGGCACGCAGAACGTCGTCAGCAATCCGGGGTTCCAGACGTTTGCGGCGCCCGACCTTCGGACAGGAGACTTCTCCAACCGGCTGAATCCCGACGGGTCGGTGCGAGCCATTTTCGACCCGGCAACTCAAGTGCTTGACGGTGCCGGAAAACTGGTGGGGACGCGGCAGCAGTTTCCGAACAACGTCATCCCCTCCGACAGAATCAGCCCCGTCGCCAAGGCCACGTTGGCACTGCTTCCGCAGGGCAACCGGACGCCGGTCGATGCCTCGGGCACAAATAATTACTTCGGGAGCCGCCGCCAGTTCCTCAAGCGAAAAGCCATTACGACCAAGATCGACTACACGCACTCCGAGAAAAACCGCTTCTTCTACCGCCAGCTTCTCGATTGGCCCGATTTCGACAACGACGGGCCGTGGCCGGGGTTTGAGGGCGACTCGATCATCGACGCCCGCACGGACCTCACCTCGCGGAATGCCGTGGACCCCGATGACAGCGTTAACTACACAGCGGTCAGGAACTATCTTTTCGGCTGGACGCACGCTCGGGCGACCTTGGTGAACGAGTTGCGCTTCACTTACAACTATCGGCTCTGGGGTTGGCAGAATTCGAGCACCGGCTTGAACTGGCCCGATCGGATCGGACTTCCGACTCCCAGTGTACCTGCCACCACCGAGTTCCTGGATATCCCCAACAACCACTTTCCGGACTTCAGGACGGGCCGGTATGCACTGCCCGGAACCGGTTGGACGGGTGGAGGCGGCTTCCAGATTCCGTTCCGCAACTTCCATTTCTCGAACATCACCTCGAAGATGGCCGGGAATCACTTCTTCAAGTTCGGCTATGAGACGCGCCGATCCACTTCCACCTACTTCATGGCCAGGGACGTTTCCGGGACCTATGACTTTGCTACCAACAACACCGCGTCCACGCCCGGCGACGCCGCTTCGGGGGACGAGTTGGCGTCGTTCATGGTCGACGCTCCTTTTTCGGGACAGTACCTGTACGTCGACACGCGAGCCTTCCTTACGTGGTGGAACTCCATCTTCTTCCAGGACGACTGGAAGATCAGCCCCAAAGTGAATCTGAGCCTCGGCCTGCGCTGGGAAGCGGACACGGGGATGACCGAGGGGAGAGGCGATCTCATGGCCGGATTCAGCCACACGGATAATAACCCGGCCTGTAACTGCCCGGGTGCGATCACGTTTCCCGACAGGTTGAACGAGACCGATTGGAACAACTTCATGCCGCGCCTCGGCCTGGTGTGGAACTTTGCGCCCCGGACCGTTTTGCGGTTGGGCGCGGGGATGTTCTACAACGCTCCCTACTCGGCCAGTATTTGGTGGATTCCCGGTACGGCGCGCCCGGACGTAGCTCGCTCGGGTAGCTTCGCTCCCATCGGCAACGGTCTGCATTCGCCTTACACCTTGGCGGCCGGGATGCCCTCGCAACCACCGTTCACGCCGGAGTCGTTGAATCCCGGTGTCGGCGCGGTCGGCCCCGGTGAAAACCCGGTGCTGTCTCCAGAGTTCATCCAGCACACTGGCCGCGAGCAGGCCTACCACATCATGTACAACGCCTCCATCCAGCGCGAATTTCAGAACAATCTGTTGTTTGAGATCGGCTGGATCGCTAACCTGGCGAACCATATCGGCCGCTCTTCCGATCAGTGGAACCAGATTCACCCGAATCTGATACCCGAGATAGCAACAACATCCTTTTCGCAGGGGCTCCGGCCGTTTCCACAGTTCAATAACGTAGTCCGCTTCGCCTCGACAGTCTTTAACTCCAATTACCACGCTTTGTTCGTCAAAACCGAGAGGCGGTTTACCCAGGGTCTTGGATTCCAGTGGAACTACACCTGGTCGAAATTCATCGACGATGTGCAAGTCCAGAATTGGTACGACAGGCAGACCGACCGAGGCCGTTCAACCTTGGATCGAACCCATCGCATGGTGCTCAGCGGCGTCTGGGAAGTGCCTGCCGGAAAGGGCCGTCGGGCCCTCAACAGCGGCCCCGCGGCGCAGATCATCGGCGGATGGAACGTCGGCGGCGTGATTACCCTGCAATCGGGAGCGCCTTTGACTCCGATGTCGGGTGGCCCCGGCTGCGCCTGCTTCAACACTGCGGGCATTCGGGCTAACGTCATCGGCGGCAACCCGGAAGGCCCCAAGAACATCGATAACTGGTTCAACGTGGGCGCGTTTGAGGCAGTGCCCCAGTACCAGTTTGGTGACGCCGGAAGGGGTCTCTTCGAAGGCCCGGGCATAGCCACCACGAACTTGTCCCTAACGAAGGACATTCACTTTACGGAAACAGTCGTTCTCAAGCTTCGGAGCGACTTTTTCAACATGTTCAACCGCGCGAACTTCAACAACCCTGGCACGACGATCCCTGTACGGGACGCGCAGGGGAACCTGACGGGTTCGACCAACTTCATCAGTGGTACGCGCGGAGAAAACGACGGCCAGCGGAGGATTCAACTCAGCGTCAAGATCGTTTTCTAGGTTTTTGAACGACAATTAAGTTTCTGAATTAACCCGGGCGGCCCTTGGCCGCCCGGCCCTTTTTAAGATCCAAAGCCCGGTAGCTTCCCTGCCGGGCTTTTTGTTTGCGCGATGCGGCGCCACACAGACGTGGCGCACGCATTCCTGCTTGCTGTGCCCGCGTCACCCTCCGTGGCGCAAGCATTCTTGCGTGCCGTGTCGCCATTCGTGGCGACATGTCTCGTAGCCGCACCACCCACGATGACGCGCACCTCCGGCCGGGCTTCCCAATCTGCCGCCAGGAAGTCATGGCGGGAGCTTGTGGCGTGCTTCGGGCGTCCAGTGGTGAGAAGTGCGGGCTAGCGACTCGCGGGCTCTCTCGTGGCGGTACGCGGAATAGGCCGCCGGTTCCGGGATCCGTTTTCCAACTCTTCAATCGCCAGCCTGATCCTGCCGGTGCTGGCGGAATCGGGATGGCGGGCCAGGAACTCGCGCAACTCGACGATAGCTTCCTCGAATCTTCCCTGGATCTGGTAGACCTGGGCCAACACGAGCTGAGGATTCGTGAAGTGCGATGGGTCAAGGTGTTTCACCTTCAACAGGCGCTGCTCAGCCTCCTGGTAGTTGCGAAGAAAGAAGTAGTTCACCCCGGCTTGTGAGTTTACCAGAGCGTTGTCCGGGCGCATTTGAGCGGCCGCCCGATTATAGGGGAGGGCTTCGTCATAGCGGCCCAAGGCGAGCAACGTAGCGCCAAGGTTGACAGTAGGCGCGTAGGCTTCGGGATCTTCTCCCAAGGCCTTGCGAAAATACTCCTCGGCTTTTCCGAACTGCCTTTCCCGATAGGCGATTTTGCCCAGAAAATTCCAGGCAATCATGAACTGTGGGGAAATCTCGACCGCCTTTTCCAGGTGGGCGATCGCGGCTGCGGCGTCGTCTTTTGAAAGCCTGCGGCGCGCCTTGCGCAGCTCGAGCCAGGCACGGGACGAGACGCTCAATTGCTTGGCGGAAACAAGCGTGCGTCGCAGCAGCATGCGCTTGCGCCCCCGCTCTGAGAGGCGGAAGGGCACGGAGACATCGATACGGCCCTCTTCGTCAGCGAAGCTGCCCGTGATTTCGATCGTACGGCGCGTCTCGCCCCAATAGGGATGGAAAAGGGTGATCGTATAGGTCCCCGGTTTGAGCTTCTTGAATCTAAACCGGCCCTTGCGACTGCTGATGGCACGATCGGCGAACGAAACGTCGTGGGAAGTCAGGAAGACAAATGTTCGCAAGGGCGGACGAATCTGTCCCCGCAGCTTGAAGGTGCCCTCCTTGGCGGTTGCCGAGGCGCCCAGCAGCAGGGCAAGCCAGGTTGCCTGTAGCCAGAGTCGAGCCACTGTTGGCATTGTAGCGCCCCGCCTGTAGGCCCGTTGCCGTGTTCGCTGTCTTCACGCACTCCGCCTCGCCACGTGGCGAGAAAGGCCTCCTAGGCGCCCTTCTCGATCTCGCGAATGAGTTGCTTGAGATTGGTGTAGTTGACGTGCATCGCTTCGACGCGGGAGCCGCTGGGAGGACGAAAGTGCGTCGACACCGAAAGTACAGCGTCCAGACGGTGGTCGCGCACTTGGCGCAGAATGGTTCGGTAGTCGATGTCGCCGGTGCCGAAGCGGCGGTATTCAAACTTGAGCCGGAGGCCGTCGATAACGTGCAGGTCTTTGATGTGCAGCCCGTAGAGATAAGGACGTACGTTTTGAAACCCCCTGGTCGCCACGTCCAACTCGCCGGAGTTGAAGTTGTCGGCCGGCCCCCACATGACTTTGATCCGTTTGGACCCCACACGCTCGGCGAGACGCCGGAAGTTGCCGGTGGTGTTGGTATAGTTCCAGGGCATCATCGATAGAGCCACGTCAACCCCATGGCGTTCGGCCTCCTCCGCCACCATCGAAAACGCCTTCACCAGTTTTTCCATATCGACGTCGGCGATATGGCCGCCCCGCGTGAGCCAGCGCATCGGCCAGGTTGGTTTGCCCGCGGTGTACTCGCCCGGCCAGGCAAACGTGAAGGATCCGACTGCCGGCACGCCAATTCGTTTTGCGATGCGCATCGATCGAACCAGGTCGTCGAAGTCGCTGCGAAAGGCCGGATGGTCGGCCATCGTCTTCAGATCGAAATCGGTCAAGTGAATCCGCTTGAAGGGGTTTCCCGCGTTCAGCAGGAAAATATCGAGATTGTGCCGGGCAACGCGCTCGGCCATGCTGTCCACTTGGGCGTCGCTCATCCGTGCGATTTCCGGTTCGTTGGGAATCCCATTGAACCAAACACCTCCCGCCCCGATCTGCTTCGCCGTGGCCAGCGCCTCGTCAAAGGGCAGCCCTAACTCGGGCAAATACATGCCGAGTTTGAATTGATAGTCGTCGATGCCGCTTTCGCCGGCCGGCTCGGCGCTGCCTGTCGTAGCGGGCTTCTTTGCTGCTTTGGCGGGATCAGCGGCATGAGCCGCGCTGGGGTACAAGTATGCCGGAGCCGCCGCGGCAGCGCCCCCGGCGGCCGCCAAAAACTTCCTTCGTCCGATGCGGGACGTCATTCCCCCCCGGGTCGCAATCCGGGATCAGTCCGCCGCGATCTCTTGGCGGTCGGAGATCCCATGATCAAACCGGCGGTGGTGGAGCGCCAAGACGTCGAGACCGAAGTCTCCCTCGAAATTCCGCCAGACCGAATGGCTGTGGTTGCTCTGATTCTGTGTGTTGTCGTACTCGATTAGGAAAGTGGGCGCCTGCACGCGGTAGTAATTTCCTCCCACTTCTCGGTTTCCGGTGGTCAGGCTGCCCACCACAACCGCTTCCGCCGTAGGCCGATCGGTACGGCCCGCCCAGGCGAAGAGGAGTTCGCCCCGAGGCGTCTCGCGCGCCGCTTTCATGCGCTTGGCCGCTACGTCGGAGGGCACGTTGCCGGCATATTCATCGATCAGCGCGAGCAGCGTGGCGTATTCCTTGTCGTTCATCTCGGACGCCGGCAGTCCTTGCGCCTCGCCCTCGATCTCCGCTCGCGTGTCGGCCATGGTCAGGATGTCGAACGGCGCAACATCGCTGAAGACAGCCTTCTTCTGCTTTTCGGGACCGAGGGATTGAACCAACGCCAGAGCCAGATCCTCTTCGAGGGCCAGGGCGCGCATACCCTTGTGCGGCCCTTGCGCCACCTCGTGCGGATTGGCGCCAAAAAACGTCGGACTGGCGGACACCAGCTTCCCGTTCTCAAGCGTATAGTGCAACGACAGGTGGTGCCCTTCGACGCGCCATCCCCATGTCGCCGTCAAGGATGGCTCGCCGAAAATCGTGAAATGGAAGCCTTGGGTGTCGCGGTGGCCCGTCGTGTCGGCCTCGATTACGCGGACAACGTCTTCGAGCGCCATGACGTCCACGGCCTTGGCGTACCCCGTCCGGCTAAGCCCGGTGCTAAGCAACCCGTGAGCAAGGTGCTGCTGCTTGGCGTCCATTTCGCCGAAGGTGACCCCATTGCGCTCGTACCCGTGTGTCTGGGTGAAGCCGCCCTCCGGGAAATAGTGCCAGTTGGTTCGGTCGGCGGCGTCGAACTTAAAAACTGTCATGGGCCGCTGAAAACGCTCGTTCAGCGACTCCACAAAGCGATTGGCCGCGTTGACCATCAGCGCTTCGGTGGCGTTCTGATGATGCGCGGCGGTCAGCGCCAGAGCGCAGACAAAAAGTCCGGCGGCCCGAAGTTTCCATTGGTTGTGCATCCCAACCTCCCTAGGCTTAATTCGAGTCAATTGTAGCTGAAGCCGAACTCTGTCAATCTACACGGGGTCCGGCACGATCCATGGTTCGCGGTATTCCTTTGTAAGAAGGGCGTTCGCCTCCGCATCCCCGGGAAACTGTTCGTTCTCGGGGTCGAAGTGCAGCACCCGGCCCAGCTCGTAGGCAATCTGGCCAAGATGGGCGAGCGCGCAAGAGGGGTGCGCCACCTCTGCGTTCGCCACCGTCTGCTCGCGGCTTCTCACGCAATCGAGAAAGTTTTTCATGTGCTCGTCGTATCCCCGCGTGCCGCCCCTCATGCCGGGGCCCTTTTCTTCCTTCTGCCCTAGGTAGACCTGGAAATGACCGCGGCGAGTAAAGATCATATAGCCTTCGGTGCCGTAAAACGCGTTGCCGTTGTCGATGCCGTGAAGCCCATAGGGCGTCCAACTGCGGTCCTCGTAAAGCAGAACTTTGTCGTCCGCGTACTGGTGGGCGACCATCATGTTGTCGGGATATTCGGTATCGCCGGTGAGAGCGATTCGGCTGCCGTGGGCGGTGATGCGAATGGGGTGGGTGTCAACCCCCAGCGCCCAGCGAGCCATGTCGAGATCGTGGAGTCCATCGTCGCCGACACCGCCGTTGCCGTAGGCGCGGAACCAACGCCAGTAACGGTGAAAACGATTGGGGTTGAACTTGCCGTCGTAGGCGGCCGGACCCGCCCACATGTCGTAGTTGACGCCCGCCGGGACGGGAGCATCGGGAACGGTTTCCCGCAGCTCCACCTTCTGCGAGTTCCAGGCCTTGGTCGTTTTCACCTCGCCGATGACGCCGTCTTTGAGCAGCTCACCTACTTTTTGCGTCACCTCGCTCGAGCGCGTCTGGGTGCCGTGCTGAAAAATGCGGTCGTACTTGCGGGCGGCCTCGATCATAAGCCTGCCTTCGCGGAAGACGTGGCTGGCCGGTTTTTCGACATAGACGTCTTTGCCGGCCTGCATGGCGCGGATGGCGATGGGGCAGTGCCAGTGATGAGGTGTGGAGATCACGACCGCATCGACCTCTCGGTCGGCGAGTACATCACGGAAGTCGCCCTCCAGTTTTGGAGCCTCCGCCCCTTCCCGCTTCATCGTTTGACTTGCCCGCTCGAGTTGCGCCTGGTCGATGTCGCAGAGCGAGGGGATGCGGACGTCCCGGTATGTCACAAGCCGCTTCAGGTGGGCGGTCCCCATCCCGCCGACACCGATGACCGACACACCCAATCGTTCGTTGGGCGATGCCGATGAAGTTCGCATGGCGAGGGTCGCGGCGGCCCCCACGGCTACCGCGCCGCCCACAGAGTCAGAAAGGAATCTTCGTCTGGGAATCTCTTTCACCGTCAGCCTCCGGGACCAGCCTTCGCGTGCCGGTAGCCATAGTAGCAGAAGGCGCACCAAACCACGGGATCCGACCGCGAGCCTGCATTTCTCGCCACGTGTCAAGAAAAGCGGCCTACTATCATTCACGGGTTGAGAAGTATCCGCGGACGAATACCCTCCTATCCGTATTCGTGTGTCAGAATGTGGAAGTTGTAGGGCCCGATCTTGCTCGTCTACCTGTAAGGAAAACCTGTCATGAGGATTCTTGCTCTGATCGTCCTGCTCGTCATGCCGACCCTTGCTCGCGAGCCGCTTGCCGAGCGCGTGGCGCACACGGATCCTTCGACGTACCGCAAGATCAAGTCGGTCCATCGCGGAGCGGGGGAACTCCTCTATCAAGGCCTTCTCGATTCTTTTGACCTGAGCACGGACTTCCTCTTCCTCCACCGCGGAGTGGTCCCTCCGAAGGGCGGCATCGGCCACCATTTTCATCACAAGATCGAAGAGATGTACGTCATCTTTGACAACGAGGCCGAGTTCACGATCAACGGCCGCACCTCCACGCTGAGGGGACCGGCGGGTGCGCCCTGCAAGATGGGACAAGCCCACGGCATCTACAATTCCAGCGACAAGCCCACCGAGTGGATAAACATCGCGGTCAGCACCGTCAAGGGAAAATACGACAACTTCGACACGAACGATGACCGTGTCGGCGCGCCCCAAGACAAGACTCCCGTTTTTGTCACCATGCGGCTCGAGCGTTCGCTGCTCAGACCCGTCGACCGTTACTACGGCGGCAAGGGAACGGTTCACTATCGCCGCGCTCTTTCCCCTGAGGTGTTTACGACAAACTGGGCTTACGTCGACCACTTGGTCATCCCGCCCGGATCTTCGACCGGCAAGCGCAAACATCAGGAGGTCGAAGAGGTCTACTACGTCATGAACGGCTCGGGCGCCGCGCGAGTCAACGATGAGTCCGCCGCCGTTCGCCAGGGCGACGCGATTCCGATGCGGCTGGGAGACGAACAGTCGTTCGCCAACGACAGCAGCGCCGATCTCGAGCTGCTGATCATAGGAGTTTCCCGCGTGAAGGGTCGTCTCGATCCGCCGGGCTACTAGCGCGCATTCCTCGCCACCTGACGGTCGAAGCACGTAATAAGCCCGCCATTACTGCGTTGCGCTTGCTCGTGCTGGGTTCCCCTCAATTGCGGAGGCCGTTGTTTTGCAATCAGATACGAGCATTTCGGCTCGGCGTATGCTTTCTGTACCGGCGGTTCTTTGTAGCGGCCGCCGTGTCGGCTTTCGCGCAATCGCCGGACGCCCTCGAGAAGTCCGCGCGGGCTGTCTTGGGCCGCCACTGCATGGCCTGCCACGGCGGGTGTTTGACAGCATGATCAGCCGGTGAATGGACTTGATCTTTCGGGGCTGGTCGACCGGCTGCAAAGAGTCGAAGGAAACGATGGCGCTCTATGGCATCGACGAAGATCCCACCGACGAGTACGGCCGCCAGTGCCTGCTGGCCCGCCGCTTCGCCGAGAGCGGCGTGCGCTTCGTCCAGGGGTCACACAGCTATCCCAGAAACTACTGGGATCAGCACAGCAAGCTCTTCAAGAACCACTCGGCGAACGCCCGCAAGGTCGATAAGCCCATCGCCGGCCTGCTCAAAGACCTCAAGCGCCGCGGCATGCTGAAGGACACGCTTCTGATCTGGGGTACGGAGTTCGGGCGCTCTCCGGCCGTCCAAGGTAAGGACGGGCGCGACCACAACAACTACGGGTTCACTTGCTGGATGGCGGGCGGAGGCGTCAAGGGAGGCATGACCTACGGCGCTACCGACGAGTTCGGGTGGTACGCCGCCGAAGACAAGGTCCACACCCATGACTTCCATGCCACGGTCCTGCACCTGATGGGACTCGACCACACCAAGCTCATCTATCACCACGCCGGCCGCGACCACCGCCTCACCGACGTCGCCGGCGAAGTGCAGCACAAGATCATCGCCTAAGCTAACCCGACGGATCGACCGGTTGGCAGTAGAGACCGGCACTCTTGCCGGTCCTTCGCCGCGAAGCGGCGACGCGGGGAAAGCAGCCGGCGGCTCAGCGAGTCGCCTGACGTGGCGCACGCATTCTTGCGTGCCGTATCGCCGTCCGTGGCGAGATTGGACAAACAAGAGTGTTTGTCGCTACGGGGCCTACAGAAGATGTCGGATGATCATTGAGTAACCCATCATCACGACGATGATGGCCGTGGTCACCCACAGGGCGAAGGTGATCCAGCCCTTGGGAAGAACCGCTTTCGGAAGGTGGCGGTAACGCAGATAAATCGTGGATATGGCGATGATGGGCAGCATGGCAGCCTGCGAGATGCCGCCGATTTTTACCATCAACACCGGCTCCTGCACAAACATGTAGAACAGCGCCGGGACAAACAAGAAAACCCCGATCAAAATGCGGATCGCCCGCAGTCTGCCGCGGTAGTCTCGCTTGTCAAAGACCCCCATGTGGGCCAGGAAGTCGGCGGTTGCTCGGGCCATGGCGCCGCTGCCGGCGAAAACCGTGGAATAGAGGACGGCAAACGCGCCGAGCATGAACGGATAGAACGACCATCCTCCCAGGATTTCGGTAAACATGCTCGACAGCATGGCGACCAGGTCCGTACCTTTCGGTACGACGCCGACGGCGGGTAGGATGCCGGCGCCCAGCAGGTAGAAAGCGATCGTCGGAAAGGTATAGAAGATGAGGGAAACAAAGACGTCCACGCTCATCACCCGGATCCACCCGAAAGCCCTGGTCGTCCAGGCTTCGGTAGCTTCCCGCGGACCGGCAAACCGCGCGTAGCCCTTTTCGATACACCAATAGGGGTACTGGATAAGTTCCATCGAACCCGCGCCGGTGACGCCGAAGACGGTCACGGCCGTGCCGAAGCCACCCTGAGGCAAGCTGAAAGACAGGCCTTCGAGCACTCGCGACCAAGAGAAATATTCCGGGCTCTTGAACAGGACAATCGCGCAGCCAACCGTCAGGGTTGTGAAGGCAACGACCAAGCCGAGAGCAATCTTTTCCACTGGGCCGTAGCTCCCCTCCGCCAGAAGACAGAATGTGAGCACGGCCAAGACCCACAGCCAACCCGTAAGGGGAATTGCCGGGAACATGATATGAAGTATCTCCGAGATCGCCCCCATCATTCCGCCTTGAGGAAAAAGCGCGCATAGGATCAGTAAGCCGTAGAGCCACACTACCCAAGAAACACGAACCCGCGGCCCGGGGACGCGATTGAACGCCTCCAGAGACGTCTCCCCGGTGGCGATCGTATAGCGGCCGATTTCATGCAGCACGAAAATCTTGACCGGGCAGCTTACCAGGATGAGCCACAGCAGCAAGTAACCGTTTTCCGCTCCCAGAACCGTGGTGGCGATCAGCTCGCCCGATCCCACGATGGCTGCGGCGGTGATCAGGCCGGGCCCGAGGTGGCGCAGGACATTGCTCAAACGTCGGGGCGGGGTCGCAATATCCGCCGGGTCGAGGCGGTAGGGGTCCTTCAGTTGCCGCTCTTTAGCAGGGGAACTCACGGGGCTGGTTCGTATTTCTCTCGGAGGCTTCCGACGTGACGCGCGCGTTCCCGCGCGCCCACTCGCCCTTCGTGGCGGAGGTTCCCGACGTGGCGCACGCATTCTTGCGTGCCGTGTCGCCATTCGTGGCGACATCGAGTCGCACGGACAATCGCGCGCATACCGGCAGGAATGCCGGCACGACGCGCCGTGAGGCGCGCGCCACCTCGAAAGCGCCGTTCACCGGAGCGGCCTGCTCTCCAAACAGCGATGCGGGCCGGCCTTGAGTGATTGATCATCTTGGGTTTGGGAGGCGTTAGAGGTGGACAGGTACGAGGTCGCCGTCGTGCGCGAGCAGTCCGCTGATGGCGGCTTCCTCCGGGTGAACAATAACATTCATCTCGTATTTCTTGCTCTCGCCGGCGTCGAGCCACTGCTCCGCCTGGGGGGGGCGGGTCTTGTGCTTTGCCGAACAAAGAACCGCTGAACGGATCGAGGGCGGAGACGTAAGTGCCGCCGGGTCCGAAGTGTTGCCAATTGGCCATCCGCGGCAGGCTCTTGGTTGAGTAATTGAGCTCGACGGCGAACCCCAGGTTCCGATTCAGTAAACCAATATGGGCCATGTTTTGCGCGTTACCGGTAACGTCGAGCACCAGGCCGCGCGAGCTGGCGCCGGCATGTTCGAACATGGTGTCGGGCACTTTTTTCAAAGGATTCAGCTTGGCGTCGAGATCGGGTCTCACGGCCGGGTTCAGACTGTCCCAGACGCCCATGACCTCTCCGCGGTAGATCAGTTGGGCGTCGCGGTCGAGCAGAGGGTAACCCCCGGGGCTGCTTGACAAAGTGGCTCTTCCGGGTTTTTAGTGGGTGGCCAACGGGTAGCCGGCTCCTCCATCCTGCCGACCCGACGTCGCCCGCAGTCACATCGGAGCCCAAAAGGCGGCCAAGAAATCCCCAAATACCCTACACGCCAGTCCGGTCGTGGGCAACTCGTAAAGGGAATAAGACACTGATAAACAGGGAGTTATCTCTTTGAGTGTGGCCACTGGATGACAGTTGTGGATCCGCATTTCACAGCCTTCGGGAGACTGTACGACTACCTGCCAGCAGCCTTGCTCTACTCGTAACCCTTTGTTTATCAGTAATTCTGGCTCTTCCGGGTTTTTAGTGGGTGGCCAACGGGTAGCCGGCTCCTCCATCCTGCCGACCCGACGTCGCCCGCAGTCACATCGGAGCCCAAAAGGCGGCCAAGAAATCCCCAAATACCCTACACGCCAGTCCGGTCGTGGGCAACTCGTAAAGGGAATAAGACACTGATAAACAGGGAGTTATCTCTTTGAGTGTGGCCACTGGATGACAGTTGTGGATCTGCATTTCACAGCCTTCGGGAGACTGTACGACTACCTGCCAGCAACCTTGCTCTACTCGTAACCCTTTGTTTATCAGTAATTCTTTTTGGCCAACGCAGTCGCCGCCCGGCCTTGGGGGCCGTAGAGTTGTCACGAAGCCCTTGAATGGCACCGAAGCAGGCTCCGGGAGGTCGGCCTCACAGTGGCGAGGGATCCGTCACTCACCGCCGCCAGCCACTAAAATCCCAGAAGAGCCGACAAAGTAATCAAAACGACAGAATACTTGTGTGCCATCCGGCTATTTGCCCCCGTCTTTCTTCATCATGAACCGGCTCTTCGCAATGCCTTTGGCTGGACCGACAGTCCAGGGCATGCGACCCGCCGGGCCTCCGGCGAAAGACCGAGGTCGTAGCATCATAGCAAGAATGTTCTATCGCCAGTTCTCGATCTAACATCCCGCTGCACCATGTATTGGGGGCGTTGACGGACAAGCGCGCCGCCCTAAAACCTTGCGGGCATGGCTTCCACGCAGGGCCGTGCTTTCGCATAACCGCGGCGCGTGGCTTGTGAGGTATCCTATGAGGCTCGCTTCAAGGAAGGACCTCGTGACGGCCCAACTGATCGGGCAAAATTCCCCGCGACCGAGTGTGAAAAGACATGAGCAAAACCGTTTCCGCTGAGATTATTGAACAGTTGCGGAAGTTTGACGCCGCCACGCTCTCGAACGCCGTCGAGCGGCTCGACATCCGCGACCGCATCGAGGGTTTCGCGTCTCGCGAGGTGCGCTGCCGCTTTCCCGAACTGCCGCCCATGATCGGCTACGCGGTTACCTGTACGGCCGACAGCACTTACCCGGGAAAGCCGCGGCCGAACAAGTTGAGGGAGTTGATCGATGCGGTTGAGGCCGCGCCGAAGCCGGCCGTGGTCGCCATCCAAAATACAGGGCATGATTCGCTAAAAAGCTGCTTCATCGGCGACATGATCTGCGCTGCGTACCAGAAATTGGGGGCCGTCGGCGTGGTCACCGACGGAGGCTACCGGGATTTGGAGGGTATCCGCAAGCGGGCCCCCGGCTTTCACATTTTCGGTCCCGGGTGCGTGGTCTCTCACGGCAACGTCGTCATCATGGATATCGGCGTCCCGGTGACTGTCGGAGGCATGCCGATCGAACCCGGCGACCTGCTGCACGGCGACGACAACGGTGTCCTGCGGATCCCGAACGACCGGGCGGCCGACGTCATCGAACAAGCGAAAGTCGTCCACGAAGTAGAAGGCCGGCTATTCGACTACCTTGAGAAAAACGACTCGGTAACCGCCGAAGATCTGAAACGGGAACTGGGCATCTGAATTTCACCTCTTCCGAAGCGATGGCCCTCAAAGCCGCCCTCTATCGCCGCCCGCCGGCGCGGAACTACCTCACCTGGATGACGCTGGTTCTCATCATCGCCACCTCGATTCTTGTGATCAACCGTTAAGCGTGGCCTGCCGAGAATTCGGCTTCCAAGCCGACATTTCAGGGGCAACCGGGTCAAACCGAGCCGCGGGCGCGAGCCCGCGGTCAACGTTGCGAAAAAACCGCGGTCGCCGCTTGTTCACGCGAGACCCGGTTTAACTCGACACCTTGACCGCACCCTTGCTGGCGCGGCTCGGTTCCGACATGCTCGGCCTTAAAGCCGACATTTCAGGGGCAACCGGGTCAAATCGAGCCGCGGGCGCGAGCCCGCGGTCAACGTTGCGAAAAAACCGCGGTCGCCGCTTGTTCACGCGAGACCGGGTTTAACGCGAAGCCTCAACCGAACTCTTGCGGGCGCGGCGCGCTAGGATCAAAACAAGTTGATCTCTTCAGCAACCCTCCAAGACTAAAAAGACCAAGGATCCGACCATGCCGGACATGAGCAAACAGGGCGTTCAGCCGCCGGTCGATTTTTTGCGAGGTAAGTCCGAGGAAGTGCCGCGCATCTCTAAAATTGACCGCTGCGGTTTGTCCTACACGGACAAGGTAGCCCTGATTACCGGCGCGACCAAGGGCATGGGCGAAGGTTGCGCGAGGGTTTTTGTTGACGCCGGGGCTTAGGTGATGATCTGCGGACGCGACACCGAGGCCGGAAGCAAGGTAGCCGAGGAGTTGACCGCGGCGGGTCCGGGCGAATGCGTCTTTGAGCGGTGCGATGTTGGCAAGCCGGACCAAATCCACGCGTTGATCGACCACGCGATCGAACGTAGCGACTCGACTAGCGTGAAACCATTAGCCTAGCGCAGCGAGCAGTGAAAGTCCTTTACCTTAAAAGGTCCCGGTGACACTAGAAGTGGGTGCGGCCGTAGGCTATGTTATTTGCAAAAGCAAATCCGGCAGCCTTAGACTGGGTGATTGGTCAATAGCTCGCCACAAGTTCCAAAACTTTCTGTCATCATCCCTGTCCACAACAACGCGTCCGATCTCAAAAGCTGTCTCGCGGGCCTACGACAATCTACCTTTTCCGAATACGACTGCATCGTGGTCGATGACGCCTCGACCGATGACTCGGCGGAGGTGGCCGCCTCCTTCGACTGCCGGGTCATCCGCCTCTCGACCAACCAAGGGCCCTCCATCGCGCGGAATCGAGCCGCTCGTGAAGCACAAGGGGACATTCTCTTTTTTATCGACGCCGATGTCTTGATCCCTCCCGAAACGCTGCAGCTCGTGTGGGACCGTTTTGCCGCGGACCCTCAACTCGACGCCCTGATCGGCTCCTACGACGATCAACCCAGTCAGCGCGACTTCCTCTCCCAGTACAAGAACCTGTTTCACCACTACGTGCACCAGACCAGCCGCGCAACGGCATCTACTTTTTGGAGCGGCTGCGGCGCCATTCGGCGGGAGGTGTTTGCGCAATACAACGGCTTTAGCGAAGAGTATAAGCGCCCCTCCGTTGAGGACATCGAACTCGGCTACCGCATGCGTGCCGACGGGCGCAAGATGGTGCTGGACGGACGTCTTCGGGTAAAGCATCTGAAGGCATGGACGTTTTGGAGGCTCATTCGAACCGACATTCTGGACCGCGGCATTCCCTGGATCGAGCTGATTCTCCGGAGTGCGAGTATGCCTGACGATCTCAACGTGCAGGTCTCACAGCGCATCAGCGTCGTGCTCGTGTATCTGTTGTCGCTCTCGGCCCTAGCCTTGGCAATCTACTTTCAAGGTGTCTTTCTCGTCCCGCTGTTGTGCATCGCGTTCCTGTTGATCAGCAACTACTGGCTTTTCGGCTGGCCGTCCTCTGCCGGCCGCAAGGGGCCGTTGGCGTGGACCGCGGCTGCGCTCGGCGTCTCGATCCTGGTTGTCTATTGGCAGCGGATGTTGCCGCTCACCCCCGCTCTTTTGACGGCGTTGGCGGCGATTCTAGTCTGGCACCGATTTTTGCGCGGCCGCGCGACCGGCAAGGCGAACAGCACTTACTCGCTGCTGCTGGGATTAGTGACGGCGGCGGCGGGGGCCTATATCCTGAGTCATTTGCCGCCTCACCCGATCCTCGTTGTTCCGAGTCTGCTTCTTCTGGCTGTTGTTTCCCTCAACGCCCCGCTTTATATTTTCCTAACGCGACGCCGTGGTCTTTGGTTCACCCTGGCGGCCGTCCCTTTCCACTTGCTCTACCACTTCTACAACGGGGTCTCCGTCGTTGCGGGAACGGCGCTGTATTGCTGGAGAAAGACGGTGGCGCCGGCAAAGAAGTCCCGCGATCCCTCGGCGGCGAACGAGTGAACCTCCGCCGCGGAGAGGCGTCGTGACGAGTAGCTCGGTCGGATCACCAGCCCGGTGGAAGCCTCGTGACAAAGCCTGGGGAAAGCCAGCCGAGCGAGCCGGCAGGCCGTAACGCGCGGTAAACCTGAGCAGGATTCCTACGTTAACGTTTGAAACTCCACACTAGCCGTCCCGCTCGCGGACTTCGATCAGGTCGCCCACCTCGGTACGCGTCTGCTCGATCACCCCGACCGGCAGCTCGACGACGCTGTGGGCGCGCCAGCTTATCGACAGGCGCGACGACTTCAATCGACTGACAACCTTCGTGACGCGCTTGTTCTTACCCAGGAAAACGACGTCGATCGGGAAACGCATGAAGAAAGTGTGAATCGCCTCGCAGGGTATGATCCACAGACCCTCTCCCTGGCCCAGGCCGTCCCGCTTCAACAAGCCCTCGCGCCGTTTGGCGCTGCTCTCCGCGAGGCCCACCGAATCGCCCAGCGGTGTCTGTTTGGAAACGTTGTAGAAAGCTAGCTTGCGCACAGGCGATCCCGCTGGAGGGGTCCGGATTCCGCACAGACGAGAGCGGGTCGCCTATTACGATAACACGAAGGCTCAGACCACTTTCTCATCACCGCCGAGGCCAACTGCGTGACAAGGCTCCTCGGTAGAAGGGCACGCGACGCTCGGCACCCAGTTTCTTGAACAATGCGGGCCTGTCACGTACTTCGACCATCGGCTGGTGAGTCGCCATGAACCCTCTACACCACGGCATGAAAACACGGCCCGTAACGCAATGCCCGTTGCAGATAGAGCCTATTTTCCAAAGCAAAATTTGCGGGTTAGCGCCTCTGGAGGGCCTTGCCGGCGCCACAGCCGCCCAAGATCACCCTCTTGGCTCGCCCGGCAGGAGGGAGGGGCGGCGACAATTCACCTGAGACCGGTTCGTTGCGCGAGGTGGCGCGAAAGGCCTGACCGACGCCTGCTCCCGCGCGCCGCGCAGATCCGCTCCCTCGCCGGGGAGTCGCGCGGCGAGGGCCCCTCTCAAGCCGGCACTCTCTGCCACGAGCGAGTGGCTGCGGGCTTCTCTCCGCGAGTCATCCTGGCCCCAGGCGCGGCGGAAACCGGTGGATGACAGGGTTCCATTCGTCCCGGCAAACGCAGTACAAAGTAGTCCCTGGGCGGATACAGCGCATAGGGTTCCAGCTGGTAGAAGGCTTTTCCCAGCTGCTCTTGAATGCGGTAAATGGCATGAAAAAAGGGCTCTTCTGGGATTTTAGTGGCTGGCGGCGGTGAGTGACGGATCCCTCGCCACTGTGAGGCCGACCTCCCGGAGCCTGCTTCGGTGCCATTCAAGGGCTTCGTGACAACTCTACGGCCCCCAAGGCCGGGCGGCGACTGCGTTGGCCAAAAAGAATTACTGATAAACAAAGGGTTACGAGTAGAGCAAGGCTGCTGGCAGGTAGTCGTACAGTCTCCCGAAGGCTGTGAAATGCGGATCCACAACTGTCATCCAGTGGCCACACTCAAAGAGATAACTCCCTGTTTATCAGTGTCTTATTCCCTTTACGAGTTGCCCACGACCGGACTGGCGTGTAGGGTATTTGGGGATTTCTTGGCCGCCTTTTGGGCTCCGATGTGACTGCGGGCGACGTCGGGTCGGCAGGATGGAGGAGCCGGCTACCCGTTGGCCACCCACTAAAAACCCGGAAGAGCCGAAAAAAGTTGCCTCGACTGACCCCGAACTTGCGAGAGCAGAGCTTCCAGTCCGCGCCCAGCAGAAAATGGAATCGGAAGAGCCGATAGTGCCATACGTCCAGCACGCGACGCGAGACAAGGGTAAAGTCGGCCATGTACTCCTCTTCTTTGCGCGACCACGTCACCCGATTCGTTCTTCCGCCCGAGGCGCGTTCGAAAGATACCTGACTACGGTACTTCCCCCGCATCACGCAGTCGCGGAACCGCTTATAACAGGCTCGGAAGATCGCTCGAGACGCGCACCCACAGGGCATGAGCTGCCCCTTTTTCTCACGGCGCACGCCCGTACCGTGGCACTCTGCGCAGGTTGCATGCGCAACGAGATATAAGTCTGATCGGTTCCAGTCCATATTCGCCTTTCTCTCTATAACTATCACTCCGATCTCCACTGTAGACCTCATCACGCCGCTGTCAATAGTTTGACGCCGAAAATACCGAAATAGTTATTCCAAAAAAAGAAATTACATAATTAAGCCAAAATCATTGCGGATCAATAACCTATGAATATCAATCAGTTAGAGACCTTAGGGGCCTTGTTTTTAGGCTCTTCCGGGTTTTTAGTGGGTGGCCAACGGGTAGCCGGCTCCTCCATCCTGCCGACCCGACGTCGCCCGCAGTCACATCGGAGCCCAAAAGGCGGCCAAGAAATCCCCAAATACCCTACACGCCAGTCCGGTCGTGGGCAACTCGTAAAGGGAATAAGACACTGATAAACAGGGAGTTATCTCTTTGAGTGTGGCCACTGGATGACAGTTGTGGATCCGCATTTCACAGCCTTCGGGAGACTGTACGACTACCTGCCAGCAGCCTTGCTCTACTCGTAACCCTTTGTTTATCAGTAATTCTTTTTGGCCAACGCAGTCGCCGCCCGGCCTTGGGGGCCGTAGAGTTGTCACGAAGCCCTTGAATGGCACCGAAGCAGGCTCCGGGAGGTCGGCCTCACAGTGGCGAGGGATCCGTCACTCACCGCCGCCACCCACTAAAAACCCGGAAGAGCCGAATTCTTTTACCACTTTGCCCGAAGTCGGATCGCAAATCCGTAGCCGGCCCTGGAATCCACCGATGGCCAGACGTTCGCCCGTGGGGTGAAAGACGATAGCAAAGACGCCCCGCCCAGGCGCCGAGCAGGTCGCTACTCGCTCCCCGCTTTCGGTGTGGTAAACAGGCACCTCGTTGCTCAGGCCCCCAACCGCAAGGCGGTTGCCATCCGGGCTGAAGGCCAGTGCTTGGACGACACCCGCTTGTTCTTCGTACTTTCTTACTAGAGTCGAATCGTCGGCGACCCTGAACGCAGCCGGCCTATCCATCATGTAGAGATACGGGACCCGGTCCTTGCCACCGATCAGGACATAATCTCGGCGAGGGTGGCGGGCGACGGCGTAAAGCTGATCTCGCAACAGATTCACGTTCTCGATAAAAGCGCCCGTCTTGGCGTTCGCGAGTTTCGCGGCCCGGTCCCTGCCGACGGAGACAATTCGCTCGTCGTCGATCCCAAAGGTGGTCCCGAGGACCCAGTCCTCGTGGTGTCCGGCCTTGAACAACTCCTCGCCGGTGGCGACTTCGACCACGCGAACGGTATTGTCGCTGGCCCCGAAACAGACGTATCGACCGTCCGCGGAGAGCGATCCGCCGAAGAGGGTATCGGCCCCGACCATCAGCGACCGCGAGAGTTGCCGGGATTCGACGTCCCAGACCTGCAGTTCGCCGAACGCCGCCGGGGATCCGCCGATGGCCACTAGGGTTTTCCCATCGGGCGTGAAGCCCACCCAATTGAGACGATCGGACTTGCCCAGCAACCGCGCGACGATGCCCGAGCCGTCTGATTTGTGCAACAGGATCTCCTGGAAGCCCCCGACCGCCAGCAAGGACCCGTCGGGAGAGTACGCAAGCCCGCTGATGACGGGCGGTTGCTGATAGACAGGAGGCTGATCGGGAACGCTGGGGCCTTTGGCGGACTCGGGAGTGTCATCCCTCGCACCTTCCCGGACCCACCGTCGGAACAGTTCAATCTCTTCTTTGGGCAGGGGATCTTGTCCCATCGGCATACGGGGTTCCTTCTCCCCTGTCAGATGCCCTATCAGTGAACTTTCGGCCGGAGATCGCTCCTTGAGGATAGGCCCCCGCTGGCCCCCCTTAACAATTTCGGCATAGCTTGTCAGTACCAGCCCACCCATCTTCGTGGCCGGCTGATGGCAACCCTGACAAGCTCGCTGAATGACCGGGCGAACGTCGTTGTAATAGCTGACCGCGTTTTGTTCGGCTCCGACACCGGGGACACAGAGCACCAGTAGGGCCGCCGTGAGCCCACTCCAAACGCCTCGCTCGTTCGTTGACGTCATCTTGGCCGCTGTTCTCACTCTCTCTCGAGAAGTGCTCGCCGAAGCCTTTGAAGCCTGTCCCACCGGCTTTGTCCGCTGACGGCGCGGTCGTCGCGTGGTGAGAAAAGCGAGCTAGAGGTGATTATACTCGATGCCCCGAGAAGGCTGGCTCGCGGGTGTCAGAGCATGGCCTTGCTGGAAAAAGTCCCTCCGGGAGCGCTCGACATCGGCCAGTCCGGCGAGGCGCTGCTGGGCGAAGCGCCGCTGCCGGCGGAGGACTTTCACCGCCTCGACAGCGTCCGACCGGGAAAGTAGGTTGTGCATGGCGAGCAAGCGCAACGCTGTGATGGCGAGCCTATCGTGTGCTTTGGCCGTCAGGTAGTGAGAAATGCGGGCTAGACTTCCCCTGACTCCGGCAGGGGCGCTTCTTTCGTCCTGATGATTTTCCACGCTCCCAGGGTCAGCACCGGCACCACGTAAACCAGCAGGACACCCCACGTGGCGGTTCCATAGCCCTGTGCAATGAGGTTTTTCAGGCCGAATTGGGCAACCCCCGAAGCAATCGCCAACAACAGCACGCCGATCAAGGGACGTAAGTATGCCGGCATCTGAGACTCTCTCTCGACGTACGCACCGGCGATCCTTTCATTGAACGCATGGATCACCCCGCTGCCCGACTCAATGAGCGTGCCCAGCAGGACAATCTGGAAAATGAACTGAAAAGAAATCGATCCCAGGATTTCCAGCACATGGTTGACCGGAACCGTGTGCTCCAATATCCCCGGATGCTGGCTCACCATGGCCAGGTAAAAGAAGAAGCCGGGGATGATTCCAATCGGGCCGGCCAGTAACCCCGCGCTGATGGCTTCCTTGCGAGTCCGCACGTGGCGAACACAAAACAGAAGGGCGGGAATCAGCACCAAGTTGTACGCAGCGTACTTGATCCCCGACAAGAACCAACCCGGCTTGATTTCCTCCGTGAGGAGGCCCCAGACGCCCCCGGCGCCCAACTGGGACAAGCTCCAAACAAACAAAACAAAGTAAACGGCGTAGAGAACAAGAGACCACATCGAGAAAAACTTCTCGATGACCCGGGTTCCCTGAAAGACGAGAAAGCCGACACAAGCCATCATGCCGACGACGCCGCCATAGTAGGGAAGCGAGAAGGATTCCTCGACGATGCTTCCCCCCGCGGCGGCGATGACCGCCAGCCCGAGAAGCATCATGACCAGATAGCAGATCTCGTAAAGAACCCACCCGCGACCCAGCAGCTGCCGAGTGAAGGTGCGGTAGTCATACGAGCCGGTGATGCGCGCCAACTCGAATGTCACCGCGCACACCGCGCACCAGATCACGGTGGAGACGAACAGCATCCCCAGCAGCCCGCCCAGCGGGCCGTATCGCAGGAAGAACTCGACCAGCTCGCGCCCCGTCCCATACCCTCCGCCAATGACCATCGACTGGAAGACGAAACCCGGAAGGAAGTACTTCTTGAAACGTGGGGACTCGAACATAGGACTTCCTGAAAGATTGACGCCGGTCCTAGCGCTCCGAAGCCTTCTCAGCGCCTCGCTCGGTATTCGCCCGGACGACTACTGCGTCTCGCGAACTACCGCGCCGCGGCCCGTGTTCAGACCCCAGGGGCACCAACACAAGCAGAAACCCACGTTCAAACACTGGTAGCGGCGAGCAAGGAGGAGGGACCGTTCCCTGGCGGTAGTTGCTCCAAAGCGGACTGAAGAAAATCCATTCACTCCGGTACTCTGACAACCAACGTATGGTACCCCACGGACAACTATGACGTAGATCGAAAACCAAGTCAAGCCGCCTAGATTTATGAGGAATAAAGCACTAAGAGGCACTAGCCCGCGTTTCACAGTGGACGGTCGAAACACTAAAGAACATGTGTTTGTTCTACTCCGGCGTCGCGGAACTTTGACTGCCATGAGTGGCGGTCGCCTGCGACCAACAAGGGAGGTGGCGCGCTGAGGCCCACGAGTTCGACCTTCGCCATTTGATGAAATTGATCACGAAATCCAGCGCCTACCCGTTGTCGGCTTATTTTGATGTTGAGTGGAAGGACGAACACGCGCGATATTTCGCCCGGCGCTTTGTGCGCCGCCTCTGCGCGGAGGAGCTTTTTGACGCCATCTCCATCGCCACCGGCGTGTTTCCCTCCATTTCAATCAACGGGAACAACACACAGGTCACCTACGTCATGCAGACCCGTTCGCCCGAGGATTTGGGCGGAGATTTATGCGAGACGGACTAACCACGGTTCCCACGCTGGATCTCCCCGCCCCGGCCGAGGGCTGATTTCGCCACGGGCTGCTGCTGCTGTGTTACAACAATCCGCCAACCAATTCGCTTCAGGTGAAGTTCTTTGTTTCCAGAGCTATGATGGAGGCGAATTGTCGGCAGTTCCCATTTTTCGCTCCCGCACGACTTTCGCCACGGGCTGCTACTAGCTAGGCGAAGAGCCGACCAAGCCGACCAATGCAAAGGCTCAAAATAGCCATCCCTGACGACGCCCCGCCGGTCATGAGGCCGAGCATGGCGTACCGGACGCTGCTCGACCGCGCCGAGGTTGTCTATTACGATTCCCTTCCTTCCTCCGACGTGGAACTCGTCGAGCGCGTCGGAGATGCGGACGGGGCGATCAGTATACGTGCCTCGGCGAAGTTTCCCGGGGCGGTGCTGGCGGCCTGTCCGAAGCTACAGATCGTGTCAGTGTGGGGAACGGGGACGGACCACGTGGACCTTGCCGCGGCCGCGGGGCTGGGGATCACGATCACTAACACGCCGGGAGTGTCGGCGATTGCGATGGCCGAGCACGCACTCGCTCTGATGCTAGCCGTGGCCCGGCGGATCCCGCGGATTGACGCGCAAACGCGCCAAGGGTCGTGGCCCCGTGGACTGGTCACGCAGCTACACGGCAAAACGCTGGGTATCATCGGACTCGGTGCCATCGGGCGTCAAACGGCTCGTATCGCCCGGGGCGTCGGCATGCGGGTTGTCGCCTGGACGATGCATCCCTCCGCTGAGCTTGCCGAGGAATTAGGTCTTGATCTCGTTGATCTCGACGAGCTATACGAAATCAGCGATGTCGTCAGCTTGCATCTTCGACAGTCGCCCGAGACCATCGGGTTCATCGGCGAGCGCGAGTTCCAACGGATGAAGCCGAGCGCCATTTTCATCAACACGGCTCGCGGTCCGATCGTCAACGAGCAGGCCTTGATCGCAGCTCTCGAGGAAAGACGTCTCGCCGGGGCCGGGCTGGACGTTTTTGATCTCGAACCACTGCCGAAGGACCATCCCCTCACCCGGCTTCCCCACGTCGTTTTGACGCCGCACTCGGGCGGGGCAGCGCCGGAAACGCTCGAGGCCGGACTCCAACTGGCCGTCGATAATCTGTTCGCCTGCTTCGAGGGGAAGCCCGTCAATATCGTGGCGGGGCCACTACCCGGCGCACGAGGCCCGGCCAAAGATTAGACTCAAGAGTGGAGTCTCACGACCGCCGCAAAGGGCGGCACGCCAAGCGCCGCGAACCATCAGCGGCAAGGAGTCAAACCACCTACGATGCCTGGCAGATGGGTTGCCAGTTGGGCCGCCACGCGCAGCGCCACCAGGCCGAGTGGAAGCAGCCGCCACCGGGAGCGGCTACTGATCGCCTGAAGACCGAGGAAGATCAGCAAAGGAGAAAAAACGCGCCCAAACGCGTAGGCTTCCGACCAAACCCGGAAGCTGCTTACGAAGATCACCGGTAATGCGTACGTCGCCGTGGCCAGCTTGGCCGGGTCGAGCTTGCCGGAGCGCACCACCATCACCGCCTGGCCCAAAGCCAGCCACATGCCTAGTACCGCCACGTAGTCGAATGCCGCTGCCCAAGCGCCGGCGTCCTCGGCAAGGAGTTGGCTGGGAAGTTGGAGCGTCCGCCCAAAGATTCCCTTGAAGGGATACCTCGACAGCCAGAAGAAAGGGTCAGGCCGAGTCGCAGGGTGAACGAACCCTACCAACCAAACAAGCCACGGCAGAGTACTAGCGAGAGCAGCAGCCGTGAGGCCCCAGCTTCGCTTCATCAACCCGGCGAGGCCACATGCCAGAATCAGCCCTATTCCTGTTTCGCGGGCTAGCGGGGCAAGCGCGAGAACAGCCACTAATCTCCACGACGGCTGGACCGCGTAGACCGCAAATCCGACGCACAGGGCGGCCAGAGCGACGTCGATCGTCAGTCGTTCTACTGAAATCGCCACCGCCGGAACAGCTAAGAAGCAAAGTCCCCAGGCGGGATGTACCCCATGCAGGCGGCAATAGCGGGCGAGCCAATACGCACCCAGGAAAACGAAGCACAGAGTGACGCCCAGGTAGGCCCTATCCACCAACCGCTGTTGGCCGCCGGCCGCCAGAAAAGCAAGGCCGGGGACAAGAATCCTCCGCCAGCGCAGCCTGGGGTCATCGACATGCTTCGAAAACCCCTTCGTCAACAGCGGGTCGTGAGCTACGTAGTGGTAGAACTGCCCGTCGTATCCGCGAGTGTGGTCAAACTTGTAGACGTTTTCAGACTCCAGCACCCGCGGAATGGGATGCCGGTCTCCGGTTTGGAAAAGCGCAGTCCAGTTCCCTTGATAGTTGTGGTGGACGGTCAGAGCCTGCGCCGACCAACAAAGCGCGACCGACAGCAGGGCGTAGACGATACAGGCGGTGCGGTCTCTTTGATACATTAGCGGCATTATGGAGGCTCGCTATCGCTGCGGGGAAAACGAATCCCTCCCGTTCGGCGAGGCAAAGAATCTAATCTATGCCAAGTCTAGCCGGACTGCAAAGTCGCTTTCCGCCGAACAGATCCGGTTGCTGAACTCCTGCACGCGTTTTCTCCCCATCGGCGAGCACGCCCAGGCTTGGTGTCAGGGACTTGAGCTTGAAGGACTCAAGACCCTCTCGACCGCCAAACTGCCCGGCTTTCTGGCGAAATGGATGTCCCGGCTGCACGCCTATGCCGATCGCGGCAGAGAAAGCCTCAAGGTCAATCCTCGAAAACTGGCGACGATGAGGGATCAGTTGGAGCAGTACGCGCGGGCGGGCTTGCTCGTCTCTGATGTCGATCTCATCGAACGCTGCCGGCGAGCGGTGGTCCGCCGTTCGCCGGCCCGGATCAGCGTGATCGGGATAACGACGCGGGATCGGGTCGACACGCTCCGCCGAGCGCTCCTCAGCTACGTCGAAAACTGTCGAGCCTTCGGGCGATCGGTGGAGTTCGCCGTCATCGACGACTCCGGCGACCCCGCCGTCGAAGAGCGCAATCAGGCCATGCTCGAAGCTCTTGGCCGCGAGCATTCGGTTTCGGTTCGCTACGCAAACCGACGTCAGCGCGAAACCTTCGCAACCGCGCTGATCGATGCTTCCGGCCTGCCCGCCGAGACCGTGCGCTTTGGACTGCTTGGCGAAGGCCCTTGCCTACGCACTATCGGAGCCTCTCGCAACACCCTGCTGCTCGACTCGATCGGCGAATGTTACATGCTCGTCGACGACGACAGCGTCTGTCGAATCGCCAAGCCCGAAGAGCAAACGGACGGCCTGGCGCTAACCTCGCAACACGACCCCACCGAATTCTGGTTCTTCCCTGACCGCGACTCAACCCTGCGCTCGACCGCTGTCGTCGAGCACGATTTCCTCGCGCTCCATGAAGCCCTGCTCGGCCGCGACGTCGGCGCTTGCCTGCCAGCCCCCGAAGACGCCGCCAGCGTCGATCTTGACCGCGCGACCCCAGCCTTCGACCAGCGCTTGCGATCCTTTGGAGGACGCGTCGTAACCGCTTCGGCGGGAATATTCGGAGATTCGGGCGTAGGGACTACCGGCTACCTCTATGCCCCGCCGAGTTCCCGAGAGCGGCTTACGCGCTCGCAAGAGGAGTATTTGGCGGTCGTCAAGAGCCGACAGCTCCTGCGCGCTGTTACACGAACCACTATTAGTGAAGGCGCCTTGTGCATGGCCGGCAACCTCTCCCTCGACCATCGCCGCCTCCTGCCTCCGTTTTATCCCCTGCAAAGAAACTCCGACGGCCTTTTCGCCGCGGTTCTGCGAAAGTGCTTCCGAGACGGTTATTTGGGATACCTGCCCTGGGCCATCTGGCACGATCCCCCCCCAAGCCGTTCCCAACCGATCGAGCAGTTTTTCGAAGGCGCATCGAGAACGCGATTACCCGAGATCGTGAAGTTGCTGATTCGCGCGGCCCCGGACGTATCGGGCGGCGGAGACGACCGGATCGCCCTGATGAAGCTTGGCGCTCACCTGAAGGGGGTGGCCTCCGGGAGCCTCGCTGATTTTGAGGAGTTGGTCCGCACCGAGTTTTGGCGCGCTTTCAGCGTTGGGCTGGCCGCGGCCGAGGAACCGGGTTTGCCTGATTTCTACGCCGCCTATCGCGGGAAATACTTGGCGATCTTGCGGGAATCGCTGCCGAAGCCGGAATACTTTGTCCCCCTGGACTTGATGGATCTCGGAAGTGAAGAAGAAGTCCGGCAGCTTGTAAAACGGCTCGTCCGCCAGTTTGGAGAACTACTTGAAGTATGGCCCACTATCATTGAAACTACTAAAGAGTTACATGACAAAGGAACCAGGCTGACCAAAGCCGCCGGGCCAGGTCGAGCGAGAGCGGCGGGCTAAAGCGCAGGCGCTATTCGCGGACCCGCACCCGATCCGCGGTCGGGAAATCGTGCGGCACTTTTTGGGTGACTTTGCCGGTGGCCGCCCATTCGGCGCCCCGCTGCAAGGTCGTGATAAAACCGGCGCAGCTCATGGCGAGTGTGTCGTGGCCGAGCGTTGTGTGAAAGATGCGCCCCTTGCCGTACGTGATGGTGAGCAGCATGGGTTCATGTTCGCCGGTACCGCCCGTACCGGGGTCGGAGTAGGCAGTGGCGAGTACGGTGATGTTTTGGGCAGGCCCGCGCAATCGGTCGTAAAGCTCGTCTTCGGCGTGCATCCATTTTGCCGGCAAGCCGTTGGTGATGGGGTGCTGGTTGTCACGGGCGACGAGTTGGTAGGCATGCCGCTTACCGTGGCTGCCGCCCCGTCCGGGACCGTGGTCGAGGATGACTTGACCGTCGCGGAAGCGGACGTATGGCCCGGATTTTTCGTCGCGGCCGCCCCAGCCGCCGATCCCGATCATCTCGTTGTACGCCTGCCATTCGGGGAAAGCGTTATCCGCCGCGTGGACGGAAACGAACCCGCCGCCTTGTGAGACGTATTGTTCAAACGCGGCTCGGGTCTTCCCAGGCCACGCATCCCCGTCGAAAACGTCGGTGTAGTTTGAGACCACCACGTCGTAGGCTGAAAAATCCGGCCCAAAGCCGCTCATATCGGACCCCTTCGGCGGGGACGTGGCCACATCGACCGCGAAGATCCCTGTTTGATCGAGAGCCTTCTCGATCAGCGGAGTCGTCTTTTGCCATTCGTGGTTGCTCTGCCCGTCGAGGATAAGGGCTTTGAGGTTCGGCTCCGCAGCGGTTGCGGGCTGTGAAACCACGACCATGGCAATCGTCGCGACAATGGCCGCCAGTGAGCGAATTTCAACCATGGAACGAAGCCTGGTACACGAATAGGGCGCAGCAGAGTAGGGCGGCCGCTATGAGTAGGCGCCGCCCCAAAATCAGCAATGCTGCGCGCCGGCGACACCTACCGCAGGTGCATGACGACCGTTTTGGATTCGGTCATCTCCTCGACGGCATATTTGGGACCTTCTTTGCCGAAGCCGCTGTCTTTCATGCCCCCGTAAGGCATCAGGTCCGCGCGCCAGACGGTTCCCCAGTTGATGTGTATGTTGCCGGAATCGACTTCACGGGCAAAGCGCATGGCATTGTCGAGGTTTTCCGTGAACAGGGCGGCGGAGAGGCCGTAGTTGGACTCATTGGCCAAAGAGATCGCCTCGTCTATGGTTTCGACGGGCGTGATGCCCAGTGCCGGGCCGAAAAGTTCGTCGGCCGAGATGCGCATCTCCGGCTTGACGTCCGCCACCACGGTGGGAGCAAGCACGGCTCCGTTGCGGCCGCCGCCGGTCAGCACCCGGGCGCCTTGCCCGGAGGCCTCTTGGATCCATTCTTCGACGCGCGCGGCGTCTTTTTCCCGCACCATCGGGCCGACGTTCGTGCTTTCATCGAGCGGGTCGCCCGCGGTCAGCGCACCCACTTTCGGAGTGAGCGCATCGATCAGGTCGCTGTAGACATCCTTGTGCGCCAGCACGCGCTGCGCGCTGATGCAGACCTGGCCCGCGTTAGCGTACCCGGTGATCGCCAGGGATGCGGCGGCTTTTTCCAGATCGGCGTCGGCCAGGACGATGACGGGAGCGTTGCTGCCCAGCTCCATGGTGACCTTCTTGATGCCGGCCGTACGGCAGATCCTCTCGCCGACGTCGCGGCTTCCCGTGAAACTGATCTTGCGTACCCGAGGATCGCTGGCCAGGATGTCGCCGATTTCACCTCCCGAACCGGTTACACATTGCACGCCTTCGGGCGGCACGCCCGCGTCGAGCAGTACTTGCGCGAACTTCAACGCAATCAGCGGCGTGTCGGTGGCGGGTTTGATGACCACCGAGTTGCCGCCGGCCAGAGCCGGCCCGACCTTGTGGCAGACCAGGTTCAACGGGAAGTTGAACGGGGTGATGGCCAGGACGACTCCGCAGGGGACTCGCAGGGTAAATCCGAATTGGTTGACAGCATTCGGGGCGCCGTCGAGCGGCAGGACTTCCCCTCCGATACGCTTGGCCTCTTCCGCCGAGAGCCGTATCGTTTCCGCGGCACGGGCAACCTCGATCTTCGACTCGCCGAGGATCTTACCTTCTTCGAGCGTGATCGTCCGAGCGAGATCATCGATTCGCTCGTCCATGAGTTGGGCCGCGCGCATCAGCATTTCATAGCGCTTGAAACCCGAGATCTTGCGCATCGTCTTGGCCCCGGCGACCGCGTAGGCCAGCGCCCGATCGATGTCGTCGGGAGTCGCTTTGGGGACGGTATCAACTTCCGTGTTGTCGAAAGGATTCAGCACCGGAATCTTGTCGGATGTGTCCACCCAGTCGCCGGCGATCAGCATTTGCATGGTTTTATTACCTCACAGTCAAGAATTCTCAATCAGAAAAGATGCGGCGCTTTCCCTTCCCGGGTCTCGCCACCTGGGGAGACCCGCAGGCTCGTAGTAGATCATCACTGGTCGGCTCGACGATGTCAAGTGACCCAAACAGCGCTCTGGACAGCCGGCGGTGCTTCACGAGAGTCCGATGGGGGCAGCGGATGAACCATCTTCGGCGGACAGCGCGCGCAGCCGGGTCACCCCGTCGAAAATCACACTTGTACGAGGGTCAGGGCACCGGCGTTTATCCCCTTGGGTGGGGCAGAGGCCCATCGCCGCTCGCTCGCGCTCGCGGCCCGGTGAACGTGGCTCGCCGCACAGACAGAAACTCACCACCCTGTTAACCTTTATGGGGGACCGATTTTCGTCTTCCTCAAGACGATCTATTCCGGGGGGATGATTCATGGTGAACCTCAGAGCAGCCGCAATCTCCGTTTTTCTTTCACTACTCACAGTGCCGGCGTTATTCGCTGAGTCGGCGGCCAAGGACTCATGGCGCCAATGGCGTGGCCCGAATAACAACGGAGTCGCCGAGAGTGACGGTCCGTTGCATTTCTCGGACACCGAAAACGTCAAGTGGAGAATCAAGATCCCCGGAAAAGGCAACTCGACGCCCGTGATCTGGGGGGACACTATTTTCGTGACGACGGCCGTACCCACCGAACCTATTCCGGAAGCTGCGGCGGGGGGCCGCGGAGGACGCCCCGGCGGTCCGGGTGGCCCTCCTCGGGGTGCGCGGGGACCCGGCGGTCCCGGTGGTCCGGGTGGCGGAGGCTTTGATTTCAGCCGCTTTCTGGAGCGTTTGCCCGAAGAGCATCGCACGAAGGCGCAGGAACTCCTTAAGGGCCGGGGTCCGTGGGAACTCAACGATGAGGAGCGCGGAAAGTTCCGCGCGATCATGCAAGAGGCCTTTGGCGACCGAGGGCCGGGCGGCGGGCCCGGCGGCCGGCGTGGCGGCTTCGGCGGCCGGGGCCACGGCGGCGGCTCGGGCTTGTTGGTCAACCACAAGTTCGTGGTGATGGCGATCGACAAGAACTCGGGCGAGGTTCTTTGGGAGAAGACCGCGGCCGAGCAGACGCCGCACGAGGGCTACCACCGCCAATATGGCAGCTTCGCCTCGAATTCGCCGCTGATCGACGAGGAGACGCTTTACGTGAATTTCGGTTCGCGGGGCTTATACGCCTATGACCTTGTGGGCAACCTCAAATGGGAGAAGGACCTCGGCCAACTTCAGATGCGGCTGTCGTTCGGCGAGGGCATCGCTCCGGTCGTCCACGGGAACAGCCTGGTGATCCAGAACGACCACGAGGGCCAGTCTTACGTCGTTGTGCTCGACAAGCGGAACGGCGAGGAACTCTGGCGCTCCGAGCGCGACGAGCATAGCAGTTGGCCGCAGCCGATCGTTGTGGAATACGAAGGGCGGAAGCAACTCATCACCAGTTCGACCCGCATTCGGGCCTATGATCTCGACAACGGCGATCTGATCTGGGAAGCCGGCGGGCTCGGGGGCAACGCGATTCCGGCCGTTGTGAGCGTCGATAACGAAATGGTGATCGCCATGACAGGGTGGCGCGATGCGAACGCGCTGGCCGTCAAGCTGGGCGGCAAGGGAGACCTGACCGACAACCCCGACTACATCAAGTGGACAAATCAAAAAGGCAACTCCTACACCGCTTCCCCTGTGCTGCACGACGGCATCCTCTACTTTGTGACCGATCGCGGGATGGTGAGTGCGTTGGACGCCAAGACCGGCGAGAAGTTCTACCACCAGCAGCGGCTGCCCGAGGCCTACTCGTTCAAGGCTTCTCCGGTGGCTGCGAGCGGTAAACTATATCTTGCCAGTGAAGAAGGAGACGTCATCGTTCTTAAACTCGGCAAGAGCTACGAGGTTCTGGCAACGAACAAAATGGGCGAGGAGATGTTCGTCTCTTCCCCGGTGATCGTCGGCGGCGATCTTTTCTTGCGGAGCCAGGACGAGTTGTTCTGTATCAGCGACAACTAACGCCTTGGACTTGCCCAACCGGGGGACTGTCGAGGAGGGTAAATGAGCTTGCAGGGGAAAACGGTGCTGGTCACGGGCGGCGGCCGCGGCATTGGGGCGGCAATCGCCCGTCGGCTGGCCTCCGACGGCGCCAATGTTGCAATCACGTACTCGCGGTCGGGGGAGGCGGCTGAAACTGTAGCAGCGGCTTGTCGCGAGCAAGGCGCTGAGGCGGAAGCGATACGGGCGGACTCGGGGAATGCGAAAGACGCGGCGGGGTTGGTCGACAAGGTCGTCGAGCGTTTCGGTAGGCTCGACATCTTGGTCAACAACGCCGGCGTATTGTCGTCCGCGTCTCTTGAAGAGACGACCGACGAGGACTTCGATCGCGCCATGAATGTCAACGTTCGAGGTGTTTTCGTCGTCTCCCGGTCGGCGGCCAGGGTGATGGGGGAAGGAGGCCGCATCATAAACATCGGGAGCATTTTCGGGGAAAGCATGCCGCTGGCGAACTTGGGGCTCTACACGATGAGCAAGTTCGCCGTGGCGGGTTTGACCCGGGCTTGGGCACGCGACCTCGGCCCCCGGGGCATCACCGTGAACTGTGTTCAGCCTGGGCCGATCGATACGGACATGAACCCCGCTCAAGGCCCTTTCGCGGACATCCTGACGCCCCGCACGGCGCTCGGTCGCTACGGCAAGCCGGAGGAGATCGCGGACCTGGTCGCGTTCTTGGCGGGACCGCAAAGCAGCTATTTGACGGGCGCGTGTCTGAATGCCGACGGCGGGACGAACGCGTAGCCTGCTTGGTTGCGTAAGTTCACGATTCGAAAACGCGCCGGTTTTTATCTCTATTGGGTGACGCACAGGCTTGGCCCTACCCCATGGCCGCTCACTGGCGTTCGCGGCTCCGAATCGGGCATGGCGAGAGTGTGCGAGAACAAGAAGCTGAGCCTGGAACGCCAGTGACAGGCCACTATCTGGAGCGACCGCGGCCCGCTTCGTCGAAAACCCGCCGGTGGCCACACATCGAGGCCACGGAGGCCACGCTCGCGTCTAAGGACAGGCCGGCCGGGGGGGCCCTTGCTACCGGCGCCGCTAGCCAACCTCACGACTAAAACCCCGTGCTAAAGTTTAGAGAGCCTGAGGCAAGTTCGCGGACTAGCTTCCTCTGAGAACGAATCTTGGGCCTGAGGCGGTCAGACCGCCGTCTTCTTAAATTAAGTGCAGGCATAACGAATCTGCCGTGAGTGACCCCACTCCATCCCCCACCCCACCCGAAGAGACCCCCGGCCCCGACGACCAGCCGCCGGAGGACGGGCCTCGAAGCGCGGAGGACGGCGCTTCATTCGGCGTCAAATTGGAACAATACGCCGGCCCGATTGATCTGCTGCTCGATCTGATCCGCAAGCAGAAGATCAACATCTACGACATCCCGATTGCGAAGATCACCAACCAGTACCTGGACTATCTCCGCCAGGCGAAGGAGTTGAACATCGACTTGGGCGGCGAGTTCGTCTTCATGGCGGCGACGCTGATCCAAATCAAGTCGCGGATGTTGCTGCCCCGCGACCCGACTCTTCCCGAGGCGGAGCAGGAAGATCCGCGGGAACAGCTGGTTCAGCAGTTGCTGGAGCACGAGAAGTTCATCCAGGCCGCCCAGATGCTCCAGCAGAAACGTCTCGTCGAGGAGAATGTATGGTCGAATCCGCCGCTGGCGGCTTTTCTCGACGAAGCCGATGAGCTGGGCTTGGCCGTCTCCGTCTTCGATCTGGTCAACTCCTTTCAGAGCGTGCTGGAAAGGGCCAAGAACCGGCCCCGTTTCGACGTGCCGGGCGGCGATGTCTCCGTAGAGAGCCGCATCGAGTACTTGAAAAACCTGCTGCGGGGAGAAGACCGACCGGTCGTGTTGCGAGAGGTTTTCGAACGCCAGCCCAGCCGCCGGGCGATGCTGGCCACTCTGTTGGCCGTGCTCGAAATGGTGCGCATGCAGGCGATCATCCTGCGGCAGGACGAACTGTTCGGCGAAATCGTCGTGCGGAAACACAAGATGTTCGATGTCGTCTTCAGCAGCGAACAGCCGCTGCTCGCCGTCGAAGCGGAGTACTCCGAGTGAGCGAACAACCCACGCTCCCGTCCCTTCTGCCCGACGAGACCGAACGCCGGTCCCTTCTGGAAGCGATCGTCTACGTCGCGGACGAGCCGCTGACCCTGGAGCAGATCGCCGGCGGACTCGATCTGCCCCCCGACGTCGTCAAAGCGGACTTGCAGGCGCTGATGGAGCAGTCTCGCAAACGCGAGCGAGGCGTGGAAATCCGCGCCGTGGCCAATGGATACAAGATGTCCACCAAAGCCGAGCACCACGAGGCGGTGCGGAGTTTCGTCGGGACGCTCCGGCCGAAGCTGAAGCTCTCGCTGCCGGCGCTTGAAACACTCTCTGTCATCGCCTACAAGCAGCCGGCGACGATCCCTGAGATTCAAGCCATTCGGGGCGTCAACGTCACCGGTGTGGTCCACACGCTTTTGAGCCGCAAGCTGATCACGACGGCCGGCCGCAAGAAAGTGATCGGCAAACCGATGCTCTACCGGACGACCAAGAATTTTTTGGTGCAGTTCGGCCTTAGCGATCTGTCGGAGCTACCCTCCCTGAAGGAGCTGGAAGAGATCAGCAACGGCTTGTTGGGCGAAGGCGAGATCGGCGGCGATGACGAGGCGCCGGCGGCGGCGAGCGGGGCTTCCGCGGTCGAAGACGGCGGTGAAGCGGCTGGAGAAGAAGAGCGCTCCACCTGATTGCTTCCCCTGGGCAGCCCCTTGCCCTCGCCGGACGGCAGTGGGGCAAGGCCAATGTGATTGTCCAGGGATCGGCCTTGTGGGGTTAGCCCGCTTCTCTCACCAGCCGAAGGTAGAAGTGGAAGCAAATACCCGCCGTCAGGGATGTAGAGGCGCGATTCATCGCGCCCGCCTGCCAACATGACTGTACGCAGGGAGTGGCACACAAACTGTTGCCGCGAGCCATGACCGCCGGGCCTTTCGCCTCATCCACCGCGGTCGTGGTGAGAAACGCGGGCTAGTTCGGTGGAACAAGCCGGTTCGACTCGAGAAAATTCATCAGCGCATCGGCCGTCACCTCGTGGCCCCTCTCGTTGAAATGGATGCCGTCTCCTCGATATAGCTTCCAGCCCTGGTGCCTGTAAAACACCGGATGGAGATCCAGCATGGGAACATTCGCTCGTCGGCAGAGCGCGGCCAATTTCGACTGAGGCTTGAGGACGTAGCGGGCGTCGTGGCGCAGCATTCCTGGATCGAACTGCGCGGCCAGAGGCGCCGCGACCAAAACCAGACGGCTGCCGACGGCCCTCAGCATCTCGTGCATGGCAAAGACGTGCCGGCTGTATTCCTCCCAGCTCTCATCCCGCCATGCCGTAGCCAAGTCCGGCAATTTGTCCCAGGGATAGCCCGACTCTTGCTCCCTGCGCCATGTCAATAAGGCGAACCGCAGGCGGAACGCCAGGTAGCTGTTTTTGGGCAGCCAAGACAAGGCGTCCCGTTGATCGGGAACCAGGGCCCGCCGAGCTTCCTCGGTGATCAGAAATTGACCTTCGGAATCGAAACGGTGGAGGAACTTGTGATTGTCGTTCGTGCAGTACTGCAGCACGACCAGGTCCGGTTCCAGGCGGAGCAAGTCTCGCTCGAGGTAATGCCGTTCTTGGTAGATTGTGTAGCCGGGGACCGCCGCATTAATGACTTGGACCCGATCCTTTAGCCTTTGGCGCAGAATGGTGACAAAGCCGTCCGCGGCGGCGGCGACGGAATCTCCCAGCACGAGAATTCGCTTCGTCCCCACGGGCTTTCTAATACTGATCTCGGGGTTGCGGAGGCCCAGCGAGTTGTTGTTGGGGTGCTCCGGGTTCAGACGGTAGCCGAGATCCGGGTCGGAGATGACCCACTGATCCGCGTCTGGGTTCGAATAGGGGACGCCCCCGGAAATCAGGTTGCCGAAGACTGCGGACCAGCTGCCTTCAACGGTGCGGCGAAGGACTAGCTCAACCGCCAATAGGGAGACTGACGTACTGAGAAAAACGGCGGCTGTGCCGAAGACAAATCGCTTGGGCTGAATGCCCCGAAAGACCCCTCTAGGGCCATCGCGGCCGGGTGTTGTTTTTCTCGTGGCTTGCTTTTGGGAAGACCTTCTTTTACGCCGACTTGGCAATTTCAAGGCTCCTCGGGATCGACCGCCGGAAAGCGAGCCGTCTTTCGTTTGGCGGGGATTCGCGCTCCCGGGATGACAGCGCGATTCTAGAGCATTTGCTTCCACCTTTCAAGGGTGCTGGTCGGTCAGCTTGTACGTGGGCTGGCTTGCTTCTAGGCGCGGGGTTGTGCTAATTAAGGATAGCCCGCCTATTTACCGCGTCTGGTACGCTCCCCGGAGCGTTTGGATGACGGTCTCAATTCTTATTCCCCATTGGAACCGGCAAGCCCTGTTGATGCCGCTGCTGCAATCGATTCGCAAGCAAAGGCTTCCTCAAGGCGTGGAGGTAGAAGTCCTCGTCGTGGATAACGGCTCGACCGACGAGTCCGCCTCGGCCGCTGAGCGAGAGGGATTTAAGGTGTTGCGGCTGGGCCGAAACGAAGGTGTCAGCCGGGCGCTAAACCGAGGTATTGCCGCCTGCCGAGGGGAATGGGTGGCGGTGTTGAACAATGACGTCGAGCTGACGCCGGACTGGCTCTCCCAACTTTTGCAAGCTATGAGCTCCAAGAACGTTTGGTTCGCTACCGGCAAGACTCTCGATTTCGATCGGCGCGCCCAGATCGACGGCGCGGGCGACGCCGTCTGCCGCGGCGGGACCGCCTGGCGGTTGGGACACGGCAAACAGGACGGCCCTGAATTCGGCGTCCGCCGCCTGACGTATTTCCCCTCGGCGACCGCCAGCCTCTTCCGGCGGACGTTCTTTGAACGGGTCGGCCCTTTTGAGGAAGCGTTCTTTGCCTATCTGGAGGACGTCGATTTGGGGTTGCGGGCGGCTGTCGCGGGTCTTGCGGGGATCTATGTTCCCCAGGCCGTCGCCTATCACCGGGGCAGCGCTACTTCGGGAGCCTGGAGCAGCGCGATGGTCGAGTGGATAACCTGCCACCAACTGCTGCTGCTGGCCAAGTTTTATCCCACGCGGCTGCTGATGCTTTACGCGCGGCCCATTCTGACGGCGCAGTTGCTTTGGGCCGGGTTGGCCGTCTCGCGGGGCGGGGCGTCGGCTTGGATGCGAGGGCTGTGGCTGGGAATTCGTCGCTTTGACCGATTGCGCCGCGCCTCGCAAGCCCTGCGGCGTGGAGACCGGCTGGCCGGCATCCTGCGCTCCAGCGAGGCCGACATAGCGAGGATTCAGGGAGCGACAAGCTGGGACGCCTATTGGAAATGGTACTTCCGGCTGGCGCCGCGAACTGCGGAGAACTGTGCATGAAGACTGACGTCTCGGTCGTCGTCGTGACCTACAACTCGGCCCGTTCGGTGGCCGGTTGCTTGCGGTCTCTGGAGGCGGTGGCCGAAACCATCGTGGTGGATAACGCCTCGGCCGATGATAGTTGCCGCATTGTTGAGCAAACGTTCCCCACCGTCAGGCTGATCCGCAACCCCGAGAATCGGGGCTTCGCCGCCGCCGTCAATCAAGGGGTTCGAGCCTCTTCAAGCCCGCTTGTGTTGCTGTTAAACCCCGACGCCGCGCTGCTCACTCCCCTGGATGACATGGTCCGCCAGTGTCTCATCGCGGATGTCGGCGCCGTCGGCGGCCGGCTCGTCGACACGGACGGCCGTCCTCAGGTCGGGTTCAATGTGCGCTCGTTCCCAACGCCGGCGGCCCTGGCTTGTGAAGTGTTGCTGCTGAACCGCCTCTGGCCCTCGAATCCTGTTAACCGCCGCTATCGGAGGCTGAACTGGGATCCCGAGCGCCCCCAGGACGTCGACCAGCCCGCTGGAGCTTTTCTGATGGTCCGCCGGGAGGTCTTGGAAAAGGTTGGCCCCTTGGATGAGGACTTTACCCCCATTTGGTTTGAAGACGTGGATTTGTGCCTGAGAATTTGCCTGGCCGGTTACCGTATCTGCTACGTCCCAACGGCCCTTGCCCGACATCAAGGAGCGCGCTCGGTACAGGGCCTTTCAGTGGAACAACGCCAACTGGCTTGGTATGGTAACCTTTTATGTTTCGCTCATAAACACTTCCCCTCGTCCGCCTTCCACTGTTTGCGACCGATGATATTGGCGGGCGTGGCGCTTCGTTGGCTTGTGGTTTGGCTGCGAGCGGGAGAGGCCGGACAACGGAAGGCTTACGCACAAGTGATGAAACTAGTGGTAGGCGGAGGTCACCAAAGGCCCCGCCATGTTCCCGCGCCCGCGGATCATTCCTCCAGAATTGAATATCGATCGAGCTGAGTTCATGTTTAAAAACGACCTCGTTTCCGTGACTATCGTGACCTATGACAGCGGCCGTTTCATCCGGCGCTGCTTGGAGTCGGTGCTTGACCAACGCGATGTGCCCGTCGAAGTGATCGTCATCGACAACGCTTCCACGGACGGCACGACCGACATCTTGGAGCGATTCGAGGACCGCTGCACTGTCGTTTACAACGAAGAAAACATCGGTTTCGCCGCCGCCCAGAATCAAGCCATCGCTCTCTCCAGCGGCGGCTGGGTCTTGACCCTCAATCCTGACGTCTTGCTGATGCCGAATTTCATCTCGAGTTTGATGCAGGCGGCGCAACTTGATTCCTGCGTGGGCACCGTTTGCGGCAAGCTGATGATGATGGACGCGTCGTTCCAGATTCCCGACCAGCAGGTGGTTGACTCTACCGGGATTTATTTCACGCCCATGCTCCGCCACTTCGACCGCGGCTGCCTTGAATCCGACAACGGGCATTTCCGAAGTTACGAGTTCGTTTTCGGCGCCACGGCGGCGGCCGCCTGCTACCGGCGGGAGATGATCGAGGACGTTTCGGTGGAAGGCGAATTCTTCGACCCCGATTTCTTCACCTACCGCGAAGACGCCGACGTCGCCTGGCGCGCGCAGTTGCTGGGCTGGAAGTGCGTCTATGTGCCTCATGCCTTTGGTTATCACGTGCGAAAGCTTCGCCCCGGCATGCGCCGCATGTTGCCGCCGGAAATCAACATGCACTCGGTAAAGAATCGCTTCCTGATGCGCATGAAAAACATCACCGCCGGCGTCTACCTACGCAACGCCGTGCCCATTACCGTGCGGGACTTGGGCATCCTCTTCTACTGCTTGTTGGTCGAGCGCTCCTCGCTGAGGGCGTTCTATATGCTGGCCCGAGATTGGGGCCAAGTGATGCGCAAGCGGCGCTTGATTCAGAGCCGCCGGCGCGTCGAAGACGCCTACATGGTCCAGTGGTTTCGCTTTAGCCCCGTTAGCCTGCCGATGGAGGTCCCCGACGACGTCCCGGCTCCACCTTTGTCTGTCGCCCGATCGTAAGCGATGAAAATCGCCCTCTTGGGCACCCGCGGGATTCCCGCCAACTACGGCGGTTTTGAAACATTCGCCGAAGAGCTCTCCGTGCGCCTGGCTGCGCGCGGGCACCGGGTAACCGTCTATTGCCGCACTCAAAACGTCGGCCCGTGGGAGCCGCTGTTTCGCGGGGTCGAGCTGGTCCTGCTCCCCGCCATCCGGCATAAGTATTTGGATACGGTCGTTCATACGCTCTTCTCGACACTGCACCTTTTGTCGCATCGCCGGGAAATCGCCCTCTATTGCAACGCTGCCAATGCGATTTTTACCATCGCTCCCCGATTGCTGGGGATGCCCACGGTGCTGAACGTCGACGGCTTGGAACGCAAGCGCCGGAAGTGGAACGCGCCGGCGCGCGGTTGGTACCGCCTGTCGGAGCGGCTAGCCACTTGGTTTCCCAGCGAGGTCGTGACCGACGCCGCGGTGATCCAAAATTACTATCTCGAGCGCTACCGCAAGACGACTCGTCTGATCGCCTATGGAGCTCAGGCCGGGAAGCTGGAGACGACCAAAGCGCTTGATCGGCTGGGTCTCAGGCCGGGCGAGTACTTTCTCTATGTGAGCCGTTTGGAGCCGGAAAACAATGCTTTGCTCGTGGTGAAAGCCTTTGAGCGGACTTCCCACCGGCGGAAGTTGGTTATCGTCGGCGATGCCCCCTACTCCCATGACTATATTCGGAGGGTGAAGCAGACCCAGGATCCGCGCATTTTATTTCCCGGCTCTATTTACGGGACCGGCTGCCATGAGTTGCTTTCGCACTGTTTCGCTTACATCCATGCGACGGAAGTCGGAGGAACTCACCCCGCTCTCATCGAAGCCATGGGACGCGGCTGTTGCGTGCTCTTTCTCGACACGCCGGAAAACCGGGAAGTCTCGGGCGATGTGGGCTTCCCCTATCAACCGAGCGAAGATGCGCTTGCTTCCACGTTGAACCACGTGGCCGCTCTTTCTCCCGACGAGCGGCAGCAGATGGGCCAAGCCGCCATGGAAGCCGCCAGGCGGCGCTACGACTGGGAAACGATCGTTGATCGGTACGAGGAGCTGTTTGCGGAGCTTTTGGAGAAAAAAGCGTGAGTGGAGCCGCCGCAGCCCAACATAATGTCCTTGTTATGCTACTGCAATTGTAGCAGCAGGGCAGGGGGTGCCAAGGGGTCTAGCTGCTAGACTATGGGGCCATGGATACGCTAGATCAGATTGTGCCGGGCATCCTGTCAGGTCTTGCGGTTCTGGGTATTGTCTGGCTGGCTCGTAATGTGGTCCCTGACATCTGGTTGCGATTTGGGACGAATGAACCGAGAATCGCTGGGAAATGGAAGACGGAATTCGAGGAAGATGGGAAGTCCTATGAGGAGAAGGTCGATCTTCGACAGCGCGGACGAAAAGTGAGCGCCAAAATCGTTCTGGAAGAGGACGGTGAGGAGACGATCTACGAGTTCTCTGGCACGTTCCAGAACCTGATCTTGTCTGGCACGTACGATTCAACGGATAAAGAAGAGTACGAACGAGGCGCGATCCTCCTGCGATATGTCGGCAAGGGATTTGTTGGGCGGAACGCGTTTTTCTCGAAGACCTCTGAGGATGAAGTTAAAGCGAGTCCGTACAAATGGACTCGCATTGGGGTAGCGATGTGAACTCCCCTGGCCACTTCAGTTTCTGCAACAACTGTCCCGCAGAGCTCAACTGTTGTACGGGCAAGAGTGTGGACCTACCTGTCCTCACGCCGAAGGATGTGGAAAGGATTACCGCGAAGACGGGCCTTAGTCGCGAGGAATTTTGCCAGCCGCCCCCTGGGGGACACCTGTCAACAATGAAGGCAAGGGAGGGTGCGTGCTACTTCTATCGACAGGGGAAGTGCACGATCTACAACGTGCGACCAGTGGATTGCCGGATCTTCCCATTCGACATCGATCGGACCACATCAGGCGAACTCGTTTGGATTGTCTACTCATCTGCGTGCCCGAACAAGATTGATGCTCGGCCGTACCTGCGTGAGGTACAGCCGCTGCTCCGGCTTTTGCAACCCTATCTGGAAGAATTTGCCTCCCGAAGCTCGCCGTGTATGGAGGAGCACGACTGTCACGTGCTCTCGCCAGTGGCTGGAGACGACTTAAGGGACTGCGGCAGAGCTTCTGCGGAGGCTCAGTTGTCGGTTTCTGTAGTCCCGTAGCGCAGGGCTGGGCGGTCGTTTTGCCCAGACCTGCGGCTTTTTCTATATCCGGTCTGACGTATTGAGCGGTAACCTTACCTCGTCCACCTCAATGGGACCTATTCTCTGTGCGACCCAGCGGGCACTCGACCAGCGCCAATCCAACGGGTTCTGAACCAACCCCCGCTGGACTGGGTTGCGGTGGATGTAATCAAAAGCTTCGTCGTATTCGCCTCGCGTTCTCAACGCTCGGTCGTAAAACCGTCTCTGCCAAAACGCGTGACCCCGCAGGGGCCTAATCCGTCTTGAGGCGGAGATCTTGAAACGCATCATGACGTCCGAAATTGTCGTGCCTTCCTGCACAAACAGAATGGCGTGCAGGTGGTCGGGCATCACACAGTAGGCACAGATCGATACGGGGACACGCTCGCGAACCCTAGCGAGGCAATCGGTCAGTAATTCAAGTTCAGGCTGGTCGAACGGGCGCAGCCCTTTCCGCAGATTGTGGTGACGAAAAAGAAGCGCGAATGCAAAATGGGACGACGGAGGCGTGACATCCAGTTCATCATGCCGGTGGTTTCGGCGGCGTGCAAGGGGAGTGATTCTTCGGATGGGTCGTTCCGAAAAACGCCACCGGCCGCAGGTCTGGGCACAACAGCCGCCCAGCCCTGCGCTACAGAAGCTTATGGAGGAAAGCTTTGGGGAAAACGAAGACGATGGAGAAGGAGCTAAACCGAGCCGGGGAAGAAGGCTTTCAGCTGATGGGCCTCACGGTTTCAGAAACGCCTTTCGGCGGTCAAGAGCTCGTCTCGATCCTCATGAGCGCCAGCGGCTAGCGCGCAAACCGAAGTGGCTGTGTTAGACTCAGCGGGCGCTGGAATCCCTTTAAAGGAGGTTGGAGTGCCATGTTGAAGAATGTTCTACGCCGTCAGTTCATGGGGCGCTTCTTTGGTTTGGGCGGGGCGGCGGCAGTGTCATCCGCTGCTTTGACGCCGCTGGCGGCCGCTCCACCGCGCCCAGGAGGCGGCGCGGCCAACGCTCCGGGCGGCCTGAGTCAGCTCTTTGTGGCCCGCCCCGGACGCCGCCGCCGTCACTCCAGCTCGGACCCAACCGGTGGAAATGTCGACCACGGACGCATCGAGCCCGGCGCGACTTATGAGATGGCCGACCTTGAGGGCGCCGGGTGCGTCCGGCACATCTGGATCGTGGCCGCCAGCAACGAGTCCGAGCACTTGCGCAAGCTCGTGTTCCGCGCCTACTGGGACGGTCAGTCGAATCCCAGCATCGAGTCGCCCCTCGGTGATTTCTTTGGTGTCGGGCATGCGCGGGTGTCCAACTACTGGTCACTGCCGCTGAACATGGTCACCGGCGGGCAGGCGCAAGCAAGCAACCAGGCCGGTTTCAACTGCTTTTTCCCGATGCCGTTTGCCAAGGGCGCCCGGTTGACCATCGAAAATCAGGGCAGTGAACAGGTCCCCGCTATTTTTCATTACGTCGACTATGAGGAGTACGATGCGCTTCCCGACGACGCCCTGCGCTTCCACGCTCAGTGGCGGCGGCAAAATCCCACCGAGGCGACGGTCGACTTGGGTGACCGCTCGAACGTCTGGGACATTCTCTGGAAAAGGCTCAATCAGGATCTGAGCAAGAATTACTTGATTTTGGAAGCCACCGGCCGCGGCCACTACGTCGGCTGCAATCTTTCCGTCGACCACATCGACCCGATGCCCGGCGAGGGCTGGTATGGAGAAGGCGACGACTCGTTTTGGATCGACGGCGAGGAGCAGCCGTCCATGACGGGAAGCGGAACGGAAGACTACTTCTGCGCGGCGATGACCTACCCCGGCGGGCAGCATTCCACGCCCTACCACGGTCTCTCCTACGCCGGCGGGCCTACTAAGGGGCCGGGGAGGTTTTCCGGCAAGTGGACCATGTACCGCTTTCACGTCGAGGACCCCGTCATGTTCGACAAGTCGATCAAGTTCTCGATTGAACACGGTCACGACAACGTTCACGCCAATGACTACTCGTCGGTCGCCTATTGGTACCAAACGCTGCCGAATAAACCGTTCCCGCCGCTCGCGCCGGTCAAGGAACGGCTGCCGATTCCCGACCGCGAGAGCCGCCGGCGCTACTACGACAAGATTTGATCAAACAGAGCTGCGGGCGCGGCCTGCGGTCAAGGTTGCGAATCGCGCGGGTGCTGGGACAAGACCTTCGCTCACCACGTCGAGCGACTCGATGTGCTCACGCGGCGCCCGATATAACGGGCGGCCTCAACCGCACCCTCGCGGGTGCGGCTCTGTCCCTTCCTGCGTTGGGGGACGGGGTGGGGTGGCACGGAGGCGCGTGCGGCAAGCCCCCCAAGCCCGTAGCGCGTCCGCGTTCCGGGACCACGAAAACGCCTTAGCCATCCGACCACTTCGATTTCCTGGCCGAAGCCCGGCCTTTCCGACGGGCGAGTGTAGATTCCCTCGGGACCTCGGGTGAGACGATAGTCCTGTTCGTAACGTTCATAGACGATGTCAGGCCCACCGGGGGCGGGCATGAACATCTCCGCCCAGGGGCTGCCGGGGTTGGCCATAAGATAATGGACACCATCGTGCCGTCCTCCGCCATGCAAGATGACGGGAATATCGTAAGCAGCCGCTAAGGCGCCGATGCGACGCAACTCGGTCAGCCCGCCGCACCAATTGATGTCCGGCTGCCAGATCTCCGCCGCGTGATGATCGAGCAGTTGCCGGAAGCCGTAGCGGGTGTAGACATGTTCGCCTGTTACGATCCGAGTGGATTTGATTTGCTCTCGCAGACGCCCGAACCCTTCGTAGTCGATCGTGAGGTTGTTTTGGGCAGGTGAAGCTTCTTGCGGGAAAGCAAGAAGCCGCGACCGGTTCGAAAATGCCGCCACCGCGGCTCCCACAGAACCGACGCGTAAGAGGTCTCGGCGTTTCATGATGGGTGTTGTATCGATTCGCTGCCCGGCTGTCAAGTGGTGAGAAATACGGGCTAGGCGCCCCGTGACACGTCTTCTACGTCGAACCCTACGTTTTCCGTCCGCACAGCCCTTCCGAACCGCGCTCGTACACCGAAGAAACTGGGCCCAGTCATCGCCCGGCATGAGATAGTAGCGAAGGGCCCGTGCTCGGACGCGCGGCGGCGACATGGCGATCGGGAAACTACTTCGTGAGAATGCGGCGCTTGCCGTCGGCATCGTGTTGCCGGTCGTGGTGGTCGTCTTCTTCCTTCTGGCGACGTACATTCCCCGCCTGCTGGTGGATCCGCCACAATACGATTTTCTGTTCGCGCAGAACTACAGCTACTCCAATCAGCAGCCCCGTTGGCAGTATGAAATCGACATCGATTCGGAACGCAAGCTTCGCGTTCGGGCTTTTCTGACCGAGCCCGATAAATACGCCCCTCGCGCCCGGCTGTTTTTGTACGAGCATTTGAGCGGCGATGTTCGGGAAATCAGCCTGCCGTTGCCCGAAACGGCTGAAGCCGCCGCGGCCGGCGTCGTTGTGGAAATTGCCGAATTCAGCAACGAAGTCATCGACTCCCACCGTGTCGCGCCCGACGGGTACGAACTCATCGATCCTCGCCGCGGCAGCGGCGGTCCGCTGGGCCTGTTCTACCGAGGGAACCGGCGCGGTCTGGCGATCAGCAAGAACGGCGCCACGGTTGCGGTGCCCCCAGGCAACGGTTTCAACCCCTACGGCGTTCGGTTTGTGGGCTGGATCGTCACCCCGCCGGACCAAGAAACACCATGACGGCTAAACAACAAGCGCTGAAGCAAATCGCGGACACCGCGCGAGAACACGGCGTGACGGCAGCCGAGATCGTCGAGGAACTGTCCGCCTCGGCGAAAGATCCCGATTCGAAATCGTCGCTGCTGACGCAACTCTTCGCTTACTTGGGTGGAATTTTCGTCCTGGCCGGCTTGGGCGTCTTCATCGAGATGCAGTGGTCGGCGATGAATTCGATCGCCAGAATCACGGTGACGCTCGGTTCGGGTATAGCGATGTTCGTCATGGCCCTGGTCGCCGCCGGTGACGAACGCTGGGAAAAGACGGCGACGCCGCTTTTCTTGCTGGCGGCGCTGCTGCAGCCGGCGGGCATTCTGGTGGCCATTGCCGAGTTCTCGTCGAAGCGCGGCGACGAGCGTCACGCGATCCTGCTGACCGCGGGCGTCCTGTTGATTCAGCAGGTGCTGATTTTTCTCAAAACCAGGCGCACGGTTCTGCTGTTTACGACTCTCGTCTTCGGAGTGTGTCTGTACGGGACCGCCTTGGACCTGATCGATCTGGATGAAGACTTGATCATCTTCAGTCTGGGGCTTTCCCTCTTGCTGGTCACCTACTCGATCGACCGAACGCCCCACCGGGGGATGACACCCTTCTGGTACTTCGTCAGTTCGATCGCGATGTTGAGGGGACTGTTTGAGCTGATCGAGGGCTCCGTGGTGGAGATCTTGTTTTTGGGCGCCGCCTGCGGTCTGGTGTTTCTGAGCACCTGGGTCAGGAGCCGCGGTTTGCTGTTTGTCGGCACGGTGGCGATTTTGGGCTATGTCGGCTATTACACGGCCGAACACTTCTCCGACTTCGTTGGCTGGCCGATCGCTTTAATCCTTTTCGGCCTGTTGTTGATCGGGCTCAGCATGGCCGCGTTTCGCATCAACCGCAAGTACATCTCCGCGAAGTAGAGACTGCATCTCGCTGGTCGGGAGGGTGAAGAAAATCCAACCGGACCAGGTCGCCCGCGTTGCTCCCGATGTTCCCGACGGCAAATAGATCCCCCGCCGACCACGCGAATCCTCGTGAGAAAAGGGGCTTAACCTGGCTTAACCTGCATTTCTCACCACCTGACGGTCGAAGCACGCCATAGGCCCGCCATTACTGCGTTGCGCTTGCTCGCCGTGCTCAACGGACTGTTCAAGTACGCCTCCGCTCGCCAAGCGGCGCGCGCCTTGTACTGACGGGCCTCTCACGCACTTCGTCTCGCCACGTGGTGAGAAAAGCAGGTTAGAACAGTTTCTTCGAGTCCAGCAGGATGGTTACCGGTCCCTCGTTCACCGACTCGACTTTCATCATGGCTTGAAAGACGCCGGTTTCGACCGTCAGGCCCCTTGCCCGCAACAACGACACGTAGCGTTGGTAGAGCCGGTCGGCAAGCTCGGGGGGCGCCGCCTGGCTGAAGCCGGGCCGGCGTCCGCGGCGACAGTCGCCGAAGAGCGTAAACTGCGAGACAACTAAGACCTGGCCTCCGACGTCTTCGACGGAGCGGTTCATCTTCCCGGCTTCGTCCTGGAAAATTCTCAGGCCGGCGGTTTTCTCGGCGAGGTAGGCGGCATCGGCTTCCTCATCCTCCCCGCCAACCGCCAGTAAGACGAGTAAGCCCTCCCGAATGGACCCGACGACTTTCCCCTCGACGCTGACTTGGGCTCGGCTAACGCGCTGTAGGACGGCTCTCATCGCTGTCTGGACCCCATACTCGTCGCTCAAACCGTGATGGAACCGGCGAATCCTTCCCGCATGACGCCGTTCGTCATATACCGCCGCGCCTGCGTTGCGCTGCTCGCCGCGCCAGCCGAGTCCGCGGGCACGCGGAAGGAGAAGGTTGCAGGCCACCACGCCGTCGATTTCTACAACCGCAGCCTGGCGGGGGCGGACTTCAGCACGACATCGACATCCAGCTCGCTTCCCTCGCGGATTACCTTCAATCGCACGGTATCGCCTCCGTGCTTGAGCGACATCACCTGGCTCAACGCGCGCCGGTGCGCGACCTTATGGCCCTCCACTTCCACGATGAAATCCCCGCCCCAGGGGATCACATAGTTACCCAGGACGACCTCGCGGGTGGCACCTTGCAAGCCCGCCTCGTGGGCCGCCGAACCGCTCCTGACTTCGGTTACCAGCAGACCCGCGGTCGGCAGATCGAGAGCTTCCGCCGGGCGGTCGGGAAGAAACATATGACGAAGCCCGATCGGTTGCGGCCGGCGAGATTCCCCTCCCGAGGCGATGTATTCCAGCAGCGGTTTGGCTCGGCCGATGGGCATGGCGAACCCGATGCCGATGTTGCCGCCGGGGCCGTAGATGGCCGTATTGACGCCGATCACATTTCCGCTGCTGTCGAGCAGCGGCCCGCCGCTATTGCCGGGATTGATGGCTGCATCGGTCTGGATCATATCCTCCAACACGCCGTCGCGGGATCGAATCGACCGGTCGAGCGAGCTGATGACACCCGTGGTGAGCGTTCCCTCGAGGCCAAAAGGGTTGCCGATGGCGAGTACTTTTTGACCGACCTCAAGGTTGTCGGAGTCTCCGAGAGTAAGGTGTTCGAGCGGCTGGTCGCTGTCAATTCGAATCAAGGCCAAATCGTTCGCTTCGTCGGTCGCCAGCACTTCGGCCTTGTGGCGGGATTCATCGGCTAGCGTCACCTCCAGTTGCGGCGCGTCGCCTTTGATCACATGGTAGTTGGTGAGGATGCGGCCCTCCTCATCCATGAGAAAGCCCGACCCCGACTCTTCGACCGGGTACATCTCAAAGAACCACCCGCGCTTGAGAACCGTGCTGGTGATGTTGACGGTGGCCGGGCTAGCCCGATTGTAGATGTCGATATTCGACCGCTCCTCCTGGGTGAGGCTGGTGGACTGGGCCTCGGTCCAAAACGGGGCGGGCGAGGAATCAGGATCGCGCGCCAGGCGCATCCAGTCGGGCGAGGTGGTGCCCAAAACAAAGGCGGCTACGAGCAAAGCGGCCAGCCAGAAGGGTCGCAATCCGAAGCGGCGGCTCATCGGGACTCCTTTTTCAATTGAAGATAGATTTGTCGCACCTGCTGCTCCGTATCTGCCTTCGTGCCTGACGTATCGATGATGTAGTCCGCGAACTTCTTCTTCTCATCAAGCGGCATTTGGCGCGCCAGCCGCTGGCGGGCCTCCTGATCCCGAGCGCCTTCGCGCTCGATGAAGCGCCGGATCTGTACCTCAGCCGGGCAGACGGTGAGAATGAGCCGATCGTAGCGCTTGTAGCTTCCTGTCTCGATCATGATGGCGGCTTCTGAAACAACGATGGCGTGGGCGTCTTTCCGGGCGACGGCGCTAAAGAACTCGTTTTGACGGCGAAAAACATGTGGATGGACGATCGCGTTGAGCACATTAAGACGCGCGGGGTTGGAAAACACGACCGAGGCAAGCGCTTTGCGATCGATCGTTCCGTCCGCCGCGACGATCCCGGACCCGAATTCGGCGACTACATCGCCGTAGGCCTCCCCGTCGGGAAGCAGGACCTCATGTCCCAGCCGGTCGGCGTGAACGACGTAGCATCCCAGCTTCCCGAGCAGGCCCGCTACATGGGTCTTCCCCGTGGCCAACCCGCCCGTCAAGCCTACTTTGAGCATCAGACCTTCATCCTAGAGAGTCAGCACTTCTTGCCAACCCTACCACCGGCGGATCGGCCAGGTCGCCTCTTTGACGGGCGGGTCGTCACTGGTCCCGCTTCTTTTCTCCTCCTTCGGTCCGCCAGTCGTATCTGTCCTGACCGGCGGGTTGCATTTCGGGCGCTTGGGCCTCGGGCCGCCGCCCGCGGCTCGTCGGTCGATGGGGTTCAGTCCTATTAGCGAAAACCCTCGTAAAGCCCAGACCAGCGGTGTCCGGCAGCTGATCGTGGGCCACTAAGGGACCGGCGTTATCAGTTTGAGACGGGGCGCAAAGGCCGCGCGGATCTCAACGGCGAGATCCGCGCTACAGGATTTACCCTCAGAAGATGTTGATTTCATGCGGGTTCGGCGAGATTGGGTTCGTTTGGTCGTTTTTCCCCTCGACTGCCGCCAAGCGGCTCGCGGCGCTCCACGATCTTGTCATGGGATAGCCTCAGCATCTATTCTATCGCGGACGGCTAGCATGCCCTTAGACAGAGGTCAGAAGCTGTTGAAAAGGTGTACGTTACGGCCCGTGACGGTGAGATCGGAGTTGGACTGCCGCCAGCGTTGAGAAAAGCGCGCTAGGACAAACAAGAGTGTTTGTCCCCACTAACCGGTTGCGCGCCGCGACCGAGCCGCCCGAACGGTATTCACCATCAACATCGCGACGGTCAGCGGACCGACGCCGCCGGGCACCGGTGTATAGGCGCCGGCCACCTGGGCTACATCGGAAGGGAGAACGTCGCCGACCAGCACTGACCCCTTGGCGCGGAACCGCTCCAGCCTTTCAGGCATGCCTTGGAAGATCTCCTCGACTTGACCGGCATCGGTGAGCCGATTGATGCCGACATCGAGCACAGTCGCGCCGGGACGGATAAACTCGCGCGTGACCATGGCGGGCCGACCCGTCGAGACCACCAGAATGTCGGCTTCTCGCGCGACGGCGGGCAGGTCGCGAGTCTTCGAGTGGCAGACGGTCACCGTGGCGTTCTCCTGAATGAGCAACAAAGCCGCCGGCTTGCCGACAATGTTGCTGCGTCCGATCACGACCGCTCGTTGGCCGGCAATCGGGATTTGGCTTCGCTTGAGGATTTCGATGAGCCCGGCGGGCGTGCAGGGCACAAGGTTTGGGCGCTGGGCGGCCAGAAGCCCGGTGTTCATGGGATGGAATCCGTCCACGTCCTTGTCGGGGGAAACGGCCGTCAACACCTGCGCGCTATCCACTTGGGGAGGCAGGGGTAGCTGCACCAAAATGCCGTCGATATCGTCGCGGGCGTTGAGATCGGCAAGCAGCTCGAGCAGCTCTTCGGTTGTGCTTCCGTCAGCAGGTGTAATCGTCTCGCTGTGGATGCCGACCGTTTCCGATGCCCTGATCTTGTTACGAACGTAGATCCTTGAACCCGGGTTGTCGCCGACCAAGACCGCCGCAAGCCCGGGCCGGATTCCGCGCTCCCTCAGCCGAGCAACTTGCTGCTTGACCTCCGAGAGTATTTGGTCGCGGATACGATTTCCGTCGAGCACGCGCGCGGACAACTTATTCCTCCGACCATCCTAAAAAAAGAAATCGCATCATCGGACTGCTCCCCGATGCTGTCGCCGCGGCGTCATCGAGCAAGCCGAGGCTATGGCTGCAAACATTCGTTGATATTGGCTCGCGGAACAGCCCCTTCGCGGATAACCCTCCACTGCGGCTCGGTAATGTCAACCGTCGTGGCCCCGGGCCCGCTGATCTCCCCGCCATCGAGGACCAAGTCGACGCGACCGTCCATGGTGCCGAAAACCTCGATGCCGCTGCGGCAGGTCGGCTTCCCTGACCGGTTGGCGCTGGTGGCGATGATGGGCATCTCCAGAAGGTCGATAAGCCGGTTCGATACCGTCGCACTGGCGCAGCGGACGGCCAACCGCCCGGTGTTCCCTGTGACCTTAAGCGGCAACTTCGACGCGGCGGGAACGATGATCGTCAGCGGCCCAGGCCAAAAATGACGGGCCAGCAGATAAAAACGCGAGGTCAGGGTCGCGGCGTAGTCCTCCGCCATTTGGAGCGAGTTCACCAGAATGGGAAGCGACCGGTCGAGTTGGCGGCCTTTGGCGTCGAATACCGCGGCCACCGCTCGCAAACTAAAGGGGTCGGCCGCAAGCACGTACAAGCTGTCGGTCGGGATGGCTACAAGCTTGCCGCCGCGAACGGCCTCGGCGGCGCGGGCGAGCGGCTCCGGGGCGGGGGAGTCCAAAGAGATCTCGATGAGCTCAGTGTTCAAAATGGCCGCTCAAAAAACTGCCTATCGCCGTGGTGAGAAAAGCGGGCTAGCCGTAAAAAGGCCAACTCCAGATCGGCCTGATCGCATGCCGACGAAACGTGGGTCGGGAGGATTCTGCCGCGCGCTCGGGAGACCTGGGCGAACCGTCACCATGGATCATCCCGGCTCCCATGCCGATTCTACCGCATCACCGAACGCGTCTCCAAGAATGATGCGCTCAAATCGCCGAAATGGCGCTCCCAATGATTCCCAGGCAGTCCAGTCTCACAAGATATTCCCGTCTGGGACAGGGCGGCATCGGTAGTATCGGGCTACTTATTTGCCCGCCCCGGTTGGCGGTGGCTCAACGTGAGTAACTCGGGGACATTCCCCATAGTGGTCCCGTGGCCTACGGCTTGGACAGCGACCTTTGGGCTTCGCCCATGATTGCCCGGCTGATCGAGGAAGAATTCGCCGTTCGCTACCATCCGGGCGACCTGCGAAAACCCGCTTGGCGGGCTGGGCTTCTCGGCGCGGCGACCGTGCCGCCTGCCGGCCCCCGCCGGCGCCAGAGAGCAGGACCGCCGGCAATACGGTTGTTTCTGACGGTAAGCGCTAGCCTGCGCTAGCCCGCATTTCTCACCACCTGACGGTCGAAGCACGCAATAGGCCCGCCATTACGGCGTTGCGCTTGCTCGCCGTGCTCAACGTACTGTTTGAGTACGCTTCCGCGCGCCGAGCGGCGCGCGCCTTGTACTGACGGGCCTCTCACGCACTTCGCCTCGCCACGTGGTGAGAAAAGCGGGCTAGGAAGTCCGCTGCAGCGAATCCTCGCGAGCGTGTTTGTCTTGGTACATCTTCACATCGGCGGTCGCCAGCAGCCCCTCCACCTTGTCGCCGTCCTGAGGATAAAGGGCCTGCCCAACGCTGAGGGTCAGGAGCGGGTCCGTGCGGATCTGCTTCACTCTTTGCCGCAGTTGCTCGACTTTCTCGCCGACCTTGGTGAGATTAAGGCCCGGCAGGACCATGACGAATTCGTCGCCACCCATCCGGGCCACGTAGTCATACTCTCGGCACACGTCGCGTAGCGCGTGGGCTACCGAACGCAGTACTTCGTTGCCTTCCAGATGGCCGTATTGGTCGTTTGCCTTCTTGAACTCATCCAAATCACAGACCAGCACCGCCAAGGATGAGGCCGCTCGCTTGGAGCGGGACAACTCGCTGTCCAGATGGACGAAGAGAGAGCGTGCGTTGGGTAGACCCGTGAGGTAGTCGGTCGTAGCGTTGCTTTCCGCCTGCCGGTACTTCAACGCATTCTCGATCGACAGCGCCACCTTGTGGCTGACGGCGCGCAGAATTCTGAGGTGCTCGCGGGTAAAGGCGTCTTTTTCTCGACGACAGAGCATGAGCACGCCCACAAAACCGTAAAGCCCTTCCAGGGGAATTGCCATCGCCGATTGGAGCCCGCCGAACTGGGCCGGGTCATCCACGTAGCCGGGCTCGACGGCCGGGTTGCCGTTCATGATCGGTCTACCGTTGGCCGCTACCCAGCCCGATAGGCCATCCCCCAGGGCGACGTGCATTTTCGAGAAGAGTCGTGAGTTTTCCCCGTTGACGTAGGTGGGGACCAGCGTTTCGTTGTGGCAGGTATACAGGACAACCGAATCGTAGGGCACCAGGCGATTCAATCGCACGGTGAGGACGGAGAGTGTTTCATCCAGACTCAGGGAGGTGCCCAGGTCTCGAGAGAGCTCGAAGAGCATCTGGACCTCTTCGCCGGCCCTGGCAATCGAAGCTAGGAAGTCAGGTTCCACGCCATTGGATTCCGCGGCTCGTTCGACTTCCGCGCCCTCGAAACCGGCGGCGGGCGAGTCGCCCCGCCTAATCTTCAGCTCAGGCGAGAAGCGGCAGTAGTCCGCTTCCGATTGGGCGATTTTTTCCAGTTCCAAATAGCGTCGCTTGAGAATTTCGACGACCTTGGGGTCGTAGCTTCTGCCGGTCTCCTCGACAATCGTTCCGATGGCTTCCTCCAGCGGCAGTGCGCGCCGGTACGGCCGATCCGACGCCAGAGCGTCCAGGCAGTCCACGGCAGCGAGGATGCGGGCGCCGACGGGAATCTCTTCCCGACTCAAACCGTCGGGATAGCCGCTGCCGTCCCACTTTTCGTGATGCGAGCGTACGATCGGAGCCGCCGGGTAGGGAAACCGAACCCGCTCGAGAATCTCAGCGCCCACCAGGGGATGTGTCTTCACCTTGTCAAACTCGTCCGGGGTCAGCTTGCCGGGCTTGGAAATGATGTGCTCCGGTATGGCCAGCTTGCCGATGTCGTGCAGCAGCGCCGCGGCACGCAGAGCCTGGAGGGCGGTCTCGTCCAGCCCCAGTTCCCTGCCTATCTCCAGTGCGTAGACTTTCACTCTCCGCAGGTGAGCGTGGGTGGCGTTGTCCTTGGCTTCAATGGCCAGCGCAAGGGCTTCGATAGTTCTCAGGTGAAGCTCAGCCATCTCGGACACATGCTGCTGCTCGGCTTCCAATCGGGTCGGGTACAGTCGCAGGGAGCGGTGGACAAAGTGAATCAACGGCAGCAGCAACAGGGTCAACGGCCACCCGGCATAATGCGCGACCACGCTCAACAACCCCGCGACGGCTCCCGCGAGCCAGCACGATCGGAACAACGGGAAGTAGTCCTTTTTCCAGGTGCGCCAGAGCGGATTGCCGCTTCGGAAAGCCCGAAAAGCCGCTTCGGAAAGACTCTCCGCGGTGTAGAAGACGCCGGCGGCGGCCAACGTCGCCACGGCGGCGGCTGCCCCCGATTTCCCCGCCGTCAACGCATGATAGATGCCGTAACCCAACCCGATGGTCATGGCCGTGTTGGCCATCGGGAAAATGGTGTCTACGGCGCCGTGGCGTGGTTTCTCGTTTCGCTGAATCAACGCACCTACGCAGCCGATCACGGCTGTTTCCAACAGCCCCAAACCTGCTATTCCGATCAGTGCCAAGATCAGCCGGGAGGCTAGCGTGTCCGAAGTGCCGGGCAGGGGAACCCCGTGGCGGAAAACGAGCAGGGTCACCAGGGCATAGCTAAAAAGGAAGGCAGCGTCCGTTGACTCCCACAATCGGAAGCCGGCGACAAGCGTAGCTGTCGCCGCCAGCACTACTACGCCGAGATGGACCTTTAGCTTTGAGGACATACTGGACCGCTGTTGCCCGGCAGCCGGCTCGCCTCCTACCTTATCGACCAGCAAGCCCCGGGCTTCCAGCAGCTACTCAAAAAATTATTCCCATTTTCTTTGCCCGCCGGGACCAGAGGCGGGCCGGGCGGCCGTCGGCTTACCGCCGGCGGGACCACGGGCTACCCATGGCCTGCGGGCGTCTACACGGCAAGCTGTTTGGGGATCTGCTGGGCCCGATCTATGCGCCGCCGTTGCCGACAGTTACAACCGGTCCGGGAAAGGTGTGCGGAGTGTGGTGCGGGTGAGGTAAGCTGCCCCACAACGGACACGGGCCCGTCCGAGAACGGGCCCGCGCTATTGATTTGTTGATTCCGACGCGTCGTTGTTCAAACGGCTACTGCAATGCCGCGTTGCCAACGATACTGGCCATCTTGCTGAAAATGATGCTAATGTCGTCGGAAATGCCGGGGAGCAGCGCACCAGCGGCGACGGCGATAAAGCCGGCCAACAGTGCATATTCGACCATATCCTGGCCGCGTTCGTCCCGGGCAAGCCTTTGCAAGAAACTGTACAGTTTGGTCATTCCCTTCTCCTTTTGTTGTTCTTTTTGCTTAGTTTGCGTCCTGGCTGGGCCGTGCCTCAACCTTACGATTCGATCATGCAACAGTCCGCGATTTTCTCCAATGGATCGCGGGTACTTTTTTCATTTCGGGTGAAACTACTAGCGGATGGGGGAATTCCTGCCTGTCTCGAAACGGGAGATACGAGCCTCGAAGTCGATGACGCTCCCACGTGAGGAATGCCGCCCGTCGAGCCGATCCGCGCGTAGACGCTTTGATTATGGTTATTTAGCGTCGGCAGAATTGCACGAAAGCGCTGCAGCTGCTCCGGAGTTTGGCCAAAACGGGCCAGCGCTGCCCTGCTTCAGGTAGGTGCGCGCCTGGGCCCGTGTAGGGTGTTTTTCGAACTGGATCTGCGTGTTGTACGCCTCGCATTGCGGGACCTCAGGCCAAGTGGCAGAGGCAGGAATACCAGCCTTCCACTCGTCCACGCCGCGGAGCGTGCCGTTTCAGTAAGCTTGCTTACGTGTATGTCGCAGCTTATACGAATCGCACCCGCGATTGCTGTTCTCTCGTTTCGGGTGGCGGCGTCGAAGTACACGCAAATTCATGCCTGCCGCGAAAAATCGGGTGCAGCCGGGCAATTCGCTTCAGGCTAAGTGCTTCCTTTTTTGCGCCATCGCGGGGCGAATTGGTGGCAGGCCCATTTTTCTCTCCCGCCCGACTTCTGCCACGGGCTGCGGACGACCCCGACGGGGCCAAGTCAACGCGGCTGACGGCGACCGATGAAGTGCCGTAAAATAATGGCTCTTCTGGGATTTTAGTGGCTGGCGGCGGTGAGTGACGGATCCCTCGCCACTGTGAGGCCGACCTCCCGGAGCCTGCTTCGGTGCCATTCAAGGGCTTCGTGACAACTCTACGGCCCCCAAGGCCGGGCGGCGACTGCGTTGGCCAAAAAGAATTACTGATAAACAAAGGGTTACGAGTAGAGCAAGGCTGCTGGCAGGTAGTCGTACAGTCTCCCGAAGGCTGTGAAATGCGGATCCACAACTGTCATCCAGTGGCCACACTCAAAGAGATAACTCCCTGTTTATCAGTGTCTTATTCCCTTTACGAGTTGCCCACGACCGGACTGGCGTGTAGGGTATTTGGGGATTTCTTGGCCGCCTTTTGGGCTCCGATGTGACTGCGGGCGACGTCGGGTCGGCAGGATGGAGGAGCCGGCTACCCGTTGGCCACCCACTAAAAACCCGGAAGAGCCAAAATAATTACGCCAACTTTTGAAATCGGACACTAACAGTTACGGTGAGCACGGTCAGTAAGCGCAACGACGTAATGGCGGGTCTATCGTGTGCTTCGACCGTCAACTAGTAGACTGTCTCAGACAAGGCTTTATGATCGTCCTTGCGACATGGCGGTGCGCTTTCAGCGTGCTGTGTCGGGCTTTCGAACCCGACATTCCCGAATCTACAGTCAACTCTTTTCCACGACAGTCGCTAGTGAGAAAGCGGGCTGCCGCCCGCGGATGACGAGCCTGCTTATCCCATCTCGTTCCCCGAGGATCGGGGATGCCGAGGGCGCGCCCCGTGGTCAGCTCCAACCGCTGTCGCCAGACTTCGCATCAGCGTCAAGATGACAAGAGGTTCAACTCATGCGATATCAATTCTTGGTCGGCACCTACGAAACCGAACGCCTGAAAGTCCTCAGCGTCTGGAGCATGTTTCGCGACGGTGATTTGCCGATTCGTCCCCACGCCACCGACACTCGCGGCCGCAGCGTTCTCGAGCAGATGGTCCACCAGTGGTCAGTGAAGACTTGTGGTTCCGCGGGATGCTCGCTGTCGACGTAGGTGCTCCTCCGTTGCCTGAACACGAGACCCGATTGGGATTCATCCGCCGATACGCCGAAGACTCCGGCAAGCGACTCGATATCCTGCGGTCCACCGACAGCGCTTGGTGGGAAGAAGTAGTTCAGTTCTTCGATACGGACCGTTCCCGGGCCTGGGTCATGACGCGGCGAATCGCCCACACGTCCCACCATCGCGGGCAGCAAATGGCGATGCTGCGGACGCTCAACCGCGATCTCCACAGCAATTACGGACCGACAGCCGACACGGGCGGGCTGATGCAAAACAACGCGCCGGTGATCTATGCCTATCCCGATGCGGAAACCCTGCTTGGGGCCGAGCCTGCAGGGGGCGCCAAAGCTCCGCTGCCCGGACCCGGCAGCGAGCCGCCAACCGAGAGGCCCTAATCAGACCGCAGCCGTGGTGAGAAATACGGACTAGATCCCTACCTCGTCCTCGATCTTCTTGATGAACTCGACTTGCCGCTGGAGGACGCTCCTTAAATCCGGGCGCGCGGCGTCTCTTGCCGCCGCCCCTTCGGCGGAGCCGTAGCCGGAACCTTTGTTCGCCTGGAAGGCCTCCTGCGTCGACAGCGGGGCGTAGATCGAGAAATAGCCGCTGAAGCCGACCTCCTTGAGGGCCTCGACAACCGCTCTGTAGTCGATGTGGCCGGACCCGAGCTCGCGGTGTTGTGATTCGTTGAGGTGTAGGACCCGGGCGTGCTTGCCGTGGGCACGCAGCGCCTCGGGCAGCGACGTTTCCCCGATGTTCATGTGGTAGCAGTCGGGCTGAAGGCCCAGGTTGTCGAGCTGGAGGTCTTCAATGAATCGAGTGGCTTCGTCCAGGGTTGTGAGAACGCCGGGATAGCCCTCGTATAGGTTCAGAGGCTCGAGCAGAACCGTGATGCCGAGCGGCGAGGCGTGTTCGCAGATCTCAACTACCGCGTCGGCGAACCTTTGACGCAAGGTAGCGACGGGTTCGACGGGCCAAGGCAGTTGTGGAATCCCGGGCTGGCCGGCGCAAACCTCGAAAAACTGAGCGCCGAACTCAGACGCCTGGTCAAGCGACTTCTTGGCGTACTCGATGGCGTTTCGCCTCACCTCGTCGCCCGAACCGGCGAGGTCTCGGTTCTCCTTGGCATGGTAGTAGCCCCAAGCGCCCAATACTCCGGGGACTTCGAGCCCCAACTCGTCCACCTTCCGCTTCAACAGCTTGGCATCGACCTTTTCGGAATAGCCGGGCAGGTCGGCGCCGTCGTACCCGGCGGCCTTGATGGCCCCCAGCACGAGATCCGGTTCATCCAGTACGTCGTAGCCCATAAAACTCAGCGTGTCACAGACCAGAGAATGCTTGATCGCCATCGGTTCCTCCCTGTATGTCGCGGCTCGAAATTCGTTCGAGGCGAGCCAGAAACGATATCACACCACGAAGCGGCGAGGCAACTTGAAGGGGCTGCGCGGAGATAAGGGCCGAAGACCAGTGAAATCAATGCCTTCTAAAGATGCAACTCGTATCCCCGCGCCCGCTCGACCGCTCGAGGCGGCGGCTATCGGCTGGAATGGATCGACGGCTTTAACCACAAAGGGAAACTCTACTTCAATGTCGTCTACCGCCCTCGGGAAGGGGTTCGCTGGGCCGCGCGCCACAACCTAACAGGCTCGCAGTATCAGGCTGAGTACAACGCCCAGAAGAAGAAAGGGTATAGGCCTGTGGCAGGTCGATAGTTATCCCTCCGGCAATAAGGTTCTCTACGCCGGCATCTTCCGCAAGGACAACGGGCCGGGCGTCGCAGCCTACCACGGCGTCTCGCCCTCGGATCATCAGAAGAGGTTCAACGATCTGACGGGCAAGGGCTGGCGTCCCAAGAATCTTTCGGTCGCCTCGATCGGCGGCAAACGATACTACGCGGCGCTCTACGAAAAGAGGAGCGCCTCTGGCACGCAGTCGAAGTCGTTTCTGACCGTGCAGCAGTATCAAGCGGCGTTCAACGACAACAAGGCGAAAGGGCGCCGCCTTGCCTACCTCAACGCCTACATGCACAACGGTCAGCCGCGGTTTACGGCTATCTGGAGTTCCGGCATCAAGGGCCTGGGCACCTCCTCGCATGGCTTGACCAACTCGCAATACCAGGCCGAATGGTCGAAGCAGCGCAAGCGCGGGCTGCTGACTCGCCTCGTTACGGGCTATACGGAGGGTGGCAGGGGTCGTTATGCCGCCTTCTGGAAAAAGTAGCCGGTGGTAACCACTGGGAGTTCGTAGCGCACGCATTCTTGCGTGCCGTGTCGCCATTCGTGGCGACATCGAGTCGCATGGCAGCTCACGCTCTCACCTTGCCGCGTCGAGATTCCTCTCGACGATTGGGAGGCTCGGGGGATGCGAGGATGACATCGACCGACGCACGGTCACCGAGGAACAGCCAACAGTGAACCATCCGAGCAGCGCCGAAGCGGGCAGCTACGCTGCCCAAACGAGAAATAGCCAAACAAAGCCAATTTCCCGTAACTCTATCTAGCACAGTAGCTTACAGGGTATTTTGCAGCCCCCCGGTAGTTGGGAGGGAGCGGCCTACCGCCCGACCACCATCTCGGCGCTCTCGGCCTCCAAGTATTCGAGCTGCTGAGCAAGACCCCCATACTTGAGCAACCCGGCGTGAGCTTGCAGGTGGCCGATGGTTTCGATCGAAAGCGGCGCCCCATAGACGTCGGCGCGATCGGAGTAGGAGTAGCGAAGATAGCTCGGAGGGCATGCTTCAAGAGCCGGAATCAGGATCTCCCAAAAGCTCTGCTTCTTGAACCACCGCCGCTCTGAAGCAGCCTCGCGCGTCAATTCGAGGGCCCCGCGCAGGCCCTTGAGCGTCACCGACCGGCACTTGGCCGCTTCGAACGAACGCTCCGGCTGGGGATCCGGAAAACCCTCCAACAGAGAACGCAGCTCACCCTCCGTCGCCTCGATCGGCGGCCAGCGATAGCGGGCCGACCCGGCGACGAAGCTGCCCCTTGAGAGGATCTCGCGAATTCTGCGGACGTCCTTGCCCGTGACGCCGAGGATCTGCTCCACCAGCTCGGCAAGCGGCATCTCCCGTTTGGCGACCGGGGTGATGTTGACGTAGCCCGCCGCTTCGGAACTGATCTTGGTGGGAACGATGTCGGGCAGAGCCAAGGCTTCCGAATGCTACCAGATAGGCTGCCGGCGATGCTTGGCCTCAATGTTCGTTAGTTCAAGCCGGTTCAGCCCCGGAGGGGCATAGGATAGTAGCCCACGGTGGAGCCGTAAAGCGGAACCGTGGGTGAAATGGCAGATTCGGCAAAGCTCCGCTAGGGGCGCGGGAAAACGCGGTAGTTGGGGACTGCGCCCATTCTTCATTTCACCATGCCGGCGGCGCGCAGCTTCGCGCTCAGCTCCGGTTCGTCGAAGAACATCAGCCGCTCGCGCACCTTGCCGTCCTCGAGGGCCACGGCGTAGGGCACGTCCTCGAAGGGGAAGACGGCTTTGAGCGGTTCGAGGTCAGGAGAAAGCTTCATGTCTCTGAGTCCGGTATCTTCGATGAAGCCCGGAGCGAGGTCATAATCTTGCGTGGGAACACCCACCAACTCGGCCTGCCAGTCGAGTTCCGCCATCGTCAGGCCGACATCGAGACAGTGAATACAAGTGGGGTTAAAGAAGTAGAGGAAGATGCGTCCTCGATCGAGCCCGTAGTCTCGGGAGTCAACGGTGATGGACGCCGGCACATCGGCGTCCGGCGGGCGAGCGAACGGATTCAGGGCCAGCATGGCGCCGGCGAACAGGGCGACCGCCAGCAGAGCCGCGCCCGCACCTCGCCAAGCCGACATGCGAGGGGAAAACCAGGCCGCGATGAGCGCCAAAGCGACCATGCCGGCGTCTCCCCAAAAGAAGCCCGGCCCGACGGTCCGCTCGAGCCAAGGGAAACAACTGCAATCTTCGCCCTTGAGGGTTTCGTAGTGGTAGCCGACGTAGGCCATGAAGACAATCAGCAGAACGGTCGAAAGATACCCGCCCAGCCTGCGCCAGGCCGGTCTCAGCAGCAGAACGCCCGCGAAAGTCTCGGTAACGCCCAGCGCAAGAGTCCCCGGTAGGCTGAGCCAAACCGGCACCAACATCTGCGTCAACATCAACTGCCATGTGGCGAATTGAGTGAGCTTCCAAATGCCGGCCGTAAGCCAAACGAAGGCCATCAAAAGGGCGGCTAGCCAGCCGACGATCGTTTGCCAGTGCGGCCTGTCAGAGGTTGCCATGCTTGCTCGTTTCTCTTGTGTAACGCGGCTCGGGCAGCGAGTTAGTTTTCAGTATAGGCTAGCCCGCTTTTCTCACCATGTGGCGAGGCGAAGCACGTGAGAACAGCAGGTCGAATCCACGCTACAATTCACTCGGTGGCTTCTTTTGATCCCCAGCGGCTTGACACCGAAGCACTTTACGACTACGCCGTCCGGACGCTGGCACGGCGGCCGCTGACGGTCAATGAGCTCCGTGCGCGGCTCGTGCGCCGCGCCGCCCGTTCCCCTGATGTCGACGCTGTGATCAAACGCCTGCGACAAGCGAACTACCTCGATGACGCTCGGCTTGCGGAATCCTACGCTCACTTCCGACGCGACTACGAGGGTCTTGGCCGGCAACGCGTGCTGCGTGATCTTTCCCGGCGCGGGGTCGACAAAGCGGTTGCGCATGAGGCGGTAGCCGAATCTTATACCGACAGCGATGAACCCGACTTGATCCGGCGTTTCCTCGAACGCAAAGTTCCTCAGGCAACTCCGCCGAGTCCCATCGACGATCGCAAACAATTGGTGCGGTTGTATCGCGCGCTTATCAGGGCCGGTTTTTCCTCTGGTAAAATCGTGGAAGCACTGCGCGAACTCTCCTCCGACAGCGATTGGCTCGACGCCTTCGCTGAAGCCCAGCATCCCGAAGACGAAGAGGCTTTCGATTGACAGGCCACGAAGTACGGGAAAAGTTTCTCCAGTATTTTGCCTCGAGCGGCCATCGCATCGTCCCCAGCTCGTCGCTTGTTCCCGCTGACGATCCGACGTTGCTGTTCGCCAACGCCGGCATGAACCAGTTCAAGGAGGTCTTTCTTGGACACGAGCCGCGTGACTACCTACGCGCTACCTCATCCCAGAAATGTGTCCGCGCCGGAGGCAAGCACAACGACCTGGAAAATGTCGGCCACACCCGGCGTCACCATACGTTTTTCGAGATGCTGGGGAATTTCTCCTTCGGCGACTACTTTAAGAAAGAAGCCATCGAGTTTGCCTGGGACCTGGTCACGAACGTCTTCGGCCTCCCGAAAGATCGCCTCTACGCCACAGTTTTCGAAGAAGATGACGAAGCCGAGCAGCTGTGGACGAAAGTCACGGATATTGACTCCAGTCGCGTATTTCGATGCGGCGCGAAAGACAACTTTTGGCAGATGGGCGACACGGGACCTTGCGGGCCGTGCTCGGAGATCTTTTACGACTACGGTCCCGAGGCGCTCGAACCCGGCGAGCAGGACGAGCCGTTTCCCAGCGAGGCCAGCCGATACGTCGAGATCTGGAACCTGGTTTTCATGGAGTTCAATCGCGACCAAGAAGGCAAACTCTCCCCGCTGCCGAAACCGTCGATTGACACCGGCATGGGGCTGGAGCGGACGGCGGCGGTACTACAAGGAAAGCTCAGCAATTTCGAGACCGACCTCATTCGGCCGATCATTGATCGGACGGCACGGCTCCTGGGCGGCCTAGCGTACGGCGAAGATAGGAAGACCGACACGACGCTGCGCATCATCGCCGACCACAGCCGGGCCGCGGCGTTTCTGGTGTATGACGGCATCCTGCCGGCCAACGAGGGGCGAGGCTATGTGCTGCGGAAGATCATCCGCCGGGCGCTGCGGCACGCCCGGCTGGCCGGTGCTGACCGCCCGTTTCTTTATGAGCTGACCGGTTTCGTCGGCGAGCTGATGAAGCCCGGCTACCCGGAACTGATCGAGTCGACTCGGCGCATCGCCCGCGTGGTCAAAGAAGAGGAAGTTCGCTACCAGCGCAACTTCGCCATGGCCGAGAGGATGTTCGAGTCTTCGCTGGCCGATCTCAAAGGGAGCGTGATCCCCGGGGCGGTGTCGTTCAAGCTCTACGACTCCTACGGTCTGTCGCTCGACGAGCAGGAAGAGCTTGCCCGCGAGCGCCAACTCCAGATTGACGCCGGCGGCTTCGAGACGGAGATGGAAAAGCAACGGACCCGCGCGCGGGCCAGCTGGAAGGGAGCGGACACGGCGTCCGTCTCACCGGCATACCGGAAACTGCGCGACGAGGGAGAGACGAAGTTCGAGGGTTACGGCGGTCTCTCGGCCGAGGGTTCGAAGATTATCGGCCTGCTCGTCGATCAGCAGCTTGTCGATGAGGTCCCCGCCGGGGCGGAAGCCGAATTGGTCCTCGACCGAACGCCTTTCTACGCCGAAACGGGAGGCCAAGTCGGCGACCAAGGAGAGCTTCTCGTCGGCTCCAGCCGGGCGGCGCGCGTGCGCGACGTTACGTCGCCGTTGCGGGGACTGTCTGTCCATAGGATCAAAGCTTTGGCTGAGCTGAAGAGCGGTCAGCACGTCAGTTGCCGGGTTGATCCGCCGCTGCGCCAAGCCACGATGCGCAACCACACGGCAACCCATTTGTTGCAGGCGGCGTTGAGAAAGGTGCTTGGAACGCACGTCAAACAGGCCGGCAGCGTCGTCGCGCCGGACCGGTTGCGCTTCGACGTCACCCACTACGCGGCGATGGACGCCGCCGAGATCGAAGAAGTGGAGCGGCTTGTCAACGAGCAAATCTTGGGCAACACGTTCGTCGTGACCGACGTCATGTCGCTCGATGACGCGTTGCAAACGGGAGCGATGGCGCTGTTTGGCGAGAAGTACGGCGACAAGGTCCGGGTGGTGCGAATTCCTAATTTCAGTACGGAGCTCTGCGGCGGGACTCACGTCAGCCTTACCGGCGACATCGGAATTTTCAAAATCACGTCGGAAAGCGGTATCTCGGCGGGTGTCAGGCGGCTGGAGGCGGTCACCGGAACCGGCGCCTATGAGCAATACAAACAGAGCGTCGAAACGATTGAACGGATCGCCTCGATCGTCCGCTCGTCCGGGGCCGGCCTGGTCGAAAGCGTCGAAAGATTGTCCGCCGAGCACCGCGATCTGGAGCGGGAAATCGACCGTCTGAAAACGAAGCTAGCGCAGTCGAGTGCAAGCGCGTTGGCGGCGAGAGCGCGCCCGGTGCGGAATTTCAAGGTGGTTTCCGCGTATGTTCCGGGGTTTGACCCTCGTCAAATGCGGAGCCTCGCCGATGCTGTCCGCAACAAGATTCAATCGGGTGTCGTCGTGCTGGGAACAAGCACAGCTGACGGCAAAAGTGTTGGGATCGTTTCGGCCGTCACAAAGGACCTCGCCGGCAAAAGAGTTCATGCGGGGAAGTTGGTGGGAGCTGTTGCCAAGGCTGTAGGCGCACGCGGCGGCGGCCGGCCCGATATGGCCGAAGCGGGCGGCAAGAATAGCGGCGCGCTCCCCGGCACACTCGACGATGACAATAAGGTCTACGATCTCGTTGAAGAGTTGTTTGAAGAGGATTCGTGAGGCCAGAAGTTCGCCGCGCCGCCGCGGCCCTTCCCAGCGGCCAGGTCTCCCACAGGAATTATTCCAATTGACCCATCTCGAACCCTACGACGCCGTCGGCAACCGTCAGCGCGTCTTTGAGCTGCGCGACCACGGTGTCGACGTCTGGGGACCCGAAAGGGTCTACGTCGCGGCTGACGTCCCGCTCGGTAACATCGAGCCGGGAGCCGTCATCGGGCAGGCGAATTTAAGCGGCTCCGAACTCCGGATCGGACGCGGCACGAGAGTCGGCGTCTCGGGGCACACTCACGTCGCCAATTGTCAAATCGGGCGCGACGTGGAACTCGGAGCCGGCACCTACGACACCGCCACCATTCTCGATGGCGCCCGGGTCCGGGGGGTCGCCGAGCTGCGGCCCGGCACGCTTCTCGAAGAGCAAGTCGAGGCAGCGCACAATGTCGCTTTCAAGAACACCGTCCTCACGGCTACCGTCGTTGCGGGGTCGCTCATCAACTATTGCGATCTTTTCATGAGCGGCGGAACGTCGCGAACGAACCACAGCGAAGTCGGCTCGGGCGTCGTACACTTCAACTTCGATCCTCGGGGCGACAAGTGGGGCAGCTTGATCGGCGACGTTCGCGGCTTGCTGCTCCGTTCGGCGCCGATTTTCGTCGGAGGCCAATGCGGCCTCGTGGCGCCGCTGCAGGTGGGTTTCGGGTCGGTGACGGCCGCCGGTTCCGTGGTACGAGGAGACATCGGGGATAACCGCCTGCACTCGGAGAATGCCGAGCGCCATCCGGTCGAGAACTTCGACCCGGAGATCTACGCCGGCTTGCGGCGGAAGTTCCTGACAACGGCTCTGCTGATCGGTAACTTGCGAGCGCTTGATCGCTGGTACGAGCGCGTCCGGCTGCCCTTCGCCGAAGATTATCAGAAGCCGCTTTACCACGCTGCCCAGCAACAGTGCCGGATCCATATCGCCGAGCGGATCGGGCGCCTGCAAAAAGTCATCGACAAGCTGGATCGCTCGATCAGGAAGTCCTCCGAGAGCGGCAACGAGCGCTTGATCGCCTGCCAAGATGAACACCGCCGATTGATCGAGCGTCGAGAAAAGATCGTTGCGATTCTGACCTGTGAGCCGGAGCCTTCACCGGCACCGGCTGAATTTCTGACACCTTACGAGAAGGCCCGGCGTGCGCTGCCGCACATTGACGCCCTGCGGCAAGTCGGCGACGAGGCGGCGCAATCCGCGGCCGAGTGGATCCACTCCGCGGCCCGCGAGCCGGCGGCGAGGTTGGGGGAACTGCTGGAGTGATCCCCCGTGGGCGCCGCTCCAGTGGACAGAGAGCCGCCCGCGGCGGCCAAGGACAAGCGGGATCGCTTGTCCCTGCTTTGAGCCGTTACAAGCCGCGGTAGTAGGAACCGGCGATCCCGCCGGTCCGTGGGCGCGACATGTCGCGCCCGTACACGACAAAGGGTCCTGCCGCGCCCCACGACGGCCGGACTGCCCTGACGAACAAACTTCAACATTCGGCACGTGCCCGCGCACGAGCCTTAATCCAACCTACCCTGAATAAGGAGAAGAAAAGCTATGCGGCTCTTGCATATTGTCTTGGCGGCGGTGCTTGCGGCCACCCCACTCTTTGCCGGCGTGGTCTTTGAAATGGAGACCAAAGATCACGATTCGTCGCCCCCTCGAATGGAATCAATCGCCATGCTGGTCGACGGGCGCAATCTGAAAAGCGAGCCGGGAGCCAGTGACCGGAACTCGCAATCGACAATGATCTATCGCGGAGATCGTCGTGAGATGGTGGTCATCGATCATGGCAATGAAAGCTACTTCGTGATGGACCGGGAGACGATGAAGGCAATGTCCGGCCAGATGAGCCAAGCCATGAAACAAATGCAGGAGGCGCTCAAGAAAGTTCCGGCGGAGCAAAGGGCGATGGTCGAGAAAATGATGAAGCAGCGCATGCCGGCCATGCAGCCTCCGCGGCGTCCCGCGGGTGAATTAAGGGAAGACCGCTGATCGCGCCGATCTCCACGGCTACCCCTGCGTCAAATACGAGGTGTTGCGCGAGGGCCGCAAGATCAGGGAACTATGGGTCACCGACTGGTCAAATGTAGAAGGCGCCGGCGAGGTGGCCGGCGTTTTCCGCGACATGGCGGCGTTCTTCAGCGAGATGCTGGAATCGTTTTCGAGCGGCGCCGGGCCGGGGCTTTCACAAACTGTCGGGGATAACGTGTTCCGGCACATGAATGAATTGGACGGCTTTCCCGTGGTGACCAAAAACTACGGCAACGACGGCTCGCTGACGGGTGAATCAGCGCTCCGCTCGGCGAAACACCGGGCTGTGGACCCCGCCGAGTTCGAGCCGCCCGCCGGCTACAAAAGGCGGGAAATGATGGGGCGGCCCTGAAGAAACCGTCTGTTTCTTCGCCGGCATAGAGGGCGCCGGGCCGTGACTTGAAAGGAAAACGCGGGCCTCTTTCGTCCCTGTGTCCTTCTGCTCTCGCAGCGCGTCTCGCTTCCCACTGGCTGTGCTTACCGTGCTTGCCCGGCTTCAGCATGCGCCGCCAAGAGCGGCTCCAAGACCTGCAGCACATTCCGCGCCACGAGCCGGTTGCCCTCCGCGGTGGGGTGCAGGCCGTCGGCCTGCATCAACTTCGGGTTGCCGCCCACTCCTTCGAGCAGAAAGGGGATCAGCGGCACATCGAGATCCTCGGCTATTTCCGGGAAGACTTTCTCGAACGCGTCTAAGTACTCGCGGCCGTAGTTGGGCGGCAGCTTCATGCCGGCCAGAACCACTTGGCTTCCGCGTTGTCGAAAGTGGTTGATCATCTCGCGCAGGTTGGACTTCATCCGTTCTGGATCGAGCCCCCGCAAGCCATCGTTGCCGCCGAACGCGACGATGACGTATTCGGGATTCAACGCGCTGACGATCTCCTTCCGAACCAGACCGCCATTGGTCGTATCCCCGCTCATCCCCTCGTTGCGGACGACATAGCTGAATCCCAGTCGATCGAGATCCCGCCGCAGGTAATCCGGATAGCTCTGGCCTAAGGGGATCCCGTATCCCGCGGTCAGACTATCGCCGAACGCAACGATGACCGGATCCGAGCCTAGCGCCGGCCGGCGCGCGTCGCTCGGGGGCGCCGCCGGCTCTTCGCTCGGCCGGGTATCGGCGGACGGTCCCGAGCCGCAACCCCAGACGACGACGAAAGCGAGCAGGAGAATTGACGTACGCACTGCATGCCATAATAAGTTTCGACAGGGGTCCATGTCGAGTCCGCAGCCCATCATTGAGGTCCGAGGCCTGTCGAAAACGATCGACAGCGGCTCCCACAGGGTCGAGATCCTTAAAGGCATCGACCTCGCCGTGCCTCGCGGGCAGTTTGTCGCCGTTATGGGACCTTCGGGCAGCGGAAAGAGCACTCTGCTGGGTCTACTGGCGGGGCTCGACGCGGTTTCGTCAGGCCAAATTCTACTCGACGGCCGGGAAATCACGCACCTGGGCGAAGACGAGATGGCGGTGTTAAGGGGCCGCAAGATCGGATTCGTTTTTCAGTCCTACCAATTGGTGCCCACCCTGACCGCCGAGGAAAACGTCCTGCTGCCTCTCGACGTGGGGGCCGACGGTTATGACGGCGCGGCGTGGACACGAGAGCTTCTGGAAAGCGTCGGCCTTGCGGATCGTCTCGACCACTACCCCGTCCAACTATCCGGGGGCGAACAGCAACGGGTCGCCATCGCTCGGGCGTTTGTTTGCCGGCCACCGCTTATTCTGGCGGATGAGCCGACGGGCAACCTCGACAGCGCCAACGGCCGCCATGTCCTCGAAATGCTGTTGGATCTCAATCGCCGCGAGCGGACGACCTTGCTTCTTGTCACCCACAACCGCGAACTGGCCGCCCGAGCGGATCGCCTGATTAGCCTCCACGACGGCCGGATCGTATCGGACGAGCGGCTGCCCGCGGGATCTTCCGACACAGCCCGGACTTCGGCGACTCCGCGCGATGTGGTTGACCGCCTCGAAACCACCACACGCCAAGACTAGAGGACTCTGCTTCCAGACCATGACTCAGGTTCTAAGCTGGCGCCGTGCCGTGAAAGTCGCCTGGCGCGAAGCACGCGCGTCGAAGGGCAAGTTTCTCTTCGTCGTGCTGGCGGTCGCCGCCGGGGTGGGTGCCCTGACGGGTGTGCGTGGCTTTAGTGGGTCCTTTCGCGACACGCTTCTCAGGGACGCTCGAACGCTACTCGCCGCCGATCTTTCCGTGCGCATGTTTAACCTCCCCTCTGAAGAACAGCAGGCCGTCTTCGACGCTCTCGATGGCAAAGGCGTGGAGCGAACCTGGGTGACGGAAACGCTGTCGATGATGTCGTCGCCCGAAGCGCGGCGGCCCTTGCTCGTCGCCGTCAAGGCCGTCGATCCGTGGAAGTATCCGTTTTACGGCGCCATCGAGCTGAATCCTCCGGGGAGGCTGGATGCGGTTCTCGCCGAAGCCGACGCCATGGCGGTCTCGGACGATCTGCTGGTCCGCCTCAATCTAGACGTCGGCGACCGTGTCCGCTTGGGGGACGCGGAGTTCCGCATCGCGGCGACTGTTGTCCTCGAGCCCGACCGGATGACGGGAACGATGAACGTCGGTCCCCGCCTGATGATCAGCCGCCAAGGCCTAGAGCGGGCCGGCTTGATCCGGCGCGGCAGCCGCGCTTCCCAGCGCTATCTTTTCCGGCTTCCCACCGCCGGCATGACCATTCCCGAAGCGCGACGCGAGCTGGAGACTGAGTTCCAAGGAGCACAGATCGTCGATTTCCGCGAAACCCATCCGACGCTGAAACGTGGCCTTGACCGGGCCACGAAGTTCCTCAGCTTGGTCAGCCTCGTGGCGCTGATCGTCGGCGCCCTCGGCGTCGGCATGGCCATGCACTCACACTTGCAGCAAAGGCTTGACACGATCGCCATCATGAAGTGCGTCGGCGCTCGATCGTCGCAGATCATGCGCATTTACCTCACGCAAACCCTGGCTCTGGGGGGCTTGGGCAGTGCCCTGGGGATTTTGCTCGGCTACGGCGTGCAGGCCTGGTTCCCGAAACTCATCTCCAACTACTTTCCGCAGCTTTCCTCGCTGGAGTGGCAGCCTTCGGCGGCCATTCAGGGACTAGCAGTAGGCCTGCTGGTGGTTCTTTTGTTCACCCTGCCTACGCTGCTAAGCATTCGGCAGGTTCGCCCCGCACTCATCTTTCGTCGCGACCTGCTCCGGGTGGAGCGAACGCTCAGGCAGCGGTTGGCGGAGTCGCGCTCTTCGCTCTGGGTGGGCCTCATGATCGTGGCCGCGATCGCGGCGATTGCTGTTTGGCTGGGCGAGTCGGTCCTGCTGGGGACCTGGTTTGCCGGCGGCTTGCTCGTCAGCTTAGGAGTGCTCGGTGTGGTCGCCTGGTTGCTGGTGCGGTTCCTGCGCGAGTTGCCGCGCCGCTTGCCGTGGAAACTCCCTGTCTCCATTCGCCATGGCATTGCCAACTTGCATCGGCCGGGCAATCACGCCGAGGCGATCCTGGTCGCGCTGGGCATTGGGGTCACTTTTACGCTGTGCATCTACTTGGTTCAATCCTCCGTGCTCACGCAGATCGTCCGCAGCGCGCCGCCCGACATGCCCAACGTTTTCTTGATTAACATCACCAACCAAGAACGCGACGGCCTTTTGGCGCTACTTGAGCGCCACCCCGGTATCGAAAACGAACCCGAGTTGGTAGCGTCCGTGGCGGCCCAGTTGGTGTCCGTAGACGGGAAGCTCGTCGAGCAGATGCAACTGGAGGGCTGGAACCAACGGTTCCGGCGCACGAGAACGATCACCTGGCGAGAGGAGCTGCCCGAGCATATGGAGCTGATCGAGGGGCAGTGGTGGATGCCAGATGACCCAGCGCGAAGCGAGCCGCTGGTCGCCGTTCAGCAAAGTGCGGCGGCCATTCTCGGCGTGGAGATTGGCTCTCGAGTCGACTGGCGAGTCGGAGGACGAAACCTCAGTGCGAGGGTTGTAGCCATCCACCGCGCCGAAGCCATACGCCCGGGAGGCACCATCGAGTTCATCCTCACACCCGAGGCGTTAGCGGATTTTCCCACAACCTACTACGGAAGCGTGCGAATTGACCCTCGGCAGGCGGTCGAACTGCAACGCGTCGCCTTCGACGAGTTCCCCGCGGTAACCGTCATCAATGCCGCCGACGTTCTGGCGATCGTGCAGGAAGTCGTTGACCAGATCGGACTCGTCATTCGCTTCGTCTCCGCCTTCGCTATTTTGGCGGGCGTTGTGATTCTCGTTTCAAGCGTCATGGCGACGAGGTTCCGCCGCATCCGCGAGGTCGCCATCCTCAAGACGCTGGGAGCAACGCGGCGGCGCGTAGCCGGGATCTTCTCGGCCGAGTTTCTGGTCTTGGGCTCGGTGGCCGGATTGATGGGCAGCCTGTTGGCCACGGGATTTTCCAGCTTGCTACTCGACCGCGTGCTCGACAGCGGCTTCCAATTTGAGTTGCTGCCTAATGCCGTCGCCGTCGTCGCCACCGCCCTGCTGGCCAACACGGCCGGCTGGCTCTCGAGCTTCCACATCCTGGGCAGGAAGCCGCTCGAAGTCCTGCGGGACGAGTAGGCGTCCGGCCCCGCCTCGAACCGACCGCAGGGTCAAGACCCGGCGGGTCACGGGACTGAACCGGGTCGCCCAAGCATTTTCTCATCGAAGGATGAGCCTGAAGACGGGGGTTGGGGCTTTTTGAGTCGCTGGGGCTCCTTTCGGGCTTTTTGATTTTGAGTTTTGGGAAGGGGAGAATCGTCGTCGGGGTTGTGGGATTGTGGGAATCGCGGAGCGATTTCCAAGGGCGGTGGGAAACGAAGGGAAACCTGGTTTTGGTTTTCCTCGTTTTCCATCGCCCGTCATTTCCACAGCCCTCTTCCTGCTGTTCAGCACGGCGTGTTCGCGGAACGGAAACTGGCAAACAGCTTCTGCTTGGCTCGCTGCATCCGGCGGGCCGCCGCCGTGTCGCTTTCGGCCTGGGCAATGCGGCCCAGAGCCTCCAGCCTCTGCCCTGGCTTGAGATAGCTGGCGGCCTCGGGCAACTTCTCGAAAGATTCCCAAGGCGTCTGGTAGTGGCGGTACACCCGCTTCTGCTTGCCTTTGGCGTCGGTCTTGATCTCGGGCTGTCCGCAGGGCCGGTGGAAGTTCAAATAGGGATTGAAGTGCTGTTGGTAGAAGCGCTGGATGCGCCCCGCGTGCGGCGCCGCGATGTACGTATATCCCATGTGTTTGCGGATCACCGCGCCGTTTTTCGATTCCACCAAGCCGTTGTCGTTGGAGTGCCGCGGACGCGACTTGGTCTGTTCGATCAGCAGCTTGTTCAATAGCTTCTCCACCGTGCGATTGAGGAACTCGCTGCCGTTGTCGGAATGGAAGCCGCGGATACGAAAGGGAAACTGCTCGATCATGGCTTTCAGCAACGGCTCCAGCCAGGCTTCACTGATCGCGGGCGTGGCGCCGACCACTTGCCACTGGGTGACTTCATCCACGGCATTGATGTGGTAGACGCCCTTGACGCCATCGCGATCCCCTTGATGCACCGTATCCACTCGCAGAAAGCCGGGTTGGCCTTGCGGGTCGGGCCGGCGCCGCTCGCCGATCGACACCGCCGTGGGCCGGGTCTTGGTGAAATGCAGCCGCCGCTGGCGGTAGGCTCTGCGCCGCCGCAGGCGATAGATCTGGGCCACCGAGATCCCCGCCAGCCGCTCGTATTCGCGCTGCTGGTACTGCTGGTATTCCCGCTCGAGGATCTTGCGCGTGGCCGGGCCGCTGAGGGTTTCGTGGGCCTCGTCCACCGCCGCCAGCAGTTCGACGTCGGCGGGCGTGTACTTGCGGGCAAAGCGATGCCGCCGGTAGCGGGCGGGTTGGAGTTCTCCGCCCTGCCGGTACTGCTGGATCAGCCGCGTGATTTGCGCCCGGCTCAGTCCGGTCATCTTGACCAGATACTGCCGCAGCAGCCCTTTGTCGGCGCGGTTTTGGCGGCTGTAGCCGTGCTGGCGAAGCGTGCGCGCCACCCACGTGTAGATCTCGGCCCGCCCTTTGCCTTTGAATCGAATCTCCTCGCTGGAGTGGAGAAACTGCTGGATCTGTTGCAGGTTCAGCTTGCTGGTGTTTTGCACTTGGATAGTCAATTCCCAGCATGCCCACTCCCCGATCCTTCAGGCTCATCTTGTGTGAGAAATAAACTCCTCGTTCAGACTCATCTTGCATGAGACAAGACTGCCCAGCGAGGCCCCGACAGGGCGATGATATGCTGGAGCAAGTAGCCCTTTTCCGTCCTTTGGAGGGAGGGCTGAGAGATCTCCGGGGGAATTGTTTCACTGTCCGGGCCTTTGATAGCTTTTGCCGGGAGGGATGGCTGGGATGTTGGTTAAGATCCCCCGCCGATGGGAGATTCCCGAGCGGGAAGCCGCCCCGGAGGCCCTCTACCAGAGCCGCCGCACCGCTCTCAAAGCCCTTGGTTTTGTGGGGTTTGAAGCTCTCGGCCTGCAGGCGAGAGAGAGCGGCGGCCTCTATCCGGCCAAGCGCAGCCTGAAATACCAACTTGACCGGCCCATTACGCCCCAATGGGCGGCCACCGGCTACAATAATTTCTACGAATTCACCCTGCGGAAAGAACACGTCAAGGACATGGTGGGCAAATTCACGACCGACCCCTGGTCAGTCGAAGTCAGTGGCTTGGTCAACCGTCCGAAGAAGTACGATTTCGACGACCTCCTACGGCGCTTTCCCCTTGAAGAGCGCCTCTACCGCATGCGCTGCGTCGAGGCCTGGTCCATGGCGGTTCCTTGGACCGGCTTTCCGATCTCGGCTTTGATTCGGGAAGTCGATCCTAAACCGGACGCCGCATACGTTCGATTGGTCACGGCTCACAGACCAAACGAGATGCCGGGCATCGCCTCGCAATCCCACTACCCCTGGCCGTACTTCGAGGCGCTGCGTTTGGACGAAGCTATGAACGAACTGGCCTTGTTCGCCACCGGTATTTACGGCAAGCCGCTGCCGAAGCAAAACGGTGCGCCGATTCGGCTGATCGTTCCCTGGAAGTACGGGCTTAAGAGCATCAAGTCCATCGTCAAGATCGAGTTCACCAAGAGAAAGCCCCCGACGCTGTGGAATCAGGTCGCGGGTCTCGAGTACGGTTGGTATTCTAATGTGAATCCCAATCGGCCGCACCCGCGCTGGTCACAGGCTACGGAAAAAGTGATTCCTAGGATGGAAGTGCGCCCGACCCTGCCGTACAACGGTTACAAGGAATTCGTGGCGCAACTCTACCACGGAAAAGAGTTTTGACGGTGAAACCTGCCCGGATCGCCGATTTCGGCGTTCCGGCCCATCGGAGTTTCTGGTCCCCCCTTCAAAGCACCCGGTCGGTCCGGGGGTCGACCGGCAGGTAGAATAAACGGTGAGAGCGCAATCTGTCGATTGAGTGTTGAGTCTGAATGGTCACGGGCAGTCAAATCATCATCGTAACGCCCAACGAAGGCCTTGCGCGAGATCTTCGTGAGGCACTCGGGGCCGCCGAAATCGAATCCGAACTGACGATCCTGCCGTCGTACCCGACGCGCGAGGAGTTTCGGGGTCTCTTGGCATCGCGGGCCGGAAAGCTCGCGGCGATCGTTATTGACGTGGGCGACCAAGCCCTGGCGATCGAGCTGATTCGTGCGTCCAGGGAGTCTCACCCTGACTTGGCGACCGTTGCCGCCGATGTCACGTCGAGAGCCGACTCGATCCTGGCCGCCATGCGCGCCGGCGCTTCGGAGTATTTGGTTCCGCCTTTTGACGCCCGCCAGCTGCGGCAGAGTCTTCGAACGCGGCCTAAGCTTGACCGTTCCTCCAAGACCAGGGGGCGCCTGATCTGCTTTTTGCCCGCGCAGGGCGGCAACGGCGCCTCCACGGTCGCGCTTCACGTGGCTGATGCCATCTCGCGTCAGACTAAAGAGAAGGTTCTGCTCGTGGACTTTGATTTCCACTCCGGCACCATCGCGTTCCGTCTCCGCCTGAAACCGGAGTTCACGCTCGCGGATGCTCTGGCCCGAATCGACGTGATCGATGAATTGTGGCCCCGCATCGTGACCACCTGGAATGGCTTGGATGTTCTACCCTCTCCGGATTTCTCCCACCTGTCGCCGGATCGGCTGGATAGAATCCCGGAAGTGTTCCGCTCGGCGACCTCAGTCTATCCCTGCGTGATCGTCGACCTGCCCAGTAGCGTGTTTTCTTCTTCCCGAGACGTCTTTCGGCTGGCCGACAAGATCTATCTGGTTTCCACGCCGGAAGTCATGTCTCTTCACCTGGCAAGACGGAAGATCAGTCAGTTCATGGAATTGGGAATCGCCAGCGAAAATGTGAGGCTGATCTTGAATCGGGTCGGATCCAAGAAAGCACTCGAAACCAGCGATGTAGCCAAGGTGGTGGGCTTGCCGGTCGACTGGACGGTCAGCAACGAGTACGCCCTGGTCAGTGACACGTACTTGAAGGGAGAGCTTGTGCCCGGCAACTCCGCTCTAGGCCGCGAACTCCATAGACTCGGCTGCCGCGTTGTGGGCATTAAGGATACCTCGCAGACTGGCGGCAAGAAGTGGAAGTTCCTCTAGCAGCCACTTCTCACCACCCGACGGCCGAACAGCCCGTGGCGAAAGTCGCACGGGAGAGAAAAATGGGGACTGCCACCAATTCGCCGCCCATCAGGGCCCTGGAAACAAAGGACTTCACCTGAAGCGAATTGGCTGGTACCCGATTTTTCGCGACGTCTACTTTTGCCACGGGCTAAGCAGGGCTGGTCCACGATTCGGTGGTGGAAGCTCAGGCTCAACAGACACCATCCGCCGCGCAACACTCTCTCGGGAATTCCTCGAATCACACCTCTGCCAGCCGCTCGTTCGAGTCGCCGAACTGCTCCGGGCGTATGCCGAACTTGTCGAGCATCGACAGGTAGAGGCTGCACATCTTGCGGTTCGGCTTTTCGAGGTAGTCGAGTACCCGGCCGCCCTGAATCCGCCCGCCGGCGCCGCCGAGCAGTACGATGGGCAGCTGTGTGGCGATGTGGTTGCCCGTCAACATGCTTGAGCAATACATGAGCATCGAGTTGTCGAGCGCGGTGCGATCGCCTTCTTGGATCGCCTCCAGCCTGCGGGCGATGTAGCCGAACTGCTCCAGGAAGAACTGATTCACCTTCAGGTAGTCGGCGTCGTCGCGGTGCGAGAGTTCGTGGTGCCCCACATCGACGTTGAGATGCCGGAACAGCAGGTAGCTGTGATCGTTGTTGAGCTTCAGCGTGCAGACGCGCGTCGTGTCGGTCTGGAAACCCAGCACCAGGATGTCCGACATCAGCCGCATGTGCTCTCCGAGGTTTTGCGGAATGCCGTCCGGCGGACGCGGCAAATTGGGCTTGTCGAGCGTCGGCCGCCAGCCTTGCAGCTCGCCTTTCCCGCCGGCTTGTTCGATGCGTTGCTCGACCTCGCGCACCGAGTTGAGGTACTCGTCGAGCTTTTGTTGATCGGTCGAGCTGATGTTCCGCCGAAAGCGATTCGCGTCGGTCAGCACCGCGTCGAGCACGCTCTTATCCCCGCGTTGCGCTTGATCCTTGAACAGCCGGTCGAAGGCCAGGGCGGGATAGAGTTCGAGGGGCGTCGGAGCGGTCGGAGAGCTCCACGAGATGTGCGAGCTGTAGAGCATCGAATAGTTCTTGTGAATCCCCGGATTCGATCGCTCGCAGCCCAGCACGAGGCTGGGCACCTTCGTCGAGCGTCCATAGCGTTGAGCGACGAGTTGGTCGATGCTCGTGCCCGAACGAATCTGGCCGCCGGAAGCAAGCGGCGCCCCAGAGAGCAGATTGCCGGTCTGCGAACTGTGGATATTGCCCTTGAGGGCTTCTTCGTTGTAGAGCCCGCGGATGAAGAGCATCTTCTCGCGGAAGTCGCTCAGAGGCGCCAGCACCCCACCGAGTTCCATCTGCTTTCCTTCGCCCTTGGCCCACCACTCGTTGGTGCAAAAGCCGTTTCCCGAAAACAGCACGGCCAGCCGCACGGGAGCCTGGCTTTCCGGCTTGGCGGCGGCTTGCGCGCCCCATACGGGAAACGACTCCATCCAGGGCAACGCCATCGTGACGCCCGCGCCGCGTAAGAATGTCCTACGAGAAAAGTGATGGGTCTTCATGATTTGCCTCCCCGAAAAGGGCTGAAGGTTGTGGGGTCATTTTTAGTCTACACCGCACTCGATCAAGTCTTGCGTCTTTCACGCGCGACCGGTCGAAGAACGAAGCACCGCGGCTCACGGCGATTCCCCGAGTCGAGCCTCTTTGCCGCGGATCTCCCGGAACTGGCGGCTCTGAACGATCATGCCGACGGCCACGGAGAAACGATAGTCATTCTCCGCCAGCCGCTGCTCGATTTCGGCGAGCAGCGGTCGATCCGAGAGTTGGACTTCCCGGCCAAGGGCGTAGCCCAGCAGCTTGCGACAGAACTGGCCGAGGAAGGCGTCGCGGCGCGTTTCGAGGAGATAGCGTCTGAGGCCCGCCAGGCCTTTGATCTCGCTTCCGTCGGGAAGTTTCGTCGCGGTATCGATGGGACGGCCGGCGAGATCACGGTCGCGGCGGCGGCCGATCGAGTCAAAGCCTTCGAGCGCAAAGCCGAACGGGTCGATTCTTTGATGGCACGAGGCGCAGAGCGGAACGCTGGTATGTTTTGCCACCAGCTGGCGTACCGTCAGCCCGTCGGTTTTGGTTTCGTCCGCGGGAAGTTGAGGAACCTCCTTGGGCGGACGCGGCAGTTTCTCACCCAGCAGCACTTCGCTGACCCAGTTGCCTCGCAGGATGGGGCTCGTGCGGGACGCGCCCGACTGCTTCGCCAGCGTTGTCGCGAGACCCAGAATGCCCCCGCGGTCATGCCGTCTGATTCCATCGACACGCCGCCACTTCCCGCCTTCGACTCCCCCAATGCCGTAGAAGCCGGCCAGCCGCGCGTTGACGAAGGTATGGTCGGCGTCGAGGAGGCTCAACAACGACGCGTCGCTTTGAAACAGATCCGTGAAAAACCGGATCGATTCCTCGTACATATCGCCGCGAAGATCCGCGAACTCGGGGAAATACTTCTCGCTCTTCTCGTCGAGAGAATCGAAATCATGGATGTGTAGCCACTGGCAGGCGAACTCGGTGGCCAGGCGGCGCACGCGAGCGTCGGCGAGCATGCGCCGGGTCTGCTTCCGCAGAACTTCGGGCGTGCGCAGCGTGCCCCTGGCGGCCGCGGCACGAAGTTCTTTATCCGGTTCCGACGACCACAGGAAATAGCTCAGCCGGTTGGCGAGTTCCCAATCGGAGACCGGCGCGGGGGAGGTTCCCGGCGCCGCGTTCTCGAGCCGATATAAGAATGCCGGCCCGACGAAGACTCGGGCGAGCGTCAACCGAAAGGCCTCGTCGTGTGGGATCTCTTGTTCGCGCAGGCGGTGATAGAGTGCGCGCAATTCCTCCGCTTCGACGCCCGTCAGCGGACGCCGATAGGCCTGGGCAGCGAAGTCGACGAGAGCGTCGATCTGCGCCGGCTCGTCCGCAATCAGCTCCTTCTCGAACTCCGCGGCACGTTTGTAGATCGGCCCGCGTAACGGCATGACCGCTTCGTGCTGAGAGCGATCTTCTATTCCGTTGCCCTCAAAAGTTTCCAGGAGCATCTCCAAGGCCGTGACTTGCAGCAACGCACTCCGACTGACGTAGTGCAGCTCTTCCCAGAGCCGGTCGAGCCGGGCTTGCTGCTCATCGTCGAGCATCAGCCGCGCGAGATGGTCATCCTCCCGATAGAACAGCGTCAGCGTGAGGACTTCGTCGATCGGCACGATCTGGTTAAAGCAGAGCGCGGCCGGGAACAGGCGGCGATACTCATCGAATCCCGACTCGATCCGCCGCCACGCCGTGCCGTTTTCGGCGGCGAGAAAAACTCGCTTGAAAGAAATGTCTCGATGATCCGAGAATACCTGGGTCACTTTGGAAAACGTCACGGTAGTCTCGCTGGGCGCCAGCCCGGACGTAGGGGCCGGCGAACCAACGAGGACGTCAACCTGCACGCTCCCCGAGCGGCCCATCCCCTTGTCGAGCGTAGCGGTCGTGACCAGCTTGCGGCCGGCCGCCAGGTAGCCGGGAAGACGAATCTTAACGACCGAGGGGACACGAACAAACAGCGAGGTGGAGCCGATCGTATGGCCCTCGGGGTGCTCGAACATCGCCGGATCCAAGCCCCACTGAGCAGGGCCGGCCGCTTTGTTCGGGGGCTGACCGCGGCCCGCGTCCCAGTAGAGATCTCGGATATCGCGAAGGTAAATGTCGGGGCGTCCGTGCGCGACCAGCCGGGGGGCTTGCCACACAACGAAGTCATGATCGTTGCCGTCCCCTGCGTCGGTCGCCACAAGTGAGAGCACGACTTCTTCTTCATCGCAGAGATCATCGGGTACGGGGAAACGGATCTCCTGTTCGCTCAGCAGAGGATTGACCGGTTCCATCCACCGCGACGGGCCTCCCGTCCTGCCGATCAGGCCGACCGGGCCGAACGTCCACAGCCCCCTCTGCCAGGCGGCGACATCGCCGGCGAGCGCAGCGGCATCGGCTGGTTTCGCCTGTCGCCATCGGGAACGGAGATCGTCCAAAAGCAACGATGGAGCGGACCCTGAAAGAGCGGACCAAAGCGTGCCGAGATATTTGGCGCTTAGCCCGCGCTCGCGGGCCACGGCTTCGATCGTCTTGCGACGTGTCGTCAGTGCATCCCGCTCAGCGAGCGTGGCAGCGAAGTACTTCTCCAGCGGCAGACGTCCGGCCAGCCCGATTCGGGTGTCGCCGTGGACTTTGACGTTCCCGATCGCCGAACCGACCCCGAGATCCTCGGTGTCTGCGAACTGGCGATAGAACCCGCGAATACTCGCCAGGCTTTCATCCGTCCAGTCGCGCCGTGTCGCGCGCGGGGAGAAACGAAAGCCGTCCGGCAGCAGGACTGCGTGTTGAGCAATCCCTTTTCCCGCGTCGAGATATTTACTCAGCAGGGCGGGCGACATCACCAGCGCGTTGCCCGTATTGGTGAACCCTTCCCCCGCCGCGCTATCGCCGGGGAACTCGCGCGCCGGGTTTAAATCGTCGACTCGCGTCAGATCGCGGAGTGTGTAGGTGTATTCGGCATTGTTGAGCCGCCGTAGAACGACCGGCCCCGGATCTCCGGCATGGGCCAATGCCTCGGCATGGAGATAGCGCTCGATCCAGCCGCGCAGCTCTTTCCGCTGCTCGGGCGCCGGCTGCCCGGCGGACTTCGGCGGCATCTCCCCGTTGTCGAGCATCTCGACAACCTTGAGCCAGGCCTTCGTGCCTCCCCGTACCTCCGCCAGCGTCGAGAACTGTTCGAGATCCAACTCTCCTACCCGCAGCGCCGTCGAATGGCAACCCAAGCAGAACTGCTCGATCAGCGGCCGAACATCGGTCGCGTACTCATCAGCCAATCCGGCGAAGTGATCCCGAGGCGGCTCAGCGGCCGGAAGCCCCCCCGACGAACCGAACAGCACCCACAGCAACGCCAAAACCAAAGTAAGGTGCGCGGCGGCGGGCGCCCTTTTTCCGCGGGCGGGGGAGTTGGCGATTCCCCGCCGAGGCCCGGAACTCGCGGCAAAGATCATCTCAGTCTCGCCGGGTCTTCCATGGATCGCCCTCGGCAAAGCGAATCACCCCCATCGCACCTTCCTGTCGAAATTATACCGCTGAACGACCACTCTACTGGGAACTGCAAAACGGCATTTTGGGATGCGCACCTCGGCGGTGGCTCACCGCGCTCAGCGGACTGTTCAAGTACGCTCGCATTGTTCAGGCAACTGGGCGCCGAGCTGCGCGGCTTTGATCGCGCGCTCGAGAAGTCGTGGAATCATTTTTCGGGAGTCAAAATACTCCACAGCGATTTCCCTGGCTGTTTGCGAGTGAAATTCGTAGCGGCTCTGAATCGCTTCGAAGCCCGCTACTGCCTCCTCGGGTGAGGAGAACGGAACGACGCCCGCCCCGGCTTCCAACCAGCGGGAAAAACCTGTCTCCTGGGTGAGGACGGGCCGGCCGGTGGCGAGATACAAGGCGCTTCGCTCGCTAAACCAACCGCAGTGAGTGATCACATAGCCGTGCTTGGCTACTGTGAATTCGGCCCTGGACTGTTGAATGTATCTCTGATACGTCCACGGATCGCGCGTCACGCTCAGCGAATTCTCAAGCCCCCACCCCTTTTCTCGGAGGAACTCTCGGGGTGCTGTCGGACTCGTTACTTCCACATCGGCCAATGGCTTAGGGCTGCCCACGGCCAGTTCAAAAATCGGTGCGGCTCTGGCCGGCAGATCGATATAAGGTGGAAATGATTGGGCCTTCAGACCGTACGACCGCCCCTCGTGTTCAACCGCTGAATAGCTCTCCCATTGCATAACCGTAGTGAATTTTCCATCCTTCGGGCTGGGAGCCGAGGGCCACGCTTCCAAGAAGATCGGCTGCGGAGTGAACTGCCAGGGCAGCCCGTCGTCGGGCACGGCACAGCCCTGCAGTCCCAGATTGGCTCCCAACGAGAAGAAGGCGTTGTGCTCGAGGGCAAGCTCTCGGGCGGCGTTATCCCGCAGGTGGGCGATCTGGGTAAACGCCGGGTCCTTATCCAGGAAGACCCGCACCGGAATCTGGCGCAGCCACGGTCGCAACGGGTTTCTGCCGGCGAGGTTAATGACCACATCCGCCTTCTTGCACGTCTCGACCATTTGCCCGCCGCAAGGGCCAAACCACTCGCCTTTGCGGGCATCATGGAAGGCCCAGCGATCGCCTAACCCAACTCTTTCGAGGGTCGTTGACAGAAACTTCAAGCCATAGGAGGGTTCCGGGTCCACGACGTTCCGCACCGGGTCGTAGAACCCCGTCCATACGTCGCTGTCTTCGAGAAAATAGACCTCGTGCCCCAGTTTCCGCAGCGCCAGGAGAAAGTGCAAATCGGCCCACGCCCTGCCCCCTACGGGCAGCCGCACAATGCACCCCAGCACGACAATACGTAACCGGTTGAGAGGGTTCACGAGTCTTTTAAGCCACCGCTACGATCCCCGCAGTTTGCCCGTCTGATTTGTCGCGTTGGGATGGGATTTCCGCAAGGTAACAATGAATCGGTTGATCCGCTGAACTCACTGCTTGCCCAGCTTCAGGGTTCGAGAAGCGTCCGCCTACTCTGGGGATATCGGAGCTCGGAAGCCACTCCCTTCGGTGAGATGGCGAACACCCGCACCAGCGGGGAGGGATCGCGGTCGAAGACCAGCCTCGGCAGGATAACCTCGAAACCCGCTTCCAGTAAAGACTTGGTCTTGAAACCTTCGACTAGGTCCGGGCGGCGGACGACCGTGTGGCCGTAGTGATTCGTTTCACCATTGACAAAGACCGCCACCTGATTTACAGGTCCGCGGTGGGCCCCATCCGACGCCCACCCGCTAACCCGGGTGTGCTCGCGCTGCTCCGTTACGACATCGACCGTGCCGTCCATGGCGCCACGGACGATCCGAACGGTCTTCCCGGTCTTCGAGACGATGGACTCCTCGAGGCCGCCTCCGCTTTTCGTGAGCGAATGCCTAATTGCCTGTGTGCCCTTACCCAGATAACGCGTCTCCGTACCGTCGTAGTACTCCGACCGATATTCGAGCTCGGAAGCCACGCCCTCCGGTGAGATGGCGAACACCCGCACCACAACTGCTGGATCCCGCGTGAAGACCAAGCCCGATAAGACGACCTCGAAGCCGGCTTCCAACAAGGACGGGGCGCGGAAAGCCTCGGCCAGCTCGCTGCGATGCACTGTGGTGTGACCATACTGTTCCGCTTCACCATTAATGAAAACCGCCACCTGATCCGCAGGCCGTCTGTGGGTGTCATCCGACGCCCACCCGCTAACCCGGGTATGCTCCCGCTGCTGCGTTACGGCATCGACCGCACCATCCATGGCGCCAGGAATGATCCGAATGGCCTTCCCAGTTTTCGAGACGATGGACTCGCCGAGGATGCCTCTACCTTTCGTAAGGGAGTATCTAATCGCTCCCGCCAATTCAGCAGAGAGCCGGTGTCGGTCGGAGCCATGAATACGCTCGTATCGGGCTGCAATGTAAGTGTTCAGCCTCTCGTCGAGGGCTCTCAACAAGCTCACCAATCGACGGTTGTGTCTACCGAACGCCAGTTTACGACTCAATGGCATCACAACCCATTCGTCTCGCCTCCAAGTCAGCAGGCTGTAGTGCAAACCGAAGGACGCGTCTTCGGCCAAGGACCATTTCTCTCTTAGGTGTCGCAGACTGGCCAATAGCCATGCTTTGCTCCAGCGGAGCTCATAGAAAGGTATATCTGTCCACTTGAGGGGTACCGATGCGAGGTAGGTGACCACAGCGGCGGGTTCTGAGTACACCGACCCGCCACTCTGAGCCACCGTCAGGCAGAAGTCAACGTGCTCTCTCGTGTTTAGCATTTCCTCGTCGAGTGGGCCTATCCGATCGAAGACCTCAGATTTCACTAGCATGCAGTGAAACTCCACCAGTTCAGTTTTCTCCCGTTGAAGCTGGGGGTGCACATTTGCCACACGCTTCCCTGACAGATAGATTTTGTCAATGATATGCTTCTCCCCATCGTCCCCCACAGAGATGTGACACTCGCCCCCCGCGCAGTGAACAATCTCGTGAACTGGCGGGCCTTCACAGGTTAGCGGACCTACCACCCAAGCACTTGTTTCCTCAGCGCATTGAATCAACGCCTCTAACCAACCAGTCGCTACGATCACGTCGTTGTCTAGAAAAACGACATAGTCAGTCTGAACCTTCTTCAGGCCTATGTTCCTGGCACGGTTCGGAGAAAGATAAAAGTCGGTCCGAACGAGATCAAAGTTTCTCCGCCGAGCCTCACGCTCAAGATAGCGCCGTACGTAGCCAGGGGAGCCGCCATCTACGTAAACCAAGCGGAAGGGAATTCTGGTGCACTCGTAGACGCTTTCCAGCGATCGCCGGCTACAACTGAATCGTTCCCGTGGGACAACAACAATCGTGACTTTTACCTTAACCATAGCCGTTAGACTCCGGTCCGCCAATATCGGGTGGGGAAATGCCCGTGACGATCAGCAGTTTCACAACTGGACCTCTGGCGGGACCACGCGATATCGCGCAGCGATGTCGGTTACGGTGTCCGCCCGAACCTGCTCGCCCGCAACCAGGGCGGCCACGTGATCGGCCGCCTGGACACAGGTGCCGATCTTGCCCGAGTAAGCCGCGATCGTGCGGTGGTCGATTCGCCACACCAAAGTCGGCCTTGCGTCGGTCTCGTCCATGTTTGGCAGCACGGTCCGGACGGTGAACATAGAGCCGACGTGGCGGGCGTTTTCAATGCCGGCGATGAACTCCCTGGCTGACTCAATGAAGCGGTCGAAACGGGTGACCCGAGGATGTCGGACGAGGCCTTTATTAAGCAAAGGCAAAACGGCGTCGGGAACCTCGGGGCTTAGCCCGGTGTTGGTGTGGTGGATGGCATGCACGACATTTCCCATCACAAACAGGCCGCTACTGCCCAGCGGATCGACACACATGAAGGGCCCATCTATGACTACAAGGCTTAGACCGTGGAAAGACTGCGGCAGTTCGACGACCGGTTTCTCGCAGACCTCGAACTGGTACGCCCGTCTGCCGGCGGCCGGCCCCGGAAGTACTTCATTGAGACTCGCATAGGTAGCCGTCACCACGAAATCGTAATCCGGCAGCCCGCTAGCCGTGACATGCGTTTGAAGATGCACATTGACCCCGGCCGCCCGCAGCTTTTCCCAGCAGAGTCGGCGCAGCGAGTCAGGATCGACTAGGCTCTCACGCACACGGAAGCACGCCTCGTGGGCCTTCTGACGCAAAATGGGCACCCATTCTTGGCGATGCTCAAGTCCGAGCTCTCGGCAAAATACCATGTAGCGCTCTGCCGACACCTGACTACCTGTTGCTGCTATGGCGTAGTATGTCTGTTCTTGTCGATCACTGCCTGGCCATACTCCTGGCGGAACGCAGCTTCCGAACACTTCGCCTGCCGGGCCGTCTCCACGCTGCGCGGATAGTGATATCCTCGATGAAAGCGGTGCTGGTTGATACCACTAGCGCATTGAAGCAGCTCGCTCTTCTCCTCGAACAGGTCCACCAGATAGCCCTTGCTGGCGAGCCTAACGGCGATCGTAACACCGAATATTCCTCCACCAATAACAGCAACTCTGATTGTACGCACTCACTGCTGTCCGGTTAAAAGTCGAATAGAATCAATTGGTTGGGGTCATAGGGGGATCCGTTTTGGGAGTCGGATGGCTGGAGTGCCTGTAAAATGGGCATTTTTTCGAATAGCGTAACGCTGAGAATCTGTAGAATCTGGTAGAGACTCGCTTCCAGCCCGAGGCGTTTCCGGACCATGGCGATGAGCACGTAAATCGAGACAGCGATCCAGATCTGCGTCTTGACGGCGTTCTCGCTGGTGCCGTAAAACGACTTGATTCGCAGATGTTGCTTGATCCACTTGAAGAAGAGTTCCACCTGCCAGCGCGATTTGTAGATGTGGGCGATGGTCAGTGCCGGCAGGGTGAAGTTATTGGTCAGGAATTTCAACCGCTTGTTGCTTTCGGCATCGAAATAACTCACCCGCCGTAGGGGGTCCGGGTACACTTGGGCGGAGTTGAAGGGGGTCAAAATAACGGTGTGATCGGATCGCAGGCCCGTGCTCCTATCCACCGGGTGGGAGTAGCGACGCTGCAGCAAAACGTTCTTTTTGGTTCGCACCACGAAGAAGGCCGAACAGAGCGTGAACACGAAGAGGCGCCGAAAATCGACATAACCCCGATCCATGACGTAGAACGCGCCGGCCTCGGGAAGAAATTCATCCAGGATGTTGACGTCCTGCACTTTGCCTGCAGTAATGCTGATAAACGTGGGAATATTGCCGTGCAGATCCAGCAGCGTGTGCATCTTCACGGCGGCCTTGTGCTGGCGGAATCTGGCCCACGGAAACAGCGACAGGCAGAGGTCGATTGTTGTCGAGTCGAGAGCGTACAGAGTCTGGTCCAAGTCCACACCGATCGGGTCGTGGGCATATAACGGCCGTGCCATGCCAATCAAGACCTGCGCGAAGTCCGCGTAGATCCGCCAGTCGCGCGACTCGTTCGCATCGGCCAGTGTCGAGCGCGCTACCCTGCCGCCGAATCCCATATGGTAGAGTTTGCCGTGCATCGAACGCAGGCACGTCTCGATGTCGCGGAGGCTTTCCCGATAGGTCAGCTGGGCGAATGCCATCGAAAGAAACTGATCCCAGCAGGAGAAACTTTTCAGATAGGAATCGCCGCGGTAGCGCCATACACATTTGTGAAACTCTTTGCTCGGCAGGTGCTCGATCAGTTGGGAGAAAACCGTACGGCCAAGGTTCATCCCCCATTGTGCCGCGTCGGGATGCTCCGCTCAGGCGGCCATTTGCGGCCTCGTGATTTCAAATCGTTCCCGGGCAAAACAGGCCATAAGACATTGAGCGGTAGAGACTTACCGTCCGTTGGCGCAACTTTCCCCGGACAGCACTGGTACGCACTATACTCCGATGAGAAGGAACAGATGCTGTCCAAGTAAGATCTCTAGAAAGCTAATTTGGACAAGAGTGGTGCGCCCCAACGGCCCAGATCAACAGTGGGGTAAGGCCCCACCCCTGTAGTTGTCGGTAAACATGATAGCTAAAAAACGGCTCGGTTGGGTAACTGACTCTCAGTAGCTTCGCCACAGCGCGAACAGAACCCCATAACTCTATACCCTTTTCCTCAACGAGGCGTCCTACGGTTGCGATCCGAATGCGACCCCTCGGCTCTGGCTTTCGAGGTCTAAAAACGTACGAGCGGCCATCGATCCCTGAGCGGTGGACGCTAAGCTTGTCGTTCGGGCAACCCAGCTTGAGCAGACGGCGTCGAAAGTATTCACAGTTTGTCAAGAAATGGTCCCCCGCCTGGAATAGCTCGTTATACACTTCGGTGCCATGTTCTTGGACATACCGGCTGATATCATATCCACGAAAGGTTGTAACCAACCTTTCCGCAATGCGGTGAGGCGGTTCGATACTTGATTCCCTCGATCCCCAGGGGGCCAAATTGACCGTGTAGAATATCGTGTGTTAGTTGGCCAGCTCTGGGCGGCCCATAAGAAGTGCGATCCTCCAGACGATATTGTTCCACAAGCGGATGGACTTTGGCCGTACTCGGGGGCCGGCCATGGAGCGCGTATATATGAACCTGGTGGCCTCGTTCAATGAGACCGACCGCCTGATTGACTATGAATGTTTCAGATATAAGAGGGAACTGTGAAACGATGAAAGCTATTCGCATGCAAGTGGGCCCTCCGGAAGGGCGCAGGCGCATTGGTAGGGGAGCCGTAGTTCCTCTCGCACGCGGCTCGAGCAGACGACCATTGGCCTCAAAGGCACTAGTATAGCCCTTTCACTCCCGCAAATCCCGTCGCGAAGTAAGTTGGTCCTTAACCTAGCTAGGTTCTGGGACTCCGGAGAACGCTCTGGTGGCTCCCCGGTCGAGGGGGAAGCTACTCCTCTGGCAGGCTTTTGAGGGCCTCGGGCCACGCATAGCCGGACGTAAGCGATTCACGACAGGGGCCGGGACCCGCGGCACTTCCGTAGGCCACCCAGCCTGCCTATTTATCGGAGACCCGTAAGAGGGCGGCATCGAACTTACCGCGCTGTTGTTCGTTGAGGATGTCGAGGATGCGCCGCCGACCGTCTTCTTTCGCGTATTTGATCTGATCTAGAAGGTCGGCTTCCTTCATGATGCAATGGTCCAGGATGCCCTGTAGTTGGTTGACTTGACCCGTGTCCAGGTCGAGCTCCTCGCGGAGACGCTCGACCGTAACGCTTGCGTTGTGCACGTGAGGCGTGCCTTCGGCTGAGTCCGCGACGTTGGCGTTGCGCTGGAAGATCTTAGTGCTTACGGCTCCCCCGATCGCTCCCCCGAGAAATACGACCAGCAGGATCAGGAAAGCCTTGCCTCGATAGGATTCGACTCGCGGTTCAGACATGGACTCTTACTCCCCAGGGCTGATCAAGGTGGCCAACATCGAGCGGCGGTTTTCGTGAAGATCGGCGCTCAGGCGGACTTCATACATCGGAGATTCCCTTTCGATTAGGATAGTTTCCACTACCTGTTTTCGCGAGTCCGCGGGGTCGGTAAAGGTGACGAAGTAGCCGCCGAGCAGAGCCAGCCACATCAGGGACGCAAAAGCAAGGCGCCGTCCGAAAGGAGGTTGCAGGAATACACTCCAGAAGGGAATGCGGTGCTGTTCCTCGATGCGTTCCGCCAGCCGATCGTAAAAGCCCGGCGCCCCGGACCAATCGTCTTCCGGGGGACGCAGCTCCCTCAACATCGACGCGGTTTCTTCGTACAGCGCCACTTGACGGGCGGCTGCCGGATGCGCGGCCAAGTAGGCGTTCCACTCCGCCTTCCGGTCGTCGTCCAACTCGCCCGAGAGATAGGCCTCCAAGTTGTCCTTAAGAAATTGATCCATGGCTATCGTCCTCGACCTATCCTCGAATGCGGAACCCTGCACTTCTCGGGACGTCCTTGATGGCCAACAGCTTCGGATGCGCCAAGTTGCGCCAGCTCATCCCGCTGCGGCTCTCTCGAGTTTAGCGGCTGCTTTCACCAACTTCTGCCTAGCTCGAAACAATTTTACCTTAACGGTGTTCTCGTTGAGGCCGGTCATGCGAGCTAATTCCTCGACAGTAAGTCCCTCCACTTCCTTTTGCACCAGTAGGACCCGCTCTTCTTCCGACACCTTAGCGAGCAGCTTCATCAGGTAGTCACGGCGTTCAGTCCGCCGGTCGATCGAAGGAGCTTTCTCAACAGCCAACCCCGAATTCTCGATTGTACGTGCGTCCGACTCAGCCAGATCGCTCTCGTAAACGAGCTTCCTCACTTTTCGCTTCCGAAGGTAGTCGTAGCACTCGTTGACGGTGATCTTGTAGACCCACGTAATGAGCGAGGAGCGGAAGTCGAAGCCCTTAATCGAAAAATAGATCTTCGTGAAGACCTGCTGGGCGATGTCCTCGCTGTCGTTACGGTTGCGGACGATTCCGTAGATAATCGAGAAGACCTTCGCCCGGTGTCGCTCGACGATTTGGCGAAAAGCCTCTTCGTCACCGGCCTGGCACCGGCGAACCAGCTCAGCTTCCGCGCTGTCCTTGAATCCCACTGTGGACCTAGCCGTTTGGGTGCGGGACGGGGTGGCTAACGGAAGAGCGGCGGCGACGGTTGCGGCACTCATACGCTCTATCTGACGTTGCGCCCGTAGGGCCGGTTTCAAAAATCACAAAATCCGTTTTCTTTCGCAGATTCGGTGCCTGAGGCGCGTCCGATGAAGGGCCGCCCGAGCCGCGGGAGAAAAGGCCCGAAACGGCCGCGGAGAAAGCCCAGGGCGGTCGCTCCGGCCACGCGGGGCAGGGCACTGCCGCCATCGAGGGAGACCCCAGCTCGCAAGAAGATGGGACCGCCTGCCCGCGACAAGGTTCCAGACTAACCTATACGGCGTACGGATGGAAGTGGTTTTCCTCAAGCCCGTGGGCGGGGGAAGTCGAAAACCCGGTTTTCATCCTCCGGGTGGGGGGGGCTTGGCCGTACGCCATGGCCGCTCACTGGCGTCCGCGGCTCCGAAGCGGGCATGGCAAGGGTGTGCGAGAGCAAGGGACTGAGCAAGAGGGTGCGATGAGTCGCGCAGGGCAGGAAAAACGGGTACAGTCCAGTACAGTCACCGATTTCGCCGTCGCCGGCCGCGGCCTTTTTCGACGTGGTACGTAACCGGTTGGCTGTCCCGGTCGAAACCAGTTAGGAGAGGATATTGAAGATGAGCCGCATCCTGGTCCTTCTTTTGTTTGCCGTGCTGCCGGCCGCGGCGCAGCTGAATCAGGGAAACTGGAAAACCGACCTCTCGAAAAAATCGATCAACCTTTCCGAGCTTCGCTCCGGTGGACCGCCGAAGGATGGCATCCGGGCGATAGACCGGCCCAAGTTCATGGCCACCAACGAGGCCGCCACGTGGGTCGGCCCCAAGGAGCCGGTGCTGGTGGTGACACGTGGCGACGAAGCGCGTGCTTATCCGCTACAGATCTTGGTTTGGAATGAGTTGGTGAACGACCGGATCGGAGACCGTCCGATTCTGGTCAGCTACTGTCCCCTGTGTAATACGGCGATTACCTTCGACAGACGGGTCGATGGCACGGTCCGCGACTTTGGGGTGTCGGGAATGCTGCGCAACAGCGACATGGTGATGTTCGACCGTCAGAGCGACTCCCTGTGGCAACAAGCTACGGGAGAAGCGATCGTAGGGGCGGCTACGGGTAGTAGGCTCGAGATCATCAGCAGTCAAGTTGTTTCGTTCGACGATTTCAGAAAATCGTTCCCCCTCGGCCGAGTTTTGGACCGACCGACCCGCGACGTCCGCTACGGAAGCACGCCCTACGCGGGGTATGAGTTCAGCGGCCGACTCAGAGCACCCGTTGACCTGAAGCGGCCGTTGCCCATTCGACCCACCGAACAGGTCGTTGCCGTGACCATGGAGGGCAAGACCAGAGCCTTTACTTTCGATAATCTGCGACGCTCCGGCGTGGTCGAATCCAAGATTAAGAAGAACCGATTCGTAGTCTTCCACTACCCGGGCACGGTATCGGTCAACGACGCGCGAAGGATCGCCGGCTCCCGGCAGGTGGGTTCCGTCGGAGTATTTTCGCCCGAGCTGGACGGCAAGCGGCTGAAATTTCAGCGCAAGAAGGGCAAAATTCTGGACAAGCAAACGGGCAGCGCTTGGAACCTGTTTGGGGTCGCTACCGAGGGGCCAATGACCGGAAAGCGGCTCGAGCCGATCGATCACCGCGTCTACTATGCCTTCGCCCTGATGGCGTTTCACCCTCGGGCGCAGATCGTCGGTGTCCCCGCGCGTTCTTCCTCAGCCGGCGGGTCGTTGCAAGGACTCGGCGGCGGATCGAGGACTCCCCCGGGATCAGGCGCCGGCCCCGGAGCACCCGGAGGTCTCTGAGTCCGATAAGGGATCGTCAAGCGGCAACGGAATCGGCGGCTCCGGCCACTTTTTCGAGGAGCCGTTCGACGTCGGCCGTCCACTCGGCTCGGACCGAATACGCCCAGCGTCGCCCCGGGTCGGGTTCCCGTTCGGCCGTATAGTTGCCCGCCCCAAACACGGCGTCCAGGGCCGACTTGATGCCGGGCGCTAGCTGCTGGTCCGTCTGATCTGTGTTGGGGAAGTCCAGGCGATCGTTGACGGTCAGTTCCCAAGAGCCGGGCTGAAGCTTGAGGGACGCGGGGTATTCCGGCTCGCCAACCAAGGGGACGGCGAGCGCCAGACACCGCCGCATGGCTTCGAGCACCCGGTTGGCCGGCGAACCCTGGAAATCTTTCTTGCCGCCATAGAGTAGCCCGGGTCCCGGGTCAGTCAAATCCACCGAAAAGTTGCCTTGCTTGCCGACCAGTAGGATCCCCTGTCCTCGGGCCATGTGAGCGTAGTCGGCGAGGTCAACCCAGTCGGAGGGGTGCTCCTTGTCCTGACGCCAGCGGCCGAACACGGCAAGGATCGGATCGATGTTCAGATCCGCCGGCGCGTTGGCCATCAACTTGGCGTTGATTCGTTGAAGGTCCGATTCCATGGATGCCTTACCCGGCCCGGTCGACTGTGTCCTGGCGTCCGCCCCTCACCCCGCGGCCTTGCGCAAGGACTCAAACCTTCCGCGGGTCGCCGAACCCCTTGGACGGGCTGGCTCTAGGATGTTCGACGGGCGAATCCTTCCGCCGGGCCGAGTGGGCAGAATTGTAGAAAAGTGTTCACCCTTTCGGGGTAGAGACAGGGAAGCTACCATATGCCGCCCTCTATAAGCCCGCCAACCACAACATTGGGCCGTGGCACTGTTTGCAAAGGACGCCTTTCACCCTAACCGGTCATTCGTGAAGAGTGGCCACACAGGCAGCGAACGGCCAACCACGGCCGGTGCTCATGGAGGGGAAAATTTTGAGAACAACTGCCCCAATAGCTCCGAAACCGCCCAATCCTCAGCAATCTGCTCGCCGTCGAAACGGGTGACCACCATGTCTCTCCATTCCACCTTCTGCCCTGTCGGTGGAATACCCATCATCTCTGCCTCATGCGTACCGCTCAGCGTGCGCTGCCAAGCGATCGTATCACCTGCTTGGATCAGGAGCGCGACCTCCACGACTCGGAGATCCGGAATCGCCGAACGAAGCTGTCGGGTGAAGCCCCTTACGAATTTGTGGCCTTTGTAATCCTTGCCACCTGCGTGGACAACGTAATCGGTCGCAAAGATCTCATCCACGACACCTAAGTTGCCTTTCCCAAGGATCTCGTCATTTGCGAATCGGACTCGTTCTACATTGCTCTTGGCGATGCGATTCCTCCTAGCTCTAGATAAAGGGCATGAGCCTCGTTGTTGCTACAGTTGGCTGAAGACCGTCTGCGCCTGTTCGATAAAAAGCGTCGTCTCCTCAACCCGCCGGCGCGCCTGCTCGGGAGTCAGGCCGTCGATTCCCTTGTCTGCCGCTCGGAAGAAGTTCTCGGCAAAGGGAGCCCAGAAAACCTTCGTTTCATAGAAGTGCTTCCGGAATTCCGCCACCGTGTCGTAGTTATCCGACAGCAGCAATCCCCGGGTCGAGAGGATACCGTCGGCCGCTTTCTTACTGGCCTCGAAGGTTTTTCGCGCCGCTTCTTCATGCCGGCCTTCGTCCAGCGCCAGGGTGGCCTCGAAATTCAGACGATCGGCGTCCTCGAGCATGAACTCAGCCTGATCGACGACCGCGCCGGCACATTCGCCCACGCCGACTGATTTTTCGTAAATCCAAGGTTGTCGAATGTCCTGGTAAAACTGCGGCGCTTCCTCATAGGTCGGCAACAGGGAGAACTCCCGCAGCTCTTCCTTCACGCGCGCTTTTCCTAGGCGCGCGACGACGTCGGCGAGTAGCTCGCCTTCCTTCTTCTCCCTGGTGTAGAACTCCGTCAGCTTGCGGACGACCTCGGGAGCGCTCTGGGCCGTGATCTTGCTCACCGTCAAGCCCTGCGAAGCCGAGTTGCCTTGTGTCGTACCGCCCAATACGACCTGGAATACCGGTGCCGTGGAATTTCCCTTCCGTTGCACGGACCCGAACAACCCGATGTCGGCGATATGATGCTGGCCGCAGGAATTAAAGCATCCGCTAATCTTGATTTTCAAGTCCTGGCGATCAGCGATGTCGCTCAGGCCGTTGTTGAACTTCTCGTGCAACAGCGCCGCCAAGCCGCGCGACGACGTAATTCCCAGCTTGCACGAGTCCGTGCCCGGGCAGGCCGTGACGTCACGCAGCCGCCCGGCGCCCACCTCGGCCAGCGACAGAGCCTTCAAGCCGTCGTGGAACTCGATGAGATCCCCATTTGCCACCCACCGAATCAGCAGGTTCTGATCGACCGTCGTTCGGATCGTATCCTTCACATGCTTGCGGCACAGATGTGCCAGGGCGCGCAACTGGTCGGCCGAGATATCCCCCAAGGGCAGGAAAATCTCCACCATGGAGTAGCCCGTTTGCTGCTGCGGATGAACATTGAGGTCGAGCCAGCGCAGTAAGTCGTCGTCGGGGTTTGCGGCCACTTGCAACTCGGAAGGGGGCTTCAAGGGCTCGTCGGAGAGCTCCGACGTTGCCTTCTCCAGTTCACGCGCCCAGCGCTCGTCGCGCGGCAGCTTCGACAGCTCTTCCTCGAGGAACCGAGTGAATTCTTCCATCCCCAACCGCGCGATCAGAAACTTCATGCGGGCCTTGGCACGGTTTTTCTTCTCGCCCAGCCGCGCGAACACGCGAGCGATTGCCTGCGCCATCGGCAGCATCTGCTCGGCCGGCACGAACTCGCGGTAGAGCTTCGCCAAGTGCGGAAGAGCGCCAAGACCGCCGCCCAGGTAAACCTTGAAACCCCGCACCGGCTTCCCATCGACTTCGCCGATTTTGGCGATCGCCCCGATGTCGTGCATCTTGGCCAACCCACAGGCATGGTCTTCGCATCCCGAGAACGCAATCTTGAACTTGCGGCCGAAGTTCTGCGCGTCCGGATGACGCAGTAGAAAATAGGCCATCGCCCGCGCATAGGGGGTAACGTCGAACACCTCGTCGGCGCAAACGCCGGCGCTGGGGCAGCAGGTGACATTTCGGACAACATTGCCGCACGCCTCGCGCGTCGTGATACCCACCTCCGCCAGCCGGCGCATCATGTTCGGCGTATCGTCGATGTCGACGAAGTGGTACTGGATGTCTTGGCGGGTTGTGATGTGGCTGACCCCGTCGGCATACTCTTCGGAGAGATCCGCTAGCCGAATCATCTGCTCGGTATTCAGGATGCCCAAGGGGATCTTGATGCGCTGCATCTGGACGCCGGCTTGCCGCTGTCCGTAGACGCCGTGGCGCAGACGAAACTCGAGGAAAACCTTCTCCGACATCTGACCCTGCTGCACACGGCGCAGCTCGGTTTCGTAGACGTCGATTTCGTCTCGCACGGCCGCCGGCAGGTGCGCCCAGCGGTCAGCGCCGACACTACTCACCGTCGTCGCCATAAGTTATCCCCTCCCGTTGCGCCCGGAAAGCGCAATCTCTACTATCTCGATAGGAATTGGGCCTTTCGTAATTATACCTCCCGCCCGCTTTTCGCACGACGAGGCTTGGCTGCATTTCTACAACGACAAGAACAAGGACGAATGGATGTCGGAAGTTACCCGCCGGACCTCGCTGTCCGGATGTCCCTTTGGGGTTTCCGATACTTGCCCTGTCACTAGCCCGCTCGTCTCACTAGCTCCGACATGGGGTAGCTCCGATATAATGAGTGCGCGGGCCGCCGCCGGCCGCATTTTCCCATCAGCCGAGAGCTCAGCCTTGTCGCAGGACTACCTTGAGATCCGTGGGGCCCGCGTCCACAATCTCAAAAACATTGACCTGCGGCTCCCCCACAACAAGCTGATCGTCGTAACCGGAGTGTCCGGCTCGGGGAAATCTTCGCTCGTCTTCGATACGATTTACGCCGAGGGCCAGCGGCGCTACGTGGAGTCGCTGTCGGCCTATGCGCGGCAGTTCCTCGAGCGCATGGAAAAACCCGATGTCGACGAGATCAGGGGCATCGCGCCGGCCGTAGCGATTCGCCAGAAGAACACCACGCGAAGTCCCCGCTCGACCGTCGCCACGGCGACCGAGATCTACGATTTCCTGCGGCTGCTCTATGCGCGAGTCGGGCGGACGTTTTGCGCCCGCTGCGGCAGCCAAGTGCGAAAGGACACGGTTGACGACGTTGCCTCCCGCGTCCTCGCTCTCCCGGAAGGGTCACGCCGGCACGTACTGTTCCCCGTTCAGCGCGGATCCCCCGATGGATTAACCGCGGAGCTGAAAACGCGCCTTGCCGAACTGCGGAGCAAGGGGTTCAATCGCCTCTACCAGAACGGGCGGTTGTTTGAATTCTCGACGCCTGAGTCTCTGTTGGAAATTGATTTCAGCCGGCCGCTCTATGCGCTGGTTGATCGGCTCGTGATCGCCCGCAATCTTCACCAGCGGGTGGTCGACGCGGTGGAAACGTGTTTTCGCGAGTCGCGCGAGGCGGTTTTCGAGCCGGCCGGAGAGGACGCGGCCGAGCGTCTTTGGTTCAGCGAGCGGTTTGAGTGCCGGCAGTGCAACCTGGAGTATCTCGAACCCGAGCCCCGTTTGTTCAGCTTCAACAGTCCTTTCGGCGCCTGTCCCACTTGCCACGGGTTCGGGAACACGATCGATTTCGACATGGATCTGGTTGTGCCCGACAAGTTCAAATCTCTCGACGAGGGCGCCGTGGACCCATGGACGAAGCCCCGCTACCGCAGGTATCAGCAGAAGCTGCTTCACGCCGCCGAAGACGCGGGCGTGCGGGTCGACGCCCCCTACTATCAGCTAACTCCCAAAGAGACGGATTTCGTTGTGAACGAAAGCGGCGGCTTTCCCGGCGTGCGAGGTTTTTTCAACTACCTGGAAAGAAAAAAGTACAAGATGCACGTGCGGATCTTTCTGAGCCGGTATCGCGGCTACACTCTCTGCCCGTCGTGTCGGGGCGGACGCCTGCGGCCCGAAGCACTCAACGTCAAGGTAGGCGGTAAGACGATCCGGGATGCGGTTCTGATGAGTCTCGAGGGAGCGAGGAAATTCTTCACCAAACTGCGGCTAAGCGGCCAGGATGCCCAAATCGCGGGCCAGCTTTTGGAGGACATTGGCCACCGGCTGGCCTACCTCAACGACGTCGGATTGGAGTATCTGACCCTCGATCGATTGGCCTCCACGCTTTCGGGCGGGGAAGCGCAGCGCATTCAGCTTGCAACGTCGCTCGGGTCGCGGCTGGTCGGAGCCTGCTACGTGCTCGACGAGCCTTCGATCGGACTCCACAGCCGAGACACTCGGCGTCTGATCCGCATTCTCAAGGACTTGCGCGACCTGGGAAACACCATCTTGGTCGTAGAGCACGATCGGGAGATCATGCAGGCCGCCGATCACATCGTGGATCTGGGTCCCGGGCCCGGCGAGCGGGGAGGCGAGGTTGTGTTCGCGGGCGACTTCCCGAAGATCCTCTCGAACGGCGGGCGATCACTCACCGGCTACTACCTGAGCGGGGACTTCTCGATTTCGCTGCCCAAAAAGCGGCGCAAGGCAAAGAAACGGCGGCGGGTCAAGTTCAGCGGAGCGATCAAGCACAATCTAAAAGGCATCGACGTCACGATTCCGCTGGACGTGACCACGGTCGTCACCGGGGTTTCCGGGTCCGGCAAGTCGACGTTGGTTCACGACGTCATCTATGAGGGCCTGCAGGCGGCCAAGCGACGCAGCGGCCAGGACACGGCGGACGAGAAGGCCTTGCGCTTGCCTTGTCGGCGAATCGTAGGGGCCTCCCTGATCGACGAGGTCATTCTCGTCGACCAGTCGCCCATCGGGCGCTCCCCCCGCTCGAATCCGGTGACCTACGTGAAGGCTTTCGACGGCGTTCGCGAGCTTTTCGCGTCCACACCCCACGCGGACCGCATGGGTTTTACGCCGGGCAACTTTTCGTTCAACATCCCCGGAGGGCGCTGCGAAACTTGCCAGGGCGACGGCAGAGTAACCGTCGAGATGCAGTTTCTGGCCGACGTCGAGCTGGTTTGCGAAGACTGCAACGGAGCACGCTACAAGAGCGACATCTTGAGCGCTCGCTACCAAGGCAAGAACATTCGGGAAGTCCTCGAGATGACCGTCAGCGAGGCCCTGAAATTCTTCATTCGCACTCCCAAGATCATCAACAAGCTGTCGAGCCTCGCCGAGGTCGGGCTGGGTTACTTGAGGCTCGGCCAATCGGCCACAACGCTCTCCGGAGGCGAAGCGCAGCGGGTCAAGCTGGCTGGCCACATGGCCCAGGCGAGATGCGAAAACACCCTCTACATGTTCGACGAGCCGACCACGGGGCTCCATTTCGACGACATTGCCAAGCTGCTGAGCGCTTTTCAGAAACTCTTGGCCAAGGGCGGGACCGTGCTGATCATCGAGCACAACCTCGATGTCGTCAAGTGCGCCGACTGGATCATCGATCTAGGCCCGGAAGGCGGCGAAGGCGGAGGACGGATCGTCGTCGAGGGAACCCCCGAGCAGGTTGCCGCCTGCGCCGAGTCGCACACGGGGCGGTATTTGGCGAAATTTCTTGACGAGGCGGGTTAGCGGCTGGTGGCACGGTGCGACAAGCCGACGGGTTACCGTGGCGTCAGTAGCCCGAGAAACAGAGCCGCGGCCGCGAGGCCGCGGTCAAGCCCTCGAATCGTCGGGGTGCCTGGGACAAGCCCCCGAGCCACCTCGTCCAGAGACCCGGTGTGCTCACGCGACACAAGGCATAGCAGGCAGCCTCGACCGCACCCTTTCGGGCGCGGCTCTGTTCGCACATGTCTCCGCCCGCGAGGCCGCGGTCAAGTTCGACAAATTAACCTCGCTATGACGATAACAGTGCCGTCACGAGGCCCCAACCGCCCTTTCGGGCGCCGCTCGGTCCGGCCGCTGCCTGCGGGCCCGCGCCCTAACGGGCACGGCTCAGTTCGGTTCTCACCTGTTCCACGGTGTGGTTAGCGGCGAAGGTAGTTGTCCCAACGGTGCGGCCTCGACAGTCAGCTTGCCGAACATAACCGCACAGAGCCGTGGGCGTTAGCCCGCGGGCCCAAATGCCGCACCGAGTTGCGGCTCCCCGCAGGGTGTCTTCTGCTGCAAAACACGCTTCAGCAGCGAGTACCGTTCTTATACACGACTACTTGTGGAAAAGATTCCGGGGCTGAGTGCAATTGCGGTTTTTGAGATGACCGCAATGTTGATTCCTTAACCCAACGCCTCCAACCTCAACCAACACGGTCACGCCTCCGCCGTGCTCCACATCACCTTAGCCGGCCGCAGGCCGCTGTTAGAATATCGGTATGGTGGCGGTTGCAGCCCTATTCCTGTTTCTAGCGGCGGCTTCCGAGAGCGCCATCGAGTTGGCGGCGAAGGCCCTCGATCAGGAAGATTACGCCAAGGCCGCGGAACTGCTTGAGAAAGTGGTCGCCGACGAGCCCGACAACCACAACGCCCGCTTCAACCTGGCGTTTGCCTATACCGAGATCAAGCAGCTACGGAAGGCGATCGAACACTACGAGATTGTCGTTCGGCAACAGCCGGAGCTGGCTTCGGCCAGGGTGAATCTTGGCCTGTTGCTGATCGAGGAGAAGGAGTTCTCCCGGGCTGTCCCGCACCTCGCGGTACTGGCCGCCGCTCGGCCCGATGATTTCGACGCGCAGTTCTTTTATGCCCGCGCGCTCTCGAAGGCTGGGCGAGACGAGGACGCAATAGGATCGTATGAGCAGGCTTTCAAGCTCAAACCGGACTCCGTCGACGCCGGCCTCGAACTCGGGCAGTCACTGGCAAGGCTCGGGCGTTTCGATGAGGCGGCGAACTATTACCGGCGCGCGATTGAGCTCGACCCGCGGATGTCGGAGATGATCCTCGAGCTTGCCGAGCTCGTTGAACGGGACGGGAAGATCCGGCAGGCGGTGGGTTTGTATCAGGATCACCTCAAGTCCCATCCGGAAGCCATCGCCGTCCGGGAGCGGGCCGGCTTCCTGATGCTCGAGCTGGAGCGCTTCGCCGAGGCGATTCAACTTTTTGAAGAGGCGGTCAAGCAGAACGCCACGGCGGCCAACCAAGCTGCGTTGGCGGAAGCGTACTCGTCGCACGACGAGCCCGACAAGGCGCTATCGGCCTGGCGGGCCACGACAGTCCTCGACCCCGCGAGTCCCCAACTGCGGGTGCGCTACGCGGACGCTTTGGTTCGCGCGAAGCGCTATAAAGATGCGGCGGACGAGTTCCTGGCCGCGCTCGAGCACGACGCCGATCTGGTCGGCGCCTGGAACGGGCTGGCGTTCTCTTCCTACCAGCTCAACAACTTTGTGAGCGCCCTGAAGGCCCTCGACGAATCCCGTAAACGCGGCGGAGAGAAGCCCGCCTCCCTTTATTTCCGGGCGATCGTAGAGGACAACTTGGAGATGCGCGGCGCGGCGCTGGCCAGCTATGAGGCGTTCCTGGCGGCCGGCTCCGGGCTGGAAGACGAGGAGTGGAAATCCGAGCAGCGGATCAAGGCGCTTCAAAGAATACTACGCAAGGGCGGGCGATGAGGATCGTTACGCGCCTGACGCTGTTTGTTGCGCTCTCGGCGGCTGTCCTCGGAGCCGATTCGCGAGTACCACGGGATCTGGAATCCATTAAATCGGAGCCGGGGTTCGAAAAACGCGCCGGTCTGGCCTTGCGCTTCGCCAAACACAAGGTCGACAGCGTGCTCGCGGCGTATCAAGAAGGGGATGCCGACGGCGGCGTTGCCCTGCTGGCCCAAATCCAACAGGCCGTTGAACTGGCCTACGATTCATTGATGGCCACCGGCAAGACCCCCCGTAGACACCCAAAACATTTCAAGCGGGCGGAGATCCGCACGCGTGAGTTGGCCAGGGAGCTCGAGGCTCTCCGGCGGGAGCTGAACTTTGACGAGCGCTCCGCTGTAGACGGCGTACACGGCCGCGTCACCGAAATCAATACGCAACTGCTGACGGCCATCATGACGAAGAAAAAGAAGCAAAAGAAGTGAGCCCGCCATGAACGCACAACGCGCCCTGTACTTGCTGATTTGGCTCCTTGTGCTCCACCCCCTCGGGTCACAAGAGTTTGCGACACAGCGGGACTTCCTGACCGATCACGAGGTCGACGTAATCCGGGAGGCCCAAGCGCCGGATCTCCGAATCACCCATTACCTGCACTTCGCCGGACTCCGGCTCGAACTCGTGCGGCAGCAACTAGCGATAGAAAAACCTGGGCGCTCGGCGACCATCCACCGCAACCTCGACGAGTACGGGCGCATCATCGAAACCATCGATGTCGTGATCGACGACGCCCTCGACGATGACAAGGACGTCAGCGAAGTGATGGACAAGATCGTCTCGGAAGAAGAGGATTTTCTCTCTTCCTTGCGGCGGATGACCGATGATCCGGCGGACGATTCTTTTCGATATGAGTTTGTCCTCGAGGACGCCATCGAGATCACCCAAGACAGTGTCGAGTTGGCCCGGCAAGACCTCGGCGAGCGCCTGACGGGTGTTCGTGCCGCGGACGAGCGGGATCGCCAAAAGCTCGAAGAGTCGATGACTCCCGCCCTCCGGGAACAGACGGCCAAGATCAAAAAAGAAGAAGAGAAAAAGAAGCGCAAGAGGCCGACCTTACTGAAGCCCGGCGAGACTCTGGGGTCGCGGCCAAAGAAAAAGTAGCTCCCGTTCCAGCCGCGATGGGGGCCTTCAGAACCCGGTCAAGACCCCGACGTGGATCGCGGCCGTCGTTGATTTGTAGAGGCGATCCTCCGGCAAACAAGCGCAACCAAGTAATGACGAGCCTATTGCCTGCTTCGGCCGTCAGGTGATGACAAATGCGGGCTAGAGCCTCCCCGCGGTGAGAAAAAGCCCATTTTGCGGACGCTTCCTCCCGCGGATCCCCGACTTGTATCGAAATGTTTCTCTAACTAATCACATTGATTTGATTTATGATGGAACAGCCGTAGTACGGTCGCCTAGTTTTTGTCGAATCTAGCCTCCGAGACGGGCGGCTAGGGTTGTATCCCCCGCCCCCCTTTGCCCGCCGGAATCGGGCCGGGCTGGAGATCCCGCTAGGGGCGCGGGCCGGGTTTTCAGCGGGATCCACCCTTGGGGCTGGAACTTTCCCGACCTCTCTCGCCCCCCCGACTGACTCTTGTAAGAGATTGAATCCGTGGGTACTTAAGTCCTCTTAACGTTCCCGCCGTCGCGGGGGGTGCCCGTTTTCAGGTCGACAAACACACGACCCGCTCGGGATACGGGTTCCCAACCTGCCTTACGAAAAACTCGCGGCGGTCGATACTACTTATTAAGGGCCGTCGTTAACGGAGTCCGTCCGGCGGAAACTCGGGCGTGGCGCCCATAGAAATCGTGCGGATGCATACGAGCGTGGGACAGGGAAGACCCGACTCCGGGCCGCTCCCTTGCCCTTCCTCCAGCGGATGACCCAACCATGAGCGACCACCCTGTTCACATCCTTCTGATCGAGGACAGCTCTACGTTTCGGGCGGCCATCCGAGGATTCCTAGCCGGCACCTTCCTGGGCCCGGTAGAGACGACCTCCGCCGACTGCTTGGCCAAAGGGATCGAGCTTCTGCGCGAACCGCACCTAATCGATGTGATTCTGCTCGATCTGAATCTGCCGGACTCCGAGGGGCTTGAGACCTTCCAGCGCGTGCACGCCGCTGCCGGGGGCTTGCCCATCGTACTGTTAACCGGGGTCGACGACGACGAGATGGGCTTCAAGTTGGTTCAAGAGGGCGCGCAGGACTATCTGACCAAGAAGCAGGTGAACCGGGATTCGCTCGCCCGCTCCTTGCGCTACGCGATCGAGCGGGCGCGAACCGAGCACGAGTTGGCGAAAGCGCGGGACGCCGGGCTGGAGTCGGCCCGTCTCAAGAGCCAGTTCTTGGCGACAATGAGTCACGAAATCCGAACGCCGATGAACGGCCTCATCGGCATGTCGAACCTCTTGCTGGAGACCGATCTCGACGGTGAGCAGCAGGAGTACGCGCGGACGGTGAGTCTCTGCGCTGAATCGCTGCTGGCCTTGCTCAACGACATCCTTGACTTCTCTAAGATTGAAGCGGGCAAGCTGACATTCGAGTCGGTGGACTATGATCTCCACCAAGTGGCTGGGCAAGCCGTCGAGCTGCTTGCCGGGCGAGCCCAAGCAAAGGGCGTCGAGATCGTTCTCTTGATCGAAGAAAGCGTACCCCGTTTGTCCCACGGAGACCCAGGCCGGCTGCGGCAAGTGCTGGTCAATCTGATCGGAAACGCAGTCAAGTTCACCGACCATGGCTCGGTTGTTTTGCGGGTTGAGTGCAAGACCCGGCCTGGCGAGGACGCCGTAGTGAAGTTCAGTGTCCGAGACACTGGCGTCGGCATCACCGCCGAGGCCCAAAAAGCTCTTTTCCGACCGTTCATCCAAGCCGAGAGCAGCACGACTCGCCGGTACGGGGGAACGGGCCTGGGTCTGGCCATTTCGAAGCAGCTTGTAGAAGGAATGGGAGGGCAGATCGGCGTCGAGAGTTCGCTGGGAAGCGGCTCCACTTTTTGGTTCACGATCGCGCTAGGAGAAGTCAGCCGGGAAACGGAGGTTCCCCAACCTCCGCCGGAACTAGCCGCCAAGCAGGTGCTCATCGTCGATCATCACCCGGCCAACTCCGAAGTCATGCAGTTACTACCTGGAAAGCTGGAAATTGCGGTCCACGCTGGCGACGAGCGGAAGCAGTGGGCTGGCTCTGCTTTATAAGAAGGCGGGAAGCGGTACCCCCTACGACTTGGCCATCATTAATGACGAACTACGGGATTTTAAGGGTATCGAACTGGCTCAAACGATGCATGCCGACCAAACCCTGGCTCGCACGCCTGTGGTATTGCAATGCCCTTTTGGCAACCGGCTGGATCCGTCGAGGGCTCGCCTGGCCGGGATCGTGTCGGTGCTGTCGCAACCTTTCCTTCGCGACCGTCTGCTGGATGTGCTAGCAAGGGTCTTCGCTCCTGCCGCCGTAGCGGAGGGATCTCCCGACCCGCAACAAGCGATGCAACAGGCCTTCCCCGACGGCCCTGCTGGCGGCGACATGAATATCCTCTTGGCCGAGGATAACTCCGTCAACCAGATGCTCGCCGTGCGTCTGCTCGAAAAGATCGGCTACCGGGTCGATGTGGTTGAAAACGGACTGGACGCGGTCGACAGGGTCCGAAGAAGGCGATACGACCTTGTTCTGATGGATTGCCAGATGCCGGAAATGGACGGCTATCAGGCGACGGCGGAAATCCGGCGCCTCGAAGCCGACCAACGCCACACGAACATTATCGCCGTGACCGCCAACGCCATGCCGGGCGACCGTGAGAAATGCCTGAAGGCGGGCATGGACGACTACCTGTCAAAGCCCATCCAACTGGCGCAGCTCAAGAATGTTTTGGATCGCTGGTCGCGGGTGGCTTCGGGGAAGGAAGATGAGCCGCCCCCCAGCTCGACCGGGCCTCCGGGCGACGGCGGGTCTCGCCAAAAGCCTTAACGCGCGCTTCTCGCCACCAGACGGGTCGAAGACGCCATAGGCCCGCGCGGCGGCAGGGTCGCGGTACGGCCATCCCCGCCGCCCCCATCCTTGTTAGTGGATTCGCACGAACCCTGCCTCCAAATAACACTGAATTTTTCGTGAAAATCACAGTCCGCGTGCGAGCATTCCTTGATATTGTAGAGGCGCGCGATGACGAGAGAATTGACGGAGCGGCTGCGGCCCGAGCGGTACCGCAGTTTTCTGATCATGTTGGCTCGGGTCAGCCTTCGAGATTTGGGGCCGATGGCGCGTAAGATCGACGCCTCGGATGTCGTGCAAGAGGTCTTGTTGCAGGCGCATGTGGCGCTGTCCCAGTTTCGTGGGACCAGCAGCGTCGAGTTAAGAGCGTGGTTGCGGACGATTCTGGCGAACAAGCTTACCGACGCTGTTCGTTATTGGCTTCGCGGCAAGCGCGATGTAGGGTTGGAGCAGACGATCCGCGAGTCGCTGGGTAAGTCTGACGGGAGGATCGCCATACTCATTCACAAGACCGACCCGCGCCAACGTATTTTGATAGACGAAAAGCTCATTCGTCTTGCCGAGACGTTGGAAATGCTTCCTGAAGACCAGCAGAACGCCGTCGAACTACGTCACCTGTACGGTTGCTCCGTATCCGAAATCGCCTCACAAATGGGTCGCACTAGGCCAAGCGTGGCCGGCCTGCTGCGGCGCGGGCTCGGCTGTCTGCGCGAACACTTGAAGGACCTCGAGTAAAGCCGAATCACCAGCGGATCTGACTACCTTCCCCGAGCGCCGAGCGCTTCTACCCGCACTAGTGAGAAAGGCGGTCTACAAAGGGCTGCTAGACTGGGAACTGGCGATGTTCGACCTGGTTCAAATCAGCTCCGGCGCGTCTCCGCCGCCGCCGAACCCCTCCAGCGGCCAAGCAAGAGATCGGCCGCCGTGGCTGAGGGCGCGAGCTCCGGCGGGGAAGAATTACGAACGCCTGAAGTCCCTGGTCGCGGGCCTTCACCTCCACACCGTGTGTGAGAGCGCGGCGTGTCCCAACATCGGCGACTGCTGGAACCGGCGCACGGCGACTTTCATGATCCTGGGCAACGTCTGCACGCGGCGCTGCGGTTTTTGCGCGGTGGAAAAAGGAGCGCCGCTCGCGGTTGACTACGACGAACCCCGGCGGGTGGCCGATGCCGTCGCGGTGTTGGGGCTTCGTTATGCCGTGGTGACCAGCGTCAACCGCGACGACCGAAGGGATGGCGGCGCCGAGTTATTCGCGCTCACCATCGGCGCCATTCGAGAACGCAATCCCGGATGCCGGGTGGAGGTCCTTACCCCCGACTTTCAAGGGTCTCGCGAGGCGATGGAAGTGGTGCTCGCCGCACGGCCGGACGTGCTGAACCATAACATCGAAACCGCGCCCCGTTTGTATCGCAAGGTCCGGCTGGGCGCGCGCTATGCGCGCTCGCTAGACATGTTGCTGCATGCCAAGCGGGTGGCTCCCGACATTCCTACCAAATCGGGCATGATGCTGGGACTCGGCGAGTCCGCCGCCGAAGTCGTGGCGGTCATGCGCGACCTAAGGTCCCACGAGGTCGACATTTTCACGCTCGGCCAGTATCTGCGTCCCTCCCCGAAGCACCTTCCCATCGAGCGCTACTACAGTCCGGAGGAGTTCGCCGACTTCAAGCGAATGGGATACGAGATGGGCTTTCGGCACGTGGAAGCAGGGCCGCTGGTCCGCAGTTCCTACCACGCCGACGAGGCGGGACGGCACTGAGTTTTGCGGGTTTAGCCTTGGTTTGGCCCGCTAGCCCGCTTTTCTCGCCACCTGACGGTCGAAGCACGCAATAGGCCCGTCACTACCACGTTAAGCTTGCTCGCCGTGCTCAACGGAGGGTTCAAGTACGCCCGCATTATTCAAGAAATGCGGCACCGAGCGACGCGCGCCTTCTACTGACGGGCCTCTCACGCACTTCGCCTCGCCACGTGGTGAGAAAAGCAGGCTATGAGCAACTCATCATGCCCCGGTTCGGGCGGCACACACACCGAGCCGGTCCCAGACGAATCGCAAAACGTCCGGACCGCAGTAGGAAGGTGGCTCTACGTGGAAGACGGGCTTTTCGTCGAGCAAGCGGGGATCGATCCCCGGCCATGAGGGCCGGGAGGCGGTTGAACCCACCACGACGCAGGCATCGGCGCGCTGGAGATAGATCCGGCTGCTGAGCTTGAAGTCGTCGACGTCGAATCGCAAAAGGGGGAGGTAAACGTCCGGCCGCAGGAAACGCAGAATGCTGTTCGACTCCATGATGACGAACTCACGCCCGGCGAGCATGTCTTTAAGCGCCGGCATGGCGGCTTCAAGCCGGCCCACGCGGGTGCGCGCCCAATAGACTTCCTCCGCGCCGGCACTGAGAAAGCGGGAGGTGTCTGAACCACTCGTCATGTCCAGTTCGCGCGAGATCGCATAAGGACAATCGGGATCTTCGATCACACAGCTACAGTCATGGCCGTGGGCTGAGCAGATCCCGTGGCCGTACTGGGTGATCTTCAGGGCAGTCCAGCGAAGCTCCGGGTTGGCTGCGATGATCCCGGCGGCGAGCGACGTTTTCCCGACGCTTCGGCTGTGTCCGCCGACCACGACGAGTTTCATTTCCTGGACTCCAGCGCCGCGATCCGTTTCCCCAGGGCTTTCAATTCGGCGACAAGCTTAGGCAGGCGGCCGAAGAGAGCAAGCTTGCGCAAATATTCGCCATGCGGGCGCGAGGGAGTGCCCCAGACCGTTGCACCGGGCTCGATTCTTCTATGCGGCAGGATGCCGCACTGCCCGCCAACGACCGCGCGCTTCCCGATGTGGGCCTTCTCCCCGATCCCCACTTGTCCGCCCATGACGACGTAGTCTTCGACGACGACGCCTCCGGAAAGGCCCGTCTGAGCGGCGATGACGACGTGCCGTCCAATTCGACAACTGTGCCCGATATGCACCAGGTTGTCGAGTTTCGCGCCGTCTCCGATCACCGTCTTTTCGAGCGCCGCCCGGTCCACGCAGCTATTGGCCCCGATCTCAACGTCATTGCCGATTTCGACGGTTCCCGTTTGCGGGAACTTCTCATAGTGATCGTCTTCAAAAGCGAAGCCGAAACCGTCGGCGCCGATGACTGCGCCCGCGTGCAGCGTGACGCGATCGCCGATGGCGACATCGTGAGAAACCGCAACCCCCGGATGGACTCGGCACTCGGCCCCCAGGGTCGAGCGCTCGCCGATCTTCACCTGGGCCGAAAGCTGAGTATTCCGGCCGATGCGCGCTCCCTCGCCGATGACGGCATGGGGGCCGACCGAGACGCCCTGATCCAACTCGGCGGACTCCGCCACGGTCGCGGTGGGGTGGACGCCGGGGACGGGAGCGGCCTCAGGGTGCAGCCACCGCAAAACCCGCGCGAAGCTATTACGTGGTTTGGGAACACGGATCAGAGTGCGGCCGTCCAGACCTCCGACACCGGGACGAACCAGAAGGCAGCCGGCGCAAGATTCCCCAGCCGCTTTCTCACGCTCGTCCCCTTCGGCGAAGGCTATCTCAGACTCCCTGGCCCGCTCGAGGGAGTTGCCCGAGAGGATTTCGCGTCCGCCATCGCCCTCGATCGGGGCGCCTAACTGCTTAGCGATTTCCGAGGCCGTCATGGGTCTTGGTAGTTCGTTTCACGAGTTCGGTCACGTAGGTTCGCAAGCCGAGCGGACGATCGGGAACTTCGGGCACCGCATGCCGTGCCCCTACCCTTGCAGACCAGCGGAGGGTTTGCCTGTCCGGCCGCGTTTCCCGGCGACCTCCCGGACTTCGTTAGTATCTTAACAGGCCATGAAACGCTCTCCCGCCCACAGACCGCCCGTCCGATCGAGCGTCTCATGCCTCGTCGCATGCCTTCTCATGCCCTGGATCGCCTCTCCCGCGTCGGCGTGGGGTCCTGCCGGGCATCGCATCATAGCTTCGGTTGCCCAGCAACACCTGAATGCCCGGGCGCGCGCAAGACTGTCCTACGTCTTGGGTTCGGAAACCACGCTGGCGGAGGTGGCTACCTGGGCCGACGACGTGCGGGACGAGCGTCCCGAGACAGCCGCTTGGCACTACATCAACATTCCGCCGGCGGCCACCGACCTGCGTCCGCGACGCGACTGCCCGGGGGGCAATTGCGTGAGCGACAAGATACGCGAGTTCGTCGGCATTGCAAGGCTTGGGATCCGCAATAAGAGCGAAGTCGCCGAAGCGATCAAGTACCTGGTTCACTTTGTCGGCGATTTGCACCAGCCGCTCCATGCCGGCTTCGCCGAGGACAGGGGTGGAACCCGGCTTCCGGTGATCGTTGACGGGCGAGAGTCGAATCTTCACGGCACGTGGGATTCTACGATCATCAGGCGGTTGGGAAGTGATGAAGCCGAGATCGCCGCGCGCCTCAATGAGGGGATCACCGCTGACCAAAAGAAGCAGTGGCGGAAGGGCCGGCCGAGGGAATGGGCTTGGGAATCGCACCTGCTGGCGGTTCGCGTGGCCTATGGGGCCCTGCCCGCCGGCAACCCGAAAAGACTCGACGCGGACTATCTGGCACAGGCGGCCGCCGTGGGCGAGGAGCAGCTCGCGAAAGCAGGGATTCGCCTCGCCGCCGTGATCAACCAGGTATGGCCCCTGGGCCGCTGATCCCCGACCCCGGTTCCCGACTCGATCGAGACGGGTCCTCGCACAGCGAGTCCAAGCCCAGCCCGCCTGCGAACGTGCCCTTGCCGCCGGCACCCCGCTATGATACGAATCTATGGCTGTCCACCCCTCGGCGACGATTGCCTCCACGGCGCGCGTCGCTCCCGGAGCCGAGATTGGTCCCGAAGTCGAGGTGGGCGATTTCTGCGTCATCGAAGACGAGGTATCGATAGGTCCCGGGACGCGCCTAGAGCCGCACGTCTTCGTCAAGCGCTGGACCACGCTTGGCGCGGAGAACCAAATCTCGGCGGGCACGGTCCTGGGGACCGATCCGCTCGACAGAAACTTCACCGGCGAACGGAGTTATCTGAAGATCGGCGACGGCAACCGCATTCGCGAGCACTACACCATCAGCCGCGGCACCGCGCCGGAGTCGGCAACCCAGATCGGTGATTCGAACTACATCATGACCTCGGGCCATATCGCTCACAACTGCAAGATCGGTTCCCATATCGTGATTTGCAGTTGCGCGCTGATCGCGGGTTATGTGGAAATCGAGGATCACGCCTATCTCTCCGGGGGCGCCCTCGTGCATCAGTACTCGAGGGTTGGGCGGCTGGCGATGATCAGCGGCAACGTGCGCGTCAGCCGCGACGCGCCGCCCTATTTCGTCTACTCGGATTTCGATTTCAGACCTCGCGGACTCAACTTGGTGGGACTGCGCCGAGCCGGAATCGGGGAGGACGAGATTGGCCGGCTGAAGAAGGCCTACTTTCTGCTTTTTCGCTCCGGCCTGGAGGTGGAGGAGGCTCTCCGGCGAATTGAGGGAGAGGCCGCGTCCGAGCACACAAAGCACCTGGTCGAGTTCGTGAGAGCGTCCAAACGCGGTATCTGCCGCCACCTGCGAAAGTAGCTACGAGATACTTTTAGCCCGCTTTTCTCACGACCTGACGGTCGAAGCAGGCGACGATTCCGCCATGACTGCGTTGCTCTTGCCCGCCGAAGAAGGTTTGAATTTCATCGTCAGCAACAGGGGCCACGTGGCGTTTCTGTCCTGGTCAAACAATTCTCGCATCTCCTCCACCGCGAGGCCGCCTCGGACCGCGGCCATCACGAAGTCGCTGATCTTATGGCCGACGCTCCGCGGGCGAATGTCCTGGCCCGTCTTGGGGTCATGAAACTTCGCGCTGATGCCTTGGAGCAGCAGAGCAGGGTGCATCTCAATGATCACCACGCGACCCTCGGGCCGGCAGATGCGCGCCATCTCCCCAAACGCGACATCGAGATCTTGTACGTGCTCGAGCGCCAGCGAGCACAGGACACGGTCGTAGGCGTTGCTGTCGAGCGGCAGCGGGTTTTTGAGGTCGTGAACGATGAAGCGGACGCGGCCCGCGCCGGGTTTTTGGCGGGCTTGGGCCAGCATCTCATTTGAAAAGTCGAGTGCCGTTACCTCCGCCCCCGCTTCGGCCAGCGCGATCGCGTTGCGGCCCGTACCGCAGCCGAGGTCCGCGACCCTCAGCCCGCGGACATCGCCCAGCAGTCCGCGGACCTCGCGGTCCTTTAACCCCGCGCTCGGGTTGCGCCCGTGATCGTAGAACGGCGCCCAACGGTTGTACCCTTCGCGCGCCGGGAGGATGAGCTTCGAGTCAGACAACGGACGTATCCCGACTCCATTATGCCAGGGCGCCCGAGGTTCCCGATCGTCCGCCGGGCTAGATATCCGTGGCCGCTCGCTTCGCTCGCGGCTCAGCTTCGCTCGCGGCTCAGCTTCGCTCGTCGCGAGGTGCGCGGGGAACGCAAGTGACAGGCCGACTATCCGCAACAAGCATGACGGCATGACCGCTCCGAACTTATGAAACGAACCGCCTACGCAGCCTTCCGGGTCTCGATCTGCACGAGCCCGTTCTCGGGCGGCGCCGCGCTGAAGGAGAGAACGTCCATGGGACAGACCGAGACGCAGATGCCGCAGCCGATGCAGGAGCTGTTCGAGTTGTCGATCGTCTCTTGTTTGATGGCGAAACTCATGACGTCGATGCCCACCAGGCAGTTGCGCGTGCACTCGGTGCAGCCGATACATTTATCGTTGGAGACGATATGAAAGCGGCTGATCCTAAACTTGCTGTATAGCTTGCTGAGCGCGTCCATCATCTTCGCCAGCGGACACCAGTAACGGCACCAAACCTTGCCCCCCATAAACGGATAGAGCGTGACAGGGATGATTCCGACCAGCCACACATCCGCGAACAGATGATAGAGTTCGACACCGTCACCCGCCGGGCCATACAAGACAGCGTAGGTATCCCGCAACAGCATCATCACCGTCACCACGACGGCCGACCCCAGCACGACCCAGTTCATCCGCTCCCATTTGCGCGAGGTAGGGCCTTTGGGGGCCAAGTGGCGCCAGCGGTCGCCGAGCGTTTCGGCCAAGCCTCCGCAGCCGCAGATCCACGAGCAGTAGCGCTTCCCCTGGAAGATGACAAACAGAGGGATGACGACGAAGCTCAGGATGACGCCCCAGGCAATCCATACCTGGTGAGGATCGTAGAAGAACGTGTAGAAGAAAAGCGGCCAAGCGTAGACGGCTCCGTAAGCACGCCAAGCCTGCTCGCTGAAGCTCGGATCGGACGCCAGCCTCTCGCCCACCCAGCGATACTCGACCGCCCACTTGAACAGGAACTCCGGAATGAGGAAGAAGAAGACCCACTGGAAAGACAGCAAACTCGCGTACCGCCAGATCTGAAGCTTGTCCCGGCGGTCGATCCCCCAGCGCTTGAGCGCTTGCAGACCAAAGAACGTCATCAGCAGGGTGTAGAGCACCGTGTACCAAAACGACCAGGGGCGGTCGAAGAACGACAAGGCGCGAAAACCCCAGTCGCGGTAAGGCCATAGCTCGAGGCCATGGCCGAGTTTCGCACCGTACACCGTATAAGAAATCAGAAAAGCAACGCCCAGCCACGACCAGCGCGAGCCCTTGATCGCCGTGAAGAGAAGACCGCCCAGGGAGGCTAGGGCGAGCCCCCACCCGGCGACGGGAGGCACCGCCGCCCCTGTCTGGCCGCCTCCGAACCACAGACCCACCAGGGCAGCCAGCACGAAAAGCAAAGACTGAATCGGGTTCCCGGTCCACTCGTTTTCGAGCCGGATGCCCAGGGACTTGAGGAACCGCGACGGCAACTCCGCTCCGACGAGAACGAACGCGTGCTGATAGGGGAGCCGTTTCGGTTCGTCTTCCCCCTTGACTTTGACCGTCGCCTCAGCCTCGCCGAACTCGGCGACGCCGGCGTTCCAAATGATCTCGACGCGGCCTTGAGCCACGGCTTCGTCCAGCTTGTTTTTGTTGTCCTGAAAGACCAGGCCCAGGCTGTCGCGACGGTGGATAAGCTTGACGCGGTTTTCCTCCGCAAGCGTCAAAGCCGCTTCGACGGCGCTGTTGCCGCCGCCGATGACGAGGATATCTTCCCCTTTGTAGTGTTTCGGGCTGTAGAGCCGGTGGTAGACTTGCTCGCGGTCCTCGCCGGGGACGTTCAGCTTGCGCGGGTTGCCTCGCTGGCCCGTCGCCAGAATTATTCGTCGGGTGCGGTATTTGCCCTTGTCCGTGCGCGCGATGAAGCTGCCGTCCCTCTGGCGCTCGAGCGTTTTCAACCCTTCGCTGGTGCGGATATCGAGGTTGTTTTCTTCCTTGATATCGTTCCAGCGCTTGACGAGGTCTTCCTTGCGGGCGCCGTCGAGCCAAAGCTTGCCCTTGGAAGGAGCCTCGTCCGGCTCGGCGTAGACCCACTTGCCTTCGGGAAAGTTTTCGATCGTATTGGCGATCTTCTCCTTCTCGAGGACGACGAGCCGCATGCCCCTCTCCTGAGCCGCGAGGGCGGCATTCAATCCCGCTGCCCCCGCGCCGACGATCAAGACGTCGTACATGTTGGGATCGTCGCTGACGGCGTCAGGTTTGGAGGCGATGTGCTCGATGATTTCGTAGCCCTGCGCCATGGCCAGCTTGATGACCGGAGCGCCCGCCAGATCCCCGATGATGTAAAGCCCCCGAATGTTGCTCTCGCGGTCGGCATTGACCGCCGGGCGGCGCTGAACCATGTTCGGGCTGGAGATGATCCCGTCGATGAAAGCCTTTGCCTGAGCAAGCATGGACATAGGAATTTACTTCGAGCCGGTGCCCGATCGAGTTACTTCAGAGACCGACGCGGGTGTTAGCAAGGATCCGCAGCGGGAGCATTTTGCCGCGGAAGGGTGATTCAAAGCGTTACAGTCCGGGCAGCTTTGGGGATCGGCCGTCGAGGGAATTTTCACGACGCCGGAATACTTGGCGGGCGCCGCCGCCTTTTGATCAACCGAGCGAAGAAGCAGCGCCAGGTAGCCGAAAGCATTGAAGAAGAAGCCTACGAGAAACCAAGGGACAGGAGCTTGTCCGGTGTTCAGCGCTCGATGGGCGCAAACGGCCGAAAACGCCAAGCCGAGCAGAACGTACATGCCCAACAGTAGCCAGGCGTCGGAGATGCCGCTGCCGGGCGCCATTTCGCCTCCGAACAGCCCGCCGCGCGGCTTGAGGACGGCGATGTATCTCCACGGATCGGCGAACAATTGGTCTTCCATCATCCCCTTGACACCGACGCGCTGGCCCTCGACCAAGTAAACTTTGTCGCCCGCCGCCAGAAGCTTGAGGCACACAACGCAACGATCCACCCCGGGCCGCACCGGAGTGGTGCGCGAAAACATTTGCTCCGCGGATTCCTGCTCATCGGGAGCCTCTTCCTTAGTCATAGGCGGATTGCCGCCGGGCTGCGCAGGGGCGAGGGTCCATCCTGCTGTAAGCAGGAGAAAGCAGGTCAACGTCGTGAACTTGCGAAAGCACGCCATGGGTGATGGCATCATGTCTGCCTCCCCGGAACCCGCCGGGCGAATCGCGAAGGCCAATCGGAAAGGTCCCGTCTCCTGCGCTCAGTGCGGCATTTCGCGAATACAGTTACGCATCAATCGGCGTGTCGACATCTTGCGGCTGATCAGCTCGGGCGCAATGAATTGCTCTCCTACGCTTGAATGCCAGGTGCTCAGGCCCATCAGTAGGGGCGCGATTCATCGCCTCCGCGATCGGCCGCATTGGTAACACTATCTGCGAATTCAGGCATCACGCCAAAGTTAACGAGTGTTACCGCGAACTGCCCCAAAAGCTAGTTCGCTGATGATTTTACCCTACTTTGTGGGAGGTTGTCGGTTAAAGAAGGCCTTTCCCGAAAGATCATACGGCCGGCTGTCTGGCCCGGAAGTGGTTTGTTCACTGAGCCTTCTGAGCCGCGACCGCGAGGGAACGGTCTCCGAATTGCCGACCCATAAACGATCGCTAACTTGTGATAGTAAGCACTAGAACAGCAACTTCAGCCCGAACTGGATCTCGCGCCCTGGTTTGGCCGACGGAATGCTTCCGAAACCCGGGGTGCCGAACAAAGCGTTCGGCTGGTGGAAGTTCGGCGTGTTAAACCCATTGAAGAACTCGGCGCGGAATTGAAGCTTCGTGGTCTCGCTCAGGGGGGTCTCCTTGAGCAACGAGAAATTGACGTTGTGAAACGGCGGTCCGGTAAGACCGTTTCTACCGGCGCTGCCGAAGCTCCCGAACGGCGGGGCCTCGAACGCTTCCGTGCCAAACCAGCGTAGCGGGTCGGGATTCGCCAGGGCCGGATTGCCGACGAGGTTCGGACGATCGGCCGCGCCGCCGAGAAAGGAAAACCCGGTATTGCTGTTATCCACCTCGCGGGGGAACCTCACCGTAAAGGGCTGTCCGCTTTGGAACGTCATGATGCTGTTGATCTGCCAACCGCTGACGAACGCCTTTCGCCAACCTTGAAGATCCGAGGCGAAGCGTTTGCCCTCGCCCCATGGGAGCTCGTAAACAAAGCTGCCCGAAAACCGGTGCCGCAGGTCGAAGCTCGACAGGCCCCGTTCGGCGGCGACGTTGTTACTATCCTGCGGGAAATTGTTGTCCGCCGCGCTGGGAAAGAACCCCGAGGCGTTGTCGATCGATTTCGACCAGGTGTAGGAGAACAGCCCTGTCAACCCCGCCCGGAAGCGGCACTGCAGCTGAGTTTGGAAGGAGTGATAGATCGAATCCGACGCCGCGGCGATCTGGTCGATGGACTGGAAGAATGGGTTAGGCCGTAGATTTCGGGGCTGCCGACTGGGGGCCGGCTGGTTAATGTCGCGCCCCCCGAGCAGCTTCGTTCCACGTGTCCCGTGATAGCCTGCCTCGATAATCACTTGGGGATTGATTTCCGCTTGGACCGTAAAGTTCCATTGCTGGGCGTAGCTAGTACGCAAATCGAGATCGTAGGTGAGCGCAGCCGGAGGTAAGGGAGCTTGTTGGTTCGCCGGCCAAGGGTCGGCGAGAGTGATGAGGGCCACCGGCGAGGGGAAGAACAATTGAAAGTTGAAGAACGGCGGGTTAAAGTAGATCCCCTGTCCCGGCGCCAGCGGCGAGAAGTTGTGGTAGATGCCGTAGCCAGCCCGTAACACGGTCCGCCGTGAGCCGAATGGGCTCCAGGCCAGTCCGACTCGAGGGGCAAAGTTGTTCTTATCGGCGCGGTAACCGGCGCGCGGAATACCGTTCCTGCCCACCCCCGAAATGGCTCCTGTGGCGGGATCATAAACCGCCGCGGCGTCGAACTCGTCGTGGGCCGGTGTGTGGTACTCGTAGCGCAGGCCCAGCGTCAAGGTCAGGTCCGAACGCGCTCGCCAGCTATCGTGCAAGAAGAACCCTGTACTGCCCGTTCGCAGCGCCTGTGGGTTGTCGCTTACGGCTCCGCCGGTGAACGTCGGAAAGCCCAGCAGCAAGTCGGCAAGCGGGTTCCTCGTGAACGCGCCGATGAAGTTGATCATGCCCCGAGACTGCACATCGCGAAAGGCGTCCTGTGCAACCCAACGCCGCTCGAATCCGAACTGCAGCAAGTGATTTCCCTTGGCAAAACTGACGTTATCGAGGATCTGGTAGCTGTCGACGGTGCTGTCCTGCGGGTTGTTGAATTCATCGCCAAGCGGCGAGAAAGCGGTGACGGTGATGAAGCTGAGTCCTAGATCGCGCTCGCGCGTGGCGAAGTCAGGCAGCCCGACTAGGCGGTTGATGCTGCTGCCCATATTCTCTTGGAACGTGCCGCTGCGAACGCGGTTGTAGCCGAAGCGGAACTCATTGATCCATCGGTCGCCGAGCGTGTGCGTTTCCGCAAGCATGAGGTTCTGGCCGCGCTCGACGACATCGTTGCCGTACCCGGGTACGGACGAGAATCCGGCGGCCGCGTAGGGCTCGAACAGGTCGCGATCACCGAAACTGTATCGTCCGCTGAGCGTGCCGTTGCGGCCCAGCGATTGATCGATCCTGACGTCGAACTTGTCGCGGCGACCCCTCTCGGTGGGAGCGGCAACGAAGTTTCTACCGAAATCTCCTTGGTTCGGCAGCGGATAGAGGTCCGCAATTGCTCCGCCGATGGGGTGAACGAAGGGCAGCCGGCTGTTCGGAAAAGGCTGACCAGTGGTGAAGTCTAGGGGCGGCGGCAGAAAGCTAGCCGAAAAATCGCCGGATCGCTCGGCCTCGGTTGGGACGTTCGAAGTCCGAGTAATCGCTCGGCGCTCCCGCAAGCCCTCATAATCGACGAAGAAAAAGCTGCTGTCTCGCCGCAGAGGTCCGCCAACGGAAAAGCCGAACTGGTGGCGTCGCAACCTCGGCGCGGGCAGTGCCGGATGGTCGAAGAAGTTGCGCGCATCGAGCGTGTCATTCCGCAAAAACTCATAAACCGTGCCGTGAAAGGAGTTGGCGCCCCTTTGGAGCGCGACGGATACTTGGCCTCCGCTGTTGCGACCGAAGGTGGCCTCGGCGCTGCTGGTGTGAATGCGGAATTCGCGAACAGCGTCTACCGGCGGTGTGAGGCTAAGGCTGTTCAGTACTGGGTCAACAGCGTACACACCGTCGTAGATGTAAGCGTTGGCATCTTCCCGCGCACCGTTGACGTGGAAAGCCAGCCGGTCGCGTTCCGAACCCGCCGAGCCTTGAGCGCTGGGAGCTACGCCCGGCGCCAGCAACGCAAGCTCCAGAAAGTTGCGTCCGTCCAGAGGTAAGTTGGCAATATAGTTGTTGGGAATCACCGTACCAACGGTGGCGGAGTTCACTTCGAGCGGAGGCGTCACCGCCGTTACGGTGATCTCATCTGTCTGCTTCCCTAGCTCGAGTGCAAGGTCTACGCGAGCGTGTTCGGCAACCGCCAGCTGCAAGCCTCGCCGGCGGAGTCTCTTGAAGCCCGGCTTGGCAACCTCTATTTCGTAATCACCCGCCCAAAGGGCCGGCACGGCGAAGTTGCCTTCGCCGTCCGTTGTGACGAATCGGGAGGCGCCGTTTTCCAGGTTGGTGACGGTGACCGCAGCCCGGGCAACGACGGCTCCAGAGGGGTCGGCAACCTGTCCTCGGATCGAGGCCGTCACCGATTGCGCCTGGAGGCCCGCGGCGCAGGCCGCCATAAGAACGAGGATAACAATAGGGGAAGGGAAGCGGTTCATGGTAGGGGCGGCTACGATGATCTAAGAAGCCATGGTAAGGGCTCGCTACCCCCGGTGTCCACTGGCGAGGCGAGAGGAAGAAGCCCGCCGACAGCCAAAGCCCCTAACCCCGCATTTCCAATTTGATTCCGGCACCCCAACCTTCCGGGCCGACGCCGCCTTCGCCAAGCCGGAGATCTACGATGCGCTGGAACAATGCGGCGTTGACTACGTGATTCGCATCCCGGCCAACAGGAACTCCTGTTTCGTCCGCCGGGCAGGCCGAGCGCAAAGCCCCTGGTGCGCTTGGAGAGGCAGCGAAAGGGGTACCGGACGCAGCAGCGCGTAAACCGTTGCCTCGCGGCCGTGGATCGGCTACCCTATTGCTGCCAGTACGGCCAAAACAGAAATTCTGGAATCGGGGTATGCACTTGACTCCCGAAGCCCCAACATATAGTATGCGGGCTCATGGAGGACTACCCGCGTACGCTGGAGGAGTTTGAGGGGCGTTTTGGCACTGAGCAGGCGTGTCGCGAGTATCTGATGCAACTGCGCTGGCCGCAGGGTTTTAGGTGTCCCCGCTGTGAAGGGCAGCGAACTCGCCGCAGTCGGCGGGGCCTGCTGCGCTGCGGACAGTGCGATTATCAGGCTTCGGTGACGGCAGGCACGATTTTCCAGGACACGCGTCTGCCGCTGCGCACCTGGTATCGGGCGATGTGGTGGGTGACGAGCCAGAAAAACGGGGCGAGTGCTCTGGGACTGCAAAGCATTTTGGGTCTGGGAAGCTACCGCACCGCCTGGGCGTTGCTGCACAAGCTGCGGCGCGCGATGGTGCGGCCTGGCCGCGAACGGCTCAGCGGCCGCGTAGAGGTCGACGAGACCTATGTTGGGGGCGAAGAAGAGGGACTGCACGGACGGCAGACGCAGAAAAAGGCACTGGTAGCCATCGCCGCTGAAGAAGACGGTGCGGGGCTAGGAAGGATCCGCATGAGGCGCATCCGTCGAGCTTCCAAGCACCAGCTACACGGCTTCATCCAAGAGGCTGTTGAACCCGACAGCACCATCCACACCGACGGCTGGGAAGGTTACGTCGGTCTGGAGGCGCTTGGCTATCGGCACGAATACGACTTTCTGGCAACTTCCAGCCAATCAGCCTCTGAGCTGTTGCCTCGTGTTCACCGTGTGGCTGCCCTGTTGAAGCGCTGGTTGATCGGCACGCACCAAGGCGCGGTAAGCCGTGAGCACCTGGACTATTACCTGGATGAGTACACGTTTCGCTTCAATCGACGACGCTCTCGGCACCGGGGAAAGCTCTTCTACCGGCTTGTCCAACAAGCCGCGGCCGTTGGCCCCACTACCTATTCAGAGATGGTCCAACACGTACGCGGCAGGCGGATCAGCCGACCACAAGATATGGGGTAGCCGGGAGTGAAGTGCATACCCCGATTGGACGATTGTACTTCCCGGCGCTCTCTGCGCGATTGGGTGGTTGGCTTATAACGCCGAGGGTTGGTTCGGCAATTGGGCGCGAGGCATGATCCAACCGCTCCTTGATCTGGGCGCCAAAATTCTCAACCTCGTTTTCGGGATCTAGCCCGATCTAACTGAGTGCGGTTGTCCCAGAGGCCGGTCGAAAAGGCACTACCTGTCGGGCGGGGGCGGATTGGGGCCCTGCAGGGGAGCCGGGCAGCGAGCGAAGAGCCTCTCGATAGTCCTGCTGGGCGCGGTGGATAAAGCGCTGCTCAGCGAAAATCAAGCCCCACAACATCGCCACGAGGAAGCTGATGGCAATCAATCCTTGGTTGCTGATGCCGATCAATCTCATTGGGTTGGCCCTTCTCATCCTTTGCTAAGCAATTACCGCGCCAAACGGATTGCCCTGCTTTATCAATTCGATTCGGGCCGGCTTCAGGTAAGTTACGCGCCGACTCTGTAAAAGTTCCATGGTTCGCCGCGCGACCCGTGTAATTTTTACGCACCCCAGATGCCCGCGGTCTGGTGGCAACCTAAGCCGCATTTCTCAGCACGGTCGTGGTCGATGAGGCGAAGGCCCGGCAACAGTTTGTGCACATAGTCCAGCGCACAGCATGTCGGCAAGCGCGGTGAATCGCGCCCTCGCCGGTTTTGCGAGTTTCCGACCGGCACTCGTCACTATATTTTGCGAACCTCAGTAGGAAGCGCTAAATCTAACGCTCGGAAGGTGAGCGGCCGGGGGTGATCCCGCCTGCAATGACGTTGGCGGCGGAAGCGGGCGGGGATCTGAAGTAACCGCGATCGGCCAGCCGGCGGTAGATGTTCCCGGCGACTTCGGCCGCCCGCGGGCCATACATCATCGGGCCGCCTCGCAACATGACGACGATGGCCAGTTTCTTTTCTTGCCCCTGGTTATAGGAAGCGAACCAGCCGAGGTGGGCGCGGTAGGGGCGGCGGCGCTGGGTGCAAGTCCCGGTCTTGCCGCGAATGAGTTGCCCGGCCAGGCGAGCTTTTCTTCCCGTACCGCGCTTGACGGCTTCCCCCAGGCCGGTCTCAATCTCACCCAGCCACGGCCGGATGGGGAGTTGCCGTTTGACCTTCGGGGAGAAATCGGCGATCTGTTGTTCGCTACGGGGGGCCTGCAGGTAGTAGAGCGTTCCCCCATTCGCCAGAGCCCCCATCAGGGCCGCCAACTGCAAGGGCGTTACCGAGATCCCGTCTCCGTAGGTGCTCATGCGGCCGACACTCCAGCGGTTTTCGGCGTCGGGAAATCTCCCCAACTGCTCGCCGGCGATTTCCCAGCCCGCTTTTTCTCCCAGTCCAAAAAGGTTCGCGTAGCGTTTCAGCCGTTCGAAGCCGAGTTGCTCTCCTAGGTATGAGAAGTACACGTTGTTGGAGATAGCCAGACCCTCGACCATGGTCATGAACCAATAACCCTCGAACCAGACCTTCGCTCCCGGCTTGACGATGCCTTCGTTCAGGGCGGCCAACCCGACGACGAGTTTTATCGTCGAGCAGGGAATATACCCGCTGGCGAGGGCAAGCTTCTGGTTGACCATGGTGAGAACGCGGCCGCTGCCGGCATCGACGACGACAACAGCTCCGTTGAACTTGCCAAGGGCTTCGACCACGGCCTCTCGGACGATCGCGTCTTCGCCCGTTGAGAAATCGCCCGCGGTCGGATCCGTATAGGTTCGCTCGTCGTACCAGTAGGCTCGGCGGCGCGACCGGCGGGGCTTCTTCGCCGGCTTCGTTGCCGAGCCGGATCGCGACGGTCCACTGGCAGCGGACGGCTGTCGCTTCTCGACGCTGTCGGCCGAGGCCGGGTGGAGCGACGACAGCATCCAGACGACAGCCGATATCCCGAGTAGTTTCACGTTATCGAACGAGGAAGAAGGAGTTCCCCCGGCTTCGTTGCTTCACCGGCTCGCCACGTTTGGCCAAAGAGGTATTGTAGCCGGTTCGCTCAATGGGAACCCGCGTCGAGGGGCCCGAAAATCGTTCCGCCCGGGAAAATCGGGTACGGAAAAGGTGTGAAAAAATGCCGGGGATAGTCAGCCGCGGCTGACTATGTCACTGATTCTGCTTGCCTTCTGGGAGGCCGCTTGTGACAGTCCCCGATTTTTCGCACCGTCCAGCCGGCCAATTCGCTTCCGGCTAAGTGCTTTTTTCGGGGCCATGGTGGGGCGAATCGGCAGTCCCCATTTTCCGGCCCTCCCCGGAGCGTTGAGCGGGGCCGGGCGAGAGCATGACGCGAGTGGTTGCACAGTCAGGGGCAGCGTGGGCCGGCCGGTTAGGGGAGGCGGTGTTTTTTGATGGAACAAATCGTCTGCCGGCGGTGTCTATAGATACGGGACGAGGTGCGGGCGGTTTGTCGGGTCGCGGCTTGGCTGCTACCTTAAAGCAAGCTGGTTCCGAGGGTGGAAGGCGTTCCGGTGGACAACTCAGCGCCAAGGTTAAGCGACGAGGAGCTTATCCATAAGCTCCAGTGCCGGTACCCGGGAGCGTTCGAGGAGTTGCTCGACTCCTACGAGCAGCCCGTTTATCGCTTTGTATACCGGCTGCTCGACGACCCCTCCGACGCCCCCGACGTCACCCAGAATGTTTTCGTAAAGATCTTTCTCAAGGTCGGTGATTTTCGGGGGGACAGCAGTCTGAAGACCTGGATTTACCGCATTGCCGTCCGTGAAGCTTCGAATCGTCGCCGCTGGTTTTCACGCCATCGGGGACGGGAGTTGTCACTGGATTTCAGCCTCAACGGAGATGGCCTAAAAGGTCACTGGTTTGTGGACCCCCAGCCGAACCCCTTCGATGCGCTCGACCGCAAGGAGCAAATGGAGCTTGTTGAAAACGCGCTGCGGACGATCGACAGCCGGCTCCGCACCGCGCTCGTGATGCGAGACATGGAGGGTATGAGTTATCAGGAAATCGCCGATACGCTGAAAGTGTCGCTCGGTACCGTCAAGTCGCGCATCCTACGAGGTCGGGAGACGTTGAAGAAGAGACTGCGGCGCGAGGTAGGGGACCCGGTCCCGGAAGCCTGCGCCTTGCAGCCGGAGTGAATCATGAGTTGTCGCTCAACACGCAACCTGATCACGGTCTACGTGGAAGGCCAGCTCGACCCCGCTCGCCGCTGGCTGGTACGGCGGCATCTGCTGGCCTGTACGGCCTGCTACGAGGATTACGAGCGCTCGGAGGCGGTGGGTGATCTCGTCGAACGGGTCGGGCCGAGCACCGTGCCCGCCGATCTTCGCGTGCGGATCATGTCCGCCCTATCACGCCGCTCGGTCCGCGATCCTTGGCCGCGGTGGAAGGCGGCTTTCGGCGACTTACTGCGGCCGATCGCCGTTCCTGCCGCCGGCGGAGTGCTGTCGGCGCTGGTCCTGTTTGGGATCCTCATGTCGGGACTGGCGGTTTCGGGTCCCAGTCTCAACACGGACATCCCCATCACCTACTTCGCTACAACCTGGGTGACCGACCCCAGCCTGCGTTCGCCTTCACCTTTCGGGATCGACGAGAACGTAGTCGTCGAAGCGTTTGTTGACGGCCGTGGCGGCGTTTACGATTTCCGCGTGGTTCGCCTGCCGGCGGCGCATCTCGCCGACCACGCCAAGTTGAAGTCGGAGTTGGCGAATATTCTTCTGACGGCAACTTTTGACCCGGCGACGATTTGGGGACAGCCCGTCCCCGGCAAGATGCTTATTTCCTTCCAGGCCCCCACACAGGTCACTGTCAGGGGCTAGCCCGCTTAGCTCTCCCCGACGAATCCGGGGGCGGTGAGTTCGCCGACGGGCGCTTGTTTGACGATACTCGACGCTCACCCCTACAATAACGAACAGGGACTCCGGGGACGTCTCTTCCTCTAACCTTCCGCGGCGCGCGCGCGTCCATTCCCATGTTCGAGAACCTCACAGACAAGCTCCAGCGTGTCTTCAAGAACCTGCGCGGAGAAGGCAAGCTGACGGAGCAGAATATCCAGGACGCCCTGAAAGAAATCCGCTTGGCGTTGTTGGAAGCCGACGTAAATTTCAAGGTTGTCAAGCAACTCATCGAAAACATCCGCCGGAAGGCGCTCGGCCAGGAGGTTCTGACCTCGTTTTCACCGACCGAGCAGGTCGTCAAGATCGTTCGAGACGAGATGGTGGGCATTCTGGGCGGCGTCGAGTCGAAACTGCGCTACTCGAATGAACCGCCGGCGACTTTCCTGATCGTGGGTCTTCAAGGTTCGGGGAAAACCACGTCAACAGGGAAGCTGGCGCGCTGGCTTTCAAGAAACGGCCACCGGCCGCAGATGGTGTCGGCGGACGTGTACCGCCCGGCCGCTCGCGAGCAGTTGCGCATCGTCGCCGAGCAGATCAAGTTGCCGATCTACCTAGGAGAATCCGACGCCACGCCGCTCGAGTTGGCCCGGGGCGCGCGGCGGGAAGCGAATCAGACGGGACGCGATGTCGTGCTCGTCGATACGGCCGGCCGACTGCACATCGATGAGAAATTGATGGCGGAGCTCGAGCAATTGCGCGACGAGCTCGAGCCCACCGAGATCCTGTTTGTCGCCGATGCGATGACCGGGCAAGATGCGGTCAAGTCGGCTTCCGAGTTTCACGAACGGCTGGGAATCACCGGTGTCGTGCTGACGAAGATGGACGGCGACGCCCGTGGGGGAGCGGCTCTCTCCATCCGCCATGTGACGCGCTGTCCGCTGAAATTCGTCGGCACGGGAGAGAAGTTCGACGCGCTCGAACCCTTCTACCCCGAGCGTATCGTCTCGCGCATCCTGGGCATGGGAGACGTTCTGTCGCTGATCGAAAAAGTCGAGGAGCAGGTCGATCACAAGCAGGCGCTCGAAACCCAGCAGAAGCTCCTGGACAATGAATTCACGCTAGAGGATTTTCGCCGGCAGTTGCGGCAGTTAAAGAAACTCGGACCACTGGAGTCGCTGCTGGGAATGTTGCCGCAAGTAGGTCCGCTGCAACAAATGAAGGACGTAGAGATCGATCCCAAGCACTTGACGCGCGTGGAAGCGATCATTAACTCGATGACGTACAAAGAGCGGCTCAAACATGAGATCATCAACGGGCGGCGGCGACGACGGATTGCGAAAGGGAGCGGGACATCGGTGCAAGAGGTGAATCAGTTGCTCAGGCAGTACCGCCAAGCGCGTCAAATGATGAAATCGTTGTCCGGCGGCCTCAGGAAAAAGAAGAAGCGCTTTGGCAACATGAACCTGGACGCTCTGCTCAAACAGCAACTGCGCTAGTAACTGAGCGGCGAACGACAGTGATCGGCCATGGTGCCAAGACTCGCCGAACGAATGAACGCGGATGGGTTTTCGCCGGAGCGGTCCGGACATTGCCGGCGGGTTTCGAGCGTCAGCTGTTGAGAAAACACGTTAGCGCCGAGGTTGCTCGCGGCTGCCCGCGCGGAATAGCTTTACAATATTGATGGTGGAGGAATTATGCTAGCGATTCGCCTGGCCCGCTTCGGAGCCAAGAAGAAACCCGCCTACCGGGTGGTGGTGACGGAGAAGAGCCGCGCCCGTGACAGCAAATCACTCGAGACTCTGGGGCACTATAATCCCACGAAAGATCCCATTGTCTTGTCGCTGGACGAGGAGCGCATCCGCTATTGGATCGGGCAGGGAGCACAGCCGTCGGAGACGGTTCGGCGATTGATGACCCTGAAGCCTGAAGACGTGGTGACGAGCGAACAGAGGCCTAGGAGCGAGCCGGTCCCCCGAGCCGAGGTGCCCCTCGCCACCGACGAGCCGCCCGCCGCCGAAGCGGGCAGCGAAGCCGTCGAGCAGAGTGAGGCCCAAGCAGAGGTTCCGACCGAAGCAGCCGGCGGCGCTCAAGCCGAGGCGGCGGGCGAGGAGGAGTCACCGCCCGCGGCGGAAGCGCAGCCCTCCGCGGAACCTTCCGCCGATTCGCCTCCGGTTGAGGAAAAGCCTTCCGAGGAAACCGAAGCCGCCGGCGAGGGGAAGGCTGATTCGGAGACCGAACCTGCCTCGTAGACGGCTCCGAGCCGCTTGATATAATTTGGGGGAAGGTTTTATACCCGCATTTTCAATTTGATGTTTGACATCCCGACCTTCCAGCGGCCTTGAGCGTCTTTATTCATAGGGGCTAGAGCCCGATGAGGACGCCATGGAGGCCAACACCCAATGGGTGAAAAACAAACCAAGCCATTCCAGCTAAGTTTCAACGGCTTGTTGAAAGTCGATTTCCAGGGATCGCACGTCACTTCTGATGGTGGCCTGATTTTGGTTCGCGAACTGGACGAACGGCTCGGTCTCGGAGAACTGATTGACGAGCATCTCAGCGACTCCCGGCAAGGCACAAACAAGCAGTTCACGCTCGCTGATCTGTTGCGGCAGTCGGTCTACAGCCGCTTGGCGGGCTACGAGGACCTCAACGACGCCGAGCGGGTTTCGATCGATCCGACGTTTCGGCTGATCGGTTCGCAGAAGATCTGGGATCGCGGTGCGGCCTTGACCTCGACGCTGCACGGCTTCGAGACGGAGATGCTGGCGAGCGAAGAGAACCTGCTGGGGCTGATGGCGCTGAACCGAGAGCTGGTCGGGCAAGCGGAGGCGTTCGACGACTCCGAGCGGGTCGTTCTGGACATGGACTCCACCGAGAGTCCGGTCCATGGCCAACAGGAAGGCAGTGCCTACAACGGACACTTCGAGTCGGTCTGCTACCATCCGTTGCTTTTGTTCAACGGTCATGGTGATTGCCTCGCTGCAAAGCTGCGTCCAGGCAACGTGCACAGCGCCGACGACTGGGATGAGCTATTGTTGCCGGAGATCGAGCGCCAACAGGCTGCGGGCAAGCAGGTCGCCTTCCGGGGCGATGCGGCCTTTGCCAAGCCGGAGGTTTATGAGGCTTCGGAGGAACGCGGAGTACAGTACGCCATTCGCATTCCGGCCAACAAGAGCCTGGAGTTGGAGATCGAGGACATCCTGTTTCGGCCACCGGGCAGGCCGAGCGCCAAGCCCCTGGTGCGCTACAAGAGCTTCCGCTATCAGGCCGCCAGTTGGAGCAAACCGCGGCGCATCGTAGCGAAGGTTGAGCACCACCCGGGCGAACTGTTCGCGCAACCCGGCTTCATCGTCACCAACATGACCCGGCCCAGTCGCTCGGTGGTGCGCTTTTACAACAAGCGCGGCACGGCCGAGCAGTGGATCAAGGAAGGCAAGCAGGCCACGAATTGGACACGGTTGTCGTGCCATCGTTTTCGCGCGAACGAAGTTCGCTTGCAACTCAGCGTCCTGGCTTACAACCTCGGCAACCTGTGGCGGCGGCTGGGACTGCCACCAAGCATCAAGAGCTGGTCGCTGACGAGCTTGCAGCAGCGGCTGATGAAGACCGGCGGGCGGCTGGTCAAGCATGCCCGCTACTACTGGTTGCTGCTGGCCGAGGGGCATCTGAACCGGCGGCTGTTCGGTGACATGCTGCACAGGATCTGGGCGCTGCCGCTGCCGAGCGGGTAGCGTTGACCGGGCTAGGATCAACAGTTTTCGGCTCCAAAAAGGTTTGGCAGGGAGCAGTGTCGGCCGCAGCGCCGTTCAGGCCGCGCAATCAACGTCTGTGAGCGGACGGACGAGCCCTGGCGCCTACCGGCGGAGGGGATGTGCAGGGTTCAGCGCGAAAAGACGTGGCATTCGGGCCGGCGCGGATGTATACTGTGGCCGTGCCAAGGCCAAAACGGAAATCCTGGCTAAAGCCTCCTTGCCGCGCCGGATCTCGAAGGATTGCTCAGAGGGAGACAGGGCCGACAGCAAGGAGTGCGTCACGGTATGCGCGCCTATTCCGACTAGGTCCGCTTCCCCCAAGGCGACGGCTTCTTCAACCGTCACTGGCCGACACTCAGAGCGGGCACTCGGCTTTCCACCGGCCCAGGCCAGCAGATCATCCATCAGTCTTAGACGCTCGTGCGCCGCCAAGGGCTGCAACAAGAAATAGAGGGAACGGAAGAGACCGTGGCGAGGAGTCGGATCGTCTGGCGAGAGGGCGCGCCAGCCGCGATGGGAAAGAAAAGAATCCGAATTATAGCCTTATAGTCGAATATTCCAACAATACGAGTCCGAAAACGGCTCGTGTGACGCCTGAGAGCGCAAATATCCACATAGGCTGAAGACGTTCTAAGGTTACTGATCGCTGCCGGCAGGAGGTGCATCGTGGATGCGTCCGTGGAACCGGTCGTAGAATTGGTCGAACTGATCGCCAAAGCTCTCGTGGATAAGCCGGAGGAAGTCTCGGTCAAGCTCGTCGAAGGCGAGCAAGTGAAAGTCTTGGAGTTGAAAGTTGACCCGAGTGATCTGGGCAAGGTGATCGGTAAGAAGGGGCGAACTGCCAAGTCCATTAGGACCCTGCTGGGCGCCGCCGGCATGAAGCTGAAGAAACGCTTTACGCTCGAAATCCTCGAGTAACACCGGTGGCCGAGAGCCGACAGCCCTACGTTACCATCGCGCGGCTCGTTCGGCCCCGGGGCAATCGGGGTGAATTGGTCGCTGAAGACCTGAGCGGCGAAGCGGTCCGATTCGAGCGGGTGCGAGGGGTGCTGGTCGAAGATGCCGCCGGGGCCCGGCGAGAGCTGACGATCGAGCGCACTTGGAGCCACAAGGGCCGCTTGATTCTCAAGTTCCGCGGGATCGATTCAATCAGCGAGGCGGAAGAGTTGCGGGGCTGCCGGGTGCGGCTTCCGGAAGAAGAAATAGGCCCCCTCCCAGAGGAAGAGTTTTTCTTTCGGGACCTGATCGGGTGCCGGGTGGTCGACGCCGATAGCGGCGACAGCGTCGGCTGCGTGGAAGATGTCTTGGAACCGGGCGGTCAGCTGCTATTGCGGGTCAAAGCCGAAGGGAGGGAGATCTTGATTCCTTTTGTTCGCGGCATCTGCGTCGAGATTGACCCCGAGCAGCAGCAGATCCGGGTGCGCATGCCGGAAGGTCTGGAGGACCTGAATTCGTGAGATGGTTTTCCATATTGTCACGATTTTCCCGCGATTCTTCGAGGGCCCGTTTGACTGCGGGGTGATCGCGCGGGCTCAAAAGGCCGGGCAGGTTGAGATCCGATTTCACGACCTGCGCGATCATGCATCCGATCGTCACCGCACCGTCGATGACCGGCCCTTCGGGGGCGACGAGGGGATGGTCATGAAAGTGGAGCCTATCTTCCGTGCTGTCACGGAAATCCGAGCCGGCTCGGACGGAAAGAAAAGCCGCACGGTCGTGCTGTCGGCGCAGGGGCGCCTGTTCGATCAGGCAACAGCGGCGCGACTGGCGGGCTACGATGAAGTAACATTGATATGCGGCCGCTACGAAGGAGTAGACGAACGGGTGAACCAACATCTGGCCGATGAAGAGATCTCGGTCGGCAACTTCGTGCTGAGCGGAGGAGAGTGGGCCGCCGGTCTCGTGCTTGACAGCGTGGCGCGATTGCTGCCCGGTGTTGTCGGAAACGAACGCTCGACCGATCGCGAGTCTTTTGCGCCAAGGCCCGAGGGCGGTCTGGGAATGCTCGACTTTCCCTATTACACGCGGCCGTCGACCTTCCGCGGCTGGGCGGTTCCGCCGGTTCTACTAAGCGGCAACCATGAAGAGATCCGCCGTTGGAGAAAACGAGCCGCGATCGAGAAGACATTGAGAAACCGCCCCGACCTTTTGCAATCCGCCGCCCTTTCCAAAGAGGACCGCCTGCTTCTGCGCGAGGTCGCCGAGGAGAGGCCATAAACAATCGGAGATTCCTATGACGAGCAAGGTGATCGAAAAGATCTACGCACAGCACAAGAAGGATGAGATCCCCGCGCTCGAACCGGGTGACACGATTCGGGTGCAGGTGCGTATTCGCGAGGGCGACAAAGAGAGGCTTCAGGCGTTTGAAGGCGTGTTGATCGCACGCAACAACACCGGATTGAGTGAGACCATTACGGTGCGCAAGACGAGTTTCGGCGTGGGCGTTGAACGAATCTTTCCCCTCCATTCGCCGGTGATCGGCGGCATCCAGGTTCTCCGGCAGGCTCGAGTGCGCCGGGCGAAACTGTATTATCTCCGCAAACTACGGGGCAAGGCGGCGCGGCTTCGCGACCGCCGCCGCTCCGATTCACGATGACCCTCGGATGAATCGGGCCAACACGCGTCGGTCAAGCGCCGAGCGCCGAGCCGCTTACCCCAAACCGACCAGCCGTTGGGAGCGCCGAGCGCACGAACAGGGCTTGCGGCGCATCGCCGGAGTGGACGAGGTCGGTCGAGGCTGCCTGTTTGGCCCGGTCGTCGCGGCCGCCGTGATCCTGGACCCGGAAAAACCGATCCGCGGCCTCGACGACAGCAAACGCCTGGATCCCGCAACGCGTGAAACGCTGAGCCGCCGCATCCGGGAGCGAGCCGTGGCCGTAGCCGTAGCCGCTAGCGACAGCGCCCACATCGATTGCCTAAACATCTATCAGGCCGCGAGGCGGGCGATGCGCGACGCCGTTTTGGCCCTGCCCGTGGCGGCCGATTACGTGCTGGCCGACGCCATGACGCTTGATCTCGACGTGGGCCAGCGATCGTTAATTAGAGGCGATCGGCGGAGCCGCTCGATCGCAGCCGCGTCTATCGTAGCCAAGGTGGAGCGAGATGGTTGGATGCGCGCCTGGGACGAGGTCTTCCCCGAGTACCAGCTGGCTTCGAACAAGGGCTACGCCAGCCCCGCCCACCTGCGGGCGCTGAAGCGTTTCGGTCCCACGCCCCTACACCGCCTGAGCTTTCGCCCCGTGGCCGATCACTCGCGGTTTCCGCCCGAACTACGCAGGAGCCCCCCCGGGACGCTCCCGTTGTTCCCTGACGTTGATCGGGAAGGCCTGTTGCACGATCAAACGTAATGGAGTTACTGCAGCGTCACTCAGGCCGGGAGGTGCAGCCGGGGGGGCGTCCCAAGGGGACTCGGGCGAACACGTTGACCCATGTTTTCTTTGTGCTCTTTTGCTTGGAAATCGGTTTTGTGCTGCTGCTGTTGCCCTGGACGGATCTGTGGGACGCCAACTACTTCTCTTCGCTGACGCCTGCCTGGAATCCCCTTTGGCTGAGCGCCTACGTCCGCGGCGCCGTCTCCGGTATCGGCCTGGTCAACATGTGGATCGGGGTCGCGGAAGCCTGGCGCATGTGGCGCTAGCTGTGATCTCTTGACAGGTTGTTCATTCGGTCCCGCACCGGGGAAGCTGGAGTTGTCGAATGACCACGATCCTGGAGAGGCCGAATGAACATCCGTCAGCATGCCCGATGGACGCCCAAAGGTCGAGCCCTTCTGGTTCGATGCATCCTCGCCGGCGAGACTCCCCGGGCCGCCGCGGCGAAGGCAAAGCCAGTCTGAAGGATCGCTCTTCGCGTCTCCGTCATGGCCCGCTGATCTCACCGCAGAGCCGGAGGGCGTGATAAGCATCTCCTGGCGCTGTTTGCCATACTGAGTAAGTCTCGTTGCGGCCCGTAGCTCAACCGGATAGAGCACCGGCCTTCTAAGCCGGTTGTTCGGGGTTCGAGTCCCCGCGGGCCGGCCACCCTGTCCTATTCGCCCACGAAATCAGAAAAGCTGAAGGACCGGCAAGAGTGCCGGTCCCTACCAAATCGACCCGGTAGGGACAAACACTCTTGTTTGTCCTAGCCGCCGCCCGGGGGCTCGGTGTTACCGCAACCCGTTGATTCTACGTTGGTTGCGTGAAATTTGGTTTGTTTGGTATTTTTCCCGGCGTGGTCGAGCGTCATGCCGTCTCAGCAGTCTCCCCCTTCAGAATAGCGGGGGTGTCAAGTGTCTCCGTTGGCGGATGAACGAAAAGCCGCGGATCTGGCGGGCGACGAACCGATCGCGCGAAAGGGAAGAGTGATCCCGCCCGCCTAGATCCACGCTACAAGCTCGGGCCGGGAACCAGAGTGTCGCCCTGCTCGATCGTGGGTTCCCTTCTTGCACACGCAACCGGAGAAGCCGCAGGTCTTCGCGAGCCCGGCGTTACGCGCTTGAGGTGCTCTGGTTCGCCATGGCCCCCTTCAGTTATCCTGCTGCGTCGTCCTCCGCTTCTTGCTTCAGGTCGCGGATGAGGCGGTCGAACGCTTTTTGGTAGGCGTCGTGGTCTTTCCAGTGGCGGAAGTCGCCGATGTTTCGTATGCGGCGGATGTCGGCTGCCCAAGCCTCGTTCGTGTCCATCACTGTGTCATCTAGCCGGATCGGGAAGAGCACCGTTTCCTTGCGCCGGCTCTCTTCTTCAAAGGCTGTTTCAACTTCCTTTTCCACCCAGTCGCTCGCAATCGATTTCTCGGACAAGATCAGCAGCAGCTTGTCGCGTATGCGGATCGCTTCGTCGATGGCGGGACGGGTCCTGGCCCCGATCTTCAAGTCCTCGGAAGCGAACCAGCAGCGGACGCCCTTGTTTTGAAGGTCGGCGTGGAGCCGCTCGGCGAATTCCTGGTCCTTGCTGGAGTAGCTGATAAAGCAGGTGTAGAACTGAAGCGCCTCGCCGAGCAGGGAGGGCAGGTAGTCAATGAAGGTATCCGGTAAGCCAACCCCTCGCAAAAACTCAAGCGGCAGTTTTCCCGATTTGGCCAGTGTCCGGTGGTCGATCTGCGAAGGTCCTCGGTGTAAGCAGGAGTCGAGGTTTCTTGCCTGTGCTAGGTTTGTATCGGTGAATACTGTCTTAGAAAATTGAGCCTGGCCAAAGTCGACTCCGTCCAGCTGGGCCCCTATGAACGAGGTGTTATAAAGTGTGGCGTTGACTAAACGCGCTCCCGTCAGGGCTGTGCCCGTTAGGTTTGCACCTTGGAGCGACACTCCCTCAAGATCGGCACGTGTCAAGTCCGCATATCCGAGATTTGCGCCTAGCAAGCTAGCGTTCCTGAAGTCCGCCCCTTGGAGTTTTGCTCCGTGAAAATTCGCAGCTACGAGCCAGACATGTCTGAAGTCCGCTCCCTGAAGCTTCGCTCCGACTAGGCTGTGGTCCGGGTACCCCTCGTCGATCCACCCCATGCCACTGCCATCCCTGAAATGACTTCTGACCCCTCTGAGGTCTACGTCCGTCAGGTCAAGCGTGTACTTGTCAGGATTGTTTTCCCTCCAGCCATTCCAGACTTCCACCCCCTGCTTCAGGATCTTCAGATGTTCCGGGTTAGCCATGTCTCTTTAGGTTCCAGGTGTCAGGTGCTAGCGCCCCTGCGTTTCGAGCGCTTCGGTTCTTGCTTCAGGTCGCGGATCAGTCGTTCGAACTCCTTCTGATAGGTGTCGTGGTCCTTCCAGCGAGTAAAGTCACCGATGTTCCGTTCTTTCCGGACCTCGGCGGCCCAACCCTTTCGAGACCTCATCACCGCGCTGTCCACTCGGATAGGGAACAGCACAGTGCCCTCTAGGTCGATCTCCCGATTCAAGGCCTTTTTGACCTCGTGGTCCACCCACTTGCTCTTCATGGAGTATTCCGAAAGGATCAGCAAGACCTTGTCGTGGATTCGGATTGCTTCATCGATTGCAGGGCGTAGCTCGTCGCCGATTCGCAGGTCGACGCGGTCGAGCCAGCAGCGGACGCCCTTGTCTTGCAGGTCGGCGTGCAGCCGCTCGGCGAATTCTTGGTCCTTGCTGGAGTAGCTGATGAAGCAGGAGTAGAACTCAAGCGTGTCGCCGAGCAGCGAGGGCACGTAGTCGATGAAGGTGTCCGGCAGGCCGACGCCGCGTAGGAACTTCAACGGCAGCTTTCCCGACTTGGCGAGTGTCCGATGGTCCACAATGCTGGGACCAAGATGCTCACAGGACTCTAGACCTTTTGTACCGCTTAGATTGGTGTCTCCGAAGAGGGTTTCTCTCAATGCCGCGTTGGTGAGGTCCGCGTCGGTGAGGCCCGCCCCGCAGAAGTTCGTCCAGCTGAGGTCCGCCCAGCCAAGGTTCGCCCTCATGAGGTCCGCCGTGATGAGGTTCGCCCTGCGGAGGTTCGCCCCGCTGAGGTTCGCCACGCGGAGGTTTGCCTCGATGAGGTTCGCGTCGCTGAGGATCGCGTTGTCGAGGATCGCCTCGCTGAGGTTCGCCCCGCTGAGTTTCGCGCCGCGGAGGTTCGCCCAGCTGAGGTTCGCCCCGTTGAGGTTCGCCTCGCTGAGGTCCGCCGAGTAGAGGTCGGGTCGGACGCCAGGATTCTCTTTCCTCCACTGATTCCAGGCCTTCACCCCCCGCTTCGGCATTTTGAGATGTTCTTGGTTTGCCACGGCCCCTCAATTATGCCGCTTTCGTAGCAATTGCGTTGACATTTTACAGTTCAACCGCTTCACGGACTGAAACCCAAGCGTCGAGAAGAGTCTCGACGCGGCAAGCTGGAGAGCTTGCGCCACAACAGCAGAAAGGCCGACCGTGTTCGGCGGCGGTCCGGGGCGTGTTGCAGTGTTGAGGCGGGTCGCGGAGAGAGTTGCGCCGATCGGGGCCGGGGGCCCGCAGGCTAACGCCCGCGGCTCTGATTCGCTTGTTGCCAGGCTGTGCGACAGCAAGAAACAGAGCCTGAACGCTAGTGACAGGGCCAAATCCTCGCAACGGCCGGGGTGTGAGAACGGCGGAGCGAAACTAGACCATAGAGCGGCGAATCGAAGCTGCTTTTGGGCGGAGTAAAAGTAGACCGTCCGAGTGGTCCAGCGAACATTCCTGTGGTGTTTGTGGGACACGAGAGGGATGTATCGCGTGGAGCTATACGCTCAAGTACGGCGCAGTGTCTTTGTCGAAGGGCTCAGTGAGCGCGAGGCCGCCAAACGGTTTGGCCTGGCGCGAGGGACGGTGCGCAAGATGTTGCGCTACGCCACTCCGCCGGGCTATCGGCGGCGCCAACCAGCGCAGAGGCCGAAGCTGGATCCCTTCACCGGAATCGTCGATCAGATCCTCATCGACGATCAGGAACGTCCGAAGAAACAACGCCACACCGCAAAACGCATCTTCGACCGCTTGCGCGACGAGTACGATTTCACCGGCGGTTACACGATCGTCAAGGACTATGTTCGCGACAAGAAGCTCGGCGGGCAAGAGATGTTCGTGCCGCTGGTGCATCCGCCGGGCGATGCCCAGGCCGACTTCGGTGAAGCTCTGGTGGTCATTGACGGCGTACAGCGCAAGGCGCACTACTTGGTGGTCGATCTGCCGCATAGCGATGACGCTTTCGTAAAAGCTTTCCCGGCCGAGACGACGGAAGCGTTTTGCGAGGGGCACAACGCAGCGTTTCGGTACTTCGGCGGCGTGCCACGCAGCATCCTCTACGACAACACGACCTTGGCGGTGGCGAGGATTCTGGGCGACGGCAGGCGCAAGCGGACCAGGGTGTTCAGTGAACTGCAGTCGCACTATTTATTCTCCGATCGTTTCGGGCGTCCGGGCAAAGGCAACGACAAGGGAAAGGTGGAAGGACTGGTCGGTTATGCCCGGCGGAACTTCATGGTGCCGGCGCCAAGGTTTCCAAGCTGGGAAGCGTTCAACGAGCAGCTCGAAGCGCAGTGCCTCAACAATCGTAAGCGGCGCTTGCGGCGGCACACCGAAACGATTGAGGAACGTTTCAAGCGTGACCGCCAAGCGTTGTTGCCCTTGCCGCCCACGCCCTATGACGCCTGCGACAAACGCACCACGCGGGTGACGTCGCTGTCATTGGTGCGCTATCGCGCCAACGACTACTCGGTGCCCACACGCTACGGACATCGCCAGGTGTTGCTGAAAGGCTACGTCGATGAAATCGTGATCTGTTGTGGCAGCGAAGAGATCGCGCGCCACCGGCGCAGTTACGAACGCGAAGAGTTGATCTTCGATCCGCTGCATTACCTAGCACTGCTGGAACGCAAGACCAACGCGCTCGATCAAGCGGCCCCGTTGGCGGGCTGGGAGCTGCCCGAACAGTTCACGTGCTTGAGACGTTTGCTCGAGGCACGGTTGGGAATGCCAGGCAAGCGCGAGTACGTGCAGGTATTGCGATTACTGGAGGACTTCCGATTCGAGCACGTTGCCGCGGCGGTGCGCCAAGCCTGCGAGTTGGGAGCGATTGGCTTGGATGCAGTCAGGCACTTAGTGCTGTGCCGCATCGAGCAACGGCCGCCGCGCTTGGACTTGACGAAGTATCCGCACCTGCCGGCAGCCCAGGTGGAGCAAACCTCCGCTGCGGACTATTTGGCACTGCTGGCACAAGGAGGGGGGTAATGGCGAGGTCGAAACTTCTGCTCGAAGCGCATTTGAAAGCGTTGCGGCTGCCAACCTTCCTGCGCGAGTACGACAAACTGGCGCGGCAATGCGCCGCCGAGAGCTTGGATTCGAGGAGCTTCCTGCAACAACTCTGCGAGCTGGAACTGCTCGACCGTGAACAGCGGGCCACCGAGCGCCGCATCAAGGCCGCGAAGTTTCCCGTGACCAAGAGTCTGGACACTTTCGACTTCCCGTCCTTGCCAGCGTTGAACAAGAAGCTGGTGCTGGAACTGGCGCGCTGTGAGTTTATCGACCGCCGCGAAAACGTGCTGGCACTGGGTAATTCCGGCACGGGCAAAACGCACATCGGCTTGGCGTTGGGACTGGCGGCTTGTCAGCGCGGCTATCGAACACGCTTCACAACAGCGGCGGCACTGGTCAATGAGCTGCTCGAAGCCCGAGATGAACGGCGCTTGCGGCGATGTCAAAAGCAGTTGGCCAAGCAGGATCTGCTGATCGTCGATGAACTGGGCTACGTGCCGCTATCGAAGACCGGAGCGGAGTTATTGTTCGAAGTGTTTTCCCAGCGCTACGAACAGGGCTCGACGCTGGTCACCTCGAATCTGCCGTTTAACGAATGGACGGAGGTCTTCGGCTCCGAGCGGCTGACCGGCGCCCTGCTCGATCGCCTCACGCACCACGTTCATATTCTAGAGATGAACGGCGAAAGCTTCCGTCTGATCCAGAGCAAGAAGAAGCGGGCTCACTCTTTGGGCTGACCCACCGGCCACTCGCCCGGTTTTCGTGGGACGGCCTCCACTACGCCTGGGCCGCCCTAAAGGGCGACCGCAGGCTCCGTTCCAGCCGTCCCACGAAAACCGCTACCCCTTCACCAACTGGTCTACTTTTGCTCCGCCGAAGTGGTCCAAATTTACTCCGCCCTTGACAGGGGTGCCTGACCGCGGTCGAAGGCTCACCCGGTGGTCATCTTCTTGGGTGGACCGCGAGGCCCATGGGCACTCCCTCTCGGGATTGTGAAAAATCGGATGCGGGATCCCACGCTCGATGTTTCGGACGAAGTCTTAGCCCGCATTTCTCGCCACCTGACGGTCGAAGCACGCAATAGGCCCGCCATTACTGCGTTGCGCTTGCTCGCCGTGCTCAACGTATCTTTCCCGGTCGGGCGGCGAACGCGGGTCGCTACTTCTTTCGCTAGAGCCAGAATACGAATGGCTAGGCTGCACCCGCAAAAGTACGCCCGCATTATTCAAGAAATGCGGCGCCGAGCGTCGCGCGCCTTGTACTGACGGGCCTCTCACGCACTTCGTCTCGCCGCGTGGTGAGAAAAGCAGGCTAGACTTAACTAGCGACTGTCCTGGAGACGAGGTGGCTGTCGATTCGGGAATGTCGGGCTCCGACAGCTACGTGGCGCACGCAGGAATGCGTGCGCCACCGACAGAGGGTGGATCGCGCTCAAAAAACATCCGGCACGAGGACGTAGCAGGACAGCAATCCCAACAACCCGGCGGACACCACTAATACGTCATCGGTACGATGGTTCGGCGGATTAGTAGGCCCTCCCGGCCCACTAAGCCCACCGTCGCGCTCGCCGCTACGACGTTGTGGACGGTGATCATATTCCCGGCGGCGCCCCCGAGCGCCTGTAGCCCTAGGATGACCAAGTGCGGCACGGCTATGCGATCGGCGATTCCATATTGAAACAGGCTGAACATCAGGTCGCTGACCGTATTGCTCCCGGCGACGAACGCCCCCATGGCTCCGATGATGGGAGCAAAGAAGGGCCAAGTCGAGCCTGCGATTTGGGCTACGAATTCGGCCAACACCAAGGGCATGCTGTCGAGTCCTGAAGCGTTGGTCGCCGAATCGATGAAGACACGCACCAGTCCCACCGCGAAAAGAAGGGCCAGAGCCGGGCCCGCAAGCATCCGGCAGGCGTCGAGCCACGCCTTCTTGACTTCGTGCGTTTTCATGCGATGAAGCGGCACCGTGATGAGAGCCACCACAAGGAACAGCGTTCCCGGAATGTAGAGCGGCTGCACCGATTGGGATAGCGTTGTCCCAAGAATCTCCAGCCAAGTGAAGCGCATCGACAGCAGCCAGCCCTTGATCGGCAGAAACGGCAGCCGCGTCAGCACCAGCAGGGCGGCTACGAGGATATAGGGCGACCAGGCGCGAGCGAGCGTCATATGAGGCCGTTGGGAACCCACGTCGGCGGGAATGCTGCCTTTCCACTCGCTCAGCCATTCTTCGCGGGGAGGGAACTCCCAAGGCTCACCCGGTGGCAGCAACAGACGCCGTTTCACAGCCGTGATGACGATCGCCAAGCCAATCAAGCCGCCGATCAGCGAGGGGAACTCGGGCCCCAGCAACACGGCGACAAGCGTGTATGGGACGGTAAAGCTCAGGCCGGCGAACAGCGCGAATTTCCAGACCGCCAAGCCTTCCCGGAATGACCTTCGAGCGCCGAAGAATCGCGTCATCATGCAAACAATGATCAGCGGGATGAGGGTGCCCACAAGAGCATGGGGAACGGCCGTGAAAACCCCGATGCGATAGATGAACTCGTCGTAGGACATGCCGGCCGCCGACACCGCTTGTTCGACCTGGGGTACGTTCAGCGACTGGGCCATGCCCACAAGGATCGGGGTTCCCACGGCGCCGAAGCTGACCGGGGTGCTCTGGATGACCAAGGTCGTCATGACGGCGGCCAGAGCCGGGAAGCCGAGCGCGAGCAGCAGCGGAGCGGCGACGGCAGCCGGCGTGCCGAAACCGGCCGCGCCCTCGATGAACGCTCCGAAGAGCCAGGCGACGATAATCACCTGCACGCGGCGGTCGGGAGAAATATCCATGAACCCGCGGCGGATGGTCGCTACCGCCCCACTCTCTCTCAGCGTAAACAGCAGAACGATCGCTCCGAAAATGATCCCCAAGATCGTAACCGCGATCATCACTCCCCTTAGCGAAGCCGCCATCGCGTGGACAAAGGGGACTTTCCAGAAGCCGAGGGCGAAAATGAGCGTCATCGCGTAGGCGACCGGCATAGCACGCGTCGCCGGCCAGCGCAGCACGACGAGGAAGAACATCACCGCCAGGATGGGAAGTACGGCGATCAGGGCGTAGAGGCCAGACGGTGCGTACATGGGAGTGTTCGGAAAGCCGCCGTTGCGGGGTCGCCCCGATCCGGGCCGCGCGCTTGACCACGCGGCGAGACGAAGTGCTGAGGTTAGCGGGGTTGCGGAGTGGTGTCAACCTCGGGGCAAGCCGGCCTGGTAGGTTCCGTTCAGCGTGTCTTCGAACAGTCGTTGTTGGCTGCTGGGTGCGGAGCGGTACCCTTTGGCAAACATTCCTGTCTGTCCCAGGGACGACGCCCTCGCTGTGATCTTCGGGCAACGGCCCAGCGAGTTTGGCGAATTCGCGCAGCGTGGTGTCAGGCAAGCGCCGCGGCCACTAACCGGTTCAAGGCGCGAGTGCAGATCCTGCTGCCCTCGAATTGATCCCCGTCGGGGCCGCCCCAGTGCGTCTCCAGACTAACCGCTCCGCGGTAGCCGTCTGCGGCAAGCGCGGCCAGTGTCCCCGGCCAGTCGATTTCACCCTTGGCCAGTTCTTTCCACGTTGCCCGGCCCGTGCTTATTTCCATGGAGCAATCCTTGGCGTGAACGTGAACGATGCGCCTGGCGGGCAGCAGCCGATAACCGTCGGGGTAGGGAAGCTCGTCGGCGACGTAGGCGTTGGCGGGATCCCAGACCAGGCCGAAGTTGGGATGGTCGATCGCCTTCAAGACAGGAACCGACTCCGCGGCGGTAGCGACGTTGCAAGCGTGTTCGTTCTCGAGCGCGATGGCGCGCCCCTGGGAGGCCGCCATATCCACGGCTCGTTGCAGCGCTTCGACGACTCGATCGGTTACCTTTTGGGGCTCCCTGGTCCGCCAAAAGCTGAAGGCGCGCACCAGACGCGCCTCCAAGATCCCGGCGACCTCCAGTGACCGGCGAAGGACCCAGTCTTGGTCTTCAAACGCGTGGACGGAATGAAAGGCGTCTTGCTGAACGTTGTCGTCGAGGTCTCCTCCGTCCGGGAGAGTGCATTTGTAGAGAGGAGAGGCGACGCAAATGATATCGAGCTTGGCCGCGCGGGCGATAAGGCCTACCTCGCGGATCTCCTCGTCCGACAGGTCGACAACGTTCTTGTTCCAGATCGTGCGGACTTCGATCGCCGGGACACCTAGTTCCGCGGCCGTTTGGCAGACCAACTCGAAGTCTTGCGAGAACTCGTCCGTGATGACCGCAACGGTCAAATCGGCCATGGAGGTTAGTGTAGCTTAGGGCGGATCGGTGAGGGCCAACCCAGCGGCTCCTCGGTTTGTTCGGTTTGTCGAGTTGCTTGACCCCTTCACGGCGCTTGCCTAGAATCAAGAGAACCGTCGGCGCTATCGTCTAAGGGTTAGGACAGGGCCCTCTCAAGGCTCAAATCCGGGTTCGAATCCCGGTAGCGCTACCAACCTTCAGCGCCTTTCCCAAATCCTCTATGCAACGAACCGTTGTCGGCGCTGGCCGCGCGGTTATCCCGCATTTCTCACCAGCTGACGGCCGAAGCACACGATCGGCCCGCCATAACGTTGCTGCGCTTGTTCACCGAGATCAACATAGGGTTCAAGAATGTAGGGGCACGGCATGCCGTGCCCGAGGGCGCTGAGCGGCGGGCGCCTTGTACTGACCAGCCTCCCACGGACTTCGCCTCGCCGCCTGGTGAGAAAAGCGGGCTTGCCGCCCGGTTAGTAACGCCGGTTATCCGCTTGCGAGGCAAGATTCGAGGTAGCGCCGGGCGCGGTTGATCTCGGCGGTCACCGCTTCGGCGGTTTCAAGAATAGGGATTCCCCTTGGCACGGGGTGCATGAAGATCTCCGTCCAGCCCTGGAAGTCGATCTTCTTAAGAGCCCCGACGATGGGCGTAAAGTCGAGGCTTCCGCGACCGGGCATTTGCAGCAACTCCTGCTCTTTGGAAAGCTTCTTCGCGGCTCCCATGCCGTGCTGCCAGGCGTAGAAAAGCTTGATCCGATTGCCGAGGTCTTCGATGAGCCGGGCCATCATCTCGGCATCCTGTGGAAGGTGATAAGGAGCCAGCGCGACGCCGAGATTCGGCGATGTTTCGAACTCGACCAGCCAACGGAGCGAGTCCGGCGTTTCGATCAGGGAGGTGCCATGGTTTTCGATGACGATGACCGTGCCGGTCTCCTCCGCCAGAGCGACGTGCGGTTTGAGTTGGTCGACGAAAGCCCGCACGCCTTGCTTGATTTCAACCGCCGTGGGATTCTTGATCGGCTTGCCGGGCCACTGGCTGCCACAGGCAAGCAGTGTTCCGCGTCCGCCGAATTTCCGGGCCACGGGCATCTCTTGTTGAAGCCCGAAAGGCCCGGCTTCGTAGTGAGTGAGGCACCCGAGCTTGAGAGCATGCTTGTTGAGTTTTGCCAGAAAGGCCTCGTGGCCCATGTCTTCGACCATTCGGCGTTGTGTGACCGGCTTGGCGTGCGAGGCCCAGATGTCGACGTACCCCGCTCCAGCTTTGGGGACCTCGGGCAGGATCACGTCGAGGTCGAACCCGCCATAAAGACAAGAGGCAACCATATACCGCAGCCGAAACGAGGTTTGAGCTTCCAGCGGGTCCAGTTGCGTTGTCGGCAGGCTCAGCGCGACGATCCCGCAGAACTGCCGGCGATCCCATTGCGCTAGCCGCATAAAGCTTGCTGTCCCTTTTCCAGCCCTTCTATTCGCCCCGGAGAGGCTGGCCAAGATGTTGAAATAATTAGGTTTATCTGTAGATTGGCTTTGTTTGGTAATTTCCCGAGTCGGGTCAGTCTCGTGGGCAAACAAAACGGCGAGGAGACCCAGCCGAGGCTTCCACGCTAGCCGATTGTCGGGGATCCGCGATTTCCCCGTGTGAGACAGCCTCCTGGGTCTATTCTATCGCGAGCCTATCGAGTGCCTCGACCGTCACGTGGTGACAAATCCGGGCTAGTCAACTCGAAGGGCGGCTTGGGGTCGCGCTATTCGGCCGTTTGCAGTTGCACTAAGGCGCCGGCGGGCTTGAACTGTGGGAGGCGCACGTTTTGGGGGTCGCGCCAAAAGTCGATGGCCGAGACCTTGTGGACGCAGGAGATCGTACAGTGAGGCGCGCAGGGCTTGAGGCTGTGATATCCCTCGCGAACGTGATCCACGGTGTAGTGTTCGAGCGGGATGCCGGGGTAGCCTCGCTGTTGGGAGCAGTAGTGCACGAGTCCGTCTTCGCAAATGTAGAGATAGCGGCCCCCCGCTCGGCAACGCCATTTGTTCGGCTTGCCAGCGGCGATGTTGTCCTGGAAATAGATCATCCGGCTGTAGGAGCTCTTGAACATGGATCGGATGCGGCGGTAGGTCCGCTGTTCTTGACCTTTCAGCGGACGCAGTTGGCCCCCGTTGTCGTGAATGATTCCCACCGTGCTCATGAAGCCGAGCTCTCGAGCCCGCTGGGCGATTAGGGAAGCGTCCTCTGGGTTCTTGATGCCGCCCCCGACCACGGAGTTGATGTTGACGTGGAAGTGGGCGTGCTTTGCCAGCAACTGCAACTTCTTGTCGAGGACTTTCAAGCTCTTCATCGACACCTCATCCGGCTGAATATTGTCGATGCTGATCTGAAGATATTCCAGCCCCGCGTCGTTCAGTTGCTGAATACGCTCGGCCGTAAGCAAATAGCCGTTCGTGATCAGGCTGGCCATGACGCCGCGGCTTCGCACGCGACGGAATACGTCGTCGAGCTGGGGATGTAGCAGCGGCTCCCCGCCGCTCATGGTGATGATGCTGATTCCCAACTCCGCGAGCTTGTCGACCCGCCGGTATAGCTCCTCTAGAGGAACCGGGTCGGATACGGTGTCGTATTCGTTGCAGTAGGTGCAGCTAAGATTGCAACGGCGCGTTGGTATCACATGCGCCAACACGGGGTGGTCGGTATCGAGGAGACCTCGGACCACCATGCGACCTTCCCGCCAGCGGCGGCTTAGGTCCAAAGTTCCGCGGCGAATGAGGGTTTTCAGATCCATGCTGTCTCAGCGACGGTGCGTTGGGAAATGTGACCGTGCTGTCACGGGCTTGCAGCCTGAAGGTTCCCGGTGCTACGAAACGCGAAGTCGTAGCCGCTCCCCATAGTCAGGCGCTGCCCCAGCTACCGTGCCGTCCGGCATGGAACGAGCTTGTACGAAATAGTACGGACGGCCACGGGCTTGAACCACAGTATACATCTTTCGAGGGGCTTGTCTACAACTCTTTCAGGGGGGGACTATACTGCGCTGGGGCCGGCGGCGGGGCCCTGGGCGCTCACCCGATTCAACCCGCGAGCACCGTGGCTGGTCAACCCGGTGCCTAGTCCGCATTCCCACCACGTGGCAAGCGGAAATGCGCGACAGGTTGGTCAGCACGAGGCGCACGTAGCTCCGTGCTCGGAAGCGTCCTCGGACCCCACGGTGAGCACACGGAAAGACGTCATGGGGGGCTTGTCGCCTGCTTCGGCCATCACGTGGCGAGGGAGACGGGCTGCGTTGAAGCTATTGGTTAGAAAGGGGTTGACTCCGTTTCCTGCGATTGTTTTCTAACACCGAGGCCAGCCCGCATTTCTCGCCACCTAACGGTCGAAGCATGCAATAGGCCCGCCATTACTGCGTTGCGCTTGCTCGCCGTGCTCAACGTACTGTTCAAGTACGCCTCCGGCTCGCCGAGCGTCGCGTGCCTTGTACTGACGGGCCTCTCACGCACTTCGCCTCGCCACGTGATGAGAAAGGCGGGCTAGTGCCCACGGATACCCGATCAGAATCGGACGGCCCGCCCAGACGCCGCGGCAACCGCAAACCTTGGCGCATCATTTCGCAAATAGACTTACGAAAGGCCGCCGGCTTCGAAGTCGATGAACCGCGCCTTTACCGAGCGGCCTGAGCATCTCGCATTTAGAGATAGGGGAGCAATTCATCGCGCCCGGACCGGCGGGCCTTAACAGCTCGACAAGCTGATTGATACGAAACTTTATTGTGAAATGCCGTTACTCAGTCAGGGGTAAAGCCCGATTTTCCGCACCCGGAGCATGCATTCCCCCATGACGAACTCCGCCGCCGGCAATGAGACTGGCGCATCGGAGTGGCCCGCGGCGGCCCGTTCGACCCAACGGCACCAAAGCTCTTGGGTCGGGCGTTGTACGGCGATGGCACAAATCTCGAAGTCGCGGCCCTGGTCACACTGCTCACCGTATTTCACACAGGTCCGCCAGCGCCCCTGCTCCACCCGCACCAGCCCGCCTCCCTGAGGCCACCATCCTTCCAGCCCCTCGCGGCGGACCAGTACCCACAGCGAAGCCCCGGGCGGCAGTGTTGCCCTACCCTCGACGATGCCAGTTTTTTCGACCGGGACCCCTGGCTTCGGCGAGTCTACGCGGATGCGGGCGGATTGGCTGTGGCGTCCCAGCAGTCTCCGCCGTTTGTGACGGGATAGGGGTCTCCTCACCGAAGGTGGGATAAGCGCCTTCAGCCTCTGTTTCCACAGATAGCGAAAAAGTGTCTTGCGGTTCGCGCCCTGCCGCCACCAGCCGTCTCCCAGGGGGTCGAAGGTTGGCGCTTCGCTACGGGTGAAAAAAGCCGTCGTGTGGACAACCTCGTCGAGGTCGAACATCGCGTCGCGGCGAAGAAACTGGAACAGGTGGTTGATCGTGGGGATGTGTATGTCGTCGAGGATCAACAGCCCCCCGGTATCGAGATGAGGGTAGAGGAAAAAGTACTCGAGGTCGGGAAACGGGTAGCCATGAGGGCCGTCGAGCAGAATGGCCTGAAATTTTTCCTCGAAACGCTGCCGAGGAAGCGTCTGTTGGGTCGGTCCCTCGACAAAACGGACTACGTTTTCCCTCAGCAGGGGGGACGATATGACATTTCCTACGCTTCCGCTTCCGCCGTCTAGGGCAAACACCGTGTGGTGTTCGCTGAGGTGAGAAAACAACAGCGTGCTGGCTCCCGATCCCGTCTCCGCCGACCGGTCAATCAGTCGCCGGGAGGCATGCCGCGCGATGGCTCCGAGGACGTTCGCCGGAAACGTCGTAGCGGAGTGCAAACTGGGCGAGACCTCTATGATCTGGGCCAAGACCTCGCTGAGGCCGGGACGATCCATGGTTGGGAAAGGCTAGCCCGCATTTCTCACCACCTGACGATCGAAGCACGCTATAAGCCCGCCATTACTGCGTTGCGCTTGCTCACCGTGCTCAACGTACTGTTCAAGTACGCCTCCGCTCGCTGAGCGGCGCGCGCCTTGTACTGACAGGCTTCTCACGCACTTCGCCTCGCCACGTGGCGAGAAAAGCGGGCTGGGAGTTCACCGCTCCGAGCGTTGCCGCTCTATCGTAGCACCGCCCTGCCGGGCCGAACCGAAGGCGATCAAGCCGCCACGAAGTCTTGGAAGGCTGCAACGACCTTGGACACCACGGCCTTCAGAGCGCCCGGTCCCTCGCGTGCTCGGACCAGCCCATGGCCGGCGCCTTCAAACTCGACCAGCCGATGACGGGCGGGTATCAGCGGAAGCGCCTCGTTCATCTCATCGAGGGATCCGAAAGGATCGCGCGAGCCGTGCGCGAAAAGAGCGGGTGTTCGCAAGCGCGCGAAATGGGCGGTGCGCGGCCTTTCGGGCTTGCCGGGCGGGTGTAAGGGATAGGAAATGAGCAGCAGGGCGGCGGCCAGGTCGGGGGCTTCGGAGGCCAAGATCGTGGCTTGCCGTCCCCCGTAGGACTGTCCGCCGAGGAACACTCGCCCCGCGGAAAACTCGCGCGCGACCCCAACCGCGCGCCTGAGTCCTTCCCGGTCTTCGGCGGCGGCCGAGGGAGAAGGCGGCCCCTTGGGGTGCCGCTGGCGGTAGGGCAGGTCGCAACGCAGCACCGCCACCCCCGCCACGGCGAAGGCCTCGGCCAGCCCGACCAGCAGGGGCGCGTGGCAGTTGGACCCGGCCCCGTGGGTCAGAACAAGCGCATCCCCGCCGGCCGCCTCAGCACGGTGCAGGAAACCACGCACGGCGGGGCCATCGGGGAACGTTCGCTCGACAGACGACCCTCGGGTGTTCATGTTTCTGGAGAATCTCCGGCCCCCATGCTCGACCGCTGCCTCTCGCTACGCCACGGGCAGACGCAGCAATCAGCCGGACCCGCCCGCGGATGGAATCAGGTCGAGTTCGAACGCCAATGCGTCGTTTTCTTCGATCTCCAAATCTTCGCTCTCTTTTTCGTAGTCGCGCAGGAACTCGTCGTCTTGCCAGGCCCCTTGCTCGACGTCTTCCCAGGCGAAGATGTTGTACTGACCGGGGGCGATTCCCGCGAGGGAAAACGCGCCGTTTTGATCACTCGTCGCGGTTTTGAACAGATGCTGCATTTTGCGTCTCCGCCCCTGGGGAACGAGAACCACCTGGGACCCACTGAACGGTTGGTCCTCATCGTTTAGGACAACACCCTCGACCCGCCCCGCATTCGGACTCAGCAGCAATTCGAGCGCTCCCGGAGCGGTTTCCGCGGCGGTCAAATCCAGCCCGTCTTCAAGAACGTTCTCATCGCCGAGCCGTGCCGCTTTCAAGTAGAAGTTTTCGGGGGCCCCGGAAACGGTGACGTCGTAGACATCCTGGAACATGTTTTCAACAAGGAAGTCACCCTCCTGTTTCACACGGCCGAGGGCGACGCCCATCATGGTGACTTCCCGCGGGCGCAAAAAGACCTGCCATTCGGAAACATCAACTTCCGCGTCACCTTCAACCCGGATCTCGCCGGGCAAGCTGATGCTCGGGCGGACAACGAGTCGGATGTCACCCAGATCACGGTCGCCGACACTAATCGAACGGCGTCCGCCGAGACGCTCGGAGGGATCGAAGAGCCTCGCAACCAGGCTGTATTCTCCCGGAGTTACACCGCGGATCTCGAACTTCCCCTCGGCGTCGCGCATAAACGTCTGCTTTCTATTTGAGAACGTGAATCGACCGCCCCCCCGCGGCATGAGCATCAGCATCGCCTGACGCACGGGCCGGCCGGTAAGCAAGTTGAAGACTGTCCCGGAAACGCGGACGGTTCGCGCGAGCCGCATTTTGATGTCGATGCCGAGAATCTCGCTGCCGGGCGCGACACCGATGGGGATGGCTTGATCCGACTCGTAAGCGCCGGGGTAATAGGTGGGGATGTACTCCTGGTTCTGAGAGCCACCCGCTTGCGCGCCGACGTTCACGACGCCCCAGCCTCGGGATCCCGGCCGGTAGTTGGCGCGAAGCCAGTAGCGCCCGGCTTCCAAACCAAAGACGCGGTACTCCCCCAAGTCGTCGGTCGAAGCTCGGCCCACGGGAATAAGCTGGCGCTTACCCTGGAAGTAGCGGTGAGCCATCGCCTCGATCTGCACGTTGGCCATGGGTTCGTTATCTTCATCGACGATGCGCCCGACGATCACGCCGGCGCGGACGAGGCTAAAAACCACGCCCCCGAGATCCTGGCCGGGCTGCAGAGTCAAAGTCGTGCCGGGGCGATTCGGCGTGCGCTGGCCGTATTCCCGCGGGGCGTATCGATTTCGCTGCACGGACAGCCGATAGCGGCCCGGTTCGATGTCGGCCAGAAGAAACTTGCCGTCCGGACCGCTCTTTGTCACCTGCGGCTGGCTGCGGCTCTCGGGCTTTCGCAAAAGTATGCGCGCTTTGCCCAGCGGCTCGCCGCTTGTGGCATCCATGACGACACCGGCGATGGAACCGTTCTCGGAGTCCGCTTCGACTGGCTGCTGCGCCGGCAGCCCACCGCGGCAGAGAGTCAACAGGAGGGCAATTGAGAGGCGAGCGATGAGCGCCATGGCTGTTACACCGGCAGGGTCAGGGGCTGTTTCCAACAAGTGTAACGGCTAGCCTGCATTCTTGCTTCAAAAATAGGCCCTGTCTGTAACAGAAGTCACGTTACAGGCCGGATCTTTGTGTTGCAGGTGCGGGAAGGCTCAGGTTCCGGCTCGTCCGGATCAGGGTTGCGAACCTCTGGCGATCGGGCCTACCCCAGCAGCCGGCGGTGATACTTGAGGATGCAGTGGTTCATGACCACCCCGAGCCCAGCTTGTTCGGCACGGCGGGCCGCTTCGTGGTCGATCACGCCTTCCTGCATCCACACGCATCTGACGCCAAGGTGAATGGCCGCGTCCACGGCCTCTCGGCAGCAGTCGGGACGGCGGAAAATGTTGACGATGTCGATTTTTTCGGGGACGTCTTCTAAACGGCCGTAGGCGGTCTCGCCCAGCGTCTCGGTGATGTTCGGGTTGACGGGAATGACGCGGTAGCCCTGGCTTCGCATGTACTGGCTCACACCGAAGCTCGGACGCCACGGCTTGTCGGACAAACCGACGACCGCAATCGTCTTCGCGGATTTGAGAAGTTCCGTGATTTCGTCGTCGTCCATCATGAGGCTGGTTCTCGCGCCGCAGCGCCTGTCTTATCTTCCCAGCGGCGGCGCAGACGTTCAACCTCGGCCTTCGTCAACGGCCGGCTCCTGCCCACCGGCAGCTTGGCCAGCGCCAGGGGACCGATCTTGATCCTCTTTAGCTTTTCCACCAAGAAACCACACCGGTGAAACATGCGCCGGATCTGGTTGTTGCGCCCCTCGATCAGAGTCACTTCGAACCACGGATTGTCGCCGGACCTAATACGCCGGATCTTGGCCGGGGCTGTAGCCCTTCCGTCCAACCGAACACCGGCTCGGAGCTTCTGTAAGTTTTCCTCGCTGGGGTTGCCGTTGATCTTGACACGGTAGGTTTTCGGAACTCGGCTCTTGGACGAGAGAACTCGATGGGCGAACTCGCCGTCGTTGGTGAACAACAACAGGCCTTCACTTCGATAGTCGAGCCGCCCGACGGGGTAAACCCGCGAGCGGTAGCGACCGAGCAGATCAGTGACCGTGGGTCGCCCCTGGGGGTCCGACGTCGTCGCGACACAACCCTTGGGCTTGTTCAGCATCAGATACAAAGGCGCCCGGGGGGTCTGCCGGACAACCTTGCCGGCGACCTTGATGGAGTCCTGATCGGGATCGGCTTTCGATCCCAATTCCGTAATGATTCTTCCGTTCACGCGTACTTGCCCCCCACGAATCAACTCCTCCGCTTTGCGCCGGGAGGCGACGCCGGCTTGGGAAAGAATTTTCTGAATCCGCTCCTGCATAGTGGTGTTGCCGAGTTCGCCGGATCAGCCGCGGTTCGGCTCCAAGATGTCCCTCCTCGGGGCCCAAGCTCTTGATGCGCAGTGGAAAAGCGGACCAGGCAGCGTTCAATTCTCTTTCCGGCGTGAACCGACCGACAAAGAGATATCGTTTTCACCCCAGGCGCTCGCCGAACGGAACCGGAAACCGGCACGCCCAGGCGGAGTAACGCGGCGCCCGCGGGTAAAACGGCCAACCCACTCGGCGGCGTTCACTGTCGAGTGTACCCGTGTCTCCGGGGCGAAATACCAGGAGAGCGCGTACGTGATCTAAAGGCCTAAGTCAAACCTAGCCGAGGCACGGTCCCCGACGCTCGCCGGATTCGGCTATGTAGCCTCCGCCCGCTTGAGCAACTGGACTTCCAACAGACGGCTATCGGCGGGATTCAACTTTACCCTGACCTGGTCGCCCTTCTTGATATCCTTGAGCGTCAGCTTTCCGCGGAATACTTTTTTCTTAGCTTTCAACTTGGTCTTTTCGTCCAGCGAGCCAACGTAGGGCGTCCCGTCATCGTCCTCGAAGGTCATCTTTTGGTTCTCAACATCCACCGAGACGACCTGCGCCTCTACGTTGATTACAAACTGCTGGCCGGGCAAGATCGCCGCGACTAGGGCCAAACAAGACGTTACCAGCATCAGTCTAGACTTTTGCATAGCCCGATTATAGGACAGCCGGCCAATGTGGCAACAGGGGAGGGGGGCGAAACACTGGGACTCGGACCGGCGCCTTGAAGTTGTTTGCGGGGTTCTTGTCGCGATCCCGGCGGATACCGCCGGCGGTCGCGGAGGTTATCATTTCTAGAAGCACCCGGGGAGCTGGCGGCTAGCCCGGCCGCGCGACGAACCACACGGAGCCGGTATTGCGGGACACAGACGAGAGAATCACACGGCGGCAGCTTTTTCAGGCGTCGGCAGGCGGTCTGGGCCTTGCGGCCGTTTGCGCGACGCCCTTCTTCGCTGCAGGCAGGAGTCGGATTATCTGCTTGGCTCTCCGCTACCGGACCGATCCCGACAGAATCGCGCGCCTGCTTCCGCCACCGCTCGAGCCTGACGACGTGGCCGAAGTCTTAGTGGATTACGCGTCTCTCACCAAGCCCGACGGCGAGACGGCCATCATCAGCCCCCAAGGGGTTTCTTGTTTCGCGGTCCACGTGGCGGCTAAGTACAAAGGTCAGCGGGGCATGCTGCAGGCTGGGATGGCAATTAACCAAGACTGGCATCGGATTGTCAGCCGCGAGCTGGTCGGAGGCAATGCCAAGGACGGCGCCATCACGCTCGAGCGAAGGGGAGACCGGGTCAAAGCATCGTTCGCCCGCCGCGGGTTGCCGGTGCATCGAGTAGAGACGGTAGCAACAGACCGCCCCGCCCACCCCCTGTACTCGTGGCGAGAGACCGGCTACGGAGCGTTCGTCTTCCGCTATCGGCTGAATCCTGCCTGGACGAAAAGCATTCTCGACGAAGGACCTGTCGAACTATGGCGAGTGGAGGGCAGCGACGACGGGTACCCGCTAGAACAAGGGGGGGGCGGAGAGCGTCCGGTCGAGTGCGATATCAGCCAGACCGAATTCGAGTGGATCGAGCCTTCCGGCTTGGATTCTTATATCGATCTCCCCGTCCGCGAGTTCCTCGGCGCGTCGTTTTTCGAACCCGCGGGGAGGGATCTCCTCGATTTACGGAGGCGCGTCGAAAGCACACGGTCGGTCTTCCTGCAAAACGTTCGCCGAAAGTCGTTTGAGCCTTGGGCGCTGTTGAACTACGAGCGGCCTGTTGAGAACCGGCAGTCCCGGAGACCGAACGCCTCTCGAACGGCGTTCAAACTGACGGCCGCCCAGATCAAGAAATACAAAAGCCGGAAGGAGATTGATCTCGCTCCGATGGCGATGATTGATATCCGGCTGGCCATCGATCCGGCCATTCATGCCGAGATTCTTCCCCCTCCTTGCCGCATCGCGCCGCGTTCGCTGTTGCGAATCTTGGGGATGCGCGTGGAGGCCGGCGACGTCTCGCCGCAACCTTTTCAGGAAGTCTGGCTGCTGGCCTCATGCCGGGTGGGATCTCAGTTGCTGTGGTACACGTTGTCGCACGTGGCGACACCCGACGGCGACGTTCTCGACGGTCGGGAGACCTTCGGCTACCCATCGGTACGCGGAGAGGTCGATGTCGTGGTCACCCCCGAGCACTTCAGCTTGCACGGCCGTCGCTTGGGTCGCGAGTTTGTCTATGCGGAAGGGAGGCTCCGCGGCTCCGCGGCCGGAATCTCTCTGAGCCGGGTAGCAACGGTTGGGTTGCGGGCGCAACCGTTCGGGCGTGGCCGGACTCGGCCGGCTCAGCTCGTTTCACAGCCGTGGTATTTCCAGGGCCGCTACCTGCGGATCGATCCCCGTTCCCTGGTCCTGGAGCTTCCCAGCGAAACGGCGCCGGGCCGGCTGGGGAGACCGACGCCGTGGTTTGAGTTTCGGCCGTTCCAGATCGTGTCGGCCACGGCTGTGGAAGACGCAGGCATGCAGCGTGGGCCGGGGCGAATCGTGGGGGCCGTAGACGAATTTGAACCTTATTATGCCGAGCGTTGCGACGGTGTGTTGCCGGGGCGAGCGGTCCCGGACAAAGTCGAACCCACGTTTCGGGTTCGTCGTCCGCGGACAGTACGCTCGGACCGGGGTATCGGCGAGACGAAACTGTCGTTCTCCGGATGAATCGCGCCCCGACCTCCCGACGGCGGGCATTCGTTTTCCTTCCTGGCGCCCCCTCGTGAGAAATACGGGCTAGTCTGATACCATTCGGTGGGATACGTGATCAACTAGTCTGGGAGGCGACATGAAGCGCCGTGAATTTCTGAAGACTACCGTAGCCGGCGCCGCGATCGGCGCGGCGGTTCCCCTGTCGGCCGAAGGCCCGATGCCGCTGCGAACGCTGGGCAAAAGCGGCCTGCGGGTATCGCTGATGTGCCTGGGCGGCGCTGACATGGGCTACCGAGCCAAGCCGGATGCCGTTCGGCTGATTCATCGGTCGATGGATCTGGGGATCAACTTTTTCGACAGCGCGCACAAGTACCACGATGGGAAGAGCGACTCGCTTTACGGTGACGCCTTCGCGGGGGGGCTGCGTAAGAAAGTCCTGCTGATGAGCAAGGCGCAGCTTCGTGACGAAGCCGGCGCCATGAAGCAGCTCGAAGAAACTTTGCGTCGCATGAAGACCGACTATCTCGACCTGTGGCAATGCCACGAGGTTTCTCACATGCAGGAAGTCGAAAGGATTTACGGAACCAAAGGTGCGCTGGAAGCCTTCGTGAAAGCGAAACAGCAAGGGAAAGTACGCCACATTGGATTTACCGGGCACCACGATCCGGAAGTGCACCTAGCCATGCTCAACGGGTTCGACGGTTGGGAAACCGTGCAGCACCCGGTCAATCTGATCGACCCCCACTACCTGAGCTTCGTCAAGAATGTGCTGCCGAAGGTAGACGCCGCGGGTCTCGGCAAGATCGCGATGAAGACGGCTGCCATGGGCTTGATTGAGAAAAACAACGTAGCCACCTATCCGGAGTGCCTACGCTACGCGATGAGTCAAAGCCCTGACACCATCGTTTCGGGGGTGCGAACGATTGAGCAGTTGGAGGAAAACGTATCGGTCATCAAGCACCTCGGGCCGTTCAGCGACGAGGAAGTCCGCCGATTGGTCAGCCGCACCGGCAGAGGTCCCATCGGACCCGAGATCGAGGTGTATAAGCGGAAGCAGGCGTAGGGCCCGAGCCCCGGAGGGGGTCGACGAGGGTAGAAATCCACGTTCCGTTGGTGTAGAGCTTCATCTGTTCGTCTACTCTGAACCGGGTGTCCGCCTCTGGTTGCCGGCTCGACGGTGCTTCCGCGCCGGGTTCGGCGGTGGCCCGAGTCGGAAACAGAGGTGATTCGATGAGCACGGCGCCTGTCACGATTCTCGGGGGCGGAAACACGGCGTTTTCGGTCGCGGCGAATCTGACTCTGGCGGGCGCTTGTGTGACCTTGTGTGAACTCCCGCAATTCGAAGAAGCGATCGATCCGATCCGCGAGTCGAGGCGGATTCGGCTCGATGGGGTGGCTTCAAGAGGTACAGCCGCGGTAGACCACGTGACGACTGACTTCGCAGAAGCGCTGGCCGAATGCGAGCTGGTTCTGCTGATCATCCCCGCCTATGGGCACCGCGCCTTCGCGGAAGCTTGCGCCCCCCATCTTCGGCGGGGCCAAGCCGTGGTGCTCATGCCGGGGACGCTTGGGAGCTTGGAATTCGCTCGGATCTTGCGGGAGCACGGTTCCCCGGACGGAGTCGTGCTGGCGGAGACAGACACCGCCCCCTATGTTTGCCGCAAGCTTTCGCCCACGTCAGCGCACATTTGGGGCGTGGTTAACGGGCTGGGGCTGGGAGTATTTCCTAGCCGGGAAGGCGAGCGGGTCAGAGAGCTGGTCGAACCCTGGTTTCCCGGCGTCCGGCTGTACCCGAACGTGCTCGCCTGCGGGCTGGCCGCCATGAACCCGGTCGTGCACCCGGCGGGCGTGCTTCTCAACGCGGGCCGTGTCGAGTATTCCCGCGGCGACTTCTACTTTTATGAAGAAGGGGTCACGCCCGGCGTTTGCCGCCTGATTTACGCGGTCGATCGTGAGCGGCTGGCGATCGCCGCGGCTCTGGACGCTGAACTCCCTCCGGTCGATGAAGCGTTCCACGCGGCAGGGTTCGGGCCGAAGGGAGACCTGTGGGCCACGATCAACGGCAGCCGGATGCTGACCGCTTTGCGCGCTCCCGGCGCGCTCGAGACGCGCTGGCTCACCGAGGATGTCCCCTATGGTCTTGCCGCATGGTCCAAGCTGGGCGAGCAGGTTGGACTGGCCTGCCCAACCATGCGAGCGCTGGTCGAGCTGGCCTCGGCAACCGTTGGCATCGACTTTTGGGGATGCGCCCGCACTCCCGAGGATCTTGGGGTCGCCGGCATGAGCAAGAAGGCCATGCTGGACTACGTGCGGTGAGACGCCATATCTCTCGGCGACAAACTTGGCGAAGCCGCCCCAACCGCAGCCGATGTCGAGCACGCGCATGCCCGGCTTGAGGCCGATGTTTTTGGCGATCAGATCGAGTTTCGCCTCCTGCGCTTCCTCAAGGGTTGAGGCGTTCTTCCAATAGGCGCAACTGTAGATCAACCGGGGGTCCAACATGGCCTCGAAAAGCTCGTTCCCTAAGTCGTAATGCTGGCGAAGTTTCAACGTACGGCGTTGAGTGTGGAGGTTGAAAAGTCTCGCGCCACGGGTGGCCAGCAAAAGAGAGATCCCGCTCGACTCCGGCAGGGATAGTCCGTTCAAGAGTACTCTCGCGGTGAGTTCGTCGAGTCGATCCGTTTCCCACCAGCCTTCGACGTAGCCGTCGAGCAGGCCTTCGATCCCTCCTGTCAGGGCGCGAGTAAAAATCCTGTCATCGAGGACCCCCATGTCGTAGGGCCGGCCTCCGTTGATTTCGATTCCGGATACCGCTGGCCTCGCGGGCGGAGACCCTCGCGCGGCCGAGCCAGGGTCGTATCCATTCTTCGTGGCGCCTCCTGTGTCTGGACCCATTCGCAAGCATCGTCGAACCTAGCCCGCTTGGCTGCGCTGCCGGGTTGAGCGTCGTCAGCCCACGAACAGGTATAAGGGGTAGGGCCGATTGCACATAGGTAGAGCTTTGTACACAAGTCCAGGAATCCGCGCCAAAGGTCGGCCGAGCTGATTAGTTTCGAGGATGGCTGGGCGGGACCGTCTTTCGTCCGTGGAAGCGGGTGTGGGAGCGTACGCGACTGCGCTCACCGGCCTAACAAATAGCCGAGCCGGAATCTAACGGGCGGTTGGGATGAGGTCCCTGCTCACGAAGAACGCCGGCTACCTCGGGACAAACTTTTGTACGCGCATCCCGAGGCTCACGTCGACGACGTAAACGCCCCCGTCGGAGGCCACCGCCACGTCATGCGCCCAGTAGAGCTGGCCGTTGTACTTACCGAAGGACCCCCATTTTTCGAGGATGTTGCCCTTCAGATCCAGCTTCAGCACGCGGTTTCTGGCCGGCGAGGTGTGATGCAGATCTCCGCCGTCGGCCACGTACAGGTGGCCGTCAGCTCCAACCTCCAGGCCCCAGGGACGTCCCAGGTCGCTGCTCTTCCATTGGTCGAGGAAGCGGCCGTCGGCATCGAAGACCTGAATGCGGGAATTCGCGCGGTCGGCGACGTAGACCCTTCCTTGATCGTCGACGGCAATGCCGTGAGGCGTATCGAACCGACCGGGCTCGTCACCCTTCTCGCCCCAGTCGAGAAGGAATTTCCCTTCGGGGGAGAACTTGGCCACGCGGTTGTTTCCATATCCGTCAGAGACGTAGAATTCCCCGTTCGAAGCCACCACGATGTCGGTCGGTTTGTTGAAGTGGTTGGCGTCGAGGCCGGGAACGCCCTTAGCCCCCAGGGTCATCAACAGTTCTCCGTCGTGGCTGAACTTCGTGACTTGGTGATGCACGGTATCGGTGATCCACACGTTGTCCTGGGGATCAACGTCCAGCCCATGGGCCGAGCCGAACATCCCATCTCCCCAAGAGGCGACGATCTTCCCGCTGGCTCCGTCCAGGCACAGAATGGGCCGTGATCCGCGGTGGAAGACGAAAACATGGTTGTGGGAATCGACTCCTACCCCGGCGACCTCCCCGAGGAAGAATCCATCGGGCAATTGCGGCCAGTCGTGGACGACTTGGTAAGACGGCGAATGGCTGTCGGAAAGTAGCGGCGCCAGCGTTACCCCGCCAATCAAGATGAATACAGCCAGCAAGTAGGTCCTTCGCATGTTCTAGACTCCTGTTGACTTCGGTGAACGAATCCGCCGTCCCGTCGCGACGTGGCCGGAAGGTTCGCTAGGTACAGTATTTCGCAAATGCGGTTCGCCTATCAATCAGCTTGCCGAGCGATGGCGGTTCATCAGCTCGGGCCCAATAAATGGCGCTTCCACCGGCGCGTGCGAGACGCCCAGCCCATCAGAAGGGGCGCGATTCATCGCCTCCGCGATCGGTCCGCCTTTCGCAACCGTATTTGCGAAATGATGTACCTAGCCAGCGGATCATTGTCAAGCCCGATCCCGGATGTTGACCCAAGTATGCACGTGCGGAGAGCCGCGGAAGTACCAGATCATCGCCGGACTCTCCAATTGCCACACATCCCATACGCCGTCTGAGCCAATATCCATGTTCTTGTAGAACGACATGGAAAGCGCCTCGACTCCGCCGCCGGCGCGGATGAATTTCATGGCCTCGTCGGTGTCTTTCTTGCGGAAGGGCAGCAGCAGGTCGCCGAGGACTTTTTCAACCAGTTCTCGCTGGTCCGGCGTCATCTCGGAGACCGGTAAACCCGCCAGCCGCCGCCCGGGGCTCTTCAGAGAGACCGTCGCGGTCCCCTGTTCCTTCCTGGGGTCTCCGAGCAAAGCCAGGGTCCGCTGCCTGCCGTCGAGGGCTTGGAACACTTCGTTGGCCCGCTTGGCCTGATACCAGTAGACATTCTTTGGGTGGTCGGGTTTTTCATCAAACCTCTCAGAGGCATGCCCATAGAAGATCGGCCCGCCGAACGCCGCTCCCTCGACGGAATCGCCGTCGCAGCGGCTCGTGCAGTGCCTTCCCGTCACGACGAATTCGAACGCACCGCTCCCCGGCTCTCCAAACAGGGCGACGGAATAGTTCTCGAGACCTCCCCCGTCCTCCCGAACATGGTAGAGAACCTTGTCGACGAACTCGGGGTTATGCAAGCCGCGAAAGATCTCACCGATCATGGCTCGCTGGTCCGGGTTGAAGAACTCACCGATTTTCATGGGCGTGATATGCCAGTTAGCGTCGACCTTCGAGCGCAGCGGGTGGTCAAAGGGAAAAACAACCTTTCGCTTCTGTTCGGCGGACAAGGTCTCGTAAAGGTGCGCCACCACCGTTTCCGAAGACTTAGCGGAGTCCGCCCGGACGGTCCCGGTCGCCAGAGCGGCGCCGCTGAGAGCCGCCGTTCTAAGAAATCTCCTTCTGTTGATCCCATCGCAATCGCCGCAGGCCATCATAAGAGACGCTCCTTACTTGAAGCGTTATCGCACGTTAGGCGAATGGAGTCAACCGTTTTCTGGGGCCGGCATGGTGAAGTTCCCCTAGCAAGCCTCTTCCAAGCGCCGGGAGGTCCTTTTCCGGAGAACCCGAATGTCGGCCCATTCCTAACCCGCTTTTCTTACCACGTGGCGAGGTGAAGTGCGACGCGGCTCGGCGTTTCGCTATCGCTTCAGCGTAATCCCCAAGGGGTGGACAGCTCTCTGTGCATCACGTCTCCGCGGGGGTCTGTCGATCCCATACAAAGACGGCCCTAGCGTCATGCGAAGGTGTACCCGACCGATCAGAGTGCCGCCCGGAGGCGCCGGCGGTCCCAGCAGGTTCCCTGGCCGCTGTGCGAAAGTAGGGTGCGTAGGGTGAGAAGGAGTTGCGGTCAGCCGTCTAGCGTTGCCTAGAACTATGCTAATTGTCAATTAGTTATGATAGGACCATAAAGTATCGCTAGAAGTTCTCACGCTTGGCCACGGGCAAATGGCCGCTCGTACGGGTGCTTGCTTGCGGGCGGGGACTGTCCTTCGGCGGGCGACGGTTTCCCGGATTCGACCTGATGCGAGGCGAGGCCAGATCCACCATCGTACAGGGAGCGTCAATGATCCCGGCAGGCGATTTCGCCCGGGCGAGCGCTAACTGTCTACCGGACGTTCCGGATGACCGGGTTTTCCGCTAAGCTATAGATACTCGCCGAACGCGATCCGTTCGTAAGGGGTTGAAAAGAAGGAAGAATCGGCTTGGGCCCCGGCGTCAGACTCGCGGGAAACAAGCCGCAAAGCAACTAGGAGGCGTGGGAAAGTCCATGGGGACACCAGAGTTCCACCGGGGCGCGGTGGAAAAGAGCGAAGCTGGAGCCGAGCAAGACCGGCCTGCCGAGGGGGGCTGGCAGCTCGTGAACAAGGACGCCCCGTCTGCCGATCCCGGCTCCCACCCGGGCAAGAAGGATCCCCCTCTCGCAAGTCTTAGCGCCGAACTGCGCGAAGCCCAACATCAACTCGAGCAAACCAGGGGTTTGCTAAGCGAAGAGCGAGCGGTCGGGATCGAGAGGCTGCGCCAAGCTGACGAGATTCGGGAAGAGACAGCGTTGGGGGTGCGCGCTTTTCAGCGAGACCTGGAGACCAGTTTACGCCTCTACCGGGGCCAGCGGGCGTGGAAAGTGATGTTGTTTCTGCGCAAGGCTTACGCCTTGTTGGTTCGCCAAGGGTTTCGAGGCATTCCTGCTTTTGTCAAATGGGTAGCGTCGCTCGCGCGGCCCCATGGGAGATTGGCCGAGGCAGAGCTTGGCTTCCCGGACGTGAGGAACTACGTCCCCGTCGAGTTGCAGCGGTCCTCTTTGGACGACTCGCTTGCCGAGGCGGCCGGCGTCAGGACGGCGGCGCTTAGGAAATACGACGTCATTATTCTCACGATCTTTGACTTTGACTTCCTATTTCAACGGCCCCAGCAGATGGCCTGTCAGTTTGCGCGCCATGGGCATCGAGTGTTTTGGATAAGCCCCGGACGGCGCCTGCCTCTTTCGTCGCCGCATGAGTATGAAGCGCGCGAGATTCGGAAAAATGTTTGGGAAGTTCGGCTCCGCGCCGACTGGCCCGATATTTTCGAAGACAGGCTAGGCTCGGAACAAGCGGCAGGCATCGTTTCGTGTTTGGAGGAGCTCTATCGTGAATGGGCCATCGTGGAATCTTGTGTGATTCTGCAGCTGCCTTTCTGGCGGCGCATCGGCCTGAGTCTGGGGGAGCGTTTCGGCGCTAAGGTCCTCTACGATTGCTTGGACCACTGGCGGCACATGCCGAGGGTGGGACCCTTCAATCTCGCCGAGGAGAAGAAGTTGTTTTCCGAGTGCGACGTTTCCGTGGTCACTGCGAAGGGAATGACGGCCAGCCGCCACCGAGACAAAGACCCTTCGATTCTGATTCGTAACGGCGTCGACTACGAATTCTTTTCGCGCCCCCAAGCCAATGAGGAGATGGCGAGCATCGCAAAACCCACGGTCGGATACTTCGGCGCCCTGGCCGACTGGTTCGACTATGACTTGATGTTTGAGGTCGCCGAGGCGAGGCCGCAGTACTCGTTCGTGCTGATCGGTGGATACGAGACCGAACAGACACGGGGGACGAACCACTTCCTGCGGCTGAGCGGGCTGCCCAACGTCCACTTCCTTGGCCATCAGGCCTATAGTGAGCTTCCTTCCTTCCTCGCTCACTTTGATGCCTGTATCATTCCATTCCGCGTCAACGAGCTCACACGCATGTTCGACCCCGTGAAACTGTACGAATATCTAAGCCAAGGCAAGCCGGTGGTTGCGACGGAGATGGCTGAACTGGAGTACTGTTCCAACCTAATCTACGTTGCCGATGACGCAAGGGATTTTGCTCACAAGGTCGATCTTGCGCTGAGCGAGGACGACGCGAGTTTGGGTCTCAAGCGAAGATCCTTTGCCGCGGCAAACAACTGGACACAGCGTTTTGAGGCGATGGACGCGGCGGTGCGGGCATCCTTCCCGCTAACGTCGATCGTCGTCGTCACTCGCAACAGCGAGGACTTTATCGCGCCCTGTCTGGACTCGATTCGACGAAACACCAGCTACCCTAACTACGAAGTCATCGTTGTGGACAATGCCTCGCAGGACGGCACTCGCCGGATACTGGCGAGCTACACCGAGCAGGAACCGCGTCTTCGAGTGATCCTGCAGGACGACAACGCCGGGTTCGCACAAGCGAGTAACGTAGGAGTCGAGCAAGCCGGGGGCGACTACCTGGCACTCTTGAATGTGGACACGATCGTTACCTGGGGCTGGCTGGAGCGGCTCCTGCGCCATTGCCGCGGAGACACGGGCGTGGGTGCCGTGTTGCCGGTAACCAACTGGGCCTCGAATGAGGCCAGGATCAACGTCGCCTACACGCAAATGTCGGAAATGGAAAAGTTCGCCGCCTCGCTGGCTCGGCGGCAATGGGGCCAGTCTCTTTCCCTTGAGATGGTGCCGCTTTTCTGCGCGGTCATCCCAAGGGCTGTGTGGAACGAATTAGGTCCCCTCGATCCGCGTTTTCAGGTGGGCATGTTTGAAGACGACGATTACTCGCTGCGGATACGCAAGGCCGGCTTGCGCATCGTATGCGCAGAGGATTGTCTGGTGCACCACTTCGGTCTGGGCTCTTTCAGTAAACTCCCGCCCGCCGAATACGATCGCATCTACAATGAGAACCGCTTCGCGTTTGAACAGAAGTGGGGCGTGGAGTGGAAGCTTCCGCGCAGGCGAGCGGGGGTTCCTGTTCAATGCGTGAAATTCGACCCGGCAAGTTTCGTTGCCGAATCCTCAGCCTAGCGCCCGTGGCGAAAGTCGCACGGGAGAGAAAAATGGGGACCGCCACCAATTCGCTCCCCGTTATGGCCCTGGAAACAAAGAACTTCACCTGAAGAGAATTGGCTGGCTGTACCCGATTTTTCGCAACCTTCACTTCTGCCACGGGCTGCTAGCTAGCGCCCGTGCCGCCCGAAGTCTTTGTCTCCATCGCCCCGGCCCCCGCCTTCCTTGGCCCCACTCCAAGACGGATTGAACTTTCGCGGTCACGGGCACGTAACTACGTAGCGACTACACCGACAGCGTATATGGGTCGGGAAGGACCTACTGAGTCTCTCAAATTATGGTGACATGGCCCGTGTTCAGACCTTAGCAGCCCGTGGTGAAAGTCGCGGGGGAGCGAAAAATGGGGACTGCCACCAATTCGCTCCCCGTCATGACCCTCGAAACAAAACACTTCGCCTGAAGTGAATTGGCTGGGTGTACCCGATTTTTCGAGACGTTTACTTTTACCACGGGCTGTTAAGGGCACACCATGCTGTCTCCGTGTTCCAAAGTTACTGATTTTGCGAGCCTTAACAAGATGCGTCGGCATCCCCAAGGAGATGAAAATCATGAAGAAACTGATTGTAGCCACTGGACTGTTTGTAGTTTTGCTGGGCGGTTTCATGACCGCCGGGCAGGCCGAGGAAGGCGCCGCTTGGATCCACATCCGGGTCCACGAACTCGCCGAGGAAGGCAAGAACGTCAGCCTGAATCTACCCCTAGCCTTCGCTGAGGCGGCGGCGGGCATCGTGCCCGAAAAGGCCATGGCCAAGGGACTCCGAAAACTCCAGGAGAAGGGCGTTTCACTGATCGACATTCGCCGGGCCTGGAGCGAACTGAGAGCCTCGGGCGACGCCGAGTTCATCTCGGTGGAAGAAGAGGGCAAGAGGAAGACGGTCGCCCGCGAGGGTCACTACATCCGCGTGCGCGTAATGGATCTGGCAACCAACGCCTATCGAGTTCGGGTCGATCTGCCTGTCACGGCGGTCGACGCCTTGTTGTCGGGAGAGGGAGAAGAAATCGACTTGGGAGCCGCAGTCGCCCAGCTAAGGACAGAGCGCGGCGACCTCGTCCGGATCGATGATGAAAAGAAACGCGTTCGGATTTGGATCGACGAACAACGAGCGGGGTCTTAACCCGCTCTTCTCACCGCGTGAAAACCATCACTTACGTGATCCAAAAACCTACGCCGGTCACCTCGTCGACCGCGGTCAAGTGGTTGCCAGGTGGCGGGGCGAAGTGGGTGAGAAGCCCGTCAGTACAAGGCGCGCGGCTAACTTGGGCACGGCGTGCCCTGCCACTACATTGCTTGAACTCTCCGTTCAGCAGCTTAGATTGTACGACGACTCCACACAATCCCCGGTCCCGACATAGGGGCAACCAAATATCTCCGCTCAGCGCGGCCTATTGCACTGGCCGGGGCAAGCGAATAAGCTACCCTTGATTAAGTTACGTAACCGGTTCTTCAGGAAAATCTTCAGATTCCTCTGTTTTGATGCGTATCACGACCGGAGTTCATCGACACCGCCCACCACCGCATCGCTGCCATCGCTACGGCCGGAGCTTTGTCTTGCGCGGACCCTCTGCTAAGGCGAAGCCAGTGTCTTTTGATTGCCCTGCTATTTCTTATCCGCGGGTTTCCGCTATCAGCGCAGGCCCCTCCCATAGAGCCTCCCGAGGAGCAACCGCTGCCGCGACCGGAGGAGGGCGCTCCGCCGGTCAAGGGGTTCCCCAAGGATCTGGTTCGCAACTTCGGCGCGGTCTTCGCGAAGGACAATATTGTCCCGCTGCTGGTGGGGGCGGCTGCAACTGGGGCGGTGATTCCCGCCGACGACCCAATCACCGGTTTTTTCCGAGACGGATCGCGCTGGCGGGGATTCGATGATTTGGGAAAGCAGCTCGGCAAGTCGCAACTTTTGGGTCCCGCGATCGGCGTTTCTTTTCTTGTCAGCCGAGCAACTGACAACAGGGACTTCCAGCGATTCACGTATTCACTGGCGCAAGGCTTTATCGTCACCAACGCACTCACAGGCGGCTTGAAGGTGATCGCCGGACGAGAACGCCCCGATCGGTCGAGCCATACTTCGTTCCCTTCCGGGCACACGTCGAACTCCTTCATGTGGGCCACTGTGTTTTCTCGCCACTATGGCTGGAAGGCCGGCGTCCCGGCCTACGCGCTCGCCTCCTACGTAGGCACCAGTAGGCTGAAGAGCCGGAAACATTACTTGACCGATGTCGTGGCAGGTGCAGTCCTCGGCTATATTGTGGGCCGAACGGTCACCAGAGATGCTGCGCAAGAGCATCGCCGGGTGCGATGGGGAGTCGCCGTGCCTCCCGGAGGAGGAGCCGCGCTCAGCGTGGCGATTCGGCCTTGGTGAGGACTCGGAGTAACGATAAGCGATCCCGCTTGCCCTCGCCCGCTCTTCTCGCCGCGTGGCGAGGCCCGCGGTGCGTCGCAGGTTGTAGATGTGCGAGGCCGAGAGGGAGGCCAATCGTTGGTAGGCGGCCTGGCCGTAGACGTGGTGTTCGCGCCATAGGATGCGCCGCAGCGCCGGGCCCGACAGCCCTTCGTGGGCCGCATCGACGGTGGCCAACAGAGCGATATCGTCGTGTGTGTAGCGGCGCGGAAAGCGATGCCGGCGGGGCGGGGCGGGCTCGACGGCTCCGCTTTGGCGGTAGCGCCGGATCAGACGCGTGATCTGCGCCAAGCTGCGCCCGCAGGGTGCGCTCGACGAGGCCGTAGATCTGCTTGCGCTCGGCGCCGGTAAAGCTGAGGCGACCGCTGGAAGCCACAAACTCGCGCATCTCGCCCAGCGTGAGACGTTGTGCATGCTGCATGGTGATTCGCATTCACCCGCAGTGTGCCCTCTCCCGGCTGCCGTCGTTTCAGGATCATCTTGTGTTGGAAACACTCCCCCCGTTCAGGATCATCTTGCATTGGACAACTCTGTGCCTTGAAGTTGTGGGTCATCTGATGTATGCTTTTATTTGGCCCCAAGAATTGTAGCGTCCAATTCCCCGGACGCGGGTTGTACTTCCGAAAGGCAACCACCAGGTTGGTCGTCCACTTTTTGTAGTCAGTAGACAACCAGGTACAGGTAACGTACCGCAGAGGTTCAGACCAACACAGTCTCACTATGCGACAGCGCACTTCGGGCAGACGGCCGACAAAGGTCTCGCGCCCATCTAACAAAAGAAACCGGAAGAACGGATCTCTCACGTCCCGCAACGGCCGCCAGAACTTGGGAATGGCTGGTGCTTCCGCGGGCGTGTGCCAGAAATGTGGTCAGCCGGCGCCGGATGGCAAGCTTTGCCAGTTTCACCGCAACCTGCTGAACTCCATGCGCAACGGCTTCAAGTAGTCATCTGGTCAACATTTCCGGTCAATCGCCTTCGGGTGCCGGCAATCGGTTGCAGCGCGGGCAGTGCGCGGTTGTGCGCGTCGGACTGCCGCGCCCTCGGCACCCATGTGACGCAGGTCTCCCGGCATGCCCCGTCGTCATCGAGACGACGCCCGTGCCGCGCGCCACATCGGCCATCTCGTCCTCCGAACTCCTCCTATCACGCTGGTATTCCACAACTTATGGAGCATGAGTAGGGACGAGCCGCGAGGCGGCAAGCTGAAGAGCTTCCGTCACAAAGGGCTGGCCCAACCCGTTTCACGCAAACGGGTTAACCCGCATTTCTCACCACCTGACTGTCGAAGCACCCGATAGGCCCGCCATGACTTCGTTGCGCTTGCTCACCGTGCTCAACGTAGTGTTCAAGTACGCCCGCATTATTCAGGAAATGCGGCGCTGAGCGGCGCGCGCCTTGTACTGACGGGCCTCTCACGCACTTCGCCTCGCCACCTAGTGAGAAAGGCGGGTTAGGGCACACTTGGTTGCGGGACGGACGATTTTCTCTAGGAAAACGGCGAGAAAAGCCGATCGAAACCGCAGTATGCTCCCAGCGAGACCGCAGGACAACGGCAAGCCCTCCTTTTCACAGAGTTTCGCTTGGTCCCTCATGGGGAACATGGTTTACGCCGCCTGGCAAGTCGGTGCGCTGTCCCTGCTGGCAAAACTAGCCTCAGCGACAAGCGTGGGATGCTACGCGCTCGGGTTGGCGGTTGTGACTCCCGTGCTGCTGTTCGCGAAACTGCAACTTCGCTCCGTCCTGGCGAGCGATGTTCGCCGCGATCACCGTTTCTCCGACTATCTTGGGATTCGCCTGCTGACCACGGCGATCGGCTGTGGCAGTGTCCTACTACTGCTGGCCGTTGCGAACTTCGAACGCGAGGCGAGAATCATGATCGGAGTTGTCACGGCTGTAAAGGCCGTCGAATGCGGAAGCGATTTGCTCTACGGTCTGATGCAACGGCACGGGGAGTGGAGACGCATTTCGACCGCCATGGGGGTCAAAGGCATCGGCTCGGTGGCGGTCCTTGGGATACTGCTGATCCTTGGGACCGGCGCAACCTGGAGTCTGCTGGCAGTGGCGGCTTGGCAAGCCGGCGTCCTGGTGGCCTTTGAGCTGCCATCGGCCCGCGGCATTCTCCACCGTGAGCACGAGAGTGGCTGGCCGACATGCGATCCGCAAGCGGTTTTGAAGCTCCTTCGCCTGTCTCTTCCGCTTGGTGTCGTAGCCAGCCTAGTAAGTCTAAACATCAACTTGCCGCGCTATGTCTTGGAAGGGTGGTGGGGCGCGGAACATCTCGGCCACTACGCGGCTCTGGCGAGTCTCGCCACGGTGGGGAACGTTTTGATACAGCCGCTCGGCCAGGTGACCCTGTCGCCGATGGCGCTTCTGGGAGAAGCGGACCCGACTGCTTTTCGGCGTCTGCTGACCAGGATCATAGCGCTGGCCGTGTTGGTCGGAGCGGCTGGAATATTAGTCAGTGTGCTCTTCGGGCAAAGGATCCTAGCCATGGTCTACCAGCCCGGCTACGCGGCCTCGCATTCCGTGCTGAGTTGGCTCATGGCCGGAAGCGCCGTCACCTACCTAAGCTCGATGCTGGGCTACGCCATGACGGCTCGTCGTTTGTTTCGGGTTCAAGTGCCGCTCTACGCCATGGGCGTGCTGGTGTCCCTTGGCGTGTCTCTGACCTACGTGCCCTCCCAAGGACTCATGGGCGCCGCTTACGCCACCGTGGGAAGCTGGGCCGCTATCGCCGCTGTCGGCCTCCTGCTGCTGCGTTGGTCACACTTCCCTGGCCGAAGAGCGAGTCGCTCCGTCCTTAATATAGCGTAGCGTCGAGGATTGAGCCGTGGCCGGCGGGCCTTTGGCCTCGTCCTCGGCGGCCGTGGTGAGAAATGCGGGCTAGAGCTTACCGACAAAAGTTCGCCTATGTAAAAAGGCCTTTCCCGAAGGCTTGCGTCCCACCGGATAGTTGGCCTGTCACTAGCACACCCTTGCCATGCCCGATTCGGAGCTGCGAACGCCAATGAGCGGCCATGGTGTACGGCCAATCCTGTGCCCCACCCAAAGGAATGAAAGCCGGTGGGTTTTCGACGGTGACGGGCCTCTCACGCACTTCGCCTCGCCACCTGGTGAGAAAAGCGGGCTACAGCCGCACTATCTTGGGGTCCTTGATTCCCGCGAAGCGATTCCTCGTGTCGACGACGAGGTGGGAAAGCCGGAGGAGAAGATCGTAGTCTATGGTCGAGTGGTCGGCGACGATGACCACGCAATCGGCCGAAGCAGCGGCTTCGAGCGGCTTCGACTCCATCTCTCCCGACTCTGTGAGAAGCCGCGGTACGTAGGGGTCGGTGTAGCTGATGATAGCCCCCCATTTTTCCAGCAAGGCGATAATGTCCAGCGCGGGGGATTCTCGAATGTCTGAGACATCGCGCTTGTAGGCCACACCCAGCAGATGGACACGGGATCCTTTGACCGGCTTGCTGCGCTCGTTGAGAGCCGCCTGGACCTTGTCGGCGACGAAGCGGGGCATTTGATTGTTGATCTGCGCCGCCAATTCGATCAGCCGCGCCTCGTGACCGGTCTGCTTCGTCTTCCAAGAAAGATAGATCGGATCGACCGGAATGCAGTGACCGCCCAACCCCGGGCCGGGATAAAAAGGCATGAACCCGAAGGGCTTGCTGCCGGCAGCCTCGATGACTTCCCAGACATCAATGCCCATGTGATCGCACATCAGCGCCATCTCGTTGGCCAATCCGATATTGATCATCCGAAACGTGTTTTCGAGAAGCTTGACCATCTCGGCTACTCGTGTAGTGCTGACCGGGATCACCTGGTCCAGGAACTGCGAGTAGAATAATTCCCCCATTTGGGTACAGGCAGGCGTTACACCGCCGATCACCTTGGGAATGTTGCTCGTGTGGTAGTCGCGATTACCCGGATCGACCCGTTCGGGCGAGTAGCACAGAAAGAAGTCTTCGCCCACCTTCAGCCCCGAACCTTTCAGCATGGGAAGGATGACCTCTTCGGTAGTGCCGGGGTAGGTGGTGGACTCCAGAACGACGAGTGTGCCCGGGCGCAGATGATCGGCTAACTGCTCGGCCGCCTGCAAGACGTGACTGAGATCGGGATCCCGCGTCTTGCGAAGAGGAGTGGGGACGCAGATACTGACGGTGTCGAAGTCCGCCTCGCGTAATCCGTCTTGGCGGGCCTGGAAGGCGCCGGAGCTAACCATTTCAGACAGCGTCTTCTCCTCCACGTCCGACACATAGGATTTCCCGGCTCGAACCTTCTCTACCTTCTCCCAGTCTTTGTCCACCCCGACTACCGTGAAGCCGGCTCGACCCAGCTCAACAGCCAGGGGAAGGCCCACGTAGCCCAGTCCGACGACGCAAGCCTTTGCCCGGCGAGTGCGGATCTTCTCGCTGAGTTCCGCGGCGATGTGGCCGCTCAATCTGACTTCCGACGCCGACTGCATATTGCCGATTATCCCATAGGGCTAGTCCGGGCCCATGAAAGTAATCGAATGGCGATGCGCTGATCTTTAGCCCGCTTTTCTCATCACCTGACGGTCGGGGCACATTATCGGCCCGCCATTACCACGTTGGGCTTGCTCGCGGTGCTTCACGCAGGGTTCACAAGTACACCCGCATTATTCAGGAAACCGGGCGCCAAGCGCCATCCTGTCGACGCCGCGGAAGGGCGCGGCGTGGCGCCTCGAATCACTTCCGCCGCCGGATCGGTCCTTGGCACAGGCGGTTTGACAGCCTAGCAGCCTCGCTCTAGCATGGGGACAGAAGAAGGGAAGGCGTCGGGGACCGACGCTTCGCCCGCTTCCTCACGCACTTCGCCTCGCCACGTGGCGAGAAACGCGGGCTAGGTTCGGGTGTGCGAGGTGTAATAATCAGCGGGTTCCGGGGGCAGGGAGGTGAACTGTGCCCGGAAGTTTTTTCAGATCTTTTGAGAAACGCGGGCGAGACCAGGGAATGAAACTGCCGATCTACATGGATAATCACGCCACGACGCCGGTCGATCCGCGCGTCGTCGAGGCCATGTCGCCCTATTTCACCGAGAACTTCGGCAATGCCGCCAGCCGGAACCACGCCTTCGGCTGGCGGGCGGAGGAGGCGGTGGGAATCGCGCGCGGTCGGATCGCCGACCTGATCGGGGCCGTTTCGAGAGAGATCGTGTTTACCAGCGGCGCGACAGAGTCCAACAACCTGGCGATCAAGGGCGCCGCTGAGATGCATGCCGAGCGCGGCGACCACATCGTTACTTGCGCGACGGAACACCGCGCCGTGCTCGATACCTGCCGCAGGCTCGAAAAGCAGGGCTATCGGGTGAGCTACCTGCCGGTTCGGCCCGACGGTCTGGTTGAGCCGGAAAAGGTTCGCCGAGCGCTCAGCGACAAAACGATCCTGATCTCGATCATGTATGCCAACAACGAGATCGGCGTCCTCCAGCCGATCGCCGACATCGGGCGACTGGCGCGAGACCGCGGAGTCCTGTTTCACGTTGACGCCGCGCAGGCTGTGGGAAAAATAGCGGTCCACGTGGAACGGGACCAAATCGATCTCATGTCGTTTACCGCCCACAAGATCTACGGCCCCAAGGGAATTGGTGCGTTGTACGTGCGGCGCAAACCGCGCCTGCGGCTCAGCCCGCAGATGGAGGGTGGCGGCCATGAGAGAGGCATGCGCTCAGGGACGCTCAACGTGCCGGGTATTGTCGGTTTCGGAAGGGCCTGTGAGCTCTGCCAAGCCGAGATGAACGAAGATGCTATTCACCTCGGCTTGTTGCGAGAAAAGCTCAAGGACGGCATCCTAAACCGTATCGAAGACGTGTCAATCAACGGCAGTCTTGAGCGCCGCCTGCCCCATAACCTCAACCTGAGCTTTGCCCAGGTTGACGGTGAATCCCTGCTGATGGGGCTGCACGATGTTGCGGTTTCGAGTGGGTCCGCCTGCACGACGGATCTTCCCGAGCCCAGCCACGTTCTCCAGGCGCTCGGGTTGAAGACCGAACTGGCACACAGCTCGATCCGTTTCGGCCTGGGCCGTTTCAATACCGAAGAGGAAATCGACTACACAGTCGACCGGGTCGCCCAGGTCGTCGCCCGCCTCAGAGAGCTGTCGCCGCGCGGGCCGGCCGCTCGAAGCGTGTCCCCGTAGGCTAGGCTGGCCTACCCCTGGGCCAACTCAGGCGACCTCGCCCACCTTACAAGCGGGGATCGTTGGGCCTCTGGCATACTCCTTTCCTTTGCCTAGAGACTGTGTTTTAAGTTATTGAAATGGATCGCTTTACCTCTCCATTGGCTTTGTTTGGTAATTTCCTGAATCAGTTGGTTCGGCGGGTGAAAAAAAGCCCGGGGGAACGGCCCGCGCCCTAACGGGCACGGCTCTGTCGCGTGAAGATCGTTGTGCCAACGATTCGGGTTTCATGCACCGCCGGAGGACACCCCGACCGGGCGAACAACATAGTCCACCGCCTCCTCCACTTTGCGTGGCTCGCATAGCCGTTCCTTGCCAACCTTCCTGGGGACGGTCTGCTGCGTCTATTCTATCGCGGGGGGCGGGATTTCCCTGGACAGGGTCCCAGAGGATACTGAAAACAAAAGATGTCGCCGCCCGTGACCGACAAGCTGGAGTTGGATCGACAGATCAAACGGTCGCGGATCTGGCGGGCCACGACCCACTGCAGAGATCAGGCGTTTGTGGGCCCGCCTAGATTCGCGCTACGGGTCTCGAGAGGCGGGCGAAGGCGCACATCCTGGTGGCCTTTCTGGGCTACGCGATGTGGGTGACGCTGAAACACTTGCTGTTGCGCCAGCGGTCGAATCTTTCTCCGGCACAGGCTCTGGATCTGCTGTCGCGACGGCATAGCGCCGACGTCATTCTGCCGACCACCGAAGGCCGCGAGATCCGTCTGCGACGGATCACCACGCCCACCGCCGAGCAGCAAGCTTTACTGGATCAACTCGGCCTCCAATTGCCGCCGTGGCTGTGACGAACTTGGGCTAACCCGGGGTGAGCCCGTAGCGCGACCGCGCCGCGGATCTCGGTTTCCGTCCGCGTAACTCGATGTCGCCGGGAATGGCGACACAGCACACAAAATGCGTAGGGCACGTCCAGACGGCGATTTCTGACCAGGCTCTTGGTTGCGACTCTCCAGCGAGCGGTTTCGTTAGCAGAGCTTTCGAACGATTTCGAACCGGACGACCCACGGTAGCTATTCTGCGCCGTAACCTCTCATCTCTGGCCACGTCTATCCTCATAGGGGGCATGGGTACGGCCAGGCCCCCCGTGAGATCGACCCATGAGTGGTCGATCCTCTCCTTCTCCGCCGATGGCGGGGGTGGCTGTGGTCGGACGGATGGCCGCTTGCGGCCATCAACTCCAGCCTCCTCATCAGTTCCGGCCGCAGTCATCTCCGCCCCAATCGCTTTGTCGGGTGGGCCGGTTGACGGCCCGTTGCACGTTTCCATGGGGGCCTGCCCCGCTGTTGGCGGTCGGGCATTTTCCAATCCAGCAATGACTTGAAATGGGGTTTGCCGGGCAAGGGGCCGGTGCTGAGTTAGACCAGGCCGAGCCCGAGCTCAGCCCGCATTTTTCGGCAGTGACCCCGAGGGATGCTTTGTCGCGCACGGATCGAAGCCGATCGGAGCTAAGATAGTAGGTCGGCAGAATGGTCCAGATGAGGGAGTGGGAGGTAGCGGTTCAGGCGGCCCGGTCGAGGAAAGGCGAAGATATTGTCGTTCTCGATATCGCCAAGGTCAGCACTTTCACCGACACGTTCGTGATATGCGCGGGCACGAATCCCCGCCAAAACCAGGCTGTCTCCGACGCCATCGAGATGTCCTTGAAGAAAGAAGGCGTGCGTCCTATCGGGATCGAAGGCTATCAGAACGCGGAGTGGATCTTGATGGACTATGGCGATTTCGTCGTGCACATCTTTTCGGCGGAATCACGCCGTTTCTATGACCTCGAGCGACTATGGAGGAAGGCGCCCCGGCTGCCGATCCCCGAAGCGGCCTAGCGAGCGGCGCGCGCCCCACTAAGCCGGCCGAGCTTGTCCCGCGGACACGTTGAAACTCTACCTGCTCTACATCGGCAAGCCGCGGAATCGCGAAGCCAACCTTCTGGCCGAGGGCTACGCTCGCCGCATTGAGCGCTACTGCCGCTTCGAAATGCGTTCGCTGAAAGACGAGCGCGCCGTCAAGAAGTATCCGCGCACGGCGAAAGTCGTACTCGACCCCGCTGGAACGCCGATGGGTTCCCGGGATCTGGCTGCGTTCCTCGAAAAAACCGGGCGAGACATTGCCTTCTTTGTCGGTGGGGCGGATGGATTCTCGCAGTCATTTCTCGAGGACGCCGATCTACTCCTGTCGCTTTCGAAAATGACCCTGCCGCACGAGCTAGCCAGGGTTGTTCTTGTGGAGCAAATCTACCGGGCGTTTACGATTCTAAGAAACCACCCTTACCCACGGTGAAGGGCGCCTTGTCTGGCCGGAGTGGAAAACCGGTCAGTCCGCCTGCGGGTTCCGGCAAGCCTCCAGCAGCTCTGCTTGCAGCATTTCGCGGGACGCCGGGTCGAGCTTCCCGTTCGGCCCGACGACGTAGAAGACATCGATCGCCTTGTGCCCTTGCGTGTCGATCAAAACGACCTCGATGTCGCACTCGTGTTGAGAGAACTTGCTGGCCAGGTCGAAAAGAAGTCCGGTACGGTCTTCGGCGATGACGTGGACGACCGTGGCCCGCGACGAAGCCTGATTGTCAATGGCAACTTTGGGCTCGACGCGGACCCGCCGTCGGGCGGCGAAGCTAGACTTGCGCCGCTTCAACAGATCTCGAACGTCGGTCAACCCTTCGGCGACCTTCCCCAAGGTTTGCGCCAGACGACTCGACTCGGCGGGATCGGACTCCAGTGTCCGCAAAGGGTCGGAGACAATGAACGTATCGAGCGCCATTCTTCGACTGTTGGCGAAGGCCTCGGCCTTTTCGATATTCAGGCCCAGGCTCGACAGGGTCGCGCAGAGCGAGGCGAACAGAAACGGCCGGTCCCGGGTCACCACAACGACCTCATGCAGGGAGTGCCGGCGGCGAAGGCTAACCGCCGAGCGCTTCGTTTTGAGTTCGCAACTGAGGTGAAACTGCGCGTACACCTGCTCGGGAGTATGCGTTCGGATGTAGCGTTGCGGGAAGCCCTCAAGAAACTCGCCGACCGCCGAGCGCTCCTCGGCCGTGGCCGCCATTTCCAGACAGGTTTCGGTGGGCTCAACGTGGATACGGCGATCTTCAATGTCCCGCGTCAAGCTGTGGTGGGCCGCGATGTATAATTGCCAGAGCAAATCTTTTCGCCAATCGGTCAGCGCCCTTGGGTTTACCGCGCTGATATCGGCGAGAGTCATCAGTGTCAGCGCCTTGAGGCGTTCGATCGTGCCGACTAGGTCGGCCAACTCTTCCATCGTCTCGGGATCGGCAAGATCACGGCCGGTCATCATGGCGGAAAGCACCAAGTGATGGCGGATCAGAAAGCGCACCAACTCGCGGTCGGGATCTTCCATGCGGATACGGGCCATCGCCTGGTCGGCCAGCTCCATGCTGCGCTCGGCATGGTCCCCTTCGGGAACCCCTTTGCCCAGATCGTGAAACAGCAGGGCGAAATAGAGAAGTTCGGGTTGGTCCAACTCCGACAGCAAGCGGGTGAACCGAGACGTCAGATCGTCGGTCGTGTCGGCCAACTCGTGTAAATTCCGAATCGTTACGAAAGTATGTTCGTCCACCGTGTAGCGGTGAAAGAAATCGCGAATCACCAAGCAATCCACCAATTCAAACTCGGGGAACACAGCCGCCAGGGCGCCGGTTTCGTGCATCGCCGTGAGCGCCTCGTAGGCATGCGGCAGCTTGAGGATTTCCGCTACCTGGGGCCACAGCGGGTCCGCGGCGCTTCGGCACTCGCCGATTTGCCGAAGTGCATTTTCGATCCGCCGTTCGGTCTCCACCGCCAGGGGAATCCCGTGCCGCGAGACGAACTGGAACAGCAGCAGGGCCAGCGACGGCTGCTGCGCTAACGCTTCGGGGTTGCGAAGATACAACCGCCCGCGCTGGACGATAAAATCGTTGTTCGACAGTCGCGACTTGCGGTCTCGGAAAAAGGTAAACAGCGATTGGCCGGTGGAAGCCGATTCTTCAATCTCGCGGGTCACGAGCCGGTAGATGATCCGCACGCGTCGAAAATACTCCCGCATCCAATCGGAAGTATCTGCCGTTTCGGGGAGGCCCTTGCCGGCAGCCTGTTCCGCCACCTGATCCTGAAGGTCGAACGTGAGCTTGTTGTTGTCGCGGCCATTGAAGTAGTGCATGAAGCAGCGGAGTGCGAACAAGAACCGCCTGGCCTCCAGAAGCTGTTCCCGCGACTCGGCGGGCAGACACTCGTCGCTATCGGGCAATCGCGCATTCGAGGCATGGATAAGCTGGGAAATCCAGCACGCCAGTTGAAAGTCGCGAAGCCCGCCGGGCGTCGCCTTGACATCGGGTTCGAGATGGTAGATCGTCTGGCCGGCCAGCAGATGGCGTCGGTGGGCGAGTTCGACCAGGTTGCGAAGAAGAGGGCGCTTTTCGCGGACATAGAAACGAGGCAAATGCCGATAGCGCAGGTCCTGATAAAGGGATTCATCCCCCGCCAAAAACCGGGCGTCGAGCAAGCTGATGTTCAATTCCGTGTTGTCGGGCTCGAGTCGAGCACACTCGGCGGGTGTTCTGACCGAGTGTGAAATACGTAGTTTGGAGTCCCATAGCGCGGTGAGCAGCTTCGAGGTCTGGTTCCCGTAGGCATTGGTATGGGCGGTTCGTTCCATCAGCAACAGTAGGTCGACGTCCGAGTAGGGGAATAGTTGGGAACGACCGTAGCCGCCGACAGCGATCAGAGCGACCCCGAGACTTGGAGTCTGGGGAAAAATCTTGCGAAAGTGGCTGCTGACGACTTCGTCCGCGGCGGCTGAATGGGCGGCGACGGTCGTCAGGCCGTCTCCGCTGGCGAGGAACCGCTGCTTGATCTGCTCGAACGCACCGACTGGCGGGGAAGCGGTGTGCGACATGGAATCCCTATGCGGGCGCCCCGGGCGGAGAGGAAGACACCCCGGCGCCCGCGAACGGATACGAGCTTTCTCCAGCAGACGGCCGGGTCGAGTTTCCGCCTAGGCCGCTTTTCTCACTACGTACGCGGTGGATGAGGTGAAAGGCCCGGCGGCCAAGGCCGGCGGCAACGGTTTTTGTACATCGCCCAGCGTACAGTATACCGGCAAGCGGGCGCGATTCATCGCGCCCCTACACCCTGACGGCGGGCATTCCCTTCCAGTTCCGCCTCGCCACGTGGTGAGAAAGGCGGGCCAGCGGAAGCGATGTAGGGTGGCGAGAAGCGCCATCGAATAGGCGCGCGATTCGCCGTACACGGCAAAGCCCCGCCCCGGCCGGCGAAACGGCCAACACGGGGCAGGGGGCCTCAAAGCGAAACACTCACGGGGTGAACGTCACACTCGTTAGAGCGCCGCGTCGCCCGTATCGTTGTTGCGAATGCGAATGGCGTCCTCCAGGGAGTAGATAAACACCTTCCCGTCGCCGATCTTGCCGGTTCGCGCGGACTCGACCACCGCTTTGACGGTCTCTTCGACCCGATCATCGCCGACCACGATTTCCACCTTGACCTTAGGCAGAAGGTCAACCTCGTATTCCTGGCCGCGGTAGACCTCCTTGTGGCCCTTTTGACGGCCGTGTCCGCGGACGTCGTATATGGTCATGCCATTGACGCCGACGCCTTTTAACGCCTCTCGGACGTCATCCAGCTTATAGGGCTGAATGATAGCTTCAATCCTTTTCATCCTGTGCTCCTTCCCGAAGTTAACCTTCCAAATTGTACGCTTCCTCGCCGTGTTGCGTCAGGTCGAGGCCTTCGATTTCCTCAGCCTCCGTCACTCGAAGCCCGACGGTCAAGTCCGTCACCTTCAAGATAATGAAGGTCCCGACCGCAGCGAGCACCCAAGTCACCAAAACGCCCAGGATGTTATCGATAAGCTGATCGGAATTGCCTTCCAGCGAACCCGTCACCCCTTTCTGGACCGTGGCCGAGGCAAACACTCCGGTCAAAACGGCGCCAACAGTACCGCCCACCCCGTGTACGCCAAAGGCGTCCAGAGAGTCATCATAGCCAAGCTTGGACTTCAAGACCGCGACGGCCAAGTAACACACCAGGCCGGCAATAAACCCGATGATCAAAGCGGCCATGGGCGTAACGAAACCGGATGCCGGTGTAATAGCTACCAAACCGGCCACCGCCCCCGTGATGCCGCCCAGCACGCTCGGTTTGCCGTCACGGAGCTTTTCGGCCAACAGCCAGCCCAGCACAGCCGCCGCCGTGGCGAAGTGCGTGGCCACGAAAGCGCTGGCGGCCAAGCCCGAGGCGTTCAGGGCGCTACCGGCATTAAATCCGAACCAACCGACCCAAAGCAGGCAGGCGCCGATAAAGCTCAACGGAAGGTTGTGCGGCCTCATCGCCTCCGATCCGTAGCCCTTGCGCTTGCCCAGATAAAGAGCGCACACCAAGGCGGAAACGCCCGACGAGATATGCACCACCGTGCCTCCGGCGAAGTCCAAGCACTTTATCGTTCCCCCGTCGAAGGCGTTCAAAAACCCTTTGGGCCCCCAGACCATGTGCGCCATGGGGAAGTAGACGATGAACACCCACAGAATCATGAACACCGTCAGCCCTTTGAAACTCATCCTCTCGGCGAAGGCGCCGGTGATCAGCGCCGGGGTGATGATGGCGAACATCAGCTGAAACACCATGAACGTCAAGTGGGATATGGTGCCGTTGGCCTCCTGCCCCACGCCGTTCAAGAAGGCGTATTCGAAGCCGCCCACAAACGCATTCCCCTCGGAGAACGCCAGGCTGTAGCCGACCAGGCCCCATATCACCGTGATCAACGCCATCAGGAAGAAACACTGCATCAGCGTACCGAGCATGTTCTTCTTTCGGACCAGGCCGCCGTAGAACAGTGCCAGCCCCGGGCCGGTCATCATCAATACCAGAGCCGAGCTCACTAAGACCCAAGCATTGTCTCCGCTATCGACTTTCGCTTCCTCGGCGGCCAAAGCCAAAACGGGGAAACACAGCAACATCAAAAGCAGAAAACGCAACGTAGAGCTATACTTCATCTTCCCCTCCTCGGTGTTGTATTCAACGGCGTAATAATGCTGCCATAGATTACAACATCAGCAGTCAGGTGCGCCACGAAAACCAAAGAAACCGCAACCCGCGGCCAAAAACTACCTCTGGTGCATCGGATCGCCGGCGTAGGCTTCCATTCCCATTTCGCTGAGGTCGAGGCCTCGGGTTTCGTCTTCCGCGCTGACGCGCAGTCCAAAAATTCCCTTAATGATCGACCAGGCTATCAGTGAAAAGACCAGTGTAAACGCACCCACGGCGGCAACGCCGACGAACTGCGCCCACAGAGAAGCGAAGCCGCCTCCATAAAACAGTCCATCCGGACCGCCTCCGGGAGCCGCGGCGGTCCCGAACAGACCGATCGAGAGCGTGCCCCAGATTCCGTTCGTCAAGTGGACAGAGAGCGCACCGACCGGGTCATCAATCTTTATGGAATCAAAAAACCGCACGGACGGGACGATGATGATGCCCGCGATCAAACCGATTACGACCGCGGCCCAGACGTCTACGAACGCACAAGGGGCGGTAATGGCAACCAGGCCGGCTAAGGCCCCGTTGACGGTCATACTGAAGTCAGGCTTCCCGAACCAGATCCAGGCTACGACGGTGGCCGCCAGCAACCCTGCCGCGCAAGCCAAGTTGGTGGTCACGACAATATGGGCAATGGCGCCTGGATCCGCCGCCATGGTGCTGCCGGGGTTGAATCCGAACCAACCCAGCCAAAGGATCAATCCGCCCAGAAACGCCAAGGCCATGCTGTGACCGGGAATGGGCTGCACCGCACCGCTGGGCTTGTACTTGCCCAGCCGCGGTCCCAGCAGGATGATGCCCGCCAGACCGGCCCAGCCACCCACCGAGTGAACCACCGTGGAGCCGGCGAAATCCCAGAAGCCGAGGTCCGCCAGCCAGCCGCCACCCCAGATCCAGTGTCCGCTGATCGGGTAGAACAGGCCAACGAGAACCAACGTGAAGATCATGTAAGCGCGGTAATGAATCCGCTCGGCCACGCAGCCGGAAACGATCGTCGCGGCGGTGCCGGCGAAGACAAGCTGAAAGAAGAACTTAGCCAGCAGCGGAACACCTGTCCAGGCGATCGATGAGTAAACGCCCTTGTAGGCGTCGCCGACCGCGGGACTGTTGTCTGCGCCACCCAGAAACCAGCCTCCCAGCCCCATAAAGCTATTCCCATCGCCAAACATGATGGCGAAGCCCAAGATCCAGAACGCAATGGAGGAAAGGCCGAAAACGACGAAATTCTTCCCCAAGATGTTGACTGCGTTCTTGGCCCGGCAGAACCCGGCTTCGATGCAGCCGAACCCGGCGTTCATCCAAAAGACCAGAAAGGCAGTAACCAGGACCCAAATGGTGTCGGCCGCAACCTTGAGCTCGGCTCCTCCGTCCTGCGCCCAGGCAGGGCAACACAACAATAGTCCAAACAGCAAGCGCAACGTCCCACGCATATTCATCTCCTCACTCCTCCGTTTTGGTTTCAGGCGCCACCCAAGGGCGGGCAGAGTCTGCCTCCGTGGCATCTTCTAGCCCTCTATCTTGCAACGAGCGAGCGCGTTTGACACGCTTCTATCGTGCCGATAGAAAGTTTCTATCCGACTAGGACTTTGCCGCCATCGAAGAAGTGCGAGTCAAACGCGGTGATCGCGCTCAGAACGTAAGCCGGGGCGAAGCAGCCGGACACCGATGCATCCCACGAGGAGCGACCACAAGTCAAACAAGTAGGCTCTTCTGGGATTTTAGTGGCTGGCGGCGGTGAGTGACGGATCCCTCGCCACTGTGAGGCCGACCTCCCGGAGCCTGCTTCGGTGCCATTCAAGGGCTTCGTGACAACTCTACGGCCCCCAAGGCCGGGCGGCGACTGCGTTGGCCAAAAAGAATTACTGATAAACAAAGGGTTACGAGTAGAGCAAGGCTGCTGGCAGGTAGTCGTACAGTCTCCCGAAGGCTGTGAAATGCGGATCCACAACTGTCATCCAGTGGCCACACTCAAAGAGATAACTCCCTGTTTATCAGTGTCTTATTCCCTTTACGAGTTGCCCACGACCGGACTGGCGTGTAGGGTATTTGGGGATTTCTTGGCCGCCTTTTGGGCTCCGATGTGACTGCGGGCGACGTCGGGTCGGCAGGATGGAGGAGCCGGCTACCCGTTGGCCACCCACTAAAAACCCGGAAGAGCCAACAAGTATTTGTGAGACGCTAATGCAAGCGGGCCTGGGACATCCATGATAGGTAACCGTCAAGGGATCGATGCCGAGACCCCGAGCCTGCTGGGAGGAAGCGTGAAGTGGTGATGGCTCAAGGTCAGGCCAATATCTGTTTGGCGATCGTCTGTAGCTGGATGTTGCTGGTTCCCTCGTAGATCGTGCCGATTTTGGCGTCGCGGTAGAGTTTTTCAACCGGATAGTCCTTCGTGTAGCCGACGCCCCCCAACACGTCAACAGCTTTCGCCGTCACGCGAACAGCCATTTCCGAGGCATGGTATTTGGCCATCGCCGCCTGTTTGAGGAACTTTTCGCCCGAGTCCTTGAGCCGCGCCGCGTTGTAGACCAGCAGCCGGGCCGCTTCGACTTCCGTGGCCATTCGCGCTAACTCGAACTGTAGGCCCTGAAATTCGGCGATGGGCTTTCCGAACTGTTTTCTTTCCTTGGCATAGCTGAGCGCGTGAGCCAGAGCCGCCCCGGCCAGGCCCACCATCTGCGCGCCGATACCGATGCGTCCTTCGTTCAAGGTTTCGATGGCCACCTTATACCCTTTGCCGACTTCACCGAGCACATTGCGTCTCGGAACACGGCACCCATCGAGGATCAGCTCGCACGTGGAGGACGCGCGAATCCCCAGCTTGTCTTCCTTCTTGCCGACCGTGATGCCCGGAAAGTCCTTCTCGATCAGGAAGGCCGTTATGCCGCGATAGCCTGCCTCGGGGTTGACGTTGGCAAAGAGAATAAACAAGCCCGCCTCTTTGGCATTGGTCGTCCAGAGCTTGCGGCCGGTGATCTCGAAGTGGTCCCCGGCCTCCGCGGCTTTGGTTGCCAGGGCGAAGGCGTCACTCCCCGACCCTGGTTCGGAGAGGGCGTAGGCGCCGACCGTGTCGGCGGCCAGTTTCGGCAGATAACGCTGCTTCTGCTCTTCCGACCCCCAGCGGATCAGGGCGTTGTTGACAAGCGTATTCTGAACGTCAACGATGACCGCCGCGGAGGGGTCAACGCTGGAAAGCGCCTCGACGGCCAGCGCCGCTTGAAAGAACGAGCCTCCCTGGCCTCCGTAGCGCTCCGGCGTCTCGATACTCATCAGCCCCAGTTCGAAGAACCGCCCGATCAGCGACGCTCGGAATTCGCCCCGCTCATCCATTTCGCGAACGTGGGCCGCGATCTCGTCGCGCGCGAAGGCGGTGACCGTGGTACGAAACAGGAGTTCCTCTTCCGTCAGCGTGGTCAGTGCGGTCGCGGACATCAGCCTATGCTCACGCCGGTCGGTTATGGGGCGCGACGTTCGACTCGCCGGCGGGATCTTCGAGGGGCGGGCCCTCATCCGGGGGAACATAGTAGAGAATGCGCCCGCAGGACTCGCAAGTCATGACCGTTTCGCCGAATCGCAGCATTTGGCTGAATTGCGGACGCAGAACCACGTTGCACGCCAAACAGCGCTCCGCGCTTGCCTCGGCGACCGCCTCGCCGCCTCGCATCTTGTGAGCGCGCTCATACGTGCCTAAGACTTGTGGGGAAATCGAGGCCGCCAACTCCTTGCGCTGCACGTCGACCGCCGCCAATTCCTCCTCGTCCTCGACCACCCGCGCCTGGGCCTCGCGGACTTCCTTCTCGACGCTTCGGGCCTCCAACTCCAGGGATTTCTTGGACTCCCCAACAAGCCGGTCGAGGGCTTCGGCCTCCTCCATCCCGTCGAGAATACGGTCTTCGATCTTGCGGATCTCGTCCTCGGCAAACTTGATCTCATGCTGGAAGGCGCGAAACTGCGCATTCGTCTTGGCTTCGCTCATCTGCTCGCGGAGGCGGGAGATTTTTCCCTCGTGGGTGGAGATGCCGCCTTCCATTTGACGGCGCCGCTTGTGGTTCTCCTCTAGGGCCGCCTGGTCACTTTCCAGTTTTTCGCGGTGGGACTGGAGCTTTTTCTCGATTTCGGCGACGTGCTTCGGGAGGCGGGCGATTTCGGCACTGAGTTGTTGGCGGCGGCGGTCTACCTTATGCAGTTCGCGAACCGAGGTGAGCTCAGAGTGCATGCGGACTAGTATCCATCGAGGTCGATTCTATCATAGGGGCGTTGCAGGTCGTCGCGCCGCGACGTCGAACCGGGCCGGAAACGCTCCACGATGGCCTGTTTCGCGCTTTCCACCTCCTCGACGCGCAAAAGGCGGCAGAGAGCGTAGAAAATAAGCACTCCCAGGGATATGGAAACACTCAGGTCAAGCATGCGGGCCAAGGTCGCCTCGCCGAAGACATAGCTCAGCGATCGGGAGGACGACCAACAGGCCAGTCCCATCAGCGCCGAGGCCGCCGAGATCTTCGACACGCTCCGAAGTAAGCGTCGGCCCAGCAGGTGGTGAACCTTCCTCCTCATCAGCCAGAACAGAGCCAGAAAATTAAACGTGACCACCAACGAGGTCGAGAAGGCCAAGCCGCCATGTCCCCAGCCCAGAACGCGGACGAAGGTCCAGTTCAGTGAGTAATTAAGAAAAATCGAGCCCACGCTCGCCGCCATCGGAATGCGGACATCATTGAGGGCGTAGTAGGCGGGAGTGAGCACCTTGATGGCGGCATACCCGGCCAGGCCGAGGCAGTAAAGCGACAGGGCGTGCGCCGTCTGCTCGGTGTCGACGGCCGTGAACGCCCCTCTCTCGTAGATGAACCCGACGACCGGCCGGCTGAGCACGATGAGGCCGACCGCCGAGGGAATCGTCAGCAAAAACACGAGCCCCAGCGAGCGGGAGAGCGTCTCCCGAAACGCCCCGATCTGACCGCGGCCCGCGCTCCGTGAAATCGAGGGCAGCGTGGCTGCGGCCACGGCAACGCCAAACAATCCCAGAGGAAGCTGCATGAAGCGGAAGGCGTAGACCAGCCAGGAAACCGGACCATTGACGACGTCCCCCGCAGTGTCCGTTATTTGGGAGGCGAAAATGCCGTTCACCACGACGTTGACCTGGACGGCGGCGGCCCCGACAACGGCCGGGCCCATCAGAAAAAGCATTTGACGCAGGCCTGGATCAGACAAGTTGAAGTCGGGACGATAGCGCAAGCCGACCCCGCGCAACTTCGGCCATTGGCAGGTGTATTGGACGAAGCCTCCCAGCAGGGTTCCGATCGCCATGCCGACGATAGGCTCGATCCCAAGCCGGGGTCCGAGGTAAAAACCGAGCAACAAGCCCGATCCGACCGCCGTGATGTTGAAGAAAGCCGACGCCATGGCCGGAAGCCCGAAAATCCCCTTGGAGTTCAGCACCCCCATGGCCTTTGCCGCCAGGGCGATGAACAGCAGAAAGGGCATCATAATGCGCGTCAGCTCGACGGTCAGCTCCCTTTTGCCCGCGACCGCTCCGTAGCCGGGGAACATCAAATCCACCATCGCCGGCGCGAAGATCACGCCTAGAAGACACAAAACCGTTAAGAAGGGGACCAAGACGGTCGCCAGGCGGTTTGACAATTGGTGGGCTTCCCGCTCGCCCTTGGTGGCCAGATACTTCGAGAAGGTGGTTACGAAGGCCGCCGATAGCGCACCCTCGGCGAGCAGGTCACGAGCCAGGTTCGGAATGCGAAAAGCCGCCACGAAGGCGTCATAGAGCATCCCCGCGCCGAAGTACTTGGCGAAAACAACTTCCCTGATTAGGCCGGTAATACGGCTGAACAAAACGGCCGCGCTCATCACGCCGGCGGATCGAACGATGCGAGCGTGGGAGGAGGGCTGGATCGGCTCGGGAGGTGACGCCTGCGGGGTTGAAGGCGCCTCGATCGCCATGAAGGTAGCTTATCACGCGGTGCCGGACTATCTTGCCGGAAGCGGCTACGGGCGCGGCTCCGCTGTCGCCACGAACGGCGACACGGCACGCCGGGAGGCGTGCGCCACAAAGGAGAAAGTCCGGCTTGCGCCGGCGGCTCGGCTTCGCTCGTCGCCGGGCGGCAGCGTTCTCTCCGCGTCGGCTAGTGAAAGAATACGACGTCCGTGTAGACTCGCTCGACGCCATGGGTCAGGCAGGGACCGCAAGTGAACTCATAATCGGCCTGAAGGCCGCGGACGACCTGTGCCAACCGCTGTGGATCCTCGGGCGGCTCTTCCGTGGAAAGGACCATGCGGGGGCGATAGCGCGCGAGCGTTTCCGTAGCCCCAGTAATCATTCTTTCGGTGCGCCTTTGACGTCCGCTTTGATGACATCTACGCCCGGTAGTTCGAGTTCCGAGACCAGGTTGTCGATGGTTGTCACGGGAATCTGACCGATCGCTTCCGTGTCTGACCCGCGTACGACAAAGCTGTTGCCGGCGCCCGTGCTGCTGTTTCCGAAAAGCGCCAAGGCGCCCTCCCGGTCCCAAATCCCCTTGGCCGAGACGACGACACGCCCTTGCGTAATTTCACCCGCCAGATTCCGACGGATGCACTCTACGAGCGCGGGAGTCGGTTCTACGGCGACAACCAGTTTCGCACCCGCGGAAAGAGCTTTCCTGGCGTAGACGCCAACGTGCGCTCCGCAGTCGAAAACGATGTCTCCTTGGCGGACACCCAGACGGTCATCTCCGTAGATGTACCGGTCCTGCTGCGCCAGCAAAATCGCCAACAGGTCTCCCCCTTCCCGTAAGGCCCGTTGACAATCAGTGAAACAAGAGAGTGAGAGCAAAAATAGTGAGATCTCTTTCGCCGCAACCGCCACAGTCCATCTCGTAGTCGGTCCGCGCCGCTCTAACAATGGCGGGAATTCTTGTCTGATCGTCCGGCGAATGATACGCCGCGATGGCTAGCCTCGGCTTGTAGTTCGCCAGCGTGTTTTGAGCGCCCATCAACGCCTTCTGTTCGGCTCCTTCGATGTCCATCTTGATAAAGTCAACCCGATCCAGATGGAGTTCCGCGACGAGGTTGTCGATTGTTGTCAAGGGCACGTTGATGACCGAGTCCTCGGTGGACGTCTCCAGAGACAGGTGATGCGTGCCGTGATTGTCCTCGGTCATGATTAACGGCAGTACGGCCTCACGGTCCCAAACACCCTTCTCGACGATCACCACTCGTCCCTCGGCAACGTCCTCGGCGACATTCCGCCTCAGCGCTTCAAGAACCGGTGGCGAGGGATCAATCGCAACGACGAGTTTCGCGCCCGCATCCAAGGCAGCCCGTGTGAACGTTCCCACGTGCGCGCCGCAATCCAACACGACATCCCCGGGTTGAACACCCGTCTCGCCCGAACCATAGATCCCGCTCTCCTGTTCGGCGAACAGCCAGTGCGGAGAATGGTCATCGCCCGCCTGGGGAACCCAAAACTTGCCTCGCGGCGTCTCCCACAAAGTCAACCCGTCGGCCTCCGTCTCCACAATTCGGCTGGCCGCGGTCATGCGCTCGAAGATTTCAAACCGATCTTGGGCTTCCTCGAGCAAACGAACGGAACGATAGAAAGAACAATTCTGGCTCTGCCCAACAGCGAACAAAACCGCGTACCGAAAAAAGGAGAGTTTTTGAAAGGCTACCGAGGCGAAGACGGAGAAGGCCAGCAAGACCACGATCAGGCTCACGACGTCGAGAACTCGGTTTCGTCCTCGCCGCCGCGCGTCCCGTGAAACACCAGTCCCAGCTAATTCAGATGCCATGACGATTCTTCCGGCTTACCCCGAGAAATCCATCCAAGAAACAGAAAGAGTCGATTCCAACTTCGATTCGGCCGGGGTCGAAGCCTCCATCCGATACGTCCCCTTGAGGCGGAGGAATTCAGCTCCTCCCCATGGGGCCAGAGCGAAACGTTCCCTCAGGTTGTCCGCTGAACCTTTTGTCCTCCCGCGATCCAAAGTATCCCATGGCGCACCCTTGTTTACAGTAAGAAGTTCACAGGGGAAGGCGGAAGTAAAATACCGAGATGCGCTGAATGTTAACGGGTGGGACGCCCTACGTGATACGTGGGAGCGAGGCGGAACGGGGTCCCCAGCCAATCCGGACGGAGCGCAAAACCGGTTTTCCACTCCGTGTGCTCCCGCTCGCCGAAGCGGGACTCCCGCAGTCGGCCCCGGCTTCGCCGCTTTACTTTAAGCCAGCATCTCTCACCACCTGGCGAGGCGATCTAACCCGCTCTTCTCACTACGGCCCGCGGTGGATAAGGCGCAAGGCGCGGCGGCCATGGCTCGCGGCAACAGTTCGTGCACATCGGCCAGTGTGCAGCATGTCGGCTAGCGGGCGTGATCCAATCGCGCCCCTACATCTCAAACGGCCGGGCTTCGCTCCAACGACTACTCGCCTTTTGACCGCAAGCAGTAGAGCACGCCGTCACGGGAGCCAATGACAAGCCGGTTGCCGCTAATGGCGGGCGAGGCAACGATGTGTCCGCCGGCGGTGAACTTCCATAGCAGCGTCCCGTCGGCGGGATTCAGCGCGTATAGGTTGCCGTCGTTTGATCCGACATAGAGGACGTTCCCGGCGATGACCGGCGAGGAATCGACTCGGCCCTTGGTAGCGAACTCCCACACCAGCTCGCCGGTCTCGGTGTCGATGGCGTGAATCCGCTTGTCGCGCCCGCCAAGGATGGCTTTGCCTTTCGAGACCACGGGCGAGGAATAGAACGGGTAGCGGGTCTTCGGATGGTGGTAGCGCCATACGACTTCCCCTCGCTTCCAGTCGATGGCCAGGACTTCATTGCCGAAGGTCCCGACATAGGCTCGATCCTCTACTAGTGAGGGAGTAGCCGCCACATAGTCGTTGAGGTCAACCTGGCTGACTTCCTTCCCATTGGCGATGTCGATGACCCGCAGTTTTCCGTCGCAGCCCGTCACGAAGGTCTTACCGTCTTTTACGGCCGGGCTACAGTGGACACGGTCTTCGGTCTGGTATTTCCAGCGGACCTCGCCGGTCCGCGGGTCGAGGCTGTAGAGGTTGGCGTCGTAGGAGCCAAACAGGATCCCCTCGGAAAGACAATTCGGCGAGGAGAGGATTTCCGCGCCGGCCTGGTATGTCCAGCGAGCTTGGCCCGTCTCAATGTCGACAGCGTGAAAAACGCCGTCCTCGTCTCCGAAATAGACGGTCTCGTCGAGCACGCACCCCGACGCCGGGACGCCCAGGTTCGCCTGATAGGTCCACTTGCCATGGCCGGTCTCGATATCGACGGCATGGAATCTTCCATCCATCTCGCCGAAGTAGACCGCCCCGTCCACGATGATGGCGGTCGAGTCGATGCCGGCGGGGGCCTCGTAGGTCCACTCGACTTCAAGAGGAGGAGGAAGCGGGTTCGGAGCAATGGCGTTCCGTTGGGGAGTGCCCAGAAACAGCGGCCAGTCGGCGGCCGCGGAGGCGGCGGCAAAGAGGAAGGAAAGTGCTAGGATCCCGACTAAGCGGCGCTCGGGAATACCACTCAAGAAGTGCTTAAGATGTGATTGGCTTGACAGCGACGTGGCGCACGCTTTCAGCGTGCCGTGCCGGGATTCTTGCCGGCATCCCACCGGCCGGCAGAAAGGCCGGCGCACCAACGAGACATGTCGCCAAGAATGGCGACACGGCACGCCGGGAGGCGCGCGCCACCTCGCCGGGAAGATGGGAAAGTCTTGTCGGGACAGCTTATTAGTAAACACGTTGATAGATCTCCAGCAACTGCCGTGCCGTGACCTGGCGAGGATTGAAGCTCGCCGTCCACTGCCGGGCGGCTTCCTCCGCCAACAGCGGCAAGGCTTCTTGCGAAATATCGTACTCGGAGAGGCGCGTAGGAAGCTCGGCCTGCCGCATCCAGTCCTCAATCGTTTGAGCCAAGGCTTCCGCTCCACCCAAATCCGCGTCCAATTGCGCGTAGAGACCGCCCACCTCTCCGGCGTTGAAGCGAATGACGGCGGGAAGCATCAGGCCGACCGCCGCGCCATGTGTTACGCCGTGGTGAGCTGTCAGCGGGTTGGCGCAAGAGTGGGCGGCGCCGAGCATGGAATTTTCGATCGCCGCGCCGGCGTAATGAGATCCCAGCAACATGCCCGCCCGTGCCGCGCGGTTGTTCGGTTCTCGCAGCACGACAGGGAAGTTTTCGCTCAACAAATGCCAGGCCCGGCGAGAGAAGAGTTCTGAAACCGGGTTGCGCTTTTTCGTCACCCAGGTCTCGACGGCGTGCGTGACGGCGTCGATCCCAGTGACGGCGGTTATCTCCGATGGCTGCGTGAGCGTCAGATCGGGGTCCAAGATCGCCGCGGCCGGTGCGGCCTTCGGGTCGCCGCAGGCCATCTTTTGGCGGGTTTCTTCATCGGCGATGAGCGCGAACGATTGGGCCTCGCTGCCGGTGCCGGCGGTGGTCGGGACGGCGATCAACGGCAGCATGGGTTTAGTGGCTTTGCCGACGCCCCAGTAGTCAGCCATCCTCCCGCCGTTCGTCAGCAGGAAGTTGATGCCCTTGGCGCAGTCCATCGAGCTGCCGCCGCCCAAACCGACGATCAGATCGATTTGATGTTCTCGTGCGGCGACCAATCCGGCGTCCACATGACGTGTCGTGGGGTCCTTCTCGACTTCGGTGAACCGAAAGGCGCTTAGGCCGACGGCTTCTAATCCTTTGACGGCGCGGGCGGTGTATCCGGTTGCCGCGATGCCCGGGTCGGAAACCACCAGCGCGCGAGTACCGCCCAACGACCGGGCAGCTTCCCCAAGGCGGTCGAGGCTTCCCGCGCCGAAGATCACCCGCGTGCGGGGCTGGTAGTCAAAAGATTCCATGGAGAGGTCGAAGCGAGGCAGACATACAGTCTACGGCAGGTTGAGGGTGCCGGGAAAGCGAGTTGCGCGGGGCACGGGCGGAGCCGCTGGTGAGAAATGCGGGCTAGTTTTCGTCAAGTACGCCCAAGGACGTTTGACAATCAGGCCGCCGAACATAACCGAATAGAGCCGCGGGCGTTAGCCCGCGGGCCCGCGCCCTGACGAGCAGGGGCTCTGTACGGTTGTCGCCGCGGGCCCGCGCCCTGACGGACGCGGCTCTGTTCGGTTCTCACGTACTCCTTTCAGCCCACAAGGCCCATGACGCCTAATAAACCCCCACGGCCACCGCGCCCTTGGTTTTTGAGAAGGGCCGTACGTTGCGCACGCCGTCCCAGGGGTAAATCTCGATCGGCTCTTCACGCTCGCACTCGTCCCGCTCGGGAAAGCGGGGCATGAAAAACTCCTTGGTCAGCGTCGTCAGCAGGACGCGTCCAGTTTCTCCGTATTCAACAATCCGGTCCATATCGTCCGGGTCCACAACCTGAATCACCGCGCGGGGCTGGGGAGGATAGTAAATAATGGCGTAGTCGTCAGCCGGGTCAAACGGTTTGTGACAGGCAAGCCCCATCAGGGTATTGCCGTAAGTGGCGGCGAAGTAGGCGCCTTCCAGCAACTCTTCGCGGGCAAAACGGTGAAACTCGGGCGTCATCTCCGTGCCGCCGCAGAAGACGCCGGTGATCCCTTTTTCTTTGAGTGACACGCGGTCCGACAGCGCTTCGAGCAGCTTTGGCGTTGTGAACAGGCACCGGATGTTCGGGTGATTATCGAGAATCGTAATCGCCTGGTCGAGGCAGTGGCTCTTGTAGGCTTCGGCCTCCTTGACGTCCCCGCGCTTGAGCAGCTTGACGACCCAGCGGGGATCGAGATCCACTTGGAAACAGATGCCTCCCCGTACCTGCGCCAAGTGCTCGACGGCAAGCCGCAGGCGGCGCGGCCCGCTGGGCCCGAGCTGCAACCAATCCGACCCCGGCGGGAAGAACTCGTCGGGAAGGGTTGCGCTGAATTCCGAGTAATCGATCCGGAAGTCGTCGATGTTGATGCGCATCTTGGGCACGCCGGTGGTCCCGCCGGTTTCGAAGACATAGACGGGCTTATCGGCGTACGCTTTCGGCACCCAGCGCCGGACAGGCCCGCCTCGCAGCCACTCGTCTTGGAAAAGACCGAAGCTCTTGAGATCGTCGAAGCCGCGGATTTCCGCCCGCGGGTCCCAGTCGAGCTTCGAGGCATAGTCGAGCCAGAAAGGACAGCCCGTCGCCGGATCGAAGTGCCAGGCGATGATCTCGCGGACGTGGGCGTCGAGCCGCTCGCGCGCTTCGGCAACCTCTTTCTGTAGGGAGGGTGATATGTGAGTCGTTGTCACCGGGGCTGTCGGCTAACCTCTGAAAGACAGAATGATCTCTCCCGCCTGCTACTGGCCGGCGATGGCGTAGAGGTGAGAGCGCGTCATGATGTAGAGCGTGCCGTTGGCCACCACGGGCGTCGAGTAGACCGTGTTGCCGAAATTGACTTCCGACAGCACTTCCTTGACTCGCCCGGTTTTCATGATCGTCACGTCGCCGTCTTCGTCCCCCAGCATCACCTTGCCATCGACGACGAAGGGCGACCCCCAAACCGCGGCTAACGTGTCGTACTCCCAAAGCAACCCGCCCGTCTTCAGGTCGAGGGCATGAAAAAAGCCGCTGAAATTCGCCGCGTAGACAATACCCTCATCGATGGCCACGGTCGAGATGGTGCGTCGGAAAGCGTGATGCCAAACCACACCGTTTTCGGTGACGTCCCCGGTCTTCGTGGCGTCAACAACCCACAGGTGGCCCACGCCTTCGCCGTGCTCGGGGTCTTGCCCGACGGCGATGAACACCTTGTCGTCGTAGACCACCGGGGTGGCGATGATATTGTTGCGGTCGCCGCGACCCTGCTTCCACTCGGAATCCATGGGGTTACAGTCGAACTTCCAAATCAGCTTCCCCGTTTCGGGCTCGAAAGAATAGAGCCACCCGTCCCCTCCGGCAAAGATGACCTGCGCCCTGCCGCCGATCACGCCATAGGCGGGGGAAGCCCACTGCCCGTGAAGGATGCCGTCGCCCGGCGATCTGTCTTCCCAGACGATCTCGCCCGTGTTGCGGTTGACCGCCAAAAAACTCGGCGACCGCGGCGAGGGGATGTTGACGTGGCTCTCGTCCACTCCGTTCGATGTATTCACGAAAAGCAAATCACCGACGACAAGCGGCGAAGTGGCGGCCATATTGTGCGGAAACACGCCCAGCTCGTTATACATGTCGAGCGACCACACAATGTCGCCGTCTGTCTCGGAAGCGGACTCCTCGTCCTGGTAGGGGCCATCGTTCTCACCGTCGAGAAAGCCCTCGGTGTCGAGAGCCAACACCTGCGCCCGATTCGACACGTAATAGAGCCGATCGCCCACTACCGCCGGTGAGGAACAGACGCCCTGCTCCGGCCAGTCGTTGACGCGGCCGGAGGGCAGCTTCTTGTGGGTCATCTGCCATAGGAACTTGCCGTCGGTCTCGCGGAAGGCCATCACGACGCCGCGGTCGCCGCCGAGTTTAGGGTTGCGAACGAGCTGGTTGTTCGTGCCCACGAAAACCTTGCCGCCAGCGATAACCGGGTTCCCATAGGACTGCGAGCCGAGCTCGGCAACCCACTTGATGTTGGTCTTGGTGTCGATGTCCCACGTGCGCGGAATGTTCTTCTCTTGAGAAACCAAGTTGCGGCCGGGTTTGCCGCCCCACATGGGCCAGTCCTCGGCCTGCATAGGGAAAACCCATAGGCCAACGGCCAGTAGCGCGATTGTGAGCCTGAACTGCCGGTCAAGCCTTACGTTTTTCATCCGGTTCACTCTGGGGTCAGCCGAAAATCACCCGCCGCGGGGCGTTACGGAAACATTGTCATAGAGAATCTCGGCCGACGAATAGCCGTAGATGCCGGGGCTGCCGTTGCGATGCGCGATCGGATCCACCGCCTCGATCGTCCACTCGGCGGGTTCCGGCTCGCCTTTCTTCCAAACCTTGCCGCGGACCGTACCTTCCCCGCCTTCCGGCTCGAGGTCAACTTGCATTTTCACGCGGTACCAGACGTCGGGGTCCCAGCGGAATTTGATCACTTTGGAGAATCTTTCGAATTCCGACAGCCAGGTGCGAATCGTCAACTGCTGGCGGTTGCCCATCAGCGCCATCGTATAGCGGTGGGACACCAAACCCATGTCGGGCATCCGCCGCTTCTGCTCGGTCCCCAGCAAGTCCGCTTCGATGACGTACCCCGAAGCGTTGGGGTCACCGATATAGACCGTAGTCCTCCAACCGCGCGGGTTGCCCGAGAGTTTTTTCAGGACCTTCGCCCCCTCCACGGTGGCCGCCTGGAAACGCCCTTTGGTGAAATTCCACCCGCCGGGAATGGATTTCTCTTCCAGCCGGTCAAAGTTTTCCTCGAAGCGAATCACCGGCCGGCTGCTGACCCGCGCCGAGTTCTTGAGAGACCCTACGGTGGCCACGACCATTCCCCCTTGGGGCCGGTTGGCGTCGCCGAGGGTCAGCTCGCCCGACGAAGAAACAGAACCTTCAATACCCTCCAGCGTCCACGTCGCATCGGACTCCCCGATCAGCCGGCCTGTGGCGTCGAAAGCTCGGGCGCGAAACTGGTGCTTCGATCCGGCCGAAAGAACGATCTCGCCGGGGACGACCTGTACGAAGGCCGGCTCGGCGCCCGCCGGCGCCTGTTCGGGTGAAGACGCGGCAGGCGCGGACCCCGCTTCTCCGCTCGTCTTGTTCCCAATGCAGTAAAGATTGTTGTTCGTCAACAAATAAATACGCCCATCGGCAATGGCCACCGATCCGTTGATCTGAGTAGCGGAGCCATCCGGGTTCTTGAACTCATCGACGTCAAGGACCTCGGGTTCTTCGTCTCCCCGCATCTTGAGGATGTGGAATTGCCCGTCAACATCGGACACGTAGATCTTGCCGTCGGCCACCACCGGAGAAGCCTTCTGCGCAATGCCGATGTTGTGAAGCCAGAGCTGCTTGCCGGTTCGGGCGTCGAAAGCCGTAACGTTGGCCGAGTTGTCGACGTGATACAGCCGGCCCTGGTGAATAGCCGGGGAGGCGTAACCGCCCGTGAAACCCTCGGCCCGCCACACCTCGCGCGGCTTGCCGTCGGTGACTCGGCTCGCATCCAAGCAGATCAGCCGGCCCATACCCGTACTGCCGTCGAGATTCTCCTCGCTGTGGGAAGCGTAAACCAGACTGCCGTCGACGACCACCGATGAGTTGATGCCGCGCTTGCTGAACTTGAATCCCCAAACTTTTTCGCCGGTCGCGACCCGCATCCCGTAGACGCCCCCGTCGCCGTTGCCTGCCACGAGAAGCCTCTCGCCGTTGATGACCCTCACCACGGGGGCCGAATACGTCGTATCAAGGGGACGCCCGCCTGGTTCGGAAACCCAGACCGTGTCGCCGGTTTTCTTGTCGAGCGCGTAGAACCTATGCTTGGGCCCCGGCGTCGACCACCAAGGCACGCTCAAAAAGCTGACGATCACAAGGTTGCCGTCGAGAATGGGGTTGACCGTGCGTCCCCCGAAACCCGAGATGCGGCCGACTTCCTCGGTGAACGGGCGCGACCAGACGATCTTGCCGTCGCGGTCGAAGCAGTGGACCATTCCCTCGACCCCGTGAGAATAGACGTAGCCGGTTTCCGCGTCGCCGACCAGGTTGGCCCATCCGATACGGTGGTGGGGAATATCGGTCTGGAAAACGTTATAGCGGTATTCCCAAACAAGCTCGCCCGTGTCGGCGTCCAAGCAGGCAATCTGTTCCTGCCATTTTTGCGGCGTGTCGGGATCCGCCAGAGTCAGGATGCAGACCCGTCCGTCGAGCACGATGGGGGTGGAACGGCCGCCGATCGGCGCTTTCCAAAGCAGGTTTTCGCCCTCGGGGGACCAACTCGAGGGCAACCCGGTTTCAAGCGAGACGCCGTCGGAAGCGGGTCCCCGCCAAGAGGCCCAGTGAGCAGCCGTGGCCGGGGCGAGTGAGACGGCCAGCAGGAGTGTGATCGATAAGGTCAAACGGCGCGGGGATGCGTGGCGAGGGTCCATAGAGCACCTCGGTCCGATTTTAGCAGAAGAAGGTTCATCGGCCCGTCTTAGTGGCGGCGCGGACTAGCATCTGTTTCAATAAAACCTACCCACTTCACGCTGTCTCCGGCGCGTCGAATTTTGTCCAGCGGTGAACGATAGGAGCGGACCCTCGGACAGTGGTTGCCGATCCAGATCAGGGTGACGACTCGTGCCCGACTCAGCGACAACGCCAGACGCCCAAATCAAAGAAACCGTCTTTGAGGCCCGGGGCCTGACCAAGACCTACGGCATGGGCGAGGTGCGAGTCGAGGCCCTGCGCGGCATTGACCTGGACTTCTACTTGGGGGAGCTGGTGGTTCTGCTGGGACCCTCCGGCAGCGGCAAGTCAACCCTGCTGAACATTCTTGGCGGCCTGGACGCGGCGACGAGCGGCCGTGTCAGCTACCACGGTAAAGACCTCACCGGTGCCGCGGACCGGGAGCTGACCGAGTACCGCCGATCGCACGTCGGCTTTGTTTTTCAGTTCTACAATCTGATTCCCAGCCTCACGGCGCTCGAGAACGTGGCCGTCGTAACAGAGATCGCCGAGCATCCGATGGATCCCGCCGACGCCCTTAGGGTGGTGAATCTCGGGGACAGGATACATCATTTCCCGTCGCAGTTATCCGGCGGAGAGCAGCAGCGCGTGGCCATCGCGCGGGCGATCGCGAAAAACCCGGCCGTGCTGCTTTGCGACGAACCGACCGGCGCCCTCGACTCAGCCACCGGGATCGTCGTCCTCGAGGCCCTCGAAAGAGTCAACCGCGAACTGGGGACCACGACCGTCCTGATCACTCACAACGCCGACATCGCCGGCATGGCCGACCGCGTCATTCACCTGCACGACGGCCGGATCGGCGAGGTCCGCCGCAACGTGGCGAAGAAGCCTGCTCGGGAGTTGCGCTGGTAGCCTATGACCGCCCTCCACCGCAAGCTCTTCCGGGACCTTTGGGCGATGAAGGGCCAGGCCTTGGCTATCGCGATGGTGATCGCGAGCGGCGCGGCGACCTTTGTCATGTCGCTCAGCACGCGCGATTCCCTGCGCCTCACGCAGGCTGTCTACTACGGCGACTATCACTTTGCGGAAGTCTTCGCCTCTCTCAAGCGGGCTCCGGAATCTCTGCGGGCCAGGCTGCAAGCGATCCCCGGCGTGAGACACGTTCAGACCCGTGTCGTGGCGCCGGCCAAGGTCGAGGTCGAGGATTATCCGGACCCGGTGACGGGGTTGCTCGTATCGGTTCCCGACTTCGGCCCGCCGCTTCTCAACGGCCTCTATCTGATGCGAGGCCGATTGGTCGACTCGCGCCGGGACGACGAGGTGGTCGTCCACGACTCGTTTGCCAAGGCTCATGGCTTTCAGCCGGGCGACCGGATTGCCGTCGTGATCAACGGGCGCCGCAAGCGCCTGCGCATCGTCGGTGTCGCCTTATCGCCGGAACACATCTTTCCGATCCGAGCGGGGGACTTCATCCCCGACTTTGAAAGCTTCGGGGTGATGTGGATGGCGCGAACCCCGCTGGAAGCAGCCTATGACATGGAAGGGGCGTTCAACGACGTGGCGCTGACGCTCACCGCCACCGGCCGCCTGGAGGAGGTGATTGACCGCACGGACGACCTGCTCCGGCGCTACGGAGGACTCGGCGCCTACGGCCGTAAGGACCAGGTGTCGCATCGCTACTTGTCCGAAGAGTTTCGCCAGCTCGAGCAGATGGCCACCATCTACCCGCTCATCTTTCTGGCTGTCGCCGCCTTCCTGCTCAATGTCGTCGTGGGGCGTCTGATCCGAACCGAGCGGGAGCAAGTGGCGACCCTGAAGGCCTTCGGCTATAGCAACTTCGACGTGGCCTTCCACTACGCAAAGTTTGTACTTGTGATCGTCGCCCTCGGGGTCTTGGGAGGGATAGTGGGCGGCGAGCGCTTCGGACGGGGCCTCAGTGCCATGTACATCGAGTTCTACCGCTTTCCGTTCCTGCGCTATGTCCTGGAGCCACACGTCGCGGTGATAGCCGGCCTAGTGAGCGCTGGGGCGGCGTTGGCGGGCACTCTCTACTCCGTTCGCGCCGCCGCGCGCCAACCCCCGGCGGAGGCCATGCGCCCGGAACCGCCGGCTCGTTACCGCGAGACCGTGATCGAGCGGTTGGGCTTCAAGCGCTGGCTCTCGCAACCGACGCGCATGATTGCCAGAAACATCGAACGCCAGCCGCTGAAATCGCTACTCACCGCGATTGGCATCGCGTTTGCCTATGCGATTCTGATGGCGGGCTTTTTCTTCGGTGATATTGTGGAGCACATGATTTACGTGGAGTTTGAGCTGGCACAGCGGGACGACATGACCGTAACGTTCGTCGAGCCGACCTCCGGCCGCGTCCTCAATGAGTTACGGAGCCTACCCGGAGTCGAATACGGAGAGCCGTTTCGGACGGTGCCGGTGCGGCTCCGCTCCGGGCATCGCACCTATCGCACGGCGATCTGGGGAATCCGGCCCGGCGGCGACCTCTATCGTTTGCTGGACGTCGATCTCAACCCGATCGACATCCCCCGGGACGGCCTGGTGATGACGGACTTCCTCGGCGGCATCTTGAACGTCGGCCCCGGCGACCCGGTGACCGTGGAGGTGCTCGAAGGAGGCCGCCCGGTGAGGCAGGTGCGGGTCGCCGGCTTCGGCAACCAGTACGTCGGCCTCTCGGCCTGCATGCATATCGATGCGCTGAACCGCATGATGCGCGAGGGGCATGCGGTCTCCGGGGCTTTTCTGTCCGCGGATTCCCGTTACGAAAACGAAATCTATACTTCGCTCAAGGAGATGCCTCGCGTGGCCGGCGTCACCGTGCGCAAGAAGGCATTGAAGAACCTCGAAGAGACCATGGCCGAGCAACTGTTGACCTTCGCCTCCTTTATCACTCTCTTTGCCGGTACGATTGCGTTCGGTGTCGTATACAACAGTGCTCGCATCTCCCTTTCCGAGCGTAGCCGCGAGCTGGCCAGCTTGCGGGTGCTGGGCATGACCCGCGGCGAGATTTCCTACATCCTGTTGGGCGAGCTGGCTGTGCTCACGTTGGCCGCCGTTCCTCTCGGATTCCTCATCGGAAGGTTGCTCTGCGGCTATGTTGTGGCCTCGCTCGAAACAGATCTCTTCCGGTTCCCTTTCGTGGTGGAAGCGAGCACGTACTCGTTTGCCGCAACCGTTGTGTTAGCGTCTGCCTGTATCTCGGCGCTCGTTGTGCGTCGGAAACTCGACCATCTCGATCTTGTCGCCGTCTTGAAGACGAAGGAGTAGCTGGAAGTGCACATCGTGAAGTGGCGCCGCCGTTTGGGACTGCTCGGCTTTTGCGCGCTGGTCGTGCTGGCCATTGTGTGGGGCTTCATGCCGCAACCGGCGCCCGTCGAAACCGCCGCCGTCGTGAGAGGGCCCCTCCAGGTCACCGTGGAGGAAGAAGGCAGAACCCGGGTCGTCGACCACTTCGTGATCTCCGCGCCGGTAGCTGGTTTTCTCAGACGCGTCGAACTCGACGTGGGAGACTCGGTGAAACGCGGTCGGCAACTCCTGACGCTCGACCCTCTGCGCTCAACGGTACTGGATCCGCGTGCACGGGCCGAGGCGCACGCCCGTGTTGTGACGACGCAGGCAGCGCTCAAGGGAGCCCAAGAGAACGTCGTCGCCGCGGCCGCGGATGCCCGCTACTGGGAATCACAACTGGCCCGCGTCCGCGAGCTGCACGAAGCAGGCACTGTCTCCGACGAAGAACTCAACCAAGCCGAAGCCGAAGCCCGAAGAACGGGCGCGAACTTGCGCTCGGCGGAGTTCTCGGTCGAGGTGGCGCGGTCCGAGCTGGAGGCGGCCCGCACCGCACTGCGCCACTCCGCGGCGCAGAAGACCGAACAGCCTGCTGAAACCGTGGCAGTCCACGCTCCCATTAGCGGAAGTGTTCTCAAAGTGCTGCGCGAAAGTGAAGGAGTCGTGAGCCGTGGAGAGCCGCTGCTGGAGATCGGCAATCCGCGCCTTTTGGAAGTGGAGGTCGAACTGCTGTCGGCGGACGCCGTCCGTGCCGGGCCGGGTACTCGCGTGATCCTAGAACGCTGGGGCGGTGAACAGCCGCTCGAAGCCCGCGTGCGCGTCGTCGAGCCCTTCGGGTTTACGAAGATCTCGGCTCTCGGCGTCGAGGAACAGCGCGTGCTGGTGATTGCCGACATCGTGTCTCCGCCGGAAGAATGGGAAAGGCTCGGCGATGGGTATCGCGTGGAGACGAAGTTCATCTTGTGGGAGGAGGACGAAGTTCTCCAAGTGCCCAGCAGCGCGTTGTTCCGCCGCGGCGATCAGTGGGCTGTGTTTGTCGTGGATGGAGAGTTCGCGCAGCTGCGAACCGTAGAGATTGGCCGGCGCAGCGGTCTGACAGCTCAAATCCTCTCCGGCGTCGAGGCGGGTGAGCTGGTCATCACGCATCCGGACGAGTCCGTCGAGGCCGGCGTCCGAGTGAGCCGGCGTACTCCCTAGCCCGCTTTCTCACCAGATGGCGATAGTGCGGGCGAGCACAGCGGCGGCGGCTTGCCTGATGAGAGTGGCGACAAGCGCCCGGCAACTGCTCTGCTATTCTCGAACGATGGATGAGCTCGAGAAAGTCCGCAACGAGCTCAAGAAATACCTTCACCCGCTGCTTGATTTCTCGGTCCGCGACAACGACGGCAAGATCGAGCTGGTCATCGACCTGAAGAGCAAACCGGCGGACATCCACACCTACTATCTGGAGATTCATCCTCGGGATCTCGCAAGCAGCCAGTTCCCGTGGACGCTGCAGCGCATGATCTTTGACGGCTTGCACGACTATTTTGTCGAGATGTTCGTCTATACGCCGCAGAGCCGCGACAATCCCGAAGCGCCTCGATGACGGAGCTTGCCGATCTCATCGCCAACGAGATCCGCCGCGAGGGCCCCCTTCCTTTCCGCAAGTTCATGGAGATGGCGCTCTACCAGCCGGAGCTTGGTTACTACTGCCGTCCCCAAGACCCGTTTGGAGTCGGAGGGGATTTCTACACCAACGCACAACTGCAACCGGTGTTTGGCCGGCTGCTGGCACAGCAGATCGAGAGTTGGCGGCACGAGATGGGCTGCCCACTGGATTTCACCGTAGTCGAGATGGGGGCCGGTCGGGGCGAGACGACGTCCCAAATCGAGCGCTGCCTGCCGGGCGTGACGTGCAGGACGGTTGATGTCGCGGGAGGCGAGCTGCCCGAGCAATTCCGCGGCGTCGTCATCTGCAACGAATTTTTCGACGCGCTTCCCGTACACTCGGTCGAGCGCAAAGACAAGGGTCTCGTCGAGCACTACGTTGATCTGGGGGTTGGTGGCTTTGACTGGGTGGAAGGTTCGCTGTCCGGTCCTCGGCTGCAGGGTTACCTCGAAAGCTACACCTCTCGACTGGCCGAAGGCCAAAAGGTCGAGGTCAATCTGGAGGCGCTCGACCAACTGGAAAAGATTTCTCGCTCCCTAGATTGCGGCTATGTGCTGACCATCGACTACGGCTACACGGCCAACGAAATCGCCGAGGGGCGCCGCTTGCCGGGCGGCTCACTGATGAGCTACCTAAAGCACCAGGCAAGCGAAGACGTTCTGGCGAATCCAGGGCAGCAGGATATCACCGCTCACGTGAACTTCACGGCGCTTGAGAAGCGGGGTGAGCCATTGGGGTTTCAGTCGGAAGGCTTACGGAGTCAAGCAATATTCTTGAGCGAGATCGGGAGGCAAGACGACTTCCAGGCGGCTCTTGAGGCGTCGAGCGAAGCCGAGAGCCTGCACCTGAGGATGCAGCTCAAGACCCTGCTGTTCGGCTTAGGCGAGACGTTCCGCGTGCTGGTGCAGCGGAAGTAGGAAACCCGAGCCGATCGGACCGGAACTCGTGGGTTGGCGGGATCTTACAGGCCCCCGCTAGCACGCTGCGAGGCGAGAAGATCGCTATGCCTGAATACAACTCTCATGCCTGAAATCAGCCGCTTCTACGGAATCATCATTGCGATGTTGTACTAATGATCACAGTCCGCCGCATTTTCACGTCCGGTACGGTGAGCAGAAGGGTCTGATCGATGTGGAGACGCTCGGGCTGTTCGAAGGGCGACTTTCGGCAAGAGCGCTCGGGCTCGTGTTGGAATGGGCGCATCTACATCACGAAGAACTGACGGCAAACTGGGAGCGCGCACGAAACCAAGAGCCGCTAGAGCTAATCTCGCCGTTAGAGTAAAGACATGCTGAAACACATCGTCGAAGTTCGGCTGCTGGATGGATACCGGCTTCATCTCCGTTTCCAAGACGGCGTGGAGGGCGTTATAGACCTTGCGGAATTGATCCCTTTTGAGGGAGTGTTCGCCCCTCTAAAAGAGCGCGACAAGTTCCTGGAAGTGCATCTCAACCGTGAGTTTGGGGCCATCTGCTGGCCCAACGGCGCTGACCTCGACCCGTACGTCCTTTATGCGGAGATCACGGGCGCGCCGCTTCCCTCCAGTACACCTACCGCAACCGGATAGCGGAGCACGCCAGCCGTTGGGAGTGTTCGACCAGCTCGCCACTTTCCGGCGCAAAAAAGAGAAGCTGCGTGGTGGGTGGGTACAGTCAGCCAATTTCGCGCCCGAATGCGCCCAGAAGTTGTTGATTCGTTGAAGGCGTGAAATTGGTGACAGTCCCCGCCCCGAGCGGTGCTCGCATTTTGCGCCGGAAAGTAGCCGGCTAATCCCCCTCCGCCGCGGCCGCGCGAGCCACCGTATCCCTGCGGAATCGCAAGTACCCCTCGACCACCAGCCAAATGCTGAGGGCGAAGATCGAGGCGGCGACGAAGGTCAGCAGCAGATTGCCGTCGGTCCAGTATTTCCGCAGGTTGAGCACCATGGCGGTGATCGTCACCGTCATCATGAAAACCATGGGGAAGAACGTGTACCAGTAGTTCGAGCCTCGTTGGCGCAGGTAGATGGTGATGGTCAACAGCGTCAGCGCCCCCAGTACCTGATTGGTGCTGCCGAAGAGACTCCACAGGGCCAATCCCGCCGGCTCCCCGCTGACTTCGTAGAAGGTGAAGAACCCGATCAGGGCGACAGCGATGGTTGCCGCCACGTAACGCTGTCCGAGTTGCGGAAGTCCCACGGAGCTTGCGATCTCCTCGATGTTATAGCGCAGCAGCCGGGTTCCCGAGTCCATCGACGTCAAAGCGAAAGAGACGGCAACGAGCGCGATAAACGCCTGAGCAAGCTCGATCGGCACCCCAAGATGCGAAACGAACAAAGCCGCCCCATCGATAAAAGTGCCCATCTTTTCCGACAGGCTGTTCGCCGCGGTCCAGCTCGCATAGTGCTCGCTCCAGGACTCGACGGAGCGAAAACCGGCCGTGCAGGCCAACACGGCCAGCAGCCCCAGCAACGATTCCCCCACCATCCCCCCGTAGCCGATCGGAACGGCATCGGTTTCTTTATCGATCTGTTTCGAAGTCGTGCCGGATGAAACCAGCCCGTGGAATCCCGAAACCGCTCCGCAAGCGATGACGATGAATACGAACGGAAAGATAGGCGGGGCGCCCGGGGGATGCATATCCACGGCGGGCGCCGCAAAGCTAGGCTGCAAAACGAAAAACCCCACGTACGCCGCGCCCAGCCCGAGGTAAAGGAGCAGAGAGTTCAGGTAATCCCGCGGCTGCAGCAGCAGCCAAACCGGCAGCGTCGAGGCCGCGAACGCGTAGGCCAGTAGGATCAGCACCCAGGTTTCGGTGGGCAGGTCCGGCTTGGCGATCTGTAGGCCGATCACGATCGACGCCAGCATGAGGACGAACCCGACTGCCGTTGTCTTTCCTACCGCCGCCGAGCGCTTGTAGATGGCCCAACCCATCGCCATGGCGACCACCATCAAGGTAAATGTCGGAAACACGGACGCCGGATAAAAGGCGGTCGTGAACAGCTCCGCCACGACGCGCACGAAGACGCCCATCACCAGGCAAATCAGGAACAAGATAATCAACAAGAAGATCGACTTGGCTCGCTGGCCGATCAGATCTTCCGCCACTTTGCCGATACTGAGCCCGCGGTGGCGCATGGATACGACGAGCGCCCCGAAATCGTGCACTGCGCCGATGAACAGCGTCCCCAGCACGACCCACAGCATGCCCGGCAGCCAGCCCCAGATGACGGCGATCGCCGGACCCAGCATGGGCGCCAGTCCGGCGATCGAAGCGTAGTGATGCCCGAACAGAACCACGCGCCGGCAGGGGACGTAATCGACCCCGTCTTCCATCTCATGCGCGGGCGTCGATCGAGTGGGATCAAGCCGAAAGATTCGGGCCCCAAGGTAGCGCGCGTAGAAGCGATAGACGAGGACGTAGGCCAGCAAACAGCCGGCCGCGGCTACGACAGGTTCCATGTCAGGCTCCTTTTTAGCCTGGCGGCGCCGATTCGTTCACGAGCAAGGTTTGTTGCGTTGTGCGACGGGATCTTGTTTCTCCTAGAGATCCATTTCACGAGACTACTGGAGCACGGCACGCTACTCCTCCGGGGGCAGCTCACCATCCGCTGGACCGGCAGGATTGCCGGTCCCTACCCACATCGCCAGGAACTGGCGACACGGCACGCAAGAATGCGGGCGCCACGTCAGGGACAAGTCAAACTTAAGGACAGGCCAAACTCTACCTCAAAGGCGGCCACGCCCGCTCGGCAAGACAGGCGAGCCACCGGAAACCGCCTCACCCAAGTAGAGGCTGAAGTTCTTCGCCCCGCCAAAACGCTCGGCCCACCGGGAAACCCTCCATCATAGATGAATCTTCACGACGTAAAGGCTCTCACAGAGCCCGTGCTATGTTAAGAAAAAGTCGCTGGCCGGTCGTCCAATGGCAGGACACGGGCCTTTGGAGCCTGGAATGGAGGTTCGAATCCTCCCCGGCCAGCCAGAACTTCTTCGCGGCCCACGACAAAGCCCGAGCGAGCATGCCCAGCATCGTAGCGCCGAGCGGCTGCCGGGTCGTCGAGGCCGGTCAAATCGATCCCCTCCGAAACCGCCCCTATCACGCTGTAACGATAGAAACTTACACGGATTTTGCGATGCAACGTTGGGACAGTAGTGTGGCAGTCCCCATTTTTCTCTCCCGTGCACTTTCGCCACGGGCTGCTAGCGCAGCCTTTTCTCATACCGAATAACGTCGAAACCCAGAGTCTTGCCTCGACCCGTTTCCGTATAGCCGTTCTTCCGGTAAAGCGCAATCGCTGCCTTCTGGTGCACGGTCGTCTCCAAGCGGAGCGTCTTAACACTCGACTGGCTCGCTCGGTCCTCGAGGACTTCCAGAATCACCCGTCCGAACCCGCGCCGCTGATAGCTGGAATGCACTCTCATCCTCTTGACTTCGGCTTCGCCGTCCGAGGTCCGGGCGAATCCACCCATGGCGACAATGCGTCCGGCAAGCAGGCCCACTAAAAACTCCCCGCCGGGTTCGAGGTAGGCCCTTGTGATGTCGTGCAGATCGGCGTAGAAATCGTCGCCGGCATCGAGGGCTTCGACCCGTTCGATGGCGTCGTGGTGCAGCGCCCAGACGTCGTCCTGGTCGCCACTCCGGTAGCGGCGAATTTCAAGTTTTCGCGTCTGAAAGGCGTCCGGCAACCTGACTCCTTTAACTCGGAGAAACGTCTCCACATGCTAGCGCGCGGGCTAGCGCGGCGGCTGACGACGCGGAGCCTTGAGTTCAATCCGGCTGTTACACTTCGCACAAATCGTGTAATCGAGCGGGAAGTCGGGCCCCAGCTGAATGGTCTGGCCGCACCCGCAGCGGAAAGCATCCCAACCCTCGCCCGTGCGCTCGTATTGCAGCCCGGATCCCCCGCTCGAAGCGCTCGGGAGGCTAGGCGGAGCGGCAGGGGCCGGCGTTGCCGCTCCACCGGCCCCCCCGATCGGAATGGGCAGCGCGGCGGGGACGCCAAGCTGCCTACTGCAACGCGGACACGAAACGCTATCTCCCCGGTAGTCGGGCGGCAGTTTGATACGCATCCCGCAAACGCACGGCACGAAGATAAACAGAGCGAGGCGGTCGAGCAAGTCGCCCACCTCGCGAGCTCGGCCGACCGCCGTCCGGCGGGTGTCGGGTTCGGATGACGGCGAGCGCACGGCGATGCTTTCGTCCGACTTGGCTGCCGCCGTCAGCGCGGCCAATCTCGCCTTTCGGCCCTCAATCTTCCGTAGCGCTGCCTCGTAGTCCACATAGCCGGCACGTCCGCCCATGCCGCGGAGGATCTTCACCCGGTTCTCGGTCGGCGGGTGCGTCGACACTAAGTTCGACACCGCCGCCAGCTGCAGCGGGTTGACGATATAGAGAGGCGCCAAAGCCCCGCTGACGCGGCCCGGAACATAGCCGGAATGGTGGACGGCTATTTTTTCCAAAGCCGAGGCCAGACCGTCCGGGTAGCGAGTGAAGCGCGCCGCCGAAGCGTCCGCCAGATACTCCCGCTGCCGCGAGCAAGCCAGATAGAGCAGCCGGACCAGCAGCGGCGACACGATGGCCATGACGAACGCGACCGCCAGAAGAGCCGGATGCCCCCCGCCTCGGCCCCTCCCGCCGCGCCGGCCGACTGCGGCGAAAGGGCCCACGCGAAGAAAGCCCCGTGAAAGCCGCTCGACGCTTCCCACCAGCACGGCCGCCATGGTCATGAATCGGATGTCCAGGTTGCGGATGTGGGCAATCTCGTGAGCAATCACTCCCTGTAGCTCGTCACGGTTCATCAGCCGCAGCAGGCCGGAGGTGACCGCCACCGCCGATTTCTCCGGGCTTCGCCCCACGGCAAAAGCGTTCGGGGCGTGGTCCTCGACAATGTACACCCGCGGAGGCTGCCCCAGCCCCGAGGCAATCGTCATCTCTTCTACAACGTTCCACAATCGGGGAGAGTCGCGCTTTTCGATCGGCAGGGCGTGCGCTGAGCGAAGCACCAGCCGGTCCCCCCCGTAGACCGCGAGAAGCGAAAGCGTCAGCCAAGCAACTAACGCCGCCAGCCCGCCGGCGAGCGCTCCGGCCCAAGTTTCTTCGCCGGGAGGCGCGTAACCCAGGTCGACCAGCGCCGGACCGATCAACGTTCCCAGGCTAGCGCCGAGTGCGATGAGCACCGCACCCATCACGAAGATGATTAACCGCGACCGGCGCCGGTTGGCTGCGATGGCTTGCCACATGGCTGAGGGAAAATTCCCGGATATGTCGCGGGATCTTGAAACGGAACGACGCCGGGCAACCGGGAGTGTCCGCCACTACGGCGGTTAACTTTCGCCCCCGTGTCGCTCAGGACGAGAACGAGACGCGAGGGGCTTCTCGTGCCGCCTCGTCTTGGAGTTCAAAGAACTCTTCTTGATTGAAATGGAACATGCCCGCGACGATGTTCGCCGGCACGCTTTCAATCCTGGTCACTGCTGTCCGGTTAAAAGTCGAATAGCACTGCTGTCCGGTTAAAAGTCGAATAGAATCAATTGGTTGGGGTCATAGGGGGATCCGTTTTGGGAGTCGGATGGCTGGAGTGCCTGTAAAATGGGCATTTTTTCGAATAGCGTAACGCTGAGAATCTGTAGAATCTGGTAGAGACTCGCTTCCAGCCCGAGGCGTTTCCGGACCATGGCGATGAGCACGTAAATCGAGACAGCGATCCAGATCTGCGTCTTGACGGCGTTCTCGCTGGTGCCGTAAAACGACTTGATTCGCAGATGTTGCTTGATCCACTTGAAGAAGAGTTCCACCTGCCAGCGCGATTTGTAGATGTGGGCGATGGTCAGTGCCGGCAGGGTGAAGTTATTGGTCAGGAATTTCAACCGCTTGTTGCTTTCGGCATCGAAATAACTCACCCGCCGTAGGGGGTCCGGGTACACTTGGGCGGAGTTGAAGGGGGTCAAAATAACGGTGTGATCGGATCGCAGGCCCGTGCTCCTATCCACCGGGTGGGAGTAGCGACGCTGCAGCAAAACGTTCTTTTTGGTTCGCACCACGAAGAAGGCCGAACAGAGCGTGAACACGAAGAGGCGCCGAAAATCGACATAACCCCGATCCATGACGTAGAACGCGCCGGCCTCGGGAAGAAATTCATCCAGGATGTTGACGTCCTGCACTTTGCCTGCAGTAATGCTGATAAACGTGGGAATATTGCCGTGCAGATCCAGCAGCGTGTGCATCTTCACGGCGGCCTTGTGCTGGCGGAATCTGGCCCACGGAAACAGCGACAGGCAGAGGTCGATTGTTGTCGAGTCGAGAGCGTACAGAGTCTGGTCCAAGTCCACACCGATCGGGTCGTGGGCATATAACGGCCGTGCCATGCCAATCAAGACCTGCGCGAAGTCCGCGTAGATCCGCCAGTCGCGCGACTCGTTCGCATCGGCCAGTGTCGAGCGCGCTACCCTGCCGCCGAATCCCATATGGTAGAGTTTGCCGTGCATCGAACGCAGGCACGTCTCGATGTCGCGGAGGCTTTCCCGATAGGTCAGCTGGGCGAATGCCATCGAAAGAAACTGATCCCAGCAGGAGAAACTTTTCAGATAGGAATCGCCGCGGTAGCGCCATACACATTTGTGAAACTCTTTGCTCGGCAGGTGCTCGATCAGTTGGGAGAAAACCGTACGGCCAAGGTTCATCCCCCATTGTGCCGCGTCGGGATGCTCCGCTCAGGCGGCCATTTGCGGCCTCGTGATTTCAAATCGTTCCCGGGCAAAACAGGCCATAAGACATTGAGCGGTAGAGACTTACCGTCCGTTGGCGCAACTTTCCCCGGACAGCACTGGTCGAATAGAATCAATTGGTTGGGGTCATAGGGGGATTCGTTTGGGGAGTCGGATGGCTGGAGTGCCTGTAAAAGGGGCATTTTTTCGAATTGCGTAACGCTGAGAATCTGTAGAATCTGGTAAAGACTCGCTTCCAGCCCGAGCCGTTTCCGGACGATGGCGATGAGCACGTAAATCGAGACAGCGATCCAGATCTGCGTCTTGACGGCGTTCTCGCTGGTGCCGTAAAACGAGTTGATTCGCAGATGTTGCTTGATCCACTTGAAGAACAACTCAATCTGCCAACGCGACTTGTAGATGTGGGCGATGGTCAGCGCCGGGAGCGCGAAGTTGTTGGTCAGAAACTTCAGCCGCTTGTTCGTCCGGGCGTCGAAGTAACTGACCCTCCGCAACGGGTCGGGATAGGCTTGGGCCGATTCGATGGCAGCCAGTATGACGGTCTGATCCGAGCGCAAGCCCGTGGATTTGTCGACGGGATGCGAGTAGCGCCGTTGGAGCAAGATGTTCTTCTTGGTTCGCACGACGAAGAACGACGAGCAGAGAGTGAACACGAAGAGGCGTTCGAAATCGACGTAGGCCCGATCCATGACGTAGAACGCGCCGGCCTCCGGGCCGATCTCGTCGAGGATGTTGATGTCGTGCACTTTGCCTCCAGTAATGCGGATGAACGTGGGAATATTGCCGTGCAGATCCAGCAGCGTGTGCATCTTCACGGCGGCCTTTTGCTTGCGGAATCTCGCCCACGGAAACAGCGACAGGCAGAGGTCGATTGTTGTCGAGTCGAGAGCGTACAGAGTCTGGTCCAAGTCCACACCGATCGGGTCGTGGGCATATAACGGCCGTGCCATGCCAATCAAGACCTGCGCGAAGTCCGCGTAGATCCGCCAGTCGCGCGACTCGTTCGCATCGGCCAGTGTCGAGCGCGCTACCCTGCCGCGGAATCCCATGTGGTAGAGTTTGCCGTGCATCGAACGCAGGCACGTCTCGATGTCGCGGAGGCTTGCCCGATAGGTCAGCTGGGCGAATGCCATCGCAAGAAACTGATCCCAGCAGGAGAAACTTTTCAGATAGGAATCGCCGCGGTAGCGCGATACACATTTCTGAAACTCTTTGCTCGGTAGGTGCTCGATCAGTTGGGAGAAAACCGTACGGCCAAGGTTCATCCCTCATTGTGCCGCGTCCGGATGCTCCGTTCAGGCGACCATTTGCGGCCTCGGGATTTCAAATCGTTCCCGAGCAAAACAGGCCATAAGACATTGAGCGGTCGAGACTTACCGTCCGATGGCGCGACTTTCCCCGGACAGCACTGAATCCTGGTGTTGAACAACATGACCGAGTCGTTGTAAAGCTGTCTCGAGAAGCTGATCTTGTTCTCTGTCGAAGTGAGCTCTTCCTGCAAGGCCAAAAAGTTCTGATTGGCTTTCAGGTCGGGATATTGTTCGACTACCAGCATCAGCCGGCCCAGCGCTCCGGTTAACTGTTGTTCGGCCACGGTTTGCTCGCCCACGCCTTGAGCCGAGACCGCCTGGGATCGAGCGCGGGTTACGTTTTCCAATGTTTCTTTCTCGTGTCCGGCGTAACCCTTCACTGTTTCCACCAGGTTCGGAATCAAGTCGTGCCGGCGCTTCAATTGCACGTCGATCTGCGACCACGCGTTGCGTACGGCATTCCTCATAGCCACCAAGCTGTTGTAGGTCACCGCGGCCCAAATGGCGATGAGAACAATGATGACAAGCAACGCCGACGCGGCCACCATCAAGAACTCCATTTATCCCTCCTCGTTTTCGCTTTCCCGATCAAGACTGCCCGGGAAAAATCTTTTGCCGTAAAAGTCGGCGAAGAAACGGGCGACGACCCCCTCCTCGCCTTCGTCAAATGATGCAATAAAAGTTTCCATCTCGCCGCGGTCGAACCAGAGTCCGTCTCCCCCCGGACAGCGGTCAATTTCGACGGACTTCCCGGTTCCCAGGCTGATCACCCGCAGCTTCCGAGAGCATCGCGGACATCGCCTGCCGCCGTGACGCCGCCCCGGGGCGGTCTTCAAGGCCTCGAACAAACCGCCCCGCGGAGCACCGGCCGTCTCGGCAATGATCTCCAACTCCCCAGCATCTAGCCAGGTGCCCGCGCACTCAACGCAGCGGTCGATCTCGATTCCCTCCAGCTCGAAGGCAACCATGGGCTGCCGGCAGACCGGGCACGTCGAAAGAGTGTTCACCGCTTCTCAAGTGTAGCCCTCGATCCTTCCCGTCGGGAAGTCCTCTAGTCTCGGAATCCTGCCACGTAGGTACTCTTTTGTCCACTGAATCAGAGGATGCACTTACCCGGGGTGATTCGCCGTCTATGCGATCGTGGCCCCGGGGCGGAACCGGAGATCGTTTGCCGGCCATGGGGCAAACTGCTATCGTCAGCCGATAAGAGATGCATGATCGCGCAGACTGAAGAGATGAACTTCTATACCGAAACACTGCCGGATTCGCTGGCTTCCGCCGTTAGCGGAACGCTGGCCGATTGGCAAGCCTCGGGCAAGGTCGGCAAGCTTTGGGCCGGCGACGCCTCCCTTTGGACGGGCGCGGATGAAGGCGGCTGGCTGGGGTGGCTGGGCATAGTGGAAGACCAATTGGCCCGCGCTGAGCGCCTTACGAGCCTTGGCAAGGAAGTCCGCGCCGCCGGATTTCGAGACGCGGTGGTGTTGGGCATGGGCGGATCGAGCCTTTGCCCCGAAGTGCTAGCCGTCACTTTCGGCGCCCAACCCGGCAGCCCGCGCCTCCACGTGCTCGATTCGACCGACCCGGCTCAGATCAGAAATCTGGAGAGTAGGATTGATCCGGCCGAGGCCCTGTTTATCGTTTCGAGCAAGTCCGGATCCACCCTCGAGCCGAATATCTTTAAACAATATTTCTTCGAGAGGGTCACCGAAGCCGTGGGAGTCGATCAAGCCGGGGAGCGTTTCATCGCCGTTACCGATCCGGGATCGAAGCTTCAAAAGGTTGCCGAAGACAATGGCTTCCGGCACATCTTTCACGGCGTGCCGAGCATCGGAGGCCGCTATTCCGCCCTGTCGGATTTCGGCATGATCCCGGCCGCAATCATGGGCGTTGACGTAGCGCGCTTTTTGGAACGCACGCACAAGATGGCCCTGGCTTGTTCACCGCGGCAGCCGGTGGAAGACAACCCGGGCGTCGTGCTGGGGTGCGCCCTGGGATCCGCCGCTAACCAGGGTCGAGACAAGGTAACGATCATTGCCTCGCCCGGTATTTGGGATCTCGGAGCCTGGTTGGAGCAGTTGCTCGCCGAGTCCACCGGCAAGCAAGGGAAAGGTTTGATTCCCGTGGACCGCGAGCCTGTGGGTTCCCCGCGGACCTACGGTGACGACCGCTTGTTCGTCTACGTGCGACTTGAATCAGCGCCCGACTCCGACCAAGATCGGGCAGTCGACGCTCTCGCCGCCGCCGGCCATCCCGTGTTGAGAATCGCCGTCAGCGACGCTTATGAGCTTGGCGCGGAGTTTTTCCGTTGGGAGATCGCGACCGCCGTCGCCGGCTCCCTGATGGGCATCAACCCTTTCGATCAGCCGGACGTCGAGGCCAGCAAGATCGCCACGCGTGCTTTGACGGACGAGTACGAAAAGACCGGCTCGCTTCCCGGGGAGACCCCTTTGCTTGAAGCCGACGGCATCGCGTTGTACGCCGACGCGGAAAACAGCTCCTTGCTGTCTTCGGACGCGGGAGGCAACCTGTCTCTTGTGGGCTATCTCCGGGCGCACTTGGAGCGGCTCGGCGCCGGCGACTATCTGGCGCTGCTCGCCTACGTCGAGATGAACGAAACTCACGAACAGACACTTCAACGGATTCGCCTGGCGGTGCGTGATTCCAAACGTGTCGCTACCTGCGTGGGGTTCGGGCCGAGATTCCTACACTCCACCGGCCAGGCCTACAAAGGCGGCCCCAACAGCGGTGTCTTCCTGCAGGTAACATGCGACGAAGCGGCTGATCTCGCCGTGCCCGGGCAGAAGTATACGTTTGGCTTGGTCAAGGCCGCCCAAGCACGTGGTGACTTCCAGGTTCTGGCTGAGAGGAATCGCCGCGCGCTTCGAGTCCATCTCGGCGCCGACGTGGCCGCCGGACTGTCGAAGTTGCGGTCGGCTATCGTAGAAGCGATAGCCTAGCTCGCCTTTCTCGCCAGCTGACGGTCGAAGCACCCGATAGGCCCGCCATTACTTCGTTGCGCTTGCTCGCCGCGTTCAACGTACTGTTCAAGTACGCCCGCATTATTCAAGAAATGCGGCGCTGAGCTGCGCGCGTCTTCTACTGACGGACCTATCGGGTGCTTCGACCGTCAGCTGGCGAGAAAGGCGAGCTAGCAGTCCGTGGTAAAAGCCGCACGGGAGGGAAAAATGGGGACCGCCACCAATTCGCTCCCCGCCATGGCCCTAAAAAAAGCACTTAGCTTGAAGCGAATTGGCTGGCTGTACCCGATTTTTCGCGACCTTCACTTCTACCACGGGCCTAGTGAGAAAAGCGGCCTAGCCGCAAGGCGAACTTCTGACAACCGGATTTTTCGGAAGCATACCAAAGAACGCGGTTGCGAACCTACACGGGCGCCAAGTCATGTACAGTGATTCCTGATGTAGATGACCGATCCCGTAACGAAGCCGTCCGAAAGGGAGTAACCGACCATGAGGATTAAGAGCGAAAAGCTCCTCACCGTTATCCTCTCCGCCTTGCCGTTGGCCTTGCTGTTCGCGCCCGGCTGCGCGCCGAGTGAAGGCGAACGCGGCGTTGCATCCGAAATTGTCCAGACACCGCTATTCGTAGCCGGCCAGGGCGGTTATCACACCTACCGCATTCCGGCGCTGCTCTCGACCCCGAAGGGCACGTTACTCGCCTTTTGCGAGGGCCGGAAAACAAGGCGTGACGATGACGGCGATATCGATCTGCTTGTCAAACGCAGCTCGGACGGGGGCGGGACTTGGTCCGAGCAGACGATTGTCTACGAAGAGGGAGGTGACGCCGAGATCACCATCGGCAATCCCAGCCCGGTGGTTGACGAAGACACCGGAACCATTTGGATGCCCTTTTGCCGCGACAACAAAGAGGTGCTCGTCACCAAGAGCAGCGACGAGGGGCTGACTTGGTCGGAACCCGTCAACATTTCAAAACAAGTCACAAAACCCCAGTGGACTTGGGTAGCGACGGGCCCCGGGGTCAGCATCCAGCTTAAGCAGGGCCCGCACAAGGGACGTCTCGTAGTCCCCTCCGACCACGCCGTGATGATGGGCCAGCAGAAAATCATGCATTCCCACATGTTCTACAGCGACGACCACGGACAGACGTGGCAACTGGGCGCCGCGCTACCTGAACATACGGACGAATGCCAAGTGGTCGAACTCGCCGGCGGCGAGCTGCTGCTCAACATGCGCAGCTACTGGGGCCGGGTTGCCAAAGTCGCCGAGCGTGACGGCAAACGCGCAGTGGCCCGCAGCAGCGACGGCGGCGCGACTTGGGAGGAGCTGGGCTTTGACGAAACGCTTATAGAACCCGTCTGCCAGGCAAGCTTCATCCGCTATACCTCGACCGAAGGAGACGGCAAAGACCGTTTGCTCTTTTCCAACCCCGCGAGCAAAACCGAGCGCGTCAACATGACCGTTCGGCTCAGCTACGACGAGGGCAAGACCTGGCCGGTCTCGAAACTGCTGCACGCCGGACCCTCGGCCTACTCCTCTCTGGCCGTACTCGCAGATGGCGGCATCGCTTGTCTTTATGAGCGAAATGGGGTACCAGGGATCTCTGGAGCGTCCCCCTACGAGACGATCACCTTCGCTCGCTTCACGTTGGACTGGTTGACGATCGGGAAGGATTCCACTGCGGGTCGCCGTCGCTGATGCATCTGCTTGGCCCTGATCCCGGCAAACGAACCCGAGAAGCCGGCCTGCCACGCCGGTAGCGCGGGCCGAGCGTCTTCTATGGCAAAATAGGGAACGCTGTCGGCATGGCCTCGATCAGCCTTCACAACAGCGTCGGCGCGGCACCTTCGGCCATACCCTGACCGACCCGCCTAAAGCGGAAGAAACGCGATACCGCCTCGGCACATCCGCCCCAGCCGAATCAGTGGACAGGAGTTCGTCGATGAAACTTGGCTTCTTCATGATGCCGCTGCACCCGCCGGAAAAGTCGCGGACGGAGTGTTTCGAGGAAGACCTCGAGTTTGTCGTCCACGCCGACGAGCTAGGCTTTACCGAGGGCTGGATCGGCCAGCACCACACCTTGGAGTGGGAGCCGATTCCGTCCAACGACGTCTTTATCGCCTATTGTCTGCCGCAGACCAAGAACATTCGTCTCGGCACGGGCGTCTCGATCATTCCCCAGCACCATCCGGTCAACGTTGCCGTGCGTCTCGCATTTCTTGACCATCTCTCACGCGGGCGTTTCAACTGCGGCTTCGGACAAGGGGGCTCACCGACCGATTGGGGGCTGTTCGATCTGCCCGAGCCCAAAACACAAGGGCTGATGACGCTCGAAGGGATCGATATGATCCTCAAACTCTGGCAGACTGACCCGCCCTTTGATTTCCAAGGCAAGTTCTGGCGTATCAAGGTCGAAGACCCGAACCATGAGTTGAAGATGGGGACGCTGCTCAAGCCCTACCAAAAGCCGCATCCGCCGATCGGGATGAGCGTGATCCGCGGTGAGTCGAGGGCGGCGCGCATGGCCGGGCAGCGAGGCTACATGCCGATCAGCACAAACTTGGTGCCGCGCAACATCCTGCCGGTTCACTGGAAGACCTATTGCGAAGGCGCCGGGGAAGAAGGGCTCCCCGAGCCGGATCGCTCGATGTGGAGAGTTTCGCGCAGCATCTACATCGCCGAATCGAACGACGAGGCCTGGGACCACGTACTCAACGGCACGTTCAAGACTTCGTTCGACTATCTGGTCGGCATTCTCAGGGCGGCGAATTTCCTCTCCCTGGTGAAGGCCGATCCCGAGATGGCCGACGAAGATGTCACGACTGACTACATGTTGAAGAAAGTGTGCATCATCGGGGACGTCAAGTCCTGCATCCGCCAACTCGAAGAGGTCTGGGAAGCGACTGGCGGTTTCGGAACCCTGCTGATGGCTTCCAAGGACTGGGACGACAAGGCCAAATGGCGCCGCTCGATGGACTGGCTAGCCACGAAGGTGCTGCCCGCGCTGCCGACGCTGGAAACCAAGGTCGGATGAGCGCGTTTCCAGAAGTTGCTCCCGGATTTCCACTTCAAAAAAAACTGGTCCCGACATACGACTTCCGGATAACCTGCCGCTGACCGAGGCGGACGCCAGCCAAATCCGGCAGGTCGTTATGAACGTCATCATCAACGCTTGCGGGGCGATCGGACAAGAAACCGGTGTAGTCACTGTCAGCACGGGCGTGACCGAAGCAGACCGCTCCCGCCGCACCGCGACCTACTTGGACGACGACCTGCCGGAAGGCCCCCACGTCGGCTTGGAAATTGCCGACACCGGCTTTGGCGCCCAGCCACCCATCTGAGTAGCTTTCAGACTGGAAAATCACAAAGAGTTGACACGGGGCACCATTCAAACGTACAATTTAAACAAACGTATGAATCAATCATACGATTGACTGGGGTAGGTGGGTATGTCGACCGAAACCAAGGATCAAATTCTCGACACCGCCGAGCGGCTGTTTGCGGAGTCTGGGATCGATGCGGTCTCTCTGCGCACTATTACGGCCGAAGCGAGCGTGAATCTTGCCGCTATTCACTATCACTTTGGTTCCAAGGAAGCGCTCGTCAGAGAGGTTTTTGGGCGACGGATGATTCCTCTGAATCGGCAGCGGCTGGCCCTTTTGGACGAGGCCGAAGCGCGCGCCGGGGATGGACCTCTCGCCGTGGAAGATGTTCTTCGGGCTTTGTTTGCGCCAGCCATTCGGCTCAGCCGCGATCCCGAGAGGGGCGAGACCTTCATGCGCCTTTGCGGGCGATTTTATGCCGAGCTGGGCGAGTACATGCAGCCGATGTTCGAGGAATTGTTCAAAGAGGTGATTGAGCGATTCATGGCTGCGTTTCGAAGAGCTTGCCCTGAACTTCCGCTGAAGGAACTTTTTTGGAGTACGCACTTCGCGGTCGGCGCGATGGTCCACACGATGTGTGATTCCGAGCGGCTGAAGATGATTTCCCAAGGAGTCTGCGACCCGTCGGAGGTTGAGGGCACGATCGAGCGCATGGTTCGGTTTACGGCGGCCGGTTTGCGGGCGCCGGTCATGGAGGCGCCTGCCCGGGAGGAAGAGGCGGTGGCGTCACTGTTGGAGGGGGGACGATGAGCCGCCGGGGCGTGGCCGGGCTGTGTTTGGTGGTGGCCATGGTCGCCTGCTCGCGGCAGTTCGAGCCCCCTGTCCATCAGTTGGACGTTGCCGCCCCGCGCACTTGGACGGGCGGAGAGATCCGCGCAGACCTTGGCGAGACGGAGTGGTGGGTGGAGTTCGCCGATCCGGGCCTAGATAAGGCGATCAGCGGGGCGCTCGCGCACAACCACGATCTCCGAGCCGCGGCGGCGCGGCTGGCGGCTGCCGAACAGGAGGCGCGAATCGCCGGCGCCGCTCTCCGGCCCAACGTGGACCTGAGTTTGAACCGCGCCCGCCAGCGCCAAAACTTCGTGGGGCTGCCCATCCCGGGACGCGAGGGCAGTGTTCTAAGCGCGACCTATAACAGCGCGGGTGTTTCTCTCGACGTGAGCTGGGAGGCCGACCTTTGGGGGAGGATTCAGGCCGGCAAGCTGGCCGCGGCAGCCGCGACGGACGCGCGGCGGGCCGATCTTGCCGGGGCGCGACTCTCTTTGGCGGGGCAAACGGCCAAGGCCTGGTTTTCGGCGATTGAGGCTCAGCGGCAGGTGGGCTTGGCGCGGGCTTCGTTGAGGAGCTACGAGACCTCGGCCGAGCGCGTACGGGAACGTTTTGAGCGCGGCATCCGGCCGTCGCTCGATTTGCGGTTGGCTTTGACCGAGGTCGCGCGGGCGCAAGCTGTCTTACGACAGCGCGTGGAACAGCACGACCGCGCGGTACGGCAACTCGAAATTCTGTTAGGCCGCTACCCCGAGGGCGAGTATCGGTTGGCGGAAAACTTGCCGCGGGTCGCGTCTCCTGTCCCCGGGGGGCTTCCCTCCGAGCTTGTTCACCGGCGGCCCGATCTCGCTGCGAGCGAGCGGGAACTGTTGGCGGCGGATGCGCGTATCGCTCAGTCCAAGGCCGAGCTGCGGCCTAAGTTCAGTCTGACGACGGGTTCGGGGACGAGTAGCAACCAATTGAGAGACCTTCCCAACCCGGACTTTTTGGCTTGGAACCTGTTGGGCAATCTCGTGCAGCCGCTCTACAACAGCGGGCGTCTGAAGGCGGGCGTGAGGCGAGACGAGGCGCGGGCCCGCGAGGCGGCTGCCGGCTATGAGAGCGCCGTGCTGCGGGCCTACGGCGAGGTCGAATCGGCTTTGGCCGCCGAAGATGAATTATCGGAACGCGAGGCCGCGTTGGAGTCGGCCACGAAGCAGTCGTTGGGCGCCCGCGATGAGGCCGAGAGGCGCTATCGGGCCGGGCTGGCGGATATCATCACGGTCCTGGCTTCCCAGCGAACGGCCTTTGATTCGGAAAGCCAGTTGCTGAACGTTCGCAGGCTGCGGCTCGACAATCGCGTGGACTTGCACCTCGCTCTCGGGGGCGGATTCGAGAGCGGCAAGGCGCCGCCGGGCGTTTCCCGGCAAAAGCCTCTCGAGGGAAAAGCCGCCTCGGGGAAGGAGGGTCAGGGATCATGAGGCTGGCATTGATGATTTTGTTGCCGGTTGTTGTCGTTGCCGCGGGAACCTTCGGCGCCTGGACGATGATCGACGCCCGCGAAAAACCCGAACCGCAACCGGTCGAAGTGCAGCCGCCGCTCGTGGGGTGATCACCGTGCGGCCCGAGACCGTGCGTCTGACGGTCGGGGCGGAGGGTACGGTCAGGCCGCGTACCGAGACCGAGATGGCGCCGGAAGTGTCCGGCAGAGTGGTTGAGATTTCTCCTTCGCTGGCCGCCGGAGCCTTTTTCGAGGAGGGTGACGTACTGCTGAAGATAGACCCCCGCGAATACGAGTTGGAGGTTGTTCGATCGCGGGCGGCTGTCGCTCAAGCCGAGCTGCGCGTGGCAACCGAAGAGCAAGAAGCCCAGGTCGCGCGAAAGGAGTGGGAGAGCCTCGGAGAGGGCGAACCCACGTCGTTAGTGCTCCGCGAGCCTCAGATCGCGGAAGCCAAGGCCGCGCTGGCCTCGGCCCGGGCGGCTCTGGATCGAGCCAAGTATGACCTGGAACGGACAATCGTGCGGGTGCCTTACGCCGGACGCGTATGGGAAAAGAGAGTCGACCGGGGACAATTCGTGACCCGAGGCAGCCCCATCGCGCGCATCTACTCGGTCGATCTGGCGGAAGTGCAGCTACCGATTCCCGACAGCGAGCTGGCCTTCGTCGACCTGCCGCTGGCTTACCGGGGAAGGTCGGGGAAGGCGAACATGCCGCGGGTCACGGTAAGAGCCACCTTCGCCGGGAAGCAGCACGAGTGGAGAGGCCGGATCGTTCGCACCGAAGGGGAAATCGACGCTCAGAGCCGCATGGTTCGAGCGGTGGCGCAGATCGAGGACCCCTATGGGTACACGGGGCACCCTGGGCGGCCGCCCCTGGCTGTTGGCATGTTCGTGGAAGCCGAGATCCAGGGCCGCTGGGCCCGCAACGTCGTGTTTTTGCCGCGCACGGCCCTTCGAGCGGGTGATCAGGTGCTGGTGGTGGACGAAGAAAGCCGGATGCGTTTCCGGCCCGTGGAAATCCTTCGAGCCGAGACGGATCGGGTGATCGTGCGCTCGGGGCTCAAGGAGGGTGAGCGAGTTTGTGTCTCCATTCTGGAAGCCGCGGTAGACGGGATGAAAGTACGAACCGTCGAGCAGGAGTCCGATGCGAACGAGCGATAAGCGGGTCTTCGGGCGCTTTTCCTACTGGCCGGCGAGGGGAAGCGCGTGAGAAGGCCGTCAGGTCGCGAACGAAGCGCGGTAGGGTCGGCGGAAGTCAAGGAAGACCTCATGGACAAGGGAATCGTTCCATGGTTCGCCCGAAATGGCGTAGCGGCCAATCTGTTGATGATCATCATCATCGTCAGTGGCGCTCTGACGATTCCGTTCCTCAAGAAAGAAATCTTTCCCGAGTACGCGGTCGATATCGTGACTGTCCAGGTCAGGTACCTGGGCGCGGCGCCCGAGGAGGTCGAGGAAGGAGTCTGCGTCCGGGTGGAGGAGGCTATCCAAGACCTTGGTGGAATCAAACAGATTCGCGCCACGGCTGCTGAAGGTATCGGCACCGTCACAGTCGAGGTCATTCCCGGATACGACACGCGCAAATTACTTGAGGACGTGAAGGCTCGCGTTGATGCCATTGACACGTTTCCGACGGAAACCGAGAAGCCCACCGTCCAGGAGATCACCAACCGTTTTCAGGTCGTCAACGTTTCCGTCTCGGGAGACGCCGACGCGGTCACCTTGAAGCGGCTCGGCGAGCAAGTCCGCGACGAGATCATGGATCTGCCGGGCGTCACGCAAGCTGAGCTCGTAAACGCCCCTCCCTACGAAATCTCCATTGAGGTCTCCGAGGACGTGATGCGCCGCCACGGGCTCACCTTTGACAAGGTGGCGCTTGCCTTGCGGCGATCTTCGTTCGACCTGCCCGGCGGCTCTCTGAAGACCAGTAGCGGCGAGATCCTGCTGCGCACGAAAGGACAAGCCTACCGTGGGGAAGAGTTCGAGCGGCTGACTCTGCTGACCAAACCAGACGGCACGAAACTGCGGTTGGGCGACGTGGCGCGCGTGGTCGACGGCTTTGCCGAAACCGATCAGTGGTCCCGGCTCGACGGGAAACCGGCCGTGATGGTCCAGGTTTTCAGAGTCGGGGAGCAGAACGCCCTGGATGTTGCCGAAGAGGTCCATTCTTACGTAGACGAGGCAAGCCGGCGTGTGCCCGAAGGTATTGCGCTGACCATTTGGCAGGACAACTCAGAGTTTTTGCGCGGCCGCATGGATCTGCTGATGCGCAACGCCCTCAGCGGTCTGGCGCTGGTTTTCTTGGTTCTGGCGTTATTCCTTCGCGTGCGGCTCGCGTTCTGGGTGACGATCGGTATCCCGATCTCGTTCTTGGGCGCCATCGCGCTGATGCCGGTGTTCGGCGCTTCGATCAACATGATTTCGCTGTTCTCATTCATTTTGGTGTTGGGAATCGTTGTTGACGACGCGATCGTGGTGGGCGAGAGCATCTTCTCTCGCCGCCAAGCGGGAGTGTACGGCGTCCAAGCCTCCATCGAAGGTGCTCGTCGGGTTACCGTGCCGGTGATTTTCGGAGTACTGACAACGGTAGCGGCTTTCGCACCGATGCTCTTCGTGCCGGGCTATATGGGTAAGATCTGGCGAGTGATCCCGCTGATCATTATCCCGACCCTGATCTTTTCCTTGGTGGAATCGAAGCTGGTGCTGCCGTTTCATTTGTCGCACTCGCGACCGGAGCCCAAGAGTCCCCGGCGGCGAAACATCGTAGTTCGGATCTGGAACGGGTTTTTCGATTTCTTCGTCGGTGGCATGGAATGGATCATCCGGCGGGTTTATCGGCCCGTGCTGGGGGCTGCTCTCGAATGGCGCTATCTGACAGTCGCGATAGCTGTTACGACTTTGCTGTTGACGTTGGGGCTGGTCGGTGGAGGTTACGTTAACTTCGTCGGCTCTTCTGGGATTTTAGTGGCTGGCGGCGGTGAGTGACGGATCCCTCGCCACTGTGAGGCCGACCTCCCGGAGCCTGCTTCGGTGCCATTCAAGGGCTTCGTGACAACTCTACGGCCCCCAAGGCCGGGCGGCGACTGCGTTGGCCAAAAAGAATTACTGATAAACAAAGGGTTACGAGTAGAGCAAGGCTGCTGGCAGGTAGTCGTACAGTCTCCCGAAGGCTGTGAAATGCAGATCCACAACTGTCATCCAGTGGCCACACTCAAAGAGATAACTCCCTGTTTATCAGTGTCTTATTCCCTTTACGAGTTGCCCACGACCGGACTGGCGTGTAGGGTATTTGGGGATTTCTTGGCCGCCTTTTGGGCTCCGATGTGACTGCGGGCGACGTCGGGTCGGCAGGATGGAGGAGCCGGCTACCCGTTGGCCACCCACTAAAAACCCGGAAGAGCCACTTCGTCTTTTTCCCGGAGGTGGAGTCGGATTTCATCAGCGCCTCGGTGACCATGCCGCTGGAGACGCCTGTCGAGGTCACCGAGGAAGCTGTTCGGGTACTCGAGGAGAGCGGGCTCCGGCTGCAGTGGGAGATCGAAGAGGAACTCGGCACGGGTGTTATCCGACACGTATTGACGTCGGTCGGCGACCAGCCTTTCGCGACGATTGCGCAAAGGAACGTAGGAAATTGGGAAAGCTCCCTGGGGGCGCCGCATCTTGGGGAGGTGGCGATCGAGCTGACTCCTTCCCAGGCGCGGTCGTTGTCGAGCTACGAAGTGACGCGCCGCTGGCGTGAAATGACGGGGGCCATTCCCGGAGTGGTCGAGCTCAAGTACACCGCGGATCTGATCGGCAGCCCTGGTGCCATCGACATTCAACTAACGGGCCCTGACATAGATGAGCTGCGGGCGGTGGCTGACGAAGCCAAGGCCAAGCTGGCCCAGTATCCCGGCGTGTATGACGTCACGGATTCGTTCCGGGAGGGCAAGCCGGAGATCAAGCTCGCGATCCGCTCTTCGGCCGAGGCGTTGGGACTTTCGTTACAGGATTTGGCTCGCCAAGTCCGCCAGGGGTTCTACGGCGAGGAAGCCCAAAGAATCCAGCGCGGACGCGACGATGTTCGCGTGATGGTGCGCTACCCGCGGCAAGAGCGGCGATCACTGGGCGACCTGGAGTCGATGCGGGTCCGGACGCCGGAGGGCGCGGAAGTTCCCTTTTCCAGTGTGGCACGCGCGGAGCTGGGGCGAGGGTTTGCCAAGATTCGAAGAGTCGACCGCCGACGAGCGATTAACGTAACCGCCGACGTCGATGACGAGGCGGAGAATTCCGGAGACATTCTTGCCGACATGGAGGAGAATTTCTTGGGTCCCCTGCTGGCGAAGCACCCCACGGTCCGCTATTCGCTCGAAGGCGAGCAGCGCGAGCAGATGGAAGCTATGGAGGGGTTGTTCATCGGGTTTCTGGGCGCTCTGTTTGTGATCTACACCCTGATGGCGATTCCGTTCAAGTCGTACGTCCAACCCTTGATTGTTATGACGGCCGTTCCGTTTGGTGTTGTGGGCGCCGTGTGGGGACACGCCTTCATGGGTCTCGCGCTGAGCATGCTCTCCATGTGCGGTGTGGTTGCGCTAACGGGTATTGTCGTCAACGACAGCCTGGTGCTCGTGAGCTACATCAATACCAACCGCCGGGCCAACGTGCCGCTGCGGAATGCTGTGCATGATGCCGGTTCGGCGAGATTCCGGGCTATCATCTTAACTTCTCTTACCACGGCGGCCGGTGTTACGCCGCTGATGCTCGAAGAGAGCGTCCAAGCGCAGTTTCTGATTCCCATGGCCGCGGCGCTGGTGTTCGGTGTTTTATTTTCGACGATGATTACGCTCGTGCTGGTCCCCAGCGGCTATTTGATTCTCGAGGATTTCAAACGCGCGGGACGTTGGTTGTTGGGTGTTCAGAAACCCGACCGGGAGTCCGAGCAAGTGTACGCGGCCGGCTCGCTCCTTGGGTCGGTAGCCGAGGGGCCGGTCACCGAGCAAGAGTTGAGCCTCGACGGCGGAACCTACCCCGATGACGACCTGGACGAAATGGTCGGGGCGGGATTCGAGGCCCCGTCTACCCGCGAGCGGGGCGGGGAAGGGGACTGAGCCAAGCTGGCCCGGGCCAACCCGCGTCCCTTGGGAGCCGCGCGTGTCAGCAAGCGGTTCAGTGATGTGGGGCAGCAACTGGGAATCTACGGCCATGCGAAGACCTTCGCGAGCGTAAGCCCACGGCACACCTGTGCGGGACGAGAGTTTTGTTCTCGCTTCAGGCGGCGGCGTTGAGGGACGCAAGGATTCATCCGTGTTGAACAGCGTCAGCGACGATCCAAGTACCCGAGCGGCTATGCTGCAATGGCCGCTTGCTTGTGCTTGCGGCTCCGTCAACTCCACCCATCGACGTTTGACCTCATGAGCTGTCCGCTTTCTGGCTGGCGGGCCCGCGCCCTAACGGGCACGGCTCTGATCCGCGCTGTTGGTTGCACGCGGCGAACGGCGCCCGCGGGAAATGACTCGGCCGAGCCGCGGCGGGACGGGCCTTTGATTTCGTTACGGAGGACGCGCCCCAGCGCCTAAATTCATTGACTTTTTTCGGCTGCCCGCGAGACAATCGGGGAGCGGCGGGATTGCAACGGCGGCTGCCGGTCACGCCCGGCGATCGGTCTCGAACAGACCTTGCCCAGGCGGTGGGTGCCGAACCAAGGCAACCCGCGGCAATCCACGTCATGGGTGTCATGATGCCTAAACTTTTCTCGTTCAAGAGGGTGCTCGGGGCCAGTCTCCCCCTGGTCACGATTTCCGTCCTATTGATCTCGCTGATTCCGGCCTCCGGACAGGCGCCGACGGCCAAGGCGGGTGAAGCCCCGGCGCTGCCTCCGCCGGCCGACGTCCGCGTGGAGTTTCAGCGCGATGTGGCGCCGATCTTCGCTGAGAAATGCGAGGCCTGTCACGGGTCGAGTCAGCAGATGAGCGGGCTGCGTCTCGACAGCCGCACCGCGGTGCTGAAGGGCGGCTACTCCGGCGCGGCCATTGAACCGGGCAACAGTGAGGAAAGCAGGCTCATTCACATGGTCGCCAGAGTTCCCGGAAGGCCTCCGATGCCGATGGGCGGCGAGAAGCTGAGCGATCAACAGATCGGCTTGCTGCGGGCCTGGATCGACCAAGGAGCCGTCTGGCCGGAGTCGAAGGTGGCGAAAACGGGAGCTAAGAAGTCCCGTCCCAAACACCCGCACTGGGCATTCAACGCGCCCCAACGCCCGGCGCTTCCGAAAGTGAACAACGAGGCCTGGGTCAACAATCCGATCGACGCTTTCGTGCTGGCGAAGCTAGAAGGCGAGGGCATCGAGCCGTCGCCCGAAGCCAACCGCGAAACGCTGGCTCGCCGAGTGAGCCTCGACCTGATCGGGCTGCCGCCGAAACCCGAAGAATTGGAGCGGTTCCTTTCCGACAGCCGGGATGACGCCTACGAGCGCTATGTCGATGGCTTATTGCGATCAGCCCACTACGGTGAAAAGTGGGCGCGTCACTGGCTCGATCAGGCCCACTACGCCGATACCGACGGCTACGAAACGGACCACATCCGGCCGCACGCCTGGCGATGGCGCGACTGGGTGATCAACGCGATTAACAGCAACATGGAGTTCGACCGGTTCACGGTCGAGCAGATCGCCGGGGACCTGCTGCCTAACGCCACCATCGAGCAGAGAATCGCGACCGGATTCCTGCGCAACACGCTGACCAACCGCGAAGGCGGAATCGACCGGGAAGAGTTTCGCGTTGAGCAGGTGATCGATCGGACCAGCACCGTGGGGACCATCTGGCTGGGAATGACGGTCGGTTGCGCCCGCTGTCACGATCACAAATACGACCCTCTCACCCAGAAGGAGTTTTACCGGCTTACCGCTTTTTTCAACACCGCCCACGAAGTCAACATCGAAGTACCTCTGGCCCAGGAGATCGCGCGCTTCCTGAGAGACAGAGCGGAGTACCGAGCGAAGAGGGATAAGCTACTGGCCGAATACAAGGTGCCCGACCTGCAGCCCGAATGGGAGAAGAAGATGCTTTTCGCTGCGGACAACCCCGGCGTCGATCCTCCCTACACGATCGGTTGGGACATACTGGGCGTCAAAGACGATGGGGGCCAAGAGGCGCTCAGGACGCATCCCGTCTACCGCACCGAAAAGCAGCAGGAGCTCCTCATTAACCACTACGTCTTTTACTACCGCGTGATCGCCCCGCGGGAGGAATACGCCAGCCTAAAATTCGGGGAAGCCTACGAGAAGTGGAAAGAGCTCAGAAAACGATACCCAGCACTGAGCGAAGCGCAGGTCATCGCGGAGAACACGAATCCACCTAAGAGTCATATCCTGATCCGAGGAGATTTTCGCAATCATGGCGTTGAGGTTCAGCCTGGGGCGCCTGCTGTGTTGAACCCCATGTCGGCCGATGGGGAGCCGCCGAGGCTCGCGTTTGCGAGATGGCTCGTTGCCGACGACAATCCGCTGACGGCGCGGGTAACGATGAACCGCGCCTGGCAGGAGTTCTTCGGTCGCGGACTCGTGGGAACGTCCGAGGACTTCGGTACCCGTTCGGAACGCCCAACACACCCAGAGTTACTCGATTGGCTGGCGACGGAGTTTCGCGACGGCGGCTGGGACGTGAAGGCCATGCACAAGCGGATTGTTATGTCCGCCGCCTATCAACAGGCATCGCACGCACGGGAAGATTTGAAAACCAAAGATCCGAACAACCTGCTGCTGGCTCGCCAATCACGGCTTCGCCTTTCCGCCGAGTCGATCCGAGATACGGCGCTCGCGGTGAGCGGCCTGCTCAACCCGATGATCGGTGGAAAGAGCGTGCGGCCGCCGCAACCCGACAGCGTGCTCGAACTCGGTTTCGGCGTGGCAGCGGACAGATGGATTGAGCACGTCGGGCCCGATCGCTACCGCCGGGGGCTCTACATCCTATTTTTGCGAACGACGCCCTATCCGCAGTTGGTTACCTTCGACGCCCCGGACATGGTGACGAGTTGCAGCCGCCGCATGAGGTCGAACACGCCGCTTCAGGCGCTAAACTTGCTCAATGACCCCGTCTTTTTTGAAGCCGCTCAAGTGCTGGCCGCCCGTGTGCTGCGCGAGCGGTCAGGGAGTGTTGCCGATCGCCTCGACTACGCCTACCGCTTGTCCCTGGGGCGCCCTCCCAGACCCCAAGAGAAGGAGCGGCTACTGCGTTACTACGAGGAACAAAAGAATATTCTGAGCAAGAAGCGAGAGTTAATTGAAGTGCTGTTTCCGGCGCCGCTGATCGAGGGCGTCGATCCCGAAGAAGCGGCCGTCTGGGTCGGCGTCAGCCGTCTGCTGCTCAACCTGGAAGAGTTCATCACGAGGAGTTAGCCATGGACTTCGCACAGTTCAAGCGCATTCAAAGTCGTCGCAGTTTTCTCCGCGATTGCGGGGGCGGTTTGGGAACGATCGCCTTGTGGCATTTGATGGCGCGGGAGGGACGCACCGCGCCCGAGTTGAACCCGATCGCGGCCAAGGAACCTCACTTCCCGCCGAAGGTCAAGAACGTCATCTTCCTCCTCATGGATGGCGGACCAAGCCATATCGATCTGTACGATCCGAAACCGGCGCTGAGGAAATGGGAAGGCCAGGCATTGCCCCAGTCGATGACGAAAGATCTGCGGCTGGCTTTTATCAAGCCGACGGCGAAGGTCTGGGCCAGCCCGCGCGTTTTCCAGAAAAGCGGCCAAAGCGGCGTCGAGTTCTCCGACTTAATGCCCCACACGGCCACCCGCGCGGACGACATCTGCATGATCCGGTCCATGCATACCGAGCAGTTCAATCATCACCCCGCGCAGTTGATGCTGAATTGCGGCTCACCGCTCGCCGGTCGGCCGTCGATGGGATCGTGGGCCGTTTACGGACTTGGCAGCGAGTCCGATCGCCTTCCCGGCTTCGTCGTGTTGCGCTCGGGCCGCAGCGCGCCGGGGGCAAGCGCCGGCAATTGGACGAGCGGATTCCTGCCGTCACATTTCCAGGGAGTGCCGTTCCGACGATCGGGGGACCCGGTTCTGTATCTGTCGAATCCCAAGGGCGTCAGCCCCGAGCTTCAACGCTCGACGATCGAGGGCATTCGCGATATCAATCAGCAGAACCTCGACAAGACCGGCGACTGGGAGATCGCCTCGCGGATGGCTACCTATGAGCTGGCCTTTCGCATGCAGTCGGCCGGGCCCGAATTGATCGATCTTTCCCAAGAGTCTGAGAAAACCCGAGAAGCCTACGGAGTCAACGACGACACGACGCGTCCGTTTGGGACCAATTGCCTGCTGGCCCGCCGCATGGTCGAGCGCGGCGTAAGGTACGTTCAGTTGTTACACGGCAGTTGGGACGATCACCGCCAACTCACCGAGAAAATCAAGAAGAACTGTGACATGACCGATCAGCCCGTCGGAGCCTTGCTGACGGACCTCAAGCAACGAGGGCTGCTCGACTCCACGCTGGTGATTTGGGCCGGTGAGTTCGGGCGCACCCCACTGGTACAGCTCAACAGCCTCGAGAAAGGCGGCGAAGGCCGCGACCACCACCCCTTCGCCTACAGCATCTGGATGGCGGGAGGAGGCATTAAGGGCGGCCAGACCATTGGGGCGACCGATGATCTCGGCCTCAATGTCGTGGAGGATAAGACCCACGTCCACGACTTGCAAGCCACGGTTCTCCACCTGCTCGGACTCGAGCACACGCGACTCACCTATCGGCACCTCGGCCGGGACTTCCGCCTCACCGACATCGGCGGGGAACTGATCACGAAAGCCCTGGCGTAGGGCGGCGTCGATCTTTGCCTCCGTGAGGGGGATCTGCGCCGCTGGCGCGACGGCGAGATGATCCTACGCTGGGTGGCGGGAGCCTGACTCATGCCGCCGCTGCTTGAGATATGTCCAAACTCCAGGGACAAACACTCTTGCTTGTCCTAGCCCGCTTTTCTCACCACGTGGCGAGGATTTGATCCAAAACGGACGCGGATATGACAGGTGCGTTTGCCCGGTTGTCCTGACGGAGGCCGAAGCCGTCCGCGGTTGGCTGGACGAAGGTGGTCTCCGGCAGGTTCATCTCGGCTGCGACCTTTTGCATCTATTCGTCGGAGCGAGGTTCGCTCAGGAGGCAGACTGCCGCTGGGTTGCCCGAGAAAGGCCGGTCGGTAAAGGCATCGACTTGGACAACGGGAATGGGCATGTCTCATTCTCTCTTGCCAAACTGTTGATCCTTCGCTCGTGCCCATTTGTCGTCACCGGTGCTGGCTGGGTATGACACTGTGTGTGAGAACACCATGGTCGCCTACCAGTCAATCGTCTCTTGGGCGGCGAAGCGGCTCACCTTCCTGTAGCGCACCGGGCCGCGGTAGTGGTTCCGCTCGAAGATGGGGAAGATCTTACCCGTCGGCTCGACGTCGACGACGGTGTTGCCCTTGATCCACAACTGGAATTCCTTGTCGCCGAGCACGGTTCGCACCTCTCGAACCGAGATCGGGAACTCGACGGTGGCTGTTTGTCCCCTTTTGACCTTTCCTAGATCGATGTACTGCCCGTCCCATTGAAACTCGCGGGTCTGGCCGCCGACTTGACACTTCACCTCTTGCTTGTCGGCCCACGCGGGAACGCGAAGAGAGACGGACTTCGTCTGTTTCATTTTTAACTCTACTTTCCCTTCGTAGGGGATGTAGCTGTGCAGATCGAGCGATGGGGAGGTCCGGTTCAGCAGCAGGTTGACGCGCACGCTGTCGCCTTGCTGGCGCAGGATGCTGTTCCAGATCACATAGAGCGCCGGGCCGGCTGTGGCCGTACAGCAGTGCATGAAAGGCCCCATGCGACCTTCCCAAAAGTCGTTGCCGGTCATCCAGCCCCCGAAAGCGCCCAGGCTTCGCTCGATCGCGCCGTCGGAAGGCTCGTGGAAGTTCGAATGGGTCGTTTCCTTGATCTCCTGCTCGAGGTACTTATTCATCCAGTCAGTCCGCAGGCATTGCCCTTCGGCGAAATAGTTTCGTATCCAGCGGTCGGCGTCCTCCCAGTAGTCGGCCACCCCGGCCTGCGACAGCTTGCAGGCCACGTTGATCATCTGGGCTACTTCGCATATCTCCGTCGTCGGGTACTTGGGATCTTTGTAAAACTCGGGCATGAAGCCGACCGACTCCACCGTGCGGGTCTTTCCGTCTTCGTAGGCCTTGATGCAGAATTCCGTCAACTCCTCGTCCTTGGCTGTGAGGGCGTAGTCGGTGAATCCGAGTAGAGCCAAGCCATGGTTGGCAAAATGCTTAAAGCCGATCCACTCGCCGTCGGGCCCGAACACCTCGCCATAGTCCTTGATGAACATTAAGAGTTTTCGACCGAGGTCCCGGGCGGCTTCGGATCCCGTAAGCCGGTAGTACTGCGCCAACGCTTGGACCACAAAGCTTTGCGCGAAGACGAACTGCGTTCCCTTGGGGGGAAGCGGCTCGCGGCCCGTGACCGGCGGCGAATCGACGCCGACCACCCGCAGCGGGAAGTAAGCATACGAACCCTTGTCCACCATTTTGTGGGAGAGCCCTTCGACGAGCTTGTCGCCGGCCTCGTGCCAGATGGAGCCTCCGTCGCGGACGGCGAAGGCGGTGATGGCCGTCAAAAGCAGTCCGCAGACGTGAGGAACCATCAGATACTCTTCCCGGTTCGCCACGCCCTCCCAAACGGTGTCGTAATTCCAGGGACGGCCCACGGCCGGGATGTAGGTGATTCCGTCGGGGGCTTGCATCCGCAGCACGACCTCGCGCCAGCGCTGCTCGACGTGCAAGTTTTCCTTGCTTCCCGTGAGGTACCGCAACATAGCGACGCCTTCCATGTACTTGGCGCCGAAATTATCGTTCCAGTCGTGGTGGATGATCGCCGGACTGCGGGTCAAGTCCGTCCACCAGTAGACCTCGTAGTCGAAGTTGGGGTCGGTCAGCAGGGTCAAAGAGTGGATCGCGTAGCGCGCTCGCTCCTCGATGTCGAGCGTATCGGGCACGACGGCCTCATAGCGCTCGCCTTCGGGGAAGCCCATCTCGACCTTGGGGATCTCAGCGCGGACGTACTCGATCCCTTCGGCGAGTGACAGCACTTTTCCCTCGAAGCGGGCGTAGTCGAAGCCGATGCGGACCTGCTCCCCAGAAGGCTTCAGCTTGCCGGTCAGCCTCTCTTCGTCCAGGAGTTCGCTGTAAAGCTGGGTGGGATCTTTGAGTTTCGTCGTCAGCCCTTGGTGGCGGACGTCGAAGCACATCAATTGCAGGTTGTCGAGCCAGAGAACCGCTTGGCTGAAGCGCAGGGCGGGCGACCAGGTCCACTCATCAGCCTCGTTCACTTTCATGCCGACCCGGATAACGCGCCGCTCGGTGTCGTTGCTCTCGATACGTAGATAAACCCGCCGGGCGGTCTCAACTTCGTCTTTCCCCGTCCACCCTTCTTGGTACGAGCCTTCGTGGTAGAGGAAGCTCTTGTCTCCTCCGGGACCCGCTATGCGGCCGACCTCCGCGTAGGCCGCCCAGCCGCTTTCGTTCGACACACGTACGGTAATGCCCGCCCGAACCGGCGTTTTCTCGTAATCGACGGCGGGAAGCTCCAAGAGAGCTTCCATGGCCCAAGGCGATGCCAGTCGCTTGCTCCCGCCGTAGGTGCCGTATAGGGAAAGGCCGCCGCTTCGGTCGTTGGACCCGGTTAGCTGCACCCTGCCGTCCGCGAACGCAACGTCAACGAAGTCCGGGCCGCCGCGTTCGTTATAGGAAACACTCCATATCGACGGGGGTGGAGTATTGACGCCTACCGGGTACCACTGCGTCCCGAGCGTACCGGAGTCAAACTCGTCGGAGAGATCCAGCGGAGGATGCGTGTAGGCCGCTAGTGTATCGTCGCCAAACGGCTCCGTGGCGTCAATGACTTCTTGGGACTTGCCGCAAGAAAGGTGAAGCAGCCCGGGCAAGCCGCCCACGGCCCAAAGAAAATGTCGTCTATTCATGGTGTGATCTCCCTACGGGCATCGTTGGCCTTACCGCGCCGGTTTCGTGTAACGTCATTCTGACACAAGCGAAAAATGGGGGCTGCCGCCTCGCCAACGCCAAACGCGACTGGTGCATCTACGCCGATGTCGCCCAGGTCCTGATCCGCCAAGCCCGGCCACTCTACGCCCACCAAGATCTCGGGCTGGAACTCGACCAAACGGTTTATGCGCTGGATTCCACCACCATCGATCTGTGCTTGTCGTTGTTCCCCGGGGCCCCGTCCCAACGCCGCAAAGCCGCCCGGAAGATTCACGTCCTGTGGGACCTGCGGGGCCGTATTGTCGGCTTTATTCGCGTGACCTCGGCACACGTCAGCGATGTCAGCGTGTGGGATGATTTCCTGCCCCAGCCGGGCGCCGGCTATGTCATGGATCGCGGATACATTCATTTCGCCCGCCTGTATCGGCTGACCACGGCGGCCGCCTTCTTTGTCGTCCGCACTCGAAAGAACATGCTCTACCGTCGACGCTATTCACATCGCGTGGACAAAGCGACCGCACTGCGCTCGGATCAAACGATCGTATTCACCGGTCAGGATTCCGCCCACGACTATCCCGCCCCCGCTCGGCTGATCCGCTACGGGGACCAGCAACACAACCTCCGTCTACGCTTTCTGACCAACAATTTGCAGTTGCCCGCGCTCACCATCGCGCAGCTATACAAGCGCCGTTGGGACGTCGAGTTGTTCTTCAAGTGGATCAAGCAACATCTCCGCATCAAGAAGTTCTACGGCACCTCGCCCAACGCGGTCAAGACGCAGATCTGGGTCGCTATGATTGTCTATTTGCTCCTGGCGATCCTCAGGAAACAGCACGGCGTCGAGGCCGGACTCTACAGAATTCTACAGATTCTCAGCGTCACCGTTTTCGAGAAAACCCCCATTTTACAGGTGTTAGAGGGCCTCGACTCTCAACTTCCGCCACCCACCCTTTCTACCCAACTGACTCTCTTCGACTTATGATGGGACAGTAGTGGGACTGCCACCAATTCGCTTCCCGCCACGACCCAAGAGACAACGCGCTTAGCCCGAAGCGAATTGGCTGGCTGTACCCGATTTTTCGCTCCCGCGCAACTTTTACCACGGGCTGCTAGCCCGCATTTCTCATCAGCGGCCGCCGGGTATGGAAGCAAATGCCCGCCGTCAGGGATGTAGGGGCGCGATGAATTGCGCCCGCTTGCCTCACAAGCTGTGCGCTAGCCGATACGTACAAACTGTTGCCGCGAGCCCTGACCGCCGGGCCTTTCGCCTCATCCGCCGCGGCCGTAGTGAGAAAAGCAGGCTACCCTATTTGCTTGGTTTAAAAATTTCGCGTATCTAAAAAGCCCTTTCCCTAAGCATCGCAGTCAATCCGGCCCGGAAGTGGTTTCTTCCGAGAGTCTTCTGAGCCGCGAGGGGGCGGTCCAGGGATTGTCGGCCTACAAACGGTCGCGAACTTATGGAACCAAGCTAAACCGCCCGCTTTTCTCACCACGCCGCAACTTGTAGGTCCGAACGGGGTTCAGCTATCTTGTAGTTGGCTGCGGCACGCTGGCACGTGTCGATGGTCAGGCCGGCGGCGTCAATGGATGCCCCTTGACAGTGATTCGTTGCCCTCCGCTCGAGACGCGCACCAGTTGCAGCACTCGCTTGCGAACTTCCGGCGACTTGGCGCGGTTCGACACGCGGCCCACATTGCCATGCACGAGAGCTTGCGCCCCTCCCTCGTTGTAACGCTTCTTGAGCCGCTTCGCTTGCCGGCAGCTGATCTCCAGCAGCTCAGCCGCTTCGGTCAACTTCAGCTCCCCTCGTTTCACTCGGCTCAGCACTTCGCCGCGCCTCGGTTCCTTGGCATTCATCCATGTCCTTCCCAATCTCGGCTCCTCCTTTGGAGCCCCAGATTAGGGGACATTTCTATTGCCCTCTCAAGGGGACATTATCATTGCCCTTCAACAGAATGCTGACCGGCGCGGAGCCTGCCCAAAAGCCGGATCCGGATCTTTAACTGAAGATTGGCGGCTGAGTCGTAGGGGGTGGGGTTCGGCCTGGGATTTCTTGCAGTGGTATATGTTGGCCCCGGAAAAGCTGTGGAAGTTGACATTCTCGTCGGCGAAGCTGTTTCCGGTCCTATTTGAAGAAGATGACGTGCGGAACCAGCAGACTGAGATCTTCCCCGAACGGCTCACAGGGGCCACAGCCTAGTACGTAGTCAGAGTGCGCTTGGCGCACAATTTCCGGTAGCACCCGCGTGTCATCGCCTCGATCATGGTCAAGCATCAATCGAGGACGAAATCGACGAAGGGTCTTGATCCCGCCTTGCAGGGCTTGTCTTTCGGCTCCTTGGATGTCCATCTTGATGTAATCGACTCTAGGAAGGTCCAACTTCTCGACCAGGCGGTCGATCGTAGTCAGGGGAATCTCTACGTGACCGAGGGCAAACGATCCAATAACGGTATCCTGGGCAGTTGTTGGTCCGGAGAACAGGGCCAGGGTTGTCTCACTGCTCCAGAGACCCATCGGAACGAGCAAGACTCGACCGGAGGCAATCTCCTGTTCGAAGTTGCGGCGAAAGCACTCCAAATTGGTCTGGTTGGGCTCGACAGCAATCACCTTTTCCGCGCCGAGACTCAAGGCCTTATGGGTAAAGACGCCCACGTGGGCGCCGCCGTCGATGACGATATCGCCCGGGCGGACTAGAAACTCCGGGTTCTTGTGAGCAACCCAGTCTTGCTCGGCGAGAAGATCAGCTAATCCTCCGCTGCCGTCGTCTCCGGGAAGCGGTTTATACCAGAACGACTTAGGCGGGTAGGAAATCAACATGAGGCCGAGATCCTCGTCGGTGTCAACCACGGAAGCCGACTGGCTATAGGCCCGTATTCGATTACTCCGGTCGAGTAGATCGAAGTAGTAGGAAGCAACCCGTGCCCAAGGACAAATGGTCGCCTGGCCTCTTAGTTTCCTCGCCACCGCCAAACCGTCAAAAACCAAGAACAGCACCACCGACCTCAAGCAAAGGCCGACCCCGACCACCAGCAAAAGCCGCAAAGGCCAGGGAACCTTTGCATTGAATTTGTGGACCAAACCATTCATTGCCTACTGAGTTTAGCTGAAAACCCAGCGCTTGTCACACTTGGGACAACGATGATGTTGAAGCCCAATGATAATGTCCCCTTGCGAGGGGCCGGCGCTGCGAGTGGATCTCCTTTCTGAGGTTGTTCGAGGGGGGAGGGGGAAGCGGAACTGGGTGTGGCCCGGACCAGGGACGTTGGTCGAGCTTTCCCCTCCCCCTGCCATCCATGCCGAGTCCGGGGCGGCCAGGCCCCGCCCCCTCGTGCTGGGATTTACCAACGGGAGCGGCAGCTGGCCAGCAGTTTCCGCTTGCGTTGCTGCATGTGGCGGGCGCATTCGGTATCGCTCATCCGCCGTGCTTGCTGTTCGAGATAATCGGCCGTGATGCCTTCCTTCAAGTGCTGCTGCCAGTGGTCGAGCGAGACCAGCTTTTCGTAAGGCGTGCGGTAGTCCCCGAGCCGATAGCGGCGCCGTCGCTTGCCGTTGTCCATCACCTCCACGGTGGCGAACCCGCAGGGACGGTGATAGTTCAAATAGGGGTTGAAATGGGCCGTGTAGAAGCGCTGGAACTCCGCGGCGTGGACGGCGGGGATCGGCTCGTGGCCGAGGTGCTTGCGCATGACCGCTCCGTTTTTGCCCTCCACCAAGGCGTTGTCGGTGGTGCGATGCGCCCGCGACTTGGTGAACTCCCCGATCAGCAGCTTGTTGAGCAGCTTGGCCACCCGGCGGTTGAGAAACTCCGAGCCGTTGTCGGAGTGAAAGCCGCGGATGCGGAAGGGGAACTGGTGCAGGATGGCCTCCAAAACGGGGATCAAATGGGCTTCCGAGATGGTCTGGCAACAGCCCACCACCTGCCACTGCGTCACCGTATCGACGGCATTGACGTGGTACAGCCCGGGGCGCATGGCGGTGTCGCCCTGATGCACCGTGTCGACCCGCAAGTAGCCGGGCCGCCCGCACGGGTTGGGCCGCCGCCGCTCGCCGATGGCCACCGCGCGGGAGCGCGTCCGGGTGTGATGGACGTGGTGTTCGCGATAGACCGCGGTGCGTCGCAGGTTGTAGATGTGCGAGGCCGAGAGGGAGCAATCGTTGGAGGCGGCCTGGCCGTAGACGTGGTGTTCGCGCCATAGGATGCGCCGCAGCGCCGGGCCCGACAGCCCTTCGTGGGCCGCATCGACGGCTCCGCTTTGGCGGTAGCGCCGGATCAGACGCGTGATCTGCGCCAAGCTGCGCCCGCTGATCTTGGCCAAATAGCGCCGCACGACGCCTTTGTCTTTCTTCGACAGCCGCAGGTACTCGTGCGCCCGCAGGGTGCGCTCGACGAGGCCGTAGATCTGCTTGCGCTCGGCGCCGGTAAAGCTGAGGCGACCGCTGGAAGCCACAAACTCGCGCATCTCGCCCAGCGTGAGACGTTGTGCATGCTGCATGGTGATTCGCATTCACCCGCAGTGTGCCCTCTCCCGGCTGCCGTCGTTTCAGGATCATCTTGTGTTGGAAACACTCCCCCCGTTCAGGATCATCTTGCATTGGACAACTCTCCCGGCGGAGTGAGGAACTGGATTTGCTACCCTGGTAGGTTGATAGAACTAGCGAAGTCCCTTTGGCGGTCGGCAGCCCGTAGCCGCGAAAAATGGGGGCGGAAGCCGACGCCCAGACGGAGGATTTGAATGGCCGGACCCGATACTTTGGTTTTTTCCGATGACTCGTTCGACAAAGATGTCTTGCAGTCGGACGTCCCTGTGCTGGTCGATTTTTGGGCCGCTTGGTGCGGACCTTGCCGGCAGATGGAACCGGTCGTCGACGAGGTGGCTTCTCAGTTCAGCGGTAGGGCGAAAATCGGCAAGTTGGATGTCGATAGCAACCCGCAAACAGCCACGCGTTACCACGTACGCGGCATTCCGACTTTGCTGATCTTTAAAAACGGCGCCGTCGTCGACCAAATCGTGGGTGCGGTCGGCAAAGACAAGCTATCTGACTCGTTGAATAATCACCTGTAACTCGCCCTTCGTGGGGCGAATAGGGGCCTTCTTCCTGTCAAAGTTCCCCCGTTCACAGTCGGCCAATAAAGTACCCGGTCCTAGCTGGCTTTTTTCGCTAGCCGCCCGCGGCCGTCGAGCAGGGTCCCGTCGTTTGAGCCGTAAGGGAGCGATCGACCGCGCCCATCCGCTAGCGAGACAATGTCGCCACGAATGGCGGCACGGCACGCAAGAATGCGTGCGCCACAAAAGGAATGCACCGCAGGTCTGAGCCAAACGACGGGCTGGCCGAACATCACCGCACAGAGCCGTGGGCGTTAGCCCGCGGGCCCAGGGCGCGGCAGGCCGCGCCCCTACCGTCTGAACGCGTGCCCTGTCGCCATAATTTGCAAGACTCACTAAGGACCGCGACCAGGCCGCGTGAACACGGCTGACGGCGACCGACGAGTGTCGTGGGGACGAACGACTTCACCACCGGCTGAGTAGGGTGGCTTTTTCACTGCAATCGGCGATTGTGAAACGGTACGCATCCTTGTGGGGCAAGGCTTCCTCCCTGCTATGTCTTCTGTGGTTGCTCGGACAGGTCCTCTCGGCGGAAACCGCTTACGAGATCGACCTAGCGGATGCGAAATCCGGTTGGCTGACGATCAGCGTGGAAACCACCTGCCGGCGTCCGCAGTGCGATTTTCAACTGCCGGTCTGGAATGCGACCTACCAGGTCCGAGACTTCGCGCAGCACGTCGTCGATTTCGAGGCCCGCGCATCTGCCGGAGAAGCGGCGCCCGCGAGCAAACTCAACCCTTCGCTGTGGAGGCTGAGCGTTCCCAGGGGGGAGCGCGTCGACGTTCGCTATCGGGTTCGTGCCGATCGCCCCGGACCGTTCGGTGCCTTCGCCGGCTCCGAGCACGTTTGCGTCAATCTGGCCCAGGTTCTCGCCTATCCAGTGGCTGCGCGCCGGCATCGATTCACTCTGCGCCTTCGCAATGTTCCGAAGCGTTGGAAGGCTGCATTGGAGCTGCCCACCGACGATGGGGTTTACTATGCCCCCAGCTACGACCGGCTCGTCGACACGCCGTTCCACCTTTCGGATTTTGAAGAGGCCGAATTCGAACACGACGGGCGGCGTGTCCGCATTGTCGCGCACCCCCGCGGAGGCGACTACAACCTCGGCTTGCTCAAACAAACGGTCAGAAAAATCGTCGCGGCCGCAACCGAACTCATGGGAGACGCTCCGTTTCCCTCCTACACCCTCGTCTACCACTTCTCCGACGGCCCGGGAGGAGGAATGGAATATCGCAACGGGACCAGCATCTACGGGCCGAGACGCTGTGGCGAGTGTGACATGTCGGGCCTCACCGCCCATGAGTTTTTTCACGTATGGAACATAAAGAGAATTCGCCCCCAATCACTGGAGCCGGTTGATTTCACCCAACCCAATTACAGCCCGTCGCTGTGGTTCTCCGAAGGAGTAACCTCGGCCTACTCCGAATATATCCGTTTGGGGAGTGGGTTGAGGAGCGAAGCCGACTTCCTGGCCCGCCTGGGCCGGCTGATCACAAGCCATGAACGGCGGCCGGCCGCCCGCACCCAGTCGGCCGAGGAGTCGAGCATCGAGGCCTGGCTCGAAGGGCGCCCAGCCTACGGGCGGCCCGACCGCAGTATCTCCTACTACCTGAAAGGCGAAATCGTCGCCCATCTTCTCGACCTGAGCATCCGTCACCGGACACGAAATCGTCGCAGCCTCGACGACGTCATGAGACAGCTCAATCGGGAGTACGCCCAGGCGGGCCGCTACTTCGACGAGACCGCGGCGCTGGAGGAGATCGCCAGTGAAGTCGTTGCTCAAGACCTCTCGCGCGTTTTCGACCAACTCGTTCGCCGCGCAGCGGAGATCCCCTGGAGCCGCTATTTCGGCTACGCAGGGTACGGGCTTTCCGAAACCAAGGAGTCACGACTCGACCTCGGGATGAGCCTTTCCAATCCACCGGGTCTGGGCGTCGTCGTCAGCGACGTTCAACCAACGGGCCCCGCCGTGGCCGCCGGCTTTGAGCTAGGCGACCGCGTTGTCGCGATCAACGGACGACGAACCAGCGGGGAACCGGACGAGGTGATGCGGCGGATCACCGTCCATCAGCAGGATGCGGTACGGGTCGGCGTCGAACGCGCCGGGGTTCCCCTCGTCCTTTCCCTCAAACCCCGCAGAATATCTCGATCGGTTTACCGCCTAAGGGAACTTGAAAACCCCACTCGATTGCAATCGGCGGTGCGCCGGGGGTGGCTCGAACGGCGCACGACACGACCGCCGAAATCCGTGTCTTCCCGCTGACGGGGCGGCTAACGACGAAGCATTTTCTCATCGAAGGATGAGCCTGAAGACGGGGGTTGGGGCTTTTTGAGTCGCTGGGGCTCCTTTCGGGCTTTTTGATTTTGAGTTTTGGGAAGGGGAGAATCGTCGTCGGGGTTGTGGGATTGTGGGAATCGCGGAGCGATTTCCAAGGGCGGTGGGAAACGAAGGGAAACCTGGTTTTGGTTTTCCTCGTTTTCCATCGCCCGTCATTTCCACAGCCCTCTTCCTGCTGTTCAGCACGGCGTGTTCGCGGAACGGAAACTGGCAAACAGCTTCTGCTTGGCTCGCTGCATCCGGCGGGCCGCCGCCGTGTCGCTTTCGGCCTGGGCAATGCGGCCCAGAGCCTCCAGCCTCTGCCCTGGCTTGAGATAGCTGGCGGCCTCGGGCAACTTCTCGAAAGATTCCCAAGGCGTCTGGTAGTGGCGGTACACCCGCTTCTGCTTGCCTTTGGCGTCGGTCTTGATCTCGGGCTGTCCGCAGGGCCGGTGGAAGTTCAAATAGGGATTGAAGTGCTGTTGGTAGAAGCGCTGGATGCGCCCCGCGTGCGGCGCCGCGATGTACGTATATCCCATGTGTTTGCGGATCACCGCGCCGTTTTTCGATTCCACCAAGCCGTTGTCGTTGGAGTGCCGCGGACGCGACTTGGTCTGTTCGATCAGCAGCTTGTTCAATAGCTTCTCCACCGTGCGATTGAGGAACTCGCTGCCGTTGTCGGAATGGAAGCCGCGGATACGAAAGGGAAACTGCTCGATCATGGCTTTCAGCAACGGCTCCAGCCAGGCTTCACTGATCGCGGGCGTGGCGCCGACCACTTGCCACTGGGTGACTTCATCCACGGCATTGATGTGGTAGACGCCCTTGACGCCATCGCGATCCCCTTGATGCACCGTATCCACTCGCAGAAAGCCGGGTTGGCCTTGCGGGTCGGGCCGGCGCCGCTCGCCGATCGACACCGCCGTGGGCCGGGTCTTGGTGAAATGCAGCCGCCGCTGGCGGTAGGCTCTGCGCCGCCGCAGGCGATAGATCTGGGCCACCGAGATCCCCGCCAGCCGCTCGTATTCGCGCTGCTGGTACTGCTGGTATTCCCGCTCGAGGATCTTGCGCGTGGCCGGGCCGCTGAGGGTTTCGTGGGCCTCGTCCACCGCCGCCAGCAGTTCGACGTCGGCGGGCGTGTACTTGCGGGCAAAGCGATGCCGCCGGTAGCGGGCGGGTTGGAGTTCTCCGCCCTGCCGGTACTGCTGGATCAGCCGCGTGATTTGCGCCCGGCTCAGTCCGGTCATCTTGACCAGATACTGCCGCAGCAGCCCTTTGTCGGCGCGGTTTTGGCGGCTGTAGCCGTGCTGGCGAAGCGTGCGCGCCACCCACGTGTAGATCTCGGCCCGCCCTTTGCCTTTGAATCGAATCTCCTCGCTGGAGTGGAGAAACTGCTGGATCTGTTGCAGGTTCAGCTTGCTGGTGTTTTGCACTTGGATAGTCAATTCCCAGCATGCCCACTCCCCGATCCTTCAGGCTCATCTTGTGTGAGAAACAAACTCCTCGTTCAGACTCATCTTGCATGAGACAAGACTACGATTCGCCGCGGCTCGGCGGACTTGGTATCTTAGGGTGCGGGTCGCGGGCAACGTCGGGACGCCTAGCAGTCGCAAGCAAACCGAGCGATCTTCCCTGCCCAACCCCGCTTGACGCCCCAACCATGGTGATCGGCCTGACAGGCACCAATGGCGCCGGCAAGACCGCGGCCGCGGACTATCTCAAGTCCAGGGGTTTCCGGTTCCACTCGCTCTCCGATGAAATCCGCGCGGAGCTGGAAAGCCGGAAGCAGGCCGGGAACCGCGAAAATTTGATCGAGATGGGCAACCGCCTGCGAGCCGAGTACGGGCCGGGAGTGCTCGCCGAACGGGTTAAGGCCCACTTGGCGCCGGATCAAAACTATGTAGTCGACTCGATCCGAAACCCCTACGAGGTCGAGAGCCTGCGGGCAAGAGGGGATTTTCACTTGCTCCATGTCGACGCGCCCGTCGAAGTCCGCTATGAGCGTGTCCGCCGGCGCGGGGGGCCCCGTGCGCCGAAGTCGCTTGAGGAGTTCATCCGCCAGGAACAGCAGGAAATGGAGAGCACCGACCCCGCGCATCAGCAGTTGCGGGCCTGTTATGAGATGGCCGAGGAAACGCTGAGGAACGACTTGGGCCTGGACGAGTTGCAGCAGAGAATCAATGGCCCACTGAAGCAGTGGCTCATGGCGGAGGGCCGTCCCGGCTGGGACGAGTATTTCATGCACATCGCGCGCGTCGTGTCGCTGCGCAGCAATTGCATGAAGCGCAAGGTGGCTGCGGTGATCGTCAAAGACCGGCGGATCATTTCGACCGGCTACAACGGCACCCCCCGGGGAGTGAAGAACTGTAACGAAGGAGGCTGTCCGCGTTGCAACTCGATGGCCGAGAGCGGGACCCAACTCGGTGAATGCCTTTGCTCGCACGCCGAGGAGAACGCCATCGTACAAGCGGCCTACCACGGGATCACGGTGAAAGACGCGACCCTCTACTCGACGTTTTCTCCCTGTCTGATCTGCACCAAGATGATTATCAACGGCGGTCTTCGCGAGGTTGTATACAACCTCGACTACGCCCTCAACGAAGTAGCCCAGAAGCTATTGTCCGAGGCCGCAGTCACCTGCCGCCAGTTGAAGCTCGGCTAGGAGCCTGCCTCACGGACCACCTCGTGAGAAAAGCGCGCTAGCTCCGCTGAGGCAGGGTGCGATAGCTCCGCACCAGAGAGGCACAGGTCAGGGCGGGGAAGCCGATCAAGACCACGGCAAAGGCGACGAAGCTCTGGGATCGAAACACAAGCTCAAAGACCACGGCGCTCGCCTTCGGGATATCAGTGGGCACACCCAGGATGAGACAACCCGAGACCGTGGCGATGGCGATCGAGACCGGGGCCGCTAGAAGCGCGAGCATGGTCTTGATCGGTCGTCCCAATAATCCCTGCGTCCAGCCTTCAACACGGGTGGCCTTCCAACACCCGCTGAGTAGTAGGTGGGCCAGGGCGAGGCATGCCACCGCCAAGCACATCTGGGCCGGTCGGGAGACTTGCACTAGAGAGTCGCGAATCGAAAAGGCGATGATCCACCCGAAATGACCTCCCATGACCGGTGATATGACGTAGACGAGCCAGGAGGCTGAGATCGCTAGCAAGGGAAGCCCGTAGATCCAGCGAAAAATGTAGGGATACCGCGAAGTGACGGGGTGACGCCTGGGGAATAGCAGAGCCAGGTGCAGCAAAAACGGAAGAACAGGAAGGACGAGCGATACCAACTCGGAAGCGGACCAGCTTTCCATTTGGGCTAGGCCTAACGTGGCCATGCCAAGATAAATCATGCGCGTGACCGCCATCCACGAGAACCCGAGCATCATCGCTTTGCTCACTCCCGTGGCTTTGCTCAGTCCCGTGCGGTCGGCGGCTTTCAATGCCAGCTCCCAGGTACTAGTAACGTTAGTACGACTGAATCGTATCAGGCATTAACGCCGCTGCAAATGGGGTGACCACGGGTCCGGGAGAGGCACAAACAACCAAATTGCATAAAAGTAATCACGTAGTCGTATTAAGCTCTCCTGCTTAGTACCTAGTGCTTGGTGCCATAACTTCGCGATCGTTTGTAGGTCGACAATCCCTGGACCGCTCGAATTGGCGAGAACCGGGAAAGCATTTTCTCATCGAAGGATGAGCCTGAGTACCTAGTGCTTGGTGCCATAACTTCGCGATCGTTTGTAGGTCGACAATCCCTGGACCGCTCCCCGCGGTCGCGGCTGGGAACGCTCTGTGAACAAACCACTTCCGGGAGGGATTGACGATCGGTACGATGCTTAGGGAAAGCGCTTTTTAATGACGCGAACTTTTAAAACCAAGCACTAGCCCGCTTTCGACGTGGCTACCCTGCTTCGTTGAGCCGACTAAACGGTCCGCGGCGCCTGCCTTTTGGGGGGAGCGAAGGCGGGATGTCGCATAGCGAATTGGCGAGAACCGGGAACGGGAGCAAAACCAGCCCCGTGATACACTGAGAAGCATCCATGCCCGCCGAAAGCGCTTTGGCGCAAAAGGGCCTGCGTTCCGGCGCTGCGGCCGCCGACGAACTTCTTGACGCCTACCGCGGCATGTATCTTTCCCGCCGCCTCGATGACCGTGAGGTCATTCTCAAGCGGCGCAACCAGATCTTCTTCCAGATCAGCGCGGCCGGACACGAAGCCATTCAAACCGCGGCCGGAATGGCGTTGCGGCCCGGTTTCGACTGGTGCTACCCCTACTATCGCGACCGTTCGCTTGCCCTGGCGTTGGGCGTCAAGCCGCGGCAAATGTTCCTGCAAGCCCTCGGAGCCGGCACCGACGAGGCTTCGGGAGGGCGCCAAATGCCTTCCCATTGGTCGAGTCCCGAGCTGCGCATCGTCTCCGCGTCGAGCACGACGGGCCAACAAGCCCTGCAGGCAGTCGGCTGCGCTCATGCCGGCCGCTTTGAGTTCGTTCGGAAGCGGGAACGTTTAGACAGCGCGGACCAAGAGGAAGCGGTCGTGTTGATCACGCTGGGCGACGGCGCCTCGAGCGAGGGCGAAGTCTGGGAAGCTCTCAACGCGGCTTGCCTGGAACGCCTGCCCGTCCTGTTTCTCATCGAGGACAACGGCTACGCCATATCAGTCCCCGTCGAGGTTCAAACCGCGGGCGGCAGCATCTCTCGGCTGGTCTCGGGTTTTCCGCACCTGTCCGTACAGGAGGTAGATGGGGTGGATTTCCCCGCCAGCTACCAGGCCGTCAAAGAAGCCGTTCACTATTGTCGCAGTGGGCAGGGCCCGGCTCTGGTACACGCTCATACCACGCGGCCCTACTCGCACTCTCTCTCCGACGACGAAACCCTCTACAAGATGCCTGAGGAAAGGGAGCAAGAAGCCGCTCGCGACCCAATTCGCAAGCTGGCCGATTTGCTCGAGAAGGAAGGCGTCGCCGACGAGCACGCGATTCTCACCATTCACGACGAAGTCGATCAAGAGATTCACGAGGCTCTCGAGGAGGCGCTCAAGGCATCCCCGCCCGCCCCCGGCAGCGCTCTGAAGTTCCTCTATTCACCGACTGTCGATCCCGCCGGCGATGAGTTTCAGTCCGAAGCACGGTTCGACGGCGACCCGAAGACCATGGTCGACTCCATTAACGCGTGTCTGCGGGACGAGATGCGGCACGACTCGCGCATCGTCGTTTTCGGCGAGGACGTGGCCGACTGCAGCAGCGAAGAGAACCTGGCGTCCGTCAAGGGGAAGGGCGGTGTGTTTAAGGCAACTCTGGGGCTGCAACGCGAATTCGGCGGCCAGCGGGTGTTCAACTCGCCCTTGGCCGAGGCGGCCATTGTCGGACGCGCGACCGGCATGGCGACGCGGGGCTTGAAACCCGTCGTCGAAATTCAGTTTTTCGACTACATCTGGCCCGCCATGATGCAAATCCGCAACGAACTGGCCACCTTGCGATGGCGTTCGGCAAACGGCTTTTCAGCGCCGTTCGTCATTCGCGCTCCCATCGGCGGGTACCTCGGCGGAGCAGGACCCTATCACAGCCAGTCGGGCGAGGTTACCTTCACTCACATCCCCGGGCTGCGGGTCGTGATGCCGTCGAACGCGGCCGATGCCGTGGGCCTGCTTCGTACCGCCATCCGCTGCGACGATCCGGTCTTATTTCTCGAACACAAGAAGCTGTATCGCGAAACCTATAACCGCAGTCCCTATCCCGGAGCCGATTACACCGTGCCCTTCGGCAAGGCGCAGTTGGTCAAGAGCGGACGGGATCTGACCGTGGTCACCTACGGCGCTCTTGTGCACCGCTCGCTTCAGGCGGCCGTGGCGGTGGAAAAGAAGCTCGACGTCTCGATCGAAATACTCGATCTGCGGTCGCTCAATCCCTACGATTGGGACGCCATTGCGGCGTCGGTGTCGAAGACGAACCGCACGGTCATAGCACACGAAGACTGCCTCTCCTTCGGCTATGGCGCGGAGATCTCGGCTCGCCTGGCCGACGAGCTTTTCGACCGCTTGGACGCTCCGATTGGCCGTGTCGGCGCGCTGGACACCTGGGTCGCCTACAGCCCGACGCTCGAGCGCGAAATCCTCCCCCAGCCCGAAGACGTGCAGCGTGAAATCGAGCGCGTCCTGGCCTACTGAATTTAGCTACCCGCTTTTTTATTTTTTCAGGTGGTCGGAGAACTGGTTGGATTTTCCCCAAGCCAGCCGACTCAACAGGCACCTTTGTTCGTTCGTTTAACTCGGATACAGGCGATCGCAAGTCGGAGTGGCGAGTAAAACCTTCAACTCGGATGTCCTCGCGTTCTGGGCTACCAGCGCACAAGGGTACGCCTGCTCGCCGCGGGCCGGGAGCACTTCCCACTCACCCGATAGCGGCGACTTGTTATCGCCGGAAGTCGTCGGTCCGTCCCTGCTGCCAGGTCTTCGAGTCAGGCGACTCTTCGCCCGTCGATCTCCACTCCCCGCTCAAGAAGAAGTGATCCGCCGTCGGTTGACGCGGAGTCCGCAAGCCCACTCGATATGGCAGCCTGCTCGGGTCGTCCCACCGCAGGCGGGTGGAAGGCGCGGTGAACAGGCGTCCGCGATAGGTGCGCAGCCACTGTCTTTCCAAGGGGGAGCCGGGCCAGGTTCTCGCAACTTCCACGCTGCCGTCTTCGACCCGAAGCCTGAGCAGCGTAAAGGGATCCTTCCAGACAAAAACGTACGCCGGCGGGGAGAGGCACTCGAAACCCAGGACCAAACCACTCTTCTCCCGGGCAATGAAAAACACTTCCGAGCCGTCGGGAGAATAGACGGGAGAGTAGAATCCCTCCTCGCTGCGAATTTGGGAAAGCAGCAAGAAGGCCAACCCGACGGCCAAGAGAACGAATGCTAATACGACCGAGCCCAGGGGCGGAGAAGGACCCTTCCCCAGTAGCCCACTCTCTGCCGGATGTTCTTTGCTAGTTGCATAGCGAGCCGAGACGACGCCCCCCGCTTCCAAAGCCCGAAGTCGCTACCCCTGAATCAGCTCCAGCAACACGCCCCCGGTCGATTTCGGGTGGACAAACACGTAACGATACCCTTCCGCGCCAGTTTGGATTTCTTCCGTCACCAGGCGTCCGCCTTGGGCTTTGATTCGCTCGACGGCCGCCTCGAGGTCGGGCACCCGCAAAGCGATATGGTGAATCCCCTCCCCGCGTTTCTCAATGAACTTCGCGATCGGAGAATCCTGGTCGGTTGCCTCGATCAGTTCGATGCGCGACTCGCCGGCGGAGAGCATGGCCACGCGAACCCTTTCGTGAGGGACCGTGGTGAGGCCGGGCTTTTCAGCTCCGAGGGTGTCGCAGTAAAAGCCGAGAGCCTTCTCCACCGACCGAACGGCGATGCCGATGTGATCGACGCGCGGCTTACTCATCGACGGCTGCCTTCTTCATGACCTCATCCGCGAATTCATAGGGGTTGACCCGCCCATCGACGACGCCCCGCGCGGCTTCGGAGAGTTCTTCCGCCGGCAACGCCTTTTCAATGACATTCTCCAACGCACGCCGGCGCAACAACTCGAGCAGCCGCTCCTTCCAAACGTCCACTTCCCGGTCCGCCGCCGCCGGACGGGACTCGATCGCCGCCAGCAAATCAGCAACTCCCTCGCCCTCGGTGGCGACCGTGCGAACGATCGGCGTCTCCTCGCCCGCTTGATGCGTGAGCGAAAGCAACGCCCGCAACTGGGTTTCGATCCGGTCGGCGCCCGACTGGTCCGATTTGTTGATGACGAACACGTCGGCGATTTCCATGATGCCGGCCTTGATGGTCTGGACATCGTCGCCCATGCCCGGCGTCAACACCAAGGCAACAGCGGAGGCAAGTTTCACGATGTCGATCTCGGCCTGGCCGACGCCCACCGTCTCGATGAGGATGACGTCGCGGCCCGCGGCCTCGAGCGCCATCATGACGTCGGCGGTGGCGGGGGCGAGTCCTCCGAGGACGCCCCGCGTGGCCATCGAGCGGATGAACACACCCGGGTCGGCGTGGTGAGCGTGCATCCTGACTCGATCCCCAAGGATCGAGCCGCCCGAGAAAGGGCTGGTGGGGTCAACGGCGATGATCGCCACCGAACGGCCTTGCTCCCGAAGAAGTGCAGTTAGCCGGTCGACCAGGGTGCTCTTACCGGCTCCGGGCGCCCCGGTGACGCCAATCCGCCACGCCTTGCCCGAGTAAGGAAACAAGGCCCTCAGCAGGGGTTGGGCATCGGGGCCGCGATTCTCGATTTCCGTCAGGGCCCGAGCCAGAGCGCGGGCGTCCCCCTGTCGAAACTTCTCAACCCATTCGTTGACGCCCATTCCGGCGGAGCGAAAGTCAGCGCTTGAGGACTTGCCGCGCGATGACCATTCGCTGGATCTCACTGGTCCCCTCGCCGATGGTCATCAGTTTCACGTCGCGGTAAAACTTCTCGACGGGGTAATCCTTAATGAAACCGTATCCGCCGTGAACCTGCAAGGCCTCGTTGGCTACGCGGACGGCCGCTTCGCTGGCAAACAGCTTGGCCATCGAGGAGAGCTTGGTGACTCTCCGCCCTTCGTCGAGCGCCCAGGCCGCGTTGTAGGTCAGCAAGCGCGCGGCTTCGATCTCCGTGGCCATGTCGGCGAGTTTATGTTGGATCGCCTGGAAGTCCGCGATGGCGTGGCCGAACTGCTTGCGCTGCTTCGAATACGCCAGAGCGGCCTCATAGGCTCCCTGAGCTATGCCGACCGAGAGGGCGGCAATCGACACGCGTCCGCCGTCGAGAACCTTCATGGCGTCCGCGAACCCTTCGCCGCGATTGCCCAAAAGCTGCTCGGGGGCCAGACGGCAAGAGGAAAAAATCACCTCACCGGTGTCGCTGGCCCGCATGCCGAGCTTGTCCTCTTTGCGGCCCGCGCGGAAGCCCGCAGTACCTTTTTCGATGATGAAAGCGGAAATCCCGGATTGCGCCGCGGCGGGGTCGGTTACGGCCATGGCAACGCAGACGTCGGCTTGATGAGAGTTGGTTGTGAACGTTTTCGAGCCGTCAAGCACCCAATGGCCTTGGTCTTCGACGGCCGCCGTGCGGGTACCGGCCGCGTCGGAGCCGGCCTCGGGTTCGGTCAGAGACCAGCAACCGAGCCACTCACCCGTAGCAAGTTTGGGAATGTATTTGCGGCGCTGTTCTTCGCTCCCGTGGAGGTAAATGTGGCTCGCGCACAGCGACGTATGGGCCGTCACGATGAGGGCTACGGAAGGGTCGACCCGAGCAAGCTCCTCGATGACGATGGCGTGGTCAACATGCCCCATACCGGCGCCGCCGAGAGCTTCGGGGAAAACCGTCCCGAACACCCCCAGCCGCCCTAGCTTCCGGGTCAGTTCCTGGGGGACTTGCTGCTGTTCATCCCACTCCCTCGCGTGGGGTTTGATCTCAGCTTCGGCGAACTCGCGCACCGTCCGGCGCAAGTGGTCTTGTTCGCTGCTCAAGTCGAAATTCATGTGCCGTCAAGATGCTCCAGGCGCCGAGCGGACCTCACCGATGGCGAGAGGCGCTTTGCTGCTTCTATCTATGTCGATGCGTAAACGCCCTGGGACGTTCCCAGCGGGGAAAAGTTGTTGCTCTTTCTTCCAGATCGGCGTCCGTCTCGCCCTTCGCCAGCCCCTGCCCGCTCTCTTTCTCCCCAAAATACAGTCAACTTAGATCGATTCGCCACATGGGCCGCCCAAATGATTCATCGACGAGCTGAACTGCTTGCCGGAAGCCGCCGCGGGGTAACGCGCGTTGAATTCTCGGCACCGAGGGTGTCGGTTACCCGCCGGCTCGAATCTTCCGACTGCCGCCAGGTTTTTTCACAGACCCCGCCGTTAGCGGGCTCCTTTTCTAGCAAACACATAGCGCAAGCTAAGTTGTTCATTAGAAGATGCTTTATGCCGCCAATGACCCTGTTGCCTTGGACTAGCGGGGTATAATATGGTCGGCTGCTTAAACCATTCGGGGCCGATTCGAGCGCGGTTAGTCCGGAGCCACGAACCAACGGAACAAGAAAATTACCAAACGAAGCCAATACCGTACAACTCAAGGGTAATCAAGGGGTTACGGACGGTTTTCAGTACGGCGGGACGGTCGGCTCGGCACAACCCGAACGGACGCTCCTCCTGAATGCGAGAGTACCTTTGCCTCAGGGCGGGCCGCCCCCGAGGAACGCCGACCAGGGCGACAACTTATTGACGCGGCGGAACTGCCGAGGAACAACATTACCAAACGAACCAAATTTCTAATAACTTCCCTAAATACAATAACTTACATGGAAGTTCTGGAGTGCGGAGCAGGAAACTCAATGTCACAAAATCATCTGGCGGATGAGAAACGCTCGTGGTTGCCCAGTGCCTCGATCGCCCGCTCACGGGCACGGGTCGCTGCTCCCACCCCTTGCGAGCGCGCCTCGGTTTGGTTGGGGTGACTTGCACCCGCGACCCTTTGCACTCCAGCGGTCAATAATGGCAGGATAGACAGAGCCCGGAGGAGCTTCCCGTGAAACTTGGCGTCAACAGCTACTTCCTTCACCTGTTTGAATTCGAGGAAGGACTGCGCTTTGCGAGGGACCACGGCGTGCAACGTATTGAAGTGGCTCTGCTTGGCGAGCCCAGCCGCAAGTACTGTGACATGGAGAAGCTGCTCGCTGATCGAGACGCGCTCCGCCGCTGGCTTGACGCGTTGGCTGAGCACGGGATCGAAATCAGCGGGTTCACCGCTCACGGGGAGCCCCTCTCCTCCGACCCGGAAGTTGTCAAGGCGTATTCCAGCTATTTCGAAAAAGTCTGCCGCCTGGCGGAAGCCGCGGGTGCGCCGCGGCTGATCGTACTTTCCGGCATTCCGGCCGGCGCTCCTGGAGATACTTGTCCCAGCTGGATCGTCGACTCGTTCACACTCGAGAATCGCCGCGCCTTGCGATGGCAGTGGGAGGAACGATTGATCCCCTTCTGGCGGGAACACGGCAAAATCGCCGCAGACCACGGCTGCGTCGTCTGCGTGGAGCCGCAGATCGGCCAGTTGGTTCATTCCCCTACGACGATGGCAAAGCTGCGCGAGGCGGTCGGCCCGGTGATGGGATGCAACTTCGATCCGTCTCACATGTTTGTGCAGCAGATCGACGTGTTGGAAGCGATCCGCTATCTGGGGGATGCGATCCACCATGTGCACGTGAAGGATACCCGTTTCTTTCCACACAACATGCGGCTGAAGGGAGTCCTTGACAATACCAACTACGCCAAGCCGGAAGACCGCGCCTGGAATTTCACGCTGATCGGTTGGGGACACGATCAGACCTTCTGGCGGGACTTTGTTTCCACGCTGCGGTTTGTGGGCTACGAGGGCGCCATGTCCGTCGAGATGGAGAGCAACTATATCAACGTCAAAGAGGGCCTCGAGAAATCCTTCGCGTTTCTGAAACCGCTGTTGCTCGAAGAGCCGACGGGGACAACGTGGTGGGAGCACAGCGGGCTCGATCTCGCAACGGAGGACTAAAATGCCGGTCAATATCGAATGGGTGGCGCACGCCTGCTTCCGCGTCTGGCGTGACGGGGGACCGGTGGTCGTCATGGATCCCTACACGCCTTCCGAGCTCGAGAAGTTCGGCTTGCCCGAGGACACGCCCTCGCTCGAAGGCGACACGGTGATCTGCAGTTCGCTGACCGATCTTGCCCACGGAAATCCGAAGCTGGTCAACGGCAGCCCTCGGGTCATCAACGCACTCGATGTCGTCGAGAAGGGTCTACAAACTGAGATTGACGGCGGAGCAATCATCGCCATCGGAGCCGCCGAGCATCCCGAGCACACCATGCACGATCCCATGGACAACGCTCTTTATGCCATAAAGTTCGACGGTCTCTGGGTGATGCATGTTGGCGATCTCGGTTACGGACTCAATGCCGACGAGCTGGCTCCTTTCGTCGGCCACTGCGATGTGCTGCTGGCGATCACCGGAGACAGCAACACGATTCCCCTCCCGGACCTCGATTTCATGATCGAACACCTCAAGCCCAACTGGGTCGTACCGATGCACTACTTCCTGCCTCCGTTCGGTAAAGGTATGGCCCCGGTCGGTAAGTTCCTCGATCGGCGGCGGCGGGATCCGGTGATCTATCCCAAAAGCACGACGATCCGGCTGCCCACGGAAATCCCCGGCGCCAACGGGGGGCCGGCCATCATCGTGCTCGAACCATCGGGGTACGAACTGACGGCATACAGCTAGACCGCCGCGCCAATAACTTCAGCTCAGACCCAATTCGCCTTAAAACCAGGACGCGCCTGCTTGCCGGCGTGCAACGCAAAAGGGAGGCAAGTCCATGAGTAATGAAGAGGCCGAAAGCCCCACTGTTTCGCTCGAAGAGGGATCACCCGAAGCGCTTCACGCTCGACACGCCCTGGAGTTATTGCGATCAGAGCAGAATCTGACGTCAGGTGTGCTTGGCGGTGCGATCGGAGCCGTTGTGGGGGCTTCCCTGTGGGCCGGCGTCACCTTCGTCACGGGATACCAGATAGGCTGGATGGCCGTGGGTATCGGATTTCTCGCCGGATTTGGGGTACGCCTGCTTGGAAAGGGGATCGACCAAGTCTTTGGGATCGCCGGCTCGCTGCTGTCGCTGGCCGGATGCGGTCTGGGCAACCTCCTCGCGGTGTGTGGCTTGGTGTCGAACCAACAGGGGCTTCCCTTCTTCGACGTATTGTCGCGCCTTGATCTGGAGATCGCTGAGGGACTGATGATGGCCACCTTTAGTCCCATGGATCTCCTGTTTTACGGGATCGCCATGTATGAGGGCTACAAGTTTTCGTTCCGTTCCCTTACTCCAGAGGATCTGGGGCTGCCTTCTGAAGAGGGAAGTGCCTCCTGACCGGGGACGAGACCCGGGTTCATGGTTCAGCTTACGGCCTGTAAGGGCGCGATCCATCGCCCCTCCATCTCGAAAGGCGGGGCTTCGTTCCACTGCTGCTAGCCCGCGTTTCTCACCACCTGACGGCCGAAGTAATGCGCTTGCTCGCCGTGCTCAACGTAGGGTTTAAGTACGCCCGCGTTATGCAAAAAACGGGCGCCAAGCGTCGCGCGCCTTGTACCGACGGCCTCTCGCGCGCTTGGCCTCGCCACGTGGTGAGAAATGCGGGCTAGTGCGACGACTCCGGAAAAGTCTCATGTCGGACCATTCTCATTCCGGTTGTCGCCGGCTTTCCGATCACTATGTCGCCGCGGCGTCACACGAAGTAGATCAGTATCCAGACGGTCAGTGCGCAGAGCAGCCAAGCCCAGGGGCGTTCACTGCGCCAGAAGGGGTGGGTTGATTCACGCCCCTGGTCCGAACGATAGGCCCACCACGTGTAGCGGTCCGTCTTTGGATCGCGAGTACCCCGAGTGAGACGGCTGACTACGACGATAAGCGCGGTCGCGAACAGGCCCGTGAGCGCGACGCGATGCAAGAAGTTCAGTTGCGGGCCAAAGGAAAGCCGAACCCATTCGGCCGCGCCGGAAGAGCCGCTCGCCCAGTGAGGATAGGCGCGTTCGATGAACACCGAGAAAAACGGCGAAACGAGAATGGCTAAGAACCCGCCGCTGGCGGTCGCCCCCCGCCAGAGGACCCCCAAGAGAAAGGCGGCGACAATTCCCGGCTGGAGGTGTCCGGTTTGATTGGCCAGCCGCAGGAAAAAGTTGTCGCTTTGGTCCTCGGTGTAAGCCAGCGCCGCCAGTGATCCGGCAACGACGACCAGCAGGACAATGCAGATCCGACCGGCGAGTAGCAACTCACGGTCGCCGGCTTCTCGGCGCATGAAGCGCTTGTAGAAGTCGAAGGTGAACAGTGTTGCGCCTGAGTTCATCAGCGAGTCGAGGCTGGAAAGAATCGCGCCGATCAAACCGGCCGTGATCAGCCCGGTAAGTCCGTAGCCCGCCGGCACGATAAGCTGCACCAGCAGAGGAAAGGCGTCGTCGGGCTGGGGCAGCGCCGGCAGAATGCCGGTATCAACCCGAGCCTGGAACAGGTGCCCGGCCGCCATGCCACCGACCACGGAAACAAACGGGATCAACAGCTTCAGATAGCCCGCCGCTACGATGCCCACGCGAGCGGAGAGACTGCTGCGCGCCGCGAGCACGCGCTGCACGATGACCTGATTGTTCGCCCAATAGAAGAAGTGCTTGATCATCATCCCCGTAAAGACGCCGGTCCAGGGAATTTCGGGATGGTTCATCGGCAAGTAGAGATGGAACTTCTGGTCGGCTCGCGGCAAGGCGGCATCCTTGGCCATTAAGCCGGCTAATCCGCCGACTTCCGGTTGGGCGAAAACAAGAAAAGTCACCAAGACCCCCGCCAGCAGCAATAGCCCGGACTGGATCACGTCGGTCCAGATGACGGCCTTCAATCCGCCCGCAATCGTGTAGCAAGTGGTCACCAGTGCGAAGATCAGAATGCCCGTTGTATAGCTGACTTCAAGAGGCGTGCCGCGCAACAGGAAAAGCATGGAGCGCGAACCGATGTAAAACCCCATGACCATGTAGATCAGACCGATCGCAATCAGAGAAATGATGGAATACGCCACCCGGGCGCGTTCGTCATAACGGTGTCCCAGATATTCCGACAGCGTGTAGACGCCCATGCGCCGGTACAGCGGAAAGAAGACATAGGCGAGCAACATGAGCGCGAAGACCGCGCCCAGCTCGAAGTGCGACTGGGCGAAGCCGATCGAGTAGCCAATGCCCATCATGCCGACCAGTTGGGCGGCGCTGACGTTGGTGCCGAAGATGGAGCCGGCGACGCCCCACCAGGGCACGCCGCGCCCAGCCAGGAAGAAGTCCTTCGTATCTTTATCGGCTCTTCTGGGATTTTAGTGGCTGGCGGCGGTGAGTGACGGATCCCTCGCCACTGTGAGGCCGACCTCCCGGAGCCTGCTTCGGTGCCATTCAAGGGCTTCGTGACAACTCTACGGCCCCCAAGGCCGGGCGGCGACTGCGTTGGCCAAAAAGAATTACTGATAAACAAAGGGTTACGAGTAGAGCAAGGCTGCTGGCAGGTAGTCGTACAGTCTCCCGAAGGCTGTGAAATGCGGATCCACAACTGTCATCCAGTGGCCACACTCAAAGAGATAACTCCCTGTTTATCAGTGTCTTATTCCCTTTACGAGTTGCCCACGACCGGACTGGCGTGTAGGGTATTTGGGGATTTCTTGGCCGCCTTTTGGGCTCCGATGTGACTGCGGGCGACGTCGGGTCGGCAGGATGGAGGAGCCGGCTACCCGTTGGCCACCCACTAAAAACCCGGAAGAGCCTCTTTATCTTTGCGGCCCGTCCACAGCCCCACCCCCATGACCAACACAATGCTGGCGAGAAAAATACCGATATCGAGCGGCGTCAGTACGACGTGTGCGGCTTCTTGTGAGTGCATGGATTGGAGAGACTACCCCGTACCGCCCTTTACCAAGCGGTGGGCGACGTATCTATTGGCTGACTAGCTTAGCCTACCCACGCCGTCGCGGACAGCGCTACTGGTGTGACCTGTGGGTTTGGTCGTAGCGAGCCGCCGCACGAGGAACGGCACAATGGTATACGCGCACAAGAGGGGCTATCGAGCCAGATAGCCCTCCCTGGGGACTGCTTAACCTACAGCATGACATTTTGCAGCATGACATTTTGCCCGTTTTCCGGACCGACTCGCTCCACCCGGGGGGGAGAGCCATAAGCCTTTGGTTTGTGGTGTCCGGTTCGCGGCATAATAGACAGTCATGACTTTCGAGGACGGTCTCCCCATCCGGGTTGCGAGGAAACGCAAAGACGGCGTCGACGTCGAATGCGACATCCGCGACGATCTGTTGAACGAGTCTGGCGTGCTGCACGGCGGCGTGGTGGCCTCGATCGCCGATGAAGCCGTATGGCACGCCATGATCAACCACTTCGGCGAACGCCGCCCCGCAGTCACCACCGAACTGAAGGTCAACTACCTGCGGCCGATCCACGGGGCCAAAGTGGTGGCCAAGGCCGATCTGGTCCACGCGGGCCGCTCCCTGTGCGTGGGGCGTGTCGACATCTTCGACACCCAGCAACAACTTATGGCCGTGGCGATAGTCAGCTACATGCTGCTTGAAAGCTCGCCGACAGGCCGACCGGAACGTTGACGCGCTTCTCGCCACGTGGTGAGAAAAGCTGGTTAGCAGACCCGAACGCCGCTTCAGTCTTCTTCGAGAACCTTGGCGCCGAGAGCGCCACCCGTGGTCGTCAGACCAGCCACCAGGACGAACAACATCACCAGGTATATCAGCAGCAGGACGGCAAGGGCCGAGGGGTTGTCCAACAGTTCCAACAGTTGGCGTTTGGCCTCCTCCTGGGCCGGGTACTCGCTGATCTGGCGTCGGATGGTTTCGACGAGGCTGCCGTTTTGCCGAGGAAAGAGAAAGACCAGGGCCAACATGGAGAGAGACATCATGAACGCGAAAATGCCGGTGATCCAACCCAACTTGGCGCCCCCGGAAGTCGTGGGCGTCAACCCGGTTCGGCGGCGGTAGTTATAGACGGAGAGGAAACCGGCTCCGGGATACCAAATGAAACAGAGCATTCCCAGGAAGGGCAGGTTGCCCAGTATCGCCGCCACGACCGAGGCCAGCAGGGCGGAACGGACGGCTTGGGGGTTGCCGAAGCCAATCGGAGGAGGCCCGGCAGAAGCGTCGGGCGTCGGAACAGACAGTACGACTTCTGGCGTCAGCGGGTTATCGGACGATCCGTCGAAAGGCCGGCCACAGCGGGGACAAAACTGCGCGTCGGCGGGTGCTGTAGCGCCACAGGTGCAGGTTCGATTCATCGGCGACTATCCGTCCGGCGAGCGAAGGTCAAAACCTAAGCTTAGTACAGTATTTCGCAAATGCGGTTAGGTATCAATCAGCTTGTCGCGGTATGGCGGCTCATAGGCTCGGGGCGCAATGAATCGCGCCCCGAGTTTAAACGCGAGACGCCCAAGCCGTCCGTAAGGGGGCAATTCATCGTTGTTCGTTGCCGGCGCGATTCGTGACCGTATCTCCGAAATGGCGCCCTTAACCCGCAGGCTCTTCCGGGTTTTTAGTGGGTGGCCAACGGGTAGCCGGCTCCTCCATCCTGCCGACCCGACGTCGCCCGCAGTCACATCGGAGCCCAAAAGGCGGCCAAGAAATCCCCAAATACCCTACACGCCAGTCCGGTCGTGGGCAACTCGTAAAGGGAATAAGACACTGATAAACAGGGAGTTATCTCTTTGAGTGTGGCCACTGGATGACAGTTGTGGATCCGCATTTCACAGCCTTCGGGAGACTGTACGACTACCTGCCAGCAGCCTTGCTCTACTCGTAACCCTTTGTTTATCAGTAATTCTTTTTGGCCAACGCAGTCGCCGCCCGGCCTTGGGGGCCGTAGAGTTGTCACGAAGCCCTTGAATGGCACCGAAGCAGGCTCCGGGAGGTCGGCCTCACAGTGGCGAGGGATCCGTCACTCACCGCCGCCAGCCACTAAAATCCCAGAAGAGCCAACCCGCATTTCTCACCACCTGACGCCACGTGGTGAGAAAAGCGGGTTAGCAAGACGAGTCTGTCGACGCGGGGGCGCTCATCGAGTTTGTGTGCGGCCTGGCTCCGGATTTTTTCCACGCTGAGACCGCCTCGCTGAGGGCGCCCACGCAGGTTGACCCCAGGGCCAATCCGGTCACGAACCAGAGCCACGGCGTGAACGGAATGGCGCCGCTCAATTCTCCCGCCCACGTCGCCAGGGCCGACAGAGCGGCTAGAACGAACGCGGGACCCCAAAACCGCCATCCGGCCAGCAAGGCCGCGATCGCGCCCACGTAGAAGCCGAGGCAGCGGACACAAACGGCGAGCGGGTGACCGAGCAGCCACCAACAACGTTCGGGTTGCTGATGACACACCGAGCTAAAGGCGGCGTAGATCGGAATCGTCTCCGGACGCTCGAAGCGGGCCAGAACCGGTGCGAACAGGACCGCAGCGAGAACGATGGCGGCAACCAGAAGCGCCGCCAAATGTAAAGCGGCTGCCGGTGCAAACGGTGAAAGGGCCGGCGTTCTGTTCATTGTTCCCCGGATCGTGATTTCGCGTCGTGACCCTTCGTGCGGCTTCGACCGGAATGTTTAGTCCTTACTTTTGCCGGCTGACGGGCCGAAGCACCCGACAGGCCCGCTGTGACTCCGTTGCGTTAGCTCGTCTAATTGGGCTATCTCTGCTTCCGCGAACCTCTACGAGTAGGCGGGAATGCCGGTCACCCGCTCTCCGATCGTCAGGGCATGGATGTTGTCCGTACCTTCGTAGGTCTTGACGGTCTCGAGGTTCGACATGTGGCGAAAGACAGGATATTCGTCAGTGATGCCGTTCGCGCCGAGCAGGTCGCGGCTGCGGCGAGCGGTTTCGAGCGCCATCCATGCATTATTGCGTTTCAGCATGGAAACGTGCGAATAGTGCAAGCGCCCTTGGCTTTTTAGGCGAGCCGCGTGATAGGCCAACAGTTGGGCCTTGCTGATTTCAGTGATCATCCAAGCCAATTCCTTCTGCACGAGTTGGTGCGAGGCAAGAGGCCGGTTGTTGAACTGCTTTCTCACAAGGGTGTATTGCCGCGCCGTTTCATAGCAAGCCATGGCTGCTCCGATACAGCCCCAGCCAATGCCGTAGCGAGCTTCGGTCAAGCAGGCTAGCGCCGTCTTGAGGCCAATCGCTTTCGGGAGCGCGTTTTCCAGCGGAATGCGGCAGTCGGTGAAAGAAAGCGATGACGTGATCGAGGCTCGCATGGACCACTTGGCGCCGATGTCGGTCGCCGAAAACCCCGGCGCGCCCTTTTCGACCAGAAATCCGCGGACCTCGTTTCCCTCCTTGGCCCAAACCAGAGCGACGTCGGCAATACTACCGTTTGTGATCCAGGTCTTCTCCCCGTTGAGAACGTAGTGTGCCCCCTGGCGCACCGCCCGTGCGCGCATCCCCGCCGGATTGGACCCGAAGTCCGGTTCAGTCAGACCGAAGCAGCCAACCGCCTCACCCCGCTGCAAACGAGGCAGCCAATGGCTTTTCTGATCCTCGCTGCCGTAGTTGAGGATCGCCCACATCACCAGGCTCCCTTGCACCGAGGTGAAACTGCGCAGACTGCTGTCGCCCCGTTCGAGCTCCTGCATGACCAGCCCATACTCAATATCGCGCATTCCGGCGCACCCGTAGCCTTCGAGATTAGCCCCTAGGAAGCCGAGTTGCGCCATTTCCCCGACGAGCTGTGCGGGGAACCGGGCGTCGCGGAAGTGGTCGCCGATTACGGGCATGACCTTCTCGTCCACGAAGCGGCGCACCGTCCGGCGAACCATGAGCTGCTGCTCGTCGAGCAGAGAGTCAAAGGCGATGAAATCGACACCGTGAAAAGCGAACATCGGTCCTCCTTGACCGGCAAAAGTTCCTTGAAGAAGAGAATTGCATTCGGGCAATCGAGATGCTCCCAGATCAACGGCCTGCCTAGGGCAAAAACCCTACTCGTTGACCTCACGATCGTTTGAGTCGCCAGTACCTTCGAGCCATTGACGATAGACCAAGAGAATCTTATCATTACTTTGTCTAGTTGAGTAGGCAGTAGGTGAGCTACGTGAAGACCCTTTGGAAACGCTTCCTGCGCGCCAAGATCTGGCGAGACACCCGTGGCCAGGACTTCATCGAATACGCCCTACTAACAGCATTCCTTGCTGTCACGGCGGGTGCAACTTTTCCCACCGGGGTGACGCACCAGGTCTCGCTGATCTTCTCCAAAATGAAGAGCTACACGAACCAAGCCGCGACTCTCTAGCTCACTCTTCTCACCCCTGACCTTCGAAGAATGCGGCAAGGCCGCCACCATTTCGTTGCGCTTCTCACCGTTCTCACTGTAACGATTGATTTAGCCGTCCGGCGTACCTAGGCGAAGGGACCCCTTCGCTTATAGCAACCCCTGCTGGCCAATTTTCCGAGGCCGGCTGCGCACCACCTGGAGAGCGAAAATCACCCCACCCGAGACGCCTGTGACATGCGGCAATACAATGCCTGGGCGATCTGAGCAGGACACGATCGGCCTCTCGCTCGCGGCCGGCGTGCTACGATGGCCGACAAGTGAGTGTTCAAGCCGTCCGCCAATGGATCACAGACGCCCGACATGTCGTTGGGTTTAGCGGCGCCGGGATCTCTACCGAGTCCGGGATTCCCGACTTTCGCAGTCCCAACGGAGTATGGGCTCGAAACCGGACTGTCTACTTCGATGAATTCCTACGCAACGAGGAAGATCGCATCGAATACTGGCGCCAGAAAGTCGAAAGCTGGCCCGACATGCGCGACGCCAAGCCCAATGCCGGCCACCTCGCCTTTGTCGAGCTGGCGCGATTGGGTAAGCTCAAGGTCCTGATCACGCAGAACATCGACCGTCTTCATCAGCGGGCCGGGCTCCCCGACGAGATGGTCCTCGAACTTCACGGAACGACCACGGAGGCAGCGTGCCTAAGCTGCGGCGGCCGGGTGGACATGAATGAGGCGGTCCAAAGGGTTCTAGACGGGGAGCGCGCCCCGCTGTGCCGAGCGTGCCGGGGGTATTTGAAACCGGCCACGATATCCTTCGGCCAGGCGATGCCCCAGGACGTGCTTGCCGAAGCTAAGCGCGCTTCGGAATCATGCGACGTGTTTGTGGCCGTGGGTTCATCACTCGTCGTCCAGCCCGCGGCGAGCCTACCGCTGCTGGCCAAGCACGGTGGCGCCAAGCTGATTATCATCAACCGCACCGAAACGCCGCTCGACCCCATGGCCGATTTAGTTCTCCGCGACGAGATCGGCGACGTATTGCCCGCCATGGTGGGGTTGGAAGTTTCATAAGGCGCGTCAGGAGAAAGTTCGGCTCCCGTAGGATCATTCGTCCGCATTTCTCACGACATGCGGCGGGGACGGATTAACCCGCTTTTCTCACCAGGTGGCGAGGCGAAGTGCGTGAGAGGCCCGTCAGTACGTTGAGCACGGTGAGCAAGCGCAACGTGGTAATGGCGGACCTATCGTGTGCTTCGACCGTCAGGTGGTGAGAAATGCGGGGTGGTCATTGCCCGTGAATCCGCGCCACGTGCCACATGTAATGGCCAACTTCGTGGTCAAGTGCCTGAACGATGTTCTCTCGGGCGGCTTCGGTCTTCCCGTGGGCTTCGTGATAGAGCCCGATGTAGAGGTAGGCGTAGAAAAGTCGCTGGTTGAGGATCTGTGGTGATGGTGAACCGGCGCGGGCCGCTTGAAGCACATTGCTGATGGTCCCGTCGCCACGGAACAGCCGGTAGATCTGCATCATCGGAACGCGGGAATCCCCGCTGATTTTTAGTATCGACCGCTGCGCCTCCCGGGCGCCATCGAGGCGCGCCACGCAGAGATAGTGCCAAACGGTGTTTTCGACGTCATTGGGGTTGACCGTTTGGTGGGATGCAAACTGCCGGCGGCCTTTCTGGTAAAGCCCGGCGTAGTAGTAGGCGATTCCACGCTGCCAATGATGCGGTTCCTGGCTGGGGTCAAGCGCGATCGCTTTGTCGAAGTCTTCAATCGAGTCCGCGATGCGATCCAGCTTGAAGCGCACACCGCCACGACGGTTGTAAGCGTGGGCCTGTTGCGGACGGAGTCGAATCGCTTCATCGTAATCAGCCGACGCCAAGGCGTACTCCCGGGATCTCTCGTGGATAGCTCCTCGCAGCAGGTAGGCGTCGGCATGTTGAGGGTCCAGCTGGATGGCCTCATTTGCGAGCGAGAGGGCGCGACGCCGGTGGCCGCTCTCGTAGGCGGCGCGCGCTTCGACGAGAAGTCCGGCAACGGTTTCTTGTGCCCCGAGTGCTTGGAAAACAACCCCGAGACTCAGGGCGCCCGCGCTCAGCCAAAAAGGAATCCTTCTCATTCTCTTAATGTTATGGTAAAGTGCCCTGCAAGCGGTGCGCTCCATAGGGGAGGAATCATGAGCGGCCGCGGTTCCGTGAGGAAAGCGCGCGTCACACAGACGATTCGGCTCGCGCAGGCTGCCGCCGTTGAAAGGGGCCGGAGATGAAAGGCAAGGTCGAGAAATCCGAGCAGGAGTGGAGTAACGATCTCACCCCCGAGCAGTTTGAGGTAACTCGAAAGAAGGGAACCGAGCCGCCCTTTTCCGGGGAATATCACGACTGCAAGCTGCCCGGCGTCTACCGTTGCGTCTGCTGTGGCAATGAGCTGTTTCACTCCGAGACGAAATTCGATTCCGGCACCGGCTGGCCAAGCTTCGCCGAGCCGATCGCCGCCGACCACGTCATGACCGAGTCGGACCGGACCTACGGGATGCGCCGGACCGAGGTGTTGTGCAGCGCCTGTGACGCCCACCTCGGCCACGTATTCGAAGATGGTCCGGCACCGACAGGTCTCCGTTATTGCATCAACTCGCTAGCGCTCAAACTGGGCGAAGCGACTTAGGGGGTCTGTATAGTTCCTTGGCCTGAAGAAGCACGGATATCAGGAAGCAGCGCAAGATGCCGGGGACGATCTCTCCGTTTCTTGCTATCGGCCTTGCGATGAAGCAGAGCCGCGCCCGGCTGCCCTACAGACTGTAGGCGATGTACACGAACTCTTGCCGCCAGCCGTGCCCGCCCGGCCTTTCGCCGAATCCACCGTGACCGGGGTTAGAAATGCCTCCTCGGCCCCACGTCGCTCAACCGGACCTGTTAGATCCCTCACTATAGTTCTGTGACCACCCGCGCCCGGCGCGCCGCCTAGGCATGCGGGGCGAGGGTAGTAGATGGAACAAAGCAGTTGCCCTCTCTGCAGACCTCTCGACGGAGAATGCCCATGTTGTCAGGAGGATGGCTCTGTATACTGAGTAACTTACGCGCCATCGAACGGGAAAGATTTCTTCCTGAAAACAGGCAGGTGTAGTCCACGAACCTGCCGAAGAGGCTTATGCTAGGCCGGTTTAGTACTAAAGTTTGTCTCCAATTTTGTAGCCAACGATCTATTGACAGTTTTGCTGCGAATCACCTATTCTCGTACTATAGTACTGGTTAAGTTGGTACTTAATGTAAACAGTCCTAGTCGTTCTGGTATTTTGCGTAGGCGAACTTCGGAATTTCAGTGTGCTCTTTCCGTAACGTCTGTTGCGCTGGAAATGTAACGCTAGTCGCGATGGAGTAGCCGTGGGGGGTGGCATGACCAGACAACACAGTCATCCGCAACTTACCGCTCGGCAAGGAATGCAGTCCGAGCGCCCGACTCAGCTCCGGCGGTCAGTTCCGAACGGAAGGAACGGGAGGCGGTTGGCATGAAAACAGAAGGGCGGTACCCCAGGAAGGCCGGCAGTCACCGGAGGAAAGGAACTCTCCTGGTGGCTGGCGCGTTGATGTTAACCGGATTGTTCGGCGTCCTCGCCATATCCACGGACATGGGGTTTTTCATGTATTTGAAGCGGAGGATTCAGGTGGCCGCCGATGCGGGGGCCATGGCCGCCGTCCAAGCATTCCGCCGCAGCGCCTGTGCGGACACATCATCCACCGGTTGTGACGACAAGCTGACGGTGTTCGCCGAGGAAGGCACCGAACGGAATGGCTTCACGAATGGTGTCAACAACGTCACGGTTACGGTGAATCATCCGCCGGCAAGCGGCCCTTATACAGGCAACCCGCTCGTGGTCGAGGTCATTGCCTGCCAAACGCACACGACCTTTTTCATGCCCATTTTGGGCGCCAACGACGCCACGGCCTGCGCTCGGGCCTCAGCCGGCTTGCTCGGAGAGGGGGACGGCTGCATTTATGCCCTGAATGAGACCGAGGAAAAATCTATGCACGTCCACAGCGGAGCTACGCTCGACGTCGGCTGTGAAGTGGTTGTCCATTCCGCAAACTCAGGAGGGCTCGACGTCTCCAGCGGCTCCTGCATGCGAGCAGACTCCATCCACGTCACGGGCGACAACTACACACGAGACATCTGTCTAAATCCAAGCTACAGTAGCGACCCGGTTGACGTGGACCCCTACCTCAACGTGCCGAAGGGGATGGACCCGATGGCGTCGCTGCCCGACCCGACCGTGCCGAACGGCTGCGATTACGGAGGAAACGGCAACCAACACATCATCAGCTCCGATACCACGCTGGACCCCTCCACTGCTCTAGAGCCCGGACATATGGCTTTGTGTAAAGGGCTTAAGATCGACAACGGCGCCCAAGTCACGCTACTCCCGGGTATCTATTACATCAAGGGCGAGCTCTTTGATCAACAGGGCGTTGGAACAAGAGTCACCGGCACGGATGTCATGATCTATCTCACCGATCACCCCGGATTGGGGTACGAGGGCAAGGGGTTAAAGGTGGGCAGTGCTTCTATTTTCGATCTCACCGGCCGCACCGGCGCCGACGATCCCTACCGAGGCATAGCCATCTTCGTGGACCGCAGTCTAGAGTTCCACATGGCGGATGTGACTTTCGAGAGCGAGAGCGAGCTCTACTTCGCTGGGGTGATCTACGCTCCCAACCAAGTCACCCGCATTCACAGCGGGGCGACAGGGTACGCTTCTTCCGGCGCGAATGGCATTGCCATCGTCTCGGATTTTGTCGAGGTCACCTCCAGCCTCACCGAGCTGTCCTTTAGCAACGATTTCTCCTACTTTGGAGACGAGGCGCTGTTCAAGGAGGCAATTCTGCTGGAGTGAGCATGAGACAGCGCGCCGGCGGGGTAGGGGGCTTCCCTCGCAAGAGGGACGGACGGAAAGAATCAGGAGGTATGGGAAAATGAGTGTTCGACGATCAACTTCAGGCATCGCCGTTGTGGAACTGGCGGCAATGTTGTTTGTCCTCGGGATGATCTTGTGGGGCACGGTTGATTTTGCGCGCCTCTTCTATGACGCCATCAAGGTGACCGACGGCTCCCGCGCCGGGGCGGCGTGGGGCATGCAGAGCAATGGCCACACCGCCGACTACACGGGGATCGAGGACAGAGCGGTACATAGCGCGCAAGACCTTGGCGGGTTCACGACTACATCAACCCCGAAGTGCTGGTGTGAGAACGGCGACGAGGCCAACTGTTGGACGGGAACTTGCGCGGAGGGCGCGCCCCAAGTCTGGGTCGAGGTTAGCTCGGCAAAGACCTTTGAGACTCTGGTGAACTTTCCGGGCATTCCTCACATCGTGGACTTGGGACAGAACACCCGCATACGAGTACAGTAAGGAGGCAGCCATGTTCAGATCAACCGTACGGCAAGTAAGCTCGGAAATCACCACCGTTGACGGGAATTCTCGCTCCTCGCGTCGCCGAGGCGCCTCCTTGGTGGAGTTCGCCCTCTGCTTCACGCTCTTCTTTGTGATCACCGTGGTCGGCACGATGGACCTCGGTCGAGCGGTCTGGGCCTATAACATCGTGGCCCACGCCTCTCATCAAGCGGTTCGCTACGCTATCGTCCACGGCCAGGAGAGCCTGAGCCCAGCCAGCTCGGACGACATCCAGGCGGTCGTAGAAGGCCAGACTTTCTTGCTGGACGCTATGGGAGGGGTGACTGTCACCACGACCTGGGACCCCTACGGCCTCTATGCCGCCGACGCCGCCAACGCCCCGGGAAGCACGGTGCGAGTGCGGGTTGAACATACTTTCACGCCCCTGTTGGCGAGCATCCTGGGGTCGGACATCCCGCTGGCGAGCACGGCGGAAATGACAATCTCCAATTGACTGCCGGTGGGCGGCTTCCCACTCCGCCGTTCACCTTCGCGGTACCGCCTCGCTGCGTCGTTCACCTTCGCAAGACACCCACGACACGCCCGGGGGGCGGCCCGCCAACCCCGTGGCGCCGGAGCGGTCGGTCCGCCGCTGCGGCGGGAGTTTGCGCTCCTGCTCTAGAGAAAGGGATCTTCCATGGACTCACGAATTGCACTTAGCGTTGAACAGTACGGTGTTAGTACGTACCTTTTCGACATGGCTCTTGCCGGCCTCTCGGAGGAGGAATTGCTCAAGAGCGTGGGAGATGGTTCCAACCCGCTGATCTGGATGGTCGGGCACTTGACCTCGGTGCGCAGCAACTTGGTGAATTTGCTGGGCCACAAGCACGAGGTTCCCTGGGGGAACCTCTTCGACCGAGGTGAAACGATTGACAATCCCGGCGAGTATCCGCCCCTGGACCAGATCCTTGCGGTTTGGAAGGAGACGACCGCGGCCCTGATGGCGAGGCTCGAGGAAATCGGCGACGAGGAGTTGTCGGCCGAGTCGCCACTCGGTTTGCCGATTCCCGACAAGACCGTTCACGGGACCATCAGTTTCATGGCTTACCATGAGGGCTACCATGTCGGGCAGATGGCCTACTTGCGTAAGTGGTTGGGCAAGGGGTCGCTCGTCGGCTAGCAGCGGGCGGCGAAAGTCGTGCGGGAGACGAAAGCGGGGCTGCCGCCGATTCGCCGGGCCATAACCATAGAAACAAAGCACTTAACCTGAAGAAAATTGGATGGCGTGCGGCGTGAAAAATCTTCGGGACAGTCAAAAGTCACTGATTCCGCGCGCCTTCCGGCAAGCCGCTTGTGACGGTCCCCGATTTTTTCACACCTTCGTCCACCCGATTTTTCCAACCGACACGCCGAAGACATGTATGAAATGAATGGGAAGGTCGCCTTGGTCACCGGGGCGGGCGCCGGGATCGGCAGAAGCTCCGCGCTCACGTTCGCCCGCGAGGGCGCTCGGGTCGTGGTTGCCGACATCTCGCCCGAGGGCGGGGGAGAAACGGTGGAGCTTATCCGCGAGGCGGGCGGGGAAGCGATCTTCGTTCACGTGGACGTCGCTCAGGCCGACCTCGTGGAAGCGATGATCCGGACGACTGTCGGCACGTTCGGACGGTTGGACTACGCCCATAACAATGCCGGCATCGAGTCCCCCATGGCGAAGCTTGCCGATGGGTCCGAGGAAGACTTTGACCGGGTGCTGGCCGTCAATCTCAAGGGCGTTTGGCTGTGCCTGAAGCATGAGATTCCGGTGATGGTGCAACAAGGAGGGGGAGCCATCGTAAACACGGCTGGCTCTTCTGGGATTTTAGTGGCTGGCGGCGGTGAGTGACGGATCCCTCGCCACTGTGAGGCCGACCTCCCGGAGCCTGCTTCGGTGCCATTCAAGGGCTTCGTGACAACTCTACGGCCCCCAAGGCCGGGCGGCGACTGCGTTGGCCAAAAAGAATTACTGATAAACAAAGGGTTACGAGTAGAGCAAGGCTGCTGGCAGGTAGTCGTACAGTCTCCCGAAGGCTGTGAAATGCGGATCCACAACTGTCATCCAGTGGCCACACTCAAAGAGATAACTCCCTGTTTATCAGTATCTTATTCCCTTTACGAGTTGCCCACGACCGGACTGGCGTGTAGGGTATTTGGGGATTTCTTGGCCGCCTTTTGGGCTCCGATGTGACTGCGGGCGACGTCGGGTCGGCAGGATGGAGGAGCCGGCTACCCGTTGGCCACCCACTAAAAACCCGGAAGAGCCAACTATTTGAATGTCTTTCCGTTTCACCGAAGGGTGCTTGGCAAAATCTTTCTGTTTCACCGAAGGACACAAGCTGGGAGTCTTCCCGTTTCACCGTGGAAAACTGGCCCAGATCACAGGCTCTTGTGGATAAATTTCGCGGAAAGATCGCCGTAGGAAGCTGGTGGCGCGGTTTTCAGCAGCCCAGGCACCCTTAAAACCATAGGCGGTGCTTCAAGGGCCGTCAGAGGCGATACTTACGGTGTTAGGGGAAGTTTTGAGGTTAGTTCACTAACCCCCGCTGCTTTGCCGCAGGTATGGCAGGCGGCGAAGGGTGGAGGATTAATACACCCTTCGCCGTCGCGTAGTTCAGTTCCGGCCAAGCCACCCTGATCTTCGTCAACTCCCGCAGGCACTTTGTGCGGAAGTTATCAACGGTGCGCTTGTCGCTGGCCTTGGCGGGGTCTACCCCGAACTGGCGGTACACCTGCCGCCAGGAGAGCCGCAGCGGACGGGTCAGGGCAAAGGTTCGGTAAGCGACCCACAGGTAGAGATCGAGGCCCAGCGAAGAGCGTTTCATGGCCTTGAGGGTGTTCATGTCGAGGGGCACGGGGTGGTGGATGATTTCGTTGAAGAAGTCTTCGCCGAGGCGAATTTTGCTGTCCCACAGCATCCGCTCGGTAGGCCGCTTGGGGTCCCACCACAGTTCCCCTCGGTCGGCAATGCGGGAGGCAATGAACCGCTCTCCATGCTCATGTTCGTAGATCAACTCAATCTGACAATGAAAGAGGCGCTTCATCTGGTTGCGGAGCCGGGTCCGGTCGCCGCGTGCACTACCGCTGCGGTCTTCCATGCCGAGCTTACGCATGAACTCCGAGAGCGAGGACCCCAGAACCAGCACACGGTTTTGGGTCCGCACCGCTTCGGTGCACACCCAGGCCAGCAAAAGACGGGGAATATTCCCGAAGGGGAGCTTGTTGTTGATCCCGGCGCTCATACCCAGCGTGTACGGCCCGTTGACCCTCTTGTACTGCAGCCGGTTGCCGGGGTTGGTGCGGGGCAGTGAGCACAACGCCATCAGCCGCGCCATGAAGCCGAGATCCGGGTCCGCTTCGCTGGCCGAAACAAGCTGATTCACCTGATCGAAGCGGGTGAAGTGATGAACCGCCTGGGGCGTGGCGTCGCGGAGCTTTTTCACCGGCCCGTCCAGATCAGAGATGGCCTCCCCGATGGGAACCAAGCCGTCCCGTTTGCGCGCCATGCCTTATTCTCCCATGTTCCCCGGATAGAAGGGGCGCGCGTTCAGCGCCGCGGAGGGTAAAAAGGGGCATTTGTAGATGGGATCGAGATTGTCATGGGGAGTCGCGGTTGTCCCCTCCCGCCGGAAGGGCGGGGATGGGGACCGGCGAAGAGCCTCTGCGGCGGCGGTTCTGCCGGGGGGCCGGCTGTGGCGTGGTGTTCTGGATCTGTCGTCATTGTGACCGGGGGCACCAATACTGCGGCGAGCGCTGCCGGCGGAAAGCGCGGCGGCGCCAACGGCGGGCCGCCAACCGGCGACACCAGCAAAGCCGGGAGGGACGGCTCGATCACCGCGACCGGCAACGGGCCTACCGGGAACGCCGCGGCCTCCGGCGCGTGACGGATCATACTTCCCCCGCGACCTACGATTCGGGCAGTATCGGGGTAGCGGAGCTTTCCCGGTCCGAAAACGGACCGGAAAGCTTCTACGGGGAGGCTCGATATGCCGACTGCCCAGAATTCGACCCCGCCTGTATCATCTGCGGCCGCACCCGCGAGGAAATCCTCACTTCGTGAGGGGTGCTGACAACCAGGAGAAGGGACACCCCTACGCGGCGCGGCGGGCCGTCGATCAGATGGTCCGGGCCGGTCACGTCCGGGAGCATAACGCCGAGGGACCGCAAGGCGGCAGCTACAAAGTGCTGACGCTCACCGAGCGCGGAGTGGAGCGGGCGGAGCGCGTAGCCCGCGACCAGGGGCTTGATTCCCAACAGAAGGCATGGAGCGGGCTTGTGAAGCCCGGCGAGCTTCAACATGACGTGGCCGTGTTTCGCGCCGCGAGGATCGAGCAAACGAAGCTACTCGAACAGGGAGCGACGATTAAGCGGGTCCGCATTGACGCCGAACTCAAGCGCGAGATCGCCCGCGCTACGGAAAGCGCGAGAGCGCGAGGCGGAAAAGAAGCGGCGGACGCCGCACGTTTGGAAGCGGCGGAGGCTCTAGGTCTATCCGTCAAGGATGCCCGCGTGGAGTACCCGGACGCGCAACTTGAGTACCTGGACGTTGAGGGCCGCGGCGGGCGCGTCAACGTCGAGGTTGCGACCGAGCACTACAGCGCCAAGAGTATCGCCGCGAAAGCCGCCGCCGGGTTTGCCGTGCATGGAAGCAACGGGCGGGCCACGGCGCGGATAGCCCGATCCCTCGGCCAGGACGAGGGCGGCGGCGGCGGCGGCGGCGCACGAGATAAAGGGTCTATCGAACTCTAACCAGGAGATTCCCTCAATGCAGCCGTGGAAAATTAGTGTTGGCTTCACGGTCATTATCATTGCCATCTCCGCGATGGTTGGCGGAGAACACTTCGCTTATCTCGAACCTCACTTTCAAATCATCTTCACCGATTATTGGATGTCCCTAGCGTGGTATGGCGGGCTTTCCATCGTCTCGATCATGGCTGTGATCTACGCCGCCGCCCGCGCTTTGGGCTTGGCTGACCTCGGCCTCAAGGTCGATCTCATGGAGCGTTCCATTCGGCGCGGCGGCGGAGGGACGACCGACCTTACCAAGAAGTTGGGACAAGAAGAACGGGGGCAATTCCCCGGCGGATGAATCAACAAAACAAGGGAGACACACAATGACAAACAAACATTCAACCGTCTCGAAGCGCGTCGTTTTTCTGGTGGGCATCCTCGCGCTTTCGGCGGGAGAACTTATGGCCCAGACGGCACCGGCACCAGTCACAGGAGCGGGAGCAAGCCCTTGGCTGCAAGCGATTGACGTGTTGCAGGCCGCTTTCACCGGACCCATTGCGCGAGGACTCAGCTTGATTGCCGTCGTGGTAGGCGGGCTGATGTTCGCCTTCGGGGAAGGCGGCAGCAAGAAGGCCCTGGCCGGTATCATCTTCGGCCTGGGAATGGCCATGGGCGCGGCCAACTTTCTCGCCTGGCTCTTCTGATGGAACGCGGGAAGACATGGCGCGGATACCCGGCGCTTTCCAAACCGCTCACCATCATGGGCGTCGAGCGCCGCTGGTTCCTGTTGAGCGCCACATTGGGGCTTGCCTTGTGGAACGCCATCAACTCCATTGTGGTGGGCGCATTGATCTTTGCGGTGCTCTACGGCGTCGGGTTTTGGGCCTGGAAGCAAGACCCCAACATGCTTGAAATCCTGCGGGCGTCCGCGCAGTTTCGCGCCCGCTACGATCCCGGCAAATGGGCGCAGGCTCCCTGGACCCTTCTCATTCGGAGATAGGGCGTGAATATCAACAATGAACTCGCGGACTTTGACGCGGCGGGAGCGCTGGCCGAAGAACTGCCATGGTGGGGCTGGCTCGAAGATGGCCGGTCCTGCCTGACGCGGGCCGGGGAGCTTATGTCGATCGCACGGCTGACGCCTAGCGTCCTGGACGGTCAGACACCCGAACAACTAGACCGGATTGTGGACCGCTGGCAGCGCATGTTGAGCGGCGTCGATTCGCGGACGCGGCTTTACTTCTATTTGTTGCGGCGTCCCATCCAATTCGAGAACCAAGGCGAGGACGAAGGATCAAGTGTTGCCGCGCTTGGACGGCGCAAGCGGCGGGCGTTCCTCGAAGAAAGAGTACAGAGCGTCAGCGCCTATATCGCATGGGCGCATGATCCCGGCCTATCCGCCGTCGCAACTCAAAAGACCGGCGGGCCGTGGTGGATGGCCTATGCGAAAAACTGGATGGCCCGGCGGCGCAATCAACATGAATCGGTTTACCTTGAATCCTCTATCGAGGGCGCGGCGGGGAGCTTCCGGCAACTGGTCGAAGCAAGCCGGGCGCTGGTCGATGACCTGACGCCGCTACGGGTGCTTGACGCGGCGGAAGCGTCCGGGGTCTTGAACGAGCTCACCAACCGCCCCGGCTCTTTTTGGGACGGCGCGACCGGAAGCGGAATGAATTGGAGGCTGGCAGTCTCCGAACTCGAAGCGGAGCGGCGCAATCTGCGCCTGGACGGGGAGCCTGTCATTCTCTACTCGCTTCTCTCGCCACCCGGAGCGGCGAAGGCGAATCTTCTACAGGCGCTTTACCGGCTCGATGCAACCATGACGGTCACTCTCGAATGGCGTCCGCGGGGCCTCGATACGGCCCGGCGCAAAATCCGGGGAGCGCAGCGCCATTATTTCTCGCAGCGCTACTCGATGGCCGCCCACGTTCAAGAAACCGAAGGCAGCGCGGCGGCGATGGTGGACACGGCGGCGGCGGCGGAATCGGAGCGCCTGGGCGATGCCCTGGTCGAGTTGGAGACGGACGGAATCGCTTACGGCGATCTTGCCTTGACCGTGGCCCTCCATGGCCCGCTATCCGTTACCGAGAGCCTGGACGGAGATATCCGGCGCATCTTTACCAGCCACGACGCCAAGGTGATCCGGGAGGGTTACGGGCAGCTTCCCGCCTGGTTTTCGCGGATGCCCGCGCAACCGCGCCGCCGGCAAGTCCGATCCGTGTTTGTATCGGCGGGCGCGGTTGCTTCGATGGCTCCGATCTTCGGTCCTCCGGTGGGAACACCGCGCAGCGGCCACTTGAAGAAAGCGGCCCTGGCCGTTCTTGAAACCCAATGGAGAACCCCCTACTACTACGATCTGTTCAAAGGAGACGTGGGACATACGCTGGTGCTTGGCGCGACCGGCGCGGGTAAATCCTTCGCGCTCAACTTCCTTCTGGTTCAAGCCCTGCAATACGATCCGCGTATTCTCATTCTCGATCTAGGAGGCTCCTACCGCTGGCTGACCCAGTTTCTAGGCGGAGGCTACATGGAGCTATCGCCGGAAACTGACGCGGGCGGCGGGTTTCGGTTACGGCCCTTCTCGCTTCCGGCGGGGGAGCGGACCTTCGGATTCCTTGCCGGGTGGATTGCGCGCCTCTTGCGAATCGGCGGCTGGACACTCGGCGGGGAAGACCCCAGCGAGATTCGCGCCCGCGTCGAAGATATCTATGCCTTCGCACCCGCACGGCGGACCCTTGGGGTGCTGGTGCGTTCGCTCCCCTCAAAGATGTGGCCCGCTATGGGGCGCTGGCATGGCAGCGGCGCGTGGGGTCGATATTTCGATAACGCGGCGGACGCTGACGACCTCAACTTCGAGGACTGGCAGGTGATCGACATGGCGGGCGCGGCGGAGCACGAGGACTTGTGCGAAGCGGCGCTGTTCTACCTTCTGGAACGGTTGCGGCTGGCTTTGGAGAACCCCGACGAGACGGCCAGGGTAAAGCTCATGGTGGTCGATGAAGCGTGGCGCTACTTGCAAGACCCGGCTGTGCTTTCCTATCTCGCGGAAGCCGCCAAGACGTGGCGCAAGAAGAACGCGGCGCTGATTATCGCCACGCAAAGCGCCGTGGACGTGACCGGGACCGCGGGGGCGGAAGCCTTGCTCGAATCCATGCCGACCAAGCTGTTTCTCGCCAACCCCGACTTGCCGGACAAAGCCGCCGAAACCTTCCGGCTCAACCCTTCCGAAGTCAATACCATTCGCGGCTTGATCCCCAAGCGCGAGCTTTATCTACGCCGCACCGACGCGGCTGGTATCTTGCGCCTCGAAGTCGATCCGGCCAGCTATTGGCTCTATACCTCGTCGCCCGTCGATGCCCACAAGCGAGCCGAGGCAGTCGAACAATACGGCCTCGTCGAGGCCATTGAACACCTATCCAGGAGGTAGCTCATGTTGAAAATCCTTACACTCGTCACGGCGGCGCTCGTGGCGCTCACCATCCCGCTGATCGCTCAGGACGGCGGGCCGGTGTTGCGTGTTGACGGAGGCCAGGATCAAATCGTACAGATTCGCGCCAAGACCCGGCACACCACCGTTATCGTGCTTCCCCAAACGGAAAACGTGCTTGATTTTGTGGTCGGAGATTCCGAATACTGGCACCTGACCGGAGCCGCCAATCTCGCGTTCCTGAAACCCATTGCCGAGGGCGTCACGACCAACGTGGCGCTGGTCTGCGAATCCGGGCGCATCTACTCATTCCTTGTCACCGAGCAAAGCGCGGGCCAGCCGCATCTTGTCGTTCGCATCGACCCACAGGGGGAGGCCGATCCGCGAATCTCGCCGGTCAAACATGAACCGGCTTTTGTAGCTCGCGGCCAGGTTGCCGCCTATCAGCAGATGGCGGAGACGGCCATCAAGACGGCCAAGGCCGCGCAGATGGACGCGGATAGCCGCATCGCGGACACGGCGGCGCTAGCGGAGGGCGAGAGCGAAGCGTTCCGGGCGAACTATCCTACGCGGCTCAAGTTTCCCTACCGATTGGAAGACAAGGCGCACAAGTGGCCGTTCCTGGTCGAGGGAATGTGGCACGACGGGCAGTTTACTTACCTTCGCTCGAACGCCCAGGAGTCGCCCGCGCTGTACGAAGAAAAAGACGGGAAACCGGCGCTCGTGGCTTACGACCTTGGCGAGGACGGACTGTACATCGCCCGTCACGTTTTGGGCCACGGCTGGTTGCAGATCGGCAAACAGAGAGTACGCTGGCGCTTCGCCGCGCCGGAGATCGGGCCATGATCGAGTGGAAGCGGCTCTATGCAAAACCCGCAGGATCGCTGCCGGGCGGCGTCGTCACTCAATGGGGTGTGGGAGCCATCACGGTTTTCATTCTTCTGTTCCTGACCTACTGGATTTGGCTCGGCGGCGGGGAGCCAGCGGAACTTCCCGGAGCAACCGAGACGGCCACAACCGCGCCGCGCAGCTTTACCGATCAGATGACAGCGCGGGTGGACGAGGAAACGATGCGGGCCGAAACCAAGCGGGCGGCGGCGGATCGAGCTTTGCGGGCGCGGCAACAACAGCAAGCCAACGTCGCCGGAGTTACTGCCGCCAACCAAGCGGCGCTACTTGCCGGGCCGAGTCCCGACACCGGGCAACCCTACACCCAGGAAGAATGGCAACTCCGGGAGCGCTTGCGCCTGGAAGCCGTTGAGCGGCGCAGCCGTTCGCTTCGCAGTTCGCCGGTCGCACAGACCTACCGGAAACTGGACGGCAGCGCAAGCGGCGGCAAGCGCATCGTTGACGATCCTGCACCCGCAAAAGATGAAGGCGCGGAAGCCCTGCAACACGCGCTTGACACAATGCGGACGGTCACGACCGGCCTTGAAGATGAAATCGCGGCGGAGGCCCAAGCGGATCAAGCGCTTATCGCGGCACTCCGCGGAACGCCGACCACGCCGGAAGCCGCCCCGGCTGTTCCCGCCGCGACCGCGGGCAGCGCCACGGCGCGAGATTACTCTGTTGCGGCGCGGGTCGAAGCGCCACAAGACCCTCCCGGCTGGGAGCGTATCCATGAAGGCTCGTTTTTGGAAGCGGCGCTGGTAACACAGCTTTCCGGCGACTTCCCCGGCCCGGTGCTGGCCGTGGTTGCCGTTCCCTTCTACTCGGCGGATCGGCAGCGTATCCTGGTGCCGTGAGGAACGCGGATTATCGGCACCGCTCAGGCCGTGACAAACCAGGATCAATCGCGGCTGGGAGTTGGTTTTCACCGCTTGATCTACCCGGACGGACGCTGGGTTTCGCTCCAATTTCGGGGCCTCAATCAACTTGGCGAGGGAGCCTTGAAAGATCAAGTGGACCGCCACTACTTTTCCATGTTCGCCGCTGTCGGGGCGGTTGGCGTCCTGAGCGGCCTCACGTCGGCGCGGGGCAATCCTTACGAGGGCGGAGCGGCGGGCTTCCGCGCCAATGCCGGGCAGGGACTCGGCCAGGCCGCTACGCGTATCCTGGATCGTTTCTTGAATCGTTTACCCAACATCACTATTCGCGCCGGACACCGGCTCCGCGTCTGGTTCACATCCGACGTGCTGGTTCCCCGGCCCACAAAAGGAGACTGAAAAATGAAACACCGAATTTTGACCGCAGTGGTTGTTATCCCGCTCTTTATCGTGGTGAGCACCACGCCCGCTCACGCCGTTTTCGGATCGATCCTAGCAGGCATCCAGCGGGCCATGATGATTTCCAATCAGATAACTCAGATTTACAACGACACCATGGAGAAGATCACGTTTGACGGCCAGTTGACCGAGATGATAGGCCAGGCGGCGCACCTGAAAGAACAGGCGCTCGGAGCCGTGGGAGCGCTGACCGATCCGTTCACCAAACTGGCTTCTCTGCCGACGAAGTTTATCGGCCTGGGCCTATCCTGGAAAAACGATTTTACCGGCATCCCTCGCGGTATTGCGTCGAGTGTGGAGAACATGGGCGAGACCGGCAAGAGCTTTCGGGAATCGTGGGCGCAACGGCTCACCGCCGCCGATACGGTGTCGGAGACCGACATTCTTAATCTGTTCCAGTCCACTCGCCCGGAGATCGCGGCGGAGGCTTCGCGTGGTTTTCTCGCGGCGCGTGAGGACAGCGACAACCGCCTGGTCCTCGATCACGCCACGAGCGAGGTTGCGACAAATCTCATTGTCGCGGCCAAAGATGCCGTGGACTCCTACGAGCGCTTGCGAGAGAACATCAACACATCCAACACCGCTCTTGCTCAATCGCAAGTCACCGGAGCAGTGACGCAAGGGCACCTCACCGCTGCCATGGCTCAGTTGATGGCATACCAGGCGGCGAAGGAGGCGGCGGAGGGCTACGAACGCGAGATCACCCGGCGCGAAGCGCTGGCTCAACGGCTTGCCTCACGCCAGCGGGCCGACCTCCTGTACAACGCGCACAGGGACGGCATTGTTGCCAGGCGGCAAAGCCTCCGCGACGGCTTGCTCTTTGATATTCCGGCGCTCTATGGCGGCACTCCGTGATAGTCAATGCAAATCCAACTCGATCCCAACATCCCGACCAATCTTTCGCCCGAAGACATGAGGGACTTCAAATCGTTCCTCGATACCGCCCTGGACGCGCTCACGGTGGCAGCGGGCGCGGAGATATTCACCATGGGCAATCAGATGTTGGGTTTTCTCGCCATCATCGTCGTGGTGTTGACCGGGCTGAAGATCGCCTTTAGCGGCAACATTCAGCCGTGGGAACTGGTGCGGGTCGTCATTGGGATTTGGATTCCATGGGTGATGTTGCAGTTCTACACGACCACCATTCCGGGTATGGCTTTCACCTTCCCAGGCATGATCGCGGCAGGTGGCAACTGGCTTAATGACCTCCTCGTTGACGACTCTGTTTCGTCAGTCCAAGAAGAACTCACAGTGCTTTTTAACTCGCTTGCGAAGGCCCAAGACGCCGCTATCGAGGCGGGCGGTCTAATGAACATCTTTACCACCGGGCTTCAAGCCTCGATGACGGCGGTTGCAGGGTTTGTAATTGTGATCTTCATGGCCCTCATGATGCTGCTGTTGTCCGCTGTCACCTACGCTCAAGTGATCTGGGCGCAGATCGCCCTTGCCATCCTCATCATTCTGGGTCCGATCTTCATTCCGTTTCTCGTGTTCGATCCGCTGTCATTCCTGTTCTGGGGCTGGTTCCGGGCGATGCTCACCTATTCGTTCTACGCCGTGATTGCCGGAGCAGTGTTGCGCGTGTTCAGCGCCGTGGGTATCGCTTTCATCACGAGCTTGGGGAGCGCCAACCTGAATATCAACAGCCTCATGGAAGTGGGTATGTGGATGCTCGCGGTCGTGCCTTTCTTTATCGCCGGAATGCTGGCAAGCCTCAAGTGCGGGGAACTCGCCTCGATGCTCGTCACCGGCGGCGGAGCAGCCGGAAGCGGTCTCATGGGCATGGCAACGACGGCGGGAATGGCTGCGGCCAGCGGCGGCACGGCGGCGGCGGCGAAGGCGGGCGCGGGAGGGATCAAATGAAGAAGCCGAAAATCAAAGACGCCGGAGCCGAGTACGCCGAGATATGGGGCGAAGCCATCCACACCAACCGTCATCTACGGGTGATCTCCGGTGGGCTGGCTATCGGAGTGCTTTTGCTCATCGTCGTCGTCATTCGCATTGTGTCGGTCGAGCCGCCGCGACCTATCGTTGTGAGGGTTGATGAAGTCGGGCGGGCGGAGGCCGTCACCTACAAAGCGATGGAAGCCCAGGCCGACCCCCTGGACCCCACCACCAAATATTTCCTCAACCGTTTCATCTATGACTTCTACTCACGGCGGCGGGCAACGGTTGCACAGAACTGGTCCCGGAGCTTGCGCTTCCTCAGCACACAACTTGCCAACGCCTCGTTTCGCGCCGACAGCCAAAATGTCGCCCTTCTCGCGGCGGGCGTGGCGCGGGGTGAATTGCAAGTCGCCCGCGTCATTTTGCGGATTCAACCCAACCCTCAGCAGCCGCACAGCGCCACGGCCGATTTTGACCTGGTGCGAATGGAGATGGAAAACGAAGTGGGCCGGGAGCGCTGGACACTCTCGCTGCAATTCCAATTCCTCCATCAGATCCCCACGGAGTTGATCGTGTTCAACCCCATGGGAATCGTCATCACCTACCTGCAAGGCGACCGGGCTACCGTCACCGGAGATCAGTAGATGATCGAGCATTTGCGGGGAAGAGATCGCAAGCTGGAACCGCTCGGCTGGACCGGCCAGGACGCGGAATGGATCGCGCTCGTGGGCCTTCACAGCGGCATCTTCACGCGGGCGCAATTCTGTCATTACTTTGGTGATGCTCATCGGTGGACGGCGGCTCGTTTTGTGCAGACATTGATTGAGCGCAAAGCGGCGGTCGAGGGCGAGTGGCCGATTATGAATGGCGGAGGGAAGACGTGCCGGATATCGAGCAAGCTGATCTACCGGGCGCTGGGCGTCGAGGACATCCGCCACCGGCGGAAGGCCAGCAAGCCGGTTGTCATGCGGCGGCTTTTGTCGCTGGATTTTGTTCTGGAGCATCCGGGTATGAACTGGCTCCCCGCCGAGCCGGAGAAGGTCGAGTTTTTTGAAAAGCTCGGCTTGCCGCTCCGCTTGATTCCGCGCCGGATTTACTACGGTGTGGCTGGCAACCAGAAGCGCTACTTTGCGCTCAAACTACCCCTTGCCGTGGACCCTGAAACCGTCACCTTTGCCTACGTCAATCCGGGCCACCAGACGGATACCGAACTCCACTCGTGGGGAGCCGCGCATGGGCCGCTTTGGGATGCGCTCCGCAAGAAGGGGCGGCAGGTTCGGGTGATCGGAATTGCGGTTGAAAATGCCACCGTGGATCGGACGGCGCGAGTGCTTGAAGCATGGGCGGCGGCGGAGCCAGGGACACTCGATGAAGGGCTGACGGTGAAGCAGGAGATCAAGGCGATAGACGAAGCGATGACCCGCAAGGACCGGGAATTTCTAGCCCGGTACGGAGGATTCGCCAAAGCTGCGAGACGGTCTGTGGAACTTCAACGTCTCCCCCAAGTCAAGGTCACGGAAGGAGTCTCGATTGACGACTATTCGACATGGCGGGCCGTCCGGTTTGCGGATCGGGATGAGGTCGGCTGAGAGAGGCGTAAATCCGGCGGTTTTGAGTGTGACTGGGGGCCGCATGGTTTTTGTGACACGTTCAGAGGGGGGGGTGTCACACGATTCGGAGCTACGGTGTTACAACGCTCTATTTTGCTATCTCTCTCATTCCGCTGTGGTTATCCGCTGTGAATCGGCCCACACGCTACGAACGCGGGAGAATGGCGGGGACGAGAGCGACCCCCCCCCAAAGCGGGGGGGCATGTGACCCCGGATAGCGGTACTGAGTCACATACCGCTATCCCGGCCCCATGGGGTCGCTCTCGTCCTCATTTATCCCTGCGGGAAGGCTGAAAACACGGAGACGGACCTATGAAATGGCGCGAGGTCGGCCCTTATCTGCGGGAGCTTTGGCACCGGCCCGCTGGCCCGATGAACTGGAAAAACCCGATCCGGGTTTTCGCCGTCGCGGGCTGGCTGGTAGTTCAAGGTTTCGTGCTCTTGGGCTGGGCCGGGTGGCGCGTGTTTCAAGGTTTGATGCTCTTGGGCTGGGCCGTGTTTCGCGCCGGGCAATTCGTTGTAGCGCTTCCGGCTCTGGTGCTCTTTTTTTTCGCCGGTCTGTGGTATGCCGTGTGGAGCTTTGTACGGCGTCCCTTCCCGTCGCTTGATGAAAACCCCTTGCTTGCTTTGGTGAACTACCACACCCCCAATTTCTTCGATTGGCTGGTGCTGTGGTACTACGTTTCGCCCTTCGTTGCCGTCATGCTGTCCGGGCTTATTACCGTCACCGTTTGGAAGGTCTGGTTGGAGGGGCGGCGGCGCGACTTCGCACCCTTCGCCAAGCTCCCGCCGTGGCCGCTTGATCCCAAACAAAAGGCCCCGGCCATCGTCATCGGGGAGGTCCATCACCCGGTCGAGGCGCGGGAGATTTTCAGTCCCTCGTGGCTCACCATCCCGGAGCGCGGACTGTATACCGGCGTGGCGATCTTCGGAGCCGTGGGATCGGGGAAAACCTCGGCTTGCATGAACCCGTTTGCCCGGCAGCTTCTCGGCTGGCAAGCGGGCAATCCGCAGCTACGGGCGGCGGCGCTGGTGCTAGAAGTCAAGGGAGACTTCTGCCACGACATCCGCCAAATCCTGGTCGAGTCAGGCCGTGGACAAGACTACATCGAGCTTGGCATGGACGCCCGCGCTCAATGGAACCCACTCTCGGCCTGGTGGCTCGATTCCTACTCGCTGGCCTACACCGTTTCGAGCCTTCTCAATCAGCTATTCGGGAAGGGAAAGGAACCCTTTTGGCAGCAAGCCTATACCAATCTGGTCCGCTGGATCATCGAGCTTCACCGGGTTTTTCCGGAGCGATGGGTGACGTTGCAACAGGTCTACCGCTGTGCCATCGACCCGGAGCTATTCGCGGCCAAGATCGAGGAAGCCGAGAAGCTGAGTGATGACCTGAACACAGGGACGGTTTTCATCAAGGAACACGTGCTACAAGCCCAACTCATAAACCTTGCCGAATGGAACTGGGTCGATGCGCCGGACACGAAGGATGACGTGCAAGCCGTCTACACGCGACCGATGAAAGCGAAACTTGACAAGCTCAAAATCACCTATCGGATCGTTTGGGAACCCGGACCCGGCGAAGACACAAGAGAGCGGGTCGAAGCGGTCAAGCGCTGGTTTGTCCACGATTGGCAAACCCTGGACAACAAGATCAAGTCCTCGATTGTGGAGGGGGTTTCGGTGTTCCTTGCCATGTTCGATATGCCGGACGTGGCCAAGGTGTTTTGTCCCGCCGCGCCGCATATCCCTGACCATCCCCAAGCCATTATCCTGCAAGCCCAACTGAAGCGGCTCAAGGCGGAGAAGGACGCGGCGGCGGAGAAGGCGGGCGCGGAGAAGGCGGACGCGAAGAAGCCGAAGGCGGCGGAGATCAAGTACACATGGGGAGGGGCAGCGAAGGAGGCGCAGAAGCCGAAGGCAGCGAAAAAGCCGGAGGCGGCGGCGAAGGCGGCGGAGCCGGAGCCGGACGACAAGACGCCGGACCCCGCAGCCGAGAGCAACCAGGCCGCTACCTCCATTCCCCCGGCTACCGGAGGGACGGCCCCGATCTCGCAGCACCTACCGCCGCTCTTTGAATTGATCGAGCAGGGCAAGGTGCTGGCCTTGAATATGCCCGCCGGTATCAACCCGGCGCTGGCCCGCGCCGTGGGCGTGATGCTCAAGAACGCTTGGCTACAGGCGCTTCTCATGCGACCGGCCAAGATGAAGGCGAAGCCGGGCAGCTACTTCCGGCCCGCCGTCTTTATCTGTGACGAATATCAAGCCTTCGCTTCGGTGGGCGAGGATGACCCATCAGGCGATGAAAAATCCTTTGCGCTGACCCGGCAATGCCGCTGCATCCCGATTGTCGCCACACAATCTATTTCCTCGTTGCGGGCCGTGTTGGGAAGCTCGGAAGCGTGGCGCTCGCTGTTGCAGACGCTCCGTACTCGCATCTTCCTATCGCTGAGTGATGACGCATCCGCCAAGATTGCGTCTGAGTTGTGCGGCCAGGTGGCGAAGATCAAGGAATCCTACACCATCAGCGAGACCTCCAAGCGCTCGGAAGTCTCCCCGCTCTCAGGCCGTGCCGGAGGCGGAGGCGGGAGCATGGGCGCGACCAAATCATTCCGGGAGCAACGCGAGGCCGTGTTTCACCCGCGAGACTTCGCCTTGCTCTCAAACTGTCAAGCAATCTGTCTGCCCTATGACGGGGCGCAGTCGCTTGAGCCGCGCCGCGTTTACCTGAAACCGCACTATCTACCAGCCGAACACTCCTATTGGAGAGCGAAGGAGGCGGGCCAAATATGAGCGCCGCGAGCGGACTAGAACATCTCAAACCGTTTCTACCGGGCTTGGAAAGCGCCCTGGAAGATTCCGAAGTGAGCGAGATTATGATTAACGGTCCCGGTAATGTATGGGTCGAGCGGGCCGGACGGCTGGCCGTACACGCCGCGCCGGACCTGGACGAAGCGGCGCTGTTACGGGCCGCTATCCATATCGCCCGTCCTTTGGGGCTGGACCCGTCAACCTCTCCCATTGTCGATGCCCGGCTCGATGACGGATCGCGGGTTGCTATCTGCGTTCCGCCCGCCAGTCCTCAAGTCGCTATCACCGTGCGGCGCTTTGGCAAGCGGGCGTTCTCGGCGGATGATCTCGTCAAGCAAGGCGCACTCCCCGAAAACGTGCGGGCCGAAGCAGAGCGGGTGTTGCGGTCCCGGCGCAACATCCTGGTTTCAGGCGGAACCGGATCGGGCAAGACCACGTTGCTTAATGCCCTCATTGAACTGTTGCCCGATGATGAGCGGATAGTTGCCATCGAGGACACCTTGGAGCTTCGCATCGAGCGGTCCAATTGCGTCCGATTCGAGGCTCGCGGTTTGCAAGAAGGAGCGGTCACAATCCGCGATTTAGTCCGCCATGCGTTACGTCACCGCCCGGATCACATCGTCGTGGGCGAGGTTCGCGGCGGAGAGGCGGCGGACCTGCTGCAAGCCCTCAACACCGGCCACGGCGGATCGCTAACGACCGTCCACGCCAACAACGCCACGAGCGCCTTATCCCGGATCGCCAGTTGCGCCATGCAAGGCGGCGGAGAGCTACCGTGGGAAGTCACCTGTAGAGGCGTGGTGGACGGAATCGCCATGGTAATTCACATGACGCGCCACGAGGGGCGGAGATTCGCGGAAGAAGCGGTTTTCGTCAAAGGCTACGAAGCGAGGAACAACCAATGGGACATTCAAAGAATCGCGATCGAAGGCGCTTGACCCTGCTCCTGCCACTCAGGGCCAAGATGCCCGGACTCGCCATGTTTGTCTGCGGATTCATGGGCCTTATCACCAGCGCCCAGCTTGATCCGATTACCGCCCGCGTCGAGCGGGTGATTGACGGCGACACCATTCAGGTTCGGTTCGAGGGCAAGCGCTACACCGTCCGGCTCATTGGCGTGGACACCCCGGAGACGAAGCACCCCACCAAAGCGGTGCAGTATTTCGGACGGGAGGCAAGCGCCTTCACCAAGGCGGCGCTCGAAGGTAAGACGGTGCTGCTCCAAAAGGACCGCACCGGAGATACCGTAGACCGCTACGGGCGCTGGCTTCGCTACGTCCTGCTGGACGGAGACAACTTCAACGCGCGGCTGATCCGCGACGGCTACGCTCATGCTTACCGGCGCTTTCCCTTCTCCAAGCGTACGGAGTTTATTCAACTGGAAGAACAAGCGAGGCGGCGAGGAATCGGCTTATGGAACCGCCGCTGAAATCGCGGTTTCCCTGGATCATCCCCGACGCGCTGCAAGCGCCGCGATTCGGGCGGTCCACTTTCCCACCCGTTACCCCTTGCTCCATTGATCGAGCATTGCCGGGCGAGGCTCAATGGTGACATGCCTTCCGGTGTTGCGCCAAATCGCTTTCGCGCCGTCCGGCGGACGGGTCTAGGTTGCGCCATGTTCCCGCGCTTCCCGTCGCCGGTGCCGGTTTGGGCCGACGCAAGGCCACCGCCAGAACGCTTTGCTCGCCTTCGGCGTCTGTCACTCAACCTTGCTTTTGTCGGCCCTGCCCGTCACCGGCGCGGGCGGCGCTTTCCTACCACGTCAGGGTTTGGGCGTTTTCCGCCATTCGCGGGTGAGCGAAAAACGCTCACAAACCCTTAACTCTTTAGGAGAAAAACATTATGGCTAACCAGAAACCCGTTGATGAAATCCGGATCGGTTGCGTCAAGGCTACGATTTGGCGCAATGGAACCGACGAACAGCCGAGGCACAATGTCACCTTTTCCCGCCTCTACAAAGACGGCGATCAATGGAAGAGCACGCAGAGCTTCGGGCGCAACGACTTGTTGGTGCTTGCGAAAGTGGCCGACTTCGCCCACACGCGCCTCTTCCAGCTTCCGGCAGAAGCAGAACTCCCGGAGGTGCAGGTGGACGAGTCCTAGCGGGCAACCGCGCCAGGGCGCGGCGGAGCCGTTCGCTTCGCCGCGCTTGTTCTTCCCGCTTCGATTGAGTGTTTGCTTGTGGTGCCTTTCCGCTCACAGCGGCCCGCCGTTGGCGGCGTCCCAGGACAACTCTCGCGCCAGAACGCTTCGCTCGCTTTCAGCGTCTGTCACTCGCGTTGTCTTATCTGGTCCTTGCCCGTCGCCCCGCGCTCGCTCTAGTCTCCTTCTCTGGTTTGTGGTTTTCCCTCTTCCCCTGGTGAAGGGAAAACACAGCAAACCATCGCAGGAGACACCATGAACCAAACCCAACAACTCATCGACAGCATCAGGGACGCCCCGCACGACACCGTTATCGTCGCTGGCATGTTCGCTATCCCGGTTCTCATCGCGCTCTGGATCGTCAACCGTATGCGCCACCCGGAGCGCGGCTTACTACACGCGCTTGTTATCGCCAGCGTGGGATTCGTTCTTGTGCCGTGCGTATCTAGCGCCGTCCTCATCCTCTGGGTCCGCACCGGCGGAGATTCCATCCAGGCTGCCTTCGTAAGCATCTTTGTCTACTTGTTTGGCTTTTGGGGCTTTCGCCGCTGGTTGCGGAGCGCCCCACGAGCCGCGAAGCCAACGAAGGCTCTTGTAGCCCCGGCGGTTCACGCTGCCCCTCGATCCGGTCTAGCGGGTGAAGTAGCCGAGCTTCGCACCCTGGACCGCTACGGGCCGATCTGGGGAGACGCGCTGTTCACGAGGGGAAAAGGGGGATTTCGGGCCGTGTGGACGGGCCGAAAGGTTCCCTTCCGGCCCGAAGCCGGTTGTCGTTTCCGGGAGCTTCTAGGGGTCGCTCTCGTCCAATTGTTGCGAGGCATATAAGCGCTCGTCGTCCGCAATGATGGCGCGCGCCAGCTTGGTGAGGTGTTCCTGCCCATGGCGCGTAAACCCTATATTCCCGATGACCCATCTGCCCTGTTTGACTTCGAGTTGGGTGACGAGCACCGTCTCAGAGATCCAGCGGGCCACAGGGTCAGGTCCAGGCTCAGCGAAGAGATCGCCACGAATCGCCAGGGGAAGGCCGCCCGCAATCTCAATCGCTCTTCGGCAATCCCAGATGGATATCTTTGATTTCATCTTGCTCTTTCCTATGGCAGAAGCCGCGGAGCTATTCCACGAGATAGATTCTACGGCAGGCCGGGGGTTTGGTACTACTTCCCTGTAGAGGGTACCGCTGGAGACCGCCGATGCGGGTGACGTGCTGGTCGCAGCCGAGGTCTCTCGTTTAGCGCGATCCACTCTTCAAGTGCTTGAGGCAGGAATTCCAGCTCAGCGTGCTGGCCTACAACCTGGGCAACTTGTGGCGATGGCTCGGACTGCCGAACAGGATCAAGAGTTGGTCGCTGACGAGCTTGCAACACAGGTTGATGAAGACCGGCGGTCGGCTGGTCAAGCACGCGCGGTATTACTGGCTGCTGCTGGCCGAGGGGTATCTGAACCGGCGGCTGTTCGGCGACATGCTGCGACGGATCTGGGCGCTGCCTGTGCCGGGTGGGTAGCGTTGCCCGGGTGAGGATCAACAATTTTGGCTCCAAAAAGGTTTCGCAGGGAGCATTGTCGGCCGGAGCACCGTTCAGCCCGCTCAAGCAACGTCTGTGAGCAGACGGACGAGCCCTGGCGCCTACCGGCGGAGGTGATGTGCAGGGTTCAGCGCGAAAAGACGTGGTATTCGGGGCAGCGCGGGTGTATACTGTCGCCGTGCCAGGGCCAAAATGGAAATCCTGGTTTAACATCGTATCGCTCGCGATGATTGGCAGCCTTGCCTTGTGCGCGCAGACAAACACGGGTAGCATCCGGGTTTTAGTCTACGACGAGACCATGGCCGTGATCCAAGACGTGACCGTCACCGCTCTTGACGAGAGCCGTGGCGTAACACGGGAAGCGGTGACGTCCGATATCGGCGAGTTCGTCTTCAGCCATCTCGCGCCGGGAATGTACACGCTGAGCTTCGAGGCATTGAATTTCGCTCCCCTCACGGTGGAGGGATTCGAAGTGCGCGTCGGCGAGATATCGACGTTTTCGCCCCAGCTCGCGGTAGCTGCAACCGAGGACCGCGTGGTCGTGTCGGCGGAATCCGCGCGGCCGGCCATCGAACCCGAACGAGTCCAGCAGTCCGATCACATCGACTCGGTTCGTATCCAGAACCTCCCGATCAACCGTCGCGACTATCTGGGCTTGGCGCTGTTAACCCCAGGCGTCGTGAATACCAATCACATCGCCAACGCGATTGATCGTCGCATCGCCCCCACGCCCTCCTCCGGGCTCGGCATCGGTGGGGGCAACGGGCGCGGCAACACCTTCATGATTGACGGGCTGGACAACCTTTACAACTCCGGAAGCGTTCGATCCTCCATCAGCCAGAATGCCGTCCATGAGTTCCAGGTCAATAGGAACTCGTTCTCCACGGAACAGGGCGGGGCACCGGGCGGCACGATCAACATCGTCACGAAGGGCGGCACGAACGATGTGCATGGAACCCTTTTCGGCGTTCTTCGAAACCGCCGCTTCCAAGCTCGCAATTACTTTGACCCCGGCAAAGCGGCATATACGAGGGCGCAGTCCGGCCTATCCACGGGAGGTCCGATCAAACGGAACAAGACGTTCTTCTACGCCGCTTACGAACGCCTGGACCGCCACGAGTCGCAGCTCGTTCCGCTGCTGGCCGACAGATCGTTCCTCACGTCGCTGACCGAGTCACAGCAGTCTCTGGTCGACGCGCTCCGCTTCGCGCCGCCGACACTTACCCCACTGGTCAACCAACTCGCTTATACGCTTGTGCCGGCTAACAATCCGGCCGTGGTGTCCCTGTTCGAGGAGAACAGCGGTGTCTTCCCCTTCGGGGAACTGCGCCAGCAGTTCATTACGCGTGTCGACCACACACTGAGGGACGGTCACAATCTGTTCTTCCGAGGAAACTGGACTGGGCAGGAGAGCGACAACACAAATTTCGGGGCGCTCACCGCTCGCAGCAGAGGACGCAACTCGAACGTCAATGACTTCGCGGTCGCGTTCGGCGATACCTGGGTGATCAACCGCCGCTGGGTCAGCGAGACGCGTGTGGGCCTTGGGTATCACGACTTCGGCGTGTATCCGACCGACGAGTTTGGCCCTGCGATCTCCATCGGCGCGATCACCTTTGGTAGGGACTTCATTCTCCCGACGCGAGTCGTCGAGCGCGTCTTTCAGGTGCGCCAGAACTTCATGCGCGTGTCAGGCCTCCAGACGCTCAAGTTTGGTGCCGACATCAATCCCATCCGCGATGACGTGCGAGCCGAGACATTCTTTAGTGGACGATTTATTTTTGGAGAGGCGATTCCGCTCGGAAATCTTATCGACAACGTGGCGGGCCCTGGAACGTCGCGGCTGCTCAAGGATCTGCTGGCCGGTGCCGGCGCGGCGCACCTGGCGGGAGCCGTCGATGCGCCCATTTCGGCATTACAGGCGTTCGCCCTCGGCTTGCCAACCGTCTACCAGCAGGGCTTCGGCAATCCCAATTGGGTGGGCTGGGCCAACCGGATGAACTTCTTCGTCGAGGATTCGATCCGAGTCTCGTCGAGTTTCCTGCTGAGACTCGGACTGCGGCACGAGCTTGAACTGAAGACGAGGTTCCCGCGCGATTACAACAACATCGCGCCGAGGGCAGGATTCGCTTGGAGTCCGAACTCGAAGACAGTGGTTCGTGGCGGTTTCGGAATCTACTATGCGCGCATTGACGGGCAAGTCGGATACGTCAATGATCTGCTCGGCGAGCAGCAACAAATCAACCAAGTGTTCATCCCGTTGACGGGCGTGCCCGGCATTAACAGCCCGTTGACGGGCGGCCCGGTGACTTCCGCGGAGATCTACCAGACACTCCAAGCCCGAGGAGTCCTTGGGAAGCGGGCAATCCTACCGGAAGACTTGGTGCCTCACGGTATCGTGCCGGGCCCGGGATACCCGCTACGCGTCGGTTTCCGAGTCGTGGATGACACCGTAAACCCGTACTCCCAGCAAGGCAGTTTCGAAATCCAGCGCGAAGTGGCGGGCTACGCCTTGTCAGCGGCCTACAACTACAACCGCGGCGTTCACCTCATCCGGCCGCTGGACTTGAACATCTACGAAGCAGGTGCCGACCCAACTACCGGCAGGCCGGTGCCGGGCTTCCGCAACCCCCTGATCTTGCAGGACAACGCGTATGGCAGCTGGGGAAGATCGTACTACCACGCGATGATCGTGCAGTTGAAGAAGCGGTTCTCGGACGGGTTTACGATCTCTGCGCATCACACGTGGAGCAAGGCCATTGACGAGGCCACGGACTACAACTCGTCTTACGAGCCCCACATCCCGTGGGACGCTCGGAACGAACTCGCCCTCTCCCCCTATCACCGCGGGCACCGTTTCGTCGCACATGCAGTGGCTCAGTCCCCGTGGAAAGCAGCTAAGGGACAAGGCTTCGGACACAACCTACTGGCGGATTTCACACTGTCCGGAATCGTGGTGGCGAACTCGTTCGCGCCATTCAACCTGAACACCGGCTTCGATTCGCTCGGCGACCGCCATACCGACACCCACCGCCCGTGGGGCCTCGGTCGCAACGCCGGGATAGGCCCGGCTTTCTTTGGTGTCGACATGAGGCTCACGCGCTTGTTCTCGCTGTCGGAAGCAGTGAACCTGCAGGTCAGCGGCGAAGCGTTCAACCTGCTGAACCGCACCAATTTCAGGACGGTGAACGGCGTTGTTGGGAACACGTCCATCGAAGACCTTCCGGCAAAGCTCGTCGGGCAGCGCGGTCCGGTCACGGAACCGCTCTCATTCGCCTCGGCGTTCGATCCTCGGCAGTTCCAATTCACGTTGCGGTTGACGTTTTAGAAACGGCGGGTTGGCCACTCCGGAGAGTGCCCTGGACGCCCTCGACACCCCGAGTAGGCGGCGTTGGTGCATGAATCGGAACTGGCCCGCAACGGACCCGACTCACAGGTCCATCACCTACCAAGAGCGTACGACGATGGCCTACCGAGCTCGGCCATCCGGTTGAGGATGTGACACCCGATCGCGGCTTCTCTGCGTTGCGCCTTGCTGTGCCTCGCCTTCAGGCCGCCTCCGAACACGGACTTGTATCGGAAGAAGCTGTTCTCAACGCGCGCCTGCTGTCGGTAGCCCGACTCCTTCTGCCACTCCCGTCGCCCGACCTTGCGAATCCTCTGAAGAGACGCTTCACGCTGCGCCCAGGGGCCGTCGGTGGGCCCCGCCGACAGCGCAGAGCGACGAGGGGGGATCACAATCACGACGTTCTCTGTACCGGCCGCGCTGGCCCGATCGTAGACCGACCTGTGGTCGTAGGCCCCGTCCGCCGTGAAACGCCGGATGGGAACTTCGAGCGGGGCGAGAAGATCAGGGAGTGTGGAGGCGTCGTCCCGGCTGCTCGCTGTGAGTTCGGCCGCCACAATGAACCCCTCCGCATCCACTCCGATTTGCAGCTTCCGCCAATCCCGGCGTTTCTTCGATGCCTTGTGCTTGTGCGCGTTCCATTCGCCGCGACCCAGAATCTTGAGCCCTGTGGAATCAACGATCAGGTCGATCGGGCCGTCGTGGGCTCGGGTCAGGGGCGGCACCACAACGATTTGGTTCCGGCGCGAGAGGGTGGTGTGGTCCGGGGCCTTGAGGTCGCGGCTCATCAAGCTGAGCAGCGAGTCCAGAAACTCCTCCGTCTGGCGAAGCGGTAGGCCGAAGACGACCCGCAGCGTCAACGCGGTCCGGATCGCGAGGTTCGAGTATCGCCGCTGCCCTCCGCGGAGACCGTTCTTCGGTGGGATCCACGCGACAATCGCATCCTCGCTCAGCCAGATCGTGACGTCCCCGCGGCTCCTGAGGCCACGCTCGTACTCCCTCCAGTTCTGGATTCTGTACTTCGTCTTGTACTGGCGGTTGATTCGGCTCGACTTCCCTGCGGCCATGACGTTGCCTCCTTGATCTCCATGATGGACCGGAACCCTTCGCCGATGCTAGCGTGCCCGCTTACGCCGATTCATGGGTGTGTGCTATTCCACGAGCTGAACGCCCGTGGGAGCGATGGCGGGCTTCGAGGGGTAAAGGATCAGCACCCCTTGGCGGTAGTTCATCCGCCCCGAAGAGCAAGCTCACAAAAAGAGAAAAAAAGAGGTTTACAGGGGCGCACCCCCTAGATCATATGTAATGATATAAGTAAGTAATCTTAATTACATGTAGTCTTGTGATACAATATTTGGTGGCATGAAAACAGTTTCAATCATTTCTCAGAAGGGCGGAGCGGGGAAGACTACCTTAGCTCTGAACCTGGCCGGGGCGGCGGAGGCCGCCGGGTTTCAGACCGTTGTCATCGATCTTGACCCGCAAGCCAGCGCGAAGAGCTGGCACGATCAGCGAAACGGTGGCGCGCCAGTTGTCGTTTCAGCCCACGCGAGCCGCCTTGCCGAAGCCCTCCATACCGCAAAGGAACACGGTGCGGATCTTGGCATTATTGACACCGCTCCGCATTCCGAGGCAACGGCGCTGGCCGCCGCGAGGGCTGCCGATCTGGTTCTCATCCCCTGTCGTCCGGCGGTCTTCGATCTTCGGGCGATTTCAAGTTCCGTGGACCTGACTCAAATCGCCAAGAAGCCTGCGCTGGTGGTTATCAATGCCGCCCCGCCGCGCGGCCCGCTGGCCGATCAAGCGGTCCAGGCCATCCGGGCTTACGGCATCCGCACCGCCGAGACCCGCATCACCCAGCGTATCGCTTTTGTTCACTCACTCACGGCAGGCAGGACCGTTTTGGAACACGAACCCAACGGAGCCGCCGCCAATGAAATCAGGGCGTTATGCATATTAATATGTAATCATGATTACATGTACTCGTATAAGGAAAGTGTGTCAACATGACCAAGACGCCGACTCTTGCTGCTGCTCTTGAAACCTTTGAGCGCTCGCCCGCGCCAGCACCCGACACTCCCGATCCGGTTCTTGTAAACCGTCAGCCAGGCAAGACACGAACAGGCCCCACGATGCAAGCCCCCAGCCGCCGGGGAAAAAAGACCCTCATCGGCTATTTCGATCCCAGTGTCTCGAAGCAGCTCAAACAGCTCGCCCTCGAAGAGGACAGTTCCGTTCAATCCCTGCTCGGTGAAGCGCTCGACCTGCTCTTTCAAGCGCGTGGAAAGCCCATGATTGCGCGGGTAATCAGCCCCGCTAATGCGCGGCTGCTTTAGAATCGTCCGGCGATCTTCGCTCTTCCTGGCGAAATGAAACTTGCGCGGCTACACCGTTCACTTTGGCAAGGTGCCGCCATTGCTGAAGCCTTTCCCAGTCTGGGTGGCACTGTGAAAGAACTCCGCGAAGCCTCGCCGCAGGCGGGCAGTTGATGTAGACGGGCGGCTGTGGCCACCATCATCCGCCCCTCGGCGGCGGTTGCTCTTTAAATCAGGATCCTCTCGACCTCGTCGAGTGAGACCTGGTCGTTGCGTCTGTCGTAGAGCCCGGTGGTGCGGGCGGATTCGTGGTTGGCCATCTGCTGCGCCACTTCGAGTTTGCCCCCGTTCCGCAAATACTCCGTGATGCCGGTGGCGCGGAAGCTGTGGCAGCCTATTTTCGTCTCGATGCCCGCGTCGAGGGCGCGGCGGCGGATCATGCGGTACACGTCGGCCTGGCCCATCGGGCGGTTGCTGAGACGGCCGGAGCGTCCTGCGGCCGTAGGGAAGGTCCAGGCCTTGGAGTCGAGCTGAGAGCCGGCCTCGAGCGCTGTTGCCTCGAGAGCTTCGATGTACTGCTGCAGATAGGACTCGAGTTTGTGGTGACAGGGCATCTGGTGATGCTTGCCGCCTTTCTCGTGGAGCCTCACCCAGGTGTGGCGGCCTTGCGTGAATACGTCCTCGAGGCGCATTTTGAGCACCGCGCCCACGCGCGCGAAGGTATAGATCATCAAGGCGATCAGCGCCCGGTCGCGCAGGCCCACCGGGGAGCGCGTGGCGATCGAATCAAGCAGGTCGCGGGCTTCTTCAGCTGTCAGCGCGGGCGTCTTGCCCTTCTTGAGCGAATGCTTCGGCCCGCGCACGGCGCTGGCCGGGTTGGTGGGGACAATCTGGCCCACCACAAGCCAGTCGAAGAGCATGCGGATCGCGGCCAGCTGGAGTTTGACCGAAGGAGCCGCCAGGCGGCTCTGCAACTGCTCGATATAGGCGGCAACATGGAGTGGTGCGACGTAGCGGAGATGGGTGATGCCGACGGTGTCCGTCCAAGCGGCGAAGCCGCGGACGGCGGTGGCGTAGGCCTTGCGGGTGTGAGGGTTCCTGATGTTGGCGGTGAAGAACTCGAGGACGCGCTGGGCGGTGGCCGAGTCGGGGGAGAAGAGGGCGGGGAGCTGGATCCCGCCGCCCGGGAGAGTTTCCGGTGTTGGGGTTGTGGTCTTGGGAATCAGTGTCGGGTAGTTGGGCATGAGGCCCCCCTCAAGACATGAATGATAATATCCTTTATCATGCGTGATCAACTCCCCCTCCCGCCGCTCCCGGGCAGGCCATAATGCCGGATCGCTCCCTAACGTGTAGTAGAGAAGGAGCTTCCCAGATGACCGCCCAACCAGCCTGGTTTCATCGACTTGACGAAATCCTCAGCGCCCTGCGTTCCATGACATCCCCTCACCTCGACCGCTTGCGCCGCCTCGGGGATCTTTTCGCCGGCATTGCGTTGCGGTCCGGAGAACTGCGGGTCGTATTTAGCGGCGCCGGGGAGAAGGGACCGAAGTCCCACGACTTGCGCTGGCCGAGGCCAATCGTGAAATGCTCGTTACACCATTCGGTGCCAACGGCGAGGTTGAGCATGTCGTTGACGGCTTAGGAGACGTCGAAGTTGATACCGATTTTCCGCTGCCTGTAGAGGCCGGGATCGAACGACGTGGGCGCATCTGGATTGCCGTAGTTCTTCGCCTTGCAGGGTCAAGTCCTGAGTTCGAAGAGCAAGTCGAACCCTTAAGGGCTTTTCGTCATTCTCCCGTGGGCAGGGACAAGACACGGACACACGAAAACCGACGCCGATGCTGCGGGTAAGTGGTGTTTATCTCACAACAGTGCATTCAGCCGTTTGCAAATCGCCTCGAAGCGGGGCCCCGACCCTCCGCTTTCATACCAAACTCTTCATGGTAGATTCCAGTCCATGCGCGAAGACGCCCTCTATTCCCCGGTAAAGGCTTTCCTCGAAGCGCAAGGCTATGCCGTGAAAGGAGAAGTCAACGGCTGCGATCTGGTCGCGATCCGCGACCGGGAACCGCCCGTCATTGTCGAGTTGAAGACCGGCTTCTCCCTGCCGCTGGTCTTTCAGGGAATCGCCCGGCAGGGCCTCTCCGACACTGTCTATCTCGCGATTCCGCCGTTTTCCGTCCGCACGGCCCGGCGGCAGGACGCGCTGGCGCTCTGCCGCCGGCTCGGACTCGGGCTGTTGACAGTCCGGCTCAAGCCCACGCCATTCGTGGAGGCGCTGCTCGACCCGGCGCCGTACCGGCCACGCAAGCGCAAACCCGCGATCGGGCGGCTGCTGCGGGAGTTCCAGCACCGGGTGGGTGATCCGAACGAGGGCGGCTCGAACCGCCGCAAGATCATGACCGCCTACCGGCAGGACGCTCTGCGCTGCGCCGCGCACCTCCGCCGCAACGGAGCGGCAAAGGCTGCGATCGTCGCCAGGGACACCGGCGTCGCCAAGGCCGGAGCCATGATGCGCGCCGACCACTATGGCTGGTTCGAACGCCCCGCCGATACGCCCCGCGGGGTCTACGGCCTGACGCCGAAGGGCCAAGTGGCGCTTGAGGAATACGCCGATACGGTGGCGGTGCTGGAAGGCGGCGGCGCTGGGCTACTGGTGGGCCAGGTGAACTTTCCAGTAGCCTAAGACCGAGATGTTCCAGATCCACTGATGCTACAAACACACATTAAAAACCGGCTAATTCGGCGCGGCATTGTCGCCGTGGCGGTGCTGGCTGCGCTGCCCGGCACGCTGGTCGCCGCGGAGCAGACATTTGACGAAGCCGTGGCGGCGTATGAACGCGGCGACTATGCCACAGCGATGCGAGGGTTCCGCGTTCACGCCGAGCAAGGAAACGCCGAAGCCCAGCTCAACCTCGGTGTTATGTACGCCAACAGCTTGGGTGTGCCGGAGGACGATGCTGAAGCGGCGCGGTGGTTCCGCAAGGCCGCTGAGCAAGGCGACTTTGCTGCCCTACGCGCACTTGCCGCTCGCGGCGACTATGACACAGCCATGCAAGGGGCGGCTTATGCCAAGGCGGTGCGCGAGCACGTCCCTCAGGCGCAGATCCTGTTCGACCGCTTTCACTTGGTGCAGCACCTCAACCGCGCCGTTGACGAGGTGCGACGCGCTCAGATGCGCCAGCTCAGCCGACGCGAGAAGGTGCAGTTCAAAGGCGTGCGCTACCTGCTGCTGAAGAACCCTTGGAACCTGAAGCCTGATCAAAAGGAGCGGCTTTCGACGCTGGTGCGGTGGAATACGCCGATCACGCGGGCCTATTACTTGAAGGAGTCGTTCCAACTCTTCTTTGAGTACAAACAGCCGAAGCGGGCACGCGAGCACTTGGAGCGCTGGATGCACGCGGCGATGCGCTCACGGCTCGAACCGTTCAAAAAGCTGGTGCGGATGCTGCGCGGGCATCTAGACGGTGTGCTGGCGTGGACGAAGCTGCGCTTGTCAAACGGCGCCCTGGAAGGGATGAACAACAAGATCAAACTGGTGAGCCACCGTGCGTTCGGCTTCCGCAGCGTTGAGCACTACGTGGCCGCCATCTACCACTGCTGCGCCCAGCTGCCGCTGCCGCAGCAATCGTGATCACACTTTTGGGAGAGGAGCAATGTTGTATTTCAACACGAATGTGGGCGCTACCCTTAAAGCGCCGGTTGAGGTGGGCGGATGTGTGTCAAAGATGACAACAGCCGGTCAGGAGGTCGTAAACTCGTACAGGGCGCGTCTCCATGGACGAAGCCACGCTCCATCGTTCCGCAGTTCCTCCATCAAAACATCGTCATCTTCAAGCCTGCGCCACCTTTTTTCGGTGTTGGAAAGAAACTTCCGGACGTCGACTTTGCCGGAATTAAATCGACTCTCGAAGTCCGAGAACCAGTACATGAACTGTCGCCAGCCCAAACCCAACCACGGAGAACCAGGCTGAGAACTAAACTGCGTCAGGATACGTTTACCGAACGGGTTTCTCCGACTTGCCCCGCTTAGGAGGCCACGATCCTTAATTCTGGCAAGATCCGACTCGCGCAGGAATGCAAGAAGCGATTCCTCGAACCAGTACGGAAGCTGCCCACCACCTTGGGATGGCTCCTCGAAGCGGGAGCTGTTGAAGCGACGAAGGTTGAAGAATTTTCCAGTTGCACAGGACGACGCGCCCGCAGCTTTCCACAACACGACGTCGGAGGAGCAGAATCCAACGACAACATCGATCTCCGCTTTGCTGAGGGTGGCAATGAGGCGCATGGCTCCTTTGATCGACTCGACTTCTGCAAGTTCTCGTCGAGGGTCCGTAGTGCCGATGAATACCAGGTACACTTGATTACAAGGACTCGCCGACAAGATCGAGCTGATCTCGAGTGATCGGTTTGGTGTTGTGAGGTCATCTAGGCCGACGAGTGCGGTCTGAATCGGCCGAATCCCACTCCCGTTTAACCGTGTGCAGAGTTTGTCCGCGACATCGACGAGCAGCGAGAAATAGTCTTTCTGGAACACCCGTGGCACAACTGCTGGTGAACACACAGCCGTCGGCTTGATCTGCTCGCACGTAGTCGCAATTAGGTTGACGATCCGGCCCCACCAAGCTGGAGATTTGAGATCTGCTGTATCAAAGTCGGCAGGAAAATATGGCCATTCGCGGAGAACCCTGCGTTGAGTCTTGGGGTAGTATAGCTGCGGATCGAATATCGTCTCGAATGCCTGATGCGCCCGCCCTTTTTGGATTTGAGCGATCACTTTGTTTTGACAGTAGTTGACCGGGCTCAGAATGGCGCCGCGGTAGCTGGCGAGCTCTGGAACACCTAACAGGTTCTCCGCATCGTGGCCCATCTGGTGGTAGGTACCCACTACGAGAGCCTCTCTTGATCGGCCCAGGCTCGAGCGAGCATATTCGGTCTACGAAACCGTTCAACTGGCCAAGCCGAAACCATTTTGGGAAGCGCCGTGAGGCAGGCATTTGTCGCGGAATCTCGAAATCGTGATGTGGGACCCTTTCGCTGGCTCACACGTTCCACGGTGTTGACTGTCGAGTCGCTCGTCTCCTCGTATGGATGGAAGCCGAACACAGCATAGGAGAGCATTACGCCAAGTGAAAATTGATTTGACCTCCAATCGATGAGCGCCTTTTCGTTCAGAAGCTGTTCCGGCGGCGCATAGCGCGGCGTTCCTGGTCCTTGAATCGCCCATGTCGGAGTAATCGATGCAGCGGTAAGATCACGCACAAGCCCAAAGTCGATCACCACCGGCGTCTCGCCGTCCTTGCGGAGCATCACATTTTCTGGTTTGAGGTCCCGATGTACAAGGCCAAGAGCTTCGATATGCGAGACGGCGTCGATCAGCAGTGTGCCGATCCTATGGACGGTGTTGAGTGTGTAGAGCCCTTGAGTTGTTAGCCGTGCCGCTAGTGAGCCACCACCAACGAACTCCTCGAGCGAATAGAGAAACGATTTTGATCCAATCGTGTGCCAGTTGATGCAGATAAAGCGGGCAATGTTCGGGTGATTGCACCGGGTCATCGCGTCGATTTCTCGAGTAGCTCGTTCGACGGATGCCTCAGGTCGGTACACCTTCAGAGCATTAACCACACCGTCGCCGCTGATTTTGAAGGTCTCCTTGAATGCACCCTCTCCGACATGGCCCTGAAACGATAGGTTCTCAGCCAAGCAGATTGCACGCGCAACACTTTCCAGGTCAGGCAGTTCCATCGCAACGACTCTGCTCCACGGTAGCGCGAGCACAAGCCTTTTCCACGAGCCACTGGTGAATCGGTTTATTCAACCGGGAATCGTGGACCACAACTAGGTTGTTCTCGACCAGCGAGCAGAGACCCACACCCCGGCGGGCGAACTCGGCCGAGTACTGTTGAGCGCGCCCGGCAGTTGCCCTCGGGAGGAGGACGTACGACTTATGGGCGAAACAAGTGTTGCGGTACGCCTGCTGAAGAGCTTCTCGCCAACGGGTCAACTTCGCCTCGAACGCTACCACTTCTCCGCTCGGTGAGACGCCGACAACATCGACGCGGCCCCGGTGGTAAAAAAACTCGGGCATCAGAACGAGCGGACCCCACGGAGCTTGATCAGTGCCGATCACGTCTAGAAAGTGGTCAACAAGCTCCTGCTCGCACCGGTAGGTCATCCCTCTCCGCAAATGTCGAATTCAGCCATTATAGGCTGTTTTGCTGTCAAATGTTTTGATGGGAGGTACATGTATGGTGTCGCAACGCATGGTTGTGGCAATGCGTGTACGCAGTGGTTTTGTGCTCGGGGGAAGACGTGAAAGCCGGGCGATACGGCAATTTCTCGTTGTTCATTTGCAGTGAAGACGAGGACACCCGAAGCGTGATTGGCGATGTCGCCGCGTCGAGGAACGTTGCCCTGTTCGTATGCTCCTCTTCCGCCGACCTCAAGGACGCAGAACCCGTCGGTGTACTCACCGCGAAGGATCGTGAAACCCTGCACCTGGTCTCGCAAGCCGGTGGGACCGTTACCGCTTTGAGCCTTGCCGAGCAGGTCAATATCGAGAAAACGGCAGCAGGGAACCGCCTGGTTACGCTGCAGAAGAAGGGGTACCTACAGCGTGTGGAGCAGCCGCATCCTGCCGGCGACCTTTTCGTCGACCCTCTTCGCCAGTTCAATCCACTGATCTCGTGCCGCCAGGGGCGTCTCCATGGCGTCTCAAAAAACAAGCGTTTGACGAGACGTTTTCCAGGGGCCCGGTTTCGGGGCTGAAACCCCGACCGAAACCGTCCTGTTTTGCTGTCTCACAAAACTGTGTATCATACGGCCATCTATAGCAGTCAAAAGAAGACGGTTGGACGCAGCCTGGACATGGCTGGAAATGCGGGAGGAACCATGACCAGGTATTGGGCGTTGGCACGGGGCGGCGCATGGCGCAACCCGAAGCCGACCGGCGGCCCCTACGTCTGCGAGCAATGCCGCCTGGACGCCTGCGGCGGAAACGACGCAACCCTCACCATGCAGGCCGTCACAACAATCGAGCTGGCCCCCGCGGATGTGTGCGCCGACTGCGGGGCGCGGTTGTTGGAGGGACGGGAGGTCAAAGATCGAGCATGACACTCGCACCCGGGAAAATCGCCCAGCCCGAGGCTGGCGGTTCTCCGCTCGGCTCGGGCGTTCCCGCGCCCGCTTTCGCGGCTTGCCGCCGGCCGTTGCTAACGTCGTGGTTCACAGGGTAGGAGTGTAAGAGAGCCCAGCGCTGCGGCACAATCCTCAGCAGACGGAAGCCGAGGCTGATGTAGCGGTAGCCGGGGGAGTCGTAGTAGCGAAACGACGACCGGCAGTATCTGGCGACGATCAACCAGCAACCGCCTCGAGACACCCGGGCCGAGCCTGAACTAGGACCTCGTCGAGGATCCAACGAGTCCTGCTCCCCCGGCAACTCTGCGAACATCTGCGGGCCGAGGTGGACATTAGGCTCCCGGCTCAACTCGGCCGTCCGCTCCAGGTCGCCGGATCGCTACGCCTCGTCCCGCTGGTTGGCCAGGCTGTGGTGGTCGATCCCCCCCCGGTCCGCTCGCTCGAGCGCCCCATTCGCCTCCCGCTCCCACGCCTTGCGGATCTTCTCCAGCCACTCCTGGGGCACCGCCACACGGGATTTCCGTGCTCCGCCCTTCTCCGGTTCCTGGGCGAGGAGCTGGCCCGCAAGGTCGCGCAGCACGACCAGGCAATCGGCATCCTCTTCGAGCACATCCAAGGGTTACTGGGGCCGCCCGAACCGCCGAGAAAACATCCGATCGGCTTCCGGGTGACGGATGACGACGAGCACTAGTGGACTGTCACAGAGTAACTTTATCTGGCGAAATGCACTCGTCTCCGACCTCCTCCATCATATCGACTTCGTGAAGGACGCCTACCTAGTGGTGGGCGCGAGTGACGTGGTTCGAAGCCGTCTAGGGCTTTCGCTCGAGCAGCCGCGAGACGGTGGCGGGATGGACCTTGAAAGGGTAGCGCCCAGATTACTGTTGAAATACAACATAAGGGCGGTCCGAGCCTTGGGGTCAGCCTGGAGCGATCTTGCGGGTCTGGATGAAGTGGTAGAGGGCGGAGCGGGAGACGTCGAGTATCTTGGCGATGGAGGCCTTGGAGACATCCTTGCCCAACAGCGCCCGGATGTCTTGCTCCTTGCCGTCGAGCCTGGATGTTCCCAAGGCCCCCTTGGGCCGGCCGAGCAGTTTCCCCTTGGCTTTGGCAGCGGCGAGTCCTTCCTTGGTCCGTTCTGAGATCAGGTCCCGCTCGACCTCGGCAAACAATCCGAACAGCGCGATCATCACCTTGGTCCGCAGGTCCTGCTTGCCGTCGAACTCGATCGCCTCCTTGATGGCGATGAAGCGGATCTTGCGCCGGACCAGGGTCTCCACGATCTGGATCACCTGAGAGAGGCTGCGGCCGAGCCGCGACAACTCGCTGACCAGCAGGCGGTCGCCGGGCTGAAGCATCCCCAACATCTCGTCGATGCGGCGCTCGATCGGACTCTTGCGCGACGAGATCCGGGACTCGATGAACTGGTCGATCGGGAAGCGCCGTTTCTGGCTGAACTCGAGGATGGCCAGCTTCTGGTTGGCGAGGTCCTGCGAACGAGTGGAGACGCGGAGGTAGGCGACGGTTTTCAAGGCGGCGTCCAAGAAAAGGTGAAATGGGTCCTGTTTCGGACGGTTAACGACTATAGTATCCATAACATTGTGTAGTCAACTAGCGCCGAGCAAGACGCTCGTTATTATCGACACTTGGCCATGATCCTTCCGTCGCGAAGCCAGTTGATCCGTGACTCGTCTCTGACCAAAACAGACCTGTTGGAGATCGCCACGTGATCCTGTACGGCCAGTACGTGCTAGATCGCGCCCTTGTCCGCTAGAAACGGATCCTTATGTTGTATTTCAACAGCAATCTGGTCGCTACCCTGAAGAGAAACAGTAAATGTCAGAGGTCGACATCACGAAAACCGATCTGGTCTCACCCGGCAAGTACAACGTGGTGTTTCAATCCGGATGGTGCTGGAGCACCAAACTGAGCAATGCCTGACCACAACTACTTCGCGAACCTGATCTGGCAAATCGCCGGCCTGCTGCGACACCGAGTCGGTGTTCATGACCACCCGCCTGGCGGGGACGGCGACACGTTTTCTCCCCTTCAACAAGGGTTGCGACGGAGCAGCCGGAAACCCGCCTGATCCAGCGGGTCGGACCTACCGCACGGCATACCTGTGGGAAGAGGTGCTGCAGCGTGACAGCCTGCTCGACCTCCTCGCCCGCGGCACTTCTTAACATGCAATTTCTAACCAATGGAGGAGTGACCCCCACTTAACGTGCTCTCGAATGCGAACTCTTCGCGGCTGCCGGCGAGACGATCGAGTTCCGTCAGGAAAAGGTGGCCATCAGAATGGCGCTTACAGTAAGTATGGTTAAACCGCTATATTGAGACATGGCCAAAGAGGTGCTGAAGCCTGTCGAATGGGTCGGCTCGAGCAAAGGAGATCTGAAGAAGTTTCCAGCCGCCGTGCAAGACCAGGCCGGCTTTGCTCTATATCAGGCCCAGGCCGGACTCAAACACCGCGACGCCAAACCGCTCAAGGGGTTGGGTGCCCATGTCCTAGAGGTCGTCTCACGTCACGACGGCGATACCTACCGGGCGGTGTACACGGTTCGGTTCAAGGCCGCCGTTTATGTCCTGCATGCCTTCCAAAAGAAAGCCAGACGGGGCACCGCGACACCAAAGCAGGAGATCGATCTGGTCAAGCACAGGCTGAAGGCGGCGGAGCAGCACTACACGGAAACCTATGGTGCAGGGTAGATCAATGAAGACGAAAAAAATAAAGATCGAACGTGGCAGCGGAAACGTGTTCGCGGACCTGGGGCGCCCTGACGCCGAGGCTCACCTGTTAAAAGCAGAGCTCGTCACCCGCATTGACAAGATCGTTCGCCAGCGCGGACTCAAGCAGGTCGAGGCGGCGAAGTTGCTAGGACTGTCCCAACCTGACGTTTCACGCCTCCTACGGGGAAGCTTTCGAGAGTATTCCATCGAGCGCCTCCTGCGCCTGTTGACGACACTTGGGCGTGATGTGGAGATCGTCATTCGAGATCCCCGCTCACGGCGACAGGGAAGGCTCAGTGTCGAAGCATAAACCTGTTTTTATCGACACCTGGCCATGATTTTTCCTTCTCGAAGCCACTTGATCCGTGACTCGTCTCTGACCAAAACAGCGCTGCTGGAGATCGCCGCGTGTCGCGGTGATCCGCACCGCCTGGGCTTTGCATATCAGCTCGTCTTTGTTTGGTTATGGACTCAATAATGTAATGCCCTCCGATGCCTCCGTCCAAGAGATCTCCATCCAGGCGCTGCGCCGGGAAGGGACGCCGCACCACCACAACCCCGCCCCGGATGGAAAGCACAACTGAGGTAATCTCTAAAGGCCATGAAAAACCAAGGACGTTATCGCCACTTGCGCGTGGACTGGGTGGGCCAGTCCTGCAGCGAGTCGATCACGCTGTGCGGCGTCGAGGGTGAAGACATCGGGAGGACTGGACAGACACTGTGCCCCGACTGCGCTCAGGTCGCCGATGCTCTTCACGTTTGTGGGTTGGGACCGGAGAGCCTGCGCGAGTTATTTGACACGCTCCGGGTGATCGGCCCTTCCGAGGTGAAAGCGAAGATGGAGGCGCTTCGAGTTCTGGGGGTGCGGATGGATATGCAGGAGCGGTCGCAACTCAACTAACAGAGTGTCTCCACGGGCGTCTGCGCAAGCCCGCCTGGGGCTTCCTCTAGCGGCCCTTCCCCCCAGAGCTGGCCAAGGTTCCGTAAAGAAGTACCGATGGAACCTAGAACGTGATTCAGGTTTCGAGGATTCGGCATTCCGAGCTCACGGGCAAGTTGCCCGTAGTGAATGGTTTGTCCCGCCTCAGCCTGTCTGACCAGCAAGGGGAGGGCCGAGAAGGCACGGCGCTGGTACAGGAGTCCCTCCTGATCGATCGGCTTCGTCGTAATGGACGGAGTACTTGTTGCCATGGACATCGGATCTTGGATCTGTGTGGCCCCTCAGCTTAACGGCAGCCCCAGAGAATGTGGACATCCCCTGCTCGGGCGCTTTCTTCGGCACGGCCTTCGCCCGCGCGGCCAGTTCGGCCTTCGCTGTCCTGGAACGGCGGCCGCAAGGGCAAAGGAATGTTCGTATCGATGAATAGCAGCGTCATGGCCCCCTCGATTTCTAGTCCAGCTGGGAAGTCGCCCAACGGCAACCGGATCGGCCCGTTCCACGGCCTTGTTGGTCACCGGCGGGCGATGCATAGCCAGTTCGCCGGCCTTAAAATCGTTTCTTCTTTAGCCACTCCCAAAAGTCCTTGGTCATCCAGCCCTGACGCGTGCTCACGTCCAGTTTGCAGATGAACAGTATGCCATCTGGCTTCACGAAATTGATCAGCCGAGCTTTCCACTTAGCTGAACTTGAAGTGGTGGACACGACGTACCCGCCTTTGGTATATCGATACCAATCAATCGCAAGGTTCAGCTTCTTCTCCACGTCTTCCTGAGTAGCATTCTTGTGCGGCGAGATGTAGATATGAAAAAACTCAGCCATTACGCTCTCCTCCATCGGTGGGCACGACGGCAGGGAGCGCCGGTACTTCGTCGGGCTTATCTAGGAGAGCTTCTTCGCCCGGAGGTAGTTCTTCATGCCCCTCTTCTGTTAGAGCGTCGATCTCCAACGGAATCGACGGATTGGCCTTGGTTCCCATACGAATCCGCTCGTGGATAATAAATTCTGCGCCTTCGAGTAGAGCTGCTTGCGGATTACGGTCCGCAAAATTGATCAGACGCCACAGTATCGTAAAAACTAGAATAAAGGTCCCCGCAATACCGCCGCCAATGATCCATTCATTTTCTGAGTAGGCAGCCATGCCGCAAACACAGATGGAGACCACGATCAACACGAGGCTAACCTTGCCGACAACACCACCCGGCAATTTGACGCCGGAGACTGTCTGTAGCACCTTCTCGATGGTAATGCCCATATTGAAAGCCATCTGACTACACGTGGCCACGCCCGTGGCCATCCGAAAAGCCCTGAGCGCCCCCCCTCCCAGAATCGTCGATTCTTGGCCCCGGCGTGGGGTCCGATGTTGCACTCCGGCCACGCAGCCTTTGGGGTCGCTCAGGGTCAATTCTTCCCCCCGGAAAGGGGTAACACCGCAGTCGGAAAGATGATCCATAAGTCCCGTTATGGTGAAGGATTCGCTCGCCCAGGATCACGGTGCGGCGTGCTTCCACGAGTTTCGGGCCGGCGACCCGCGTCAACTGGCGCGCTGCTTGTCGAATGGCGCTACCAAACAGTAGCGGCGAGGCCAAGCCATCCTGATTTACTCCGAGTTCTCCGTTGACAATTCCGCCTGTCGCAAGACGAGCTGCGTCGCGTCTTCGGCCAGATCCGGAGGGTAGCCGTACTTTGCCAGCAGCCGCCGAACATTGCGCCGCAGGCTCGCCCGTACCGACTCGCGCTGGGTCCAGTCAAGCTTGGGCATCTTCTTGACCATTTCGGTCAGTTCCCGGGCCATGAGACGCAGCGTATCGCTCTGCATCGCTTCTCTGGCTGACCCGTTCTCCGCCAGAGCGTCGTAGAAGGCGGTTTCCTCGCCGCTCAGGCCGAGTTCTTCGCCGTGCCGTTGCGCGTCTCGCAGGCTCTTCGCCAAGTCGATCAGCTGCGAGATCATCTCGGCGGTGGTGATCGCCTTGTTCGTATAGCGCAGCATCGCGTCTTCGAGCGCCTCGCGGAACTTGCGGCTCTGGATAATGTTCGTGCGCTCGGTGATGCGAATCTGGTCGTTGAGCAGCTTGCGCAGCGTCTCCAAGGCCAGGTTCTTCTGCTCCAGCGCCGCCACCCGACCGAGGAACGCATCGCTAAGGATGTCGACGCGGGCTTCCGACAGCCCCGCGACGGCGAACAGGTCGATCACTTCGTCGGCATCGATCGCGCCGCCGATCACCTGGCGCACGGCGGCGTCGATGTCGCGTTGCCGAGCGTGACCGGCACCACCGCCGGTATCGTCGGCCAGTCGTTTTCGAATCATCGCCACCACGCGCTGGAAGAAGACGAGATGGGGCGTGATGGCCTCGGTCTCCGGGCGCGGAACCGCCAGCGCGAAGGCCGCCGACAGTTCCTTGACCAGCGTGCGGAGGCGCTTCCAGCCGTCGTTCTGCCCAAAGACGTGATCGATCGCGCGTAGATACACCAGAAGCACGGCTTGCGGTTTGGCGTCGAGCGCCTGCTCGTAGTCGCAACCGTGGAAGAAGCCGCGTAGTTTCTCGAAGGCCGCCTGCATGGCAGGCACAGCCTCGTTTTGCACCTTCCTGACGGCTTCGCCCGTGCCGCCGGCCTGGGTGTAGGTCGCGAGCGCATCTGCCAACTGGTCGGCCAGGCCCAGCAGGTCCACGATCAATCCGCCGGGCTTGTCGCCGTAGACGCGATTCACGCGCGCGATGGCCTGCATCAGGTTGTGCCCGGCCAACGGCTTATCCAGATACATGGTGTGCGCCGGCGGGCAGTCGAAGCCGGTCAGCCACATGTCACAGACGATCACCAGGCGTAGGTCGTCGTGGGGGGCCTTGAAGCGCTCCGCCAGACGCTTGCGGGCGGCTTTGGTGTGCACATGGTTCCTGAGCGGCTCGGGATCTTCGTTGGTGCCGGTCACGACCACCTTCATCGCCCCCCGTTCGTCGTCGATGTCGTGCCAGTCCGGGCGCAGCGTGCGGATCGCCTCGTAGAGCCGCGCGGCGATGTCGCGGCTCATGGTCAGCACCATCGCCTTGCCTTCCATCGCGGCGCGGCGCTTCTCCCAGTGCTCGACGATGAACGCCGCTAGGCGTTCGATGCGCTCCTGAGCGCCGACCAGGGACTCCAGCGGTACGCGAATACTGTCCTCCGCCCCTTCCCCGCCGCGGTCGGCGTTGGTGACGTACTCAACCTCTTTTTCGGCGACGCGCGCGCCCTCCTCGTCCACCTTCAGTTTGATGATGCGGGATTCGTAGTAGAGCGGCCGTGTGGCGCCGTCCTCGACGGCCTGGCGAATGTCGTAGACGTCCGCGTATTCGCCGAAGACGTGGATCGTGTTTCTGTCGTCGCGCTCCAGCGGCGTGCCGGTGAAGCCGACGAACGTGGCGTTCGGCAGCGCCTCACGCATCCAGCGCGCGCCGCCCTCGACGAAGCCGTACTGGCTGCGGTGGGCCTCGTCGGCCATAACGACCACGTTCGAGCGCTCCGAGACCACGCCGTGCGCCTCGGCGAACTTCTGAATCGTCGTGAACACCACACCGCCCACCGCGCGGTCGAGCAGCGCCTTGAGATGCTCACGGCTCACGGCCTGAACCGGGTCCTGCCGAAGCAGCGCGCGCCCGGCGGCGAAGGTGTCGAAGAGCTGATCGTCCAGATCGTTGCGGTCGGTGATCATGACGATCGTTGGGTTGGTCATGCGCAACTCGCAGATCAGCCCCCCGGCCAGCATCAGCATCGTCAGCGACTTTCCCGAGCCCTGGGTGTGCCAGATCACGCCCCCGCGACCGTCGCCCGTGCCGGACGGCGGCTTGAGACGCGCAAGCACGCTGGCGCGCGCCTTGCGCACCGCGCGGAACTGGTGGTAGCCCGCGATCTTTTTGGTGATCTCGCCACGCGCGTCCTCCTCGAAGGTGACGCAGGTCCGCAGGTAGTCGACCAACGTCCGCGGATCGAACAGGACCCGGATCAGCGCCTCCAGTGTCGGCGCGCCTCCACCCTCACGATCGTCGATCGGGCGCCAGGGCATGAAGCGGCTGCGCCCGCTGGTGATCGAGCCGACGCGGGTCAGCATGCCGTCAGACACCACCAGCGCCAGGTTCGACACGAACAGGTCGGGGGTGGTCTGCATGTAACGGTCGAGCTGGTCGATGGCCGCGCCCAGGTCTGCCTGAGTGTCGGTCGGGTCTTTCAGCTCGATCACCGCCACCGGCAGCCCGTTCAGGAACACCGTCAGGTCAGGACGGATCACCTTGCCCGAAACTCCAGTAGCGGTGAGTTGGCGCACTACCAGGAGATCGTTCGCGGCCGGGTTGTCGAAATCGACCAGCCGCGCGCGGTCGCCGCGCGTCTCGCCGCTCTTCGATTCCCGGTACTCGATCTCGACGCCGTCGGTGACCAGCGCGTGGAACCAACGGTTGTTCTGGATCAGCGTCGGGTGCGGCGGACGCGACAGGATGCGCACGACCTCCTCAATGGTGTCGTGCGGCAGATCGGGGTTGAGACGACGAATAACACCGCTCAGTACCGTGGTCAGAATCACGCTTCCCGGTCCGAACTGACACTCTTCGGTCAGTTCGGATGCCGACATGACGGGAATCCCTACAGACTCAAACCACGCAGCGGCAGCGAGTTCTGCAGTCAGTTCATCCACCGGAGTCCTCCGACAAGCTCTCGCCTTCCGCTATCTCCTCGTTCTCCGCTTCGGATCGGTTTCTGAACTCCACAAGGCTCTTGCGATAGGCCAAGCGATCCTGGTGATGAAGCGCCTGACTCGCACTGATCGGAACCTCTTCGATCTCGATGTCTGAGTACTTGGCGTCAAGAAAGCTGTCGAAATCTTCGTGAACTCCGAATCTCAAGTAGTTGATCGGATCGCGGCCGATTTGCTCTCGATGTAGCCGGAACACAAGCCCGACAGCTGCATCGACCGCTGTTGCGGTCAGCATTGCATAATCAACGGAAAGCACATGTTCCAGCGCGTCCCGACCATGTGGCCCGACACCTTGGCTCTTGCGCAAGGCCACGACACCGTCAACCAGTGAGTTCAGTCCCCGCAGGATACTGGCAACGCCATGGTCAGCTTCCTTGTCGTCGGGGTTCAGATCTGTCAGTTGCAACGTCTTGATTGCCTGCGTCATGAGCCAGTTCGGCTTGGAATTCGGCGGGATCTTGATGCCGCGGTCCGCGAGTATCGTGACGCAGACGGTTTCCAGTAAGCCTCGGCAGTGTGTGAATGCAATACCGGGTTCATTCTGGATTGTGCGTTCGATGACCTCGACTGCAGGTCTCAACGATGTTGAAGCTGGATACAGTTCGAAGAGTTGGCGACAGCTATGGAGTTCGAAGGGTCGGTCAGGACTCACTATCGGTCCCTCCATCCACCCGTACCCGCGCTTCTCCGGACAGCAACTTCGGAAGGAGCACGTCGCGCATCGCCGCCAGCTTCCGTGATTCGATCATCAGCTGGCCGAAGAGATCGTAAATCGAGCCAATTACTTCGTTCGCTTCATGAAGAACCTCATTCGGAGGCACGACGACCAGCGTTTCTTGAAGGTGTCCACGCTTGATGTGCCCCATCGTTGTTGCCTTACTTGACGCGATGGCGCGGAACCACGGTAGGTGCTGCCGAATCCAAAGGAAGCAAAACCACCTCTGGAAGCGCGACGACGTGACCTTGAACAGGTGCTGATTCAGCGTGCCCTTGCCGCCGAACCAGAACTCGGCTTCGAGGGTGCCGGACCACGAGAACAACAAATCACCATCGCCGATCACATACTGCTCGGCCACATCGCCGTTCGACCAGGCGGCACCTTCTACTGAACCCTTGCGGAGTTCGGCGATCTTGATCACGCGCAAGTCTTCGCCATCACCGCGAGGCGGGTACTTCTGAAGTGCCAGTCCGTTCAGGAAGGTCGCAATCGTTGCGATCGGCTTCAGCTCCCACCCCTCCGGAACGGGGCCGATCTCGGAATCGACGAAGCGGGTGGGCAGGGCCTCAAAGACCGCCTTAAGCATAGAGGGGAAGGATGTCGCGCCAGCGACCTTGGCCTTCACCGGTTCGCAGTCTACGAACCACGCCCGGAAAATTGCACGTGCCAGACGCTCCAGCGTCCGCGCCGTCCGTCGGTTCTGCTCGATCTTGTCGTCCAGCGCGCCGAGGACACCGGCGATGGCGCGTTGAATTGAAGTGGGAGGAAGCGTGATCGCCATTCGGCGCTGGTCCGTGAGATTGACATAGTCGGCCATGTCAGTTTGCCCTTTGACACCGGAGATCTGTTGCGTGAACTCGGCGCCACACATCCAGTAGTAGAGCCAACGCGCGTCGATCACATCAGTGGCTAGTGCCCGCCAGAAGCAAAGCTGCGGCGCGTATACGAAGCGTGGCGTTGTCTCGCGGACGAACGCGAGGCGGCCGACCGTTCCCTTCGACGTGAACACCACATCTGATGGCTGACTGACTTTATCTCCTACCTTGGCCAAGTCCTGTTCGGGGAATCGATCTGCCTCATCAAACTGAAAGCCACCGTCAATGTTGCCGGCCCTTGCAAATGGGAGCCCAGACGTAGACAGCTCGGAATTCTTCGCGCGATAACCGTCACCAATCGACAGACTGCCTTCGGCGATCAGGTCACCGGTAGAGTGTGGGATCCAGGTGTCGCGCGAGTACGGCGGCCTCATGCGCCACCCTCATCAGCTTCAACGCCAGTCAGGCGTTTCCGCACCACCCCCATCAACCGCTCCTCATCGGCAAAGTGCTCCTCTAACTCCGCAAGCAGTCGGGGATACTTCTCGGCGAAGGGTTCGCCGTCGTCTTCCGGCTCCTCTGCACCGACGTAGCGGCCGGGCGTGAGCACGAAGCCGTGCTTCTTGATCCCCTCAAGCGTCTTCACCTTGCAGAAGCCGGAGATGTCGCGGTAGGCCCAGGCACCGTGCTGTACCTCATCCCACCAGTCGGGCGCCGGCTCGCCGCGCCACTGGCGGAAGGCGTAGACGATGCGGCCAAGGTCGGAGTCGAAGTTAGGGTCGCCCATCCCGTCGGCCAGCATGCTTTCGCCGTCGTCGCCGCCGGTGAGCACGCGGAGGGTACGGGTCAGCATCGTGCCGAGCTTTCGGGCGTCGATGAAGAGCGTCTCGCCCTCGCGGTCACGCCCGCCTTGCTTGAGGTTCCTGCCGGTCTTGTCGCGGGTGAGGAACCAGAGGCAGGCGGGGATGCCGGTGGTGAGGAAGAGCTGCGCTGGCAGCGCGACGATGCAATCCACCTGATCGGCCTCGACGATGCGCTGGCGGATTTCGCCCTCACCGCCGGAGCCGGTGGAGAGCGAACCGTTGGCCATGACGAAGCCGGCAACTCCGCCGCCGTGGCCGTTGGGCGGCGCCAGGTGGTGGATGAAGTGCTGGATCCAGGCATAGTTGGCGTTGCCGACGGGCGGCGTGCCGTAGCGCCAGCGCACGTCGTCGGCCAGCAGTTTGCCCGACCAGTCCGAGATGTTGAACGGCGGATTGGCGAGGATGTAGTCCGCCTTGAGGTCCGGATGGAGGTTACGCAGGAAGCTGTCGGCGGGCTGTGAGCCGAGATTGGCCTCGATGCCCCGGATGGCGAGGTTCATGTGCGCCAGCCGCCAGGTGGTGGGGTTGGACTCCTGGCCGAAGATCGAAATGTCGGTCTTCTGTCCACCGTGGGCCTCGACGAAGCGTTCTGACTGCACGAACATGCCCGCCGAGCCGCAGCAGGGGTCGTAGACGCGGCCCTCGTAGGGTTCGATCATCTCGACCAGGAGTCGCACGATGCAGCGCGGCGTAAAGAACTCACCACCGAGCTTGCCCTCGGCCTGGGCGAACTTGCCGAGGAAGTACTCGTAGACGCGGCCAAGGGTGTCGCGTGCCTTGGCGCGGTCGCCCTTGAAGCCGATGCCGGCGATCAGGTCGATCAGCCCCTTCATCTTCTCCGGCGCGATGCCGCGACGGGCGTAGTCGCGCGGCAGCTTGCTCTTGAGGTTCGTGTTGTCGCGCTCGACGGCGAGGATGGCGTCGTCGATCAGCTTAGCGATGTCGGGCCGCGCGGCCTGGTTCTGGAGGTTGGTCCAGCGTGCCTCGGGCGGCACCCAGAAGACCCGCTCGGCAGTGTACTCGTCGCGGTTCTCTAGCAGGCTTTCGATCTGAGACCCGCTGATGCCGTCGGCTTCCAGTTCCCCCTTGAGCTCGCCGCGTCGCGTCTCAAAGGAGTCTGAAATGTACTTCAGGAAGAGCAGGCCGAGGACGACGTGCTTGTACTCGGCAGCGTCGATCTGACCGCGCAGGGCGTCGGCCGACTTCCAGAGGATTTCGGCGTCGGCCAAGTCGGTGGTGGTTACGTCATTGTTCGTCATGCCGGTTTCAGCCCTCTTTTCTTCGAAGCCCAAGCGCCGGGCCACAGTGGTCGGTACATGTACCACGGGGACTGCTGCATATTAACCAAATTGCGCCAAAGACACACACTGTTCGCCCATTCCTGCCATAGGTAGTGGTGGGTGGACATGATAGCTGACCTGTGTTTTGTGGGTAGTTCGGCGACCACCGACGATGAGCTGATCCGTCACTACACTTTCTCCGAAATCGACTTGGCGTCGATCCGGCAACGACGCGGCAATCACAACCGGCTCGGCTTCGCCGTGCAGTTGTGCTACCTGCGCTACCCAGACCTCGCCCTACCGACTCAAGGCGAGCCACCCGCGCCCTGGCTGGCCTTTATCGGACAGCACCAGATAGGTCCTCTCCGTCAAGGGTTCGCTGCTTGCTCCTCTCAGATCAAGTCGTCCACATCGACGCCGAGCGCCTCGGCGAGGGCCGACAAGGTACGGGCCGAGCCGGTGCGTCGGCCCCTCTCGATCTGCGACAGGTAGAGCGCGTTGATGCCAACGGAACTGGCCAGTTGCTTCTGGGTCATGCCACGATGCTCACGGTACACCCTGACGGCTTTCTCCCCCGCCAGAAGGCGATCCGCCACCTCGATAGGAAAAGACTCTCCACCCACGGACTTGGCGTGATCAGGGTAGCGCCCAGAATCGTGTGAATTTATACGCTAAGAGGTTTCGAGTCGGTGCTTGCTGGATCGGTGCAGGTATCGACCGGTACGAAGACGAGCTTGAGTTTCCAAGATGGACCAGTATTCACGCGAGTTCATCGCCGAGAAGGCCCGGCTGCGCCCCGAGGATCTCGGGCTCGTACGCACGGCACGACGATCTCACAACCAACTTGGCCTGGCGTACCAGATCGCCTTCATCCGGCTCACGGGGCGGGCGCCGGGCCAGCAACCTTTCGAGATCCTCGAGGACCTCGTGGGTTATGTGGCAACGGAGCTGAATGCGAATCCCCGAGATCTAGATCTCTATGCGCGGCGCGGGCTCCTCAAGGGAGAACAGCTACACGCCCTCGCCCGGTGCGTCCACTACGGCCGACTGGGCCGACTGGATCAGCGCGACTTCGAACGCCAAACCGGCGCGGCGAGCTGCCTGCTTCTCATCCTCGCAGCTATCATCTATACATAAGGACCCGTTCCTTAGCGGACCCGGGCACGATCGAGGACGTACTGGCCGTAGAGAATGACGTTGTCCCATTTGATCGGGCTGACGTCCTGAGAGCAGGGTTGCGGCCAGGCCTTCCTTGGTGACAGCCTCCGCTCGCCCCGTCCGTGTGATCTGCTTGCTTGCCAATTGGCTTCGAGACGGGAAGATCATGGCCAGGTGTCTATAATAATGTCCGTCTTGATCGACGTTAGTTGACTATACAATGTTCTGGATACTATAGTCTTTAACACTCCGAAATAAGCCCCATTTGACCTTTTCTTGGACGCCGCCTTGAAAACCGTCGCTTACCTCCGCGTCTCCACTCGTTCGCAGGACCTCGCCAACCAGAAGCTGGCGATCCTCGAGTTCAGCCAGAAACGCCGCTTCCCGATCGACCAATTCATCGAGTCCCGCATCTCGTCGCGCCACAGTCCGCTCGAGCGCCGCATCGACGAAATGTTGGGGACGCTCGAGCCCGGCGACCGGCTGCTGGTCAGCGAGTTGTCGCGGCTCGGCCGCAGCCTCTCTCAGGTGATCCAGATCGTGGAGACCCTGGTCCAGCGCAAGATCCGCTTCATCGCCATCAAGGAGGCCATCGAGTTCGACGGCAAGCAGGACCTGCGGACCAAGGTCATGATCGCCCTGTTCGGATTGTTTGCCGAGGTCGAGCGGGACCTGATCTCAGAACGGACCAAGGAAGGACTCGCCGCTGCCAAAGCCAAGGGGAAACTGCTCGGCCGGCCCAAGGGGGCCTTGGGAACATCCAGGCTCGACGGCAAGGAGCAAGACATCCGGGCGCTGTTGGGCAAGGATGTCTCCAAGGCCTCCATCGCCAAGATACTGGACGTCTCCCGCTCCGCCCTCTACCACTTCATCCAGACCCGCAAGATCGCTCCGGGCTGACTACAAGGCTCGGACCGCCCCTATGTTGTATTTCAACACCAATGTGGGCGCTACCCTTGATCGCGCCAACGGTCACCGATCACAGCTCGGATCACACGGCCCACTGCGGGTAACGCCTTGCGTGCAAAGACCCTCTCGGCGTCGTGGGCATCCCCGCGGTGTCGATCCATGGGATTGCACCGTGTACCGGGAGCGCTCCCCCCTAAATCGGCCTTCGTGCGGCACCGGGGAGGGGGGGTGTTAGCGCGCTCCCAGCAAATTTTCCTTGGCAGGAAGGCAACCGCAAACGGCCGTTGGCGGCGAAGGTAATCACCCGATCGTGCGGGCGACCGCGGACGAAACCCTTGCGACCGACGACGGCAACGCACCACGCTCCCCCACGCCGGCTCGCGACCAGACAGCAGCCGTGGCTCTCGCCGTATTCGTTCGGTCACGGCCGATGGTGCGGGCGGCTTGGGCTTCGGGCCAACTCAGCAGTTAAACGGGGAAGGCGGTAGCAATTTCGTCAGCTAGCTGCTCTCGAGCCTGCTGGACCTCTTTGGCACGATCCTTGGCGATTTCTGCCTGACCCGATCTTCCGAGACCATCATGGACCATGCCTAGAAGGTGCCATGTCGGGGTCTTCCACGGCGCTAGTTGTGTGGCATGCTCAGCGGAATCGATAGCGCCGCTGTAATCTCCTGCTCGACACCGAAAAGCGGCTCGCTGAAACGGAATCTCCCAATACTCTGGATAAAGCGATTGAGCCTGGGCAAGTACGGCTTCCGCCTCTTCGTGTTTCTCCGTCCACTCACGGAATCGCGCCAAGTAGCAGAAGTCGCCGGGTTCTCTCCTCTCTTCATCGCGAACGATCTGGGTAAAAAATTCTGGAACCTCCGGTACAATCACGCGTTTCCCGTCCGTCGTCATCTGACCGATACAGAACCCATCTGCTATCGTGGCCGCTCGAACCCGTTCGAGCCTGACGATGTTATATTGCGACACCGGATTTGTTTCCTGAACCTCAGAAATTCGCTTGAGCCAATCATTACAGAACTTCAAGCAGCTCTTGTGGTCATTGACTCGGTCGAGACAGCGAGCCATTAGGTGGGCTAGAAAAAACCGATCGGAGTCATGTAGCGGCATATCGTACATAGCGTTGATCTCTGCCGAGCACTGAACGTAGGCTGTCATCGCCTCCAGCGCGATCGTCAATTGAAGCCGTGCCGGAAGATATCGCGGATTCAGCTCCTTGGCCTCACCAAGAAGGCCCGCGGCGAGCTTCAGGTTCTTGACGGCCAGCGGCCAGTTGAGTTCAAGGATGCTGTCAGCGTACTTGTAGTGCAGCGTCCCTACTTCTTGTAACGAGTGGACATCCCGCTTGTGCGTCAGTCTGATTTTCGCGGTTTCAGCCGCCGCCTCAAACTCTCCTATCGCAGTCTGTGCCACGAGGAGGTTGCCGATAAGATCTTGATCATCTGGGTACAGCCGCAATCCGTCGAGGGCGGTACTCACGGAGGCACGGTGGTCGGATTTCCCGATCAGAGCAAGTGAGAGGTTGACGAAGTACTCGGCAGGTTTTTCTTTTGCTGCTGAGAGGCATTCCAACACCTTAATTGCCTCATCGGCCCGGCCAAATTTGACCAAACAGAGCGCATATGCGATGGCGACGGCCTGATTGTAAGGGTAGTCTGGGACAGCCGTCACCATCTCTGGTACGAACAGACTGCCTAAAATTTCCTCCGCTTTCTTGTAATCCCCCACCGCTAAGAGAGCGTCCGCTTCCCGCATAAACTGCTTGATCTCGGATCCTTCGACGACGCGGCGAGTTCCCGTAGCGTTCCCTGTGCCCTTGTCCGACTTAAGGTAGTCACCGTACGTCCTTGCACCCACCATAGGCATTGCATATCGGACGCCTGGGAGAAATTTCCGATAACGGATGTTTCTTTTCTTTGCCGCTTCCTCCAGCGCAAGGTCTAGCGAAGCGTAGTCAGGTGGTCTCTTCGTGGGATCTTTCTCCAGGCACTCGCGTATCAACCCCTCCGCCCCAAACGTAGTCTTTTTGAAAAAGCTTCCGAGCGGCGCCGGTGCTTCGAGCAAGTGCTTCAATCGGATCTCTTCCGCCGTGGTGCCAGTGAATGGGCAATTGCCTACTTCCCATTCATACATGAGGCAACCAAGGCTATAGATATCCGTTCTGTGATCAAGGTCAGCGTCTCCCAGAAGCTGCTCCGGAGAGGCGTAGAAGACGGTGCCCAGGAAACTCCCCGCTGCTGTCAGTGCTGCATGGGTGCTGCCACGAACGACGGTCGACACGGGCTCTCTGGCTTTTGGCGTCGCAACGGTCAAAGGTCGGGCCAAGCCCCAGTCCGACACGAATGCCCGACTGGCTTCATCAAGCAGGATATTGTCCGGCTTAAGATCTCGGTGAATAACCTTGTGCTGTTGGTGCGCCCAGGCCAGGGTTCCGACGATACGCGCCATGACCGAGAAAAAGAACTCTGGGGACCGGTTTCTGATGTGCCTTCTGAGATTGCCGCCCTGCATCCAGCGTGAACACACAACCGGGAGTTCATTGACCCGAATGATGCAAAATGCCTCCACAATGCCTTCACAGGCCGACAGCGTCGTCCAGAGGCGCGCTTCACGAAGGTACCGATTCCAGGCATCAGAATCTTCAACGATGTCGCGTTGGATCACCTTCAGAGCAAACGAAGCTTCACCCTGGACGATGCAGATGCACTCGCCCATGCCACCCTTCAGGATGCGATCAACCCTGAACTTCTGAGAAGCCAAGCCGAGGCGCTCCGCCAATTCAGGGAGTCTTACGATCTGACCCTGGCTAAAAGCCATTTACTGATCCGTGAGCAGATCCGCATGGCCGAGGCGATGACGGCCGACGAACGATCGAGACATGTCGGACATGGGGGTCACCTCGTCCGGCTGTGAGTGGGCTATCGTATCCGCTCATGATAAGCCTGCCTTTCACTGTTCGAGGCTTTCCGCAGCGAGGTTTCAGGCATGGGCGTGTTAATTCTTAAGGGCCGGCAGGGCCTTGATCGTCTTACTGGCTTTCTTCTCGGCAAGGCGTAGCTCGTAGAGCTTTTGCAGGTTGAGCCAGAATTCCGCACTGGTGCCGAAGAAGTGGGCCAGGCGCAGGGCCGTATCGCCTGTGATGGCCCGCCGGCCGTTCAGAATCTCGGTGATGCGGTTCGTAGGCACCTCGAGCTTGCGCGCAAGCGCTGCCGCGCTCATATTGAGCTCCTTCAGTTCTTCGGCGAGATGTTCGCCGGGATGGATTGCGAGCACGGCCATAGCAGTTCTCCTAGTGATAATCAACGATCTCTACATTCTCGGGTCCGGGGGATCCTTTGGGCCATTCGAGGCGCTGTTGCATGATTCAACTGCGGCGCGAGTGGGGGCGCTTTTCCAACTTCTCGTTCAGGACACCACAGCGCAGGATTTCGGCCTACCCAGCTCGGCCATCCGGTTGAGGATGTGACACCCGATCGCAACTTCTCTCCTTTGTGCTTTGCCGTGCCTCGCCTTCAATCCGCCTCCGAGCACGGACTTGTATCGGAAGAAGCTGTTTTCAACGCGCGCCTGCTGTCGGTAGCCCGACTCCTTCTGCCACTCTCGTCGCCCGACCTGGCGAATCCTCTCAAGAGCCGTGTCACGCTGCGCCCAGGGGCCGTCCGTTGGCCCCGCCGACACCGCAGAGCGACGAGGGGGAATCACAATCACGACGTTCTCTGTACCGGCCGCGCTGAGTTGATCGTAGACTGACCTGTGGTCGTAGGCTCCGTCTGCGGTGAAACGCCGGATGGGAACCTCGATTGTGTCGAGAAGAGCAGGGAGTGTGGAGGCGTCGTCCCGGCTGCTCGCTGTGAGTTCGGCCGCCACAATGAACCCCTCGGCATCCACCCCGATGTGCAGCTTCCGCCAATCCCGGCGTTTCTTTGATGCCTTGTGCTTGTGCGCGTTCCATTCGCCGCAACCCAGAATCTTCAGCCCTGTGGAATCGACGATCAAGTCGATCGGGCCGTCGTGGGATCGGGTCAGGGGCGGCACCGCAACGATTTGGTTCCGGCGCGAGAGTGTGGTGTGGTCCGAGGCCTTGAGGTTGAGGCCCATCAAGCGGAGCAGCGAGTCCAGGAACCCCTCGGTCTGGCGGAGCGGCAGGCTGAAGACGACCCGCAGCGTCAACGCGGTCCGGACCGCGAGGTTCGAGTACCGCCGCTGGCCTCCGCGAAGACCGTTCTTCGGTGGTACCCACGCGGCAATTGCATCCTCGCTCAGCCAGATCGTGACGTCGCCGCGGCTCCTGAGGCCACGCTCGTACTCCCTCCAGTTCCGGATTCTGTACTTCTTCTTGTACTGGCGGTTGACTCGGCAGCATTTTCTCATCGAAGGATGAGCCTGAAGACGGGGGTTGGGGCTTTTTGAGTCGCTGGGGCTCCTTTCGGGCTTTTTGATTTTGAGTTTTGGGAAGGGGAGAATCGTCGTCGGGGTTGTGGGATTGTGGGAATCGCGGAGCGATTTCCAAGGGCGGTGGGAAACGAAGGGAAACCTGGTTTTGGTTTTCCTCGTTTTCCATCGCCCGTCATTTCCACAGCCCTCTTCCTGCTGTTCAGCACGGCGTGTTCGCGGAACGGAAACTGGCAAACAGCTTCTGCTTGGCTCGCTGCATCCGGCGGGCCGCCGCCGTGTCGCTTTCGGCCTGGGCAATGCGGCCCAGAGCCTCCAGCCTCTGCCCTGGCTTGAGATAGCTGGCGGCCTCGGGCAACTTCTCGAAAGATTCCCAAGGCGTCTGGTAGTGGCGGTACACCCGCTTCTGCTTGCCTTTGGCGTCGGTCTTGATCTCGGGCTGTCCGCAGGGCCGGTGGAAGTTCAAATAGGGATTGAAGTGCTGTTGGTAGAAGCGCTGGATGCGCCCCGCGTGCGGCGCCGCGATGTACGTATATCCCATGTGTTTGCGGATCACCGCGCCGTTTTTCGATTCCACCAAGCCGTTGTCGTTGGAGTGCCGCGGACGCGACTTGGTCTGTTCGATCAGCAGCTTGTTCAATAGCTTCTCCACCGTGCGATTGAGGAACTCGCTGCCGTTGTCGGAATGGAAGCCGCGGATACGAAAGGGAAACTGCTCGATCATGGCTTTCAGCAACGGCTCCAGCCAGGCTTCACTGATCGCGGGCGTGGCGCCGACCACTTGCCACTGGGTGACTTCATCCACGGCATTGATGTGGTAGACGCCCTTGACGCCATCGCGATCCCCTTGATGCACCGTATCCACTCGCAGAAAGCCGGGTTGGCCTTGCGGGTCGGGCCGGCGCCGCTCGCCGATCGACACCGCCGTGGGCCGGGTCTTGGTGAAATGCAGCCGCCGCTGGCGGTAGGCTCTGCGCCGCCGCAGGCGATAGATCTGGGCCACCGAGATCCCCGCCAGCCGCTCGTATTCGCGCTGCTGGTACTGCTGGTATTCCCGCTCGAGGATCTTGCGCGTGGCCGGGCCGCTGAGGGTTTCGTGGGCCTCGTCCACCGCCGCCAGCAGTTCGACGTCGGCGGGCGTGTACTTGCGGGCAAAGCGATGCCGCCGGTAGCGGGCGGGTTGGAGTTCTCCGCCCTGCCGGTACTGCTGGATCAGCCGCGTGATTTGCGCCCGGCTCAGTCCGGTCATCTTGACCAGATACTGCCGCAGCAGCCCTTTGTCGGCGCGGTTTTGGCGGCTGTAGCCGTGCTGGCGAAGCGTGCGCGCCACCCACGTGTAGATCTCGGCCCGCCCTTTGCCTTTGAATCGAATCTCCTCGCTGGAGTGGAGAAACTGCTGGATCTGTTGCAGGTTCAGCTTGCTGGTGTTTTGCACTTGGATAGTCAATTCCCAGCATGCCCACTCCCCGATCCTTCAGGCTCATCTTGTGTGAGAAACAAACTCCTCGTTCAGACTCATCTTGCATGAGACAAGACTGCGGCTCGACTTCGCTGCGACCATGACGTTACCCTCCGATCTCTATGATGGACTGGACCCCACCCCCGCCGCTAGCGTGCTCGCTTACACCGATTCATGCACCAACGCCGGTATTCGGGGCAGCGCGGGGGTATACTTTCACCGTCCCAGGGCCAAAATGGAAATCCTGGTTCTATGGTGTGTTTTAGCTAACTACTGGCGGCGGCCCCTTCCATCGCTTCCCGCTCAGACGAGGCCAGTCTACAGAATCACCGGAACAGGAAATTCAGCTATGAACGATTTCGCCGGCAGGGTGAGTTCCATAGTGTCGCTGGTGTTGCGCCGCTCAGGGATTTTCTTTCTCCTGGCATTTGCTCTGCTGACGCAGTCGGCCTGGGGCCAACGGATCGGGCCGCTGGTTCTGGACAACCAACAGCGGTCGAAGGCGTCGTCGGCCGAGCGCGCGGCGGCCGCGGTCCGGACGCCTAGCCTGCAACTGAGTCTTCCGCCGCCGGCGACGGCCGCGCTACCGCCGTTGGGTCCCGACGATTTGCAGCGTTTGCAACCGCAAGAGGGCCGGCCTCCCGTCATCGGCGTTCACCGTCGCCTGCCACCGGGTACGGTCACGCTGAGCTTCTCCGGCGGGGCTGTCAAGACGACCGCCGAGGGAGCGTGGCAACCGACTGCGGTCGGACGCCTCTGGCGTCTGAAGATGACCTCTCCCGGTGCCCGCGCCATGCGCATTCACTTTCGGGACTTTGCCATCGGGGCGGGCAGCCTCTGGCTCCACTCGGCGAGCGGGCAGGTCGTCGGGCCCTATACCGGCTCGGGTCTGTACGGGGACGGAGACTTCTGGAGCGGCATCGTTTTCGGCGACAGCCTGACGATCGAGTATCTGCCCGATGGGGCGTCGGCGGGGGAAGCCGTGCCGTTCCAAATCGTGGCCATCAGCCATATCTGGGACGATGCTTTTGGAGACGGCGCGGAGGGCGGCGCCCAACTGCCGGAGGCGGCCTGGGGGGGCTCGGACCTACGGGGAGCGGCCAAGCTGTTGCCCGGCCGGATCGACCTTGCGGCGGGAACGCCGTCGAAGAAGGCGCGGCTGACAAAGGCGACAAAGGCCATACAGTTGGTCGAGCGGTCCGTCTCCCTGCAACAACCGACCCCGAAAGCGGCAAGGCCGCTCACACCCGGACGGCCTGTCTCCTTCAGCCGGGGGCCGGTTGACTCCCGGACGCTGTTCCGTGGGGATTTTTCATATCAGTTGGAAGTTCCCCAGGATGCCACCCGCGTAACCTTCACGCTGGAATCCGTCGATCCCGATGTCGATGTGGATTTATATGTCCGTTTTGGCGAGGACAACGCCGTTCAGGACAGGAGGGTTGTCACGGACTACAGCTCCGAGGGACTCACCGGCAACGAGGAGATCGTCATTACCCGGCAATCCGATCCGCCGCTTCGAGCCGGAACCTACTTCGTATCGGTAGGAATCTTTGATACGGGCGTCGTCGCCATGTGCACGCTCACGGCGGAAGTGGAGCTCGACGGAGAGGCTCCGCCGCCGATGCCCGGCGGCCGCCCGCTCACGCCCGGACAGCCCGTCAGCTTCCACCGGGGGCCGGTTGACTCCCCGACGCTCTTCCATGGAGGTTTCTCGTTCCGGCTGGAGGTTCCCGACAACGCCTCCCGCGTAACCTTTACGCTGGAATCCGATGTCGACGTGGCTCTGCGTGTCCGCTATGGCGAGGACAACGACGTTCAGGATGGGAGGATTGTCACGGACTACAGATCTAGGAACCCCACAGGCAACGAGGAGATCGTCATCACCCCCCAATCCGATCCGCCGCTTCGAGCCGGAACCTACTTCGTCTCAGTATCAGTCTTTGCTACGGGTGTCGTCGCCATGTGCACGCTCACGGCGGAAGTGGAACTCGACGGAGAGGCTTCGGGGCCGATAAGCGGCGGCACGCTCACGCCCGGACAGCCTGCCGACTTCCGCCTGGGACCGGTCGACTCCCCACTGCTCTTCAACGGGGATTTTTCGTTTCAGTTGGAAGTTCCCGAGGCCGCCTCCCGCATCACCTTCACGCTGGAATCCGTCGATCCCGATGTCGATGTGGATTTGTATGTCCGTTTTGGCGAGGACAACGACATGCAGGATGGGAGACCTGTTTTTGACCACGCCTCCTTGGGATTCACGGGTAATGAACGGATCGGCATCACCCGCCGATCCGTTCCGCCGCTTCGAGCCGGAACCTACTTCGTCTCGATAGCAGTTTTTGCTACGGGCGTCGTCGCCGAGGGCACGCTCACGGCGACCGTGGAGACGGACGCCGCGGACTGTCACCTTGATGCGACCTGCTACCCCGAATGGTCGAGTTCCGCATCAGGCGTCGCGCTGATTGCCTTTGAGACGAGCGAAGGCAGTTACGCCTGCTCGGGTACGCTGCTGAACAACCGCCGGCAGGACCTCACGCCCTACTTCCTCACCGCCGCCCACTGCGTGCAAACCGAGGAGGCAGCGCGGAGCGTGACCGCGTTCTGGTCATACCAGACACAAACCTGTAACGGAGACCTTCCGGATTTGCGGAGCGTGCCGCAGACCGAGGGGGCGGGCCTGATCTCGACCTTGGGCGGCGCAGATCGCCCCGACGGCGATATGACGCTGCTGCAGCTCGAAGGAGATTTGCCGGACGCCATCGTGTTCCAGGGATGGGATGCCGACCCTCAACCTGTCGGCGCGCAGGTCACCGGCATTCATCATCCCGAGAGCGATGATTGGGGCTTCTTCAAGCGGATTGCCTTCGGTCAGATCATTCCCGAATCGGTTTTTGGAACTACCGACGATACCTACTTCAACGTCTCCTATCCAGTGGGACAAGGCTACACGGAGCCAGGCTCTTCCGGGTCCGCCATCTTCAGCAACTCTGAAACCGTGGTAGGGGCGCTGAGCGGCGGAGACATTGTCGGGTATGCCTGCCCGACCGAGCCCGTTGTAGACGTCTTCACTCACTTTTCGGTTTTCTATCCCCATATCCGGCCGTTCATCGACAGCACCTTGCCGGAGATAAGCGGAGGCGCGCTCCCGCCCGGACAGCCCGCTGCCTTCCGCCTGGGACCGGTTGACGCCCCGATGCTGTTCTCCGGGGATTCTTCATTCCAGGTGGAGGTTCCCGAGGGCGCCACCCGCGTAACCTTCACGCTGGAATCCATCGATCCTGATGTCAACGTGGATTTGTATGTCCGCTATGGAGAAGACAACGCCATTCAGGATGGGAACGTCGTCTCGGACTATTCCTCTGAAGGATCCACGGGCAACGAGCAGATCGTCGTCACCCGGCAATCCGACCCACCGCTTCGAGCCGGGACCTATTTCGTCTCGCTGATGCTCCGCACTACGGGCGCTGTCGCTGAGGTCACGGTCACGGCCGAGTTCGACGCCCCCCCGCCGACGGGAGGTCAGATCTATTACTTCGGCTCTTCCGGGTTTTTAGTGGGTGGCGGCGGTGAGTGACGGATCCCTCGCCACTGTGAGGCCGACCTCCCGGAGCCTGCTTCGGTGCCATTCAAGGGCTTCGTGACAACTCTACGGCCCCCAAGGCCGGGCGGCGACTGCGTTGGCCAAAAAGAATTACTGATAAACAAAGGGTTACGAGTAGAGCAAGGCTGCTGGCAGGTAGTCGTACAGTCTCCCGAAGGCTGTGAAATGCGGATCCACAACTGTCATCCAGTGGCCACACTCAAAGAGATAACTCCCTGTTTATCAGTGTCTTATTCCCTTTACGAGTTGCCCACGACCGGACTGGCGTGTAGGGTATTTGGGGATTTCTTGGCCGCCTTTTGGGCTCCGATGTGACTGCGGGCGACGTCGGGTCGGCAGGATGGAGGAGCCGGCTACCCGTTGGCCACCCACTAAAAACCCGGAAGAGCCGCCTTTTAATCAACTGCAGACGGAGCGCCTTATTGGAACATGGGTTTTCTCCTACAGGATCGGTTCTTCCGAGTTTACACAAACCTACAGACTGAACGATGTTCGGGAAAGTTCAAGTACGCCAGGTGAGTGGCACATTTTTGGGACCGGTCAGTTTGACAATTTAGTTATAGCGGGATACTCACCGGATCTTGAAGCTTTCTCGTTGTTAGACCCAAGTACAATCTTTGACCGGTTTTTCACCTTCGACTTCGTTGGCTCGAACACAGTCTCCGGCTGCTACTACCAAGTCGTGGATGATTCCTTTTCGAGCTGCTACGACATGACAGGGGTGAGGACGAGTTCCACTGCCCTAACTAGACTGGCACACGCTCTGCCATCCACTAGCGCGGCTCAAGCAGAATTAGGCGAAGTTGAGGAGGCGGAAAGACTGGGGAATGAAGCACAGATAGAGATTGATCCGAAGATTATTAAGGTCTTTGAGGGCCTTCGTGAGGTCTTGCGTCAATAGCCAGGTGTTGTCTTGCTCTTCAAGTGCGAGTTTTTCTTGTGCGGAGCGGATGGTAAAGTTCAGGCGGGAAGCTGACAGGCGCGCGAACAGCGGGCGGGCTGTTTCTCTTCATGCTTGGGTATTGTCAAGTTAAGCTGTTTGGTCGCATTTTCGTCTCCTTCTACCACCTCCAGTCATTGATTCCCGGTCTCATCTTTAGGGGTCATCGCAAGGTTTGTTGTCACTGCTGTCCGGTCAAAAGTCGAATAGAATCAATTGGTTGGGGTCATAGGGGGATCCGTTTTGGGAGTCGGATGGCTAGAGTGTCTGTAAAATGGGCATTTTTTCGAATAGCGTAACGCTGAGAATCTGTAGAATCTGGTAAAGACTCGCTTCCAGCCCGAGGCGTTTCCGGACGATAGCGATGAGCACGTAAATCGAGACAGCGATCCAGATCTGCGTCTTGACGGCGTTCTCGCTGGTGCCGTAAAACGACTTGATTCGCAGATGTTGCTTGATCCACTTGAAGAAGAGTTCCACCTGCCAGCGCGATTTGTAGATCTGGGCGATGGTCAGTGCCGGCAGGGTGAAGTTATTGGTCAGGAATTTCAATCGCTTGTTGGTTTCGGCATCGAAATAACTCACCCGCCGTAGGGGGTCCGGGTACACTTGGGCGGAGTTGAAGGGGGTCAAAATAACGGTGTGATCGGATCGCAGGCCCGTGCTCCTATCCACCGGGTGGGAGTAGCGACGCTGCAGCAAAACGTTCTTTTTGGTTCGCACCACGAAGAAGGCCGAACAGAGCGTGAACACGAAGAGGCGCCGAAAATCGACATAACCCCGATCCATGACGTAGAACGCGCCGGCCTCGGGAAGAAATTCATCCAGGATGTTGACGTCCTGCACTTTGCCTGCAGTAATGCTGATAAACGTGGGAATATTGCCGTGCAGATCCAGCAGCGTGTGCATCTTCACGGCGGCCTTGTGCTGGCGGAATCTGGCCCACGGAAACAGCGACAGGCAGAGGTCGATTGTTGTCGAGTCGAGAGCGTACAGAGTCTGGTCCAAGTCCACACCGATCGGGTCGTGGGCATATAACGGCCGTGCCATGCCAATCAAGACCTGCGCGAAGTCCGCGTAGATCCGCCAGTCGCGCGACTCGTTCGCATCGGCCAGTGTCGAGCGCGCTACCCTGCCGCCGAATCCCATATGGTAGAGTTTGCCGTGCATCGAACGCAGGCACGTCTCGATGTCGCGGAGGCTTTCCCGATAGGTCAGCTGGGCGAATGCCATCGAAAGAAACTGATCCCAGCAGGAGAAACTTTTCAGATAGGAATCGCCGCGGTAGCGCCATACACATTTGTGAAACTCTTTGCTCGGCAGGTGCTCGATCAGTTGGGAGAAAACCGTACGGCCAAGGTTCATCCCCCATTGTGCCGCGTCGGGATGCTCCGCTCAGGCGGCCATTTGCGGCCTCGTGATTTCAAATCGTTCCCGGGCAAAACAGGCCATAAGACATTGAGCGGTAGAGACTTACCGTCCGTTGGCGCAACTTTCCCCGGACAGCACTGGTTTGTTGTAGAGTCGAGAGGAGGCGCGTAGCCGGTAGGGTTCGGTGGCTTATCCGGTGCTTTCGCAGTCGGGCCGCAGTCCGATTCCCCTGGGCACGTTTCCTCCCCCCGCTCTCCGAACCCGGCGGGCCGGTTTCCGGCACCGGGCTCTCCAGTGGAATCATGCGGCTCGCACACGGGTTCCCGGTCGCGGCCAACGGGCGGGTCTCGCGAGCCGTGGCACCTGGCTCGCACCCTTGTGCCGGCCGGCCGGTGTGTCGTTAGGCCTGTTGACGCCCTGACGACGGCGACCGCTCAGGTCGTCCCCTTCGCTTGTGCATAAATGTTTTATGCCACAACCGGCAGCCCTTTTCCTGCCCCCTGGTGAGAAATCCGGGTTAGTGAAGACGGGCGGTCGATTGATCAAGCACGCGAGGTACTATTGGTTGCTGCTAGCCGAAGGGCATCTGAATCGGCGGTTGTTCGGCAGTATGCTGCGGAGGATCTGGGCCTTACCGCTGCCGAGAGCATTTTCTCATCGAAGGATGAGCCTGAAGACGGGGGTTGGGGCTTTTTGAGTCGCTGGGGCTCCTTTCGGGCTTTTTGATTTTGAGTTTTGGGAAGGGGAGAATCGTCGTCGGGGTTGTGGGATTGTGGGAATCGCGGAGCGATTTCCAAGGGCGGTGGGAAACGAAGGGAAACCTGGTTTTGGTTTTCCTCGTTTTCCATCGCCCGTCATTTCCACAGCCCTCTTCCTGCTGTTCAGCACGGCGTGTTCGCGGAACGGAAACTGGCAAACAGCTTCTGCTTGGCTCGCTGCATCCGGCGGGCCGCCGCCGTGTCGCTTTCGGCCTGGGCAATGCGGCCCAGAGCCTCCAGCCTCTGCCCTGGCTTGAGATAGCTGGCGGCCTCGGGCAACTTCTCGAAAGATTCCCAAGGCGTCTGGTAGTGGCGGTACACCCGCTTCTGCTTGCCTTTGGCGTCGGTCTTGATCTCGGGCTGTCCGCAGGGCCGGTGGAAGTTCAAATAGGGATTGAAGTGCTGTTGGTAGAAGCGCTGGATGCGCCCCGCGTGCGGCGCCGCGATGTACGTATATCCCATGTGTTTGCGGATCACCGCGCCGTTTTTCGATTCCACCAAGCCGTTGTCGTTGGAGTGCCGCGGACGCGACTTGGTCTGTTCGATCAGCAGCTTGTTCAATAGCTTCTCCACCGTGCGATTGAGGAACTCGCTGCCGTTGTCGGAATGGAAGCCGCGGATACGAAAGGGAAACTGCTCGATCATGGCTTTCAGCAACGGCTCCAGCCAGGCTTCACTGATCGCGGGCGTGGCGCCGACCACTTGCCACTGGGTGACTTCATCCACGGCATTGATGTGGTAGACGCCCTTGACGCCATCGCGATCCCCTTGATGCACCGTATCCACTCGCAGAAAGCCGGGTTGGCCTTGCGGGTCGGGCCGGCGCCGCTCGCCGATCGACACCGCCGTGGGCCGGGTCTTGGTGAAATGCAGCCGCCGCTGGCGGTAGGCTCTGCGCCGCCGCAGGCGATAGATCTGGGCCACCGAGATCCCCGCCAGCCGCTCGTATTCGCGCTGCTGGTACTGCTGGTATTCCCGCTCGAGGATCTTGCGCGTGGCCGGGCCGCTGAGGGTTTCGTGGGCCTCGTCCACCGCCGCCAGCAGTTCGACGTCGGCGGGCGTGTACTTGCGGGCAAAGCGATGCCGCCGGTAGCGGGCGGGTTGGAGTTCTCCGCCCTGCCGGTACTGCTGGATCAGCCGCGTGATTTGCGCCCGGCTCAGTCCGGTCATCTTGACCAGATACTGCCGCAGCAGCCCTTTGTCGGCGCGGTTTTGGCGGCTGTAGCCGTGCTGGCGAAGCGTGCGCGCCACCCACGTGTAGATCTCGGCCCGCCCTTTGCCTTTGAATCGAATCTCCTCGCTGGAGTGGAGAAACTGCTGGATCTGTTGCAGGTTCAGCTTGCTGGTGTTTTGCACTTGGATAGTCAATTCCCAGCATGCCCACTCCCCGATCCTTCAGGCTCATCTTGTGTGAGAAACAAACTCCTCGTTCAGACTCATCTTGCATGAGACAAGACTCCGAGTGGGCTGCCTTGGGTAAACTGGTATATAAGTGGAATTTCCGATTTGGACATCCGGCTCACACAGGATACAAGACCTGCTCCCCGGAACGGAAGAAATTTTTGCCCGACGGCAGTCGCGGGGGGGGCGAAGAGGACTTCCAATCCAAGCCTTTACGTGAAGTTCGCATGGCCCGGCACCCATATGGTGTCGGCTCGTATTCTGGAAGAAAATCATGAAAATCAAAGGTTGTTTGAAGATTCTGGTTATAGTCTTGACTTCGACGTGGGCATCCGCTCAATGCCATCATGAATCGACGTTCGGCCAGAAGGGTCATATCACGAACGCGCTAGGAGAAAGATGTGCGTATAGGCAGTCTTGCGAGGAGACTAATCCGCACTTCATGACACCAGCGCTCAAGCACACGACTAGCCACGAACTGCGGACGATCATTTTTGACAATCCAAGCTGCATGGAGGAGTTGGAGGGTGTGAACAAGGAGATCATAAACCGACAGATTGCTGGGTGGTACACGGGAACATTTGTTCGGAGAGATGCGAGGTTCGATACTAGTCACCTACGCTCTCCGGGAAGGAGTCAATCACGGGGCAAGTGTATACAGTCTAGAGAGTATCCTGGAAAGGGGATCGCTGTTGAATACTTCACGCGCTACGGCAGCACCACGAAAGTCGTTCACATGATGGGTCTTAGAGGATGCAGATAGCATCCAGATCTTCTTCCTGGGAATATCGAATTCTCTCAATCGTCATGATCTTTCGTGACGTACAGGATTCGATCAAGCAGGATGTAGGCTACTCGCGTTCCTGAATCATCAGCGAACTTCTAGTAGATCAGTGAACGTCGTCTTACTCATGGTAAATCTCCTGTTGTTGTACCGCACCCGGTTCCTTGGACACCGGTTTGGGCTACGCCGCCTGGCGTAGCTCGTACTGCTCGCGCGCCTCGTTCGGCGTGTGATACGCAAGTTTCTCGAGACGCCAGTTCTGGTTGTACTGCTCGACGAACTCAGCCACGGCGGCACGGACATCCTCAAGGTGCTGAAACACGCGCCCGTGGATCGCTTGCTCCTTGAGCGTGCGATTCCACCGCTCCGCCACGCCGTTGGTTTCTGGTTCCTCGACGAACCCGAAGCTGGGGCGGATGCCCCAGTACCGGATCTGGTTGAGGAAGTGGTCCGCCAGGTACTGGCTGCCGTGGTCCATCCGCAGCGCCAGCCCTCGGGCAACGTCGGCTTCATTGGAGCCATAGATGCGCCCGAGTCCCTGCGCGACCGGTTCGAGGGCCGCGAAGCGGCTTCTGATCTTGCACACGTGCCATCCCACGCACTCCGCGTTCCAGTGTTCGACCGCCGCGAAGACCCAGCCGTCCTCGAGCGTGAACACCCGCACGCCGTCGGTTCCCCACATGACGTTCGGCGCCTGTGTGACGACCGTCCCGTCATGGACCGGCGCCCCACCCTGACGTCCGCGGTGCGGGGAGAGCAGCCCATGCGCCCGCATGACCCGCAACACCCGCTTGCGCGCGACCCGGATGCCGTCCACGACGCGCAGCCGCGCGTGGACCTTCCGATGGCCTTCGCCCCGAAACGGCGAGCGGGTGAGGTCGGCCTGGACCGCTGTCAGCAGCGCCGCGTCCGACACCGCGGGCGTCGGCCCCCGCTGGCGCCGCTGCTCGCGGCTGCGCCGCGCGTAAAGCACCGAACGGGAGTGCTGCCAAGCCTGACACACGCGCTGGACCCCGTAGCAGCGCCCCGTGGACGCGGAGGTCACGACGCTCATCGCCGTGACCTCCGCATCGCCAAAGGGAGGCGTTGCTCTGCCGCCCGGGCGCCCTCCCGCAGCAGCTCGTTCTCCATTGAGAGCTCTCCAATGTGCCGCTTGGCGGCGTCGAGAGCCTCCGCAACAGGCTCACCGGACCGGTCCTTCAAACTGCGGCCGAGACCGCTCAGCGCCCGGTCCCGCCACGCCTCCAGCCGGCAGATCTCCACCCCCAGTTCGCGTGAGAGCGCGGCCAGCGATTCACCCCGCAGAAGCCGCAGCACCATGTCGCGCTTCCGTCTGGCGCTCCACCGCTGCCCCGGCGCTAGGCGCCCCGGCGCGGCCGCTGCGCCCGCGGTACCAACTCCGGTCGCCCTCCGGGATTCCTCCGTTGGTGCCGCCACCGCCGCCACCTTCCGTGACCGAATCATTTCCCCCACCTCCTTGGACATCAGATTCTCCCCTAATCGGTGTCCAAGAAAACCGGGGGCGCTTTAGAGTGTCTTGCCTCGTGCTTCTGCGAAGGCTATCCCTGAGTTTTTTTTCTTCTGATTGGTTTATTCACAGTAGTAGTCGTTCTTACTACTTGATCTGTATTACTTGTTCTTTAACTATTTGGCTCTTCTGGGATTTTAGTGGCTGGCGGCGGTGAGTGACGGATCCCTCGCCACTGTGAGGCCGACCTCCCGGAGCCTGCTTCGGTGCCATTCAAGGGCTTCGTGACAACTCTACGGCCCCCAAGGCCGGGCGGCGACTGCGTTGGCCAAAAAGAATTACTGATAAACAAAGGGTTACGAGTAGAGCAAGGTTGCTGGCAGGTAGTCGTACAGTCTCCCGAAGGCTGTGAAATGCAGATCCACAACTGTCATCCAGTGGCCACACTCAAAGAGATAACTCCCTGTTTATCAGTGTCTTATTCCCTTTACGAGTTGCCCACGACCGGACTGGCGTGTAGGGTATTTGGGGATTTCTTGGCCGCCTTTTGGGCTCCGATGTGACTGCGGGCGACGTCGGGTCGGCAGGATGGAGGAGCCGGCTACCCGTTGGCCACCCACTAAAAACCCGGAAGAGCCTTTTTGTCTACTGGTGACCACTCCTGACGGTACGTATGAATCTCTTAGAATGGTACTACGACCTCGCGCGAGAAGCCGGCCCCCAGCCCACGCTTCATACCTAATTGTTTGACAGCATTTCCTTGCGTTGCTAGCATGGTCGGCAGAGCCTGCCCCCCGGCGTTTCTCTCAGTACGGCGGACTGAACCGCAGTAGGTCGGGCTAAACGACGTGCCCGGAGGGCAGGTATCGCAAAGCTCAGGTCCCGCTTGGCGAGCAGGTAACGCCGCCCAGCTTCGCATCCCAAACTCGTGGCTAGAATCTCCCGCAAACGGCTCAAGGAAGATCGCTTCCGCGAGGAAGTTGGCCACTCCGTCGAGTATGTCGCTTCCCACCGCAATCAGTTCATCGTTTGGATAGCCGTTATTGTTCTCCTGCTTGCCATTGGCTTGGGCTATCAGCAGTACGAGCAGTCGCAATCCATTACCGCGCGCCACAGCCTGCATGAGGCAATCAACATGTTTCATGGGCGCGTCGACACGGAAGAGAGGATCGGCGAGCTGACTTTTCCGACATCCATCACCAAGTACAATCAGACGACCGCAGCCCTCCAGAAGGTCGCCGCTGATTTTCCCAACCGAGCGGAAGCGCACGCCGCCCGATACTATCTCGCCCTGCTCGAGATCGAGCAGGAAAAGCACGGTGAGGCTCGCGCCCTTCTCGAGTCGCTCGTGGCGGATGGGCCGGAAGCGGAAATCGGCGCTCTTGCTCGGCTCGCGCTAGCGGATCTTTACGCGCGGGAAGAGCAGGACGACGAGGCGCGTGCCCACTACCGGCAGCTGATCGCTCAGCCGACTCGGCTTGTCCCCAAGGAGAGGTCCCAGCTTGCTTTCGGGCGTTATCTGGCTGAAAAGTCTCCCGAAGAGGCCACTGAGATCCTCAACGAATTGGCCGGCCAACCGGGGCCCTGGGCGGTGGCCGCCGGCACCGCGCTGCGCGGCATCGACGGTTCCTAGGCCGATCGAGACTGGGCGGCGAAAGGATCTCATCGCGCAGCGGCGATTGCAACCTCAAGATCAGCGTGACGTCGCCAGTTACTATCCCGCTTTGCGCACGAGGTGGCGAGGCGAAGTGCGTGAGAGGCCCGTCAGTACAAGGCGCGCGCCGCTCGGCGTCCCGTTTCTTGAGTCATGCGGGCGTAGTTGGACTCTGCGTTGAGCACGGCGAGCAAGCGCAACGCAGTAATGGCTGGCCTATTGCCGACTTCGACCCTCGGCCGGTGAGAAATGCGGCCTAAGGCTCCCCGGTCGGATGTCGAACGGCTGCCCACGCCGTTACGCTTCTCAGAATCTGCTAGTCGGGGACGCCGCTATTCCGAGCCCCCCCATCCCTACCGGTCGCTGTACCAAAGAGACCGGGACCGCATCATTCACGCCCGATCGTTCCGCAGGCTGGAGCACAAGACACAGGTTTTTACCGCCCCCCTTTCCGATCATTTCCGCAACCGGCTCACCCATACCATCGAAGTCACTCAAATTGCCCGCACGGTCGCCGCGGCCCTGGGGTTGAATGAGGATCTGGTCGAGTCTCTGGCTCTTTGTCATGACATCGGGCATCCCCCGTTCGGTCATGCGGGAGAAGATGTTCTCGACGAACAGATGCGGAACTACGGCGAGCGTTTTGACCACAACTTGCATGCCTTACGCATTGTCGAAAGCTTCGAGCAGCGCTATGCGGCCTTCCCCGGACTGAATCTGACTTTCGAAGTGCGCGAGGGTATCGTCAAACACTCGCGAGACTACGACGAGGCGTCGACACCGGAACTCGCCGAGTATCTTCTCGATCAAAGGCCGCCGCTTGAGGCGCAGCTGATCAACCACGCCGACCAGATCGCCTACAACTGCGCCGATCTTGACGACGCCGTCGACGCCGGCTTACTCGATGTCGAAACGGCTCGCCGGGAGGTCGACCTTTTCGATCGCTTGATGGTCGAAGCGCGGGGCGAGCACCCCCAGGCTACAACACGGCAGGTGTTCAACGAAGCCTTGCGACGGCTCCTCGACCGCTTAGTCTCGGGTCTGGTGGCCGGGACGAGACAATCCGTCGAGCAAGCGAGCGTCAAGATGCCGGAGGAAGTTCGCCATTGCCCTCGCCGATTAGCGGCCTTGACGCCCGAAGCGGCTGGGGCCTCCTCCCAACTGGTCCAACTACTGCAAGGCGAAGTGTATCGCTCCGAGGAGATCAACCAAGCCCATGTCGAGACCACTCATAAAGTGGCTGCACTGTTTGAACTCTTCATGTCCCGCCCGGAAGCGCTGCCGAGCGCCTACCGCGAGCGGACCGAAAACGAGCCTCCGCACCGGGTTGTTTGTGAGTACATCGCGGGAATGACCGATAACTTTCTCCTGCGGCTTCACGAAGAGCTTGTGGGATCGCCCGGCCCGTAGAAGAGGCAACGGGGGCTTGAAGTACGGTTTGTATATATCGGCTGGCTTACAGCTTGTGAGGTAAGCGGCGCGATTCATCGCGCCCTATACTCTCTACGGCGCGATCAGGCACCCGTTTTCCACCCACCCTCACCGTGTCTACCCTACGGCTATTACGGACCCTCTGAACATTGCTGAGAAATTGAACCGCCGGTTTTGAGACTTACGTTACACATTCCACAGAGAGAAGACGGGAAAACATTACGCTAATTTTGGCGTGACTGAGCCGTCTGAATAGGGTATGCCGGCCTAATGCCGGAAGTGGCGCACGCCGGTGAACACCATCGCCAGGCCCAGGCGGTTGGCCGCGTCGATGACTTCCTGATCGCGGCGGGAGCCGCCGGGCTGGATGACGGCGGTGACGCCGTGGCGGGCGACTTCCTCTAAACCATCGGGGAAGGGGAAAAAGGCGTCCGAGCCGACGGCGGTTCCCGCAAGCTCCAGCACGGCCTTCGATGCTCCGATGCGGGCCGCATCCACGCGGCTCATCTGGCCGGCCCCGACGCCGACGGTCTGACCGGGCCGGGCGTAGACGATGGCGTTCGACTTGACGTGCTTGACGACCTTCCAGGCAAATTCGAGGGCTTTCCTCTCGTCATCGGTTGGTGGCCGTTCGGTGACAACCTTCGGCCCTTCCTCGCCTGGGGCCGGCTTGTCCTGGGTTTGAATCAGAAAGCCCCCGGAGACGCTCCGCACCACCAGGTCTGATCCGGCCCCTCCTATTTCGAGCAGGCGGATGTTCTTTTTTTGCGTAAGGACGCTCAGGGCCTCGGCGGAGTATCCGGGCGCCGCGACGGCCTCAACGAACAACTCCGAGACCGCCCGGGCCGCCTCGGCGTCCACCTCCCGGTTGAACGCCAAGACGGACCCAAACGCCGAGACCGGGTCGCACTCGAGCGCCCGGCGAAAGGCTTCGGCGGGCGTTTCCTGCTCGGCGCAGCCGCAGGGGTTGGTGTGCTTGATGATGGCGGCCGCCGGGCGGCTGAATTCCTCGACCAACTGCCAGGCCGCATCGAGATCAACAATGTTGTTGAAGGAAAGCTCTTTGCCGTGTAGCTTCCGCGCGCCGCCAATACCGGCATCACCGGACGCATAAAGAGCGCCGAGCTGATGGGGGTTCTCCCCATAGCGCAGGTTCAGCTTTCGGGGCAGGGAAATGTCGAGCGCCGGCGGAAGGGACTCCGCCTCACGCCCCGCGGCAACGTCAGCGGAGGGCGAAAGCCGCGGGAGGGTCGTGCTGATTGCGCGGTCGTAGGCGGCGGTCACCTGGAACGCCTTTTGCGCCAGCCTCCAGTGCGTTTCGAGCGACAGCTCCCCATCGCGATCTTCAAGCTCCTTGGCGATTCGGCCGTAGTCGGCCGGGTCGGTGACGACGGCCACGTCCTGGAAATTCTTTGCCCCCGCACGGATCATCGTCGGGCCGCCGATGTCGATGTTTTCGATGATTTCCTCAAAAGTCGCGTCGTCACGACCGGCAACCTTCTCAAAGGCGTAAAGGTTTACCACGATCATGTCGATAAGCGGTATGCGGTGTTTGGAAAGGGACTGTATGTGTTCGCGGTTGGATCGTACAGCCAGGATTCCGCCGGCGATCGTCGGATGCAGTGTTTTTACGCGCCCGTCGAGCATTTCGGGAAAGCCGGTAAGCTCAGACACTTCCTTGACGGCAAGACCCGACTCGCCAAGCAGTCGCGCCGTCCCGCCCGTCGAGACCAGCTCCACGCCGCGGGCGGCCAACTGACGCGCGAACTCGACGAGTCCCTTCTTGTCGGTGACGCTGAGAAGCGCTCGGCTGACCTTGCTCATAGGAAGAGAAAATTTCGGGGAAGAGTGATTCTCCCACTGCTTGCCGGCCGTTGGCAAATCGAGCGCATTTTCTTGCCGATTTCGGCGCCAGCGGGCAATTATCATTGACGCCGATGGAGGTTCTGTTTCAGAATGAGGTCAGGATTCCCGGTCACGCGTTCGGGCGAACCCTCAGCCGACCTAAGGGGAGTGATCAAAACCTAACAAACGTCCTGGATCGCGTCTCGGAGCCCGCTCATTCCAATTCGGGGAGGGTGGCGTGAAAACCGATGCGATGACCTTGGTGGTCATGAACCAGGAGCGCCGCCTGCCGCTTCTTGCGAATCTCAAAAAGCTAAATTTGGACGTCCTGACGGTGGCCAACTGTCAGCAGGTGCGAGCCCTGCTGGCCACCCGTCCGCCTGTCGAGGTCATCATCACGGGCGTAACCTTGGCGGACGGAAACTGGCGTGACATTTTCAAGTGCTTGGCGGACCACAACGTCGATGCCAGCGTAGTCGTCAGCTCGGCGCCGGCGGACGAGAACTTGTGGTCCGAGATCCTGTGGCGCGGCGCCTACGACCTGTTGGTTGAGCCGTACGAAAAAGGCGAGGTGCGCCGGATTGTCGAAGGCGCTTTGCGGGCGGCCAGGGCCCGTCGCACCGCGACCCAGCGCCGGCAACGGGCGGCCGCCGGGGGCCGAGCCTGGACACGGTCAGCGTAAACCCCCGAACGCTGGCCGTATTTTTATTCCGCGGGGTGGACGAAGTTTCGTGGCGACTCACCAAGTGGCGAAATGGGTTGGACGAAAAAGGGGAAGTCCGAATTACGCGGCGCATGCGCCTTTGCAGCCCGTCATGGCAACACGCCGGCCGGCTCTCTCCGTGGGGGGATGCGCTCGATTTGTGCGCCGCGCTGTTCGCGGACCAAGTCGAGATCGTAGGCTGTCTGCAAGTTCATCCAAAACTCCGCGGACGTGCCGAAATACCGTCCCAGCCGTAGCGCGCTGTCGGCGGTAAGGGCGCGCTTCCCAGCCAGGATCTGGTGAATCCTGTTGGGGGGTACGCCTAGGATCTCCGCCAGATCACGCGCTGATATCCCAATCTCCCCAATCTCGTCCGCCAAAATCTCGCCCGGATGGATAGGTGTACGTGCCATAGGTTTTCCTTCGCTCCTGTTAGTAGTCGGCAATTTCCACGCTTTGAGGGCCAAGGCCTCCTCTTGCCCACTCAAAGCAGATGCGCCAACGCTCGTTAATCCTGATGGAGTATTGCCCTTTCCGGTTTCCTCGGAGCGCTTCAAATCGGTTCGAGTTCAGCGCGGCGAGATCACTCAGGCTAGTCGCGGCATCGAGAATCCGCAGGCGCTTCTCAGCCTGGCGGCGGAACGCTTCCCATCTGGCAATACGCGCCCGGTCGGTGAACAGTTCGGTTCGCCGGTCCCGTTCGGTTCACCTATGAACCGGTTGCCCCAGTCCGTGGATCCCATACCAGGTGTTAAGGGACAGATCGATGATCTCGGCGACCTCGCAACGGTCGGGCGGGGTTATTTCTTGAAGGTAAAACGAGTCCGCAGGATTTTCCTCCAAGAAGTTCCGCCCCCATCTTACGCCACGAACACGTAGGACCCCGACGAGCGACCCTCGGCACATCATCTTGCTGCGACAGCAGCTATGCGCAAGAACGCAGCTTGGAAGATTCGCCCACCCACTCGCGCCCCAGGGTGGAAGACAGGGATCAACCTCACGCCTCGGACGATACGTGCCCGGCTAACCATCCGCGATCGCAAAGCCGATGACGCATAAGGGCGCGCGGGGTAGGGTGTCATCCCATCCCCAAAGAAGGGGCAGTAATCCGAGTCTTTAGCTTGGCGAATGGACCGCAGACCTGTGCGCCATGACGGGAGCAAGGGTTGGCCGGTATGATAGCTACGGCGGGCGATTGTGTGTGCTGAAGACGGCGCACCCACAACATCTCAGCCGCACAACTCACACGGTAAGCGCTTAGGGGGGACGGTAAAGGCCTTGTTTTCAGCCGCTTATTGACGGGCCCGTATGGGTTCTGCTAGCTTGACTAGACTCAACTCGATTTCCAGCGTTGGGTAGAGTAGCCGCCCAAACGCGCGCCCACGCGAAGGAGGAACGGATTGCCACGCACGGACAGGCATTTATTCACTTCGGAATCGGTAACGGAAGGGCATCCCGACAAACTGGCCGACCAGATCTCCGACGCCGTACTGGACGCCGTCCTCAAGGACGACCCCATGGGCAGGGTGGCCTGTGAAACGCTCGTCACCACCGGTTTGTGCATGATTGCCGGGGAAATTACGACCAGGGCGTATGTCGATTTCACCAAGGTGACTCGCAACACGATTCGCGATGTCGGCTATACGCAGGCCGAGTTCGGGTTCGACTTCGCCTCCTGCGCGGTAGTGAACTCAGTCGACGAGCAGTCCCCCGATATCGCTATGGGCGTCGACCCGGGCGGCGCGGGCGACCAAGGCATGATGTTCGGCTACGCCTGCAATGAAACCGAAGAGCTCATGCCGCTGCCGATCAGCCTGGCGCACAAGCTTGTTCGGAAGCTGGCCGAGGTGCGCAAGACCGACGAACTCGATTATCTGCGCCCCGACGGCAAGTCGCAGGTCACCGTCGAGTACGACGGCGGCAAGCCGGTTCGTGTGGACGCGGTCGTGATTTCGACACAGCACAGCCATCGCGTCGAGCAAGATCAGCTGAAAGCCGAAGTCATCGACCACGTTGTCCGGACTGTGGTGCCGGGGGAGATGGTAGACGCCAACACGAAGTATCACATCAACCCGACCGGCCGCTTTGTCGTCGGCGGGCCGCACGGAGATACCGGCTTGACCGGCCGCAAGATCATCGTCGATACCTACGGTGGCATGGGCCGGCACGGCGGCGGAGCCTTTTCCGGCAAAGACCCGACGAAGGTCGACCGCTCGGCCACCTACATGGCGCGGCACGTCGCCAAAAACATCGTTGCCGCCGGCCTGGCGACGCACTGCGAAGTTCAGCTGGCCTACGCCATCGGTGTCGCCGACCCCGTCTCGGTGATGGTGGATACGTTCGGTTCGGGCGAAGTCGAAGACACCCGTTTGGCCGACATCGTTCGTGAAACCTTCCCACTGACGCCGAAGGGTATCATCGAGTACCTCGACTTGCGGCGCCCGATTTTCAGACAGACAGCTTCTTACGGCCACTTCGGGCGTGACGAAGAAGGCTTCACGTGGGAAAAAACGGAGAAGGCCTCCGTTCTGAAGTCTGAAGCCGGCGTCTCGACCGCCAAGGCCTAGAAATCACATCCTAGGAAAACGAACAATTATGGCTATAGCAACAAGTACGCCCTGCGATGTCAGGGACTTGAATCTGGCGGAGGCCGGCAAGAGGCGGATCGAATGGGCCGCACAGTGGATGCCCGTTCTCAAGTCGATTCGCGAGGAATTCCTCCAAAGCAAGCCGCTCGAGGGGATTCGGATTTCCGGCTGTCTCCATGTTACGAGCGAAACCGCGAACCTGGCCATCACCTTGCGCGACGGCGGAGCCGACTGCGTGCTGTGCGCTTCGAATCCTCTCTCCACCCAGGATGATGTAGCCGCTTGCTTGGCCCAAGACTACGGGATCCCCGTCTATGCCATCAAGGGAGAAGATAACGAGACCTACTATTCTCATATCTCTTCCGCTCTCGACCACAAACCGCAGATTACGATGGACGACGGCGCCGACCTCGTCCACAGTCTCCATACCGACCGTAAGGACTTGGCCGAGGGCGTATTCGCCGGCACGGAAGAAACGACGACCGGCGTCATTCGCCTGCGAGCGATGGCGGAAGAAGGCGTTCTCAAATATCCGATCGTCGCCGTCAACGACGCGATGACGAAGCACCTTTTCGACAACCGTTACGGGACCGGGCAGTCGACGATCGACGGCATCATCCGGGCGACCAACGTTCTGCTGGCCGGCCTCAATCTGGTCGTCGCCGGTTATGGCTGGTGCGGCCGCGGGGTCGCTAGCCGCGCTCGGGGCTTGGGCGCGAACGTGATCGTCACCGAAGTCGATCCCACGCGCGCCCTCGAAGCCGTGATGGACGGTTTTCGCGCCATGCCCATGATCGAAGCCGCTTCAATCGGCGACGTGTTCATTACCGTGACCGGCGACAAACACGTCATTAACCGCCAACACTTCGAAAACATGAAGAACGGCGCGATCGTCGCCAACTCGGGACACTTCAACGTGGAAATCGACCTCGACTCGCTCGATGAAATCGCTGTTTCCCGGCGCCCATCGCGTGACTTTGTCGAGGAATTCACTCTTCCCAACGGTCGAAAAATCTTCATTCTCGCCGATGGCCGCTTGGTCAATCTCAGTTCCGCCGAGGGCCATCCCGCCGCCGTGATGGACATGAGCTTCGCCAACCAGGCGCTGTGCGCCGAATACGTGACCAAGCAGCGCGGCCAGTTGCCGATCGGCGTCCACGGTGTGCCCAAAGATATTGACCAGGAGGTTGCCCGGCGCAAGCTGGACTCGATGGGGATCCGCATCGACACCCTGACCCCCGAGCAGCAGCGCTACCTCTCCACCTGGATGGAAGGAACGTAGCATCTAACCCGCTTTTCTCACCACGTGGCGAGACGAAGTGCGTGAGAGGCCCGTCAGTACAAGGCGCACGCCGCTCGGCGCGCGGAGGCGTACTTTTGCGGGTGCAGCCTAACCGTTTCGTATTTTGGCTCTACCAAAAGCAGCAGCGACCCACGCTCGGCACCCGACCGGGAAAGTACGTTGAGCACGGCGAGCACGCGCAACGAAGTAATGGCGGGCCTATTGCGTGCTTCGACCGTCAGGTGGTGAGAAATGCGGGCTAGTCCGTGGAGGGAGGCTTAACATTCAAATAGCGGCCAGCGCGGATTCGAGAGCTTCGCAGACCGTTCCAGGCCTTCAACTCGGCGACGCTCAACCCGAAGCGAGAGGCGATGACGCTCAGCGTGTCACCGGAGCGAATGCGATACCGCCCCGAGGCCGTGAGTGCTAGTTCCCGGGACTGCGCGGCTGAGGAACCCGGGCGGTTGGTCGAGGCTTGGCCGATCGTGAGGGAGTTACCCGCGCGGATGCGGCTGCTCCGCAGACCGTTCCAGGCCTTGAGCTGTTTGACCGTCACCCCAAACCTCTGGGCGATGCCGCCGAGAGAGTCGCCGGGGCGAATCCTGTAGCGGCTGGAGGCTGAGCTGGCGGCTGAAAACGCCGTCGAGTGCGAACGACTCTCCGCTCGAGCGGACGAGCCGGCTGAGCTGCCGCCGCTGGGTGTCGGATCGACAATCAAGGATTTGCCGGCCCGAATACGGCTTCCGCGCAAGCCGTTCCAAACCCTCAACTCACCAACGGTCACATCAAACCGCTGGGCGATGGTAGATAGGCTGTCGCCCTCCCGGATCGTATAACGTCCCGAGGCCGGAACCGGGACGCTCGATGCCCGTCGGCGCGCGCTAGAGCGAGACCGCTCATTCGATGCGCGCCGGGTTGTCGACACGCTGCCCGGGGCTCGAACCCGTAAATATCTTCCGGAGACGATGCGGCTGTTGGTGAGGCCGTTCCACTGTTTTAGCCGCCCTACGGTCACGCCATGGCGCCGGGCGATTACGCTGAGGTTGTCTCCGGACCGAACTCTGTATTTTCCGGGACCGCCGGTCTGGGAGCCTACCGCCGTTTTCCCGGACAAGCCCTCGGGTTTCACGATCAGGTATCGTCCGGCGATGATGCGGGTGCCGGTGAGTCCGTTCCAGCGTTGCAGCTGTCGGACGGAGGTTCTAAACCGTTGCGCGATGCCGCCCATCGTATCGCCCCGAGCAATTCGGTAGCGCCCGGTGCCGCCGATAAGAAAACCGCCCGCCCCGCCCCGATAGTAATATTCGATTTTCTGCGCGCCGGAGGGAATCGTCAGGAACGACCCTCGGTCTAGTTCCCCGCCATCAAGCTGGTTAAGTTCGGCGATCTGCGAAGGCTTGATTCTGTGCCGTTTCGCAATGGCCGAGAGGGTTTCTTTCTCTTTGACCTGGTGGCGTCTCCAGGCCAGACGCTTCTCGTGGGGAATGCGAGCGATTTCTCTTTCGAAGGTCCGCACGGCGCCTTCCGGCAGACGAAGGTCGTAGCGGTGGGGCGGCGTGGCGGAGCGCCTCAAGGCCGGATTGAGTCCGCGGAGTTTCTCCGTTGTCGCGCCCGTAACGTCGGCAATCAAATTGAGATGGATCTCGCTATCGGTCGTCGTGGTGTCGTAGCGGAGTGGAGGGGCCGGGTCCGGCTCAATGGATTCCCGCAGCCAGGGGTTCTTGGCGACATAAGTCATGGCCAAGATGATGGGAACGTAGTTGCGTGTTTCCCTCCGTAGTAGCCGACGGCGGCACAAAGTCCAGTAGTCGGAACCCGCTTTCTTTACGGACCGCACCACACGATTGGGGCCACCGTTATAGGCGGCCATGGCCAGGTACCAGTCCCCAAACTCGATGTAGAGATCCTTGAGATGGCGGGCCGCGGCGCGAGTGGCTTTCTCGGGATCGTAACGCTCGTCCACGTAGCGATTCTGGCGCAACCCGTACTGGCGGCCGGTGGCCCGAATAAATTGCCACATCCCCGTCGCTCGGGCGCGAGAGATCGCCAGCGGCCGGAAGCCGGATTCCGCCTGCGCCAGGTGGAAGATCTCGGGCGGCACGCCCTCCTCTTCCAGGATGCGCTCAATCATCGGACGATAGGCTTCTGATCTGTCGATGGTGCGCTGGAACGTCCTGCTCCCACGTCCGGTCGTAAAGTAGTTGATGAGTCGGATGACCTGGGAGTTCAAAACTAGGGGCAACTCGGAGCGGGTGGCTTCCAGCCGCGCTTCCCGGGTCTCGGCCAGGCTGAAGTCGTCCGGGATGGCGGCTTCGTTCAGCTCATCGAGCAGGGACGGCTCGCCTTCATCATCGAAGGGGGCAAACACCGCCTCGCTGTTGCCGGAGTAGGGAATCGCCTGGAGGGATTCAAACTCAAGGTCTCGAACGTGCGACCTCAGCGCCTGTTCGTCAGAGGTCAGCGCCTCGTCGGCCGGAGGGGGATCCGCCGGGGCAGCCGGCTCGGGCGTATTAGACTCTGTTAGCTCAGTGGCGATCCCTGGCACGGGATCTCCGGGTGGAAGAGGGGACGCAGCTGGTTCCGCGGTAGGTTCGCTGCCGGCCTCGTCTGCTGCGAGTTGGGGTGCCGGAGCAGGTGGGATTCCGCTCCCGCCGGCTCGGCTCGTATCGCGCCCGCAGCCAGCCACCAGCAGCGCAACCGCGGCAAGGACGCAGCATCCAGAGCTCTTTGCGAAACCCATTCGCCAGACTACCGCTTAAACGAGACGACCCACAAAAACCCCGGCGCGCCCATCGCCCCGAGTGCTTTCGTGGGTCAGAGCCTTGATGCTAGCAGACGGGCTGGGGCCGGTCAATTTGGAGTGACCCGGAGCGTGTACGACATAAATATGGGAACTTGGGGTGGTGTCTTTTTTACGGCGTTTGCGCGGACCCGCAGCCTGACGGCCGCAGCTCTGTGCGGTCCTGGGCGGGGTCACCGTCCGCCGTGTTCACGCGGCTTCGTCGGCGTCCTTAGGCCAGCCGTATTACGGCTGCTTGCGAAGCAGGCGGAAGAGGCTCGTCGTGGTCCGCTTCTAGCGGGCTTATCTTAACCGAGGATTCGTACGCTACTTTTGAAAATCCGCGCTAGCCCGCGTCACTTTTGCTCTGTGGAAACAATCGAGCGGCATTGTCATGAAGCAACATCTGGGCGATTTCAAGCGCCTCGTCCTCGGTGCAGAAGCCGCTTTCGACCTTTTCGGCCAATACCTGCGCGATGTTCCGTCGGGCCATCTTGGAGTGCGCGTAGCTCATCTCGGCGTAGTGATAGTCGCCGCCAAACCCGAGGATCTTGTTCATGGGCGCCGTTTCCATCATTTCGTGCAACGCCCGGCGGGCGACGGGCGGAGAAATAATATACGCCCAGCAAAAGTCGGCGTAGACGTTGGGGAAGGTCTTCGCCAGAACAGCGAGCTCCCCCTGGTAGGGGTGGCTCATGTGGAAAAGATCGAAGTTGACCTTCGGATAGAGGAAGAACAGGTTGATCAGGTGCGTCGGGTTTGAGTTCGTAACGACGTTGCCGTTGCCGAAGTGCTGTCCCGTATGGATCTGCATGGGAAGGCCGTGGGCCTCGGCCAAGCCGACCAGGTGATGGAACATATGGTCTTCGAGCTGACGAAAAGGGCGCTGAAAGCGTGTGCGAAAGCCTTCGGGCAGCGCGCGTTGACCGGCCATCAAGGCCTCGAAGTCGCGCTCGGCGTCGGCCTGCCCCGCTTCCTGATAGACGATCTTGCGGTCATAGGCGAGCGTTGATTTCACCGTCACCATGCCGGCTTCGAGGCTTTGCTCGAAGCTACGCTCCATCGCCCGTTTCAGCCCCGCCAAACTGGTGATCGACACTCCGGTCAGGCTTTCCAGTTCTTCGACGTCGCGGCGGGCGCCGGGGGTGACGAAGCGATCGAACTTGCGAGCGTAAACGAAAAACCGAGGGTCGGGCTTCAGCGGCGCGGCGTTCCAGTTATCGTCGAGCACCGCATAGCGGATCTTGGCGCGATCGATGAGGACCTTCTTGTAAAAGCCCGGCTTGTTCTCTTGACGGATGCGGTCGTTGATTCCAGATAGCGTCTCCGCTGAAATCTCCTCCACCCCGTAGATGTCTCGTATGGCGATTCGCAGGGCCTGCCCGTAACCGGTGAATCGCGCGCGTTTCCAAAAAGGCTCGAACGCTCTCCAGCGAGCCCCGGACGAGGCCTGCTCGTCCAGGACAACGTCGACGGACTCCCGCGGCAGACCGGCGGATATAGCGTCCTGGAGGACATAATGCTTCGCCAGGGTGAAGAAATCCATGGATTCGCGGACGCGATCCTCTTCGGCGTAGATATGCTCGTGACTGTCGACGAGCCGTATTTCTTCAACAGCCGAAAGTAGTCGCTCTTGGAGCGAACTTGGAGCCGATCGCGTCGCGGCATGTCCCGAAGGTATGGCGGCGGCAAAAGGCAAGTAGGCCAAAAAGGCTCGTCGATCTCGTATCATGACGCGCTCTCCGGGAGGGGGTCTGAGGGAGCCATCATCCTAGCATCCCCGCTGCAACGGTGGTCGCGAGCAACCACGCCGCCCGGGTAGAGTTTTCAGGAAGAGTTGCCGGGCTTGGAACGTGCGAAAAAACGTGGGGACAGTCAACCGTGGCTGAAGAGGTCACTGATTCCGCGTGTCTTCCGGGGCGCCGCTTGTGACAGGCGCCGGCCCGAGCCCTGACAGGCACGGCTCTGTCCGGTTCTGGAGTGCACGCTCTCGCTAGTCCGGAACGCGCAGCTTGACACGCTGAAAGCCCAGCCACGAGGACTCGGGGAAGCGAGCGCTCGGATGGCCCAGCGAGATGGTCAACTCCTCGGCGCCGGCAATTTGTTCTGTCCCAATGATGGCGTAACCGGAAAGAACCGACCCGGGCAGCAGGGGGAACCAGTCGGCCTTGTCGTCCGCCTGCCAATCGACTGAGAGAGCGCGTCTCACCTGACGAGCTTCGAAACTGAACCGCAGCCCGGACATGTGAAACCAGAGTGTCTGGTCGCCTGCGTTCGTCAGCGTGACCGACAGTTGGAAGTTCCCGCTACTGGTGCGAACGAGATCGCACTCCAGATTGGGCGCAGAATCCTCCGCACGACCCAGGCGGCGGAGAAACTTCCGTAACGAGTCTTCCGATAGCTCGCCGATTGTTTGGGGGTCGGCGTAAAGGTCAACCTTTCCCGGCTCCAGACTACTCCAGCGGGTGTTCTTGTAGTAGGCGTGACCGCCGGCTACCGGGGAAAGAAAGACAATCCTTTGCTGACCTGCACTATAGGTTGGTCCCACCCAGGCGCTTGCTCCGAAGCGCATCGTTTGTTTCGCGGAGGGACGCCCTTTGATCACCTTGAGCAGTTTCGCATCAGCGTACATTGGCCCGTCGGCGGCCGTGGCGCGGTAGTCGGTGGAAAGAATCCTGACCGCGGCAACGACTTCCGCCTCATCGATGAGGGCTTCAAGCTGCTGGGTGCTAGGGCTCGTGGACGCGGCAACGGCGAACAGCGCCGCGGCGATCCGCATGGCGGTTAGTATCATATGGCAGCTAGAATCAGGGGTAGAGTCGGCAAGCTTGCCGGGTTCAAACAGCCCGATCGGACAGCCGACTCCTTCTCTCCTCTTAGGCTATACCCAAACCACGTGCTCGGCTCCGCACCTCAGTCTCGAACAGCACCGCCGGCGCGGAGGGGTCCGCTCCTTCTCTGTCTGTGCGCGCTGGCCTGCTCGCCGCCGCCGGCGCCGGACACCTATGCGGTGCTCCAGACCATGCCCGTCACCTTGCCGAACGGAGTCGAGATCAGGGCGGAGGTGGCGCTCACGCCCCAGGAGCACCAGACGGGGATGATGTTTCGGAGTCACCTGCCTGCCGATCGTGGCATGCTGTTCGTTTTCGCCGACATGCAGCCGCGATCTTTCTACATGTACCAAACTCTCATCCCGCTCGATATCTTGTGGATCAATGCGGATCGGCGCATCGTCTACATCTCGGCCGACACGCCGCCTTGCCCGGCGAAGAATCCCGCCGCTTGCCCTAACTACGGAGAGGGCATGCCCGCCCAGTATGTGCTTGAGATCGCGGGCGGGCAAGCCGCCAAGCGGGGCCTGCGGGTTGGCGACCGGCTCAGCTTTTAGCTATCCTCTTGCAGTACATGAAGGAAACCCAGCTTCGCAAACTCCTAGAGGCGGTCAAGGACGGATCCGTCGAGCCGGACCAGGCGCTTCAGCGGCTTGAGCATCTGCCGTTCGAGGACCTTGGGTTTGCCAAGGTCGACCACCACCGTGCGCTGAGGCACGGTATGCCCGAGGTCGTGCTGGGCCGCGGCAAGACCGTGGAGGAAGTAACCGAGATCTCGAGGCGGCTGCTGGAGCAATCGGACAACCTTCTCATCACCCGCGCCGACCAGGAAATGGCTGAGGCCATCAGAGGCTTGAACGAAGCCGCGGAATATTTTCCGCGTTCCGGAGCGATCAGGGTTTGGGCCGACCGGAACATTCTGGGCAAGAGCAAGATTGCCATTGTATGCGCCGGGACGGCCGACCTCCCGGTGGCCGAGGAGGCTCGAGTCACGGCCGAAGTGATGGGCAACGAAATCGACACGATTTACGACGTAGGCGTGGCCGGCATCCACCGGCTGCTGTCGAACCGCGAGCGGCTGCTGGACGCCCGAGTCATTATTTGCGTGGCCGGCATGGAGGGAGCGTTGCCGAGCGCGGTAGGGGGCTTGGTGGCGGTACCCGTCATTGCCGTGCCCACCAGCGTCGGCTACGGGGCCAGTTTCGGCGGGCTGGCGGCTTTGTTGGGGATGCTGAACAGTTGCTCGAGCAACGTTTCCGTCGTGAATATCGATAACGGTTTCGGAGCGGCCTACGTGGCGACACTAATCAACCGCGTCTGATTCTCCGGTATGAGCTTCATCCACTGAATACGCTGGAGTGGACCGCGCGGACGATGGCGTGGATCAGGCTGATCCTGAACCGGGGGAAGACGAAGTTGGTGAAGGCCAACCACGAGCGTGACGCCCGCCTCGATCCGCGCTACGGGACTTTCGTCCGCGCGAGGGGCCAGAAAAGGCCGCGGGTCTGGGCCAAACGACAGCCCAGCCTGCGCTACGGGACTACGGGACTTGTCCCAGCAACCCGCGTGATTCACAACCTTGACCGCGGGCTTGCGCCCACGGCTCTGTCTGACCCGGTTGGTTTCCCGAGGCGTTCGCTTTGAGGCGGAACACACCTCGACAGAGCCGCGCCCGCAAGGGTGCGGTTGAGGCCTTGTGACCGTTGGGCCGGCGCCTGCTCGAGCGCCCGCTCGATCACACAGAGAACCGGCCATGCGTAGCGCAGGGCTCGCAGAGACCTGCGTCCGTTGGGTTGTGCGCTCAAGGGTGTACGCAGGCTGTGCGACAGCAAGCAACAGAGCCTGAAACGTTAGTGACAGGCCAAATCCCGCAACGACCGCTCCTCCCGGGACCGCTCGCTCGCACTCGCGGCTGTTGACAGATGACGAGAAGTCTGGGAACAGTTGGCCGATCATCCGAGAATCGAACCTAATATACTCCGCACCTTCAACGATTACGATCTTCGACCCCGGGCGATACACCGCGAGATTGCCCACAAAGTCAACGATCAGCCTTCTTATAGTAAGAGACCCCGGGTGCGACAATCTCTAGTAAACTGATAGAGATTGTAGGATGGACGTATCGGTCAAGGGTGAATACGCTCTGCGCGCCGTATTCGATCTGGCGGGTCGGGGCGGCTCGGACCCTGTCAAGATCGCCGAAATAGCTGCCCGGCAAAGGATTCCTCAAAAGTTCTTGGAGCTGATCCTTTCCCAGCTCAGGCAGGGCGGTTTTCTCGGCTCGCGGCGCGGAGCCGATGGAGGCTATTTCTTAGCGCGCCCGCCGCGGAACATCACCGTGGGAGACGTGTTGCGCCACATCGATGGACCGATTTCTCCCGCGCGCAAGCGGCAGCGCGGTGACTTGCCGCCCGACTCCCCTTTCCCAGATCTCTGGCAAGAAGTGGAGCGCGCGCTCTCCGGCGTCTCCGGCGTCATCGACAAGACGACTTTCGCCGATCTAGTCGGTCGCTGGAAAGAGAAGAACGCGCGGCGGGTCGCCAACTGGGAAATCTAGCGCGGAACCCTGATTGGAGACATCCGCGGTCATTCGTTCGGCATTCTGTAGATTTCGATGGGACAGGTATTTGAAGACAATTCGCTGAGTATCGGTCGTACGCCGCTCGTCAAGTTAAGTCGAGTGGCCGATGGTGCGCCGGCGACCGTACTGGGGAAGGTCGAGGGCCGCAATCCCTCCTACTCGGTCAAATGCCGCATCGGCGCTTCGATGATTTGGGACGCCGAGCAAACCGGGGTTCTGGCGCCCGGCAACGAACTGATCGAGCCGACCAGCGGAAACACCGGTATCGCGCTGGCTTTCGTCTCGGCCGCCCGGGGCTATCGGCTGACCCTGACGATGCCGGAGACCATGAGTATCGAGCGCCGTCGGGTCCTCAAGATGCTCGGGGCCAACTTGGAGTTGACCTCCGGCGACGAAGGCATGCAAGGAGCCATCGAGCGAGCCGAACAGCTCGTCGCCGCCGAACCAGGGCGATACGTCATGCTGCATCAATTCAAGAATCCCGCCAATCCGGCGATTCACTTCCGTACGACGGGGCCGGAGATCTGGGAGGACACCGACGGTGGCATTGACGTGCTGGTGGCCGGTATCGGTACCGGCGGCACAATCACCGGCGTCTCCCGATACATCAAGAACGAAAAGGGCAAGCAAATCCTCTCGGTAGGCGTCGAGCCCGCCCTTAGCCCGGTGATCTCCCAAAAACTGGCCGGGAAACGTCTGCGGCCCGGACATCACCACTTGATTCAGGGTGTGGGAGCCGGGTTCATCCCCGACACCCTCGACCTTTCGTTGGTCGATCGGGTGGAACAAGTATCGGACGAGGAGGCAATCGAATACGCTCGGCGCCTGGCTCGCGAAGAAGGCCTTCTCTCGGGCATTTCCTGCGGCGCCGCCACCGCCGTCGCCTGCCGGTTGGCCACCCAGCCCGAGTTTGAAGGCAAAACCATTGTCACCATCCTCCCCGACGCAGGCGAGCGATACTTGAGCAGCTCGCTTTTCGACGGCGTCGCGTGACGTCGCGTAAACGTCCGGTTATCTTGTGGGCGCGATTTCTTAGCCCGCTTTTCTCACCCGCGGAAGTCCGCTATGCCCGGTCGCGGCGCCGGTGAAGGCCCAGTCCCATTCGAGCGAGCCGCGCCGCGTGGACGAGGAGTGCGTAGGCCAGCAAATACGCGAAGGCAAACGGGAAAACGAGGATCGAAGCCACCTTTTGCGGGGTAGAGCCTTCCAGTAAGCCGGTCCGGTGGAGAAGGAATCGCCTGATGTTGCTACGATGGGCGCGGTCGAGCCAGAAAAAGTCCGCGCTTTCATTGATGATTAAGAACTTGCAAGGGAACAGCGCGAGAGCGGCCATTTTCCAAGGGCCCAGAATGGGAGAGTCGGCGCAAATGATCGCCGTCACCGGATGCCGTTTGGCCCGAATCCGGCGCAACAGCCGCCAGCGCGTCCCGCGGTCGTGACAATGGATCGACCGAAAGACTTCGCTTGGCGCTCCGTTGGCCGTCAGGCCGCGCGGGTCGCTGGGGAGACAGGTCAGTAAGTCAATCGGCAGTTCTTTGCCGTAGAGCTCCCGAAACCGGATAATGGCTTTCTCCGCAATGGCGCGCGGGCCGCTCTCGACCAAGAGCAGTTTCGTGATCGGCGGGATGCGCCGCGACAAAACCCATCTCATCGACTAACATTCTACAAGGGCCGGGGGGGGCTCGGCGGTCTTCTGCCGGTCTGCCGGACGTCTCACTGAGATTAGCAGCCCATGATCCCTTTGCTCGACCGCTGGACGGCTATTCCCACCCGGCAAGATCAGCCGGAGTGGCTTGACCTTCAGCGCGGCTCGCTCGACGACGTTCGGGAAAGTCTTTCCGACATTAGCCGCATCAACCGTTGGCTGGGCGGGCGGGCGGCGCTGCGACGGTTTCTGTTTCCCCGGATGCGCCAGGCCGGGAGGAAACGCCGGCTGCGCATCCTCGATGTCGGGACGGGATCGGCCGCCGTGCCATTGGAGATCGCCCGTTGGGCTCGAGGTCACAAAATCCCGGTCGAAATTGTTGCCCTTGACATTAATCGGCGGCACTTAAACATCGCTCGGGAAAATGTTTCAGAGTACGAAGAAATCCAGCTGCTAGCCGGCGACGTCACGGCGCTTCCTTTTTCGCCGGCATCATTCGACTTTGTTCTCTCGATGCTGTTTCTGCACCATTTCGGCCGAGCCGAGTTGCCGGCGATGCTGCCCGCGCTGAAGGCGGTTTGTCGCGGTGCCCTCGTTTTGAATGATTTAGTTCGTGATCGTGTTCCCCACGTTTTCTTCCGCATGTCGGCGCCTGTTTTGGCGAGAAGCCACCTCACCCGTCACGACGGCGAGGTCTCCATTTTTCGGGCCTACACGCCGTCGGAGATGCGGGCGATCCTCGCCGACGCCGGCCTCGCAAGCGCGCGAGTGTACACACAAGGGCTGTATTATCGAATGACCGTGATCGACGGCGGCGAACAATGAGTGGGAATCTCCAGGCTGAGGCAACCGTCATCGGGGCGGGTGTGGCCGGTTGTTGTGCCGCGATCGCGCTACGACGGGCCGGCGTCGACGTAGTGTTGCTTGAAAAATCCTCCCGGCGCCCCCATCGGTTTTGTGGGGAATTCGTCTCCGGCGAAGCCGCCACGTCCTTGAGCGAGCTGGACATGTACGACGAAGTGATGAGCCGGGGTCCCTCGCGGGTGCGCCGGATGGTTTTGTATGGAAGAGGCGGGCGGCCCTATTCGTTGCCCCTGGCCGAGGAAGGTTTGGGCCTCAGCCGCCGCGCTATGGATTCCGCGCTCCTCGAGCAGGCGGCGAAGCTGGGGGCGCACGTCCGCGAAGGCGCCTTTGTGGAGAGTGTTTCCCCGGCGTCCGGCTCCGGCTACGAGGTCAGGGTGAAAGGCGAATCTCCCCGGGAGCGCGCGGTGATTCGCTCTCGAGTTGTCATCGGCGCACAGGGCAAACGCTCCAATCTGGACCGAGCGTTGGGGCGCAAATTTCTGGCCCGTGGAAGCCCCTACGTCGGCGTCAAATGCCACTTCGTCGGCATGGACCCGGGCGACCGCGTCGAACTGTATCTTTTCCCGGGCGGCTATTGCGGCGTGGTGGGGATTGAGGCCGGCCGAACGAACATCTGCCTGCTGGCTACAGAACACGCCTTGCGCCTAAATGAGGGACGCCCGGGGAAGCTGATCGACGCGGCTCGGCGTGAGAACCCGTTCTTGGCCGAGTCCATGCGAGACGCTTCGGCTTTCGAAGACAGTTTGTTGACCATCGGACAAGTTCCCTTTATCCCTAAAGAGCAAGTCGCCGGCGGAGTCTTTATGGTCGGCGACAGCGCCGGCGTGATCGCTCCTTTTCTGGGCGCTGGCGTGGCCGGTGCGATGCGCTCCGCGGTGGTTTGCGCCGACCTGGTCTCTCTGGCGATGAAAGGGAAACAGACTCTCCGCTCGGCGCAACTCGAATACGAACGCTGGTGGCGGCGGCACTACCGCGCCAACCAGAGGTGGGGACACTTAGCCTCGCGCCTGCTGTGCCGCCCGGCGGTGGGCGAGATGGGGATCGCAGTACTGAATCAGCTCCCCGCGATGGGCGCTCTGATTTATCGCCAGACACGATCCCGCGACTCTCATCGCTGCGCGGTCGCCGGCAGCGGCATGTCGTAGAACTTTGCGGTCGTCGGAGGAGCCGGGCCGAGGGTGCTTCGGAAGGGGTAGTGTAGGTAAGATTGAATATCAGCCCGGCGGAGGGCTGGACGCGCGGTGATCCCCGGTCTCATCCGATCGAGGATGTTCCCGCCGCGCGGCGCCGAACCAAGATGGAATCCTATCTGGAGCGCTTGACCTCGGGGGCCACCGCGTCTCGCGCCCGAGTGGCGCTGTTTGACTTTGACGGGACGGTCTCATTGATTCGAGCGGGTTGGGTCGACGTCATGGTCCCCATGATGGTGGAGGAGCTGCTGGGGCTCGACACGGGAGAAAGCGAGGAAGAACTTCGCGCGCTGGTAGAAGGCTACGTGGGCCATTTGACGGGGCGGCAGACGATCTACCAGATGATCGAATTCGCCGGGCAGATCCGCAAGCGCGGCGGCGAGCCCCGCGATCCGCTGGAGTACAAACACGTCTACCTCGATCGGCTGATGGATAAGATTCGACACCGCATCGAGCGGCTGCGGTCGGGAAGTCTCGACCCCGCCGAGATGATGGTTCCCGGTGTCCGGCGCATCATCGAGTCCCTCAAGGAAAGGGGCCTGACGCTTTATTTAGCCAGCGGCACCGATCAGCCCTACATGCGCGAAGAAGCCGCCCTGTTGCGCGTGGATTCTTATTTCGACGGTGTCTACGGGGCGCTCGATGATTATAAGAAGTTTTCCAAGAAGATCTTGATTGAGAAAATCATCCGCGAGAGCGACTTCGAGGGTGAGGAATTTCTCGGGTTCGGAGACGGCTTCGTCGAGATCGAAAACATCAAGGAGGTCGGCGGCGCGGCGGTCGGCGTGGCTACGGACGAGCCCGACTGTGAGAAAGTGGATCCCGTGAAACGAGACCGGCTGGCGGCGGTGGGCGCCGATTGGATCATCCCCCACTATCGGGGCCACGCGGAACTGATGAACGCGTTGTTTCCCGCATGAAGTCCAAGTACCCGGTATTCGATCGCAGTCGGCTGCGCTTGCGCCCCCTGGCGGAGCGCAAGCACGACATGGAGATCGACTATCTTCTGGAATTGGATGATCCTGTCGGCGAGCCGCCGGGGCCCGACCTGGTCACGATCGCCGAACGGGTCAACCAGGCTCGCCATCAAGGCGCTGCCCGAATTCTGATGATGGGCGCCCACGTGATCAAGATGGGCGTCTCGCGCGTGGTGGTCGATTTGCTTCGCCGGGGCGTTTTCACACACTTGGCGATGAACGGCGCCGGGGCCATCCACGACTACGAACTGGCGCGGATCGGGGCGACGACGGAGAGCGTGGCGCGCTACATCCGCGGCGGGGAGTTCGGACTGTGGGAGGAAACCGGCGTTCTGAACGAGTGGGCGAGTGAAGCGGCGGAGCTCGAGCTGGGCCTGGGCGAAAACGTCGGTCGCCGGATTCTCGACAGCGAGTATCCCCACCGCGACGTCAGCCTCTTCGCGACGGCCTACGAGCAATCGATCCCGGCGACGGTGCACGTCGGCCTTGGCTATGACATCATTCATGAACATCCCAATTGCGACGGCGCGGCCGTGGGCAAATCCAGTTACCGCGACTTCCTGGTATTCGCTCGGGGGGTCGAAAAACTCGAAGGGGGCGTGCTGCTGAACTTCGGTTCCGCGATCATGGGCCCGGAGGTTTTTCTCAAAGCCTTGGCTATGGCCCGTAACGTGGCTCACCAGCAGGGCCGGGTGATCAAGAAGTTTACGACGGCGGTGTTTGATCTGGTGCCTATTCAAGGGGACTATCGGAAAGAGCTTCCCAAGACCGACCCGGGTTACTATTTCCGTCCCCATAAGACGATGTTGGTAAGGACGGTAGCCGATGGCGGGAGCAGCTTCTATGTGTGCGGAGACCATCGCGCTGTCTGGCCCGCCCTACGCCGAGCTATCCTGGACGGGGAATCGTCATGAAGTGGGAAACCCTCGTCGACCAGTTCACCGACTGCAACGCGCTGGTCGTGGGCGACATCTGTCTCGACCGCTGGTGCCGCTACGACCCCGAGGCTTCGGAGCCGTCGCGCGAAACGGGAATCCCGCGTATCGGCGTCGTCAAGACCGAGGTGACCCCCGGTGCTGGGGGAACCGTAGCCAACAATCTGGCCGCATTGGGCGCCGGCCGCGTGTCGGTTTTGGGAGCGATCGGGCAGGACGGCTTCGGCCTCGAGCTCGAGCGCTCCATGGCGGACCGGAACATCGACTATCGCCTATTGGTTGCCTCTTCCGAGGTACAGACGTTCACCTACACGAAACTCATCAATGCCGCCAATGGAGAAGAAGACCGACCACGGCTGGATTTCATCAACACCAAGCCCTTGCCCAGCGAAATCGAAGATCAACTCATCGCAACCTTTCACTCCGAATACGAAAATTTCGACGTCATTGTGGTGGCGGACCAGGCCGAGACGGAAAAGGGAGGGGTCCTCTCGGACTTGTTCCGCGAGGTCATTGCCGACATCTCCGAGCGCAACCCCGACAAGATCGTGATCGTCGATTCGCGCTCTCGCATCGACTTGTTTCGCAATGTCATCGCCAAACCCAATTTGCAAGAAGCCGACGCGGCCTGCCGGAAGCTCTTCGGGGAGATCGACTACCAACGGCTGCGCGCGAAGATCGGCGAACACCCGCTGGTAGTGACCCAGGGCAAGCGGGGCGCCCTCATGGTCCATGACCAGGGAGAAAATCTTCTCCCCACCGTCGAGGCGGAGAACCCGGTCGACATCTGTGGAGCGGGGGACAGTTTCGCCGCGGGCATGGCGCTGGCTTTGTACGCCACCGGCGACTTCGAGAAGGCGGTTCGATTTGGCAACCTCGTCTCCAGTGTTACGATCATGAAAGAAGGCACCGGCGCGGCGGCGCCGTCGGAGGTATTGGCAAAAGCAGAAGCTCTGACGAGCTGACGCGCGGGGATCCGCGGCCGGCTTTCTTCTCGCTAGGCGGTAAAATGGCAACAGTAAGCTATGAATTTCCCCACCCGATACAAGGCCGAGCTTCTTCATGCCCTAGAGACGATTGATCTCGACCAAGTGCAGAAGGCGATTGACGTTCTCGCCCAGGCACGCGACGAGGACCGGCAAATCTTCGTCTGTGGCAACGGCGGCAGCGCCGCTACAGCGAACCACTTCGCTTGCGACATGGTCAAGGGCGCCAGTTACCAACATCCGAAGCGCTTCCGGATCATGGCGCTTAGCGAGCAGATCCCGACTCTGACCGCGTACGCCAATGATGTGGGTTATGAGGCGGTCTTTGTCGAACCATTGAAGAATTTCGCACGGTCCGGGGATGTCGTGATGGCGCTGAGCGGCAGCGGAAACTCCCCCAACGTCATCCGTGCCATCGAGCAAGCCAACTCCATCGGCTGCTACACGATTGGCCTGAGCGGCCGCGACGGCGGCCAGCTCGCCCCGCTCGTCAAACTCAACGTCCACGTCGATGACACCCACATGGGCCGCATCGAAGACGGCCATATGATCATCTGCCACATGATCTGCTACGACTTCATGGACAAAGCCTCGCCTGCTGAATAGCAGGCGTCCCAGAGCCTCAATCAAAACCCTCGAAGAAAGCCGGGTTTCTAGCCCGCTTTTTTCAACATTGGCGGACAAACTACCCTTGGCGAAGTGACGAAGGTTCCGCTGGACTCCGCGCCCTTGAACCGTAGGTTGGACGAGCCTCTCATTGAGACATCCCTCCCGACAGCACCGGGATCTCATGGAAGCCCGTGGTCATCGCAGCCGCGATTCCCACAGCCTCGACGACTACGATTCTGCGCTATCAATTATCGATTAGGGAGCATTTTTATTGGGCGTTGACATTCCGGCGGCAAACCCGTTGTTTTCACAACACGAAATATGTTGGATGGGGGCAGCGGCGCCAAATCGGAAGTCCCCCTCAAGATGTTACAACCCTGACCGCGACGATGCCGGCGCGTAGGTAAGTGAGAGCAATCTTTCTGTGGGCTTCCGCAGGGAGCGTATTGGTCTCCTGTCTAGCGTTTGCCGATCAGTTCTCCAGCAATATCGAGACGAAGCGCACAGACGGTCTCACATACGTCTGGATCCCGGAGGGAACCTTCGACATGGGCTGCTCTCCCGGAGACGACGAATGTGACTCACACGAGGAAAGGAGCACCGTAACTCAGGAAAAAGCGAGAGGTCCACACAAGGATGGTCGAGCACGTTTGTGACGGTAAAGACGTACTGCGGACCAGAGAATCTCAACAAGACATTACTGAGTCAATACCCGGCGATCAGGGAATATCCTCATTTTTTCGTGCTTGAGAAGGACGGTAGTTTCTTGCATTCCCAGCGCACAGCCGAACTGGAGTCGGGAAGAAGCTGTTCGGAGGAAAAGATGTTCCAGTTCTTGCGCGAGTGCTCCCCACACTCGGTCTCCCGATAGAGCGGTTCAGCTATCAGCTTTCTGGAAACCGAGCACAAAGTGTGCAACGATCGGCGCCCGGTTTGTTAAGCTTTATCCACGAACTCAACTCCAAACTTCTTGGCGGTTGCCGCGTAATTGTCCGGGTCCGCGCCCATCCTTTCGAACATGCGCTCAATTCCGGCCGGGGCAAAGAATATCAACATCCGAGCCATGGCATCCGACTCGTTCTTGAAATGGTGTGGCACCTCGCGGGGGATATTCAGGTAGGCGCCCGTCTGAGCGACGATTCGCTCTCCGTCAGCTCGGAAGATTACCTCCCCTTCGAGAACGTAAAACGCTTCTTCTTCGCGCGTTTGGATATGTGGCGGCGGTCCGCCTCCGGGAGGCACAATCGCCTCCATGATGAAGTAGTCGCCGGCGGTATCTTCGCCCGTCGCTAACACTCGGTATTCGTCCCCGGCTCCGCGCCATGTGGTTTGCTCGTCACCAGGCCGGACAAGTTTGATCCTTCGGTTTGCCATCTTTGCTCTCCTCTTGGTCTTAAACAATGCGGGCGCGGTTGAACGCCGCGTTCAGCGCGGCGAGCAGGCTCAACGAAGTCATGGCTGGCTTATCGCCTGCTCCGGCCGTCGGGTGGTGAGAAAAGCGGGCCGGTGACCGCACTAGCTTGGGCCACGGCTCTTTCTTGCGGCGCTGTAGGTGCGGAAGGAGCGAGCGCCGCCGTTTCGTCGATCACATCCAACGCCGGCTGGATGGGGATGGGATCCCCTAGTCGCTCTTCCCGCTTCCTTCGCTCTTCAGCAGGGTACCCATTTTCGACCGGCTGAGTCGAACTCGCCGAGCGTCGCAAGAAAAACGAGTACGTGCCGGAAGCTAGGGAGATAAAGATCATCAGCGCTATGGCGTCGCTGATCAAGTTGCCTCTGGCGCCAAAAAATCGACCGGAGTGAAGATCGGCCAGAACTACGTTTAACCGCGTTGTTTCGGGATGGAACTCATCTGTGTAGTGCGCGGGCAGGCGCCGGTGGCTGACGTCGATTTCGGTCAGTCCGAAACTTTCCTGGTGGTTGATAAGGACACCCGTAGCTGCCATGGCCAATAGCCACAATCCCACCAGGAAGCCGGTAAGCAGATGTACGGCCCGCGACCAGCGATAGCTTCTGCCACGTCGTTTCGTCGGTATGGTTGAGGAGTTTCTGTACATGCGTCACCTTGAAAAAGATGTTTCTAGTAGCCGTCCCGGCCAAAACTTTCTGATCGCCCCGGCGGCGTGGCGCACGCCTTCAGCGCGCCCGGCCCAGCCTTCGATTCCGACATTCCCGAATCTATCGTCAACGCGTCTCGCGGACAGTCCACCAGAGCCGACGTCCCCGCACGGCGGATGATACGGCTTTCCCGGGATCCGTGTCCCGGGAACGCTGCCACCAAGCCTTCCAGTTTCAAACCTCGCAACAGCGCCGACCCTTGCTCCACTCCCATCACGTAGGCCGCGGTCGAGAGAGCATCAGCCGCCGTTGCGGTAGGCGCGACGACGGTGGCGCTCAACATACCGGCAACAGGGCGCCCGCTGCGCGGGTCGAGGATATGGCCAAAGCGCTTTCCGGCGATTTCCCAATAACGCTCGTAAGCCGCCGAGGTCGATACAGCCTGGTCACGGATCCGGAAGGTCGCTAAGGGATCGCCCTCGATGGGGTTTCGAACAGCGACCTCCCAGCCGTCCCCTGATCCGTCATCCCCCAAAGCATAAATCGTGCTCGTACCCGCACTGACGAAAGCATGGCGGACGCCGTGACGTTTCAAAACCGCCACTGCCCGGTCCACGGCCCATCCCTTGCCGATTGCGCCTAGGGTGATCTGCAGGTCCCTTTGCGCAAACTGCACCTGCCGTTCGGGAAGCAGTTGCACCGTGGCCGATCCCACTCGCCGGCGAGCCTCGATGATCTCCTGCTCGCTCGGCGCGCGATTTCGTTCGGCGGCTTCCGACCACAGCTTGACCAGTGGTCCCACGGTCACATCGAAAGCACCCTCGGAGAGGCGTGCGAACCGCAACGCTTTCTCCAGCACTCGATACAGGTCGGGGCCGACCGTAACGGTTCCCTGGGACACGCTTCTGTTGAGCCGCATCAGGTCGCTTTCCCTACGGTAGTGACTCAGTGTTTCGTCGGCTTGCCGGATCGCGGCGAAGGACTGCTCGACCGCGCTAACGGTTTTTTCGCGGTCGGCGCCGTAAGCGGTGATTTCAAAGATCGTGCCCATCACGTAGCGGGCCCGGCGCACGGCCTGGCGATCCCCCGGCTGGAGAGTTGCCGAGACGGCGACACCCTGGGCAACGAGCAGCAGCCCGCAACACGCGAAAATCACCGCGTAGCGAGGGGATCTTCCATGCCGAGCGGTCATTCGGCTCTCCCCCGCCGGCCGGCCGGATCCACGTAGGTGAGCCGGATGAACGCCAGAGCCTTGCGCACTCCGCGGCTCATCGCGCGGACCGACAGTGTCGCGCCCGTGACGTTCTTGATGTCGCGGCGCGGAAAGATAGGATCCTCAAGACTCTTGCCGGCAAATTGCTTGAGGAAGGCTGGGTAGCGGACCTCTTCTCCGACCGGTTCGCGGTACATCATCAATGCTACGTCCTTGACGCTTCCGTCGGGATAGGCGGCCACGATGAACGTGATCGGGCGATGCTTGCCGATCTCCTCGCAGATCACCGCGTAGCCGATCACCTTTTCTTGCTTGGCGGCGATGAAGCTGATGTAAAACGGCTCCCAAATCGTGGGCTTCAGGCGACCGATGAGCTTTTCCATCCGACGCCGCATTGCGTCGTTCACCTCGACATCCTTGCGCTCGAACGAATCCGCTTCAGGAAACACGGCTTGCGGAGCTTCCTCTAGCGTCAGATAGACATCCACCTTCTCCGCGTACACGCTCGGTGGAAGCAACAAGACAGCGACGGCAAGCCGGCCCGTTGCCTTTCTCACCGCGGATTCCAACACCCGGCCGGGAGAGAGAGTTTCGCGCCCGGCCGCGGGGCAAGTCGCATCCATGCGCTTACGGCGATCGCACGGCCGCCTGCAAAGTGCGCGAGCGAAATGGGGCTTAGCCGTTTTCATCCGCGGATGCGCGCACGGCCTTCGTCAGAACCCGAAGGTCGCTCCAAGAATAACCGTGTCGAAAGACTTGTCGCCGAGCGGGTCCGTGCCGAGCGGCCTCGGAAAAATCAGTTGACTTCCCGTGACGCGGCGGTTGTGTTCCCAGGCGGTGGTGAAAACCACCGAAGTAACCGGCCGATAAGCCAGTCCGAACGAGACGCGTTCTTGCTGCAGGTTCTCCGTCTCGAAACGCGTGAGTTCACCGCCCGAAAAATCAAACCCCGTCAAAAAATCGTCGAACCATATCCTCTCCCAACGCACGATGGGAATCAGTTGCGGATCTTCAAAATCATTTCCCAGGAAGCTATCCTGCATCCATTTGGGGCTCGCGCGATACTTGAAGTCCACCCAAAACCCCCGGCGCGAATTCGTAAAGGGCCCTTTGAACCCACCCTCCAGCTCGCTTTCGAGGTCGGCCGTCTCCGAGCTCGAGGTCTTTGCCGCGGCGTCTACCATTTGCAGCCCGATATCGCCGAGCACTTCTCGGAACCGACCGAAATGGGTGTAGACATACTCGCCCTCGATCTCGAAGCTTCCCATCGTGGCCTTGCCGTCGAAGGCGATGGCATTGATCTGTCCGTGCTCGATTAGGTAGTCGGGCGTGTAGCGGCCGTGATAGCCCGAAAGGGCGAACTCCTGACCCAGGCTGGGGCTGACGGCGAGCCGCCAGGCAGCGGCGTCGGCGGTCTGGCTGCCGTCAAACGCACCGGAGGAGAAAGAAAGCTCGGGCTCCAGCTCCAGCAGATTTCTCCCCTCTCGTAGAGAAGCCACTTCTTCGATCGTGAAGTCGAGCTGAACTCCGTTGACCAGATAAAACTGGCCGTCCAGATAGCCGTTGCCGATCGGTTTGTTGAAAACCAGTCCACCGCCGACTTCGCGCCAGGCCGATTCCGTCGGAATTGCCGGACCGCCGCGGCTGACCAGCGGGCGGCGGGGCAGATCCCAGTAATCGTCGTCGTGGAGACCGTTGAAGCGGCCGAGCGGCGGCAGGATCACTCCAAAGCGCGCCCCGAAGTTGTCGTTGAAATCGTATTGCGCCCAGGCCTGCTCCATGGCAATTGCGCCCCCGCTTGTGCCTTCCACTTCTTGAATAAAGCGGGTGCCGCGGCGAACCCGGCCGGCGCGGCCAAGGTTTTCGGGGATGGCGTTGCGTTCGATCTCGATCTCGTTCAGCCGTTCGAACTCGATCTCTGTGTAGAAGCGAAGTTTCTTGAAGGGCGCCGCGTCCAGCGTCATCACAAATCGCCGAAAGTCGAAGCCGTTGTGGCTTCGACTGAGACGGGGCAGGTCGCCGACCTGTGGGCCGAGGCCGATATTGTTCGCTTCATAGCGGAACGAGCCGTAGCCGCCTATCTTTACGTGATCGGAAAACAGGCCGCGGCCGTAGCGGGATTCGGGCGCTCCCGCGGCCAGTCCCTGGTACAACCCTTTGTCGGTGCGCCCCTGTCCGGGAAGATTTGACTCTTTCTCCGCTTGCGGGGAGGCTGCGCGGGCGGAGCGCTTTCGCGAGCCTTCTTCAGGGAAAGCAACAGCCGGCTCCCTCACGGGTTGCGGCGCGGCGAACGCCACAGCCGGCGTTTCTTCGCGCTCCCTGGCGACCAATGCATCTATTAATACGTTGTCGACCAATGCACGCCGCGCCGAGGCCAACTCGTCTAACTGCTTCTGCACATGCGCAAGTGTCTGCCGTAACTCGACGATCTGCTCGTCGATCCGGCTAACCCACGATTCGGTCTTTCTAGCTGCGGAGTCGCCCCCAGGCAGGGACGCCCGGAAGCCTGGCCCCGGCGGGCATCTCGGGGAATGTTCCAGCGTCACCTTGCCGGTCGCCGCCGCGCCGATGCGCCGGTGCTCGCCGGTATCCGCCGCGGCACCCCATAGCTGTGTCGGCAGAGCGAGCGCCGGCAGCGCACAAAGGCACAGGGCCCGGCACCACGCCAAAGTCGACAAGACCGCTTTTCTCAAGCGTCCAAGCATGTAAGACAAATATCGGAAGACCGATGACCGAGAAAGTGCCAGTTGCAACTGACTTGCATCTAGCCAATCGGACCCAGCATACCTAACCTTGCAACCCAATGTCAACTTGCGATCCGATTCTGTAGGGATACACAGATGGAACGATCTGAAGTTGTTTATTCTTATAGTGTTATTTGAAATCTATCGACCGCTCCGGGGACGAGCCTTAATTGCAACTGCATTGCTTATAGAACGAAAATGGATCGCAGCACTAGAGGCGTATTCTTTGCAATGGAGTTTCTGTTGCCGAGGGCTCAGGTATCCGGTTTCAAAGGTTTGGGCAATTAATTCCCGCACTCGTAGGTCGCTGTTAGCCGCGTTCACGCGGCTCTCGGCGCGACATGTCGCGCCCAGTGTCGCCATTCTCGATGCCCACCTCGGTCAATGGAAGCGAATGCCCGCCGTCAGGGATGTAGGGGTGCGATTCATCGCGCCCAGGGACAAACAAGAGTGTTTGTCCCTACAGCGCTCAGCCGATTCAGTAGGGACCGGCAAGAGTGCCGGCCCTTGGGCGCGATTCGTCGCGCCCGTTTTCCTTACAAGCTGTAAGCCCGCCGATACGTATAAGCTGTTGCCGCCAGCCATGGCCACCGGGCCTTGGCCCAATCGCTGTGAGCGTGTGAAAAACGGGACCGCCCTCCGTCATGGCCCTAGAAACAACGCACTTAGCATTGAGCGAATGGGCCGCCTGGTGAGAAATGCGGGCTAGCTTCTTTAGTGTCAGCGAGGATGAAGCTGCGGCCCCTACGCTACCGTTCCATTCGAGGGCGTGGCGACCTCAATCAGCCGGTCACAGGTAGCAACATTTTTTGTTTCAGTAACCTCTGGCCCCCTGTTCGGGGAGCTCCCAGCCCCTGCCATAGAATAGAGGCAGCAACCCGACCCGCCCAGGTAGGAAGGGTTCTCCTCGCCTCGGCGCGGCGTTTTTTTCACAACTCCCAGTGCCTTTGTCGCCCCCCGAGGTAGTCGAAACCAGAAAATTACGAAACAAAGCCAATTATCATACGTAAGTCTCCCAAATCCAACGGCGTACATAGCCATCGGCAAGCGGGGAAAAGGGGTACGAAGGGCCACGACGAGCCCAATGATCGCCCGCTCCCGAGACGCCCGCGGTCCACGAGTTGATCGGTAAGCTCCGCTGCTAGATCAGGGAACTTGCGGGCCGGCGCACCTGCTGCGATAATGCTCGCCCAGGACTAGGAAGACATCCACCATGCGTGTTCGCGGCGCCGCGGCAGGCTTGCTCTTGTCGTCGAGCTTTGTGTCGATCATTCTGTTAGGAGGCTGCAAGTCCTTGACCACATCGGATCAAAACCACGATCCCGGCTGGGATTCTTTTCAACGGGAATTCATCGAAGGTTTGTTCGAAGTCGATCCAGCTTCGGCCGTTCAAGCCGGGCGGCACGACTTCGACGGCCGGCTGCCGGACTGGAGCAGCGAAGGGTTGGCAAGCGCAACCGCGTTTCTCAAACGCAGCCGCGAGCGAGCGACGGCCTTCGAGACCGACCGTCTCGATGAGTTGCAGCAGTTCGAGCGGGATTATCTTGTAGCGGTCGCCGATGAACGCCTGTTCTGGATCGAAACCTCCCAGGCGGCCTATACTAATCCGAGTTTTTACGCCGACGCCCTTGACCCGAACGTCTATGTCGCCCGCCCCTACGCCCCGCTTCAACAGCGGCTGCGGTCCTATATCGCCTACGCGAAGAATCTAGCGCGGGCTGTCGGGCAAATCAAAGCGAACCTGCGCACCCCCCTGCCCAGGACCCATGTCGAAATCGGGCGCACCGTGTTCGGGGGATTGGTTTCCTACTTCGAGAAAGACGTGCCTAGCGTGTTCAAAGCTGTTGAGGATCAGGCGCTGCAAGCCGAGTTCGCCGAGGCCAACGCCGCGGCGATCGCGGCGGTGAGCGGACTAGACGCCTGGTTGGGCGAGCAGGAGTCCGCGGCGAACGACGATTTCGCGCTGGGTGCGGACTTGTTTTCGCAAATGCTCTACCAGACGGAACGAGTTGACGTAAGTCTCGACCGTCTCGAACAGCTTGGGCGGCAAGATCTGGAACGGAATCTGGCAGCGCTCGAGCAAGCCTGCGCCGCGTTCGCGCCCGGCGAGTCTATCGCCGAATGCGTAGCGCGGGTCCAGTTGCGCAAGCCCGCCCAGGGACCGGTGGCGGCCGCCCGAGAACAGTTAGGCAGCCTGAAGCAGTTCGTCGTCGAAAACGATCTCGTGAGCATACCGGGACCCGAGGAGGCGCGGGTTGCCGAGTCGCCGCCCTATATGCGGTGGAACGCCGCTTACATCGATATTCCCGGACCCCTCGAAGAGAACTTGCCGTCGGTTTACTACATCGCGCCGCCCGATCCCGCCTGGACGGACAAAGAACGTCAAGACTACCTTCCCGGCGCTTCCGATCTTCTGTTTATCTCGGTGCATGAAGTTTGGCCCGGCCATTTTCTCCAGTACCTTCACTCCAACCGATCTCCCTCGGCCATCGGGCGGCTTTTCGTCGGTTACGGCTTCGCGGAGGGGTGGGCGCACTACGTCGAGGAGTTGGCTTGGGAAGCGGGGCTCAACCGCGGCGATCACGAGACCCGCATCGGGCAGCTGCTGAACGCTCTGCTAAGAAATGTCCGCTATCTATCCGCGATCGGTCTGCATACGGGCCGGATGACGGTCGAGGAATCCGAGCGGATGTTCCTTGAAAAGGCCTTCCAAGATCCGGGGAACGCTCGCCAACAAGCGGCGCGCGGAACCTTCGATCCGGCGTATTTGAACTACACGCTCGGCAAGTTGATGATCCGCAAGCTGCGCGACGACTGGGCGTCTACGCGCGGCGGACGCCAGGGGTGGCGCGAGTTTCACGACCGCTTTCTCTCCTACGGCGGCCCCCCCATTCCATTGGTGCGGCGGGCGATGCTGGGCCCACGCGCGGGGCCGGTTTTGTGAGCGCCGAACCCCGCCCACTGAGTCTCGCAAATTATAGCGACACGGCCCGTGTTCCGGGTACCATGGCTCGTCATCTCGGGCGCAATTGATTGCACCCCTGCCATTGGACAATCCTACACTCTGGCATCCATGGGAGATCTTGTTAACATGGTAAGAGAAGCTCTCGAAGCAACGCGAACCCGCGGTTCCACGGGCGTATCGCGAAATAATCCAACGGGTAGTAGAAATGAGCAAAGGCGAGTCCCGGGAATCGGAGAATCCACAGGAGCAGGCTGAACCGGCGGAGGAATCGCAGCCGGGGCAGGGAAGACCTCCTGACACTCGCCATGAGGCCGACCCCGCGGGATCGAACGGCTCGGCACCGGAGGATGGGGCCGAAACTGCCCCCGACGGAGGCCCGACGGCCGGCGAGTCCGACCTTGCCGCCGCGGTTGCCGAGAGGGACCGGGCCGTGGCCGAGAAGACCGAGCAGTTTGAGCGCTTTCAGCGGGCCCAGGCCGAATTCGAGAACTTCCGCAAGCGCCTCCTGCGGGAGAAGGAAGAGGCTCACCAATACGCGGCGATGGGATCGATCGAGTCGCTGTTGCCGATCCTCGATGATTTTGAACGCGCTCTGAACGCTCCGGGAATCGAGGCCGAGTTCCGAGAAGGATTAGAGCTGATCTACCAGCGGATGTTCGAGGTCTTCACGCGAGCCGGTCTGAAACCCGTCGAAACCGAAAACACCAAATTCAACCCTTACTTCCATCACGCTCTTGACCGCGAGCCCGCCGAGAGCGACGAGCAGGACCAGAAGATCCTCGAGGTTTACCAGCGCGGCTATCACTTCAAAGATCGCCTGCTCAGACCGGCCATGGTCAAGGTGGCCGTGAAGGAAACCGCCAAGCAGACGGAGGACGAGCAGGAAGAAGAGCAGAAGTAGGCGGCCGTCGGCGATGGCTCCGGCGGCCCGAGATCGTAGCGGCACGAGCCGCGACGGGCAACGAGACTAATATCGGTGGCAAACAAACGGGACTATTACGAAGTTTTAGGCGTTGACCGCGGCACCGGGGACAACGCGATCAAGAGCGCCTACCGCAAGCTGGCGATGAAGTATCATCCCGATCGCAATCCCGACAGCTCGGAAGCGGAGGAAAACTTCAAGGAGGCGGCCGAGGCCTATAGCGTGCTCAGCGACGCCGACCGACGAAGCCGCTATGACCGTTTCGGGCACGATGGGCTTGCCGCCGCAAGCGGCGGCGGATTTGACCCGCGTGACTTCAGTGATTTCGGGGACATTTTCGGAAATTTCTTCGGCTTCGGCGATCTGTTCGGGGGGCGGCAGCGTAGGGCCAGGCCGCGACGCGGCGCCGACCTGCAGTACGACCTGGAAGTAGATTTCGAAGACGCCGTCTTCGGCCTCAGCACCGAGATCCAGTTCGCGCGGAACGAAGCCTGCGGCGAGTGCCGCGGGTCGGGGGCGGCGGCGGGCAGCGGCCCGACGACTTGCTCCACGTGCGCCGGGCGAGGGCAGGTTTACTACCAGCAGGGGTTTTTCTCGGTGGGCCGCACTTGCTCGGCGTGCCGGGGTTCGGGCCAGGTGACCGAGAAACCTTGCAGCACCTGTGGGGGGCAAGGGCAGCTCCGCAAGCAACGCAAGCTGAAGGTAAACATCCCCCCCGGCATCGACAACGCCACCCGACTGCGCCTGAGCAGCGAGGGTGAAGCGGGGGCGCTGGGCGGCCCGCCCGGCGACCTCTACGTCGTTCTGAGGGTTCGCGAGCACCCGATCTTCGAGCGGGTAGAGAACGATCTGCACTGCGAGGTGCCGATCAACGTGGCCCAGGCCGCCCTGGGAGCTCAGATCACCGTGCCGTCCCTCGAGGGACCGGCCCAACTGAAGATTCCACCCGGCGTTGAGACCGGCCGCCAATTTCGTCTTCGCAACCGAGGGGTGGCTCACGTGCAAAGCGGCCGGCGGGGTGATCTCGTCGTTCACCTCAAAGTCGCGGTTCCCGCCAAGCTCACCAAAGAACAGCGCAAGTTTTTCGAGTCGTTGCTCGAAGTCTTGCCGGTCGATAACACGCCCACGGAAAAAGGCATCTTCGACAAAGTCAAAGATTACTTCGCGAACTGAGCGCCGCCGAGCGGCCCGCGACGGGAGTCTCGTGGGCCGCTTTTCGCGCTTTTCCCGAGACCGAGATATTGAGCGGCCTCATGAGCGGACTGTGGCGTCTCGGCGCCGCCCCGGAACAGCGTCGACGGCGCCTAATCCGCATTTCTCACCACCGGCTACCCGCGGCGGGGCTTTGCCCCGCCGTTTGAGAGGTAGGGGCGCGATGAATCGCGCCCGCCTGCGACATGGGGTGCGCTGGGCGCCTTACACCAACGGTTGCCGCCAGCCGTGGCAGCGGACCGTCGCCGAATCCACCGCGGTCTTGGTGATGAACTCCGGCGAACCCGTTGGGAGGCGGTCCGCTTACCCCTCGTTGAGTAAGATGAAGGCGTGCCCTTCCGGTTCAGCCGCGAGCTGCTTCCCGTCGGCTCCCAAGCCCCGGACTTTCAGCTTCCCGACGAGGAGGGCAACGCCGTTCGGCTCTTCGATTTCCGCGGCCGCCGCCCCGTCGTTCTTGTTTTCTACGTCATGGACGCGACGCCCGGCTGACGCAAGCAACTTTGTCAGTTGCGGGACAACTGGTCGTCCTTCGAGGAACGTGGCGTCATGGTGTTCGGCGTGAATCCCGGCGGCGCGCGCGGTCACCAAAAGTTCAAACGCGCTCACGAGTTTCCGTTTCCGTTGCTGGTGGACAAGGGAAGGAAGGTCGCCGCTCGCTATGGCGCGGGAGGGGTTTTTGTCAAGCGATCGGTCTACGGTATCGGGATCGACGGGCGAGTTCGGTTCGCCCAGCGCGGCATGCCGTCTCCCGAGAGTATCCTGGCGGCGCTCAAGGACGCCAGCGTACTCTAGCGTTGCCCGCTTTTCTCACCACCTGACGGTCGAAGCCCACGATAGGTCCGTCATTACTACGGTGCGCTTGCTCACCGTGCTCAACGTGCTGTTCAAGTACGCCCGCATTATTCAAGAAATGCGGCGCTGAGCGGCGCGCGCCTTGTACTGACGGGCCTCTCACGCACTTCGCCTCGCCACCTGGTGAGAAAAGCGGGCTAGGGGCGGCGACGGCGCGGCGCTTTGCTGTGCTCGGACGAGCGGGCTTCGTTCACGCGGAGAACTTTGTCTTCGAGCGGAGCGCGATTGAAGCGTTTGATCACCGCCTTGACGTCCTCGTCGGAAGCGGCTTCTATGAAAGCGTAGCCTTTAGATTCTTGCGTTTCAAAGTCACGAATGACCTTTACTTCATCGAAGATGATTTCCTCGCTGCTCAACCAGCCCTCGATCTCCTCGGCGGTGACCCAGTTCGGGAGGTTCCCCATGAAGACAGTCCTTGGCATCCAAAATTCCCTTCAAAAATGAGATGGTCTGTCGATATTATGGTGTTTCGTGTCCCGGAAACGCAATCTTCGCGTTCGGCTTCCTCACCGTCGGGCCCTAACGGCAGCGAGGCCGATCTGCGGTGAAACCGGCGGTTTGGGCAGTTTAGTCCGCTTTCCCAGGACCTGACGTTCGAAGCGCGAGAGGAGTCGGCCGGACAGCGGCCAGCTCGGACAAGTCACTGATTGTTCAAACACTTCCGAGCTAGCTCGCATTTCTCACCACCTGACGGTCGAAGCACCCTATAAGCCCGCCATTACTGCGTTGCGCTTGCTCGCCGTGCTCAACGTATCTGTTTACGTACACCCGCACTATTCAAGAAATGCGGCGCCGAGCGGCCCGCGCCTTGTACTGACGGGCCTCTCACGCACTTCGCCTCGCCACGTGGTGAGAAATGCGAGCTGGTCCTTGGTTCAGCGGCTTTGTCATCCCCGACTCGGCCGCTGTCCCTTGAAGGGATTGAAATCGACCCGTTCGTCGAAAACGTCCACCCCTTCGGCTCTTTTCAGGCTGTTGACAACCCAGTAGGTAAGAGGCGTGGCAATGGCTTCGTAGCCGACTTTGAAGAAATAGCCGGTGAACATGAGATTCAACATCGTGCGGAACTTGTGAATGCCGATGAAGACGATCGTAATCACCACGACCGTGTCGACCAGCTGGCCCACGACCGTCGATCCGATGGTGCGGGTCCAAAGCCACTTTCCCTGAGTAACAAGCTTCATCTTCGACATGACGAAGGCATTGGCGAATTCGCCGCACCAGTAAGCGACCAAGCTGGCCGCAAGAACACGTGGCACGAAGCCGAAGACCAGCTCGAACGCTTCTTGGTTTTGGAACTCCGGCGCCGCCGGAAGACTTGTGGTGATCTGCGCCATCACCGCCAACAACGCCGCCGAGAAAAATCCGATCCAGATGGCCCGCCGCGACGCGCTGTAACCATAGACCTCGACGAAAATGTCGCCGAAAATGTAGGTGATCGGAAATAGGATCTGCGCTCCGCTGATAAGGAACGGGCCGAACTCCCATCCCAAGAGGGTGAACGGTCCAATGGCGCAAAGCTTCTGGGCAACCAGGTTGGAAACCAGCAGAACGACCACGAAAACGTGAACGAGCAGATCGTAGTAGCGAAACCGGTTGCCGCCGGTGAGCGTCTTGGTTACGTCCGACAACGGTTTCGAGATCTGTTCAGGCATAAGGTAATAGTGTAGAACGCCCGGCAAGGTCCTGAGCGGATAAGGCCCGGAACACGCGGTCTGAAGGGTCCGCCGGTCGCGTCCGTCGCCTGCCGATAAAGCTCGTCGTTTTCTTCAACCGGTGGCCGTTCGTCAATTCAACGGCGAGCCGCCACTCCGCCCGTCGGCGGAATAAGCTCGGGCAGGCTTGGGACGCGGGTTGCCGCCCATCTCGGTCACACAACGGGAGGGATGTCGGCCGCGATGGCTTGGGAGGCCGCTTCTTCCAACTGGTCCAATCCGCCGTTGAAGAAGTGGTCGGCGGCTTCGATCCAAGTAAGCGTCTTCGGCGAGAGGGCGCGGGCGAAAACCTGCTCCATCGTTTGACGGGACCCGTGCTCATCGTTCGTGCTGTGGAGAAAGAACTTGGGGCAGCCGCAATGGGCAAGAAAAGCCCAGTCCCCGTGATCCACCGGCGTCCCCGCGGCCAGGCAGCGCTCGACGCGGGTGTCGCCGCAAGATACGCCCAGCGCCACCCTCGAACCGAAGGAAAAACCGGCAGCGACAAGTGGCAAGCCGGGATAACGTCCGGCAAGGTAGTCCACCGCCGCGCGCAGATCATCTTGCTCGCCGACGCCTTCGTCGTAGGCGCCCGCGCTTTGCCCGACCCCCCGGAAATTGAAGCGCAGCACGGCCGAGCGTGCCCGTCGCGCCCCCTTGGCCAGCCGGTAGACGACCTTGTTGTGCATGGTTCCGCCGTGGAGCGGATGGGGATGGCAAACGACGACCGCTCGTTCGACGCGAACCGTTTCGTCAGGGCCTTCGTGAAGCGCCTCCAGCCGGCCGACCGGACCCTCGAGGAATATGGATTCGATCAAACGGGCCATGGGCCGCCGCCGGGCGATCGTCAGCTTGAGCGGTAGTTGCTGAACTGCACGTCGATCCCGAAATCGCGCTCTTGCAGCGCGGCGATCACCTCTTGCAACTCGTCGCGTTTCTTGCTGCTGACCCGAACCTGGTCGCCTTGAATGGAAGCCTGCACTTTCAGCTTCAGCTGCTTGATGAGTTTGACCATCTCGCGGGCCTTTTCCATCGGGATGCCTTGTTGAAGATTGATTTCGCGCAGAACGGAGGATCCCGCCGCCGGCTGCACCTCGCCGTAGTGCAACCCCTTCAAAGGCACCTTGCGGCGAACAAGCTTTTGCTCCAAAATCTCGAGCACCGAGCGCAGGCTGAACGTATCTTGACTGCGGACCACTATGCGTCGGGCCGTCGAGTCGAACTCGATCGTGCTTTTCGACTGTTTGAGGTCGTAGCGAGTCCGAACTTCTTTTCCGTCTGATGGATCGCGTTGACGACTTCCTGTAAATCGATATTAGAAACGACATCGAAACTGTTAACCGGCACGGGACAACCTCATCGGTAACAAGGATAGCAACCGCCGGCCTTTCGGAAGTGGACAACCGAGGCGATCCGGAAGCAGGCGGCACGTCACAACACGGCGCGGAAACCGAGCCGGCATGGCCTTAAACCACAAGAACGGACCGCGACGGGAGGAACGGGGCGACGCTACTTACCTTCGTCGGACGGTTTCTCGGCTCTTCCCTTGCGAGCGTCGGGCTCGGTGTCAAGCTTGCTGGGCCCGGAAATGGTTTCGGCCGTGACCTCGGCGCTCGGCGCGCTCGGCGTCGCACCCAGCCCCGTCGACGGCCTGATGCCGGGAGGTGTCGCCGGCTTGAGTGGAGTCATCGCCGGACGGCCTCGTTTGGCTGCCATCCTTACATCGGCACGGCCGCCAAAAAGCCCCTTGAATTTCCCAAACTTGCCTTTCTCGATCTGCCGCTCGAGGTTGTATTTCATCAGCTCATACATCTCGGGATCGGGTTCGGGAATCGACCGATTCAAAGCGGCCAGTTTCGACTTCGCCTCGTCGGCCCGAGGACTGAGCGGATAATCTCGGATGAGCTTGGAGAAAGTCTCGGCTGTCTGCTCTTCGAACTGTTCGCCCAGTCTTTCGTAGATCGTCCCCAGCAGCCACAGGGCCTCGTCATTCCTGCTGTAGAGCGGATAATGGTCGGTCAACGTCTGCAGGCGGTTGATGCCGGCTCGGTAGGCGCCCTTGGTGGAGTAGAAGCTTCCCACCCGAAACTCGGCCTCGGCGATCACTTCCTGGACTTCACGAAGCCTCTGTTCCGTATTGTCAGTAAAGCGGCTGTTGGGAAACTGCAGCAGCAGGTTGCGACACTCGTGATCGGCTTTCACCGCGTGGGTATTATCGCGGTCCGGCTTTTGCATCTGATTGACGTGGATGTCGCAAACCCTGAGTTGCGACTCGGCGGCTTCCTCCATGGTCGGGAAAAAGGTAATGAAGTCCTTGTATTCGGCTTCCGCCTGGGCCAAGGCGTGGCGGGTGCCTTCCCGGTACCAACTGTCGGCGATGGCCAGCTTCGCCTTGGCAATGTATTCGCTGTCGGGATAGGTGTTGAGCAGCGTCTGCAGCGTGAGACGGGCCATTTCATAACGTTTCTTCTCGATATCCTTTGTCGACTTATCGAACAGAATCTTGTCGGGCTGCTGTGAATTGTTGGCGATGGGGTTTTCGTACTTGGGGCCGCTGCAACCGGCAAGCCACACGATGACGAAGGCGGGCAGCAGGCAGATTATCGATATTTGTCTCACGAAGCTGGTTTTCATGGTCTCATCACGCTCGTAACAGTTGGGTTTGCTCGGCGGCTCGGCGCACGGCGTTGAACGCTTGGGCGGGGTCGGGAGTCCCGAAGATCGCGGTTCCCGCGACAACGATGTCGCACCCGGCCCCGGCGACCTCGCCCACGTTGTCTAATGTTATTCCGCCATCGATTTCAATGCGGAACGAAAGATCCCTCTCCCGCCGGATGCGGTCAAGCCGGCGGATCTTCTCGATCGCTAGAGGGAGGAACTTCTGGCCGCCGAAGCCAGGATTCACGCTCATCACCAGCACATAGTCGACCAGATCCAGCACATCGTCGAGAGTGTGGACGGGTGTAGCCGGGTTCAGCACGGTTCCGGCCATCGCCCCCTGATCGCGAATGAGCTGCAAGCTGCGGTGGAGGTGAGGGCAAGCCTCCTGGTGAACCGAAACCATTTGCGCGCCCGCGCGAATAAACTCGGCCGAGTAGCGGTCGGGATCTTCAATCATCAGGTGACAGTCGAAGGTTAGGTCGGTCGCCGCGCGCAGCGAACGAACAACCGGCACGCCGATGGTGATATTGGGTACGAATCGGCCGTCCATGACGTCGACGTGAATCATGGAGGCGCCGGCGTTCTGCACGACTTGCATCTCTTCACCCAGCCGAGAGAAGTCCGCCGCCAGGATCGAGGGAGAGATCTCAACCATACCCGAAGGCCCGCCAAACAAGCTTCATTCTATCATTTCTATCGGCCGACTCCATCGCGCCCTAGAGTGTTCCCCGCGTTCCCCCGAGTCGCTCGCCGGCGATCCTACGGTCGCTCCAGCCGGCAGGCGAAAAACCCGTCCCCGGCATCTCGGCCCGGAACCCTTTGTAGATACGCTCCGGATCTAAACACGGTTTCGGTTTCCAGGACAGCTTCGACCACTGCTTGGTTCTCTCCCGGTTCCAACGAACAGGTGGCGTAGACAAGCACTCCGCCGGGCGCAAGGGCCGCCAAGGCGCCGCGCAGGAGCCTCTGCTGCTTGCGGGACAGCTCGGCAAGGTCTTCCGGGATCAGACGCCACTTGATTTCGGGGTTACGAGCCAGCGTCCCGGTTCCCGAGCAAGGAGCATCGACCAGCACGCGATCAAACGTTTGCCGGAAGGGCAGGGCAGTCTCCGCGTCGAGCGACACCGGGTTCAAGGGCACAGTGGCCAGCGTTCGCATCGTCCGCAGCCGATGCAGGTGCAGGTCAGCGGCCACGGTCACAGCCCCGGCCGCCCCCCCTCTTTGCTCGAGAGCTTGGCAAGTCTTTCCACCGGGCGCCGCGCAGACATCGAGGAAGCGGTGGCGGGCTTTGAGACCAAGCAGAGGCGTCACGGCTTGCGAGCTGATGTCCTGGATTCGAATTCGCCCTTCCCGGTAGCAATCGGCCGCTTGCGGCCGCCCTTGTCGCACGAGTCGGCACCAGCGCAGCTCCGTGGCATCGGTTTCGATCCCTTCGTCGGCGAGTCGAGCGAGGGTTTCCTCGACCGGATAGTGAGCGTTCAGCCGAAGGTAGGTTGGCGGCGGCCGAAGACTGGCCTCCACGATCGAAGCGCTGAGTTCCGGGCCATAGACACGCCGCCAGCGCTCCCTCATCCAGGCCGGGTGGGATAGATCCGCGGACCCGTCGGGGCGATCCGACAGTTTCCGCAGTACCGCGTTCACCAGCCCCGTCGCTGAGCGCTTGCCGGCGCGTTTGACGATTTCCACGCTTTCCGACACGGCCGCGCGGGCGGGAATACGATCCAGAAACCACATCTGGTAACAGCCCATGCGCAGGGCAACCCGGACCTCGGGGTCGAGCTTACCCATTTCCCGTCGCGCCGCCTGGGTAAGGAAGTGGTCAATCTCGCCCTGCCGACGGAGGCCGCCCAATACGATCTCAGAAACCAGGGATCGGTCCCGTTCGGTCAGCGAATCGAGGAGCGACGAGTGCAGAGCATTCGTCGAGAAAGTCGCCTCCGTTTCCACCTTCATCAGAATGTCGAAAGCTGTTCGGCGAGCCGGCGAGACGCCCATAGCAGGCTACGATACCAGAGCGGCTGTGGGAAGGCTGTGGCCGGCGGGCGGGTATGCGGCAAGCCGAGCCTGAACGCCGAACCGTTGGGATAACTCCCTTCGCCGCTAACTACACGACAGAGCAGACAACTGTCGGACGGCGCCGCGCCCGCAAGGGTGCGGTTGAGGTCTCGTGACGCCCCAAATGCCTTGTCCCGGCGACCGTGGTCATTCGCCGTCTTGACTGCGGCTTAGCGGCGTTCGAAAATCGCCGCCAGTTTGCCATGCCGGAAGCAGCCTACCTCGTGGTCGTTAACCATGCCGGCGGCCTGCATGAAGGCATAGCAGATGGTGCTGCCTACAAACTTGAATCCGCGTTTCTTCAGGTCCTTGCTCATGGCGTGGGATTCAGCGGTATACGCCGGAATCTGTTTCCAGGCTTTCCACGAATTGCGGATCGTTCGCCCTCCGACGAACTTCCACAGGTAGGTATCGAGGCTGCCGAACTCTCGTTGGAGCGCCAGGGCGGCTTTGGCGTTCTCGATGGCCGCTCTGATCTTGAGCCTGTTGCGAATGATGTCGGGATTCGCCAGCAGGTGTTCTACCTTCGAGTCCCGGTAGCAGGCGACCTTCTTGATTTCGAAGCTGTCGAATGCCTTCCGAAACGCGTCCCTCTTTCGGAGCACGATCGCCCAGCTCAAGCCCGCCTGGAAGCCGTCAAGCACCAAGAACTCGAAGAGCTTCCGGTCGTCGTGCAGCGGCACGCCCCATTCCTGGTCGTGGTAGAGCTGGAGGATGGGAGTGCCGGCCCACGCACATCGAGTTCGCTTGTCCACAGCCATAGGTTCCCTGCTAGCCCCGTATTCTCACTACGGCCGCGCTGGATGAGGCGAAAGGCCCGGCGGCCATGGCTTGCGGCAACAGTTCGTACCCATCGCCCAGCGTACAGTATGTCGGCAAGCGGCCGCGATGAATCGCGCCCCGAGCGCGGCCTTCCGTCCGCCGCTCTGTTTCGGCGTGTCGACAGAAGAAAGGCCGCGGATCTCAAAATCGAGATCGCGCTACGGGTCTCCGCTCGCCCTGCGGCCTCTCTCCGCCCGCTGCATCATCACGGTGTAGGAGAACGGTATTCCCACGAGGGGCGGTCGGATCGCTTGCTCTACCGGTAGTGCGCGTTGTAGGGTGAGGCGACCTGAAACGCACCTTCACCGGAGGCCAGAGTGAAACCGTCCGACCACACAACCGCAAGCCGAGACATGGCCCACATTTTGCATCCCTACACCAACCTGAAGAAGCACGAGGAAACGGGACCTCTGGTCCTCACCGAGGGCAAAGGCGTTTGGCTTTACGACGACAAAGGCAACGCCTACCTGGACGGGATGGCCGGGCTGTGGTGTGCGGCTCTCGGGTACGGGGAGGAGCGTCTGGTCGAGGCGGCCGCCTCGCAAATGCGCCGACTGGCGTTTTCCCATTTGTTTGTGTCCAAGAGCCATGAACCCGCCGCCGATCTGGCGGAAAAGCTGATCGCCATCGCTCCGGCGCCGATGTCGAAGGTGTTCTTCGCCAATTCCGGGTCCGAAGCTACCGACACCGCGCTGAAACTGGTTTGGTTCTACAATAACGCCCTGGGGAGACCAAAGAAGAAGAAAATCATCAGTCGCCACAAGGCCTATCACGGTGTCACCATCGCGGCCGCCAGCATGACCGGGCTGCCGCTCAACCATCGCGACTTCGATCTGCCGATCGACAAGGTATTGCACACGGACTGCCCGCATTTCTACCACTTTGGGGAAGCAGGCGAAAGCGAGGAAGAGTTCGCCGCGCGGATGGCCGACAACCTCGACAAGCTGATTCAGAGCGAAGGACCGGACACGGTGGCCGCCTTCATCGCCGAGCCGGTCATGGGGGCCGGCGGCGTCATCGTACCGCCTCGATCCTACTTCGACCGCGTCCAGCGCATCCTGAGGAAACATGACGTGCTGTTGATAGCCGATGAGGTGATCTGCGGATTCGGACGCACGGGCAACATGTTTGGCTGCCGGACGTTCGGCATCGAGCCGGACATGATATCGGTCGCCAAGGCGCTCTCCGCGGCGTATTTGCCCATCTCGGCCCTGCTCATCAACAAGAAGGTTTTCGAAGCGGTGAGGGACCACAGCGATCGGGTCGGTACTTTCGCCCACGGCTTCACCTACTCGGGGCATCCGGTCAGCGCGGCGGTAGCGGTCGAGACGCTAGCCATCTACGAAGAGCGGGACATCGTGGGACATGTTCGCGACGTTGCGCCGCGCCTGCAAGAGGGGCTGAGGCGATTCGCCGACCACCCCCAGGTTGGTGAAGTTCGCGGCGTCGGCTTGGTGGCCGGTGTTGAACTGGTCAAGGACAAAGCGGCCCGCTCCAAGTTCGATGCAGCCCGGCAAGTTGGCCCCTATCTGGCGGGTCGCGCCCAACAGCACGGCGCGATGCTCAGACCATTGCCCGGCGATACGATCGCGTTTTCGCCGCCTTTGGTCATCTCAGCCGAAGAGATCGACTTGCTTGTCGAAAGGTTCGGCCGGGCGTTGGATGACACGGCGGCGTGGCTCGGGGAGGCCTAGCCCGCTTTTCTCACCACCTGACGGTCGAAGGACGCAATAAGCCCGCCATTACTGCGTTGCGCCTGCTCGCCGTGCTCAACGTACTTTCCCGGTCGGGTGCCGAGCGTGGGTCGCTGCTGCTTTCGGTAGAGCCAAAATACGAAACGGTTAGGCTGCACCCGCAAAAGTACACCTCCGCGCGCCGAGCGGCGCGCGCCTTGTACTGACGGGCCTCTCACGCACTTCGCCTCGCCACGTGGTGAGAAAAGCGGCCTAGGCCTCGCGGTCTCAAGAACCCCGCCGCCGAGAGAGAGTCGAGGCGGCAAGCTCCTCGTCATGCGCCGCTCAAACTATTGAATCGTGCTGGCGTCCTGCGTGCCGAAGTCCCCTCGAATGATATTACGGTTGATGTGGCGGTCGAGGTTGACGACATAGGTCTCCGGCGCGCCCAGCAGAAAAGGGGAATGGGTAGCGGCGATGATTCGAAAGTCTTTCTGATCGACGAGCTCCTTGAGCATTTTCAAAATACGCCGCTGGTTGGATTGGGAAAGGGCCATCTCGGGTTCGTCGAGCAACAGCACGGTGCCGCTCGGTAGACTGGGAAACGTGTCCCGAAACAGCGACAACATCACTTGGCCGTGGCTGGCCGTCTCAATGAACTCCTGCATCTGGGGATCGTCGGCGAACAGGTCGGGCTGGTTGCGGGGATTGTGTTGCTCGGCATCAAATAGGAACACTTTGCCGGTCTTCACGTCGTCGCTCTTTTCCAACTTATAGACGAAACCCTCCGCTTGTTCACCGCGGAAAGCGTAGGCGATAGAGTGCAGCAACGTCGACTTGCCCGAGCCGTTCTCGCCTTCCAACATGATCAGGGGGTGAGAGAGGTCCAAAATCATGGGCATGTGGAAATTCAGGCTCGTGAAGACGGGATGACCAAGAATCTTCAGATGCATCACGGCGAGGAAGACCTCCTTTTTTGACGTACAGACTGGGACAGTCGCGGCGTCGGGCTGCTCCGCATGCCGCCCACCCGGCGCGAACCTCTTGCCGTCGCGACCGATCCGCCCGCAACGACGCGGTGGGCGGCGAATCACTAGGATAGCAAGACAGGTGGGACGCCGACCAACCGGGGGTGTACGACATAAATATGGGAACTTGGGGTGGTGCTCGAGGTCATCTTTCGCGGCCGAGGCCGCGGCCATCCGCTCGATCTCGAAGCCGTCGAGACGGCCACCCGCGCCGCCATGCATAGCTCCGGGGCTTCGCTCGACTGCTGCGAGCCGCTGTTGAGAAAAGCGGGCTAGATGCCGCGGGCTTAGCGACAGCCTTGAAACCCGAGTGCCGGCGGCTGGCCATTCGATGGCCGACGCAGACTGAGTAGCGCCGGCGAGCGGACTGTGCGCGAGCGCCAAATGAGCCTGCCACGCCCATCACCGCCACGGCAAGGCCGATCCGGCCGACCCAGTCAACCGGTCGTGGAGTCAGTTCTGGTAGACTGGCCCAAATTCCCAAAAAGGAGGAAGATCATGCAATCATCCCGCAGAGCGTTCTTGACGGCTTTAGCTACCGGTGCGGCGAGTCTGACTTGCAAGCCGGCGAAACGTGAAGGAGTAACCCGACTTGTGCGATATCGGCATCAACGCAAGACGTCGTTCGGGATACTGGACGGGGATACCATCCACCAAATTGAGGGCAACCTTTTCGGCAGCCGGGCCGAAACGGGGACGACCCTCCCCCTCGCGGAGGCCAGGTTGCTTTATCCGGTCCCGCCGCGCAAAGTACTGGCGTTGGCCGGAAACTATCAGAGTCATCTAGGGGATCAGCCGGCCCCGAAGAACCCGGAGCCCTTTTTCAAGGCGAACACGGCGCTGCTGAGTCCGGAGGCGAATATCGTGTTTCCGCCCGGCGCGCAAGATGTTCACTTCGAAGCCGAGCTGGTGATTGTGATCGGCAAAAGGGCCCGGCGCGTGACCGAAGAGGAGGCCCCCGACCATATTCTCGGCTACACCTGCGGCAACGACATCAGCGAGCGGAATTGGCAGAACGGTTCGCTCGGCGACCAGAAGGACGTACAGTGGTGGCGTGCCAAGGGCAGCGACACGTTTGCGCCCATGGGTCCGGCCATCGCCGTGGGCCTCGACTACGAGAAATCACAGATTCAGTTGCGGCTCAACGGCGAGGTCAAGCAGAAGCAGATGCTCTCGGACTTGATTTTCAAGCCGCCCGCGGTCGTAAGCTTCATTAGCCAGCATGTGACCTTGGGTCCCGGGGACGTGATTTATACGGGGACGCCCGGGGAGACGAGTCGCATCCAAGCCGGCGACGTGGTCGAGGTGGAAATCGACGGCATTGGCGTGCTGCGAAACGGCGTAAAGGGCTGAGCCGGCCAGACACACCAAGCTTCGCAGACGCGCGCCCAAACGCCCGCCGGAAAAGCACTTTGCTAGACTAGTCGAATCCCCGGGGGACTGTTTGTCGCCCCGGTTTTTGGGTAACTTTTCATCGCGCCGCACAGCCGGCCGGGAGGTTCGAGTTCATGAGCGATTCGGTGACCCGTTATGTCCGTTATGCACACGCCGGGGGTGTTTCCTACGGCATTCTTGACGGAGAGGCGATTCAGGAGATTGCCGGCGGGCTGTTCGGAGAGCGCACCCCGACTGGGAAAACGGTGCAACTCGCCGACGTGAAGTTGCGCTACCCTTGCGAGCCTTCAAAAGTCCTTTGCGTCGGATTGAACTATCGCAGTCACCTGGGAGATCATCCGGCGCCGTCGAATCCGGAAATCTTCTATAAGCCGCCCACGGCGCTAACCGATCCGGGAAACGATATCGTTTTCCCGCCCGGAGCCCGCGACGTTCATTACGAGGCTGAACTGGTGGTCGTGATCGGGAAGACGGCGAAGGGCGTCTCCGTGGAGGACGCCGCCGGCCACATTTTCGGCTACACCTGCGGCAACGACGTCAGCGATCGCAACTGGCAACTCGGATCGCTGGGCGATCCCCAAGACCTGCAATGGTGGCGCGCCAAGGGTAGCGACACCTTCGGACCGCTCGGCCCGGCAATTGCCGTGGGACTCGATTACGAAAAGTCAAAAATTGAGCTGCGGTTGAACGGAGACGTCAAGCAATCACAGTTCGCCAGCGATCTCATCTTCGGCCCGCCGGAGCTGGTGAGCTTTATTAGCCACTACGTGACGCTATCCCCCGGCGACGTCATCTATTCCGGCACGCCGGGCACGACCAGCCCGATGAAGGCCGGTGACGAAGTCGAGGTAGAAATCGACGGCATCGGGATATTGAAGAACCAAGTGGCGGGCTAAACGCCAGGTGCATCCGTCCTCGTATTGGTAATGCCTCAAGTCATCCGCGGCAGAGACGTCTACGATGTCGTCATCGTCGGTTCCGGAGCTGCCGGCGGCATGGCGGCCAAGGTGCTCTGCGATGCGGGGGCGAAAGTAGCCTTGCTCGAGGCCGGTCCCCCGCTTGATCCTTCCCAGGACTATCTGGAGCACCTTTGGCCCTACGAGGTCGCTCACCGCGGACTGGGCCTGCCCGGTGGCCGAGCCGGGTTCGGCGCCCCAAACAAATTCCGCTGGAGCGACAAGGAACCCTACACCAGCGCTCCGGGGTCGCCGAAATTCCGCTGGTCGCGTTCGCGGATCGTCGGCGGACGCACGAACCACTACGGTCGAATCTCGCTCCGCTTCGCCGACTATGACTTCCACGGGCGAAGCCTCGACGGCTACGGCGAGGACTGGCCCATCACCTACGACGACGTCGCCCCCTATTACGACAAAGTCGAGCGCCTGATCGGCGTCTACGGATCGAAAGAGGGGATACGGACCGCTCCGGACGGCGTTTTTTTGCCGCCTCCCGAGCCGAAATGCCTCGACCATCTGATCAAACGGGTTTGTGACAAAGTCAAGATCCCCTGCATTGCCGGGCGGCGAGCCGTCTTGACCCGTCCGCTCAACGGGCGTCCGGCTTGCCACTACTGCGGACAGTGCGGGCGCGGCTGCGTCACCGCGGCCAACTTTTCCGCGAGTCAGGTGCTTGTTTTCCCGGCGCTCGAGACCGGCAACCTGACGCTCATTACCAACGCCATGGCGCGTGAGTTGATCACCGATGAAGAGGGCAAGGTCACCGCCGTTTCTTACGTCGATAAGACGAATCGCCGCGAGCAGCAGATTCGAGGCAGGGCGTTCGTGCTCGGTGCGAGCTCGTGTGAATCAGCCCGCCTGCTGCTGAACTCGAAATCCACCCGCTTCCCGAACGGTTTGGCCAACGCCGGCAATCAGGTCGGGCGCAATCTCACCGATTCGGTGGCCGTTCACTTCCGGGTGCATGTTCCGGCTTTAGAAGGTCTCAAGCCTCACAACCATGACGGGGCTGGCGGCGGACACATGTACTGCCCCTGGTGGCTGTTCGAGGAAGACCGAAAGCCCGATTTCCCCCGCGGCTACCACATCGAATGGTGGGGCGGTCCGAAGATGCCGGAGACGGGTGAATTCGGACGAAGACTTAATAATACAGAGGGATATGGGCTAAACCTAAAGCGTGACTTGCGCCAGTATTACGGTTCTGAGTTCACCCTCACGGGCCGCGGCGAGATGATCCCCAACGACGATTGCTACTGTGATATTGATCCCGAGGTAGTTGATCACTGGGGCATTCCCGTCCTTCGCTTCCACTGGAAATGGGCCGAACCGGAACTCAAGATGGCCGAGCACATGAAGCACACTTTCCGGGAGATGATCGACCTCATGGGAGGAGACGCCCTTTTGGGGGAGGGAGACGGCCTGCACGGCCCCGAGATCGACGCCCCCGGAGCGGTCATCCACGAAGTCGGGACGACCCGCATGGGCAGCGACCCGAGGACCTCGGTCGTCAACGGATATGGGCAGGCCCACGACGCGAAGAACCTCTTTGTGGCCGACGGCGGGGTCTTCACCACCAATCCGGACAAGAACCCGACGCTGACCATTACCGCCCTGTCATGGCGCATGTCGGATTACCTGCTCGACGAAGCCAAGAAAGGAAACGTTTAAAGATGGCGGACCGCAAAAAATCTAAACTTTCCCGGCGCGAGATGCTGAAGAGAACCGGCTTGACGGCTGCCGGCGCGGGCTTCGTGCCGGTGTCGGCGCTGGCTCAGCAGGCTCCCCCGCACGAGCATCAGCACAAGTCCCAAGGTGAACCAAAACCGTCCGGACCTTACGAGCGAAAATACTTCAACGAGCACGAGTTCAAGACACTCCAGGTGCTCTCGGATTGGATCATTCCGCCGGATGAAAAGTCACAAGGCGGTATCGCTGGAGGGACGGCCGAGCTGATCGACCTGATGGCTGGTTCCGACAAGGAGTTGCAGATTTCCTTCAGCGGCGGATTGGGTTGGCTAGACAGCCAAATGCGCCGGCGAGTGGGCAAGGCGTTCATCGCAGCGACGAAAGACGAGCAGCGGCAAATCCTCGATTGGATCGCCTATCGGAAGAACGATTCGGCGGACTTGGGGCCGGGGATTGAGTTCTTTTCCCTGATGCGGAAGTGGACGGTAGATGCTTTCTATAGCAGCAAGGAAGGTATCGAAGACGTCGGTTTCGGCGGCAATGAGGCGCTCAGCGAGTACCACGGCTGCGGCGAAGACGTAGTGAAACAGTTGTTGGATCGTGCGCCTGTGTAGCCGGTAAACCGATCCGCGGCCCAGGGTTTCAGCGTAGGGGCACGGCATGCCGTGCCCGCCGGTTAGCCCGCTTTTCTCACCACGTGGCGAGGCGAAGTGCGTGAGAAGCCCGTCAGTACAAGGCGCGCGCCGCTCGGCGACTCATTTTCTGAGAAATGCGAGCGTACTTGAACCCTACGTTGAGCACGGTGAGCAAGCGCAACGCAGTAATGGCGGGCTTATGGCGTGCTTCGACCGTCAGGTGGTGAGAAATGCGGGTTAGGTTGAAATGCTTCAAATCATTCGCAGTCCCGAAGTTTACGACGTAGCCATCATCGGATCGGGGGCGGCCGGCGGCATGGCCGCCAAGGTTTTGGCCGAAGCCGGAGCCAAGGTGGCTCTGCTCGAAGCTGGGCCGGCGGTCGATCCGGCGAAGGATTTTCTCGAGCACCTCTGGCCCTACGATGTCGAACACCGGGGGCTTGGTTTTCGGGAAAGGCGAGGACGCTTCGCGGCGCCCAACCAGTTCCAGTGGAGAGACGACGAACCCTACACGACCGCCGAGGGATCGCCCGAGTTCCAATGGTTTCGGTCCCGCATCGTCGGCGGCCGCACCAACCACTACGGACGCATCTCGCTGCGATTCGCCGACTATGACTTTCGGGGGCGCAGCATCGACGGCTACGGCGACGACTGGCCGATCACCTACGACGATATCGCTCCCTACTACGACCGGGTCGAGCGGCTTGTCGGCATCTACGGGACGAAGGAGGGCATTCCCTCCGCGCCCGACGGTATCTTCTTGCCGCCCCCGGAGCCGCGCTGCGTCGATCATCTGATTAAGCGCGCCTGCGACGAGCTAAGGATTCCCGCCATTCCCGGACGCCGGGCCGTGTTGACGCGCTCGCTCAACGGACGTCCGGAATGCCACTACTGCGGCCAATGCGGACGAGGGTGCGTCACCGCGTCGAACTTTTCCGCCAGCCAGGTTTTGGTTTTCCCGGCCATGGCGACGGGCAATGTGACCCTTCTGACCAACGCCATGGCCCGCGAGTTGATTACGAATCGCGACGGCAAGCTTGTCGCGGTTTCCTATGTCGACAAGACGACGCGGCGGGAGAAGCGGATCCGAGCCAAAACGTTCATCCTCGGGGCGAGCTCGTGCGAGTCGGTCAGGCTTCTGCTCAACTCGAAGTCACCTCGCCATCCCAACGGGCTGGCGAATTCGAGCGGCGTCCTCGGGCGCTATCTTACCGACACCGTCGGGGTTCACGTCGGCGCGCATATCCCCTATATGGAAGGGTTGAAATCGCACAACCACGACGGGGTGAGCGGGCTGCACCTTTATTGCCCGTGGTGGCTTTACGAAAAAGATCGCAAGCCCGATTTCCCCCGCGGCTACCACATTGAGTTCGGGGGCGGGCCCGGAATGCCGGGTATCGGGACGTTCCGCGGGAAGGCCGAGGAAGTGGAGGGTTACGGGCGAGGACTGAAGCAGCGGCTGCGCCGGCACTACGGGGCGCAGATTGGACTCGCGGGCCGGGGAGAGATGATTCCCAACGACGACTGCTATTACGACATCGACCCCGAAAAAGTCGACCGTTGGGGCATTCCCGTGCTTCGCTTCCACTGGAAGTGGGCCGAGCCGGAACTGAAGATGGCCAAGCACATGCGCGAAACCTTCGAGGAGATTATTCACGTATTGGGTGGGGAAGTCGACTTAGGGGAAGACGATCCGCGCGGAGGGGCGAACATCAACGCTCCCGGGTCGATCATTCACGAAGTCGGAGGCGCGCGGATGGGAGACGACCCGAAAACTTCGGTCGTCAGCAAGTACAGCCAGGCCCACGACGTGAAAAACCTCTTCCTGGCCGACGGTGCCGTGTTCGTGAGCAACCCGGACAAGAACCCAACGCTGGCGATCAAAGCCCTCTCCTGGCGGCTGTCGGATTATCTGTTGGAAGAGGCCAGGAAGGGCGACGTCTAGTAGGATTCGTGGCCCCAAGACACTAGAAGCTATCAAGCTATCTCGCAAACGCCGAAGGAAAACGCGATAGCAAGGATAGGCGGAACGGCGTGGTCTTCGTCCGGTTGGAGTCGGCTGCTTACGAGCTGTCGAAGAATGCACATCGCCAAGCAATCTGTGAAACCGAATCAAAAGCCGCAGGTCTGGGCAAAACGACCGCCCAGCCCTTCGCTACGACACTTACCCCGGCTACCGCAACCGATCGTGAACACAACTAGCCCGCTTTTCTCACCACGTGGCGAGGCGAAGTGCGTGAGAGGCCCGTCAGTACAAGGCGCGCGCCGCTCGGTGCCGCATTTCTTGAATAATGCGGGCGTACTTGAACAGTACGTTGAGCACGGCGAGCAAGCGCAACGCAGTAATGACGAGCCTATTGCGTGCTTCGGCCGTCAGGTGGTGAGAAATGCGGGCTAGCTGTCAAGGATGTAGGGGCGCGATTCATCGCGCCCGCTTGCCTTACAAGCTGTAAGCCGGCCGATACGCACCAGCTGTCGCCGCCGATCAATCCCTGGGATCGAGAGCGGTTGATATACTGGACATCGCCGTGAACCGCACATTCGTGGCCCTTTGTGGCGCTGTTTCGAGCCTGGCTATCGCTGCAGCCGCTGACTGGCCGCAGTGGCGGGGCCCGGCGCGAGACGGCGTTTCAGCCGAAACCGAGCTGCTTGAGCAGTGGCCCGAGGGTGGTCCCTCGCTATTGTGGAAAAGCAACAGTTTGGGCGAGGGATATTCGTCCGTCGCCGTCTCGGGCGGCCGCGTTTTCACGCAGGGGCAGAAGGAGAGCCGGCAGCTTGTCATCGCGCTCGACGAAGAGACGGGCGAAATACTGTGGGAGGCACCGCTGGGAGGCTCGTACCACCACGGCAGGGGCAACGGACCGCGGGGAACTCCGACGGTCAACCAGGGCAACGTCTACGCCCTCGGCGTCGAGGGCAGCTTGATCTCAGTCGAAGCAGCGACCGGTAAGAGACTCTGGTACACCAACCTGCTCAACCGCTTCGGCGGAAGGAACATCTCCTGGGGGATCAGCGAATCGCCCCTGGTCGACGGCAATCGGGTCATTGTCAACGCGGGAGGAAGCGGCGCTTCGGTCGTGGCGCTCGACAAAAAAAACGGCAACCTGATCTGGAAGTCACAGAGCGACGAGGCGGGCTACTCCTCGGCCGTGGCAACCCGGGCGGGCGGTGTATCTCACTACATCGTGCTGACCGGGGAGGCCGCGGTCGGCCTGCGGCCTGACAACGGCACGCTGCTTTGGCGCTACGAACGTGTCTCGAATCGCACGGCCAATGTCGCCACGCCGATCGTGCGAGGCGACTACGTTTTCGTCTCCTCCGACTACGGCACGGGCGGCGCGTTGCTCGAGCTGACCGGCGACCGTGGCGGCCTTGAAGCGCGCGAAGTCTACTTCAATCGCGACATGCGCAACCACTACAGCAGTTCCGTGCTCGTCGGCGATTATCTCTACGGCTATTCCAGCCGCATTCTTACCTCCATGAATTTCAAAACAGGCGAAGTCGCCTGGCGTGACCGAAGCGTCGGCAAGGGACAGATCATCTACGCCGACGGCCACCTCTACCTGCTCAGCGAAGACGGCGCCGTCGGACTGGTCGAGGCAACGCCGTCAGCGTACAAAGAAAAGTCGCGGTTTGAAATCGGACGTGGCGACTACCCCACCTGGGCGCTGCCCGCCATCGCCAACGGCAAGCTGTTCCTTCGCGACCAAGGCACGCTCTATTGCTACAACATCGGAGCTGACTAATCGCCCGGATCAGCAAACAGCCGTAGCGCGGGGGGCGGCGCCGTCCCCGAGACCCGCGGCCGTTTCTTCGCCGTGCTCAACGGGGGGTTTGGGTACGCCCGCATTGCTCCAGAACTGGGTGCCGAGTCCGCCTCGTACTGAGGAAATCTCTTGCGCACTTCGCTTCGCCACCTGGGAAACCGAATCAAAAGCCGCGGGTCTGGGCAAAACGGCCACCCAGCCCCGCGCTACGAACCCGCGGCAAGCGGTACCGGCAAGTCGGGTACACTAAGCCGCATGAAGCCCGAACCTGAACCGGTCGACGCCAGTCGGCTGGCCGAGCTAGCGCTGAAAGTCATCGAGCGCGACAAGTTTCCCATGCTGGCCACGGTCGACGGCGATCAGCCTCGGCTGCGGCCGGTCTCGCCGGTCGGGAACGACGGTTTTACGATTTTCGTGGCCTCGCTGCGAAGCTCCCATAAGACCCGCGAGATTGACGCGAATCCTAAAGTGGAGCTGTGCTACCTCGACGAAGAACACGACCAAGTGCGGCTCACCGGAGTGGCGGAAGTCGTGACGGACCCCTTGGTACACAAAACAATCTGGGACTCGAATCCGCTGCTACAACAGTTCCTCAAGACCATCGATAACCCCGAGTTCATTCTCTACAAAGTGGTCCCCATCAGGGTGCGCTTCATGCGCGAATGGGCGCTCGACTATCACGAGGTTCCGCCCGCGACGTAACCTGGCCGGCGCCTGCGTGTTTCACCATTTATCCACGGCCGCTGTGCAGCACGAAAGGTTTTGGGTTCGGTAGAAGCCGCCGCCCGAGACCTGCCCTACCCTCTGATAGGGGGAATTTAGCCGAGGCTGGCGTGGGGGCGATGCCAATTATAGTCGTGGAGCCAGGGGCGGAGATGGGCGGCGCGCTGCGGGGAGGAGAGGTAAGAGCGGGCATAGGCCCATTTCTGGAGGGCGGTTTGGATGAAGCGCTCGGCCTTGCCGTTGGTGCGGGGGGTGTAGGGAGGGGTGAAGCGGTGGCGGTTGCCGAGGCGGCGGCCAGTGCGGCGGAAGCGGCCGAGCTTCTTGATATCGAGGTGCAGCAGCTCGCCGGGGGCGGGGTGCTCGTAGCGGCGAACGGCGGGAGCGGGTTCGAGATCAGGGAGACGGTTGAGTCGGGCACGACCGAGGAGGCGGCTGACGGTGGCGGGCGATGCGGCGACCCGTGCAACGTTGTCGGCGCAGGGCGAGGACGCGGTCGACGACGGCCTGGGGGGTGCAGCGCGGGCTGTGACGGGGCCGCGAGGAGCGGTCACGCAGTCCGGCTTCCCCCTCGGCCCGATAGCGGGCGAGCCAACGGCGGGCGGTTCGTTCTGAGAGACTCCGGCCAGAATGCGTCGAACCAGAAGGGCTCGACCTTTGGGCGTCAATCGGGCATTCTGATGGATGTTCATTCGGTCTCTTCAGGGTCGTTGTTGTGCGACAACTCCAGCTTCCCCCGTCCGGGATCGAATGAACAACGTGTTGAGACATCACAGCTAGTGCTTACTATTCATAAGTTAGCTATCGGCGGTGGGTCAGCAATGCGGGGATCGCTCCGTCGAAAACCCGCTGGCTTTCATTCCTATGGGTGGGCCGTTCGGCCCATGGGCACTCCCTCACCGTCGCGGATTGGTCTCGCTGGCCGGGCGTTGGGCTGGGCGGATTCATCCGTGCCCCGCTACCTCATCGGTGGACCGCTCGGTTACACTCGCGGCTCAGTGCTCGACGGAACTGTTCCACATGGAGCAGCGCCAGCATTGTCTTGGCATCGCGAATCCGACCCCGTCGGAGCATGCCCACCGCTTCCTTCCACGTAAACCAACGTGTCTCGATTTTTTCGTAGGGCTCTGGGGCCGCCTCGCCGAGAGTGAGTTGCCGGGCAAGATAGGCGCTTACTTTTTCGTCGCAAAAACCCGGGCTGGGAAAGCATTCAAAAAGCTTCGCCCAGGAACGCGCTCGGTATCCGGTCTCCTCGCGAAGCTCGCGTTTCGCGGCTCGAAGCGGGGTCTCTTTCTTGTCAACGACGCCTGCGGGAAGCTCCCAAGTGTCTCGCCGGAGCGGCAACCGAAATTGGCGAATCAGCAGCACCTGGCCCTGGGCCTTTCGGGCCATTATGACTGCCGCGCCACGGTGCCTGACGAGATGCTTTTCGACTTCCACGCCGGCGGGTATCACTACACGCTCCTGGGTGACATTGAATACCTTGGTGCGCAAAACCGTCTTCGCCGAGCGGACTGTGTACTTCGCCATCCCTCAATGCCTCTTCAGCGCCTGCCAAAAGCGGTCCACATCAAGCGTATTGAGGACATCACTCGGTTCGAGCCAACCCCGGCGCGCCATCAAGACGCCGTATTTCATGTTGGCGAGATGGCGGACATGGTGCGCGTCGGTCGAGATGACAAATTTCACGCCCTTCGACTTGGCGAATCGCAGGTGGGCCGCGTCAAGATCGAGCCGTTCCGGACTGGCGTTTATTTCCATGCGGATATCCCTGCGCGCAGCCTCGCTGACAATACGCTCGAAGTCATAGGAGTAGGGTTCGCGCCGCAGGAGCAGCCGCCCGGTAGGGTGTCCGAATATGCTGACGTGCGGATTTTCTGTTACCCGCAGCAGCCGTTCGGTCATCTCCGCCGGCTCGAGATTCATGTAGCTGTGGACACTGGCAATGACGACGTCCAACTGGGCCAGCACCTCGTCGTCAATGTCCAACCGGCCATCCTGCAGAATATCCACCTCACATCCGGAGAGGATTGTTAGACCGTCGAACCGAGCGGAAGCGCAGCGGATTTCCTCGATCTGACGTAGCAGCCGTTTTTCGTCAAGCCCATTGGCCATGGCCAGCGACTTCGAGTGATCCGTGATGGCCATATAGCCATAGCCGGCCGCCTGTACCGCCTGGGCCATTTCCTCGAGTGGGAAGTGGCCGTCGCTTTCCGTCGTGTGCATATGGACGTCGCAGCGGATCTGATCGAGCTCGACCAGCTCGGGCAGGCGCCCTTCCAGAGCCGCTTCGATTTCGCCCTGGTTCTCGCGCAGCTCCGGCGGGATCCACCGCAGACCCAGCTTTTCGTAGACTTCAGCCTCGTCGCTCCCGGCGAGCTTTTTGTCGTCCGAGTTGCGATACAGGCCGTATTCGTTCAATCGCAGCCCCATGCGCACGGCGCGGTCTCGGAGGGCGACGTTGTGCTCTTTACTGCCGGTGAAGTATTGCAGGGCGGCGCCGTAGCTGGCGGCTTCGAGCGCCCGCACATCGACCTGCAGCCCTTCGCGTCCGACCTTGGCGCTGGCTTTGGTTTCACCCCGCGCCAGAACTTCTTCGACCGCCGGGTATTTGACGAAGTGCTCCAGCGCACCCCCGGCTCTCGGACCGGTTACGAGCAGATCGACGTCGCCGACGGTTTCCTTGCCCCGCCGAAGACTGCCCGCCGCTGTGATCCGATCGACTCCCTCGACCTCCGACAGGTAGTGAATGATCGTTTCCGCGCTGCGGTCGGCGAAGTTGAGCAGGTATCGGCCGGCGCTTCGCTTGTAGCTTTCGATGCCCCGCAGTACTTTCTCTTCCAGCTTCTTACCCATACGCGGAAGGGCTTGGAGTTTTTCCTCGCGGCAGAGTTGTTCGAGGCCGTCGATCGTGCTGACCCGGTAGTGGTTGTAAATCAGAGCAATGCTCTTAGGCCCTAGGCCGGGGATCTTCAGCAACTCCAGCGCCGTCGGCGGATAAAGCTCGAGCAACTCGTCCCGCCGCTCGAAGCTGCCGCGATCGAGCAGCTCTTCGAGCACCGCTTTGATTCCCTTGCCGATGCCTCGGATTTCGGTAACGTCTTTCTCGGGGTCTCGAACGATCTCGCCGATGCTCTCCGGGTGGCTTTCGATTACCAGGGCCGCGTTGCGGTAGCTGCGGATTCGGAAGCCGTCCATGGCGGCGATTTCCATCAAGTCGGCCGTCTCATTGAGGACGGAGGCGATGCGTTTGTTGTTCATGAGGGAGTGGGGTATTGATTGGACCGCTGCTACCGGTCTCCTGGAATAGCGTCGTCACTGAAGGCTGCGGCACCGTGAGCAGCAGTTAGGTGTCGGGTTCTATGCCGCGTCGCCAGGCGGCCCAGTGATCCCGTGCGTACACGCGGGGGCCGAAATTCAGACTACCTCACGGCGTGGCGGGTATGCCCACGGCCCAATTCGGTTGAAGGGCCGCGGGTCGGGCCGTTAGGACCCGGAAGAGAGATCACTTGAGGTAACCGAGTGAGCGGAGCTGTTCAAGGGTCTCCTCGTCCGGGCTAACCGCCCCTCCCGCCGTCGTCGACGGCAGGGCGCTTTCTAAGCTCAGATCGAGGCGCGCCAATTCTCGATACATGGGCTCAATCCTTTCGGCCGCTTGCGAGCCGAGGAGGTCTGTCGACTCGACGCCATTTTGTTCGAATGGATCTCGCTCAAGGTCATACACACGCCTCTGGCCATCCTGAAACAGGAGAAGCTTGTAGCGGGAGCCGCGCAGCATCCGAACTCTCGGGAACGATGCGTGGCCAAATCGGGCAGGAGAGCCGTCGCCCTGGATGAGACCTCGAAGGCTGATGGCGTCAAGGTCCTCCCACTTCGTTTCAACGCCCGCGAAGTCGAGGATTGTGGGCATGAGATCGAAGTTGCGCACCAACTCCGACACCACGCCCCCCTCCCAGCCAGGGATTTTGACCATCAGGGGCACATGAACGATTTCCTCGTAGAGGGTCCCGGTGTGCGTCGTACGGCCGTGCTCAAGGAACTCTTCCCCGTGGTCGGCCGCCACCACGATGATCGTGTCCTCGGAAAGCCCCATGCGCTTCAGCGCTTCCAGAACTCCCGCGACGCAATGGTCCACGTAGGCGATCGCGCCATCGTAGTACGCCTTCATCTGATCTCGCAGCGCCGCAGCGTCCGGATCACCTTCCCTTATCTCCTTTTTCCAGCGCCTCCACAGTTTCCAGAAGGGGACCTGGTCGGCGGCAGAGTCGGTGAATTTCGTGAAGAACGGCTCCGGAGGGTGGTACGGACCGTGCGTGTCCATGTAGTGCAAATAGAGGAAAAAGGGGGCCGCTCGAGGTGTTTCCAAGAAGCGCACCGCCGCGTCGGTGACCGCTTCTCCCCGACCGTACGTGGTGCCCCGATCGCGAAAAATCTGACCGTAGACGTCAAAACCGCGATCGAAGTGGAACCCCTTCCTTACATAGGGATTGGTGATGTGGCCCGCGGTCACATAGCCCGCGGAGCTCATTCGCTCCGCTAGCGTCGGAACGTTCTCCGGAAGCCCGGACTCATCATCGTGGTTGTAGAACCGCCGCATGCCGAACCAGTTGGCCGGCCATTTCTCGCCGAAATCATAGTGAGGCCAAAGTCCGGTCATGATCCCCGCCATGGCGGTGGGAGTGTTGCCGCCGACGGACGCTGCGTTCTCGAATACGTAGCTCTCCCGAGCGAGGGCATCGAGGGTGGGAGATGTCTCAAGCGTATAACCGTTGTACGAGAGGTCCGAAGCGCGGAGGGTATCTATGAGGATGAAAACGAAATTGGGCTGTTCCGGTAGCAGCGGCAGATCATTGGAACAACCCGACAGAAGGAAAGCGATGCCGATCAGCGCTAAGCTCCGCACTTCGAAAGCCGGCCGTTCACGTGCCAAGGATGATTTCGTCGCGGTCTCTCCCATGTCCCAGAGAACTGTCCGCCGTCCTCGGTCGCGTCTACTGATAAAGAACCACGGGAGCTTCTCGCCTAGAGCTTCAGCACGTAGGCGATCACGTCGGCCTTCTCCTCGTCGGTGAGGAGTTTCTCGAAGGCCGGCATCCCGCCTCCGCCGTTGTTAATGTTATCGAGGAGGTTCTCGTGGGTGGCGTCTTTTCCGCTGGGGAGCTTGCCGTCCTTGATGCCCTTGAGGCCTGGTCCAATTTTCTTCTCGGTGCTGTCGGCGTTGTGGCAAATGGAGCATTTCGTTTCAAACACCTCTTTGCCCTGTTTCGCGTCACCTTTTGACTCGTGTTTGTCGGCGGCGGCCGGGATCGTCAGGACGAGCATGAGAGCTACGGCAAACCATCGTACGGGATGCATCTGGTCGGTTCTCCTCTTTAGGGTTTGAACTGCTTATTCTATCATCCCAAAGGTCGCGGCTGTCGCGAGTCCGTTATTCTCACCAGGTGCCGAGGCGCAGTGGGTTAGATGCCCGTCAGTACGAGGCGCGCGCCGCTCAGATGTTCAATTGAGTATAGATTCAGGCCTTTCCTCTACCACTTCCAGCCTAGGACCCGATTGCGAGTCGATGAGCTCATCCGCTACCATGGTAGGAGTCCGGGAGGCGTTTACCCACATGGCTGCAACGGTTTGGAAAGGATACTTGAGTTTCGGCTTGATCTCCGTACCGATCCGTCTGCATGTCGCCGCGCGCGCTGATCGCATCGGCTTCAATCAGCTACACAAAGAGTGCCATTCTCGGATTCGGCAGCGTTTGTACTGCTCCGTATGTGACCGACAGGTGGAAAGGTCTGAACTGGTCAAAGGCTACGAATACGAAAAAGACAGCTACGTGTTGGTGGAAGAAGAAGAGGTCAAGAAGGTAACTCCTGGGTCCGGCAGCACGATGGAGATCCTGGAGTTTGTGAAATTGGAGGAAGTCGATCCGCTCTACTTCGACAATTCCTTTTTCGCGGTACCGGAAGAGGCCGGACAAAAAGCTTACGAACTGCTGGTCCGGACGATGGAAGAAGCCGGTTACGCGGCGGTAGCCAAAGTGAGCATGCACCAGCGGGAACACACCGTGTTGGTCCGCCCCCGAAAGAACGGGCTGACGCTCCATACCATGCACTACCCGGCCGATATCCGCCAGATTGGCGAATACGGACAAGTCTCCGGCGCCGACGTCAAGCCGCAGGAGATCAAACTGGCGAAACAACTCGTCGAAAGCCTGGCCGCGCCGTTCGACCCGGACAAGTACCGGGACGAGTTTCAACACCGGCTGGGTGAAATGATCGAAGCGAAGCGGCAAGGGCAGGAAGTCGCCGCCTCCCAAGCGCCGCGGTTAGCCCCGGTCGTCGATCTCATGGAAGCCTTGCAGAAGAGCCTAGCCGGCAAAACAAAAAAAAAGCCCCCGGCCCGGGCGACGAAAGCCCAGCCGCCCGCGGCGGCCAAGACCGGCAGGCGGCCGAGTCGTAGGAAGTCCGCCCAGCGGCTGGCCCGCTGAGGACCCCTCTCAACCCGCTGAACGGGCTTCTTTTGCGTATCGCCCAAAACCTCCATCCCGGAAGCAAATGCCCGCCGACAGGAATGTAGGGGCACGATTCATCGCGGCCGCTTGCCTTACAAGCGGTAACCCGGCCTATAACTACAAACTGTTGCCGAGCGCCTTTCCTCCCGCCGCCCGCGACGGTAGGCTCTAGAGAGGTGAACCCTTCGGTGAAAGACACAGCCTCACTCCTGCGCCTTTCCGAACGGCTGCTGATCGGCTATTTCACCTACGCGGCGGTCTTGAGTTGGCTTCTGCCGGTGGAGGGATGGGTGGCTGTGTACGCCTGGGGCGTGAACCTGATTGTCGTTGTGGTGCTGTCTTCGCTCGCCCACGTGGAAAGGGGGGCCGGACATCCCCTCTGGGGCGTACTGCGCGACTGGCTGCCGGTAGCGCTCGTGGTTGTTGCCTACAAGGAGATGGGCTGGTTCGCCCCCGACCAGCACACCTATGAACTCGAAAGAGCTTGGATCCAGTGGGACCGGGTGCTGCTTTATGAGGGGCGACTCAAAGCGGCCATTGAGTCGACGGGCCCGTGGCTGGCCTCTCTGCTCGAGCTTTCCTACGCCCTCGTCTACCTGGTCGGACCTCTCGGCGTAGCCGCACTCTACCTCTACTCCTCGCGCCGGCACGTGGACCAATTTCTTGTCATTCTCCTGCTGGGGACGTTGCTCTCCTACGCCCTCTATCCGTTCTTCCCATCCGAGCCTCCGCGAACGGTGTTTCCCGGCGAGGACGCCCCAGCGATCAACACCCTCTTCCGCCGCTTCAATTGGTGGCTTCTTGGGGGCGGGGGCATCCACACCAGTGTGTTCCCCAGCGGACATGTCTCTCACGCCTTCGCCGGGGCCTTTGGCATGTTGCGGGCGCTGCCGCGGCATCGTTGGGTGGGCCGCGCGTTGTTGGCCTTGGCCGTCTCGATCGCCCTGGCCACCGTATACGGCCGCTATCACTACGCCGTGGACGCAGTCGCCGGCTTGGGCGTCGCCCTGGTGGCTCTGTGGATCGCCATGGCCCTGGACCGGAGAACGGGCCTCGCCGGCTAGTCGCCCCGGGGTTGACATGGGGACAAACTGTACGGGAATCTACCAAATCGACCGAGCCCAGTGGGGACAAACACTCCTGTTTGTCCTAGCAGCGTGTGGCAAGAGTAGACGTCGCGAAAAATCGGGTACAGCCGGCCAATTCGCCTCAGGCTAAGTACTTTGTTTCTTCGTCCATGACGGGAAGCGAATTGGTGGCAGTCCCATTTTTCGCTCATGCATGACCTTTGCCACGGGCTGCTAGGCGAGAGGCCTAACGGAAAAGCTACTTGTATCCGAACTGGAGACCCAACCCCCCATCCACGCGAAGGGTAGCGCCGGTGATGTACGACGCCGCATCGGAGCACAGGAAGGTGGCGGCCCGGCCCATTTCTTCGATGGTGGCCAGTCGGCCCCAAGGCAGTTTTTTGCCCCCTTCCCTGATCTCCTCTTCATGGGCGTAGAATCGTTCGCCGGGAGTGTCTGTCCAACCAGGTTGAATGGTGTTGACTCGGATGCGGTGGGAGGTAAGCTCGTTGGCAATCGTGGTGGCCATATGATTGACGCCGGCTTTCGCCGTGCAGTAGGGGACCGCCGTTGGATAGCCTATGAAGGCGAAAAGGGAGCTGATGAAAACCATGCTGCCGCCGTTTCCCTGGGCGACCATCTGCCGGGCGCCGGCCTGCGCGGCGTGAAAGGTGCCCCAAAGGGTCACGTCGAGACAGCGTTTCATCTCTTCGAGAGGCAGCTCGAGAAACGGCGGCCGCTTGGCTGGGTAGTAGGCGTTGCAAACGACGACGTCGAGGTGGCCAAATCGTGCGACGGTTTCCGCCACCATCTGGTCTACCGCCGTTCGATCGGCGACGTCCGCCGGTACGATCAAGACCTGCCGGCCGGTAGCGCGAACTTCCTCAGCCACCGACTCTGCGCCTTCGGCGTCCTGGCGATAGTTAAGAGTGATATCCGCTCCCGCGCGCGCCATTTCGAGCGCACAGCCCCGGCCAATGCCGCGCGAAGAGCCGGTGATAAGTGCTACTTTGCCTGTCAGATCGATGTTCATTCCTATGCTCCGAGTCTCGCGTACCCCTTTACAGCAACGGCTCGCCCGCCGTGATCAGATACTGGCCCAAGGGCCACAGGGGTCGAGAAGAGAGCAGGACCATCGAGGGGGGTCGGATCCTGAGTCGAAGCGCGAGGACGACCTCCTGTACGCTGGGACAGTGCCCAGGGATGTTCAGGTACAGGTGGTCTGCGCCCTGCTCCATTGACCTTGATACGGCCCAGAGCAGAAGCGTCCGCATCAACGGCTCCGCCGTTGCCGCCGCTGGGCCGATCTGGCCGTCCTTGGAGACGTATACGTAACCAGCCGGTCTGCCGTCTACCGAGAGTATCCCGCACTGCAGTCCAGGTTGGCCCAGCCAGAACTGATGCTCCCTCCTCCGGAGCAGGCCGATAACCTTCCGGTCGACCGGGTCCAGTTCCTCAGGGTCAGCCCCGACGTGGAAAGATGCGTCACCCGGTACGTCAGGGACAGGGCCGACGATCGGTCCCTCCCATGTCAATACCGGCAGCCATGGCAACATGCCGGCGCGAATATAAAGGGCAGCGGACACGGGCTGGACCGAGTCGATGCGCACACACAATGAGTCAGAAGGCTCGGCCGACGAAAGGGTCAGCTCCAGAAGACGCCGGCCGATGCCCTGGCCCTGGTATTCGGGAATCACATGAAGGGCTCCCAGGCACCAGCGACCATCATTTCGGGTGGCTATTGCGAAGCCGACCTGCCGGGTACCTTCTTCCGCCATCCAATATGACTCTCGGTGGAACTCATACGCGTACTGCCGAAAGGCAAGGTCCCGCGGCTGAATTTCCGGGGCGCGAGGAAAGGGCAGATTGTGTCTCCTCACCAGCAAGTCTGTCATCGCTTGAGTAACGATGTCGTACGTAGCTGCATGGTCCCCAGGTTCAGCGCGCCTGAAATCGATAGACAACGAAGCCTCTCTCAGCCGTATTGACCGGAATCAGCCGTTCCAGGCCAACCGGTTGCAACCGGACTCATCCGTGAATGTCCCCAGTCATTCGTCGGAAAATGTCGAGCTTTCAAACGGTACAGCAAGCCCCCCTTGTTTTGCAAGGGATGGGTGGGGATAACGGCAGGGGAGTTTTGCACGGTAATGCTTACTTCAGCTCAGTGGGGGTTTTTGTCGGCTAAAAGGTGGATCGTCAGCCACCGCGCCCAATATTCGCTAGCCCGCGGCGGGCGAGATTACCGGTGTCTACGTCGACGCCAGTTTTGTTGCCCACGGTTTCGTGCGCGGCAAGTAGGAAGCCGTAGCGCGCATCGAGGCGGGCGCCGCAGGGGTACCTTTTCCGCCCGGTGCATCGCTCGCCCGCCAGATCCGCGGCCGTTTTCTTCGCGCCAACGACCCTCAACGACCCTTCCCACTCAAGCATTTTCTCATCGAAGGATGAGCCTGAAGACGGGGGTTGGGGCTTTTTGAGTCGCTGGGGCTCCTTTCGGGCTTTTTGATTTTGAGTTTTGGGAAGGGGAGAATCGTCGTCGGGGTTGTGGGATTGTGGGAATCGCGGAGCGATTTCCAAGGGCGGTGGGAAACGAAGGGAAACCTGGTTTTGGTTTTCCTCGTTTTCCATCGCCCGTCATTTCCACAGCCCTCTTCCTGCTGTTCAGCACGGCGTGTTCGCGGAACGGAAACTGGCAAACAGCTTCTGCTTGGCTCGCTGCATCCGGCGGGCCGCCGCCGTGTCGCTTTCGGCCTGGGCAATGCGGCCCAGAGCCTCCAGCCTCTGCCCTGGCTTGAGATAGCTGGCGGCCTCGGGCAACTTCTCGAAAGATTCCCAAGGCGTCTGGTAGTGGCGGTACACCCGCTTCTGCTTGCCTTTGGCGTCGGTCTTGATCTCGGGCTGTCCGCAGGGCCGGTGGAAGTTCAAATAGGGATTGAAGTGCTGTTGGTAGAAGCGCTGGATGCGCCCCGCGTGCGGCGCCGCGATGTACGTATATCCCATGTGTTTGCGGATCACCGCGCCGTTTTTCGATTCCACCAAGCCGTTGTCGTTGGAGTGCCGCGGACGCGACTTGGTCTGTTCGATCAGCAGCTTGTTCAATAGCTTCTCCACCGTGCGATTGAGGAACTCGCTGCCGTTGTCGGAATGGAAGCCGCGGATACGAAAGGGAAACTGCTCGATCATGGCTTTCAGCAACGGCTCCAGCCAGGCTTCACTGATCGCGGGCGTGGCGCCGACCACTTGCCACTGGGTGACTTCATCCACGGCATTGATGTGGTAGACGCCCTTGACGCCATCGCGATCCCCTTGATGCACCGTATCCACTCGCAGAAAGCCGGGTTGGCCTTGCGGGTCGGGCCGGCGCCGCTCGCCGATCGACACCGCCGTGGGCCGGGTCTTGGTGAAATGCAGCCGCCGCTGGCGGTAGGCTCTGCGCCGCCGCAGGCGATAGATCTGGGCCACCGAGATCCCCGCCAGCCGCTCGTATTCGCGCTGCTGGTACTGCTGGTATTCCCGCTCGAGGATCTTGCGCGTGGCCGGGCCGCTGAGGGTTTCGTGGGCCTCGTCCACCGCCGCCAGCAGTTCGACGTCGGCGGGCGTGTACTTGCGGGCAAAGCGATGCCGCCGGTAGCGGGCGGGTTGGAGTTCTCCGCCCTGCCGGTACTGCTGGATCAGCCGCGTGATTTGCGCCCGGCTCAGTCCGGTCATCTTGACCAGATACTGCCGCAGCAGCCCTTTGTCGGCGCGGTTTTGGCGGCTGTAGCCGTGCTGGCGAAGCGTGCGCGCCACCCACGTGTAGATCTCGGCCCGCCCTTTGCCTTTGAATCGAATCTCCTCGCTGGAGTGGAGAAACTGCTGGATCTGTTGCAGGTTCAGCTTGCTGGTGTTTTGCACTTGGATAGTCAATTCCCAGCATGCCCACTCCCCGATCCTTCAGGCTCATCTTGTGTGAGAAACAAACTCCTCGTTCAGACTCATCTTGCATGAGACAAGACTCTCACGCCAACCCGGACCAAGATTCGCTATCATTGCTGGAATGCCGTCGAAGGGAGCGCAGCAATACTGGCTCGTCAAATCCGAGCCCTTCAAGTACTCCTGGGACGAGTTTCTCAAAGACGGCTGGACGTACTGGGACGGAGTCAGGAACTACCAGGCCCGCAACAACCTCAAAGGGATGCGGAAAGGCGATCACGTGCTTTACTACCACAGCAACGAGGGTCTTGCCGTGGTCGGCGTGGCGCGTGTCAGGAAGGAAGCCTATCAGGACCCTACGACCGACGACGAGCGCTGGGTGGTCGTCGACCTCGAGCCTGTCGAGACCCTCAAGCGTCCGCTAACCTTGCCCGAGATCAAGCAAGATTCCAACTTGCGGGACATGGCTTTGATTCGGCAATCGAGGCTGTCGGTCATGCCGGTCTCCGAAGACGAATACCACCTCATCGTGGCCCGCGGGAGAGGGAAGAGGTAGAGAATCTCAGGAGTACGTACTAAAGCCCAAGGGACCAACGACAACCATCGTACCATCGGGATTTTTCCCGAATTTAGTGGTTCTCGCTTATTGTAGGTATCCTTGTGAAAACTCGATACTTCATGGAAAGCGAGTCTACATCGGGCTGCTTCCGGAGACTGCGGCTAACCGCTTCCCCTTCCTCCGGCCGATATGAGGGGAAACGATCGTAGGTTTCGGGCCAACCGATGTTGCTCCCGCTGACGAACTCGTAAACACCGGCAGCGGGCGGAGGCGCCGATAGTAGGCGCCCAATTATGTTCAAGATCTCGATCTGTTCGCAGAGTGAAGCAATGAGCCAAAGTCTTCCCGAATACCATTCCGACCGAACTGTCACACCCGACGACTACCAGCCCTACATCGGTAAAGAAGGGGTCGATCGCCTGAAAAGGCTGGCGGATCCCGTGCGCGGCAAGAGCTGGGCCAGCCTGAGCAGTACTTTTCAGGGGGGCGGCGTCGCCGAGATGCTTCAAAGCGTCATTCCGCTGGTTCGCAGCATGGGCATCGAAGCGAGCTGGTCGGTGATTGAAGGCCCCCAGGAATTCTTCCAGGTCACCAAGAAGTTTCACAATTTGTTGCAAGGGGTCGCCCAGCCCATCACGCTGGAAGAGATCTTCGGAGAATATCTGGCTACCATCGAGGCGAACGCCAAGAGGGCCAACATTGCCGCGGATATGATTATTGTCCACGATCCGCAGCCGATCGGCCTGACGGCTTCGGGCGCGTTTGTTGGCAATGTGCTCTGGCGCTGCCATATCGACACCTCGGCGCCGAACCCCACGCTGTGGCGCTTCGTTCTGCCCTATATCAATCAGTGCGCCGGTGCGATCTTCACCCAACCGGAATTCGTCGGAGCGGGACTGAATGTCCCCGTCTACCAAATTGCTCCCTGCATCGATCCCCTAGTCGACAAGAACCAGCTCTATAACGAGCGGGAAGCCCTGGGGACCCTGGACCCCCTTTTCACTGCACATGGCGTGGACCCCGAACGGCCGATCCTGGCGGCCATCTCGCGCTACGACATCCACAAGAATCAAGCGACGATCTTAGAGGCGTTCGGAAAATTGCGCGAGAAACGAACCTACCCCAAGCCCCCCTATCTCATTTTCCTGGGCAACACGGCGCCCGACGATCCCGAAGGCGAGGGCATGCTGGCCGCGCTGCGGGAGCAAGCCGGAGACGACCCCGACGTGCGCTTTTGGGTCAATGTGCCCGATAACGATCGCGTCGTGGGCGCCTTGATGCACGTGGCGCGAAGCTTTATCCACATTCCAACCCGGGAAGGCTTCGGTCTGGTCGTGACCGAGGCCCTGTGGCAAGGGACGCCGGTGGTCGGCTCGAACGTCGGGGGCGTGACCAGGCAGGTTGTCGACGGCGAGACCGGTTATGTCGTGAATCCCAACGACGTCGAAGGGATTGCTTCTCGCATGGCCCGGGTTCTCGACGATCCCGAGGAAGCCGAGGCTCTCGGTAAGGGGGGGCGCGAGCACGTCCGCCGGAACTTCTTGTTGCCGGAGTTGGTCTCTCGCTATCTCACCTTGCTCGACTACTACAGCGGCGTCAGCGACACGCTTCCCCACTTCCGGCTCGATAGCGTCTCTCACAACGAGATCGCGCAGGCGCTCCGGCCAAGCCATCCGCGTATCCCCACGCCGCTGGTTGACGGTAACCTGAGACAGCTGAGGGACATTCGCTTGGCGGCCGGCTCTTCCCAGTCCCAGGCCGCCGCCGAATAGGTGCGACCTGGTGTCTCCATCTCAACCGGGTCAAGGAGAGCCGCGGGCGCAAGCCCGCGGTCGAGATGGCGACGACCTCGGATGGTGGGACAAGGGCATGGCTCCGAGTCACCTCGTCAAGGGGAAACCCGATGTGCTCCCAATGCCTCGACCGCGCCCTTTCGGGTGTGGCTCTGAATGCGCACGCAACGCGCGAGGAGAAGGAAGAGTGCCGTAGCGCAGGGCTCGGTGTCGTTCCCGAGACCTGCGGCCGTTTCGCGTCTGTTTTTGCGGACGCCCCTCCTATCCGTCGAACCCAGTAGGGACAAACACTTCTGTTTCTCCTAGCCGCCGCTACTTGAAACCGAAGGAAGTTACGACGATTCCCAAGTCACGGCCGTCGCCTGGCGGCCGCAACGATTTGTCAACCGAAATCGTGACGCGTACGGCGCGGCCGGCCGGCAGGTCGACGGGCCCGGCGAGGGTGTAGCTTCCCGTTTCCGAATACGTCCTCTCCCCCAGAATCTCGCCGTCTAGCTCTACGGCAACACGCCGTGCCGGCGCGCCTTCGGGAATGTGAAAGACCAGTTCAAACTCACGCGCATCCCGGGGTACAAGAAGGGAGGCCGATCCGTGCTTGGCCATCCACCGCCACTTGCCCGCTTCGAGCCCGTGAAAGCCGCCGAGCAGGTGGGCTTCGGCGTCGGGAGCGTCCATCGGCAGGTAGCCGGTCGTCGGCTCGCCGTAACCAATCTTGTAGGCGGTCACGCGGTCCAGGCTTCCCGCTCCCCAGTCGAAGGGAAGGATGCCGAACTCGCTCGAGGAGTAGCCGGAGCGCGATTCGAGGCCTATTGTTCGCAAAGCGAGAGGCCCCGCCTCGACGTCGGCATGCAGAAGTTCTTGTTTGGGATCCGTGACGCGAAAGGGAACCGCCCCTGCCAACTCGCTGGTTACGACTACCTCCCCTGCGCGCAACGTCTGGTCGCGCAGCAACGGCTCACTGCCCAGCTCCCCGAGGTAGTAGCGCAGACCCCACTCGGCATTGCTCCATAGTCGTGTCGATTCGACCATCGGGGCTAGGCGCCGTGCGAACTCGCGATATTGCCCCGCGTAGTGCTTCTCCCCGGCCGCCAGCGCCAGGCCGACCGCAAGGTGGACCGCCGTCAAGGCGTAGAGAAGCGTCCTCGATTCGATCCGCCGAATGGTCAGCAATATAGCCGGCGCCGCCAGAGGCAGCAGGTACCTCGCCGAACCGGCGTAGAAAACCGCAAGGGACCCGGCAAAGTAAAGGACGATCCAGGCCGAGAGAAACCGCTCGTCCATCGCAGCGCTGCTCCACCAGGTCCGCGAAGCGTCCACCAGGAGGAGTAATCCGGTCCCCAGCGCGAATAGGAGAAACAGGCGCTGACCCCCCGTGTAGCCAGTCAGCAGAAACACCACTGCCGCCGCTGCTCCGTAAGCGGCGCCAACGAACAGGCCGGACTTGGCCCCTCTCCGGCATGTGGCCAGAATCAGCACGGGGGAGATGACCCAGCCCAAGTGACCCACGAGCGCCAACCAACTGGAGAGTTTCCTCGATAGAGCCAGAAGATCGTACGTCTCGAAGTACCCCGCCAGCACGGTCGCCGGCGCCGTTCCGGAAGCCGCGAATTCGAACAGTTGCCATCCGCCAAGCGCCAGCGGGGCCGCGGCCACGGCCAGCCACCGCCCGAGATTGCGGCGGTCCGCGATCCAGATGTAGTAGGCGAGGATCGGAACCGCAAACATCGTCTGGTAAGCGCAAAGACCTGCCGCCGCCAGCATGATTGCTGCCGGGAGAGACTTTCCGTAAACGAACAAGGCGAAGCCCGCCAACCAGAAGGCCAGCAAGGGAAGGTCGGCTTCCAGCTTGTTGCCGTTGACGACGAAGGAGGGAACCGAGAGCAACAACAGAGACGCCAGGAAAGGGCGGGTTGTGAATCGACGCGCCAGGAAGTACATCGAAATCGCCGCCGCCAGCGAAAAGGCGACGTAAAAAAGGTGAAAGTAGAGTTCCTTTACTTCTCCGAAGACCCCCAACAGCCCCGCCAGCACGTAGGCGTTGAGTGGCGGACGAGTGTGTCCCGCCGCCCAAACCAGCTCTCCCTGAAGACGGAATCCCATCTGCATGGGGTGCAGCGGGTCGACCTGGGCGTTGCGGGCAATGAGCAGGTAGTAAACATCATCCCCCTGCACGGCTTGGTCAAGGAAGGGAAGGCGCAGCAACACCACCGCGATGATCAGCAGCAGCAGATCACGGCGCATGGGTTAGCCTGCATTCCTCACGAGAGGTGCGTGTAGGGGAGGGCCACTTTGCCCGCCCAGTAGCTTCGATGTACGATCTTTGCACAAATGCGGACTGCTCAGAGAACAACGGGTTTGGTGACGAAGCGGCGAAATTTGTGAGATGCGAGTTCCCTTAGTCGGCGGCCTGAGCTTCGGGCTCGGGGGCTAGCCAGCGAACAACCGGCCGCCGGGCCGCCGAGGTCTCGTCCACGCGTTTGGTCCTCGTCGTGTGCGGAGCGTTTTTGACCAGCTCCGGGTCCTGCTCGATCTCGGCGGCGATGGACCGCATGGCGTCGACAAACAGGTCCAGTTCTTCCTTGGTTTCCGTCTCCGTCGGTTCGATCATCAGCGCCCCGGGCAGAATCAACGGGAAACTGACGGTGTAGGGATGAAAGCCGTAATCGATCAAACGCTTGGCGATGTCGCCGGTCCTGACGCCTCGCGCCGCCTGTTGATCGTCGCTAAAAACACATTCGTGCATGGACGGCTCCTTGTAGGGGAGCTTGTAGTGGTCCTCCAGACGATGTCGGATGTAGTTGGCGTTGAGCAAAGCGTCGAGCGTGGCGTTTCGCAGCCCATCACCCCCGTGGGCCAGTATGTACGCCAGCGCGCGCAGGCACACCCCGAAGTTGCCGTAATAGGCCCGGACCCGCCCGATCGTTTTAGGGCGATCGTAATCCTGGGCCAGCCGGTCGCCGCGTCTTGTTAGGCAAGGAATAGGCAGGTAGGGTTCCAGTTGGGCCTTCACCGCGACAGGCCCGGCGCCGGGCCCCCCGCCGCCGTGGGGCGTCGAAAAGGTCTTGTGCAGGTTCAGGTGCATCACGTCCACGCCGAAATCGCCGGGCCGCGCGATGCCGGCGAGGGCATTCATGTTGGCCCCGTCCATATAGAGCAGGGCCCCGCGGCTGTGCAGCAAGTCGGCGACCTTGGTGATCTCTTCCTCGAAGATGCCCAGCGTGTTGGGATTGGTCAACATCAGTGCGGCTACCGACTCGTCCAAGTTGCGGTCAAGATCGTCGATGTCGACCATGCCGCGACGGTTGGACTTGATTTCCCGTGCTTGGTAGCCGGCGATGGCCGCGCTGGCGGGGTTCGTGCCGTGAGCCGAATCGGGGATCAGGACGGTCTCACGCCCATCACCTCTCTCGTCGAGAAAAGCGCGCATCAGCAGAAGACCGGTCAGCTCCCCGTGCGCTCCCGCCGCCGGCTGCAGCGTCACCGCGTCCATGCCGGTGATTTCACCCAGAAACTCCTCCAGTCGGGCCTGGATCCGCATCACCCCCTGTGAAAGGCTCTCCGGCTGATAGGGGTGGGCCGCGGCCAGTCCCTCGATCCGGGCCACGTATTCATTCAGCCGGGGATTGTACTTCATCGTGCATGATCCCAGCGGATAAAGGCCCAGGTCGATGCCGTAGTTCCAGGTCGAAAGCCGCGTGAAATGACGAATCACCTCGACTTCGCTGACTTCGGGAAAACCGGGAATCTCAGAGCGCACATTGGCCGCGCCCAACAGCGCGTTCGGATCGGCGACCGGTACATCAAGAGGCGGCAGTTGGTAGCCCTTCTTGCCCGGCGACGAGCGTTCGAAGATCAACGGCTCGTTTTGACTCGGGTGAGTGCGAACTTTTTTCATGTCGGTCGGTACCGGCGGTTCAGGTGCTGTGGGAAAGGGAGTCCTCCGCAAACTACGCCGCAAACTTCTCCGCGAACATCTCCATTTCTTCCCGCCGGTTCATTTCCGTCGCGCAAACAAGCAAGCAATCGTCCAGCTCGGGGTAGTAGCGGCCCAGCTCGAAGCCGCCGATGATCTTGCTCTCGAGAGCCCGCCGATTGATTTCGGCCGCGGCGGTGTTCCCGGGCCGGACGGCAAATTCGTTAAAGAACGGTCCGCTGAAGGCTAACGAAGCGCCGTGCTTTTCAAGCTGCTTCGCCAAATAGTGAGCTTTGGCTAGATTTTGTTCGGCCAGCTCCCGCAGACCCTCTTTACCAAAGACTGTCATGTAAACCGTGGCCATCAATGCAATCAACGCCTGGTTGGTGCAAATGTTCGAGGTGGCCTTGGCGCGGCGGATGTGTTGCTCCCGCGTTGCCAGGGTCAAGCAGAAAGCGCGGTTGCCCTCGCTGTCCACTGTTTCGCCCACCAGTCGGCCCGGCATTTGTCGAATGTATTTTTGCTTCGTCGCCAATACGCCGACAAACGGCCCCCCGTAGCTCGGCGGGTGCGCGAACGACTGCAGCTCGCCGGCGACGATATCAGCTTCGCTGCTCGGTCTCAGCAGGCCCAACGAAACGGCTTCCGTGAAGATCACCACCAGCAAGGCTCCGCGGCGGTGGGCCATCCGCGCGGCCTCGCGCGTCTGCTCGACGGTCCCGAAAAAGTTCGGCGACTGGACGATCACAGCGGCTACCTCGTCGCTGAGCTTGGCATCGAGATCCTCCAGGTCCAACTGCCCGGATTCACCGCCGTAGGCGACGGATTCGGCGGGAATCTCCTGGTGGCGGCGGTAGGTTTCCAGCACTTGGCGATATTCGGGATGAAGAGAGCGCGCGACGAGCACCTTGTCGCGCTTGGTGATTCGCACGGCCATCATGGCCGCCTCGGGGACAGCGGTGGAGCCGTCGTACATCGAAGCGTTAGCCGCTTCCATACCGGTGAGCTGACAGATCATCGTCTGGAACTCGAAAATCGACGTCAGCACGCCTTGGGAAATCTCCGCTTGGTAGGGCGTGTAGGCCGTGAGGAACTCGCCTCGCGTAACAATCGGGTCGATGACCACGGGGCGATAATGGCGATAAACTCCCGCCCCCAAAAAGCTGGCGTAGCCGTTGGCGCCTTCCTCCGAGCGGCGGCGGAAGTAGTCGATGATTTCGTATTCCGATTGGCCGGGAGGAATCTTCAGCGGCTGGTTCAGCTTGACGGCTTCGGGCAGGTGAGCGTAGAGGTCTTCCAACGAACCAAGGCCCATCGCGGCCAGCATTTCACGGCGCTCGTGGGGAGATTTCGGAAGATACCGCACGATATCAGGACTCCGCTTCGGCCGCGGCGTAAGCTTGATAATCTTCCGCCGTCATCAGCTTCTCGATCTCGTGTTTGTCGGAAATCCGCGCACGGATCAGCCAACCCTTGACGTGGGGATCTTCGTTGAGTACTTCGGGGGCGTCCACGAGAGACTCGTTCACTGCGGTCACCTTGCCGCTCATCGGCGCATAGAGATCCGAGACCGCCTTCACGGACTCCACCGTGCCGAACGATTGGGCGGCGTGAATCGCGGCGCCGACTTGGGGAAGCTCCACGTAGACGACGTCTCCCAGTTGCTCCTGGGCGTGGTGGGTAATTCCGACAGTCGCTTCGTCGCCGGCGACCCGCACCCATTCGTGTTCCTTGGTATAGCGATATTGATCGGGATACATCGGATTGATTCAGTTCTTTCGCGGATAAAAAGGAGTCGGCACAAGCTCGGCCTCGACGCGCCGATCACGGATCTGGATTTCGATTGCGCGGCCCAACCTCGCCTCCGCCGCCGGGAGCATGGCCAGACCGATGTTTTTTCGCAAGAAGGGAGCCGGCGATCCGCTCGTGACCCAGCCGGCGTCCGCGCCGTCGACAAACACCCGGTAGCCATCGCGGGCGATGCCTCGGCCCCGCATTTCAAAACCCGCCAGCCGCCGGGGCGGGCCTTCCCGTTTCTGTCGGATCAGCGCTTCGCGGCCGACAAACTCGCCCTTTTCGGGCTTTACGATCCACCCTAACCTTGCTTCGTAGGGGGTAATCGTCTCATTGATCTCATGTCCGTAGAGCGACATCGCCGCCTCCAGGCGAAGCGTGTTGCGCGCTCCCAGGCCGCAGGGGAGGATGCCGAATTCCGCTCCGGCTTCGAGGAGGCCTTGCCAGGCCGCCTCGCTTGCCTCCGGCGCGATGTAGATCTCGAAGCCATCTTCGCCGGTGTAGCCGGTGCGGGCGATGATGGCCGGCCCTCCAGCTACCTCGCCGCGGGTGAAGCAGTAGTAGGAGATCGACGACAAATCCGTATCGGTCAGCTTAGCAAGCGCGGCTTGCGCCTTCGGACCCTGGATCGCCAGCTGGGCGTATCTGTCGCTTGCCAACTCCACCTCGGCTGCAAAGCGATTCTCGGAGACGATCCATTCGTAGTCCTTCTCCTGGTTGGCGGCGTTCACGCAAAGCAGATAGTGATCCCCCGCCATTCGGTGAAGCACGATATCGTCGACGAACCCCCCATGCGGGTAGAGCAAGGCCGAATACTGCGCTTGCCCGTCGTCGAGCCGAGAGGCGTAATTGCTGCTGACGCGTTCGACAAGGTCGATCGCTTGCGGGCCGCGGACTTCAATCTCGCCCATGTGGCTGACGTCGAACAGGCCAGCCTCCGTCCGCACGGCCATGTGCTCGGCTATGATACCGGAGTACTCGACCGGCATGTCCCAGCCTCCGAAACCGGCCATGCGGGCGCCCGCCGCTCGATGCGTCTTGTTCAACGGCGTCTTGCGAAGCTCCGCGGCCGCCAGGGTGGATTTCATGTCAGCGGGAAATGATCTTCCACGCTAGCACCGCTCAAATTGGAGTGTCAACGAAACGCCCGATTCCGGCTAATCAGTCCGCATAAACCTCATGCCAAACCATCCAACAAGCGCTGGGTGCTCGCGCTGCTGATGGCCGTCGTGTTCCCGGCTCTGGCGATTCACCTGTCTTGCGTCGCCGTGTTGGGCCCCGGCAGTTGGGGGTCCGAGGTGGAAGAGAAGGTCCCCCAGCTTCTGCCCGCTCTATCGAGTCAGGAAGTGCTCGACTACGTGGAGGAGTTTTCGAGCGGCACGCCGGCCCAAGCGAAACCTCCGGAATTTCCCGGGGCAGCGGCACCCTGGCAAGGCAAGATGTTCTCCAGTGACCGCGACGAACGTGATGACCTGTGGGTAGTCGCCACCTATTCCGGCAACAGATGGACGGAGCAGCAGCACGTTTACCTATGGACGCCGGCGACAAATGCCCTTGAGGAACTCGACATCGCCCGCGACACCGTCGTCGTCGGCCCCGTGCTCCTGCGAAGAGGGGAGAAGGGGCTGGTCGTCTACCAGCGTTGGCGCTCATGGGCGGTGCCGGCCGCGGCGAAGATCGGGCGGTATTTGCGGAGCCACTTCGACTCGACCTTGCGCCCCGAGTTTACGCTCCACACTTACGAACCGGACACTGGCGAGGAAACCTACGTAGGTCCCGGACACACTCTCGTTGCCGCGCCCAACCGCCGGCGGGCGGCCTTCCTCCGTTCCGGCGCGCTAGGCGTGGGATTCTATAGCGTCCATGTTTGGAACCTGGAGAACGGCCGCATCGAAACCGTGGTTTCGTTGGCGGAAGTGGACCCGGGCTCCGGCAGGTCGTTCGACTATCTCTGGTCGGCTGACTCGAAAGCGTTGCTGATCACCGGTTCGGCCGGCGGCTTTGCCCGGCGCAAACCAGACCCGCGGCAGCTACGCATGATCTATCTCGTGGAGACGGCATTGCTCTACGACGCCTCCGGCGCCGGCGCGTAAGTCGCCGCGCCACCGCCCGTTGAGCGGCGCGGTTTGTCATGTACCGCGCGCGACACGACGGGCCGGCGATCCCTAGGCGACCGCGGGTCTGTGCGGCTATGTTCGGCAGCTGAGGGTGGACGCCGATCCGTCGGGCCGACTACCTTTCCCACCAAGCAACCAACCGCGCAGATCAAAACCGAACAGAGCCGTGCCCGTTAGCCCGCTTTTCTCACCACGTGGCGAGGCGAAGTGCGTGAGAAGCCGGTCAGTACAAGGAGCGCGCCGCTCAGCGAGCGGAGGCGTACTTGAACAGTACGTTGAGCACGGTGAGCAAGCGCAACGCAGTAATGGCGGGCTTATGGCGTGCTTCGACCGTCAGGTGGTGAGAAATGTGGGTTAGGGCGCGGGCCCGTAGCGCGAACCGGAAAACTTCGCGCTGACCGGAGGCGCGGGCCCGCGGGCTAATGCCCGCGGCTCCGCGCGGTGACGTCGGGCATCCCAACACCCGGGCTACCCCGAGTCCCTGGAATAGGAATAGTAGTAGCCGTAGTTGCGGTAGTAGCCGTAGTCGAGATGATCGAGATCGACTCGGTTGATGACGAACCCGAGAAAGCGCACGCCTGCCTCGTCCAATGTTTGCTTCGTTCGTGACAGTGCACCGCGATCGGTCTCGTCGGAGACCACCAGGATGACGCCTTCGACGAGGCGGGAAATGGTTCGGGCGTCGGAGAGAACCAGGGAGGGGGGCGAGTCGATCACGACGTGCTGGAATCCCTCGCCTGCCTGCTGAAGCAGGAACCTCAGACGAGGAGAATACAGTAGATCGGACGCCGTCGAGTGAAGCCTACCTGCGGCGATCAGCGACAAGTCCATGATCGGGGTCTCGCTGACAACTTGGCCGAATTCCGCCAAACCCTGCAGGTAGTCGCTGAGGCCGTACTCCGCTTCCACACCGAGCTGCTTGTCACAGTTTGGGCGGCGCATGTCGGCGTCTATCAAGAGGGTTGGTCGGCCCAGTTGAGCCAAGCTACAAGCCAGGTTCAGGCTGACGGTTGTCTTGCCTTCTTGGGGTTGGGAGCTCGTCACCAGCGTGCGCCGCGTCGTCTCGTCTGACCCGAGCAGCAGGGATGTTCGCAGCGCCCGATACGCTTCGGCAAGCTCCGGGTCGGGATTCCACCTCGCCCGGCGACTGTCTTCGGTTTCGAGGGGGTTGCCCGCTGTTCCGTTGGTCGCCGACGCCGCAACTGTCCGCGGCACGGCGGGGACCGTCTCGGGCAGCGCCACGGTCACCACTTTGGGAGTGTCTTTGCGGCGGCTGCGGGGGACAACCGCCAACAGTGACAGTCCGGTCAGTGCTTCCACCTCTTCCGGCGTCCGCACGACCGTGTGCATGTGCTCCTGGACGAAGCCTAAGGCCACCCCCAGCGCCAGGCCGGCTAGCAGAGCCATGGCAAGGTTGTACAGTCTCCGCGGCCGATACGGTTCGTCGGGGGCTTCGGCTTCATCGAGCACCGCTATGTTGGACGCCCGAAGGCCCGCTGAGATGCCGGCTTCTTTGAGTCGCTGCAACAAGCCCTCGTAGAGCTGGCGGTTCGTCTCCGCGTCGCGTTTGAGGATGTCGTATGCGATGAAGTCGTCGCTTAGACGATTGACCAGGCCTCTTTGGCGGGCCACTTCCTCCTCGACCAAACGCTCCCGGCGGACCGCTAGCTGGAAGGACTCGCTGACTCCTTGAAAGATGCGCTCCTGCTCGGCCTGGAGGGCCTGTTCCAGCTCGTCGATCTGCCGCTTCACTCTTCGGACCTTGGGATAACCTGGCGCGAACGTGACCATCAATTCGGAATAATCCCGCCGCAACTCGGTGACTTCGGCTTCAAGCTTACGGTAGGTCTCGCTCGTCAGGGGGCTGGGAAGTTCTCCGCCTTGCGCCAGGGCGTCCTGCGCCAACATGGCCCGTGATTGCCGCTCGATTCGCAGCGCTTGGACGCGGGTCAACTCCTCTTCAAGCTGCGCCAATTTCTCCGTCGTGATGTTCTTGCGCTCCTCGACAAATAGAATCGAGTGCGCCGCCGCGTAATCCTGCAGATCGCTTTCGCTGGCTTCGAGTTTCGCCTGCAAGTGTGAGAGCTGCTGCTCGAGCCATCCCGACGCCTTTTGCGTAGCGTTCCACTTGGCCTCGAAGTTGTACTCGATATATTCCTCCGCCAGCGTGTTGACGACTTTGGGAGCCAGCTCTCTGTCCACCGATTCGAAGGTGACATCGACCAGCCGAGTTCCCTTTCCCGGATGAACGCCCAGTCGATCCAGATAATTCTCCACGATCATCGGGTGCATCTGTTCATGCCGGTCCGGTTCCGCCTGCTGATCCGGCGCCGCAGTGTCCCCGGCGACACCTTGGCGAAACTCAACCTGGCGGTGAAGCCCAAGCTTTGAAATCACTCGCTTGGCTAGGGTGCGGCTCTTGAGGATTTTGTATTGGGTATCGATGTATTCGGGTTGCTCGGGAAGCTGAGGCAGGCTTTCATCCAGCTTGGCAATGTTGGGTTCTTCACGGTCGATTTGGATGGTCCCCTTCGCCCGATACGTCGGCACGCGGAGATAGTTGTAGCCCGTCGTGGCCAGCAGGGAGGAGACGACCACCCAGAAAATGGTCCGCCGCCGGCCATGGATGAGCCTCCAGTAGTCCCGCAGGGCAAACTGCGTTGCCGGCTCGGGCTGCTCGAGCGGCCAGGGAGAAGGCGAGACCTGTCTCGGAGAAGCCGAGCCCGAGATAGCAGCAGGCGGCGCCGGCCTTGGGCTCAGTTGCGGTAGCTTCGCATCCACGGGAGGTGCCCTGCTCCGGCTAGCGGCGCCAAATCACAATCCCCGTCCCCATCTGTATGGCGGCCTCGGCGCTGCGGCTCAGGGCGCTCTTCGCCCGGCTGTCGGGAATGAAGAGGATGTCGTTCGGTTCAAGGGGTGAATCGGGTGCTCGGCCGCGAAGAATGTCATGGATCGAAAGCGGAATCTCATGACTCAGACCACGCGACTGGCGAATGATGCGCGCTTTCCGGGGGGCGGCGTGGCGCCCCAGTCCTCCGGCCAATGAAACCGCCCGCAACACCGTGACGATCTCTTGGTCCTTGATGCGGAATCCACCGGCCTTTTTCACCCCGCCCAGGACGTAGATCACCCCGGCCTTGGCCACCCGCACTACATCGTGGGGCCGGATCAAGGGGTTGCTGTCGCCCCGGCCGTCGAGGGTTAGCAGGTCGCGTACCGAGACTCGAAACTCCTGGGTCCGGAGGGGTGTTTCCGTCGCCGCCGAGAACGGGGATAGCCGCACCAGCCCTGGGTTGGTGTCTAAGCCCTCTATGGTGGGGATCTTGTCCCGCCGGTCTTGACCGCCCTTGCGGCAACGGTCTTTCCCGGGCGACCGATAATGGGTGCGGTTCGTCGCGTCGCGCTCGCGAAGCGGCCCTCTCGGCTGCGGTCGCTGGCGGCTTTCGAGGGCGGGCTTAAGCTCGATTGCTTGTGCGTCAGGCGGGCACGGTCGCCCGGGACCCTGATTCGCGGAGCCGGCGGCAGGTTCCAGACGTGCGGGTAAGGGACTTCTCGAGATCGTGATCACGTCGCCCACCTCGGCCGTCAGGCCCCCGGCCATGGCCAGAACTTCCACCAGTCGGCGCCGGCCCTGAAGCTGGTAGACCCCCGGTCGCTCCACGGCCCCCAGGATACTGACCGGCTGGCTGCGAAACTCTTGCACGCTGACGCTGATCTGCGGGTCCTGAAGCAGATTGATTTCGTAGAGCTGCTTCAGCCGGACTTCAATCTGAAGCGTCGTCTTTTGTCCAACGAAGACCTCGCCGATCAACGGCAGCGAGACGGTTCCCCGGGGACTCACCACGGCCGGGTTGCTCAACTCCTCGACCTCGAAGACTTTGACGTCGAGCACATCACCGGGCCCCACCCGGTATTCGCCGCTGACCCCGATCGGGTTAACCCGTAGCCGCTGGCCTTGCACGAGCAAGCACAAGGCAAAAACCCACAACGCCCTCCCCGCTCGCCTCACCGCCCAACACTTCGGAGGGTTCGCAGTCATTCAACTTGAAATCGACAGAAAGGAACTCGGCCTTTATCGGGCGGCGGTCCGCCACCCACGTCGAGGGAGCAAACCAGAGTCATTCAACAAACTCCCTTTCCCCGGGGCGTTGCGTGAACGGGCAAGCGGATACAAGCCAAAGCCCGGCTATAATAGTCGAAGGGATCCTACCGAGTCTCCGAAATGACGGTGACCTGGCCCTGTTCAGACGGTAGGGGCAGCACCGTGTCGGTGTTCCAATGTCACTCTATTGTGCGAGCCTCAAGTAAGTTCCTGATTTCACACCAGCCTCCAAGACGCCGTCCTAATGGTCTGATCCCAGCCGGCCGCGCGCGAGTGTTCGGGCGCGGCGCGGAGTAAGTCGCGATGAGCCAAGTAAAACTAGCAATCCCGAAGGGTAGCCTGGAAAAAGCCGTCGCCGCGTTTTTTAAAGAAGCGGGGATCGATCCCCAAGGCTATGCCGATGGGACGCGCAGCTATCGCCCCGAGATCGATCTTCCTGTCAGTGTTAAGGTCCTTCGTCCCCAGGAAATCCCCTACATGATCGCCGCCGGGTTTTATGATTTGGGGATCTCGGGCCTCGACTGGTATTTGGAAAGCGAGTGCGCTTCCAATGTGGCCGATCTGCTGGACTTGGGCCTCGGCCGGGTGGACATCGTCTTGGCCGTGCCCGAAGTCTGGGAGGACGTCAACTCGGCCGAGGACTTGTTTCAAAAGTTCGTCAATTCGACCGGAACACACCCTTTGCGCATCTGGACCGAGTATCTTAACCTGACCGAAGCTCTGGTCCGCAAACATACCGACCTTGAGCCGTCACTCTACAGCCCCTACTCACGCCTGCACGTCGAGCGGAGAAGCGCGTCTCCGGTGGCGATCTTTCACTCCTTTGGAGCGACGGAGTCGAAACCGCCCGAAGACGGCGACGCCATCATCGACAACACCGAGACCGGACGTACGCTGCGGGCGAATGGTTTGAAAATCATCGACAAAATTCTGCCCAACTCGACTGCCCGACTCCTCGTCAACCGCCGATCGCTACGGAATCGCGAAAAGCAGCGTGCCATTCAGGACGTCAAAGACGCTTTGATGGCAGCCGCGCCGGTTCGCCGCCAAACCGAGCCGGTGTTCGGCCACATTTAGGGCGGATTATTCTCTCCTGCGTCAAATGAAACCCGAACCGCTCCCGCAAGGGTGCGGCCGAGGCCTCGTGTTAGACCGGTGCCGCGTAAACACGGGGGGCATTTCGGTGGGCCCGGGCGAGCCGAGGACTTGTCCCACTGCACGAGGTCATTCCCAATCTAGACCGCAGGCTCGCGCCCGCCGCTCGGTTTGACCGCGGGGCAGGCCCGAGAAGATTCGTTTTCAAGCAACGCATGCCCTAACGGAGCCGCGCCCGCAAGGGTGCGGTCGAGGCCTCGTGACACAACCGACTTGTCGCACCAACGAGGTCATTCCCAATCTAGACCGCAGGCTCGCGCCCGCCGCTCGGTTTGACCGCGGGGCAGGCCCGAGAAGATTCGTTTTCAAGCAACGCATGCCCTAACGGAGCCGCGCCCGCAAGGGTGCGGTCAAAGCCTCGATAGCCGGGACGGGTTCGGCCCAAGGCTCGATCGCCTTCCCGCTTGCTCACAGCGGTGATGATACCCTGAGGCCATGATGGCCGAGCGACTTCCCACTTGGGATCCTCTGGGGTACTCGACCGAACTGGGTGTCCATAAACGCCTCTATCCGCTGGGGTTTCCTCTGGATCTCAGGACGAACCATCGGGACGTGGTTGAGGCCGCCGAGCAGAGCTGGTCAGGTTACGACGAAGCCTGCGAGGAAGAACCGTTGGAGCTGCGTGTCGTGGTCACCGATGGCCCGTCGAACAAGCCTCCCAGCCCCACTTTCCGCGCCCAGGCGCATCTGCTTGTATTGGCGGCGGACGCCCGCCACTTCGCATCCTGTGACCTGGGGAAAAGCATCGCTGCTTGCTGGGTAAGTTCGTCCGTGGCCTGCCGGCGCGCCTCCTTCCGCTATCACTACCTGGAAGCGATCGTTCACACTCTGCTCAGCTATAGAGACCTGACTCCGATCCACGCAAGCTGCGTGGCGGCTGACGGGCGGGGAGTGCTACTGTCGGCGCCCCCGGGATCTGGCAAGAGCTGTCTCGCCTTTGCCTGTGCTCAAGCGGGGTTGACCTTCGTCAGCGACGACGTGAGCTACCTCCTTCGCAATGGCGATGATCGCAGGGTCCTCGGCAGGCCGCAATACATCCGACTTCAGCCGGGCGCCCGCACGCTGTTCCCCCAGCTTGCCCCATACCCCGATTCCTTCGACATCGATGGCCAACCGATGATGGAAGTCCGGACCGGCGAATTGCCGAACATCGCCAGCAGCCACAGTTGCCGAGCCGACCACGTCATTTTCCTTCAGCGCGTTGGACGGGGTAGTTCCAAGCTGTCGAGTATCGGGGGCGACGAGGCGCTGGCGCGGCTTACCCAAGAACTGCCACGTCTTGACGCGGAGGTCAACCGCTCGCAGGTTCTTTCCCTGGAACGGCTCGTCAAAAAGCGGGCCTACGTTCTGGAGTACAGCGACCTGCCGCCGGCCGTCGACCGTATCCGCCGGCTCCTGGAGAAGGGCAGGGAAAAGTAGGACCGTTCCTCGGCCCGGCAGCCCGCCGGCTTACGCTCGTTATGCCGACTTCGGCGCGTGGGCTTCCGCGGCAGCTTCTCGCGGAAGGTGAAGCGAACCAACACAGCGCCGACAGTTCCGACTCCTCCGGACCGGGAGCCGGGAGGACAAATGGGGAACGCCGGACACGACATGTCCGTGTCCCACTCCATACCGCACGGCGGTTTCGGATTCGGGCCCTTCCTAGCCCGCATTCCGCGCACCGAACCCGCCTTTCTGGCCGCCTGGCAGCCCAAGCGCGCAACAGCTCCACGATTGACTTTGTTCCGCCTGCTCGCCGTCGTTACGCGTATCGCTCGGCGAAGTCGCTGATGATGGGGATCTTCACATCCTCGCCCGCGTAGATTCTCAACACGAGTTTGATCCCATAAACGAAGGACGCCAGGACGAGCAGCCAGGCCAAGACAAACGCTAGGACGCCAATAATGGCCGAGACGATGGTGGTGATAATTCCGAGAGTTAGTAAGACCACCGCGGCAGAGAAGATCGCTTGAAAACAGTGGAAGCGAATGTAGCGGTTGTCCCGATAGGGTTCGATCACGAGGAAGACGGCCGCGGGGAGCAGGAAGTAGCACAGTGCGGCTGCCGTGTTGTCGGGGATGCCCAGGTCCCCGGACGACCCTTCGCCGCGCGGGTGAGTGCCTGGGGGGCTTGATGGTGACGGCTCGGCGCCGGCGCTCGACGCTCCGGTGGGAGTTCCGCATTGGCCGCAGAACTTGGTCCCCGTCACCTCGGCGCCGCAATTCGTGCAGAACGGCATCAGTCTCCTCGTTCCCCCAAAGATCCCCAACCAGCATGTTGCGCCGCTGGTCAGTGCCCGTCGCCATTGTAGCAAGGCTCCCATGCGAGATTTCTGCATGGTTCCGCGTCCAGACCTCGTCGAGCTCGCAAAACTGAGCCGTGGCCGCAAGGGTGCGGTCGAGGCTCCGGGCGATCGCGGGGCCTTTCTCGCCGCCCAGATGATAAGCGACCTTGACTACGGGCTTGCGCCACGGCTTTGCCGCGGGGCCGCGGGACATGCCGTGCCGCGCCCAAGCCCGACCGGCCGTCGAAGGATCCCGTGCCCTTTCCGAGCCGCGCGTGGCTCGATGCTGGCGGACATCAAGGACGTATCTCCACCAGCCGGCCTGAGCACCGGCGCCAACTCCGCGCCGCAGCCCCCACACTCCGGCGGCGGCCGTGGCGCAAAGGCACGGCGCCGTGTCAATGTGTATAGCGGCGAGCTCGGCGTAGTAGTCTAAGTTATTGTTATGAAACAAGTTGAGTTTGGTGCTCTGCCTGCCTATCGTGTGGTGAGCATGTGTGTCCTGCGTACGATTGCTTCTCTTGCCTGGCTGGGTTTGCTGCCTCTCACGGCGGCGACGCTGGAGCAGATCTCGCTCGGCGAGATGATCGAGCAGTCAACGGCCATCGTCCGTGCCCGGACGGCGGAAAGCCGCGGGGTACGGGAAGGGCGTCTGATCTACACCCTAACGCGCTTGGAGGTGATCGAGCAGTGGAAGGGCGAGCCATTGAACGAAGTCGAGGTGGCGCTTCCCGGGGGGTCGGTCGGCGGTTTGAGCCAGCGTTTTGGGGGCGTGCCTCGGCTTGAGCCGGGGAGCGAGTTTGTCTTCTTTCTCTGGAAGGGGCCCAGCGGCCGGATCCAAATCACCGGTTTAAGCCAGGGACTGTTCGCGGTTACCCGGGCGGAGGAGGGAGATCTTCGCGCTGCGCGCGGGCCCAGTGGAGACTTGATGCTGGCTCCCAAGACAGGGGTTGCCGTTCAGGACCGCGCCACCGAAATGCCCTTGCGCGATCTCGTGGCAACGATCCGATCGGTATTGTCCGACGCAAAGTAATGAGAATCGTGGGTTCGCCGGCGGCTAGCCGCATCCGGCTTCTGCTCTTGCTGCTGCTATCCGTTCCCGGCAGCTTGCTCGGCTACTATCACTTCGTCCACTATCCGACGGCCTCGCCACCTTTTCCAAGAGCCATTGAGAAGTTCGACCTCGCGTCCTTGATCGACGGCACGGTCTATTTCTTCGTCAGTCGCGACGGACCCCGATTGGCGGCGAACGACAGCTATGAGGCGCTTGTCAGCCAGGTGCGGCAGGCCTTGTCGGTGTGGGACTCCGTGCCCAGCTCCCAATTAAGGGTGGCCTACGGAGGAATCAGCGAAGGTCTTTCCGACACCGCCGCTCCGGGCGGAGAAATACTTTTCGCCGAACTGCCCCCGGGCGTGATCGGGCTGGGCGGTCCCATCACCCGCGCCGAGAAGAGCGGCGGCTTCATTCCGATCGTGCGCTCCCAGGTGATCCTCTCGAATGATCTCGCCAGCCCAGGACGCCCGACGCCGACTTTTTCCGAGCCTTTCTTCAATAGCCTGGTTCATGAGATCGGACATGCTCTCGGGCTGCAGCACTCGCTGACCGGGTCGGTAATGAGCACGGATGTGACCCGGGCTACCACGCGGGCGTTGCCGCTCGCCGCCGACGATGTGGCCGGCCTCTCCGTCGCCTATCCGACGGCAAGCTTTTCCCGAATCTTCGGCAGCATTAGTGGACGCGTCGCAACCACAACGGGCCTCCCGGTTCATCTGGCCTCGGTGGTAGCGATCGGAGCCGGGGGGAGCATCGTCGTTAGCTCCCTGACCGATCCCGACGGCGGGTACCGGATCCAGGGCCTGCTTCCGGGGTCTTATCGGGTCTACGCGCATCCTCTCCCCCCGGCAACGCAAACCGGATTGGGGCCTGCCAATGTGGTGTTGCCGACGACCGACTCGGGCGAGACTGTTGTGCCGGGCGAGGCCTTCAAAACCATCTTTTACGGGGGGTCCAACCGGCTTGTGGATGCTCCGCCGGTGTGGGTAACCGGCGGCGCGCCGACCGAGGACATTGATTTTGCCGTTACGCCTCTCGCCGGCCTCGCTCTCCACAGCGTGACGACTTTTAGCTTCCCCGGCAACGGCGTCCCGGGGGTTCACCCGGCTTTCATCGATAACCGCGAGCAGACGGCGTTCGTGTTGGCGACCGGGCCGGCACTCATTCGGAATCTTCCGGAGATCTCCCTGGAAGTTATAGGGTCCGATCTGAGCCCGGCTCCGCCGGCCGTTTACGCCTTCGACGTCCGCTTTGCTCGGGTCGGTTTTGAGATCTCGCCTTTCAGCGGCTTGGGGCCTAAGCTTCTTTTGTTTCGCTTGAGGGACGACATCTATGTCCTGCCCAGTGCCGTTCGGCTCACGTCGCAACGCGCGCCGGTGATCCATTGGATCGAACCCGCCTTTGGCTTCCCCGACGCCGAGGCGTGGATTGTACGGGGATCGGACTTCGATTCCAGGGCGCTGGTTTATTTTGACGGCCTGCCCGGGACGGTTGTCGGTTTCGACGAGTTCGCGGGCGGGATTGTCGTCCGGCCGCCCCCGGGGCCGCCGGGACACCGAGCTGTTGTGACGGTCTACAACGCCGACGGCCAGAGCTCGGCGTTCACGCTTCCCGACGGCAACGTCGTGTTGCCCTATCCCGACGGCATCGCGCCGTCGCTTGTCTTGTCGCCTGAGTCGGCCCAGGCTGATTCGGACGTGGTGGTCACTATCGACGGTCTGGGCACGGACTTCGCCGCGGATCAAACTATCGTTGGGTTTGGGACGAGCGACATCGTCACGCGGGACCTCGAAGTCCTCGGTCCTGAGAGGCTGCGCGTTGTGATCACCGTTCGCCTCCGGACGGAGCCCGGTCCGTATCTGGTGACGGTGACCAGCGGCCTGCAACTGGTCGAAGCTGCGCAGCGTTTCCAGGTAAACCCACCCGATCCTGACGACCCGCGGCCTAAGCTCCGATTCGGCGGGCTGGTCAACAGCGCCACGACGACGCCCGATCTGTCTCCCGGAGTGCTGGCGACCTTGTACGGCTCGAAGTTGAGCGCCGATCCCTCGGGTGAGCCGGCCCCGGCGGTTCCGCCGACCGTGACAGTTGACGGTCAACAGGCCACGCTGCTGGCAGTGACCGCGGGTCAAATCAATCTGCGGATCCCCATCACCGTGGAACCGGGCGTCGCGGAGCTTCGAGTCCAGAGAGGATCCATCCTCAGCGATCCCATGCTGATCAGGATCTCCCGCGTATCTCCAGGCCTGTTTCGCGCCGTCAGAGGTGACGGCAGCACGGTCAGTGCGGACAATCCGGCCCAGCCGGGCGACGAGTTGCTGGTATTAGCAACCGGGCTGGGCGCGGGCGACCTGCTCGGTTTGACGGAAGATTCCACAGCCGTTCAACTGGAGATCGACCGGGAGCGGGTGGAACCGCTGTTGCTCCGCACGGTGGCCGGCTTCCCCGGGCTTTATGAACTCGGGATGGCCGTTCCCGATCAGCCCGCGGGCAACGCGCTTTCGGTCTCGTTACTCATCGAAGGCCGCCGGGGTAACACCCTGACGCTGCCCCTGGAGCAGCCTCCCGACGATCCCTCATCGACTGGCGATCCCGGCTTGCGGTGAGCGGTCACAAAACGGGGCCTAGCCTGCCCGGGCGCGGAGCTATAATCAGTTCGTAGCACCCCACAGTGGGTCGCATGCGACTTTTTCTCGCCCTCCTGCTTTTTTGGCTGCCCCTCAGCGCCCCGGCGGAAGATGACCTTCCGCGCGAGGTGAGACGCTTCCTCGACGTCTATCGCGTCGTCGAGCGGAATCTCGCCGACCCGGTTGATCCCCAGCAGGCCTTTTATCAGGGCGCGCTGCCGGCCATGGTGCGCACGCTCGATCCGCACTCCGCCTTTCTGGACCGCGACCAATTCGAGTCACTGAAGGAAATGCAGCGCTCGACGGAAAAAGGTTTCGGCAGCGTCGTGGCGCTTAGCCCCGGACGCGTGATCGTCCTGCAGACGCTGCCGGGGAGTCCGTCGGCCCGCTCGGGACTGTCGTCCGGTGACGAAATCGCCGCCGTCAACGGCCACCCCCTGGCCCACTTGAGCATCCAGCAGCTCGTTGCCCTGCTCGGTCAGTCACGCCAGACTAAGGTGCGGCTGATGGTGAAGCGCCCCATGCTGCCCAGGCTGCTGCCGATGACGCTTGTGCCCGCCGAGATGGCCGACCCCAGCGTGAGTCGAAAACTCATCCTGAAGCCCGGCATTGCCTACATTAAACTCGCTAATTTCGAACGTGATACGGCCAAAGACCTCAAGCAGGCCATTCAGAGTGCGGGAGGGGCCGACTTGCAAGGGTTCGTGCTGGATCTGCGAGGCAATCCCGGCGGTCTGGTAGAAGTGGCGGCGCAAACGGCGGCGCTCTTTCTAGAGAGCGGCAGAGAGATCATGTGGATCCGCGCTCGCAAGGGCGAGGACTTAGCCGTCAAGGTTCCCGACGGATTCGAGCCTTACCGGTTTCCGATCGCGGTTCTGACGGACTCGCGGACGGCCAGCGCTGCCGAGCTGGTCGCCGGCGCGCTCCAAGACCACCGACGAGCAACGATCGTCGGCGAGCCGACCTTCGGGAAGGGTCTCGTGCAGAGTGTCTTTGAGCTGTCGGAAGGAGCGGGGCTGGCGCTGACGACGGCCGTCTACCTGACGCCCAATGGCCGATCGATCCAACGGCCCTTGGGGGACTGTCGCCTCTTCATCCTCACGCCGTGCGACGAGTCACAAGCCGTGGATGCGGAATCCGAGACTGGCTCGCCGCCGGCTGCGGCGGAGGGTGGAGGAGTTCAGCCCGATACGATCGTCTATCCCCGAAGCCTCAACCGATTGGAGATGGTCATCGAGGCTAGCGGCTACTTCCTCGACTTCGCCCAACAGTATTCGAGCAGCCAGCCGTCCACGGGACCTGATTTCGAAGTGTCGCCTCGATTGCTCGACGAGTTCCAGCTCTTCCTTTCCGAACGCCGGATCAGTCCCGGGCTGTTGGATTGGTCGGCCTCGCGGGATTTCATTCGCGGCCGGTTGCAGCAGGAGATCCTCAATTTCGCCTTGGGCGTCGCCAAGGGAGACGAAATCGAAGTGCGCCGCGATCCGCAAGTCAAAGCGGCCCTGCGGGCGATCGAAAACCGTTGACCGAACCGGGATCGCCGCCACGCTCGCAGGTCGGGGGAGGGGGCCGGACTCCGGTCGCCCTCCGGGAGCCTCCCTCCGTCCAACCCCCTCCCCCGGACAAAAGTGTTACCTATGTCCCGGTCTGCTCATTGAGGTTGCGACCGGCACTTCCGCCGCCACAGAGCCGCTGGCGGACTGTACCCGTTTCCCGAACCCAAGGACTTTTGCCGCGGGCTACCGACGTGGTAAATGGAGAATCAGGCAGTTTATCCTTAATCCGGCAGTTCCGACGGTGTTGCTGTGCACACTAAAATTCCCATCATCCATAAGTTGCGCCCGAAATCGGCAACTGTAGAGCAGTTGAGCCTTGTCACCCGTGGGGTGACCCCTATAACTGGTCAAGGTCGCTTCCCGTCAGGACGTCTTGCACTGTTCCCAACTGCCGGATTTAGGCTTATGTTTCGCTACCAAATGACATCAATCGCATACTCGGGGATCATGGAATCGGACGTTACAAGCGGCACGTTCTCAACCTGGCATTGTGCTACGAGCAGCCGATCAAACGGATCCCGGTGATAATCGGGCAACTCCAAAACACGAAAGACATGTGCAGCCTCGACAGCGAGAATCCCGTCGATGCCTAGCCTCCCCAGGTGTTCCTTGAAGAACTCGCCGGTTTCCGGAAGCCTGAGCTTTCCACTCCGCACTTTCAGAGCGATCTCCCACAGACTGGCGGCGCTGAGAAGTAGCCGATTGCCTTCGTTTCGCATAGCCTGCCCAGCCGCCGGCGACAGCCTCGCCTGGTGCCCCCCAATGGCCCAAAGGAACACATTAGTGTCGATCAGCAGGTTCATCGCTCAGCAGGTGCGCCATCTCTTCGTCTGTCATCGGAGCGTCCCAGCCTTCCTCGAAAGCGATCAGACCGGCGGCGCTCCCGAATTCCCTCTTCGATCGCTGTTTGAAAGGAACGAGCCTGACGACCGGTTTGCCCGCCTTGGCGATGATAACCTCCTCCCCCGTCCGTGCCTTTTCGATCAACTTAGAGAGCTGCGTCTTGGCGACATGCACATTTACTTGCATGAATTCATCTTAGCTAAGTCTTACTAGCTAAGTCTAGTTGGTGCGGTTCAACCGACCCGCGACAACGGCCTATCGCTCATCGCCCAAATGGAGACACTTGACACGCTCGCTATTCTTAAGGGGGGAGATCCCGAAGAACGGCCTGAAGCCGGGCGGGCGAGAAAAAATAACCAAACGAACCCAATCTCGCCCAACCAGCTTGGAATCAACGGGTTTGCCGGTGGCTTCCGGTGCGGCTGGACGGTCGGCTAAGCAACCCTCCCCGATCGCTCCACCGGGATACGAGGGGACCCCGTCTGAGGGCGCAGGACTCAAGGGACAGCATCCGGGACAACAGTGAGGTATCCGACGAGCGACCCGATGAGCGACCGGGTAACGAAATGACCAAACGAAGCCAATTTCTAATAACCATTATGTAATCCAACAACTTACACCATTGTGGTAAAGTTACGCATCGACCTGACTCGGGTCAGGCTCCTTTGACTGGGCGGAGGACATGCAAAACACAGAAATCAATCCCGTCATCGCCAAACTTGGCCACCGGCTGCGTCTGGGCGTCGTAGGCGGCGGACCGAGCTCGTTTATCGGTGAGATCCATCGTAGCGCGGCGCGGCTCGATGACCGTTACGAAGTCGTCGCTTCAGTCTTGTCCTCGAACCCGGAACGCTCGCGCGCTGCCGGGCGAGCCATTGGAATCGCGGAGGGCCGCGCCTACGGCGCCTTCGATGAAATGGTCGAACAGGAAGGCAAGCGTGATGACGGCATCGAGGTTCTCGCCGTCATGACGCCCAACGGCGAACACTACGGGGCCTGTTGCACGGCGCTCGAACGCGGTATGGACGTGATTTGCGACAAGCCGCTGACGACGAAACTCGAAGATTCATTGGACCTGGTGCGCCGGGTGCGCGACAGCGGGCTCGTCTTTTGCACGACGTATAACTACACCGGCTATCCCATGGTTAGGCAGGCGCGGGCCATGGTCGCCGCCGGCGAGTTGGGCGAGATCCGATTGGTTCACCTTGAGTACGTGCAAGGCCACCTGGCGACCCTGGTGGAACAGACGGCGGCGAAGAAGAACGCCTGGCGATTCGACGCCGAACAGGCGGGAGACTCGCTTATCGTCGGCGACATCGGCGTCCACTCCCATCACCTCGGGGCCTACGTTAGCGGACTCGAGCCGGCAAGCCTCTGCGCGGATGTCGGCGCGGTGGTTCCCGAGCGCGAAGCGGATGACTATGCCGGCTTCCTTCTGCGCTATGAAAACGGAGCGCGGGGAGTGATGTGGTTGACCCAGGCAGCCGCCGGCGCCGAGCACGGCCTGCGCATTCGGGTGCACGGTGAAAAGGGCGGCCTCGACTGGTGCCAGGAGCACCCCAATCACATGCGCTTTATGCCCCTGGGGCGGCCCGCCCAAATGATGAGCCGCGGAGGTCCCGGACTGCACAGGGAAGCCGACCGCTGCATCCGAGTCTCCATCGGCCACCCCGAGGGCTACCACGAGGGCTTCGCCAACCTCTACTCGGACGCGGCCGAGGCGATCGCCGCGCGGAGGACGGGAACCGAGCCGGACCCGCTGGCCATGGACTTCCCCACGGTCGAGGACGGTGCCCGAGGCGTTAAGTTCATGGAGGCGGCGGTCGAATCCGGCCGGGCGGGTAGCACCTGGGTCGACTGCGGCCTGGACGTGTAAGACCGGAAGCGGAGGAAGCCATGGCTCATAAGAAAGTGCTGGTAACGGGCGCGAGTGGACTGGTCGGGAAGGTCTTTCTCGACCACGCGCATGGGAAGTACGAGTTGAGCGCGCTCAACCGGCGCGCTGTTGACGGGATCGAGTGCCTCCAAGCTGACATTACGGACTTGGCCGCCATTCGGCCTGCCTTCGCGGGAAAAGATACGGTCGTGCACCTGGCTGCCCTGGCAGCCTCAGACGCCTCCTTTGAACAGGCGCTCAATCACAACGTCATTGGCGCCTACAACGTCTTCGAGGCGGCGCGGCAGGCGGGCGTGCGGCGCGTCGTCTTTGCCAGCAGCGGAGCCTCCGTCATGGGCTGGGAAAGTGAGTTTCCCTACAACACTCTGATCGAGGGGCGCTACGACGAGGCGCCCGAGGCCTGGCGGAAAGTTACCCACGAAACGCCCACGCGCCCGGGCGGGTTCTACGGCTGGAGCAAGGTCGCCGGCGAGTCCCTGGCGCGACATTACTCGGACGCCTACGGCATGTCGATGATCTGCTTGCGACTCGGGCGAGTCAACCCCGAGAACCGCCCGGTGGACTCGCGTAACTTCTCTGTCTGGTGCAGCTACAGGGACGTTTCGCAGTTGATCGAGAAGTGCATCGACGCTCCCGATAGCGTTGGGTTCGACATCTTCTACGCTGTTTCGAACAATAAATGGAGCTACCGGGACATCTCGCACGCGCGTGACGTCGTCGGCTACGAGCCCCAGGATGCAGCCGAGGAACACCGCGGCTAACCGGCTTTTCTCACCACGTGGTGAGGCGAAGTGCGTGAGGGGCCCGTCAGTACAATGCGCTCGGCGCCCAATTTCTTGAGCGATGCGGGCGTAGTTGAACAGTATGCGGAGCGACGAGTTTCCGGTCTGCCTGTGGCGCACGCATTCTTGCGTGCCGTGTCGCCATTCCTGGCGACATCGAGCCGAGACTCTTGCGATGCGGCACGAAAAGGCCTCTGGCAACCAGGCAAGCATGGAATCCTACGATCGGTCGTAGGCTCGACTCCGACGCGCATAATGCGGCACGTTCTCACCCTTTTGCCGGCCCTCGCCGTCATGGCCTTGCTATGCCTAGCCCAATCACCTGGGGATCGGCAAAGTACAGACACAGGCGCTGAACCCGGATTCGTGCGCATGAACCCTGTCGACGGTCAGGAGTATGCTTGGATCCCGCCGGGAAGCTTTCGCATGGGCTGCGTACCCGACGACGAGGAATGCGACGAAGACGAAAAGCCGCTGCATTTTGTCGAAATCAGCCGCGGCTTCTGGATGGCGCGGCTACAGACGACAGTCGCGGCTTATGAGAGATTCGTGGCCGCGACCGAACAGGAAATGCCGGAAGCTCCGTTTTTCAACCTCAAATGGACAGAAAAGGATCACCCCATCGTTCGCGCCAAGTGGGCGCAAGCCGACGCTTTCTGCAAGTGGGCCGGCGGACGGCTTCCAACGGAAGCGGAATGGGAGTACGCGGCCCGGGGAGGCGAGGAGGGATTCATTTATCCCTCGGGAAACTTCCTCACCCACGAAGACGCTAACTATGAAGACACCGCAGGCCGCGATCGTTGGGACTACACATCGCCGGCAGGCAGCTTTCCGCCGAACGCGTATGGCCTCTACGACATGGCTGGCAACGTTTGGGAGTGGATGTCGGACTGGTATCATGCGAAACACTATTCCCAGTCGCCCGCGAAGGACCCCCAAGGGCCTTTCCAAGGCTACCAGCGCGTAATTGTCGGCGGCTCATGGTTCAACGCTCCCAGGGTCCTGCGGATTTCAGACCGCTTCAAGTTCTACCCGACTTCGGGCAGCTTCGACTTGGGTTTCCGTTGCCTTTGGGATGGAGCCGAGCCGTGAAACCCCGGTTTACGGGACAGCGGTAGAGGGGCTCGCCCGGTTATCCCGGCGCCCAGCGCCGCAGGAACGCGAGCACCTTTCCGCGGTCGTGATGGTCGCCCTCTTCCAGCTCGGCGGTGTCTTGCGAGCGCAACAAGCGGCCGGCATCATCAAGGACAAACAAGTGCGGGAATCCCGGTATGTCCGGATAACGCGAGAGGACGCGCTCGTTCTTGTTCCGCGGGCTAAAGTTCACCTTGACGACGACAAAGTTCTGCCGCAGGAAGCCGGCAACGTCTTCGTTTCGGTCAAAGAATTGATCGAGCTTCTTGCACCAAATGCACCACTCGCCGCCCACATCGAGCAAGACCCTTCGCCCGCTGTGCTTTGCCTCGGCAACGGCGGCGTCGATGTCTTGCGCCGCATCGCGTGAGGGGTCAAACTCAGTGACCGGGACGTAACCCGACTTCCGAACCTCCCCTCGCTCCCCGCACGCAAAGGCGAGTATGCAAAGTGACGCCATAAGAAGCGTGAACACCTTTGTTCTCACGGCCAAGTCTCTCCGCTGCCTCACCCTCTCATGGTAGCCCGGGTTTCTCAGCCGGTGGCGAGACGGGACGTCCATCCGGCCCGTCACTATCATTCATGCGCGGTGCCGTGTGTTGGGTGGCGCCGACAATGCCCACTGCTCTGACCGTCGCTTCGCCCTTATCCGCTGCTCATTCTGAGGGAAACATGCATGGCCCTTCGCAACACCGTATGATGGTGTGAGACGTTTTTCGACCTGGGTCGACAGGCCGTGTCTAGAATTCCGGATCGTGGTGGCTATCGACGGCTGGCCGGAAGCGGCATGCCGTCTCTATCGAGGTCAGGTCTGGTGCTGCCTCGAAGAGACGGTGGACAGCGCCAACGCGCCTTGCGAGATACCGTCGAAACTCTTGAGAAAGCAGTCTGGTGCTGCATGGAGAAGCAGAGTCCGCAGCACCTCCTGGTTGGACGGGGGAATCCGCATGATACGACCGCTCGGTAGGGGCCGTGAGTCCGTGGGAGAGAAGCACCCCAGCTCCCCGAATCGCAAGCGCCCGGCCTTTTTTATAGGCTCTTCTGGGATTTTAGTGGCTGGCGGCGGTGAGTGACGGATCCCTCGCCACTGTGAGGCCGACCTCCCGGAGCCTGCTTCGGTGCCATTCAAGGGCTTCGTGACAACTCTACGGCCCCCAAGGCCGGGCGGCGACTGCGTTGGCCAAAAAGAATTACTGATAAACAATAGGGTTACGAGTAGAGCAAGGCTGCTGGCAGGTAGTCGTACAGTCTCCCGAAGGCTGTGAAATGCGGATCCACAACTGTCATCCAGTGGCCACACTCAAAGAGATAACTCCCTGTTTATCAGTGTCTTATTCCCTTTACGAGTTGCCCACGACCGGACTGGCGTGTAGGGTATTTGGGGATTTCTTGGCCGCCTTTTGGGCTCCGATGTGACTGCGGGCGACGTCGGGTCGGCAGGATGGAGGAGCCGGCTACCCGTTGGCCACCCACTAAAAACCCGGAAGAGCCTTTTTATAGGACTTTGTCTGCTTATTTTGGGGTGTACACAACCGTCTGAAACCGACCAGGCCGGCGACGTAATACGGCAGAACGTGCCTTTGAACATTTCGGCCGGCCCCATTGGAAATAGGGTGCTGATTACGAATCATTCCGGGGAGATCCTGGCCAATATCTCCATGATCCTCAATGAACAGGACGAAGGCGGCTACCGCCACGAGCTTGGCCGGCTACTGCCGAACGCCACCCTGCATTTCGCCGTTCGCGTCTACAAGAAACAGGACGGCAGCCGATACACCGGCAGCGCCAAGCAGATCACCAGCATCACAGTTTTCGCGGACACTCCCAGCGGCAGCGGGCGCTGGTATAGTAGCTACCCCTAGTACTTAATTTCAAAAATAATACATATAAGGATAGAATGGCGGCATGGTCAAACCTGCCACCCCTATTACCCTGTCTGCGGAAGAAGAGCTGACGCTGCGCCATTGGGTGCGCAGCCACAAGACCGAACGCCGCATGGTCGAGCGGGCACGCATTGTGTTGTTGGCCGCGAGCGGCAAGCGCAGCGGCGAGATTGCCGTGCGGCTCCAGATGCCACCGTCACGGGTGTCGAAGTGGCGCCTCCGCTGTGCCCAACAGCGGCTGGCAAGCCTCGCCGACCGGCCCCGGCCCCCCGGCCAGGCAAGCCGGCGCATTACGATGAAGCCACCCGCAAACGCCTTGTAGGCATGCTGGACAAGGCCCCGCCCGAAGGTCACGCCACCTGGACGGGCACGCTGCTCGCCGAAGTGCTAGGCGGGGTCAGCCGACATCAAGTCTGGCGCGTGCTCAAGACGCTGAGCATCTCACTGCGTCGGCGGCGCAGTTGGTGTATTTAGACCGACCCGGAGTTCGCGCGCAAGGCCGCCGACATCGTCGGTCTGTATCTGGATCCAACGAATAATGCCGTGGTGCTGGCGGTGGATGAAAAGCCTCACATCCAAGCCCTGGAGCGGGCTCCATTCGAGTGGACCAAGACCACGGTGAGCAACAAAGGCCTGGCTCATCATTATGCTAATTTATGCAACTAAAGTAGTAGTGGGGTTGCTTGCAGGCCTACCTCTCGATACCGTCCCCGCCCGCGCGTTTCGCATCCACTACGCAACGCGAATCACAAACGTGGGTGGGAAAAGCCCGCCGAAACCAACTTCGGACATGCCGTTGAGCCTCCGACTCGCTGGCGAACAACTCCGAAATGTGAAAGCTCGGCCCCAACAGGGAAGCCTTCCACTGTCCACCCTCGGCGCGCAATATGCGCATGGAAAACTCTTCTCCTGTCTCGGGAATGCGGTGGACGCCTAGACCGCCATGAGTTGCCTGATTCAAAGTTCCATCACCTGCGATCGCTTCAACAAGAGCTACCACTTGCGACGATAGATACGGGATACCGCCGCTGGTCGGACTCGGGAGCCGAATGGCCTCGAACCTCAATTGCGGGATGTGTCCGGACGAGTGAGCAAGAAAGGCTGGTCCGAGTCTAGCAATAAGGCGCCAATATTCTTCCAAACCGGCCTAAAGTTTTCATAAAACTGATCCTTTCTCTACTGTCTTGGTTGGTGAAACGGGACTTTGCCGCGTTAGAGCGGCGGCGCATCGAGGCGGTGCGGCTGGTTGTGGAAGAAGGGCTCAGCCAAGGCGAGGCGGCGCGGGGAGTCAAAGCGGCGCAACAGAGCGTGAGCGGTTGGGTGCGGCGATACCGCGAAGGCGGCAAAGCCGGGCGCGCCGGCCGCAAGCCACTGTTGACCGAGGCGCAGCTCAGACAACTGGAGACCTTCCTTCCCTGTCGTCTTCACCCCTTCTCGAAGGGGCAATCAGGACAGCTACAGGTTTTTTGCCCCTCGGCGAACCCGCCCCGGCGGTCTGCTTCCGCCGGATCTCCCCTCAGGCCACGGCTCGCCGGGATGTGTTAATATCACCGTTGCAAGTAGCCTCGGCATGAGCCGGGAGGGAGGGAGCCCCATGGCAGATTCCAAGCTTTCGTTCTTTTGCCTCGGAGTGGGCATTGGCACGGCGCTCGGCATCCTGTTCGCGCCGAAGCCTGGGGAGGAAATGCGGGATGAGCTTAGGTCCCGGGCGGCCGAAGGAGGGGAGTACCTGCGCAAGCGGGGGGGGCGACTGCGCGAACACGCCGGCGACGTCATTGAACGGGGCCGTGACGCGGTCGGGTCTCAGCGGGAACAGCTGGCTGCCGCGCTGCAAGCCGGTCGCAGAGCTTATCAGGAAGCAACGGCGGAGTCGGACGCACGAATCTTGTAGCCCCAGCCCCACCGCTGCCTAGTTTGTCAGAGGTGAATCCGTGATGGAAAATCAGGACTTGCTGCTCATAACTATGGCTGTGTTTACCGGGGTTGCCGCGGTCGCTTTGGTGATTCAGATGGCCTTTTTGTTCGGTATTTATCGCTCCATTAAGGCCGTGGAGCAGCGATCCGCCACGTTCATGGATCGTTGGGAGCCGGTCGCCGACAGTTCTCTTCAACTGCTCGAGCAGCTACGCCAACAAAGCAATGAGATCTTGACCAAGGTCGGTCAAGTCGCCGAAACAACCAGAAATCAAGTCCAAAAAATGGATTCGCTTCTGACTGACGTCTCCGATCGGGCCAAGTCTCAAATGGACCGGGTGGACCGGACGGTCGAAGGCGCGCTTGAGCGTGTGCACGAAACAGCGGCCGCTTTGCAGGGAACTCTTCTGACGCCGGTGCGGCAACTGCGGGCCTTGGCGGTCGCGGTCAGCGCCATCTTCGAGCACCTGTTCGGATCCCGGCGGCCGACGGTTGACCGAGCGACCCTCGACGAAGAAATGTTCATCTAAGCCCGTTTTTCTCCCCACGTGGCGCGGCGAAGTGCTTGAGAGGCCCGTCAGTACAAGGCGCGCGCCGCGCGGCGTCTCGTTTCTTGAATAATGCCGGCGTAGTTGAACCCTAGGTTGAGCACGGCGAGCGAAGTAAGGGCGACCCTATGGCGCGCTTGCCCCGTCAGGTGGTGAGAAATGGGGGCTAGTAGACTGTCTAGGACAAGACTTTACGATCGTCCTTGCGACGTGGTGCGCGCTTTCAGCGCGCTGCGTGGGGTTTTCGATCTCGATATTTCCGAATCTATAGGTAACTCTTCTCCACGGCAGCCCACTCGGGGGGCGTCCCCGTCCGATCGCGGGACCAAACCCCGCAAGAATCTTGCCGCACAGACTCAGTGGTCGACCTCAACAGCTTTATTGTGAGAAAAGCGGCGGCTAGCCCGTAAACCCGCCGGCGTAGAAAAAGCGTCGGCGAGGGCGTCCCTCGCCAAGGAGGTCTTTACTGGAATGCCCGAATTCGCCTTTCGACAATCGACGTCCGGATCTGCGAAAGCCGGCAGACACTTGTCCATCCGCGTGGCTCTGCTGGGCACGAAGTTCATGGGCAAAGCTCACAGTCACGCCTACCGTAGCGTGAACATGTTTTTCCCCGACACACCGCGGGTCGAGATGAAGGTGATCGTCGGACGGAATCCGCGGGAAACCAAGCAAGCGGCTACGGTCTACGGCTGGCAGGAAGCCTCCACCGACTGGCGGGCCGTCATAGAACGGGACGACATCGACCTGGTCGATATCTGTACGCCGGGCAATTTGCACTGCGAAATGGGTGTCGCCGCGGCGCGGGCAGAAAAGCACATTCTCTGCGAAAAGCCCCTGGCGAACACGGTACCGGAAGCGAAGAAGATGCTGGCGGCCGCCGAAAAGGCCGGCATTCGCCACTTCTTGATGCACAACTACCGGCGCGCCCCGGCCATTGCGCTCGCCAAACGCTTCATCGAGGAAGGACGTATCGGCAAGATCCACCACTTCTGGGCCCGCTACCTCCAGGATTGGGCCATGTCCCCGGAACTCCCCCGGATTTGGCGCTTCGACAAGGCCCAGACCGGAAGCGGCGCGCTGGGCGATCTCGGCTCGCACATCATCGACCTGGCACGCTTTCTGTGCGGAGAGATCAGAGAAGTTTCGGCCGCCACGGAAACTTTCATCAAACGGCGCCCCTCCGCCGCGGGCGCGCGAACCACGCAGAGGGTCACCGTGGACGACGCGGTCGTAGTGTGTACGCGCTTCGCCAATGGCGCCATCGGGACCCTGGCGGCGAGCCGTTTCGCGCTTGGCCGCAAGAACCACAATACATTCGAGATCAACGGCAGCCGCGGTTCGTTAACGTTTAATCTCGAAAACCTGAACGTCCTGCGGTTCTATTCGGCCGAGGACAGCGGGCCCAGCGAGGGCTTTCGAGAAATTATCGCCATCTCCAAAGGCAAGCACCCCTACGCCGACAACTGGTGGGGCGACGGCCACATCATCGGCTATGAACACACCCACACCCACTCGGTCGCCGATTTCCTTCGCTCCTTCGTGTCCCGCAAGAAGATTCGCCCTGACTTCCGCGACGGCCTGCGTAACCAGGCGATCCTCGACGCCGTGGTAAAGGCCGCTCAGTCCCGACGCTGGGTTAAAGCCTTCTAGCCCGCTTTTCCTAGCAGCCATGAAGCAAAGCCCCGCCGTTCGAGATGTAAGGGCGCGATTGACGGTGTGCCTGCTTGCCTCGTGGACATTAGACCGGGCGGTGTGAACAAACAGATGCGCGAGCCCTGGCCGCCTGAGCCCGAATCCATGTGACAGGTGGTGAGAAAAGAGGGTTAGCCGACTCTCCCGGAGACGAGTTTACCCGAGATTCGGGAATGTCGGGATCGAAAGCCCGGCATGAGTCGAGAAGAGTCTCGGTCCGATCAGAAAGTCTTGTCCGGGCCTTGCGCGGCGTTATCCATCGCGACGGCGGTGCTCTAGCCGATAGCTGCGTCGCTGCCCCGCTTGGTCGTACCTGCGTTGCTCTTGCTCGCCCTCGGGAATCAACGCCGGCGCCGGAACGGGCCGACGGTTCTTGTCGAGCGCAACGAAGGTCAGATAGGCCGAAGCCACGTGGCGAGCTTCGCCGGTGCCCAGATTCTCGGCGAAAACCTTCACTCCCACCTCCATCGAGGTGCGAAAGGCGCGATTGACGGCCGCGCGCAAGATGACCAGATCACCGATGCTGACGGGTTCGAGAAAATCCATGTGATCGAACGAAGCCGTGACGACGTATTCTCGGCAGTGCCGGGAGGCGGCAATCGCCCCCGCAATATCCACCAAGTGCATGATCTTGCCGCCCAGCAAGGTGCCCAGCGCCCCGGCGTCGTTGGGGAGGGCCAGCTCCGATAGCTCCGAATAGGACTCTCGCGCGGGTTTTCCGTCCATAGGTATTATCTCCAGGCGGACGTCTTGGACCGCTTGGCCTGCGTCGTCCGCGTCTTCTGCTTCTGTCGAAGGTAGCTGTTCAGGTACGCATCCGCCTGCCGCTGGAGCAAGGGTCGAAGTGTAGCACTACTCCAGGCGTTGACGGCCCGATCGTACTCCAAAAAACCGTTCTCGTAGGCCGCGTGGCCTTTCTCGACGACGTAGGCGATCCGAACGAGTTGATCGTCGTCGAGCATGACGGAAAACCGCACGGCGTCGGGGCCGGCCTCGGCGGGAAATCGGGTACAGTCGAGCGCCGGGTAGCCCAGGTTACAGACCTTAATGAGGAAGTCCTCGCCGGGTCGGAAGTCTTGGTCCTGACGGGCGCGGCACACGCCGGCATAGGGCTCACCCAAGGGCGGCCGCGGTTTGCCGGGCCAGGTCCATGCCGGCAAGGGATCCGTCGGCCAAAAGTAGGGGCAGGCCATCGTAGAACTTCAGATTGCTATAGTAGTGTCCAGTTGCAGCTTTGACAACCGCCGGCACAACGGTGACGAACCGCAAGGTTGACGCATAGATGGAAAGTCAGCGTTTCGAAACCCTCAAGAAATTCGTCGCGGCCAGCCCAAACGATTGCTTCGCCCGCTACGGTTTGGCTCAGGAATATGTGAGCCAGGGCCACCTGGAGAAGGCGGTGGAACAGTTCAACAGGATCTTGGGGATCGATCCTGACTACCAAGCCGCCTATTATCACGTTGGTCAGACGTACCTCAAATTGGGACGCACCGAGGAAGCTCGCCAAAGTTTCGAGAAGGGTGTCGAGGTCGCCGCACGGCTGGGCGATCTGCATGCTCGCAGCGAGCTCGAAGCCGCACTCGACGGCTTGTAAGGGATGGCGACAAGCCGTTGCCGGCGTAGCGGGCCGTGACGTTGCCGGCGTTTCCGACCGATCTTGTAACAAAAAGCGAGGAACTCGATGCCTGAGACAGACGTAGGAACGGCGAGCCAAGCGGTCGCGGAAGAAGTCGGGCCTGAAGTGGAGAGAGATTTTGCTTTGGAGTTGGTTCGCGTCGTTGAGGTTTCCGCGATTGCCGCCGCGCGATCGATGGGTCAGGGGGACCCGCGGGCCTCCGACCACACTGCCGTCGAAGCGATGCGCAGCGAGTTTGAAAAGATCCCCATGGCGGGCAGAATCGTGATCGGAGAGGGCGAGCGCGACAAGGCGCCGATGCTCTTCATCGGCGAAGAAGTCGGGGCGCCGCCCGAGGACGGCGCCGCCTACCCCGGGGTCGACATCGCCGTTGATCCTCTCGAAGGCACCAACCTCTGTGCCACGGGATCCCCGGGCGCCTTGGCCGTGCTCGCGGCGTCGGAACGCGGAGGCCTGTTGCACGCTCCCGACTGCTACATGGAAAAGATCATAGCCGGTCCCGCCTGCCGCGGCGCCCTAGATCTCGATGCGCCGGTGGAACAAAACCTGCGGGCCATTGCCAGTTGCCTGGACCGTGACGTGGACGATCTGGTGATCATTGTCCTCGATCGGCCTCGGCACAAGAAACTGATCGAGGATATTCGCGCCGCGAGAGCGCGGATCCGCCTGATCACCGACGGAGACCTATCCGCCGGCATCGCCGTGGCGGTCCGGGGATCAGGGGCGCACGCCGTCATGGGCAGTGGCGGCGCCCCCGAAGGCGTGCTGACCGCCGCGGCCATGCGCTGTCTGCATGGAGAAATCATCGGCCGGCTGGTGATCGACACGCCGGAACTGGAAGAGCGTGTGAAAAATATGGGTATCTCCGACCCGAAGCGCGTTTACACGGCGCGAGACCTTGCACCGGGCCGACAAATCGTGTTCGCCGCTTGCGGCGTAACGGGCGCTGTTTCGGGCGGCGGAATCCTCACCGGTGTTCGGTTTTTCGGGGACGGGTGCCGAACTCAAACCATGATGATGACGCTGGCATCCCGACGGGTGCGGTTCATCGATACCGTCCACCTCGAGCGCCCGCCCGGGCCGCGCGGCGTGCGTATCTATTAGCCCGCATTTCTCACCACCTGACGGCCGAAGCACGCCATAGGCCCGTCATAAACTCGTTGCGCTTGCTCACCGTGCTCAACGTACTTTCCCGGGCGGACGCCGAACGGAAATCGCTGCTCATTTCCGAAGCACGAAGATAAAGATACGATGCGGGCCACGGGCCAAGCTGCGCCCGCAAAAGTACGCCTCCGCTCGCTGAGCGGCGCGCGCCTTGTACTGAACGGGCTTCTCACTCCCTTCGCCTCGCCACCTGATGAGAAAATCGGGCTAGCTTTGTACTGACGTTCGGAATTACGGTGACGTATTCCGGTCAGGCGGCGGGAGCCAGCCGTTGGTTGGCGATCTTGGCCAGGAGGGTGTGAAGATCGCGGCGGGTGAAGGTCCACTTAAAGGGCGAGGCGGTCGGCTCATAGTGGCACTGGAAGGCGAGGAGACGTTGTTCGAGTTCGGCTAGGGAGGAGAAGTCGTTGGGCGTGAGAACCTTGCGCTGAACGATTGAAAAATAGATCTCGACCTGATTGAGCCAACGGGCGTGGACAGGAGTGTGGACCAGGAGGGCATTGGCCCATTTGTCGCGCCGACGGTCGGCGGCTTCCTGGCCTCGGTGAGCGGAACAGTTGTCCATGATCCAAAAGACCCGACGAGCGGACTTGTAGGGCTGCTGGCTCATGACTTCGCTGACGAGCCGATCGACGGGATCTATGCCGTTTTTCACTTCGCAGCGACCGAAGATCTTGGCGCGATGGACATCCCGAGCTGCCCGATAGGTCCAGGCCCCTTCGCGGAAGTACTCGTGCTCGACGCGCGTCGGGCGGTTGGGTGCCGGCGGCGTGGTGGGTTTTTTACGGCAGCGGGCTTGAATGCTGCTCTTTTCGTCTGCCGAAAGGACGTAGTCATCAGTGCCTAGTGGAGCACCCTCCCAAACGCATTGGTACAGATCGAGGATCGGGCCGGCTTTGTCCGCAAAGTTGGGATCGCGAGGGGAAATCCCGCTTCGATGTTGCCAGGGCGAAGGGCATCGCTGCTGAGCCGGCGCCCAAGCCTTGCGAAATCACATGCTGGCGGATCTGTTCGATCGAGAGCCGGGACAAAGGAAGGCCAAGGGTGTGAGGAATTTCGCAGGCCAGTGCCTTAACCTGAACGACGAGGCTGGGGGGAAAAGCGGGCTTTGCGCCCGCCTCGAGGCTGTGCCTCTAGGCCAGGCAGTCGAGCCAGAGCGAATCGCTTACGCCACTTGCTGACGACCTGGCGAGGCGTGTCTAGCCGGGCAGCGATGACATCGTTGGACAGGCCTTCATCTGCGAGGAGGATGATCTTGGCCCGGATCACATTGCAATACGGTGACGTATATTTTCGAGTGACGGATTCCAGCGCTCGACGTTCCTCGCTGGAAAGATTCATCTCATATGGGCTTGCTCTTGGCATCAGGAGCCACGACCTCTGATGCCCCCCTATCAGATTTATGTCACCGCTTTGGTCGGCATAATACGTCACCGTATTTACAATTAGGAGTACTTAGTTAGTAATCGTCGTGCCCCATAGGCATGGCGGGCGCTTTTTCCTTTTCGGGAAGTTCGTGCACCGAGGCCTCGGTGGTGAGCATCAGCCCGGCAATCGAAGAGGCGTTTTGCAGCGCCGTGCGGGTCACCTTGGCCGGGTCAATGACGCCGGCCGCGACCAAGTCGCCGTATTCGCCAGACTGAGCATTCAAACCGAAGTTGGGTTCGGAGTTCTCACGGACCTTGGCCACGACGATCGCTCCCTCATGGCCGGCGTTCTGCGCGATCCAACGGACGGGTTCCTCGAGAGCCCTGCGCACGACGTTGATGCCGATCTGCTCGTCCTCATTGTCGGACTTCAAGTCCTTGAGAACGTCAGCGGCCCGCAACAGCGATACGCCTCCGCCAGGCACAATACCTTCCTCGACGGCCGCGCGAGTGGCGTGCATGGCGTCCTCGACGCGGGCTTTCTTCTCCTTCATCTCCGTTTCGGTCGCCGCGCCGACTTTGATCACGGCGACGCCGCCGACCAGCTTGGCCAGTCGCTCCTGGAGCTTTTCCCGATCATAGTCGGACGTGGTTTCTTCGACTTGCGACCGCAGTTGCTTGACCCGGCCTTCGATCGCATCCCTCGTACCGGCTCCCTCGACGATCGTCGTATTGTCTTTGTCGATGACGATGCGTTTCGCCTGGCCGAGATCCTCCAGCTTGACGCCCTCCAGCTTGATGCCGGTTTCTTCCATCAGGGCTTTGCCGCCGGTAAGAATGCCGATGTCTTCGAGCATCGCCTTGCGCCGGTCGCCGAAGCCGGGAGCCTTCACAGCGGCACAGTTCAAAGTGCCCCGCAGCTTGTTGACGACGAGCGTCGCCAGAGCCTCCCCCTCGACTTCTTCGCAGACGATCAGCAAGGGCCCGCCGGCGCGGGAAATCTGCTCCAGCAGCGGCAACAGGTCCTTCATGTTGGTGATCTTCTTTTCGTGGATCAGGATGTAGGCGTTCTCGAGAACGCATTCCATCGCTTCCTGGTCCGTTACAAAGTAGGGCGACAAGTAGCCGCGGTCGAACTGCATGCCTTCGACCACGTCGAGCTCCGTCTCCATGGTCTTGCCTTCCTCCACCGTGATGACGCCGTCCTTGCCGACCTTTCCCATCGCTTCAGCGATGATCTTTCCGATGGTTTTGTCGTTATTCGCGGAGATGGCTGCCACTTGGGAAACCGCCTCCCCTTCCACCGGACGGGAGAGGTCTTGGATTTGGGCCACCACCTTCTCCGTGGCCTGCTCGATACCACGCTTGATCGCCATGGGATTGGCGCCCGCGGCGACGCTCTTTACGCCTTCCCGATAAACAGCCTGCGCCAGGATCGTCGCAGTTGTCGTCCCGTCGCCGGCGACGTCACTAGTCTTTGACGCCACCTCCCGCACCATCTGAGCGCCCATGTTTTCGAGCTTGTCTTCGAGCTCGATCTCCTTCGCGACGGTCACACCGTCTTTCGTAACGGTGGGACCTCCAAACTTCTTCTCTAAGACGACGTTTCGGCCTTTGGGGCCGAGCGTGACGCGCACTGCGTTCGCCAGTTTGTTGACGCCCGCCAGAATCGTCTTGCGAGAGTCTTCACCGAAGGTAATTTGTTTTCCAGCCATTCTCGTCCTCTCCTTTACGCTGCTTTCTGGGATTCCGCGGTGTTTTCTTCGACAACGCCCAGCACCTCGTCTTCCCGCAAGATGAGATATTCGCTACCTTCTATCTGCACTTCCGAACCGGAGTACTTGGCAAACAGGATGCGGTCACCGGCCTTTACGTCGAGCGGAGCAACTGTCCCGTCTTCGAGCCTCTTGCCCTTGCCGGCCGCTATGATTTTGCCCTGCTGGGGCTTTTCCTTGGCCGAGTCGGGAATGATAATTCCGCCTCGCACCTGTTCGGCATCCTCGTCGAGCCGTTCGACCAAGATGCGATCGTGTAGTGGTCTTAAATTCATCAATCACCTCCAAGTTCAGAGAACTCTCGCGCACACTCTCGTGGCCGCGGGAGCTGTATTTATTGAGGCCGGCTATGGGTCAGCCGCACTTTCTAATGAGGCAGCGCCGGCCGCTGCCTCAGGCTTCATGAAGACCGTACGTCGAGGTTGGCCGTAGAGTCCTTTCCTCGTTCCGAATACGATCTCACCGCTGGGTAGAGTCTTTCGCTAATCCGGTTACTTATCAGTCCGCTTGTCGAGGCATTGCGACCCATTAACTCGGAAGCAATCATTGCGCCCCTACATTGTCGAACATGGCCTCAATCGTCTGTGGGGCGAGATTCATCTTGCCCGAAGTCGGCCATCGTAGCTCGACTTGCGAAATGATGAAATGAGAACCGTCTCGACGTTTCTAGCACGAAAGCGCAGGTTGGTTTCGCTCTAAACAACACTGTAGCACAAATGCCCATGTTCTTGTCAAAATAGCTTAGCGATACACACTAAGATTCTTGCGCTGCCGCCGCTAGCGACTCCCCCAAAACGGGCCGGGACCCTCACACTCACCGGCGGCCCTCCGCGAGGCCGGCCACGATGCGCGTCCACTGCATCTGGACGTCACCAGTACGGAGTCGGTCCGTACCGCAGCCGACGCTGGGGGCGACATCGACATTCTGATCAACGTGGCCGGAACCACCAAGCGCAAGCGCTTCGAGCAATACACCGAAGACGAATACAACATGCTGATGCAGACGAACCTTCACGGTCTCGTGCTGCTCACGCAAAAGGTCGGCGCAAGGATGATTGCCCGCGGCCGGGGAGGGAAGGTCGTCAACATCGGCAGCGTCACTTCGTTGTTCGGCCTACCCTACACAAGCGTCTATACGATGACGAAGAGCGCCCTCGCCGGGTTGACGCGGACGTTGGCCGTCGAATGGGCCAAGTTCGACATTCAGGTCAACTGTATTGTTCCTGGGTTCATTCTCACCCAGCTGAACCGGAAGATGTGGGAACCCTCCGAAATGCACGAGTGGCTTCGACTCTCCCAGGGCAACCCTCGATTGGGAACACCCAAGGACGTCGCAGGCTTGGCGGTGTTTTTGTGCGGTCCGAGCGCCGACTACGTGACCGGGCAGTTGATCGCCTCTGATGGCGGCTACACGAGCGGCTCGAATTGGCCGCTGGAGGCCTGACAAGGGGGGGCGGACGTCACGGTCCGTTCATCAGCGCCGCTCGCGAGGAGATCGCTCGAAAACTCAGGGAAAGAGCCGTGCCCGTGAGGGCACGGGCACGCGGGCTCAGGCCCGCGGTTCTGTCAAGCAGCGCGCAAGGTTTCCTCGATCGTGGAGAGCTTTGGCTCTCGGCGCTGAGCAAGCCGCGCCTGACCGAACGCCGCCCCCTTGACCCCCCAACCCAGACTTGATACGTTCGCTAGTGGCGATTGAGCGAATTCGTGCTCGGTCATGGCGCCAGGTGCTCCGCTGTAACTCGCTTTTCTGGCCACGTGGTGAGAAAGCGGGTTAAGCGGAGAGAATAGGGAAGCGGGTGAGAATCCCGCGCGGACCCGCCACTGTGATCGGTGAGGCGGGCTGCCATTTGTATTCGGCCACTCGGTTCACGCCGGGGAAGGCCGGCGGCCCGGCCGTTGACCCGAAAGCCAGGAGACCTGCTTGGCGTTGCGCCGATGGCTGCCTCGAGGAAAGGGTGATGCCGGCCGACCCCATCTCCGTCCGAAGTCTGGTTTCTCCAACTGCTTGGATCCGCCGGCCCGCGCCGCCGACGGGCGGCCGTAGGGGTTCACTCATCAGATGCGCGAACGAGAGAGGTGTCTCGGAAATGCAGGGAAAGAGCCGTGCCCGTGAGGGCACGGGCCCACGGGCTCAGGCCCGCGGCTCTGTCAGGCAGCGCGCAAGCTTCCCTCGATCGGAGAGGGCTTTGGCCCACGGCGCTGAGCAAGCGGTTCCCGGCGCATTGAGATATCAACCTCGCGGAATGACATTAGCGACCCGGAGGAACCGAACCGATGACGCCGGCGTTCCAACGTGAAAGCGAAATCCATGATGGTCGTCGGCACCTCGTCCCACGCCGGCAAGAGTTGGATGGCAACGGCTATCTGCCGCTCGCTCCGGCGGCGGGGCGTGCAGGCGGCCCCGTTCAAGGCGCAGAATATGTCGTTAAATTCCTACCCTTGCCGGGGAGGCGGCGAGATCGGCCGCTCCCAGGCGGCACAGGCCGAGGCCTGCGGACTCGACCCCACGAGCGACATGAACCCGATCCTGCTCAAGCCGACCTCGGACGGCAGTTGTCAAGTAATCGTCAACGGAAAGGTTTGGCGACAGGTCAGCTCGCGCGAGCATTACCGCCATTATGATTTCTTGTTGCAGCAGGTTTTGGCTGCTTACCAGCGGCTCGCCGAGGAATTCGAGTTCATCGTCATGGAAGGAGCCGGAGGCGCGGCGGAGATCAATCTGCGGAAGACGGATCTCGTTAACCTTCCTCTAGCAGTGCGAGTGAAGGCGCCGGCGTTGCTTGTCGCGGACATTGACCGCGGAGGCCTTTTTGCCTCGGTGGTGGGAACCTTTGCGTTGCTCGAGCCCGACGAAAAAGAACTTGTTCGGTCGTTCGCGGTGAATCGATTCCGCGGGGATCCGTCGTTCTTTGAAAGCGGGCGGGCGATGCTCGAACAGCGGGTGGAGCGGCGCTGTTTGGGCGTTTTCCCTTATCAGGACGATGTTTGGCTCGATCCGGAGGACAGCGTTTGTCTGGAAGAGGTGTCGGTGGAGCAGCCCCCAGACGAACAGCTCCGCGTGGTTATCATTCGCTTGCCGCACATTTCGAATTTCACCGACTTCCGGCTGTTGCCCGGGGCGAGCTATATTTCAAAGCCCGTCTCGGGCGACGTCGATTGCATCATTCTGCCGGGCAGCAAGAATACGATCGCCGACCTGCAGTGGCTGCGCCAAACAGGACTGGACGCTTGGATTCTCAACCGCTACAGCGGAGGAGCCGATGTATGGGGGATTTGCGGCGGCTATCAAATGTTGGGTCGGGCGGTCAGTGATCCTGACGGAGTGGAGTCGGCCGACTTAACAGCAAGGGGTCTCGGGCTGTTGCCGATCGAGACAAGCATGCTAGCCGAGAAAACAACGCGAGTCGTGGAAGCCCGTTTAGCGGAGAGCGACGTTCCCTTCCAGGCGTATGAAATTCACATGGGCGAGACGGCGCCTCATGCGGGTGACGTTCCCTTCGCTATTGTGGACGGGAAGCCCGAGGGCCACCGGCGGGATCGCATCATCGGAACATACTTGCACGGAGCACTTGAATATCCGGACGTCCTGCGCTCCCTCCTGGCGCAAGTGGCCGAGCGGCGCGGCAAACGGATCCCCGCTATCAGTTCGCGGATCTCGAAGGACGAGCACTACGACCGCTTGGCGGATTGGTTTGAACGGCACGCGGACAGGGAACTTTTCGAGGAACTTTATCTTGCCTAGAGACAGAGTCGCCACGCAGCTTGGAAGCCTTTCCCCGCTGGTGCGGCTAGCGGTCATCGCTGGGTTGGCCGTGACATTCGGCACTCTGCCGGCTGCCGAGCCGCCGGCCCGGCGAATCGTATCCTCGGCGCCGAGTATTACGGAAATGCTCTATGCGCTGGGCCTGGGGGACCGCGTGGTCGGCGTCACGACGTTTTGCCACTACCCGCCCGAAGTGCTAAGCAAACCTAAGATCGGCACCTACACGCATCCGAACTTCGAGGTCATTTTGGAGAAAAGACCCGATCTCGTCGTCGTGCTCAAGGAGCAACGCGAGCTGGAAGGGAAGCTGCGAAAGTTCGGCTTGCCAGTGCTCGCTCTTCAGCACAACACTCTGGAAGGAATTTTTGATTCGCTGCTGGCGTTGGGCGAAAGAACCGGGGCCGCACAAGCAGCCCAAGAGCGGATCGCCGTCATGCGAAAGCAGCTCGGCGAAATCGGAGCGCTGGCGGCGCCCTTGCCCAAGCGGAGCGTAATGTTCGTCGTGGGAAGGACTCCGGCCACGGTGCGCGACCTGGTTGTGGTCGGCCGCGGCTCGTTTCTCAACGAATTGATCTCGATCGCCGGCGGGACGAACTGCTTCGAAGACGCCCCGGCTTTTTATCCCCGCATTCCGCGCGAGGAGGTGTACGCTCGAAGGCCGGAAGTCATCATCGACATGGGAGATATGGGCGACACCCAACAAGTGAGCGAGGAGCACCGGCGATCGATCGTCGAGGTTTGGAAGAGCCAAGCGATGTTGCCCGCCGTCCAGGCCGGGCGGGTCTACCCGGTGGCGGAAGACTTCTTCGTAGTACCCGGTCCGCGGGTCGTCGAGGCGGCCCGGTCGTTGCTGGCCATGATCCATCCCGAGGTGGTGCGATGACGTCGCTCTACGAGCTGGACGATCTTCGCGTTAGAATTGGCGCTGCGGAAATTCTGCGCGGGATCTCGGTCGGGTTCCAAGACCACGAGATGGTCACCATTGTCGGCCCGAACGGCGCGGGGAAATCCACGCTGATGTCGGTGCTTTCGGGATACCGCGAAGCCTATGAGGGGCGCTGCGGTTTCCGCGGACGCGAGATCTCGAGCTGGAAGAAACGCGATCTCGCTCGCCATATGGCTTTCATTCCCCAAATGCTTCGTCTGGAGTTCCCATTCACAGCCGAACAGGTGGTCTTCATGGGGCGCACGCCGCATTGCCATGGGCTGTTCGAGTCGCCCTCGGATCGAGACGCGGTCAGAAAGGCTATGCGGACAACCGACACCCTTGCCTTCGCAAGTCGCGAGTACCGCGAACTCAGCGGCGGCGAGCGGCAGCGGGTCGTCCTAGCCGGGGCGCTGGCCCAGGCACCCTCGGTTCTGCTGCTCGACGAGCCGACGACCTTTTTGGATTTGAAGCACCAGATCAGCACGTACGGTCTTCTCAAGCAGTTGGCCGGCGAGGGAATTGCCGTCATTGCCGTTACGCACGATCTGAATCTCGCGGCTACCTACTCCGACCGCATGGTGGTTCTTTCCCGCGGCGAGATCGCGGCCGACGGCAAGCCGGAAGAGGTTTTGCGAACCAGCCTGCTGGAAGGGGTCTTTGAAGTCGCGGTCGAAATTCGCGAAGGACCGACCGGACGCCCGTGGGTGTTCTATGACCAGGGGAAAATGCCTAACGAATCCCCGGACGGGCCGGTGAGTAGCGCCTGATGTTAAGCCGCAAGAAATTCTGGACGGTGGTAGGTCTGGCGGCCGCGTTCCTGATACTCGCCTCGCTGCTCATGCCGCTGGTCGGGTCGACCTCCGCCTCGCTATCGCGAGCGTTGGCCGGTGAATCCCCGGATGAAGAGATTTTCTTCTACGCCCGCTTGCCCCGGGTCATGCTGGCGGCGATGGCCGGGGGCGCGCTGGCCATGGCGGGCGTGATCTTTCAGGCCTTGTTGCGGGACGCGCTGGCCACGCCGTTTACGCTCGGGGTGCAGAGCGGCGCCGCGCTGGGAGCCGTCGTGGCGATCTGTTTCGGGTGGCGGTCATGGGGACCTTTCCCGGCCGTCTGGCTGGCGGCGTTCGCGGGCGCGGCGATTACGATTACCGTCGTCGTCTCGATCGCCGCCGAGGGACGCCGCATGTCCTCCTTCACGTTGCTGCTGACCGGCGTGACGATCAACAGCATCTGCATGGCCGCCATCTTGTTTCTGCACTATACGGCCGGGTTCACGCAGTCGTTCGAGATCGTCCGCTGGCTGATGGGAGGCATCGACTCGCTGGAGTACACGACGCTGGGGTTTCTCTCCCTGGGCATCTTCGGCGGCCTGGCGCTGGCCATGGTCAAGTCGAACGAGTTCAACGTGTTGTCGGTGGGCGAGGAATGGGCCGCGACGCGGGGCGTGAACTTGTCGGGCCTGATGCTGATCGCCTATCTGCTCGGTTCGTTTGTCACCGCGTCGGTGACGGCTTTTACCGGCCCGATCGGATTCATCGGATTGCTCGTGCCCCATGCCATGCGACTCGTCGTCGGAGCTGACCATCGCGTCCTCATCCCGACGTCGTTTTGCGTGGGCGGCGGGTTCTTGGTGCTCAGTGACACCCTGGCCCGCACGGCGATGGCGCCGGCGGAAATCCCCGTGGGCGTCATTACGGCGCTTCTGGGCGGGCCGTTCTTCATTTGGCTGTTGCGGTCGCGGCGGGGGAGTTTGTGGGTGTAGCGGTTGGCTGGGTAAGTTCACGGTCGCTTGTAGTTGGCCAATCCCCGGGCCGCTCGGTAGAGAACCAACCCGCGTTTATCCCTTTGGCTGGGACGAGGGCTCGGCCGCGCGCCATGGCCGCTCGCTTGCGTTCGCGGCTCCGTATCGGCGATGGCGAGGGTGTGCGAGAGCAAGAGACTGAGCCTGGAACGCCAGTGACAGGGCAAGTATCCGGCGCGACCGCGGCGCCGTGGGCGCTCGGTCGAAACCCGCCGGCTTTCAACTCGGCCCGCCAGCATTGTGAGACATCCCTTCCATGAGCGTCATCTTGATCGGCGGCGGGGCGCGCAGCGGCAAGAGCCGCTTTGCCATCGAGTACGCCGAAAAACGCTTCCGGCGTCTTGGCTTCGTCGCCACGGCCACGGCGGGCGACGAGGAGATGAGGGATCGCATCGCGCGTCATCGGTCCGAGCGCGGTGACCGTTGGGCGACGGTCGAGGAGCCCGTCGATATCGTGCCTCGAATCGTCGACGAAGCGCCTCGTTGTGATGTATTTGTGATCGATTGCCTAACCCTTTGGTTGAGTAATGTATTGCTCCACCCCGCGCGCGACGCCGGAGAGGAAGTCAAGAGGCTCATCGATCACCTCGAGCGGGACGACTTGCCGAGCACAATCCTGGTGACGAACGAGGTAGGTTGTGGAATTGTCCCCGAAAACGACCTGGCGAGAAGTTACCGCGACTTAGTAGGTGGGGCGAACCAAGCCGTGGGAAAGGTCGCCGACGAGATCTACTGGATGGTTTTCGGCGTGCCGGTTGCGGTGAAGGGGGAAGCTGCTGGTGTTAGACGGGGCAGCTGATTCGAATCTGCGAACGGCGCTCCGGCGACGATTCATAGCGCGAATTCACGAGAAGCAATCTCCACGGAGGCTGATGCCACGACAACACGTCCGAAGAGGTGAGGGGAGAGTGCAAGGCGCGTGATCTCCGCCCTGCTGGTTGCCGTACAAACCCTCACGAGGCTCCCCGTGCCTTCCCCGAGGCATCCGCCGGACGCGCGCGTGATGGCTTGGTCGGGTGTCTTTTACCCGCTGGTTGGCGCACTGCTCGGCGGCGTCGGAATCGTAGCCTACTTTTGCCTGCAGCCTATACTTCCACGAAGCATGGTGATGCTTGTGATCCTCGCGTTGTGGGCCTTGCTAACCGGGGCGCTCCATGAGGACGGTTTAGCGGACACGTTCGACGCCTTCGGTAGCCAGCGATCTCGCGAAGATGTATTGCGAGTATTGAAGGACAGCCGCGTGGGAAGCTACGGGGCTCTGGCGTTGATCCTGGCGACCCTGCTTCGGTGGCAGGGCCTGACGTTGCTGCGCCCAGAGCTTACGATGGCCGCGCTTTTCGCCATGCAAGTATTGCCGCGAGCAGGCATTGTGCTAACGGCCTACCTGGCGGGGGCGGCGACAACCGGTCTGGGGGGTGCATTCGCTGCGAGCTTGTCGCCTTTGCCGGTCGCGGCTTCCGTCGCCGCAGGGGTAGGAATCATGCTCCCCTTCGGACCGACCATAGCCGCCCCCGCCACAGTTAGTGCCGTTTTCGTAACGGTCCTTGCGGCGGTCTATTTCAAGCGAAGGATCGGAGGAGTGACGGGCGACTGTTTAGGCGCGGCGGCTCAACTCCAGGAAATCACGATGCTACTCGCCGTCCTGGGTTTCGGTCCGTTGTGACAAGCAGGCGCCGGTTGGACACCGTGTCTCATCCGTCGCGGTCGTCCGGTGTCACGTTGTGCGGCGCAAGCCGTGTTTATGAGTGGATCAACTCTGCCGCGAATCCCCGGATTTGACCGCCCCGCGAAATCAGCCCTATAATGTTTGTTGAGCAGAGCCGGTCCGGGGTCTTTGGCTCGATTGTTCAATCTAAGGAAATGTACGCCATCATCGAAACCGGTGGAAAGCAGTATTCCGTAGCCCCTGGCGATGAGATCGGGGTCGAGAAACTGCCGGGCGAGGTGGGCTCGGACGTCGAATTCACCCGCGTCGTTGCCGTATCGAACGACGACGGCGAACTACTGGCCGGAGAAAATGTAAAATCCGCGAAGGTGACCGCTACGATCGCGGGCCAGGAGCGAGGCAAGAAGATCCTCGTCTTCAAGTTTAAGCGACGCAAACACTATCGCCGTTTAAATGGGCACCGGCAAGACTACACGCAGGTGAAAATCGGAGACATCGTTCTGTAGTTCAAGCCGACTCGCTATTCCGCAAAGGACCGTCACCGATGGCACACAAAAAGGGACTAGGGAGTTCGAGAAACGGTCGCGATTCGAACGCCCAACGCCTGGGCGTCAAGCGTTTCGCGGGTCAGTCGGTGTCGGGCGGGTCCATTCTTGTACGCCAGAGGGGCACTCGCTTTCAGCCCGGCGAAAACGTGGGTAAGGGCAAGGACGACACGCTGTTCGCGAAAGTGAGCGGAACGGTCGAGTTTGTCAACCGAGGCCGGCTGGGGCGCGTCATCCACGTGCGTACGAACGGCGTCGCGTAGCGGCCTCCGGGAGAAGTACCGCCGCTCAAGAATTCGTCCGTCGACGCGCTTCGTTTCCAACCAAAAGATGGACTGCCGAAGTCCGCTGGTAGTCCTCGATTTTTTCACGCCTTCCAGTCGCCGGTTTTTCACGGATCCCCAGGCCTGCGGTCAAGGCGAGGCGAGTCGAGAGCGGGTCCATTTCAGCGCATGTAGCTTGACCGGGCTCCCCGGCTTCGCGTGCGGACGCGACACAGGGAATGTCCCGCGGTGATGTAGAGAGTACTCCAGTCTCGGTCGCCCCAGTTTAGGTTGGTGACACGTTCCGAGACCTCGATCGTGCCAAAGTGCTCGGCCTGGGGGCTGATGACCCAGATGCCGTCCGACATCCCCGCGTAGAGATTCCCGCCCTCATCGACCTTGATCCCGTCCGGAGCATCGTCCATTGAACCTGACTGCGGGAAGAACACCTGCCCCCCGTCAAGCGTCCCGTCGGACTTGGCCTCGAAGACGCGAATGTGCATCCGCTCCGAGTCGACGATGTAGAGGAGCGCTTCGTCCGGCGAGAACGCAAGGCCGTTCGGTCCGTCGAAATCATCGAGCACCAACGTGGGATCCCCCTCTTGGGGGGGAACTCGATACACACCCTGAACGTCGAGCTCCTGCTCCCGCTCGACTCCGTAGTACGCCATCCGTCCGTACGCCGGGTCGGTGAAGTAGATGGAGCCGTCCGATTTGACAACGATGTCGGGCTGTTCAGCTCCTTGCCGTCGTAGTGCGAGGCGATTGTCGTGAGTGTCCCGTCCCGCTCCGTACGCGTCACCCGGCTGGTTGCATGCTCACAGGTGACCAGGCGTCGCTCGGCGTCATAGGTGAGGCCGTTCGCCATACTGCTCGGTCGGCGCCAGTCCTGGATGCCGTCCGTCTCGTCCCAGCGGCGAATGACGTCTCCGGGGATGTCGCTGAAGAGGAGGTAGCCCTCCGGGTTCCAGACGGGACCCTCGGTCCAACCAAAACCCGTCCCCAGCTGCTCCACCTCGGTGGCTTCACTGATGAGGTCGTGAAAGCTTGACGAGTTGGCGATCATCGCCATCGTTTCTACCGCCTTTCATCCGCTTATAGGAAGTTGCTTTCTCAAGAGCAGTCTATCGGGGTGGGGAAAAGGGGTCAAGAGAGCGTGGGTTGTGGGATCGAAAGCGAGCAACGAGCGGAACAAACTGTGTTGACAGGCTTGCGGGCTCCGAGTCGGTGCGAAAATACGCGGGAGTGGGCAAAAAGGGACGCGCGGGTACTGGTTGGGAGACTGAAGAGAACTGATTCTTCAGTCGGTCCAGACGGACACCTCATCCCAAAAGACCCTTAACCCGCTTTTCTCACCACCTGGCGAGGCGAAGTCTACGGATCGCTTGGCCGTGAATCAGAAGCTTCCCCTATTCAAGAAGGCTTCGATCGCCGGCAGGCGGTTCGGGGCGACGCGGGGAGCTTAAGCTGGGACCGAGCTCGGTGTTTTCACAAACGTCAGCCAGCCGTGACGGTCTTCCTTTTGGCAGGTAATGACCGCCGTGAACTCTTGCTGCAGGCGCTCGGTCATCGGACCCCGTTCGCCGGAGCCGATGGGAATGCGGTCCACCGAGCGAATGGGCGTGATCTCGGCTGCCGTGCCGCTGAAAAACAGCTCGTCGGCGATGTAAAGCCACTCGCGTGGAATCACCTGCTCCTTCAGTTCGAAGCCGAGGTCTTGACATAGTTGCAGGACGGTGGCCCGGGTAATGCCCGGCAATACCGATGTTCCCAGCGGCGGGGTGTAAATCTTGCCGTCGTGAACGAGGAAGACGTTTTCCCCGCTGCCTTCGGAGACGTAGCCCGAGGCGTCGAGCGCAATTCCCTCGCTGTAGCCGTTCGTCACCGCCTCCATCTTGATCAACTGCGAATTCATGTAGTTCGCCGCTACCTTGGCCATCGCCGGAAGGGTATTGGGGGCCAGCCGCGTCCATGATGAGACGCACACGTCCACGCCCTTTTCGAGTGCGTCGGCCCCGAGGTACTGGCCCCACTCCCAGCAGACGATGTACATCTCCATGGGATTGTTCGTCGAGAGGACCCCCACGTCTCCGTACCCGCGGAACGTAATGGGGCGCAGATAGCACGACTGCAGGCCATTGACCCGCACCAGCTCCGGTAGAGCGTCGGTAATCTCTTGGCGGCTAAAACCGAGATCCGACATGCGGTAGATCTTGGCCGAGTCAAAAAGTCGGCGGATATGCTCCTTGCCGCGGAAGATCGCCGGTCCCGAGGGGGTGGCGTAGCAGCGAATTCCCTCGAATACGCTCGTGCCGTAGTGCAGCGCGTGCGTCATGACGTGGACGCGAGCCTCGTCCCAGGGGATGAACTCTCCGTTGCGCCAAATCTTATCGGTGGCTTGAATCATTGCTAATGTCGACAGACCCCTTAGATCCATTATTGCATTGAACGCCCTACGGTTTCGGATCACTGCCGCGCGGAGCAACGCATGCCCTATTCAAGCAACGCATGTCCTAACGGAGCCGCGCCCGCAAGGGTGCGGTCGAGGCCTCGTGACACAAACGACTTGTCGCACCAACGACGTCACTCGCAATCTTGACCGCGGGCTCGCGCCTGCCGCTCGGTTTGACCGCGGGTCAGGCCCGAGAAGATTTGTTTTCAAGCCACGCATGCCCTACAAGCAACGCATGCCCTAACGGAGCCGCGCCCGCAAGGGTGCGGTCGAGGCCTCGTGACACAACCGACTTGTCGCACCAACGAGCTCACTCGCAATCTTGACCGCGGGCTCGCGCCTGCCGCTCGGTTTGACCGCGGGTCAGGCCCGAGAAGATTCGTTTTCAAGCGACGCATGTCCTAACGGAGCCGCGCCCGCAAGGGTGCGGTCGAGGCCTCGTGACACAACCGACTTGTCGCACCAGCGAGATCACTCGCAATCTTGACCGCAGGCTCGCGCCTACACGTTTCAATTCGCTAACGCCCCGAAAAATCCCTCGGTTTCTCGCCTTTTTGAGGCTACTCCGAAAACCCGGTCACGCGACCTTGTCGTTTTTTCGCCTCCGCATTTCAATCACTTAGGCCCCCGCCCAGTTTCCGGCCGTGGCGACGTCCCGTACAATGGAATCGGAGCCGGAAAACGCTCCCCCGGGGACAGCAAACTTTTATTGGCTCTTCTGGGATTTTAGTGGCTGGCGGCGGTGAGTGACGGATCCCTCGCCACTGTGAGGCCGACCTCCCGGAGCCTGCTTCGGTGCCATTCAAGGGCTTCGTGACAACTCTACGGCCCCCAAGGCCGGGCGGCGACTGCGTTGGCCAAAAAGAATTACTGATAAACAATAGGGTTACGAGTAGAGCAAGGTTGCTGGCAGGTAGTCGTACAGTCTCCCGAAGGCTGTGAAATGCAGATCCACAACTGTCATCCAGTGGCCACACTCAAAGAGATAACTCCCTGTTTATCAGTGTCTTATTCCCTTTACGAGTTGCCCACGACCGGACTGGCGTGTAGGGTATTTGGGGATTTCTTGGCCGCCTTTTGGGCTCCGATGTGACTGCGGGCGACGTCGGGTCGGCAGGATGGAGGAGCCGGCTACCCGTTGGCCACCCACTAAAAACCCGGAAGAGCCCTTTTATTTTCTGCCGCTGACTGCCACTCACCGTCACCTACCGGGCTAGAAAGGCCCGCTATGCCTCACAAAGGAAATGCCTTAGCCCCACAGGCAGGCAAGACGCAGCGGTGCCACGAACCCATCGCGCCCCAGCACAAATCTCCCCGGAAACTCTCCGGCAGCCACTCATTCTCCCCCAAAACCCGAACGCCCGCGGGCCTCGGGCCCGGGGCGGCGACCTTTGGTCGGTGACAATCGTTGGCGTCGGGCCGCTGACCAACGCCGCCGCGGATCTTGTAACATACGGAGCGGGTTCGGACGTCAAAACCGACAAGAGCAGAGGAGGTTCTCCATGAGGCGTGTTGTCGGCCCAAGGTATTTGCGACTGGCCGCCGGCCTTCTTGCGTTCGTCTCGATCGCTGTTGCGGCCCGGGAGATCAAGCCCGGGTGGAATTTGTTCAGCCCGGAACAGGATGTTCGGCTCGGGCGCGAGGCCGCCAAGGAGATTGAACAGCAGGTCGAGGTTGTGAAGGATAAACAGCTTACCGCCTACGTGGCCCGAATCGGCGAGCGACTGGCTGAGGCTTCTCAAGCGCCTGACTACCCCTACACTTTCAAGGTTGTTGCGGACAAAAGCATCAACGCGTTCGCCTTGCCCGGAGGACCCGTCTACGTCCATACGGGTCTCATTTCAGCGGCTGACAACGAATCGCAGCTTGCCGGGGTAGTCGCCCACGAGGTCGCCCACGTCGCGCTCAGACATTCGACAAACCGGGCGTCGAAGGCCGCCGCTTTCCAAATCCCCATGGTTCTTGCCGGTCAGGCGTTGGGAAAGCAAGGCGGACTACTAGGATCCTTGGGACAGATCGACATCGGTTTCGGTGTCAATTCCTTGTTCCTGAAGTACTCCCGAAAGGCGGAAAAAGATGCCGACATCGTCGGAGCGCGGATGATGGCCCGCGCAGGCTACGACCCTGTCGAGATGGCTCGTTTCTTTGAAAAGCTGGAAGGGTCGGGCGGCGGGGGCCGGATGCCACAATTTTTTTCCGACCATCCGAACCCGGGAAATCGCGTGCGCTACGTAGAGGAAGAAGTCCGGGAGATGCCCGCCGGAGAGTACACGAAGGGCCAGACCCGCGAGTTCACCAGCATGAAGGCCATTGCCACGCGGATCGAGCCGAAGAAGAAGGCGCCCGACAGCGCTCAGCAAGACGGGGCAGGGAAGTCTTCTGACGAGGATTTCGAACTGCGGAGCTATAGCGGGTCCCGCTATCGGCTTTCTTACCCTCGTGGCTGGAAACTCTACCAAGCCGACGATGACGTAGCGGTGACAATCGCGCCGGACGACGGCTTCGTCGAACTCGAAAACGGAGCTCGAGCCATGGCTCGCGGAATGATGGCGGGATATTTCGGCAGTCAGAGCAGCGACCTGTCACAAGCCACTGACGAAATCATCGAGGACCTGCGCGCTTCCGATGCCGGATTCGAGCCGCTTCGCGGCCGGCGGCGCGCTGTGCAATTTGCAGACCAGCAGGGCGAGAGCACTCTGTTGGAGGGCGCTTCACCTGTCGAGCAGCAGCGGGAATTGATCTGGCTGCTGACGACCGAACGAAATGGGGAGTTCTTCTACGCGATTTTCGTTTCCCCGGAAAACGAGTTCAACCGCCTCAAGCCGAGTTACGAACAGGTCCTGAAATCGATCGCCTTTCAGTAGCTCGCCAGGCTAGCTTTACGAGAACGCGAACTCAACATGTGCCGGGCGACCTGTGAGCTTCCAGGCGGTCGGAAGCAGCGTCGCGGGAGGACCGGCCGGTCGGCTGGCAGGGTAGGGGAGTGGCACCCCGCTTCCTCGCCGTGTGGCGGTGCGAGTTGCGTGAGAAGCCCGGCAGTACCAGGCGCGCACGGCTCCGCGACCTCGGGCACGGCATGCCGTGCCCCTACATTCTTGAACCCTACGTTGAGGGCGGCAAGGAAGTGCAACGAAGCGATGGCGGGCTTGTCGCGTGCTTCGACCGTCAGGGTAGTGAGAAAGGCGGGTCAGTGCCACCGCGGAACGGACCCAGCGCCCCCCTGCGCGTTGGTCCCGCCGGCCCGGAAAGGACTTCAAGCGTGTCACAAGACCCCATGCCCCCGGCGGAGAACGCGGCTGCGGGAATCCGAGCCATACTTTTTGACTTCGACGGGGTTTTGGTCGACAGCGAGTACCTTCACTACCAGTGCTGGTTGGAAGCCCTTCGCCCTTACGGCGCCGCGATTGGCTGGCAGCGGTACCAGCGCCAACTGACGGGGATCGGTGATCCCGAGGCCGCGCCCATTCTGCTTTCACTTGCAGAGGAAAACCCCAGCGACGAAGCTGTCTCGCGAGCCCTGGAAACCAAGAACCGCCTTTATCGAACGCGGTGCCGCGACGAGTTGGCCGTCTCCACGGAAGTATGCTCCTGGATCACCGATGCCTCCAGCCGCCTACTCCTGGGTGTCGTTTCGTCCAGTAGCAGGGAAGAGGTCGAGCCGCTCCTGACCGTCGCGGCGGTTCGATCGGCCCTTAGCGTACTCGTATGCGCTGAGGACGTCTCCCGCCGCAAGCCCGATCCCGAACCCTACCTCGTCGCCCTCGACCGGCTCCGGAGTCTCGATCCCAGCGTCCGCCCGGGCCACTGCGTCGTCTACGAGGACTCGGACCCCGGCGCCACCGCCGCCCTTGCCGCCGGAATGGCCGTCCAGCGAGTTACCGCGCCCGCCGAGCTGGCGAGCCTTCTGGAGAGCTCCTTTTGAGACGCGGACTCGCCCGCTTTCTCGCCACCTGACGGTCGAAGCACGCAATAGGCCCGCCATGACAGTGTGCGGCGCGCGCCTTGTACTGACGGGCCTCTCACACACTTCGCCTCGCCGCGTGGTGGGAAAAGCGGACTAGCCAAATCCGTCGACCTCCACTGCGAGCGGAGAAACATGGCCACTGCTAAAGACCTTTTGTTATACTTGATGTAAATACCGCCAAGTTCGGTATACAAACAAGTTGTGTCTTGTATTGTTCTAGTGAGCCACCGTGTACGTAGAGTCGTATAAGATATATTATGTGAACTTATATCCTCCTCAAGATCCAACTTCCGCCCACGATGGATTGCAGTCCAGCCTGGGGTGCGAGCCAACGGCCACGGGTCCCCCCCAAATGACCGTCCCGCCCCGCGGATGCAGAAATGTCTAGATCGCGACGTGACACGCTTTCAAGCTGCTGTCCGGCGTTGTTGCCGGCATCCCACCGCAAATCAGAAGGGCCGGCGTTGCAACGAGAGATGTCGCCGGGAATGGCGGAACGCCGCGACGGAACTTGATGTCGCCACAGGAATGGCGACACGGCACGCCGGAGGGGTGCGCCGCGACGGAACTCGATGTTCCGGGAATGGCGACACGGCGGGCAAGAATGCGTGCGCCACAAAAGAACCGGACGTTTACGGGGATTTGCAAAGAGGGTCCCGTTTTAGACTCGAGAAGGGCGATCCGGGAGGTTGCCGCCGGCGCGGCGCTAGAAAATCCCAGCAAACCCAGAGCGGTGGCAGACCCGGTGAGCGGTGTCATCTTCTTCCGCGCAACCTGCCGAATTGGGAGCGGTCATAGTAACCTGAGGGCAACGAGCGATCCCCGAGATGCCTCGAATACGCCCTGTCGATACGGTTTGGCTTTTCTTTCTAGGGGCGTTGGCGGCGCTCATCCTGACGAAGCCGGAGCACTCTTTTTACGAGTGGCTGGTGCTGATCGCGTTGGGCCTTTTACAGGCCACCGAGACCCACCTGGGCACGCGCTCGGATGCTGTCGCGGCGGGCCTCTCGGTGGGCGTGAAGTTGATCCTGTGCTACTGGCTGGTCTGGGAGACCGGGGGGATCGAGAGCAGCTATTACCTGATTTTCCTGCTGCCGATTCTCTCGGCGGCCTCGATCTTCGGTTTGGGGGGAACGTTGCTGACGACCGCCGGATCGTCGGGACTCTACCTTTCCCTGCTCTGGTTTGTCGACCTGGAAACGTATTACGTGCCCCCGGAGGCCGAACAAGAACTGACGGTGCGCGCCCTGTTTTTTCTTCTGACGGCGATTCTTGTAAACCGACTGGCCACGGAGAACCGTCGAAACACAGAGAGCTTGGCCGAGGCGAACCGCGAGCTGCGGCGCGCCCAGGCGGAAGTACAGCGCTCGGAACGCTTAGCGGCTCTGGGACAGCTTTCGGCCGGCTTGGCGCACGAGATGCGGAATCCGCTGGGCGTGATCTCGGCATCGGCTGAGATCCTCGGCAAGAACGTCAGCAAGGAAAACGAAATTGCCCGCGAGGTAGCCGAGTTGATTCGCAGTGAGGTCGGGCGGACGAATTCGCTTGTGACCCGGTTTTTGAACTTCGCCCGCCCGTCTCCGCCGCGGCGCGAGCTCAACGACTTGAACGAAGTTGTTGAGCGCGGTCTGAGTCACCTGTCGGAAACGTTTAAAGACAGCGCCGGGCAGGTGGAGGTCGAGCGCAACTTGGGAGATCTGCCTAAGTTCCAGTTCGACGCCACGTTGGTCGAGAGCACGGTGGTCAATCTTTTGCTCAATGCCCAAGAAGCGATGCCGCAAGGCGGTGTGCTCAAGGTAACCACAGGCCGCAACGGCTCGATGGCTCGGCTTGAGGTGACGGATTCCGGCGAGGGGATTCCCGAAGATCAACTGGAGAGCATTTTTAATCCCTTCTATACCACCAAGCCGACCGGAGTCGGGCTAGGGCTGGCTATCGTCTCCAAGTTTGTCGACAGCCATGGGGGTAAGATTTCCGTCGTCAGCACGGCGGGCGAGGGGTCTACGTTTCGGGTCCTTTTGCCCATGGGAAGTGCGTCGTGACCAAGAAGATCCTGATCGTCGACGACGAGGCGAAAATGCGGCGGGTGCTGGAGATCCAGCTTACCGGCGAGGGATATGAGGTCACCAAGGCCGCCTCGGCGGAAGAGGGGCTGAAGGCGTTAGATACGCCGGGGAGCGGCGCGGATTTCGCCCTGGCGCTGACGGACCTGCGTTTGCCGGGGATCGACGGGGTGGAGTTTCTGCGCCAAGTTCGTACCCGTTTTCCTTCCCTGCCCGTGATCGTGATGACGGCGTTCGGAACTGTCGAGACCGCGGTCGAAGCGATGAAATCCGGGGCCGGCGACTATCTTTTGAAACCCTTCTCCCTCGACGATCTGATGATCACGATCGCCAAGGTCCTCGAGCTGCACGCCCTGCGTGACGAGAACGTGAAACTCAGGGCCCAGCTCGAACGCCGCTACGATTTCGAACACATCATCGGTCACAGCGCGAAGATGCAAGAGGTTTTTGACGCCGCCCGCCGCGTCGCCGCGACTCGCGCGACCGTACTGCTGGGCGGCGAAAGCGGCACGGGCAAGGGCCTTCTGGCACGCGCCATCCATCACCATTCCCCGCGACGGGATGCTCCCTTCACTAAGATCAGCTGTTCGACCATACCCGAGAACCTGATGGAATCCGAATTGTTCGGGTACGAAAAGGGTGCGTTCACGGGCGCCGCGCAGTCTCATCAAGGAAAGTTCGAACAGGCCGACGGCGGCACCGTTTTTTTGGACGAGATTGGCGACGTGCCGCCCGCCGTCCAGGTCAAGCTGCTGCGCGTGCTCCAAGAAAGGGAGTTCGAGCGCTTGGGAGGCAGCAAGACCATCCATGTCGATGTACGCATCATCGCGGCTACGAACCAGGACCTGCGGGCGGCTCTCGAACAGGGCACTTTCCGGGAAGATCTCTACTACCGTTTGAACGTGGTGCCGATTAGCCTTCCACCACTCCGCGAGCGAAAAGAGGACATCCCCTATTTGTTGGACCACATCCTCGCGAAATTCGCCGGCGACACGGGGAATCGCATGCGGATTATTTCGCAGGGGGCCGCGGAGAAGCTCATGGCCTACCATTGGCCGGGGAACGTCCGCGAGCTTGAGAACATCATCGAGCGCGGCATGGTGTTGGCCCGCTCCGAGACGATAGAGGCCGACGACATCCGACTCGACCACGCGACCGTGTCTTCACAATCGGAAGCGTCTTTCCTGCCCGAAGGGATGACCCTCGAGCAGTACGAGCAGGATCTGATCCGCGAGGCTCTGCGCCGAGCCGGCGACAACAAGAGCCAGGCCGCGCGATTGCTGGGGATGACCCGGAATGCGTTGCGCTATCGGCTGTCGCAAATGGGCGTCGAGGAGTGAAGCGAGATGCGGCCTAAAGGCAGGCGCGGGACAGACGGGAGCGGAAGATGTCCGTTCCTTGGCCACGCACGCCTTGTTGTTTCTTAGCGCTGCCGGGGGTCATTCATCACTCCACCGCGGATCTCCTTTTCCAAAGTCGGCTCGCGAAGAAGACTAGCCCGCATTTCTCACCAGCTGACGGTCGAAGCACACGATAGGCCCGCCATTACGTCGTTGCGCTTGCTCACCGTGCTCAACGTACTGTTTGAGTACGCCCGCGTTACTCAAGAAATGCGGCGCTGAGCGGCGCGCGCCTTGTCCTGACGGGCCTCTCACGCACTTCGCCTCGCCACCTGGTGAGAAAAGCGGGCTAGGACCACCAAGAGTAATATGCCGAAAGCCACCAGATAAGGTGGGCGGGTGGAGCGCTGGGTGGGATCGGCGCTGTGGTGGCCGAGGGCAACTGCCGCAAGGTCAAGGGCTATCGGGACTTGCCGAAGCTAGTCGCCGCGTTGGAAAATCTTCGTCCGCGACCGCCTGCGGCTCAGGGCCGCGCGGCGTAGACTAGAGGTCCCGGAGGGCCGCTTGGTTTCAACGGAGTTGCGGACATCCTCGTTTTTTCGGGGACGACTAAGTAACCGCAGGAGGTACTGCTAGTCGATAGCCCTAGCTCAAAAGAGCACTGTAGTTCCATTGGCAAAGGCAACTCCTATGTCTGACAATAGATCGTAACGTCTAGGCTGGTCAGCGAGACGCTCTCTATGGTGAAAGTGACACTCGTCCGTCCCCGCTTCTGGTTCCCAATTGGTCGGACTCCGGTCCCCGCACGCCTCCGATCGGTCCCGCCTATCTTGCCTCCAGTCTGCGGGAGGTGGGCCACGAGGTCCGCATCGTGGACGGGGTCGGAGAGATCCCCTTCCAGGTAACGTCCCTGTTCGACGGCCGTATCGCTGGGATTGGTCTCACCAGTCAGGAGATCGCCGATAGAGTGGCGCAGACCTCAGACGTCGACTTAGTCGGGGTTTCCTGCATGTTCTCGCAGGACTGGCCTGAGGTGAGGCGCCTAATCCGCATGATCCGGCGACGGCTCCCGGACGTGCCCATTGTGACTGGGGGTGAGCACATCACGGCCCGTTCCCGAGTTCACGTTGGCGACGGTGCCCGAGGTCGACTACTGCGTCCTCGGAGAAGGAGAGCAGGCACTCGTCGAACTGGTTGACGTGCTGTTTCGGGGGGACGGGCCCCAGGGAAATCGCGTAGCGGGTGAGGGACTGCCCTGTGGCCCCGGTCCTCGCGATCCGGGCACCGTGGCCGGTGTCGTCTCCCGCGACGCCCAGGGCGGGATCCGCCGGAGCAATGTCCGGGCCCGTATCCGAGACTTGGACAGCATCCCGCCACCTGCCTGGGACCTCGTTCCCAAATCGAGGGCCTGAAAGTCACGGCGCCGCGCATCCCGCGCCACCGGTTCCATCGCGTGTTCGCCATCGACGGTGGCAGCAGCGACGGCTCGGTCGAGTACCTCAGGGAACAGGGGATCCGGGTGCTCGGGCAGTCCCGGCCCGGGCGGGGCGAGGCCTTCCGCCTCGGCGTCGCCAGCTCGGAAGCGGACGGCTTCGCCTTTTTCTCGCCCGACGGTAACGAGAACCCGGGCGACCTCGGGCGGCTCGCCGACCACCTGGAAGAGGGAGCCGACCTCGTAATCGCCTCGCGGATGATGGAGGGCGCGGTCAACGAGGAAGACGACCAACTCCTCAAGCCACGGCGCTGGGTCAATAATGTCTTCAACCTGGCGCTGAATCTGGTGTTCAACCCGCGGCCCCGGGACGCTTTCATCACCGACTCCATCAACGGCTACCGGGGTTTCCGCCGCACCGCGCTGCCGGCGCTCGAGCCGTTTCCCGAGGACTGCACGGTCGAGTACCGCATGACCGCCCGAGCCCTCCGAGCCGGCCTGAACATCGTGGAATTCCCAACACACGAGGGCCAGCGGATCGGAGGCGTCAGCAAGGTCCATTCCTTGGATGCCGGCCTGCGCTTCATTCGCGCCTTCGCCGAAGAGCTGTGGGCGGGAATCCGGGGACGCAAGCCCACAATGGATCGTTCTCACTAGCCCGCTTTTCTCACCAGGTGGCGAGGCGAAGTGCGTGAAAGGCCCGTCAGTACAAGGCGCGCGACGCTCGGCGCCGCATTTCTTGAATAATGCGGGCGTACTTGAACAGTACGTTGAGCGCGGCGAGCAAGCGCGACGCGGTAATGGCGGGCTTATCGCGTGCTTCGACCGTCAGGTGGTGAGAAATGCGGGCTAGCGCCTAACATCCGAGGTGTCGCCGTCGGCAAGAGGATCGTCTAAAGGCGGGGCGGCGCAAGGACGATTTGGGGAATGGGTCTTGGGCGGCCCACTCAAAGCGATGAAAAACCGCCGAGGCTTGGACCGAGCGGCCATGGCGGTCGGCGCTATCCTTCACTCATTCACTTCTGTCTTCGCCGCTTTTACCATTTCGACCAACACTCGGCGCGTCTCCTCGGGGCTGCCGACTTCCCGGCTGAAAGCGATGCGCGTTCCCCTCATGCCGTCAGCCGTCTCAAGGCGCACATGGAAACCCAGGCGATCGACGGCGGTCATCCGCGCCGTCGAGCCTACGATTTTCGCCTGCGTTCCCGCCAGCAGCAGTAAGGTGTCCTCGTGGTCGTCGTTCATGTGACTGATGATCCCGCCGGCGTCGTCAGCGAGGGGGTCGGGGGCGGCGGCCAGGTAGTCCTCGGCGAAGACCCAACCCATGACCCCGAATCCTCCGACGTAGTAAACATCTACGATATCCATGCGGTAAAAGTTGAAGTCCTCGAAATCGACCCAGTAGGAGGCGTTCGGATAGGACGCTAGATACAGCTCCCGTACGTGCGGTGTATCGTCGTCGGCAACGCGGGCGATTTCCCCCATCAGGGTTACGCGAGAAGCGCCGAGCACGTCCCCATCCCCGTCTGGTTGCGTCACTAACAGCGATCCTTTTGGGTCGGTGACGATGTTTTGGGTGTGCATGGCCATGCTGCTGATCAGATAGATCGGTCGGCCCCCTTCGTCCAAGGCGTAGGGCATCACGGAGCCGAAAGGCCAGCCCGGGCGCTTTTGCGAACATGTTGAGAGCGACCCCACCCGGCCCACGTAGGCCAGTGTGCGCGCCCGTTCCGCATACGAAGGCTCGGGTAGTTGGGGCTGGTTACTTGGCGAGGCACTGTATCCGTGCTGCCTTGAGGATGTGTTTTTCACCTGGAGATTCTCCCTTTTGGGTGTAAAAGAGTCGAGGACAGCCCTCATCAGTCAGGAGTGACCCCAAATTATCCGTAGGGGCGCGATTCATCGCGCCCGCCGTGGCCGCTCCCTCCCTGATGCAATGAATTGCGCCCTTACAAAATACACTTCCACTCTTGCTATTCTAGTCCGCCATAGGGTTGGCCCGTTACCGGGAACCGAACACATCCGGCCGCTCCGAGTCGGCGGCGTGAGAACAGACGACGGATGAGCATTCAAGGATTCATTTTCGATCTTGATGGAACCATCGGCGACACACTGCCGGTCTGTTACGCTGCGTTTCGCGAAGTTTTCCGCGAATACCTGGGACGTAATTATTCAGATGAGGAAGTACGCGCCCTGTTCGGCCCGACGGAGGAAGGAATTATTCGAGATTTGGTCCCCGATCGTTGCCGAGAGTGTCTAGGCAATTTCTACCAAGCTTACGAGAGGGCGCACGATCGCTGTCCGCTGCCGTTTCCCGGAATTGCCACTGGTTTGAAGATTCTGCGAAGGAGGGGCGTTCGGCTGGCAATCGTGACCGGGAAAGGGTTGCGCACCACCACGACCTCCCTGAAAGTCTTCGGCTTAGACAAGATGTTCGATGTCGTCGAGACCGGCTCCCCGAACGGAGGCATGAAGCCCGAGAGCATGAGTCGCGTCCTCGAAAAGTGGCGCTTGGAAGCTCGTCAGGTGGCGTCCATCGGCGACTCACCTTCTGATATCCGCGCCGCTCAACAGGTGGGGGCGACAGCGTTCGGGGCCGCTTGGGCGTCGACGTCCGACTCCGGCGTCCTGATGGCTCACAACCCCACTGCCGTGTTCCGACAAGTTGATGAGTTCTTGGATTGGATCGATGCCAACGCGGCCGGTGTCGGGTTTCAGATGCACCCCAGCCTTCGATAGAATTGGACCCTATGCGCGTCCGAATGCTTGCTCTGGCGGTTTTCGTTCTCCCCGTTGCCGCTTTCGCGGAACCGTTGCCCGAGAGTGATCGGCGCCACCTGGTCCGGCACAACCGTATGCACTATGAGATGCCGGAATACTCCAGCCTGGAGGTTTGGAAGCGGCGCGCGGCGTTCTTGCGCAAGCGAATCCTCCACAGCGCCGGTCTGGCGCCCCTTCCGGAAAAAAAGCCGCTTAACGCTCAGGTCTTCGGCCGGGTCCAACGAAAGGGCTACATTACCGAGAAGGTTCTGCTGGAGACGTATCCGGGATTTTTTCTAGGTGGCAATTTGTACCGGCCGATCGGGCAGGGCGGCCGTTACCCTGGAGTTGTTTCTCCGCACGGCCACTGGCGTTACGGTCGGCTGGCCGACAGGCCAACCGGCTCGGTGCCGGCGCGCGCAATCACGTTGGCGCGACAGGGCTATGTTGTTTTCACGTACGACATGGTGGGGTATGGCGACACCGTTCAACTCCCGCATGGATTCGGGGACAAGCGTGAGGAATTGTGGGGCGTGAGCCTTCTGGGCCTCCAATTGTGGAACAGCATTCGCGCCGTGGACTTCCTCTCTTCCCTGCCCTACCTTAACGCCAATCGCTTAGCGATCACGGGCGCGTCGGGTGGGGCGACTCAGGCGTTTCTGTTGTCGGCCGTCGATGACCGCATCCGCTACGCCGCGCCCGTCAATATGATCTCCGCCATCATGCAGGGCGGCTCGGTTTGCGAGAATGCGGCCAATCTGCGCCTTGACACGTTTAACGTGGAGCTGGCGGCGCTCATGGCCCCGAGACCGATGCTGATTGTCTCCGCGACAGGCGATTGGACGCGCAACACACCGACCGACGAGTTCCCCGCCATCAAGAAGATCTATGCTCTGTTCGGCGCCGAAGACGAGCTCGAAAGCATTCAGTTCGACTCGCCTCACAACTACCACCAACAGAGCCGAGAGGCCGTGTATGCGTTCCTGGGAAAGAAGATTCTTGGCCGCCAAAGCTTGGCGGGCCTCCAAGAGGAACGTTTCCAGGTGGGCCGTTTGAGCAGCATGCTGAGCTTGTGGGGCCGTGAGTTGCCCAGCCGAGCCGTGGACCTCGAGGCGTTCGTCTCGGACCGAATTCAGGAAGCGCGGGAGCAAATTGCATCTTTCGCGCCGTGGGACGCGGAGTCTCTTAGCCGGGCGAGTGAGTGGTTGCGCGAACGGCTGGCCTTCTCCATCATGGCCGCCCCTCCGCCGAAAAACGAACTGGTATCCGAGCCCTTAAGCCCTTTGCCGAATGGCGAGGTTGTGGTCATTGGACGCCGCAAGCAGGGCGATCGGGTTCCGGCCGTCATTCTTCGGCCCCGGCGCGCCAAGCCCACTGTGGCTCCCACGCTGATCGTGCATCCGGAAGGGACCGCCTGGGTCATGAGCTCATCGGAGAGCTTGGACGGGTTTGTGCGCGCACTGCTGAAGCGTGGGGGCGCCGTGATGGGAATCGATGTCTTCCAGATTGGTCGGGCGAAGAGAACGTCCAAGCCTTTGAAGCAAGCCGCCAGGCGGTTCTTCACCACTTTCAACCGCACGGATAGCGCCCATCGGGTTCAGGACATCCTCACGGCACTGACTTACTTGCGAAGGACCTTTGATTCGGAACAGGTCAACCTCGTCGGCGTGGGACCTGCCGGCGTCTGGACCCTCTTCGCAGCGGCCCTCGCGGAGGGGCCCGTTGACCTTGTCGCCGACCTGGACGGGTTTGCCGCTGATTCCGATGAGGAATTCGAGCGGAAATTCTTCATCCCCGGTCTTCGCAAGGCGGGCGATTTTCGGGCGGCCGCTGTCCTGCTACCGCCGGGCCGTACTCTGCTCTATCAGGCCGTTCCGTCGTTCCCCACGGATTGGTTCGAGGCAAGCTTTGTGGCCGCCGGATCGCAAGACAACCTCGAAGTGCGGACCGGATCGCTCGGGGAAGGGGAACTCTTAGAGCGAATCGCCCCCCGCCGGTCGCGCCGGCGGCGCTGAGAGAAGCGCGGCCTAACCTCGCGCCAGGCAGGTGCAATGGTTGCTCGTGGGCTGCACCGTCCCGGCGTTCGATTGGTCGAGCATTTTCTCATCGAAGGATGAGCCTGAAGACGGGGGTTGGGGCTTTTTGAGTCGCTGGGGCTCCTTTCGGGCTTTTTGATTTTGAGTTTTGGGAAGGGGAGAATCGTCGTCGGGGTTGTGGGATTGTGGGAATCGCGGAGCGATTTCCAAGGGCGGTGGGAAACGAAGGGAAACCTGGTTTTGGTTTTCCTCGTTTTCCATCGCCCGTCATTTCCACAGCCCTCTTCCTGCTGTTCAGCACGGCGTGTTCGCGGAACGGAAACTGGCAAACAGCTTCTGCTTGGCTCGCTGCATCCGGCGGGCCGCCGCCGTGTCGCTTTCGGCCTGGGCAATGCGGCCCAGAGCCTCCAGCCTCTGCCCTGGCTTGAGATAGCTGGCGGCCTCGGGCAACTTCTCGAAAGATTCCCAAGGCGTCTGGTAGTGGCGGTACACCCGCTTCTGCTTGCCTTTGGCGTCGGTCTTGATCTCGGGCTGTCCGCAGGGCCGGTGGAAGTTCAAATAGGGATTGAAGTGCTGTTGGTAGAAGCGCTGGATGCGCCCCGCGTGCGGCGCCGCGATGTACGTATATCCCATGTGTTTGCGGATCACCGCGCCGTTTTTCGATTCCACCAAGCCGTTGTCGTTGGAGTGCCGCGGACGCGACTTGGTCTGTTCGATCAGCAGCTTGTTCAATAGCTTCTCCACCGTGCGATTGAGGAACTCGCTGCCGTTGTCGGAATGGAAGCCGCGGATACGAAAGGGAAACTGCTCGATCATGGCTTTCAGCAACGGCTCCAGCCAGGCTTCACTGATCGCGGGCGTGGCGCCGACCACTTGCCACTGGGTGACTTCATCCACGGCATTGATGTGGTAGACGCCCTTGACGCCATCGCGATCCCCTTGATGCACCGTATCCACTCGCAGAAAGCCGGGTTGGCCTTGCGGGTCGGGCCGGCGCCGCTCGCCGATCGACACCGCCGTGGGCCGGGTCTTGGTGAAATGCAGCCGCCGCTGGCGGTAGGCTCTGCGCCGCCGCAGGCGATAGATCTGGGCCACCGAGATCCCCGCCAGCCGCTCGTATTCGCGCTGCTGGTACTGCTGGTATTCCCGCTCGAGGATCTTGCGCGTGGCCGGGCCGCTGAGGGTTTCGTGGGCCTCGTCCACCGCCGCCAGCAGTTCGACGTCGGCGGGCGTGTACTTGCGGGCAAAGCGATGCCGCCGGTAGCGGGCGGGTTGGAGTTCTCCGCCCTGCCGGTACTGCTGGATCAGCCGCGTGATTTGCGCCCGGCTCAGTCCGGTCATCTTGACCAGATACTGCCGCAGCAGCCCTTTGTCGGCGCGGTTTTGGCGGCTGTAGCCGTGCTGGCGAAGCGTGCGCGCCACCCACGTGTAGATCTCGGCCCGCCCTTTGCCTTTGAATCGAATCTCCTCGCTGGAGTGGAGAAACTGCTGGATCTGTTGCAGGTTCAGCTTGCTGGTGTTTTGCACTTGGATAGTCAATTCCCAGCATGCCCACTCCCCGATCCTTCAGGCTCATCTTGTGTGAGAAACAAACTCCTCGTTCAGACTCATCTTGCATGAGACAAGACTGGTCGTTGGTAAGCGGCGACTGAAGTGGTAGGATAGACGGTTGGGTTCCGGGCCCCGTGCAGCGAGACGCTGCGAACCCCGCCAGGTCCGGAAGGAAGCAACGGTAGGGCTGTCCGCAGGGCTGGCAAATAGGGATTGAAGTGCTCTGTCGCGTGCCGCGGATCACCCGGAGCCCTTTGCGGTCCAGGTTGCTGACGCTCGGTGGTAGGAAAAGTCCGAGTGAGGATTCCGCCGACCACTTGCCAGCGGTTTCATCCACGGATATTCCCGCCATCGCGATCCCCTTGATGCACCGCCACTCGCAGAAAGCCGGGTTGGCCTTGCGGGTCGGGCCGGCGCCGCTCGCCGATCGACACCGCCGTGGGCCGGGTCTTGGTGAAATGCACCGCTGGCGGTAGGCTCTGCGCCGCCGCAGGCGATAGATCTGGGCCACCGAGATCCCCGCCAGCCGCTCGTATTCGCGCTGCTGGTACTGCTGGTATTCCCGCTCGAGGATCTTGCGCGTGGCCGGGCCGCTGAGGGTTTCGTGGGCCTCGTCCACCGCCGCCAGCAGTTCGACGTCGGCGGGCGTGTACTTGCGGGCAAAGCGATGCCGCCGGTAGCGGGCGGGTTGGAGTTCTCCGCCCTGCCGGTACTGCTGGATCAGCCGCGTGATTTGCGCCCGGCTCAGTCCGGTCATCTTGACCAGATACTGCCGCAGCAGCCCTTTGTCGGCGCGGTTTTGGCGGCTGTAGCCGTGCTGGCGAAGCGTGCGCGCCACCCACGTGTAGATCTCGGCCCGCCCTTTGCCTTTGAATCGAATCTCCTCGCTGGAGTGGAGAAACTGCTGGATCTGTTGCAGGTTCAGCTTGCTGGTGTTTTGCACTTGGATAGTCAATTCCCAGCATGCCCACTCCCCGATCCTTCAGGCTCATCTTGTGTGAGAAACAAACTCCTCGTTCAGACTCATCTTGCATGAGACAAGACTGGTCGTTGGTAAGCGGCGACTGAAGTGGTAGGATAGACGGTTGGGTTCCGGGCCCCGTGCAGCGAGACGCTGCGAACCCCGCCAGGTCCGGAAGGAAGCAACGGTAGTGGCCTCTGTCGCGTGCCGCGGATCACCCGGAGCCCTTTGCGGTCCAGGTTGCTGACGCTCGGTGGTAGGAAAAGTCCGAGTGAGGATTCCGAGCGGTTGGGATATTCCCTCACATCAGCCTAAGGGCGCGCCACCTTAGCCGTCCGCCAAGCCGGGGGAAATCCGGGGATCCCGTGGTGCCGGCGAATTCAAAATTCCTCGCCCCGGTCCCGAGGGCTGAGAGCCACTTCGATGTATCAGGTCATCGCCCGTAAATATCGGCCCCAGACGTTCGACGACGTCGTCAACCAGGAACATGTTAAGCAAACCCTTCGCAATGCCCTGCTGCAGGGACGCGTAGGACATGGGTACATCTTTTCCGGACAGCGCGGCACCGGCAAGACGACGATGGCTCGCATCGTGGCCAAAGCGCTCAACTGCGAGCAAGGACCCACCCCCGAGCCTTGCCTGACGTGTCCCAGTTGCACCGAAATCGCCGCCGGCAACTCGATCGATCTGATGGAGATCGACGCCGCTTCCAATCGTCGCATCGACGACATTCGGGAGCTGCGCGAGAACGTGCGCTACAGACCGGCGCGCGACCGCTACAAGGTTTTCATCATTGACGAGGCGCACCAGATCACCTCCGACGCTTTTAACGCGCTCCTGAAAACACTCGAGGAACCGCCGGAATGGGTAGTCTTCATTCTTTGCACCACCGAGCCTCACGAGTTTCCCGCGACTATTGTTTCCCGCTGCCAGATGTTCCCCTTCCGGACGGTCGAGGTCGAACTCGTGGTCAAGCGCATGGAGTGGATCTGCGGCCAGGAAGGTGTCGAAGCAGACGCCGACGCTCTGGTGGCGATTGCACTGGCCGGTGACGGGAGTATTCGAGATTCCCTTTCGACCCTGGACCAAGCCATCGCCTGCTTCGGCAAAAAGCTCGAGGTGGAACCTGTCCGAGACCTGCTGGGCGCGATCCCGGCCGAGATTACACAGACCATCGTCGAGGCCTTGCGGGAAGGCAAGCCCGATACCCTGCTCGAGATTGTCGACCGGCTGTTTCGAGAAGGCCGCAATTTGCAGCACTTCAGCGCTGAGCTGACCCGCCACTTCCGCAACTTGCTGGTCATGAAGATTGCCGGTGAGAAAACGCAACTGGTTACGGCTGGCGAGGAGGAGCGAGAGAAGTTATCATCGTGTTTAGAACATTTTAGCGAGGAGGACCTAACGCGATACGTGAATCTCTTGTTGGACCTCTACCGCGACTTGCAGCAGGCCTCGCAGCCACGACTGCGCTTGGAAGTCGGCTTGCTAAAGCTGGTCTACGCCGGTCAACTCGAGTCGATAGAGAAGGTCCTGGCGGGATGGGGTGAATCTCAATCCTGGCCGCCGGTCGGGTCGCCTACGGGCGGGTTGGGGGAGTCATCCTCGGGTCCCGTATCCGCGACGTCGGCAGTCGGCCGGAAGGCGGTAAACGGACCCGCAAGCCGCGTCGAATCTGGTATTTCCGAGCACAGTGATACACTGGGGAACCCTCGCGAACCCGCCGACGGGGGCGCGAACGCAGCAGCTTCAGCCGATCAGGTCAGAGGAGTGTCGCTGCCGCCGGAGACTCGAGGGGAAGCGAGCACAGACGCGGCGGAGTCAACCACGGGGCACAACGACGCCCGGGCTCGGGCGCTGGCCGACCCGGAAGTGCGGAAGTTCCACGAACTTTTCGGCGGCCAGGTTCGGGAAGTCAGAAACCTCAAGGAGTATTCATCGTGAAAATGCCGGGTAACATGCAGAAGATGATGCAGCAGGCCCAGAAGATGCAGGAGCAGTTGCAGGCGCAGATCGCCGAGATCCGCGTCGAGGCGTCTACGGGCGGCGGCATGGTGACCGTCAAGATGGATGGCCAGAAGAGTGTTCTCTCCATTGAGATCGATCCCGAGGCGTTCGAGGACCGGGAAATGCTGCAGGACATGATTCGCGGGGCCGTCAATGAGGCGACCAAGCGCGTGGACGAAGAAGCCCAGGGAAAAATGGGCGGCATGTTGGGCGGCATGGGGCTTCCGCCCGGGATGTTGGGTTAGTCGCGGAGTAGATGGGGTATCGGAGAACCGTTCAAATCGCCTACGCCAAAAGCGGTACCAGACCATCGATCACCGTCTGACGTACCCAACGATACGTTCAGCAACGGATTTATCCCTCGATCGAACCATGGAAGATCTTGCCGCGTCGATGTCTCGCTTGGTCGACGAGCTCAAGCGCCTGCCCGGAGTGGGATCGAAATCGGCCCAGCGCATGGCGTTCCACCTACTGGGCGTCGAGAAAGCGGATGCTGCCCGCCTGGCCCAAGCCGTCCTCGACATGCGGGAGAAGATTCAGCTCTGCGCGCGATGCAACAACTTGGCGGAAAGCCCACTGTGTCACTTCTGCCAAGATCCCAACCGCTCCTCGAAAACCCTTTGCGTCGTCGAACAGCCCAACAACATCATCGTCATCGAAAGAACCCGCCAATACAACGGCCGCTACCACGTCCTGCACGGGGCGCTTTCCCCGCTGCGAAACATCAAGCCCGAGGACTTAAAACTCAAGAACCTTATCGAGCGGCTGCGGGAGGATCGAGTCGAGGAAATCATTATCGCCACTAGCCCGACGTCGGAAGGCCAGGCCACAGCGACTTACTTAGCCCGGCTCTTGAAGCCTTTGGGAGTACGTGTCTCGAGGATCGGCATGGGCGTGCCGGTCGGCGCCGAGCTTGAGTTCGTCGACGAGGCGACCATGATGGAAGCCATGGAAGGCCGCCGGGACCTTTGAACCCGCATTTCCAATTTGATTCAGACGTTCCGACCTTCCAGCGACCTTCAGCGTCTTTATTCATAGGGGTTCAAGCCCTGTCAGGACGCACGGAGGCCAACACCCAATGGGTGAAAAAGAAAACAAGCCGTTTCAGCTCACCTTCAACGGATTTCTCAAAATCGATTTCCAAGGATCGCGAGTCACCTCGGATGGCGGGCTGATTCTGATTCGCGAGTTGGACGAACGGCTCGGTCTCGGGAAGCTGATCGAGGAGCATCTCAGCGACTCCCGGCAAGGCACAAACAAGCAGTTCACGCTCGCTGATCTGTTGCGGCAGTCGATCTACAGCCGCTTGGCGGGCTACGAGGACCTCAACGACGCTGTGCGGGTCTCGGCTGATCCGACGTTTCGCTTGATCGGCTCGCAGAAGATCTGGGATCGCGGTGCGGCCTTGACCTCGACGCTGCACGGCTTCGAAACGGAGATGCTGGCGAGCGAAGAGAACCTGCTGGGGCTGATGGCGCTGAACCGAGAGCTGGTCGGGCAAGCGGAGGCGTTCGACGACTCCGAGCGGGTCGTTCTGGACATGGACTCCACCGAGAGTCCGGTCCATGGCCAACAGGAAGGCAGTGCCTACAACGGACACTTCGAGTCGGTCTGCTACCACCCGTTGCTTTTGTTCAACGGTCATGGTGATTGCCTCGCTGCCAAGCTGCGTCCCGGCAACGTGCACAGCGCCGAGGACTGGGATGAGCTATTGTTGCCGGAGATCGAGCGCCAACAGGCTGCGGGCAAGCAGGTCGCCTTCCGGGGCGATGCGGCCTTTGCCAAGCCGGAAGTTTATGAGTCTTCGGAGGAACGCGGCGTGCAGTACGCCATCCGCATTCCGGCCAACAGGAGCTTGGAGTTAGAGATCGAAGACATCCTGTTTCGTCCGCCGGGGAGGCCCGGCCGCAAGCCGCTAGTGCGCTACAAGAGCTTTCGCTATCAGGCGGAGAGCTGGAAGAAGCCGAGACGAGTTGTCGCCAAGGTCGAGCACCACCAGGGCGAGCTGTTCGCGCGCGTCGGTTTTATCGTGACGAACATGAGCTTGCCAAGCCGGTCGGTAGTGCGTTTCTACAACAAGCGCGGCACGGCGGAGCAGTGGATCAAAGAAGGTAAGCAAGCGACGCACTGGACGCGGCTGTCGTGCCATCGCTTCCGGGCGAACGAGGTGCGCTTGCAGTTAAGCGTGCTGGCCTACAACCTGGGCAATCTCTGGCGGCGGCTCGGGCTGCCGCAGCGAATCAAGAACTGGTCGCTGACGAGCTTGCAGCACCGGCTGATGAAGACGGGCGGACGGCTGATTAAACACGCGCGGTATTACTGGCTCTTGTTCGCGGAGGGACATCTGAACCGGCGGCTGTTTGGCGACATGCTGCGGAGGATCTGGGCGCTGCCTGTGCCGGGCGGTTAGCACCGCACTTGGCGAATGCGGAATCTGTGTACTGAAGACGGAAGCTCGGAGGGGTGTCTGCGAAATTGACTTCGCAGCGGCGGATCAGCCCCCATGAGGGGCAAGAAGGGGGCTCGATCGGTCCCGCCTCAGCCGCCGCCTCTTTCGGGTGGAGAAATGGAGCATTTTCTCATCGAAGGATGAGCCTGAAGACGGGGGTTGGGGCTTTTTGAGTCGCTGGGGCTCCTTTCGGGCTTTTTGATTTTGAGTTTTGGGAAGGGGAGAATCGTCGTCGGGGTTGTGGGATTGTGGGAATCGCGGAGCGATTTCCAAGGGCGGTGGGAAACGAAGGGAAACCTGGTTTTGGTTTTCCTCGTTTTCCATCGCCCGTCATTTCCACAGCCCTCTTCCTGCTGTTCAGCACGGCGTGTTCGCGGAACGGAAACTGGCAAACAGCTTCTGCTTGGCTCGCTGCATCCGGCGGGCCGCCGCCGTGTCGCTTTCGGCCTGGGCAATGCGGCCCAGAGCCTCCAGCCTCTGCCCTGGCTTGAGATAGCTGGCGGCCTCGGGCAACTTCTCGAAAGATTCCCAAGGCGTCTGGTAGTGGCGGTACACCCGCTTCTGCTTGCCTTTGGCGTCGGTCTTGATCTCGGGCTGTCCGCAGGGCCGGTGGAAGTTCAAATAGGGATTGAAGTGCTGTTGGTAGAAGCGCTGGATGCGCCCCGCGTGCGGCGCCGCGATGTACGTATATCCCATGTGTTTGCGGATCACCGCGCCGTTTTTCGATTCCACCAAGCCGTTGTCGTTGGAGTGCCGCGGACGCGACTTGGTCTGTTCGATCAGCAGCTTGTTCAATAGCTTCTCCACCGTGCGATTGAGGAACTCGCTGCCGTTGTCGGAATGGAAGCCGCGGATACGAAAGGGAAACTGCTCGATCATGGCTTTCAGCAACGGCTCCAGCCAGGCTTCACTGATCGCGGGCGTGGCGCCGACCACTTGCCACTGGGTGACTTCATCCACGGCATTGATGTGGTAGACGCCCTTGACGCCATCGCGATCCCCTTGATGCACCGTATCCACTCGCAGAAAGCCGGGTTGGCCTTGCGGGTCGGGCCGGCGCCGCTCGCCGATCGACACCGCCGTGGGCCGGGTCTTGGTGAAATGCAGCCGCCGCTGGCGGTAGGCTCTGCGCCGCCGCAGGCGATAGATCTGGGCCACCGAGATCCCCGCCAGCCGCTCGTATTCGCGCTGCTGGTACTGCTGGTATTCCCGCTCGAGGATCTTGCGCGTGGCCGGGCCGCTGAGGGTTTCGTGGGCCTCGTCCACCGCCGCCAGCAGTTCGACGTCGGCGGGCGTGTACTTGCGGGCAAAGCGATGCCGCCGGTAGCGGGCGGGTTGGAGTTCTCCGCCCTGCCGGTACTGCTGGATCAGCCGCGTGATTTGCGCCCGGCTCAGTCCGGTCATCTTGACCAGATACTGCCGCAGCAGCCCTTTGTCGGCGCGGTTTTGGCGGCTGTAGCCGTGCTGGCGAAGCGTGCGCGCCACCCACGTGTAGATCTCGGCCCGCCCTTTGCCTTTGAATCGAATCTCCTCGCTGGAGTGGAGAAACTGCTGGATCTGTTGCAGGTTCAGCTTGCTGGTGTTTTGCACTTGGATAGTCAATTCCCAGCATGCCCACTCCCCGATCCTTCAGGCTCATCTTGTGTGAGAAACAAACTCCTCGTTCAGACTCATCTTGCATGAGACAAGACTAATGGTTGCGCTTCGCCGGGTGAGGGTATATACTCGTGTCGTCGGAGGAGCCAAATCGGAAATCCTCGTCTTTAAGGATGAATCCAGCCAACTCGGTTGATTTTGCTTGTAGCTTTGACTTCGTAGGGTATGGCAACTGGATGAAAACCCGCGGGATGTGGCTGATATCTGTATTTTGCCTCCATGTAATCGTGCTGATGCCGCTGAGGGCCCAGTCGTCTCTTCTCGACCAGATTGATTTTGTGCCGGTCGCTGGCCCTTTAGTCCGTCCCATTGCCGTCACCAATGCTGGCGACGGAACCGGGCGTCTTTTCATTACCCAAGAGAAGGGCAAAATTGCCATTTCAGACGGTGAGAAAGTCACCGCAACCTTTCTCGATATACAGGAGCGAGTGGGTTGCTGCAGAGGCGAAAGCGGCTTCTACGACGTGGCTTTCCACCCCGACTACGAAAACAACGGCTACTTCTACGTCAGCTACACCGAAACGTCAGAGGAGGTTGGAGATCTCATCATCTCTCGGTTTCGTGTGACGAATGATCCGAACCTCGCTGATACGACCTCGGAAAAAATCGTCCTGCGAGTGGGTCAGCTCACATCCCTTCACCAAGCCGGCCACCTCGAATTCGGCCCCGACGGATTCCTGTACGTCTCCTTGGGTGACGGCGGCGGAAGCAGAGATCCTAACAACGTGGGACAGCGTCTTGATACCCTCCTTGGCAGCATCGTGCGCATCGATGTTGATGGCGGCGACCCTTATGCAATCCCGCCAACAAATCCCTTTGTTGGCGTTCCCAATGCGCGCGGCGAGATCTGGGCGTACGGGTTACGAAACCCCTGGCGTTTCGGGTTCGACCGGCTGACGGGCGACCTTTTCATCGGCGACGTGGGCGCGGGCGGTCCAGAGGAGATTAGCTTCCAACCTTCGTCGAGCGGCGGGGGCGAGAACTACGGGTGGCGCATTATGGAGGGCAACACCTGCCGCTTTCGTGATGAAGGCTGCGGAGACGAGTCCCTTACGCCGCCGATTCTCGAGTATCTGCAGGTGAAGGACCCCGATCTTCACGATGGGGTCCGCGACTGCGGCGGGGCTGTTATTGGTGGTTACCCCTACCGCGGCAGTGCGTTTCCCCAACTTGCGGGTGTCTATTTCGGCTCTTCCGGGTTTTTAGTGGGTGGCCAACGGGTAGCCGGCTCCTCCATCCTGCCGACCCGACGTCGCCCGCAGTCACATCGGAGCCCAAAAGGCGGCCAAGAAATCCCCAAATACCCTACACGCCAGTCCGGTCGTGGGCAACTCGTAAAGGGAATAAGACACTGATAAACAGGGAGTTATCTCTTTGAGTGTGGCCACTGGATGACAGTTGTGGATCCGCATTTCACAGCCTTCGGGAGACTGTACGACTACCTGCCAGCAGCCTTGCTCTACTCGTAACCCTATTGTTTATCAGTAATTCTTTTTGGCCAACGCAGTCGCCGCCCGGCCTTGGGGGCCGTAGAGTTGTCACGAAGCCCTTGAATGGCACCGAAGCAGGCTCCGGGAGGTCGGCCTCACAGTGGCGAGGGATCCGTCACTCACCGCCGCCAGCCACTAAAATCCCAGAAGAGCCGTCTATTTCTATTCCGATCACTGTACAAGCTTGCTCTACGGTTCGGTCCAGGCCGACGGGAGCTGGCTGGAGCTCCCTCCCCTCCAGACCAATTTCTGCGCTACCTCGTTCGGGCAAGACGAAGCCGGCGAGTTGTACCTAGTTGATTGGTGTGGCAGCACGGTCTACCGCATCGTGGCCGACCCCTCCGCCCCTCTGCTTTCCCCGGAAGTCCCGGTGGGGGGCGTCGTCAGCGCTGCGACGTTCGGCGCCGGAGAAGCGCTGGCACCGGGATCAGCCGCGTCCATTTTCGGCACTGAACTAGCTGCTGTTCAGGAGGCGGCCTCGGCCCTTCCCCTGTCAGAGACGCTCGGCCAGGCCTTCGTACGCTTCAACGGGTCGATCGCAGCCCCGCTGTTCTTCGCATCTGCTGGACAGATCAACATCCAAATCCCCTGGGAGCTCGAAGGTCAGGCCGTCGCACAATTGACCCTCACCGCTGGTGTTCAAACGAGCGCGCCCATACAAGTCCCACTTGCACAGTTCAGTCCGGGCCTGTTCAGTCTTGCGCTGAGCGGCGCGGGGCAAGGGGCCGTCTTGATCGCGGGCGCGGGAGGGATGGTCGCCGGCCCGTTGGGCCAGTTCGGAAACTCCCGGCCGGCTCGACGCGGCGAAGAAGTGCTGGAGATCTACGCGACTGGCCTTGGCTCTGTGAATAGCCCACCGCCAAGCGGCTTTCCGGCCGAGCTTCCCCTGCGCGAAACCCTTACCCAGCCTACGGTGAGTATCGGTGGAACGCAGACTGAAGTGTTGTTCTCCGGCCTGGCCCCGGGACTCGTAGCGCTCTATCAGGTGAACGTCAGCGTGCCCGCCCTCTCCCCTGCCGGCGACAGTATCGACGTCATTCTCAACATCGGGGGAGTCAGGTCGAACACGGTGACAGTGGCCTTGGAGTAGGGGCCGGTCCTCTTCCCAGCAGTGGAATCCTAGACGCGGCTGGCTTCCAACCAGCGTGCAATCGTCGCTAATGCTGCCCGCCAGGCCCCCGGAAGAGTTTGGTGTAGTATTCAGGCGCCTGAGTTAAGAGATACGACTCTTATTCTCGCGCGACATTTCTTGGAGTCTCCGTCCAGACCTCCGGCGCTGTGACTGTGATGGCTGGGAGGGATACGCGCTTCGCGACCGATGGCCGTCAAGTCCTCAAAGTTCGGCCACTCGGGCCGGCCCCTAGGTTTCAAGCCGTTGCGATCGTGATGCCAGGACCGGCGCGCGCCCCTTCGAAGTTCTGCGTAGCAAGCAGTTCGGACTTCCGATCGACCGGAACTCGCTCGGCGTCCGGGAGGAGCCTCATAGCCTACTAGACGAGTATAGACGGATTGCCGGAGCCGGTCTCGGGGGGTCTCGGGGTCTACGGGGGCCCGGAGTTCCGGGCGTGGCGGGGAATCCGCTATATGACGCGCGACCAGGCCTCGGGGAGCCAGGCAGTCCCGTGAGACTGACTCGCGACAAACAGACCGCCGTTGCAAGCGGCGCGCGTCCACTTTCAAACGTCAGGGTACCGTCTGCTGCCCGAAATAGTTTGCCGGTCGCCCACGACGGCGGCTCGGCAGATGAGCAGCGGCAAACGGGATCGAACCTATTCCCTCAAGTTCACGCAGACCAGCTTGTCCTTGCTTCGCGCGTAGAACAGGCCATCGGCTATGGCCGGGTAAGCGCGCACCGTGCCGGAGAGTATTTTCGCTTTCGAAATTGGCCGAAAACTCTCGGGCGAGGCCTCGGCCAAAACCAGTTGCCCGCCCTCGCGCATCAGCAGCAGCCGACCGCCGGCCACCGTGACCGTGCCGGCTCCAAACCCGTCGTTGCTCCAGCGAACTTTTCCCGTAGTCAACTCGACGCAGCGCAGACTGGGCCCGTATTCCTGGCGGCCGTGATATCCGTAGAGGTAGCCGTCGTGATAGACGCTGGTCGCGTAGTGGTTGCTGAGTACATCGCTCGACGACCAGAGGTTCTGAAGCCCTCCACCCTGGACTTGCAACAAGACCGCGCCGGTTCCATAGCTAGCCGAGAGGAAGATCGACTCGCCGATGACCAGCGGCGTGGCGGCATTGACGGAGGCTCGACTGCGAGCACGCCAGCGGAGCTGAAAGGCGATCTTCCCCGTTTCGGGGTCGGCGCCGGCCAAACCCCGACCAGTGAAAAACAGGATTCGCGGCGCGCCCGCCAGGGTAGCGGCAACGGGCGAAGCATAGCTCGCCTCGTCGTCAGTGGCCGTCCACAGCACGTCGCCAGTGGCTGCATCGAAGGCGACCAATCCGCTTCCGTCTCGCCCGCCGACGCTGAGGAAAACCACGTTCGTGTAGACCAAAGGTGAACAGGCCGCCCCGAAAAACCCCTTCCCGGCGCCGAAGCGCTTGTGTGTATCGACGCGCCAAATCTTTTTCCCCGACTCGAAGTCGAGGCAGTGCAAGACGCCTTCCGCGCCGAACGTGAAGACGCTTCCGCCGGCAACCGCCGGGGAGGCGCGCGGCCCCGGGTCGAAGCCGAAACTGTCGCGGTAACTAGTGGGATAGTCGAAAGACCAAAGCGGTTCTCCCGTTTTCGCATCGAGAGCCTCGACGATCTCCTTGTCCCCCCGGCGGTGGAAAAGGATGAGCCGCCCCCGGCTCACCACGGGGTTGCTGAAGCCATGGCCGACCTTCTTGCGCCATAACACGGGTGGCCCATCCTTGGGCCACGAAGCCGCCAGGTCCTCATCGGCGTAGACGCCATCGCGGGTCGGTCCCAACCATTGGGGCCAATCGGCGGTGAGACCAATGGAAGGGTCTAAACACAGCGTGAACCCCAGCAAGCAACTACCGACCCTGTTCTTCGTACGCAATGGCGAGGATATCGCACCTTTCAAGTGGCTGGTCATGATGGAGTCGTCATTCGGAGACATCACCGAGCCCATCGCTAAAAGGGGGCTTCAAACGCGGGCAACCCCCCATTGAATCAGAAGGTTTTGGCACCGTTGTCATTGTGACCCTCGTCGTCGTCCCTTGCCAACTCACGTGCAAGCTCCGCCAAGTTGAGGCCGGCGCGATCGGATATCGGGAGCTGCTGCTGGTCGGATATCAAGGGATTGCCCCCTAGTGTCTGCGTGAAACCGGTGTGGATGCCGTAGATGAAGTTATCGTGCCACGAGAGTCGCTCGAAATCTTCGCCCGTTACCATTGGTTTCACAGCATCCCGCTGCAGCCGGCCGCGGGTCTCTCTATTCCTGCGCTACTCGATTTCGAGCAAAAGGCCGCGGATCTCAACATCGAGATCCTCGCTACGAACTTACTTTTCGGAGTTTCCAACAGCCGTTTGTCGTTCCTACTGTCTCCAATGCAAGCGGAAATGGTAGCGGTCGTCGCTTCTCTTGGGGTCGGAAACCTGTAGTGTCGCCGTGAAGTGATTCCCCTCCCAAGGGCGTTCCAACAGAACAATCTTCCCCCGACCGTCATTTTTCTCGACTTCCAGGTGACTAAGCCTTGCCGTCGGCAGCGGCTGGGAGAACGAAAAGCGATCGACTTCGACCGGGCGTCCGGAAATGGTTTCCGCGAAGACGCGATCACCGCGTATCCGAAACACAACCGCCCCGTCGACTCGGCCACGGAACTCGAAGCGACCCTCCTCGTTGCGGTTGTAGCGGTTCGGGTGGTTCTCATCGGAGTGCAGCTCGTCGCCCACCGGATCGTCGGGGACGGCGGCTGGGGTTTCATCGACGAGCGATTCGCCCCCTTCGGGAACGTCCTCGACAAGGCGAATGTTCTCCAAGTGTTTGGAGAGGATGCGGCTCCCCGGTGCGGCCGGCGGGGTTGCCGGAGCCGACTCGTCCCGCTCCCAGCGCAGGCGAACGTGGTAGCGGTCGTCGCCGCCTTTGGGATCGGAGATCTTCAACCGCGCGGTAAAATCATTGCTTTCCGACGGCGCTTCCAGAAGACGGACATCGCCGCGGCCGTCCTTCTTCTGGATCTCAAACTTGCGGAACGCGGCGCGCGGCACGGGCTGGGTATAGTCGGACCCGCTGTCGACAGGCGGCCGGCCATCGACCAGGCGGTACCGCGGCACCCCTCCCTGAATGAACACTTCCACCGTCCCATCGACTTTCGTGCGCAGGTCAAACTGGCCTTTCTTTGATGTCAAGTCGAAGTCGCCGCTCGGCTCCGACGGCAACTCTTGGAGACGAGAGATAGCGTCGCCTTCGGTACGGCCCTCATCCGACGGCTGGGCAGGTTGCGGCACTCGTCCCTCCGACGCTCCACTCGGCACCCGCGCGGACGGCGTCCCAATACCCAGATACGGGTTAAATACATAGTCAAGCGAAAACGGCCCGGGAATCCTCAAGTTCTGAGATACGGCGTAAGCCGGATCCAAGGCCCACTGACCCGTCGCCAGTACCTCCTTCTTGCGAGTTCGGCGGTCGTGCCAACCCCAGAAAGGTTTCGCTTTGTTCGATCCGAACTTGCGGCCAAGAAACGACCCCGCGATTTCAGGATAGGCCGAAGGAGGCCGCCCGCCGTAGGGCTGGTAGGCGTAGTAGGCGTCGAACGTACGCTCCCGACCGCCCCGGCCTTCCCGCGCTCTCACCCACCAGTGGTCGTAGATCGGAAGCAACTCGTATCCGACCTCGCGGTCGTTGCCGTGGCGCGGTCGCTCCGCCACGCCTTTGTAGAGATAGGTTACGCCCGTTCCGGCGGTGAATTGATCCTGGGAAATCGAGTACCGCGAATGACTGCCGGTCGAGCCATAGACCCCGTGGCCGCCTGCCTCGATAAAGACGACCGGGTGGAACTGGTCATGGGTCTCGATCTTGCCGTCAGGGCTGTGAACGTTCTTTTTGATGCGCCGGTCGGATCGGTAGGAGTACACGTTGTTGTGCGCGAGCGTCTCCATCACGATCAGGCGCCCGTACTCGGAACCGTCTTTTTCTACCGTCAATACGGCACCCTCATTGTCGTTCTCGTGGCAGGTGCCGGCCACGCACTTGTCGGAGTAGTCGCGGGGGTGAAAGAAATTGTAGATCAGAAACCAGTGGGTGCCGGTCTCCATGGCGGCGTAGTAGACGTAGGCCTGCGAACTACCGGCGTCGGCGCTATCCCAGTTGTTGTCTCCCCGCCAGTCCCCGTCGAGGTCAAAGCGCGCCAGGAAGTCGGACTTCGGCTGGAACCAGGTTTCCTGCGCCACGAAAGGCGCATAGTGTTCCGCCAGGCGGCGGTAGGGGTCGCGAGAGGGGCGCTCGTCGGGGAATTCGACCTTCTCTCTTTGCCGCCTTGAAGGAGCTTTCGGGTCCACCGTGACCGTGATGAAGGCCGTCTTGCCGTCCATCGCAGCGTCGACTTGATAGCTGCCGGCCTTGGCGGGAGCCGTGTACAAGACGCCGTCTTTGAGGGCAAAGTCGCTCTGTGCCCGGCCAAAGATGATCGCACCCAGGCCGGCGCCTTCCGGCTGGTAGAACGCCTCCTCCTCCTCCCCTTGATAGCGGAAGGGTTTCGAGAGCCAACCGGCTTCGGACCCTTTGACAGCGAGCTTCGCCCCGCCCTTGCGCAGGCGTACCTTCTTCGTTTCCCCCGCCTCGTCCGTCAGCTCGCCATACGCCAGGACTTGCACGACCAGAGTTTCAAAAGGACGGACCCGGCCGTCTTCCGGGTTCGCTCGCAATCGAATCTCGGAGAGCAGAGGATCAGCAGCCTCTCCGAGGGTGGAGCAGCAAAGAACACATAGGAGCGTTCCTACCAAGCGCATGGTTTCGCCTCTGTGTCCGCGAGGCCGCATGGTCTGACCACGGGCCGCAAACGCCCTCATTGCAGCACAGGGATCGGCCGTCTTGCAATGGGGACGGACCCTTGGAAAGACCGGTTACAGGTAACCGTCTTCGTAGGTAATCGCCACAGCAGAGGTAACGGTAAATCGCGAAGCCCGAGCCGCCCGAGTCCTACGACCGTTGCCGGCCGACATGATATCTTGAGCGTGGACGAGCAGACCTCCGCCGAGACCAGCGGGGCCTCCGATCCGCCCCCGAGGACACCGCTGATGTCCGCCCAGCCCCACGTGATCGAGTCGCTGCCGATCCTGACCCTATTCCCCCACAGTCGCTGCAATTGCCGTTGTGTGATGTGCGACATCTGGAAGATTACCAGCGCGGAGGAAATCAGCGCCGGCGATGTGGAAAGTCACTTACAGGACATCGGGGTATGCACTTCACTCCCGGCTACCCCATATCTTGTGGTCGGCTGATCCGCCTGCCGCGTACGTGTTGGACCATCTCTGAATAGGTAGTGGGGCCAACGGCCGCGGCTTGTTGGACAAGCCGGTAGAAGAGCTTTCCCCGGTGCCGAGAGCGTCGTCGATTGAAGCGAAACGTGTACTCATCCAGGTAATAGTCCAGGTGCTCACGGCTTACCGCGCCTTGGTGCGTGCCGATCAACCAGCGCTTCAACAGGGCAGCCACACGGTGAACACGAGGCAACAGCTCAGAGGCTGATTGGCTGGAAGTTGCCAGAAAGTCGTATTCGTGCCGATAGCCAAGCGCCTCCAGACCGACGTAACCTTCCCAGCCGTCGGTGTGGATGGTGCTGTCGGGTTCAACAGCCTCTTGGATGAAGCCGTGTAGCTGGTGCTTGGAAGCTCGACGGATGCGCCTCATGCGGATCCTTCCTAGCCCCGCACCGTCTTCTTCAGCGGCGATGGCTACCAGTGCCTTTTTCTGCGTCTGCCGTCCGTGCAGTCCCTCTTCTTCGCCCCCAACATAGGTCTCGTCGACCTCTACGCGGCCGCTGAGCCGTTCGCGGCCAGGCCGCACCATCGCGCGCCGCAGCTTGTGCAGCAACGCCCAGGCGGTGCGGTAGCTTCCCAGACCCAAAATGCTTTGCAGTCCCAGAGCACTCGCCCCGTTTTTCTGGCTCGTCACCCACCACATCGCCCGATACCAGGTGCGCAGCGGCAGACGCGTGTCCTGGAAAATCGTGCCTGCCGTCACCGAAGCCTGATAATCGCACTGTCCGCAGCGCAGCAGGCCCCGCCGACTGCGGCGAGTTCGCTGCCCTTCACAGCGGGGACACCTAAAACCCTGCGGCCAGCGCAGTTGCATCAGATACTCGCGACACGCCTGCTCAGTGCCAAAACGCCCCTCAAACTCCTCCAGCGTACGCGGGTAGTCCTCCATGAGCCCGCATACTATATGTTGGGGCTTCGGGAGTCAAGTGCATACCCCGAACAGGACATTGAGGCTCTGGGAGTCCGCTGGGTCGTCTTCTCGGGTGGTGAACCGCTGATGCACAGCGACCTGTTCCGGCTGGCCCGACTCCTGGGAAGCCGCGGGATCCGAACGACGATTCTGACGACTGGACTGCTGGTGCGAAGAGACGCGACGCGGATCGTCGAGTCGATCGACGATGTTATCGTCTCGCTCGACGGTCCTCCCGAGATTCACGACCGAGTCCGAAGGATCCGCGGGGCCTTTGAAAAGCTCGAAGCCGGGGTGGACGCCTTGCGTGAGCTGGACCCCTCCTTTCCGATCACGGCCCGCGCTACCGTCCAGCGGCTCAACCACGCTTATCTCGGGCAGACGGTGGACACTGCCCGGGCGCTGGGCCTCGGCGCGGTTTCTTTTCTGGCCGCTGACGTTACGTCAGGCGCTTTCAATCGGTCCGGCGGCTGGCCAGCCGAGCGGCAAGCCGAAGTAGCCCTGAGCGAAGAGCAAATCGACAGGCTCGAAGCGGAAGTCGAGAGGCTAATCACCGATCGAATCCAGGATATCGAGTCGGGTTTCATTCGAGAAAGCCCCGAAAAACTCCGCCGGATTGTTCATCACTTTCGGGCGCAGCTTGGGCTGGTCGAGCCGATCGCCCCGCAGTGCAATGCTCCCTGGGTCTCGGCCGTCGTCGAAGCGGATGGCAAGGTGCGTCCGTGCTTCTTTCATCAGCCGCTGGGCCATGTTAGGGAGAAAGGCCTACGGCAGATTGTCAACGGCCCTGCGGCTGTTCGGTTTCGGGCGGGCCTCGACGTGGCGACGAATCCCGTGTGTCGGCGTTGTGTTTGTTCGCTTTACCTTCTCTAGCCCAAGGGCGCGGACGCAGGAGCAGCGCCGGGTCCGCGCTACGGGTCTTCGTCGTGTGCCAGCCGCCTGTTTCAGACTCGAGCGAAGGGCTGAGCAATCGAACGGGAGTGCCTACTCGACAAGGCTGAAAGCGTCGGGGTAGTTTAACTCGCCGGTTCCCCTCTTCAGCACCCCTTGCGTCAGTTCAAGCGCCATCAACGCCTCTGAGGAATAGGGGCTTCGCAGCCTTTTCGCTCGCTCCTGAGAGAAGCCGAACCCCGAGTAATAAGTGGGTTCACCGAGCACGACGATCACTACATAGCCTCGGTCCCGGCAGAGTTGAATTCCCCGTTTCACCAAGGCGGAGCCGATCCCCTGGTGCTACAGCTCCGGCCTTACCGCCATGGGGGCCAAAGCGGCGCCGCGCAAAACCTCGGCATCGGTCTCAATCGGCAACTTGCTGAACATGATGTGCCCGACGACCTGAACGCCCTTAGCGGCCACCAGGGATGCTACAACATCGGCGTCGGCGCGCAGTTGATCGACGAGCCGGGCTTCGCTTTCTCGTTCGAAGGCGAGACGGTTGACGTCTCGGATGGCATCGTAGTCTGCGGGCGTCTCTTCGCGAATTGACCACGCGGGGTGCCGGCTCTGAAGGATTGCTCTTGCTTCGATTGTCAAACGTTGCGTTGTAGGGCGGACCCTGGAACGGCCCCAGGTCCGCGCTCCAGAATCTCTTCAAACCTCCAGAATCACGGGCGCGATTAGGGGGCGGCTCGAGGTCTCACGGGAGATATAGCGTCTCAGATCGATGCGGATTTTTTCTTCCATCACGCCCCAGTCGGTTTTTTCTTCTTCCGAGGATGTTTCGATCGTCCGGCTGATGACGTCGCGGGCGCCGTCGAGCAGTTGAGAGCTGTCCTCGGGCACGACGAAGCCCCGAAAGACGATTTCCGGGGGACTCTCGAGCTGTCCGCTGTGGCGGTTGATGGCCACGATCGGCACGACGAGGCCGAACTCGGAAAGATGCCGGCGGTCTCGAATGACCAGCTCCTCGAGAATTTCGTCCCCCGTCCCCGAATCAATGCAAACCCGTCCCACGGTCACCCGATCCGCCTTGCGGGCGCCTTGGGAGTCGATCTCCAGCACATCCCCGCTTTGGAGCAAGAACGAATTCTCGAGTCCGAAAGAGCGCAAGTGCTGGGCCAGCCGCAAGTGAGCGGACAGCTGGCGATACTCGCCGTGAATCGGCACGAAGTACTTCGGGCGGACGAGGTTGAGCACCAGCTTGAGCTCTTCTTGGCGGCCGTGGCCGGAAACATGGAGCGGCGGGTTCATCTCCCCGTAGACGACTTCGGCGCCGCGCTGGTAAACGTGATCAATCATGCGAAAGATGGCTTTCTCATTGCCGGGGATCAGCCTTGCGCTCAGCACGACGGTGTCGCCCTCCTCGATCACCGCCTGCCTATGCTTGCCGACAGCCGCCCGCGACATGGATGACAGCGGTTCGCCTTGGGTGCCCGCGATGATCACGGTGCGCTCGGAGCGGGGAATCTTCATCAGATCGTTCGGCCGCAACAGCAGCCCGTCGGGAATGTTGAGCAGGCCCAACTGGTGGGCCAATTCGCTGGTGGTGACCATGCTGCGCCCGACCAAGGCCACTTTGCGCCCCGCCTCCGCCGAGAGGTCCATGATCTGCTGCACGCGGTGTGTTGAAGAGGAAAAACAGGTGAAGAACAGCGTGTTGGGCGAGTGGGCGAAAAGCGCCTCGAGGCGCGGTCGAACGGCCCTTTCCGACGGCGTGAAGCCCTCCCATTCGGCGTTCGTGGAATCGGAGAGCAGCAGCAGCACGCCGCGGCGTCCATGCTCGGCGAGCGCGTGAAGGTCGAACGGCGACTCGTCGATCGGCGTCTGATCGATCTTGAAGTCGGCGGTGTGAATCACCGTACCCAGGGGCGTCTGAATCGCCAGCGTCACCGCGTCCGCGATGCTGTGGGTGACGTGAATGAACTCGATTTCAAAGCACCCAAGCGTGATCTTCTCTTGCGGGCGGACGACATGGATCGCCGGCTCGTGTTCCAGGTCATGTTCCTTCAAGCGGCGGCGAATGAGCGCCTCGGCGAGACCGGTGGTGTAGACAGGGACTTCGAGTTGCGACAGTACGTAGGGCACGGCCCCGATGTGATCCTCGTGGCCGTGGCTGATAACGACGCCCCGCAGGTGCTCGCGGTTATCCAACAGGTAGCTGATATCGGGAACAACGAAGTCGACTCCCAACAGCTCCGTTCCCGGGAAAAGCATCCCCGCGTCGATGACGATGATGTCGTCGCCCAAGCGCATGGCCAGCATGTTCATGCCGAACTCGCCGAGTCCCCCGAGGGGGATGATTTGCAGTTTTTGATCAGACAATGGCCAATCCTCGCATTAGACGCCAGCCTAGCATAGGAGCCGGCGGCAGGCGTGTTTGTCGGCCCTGTGGAGGCTCGTAAATGCACAGTAGGAACCCCGAGGCACATGGTACTTTTAAAGGAGATCTTCTGAAAACAGCCCGGTTGGACGTTTCGGACGGCGGTGTAGGACAGCTCAGTCCGCCGTCGTTTCGATTCCGCCGAACCGCCCATTCAGCCGGTCGGAGAGTTACGCGATGGAAGACTTCGTCCTTGACAACCTACCAGCCGTTATCTACTGGGCGCCGTGGTTTTTGGCCGCCGTGGCTGCGTTTGCAGCAGCGGGCATTTGGAGGCTGGGGCGAGGCCGCCGATTCTTGATTCCCCAAGGCGAGGCCCCCCGGCTCCGCGCGGTGCTGCTTGCCGTTGTGCTCGTGGTGTCGCTTTTCGGGATCGTCATGGTACTCGGTCCCCTCGGCCCGATCAGCCAGGGACTGCGCCGCCTGGACGCGAGGATCGGTCAACCGGTTCCGGATCTGGCGTTCCACTACGTGGTTGACGATTCCCCGCATCGGCTCTCCGAGTTCAACGGCAAGGTCGTGTTGCTGAATCTGTGGGCGACTTGGTGCGGGCCGTGTGTGGGGGAGATTCCAGACTTGAACCGATTGCACGCCGACTATGAATCGGAAGGCCTGGTCGTCGTGAGCCTCTCGAATGAGCCCCGCGACGACCTGCTCAGTTTCGACGAGGTTCAGCCTGTGGAGACGGTAAGCGTATATGCCGAGTCCCTGGATTGGTTCGAATTGGGGGAAGCCAGACCGGTGACGTTCTTTATCGATCGCCAGGGGGTGCTTCGCGAGTACATACTCGGCGCCGGCGATTACGAGTTCTTCGAGAAGAAGGCCCGCCAGTATCTCAATTAGCCAGCGGGCATCACCCCGGCGAGTTCCAGCCCATGGGTCGGTCATTTCGGCGCATGGGAACTCTCTTACGCTCGCGGCGCGAACGGCTCGGCGAGCGCCTCCTCTATAATGGAGGGCGATCAACGAGCAATCTCTCGACGCCCCGGAGCCACTCCCGTTGTCCTTGGAAGATCGTCTATTCGAACAGCGCTACCGCAAGATTAGCGACATCGAAGCTCTCGGCTTCGCCGCCTATCCCCGTAACTTCCCCTTCACCCACACCGCGCGAGAAATCCATAGCGCCTATGGTGAGTTCGACGGCGAGCAGTTGGAAAGCAAGAACGTTCAAGCCAAGGTCTGCGGACGCTTGATGACCGTTCGCCGGCAAGGCAAGGCCGGATTTTGTCACATCCAGCAGGAAGGCGAGCGGCTGCAACTCTACGTTCGCCAAGACGGCGTCGGCGAGCAAGTGTTTGCGCTCTACAAAAAGCTCGACGCCGGGGATATCATCGGTGCCGAGGGCCGCCTGTTTCGTACCCGAACCGGCGAGCTGACCTTGCGCGCCGAGCGTCTTGAATTTTTGGCCAAAGCCATCTTGCCGATGCCTGAAAAGTGGCACGGCCTCCAAGACGTGGAGATTCGCTACCGCCAGCGTTATCTGGATCTAATCGCCAACCCGGATGTCCGCCGAGTCTTTCTGCAACGCCACAAACTGATCACGGCGCTGCGGCGTTCCCTGGAAGGGCGCGACTATCTGGAAGTAGAAACGCCGATGATGCAGTCCATCTACGGCGGGGCGCTGGCGCGGCCTTTCCAGACCCATCACAACGCCTTGGATCTCGACCTCTACCTGCGCATTGCGCCGGAGCTTTACTTGAAGCGGCTCGTCGTCGGGGGATTCGACCGCGTATACGAGATCAACCGCAACTTCAGAAACGAAGGCATTTCAAAGCAGCACAATCCCGAGTTCACGATGCTCGAGTTCTATCAGGCCTACAGCGACTACCGGGATCTGATGGAGCTAAGCGCGGAACTACTGAAGGAAGCGGTACAGGCGGTTCACGACGGCGAGACCGCCGTCGAGTATAACGGCCAGACGATCGATTTCTCCAGCTTGCAGCGGGTGTCGATGAAAGAAGCCATTGTCGAGTTTTGGCCGGATCGGGAGACGGCCCCGGCTCCCGGGGACCTCGACGATCCCGAGCGAGTCCGGCAACTCATCGAAACGCATAACCGAACGAAAGAGGAGAAGATTTTCCCCGCCCCCGATGCTTCGCCGGGGCGGTGCTTGTTGGCGCTGTTTGAAGGTGCCTGCGAGTCCCAACTGATCCAGCCGACCCTGGTCTATGATTACCCGGTCGAGGCCTCTCCGCTGTCGAAGAACAAGCCTGACGATCCCGACTGGGTCGAGCGGTTCGAGATTTATGCAGCGGGAATGGAGATTGCCAACGCCTACTCCGAGTTGAACGACCCTCGGGAGCAGCGGCGCCGTTTTCTCGCCCAGTTGAGCGGAGGCGAACAGGACGCCGACGAAACTCACCAAATGGACGAGGACTACGTCCGCAGCCTCTGCTACGGCATGCCGCCGACGGCGGGAGAAGGCATCGGCATCGACCGGCTGACGATGATCCTGACCGATTCGCGCTCGATTCGCGACGTGATCCTGTTCCCCTTGCTGCGGCCCGAGGCGCAGATCGGCGTCGCCGACCGGCTCGAGGCCCTCGAGGACTCGCGGCATGGCGTTTGAGCTCTTCGTCGCCGGCCGCTACCTCAGAGCCAAGCGCAGGCAGCGATTCATTTCCGTCGTGACGGCAATCGCCGTTCTGGGGGTGGCGACCGGCGTCATGGCCCTTGTCATAGCAATGGCTATTACCAACGGCGTCGAGCAAGACATTCAACGTCACCTCCTGGGAGCCACGGCCCACGTAAACCTCCTCGAAAAGGAACGCGGCTTTGGCATCGAAGATTGGCGCGCCTTCATGGAGCGATTTCGGGACGTCGATCACGTCGAGGCCATGGCCCCGGCGCTCTACGGCGAGATGATGATTTCGGGCCCTATCCGGGCTCGCGGCTGCTTCCTAAAAGGAATCGACCCCGCAGCCGAACCGGCGGTCGGCGATCTGCTGGCCACGATCACCGAGGGATCGCTCGACGACCTGGTTCGCCCCAATTCGCAGCCGGGGATCATTCTCGGAAAGCGGCTGGCCGAGGCGATCGGCGCGCGATTGAACTCCGTCATGACGCTGGTCAACCCCCAGGGGGAGCTGACGCCCTTCGGTCCCGTGCCGGGCTTCAAGAGAGTCCGCGTGGCGGCCATCTTCGAATCGAGCTTCTACGAGTACGACCACTACTGGGCCATCGCGACCATCCAAACCGCGCAGCAGTCGCTTTCTCTGGGGGATGTCATCAACGCCATCGATTTCAAGCTGGACGATTTGAATTTGGCGCCCAGCGTCAGCGCGGAGGTGGAAAGGCTGGCCGGTCCGGAATTTGCCGCCACCAGCTGGATGGAGCGCAACCGCGAGATCTTCAACGCCCTGAAGATCGAAAAGTTGGTCACCACGGTCACCATCGGCCTCATTATGCTGGTAGCGGCCCTCAACGTACTGACATCGCTGGTCATGATGGTGATGGAGAAGAAGAAGGACATTGCCATCCTCATGTCGATGGGAGCGCGCCGGCCCCAGATTCGAAAGATCTTCGCCCTGCAAGGCCTCATCATCGGCGCCGTCGGCACCGCGCTTGGTCTTCTCGCGGGACATTTCCTCTGCTGGCTGTTTGCAACCTACCGCCTCATTCCGCTCGAAGCCCAGGTTTACGGACTCAGCTACGTACCCTTCGCTCCCCGAGCCTGGGACGCGGCGGCTGTCGGGCTGGCGGCCCTCGTCATCAGCTACCTGACCACGATTTACCCTTCGGCCGCGGCCACCCGGATTCTGCCGCTCGAGGTTCTGCGCTACGAGTGATCCGGTGGATTGGCTTCGCCTCGGCCTGGCAGCCCGTGGTGAAAGTCGCGGGGGAGCGAAAAATGGGGACTGCTACCAATTCACTCCCCGCCATGGCCCTCGAAACAAAACACTTAGCCTGAAGAATTGGCTGGCTGTACCCGATTTTTCGAGACGTTTACTTTTAGCACGGGCTGCTAGCGCTGGAACGTGGCGAGCTCCTGTGGGCGCGGGCATGCCGCACAGGATTCGCCGAACGCCATGCCCGCTAGCTGGCCCGCAGGCTAACGCCCGCGGCTCTGATTCGCTCGTTGCCAGGGTGTGCATAAGAATACCGGCCCGAGTGTAGTCCGGGTCAAAGCGCGGTGTATTCGCCAAGCAGAAGAGCGGCTGGCGGCCGGCTCGATTATTGTCTTCGGCGGAGGAGAGTTGTACCATGGTGTGAACTCGTCGAGGTCTGATCGGCCTGCTTTCCCTTGCCCGCCATGAGCCCCAAAAGTGCTCTTATAACAGGAATTACGGGGCAAGATGGATCCTATTTGGCGGAGCTGTTGTTGTCCAAGGGATATGCCGTCCACGGAATCGTCCGGCGCGTTGCGCTGGAGGACCCCGAGCACAGGCTGACACGGATTCACGCCATCTTGGACGACATCAACCTGCACGCGGCATCCCTTGAGAATTACGCCAGCGTTCACCACGTCCTCGAGCGCGTCCGGCCCGACGAGTGCTATCACCTGGCGGCGCAGAGTTTCGTCAGCTACTCCTTCGACGACGAATTTTCCACGCAAAACACCAATATCAACGGAACCCACTACCTGCTGGCCGCCGTACACCACATCGTGCCCGCCTGCCGGTTCTATTTCGCCGGGTCCAGTGAACAGTTCGGCAATGCCGAGGAAGCGCCCCAGAGCGAGAGCACACCGTTCCACCCGCGATCGAGCTACGGCATCAGCAAGGTCGCCGGATTTCAGCTAGCTCGCTATTACCGGGAAACTCGCGGCCTGCACGTCAGCAACGGGATCCTCTTCAACCACGAATCGCCTCGCCGGGGCTTTGAATTTGTTACCCGCAAGATCACATCCGGGGTAGCGCGCATTCTGGCCGGCAAGAAACAACAGCTGCCCCTCGGAAACTTGGATGCCCGGCGGGACTGGGGACATGCCCGCGAATACGTGGCGGCGATGTGGCTGATGCTGCAACAAGCAGCGCCTGAGGATTATGTCATCGCCACCGGCGAGACGCATTCGGTCCGAGAATTCGCCGAGAAGGCTTTCTCCTGCGTGGGAATGGACTATCGGGATCACGTCGTTGTCGACAAAGACCTTTACCGCCCCGCTGAAGTCAACACGCTGACCGGAGATTCCTCGAAAGCGCGGGCGAAATTGGGTTGGGAACACACGATCGGCTTCGACGAGCTGGTGCCCGAAATGGTCCGCGCCGACTGCGAGGCTCTGGGCGTGAGATTCGCGAAGCCGGCCGCCGTCGGGTTGTAGGCTTAACCCGCATTTCTCACCACCTGGTGGACCCGAACGAGCTCGGGTCGCCCTATGCTGCCACGTCTATGCGCCACGGCGAGGCGCCGATTTCTCAGCGGGATCTTGGCTGGGGTGTTCAGCGGACGGTCTCGCGAGGCGGCGGCTTACGATTTCGCGAGCCACTCGGTGAGCACCCCTCGCATCTTGCCTGGGGGTACCTTCGATTGGAGGGAAAAAGAGCTTCGGGCTCCCAGGATTTCAAAGATGTCGGCGGTCCATCGAAGTTCTCTCCGCGCATCGCCGGGGTCGACGACCGCCCGCTGTGGGTTTTGCGGGTTGACGACGAGAAGTTTTCGCGGAGCGATAGCGGCATAGACGTCACGCATGTCATAGGCTCCGACGACCCCGGGAAGAAAGTTGCTCAGGGGCTGCTTGGGGGAAGCGTCATCGAGCAACGAACGGAAGGAAAGCAGGCCTCCAATACTGATCACGGCGTTGATTCGCGGGTCAAGCACGGCCGCTTGCGCGGCCACCAAAGCTCCCGCCCCGACGCCGGCCACCAGCCATTCACGGCGATTCGTGCGGCGGGGCGCGGCGGCCAGCAAGTCCTTGACGCGCTGTCCCATCAGCGGTCGCCCGATCTCCAAGGCGCGATAAGCCAGAAAGTCGCCCCACGAGAAGTCGATTTCCGCGTCGGGGGGCATGGGCTCGGTCTCACCCCATCCCCGGAGATCGAGGGCCAGCACTCGATAGCCGGAAGCGACCAAGGGGTCGATGACGCCGCGGCGGACCCCCGGGTGATCCTTGCCCGCTTCAGCGACCACGACGGCCACGCCCCGCGCAAAGGCCCCCACCTCAAAAACACGGTCGGGAAGGAAGATGCCGGCTTCCCGCCGGGGGGCGCCGACACGATTGATCCGCCTAATTTTGTGCAGGATTTCGCTGCGGTAGATTTCGTATTCCGCCTGGCGGGTGGGCGGATTTCGTTGGGGTGCAATCTTTTCCGCATAAGCTTGATTCAAGCGCCCAACGGTTTCGGCTGTGACAAGGCCTTCCGTGGGGACTGATGCCATCGACTGCAGGTCCTGCTCTCGGGCAACCACCGCCGGCCTTTCCGACACGGTCTGGTCACTATCGGCCAGCCACCGAACCAACCAGCGCGCGGCGAGTTCGCGTTGTCGCCGGGTGAACCCGGCCTGCTCCGCGGCTGGCGCTACGCCTAGCTTTTCCGCGGCGTCCGACGCTTCGTAAATCTCGGTGATGTGTGGAAAGTCGACCCGGGTCCACGCCTCGGCATGCGGATCCTGGTCCCCGAGACCGATCAGCAAGGGACGCGGCGCGATCCCCGCCAGCATCTCCGGGTAATCTATCCCGTACTCGAAGGTTCGGAACAGGACCCGCTCGGGGTCGGGATCGAGAAGACTCTCGGCGCGACCGCGAAGGCTTTGACCGGGAGCCAGCGACACCGCGGCTTGGAGTCGCTGGTCGAAGCAGGCGAGCAAGAGCGTCTCCATCGCGGCGCCGCCGTGGCCGGCCACGGCGATTCGACCGGGGTCCACCTCGGGACGCACCTGGAGGTAATCGATGGCCCTAAGCGCATCCCAGATGCGGTACTGCAATAAATTCAATCCCAGCAGGTAGCACTGCCGACCGAGGACCTCGCGTTCGGCGAGCGCCGGGGTCGGGGATGATCCCGCCCCTTCCGGTGAATGTTCTCGGCGCTCTCCGGCGCCGATCGGGTCCCACGTAAGCGCGACGAAGCCGAGCCGTGCCAATAGAATGCAAAACCGCTGGTAGGGTTCGTGGGCTTTGCCTTCCGGAACGCGACCGGGCAGTAAGATTACCGCCGGCAGGCGGCCCTCGACGTGTCTCGGCGCGTAAAGATTCGCGGTGACCGGAAACCGGGGGCGACTTTCGTAGACGACCTTTTCGACGACGTAGTCCTCTCGTTGAAGCGAGCCGCGGTGACTCGAGTTGAGCGCCGTGATTTCCGGAAGCGGCCCTAACATCTCGGCCAGATTGGCCCGCACTTCGGTTTGCAGCCGAGCAATGGCGGCGGGCGAGCGGGCGCTTGCTAGCCGTCGTCTCCGCCTCTCGTCAAGCCGGCGGATAGAGTCCAACAGATGTTGCCGGAGCATGTCCCGCAACCCGCCGGCGTCCGCGGGAGCGGCGCTGATTTTCGTCGCCGCAAGTAGCACGGCGGCTAGTTCTCTTCGCGTGAGTTGTTGTGGCAAATCGAAAAGAGGGATCGTGAGAGATCTCTTAGAAGGAACGGGTTGTCGGTTGACGACTCCAAGGCGCGCCTGGGTCGTCGGCCGCCCCGGGACGAGCGATCGGTGTAGGCGCGCTCTCGAAGTCCGCGAAAACTTTGGACGATCCCCTAACGGGCTTTCTCACCACCTGACGGCCGAAGCAGCCGATAAAGCGACCGTCGGTTCGTTGCGCTTGTTCGCCGTGCTCAAGGTAGTGGGAAAAGGCTTTAAGCAGCATTGGCGATCTCCGATGGAGTCGTCGCTACGCTGTTCACATTCTGTCTGGGAATACGCACTCCTGAGACAAAAGGGTGCAGGCCGTCCAGGCCGCGGGTCGCCCCACAATGGCCCCTGTATGTCCGACGCGATACCGGTTGTAAGACTGGAAGCAAGTGTACCATGGGTGAAATGGAAGACCCCGCCAAGCTGTTCGATTTGAGCGGCAAGCATGCGCTCATTACCGGGGCTGGAGGAGGCATTGGAACGGCGCTGTGCCGAGGTTTTGCCGCCAGTGGGGGCGAAGATCGCTTGTTTGGATATTGACGCCCACATCGCTCGCTCGGCGGTGGATGCCGTGAAGCAGTGTGGCGCCGAGGGCATACCGGTCGTTTGCGATGTCTCTGAACCGGACCAGGTCAAGCGAAGTGTTGAAGCCACGATCGAGAAATTCGGGCGATTGGACATCCTGGTGAACCTGGCGGGGCGTGGGCTTTTGAAACCGGCCACCGAGATTTCGTTGCCGGAATGGGACCACGTGATTAATGTGTTCTTGCGAAGCACGTTTTTGTTTTGCCAAGCGGTCGGCAAGCATATGGTCGAGCGCGGCGCGGGGAGTATTATCAACGTTTCCTCGATTGCTTCGCTGGTAGCGATGGGGCGTGGAATCGCTCCCTACAGCGCCGCCAAAGCGGGCATCAACGCGCTGACTCGGGAATTGGCCGTCGAGTGGGCCAGAAAGGGCGTTCGCGTGAATGCGATCGCTCCGTGCCGCATTCTGACTGCACCGCTTCAGGACCAGCTCGATGACCCGGCAACCGATTCCGAAGAGCTGATGGCCGGCTGGACCGATAGCATTCCCATGGGCAGGCTCGGCAAACCGGAAGAGATTGTCGGGCCGGCGATGTTCCTGGCTTCGAACGCCTCGAGCCTTGTCACCGGCCACGTACTGGCGGTCGATGGCGGCTACACGATCGTGTAGGCTGGGAGAATCGAAGCGTGGGCCAAGCATGCAATTTCAAGAGCCGGCGTGTTGAAAGGACGAAGATCGATTTTCCCGGCCGCAAACCATGATACTCACCGCTCGCTTCCCGCAGGCCCTCGCCTATGCCGCCGAGCTTCATCAGAAGCAGGTTCGCAAGGGCGGCCGCGTCCCCTACCTCGCCCACCTGCTTGCCGTGGCCGGGATCGTGCTCGAATACGGAGGGGATGAAGACGAAGCCATCGCCGGCTTACTCCACGATGCGGTCGAGGATCAGGGGGGCGCCCCCATCCGCGACGAGATCCGAGCTCGCTTCGGCGATCGAGTGGCCGCGATCGTCGATGGCTGCACCGACGGGTACGCGCAGCCGCGGCTCCCCTGGAGACAGCGCAAGGAAGCCTTTGTCGAGAGCATCCCGACGGCTTCACCGTCCGTGCTCCTCGTCTCGGCCGCGGACAAACTTCACAACGCGCGCTCGACCCTGGTTGATTATCGCCAGATCGGCGAGCTTCTCTGGGATCGCTTCACGGGAAGGAAACGGGGGACCCTGTGGTACTATCGCGCCCTGGCGGACGCTTTCCCAAAAGCCGAACCTTCACCCCTCGTCGACGAACTCGACCGAGTCGTCAGCGAGTTGGAGCGGTTGGTAGCGAGCAACGCAGCAAAGGGATAACCCGCTTTTCCCACCACGTGGCGAGGCGAAGTGCAGAAACTGGTCACTACAAGACGCGCACCGCTTGGCGCGGCGTGTCTTACCGACTCATGTTCCATGACTTGTCGGAGCACCCCCGGGGACACCTCGTCAGGAGGTCCCGGATGAACCGAACCTCTCATTCACTGGATGGTGATCGAATACGGTGCGATGCGCAGAAACCCGCCCTGCAAGAGAGCCGGCCAGGAATCGATCCCGGATAGGTAAGGGCGCAATCGATCGACCGCGGGAGACCGAGTGGCGAATCGACTGGGGTCAAGCAAGACATCGATGAGCTTTTTGGGGGTCGGGTAGGTGACCAACGTGACCTTCTCGGTCGTTTCCAGACCGGCGGCTTCCTTGGCCATCTCGATCGCCCGATCCAAGCCGCCAAGCTCATCCACCAAGCCGTTCGCCGCGGCCTGACTCCCCACCCATACGCGGCCTTGCGCGATCTGGTCGATTTCATCCCACTCCCGGCCGCGGGCGTCGGCGACCTTTTGCACGAAGTTACGATAGAAAACTTCCAGCTCTTGACGAAGCTTATCCCGCTCCGCGGCTGAATAGCCGCGGTAGTCGCTGTCGATGGCAGCGAATTTCCCGCGGGTGAGTATTTCTTTGCTGACGCCGATCTTGTCGTAGAGTCCCCGCAGATTCAGCTTGCCGTAGAATATCCCGATCGAGCCGGTCATCGTTCCCGGGTAAGCCACGATCGGGGCGTCGGTCATGGCGATGTAGTAGCCTCCGGACGCAGCCAAGTCGGACATGGAAATGATCAGCGGTTTTTCCTTCCCCAATCGGTTCATTTCGCGCCACATCTGGTCGGAAGCGATCGCGTCGCCGCCCGGCGAGTCGATACGCACGACGACGGCCTCAATGCTGTCATCGTCTTTGACTTGACGCAGAGTACGTGAGAAGCTGTCCGAACCCAAAATGTCGGCTCCGAGAAATGGTTCGGTTTCATTGCTTCCGCGCAAGATGCTACCTATGGCATACACAATCGCGATCCGGTGTTCGCCGCTCAGCCCCAACGAAGCCAATGAAACGTTTCGGTAGCGGCTGAATTTGATTCGCTCCAAGTCCTCCAGGCCAAGCTGCTGCCTGAGGGCGTCAAAGAATTCGTCTTCGTAATAGAGGTCGTCGACCAGCCCCGCCTCGAGTGCTTCCCGCGGCGTGAAAGGACCGTTGTCGAGAATGGCCGCCAGCTCCTCGACGGATTTCCCTCGGGATGCTCCGACGGCTTCGAGGAACTGTCCATAAACCTCGTCCAGCATCGAGTTCAAGACTTCGCGAAAGGCATCGGACATGGACGAGCGCACCCAGGGCTCCGCCGCGGCCTTGTATTTGCCGATTTGATGCAATTCGGCCGCGACGCCAAGCTTCTGAAGCGTGTCCTTGTAAAAGCTGACCTCGGCCCGCAGTCCTTTGACGTCCAGAACTCCTTCGGGCGTCAGGAATACTTGATCCGCCGCGCTGGCAATCAAGTAGTCCAAACTGCCGCCCACTTGGAGAAAAGCGACCACCGGCTTGCCCGACTCTTTGAATCGCTCAATCGCCCAGCGGATCTCTTGCGCTTTGCCCCAGCCGGCGGCGAGTCCTCCACAACGCAGGACAATCGCGCGAATGCGGTCGTCCTTGGCCGCTTTTTTGAAGGCGTTGCGTATCTGAAGCAAGGTGGGCGGCATCCCCGACTCGAGAAACGCCAGCGAAAAATCCGTGGGCATGTGTTCGGGAAGGGGGCCGCTCAGCCGTATCTCCAGCACGGCATCGCTGGGGAGCGCGGGTTCGGCCGACTCAATCATCACGGCCGCCACGAGGATGGCCAAAGCCACCAGAACCGCCAGCACGAATCCACTAAGTACGCCGAGTAGATACTTGACCATGGAATGAACCTGTGTTGCCACCTTTGCCGTCTCGGGGCAATCAGGCGGGAGACCTTGCCGATCGGTTAGCTGGTTCCATTATATCGCGAGGCACATCGCGAGGCCCCTTCTTAGCCGGGCCGCGAAAAATCGGGTACAGCCAGCCAATTCGCTTCCGGCCAAGTACTTTTGTAGGGCCATGGTGGAGGCGAATTGGTGGCAGTCCCCGATTTTCCTAGAGAAGTGAGTGCTAAGCCACTTGTGAGAGTCCCCGATTCTTTCACAGCTGGCTTAGCCCGCATTTCTGACCAGGTGCTTGGGCCGAAGGACGAAAACGACCAGAAACGTGGTCTTCTCAGCTTTTGTCGGGCCTATAACCGGCTTACAGAAGGCGAAAACGGGGCGGATTCGGGGGGTTTTGAGGGTTCCCCGCCAGGCAAGCGGATTGATGGTTAGCTCTTTAGTTTCTGCAATATAAGTGGCCGCAAGCCGCGCCTTGGGCGGCTCTAAATAGCAGGAAATGGCAGGAAAAACGTGTTTTGCCCGCCGCGGGCGCGTTAACGGTCCCATTCCAGAATACGGCAGCGTCGGGCGGCTACGACGCCCCTCGTCGCCGAAGTGGTTGCAATAGAAGGGCGAAGAAATCCAGCCAAGCCGTGAATGGCCCGGGCGGCCTTCCATTCCCGCGGCCCCCCTGCCGGGTTGACTCGACCGGCCCCGGAGCTTTGCCCCTCAGCGCTCGACCGCGATCTCGACCGTATTGCTGCGGCGTCCGTCGGAATAGTCGAGTGTGACGGCGGTGCGAGGGTTGGTCGGCGCGTCTTCGGGAACGGTCACGTTCACTTGGAATAGTCCGACAAGGCCCGGTGTCAGACCGACGAAAGACGGGACGGCGAAAGGCCCCAACACGGCCCTCCCGAAGTTGACCAGGGGAACGTCAAATGCTCTCAAAAGCGGGAGGGGCGGAGGAGTTACCTCTCCCGTGCCGGCCGGCGGCCCCACCGCTCCTAGACCCGTGGCGAAAATCGACAACACCTCTCCCGGGCGAGCCGGCGCCGAGGAGAACCCCGGACTGCTGATCGTGCCTTCCGGAAGGGCGAACACGACGTTGCCCGGCACGGTCGTCGAGGCGTTGATAATGGCTCCGTATTCGCCGATGTTGACACGAAAGATGCCGGACGATCGATCCGCAATGTCGGCCGAAACCAAATTGCCGGCTTCGCCGTCGCGCACGACCTGTACGGTTCTGATTCCCCGCGGCGTTTCCCACGGTATTTGGAAATTGATCTGTCCGCGGGACACGAAAAACAGCGGCGCCTCTATGCCGTTGATGATTACCTTGGTCGAGGACAGATCCCTCGGAAGAGGCGTAAACAGGGCCACGGCGGTCGAAGGGGCTAGTTGAGTGCCGAACAGCGCAACAATGGTTCCCGGCGAAACGGGCTTCGTCTTATCAAATGTGGCCGAGTTGACCACGCCGTCGAATCCGATTTCGGGCGGGCCGGCGGCGAGCACCTCGAACTCCACCGGAACCTCAAGAGGGTCGTTCGTCGCGTTGGTATTGAATCGGACCAGACCCGTGTAAAGATCAGGCGCCAGATCACCCGTACTGGCGGACACCAAATAGGTCCCGCCGCCGAGGTCTTGGGTCGAGAGCCAGCCTCCCCCGGCATCCGTTTCCACTTCCACGCTGTCGACACTCAAGGGCCCATTCCCGCGATTTCCGACCACCAGCGCTCGGCCGGGCGGCTCCATGCCCTGAGCTTCGGAAAACTTAAGCACGGTCGAGCTCGCCGTGACAATGGGACCGTTGGTCACATGGAACGTGACCGGAACCACGCGGTTGTCTTGACCAAACGAGGAACCGCTGATCGTCACGCTGCCTTGTTGGTCCCCGGCCGGCAAGCCGGCCTGATAGATGCCGGTGAGCCGATGAGTGTGCTGGAACTTGAAAGATCCCTGCCCGGAGGAGGAAACCAACAGGTATTGGCCGGCTGGGCTGGGCGTGATGGTTGGAGAGGGACCACCGGCGGTTTGAAACTCGATCGAGTCTGAACTGGCCACGTCGGGCCTGACGTATAGGTCGGCGCGGTCGGGCACATTCCCGTCCACGTAGAGCGTTACGGGCACTCGCTGGGGTGCGTCCACGGCATTGGGGTCTAAGACGGCCACTTTACCGCGGTAGGAGCCGCCGGGAAGGCTCGCCGCCTCGAACAGCACTCTAATCTCCTGACACGTCCGAGTGCTGTCGAACGAACACGGGGCCATCCCGCCAAGCTCCGGCGCCAGCCAGTCGGACGTCCCGCCGTTCACGCTCAGGGTCAGGCTGCCATCCCCCGCATTCCAGGCCTCGATAGAAATATTGGTCGGCCCGTCCGTCCCCGCGGAGATCCAGACAGGCAGTTTCTCCCCGGTGGACCCCAGTAGCGCATCGGGCATCGCCACGGTCGCGCGAGGGATGTTCAGACGCAACATCGGCGCTCCGCCGGCCCGAGCCACAACAAACACCGAGAACAGCAAGAAGGCAAGTTGAATTTTCTTGAGCATCAGGAAAACCTCTATTCAGGAAGTTTAGAGGCGGACAGGCGGGCTAAACCCCATGTGGCTCTTCTGGGATTTTAGTGGCTGGCGGCGGTGAGTGACGGATCCCTCGCCACTGTGAGGCCGACCTCCCGGAGCCTGCTTCGGTGCCATTCAAGGGCTTCGTGACAACTCTACGGCCCCCAAGGCCGGGCGGCGACTGCGTTGGCCAAAAAGAATTACTGATAAACAAAGGGTTACGAGTAGAGCAAGGCTGCTGGCAGGTAGTCGTACAGTCTCCCGAAGGCTGTGAAATGCGGATCCACAACTGTCATCCAGTGGCCACACTCAAAGAGATAACTCCCTGTTTATCAGTGTCTTATTCCCTTTACGAGTTGCCCACGACCGGACTGGCGTGTAGGGTATTTGGGGATTTCTTGGCCGCCTTTTGGGCTCCGATGTGACTGCGGGCGACGTCGGGTCGGCAGGATGGAGGAGCCGGCTACCCGTTGGCCACCCACTAAAAACCCGGAAGAGCCCCCCATGTTAACTCCACCGACGCGAGAGTTCAATGCTGAAAACGTTCTTTGTCACGGCGCAGTAGAAATGTCCCCTTGGTTTTGTTGTTTGTCGGTTGGTAGGAGAGTATCGTCGTCGGGCTGTGGGAATGTGGGAATCGCGCCACGGATTTTGCGATGCAACGTTGGGGCAGTCCCCATTTTTGTCTCCCGTGCGACTTTCGCCACGGGCTGCTGCTACTACTGTGTTACAACAATTCGAGGTATGCCGCAAAGCGCTTTTGCTGAGGGCCTGGCCCCGATCTCTTGGCGCTCACAACAAAAATTGTATGTCATGTTTATAACACAGTAGTATTAGGGTCCTGCTGCCGAGGCCCGCTCTTCGATGAGGCGCTCGATGAAGTGGGTGTCGTAGTTGCCGAGCGAGAAATCGGAATCGGCCATGATGCGGCGGTGCAAGGGGATCGAGGTGTGGATGCCCTCGACCAGGAAAAAGTCCAGGGCGCGCTGCATGCGAGTAATGGCTTCGGTGCGGTCCCGGCCGTGGCTGATGAGCTTGGCGATCAGCGAGTCGTAGTAAGGCGGTACGAACCAACCGGGGTAGGCGGCGGTGTCTACGCGGACCCCGATGCCTCCCGGCAGCAGTAGATTCGAGATGCGCCCGGCCGAGGGCGTAAACGTCTCGGGGTTTTCGGCGTTGATGCGGCATTCGATGGCGTGGCCGCGGATCTCGATTTTTTCGGGAACAACCGACGACAGATGCTCGCCGTCGGCGAGCAGAATTTGGCTCTTCACCAAATCGACGCCGGTGACTAATTCCGTGACGGGATGTTCGACTTGGATACGGGCGTTGAGTTCGATGAAGTGGATCTCGCCTTTTTCGTCCATCAGGAACTCAACGGTTCCCGCGTTCGAGTACCCGATCTTCGACAAGGCCTGAACGATCCGGCCGCTAAGGCGATCGCGTGTTGCCTGGTCAAGACGAGGGGAGGGCGCTTCCTCGAGCAGTTTTTGGTGTCGGCGCTGGACGGAGCACTCTCGCTCTCCGAGCGTGATGACCTGACCGTGGTTGTCGCCGAGCACCTGAAATTCGATGTGACGGGGCCGGTCAATGAACTTCTCGAGATAGACTTCGGAGGAATGAAAGCTGACGGCGGCCTCGTGTTGCGCCTGGTGGAACAGTTCGGGAAGTTCGCGGGCGCTGGGGACGACCCTCATCCCCCGGCCGCCTCCCCCGGCGGCCGCCTTGATCATCACGGGAAAGCCGATGTCATTGGCCCAGCGGCGGGCTTCTTCGACCGACTCCAGCGGTTCGTCGGTTCCCGGCAAGATCGGCAGCCCTGCTTCCTTCATTGCTCGACGCGCTTGGGCCTTATCGCCCATCAGGCGAATCTGGTCCGGTTTCGGCCCGACAAAAGTAATGCCCGAGACTTCGCAAACTTCCGCGAAACCGGCGTCTTCGGCGAGGAAGCCGTAGCCGGGGTGAATAGCGTCGACATCGGTGATCTCGGCGGCGCTGATCATCCGCGATACGTTCAGGTAGCTCTCGGTGCTGCGCGGCGGACCAATGCAGAGGGCTTCGTCCGCATACCGCACGTGCAGCGAGCCGCGGTCGGCTTCCGAGTAGACCGCTACCGTACGGATGCCGAGATCCTTGCAGGCCGCAATGATCCGCAGGGCAATTTCGCCGCGGTTGGCGATCAGCAGTTTCCTGAACATAAGAACTCGGAGATCTTAAAAGGCTATGAAAAAATCGGGGACGGTCCGCCCGTCGCCTGATCTACCCGCTGATGCCAGCCGGCTTACGCGGGTGGCGCTCGGCGCGGTCCCCATTGATTGACGAATCCTCATGGGTTGGGTTTAATCGCAAACAGTGCTGCGCCGTAGTCGACCGGCTGTGCGTTCGAGACGAATCGCTTGACGACGACGCCCCCGATCTCGGCTTCGATCTCGTTCATCAGCTTCATGGCCTCGATGATGCAGAGCACCTGGCCGCTTTTGACTTTGTCGCCCACTTCGACGAAGGGGGGGGCGTCGGGAGAGGACGCCTCATAGAAAGTCCCCACGATCGGGGCGCTTACCATCGCCAGATCCTCCTCTTGCTCCGCCGGTTCCTCGGGAGGCGCCGCGGGAGCCGGGTTGCTCGGTGGCGCGACCGCCGGAGGCTGCGGGGCTTCGCCGATCGAGGGAGGGGCGGAAGTAACCACAACATAAGGGGGCGAGTTAGGGTTGTCTGACGGTCCACCGCGTGGAAAACGGCGGATGCGGAGCTTCTCGTCTCCCTTTTCGAATTCGAGCTCCGCGATGTCCTTTTCGATGGCCGTGTCGATCAGGGCCTTGATCTGTCTTAGGTTCATGGCATCGCCGAGTTCCGCCGCGCGCTAAGGAAGCGCAAACTTGGGAATCAAAACTGCCGAAGCTCGCGGGATGTCGAGGTGAGCACCTGGCAACCGTTTCGCTTGACGAGGACGACGTCTTCAAGCCGGGCTCCTCCGACGCCTTCCACGTAAGCGCCCGGTTCGATCGTCACGACCATGCCGGCGGCTAGTTTCCCGTCCTGGTTGGGCCCGAGGCGCGGCCCCTCGTGAATCTCAAGCCCAAGTCCATGTCCCGTCGAGTGGGTAAAGGCCTTGTCGAGCTTGAACTTGCGCAGCACCTGGCGGGCTTTGCGGTCCACGGTTTTGGCTTTAATACCGGACCGAACTTCGGCCACCGCCGCGGAATGAGCTTCTCGGACCGCTTTGTAAATCGTCCTGGCTCGGCGGTCCAGGCGCCCGAGGCACAGCATACGAGTCATATCACTCGTATAGCCATCGAGTATAGCACCCTGATCGACGACGACGAGGGCCGCGGGTGGGAGTCGGCGGCGGGTCGGTCGCGCATGCGGCAGCGCGGATCGCTCTCCCCCGGCGACGATGGTGTCAAAGGCCGCCCCGTCAGCGCCGAGCCGGCGCATTTGGTACTCGATCTCGGCCGCCAGGCGCGCTTCCGTCCATGGGGGTCTGAGTCGCCGGCAGGCTCGCTCGAAGGCTTCGGAATTCAACTTGACCGCCCGGCGAATTTGTTCCACCTCCGCCGGGCTCTTGATCAGCCGCAGCGTTTCGACAACACCACTGAGCGGATCGAGACGCCGGCCGCGAAGGCTTTCCCGGAGGCGGTGATACGTCTCGAACGAGACGCGGTTTTGCTCGAAGCCAAGGCGCCGGATGCGACGTTTCCGGATACCGTCGGTCACCGCGCGGAGAGGTTCGTCGGGGGCGACTACGATCTCGACACCCCGGGTTTGCTGCTCGGCCTGTATTCCGTAGCGCCCGTCCACATAGAGGATCGCCCCTTCCGGATCGACCAACAGGTAACCGAGGCTGCCGGTGAATCCCGTGAGGTAACGGAGGTTGGCGGGTCCGGCGACCAGAAAATATTCGTGCCCGCCGCGGGCCAGGGCCCTGCGTAGCGCCCTCAGGCGCGAGGGCCCTTCCGTTTCGAGTTGCCGCTCCTTAACCTGGGCGGCGGGGGTCATTCGACGGCCGGTGAAAGCCGAATCCTCAAGCTGCCGGGTTGGGACGATATCTCGACGTCGGGGAAGGAAACGACGTCGAAGACGATTCGGGATACCGGCGGATCCGCTCGGTATTGCCCAACCCGGACACGTTCCATGGACGGATGGGAGATCGGCTGTGATCGCTGGGATTTGGGAATCGCGACGCGAAAGGCGGGGATGTCGATCACCACTCTGTTCGGGTTATCGACGCGAAACGCCGTGTAATCGGGAGTTCCCTCGGCGATGATGACGACCTGCACCACGTCCGGCTGGGTCACCTGGCGAAGTTGCGTCAGCCTGCCGCCGGAGGAGGGCGGATCTCCGGGAGAGGGATCGGCGATCGGTGCTTGTTGTGAGGTCGCCGGATCGGGAGGAGAAGCCGCCGGAGTGGAAAGGGTTGACGGTTCCGGGGAGGCGTCGGCGAGAGGCGCATCTCCGCTGGGATCAACGGCCCCTCCGGCGTCTTCGGCCGGAGCGGGGTCCGCGGCCAAGGGTTCCGTGCCTGACGCCGTGCCGGTGGGAGGGTCCTCGGACACCGCCGGAGTAACGGGCGCGGCGGAGGCTTGATCGCCCGTCACGTCTGCCGCTTCGTCAAGGAGCCCGAACCCGAGGCGAAGTATCGCCAAGCCGAGCGCCAACAGGACGATCGCCAGGAGAAGCTCTCGTCGAGAAATGAAGGCCGACCAGTCCCGCGGCTCGAGCGCTGATTGCCACCCGGGCGGCTTGATCCGAGGACGCAGCAGGTTAATCTCGATCATGGTCTGGGAAACCGCGTAAAGCCAATCCTATGGCCACGGTCATGGCCGGCTTGTACTTATCCACCAGCTGACCGGCGTCGCTGCTCGGGGAATAGGAGATGTTCCTCATCGGATCTAGCTGATGGACGGGAAGGCCAAGCCGCTCGTGAAGGGCTTCTTCGAGCTGGTGGCTGCCGACCGCTCCGCCGGAGAGATAAACAGATTGCAGGCTATCGGGCGCCGCCGCCTCGACGAGCTTTTCCCACAGCCCATCGACTTGGGTAAGAACGCGCTCGGGGAGACTGCTCGGCGCGAGGCTGATTTGGCGTCTGGCGACGGAAACATGTCGGGCAAAGCGCAGTGTCGGCCCCCGCATGAGACAGACGATCAGGTGGCGCGTGCTGACGTGTAACAGAACGCAGGGCGATTTCGCGTCGGGCACGTGGCTGTGCGCGAATGCGTTCGCCAGAGCGCAAGCTTGGACGTCGACGAAAGCCGCGCTCTTGCCGGCGAGCACAACGGTCTCACGCAGCCATTCCACCTGCTCAGCCGGAGAGCTGACCCAGAGGACCTCCGACGGGGTTTGGTCTCCATCGGCGCCCAAAGGCTGATAGTCGACCAGCGCGTTTTCGATCGCGTAGGGAAGGGTCTTTTCGGCGGTTCCGCGGACCATCTCGTCCAGCCCCAAATTATCCTCGTCGGGCAGCGAATCACATTGGCAATAAACTTTATCGCCGCCCACGGCGACGGCGACATGGCGCGCTCGGATCCGGGACTCCTTGAAGAGGCGCTTGATTTCCAATGCGATTTCAATTCCATCCGTCAGAGTTCCCTCGGTAACGGCGTCGCCGGGCGTGGGAGCGATGGCAGCCTGCTTGAGCGTGATCGACCCTGCGGCCGATGCAGCAGCACAGCCTTGATCGCCGTCGAGCCCATGTCCAGACCCACTATGGCCGATTTCCATCGGGTGGCCTTGCCAAACCGTGGCGGCTTCGAAGTTTTTGCCGCGGAAACGGGCGGCGGAAGTTCCGATGCCGTGCTGTCGTTTTCTTCCAACTGGAACCTCTCTGGGCTTCGCTTTGATCCCTCGAAGATTCGATAGGCCGAAAGACGAGTCAACCCTAAACCACAGTATTTCAGCAAATACGGCTAGGTAGCAATCCGTCTGTCGAGTATTTTAGCTGGTCAGCTCGGGCGAAATGAATCGGTCCCTACGCTTGAACCGTGACACGCTCAAGCCCATCAGCAGCGGCGCGATTTCCTCGTCTCCTCGGTCGGCCTCTTTTCGTGACCGTATTTGCGACCTGACACAATCGGGCCGCTATCTCAAAAACTTGGCCAGATCCTGAGCGAGCAGCTCAGCCCGGCCAGCCAGATTCTTGGCGATCGCGGGGTCGCGCTTACGGGCTGCCTCCGCTTGGCTAAGAAACCCCCGAATTCGCCGCACGGCGTTGATCTGATCCGGCGTGAGGCTTCGATCGACAATACCAGCCAGAGTTTCCCGTACGCTTCGAATGCTGTGTTCAATAGCACGGTCGTAGGCTCGCCGTTGGTCCGCCGTCAGGATCTTCCCGAGCTGAGGAAACCGCCGGCGAGGAGAATCGCCCGAAAAACCTGCGGCCTCATCGGTCGCCGCCGTTTCGGCGACCTTTTCCACTGTCTCGGACAAACCGGAATCTTGTCGCCTGGGATCATCGGCAAGCGCCAAGGGCGCCGAATCTCGACGTATCGCCTCCGCCGGGATTTCCCGCGACGGCGCGAGACGCTGTTGTGTTTGAGGCTCCGACACCGGTTCGCCTGCGGCAGGCGGGGCCTCTGCCACTGCCGGAACCCGTGGAAGCGGGGAGGCGGGCGTCTTCGCCACGTCGGTTCTCGTCCGGCAAGATGCCGCCAGAGTCAACATGAGGGCCAGAAGAAGCCGAAGCCCCGGGTGCATTCCCCTACGGTGCGCTCGAGTGTTATCTCGAACGGCGCCGTCCTTTCTTGTTGGCGTGCCGTCGCCGGCGGACTTTGTCCGAGTACTCATTGATGATCGCGCGGTCCGTTCCCGGTTTCAACTACGACATCTCTGTGGCGGTGGTTGTTTCGTTGTCGACGGGGCGCGATCGATTGCCGGCGAAGCGGTCCGAGCCCGCGGGAAGCAGCTGAGGTTCCGTTTCCTTCAGGGCTCCGAGCCGAAGACGAAACTCCGTCCCCCTGCCGAGATCGCTGCTGAAATCGATCGTACCGCCATGAAGCTGCACGACCCGAAACGTCATGGCTAATCCAATACCGGAACCGCGTCCCTTGGTCGTGAAATACAAGTTATAGATCTTGTCGCGAATTTCGCCCGGTATTCCGCCTCCCTGGTCTCGAATCGTCAGCAGCCAGTCCGGGCCGGCCCTGCGGACGCCGATTTCCAGCTTTCCTCCCTGCGGCATGGCGTCAATGCCGTTGACGACAACGTTGAGAATTCCCTGCATCAGCAGATCGCGATCTCCCCGAACCCCAGCGTCGGCGACTTCGTTGTGAATGACGATTTCGGTCTTCCGCCTCTCGGCTTCCGGGGCGACGAGAGTACGGACTTCCTCGATCAACTTCACCAGGTCAAGCGGGCGAAAATCGAGGTCGAGCGGTCGGGTAAAATCCAAGAAACTCTTGACCACGCGATCGAGCCGAGTGATCTCGCGGGCAATGACTTCAATCTCCGTCCGGACCGTTTCCGAGGCACCATCCAACTTGGACTTCAATACCTCCAGATGCAAAGCGATGGAGTTCAACGGGTTCTTGATTTCGTGCGTCGCCCCGCCGGTAAGACGGCTGATCGAGGCGAGGCGGTTGGAGACGTCCAGTTGAGACTCGAGTTCGCGTCTGGGGGTGGCGTCGCGCAGCGTTACCAGCGTGCCGACTCGTTCGTGGGTGGGGAACTGCTCGAGAACTTCAACACTGACCAGTAGGTGGATGGGCGTTTCTCCGTCGCGATCGAGCGTCACCGCGGAGTCCGCTACCGCTTGCCGCAGGTGAACCGCGCTCTGAACCAGCGCTCCGAGATCGGTCGAGTCAGGGAAGACCTCCTCGATCGGTGCTCCCATCATCTGCCAGCGGCCCCCGAGAATGCGCTCCGCCGCGCGCCCGGCCATAACCAGGCGGTTGTCGTGGCCAAACAGTAGAACGGCGTCCTCCATCCTCTCGAGCAACTGATCCACGTTGGCCTGCAATTGCGTGCGGTCGGCCCGGACGCCTCTAAATTGCTCGCCGAGCAGACTGAGCTTGGACTCGACCACGGCAACTTCCTTGGCGGGGTTCTTCGAGGGGCCGCGGTCCGCCAGGACCTCGCCGCGGCTGATACGGTCGATAATGTCGCTGATTCTGGCCAGCGGCCGGGAAGCGATCCGCGAGGCGAGGACAGCCAGCAGGACCGACAGCAGCAGAGACACGGCGGAGACCACCGCCAGATCGCGGATCTGGGGCATCACTTGGCTTCGAAGAAGGACGGACGAGAGGATCACTCGAACCGTGAACAGCGGCGCTTGCTTCTCGAGCATGCCCAGACGCCGCGTCACCTCATAGTCTTGATTGCGGGCCAGGACCTCCTCGAGCTTGGCCCACAAAGGTTTTCCCTCGAAGTCTTCGAAGCGGGGCAGAGAATCGATCTTCCGCCCCCCCTTGGAGGGAAAGGAAGCGGCCAAGACACGGTTGTTCTTCCCGCTGACGAGCGCTTCGACAATCACCGGGGAACTCCCGACGAGCTTCTGAAGCAACGTAGACAAGCCGGCGTCTTGTTCGACGATCTCCGTCCAGATTTTCTCGACCTCTTCGTCGCTTTTCGGGGGAGGCTGCCAGCTAGGCGTTTGCTCGTTGACAATCTGGAGAATGAAGCTTTCCACCTGCGTGGCATTCATGTTCGCCAGCTCCAACGCGTCTCGAAAGCGAGTTTCGACCACGCCATGGACGTGGAGCAGGGAAAGAGCCAGCACCACCGTCACCACCAGGGCAACGATCGATAGCTGCAGGCGGGTTCTCAAAGACATGACGATCCGGCCGTCCGGTGTCGCCTTGACGCGGCACGCCGCGAGCGTCCGCCACAATCGGCGAGGAGCGCCCGATGGTCAATGGGTTCCATACTCTTTCAACTTGTTGTGCAGGGTCTTGAGGCTGATATCAAGAATTTTCGCCGCGCGGGTCTTATTGTTGCCGGTGTGCTCGAGGGTGCGCAGCAGCAGCGCCTTTTCGGCCTCCCGCACCTTCGTGCCCACCGGGAGCCGGACGACATTCGGGTCGGCCGGTTCGGCCGCCGGCGCCTTCTCTCCCGGGGCGGAAAGGTTGCCTAGCAAGTGCGAGGGAAGGATCGTGCCTTCCCCCGCCAAGATCACCGCGCGTTCTAAAACGTTACGCAATTCGCGGACGTTCCCCGGCCAGTGATAGCCGCGGAACTTCTCCACTACATCCGGGTGCAGGTCGACCACCCGGCATTCGTGCTTCTTGTTGAGATCCTCGACGAGAGCCTCGGCCGTGGGCAGCAAATCTTCCTTGCGCTCGCGCAGCGGCGGCAGGTGGATGCGGAAAACATTGAGCCGATAGTAGAGATCTTCCCGAATCTCGCTGTTGGCGACGGCGTCGTCAACGGGTTTGTTGGTCGCCGCAATGACGCGGGTGTCGACCTCGATCTCTTTATCGCCGCCGAGGCGGCGCACCCGCGAGTCTTCCAGGACCCGCAGGAGCTTGGCCTGCGTGCCAACCGGCATGTCTCCGATTTCGTCAAGCAGCAGCGTGCCGCCGTTGGCCAGCTCGAAACACCCGGCGCGGCGCCGGACGGCGCCGGTGAAAGCGCCCTTTTCATGCCCGAACAGTTCGCTTTCCATCAGCGATTCCGGCAGAGCGGCGCAGTTGATGGCGACGAAGGGGTCGTTCTTGCGCGGGCTGAGGGCGTGAACGGCGCGGGCGACCAACTCCTTGCCCGTGCCGCTCTCGCCCGTGACCAGGATGGCCGCTTTGCTGGGCGCGACCTGCCGGATCGTCGAAAAGACCTCCTGCATGGCAGGGGAGGGCCCGACCAGCCCTTCCAGCAGCCCTTGATAGCTCAACTGGCGCTGCAGCCGGTCCGTCTCTTCGGTCAAGCGCCCCTGAGCGGCGGCGCGGTTGATCAGGACCCGAAGCGCGTTCGCGTCGATCGGTTTCTCCAGAAACCAAAACGCGCCGAGGTCGTGGACGGTCTTGAGGGCATTTTCGATGCTGCCGAAGGCGGTCAACACGATGGCCGCCGGCCGAGGACCGTCAACCGCCAGGCGGCGCAGCAACTCGAAACCGTCCATACGCGGCATGCTGAGGTCGGTCAGCATGACGTGAGCGGGGAAAGAACTCAGTTTTTCGAGGGCCTCCTGACCGTCGGAGGCCGTCTCGACGGCAAAGCCCCAGGAAGAGACCAGACTGGCCAGACCATTTCGCTGGTCCTCCTCGTCGTCGACGATCAGCACGCGCGCCGGCGCGGGCGTCTGCGCTTCACTCATCGCCTCTTATTCTACTGGAGTGGGTTGACCGCTTTTCACGGCGCGCCGCGTTGCTCCGGGGCCGTCGCTCTCCTATACTGTCCCTGCCGGGACGGCCGAGAACGGAAATCCCGGTTCGTTTCCCTGCCGGGCTCCAGCGTACTGATTGAACGATCCGTCGCAGGTTTTTCGGATGGCCTCCGGCCGCGGACGGACCCTGACCCGGTGTTGTGCGCCGACCGGTATTGCCCCATGAGTGATCGTCCTCGTCTTGACCCCTATCAACGGCGTCCGGAGTATTCACGGGATCCTCCTCGGGGGCTCGTCGATACGTGTCGCATGATCGGGCCCGGCCTGATTCTTGCCGGGGGGTTGGTGGGCTCGGGCGAACTGGTGGCGACGACGGTATTGGGAGCGGAAAACGGCTACCGACTGTTGTGGCTCATTTTCGTCAGTTGCACGATCAAGACGGTCGTACAAAACGAACTGGGCCGCTATGCCATCGGGACGGGGGAGACGACTCTGGAGGCGTTCGATCGCGTTCCGGGACCGCGATGGCGAGTCTCTTGGGTCGTCTGGCTGTGGTGCCTGGCCGTGCTGTTTTCTCTGTTCGGTTTGGGTGGCATGTTGGGCGGCATCGGGGAAGTGCTTAACCGCATCGTACCGTCGGTCGCCATCGGCTCCTGGGTGTGGATCGTGAATTTCGTGACGGTCGCTCTGCTGCTGATTGGCCGCTACGCGGTCGTCGAAAAGGTGTCGGTCGCCCTGGTGTTGACGTTTACCGCGCTGACCGTTAGCTGTGCCGCGCTGCTGATGAAGCGCCCCGACCTGTTCTCTTGGGCCAGCGTGGGCGATGGCTTGTCCTTACGCCTTCCCGAAGCCGGCTTCGTGACCGCGGTGACCGTGTTTGGCGTTACCGGGGTGAGCGCCATGAGCCTGGTCATCTATCCATACTGGTGCCTGGAAAAGGGATACGCGCGGTTCACCGGCACTTGCGACAACAGCGACCAGTGGCGGCGTCGCGCCCGTGGCTGGATCCGCGTGATGGGGGTGGACGTGGTCACCGCGATGGTCGTCTACACGGCGGCGACGGTCGCCTTCTACGTCTTGGGAGCCGGCATTCTCAGGGGTATGGGGATTGTCCCGGAAGGCGCTCAAATGGTGCAATCGCTGGCCAACGTCTACACCGCGATCCTGGGTGAGTGGTCGGCGTATTTGTTCCTAATCGGCGCTTTCGCCGTCCTATATTCCTCGGTATTCGCCGGCACGGCCTCGCAAAGCCGGACGCTGGCGGATTTCTTGGGCCTGATGGGTGTGTTCGACAAGCGGGATTACCCAGCTAGAATCACCGTTACGCGGATCGCCGTTGTTTTTTTGCTGTTTCTGCCGTCTCTCTATTTCATGTGGTTTCGGGAACCGGTAGGGATGGTCAAGATTGGCGGCGTTGCCCAAGCCCTGCTACTTCCGGTGATCGGCTTCTCGACGATCTACCTGCGCTATGTTCACTTGCCCGCCGCGATCCGGCCGGCCGCTTGGATTAGTGTGACGCTTTGGGTGGCGTCGGTGGTAATGCTGATTATGATGGTTTACTCGATGGCCCAGGAGTTGGTGTAAGAGCACCGAGAGCTGCGGCGCTACGATTTAAGTTCGACGAGTTCCTGGGAACAAACTTCACGAAAGCTTCATCGCCACATCGACGAAAGTGCGGACCGGAAAGCCGGTCGGTCCTTTCGGCAGGTAAGGCTTGGCTTCTTCCAGCCACGCCGTGCCGGCGATGTCGAGGTGTACCCAGGGCGTGGGATCGGCGAACTGCTTGAGGAACATGGCCGCCGTGACGGCGCCGCCCCAACGCGGTCCGATGTTTGCCAGATCAGCGATCACGCTCTTCAGCTTCTCCTTGTATTCTTCATCGAGAGGCATCGGCCACATCTTTTCGCCGGCGGCCTCGGCCGAACCCAAGACCGTGTCCCGCCAGGAATCATCGTTTGCAAACGCGCCCGCCCGAACCTCCGCAAGCGCGACGACGATAGCGCCCGTAAGGGTTGCCGCATCGATTAGATGAGTACAGCCCTGCTGCTTCGCGTAGGTGAGGGCATCGGCCAGAATGAGGCGTCCCTCGGCATCGGTATTGAGCACCTCGACTGTCTTGCCCGACATGGTCGCGACTACGTCCCCGGGTCGCTGGGCCCGAGAACCGGGCATGTTTTCGACCGACGGAATCACGGCGGTGACGGGGATCGGCGGCTTCGCGTAAGCGATGGCCTGCATCGCTCCCAGCGTGGCGGCGCCGCCCGCCATGTCGTACTTCATCTGGTCCATATCGGCCGAGGGCTTCAGTGAAATTCCTCCGGTATCAAAGGTGACCGCCTTGCCGACGAGGCCTAAGTGAGTGTCGCCGGAGAGCGGCTTTTCCGGCCGGTATCGGACGACAATTAGCACGGGCGGCTGGGAGCTACCCTGGGCCACCCCAAGCAGCGCGCCCATCTTCATCTCCGTGAGCCGCTTCGTGTCCAAAACTTCCACTTCCAGCCCGGCGGCATCCGCCATCTGAACGGCTCTTTCCGCTAGAACGGTGGGGGGCAAGCAGTTACCCGGTTCGTTGGCCAGAGATCTGCTGAAGTTCTGTGCTTCCGCGATAGCTGATCCCAGATCGAGATGATCCTGGTGCTCGGCGGAAGCCAAAACGACCAGCTCGTCGACGCGCCTTTCGTTGGCCTTGTCTTCCGTCTTGTAAGCATCGGGCTCGTAGTCGCCGAGTAATGCGCCCTCGACGAGCATCTGGACTTGTTCCGCCGCCGCGAAGTCCCCGGCCGGCGCGAGAGCCAACCGGCGCACCCCTTTCGGTTTGAGGAATCGCAGCGCGGTTCCCGCCGCTTGGCGCAGCTTCGGGGGCGAGAACTCCGCCACCTTGCCGCCGCCGACGAGCAGCAGGCGCGAAGCCTTGAATCCGGCCGGGCGATGGATTAGCGCCGTGGCAAGCGCTTTCCCGGTGAACTCCTTGGATGCATAGAGTTCCGAGATGAGGCCGCCGGTCAGTGAGTCATACCCTCCTCCAGGGGAAGTATCGTCTGAAGCCTCAAAAAGGACGATCGCCACGGCGTCGGCGTCGATGTTTTCAATGGAAGCGGAGAGCAGTTGTGTCTTCATAAGGACATACACATTGTAAGCGCTCGGCCCACCGAACACATCTCAATACGCCCGCCGGGTTGAGGCAGTCGGCAAGGGGGCAGGATCGCGACCGATGGTTGTGCTCTGAGGGCCGGCCATCCGGAAGGCCTCAAGACTATGGACTATTCTGATTTTCTCATGCACTTCGGTTCGCCGCCCGGTGAAAAAAGCGGGCAGCGAATTGCGCCCATCATGGTGACACGGCCCGTGTTCAGAGCGTAGCCGCGCGGCATGCTGTGCCCGTCTTCCCGAGTCACCGTATTTCGCTAATCTCAACGCTGAGCATTTCCGAGCCAAATACCTCTTCCCGGGACACCTCAGCAACGCCGAACCCGTGTTAGCATGGATTTGCCCCATTGTCGATCGACAAACAGGAGAATGCCTTGGAAGCCCGCAAGCGCAGCATTGCAAAAGCTGCCAGTTACCGGTTTTTCGGATCCCTGATCACCGCTGGGATCGCCCTCCTATTGACCGGTGAGTGGGACATCGCCCTCGGAGTCGGCGCCTTGGACGGAATCGCCAAGATGGCCGCCTATTTCCTTCACGAACGTGTGTGGGCCCGCATTCCCTGGGGTATGCCGAAACGGCCCGATTACGAGATTTAAGAAGGGGTCTCTCTCGCCCAACCGGGGAGTTGGGCATCTAGCCCGCTTTTCTCAGTGCGCGGCGAGGCGAAGTGCGTGAGAGGCCTGTTAGTACAAGGAGCGGACAGCTCGCCAACCACGGGCACGGCATGCCGCTGAGCCGGCACGCTTGGTTTCGCCGACGAGGCCGGGACCTGGGCCGAATCTCCGCGGTGCGACTTCTGGACAAAAAGAAAAACCAGGGTTCCCAGGGACCCGGCCAGCACGAGAGCGAATAAGGTGTTGCCAACCAGAAAGGCGAGTCCCAAATGAGGCACATGGTTGACCAGCCCGGCGATCCGCGCCATCTCGATATCTCGGCCCAGCAGTTCCAACCCTAGCCAGGTGCTGATCCAGTAAAAGACCGGCGCGGTCACTGGGTTCATCAGGAACGTTCCGGCGACCGCGGCCGCACGGTTCCAGCCGAATCGCCTGGCAAGAAAAAAGGCTAGTGGGGAGCCGATCAGGAAGCTGGGGAAAACCCCGATGAACGCCCCCAGGGCGAAACCCAAACCTGTCCTTGCCGGAGTCGAGTTCTCTCTTACTACCCGGCCGACCTGTAGGCGCAGCCAGTGGGTCAATCTCTTGCCGCGGGTTGTCAGATTTCCGCCCACTTGCGAAGCACCGGCGGGGAAGAAAACCTCCGGTTTCCGTCTCGGACCTACCTATCTGACGAAGCTTGCCGATGGTGCGTTTCCAACCTCGACGGAATTCTACCGCCCAGCCTCACCGTGGCGACTGGCGTAACTCCCGACCCGTGACGCCGCGGTTGGCGCGCCAGATCTCCCGCACCTTTCTGCTTGCAGGAGCCTCAACAGGTTGTGACGTGTCCCCGCATCGCAAATCAGGGGCTGCCCAAGACACTCGCCTCGCGTTTGACGATATGATGAAACTCTGGCTATTACACACCGAACCAGCCTTCCACAGGCAAGCCGGCTGCCCAACGAGTGATCGCACGAATAGGGAAGGCTGACGCGCCCGAAACCCACCCGACTGCACGTCGCTGACCGACGCTTCAGCGACAATGCCGAGGTGATCTCAAGTGAAAAGCGCTCGCCCGCTTTTCTCACGAAGTGACGAGGCGAGGTGCATCAGAGGCCCGTTAGTACAAGGCCACGCAGCGCTCGGCGAGCGGAGGCGTATTTTTGCGGATGCGGCATGGCCCGCTCGTATCTGGCACTGCCGAAACAAGCAGTGACTTCCGTTCAGCGTCCGCCCGAGAAAGTACGTTGGGCGCGGTGAGCAAGCGCAACGAATTAATAGCGGGCCTATCGTGTGCTTCGACCGTCAGCCGTCGAAAAATGCAGGCCGAGGGCCTGTCCATAGAAAATTTTCGATGCCACATCTAGACATGTGGGATGAGCATTGGGCACGATATTGTGGTTAAAGTGGTCAAATGTCGTTCTGTGAGACAGGCTCCTAGGGGAGGAAGTGAATGAAAGTAACGGTCATCGGTACCGGTCATGTCGGACTCGTCGTCGGTCTGTGCTTCAGTGAAATCGGTCACGACGTGGTTTGTATTGATAACGATCTGGACAAGATTGCCGCTCTCCAGGACGGCCGCTCGCCCTTCTTCGAGCCGCATATCGACAGCCTACTCAAACGCAATGTCGATCTTCATCGAGTCCGCTTTTCCTCGAGCCTGGAAGAGGGTGTCGCGCACAGCGAAATGATCTTCTTATGCCTGGGGACGCCACCCTTGCCGAACGGGGAAGCCGATCTTTCCAGCGTTGAACGCGTGACGCGACAGATCGCTACGCTGTCGGAATCCTACAAGCTGGTCATCGAGAAGAGTACCGTCCCCGTGCTGACGGGAGAGCGAATCCACGAGACCTTGCAGCTCTACGGCCGGCAAGGGGGAAACGCGGAGTTCGATGTAGCATCGAACCCCGAATTTCTGGCCGAGGGGACGGCCGTGCTTGACTTTTTGTGTCCCGGCCGCATCGTGATCGGGGTAGAGACAGCCAAGGCGGAAGAGCTGTTGCGGAAGATTTATGAACCGATCGTCCGCCAGGACTTCGCCTGGAATCTGGATTGCCCTCGGCCCCGAGACGGTCAACCCGCGCCCATGGTGGCGACCAACCGGAATAGCGCCGAGCTGATCAAGCACGCTTCGAACTCTTTCCTGGCAATGAAGATTTCCTACATCAATGCCGTGGCAAACCTGTGTGACCAGGTCGGAGCCGACATCGAGAGGGTCGCCGAGGGCATGGGATACGACCAGCGCATCGGTCCGGAATTTCTACGGGCCGGGATCGGCTTTGGCGGATTTTGCTTTCCCAAAGACCTACAGGCCTTCGTACGGATCGCCGAGAAGAGCGGGTGCGATTTCCAACTGCTCCGTGAGGTAGAGCGGGTCAATCTGGAGCAAGTCAGTATCTTCCTGCGTAAGCTGCACCATACGATTTGGGTGCTCAAGAACAAAACGATCGCTGTTTGGGGGTTGGCGTTCAAGGCCAATACCGACGACTTGCGCTTTTCGCCGGCCGTGGCGGTGGTCGAACGACTCGTCGAAGAGGGAGCGCGCGTACGCGCCTATGATCCGAAAGCGATGGAGGGCGCCCGCGCGGAGCTGCCCGATACGGTCATCTACTGCTCCTCCGCATTGGAGGCGGCCGAAGGGGCGGACGCCGTTCTGTTGTTGACGGACTGGCCTGAATTCCGCTCGCTTGACTTCGCCGCGCTCCACAAAGTGATGGCCCGCCCGTTGGTTCTTGACGGTCGGAACCTGTTGGACTCGGAGCCGCTTCGCAGCGCCGGTTTTGAGTATCTCTCCATGGGGAAACCCTAGCAGCCTGTCCCGCAGAGAAACCGGTGACGCTGTACGCCGATGTTCGTCCCGAGACATCCGCCGAGCCGGGACGCGAACGTCATTCATGCTACAGACAGGTCCTATTTTCAAAGTAGAAATTTGGGCTTAACGAGGCATTTCACAAATACACGCACGTTTCGGGTGAGTACACGCGGGCACAGCATGCCGCCCCTACAGATCTATGGGGCGCTTGTCCCTGTCGGCGGGTGACCGAGCCTACGGACCTTCCAGGAATTCCCGATCCAACCGAGTAAACGTGATGAACTGATAACCTTTGCTGACGCCGCGTTCCCAAAGCACGCCGATGGTTTTGTCCTTCAGAATCGAAATATCGGAGTAGGCGGTGAAACCGCCGTAGATCACCTTCTCGTTGCCAAGCGTCTGTCCCTCGTCGTAGCTGGTCCGCACGACCAGAGTCTGCCGGCCAGGACCCTTCGGCCCCGTCCAAAGGATGCGGTTGCGATCGTCGCCGGCGGACTTCAGGGTGTAGCGTTCTATCGAGGTGGCCACGGGCGTCAGGAATTGCCCGGCGCGCGGGCGGGACCAAGTTTCACCGCCGCGCTGGCTGATCGCGACCCAGCGGTGGTCTCCGTAGTTCTGGCGGGCGTCGATCATCACGGCTCCGTCGGCGAGTTCGACGAACTGGCACTCGTCGGTGAAGGCGTGAAGCAGCTCCCCTCTCTGCCAAGTCTTGCCGTGGTCATCGCTATAAATCGCGTAGGAGCGCATCGTAGTGACCAGCTTGTCCCCCTCGTCGAACGAAACCCAAATCTTGGACGTGTCAAGCGTCCTCGCCGCGGGAATCAAGAGTCGCCCGCCGCGGGTCTGGATAGCTCCCCCAGGTCCGGGAAACATAGCGTTCCAGTCGTCGAAGTCTCGAGCGCTTCTCGTGATATCGATCGGCGAAGACCAGGTCTTGCCGTTGTCGTCGCTGTAGCGGGCCCAGGTCTGGCTGTTGGTTGTGCCTGCTCGGGAGAGCCTTGTGCCGAACCCCGGCTCCCAGCGATTGAAGACGATCCAGACCCGCCCGTTTGTCTTGTCGACGACCGGCGTCGGGTTAGAGGCCGCCCACTTGACCCCCGGGTCATCGAGTATCTTCAGCGCGGACCAAGTCTTCCCCTGGTCCGTGCTGGACTTGTACACGAGGTCAATATCCCCTTGGCCCTCGCCCGGGTCGCGGGGATTTTCCTTGCGCCCCTCAACGAAGGCGAGCAGGACGCCGTCAGGCGCCGTGACAAGCGCCGGAATGCGAAACGTGTGGTACCCCTCGGCCCCCGAGGTAAATACGTCGACGTGCGTGGGTAAATGGCTGGCCGATTCCCCTGTAAGACATGCTGCGAGAAAGCTTACCAGCAGGTAGCGCTGTTTCATGACAGGGTGCTCCTTACGCCAACCTAGTCTAGCAGCCCGTGCCAAAAGTCGTTCAGGAGGAAAAAATGGGGGCTGCCACCAATTCGCCCCGGCCATGGCCATAGAAAGAAAGCACTTAGCTTGAAGCGAAACGGCCGGCTGTACCCGATTTTCGCGATCTTCACCTTTACCACGGGCTGCTAGTACATGGCATGGAAGGATGGATACGGCGCCAGGTTGGCCGCCGATAGGGAAACTACTGGCCGCCACACCGAGCCGGCTTTGGTCGGCTTCCCGTTCATTAACCCGCTTTTCTCACCAGGTGGCGAGAAATGCGGGTTAACTGCTTCCCATCGGATCGATAAACTTCATATACATCTGGAAAAACTCGCCGTCGCTCTCCCGCGCCCAGAGGCTTACCGTACTTGTCAAATCCCAATAGAAATGTTCCCCCGCGGCTTACTGAATCTTGCCGAGATGCGGCTGCGGCTTGTAGAGTTGGTGGATCTTTTCGATGGCCCGCAGGATATCGTTTGTGTCGGAGGAATTGCCCATCCACACCTGTTGCGGCAGCCAGAAAGAGTCCCGGCAAGCCTGCTCGGCCACCGGGCAGGGTTCGGCCCGGTGAGGCAGGTTCTCGTACATCGGGTTCTTGTAGAGCGGATGGGGATAGAAGGGCCGGCAAGGAATACCTTCGGCGTTCATGGCGCGGACGAATTCATCCCGCTCGAGCCCGAAAAGTTTCTCGTCGATCCGTCCCGCCAGCAGATACAGAGTCTGCACATTCGCTCCCTCGGGCGCTTTCTGGAAGTGGATGCCGGGCGTTTTGATCTGCTCCCTGAGAATCGCCGCGTTTTCCTGCCGCCGCCTAATCTGCTCGGGCAATCGTTCAAGTTGGGCCAGCAGGATCGCTGCCTGGAGTCCGGTCAGGCGGTAATTCGATCCCAACGTGAAATGATGGAACCCCCCTCGCTCGGCGCGGCGTCCGTGATTGGCCAGCGAGCGGGCGCGCGATGCCAACTCCTCGTCATTGCTGGTGAGAATGCCGCCTTCACCGGCACTCATCGCCTTTGAGTTTTGAAAGCTGAACACGCCACAGAGGCCGACGCTGCCCGCGCGCCGGCCGTGCCACTCGGCGCCATGAGCGTGGGCGGCATCCTCGATCAGCATGACGTCATGTTCCACCAGCGCTTTCCCGATGCGGTCCACGTCGGCCATTTGGCCGCCGAAGTGTACTACGACGACGCCTTTGGTCTTATCAGTAATCGCCGTAGCGAGTCGCTCCGCGTCGATGTTGTACGTGGTGCTATCGATATCGACGAATACGGGGGCCGCTCCCACTCGCGAGACCGCCGACGCCGTCGAGATAAAACTGTGCGCCGGTACGATGACCTCGTCCCCTTCACGAATGCCCGCCGCTTCGAGCGCCATCTCGAGGGCCAGCGTCCCGTTCGCCGCCGCGACTCCATGCTCGCAGTCGTGCAATCCCGCGAAAAGTTGCTCGAACTTGCCGACGAAGTCGTGGAAACCGCCCCACTGCTCGGAAGCCAGCACCTCCCGCAACAACTCGTTTTCCCGCTCTCCCAACCCGGAGCAGGCAGAGTAAGGCTTCTCCCGCACGGGCCGTCCTCCGTGAATGGCTAACTTTTTCACCGCACGGACTAGCATACGGCATTCCGCCGAATCGCTGTCGCGCCAACGACGGCTTGGCTCCGCAACGGCGTGTGATTCCGGGGCTCACGGCGGGCCGGAGCGGTGTGATCATCTTGTCGGGAGACATATTTCCGCACGTATCAGGGGTAGAGGGGAAGTTTCGTCTTGAGCGCACTAAGGATTCCCGTGCGTGTCCGAAGAGCATCAGAAGATGGTTTCCACCGGCGGGCTTCCCGGGCGTGCTCTTGCCTTACTTTCGTTGCTTTCCGCGCTAACCGTGAATACGGCCTTCGCGCAACAGGCAACCGATCGCCCCATCGACTACGAGTCATTTGATGCGCGGTCGAGGACCGCTCGGACGTCGGCGTTCCATGAGGCCAAAAGTAGCCGGGCGCGTGCTTCGGGCGCGGTGCAACGATTGGACGGCCCTCTCCCCCGCTCATTGTTCGATCTGTCGGGACCGATCACCGAGCCTCGCTCCGGCGACGCGGAAACCATTGCCCGGGACTATCTGAGCCGGGAAATTGCCGCCTTGCAAACGAAGGCGGCCTCTGCGTTCAGCTTGCCCCTCGCGACGCGGTTTGAAAGTACGGACACCGGTCTGACCCATCTCACGTTCCAGCCGAGCTATGCGGGGGTCGCCTATTTTGACAGCGAGGTCCAAGTACACGTGGGCAGGGATGGCGAGATCTGGCGCGTCAATCAGAAACCGATTCCTCCGGCTCCAGCGACGCTCGTGCTCACACTTGGTCCCCGTCGGGCTATCGAGGCAGCGTTACGCGAGATCGCACCGGAAGCCCAGCCTCGGCTGCGGGTCGTCACCCCCGAAAGCGGTACTGACCGTCGAGCGGTCTTTTCGGGCCCCGACTTCACCGACCTGGTGCGGGTCAAGCAGGTGTGGTTTCCGCACCGAAACGTCAGCCTTCCCGCTTGGCAGGTGTATCTTCCTTTGACTCCCTTGCGGACATATGCGGTCGTGGTGGATGATGAATCCGGCAAGATTCTGTTCAGCCTGAGTCTCGCGCGCGAGGTCAACCCCCAGGAGAAAGTTTTCCCGGCGGCCGGCAGTCCACACCCCGACGCAGGCCCCCAAACCAGCGAGCCCTTTAGCGGCTGGCCGTCGACGAGCGGCATTTGTCCCGCAGACGTCTATCCTTCGCAGTTCCAGTCGGGACCGGCGGCGGGCGGCTGCTGGGTCGAGGCAACGGAGACGAACGGCCCCAACGTCGACGCCTGTCTCGACGCGGACGGCAACAACGTCTGCGACGGGCGCGCCACGGATGCTCAGGCTCATTTCGATTTCGACTTTACCGACGGCTACGCGCAGTCGGGCGACGCCGTCACGGACCGAAACGCTGCCATCACCAATGCCTTCTACTGGGCAAACACACTCCACGATTGGTTGTATCGCCTCGGGTTTGACGAGCCGGCGGGCAATTTCCAGGCCGACAACTATAACCGCGGTGGGGCCCAAGGAGACGCACTATGGGTTGACGTTCAGGACGCCGCGGCGCAAAACAACGCCTTCTTCACGACGCCTCCGGATGGAATCGCTCCGCGCATGGACCTCGGTCTGTTTGCCGGGCTGCGGCGTGATTCCGCCTTTGACGCCGACGTCATCATTCACGAGTACGTCCACGGGCTGACGACCCGGCTTGTCGGGGGACCCAACAGCGTGATCGGTCTATTCCGCTGGCACAGCGGAGCCATGGGCGAAGGCTGGAGCGACGCCTACGCGGCTTCCTTCACCGACGATCCCGTGGTGGGCGAGTATGTTTCGACGAACTCAACCACGGGCATCCGCGGGGTCGCCTACGACAACAGCCCCTACACCTTCGGCCAGTTTGGGACGCTGCGTCCTAAGGCAATCCCCAACACGGCCCTTATATTTGATCTGCCGCAGGTGCATAGCGACGGCGAGATCTGGGCTACCGTCCTGTGGGATGTGCGGCAGGCGATCGGACAGAGCAACTTCGAACGGGCCGTGACGACGGCGTTAAAGCTGACCCCCTCCCGTCCCTCGATGCTGGATGCGCGGGACGCCATCCTGCAGGCGGCACAGTCGTTGGGGGTTGACGGCTCTAACGGCTGTACCATCTGGACCACCTTCGCAGCGCGGGGTTTCGGCTATTCCGCGGCGCTCAACCCCATTGAAGCCGGGCAGCCGAACGACACAGCGCTAAGCGTTTACGAAGCCTACGACGTGCCGGCGACCTGCGGTGGTTCTCCGCCCCTCGCCGTCGATCAACGCTTCAACGATGATGTCGAAAGCGGTACGAATGGGTGGACGGCGACCGGACTCTGGCATCGCACGACCCGCCGCGCGGCTTCGGGACCGTATTCGTGGTGGTTCGGCCAAGAGTCTACCGGGACGTACAACACAGGGGGGCGCGTATTCGGCAGTTTAACCTCTCCAGCGATTGATCTGAGCGGGGCCACCGGCGCGGTGCTCGAATGGGACCAGGTTTTGCTGACCGAAGGCTTTGGCAACGCCATCGACTTGGGAGGCGGCGCCGCGGGGGCCTACCTAAACGCCGATTCCGGACGGCTGCTGATCAGCACAGACAGCGGCGCAACCTGGAAGACGCTCACCCATTTGGCGCACAACACCACAACCGGTGCTTTCACGGCCTACCGGATCAACCTATCGCGATTCAGTGGATCGAGTGTCGTTCTGCGGTTCGCGTTCGACACGATCGACGCCCAATTCAATGATTTCGAAGGCTGGTTCATCGACAACGTGCGCGTTTCACGGCTCTCCACCCAGCAGTCACAACTCGTGGTCACGCCCCAGAGCATGGATTTCGTTGCCGTTGCCGGAGGGTCCGCGCCGCCCTCGCAAACGCTTTCGGTCACCGAAGCGCAAGGCGGGACTCTGGGATGGACAACGACGGTAACCCAGGGAGCTTCGTGGCTGAGCGCCTCGCCTAGCTCGGGCACTGCTCTTTCGACAATGACCGTGTCCGTCAGTCCGGCGGGACTGCCGGCCAGCGTCTATGCAGGTGCGGTCACGGTCTCCGCGCCGGGCGCGCTCGATTCGCCGGCGACCGTCAACGTGACGTTGACGGCAACGGCTGCCCCAACCCAGGCGGCGTCTTGGTCGTTTGAGGAGACCGGCGCCGGTCCCGGCTTGGCGATTGTCGACAGCGCGGGGGGCGCGCACAACGGCGCGACCTACGGCCCGGGAACCGTCGCCTCAACCGGCGTAAGCGGCCTGAGCCGTTTGTTGAACGGCTCGACGGACTACGTAGCGGTGCCACCCTCAACGGCGCTGACTCCGCAACAGTTCACAGTCCGAACCTGGGTGAGGTTGCTGTCGTATCCCGCGAAGTTTGGGGTCCTGTTGTCGGCCTTCGGCGGAAGCAACTACCAGGGTTGGTACCTGGCGGTGAAGTCCGGCGGCGAAGTCATATTGATGGGCGCCACGCCGCCCGGCAGTGCTCCGTGGCTGGTCTCGAACGCCAAGCTGGAGCTGGGCCGCTGGCATGCGATCGCGGTTACGGTGGACCGGACCAGCGGCGACGCGGCCATCTACATCGATGGAGTCCGGGACGTGGGCGCGCGGTTCCCGGGAATCGGCGCCGACACGACTCAGCCGCTTACCTTCGGGCGCGCTTCCTGGTACGACGGCTACTACTTGAACGCGCAGATTGACGAAACGACGGTCTACCCCTGGCTACGGAGCGCCGCCGAGATCACCGCCGACTACCAATCCTTCTCGCCACCCGCCCCACCCGCCTCGACCTCGACCGTCGCGGAATGGAATTTCGAAAGTGGCTCCCAGGACGTCTCGGGAAACGGCCACCACGGCGCCATCACGGGCACACAGATCATCCCGGCCGTCAGCGGACAAGGCCGGCGCTTCAACGGCGCAACGGATTTCATCTCGGTCCCCGGCTCCACCGACTTGACACCGGCTAGCTTTACGCTCCGGGCATGGGTCAAGTTGCTTTCCTACCCCACGGATTGGGGAGCCGTCGTCTCGAACTACGGCGGCGCCGCCGACGGCTGGTTCGTGGGCGTCAATGCCGGCGGGCGAATCCTCTGCAACCTGGGCAGCGTGCCGGATAACGCGGTGTCCGTTATCTCGAACACGTCGGTCTCGCTCAACCGTTGGCAGCACGTCACCGTCACCTACGACGGCGCGCGCAGATGGGTCAGGTTTTACCTCGACGGTGTTGCCGTCGGACAGGGCTATGTGCCCGGGTTGACACCGCAAACGTCGGGCGCGTTGACCATGGGCAAAGCGTCTTGGACGAACGATTTCTACCTCAACATGGATCTCGACGAGGTGCTTCTCGTCCCCGTCCCCTGGGCCCCAACCGAAGTCCAGAGCGACTTCGCCGCCTTTCAAGCGGATCTCGGGCTGCAGCCGGTTGCCGAGTGGCGCCTTGATGAGACAGCTTCGGGGCCCGGGACGGTCCTCGCGGATAGCTCCGGGAACGGCCACGATGCGGTCACGGCCGGTCTGGGGACGGACCCGATACCCGCCGTTTCGGCCAACGGCCGCAGCTTCGCGGGCAGGCCGGACTACGCCACCATGAACCCGGCCCCCGACCTGAGCACCTCCAGCTTCAGCTTCACAACCTGGGTCAAACTGGATGCCCATCCCGGCAATTGGGGGGTGATCTACTCCACCTACGGCGGCGACTACCAAGGATGGTATGTCGGCGTGTATAACGATGGCCGAGTCATACTTTCCGTCTCCGGACTCCCTACCCACAACCCTTGGCTGCTTTCGACCGGCAGCCTGCTGGCCGGCCATTGGCATCATCTTGCGGTTACCTTTGACGGCGGCACGCGCAGCGGCCTGATCTACATCGACGGAAAACTCGATCGGGGCGCGACATTTCCCGCCTTCACGCCCCAGACCGCCGCTTCGCCGACTTTCGGACGCGCTTCCTGGTACGACGGCTACTACCTCGCATGCAAACTCGATGAGGCGCGGCTTTACCCGGGAACTCTCTCAGCGACAGAGATCACCACCCAGATCAGCAGCTTTCCGCCGCCGCCACCGCCGGACCTTCCCGACCCAGTGGCCTTCTGGAAGTTTGACGACGCGGGAACCGGACCGGGATTGGTTCTGGCCGACAGTTCAGGCGGCGGCCACGACGCCGTGACAGAGGGGTTGGGGACGACCTCCGTAGCCGGGGTCGCGGGGACTGCTCGCAGCTTTGACGGCTACCCCGACTACGCTCACATCACGCCCCATGCTGACTTGAGCACCGCCGGTTTCAGCTTCTCCACGTGGGTCAAACTCGATGCGCTGCCCAGTAACTGGGGGATTCTATTCGCCAACTACGGCGGTGACTTCCAGGGATGGTACGTGGGTGTCTTCAACGACGGACGAGTGATCTTCTCCGTTTCGGGGTTGCCTGCGTCGAATCCTTGGCTGCTCTCCGCCGGCAGCCTCACGGCGGGCAACTGGCACCACGTCGCGGTTACCTTCGACGGCCCCAGCCGCCGCGGGCTGATCTATATCGACGGCCTGCGCGACGGCTCGGCCGTGTTTCCCGCCTTCACCCCGCAAACCGCTATTCAACCCACCTTCGGTCGAGCCTCGTGGTACGACGGCTATTACCTGCGATCGAGTCTCGACCACTCTCGGCTTTACCCTGTCGAGCTGACCCCCTACCAGGTCGCCGCGGATATGCAGAGCCTTCCTTAGCAGTCCGTTTCGCAAGTAGCGCAAGCGGTCGACGGAAGTTCCTAGACGTGGGCCAGCAAGTGAACCATGGGGAAGACGCGGTGAACGGCCAAAAAAAACTTTTCGTCGGCCGTGACGAGATCGCATCGCCAGGCCATTGCCAGCGCTAGATAGAGGCAGTCGTAATAGGTACAACCGTGAGCCACGGCCAGCTGCAAAGCGACCTCGGAAACCGTCTCGGATTCCTCGATGACGGGGAGGTTTCCCAGCACGAAACGAAACGCCGTTGCAGCCTGGTGGCTATCGAGGCTGCCTCTTTGAACGTGTTTCCAGAGGGCGTTGCCCGTCTCGGCCACGACAAGAGGCGGCGCGAGCAGGTGAGTGCGGCCGTTACGATAGTCTTCCAGTAACCGCAGCGCCGCCGGGCGCTCCTTCTCCTTGAGGACCCATTTGACAACGACGCTGGCGTCCACCACAGAGGTAGTCGCAGTCATCTTTCCCGGCGAGCCTCGCGGATAAGTTCCGTGCTATCAGTTGTGGGGGGCAATGAATTGACGAATTCCTCGAGGTCCCTTCTTCTCCGCCGCATCTCGAGGCGCCTGGACTGTTCGGTCGCGGCAATCTCCAACAAATAGATGACGTGAGCGTTCAGGCTGCGGCCCTGCTCCTTGGCGTTCTGCTTCAGGCTGTGATGCAAAGACGCAGGGAGGTTCTTAAGTGTCAGAGTAGGCATGAATCCATTATACAAGCGCTTATACAAGCATAATGGTTCCGAAACAGGGACAACGTTTGGTTGTAAGGTCACCATCCTTTGTGGACGGCATTCCGGGACCGCTCCGCGTGCCGAGCGACGCGCGCCTTGTACTGACGGTTTTCTCACGCGGTTCACCTCACCCGGTGGCGAGAAAAGCGGGCGCGCCTCTCAAACACTCTTTCTACTTTTCGAAACGGTCGAGGCGAAAGCGCGAGATGGGATAAGAGGTCTCGCCGTCTACGGCTAGTTCGGTGAGAATCCGCCCCACGAGCGTTGCGAATTTAAACCCGTGGCCGGAGAACCCCGCGGCAATGAGCGCGGCTGGGTTGCGGGGATGCGGCCCAATCAAGAAGTCCTCATCGGGCGTCATCGTGTACATGCAGGTCCCGCCCTCGAGGAAACGGAAACCGGCCCCGGGCATGATACGCGAGAGCCATGCGCCCAGCTCGCCGCCTTTCTCGATGTCGAGAGTCCGATCGATCGTTGGCGGCGACGTTGTCTCGCCCAGTGAGTCGTAGGCGGCCTTGACTCCCGGGCCATAGAGCGGGAAACCGTAGAATTCCGTATCGAGGTCCGTGTAGACCGGCAGCCGCTCGGGCCCCAAATTGTCGGTGTTATCGGCAGCGAAGTAGAACTTCTGCTGGCGTGTCACGCGAAGGGGCAAGTTGAGATCTTGCAAGAGATCACCCGCCCATGGCCCGGCCGTGATCACCAGCCGGCGGGCACGGAACGCCCCGGCAGTCGTTTGGATTTCTGGCCGCTCGCGGCTTAGATCGATCTTCTCAACGCGGGTGCCTGCGAGAACGTCGGCTCCGAACTTTTCCGCAACCGAAAGCTGGGCCCGCACGACGCGCGCTGGATCGAGAAATCCGGTACTAGGGGTGTAGCAAGCGATCGAGTCTTCAGGGAGCTGAAGCGCTGGAAAGCGCTCGCCCACCTGTTTCGGATCGAGGATCTCGAAATGAGCGCCGGCCTTCTTGGCTGCCTCGATCCGGCACTCGAGCCTTTCGCTTCCCCTCCGCGCGTAAGCCAGCCATCCCGAAAGGTGAAGGAGAGATTCACCGGACAGCGCCTCGAGATCCTGCCAGAGGGGAAACGCCGCTTCGGCGAGCTCGGTATAGAGGGGATCGTGATAAATAGTCCTGAAAGCGCGAGAGCGGCCGTGTGAGCTTCCAAACTCATGGCCCGGCTCGAACTGCTCCAGGCCCAGGACGGCCTTCCCCATGCACGCGAGATGGTAAAGCGCCGCGCTTCCCATGGCGCCAAGGCCGAGTACGAGAAAATCGACGTCCCGCATCAGTCCAAGCCGTCTGGAAGTTCGAGTACGTAGACCAGAAAGTCTCCCGCGAAGACCCGTGGCAAGGTGCGCAGAAAAAGAACCCGTCCGTTGCGAGACGAGGGTAGCTCGGCCAGAACCGTGCCGTCGGGATGACGAATCTCGCCGAGCGTCTGGCCCTTCTCGACCCGCTCCCAAATATCGACGGCGGGAACGAAGAGTCCCGACGCCGGGCTGGGGTGGTCAACCTGCAAGTGGCCGGCCTCTTCACTGAGAGTCTCGAAACAGTAGCGTGGGCTTTGGCGAGGGAAATCGCCCGGCGCCATATCGAGGAAAGCCATGACGTTTCGGATTCCCTCTCTGGCGAGGGCGCGATCTTCGCTCCGGCAGCGTCCTTCTCCGGGCATCTCGACGTAGATGGCGGGCACCCCTTTATCTCCCGCGGCCGAGAGCGAACGGCCTGGGAGAGCCGTCGTCCCCCAGACGAGATCGAATCCGAAAGCGATGGCGCCGGCCTTTTGCACCTCGTTCATCTCGGGAGGGCGGACCGCGTAACCGGCGAAGCGCCGGATGGCGTAGAGGTTTCCCGCCGCGTGGATGTCGAGATAGAAGTCAGCCTGGCCGACAACGTGCTCGGAAAAGGCGTGGGCAATGCGCTCGCTCAGCGTCCCCGACGGACTTCCGGGGAAAATGCGCGCCAAGTTCTGATGGTCCCAGCCGCCCTCCCTCGTTGCGGCAACGAAGGCCGGGGTATTCAAAACGGGAATGGCCAAGAAGGTGCCGCGGAGCGTTTCCGGATCGAGATCCTGGAAGACATCCTGAATCGCAACCGGCCCCTCATACTCGTCGCCATGCACGCCGCCGGTGACGAGAAAGGTCTTTCCGGGAGTCCTGCCGCGGACGATAAGAGTCGAGAAGGCGAGCGGCTGACCGTCGGGAAGGGTGTCGACAAGAAGCTGAAGACGCTTCTTGGTGCCCGCGGCGACGGCGTCGAGCTTGAATTGGGAGACGGGGAGTTCTTCGGTCGGGCGATACATCAGTTCTGAAGGGGTCGTACCATTTTCCAGATGCGACCGCGACCTACGATCCCAGCGGCAGAAAATACTGCGTTCCGCGAACCGGACGGCTCAACTCTTCGAGGAGCTCGTTTAGGTCCGCCTGCTTGTGAACGAAATCAACCTTCGTCGTATCAACCACCAGCACGTCCGATCCCTTGTAATGCTCGAAAAAGTGCTCGTAGGCCCGGACGACCTCGTGAAGATACTCGTCCGAGATGCGCGCCTCGGCGGGGACGTTCTTGCGGATGATTCGACTTCGAAGAACCTCCGGAGAGGCCTTAAGATAGACCACCAGGTCAGGCGCCGGCAACTGCTCCTTGAAGTGGCGATAGTAGTCGTCGTAAACCGACACTTCGGTGTCGTCGAGGTTGATGTAGGCGAAAAGTTTGTCCTTCTCGAACAGGAAGTCAGCCACTACGGCGTCACGAGAGTTTTCCATGTCCGCCTCTTGGAGATGGCGGAAGCGCGACATCAGAAAATACATTTGCGCTCGAAAGGCCGCCCCCTTTTCTCCACGATAGAATCCTTCCAGAAAGGGGTTTTTCTCGGAGTCGAGCAGAGTGCGCGCGCGTAGCCGCTCGGCCAAGGCGCCCGCCAAGCTGGTTTTGCCGACCCGCAAGGGTCCTTCGATCGCAATGTAGTGCGCTGGAGTCATGATTCGGCGGTATTCATCTTGCTCACTGTCTTACTTCGCAAGCACTAACCGACGGGGCTAGGAAGGGCCTCTCCATCAATGGTTGCCTGGCAACACGCTGCCGCCCGCGGTGCATTCGAAAGCCGCGGAAACAAGAGGGAGACTTTCCCAACCATGCCCTAGTCTACTTGAGTTGGCCCGCCCACCTCTTCAAAACTTCAAACTCGACTGAGGGCCGTGGGGCAGCTCGATCTGGAAATATTCGAAAGCCCGGCGCGTGCCCACCCGGCCGCGTGGCGTGCGGTCCAGAAAACCCAATTGCATCAGGTAGGGCTCGTAGACTTCCTCGATCGTGTTGGCGTCTTCGCCAATCGAAGCCGCGATCGTGTTCAGACCCACCGGTCCGCCGCTGTATTTGCCCAGAATCGTCCGCATCACCTTCTGATCCACTTCATCGAGCCCGTAGGGGTCGACTTCGAGCAGGTCCAGGGCAATCCGCGCCACCGGCCGCGTAACCTTGCCGTCGACTCGCACCTGCGAATAGTCGCGCACTCGCCGCAAAAGCCGGTTGGCGATACGCGGCGTGCCCCGGCTGCGCTTGGCGATCTCTTCGGCTCCATCGTCGTCTATTTCCACCTCCAGCAGCCGCGCCGAGCGAAAGACAATCGCCTTCAGATCCGCGGCTTCATAGGGGTTCAGCCGCAAGGTCAGTCCGAAGCGGCTACGCAGCGGGCCGCTGATCAGGCCGGCTCTGGTCGTCGCCCCAACGGCGGTAAACGCCGCCAGAGGAATAGAGTGGGTTCGCGCCCCGGGGCCTGCCCCCACCATCAAGTCCACCCGGAAGTCTTCGAGCGCGGAGTAGAGCATCTCTTCCACGTCGGGGAACAGCCGGTGAATCTCATCCACAAAGAACACCTGTTTCGGCTCCAGCGTGGTCAGGGCGCCCGTCAAGTCCAGTTTTTTCTGAAGCACGGGTCCCGAGGTGACATCAATCCGAACACCCAGTTCGTTGGCGATGATCGTGGCTAGAGTCGTTTTCCCCAGCCCGGGCGGCCCGTAGACCAGCACGTGGTCCATCGCCTCGCCTCGCCCCTTTGCCGCCTCAATCGCAATCGTCAGGATCTCTTTGACCTTCGACTGACCCACGAATTCGCTCAGCTTCTGCGGCCGTAGGCTGAGGTCGAGTTGGCGGTCTTCCTCCTGCGGGGCGGCGGATATGACGCGATCTTCCGACATCTTGCACCTAGCGGCCCATCAGTTCGAGCGACCGCCTGAAGAGCGGCTCGAAGCCGCCGGAATCGCTTTCACTCAAGGCTTTCCGTACCGCTTTCTCGGCGGCCGGCCGCGCGCAGCCCAGGTTCAGCAAAGCGGAAATGACATCGCGCTGGACGGGCGAGACTCCCGACGCCGGCCCAGCCCCTTCCCCGCCCTCCCCCACCGGAATAAGCTTTTCGCGCAGCTCGAGCACCATCCGCTCACCCGTCTTTCGGCCAACCCCGGGAACGCGCGTTAGCGTCGCGACATCGCCTTCCCGAATGGCCCTCGCCAGGTCCTCCGCCGGCAGGCCGGAAAGAACCGTCACAGCCAGCCGAGGCCCGATGCCGCTGACCGTGATGAGCTTCTCGAAGATACTCTTCTCATGACGCGTCGCGAAGCCAAACAAAGCCAGCGCGTCTTCGCGGACGTGTGTGTGGGTGTGGAGCGCGACCTCCTCGCCGGCGTTCCCGAGCTGTGAATAAGTGGAAACGGGGATCGTCAGCTCGTACCCCACTCCGTCGACGTCGACGACAACGAGGTTCGGCTGTTTTTCGGCCAGTTTCCCCCGTAGATGGGCGATCATCGAGACCTGCTGGATCGGGAGGCAACCAGAGCCAAATTATGGCGAACCGCCCGCCATAGTGTCAAGAAAAGTCACCCGGCTGCCGTCGGGAACCGCCAAATCCGCGTCGTCCAGGGGCAGTCGCCCGGAGAAAGCGCCACGGCCGCGAGCGCAACGCACTCCTCCAAAACGAACTACACAGCGTCCGTCCGCGAAGAGGGCGGGTATTCCCCCTCCATCTCGCGGCGGAATTTCACGTGCTCACTGGATTCGTCTATTTCGACGTCCGGCCATCGCACCGCCTGGCCGGCGGCGACCGGGTTTTTTAGCGTGACGCCGGCACCCAGTCCGATCGGCAGCAGCCCGCGTGACACGGAACTTTCAGCGGGCATGAGTTTTCCCCAGACGGTGTAGCCGCCCTCGCCATCGAGCACTTCACCGGCGGCAAGATCACGCTTGGCAACAGCAACTACGTCCGCCGCGAACTCGCCGGCCGCCCCGGTCGGCTCGCCCCGCAAGGCGGCTGAGGCGATACTGACACCGAGCTCCAATCCGATCAAGTGATACGGGCGGTAGAGCGCGGAATAGCGGCCGCTCGAGTCCGTCGCCATGCCGTACTCGCGGAGCGAACGGGCTGCGTAGTCGGAAGGCGCTTCAAAGGTTACGTAGACTCCCCAGCGCAAGTCGCGCTCGACCTCGCTCCCATCCCGGTTGAGTGATGAGATCACCTCGACGGTTCCCTTGTGAGAAAGCGTGCCGCCCTCGGCGGCGGGCTTCAAGACCTCCGCCAGGCGGCCGGTGGGGCAGGGGGGAAATTGCAGGCCGTCCGGCGGCGGCCGAAGTCCCGTCGCGTTGGCCACGGCCGCCATCTCGATCGCCGACTTCGTGCCGTCGAGGAAGGAGTTGAACATCTTCGGGTTCATCCCGCTTCGCGCGGCCTCGTCGGGCGTCACCCCGTAGTGTGCCCAGACCGTTTCGGGAGTGGAATAGTGAAACTCGGGGAGATATTTGGTTCCCTTCCCGGCGCAGACGACCTCGAACCCGCTGGTTCTCGCCCAATCGACGAGCTCGACGACGAGCGCGGGCTGATCGCCGTAGGCGAGGGAGTAGACGACGCCCGCCTCCCGGGCCCGCCGCGCCAGCAGCGGACCGGCCAAGACGTCGGCCTCGACGTTGACCATCACAATGTGGCGCTTGGCGGCGATTGAAGCAAGAGCGTGGCGGATGCCCGCGATCGGGTCGCCGGTCGAATCGACGACAACTTCCATCCCGTCGGCGGCGATGAGGGCGCCGGCATCTTCGGTGAGATAGGTGGAGCCTTTCCCGAAGGCTTCGGCGAACGACGACGCCTTGGTCTGCTCCTCGGGCCAGCCCGTGCGCTCGAGGGCCTCGCGCGCTCGTCCGAGGTCGAGGTCACAGACGGAAACGATATGCAGACCGGGCGTGACGCGCGCTTGGGCCAGGAACATCGAGGCAAACTTGCCGGCGCCGATGATGCCGACGCGGACCGGTTCGCCCGCGGCCTCTTTCGCGCGCAGAGAGTCGTAGAGATTCATCACGGTTGACTCTCCAACGGCCCCAGCTCCCCCGGACTGAATCGGTCGCGATAGTTAGCGGCCCGGCAACCGTGCAACGGTAGAGTTATCCAAATCAACACGCTTAGTACGGCAAGAGGCCTCCACATACGTTGACCGCCTGGCCGGTGATGTAGCTTGCGTCGGAGGAAGCCAGGAAGACAACCAGGTTCGCGACATCGTCGGGCTGTTGGATGCGCTCGAGCGGAATGCTCGCAACGGCGCGAGCTTTCACGGACCCGACTTCACTTCCCTCAAGTTTCGCTACCTCACGATCAATCAGGTCCCACATCGGGGTATCGACAATACCGGCACAGACACAATTAACCAGTATTTGGTGGGACGACAGCTCAAGGCCCATTTGCTTTGTCAGTCCAACGACAGCGTGCTTGCTGGCGGAGTAGGCGCCGAGCGGCGTATGCTTGCCGGGCGGGCCCTTCCCCGCCCCCGAGGCGTTGTTGATGATACGGCCGCCCTCCCCCTGGGAGATCATTTGCCGCGCGGCGGGCTGGGAGCACAGCAAAACGCCTTTCGCGTTGACGTTCATCAGCGCGTCCCAGGTTTCCTCGTCGGTGTCGATCAGAGGCGCGACGAGCCCAATGCCGGCATTGTTGACCAGAATGTCCAGGCGTCCGAATCGGGATACGGTCTCGCCGACCATGCGCTCGGCGTTCGCCCTTTGCGTGACGTCGACTCGCACCGCGAGGGCCTCGCCTCCCGCCGCTTCGATTTCCGAGGCCACCTTCCCCGCATTAGCTTCGTCGAGGTCGGCGCAGGCGACCCGGGCCTCCTCACGGGCCAGTCGCAACGCGATCGCCCGGCCGATACCCCGGCCCGCGCCCGTTACGATGGCGACCTTCCCATCAAGCTCATATCTCGGCATGAAACACCCCCGTTTCAGCTGCGGGAACAAATCTCGCTCGGGTCGAGCCGGAGCATTGGCCGGTCCAAACGGTGAAACAGTGTATCACGACCGGCTCGGGCGCCCGCTCCCGAGAGTCTTGTCTCATGCAAGATGAGTCTGAACGAGGAGTTTGTTTCTCACACAAGATGAGCCTGAAGGATCGGGGAGTGGGCATGCTGGGAATTGACTATCCAAGTGCAAAACACCAGCAAGCTGAACCTGCAACAGATCCAGCAGTTTCTCCACTCCAGCGAGGAGATTCGATTCAAAGGCAAAGGGCGGGCCGAGATCTACACGTGGGTGGCGCGCACGCTTCGCCAGCACGGCTACAGCCGCCAAAACCGCGCCGACAAAGGGCTGCTGCGGCAGTATCTGGTCAAGATGACCGGACTGAGCCGGGCGCAAATCACGCGGCTGATCCAGCAGTACCGGCAGGGCGGAGAACTCCAACCCGCCCGCTACCGGCGGCATCGCTTTGCCCGCAAGTACACGCCCGCCGACGTCGAACTGCTGGCGGCGGTGGACGAGGCCCACGAAACCCTCAGCGGCCCGGCCACGCGCAAGATCCTCGAGCGGGAATACCAGCAGTACCAGCAGCGCGAATACGAGCGGCTGGCGGGGATCTCGGTGGCCCAGATCTATCGCCTGCGGCGGCGCAGAGCCTACCGCCAGCGGCGGCTGCATTTCACCAAGACCCGGCCCACGGCGGTGTCGATCGGCGAGCGGCGCCGGCCCGACCCGCAAGGCCAACCCGGCTTTCTGCGAGTGGATACGGTGCATCAAGGGGATCGCGATGGCGTCAAGGGCGTCTACCACATCAATGCCGTGGATGAAGTCACCCAGTGGCAAGTGGTCGGCGCCACGCCCGCGATCAGTGAAGCCTGGCTGGAGCCGTTGCTGAAAGCCATGATCGAGCAGTTTCCCTTTCGTATCCGCGGCTTCCATTCCGACAACGGCAGCGAGTTCCTCAATCGCACGGTGGAGAAGCTATTGAACAAGCTGCTGATCGAACAGACCAAGTCGCGTCCGCGGCACTCCAACGACAACGGCTTGGTGGAATCGAAAAACGGCGCGGTGATCCGCAAACACATGGGATATACGTACATCGCGGCGCCGCACGCGGGGCGCATCCAGCGCTTCTACCAACAGCACTTCAATCCCTATTTGAACTTCCACCGGCCCTGCGGACAGCCCGAGATCAAGACCGACGCCAAAGGCAAGCAGAAGCGGGTGTACCGCCACTACCAGACGCCTTGGGAATCTTTCGAGAAGTTGCCCGAGGCCGCCAGCTATCTCAAGCCAGGGCAGAGGCTGGAGGCTCTGGGCCGCATTGCCCAGGCCGAAAGCGACACGGCGGCGGCCCGCCGGATGCAGCGAGCCAAGCAGAAGCTGTTTGCCAGTTTCCGTTCCGCGAACACGCCGTGCTGAACAGCAGGAAGAGGGCTGTGGAAATGACGGGCGATGGAAAACGAGGAAAACCAAAACCAGGTTTCCCTTCGTTTCCCACCGCCCTTGGAAATCGCTCCGCGATTCCCACAATCCCACAACCCCGACGACGATTCTCCCCTTCCCAAAACTCAAAATCAAAAAGCCCGAAAGGAGCCCCAGCGACTCAAAAAGCCCCAACCCCCGCTTCAGGCTCTCCACTCCTTCGAGATGAGAAAAAGGGCGGGCCGAGATCCACGTGGGTGGCGCGCTGCGCCAGCCGGCTTCAGCCGACAAAACCGAACCTAGAAGGGCGCTGCGGCAGTATCTGGTCAAGATAGACGGGCGCAAATCACGGTGATCCAGCAGACCGGCAGGGCGGAGAACTCCATACCGGCGGCATCGCTTTGCCCGCAAGTACACGCCCGCCGAAACTGCGGCGGCGGTGGACGAGGCCCACGAAACCCTCAGCGGCCCGGCCACGCGCAAGATCCTCGAGCGGGAATACCAGCAGTACCAGCAGCGCGAATACGAGCGGCTGGCGGGGATCTCGGTGGCCCAGATCTATCGCCTGCGGCGGCGCAGAGCCTACCGCCAGCGGCGGCTGCATTTCACCAAGACCCGGCCCACGGCGGTGTCGATCGGCGAGCGGCGCCGGCCCGACCCGCAAGGCCAACCCGGCTTTCTGCGAGTGGATACGGTGCATCAAGGGGATCGCGATGGCGTCAAGGGCGTCTACCACATCAATGCCGTGGATGAAGTCACCCAGTGGCAAGTGGTCGGCGCCACGCCCGCGATCAGTGAAGCCTGGCTGGAGCCGTTGCTGAAAGCCATGATCGAGCAGTTTCCCTTTCGTATCCGCGGCTTCCATTCCGACAACGGCAGCGAGTTCCTCAATCGCACGGTGGAGAAGCTATTGAACAAGCTGCTGATCGAACAGACCAAGTCGCGTCCGCGGCACTCCAACGACAACGGCTTGGTGGAATCGAAAAACGGCGCGGTGATCCGCAAACACATGGGATATACGTACATCGCGGCGCCGCACGCGGGGCGCATCCAGCGCTTCTACCAACAGCACTTCAATCCCTATTTGAACTTCCACCGGCCCTGCGGACAGCCCGAGATCAAGACCGACGCCAAAGGCAAGCAGAAGCGGGTGTACCGCCACTACCAGACGCCTTGGGAATCTTTCGAGAAGTTGCCCGAGGCCGCCAGCTATCTCAAGCCAGGGCAGAGGCTGGAGGCTCTGGGCCGCATTGCCCAGGCCGAAAGCGACACGGCGGCGGCCCGCCGGATGCAGCGAGCCAAGCAGAAGCTGTTTGCCAGTTTCCGTTCCGCGAACACGCCGTGCTGAACAGCAGGAAGAGGGCTGTGGAAATGACGGGCGATGGAAAACGAGGAAAACCAAAACCAGGTTTCCCTTCGTTTCCCACCGCCCTTGGAAATCGCTCCGCGATTCCCACAATCCCACAACCCCGACGACGATTCTCCCCTTCCCAAAACTCAAAATCAAAAAGCCCGAAAGGAGCCCCAGCGACTCAAAAAGCCCCAACCCCCGTCTTCAGGCTCATCCTTCGATGAGAAAATGCTTCCCGAGCGCTGCGCCGCCGGTTCTTGACAAACCGAACCTAGACGTACATCCTGATACATCGGTTGGAAGATATCCTCGGGAAGGAATGCGTACATGCCCACTGTTACGATCGACCACCTTGCCCTCATGGTGAGGGACCTCGAAAAGTCGCTGCACTTTTACCGCGACCTGCTGGGGATGGAGGTCGTCTCGCCCGAAGAGCACGCGGGCGGCGCGATCGACGAAATGACGGCCATGCCCGACGTGCATATGCGCGAATACCGGCTGCGTCCGTCGGCGGGAATCAACGGCTACCAGCGAGCCGACACGAAGGGACAACTTACCCTCGATCTGATCGAGTGGGTCACGCCGAAGAGTCCTTTTGAGCGGCAGGCGATTCATCATGTCCCGAGCGCCCATATTTGTTTCGGCGTAGAGGATGTGACGGCGACGTACGAACGATTGAAGGCCGAGGGGGTGGAATTCGTTTCGCCGCCGGTCCACTTCACGGGCGAGGGCGAGTGGCACGTGCTGTTCTTCTACGATCCCGACGGCAACCTGCTGGAGCTGAACGAAGTCGGCACCGGGAGCCAGATCGAACACGATTTTCAATGGGCGAAGCCCTAGCCCGCGGCGTTGTTTGAACCGTCGTAGCCCGAGTTCAGCCCGCCTTGCCCCATGACGACGAGGAGACTTCATGCCGCGAGTTAAGCGAGTCGGCCATGTGGGGATCACGGTCCCTGATGTTCCGCTCGCCGTGGACTTCTATCAAAAGGTGCTCGGCCTGGAGGTCAGCGACCGCTCGGGCGGGGCCGCGTTCCTGCGCTGCAACGAAGAGCACCACTGCATCGCCCTCTACCCCGGCGAGTCGAATGGTCTCCACCATCTGGGGTTGGAAGTCGAAGGCGAGCGGGCCCTCTACCAGGCAAAACAAGAGCTTCCATCGAGGGGTATCACCATCGAGGTGAAAAATTACGACGAACCGGGCCACGGGCCGTCGCTTCTGTGCCGTGACGCCGACGGCCACTTGGTGGAGCTATACGTGGGCATGGAAACGTGCGACGAGCCGCTCGCTCCGCTGCCGTATCGGCCCACGAAATTGGGCCACCTGAACTTCCTGACGAAGGACGTTCCCAAGGCGGTCGAGTTCTACACCAACGTTCTCGATTTTCGGCACAGTGACACGATGGGCGCCTCGGGAGCCTGGATCCGCAGCAACCCCGACCATCACGGGCTGGCCTTCATTCAAGCTCCGGCGACCATCGTGCACCACTACGCCTTCGAGGTGGCCGACTGGAACGCGATGAAGGATTTCTGCGACAACCTGTACCGTAACGGCGACCGGGTCCTTTACGGCGTTAGCCGCCACGGCCCGGGAGAAAACCTATTCCTCTATATCGGCGACGCAAGCGGCAACGTGATCGAGATTTTCGCGGAGGTCCAACAAATCACGGAGGAGAATTATAAACCCAAGGACTGGGCGGTCGGAGCGTCCACGATCGACGTTTGGCGCGCCCTGCCTCCCGAACTCGAATATATGCAGGGCCGGGGGCGGCTGTTCAACGATTGGTCGAAGGGTTCGAAGATCATCGGGTCCGGATGGAAGGTGGAGAAGGTCGGCGGTCACAAGATGCTGGATCCGGCGGCCGAGATCAAGACCCCGACGCCGGACAACCAGGAGTTCGAGATCAATATTCCCAAGTTCACAATGGGGTTTAAGAGCCCACTCGACCATGCCAAGGCACTGGTTTACACCGATCTCGTCTTCCCGACGCATCGCGGATTCTCGGTCTCGGTGGATATGGCCGCGCGGATCCACAATACGGAGTCGAACCCTTTCGGGGCGGACCCCGATGACCCGCGCCTGGCCGGCGGTTCGATCGCCTTGCGAGACGACACGACGGGTCTGGTCATCAACTTGGAAGTCTCGAATCGGCGGGTGTTGGCTTTGCGCGAACTGTTCGCTGTAGACGCGCCGGGAGGCGACGGCGGAGTCAAACCGATGGCCGAGCCCTATTTAACGAACGTCGAGATCGAACCCGGCTCCTGGCACCACTACGAGATTCGCTATAACCGCGGCGCGGACGCGTTCATGAGGCCCGGTCCCGACGTCTGCGAGTGGTTTGTCGACCATGAACTGGTTCACCGCGTCGAGTGGGTGGCGACGGTCGACCCACCGGCCGCGCCGGTCGTCAAATCGGCGGGGTTTACCGTCGGCATGGCGATCTTCACGCTGCTTGATGATCTGCCGGACGGCCGCGGCGGGACCATAGCGGGCCTCGACCCGCATTACGACAACACGACGTTCGGCCAGGGCGCGACCGTGACCTGGAAGAACCTGGAGGTCTCCACTGTCCAGCTCTAAAACGGCCGGGGGCGCGCGAGCGTGATTCCCATCCAAGTCAACGAAGAACTCTTCGCGGCCAATCCGTTCTTCTCGGGTAAACCGGAACGGCTCGAAGAAGCCAAAGAGATCTTCCGGTTCGATCAGAGGCGTGTCGTCCTCGGCGAGGGAAGCATCGAGACGCTGGGCGAAGAGTGCCGGCGTCTAGACGCGGGCCGCGTCCTGCTGGTACGCGATCCCGGCATCGCCTCGCTCGAACCGCCTGTGCGAGAGGCCCTAGAAAGCCAAAACATCGAGTTGGCGGGCGTCTACGATGGGGTGATTTCGAACCCGACAATCGCGAGCGTCGAGGAATGCGCGGGGGTTATCGCCGAGGCAAACCCGGATGCGGTCATCGCCCTCGGCGGGGGAAGCACGATCGACACCTGTAAAACGGCGCTGTGCGTGGCAACTTTTGGGAAGTCTATCTCGAGCTTTTTCGGTTATGATCTCGTCCCCGAGCCGGCCACGTGGCCCCTGATCGCCATCCCGACGACCGCCGGAACGGGCAGCGAGGCAAGTTCCGTGGCGGTGGTTGCCGACGAGAAGGGCAAGCAAGTCGTCTTCAGTCCCCACATCCTGCCCAAGGTGGCGGTTGTCGAACCGCACATGACGCGGGATTTGCCGCCGGTTTTGACGGCGATCACGGGAATCGACGCGCTGAGCCACGCACTCGAAGGGACGGCGTCGAAGAAAACGAACGCCCTGGGGGACGCTGTGGCGCGGGAGTCTCTCCAGGCCGGCGGCCCCTACCTCGAGCGGGCGATAAGAAACGGGGCCGACGACCCCGAAGCGCGCTACAACATGGCGCGCTGTAGTTTGCTGGCGGGATTGCTGCTGGGCCCGTTCGGTACGGGGCCGGGCCACGCTCTGGGCTACCCGATCGAGAAGTTCTCGGATGAAGCCGGCAGCGCCGTGCCGCACGGCGCGGCGGTCGCCCTGATGCTGCCCGGCGTGATCCGGCATAACATGCCCGCGGCCGGGGATAAATACTATTACGCGGCCGGGGCGGCGGGCCTCGACCTCAAAGGCAAGAGCCGCGAAGAGGGCGTCGAAGCGCTGGCCGCGTGGATCGACCGAATTCGAAGGGAGCACAGCCCCTGGGGATCGCTGGCATCGTCGGGGCTCGACGGCGAGATAGTTCCGGAGATGGTGGAGATCGCCTTCAACATCCGCAGGCTGTTGGACTTCAATCCGGTCGAGATGACCCGTCCGGACATCGAGCGGATCTACCGCGGAGTGCTGCAATAGCGCGCCGTTCGACGGAACGATGAAGAAATCGGCGGGTTCGATGACTCGCCGCGGGTAAACTTTTCGGAGGCACGCACTGTGAAAATTCTCTACATCCCACAAAAAGGCAACGAACACCCCTGGATGACCGACTTCCTCGAAGCTGTCGGGGACGGTGCGACAGTCCTGATTTTTGACCACGGGAAACCGGTCGCCGGCCAGTTCGAGGGAATCGACTACGTCGTCGAGTTGGGCGGCAAAGTGGCCACCCACGAAATGATCGACGCCGCGGCCGCGGAGGGCATCACTTTCTGGCAGATCCAGGGAACGGGAATGGACCACGTCGACATCCCCTATTTCGAGAAGAAAGGAATCCGCATCGCCAACACCCCCGGCCAATTCAGCTCGGTGGCCCTGGCCGAACACGCCATTTATTTCATGCTCTGCCTAACGAAGCATCTTTCCCAGACGGCGAAATGTTTGGCCTCGGGAACGTTTTTTGGACCGACCAGCGAGGATCTCGAGGGCCTGACACTCGGTCTGATCGGCCTCGGGGCCAGCGGAAAAGATCTCGCCAGACGCGCCTGGCCGTTTGGAATGAAGCTGATGGCGATCGACGCCGCCGAAATCCCGCCATCCACGCTTGACGAGCTGCACATCGACTTTTTCGGGGGCCCCGGCGATTTGGACAGGTTGCTGGCCGAATCCGACATCGTCTCGATCCACGTTCCCCTGCTGCCCTCGACCCGCCACCTGATCAACAAGGCAGCCCTGGAGCGCATGAAATCGAGCGCCTATCTCATCAACGTCGCCCGCGGGCCGATTGTGGACCAGGACGCCCTGGTCGAAGCGCTGCAAAACGGCACGATCGCCGGAGCCGGCCTCGACGTCTTCGCCGAAGAGCCCATCGATCCGTCGCATCCGCTGCTGCACATGGCGAACGTCGTCGCCACGCAACACATCGCCGGAGGCAGCAACGGAACATCGAGGCGCCGCGCCAAAGCTGGCGCCGACAACGTTTTCCGAGTCGCCGAAGGCTTGGATCCCCTCTACCTGGTCACGGCGGACATGGGCGCGTAGGGGCTAACCCGCTCCGGGATTGAAGTCTTCGAACATCAAGGGCGGATCCCTGATCAGTTGGAAGCCCGGAGGGGACGATCGAGAACTTCGGGCACGGCATGCCGTGCCCCTACATTGCCCGGCACCCCACAGGTCCCGAGGAGCGCGGCATGTTGCCCGCAATGACGGGCCTTAGGTCGGCGCGGAGACCCAGCCACGGAGCGGTAACAATCTTGTCCCTGGTTGCGCCGTCCCCAGGCCTACTTCTTCAGCGTCTCGAGAACGCGGCGGGACCCTCCGATAAGCGTGGCGTCGTCGCCGTTGACCAAGAGGAACTCGTCGCCTTTTTCCACGCACGCCGCGGCGTGATCCAGGCTATAGCAGCCCGTCCCCATGGCCTTGCCGTGGTTGCGGCAGGCTTCGCGAACCTTCTGCTCGGCAGCGACGTACTTCGGGTCATCGAACTTCATGTAAATGCCGAGTGAAATCGAGAGGTCCACGGGGCCTATGGCGGCGGCGTCGATGCCGTCAACGCTCATGATGTCATCGATCTTGTCGATGGCTTCCTGCGATTCGATGATCGGGCTGATCAGGAGCGACTCGTTCGCAGTTTCAAAGTATTCGTCGACATCGTGAAAATACATACCCGCTCGCCGCGGACCCCAGCCGCGAATCCCCGCCGGCGGGTAGCGGCAGGCTTCGACCAGGCGCTTGGCCTCTTCCCCGTTATTGATGAACGGGCAGATCAGCCCCGGCGACCCGTTGTCGAGGAACCGCCGAATCTGGTCGGCGTCGAAGATCAAGGGCCGGGCGAGAACGACGGCGGGGGTACCGACTCCCGCCTGGAGCATGGCCCTCACCTGCGGCAGGCTGGTACCCGTGTGCTCGCCATCGATCAGCAGCCAATCGTAGCCGGCGTTGCCGAAAATCTCGACGACCGCCGGGTCGGTCAGCGCCAACTGCGCGCCGAAGCAGGTCTCTCCGGCCTTGAGTCTTTCTTTCAACTTACGAACTTTTTCGAGTTCTGGAAGCATCGATTCGGTTTCCTCTCTAGTTCATTTCCCAAGGCGGCTTGACGTCGCGGTTGACATAGGACGGCGGCCAGCGGTGTTCCGCCAGCGCGTGTACCGCCTTGACGGAATGACGCCAAAAGTCCTCCACCCACTGATCCGTGTAGCCCGCGATATGGGGCGTGATGACCACATTGTCGAGCTTCAGCAGAGGGTTATCGGGCGCCGGCGGTTCCTGTTCGGTCACATCGAGGCCGGCGGCGGCGATTTGGCCCTCCGCAAGCGCGGCGACCAAGGCCTTCTCGTCAACCACCGGGCCGCGGGAAGTGTTAATCAGGACCGCATCCGGTTTCATCAACCGAAACTGCGGCTCGCCGATGAGGTGACGTGTTTTGGAGGTCAACGGGCAATGGATGGATATGAAGTCGGACCGCGAAAGGACGTCTTCAAACGACGCAGCCTCGACGGAAACTTCGGCCATCTCTTCGGCGCCCACCAGGGGGTCGAACGCCAAAATCTTCATGTCGAACGCATTCAGCTTGCGGGCCACGAGCCGGCCTATGTGCCCGAAACCTACCAGCCCGAGAGTTTGGCCCTTCAAGTGCCAGCGATGCTCCTCTCCCTGGTGTTCCCACCGCCCTTGTCGCACGGCACGATCTTGGATCGCGATTCGGTGGGTGACGGCCAACAGCAGCCCGATGGCATGGTTCGATACGGGGTCGGCGACCGCCTCGGGCGTGTTGGCGACAATGATGCCTCGGTCGGTCGCTGCCGCTACGGGAATGTTGTCGGTGCCGCTGCCCGAGCGTATGATAGCGCCGCAACGGGGAAACAGCCGCAACACCTCCGCTTTGATCGGCTTGCCGCCGAACACCCAGACCAGATCCGCATCGCCGCCATATTCCTCAAACTCTTGCTCGCTCCGACATTCGTGAGCGACGAACTCGATCCCGGCATCGGCCAATTCCTCACGAACCCACTCGGGCACGGGGTACCCTTCGGACCCGACCAGCGCCACTTTGAACGGATTTTCTCCCATTGTTTCGTTCAACCTCGTAAACGGCCCTTAGGCCCCTCCAAACCAAGTCTCAAACAGGTGAGGCAAACCGAGAGCGGCAATCCCGAGGAAACAGATAGCGCACAGAGCGAGACCCAGCTGCATGAACCAGCCCGGTCGCATTTCAGGAGGCAAGAACTTGCGATTGACGTACAGCGTATGGACGGCGCTGACACCGAGCGCGAGGTTGCCAATGCCGGCGCCGTACTTGGCTAGGGTCAGTGGATCGAACAGCGAAAGGGCAAACGTGCCCCATATGATGTACGCTACCAAGATTCCGTAGTAGATGTATTTGACTTGGTTTCCCTTCATCTTTTTGACTTGAGGGTTGACGACCCAAATGATGTCCGTCCAGCGGCGTGCCAGCGAATCGGCGGAGAAGGTGGAACCGGGAGCAAGCACCAGAAAGCCGCACAAAAGCGTCAAGGGCCACAAGACCGCACCGTAGGCGGGGTAGGCACTGGAGATTCCATCGGCCGTCATGGCTGCCACGCGGTCGCCGGCGACGGGGGCATTGCGGATAAACTCGATGGAAATCATGCAAGGAAGGGCCATCCCTATAAAACAAGCGGTTATCCAAACGGCGGTCTGATCGGTAACGATATAACGGATCCAGCCGCGCCAACGAGCCACGCTCTCCGGACTTATCCTGAAAACCTTGCCAACGTGAGAAAGCGTGATTGTACGTCCACCGATCGCGCTAGGGATGGCGCCGGTCTTTCCGCCCATGCCCCAGCCTTTGTCGCGGGTGTAGTTCGAGAACATGCTGTTGGCCATGCCGCCAGCCCCGGCAATCGCAAAGAAGGCAGCCAGCAGACTCCAATCCAGGTCCGGAAGCTGACCATGCTCGAAGAAGTAGGTCAACAGGTTGCCGGTTTCTGATCCGCGGTTCTTGATCAGGTCCCTAAAACGGGAGGCCGCTGGCTCGGGAACCTCCTCGAGCCGGTCGTAGCGGCTGGCTACCCCCGACTCCGTCACTAAGAAACCGGTAGGCTGCCAAGCGCCGTCGGGAGCCTTCCGGCCCTCCGCTCTCATGGTTAGATCACCGTCGGTCTGCTCGACAAGAAACCGTCCCGGACGGGCCAGGCTCTGAGCAGTGGCAACCTGGCTTCGCAGCTGACTTTGAAGCTCAGCCGGTACAGCTTCACCTAGGGCATACTTCCGCGCTTCGCCGCTCCCGCCGACGCGGAACTCCGTAACGATGGTCTGGCCATTCTCGACGGTTCCCTTGACGGTATAAACGACCGACCCTTCCCGCTCGGTCCAGGTGAAGTGGCGCCCGTCGATCACCGAGTCGGCCCGAAAAGGAACCGACCCAAAGCGAAAGAATCCGGTCACCACCTCCCCGACGTTGCGAGCGGAAACCATGAACACGGCGACAAAGCCTAGAAAGCTCAAAACCAAGACGATCTTAAAGGTCATGAGCAGTTCGATCATGCGGTAGATCGCTCGGCCGAAAAACAGGGGGACAAAACTCAGGAAGAAAACCGCATACCCTAAGACGCTCACCAGTTGGCTTTCCGATAACGACAGCCCCAAAAAGGTCGTCATGGCGTCCCCAGGAAGATGTCCCAGTATGGCTGCACTCAGCGGCACGGCGGAATTCAAGGCCATAAACGGGAAGACGTTGGAAAACTCCGTGAGCAGATATACCACCGTCCAGAGTCGCGCCCCCGGCCAGGTGCGAAAAAAGCCGACCACAATCGGCTCGCCGCAATAGAGCGCGTAACGCATCACCTCCAAGTTCAAGAACACTTGGCAAAGGATGCTGATGGTGGCCAGCCACATCACCATAGCCCCGAATTGCGCGCTGACCGCCGGACCGAACAGCCACTCGCCGGCCCCAATCGAAGCGCCAGCCAGCAACATCCCCGGTCCGATGAACGTCCTCCACTCGCGCCAACCCCTTTTGATCGGTGGCGGCAACTCGTCCACGGTCCAAGGGGAGAGAACACCCGCCGCTACGGTTTCGGACTGTCGTTCATTCTCTTGGTGAGGCTCGGAGTCAGTCATGAGAAGCTGTTCACCCCTGTGGCGTGTGGCTGTTCATTATCGAAGGCGGCGCTTGCGGTGCGGAGGTCCACACGATCGTCGGAACTCGTTTGCGTAATATACCCCTGAAAGACGCCGCGGGTTGGAGTTACACGAGCCGCGAGACTCAGAAGCAATACCCTATCACGGGGTCCGGGGTACGTCAATCAACGTAGGAGTTAGCTATCCCGCGTCCCACAGCCTCCCCTGACCTGCATCCTACCCAGGATTTCCGTTTTGGCCTTGGCACGGCCACAGTATACATCCGCGCCGGCCCGAATGCCACGTCTTTTCGCGCTGAACCCTGCACATCCCCTCCGCCGGTAGGCGCCAGGGCTCGTCCGTCCGCTCACAGACGTTGATTGCGCGGCCTGAACGGCGCTGCGGCCGACACTGCTCCCTGCCAAACCTTTTTGGAGCCGAAAACTGTTGATCCTAGCCCGGTCAACGCTACCCGCTCGGCAGCGGCAGCGCCCAGATCCTGTGCAGCATGTCACCGAACAGCCGCCGGTTCAGATGCCCCTCGGCCAGCAGCAACCAGTAGTAGCGGGCATGCTTGACCAGCCGCCCGCCGGTCTTCATCAGCCGCTGCTGCAAGCTCGTCAGCGACCAGCTCTTGATGCTTGGTGGCAGTCCCAGCCGCCGCCACAGGTTGCCGAGGTTGTAAGCCAGGACGCTGAGTTGCAAGCGAACTTCGTTCGCGCGAAAACGATGGCACGACAACCGTGTCCAATTCGTGGCCTGCTTGCCTTCCTTGATCCACTGCTCGGCCGTGCCGCGCTTGTTGTAAAAGCGCACCACCGAGCGACTGGGCCGGGTCATGTTGGTGACGATGAAGCCGGGTTGCGCGAACAGTTCGCCCGGGTGGTGCTCAACCTTCGCTACGATGCGCCGCGGTTTGCTCCAACTGGCGGCCTGATAGCGGAAGCTCTTGTAGCGCACCAGGGGCTTGGCGCTCGGCCTGCCCGGTGGCCGAAACAGGATGTCCTCGATCTCCAACTCCAGGCTCTTGTTGGCCGGAATGCGAATGGCGTACTGTACTCCGCGTTCCTCCGAAGCCTCATAAACCTCCGGCTTGGCAAAGGCCGCATCGCCCCGGAAGGCGACCTGCTTGCCCGCAGCCTGTTGGCGCTCGATCTCCGGCAACAATAGCTCATCCCAGTCGTCGGCGCTGTGCACGTTGCCTGGACGCAGCTTTGCAGCGAGGCAATCACCATGACCGTTGAACAAAAGCAACGGATGGTAGCAGACCGACTCGAAGTGTCCGTTGTAGGCACTGCCTTCCTGTTGGCCATGGACCGGACTCTCGGTGGAGTCCATGTCCAGAACGACCCGCTCGGAGTCGTCGAACGCCTCCGCTTGCCCGACCAGCTCTCGGTTCAGCGCCATCAGCCCCAGCAGGTTCTCTTCGCTCGCCAGCATCTCCGTCTCGAAGCCGTGCAGCGTCGAGGTCAAGGCCGCACCGCGATCCCAGATCTTCTGCGAACCGATCAGCCGAAACGTCGGATCGATCGAAACCCGCTCGGCGTCGTTGAGGTCCTCGTAGCCCGCCAAGCGGCTGTAGACCGACTGCCGCAACAGATCAGCGAGCGTGAACTGCTTGTTTGTGCCTTGCCGGGAGTCGCTGAGATGCTCGTCAATCAGTTCTCCGAGACCGAGCCGTTCGTCCAGTTCGCGAACCAAAATCAGGCCACCATCAGAAGTGACGTGCGATCCCTGGAAATCGACTTTCAACAAGCCGTTGAAACTTAGCTGGAATGGCTTGGTTTGTTTTTCACCCATTGGGTGTTGGCCTCCATGGCGTCCTCATCGGGCTCTAGCCCCTATGAATAAAGACGCTCAAGGCCGCTGGAAGGTCGGGATGTCAAACATCAAATTGAAAATGCGGGCCTACACCTTATGAGGACCGCGATCTGCGTGAAAGCTCTGATGGACGCCGCCGGGGAAACGTTTATACTCGTTAAGGGTACTAAGCACTACCGGCCGGCGTTTCGGGCCACACAGCGCTTTCGACGGAGCACGATAGTGGCATTTCCCAACGCTGAAGCGCGCAAATTGATCGAGGACTATAGCGCTCGGATCCCGGATTCCCAGGAGCGTCTGCGCTTCGTGCTTCGCGCTTCTCGCGCGGTCACGGAGGACACGTCGAATGGCCCTCCGAATGTGTTTGGCGGCTGGGGCCGCCGGTTGGTGGCGCTTCACGCCTTATGTCGGTCCTCGCTGGTTGCAAAAGAGTCGTTAGGGATAGGGTTTGATGGAGTTTCGCTTTTCGCGCTGTGGCTCTGGCGCACGCCGTCCACCGGTTGGAAGATGGCGCTGGCCTCGGCGGGCCTGCTGGTTATGCTTACCCAGGTGACGGGCCTCGAGTCTCGGGCGGGGCACGAGAAACCCTCGGGCGGCGGGCAGCCCGGCGAGACACTTTTGGCGAAACCGGAAGAGAAGCTGGACGTTTGGCTGGTCGAAACGCGAGGCCAAGTGGAGCTCTATAGCAATGGGCTGCTTGTTTCGAACGAGTGGCTGACCCATACGGGTCCGCGCTCTTATGCGGTGTATTCGCGCGGTCCGGGGTCGGAAACCCGGGAGACCGACCGTCGCGATCGTCCGATGGGGCTGGTTTTCCACACGACGGAAAGTGAACTGCCGACGCTCGAGAAGACGAACAACCAGTTGATTCGCTATGAAGGGCGAAAGCTGGTGAACTACATCCGCCGAGAACAGCTTTATCATTTTCTGATCGACCGCTTCGGCCGAGTTTACCGCATCGTCCCCGAGACCGAATATGCCTATCATGCGGGCTATTCGCTTTGGGCCGACAGTGGAGAGCTCTATATCAACCTGAACCAAAGTTTTATCGGCATATCGTTTGAGACCAGGCCGGCCGCAATCGGTCCGGACGTTCCCGTCGAAGAGGGAGTCACCCCAGCCCAGTTCTCGAGCGCCCATCTGCTGACCGAAATGTTACGCGAGAAATTCGGCATCTTGGAGTCCAACTGCGTGACGCACGAGATGATTTCGGTCAACCCCAACAAAATGCTCATCGGCTACCACATGGACTGGCGGGGCCGATTTCCCTTTGAGAAAGTCGGACTTCCCGACAACTACCAAGCCGTCCTGGCAAGTGTGGCGGAGTGGGGGTTCACCTACGACTCGCCGTTCCTCGAGGAACTCGGTGGCCAGGTATGGCCGGGAGTGCGCCGTTCGCACGCGCTTTTCCGTCGCGAGGCGGCTCTTCGCCAGCTCTCGGCGAAGCGATACCGCGAACAACAGGGAAAACGCTTTCTGGCCCTTGTCAGGGAAGTAAAAGAAACGACGCCGGCGTTAACTTGGGCGGACCACGATACGGACCGCTCAGCGCAAGCTTTTTCATCGGCGAATAACAATCGGGCGACGCACGAGCCCGAGTAAGGAGGAGAAATCACATGAGCAAAAAGAATGTCAAAGGCCTCGATCTTGGGACGGGCCGTATTGTTGTGGCCCGTCATGGAGAGGACGATTATCAGTACGAGCAGGAACTCAACGCTTTCGTCGAGATTCCTTACTCGCGCATCACCGTCAAAGCGATGGAGCAGAAGGGAATTCCGCATCGCGTGGACGGGGCGATCTGCTACGCCTTCGGTCGGGGCGCCGACCAGTTTTCGAACATGATTGACGGCCAGACACGCCACCCGATGTATAGCGGCTTGCTCAATCCCAACGAACCGAAGAGTTTGGAGATGACCGAGGAAGTGCTGACCAAGATGTGCGGCAAAGCCCAGTCGGGAGAGAAGATCTGCTTTAGCGTACCCGGCGCTCCGCCTCATCGCGAAAGCGATCTGACTTTCCATCAGGACACCGTCAAGCAGATGCTCGAAGAACTAGGCTACAAAGTCATGAGCCTCAACGAAGGCTTGGCGGTGGTCTATGCCGAACTGGAGGACGCCAGCTTTACCGGAGTCGGGGTGAGCTTCGGCGGAGGCATGTGTAATGTCTGTATCGCCTATCTGGGCATGTCCGCCTTGTCATTCAGCACCGTCCGGGCCGGCGATTACATCGACCGCAGCGCCGCTTCGGTGAGTAACGAGACGACGACCACGGTTCGCTTGCACAAGGAAGGCAACTTTTCACTCAATGGCCTTTCGCAAAACAGCCTCGACCAGGCGTTGTCGGTTTACTACGGGGACATGATCCGGGGATTCACCGAACGCCTCGGACAAGAGGTTTCCCGTACGAAGAAGCTGCCCAAATTCGACGAGGCGATTCCGGTTGTCGTCAGCGGCGGCAGCGCTTTGGCCGGCGGTTTCCAAAGGGAACTAAGAGCAGCTCTTAAGAAAGTTTCGCTGCCTTTTGAAATCTCCGAGGTGAAGGTGGCCGAAGACCCGCTCAACAGTACCGCCAAGGGAACGCTCATGGCGGCGACGCTGGAAATGTAGAGTCGCGGCCGGCGGACAGCACGTTTTAGCCGCGGCTCGCCGCTGAATATCCGAGGCAGCTTCATGAACACGCTGAATAAGCTTCTCCAGCAGCACCGTGTCCTCTCCGGCATTCTTTGTCGCGATCCGACTTTCGTCGACATGGAACTGCTCGCCCAACTGGGCTACAACGCCATCTGGATGGACCTCGAACATTCGCCCACCTCGATGACCGAGGCGACGCGGCTGAGCCGCACCATCACTCACCTGGGCATGGTTCCCATGGCCCGCATCATCGAGCTTTCCCGAACGCACGTTCAAGCGCTGCTCGACGGCGGGTTCGAGGTGCTGATCTTGCCCGACGTCAAAGACGCCGGCCAGGCCGCCGAGTTCGCGCGGCTTGGGAAGTACCCTCCCGACGGTGAGCGCGGCGTCTCCACAACCGCCGCGGGTCTCGACTATAACCTCGGCGGCGACCCGCGCCGGGCGCTCGAAGAGGCCAACCAGGGCACTCACCTGATGGCGATGATTGAGAGCGACGAGGGATTTGCTGAACTGGATGCCATCCTCGGGGTTGACGGCATCGACATGGTCACCGTGGGCCCGATGGATTGGACGCTCAGCCGCGGTGCGTTCAGCGAGGATGTGAAAGCCGGGCTGGCCCCCAAGATCGACCAGGTTGTCCGTGCAACCGCCGCGGCGGGGAAGATCCCGGCCATGACGGTCGCCACCGCCGAGCAAGCCAAACACTTCGCGGATCTGGGAGCTCGTCTCATTCTCATGGGCGTTGACGTCGCCGCCAAACGGAAGGCGTTCGCGGGCGCCTTGGCCCCGTTCCAGGAAGCGTTCGGGAACTAGCCCGCTTTTCTCACCGGGTGGCGCGGGGAAGTGCTTGGTTCCATGAGTTCACACTCGTTCGTAGGCCGGCAATCCCTGGACTACTCCCTGGCGGTCGCGGCTCAGTTTCGCGGGCTGCAGGGATCTCAGTCGAAGGTACTGCGATTGACCGCCCCAGTGCGGGCCGGCGACCGTCCGGTCAGCTCCAAGGGCCGAGGGGTGAAACCGATGTCTCGCCGCGGCCGGTCTGTGTCGTCACTCGGACTTGGATAGCCTCGGGACGGGAATCGGACCCATGGTAGGTCACCGTGTAACGGGCCGAGATCTTACGCATCAGTTCCGCGCACACCGACGCGAGCTGATCTCCGCCCTCGGTCGAGAAAAATCTGCCGCCGGTCGGGTCGGCCAGATCCGGCAGTGACCCAGTCCGCGCTTCCGCTCCGAATCCAACGATATACAACGGAGCGGCGAGGTCCCGGGCTCGGCGCACAATGTCGGTGAAGCTGGATTCGCTCCCTCGGTCCGGCCCGTCGGCGATAGCGATGACGGCCCGGCAGTCCCCGCTTTGGCCGGCGACCTCTTCGAGCGCCGCCTCCACGGCATCGTGGAGTCGAGAAGACGTCCGCAAGCCCATATGCTTGCGTTGTACAACGGCTTTAAGGACCTTGAGGTTGTCGGTTAGGCCCGCGGCGTGCTCGACATCCATGGAAAACTTCACAACGGCCACTCTATCATCGCGCCGCTTGTGGCTCAGACTCTTGATGACCGCCATGTTCACTTCCTGGATGGCGGAGGCAGACATGCTTCCACTGCAATCAAGAACCCAGGCGATGGCCGCGGGATCGCACCGCTCGGGACCGAAAACCTCCTGGCCGTTGATGACGACGCCGTCTTCTTGGAGCTGAAAATCCTGGTGGGATAGGCCGCTAACCGCATAGCCTTCCGAATCCGTCACGGCAAGGTGGAGACGGCGCAGTGACGTCTCGTCAGCGACCGCGTAGAGCGGCTCGATCGTGAACGCGGCGAGGCCCGTGGATTCTTGGGGGATGGGGCGTTCATCGGCGCGAATTTTACTCAACGCTTCGTCGGCTTTGCGGCCAACTTCACTCGTCCGATCCTGTTGCATTCGTTTCAGAGTGGACCGGAAGCGCGTGGCCTGAGTTTCTCCCATGGCCCAAGCGGCGGCCACACGGAACTCGCCGTCCTGATGGCGGGCCATCTCCTCTAATTTTCCGAAGGCCGCGTTCTCGTCGACGCGGCGGTAGGCCAGGATGGCCGTAGCTCGCACCTGCGGATTGGGGTCCGAGAAGGCCTCAGAAAGAACTGCCCCGTTCGGTGCTCGATCAGCCATCCCCAGACCCTCAAGAGCACTGGCTCGGACCGCGGGATTCGGATCCCTCATCACGTTGGCGATAAAAAGTTCGTTCTGGCAATGGCGCGCAAAAATCAACGCGGCGTTTGACCTCAACTCAGGGCTACTGTGGCGCAACGCGTGGGTCAGAAGCGGCAGGGTGCGGTTGCTCTGAACGACTACGGCCAGCAGACTGAGGATTCTCAATGCTTGGCTTTCATGAGCGTCTTTCAACGCTTTCGCCAACTCGACGTCGATATGATCCACGTTGGCGTGAATAACCCGGGACAGAAATAGGGATTCCTCGAGGGAACACACGGCCTGGTTGAGCAGAATATCGAGGAGCATCCCTTCTTTCTCGAGCAGCCAGACGACAATCCTTGTGCCCGGGCAGGGATCCGCCGCCAGTAGATATTTGACAGCGGCCTGTTGAAAACCCCGGCGGTCTTGCCTGAGGAGATCATCGAGCCGGTGGCCGAGGTCCCGCGGGTTGTCGCCGACGCGCGCCAGAAGTGATGTGACTTGGTCCTCGACAAGGGTCGCTTTTTCGGTCAAGAGGAGGTCCTTCTACTTCTGTGTTTCTTATCGGATCTTTCCGCGCGGGGTTGTCGCACAACACTTCTTGACTAGTGCTTGGTCCCACAAGTTCGCGATCGTTTATAGGCGGCAATTACTGGACCGCTCCCTCACGGTCGCGGCTCGGAACGCTCGCTGAACAAACCACTTCCGGGTTGGACGTCTTATAATTAGCCTTCAATCGGCTGAACGAAGTGGGGGGATGGCCGGCTGGCTGCGGGATGTGCGCAGGATCGGCTAGTCGTAGCTGACCAGCGAAACATCGTCGATCCACACGCTGCCGGCTAGCTTGTTGTCGAACTTAGTCGAAGGTTGACGGACGAGCTGGACTTGCAGCAGCCGGCTCTGTCGAGGGACGGCGAACGAGATTTCGAGCGTCTTCCAGTCGCAAGTGCCGCTGACGGTTTTCGTTCGCAGGTCGAGGCGAGAGCGACGTTCCGCATCGTAGATTCGGAACCCGACTCCCCGGTCGCTCGTCAGCCCTCGGGCCCGGACGGCTGCCCGGAAGCGCATTCTGCCGGGGTGTACCACGACCTTTTGGTAAACATGTCGGTAGGCAACATTGGCTTCTCCGTCGAAGCGGATTTTGAGCGACCGGGAGCCCTCGAGTGCGGCCGCTACGTCCCAGGAGGTCTCGGCGTGTTGGTCGGGGGTGATATTCCAATCGAGGGCGGTTCCGGTTGGTTCGCGCTCAAAGCTTGCATTGAAGACGCGATTCCCTTTGGTCCCTTGCTCGAGCCCCTTTTGAGCGTGTTCAGCCAGTACCTTCAACGCAGCCTCGTAGTGCCGAGCGCGCAGCAGCCAATCGACGTAGGAGCCGAGCAAGACCCGATTGTTGAGGGACTTCGCTCTCAGCCAATCCCACGCGGAAGCTAGCTGAGAAAGAGACCCCGCTTCAATCAGGTGCCGGAAGTACGCCGGGGCGGCGCCGCCTTCCCGCGGCATTCCGCGGTGTAAGATGTCGGCGGCTGGAATGCCCAACCTCGCAAAATTGCGGAATATGGCTTCGTCATAGCCACGGGATAAGGCTAGCGCACGGGCGGTCAGACGTAGCGCGTGGTCAATTTCGTCGTGGGCATAGAAGAAGTTAGCCGCCCGCAACAGGATTCGGGGGGTATGGGGCCCTCGCTCGACGGACTGTCGGTAGCCGTACCGAGCCTGTTCAAACCGGCCGGCGCGTGTATAGCTGTCGGCGAGGTCGCTCCAGCGGTACGGGGAGGCGGGATCACGAGCCAGGGCCTCCTCAAACAGGATCTCTTGAGCAGGGGCTTCTCGCGGGCCGGCCCACCACAGTTGTTGGCGGGCTCGCTGAATTAGGATCTCGCTGTCGCAGGCCCACCATGGGCAGCTGATCCGTTCAAGACGCAGTTGGTTGTCAAGCCAAACGCCTGCGCCGATGCGTACTAGCGCGTAAGCCGCTACGACAAAGGCCACGCCGAGCGGTAGCCATCGATGTTTCATCACGGACGTCTCGCAGCGAACGCTGTTGCTCGCTCGTTCCTCGTGCCCGCCAAGCGGATCCGTGGTCTCTCCGTGACGCTACCCGACACAGCCGCGGGATCTTGCGCCAAAGTCCCGCCTGAGCCGCTTGGGCCGCGCTTCCTGCTCAACGGTCGAACCCAAGAGGTCGAACGCTTTCCCGCCACCTCAACAAGTGGGCACAGTCGCCGAGTTTCTTCTTCTGTCCGATACGGAAAACAAAGCCCCAGCTACCTTCCGGTGCAGAAAAATCAGGTACAGCCAGCCGATTCGCTTCGGGTTAGGTGCTGTTTTCCCAGGACCTGACTCGGGCGAATCGGTGGCAGTCCCCATTTTTCTCTCCCGCACGACATTGGCGACGGGCCACTAGGGCGAGCGCGGTGGCGGCGGAGCTGCTTGATCCTCACCCCCCGTGAGACCGACGATGGCTCCTGCGGTCCCGGCCGCGCCGTGTAGTCGCCAAAGCGGATGGAGTAGTTGTCGGCGCCCACGGCGCCGCTCTCCAGACGAAGGTCTTCTTCGCCCAGTTTGACCTGTGAACGTTCCCGGATCTCGATGCGGGCCGACGACCACGACAGAACCGCCGCGCCCCCCTTTTCGGTGACAATCTCATCCCCGCTGACCACGGGCCACGAAGGAACTCCCTGGGCGGGCAACGACTCTCCGCTCACCCTCACGGCGCCGGTGCTGGTGACCGTCCCGACCGGGGATGCGGCAACGGCGATAGTAACTGCCAAGGTTGCAAGAAGCAGAAGCTTCGGTAAACGATTCGACATGGATGTAACCTCCCACATGATTTATCGTCGCGACGGGCGATTTCAATTAACATCACCCGCCCATCGGTGGCCCGCCGACTCTCCGTCCGTGTGCCGAGTGCGGCCCTCATCGACGTCGCCCGGTCGAAAACGAGTCGGCTCCGTGTTGAAGTCGGGGTCCCTCAGTCCGATTTATTCACTTCCGATGGGACGCTCTTCGATGCTCCGGGTTCAGGGCCGCGGCGATTCCGAGCACCCAAGCGAAAGCCCGTAGCACGGATCTAGGCGGGCCCGCGGACGCTGGATTCCTATACACGGTACGCGCCCGCCAGATCCGCGGCCGTTTGATCAGATGCGTCTTCGCATCGAGCGGCAGGTGGTGAGAAATGCGGGTCAGCCCGGTACGGCCGGCCAACCACCGGGCGCTACGACCTTCCACGCAAGGAGACCCTACCTCGTCGAGTCCTCTTCCGGCGACTGCGCCGCAAGAATCGCCGCCCCTTGGCTCACTACTTGCTCTCCCAGAGCCGACGGCAGAATGTTGTAGGTATCGCGGAAGTAGGGCACGACGAGATGGCGCATTTTTTCTCCTACCCGGGTGAGAAAAGCCTGGTTGCCCCAGCCCACGCCGCCTCCCACGACAATGACTTCCGGACTCAGCAAATTGACAACGGTTGCCAGCGCCGAACCCAAGTAACCGGCCGCACGGTCGATAACCTCGCTTGAAAACGGCTCTCCCGCCCCCCAGTTTTCCATCAGGGTCTTGCTGGAAACTTCGCCGGCCGAACAATGAACTTGCTTGAGATCGCTCCGCGCCCACAAATCCGGATATTGCTGGCTCAACCAGCCCGCCAACCGACTCAGGCCCGGACCCGAGCACACCGACTCCACGCACCCTCTGCCACCGCACCAGCACGGCGGACCTTCCGGGACGACGACGATGTGTCCGATCTCGGCCTCGCCGATATCGCCGAACGCCTGAATGCGCCCGTCTCGGACTATCCCTCCGCCGACGCCGGTTCCCAGCGTCACGTAAAACACCGTGCGCCGGTCCCGGCCGGCCCCGAAGTGAGCTTCGGCGAGCGCCGCCAGGTTGCAGTCGTTCTCCATCGAAACAGGAAGGGCAAACTCTTTTTCGAGCGTGGCGGCCACGGGGAGTCCCTCCCAGCCTTGCTCATGAAGGCAGCGGTGGGGTTCGCGGCGCGAGCGTCGAACCGTACCCCCGAATCCGAACCCGATTGCACGAAACGAGCAGCCCCGCGCCTCATGCTTCTTCTTGAGTTCGTGGCCTTGCTCGATCAAGCGGCCGAAGCTTTTCTCCGCGCGATCACCTGCTTCGCGGCGTAGGATCGCCGTTTCAAGGATGCGCCAATCGGCACCGGCGACACCGGCCACCAACTTGGCGCCGCCCGTTTCGAAGACCAGGTAGGTCGGCTCAGCCATTTGCCTTGCGTATCATTTAACACACACGGTTACGAAAGGCGACCGCAATCGATCGCGTCCCTCCCGATGAGCTTGAGCATCTCGCATTCAACGGTAGGGGCGCAATTCGTCGCGCCCCAGCCGATGAGCCGCAATGCCTCGACAAGCCGATCGATGCGTTCTCCATCTCTCCGCGGAGAACGATAAAAGCCGTTTGAACGTCAAGTAGGACCCGCCCGGTTCGACGTTATCGAACCCAGCTCCGACAATTACGGCATGGGGTTTGCGATCATGGGTTTTAGACATGCGGCGCGGACCTCAAGGAGCTTTGCATCGGCGCTGAAGCCAAGGTGCAGATGAAGAATCCGTTCCGGCTGATATTATTATCCCGGAGCGGATCGATCCCGCAGGGCGGTGAAAGGGATGGGGGCGGGAGGGCTGTTGTTGCCTAACGCTCGCGGCTACAAAGTTTGGCTTGGGCGTCTGATGTCGTGGCCAGACGCCTACGTCTGCCGCGTCGACACTCGTGTCGGCGCTGAGCGAACGTGTGGCGGCCGTAGATGACAAACGGCGCCATGCGGGGAAAGATCCGTTGGTTCGATCACAGCTTACGTGACGAGTACTGGCGCCACAGTCCCGCGGCAAGATCGCCTCAAGCTGCGTGACTCGCGGGGCTTGCAAAAGCCGAGCCAACACCTAGACCCCCGACAGCTAGACCAATGATACTCACCGACGAGGACCGCGAAAAACTCAAGTCGCTGCTCAAGACCCATTCCGTGATGAAGGGCGACTTCGTGCTGGCGTCCGGCAAACGAAGCAACCTCTACGTGGATGCCAAGTTGACCACGCTGCGGGCCGACGCGCTTCCGCTCGTAGGGCGGGCGCTGCTGGCCAAGATCAAGGGACGAGGCTGGCATCCCTACGCCGTGGGCGGGCTGACGATGGGCGCCGATCCGCTGGTCACGGCGATTTCCCGCGAAGCCCTTGAATATGGATTCGTGATCCACTCTTTCTTGGTTCGCAAAGAGCCCAAAAAACACGGCCGCCAGCGATTTCTCGAAGGCCTGGCGGAGACGGAGGGCCACCCCGTCGTCATCGTCGAGGATGTTTGCACCACCGGCGGCTCGGCCATCAAAGCTATCGAGCGCTCGCGTGACGCCGGCCTCGACGTCATCGGCGCCGTTTCTCTCGTCGACCGTGAACAAGGCGGCCGGGAAGCGATCGAGGGCGAGCACGGCTGCCCCTTTGACCGGGTGTTTACGATGAAGGAGCTGTTGTAGAACGGTGTGCGGCCACTGCGGGGCGCGGCTTGTCCGGGAATTAGATAGGCCGGCCGTCTTACCGTTGGTAACCCACTCTGCCGCCACACACTAACGGACTGGTACATTCTCTGCGCCCAGCTGCCGCAGGAATAGTGATCACACTTTTGGGAGAGGAGCGGCAGAAGATGTCGGCACCAGGGTCGAGGATCACCCTTGGAGTCCTGTTGAAATCAATGTATTCCCAGATTGACATCCGATGCTCTTCAACACCTCCGGCCAAGGGTCCGCATGAAGTTCCTCGTAGCGGCGAATGACCTCGGGGTCATCCTTCAGCATGACAGTCATAGCGATTCTCTTCATGATCGTTTCTCCAGGGCGCCCGTCGTAGAAGTCAGGTTCGCTAAGCTGCACGACGGGCTGCCTACCCCGCTTCAGGTCTTCCTTCGCAATTCCCGCTCCAACAGTTTCAGCGCCGGCTCCAATCGCTGGCGCCGCCGCCAAAAGTCGGCCCAAAGGTCACCGGACTTCTTCCGTCGAGCCGGCATGTTGGCCAGGGTGAAGCGCTCGGGCGAGAGTGTAGGGCGCAGCTCGCGACGGGAAATCGGCGCCGACACGGAGGCCGCGGCGACCGGCCGGACGCTATACACCGCCGCCAACGGGCGTCCGTAAGCATTCTGAGAATAGTCGAAGTAGACCTTGTGCTTGGGACGTTTGGGGACATGCCGCTCCAGGGTAACTTGTTCCGGCATTCGCTCCGCGATGACGCGGGCCACGATCTCCGCGAAAGTTCGCGCCTGGTCGTAGGTGTAGCCGGTTTCGAGCGGCAAATAGATGTGAAGACCACTCGCCCCCGAGGTCTTGATGAAGACGTCGAGGCCGAGGCGGTCCATCAAATCACAGACCGCGCGGGCGATTTCGACAACGGTGGAAAAGTCCGCTTCCTCGGCCGGGTCCAGGTCGAAAAAGACGTAGTCCGGGCGATCGAGATCCTTGATAGAACTCGACCACGGGTGATGCTCGATGCAGCCCAGATTGCTCAAAAACAGCAGCGCCGCGAGATCGTTGGCCAAATAGTATCGGATGTCGGACTTTCTTTCTTCCGACCGGATGGCGACGGTTTCCACCCACTCCGGGGCGTCGGTTCCCGCCTCCTTTTGGTAAAACGACTCGCCTTCCACGCCATTCGGGTAGCGGTGAAGAACAAGTGGGCGGTTCCCGAGGAACGGCAACATGCAATCGGCGACGCGGTAATAGTAAGCGAGCAGCCGCCGCTTGCTGTAGCGCTGTTGGGGAAAGTAGATCTTGTTGAGGTGGGTCAGCCGAAACCGCCGGCCGCCAAGGTCCACCAGCACGCTCTCTTCCCTGCCCCGTTCGAGTTCCTGTTCTAGATTCTTCTTCCCCCGCACTTGCGGCGTCGCGGTCACGCGGACAATTTGCGGCTGGGAATCCGATCTCGGCCGGGCGTCTTCGAGCAGGCATTGCTTGGGGTCAAGGTCGGAGCGAAGCCCGATGAAGACGGGCTGTCTGAGCCGCTGCTCCGCAGTCCAATTGTGAAACTTGATTCGCGCTACTAATTCGGGCTTGACCCAACGCATGGACTGCTTGACCTGTGGGGTCTCCGCGAACGGACACCGCCTCACTTCGAGACCTTCCAGTTGATCGAACAGACTCGCTTGGTTCGCTTCACCGAAGCCGCTGCCCACTCCTCCGATGAACCTGAGCCGCCGCCCGTCGTAGAGTCCTGTAAGCAAGGCGCCGAAATACTTCCTGCCTCCTTGCGGCGCGGTGAATCCACCGACGACGGCATCAACCTCCCGAGCGGTTTTGACCTTGACCCACGAAGTGCTCCGACCTTCGACATAAGCGCTGTCGATGCGTTTGCCCACAATGCCTTCCGCGCCGCGATCCGCCGCCAGGTCGAACAGTTGCTCGCCCTTTTCCTCGACGTGGTCGGAAAAACGCAGCCCTCCTCCCGGCCGCAGAATCCGCTTCAGGAAACGTTTCCGCTCGATCAGCGGCACACGCCGAAGATCGCCGCCGTCGGCGTAGAGAACGTCAAACAGGTAGTAGGTGATCGGCGCCGATCGCTGGAGGCTCTTCGAGGGCTGGGCAACGTTCATGCGCGACTGAAGACGCTCAAAGTCGCCGCGGCCCTCTTCGTCAAGAACAACAATCTCACCGTCCAAAATGGCCTCGTCCACCGCGAGGTTGGCCGACAGTTGGGACAGCTCCGGGTAGTGGCTGGTCACGTCCCGCCCCGTGCGGGTATAGAGTCGGCTCTCGTCGCCACGGACCCAAACCAAGGCTCGCATACCGTCCCATTTCAACTCGAAGATCCAATCGGAGGCGGAAAACGGCTTCTCGACTAGACTGGCGAGCATCGGCTTGACCTCGGTGGGCATCGAGGCGGGAACGGCTCCTTCGAGCGCCATGGGACCCTTGGCGCCGGCGGTTTCCGCGACCGGGTACCCTTGGCGCACTTCACTCAGCGTGCGGCCGCTGGCGACCGACTCGCTATGGGCGTCGATGTCCCAATCCGGGTCCGCGTGATCGTCGCGGTGCTTAATCAGCAACCATTCCTCTACGCCGGGCTTCGTGCGGCGCTTCGTCTTGACCAACACAAAACTGCCCCGCAGCCTATGACCCGCCAGCGTGAACTTGAGATCCCCCCGAGCCAGTTGCTCATCGAGATCTCCCTCGGGTTCGTACGTCCCGTTGTCCCAGATCAGAACGGAGCCGGCGCCGTAGTTGCCCGCGGGAATAACGCCCTCGAAGCTGCCATACTCGAGCGGGTGATTTTCCGTCATCACCGCCAGCCGCTTATCGCTGGGATTCAACGAGGGACCTTTCGGCACAGCCCACGACTTGAGCACGCCGTTGACTTCAAGACGCAAGTCGTAGTGCAAACGACGGGCGGCATGCTTTTGGACGACGAACGTCCTCGGTCTCGGCGAAGACTTTCTTTCGGGGGAACGCTCCGACGGTTGGCCCGCGGGATCGGGAGTCTTCTTGAACTTTCTCTTGCGACGATAGTCGTTGAGCGACATGCCGAGGCGCGGGTTCGACTCTTGTCATTGTCGCCGAAAAGGAGGACCAAAGACCGTAGCGCGAGCAGTCCTCCGCCGTAGGCCTCCTGCTGTCCAACTAATTCGTGCTAACGGCAGTGGTAGCTGCTCGTAGACGAGGCCTTGGGGCGGCGGGGCAGCCCCCCCAATGAATTTAGCTCACGGAAATCAGCTAGATCGCGGGTAGGGAGCGCCGCGTCACAGCGAATCGCCGTCGCGGCGATCATGCAATCGGTCAAAGACCCCCGACGCCCGACGTTTAGGTTGAACACACGCGCGGCCACAACGGAGTCCTCGGGGAGAAACGGTACTTGTTCTCTCAAAATGTCTGTTGCCAACTCGACTTCTTCTCGATCCACGGGTCCGCGCGGATAAACTCCGTCCAGCCGATCGCAGTAATCTCAAGCGATTCACCGTCTCCCAACCAGCGTCGAAGCTGCTTCCGAAGACCCCCTCGTGAGCGCACGGATGACGAAACTCACATCGATATGGATCACGAGCCATGGTCCTAGGCTTTCGGCGACGATGCACGGCGCTGGCTCCACGTCCGCGCTTTCGTCGGAGTGAGGGCTATGCAGGCACTGAGGCCCGCGGAAATCGTACCTGGGAAGGGCTTCGGAGCTATCCTTGGCCAGTCGGGCTTCGCGCCGGATACCAGATCCCACCCACGGGTCGGGTGATAAAATGAACGCGTCCGCGGGAGCGTGAGCAGAGGGCGGACGGTGTCCGGACACGCTTCACCCGCGGCCCGCGGCTTAACGGTCCGCGCGAACCTCACCGCCGAGTCAGGCCGCATCCGCCGTCTGTCCCGCGAGCACCCGATCATCCCATGGGATTCCGACTGGCATCGCCTTACACGCCGCGCGGCGACCAGCGGAGCGCCATCGACCAGCTCGTCCACGGGCTGCGAGACGGTGAGTGCCACCAAGTGTTGCTCGGCGTTACGGGATCGGGCAAGACCTACACCGTCGCCAACGTCATCGAGCAGCTCGACCGCCCGGCCCTGGTGATTGCCCACAACAAAACCTTGGCCGCTCAGCTCTATCACGAGTTCAAGAATTTCTTTCCGGAAAACGCGGCTGAGTTTTTCGTCAGCTACTACGACTACTACCAGCCGGAGGCCTATCTTCCCTCCAGTGACACCTACATCGAGAAGGAAGCCACGATCAACGATGAACTCGACAAGTTGCGCCTGTCGGCGACCAGGTCTTTGTTCGAGCGCCGCGATTGCGTGATCATCGCCAGCGTCAGTTGCATCTACGGGTTGGGGTCCCCGGAAGCCTACTACGGCATGCTGCTGATGCTCGAGAAGGGCCAGAAAATCCAGCGCGAGCAGATTACGAAGCGGTTGGTTGAGATCCTCTACGAGCGCCGGGACGGGGACTTCAAGCGCGGCACGTTCCGCGTCATCGGCGACGTCATCGAGATCTTCCCGACCTACGACGACTATGCTTACCGTGTCGAGCTGTGGGGCGATGAGATCGACAGCCTTTCGCAAATCGACCCGCTCCTCGGACAAGTCCGCCAGACCTACCTCCGGCTGCCGATCTATCCCGCCAGGCACTACGTCATGTCGAAGCAAACTCGCGACAACGCTATCGAGGGGATCCTCGCCGAGCTCGATTCCTGGACCGAGGAACTGCACAAGCGAAACAAGCGTCTCGAAGCCCAGCGCCTCAGCCAGCGGACCCTTTTCGACATCGAGATGATGAGGGAGATCGGTTATTGCCACGGGATCGAAAACTACTCGCGCCACTTTTCAGGAAGGCTGCCCGGCGAGCCGCCCCCCACCCTGCTCGACTATTTGCCGCAAGACGCGCTGCTGTTTATCGACGAAAGCCACCAGACGGTTCCGCAGTTGCGCGGCATGTATAAAGGCGACCGCTCGCGGAAGGAAACCCTCGTCGACTACGGATTTCGCCTGCCCAGCGCCCTCGACAATCGCCCTTTGAAGTTTGAAGAGTTCGAACACCGCGTCAACCAGGCCATCTACGTCTCGGCGACCCCGGGACCCTACGAGCTGACCAAGTCCGCCGGCACGGTGGTCGAACAGCTCATCCGTCCGACCGGCCTGATCGATCCGGCCGTTGAGGTCAGGCCCGTCAAGGGACAGGTGGAGGACCTGCTCGACGAGATCCGCAAGCGCGCCGACGCCGGGGAGCGCGTTCTCGTAACGACCCTTACGAAACGCATGGCCGAAGACCTTTCCGAATACTATTCGGAAACCGGCGTCCGCTGCCGGTACATGCATTCGGAGATTGACACCCTCGAACGAGTTCGGCTGTTGCGCGACTTGCGTAAGGGCGACTACGACGCCCTGATCGGCGTCAACCTGCTCCGCGAGGGGTTGGATCTGCCCGAAGTCTCGCTGGTGGCGATTTTGGACGCCGACAAGGAAGGGTTTCTGCGCTCCTCCGGCTCGCTGATCCAGACCATTGGCCGAGCCGCGCGCAACGTCAACGGCCGGGCGGTCCTCTACGCCGACCGGATGACCGACAGCATGGCGCGGGCCATCGACGAAACCGACCGGCGGCGAGCGGTGCAAGTGCAGTATAACGAGGCGAATCACATCACTCCCCAGACGATCTCAAAACCGGTGGAGATGAGCCTGGCTCGGATCGTCGAAGCCGACTACCTCTCCATCCCCGACGGCGAAACGGAAACGGATCTGCCGGGGTCGCTCGAAGAGTTGCAAGATCTGGTCGACCGGCTCGAGAAACGAATGCGGGACGCCGCGCAAAAGTTCGAGTTCGAGCAAGCAGCCAAGCTCCGCGACCGCATCAAGGCGCTCAAGACAAGAGAGCTGACCGGCGTGGCCCAGCAACCTCGATGAGGCCCCGAGCCTAAGGCAGCCGGCCCCTGGCTAAAACTCACGCTGCCAGAGGGCGCCACTGCGGGGGATGTCGCCACGAATGGCGACACGGCACGCAAGAATGCGTGCGCCACAAAAGAAAGGCCGCGGCTCCTGGGGGACGAAGATGCGCGGAGAAGAGTCCGCTCGGACCGTCGTATAACGAGCAGTCGAATCCGTCGTTTGACCGCCTGCCTGCCGGCCGTCATGACGATCACCACGGATCGATTGGAGCGACCGCCCGCGGCCAGACATCTACTACCGGCTGCTAGCCTGACCGCCAGGGCTTACGGCGGACGGTAAGCCGTAACCGGCCAGAGCTTCCTGCGATACTTGTAGTTCACCCTCGACGATTTCGAGTGAGGCGTTTTAACCCGCTTTTCTCACGCGCTTTGCCTTGCCACTTGGTGAGAAGGCGAGTAAAGTTCCCGAACCCATGGCCCGCGTCGTATTGATTTCCACCTACGAGATGGGTAGGCAGCCCTTTGGGCTAGCTTCCCCGGCCGCCTGGCTCCGCCGTGGCGGGAGCGAAGTCGCTTGCCTGGATCTTTCCCGGGAGCCGTTGCGGGAAACCGTGGTGCGGCGGGCGGACTGGATCGCGATGCATGTTCCGATGCACACGGCGACCCGCCTTGCGGCTCGATTGGTCCCACGGCTCAAGAGGCTCAATCCAGGGGCGAAGTTGTGTTTCTACGGGCTGTACGCTCCCGTTAACGAGGAATACCTGCGCGCCTTGGGAGCGGACGCCATTCTGGGAGGCGAGTTCGAGGATGGCTTGGCGGCCTTGGCCGACGGCGGCGGCGTAGCGGACCAGCCGGTGTCCCTGGCGCGGCAGAAGTTCGTACCGCCTGACCGCGATGGGTTGCCCGCCTTGGCCGATTACGCCAAGCTGCGGCTTCCTGACGGGGTCCGGCGCGTCGTGGGATACACGGAGGCGAGCCGCGGCTGCAAGCACGTGTGCCGCCACTGCCCGATCGTGCCTGTATACGAAGGGACTTTTCGAGTCGTGCAACCCGAGGTCGTCTTGGAGGACATTCGTCGCCAAGTGGCCCACGGTGCGGGCCACATCACCTTTGGCGATCCGGATTTTTTCAACGGCCCGACGCATGGGATGCGGATCGTCAAGGGCCTTCACCGGGAACGCCCGGGGTTGACCTACGACGTCACGATCAAAGTCGAACATCTGCTCCAGCACTCCGATCTTCTGGCGGCGCTCGGAGAGACGGGATGCCTGTTTGTGACCAGCGCCGTCGAATCGTTCGACGATCATGTGCTTGGGCTTTTGGACAAGGGACACACCCGTGACGGTGTGCTGCGGGTCGTGGAACTGTTTCGCCAACTCGGCCTGACACTCGCACCGACGTTTGTACCGTTCACTCCCTGGACGACGCTTCAAAGCTATCAGGAGTTCTTGTGGCTGCTTGTGGAGCTGGGACTCGTCGAACACGTCGCACCGATTCAACTCGCCATTCGCTTGCTGATCACGCCGGGTTCTCGCTTGCTGGAGCTTCCCGAGATAGGGGATCTGGTTGGAGAGTTCGATCCGCAAGGTCTTTGTCACCGCTGGCGGCACGAGGATGCTCGCGTAGAGCAGCTTTGCGACAAGGTGCGACAAATCGTGAATGCGGGAGAACGCCGGCAGGCGACCCGTGGCGAGATTTTCGCTCAGGTTTGGAACGCCGCCTACGGGAGGCCGCTGACGCCGCGGGCGATGCCGTCACGAGCGACGATTCCCTATCTGGAAGAGCCCTGGTACTGTTGAGCAGAGCCCACCGAAGAGCAGTTTGCTCTGTTATGAAGACCGTCGAGACTCGGCCATGCCGCTTCTCCTGCTCTCGAAAACCACCGGGTACCAGACGCGCGCTTTTCGCGAAGCGGCCGAGCGGCTCGGTGTCCCCTTGATACTGGGAACAGACCGCTGCCATGTGCTCGAAGACCCTTGGCGAGACGGAGCGATTCCGCTGCGCTTCGAAAAGCCGGCGGAATCGGCCCAAGCAATCGTCGACGCGGCGAAGGCCCGGACTCCCTCGGGGATCGTTGCTTTGGGCGACCAAACAACCCTTACGGCTGCGCTGGCCGCCGAGAAACTGGGGCTGCCGCACCACCCGCCGGCAGGAGTTCGCGCCGCTGGAAACAAGTTCGCGGCGCGACAGAGATTCCACGAAGCCGGACTCTTGTCGCCCAAGTTTACGCGGCTTTCGCTCGACGAGTCTGCCGCGCTTCCCCACGAACTAGAGTTTCCTTGTGTCGTAAAACCGCTCGGGCTGGCGGCGAGCCGTGGCGTCATTCGCGCCGATACGGCGGACCAGCTTCGCGATGCCGTTCAGCGAATCAGGCGCCTGCTGCAAACACCCGCGGTGCGCATGATCAAGGGCGCCGACGTGGGGTCCGTCCTGGTCGAATCGTTCATCCCCGGGCGGGAGTACGCGCTCGAAGGCGTCATGCATCGGGGACGCCTGCAAGTGCTCGCCTTGTTTGATAAGCCCGACCCGCTGGACGGCCCGTTCTTCGAAGAGACGATCTACGTAACGCCCTCGCGGCTGAATCGGGAGACTCAGCATCAGATCCGGGAGTGTACCGAGAGGGCTGTGCGCGCGCTGGGACTCCATCACGGTCCCGTTCACGCGGAGATGCGCGTCAATGAAGAGGGCGTTTGGATGCTCGAAGTCGCCGCGCGGCCGATCGGCGGTTTGTGCGCTCGCGCTGTTCGCTTCGGGGATGGAGCGACGCTCGAGGAATTCTTGATCCGGCACGCCCTCGGTATGCCGGTGGCCCACCTTCAGCGCGAACCGCAAGCGGCCGGGGTGATGATGATCCCCGTACCCGTGAACGGCACGCTGGTAGAAGTCGAGGGCGTAGCGGAAGCCCGTCGCGTGGCCGGCATCGAGGACATTGTCGTGACCGCGAAGCTACACGAAAACCTTGTCCGCTGGCCCGAGGGCAACAGCTATCCCGGTTTTATCTTCGCGCGCGGCGATTCCCCGGAATTCGTCGAACAGTCCCTGCGCCGGGCGCACCAACGGCTGAACTTCGTCGTCACTCCTCTGCTGGCGGTGGTCACCTAGCCCGTTCGAACCCGGGGCTAACTCGCCCCTCACGGGCGGGCAATGATTCGGGACTGTTCTACACCTTTCCCGCACCTCGTGTCCAAGGTCATAGGTAACTCGTTCAGGGATCAAACGTTTCGAGGGAGAAATGCTTCATGCCCGGCAGGAGGCTGTGTACAAGAAGAGCGGATACGGTTTACTCACGGCCGGCGAAACAACGACGGCTGGTTGCCGTCACGGGGTACTTAAAAGCTGGTGTGGGGAGGGACCGGCGGGATGGCCGGTCCCTCCTGGTGAGTCTCCCCGAAACTTGGCACATCCCGTGGCAGAAACGCCGGCGCATAACGTGGTCCTGTTACAGATAGATCCCATTTTTGCGAAGAAGAAATGCGGACTAGCCGGTGGTTGAAGTTCGGTTCCGTCGGGGTGCGATGGAGTGAACTCCCAAAATGAGACAGTCGTAGTGGCGACACAGCAAGCCTGGAGGCGTGCGCCAGATCTCTTGCACCGATTTATGAACCGCTGCCTCGATGTCGATCCTGGCCTTTGGCTTCTTCCCAAACGGCCTCGGACATGACCTGAACCTCGCGTGCTATCCGACGCATGGCCCGTGGCACACCTGTACCTGGGGTCTCACTCCTGAACCGATTTTTGGAAGGGCATGACCCCAGTTGCCATAATGAACCCTATGGATCGTAAGATCTCCCCGGCGCGGTCTGTTTCCGGCAAGCTTCGCCTGCCGGGCGACAAGTCGATCTCCCATCGCTACGCCATGCTCGCGGCTCTGGCCGAGGGACGCAGTGTGATTGGGAACTTCGCTACGGGCGCCGACTGTTCCTCGACGCTCGAATGCTTGCGCGCGCTGGGGATCGGTATTCGCCGCGAGGACAACGAAGTCGTAGTCGAGGGCGCGGGACTCGGCGACCTAAGCGCCCCCCAGGTGCATCTCAATGCCGGGAATTCGGGATCCACGATGCGGATGCTTTCGGGGATTCTGGCCGCACAGGCGTTTGAAAGCGTCATCGGTGGGGACGAATCGCTCTCCCGCCGCCCGATGGGACGAATTATTACGCCGCTGACCCGCATGGGCGCCCAGATTCTCGGGCGGGCCGGCGATCTCCCCCCGCTGCGGATTCAGGGGACGGAACTCAAGCCCATCGAATACGAGCTGCCGGTGGCGAGCGCGCAGGTCAAGACAAGCATCCTATTTGCCGGCCTGTTCGCCGAGGGAACAACGATTGTTCGAGAACCGCTGTGGTCACGGGACCATTCCGAACTCGCACTCAGGCAGTTTGGCGCGGAAATCGAAGTCGCGGACAGGCGGATCTCTCTGCGCGGACGGCCTCGCTTGCGAGGGCTACCGCTCGCCGTCCCCGCTGATCTTTCAACGGCCGTCTTCTTTCTGGCGGCCGGGCTATTGACGCCGCATGCCGACCTTACGGTGCAAGGCGTGGGGCTGAACCCCACTCGGACGGCCGTGCTCGACGTCTTGCGGAAAATGGGCGCCGACCTCGATATTTCGGCCCATGGCAAGATCCACGGCGAGCCGCTGGGAGACCTGCGGGTTCGAGGTCCGCTTTCTGCTTCCAGACCCGTATTGAAAGGAGGCCTCATCGCGGGCCAGACGACCGCGGAAGTCATCGATGAACTTCCCGCCCTCGCGGTTCTAGGCGCCGCGAGCGAAGAAGGTCTGACGATTCGGGACGCCTCGGAGTTGCGCCACAAGGAAAGCAACCGCATCGCCACGGTTGCGGAAAACCTCGAGCGCATGGGCGTCGAAGTCGAAGTGTTCGACGACGGCATGCATATTCCCGGGCGGCGGAGGTTGCGAGCGGCGAAACTTGACTCGTTCGGCGACCACCGCGTGGCCATGGCGTTCTCGGTTGCGGCGCTCCGCGCCGACGGGCCCTGCGTGATTCAACACGCCGAAGCGGCCGCGGTATCGTTCCCTGACTTTTTTGAGGCGCTTGACCGGGTGGTTGACCGGTAGCGGGCGGATCGTCCCAAAATTCGCCTCCTTCGATTTCGGGCAACTCCGCGGGCCGGGCGCGATGAATCGCCGCCAGGTTGCTTCGGCAAACACAGTTTGCCAAGGGTAACGTGGTACCGTTTCAGCGGGTGGCGGGCAACACCGGGGCAGGAGGGGACTTCAGCAGACCAGCGAAACTCCCGTGAGGCTTAGGTGACGATCGGTTGACCGGCAAGCCTTGATGCGGCGCTCTTTCATGATCGAAAGACCATGAGCATCCGCGAGCGTAAGCATTTGATCCGAGAACGTCTTGAGTATCCTACTCGCCTTGGTGAGCTGCACTTGATCGAAGGCCCGAAGAGAATCAGGTAACTGGGGCAAGATTCACAGAATCGCAACTTGACCCAGGAAGCCCTATCAGCCCGCGGCGAAAGTCGTGCGGGAGAGAAATGGGGACTGCCACCGATTCGCTCCCATCATGGCCCTCGAACCGGAGCACTTAACCTGAAGCGAATTGGCTGGTGGTACCCGATTTTTTGCGACGTTTACTTTTGCCACGGGCTGATAGGCAACACTTTCGTCCGCGGGGTTATCTGCTTGGCATAAACTGTTAGCTATATCCTGGTCACGTCATGGAACTACCCGCCGGCACTTCTGCCGGCCAGAAATGCAAATGACCGGCTGAAGCTTGCTCAGCCTTCGATGGAGTTTCACCACGCACCGCGAGGGAGGGAAACAAATGGCGGATACGGCCATGCATAGACTCGACGGCAAAGTCATCATCATCACCGGCGGCACGCAGGGCCTTGGCGAAGGGATTGCCCGTCATCTGGCGGACCTCGGCGCCGCCGGTTTGGTGGTCTGTGGCAGAAACGAGAAACGCGGGCAGGCGGTGGCCGCCGACCTCGCCAAGGCCGGGTCGCGAGCCATTTTCGTGCCCGGCGACTTGGAGCGGGTCGAGGACTGCCGTCGGATCATCCCTCGCTGCGACGAGGAATTCGGCCGACTCGATGGATTGGTCAACGCCGCCGCGAACACCAACCGGGGAACGCTGGATAACACGTCGGTGGAGTTTTGGGACAAGATTATGGCGACCAACGTGCGAGCGCCGTTCATTTTGATACAGGAGGCCGCCCGCGTCATGAAGCGCGAGAAGCGCGGCGGGAGCATCGTCAATATTCTCAGCATGGTCTCCTACTGTGGGCAAACTCATCTGATGCCCTACAGCGTCTCGAAGGGCGCTCTAGCGACACTGACCAAAAACGCGGCCGTCGGGCTTCGCCCTGACCGTATTCGGGTAAACGGGCTGAACATCGGCTGGACCGCCACTCCCGCCGAGGACGTCATACAGAGGGGGGAGGGACAACCCGAGAATTGGCTCGAACTCGCCGACGCCAAGATGCCGTTGGGGCGACTTTCGCGCCCCAGCGACATTGCCGGAATCACGGGTTATCTGCTGAGCGATGCCGCCGAGATCATGACCGGGTCCCTCGTCGACTTTGACCAATACGTCATGGGGCACCTGCCGGGGTGGTGAGCTAGCCTCCTCGGATGGCCCGCCCTGCCGCGCCGGAAACTGAGACAACAGCTGGCCGGGCCGGCTCTTTCCGATCTCGCGTTCGGTAAAACGAGAGGTCCGCAGCAAAATTTCGATTCTGGAGAGTAGAAAAATGCGATACGGCACACAGGGCATGATGCAAGTCGATTATGAGCAGCGAATCGATTTCGACCGCATGCGCAATCATCGGGAAGCCCGCATCCAGCAGTACATGGACAAGTTCGATATCAGTTGTCTCGTGCTTTTCGAGACGGGCAACAAGCGCTACGCCACCTCAACGGCCGTGGCCTCGCCCGAGGTGGATAACATGGCCCGCTATGCGATCGTCCCGCGCGGCGGAAAACCGTACATCTTCGGCTTCGGGTCGGAAGTAGCGGCGGAAAAGCTGAACTGCCCCTGGATCAAGGACCGCGCGTTTCCGGCGCACTCCACCATGTACGGCGCGCTGCCCTTGGACTGGGGTTGCTACAACAACTTCATCAAGGACCTGGACATGGTGCTCGAAGAGCACGGCATCAAGCGCGACGACCCGATCGGCGTGGACGTGATGGAGTCGCAACTGATCGTTTCCCTTAACGAACAAGGCTTCCGCATCGCCGATGGGCAGGCCGTGATGCAACATTCCCGCTCGATCAAAAATGAAGATGAAGTCGCCTGTCTCAAGCATGCCGCCGCCATTGCCGACGCAGCTCATCACCGTATCGCGCAGACCATCGAGCCCGGAGCCAAGGAAACCGACATCCAGGCCGCGGCCTCGGCGATCATGCATCGTCTGGGAGCACAATGGGTTCATAACGTCCAGGTAACCAGCGGAAACCGCACGCACCCCCATCCTCACCTCAGCTCCGACCGCCTAATTCAGCCGGGCGATCTCGTGTTCGTCGATATCGTCCTCCTGTTCAACGGCTACCACACTTGCTACTACCGCTGTTTCTGCTGTGGCAAACCCTCCTCAAAGCAGAAGGACATCTACCAACGGTGCTGGGACATGCAACAAGCGGGGATCGAACAGGTACAACCCGGAGCCTCTACCAAAGACATCGCCGGCGCCTGGCCCACCGCCGACCACTGGGGTTTCAAGACCGAGGAGGAAGCCTTCGGCTTGGCGTTCGGCCACGGCATCGGTGTCGGTCTGTGGGAGTTTCCCATCATCTCCCGCCTCTACAGCCTGGACCATCCCGTCGAAATCGAACCCGGCATGGTCTTTGCCGTCGAGACCTATGAAGGCGAAGGCTACCACGGAGCTCGCATCGAGGATGAAATCGTGATCAAGACCGACGGCGTCGAAATCATCACCAAATTCCCGTCGGATGAGTTGCTCGGCTGCGGGATGAGTTACTAGGCGCCGGACGGCGCAGTGCTCCGGGCTGAGGCAAGGATTTGAATCTTGAAACAGCTGCGGGCGTCTTCGATCGGTGCGCTACGAGACTGATGACCCCTATTGGCAAACGGGAACGAGAAACGCTTAACGTTCTCGATAGTGTGGTCCGCGCGGAACCTGTGCTCCGCGAACTCGATGCCATCGCCCGGCGGCTGGAGGATCGCCAGGCCGCCGACTCGGCTGCGATTCTCGTCTGGCAACCGGTAGAACTATCGCTCTACGGCAGACCGCTGCCGCCGGGTATTCGCTCCAGTTGGGTTTTCGTACTGAGAGCCAACACCGTCTCGGGAGCGGAGAAGGTCGGAGGGCTAGTCCGCATACACAAACTCATTCGTATTGAGAATGATGCGGCATAGCTGGACGAGCGCCTGCTCTTCCGCTTCCCGATGGGTGCGTTCGGGGTCCGTAACGGCGCTGCTCCCGGCGGCGGCGCCAGGGCTGGGGTCGGCGCTCGATTCGGTGGCGGAGCGCTCTGCTTCTTCGCGCAGAAAGGCGAGCAGAGATTTCTGCTCGTCCTCGGTCGGGGGTCTGGCGAATGCGAGCCGATAAGCGCGTTCGATTTGATCGCCCCGATCGGGTCCCGCTTCCCTTATCAGCCGCGTGGCCAGGTGGCGCGCCTGGCGGTTCACGAACTCGCCGTTGAAGAGCGTCAACGCCTGGGTTGGGACGGCGGTGTTGATGCGTTTAGCCGAGGACTTTGTTGTATCGCACAGATCGAGCACTTCGAGCATGGGCACGATCATCGAGCGTTTCACGAAAGCGTAGATCGTGCGGCGGGAGGCGTCGGTCTCGTCAAAGGGCCTCCAGATTTTGTCGGGATCGCTCGACCCCTCGAGCGCGGCCGGGGGAACGTAGGGGTACATGCTGGGCCCGTACATTTGAGGGTTGAGGTGTCCACTGACCGCCAGCATCGAGTCGCGGATCGCCTCCACCTCGAGCCGGCGATAAGGGACGCGCCAAAACAGTCGGTTCTCCGGGTCCTGGGCCCCGTAAGCCGGGTTCCATTCCTTGCTCATCCGATAGGTGTCGCTTGTCATGATGAGCCGGTGGAGTTTCTTGAGCGACCAGCCGCGATCGACAAACCGGCTCGCCAGCCAGTCGAGGAGGCGGGGGTGGGTCGGCGGCTCGCCCATCAGGCCGAAGTCGCTCGCTGTTCTGACGATGCCTTCGCCGAAGTGAAACTGCCAGACGCGGTTGACGATCACGCGCGCTGTGAGAGGATTAGCGGGGTTGGCGATCCAGCGGGCGAGGGCCAAGCGGCGAAGGCTGGTGCGGTTCGATTCCGCCCAGTCGGGAAATGCCGCTGCGCTATCCGACAAGACAGCGGGAACGGCGGGCAACACCTCCGGCCCGGGATTGGCCGCCTTACCGCGAATCAACAGGAACGCCGGCGAAGGCTTGGTCGGCGGCTCATGCAAGATGTAGGCAAGGTCCCAGCTTGGCGTTCGCTCACGAAGCTCGCAAATCTCCTCTTCGAGGTCCAGGACCGCGCCCCCGGCACCGGACGGCATCGCATCCCGAACCTCGGCGGCGAGCGTTTCGGAAAACTCCCTGACCAGCGACTGCTGGACCTGATCCCGCTCGACTTGGGGTGTCTGAAACGCCTTCACGGCTCTAGCGGGCAGGCTACTCCGGCCGGTCGCAAGAAGCTCGGCTTGGACCCTGTCGCGGATGGCCGCGATCTTCCACTCAAGGGCCTCGATTTTCCGGTCGCGCGCGTCGTAAGCATCCAGTTCAGGCCGCCCCCCGATGGGGCGGAGCAGCTCCGTGCGTCCCTTTCGCGGGCGCGTGAGTGGGTCGAAGATCGCCGCCATGCTGTAGTAATCGCGCGCGGTGAAGGGTTCGAATTTGTGGTTATGGCAGCGCGCGCAGCCGATCGTCTGAGCGAGAAACACTTCCGAGATCGTGCGCACCAGGTCATCGAGCTGGTCGTAGCGATCGGTTAGCGGGTCGGCGGGCTCGTCATCCCAGGGCCCAAGCCGATGAAAGCCGGTGGCGATGAGGGTTTCCGCTGAGACGTCGGGAAGTTCATCCCCGGCAATCTGCTCGATCGCGAACCGATCGAACGGCTTGTCCTGATTCAAGGACCGGATCACGTAGTCGCGGTAGCGCCATACGTTGGGCTTGATCGGATCGCGCTCATAGCCGTTCGTTTCCGCGTAGCGCACGAGGTCCAGCCAGTGACGGGCCCACCGTTCGCCGTAGGTCCGGCGCGAGAGAAGATCGTCGATCACCCGATCGAGCGATTCGGGAGTGGGATCTCGAAGGAACGCTTCTTGTTCGTCAAGGCTCGGAGGCAACCCGGTCAGATCCAGGTGAACGCGGCGCAATAACTGATAGGGGCGCGCGGGCGGCGACGGCTTCCAACCGCAGGCTTCGAGCTTCGTAAGAATGAACGCATCAATCGGATTGCGTACCCGGCGGGCCAAGGCCGGGTCCTTGACCACCGGAGGGGAAGGCTTCGCGCGCGGCTGGAAGGCCCAGTGGTCCCGAGCTTGTTCGAACTTCGAAGGCTCGTGACCGGCGGTCTCGACCGCGTTTTCCTCGGGCCACGGGGCGCCTTCGTCGATCCACTTGCGGATCTGCTCGATCTGCTCGCCGGTCAAGCGTGGTCCGACGGGCGGCATCAGAATCTTGCCGTCGAGACCCGCTACATACCTATAGAGAAGGCTGCCGCCGCTGTCTCCGGGGACGATAGCGGGCACGCCCGACCCGCCGCCGCGAAATGCGTGGTCCCTGCTCTCCAGGCGAAACTCGCCTTGTGCTGCCTCTCCACGGTGGCAGACGTAACAGCGCTGTTCGAAAATCGGCCGGATATCCCGGTCGAAATCCGTCACGGCGGCGCTCGCTGCGAGCGGCGCGAGCAGCACCCCGAAAACTGCACGTAGCGAACCCTTACCCATTTCTCGTCCAGCCCAAACGGTGGCGGTTCTCTCCTGGCACAGTCCAATGTTACACCCTCCCCGGGCGACCTGCTCGAACTGGCTTGGCAGGCCGTGGGGAAGGTCCTTCTCCTTCGGAAATGGTGGCAGGAAGCCGTGAAACAATCATTTCAGCCTCATTTCGCGTTCCCCAACGCAATGGCAATCTTGACCGTGGGCTTGCGCCCGCGGCTCTGCTTGACCCGGTCGGGCCGGCTTTGAGGACGAGAATGTCTAACCTGAGTCGCGGGCCGAAGGGGTGTAGTCGAGACCGCGGCCCTCAGGGCGCAGGCCCGTATGCAAGCGCCGCCGCGGCCTTCCAACCACAGAGCGCTGTGTACAATGGAATTTACTTCACCCATCCCGTGGTAAGAGCGGGCTGGGGAAAGAAATGCAGCCCCGGTTGCTTGTCCCGACGATTTTTTCACACCTTTTCAGTCACCATTTCTCGAGGAGAAGGACTTCCCCCACGGGCTGCTAGGGGCGGATTCGAATGCAAAACGTCGTCATCATTGGATCGGGCTGTGCGGGGAACACGGCGGCGATTTATGCCGCGCGGGCGAACCTCGAGCCGCTAGTCTTCGAGGGTCTCGAGGCCGGTGGGCAGTTGTCGCTGACCACGGATGTGGAAAACTATCCCGGATTTCCGGACGGGATCATGGGTCCCGACCTGGTCGAGAACATGAAAAAGCAGGCGCAAAAATTCGGCGCCGTTTTCCGGTCGGGTCAGGTGAGCAAGGCGGATCTCGCACAGCGGCCGTTCGGACTCCGAATCGGCGAGGAAACGGTCGAAACCAAAACGCTGATCGTCGCCTCGGGAGCCTCGGCCCGCTGGTTGAATCTGGAATCCGAGCAAAAGCTCATCGGACACGGCGTCAGCTCTTGCGCTACCTGCGACGGGTTCTTCTTTCGCGACCGGCCGGTTGTGGTCATCGGCGGAGGGGACTCCGCCATGGAAGAGTCTACGTTCTTGACGAAATTCGCCTCCGAAGTCACGATCGTGCACCGCCGGGATGAATTTCGCGCCTCGAAGATCATGCTCGATCGCGCGCGGAAGAACGAAAAAATCAAATGGATTACCGGAGCGGTCGTCGAAGAAGTCCAGGACGTCGGGAAGGGCGAGGTCACCGGCGTTCGTTTGAAGAGCGTGGGTAACGGCAAGAGTTGGGATCATAAGACCGATGCCTTGTTCCTGGCGATTGGCCATATTCCGAACACTAAGATTTTTCAGGGCCAGTTGGATCTCGACCAGCAGGGGTACATCATCTCCCAGGGAGGAGCCAAAACGAACGTAGAGGGCTGCTTCCACGCCGGCGACGTCGAAGATCGGGTCTACCGCCAGGCGGTCACCGCGGCCGGGGCCGGTTGCATGGCGGCCATTGAGGCCGAAAGATTCTTGGAAGCGACCGGCGAGTAGCCTGATCGAAGGGATGTAGAGACGGCGTTAGGGTCCCGACTGGCTTGGTGGGTTGGTTCAACTGGTAGCTGACCGCGCGGAGCTAGAGTTGGCGGGCAAGAAAACTCCAGGATTCATTTTTCTCCTCCTCGTTTTCTTCATACTCCTCTCGTGCGCTTCGCGGAAACGTGTCTCTTCCTCGCCCGCCTCCTTTCCTCGGCAGGAAATCATTATCGAGATAAAGGCCCTCGAAAAAAGGCTGGGATTCTCTGACTCCGGGAGTTTTTCGAAGTCCACAAGCCAGATCGAGGCCTACCATCGGTGTTATTACACCGAAAAACTGAAACTGCCGGCTTCCTATGAAGGACTTCGCACCGCGAACGCTGACGAGACCGGTTGTAGCATCGACGAAGACAAGTACGACGTTTTCTTCTATCCGATCGAGGCGGTCGCGACTCGTAGCACCCCGGTCACGTCCTCGCTCAGGGAGACCTCTCTCGAACGATTCATGGTCGTGGTCCCTCATGAAGATTTCCACCTCCACAAGGAAGTGCGCAAACTGCCCGAGCCGATCGCCGAGGCAGCCGCGACGCTAGTCGGTTTTCTTACGGCGGCCGAGCTGGCGGAAACAAAGTTCAGCCGCCAGTCTGAAACCTTCAAGAACCTTTCTCGAGAACCGGGGCTTTTCCTGCGCAAGGCCAAAATCGTTGCCGCTTACTACGCTCGGCTCAGTGAGTTGTACAGGACCGTACGGTCTGGAGAAACAGCGGAAAAGCCTGCTTTGGCGCGGAAGAAAGCGCTCTTTGCGGCGCTTCAACAAGAATGCAAGGCGATCAGGCCCAAGCCGAAATCGTTCAACCCGTGTCCGGGCGCGAACAACAACGCGGGGCTCGCTTTCGATATGACCTACGCCCGCCACTACCCGCTTCTCTACGATCTGTTCTTGGCACAAGGGAGAGACCTCAAAGCGACGATAGACGCCGTCAAGGGGGCGAGAGCCTCATCAGAAGAGGAAGTAGCGCGCCAACTCCAAGACCTAATCGCACAGAAAAAAAAGGAGCAACGAGATTGCGAGTCAGTTCGCGACGAGGAGTAGGAGCTGATGTTTGACATGTGATTCACATGCAACTATTCTTAAAGCATGTCCAAGATGGTCCAGATTCGTCACGTTCCCGACAAGCTGCATCGCAAACTCAAAGCGCGGGCGGCAATGGAAGGCATGTCGCTATCGGATTACCTACGGCGAGAGGTCGAACTGATTGCCGAGAGGCCCACGGTCGCTGAGATGAAGGAGCGCCTCGCCGGTCTCTCTCCCGTGAACCCTAGTATTTCTCCGGCCGAAGCGATTCGAGACGAGCGTGACAGCCGGTGACGGTCGTCGATGCGTCGGCGGTTCTTGAGGTGCTCCTCAATACCCCAGAGGCAGCGAAGGTCGTAGACCGAATCTCGGCATGGGGCGAAACTCTTCACGCTCCCTATCTAATCGATTTGGAGGTGGCGCAGGTATTGCGGAGATTCTCGGCGATGGGCGAGATCGACCCGGGACGCGGCCTCGAAGCGCTTCGGGTTTTTGCTGATCTTCCCGTGGCCCGCTATCGGCACCTTCCACTGTTACCCAGGATCTGGGAACTACGCCACAACCTCACAGCCTACGACGCGGCTTACGTAGCAGTAGCCGAGGCTCTTCGCGCTCCACTGGTTACGCGGGACAGCAAGTTAGCCGCCTCTAGCGGCCATGGCGCGGTAATTGAGCTGGTGTGAGTCTTGCCGCGGCAGAGCGCGGACCGGCGACCGACGCCGGCAGCAGTTTGTGTACATCTTGTTGTGTGCATCGTCCAGCGTAGAGTGATGTCGGCAAGCGGGCGCGATGAATCGAGCCCCTACATCCCGGACGGCGGGCATTTGCTTTCACCTCTGCCGGTCGCTGGTGAGAAAAGCGGACTAAAGACTCTTTCGCAATTCGGGGTTCAACAAGCTCTGCACTTTGGGATCTTTAAGATCGGCTGCGGTGATTACGCGGGCGGGCGAGTAGATCAGCTTTTCGGGCGTTTCGCCGTTGAGCTTCTGAACGATCGTCTCGACGCCGATGTAGCCGATCTTATAAGGATCTTGGACAATGAGGGCGTCGATCGCCCCACTGGCGAGGCCTTCTTGCAGTACCGGGCTGCCGTCAAAGCCGAGCAGCTTGACCTTGCCGACCATATTCCGCGACTCGAGCGCTCGGGCCACCCCGACCGTTCCCGCTTCACTGGAGCAGAAAATGGCCTTCAGCTCGGGATGGGATGTCAGGAAATCTTCCGCCACCGCCAACGCGCGCGCTCGATCGGACATGCAGAACTGCTCGGCCACGATTTCGATCCCGGTGTAGGTTTCGGCGACAGCTTCGTGAAACCCAATTTCGCGATTCCCCGTTGACGCGCTTCCTGGAACGTGCTTCATGAGAGCGATGGGCCCCGGCCCTCCCAGCATTTCCCAAAGGGTTTTGGCGGCCAGCTTCCCGGCCCCCAGGTTGTCGGTAGCGACAAAAGTGACGTATTTGTCGCTGTCGATCCCGGAATCGAAAATCGTCACGGGGATGCCGACCTTCGCTGCGCGTTCGACGACCCCGACCAGAGCCGTGCTTTCGGCCGGAGATAAGACGATGCCGTCTACCCGCCGATTGATCATCGAGTCGACGATCTGGATCTGCCGCGCGAATTCAGTTTCCCGAGGCGGCCCATTCCACAGGATATCGACATCCAAGTCTCGCCCGGCCGCCATCACGCCGGCGTAAACGGACTGCCAAAAGACCGATGAGGTGCCCTTGGGCGCCACACCGATAATCCTCTTACGGGAGCGTTCGCATCCTACGGTCGCCCCCAGCAAGAGCGGCAGAGCGCCGAGCAAAGTTCGTCGATTCATCGTCGCGGCTTGTGAATCATACGGTTCAACGGGTGGTCTCATCATATCGGCGTTTCGGCGAAAAATCGGGTACGGCCAGCCAATTCACGCTTCCGGTTAAGTGCTTCGTTTCTAGGGCTCTGGCGGGGGGCGAATGGGCGGCAGTCCCCATTTTTCGCTGCTGCACGACTTTCGCCCCGTGCTAATCCTTTCGCAGGCTGGTCACGTCCTCCCAACTCTCGGTCTCCCATGAGCGGATCATCGCCGCCTGTACCTCGGCCACGGCGAGTGCCTCGGCGAAGCCGGGCCGGCTTTGTTCGCCGGCAGCGACGGATTTCATAAACTCGAATGCCTCGATGACTTTTAGGTCATCGTAGCCGATGCCATTGGCGTCACCCGGTACGAAGTTAGCCTGATAAGGGTAGCGGTCGCTAATGAGTAGTCGGGTGTAGCCCTCGTGCATGCCGTCGTCGCCAGGCCGGTAAAGCTGAAGCTCGTTCAACTGCTCGTAGTTCCAGCTCAGGGCACCGGCCGTGCCGTAAACGTCGAAGGCGTTTTCACATTTTGGTCCGAAGATGGTCCTCGATGCCTCGAATGTTCCTTGGCAGCCGTTTTCAAATTCGACCAGCGCCCCGGTATAGTCCTCGTTGGTGACTTCGCCGGTTGGGTCGTCCGGTTGTCCCAAGGAAAAATGGGTGCCCCTACCGGGAACGGGCAACGGTCGTTCCTTGATGAACGTGCGACGGTCGCTCACCACGCGCTTGATCGGTCCCACCAAATAGTGCGCCAGATCGGTAACGTGTGACGTCAGGTCGGCGAGCGTCCCGTAGCCGGCGAGTTCGCGGTCGAAGCGCCAGGTGAGCTGGGCTAGCGGGCTGCTGGCATACATGACCAGGAATCGTCCTCGGTAGTTGGTCAGCTCGCCCAGCTTGCCCTCCCGGATCAGTTGTCGAGCGTGCAATACCATCGGCGGCCAGCGGTAGTTGTAGCCCACGAAAGTGAGCACACCCGCCTTGCGGGCAAGCGACTCGATTTCGGCCGTCTCCTCCGGATAGCGTCCCACGGGTTTTTCACAAAGAATGTGCTTGCCGGCCGCCGCCGCGGCGGCGACAATTTCCAGGTGCATTTGGTTCGGCGCGGTAATGTTGATGGCTTGGACTTGGGGGTGATCGATAACCCGCCGCCAGTCGGTCACCGCCTCGCCAAATCCCATAATGCTCTGAGCCTGTTTGGCGCGCGCCTCGACGTCGTCCGCGCAAATCACAAGTTGGGGGTCGATGCCGCTTTCGGGAAAGCGCCTGGGGATTTGAAGATACGAGCGGCTGTGAAGCTGGCCCATCCAGCCCATGCCGATTACGCCGATGCCGATCTTGTGGGTCATAGCTGTTGGCTGCTGTTACCTATTCCCATCCCCTGGCCGCCCAGTGTACAACTGTGTTGCGACGGCGTGCAACGAGAAGGATCTCAACCTCGCGGGCATCGTCCCCGCGCCGCGCCGGGTTACCATAAGGCGAGATGGCAGCCCACGATGAAGATCACGCTTTCGGGTTCAACACGCGTTCGTTGCACGCCGGCCAGCGGCCGGACCCGACGACCGGCTCGCGCGCGGTTCCGATCTACCAAACGACGTCCTACGTTTTTGAAGACACGGCTGACGCGGCTTCTCTGTTTGCCTTACAGCGGTTCGGCAATATCTACACCCGGATCATGAACCCGACGACGGCTGTCTTTGAAGAGCGTATGGCCTCGCTCGAAGGAGGCATCGGCGCTCTGGCGGCAAGCAGCGGACAAGCGGCGCAGTTGCTGACCGTCACCAGCCTTTGCCAAGCCGGAGACGATCTCGTTTCCGCCTCGACGCTTTACGGGGGAACCTACACGCAGTTCGACGTTACATTCCGGCGGCTGGGCATCAACGCCATTTTCGTGGACCCCGACGACCCGGAAAACTTTCGCAAGGCAATCACACCGAAGACTAAACTGCTCTACATCGAAACCATCGCCAATCCGCGGATGAACATTCCCGACATCGAGGCGATAGCCGAGGTTGCGCATGAGCACCACGTTCCGCTGGTGATCGACAGCACGTTTGCTTCCCCGTACCTCTGCCGCCCGATCGAGTACGGGGCCGACATCGTGCTGCACTCGTCGACGAAGTTCATCGGCGGACACGGCACGAGCATCGGCGGCGTCGTCGTCGATAGCGGCAAGTTCGATTGGGCGAGCGGCGATTTCCCGCAGTTAATCGAACCCAGTCCGGGCTATCATAATCTGCGCTTTAGCGAAACGTTCGGCGAGATGGCGTTCATCGTCAAATGTCGCGTCGAGGGACTTCGCGACTTGGGCCCGTGCATGAGCCCGTTCAACGCCTTTTTGTTCTTGCAAGGTCTTGAAACGCTGGGCCTGCGCATGGAGCGGCATTCGGCGAACGCGTTGGCGGTGGCCGAGTATTTGGAGAAACACCCCGCGGTGAGCTGGGTGAACCATCCCGGACTTCAGTCGAGCGCCTATCGCAAACTGGCACAAAAATACCTGGCGAAAGGTTGCGGAGCGATTTTCACTTTCGGCGTCAAGGGCGGCCTGGAAGCGGGAACAAAGTTTATTGAAGCGCTACAGCTTTTCTCGCACCTGGCCAACGTAGGGGACGCGAAGAGTCTTGTCATCCATCCGGCTAGCACCACCCATCAACAGTTAACGGAAGACGATCAGGCGGCGGCGGGCGTCACCCCCGACATGGTGCGGCTTTCGGTCGGCCTCGAGGACCTCGAAGACCTGTTGTGGGATCTCGACCACGGGCTGGCGGCTTCACAAGAAAACGGGCAGCCGGGGTCAGCGGCGGGGAAGTAAGTGGATGCCGGGACCGCCGCTCGAGGAGAAGACTATGCCAAGCCAACCGCTTGTTTGCAGCCTCGCTTCCGGAGGAGTGAGCGCGAACTCGCCTGTCGCGAAGAGCGAATTTGCCACCTCGCCGATGGAGCGCCTTCACATCCTCGAAGAGTACGGGGCGATCGCCATGGTCGGCCTCTCGTCGAACCCTTACCGGCCCAGCCATTTCGCTGCCATGTACCTGCTCGCCGAGGGCTACAACATCATTCCCGTGAACCCTCGGGAGAAGGAAATTCTGGGGCGGCGTTCCTATGCCTCGCTAAAAGAGATTCCCGAGCCCGTGGAAGTCGTTGACATGTTCCGGCCGGCGACGGAAGCGTCCCCACTGGTCGAGCAGGCGATCGAAATCGGCGCCAAAGTTTTTTGGATGCAGTTCGGCATCATCAACTACGAGGCGGCCAAGCGGGCCCGCGAGGCGGGTCTCCGAGTCGTCATGGACCAGTGCATGAAGGTCGAGCACGGCCGCTTCTTCGGCAACCTAGCGATCCTGGGTTTCAACACCGGCGTCATCTCCGCCCGCCGCTGGGACCCGAAGGCTGGGTCGAAGAAAAGGTAGGCTTTGGCTCCGTTCTCGTCTCTGCTTGGCGCGAACAGAACCCGGCGCGTCGAAGACTTTCCCCCGGCAACGGAATTGACGATGGCAACGCTTGAAGAACGTACGTGCAGGCACGGGGTCTGTCACGGTCTTCGATGTAGCTCTTGCCGGCTCGATCGAAGAGCACATCAAGACTGTGCGGAAGTGGGCAGCCTTGGTGTGGAAAGCTTGGTCCCCATACCAGGGCGAAGTGGCCGGGTTTGTCGAATGCCGTCTTGGGTTGGACTAACCGAATGCCCTCAGCGGTACTCGGACTGTGCTTTTCGGCCCGATTGCATCACGGTGAGTAACCGGGCGGCTCGACCGCGTACCTTTGAATCGGCGGCATTCCCGAGGCTTTTCAGTTCTCTGGTGATTGTTTCGGACCGCAGCGCGGTGGCGAGCCTCGCGTAACCTTTGAAAACTCGCTCCGTCGCTGTCGACACGTTGTGCAGGACGAGGTTAGTGAGCCGTTCCCTCTGCCCATCCGTCAGCGGGGAAGTTTTCAGTCGCTTGAGTACTTCTTCTTTGATATACCCGGAGCGAAAAACCAGCCGTCGGCGTCGAGAAAATCGATGGCTGCCTCGACAGCCCCGGGGGTCGCCGTCCTTGAGTCTCGCGAGGCCGTGATCGAGGGATCGCCCCGGCTTCGACCTTAGACCGTGACTACTACCTTTCCGAACTGCTTGCCGCTTTCCAAGTATTCGTGAGCCGCCCGGAGTTCGGAAAGCGGAAAGGTTCGGTCGACCACGGCCTTCAATCGCCCACGGCCGATCAGCTTCACGACCTGGTGGAGCTCGCCGAGGGTTCCCATGACCGAACCGTGCAAACTCAGGTGGCGGAAGAACAGATGCGCCAGGTTGACGCGCACGTCCGCACCGGTCGTGGCGCCACAGGTGACCAGGCGGCCGTGGTGGGCAAGGCTGGCTGTGGACTGCTCCCAGGTGGCCGCGCCGACGTGTTCGACGACGACATCAACCCCCTTCTTGGCGGTGATGCGGCGGACCTCGTCCTTGATGGTTTGGCGGTAGTGGTCGATGACCTCGTCGGCGCCGAGATCCTTCGCCTTGGCTAGTTTGGCCTCGTCCCCGGCCGTCGTGATCACCCGGCAGTGGAACATTTTGGCGATCTGCACCGCCGCGCTGCCGACGCCGCTGCCCGCCCCGACGACGAGCACGTCCTCACCGGGTTTGATCTTCGCGACGCCGGTGAGCATGTGCCAGGCCGTAAGAAATACGAGGGGCACAGCGGCTGCTTCTTCGAAGCTCAGTTCGCCTGGAATGGGAATAGCGTTGACTTCTGGAACGGCGATGTATTCCGCGTTCGTGCCGCTGGCTTGGTAACCGAACAGACCGTACCGGCGGCAGAAGTTATCGCGGCCCGAGACGCAAAACTCGCACTGGCGACAGCTGAACCCCGGCGCAAGCAGCACTCGCTGGCCGCTTTTGATCCTCGTACACAGCTCGCCGACTTCAGCCACCTCTCCCGCGGCATCGCTTCCGAGGATATGGGGCAGAGTGAGCTTCACGCCAGGCCCGCCTCCACGGACAAACAGATCGAGACGGTTCAGCGCGCAGGCGCGGACTTTGATGAGCACCTGGTCGGGGCGTAACCGCGGTTCCTCAGCGTCTTCGTAGCGAAGAACTTCAGGACCGCCGCGTTCGTGGATCCGGACAGCTTTCATTGGTTCGAGGCTCCTTGGTTCTGGGGTCGGTTCCCAACCCGTCGGGCGGCCTCATGGAAAAGGTGGCCCGGCCGGCACGACGGCAGGCAGTGGTGAAACCCGTATTATAATGGTGGCTGTCAGAGAAGACTATGAGCGGCCGGCCGACGGACGTATATGAAGAGCTCGTTCACCTGCGGCGCTGCGGTCAAAAAGCGGCTCTGGCAACGATCGTCGAAGTGGAGGGATCGATCCCGAGTTTCCAAAGCGCCAAGCTATTGGTTCGCGAAGACGGCTCGATGGTGGGGACGATAGGCGGCGGCTGTACGGAAGCGGAAGTCTGGAACGCGGCGCGCGAGGTGATCGAGACCGAGAAGCCCAGACACTTGCGGTTTAACCTCGGACAGGACGCCGCTTACGACAACGGGTTGATTTGCGGTGGCCAGCTCAATGTCTACGTGGAGCCGATTTTGCCCATCCCGAGCGCTTTTATCTTCGGAGCCGGACATATTTCCAAGAGTCTCTCGAAAGTTTCAACGCAAGCCGGTTTCCGGACCATCATCGTCGACAACCGAGACACCTACGCCAACCGCGAGCGCTTCCCCGAGGCGGCGGAGGTCTACGCCGAGGAATATGAAGAGGTTTTTCCCAAGCTGGCGGTGAATGAATCGAGCTACCTCATCATCGTGACCCGCGGTCACCGCGACGATATGCGGGTGTTGCGCTGGGCGGTTTTCTCTCCGGCCCGCTACATCGGGATGATCGGCAGCAAGCGCAAGACGATCGAGGTCGTCAAGCAGTTGCAGCGCGAGCGGATCGGGTTGGAACGGCTGGAGCGAGTCCACGCACCGATGGGATTCGACATCGGCGCCGTCACTCCGGAAGAGATCGCCGTGGCGGTCGTGGCCGAGATGATCAGCCGGCGGCGCAACCCCGCCACCGCTTGGAACTCGCTGTCGAAATCCGTGTTCGCCCAAGGGACGCCCGAGGCTGTGCGCGTCGATCCCTCGGAAATCGTCAGCGAGGCTGAGCTTAAAGAAGCGGAGCTTCCAGAGGACGCCGAACGCCCCGCCCGGACTTCGTGAAACTTGGGGGTGTCATTTTGGCGGCGGGCCAGTCCAGCCGCATGGGCCGCGACAAGGCGCTACTCGAATATCGCGGCTCGACGTTCCTCGGTCATCTGATCTCGCTTTTCTCCCCCCGCGTTGATCCCCTCATCGTCGTTCTCGGCCACCACGCGGAGACGATTCGCCTGACGATTCAACAGCGGTCGAGCGCGAAAGTCGTGGTCAACCAGGACTATAAGAAGGGAATGCTGACGTCCTTGCAGGCAGGCATCCGCGCACTAGCGTCTGACGTCGGGGCTGCGATGTTTACGCTCGTCGACCATCCGGCTGTTGAGGAATCGACCCTGGACCGGCTGATCGAGCGCTTCAGGACCGGCGGACTTCCGCTGGCGATTCCTTGTTATGGGGGCCGGCGGGGACATCCCGTCATAGCTGCGTGCGCTATCTTGGAAGAGATCCTGCAGCTTCACGACGACGCTTCCGCCAAGACCGTCGTCCGCGCCCATCGCCGGGAAACGGCGTTCGTCGAAGTGGACGATCCCGGTGTCGTTCTCGACATCGACCGGCCGGGGGACTACCGCGCGGTGGCGCCGTCGTGACGCCGCAGGCGGGGGCTCGGCTAAACCGACCGTGCCAAACAGGGCCCTAAAGGAGACTCCGGATACCACCGGAATCATCACAAAAGCAGCCCCGGAAATCGTAACGGCCGACGTGAACGAACTTGTGGAACTCATGGCGCATCCGTGGGAACCAGCCCCCCGATCGCAGTGGCCGAAGGCCTTTGCGACCCGCACCCGAAGGAAAGAAACCGGCCGAGTTGTCCGAGCCGAACCACGAATCGGTCCTGCGCAATGAAACCGCGGAAAAACAAACAGGTCGTCATCCACCCCCTCATGTTCAGCGTGTATCCGGTGGTGTTTCTGTATTCCTCAAACCGGGAGGTGTTTGATTTCTCAATTGTGGCGGTCCCCGTCGCGCTGAATTTGGCGCTTACCTTGGTTGTCTGGTGGGCAATCCATCGACTGACCTCTGACATCAAGCGATCAGCACTCTACACGTCGCTTCTGCTATTCGGAGCGTATTCATTTGGCGCCATACAGGAATTTTTGAGTCGCTTCTCCTTGGAACAGGGTTTTCGAGAGGTTTCCTGGACAACCATCACCATCTTGACAAGCTTTGTTATCGTCGGCGTGGGTGCCGCGGCGTGTTTCTGGCCGAAGGCCTACACGGGCCCAGCGACCTACGTCGTCAACCTTGTCGGCATCGTTCTTGTCTGCATGCCGCTCGCGGAAACCCTTTTTTTTTGGCTCTTCTGGGATTTTAGTGGCTGGCGGCGGTGAGTGACGGATCCCTCGCCACTGTGAGGCCGACCTCCCGGAGCCTGCTTCGGTGCCATTCAAGGGCTTCGTGACAACTCTACGGCCCCCAAGGCCGGGCGGCGACTGCGTTGGCCAAAAAGAATTACTGATAAACAAAGGGTTACGAGTAGAGCAAGGCTGCTGGCAGGTAGTCGTACAGTCTCCCGAAGGCTGTGAAATGCGGATCCACAACTGTCATCCAGTGGCCACACTCAAAGAGATAACTCCCTGTTTATCAGTGTCTTATTCCCTTTACGAGTTGCCCACGACCGGACTGGCGTGTAGGGTATTTGGGGATTTCTTGGCCGCCTTTTGGGCTCCGATGTGACTGCGGGCGACGTCGGGTCGGCAGGATGGAGGAGCCGGCTACCCGTTGGCCACCCACTAAAAACCCGGAAGAGCCTTTTTTTTCGTATCAAACGAGTCGGCTTCGGTCTCTGCTTCCCGATCGGTCCGCTTTTGCCGCTGTTCCGTCATCGGTGAAAGCAACGGCTGACGCGCCGGACATTTACTACATCATTCTCGATGGCTACGGACGGCAGGATTTTCTCGCACGGGAGTACGGTTTTGATAATGCTGAATTCCTAGACTCCCTCCGAAACAAGGGATTCTATGTGGCCCCCAACAGCCGCGCGAATTATCCGTGGACTCTCCCTTCTCTTACTTCTTCGCTTAATTTCGCGTATCTCAGCGAGGCGCTTGGGAACCAATTGGGCGCTTATACCGATCGGCGTTTCATCAGGGAGTTCCTCCAGCAGAACCGTACGTTGCAACACCTTCGGACGGCGGGTTACTCGACCGTCGCGTTTGCCAGTGAGTACTACGAGGCGGACCTTCGACATGTCGATCGGACGATCGCCGAACCGTGGTTCCCCGATTCCTTCCAGATCGGCGTTCTTCAAATGACTCCTTTGCCGACAATTCTGCATCATCTCGGCGAGTCGCCTTTGTACGATTTGCATCGGACGAGGATCCTTTACACCATTGAGAATCTTCCCGAGATCGCCGACCTGCCATCGCCGAAGTTCGTCTTTGCGCACATCTATTTTGCACACGACCCTTTCGTCTTTGGTCCCAACGGAGAGAGGGTTTACCGAGAGTGGGCCTACACGTGGAGACAAGTTCCCGGGGAAAGCAGGGACGAGTCGATAGAAGCTTATACGATGCAGGTGACCTACTTGAATCGCAAACTCGACGCCGCCTTGGAGCGGCTTCTGGAAAAGTCGGATAAGACGCCGATTATCCTGATCCAGGGCGACCATGGTCCGTCTTCTCGGACGAACCTGGCAAGCCTTGCCGAAACAGACGTCCATGAAAGATACGGCATCTTGAACGCATACCTGCTGCCTGGCGGCGGCGAGAAAAGGCTGTATGACTCAATTAGCCCGGTTAACTCGTTTCGTGTTGTGTTTAACCATTACTTTGGGACAAATTATCCGCTGCTCGATGATAAGAGGGCTCTTCCGGGTTTTTAGTGGGTGGCCAACGGGTAGCCGGCTCCTCCATCCTGCCGACCCGACGTCGCCCGCAGTCACATCGGAGCCCAAAAGGCGGCCAAGAAATCCCCAAATACCCTACACGCCAGTCCGGTCGTGGGCAACTCGTAAAGGGAATAAGACACTGATAAACAGGGAGTTATCTCTTTGAGTGTGGCCACTGGATGACAGTTGTGGATCCGCATTTCACAGCCTTCGGGAGACTGTACGACTACCTGCCAGCAGCCTTGCTCTACTCGTAACCCTTTGTTTATCAGTAATTCTTTTTGGCCAACGCAGTCGCCGCCCGGCCTTGGGGGCCGTAGAGTTGTCACGAAGCCCTTGAATGGCACCGAAGCAGGCTCCGGGAGGTCGGCCTCACAGTGGCGAGGGATCCGTCACTCACCGCCGCCAGCCACTAAAATCCCAGAAGAGCCGATAAGAGTTACTACAATGCTTTTCTACATCCCTACAACTACATTCCTATTGCCCCCCGGGCATTTGAGAAAGAACCAGGATCCGACAGTCCTTGACTTGCGTCTTTTTGTATCTCCAGCTAATCGTCTGCTCGCACCTTCTAGCAGCCCGTGGTAGGAATGAAGGTTGTGGACAATCGGACACAGCCAGCCAATTCGCTTCAGGTTAAGTACTTTCTTTCTAGGGCTATGATCGGGGCGAATTGGTGGCAGTCCAGCTCCTGTTTGAACTTGCGGGACTCTCCCTGTTTGCACATCTCCTGTCGCCACCGTGTCCCCGCCCGGAGGACGCAAGGAACGATTCAGGGAGCCAAACACTATTGGCTTGTCCGATCGAGACGACGCGCCAAGCGGCGAAGTTAGCCCGCGTTTCTCACCACAGCCGCAGTGGATGAGGCGAAAGGCCCGGCGGTCATGGCTCGCGGCAACAGTTTGTGTGCCACTCCCCGCGTAGAGTCATGTCGGCAAGCGGGCGCGATGAATCGCGCCCCTACATCCCTGACGGCGGGCTTTTGCTTGCACTTCTACCGTCAGCTGATGAGAAATGCGGGTTAGCCCTTGCGCTGAACTCTTGCCGGCGGCGGGCAGCATTCGCTGGGACAGAACTCGTGCCAGGGGCCCAGATTTCCCAGAGCGCGTCGGGTAACCTTCGGATCCATCCGCTCCAAAATGAGCTCTCCAATCATGCCGATGAATTTCGGATGGACTCCAGCGGTCCCGGCACGGACCATGACCAGCCCGAGTTCGTCGCACAAACCCCGTGCTTCGGTATCCAGATCGTAGAGCACTTCCATGTGGTCGGAGACGAATCCGATCGGCACGACGATGACTTCGCGGGGACCCCGCGAGGCATGAAGTTTGCGCAAATAGTCGTTGATGTCGGGCTCGAGCCAAGGCTGGGAAGGAGGCCCGCTGCGGCTCTGATAGACCAGGGTCCAGTCCTCGCGTCCCAGTTCCGCCGATACCAGCCGGCATGCTTCCCGCAACTGTTCCACGTAAGGGCTCTCGGCTGCCATGGCAGCGGGGATGCTGTGCGCGGTGTAAACCAGAGGCGCGGCGGCGCGGGATTCGGGCGGTAGCCGGTCACGCGCCTGCTTGACCCGTTCGACCATCGCTTCGAGAAACCCTGGGTGGTTGTAGAAGAGCCGAAGTTTGTCCACGGTAGGAGCGGAGGCGCCCACTTCTTGCCGTGCGCGGGCGATGTCGTCAAGATACTGCCTGCAACCGGAATAGGACCCGTAGCCCGACGTTACGAAGGCCAACGCCCGGCGGACACCGTTCATGGCCATCTCACGTAACGTGTCCGCCAGAAGAGGATGCCAGTTGCGGTTGCCCCAATAGACGGGGAGGGGAGGGCCGTTGCGGGCCAGCTCGCGCTCCAAAGCGGCTACCAAGCCGCGGTTTTGGTCGTTGATCGGGCTCTTCCCGCCGAGGTGATGGTAGTGTTCGGCGACCTCGAGCATCCGTTCCCGCGGAACGTTTCTGCCGCGCAGGACGTTCTCCAGGAAGGGGATGACATCTTCCCGCTTGTCGGGTCCGCCGAAAGAAACGACAACGACCGCATCGTAAGTCGCCGCGCTATGGTTGCTCATCGTGGGATTGGCTCTCGTGGAACAGGGTACTGAAAACTAGTACGGGATCGCACGCCGCTGGCCCTTTCGCTACGACGGCGGCCGGTCAAGATCCACAGACTGTCCCTCGCCACGTGGCAGTAAGCCGATTCCGGGCGGGGAGTAGATAGTAGGTCGTGTCGGCGGGATTTCCTGTCCCACAGCCGCTCTTGGCCGCCCGCCGTACATGTCGTCTATCTGATTGTAAAACAACGACTTCTATACCTATCGACCTGTCGACATTGGGTTTGTTTGGTAATCTTTTAACCTAAGTCTTGCGGCCCCGCGGGCCGGAATGACTCAGCACCGTTTACAGACGGGCAGGAACGCCCGAGTCTTGTGGCGACCTGGATCCTGCTACCTCCTTTGTTTCGGCCTCTACCGCAACGAGTGCCGGCTCCACCGGGTGCGCCGTGCTCATTTTAGCGCGTGCGTACAGGAGCACTCCCTTCGAAGGATCACAAGTTACTGAAAAGAAGGGGTGTTTGTCACTTGTGACGAGGCGGCGTGGGGCGGGCGGAAGATGCTGATTTTGCGGACCGCGAACGGGCTTAGTTTTATCGTAAATCCGGCGGTTCCGACGGTGTTGCTGTCCACCCTAAGCTTTGCACAATCCACAAGTTATGTCGCAAATCAACAACCGCGGAGCAGTTGGATTCGTCACCTGCGGGGTGGGCCCCTGTAACTGGTCAAAGTCGCTTGCCATCAGGATGTCGCGCCTGTTTCCCAGGGTCAACTGCAGGATTTAGGTTCATAAGTTCACGATCGTTTATGGGCCGGCAATACGGCGACCGCTCCGTCGAAAACCCGTTGGCTTTCATCCCCTTGGGTGGGGCACAGGCTTGGCCGTACGCCATGGCCGCTCACTAGCGTTCGCGGCTCCGAATCGGGCATGGCAAGGGTGTGCGTGAGCAAGGGACTGACGCTGGCTAGTGACGGCCAAGTATCCGGTGGGACGCGAGCCCGCATTTCTCGCCAGCTGACGGTCGAAGCACACGAGAGGGCCGCCATTACGTCGTTGCGCTTGCTAACCGTGCTCAACGTACTGTTTGAGGACGCCCACATTATTCAACAAATGCGGCGCTGAGCGTCGCGCGCCTTGTACTGACCGGCCTCTCACGCACTTCGCCTCGCCACCGGTGAGAAAAGCGGGCGAGGCAGTGGAGTGCGTCTAGGCAAAAAAAACGCCCGCCGGAGGGGGACAGCGGGCGTTTCATATTGGCGTTCTTACTCGGAGCGGAGACAGACCGACCTAGGGGAGCGAGGCCCTCAGAGGAAGGCCTGTCGAGCTGTCTATGACAGCCGTGACCGTGCCGTGTAGCGCCAAGACCGTTATTTTGCCGCCATCGGGTTTCCTGAAAATGTATTTTTCGTTGTATCCGTTGCCGCCGATCCCCTTCAGGACCATGGTCAGCTTCCCCAAACGGGCGATGAGGTCGGCGACCTTGTCGCCGGGGGCGACAAGGGTAGTTTCTTCCTTGCCCGCGACCTCTTCTCCATTGCCGTTTTCCGCGGGGTCCGAGGAGCCGGCGGTGACGGGGCTGAGGACGCCGCGTTTCCTTGCCGGCGCTGTCTGGGCCTGTTCGGCCGTCGCCGAGCCGGCGGATGATTCCTCGGCGACCGGCTCGCTCGTGGCGACCAGATCTTTCTCCGTCGGGTTCGGACTCGCTGACTCGCCCCCGGATACCTGAGCGGTGGTCGTTGCAGGCGCGGGGCTTGGACCCGGGGCGGGAGCTGAGGCCGTCGCGGGGCTAGGACCGACGGCGGGAGTCGGTGCGAGGTCGTATGATTCATTCGGCTCCGAACTCGACGCCGCCTCGCGCACTTCCGCGGAAAGTTCAGACGATCGGGCCACTTTGGGGGACCGACTCAGACCGGCTATCGTTGCTCCCCCCTTGAGCTTCAACTTTCCGTCGGCGCCGACCGCCCCTTTCTTGTTGCCCTGGCTCACGGTCACGCTCGCGGGAACCTTGTCGTTATCAAATTCGGGCCCGGCCGGCCGGCTTGTCTGAGAAGCGCTCGCGCCCTCCTGAGCGGCCTTACTGATGGGCTGATTCACCTTGCTGAACACTCCCCCCAAACCTGCCCCGGCGCCTACCCCGGCAGCGCCGGCGCGCCCGACGTTGATGCCGTACCCGATGATCGCCTGTCCCCAGGCAGCGCTCGGCAAAGCCAGTCCGAGAGGTGCGATCAAAGCCCAAGATAACGTGCTCAATAAGGATTTTTTCATGACTTCTCCTCGCTCCATCTTGAGACTATCAGAAAGCTCAAAAAGAGGACATTCGGGAATTCACCTACGCCAGACTGACCCATTGGTCCTAAGACTCGGTCTTATCGGTGGACCACTCCGTCACCGTCGCGGCTCGGAAGGGATGCGGGTCGAGCTTCGGGCACGGCATGCCGTGTCCCTACATTTCCAGGCGCCCGGCAGATCCGCCCGAAATGTGAGCCTATGCATGAAAGGGAGTCATCAGCTCTGGGCCCAATCGCCGAGCAGACGTCGCAGCAGGACCAGTTGGCCCAGGTGATAGGCGTTGTGGTCCGCCACCAACATCGCCTCCCGTAAGACCGTCTGGCCGTCGCCGTGCGGAATGCTTGCGAATAACTCAACCGCCGGATCAGCGACGAGCTGTTTCATTTCCTCCAGATCTGTTTGGAAAGCTTCGACGCTGTTTTCCCAGGCTTGCTCGCTTTCGGGTCCTTCGCCGGCAGGCCAGTAGCCCTCCGGATAGGGCGGCGAGACGTGGTTCGGATCGCGGCTGAATCGCAGGATGTCCCACTGCGCGATGCGCATGTGTTCCAGCAGTTGCCACGGGCTGTAGGGGGCCCCGGCGGGTTTGCGGCCCCGAGCTTCGGCGGGAAAGTCTTCGAGCACCTGGCTAGGCTTGAGATGAGCGCTGCCGCCGTCGAGCAGCTTCATCAGATGCCTTCTGAGATCTTTGTCCCGACTCATGCTTGCCTCCCGTTATCTTGACCGCCTTCGGCTTCTCCCGCGGACGGATTCTTCCCCATCGAGCCTGGCACTGTTGGGCCTCAGGGATCAAGCCTGCTTGCGGGTTTAGCCCGTTGCCGCCCGGTGTCAGGCCACCCCAAGCAGCAATGTTGTCCGACTCGAAGCCACGCATGAAGATCGGGAATGGGGTGACTGACACGGGGACCATCGCGCGCCGGTGGGCTTTTCAAAGCTCCTCGACGTCTATCGATCATAACCCGCCGCCCCGGCTTTCTCCGCGCCCTTGCCCATCGAATTTGAAACCCGAATCGTTAGAATGGATGGGATGGACGGCATTCTGATCTTCAACAAGCCGTGCGGCATTTCCTCGCACGACGCCGTACAGCAGTTGCGGCGCCTGACAGGGATCAAGCGTATCGGCCACTTGGGGACGCTCGACCCGATCGGTACCGGCGTGCTGCCGATGTTGCTCGGTCGAACCACTCGACTGGCGCGCTTCTTCTTGCGCCACGAGAGGACCTACGAGGCCGTCATCCGCTTCGGTTTTGCCACCAACAGCTACGACCGCACCGGCGAGCCTGCCACCGCGGTGCAAAACGTCAATCTCGACAGCGCGCGAATCGAAGCTACCCTACCTGAGTTTCGCGGCAAACTGATACAGACGCCGCCTCCCGTCTCCGCGAAAAAGATCGCCGGCGTTCCCGCCTACAAGCTGGCCCGTCAGAACAAGCCGGTCAAACTCGACCCGGTCGAAATCCATGTCTACGAATTCGCGCTGCTCGACGTCGCGGGTGAGCGTGCGACGGTCCGAGTCCGTTGTTCCCCAGGGACTTACGTGCGCTCGCTGGCGCATGATCTGGGACGGAAACTTGAAGTCGGCGCCCATGTAGAACACTTGTGTCGAACGGCGATGGGTGAGTTTACCCTCGACATGGCGCATTCGCTCGAACAACTCGGCGATCTCAAGGGAGAGGGACGTCTGGAGGAGACGCTGACTCCTCCCCACATGCTGCTGCCGGAAATACCGGCCGAGCGCGTCGATGCGATTACGGCGGCTCGGATTACTCACGGTCGAGACTTCCGGGTGTCGCCGTTTGGAAACCGTCAACAGGCCAAGCTCGTAAAGGCGATCGCCCCCGACGGCAGCCTCCTGGCCATCGCCGAAGCCCGACTTCCGCTCTTGTACCATCCCATTGTGGTGTTGTAGGGGTCCGTCGAGAAATCCGGGTTAGCCAAGACGCGGGGTGCCGCTTGAGCAGAACGGATTTCTCGCCCGTCGAAGTAACTTGCGGCCACGGCCTGGTCCGAGCGGCCGAGGTCATCCGCCATCTTGACCGCAGGCTTGCGCCCGCGGCTCCGTTGACCCGGTTGATTCCCGTGACGTCCGCTTTGAAGGGCAACACGTCTGAGCTGAGCCGCGCCCGAAAGGGTGCGGTCGAGGCCGCCTATTTAGCCCATGCCCAACTCGTCCACCAGCTCGAGGGGGGTTCCGCACCGCAGGCAGATGATCGAGCCGCAGGCGCCACAGCGAAGCCGGCCAGAAGCGCTTTGGGCGCATAACGGGCAATAATAGTCGGCAGTGTCAGCCGAAACCGAGGGTTCCCGTCCTGCTTCCGCGACGGGGGGAAGTGGGGAGCGGCAATCACCGCATCGGGCTTCTCGACCTACGTTCCGGGAAGAAGAAGCCGCTCCCCGAGGGGCGTGTGGCGGTCGTTCAGACATGTTCAGGCGGCGGTCCCCCCGATCGGTCCAATCTTCGCGGCCGCGCGCAAGAGGCAGTGGGAGGGTCCCGCTGACTCGGGTTCGGGCTTGGCCCTGGAGTCCGCCGTCAATCATCATAGCCTGCCTTTGGCTGGCCTTCGTTTTGGGGTGTGCTACCGAGCGGGATACCGCGCCGGCGGAAGAGGCCTTCGTTGCCCGCAAGACGGTCGCGTTGTGGACAGAGCTGATTCCCGACGCCCCTACGGTCGCGACCCTCGATCTTGGGGAGCGTGTCGAGATCGTCGGCCGCCGCCGGCGCTTCGTCAAGGTTCGTAGCGCCGCCGGCGATCAGGGCTGGACGCACGAGTCGATGCTAATCACGCCCGATGTTAGGAAGTTGATGGAACAGTTGCACGATCAAGCCGCTGCCGACCCCCCGCAGGGAACCGTGCTCGCCCTGCGCACGTTGAACGTACATCTCGAACCGTATCGCTGGGCGGCAACGATTTACCAACTCAAGGAAGACGACGGAGCCGAACTGCTCCGCCACCGTCTCGTCGAGCGGGTCCCGCGCCGCCCCCAGGAGAGGAAACCCGCGCCCGCTCCCACCGGCCGCGATGATTGGTATCTCGTACGGGTGGCCGGGGGGCAAGCCGGCTGGGTCCTCGCCACGGGCGTCTATTCGGGGATTCCCGATGAAGTCAAGCAATTCGCCGAGCGGCGTCGAATCACATCTTACTTCACGCTCGGAGAAGTCCTTGAGCGCCGGCTCGGCAAGGCCAAGAAAACATGGCTTTGGACTCAGACCGAACGGCTCAAGCAACCGCACGACTTTGATCTTATTCGCGTTTTCATGTGGAGTCGCCGAGGCCGCTCGTATCAAACGATCAAGATGGAACGCGGCCTCGTCGGCTACCTCCCTGTACTCGTTCATCAAGACATGGACACACGCTGGGGTAGGGGGCCGGGCTTCTCGCTGAACCTGGAAACGCAAGGCCGACGGCTGCGGCGAACTTACGCTCTGGTGAAGAGCCGGGTCCGCCGGGTCGGCGAGGAGGTGGAGACATCGGCTCGCCCGGCGATCAAGCTGACCCGAAACGTCCCGCATCCACCACCGTCTTCCAGCCTGCGGGAGAAGGTCCTCGACTGGTGGAGAAAGTAAGGCGGGCCGGGGCCGAAATGCCCCCTCCCGCTTCGTGAATCCGGGGGTAGCCAGGGCAACTGTTATATTCAAGGAGAATGATGTCTCCACTTGTGGAAGCGTGCCGCCGGAGAGCAGTCGAGCGAACCCCGGTTTGGTTCATGCGCCAGGCGGGACGCTACATGCCCGAATACCGCAGGATTCGGGCCAAGCATCCGATTCTTGAGATTTGCAAGCGCCCGGATCTGGCTGCCGAAGTCACACTGCAGCCGATCGAGGCGCTCGACGTCGATGCGGCCATCATCTTCGCCGATCTGCTTCTACCCATCGAGCCGATGGGGCTTGCCCTCGAATTCGTCGAGGGCGAAGGACCCGCAATTCGCAATCCGGTGCGCTCGTCGCGCGACATCGACGATCTCGAGACGCAGAACGGACAGGACTTGGGTTATGTCGGCGAGGCGATCGCCAAGGTCAAAAAAGCGCTCGACGGCCGCATTCCGACGATTGGCTTTGCCGGCGCCCCCTTCACGCTGGCGAGCTACATGATCGAGGGCGGCAGCTCTCGGAACTTCGCTTTGACTAAGAGTCTGATGTACAGCGACCCCGCGGGCTGGGAGCGGTTGATGGCGAAGATTCTCGCAGTCCTTGTACCCTACGCCGCCAACCAGGTCGCCTGCGGAGCCGACGTCATTCAAATTTTCGACAGTTGGGTCGGTGCGCTGGGGCCGGAAGACTACAAGCGGTACGTACTGCCGCACTCCCGGATGCTGATCCGGCAGATCCAGACGACCGGAGTGCCGGTCATTCATTTCGCCACGGGCGCGGGAACGTTCCTGCCTTTGTTGCACGAGGCGGGCGGCGACGTGCTGGGGATCGACTGGCGCGTCAGACTCGATGAGGCATGGTCGGCGATCCGCCACGAGGCGGCAATGCAAGGGAACCTGGACCCGGCCGCGCTGTTCGCCCCGCTGCCGGAAATCAAGAGGCGCGTTGAAGACATCTTGCGGCGCGCCGGCAATCGACCAGGCTATATCTTCAATCTCGGCCACGGAATTCTGCCCGAAACCCCGGTGGAAAACGTCAAGGCCGTAGTTCGCATGGTGCGCGATTTTCAGCCTTAACCCGCATTTCTAAGGGACAGCGCCTGAGGACCAATCTCCTCGGAAACGGCGGTCGCTCATGGAGGTCGACTCTCACCTAAAGCCAACCAGTTCTCCAGCGCCTGTCCCAGGCCTGCGACGAAGTCATGGCGGCCCTATCGCGTGTTTCGAACGTCGGCTGCCGAGAAAACAGGGGTAACTGGGGATCCCGGCCGGCAACGAAGCCATTCGGACCGCCTGGCGATGAGACGCGTAGCGATAGTGGGAGGCGGCATCTCGGGGCTTTCCGCTGCCTATTACCTCTCACAGGCCGGCCTTGCCTGTACCGTTCTGGAAGCCCGCCCCCGGCTCGGCGGCGTCATTCGCGGGGAACTTGTCGACGGCTGCCTGATTGAGGGCGGCCCCGACAGCTTCTTGGCCCAGAAGCCCTGGGCCCTAGACTTGATCCGTGAAATCGGCCTCGAGGGCCAGGTCATCGGGTCCAACGACCGGTTGCGCAAGACCTACATTTTGCGCAACGGCCGACTGATCGTTCTGCCCGACGGCATCCAGTTTCTGGTTCCCACAAAGCTTTGGCCGGTGTTTGCCTCGCAGCTGCTTAGTGTTCGGGCCAAAGCAAAAATCGCCACCGAATGGCTGCGGCGGCCGCGACAGCAACATCCCGACCGCTCGGTGGCCGAATTCGTGGAAGATCATTTCGGAAGAGAGGTCAACGAATATCTCGCGCAACCGATGCTGGCCGGCGTCTATGGCGGCTCTCCGGAAAACCTGAGCGTAAACAGCGTCCTGCCGACGTTCGTCGATCTCGAAAGACGCCACGGCAGCCTCGCGCGGGGCATGCTACGCAACCGGGCGGCCGCTTCTGGGAGCAAGGTGAACGATCCCCAAGGAAAACGGCAACCCCTTTTCCTGACGCTCAAGCACGGGATGCGCCAGCTTGTAGACGCGCTGGCTGAGCGGATCGAAGGCAGGGTTCGCGTGGTAACGGGAACCGTGCGGGCGCTCGAAGGGGGGAGGGGAGATTTCCGTTTGCGGGCGGATGGCGAGATTGTCGAGAGCGACGAGGTGATCTTGGCGACCCCGGCCTACCAAGCTGCCAAGTTGACCGAGGCCCACGACCCTCGGCTAGCGAAGCGGCTTGGGGAAATCACCTACACTTCCTCCATCACCGCCTCGCTGCTCTATCCGCGTCGCCTCTTCGATCACCCTCTGGACGGTTTCGGCTTCTTGGTCCCTCGGACGGAGGGCATGCGGCTGACGGCCTGCACCTGGGTCAACACGAAATTCCCCGAGCGCGTGTCCGCTGACCGGGTTTTGCTTCGTGCGTTCTTGGCCGGCGAACAGGCCGAGGCGGCTCGGGACCAGCCGGACGAGCGGGTAGCAGCGCTGGTTCACGAACAGCTCAGCGCCCTGATGGGTTTCCGGGTCGATCCCGTCGGTTGGCGTCTGTATCGCTGGCCACGGGCGATGGCGCAATACGAGGTGGGGCACAAGGACAGAATCGATGATATCCAAGCCCGTCTGGAACAGATACCAGGTCTACACCTGGCCGGAAACGCTTATACGGGAATCGGCATTCCCGACTGCATTCGGCGCAGCAAAAACCTCGCGGAGAAGATCGCCGCGGCCGGCTAGAACTTGCTCAGCTCTTTGATGAGGGCGTCGAGGCCTTTGCGGCGGTAGAGGTCGCTGAGGCGCTGCTCCTCGGCCGAAACAGGCGTGGCGCGCAGGGAAGGATGTCGGATGTCGTCACGGCTGGGAATCCAGAATGTGCCGTCCTCGAATTGCACTTGGCTGACGTAGCCGCTCATACCGTTAATCGCGAACTGATCTTTCGCCGTGCTCTGAGACTTCGACGCGAAGACAATCCTGCGGGCTAGGCTCGTCGAGGCCGATCGGCCGGGGCCCAATGGCCTCACGGCGGAAGGAGCGGGCACCCAACCGGCTACGTAACGCACGCCGGCCCCGTCGTCAACGAACCAGCCCAGCTCGAAATAGCGAATAGGCCTTTGGGACCGGTTCTTGACCGTAATGACGGGCGTCGTAGCCGCGGCGCCGGCCACCGTTGCCGTACCGGATAGCAACTCTAGAGGCGCCTGCGGTAGATCAAGGAGCGCCAGCTTGAGGGAACGTTCGTCTCTCGTCTGTTCCGTCATTGAACCCAAGGTCCCGCCCGCCTCCAGACGGGCCGCCAGCCGCGGCCGATTCCGCTGCCGCTCGAGACTGGCGCGGACCTCCGCTTGCAGTTGCTGGGGACCGCCCAACCCGAGCGCTGCCTTAAAATACCGGCGATCGCGGTCGGCTTCGTTTTCCCAGAAAGTCATCTTGCGGCGAGAGTCCAGTCGATCAGGTCCGAAGAAGGTGAAGTCCGAAAATAGAACCCCATCAACCGAGACTTTGACGAACTCGCTTGGTGCGGGCATCGGGCGGATGAGCCGGAGACTCAGGTTGACGGGGAAGGTGTCGCCGGGAGCCACGTTCAAGCTGGGCACTGAGACCGACGCCTTGCCCCCGGCGGTAACCGGCCCGGCCACGACGCCGAAGGTGACCGCGCGCACGTGCCGCGGACCGGTGTTCTCGACCGAGAGCCTGCATCGCAAGTCGACCACCATCAGGCCCCCGCGCAAGTGAAACTCCGTCTCGGATGCGTCCTTGGAGGCGATAGCCAAGGGCACGCCGGCGTCCACGCTGACCTCGACCGCCGATTCGGGATCAGGCATCGGCCCCCAGGAGAGCTTCGCCCGCTGAGCCACCGCGTCGGACACTCCGCCCGACAGCAGCAGGGCCGCCAAGAGAACAAGTTTACGGTAGATAGACATTAGTAATCGTAATTGTGTTCGTATCCGAATCGAGAGTCCGGACCATCCAACCTTCCGCGGCCAAGGAAACCTCCGCATCCGGATCGAACGACAGCGTCAACAGATCGCCATCCGCATCCGCCCGCATGCGAGCCGCCAGGGGGAGAGGCGTGGAGGACGCGCCCTTACGGCGCTCCGCCCGCTCCAGTTTCCGACCAGCCTCCTTTTGTTGCGCTGCCCGGCTGAGCGACCCGCCAACGACAACAGGCTGCGATCGGCGGGCGATGTCGGCTCCGGCCGGCTCTCGCGCCGGCGGATTCTCGACCCCTAGTTCGTCTTCGACGGCTTGCTTTCGCAGCAGTTTGGTTTCCGCGAGCCCCTGTTGTGCGGGCGCGGCTGCCGGCGCCAGTTCATCCACCCGATCTCGGAAGGCTACGGCGGGGGCCTCTTCTTGCCCGGCTGGCCGGTACTCGTCGTCCCGGGAACGGAGAGCCGGTGCAGCCTCCCCCGTCGAGAGTCCCCGCCGGATCCCCTCATTTGATTCAGTCCGCGCCTTCATCGCAGCCACCCGCGACAACGGCTCGTTGGCGCGCTCGGCCTGCTCGAAAGCTCTCTTGTCGGCCGGTTTCGGGGAACTTGGCGCGTGGGCAAAGGCAAGCTGCCCGACGTTTCGTGCTTCCCGGTCGCCAAGCTCGACGGCCCTTCGAGCGCGCCCGACAACAAGCTCGCCGGTCGGCTGCAATTCATTTCTTTTGTTCTTCAGAGCCAAGCGCACTTTCTTCGGTCCCGCGGACGCCGGTTTCTTTTCGTTTTCGTAATACGATCCCGCTTCACCGCCAAGACTCGCCGCGCCGGCGTCTTCAGGCGCAACCTCAAAGTCGCTTTCTTCCCGAGGAGCGAAGGCCGAGCGGTCAGCGGACACGGCGTCGGCCTCGGCAATGTCCGCTCCCGCATCCTGTTTGTCGTCAAGCTTGGCCACCTCGCCGAGTTCGGACATCGTGAATGATGGAAACTGCTGGATAACAATAAAAGCGCACAGCAGAGTTGCCATGGCGAGTCCCGTTCCGACAACGAGCGGGCGGGTGGTAAACCAACGCGGCTCTCGCCGGGGAGAGCTTTGGGCGTCCGCGACGGCGAGCTTAACGCGGCCGGCCAACGCGCTCCAATCGAGCGAGGGCAGATCGCTTAACTCGCTGATCTCGCTCTGAAGATGGAAGAAATCGGCGACGGCTTCGCGGCATCGATCGCAGCCGGTGAGATGCTTCTCGATGCGCCAGCGCGCCAGGGGACCGAGCTCGCCGCCGGCGAACAAAGCGAGATCCGCTTCACTCGGATGTCCGATGAAAAGCAAACTCATTGCTTTCGTCCCTTCATATATCTGCGGAACTTCACTCGAGCGTTGGCGATATGGGAACGTACGGTCGCCGGAGAGCATCCCAAGTGCTGGGCGACTTCGGCGGCGGGCAGCCCTTCCACGTCGCGAAGGATCAGCGCAGCCCGCTCCCGCGCCGACAACAGCCGCAGACCGTCCTCGATGTAGCGGCGCTTTTCCGACCGCAAGACGCTTTGCTCGGGATTCTCGGTTGGCATCTCGGGAGCTCGGTCCAGTTCTTCGAAGGTGACGCGTTTCTGCCGGCGGACGAAGTCAAGCGCTGTGTTGACCGCGATTCTACCCAGCCATTGGGCTTCCTTCCGCGGGTCCTTAAGCTGGGAGCGGCGGCTGAGCGCTTTCACAAATGCCTCTTGCGTGAGATCCTGGGCGTCGGGGACATTCCCCACGACGCGATAGATGAGCCGAAACACGCGGCGCATCTGGCTTTCAACGAATTCCGAGTCGGTAGAGACCTGGACTTCTTTTTCCTCGACGGTCGAGTACTGTTCGGTCGCCATAGGGGAGCTTACCGCGACAGTAGCCATTTCACCGTAGCCCTACCCCTCATATAGGGTTGACGGCGAAACGAGCGAAACGTGGAATAATAAATGCGAGTCCTATCAACAGTTTCGAGGAGCGCGCCCATGAGAGCAGTCGCGGTCATCGCCACGGGGAAAACTGCGTTCGGGTCCTTCCCCGAGCTTAGCATCCGCGAGTTGGCGGGAGAAGCCGGAGCGAAGTGCCTGGAGGGATCGAAAGTCGCCCCCGATCAGATAGAAGCCCTCTATGTCGGGAATTTCGCGGGGCCTTCGTTTGTCGGGCAGAACCACCTGGCCCCCTACATCGGCTCCGCTCTCGGTCTGGAAGGCGTTCCCTGCACGCGCTTCGAGGCCGCTTGCGCATCGAGCGGTTCGGCGTTCTTCCACGCTTACTCGGCGGTAGCCGGCGGTCTCTACGATCTGGTTCTGGTGGTCGGCGTAGAGAAGATGACTTCCCAGACCACGGCCCGCACCACCGACATCTTGGCATCCGCGGGCGACCTCGGGGGCGAGGTCAAGGCGGGCGCGACGTTTCCCTCCCTGTTCGCCATGATCGCCAAACGTCACATGCACGAGTTCGGAACAACCCGAGAACACCTGGCGGCCGTGGCGGTCAAAAACCACGCCAACGGAGCGAAGAATCCGCTGGCGCACCTGCGCAAGCCGATCACGATGGAGAAGGCTCTCGCCGGCCGCATGATCGCCGAGCCACTTACACTTTATGACTGCTCACTGATCAGCGACGGCGCGGCAGCGGTGCTGCTGTGCGCGGCCGATCGCGCGGCCGAGTTCACCAATAAGCCGGTGCGCGTTCGCGGTGTGGCGCAAGCGTCAGACCACCTGGCGCTCGATGAGAAGGAAGACATCAGCACTTTTCCAGCCGTTCGTGCGGCCGGTGAAAAAGCTTTCCGGGCGGCGGGGGTCGGGCCGAAGGAGATCGACGTCGCCGAGCTTCACGACTGTTTCACGATCGCCGAGATCATTGCGCTCGAGGATCTGGGGTTTGTGGAACGCGGCCGGGGCGGCCCCGCGACGCTCGAAGGCTACACGGCGCTCGACGGCGAAAAGCCCGTGAATACAAGCGGCGGGTTGAAGTCCAAGGGGCATCCTGTCGGCGCGACAGGCGTGGCGCAGATTTGCGAGGTCGTAGAGCAGATTCGAGGCGAATGCGGCCAGCGTCAGGTGAAGCATGCCCGGACGGGGCTCATCGAGAACTTGGGGGGATCGGGGGCGACTTGCGTGGTGGGCGTTTTTTCAGCATGACGGCCGCTCCCAAGAAATTCTTTGTAAGGGCAGCCGCCCACTCCCGAACCGGCTGTCGCCCATCGGGCCTGAGAGACGGCTGACCGGGGTGACGAGATCGCGTACCCGACGGGGATGAGATGACCGGCTATCGCTGTCAAAGTTGCGGCAAGTATCACAGGCGACAGACCGGCCGCTGTCGCTGCGGCGGCAAGAACTTCGAGGAAACCACCTTCAGCGGTCGCGGCAAGGTGTACTCCTGCACCACCCTGCACGCCTCGGCCGAGGGGTTCGAGAAGGATCTGCCATTCCAAATCGGGATCATCGAGCTTGCCGAGGGCCCGCGTCTGACCGCGCGCATCGAAGGCGACCGGGTCGAAATCGACGATCCTGTGCAGCAGGTCGGCGAGCGCGACGGGGTGTGGTTTTTTGCACGTGAGGGGTGAGATTATTGGGGCCCGACTAGACAAAGACGCCCGTGTCATTCCCTTGATCCCCTTGATCCGGGAGGTCCTGAAGATCATGGATACGATTCTGGGCATTCCAAGTAATGTCGTCGGGAACATCATCGCCGCCGCGGGAGCCTTGGCGGCGGCGGTCATATCCGTTCTGCTTAAGAAGTGGATGGAAGACCGGCGGACGTTTCAGGCGATATCGAAGGACCGACGCAAGGTGCTCCTCGGCGACTGGTCGGGTACGCTAGCTAACACCTACGTGGAGCACGGCCCGGACATTCCGCCATACAACCTGCACGTTCACGTCCACACGGTAGGACGCAGAGTCAATGGCGTCGGCACGTATTCGGATGATTTTGGAACGGAAAACTTGAAGCCCGACGGAGGATTTTATAATTCAGACTATTTGCAGTTTTCCTACGAAAGCGTGAGTCGCGCCCGAATTCAACTCGGCGTCGTGGTCCTGCGGCTTGATGCCAGCGGTCTGAAGCTCTCTGGTCATTTCGCGGGTTTCTCCGCGAGTAGAGAAGGCTTTGTGGTCGGCGACCTGGCGCTCGCGAAACCTGGAGCCATCTATTGAGGCTCGCTTTTCCTACGAGAGTGTAAGTCGCGCCCGAATTCAACTCGCTAGTCTGCATTTCTCGCCACGTGGCGAGACGAAGTGCCTGAGAAGCTCGTCAGTACAAGGCGCGCGCCGATCGGCTCGCGGAGGAGTGCTTGAACAGGACGTTGAGCACGGAGCAAGCGCAACGCAGTAATGGCGCGCCTATTGCGTGCTTCGACCGTCAGCCGGTGAGAAACGCAGGCTAGGGGAGTTCAGACTTGCGGTGGCGCAAGCAGGCCGGTATAAAGAACAAAGAACGAAGTTCCTCCTAGCGGCATGCGGGCTAGGTCCTCACGGGCAGGAAACAGAGTTTCCGAATTAAGGGATGGATCGATCCCCTTAGGAGTCCCCCCCCATTCCATTAGCAAGAAAGGACTTCCAAGGAAAACCATGGACGCCAACCGCCAACTGCTTGAAGCGAACGATCCCGAGATTTTCGACGCGCTCGTTGGGGAGGAGAGACGCCAGCAGGCCGGCGTCGAGCTTATCCCTTCCGAGAACTATACTTATCCCGAAGTTCTGGCTGTGTTGGGCTCCGTCTTCACCAACAAGTATTCGGAGGGCTATCCGGGAAGGCGCTACTACGGCGGGCAACACTATACCGACGTGATTGAAAACTTGGCCCGCGACCGCGCCAAGCAGTTGTTCGGCTGCGAGCACGCCAACGTTCAGCCCCTTTCGGGCTCGCCGATGAACCAGGCCGTTTACATGGCCTTTCTCCAGCCCGGGGACACCGTGCTCGGGATGGATCTCTCACACGGCGGCCACCTCACGCACGGCGCGCCCGTCTCGCACATGGGCAAGATCTACAACTTCATTCGCTACAAAACGCTTCCCGAGGAGAAGGGACGGATTGACTTCGATGAGCTTCGCCGAACGGCGATTGAGTCTAAGCCCAAGCTGGTCTTGTGCGGCTACTCTTCCTACCCGCGCGACTATGACTACGCGAAGTTCAAGGAGATCGCCGACGAAGTGGGCGCCCTTACCATGGCCGATGTTTCGCACATCGGCGGCTTGATCGCCGGAGGCGCCATGAGAAACCCCTGTGACGCGGGCTTTGATTTCGTCACCACCACCACGCACAAATCGATGCGCGGTCCGCGCGGCGGGATGATTCTCTGCAAGAAGGAGTTCGCCAAAACGATTGACCGCTCGGTGTTCCCCGGTCTCCAAGGCGGTCCGCACATGAACGCCGTGGCGGCCGTGGCCATCACCCTGGGCAAGGCGCGGCAGCCTGAATACAAGGAGTATTGTCGCCAGGTTCTCGACAATGCCCAAGTGTTGGCTCAGACGCTGATCGAAAACGGCGTCAAGCTGATCACCGACGGCACTGAAAACCACATGATGGTCATCGACACCGTGACAAGTTTCGGCATCAACGGGCGCGTCGCCGAGGAGGCCCTGGACGAAGTTTCGATCACGACCAACAAGCAGGTCATCCCCGATGACCCGAATCCGCCACTTCGCCCCAGCGGCATTCGGCTCGGCACGCCGGCGGCGACGACGCGCGGTATGAAAGAACCGGAAATGAAGCGTCTGGGGCAGTGGATGACCAAGGCTCTCCACCACCACGAGGACAAAGCTCTGCTGGCCTCCGTTCGTGGTGAAGTCGAAGAGTTGTGTTCGCGGCTTCCCGTGCCGGGAATTACCTGAGGTCGGGTTTCGCTTAGCAAGTCATTCGAAAATTCGTTTGCAAAAGGCGGCCGACTGTAGACCGATCGCCGTAGTGTCGTAGCCCTTGGCGAACCGGCCTCGAACCTTTTGCTTGACCAACTACGTCTCGGCGCGCAGGGCCGTTGCCGATCGGCGCTTCCCATCCGCCCGGGTGCTCGAATTCGTTTTGCAGTGCGGCGACTTTCTGCCTAGCCCGCATTTCTTGCCACCTGACGGTCGAAGCACGCCATAGGCCCGCCATTACTGCGTTGCGCTTGCTCGCCGTGCTCAACGTACTGCTCAAGTACGCCCGCATTGTTCAAGAAATGCGGCGCCGAGCGGCGCGCGTCTTGTACTGACGGGCCTCTCACTCACTTCGCCTCGCCACCTGGTGAGAAAAGCGGGCTAGAATAAGGTGGGCGGTGAAACGGATGGCAGAGAGAATGGTTCAATGCGTAAAGTTCGGCAAACAGCTTCGCGGTCTCGATGAGACGCCTTTTGAAGGGGAGTTGGGCCAGAGGATCTATGACAACGTGTCAAAAGACGCTTGGGCATTGTGGGCCGAGCACCTGAAGATGGTCATCAACGAGTACCGGCTCAACCCGGCGACGATGGAGGCGCAGGAACTCATCATGAAGCAGATGGAAGAGTTCTTCTTCGGCGAGGGATCGCAGCTCCCCCCGGGATATGTCCCGGCCACGCCCGGGCAGACGAAACAGTAATCGGCGTTCCGCCGCGTCGGACAGGGACATCAGCCGGCGCCCGGCAAGATCAATATCGATAAAGCCAGCGCGCTTTTTCGACGACCTTCTCCGCGTTCGGCAGGAAGGCTTTCTCCAAGGGCGGGCTATAGGGTACCGGCGTATCGGGAGGGGCGATGCGAACGAGGGGTCCGTCGAGATGCTCGAAGGCGTGCTCGCTGATCAGGCCGGCCAGCTCGCCGCCCAGCCCACCGGTTAGCGTATCTTCGTGCAGTAGAATCACTTTGCCGGTTTTCTTCGCCGTTGCCAAGACAGCCTCGCGATCGAGCGGCATCAGCGTTCTGAGGTCCACGACTTCGCTGTCGATGTCTTCTTGGGCGAGTGTTTCGGCTGCCTCGAGCGCTACGTGAACCATCGCACCGTAGGTGATCACGCTCAGATCCTGGCCCGATCGGCGGACGGCCGCTTTACCGAGCGGGACGGTGTAGTCGTCGCCGGGGACATCTCCTTTGATACGGCGATAGAGGTGCTTATGCTCTAGAAAGATGACCGGGTCGTTGTCGCGGATGGCCGCCTTCAGTAACCCCTTGGCGTCGTAGGCCGTGGAGGGTTCAACAACCTTCAGGCCGGGCGTGTGTACATAAGGCATTTCCGGATTTTGGGAGTGAAAAGGACCGCCGCTAAAGCCGCCTCCCGTCGGGGCGCGGACCACGAGAGGAACGTTCCCTCCCCAGCGAAAGCGGCACTTGGCGGCGAAGTTCGTGATTTGGTCGAACGCGCAGGCCATGAAATCGGAGAACTGCATTTCGACGACCGGCCGCAGTCCGTTGATGGCCGCCCCTGTTCCGGCCCCCACGATGGCCGCCTCCGACAGCGGCGTGTCGATCACTCGCCGCTCGCCGAAGCGCTCCAGAAAACCCTTGGTTACCTTGAAGGCGCCGCCGTAGGCGGCAATGTCCTCGCCCATCACGAAAACGGACTCGTCACGCTCCATCTCTTCCCACAGGCCCTGGCGAATCGCTTCGACGTAGGTCATCTCGGCCATAGTTTTCCTTGGGCGTTGTCGGCCGGTCCCGACGCCGAACCGGCCTGCTAGATCTTCTCGTAGACGTTCTGTTCCAGGGTGGCGGGATCGGGGTAGGGCTGCTTGAGCCCCCACTCGACAGCGTCGTCAATCTCGGCCAAAACTCGCGTTCTGATTTGCTTGAAATCCTGCTCGCTCGACCAGCCTCTTTCCACCATGGATTTCTGGAGTTTGAGGATGGGGTCCCGCCTGGACCATTTTTCACGCAGTTCGTGGGGGACGTAATCGGCGGCGTCGTGCGCGGAGTGTCCGCCAGCACGGAAAGTCTTGCACTCGATCAGGTACGGGCCGTGGCCCTCTCGGGCATACGCGGCGGCTCGCTTGGCGGCTTCGTAAACGGCGATCACATCGTTTCCGTCCACGATCTCGGCCGGCATGTTGTAACCGGCGGCGCGGTCGGCCACGTTCTCGATGGCCATCTGTAGCTCGATCGGGGTCGAGTAAGCGTAGAGGTTGTTGTTGCACAAGTAGACGATGGGGAGCTTTTGCACGGACGCGAAGTTGACGCCCTCGTGCCAATCTCCTCGGCTGGTGGCGCCGTCGCCCCAGTAGTTGAAGACGACATGCGGCTCGCGACGGTACTTGATCGATAGCGCAATGCCGCCGGCGACGGGCACGTTCGACGCAATGCTGCTGATGATTGGAAGGATCTTGCGCCGCTGACAGCCGATGTGCATATTGGCATCCCGTCCGTTGGTGGGGCTGCCCACTCGGCCGAGATATTGGGCCAGCATCTCCCGCGGCGTTATACCGCGGATCAGAAACGCGGCCAGGTCGCGGTGAGAGGGGCAGAAGTAATCGTCCGGCTCGGCGGCCAGGGCGCTTCCGGCGGGTATGGCTTCCTGTCCCCGGCCGGTATAACAGCCGCCCGCGATCTTGCCTTGGCGATAAAGCTTGAGCTCGACGCGGTCTTCGAGTTCCCGCATCAGTTCCATGTAATAGAGGAATTCCCCGCACAACTCCAGCGTGACTTCCGCCGGCGCCGAGACCGTTGCCGTAGCACTCATCGCACCTATGAGAAGATAGCGGAACTGAAACATATTTTCAACCACCACCGGAAGGTTGTGCGAGGGACATATGTCCTAGTAGTAGGACCATAGTTTTCGGGGTGCCGATTGTCCCCGGTCCCCCGGCTGCGAAGGATGTCCGATGACGAAAGAAGAGATCGCCGGGCTGTACAGAGACCCGTTCGTCGAGTTCCCGCAAAGTGGTTTTACCAAGGTCAGCCTAAACAAGAGGTTCTAACCCGCATTTCTCGTCGGGTGGCGAGGCGAAGTGCGTGAGAGGCCTGTCAGTACAAGGCGCGCGACGCTCGGCGCCGCATTTCTTGAATAATGCGGGCGTACTTGAACAGTACGTTGAGCACGGCGAGCAAGCGCAACGACGTAATGGCGGGCCTATCGCGTGCTTCGACCGTCAGCTGGTGAGAAATGCGGGTTAAGCATCGCACCGATGTCAATCCGGCCCGGAAGTGGTTTGTTCGAGAGCCTTCTAAACCGCGAGGGGGCGACTTTTGCCACGGGCTGCTAGGTAACAACCGATACCCACCAGCGCCCGATGTCCTCTCCCCACACAACCATCAGAATGCTACCCGCCCCCAGATAGGCTCCGAAGGGCAATTCGTGCGTCCACTTCCTGCGTCCGATGAGCACGATAAGAGACCCTGTGATCGCCCCCACGACGGAGCCGATCAACAGCACGCCAATCGTCGTCGCCAAACCCCAAAACGCGCCGACCATGGCCATCATCTTGACGTCCCCCAATCCCAGTCCTTCGACGCGCCTTAGCCGAAAATAGGCGGCACGCATCGCATAGAGAAGGCCACCGACGAAAGCCGCCGCGAAGGCGCATTCCAGCAGAGACATCACCCAGGGGGCTGGGTCTGTTGTCGACAGAATCCAAAACAACCTCGTAAAACCGGCCTCAACGTGGAGGAAGGGACTCAGTAGCAAGCCCCCCGCCAGTCCCCCAAGCGTAATTTCGTCGGGCAAGATGTAGTCGGCGATATCGGTAAAAATCAGCACCAGCATCATCGAGACGAAGACGGCCATTTTCGCCGTCCACGGTTGCCAGCCGAAGCGCGACGCCAGGTAGAGGTAGAAGAAGCCGTTCAGCAACTCCACCAGGGGGTAGCGAATCGAAATGAGACCGCCGCAATGCCGGCATCGGCCTTGCAGCAGCAAATAGCTGACGAGAGGGATGTTGTCGTACCAGGAAATCGCGTTGCGGCAACGAAGGCAGTGCGACCTCGGTCGAACGACGGACTCGTCCCTCGGCCAGCGATGAATGCAAACGTTCAGGAAGCTCCCAATGATCAGGCCCAGTAGGAGCGCAAGGAGTGGAATCACGACGAGGGCATGGACCGCAAGACGGTGCGGTAAACTTCTTCCGTTCGCTGGACCATTATATCATCGGTGAATTGCTCGGAAACGAGCCGGAAGGCCCTTTCCGTACACGCTTTCGCTAAGTCTGGATCCTCTACGATTCTCTGTATTGCCGCTGCCACATCGCCCAGCTCGTTGGCCACCAGGAGACCGGTTTTTTCATGATCCACGAGTTCAGGCAGGCCGCCTACTCGGCTGCCGATGACCGGAACACGCCTTGCCATGGCCAACAAGGTCGCCGAGCCAAGCCCTTCGCTCTGGGAAAGATAGACAAATACGTCGGCTGTGGAGAGATCCGTCGGCAGGTCCGTGGAAAGAAGCATCCGCACACCCGCCAGTTGGCACGCCGAGCGCAGCAGCTCAGTGCCCTTGAGAGGATCATCTATGGCCGGCGCGACGGCCACCGCCGAGCCCCCAACGCGAGTTGGACGCAGTTCCCGGTCCTCGGCGGAGGGCATTTGAACTCCGTCGTAGACCACGCTGACGTCGGTAGCCGCTACGCCGGCGTCAATCAGCCGCTCTCGGACATACCCGGAAACGGCGATGTAGTGCTTTCCGCGTCCGTACTTCCAGCGGGAAAGCCAGCCCCGGCGGAGCGGAAAGGCGACCCGGCGAGACACCACCAACGGTTTGCCGGGACAAAAAAGAGCCGCCAGCGTGTGCGCCCTGGCGTCGTGCGCGTGGATGATCTCGGCCTCGGGAGACGCTTGCAGCAGATGGGATATCGTCAGAGACCGTCCGTCCCAACGCTCAACGAGCGGCTCGCCGGCCAACAGGGTCTGCTCATAGCCACGGGTCTCGATCCCCCGGAGCAGCATCAACACCTGGTGCTGACCTCCGCGCATCGAGGGACCGGTATCGAGATGGAGAATTTTCATCAGCTACGACTCATCGTCCGCGCCTTGAGGTACTTCGAGAAGACATAAAACGCGGCCATTTGCGCAATGATCCAACCCTCCATGCCGTCGAGAAAGCCGCGTTTGATAACGTAGGTCCGGAAAAAGGTCCACGGCGGCGAGAGGACGAGATTACCAACACCCACCCGCTTGCCCTGTGCAACGATCTCCTTGGCCGCCAAGGTCGTGTAACGGTCGATCGTCACCAGGTGTTCGGAAAAGGATCGGCACGTAAAGTGAAGCAGGTCGCCTTTTAGAGTTCCTACGCGGCCGCTGACCTCGACCGTTTCGTGAACGAATTCGCCGACCCAACGCGCCTTTTTGCGATTGTATAACCGCACCTTCGGATCGGGATACCATCCGGAGTAGCGGATCCATTTGCCCATGTATTGGGCCAATCGAGGGGACTGGTAGGCGTCTGCTCGGGGACCGCCGCGCTTGAGTTCCCGCACCTCGGCCGCCAGCTCGTCACTCAACGACTCGTCGGCGTCCAGCGACAGAATCCAGTCGTGACGAGCTACCCCGGCGGCAAAGTTTTTCTGGTCGGCGTAACCGCTGAACCGACGTTCGATCACGCGCGCCCCAAACTCGCGGGCAATCTCCACCGTCCCATCCTGAGAGCCGGAATCGACGACCACGATGTCGTCACAGCACCCCAGGGACGAGAGAGCCCGGCGCAGATTCTCCTCTTCGTTGAGCGTGATGAGTGTGGCTGTGATCTTCACCGCGGCCGCCGCGTCCGACGACACCGGAGCCGGAGAATGACAACGTCCGCCGTGAGTTCAGATCGGCGGAGTCGCTCGAAGGGAAGACCCGGGTTCGGGCGAAAACGGATCAGAGAGACTGTAGCTCTTTGCCCGGCTTGAACCTCACCGCCTTGCCGGGAGGGATGACCACTTCTTCGCCGGTCCGCGGGTTGCGGCCGATTCCGGTCTTGCGAGGCCGGGTGTTGAAGACGCCGAAGCCGCGCAGCTCGATTCTCTCGCCACGTTCCATGGCCCGTTTCATTGTCTCAAACACTGTTTCGACCGCCATCTCCGCCTTGGTCTTGCTCAGGCCGGTGCGGTTGACTACTCGTGTGACGATGTCGTGCTTAACCATGCCAGTTGTCTTACTTCATTATGCCACTTGCTTTGCGCGGCCCACCGCCGCATTACCAGGTCTATGCTAGGCGAGGGTTGTCGGCTTTGTCAAGGACAATGCACACAATTTCGGCTCTTCTGGGATTTTAGTGGCTGGCGGCGGTGAGTGACGGATCCCTCGCCACTGTGAGGCCGACCTCCCGGAGCCTGCTTCGGTGCCATTCAAGGGCTTCGTGACAACTCTACGGCCCCCAAGGCCGGGCGGCGACTGCGTTGGCCAAAAAGAATTACTGATAAACAAAGGGTTACGAGTAGAGCAAGGCTGCTGGCAGGTAGTCGTACAGTCTCCCGAAGGCTGTGAAATGCGGATCCACAACTGTCATCCAGTGGCCACACTCAAAGAGATAACTCCCTGTTTATCAGTGTCTTATTCCCTTTACGAGTTGCCCACGACCGGACTGGCGTGTAGGGTATTTGGGGATTTCTTGGCCGCCTTTTGGGCTCCGATGTGACTGCGGGCGACGTCGGGTCGGCAGGATGGAGGAGCCGGCTACCCGTTGGCCACCCACTAAAAACCCGGAAGAGCCACAATTTCTACTACTTATGCCCATCTCTCCAGCCCGCTTTTCCCGCCACGCGACGAGACGAAGTGCGTGAGAGGCCCGTCGGTACAAGGCGCGCGCCGCTTGTTTGGTTTGTAGCACCGGCTCTCCAGCTTGCCGCGTCGAACGTCTTCTCGACGCTCGTGTTTCGGTCTGGGGGAGGCCTTTCGGGCGCGCGGAGGCGTACTTGAACCCTACGTTAAGCCCGGCGAGCAAGCGCAACGACGTCATGGCGGGCCCGTGGTGTGCTTCGACCGTCAGCCGGCGAGAAAAGCGGGGTGGCCTTGCAGCGATTGGCGGGCGGCGCGGGACGGACCCTCGGGGGAGACCGGAGCGGCACGAATTCACGGCTTGCGGCACCCGTTTTCGTGTTACCATAACTTCACGGAGGCTAGGCGGGTAACGAATGGCTGCGTCTAGCTTGGATTGGTCGCTTTGAACGGCTCTCAAATCCCGAGTTCGCGCGAGAAAAAGGATTGCAGGCCCGGTCGCCTGACAATCCTTTTTTGTTTCTAGGGAGATTGCGATCGGGAGATCATCGATTGGCGCCAAGGGCCTGGTCCGCTACTCAGGCAGGAACCATGGGCGAAGAGCCTCGATGATTGACATTTCCCGTTTTCCTCTGCTGAACGAGGAGACTCGCGCCCGGCAGCCGCATAGCCCGAGGTGGGACCCGACACCCGGACTCTAGACCAACAACAAGGAGGAACTTATTCGAAGACCCTTTAGACCTTTTCGGCGGGCCCGCAAGACCAACGTCAACCAGTGGATTCGCGCTCGGCAAGTACGCGTTGTTTTTCCGGACGGCGAAACCGATGTGATGTCGACAACGGTCGGCATTCAAAGAGCGAAAGCACTCGGCTTAGACCTCGTTCTCGTATCCCCTTCGGCCGATCCGCCGGTTTGCAAAGTCATCGACTACGGCGAATACACCTACCAAGAGAAGAAGAAGAAGAACGAGGCCAAGAAAAAGCAGCATCGCATCGAGATCAAAGAAGTCAAATTTCGACCCAATACCGACGAGCACGACTACGATTTCAAAAAGAATCACGCCCTGCGCTTCCTCCAAGAGGGGAACAAGGTCAAAGCGACGGTTTTTTTCCGCGGCCGTGAAATCACGCACGCCAATCTCGGCGAGAAGTTGATTTTTCGCCTGGCTCACGACCTCGCCGAGTTGGGCGACGTCGAAGGCAGGCCCCGCCTGGAAGGCCGCATGATGCACGTCATGATCGCCCCCAAAAAGAAGCAGTGAGAAGCCCGTAGCGCGGACCTGGCGCTGTTCCAGCGTCCGCGTTGGTGGGCTAAGCGGGCGCGGCCCCCGCTCGCGCCGTCAGTTCGTCGCCGCCGGATGCGCGGCCTTTTCTTTCGTGGCGCACGCATTCTTGCGTGCCGTGTCGCCATTCGTGGCGACATCGAGAGTCTCGTAGTCCCGTGGTGGCGCACGCTCTTAGGGCGCCGAGATTCCTCTCGACGCCCTCTGGTTTCGGTGCGGTCCTAGCTCGCTTTTCTCACCACGTCTCGAAGAATCGGGTACAGCCAGCCAATTCGCTTCAGGCTAAGTGTTTTGTTTCGAGGGCCATGACGGAGAGCGAATTGGTGGCAGTCTCCACTTTTTGCTCCCCCGCGACTTTCACCACGGGCTGCCAGGCGCGAGACAAGCCGAAGCGGTCAACCGCTGTGACGGTGGTGAGAAACGCAGGCTACAAACGATCGCCTCGGACTGGCCCCCGCTCCAATGCCCGCCACACGCCCCTCCACCCGAAGTATCCTGAAAACCATGGCTCTTCTCCGCTTGGAGAATGTATCGAAGGACTACCGGGCCGATGGCTCGGCGGTTCGTGCGCTGGACGATGTGTCTCTCGAGGCCCGACCGGGAGAGTTCGTCGCCATTGTCGGGCGCAGCGGTTGCGGCAAGACGACCCTGCTGAACCTTGCCGGGGCCATGGATTTTCCGACTTCAGGCCGTGTTCTTCTTGACGCCAACGATACGGCCGGACTCGACGACGCCGATCTCACCGACCTACGGCGTCGTAAGGTCGGATTCATCTTCCAATTTTTTCAACTTCTGCCCACGCTCACGGCGGTCGAAAATATCGAACTGCCCCTTTTACTCGCCGGCCAAACATCGTGCCGGGATCGCGCCCGCGAGGTCCTCCGCTGGGTCGACCTGGAAGAGTATTCCGCCCGGCTGCCCCACCAGCTTTCAGGCGGCCAGATGCAGCGCGTAGCGATCGCGCGAGCGCTCGTCCATTCTCCAAAACTCCTACTGGCCGACGAGCCGATCGGCAATCTCGACAACACCAGCGGCGATATGGTTATCGACCTGCTCGCCCGCACGGCCGCCAAGCTCGGCACCGCGGTCCTGATGGCTACCCACAGCCTGGAGGCGGCCGAGCGCACCGATACGATCGTGCGATTGCGCGATGGACGGATCGCCGAGATTGGGCAAAGCTGATCAATGGCGTCGCTGGTCGTCTTCTACCGCCTCATGGTTCGGCCGCTCAAGCGGGAGCCTGCCCGCAACCTGCTGACGATCGTGGCCGTCGGACTCGGTGTTGCCGTGGTGGTCGCGATCCACTTGGCGGGGGAGGCGGCCACGGGATCGTTTCGCTCGTCGCTGGAGACACTGGCCGGAGACGCGGATCTCGAAATCAGCGCCATCGGAGGCCTCGACGAGGGTCTCCTGGGCGACCTCGTCTCGCTTCCTTACCCTTTTCAATTCACGCCGCGCATCGAAGACAGCGCCGTCGTTCATTCCAGCGGGCAGACGGTCCCTCTTGTAGGAGTGGACCTGATTGGCGATACGTCGCTGGAGCGACTCTTCGGGCAAGAACCCCCCGACGTCGAGTTGCTGGCCGGCGAAGATTCAGTCTGGGTGGGTCAGCGTTTGGCGAAACAAGCGGGTGAAACCCTGGCTCTGAGGGTGAACGGCACTGTCCACAGGTTCACGGTTCGCGGCGTCTTCGGCGGCCAGGGGATCAAGGAGATAAGCCGCGAAACCCTCGTTCTGATGGATATTGGCGCCGCGCAGCGCCTGTTGCGGCGGGGCCGCCGCATAGATCGCATTGACGTTCGGCTCCCGAGACAAGGCCCGCAAAGGGATTGGCGGGCCGTCCTTCGGGAGACTTTGCCCGCCGGCGTCACGCTCAAGCCGAGCGGCTCTCGCACGCGGGAGAACCGCAAGATGCTCAGCGCGTTCCATACGAACTTGCGGGTCCTAAGCTATATTTCGCTCGTCGTAGGAGCGTTTCTGATCTACTACACGATCTCGGTATCGGTCGTCCGTCGACAAACGGAAATCGGAATCGTCAGAGCGCTGGGCGCCACGAGGCGTGGCGCGCTGACTGCGTTTCTCGCCGAAGGGGCGTTCTTCGGACTGCTCGGGGCGGCGGCGGGTCTGGTCTTGGGCCGGTTGATGGCGGACTGGGCCGTCGAGATGATGGCCGCCACGGTAAACGCGCTCTACGTGAGCAGCAACCCGGGGGAGATCACCGTGACTCTCGAAACCATCATCGTCGCTCTCTCGGCCGGGGTCGGCGTGTCGCTGATCGCGGCGGTTGGCCCGGCCCGGGAAGCTGCCCGCATTCCGCCCACCGAGGCGATGGCGCGGGGACGCCGTGAATACAAGGCTAGGCTACGAATCGGACGAAACCTGCTCTATGCGGCCGCGCTCGCGGCCGGGGCCTTTGGCGCCTCCCTGGCCGGACCGATCGATGGGAAACCCGTCATGGGCTACTTCGCCGCGCTGCTGTTGATCGCCAGCTCGGCTTTGGCTGCTCCGGCGGTGGTTGCCGGTGCGGTCAAACTCCTCACGCGGCCTGTTCAGCGCATCTTCGGCGTCGCCGGCCTGCTGGCCTCCAGGGGTCTTAAAGGATCTCTGAGCCGAACATCGGTGCTCGTCGCCACGCTATCGATTGCGGTGGCCATGGTGACCAGCATCGCCGTCATGGTCGGAAGCTTTCGGGAAACGGTAGCCTTGTGGCTGGAGAATCGCCTGCGAGCCGACTTTTACCTGCGTCCAGCGGGCCGCCCGTCGATCGACCACCACCCCACGATGGATCCCCTGATCGCCGATACCATCGAAGCCCTTGATGAGGTTGCCGCAGTCGACCGCTTCAGGACCTACGAGATCACCTACAACGGCCTGCCGGCGACCCTCGGCGGGGGAGAGTCCGGCGTAATCTCGCGCCTGGGAAGTCTGCGCTTTCTCGACGGACGGCCTCGGGAGCAGATCCTGGCGCTGCTGGCCAGCGGGGATCATGTCATCGTCAGCGAGCCCTTCGCTAACAAACACTCTCTTTCGGTGGGCCACTCGCTCGAACTCCCGCTCGCGGGCCGTATGGTTTCTTTCCGCGTCGTCGGCGTCTACTACGACTACTCGAACGAGCGTGGATTCGTGATCATAGACCGCGCCACCCTGCTGAAATACCTGCCCGACCCGGCCCCGACGAACCTCGCTGTGTACGTGAAAGCCGGCAGCGACCCCGACACAGCCCGACGGGCTATTGAAGCGGTCACGGCCAACCGCCCCTTGTTCATGGCTACCAACAAAAGCCTGCGAAGAGAGGCGTTGAAGGTCTTCGACCGTACGTTCGCCATAACCTACGCCCTGGAAGCCGTCGCCGTGCTGGTGGCGATTCTGGGCATGGCCGGAGCGCTGTCGGCGCTGGTCATCGACAGGCGGCGCGAACTCAGCGTCCTTCGCTTCTTGGGCGCATCGGGTCGGCAGATCCGCCGTTTGATCCTCTGCGAGTCCGGCCTGCTGGGTCTGTTGTCAAACGTTCTGGGGGTCTTTGTGGGTACGCTGCTTTCGCTGATTCTCATCTTCGTCATCAACAAGCAGTCATTCGGCTGGACGATCCAATTCCACTGGCCGGCCGCGACGGTCGTAGCGGCCCTCGGCTTGGTGTACATCGCGGCGATCCTTGCCGGAATCTATCCCGCTTCGCTCGCCGCGAAGCTGAATCCTATTGAGTCAATACACGAAGAATAATGTGGATTTTATTGCTAACTTTAGGCTTATCGACTAGCCTGCTTTCCTTTGAGCCAGTCACCCCGGACTATGCGTATTCCTTTCCGCGGGATCACTTCGCTCATCCGGAGTTTCGCACAGAGTGGTGGTACTACACGGGCAACGTGGTTTCCACCGAGGGACAGCGCTTCGGATTCGAGCTGACCTTCTTCCGTATGGCGGTTGAGGAGGAGGCGGCGGATGGGGAGTCTTGGGCTATCCGTGACCTTTACCTGGCTCACCTCGCGCTCAGCGACATCGATGGGCACAGGTTTTATAGAACAGACAGGCTCAATCGCTCCGGTCCGGGACTCGCCGGCGCTGACTTCGGGCAAGACCGGATCTGGAACGGAAACTGGCAAATTCGCTGGCCGGCGCCCAAAGACCCCCTCGGCCGACAACACCTGCAGGCAACGAGCGACGACTTTGCCCTCGACCTCGAGCTCAAGCCACGGAAACCCGCCGTGATCCATGGTCCCGACGGCGTGAGCCGGAAGTCGTCGGAACCGGGCCACGCTTCGCATTACATTTCTTTCACGCGGCTGGCGGTGTCGGGCAAGGTCCGGGTCGGGGAGGAAACCCATTCGGTCAGCGGCTCTGCCTGGATGGACCACGAGTTCTTCAGCGACGGCTTGGCAGCCGATCAGGTCGGCTGGGACTGGATGAGCATTCAATTGGAAAACAACACGGAGTTGATGCTCTATCGCCTGCGCCGCCGGGACGGGACGGCGGACCCGTTTTCATCCGGGACCTACGTCGACGCCGGGGGACGGGTGCAACATCTGGGCGCCGAAGACTTTGTCATGGAGCCCGGCGGCGTCTGGCGGAGCCCGGAGACGGCCGGTCGTTATCCGCTGCAATGGAAGGTGTCGGTCCCCAGCCTGCAAACCGTCCTCGAATGCCGAACGGACCTCAGCTCGCAGGAAATCGTCAGCCGCCGGCAGGTGGGTCCGAACTATTGGGAGGGGGCGGTAACTTTCAACGGCCTGGTCGGCGATGCACAGATCCGAGGGGTCGGGTACCTGGAAATGACGGGCTACGACAAGCCAGTGGTGCTCGGCCCGGTCGAAACCGAGCAGCCCTCAGCGTTGGGGACGGAAAGCGACCGGCAACGAAAGGCCGCCAATTCAATCAGGTGAGGTCGCGGATCTCCACGATCCGCGAAGTGACGACGGTGTTGAATCGTGGGTGATGAAATTCCAAATGCATGCCCCGGCCGATAAAGGCGACTTTCAACATCGATCCGCCCCAACTGGAGCCATTCACTTGCACCCGGACAGGCTCGGGACAAAACTCGGGATGACCGGTGATCATCACATGGCGACCGCCACAGTTAACCAGCCGGTAGGCTCGGTTCTCGGTGCGCACTTCGATCTCAGCTCCTTCCGGTAGGTCGCTGAGATGGACGCCGCCTTCGATTTCCGACCGGATGATGTTGCGGTTGATCTCGTCGCTGAAGTTAGGGACGGCCGCGGGAAACTCGGGCGCTCCAATGCCGGTCTTGTGATCCATTACCCTACCCCTATTGGGCTCTTCCGGGTTTTTAGTGGGTGGCCAACGGGTAGCCGGCTCCTCCATCCTGCCGACCCGACGTCGCCCGCAGTCACATCGGAGCCCAAAAGGCGGCCAAGAAATCCCCAAATACCCTACACGCCAGTCCGGTCGTGGGCAACTCGTAAAGGGAATAAGACACTGATAAACAGGGAGTTATCTCTTTGAGTGTGGCCACTGGATGACAGTTGTGGATCTGCATTTCACAGCCTTCGGGAGACTGTACGACTACCTGCCAGCAGCCTTGCTCTACTCGTAACCCTTTGTTTGTCAGTAATTCTTTTTGGCCAACGCAGTCGCCGCCCGGCCTTGGGGGCCGTAGAGTTGTCACGAAGCCCTTGAATGGCACCGAAGCAGGCTCCGGGAGGTCGGCCTCACAGTGGCGAGGGATCCGTCACTCACCGCCGCCAGCCACTAAAATCCCAGAAGAGCCCCCTATTGTAACCCGACCATGCGGCTTTGTGATAGGGAAAGTCTTGTCTCATGCAAGATGAGTCTGAACGAGGAGTTTGTTTCTCACACAAGATGAGCCTGAAGGATCGGGGAGTGGGCATGCTGGGAATTGACTATCCAAGTGCAAAACACCAGCAAGCTGAACCTGCAACAGATCCAGCAGTTTCTCCACTCCAGCGAGGAGATTCGATTCAAAGGCAAAGGGCGGGCCGAGATCTACACGTGGGTGGCGCGCACGCTTCGCCAGCACGGCTACAGCCGCCAAAACCGCGCCGACAAAGGGCTGCTGCGGCAGTATCTGGTCAAGATGACCGGACTGAGCCGGGCGCAAATCACGCGGCTGATCCAGCAGTACCGGCAGGGCGGAGAACTCCAACCCGCCCGCTACCGGCGGCATCGCTTTGCCCGCAAGTACACGCCCGCCGACGTCGAACTGCTGGCGGCGGTGGACGAGGCCCACGAAACCCTCAGCGGCCCGGCCACGCGCAAGATCCTCGAGCGGGAATACCAGCAGTACCAGCAGCGCGAATACGAGCGGCTGGCGGGGATCTCGGTGGCCCAGATCTATCGCCTGCGGCGGCGCAGAGCCTACCGCCAGCGGCGGCTGCATTTCACCAAGACCCGGCCCACGGCGGTGTCGATCGGCGAGCGGCGCCGGCCCGACCCGCAAGGCCAACCCGGCTTTCTGCGAGTGGATACGGTGCATCAAGGGGATCGCGATGGCGTCAAGGGCGTCTACCACATCAATGCCGTGGATGAAGTCACCCAGTGGCAAGTGGTCGGCGCCACGCCCGCGATCAGTGAAGCCTGGCTGGAGCCGTTGCTGAAAGCCATGATCGAGCAGTTTCCCTTTCGTATCCGCGGCTTCCATTCCGACAACGGCAGCGAGTTCCTCAATCGCACGGTGGAGAAGCTATTGAACAAGCTGCTGATCGAACAGACCAAGTCGCGTCCGCGGCACTCCAACGACAACGGCTTGGTGGAATCGAAAAACGGCGCGGTGATCCGCAAACACATGGGATATACGTACATCGCGGCGCCGCACGCGGGGCGCATCCAGCGCTTCTACCAACAGCACTTCAATCCCTATTTGAACTTCCACCGGCCCTGCGGACAGCCCGAGATCAAGACCGACGCCAAAGGCAAGCAGAAGCGGGTGTACCGCCACTACCAGACGCCTTGGGAATCTTTCGAGAAGTTGCCCGAGGCCGCCAGCTATCTCAAGCCAGGGCAGAGGCTGGAGGCTCTGGGCCGCATTGCCCAGGCCGAAAGCGACACGGCGGCGGCCCGCCGGATGCAGCGAGCCAAGCAGAAGCTGTTTGCCAGTTTCCGTTCCGCGAACACGCCGTGCTGAACAGCAGGAAGAGGGCTGTGGAAATGACGGGCGATGGAAAACGAGGAAAACCAAAACCAGGTTTCCCTTCGTTTCCCACCGCCCTTGGAAATCGCTCCGCGATTCCCACAATCCCACAACCCCGACGACGATTCTCCCCTTCCCAAAACTCAAAATCAAAAAGCCCGAAAGGAGCCCCAGCGACTCAAAAAGCCCCAACCCCCGTCTTCAGGCTCATCCTTCGATGAGAAAATGCTGGGAATATGGTAGTGTCCTAAACCTGCTCACACAAGATGAGCCTGAAGGATGCTACTATCCAAGCAATGAACCTCTTTTCGCGAGGAGATTCGATTGGCGCCAGCACGGCTACAGCCGCCAAAACCGCGATGCTGCGGCAGGGTCAAGATGACCGGACTGAGCCGGGCGCAAATCACGCGGCTGATCCAGCAGTACCGGCAGGGCGGAGAACTCCAACCCGCCCGCTACCGGCGGCATCGCTGCCCGCAAGTACACGCCCGCCGACGTCGAACTGCTGGCGGCGGTGGACGAGGCCCACGAAACCCTCAGCGGCCCGGCCACGCGCAAGATCCTCGAGCGGGAATACCAGCAGTACCAGCAGCGCGAATACGAGCGGCTGGCGGGGATCTCGGTGGCCCAGATCTATCGCCTGCGGCGGCGCAGAGCCTACCGCCAGCGGCGGCTGCAACCAAGACCCGGCCCACGGCGGTGTCGATCGGCGAGCGGCGCCGGCCCGACCCGCAAGGCCAACCCGGCTTTCTGCGAGTGGATACGGTGCATCAAGGGGATCGCGAGGCGTCAAGGGCGTCTACCACATCAATGCCGTGGATGAAGTCACCCAGTGGCTTGGTCGGCGCCACGCCCGCGATCAGTGAAGCCTGGCTGGAGCCGTTGCTGAAAGCCATGATCGAGCAGTTTCCCTTTCGTATCCGCGGCTTCCATTCCGACAGGCAGCGAGTTCCTCAATCGCACGGTGGAGAAGCTATTGAACAAGCTGCTGATCGAACAGACCGCCGCGGCACTCCAACGACAACGGCTTGGTGGAATCGAAAAACGGCGCGGTGATCCGCAAACACATGGGATATACGTACATCGCGGCGCCGCACGCGGGGCGCATCCAGCGCTTCTACCAACAGCACTTCAATCCCTATTTGAACTTCCACCGGCCCTGCGGACAGCCCGAGATCAAGACCGACGCCAAAGGCAAGCAGAAGCGGGTGTACCGCCACTACCAGACGCCTTGGGAATCTTTCGAGAAGTTGCCCGAGGCCGCCAGCTATCTCAAGCCAGGGCAGAGGCTGGAGGCTCTGGGCCGCATTGCCCAGGCCGAAAGCGACACGGCGGCGGCCCGCCGGATGCAGCGAGCCAAGCAGAAGCTGTTTGCCAGTTTCCGTTCCGCGAACCGCCGTGCTGAACAGCAGGAAGAGGGCTGTGGAAATGACGGGCGATGGAAAACGAGGAAAACCAAAACCAGGTTTCCCTTCGTTTCCCACCGCCCTTGGAGCTCCGCGATTCCCACAATCCCACAACCCCGACGACGATGCCCGAAAGGAGCCCCAGCGACTCAAAAAGCTGGCTCATCGATGAGAAAATGCTTCTCTTCAGTCTCATTCTTGGTGTACTGCTTAACCAGCATCCCGTAGTTTCTCGCACGCGATCATCAAGGGTCGCGTTACGATCTGCCGGCAGATGTAGGGACCAGAACGGAGAACTCCAACCCGTCCGATCAGTGCTGAGTTGAAACTTCTCGGAGCAGTAGCGGCACTCGCAGCCCTTCAACGAAGCGGTGCATCAAGATGGCGTCAGCCTTGATCCCTTCGGTGGCAAGTAGTCGGCGCCACGCCCGCGCAGTGAAGCCTGGCTGGAGAAGGATCGAGCAGCTTCGTGTCCGCTGGAGAAGCTCGCGAACGAAAGTGTAGGCGTCGAAAAACCGCGTGTTGTCGGTTTCGATTCCACCGGCCCTCCGACGCCAAAGGCTCAACCAGACGCCTTGGGAATCTTTCGAGAAGTTGCCCGACCGCCAGCTATCTCAAGCCAGGGCAGAGGCTTCTGGGCCGCATTGCCCAGGCCGAAAGCGACACGGCGGCGGCCCGAGCGAGCCAAGCAGAAGCTGTTTGCCAGCCCCGCGAACACGCCGTGCTGAACAGCAGGAAGAGGGCTGTGGAAATGACGGGCGATGGAAAACGAGGAAAACCAAAACCAGGTTTCCCTTCGTTTCCCACCGCCCTTGGAAATCGCTCCGCGATCTTCCACAACCCCGACGACGATTCTCCCCTTCCCAAAACTCAAAATCAAAAAGCCCGAAAGGAGCCCCAGCGACTCAAAAAGCCCCAACCCCCGTCTTCAGGCTCATCCTTCGATGAGAAAATGCTGGGAATATGGTAGTGTCCTAAACCTGCGTTGCTAGCAATTCTTCGATTGGCCAGACGTGATCGGTCAGTTTCGACTCCATCGCCGGGGTGACCCTCAACGTCGTATGCACTCGGCAGAAGTTGTAGTAGGCAAAGTGCAGGCAGAGAGCCGCCCACAGGTTCTCCCACTTCTTGCTGAAGGCATTCGTCAGTCGGGTGAGCCGCCGAATCTGCATCCGCATTGTAAGGTTCTGTCGCTCAACATGACTGGTGCTGATGTACTTCGGGTCCGGGTTCCCGATGACTTTTTTCCGTTTGCAGCCCACGCAATGCGCCGGGCTGTATCGCTTCTCTTCAGTCTCATTCTTGGTGTACTGCTTAACCAGCATCCCGTAGTTCACGCGATCATCAAGGGTCGCGTCGATCGCCGGGATGTAGGGACCAAACCCGTCAGTGCTGAGTTGAAACTTCTTCGGAGCAGTAGCGGCCCGCAGCCCTTCAACGAACACATCAGTCGTCGCTTGATCCCTTCGGCCTAGTGCGAAGTTGAGAACCAGCTTCGTGTGCCGCTCAATCGCGACGAAAGTGTAGGCGTCGCCGATCGTGTTGTCGGTTTCGATTCCTCGGTGGTCTTGTGGCCCTCCTTCTTGAAGATGTAGCCCCAGATTTCATCGCACTGAACGTCTTTGACCGGCACGTTGCGGATCTTCCGGCCTAGCAGCTTCTCGCAGCGCTCTCCGGCCACGACAAGCAGCCGTAGAATCGTGTCCCGATGTAGCCCGGTTATTCTCTCGGTGCTGCGAACACTCGTGCCTTCGATGAGTAGCTGAAGCGCCAAGACAGCCTTTTCCAGAGGAACCGTCATGGCTGCCAAGGGGCGCTTGTGCTTCTCCGTGTAGGTCTTCCGACAGTGGTTGCAGCGATACCGTTGCAAGCCGTTTCGGTGCTTGCCGAAGCGCTTGCAACGAACCTCACATCGCGGGCAATTCATCCTAGCGGCCTTCGTTGCTCGACTCATACCTCTATTATACAGCAAGCGCTTGCTGTATTGCAATAGCTATTTACCTGTCAATGTCGATAAAGTAAAGGGTGGAGGGGCGGGCCGGAGTCGAACCGGTATCTCAAGCTTTGCTAGGCTAGCGACTTACCGTTTGTCCACCGCCCCTCTTTTCAGTCCCTTATTCGGTGACGGCCATAGAATCGAGGATCACCGAGAGACCCTCTAAAGCCTTCTTTAGCTTGTCTACGTCGGACTTCGAGAGCTGGTCCGGCAGCGAGAACCGAGCATCTTTTCCGCCTGACAGCTTGATCCTAGCTGTGTAACCGAACGCTTCCTCTGAGGGCTCAGGCGATTTGTCCGCAGCTACGGGTGGAGGCGCTTTCTTCTCCATTGAAGACTTGTCGGTTTGCTGGTGACCCATCACGGGTTCGACAGTACCACCCGTTGAGACGATGATTCGTCCACCGCCCTGATCGTGGAGCATCCCAGCATACTCCGCGTCTTTACGGAACAATGTAACCCACTCTTCGCTATCGTCCTTAGAGATTTGGCATTCTTGTTCTACAAGGTTCATCAGGAACTCGTTTGTTGGGAGTAGTTTGCCTTTGTGCTGCTCGAAGATTCTCTTATGCACGCTGACTTTCAGCAATGCCTTCTGGAGCGACTCTGCACGCACTTCTGGGGTTGTGGGCGAGGCCACTGAGACCCCAAGATCCGTAGGCCGATATTCTCCTTTGGACTCATCAGTGATGAACCCGAAGGCCCTAAGCGCTCCGATCTTCCTAGCGAAAGCGCTACTGCTAGTTGAATTACCAAGGACCGGCCCAAGCCGTGATGCTGAGAGGATGGGCTTCTCGGAAATGTCCCGGCGCTTACCAATCTGCTTCATCAGATAGTCGGCGGCCTTTAGCGTGAGAGCCAGCGGTTTGCTGCCCCATCGCCTCCTCCTTGCAGCCGAAGGGAACTCCAGCGCCTCTTCCGCAAGCCGTGGTGGTGGTTTGTCGGTGGTCATAATCAGATAGTATAGCACGCAACGACACAACAAGACACAATGAAAACAACAAGTCAATGATTTTAAGAGACTTATTAGTTCACCATAACCCACCATAGATCGGGAAAGATTGTTTATAAAAGCACTTGCGAAGCACCCAAGGGCGCGTGCACAATGATTAGTGTACAGGCATGTGGACGTACCTGTACATGGGGTGCTACACTATGGGTATCACATCATTGCTTCAGCCCGAGAGGGTCTCTGTACGCAGAACTGAGCTACGCAAAAATCAGAGTGCAATTCTCCGCAAGGCCCACGGTCTTCGGGTTGTGGTCGTTAGCGGGGCGAGCGATGAAGCCGAGGAGAAGTATGTGCTCGGCAAGACTTATTTTGAAGATCTACTTGAACAGATGCAATCGCTGATTGAGACGCTGGAGATTACCGCAGATCGACGATTGTTCAGCCAGATCATAAGTGTCGCGGATACCCTTGATGAAGACTTGCGGCTTGGGCGGCTAGCCGGGATCGAAGAGGCTTTCGCGGACGACTAGGGGAATGATGAGTGTATACGCCGAAGTTCACCCCGGCAGCGATAGGTAACATCAGGGCTCTTCGCAAGAATGTGAAGAACGGCTTGAAGGCTGCGATTGCCGATAGCCTTTGCCCTGATCCAGAGGGATCGTCAAGGGCTTTGCGGGATGCGCTGTCTGAGTTTCGTAGTTTTCACTGGCGCGACTATCGGGTGGTCTTCAAGATAGATGAGGACCTCAAGGCCCTAGCAATAGTAGGTGTTGGCAAAAAGACGAGAGACCCAGGCGAGGGCTTTTACAGACATCTGGAGATTGCTGCACAGAACGGCGAACTGGCGGAAAAAGTTCTCCAAACGCTACGGACCTTTCGCTGAGCAACTTGTTAGACCCCTTTCTTTTTGGGCCTTCCGCCTGCCCGCGTCTTGCGCTTGGCAGCAATCTTCCGGTAGTAGTTGGGGTTTTCTGCCTGCATGCGTCTAGCCGTAGCCCGCCCGCCTTTGGCCCCCATCTTGGCAGCCGGGGATTCTTTGAGTAGTTCGTCGGCCAACTTGACGGATGCGCCTAGGAGTTCGTGTGCTCGCTCAGCGCGTCCCTCTGGCAGGGTTGTGGTAGAGAGGATGGTTTCAGCTTCGGCGATCATACGCCGAAGCGCTTGCAGGTCGGTCTTGCTTGCTGGCATTACCTACATCGTAACGTTGGCGGCGGTGGACGAGGCCCACGAAACCCTCAGCGGCCCGGCCACGCGCAAGATCCTCGAGCGGGAATACCAGCAGTACCAGCAGCGCGAATACGAGCGGCTGGCGGGGATCTCGGTGGCCCAGATCTATCGCTCGTGTCGAGGGACTGTACTCCAGCGGCAACGCAAGATTAGGACACTACCGGGAATATCCTCGCCTTCCGAACCTCACGCGAGGCTGCGATGACGAACGCCACAGACCGAGCGGGCCACCAGCCCACATAGGGATCCCGCCGCCCGTTCGACCGATCGGCGATCTGCCCACGCGAACCCGGCGCGAACGGGTACCGCGCGGTTCCCCTTGATCGCCACTCCGGCGGTGCTTTTTGTCAAGGCCCAATAGAAATGTCCCCTTGGTTTTGTGGTTTGTAGGTTGTAAGAGAGTATCGTCGTCGGGCTGTGGGAATGTGGGAATCGCGCCGGCGATTTCCAAGGGACGGTGGGAAGGGTGGAAAACCTGTCGTTGCGCTGCGAACCGTTCTCGCTGTCGCGCTAGGTTTTCCACGCTTTCCATCCGGCCCGTCATTTCCACAGCTTCTCTTTTTATGGCTCTTCCGGGTTTTTAGTGGGTGGCCAACGGGTAGCCGGCTCCTCCATCCTGCCGACCCGACGTCGCCCGCAGTCACATCGGAGCCCAAAAGGCGGCCAAGAAATCCCCAAATACCCTACACGCCAGTCCGGTCGTGGGCAACTCGTAAAGGGAATAAGACACTGATAAACAGGGAGTTATCTCTTTGAGTGTGGCCACTGGATGACAGTTGTGGATCTGCATTTCACAGCCTTCGGGAGACTGTACGACTACCTGCCAGCAACCTTGCTCTACTCGTAACCCTTTGTTTATCAGTAATTCTTTTTGGCCAACGCAGTCGCCGCCCGGCCTTGGGGGCCGTAGAGTTGTCACGAAGCCCTTGAATGGCACCGAAGCAGGCTCCGGGAGGTCGGCCTCACAGTGGCGAGGGATCCGTCACTCACCGCCGCCAGCCACTAAAATCCCAGAAGAGCCCTTTTTATGTCGTCGCCGCACGTTTTTTCGCCGCCAGCGGCTGCCGCCAGGGGTGGTTCGCCGCCGGTTTGCGCCTCCGCGCGGCTGGGCGCTGCTTCGATGGTGGAGACGTCGGCTGCGGCCGTGCGATCGGTTCAAAAGCCACCTTGTCGCCGCCTTCGCCAACCACCCGCAACTCCCTCTCGCGTGATTACTGCACGGTCACTCTCGCGCCCGCTCCTACGTCTTGGTTGCGCCGCGGTTTCAACTGCAGAAAACGGTTCTCGAATCGCACCACCAGGTCGTTGGAAACTACCCGCTCGGCCTCCAAACAGAAAACCCACTGCAAGTCCAGACCTTTCGGCAGGCGCTGGTGAAAATCCGCTCCCGCCGACGGTTCGCAGACAAACTTGGCGTTGTGTTCGTCCAAATACTGCTGGTCGAGATAGCGGTTCGCCGCCTCGTAATCGGCAATGCCTTCGAGCCGCATCTTCTTGATTAAGCGGTCTTGATGCGTACCGTGGTGGCGCTCCACGCGGCCCTTCGCCTGCGGCGACGGCTCCACAGTCCCGCGGCGAGCATCCAGCGCCGCAAGGTTTCGCGCGGCACTTCGAGACCGTGATCGGCCGCCAGATGTTCCGACGCCAGCGTCGGCCCAAAACGCTTCTGCGGCTCGCCCGAATAGTTCTCGCGCACCAGTTGCAGCACTCGCTTGCGAACTTCCGGCGACTTGGCGCGGTTCGACACGCGGCCCACATTGCCATGCACCAGAGCCTGCGACCCTCCCTCGCCGTAACGCTTCTTGAGCCGCTTCGCTTGCCGGTAACTGATCTCCAGCCACTCGGCCGCCTCCGTTAACTTCAGCTCCCCTCGTTTCACTCGGCTCAGCACTTCGCCGCGCCTCAGTTCCTTGGCATTCATCCATGTCCTTCCCCATCTCGGCTCCTCCTTTGGATCCCCAGATTAGGGGACATTTCTATGGGGCCTTGACATGGGCGTTGACATGATCTTGACAGCCATCTTCTGTACTTGTTAGCCTGCGTAATCGGCTTTCGACCGGCCCCGGTTCGGCGGGGCGTTTTTGTCTGAGAATGTTTTCTCGACGGAATTAGGAGGAGAGGAAAGTGACGGTTAAACCCTTATACGACCGTTTGTTGGTGCGCCGGGTCGAAGAAGGAGAGCAAGTTAAGGGAGGAATCATCATCCCTGACTCGGCCAAGGAAAAACCTCAAGAGGCCGAAATCATCGCGGTGGGCAACGGCAAGCGGCTCGACGACGGCAAGATCGTCCCACTCGATGTGAAGGCCGGCAACAAGGTGCTCATCGGAAAGTACTCCGGCACGGATATCACCGTCGAGGGTGAAGAGCTGGTGATCCTCCGGGAAGACGAGGTCCTCGGCGTTCTGGAGAGCTAAGCGCGTACCAGCGGGCTAGCTGTGATGTCTCAACACGGGGCGAGGCGAGGTGCGTGAGAGGCCCGTCGGTACAAGGCGCGCGCCGCTCGGCGACTCATTTCTTGAATAATGCGGGCGTACTTGAACCCTACGTTGAGCACGGCGAGCAAGCGCAACGCGGTAATGGCGCCCTATTGCGTGCTTCGACCGCCAGGTGGTGAGAAATGCGTGCTAGCCCCAATTACGTTCGTTACGGCCGGTGCAGCCCCGGAGGAGCGTAGGATAATAGCCTGCGGTGCAGCCGTGAGGCGGAACCGTGGGCGGCAGACTCGGCAAATCCCCGGCCGGGGAATCGCCTGCCCTTTCTTGCTTCTTGCCGTCCGCTTGTCCTTGCCGCATCCCGCTCAAAACTTCAGCGTTTCCATGAGCGTATTCAACTCCTTTTGAAGCTTGTCCTTCCGCCGGCGAAGTTCGTTCTGCTGATCGCGGAGAGAAACCAGCCTTCCTTCCTGGGCGGAGAGCTTGTCGGCGTACTCCATTACCCGCTGCTGCTGCCCGGCAACGGAGCGAAGCGTTGAAATGTTGCTCCTGAGCCGGCTCTGGTCTTGCGAGAGGTTGTTGATCTGTTCGTTGACCCTCGCGAGTTCACGGTCGGTGTCGGCGATTTGGCGCTTTAGATCAGCCATCTCCTCGAGCTTCTTGCGGCCGGCTTCGTCGAGTTTCTCGTTCCGCACGTAGGCAAAGATCTGGTCCGGCGTCATGTTGGTGACGGCGATCTGCTGGGAATAGACGCGTTCCTCGACCACGGGGAATTTCTTTGTAGCTCCAGCGTCGACCTTAACCTCGAAGCGATAGGAGTTAGCGGTTTTCTCTTCCGGCTTCATGTCGATGAGCTTGTACTCGGGCCGGACGGCGTGTTCGATGATCACGGTCTTCGGTTTCGAATCCACGTTGCGAATGGTAAAGGTCTTAGTTTCCCGGCGGGCGGTCTTGGTCGTCAGCAGGCCGCGTTGGAAGTGAAATTCGCTGAGCAGCTTGCTCTCGCTATCGAAGGCCGGGGTGATGCGGGTTCCCAGATCGACGGCGTAGCTGATCAGCCGCTTGTCGCCCGACTTGACGGTCTCCATCAAAGCTTCGCCGGCATAGGCTCCGGCGTCGTAGACGGTGATGGCACCGCCATCCATCGTGGTGTCGCCGGAGTTGGTCAGCTCGACGGCGTTGAGCGGGTGTTGGGAGGCATTGGAGTGGTCGTAGATGAGCAGGCGGCGGGCCTCGATGCGCTCTCGGAAGAAAGGCAGCATGGCGGACTCGCCCTTGCGAATGTTGACCGGGCGATCGATCCTGTATTCGAACAGTTCCCCCAGCTCGGCGCCGACGGCGGCGGCCGCCACCGTGGAAGACACGGCTCGGCGTTGAAAACGCTCGTTTTGGGCGCCGACCAGCCCGCCCACGATGCTGCCGGCGACCTGCTGGCGAAAGGCGCGATTCCGCTCTAGGTTGTCGCGCCGGCCCTTCTTTTGCCCGTCATAGGCGGCTGCTTCCTTGGCTGGCGGAGCCGGAGGCGGACGCATCGCGGCCACCGTGTCACTTAGGCCTGCCTCCTCGACGGCCCCTCCGTGGACCACCGGGCGCCAGGCGCGGTCTTGAGCCAACTGGACGACCGGACGGCTCAGGTAGCGCGGTTCGTAGAGCCGGCTGATGAAGGACACCGGCAACCCGGAAACGAGCGAAAGCCTGACGTTCGTCCAATCCTCGCCGGACGTGTTGTCCACAATCGCCCAGCCCTCGAGCAGCGGCTTCCCTCCGCCGTCGAATACCAGCCGGTAACTGCTTTTCCAAATCGGAGTGGGAACGACGTAGCTGGCAGCCACCTCGCTCACTTCTCCCGAGGATTCGATGGTCACCGTTCGCTTCTCCAGATTGCGAGACCGCGCCACGACTCCCAAATAGTCCGCAAACTGGGACTGCAGCTTGGCGTCGACGAAGCGCAGTCCGGCCGCCGCCGCTGGATCGAGGGTCCGCAGCTCGCCCTTGGTGAGCAGTATCAGCTCTTGGCGCTGGGGCTGGCGTTCACTGGCCGGAATCGTCCGCGCGCTGACGATCGAACCGCGCGCCTTGCCGCTGCTCAGCCGCAGCTCGACCTCGGCGCCCTTGAACTGGTCGAGTATCTGGCTGAGAGTGATGGCTTGGCCGATACGGAACGGGAAAACTTCCAGGCGTTTCGAGAGCGGGTCGCTCGAGTCGTAGCGGATGGCCGAGACGCCCTCCCCTCCGCGCTGTTCGACGGTCAAGGATTTGAGCACGTCGTCCATCTCGGTGGCCTTGAACTGGAGTTGAGCCTGATCTCCGGGCGGCACGCTTCCCGATCGCTCGAAAAACCCGATTCCGTGCTTGTAGAGCACGACTTTGCTGACCGAAAGCTCGGCGGCCCGCGCGGCGAGGCCCGAAAGCATCAAAATGACGATTGAGGCAAAGACACGAATTCGCATAACACCCTCCACTACTTAATACGCTGAAGGCGGCCAAAGCGTGCAGGCCGGTTTCGGGCGAACTCGCGCTCGGTTGCGCGAATCCACGATGGATCATAGGCCGCTCGGCGGAAAACCCACCGGTTGTCATCCCCTTTGGAAAGGCAATTGTCGACCGCTCGCTGGCGCTCGCTGCTCGGATTGGCGCATGGCGAGGGCTTGTGGGAGCAGGAAACGGAGCCTGCCGGCCACCCACGGCGACCAGAGGTAGGTAAGAGCAGCGATACGCAGGTCGGGGGACCCGCGACGCGTAGGTCCGAGTACCAAAAAAAGCCGCGGATCTGGCGGCCGCGGAGGGGTGAACCCCTCCGCTGAGACAATTTGCGATAGCGACACTCGCCGTTCAATGGTTTTTCCTTCTCCCCACAGTCTCTTCTCCGCTAGCATGGTCCTCGGCTGGTGAAGCGGAGGCGGGCTCTGGTGGAGACCAACCCGCCGAGGAATAGCCGGCCGGAGACTCATCGAAACGATGGTCCGGGGAGCCGGCTTCGGTCGGCTTCCCGTTCGCCCACCCCTTCCCATCGGATCGATAGATCTCCGGATGCCTAAAAAAACTCATCGTCGCTCCCGCACAAGCCGCCTTCGTCCCGGCGGCCCGCTCGAACTCCTCGGGGGACCGGTAGCCCAGCGCCGAATGCAGGCGGCAGCGGTTGTAGTAGCGCTCGATGAAGTCCTCGATATTCGCCCGCAGGTGGTCGAGATCCTGATAATCGTTGGCGTAGATCTCCTCCCGCTTGAGCGTCTTGATGAAGCTCTCACAACTGGCATTGTCGTAGGGGTTCGCCGGCCGACTCATGCTGGGGATCGCTTGGCGCCGGCGCAGGCTCCTCACGTAGGCGCCTGAAGCGTACTGCACGCCGCGATCGGAGTGATGGACCAGGCCCGGCGGCAGCTGCCGTTCGGCCATCGCCTGCTCCAGCGCCGCCAGCGGCAAGCGGGCGGCCAGCGTTCGCCCCAGCGCCCAGCCCACCACCTTGCGCGAGTAGGCGTCCACGATCACCGCCAGATACACGAACTCGACCTTCAGCCGGATGTAGGTGATGTCGGCCATCCACAGCTGATTAATCCCCCGCAGCTTGATGCGGGCGGCTAGGTTGAGGTACACCTCCAGCGGATGATCGGCGTCCGTGGTGGCCACGAAGGCCCGCGGCTGCGCACCGAGCAAGCCGTCCTGGCGCATGATGCGGGCCACGCGCTTGTGGTTCACCAACATCCCCCGCCGACGCAGTTCCGCCGTCACCCTGCGGTAGCCATAGCGTCGCCGATGTTCCAGGGCCACCTCCTGGACCGCCGACCGCACTTCCATGTCTTCTTCCTCTGGTATCCGCTCTTGCCAAGACCGATAGAAACCCGCCCGGCTTACTGGGGCCAGCCGGCACATCCGCTCGACACTCAGTCTGCCTTGCATCGGCATCGACTCCCGGATTTGGTCGTAGACGCCTTCTCGCCACAGCTGCCGCTGCCGTGGCGTCGAGCCTCGACTTTTTCGAAGGCGCCTTTGAAAAAATCCACTTCCAGCATCTTGTTCCCCAACAGGCGCTTCAAGGCGCGGATCTCCTGGCGTAGTCCCCGCTCGCGGGAGGCGGCCGGCGGACCGGGGCCCTCCTCGCTCGGCTCCCTCCGATTTCGCCACCTGTACAGCAGCCCTCGGTGAATCCCCAGTTCCTTCGACAGCGCCGTCACGCTCTCGCAGCTCTTCAGCCGCTCCAGTGCCATCTTCCGGTATTCTTCGGGAAACTTGTAAACTCGTCTCTTGCCCACTCGCAGTCCCTTTCCCCGCTAAAGTGTCGCTATCACAACTGTCTCATTCCTTGGGGTTCACTCCAAAGCGGCACGGGCAATCGTGTGTTGAGTGCACAACCCAAACGGCCGCGGGTCTCGGAAACGACGCCGAGCCGCCCTTACGCGAGTCTAAGCTTCAACCTCGCGGACGGCAGCCTTGCCCGACAAACTGTAAGTCGGCCGATGTGATCCCGGCTCACAAAAGCGATGACAGGTAGTTGATGATTTCCGGGCGCGTCCAGTCTTCCGCCCCAACATACTTGCCCAGCACGTACCCTTCCCGGTCGATCAGGTAGGTTTCCGGATACTTGAGAGTTCCGTAACGGTTGGGCGCTGTTCTTTCCGGGTCACGGACGGTGGGAAAACGGACCCTCGCGCGTTGGAGGAAATCGCGATACACGGCTTCGTCCTCATCCACGCTGACGCCCAACACGACGAGCCCTTTTCCCCGCAGATGCTCGTGGACAAAATTCAACGACGGCATTTCCTCCACGCACGGCGGACACCACGTCGCCCAGAAGTTCAGCAAGACGAGCTTCCCTCGATAGTCTTGGAGCCGAATGCCGCTGCCGTCTTCCGCCGTGAGGTCAAACTCCGGAGCGCGATCGCCGATCCCGACGTCGTGGATCTCTAAGTAGGGGACGACGCGGGAGAGCAGCGTCGTCGTCAGCCCGATGAGCAGGGCCCAATAGAGGAGCTCCTTTTTTGACCATGGCATAATGAAGAGTATTCTCAATGTAGCTGGGAGTCAGGGGCTACGGCAAATGGTTTTGGTTACCCGACGGGCCGAATTTTCGGCCTCGCACTTCTGTCGTAACCCGTCTTTGAGTCCGGAAGAAAACGAAAAGCTGTTCGGCAAAGCGAGCCGGGAGAGCGGGCACGGCCACAACTACGTTCTCGAGGTGACGGTAGCCGGGGAGGTCGATGCGGTCGACGGTATGATCATCGATCTCAAAGAACTCAAAGGGATTATCGAGGCGCAAGTCATTGAGCCCTATGATCACCGCTTCTTGAACCGGGAAGTCTCCCCGTTTGACAGCCTGATCCCGACGCCTGAAAATATCGTTCAGGAGATTTGGCGGCGCTTGGAACCGGCCATCAATGTAGACGGACGCGCCCTTCACGGCGTGCGCCTTTACGAAACGCCCGACCTATACGTCGAATACTTCGGCGAGGGCCGGCCCGGCGCTTCGTGATGTTCTCGAACAAGGTAAGATAAGGTTCGCTTTTGGGCGCGGCCCGCCGGGGACCGGGTTTCGGCTCAACGGGGCGTCTGGTTCAATAGCCCGTGGCCGGCGGCGCGAGGGTCGGCTGGTTGGACAGAGATTGCAGAGTGGGGGACGGCTGTTGGTTCGGGTCACGAAACGCTACTTGTTTTCGGCTTCTCATCGGCTGCACGCGCAGCAGTTGAGTGACGAAGAAAATGCTCGCGTGTTCGGGAAGTGCAACCATCGTTGGGGGCACGGGCACAATTACGCGCTCGATGTCAGTGTCGAGGGGCCCGTTGATGCGAGGTCGGGAATGATCGTCCCGCGAGAGGCGTTGGATACTTTGGTAGAAGGGGCGGTGACGTCGAGGCTCGACCACGTGAATTTGAATAGCGACGTGGCGGAGCTGTCCGACGTCGTTCCCACGACCGAGAATCTGTCGCTGCTGATCCGCCGATGGCTGCGGCAATCCTGGGCCGAGGCGTTCGGCGACCAGCCCTTGCGGCTGGCGAAGGTTCAAGTGGAGGAGACCGGCCGCAACCGCTTCGAGGTTGCCGGCTAGAGTTATGGTTACGAAAAGCAGCTTTCATGATGTGATCGACGAGTTTCCGGATCCCGCGTCCGGCCGGCAAGCCGAGTTGGCCCAAATCGTGCGCATGCTGTTGGCCCAGCTAGGCGAAGATCCTGAGCGGGATGGGTTGGTCCGAACCCCGCAACGGACCGCTCGTGCACTGGCCGAGCTTACCAGCGGATATCAGATGGACGCCGGCGCGATTCTCAACGGAGCTTTGTTCGATGTCGCCTACGACGAAATGGTCATCGTCAAGGACATCGAAATGTTCAGCCTCTGCGAACATCATCTTTTGCCGTTTTTCGGCAAGGTCCATGTCGCCTATCTTCCCAACCGAAAAGTGATCGGACTGAGCAAGGTCGCTCGCCTTATCGAAATGTACGCCCGCCGATTGCAGATCCAGGAACGCTTGACGAACCAGATCGCGCAGACCATCCAGGAAGCGATCGATCCGAAAGGCGTGGGGGTCGTCGTCGAGGCCAAGCACCTGTGCATGATCATGCGCGGGGTCGAGAAACAACATTCCTCCGCCGTCACCAGCGCCATGTTGGGGGCCTTCCGCGACAACCCCAAGACACGGGAAGAGTTTCTCTCCCTGGTCAGCCGCTCCTCTGAAGGACTGTGAACCCCGCTACGGTCTCGCAGCCCTTGGCGGCAGGAGCTGTCTTCAAAGGCGAAGAGTGGCCCCGGCCCACCAAGTTTGCAGTCGGCAGAATGGCCGCATCAGCCGCCCCTTGAGGTCGTTGCTAGAAGGGTGCGGGGAGAGGCGAGTCCCACGCTTTCATCAAGGAATCCAGCATGGCAAACAACCGTATCGTCCACTTCGAGCTTCCCGCTAATGAGCCGAAGGAATTGACCAAGTTCTACGGCGACCTGTTCGGCTGGAAGTTTCAGCAGGCCCCGATCCCGGGGGTGGAGTACTGGCTCTGCGAGACCGGGTCAGAGGGTCCCGGCATCAACGGAGCCGTGATGCAGCGGCAGAACGCCGAGCAGCCGTGGATGAACTATGTGGACGTAGCCAGCATCGACCAGGCGATCGAGAAGGCAACGAGCCTGGGCGCGACCGTGGCATTGCCGAAGACGCCAGTACCAGGCGTCGGGGCGGTCGCGGCGATCATCGATCCTCAGGGCAACATCTGCGGGCTGTGGGAACAGGCGACGCCGTAGCGAACGCCGGCGGGCACGGCATGCCGTGCCCCTACGATCTGGAAGGCGCGCCCGAAAAGTCCTCGGGACCCTATCCAGACATCTTATCCAAGCGACGGAGAACGATGATGCGAACCCATTTCCTGTTGACCCTAACGGCAACTACATTAGTTTTCAGCGGCTGTTCTCAGCCGCCCGATCCCGTCATCGAAATCCCGACGGCTCTTGCCGCTGACGTCGGAGTGATTGCGGCGAAGAGCAGGGTTGTCGATTTGTCGGTTCTCGTCGACGAGGATGTCCCCGCGCACTTTGGAACCAATCCGCCTTTTCAGCGCTGGACGTTCAATTGGTTCGCGCCGAAGAAGAGCGACTACGGCGGCACTGCCGAGCCGAGCGAAGCCGCCTACTACGGACAGCGCTACGTGATCGACGAGCACACCGGGACGCAAATCGATTTCCCCGCCCATGTGATCCCTCCCCCCGACAGCGGCCTCGAGCACGCCGGCCCGGCGGGTGCCGTAACCGGAGATAAGTATCCCCTGGAGCGGCTCATGGGACCGGCGGCGGTCATCGATGTCAGCGCAATCCGGGATGCCGCCGAACCCGGAATGAGTCCGCGCATTACCGTCGCCATGATCGAGGAGTGGGAGAGTACGCACGGCCCGATCCAGCCTGGGGATGTTGTTCTGTTTCGCAGCGGCTACAGCAATGCCTATTTCAAGCCGCTTCCCGAGGGCCGCCGCTTGACGTTTGAACCCGCCGTCGAAAGATCAAAGCCCGGCTGGCCGGCGCCCACGCCCGAAGTCATGGACTATCTCCACGGCAAGGGCGTCTGGCACTTGGGAACGGACGGTCCCAGCATGGGCTACACTGACGACGGTCTGCCGACCCATGCCGCCGGGCTCAAATACGGCATGAGTTGGACCGAGCTGCTGATCAACCTCGACCAGCTACCTTCCCGGGGAGCTTACTTCGTCTCGCTACCGCTCAAGATCGCGGATCAAAGCGGCAGCCCCGCCCGCGCCATCGCCTTCGTGCCAAAAGAAGAGTAGGCACCTATCGCCATGCTCGAAGTCGCTTCTGGGACTCGGCAAGCACCCGCGACTTGCTCTGAGTCGTGCAGGTGCCCCGAGACCTCAGCCGTCCCGAAACCCCTCGTCAGCCGGGCGAACCACCAGCGAACTGAGAAACCCCTGTCGTCTTTCGCCTAAAGATTGCGACGCTCCCCCGTATCCCAAGCAGCAGAGCGGATTCTGTCAGTCGAACCTGTCCACACCGTTTCTTGACCTCCAGACTATACACTGTACCCAAGAGGGTATTCGATGAAATCCCATCGATCGTCTCTGTCTGCCGGCGGTCGAAAGCCCCTAGCGTGCGGATGTCATGAGCGAACTGATTGCTGAACCGTGGCCCTGGTATGTGGCAGGCCCCCTCATCGGATTGACCGTTCCCCTCCTGCTCTGGGCTGGTGGCGAGTTCGGCGTGTCCGAGAATCTGCGGCACATCTGCGCGGCGGCACTGCCGACCCAGAACGATTTTTTCCGCTACGACTGGAAATCGAAGGGTCTCTGGAACCTGACCTTCGCCCTCGGCATCGTCCTGGGTGCAGCCTTAGCCGGATCCCTCCTGCCCTCGCCGGACCCGGTCATTGCCATCTCCGACGCGACGACCGCCGATCTCGAAGTCGTCGGCGTGAAGACGTTCGAGGGGCTGGCGCCGGCCCAAGTCTTCAGCTGGCAAGGTCTGGCAACCCTCCCTGGTTTTGTGATCATCGTCTTCGGCGGCTTCCTCGTTGGCTTCGGGGCTCGGTACGCTGGAGGATGCACCTCGGGTCATGCCATCTCGGGCCTGGCGAACTTGCAGCTGCCCTCGCTCCTCGCTGTGGCGGGGTTCTTCGCGGGTGGACTGCTGGCTACGTGGCTTATCCTCCCGCTGCTGCTGTGAGGGCTTCGTGATGACACGCACTGAGACTACCGAGCGGTCCACCGTCGCCCCGTCGATCCCAGCGCGGCCGCGGTCCCTGACCGGCGTGGGCCTCGGAGTCTATCTTGCCATCGGGCTGTACTTCGGCATCGTCGCGACCAAGGGCGAGGTAGTGTCCTGGTTCCGGATCCAAGAGATGTTTCGGTTCCAGGCTTTCCACATGTATGGAGTCATGGCGAGCGCTCTGGCGGTGGCGATGGTATCGGTCGCACTCATCAAGTCCCTTCGGGTCCGGACAGTCCGGGGCGACGTCATCGCGATCTCACCCAAGGACCTGGGGCGGAGGGGCTATCGGTACTGGATCGGCGGGACCTTGTTCGGCCTGGGCTGGGGCCTGACTGGTGCGTGTCCAGGACCCATCTTCGCCCTCATTGGGAACGGCATGACCGTGTACGGCGTTGTGCTCGTGAGCGCGCTCGTGGGTACGTGGTTCTACGGCGTCTTGCGACCCAGCCTTCCGCACTACTAGCTCGTTCTCTGATGCTCCCCGCCACGCTCCGATTAGACCCCTGGGTACAGAGCTGTCGCCTTCCCCCCTTAATCGCGACGCTTCCACAGCCGACTCTTCCCGAAGTTCTTTAGTTTCTGTACGATGCCCGTGTAAAATTGCGGCAGTCTGTCGCAATCCTTGAGAATTTACGGCAGCTGTACAACCTCTACGCGCTACCGCCGCTTGCGGGTCCCCAAGCGCCTCTAGTTTCTCGATAGTCCTGGCCAATCCCGCTAGCCCGCGTTTCTCGCCACGTGGTGAGAAAACGGGCTAGTTGTCTGACGCTTTGAGGGAATCAAGCAACGCCCGGCAGGACTCGTCGGCGGCTCGGCGCATGAACCCGATGTCAGTGGCAATCGACACCCAGTGGACTCCCTCACCGACCCACTTGGCGAGCAGATCCAGATCATCCCCAAACGCGACGCCGGCGAAGACATCCGTCTGCCGCGTTTTCTCGATGACCGTTTTGATCGTGCTCAGCACGTCAGGGTGGCGAGGGTTGCCGCTGTGGCCCATCGACCCGGCCAGATCCATGGGACCGACGCAAATGCTGGTCAGCCCCGGCACGGCCAAGATCTCGTCCAGATTGTTGACGGCTTCGATGTGCTCGATCTGTACGATGGCGATGATCGTCTCGTTGGCCGTACGGCAGAAGTCCGGACCTTCGAGGTCGCCGTAATCGGATCCCCTTCGTGGCCCGTAGCCGCGAATGCCGTCCGGCGGATAACGGCACGCGGCGACCGCCAGACGCGCTTCGGCGGCGGTACGGATCATGGGCACGATCACGCCCGCCGCGCCGATATCGAGCACCGGCTTGATCATGACCGGATCGTTCCAAGGCACGCGGACAAGCGGCGTCGTCCGGCTTCCCTTGGTCGCCATGATGTGACCCTGCACGGTTTCGAGCGAAAGAGCATTGTGCTCCATGTCGATCCAAACGTAGTCGAGCGCCTGGCACAAGGCCTCGGTCGCGGTCGGGTCCGTGAAGGTGATGTTCGTTCCCATACAAAGCTCACCACTGCGAATCTTGTCTTTGAAGTAGCTGGCGTTTTCCATAAGCCTTCAGTTATACAACGGTTTGCCGTCTCCGTGGGGGCGCTGGACCGCGTCCGCGCGTCCCAGGTCGGTTGTTCTCCAACGTTCACGCTAGACAGCCCGGGCGAGCGCGCCCTATAATCGAACAGGCCGACACGGGGGTGAGCGGCCCAGGGAACACCGCTCGTGTCTCGCGTCCCTTGTAGTACAAGAGTTAAGAAGTCGGGGGCTTTCAGGTGTGCAAGAAATCTTGGGACAGCCGGCCGCGGCGGGTGAATAAGGGTGAATCCAAGAGATTTCCGAGCGCGCCGCCGCCCCGATTTTTCCAGGCCGTCCCGGGTTTCTTATGGGCGCTTTGGGGAAGACTCTCCATGAAGCGTAGGTCTCAATCTCTGCTGCTTGTCGTGTTACTCCTCCTGGTGTTTCGCGGGCCCTTGCCCAGCCAAGGGCTAGCCGATTCGGGGCGTGCGGAGATGACCGCCACCCAGCTTGCTGCTGTGACGGAGCAGTTTTACCACGAGTATGGCCCATTTGACCTGGAGGGAGATAAGCTGCAGCAGCTCCCGCGCAGGATGGAGTTTAATTTTCCCGAAGACATTTGGGTGGTCGGCTACCGAACCCGCATCCTCGATGCTGACGGGAAGCGTCTCGACAGGGAATTCCAGTGCCACACGTTCCTGGGCACCTCAACACCCCACCACATGCACAACGACGAAGCGATGGTCGGGATCTTCTCCGACGGCTACACCGAGTCGTTTCGGTTGCCTTCGGGGTACGGTCTTTTCTTCGAGGCGGGTGAAAAGATTGTCTGGGATCCGATGTTCAACAATCGTAATCCCGATCAAACGGTGGCCAGCATCAGAATGACGATAGAGCTGATTCGCGCCAAACATCTGCGACATCCGCTCCGAAAACTGTCAATGGCCTTTCGGTCGGTACAAGTTCCGGACCTCTACTACGTGGAGCCGGGCCGGGACATCCGTGAAGCGGCCATCGAGCTGCCGCCGGGCAAGATTCGCGCCATCGGAACCCACATTCACCCCTACGGCGTCTCGATCGAATTGATCAACGCCACCCAAGACCGGGTGGTGTGGAAGGCCATCGGGGCCCGCGGCGAGGACGGCCGGCTGATCTCGATGCCCAGCTACAAGAACCCGAACGGCTATGAGGTCGGATCCGACGACCGCTTCAAGCTCGTCGCCACCTACGAAAATCCCACCGCGGAACGCGTTGACGCGATGGCCGGCATCTTCGTCTTCTACTCGGCGGCGCCGTAGGAAACCAGTCAAGAAGTCCCTCAGCAGGCCCAGGCCAGATTGCCCGTGAGCCGACTTTTCGCGCCCGGCGGTCAATTCGCCGCCGGCTCAGGCGGCTTTTCTCACCGGGTGGCGAGGCGAAGTGCGTGAGAAGCTCGTCAGTACAAGGCGCGCGCCACTAGGCAACCTCGGGCACGGCATGCCGTGCCCCTACATTCTTGAACCCTACGTTGAGTACGGCGAAGCGAGCGCAACGCAGTAATGGCGGGTCTATCGCGTGCTCCGACCGTCAGCTGGTGAGAAAAGCCCCTCGGGCGCGGGCAGGCGCGCCGGCTCAGACCGAGACATGTGTCGCCCATTTGCCCGGCAGGTTCAGCCCCGCGGGATCACTCGTTGTAGTTGTGGACGAACTCGACGACGTGCCCGTCGGGATCTTGGCAGAAAATTTGCCCGATCCCGAGCTCGAAGTTCTCGCCTTCGTGGAACTCGAGGCCGGCCGCTTGAAGCTGCTTGCGCACCCCTTCGAGGTCGTTTACTTCGAGAGCCACGTGATCGGAGCGAATGAGAACGTTCTCGCTCTCCTTACGGTGATAGCTGCCTTCGATCAGATGGATCTGCCGATCGCCGACCGCGAGCCAGGCGCCCCGGGCCTGCAGATCGGGCCGAGAGAGCTCCGCCAGCCCCAGCACATCGCGGTAAAAGTGTTTCGACGCCTCTAAGTCTTTGACCGTGTAAGAGACGTGATGTAACTTCACAAGCCCGATCATGGGAGACCTCCAGGCGCTTTCGTTGATTCAAAGAGCATAGCAGCCCAAGTTCCGGCGGGGGGAGTGATTGGCTAGCCCAGGGACGCGGACACTGGAACAGCAGCAGGTCCGCGCTACAAGCCCTCGAATTTTACGGATCCGACCGCCTCGCCGTACTCGGACCTGGACGTGCGCTGCCAACGGGCTATCGGCCCGAGGCGCCCTTCCTGAGATCCTCCTTTAGGTTCAAGTTCCGGATCAGGCGGTGAAGGTAGTTAGGATGGACGCCGAGTCGCTTCGCGGCTTCGGTGTAGCTGCCGCCGGCTTGCTCGTAGGCGTCGACGATAAGCCGTTTCTTCGTTTGGTTGAGGACTTCGTGATACCGGTTGGCTGAGACATCGGCACCCGAGGGCGCTCCCTCTAGGAGGGGTTCCGGCAGGTCCTCGGGAAGGATCAACTCCGACGAGCCCAGGACAACCGCGCGCTCGATGGCGTTTTCGAGCTCGCGTACGTTGCCGGGCCAGTCGTAACGGGTCAGACAAGAACGCGCCCGCGGAGAAATGCCGCGGATGTGGCGCTTAGTCTTGTTCGTGTACTTGGTGAGGAAATAGCTGGCCAGCAAGGGAATATCTTCGCGCCGGGTCCACAAGGGCAGGGCCTCGATCGAGACTACATTTAATCGAAAATAGAGGTCTTCGCGGAAGGTTCCGTCCTTGACCGCCTTCACCAAGTCACGGTTGGTGGCCGCGATCACCCGGAGATCCACCTGGATGGGGCGGGTGCCTCCGACCCGCTCGAATTCGCTCTCCTGTAAAACGCGCAGCAGCTTGGCTTGGAGCAGCGGCGCAAGCTCGCCGATTTCATCCAGAAAAACAGTGCCGCCGTGGGCAATCTCCAGCTTTCCTTTTTTCTGGGGGCTCTTCCGGGTTTTTAGTGGGTGGCCAACGGGTAGCCGGCTCCTCCATCCTGCCGACCCGACGTCGCCCGCAGTCACATCGGAGCCCAAAAGGCGGCCAAGAAATCCCCAAATACCCTACACGCCAGTCCGGTCGTGGGCAACTCGTAAAGGGAATAAGACACTGATAAACAGGGAGTTATCTCTTTGAGTGTGGCCACTGGATGACAGTTGTGGATCTGCATTTCACAGCCTTCGGGAGACTGTACGACTACCTGCCAGCAGCCTTGCTCTACTCGTAACCCTTTGTTTATCAGTAATTCTTTTTGGCCAACGCAGTCGCCGCCCGGCCTTGGGGGCCGTAGAGTTGTCACGAAGCCCTTGAATGGCACCGAAGCAGGCTCCGGGAGGTCGGCCTCACAGTGGCGAGGGATCCGTCACTCACCGCCGCCAGCCACTAAAATCCCAGAAGAGCCTTTCTGGGTAATGGCTCCCGTGAAAGCTCCCTTCTCGTGACCGAACAGTTCGCTCTCTAGCAGCGACTCGGTCAAAGCCGCACAGTTGATGGCCACGAACGGGCTGCTCGCCCGAGCGCTGTTGCCGAAAACACCCCGCGCTACCAACTCCTTGCCGGTGCCGCTCTCTCCCGTGATCAGAACCGTCGAGTCCGCCGGGGCCACCTTGGCGATGAACTCATACACCTTGCGCATCGGCGAACTCTCGCCGATCATGTTGTGCTCAATGTCGATCTTCGCTTGGAGACGACGGTTCTCACCTTCGAGCAGTGCCACCGTTTGCGCATTCTCGAGAGCCATGGCGGCCATGCCGCCGATCGCCGAGAAAAGCCGCAGATGATTTTCGTCGAAGTGAACGTTCGTGTCGCTCGTGTCCAGGTAAATCACGCCTCGGACCTTCCGGAATGCGATCAGAGGGGCGGCCAGGACCGACTGTACCGGCGCGCCGTTTTCGCCTGCGTCGCCTGCCAGGTCCTCGTGTTGGAAGACATCGCTTCCGACTATGCCCGCTCCTTTCTCAAGAACCAGACGAACGATCGACTCGCTAACCTGCACCGGCCGGTCTGGCCCGGCCAGCTTGTCGCGGCCGAACATGGAAATAATATCGTCGCTGCTCTCACCGGTGAGCAGAATCGCCCCTCGCTCGGCGGGCACAAGTTCGAAAAACAAGTCGAGCAGCTCTTGCTGGAGGACCTCTAAGCTTTCCAGAGAGCTCACCGTGTCGGCGATCTTTAGAAGTAGGTCTAATTCACGGCCTGCGCGCCGGGTGGGTGAGACCTTCAGAAGCTCCTCAGGCCGCAGATAGACCGCGTCCTGCATGCGGAACTTCACGGTAGGGCCCGGGCCTGTTTCTTCGGCTAATTCGACAGGATTGGATATTGTCGGTGAGGCGCCTTTCAGCGGTACTTGAGTGCCGGATGCGGACGGAGCCGCGGTTGGAAGTGGCTCGGTTTCAGTTTCCCCGTCCAACAGCAGAAACAGCGAGTCGCCGATGGCGATCTGATCGCCGTGGCCAAGCAGCCTCTCCTTTACGGGAACACCGTTTACGAAGGTGCCGTTGAGACTCTCGAGATCGACGATCTTGGTCTCCCCGCCGGACTGCTTGATCACGCAGTGGTGCCGGGACACGGATCCCGAGTCCAGGCTCAGGCCGCTGGATGACCCACGCCCGAAGGAGAGATCTCCCTCGGAAAGCAAGATCACCTCGCCCTTTCAAGGCCCTGCGATAGCGATCAGCCGAGGTTCATCCATCGCGGTTTTCGTCCCTGAGCCATACGCTCAGAGACAAGTATAAGTCACCAGCCGGAAAACACGCTCAATCGGAAATGGAGGCTTCGCGGAAGTTCCGTCCTTGACCGCTTTCGCCAAGGTGCAGTTATTGCGAATACTCGTCGCCTAAGAAGGATGATCCGTATGGCCTTGGCGAAAATCGACCCAACGACGGCGGCGCCGCGCTCGGGCGCGCGCAAACCGGCGAGTTGAACCTACGCCAGAATCTGTTTCACCACGTGGGCTTCCTCCACGCCAGTCAGTTTGGCGTCCAGTCCCTGGTGCTTGTGAGTGAAACGTTCGTGGTCGATGCCGAACAGGTGCAGGATCGTCGCCTGAAAGTCGCGGATATGTACCGGGTCTTTGACGATGTTGTAGGAAAAATCGTCGGTTTCGCCGTAGGTGACGCCGCCTTTGACGCCGCCGCCGGCCATCCACAGGCTGTAGCAGCGCGGATGGTGGTCGCGACCGTAATCCGTCGGCGTCAGTTTCCCCTGGGAGTAGATTGTCCGTCCGAACTCGCCGCCCCAAATGACGAGCGTGTCTTCAAACATGCCACGCTCCTTCAGATCTTGGATGAGGGCCCAGGCAGCGCGGTCGACGTCTCTAGCCTGCGCGGGGAGCACTTCGGGCGCGAAGGCGTGTACGTCCCAGCCGCGGTGATAGATCTGGACGAAGCGCACACCCCGTTCGACGAGTCGGCGCGCCATCAGTGCCGCGTTTTGAAACTTGCCGGGCTGCTTCGCTTCCTCGCCCCAGCGCTTAAAGGTGCTTTCCGGCTCACTCGAGAGGTCACCCATCTCCGGCACCGAGGACTGCATCCGGAAAGCCATCTCGAACTGCTCGATTCGCGCCAGTGTTTCCGGGTTGCCGACCTTTTCGTGGCGGATCTGATTCAGCTCGCTGAGGCCGTCGAGCATCTTCCGCCGGACGTCCCGGGAAACACCATCCGGATCCTTGATGTAGAGCACCGGCTCCGCGCCTCCGCGCAATCCTACGCCGGCGTACTTCGGAGAAAGAAATCCCGAGCTCCACATTTTCGCGGAAATCGCCTGTACCCCCGCCTTGGGGTGGCTCTTCTCGGCGTTCATCACGACAAACGTCGGCAGGTCCTGATTCATACTGCCCAGCCCATAGGCGAGCCACGATCCAATGCACGGCCGCCCGACCACCTGCCGGCCCGTTTGAATAAAGGTAATCGCCGGTTCGTGGTTGATCGCTTCGGTGTGCATCGAGCGGATCACGGCGATGTCGTCGGCCATCTTGGCGGTGTTGGGCAGGATCTCGGAAATCCACGTGCCGCTTTGGCCGCTTTGCGTGAATTGAAAGACCGACGGCGCGATCGGGAAGCGCGCCTGCCCGGACGTCATGGTTGTCAGCCGCTGCCCCTTGCGCACTGACTCTGGAAGATCCTTGTCGTACCAGTCCTTCATCTTGGGCTTGTAATCGAGCAGATCCATCTGCGGCGGCGCACCCATCATGTGCAGGTAGATACACCGCTTCGCCTTCGGGGCGAAGTGAGGCAAGTACGGCAAGCCACCGAAGGATTCCTCGCCCTTGGGCGCACCGAAGCCGCTCTGGGCCAGCAGGTTGGCCAAGGCGATTCCGCCAATGCCTCTGGCTCCTCGGCTAAAGAACTGTCGTCTGGTTTCCGCTAGGATTGCTTCTTCGTGTGGATGCATTTGAAATCTCCGTAAGAGGGCGCGCCATAGTCGCGCGCCGGGCGACCTTGCTCCGCTACTTGTTCAAAACCTCGTCCATATTCATTATCTGGCTCGCCAGCATGGTCCACGCGGCCGACTCGGTCACGGGCAGCGCCTCATCGGGCGGCGACTCGCCGACGGCGACAAACTTCTTCGCCTCCTCGGCGTTCGAACCGTAAAAACCGACAAACGCGCCGTAGGTCCGTTTCGCGACCGCGCGTTCCTTTTCGTTGAGGTGACGCGCCAGAAGACGGGTCGTCAGGTAATCCAGCCGCCGGTCGAAGCCGCCTCCGGCCTCGCGAATCGCTCTCTGCGCGAGATGGCGTGACGCTTCGATGAATTGTGTATCGTTCATCGTTACGAGCGCCTGCAGCGGGGTGTTTGTTCTCTCCCGATGCACCGTGGTGTGCTCCCGCGTGGGCGCGTTGAAGATGTCCATGGAGGCGGGCGGCGCGGAGCGCTTCCAGAAAGTGTAGAGACTGCGCCGATAGAGTTTCGGGCCGGAGTCCCGTTTGTAGGCATAGGTGTTGCTCTGGTGCATGGCCACGCTTTCCCAGACTCCATGTGGCTGGTAGGGCTTAACGCTGGGGCCGCCGATCTTGCGGACCAGCAGGCCGCTGGCCGCCAGGGCGTAATCGCGGATCATTTCAGCATCCATGCGGAACAGCGGCCCTCGCGAAAGCAGCCTATTCCGGGGGTCTTTTTCGAGCTTTTCCGCGGTCGTTTGCGCCGACTGGCGGTAAGTGGAGGAGGTCACGAGCGTGCGGAAGAACCGCTTGATGTCCCAACCCGATTCGCGGAACTCGACCGTCAGCCAATCAAGCAGCGCGGGGTGAGAGGGCGGCTCTCCCTGCGAGCCGAAATCATCGCTGGTCCTTACTAGGCCGGTGCCGAAGACCTCCTGCCAGTAACGGTTCACAATCACACGGCCGGTCAGCGGGTTCGCTTCGTCGACCAACCACTTGGCCAGCCCCATGCGGTTGCGCGGCAGCGACGCCAGCATGGGATGCAACGCCGCGGGAGTATTCGCTGCCACGCGATCACGCGGTTGATCATACAGGCCGCGGTAGAGAATGTGAGCCTCGGGATCTTTGCCGGGTATTTCCTGCATCACGTGTGTGACGCCCCCGCGCCGGCGGATCTCCCGCCACTCTCGATTGATTTCCTGCTCGCGGGCCAGGATCGCGCGGTAATCCCTGTCCTTGACGCTGAGGTAGTAGAGACGCAGCGCTTCGCGCTCCTCGGCGCTTAGTTTTTCGGGATCCTTGTCTCGCGCACTTTTTAGCGCGGACCACAGCGAAACAACCTTGGCCTCCTGGAGGGTGATCGGGCGATCAAAGACCCGAAGATCCGCGATGCCCCCGCCCGCGAAGTAGCGCATTTGGGGCTTGTCGCGGCCTCCTCTGCCCTTAGTAATGCCGCGGCCCAAATAGAGCGGCCGGTTGGTTTGGATACTCCCCTGCAACTGCGTGAAGAACTCGCTGCCCATCGCCTCCACGAAATCACCGTTCCTGTAAATGCGGAGGCCGGCACGCTCGCCTGAACCGTCGTAGGTCATGACGAGATGGGTCCATTCGCCTGCCGGCAGCCGCTTCGTGTTGACCGGGTTGATGCTGATCTCCGACGGTCCTTCTTGCCCCACTGCTTTTTCGCCGGTCATCTTAAAGGTGACTTGCCGCTCGCTAACGGTAATCGACCATCCCCGGAAAGCGTCGTCGGGATCGTACTGGCCGGCAATCACGACAGCCCCTACTTGCTTGGGCTGGTAAACCCACATCGCCATCGAAAAGGGCGTGCCATTGTCGAGATTCAAGGAAGGAAGCTCGGTCCACGACTCCATCCCGAATCGCAGCGCCTTCTGGTTTTCGGCCGGCCCTTCACCGACTACAAGTCCCTGATGAAGCGCAATATTTTTCCGGCTGCCTCCCCGGTCGATCGCGGGCCCATCGTCGAGAGTAAGCCTCAGCAACTCGGCGGATTTTTCGAGCGGCGTCTCAAGAGAGCGGTGCTCCCCGCTCGCCAGCCATTCCGTGAACGCTTCGTCGACCGCCGCGGCGCGGCTTTCCATCCGTGCTTCGGCTTCCGCCGCTTCCCGGCGGATCTCATGCCAGCGGCCGCGGTCTTTATCGCCGGGTACAACCAGGATGGGCGGCGGATCCGATAGGTTGCCGTCCATCACATACTGCGTCGTGTTCCTAAAAAACGCCGTCAGGGAGTAAAACTCACGCTGTCGAATCGGGTCGAACTTGTGATCGTGGCAAGTGGCGCATCCGACCGTAAGGCCGAGAAAGACGATCCCCGTCGTATCAGCTCGGTCCTTGGCGTAGATGGCTTCGTATTCTTCAGGGATAACACCGCCCTCGTTGGTCGTGATATTACAGCGATGAAAGCCGGTGGCGACAAGCTGATCGAGAGTCGGATCGGGCAGCAAGTCTCCGGCGATCTGCTCGACGGTAAACTCGTTGAACGGTTTGTTGTCGTTGAAGGCCCGGATCACCCAGTCGCGGTAGGGCCACATTTCGCGATAGTTGTCGATGTGGATGCCGTGGGTATCCCCGTAACGCGCGGCGTCAAGCCAATAGCGGGCGCGGTGTTCGCCCCAGTGCTTCGAGTTGAGCAGCCGGTCGACCAGCTTTTCGTAAGCTTGCTCGGAAGTGTCTCGCAAGAAGCTTTCGAGGATGCCGGGGTCGGGAGGCAATCCCGTTACATCGAGTGCCGCGCGGCGGGCGAGGGTGCGTTTATCGGCTTCGGGAGCGGGCGCGAGGCCTTCTTTCTCGAGCCGCGCCAGGACAAAACGGTCGAGGGGCCCGCGAACCCAAGCTTCGTTCTTCACGGTGGGAGGCTCGGGCCGCTTGACGGCTTTGAACGACCAGTGCTGATCCCACGAGGCGCCCTGTTCGATCCAGTTCTTGAGAATCTCGATCTGTTCCTCGGTCAGTTCCTTCTTGGAATAAGCCGGCGGCATCCGCAACATCTCGTTGTCGTGAGTAATGCGTTTGTAAAGCAGACTGGTCTCCAAGGCGCCCGGAACGACGGGGCTTCCGCTTTCACGCTGAGCAAAGGCTCCCTCGCGTGTATCGAGACGCAGGTCGGCCATGCGGGTCTCCGCGTCCGGTCCGTGGCAAGCGAAACAGTTATCGGAAAGAATCGGCCGTACCTGGCGCTGGAAATCGACGGAATCTATCGACGCCGCCCAGGATGGAGCGGCGGCAAACAGCACCCCCAGCGCGAAGCCCACGGTCAAGCCGAGAAGTGGAAAACGAACCCTACGCATGCACCTGTCCTCCCAAATATGAATCTATCGGTCTCCGACCCGGCGCGTCAACGACTCGAATCGCAAACCTGGTTAGCCTCGCGCGACCAAGCCCGACCGGCGGCTTGCCGCTTCGGATATGCCCGAACAACCCGCGATCCCTGACGCCGGGAACCCTTACGAACGCCGCCGCGCCGGCCTCTTATCCAATATTATCGCGTCCTCAGCCGTCTAGCGCCATCATTTCGTGATTTAATCAAGCCGCGAGGGGGAGGGCCGGCTCGCATGTCAAGCCCCGCGACACCGTTACGAAGGCCACTCGCGGCGATCTCTCCGCCTACGGCGGCTCTCTGACTGGAGAGTAGATCTCGGGCATCTCGGCAAGAAGCAACGAGCTCAGCCCGCTTTTCTCACCACGTGGCTCACGGCAGTGTGGGAACAGTATTGGGGCTAGCCCGCATTTCTCACCACCTGACGGTCGAAGCACGCAATAGGCCCGCCATTACTGCGTTGCGCTTGCTCACCGTGCTCAACGTAGGGTTTAAGTACGCTCGCATTTCTCAGAAAATGAGTCGCTGAGCGGCGCGCGCCTTGTACTGACGGGCTTCTCACGCACTTCGCCTCGCCACGTGGTGAGAAAAGCGGGCTAAGCTCGTTGGATCAAGAGGGGTCGACTACGGGTTGAGGTCTCCTACGCGGAAGCCGAGCGGCCGCCTTCCAGGACTTGACGGACAATACTCACTAGATCACCCGGCCGGAATGGCTTCTGGGCGAACCCGGCCAGCTCCTTGCCGGCAAATCGATGCGTTACCTCGCGCTCGCTGTATCCGCTCGTCAGGATTACCTTTACGCCGGAAGACAGACGGCGCAGCTCCCGAAAGGCTTCTTCCCCATCCATACGCGGCATCGTCAGGTCCAGCACCACGGCGGCGATCTCTTCATCCCGCGACTGAAACACTTCTACGGCCTCTCGACCGTCGTTCGCCGTCACCACGCGGAAGCCGTGCTTTTGCAGCAGTCTCGTGACGAAAGTCCGCACGCTCTCTTCGTCGTCCACCACAAGGATGACTCCGCTCCCGCGCCACCGCTCCCCAGTCCGAACCGGCGGCCGCGGATCATCCTCGATCACCTTCGGAGAGGCAGGAAACAGCACCTTGAAAGTGGTTCCCCGGCCCGGTTGGCTGTCGATCTTGACGGCTCCCTTGTGACCCCTTACAATCCCCAGCGCCGCCGCCAAGCCCAGGCCGCGCCCGGCGAATTTCGTGGTGAAGAAGGGGTCGAAGATTCTCTCCAGCGTGGCATGGTCCATCCCACAACCCGTGTCGGCCACCTCCAAGTAGGCATAGTCGCCCTCGGGAAGCTCCTCATCCAAATACGTCCCGGAAAGATAGTTGCGATCCGCTTCCATCACACCGGTGCGTATAGCGACCGACCCGCTGCCGTCTCCGATCGCTTCCCCGGCATTGGTTATCAAATTCATCACCAGTTGTCGGAGCTGTGTCGGATCGGCCTTAACGGAAGCTAACGTCTCGGCGAGGTCGTATCGGAAGACGACCTTTTTGGATATCGAAACCTCCACCAGATGCGCCATTTCGCCGACGAGTCTGGAAAGGTCGAGAGATTCCACGGCAAAGCGCCCCTTACCGGCGTAGGCCAACATCTGCCTTGTGAGTTGCGCGGCGTGCTCGGCGGCCGTCGCTATATCATTGAGGTAGGATCTGGAAGGATCTCCAGGCGGCATCTCCCGCAGGGCGAGCTCGGCATTGCCCATCACGCTGGTCAGCAGGTTGTTGAAGTCGTGGGCAATGCCGCCGGCCAGCACCCCCAAACTTTCGAGTTTCTGGGCATGTTGAATCTTTTCTTCGAGTTTTTGCCGTTCCTCTTCAGCCCGTTTGCGCTCGGTGATATCCGTGGCAATCGCCATGGCGAAAGCCACGCGATCATCCTTCTTCAAGGGAACCAAGCGAACCGAGAACAGCGTGCCTTTCAAAGTCGCGAATTCCAGCTGACTGGACTTTCCCTGCTGGAAAACGGAATCTAAAGCGCGCCGGAACCCGTCGATGTAGGCTCCCTGCATGTATTCGTAGCAGGAGCTTCCGATTACCTGCTCCGTGGTCAAATCCTCTCGCGTGCGATTGATGTATCGGATGGCGCCTTCTTGGTCCAGGGTGAGAGTAAAGTCGGGGCTATTATCGAATAGAGCACGAAGCTGCTCTTCTGATCGGCGCAACGCCTCCTCAGCCAGCCTGCGCTCGGCGACCTCCTTCTCCAATGCCGAGTTGGTTTCCTCCAGCGCTTTCGTGCGCTCCTTCACGCGTGTTTCCAGCTGCCTGTGCGCCGCTACTAGCGCTTGCTCGGCGCGTTTCCGCGCGGTGATGTCTTCAAAAACGTAAAGTCGCCCAAAGTAGCGGTCGTCCACGTCGCGAATCTGCGTCGAAACCCGCCGGACGGTCCTCCGGTCGACAAATCCGACCTCATCCTCGACGACCGTGCGATTCTCTTCACTCTGCAGAGGCTTGCAAGATTCAACGAATGCCGGGACGTCCTTCACCAGGGGAAGACAGTCGGGAATAATGTCGCTGTTTTTCAATTCCCCACGGCGCAGTCGCCCCTCCAGCCTCTGGATATTCCAGATTTCACAAAACAGCTCGTTGAAGTAGAGAATGGCGTCGGTCCGGTTGTCTACGACGAAAAACCCTAGGGGCGCGCTGTCCGTCACAGAGCGCAGTAGGGCTTCCGTCCAGTCCGACGCTGTGGGGACGCCCACCATAAACGGACGCTCCATTTCGGGAAAACGACGGGAAACGAATGACTTCATTACGTGCCAATCCGGCCAGTATGGGAACCACCTATTGTACATAGTTCGCCCTCGCCGCAAACGGCATAATGGAGAAAAGTCAGAACTTCTTTTCGGCACAGCAGATTTTGGGTCCTTAAGCCGTGGACAAAGGAAACCGTTAATGGATGGGCGGGCTGGCCGGCCAGGTGAGCATTGCGAGATTTCAGGGTAGCGGGCCCCTGCTTTGTGGAGCGTTCCACCCAGCCCGCTTTCTCACCAGGTGGCCAAGCGACGTGCGTGAGAGGCCCGTCAGTACAAGGCGCGCGCCGCTCAGCGCCGCATTGCTTGAATAGTGGGGGTGTACTTGAACCCTACGTTGAGCACGGTGAGCAGGCGCAGCGGAGTAAGGGGGGGCCTGTCGTGTGCCTCGACCGTCAGCTGGCGAAAAATGCGGCCCGGCCCGGCGCCCTCGATGCGCACCCGGCCTGTCACTCATTTGAAGTAGAGTAGGACGAGTGCTGCAGATCATCGACCGCAACCGAGACGTTTTCGACGCCGTGGTAATCGGGTCGGGAGCCACGGGGGGCTTCGCCGCCAAACAACTGACCGAAGCCGGCATGCGCGTCGCCGTGCTCGAAGCCGGGAAGAAGATAACCCCGGCCGACTTTACCGAGCACCTCGAGCCGCACCAGCTCAAGTATCGGGGCAACTCATCGAGCATCGTCAGGAAGCCGAAGAGTCCCAACATCATGCGCTACCGGCCGATTCAGGGCCGTTTGTACGCCTGTGTGGAATCGAACTACCCGTGGTTCGTCAACGACTACGAAAACCCCTACACGACGGCTCCGGGAAAGCCTTTCCACTGGATTCGGATGCGGGTCTTGGGCGGTCGCTCCCTCTCCTGGGGACGTCAGAGCTATCGCCTGAGCGACCTGGATTTCAAGGCCGCCAGCCATGACGGTTTCGGAGACGACTGGCCGATCTCCCACGACGAGCTGGCCCCCTACTACGAAACGGTTGAGAAGTTCATCGGCATCAGCGGACAGGCCGAGGGCCTGCCACAGTTGCCCGACAGCGTTTTCTTGCCGCCCATGGAGATGACCTGCGGCGAAAAGATTTTTCGTAATGCGGCAGCGAAAAAGATGGGCCGAGCCGTGACCATCGGGCGCGCGGCCGTCCTGACGCGCCCCTTGAACGGACGGCAGGCCTGTCATTACTGCGGTCCTTGCGAGTTGGGCTGCGCCACGTTCTCCTATTACTCGAGTCCGTTCACGACCCTGGCGGCGGCCGAAAGAACCGGGCGCTTGACGCTCATCACCGACGCGGTCGCCGGCGAGATCACGACGGACCGAGCGATGGGCCGCGCGTCCGGGGTAACCTACATCGATCGGCTGACTCGCGTGCCGCGAGAAATCAAAGCCAAAGTGGTCCTGCTGTGCGCCTCGACATTGGAATCGACCCGCCTGCTGCTGAATTCCGGCCCCGGCGGCCTGGCCAATTCGAGCGGCGTTCTAGGCCACTATTTAATGGACCACGTTTACGGCGGTGGGGCCTCGGGAGCGCTGCCCATGCTGGAGGCCAAACCCTGGTACGGGCCGCCTCGCAGGCCTAACGGAATCTATGTCCCCCGGTTCCGCAACGTCAAGGAGAAAATGACCAACGGATTCATCCGCGGCTACGGCTATCAGGGACGCAGCCTCCCGCGGTTTGCGATGGGCGCCCCCGGTTTCGGAGCCGAGTTCAAGAAGGCGGTCCGCGAGAGGGGGCGCTGGTCCACCGGTCTGCATGTGTTCGCCGAAGGGTTGGCGCGTTACGAGAACTACGTCGAGATCGACGAGCATCGCGTGGACGCTTGGGGCGTCCCCGTCCTGAGCATCCACATGGAATGGAGCGACAACGAGCGCAAGCTCTTCGAAGACGGTAGACAGCAGGGCGCCGAGATGCTCGAGGCCGCCGGCGCAACGAATGTCCGTCTTTACGGGGGAGCGTCCGTGCCCGGCTTCGCCATCCATGAAACAGGGACCGCGCGCATGGGCGACAACCCCCAAACCTCCGTGCTCAACCGGTTCAATCAGGCGCACGATGTCAAGAACCTTTTCGTCACCGACGGAGCCTGCTTCGTCAGCGGAAGTTGCCAGAACCCCACCCTGACCATGATGGCCCTCACCGTCCGGGCTTGCCGGTACATCGTGGACCGCCACGGCAAGGGTGAATTGTAGTCGTCGCCGCTTTCGACCGTCTCGGTTTTCGGTGTGGACTGCCACCGTTGGGGGCGCTATCCCACCACTTTTGAACCAGGACAGACGACAAACTGAAGCTTGTCCGCACCGCCAACCAGGACAAACACGAGTGCCTTTCTTAGCAGGAAACCGGTAGGAGCGGAAGCAAATGCCCGCCGTCAGGGATGTAGGGGCACGATTCATCGCGCCCGACTGCTTCGCTTCTGATATGAGCCGTCGGTTCCGACTCCAATCGGCCGGTCACGGGCGGCTACATCTTTTGTTTTCAGTGTCCTCTGGGCGCTTGTCCAGGGAAACCCAAGCCCCCGGCGATACAATGGACAAAGAAGCTTCCCATGGCCTTCCGGCCCGGCGGAAGACCCGCCGTCACGATAAAATGACCAAACAAACCCAGTTACAATATAAACTCAACAATGCCAATTATTTATACTTAGTCTCTGAGGCGAAGAAAAGGAGTAGTTCAGCGGCAAGCCCGCCCCACATTCGCATGCTCGTGAGAGGTGCGAGTTCGCCCGGGCTGCTCACCGCTTTTCTCACCGGGAGCCGGTACTAGGAGCGGAAGCAAATGCCTGCTGTCAGGGATGTAGGGGCGGTATGCCGTGCCCAAGTCGCTCATCCACCCCGGCCGTGGTGAGAAAAGCGGTCCTGGTTGGAGGTGCCGGCCGGCGCTGTTGCCGGCCCGGGAGGCAAGCGATTCAGTTATGGGGGAAACCATCGTTCGGGTCGAGAGCCTGGCCAGAACCTATCGCAGCGGCGCGATTGAGTTGACGGTTTTTTCCGGCTTGAATCTGGAGCTTTACCCGGGTGAAAGTGTTGCTGTAATTGGGGAGTCGGGCGCGGGAAAATCCACGCTGCTGCACCTGCTCGGCGCGCTTGACCGTCCCACGGCCGGGGAGATTTATTTCGAGTCTCAACCGCTGTCGGGACGATCGGATACCGAGTTGGCCGGCATCCGCAATCAAAAGATCGGCTTCGTCTGGCAAAGTTATTATCTGCAGCCTGAGTTCACGGCCCTTGAGAACGTCATGATGCCTCTGTTGATCGGCGAGACCGCCCGCCGGGAAGCAGAGTCCAAGGCCAGACCCTGGCTCGAGCGCGTGGGCCTCTCCGACAGAGCGTCCCACCGTGCCGGGGAACTCTCCGGAGGCGAGCAACAGCGCGTCACCATCGCGCGAGCGCTCGTCACCGAACCCACGTTGGTGCTCGCCGACGAGCCGACCGGCAATCTCGACGCCGCCAACGCCGAAGCCATCATGGACCTGCTGACCGGTTTGCCGCGCGCCCACAAGCTGACGGTCGTCATCGCCACCCACAGCCTGACGCTCGCCCGCCGATGTGATAGAGTCTTCCGCATCGAGGGCGGGCAGATCCGCGCTGAAGACCTGTGAGCAGCCGTCTCGCCACCGGCGCCGATCACTGCCCCCCGGGCACCGACCCGGAACACGACCGACGGGTACGGCATTCGTCTTTCTTCCCACGCGCCGCTCGTAGCTAAAACATGCAAGATCAATATCTTAGATGTACGTGTCGGCCGTCCCCAGGCTATATCCGTTCCTCGTTTACCCTTGCATAACGTCCCTCCGATGCTTGCCGTTCGGTCACTGTCTTTAGAAGCGGCAATCCGCTCTCACTCGGGCGAGATTCGCGGAAGGCTGATATGATGAGTAGAGAGGAAACCGACCTGCCCAGGGGTCGCAAGGGTTCGCTGTATGTTTGAACGCTATACGGAAAAGGCGCGGCGGGTAATCTTCTTCGCGCGCTACGAAGCCAGCCAGTTCGGTAGTCCTTACATCGAAACGGAACACCTGCTGCTGGGGCTGATCCGAGAGGACAAGGCTCTGGCCAACCGGTTCCTGCGATCGCACGCGGCCGTGGAGTCGATCCGCAAGCAGATCGAAGCGCGCACGACTGTCCGCGAAAAAGTTTCCACGTCGGTCGATCTGCCGCTGAGCCACGAGTGCAAGCGCGTGTTGGCTTACGCGGCCGAGGAGGCCGAGCGGCTTTCGCACAAGCACATCGGCACCGAGCACTTGCTGCTGGGCCTGCTGCGGGAAGAAAAATCCTTCGCCGCGGAAATCCTTCATGAGCGCGGCCTCCGTTTGGCCACGATTCGCGAGGAGCTGGCGCGGTCTCAGTCCGAAAAGCTGATGTCGAACCGGCCGAAAGAGAGTTCGCTGCTGGCCGAGTTTAGCCGCGACCTCACGCAGGCGGCGATCGACAGTAATCTCGACCCGCTGATCGGACGGGAAAACGAAGTCGAACGCGTCATTCAGATTCTGTGCCGGCGAACGAAGAACAACCCCGTATTGATCGGCGAACCAGGCGTCGGCAAGACGGCGATCGTCGAAGGGCTGGCCCAGCGCATCGCCGAAGGGGAGGTGCCTTCGTTTTTGGCGGAAAACCGCATCCTGGCGCTCGACCTTTCGCTGATCGTGGCCGGCACGAAGTACCGCGGCCAGTTCGAGGAGCGCTTGAAGACGATCATGAAGGAGTTGATGGAGAATCGGAACGCGATCATCTTCATTGACGAGTTGCACACCTTGGTCGGGGCCGGCTCGGCCGAGGGTTCACTCGACGCCGCGAATATCCTCAAGCCGGCGCTTTCACGAGGTGAAATCCAGTGCATTGGAGCGACCACTCCCAGTGAGTTTCGCAAGTCCATCGAAAAAGATCGCTCCCTGGAGAGGCGCTTCCAGGCTGTTAAGGTCGCTCCGCCCACCGAAGATGAAGCCGTCAAGGTTCTGTTCGGCATCAAGGACCGCTACGAGAAGTTCCACGCCGTGGCGTATAACGACGAGGCGATCGAAGGCGCGGTCTACACCTCGAGCCGCTATATCCCCGACCGCTTCCTTCCCGATAAGGCAATTGACCTGCTGGACGAAGCCGGCGCCCGCGTCAAGCTTCGCCAGACGACCATGCCCGGCGAGATCGCCGAAGTGCACAAGCGGATCAAGTTCATCGTGCACCGCATGGAAAACGCGATTGCCAACCACGAGTTCGAAAAAGCGCGCTTCTATTCCGACGAAGAGCGCAAGGAACGCGAGAACCTGCGGGTCTTGCGAGAAAAGTACAACCTCGACGACACCGCGACGGCCTCGGTGACGAAGGACGATATCGAGGACATCGTGGCGCGCTGGACCGGCGTGCCGATGACCGCGATCAAGGAAGAAGAGATGCTCAAGCTCCTGCGGATCGAGGAGGAGCTTCACAAACGGGTCGTCAGCCAGGACACGGCCATATCAGCCCTGGCGCGGGCCATACGGCGATCGCGGGCCGGCCTGAAATCAGTGACTCGGCCGGCGGGGTCGTTCCTGTTCTTGGGTCCGACCGGCGTCGGCAAGACCGAAGTGGCGCGCGCGCTGGCGCAGTGTCTGTTCGGCAGTGAAAAGTCACTCGTGCGTTTCGACATGTCCGAGTTCATGGAGAAACACTCGGTCTCGAAGCTGATCGGTTCGCCCCCCGGCTACGTGGGATACGAAGAGGGCGGGCAGTTGACCGAGCGCGTGAAGCGGGCCCCTTATTCAATCATCCTGCTCGACGAAATCGAAAAGGCTCACCCGGACCTGTTCAGCATCCTGTTGCAGGTCTTCGAGGACGGCCAGCTGACCGACGGCTTGGGCAACACGGTCGATTTCAAGAATACGATCATCATCATGACCTCGAACATCGGGGCGCGCTACCTCGAGAAGCGCGCGCGGATGGGATTCGAAAGCCGCTCGAAAGAGGCCGCCGACAACAAGGCTCACGAGGAAGTGCTCAACGAGGTCAAACGCATTTTCAACCCCGAGTTCCTCAATCGCATTGACGAAACCATCATCTTCTCTTCGCTGACCGACGACGATCTGCTCAAGATCATCGGCCTCATGGTGGAACGGGTCAATGAGAACTTGGCCCGCAAGGATATCCATATACGCTTGAACGAAGACGCGGCCAAATACATCCTCGACGAGACGTGCGGCGATCGCAGCTATGGCGCTCGACCCTTGCGGCGCGCTCTGCAAAAGTACGTCGAAGACCCTCTTTCCGAAGCCTTGATCCAGGGCGTGCTGCCGCGTCCCGCCGACTTGGAGATTTTCCTCGCTGAAGGCGGCATGTATTACCGCTCCACCGGCGAGACCGGCGGCGAGGAGGGCGAAGGCGAAGGAACGGTGGCCGTCGCCGAGGCCACGCCCCTCTATATGTTTTCCTAATCCCCTATCGAAAAGGGGTCCCCATGGAGCGCCTTGCCCGCGGTTCTCACCACGGCCGCGGTGGACGAGGCTGAAAGACTCGGCGGCCATGGCTCGCGGCGGCGGTTCGCGCGCGTCGCCCGGCGTACACCATGTCGGCAAGCGGGCGCGATTCACCGCGCCCTTGCATCCCTAGAAGGCAGGCATTTTCTTCCACTCTGGCCGACCGCTGATGAGAAATGCGGGCTGACCACCCTGGCAAAAAGGGTCATCTGCCGCGATGTCCGCTTTTGTCGATTGATCCGCCTGCGGTGATGGCGTATGGTCGTCTGTGGCAACCGGCCATGAGGTTCGAATGTGACCCACGAAAGCAAGCAAGTTCCCCCCAAAGCTGTCTCCGGCGAGCCACCATTACAGGGCTGGAAAATCGCCGCTTATCTCGATCGGGACGCCCGCACGGCACGCCGCTGAGAGCTGGAAGCAGCGCTTCCGGTTCGCCGGCACGCGGGTAATCACGGAAGCGTCTACGCCTACCCAACCGAGCTGGATGCTTGGCGCTCGGCCCGCAAGCCGAAGGCCGCCGAGTCAGAGCAGCCTCAACGCGGGCGGCGGTACGTCCCCGCGCTGGCCGGCGGCGTGGCGATGCTGGCTCTCGCCGCCGCCATTCTGCGAGGGCCCATCCTCAACCCGCCCGATCCGCTGGCGGAGGCGGCCGGCTCGGGGGTTGTCGTCCGGCCGCCGCGTTCACCGTTAAGCCAACGACGGCGCTCGGCGAGGCGAGAGCCGCCGGTTGAGGGTGAGGAGTATCAACGGCCGCGGATCTGGCGGGCGAGGAACCGATAGACCGAAGGGGAGGCACGATTATCGCCCGCCTAGATCCACGCTACGGGGTCTACGGGACTGAAGGTAAGGGAAGCGCGCCGCCGGGGACGGTCGAGCCCACGGACGCGGACCCTGGAAAGGCGCCAGGTCCGCGCTACAAGCCCAGCTGTCGGGATTCGTCGCCGGTGAGTTCCTTCCAAGCCGTTTCGAACAGCGACAAGTCCGGCCAATCGCCGTTGAGGGCTTCGAGGAAAGCGAGCAGGTCGCCTTTTTCGGCATCAGTAAGATCGAGCGGGTCAAGCTCCGACTCACCGACTTTCGCCGGCGGCGGGTCGCTGTAGTGTTCGATCACCTCACCGAGCGTCTTGAACCGGCCGTCGTGCATGAAGGGTTCCCTTCCCTTCCAGTTGCGCAACGACGGGACCTTGAAGGCACCTTTATCTTCCTCGTCCTTGGTTACGTTGTAGCGTCCTAGATCGGCTTCTCCGCCGGTTCCGACGTTGTGGAAGTCGTTGTCGGTGAAGTTGCGGCCCATATGACAGATGGCGCACTCACCGCGGGTGAAAAAGATCATCCGTCCACGAGCCTGGGAGGCGCTCAAAGCGCTCCGATCCCCGTGCAGCCAGCGATCGAACGCGGTTTCGCCGGTAATTAGTTTTCGCTCGAAGGCCGCAATCGCGCCGACGATATCGTCGATCGTAATCTCGCTGACACCGATCGCGGCGAACGCTTTTCGGTATCTGGATTGGGACTTCACCCGGGCCAGCGCTTCCTCGAGCGTCAGGTCCATCTCGATCGGGTTGGTGATCGGGCCCCTGGCCTGCTCTTCGAGCGATTCCGCGCGACCGTCCCAGAAGAAGTATTCGGCCTCACCGAGATTGACCACCGTGGGCGTGTTGATCGGCAGTCGGTCGCCGTGAGCGCCCTTTCCAAAGGCCGTGCCCTGCTCGAAGCCGTGTTCCGGCTTGTGGCACGTTCCACACGAAGTGTTTCGGGGGCGAGAAAGGATAGGGTCGAAAAACAGTCGCCAGCCGATGGCCTCTTGGCGGGATACGTCGCCGCCCCATGCGACGGCGGAAAGCGCACAGCAAAGCAGGGCAGCGCGGGCGAGGAGTTTGTGCGGTGTGGGGTGCATCGCGGATGACGGAAGGTTGCGGCGGCGGCGGTCTGCCTGGAAGTCGCTAGCCCATGGTGAAGTTAGGCGGAACCGTGGGTGCCCTACGCATACTCAAACAAGCCCCGGTAGGGGCGCAGGACGGCCTGCGAATCGCTACATGGATCGCTGTTTCCTACGCCCCTCCGGGGCTGGTTCGTGTTTGGCCTTCCCCCCAGGGTTCCGCCAAAAATGGCTCCACCCTGGGCTACTATCCCGCGCCCCCTTCGGCGGCTGACCCGCTGTTAAGTAATTCGTGTTGGGCTAGTCGTCGAGCGCCAGGCCCCAGGGCCGCTCCCCGACGGCGATCGTGTTGATCTCCTGGTTCTTTTCGGTGTCGATGACCGAGACGGTGTTGTCGAGGCCGTTCGCTGAGTACAAGCGGGAACCGTCGCTTGAGAGCGCCAGACCCCAGACGCGCTTTCCTACCGGGATGACGGCCTGGACCGCCAACGAGTCCGCATCGAGCACGGCGATGGCGGACCCCCGTCCTGTCGAGACGTAGAGAACTTTCGCGTCATGGCTTAGCCGAAGGCCTTTCGGCTTCGCCTTCCTGATCTGCTTGCGCAGCTTCACGGTCTTGACAATTTGTCTCGTTTCGACGTCGAGCTTCACGACCTGGCCGGCTACTTCACAACTGATGTAGGCCCAGCGGCCGTCCGGGGTGAAGGCCACTTCCCGCGGCCGGGCTCCGACCAGTATGTTGTCGACGACTTCGTTCTTGGACGCCGAGATCACGTGCACCATGTTGGTTGATTCGCTGGTGACCATGACGAGCTCGCCGTCGGGAGAAATGCCGACGCCCTCGGGCTCGATGCCGACAGGAATTTCGGCCAGGATCTCCCCCGAGCGCGGATCGACGACGCTTGCCTTGCCTTCATCCTCGTTCGAAAGATAAATGCGCCCGTTCGGGTGGACGGCGAACGCTTCGGGGTCCGATCCCGCGGAGATGGTTTTGACGATTTCGAGAGAGCGGACGTCGACAACGGCGAGAGCATTGTCATCCCCGTTGGCGACGTAGACATGCTTTTGGTCAGGCGAGAGGCCGATCCCGCGCGGACGGTTGCCGACTTCGAGGGTAGCTTCCAGCTCGCCGGTTCGGGTGTCAATGACCGACAGCGTGTTATCGCCCTCGTTGGTGACGAACAGACGGTGTGTGGGTTCAGCGCTTGAGCACGCGGCGCAGACGGCCCAGGCCGCGGCCACCAGAACTGCCTGTTTGATGAAGGAGGCTTGTGATAAAGGCTTCATGGTTTTTTGCCTGGAGGTGATTGCCGGAGTTGGCCAACCGCACCTATTCCTTGCAACTCGCCAGGCCCAGGCTATCGAGATCGTCGGTCTCCACGACGCCGCGGACGGGCGCTTCGCCAGCAAGCGCGCCATCCTCGACGATCAGCAAGGGCTGGCGCAACTGGCCGCTGTCGCGAAAGGTGTGAGGGACGCCCTTCTGTCCGTCGAATTCCATCTCATCCCTCAAGTAGACCAAAATATCACCCGGACTCGTGCCGCGGGTCCGCGCCACTGCTTCGGCGATCATCTTGACCGCCGCCCAACCCGCCCAGGCACCGTCGTCCATCGCCGTGCCGGAGGTTCGACGAAAGCGGTTGTTCAGCTCGCGCCCGGCGAATTTCTTGAAGTCCCCGTGCCAGGCAAGGGCTTCGATATCGGGCGAGTCCGACCTCTTGCGCCACTGGCTGACAGCATCGGCGCGCATGCGGTCGCTGGGCGCGACGTTTAGCAGATTGGTACGGCATTGCCGGCGCAGGGCGTCATCCCCGGCGGTTAGGTTGAATACAGCGACGCCGGCGTCGGCAAAGCGGTCGCTCAGCGCCGCAAGTTCGCCGGAATCCAGAACCGCTAGGATGGCTGCCGGGGGGGACTTGGTCATCGGGCTTCCGAGCTTTTCCGTGTCGCCCGCCTGCGTCAACTGATAACCGTGGCCCGTGAATCCCCCCAGTATGTTCGCCTCCTTCAACCCCTGGAGCGCGCCTTTTAGTGCGCTGCTTTCGGCGGGGCCGACGTAAAGCAGTCGGACGCTTTCGGGTTCAGCGGCCCAGACGGGCAGGGCGAATGCGAAATAGAGAGCGAGTAGGCCGGTCACGGACGGGTGCATCAATCCTCGATTGTACGCGCTTTCGCGAAGGGGAGCACGTTTGGATCGGTTCGCGGTCGAAAGGGTGCGGTCGAGGCCGAGCGGCACACCAGATGGCCCGTGCTCACGACGGATCGCTCGACGAGGGCGAGCCAAGTCTTGTCCCGGCACCCGTGCTCATTCGCCGTCTTGAGCGCGGGCTCACGTTCGCGGCTTCGTGGAGAGCCTGTGGCTCGTGCTCGACGGTGAACAATCGCCGCCACGTCACAAAGAAGGTTCCCCGGAAATGCGGAAAGAGCCGCGCCCGTGAGCGCGCGGGCCCGCGGGCTTCCGCCCGCGGCTCTGCACGGTGCTCGCGCAAGAGTCGGTTTGACCCGGGTTGGCCGCTCTGCGCTGGTCGGAGGCCGTGGTGTATAGTGATTTGTTTCACAAACAGGCCGTGACGCCTTCGTTAGGAGACGGCCGCCGGGAGAACTATCTATGGCCGACACGCTCTACCAACCGCCCGAGGAATTTTCGAAACGCGCGTCTGTTTCGAGCATGGAGCAATATCGCGACATCTATCGCCGGGCCACCGAGGACCCGGAAGGTTTTTGGGGGCAGCTCGCGGAGAAGGAACTTCACTGGTTTAAAAAGTGGTCCCGGGTGTTGGAATGGGAGGCCCCTTTCGCCAAGTGGTTCGTCGGCGGCAAGACGAACATGAGCTACAACTGCCTTGACCGTCACTTACTGAGCTGGCGGAAGAACAAAGCGGCGATTATTTGGGAAGGCGAGCCGGGCGACGAGCGCGTTCTCACCTATCAAGAGCTGCACCGCCGCGTAGCGCGGTTTGCCAACGTGTTGAAGCAGTTGGGTCTCAAGACGGGCGACCGCTCCATCATCTATATGCCGATGGTTCCCGAGCTGCCGATCGCCATGCTGGCCTGCGCGCGGCTGGGCGTTACCCACAGCGTCGTTTTCGGGGGCTTTTCGGCGGAGGCGCTGAAGACGCGCATCCTTGACCTCGACGCAAGGGCCGTCATCACGGCCGACGGCGGCTGGCGGCGCGGCAAGGAGGTTCGGCTGAAAGACACGGCGGACGAGGCGCTGCGGGACTGTCCCGATGTCGAGCACTGCATCGTCTATCAGCGAACGAACAGCGACGTCCAGATGAAGGCTGGGCGGGACCACTATTGGGGAGAGCTCGAGCAAAACGCGGGCGAGGAATGCCCGGCCGAGGTGCTCGACTCGGAGCACCCGCTCTATGTCCTTTACACCTCGGGCACCACCGGCAAGCCCAAGGGCATCGTCCATACGACAGGGGGATACCAGGCGCAGGTGAGCGCGACCATGCGTTGGGTCTTCGACATCAAGGATGAAGACACCTACTGGTGCGCCGCCGACATTGGCTGGGTCACCGGACACAGCTATATCGTCTATGGGCCTTTGATGGCCGGCGCCACAACCGTGATTTACGAAGGAGCCCCCGACTTTCCCGATCCCGACCGCTTCTGGCGCATCATTGAAAAGTACAAGGTCAATATTTTTTATACTTCGCCGACCGCCATCCGGGCCTTTGTCCGGCTCGGGGAGCAGTGGCCCGAGCGCCACGATCTATCGAGCCTGCGGCTGCTGGGGAGCGTCGGCGAGCCGATCAACCCCTCGGCCTGGGAGTGGTATCACAAGACGATCGGCCACGAGCGCTGCCCGATCGTCGACACTTGGTGGCAGACCGAAACCGGCTCGATCATGCTCTCCCCGCTGCCGGGAGCCACGCCGACCAAGCCCGGCTCGGCGACCTTCCCGCTACCGGGCATCGTGGCCGACGTCGTCGATATGGAGGGCAACCCGGTCGAGGCGGGCGAGGGCTATTTGGTCGTCCGCCAACCGTGGCCGTCGATGATTCGCACCTTGTGGGGCGACCCGGAGCGGTACAAGCAACAGTATTGGTCGCAGATCCCGGGGATTTATTTCACCGGCGACGCCGCCCGGCGCGACGAAGACGGCTACATCTGGGTCCTCGGGCGCGTTGACGATGTGATGAACGTGAGCGGGCACCGGCTCAGCACGGCGGAGCTCGAGTCGGCGCTGGTGAAGCACGAAACCGTTGCCGAGGCGGCTGTGATCGGCAAACCGGACGAGCTGACCGGTCAGGCCATCGTCGCCTTCGTGACCCTGAAAAAAGGCGTAGACGCCAACGATGATTTAAGTGAGACTCTGCGGGCCTGGGTGTCTCAGGAAATCGGCAAGTTCGCCCGCCCGCAGCAGATCCGCTTTACCGAAGCCCTCCCCAAGACCCGCAGCGGCAAAATCATGCGCCGCCTGCTGCGCGAAATCGTCACCACCGACAAGGTGTCGGGCGACGTCACGACCCTGGAAGATATTTCGGTGATCAACCGCCTGGCAGGAGCGCAGGAGGAGGAGTAGAGCTGCGGAGGATGATGCTGGGGGTCCACCCGGTGTCCTCAGTCCCAGCGAGGTAGGATCTCGTGACGGATCAACGTGTCCGAGTCCGCGTTTCAATGGACGAGTTCGAGGTCCATCGCGTCCAGGATACGACTTAGGGTGATGCCATACGTCAGGTCTTCGAGCCCTCGCCCTCGGCCGATGTCGCCCGGCCAGCCACCCCAGAGAAGGGCCACGGGCCGGTTGTCGTTCTCATCTTCGGTATCCAGTAGAATCGGCCTGAGCCCCGCGCAGACTCAAATCCGGAAGGATCGTTTGGTATTTGGCATGGGCGGCGGCCAGACGCGTGTCGTATTCGTTCTTCTTGAAGTCCCGGCCGTTGTATCTGCGGGCGAATGACGCCCAGTTGTGCCTTCGCAGCGCACCGTCGAGGCCGTTGCCCTTGATGAAACCCGCCATGGCCATCAACTGTGCGTCTTCGTGTTTCACCATGGCCTCAACCATCGCGTCCACCGTCGCGAAGCCGGCGACCTCGTGGTTGAAGCCCATGACCTGACCGATGCCCCAGGACGCGCTCTTGAGCGCCGCCTCGCGGTCTAGTCCCAGGGCCTTCTCCAGACGGGCGTACTCCCCCGGGCCACCGACGTAGCCGCCCGGTTTGCGGTTGCTGATGTCCTCGTTGCCGGCGTCGAAGTCGCCCCCGGTCAGGCGGCGGAAAATGTGGCGCTCGAAAAGGATCCGCGGACGGCGGTTTTCCAGGAACCCGAAGCCGCGCGTCTCGACCGTCAGCAGAGCCCACACCTCCGGCTCGGCGACGCCTAGGGTCTCGTTCACCTCGTCCATGCCCTCGTCGCTCAACGGACGGCCTTGGCCCTGAAAATCCATAGTTACCTCTCGGCTATTCGCCGCCTGGCCCCAATACTCGTGAGTTGGAAAAATCGGGTACAGCCCGCCAATTCGCTTCCGGCAAAGTGATTTTTTCGGGCCATGGTGGAGGCGAATTGGTGGCAGTCCCCATTTTTCCTCCACCGCAGGCCACTATCCTAGGCCCCTCCGAGGCTGGACCGGCTTTAACTGACGAGTATCGCGGCTAGCCCGCATTGACATGGCGGGCGCGCATGAAAATGTCTGTCATCTCGGCCTGCCGACCCAAGCGGGCCGACGCGAATAACGGCCACCATCCGCAATGGACGTGAGACGCCTCCCAGCCGCCACACCGCATGCAACAGAAAATTCGCTTGGCCTCAGGAACTGGAAGAGGTGCCTGAGGCAGCGGTTCCTGCTTAAGAGGAAGCGCCCTGCGCAGCGGAGTCCGTAAACAGCAGACCGTCCGCCTTGAGGCGCGATTCGGCCTCCGAGGTGTCGATTAAGTCGTCTTCATCCGCGACGGCGTCAAAGAGGAAGACGTCCATGTCAACATCAAGATCCCCCAAGTCTCCGCCCGGCAAGCGTACCGTCTCGGCCAGAGCGCTTTGCTCTTTTCGTTCTTCGGTCATCAGGAGGGACCCGGAAGTCGCCCAAAGAATCTTGTCCTTTTTCTTAGCGAGGAGCCCGCCGATCAGTTTGACAACCGGCAAAATGAGACCCAGGCCAGCCGCCGCGGAAGCCAGTTTATTACTGACCGTACTGATCGTGCTCTTTGCCGCATCGCTTTCGGCGATCTCCTTGATCGTTTCCCCCGCTCGTCGCGTGCCACCCTTGTCGCGGACAACCATCAAGTGAGCGAAGATGATGTCGGGCAGCCCTCCGAGCCTGTGATAGATGGAAAATCCATCGCCCGCGAAATCCCAGAGGCCGGGCCTGCCCTTATTGGGCCGGTGGCGGATCACGACGGAAGCCGGGGGCTCGGTGACAACCACCTTGCCCAGATTGTCCGCCGCAATTGCCACGGCGTATAAACGTTTCTTCCAACCCTTTATGGTTGTGAAACGCATTTCATCAATCGAGATGGACATTGCATCGTTTGCCATTTGAAGCTCCTTTCAGTGGATCTATACGTCTTTATCCTATGCGTTTACAAGAAGGCGGACCAAGTATACACCCAAAAGATGCACTAAAGCAATCATTAAGACATTGGAGTAGGAATAAGGGATGGATCCAACCTGTCCTCCGCCCGACTGCCGCCGCGGGCCCGTCGTAGACAGGCAGCGGTTTTCTGCTTGGGATGGCGTCGCGTTCTTTGGCGGACCGGCCGGGAAGGATCGGCGGGATCGGCGGTCCCTACTGTGCAAGGTATGGCGATCTAGCAGTCAGGGGCAAGCAGAGCAGGGTGTTTGTCAGGGCCGTTGGCGCGCCCGAAGACCGGTCCACTTTCCCTCAAGAATACGCTCAGCAAATGCGGAAAGAGATGGGGACTCCGATTTTTGACCGAACCTGAGTCCCGGCAGGGCTGTAGGGGAAGACGAGTTGGAGGATGGAAACAAACGACGGCTTTTCGGAAGTGGAGACAGGGAGCCGCCCAACGGGCCGCTCGGCCTGGCTAAGATGCCGGCACCGTTCCCCCTCAGAAGGGCGCTTCTTCTGTGTCTTGTTCGGTTTCCTCGGCGCCGACGTGTTCGGCGAGGTTGTCAAACTGCACATATTTATGAAGGAAAGCAAGCTTGATCTTGCCCGTGGGGCCGTTTCGCTGCTTGGATACGATCAGCTCCGCTAGACCGTGCAGATCCGCCCGATCATGCTTATAGACCTCTTCGCGGAAAATAAACGCCACCACGTCGGCGTCCTGCTCGATGGACCCGCTCTCCCGCAGGTCGCTCAACTGAGGACGGTGGTCTCCCGGGCGGGTCTCGGGCGCGCGGCTTAACTGGGAAAGCGCGATCACCGGCACGCCCAAATCCTTTGCCAGCAGCTTGAGGCCGCGAGACATGGCCGAAATCTCCTGAACGCGGTTTTCCTGGCGGCCCTTCGACGCCATCAATTGCAGGTAGTCGACGACGACGAGTCCCAGACCGTGTTCGGCTTTCAGCCGCCGGCACTTCGCGCTGACGTCCATGACCGTCGTATCGCCCGAGTCGTCGATGAACAGTTTGCTGGTGACCAGCCGGCTCAACGCCGCTCGGAGCCGTTCCTTTTCCTCGCCGTTCAAGTAGCCGCCGCGGAATCGATGGCTGTCGACGCGAGCGGTGGCGCATAACATCCTGGTCAGCAGAGCCTCTTTGGACATTTCAAGAGAAAAGACCGCCACCGGTTGTGCCGCTTTTTCCGGGGAGTCGGTGGCTACGTGTTGGGCGATATTCAACGCCATGGCGGTCTTGCCCATCGACGGGCGCGCCGCTATGATGATCAGCTCGGAGGGATGCAGGCCCGTCGTCAACTCGTCGAATTTCAAAAAAGGCGTCGAAAGCCCCCGCAGCCGCTGGGCGGGATCGAGAAAGGCTTCGCGTCCGCCGGCGAAATCATCGATGATCTGGGCCGGGTCGGCCAAGCCCGAGCGCAGGTTGGCGTCGCCGATCTTCATCACCGCCGATTCCGCCTCGGCGACCAGGTCGGCGGCTTCCTGGCCTCCTTCGATGCACTGCGTAACGATGTTCTGGGCCGTGAAGATCAGATTCCTCAGCAGCGATTTGTCCTTGACGATCTTCAGATAGCTGTCGATGCTGCTCAGCCGCGGCAGGCCGTCGGTCAGCGAAGAGATGTAAGCGATGCCGTCGCAGGCTTCCAGCTGGTTGTGCTTGTCAATCTCTTCGACTAGGGTGAGGTACTCGATGTTTTCGCCGCGCTCTTGCAGTTCCCGCATGCGCAGGAAGATGCGGCGATGCTTTTCGATACTGAAATCGGCGGCGTCGAGAGCCCCGGCGACCAGCGGAAACAGCGAATCATCGAGCAGGATCGACCCCAGCACGAACTGCTCGGCTTCGACGTTGGTCGGGAGACCCCTCTCAAGAGCTAGAGCTGAACCGTTGGTCGCCATTGCGAGATGCGAGATGTTCCGAGAGTACGCCATGTTCACCGGTAGCGAAATAGGAAATTTTCCGGCCCGTGTTTACAAGCGGTTGTCTTGTGAATTTCCTTTCTGCAACGGATTTGCAACCTTTGGTCTACTCTGGACCGCTCCAGATAGTACTTTCGTGCATGTGGATAAACTGTGAGTAACCTTGGGGTCTGAGCATGGAAAATAAACCCCATAGGGTTAACGACTTAGAGACGTCCTCCGAGAGCTGAAACAAATCCGAACACAATTGTTTCCGCTATTATGCCATCTACAGCGAAGAAAAGGCAAACAGAGAGTTGTTGTGCATGGGACAACTCTCCGTGCCGGAGAAACCGCGCCAGGCTGGTACGATGGAGGAAATCGTTCGATGGATCGCGATCCCGCAGGAGAACACGCGTCACGCACCACCGGTCGTTGGGCACAGGTGCCGACGCGTTCGGGTGCGCCCGAACCGGGCACCCCGGCGGCGGAACCTCCGATGCCGGGCGGGTGGGGGTACCGCGATGTCGCCTACTTGATCGTATTCGCGGCGGCGGCGTTGGTCATCGTCAATGTAGTTGGCTTCGCCATCTACTTTGGACAAGGTCATTTGAGAGGCAGCCCACCCTCGGTTTTAGACTCTCTCACATCGGCTCCACTGGCGTTGGCCGTGCAGTTTTTCTGGTCTCTCACGCTGCTAGGGTTCATCCACTGGCGCATCACAGCACGCTACAGGCTATCTTTCGGTCGGGCCATCGGCTGGAGAGCACGGGGCCATTCCCGTTTCCAGTATCTTTTCTTGGGGCTGCTCCTTAGTCTCGTCGTGTCGCTGGGCGCTACGCTCCTCCCCGAACCGGCGAAGCGTCTGCCCATTGACGCCCTCATGTCGCAGGACCAATTCTCGTTTGCGCTCGTGGCTCTGTTCGCCGTCTTCATTGCCCCCGTCGTCGAGGAGTTACTGTTTCGCGGCTTCTTGTTCCCTGTCTTTGAAAGATCTCACGGCGCGTTCGTGGCCATCCTGCTGACGAGCGCCATGTTCACGGCCCTTCATGGGCGCCAAAATGCTTGGCAGTGGCAGGTCCTGCTGGGGCTTTTCGTGGTGGGCGCGGCCTTCGGCGCGGTCAGGGCCAGTACGCGGTCGGTCGTGCCCTCAGTCTTCATGCACGCCGGGTACAACGCAACGATGATCTTGTTGAGGTTTGGGGCGGCTGCCTAGCGCGCATTTCTCACCAGCCGACGGCCTCTCACACGTGTCGCCTCGCCACGTGGTGAGAAAGCGGGCAAGTCCCTTAGACGGGCACGGCTCGGATTCGCTCGTGTCGAGCTTGTTCGAGGGCAGGAAACCTAGGCCATGTATTCGTAACGACCGCGGCGGCCGCGGCTCAGATCAACCACGCCGGGTGGGTTACGGCTTGGGTTTAGGAGGAGGCAGAGGGCGAGCCGGCGTAACCGACTCGAAGCCGCACCGGCCGTGGCTGCCGTCGCAGAAGGGTTTGTTTTCCGACTCGCCGCAACGGCAGAGACTGATCACCGTCCGTCCGGCCAAATCAAAGGGCTTGCCGTCGGCGTCGACGACGGTGAACTCGCCTTCGACCCGGAAGGGTCCGTTGTTGCGTACCGTAATCTTCGTGTCAGCCACTTGAACGAGGTTTAGGCCGCTTTCTTGAGGGGCGGTTCGGTCGTTGCCAGCGCGGAATCGCTGTACTCGGCCAGGCGCAGCTTCCTCAGTACCCAGATGATCGGCCACGCCGGGTCAATCTCGGTCCTTTTGGCCTTCATGCGAGCGGACATGGGGAACTGATGGTGATTGTTGTGCAGACCCTCGCCGCCGGTGAGTAGAGCGACCCACTGTAGGTTGGTGGCGAGATGATTCTTGAAGTTGCGATAACCGACTTTGTGGCAAACGCTGTTGATCATCGCGTTCAAGAAGACGTACATGCCGGCGTTAAGCCACCAAGTGGCAACTCCGAGGACGGCGCCGAGCCAAACGTTGATGCCCAGAAGCGCTGGAAACGAGGCCGCCAATATCGCCATCCCTACATAGGGACCCAGCGTGCCGACGCGGGGAATGCGATCGATGAAGTCGTTTTCCCAGTTGGGAGTGAAGGTCTCAATCGTCTCGGGGTTCTTGACCTCTCTCTTGTACATGAGCACGTTCAAGAACAGAACCTTCCACAGGCCCTCGATATACGGGCTATGCGGGTCGCCTTCCTGATCCGAAAAGCGATGATGCTTTCGGTGAACCGCGGCCCACTCGCGGGGAACGATGCCGGTCCCTAGACATAACTGCAGGTGTACCACAAACGCCAGCGCCGGGTGAAGCTTCAGCGCCTGGTGCGTGAGGCTTCGGTGCAAGTAGATCGTCGTAGAAAATGTAGAAAGCTCAGCGAGAATGAATGCAATCAAAATCGACCAAAGAACCGGATAAAAATCCATGTGGACCTCTGCGTACTCCCATCCTACCGACGCTGACAAGAAAGCGCGTAGTGCGACGATGGTAAAAAGCGGGGAAAGATCACTGACCCGGGTGCAACTTCAGGTTTCCTCGCTAAGGTTTTCAGTTGATCGGGAAAGCGGATCCCGCCAAAGTCAGGCGATCAGGCAACATCGGCGGAACCCTTGCCTAGCAGTCAACACACTTCCCATAGTAAGTGAACAACCATTATATTACGAAAATACCCGCGCAAGCACGCCGCGTCAGTCGGGCCGGGTTCCCGCGCGCCCCTGTACGGTTATTCTCTCAGGCCGAAGGTGAACAGCGAATGTCCCGCCGCGACCGAGACATACTGCTTGCCGTCGGCCAGATAAGTGATGGTCGAGTTGGTCATCCGGCCGCCGAGACTTGTTCGCCACAACTGTTTGCCGGTATGAGCGTCAAGCGCCACAAAGTTACCTTCAAAACTTCCCGAGAAAAGGACATCTCCCGCCGTCGACAGCAGACCGCTTTCGGAGATCTCCGTCGTCTTGAACTCCCACTTCAACTCACCCGTGCGCGGGTCCAGGGCGCGGACGGCGCCGTAGCCCACGTCCCCCTGGGACATCCTGTTGGGATAGACTCTCTGCACCAGGCCGCCGCCGAAGAAGTTGCCGGGAGTGTAGACCGGTTCGTCGGCGTAATACAGACCCCAGTAGTCGTCCCACACCGCCAAGTAAAACAAATCCGTCATTGGGCTGTAGGAGGGGGCATACCAATTCGTTGCTCCCTGCACGGCCGGGTAGACGGCCTTGCCCTCTTTCGAGGGACCCATGCCGGGTATCTTGATCGGCCGGCCGTTTTCGTCGAGACCCTTAGCCCAGGTCTGCCGCGCGAAGGCCTTGCCCAGCAGGAACTCTCCCGTTTCCCGGTCGAGAACGTAGTAGAAAGCATTACGATTGCCCCACAGCATGAGTTTGCGCGGGCGGCCGCGGAACTCCATGTCGACCAGGACCGGTATCTGCACGGCGTCGTAGTCCCACTCGTCATGCGGAGTAAACTGGAAGTGCCACTTCAGTTCGCCCGTGTCGACGTCAAGGGCCACGACCGAGCCGGTGTAAAGGTTGTCGCCCGGCCGAACTTCCGGGTTCCAGTCCGGGGCGGGGTTGCCGATCCCCCAATAGAGAAGGTTGAGCTCGGGATCGAACGAACCTGTTATCCAAGCGGAGCCGCCGCCCGTCTTCCAGGCATCGTTCTCCCAGGTTTCATGGCCCGCCTCGCCCGGCCCGGGGATGGTGTGGAATCGCCAAACTCGTTCCCCGGTTTCGGGGTCATAGGCGTCGATAAATCCGCGGATGCCGTATTCGCCGCCCGCCGTACCGATGATGATCTTGTTCTTGACCGCCAGCGGAGCCACGGTCAACGAGTACCCTTTGGTGTTATCCACCAGCTGGCGATCAAACAACACGGCTCCGGTCTTGCTGTCCAGAGCCAGGAAGCGTCCGTCGAGCGTTCCTTGGTAGAGGCGATCACCCGACATGGCCAGCCCGCGATTCACGTGTCCGCAGCAGAGGTTGATTCGCTCCGGCAGGCTGTGCTCATACCTCCAGAACGCGCGGCCCGTCCGGGCGTCGAGCGCGACAACATCGTTGCTCCCCTCGGTCAAGTACATGACGCCGTCGACGACCAGCGGCGTGGACTGGAACTTGTCGGTTGTGCCGGCCTGGAAAACCCATTTCAGTTCGAGGTCGCCAACGTTCTCTCGACTGATCTCGTCCAGTTTGCTGTAGTGGTTGCTTTGGTAGGTACCCGAATAGGTGAGCCAGTTTCCGGGTTCCGTTTCCGCGTTGAGCAGACGTTCGTAGCTGACTTGGGCAGGCAGCGTCACAACGCAGAGCAGCAACGGAATTAAGCACCCGAAGTTTCTCATCGTTCCGTTCTCTCTGACCTCAACGAGGCAAGGTAAGCCACAAGGTCATCGATCTCGCGGTCGTTGAGCTTACCTTCGTAGGAAGGCATCATCGAGTTGCTGTCGATCTTGAAGTTCTGCAAATCCTCTTTCATCAGCGAGCGCAGTCGCTCATTGCCATCGAGCAACTGGACCGAATACGTGTCCTCGTTCAAGCGTCTGCCGGTGACTTTCTCTCCGTCGCTGGTTATGGCGCGGACCCTCCAATAGCCGGAGGAGACGTCCTCGTTCGGAGCGAGGATGGAGGTCCTAAGTTCTTCAACGGATCGCAGGGCTCCGATCTCGCTGAGATCAGGACCGAATGGACCACCTTTGCCCTGAACCTTGTGACACCCGAGGCACTCGCCCTTGCCTCGAAAGAACACGGCGCCCGCAGCTGGGTTGCCCGAGGTTTCGGAAGCCTGCCGGAGTGATTGGACAAAGGCTACGACCTGCCAGCGCTCTTTCTCGCTGAAGGAGATCTGTGGCATTTGGGGCGGGAATCCGTTCTTGATGATTCCGTACAACTGCGTGTCCGTAGAGCGGCCGGGCGATGCGGTCCTGATCTCAGGACCGAGTCCGGGCTGTCCGCGACCATCGAAGTCGTGGCAAATGGCGCAAGAAGCGCGGTAGAAGTGTTCTCCAACTCGTAGATCAGCGGGCGAGGTATGGCGGTTCTGAATGCTGGGCTGTTGGGCGCTCAGCGACGAGGCGCAGGCAAAAATCAGTAAAGAAGCACACCATCCGAAGCCCGTACGAACTGTGAAAGCCATTGTAAGAGTCATGGCCGGTCTCAGCGCGAGGCGATACTTGGAAACCGTACGCCCATTACGATCTCACTGGTCCGCGGCTGGACGAGCCACGCCGAGAGCCGGTTCTCGGAAGATCGTTTTCCGTTGGCCGCCCCGAGGCCTGTTTTCAGTAGCGTCGCGGCGCCCCCCGGTTATCTTACCCCATCCCGGCCGTATCCGAGCGACAAAGAGCAGCCTTGGCAAAAGCCGAGTCCCGCAGGGAAAAACGGTCGGGTGCTGAATCAACCCACGCTTCTCGTAAGGGACCCTTTTCCCTAAGGCTTGTCGGCTTGAGGTTAGAAGCTTCAACCCCTCGGATCACCTACCCTTTCGCTTGGCAAGAGTTTGGCTTTGTGCCGCCTGAGTAATCTTTTCGCCGATCAGGGTGATCTTCTGATCGCGCAATCGCTTTTCGTTTAGCCAGTAGGGGCTGGTGATCTCCTTGAAGGCATAGATAGCGGCCTGAATGCCTTCGGCCCAAGCCACGGTGATGAGTTTGATGTCGCCATGGACATCGCCGACGGCGAAGATCCCCCGCCGGCTCGTCTCGTAGTAGGGATCGATGGCGATACTGCCGTTGTGATTCAATCGCAGATCGAGGCGCTGAAACGTCTCTTTGGCGGAAAGGAAACCGATCTGTACGATGGCCAAGTCGCACTCCACATGGTTTCCGTCCGACAGCGTGAGGACGATCTTGTCGCCGCGGAATTCCGCCGCCGTGATCTCACTCGACGTATGGATCTTTCCGCCGAGACGGCGGATTCGAGCGAGGGAATCCGCCTTCCCGATCGGAACCTCTTCGCGGATGAGCATATCGACCCGGCCGTTTCGCTGCAGAACCATCAGGGCCGCGTCCATCGCGGAGTCGCCGCCGCCAACCACAGCGACCTGGTTCTCCTCGTAGTCGCCTATCTTGGGTATTTTGTAGTAGACCTTTTTCGAGCTGAGCTGATCGAGAACGGGCAGCTTTCTCGGGTAGTGCAACAGTCCGCAGGCGATGATCACTTTGCGGCAAAGATAACCCCCGCCGTTGGTCACGACTCGTTTCAGGGGGTCGTCTTTTTCTACCCGCTCGGTGTCTTCGATGGCGGCAAGCTCTTCGTTGAAGCGAAATTGAACGAGTGCATCTTCCGCCTGGCGAAACACTCGAGCGGAAAGCTCCTCCCCGGTAACCCCGTCGGGGAAGCCCGGAACATCGACGATCTTTTTATCCGCGTAAAGGAATTGAGGCTGGCCGCCGGGCCTGTTTTTGGCTTCGACAACCAGCGTCGTCAGGCCTCGGTGGGCGGTCGTGAGACCGGCGGCGAGTCCCGCGGGGCCCGCCCCCACGATTATCACGTCCCAGTAGGGGAGGTTGGAAAAATCAATCCCGCTGTCCAGCTCGGTGACCGCGAAGTCGGCCATGTTTTTAGCTTAACCCGCCTTGCGCGCCAGGGTTGCCCCGGAGTGGCGACGGCAAGGCCGGAAAAATCCCGTCTTACGTTGTGGCCCGCCCCCATTCTGCGGCATACTCTTGTCTGTGCCTGTCTGCTGAACGCGACAGGTTGAAGCGGGTGTCAACGAAGGGGACGCACGGACGGCGGCCGGCGCGCGCGGGCCGATCCGAGGGCCGTCGCAAAAGACGATAGGAGGAAGCGGACAATGAGTACCAGCAACGAGACCGAGCGCCTGACCATGGCGCAAGCGTTGGTGAAGTATCTTCAGGTCCAATACAGTGAGCGCGATGGTCAGAGGCAGCGCCTGATCCCGGGCATCTTTGGAATTTTTGGACATGGCAACGTGCATACGTTGAGCCAGGCGCTGCTCGAATACGGTCAAAACCTCCCTTACTATCAGCCCCGCCATGAGCAGTCCATGGTCCACACGGCCATCGGACACGCCAAGGCGACGGCGCGCCGCTCGACACTGGCCTGCACGTCGTCGATCGGACCGGGCGCGACCAACATGATCACGGGAGCGGCGACGGCGACCGTCAATCGTCTCCCGGTGCTGCTGTTGCCGGCCGACTACTACGTTACGCGCTATCAGGGTCCGGTGTTGCAGCAGCTCGAGCACCCGATCTCGGGCGACGTAAGCGTCAACGACTGTTTCCGCCCGGTAAGCCGCTTCTTCGATCGGATTTCGCGGCCTGAACAGTTGCTCACCGCTCTGCCTGAGGCGATGAGGGTTCTTACCGACCCGGCCGACACGGGTGCGGTCACGGTGTGTCTTCCGCAAGACGTTCAGGCGCATGCTTACGACTACCCGGCGCACTTTTTCGAAGAACGAGTCTGGCCGATCGAGCGGCGCATGCCCGATCGCCAGCGCATTCAGGATGCGGTTGCGTTACTGAAAGCGGCCCGGCGGCCTGTCATCGTCGCCGGCGGCGGCGTCCATTATTCGGAAGCCCGCGAGGAATTGCAGAAGTTCTCGCAAGCTTTCGGCATCGCTGTGGGCGAGACGTTTGCCGGCAAAGGAGCGATCCAAGAGGACTCCGACCTGCTGTTGGGCGGTCTCGGGGTAACGGGCACGCCGTGCGCGGCAAAGATCTTCCGCGACGCGGATTTGGTCATCTGTGTTGGTACGCGCATGGCCGACTTCGTGACCGGCTCGCAGGGGCTTTACCAGAATCCCGACGTCAAGTTCATCGGCATCAGCGTATGCGGCCACGACGCCCATAAGCAGGGTGCGGTCCCCATACTTGCCGACGCCCGCGAGGCCCTGCGCGAGCTTCACAAGGCGGCCGAGGCGGCGGGGGTGCAACCGAATGCCGACTATGTCGAGGAAGTCGCCGCCGCAAAACGCGCGTGGCAGCAGACCGTAGCCGAGGACATCTACGTCCAACACCCCGGTGAGCCCATGAGCCAAGGCCAGGTGATCGGGGCGCTCAATGATACGACCAAGAATGGCGACGTGGTCGTCGCCGCCGCCGGCCTGCCGCCCGGAGACCTGCTTAAACTCTGGGACGCCACCGGAGGACGTGGCTGCCACCTGGAATTCGGGTTCTCGTGCATGACCTATGAAATCCCGGCGAGCATCGGCGTCCGCATGGCGCAGTCGGGCGGGGAGGTGTACGTTCTCATAGGCGACGGCACATACTTGATGAACCCCTCAGAGATCGTCACATCGGTAATGGAGGGTCTCAAGATCACGGTCGTGATTTGCGTGAATCATGGCTTTCAGAGCATCAAGGGTCTGCAGTTGGGGACGGTGGGCCAAGCCTTCGGCAACGAATTCCGGCGTCGCGATGCCACGACCAATCGTCTGGAGGGTGACGACGTCAGCGTCGACTTCAAGCAACATGCCGAAAGCATGGGCGCCAAAGGCTGGTACGTGACCACGCCGGACGAGCTCTGCTCCGCCCTCAACGAAGCTCGCGGCGAATCCGGCGCCTGCGTCATTGCCGCTGAGATTTCCCGCGTTCGCCAGCCCGAGGCGTCCGGTGTCTGGTGGGACGTCGCCCCGTCCGAGGTCAGCGCGGACGAAGCCGTACAAAAGAGCCGCGCGCAGTATGAAAAGACTAGGGCGGAGCGGCAGAAGCTGCACTACTGAGGCTAAGTGCATCATTTCGGCAAATCCGGTTACGCATGGTGGCCGACCGCGGGCGCAATGCACTGCGCCCAAGCTGATCTCACCCGCGACACCTCGACAAGTTGATTGGAGCGCATACCTGTATTCGCGAAATGGACGGATGGCGCCAACAATTCATGTGGAGCACCAGATTATCCTTATAGTTCATTGAATTAGAAGGTAAATAGATGAATGGATGCTCCTGCGCCGTGAACAGGCTAGGCCACTTGCCCGACCCGCAATTCAGGCCGGCCGCCAAACCATCCCATGAACGTTAGAATCGGATCCGCTCCCGCCGCGTGGGGTGTTTGCATGCCCGACGATGCCAAACAGCCACCTTGGCGACAGTTCCTCGATGAGGTCGGCCAAGCCGGCTACGAATGGATTGAACTCGGCCCCTACGGCTACCTTCCCACGGACCTTCCAACCCTAAAGACTGAAATCGCCGGTCGCGGACTGAAGCTCTCGGGAGGTTTCGTTATGCGGCACTTCGAAGATGCCGGCGAGTGGGGGCTTATCGAAAAGGAACTCACCGCGGTCGGGACCATCATGGCGTCGTTCGGCTCTCGGTATCTGATGTTGATTGATGACACGTACACGGACGTTGCCACTGGCGAGTCGCTGCGGTCGGATCAGCTTAGCGATGACCAATGGCGCACGCTCATCGAAACGACCCACGAAGTGGCGGATCTGGCGAAAGAGCGTTTCGGACTCAAACTCGTTTTCCATCCTCACGCCGAAACGCACGTCGAGTACGAAGATCAGATCGAAGCGTTTTTGGAGCAGACGGATCCCGAGCGCGTTTTTCTCTGTCTTGACACCGGCCACCACTCCTACCGGGGCGGCGATGCCGTGGAATTCGTCCGCAAGCATCATGCCCGTATTCGTTATTTCCACTTCAAGAACGTGGATCCGGAAATCCGCGAGCAAGTCGAGCGTGAAGGCATCGCCTTTGCACCGGCCGTCACGAAGGGCATGTTCTGTGAATTATCGCAAGGCACCGTGGACTTCTTCGCGTTGAGAGATGTTCTCGAAGCCGTTGACTTCGACGGTTGGGCGACCGTCGAGCAGGATATGTACCCCGCGCCATTCGACAAGCCGCTGCCCATCGCCAAGAAGAACCGCGCTTTCTTGCGCGAAATTGGAATCGGATGAGGAGTAGGGGGAAGTTTCCAGTTCCGGAGAAAAAATCATGCCAAGGGCAACTACACTTATGTTTCTGGCCATCATGTCCGCATGCGCTCCAGTCGCCGAGCGCGACGTGACCGATATCTATTGGATTGACGTTGACGGCGGCGCCGCCACGCTCATCGTCACCCCCGCCGGTGAGTCGATCCTCATTGACTCGGGTGAAAACAAGGACAGTCATGCAGCTCGCATGCATCATGTCGCCGCGGAGGTAGCGGGTCTCAAGCAGATCGATCATTTCATCGTCACTCACTTCCACGGCGACCACTGGGGGGGGACGTACAAATTGAGCCAACTGATCCCGATCACGAACATCTACGACCACGGGATTGTAGACGATCCGGAAGGGGTCGGCGACGGTTACCCGGAGCTCCTGTCGCTCCATCAAAAAGTCACCGGCGGCCAGTCTCGAACGGTGAAGGCTGGGGACACGTTTAGCCTAAAACAAAGTGAGGGGTTGCCACCCGTGGAGATGCTCTCGGTCGCTTCGTATAGGAAGGTAGCACCCAGCGAACAAGCTTCGGCGGCCATGAACCCGCTGTGCGCGGACAAACGAGATCCACCCGATCGGCCGGAGTTCGCACCGAGCCTGCCGGAAAACGCCGCCAGCATCGCCGTACTGTTCAAGTATGGGAATTTCCGGTTCCTCGATACGGGCGACCTAACGTGGAATGTGGAGGCGGAGCTGGTCTGCCCCAGCAACCTGGTTGGGACGGTTGATCTGTTTCAAATCTCCCATCACGGACTGGACGCGAGCAATAACACGGTATTTGTCCACAGCATTCGTCCCCGTGTGGTTGTGCTCAACAATGCTCCGAGGAAAGGAGCTGAGCCTGTGACGATGCAGACACTGAACACCAGCCCCGATCTGGAGACGATCTGGCAAATGTACCGCAACGTCCGAACCGGTCCGGAGCTGAACACAGATCCGCGGTTCATCGCCAACAAGGGCAGCGAAAGCGGCGGGGAATTTATCAAAGCCACCATTCAGCCGGATGGAGCGTTTTCCGTGCAGCTTGGGGAATCGGGTTTCAGCAAGCAGTATCCGCCGAAAGACTAAGTTGTCGGGAGAACATGGTCTGATAATGGCCAACGCACAGACGGACGAATCGACTCCTCAGAAGTCGCTCCGGCTGTGGCCCGGCGTGGTCGCCGTGGTGCTGCAGTGGCTGGCCTTTTATGTCGTCCCCATCGTCGTGTCCGGGCCCATAGCGGGGTACATCGCGCCGCTGGGCGCACTCCTCGGCGGGTTGGCGGTCGTCGTGTGGTGGGCGTTCTTCTCCCGGGCGCCTCGGTCCGAGCGCTGGGGCGCGGTCGTGCTGATGATCGTCGCGCTGGCCGCTACATCGCGCATCATCCACCAGTCGATTGCGACGGGGATGATGGGAATCATGTTCGTCCTATTCGCCAGCCCGATTCTGAGCCTCGCCTTCGTCGCATGGGCGGTGGCCGGCGGTCGCCTCGCTGACGGGCCTCGGCGCACCGCGATGGTCGTGACTATCCTGATCGCGTGCGGCGGGTGGACGCTTGTCCGGTTCAACGGTATCAGCGGCGGCGGCTCCGCGGATTTCGCGTGGCGATGGGCAGAGACTTCTGAGGAGCGGCTCCTGGCCCGAGCCGGCGCCGAGTTCGTGGCGCTCCCGTCGGCTCCGGCAGCAGCGGAGGCAAGCGCCGAATGGCCTGGCTTTCGGGGGCCCGATCGCGACGGCGTCATCTCCGGCGTGCGGATCGTGACCGACTGGTCTCAATCGCCGCCGGTCGAACTCTGGCGCCGTTCGATCGGACCGGGCTGGTCGTCGTTCGCGGTGCGCGGCGACCTCCTCTACACCCAGGAACAGCGCGGCGACGACGAGGTCGTCGCCTGCTACAACGCGACCACCGGCGAGCCGGTGTGGAGACACCGGGACGCGACCCGGTTCTGGGAGTCGATGGGCGGCGCCGGTCCGCGCGGGACGCCGACCCTCAGCGACGGTCGCGTATACACATTCGGCGCGACCGGAATCCTGAACGTGCTCGACGCTGCTAACGGCACCGTCGCGTGGTCGCGCAACGCGGCGGCCGACACCGATACAAAGGTCCCGTACTGGGGCTTTGCGAGCTCGCCGTTGGTGGTCGACGACCTGGTCATTGTCGCTGTTGAAGGCGCGCTCGTCGGCTACGACCTCGCCACCGGCGATCCGCGCTGGTTCGGCCCGAACGGCGGCGCCGGCTACAGCTCGCCACATCGATTGACGATCGACGGGGTCGCACAGATCCTGCTAATGAGCACAGCCGGCGCGACCAGCGTGGCGCCCGCCAATGGCAAGCTGCTCTGGGAGCACCCTTGGCCGAGCGGCACTCGCATCGTGCAGCCGGCCCTGATCGCGGACGGCGACATCCTGATCAGCCGCGGCGACACGACCGGCATGCGACGCATCGCGGTTGCGCGAGGATCCGGCGGATGGACCATCGAAGAGCGCTGGACGTCGGTCCGGCTGAAGCCCTTCTTCAACGACTTCGTCGTTCACGAAGGCTATGCCTTCGGCTTCGACGGCCGCATCCTCGCGTGCATCGACGTCGAGGACGGCAAGCGCAAGTGGAAGGGAGGACGCTACGGCAGCGGCCAGCTCGTGCTGTTGCCCGACCAGGACTTGCTGCTGGTGGTGTCGGAGGAAGGTGAGCTGGCGCTGGTTAGCGCGACCCCCGACCAATTCACGGAGCTGGCGCGGTTCCCGGCGATCGAGGGCAAGACCTGGAACCACCCGGTGCTGGTCGGCGACGTCTTGCTGGTTCGCAACGGCCAGGAGATGGCCGCGTTCCGGCTGTCCCTCGCGGGCGGCTGACGAGGGTCGATCCTGACTGATAGGAGGATAGACCCACAGCGAGGATGACTCAATCCGCGACCGCGCTGTTGTCGCGCACGAAAATATCTGTTGAGAAACCGATCAACCTAATCCCATAAACGACGCGGACCAGGCTTGGTCCGCACTGCTCTTGGCTGGCTGACTCGAGACGTGCCGGCTTGACACAGCCCACCCACACTCACCTATCCTGAGGCGCTTTATCATGGCACATCAAAGCTCCGAAGACCCTTACGCACTTCGTCCCGAAAGCATCGAGGTCCCGCCAAAGACCTTTCTCGGCGCGTTCCGACGAATCGGACCGGCGCTGATCGTCGGCGCCGGCGTGGTCGGGAGCGGTGAACTGATTGCCACCACGGTGCTGGGAGCCGAGAACGGCTACAGCCTGCTCTGGTTCATCCTAGTGAGTTGCCTTATCAAAGTTGTCGTGCAAAACGAACTTGGCCGTTATGCCATTGGCACGGGCGAAACCGGGCTGCGGGCCATGGACCGGGCGCCCGGTCCGCGTTTCGGGGTTTCGTGGGTCGTTTGGTGCTGGGCCCTGATGCAAACAATCTCTCTGGTGACACACGGCGGCATGTTTGCGGGCATCTCCGAGGTCCTCAACGAGATTGTCCCCGTGGTGTCGGTTGGCGCCTGGGTGTGGATCGTAATGGTTGTTACGTTTGTCTTGCTGTTGATCGGCCGCTACAGCTTAGTGGAGAGGGTCTCGGTCGTCATGGTCATTGCCTTCACGGTGACGACCGCCAGTGCAGCCGTATTGCTGTTGACCACGCCGGCTTACTTTTCGTGGTCCCGCTTGCTCGAGGGCCTAAGATTTCACGTGCCCGAGGGTAGCTTGGTAACCGCTGTGGCGGTGTTTGGCATCACGGGCATGGGGTCCACGGACCTGATTCAGTATCCCTATTGGTGCATCGAGAAAGGGTATGCTCGGTTCGCGGGGTCGGGGGACAGCACGGCAGCTTGGGTGAGTCGGGCTCGGGGCTGGATCCGCGTGATGGGCGTCGACGTTCTCTCCGCGATGGTCATCTACACCTTTTCGACAGTGGCATTTTACTTGCTCGGAGCGGGTGTTTTGCACGCTCTGGGGGTCGTCCCTCAGGGATCGGAAACGATCAGTATCCTTTCGAGCGTATACACCGAGACGCTGGGAGATTGGTCACGATACGTTTTTCTGGTGGGTGCGATCGCGGTGCTATACTCGTCACTGTTTGCGGGAACCGCCGCTACGGCTCGCATGTTCGCGGACTTCGCCGCCTTGATGCGAGTCTACGACGGGCGGAACTACCGAGCGCGGGTGAGGGCGACACGGATATTCACCAGCATTCTGCTGCTTGGCCCAGTGCTCGTCTACATGGTCTTGCGTGACCCTGTTCTGATGGTGATCATCGGCGGGGTGGGGCAAGCTTTGATGCTGCCGGTCGTCAGCTTCTCTACCCTGTATCTGCGTTATGTTCACCTGCCGAAGGCGATCGTCCCCAAGGGCTGGATCACCTTTGCTCTTTGGATTGCCTCCTTCGTGATGCTCGTCATGATGGGCTATTCCGTCTTGCAACGGCTGGCGTAGAGCAGAAGAAATTCCGTGTCGGCTAAGCGGTTCTATCCCGACGGAAATCAGCAAACAGGGGTTCACCTATGAAGCTTGGCTTCTTCATGATGCCGCTACACCCGCCGGAGAAGTCGCGGACGGAGTGTTTCGAGGAAGACTTGGAGTTTGTCGTCCACGCCGATGAGCTGGGGTTTAGCGAGGGCTGGATTGGCCAACACCATACCTTGGAATGGGAGCCGATTCCGTCGAACGATGTATTCATCGCCTACTGCTTGGGGCAAACCAAGAACATTCGCCTCGGCACGGGCGTCTCGATCATTCCCCAGCACCACCCGGTGAACGTCGCCGTCCGTCTCGCGTTTCTTGACCACCTCGCCCGGGGGCGTTTCAACTGCGGCTTCGGGCAAGGGGGTACGCCGACCGATTGGGGACTGTTCGATCTGCCTGATCCCAAAACGCAGGGGCTGATGACGCTGGAAGGGATCGACATGATCCTCAAACTCTGGCAGACGGACCCGCCGTTCGACTTCCAAGGCAAGTTCTGGCGCATCAAGGTAGAAAATCCCGACCATAAGTTGAAGATGGGAACGCTGCTCAAGCCCTACCAAAAACCGCATCCGCCAATCGCGATGAGCGTGATCCGGGGCGAGTCGAAGGCGGCGCGCATGGCCGGGCAACGAGGTTACATGCCGATCAGCCCGAACTTGTTACACGCCAACATACTACCGGTTCAATGGAGGACTTATTGCGAGGGAGCGCGGGAGAAAGGGCGCCCCGAGCCGGACCGCTCGATCTGGAGGGTTCCGCGCAGCATCTACGTTGGCGAATCGAACGATGAGGCCTGGGACCACGTACTCAACGGCACGTTTAGGACTTCGGTTGAGTATCTGGTTGGAATCTTCGCGGCGGCGAATGTCCTGGCGCTGGTGAAAGCTGACCCCGAGATGCCCGACGAAGACGTCACTACGGAATACATGCTGAAGAAAGTGTGCATCATAGGGGACGTCAAGTCCTGCATCCGGCAACTGGAAGAGGTCTGGGAAGTGAGCGGAGGGTTCGGGACCCTGCTGATGACTTCCAAGGATTGGGACGACAGGGCCAAATGGCGCCGCTCGATGGAGTGGCTGGCCACGAAGGTGCTGCCCGCGCTGCCGACTATAGAAGCCAAGGTGGCATGAGTGGCTACCAGCGCATGAAAGAAGAGGAGCAACGGCTGGGAAAAGAGATTCGACAGTTGCTCGAACAAGCGCAACAAACCGACGAGGCGGAAGACGAACTTTACGGCCCCGACAACCGCAGCGACGAACTGCCGGAGGCATTGCGCGGGCGCGAGCAGCGGCTGGAGAAGATCCGTGCGGCTAAGGAAGCGTTGGAAGCCGAGCAGCGGCTGGGGACCGTGAGCAAGGGCGGCGGTTCGGAGGGCGGGACGCTCAGTGCCAGGCGACGGGCAGGCCTTCCATATGGTGGAAGTACAGCTCTCGGGCGCTGAGGTAGGCGGTTTCGGAGGTCGCCGCGACTGTTTCCGCCGAGGGCCCCTGCGCGGGCACTTGATAGCCGTCTGCTTCACTAAACCAGATCTGCACCAGGACGCAACTCGCTCCCCAACGCTTGAACACCAACTGCGGTTCCGTGGCGAAATCGTCGGCTCCTACGCGGCCCGCCACCACGGTCGCGCAGTAGACCCCGTCCTCACAGATGTCTAGAACACCCGTCTCGCCATCTCGGTGAACGAGGTAGTTGCCGGCTTGCATGGTCTTGTCGCCGACGATGAATTGAAACGGTATCGCGACGCTAAGATCGCCGGGGCTTGGCGGGTAAATGGCCGCGCTCGCCACGGCTGCGAACATGGTGAATATGGCGGAAACTCGAAGCGCTTGGTGGGTCATCGTCTTTTCCTTTGCCTTTCTTTGGAATTTCATTTCGCCCAGGAATAGAGCACCCGACGTGCCAAAGTAAGAGGTCCTAGCGCGGATCCAGCGAGACATGCCCCAACTTGTTCATTTCAACAGGGATCGCCCCGTGGCCCAGTTTCAGATTGGGCTGCGGTCTATCGTGTCGAGCCAGCGGGTAGTATGCGATCGGATAGTCCAACTAACGGTCTGGATAGACCACGGGCGGCTCTACCGTTTCGCACTACAAGATCGCGGAGAATTCAGCGACGTACGGACCGGCAATTCTTTGATCTGACGGCAAGGCCGATTTTTGAAGCGGAACGCAGGGCGACGCTTAGCCCGCACCGCTAACCAGGACCAACACGGGGCTTGTCAAGTACCGCAACCCTACGGACCAAACCCCTCCCGCCACTCGCGCCCCGTGCGGAAGGTTGCTCTGCGATGATCTGTTAGGATTAAGTGTTTGGTTTCCGCGGAGTTGGGCGTCTAGCCGCTTGTCCGACCAGGTAGCGAGGCGAAGTGCCTGAGAAGCCCGCCAAGGCAACGCGCGCGCCGCTCGGCGCACAATTTCTTGAATAGTTCGGGCGCGGTTGCGCGCGATGTTGAGGACGGCGAGCCGATCGAGTGCCGCCAGCGTCCGGTGGCGAGAAGAACGGGCTAGCCTCCTTGGGCGCTGAGACAGTGAAAATCTGTTACCTAGACTGCTTTTCCGGCGTCAGCGGCGACATGCTGCTCGGCGCGTTGGCCGACGCCGGGGCGGATGCGGACGAATTGCGTGAGGGGATCGCAAGACTGGGTCTCGAAGGGCTTGAGCTGCATTTTGAAAAGTGCAAACGTTCCGGCATCGGGGGCACAAACTTTACGGTCCAGGTAGAGCACGACCACCATCACCGCTCGCTGAGCCGCATCGAAGAAATTATTGCCGGAAGCGAGCTTTCCGAACGCGTCAAGGAACGAAGCATTCGCATCTTCCGTCGCCTCGGAGAAGTCGAAGCCGCCATCCATCAGATACCCGTCGAAAAGGTCCACTTTCACGAGGTGGGCGCGCTGGACTCGATCACCGATATCGTCGGCTCCTGTATAGCATTCGACCTTTTGGGCGTCGAAAAAGTCTACTGCTCACCGCTCAACCTGGGAAGCGGAACCGTCGAGGCGGCGCACGGGGTGATGCCGGTACCGGCCCCGGCGACGGCGGCGCTCGTGCAGGGCATTCCGACGTATTCGGAAGGCCCGGCGGCCGAGCTGACCACTCCGACCGGGGCGGCGATTGTGACCGCGTTGGCCGACGAGTTCGGGACCATGCCGGCGATGCGAATCGGCAGCGTGGGCTACGGAGCCGGAGATCGCGACTTCAAGAAACGCCCGAACCTGCTTCGCGCTGTGATTGGCGAGCAAAGCCAGGCTCGGGAGGCGACACAGATCTTCGTCATCGAAGCCAATGTGGACGACATGAATCCGCAGGTGGCGGGTTACGTCCGCGAACGGCTGCTTGACACGGGTGCTCTTGATGCAACCCTCGCGCCGGTGTACATGAAGAAGGACCGCCCGGGATTCATGATTTCGGTGCTGGCGAAACCCGAAGACCGAGAGAAGCTGAGTGAGTTGCTGTTCACCGAGACAACGACTTTGGGAATCCGCATGTACCCGGTGGAGCGCCGAGTCCTGGAACGCAGGTTGGATCCCGTGGAAACAATCTACGGGAAGGTCAGAATCAAAGTAGCCTCGGAAAACGGAACGGTCCGGAACTTTGCACCCGAATATGAGGATTGCCGCCGAATCGCCCTCGAAAAAGGGGTGCCCTTCAAGGAAGTCTGGCACCAAGCCAACTTCGAGTTCCTGCGGCTGAGTCAAGAGAGCGAATGAAGTATTACCTAACGACTCCCATCTACTACGTCAACGCGACTCCCCACATCGGCCACGCCTATACAACGTTGGTGGCGGATACGATCAAGCGCTTTCGCGGCATGATGGGAGACGAGGCGTACCTCTCGACAGGCACCGACGAGCACGGCCAAAACGTCGAGCGGGCCGCCCGCAAGGCCGGTTGGCAACCAAAGTATTACGCTGACCGGGTCTCGGGAGCCTTTCGGCGGGAATGGGACGATCTCGGGGTCGACTACGACGACTACGTTCGTACCACGGAGCCCCGGCATGCCCGCACGGTGCAGTGGCTCTTCGACCGCTGCAAGCGGAACGGCGCGATCTACAAGGGATCCTACAGCGGCCAATACTGCTTCAACTGTGAACTCTACGTAGCCGATGCCGAGCCTGGCGCGCCCTGCCCCGACTGCGGACGAGCGACGGAAACCGTCACTGAGGAAAACTACTTTTTCAAGCTTTCCGGCTATGAAGACAAACTTCTGAAGTTCTACCAAGACAACCCCGACTTCATACGACCGGAAACGCGCCGCAACGAAGTACTCTCGTTTGTCCGCGGCGGTCTCAAGGACATCTCGATCAGCCGCTCGAACCTGAAGTGGGGCATCCCCTTGCCCGAAGAGGAAGGGCACGTATTCTACGTTTGGTTCGACGCATTGGCCAACTATTTGACCGTGCTCGGCTACGGCACGGAAAATCAGGATCCTCATCAGCTCTGGCCGGCGGATCTACACCTTGTCGGCAAGGAAATCGTCCGCTTTCACGCGGTCTACTGGCCGGCGTTCTTGATGGCCGCTGATCTTCCGCTGCCCAAATGCATCTATGCGCATGGCTGGCTCATCTTCCAGGAACAAAAGATGAGCAAGTCGAAGGGCAATATCGTGCGCGCGAAACCCATTGACCAAGTTATGGGGATCGAGGCGCTGCGATATTACTTGCTGCGGGAGATCGTTTTCGGACAGGACGGCAACTTCAGCTACGAAGGGCTTGTGGGCCGGTACAACGCCGATCTGGCGAACGGATTGGGCAACCTCGTCAGCCGGACGCTGACCATGATCCATCGCTACCTGGGAGGGTCGATCATCCAACCGGAAGCCGCCGCCCAGGGCGACTGGGCCAATCTGGCGAACGACACGATCGCCCGCGTCGAGAAGCTCTTCACGAGGTTTGAGTTTTCCCGCGGCCTGGAGGCGATTTGGTCGCTTCTGGGGGCCGTGGACAAATACATCGTGGAGCAAAAGCCATGGGAGCTAGCTAAGAACGATGCTCCCGAGGCCCGCCGGAAGTTGGAGGCAACGCTCTACAACTCAGCCGAGGTGCTGCGAATCGCTGCGGCGCTGCTCTACCCGGTCATGCCCAAGGCCGGGGCCGATATCTGGCGATTATTGGGCCAAGCCGCATTGCTCGAGCAAGCTCGCTTGGAGCAGTTGAAATGGGGTCAGCTCGCAGCGGGAACCAGAGTGGACAAAGCCGTGGCCTTGTTCCCGAGGCTCGACGTGGGGGAGTCGCTCGAAAAGCTGGCGCAGCTTGAAGAAATCGTTCTCAAGGAGCAAGCAGAGATTATGGGCAAAGAAGAGGCCAAAGAGCCCCCGGTCGTTGATGGGGCGCAGCCACCGCCGGATTCGCCGAAAATTGACATCGAAGATTTCGCCAAGGTGGAGATGCGGGTCGGCCAAGTGAAGTCGGCCGAGAAGGTCAAGAAAGCCGACCGCCTGCTGCATTTGATGGTTGATATCGGCGAAGCCGAGCCGCGCTCGATCGTCGCCGGCATCGCCGAGGCCTACGCCCCGGAAAGCTTGGTCGGACGAAAGGTTGTGATAGTCGCCAACCTCGCACCCCGCAAGCTCCGCGGCATCGAGTCGAACGGCATGGTCGTCGCGGCGACGAACGCGGACGGCAAGCCCTGCTTGGTCGGCTTCCACGAAGACGCACCCGTCGGGGCCGCCCTGCAGTGATCGTGGACTCCCACTGTCACCTGGACGATGCGGCGTTCGACAAAGACCGCGACGAAGTCCTCGACCGAGCGCGCGAGGCGGGTGTTGATCTGCTTCTCGCTATCGGAACGGGCGAAGGCCCGCCCGATCTCGAGCCGGCGATCCGGCTCGCGGACCGCTACGAAGGGGTTTATGCCACCGTCGGCGTTCACCCTCATGACGCCGGCAAGGCCGTCCCGGAAACGTTTGAGCGGTTGGAGCGGCTAGCCAGTCGTCCGAAAGTTGTCGCCATCGGTGAAATCGGTCTCGACTACCATTACGAGAACTCACCCCGGGAAATCCAACGCAACGTGTTTGTCCGTCAGATGGAAATTGCCCGCCAACTGTGTAAGCCCATCGTCATCCACACCCGCGATGCCTGGGACGAGACGATCGAATTATTGGAAGCACACTGGCGCGGGACGGGTCTGGGAGGGATCATGCACTGTTTTTCGGGAAACGCGACCCAGGCCCGGCGCGTGCTCGACATGGGCATGTTGATCGCCTTCGGGGGGATCCTGACGTTCTCGCGCGCCGATGAGTTGCGCGATACGGCTTCACAGTTGCCCCTCGACCGTTTGCTCGTGGAAACCGATGCGCCCTACCTGACACCGGCTCCTTTTCGGAAGATTCGCAGAAACGAGCCGTGCTACGTGGTCGAGACCGCGCGCAAGCTGGCCGAACTCAAGCAGCGGACGTTCGAAGAGATTGCCCAGGCCACGACTGTTAACTTTCGTCGCCTCTTCGATTTGCAGGCGCCTGGATAACAGGGCTACACTGTAGCTTCGCGGGTTTCACCGACTATGCCCACCATCAAGACGCAAGCGATGACTCGCGCCGAGATCATCGATCTTGTCGCAAAAGACCTCGAACGCGTCGAAGAAGCGATGGGTGCGGACACGATTTGCTCGATCGACGCCGTTCGAGCGATCAGCCAATACCTCCAGGAGGGTGGCGGGAAGCGCCTGCGTCCATCCCTGCTGTTGCTTTCGACGAAGCTGTGCGGCTACCAAGGCGAGGCAGCGATCCGGCTGGCGGCGGTCGTCGAAATTATTCACACCGCGACCCTTGTTCATGACGATGTGATCGACAACGCCGAAGTACGCCGCGGCCGGCCGTCGACCAACCATCGCTGGGGAAATCAGACGAGCGTCCTCGCGGGCGACTGGCTCTACATGCGGGCGTTCAGCTTGGCGCTGGGCGAGCGGAATTTCCACGTTCTTGACCTGTTGATCGACCTGACCCAGATGATGGTCGAGGGCGAGCTGATGCAGATGGACCTGCTGGGCCGCATCGACATGGCCGAGCATGACTATCTCGACCTCGTTCACCGCAAGACCGCGGGCCTTTTCTCCGTCTGCGGAAGGCTGGGTGCTGTGTTGGGCGATGTGGATTCCGAGGCCGAGCGGCGGCTGGGGGACTACGGCTGGAATCTGGGGATGGCCTTCCAGCTCGTCGACGACCTGCTGGATTTTACGGCGAGCGAGCAGGTCCTGGGCAAACCCGTGGGCAACGACCTGCGAGAAGGCAAGGTGACGCTGCCGCTCATCCTTGCGCTCAAGCAGTGTACGCCGGAAGAGAGAAGCCGGGTGGAAACCGTCGTTCGGGAGGGCGGCTATGACTCGGTGCCGCTGAGCGAAATCCTCGGGCTGCTGCAAAAATACAACGCCATTGAACAGGCCGGGAAGCGGGCGCTTGGGTTTGCCGAAAAAGCGCTTGCCGAGTTGCGCCATTTCCCCGACTCCGATTACAAGCGCGCGCTCTACGCCGTCGCCGAGTGGGTCGTCGATCGCGAAAGCTGACGAGGCCGGCTGGTTACCGGCCGGGTCCTGTCCGTTGGGACGCCGGTCAGGTCCCGGTCCCCCAGATCCCAGGCCTGGCCGCGGGCATCCGCCGGCGGCTCTGATTCGCTCGTTGCAAGGGTGTGCGGGAGCAAGAACTGAGTCGGGAACGCCAGGAGCGTGTCCGATGATCGACCCTCTGAACAGGCGATTCTCGGCCAGCGTACAAGGGACAGCGGTTTTGGGATGAAGGGGACTTCGCGCCCGGGAAAACTCCGTCAACGAAAGACGCCCCCAGCTTATGGAAATGGCGGAGGAAGAGGGATTCGAACCCCCGGGCGAGTTACCCCGCCAGCGGTTTTCAAGACCGCCGCCTTCGACCGCTCGGCCATTCCTCCGAAGCCATTGTAACGTAGGGCGAGGGCGATGCTGTTTCGCTCGGCACTCAGCCGGGTAACTCGAGCCGGCTGCGATCTTTCAACAGGTTATTTATTCGGTTTCCCGGACCGGGGAAGCTGGAATTGTCGCACAGCGGCGACCCTGGAGAGACCGAATGAGCACCCATCAGAGCGAACCGCTCGACGAAACGGTCTGGGACATGCTCATGCTGGGCCTCTCCACGGGCATGTCTCCGCGCCGTGAGCGCCTCGTACTGACGAGGCTCTCACCCACTTCACTTCGCCACCTGGTTAGAAAAGCGGCCTACGGTCGGTGCCGAGGGCTCGGCGTAGGGATCCCCTACCTCCCGTGTCAAGGCGTTGGCGCTGTAACGGGCCCACCGCCGATCTCAACCTAGTCGAGCTTGTTGGAAGCCGCCGCGGCGCTGTCGGCGGGACGCGGCAGCTGCTTGATCCAATCATGGATGAGCTTCAACCCTTGCTCGTCCACGACATTGGAGGCGATATGCGGCATGCGGCCTAGGCCGAGCTTGCCCATCCGATAGTGGATCAGTGAGCGCTCCGGCTCGCCCGGCGCCAGTAGCCGCGCGTCCGGGATGTCGAAGGCGCCGTGGGCGGGTGAGACGTCGATGAGTCCGAACTTCTCGGGCGGCAGGGTAAACAGCACCTGAAAGTCAGCGTTGCCGCCGCCCCATTTTATGTGGCAGTGGGCGCAATTGGACTGCAGATAAGAACGAGCCCGAAGGTCCAGCGGCGCGCTTTCATCTCGATGGTCGTAGAGCCGGGGCAGATGCTCCGGCGGCCAGGGGAGCGGCTCGGCGAAAACGCCCAAATGCTCGAGAGTGCTCAGTTGGTTGGCGATGACGCCGCCGTAGTCGTGGTCCTTGTTCATCTGTAGCGTATTCACCCCGAGGACGTATTTCGCGGGCGTCGTATGGCAGCCGATGCACTCGGCACGGCTGGGGAAGCGCCACGTCTGGTCGCGGCTTCCGCCGGGGGCATTCGGGTCTTTGATGGTCAGCTCGAGATCGGCGCCACCGGCATCCAACAGGTGGGCGTCGGTCTGTTCGTCATTCCAAACGTAAACGTAGCCGCGCCAGACCTGCGCCCCGACTTCGTCGGTTCCCGGCATACGCCTGTGGTGCAGCAGCCGCGTTTCCAGACGGCGCAGACTGTGCGCATTACCGGCTTCCATTTCCATCAGGAAGGTCTTGACGACTACGGTTCCGTCGGGGAACCTCCAACCGCGCGGAGCTCCGGGCGACGGCTGCGGGTAAACCACCCGGTTGTATTCGATCTTCGAATCGCCCGGCAGGGCGATATAGCGCTGCTTGACCGCGCCGTCCGACCACAGGGGCGAGTTGACCGAGTAGGGAATCAGACCGGGCGCGGGCGCGAGGTCCTTGGTGGAGCTGAAAAGTCCAGTTTCGCTCAGCTTGCGCGGGAATTTCGGCGCGTCGGCAGGGGGCGGCGGGGCGGGGACGAGGTGGTGAATTTGGCCGCCGATGTGGTCGACGATGTAGACTTCCCCAGCCGGGTCCTGTCCAAACCCAACCGGACGCAGCAAGGGATCGACTAGTTCGCGGTGTTCGGTCACCTTTTCGCCGTCGTATCGAAGCGCCCAGATTTTGCCCGTGTCGTAGTCGCCGTAGATGTAGGCTCCTTTGAGTTCTTCCAGGCGGCTGCCGTGATATACGTACCCGCCGGTTATCGAGCGTGCTTCGGTATGCGAGTGCTCAACAAGCGGCGGTAGGATCGGCGTCGGTCCCTCCTTGCGCTCCGGGCGGAAGGGGTGGTTGCCTTCCTTGACGCTCCAGCCGTAGTTGCCGCCTTTTTGAATGGGAATGATCTCTTCCCAGAGGTCCTGTCCGATTTCCCCGGCCCAGAGAATGCCGCTGGCCGAGTCGAAGCTGAACTTCCAGACTTGCCGCAGTCCGTAGGCCCAAATCTCGCCCCGCGCGCCGGGTACGTCCACGAACGGGTTGTCCTCGGGAATGCCATAGGGCAAGTCCCCGCTGGGGTGATCGACGTCGATGCGCAAGATCGAACCCGGGAGGTCGCTGATATCCTGACCGGTATTCAGGCCGTCGGCGATGCCGCTGGCGTCGCCAAGGGCGGCGTATAGGTAGCCGTCGGGACCGAATTGCAGACAGCCCCCGTTATGCCCGCCCGCGCGCGACGCGAAGAGAACCTTCTCCGAACTTCGATCGGCCTGGAGGGGACGACCAGTCTCCGCCTGATAGCGCGACACTCGGCTGCCATCGGTCATGAAATCGCCGGGGTGCTCGAGAAGGTCCATGAATACGTAGAAATACCCGTTTTCGGCAAACCGCGGATGGAACACGAGTCCGAAGGTGGTTCGTCCGGTGTCGAGCAACAGATCCTTGCGGCCTGCGACCAAGTTGTTCTCAAATGTGTAGATCTTGCCCCCCCGTTCGGCGACCGCCAGGCGATTCGCGCCCGGCACGACGGTCATGGTCAGCGGCTCGTCGAATTGCAGATTCGGAAACGCGACGGCCGTGCGATAGGGTTTGGGCGGATCAGGCGTGCCGTGAACGCGCGATGTCGTCCACAGCTCGCGCTTCTCGATGCCGTAGGGCTTGCGAACCTTTTCTTTCGCCGCGGGCGGCGCGGCGGAAAGGGCGAGCACTAAAAACGCTGTCGAGACTACGGTCGTGACACAAAGAGCGGCTTGGCGCATGGTGGAGTCCTGGTGGGCGATGTGCCGGGAAGATATGTGCAGCTTCAGGCTCGGGTTTTCAAGAGAGTCTGTTCGATGATGCCCTTGTAGCAATTATAGCTAGCGGTCGTTCCGATCCCGCCGAATCTCCTCGCGGCGTTCTTTCTTGCGAAGCTGGAGTACGTCCGTACCACGAAGGATACCGCGTAGTTGGAGTCAAGGCCTGTTCGCCCGTCGCTCGTCGCCTTCTCTGATTAGCCAACTATCGATCGCCTGTTCCATCGCTCTTTGCATGCTGGTACCGCGGCTGGCGGCGGCTATGCGTAGTTCCCGGTGCTTCGCCGCGGTGAGCCGTAACGTAGTGGACAACCTTATCGCTACGGGGTGCTTTCATGATGTCATTATGTCACCGCGTGAATCGTCCAAGGTCGAAAGGCCTAATTCCTCAGTGGCTTGCCCGTCTTGAGGATGTGTTCCATCCGCTGCTGCGTTTTCTCCTCGCCGCAGAGGCTCAAGAAGGCTTCCCGCTCGAGGCCTGATAGATAGTCTTCCGAGACCAGACTCGCCTGGGAGAGGGGTCCGCCCGCGAGCACGTGGGCCAGCTTCCGGCCGACGTGGCGATCGTAGTCGCTGATGTACCCGCCTTGGTGCGCCAAGTAAATGTCGAGATCCAAAGCGGCCAATACCGGGCTTCCCCCTACCAGGACCTGACGGCGCGCGCAAGCTTCATACCCGGCGGCGGCCAGGTTTAACACCGCTTGTTTGGCGTCGGCAATCAGGCGGTCGCGGTTCATCGTGATCGCGTCCACCGGGCGCAGGAGTCGCCATTGTCGCGCTTCGGCGGCGCTCGAAGAGACTTTGGCCAGCCCTATCTTTTCAAAGACCGCCCGCGTTGACGGAATCAAGTTGTCGTCGGGGCCGAGCGCTTCGGTGTACCTCTGAAGAAGCTGCGTACACCCGCTGGCTGCCGGGATCAGCCCCGCCCCCACCTCCACCAAGCCCATGTAGGACTCCGCGGCAGCCTGCACGCGATCGCACTGCATGGCCAGCTCGCAACCGCCCGCCAGGGTGCGATGAAAGATCGCCGCGACGGTGGGTTTCCTCGAGCTGCCCAAGGATCGAAAGAGTCCCTGGATCTGCTTGACCGCCCGCTCGACCTGCTCCCAGTTTCCGGCGCGACTCAGCTCGAGTAACATCATCAAGTTCGCGCCGACGCAGAAGTTCTCCCCCTCGTTGCCGATCACTAACCCTTCGTAGCGCGACTCAACCCGGCCGATCGCCTTTTCGAGCATCGACGAGACTTTTTCGTCCAGCGAGTTGGCTTCGGAATGAAATTCGACGCAAGCCACGCCGTCACCCAAATCCAGTAGGTCGGCGCTCTCATTCGATTCAACAACTCCCTTTGAGCGACGAACCCAGGAGAGAGAAAGTGTGCCCGGCCTCTCCTCGACAGACTGGAAACGACCGAGTTCCGGGTCGAAGAAGAAATTCTTGCCCATCCGCTCGGTGTAGAAAGACTTGTCGGGTGAGTCGAGAACCTTGCGGACCAGCGGCGGAATGCGCTTCTTCTCCTTTTTCATGCGGGCAACCGAGTCTTCGACACCGATTAGGTCCCAGATCTCGAAGATCCCGAGCTGCCAGTTGAAGCCCGCTTTCATGGTCGTATCGACGCTCACGATGTCGTCGGTGATTTCCGGAATCCGAGCGGCCGTGTAGAGCAGCAGTTCGCTAACGGTGGCCCACAAGAACCGCCCGACCGGATCGTCGGAGTGAAGAAGAAATCGGATCCGGTCGCCCGTGTCGGCGATGTTTTGGGCCAATTCCAACACCGGCCACTTGGGCGGGCGTGGCTTGCGATATTCCAGCGATTCAAGGTCGAGCACCAAGCGGTTCTTCCCGGCTCCCCCCTTCACCTTGGCGTAGAATCCACGGCCGGCCTTGTCGCCGGCCATGCCCTTGGCCACCATTTGGCGAAGGAAATCGGGAGGATCGAAGACGTCTCGTTTCTCGTCTTCGGGAATAAGCCTATGAAGCGTTTCGGCGATAAACAGGCACACGTCGATGCCGGTGAAATCAGCCAGTCGAAAGGTCGCCATGCGCGGGCGCCCGATGAGCGGCCCGGTCAGCGCGTCGACCTCCTCGACGGACAGGCCCTGCTCGATCATCATCTTGGCGGTATGCATGACCGTAAATAGGAAAATGCGGTTAGCAATAAAGTTCGGGCGGTCGTGGGAGTAGACCAGAACTTTTCCCAGGCGTCGGTCGCAGAAGTCGGAGAGGAAATTCACAACCTCCGGTTTCGTTTCCGGGCCCGGAATGACCTCGATCAATCGCATGTGGCGCGGTGGGTTAAAGAAGTGGATTCCCAGCCAGTGCTCGCGAAAATCCTCGGAGTAGCCTTCCGCTAGCGCGCCGATCGGCAGTCCGGACGTGTTTGAGCTGACGAGGGATCCCCTCTTGCGGTGTTGGTCGACCTTGGCGAGCAGTGTTCGCTTCACTTCGAAATTCTCGACCACCGCTTCTATGACCCAGTCAGCTTCTTGGATGCGCTCCAGGTCGTCATCGAAATTCCCAATTTTGATCAGCCCTGAGGTTTCGGCTGTAAACAAGGCCGGAGGACGTGATTGGTGGAGGCCCTTCAAGGCCTTTGCGGTGATCGAATTTCGGGCGGCGTGGCTGTCCGCTTCTTCGGCGGCCACATCAAGCAGTAGGCAGGGAACCCCGGCGTTCGCCAGATGCGCGGCGATCCGGGAACCCATGGTTCCGGCGCCGAGTACAGCTGCGTTGCGGATTTGATCGACCATCCGGCCCGCCCTTGAGCGGCGAGAGGACGACAATACCACAATGGGCCGACGGATTGGTTGGCCCCGGCTGAGCGAGGCGAGCGGGTCGGGTACACTGACTCGATTTTGCGCGCTGCCCGGTGGGGATCAACGGAGACAGAGCGGGTGGCGGTCGGTCGGAGCGCAAGCGAAGGCGCGCCGGTCAGCGGCGGATTGGGCTACGGCGCCTCCTCGGGATCGGCGACGTGTTCGAAGGTATCGACCTCCAGCCCGTCATCCCATGGGTCCCGCTTATGGCGAGAACGCTTTCGCCTGTCGGTAAGGTCTTCGCTGTGGGATTCCAGACGCGACCGCGACCGCGGTTCTGTTCGACGGACGTCTTGCTCCCGCTCCGTCTTGAAGATGGATGAGATGGGCAGCATGATAGCGCTTCCCCAATTGTGTTATCGGCCGGTTGGCGGGGAATGTTTATAACTAGCCCGCATTTCTCACCACGGCCGGCCCGACAGTTGTGTATAATCCGGTCGGTCAAGACGAGCTACCGCGCCGCGGAAATCATGCTGACATCGTCCGTGTTCAGATTGTAAGGGCACAGCATGCCGTGCCCGTGTTCCAAAGTCACTGTATTTTGCGAGCCTCGAAGGAGGGGGACTGGCTGTGATCTTTCGACAGGTTGTTCATCAGCCACGCTGTGCGGCTCGACGGTCGCCCACGCTGCTTTCCGCTAGGAGTTTGGTTCGTACGAGTGAGTAGTGATCTGGTTGGGATCCATGAAAACAGTCGTGGCGGCAATCATCGAGCGGCGGGGCCGAGTCTTGATCTGCCGCCGGCGCTTCGACCAGGATCATCCTGGGAAATGGGAGTTTCCCGGCGGCAAGATGAACCCGGGCGAGCACCCGGCTGAGACGCTGCGACGCGAGTTGCGGGAAGAGCTTAGGATCGACGCCGACATCGGCGAGGAGGTGACCCGGTATTGCTACCGCTACCCGGGACGCGGAGCTATCCTGCTGGTGTTCTTCCGCGTGTTGCGATTCACGGGCGAACCCGACTACGGTCAGTTTCAACAAGCGTCGTGGGAGCGGCCGGCTGACTTGCCCCGGTTTGATTTCCTAGAAGGGGATGTCGCCTTTGTCCGCGGGTTGGCGGCCGGCAAGTATGAGTAGTGAACTGCGGCGAAGACGAGTTCGCCATAGATTCGAAAATGTCGGCATCGAAAGCGACGTGGCGCACTCTTTCAGCGTGCCGTGCCGGCATTCTTGCCGGCATCTCACCGGCTGGCGAAAGAGCCGGCGCGGCAACAAAACATGTCGCCACGAATGGCGACACGGCACGCAAGAATGCGTGCGCCACGTCGCCCAAATAGTTCCGACTAAAACTGAAAGGGCGAGGGCGTGAAGCTCAGCACAAAGATAACGCCCAGGGCGATAGCGGCGATTTTCTGGCCGCGGCCCAACTCCAGCGAGTCATTGAGCGTCGGTGGGTGCTTGATGCCCATGAACCACAACAAGACCAGCATGATCGTATAGTGATAGCCGTGCAAGAGGGTCACAAGCGCTAGGGCGACGAACGCAAGACCGGCGATGAACCGGCTCCGGCGGCCAAACAGTGCGTAGCCGATATGTCCGCCGTCGAGTTGGCTGATCGGCAGCAGGTTGAGGGCCGTGACAAAGAGTCCCACCCAGCCGGCAAAGGCGACCGGATGCAGAAGCAGCTCGACGTCCTCGCCGCGCGGCTCCAAAAGCGACCACTCGATGACCCTGAAAAGCAATGGGTCGCCGAGAATGATGACCCCCTCCGGGTCTCCTGCCGGCACGTGTTCCGAAATGGCGACGCCGGCGATGCTCAACGGAATGGCCACCACAAGACCGGCGATCGGCCCGGCAGCCGCGATGTCGAAAAGTGCCCGCCGGCTCGGAATGTAGGGGGACATGCGAATCACGGCTCCCAGCGTGCCTAGGAACGAAGGGAACGGTATGAAGTACGGCAGCGTCGCCTTAACGCGATGATAGCGGGCGGCGAAGTAGTGGCCGAACTCGTGCGCGGTCAATATGGTCAACAGGCTTGCCGAGTATATCCACCCGCCCATGACAGTCGTCGTAACCACCGTCAGCGCAAACAGCAATAGGTGCAGCCAGACACGGGATTTGCGCTGCACCATCACGCCCGGCAGGACGCGGCGGAATCCGCCATTCCAACTCGGCGGGGGCGGACCAGGCGTGACAGGAGAGGTAGAAGGGTCCGGGCCGGAAGACATCGTCTTGTACCAGGTTACGACAAAAGGCGGTTCCGGGTACCCTTCCCCACATCCGTTGATCCCGGCCGGCTTGGTTTAGCGACCGATCGAGCAAGGCGGCGGATAAATCTTCCCCCCATCTGGGCCGATACGAGTCTTGCACCCAAAGAACCACCATGTTTTCGATCATCGGCATTGTTATCGTGATGGGGTCCGTCTTCGGCGGGTACCTGATGCATGGCGGAGACATGGCGGTTTTGATCCAACCCTCGGAGTTCCTCATCATCTGGGGGGCCGCCCTGGGGAGCGTCGTCATTGCCACTCCCATGCCGGTTCTGATGCGGCTGCTCAAGAATTTCGGCAAGATTCTCGGCGGCAGCCGATATAACAAAGCCGCCTATGTCGACACGCTGATCTTGTTGAACACGATTTTCCAGACGGCTCGAAAGCAAGGCATGATGAAGCTCGAGGCCGACGTCGAGGCCCCCGACAAGAGTGAAATCTTCAAGAAGCACCCGAAATTCCTCAAATACCACCATGCCCTGCATTTCGTCTGTGACACGCTGCGGATGGCGATCACCGGCGGCGTTCCCCCTTTTGACCTGGATCAGATGATCGAGTCCGATCTGGAGGTCCATCACGAGCATAACCACCAACCTATCCACTCGCTGACAACCGTCTCGGACGCCCTGCCCGGGCTGGGGATCGTCGCCGCAGTGCTGGGCATCGTTATCACCATGCGTTCGCTCGGAGGCCCGCCGGAAGAGCTCGGACACAAGGTGGCCGCCGCCTTGGTAGGGACCTTCCTGGGCATTCTTACCTGCTACGGGTTTCTCTCTCCCCTGGCGGGCGCGATGAGCGCCGTTGACGATGCGGAGGGAGCCTACTACCGAGTTCTGAAGGCTGGGTTGGTCGGATTCGTCAAGGGCCACCCGCCGATCATGGCGCTCGAATTCGCACGCCGCAGCGTGCCGCACGAGAACAGGCCCACGTTTCAAGAAATGGAGGCCTCATGCAAGGGGAGTCAGAAGAAGGCGGAGAAGGCGTAGCCGGCCAAGCTCCGATCATCATCAAAAAAGTCATTGCCGGCGGCGGCCATCACGGGGGCGCCTGGAAGGTCGCCTTCGCTGATTTTGTCACCGCTATGATGGCCCTGTTCATGGTGCTCTGGCTCATGAACGTCAACCAGGAGACGCAGGAGGCCGTCGCCGCCTACTTCACTGACCCCAAGGGGTTCGGCGACAAATTGGGCAGTGGTCAAGGCGGCAGTGGCGGTGGCCTCCACGTCGAGGTGCAGGACCTCGAAGGGCTGGCCGCCAAGATCGAGAAGGCCATGAGCATGCCCCAGTTCGAGGCGTTGAAGGATCAAGTAGTCTCCACGGTAACCCCCGAGGGGCTTCGTATTGAACTGCTGGAAAATGAAAACGGCACGTTCTTCACCAGCGGCAGCCCTCAACCAAGCGACTCCGGCCGGCAAACTCTCAGCTTGATCGCCGCGGAGCTCGACAAGCTGCCCAACGAAATCATTATGGAAGGACATACCGACTCCCGGCCCTTCCACGGCCGCAAGAACTATTCGAATTGGGAACTCTCCGCCGACCGGGCGAACTCGGCCAGACGCATCCTGATGGAAACCGGGTTGGCCACTGAACGCATCGTGCAGGTGAGAGGGTTCGCCGACGTCGCATTACGAAACCCCGAAGCCCCCGAGGACCCCACCAACCGCAGAATCAGCCTGATTGTCAGGTATTCTCAAGAGCCGCCCCCCGCCGACACCGCCTCTGACGAAGTGCACGCCGAGGCGGAACTAGCCGCGGAAGACACTCCACCCGACGAACCCGATCCCAGCGAAGCGGTGCCGGAAGAACCGGGCCGTCAAGATCCGCCCACCGACCTCAGCGCGTTCGGAGAGTCGGGGGCTGGGAACGAGTAACAGGGGCCGGGATCCGGTAGCCCCGCGGGGATCCCTCCGTTCGGCGCCCTCCCGGACGAAAAATGTCACCTATCTGCTTGGCATGAATTTTGCCATGTCCCGGCCAGATCAAGGGGCGACAGCCCGCGTGCGTTCGCCCCAGACTCCGTTCTCCGGCCGTCCAGATGTGTTCCCGACGTTAATGGTTTAAGATGACGTAGGACTCGGCGCGCTTTCGACAAACCGGTCGGTTGTCTTCGGCCCGATCGTGATGGGTTTGCCGACCGACATTCTCCGCACCCTCGAGCACCAAGCTATGCATCCCAATTCCACCAAAGCGAAGCTCAAAGCCGGTCAAACCGTCTTTGGCTGCTTCGTGCGCTATCCCGACCCTGGCTTGATCGAGTTGCTCGGTTTCCAGGGATGGGATTTCCTCGTCCTGGACGCCGAGCACGGCACGATCGAGCCCCGCGACTGCGAGAATCTGGTGAGGGCCGCCGAGCTGCGGGGGGTGACTCCGATCGTGCGTGTCACCACCAATCTACAGCCGATTATCCTGCGCTATCTCGACACCGGCGCCCAGGGAGCGCAAGTGCCTTGGATCAACTCGGCGGAAGACGCCGAACGAGCCGTTCAGTCGATCAAATACCAACCCCGCGGCGTCCGCGGGCTGGCGAGTGTGCGCGCGGCCGATTACGCGCAGACCGCCTCGTTCGGCGAATACGTTCAGCAAGCCAATCAGGAGACGCTCGTCGTCTTACAGGTAGAAGGACTCGAGGCCATCGAACAGTTGCCCGAGATCGTCAAGGTCGAGGGCGTCGATGTGATCTTTATCGGGCCGACGGATCTTTCGCATTCCTTGGGATTGCCGGGCCAGACGCAACACGAGAAGGTTCAGCAGGCGATGCGGCGGATCACCGACATCGTTTTGGATTCCGACGCGGCTCTTGGCCTGCTGGTCCCGAACGCCCAGGCCGCGCAAGATTGGATGGGACGCGGCGCCCGCTACATCGCTACTACGATCGACGGTCTGATTCGGTCCAGCGCGCGCGGCTACTTGGAGGAAGTTCGCCGGCCGTGAATCTGATCGCGGCCGGTTTTCACGCCACGGAGCGAACAAAGTTCACGGGGATGATCCCAACCGCGCTGTCTTGAGAGCCGCTTCAGCAGAGGCCGGCGGTCCGTCACTCCCTCCACACACGGTCGAACCATTCACGGCAATGGCTCAGCACTCTTGGGTAGTCGGCCGTGTCGGAGAAGACTTCGACGTCATAAAGCCCGTCCCAGCCGGCGGTCTCGACGGCATCGAGCACGGCGAGCGTCATCAGGAGGGAAGTGTCGGCCCGGTACATGGGATGGGTGGGATCCAAGGCCAGGCGCACGCCGTTTTGCTGGGCATAAGGCAGAACTTCATCGAGGGCCCTTCGAAGCACTTCAAACGCCTGGGAGGAAGCGTATGGCCCAATCGGCCCGACGAGAATAATCAGCGTGTCGGCTTCAATCCGCGCGGCGGTTTCGATGGCTTCTCGGGTATCGACGATCCGCTTCTTGAAACCTCCCTCGGTCGGGGGATCGGCATACTGTCCGGCGGCGCATAGATTCGCGACGCCAAGCTCGTATTCTTTGAGCAGGCGGGCCGCTCGATCGAGGCCGCAGGTTGCGATCTTGTCTCGCCAGGCGCCGATTCCTTGGTAGCCGGCGGCGGCGTAGGCGCGAACGTCTTGCTCAAATGACCACGCGTGGTCGCTTCGTTCATGGAAAGACGCCGCATGGCGGGTGCGCCCAAGTGGGGTTGTGGCGCGGATGCCTACATCCGCGGCGGGTGCTCGGACGCCCGAAACGCCACCACCACAGCGCTGCTCAAACGCTCGGACGGTCCGGACTCCCTGTCACACAACGCTAAACCCGCCATCAATCACCAGAGCATGGCCGTTCAAATACGAGGAACGATCCGAGCACAGCCAGGCTACAGCGTCGGCGACTTCCTGTGGCTCGATCAGACGCTTCAGCGGATAGTTGGCGGAGAGCTCTTCCGTGATTTTTGGGTCCCCCTTCGTAAATCGTTCCAACATGGGCGTCTTGACGATCGCCGGGCAGACCGCGTTCACGCGAATGCCGGCCTCGGCGTACTCGATCGCGGCGGCGCGGGTAAGTCCGGCCACTCCGTGTTTGCTGGCCACGTAGCAGGCCATGTCCTGCTGGGCCAGTAAACTCACAATGGAAGCCGTGTGGCTCTTCCGGGTTTTTAGTGGGTGGCCAACGGGTAGCCGGCTCCTCCATCCTGCCGACCCGACGTCGCCCGCAGTCACATCGGAGCCCAAAAGGCGGCCAAGAAATCCCCAAATACCCTACACGCCAGTCCGGTCGTGGGCAACTCGTAAATGGAATAAGACACTGATAAACAGGGAGTTATCTCTTTGAGTGTGGCCACTGGATGACAGTTGTGGATCTGCATTTCACAGCCTTCGGGAGACTGTACGACTACCTGCCAGCAACCTTGCTCTACTCGTAACCCTTTGTTTATCAGTAATTCTTTTTGGCCAACGCAGTCGCCGCCCGGCCTTGGGGGCCGTAGAGTTGTCACGAAGCCCTTGAATGGCACCGAAGCAGGCTCCGGGAGGTCGGCCTCACAGTGGCGAGGGATCCGTCACTCACCGCCGCCAGCCACTAAAATCCCAGAAGAGCCGACAAAAATAAGGTAAAGCCCTGAATCCTAAGGGAAAAGCTTGGCCTTTTTACCTGAGACATGTATACTCGACTTGTTATGATGCGAGACCTGGAAAGGACTCCGGTCCTTTCCCAAGACGTCGTAGTATTAAGTGAGAGACAGAAGTCTCGGATCCGCCGTTTGGCCGCTCGGTTTGGGACCGGTAGCCCAGGCAATCGAGAACCGTTGGCGGCGGCGGCTGGCTAAGACTGCCGGCGGGGACGTGGACGCTCCGCGCCTTCGAGCCTTGGCCTCGATCAATCCGGGGACGTGGTCGGAGTTGCTGGCCAACGGGGAGGTAGGACAGTTCCTCGAGCAGGTCGAATACCACGGCCGCCGGCTGGCGAAACTCGACGTGCCTCCCGATCACGTTTTGGCCTCGCTCAAAGAATATGAACAGGCGCTGCTTCCCGACCTGAAGCGATTCTACCCCTCCCAGTTCACCGACTACCTCGCGGCTCTCGACCACCTCTATTTTTGCGTCAAGCTGACCTTGAATAACGCCTATTACCAAGTTCGCGACATGGAAGCACATGCCTTCTACCAGGTTTTGCAGGACCAACTGGAGTCGCCGAGCGTACGGGAGTTGTTGCAGCGTGTGTTGGAAACCCTCATGCGCACCTTTCGAGCGCACGGAGGCGTGATTCTGCTTCGGGAACCGGGTTCGCGCAAACTCGAGGTCAAGGCTTGGAAGGGTCTGGATGAAGATCTCGCCGCATGTTTCAATACGACAGTCGGCCGCGGACTCGCCGGCCGGATCGCTTCTCTCGGGAAGCCGCACGTGGCGGTTGACCTAAGCAACGAGCCGCTGGTGAAGAAGCCCCAGATTCGCCAGGCCTTCCATAGCCTGTGGGGTGTCCCTCTTAGTATTGCCGGGAACGTGACCGGGGTGCTACAGCTGGGGTTTACCCAGGAATACCACTGCCTGCCCCGTGAGATGAAGCTGCTCGAGGCGATCGCCGAGCGCTGTGCCCACGCCATCGACAAAGCGCAATTGCACGAGGAGCTGCATCACCGCGAGGAGCAGATTCGCGAACTCGGCGAGCACATGTTGACCGTCGAAGAAGAAGAACGACGCAGGATCAGTCGCGAGCTGCACGACGAGGTCGGCCAGTCGATGCTGGTCATCCGCTTGTACTTGGAGATGCTGCAGGGCGATTTGCCGGCGGAGGCCGCGCATCTCAACCCGAAATTGGAAGAGACGCGGCGTCTCACGGAACAAACCATTCAGGAAATGCGGCGCTTGATTTCCGCCTTGAGTCCGAACGTGCTCGAGCAACTCGGGCTGCCGGCCAGCGTACGGCAGGTCGTTAGCAACTTTAGCCGGACGTTTCCCGGCAAAGTGCGGGTCCGCATGTCCCAGTTGGATCAGTTGCCCCGAAGTAGCCAGATCATGCTCTATCGGCTGGTGCAGGAGTGCTTCAGCAACGTGGTCAAACATTCCAACGCCCAAAACGTCAACCTCCAGTTGGCCCGGCGGAACGGGGTTGTCCACCTGAAGATGAAGGACGACGGCGTGGGCTTCGAGGTCAAGCAAGCAGCCCGCAAAACCGACTCCTTTGGGTTGTCGGGGATGCGGGAAAGGGTCGCCCTGCTCGGCGGTGAAATTGATATTCAGTCCTCTCCGGGCAAGGGCACGAAGGTTGAAATTTCGATTCCGGTTTGAGTAACCCATGTGGTTTGCATACAAAAAATGAGCCGAGGTACGAGGTAAAAGAAAATGTCGAAAATCCGAGTGCTGTTAACCGACGATCACACCCTGTTTCGGCAGGGAATTCACACTCTCTTGTCGGCAGAAAGCGATATCGACGTGGTGGGTGAAGCCGCCAATGGCACCGAGTCAGTGGAGAAGATTGGTACCCTGCGGCCGGATGTTGTACTGATGGACATCGGTATGCCGGGACTGTCAAGTTTTGAAGCGACTCGCCAGATCAAGAAAATTCGTCCTGAAACGAAGATTCTGTTCCTGACGATGTACGATGACGAAGATTACTTGGTCGAGTGCATGGAAGTGGGCGGTAGTGGGTACGTGCTCAAAGACAGCCCCGCGCCGCAACTTTTGGCCGCCATCCGCGATGTCTACCGCGGAGGAAGCTATCTCAGTCCGAAGATGCTTTCTCAACTGGTGGACGACTTCCGATCGCGCATCAAGACGACTCACCGCCAACCGCGGTTTGCGACACTGACGCCGCGAGAGAAAGAAATCTGGCTCTTCTGGGATTTTAGTGGCTGGCGGCGGTGAGTGACGGATCCCTCGCCACTGTGAGGCCGACCTCCCGGAGCCTGCTTCGGTGCCATTCAAGGGCTTCGTGACAACTCTACGGCCCCCAAGGCCGGGCGGCGACTGCGTTGGCCAAAAAGAATTACTGATAAACAACAGGGTTACGAGTAGAGCAAGGCTGCTGGCAGGTAGTCGTACAGTCTCCCGAAGGCTGTGAAATGCGGATCCACAACTGTCATCCAGTGGCCACACTCAAAGAGATAACTCCCTGTTTATCAGTGTCTTATTCCCTTTACGAGTTGCCCACGACCGGACTGGCGTGTAGGGTATTTGGGGATTTCTTGGCCGCCTTTTGGGCTCCGATGTGACTGCGGGCGACGTCGGGTCGGCAGGATGGAGGAGCCGGCTACCCGTTGGCCACCCACTAAAAACCCGGAAGAGCCAGAAATCTTAAAATTCCTGGCCGAAGGACAATCCGTCAAGGAGATCGCCACCCACCTGAACTTGAGCGTAAAGACCGTCGAGGCGCACAAGTTTAACCTGATGCGCAAGCTCGATATCCACAACAAGGCGCAGTTGGTGCAATACGCGATCCAGAAGAAGATCATCAAGATTCCCATCGGCCCTTGAGGCCGAGGCGACTGGACTGCAAGTTCGCTCGGCCCCACACGTGCCGGCCCGGCGGAGCCTAGGTCTCCGTTGGGTAAGGGTGTTGCTGTGGGCTCCGGCTTTCTCGGGCTGATAGGGGACCGTGTTTAGCCCGCTTTTCTCGCCACGTGGCGAGACGAAGTGCGTGAGAGGTCCGTCAGTACAAGGCGCGCGCCGGTCGGCGACTCATTTTCTGAGGAATGCGAGCGTACTTGAACCCTACGTTGAGCACAGCGAGCAAGCGCAACGCAGTAATGGCGGGCCTATTGCGTGCTTCGACCGTCAGGTGGTGAGAAATGCGGGTTATCCCGGATTTATCGCCGGCAGCCGCCGGGAGTGGAAGAAAATGCCCGCCGTCAGGGATGTAGAGGCGCCCTTCATCGAGACCGCTTGCCAGCATACTGCAGGCCGGACAATGGGCACGAATTGTCGCCGCCAGCCCGCTTGACATCCCTTGGCAGCCCTTTCCATACTGAAGGCAAGTTGCAACTGAGTTGCAAGAACAGCTATGGGTAGCGACCCCACTCCCAACTCGAAGCCCCTTACGCTCGTCGATCTCGACGAGGGGCACGAGGGAGTTCTTGAACGTATCGACCTCCCCGAAGATGAATCGCGGCGCCTCATGGCGCTTGGTTTTCTCCCCGCTAGCCACATCACCGCTGCTCGGCGTTCCCCGTTTGGGGACCCCACGATTTATCGCGTCGACGGGTCCGAGGTCGCATTGCGTCGCGAGACGGCCGTACGCATGATTCTGCGCTCCGCCCCGACTGGTCCGCCGGACGCCTCATGAGCCATTGCGACGCGGGCGCCGGGGTAGCCGAAGCGGCTCCCCCGTCAGGGACCCCCTCTAAGCGTCAACGCGTTGTGGCGGTCGTAGGCCCGCCCAACTCCGGAAAGTCCACTCTTTTCAATCGCTTGACGGGCTTACGCCAAAAGGTCGCCAACTACCCCGGCGTCACGGTCGAAAAAAGGCTGGGGCGGCTGAGATTGGATAACGGTGAACAGGTCACGCTTGTCGACCTGCCCGGCCTCTACAGCCTCGATCCGCGAACCGAGGACGAACGGATCACGCACGATGTCCTGAAGGGTGCGATCGATGATCTCGGGAAGCCGGATGCGATTATTCTGATTCTCGATTCCACCAATTTGGGCCGCAACCTGGCGTTCGCCGCGCCCATTCTAAGTCTTGGCATACCGACGCTGGTCGGTCTCAATATGGCCGACGATCTGCGGTCTCGCGGCGGGGACCTCGACACGGACGCTCTTTCCGAGCAGGTCGGTGCGCCCGTTGCGCTCATCAGCGCGCGGCGCGGCGAGGGGATGGACGCCGTTGGGAAATTTCTCAACGGAAAGTTCGTGCCGCCGCCTCCACGCCAGTTACCCGTTATTCAAGACATTCCGGCGTGCCGACAGTGGGCTGGCCGCTTGGGAAGCCAGGCCGGCTATCGTCCGCCCGCGCCGGCCGTGTGGACCCATCGGTTGGACGCGGTGTTCCTGCACCCCCTGGCTGGCCCTGTCGTGTTTGGACTCGTCGTGGTGGCTGTTTTTCAGGCGATTTTCACCTGGGCCGAGCCTCTCATGAACGGTGTCGATAGCTTGATCGGCGCCTCAGGCGCCTGGATCGCCTCGATGCTGGCGCCTTCGTGGTTTCGGTCGTTGCTGATTGACGGCGTGTGGAGCGGTGTGGGATCGGTGCTCATCTTCTTGCCACAGATCTTGATGCTTTTCTTGTTCATCGGCATCTTGGAGGACTCCGGCTATCTGGCGCGGGGAGCGGTCATCGCCGATCGCACGATGGCCAAGGTGGGCCTGCAGGGGAAGTCGTTCATTCCGCTGTTGTCCGCGTACGCCTGTGCGATTCCGGCTGTGCTCGCCACGCGGACGATCGAGAGTAAGCGCGACCGGATGGCGACTATCCTGATCGCTCCGTTCATGACTTGCTCGGCCCGGCTACCAATTTACATCCTGGTGATTGCCGCCTTCGTACCGGAAGAACCATTGCTGGGCCCGTTTTTGGGGACCCGGGCCGCGGCCCTGCTCAGTCTCTATGTCTTGGGATTCTTGGCTGCGATCGGTACGGCTCGGGTGCTCAAGTCCTCGGTCCTTAAGAGTACTCCGACGCCGTTCATGCTGGAGCTGCCCCCGTATCGCTGGCCTACGCTGCGCTCGCTTGGCTTGAGGTTGATGGATCGAGGGAAGGTCTTCTTGCGGCGCGCGGGGACGGTGATACTGGCGACGGCGTTGGTTTTGTGGGTTCTCCTAAGCCTTCCCACACAGAACGGCGTCGCCCCGCCAATTGAAGATAGCTGGGCGGCATCGCTCGGCAAAACAATCGAGCCGCTGATCGAGCCGCTGGGCTTTAACTGGAAGATCGGCATTGGCTTGCTGACGTCGCTCGCCGCCCGGGAAGTCATCGTCGCGACCTTGGGTACGATTTACGGTATGGAAGCCGACGAGCGTTCGGAGGGTCTGCAAGGGGCCCTGCGATCGGAGCTGACCTTGGGCGGGGCCATCGCCCTGCTGGTGTTTTTTGCCTTCGCCATGCAGTGCATGTCGACGGTGGCGGTGGTGCGCCGCGAAACAGGCGGGTGGAAGTGGCCGCTGGCGCAGTGGGGCTACATGACGGGGCTGGCGTACATCGGAGCGTTCGTGGCCAACACCGTGGTTTCGCTCTAAGCTCGGCCTGTCTAACCCGCCTTTCTCACCACGTGGCGAGGCGAAGTGCGTGAGCTTGTAGCGCGGACCTGGCGCCGTTCCAGCGTCCGCGTCCGTGGGATCAGCCCCGTGCGCGGGCCTCCCGCTGGTGTTCAAGACCGGCAACGTTCCCAAATAAGGATCGCCACGGCGGGAACGCGCCGTGCGGATTCGAACTCCCCTTCCCTGCCCGCTCGCCGAAAGATCTCGCGTTCCGGTTCGCCGAGCCGGGGATCCAGGCGCCGTAGCAAACGCAGTCCGGCCGCGCGCCCCGCCGCAAGAAAGTCTTCCACGTCATGGCGGTGCTGAGCCACCTCGTAAACCCGCCCGCCGTTGCGAAAAGTGCTCCGCCAAGGGATCTCTGCCGTGTCGGGGTGCAGATCGCTCGCAATCACCCTGCCGCCACGCTTCGTGACTCGGCCCAGTTCCGCGATCGCAACCCGGACCGAGGCCATCGACGCCAAAGCAAACGAGCAGACCACGACGTCGACCGCTTCGTCCCTCATGGGCAAGCACCGCGCATCCGCCACCGCCAGCGCTCCGGCAAGCCGTTCCTTCTTCCCTGCCCTGCGCAGCATTGTCTGGCTGCGGTCGATACCGAAGCTCGTCGCCCCCCGTCGCTGGGCGGCCGCCATCCAGCGGCCCGTGCCACAGCCCACATCCAGAACACGTTTCCCTGCCAACGATCCCAACTCACCCAGAAGAACGCGCTGCTCCAACGCCAGCACCGGATTGGGGTCGTCGTCGTAGGTTTCCGCCCACAGGCGATAGCCCTCCGAAGGCTCGACGACCGTTCGCGGCGCTTCCATCATAGTCTCCGCTACAGGCTCTCGAGGCGCGGTTTTCTCAGATCGACCAAACGCTGGGCCCAACGCAACTCGACAGGTAATCCGTACACGCCCAGCGAGTAGCGCCAACCGCTCAGCGAACGAAGCAAAGCTCGGCCCCATCCCGGCGTGCGAATATCCTGCAACGTCGGCCAGCGCGAACTGACGACGAGTTCGAAATCATCCACGCGGCGCTTAATGCGATCGGGAAGCCAGGGCATTTTCGTATCGACCCCGGTGACGAAACTCTGCCAGCGAGGCGCAGCCCATTCTTCGGGAGAGGTCGGGAACTGAACCTTGCCCTCCACACCTCCGTACATCGACCCTCGCTGCGGCGTGGGCCGGTAGTGTTGCAAGACGATCTCCGAGTCCGGGTTGAGCCTCTTAATCTCGCGAATGAAGGCGATGCCTTCTTCCACGTCGCGCTCGGGGTCCTCAGGATTGCCGACAACAAACGAAAACTCGGGAATGATCCCGAAGTCACGCAGCCGGCGGGCCAACGCAAGCGTCTGCTCCGACTCGAGCTGCTTGTTCATCTGTCGGAGCACCCAGTCCGAGCCCGACTCGGCGCCGAAGAAAATCATGGCGGCTCCCGAGTCGCGAATCTTGCGCAGCGTTTCGTCGGAATAGCGCAACAGAATATCGACCCTCGCTTCCGTCCACCAACGCAAACCGAGAGGCTTCAAACGCTCTGCTTGCTCAACCGCATGCGCTTCGCCGAGGAAAAAGTTGTTGTCGTAGAACTGGACAGCGTTGACGCCGTAGCTCTGCTGGAGATGTCTGAGGATCTTCTCCGTTCGCTCGGGGGCCTCCATTTTCTCGCGGCTGCCGTAAGCGGTAATCACGCCGCAGAAGTTGCACGGATAGGGACAGCCTACGCTCGCCTGATGAACCGCCGTGCGCGTACCCAGGAACGTGGGCAGAACGTATTTCGCGGCTTCGATGCGGTGGTAAGGCAGCCATGGAAACTCATTCGGCGGCCGCAGCGGCCGTTCCGGGTTGTGCACAGGCCGGCCCGCGTCGTCCTTGTAAGAAAGGCCCCTGATCGCCGAAAGGTTTACTTCGCCCCGCTGAGCATCGATGATCTCTAAGAACGTGTCTTCGCCTTGACCACGCACGACGAAGTCCACGTAGTCCGCATGCAGGGCTGCTTCGGGATACACCGAAGGGAAATATCCGCCCCAAACGATGGGTACCGCGGGATATTTCGTACGGAAATCCCTACACAGGGGAATAGCGGCGACCATCTGCGGTCCCGGCATGACCGAAACAGCAAGCAGCTCGACGCCCTCTTCGCGCATCACGCGATCCAGCGTGGCTCCCGGATCCGGGTCGAGATTGCCGTCAATGATGACGTAGTCTTCGCGCCCTTCCAGCACCGCGGCTACCGAGAGAATCGCCAGCGGGAAGCGCCGATTCTTCGGGCGCGTGGTGCGGGGATGGAGAAGGACGATCATTACCCTTCCCTGCTTCCTACGAGGATCCGAAAACGCGAGGGCGGCCGCCGTCCCGCCAGCCTCGCCTTCCAAGGACGCAACGCCCATGCCCACCCGTACCACGGCCGGTGAATCTCCCAGCGGATACCCAGCTCCCGCGACCACAAGGGCGGCATCGCCTCGTCGAGATACTCGATGCTCGAAATGCTATCGGACGCAAAACCATACTCCGCCTCGAACTGCCGGTGGCGCTCTTCGCGCATCCTTTCGCCGTGCGCCGGATGAGTGTAGATCGGCGAGTCCATGATGACTACGCGCCCTCCCGGGCACAGACAGCGCAGGGCCTCGGCGAGCGTCGATTGGTAGTCGGTCGAGTAGTGTAGGGAGGAGTTGAAAATGACGAGATCAAACTGTCCGACCGCGAACGGCAGGTTATCGAACTCCGCCTGAAAAAGCGGAAATTCTCGCTCCAGGGCCGTGAAGTAGTGACGCGCCGCTCCCAGACCGTCCAGCGGGTCCGTCAGAATGTCAACCGCGACAGGTCTGTGACCCCTCAGCGCCAAGCGATAACTCAGCCACCCGGTTCCCGCTCCCAGGTCGGCTACCCGCAATCCTGCCGCCGAGCGGCGCTCGACCCCGGCCAAGATGTGACGTTCGAAATAGGCGTAGCTTTTCGATCGGATCGCCCATTGGCCGGCCAGCTTGCCGGTGAGATCTTCGCAAGGCAAGGCGAGGTAGTACGCCTGGTCTTCACTTCCCCGCCCCTCGGCTCGCCGAATAGTCGAATACTCCTCGATGAATCTGGCGTAGTGGCGCTCCCGGTCCGGAGGCAGCGCTCGGAGGATCCCACCTCGATTTTCGAGGCGAAATCCGCAGGCCCGGCACTGCCAGGAGTCCCCGACTACTTGAAGCGCCGTTTCCCGCTGCTGACACGCCGGGCAGACCAGTTGCGGGAAGCCCGATGCAGCAAGGCCGCCACGCCCTTCCGCGTACTCAACTGAGGTCAAAGATGCCATCCGTTTCCCGCCGCCCCGGTCTTTCGAGCTTTGGCCGTGCACCCGGTATTGTAGCTAAGCTCTTCTGAAGGAAACGGGTTAGTACCGTGCTGTTGTCGGTCCCCTCGACGTTAGTCCCTCTCAAACTCGCCACGGTCCTGTAAGCTAATCTCTGGAGCCTAGCAATGTTGACCCCGATTTTCGATTTGAGTTTGACATTCCGACTTTGCGGTGGCGTTCAGCGTCTTTATTCATAGGGGCTAGAGCCCGATGAGGACGCCAGGGAGGCCAACACCCAATGGGTGAAAAAGAAACAAAGCCGTTCCAGCTAACTTTCAATGGACTTCTCAAAGTCGATTTCCAAGGATCGCACGTCACTTCCGACGGTGGCTTGATTTTGGTTCGCGAACTGGACGAACGGCTCGGGTTCGGAGAACTGATTGACGAGCATGTCAGCGACTCCCGGCAAGGCACAAACAAGCAGTTCACGCTCGCTGATCTGTTGCGGCAGTCGGTCTACAGCCGCTTGGCGGGCTACGAGGACCTCAACGACGCCGCGCGGGTTTCGATCGATCCGACGTTTCGGCTGATCGGTTCGCAGAAAATCTGGGATCGCGGTGCGGCCTTGACCTCGACGCTCCACAGCTTCGAGACGGAGATGCTGGCGAGCGAAGAGAACCTGCTGGGGTTGATGGCGTTGAACCGGGAGCTGCTCGCCCAAGCCGAGACCCAAGACAACTCCGAGCGGGTTGTTCTGGACATGGACTCGACGGAAAGCCCCGTCCACGGCCAACAGGAAGGCAGCGCCTACAACGGCCATTTCGAGTCCGTCTGCTACCACCCGCTGTTGCTGTTCAACAGTCACGGCGACTGTCTGGCGGCCAAGCTCCGTCCGGGCAATGTGCACAGCGCTGAGGACTGGGATGAACTGCTCCTGCCCGAGATCGAACGTCAGCAGAACCATGGCAAAGAGGTTGCCTTCCGGGGGGATGCAGCCTTTGCCAAGCCAGAGATTTACGAGGCTTCGGAGGAGCGTGGCGTGAAGTATGCCATCCGCCTTCCGGCGAACGAGAACCTGCGGCGTGAAGTTGCCGAGCTGTTGGTGCGGCCGGTGGGAAGACCCACTCGGAAGCCTTTGGTGCGCTACAGGAGCTTTCTCTACCGGGCAGCGAGCTGGAGCAAGGCCCGAAGGGTCGTGGCCAAGGTGGAGCATCACGCTGGGGAGCTGTTTCCACGGGACAACTTCATCGTCACCAACCTGACTCTGCCGAGCCGCTCCGTGGTGCGCTTCTACAACAAGCGCGGGACGGCCGAGCAGTGGATTAAAGAAGGCAAGCAGGCGACGCATTGGACCAGGCTGTCGTGCCATCGCTTCCGGGCGAACGAAGTGCGCTTGCAGTTGAGTGTGCTGGCCTACAACCTGGGCAACCTGTGGCGGCGGCTGGGACTGCCACCAAGGATCAAGAGCTGGTCGCTGACGAGCTTGCAACACAGGTTGATGAAGACCGGCGGTCGGCTGGTCAAGCACGCGCGGTATTACTGGCTGCTGCTGGCCGAAGGACATTTGAACCGCAGGCTGTTCGGCGACATGCTGCACAGGATCTGGGCGCTGCCGCTGCCAAGCGGGTAGCGTTGACCGGGCGAGGATCAACAGTTTTCGGCTCCAAAAGGTTTCGCAAGGAGCAGTGTCGGCCGGAGCGCTGTTCAGTCCGCTCAATCAACGTCTGTGAGCGGATGGACGAGCCCTGGCGCCTACCGGTGGAGGTCATGTGCAGGGTTCAGCGCGAAAAGACGTGGTATGCGGGGCAGCGCGGGTGTATACTTTCACCGTGCCAGGGCCAAAATGGAAATCCTGGTTTGATGTTTCCAGTTCAGTAATCGTTGCGCCTAGAGCGGCGTCGATGTGTTTCTTGTAGCGTACCGCTGCCTCTCGCGATGTGGCCACCACTTGGGCCTTGTAGCCGTTCGGGAATATATGGGCCAGGTAGTGCTCGACCATATCCTTGGCCTTGGCTTCAATTGTCGGTTCTGCTTCCAGGTAGGCGTCTCGGGAACCGTAGCCAAGGACTTCAAGTCTTTGCTGAAGGTTGTAGTCGCTGAACACATCCGCGAACGCCTCATCCATGCCTTGCTGGTCGGACACTTCTGCGTTGTGGGTGCGGCCTTCGTAGACGATCTCCAGTCGGTATAGACTGGCTCGTCCGATCATGGCTGCCAACGATTTCTTGTGGAGCATTCCGATCGGCAAAGAAGTTTTCCGCTGAGTTTACAAAAAAACGCTACGAATCACAGTTGGGTTCTTGCCTGCGCCACCCACAACATTACACCTTCGCAGTCACGAGGCTCCAGTTCCCAATAATGCCGAGCGGCTCTTCCGGGTTTTTAGTGGGTGGCCAACGGGTAGCCGGCTCCTCCATCCTGCCGACCCGACGTCGCCCGCAGTCACATCGGAGCCCAAAAGGCGGCCAAGAAATCCCCAAATACCCTACACGCCAGTCCGGTCGTGGGCAACTCGTAAAGGGAATAAGACACTGATAAACAGGGGGTTATCTCTTTGAGTGTGGCCACTGGATGACAGTTGTGGATCCGCATTTCACAGCCTTCGGGAGACTGTACGACGACTACCTGCCAGCAGCCTTGCTCTACTCGTAACCCTTTGTTTATCAGTAATTCTTTTTGGCCAACGCAGTCGCCGCCCGGCCTTGGGGGCCGTAGAGTTGTCACGAAGCCCTTGCATGGCACCGAAGCAGGCTCCGGGAGGTCGGCCTCACAGTGGCGAGGGATCCGTCACTCACCGCCGCCAGCCACTAAAATCCCAGAAGAGCCCAAAAAGGTTTGGCAGGGAGCAGTGTCGGCCGCAGCGCCGTTCAGGCCGCGCAATCAACGTCTGTGAGCGGACGGACGAGCCCTGGCGCCTACCGGCGGAGGGGATGTGCAGGGTTCAGCGCGAAAAGACGTGGCATTCGGGCCGGCGCGGATGTATACTGTGGCCGTGCCAAGGCCAAAACGGAAATCCTGGTTAAGTCGAGCTCCGCGACCGGCGGCCAGAATAATGGCTTTGGAAGGTTTCTTCATTGGCTTTCGGTTCGCTGGACGTACAAAAGCGCGGGAACCAAGAGACAAGGGGAACAGTCACCTTAACTCTTTCTCGCAGCGCTAGCAGCGCCGCAGCACCGAGTCAGTATCGATCACCTGCCTCGCTACCGTCAAGTTCTCGACTAAATGCTAATTAAGGTGACTGTCCGTTGGCGTGCTTGGCGTGTCAGGCCCCGCCGGATCGCCCTCTTGCAAGACCTACGGTCTTTAACCTGAGGTTTCCGACACAACCCCCCTCGCCTACCCGCCTTTCCCTCACACGTAAACAACCACGGGCTAACTCTCTACAGCCGTTGGCGAGCGGACGATCCTATCGTCCGCGCGGGGGGTGGGGTGGGGCCCAAATCGACCGTGCCAACGGCCGATCCCCCGTTTTCTCCGCCTCCAGGAACCCTTCTACCTGACGAAAGGAAACGCTTTTCGCCTCCAAAAATCTTCCCCCGCCAACCCTTGCCACGGCCGGTCCCAACATCCGGTCACCCACTTTTCCCATTTTTTCTCATCCCCATTTCAACGACTTAGGTCCACGGCCATCTCTTAGCCCCAGATCGAGCCCATATTCTGGAACAGGGCCTAAAAAGAAACCCCCGGAGGGAAAATTTTTGTATTCCCGCCACTTACTGCCACCGGCTGTTCCCTAGGCGCTTGAGGAAAACAACCATGTCTCTCGAATCGAATGACTTAACCATCAGGCAGGACAAAGCCATCGCCGCTCTGCTCACCTGTCGCACCATCGCCGAGGCCGCGAAACTCGCCCAGGTCGGTGAGCGCAGCATCTACCGCTGGCTCAAACAGGACACTTTTCAGTCCCATCTCCGCCGCGCCCGCCGCCAGGCCCTCTCGCAAGCCCTCGGACGCCTGCAGCAGGTCGCCGATCGCGCCGTCGACACGCTCGGTGAACCAACCACTTCCGGGTTGGACAGAGAACCCTGTAGTCCTTCGGGAAAGGCCCTTTTTACCTACGCGAACTTATGGAAGCCCGCTTTTCTCACCAGCTGACTGTCGAAGCACGCGACCCGCCATCACTGCGTTGCCCTTGCTCGCCGTGCTCAACGTAGGGTTCAAGTACGCCCGCATTATTCAAGGAATTGGGGCCGAGCGGGAGGCGCCTTGTACGGACGGGCTTCTGACGCACTTCGCTTCGCCATTTGGTGAGAAAAGACCGCTAAGAGGTTGCGCCACCAGGGGACTCGATGTCGCCAGGAATGGCGACACGGCACGCACGAATGCGTGCGCCACGAACGGCTCTCTCACCCGTCATGCTACAGACGGCTGTCCCGGCACTCCTAATTGTTGGCGGGGAATGTTGATTATCCGCACCATGCGATGAGCCGGCCCGCGGGCGCAGTGAATTGCGCCCCTACTTGGCGGCAACGAGGGTCTTGGCCGGCTATCGGAGCGTGGTTCATTACGTCCGCCTTTCGACACCAGCGATCTTTTCACGCCTTCGTGTACCCATTGTTTTCTGGTTGGCCCGCTCTGGGCTGCTATAGATCGACGGCCCGTAAATCAATGGCGTCCCTGAGGCCGTCGCCGATGAAGTTCACCGCCAGCACGGTGATGGCGATGGCGAAGCCGGGTGTCATCCAGAACCAAGGCATGGTGGAGAGAACCGTCGACGACTGCGCCGCATGAAGCATCCCACCCCAGCTCGGGGTCGGCGGCTGAACGCCAAGCCCGAGAAAGCTGAGCGCGGCTTCGAGCAGGATCGCCTGGGCCACGCCGAAGGTGGCGAGTACGGTGAGCGGGCCCAGCGTATTCGGGAGCATGTGCTTGATGATGATCCGCGCCGGGCCGGCGCCGACGGCCCGCGCGGCGGTGATGAACTCTTCTTCCCGCAGCGAGAGGACCTGTCCCCGCATGAGCCGGCAGGCGCCCGGCCAGCCGAGAAGCCCGATGACGACGATCACCGAAGTCAGGCTCGGCCCGACCACCGAAACGAAAAGAATGATCATCAGCAGGCTCGGTATGCTCATCAGCGTGTCGGTGAAGCGCATGATGATCTGATCGAGCAGGCCTCCGTAGTAACCGGCCAGCGCTCCGAGAAATGATCCGATCAGGGCGTAAAGTGCGACGGCAAGAATCCCGACCGACAACGACGTTCGTCCGCCGTAAACAACCCGGCTCCAAACATCGCGGCCGATTAGGTCGGTGCCGAGCCTGTAATCGCCGCCTGGAGCTTGCCGCAACGCACGCAGATCCACCGTGAAGGGGTCGTGGTCGGCTACGAGCGGTGCAAACAAGGAAGCCAAGATAATCAGCGCCAAGGCGACTGCGCCGCCGACCGCGAGCCGATGACGCAGGAAACGCCCGAAAGCCAAGCGGGCGGGTGTTTCGTGCTCGCCGACGGCGACTTCCTCCGAGAAAACGCTTCCGCCGGCTTCGACAGGCTCGGCTCGCGGGTCGGCGTTGCTCATAAGGACCTCTGGCGCCCGTAGCGAATACGCGGGTCTGCCACCGAGTAGGCAATGTCGGCGAGCAAGTTGCTGAGTAACACGCCGACCCCGACCACCAGCACGACGCCCATCAGCATCGACGGATCACGGTTCGCGGCGGCGCGAACGGCCATGAACCCCATTCCCGGCCAGGCGAAGATCTGCTCGGTGACGACGGCCCCCGCCACGAGCTCGGGAAGAAGCAACCCAAAGACCGTAATGACCGGAATCAGCGCGTTGCGCAACGCGTGACGCAAAATGATCGTCGCCTCGCTCAGACCCTTGGCCCTGGCCGTTGTGATGTATTCCTTGCGCAACACTTCGAGCATCGCGGCACGGGTATAGCGCATCAGCAAAGCTGCGTTGCCCAACCCGAGGATGCTGGCCGGTAAAACAAGATGACTCAGGCGGTCCCCGAATGAGGCTGGCGCGCCCAGCGTGACCATGCCGCTCGTCGGCAACAGACGAAGATGAACCCCAAAAACGTAAATAGCCAACATGCCCAGGAAGAACGTAGGCGTCGAGATCGTAACCATCGTCAGCGAGGTCAAGGTGTAGTCGAGTTTCCCGTGCTGCTTGACCGCCGAAATCACTCCGCACGGGATGCCGACGAAAAGCCCAATCAACAGCGCCGCTCCCATCAACTGAAACGTGGCCGGCAAACGCGACGCCAACTCCTCGGCAATCGGCCGGTGCGAGACGATCGAGAATCCCAGATCTCCCCGCAGAACTCCCGCCAGCCATTTGGCATAGCGAACCGGAACGGGTTGATCGAGCCCCAGCTCGTGTCTGCGCTCCGCGATCCACTCCGGCGACTGCTGGGCGAGGATGCCGGGGTCAATGCGCGCCGTCAGCGGATCGCCGGGGGCGAACGACAGTGCCGTGAAAGCGATCATCGTGACGCCGAACAGTACGGGTATGGCGATCACGAGCCGGCGAAGAAGGTAGTGCGTCACGAGAGATTATCCAGGAGACCGGCGATCGGCGACGATGGACAAACGCGGCGCTTCACCGCAACTGCCCGACGATCACCAGTATGAAGATAGCCGACGAACTATTGCAGTGTCCAGGTCTCGGCGTTGGTGAATGTACGTTTGGGGTCCTGGCGAATGAAAAAGTCGCCGCCCAGCCGCTTGGTCGCGGCGTGTAGCTCATGCGGAGTCCACAGGGGAAGTTGGGGAAGATCTTCGTTAAACATTTGCGCGGCCCGCTCGTAAACCTTTCGCCGCTGTTCAGGATCGGCGATGGCTCGGGCCTCGGCAAACAGAGCGTCAAACTCGCAGTTCGCATAGCCGGTGAGGAAGCCCTTCCTTTCGCAGTCGAAATAGTTCGCCGTCAGGTGCGGACCCAAGCCTTGCACTCCCCCATACAAGCCGAACATCTCAAAGGTGTCACGTGCTTCCATCATCCGGGCAATGAAGGCCGTGGAGTCCAACGCTTCGAGGCTGACGTTGATCCCGATCTCCCGCAATTGTTGCTCGATGATGGGGAAATATTGCGAAGCAGCGGGGTAGGTCTGGTCGTAGATGACGCGGAAGGGCGCGTCGAAATCGAAGCCGGCTTCCTCGAGCAGCCGCTTCGCCCGATCGGGGTCAAAAGGATAACGGTTCAAGCTATCGTAGCCGTCCATCGCCGGGGGAGCGCCGTAGAGAACCTGAGCGTGATCCCAGAAAAGCGCCTTGGCGATACGCTCGCGATCAACCGCGTAGTAGATAGCCTGACGCAACCTCTTGTCGCTCGCGCGCGGTTGCTCGATGGGAAAGTTCAAGGACGTGTTGCTTAGCCCGGGACGAACTGTCAGGTCGAGGTCCGCGACTTGCGAAAGCCTTTCAAACTCCAGCAAGTCAAGGCGCAGGGCCAGATCGATCTCTCCACTCTCAAGCTGCGCTACGGTGACCTCCGGCCTGAGACGCTTCATGAATATTTTTTGGATCCGCGGGGCGCCCTTGAAATAGTTCGGGTTTGCCTCCAACTCGACGAACTGATCCGTGAGAAAGCGAACGAACTTGTACGGCCCCGTGCCGACGGGCGAGGTCGTTGCAAATGCCGCCGACTCGATGTGGTCCGGCGGAGTGTCTTGCAGCAGATGTTCCGGCAGAATGACGCAACTCGGCTCGCTGAGGCTGAGCAAGAAAAGGGAATCCGGTGAATCGAGCGTGATGCGGACCGTGTAATCGTCGAGCAGCTCGAGCCCCTCCACTCGGCCGGCCTTGCCGTCTTTATGATCACGGGCGCCCTTCACGGCGTCCATGTATTTGACATAGCGGTAGGTCTCGACGACTTGGCGGGTAAAGGAGAAAATTACGTCCCTCGCCGTAAAGGGCCGGCCGTCGTGCCAGGTGACGTCTTTACGCAGGCGGAAGGTGAAAACGGTCATATCTTCAGACACCTCCCAACTCTCGGCGAGGTCGGGACTCAGCGTTTTCAAATCGTCGTCCAATTTGACTAGATTGTTGAAGACCAGCCAGAAGACGACGCCCTGACTGTAGGTCTGGTAAGCCGCCGGGTGCCACAAGGGAGTGAGGTCGCCTGTCCAAACGAAGCGCAAAGTGGACGAAGATCCCGTGGGCGCTTGCGGGGCGACGCAGGCCCAGTGGAGGACGGCGAGCAAAGTGAGCAGCGTGCGCCACAAGCGGGATGGGGCGAGTGTAGAGCGGAGGCGGATCATAGACGATAGCCGATAATTTACCGCAGTGTCCAGGTCTCGACGCTGGTGAATGTTCGCTTGGGGTCGCTGTGAACGGAGAAACCTCCAGCGAGACGATTGGTCGCGGCGTGAAGCTCATCAGGAGTCCACAGAGGCAGTCGGGGAAGATCTTCGTTGAGGATCCGGGCCGCTAGCTCGTAGACCGCGTCACGCTGCCAAGGATCGGTGATCGAGCGCGCCTCGACGAAGAGGGCATCGAATTCGCAATTCGCATAGCCGGTGAGGGTCGGTTTCCGTTCGCAGTCGTAGTAGGTCGCCGTCACGTGGGGGCCGAGTCCTTGTACGCCTCCGTAACTTCCGAAAACTTCAAAAGTGTCGCGCGCCTCCCTCAACCTGGCGATGAAGGCGGTGGAATCCAGCGGATGCAACTCTACATTCATGCCGATCTGCCTCAGTTGTTGCTCGATGATAGGGAAGTATTGCGAAGCAGCGGGGTAGGTCTGGTCGTAGATGACACGCAGCGGTGCGCCGAAGTCGAAGCCGGCGTCTTCCAGCAAGCGCTTCGCTGTATCGGGGTCGAAAGGATAGCGATTCAAGTTCTCGTAACCGTCCATCGTCGGAGGAGCACCGTAAAGAACATGCGCGCGATCCCGCGGTGTCGGCTCGATAGGTCGGCTGCGACAGGCGGGAGATACGGACTGCGCGATGGCATCCCACGGGATCTCGTCAATCGCGCGCACCGGCATTGGGCCCGTAGTAAAGGGTCCGGCCGCCGCGACCAGATCCTAGGATAGTGCATTCGAGGAAGCCTCGCTAAAAGGATGAACGCGTCGACGAGTTGTGCTTGACGGAGCAGGACAATTCGGACTATCATTTGCATAGATACACAAATGACCAAACAAGAATCCCACTTCGAAGCCAATGCATGCTGTCGGGAGCTGGGCGAGCTGCTTGACCCTCGCCTGTTCAAGGCGCTCTGCGATCCCAACCGCCTGGCCTTATTGGTTCAACTCAGCCGGTGCGGCCCCTCATGTACGGTGAGCGAAGCGGCGGAGTGCTGTCCGGTCAACATTTCGGTGGTATCTCGCCACCTGGCGATGTTGCGAGACGCCGGGATTCTCCATGCTCAAAAGCGGGGGAGGGAAGTGTACTATTCGGTTCGCTACCCGGAGCTGGCGGGCACGCTGCGCGCCATAGCTGATGCCATTGAAGCGTGTTGCCCGCCGGAAGGGTGCGGAGGAACCAGGGAGGTGAAATATGGTGCGGCAAGACCATGACGAAGTTCGCGCAGCCGTGTCCGAGGCGTATGGGAGGGTGATCTCAAAGCCTTCATCGGGTGGCTGCTGTGCGGGAACGGTGGAAGAGAGTACGCTCGTCAAGCTGGCCGGCTACGCCGGCGCGGAACTCGAAGCTCTGCCGCCGGAGGCCGCGGGCAGCTCCTTCGGCTGCGGCAATCCGCTGGCTTTCAGCGAAGTCAAACAGGGCGATACCGTCCTGGACCTAGGACCGGGCGCTGGTGTGGACCTTTTGATCGCGGCTCGAAAGGTCTGCCCGGAGGGTCGGGCGATCGGCATCGACATGACCGGCGAGATGATCGCCAAGGCGAGAGAAAACATCGCCGCCGCGGGACTCAAGAACGCGGAAGTCCGCAAGGGAATCATCGAGGATTTGCCGGTCGAGTCATCGTCGGTGGACTGGGTTATCTCGAATTGCGTGATCAACCTGTCTCCTGAAAAGGATCGAGTGTTCGCCGAGATCGCCCGGGTGCTCAAACCCGGCGGGCGAATGCGGGTTTCCGATATCGTCGTCGAGCACCTGCCGGAGTGGGTACGACGCAGCGCGGCCCTTCGCGCGGCTTGCGTGGCGGGGGCCGTCAGCGAGCGAGAGTACGTCCAAGGGCTGAGCGCCGCCGGTATTGAAGATGTCGAAGTGCGGGAGCGCCTGGTCTACGATGAATCCCAACTCAAGGGATTTATCGAATCGGATCCGGCGGGCGCAGATCGGCAAGTGTGGAGGTGGGTGGCTTTGGTGGGCGAGGAGGCAGTCGCTCGGGCCGCCGAGTCCCTGGCTGGCAAGGTTTGGAGCGCTCTGATCTATGGACGTAAACCGAGCGAAGCGCACTAACCGATTTCAAAACGGAAACGCAGACTAGGGGGCAGGGAGGTGCGCCCCACACGGGCAGGCCGCCACGTGGTGAGAAAAGCGGGCTAGATCCCGAACAGCATGGACGTATAATGGGCAATTGGGTGCAGCGCCTTAGCCACTATTCGCCTGACCGATTCGCCGAAGACATCAGGTTGCGTGAGCACGTACCAGGCGGACAACCCAGGATTTCCATTTTGGCCCTGGCACGGTGAAAGTATACACCCGCGCTGCCCCGCATACCACGTCTTTTCGCGCTGAACCCTGCACATGACCTCCACCGGTAGGCGCCAGGGCTCGTCCATCCGCTCACAGACGTTGATTGAGCGGACTGAACGGCGCTCCGGCCGACACTGCTCCTTGCGAAACCTTTTGGAGCCGAAAACTGTTGATCCTCGCCCGGTCAACGCTACCCGCTTGGCAGCGGCAGCGCCCAGATCCTGTGCAGCATGTCGCCGAACAGCCTGCGGTTCAAATGTCCTTCGGCCAGCAGCAGCCAGTAATACCGCGCGTGCTTGACCAGCCGACCGCCGGTCTTCATCAACCTGTGTTGCAAGCTCGTCAGCGACCAGCTCTTGATCCTTGGTGGCAGTCCCAGCCGCCGCCACAGGTTGCCCAGGTTGTAGGCCAGCACACTCAACTGCAAGCGCACTTCGTTCGCCCGGAAGCGATGGCACGACAGCCTGGTCCAATGCGTCGCCTGCTTGCCTTCTTTAATCCACTGCTCGGCCGTCCCGCGCTTGTTGTAGAAGCGCACCACGGAGCGGCTCGGCAGAGTCAGGTTGGTGACGATGAAGTTGTCCCGTGGAAACAGCTCCCCAGCGTGATGCTCCACCTTGGCCACGACCCTTCGGGCCTTGCTCCAGCTCGCTGCCCGGTAGAGAAAGCTCCTGTAGCGCACCAAAGGCTTCCGAGTGGGTCTTCCCACCGGCCGCACCAACAGCTCGGCAACTTCACGCCGCAGGTTCTCGTTCGCCGGAAGGCGGATGGCATACTTCACGCCACGCTCCTCCGAAGCCTCGTAAATCTCTGGCTTGGCAAAGGCTGCATCCCCCCGGAAGGCAACCTCTTTGCCATGGTTCTGCTGACGTTCGATCTCGGGCAGGAGCAGTTCATCCCAGTCCTCAGCGCTGTGCACATTGCCCGGACGGAGCTTGGCCGCCAGACAGTCGCCGTGACTGTTGAACAGCAACAGCGGGTGGTAGCAGACGGACTCGAAATGGCCGTTGTAGGCGCTGCCTTCCTGTTGGCCGTGGACGGGGCTTTCCGTCGAGTCCATGTCCAGAACAACCCGCTCGGAGTTGTCTTGGGTCTCGGCTTGGGCGAGCAGCTCCCGGTTCAACGCCATCAACCCCAGCAGGTTCTCTTCGCTCGCCAGCATCTCCGTCTCGAAGCTGTGGAGCGTCGAGGTCAAGGCCGCACCGCGATCCCAGATTTTCTGCGAACCGATCAGCCGAAACGTCGGATCGATCGAAACCCGCGCGGCGTCGTTGAGGTCCTCGTAGCCCGCCAAGCGGCTGTAGACCGACTGCCGCAACAGATCAGCGAGCGTGAACTGCTTGTTTGTGCCTTGCCGGGAGTCGCTGACATGCTCGTCAATCAGTTCTCCGAACCCGAGCCGTTCGTCCAGTTCGCGAACCAAAATCAAGCCACCGTCGGAAGTGACGTGCGATCCTTGGAAATCGACTTTGAGAAGTCCATTGAAAGTTAGCTGGAACGGCTTTGTTTCTTTTTCACCCATTGGGTGTTGGCCTCCCTGGCGTCCTCATCGGGCTCTAGCCCCTATGAATAAAGACGCTGAACGCCACCGCAAAGTCGGAATGTCAAACTCAAATCGAAAATCGGGGACAACACAACAGCAGCCGGAATTCCTAGGATCCAGTTAACGGTCGTCATCTGAAGTCTCCTTTTCGGCTCACACTGGAGTACGCAAGGGGGTCGCGTCTAACATTTGATGGTAAGGACGGCGAGCTTGGCGGTCAATGGTCCGCTAGCTATAACTTACCAGTACTGTAGGTCCATTTTGGGATCAGTGTTTTCGCGTAGAACTTAGCACTAGAGGCCCTAGCCTGCTTTTTCTCATCAGGTGGCGAGGCGAAAGTGTGTGAGAGGCCTGTCAGTACATCCTGCGGGCCGCTCGGCGCCGCATTTCTCACCGCTGTAACGGCGATTGCGGCGATTGCGGCGAAGGGACCGGTGGTCCTGGCCGGCGACGGGCGGGATGAAACGCCGAGCTGTCAAAATTGGCCGAGAAAGGACGGGGTTGGACGGATAAGTCTTTGTTCTCCAATATAATCGAGGCTGAGATTTAAACCAGACCTCGATCAATGAAGATGCTGTCCAAGTTGCGATCGGTGCTGAAAGGTCTTCGCGCCGACGGCCAAGCGACTGTGAAAACGGTCTCTGCGGGCTTATGGGAGCGGCGAAACGTTCGAATGCGCTGGAGCCTTTCGGATGCGGTCGAACTGCGCCAGCTCAGGAACCTAATTAGGACATGTCAGGGGATGAAATGTGTGCTCACTGATGCGCCTGCGCATCGCGGGTTCAAACGTAGGCCGTGGTTCGTTGCGCGGCCGGAGACGGTGGCTCCCAAAGCGTCGCCAAGCCAATCGATACGTAACTGTATCGGGGAAATGCCGTATTTGCTCAGACGCTACGAACGGCGGAGACCTTTCGAGTTACGCCCTGCGCCATCCGTTCGACGACGGCGCGTCCCCGTTCGACAGCCTGGTCGTAGATCTGCTGCTTCTCCTGGCGTGTAAGTCCGCGGCCGAGCCGCATAAAGGTATCCAGCCCTTTGCCCACCACAAAGGTGCCCGCCAGTGAAATCAGTCCCTTGGAAACCAGGCCGCCACCGGCGGGGATCTTCGAGACCATCTCCCGCGCCAGGCTCCGCCAGCCGAAAGCGGCGGCGATGATCGAGGCGATCTGGCTGCGCTGCCCCTGGTAGCCGATGTTATGGTCGCTGGCTCCCGCGATAAGAAAAGCCATGCGCACCTGGTTCATCGTGAGGAACGCCGTGTCGGAGGCGAATTCCCCGATCGCCCAGGGCACGCTGATCCAGCTCGGCACGACATTCGGTATAGCTGTCGCGACGGTGAACAGTGCGTTCTCTTTGCTGACCTTCCAAACGATTCTTTCCACCACCGGATCGCGGAACGCCGGCAGCCGCCGGGCCAGGGGAATCCACAAGTCCTCATGATCGTCCAAAATCGACTCTACCGCCGCCGTGGGATTGTGTGATTCAAACGGATAAAAGTGCGACGGGTGCGGCAGCCCCGGCTCACATAGCCCGAGATCGGAACGCTCGAAGTCTTCCTCCGAGGCAAGGCGCAGAATCGATCTGCCCGCCTGCTGAGCTTTCGCTTCGGAAATCCAGTCGGGGATCAGGAAGGATATGACTCGCGCGAAGAAGGCCTCGTCGAGCGCCAAGACTCCAAATGTGAGTCGACGATCCGCGAGCGCCTCGACCTGGCTGGGATTAAGATGGCGAAGAGCTACTCGGATCTCGCGAAGGACGGGTAAAGACACTTTCCATTCTACCGGCTCCGCCCACTGGGCGGCGAGGCGGCTACAGAAAGCCTAGGGTTTGGTCCCGTAAGTTGGCGATCGTTTATCGGCGGCAATTACTGAACCGCTCCGTCGAAAACCCACCGTTTTCATCCTCTTGGGTGGGCCGCGGGACCATGGACCGCTCCCTCACGGTCGCGGCTGGGAACGCTCTTGGAACAAACCACTTCCGGGTTGGACAGAGATCCCTGCAATTCTTTGGGAAAGGCTTCTTTACATACGCGAACTTTTGTCAGTAAGCACTAGGCAGCCGCACGCGGCACATCGAGCGGAGCAAAGGCGGGCCTCGGTACATCCGACAAGGTTGTCGTACTGGCAGGTCCCCAATTCTTCACGCAAGTGGAGTAAGGGTGCCCCGCCAGCTCAAGCGTGGCCTTGAGCCGGAATTTTCCAGACCTCCTCCACGTTTTCACCACGCGTGCAATAGAAACGGTCATAGAGGTTGACGTTGGGGTCGCAGTGCGGTACGAGGAGTTCGACTTTGTCACCTAAACGGATCTCCCGGCTGGCGTTTTCCAGCTCCAGGATGCCGTGTTCGTCGCCGCCGAAGCGGTACCTGACGCCTGTAGGGCCGATGACCTCCGGACCAAACTCCCGGTCTGTGGCAAAAGCCTTCAGCCCGGCGTCGAGCGTCGCGAGATCTTTGTGATTCTTGCTGATCACCGTAGCGAGTACGGTCAGCGAGGGTTCGAAGTCGTCGTAGACCGGCCCGCCCTGGCCGCCGATTCGGCGATAGTCAAGGTCCATGAAAACGTAGGATCCGACTTGTAACTCCGTGATTCCCTGAAGCTCCGGGTCAATGTTGTAGGTGCCCGTACTGGCGCCCGACATTATTTCGACCGGTAAGCCCTCTCGTTTCATTTGAGCGAAGGTTTCGAGCACTGGCGTCATGTATGTTGTGGAGTGGTCCCGCCGGGCATCGAATCCCTCGACATGGGAAGACGCTCCCGAATAGCCATGAACCCCCCGCAGGTTAAGGTTTGCCAAGCTATCGACTTTCTCTGCGAGCGACAGAGCGGGCGCGCCGGAGCCAATGCCGGTGCGCCGGCCAATCGGATCAATGTCAACTAGGATGTTGAGCTCGACCTTGGCCGCGGCGGCCGCTTCGCTGAGCTGCCGGGCATGATCGGTGTGGTCAACCACCGACATCGTCTCCGGCAGCCTCTTCGTCAACCGAATTAGGCGCTGAATCTTGTTGGGACCGACTAGTTCGGAGGTGATCAGTAGCCCCCCTATACCAGCAGCAGCCATTTGCTCGGCCTCGTGAATGGTTGCCGTACAGATGCCCAGCGCGCCGGCCTCGATTTGGCGGCGAGCAATCTCGGGACATTTGTGAGTCTTGGCGTGTGGACGAAGTTCGACCGATGCCTGCTCCGCGTAGCGCGCCATCTTTGAAATGTTCTTGGAAAGACGGCCAAGGTCAAGCAGTAAGGAAGGCGTTGGCAAGTCAAGTTTCGTCACGCCGCGAACCCGCTTGCCCGACCCGAGTCGCTTTTCAATTTCATCCACCTTGTAGCTGCGAGCTTTTTGCGCGGAAAGCAAAGTGGGGGTGATAGCAGCCCCGGCAAGATTCTTCCGCATCCACTCTCTTCTTGAGGTTTTCATCTCCGACCTCCTCAGGCGCTATCGTAGCGGCTCTCGCCGGTCTTCACAAACGGCAGCTCCCCTTCGTTGGGGCGGATTGACACAGCCTGCGCGCTCCAACGCCACGGCTGCCCTGTCGGGCCGGAAGTACCAGTGACCGTGTCGCCTCCAAGATCAGTAAGTGTTGTCCGCATTGCCGCGCCACGTGGTCTTCGACACGCCGGCAGCGAGAACTTGGTTCCCATTCATGTAAAGTAAAGAATATAAACCGCCGAATGGGAGGGCCGCTCTTGGGAGTGAGCAATCGCTATGTCCAACCACAACATACAGGATTCTTTCTTGAACAAAGCCCGGAGCGAGCGGCTGCCGGTTACGATCTTTCTCACCAGCGGTGTCAAGCTGTCCGGACGAGTGCGTGGCTTCGACAAGTACTGCGTCGTATTCGAAACCAGTCACCAAGAGCAGTTGATTTTCAAACACGCCATTTCCACCGTCGTGACAACACACCAGTCGCACGGTCCCGGCTCCCGAGGCTCGCAAAGCCCGACGCCGAGGTCCGAAAAGCCGCCCGAAGCTGAGAGCGCGGACGACGAGCAGCCGCAATCATAACCGGCGTGCGATGGCTTGCTGGGAGCTGGCCGGCTCCAGGGAAGAGCTAAACAAGATCTCTTGAGCCGAAGGAAGTTGTCTTTGCCCACGCCTCATACCCGCAAGCCGGCTGCGCCCGGCGCAGGCGCGCCTCCGCCGCCGGTAGAAACTTGCCTTCTCGTCGGGGTCGAGATCCGGCGAGACCGCAAGGGTCCCGCCGACGATTCTCAGTGGACTGTCTCGACGGAGGAATCGCTGGAAGAGTTGGCCGAACTGGCTTCCAGCGCGGGGGCCACCGTGATGGGGTCGGACATTCAAGTCCGCCAGACTGCTCACCGCGCGACCCTGATTGGGAAGGGCAAGGTGGAGGAACTTCGCCGCTGGGCGCTGGAAGTCGACGCCGATCTCGTTCTGTTCGACCGGGGCCTCTCGCCGAGTCAGCAACGAAACCTGGAGAGCGCTTTGGGCTGCAAGGTCATCGATCGAACGCAGCTCATCCTCGAAATCTTCGCCCGCCACGCACGCACCCGCGAAGGACAACTCCAGGTCGAGCTCGCTCAACTGACCTACCTACTGCCACGACTGATGGGCCGCGGCGTCGAGATGTCTCGGCTGGGCGGCGGCATCGGCACCCGCGGTCCGGGCGAAACCAAGCTCGAAACCGATCGTCGTCGAATCGGGCGGCGCATCAGCAAACTCAAAGCCAACTTAGGGGCGGTTCGGGCCGCTCGCCGTTCACAACGCAAGAAGCGAGGCAGCATTCCCTTGTCGACGGTTTCCCTCGTCGGGTATACCAATGCGGGCAAGTCAACTCTGTTCAACGCGCTCACCTCGGCGAGCGTTTTGGCGGACCCGAAGATGTTCGCTACGCTCGACCCGACGATACGAGCTCTTGATCTCCCCTCCCGGCGGCGCGTTTTGCTTTCCGATACCGTCGGATTTCTTCGCCATCTCCCGCCCACGCTGATTCAAGCCTTTCGCGCCACCCTCGAAGAGGTCACCGAGGCGGCCATGATCGTCCACGTCGTCGATATCTCGTCTCCCCACTGGCGACTGAGAAGACAAGAAGTGGATAAGGTACTCAGCGAGATCGAAGCCGCGCAAAAGCCACAAATTCTGGCGCTGAACAAGATCGACCAGATGGACCCGGAACAGGTTGCCGCCGTGCTCAGACCCCTGCAAACTTCCGGTTCCGCCGCCGAACCTGTCGCCGTCTCCGCCCTCGAGGGACGCGGCCTCTCCGATCTGCTTCGGGCGATCGATCTCGAACTGCCCGGGGACGAGGTGGCCACCGAAAGCTATCATTTCGGCTTTGGGGAGGGAGAAAAGATCGCCTTCCTCTATGATCACGCGCGGATTCTAGAGAGAACAGATACGCCGCTGGGAGTTGACATCAGGGCCGCGGCTTCTCAATCGGTACGGCTGCGGTTATCGGGGAATGCGGTCGCTGGGGACCAGGCGGGGCCCTCTACTCACCCGGGGCCGGCTCGCTTAGAGCCAGAAACCGTTGCATGACTCGGCGCACGAAAAGCCGCGTTTCGTCGTAAGGAGGCAGACCGTCGTAGCGGTCAACCTTTGCGGGCCCGGCGTTGTAAGCCGCCAACGCGCGCAACAGCTGGTCCGGCGATTCCGCATAGCGATCGAGGAGGCCCTTAAGATACCGTGTTCCCCCGCTGACGTTCTGAGCCGGGTCCGTGCGGTCTTCGACTTTGAGCTCGGCGGCGGTCGCGGGCATGAGCTGCATCAGACCAACCGCCCCTTTTGCGGACACAGCCTCCGGATTGTAAGCCGACTCGGCCTCCACGACGCTGTGGACCAGAGTGGCGGGCAGCCGGTGCCGCTCGGCCGCGCTGTCGATCAGCTTGCGGATGTCTTCTGGTGAGTCCGCAGTGTCTTGCCGGGGGGGGGCTCCGGTGACGGGCGGCTCGGGCTTCTGCTCGCGCTTCTCGAACCCTACAATCACTGAGGACGGAAGCTCGATGAACGTGCCGTCTTTCTGGAACAGCCGGACGCGGTCGCCCAGTCGCTCGTGGCCTTCGGCCTCTAGGCGGAAGCCGCTCGTTAACACGGCGTACTCGCCGGCGGAAAGGCAGGCAGCCGACATTCCAACCGCGACCGCTAGACGAAGACGCATCCCGTATAGCATACTGCGTTGCGGGCGGGTCCCGTTTCCCGCTGGAGCTTCCGGATACACGAATCCTCTCCTACGATTATGACGTTCTTTTCCCACCTATCGTGCAGCCGCACGGGAGAAAAGCTTCCCCTGGGAAAGCTGGATACTGTTTCCCCGGCAGGCGCGCCTCTGTTGGCGCGCTACGATCTGGCCCGCGCGGGCCAGCATTTGACGCCCGAGGCGATCGCGGGCGGTCCGTCTTCGATGTGGCGCTGGTCATCCCTGTTGCCGGTTTCAAATACCGAGAATATCGTTTCGCTGGGCGAAGGGAACACTCCCTTGATTCCCGCGAGACGACTAGGGCGCAGCCTCGGCGCGGCCAACGTCTTGGTCAAGGACGAAAGCGTCAACCCTACGGGAACCTTCAAGGCTCGCGGCATGTCCTGCGCCGTTTCGATGGCCAAGCAATCAGGCGTGGAGAAATTGGCCGCCCCTTCGGCCGGTAACGCGGGTTCGGCTTTGGCCGCCTACGCCGCGGCGGCGGGTATCGAGGCTCACATTTTCATGCCGCGGGACGTACCCGAGGCTAACTACATCGAGTGCAAGATGTTCGGCGCCCACGTAAATCTCGTGGACGGTCTTATCAGCGACTGCGGTCGCCTTGTCGCCGAGGGGAAAAACTCTCAGGGATGGTTCGACGTCTCGTCGCTGAAACAGCCCTATCGCATCGAGGGCAAGAAAACCATGGGTTTGGAGCTGGCCGAGCAATTAGGCTGGCGGCTTCCCGATGCGATCTTGTATCCCACAGGAGGGGGCGTCGGCATTATCGGCATGTGGAAGGCCTTTGACGAGCTCGAACAGTTAGGTTGGATTGATTCCAAGCGGCCGAAAATGGTCGTCGTTCAGGCGCAAGGCTGTGCCCCGATCGTTCGGGCCTTTGAGCAAGGCAGCAAGGAGGCCGAACCTTGGGACGACGCGCGGACCCTCGCCAGTGGCTTGCGTGTCCCCGAAGCCGGCGGCGCTTTTCTGGTACTCGAAGCCGTTCGCAAAAGCCAAGGGACCTGCATCGCGGTGTCGGATCAAGAGATCCTAGCCGCGGGCCGCCTGACGGCGGAGACCGAGGGGCTATTCCTTGCCCCCGAGGCCGCCGCCTGCGTTGCCGCCTTGGAGAAGCTGCTCCACCAAGCGTTCCTAGGAGCAGACGACGAAATCGTCCTCTTCCACACCGGCACAGGCCTCAAGTATCTCGACACCTGGGCAACCCAGTTCGCTCCCGAGCCGCGCGGTGAAGAACGCCTCGGGGGACTGATTTTTCCGCGCTGAAAGCTGTGGCGCGGCGCCTGGAATGTAGGGCACGGCATGTCGTGCCGGAAGCCCGCTGGAAGCGGGCTAAGACGAGCTTTTGGGCCTGCTTCGCAAGCAACCGTAAAACGACTGGCCGAAGAACCAAGGACGAAGCCGCGTGAACGCGGCTAACGGCGGACGGACAAGTGCCGTGAGAACAAATACGTCAGCTTTTGAAACCGGGCGCTAGCGGACGCCGGGGGAAGCCTTATGTAGCAGCGCCATCTGGGGAGTATCCTTCAGAAATTGCCTGAAGTCTTCGGCGGCTAGAGGGGGGCTGACGATCAGTCCCTGAACCTCATCGCATTCTTTGTCGCACAAGAACTCGAGCTGTTCGTGAGTTTCCACGCCCTCGACCGTCACCTGCAACCCCAACGTGTGGGCCAGTCCTATGATCCCGCTGGCAATGGCGGCGTCATCGGAGTTCGTCGTCATGTGACGAACGAGGGACTCATCGATCTTGAGATGGTGAATGGGCAACTGCTGCAGACGGGTTAGCGACGAGTGACCGGTTCCGAAATCGTCGAGAGAGATTCTGACGCCTCTTTTTGTGAGCTCGACCAAAGGGGGCATGATGCTGTCGGCGCTTTCCAGTAGCTCGCTCTCGGTCAGTTCCAATTGCAGCAGCTCGGAACGGAGACCGGTCTCCACCAGGATGGTGTTCACTACGTCGACGGGGTTGCGCTTGCGTAATTGACCGGGTGGAATGTTGACCGCGACCCCGACCGGCGGCAAGCCCGGCGTTTGCCAAGAGGCCGCTTCGCCGCACGCGGTCCGCAGGATCCAGTCGCTGATGCTGTCGATCAGGTCGGATTCTTCGGCGATGGGGATAAACTCCGCCGGCGAGATTAAACCGCGCTTAGGATGCCGCCAACGAATAAGCGCTTCGCAGCGCGTGATCCGGCCCGAGGAGAGCGAGACAATGGGCTGGTAATGAACGAGCAGCTCATCGCGCTCAACGGCTTGCCGCAGGGCCATTTCCAGATCCAGCAACTGAACGGCATGAGCGTGCATGTCTTGGTCGAAGACTTCGTAGCGTGACCTTTCGAGCGCCTTGGCTCGGTGCAAGGCTGTGTCGGCGTTGCGAAGCATCGCTCCGGCCTTTTCGTGACCCTGCGTGCCGATGGCGATACCGATACTGGCGGCGGTAAAGACTTCTTGGTTGCCAACGCGAAAAGGACGCGTGATTTCCGTCTGGATACGGCGGGCCGCTTCGGTGGCGTCCTGGACGCTTTTAAGGTCTTCGAGCAGGACAGCGAACTCATCACCGCCTAGTCGCGCGATGCTGTCTCCCGGACCAATGCAACTCTCCAGCCGTTCAGAGACATCGACGAGGAGCTGGTCTCCCACCGTGTGGCCCAGGCTGTCGTTGATGAGTTTGAAGCGATCCAAGTCGATATACAAAAGGGCGAAGAGTCGGTTCCCTCGTGGGTCTCCGGAAACGGCTGTTCGATGCAGCCGCCAGCGCAAACTGCTGCGGTTCGGCAGGCCGGTGAGAGTATCGTACAGCGCCTCGTGCAGGAGCTGTCTTTTGGCCTCACGCTGCGCATTGATGTCCGTGTGGGCGCCAACGAGCCGGATGGCCTTACCCTCTTCGTCGCGCACGGCGATGGCGCGAGTCGATACCCAGCGGTAGCCGCCGTCGCGGTGCTGGACGCGGTGCTCGTTTTCGAGATCGTGGCTGCGCCCGTCAAGATGGTCCGACATTTTGGCTAGCAGCCTTGCGACGTCCTTGGCGTGAACTCGCTCGAGCCACTCATCGGGCCGATCCCCAATCTCGTGTTCGGCGAATCCCAGCATTGCTTTCCAGCGGGCGGAAAAGTAGACTCTGTTGGTTTCCAAATCCCAGTCCCACAGCCCGTCATTGGCTGCGAGAAACAGCAAGCCGTAACGTTCCCGGCCGATTCGGGCCTCGTATTCGGCGTCTTTCAGTAGGGTGATCTCCTCATGGGCCACAACCAAGCGAAGCGGCCCGGTGATCTGCTGGCGGCGAAGGGACACTCGGAACCAGCGCTTCCGCGAACCGCTGTGGCGGGCGTACTCGAGGTCGCAGCGGTCTCGCTTACGAAGGATGATTTCTCGGATTTCCGAAGCGAGCTGCTGGGCTTGCTGCCTGCATTCTCCGGAGACCGATTCGCAGACAGCTAGATAGTTCATGCCAACCGTGCAACGTTCTCCGAGTGAACCGTCGGATTCGGCGAAGCGACGCCAGGCATCGTTAACGGCCAGAACGACGCCCGTCTGATCAAGAACGGCGATGGGGCCGGAGAGAGTGTCAAACGTAGAAGCCCACGCCGCCGACTCTTGCTGTTTCTCCCGCTGGGCCTCGTCAAGCTTGCGGTACGTTCGAACTCTGGCCCCGTGGACGAGCAGGGAAAGCGCCGCCGCGGCACACAGGGCGAGAAGGGAGCCAGGCCAGTGTGACGCGGGAACGACCTGCCACGCAGCAACTCCCCAGCCGACGACTCCCGTCGCGATCACGATCGCCAGCCACCTATTCGACAGCAACACAAAGCCGGCCACGAGGAGCGAAACCGCCACGCTCACGGTCGGCGCGGCACCGGGGTGCAGTCGCAAATAGGTCAAGCTGTTCGCGAGAACAACTAGCGCAACCCCTGCCACTGCGGGGTGAGCCCATGGCGCCGGCAATCGACGCCAGCGCAGGAAACCCGCTAGGGCAAAAAGGCCTATGCTGGACGCACCCGCCAGGGTGGCCAAAGTCGCGCTCGCTTGCTGCTGTACGCCAATGAGGAGAACGACGGCCAGTAGAGCGTACGCGACAGCAAGCCCGAGAGAAATAGGGGATAGGCTGTCGAGCACGGTGCCGTTGAGCAGGACGTTCGGGGCGTGGTCGACGCCAGCGGTCTTACCCCCGAAAGGGAGATCCGTATTACCGACAAGTTGCCCTGGACGCTGGGTTTCGCTTGACGAGACCATCACGGAGCGCATGCTTGCCCGAACAAGAAGCGGCGGAGCGACGACAAGCCCCGATAGGGACGATTCTCACCACTCGCCACGGATTTGTCGACGCTAGCAACAAACGGTTGACTGGTCATTCCAGCGACCAATGATCTTGCGCCGCACGCCAGGACCGAAGATGTTGTTACGACTTGTCCTTCGGGCTTCTCCAATTGTACGGAGACCCCCCGCTAAGGTAGGTCAAAAGGTGAATCAAGCGCCATGGGGATAATAACCGTGATAGGGATCGGGTAAGACCCTAAACTTGTGTCCCCGGCAAAGGCAAATGGGCTCTTCTGGGATTTTAGTGGCTGGCGGCGGTGAGTGACGGATCCCTCGCCACTGTGAGGCCGACCTCCCGGAGCCTGCTTCGGTGCCATTCAAGGGCTTCGTGACAACTCTACGGCCCCCAAGGCCGGGCGGCGACTGCGTTGGCCAAAAAGAATTACTGATAAACAAAGGGTTACGAGTAGAGCAAGGTTGCTGGCAGGTAGTCGTACAGTCTCCCGAAGGCTGTGAAATGCAGATCCACAACTGTCATCCAGTGGCCACACTCAAAGAGATAACTCCCTGTTTATCAGTGTCTTATTCCCTTTACGAGTTGCCCACGACCGGACTGGCGTGTAGGGTATTTGGGGATTTCTTGGCCGCCTTTTGGGCTCCGATGTGACTGCGGGCGACGTCGGGTCGGCAGGATGGAGGAGCCGGCTACCCGTTGGCCACCCACTAAAAACCCGGAAGAGCCGGCAAATGAGGGATCAATTTCTAGCTGGTTTGAGGCAGGTGGAAGAAGGACAGGTGGCTCTGATGGGGCAGAACGCCTTTTTTTTCAATAAGGTCGTCGTCTTGATTCACCCACGGGGCCTCCCGGACCGGCGGCTTTTAGAGGTCCCATAAGGACTGGCTGAGAACTGCGAAACCGAGAGGGGGTGGCAAAAACCGCTGAGCAGTACATTTGCGAAAGTTCGGGCAGGTATTGGTGAGAAGCCAGGCAGACGACGGGAAACGGGGGGCGCGGCATGCTGAGGGGGCCTCCATTCGCCGAAACGTGCCTGTATTTATGAAATCGTGCATGAATTTAAGCATGCGGGTTGGCGTGCGAGAGTAAGGACGCCGCTGTTCCGAATGCAGTTTGAGGGGAAGTGTCAGCAGGAGCCGAGGCAGGACGGAAGAAAGAGCCCGTCACAAGAGACCATAATCTATAGGCGCTTTATTTTGAACGTTTTGTGGATTTCCTTCCTAAGAAGTACAGGTACCGGGTGTTATTCTGATGGCGACTAAAGGCTGCTTGGAATTTGGCAGGGCTTCGTTCCACTGGCCCCGCCAAGCGCCGACGGTCGCGGAGTTCAAACCTCTAACAGGAGCCAGTCTATGTCGCTGCTTCTTACGGACAGCCAACGTTCCGGGATCGTACGGAACGGGCTGGCCGGCTACTACGATTTCGAGAAGCGGAACCTGATTCGGTTTTCTCAACAACTGGACGACCCGGCTTGGGTGGCTGCCCAAGCTACCATTACCGCCGACGTGCCTTCGCCATTGGCACCAAACGGATCCGCATCGGTCGACAAGATGGAGGGCACCGGGACCGACGGTTCCGTCAGTCAGACCGGCATCGGTGTCCTGGCAAGCACGACCTATACGTTCTCGGCGTGGTTGCGGGTGGATGTCGCCCAGCAAATTGAGTTGAGCGCCGACGATGGGTTTGGGGCCAAAGGGGCAACTTCGGTCAGTGTGTCTTCGACCCAATGGACACGGTTTTCCACAACCTTCACGACGGATGCCTCGGCGAGTTCGCTGAGCGTCTTCATTGGAGGGGGCGGGTCTGTTCAAACGGGCGAGGTGGCCTACGTTTGGGGCGCGCAGTTGAACGAGGGCTCGAGCGTACTGTCGTACGAACAAACAACGGACAACCAGTCGGTACGGGACCTGAGCGGAACGGGCAACGATGGACAGCTTGGCTCGAGCGTAGGGTCGGACACGAACGATCCTGCCTGGGAGACCCACAAGCTGAACTTTACGACCGACGACTATGTTGTTTTGCCGGCCCTGCTTGCCAGCGCGGATGCATTTACTCTGCTTACGGTCTACCAGCTCAATGAGGGCGGGTCGGGATCTCAAGCACTGGCGGCCGCCTCGAATCTGTTGCCCAACAGGAACGGAGTCTTTCACAACACGTTGTCTAATATCAAGTTTCGAGTGACCGAATCAGGGGGCGGGATGCATACGCTCCAGCCCACTTTCTCGTTGGCGACGGAAAGTTGGCGCATGCTGACCGCGCGATGGAAATCGGGCCAAGCGCAGGAGCTTGTGCTGAACGATTTTGAAGACAGTGCGGCGGCGGCGCTGATCGACATCCCCAGCGGAACCATCGCCGATCCCTACGACACGCTGGGGTCGTTTCGGACGGACAGTTTCCTAGACGGCAAGCTTGCCTGCCAGTTGTTCTACGATCGCTATCTCGCGGATGCGGAGATCAAGCGAAACTACAAGACGGTGCGGAGCATTCTGTCTCCGCGAGGAATCACACTGCCATGACTATTCGCCTCACGGACCCGGGTCGAGGATTGCCTGCCAGCCAGGCGAAGAATGTACGCTTTCAAGCTTGGCGCAGGCCTCAAAGCACAGACGAACGTAGTCGATTGCGACAAGAACGGATCGACACCTGGACAGAATCTATTCCGATTGACAAGAGAGGTACACCCTATGGCCTTAGTCGTTTTCCCCGCTGAGCGGCAAGATCTGATCGATGAGATCCACTGTACGCCCCACGTGGAGGGCGGCGGCGGGCCCGTCTACCTCGGAGCGCCCCTGGTGAGTCTGGACGGCCGCGTGGCGGTGTCCCACCGCTGGTCGACCGTTGATCTGGACTGGATCGAGGTTTACACCCAGGGCGCGGGCGTCGAGGTTCGAGCCGACAACACTCTTCCCACGGACTGGCAGTTTCCCGAGATCACCTGAGGGCGGAACTCGCCGCATTGTCGCGCAGACCGCCGCCGGCAAGCGACCGGCCATCGGCGAAGGTTCTCGATTGGCTGAGAAATCGAGCAAGCGCCTCGGCTTGCAGGCGGTAACCGGCCGGGTTGCAGTGCGGGTCACGGGGTAACAGGTGAAACGGCCCCCGATTCTGTTGTGAAACAAAGTGGTCGACAAGAGGGCAAAAGGCCACTGAGATTTCTTTCGCCGTCGCCACGAGGAAGTTCTCAAGGGCGTAGCGATTGTACTCACCTGGCGCCAGGCGCAATTGGGTTTGAACGCGGCGGATGTAGGGGTCCCATACTTCCTGGACGGACGGGTGAGAATAGAAAAAGAACCGCGCTCCATTCTCGCGGCAGACGATGCTCATTCGTTTGAGCAATGCCGCGAACAACTCTCCATCGGCATGCCGGCGAGCAAGCCCGCGATAGTAGATTCCGTCGGGCAGTCCCAACAAGTTTCTTTCTTCCCACGACATCATCTGACCGCGGAGTAGCAGAATCCGCGGCTGGAGAATACGATACAGAGCAGAGAATTGAAGCCACTTGCGGGGACCCCGGCCAAAGCTGGGAATGGATCTCCGATCAAGTTCGGGAGGAAGCAGTTCGAGTTGGTCGCGCGCTGTTGTCACGAACATGGGCTTCGAGAGACCATAGGCCCGCCGCAGAGCGATCCCGCCCAGGTCGTTGAGACAGAACCCATAGATCACAACGTCAGGCCTGTAGAGGGGAGCCAGGCGCCGGATGTGGAGCAAAACTTGGCCGGTAGAATAGCCCTGAACTCCAGCATTGATGACTTCGGTTTTGGCACCACCGCGGTTAAGAAGGCGTTCGAGCTGCTCGGTCACTGTCTGATCCCGCGGTACGCTTCGGCCGAGAACCGTGGAGTTTCCGAAGATCATGATCCGCCTTGTCCTGGGCTGCCCGCGTCGGCGAGCCGCGGCGGGTGTGATCCCGTCGGAGTTGGTTTGAAACCTCACGACCCAGTCACGGCCCGGAATTCGGCTTTTCACGTCGAGATGGGGTTTTTGGGTCCAGCCGAGTTCGGGGTCACGACGCCAATCGGCTGTGGCGTCGCGATACCTCCACAGCCATGCCGGTGCAAATAGGCGCACCAATCCCTCGGCGAACAAGATAGCCACACCAACGCTGAGAACCGGCGCCGCCAGGCGAAGGGAGAGCCGCTTCAATTGATCACTCCGCGGGGTACGTCAGTTTCAGAACGGGGGCTTGGGAAGGGACCGGCGGGGAACACTGCACCTGCCGGTGGCGCGGAAGCCCGCCCGTTCAGACAGAAGTGGCACTGGCGCTGGGCAAAGGCAAAAAGCGTGGTCTTGATGAAGGTGGGGGCCGCTTTTTGGTGAAGCGCAGCCAGTGCATAGGCGACCAGGGAGAAGGAGCAATAAGAAGGCTCGGCTTCGTGTCCATAAACGACGGCGTCGAAACCGTAGCGAGTGAGGTAGCGTTTGAGTTTCCACTTGGTGCTGCAGCGGTAGAAGGTGGGAAATCTGTCTTCCGTTTTGCGGTTCGACTGGACACGCGTGGCGACCGCGGCGTGGAACTTGCAGGGGACGAGCCGGGCGAAAACACCGAAATAGCTGAACAGGTTGGGCGTGCGAATGCAAAGGTAGCCCCCGGGTTAATTACGCGTTGCACCTCGGAGAGGAACCGCGCCGGGTCCTGGACATGCTCGAGCACGCTGTCGCAAACACAGAGATTGATCGATTGGTTATTGAGAGGCCACTTCTGGTTTTCGCCGATGAGATGAAACTCATCAATGAAGGGGTTCGCCGAGGCTGACGGGTCGACGTCGATGCCGACGACTTTGGCCACTTTGCCGCGGAGGACAACAAGTTCGTGCTGGCGAGCTATGGGGTCGTCCGAGATCGCTCCGCGCCCGCATCCGACATCGAGAACGCTGTCTTCGGCGTAGAGCAGAGCACGGACGCGTTCAGCGAAGGCAATCGTTCCGTCCACGTCGGAAAAACCGCCGAAGCGGCTCTCCGGACAGAAAAGGGTTTGGTAGTCCATGAGGTCTTAGGAAGCCCCCGACGCCGCGCCGCGAGCGGCGGAGCCGCCGGCAGGCGACTCGAGTGTCGCGGGTTTCACAACGACGAGACTGGCGGCGCGGGCGGGCTTCTTCTTCGCCAGGTACTTGTGGTTGTGATAGAGCGGCAAGGTGTAGTCGGAAACGAGTCCGTCGTTCAAAGCGCCGTGGACTTCGTCGATGCCTTCATCCAGCGTGATATGACAGCGAAACCCTAGGCGAGCGCGGATCTTGTCACAGCAGACGTGGTAGTCGCGGATGTCGGAGTTCCGCCTATACTCTCGCAGCACCGCGGGTTGCAGACGGCAAATACGCTCTCCGAGGTCTCTCAAGCGGTAGTTCATCGATGAAGAACCTACGTTGAAGATATGTCCGCTGACTTTTTGGATAGGACACCGTAAAACTAGGCGAAAGGCGCGGGAAATATCCGACACGTGAACGAAGGGCCGCCATTGGCGGGCGTTATAGATGACGATCTTGTTCTCAAAGAACGCCCGTGCCGTCAACAGGTTGACGACCAGATCAAACCGCGGCCGAGGGGACCATCCGAATGCTGTGCCAAGTCTCAGGATCGTGGGGTGGAACTTTGGACTCCGCAGCTTCAGCAGGGCTCGCTCGGAAGCGATTTTTGTCGCCGCGTAGAGGGATGCCGGATTAGTACGTGATTGTTCGTCCACTACTTGGTCGTTCGACCCATACACGCTGCAGGTAGAGGCGAATACCATACGAGGCACTCCGAGCTTGAGGCACGCCTCGGCGACGAGTCGAGTGGCGGCGCAATTGGTTCGGCGGGCGGCTTCGGGGTCGAGATCACAGGCAGGGTCTCCAACGACGGCTGCCAGGTGCACGACGGCGTCCACTCCCTCCGCGGCGCGAAAGAGCGTTTCGGAGCGGCAAGCATCCGCTTCGATCAAGCGGAATCGGGGCTGGGACAGAAGGTCTTGGAGCGGTTTCCCGCCGAATAGCAGACTATCCAGGACTCGGACGCGATGACCTTCCGCCAGAAGGCGGCGGACAAGCACGCTGCCGATGTAGCCCGCCCCGCCGACAACGAGTACACTCTTGACGTTCGCGGTGACGGGGCTCATGCGTGGCAGGACACGCCGGTCCGGGACGCCTCCACGGCTCCAGGCAAGAGCCGCTTGGCCGACATTGGTTGTGCGCAAGGCTGCTGAATCCCGACTAGGCATCGCTGTCGAGAGGGGGGTAGAAGTGTCTTGTGACATGGTTGTGAAGGGTCGAGGCCGGGGGTACAAGAAGGCGGGATCCCAGTGGTCGAACCGCGAAAACGAGATGCCGGGCTAGCGAAACAATGCTAGGCGGCGGAAACGAGGCAGGTAAGCTCCTACTCCAAATGTGCTGATATTGATTACCGCGTCGCCCCATTCCGCGCTACGGCCCGTCGCGTAGTTTTGCAGGAACTCGGCGAGAAGGCAAACCGACAACCCGACGGCCAGAGTGACCCGCCGGGTCCCGGGGCGAGCAGACGACCCGGCCAGAAGTCCAAGAACGCCAAACAAGAGGACATGACTAGCCTTGCGCATCATCCAGGAGACGCTGAGTAATTCTTCCGTTGATACACGGGCATCCCTTGTCCATAGGCTGATTTCAGACAGCCCCGCGTACCCGAGTGTCACGACCATCTCGGTCGAAGATGCCAGGCAAAGAAGCGCCCACAGAAAGAACGCGGTCTTGTAGCTTGTTCGGGTAGCCACTTCGCCGGCTCGCACCCCGTTTTGTCCTTCATGCATGATGGGTGCTCGGGACACATTGCCACTACTCGCGGACTACAGCCTCAGCGCCGTCGCGGGTTTTGTTGTGGAAGGGCCGGACCCCCGTTGATCTCTGCGGCTCACCGGCCATACCCCACGAGGCGGCCGGAAGCAGCAGGCGTCCCACGGTGGAAAGAACGAGCTTCACATCGAGCCAGAGGGAAGCCTGACCGATGTACGCCAGGCTCAGGTTCAACTTGTGTGGCAAGACGAATGCGCGGTAGTGAAGCTCAGGATCGTCCGCGCCGGCCAGGACGTCATCTTCACGGCGATAGAGCAAGCTGGCCGGATCGGTGATGCCCGGTCTCACCCTCAGGATGGAGCGCCAAAGTGAGTCCCTGAAACTGACGTAGCGGGGCACTTCCGGGCGGGGACCAACCAAACTCATATCCCCGATCAAGACGTTCCACAATTGCGGCAGCTCGTCGACCTTGAATCTTCGCAGCCATCGACCGACCCCGGAAACCCGAGGATCACCCGCCGCGGTCAGCTGCGCGCCCCGCTGTTCGGCGCCCATGACCATGGTGCGGAACTTCCACACGCGAAATGGCTGGCCCTCGAGACCGACGCGGGTTTGGCAAAAGAGTACGGGCCCGCTGGCGGACAGCTTGATCAGCAGGCCGACAGCGCACAGAAGCGGCGCCAGCAGCAGCAGGGCGGCTCCGGCGAGCAGTAGATCGAAAATACGCTTGCCGCGATACATGAGACTGGATCGTCGTATGGATAGGGGGAGCGTCCCGCCTCGCCGCCTTACGGAAGAGCGGGCTAAAGAATCCCTGCCCGCGCCGACGCCAGGGCCTTGGAGGCCTTTCTCCAAAAATCAGAGTCGGGCCGTTTGCGATAGCGCCATTCCACCCATCGCCGGGCGCCGAGATCGAGGAAGGGCTTCAGAACCGGGTTTATCACGACGTGGTCCCGGCGGGGTTTCAACGAAAACCCCATGCCGAACTTAAAGTGCTCGAGGCTCCCATTGTCCGTCAGGCCGAGCAAGCCGTAGGAGACGATCCCGACGCGCGCGTCGGCGAGCTTTCGTCGCGTCACGTCAAAAACCAGAGCGTTGTTGGGGTAGTGGGCGAGGTGGTTCCCAGCCGAGCTTTGGTGAAGGATCGTGAGAACGTTTTCCACAAGAGCTGTGACGAGCAGTGCCGCCCACTGCCCGTCGATCAATGCGACCCAGGCTTCGAAGTCCCTGTTTTCAGAGGCTGCCGCGCAGTAGAGGGACCATGTCGCTTCGGTCATCGTCGTGGAGCTCCGGCCTTGCCGGAGGAAGGTTCCGAGGTTGAGCTGGTGGCCGCGTCGGGCGAGGTCGTTGAACTCCACGCGCTCGACCCTGCAATGCTCCAGGCCTCGGCGCGTTTGGTTGCGGGCTTTTTTTTGAAGCGACGATAGCTCGTACGGCCCTTTCGAGCGGATGAACAGCCCGCCGGATGGCCCATTCTTCGCGGGGCCGGCGAGAAATCGCACAGCCAGGGCAGGACCGCGGAAGAAGACCTCGGCCATTTCCCTTCGCGGGGGATCGACCACCCGGTGGTAGGGGATCGAAGCAAACGAGAGCGGCTGGGAGTTGAACCAATAGCAACTGTCGGTTGCGACGACACGGCGACCCTGCCGTTCCCAAAATTGGGCGAAATGGCCTGCGTCCATGGTGGCTGGTTATGGCGTCTTCTCGGCGAGATACATCTCTTTGGCCGCCCAAGACATCCTGCCCCGAGTGATTGCGAATGCCCCCCTCGCAGCCCCGAAGTGGAGGTGGTTCATACACCGCAGTAGAGGGTTTCGCCGGGTCGGCGCCTGTTGGGGGATCACTTGTCGAATGCGAAAGCCGGCGGTGTCGAGGAGGACCCTCAGTGTGGCCGGGGAGAAGTAGTAGAGATCGGGATTGCGCGGGCTGATTCGGCTCCACTCGCCGTCGAGGAGGTAGCAAATCACCCCTCGGTCTCGGAACTTGCGGTAGCGGAATCCGGGGATTTCGATGGCCAGCAGTCCGTCGTCCTTGAGGATTCGGCGGATCTCCCCGAGCTCCCGCCGGGGGGCGGAAAAGTAGAAAAACGTATCGAGAACGGTCACGGCGTCAAAGTATTTGGGGGGATACGCCGCCTCGCGCAATGTGCCGCAAAAAACGTCCGCGGCGGCTCGAGCGCGCGCCAGCTCAGCACCCACCGGAGACGGTTCGACGCCATGCAGGAGCCAGGGCGGAGTTTTGAATTGCCCAAGGAACGTACCGGTAGCGCACCCGATGTCCAGAAGCGTCCCGGGGCGTTCGAGTCGCTGGATTGCGCCGGCCTCTCGCTGGAGAGTCCGCCTGCGGTAGGCATCGAAGAGATCCAGGTTGTCTTGGCGAACAAATTGGTGGTGGAAAGCCCGTATGTGCGGATCAGTCGGTCGCGGGCTCAGGTAAACGAGCCCGTCGTTCTTGCAGCGCACGATGCGAGCGGGCGTGCTGTCGGCGACAAGAGTGTCGGTAACGTCCTGATCGCACAAGGGACAGTTCACGTTTTCAAACGAGGCGCCTAAGGTCGGCGTTGCTGACATTCGCAATGACGGTGCGGCCGGCATGGGGTTCGGTTTGTAGGCTGCTAGGTTGACCTGGCGGGCGCATGGTCAGTGTGCAACTTGGGACGATCGATGTGAGCTTAGGACGGCTTGGTACCGCGTGAGCATCCGTTCGGCGACGACCGTGGCGTCGTAGTCACGGTAAGCCAGATCCTTCGCTCGCCTGCCCATGGCCTTTAGCTCTGTTAGTTCCCCGAGTAGTCCCGCCGTTGTTGTTCCGAAGACCTGGGCGTCACAGCTCACCTGTCTCCCCGCGTGCGCTTTCCGGGCCGCGCGGCCGATGGGGACGCCGTCGGAAACGAGCACCGGTAGGCCCGCCGCCATCGCTTCCAGAGCGGAGAGGCCGAAATTTTCCGAATCCGGTTCCGAGGGCATCAGAAACAGGTCCGAGTCGGCGAAGGCGTTATCTCGTTCTCGGCCTTCGAGGTGACCCAGGCAGTGCAGGTTTCCGGCGCAATTCAGCCTTTCCGCCTTACTCTTCAGCGTCCCCGTAAGGCCTTGTTCGTCCGTTCCGGCGAGCAGTAGGTGGACCGGCCTGGGGAGATGACGGCAAGCGGCGAGAGTTTCAACAGCGATGTCAGGACGCTTTTTCCTGTGCAGACGTCCCAGAAAAAGAAGCAGCAGAGCATCCGAAGGGATGCCCAAGCGGCGCCGCCAGGCCCCTCTCGGAGGCAACCGGCGAAAGCGCGCGGTTTGAATGCCGTTAGGCGTCACGAAGGTAGGCGATTGCAGTCCCAGTTGATTCGCCGCCTCGGCCTCGGCCTCATCCGTGCAGTGCAGGGATGCCGCCCGGTTTAGGAGTTTTCGCCCGAACAGTGATAGATAGATGTGCTTTCTGAACCGCTTCCGCTCAAGCGCCCACGGCAGCAACTGTCCCCGGAGCGGTACGACGTAGGGAACATCGGCCTTGGCGCATGCTTGGGCGGCGGGGCCAAGCGTATGGGCAAACAGCGAGTCGATTCCGACAATGTCGAATGTCGAAACCTGTTGCCGGCAGGCGGAGGCCAAGGATCGCGAGTAAAAGAACTTGTTGGAGGTCAGCGGGAAGTAGTGGACCCACACCCCCCCGATATCGACGGGCCGAGCAAGAGGAACATCAAGCCGCGAGGAGCCGTTCGCGTCGGTGGTGTAGACGGTGACGCTTGCGCCGGCTCGCGCCATGCCTTCACAAAGTTCGGGAACGCTTCGCGCCGGTCCGCCGTAGACATAGGCGGGTTTGTAGACGCTGGCGACGTAGAGAACTTTCATGAGTGCTTCTTGGCGGCGTGCCGCGTCGGCGAAGGCCAGGGGATCCCGCGGGTCAACCGAGACCGGCGGCTTTCAGAAAGCGTTCGCGGAAGTGGTGGAACCGAAAGTTCTGGAAATATCGTTGCCGGCCGGCTTCGCCCAAGCGCTTGGCCAATTGGTCGTCCGTCAGTAAACGCAGGCACGCGGCGGCTATATCGTTCGGATTCTGCTCGACGAGCAGCCCCGTTTCATTGTCAAGGACGATTTCCTTGGCGGCATCATGCTTGCCGGCGATGCAGGGGACGCCGAATCTCGCCGCCTCAACGAAGACGAGACCAAACCCTTCACTCGTGCTAGGCAACGCAAACACCCGACAGCATCGGTATCGATCCTCGATCGCTTCGCGTTCGAGATAGCCGAGGAAGGAGATCTTGCGGGCGGCAGCCGAAGGCAGGGCGGCGGCTTGAGACTGAAGCTCCGCCCGTGCGTCGCCTTCACTGGTGATCCACAGTTCCGCATCGGGACAGTCCTTTACAACGCGCGGCCAAGCAGCGATGAGCTGGCGGTGTCCTTTGTGAAGAGCGCCATGCTGCATGTTGCCTACAATGAGCACGGAACGCTGTCTTGCAGTGGGGTCGTAGGGCTTCGCGGGCCGAGAGTCGTTTAGGGTCTCCCGAGCGTAGAGCGGCGGCTCGGTGCACAAATGGACAACCTGGGCGGAAGGCAGATTCGGATTGTGCAATGACGCGGTTTCCGTCGTGCTCTTCGAGATACTCAGGCGAAGGCCGGCTCGCGTGAGATTGCGGCATTTCCACCAAGACAGCGGCCCAGCCAGCTCCCGACCGATCTCCCAAACGGCGTAGGGCGCGTGTGCGGGCAGCCAGGATAGCGTCGCCTGGTTTACGAGCAGGTACATGATTTTGTCGTAGCTTCTCCGCAGGCACTCCGTCGCCATGGCCGAGGAGAGCCGAAGCCGTGAACCTCCGAACACCCGGACGTCGAGATCCAGGCGGGAATGAGCATAGGCACCGACCATACGCCGGATCGGCCCCAGGGTGGTTGTCCGGTCCACCTGGCACCAAATGCCTAAGCGGCGGATTTCCCGGCACGAGGCCAAGGCCCGCGCCACGCTTCGCCCGTGGGCTTGCAGGCCTCCCTTTCTCACGCCCGCTGATTCAAATCCTAGGTCGGGAGCAATCAGGAGATAGTTCATCGAAACTTCATCCCAGATTCGCGCAATGAATCGCCCCTACAGCCCTGACGGCGGGTATTTGCTTCACCGCGACCGGCGCGGGGGCGCTCAACAACCGTAGGCGTTCAAGATCGTCTCCAGACGGTCGGTAAAACGGTAGCGGCTGCGACGAACGCGCTCAAGTCCGGACGCCGCAATTCGCAACCGTGGGCTTTCGTGCTTAAGATAGTAGGTAATCTTGTCTTTGAGCTCGTCGAGCGAGGAAAAGCACTCGATTTCCTTGCCTTCCTCAAAGAAATTCAGGACTTCTTCCGTCCGCTCGGAGAGCTGAAAACCGCCGCATGCCGGGATCTCGAAGGTTCGGGAGGTGTGCAGATCCCGATTGGCCTTGCGCAGAAAGCCGAGGCTGATTTTCGAGGCGCCAAACACCCGGGCGAGCTCGTCGCCGTAGAGGGCGCTGCCCGCGACAGACGAACGCAGCGTCGATCCCCGCTGGAGTTTGTGCCAATCGTTGCCCCAAACCCGCAAGTCGAAACCGTTCAGTTGTTCCAATGTCCGGGCGCGAGGACGCTCCCACGTACCGACGAAGACAGCGTCGGAGCCGTATCGCGTCCGGTCCTTTGGTCCCACGAAAACAGGGAAGTGGCAGTGGTCGCGGTAGCCGTGCGGAACATATGTGACGGCCTGGGATCCCATGACCGACAGGCTGTCAACGTTGAAGCTCTTGGTCGTAAAAACGTGGTCGTAGCATCGGATCGCTTTTCGCAGCGTGGCTGTGGTGTTGAGCCTGTTGGCCATATCCTCGTTGTAGAAGTGAAACAGCGTTGCGGCCGTAGCGTCTTTGATTTCGACGAGCGCTCGAGTCGTGATCAAGTTGCCGCTGACGACCAGTACGAGGTCAGGACGGAATTGGCGGGCGGCGTCGACGAACGAACGGCTTTCGAGTTTGGCCAGCAAGCCGGGCGCCAGGCGCCAGCCGATCCGCTGCGGCCAGCCGGAGCGAAGCAGTCGCTTGACGGCGGCTCCGCGCGGAAACGGCAGCACGGTGAAGTCGTGGCGGCGCAGCCAGGCAAGCCACCCGTATTCAAAATCCGGAGGCGCAAAGCTGCCATAGAGCAGGATGCGAGCAGTGCTTCTGGTCATGATGCGACTGTTCGGGCGAGGAGATCTCGACCCGCGTCGGCTTGCGACGCCAGGTTGCGGTAGGTCTCGACGATCCGATTCCCGAAGTGAGGAGAATGCCGAAGTTGGGAGGCGAGCCGAAGGGCGGCGGCCGCCATCTGCGCCTGCCGATGCGGGTTCTCGTAGAGCAGAAGAATTTTCTCGCGTACGGTGGCAGCGTCGCGCGGAGGCACAATGTAGCCTTCCCCGCCGTGTGTGTAGAGGTCCTCGGCTCCCGCATTGGGCGTAGCGATCACGGGCAGACCGCAGGCCATGGCTTGCGCCATCACGCCCGCCAGTCCTTCGACGAGCGAGGGCAGGACGAGCACCGATCCCTGGGAGTAGTACGGGTGAAGCTGTGTCCGAGACACAAAGCCAACCACACGGAACGGAATTCTATCTCGAAACCGCGCCAGCAAAGACTTTGCTTCGGGGGATAGACTTCCTATGAGCTGAAGCTCGAAGTCCGGCAGCCGTAGGTTCGACAAGGCCTCCAGGAGGTAGCCCAGGCCCTTGCGAATTCCTAGTGTTCCCACGAACAGGACCCGAAAGGTACGGTCATGCTTCGGCCCGGGATGAAATCTAGAGAGATCGGCGGCCGGTCGGACGACTGCCGCCTTCGATTTGGGCGTCCCTCGATCAAAGAATGTACTTCGGGCGAAGTTCGAGAGTACTGTGATCAGATCGGCCTCGTCGTACTCTTGCAGTCTCTTTTCGAGCGAGCGGCGGTCATAGTCGGGGAAGTCCATGCCCCAGCGGCGATATTCTTCTTGGAGCGTTTCCCGCACGAACTCGACGTGGCCCTGTCCGCAGCTACAGACGAGTTTTGCGCCCAACTCGCGCGCTCGCTGATAGGAACGGCAGCCGTTGGATTCGTTGGCGACCAGAACATCACACGGCCTGAGATCGGAAGCGACCCAGCGGTCGAACGTTTCCGCTGCTGTCCAATTGAGTGCCCGGGCGGCCCCCGGAAAGCCGTAGCGTCTGGCCAGCATCATGGGCGCGACGATGTAGGGGAAGCTCTTGATTCTTGTCGGCGGAACTCCGTTGACGCGAGAGCGGGGGTAGCCGGTGTAGAAAACTTCCAGGCAACCCCTGTCGGCGAGCGTTCTCGCCAAGTCGAAATGATGAAAGCGGCCGACGCTGGACAGGTTAATTCTCATTGAGTTGATGAAAAGGTGATCCTCAGTGCCAAGGGCTAGCCCGCTTTTCTCACCACCTGACGGTCGAAGCACCCGATAAGCCCGCCATTACTTTGTTGCGCTTGCTCGCCGTGCTCAACGTACTGGCCAAGTACACCTCCGCTCGTCGAGCGGCGCGCGCCTTGTACTGACGGGCTTCTCACGCACTTCGTCTCGCCACGTGGTGAGAAAAGCGGACTAGAAAGCGCGAGCGGTTAACATTGCCTCTCCCGCCGCGTTCTCCGAGCGTGACTCCACAGCGCTTTGGCGCTCCCATCGCGGCATCAAGATGGGGTCCAGCAGCTTCAGCAGGAGCCAGGCGAAGGCGAAGGCTCGAATGCTGTAGAACGTGTCGTCCCAGAACAGCTCGCTGACGCCGCCGCCAGCCATCAGAATGGCCAGAAAAAGCCGCGGAGACACTTGGGCGACACGCCAAAGCAGCAGCATATAGAGTGCCATCACGACGTAGATGAGCGGGCCGCCGAGAAAGCCCCAATCCCCGAGCCCGCTGGCAAGGGGGATGGACATCGAATCTCCTAACACGAGTCCGTATCTTTCAAGGTGGCGGTATAGTGCGCCTCGTTCGCTGTAGTTGCCCTCGGGGCGAAGGAAATTTGGAAGTCCTTGGCGGGCGGCGCCGGCAATTCCAGCGCCGTACATCGGCGCTGCGCCACGCTGTTGACACAGCAGGATGGCGGCAGGCAGTTCAAATCCCGCCATTCGATACTGGACGTCGATTCCCGCTGCACGCCCGGCAGCCTGCTTCGTCGACTCGAGATCGCTGTCTTTGACGAAGGAGAGGCCGCCCAGGATGCTGGAGAACTGTCTTTGTCCGCTGCCCGATTTGACTACCGACCCCAAAACGAACAGGGTGGCCGCCAGGAGACCTCCGGAAAGAACAACCCGCGTGAGATGCCGCGGACGCAGGGTGATCCAACACAGCCCGCCGATCACCGCGATGCCGAGTGCCGCCGTCCGAGATCCCATCCCCACTGCCAGCGTCAAACTAAGAAAAATGCCCGTGGGGCCGGCGAGTCGTCCGATCCTTCCGCGCCGCCGCAGCGTAACCGAAACCGCGCTGATCATCGTCAAGGTCAGAAGGAAATAGCGAGCCGCCGAAAGCCATCGGTCCACGTTGCTTTCGACTCCACGGAAGTAGCCTCCCGTGAATGGGAAGTGCAACGACAGATAAAGCAACAAGGAGCAGGCTGCTAGTCCGATCGCGAGTGGCTGCCACGGCTTCCAAACGAGATCCTCGTAGCGGACTCGTGCCAGGCGCGTCACTTTCGCCAGAGGTCCGAACACGATGGCCGTGAACAGCACAAGTCCCAGCAAGGTAAGAAGCGCAACCTGAGGGTAAAACTCCAGACTGCCCGGATTTGCGTGATAGCGGCCCGTGCCCGCCGCTCGCGCGCCAAGATTGCCCCAGCTGTAAAACGGGAGCTGGCGCGGATCAAGGGCAATGAAGATGACCGGACTCAGCAGCAAGTTCCAGCGGTACATGCGAAGGGTTGCCCACAAAAATATTGCCACGGTGGCGCCGCTACAGCCCGCCAGCAACAGATTCGGTCGGGCATCCAAGATAAGGAACGCGGCAAAGGTCGCGAACGAACTTGCCAACAACAGATGCCAGACCGCATCGGGCAGAGTGTTGGTTCTCATCGACAAAGGGGGGCTGGCAAAAGTCGCAACTGACTCTACGAGCTGCTGCTCGCAAGCGTGCGCCAGATCTCATCCGTGGGTGGGGAAATTGTCCTTAAGTGCTAATAAATAAGTCGAATGGGGAATACTCTTCAAAGCTTTTTTGGCTCTTCTGGGATTTTAGTGGCTGGCGGCGGTGAGTGACGGATCCCTCGCCACTGTGAGGCCGACCTCCCGGAGCCTGCTTCGGTGCCATTCAAGGGCTTCGTGACAACTCTACGGCCCCCAAGGCCGGGCGGCGACTGCGTTGGCCAAAAAGAATTACTGATAAACAAAGGGTTACGAGTAGAGCAAGGCTGCTGGCAGGTAGTCGTACAGTCTCCCGAAGGCTGTGAAATGCAGATCCACAACTGTCATCCAGTGGCCACACTCAAAGAGATAACTCCCTGTTTATCAGTGTCTTATTCCCTTTACGAGTTGCCCACGACCGGACTGGCGTGTAGGGTATTTGGGGATTTCTTGGCCGCCTTTTGGGCTCCGATGTGACTGCGGGCGACGTCGGGTCGGCAGGATGGAGGAGCCGGCTACCCGTTGGCCACCCACTAAAAACCCGGAAGAGCCGCTTTTTTTATTCCTTGCGCTAGGCCTTCGAAAGTATGCTGCGCCACTTTCCGCCGCCCCGCTCTCCCCATGGCCGGCCACTCGGCCCGCCGCTCGAAGGCATCGGCGAGGGTTTGTTTCAGCCGGTTACCGTCGTCACAGGGGATACTCCAGCCATTGTCGGGCCCGACCAGTTCGGGTGTGCAGCCGCAGGCGTCCGATACGATTACCGGCAGGCCGCAGGCAAGAGCCTCGTTGACGACCAGGCCCCAGGTTTCGCGGCCGTCGGAAGGCAGACACAGCAGGTCCGCCATGACGTATGCTCGGGGCATTTCCGAGTAGTTGAAAAACCCCAATAGGTGGACATGGTTGGCGGCGGCGTCACGGGCCCGGTGCTTGATTCGATCCCTCAGGACGCCGTCCCCGACGTAGACGAGCTGAGCACGATCCTTCAGGCCGGCGGCGAGGTAGGCTTCCAGGAGTTCCAGCGGCCGCTTCTTGGGGATTAGCTTGCCGCAGAACAGGAATGCGGGCAGGTCCGGGTCGAGTCCCTGGGCGCGGCGGAGTTCGGCCCGCCGGGGCGAAAGCTGCCTTTTCCGGGTGGAAAGCCAGTCGTTATCAATGCTGTAAGGCGCTGAGAAAAGCTTCGGCCTCGGCACGCCCATTTCGGTCATGAAGGAACGATTCCGGTTTCCTATACATGGAACGGCCGACGTGCAGCTCAATAGAGTTCGCAAAAGGGCCACGCGCAACCACGGTTTCGGGGAAGCTTCGAAGCTCAGCTTGTTGGTTTCAGCCAGCATCAAGACCGGCGCCCGGCCCATGACTCGAAGCAGCCAGGCCAACCAGACAACTTCGGCGAACCAGCCCATCAGCAACAGCGGAGACTGAGTTTCTTGCAAAGCCCAGGGGAGGCACTGGCGCGCGACGGTGATCTGTTCCCTGGCGCTGTAGCAAGCGCGCCCATCGTAGAAAAAGCGATGAGGATACCTGCTCAATAGATCAACGTCCCATGCGAATTCGATCCCGAACTCGCGGTCGCGGAACTTTCTTCCCGCTGGTCCGCGGTGGTAGTAGCCGACATCGAGTGACACGCCTTGCCTGACGAGCGAGCGAAACACAGGCGCGTGATACGGCACGGGGTGGCTGGCCAGGATCTTGAGGTGTGGCAAGGGTTATCGCCTCCAGTCGGGGAGTTTTAGTAAACGTTGTTTCGGCCATGAAAACGATTCGGCTTGGGAATTCGGATTCGAGCGGAATCGTCTATGGCTTCCCAGATGGAGGAAGCGGTGCAGCCGCCTTGCTTGTTTCGCGAAGACAAGCGGACTGCGAGCCACGACGGACAGCAACACCCGGGCTCCGGGGCTGAATAATGGACTTGCTTCCCGGGGCAGAGACAGCGGAGTTGTTCCGGTCTGGCGCGCTCGCAGGCTGAGCGCCAGCGTTAGCCCCGCGACATCCCTCCGTAGTGCATACACCACTCGGGCGGTGCGGGATGCGAGGTTCGCTTTAGGAAATGCGAAGTGCCAGTAGCTTTTGCGAATACGTTCGCAGACCAACCGGCTGCGCCACGGCTCGCCATGCAGCAAATGTTCCGGCTCACGAACTCGGCGGTGCAGCAGACGCTCCCTCACGTAACCCACTTTCGCCCCGTGAGCCAAACGTATCCAGAGAGGGAGGTCGGCGTACCACCAGTAGGTTGGGTCAAAAGGCTCCGGGAACGAATCCAGGCAACTTTTCCGGATTAAGGTATCCATGTTGACCGGCGAGGATGTGTGGGTCACGATACGGCGCACCAGTTGGTCACCCGAAAAGACGGGCGGAAACAGGCCGCTGGGGTGATCGGTGACGACGACCCCGTTCTCGTCGATGGCGCTGGCCGCCGAGAACGCGAAAGAGGCGTCGGGATTTTCGTCCAGGATTCGGGCGCAACGCTCCACGAACGCCGGCAGCATCACGTCGTGATCACCGAATAACATCACGTAGTCAGAGCGGGCCAGCGCCAGCGCGCGGTTGTAGTTGGCGGGTACGCCAAGGTTGGCGGCATTTCGTATGTAACGAACCCGGCTTGACTGGTGGCGGGAAACGATGCGCTCGAGATCGTGCGGCGAGCAGTCGTCGATGACAAGGATTTCGTCGGCGGCTCTTGTCTGGTTTAATACGCTTTCGATCGCCGTCGCCAAGAAGCGGCCCCTGTAGGCCGGAATGCAAACACTGACGGAACCGGGCATGGGATTGACTTCGGCTAGCGGGTGTACCTCGCCGCGCTTGCCCCTTGAGCGGGCCCACGTCTACGAGGCTGCATCAACATTGGCGACTTTCTCGGTAAGCGGCGGCGCCCCAAGCCACCGGCGGACGAGAGGGATTCTCATCGCCGCGCGCTTGCCCATGGGCAGCAGCCACTCCCGTTCATGCCGGCCGAACAGCGCGAGCGCGGCAATCAGCGCCGCCATGGCAAACAGCGCTGTTGCCGCCAGCAGTCGAACGGGCGATGAGGCTCCGATGGCCCCCCGAAGCGCATACCCCGTGGCCGACCCGGCCGCCAGGGCGAAGGCTCCCCGCCAGGCCAGGTCGGTGAACAGGCGCCCCCTCTTCTCACCCACCAGCTCGCAGGTTTGCTTCGGAACCGCCAGCGACAGAAACGCCGTGTCTCCCAGCACCAGGGCGGCAGCCGATCCTCGGACGCCATAGCGCGGAACCAACCACAGCGAGGCGGCGACGGAGCACACCGCCGCTCCTAGGTGTCGAAGCGAAGTCGCACGGTGGTGGTTCGTGGCCAACGGTACGATCTGCGAGATTTGCCAGACGCTGCCTCCGAGGACGTAGGCGGCGAAGAGGCCAAGCAGAAGCGGATCGGCCTCGACCTTCCCCGCTGTCCAAAAGCGAAGAACTTGCCCTCCGAACGTCAGCAGGTAACCGCAAAGCAGGCCACTCGCCACCACTGACAGCACACATACAGAGCGGTGCAAACGGCGGATGCGCGCACGGTCACCTTGTGCGAAGAGGCGCGTGATTTCCGGCCACGCCGCTAAGTTGACTTGATTCAGCGCCTGCCTAACGATCATGAACATCGTGCGGGTGGTGGTGTAGAGCGCCAGCACGGCTGAGCTTCGCACGGAGGAAAGAATGATGATACTGCCCTGGACCCAGAACGCATGGCTGAGCGGCAACAGAAGAAAGTAGAGACTCGGTCGAAGCGACTTGGCCAGTAGACCGAGCGAAGCGTCCCCAGCTCCCAAGCGGACCTCGGGGTGCCGCGCGCGGATGTCGGCGGCGCCGGCAAGCATCGAGAGAAGAGGGGCGAGCAGCAGCATTGTCGCAATCGTCAGAATTCCTTTCCCTTGCCACAGAGCGGCGGCGATCGCCAGCACCTGCAGCAGACGAGCCAGGTTCGCCAGCGAGACGCCGCGCGGATACTCCCTCAAACATCGGTAGACGCCACCGACGACTCCGGCGGGGATAGAGGCCAGCAGCGACAGCCCGGCCAGCGCAAGGGTAGCGCCGCTCAGGTTCTGATCGAGGATCGAAAGTCCGAGCAGCTTGGGCCAGGGGACGAACAACGCCCCCAGGGCAACCACGACAGCGCCAACGCCGGTCACAGCTACCGAAAAAACGATCCCGGTGTGCAGCAGACGGTGGAATTGCTTTGGATCTCCGAGATCCCAGGCCGCGTTCATTCGATTGGTCAAGTACCTCTGGAAGCCTCCCTCCAGCAGCGACAAATAACCAGCGGCGGCGGTGAGAGCCAGCCAGTCGCCATACAACCTGCTGCCCCACGAATGGAGGAAAAGCGGTACCAGCAGCACGTGCTGGGCGAAGGTGAGAATCAGCCCAACAAAGTTCGCGGACGTCCCTTGCAGGATGCTCTCCGCGACGCCCGGTGAAGGCGGCTGATGCTTGGCCGAAGGCACGGTGCTGGATCTCCTCAAGTCCCCGGTTTCTGGGCCAGCAGGATTAGATCCCCTGTAAGCACCGACGGACACAAGCTTCGCAGTCTCCAGAAGCGTCCGCTGCCTTTACAGGTGATCGGCCTCAGGCCGGCAAATTCCCTCACCAGCCATTCCAGCCGTTCGCGCGTGAAATTGTGCAGATGGTAGCCGTCCCAGGCGGGTTTGTCCCAGCTTATGGGCGAAGACGTTAGGGGGAAACGTCCAAAAAATAACGGAATCGTGATCCTTAGGTAGGCGATGTTCGGCACGGCGATCATGAGGTGCCCGCCCGGCCGCAGCACGCGGCTGGCTTCTTGCACGGCGTGAAACGGGTCGAACAGGTGCTCCAGCACCATCAGCATGGAGGTAAAGGTGAAGGTTCGGTCCGGGAACGGCAAACTCTCTTGGTCGAGGTTTAACACAGCGGCATTGATGTCTTTGGTTTTCTTCCAGGCGGGGAACGGGACAATGTCGACGACGAAGCAGGCCGCGCCGAGGGACCGCAGGCTCTTTAGAAAGTCGAGGTTGCTGCATCCGATGTCGAGTGAGATGGTGGGTCGGCAGTAGCGGCGAACGATCTCCAGCGCCACTTCGGGCTCGGAGGGCCTACGCAGAAAGACTCCCCGGCTCCCATTGGAGTTTCCCGAGGCGACCGGGGAATCAGGAATGTCCGGGTAGTGGAAGTGACGGTTTTTCGTGTAGTACTCAGTGGCGTTCATGGGTCTTTACTTCTCCAAGGCTTGGGAGTTTGTCTGATATGGCCTACAAGCCTCTACTTTCGGGCGACGACACACAGCTCCGGGCCTAGCGCGTTTCGCGTGGTTTCCCAAGCTGTAGGGTTGTCCTTCCTCTCAAAAACATAGGGAGAGGAGAAGGTTCGGAGATCCCGGAACTTGCAGCGCGGAAGATTCTTCATGAAAAACTCTTTTTTGAAGGAGAGCGGATGGACTTCTCCCGAGTAGGGCCCCCACTTCAGGCCCCTCCGCTGGGCTTCGGTGCAACCGCAATTAGGAACGAAAACAATCAGGTGCCCCCCGGGTCTAAGCAGGCTCGAGAACATCTCGAATACTCCATGGAGGTCGGGCAAGTGTTCGAGAACATGTGAAGTGTGAACGATGTCGAAGGCGCCCGCGAGTTGTCGCGACAAGCTCGGGTCATCGTAGATGGTCACGCCCAGTTGTTTACGGCCGTAGTTGGCTCGCCCCGGGGAGACTTCAAAGCCGCTTGCCTGGTAGCCGGATTTCTGAAACTGGTAGACCGCATAGCCCCAGGAAGCGCCAAAGTCAAATAGAACAGCACCCGGGCAAAAGCGACGCACCAACTTCACCTTCTGGGTCCAGTCTTTTGCGCTTCCTTTGAAACTTGCCTCTTTGAGAGCCTTCAATTCTTTCGGTGCGGGCAAGTGCGTAGTCAGCCCGGAGGAGTAGGCAGCCTCATAAAAGCGCCGGTTCCCTCGCGGGCTGTCGGGAGGGTAGCGATATTCGAGCAGACATTGCCGGCAACGCAGCACGTCCATGACGAGATGCTTCGACCCCACCAGAGCGTAATCCTCTCCTTGGCAATTGGGGCACCATCTAGGGGCTGTCCAACGGTTGGTTAAGCAGCGGAGGGCGAAGGCGGTCTTTCCCACGGGTTGCCTGTTAGGCGGTCTGGCTAGTTGCGGGTTGTGGCTGGGGGAAGACATCGCGAGAGGACGATGCGTGGCGGCCCCCCACCACGGGCAACCGTTCGGGTTCGGCGGCTGCCCCGAGCCGCCGGCCGGCCTCGAACTTCGCCTCAGGATTCCCCACCACTTCCATCCAAGAGCCGAGAGTGGCCAAATACGCGAGAGATCTGGTCGCACGTTGACGGTCCGAACTCAGCAGACATTCGCCGACCCACTGGCGGGCTGCTTTGGGCTCGATGACCGTTTCGATCAAACCGATCGCTTGGAAGAGGTAATCCAAGAAGCCTTGACCGCGAAACAAGCCGTCGTAATCGACGTAGGGGGTCGTCGGGCCGTGGCCGGCCGCGCCCAGCCGGTTGCGGATGCGGGGGCCGGATCCCAGGGGACGCGTGGTGTCGTCGACAGGAAAGTTCAACAGCCTGGGGCACAGTGTCTCAAGGGCGAATCGGTGCCACCGGTCGGCCAGCCGGAATCGGCGCGGAAGCCGGCGCACGGCGTTGATCCATTCGGAATCCAAAAACGGTGTGCGGGGACGGCAGACATCGGAGACCAACGCCAAGCCATTGGAGATGAAACCTCGGACTCGCTCACGCAGGTAGAATTCGTCCAGGGCTTCGGCGAACGGGAGATCGTATCCCTTCGTGATCGCCACCAGAAGTTCCTTCCTTCCCTCGTGGAACCAGTAGTCCAGTTCGCTCGCGAGACCGTCGGCGGCGGAAGGAAGCGACGTGCGACGCCGCAGTTTGGCGCTCCAGAACAGCTGCCGGGTAAGCGATCCCATCCCTTGGGCCGCCAACGACGGCAGGCCGCGGTCGCAGTAGTAGCTTCGCGCGAACTCTCCGTTGCTGCCGATAAAAAGTTTGTTGTCCGGCGACAAGCCGGCGCGGCGACAGTAAACGTAGGAGTGCCAGTGGTCCCAAGTTTTCGTGCCCGATGTCAGCGACGCGATCCGCCGGCGGCATCTGAAATAGTCTGACGCCGGGAGGTCGACTGTCTGGACCCGCAAACCGAACGTGGAGGCGATCCGTCGGACGATTTCGACGTCGGTCGCTTCCTCGCCGCCCATGACCAATAATCTTGGCCGGATTCCACACTCGAGAAAACAAGCCAGTAAAACTCGCGAGTCGAACCCGGCGGACATCGACAAGACCGAGTCATCGTTTCCGTGTGTTTCGACAAAGCGGCACAGCGCCTCGACGGCGGCCGTCGGCGCATCACGCGAACCTGTTTTCGGCGCAGCCAGTGTCGTTTTCGACAGCTCCCCCGTCCGCCATGTCACGATCTGGCCGGTGCCGACCCTGCGGATGCGGGCGTGGAGAGTGTCGTCCCCCAAGGTGTGGCCAAAGTAGGCCAAGCAGGCCAAAGCCCGCCAGTTCCATTCCCACGCCAAGCCGGCCTGGCGCATGACCTCCAAGACGCTTCCGCCGAAATACAACCTCTGAGGGGTGCAACAGTAGAATAGCTGCGAGACCCCGTTTCGCGAGCAAAGCAGCTTTGTGCCCGATCGCTCCCGCCAAGCGAGGGAGAACTCGCCCGGCCAGTCAATGACCGCCGCGGGGTTCGATCGCAGTTGGTCTCGCAAGTCGCCCTTCTCTTCGAGAATCTCGCCGTACACTGTCACCTCGGGGACCGAGGGACCCCTTTCGTCGGGGCCGTTTGCGGCGTTCGCGGCGGCCAAGTTCATGATGGTTTTGGTCTCAGCAGGTTCGACGGGGGAGCAAGGCGCCGGTGTATGAGGGAGGACGCTGCCGCCGCGTCCGCAGAAAGCCGTTCGAAAGGGTCTTGCGCTCAGCGGGAGCGCTGCCAGTAGACTGCCCGACGGTCCATGCGCTGCAATTTTTCCTTGATCTGATGTTTTGCCCGAAAGTCCTCGACGGCCCGGCGACAACCACGAACCGAACCGTAGTCATCGATGATCACGTAACCTCCGACTGAGAGTTTGGGATAGAGATGCGTCAGGGCCTCGATCGTCGATTCGTACATGTCCCCGTCAAGGCGCAGAATCGCCAGTGGGCCGATGGGGGCGTTGGGCAGCGTGTCGCGGAACCAGCCGACAAGGAAGCGCACTTGGCTGTCGAGGAGACCATATCGCCTGAAATTGCTTTTGACTTCCTCCAACGGAACCGCCAGGCGGTGAGCCTGCTGCCAATGCGTGTCGCCCGCGTCCTCCGGGTAGCGTTCCGGGTCGGGGCGAGGCAGGCCCTCAAATGAATCGGCCAACCACACCTTGCGCCCTTCGTCTCCGTAGGCCTTGAGTACGGCGCGCATCAGGATCGCCGCTCCGCCGCGCCAGACGCCCGTTTCGATTAGGTCGCCGGGCACGTGTCTCTCGATGACATCGCTGACGCAGTCTTGCAAATGTTCAAGCCGGTCGGCCCCGATCATGGTTTCGGCTTCGGCGGGCCAGTCCCGGCCCTGCCGCCGGACTGCCGGGTCGTGGGACAGTCGTCGGACAAGCTCGAGACCCTGAAAGGCGAGTAGCCGTTTGAGTAAGGGGTACACACCCCAGGAGAGTTTCTTTCGCACGAACCGAAGGGATGTGGGTCGCCGCAGCGGTTCATAGGTTTCGGGAAAGATGCTGCTGGTAAGACATTGCTTCAGCAGGTCAAGGTAAAGGCTTGCCGCCGGATGGTTGTCATGGCCGCGGCGAGTCTCTATCGCGACTTGGGGTGTCGTTGCCATCAGTTTGCGTGGCGCGTGTTTGAAGAGCGGCGGCTTGAGGAGTCGATTCAGCCGCTCACTGCCGCGCTGACCAAGGGTGATGCATCAGGTATGGCGACAGCTGACTCCGACGGCGTGCATATTGTGATTTGAGTCATTGGCTGAGTGGTTGAGCCGCGTGGACAGCGGTCTGTGCGACACCGGCCGCGTTCGATAGCAGGTGGAAGTCCTCGGCGGCGGCCTTGGTGCAGAAAAACGGGCCGATGGCGAGCACGTCCACTCGAGTACGCAAGAAACATTCGACGGCTTCCTCGGGCCGGCAGACGATCGGCTCATTCTCGTTGAACGAGGTGTTCAGCAGCGCCGGCGTTCCCGTGCGGCGAGCGAATGCCGCGATCAAGTCGTAAAACAGAGGCTGATCCTTGCGCGAAACCGTCTGCACGCGGCCCGTATGGTCCACGTGGCCGACCGCGCCCAGCTCGGCCCGCTTTTCGGGACGAATGCGATAAACGTGCAGCATGAAAGGCGAAGGGTGGCGGCACTCGAAGTACTCGCCGGCGTGCTCTTCGAGGACGGCGGGAGCAAAAGGACGGAACCACTCCCGGTGCTTCACTCGGTCGTTCAAAATGTCCTTCATTTCACTTCGGCCCGGGTGGGCCAGGATTGAGCGGTGCCCGAGCGCTCGCGGTCCCCATTCCATCCTCCCTTGAAACCAAGCGACGATCAATCCCCGCTCGAGCGCCGCGGCCGCGTGCTCGACCAACCCGTCGCGATCGAGCCGGCTGAAGCGGATGCCGGCAAGCTCCAGCGTTCGCCGGATGTCTTCTTCATTCCATTCCGGCCCGGCCCCGGCGTCGCCCATCGTCCAGCGGAGGTTCTGTCCCAAGATGCCGTGGTGCACATAGAGCGCGGCGCCGAGCGCGGTGCCGTCGTCGGAGGCGGCCGGTTGGATGTACGTCCTACGGAAAGGCGTGCGCTCGAAAATCTTGCCGTTTGCCACGCTGTTGAGTGCACAGCCGCCGGCCAAAACGAGCTTTTCCGAGCGGTATCGGCCGTGCAGGGCTTGCAGACAGTGGAAGTAGACTTCTTCAAAGCGGTGTTGGAGACTCGCCGCCAGGTTGGCGTCGCGATCGCTGGGGGCGATCGAGTGGCGGCGGGGAGGCCCGAGCAGTTCCGTCACCTTTGCCGAGTAGAGGCTGGGCAGACCAACGTTGCCCTGCTCATCAATTTGGATCTCTTGCGTCCGGCAGTGATGGGTGAAGTAGCTCAGGTCAAGCTCGTAGCGGCCGTCCTCGGTCGCGCGGATCAACTGGGCCATCTCGCGCTGGTAGGCGTTCCGGCCATAGGCTGCCAACGCCATCACCTTTCCTTCGTCGCCGTAGTGGTCGTAGCCGATGAACTGACAAATAGCGGTGTAGAAAACGCCCAGCGAGTGCGGCAGAAAGACTCGATCGAGGATTTCGATTCGGCTGCCCTCACAGCGGCAAAACATGGCGCTGACGAAATCCCCCGAGCCGTCGACCGACAAGCCCGCCGCTTGGTCGAACCCGGAGGGGAGATAGCTGCCGGCGATATGCGCCAGGTGATGCTCGACGAAATGCACTTTCCATGTGAGCGCCGATGGATCGGCATCGAGGCTCCGCGCGATGTGGGCGTCGGCGGCTTTGACGCGGTGAAGATGCTTCAGCCGATCGGCGACCGCTCCCGCCATGCGGGGCAGGTTCGCCAGGACGTGCTTGAGTTTCTTCGCTCGATGCAAGCGCGGATCGCGGGCGACCGCTAGGTGCTCGACATCTCGGATGTTCGCCCCCGCGATGCGCAGGCACTCGTGGACGGCCCCAGTCGGGAAGCCTCCGTAGTGCTTGCGCCGGTTGAGCCTCTCCTCGGCGATGGCGGCTATTAACTTGCCGTCGGCGATGAGCGCAGCCGCCGCATCCGGATGAAAGCAGTTGATTCCCAAGATCAGCATGGGTCCGGGTTCCCCAGGGCCCCGGTCACTTGCAACGGCAACGCACGGCTATTGGTCATTCCCGCGACTTCCGCCAACAACCGGCTGAACTGCCGGCAGGCCCGGTCAAGGGTGAGGTGTTGCTCAAAATACCGGCGTCCGTTTTCTCCCATTTGTCGGGCCTCGGCCGGGTGTGCTGCTAGGAACGCAATAGCCTTGGCAATGGATTCCGAATCTCCCGCCGGTGTTCGGATTCCCGCCTGCGCGGCCTGGAGTTGACGGGAGATGGCCGATTTCTCCGGAGCCGCGCAAACAATGGGCCGGCCGGCCGCCAAGTAGGTGATCATCTTTGAGGGAACACTGGCGTCTTCGGACTTTTTGGAAAGGGTCAACAGCATGGCGTCGGCCCCCGCCTGCATCTCGGCCAATCGAGGCCTTGGCTGGAAAGGCTCGAAGCGGATGTCCCGCAGCTTCGCTCGGCCGGCGTCCCTGATCATTTTTCTCTTGAGCGGCCCCTCGCCGATGCACAGGATCAGGATGCGGGCGTCCGCCCCCAAGCGCTTGGCAACATCCACGAGAACATCCGCGCCACTGGCGAAACCCATCGTCCCCGCATAGATGGCCACGAATACGTCAGGCGGGATCCCCATCTCGCTTCTCCAACTGTCGCCGCGGGTCTCGCGGGGAAACTCATCCCGATCGACCCAGTTCGGAATGACCGTGATTCGAGCAGGAGCGATCGCGCGGTTGCGGCACAGCAGATCCCGCATGGTGTGGGATATGGCAATAACCTTCCCGCTCTTTAGGCAAAGCCGGCGGTCCCAGGCACGGAAGAGTCTCGACAACCGGCCGCCTGATTGGAGAAGTCCTGCATTTTCCGCTGCCTCGGGGTAGACGTCCTGGACGTAGTAAACAACCGGTACGCGCCACCACCCAGCGAGCCAGATTCCGATTTGAACGGCAAGGAGAGGCCAGGTTTCGAGAATCAATACCTCAGGCCGGCCTAAGCGCCAAGCATTGAGGACGGAAGAGATCCCGAAAGTCAGGTTTTCCATCACCCGGTTCCACACGTGCCGTTTTGCACCGATCAGCCACGTCGCGCAGCGAACGACGGAAACGCCCCCCCGTGTCTCCATGGACCGTCGTCGTCGCCGGTAGCCGGCGTAGACCGCACCCGCGGGCCGGTTGGGAAGCGACGTGACGACCGTCATTTGATGGCCTTGGGAAGCAAGGCGGCGCGCGAGCTCGGCGGCCATGACCCCGGCCGGGTCGGGCTCGGGGGGAAAGACGGGACAGATGAACGTGATTTTCAAGGTGCTAGCCCTGCGCGCGGTCGTAAAACTCCCGGTAATAAATGTTGTAGTAGCGGGAGTTCGCGGCCCGCGGCTCCCAGTTGTTGAGGATCGTACCCAGCACAGGCGTCCCGTCTTGATTGAAACGCTCCTGCGCCGATCGGACGGCCTCGCGGAGCGTCTTGCCAGCTCGGACGACGAGAACCACGCCGTCCGCCAAACGCCCCAGCAGGCGAGCATCGGAGACCTGTAGTACGGGGGGAGTGTCGACCAGAACCACGTCGTAGCAACCGCGCAGGCGTCCAAACAGTTCCGAAGCCCGCAGGGACGATAACAGACAAGCCACATTGGGACTCCGAGGACCGCTGGGAAGCAAATCCAGGCCTGGGATGGCCGTTCGACATGCGAGGCGGTCGCCATCGAGCTCGGATACCCCGTCTCCGTGGTGGAGCACAATGCTGAGGCCCCAATGGTTTTCTACCTGGAAGACCTCGTGCAATCTCGGCTGGCGCATGTCCGCGTCAACCAGCACTACTCTTCGGCCGCGGCCGGCCAAGGCGACCCCTAGATTAGCCACCATCGTGGTCTTTCCTTCCGTCGGACTTGCGCTTGCCACCACCACCACGCGGGCCGGCTCCCCGTCCTGGTTCGTCAGCAACAGCGACGTAGCGATGGCCTCAAACGACTCGGCCAACAGGGAGTGCTGACGTTGCCAGGTGACGAGTTCGAGGCGGTTCTCCGAGCGGTCCGAGCCTCGACGCCCGTTTCCCATCGCCGACGTTCGCTCTCGACCAACTTTCCTCTTGACGGGCAGGTTCTTGGCCGACCTCCGTTGCTCGGGATCGGCACGCCGAGCCGGGACCAGTCCCAGCTCCGGCACGCGCAACCACGAGGGCGTCTCACCCGGCGCTCGTAGCGTCGAGTCGGCGCGCTCTCGGACGGTGACGATCAGGGCGGCAACAACAAAACCTGCCAGCAGGCCAAACAGTACGTTCCTTGGCAGATCGGGCTTGTAAGGTTTCGGCGGAGGCTCGGCCGGGTCAATGACTCGAATCGTGGCGGCGTTCATCGCCGAAGCGATCCCGGCTTCGTTCATCTTCCGCAGCATGGATTCGTAGAGCTGCCGCCTACTGTCAACTTCCCGCTTGAGGATCTTGTAGTGAATCGCTTTGGCCGCTTGATCGGAAACCAACTGGGCCTGGTTGGCGTAGGCGATGGCGAGCAGCTTTTCGCGACGTTTCTCGGATTCGTATTCGTTGCGAATTCGGTCCATCACGTTCCCGCGCTCAGCCGCCAAGGTAGCGGTCAGCTCGTCAATCTGCGCTTGGACGCGTTGGACCCGGTAGTAGGTCGGCTTGAATAGCGTGCTCAGCTCGGCCAGCTCTTGGCGCAGAGCGGCCAGTTTGACCTGGTACTCGCGAAGGGGCGCGTGGTCGAGCACGTCCGGAAGGGATTCGGGAAGGCTGGAGATCCCGATTTCGTATTGCGATTGCTTCCCCACGCGGCTCGCTTGCGCCTCCGAAAGCGCCTGTTGCAGTTGCCGCAGCTTCTCTTCCGCCAGGCTTTCCCTCTCGGCCGTGAAAATCAAGCCGGTGGCGCTCGCGTAGCGCTGTAGTTCGTCCTCCGACTTCTCCAGCGTAATTTTCAAGTCATCGAGTTGCCGAGTCAGCCATGCGCTGGTGTGCTGGGACGTCTGCCATCGGCTTTCCAGGTTTTGCCGCGCGAACTCTTCCGACAAAGTGTTCACGAACAGAGCCGCCAAGTTCGGGTCCGGCGAGTCGTAGAGGACTTCGATGACTCGGTCTTGAAACGACGTCCGAACTCGCAGATTCGCCTGTGCCGAGTTGCGGAGCCTAAGGTGCGTGGGAAGCTGAGGGTTCGCCGGCAGGCCGAGCGCTCTTCGCCACGACGCCACCCGGCCTGTTTGCTCATCGGTCGTTGGAGTCTCCGCCAGGCGCAGTGTGGCAATGACTCGGTCTACGAGTGATTTCGACCTCAGAATCTGTATTTGCGTTCGAATGTAGGACTCCGCGGAATGGCTGCCCGCCGATGTAGGATCCACGTCCTTCATGCCGAGGAAATTGGCGTTGATTCCCTGGATCTCGAGCGATGTGCTTGCCTGGTAGATCGGTGTTTGGGGAAGAGTCAGCAGAAGCGCGGTCAACCCACCCAGAACAGTAATCAGAATGAGTGCTCCTTTGCGGCGGCACAGGATCCGGTAGTACTCAACGATCCCGCGGATCGAAGAGTCATCCTCGACCGTCGGATACAAGCGCTCAGGACTGCGGCTGCCCGAGTCCGAGCGGGTGTCTTTTTCGGGGAACTGGGTCAGTCTCACGCTTGTTGTCGCCTCCTGCGTTTCCCCATTGTTCACGAGACCGCCGCTTCAGCGGCCGTATATGGCGATCCCGGTGCCGATGCGAACGGCGGCGTCGAGGGTTCGTAGTCCCATGCTTTTGCCGGTGCTATTGGGAACGAACAAGATGTCGTAGGGCTTGAGGGAAATATCGCGGCCCTTGCCGGCAAGAACTTCTTTCAAATTGACCGGGGTCTCGGAACGCTCGGTCGAGTTCGGCATCGCCCGTAAGATCTTGGCCTTCCGCGGCGACGCGGTACGCGCCAGCCCTTCGGCCAGAGAAAGCGCTTCCAGTACGGAGAGAGTTTCGCGGTCATGAAGTACGAAACCGCCGGGCCTGCGCACCTGACCGACAACGTAGATGAGTGCGGCCCGAGGCACCGTAATCACGTCGTGAGAGCGGACCTCGATGTTTTGCGTCGGGTCGCGGGCCTGCATCAGGCCGCCAAGCTCGACTTCCGCCACGCTGAATTGCCCGCTGGGGTCGTCATGGGCTCCGGCAAGAGGAATACGTCCCCTTTCGAGTCGCCGCGTGATCGTCACCCGGTAGCCCGCGTCCGACCGCAGTCCCCCCGCCATCGAGAGCATCTCCACCAGGGTTTTGGTTCCTCCCGCCTGGTGTACTCCCGGGCGATTTACCGCTCCGATCACCGAAACCGGCTGACTGCCGACCTGCCAGACGCTCACGGTCACCCGAGGCGCTTGCATATAGTTTCCGAGGCGCTTGGCGAGTTCGGCTTGCAGGCGATCCAACGTCATGCCCGCGGCTCGCACCCTACCCGCCAGCGGAAGATGGATATCCCCTTCGGCGTTGATGCGAACGCGCTTGTCGGACAAGTGTTCGAGACCGAGGACCGAAATCACGAGCTCGTCGTTCGGCCCGAGGACGTACCTCGATTCGTTCGCTTCGCCAGCCGTGGTGGGATCCAACCGCTGGGGTGTGCTCGGCCTATCCGCATCGAGACCTCGGGAAAACCTCTGCTGCGCCAGAGCAGGGAGGGGCGAAACACCGGCCATCGCTGCCGCGGCAAGCGCCGTACAAAGGATCGCTGTCAACTGTCGCAACACTTTTTATGGGGTGTTGGCGTCGGTGGAGCGCGCCTCCCGGCGCGCTCTGTCGCCATTGTTGGCGGCCTGCCTCACTCGTGCGCCGGTCTGCCCGTGGTGGTGAGTCATACCTGCCGGCACGCGAGTGGGCCGGGAATGCAAACGATAATCGAAAGCTCGTTCAGCCCTGCTCCAGGGAGGTAAGGTTTGGCGAAATAGGGGCGGCGGGGGGGGCGATGATTTCCACTACCCGTTACTGCCTTGCTTCTGAATCTAATTCGGGTGGGCGGGGAAATCAGTGACTTGCAGGCCGTTTCCCGAGCCAAAGGGCCCTCACCGCGGGCCGCTGGTCGTAGGCGAGGGACGAGGGCGCCGCTTTGTACCCTCCCTGATGTTTTACCACTTCCTGTCGCCATATTACGGCTCTCAACCAAGCGGCGGAGTTGTTGGCATGCCGGACCAGAAGTCGCCGCAAGTTTCGACTCTGGTCATGGCCGCGCCGGTTCGCCCTCGCCGGTTCCCGAAGCGAGGCGGAGTCGGCCAGAACCTTCGGTCCGGCCCAACGAAACGGAAGCGGACCCTGGCAGACGCCCCTGCAGCGGCCCAACGGCACGAGCCCAGCGACGATCAATCTCAACCGCCACCGAACGTTGCAGCAGGGTGACCGAAACCACCAACCGGTGAGCACCACGGGAATCGTGACAGATTCCCTCAAGCCCACACAACGGGCCTTCGATGATCTCGACTTGCTGGCCGCTTCTTAGGAAACGCCAGGGCTGCGCGTACAGCCCGGAGCGGACGACCGTCCGCAGCGTTGCCACTTCTCGATCATCGATCGGCGCGGGGACCCCGCCCACCCCGACCACGTAAACTACACCCGGCGTGGTGAGAATGGGAAGCCGCGAACCTGCTTCAAAGCGACAGAATACGTAGCCGGGAAACAGGGGAAGCTCGACCTCCTTGAGCCGATCCGACCACGCCCGCCTACTCCTATACAAGGGCAAGAAGGGTTCGTATCCCTTGTGGCGGAATGCTTCGACGATCCGCCTTTCACGTTGAGGCCTTACTCGTACCGCGAACCAGCGGCTGGCCGAACCATCGGGAACCATAGAGGGCGACTGTGTTCGAAAGACCGGCGGGAGTCGCGGATCGGCACAGTCATTGTCCGCCTACTCCACTCGCGGGCAGTCGAGCTACCGCCCCATGAGTCCCACGGACTGGAAGAACCCCAACGCGGCAACCGAGCCGGAAGACGTCAAAGTATCACGCCTGTGAAAAGAATGTCAACGAATAGATAGGAATGCGTAGTAAAATTAAGATAAAATAACAATAATGACAAATATTAACCAACAATATATGTTGTTATGCTTCGTGCCTACCGCGGCGCCCTCCTCTGCCTTGCGCGGAGGGCGGCCATGACACGCGGTATCGGTTGGCGCGACGCCGCGGGCGCTGCCTTCCGCGTGCTGCCGCCGGCGAGCTTTGAATCGGACTGGATCTCAACCGGACACGACGGGGGACTACGAGAAATGCGGGCTAAAGCCAACGGCTTGTCAGGTGCCTGTCTCAGCAGAGGCGGGACGAAACAAAGCGGGGCGGGGCCTCGTGCGCTCACCGTCGAGCGCACGGCGTTTGCGAGATCGGGGCGTGGCGATCTCTACATTCTCAGGCGAGTGCCGGAGAGAGAGCAGTCAGTCCTTGTGCTCCCTCGGAGAGGCGGTGTTTTCTGATGGCTACGGCGACCTTGCCGTTCCTACTGCGGACGGTAATGCCCTGTGCGTACAGCTTGACGGAAGGATTCCCGTCAAGCAGGGTCCCCATGTCGATCACCAGCTCAATCTTGCTCCCGATCCGCAAGTCGGACCCGGCTTCGAACAGGACGCCGCGACGGCTGATATTGACCGTGTGGCCGGATCCCCGTACGTCCCCGGTGGGACCGCGAAGGCTGTATTCCACGTCCCTCCTAATGCTGTAACGGTTGGCGCGAATTCTCATTTGATCACACTATATTGTTCTACGATGGAACACTTAAGCACAATAGATCGACAGGTTCAAAATAGCAGTACTGAAGTACTGGGTACTCGAAGCGGACCCGCCTCGGCCCAGTGTTCCCACCAGAGAGGCGAGGCGCGCGACCGTCGGTAATTCGCCAGACTCAGTAGGGCGCATTTCGCTCCAATGTCGCGACGCACCGGCGTGTCTCTCTTGCGGCGCGATGAGCGCATACAGTAGGATGCGAGTTCTTGCCATGGCACAAGCTCCGCTAGCGGACCCTTATCATCTCAACCCCGCGGACGTTGAGAATCCGCCGCGTTCGTTTGCCGCCACCTTCCGGCGGATCGGCCCGGGGTTGATTCTCGCCGGCTCGATCGTGGGATCGGGCGAGTTGATCGCGACGACTGTTCTGGGCGCGGAAAACGGGTACACGCTGCTGTGGTTGATTCTGGTGAGCTGCGTGGTCAAGACGGTGGTGCAAAACGAGCTGGGACGCTATTCGATCGGCACGGGGGAGACGACGCTGGAAGCTTTCAACCGCATCCCCGGCCCACGGGCGCGGGTCTCCTGGGTAGTCTGGCTTTGGCTCGTGATGGTGATTCTGACGCAGATGCAAACCGGGGCCATGTTGGGAGGCATCTCGGAAATTCTCCACCACATGGCGCCGCTTGTGCCGATTACCGGATGGGTATGGGTCGTCAGCGCGGGAACCGTTGGACTGCTCCTGTTCGGCCGCTACACCTTCGTCGAAAGGTTTGCCTTGGGGCTGGTGGTGAGTTTCAGCGCTTTGACGGTGAGCTGCGCGGTTTTGCTGATCAAACGGCCAGAGTACTTTTCCTGGCCGGGGCTGCTGGAGGGTTTGTCTTTCCAGCCGCCGTCGAGCGGGTTCGTGACGGCTGTGGCGACGTTCGGTATCACCGGCGTGGGGGCCACCGAGCTGGTCATGTACCCCTACTGGTGCATTGAAAAGGGATACGCGCGCTTCGCGGGCCGGCTCGAAGACAGCAGCGCGTGGCGAACCCGGGCCTTGGGTTGGATCAGAGTGATGGGCTTTGACGTAGTGAACTCCATGCTGATCTACACCTTCGCCACGGTCGCCTTCTACTTGCTGGGCGCCGGCATTCTCCATGGTATGGGCATCGTTCCCCGGGGAGCTGAAATGGTCCACATGCTTTCCGCCATGTACACGGAAACCCTGGGACCCTGGTCGCTCGTTCCTTTCCTGATGGGCGCCTTCGCCGTCCTCTACTCGACGATCTTCGCCGGCGTCGCCGCTACCTGCCGCCTTTCCGCGGACTTCATCGGACTGCTAGGACTCTACGACAGGTCCGACTACGCGACCCGGCTCAAGGTCACGCGGGTTTTTGTCGTGATTCTACTCGTCGTTCCGAGCCTGTATTACATGTTGGTCCGGGAACCGGTTTTGATGGTCAAGATTGGCGGAGTTGCTCAAGCGGTGATGTTGCCGATTATCGGCTTCTGTGCCATCTACCTGCGATATATTCACCTTCCCAGGGTCATCGCTCCTCGCGGGTGGATCACTCTGGGGCTATGGGTCTGCACTCTGCTCATGACGGTGATGATGGGCTACTGGGTTTTGCAGAAACTGCTCTGACGTGAGGCGTGACATCCGCCGGCGACCCTGCTAGAATCACCGCGGCTATAAGACTTCGGCCCTTTTTGCTCACCGCCTGGCAAGGCGAAGCGCGGGACAACAGAAGTCACGCCGGGCTTCTCGCGTCATCGACCGTCTGGTGCTAAGAAAAGCGAGCGGGCCCTGGGAGGAAACCATGCAACTGTCCATAAAGGCCATGGCGCTAACGGTCAGCATTCTGTGGGGAGGCTCGATCCTGTTTATCGGCCTTATGAGCCTTCTCTCGCCCGGCTACGCGAACGAGTTTCTGAAGATCGTCAGCTCGCTCTATCCCGGGTTCGAGCACTCAGGATCGTTGGGAGACCTGCTGGTGGGCACCGTCTTCGGCTTGATCGACGGGGGGATTTGCGGCGTGCTCATCGCCTGGCTCTATAATTTCTTCGCCAAGAAGACTGGCTAACCGAAAAATCAGACCTCCGAGGGACGGCATTTCGGCCCGCTCAACCCGGCGGCGGCGAAAGCGCGTCCATTCTCTTCTCCAGTTCGCGCACGGTCTTGTTCAGCTCCGGCAGGCGGTTATAGACAGCCGCGCACCGCAGCCAGCGGCGGTTCTCGACGGCAGGGTAGCCGGAGATCATTTTGCCGTCGGCAACGTCGGAGGGAACCCCGCTCTGCGCCGTGATGGCTACCTTGTCCCCGATTTTTAGGTGGCCGACCAAGCCGACCTGGCCGGCCAGGACGCAATCCCGTCCGACCGTCGTGCTGCCGGCAATACCGACCTGCGCACAGATAATCGCGTTTTCCCCGATTTCCACCGAATGGCCGATCTGCACGAGATTATCGAGCTTGGCGCCGCGTTTGATTCTGGTTTCGCCGACCGCCGCACGGTCAATGCAGGAGTGAGCCTGGATTTCCACATCGTCTTCAATCACCACCCGGCCCGCCTGCACGATCTTGTAATGCGACCCGTCCGCTCTGTGCGCGAAACCGTAGCCGTCACCGCCCACAATCACTCCGTTTTGTAGAATGACCCGGTCGCCGAGGCGGCAATGTTCGCGCACCACGGCGTGAGAATGGGCCGTGAAATCGTCGCCGATTTCGGCGCCTTCATAGATGGCGACGTGCGGGTGAATGACGGCTTCCCGCCCGAGGACGACGCGCTCCCCGATGACGGCGTAGGGACCGATACTCGCCCGCGGGCCGATCTCGGCGCTCTCGGCCACGACCGCCGTGGGATGGATGCCCTCGGCCGGCCTCGGCGACTCGTAGAAGAGCTCCAAAGCGCGGGCGAAATCCAAGTACGGATTCTCCGAGAGCAGGCATGCCAATCCGCGCCGCTCGATCTCCTTCTCGGTGATGATGGCCGACGCCTTGGTGGTCTCGACCAGGCGGGTGTAACGGGGATTAGAGAGGAAAGTCAGCTCGCCGGGTTTCGCTCGCTCCAACCCGGCTACGGCGGAGATCTCCAAATCCGCTCCGGCGCTAAGCCTACAGCCCAGGTGCTCGGCAATTTCATTGAGTTTCATGGCTTGATCGCTCCCAAGTCGGCCCGGCGGAGCTCGCTGTGACGCTATCCCGCTTTTCTCGCCGCGGCCACCGTGAACGAGGCTAGACGTCCGGCGGCCATGGCTCGTGGCAACAGTTTTGTGTCCATCGCCCAGGGTACAGTATGTCGGCTAGCAGCCCGTGGAAAAAGTCGTGTAGGGAACGAAAAAGGGCGAAAAATGGGGACTGCCACCAATTCGCGCCGGTCATAGCCCTAGAAACAGAGCACTTAACCTGAAGCGAATTGGTCGGCTGTACCCGATTTTTCGCAACCTTCACTTCTACCACGGGCTGCTAGAGTCTCTCCGCCGTCATAGCCAGCAGATTGAGCAGCCAGAGAACAGTCAACTCGTAGCGCGGATCTAGGCGGGCGGGCATCGGGTGCGCAATCGTAATCGATCGTGCCACGCCCGCCAGATCCGCGGGTGTTGCTTCGGCGCCCCATCGTCCACACGCGGTTCTTGTTCGTGACGACCAATCTGCTGGGCGACCAGCGGCCATTGACGCCGCCGGAACGGGACATCGTTGTGGCCACGCTCGCCTGGCGTTGGTCTAGCGCCCGATGGTCTACCGACCGCACCGGCCCGGCCGAACTGGACCAAATACGTATGCCGTCGGTGGCCGAGGCGCGGATCTTCGGAACACCGCGGACCTGCCGGGCGCGGAGCTATCGTTAGAAGATCACGAACTCCCTTTCTCGCCCGGCTAGTCCTGTAGCGCAGGGCTGGGCGGTCGTTTTGGCCCAGACCTGCGGCTTTTGATTCGGTTTCCTAGAACCATGTTCCCACAGTGTCATGGGGAGACCCCCGGGATTGAGAGCCAACGTCACGACGTCCGGCTCTAGCAAGCCGCCGCGATCTGGGAAGAGTTGTCCGGAAAAACATACACAAGACGGCCGCAGGTCTCGGGAACGGCACCGAGCCCTGCGCTACGGAGATCTTGTGGTGTTGCAGGCTCTTGGTCGATTACCCAATAGGCTCCCCCCGGTCTTAAATCCGGTCTAACGTATTGGGCGGCAACCTTACCTCGTCCACCTCGATGGGACCGGTTCTCTTTGCGACCCACCGCGCGCTACGAGCTGACAGTCACATCACCCCCACGGCGTCTAAGAAGACCAGCAGGATCGCTATCGGCACAACGAACTTCAGCAGCAGTACCACCCTTTATAGAACACCGCCAGTTTACTGCCGGCAAGAAAATGGTCGTGGCGCAGCGCTTCGTTCATTCGCCAGGCTGTGAACAGCGAGATGCCGAGTCCGCCGATCGGGAGCATCCAGTTCGACGCCAGGTAATCGAAGGAGTCGAACCAATTTTTGCCGAAGACCGAAGCGAAGCCCGAGCCGAAAATCTCGGTGCCGCCGCTCAGCGCGGATGGAATACCGACAAAGGCGATCAACGCTCCCGATACGAGCGCGGCGCGGCGTCGAATCCAGTTCCTCTCATCGATTAAATAGGACGCGGTCACCTCGAGCATCGAGATGGCGCTGGTCAGAGCCGCGAATACAAGAAGAGCAAAAAACATGGTGGCCAGCACAGTTCCGCCGGGCATTTGGCTCAGGGCGATCGGGACGCTGATGAAGACCAGGCCCGGTCCGGCCGCCGGCTCCATTCCATAGCTGAAAATAATTGGGAACAGAACCAGAGAGGCGATCAGAGCGATCAGCGTATCCAGGCCTGAGATCGTAATCGCAGCCACCACGACGTCATCCTCGCGCCGCAGATAGCTTCCATAGGTCAGAATGGCCCCCATTCCCAGGCTGAGGCTGAAGAAAGCCTGTCCGAGCGCATCGAGCGCCCCACCGGCGGTGAATCTTTCCGTATGCAGACCGAAGACAAAGTCAAACCCTTGCTTGAACCCGCTCAACGTAAATGAGTTGACCAAGAGAACGAGCAGCATGATAAACAGAGCGGGCATCAGTATCCTCGACCAGCGCTCGACGCCTTTGGCGACACCACCCATGACGACCGCGACGGTCATACCCATGAAAAGGACGTGCCAGAAAAGATTGCGCGCCGGGGAAGCGTAGAGTCGGCCGAAGATGGACTGAACCCCTTCCGGACCAAGGCCCGTGATCTTGCCGCTCAGCGCCAGCCAGGTAAAATCCAGCGCCCAACCGGCCACAATGCTGTAGTAGGAAAGAATCACAAATGAGCAAGCGACGCCCAGCCAGCCAAAAAAGACCCAGCCACTGCCTCGGCCCGCCAAGAGTCGAAACGCGCCTACAGGGGATTTTTGCGCGGCCCGTCCGAGAAGGATTTCGGCGGTCATGACCGGCAAACCTACAACACCACGCACGCCAGATAAACCAAAACGAAGATGCCGCCGCCATTCGCCCCGGTGATGTAGGGAAACTTCCAGATATTTCCCAGCCCCACGGCAGACCCGGCTGCGGCCAGTATAAACCCGGCCCTCGAACTCCAGTGATCTCGATTCGCCACGTCTCAGACCTCAACCGTGAAACCGCTCAAGATAACATAGGCATGTAGCAGCGGGATAGCCTCGTAAGACGCACAGCCGGAAAATCAGCGCCGGACGGCCTACTCCACTGGCGGACCCTTCGGCTCGCCCGCCACCGCGAAGTGCGACGGGTGCACTTCCCGAACGATCACGCGTACTGACTCCGGTCTTGCCCCCAGCGTCCGAACGGTCGCCTCGGTCACTTGCTTGATCAGAGCTCGCTTCTTTTCGTAGGGACGGCCTTCGAGGATGGTGATGTCAATAATAGGCATGCCGAATTCTAGCAGGCGGGGATCTCGGGTTCGAGTAATCGCCGGGGAAGATACGACCCGCTATATATTGGGCTCTTCCGGGTTTTAAGTGGGCGAAGGAGCCAGATCGAGTTTCCCACAGTGGAAGTAGATGGCGTTGATGAAGTTCTGTTGATTGCGGAAACCGCGCGCCGTGGCCTTGACCCATTGAATCCTTGAGTTCAACCCCTCGCTGACCGCGTTCGTAATGCGGTGTTTCAGATACGTGAGTATGTTTTCGAGGCGAGCCGTCAACATCCGCGCTACGGTGACCATCGGCGTCAGCCGGCTGCGACTCGCCCAGCCGCGCCATTGCTCGAAGAAAGCTCGCGCCGCCGATTCGCGACGATAGTCGAACAGCCGCATCGCCGTTTCCTTCAACGCCCACGCCCGCGCCGTTTTCAAGTCGCTTTCGCGCAGCGCGCGGAACTCGCGCCAGGCGTCCTCGGAAAAGTTCGCCGGATGCCGCAGCCAAGCGTACTTCGTGCCTGTCAAACGTTCGTCGCCGAGGGCCAGTAAACGCTTGTTCTCCGCCCGCCGCACTTGGTCCACCGCCTTCGCCAGATGCGCCGCGATGTGATATTTGTCGTAAACGATCTTTTTCTCCGATTCGTCGAGATGCTCCCGGGTCGAGGCGACGTAAGGATCCCACATGTCCATCGCGACGGCCTCGACTCGGGCGAGTTGCTCTGCGCTCAACGTCTTCCAAAAGCCGTCCAGGCTGGCCTGGCGGCGTCCCTCGGCGACGAACAACACGCGCGAGCGGTTGAGATCGTTGACGACGGTGAGATAGCGATGGCGCTTGCGGAAGCTCTTCTCGTCGACGCCCAGGTAGGGAATCGGCTCTGCCGCGCGACGTTCGAGCCCACGTTGCACGGCGCGTTCCAGGATGCCGTGAATCTCGTCCCAGCTCAGCGCCAGCAACTCGGCGATGCCTTGCTGGCTGGCTTCCTTCAGCCACGAGATCGCGAGAGCTTCAAACAGCGCGGTGAAGCGGCTGGAAGCCTCGGCCCAGGGCAGTCGCACGACGCGCGGCCCGTGCTCGGAGCAGTCGCTGCGCGGCGGCCGGGCGTGCAGGATCGTGCGGTACTGACAGGTGTCGAGGTGACGCCAGCGGCGTTCGGGCTGATGATCGTGGAGTGCGCACACGGCGCTGCATTGGCGGCACGGCCAGCGGACTTGCTCGTCGTGTTCGAGGAAGATGTGGACTTCGCCGTCGGCTCGGCGCAGCTCCACTCGCGCGACTTTCCAGGGACTTTCGATGCCCAGAATCTGGCGGTATAGCTCGCGGTCTTGCATCCCGCGAGACTACCACCGAGCCACACTCGCCCACTAGAAACCCGGAAGAACCATATATTGTTGCCCAAACTTGTGTTGGACAACTATGAGCCTAGCCTCGCGGCGGACATTCCGGCGAAGGTATAATAGCGGTAACCGAAAAGTCTCCCTATTCGTTGGCGTCCCGCCGCGGCCGCCCGACAAACGCAAAGAGGGTCAAAGCAAGCAATGAGTAAGTTTTGGACGATCGGGGTATGCACTTGACTCCCGAAGCCCCAACATATAGTATGCGGGCTCATGGAGGACTACCCGCGTACGCTGGAGGAGTTTGAGGGGCGTTTTGGCACTGAGCAGGCGTGTCGCGAGTATCTGATGCAACTGCGCTGGCCGCAGGGTTTTAGGTGTCCCCGCTGTGAAGGGCAGCGAACTCGCCGCAGTCGGCGGGGCCTGCTGCGCTGCGGACAGTGCGATTATCAGGCTTCGGTGACGGCAGGCACGATTTTCCAGGACACGCGTCTGCCGCTGCGCACCTGGTATCGGGCGATGTGGTGGGTGACGAGCCAGAAAAACGGGGCGAGTGCTCTGGGACTGCAAAGCATTTTGGGTCTGGGAAGCTACCGCACCGCCTGGGCGTTGCTGCACAAGCTGCGGCGCGCGATGGTGCGGCCTGGCCGCGAACGGCTCAGCGGCCGCGTAGAGGTCGACGAGACCTATGTTGGGGGCGAAGAAGAGGGACTGCACGGACGGCAGACGCAGAAAAAGGCACTGGTAGCCATCGCCGCTGAAGAAGACGGTGCGGGGCTAGGAAGGATCCGCATGAGGCGCATCCGTCGAGCTTCCAAGCACCAGCTACACGGCTTCATCCAAGAGGCTGTTGAACCCGACAGCACCATCCACACCGACGGCTGGGAAGGTTACGTCGGTCTGGAGGCGCTTGGCTATCGGCACGAATACGACTTTCTGGCAACTTCCAGCCAATCAGCCTCTGAGCTGTTGCCTCGTGTTCACCGTGTGGCTGCCCTGTTGAAGCGCTGGTTGATCGGCACGCACCAAGGCGCGGTAAGCCGTGAGCACCTGGACTATTACCTGGATGAGTACACGTTTCGCTTCAATCGACGACGCTCTCGGCACCGGGGAAAGCTCTTCTACCGGCTTGTCCAACAAGCCGCGGCCGTTGGCCCCACTACCTATTCAGAGATGGTCCAACACGTACGCGGCAGGCGGATCAGCCGACCACAAGATATGGGGTAGCCGGGAGTGAAGTGCATACCCCGATTCTGGAAAAATGGCGAGTAGACGACTCGACGGCAAAACATGCGTGGTCTCCGGAGCCGCGCGTGGGATCGGCAAGGCCATCGCCGTCCGCTTGGCGGAAGAAGGGGCCGAGGTGGCTGTCGTGGATCTTAATCTCGAAGGCGCTCGGAGAACCGCCGACGAAATCAAAGGTCAAGGAGGCAAGGCCCTGGCTTGCCAATGCGACGTTTCAAGCCGCGCTGACGTGAAAGCAATGGTCAAGGCCGTCGTGGATGAATTCGGATCTCTCAACGTCATTTTCAACAACGCCGGCGTGGCCGAAATCAGGTTGTTCATGGATGTGCGCGAAGAGCATTGGAACGCATCATGAAGGTGAACGCCTTGGGTGTGCTCATTGCCATGCAGGAGGCGGCCCAGCAGATGATCGATCAAGGCAAGGGCGGAAAAATCATCAATACCGCCTCAATCGCCGGCAAGGAAGGCTATGACGTTCAACCCCACTACTGCGCCAGCAAGTTTTCCGTTGTCGCTCTCACGCAGGCGGGCGCCCGCGCCCTTGGTAAACATGGGATCACGTGCAACGCGTTTTGCCCCGGTGCGGTCAAGACCGAACTCTGGGATCAGCTCGACAACGAGTTCATGCAGTTGGGCCTGACCGAGAAGCCCGGGGAGGCGCTGGAAGGGTTAGCATCGCGTGCCCTGCTGGGTCGGCCATCGACACCCCAGGATATCGTCGGACTGGCCGTTTTCCTGGCCTCCGATGATTCCAACTACATCACCGGTCAGTCGATCATGGTCGACGGCGGCTTGGTGCTGCTGTAGAGGAAGTACTGTAGAGAATGATCTTGACCCGTTGGCCACCCCTTTATTTATAAAGGCTAACAGTAGCCTGACCCGTCGGAAGTCCACTCTCCCTTTCGTTCTTTACGGTTCGTTCGCGAACGCAACCCAATGGGTGCTAACGCTCCTTGTCCCTAACGGGGGAACGGCAGATCGTCGATCCAATAAATGCGGCCACGTGTACGTTGGTGAAGTTGTCGGTTCTGCTCCAACGAGCGAACAGCCAGTAGCGTTTTGACGGTGGGCCGGCAGTCCGTCGTGCATGTCCGCCCTGGAGGACAATTGCCTCATTTCGCGCCGGCCGGACATCGCAAGTCGTCGATTCCACGAGGGCGCAAGACGGGGTGACGGTCCCCGAAGCTAAGGACTGTAGTCTCGCCGCGGGCTGCTAGGGCCGGACCAGCGCCGCCGGGCGAAAGGATTCTTCTCGGAAGCGCGACGGACTGGCTCGAAGCCGTGTCAACGGATTCAACGAGTTACCGAAGCAGCGGCCGGTCCTCCCGATTGCCGGCGCCAACGTACCTCGGCGGGTACGTGGGTGTAGGCTTCCCCAGGAGGGATCCCCGGCTGGATTTCAGGTTCTACAGTGTTTAAGGATTCGGTCTCTTCGCGTGTCTTTTCCGCCCGAGCCGGTTGGATCAGTGTCATCCTTCACGGCCTGGTGGTTTTCTTGCTGGCGAGTATAAGCATCTCCTCCGCTCAGCTTGAAAATCCAGCGAACAGGGGGTCGTGGGTGCGAGTTGCCGCGCCTCTTCTTCGGACTCCGCCGCGCATCCCCGCGGCCGTGCCCAAGGCACCTCGTGAACGGTCCGCCGAAGCCCCGCGGAAAGAGATTGAGATTTCTCGCTGGCAGCCGAGCGAGCAGCCGCCCGCCAAGTCGGCGCCGGAGCCCTTACTGGTCGCTCACGCGGAAGCTCCCGACCCAAGCCTGTCCCCTACCGCCGTTGAAATCCCCGCGTTTGAGCCACCGCTGATCCAGTCACCTAAGCCCGCTGTCAAGACCGGCTTGCTGACCAGCGCGGCTGTGATGACGCTGCCGCTCTCCCGTCGCCCCGAGCAAGTGAGAAAGACGGGTTTTTCCGAACTCACGGCGATCAGACCCGGCAAGCCCCGACTAGGCGACCTGGACTCCCTTGGGAATCGCTCGGGGGGCTTCGGAGATTTCGCCTTGGCGAGAGAGGGGGGGGGCATCGTGGCGGGTCGGCGGTGGAAGCCGGAGGTTTTGCGAAGGCTCTGCGGGCCAACCCCTCGAGCCCTCACGAGTTAGAAGTGCGACAGACCGATTTCGGCGAGATACGCGCCGAGAAGCCGACCCCAGGCCCGGGGCCCCCAGCGGAGCGAAAGAGTGTGAACACGGCGGTGCGGATCCTCAGCAAGCCTCGCCCCCACTACACAGAGCAAGCGCGCGATCTGCGCCTTGAAGGCGAGGTTTCTTTGCGCGTGTTGTTCTCGGCGTCGGGGGTGGTCGAGGTCTTGCGTGTCTTGAAGGGCCTCGGCCACGGCCTGGATGAAGAGGCCATTCGTGCCGCGGAAAACATCATCTTCAAGCCTGCGCAACAGGACGGCCGCTCGGTGGACTTGACCGCCAACATCCATATCACGTTTCAACTTGCTTACTGACCGGAGCCGCTATGAGCATGAAGACCAACCTACGGACGACCCTAATGCTGGCGACCCTTGCGGTCGTTGCCTCGACTTCGGTCGCGAGTTCAGACCGCGTCGAACAGCTGATTGATCGCATGAGTCTAGCGGGCTGCTCGCACCACCGGGCGAAGTCGACCAGGTACTGAACACAGTCGTCAACAACTTGATCGTCACCAACGACATCAGTCTCGATGTGAACTGCCGAGTGCTGCTAACCACGCCGCTGGAAACCTTTTCGATCGGCCAAGCCATCGTCATCAGCCGCGGCCTTATCGACGTCCTACCGGATGAGGCCAGCTTGGCCATGGTGCTCTCCGATGAGCTGGCGCATATCGTTCTTGGGCACCAGACCGATACCCGCTACGCCTTCAGTGACCAGACGATGTTTGAAGATGAAGAGATTCTCAACCAGCTGCGTCTCTCCAGATCGGAGGAAGAGGTCGAAGCCGCCGGCGAGAAGGCTCTTGAAATTCTCAAGAACTCTCCCTACGCCGACAAGCTCGCCAATGCCGGTCTGTTCTTGAAAGCGCTGGCGAGCCGGGCGGCGTATCTTCCTAATCTCATCGAAGCGAATCTGGGGAACAAGCTGGCCAGCGGCGACACGCTCTTGCGCCTGAGTGGGCTCGCCACCGACGCCCCCGAACTGAAGGAAGACGAAATCGGGCAGATTGCCGCTCTCCCCCTTGGCTCGCGGGTCGAGCTGAATCCTTGGAACAACCAGATTCGCCTGATTGAAACCAAGCCGGTCGCCTTGCTATCGGCCCGCGACAAGATGCCGTTTGAGGTGACTCCGTTCATGATCCACCTGACGCGGTTTAAGCCCGCCGATGGAACGGCCGTTCCCGCCGAAGAGCAAAAGACCCCGCCGTCAGAAACGCAAACGACCGAGAACCGCTAGCCCCTATTTCTCACCACGTGGCGAGGCGAAGTGCGTGAGAGGCCCGTCAGTACGAGGCGCGCGCCGCTCGGCGCCCAGTTTCCTGAGTGATGCGGGCGTACTTGAACCCTACGTTGAGCACGGCGAGCAAGCGCAACGCAGTAATGGCGGGCCTATGGCGTGCTTCGACCCTCAGCTGGTGAGCAATGCGGGCTAGCCGGAACCTCGTAGACCGCATCGCGGCGCATCCGGGTGGCGCATCAGACGCCATCGCCGCTGAGTGGGTCGAAACAGCCGTAGTCGGCGCAGGCTTCGTCGAACAGCAACCCCGTCCCGCGCGGAAACCTCCACTCGCGGGCCACGGTGACTTCCAACCTAGCAGCCCGCGGCAAAAGTAGACGTCGCGAAAAATCGGGTACAGCCAGCCAATTCGCTTCAGGTGAAGTTCCTTGTTTCCAGGGCCATGATGGGGGCGAATTGGTGGCAGTCCCCATTTTTCTCTCCCGTGCGACTTTCGCCACGGGCCAGGCGGCTTCCGCCCTCTTCGCTACCTCTAATTTGGACAAGTCAGCGGTTCGACCAGGCCCCCACGAATCTCAGGCACGCTGCTCGACCCCCAGCTTTTTTGAAAGGCGGGCGACGATCTGGCCTGCGTAGACATTGACCTGCTCGTCGGTGAGGCTTTCCGTCGGCTTCTGCCAACTGGCTCTGAGCAGCAAGCCGTAGCGTCCGGCCGGGACCTGCGATCCCCGAAACAGCTCGGCGGGCTCGAGTTTAACCAGATGAGCTTGTTGGCCGATCGCGGCGCAAATCTCGGCGAAACTGATTCCCTCGGGTACAAGCAGGGAAAAATCCCGATCCACCGCGGGCACGCGAGGCAAAGCACGGTGGTGGCGTCGGCGCATTCCCACGTCTTGCAAGCTCCCCAGGAACAGCTCCGCCACAAAGAGGGGTTCTCGAATTTTTCGCTCCCCCCCCAGGACCGGATCCAGTTCGCCCAAGTATCCCAGCAGGTGGCCGTCGGCCATGACCCGGGCGGATCGGCCCTGTGCGTAATAGGACGGCGCGCCCTGCGGGTCGAAGGCAAGCGCTTCGAAATCAAACGGTTCCACAAGCGCCGTGACATCCGCCTTGATGTCAAAGAAATCGAGCGGCTTCGAGGGCTCGCCCAGAGCAACCGGACGGGCGGCTCCCGCGGCTCCCAAGGTCAACACCGACGGTTCGGCGTAGGAGTCCTCCGTTTTGCGATAAAGGCGGCCGACTTCCACTAGGCGCGGGCTCGGTTCGTTGCGGTTCAGGTTGTGCTCCAAAGCCTTCAGCATCGATGGGACAGCAGTATTTCTCATCACGTCCCACTGCTCCGAAATCGGATTTTTCAACGGCACCGCGTCCCAGGCGCCGTATTTTTTCGCCTCCGCGGACGAGATGAAGGAGTAGCTGACGGTTTCGTCATAGCCGAGGGAACGTGCTATCGAACGCAAGCGAGCTTCCTCTTCCGCGAACGCAGCCCCGGTCACGCCGCCGGCCGACTCGGGCAGGCGGCTCGGGAATCGATCGTAGCCGTGGACGCGGGCGATCTCTTCGAGCGCGTCTATTTCGCGCTCCAAGTCCAGCCGATGCGGCGGCGGGTCGAGCCGCCAGCCCCACTCCTCCGCCGAGATCGTCACTCCCAGCGCTGCAAGAATTCTCTCCACGTCACGGTCGGGAATCTCCGCCCCCAGCAACCGCGGAATCGACGAGCGTCGCAGCTTGATCCGGGGCCGAGTCACAACGTTCGGGTAAGCGTCCAATACGCCTCTAAGGATCGTTCCTGGGCTGACCTGGCCCAGCAGATGGGCGATGCGGTCAGCCGCCCGAATCGGGGCTTCGATGTCGGCGCCGCGCTCAAAGCGATGAGACGCCTCGGTATGCATGCCGAAGTGCCGGGAGGTTCGTCGAATCGAACTCGGCTGGAACCAGGCGCTCTCGAACAATACGTTGCGCGTGGAATCGGAAATCTCGGTTTCCAACCCTCCCATCACTCCAGCCAGGGCGACGGGACGCCCGCTATCGGCGATCACCAGGTGATCGTTTGACAGCGCTCGGTCCACGCCGTCGAGCGTGCGCAGCGATTCCCCCGCCTCCCCGCGGCGAACGATGATTTTCGCATCCTCGAGAAGATCCAAGTCGAAGGCGTGGGTCGGGTGTCCCAGCTCGAGCAGGACGTAGTTCGTCAAGTCGGCCAGATTATTGATGCCGCGGATGTCGCACAACTCCAGCCGCCGCCGCATCCACTCCGGCGCCGGCTTGACCTCGACCCCGAGCGCGACCCGAGCCGCATACCGCGGGCAAAGCTCCGCGTCGGCGATTTCAATCGAGGCGCGCTCTGCGGCGGGCGGGTCCGCCTCGGGTACATCGGTCGCTGGAAGCCGCAGGGGCCGGCCGTAGATGGCTCCTATTTCGCGGGCGACCCCGACGTGATTTAGCGCATCCGGGCGGTTGGCGGTGATATCCAGCTCGAAAACCGTCTCCCCGTCGTGCTCGCTCACCGTGTCGACGGCCAGGCCGGCCATGGTCAGCGCCGCGGCAATCTCTCCGGGCGATTCGGAAATCTCGACGAAGTCCCGCAGCCAACTGAGCAGAATTCGCATTTATCGAAACTGACGGAGGAACCGCACGTCCCCCTGAAACAAGAGCTGGATGTCGTTGATGTCGTAGGTCAGCATGGCGATGCGGTCCAAACCCACGCCGAAGGCAAACCCGGAATACCGCTCCGGATCGTAGCCCACGTGATGAAACACCGCCGGGTCGATCATGCCGCATCCCAGCAACTCAATGAATCCGGTGTGCTTGCAGATCCGGCAGCCGCGGCCGGCGCAAAAGATGCAGGAGATATCCACCTCGGCGCTCGGCTCGGTAAACGGGAAAAAACTCGGCCGAAAACGGAGCTTGATGTCGGAGCCGAAAAACTCCTTCAGGAAATAATCCAGCGTGCCCTTCAGATCGCGGAAGGTGATCTTTTCATCGACCGCGAAACCCTCCATCTGGTGAAACATCGGGCTATGGGTCGAGTCGGGCGTGTCGTGGCGGTAGACCTTGCCGTAGACCTGGTAGCGCAAGGGCGGCTTTTGCTGTTCCATCACGCGGATCTGAATCGGCGACGTATGTGTCCGCAGCAGCATGCGGTCTTCGATGAAAATGGTATCCATCTCATCGACGGCCGGGTGATCGGCGGGAAAGTTCAGGGCTTCGAAGTTGTGGTAGAAGGTTTCGATCTCCGGGCCTTCGGCCACCGAGTAGCCTAGCCCGTGGAAAATCGACCGCACACGCTCCTCGACCAGCCGGACCGGGTGCGCCGCTCCGATTGCGCGCGGCGGCCCCGGCAGTGTCACGTCAGCGCCCTCCCCGGCTTCTCGAGAGCCTTCCAGCGCTTTCACGGCCTCCTCGACAGAAGCTTCGAGGCGTTTCCGGGTCTCGTTCTGCAGGCGTCCGACTTGAGGTTTAAGCTCTCGCGGAGCCGCTTTGAGCCAATTGTTGTTGGCCGCCGCGAGCAGGCCGTTCTTACGTCCCAGCCAGCGATCTCGCAGGCCCTTGATCTGCTCCGGCGAAGACGCCGCGGTGCGCTCCTGGTCAAAGACCGAACACAGGTCGGCATAGAGCCCGTCCACCGACTCGCCCGCCGCGAGCAGTTCCGCCAGCGTTTGGGAGGTTTTCTCTGCGATGGACATGCCGAGGCGTTCCGGCTAGTCGGACGCGGTCGCCTTGGACGATTTCCGGGTGCCTTTAGACGGCGACTTAGCCGCCGCCTTCGACGGCTTGGCCGCCTCTTTCTTTGCCCCCGCCGAGCTTTTGGGGGCTTTCGCTGCCGTAGAAGTTTTTGCCGCCGGCTTGGAGGCCTTCTTCTTCGCTCCCGCGGCGGGTTTGACCGCCGGCTTAGTGGCTTTTGGGGCAGCCCCGGATACGCTGGATTCTTCCTCGGGGACTGTCTTTGAAGCTGCCTTCTTCGCGGTCGGCTGGCGCGCCTTCTTCGCTGGTTTGGCTTCGGCGGGGGGAGATTTCGCCGTCTCCTTCACCTCAACCTCGACGGCCCGAGCGGGGACTGCCGCGGCTTGCCCTACTCCCTGGGCCCCAGCTGCCGCGGCCTTCACGGCTTCCGCCGGGGCAGCTGCCCCGGCCTTCACGGCTTTTGCAGGGGCGGCCTCGGCAACCGGCGCTGGGCTCTCGGCCCCTTTCGCTTCGGCTTCTGTCGCAGCCGGTTCCTCTACCGGGGATCGATCGGCTTCGGGCTGCTTGGCTCGGGGGGCCTCGAGCGCGCGGCTGACCTGTGCGGCGAGTTTTCCAAAAGCGTCAGGGTCGCGGACGGCTATCTCCGCCAGCATCTTGCGGTTGATCTCGATCCCGTCCAGCTTCAGCCCGTGCATGAACCGGCTGTAGGAGATCCCGTGCTGCCTCGCGCCGGCTGCGATACGGATGATCCACAAGGAGCGAAAGTCGCGTTTCTTCAGGCGCCGGCCGATGTAGGCGAACTTCAAGCCTCGATCGACCGCTTCCTTAGCGTAGCGGTAAAGCTTGCTCTTCGCCTGGTAGTAGCCTTTCGCGCGGGCGAGAATTTTCTTGCGTTTTTGGCGGCGGCTGGCGCCGCGTTTGACTCGAGGCACGGTTTTCCTCCTAAAGCACGCTGCTACCCCCGAAGGTCTTTGGCTGACCGTCGCCCTCGGGCGGTTCCCACCGACCTCGTAGGTCGGCGGCTCTTCGGCGGGCTAGGCGCCCGCCAAACTCGGCGGCGATACAGGCACGTGCCGTTCAGCGCTGTTCGCTCGCCTTCTTCTGGCGTTCCTAACTCATGCGATCATGGCCTTAACGGCCTTCGCCATCGCCGGGCTCACGAGGGTGCCCTTTCGCAGGTGCCGCTTCCGCTTACTGTCTTTCTTGGTCAAGATGTGATTCTTCATCGAATGCCCGCGCTTCACTTTTCCCGACCCCGTCAGCTTGAAGCGCTTTTTCGCGCCACGATGAGATTTCTGCTTTGGCACAACAAAATCCTCCACCGGCCCGAGTCTCGAGTCGCCGAGCCTGTCATGCTCCGTCTGCGGAGAGTTCCCTGATCCAGGGACGGCCGGACAGCACCGTAGGAAGTGTTTCCAGTATACCACCGGCCCGACACAACCGACCAAGCGCAGAGTCGTCCCCATGCACGGTGATCGGGAAAAAGGGGGCTCGCCGAACGCCGATAACCTTCGAGCGCCTCGTCCATGTTTGGCCGGACCCGCGGCCTTTTCTTCCCGGCCCGAGCTAAAACCAATCGTTCCGCCCAACGAAGACACTTGACACGCTCGCTATTCCTCGTCGACATCGAAGAACATACACAAAACGGCCGCGGGTCTCGGGAGCGGCAGCGATCCCCGCGCTACGTTCGAGAGCGGCATCCTATGAAGCCGTCCGGCGTGCTGTCAGCTCACGTGGCTACTTGCACGGTCGTACCAGCTTGCCCAGAATGCACGGATGCCGAGCGCCGGTCGCCGAGGGAAGGTTGGCCGGCCGGCGGTGGTAGGTCTCGTAGGCCAGTACGGCAAAGGCTATGGCCTCTTTGGCGTCGCTGTCGACGCCGAAGCCGTCGGAGGCCGACACCTCGACACGGGGCAACAAGTCGCGCAGCCGGCCCATGATTCGCGGATTGCGCAGACCGCCCCCGGAAACAATCAACTGCTCGACCGGCATCCGCGGCTTTACGAAGCGCTCGATTCCGTCGGCGATGCTTCGGGCCGTAAAAGCCGTCGCCGTGGCTACCAGATCGGCCGGCTGCGAGCCGCGAGGCAGCAGGCCGAGGACGAATTCCTCACCAAACTGTTCTCGACCGGCGCTCTTGGGAGGAGTCTGCTTGAGGTAGGGCAACTCCATCAACTGGCGCAACAAACCCTCGTTGATCTTTCCCGACGCCGCCATGCGCCCGTCGCGATCAAAGCTCTCCCTACCGCCAGAAAACCGCGAGACCAGAGCGTCGATCACCATATTGCCGGGGCCGGTGTCAAAGGCCAAGACGGCTTCAGGACCCGCGCCTGGCGGAATGGCCGTCACGTTCGCCATACCGCCGATGTTTAGCGCCACACGGCCGAGTTTGGCATCCCGGTAGAGCAGGTAGTCCAGGTAGGGAACGAGCGGCGCGCCCTGGCCCCCGGCCGCCACGTCAGCCGGGCGGAAGTCGGCCACCACCGGCGCTCCCGTGTGTTCGGCGATCACCGCCGGCTCGCCGATCTGCAGGGTCGCGGCAACCTGGTGGCCGAACATGTCCGCGGCTTCGGCCTGATGGTAAATCGTCTGGCCATGAGACCCGACAAGCGCGATTTCCTTCAGCGGGACGCTCGATCGCCCGCAGGTCTCCGCCAGGGCTTCGGCAAATAGCTCGCCAAGCAGGAAGTTCATCCGGCCGATTTCGGAAGTGTGGGTTTCCGCGTTCGATATTCCAAGGATCGCTTGGCGAACCTGTCGCGAATAGGGAATCGAATGAAACGCCCGCAATTCGACCGTCTGCTCGAAGCCTTTGCCGCTGATCTCGACAAGCGCCACGTCAATGCCGTCGATCGACGTGCCACTCATCAGTCCGGCTACGAGCATGGGGCCATTAAGTTAAAGCTTCTTGCGAATAGTTCGCCGTAGGCGGGACAGCCAAACTTACTGAGTCTCGCAAATTACAGTGACACGGTCCGCGTTCAGACTGTAGGGGCGCAGCATGCTGTGTCTGCAGTCACTGTGTTTCGCGAGACTCACTCGATACGTCATTTCGCAAATACGGTTACCTGCCAATTCGGCTGCCGACGTATCGCAGCTCATCAGCTCGGACGCAATGAATTGCGCCCCTACGTTCAAACGCGAGTTGCAGCAAGCCCATCCCTAGGGGCGCGATTCATCGCGCCCGCCGGCGCCACGGCACCCGACGGGACGGACGGGGCTTGCTCGGACCTCCTCATCTCTTCTTCGAGCGGCTCTCACTGCTTCGGACCGTCGCGCAATCGCTGTTTCCACTGCTCAAGAAGGGCAAGCGCCTCGATCGGACGCATCTCGTCCAGGTTGAGGCTCTTCAACTCTTCGGCGATGCCCTGTTCGGTGGGAGTAAAAATGGACACCTGCACCGGTCCGCCCGGGCTGTCGTTCGACAGTTCTTGCGAGACTGTTTGCTCTCCCTGCTCATGCCGCGCCAGAACGGACCGCGCCCGCTCGATGACGCCATCGGGAAACCCGGCCAGCCGGGCGACTTCGATGCCGTAGCTGCGGTCAGCCTTGCCCGGCTCCACCTTGCGAAGAAAGACCACTCGATCGCCGGCCTCTTTAACGGAGACGTGCAGGTTGACGACGCCGGCGAGTAGATCCGCCAGTTCGGTCAGCTCGTGGTAGTGGGTCGCAAAAAGCGTCTTCGCCCGCGTTCTGCCGTGGATGAACTCGACCACCGCCCAGGCGATTGCCAGCCCGTCAAACGTGGCTGTTCCGCGTCCGATTTCGTCGAGCAAAATCAGGCTGGAGGACGTTGCGGTATTGAGGATTTCCGCCGCCTCGGTCATTTCCACCATGAACGTCGAGCGCCCCATCGCCAGGTTGTCGCTGGCTCCGATGCGGGTGAAGATCCTGTCGACCACCGGTAACGAAGCACGCGAAGCGGGGACGAACGATCCCATCTGAGCCAAGATCGCGATTAGCGCCGTCTGCCGCAGATAGGTTGATTTCCCACCCATGTTCGGACCGGTAATGATCGCCAGCAAATGATCCTCGCCGTTGAGATAGACATCGTTGGGAATGAACCGTTCGGCTTGTTCGGTTTCGGACAAGCGCTCCACCACCGGGTGACGCCCGGACTCGATCTGCATCTCATGATCGGAGTTTAGTTGCGGCCGCGCGTAGCCATGCTCGGAGGCCACCTGGGCAAAGCAGCGCAGCACGTCCAGCTCAGCCACGGCCGTGGCCGTGGCCCGGATTCGCTTCGCCTGGGCCGCTACGCCGGCTCGCACCTCTTCCACCAGGGCCTGCTCTCGCTCGAGGATCCGTTCTTCGGCTTCGAGCACCTTCTGTTCGTACTCCTTGAGCTCGGGAGTAGTGAAGCGCTCGGCATTCACCAGCGTTTGTTTGCGGTCGTAGTCGTCGGGAACCAGCGACAGGTTGGCCTTCGACACCTCGATGTAGAAGCCAAAAACGTTGTTGAAGCGGACCTTGAGCGACTGAATACCCGTTCTCTCTCGTTCGCGCGCTTCCATTTGGGCAATGTAGGCCCGGCTATTCTTCCGCACGCCGCGCAGCTCATCGAGATCAGGGTCAATGCTCTCTCGGATCACGCCGCCGGCGGAAACCAGGGCCGGCGGCTCGTCGGCCAGGGTGTTGACGACGCGCTCGCGCACGTCGGCCAACTCGTCGATCCGTCCGCTGAGTTCCCGCATGCGAGACGAATTGCACTGTGTCAGCAGCGCGCGCAACATGGGCAAAGGCCGCAGCGACGAACCGAGAGCGAGCAGCTCGCGCGGATTCGCCGATCCCAAGGTCACTTTGGCGAGCAGACGCTCGATGTCTTGGATCCGGGAAAGCTCGCGTCCGATTTCCGCGCGGGAAATCGTCTGCTCGAACAGATCTTCGACCCCATCGAGCCGAGAGCCGATCTCCTCGCCGTCCACCGATGGCCGCAACAGCCACTGCCGTAGCAGCCTCTTGCCCATGGCCGTTTCCGTCTGGTCGATGACTCCAAGCAGGGTCGACTCGGCGCGCCCGCCGAACAACGGGGCAACCAATTCAAGGTTGCGAACCGTTACCAGGTCGAGAACCATGTGGTCCTGCCGACGGAAATAGGTCGGTGGTTCCAGGTGTTCCAGCGACGCGCGCTGCGTGTCGCGAAGATAGTGGAGGATGGCGCCGGCGGCCGCCACGGCGCCGGGGTGTTGAGAAGCTCCCAGCCCATCGAGCGAATGCAATCCAAAGTGGTCGCGCAGGGTTTGCTGCGTGTAGTCCAGGTCGAAGACCCACGGCTCGAGTTCCGTCCGCAGATAGGGAGCGTCGGTCGCAGCGGGTTCTGAATCGGCGAAAAGCGGGCCGGCGGAAGGAACGAGCACTTCCCGAGCCGAAATGTGCTCGAGGAATTTCTCGGCCTCGCCTTTTGGGACCTCGCTCATGCGGAACTCGCCGGTCGAGATGTCCACGTAGGCCAGTCCCATCCGCCCCTGCTTCTCGATGACGGCCGCTAAATAATTGTTTTCTCCCGGCTGAAGCAGGTTCAGATCGCTGGCCGTTCCCGGCGTGACGACGCGCGTCACCTCGCGGCGCACGAGTTTCTTCGCCTTTCGGGCGTCTTCCACCTGATCGCAGACGGCCACGCGGTGTCCCTTGGCGATCAACTTGGCGACGTAGCCGTCGAGCGTGTGCGCGGGCACGCCGCACATCGGAATGGGCTGACCCTTCTCCTTGTTGCGCGAAGTCAGCGTGATCTCGAGGTCGCGGGACGCGACAATCGCATCCTCAAAAAACAGCTCGTAAAAATCGCCGAGCCGAAACATCAGAAGACAATTCGGCGACTGCTTCTTGATCGCCTGATACTGACGCATCAAAGGCGTGGAAGGCTGCTGGGAGACCATGGTTGCGAGAGAGCGAATTCGATTATACCTGAGGTCGGGAGAACCGGTTTTGAGGTGCTCGACGAGCCGGGTTGTGATGTCCGGCGGGCCGGCGGGAACAGCTCTTTTCCCCCGGTGACATTGGTCGCCGGACTACCGGGCGCGTTGTGCCTCGCCGATGGGCCTACCATAGCGCCCAACCAAGCAATCGCTGGAAACTAGCCCGCTTTCCTCGCCAGGTGGCGAGGCGAAGTGCGTGAGAGGCCCGCCAGTACAGGGCGCGCACCGCTCGGCAACCTCGTGCCCGGCATACCGTGCCCCTACAACCAAGCACTAGATCAGCACGGGCTTCGACTCGGGCCGGGAACCGGTTTTCCCCCAGCGCCGGCGTGGTTGACCTTTTTGCCCACGCAACCAGATGAAAAAGCCGCGGGTCACCCGTGAGATCTGCTCTACATGTTGCGGCTACGGGGTGCCGTCAACGACCCGCCACATATAAAGAGCCAAGTACGAACGGTACGGTACAAAGAGCCGGAGCGCCCGCGACAACTTTCTCCCGTCCATGAAGTTCGCAAATGTCCTCTGGACTGCTATGTCCCCGGTGGGCCACACATCAGGGTCTCGGCAGTAGAAGATCGAAACCATGTCGCACGTCCACGGCCCGATCCCCCACATGCCGATCAAGTGCCCCGTCCGCGAACGATGGTCCATCCCGCGCACCTTCTCGCCGAGCAAAAGCCCTGCCGCTTCCGCCTCGCCAATGCCTAGCAGGGTCCGAACCTTGTTTTTCGAGACGCCACACCGCCTAAGCGCCTCCTCGTTCCCTTCCGTGATTAAACGCGGGATCCCCATCCCGCTGGACTCGGCCAAACCTTCTACGCGTAGCCAGATGCTTCGAGCGGCTTTTGTTGAGAGTTGCTGACCAACCACCGCCCTAGCGAGAAAATGCGCCAAACCGTCATCTTCCCGTTCCGGAAAATGTATCGGCCCAATCTCCGCGATCGCTTTGTGCAGCTCCTCCGACAGTTCAGATGCTTTTTGAAGAAACTGAGCGTAGACGTCTTGTTCCATGCGGCGCTCCGGGTGCGAACTCGCAATCAATCAGAGCCGCATCCGAAAGAGTGCGGCACCGGGTTCACGGCGTAGCGCAACCCGAATCACATCTCATTGCGCCCAGTAGGCGACGCCCGGCTTCTGCTGAATGAGACATTTCTTAAGCAGATCGATCGCTTTCTCAAGGCCTTCGTCGGGGGACATCAAGCTGTCCTCGTGCTCGATGCTCACGACAAAGTCGTATCCCGCCATGCGGAGCTGGGTAATGATGTTGTTCCAGGCAAGCTGATCGTGCCCGTAGCCCACCGTGCGGAAGATCCAAGATCGATTGGACTCGTCGGTGAGGTCCTTGGCATCCAGTATTCCATTGAGTTGGGCGACATGCGGATTCACAGCGGAGTCCTTGGCATGAAAATGATAAATCGCCGAGCCCAGTTTCCGAATCACAGCGCCGATGTCCGCTCCTTGCCAGAAGAGGTGGCTGGGGTCCAGATTCGCCCCGATGGTTTCGCCGACGGCATCCCGCAATTTCAGTAGCGTCTCCACGTTGTAGACAACGTTGTTGGGCACCATCTCGATGCCGATTCGAACACCGTACTTGTCGGCGATCGCGGCAGCGTCCTTCCAGTAGGGGATTACTTTCTCCTTCCACTGCCACTCCCAGCGTTCCCGAAAATCTTCCGGCGGGATGGGACACGTGACCCAGTTCGGGAATTTCGCGGTGGGATCGCTGCCCGGACAGCCGCTGATCCCGTTGACGAACCTGACGTCAAGCTTTTCGGCCAATTTGCACGAGTTGACGAAGTCTTCGTGGTGAGCCTCGGCGACCTTGGGGTCCGGGTGCAGCGGGTTCCCATGGCAGCTCACCGCGCTTATGATCAGGTCTCGGTCCGCAACGGCCTTCTTCAGCCAGTCGGCTCTCGCCTCGTCGCTCAGCAGGTCCTCGGCGCGAGAGTGGGCGGCCTTCACATAGCCTCCCGTACCGAACTCGACCGCCTGGACCCCCAGGGTCTTCACATAATCCAGTGTTTCCTCTAACGGCCTTTCACCGAAAAGAAGAGTGAGTACGCCGAGTTTCATCGTGAAATCCTTTCCTTCCCCGGGGCCGACCAACCCAGCCACTAGTGGGCTGTCCTCGAGACGAGTTCGCTATGGATTCGGAAATGTCGGGCTCGAAAGCCCGACACAGCACGCTGCAAGCGTGCGCCACGTCGCCAGGACGATCAGAGTCTTGTCTGGGCAGCTTGCTGGATTACAAACTCCCTGCTCGGCCGAAATGGAGTACCAGCGTACCAAACCAAATCGTTCAGCATGTCCGCCGCCTGCAGCAGTCGCTGCATCACCTGGTGGCCGACTCGCCCTGGAGTGACCAGGCGTTGCTGAGCCGAGTGCGCAGCCGCGTGCTGCCGGCGATGGAAAAACACGGTCCGGTGGCGGCTTGGATCGTCGATGACACGGCATTTCCGAAAAAGGGGCGGCACTCGGTGGGCGTGGCGCGGCAGTATGGCGGGCCGTTGGGCAAGCAAGAAAATTGCCGGGTGGCGGTGAGTCTGTCGGCGGCCACCTGGAACTCCAGCCTGCCCATTGCCTACGGCTTGTACTTGCCCGTGGCTTGGGCCCAGGATAAGAAGCGTCGGCGCAAAGCCGGGGCGCCCGAGGAGGTTGGCTTCCAAACCAAACCGCAAATCGCGCTCGATCAGATTCGCCGAGCCCGGGAACAGGAAGTGGAGCCGGGTGTGGTGTTGGCCGACGCCGCCTACGGCAATGACAGTGCGTTTCGCGCCGGCAGCTTCCTTGCTGCCCTTTTTGTGGCTCCGGATTGTTGTAACAGAGTAGTAGCAGCCCGCATTGCTCACCACCTGACGGTCGAAGCACGCAATAGGCCCGCCATTACTGCGTTGCGCTTGCTCGCCGTGCTCAACGTAGGGTTCAAGTACGCCCGCATGATTCAAGAAATGCGGCGCCGAGCGTCGCGCGCCTTGTACTGACATGCCTCTCACGCACTTCGTCTCGCCACGTGGTGAGAAAAGCGGGCTAGTTCCGTAAAGCGACGTTCGGGTGTGAAACGGGTCGAAAGACGAGAATAGCGCAGCTCTGCCGGTCGTTTCGCTTTCGACGAGCAGTTTGGACTATACTCGTCGGTGAATTCCTTGAGAATTATTGAGGCTTGCAGAATACGGTGACTTTGGAACGCGGGCACAGCATGCTGTGCCCCTACAATCGGAACACGGGCCATGTCACCATGATTTGCGAGACTCAGTAAGACCTCGCCTTACGCGACTCCGACTTGCCCAGGGAGTAAACCATGGCTAGCGCCAACGATACTTCGCAACCCACGCCCGCACTGTTCTTTGAAACCGTCAACTCCTACCAGCGGACGGCTTCGCTGAAGGCTGCCATCGAGCTCGATGTCTTCACGGCCATTGCTGAAGGCAAACACGCCGCCGGCGAGATTGCGGCTCAGTGTCAGACATCCGAGCGCGGCATGCGCATATTGTGCGATTACCTGGTGATCGTGGGGTTCCTGACTAAGACTGGCTCTCGTTATGAGCTGACCCCCGATACAGCGACGTTTCTCGATCGCAACTCCCAAGCTTTTCTGGGTGGAGCGATTGGGTTCATGCTTTCTCCCGGTTTGACCGATTCGTTCCGGGATGTCGCGGCCGTCGTGCGAAAGGGAGGCACGGTGCAGCCCGAAGACGGATTGATGGCTCCGGAAAGCCCCGAGTGGGTGAAGTTCGCGCGGGCCATGGCGCCGATGATGGCCCTGCCGGCGGAGCTGATCGCGGGTTTGCTCGATGCCAAGTCAGGCGCGAAATGGAAGGTACTTGACATCGCCGCCGGACACGGCCTGTTCGGCGTGGCCATCGGCAAACACAATCCGAACGCGGAGATTGTCGCCCTCGACTGGCCTAACGTGTTGGAGGTCGCCGGCGAAAATGCGAAGGCGGCCGGGATTTCCGATCGCTATCGCACGATCGGGGGCAGCGCGTTTGACGCCGACTACGGCAGCGGCTATGACATCGTGCTGCTAACGAACTTTCTCCACCACTTCGACGTACCGACTTGCGAGACATTGCTCCGCAAGGTTCACGGCGCCCTTGGCCCCGGCGGGCGCGCCGTGACATTGGAGTTCATTCCCAACGAAGATCGCGTTTCACCGCCCCTGGTGGCCGCCTTCAGCATGATGATGCTCGGAGGCACGGCGGGTGGAGACGCCTACACGTTCTCTGAGCTGGATCGAATGTTCCTCAACGCGGGGTTCTCGAACAACGAGCTGCGCTCCATCGAGCCGTCGATCCAGCAAGTGGTCGTTTCCACGAGATAGGCGGCTGAATCCGACTTCTCGCCGGCCAGTGGCGAGCTACTGGATTAGGCGAGTGATCTCACCGGCTACATCGAGGAAGGCCTGCTCCAATTGATCAGGTCCGGGAGCGTAGACATAGACTCCGGTGGGACCGTTGGCCGGATCGGCAAATTGGTCGGCGTTCGCCATTTGCCGCAAAACGTCATGCTTGGCGGGTCCAAGGTATCCGCCCAGACCGATTGCGAAAATGGTGATAGGCAGGTTCGGGTCCAGGCGTGCCAGCGAGCCCCCATTTACGAGCATGTTGTCCCCTATGTCGATCACGGTTCGGCCATCGGAAGTCAGGGCTGGGTTGACTCCCGGATTGACGGCATCGTTGTAGATCGAGATCGCAGGGGGGTTGCCTGAACCCAAGGGATGCCATCTGTCGCGGAAGGGCGAGATGATCAAGAACCTACCGTTTTGCCCGCTTCTCCCCATGCCCGAACAGTCGGGAAGAAGGACGTAGTCAGGGTTTGGTCCCGGCGGTGGAACCCCTTGTTGTTGGAACAGACCCCAGGTTGCGCTACCGGTCTGGTTGGTCATGTAGACCCCATCTACAGGCGAAAAGGTGCAACTGCGACTGCCGGATGTGTTGACGTCGAATTGTCCGGGAAACGCGGTGGACTGCCCGTCGGTGAAATAGACAACGACGTTGAATGGTCCCTGGTCATTCAACAGTTTCAGCTCGTTGTAAGCCAGGCACATGGCCAGAGCCGAATTCGTTCGGTTCGAACTGTACGATCGCAGGGAGTCGATGAGGTTATTTAGGGGAGTTTTGAAGTCCGTTTGGGGTGGATAATCGACCCGTGCGTTTGTTCCGAAGCTGACGACTCCGAATTTATCACGGGTCTCATCAAACTTGTCGAGAAACAACTTGGCCGAATCCTGCAGCGCTTCGAACGGACGCCTTCCCTGTGAGTCGGAGGGCGCTAAGACCATAGATCCCGAGCGATCCAGGACCAGCATGAGGTTCACGTCTCTGCGTACGGCCGTTGACCTGGTGGCTAAGTCAAGGCTGTCATAACCGAAAAAGCCCAGGAAGAACGTCGGGATCTTCGCCCTGCCCATCAACGAGACGGTCTGAGCCCGCATTTTCAATTTGATGTTTGACATCCCGACCTTCCAGCGGCCTTGAGCGTCTTTATTCATAGGGGCTAGAGCCCGATGAGGACGCCATGGAGGCCAACACCCAATGGGTGAAAAACAAACCAAGCCATTCCAGCTAAGTTTCAACGGCTTGTTGAAAGTCGATTTCCAGGGATCGCACGTCACTTCTGATGGTGGCCTGATTTTGGTTCGCGAACTGGACGAACGGCTCGGTCTCGGAGAACTGATTGACGAGCATCTCAGCGACTCCCGGCAAGGCACAAACAAGCAGTTCACGCTCGCTGATCTGTTGCGGCAGTCGGTCTACAGCCGCTTGGCGGGCTACGAGGACCTCAACGACGCCGAGCGGGTTTCGATCGATCCGACGTTTCGGCTGATCGGTTCGCAGAAGATCTGGGATCGCGGTGCGGCCTTGACCTCGACGCTGCACGGCTTCGAGACGGAGATGCTGGCGAGCGAAGAGAATCTACTGGGGCTGATGGCGCTGAACCGAGAGCTGGTCGGGCAAGCGGAGGCGTTCGACGACTCCGAGCGGGTCGTTCTGGACATGGACTCCACCGAGAGTCCGGTCCATGGCCAACAGGAAGGCAGTGCCTACAACGGACACTTCGAGTCGGTCTGCTACCATCCGTTGCTTTTGTTCAACGGTCATGGTGATTGCCTCGCTGCAAAGCTGCGTCCAGGCAACGTGCACAGCGCCGACGACTGGGATGAGCTATTGTTGCCGGAGATCGAGCGCCAACAGGCTGCGGGCAAGCAGGTCGCCTTCCGGGGCGATGCGGCCTTTGCCAAGCCGGAGGTTTATGAGGCTTCGGAGGAACGCGGAGTACAGTACGCCATTCGCATTCCGGCCAACAAGAGCCTGGAGTTGGAGATCGAGGACATCCTGTTTCGGCCACCGGGCAGGCCGAGCGCCAAGCCCCTGGTGCGCTACAAGAGCTTCCGCTATCAGGCCGCCAGTTGGAGCAAACCGCGGCGCATCGTAGCGAAGGTTGAGCACCACCCGGGCGAACTGTTCGCGCAACCCGGCTTCATCGTCACCAACATGACCCGGCCCAGTCGCTCGGTGGTGCGCTTTTACAACAAGCGCGGCACGGCCGAGCAGTGGATCAAGGAAGGCAAGCAGGCCACGAATTGGACACGGTTGTCGTGCCATCGTTTTCGCGCGAACGAAGTTCGCTTGCAACTCAGCGTCCTGGCTTACAACCTCGGCAACCTGTGGCGGCGGCTGGGACTGCCACCAAGCATCAAGAGCTGGTCGCTGACGAGCTTGCAGCAGCGGCTGATGAAGACCGGCGGGCGGCTGGTCAAGCATGCCCGCTACTACTGGTTGCTGCTGGCCGAGGGGCATCTGAACCGGCGGCTGTTCGGTGACATGCTGCACAGGATCTGGGCGCTGCCGCTGCCGAGCGGGTAGCGTTGACCGGGCTAGGATCAACAGTTTTCGGCTCCAAAAAGGTTTGGCAGGGAGCAGTGTCGGCCGCAGCGCCGTTCAGGCCGCGCAATCAACGTCTGTGAGCGGACGGACGAGCCCTGGCGCCTACCGGCGGAGGGGATGTGCAGGGTTCAGCGCGAAAAGACGTGGCATTCGGGCCGGCGCGGATGTATACTGTGGCCGTGCCAAGGCCAAAACGGAAATCCTGGTTGTAGTGTGCGGATCTGAGCCTTTTCCAGACGCGGCCCTAGCTGTGATAGCGCCATTCGGCCGAAGCGCACTTTACGCAATGTTTTTTGGGCCTTCCTGTCACCGACTGTCTGGAGCTGGCCCCGCTCGTCGGGTGTAGCCGTCGGTTTCCAACTCAGCGACGTGCCGATCGAGATCAAAATCCGACATGGAAGCCTCCGGTTCTACGTCGAGTAATCAGTCCCCAACAAGACTCTGATCGCCCTGGCCACAGGGCCTACGGATCTGGCGCCTGGACGTGCCGCACGCACTCTTGCGTGGCCTGCCGGTCTGTCAAGCCGAGTACATCCTACCGGGCCTCGACGTGCCGTGTCGCCCTTGCTGACGATATGTCCTGAGAGCCGTCGCCATTGTCGACGATCGTCGGACCTGTATAGGACCGCGAGATCGCTTTCAGAAAGCCGGCGGGGAAGTTGGCATTGAACGTCGCTGCCGCGGCATTATCCACTGCCGTGCTTCCTTGCGGTAGGGCGCGAACAGCCGCCAGCACGGTGGCGTCGGAAGTGGTGACGAGAAACGCTTTTACCACATACGCGTACACCCAATCGAAGGCGAAGCCCGCGAACCCAAAAAGCAACACCACGGACACCGCGAACACGGCAATGATTTGCCCTCCGCGCCGTTTGCGATTCCCGACCACCGTTTTTCTCCTTTGGTCCTGGCTACCTACAAGAGCTAGAAGAACGCCCGAGAGTACATGCTGCCGTCGAATAGGCCGAGCAGAACCAGATCGGCAGGCGTGTGGGCAACCTCGGCAATGAACACCCTGTCGGCGCCGGCGTTGATGAAGTTCTGTTGATTGCGGAAACCGCGCGCCGTGGCCTTGACCCATTGAATCCTTGAGTTCAACCCCTCGCTGACCGCGTTCGTAATGCGGTGTTTCAGATACGTGAGTATGTTTTCGAGGCGAGCCGTCAACATCCGCGCTACGGTGACCATCGGCGTCAGCCGGCTGCGACTCGCCCAGCCGCGCCATTGCTCGAAGAAAGCTCGCGCCGCCGATTCGCGACGATAGTCGAACAGCCGCATCGCCGTTTCCTTCAACGCCCACGCCCGCGCCGTTTTCAAGTCGCTTTCGCGCAGCGCGCGGAACTCGCGCCAGGCGTCCTCGGAAAAGTTCGCCGGATGCCGCAGCCAAGCGTACTTCGTGCCTGTCAAACGTTCGTCGCCGAGGGCCAGTAAACGCTTGTTCTCCGCCCGCCGCACTTGGTCCACCGCCTTCGCCAGATGCGCCGCGATGTGATATTTGTCGTAAACGATCTTTTTCTCCGATTCGTCGAGATGCTCCCGGGTCGAGGCGACGTAAGGATCCCACATGTCCATCGCGACGGCCTCGACTCGGGCGAGTTGCTCTGCGCTCAACGTCTTCCAAAAGCCGTCCAGGCTGGCCTGGCGGCGTCCCTCGGCGACGAACAACACGCGCGAGCGGTTGAGATCGTTGACGACGGTGAGATAGCGATGGCGCTTGCGGAAGCTCTTCTCGTCGACGCCCAGGTAGGGAATCGGCTCTGCCGCGCGACGTTCGAGCCCACGTTGCACGGCGCGTTCCAGGATGCCGTGAATCTCGTCCCAGCTCAGCGCCAGCAACTCGGCGATGCCTTGCTGGCTGGCTTCCTTCAGCCACGAGATCGCGAGAGCTTCAAACAGCGCGGTGAAGCGGCTGGAAGCCTCGGCCCAGGGCAGTCGCACGACGCGCGGCCCGTGCTCGGAGCAGTCGCTGCGCGGCGGCCGGGCGTGCAGGATCGTGCGGTACTGACAGGTGTCGAGGTGACGCCAGCGGCGTTCGGGCTGATGATCGTGGAGTGCGCACACGGCGCTGCATTGGCGGCACGGCCAGCGGACTTGCTCGTCGTGTTCGAGGAAGATGTGGACTTCGCCGTCGGCTCGGCGCAGCTCCACTCGCGCGACTTTCCAGGGACTTTCGATGCCCAGAATCTGGCGGTATAGCTCGCGGTCTTGCATCCCGCGAGACTACCACCGAGCCACACTCGCCCACTAGAAACCCGGAAGAACCAGATTTTTGTCTATAGGCCATGCGGACTTTCTGTACTAAACCTAGATCTACAACTTAAGTTCTACAATGGGCGTTAGTCGGAAGAACAGGGCCGGTTTCGATCTCAGCGAAGAGTCGGCTCGCCCCCCGCGGGATAGGGGGAACGCCAGGCTCGGTGGGGGACGCACACTCTGTGATCAAAAGATCCCGAAGCGTCTCTTCCGACGGGATTTGGCCGACAGGGCTTTCGTGATCGCGGCCTCCGCTAACGGAGCCATCAACTTGTAGCCCTCGCCGTTGGGATGAAGACCGTCGGGCGAAAGCGCGGCTCGCAGCTGCCCGGCCCCATCGGCCATGGCGGAGTGATAATCGAGATAGACGAAGCCCTGCTCGGCGCACATACGCCGAGTCCAATCATTGAGTTGGCGAATCGTCTCCGGCGGCCGCTCGCGGCTGCGCTCATAGTCGGGGTCTTCGGACTTATGGTAATCACTGATCGGCAGGAGGGAAGCCATGACGGGCTTAACGCCGTGGGCCACGGCCAGGGCGGCGATCATGGCCAGATTGTCCCGGATGGCGGACACGCTCACCCCGCGCGCCAGGTCGTTGGTGCCGCCCAGAACGACAATCACCCGCGGCTTGAGATCCAGCACGTCGGCCTTCATGCGTCCCAGCATTTGGCCGGTGATTTGGCCGCTGATCCCGCGATTGATGTAGGGTTTGCCGGGGAAGTATTGATTCAAGGGCCAGCCGTCGGTGATGGAATCTCCGAGGAAGACCACGCGGTTTTCCTTTGGCCCAGGCGGGTCCAGGCGGAGATTTTCTTCCGCGTAGCGGGCTATGTCGTCGCGGTCCCCGCCGCGGATCTGATTCTCGTTGTGTTCGAGCAGGGCTCGGAAGTGGCTGGCCACCTGGTCCACCGAGGTACGAAGAGTCGTCAACTGCCGCTGAACGTCCTTGGCAAAAGGCTGCGGCTTGGGAACGGCATCGGAGATGTGGAGGTAGATGCGGGCGTTTGAAAGCAGCTTTTCCAAGACCGCCGTGTTCTCCCGTGTGTGGCCGACGGCCAACGCCTTGGCGGCCTGCCGCACGTTCTCTACAAGAGGCGCCCCGGCCCGAGCAAGCTCTGGGACGGCGATGCCCGTCGCTTCCATCAAGTCGCTGATCTGACGGTACAGCTTGGCGGCTTCCCGCGAATCTAGGGGGGCGGGTTGCGCCTTGCCGGGGGTAGACGTCGCGGCTAGGCTAAGGGCCAGCGTCATGGAGAGTTTTGTGAAAAGACGTTTCATGATGTGTTTGATTCCAGAGCAGTTTTCGTCCCTTGGTCATTGCAGCGGGGTCACTATGATTGAACGCTATGGCGGCGAGACAGCCTGGGTGACGGCCTTCGTTTCGCCGGACAGGTGGCCGTCGAGCGCTTCCCAAACCTTTTCCGGGGTGATGCGAAGCATCGTGTCGTCGATTTCGTCGCCTCGCTTATAGGAAGTCGGCGCCCCGGGGGTGCGAAGGACGACGAAGCCGCTGTCGAAGGGACCATTGCGAGCCGGGTCGGTCTGACCATAGATGGCCACGCCCCCGACACCTAGAGCGGATGCCAAATGAAGCGGGCCGCTGTCGACCCCAACAACAGCCCGGGCGCGCCGCGTGGCCCCGATTAAACCCTCCAGCGATGAAGTATGCAGCACGGCTGAGCCGGTAGGGGCTCGATTGCAGATCTCTTCCGCGTAGGCCCGGTTCCGCGGAGCGCAGTCGACGACGAGTGGAATCCTCCGACGCTGCCATAGAAGCCGCGCCAACTCCGCGTAATGCGCGGGCGGCCACTGCTTGGACGTCCATCCGGCAACCGGACTTGCGAGGACGAACTCGCCGCGCGGCAACGCCGGATCAGCCTTGCCCGGCGGGAGGGGGAACGCGATCGGCCCTTTATTGCCGCCCACCGCGCTCGCTAGTTCCAGGTTTTTCCGGACGACGTGTCGAGCTTCCGACGGCGCCCGGTCCGAGTAGAAGGATGCGGCAATCGACTCTCGGAGCTGGTCCCGTTCAAAACCCACCACCCGATCGGCTCGGCTGAAAAAGGTGACCAGCGCCGACTTCAACAGACCCTGAAAATCAACCGCGAGATCAAACCGGCTGGCCCGAAGCGAAGTTCTCACGGCCTGGAATTCCCGCCAGGTTACGATGCCGAAGCGCCTCCGCCAGTCCGAGATCGGCAGCGGAAGGACTTCATCGACGTAGGGGTTGCCATCGAGCAGAGGAGACCATTGAGATTCCACGGCCCAGGTCAGCCTAGCTCGGGGGAAGCTGTATTTTAGCCGCGCCACCGCCGGCAGGGCATGAATGACGTCCCCCATGGCGCCGAGGCGAACCACGAGAATCCTGCGGGGAGGCTCAATCGCCGCTGTACCGTTGTAAGACATCGCCAATTACGTCCCGTGACGGGATCGGGTCGGCATCGACGACTGCGGTGGGCCGCCACGAGGAGACAGTTCGCTCTGTCTGAGCTTGGTCACAGATTACCACGTAGTCCACGACCGCGAGCCCCGCAACCATCTGCGCCCGGGCGGACTGGTTGAACACGGTTTCTTGCGGGTCTTTGTCGGCATAGACGGCCGCCACCAAGTACTTGCCCGTTTCTTTGGCCCGCGCCAGCCGTCGGCAGTGTTCCGCCGACAAAAGGTCGAAGCAGCCGCAGGCAACGACGACGTCACCCCCCTTCTCGGCCAACGACGGAAAAAGCTCCCCGGCCCGGTTAAGGCTGATGATCTTGCTGCGCGTATCCATGGCGGCGGGACCGATTCCGCATTTCTCGCCACCTGAGGGCCGAAGCACGCTGTAGGCCTCCGTTGTGGGGTGGAAAGCCGGCTGCAAATACCATGCAAGCTATTGATTTAAAGCTGGTTATGCTAGATCGGCTTTGCTTCGTTGTTTTCTTTCGCCGTCGGGCGTTACGACGGCCTTCGCGGTCTCCCCCTTCAGAATAGCGGGCGTGTCAAGTGTTTCCCGCGGGGTAGTAAGTGGTCATCAGTCTCACAGCCCACGCAAAGGAATCAAAACTGGTGGCTTTCGGAGGGTTCTAGACACTTGGCCTGTCACCGGCGTTCCAGGATACCGCGCCTTCGATTTCCCGCCGTCTCCATCAGAAGTTCCCCGAGGCTCCAGAGGTGATCCGTAACGCCAGCTTCGGTCGTCGGCGACTACCGCCCCCAATTGCTTGCCCGCCAAACGAATCCTTCACAGACCCTGACTCTCGGCAGCCGGGTTCGAGGCTTCCCGCGACAGCACGGCCTGGGCCATCTCGACGACCATCGCTGTCTCCACTCTTGTCATGCAACGATGGTCGATGGGGCACTCTCTCAGCATGCAAGGGCTGCAATCAACCGCTTGGCGGACCACACGCGCCCAACTTCCCGAGGGGCCGGTGGCATGATCGTCGGTGGCTCCAAAAACGGCAACCGTCGGGACGCCCAGCGCGGTGGCTATATGCATGGGACCCGAATCGTTCGTCAGATAAAGTCTGCAAGTAGCCGCGAGGTCGATGAATTCCGCGAGCGTCGTCCGGCCGGCTAAATTGCGGGCGCGAGGACCGACTTGACCAGCCACCTGCTCGCACAATGCCGCCTCCGCCGGCGAGCCGAAAACAGCGACGTCGGCGTCCAAATCAGACGATAACCGGGAGGCCGCCTCGGCGAAACGCTCCGGAAGCCAGCGCTTTGCTCCTCCGAAGGCCGCGCCAGGACTCACGCCGATCCAGGGGCCCTTGGAAAGCCCTCTTCTCCGCCACTGCTCCCGGCCGGCGGCGGCCGCAAGGCCCGCGCTTCCAAGACGAATCGCGGCGCTCTCGGGAAGCCGGCGGATCAGCCCGGCGCGGCGCAGCAACTCCAAGTAGTAAAACCGCTGGTGCCGGGGAATGTCATCCGGGCCGGGAAGCGTAACGGCATCGGTCAGCAAAAAGCCCCGCCCGTCACGGGCGTAGCCGATGCGACGCGGAATCCTTGCCAGCCACGCCAGGAGTGCGGCATCAAAGGCGTTCTGGAGCAGAATCGCGCAGTCGTAATGATCGCCGCGCAGCTCAGCCGCCAATCGCCATTTTCCGCCCAATCCACCGTGAGCGCCCATGCGGTCGTAGCGGATGATGCGATCACAGAATTCTTCCCGCGCGTACAGGTCAGCCACCCAGGGCCGCGCCAGCAGTGTGATTTGCGAGTCGGGGAAGGATTCGCGAATCGCCCGCAAGGCGGGGATCGACATCACCGCATCACCCAACCAGTTCGTAGCTCTAACCAATAGCTTCATCGTCACGGCCACTTAATCCGCATTTCTCACCACCATGGCTCGCGGCAACAGTTAGTTCACATCGCCCAGGGTACAGTATGTCGGCAACATGGCGCGATCAATCGCGCCATGCGTCGACACGAGTGTCGACGCGGCAGAGGTAGGCGTCTGCGCCACGATACAGACGACACCCGTTAATCACACCAAAATCACACTAACAGACGCGACACCCCCAGGATCGAAACTCTCGCCTGAGACCCACGCAGCCCCATGGTGGCCGAGGTCCCAGACCTGCCGTGTCGGTACTTTTACCGACACCAAGGGGCGCGATCAATCGCGCCCCTACATCCCTGACGGCAGGCAGTTGCTCCCCTTCCGGCGACGGCGGTGAGAAATGCCGCTTAGCGTCAATCAGGGGCTGCTTCGACCCGAGGCAACGCCTACAAACGAAGCCCCGCCGTAAGGGTGCGAATGAGGCTCTGGGCGATTGCGGGCGTTTCTCGTCGCCGGACTACTCCACTTTCACCCCAGGTCCTTAGCCGGCGTCCCTACCCCCAAGGACCACGGGGACCTTTGCCTCCGCGATGGGAGAGAACGACATTCGCTCTTCGATCCAGTCCAGCAGCTGATCCTTGTTCTCAACTTCCGTCTCGACGCGCAGCCAATACAGAGGCAAAGGACGGAATAGCCCGGCGGCGCGGTCTTCGAGAGGTCCCGCCTTGAGGCCTTCCCGTTCCGCCGCGTACCAGAGATTGACGAGGTCCTTCTCTGTCGTAATGACCAGTCCGGCTTCACGGCGTCGAGCCTCTGAAACGATATCAGCGATGTCGCTACGCGAGTAAACATGGTGGTCGCGGAATCGCATGCGCCCGACTGTCGTCAGCCCGGCCAGCTCCAAGCTTCTCCAGAACGATTCCGGGTTTCCCAACCCGCAGAAGGCCAAGATCCTTTCCGAGCGTAGTCGCTCGATCGGTGTGGCCTCCCCGGAGACGGTGTTGACCGCGGCAGCCGCTCGGCTTCGCGCGGCGAAAACCGGTGCACGAGGATTCAAAGAGTGAAGGCGCGCAATGAGGCCGTCGTAGCAGACGCCGGGCTCGGTTCGGGTCAGGAGAAAGGCGTCGGCGCGGTGGAGGGCCGATAGCGGCTCGCGCAAGCGGCCCAGGGGTATCATCTCTCCCGCGCCGAAAGGATCTAGCACATCGATCAGAACCAAGTCGAGGTCGCGCTCGAGCTGGAAATGCTGGAAGCCGTCGTCCAGCACAAAGATTTCGACCCGCCGGCTGCCTTCGATTTTTCGACCCGCCGAGTAACGATCCTGTCCGATCCCCAAGGGCACGTCGAGGCCTGCTTTCTCCCAGTGACGCAATAGTATCTGCCCCTCATCTCCCGTGTAACGGGGCGAGACCACAGCGCCGGGCCGCACGACTTTTTCATCGCGCGACAGCCGGCGGTAGCCGCGCATCAAACCGCCCACGGCAGGCCCCCGGGCAGACAACTGCTCGACAAGCCAAAGGACGATCGGGGTCTTGCCCACCCCACCCGCCGTTACGTTTCCGACACAAAGAGTGAAAGTATCGAGGCGTCGCCGGCGGAGCCAACCCCGCGCGTAGGCAGCCCGTCGAAGGCCGGCAGCCAACCGCAAAAGCGATGCGAACGGCCACAAAGCGAGGTAAGCGAACAGCCCGGGGCGGCGAAGCGGCAGGGCAAGGCGGTAGATCTCGACCGCTTCGCGCACGGCCCGCTCTGTCGCGCCGCGTTGGGATTGGGCAACCTGCCGGCCGCGCATCCCCATCTCGGAGGCCTTGCTCGGATGATCGAGCAGATCCTCGAAGGCCTCAGCCAATCCGCCGGGGCCGTCCACTCGAACAATCGCCCGCTCCGCCGTCAACTGATCGGTGATCGCGCGAAAGTTGTGCATCGTGGGACCAACCACCACCGGCTTGCCCGAAAGCGCCGGTTCGAGGACATTGTGGCCGCCCCAACCGTTCAGCGAGCCTCCGACAAACACAATGTCGGCCACGCGATAGAGAGACGACAATTCTCCGAGCGTGTCGAGTAAGAGCACCCCGGGGAGTGGGAGGCGGTCCGATGTCTCCGGGGCAAGTTGCGACCGGCGGGCGAACGGCATGCCCGATGACGCGAGAACCGTCTCCACTTCATCGAAGCGCCGCGCATGACGGGGGGCGATTACCAGTAACGCTTGCCGCCGGGACTCGGAGAGCTTCCGAAACGCCTCGATGACCGGTTCTTCCTCGCCCTCGCGAGTGCTGCCGGCCACCACGATAGGGCCCGCCTCCAAACGGTCCAAAGAGTCCGCGACGGCCCGCGGCACTTCTTCGGCATCCGGCTCGAAATCGTATTTGAGGTTCCCTCCCCGGCGAACTGTTTCCGGGGAAGCGCCGGCGGCCGTCAGCCGCTCGCAGTCGGTCTCCGACTGAGCCAGCACAAGATCAGGTTGCCGTAACACATGGGAAAAGAAAAAACGAAAGCGCCGATAGCGGGGGGCCGAACGATCCGAGATCCGCGCATTGACCATCATCAGACCGGCCCCGCTGCGCTTGGCGAGTCGGAACAGATTCGGCCAAAGCTCGGTTTCGGCCACAATGACAAGCCGCGGCCGGATGGTCCGAAACACGCGAAGGAGGGCGAAGGGTAGATCAAAGGGCGAATAGAAGATTCCGTTCACCGACGGCGAGAGTTTCTCATCAGCCAGTCGGCGCCCGGTCGGCGTCGACGTGCTGACAAAGATCGGAACCTCACCGAATTGCCGGCGCAGGGCTTTCACGAGTTGAGCGCAGGAGAGGACTTCGCCCACCGAAACGGCATGTAACCAAATCGAGTTTGCCGCGGTCTGATGAAATGAGTGTGGAAGAATACCGAATCGCTCGGCGATGCCCTTCCAGGTTTCGCCTCTGAGAAACCCCCGGATCACCAGCAAGGGGACCACGACCATCGCGGCCAAAGCCAGCAGGACGTTGTAGGTTAGGTAAAGCAAGCGGAATCAGACCCATTATGGCAAGATACAAGCGGATGCGAATGATTGTCGCCGCCCTCGGCTTGTTCGCCGCGACCTACGCCGCGGCGGCCGAGAAACCGTTCAAAATTCGCCCCGCCGGCAAGTACCCCGCCCACCAAAACCAGGGCGACGTCGCGGTGGGAGTGCGGCCCTACCGCGGCCAGAAGGAAACTCGTGAGGCCTTTGGAAAGGCCAAACCCTACAAGTACGGGGTGCTGCCCGTTCTGGTGGTGATTACGAACGCCTCCGATCATGCACTTGGTCTGGAAAATCTCAAGGTTCGCTTCATCACCTCCGGCCGCCAAGGTCTGGAGCCCGTATCGGCCGAGGATTTGGCCTACTTTCAGCCCAGTACCAAGCCCAAGGAGCTACCTCGGTATATTCCGCGGGTGCCGGGCATCGGCCGCCCACGCCTGAAGAAGGGGCCGCTGGCCAAGTGGGAGATTACCGAGCGTGCCTTCACAGCTCCCGTCGTGCCGCCAAAATCCTCAGCCAGCGGGTTTTTCTACTATCTAACCGGCAGGGACCCGGACCCTATCCCGGGATCGACCGTCTATCTGTCGGGAGTTCGAGATCTGGTGAGCGGACAAGAACTGTTCTACTTCGAAATTTCACTCGACAAGTACAAGAACCGCAAGTAGGCCGTCCGCGAAACCCCTTGAGTCCTCAAGTTGGAAGCGCAGGGCTGTCGCCGCTTGGATTACCCAAGGGCCCCTGGCACAAGTCAACGGCGGGCGTGAGATCAAGCCCTGCGGTGAGCTCGGCCGTGAGCTGTGGGTGCTGGAGAACTTTCTACCGAAACAGCCGAAGTCAAGATGAGTGCCCGCTGGTGGCAATTCCTCGTATGGGTCGCCTTGGTCGGCCCGGCAGCCGAGTACGGTCCACCTATAACTTGGATTCACCAGATACGTTGAAAGGATCAATCTCGGTTCCACCTGGGAAAAGCTGGGGAGGAACGAAGGGGTGTGGATTCTCCGGGACCATCCCTTTTTGCAGCAGCCGGCTCTGATACTGCGCGATGAGGACGTGTGGCGCCCTGATCATGCCATCCGGATTGGCTTCGAAATTGGAGATCCGGGAGTCGGGAAAGCGAACCTTCCAGCCGTAGCGGCCCTCGTAAAACACCGGCCGGCCCATGCCCCACTCCTCATAGATGTCACCCACGCGTTCGATCTCGGCCACATCGAGATTCTGCGGAACCCCGCTACCCTCGAAGTACTTTAAGTCCTGTTCCCAGCGAAGCCGCGCCGTATAGAACTCGTCGGCGCCGGGGTAGTCTTTCCGCTCCGGGCGCGAGCCGAATATTTCGGCAAAGCCCTCTGGAAGTGTCTGTTCGTTTTGAGAGACGCGCGGGATCCAGGGCTCCGGTCCGGTGAACGGATTGACGAACCACCATTCACCACCGAATTCGGATGGCGCCTGCCGGTAGGGTCCTAGCGGGTGCTTGGCCCACTCGGGAACGTCGGGGTAACGGGGAGTCCCGGGCTTGACGATCGGCTCCGTGGTGGAGGGCGGCTCGGGGAAGCTCGCGGCTTGAGGAGTGCCGGCGGGCGGGTCGGGCGGCGCATGAGAGGGCAACTGTCCCCGGGCGACCTGGTGGGCGCGAGCCCACGGCGGCGGGACCGATGTCCTCTCGGGGCCGCCGAGCGACGCGGCCCGTGGCGGCGGCAGGGGAAGGTCCGAGCGGGGAGGCCCCGCGTCCTGTGCCGACGCGGACCACTTTTCCTGAGCGCGGACAAAGGCCATGAACGCGGCCTGGCGATTATTGGGGCCGGGATCTTTGACGAAGCGAGGTGCAAGGGTTGGGTGGAGGATGCTGAGAGCTGGGATCATGACGCGGTAGGGGAAGCACGCGAGCAACCAAACTGCCCAATCCGCCGCCGCCGGGGGAAAGCCTCTCTTTTTGCAAGGGATTCAGGACCGCGGTGGGACCCGAGTCGGCTTGAACAGCGACAAGATCCGGCCCCTCGGCAATTTTTCATCGCCCGGCACAGGCGCCACCGGGCCGGCGAGCGACCTGATCCCAATAAGGTTCGGTCGAAAGCCCACCCGGCTTTCATCCCCTTGGGTGGGGCACAGGATTGGCCCTACGCCATGGCCGCTCGCTCGCGCTCGCGGCTCAGTTTCGCTGATGGCGAGGGTGTGCGAGAGCCGGAAACAGAGATGAAATGAGGAGGCTCGTCATCCGGGGGGAGTGAGCTAACCCGCATTTCTCACCACCTGACGGTCGAAGCACGCAATAGGCCCGCCATTACGGCGTTGCGCTTGCTCGCCGTGCTCAACGTACTGTTCGAGTACGCCCGCATCATTCAAGAAATGCGGCGCCGAGCGTCGCGCGCCTTGTACTGACGGGCCTCTCACGCACTTCGCCTCGCCACGTGGTGAGAAAAGCGGGCTAAACTTCCCCCGCAGGGTCGGCCCCGCGCTTTGCTGGGCGGGGCAACCACAAAATCGGCTCTTCCGGGTTTTTAGTGGGTGGCCAACGGGTAGCCGGCTCCTCCATCCTGCCGACCCGACGTCGCCCGCAACTCCCCAAATACCCTACACGCCAGTCCGGTCCCCCCGCATTTCACAGCAGGGTCGGCCCCGGGGGCCGCTTTGCTGGGCGGGGCAACCACAAAATCCCAGAAGAGCCACAAAATCTTCCTAATAGGAAAAAGAAAGGACGGATGACGAGCCATGAAGAACGATAGCAAAAAGGTGGCTCTTCCGGGTTTTTAGTGGGTGGCCAACGGGTAGCCGGCTCCTCCATCCTGCCGACCCGACGTCGCCCGCAGTCACATCGGAGCCCAAAAGGCGGCCAAGAAATCCCCAAATACCCTACACGCCAGTCCGGTCGTGGGCAACTCGTAAAGGGAATAAGACACTGATAAACAGGGAGTTATCTCTTTGAGTGTGGCCACTGGATGACAGTTGTGGATCTGCATTTCACAGCCTTCGGGAGACTGTACGACTACCTGCCAGCAGCCTTGCTCTACTCGTAACCCTTTGTTTATCAGTAATTCTTTTTGGCCAACGCAGTCGCCGCCCGGCCTTGGGGGCCGTAGAGTTGTCACGAAGCCCTTGAATGGCACCGAAGCAGGCTCCGGGAGGTCGGCCTCACAGTGGCGAGGGATCCGTCACTCACCGCCGCCAGCCACTAAAATCCCAGAAGAGCCAAAAAGGTAGCGAGTTAGCGGCCCACAACGTCGCACACCGCCTTCGCGGCAACTGCGTGTTCCCGGCCGGCCTGCGAGGCCGATACTGAGCGAGCAGCGCCGCCAGGACCGAACTTCATAGAGTCAACGAGATGACGCCACCCGAGTGCGGATGGAAGCCCGGTCGGACGTTCGCCCCTAACTGAAGTTGCCTCCGCTCTCCCGCTTGACAATGGCGAGCCTCCTCATGGAAGCCTGGAACGCCAGTGGCAGGCCAATCCCTTGTTGCAAACGTGGCGCCATGGCCGCTCCGTCGAAACCCACCGTTTTCATCCCCTTGGGTGGGGCACAGGATTGGCAAGATCGCGGGTATACAGACACCGCAAGGTGCGCCACTCGGCTCGCTGTGGGCGCACCTTCAAAGAACGTATGCGGTGTTCCGCGCGGCGGAGATCGCGCGGGCGGGTACAACTAGCCTGCGGTTCTCACCACGTGGCGAGAAAAGCGAGCTAGAAAGTTACGTCAACGGCCCTGGGTCCTTTGGGTCCGTCACCTACCTCGAACTCTACTTCCGCTCCTTCGTTCAATGTCCGGAAGCCCTCCGCTTGAATCGCGGTATGGTGGACGAATACGTCACCACCGCTTTCACGTTGGATAAACCCGAAACCCTTGTCGGGATTAAACCACTTCACAGTACCTTTTTCTCTCATTACTGATAATCTCCTCGTGGAAAAATCACTGCCGGACTGACTGATCGGGCCGGGCCAGGATCTGCAGAGGCGAACGGGCGAGCAAGGTTGCGGTGCGCTTTCAGTTCTGCGGAAAAATGGAAGGACAGTTCAGGAAGATCTCGACAGTAGCTCCATTATGGCACACTCCACCGTTCCGTGCAGTCCAATGGGCGGGCAAAACACCATTGCAGCCGTCACCGCGTGGGGGAATAGCGGGGGGTCACAGGCGTCGCTAGTGCTTGGTCCCATAAGTGGCGATCGTTTAGCGGCGGCAATTATTGGGCCGCTTCGTCGAAAACCCACCGGCTGTCATCCTCTTGGGCGGGGCACAGGATTGACCGTACGCCATGGCCGCTCACTGGCGTTCGCGGCTCCGAGTCGGGCATGGCAAGGGTGTGCGTGAGCAAGGGACTGAGCCTGAGACGAAATCATGGCGGGTTTATCGCCTGCTTCACCCGGCGAGTGGCGAGAAAAGCGGGCTAGGTTCGGCTGGAATCTAAGAGACTGAACTGGTTACGCCGTTCGTCGCGTGATGTACTTCTGACGCGTGTTTTACTTGACGCTTGAGATCACGCCGAAAAAACCTACGCAGCCATCGCTTCAGTTTGCGGTCATTTCGCGTGGTCCGGTTGCAAGGCAGTAGGCCTATGTAGCGAAGGTGGTCCCGGTACCGGGTCGGGTCGACGTCGAGAAGGCGGCACCAGTGATCAAAGGACCCTCGGCCCTCTGACAGAAACCAGCTTAGAGCCGCCACCTTGTCGTCTACGGGCACGGAGGTGCCTACCAGATCTTTGTATCCTCGTCACCGCTCCGGCGAAGCGTCTTTCCGGTATCGAGTTTGGTTGCTCTAAGGCCAAGTAATATATCCTACCACTTGATGTACTTCTGACGCGTGTTTTACTTGACGCTTGAGATCCCCGAAAAAACCTACTCAGCCATCGCTTCAGTTTGCGGTCATTTCGCGTGGTCCGGTTGCAAGGCAGTAGGCCTATGTAGCGAAGGTGGTCCCGGTAGCGGGTCGGGTCGACGTCGAGAAGGCGGCACCAGTGATCAAAGGACCCTCTCTCGGTGCCCTCTGACAGAAACCAGCTTAGAGCCGCCACCTTGTCGTCTACGGGCACGGAGGTGCCTACCAGATCTTTGTATCCTCGGAGAATCACCGCTCCGGCGAAGCGTCTTTCCGGTATCGAGTTTGGTTGCTCTAAGGCCAAGTAATATATCCTACCACTTGGCGAGCATCGAATTCTAAGTATTGAAGGCCCGGGCGCGCCGCTCGGCGCCCCGTTTCTTGATTGATCCGGGCGTACTTGGACCCTACGTTGAGCACGGCGAGCAAAAGCACCGAGGCACTGACTTGCTCTCACGCGCTTGGCCTCGCCGGCTGGTGAAAAACGGGCTAGGAGGGAACCAAAACCCCGCGTCCCGGGATCTGACCGTCGATCAAGTCGCGCATGGCTTCGTTCACCTGATCGAGCGGGTAAGCACGGGTGGCCAACTTCACCTTGCCCTGGCCGGCGAGAATCATCAACTCCGAAAGTTCCGTGAAATTACCGACCAGGTTGCCGACGATGTTGAACTCGTCGACGATCATGTCAATGGTCGGCAGCCGAATCACGCCGCCATATCCGATCACGAAGTAGGTGCCGCCTTTGCGGAGCATTTTCATCGCCAGCTCGGGCGTGCCCTTCTCGCCGACGAAGTCGATGACGGCGTCGGCCCCGCCGCCGGTAAGACGCCGGATCTCCTCGACCGCGCCTTGATCCCCGAGGACGCGGTGGTCGAAGGCCATCTCTTCCGCCAGCGCCAACGCTTGTGACGAGGTGTCCACGACGATGATCGTGGCGGCGCAAAGGTTGCGAAGAACCTGCGCGGCGATATGTCCAAGGCCGCCGAACCCGAGAATCACCGCCCCCATGCCGGGGCGCAAAATTTCCGCCGCTTTGCGCGCCGCGCGGTAAGCCGTCAGCCCGGCGTCGGCGTAGGGCGCCACGTCCTTGGGGTCGAGCTGAGGAGGCAGTTTGATAAGACAGCGTTCTTTCGTATGGAGAAGCTGCGCAAAGCCGCCGTCGCTCGTGATTCCCGGGAACTGACTGTTCTCGCAATGCATGTCTTCGCCGCGGCGGCAGGCCGGGCAAACGCCGTCGGTGACCAGGGGATGCACGATGACCGGGTCGCCCGTCTGCACGGTGCGCACCGAGGAACCGACCTCGTGCACCCAGCCGGCGTTTTCATGGCCAAGGATGTAAGGCAGCGGGCGGTCGACTTTTTCGCGCCAGATTCCCTCAACGATGTGCAAGTCAGTCCGGCAAAGACCGGCTCCTCCGATGCGTACGATCACGTCGTCGGGCTCGTGGAGCTTCGGTTCGGCGCGGTCCTCCACTCGCAGAAGCTCAGTGCGTTGGAGAGTTTCGTCGAATTCATGAAGTCGAGCAGCTTGCATGGGTCTATCCTTTCCGCAAGAGTCTTTCGGAAATATTTTCAGAACGTCTGGGCGCCAAGCGCCGCGCTCCGGGCGCCGACGAACCCCTCGCCCGCTTCACCTCGCCGCCTGCCAGTAAAGCGCTCTCGGACCCTTCCCGGGGAGCGGCACGCGGAGCAACTCGTTGGGTACGACGAACCTGCAACCGCGGGACGGGCAACAGCGAATTATCCACATGCCGGCACGGCGCCGGTCCCCGTGACGGTCATTGACCCGGCGAATGTCGCGGATCCGAGCTGCGGCATCAAGCGCCCGAGCCGTTGGCCAGCTTCACTCCGATCGGGTCTTGGCTCAGTTTTTCCCTCTGAGCGGCAATGTCGATCCCGTAGAGGCGAGCCGCGTTCTCGCCCAAGATCTTGCGCTTGGCTTGCCGGGTCAAATCCACTCCGTACTCCTGCTTGATATCGTCGGGGATCTCGAAGGCCCAGAACTTTTCGACTATCCACTTGGGCGACCAGATGGCATAGTCACTCGAGAAAAGCAGCCGGTCTTCATCCAGCCAGAAGAGCAGGTTCGCCATCATCTCGGCGAAATACCGCGGGCGGCTGTGAACAAACGCGGTGGCGACCGCCAAGCCGGCGTAAACGTTCTTCTCTTGCGTAGCGATCCAGCAGAAGTCTTCCAGCCGCGGCAGGCCGACGTGTTCGACGATGAAGTTAAGGTCGGGGAAATCGGTGGCCGCCTGGTCGACGTCGGCCACGTCGAAGGCGTCTCGATCGAGCGGGTAGATCGTCGGGCCCTTGTGGACGTGGATGTTCTTGATCCCCAGTTCCAGGCAGGCCTCGAAGTGCTTGTAGGCCCAGGGACTCTTCAGCGACCAGCCCCGCGATCCGTTCCGCCACTCCGCAGTATAGAGCTTGAGGCCCTGGATCGGATATTCCTTGATCATCCGGCGGAATTCCTCGAGACCCTTCTGTTCGGCCCGCGGGTCGAAGGACCCGCACAGGATAAACCGATGGGGGTACTTTTCTGGCTCTTCTGGGATTTTAGTGGCTGGCGGCGGTGAGTGACGGATCCCTCGCCACTGTGAGGCCGACCTCCCGGAGCCTGCTTCGGTGCCATTCAAGGGCTTCGTGACAACTCTACGGCCCCCAAGGCCGGGCGGCGACTGCGTTGGCCAAAAAGAATTACTGATAAACAAAGGGTTACGAGTAGAGCAAGGCTGCTGGCAGGTAGTCGTACAGTCTCCCGAAGGCTGTGAAATGCGGATCCACAACTGTCATCCAGTGGCCACACTCAAAGAGATAACTCCCTGTTTATCAGTATCTTATTCCCTTTACGAGTTGCCCACGACCGGACTGGCGTGTAGGGTATTTGGGGATTTCTTGGCCGCCTTTTGGGCTCCGATGTGACTGCGGGCGACGTCGGGTCGGCAGGATGGAGGAGCCGGCTACCCGTTGGCCACCCACTAAAAACCCGGAAGAGCCACTTTTCTTTTAAGACGTTGTTCTGGATGTGCGAATTGAAGCCGTTCTTGAAGAACTCATACAGATAGGTGGAGGTCATGATACTCATGTCCACGTGCCCCTCGAAGAACAGATCTTGAACCATGGTCTGTTCACCGTAGTTGCAATACTTTTCAAACGGCCACACATACTCCTCGGGACTCAGGGCGGTGTGGTAGTCGTAGAAGCAGCGGATCCAGCCCTCACCGTACTTGTTGCGCCAGTTTTCCGGGCTGGCATCCCAAAGGTGGGTATGCCCATCGACAACAAAAATTTCCTCGTTGTCAGCCTGATACATGCTGACCTCCGATTTGTACGAAGCCTCCAGGGGCTTCCCCCTTGCGGGCGTCGAGCAGAGCCGAGCAGACCGAAGCGTTGGCTTCGAGTGAGAGCCGAACCGTCCGAGCCGCCATGAGATGCCGTTGAAGCCGATGGGCGGGAATCGGCCTGTCTTCAGAATCGGTAACCAAGGGCGCGGCCGGCGAGCCGTTCAGGCCCAACTCCAGGTAACTCGCGCCGCCCGAGCCGCCTCGACAGCGACTGTGTCGCTGCAGAATGTCCCTTCGATGGAGAGGTGCTCCAGTCGAAGATTCTCCGCCAACGAGAAACCGGCATTGGTCAAGCTCCGCAGGAATTGCTCCTGGCGCTTGAGGAAGCCCTTGCGCAGAAATACGAGCCGCAAGTCGTCAAGGTCGTCGGTAGCTTCTCCGGGAAATGCCTCCGTGAATCGTTTGCCCGTGTTCACCGCCGCTTCAATCACCTGCGACTCGAAATGGTCTTTCAAGCGGACGGTGACGGCTCTAACGCCACGAACAGCGAGGAGCGTCTTTCGGATGTCTGCCGCCATTAAGTAAGCGAAAGTGGCGGCGCACCAGAAGGTGGGCAGCCTTAGCTCGACGGTGACGCTCCCCTGGTGAACTTGAAGGGATTCAACGAAGCCCCTCTCGAGAATGGATTCATCCAGCTCCGGGTCAAGAACTTGACCAATGTTTTTCCAGCAGTTCGCCTGTGCGGACAGGGGATTGTGGCACTTCTCGTTCGAGGGGCAAGCCGGTTGGGCCTCCGCGCCGGATTGCCTGAGTCTATCACTTTTGGACCGGGTGTCGATCGGGAACCGCAAGGGACGCTGATCGGAGGGCCGTTGGCTAAGGTGAAACAGCGGCGATCGGCGGTTTCAAATCACCAGCCATCCCGGCTAGTATTGAGGTTGACGGCCCGTGGTCATCTCAGCCCTAGGGACCCTCAGCCCGTTTTCGCGCCGGACGGACATCGCAACGGCCCGATTCCGGGAGGCCGGGCTAGGGAGAGTGACGGTTCCCGAAACCGATGACCGTACTTTCGCGGACTGGCCGGCTGTAAGACGACAAAGCGGATCACCGGGGGCGGTGCAGGGCGGTTGCTCAACCTCTCGGCGGGCGATAATCGCTCGGGGGCGGCCTCGCGGTCATCCTTATCAAGGAGCGAGCCATGAGCGCGGATCGGCGCACCCGTCAAAAACGCGATCGGGCGAAGACTAGGAAGTCGTTACTGCCGTGGCTGGTCCCCGCCGCCGTCTTTGCGGCGTTGTACTACTATGCGTTTGGGGACGAGTCGATCGGCCGCTACATCCGCAACTTCGTGCACCCTATCGTCGAGCCTATCTTGCGATTCATGGATGGGCTGTTCGCTTTTTGAAGCCGGCTCCGCGGAATCAGGGCTTCGGACGGGCGGGCAGAGCCTTTTTTTTCTGCGCGGGTCGCCGTGAAGTTTTCTTGTCTTTTGAGGACACCGCCCCGTTTCTGCTTTGCCCGGGCTGGGCGCGGCGTTTGCCGCCTCCCCCTGCTGTGGTCTGCGAGATAATGAGGAGGCTGCGGCGGTTCCGATGGCCGGCGATTAGAGTGGTTCTCTGCAATGAGCGGCCAAACCCTATCCCACTACGAGTTGCTCGAGAAGATCGGCGAGGGCGGGATGGGCGTGATCTTCAAGGCGCGCGACGTCAAGCTGGACCGGCTGGTGGCCCTGAAGTTCCTTTCCCCGGCGTTCCGGGCGGCGCAGGAAAGCGTCAGCTCGTTTCTGCATGAAGCGAGGGCGCTCTCGAAGCTCAATCACCCGAACATTGCGACGATCTACGAAGTGGAAGAGGAGGGGGATCAGCCTTTTCTGGCGCTCGAATACCTGCCCGGGGGGACCGTCAAGGAGAGAATCCGGGAAGCACGAGCGAACGGCGGGACGCTGCCGGTCCAGCAGGTCGTCGATTACGCGTTGCTGATCGCCCGAGCGCTGGCGCATGCGCACCGGCACGGAATCGTTCACCGCGACGTGAAACCCGACAATGCCCTGTTGACGGCGGAAGGCACGGTCAAGCTGACCGACTTCGGGGTGGCGCAGGTCGCGGGCCGCGACTCGCAGCCCTCGGCCGAGATGACTCTGGGCACGGCGGCCTATATGTCGCCGGAGCAAGCCCAGGGTCTCGAGATTGATCATCGGTCGGACATTTTCTCTTTCGGCATCGTGCTTTTCGAGCTGGCGGCCGGGGAGCCGCCGTTTTCCGGTTCTCACGAGGCGCTCATCCTCTACGACATCGCTCACGCCGACGCTCCTCCCCTGAGGCGATTTCGCCAGGATTTGCCGCCCGAAATCCAACGGATTGTCAGCAGGGCGATCCAGCGGAACCCGGAAGAGCGCTATCAGTCCATGGAAGACGTACTGGAGGACCTGCGATCTCTCGCCGAGAAGCTGCGGCTGTCGGGATCCGGACGTCGAACGCCTGATGCCGCCGAGCCCACGGTCGCCGTGCTGCCGTTCGTCGACATGAGTTCGGAGCGGGACCAGCAATATTTCTGCGAGGGCATTGCCGAAGAGATCACCAATGCTCTAACAGGCGTTAAGGGTCTGAAAGTCGTCTCGCGGACTTCGTCGTTTCAGTTTCGGGCCGGGGCCTACGACGTTCGTGAGATCGGCGAGCAACTTGGCGTGCATCACGTCGTCGAGGGGAGCGTTCGCAAGGCTGGCGACCGTCTGCGCATCACCGTGCAACTCATCGCTGTCGAGGACGGCTACCATTTATGGTCGGAACGCTATGACCGGAAAATTGAGGATGTCTTTGCCATTCAGGATGAAATCTCGCAAGCGATCGTCGACAACCTGAAGATCAAGCTTCTCGGCCGGCGTCGACAAAAGCTCGTCAAGCCGGTGACCTACAACTTCGAAGCCTACAACGTGTATCTGCAAGGCCGTTATCACTTGAATCAGCGTACCGGCACGGGTCTGGCAAAAAGCATTGAATGCTTTGAAAAAGCGGCTTGTGAAGATTGCAACTACGCGCAACCTTACGCCGGGTTGGCCGAGGCCTACGTATTGGAAGGCACGGCGGGCTACTTAGGCCGGAGTCCCGACGATGCGTTTGCCAAGGCGGCGCAGGCGGCGCGAACGGCGATCGAGAAAGATGAGACTTGCGCCGAAGCCCACCTGGCGCTGGCGCTCGTGCACTATCGCGCCGACTGGGATTGGGCAAGGGCCGAGCGGCGCTTTCGCCGGGCGATCGAAATCAACGACGGCTACGCCACCGGGCACCATCAGTACGCCATGTTCTTGGCGGCGATGAATCGTCTCGAACAAGCGCTTGACGAGGTCCGCCGGGCCCACGAACTGGATCCCCTCTCGTTGCTCATCAGCACCGCCGTGGGACGCATTTTGCATTTTTCCCGCCGCTTTGACGAAGCGATCGAGCAATGCCGCCGGACGATCGAGATGAACCCGCAATTTCCGCTGGCCTACTTCGATGTCGCGATCGCCTACGGCAACGTGGGCAGGTACGCCGAGGCCATCGAAGCTTTCAAGAAGTGGGCTGAGCTGCTAGGCGACCAGAGGTGGGCAAAAGGAGGCCTGGCGATAATTTACGCCAAGATGGGCGAGCGCGAGAAAGCCCTCCAACTGGCTGAAGAAGTGGCTGCGATAGCCGAGACGCGAGCCGTCTCCCCTGTGACGCAGGCGATTGTCTACGCACGACTGGGAGAACTGGACAAGGCCATGGACTTTCTGGAAGAGGCCTATGCCCGCAGGGACAGTCCGTTGGTCTATTTGCGGGTCGAGCCCACTTTCGACCCCATCCGCGTACACCCCCGCTACCCCGAGCTGATTGAAAAGATTGGTTTGCCGAGCTGAGGGGCGCCGTCGGCATCACGTAATATTGGGAAATGTCGGGATCGAAAGCGAGCATCGGGACGTGATCGGCTTGACGAGACGTGGCGCACGCTTTCAGCGTGCCGTGCCGGCATTCTTGCCGGCATCCCTCCGGCTGGCGAAAGAGCCGGCGCGTCAACATGTCGCCAGGAATGGCGACACGGCACGCAAGAATGCGTGCGCCACGTCCCAGCCGAGCCACGTCCCAGCCCACACCTTCCGCCACATCGACGAGGACGAACATTAAGTCTTGTCCGGGACAGCCGGCAGCCGGCGTGTTTCCATGTGGGCTGAAAAGTTGGGAACGATCAAGGGACGACAGGACAAAATTGACACCCTTTCGACCCTGCTGCTAGCGTGGAGCTAGCATCTTTGTACCCGCAGTCGCCCTCTCGATGGACCCCTCATTCATCCGAAATTTTTCGATCATTGCCCACATTGATCACGGCAAATCGACGCTTGCCGACCGTCTGCTCGAGTTGACCGGTACGGTCCCGCAGCGGGAAATGAAACAGCAAGTGCTCGATACGATGGACCTCGAGCGCGAGCGGGGCATCACCATCAAAGCGCAAGCCGTGCGGCTGAACTACAAGGCTCAGGACGGCAACTCCTATCAACTCAACCTGATCGACACGCCCGGACACGTGGATTTCTCCTACGAAGTCTCCCGCAGCTTGGCGGCTTGCGAGGGCGCGTTGCTGGTGGTCGACGCCTCCCAAGGGGTCGAGGCGCAGACGCTGGCCAATACGTATTTAGCCATCGAGCACAATCTGGAACTCATCCCGGTCATCAACAAGATCGACCTGCCGGCGGCGGAACCCGACCGAGTCCGCCAGGAAATTCACGAGACCGTCGGACTCAATGCCGATGAGACGATGCTCGTGAGCGCCAAATCAGGTGACGGCGTTCCTGAAATTCTTGAGGCCATCGTCGAAAGGGTTCCGCCTCCGGCGGGGTCGCCGGACCAGCCCCTGCGAGCGTTGCTGTTTGATGCTTGGTACGACGCCTACCGGGGGGTGGTTATCTTGGCGCGCGTAGTGGACGGCGCGCTCCGCAAGGGCATGCAGGTGAGATTCTGGTCAACCGGCCGGGCGTACACGGTGGAGGACTTGGGCTATCGCACCCCAAAACCGCTGGCTTGCGACGAGCTGAAGACCGGCGAAGTCGGATGGCTGATCGCCAACATCAAAAACGTAACCGAGACGAAGATCGGGGACACGATTTGCGACGACGCCGAGATGGCTGGGGAATATCTGGGGGGCTTCGAAGAAACGAAGCCGATGGTTTTCGCGGGTTTATATCCGGTTGAATCGCACGCGCATCAGGTGTTGCGCGAAGCCCTCGAGAAGCTTCAGCTCAACGATCGATCGTTTGTCTTTGAGCCGGAAAGCTCGGTCGCCTTGGGCTTTGGCTTCCGCTGCGGATTTCTCGGATTGCTGCACTTGGAAATCGTCCAGGAGAGGCTGGAGCGGGAGTTCGACCTAGAGCTGATCACCACGGCCCCGGGCGTCCGCTACCGAGTCACCTTGACCGACGGGTCCGTTACCGAGGTGGATAACCCCAGCCGATGGCCCGCGCCGCCAACCAGCGCATCGACGGAGGAGCCCGTTTTTTCGGTGACCGTGATCACGCCGGACGATTACCTGGGCGGGATTCTGAAACTGTTCGAGGACAAGCGCGGGGTGCAGGAGAGTTTCGAGTACGTCACGGGCAGTCGCGTCGTGCTCAAGTACCAGGTTCCGCTCAATGAAATCGTGCTCGATTTCTACGACCGGCTGAAGACGGTCTCGCGCGGCTACGCGTCGGTGGATTATCATTTTTCCGGATACTGGGCGTCCCCGATGGTCAAGCTCGACATCATGGTGGCCGGCGAGCCGGTGGACGCGTTGAGCGTGATTGTGCACGGCGACCAAGCACATGGCCGAGGAAAAACTCTGATCGAGCGGATGCGGAAACTGATCCCGCGACAGATGTTTGAGGTGGCCTTGCAGGCTGGCATCGGGAACAAGATCGTGGCCCGCGAGAATATCCCGGCCATTCGCAAGAACGTGCTGGCCAAGTGTTACGGTGGCGACATCACGCGCAAACGCAAACTACTCGACAAGCAAAAAGAGGGCAAGCGGCGAATGAAGCGCGTCGGGCGGGTCGACATTCCCCAAGAAGCGTTCCTGGCCGTGCTCCGGGTCAGCGACGAAACATGAGCCGCGGACAACGGCTGGGCGGCCGTTTGGCCCGTGACGGAGATGACACGAAGCCTCAGGACAGGCCTCCGAGCCGTTGACAAGGCGATAATGTCGATGGTACATAGTGTCTTTGCCGATTTTTCGAAATACGTAGAGCCAACGTCGGCGTACCGCGTCCTATCTGTTCTAGCGATCCCCGTTTCACCATGATCAAGGTCGAAGGTCTCACCAAGCGCTACGGTCCCACCGTAGCTGTCCGCAACATTAGCTTTGAAGTTGGAAAGGGCGAGATCGTGGGATTCCTCGGCCCAAACGGCGCCGGGAAGACCACGACGATGCGCATCCTGACGTGTTTTCTGCCGCCGACTGAGGGAACCGCGAGCGTGGCCGGCTATGACGTTCTCGATAATCCGCTCGAGGTGAAGAAGCGGATCGGCTATCTGCCGGAGACGCCGCCTCTCTACCCCGAGATGGAGGTGCTCGACTACCTGCGATTCGTCGCCAGGCTAAAGGGTATTTCGCGCCACGAGATTGGTTCGCGGGTGAATGGGGTGGTCGAGCGCTGCGCGATCGGCAAAGTTCGGCAAAAACTCAACGGTCAGCTTTCAAAAGGTTATCGGCAACGGGTCGGTCTGGCGCAGGCGCTGATCCACAATCCGGATGTGTTGATTCTTGATGAGCCGACGGCCGGGCTCGATCCCAAGCAGATTATCGACGTCCGCCGGCTGATCCATGAGCTGAGCGGCGAGCACACGATCATCCTGAGCACGCACATTCTGCCGGAAGTTTCGACGACCTGCAGCCGGGTCATCATCATCAACGAAGGCAAGCTGGAGGCCAGCGACACGCCTGAAAACTTGACCTCGCGCCTACAGGGGCACGACACGCTGCTGGTGGAGGTCGACGGCCCCTCCGATCAGGTGCGGGAAAAATTGGAGTCGGTCGAGGGAGTTACTCGCGTCGCTCGCGCCAACGGGCACGGGGGGCGAATGTCGTGGGAAGTCGAAACGGGCAAAGACCCCGCGATCCGGATATTGCTGGCGCGCGCCGTGGTGGAATCGGGATGGGGCCTGTTTGAGTTAAAGTCCATTGGGTTGAGTTTGGAAGAAGTCTTTCTGAAGCTAACCGGTTCGGCCCAGGAACCCACGCAAGAATCGGGCGGTGAGGCGACGGAGGAAGCCCAAGCTGAGGACGGAAGCGGCGATACAGCACCGAAAGAGGGGGACAGCAACCCGTGAGAAACGTCTGGACTATCGCTCGACGAGAGCTCAACTCCTATTTCGTTTCGCCAATCGCCTATATTCTGCTGGCGATGTTCGCCGTGATTTTCGGCTACTTCTTTTTCACCGCGGTGGCGATCTTCGTCCAGTTCAGCGGCCGGACCCAGCCGGGGATGGGACCGATGAACATCGACCAGTTCGTCATCCAGCCGACGTTCGGCAATTTCAGCATTATTTTGCTGTTCCTCTCCCCGATGATCACCATGCGGCTTTTCGCGGAAGAAAAACGCAGCGGCACGATGGAGCTTCTCTTGACGTCGCCCGTTCGGGACTACGAGATCATTTTGGGGAAGTGGTTGGCGGCGATGCTGCTGTATGGCGCGATGCTGGGCCTGTCGGTCCTGAACCTGTCCATCCTTTTCGTTTACAGCGAGCCGGACTGGCGGGCACTGCTGGTTGCCTACTTGGGCTTGCTTCTCATGGGCGGCACCTTCCTGGCGTTAGGGGCCTTTATTTCATCGTTGACGAGCAACCAGATCGTCGCGGGCGCGGTGACGTTTGGGCTGTTTCTGCTGCTTTATGTACTTGATTGGGTGAACGCATACAGCACATCCACGGTTGGCAAGCTCTGCAAATACCTCGCGATCGCTCCCCATTTCCAGCAGTTTTCCAAGGGCGTGATCGAGTTGAAAGACGCGATCTATTACGTTTCGGCGATTGGGTTGGGCCTCTTTCTGAGCAAGCGGTCCTTGGAATCGCTGCGCTGGAGGTCATAGTCTGGACAAATGAATATGTCGCTCGGCTGGATAAAGACAAGGCAAACCAAACACGGCGCTTACATGGTGGTGTATTCGGCCGTCGCATTGGCTATCCTAGCGGCAGCCAATTACCTCGCCGACCGCTACAACAAGACGTACGACGCCACGGCAAACAGACTGTATAGCCTCTCCGATCAGACGGTCAAGATCCTTGGAGACCTCGACCAAGATCTGAAAATCTACTATTTCGATCAGGCTGAGCGGTTTGATCAAACCGCGGCGGGCGGCATGGCGCCCAGGGACAAGTTGGTACGCTATGAAAACGTTTCGCACCATGTGTCCGTCGACTACGTTGATCCCGACAGCAAGCCCGACCTGGCCCAGGCCATGAACGTGCGGACGTACGGAACGGTTTTCGTCGAGATGGCGGGCAACCGCGAAGAAGCCGGCTCGACAGACGAAGAGGACGTCACCAACGCGATCATCCGCGTCATCAAGGGAGAGGAAAAGACGGCCTGCTTTCTTACGGGTCATGGCGAAGCGGAGGGAGATGATTCCGAGCGCCAGGGTTTCTCTTCAGCGAAAGGTCAGATCGAAGACGCGAACTACCAGACCAAGACCGTGTCGCTTTTGGAAAACCCCCAGGTGCCGGACGATTGCACTTTACTGCTGGTCGCCGGTCCGGATAAGGAATACTTTGAGCCGGAGATCGATGTTCTGAAGTCCTACGTCGAGAATGGCGGGCGAACGCTGTTTCTGCTGGACCACGATAAAAGCCCCAGGCTAGTGGAGTTACTCGGGTCCTGGGGCGTCAAGGTCAACAGCGACGTCGTGATCGACCTCTCGGGCGTTGGCCAGTTTTTCGGTATGGGGCCGCTGGCTCCTCTGGTCGCCGACTACGAATCCCATCCGGTGTCGGAGGCGATGGGTAATGTCGCGTCGTTCTTTCCGCTGGTCCGCAGTGTTGAAAGCCGTGATGTCCCCGACGGTTGGACGGTGGATAAGCTGTTCAGCACGACGGCGGGCAGTTTCGCGTCGGAGGATTTCTCTCCGGAAGAAGGCGAGGTAAGGCGGAACCCCGAGAAGGAAAGGGAAGGTCCGATTTCCTTGGCGGTGGCGGCAACCTACGACGTTCCGGACGACGAAAACGATGAGGCCGACGAAAACGATGAAGAGGAAGTCGGCGGAGACGAAACGGACTCTGAGAACAGCGAGGACGAGGCCCAGGCGGATGACGAAGAAAAGCAGGGCCGCATCGTGGTCGTCGGGACGTCGCTATTCGTCCGCAACAATTACATCGGTCGCGGCGGAAATGTAGACTTATTCCTGAATATGCTCAACTGGCTCAGCTCGGACGAGGATCTGATTTCCATTCGACCCAGGGACCCCGACAATACTCCCCTGAACCTGACCGGATCGGACATGAGGCGTCTGTTTTTTGGCACTGTCGTCGGTATTCCTCTCGTGATCATCATTGCCGGGATTCGTGTCTGGTGGAAGCGCCGCTGAGGGCGTAGGCGGTCCCGGGCGCCATTGCGAAGCAAGACTGCCTGTCGCACTTCGGAGCGACCATCGTGAAACCCGCACCCCTCATCATCGCCTTCGTCGTTCTCGCCGTTTTGGGCGCGCTGGTTTGGTACACGGAAAAGAACCCTCCGGAAACCGGTGAGCAGAAGCCGGAGATCATCTCGGTCGAGGAGGACGACATCGTCCGAGTAACGATTTCCCGGCCTCGCAAGGACGCCATTACCCTCGAACGCGGCGAAGACGGCGAATGGCGGTTTGGCGAGCCCTACACCTTCCCCGTCGGAGAATCACCCGTCAACACGATGATTTCGAACCTCGCTTCGATGAAGGCCGACCGGCTTATCGATGAGCAGGTTCGAAACTGGGCCCCCTACGGGATCGATGGGGCGGGCGCGCTCGAAGTTACCGCCGTAGTCAAGCAGGAACAACCGGGCGACGGCGAAGAGGACGAAAAGGAAGCGGAGGAGGGAGAATCCGCGCCGAAAACCTACCGGGTCGTATTCGGGAATGACACGCCGACCGGCGGGGGCGTCTACGCTCGCCTGGAAGGCGAATCACGCCTGTTCACCGTCTTCAGCTATGTCAAGAGTGGCTTTGAAAAAGAGATCTTCGACCTGCGGGACAAGAAACTCCTGCAGGTGGATGAGGACAAGATTTCGAGGGTCACCGTCAGCGTCGGCCGGCGTTCCATCGAATTCGGCAAGAGCGGAGACGATCGCTGGCAGATTCTGAAGCCCCAGCCCGTGCGGGCGGACAATTTTGCGGTCGGGGACTTGGCGCGCTCGCTGCGTACAGCGGAGATGGTTTCCGTCCACGAAGAAGGGGGCGAGGCTCCCGGGAAGTATCGCTTTCGGCGGCCGTTCGCTGTCGCCGAGATCGTCGACGAAGCCGGGGCCCACACGCTGACGATCGCGAAATCCAACGACGACAGCTATTACGCCAAAAGCTCGGACCTCGGTGGCGTCTACGAGGTCTCCTCGACGATGGCCGAGGGCCTCGACAAGCCCCTCGATGATTTCCGTAACAAGAAGCTGTTCGATTTCGGGTTCAAGGAGATCGCCGCCCTCGATTTGCGGGACGGCGACACTCGTCTACGCGTCGAGAAGAAGGACGAGAAATGGGTGCTTTCTTCCGAAGGCGATCGGGAGCTTGATTCGGAGAAGGTGCAGACCGTGATTGACAGCCTGCGCAGCCTTGCGGCGACCGGCTTCCCCTCTGATGATGCTGCGGATCAAAGCCAATACGGGCTCGACCAGCCGGCAATCGAGGCCGAGGTGACCGTTGCCGGGGACGAGTCCTCCGAAAAAGTGCTCATCAGCGCGGTCTCGAATCAGCGGGTCTACACCGCTCGCGAGAACCAGCCCACGACTTACGAGGTGGAGAAAAGTGCGGCGGAAGAGATCCGGCGGGCGATTCAGGAGTTGCCGCGGGAGGAAGAGGAATCCGAAGACTCGGCATCGGAGGGAGAGGCGGATTCCGAGGGCTAACCCTAATACTCGTTAGTTAAGAACGTCTTTAAGCCCCCGAAGGGGGCACAGGATGCTAGTCCACCGTGGAGCCGTTAGGAGGAGCCGTGGGTTCCCTACGCAGACTTAAACAAGCCCCGGTAGGGGCGCGGGAAGGCCTGCAAATCACTACATGGGTCACTCTTTCCTTCGCCCCTACCGGGGCTGGACGGTGGTTGGCTTTCCCCCAGGGTTTCGCCAAAAATAGGATCTCGTAGGCGTTACGTGGGGAGCGTCTTGGAAACCGGTTGCCCAATGGTATCGAACAACTCCTGGCGCCGGATAGGCTTGGAGACATAGCCGTCCATACCGGCTCGCAGATACTTTTCGCGGTCACCCTTCATCGCGTGGGCCGTCAGGGCGATGATAGGCGTGTGGATTCCCGTCGCCCTTTCTTTTTCGCGAATCGCGACGGTCGCCTCAACCCCACCCATCAAGGGCATCTGAACATCCATCAAGATGACGTCGAAGGTCTGCTTGTGAAACGCTTCCAGCGCCTCTTTGCCGTCCGCCCGCAGCGCCACCGTACCCCGCTCGGTGAACTTGACGGCGTTGCTCACCAGGTTCAGGAGGACCTGCCGAAGACGCACGGGATCGCCGACCGCCGCTTCGGGTATCTCCGGCTGAACGTCGCATGACAGGGTCAATCCCTTCTGGCGGGCCCGAGGGGTTACGGTCCGCGTCACATCCCCCAGAATCTGCACGATATTGAACGTGACGGCGTCGAAATCAAGCTTGCCGGCCTCGATCTTTGAGAAGTCGAGCACGTCGTTGATGATGGTCAGCAGCGACTGGGCCGAGCTTTTCACCATATCCAGGTACTGCCGTTGCTGGTCTTCGAGCTCGGTGTCGAGAGCCAGCTCGGTCATGCCGATGACGACGTTCATGGGGGTGCGGATCTCGTGGCTCATATTGGCCAGAAACTCCGACTTCAATCGGGTCGCTTCGTAAGACACGATCCTTGGCTTCGGCCAACTGGTTTTCGACCTGCTTTTTCTCGCTAACGTCGTGAGCCATAGCGTAAAGAAGGGGTTCACCCGGTGGGGACGCCGGACAGGCCCATCTGAACCAGCGATAAGATCCGTCTTTGCACCGGTATCGGTTTTCGAAATTGACCGTGTCCCTACCCTCGGAAAGCTTTTGTAGTTCGCCCAAGGTTCGCTGCCGGTCATCGGGATGAACGAATTCAACAAACGGCTTGGCCAGCAGTTCCTCGGATGTAAACCCAAGGACCCTTTCAAACGCCGGGTTCACGTGCTTGAAGAGACCGTCAAGTCCGGCAATGTAGAACATGTCGAGCGAGAGATCAAGAAACCGATCTCGCTCTTGTTCAACCCGCGTCTGATCGGTGATGTCCCGGAAGCTGACAACAACTCCCCCGCCTAGCCGGCCTGGGATCCCAGCGCACCTAGACTCTACGTGGAAACTCGTACCATCTTTTCGCTGAAGACACTCCGCGTAGGCGAGCCTGGAAACGTCTCCTGCCCCATGGCAGCACGGGAACTCTCTTCCTCAGGGCAGCGAAGACTCTGCAGCCCATCCTTCCCCAGCCAGGCGCCGGCATCCTCGCCGATCAGTTCGGGCAGTCCCCACCGCGTCATCTTCGCGGCCGCGGGATTCGCCATCGTGATCCGGCCGTTTCGGTCAACGCAGAATATCCCCTCCGCGGCGGAATTGAGAATCAACTCGCTTGTTTGCGCTGTTTCCTCGGCCAAACGTTGAGCTTGTTGCGATGATTTCCTGAGCCCTGCGACAACGAGGCCCACGCCCGCGAGGACAAGTGCCGTCAGCGCGGCCATAACAGTGAACGCCGGCAACAGCTCGTTGCCCGCGGATTCGTTAACGGTTGATTTCAACAAGGACAGTTGCCAAAACATGAGTCCGCAAAGGCCCAGAAACGCAATCGTTAACAAAAGAGGGAAACGGTTCCCGATCAGGCGACTAACTGCGTCAAGGCCCTTCCGACGGGACGGTCGCTGTGAGAAAACCATAGAGATACACTGCGATCAGAGGTTGTCGCCCGCTCCGTGAGAGGCGCGGCCAATGTGGTTCGGCGCCCCAACCCCGGCCGGAACTCCGACGTGGCCTGCGACTGGCACAGCGTACATCATTCCTTTTCCAAATACAATGAAATGAAAGTTCTGGGAGTCCTGTTACTTGAACAATGCGGGCGTACTTGCACCCTACGTTGAGCACGGCGAGCGAGCGCAACGAAGTCATGGCCGGCCCGCTGCGTGTTGCGCCCCTCAGGTGGTGAAAAATGCGGTCTAGACCCGGCCAGCCCCACCCACCGGACCACTCGCAAGACCCGGCCCCCGGGCAGCCACTTCGCATCGTCCTGGCCATCGGCTTACCCGGATCGGGCAAGTCCTCTTGGTTCAAGAAACAGTCCATCGTACCTCTCTCAAGTGACCAGCTGCGGATCACTCTGACCGACGACGAAGATGAGCAGCGCTTCCAAGCCGACATTTTTCGCGCACTGCGTTACCTCCTTGAGGTGCGGCTGGACTTGAATCGTCCTCTCACCTACATTGATGCGACCAATCTCGTCCGAGAACAGCGTCGCGATTTCATCGAGATCGCCCGGCGCAGGAAGTGTTCCATCGAGGCGCTGTTCTTCGACGTGCCGGTTGAGGTTTGTCTCGAACGCAACCGCAACCGCTCGCGCCGAGTCCCGGAAAGCGTAATGAAGGAGATGGCCGCCAACCTCGAAGCGCCCACCCTCGAAGAAGGCTTCACCCAGGTTGTGCGGGTTGAGGATGGCGGCAAGGCTTTCGAGGACGCTCCTTCTTCACTCGCCAAGTTCTAATCAGCCCGGCGCGGTAGCCGCGAGCAGACCGCGCACAAGACGAACCGTGGGGTTGTTCGCGCCCTGGGTTGGGACAGACGACAAAAATCGGTGACGGCCCCAGTCTACCCGGTTTTTCACCAGACACAGCCGCAGGCGTTAGGGGGCGCTTCATCCCGCTCGTGGTCGGCCACTATTCCTAACCCGCTATGAAAGGACGGTCGCGAAAGGACGCGCCTGGTCCGAACCCCGAGACAGCCCGCGGGGTGAGCCGTGGATGCCGGGGAACCGTATGTTCCGAACGCCCCGTAGGGTCGCCGGAATGCATTCCCCTTCAGGCAAAGAGTGTCGTTGGCACGATGACACCCGCCTCGGATCGGTCAAGCTGATCCTCGAGCGGCGGGGCCCCGTTGCTACGACGATGAAAATGGAGTTACCCCCGGTTGATTGGGGCAAAGGCACCAATCCCTCGCCTTTCATCCACGACTCACCCCGCGGGCCGCACGGAGTGATCACCTCTCATTATGAAGCAAACCTGTAGGAACTCCCATGCTCTTCGCGTGAACGCGAAGTGGGTGTCCACTAAATCCTACTTTGAGATGGTTTTCTTTCGGGGCGTTTTTTTCTTTTTGGGGAGTCGCTTCGCCTTCCGCTGAATCACGTAAACCCCTTGCAATAGGTGCTCGACGACAGCGAAGGCAGTGGCGAGTTCGTCATCCTCGTGTGCTTTGACCTCGTGCGCGGCTTGGTTGCCCATGAATCGCAGGCTGTGCAATATCCTTCCGTCCTCGGTGGCAATGAGCCCCTTCTCAACCAAGCTTTCTATCCTTTTCTCAAGGTCCTTTCCGGCGGCTGCCTCGTGCTTGCATACTGCCTCGACCACAGCCCGAATCCCAATTCCCGTCAGAACTCTGAGCTTGCTGATAAGGGGAGTGTGACTCAGTGTAGATCTGTTGAACCGGGTCTGGCAGCAACGAGAGTCCTCTTATTTTGGCCCTGCCAGGCATCCGGTTTGGGAAAACCTCGGTTCTCCGAATGAATGTCTCCCTTTCCCACGTGTCCTCATCCAACTGTATTCGTCCGCTGTAGAGCCACTGGTGGAAAATGTTATCTGTCTGCATCCACCACAGCGCACAATCTGGTGCTCTTCCCATTCCTGGTCACCTGGCTGGGTCTCCTTAACGTTCGTAACAAAGGCTGCCAGGATTTCGTGCTGGGTTTCAACGTTGCATTTTGCGCAAGGAAGCCAGGCAAAATCGTCCTTTTCCGCGCGAACCGTATTGGGTTCAAGTTTGCTCATCGACTTTCGACCCAACCGCTCGGGAATAACGCTGTGACTTTCACTCTCAGAACGCCCAAACTAGTCTCCATCAAATAGCCTGTGTCGCCAGCACTACATGATCTCCGGAGCCGGGATGCCCATTACATCGAGGACTCGGCCCAGTTCTTCCAGAAAAAACTTTGTCATCCACAACAGGAAGACCTTACGTTCGCGGTCCGTCTCGCTGAGAATGTGGTGTTGGTGATAAAAGTTATTAAACGCCTGGGCCACGTTGAAAGCGTACCGCGCCAGGTGCGCCGGCTCTCCGGCGGCGACCGCCTTCTCAATGACCGACTCGCGCCGCGATGCGTCCAGCAGCATCCGCCAAAAAGCCGCGGTTTCCAGCTGGCGCCCGAGAGCCTCGCCGGAAAGCTCGGCATCGAAGTCGGGCATCGACTCGCCTTGCTGTTCCAGTTTGCGAAGGATGTTCCGGGCGCGAACGGCCGCGTATTGCACATAGGGGCCCGTCTCGCCTTCAAAACTGAGCGCTTCTTGAAAGTCGAAGGCGATCACCGTGGTGCGCGTGAACCTGAGCATGAAGTAGCGCAGAGCCCCGACGGCGATTTGGGTGGCGATCGCGCGCTGCACGGACTCGCCGGCCTCGGCGTGGCGGCTCATCACCTCTTCCAGCGCCTTCTCAACCAATCGATCAATTAGATCATCGGCCTTGACGCCGAGACCCCTGCGTCCGGAGACCTCGACGTAGGGTCGGCGGCGATCTTCCTCGGAGAGTTCGATCCCCAACTCCGCGCAACAGCGTGGCGAGAGGGCCACCATCTCGTAGGAAAAATGGATCGAGTTTTCCGCCTGTTCCGTAAAGCCCAGCGCGACAAGGCCGGCGCGCACGACGTCCTGCAAGTACGACTGGCGGACGTCGATGACGTTGAACACTTTGGCCGCCTTGCCGAAAGCCGGAGCGGGATCACCAGCGGGTTGGGTGCTCGAAATCCAAAGAGGTTTCGCGCTGGAGTCTTTCGCGAACAGGCGGTAGTGAAAATCGTTGGCCAGCAGGCCGAATTTCCACAACTGGTAGGCAATGTCCTTGCCGACGTAGGTAACCGTTGCGTTCGATCGAACGATGATCTTATCGTCGTCGGCATCGTTCTCCGCTTGGCCGTCGGGCTCAGGCGGCGCTTCCTTTTGAAACAGCTTAGCCGGCATGACCCAGCAACCTTTATTCTTGCCCTTCGACTCCAAGTAGATCGCCTGGCGCTCCTTGAGCAGCGCGAACGCCGTAGTCCAAAACTCGAGCTCCAGAATTTCACTTTCGCGCGGCAGCAGATCGTAGCCGACGTCAAGGCGGGCCATCGTATCGACGTGCGCGCGGACGATGGCGTCGGAGACGAGCCGGGCGATTTCGGCCAACTCTCCTTCCCCCGCTTCGATGGCGCGTAAGGCGTCGGAGCGCCGTGATCGCGAAGAGGGATCGGTCTCATAAAACTTCGAGACACGGGCGTAAAGATCCCAGCAATAGAAGTCGAATCGAACGGCGGGATCATCGATCAGTGCTTTGACGTCCGCGGGCGGCTTGTTTTCCAAAACGTAGAACCCGACCACGACGTCAGCCACCTGAACACCCGTATTGTCGATGTAATTCTGGACCTCAACCTCGCCGCCGAGCGCTCGTAACATGCGCGCGAGTGTGTCCCCCAGCACAGCGTTTCGCAGGTGGCCGATGTGTGCCGCCTTGTTGGGATTGATGTTGGTGTGTTCGACGATGATCTTCCCCTCCGAGAATGAGGGCTCCGGGAGGGCCTCGCGGAGCAGTCCATCCGCGTAGGCTCGGCGGTCGAAACGAACGTTCAAGTAGCCCGCCCCGGCTGCCTCCAGCGCCGCGACGCCGGGGATAGGACCTAGTTCCGAGATGATCTCCTCCACGATTTTGCGCGGAGGACGCCGAAGCGCTTTCGCTAGCGCAAAACCGATCGGCAGCGCCAGCTCGCCGAAGTCGGGCTGGGGGGGCTGTTCGACGACGACAGCCACGTCGACTCCGTAGCGCTCGTGGATGTGGGCGCTCACCGCATCGCGCACTTGGCGCTCTAAAGCTAGAAACACGTCGCTTTCCTCAGTCTTCCTAGGTTACCGGGAAACGGGTGGCTTGCGTAGCGGTTGCCTCTGCGAGCCGGCGGGACCGACTCGTTCTTTCATTGTTACCACTCCCAGGGAGTGTTTTTGCCGGGAAGTGCCCGGTTTGTTAACACCTCTTCTCGGTGGTGGTCTCAAACCTCGATCAAGGGCCGATAAGAAATTTGACGGCAGACTCGGCCGGGTCGGCTGTTCGAGCCACCGGCGGGCGACGCAGATTCCGGCAAAAAATGCTGAACGGGCGCCGTGATGCGGTGCAGTTAGTGAGAGATGCGAGATGAAGTTCCTAGCGCGGTTAATTATCCTGACGGTTTCGTTGGCCCCGGCAGTGTCGGCCCTAAGCGTCAAAGTAGAAACGGTCGATATCAAGAAAGGAAGAGTACGACTTCTTCTCCCCATGCACTCGACCATGATCGAGGCCTCGGTATATCCTCGGGGAGAATCGGTTCGCGTCAAAACGCGGCAGTTTTACCGGGGGAGCTTCGTTCGACAAAAAACGAGCACGCCCCACCCGAGTATCCTACAGATCAGAATCCCCGACGAGGATCCCGTCCGGTTCCGTGTCCACAAAATCTTGTTCCTTGGAGAGTAGCCGAGGAAGCTTCGACCTCTCGCAGCCTAGGGTAGAGGGTCAGGTTCGCGAGCCTTTCTTGAAAGCAGCGGAGCTTGCGAGCCGCCCGCCCGACTTGTCCCGCCCGGGAGGTTTGGGATCGTGCGCCAGCCCGCATTCTCACGCACTTCGCCTCGCCACGTGGTGAGAAAAGCGGGCTAGAAATCCCCCGAGAAGTGCATATTCGACTATGTCCTGACCGTGCTGGTCACACGCCCATCGGCGGATACGTTCCCGGATTCCACGTGACATGCCGGTACCTTTAGTGTTGTGCGTTGCAAAATACGGCTCTTCTGGGATTTTAGTGGCTGGCGGCGGTGAGTGACGGATCCCTCGCCACTGTGAGGCCGACCTCCCGGAGCCTGCTTCGGTGCCATTCAAGGGCTTCGTGACAACTCTACGGCCCCCAAGGCCGGGCGGCGACTGCGTTGGCCAAAAAGAATTACTGATAAACAAAGGGTTACGAGTAGAGCAAGGCTGCTGGCAGGTAGTCGTACAGTCTCCCGAAGGCTGTGAAATGCGGATCCACAACTGTCATCCAGTGGCCACACTCAAAGAGATAACTCCCTGTTTATCAGTGTCTTATTCCCTTTACGAGTTGCCCACGACCGGACTGGCGTGTAGGGTATTTGGGGATTTCTTGGCCGCCTTTTGGGCTCCGATGTGACTGCGGGCGACGTCGGGTCGGCAGGATGGAGGAGCCGGCTACCCGTTGGCCACCCACTAAAAACCCGGAAGAGCCCAAAATACTTATCGCTTGCCCGCTCTTTCCTCTAAGCCGATCTGGGTTTCAGGTCCCGATGAAAACGGGCGCGCCCCGAACGAAGGCCGGCAGGTAGAAAGGGCCACCGGCGAGCGGCTGACTGCCGCTGACCAGTCAATTCAAGCGGTCGCCCGGGGAATCTCCTACAATGTGTGGAGAGACGGTCTCCGGGCTTCTCGATCCCAAATTGACTTTCGCGATTGTGCAATTCCCGATGCCCCCAGGACAGAGAACGTTCTCTCCAGGAGTCAACGATTGATGGCGACATTTTTCCGCTCCGCCGCTTGCTTTGTCTCCTTCGCCGCTTTTCTTTTTGCTGGCGAAGTCACCACGGAAAGGATTCGGAAAGCCGACCGCGAGCCGCATAACTGGCTCAGTTACGGACGCGACTACCGGTCGTGGCGCTACAGCCCGCTCGAGGAAATCAACCGCGAGAACATCAAAAAGCTGGTCCCCGTCTGGGCCTTTGAAACAGGGGTTGACGATGGCGGTTTGCAGTGTACCCCGCTCGTGGCCGACGGGGTGATGTATATCACCAGCTCCTGGAATCGCGTATTCGCCCTCGATGCGGCGACGGGCGAGGAGATTTGGCACTACTACTACCCGCCGGCTAAGAAGTTCCCGGGGCTGTTCGGCGGTTGGAACCGCGGAGTCGCCCTCGGCCACGGCTTGGTCTTCATGGGCACGATGGACAACCATCTGGTTGCTCTTGACGCCAAAACGGGCCGCGAAGTCTGGAACGTGGAGATCGAGGACAGCAAGCAGTGCGGCTGCAGCACGAACGGCGCGCCGTTGGTGGTCAAAGACAAGGTCATCACCGGCGTGACGGGCGGCGACATGGCCCACCGCGGCTACCTGACGGCGTTCGATGCCAAAACCGGGCGCCAGGCCTGGCGGTTCTGGACCATCCCGGGGCCGGGCGAGCCGGGCCATGAAACCTGGGAAGGGGACAGTTGGAAGTCAGGCGGCGGTTCCACCTGGCTGACCGGCTCCTATGATCCGGATCTCGACTTGCTCTATTGGGGCGTCGGCAACCCCGCGGCCGACTTTTACGGCGAAGATCGAGAGGGGACGAATCTTTACACCGAATCCGTGATCGCCCTCGATCCCGACACCGGGGAATTGCAGTGGCATTACCAGGAGATTCCCCACGACGTCTGGGACTTCGATTCGGCTTACGAGGCTGTGCTGGTCGATCTGCCTTACGAAGGACGCGAGCGTAAGCTGCTGATCCACCCCAACAAGGGGGGGATCACCTGGGTGATCGACCGCACCAGCGGCGAATTCATCAACGCTTGGCGGCTCGCGGAGAACATCAATTGGATCGAGCGAATCGACGAGAAGGGCAATCTCATCGGCCGCCTTGAGCCGGAGGTGGGAAAGCCGACCGTTGTTTGTCCGGCGATCGGCGGGGGCCGCCAGTGGAATCACGGCGCCTACAGCCCCAAGACCGGCTGGTTCTATTCGACCGGTATCGAGTGGTGCCAGATGCTGACCGTGGTGAAAGAAGAGCCTCGCGAGGGAATGCCTTTTTTCGGCGGCATCTTTACATTCCAGAAGCCGCCAAAAGGGGAGGCGGGAGGCCACCTGGCGGCCTACGAGCCGATTTCGGGGAAGCGTCGCTGGATCTACCGTTCGAAATATCCCTTGCTCGCCTCGCAGTTGGCGACGGCCGGACGCCTGGTTTTCACCGGTGATCCGGAAGGCCGCTTTTTCGCCCTCGACGACGAGACCGGCAAGATGCTGTGGTCATTTCGTACCGGATCGGGCCACCGCGGGTCTCCTATCTCCTATGCGGTGGAAGGCAAGCAGTATATCGCCACGCCCAGCGGTTGGGGATCGGCGGTAGCCCTCGCCTACCCCCAATTGTGGCCGGAGGCGAAAGATTTCCGCGGCGGCTCGACGCTTTTTGCGTTCGCCCTGGCGGACTTTGAGTAACGATAACGATGATAGAGAGCACCGTTTCTTCTCGACCGGGGCGGCCTACAACCCAAGCCAGGGTTCGGGTGGTTCCGTCGAAGACCCACCGGTTTTCATCCCTTTGGGTGGGCCGCGAATCCATCTACACGCCGTCGGTCTCGGCCGCGACGCCGGTTTTCACTTTCTTGCGCCACCTCGTCTTGGCCGCGCTGCTGATAGGCTGGGCCGCGCCATTTGCTCGCGGCTCCACGGTTGAGCTGACAAACCCCGCGGTCATCGCCGCGGGCAATCGGTTTTTTGGCCGCTACTGTTCGGTCGGCTACTGCCATGGCGCTGAAGGCCGCGCGGGCCTCGGTCCGGCGCTGAGCGATCGAGTGTGGGACCCCCAGGAACTTTTCGAAGTCGTCGGCGGAGGCAGGCCCGGCACCTTGATGCCTCCATTCCAGGAAAACCTCTTCCCCGAAGATATCTGGTCGATCGTGGCCTATGTGATCAGCCTGGGATCCGTCAAGCCGGGGGCCTCGACGGCCGTCGAAGCCGAATTGGCCGCTCGCGCCGCCGATTCGCTTTCCGACCAGGCGCGCAAGGGACGTTCGCTCTTCTTCGATCTGACGAACGAGAAGCGCTGTTCGCTGTGTCACCACCTCGAAGACAACGGGACGCCGATCGGACCGAATCTGGCGATCGTTGCGAAGAGTCAGTCCGAAGAGCAGCTTCGCCGGAATATTCTCGAACCTAACGGCGATATCGCCGAAGGCTTCGAGCAGACTGTCATCACCACGAATCAAGGCGAACGTGTCGCCGGGGTCGCCAAGGAGCGGACGGACGAGCTGATCCGCGTCTACGATGCGGCCAGTATTCCATCTCCTCTGCGAACGATTTACCGGGATCAGATACGGAGCGTCGAAACCCAAGAGCGTTCGTCCATGCCGGACGACTATGGGGATTTCTACTCGTCCGAACAGGTAACCGCGATCATCTCCTACTTGAGGGCGGGGGTTTTCTAGCCGAGCAGCGGGGAGCTGCTCGGGAGCGGATCACGTGAGGAAACTAGTCTGGTTGGCGATTCTTGTGTTCCTGGCGCTCCCCGCCCGGGCCCAGCAGCTCCGTCTCCTGCGGGACGTTATCTACAGTCAGGCCGGAGGCCATTTGATCGCCATGGATGCTTACCTGTGGGACTGGGGCAGCCTGGCTCCCGCGGTCATCTACATTCACGGAGGCGGCTGGCGGGGCGGGGATAAAAAGGACGTCCCCGAGTTTCTCCAACAAGGGCTTTTTGACGCCGGCATCTCTCTGATTTCGATTAACTATCGCCTTTCCCAGCAGGCACCTTACCCGGCTCAATTGGATGACGTCACCCGCGCCATACAGTTTGTGCGCCATAAGGCGGCTTCATGGCACATCGATGCGGACCGCATGGCGGTGATGGGCGAATCCGCCGGCGCTCATCTGGCCTTGTGGATAGGGCTTCACGATGACCGCAGGAACCTCGACTCGGATGGCCCGGTCGAGCGGAGGTCGACCCGAGTTTCCGCGATCGTTAACTACTACGGACGCGCCTTTTTCACCAGGGAGAACGAGCGTCCGTCGGTTCGGCAGTTGTTTGGACTCAAAGAGGGAGACCCGTTCAGCCGGGTGAGCGACGATCGCCTGAAAGAAGCCTCCCCGATTACCTACGCCTCGCGGGGTGATCCCGCTGTCTTCACCTACCACGGCAAACAAGACTACGTCGTCGGGATGGCGCATGCCGAGGCGCTCATTGCCAAACTCAGGTCGTTTGGCGTCTCCATGGAAAACCATCTGGTCGACGACGCCGGACACGGTCTGGACAAGGCTAACCCCGCCGGACCTGACTTCCGGACAGCCACGATCAAGTTCCTGAAACGCCATTTGGGGCGCTAGCGCTCAGCTGAAGGCTTTCCTACACCACACCATATATAGTCGCCCGCAGCATTTTCTCATCGAAGGATGAGCCTGAAGACGGGGGTTGGGGCTTTTTGAGTCGCTGGGGCTCCTTTCGGGCTTTTTGATTTTGAGTTTTGGGAAGGGGAGAATCGTCGTCGGGGTTGTGGGATTGTGGGAATCGCGGAGCGATTTCCAAGGGCGGTGGGAAACGAAGGGAAACCTGGTTTTGGTTTTCCTCGTTTTCCATCGCCCGTCATTTCCACAGCCCTCTTCCTGCTGTTCAGCACGGCGTGTTCGCGGAACGGAAACTGGCAAACAGCTTCTGCTTGGCTCGCTGCATCCGGCGGGCCGCCGCCGTGTCGCTTTCGGCCTGGGCAATGCGGCCCAGAGCCTCCAGCCTCTGCCCTGGCTTGAGATAGCTGGCGGCCTCGGGCAACTTCTCGAAAGATTCCCAAGGCGTCTGGTAGTGGCGGTACACCCGCTTCTGCTTGCCTTTGGCGTCGGTCTTGATCTCGGGCTGTCCGCAGGGCCGGTGGAAGTTCAAATAGGGATTGAAGTGCTGTTGGTAGAAGCGCTGGATGCGCCCCGCGTGCGGCGCCGCGATGTACGTATATCCCATGTGTTTGCGGATCACCGCGCCGTTTTTCGATTCCACCAAGCCGTTGTCGTTGGAGTGCCGCGGACGCGACTTGGTCTGTTCGATCAGCAGCTTGTTCAATAGCTTCTCCACCGTGCGATTGAGGAACTCGCTGCCGTTGTCGGAATGGAAGCCGCGGATACGAAAGGGAAACTGCTCGATCATGGCTTTCAGCAACGGCTCCAGCCAGGCTTCACTGATCGCGGGCGTGGCGCCGACCACTTGCCACTGGGTGACTTCATCCACGGCATTGATGTGGTAGACGCCCTTGACGCCATCGCGATCCCCTTGATGCACCGTATCCACTCGCAGAAAGCCGGGTTGGCCTTGCGGGTCGGGCCGGCGCCGCTCGCCGATCGACACCGCCGTGGGCCGGGTCTTGGTGAAATGCAGCCGCCGCTGGCGGTAGGCTCTGCGCCGCCGCAGGCGATAGATCTGGGCCACCGAGATCCCCGCCAGCCGCTCGTATTCGCGCTGCTGGTACTGCTGGTATTCCCGCTCGAGGATCTTGCGCGTGGCCGGGCCGCTGAGGGTTTCGTGGGCCTCGTCCACCGCCGCCAGCAGTTCGACGTCGGCGGGCGTGTACTTGCGGGCAAAGCGATGCCGCCGGTAGCGGGCGGGTTGGAGTTCTCCGCCCTGCCGGTACTGCTGGATCAGCCGCGTGATTTGCGCCCGGCTCAGTCCGGTCATCTTGACCAGATACTGCCGCAGCAGCCCTTTGTCGGCGCGGTTTTGGCGGCTGTAGCCGTGCTGGCGAAGCGTGCGCGCCACCCACGTGTAGATCTCGGCCCGCCCTTTGCCTTTGAATCGAATCTCCTCGCTGGAGTGGAGAAACTGCTGGATCTGTTGCAGGTTCAGCTTGCTGGTGTTTTGCACTTGGATAGTCAATTCCCAGCATGCCCACTCCCCGATCCTTCAGGCTCATCTTGTGTGAGAAACAAACTCCTCGTTCAGACTCATCTTGCATGAGACAAGACTCCCGCAGCATGAGAGCCTGAAGACTCCCGCTTGACTGTGGCGGTGGGAAACGAAGGGAAACCTGGTTTTGGTTTTCCTCGTTTTCCATCGCCCGTCATTTCCACAGCCCTCTTCCTGCTGTTCACGCCATATTGGTACCATACTTGAATAAACACGTACTAGGCTGTTCGTTGTAGCACCCTTCTGCTTGCCTTTGGCGTGGTCTTGATCTCGGGCTGTCCGCAGGGCCGGTGGAAGTTCACACCAGGGAAGTGCTGTTGGTAGAAGCGCTGGATGCGCCCCGCGTGCGGCGCCGCGATGTACGTATATCCCATGTGTTTGCGGATCACCGCGCCGTTTTTCGATTCCACCAAGCCGTTGTCGTTGGAGTGCCGCGGACGCGACTTGGTCTGGCCCACCGTGCGATTGAGGAACTCGCTGCCGTTGTCGGAATGGAAGCCGCGGATTGCTCGATCATGGCTTTCAGCAACGGCTCCAGCCAGGCTTCACTGATCGCGGGCGTGGCGCCGACCACTTGCCAGCCTTGACGCCATCGCGAACCGGGATAAGTTCAGGCCTTGCGGGTCGGGCCGTATCGCCGATCGACACCGCCGTGGGCCGGGTCTTGGTGAAATGCAGCCGCCGCTGGCGGTAGGCTCTGCGCCGCCGCAGGCGATAGATCTGGGCCACCGAGATCCCAAGCCAGCCGCTCGTATTCGCGCTGCTGGTACTGCTGGTATTCCCGCTCGAGGATCTTGCGCGTGGCCGGGCCGCTGAGGGTTTCGTGGGCCTCGTCCACCGCCGCCAGCAGTTCGACGTCGGCGGGCGTGTACTTGCGGGCAAAGCGATGCCGCCGGTAGCGGGCGGGTTGGAGTTCTCCGCCCTGCCGGTACTGCTGGATCAGCCGCGTGATTTGCGCCCGGCTCAGTCCGGTCATCTTGACCAGATACTGCCGCAGCAGCCCTTTGTCGGCGCGGTTTTGGCGGCTGTAGCCGTGCTGGCGAAGCGTGCGCGCCACCCACGTGTAGATCTCGGCCCGCCCTTTGCCTTTGAATCGAATCTCCTCGCTGGAGTGGAGAAACTGCTGGATCTGTTGCAGGTTCAGCTTGCTGGTGTTTTGCACTTGGATAGTCAATTCCCAGCATGCCCACTCCCCGATCCTTCAGGCTCATCTTGTGTGAGAAACAAACTCCTCGTTCAGACTCATCTTGCATGAGACAAGACTCCCGCTTGACTGAGTACACGCCATATTGGTACCATACTTGAATAAACACGTACTAGGCTGTTCGTTGTAGCTCCCTTTCTCAGTTGGTCTAGGCCACACCATCGACTCTCGCTCGGCCCCCTTCGATTAGCCTGCAACCGGGTAAGTTCAGGAGGTATCAATGGTTTCTTCGCCCACTAGCCTAGCTGTAGACAGTGAATCTCAAAAGCCGCAGCTAGACGAATTGCTCGAGCAAATCTGCGTCGACCTACAACTCACCGACGCCGGATACAAAGACGCAGAAGAGAAATACGGAGCCGCAGCCTCAGGCGCTAAAGATTCGTCGGGATGTAGGCAATGGCGCGTGGTTCTGGGTCGAAAGTCGGCAACCCCTAGGCGACTACGATGATAACTTCGACCCGAGTCTCTACTCGGGGGCGCTGATTCATTACGAGGACGACGCCACCCGAGCGTTGTACCCGCCGCTTTATACGCACCTCCTCGACTTCACCCCGCGGTCGCAATCCGAAGCATCGAGGGAATTCATCGATCCTGTTCTGCAGGAAGGAGAGACGTGGAAAGACCCCTATAGCGACCTTTTGCTTTCAGTGCTATCCGCCAGCCGTGACGGGCTTACCATCGGTGTCGATTACGAGGAGATTTGTGCGCTGGTTAGCCCGAGGAACCTTGCGCATTCACCCTCGGCCGAAACGGGAACCGTAAGCGTGACCGCGCCGGACGACTGCGGCTGGTCGGCGAGAAGCAACGCAGCCTGGATCAGGATTACGTCAGGCAGCTCAGGCGCCGGGAACGGTGAGTTGACCTATCAGGTTGACGAAAATGAGGGCACTGATCCCCGCAAAGGGACGATTACGATAGAGCGGCAAACGGTGACGATCACGCAGGGAGCCAACCGCTTCCGGCCGTCCTTCGTTTCACTTAGCCCGGCTTCCAGCAGCGGCTTCTCCCAAACACTCTCTGTTCGGATCGATGACGGAAATGGCTTCGACGATATAGTAAACGTCTTTCTGTCCATTTCTCTGAACCTTGGATCGGGTCCGACGTTCTGCTCAGCCCAGTACGTTCGCTTCTTGAATAGTTCATCAGGAGAAATCGAAACCCGGTTCATCCTGTCTGTGGATAGCCAGTTTGACGGGTCCATTGACGTCGGCGACCCAGGTCTTTTGGAGACGGATTTCTGCTCGCTGGACGGAAGCCGTTCCAACGTTTTGGGCTCCGGTGACAGGCTTGAGGTGATGTTCGGACTCTCCTTCGCCCCAGAACTTGAAGCCCTGGCGACAATTCGAGTACAAGCGCGCGATGCGGCGGGCCTCACAACCGGGTTTATTTCGGCCGGTACGTGGCGGGTCGGGGAAGCGTTGCAGGTCGCGCCGACCTTTCCACGCTTTCCGCTCTCGCCGTCTTCGGGAGAAGGCTTGCAAACGAAATTTTGGTTCTCCTTCCAGGACGAAGACGGCTTTGCGGACATCTCGAACACTTACATCGAGTTTCGATCCGACGACGGGCCGGCGTTCTGCAGTTTGAATTACTGGAGCGGAGGCCAGACTCTCGGTCTGCAAAGTACGAATAGCAGCCTCCAGATGGGTAAGATCGGCGTCGGGGATCTCCTGGAAAATGAGTTCTGCATATTGGATCCGAGAACCTCCTCGATCCAAGGTTTCGGAAACGGACTAAGTGTTAGCTTGGCGCTGGCCTTCAAGCAGGATTTTGAAGGAGCCAAGACCATCTATGCCAGGGTCGAGGATGCGTCGAAAACGCGGTCCGAGCGGCGGATGGTAGGAACTTGGATGGTCGGCCCCACGACAAGAGTGCCGCCCGCGGTGGTCTCCGTTACGCCCTGGACGGGCGAGGGAGACCAACAGACTTTTGCCGTTGTCGCGGCCGACCCGAACGGCGCCGAGGAGCTTTCCAGCCTATCTTTGAACTTTCGATCGGTTGATGCGGCCCGGGTTTGCGGTCTCTTATGGTTTTCCTCCCAAGACCAGTTCATCCTGTTCGGCGAGAATACGTCCTCGGATTTTACGCCTCTAGCAAATAGAGGCGTGCTTGAAACGGAGCTATGTTCCCTTGATCTTGGCGGCGCAAGCGTTTCGACGGCGGGGTCGGCGCTGCAAATGACCTTGCCGATGACTTTCAAGTCCGGATTCGAGGGCGTCAAGGAAATCCAACTGAGTGCTTCGGACAGGACCGGATTGAGATCTCGACCTAGATCCCGGGGTAGCTGGGTAGTCGGTAGCGACGACGCGGATCATCCGACGATTGCCGCTATCGTGAGCGCGGCGAGCTCGGAGCAGACCCACACTGTATCCCCCGGCGAGATCGTCACCATCTTCGGACCGAACCTGGGGCCCGCCGATCTGGTTCTCGCTCAGGTTGAGGGAGATTACGTGGTCACTCAGCTTGAGGACACTCGCGTCTTGTTCGATGGCGTTCCGGCGCCCCTCGTCTTCGTCTGGGAAGACATAGTCAGCGCGATCGTGCCCTACGATGTGGCGGGAAAAAGTTCCACCCGTGTGCAAGTCGAGAATCAGGGGCACCTATCGGAACAGCGGTTCACAACCGTCGTGGACACAAAGCCGGCTCTATTCACACTTTCCACCACGGGCGGCGGCCCGGCGGTTGCTTTTAATGAAGATGGCAGCGTCAATACGCCGTCGAACCCGGCCAAAGCGGGATCGATCGTTGTTTTATGGACGACGGGAGCGGGCCAGACGACCCCGCCGGGCATTAACGGGAAGCTGGCCATCGGTACGCTGCCCGCGCCGGTGGCCCCGGTTTCGGTCCTCATCGGCGGCAGGTACGCGGATATTCACTATTTCGGGGCCGCCCCGACCTTGGTGGCGGGATTATTTCAGCTTAACGTGCGCATTCCGCCCGATACCGTTCCCGGCAATGCCGTGCCGGTGCTTCTCAATATTGGGAGTCAGACAAGCCCGCCCGGAATCACCCTCGCGGTTGAAAAGAGATCCCCGTAGGGCTGAGCGGCCCGTTTGCCCATAGGCCCTTGACAGCACAACTCGGATGGCCGTGCTACGAGCTTGTTGTAAGCGTTGGCAGATGTCAGCCTCACGGGAAACACTCAGGCTGAAGGGCCGTAGCGCAGGCCTCGGCGGCTGTTTTGGCGAGACCTGCGGTCGTTGGCCGTCCAATCGACCACGGCCCGAAGCAGTACCGTAGCGCGGACCTGGTGCCGTTCCAGGGTCCGCGTCCGTGGGCCTAAAGTACCCATCCCGCTTTAGCATCATCTTTGCCGGGATGCTGACGACGATGGGATCGAGGGTCGAGGCCATTACAACAATGATCGTGCTTTAGCACATCCGGCAGTCGTTTGTAACGATGCGGCGATTCATCAACGCCAGCGCCACGAAGCTCTACGCCTTCACGAGATATCCATTCATTCATCGCGTCTCGGGTGACTTTTCCGGGGCGCTTTACTTCGCCGGTTTTGCGGTTGATTTTGCCTTTCGCTTCGCCCGCCTCTCTTCCGAGAACGAAAGACAGGGGCGTCAGGGTTGCTCGCCTCCCCGCGAAGGGCTTCGAGGTCTTGCCACACCGATTGGGGCAGCAACACCGTCCGCGTCTTGCCGCCCTTCCCAAACACGGTGACCTGTCCGGTTTCGTCTCGCGGTTGACAGTCGCTCTGCACGAGACCGCAAAGCTCCGACACGCGGAGGCCGGCACCGTACAAGAGGCGAAGGATCACGCCATTTCGGGGGTGGCGTTCGAGAGCAAGCATCTTTTGGATCTCAGCCTCAGGCAGAATACGTTCTGCGCGGGTGTCCTTGGCCGGCGGAGCTTTGACTGCCGCCGCGACGTTGAACGGCAGGTATCCAACACGATGAGCGAATGAGAGCAGGGACTTCACCACGTTGATGGCTCGCGATTGAGTGGCGGGTGCGCGGTCCGCCATGCTGTCCGCGAACGCCTGGACGTGAGCCAGCTTGATCGACCGCAGCGGCTTCGAGACGAATCTCAAAAACCGCCTGGAGTCCGAAGAGTAAGCCCGCTGGGTAGCGGGCCTCCTTCCGTGAAGCCAGAGAGCCAGGAGCTGTTCATCGCTGTCGGCTTGGCTAGTGAGCGTGTCTCCCGACGGAGCTAGAACCATCTGATGCATTGGGTGACCCTCCCGAATGCAAGGAAAGACGACTTATCTTGCATTCAAATCGCACCAAATCCGCCGCCCAAACAGGCGGACTAGGCGCGAAAAGGCCCCACGAAAGGCAGGACCCGAGAGGCAAGAAAACGGGTGTGTAAGAATGGTGGGCAGCCATCATGCGAATCTGACCTTCGCGTGGCGGTTAGGCTCTCACAGGTGTTGGTGCATCTGTGAGGGCCGCTTAGATTGTGCCATGAATTGACCCGAAAGACAAGGGGAAAACGGCTACTGAACGTTCGCTCCACGGTAAGCACCTGCCGCCTTTCCGCCGTCCGAGCAGTGGGTCTGGAAGCGCAAGGGCAGGGCTTTGGTTCGCACCTCCCACACTTGGTCGATCGCCTGACCGAGGCCGTTCCCTTGCCTCGAACTTCCGGGTGCCCCCCATGCCCCCTTAATTGGCGAGCGGGTCCCATCTAGGGGTTTATCGATGATTTCACATGCACGCCTGGTTTATCGCCCAAGAGAGCCCGAGGAGCGGCAAAGCAGGTTATCCTGGTCGCAGGCCGCCTAGCCTGGCGCGGGCGACAAGCGGGTTTCCCTTGACCCGCTGGCGGCCAACCCCCATCAAGGGTATCGCCTAAGGAGCGGTCGCATTGGAATTTCCAGACCTACCCAACGAGCTGGTTCCTGCCGTCAAAAGGGCTGAGGCCAAAGCCCGTGCCAACCTGACGCAGTCCATAGTCAAGCATTTCGCCGATTTGACCGTTGAAGAGTTGAGATCGGGGACCTACAAAGATCTGATCCCGTACTTTGAAACCTACGCCGCAGAATTGTTCAATGCCTACGCTGACAACTGCCCAACCTCGACTGTGACAGTTAGTACCAAGATAGTCGAAGAGCTTTTGCCAAGGTGGGTTCATGAAGAGTTGATCGAGAATTATCTTGGGAACCGCGAACATGGTGTGCCGAACCCAATCCCGGGTTATGAGGGCGTGTGGGAAGAAACTCTGGCCGAATGCTGGCCGGTCGTAGCGCACAAAAAGGGCCTCGTAGGTGACGAAGAAATTGCAGAGGTGTGGCGCTGGAGGTACGTCTGGGCCCTCAGGACTGAAGATCGTAACTCTGCAACTCGGCGCCGCATCATGGCGCATCTTGAAGGTGAAATTCCCGAGGCGGTCGCTCGCCGGTGGAGGACCTTCGCGCGACATGAGGAAGCGGCGGGCGGTCAGACACTCGAACAGATACCGGCTGACGATCAAACCACCGCGCCAACGATGCCAGGAAAAAGAAGGAGAGGTCCCAAACCTGACATGGATAGACACCACTCCATCGCCAGCGTGGTCAAGGGTCATGGCCTCAGCTGGCGGGATACTCGTGGGCAAATCTGCCGGGAGCTAGATGAGAAACAGGTTCCGGTGTCTCCGAAATGCCACGAGAAAGGTATCGAGACCTGGTGCGAACAGTTTAAAGCCGACCCCAAGGCTTTCGATAATGCGCTTGCCTACGCCCTACGCATGTCCAAATCGACAAGCCCCACAAGCTAAATCCTCAGCACCTCCCCAAAACTCTAAGTAACTCTCAGCTGACGGGCTTTTTGCGTCCGGAAACCAGCATCTTAGCGTTTGGCCGGATCTTAATTCTTGGACGACAACTCTCTCCGGGAGATACTCGTCATTCAATGCCCGGAATCTCTGACTTGCTCACACTCGACGAGGCCGCACAGAGGCTTCGCTTCTCAAAATCGAAATTGAGGAAGGAGGTCGCCGAGGAGAGCCGCGGCAATGGGAACGGGAACTCTACCGGGTCATCGGAAGCGAGCGACAACACACCCGGGGCCGCAACCTCCGACAGGGAGCGTACCGACTTCGGCAACGGTCGCCGGTTAGTCGAGAGACACGGCGAAAGCCTAAGGTTTTGCGCCGAGTCGAGCGTGTGGTTTATTTGGAACCAATCCCGCTGGGAAGAGTCAACCGGGTCGGTCCTAGCCCTAGCTGCAGCGACCGGACGATCCTTCTACGCAGATGCTGCCCGAATCGGTAACAGGTGGGAGCGCACCGAGCTCCTAGCTCACGCTAGCTACAGTTTGTCGCGCCGGGGGCTTTCGAATATGGTCTGGATCGCGCAGTCCCAGCCCGACGTTCAGGTTCGGTTCGACGAGCTAGACGCCGACCCGATGGCCCTAAACGTCCAGAACGGGACGATCGACCTGAGAACAGCCGAGCTTCGGCCCCATCGGCGGGAGGATCTCATCACTAAGCTCGCATCGGTTGACTACGACCTCTGCGCCGAATGCCCGACATTTCGGCAATTCCTCTACCGTATCCTTGCCGAGAACCAGGAGCTAATAAGGTCCGTTCAGAAACTTTTTGGGTATGCCATCAGAGGCGACGTCACCGAGAAAATCGTCGCCGTGTTATATGGCACCGGCGACAACGGCAAGACTACCCTGCTCGAAGCGATCCGCTACGTGCTTGGTGACTACGCCGGCCAGGTTTTGATCGACACCGTGATGGCGCAACGCCATGAGCCGAGCGCCGGCGCCCGCTCCGACATTGCCGACCTGCGGGGTCGACGGTTTGTGACTTCCAGCGAGGCGGAGTCAGGTGTGAGGCTAGCTGAGGGGCAGCTGAAGTATTTAACGGGCATGGGCACGTTGAAGGCCAAGCGCATGCGGAAGGATCACTTCGAGTTCCCGCCGACCCACACGCTGTTCGTTGATGCCAACCACAGGCCGGTAATCCGCGGGACTGACGACGCAATATGGAATCGCATCTGCCTCGTTCCCTTCAGCGTCAAGATCCCGAAGCGTGAGCAGAACAAGCACTTGCTCGACGACCTGAAAGGCGAGGCGTCCGGCATCCTCGCGTGGCTCGTGGAGGGGTGTTTACTGTGGCAGGAGGAAGGGCTGGAGCGGCCGGCGGAAGTCGCCTCGGCGACGGAGGACTATCGCAAGGAGATGGACGTCCTGGGGGGTTTCCTGGACGCTCGCTGCGGCCCAGAGCCCGGCGCCAAAGTGGCTTCCGGGGAACTCTTCTCGGCATATCGGCAATTCGCGGAGGCGCAAGGAGAGAAATCCCTGACTCAAAGGGCGTTCAACGAACAAATGGCCGAGAGAGGGTTTCTCCGTAAGCGCGAAGGAGGCGGCCAGTTTTGGCAGGACCTCAAGTTCGCTGGCGAGGACAAAAGTCGCCGGGTGAGCTTCAGCCCCGACGACGCTAGGTAGGTCGGCCGAATGTAGGCTATGTATACATTTTGCCTATTAACTCAGGTATCGCGCGATATAAGGGCCCAATAGGTGTCAAGGGCGGAGTAAATTTGGACCACTTCGGCGGAGCAAAAGTAGACCAGTTGGTGAAGGGGTAGCGGTTTTCGTGGGACGGCTGGAACGGAGCCTGCGGTCGCCCTTTAGGGCGGCCCAGGCGTAGTGGAGGCCGTCCCACGAAAACCGGGCGAGTGGCCGGTGGGTCAGCCCAAAGAGTGAGCCCGCTTCTTCTTGCTCTGGATCAGACGGAAGCTTTCGCCGTTCATCTCTAGAATATGAACGTGGTGCGTGAGGCGATCGAGCAGGGCGCCGGTCAGCCGCTCGGAGCCGAAGACCTCCGTCCATTCGTTAAACGGCAGATTCGAGGTGACCAGCGTCGAGCCCTGTTCGTAGCGCTGGGAAAACACTTCGAACAATAACTCCGCTCCGGTCTTCGATAGCGGCACGTAGCCCAGTTCATCGACGATCAGCAGATCCTGCTTGGCCAACTGCTTTTGACATCGCAGCAAGCGCCGTTCATCTCGGGCTTCGAACAGCTCATTGACCAGTGCCGCCGCTGTTGTGAAGCGTGTTCGATAGCCGCGCTGACAAGCCGCCAGTCCCAACGCCAAGCCGATGTGCGTTTTGCCCGTGCCGGAATTACCCAGTGCCAGCACGTTTTCGCGGCGGTCGATAAACTCACAGCGCGCCAGTTCCAGCACCAGCTTCTTGTTCAACGCTGGCAAGGACGGGAAGTCGAAAGTGTCCAGACTCTTGGTCACGGGAAACTTCGCGGCCTTGATGCGGCGCTCGGTGGCCCGCTGTTCACGGTCGAGCAGTTCCAGCTCGCAGAGTTGTTGCAGGAAGCTCCTCGAATCCAAGCTCTCGGCGGCGCATTGCCGCGCCAGTTTGTCGTACTCGCGCAGGAAGGTTGGCAGCCGCAACGCTTTCAAATGCGCTTCGAGCAGAAGTTTCGACCTCGCCATTACCCCCCTCCTTGTGCCAGCAGTGCCAAATAGTCCGCAGCGGAGGTTTGCTCCACCTGGGCTGCCGGCAGGTGCGGATACTTCGTCAAGTCCAAGCGCGGCGGCTGTTGCTCGATGCGGCACAGCACTAAGTGCCTGACTGCATCCAAGCCAATCGCTCCCAACTCGCAGGCTTGGCGCACCGCCGCGGCAACGTGCTCGAATCGGAAGTCCTCCAGTAATCGCAATACCTGCACGTACTCGCGCTTGCCTGGCATTCCCAACCGTGCCTCGAGCAAACGTCTCAAGCACGTGAACTGTTCGGGCAGCTCCCAGCCCGCCAACGGGGCCGCTTGATCGAGCGCGTTGGTCTTGCGTTCCAGCAGTGCTAGGTAATGCAGCGGATCGAAGATCAACTCTTCGCGTTCGTAACTGCGCCGGTGGCGCGCGATCTCTTCGCTGCCACAACAGATCACGATTTCATCGACGTAGCCTTTCAGCAACACCTGGCGATGTCCGTAGCGTGTGGGCACCGAGTAGTCGTTGGCGCGATAGCGCACCAATGACAGCGACGTCACCCGCGTGGTGCGTTTGTCGCAGGCGTCATAGGGCGTGGGCGGCAAGGGCAACAACGCTTGGCGGTCACGCTTGAAACGTTCCTCAATCGTTTCGGTGTGCCGCCGCAAGCGCCGCTTACGATTGTTGAGGCACTGCGCTTCGAGCTGCTCGTTGAACGCTTCCCAGCTTGGAAACCTTGGCGCCGGCACCATGAAGTTCCGCCGGGCATAACCGACCAGTCCTTCCACCTTTCCCTTGTCGTTGCCTTTGCCCGGACGCCCGAAACGATCGGAGAATAAATAGTGCGACTGCAGTTCACTGAACACCCTGGTCCGCTTGCGCCTGCCGTCGCCCAGAATCCTCGCCACCGCCAAGGTCGTGTTGTCGTAGAGGATGCTGCGTGGCACGCCGCCGAAGTACCGAAACGCTGCGTTGTGCCCCTCGCAAAACGCTTCCGTCGTCTCGGCCGGGAAAGCTTTTACGAAAGCGTCATCGCTATGCGGCAGATCGACCACCAAGTAGTGCGCCTTGCGCTGTACGCCGTCAATGACCACCAGAGCTTCACCGAAGTCGGCCTGGGCATCGCCCGGCGGATGCACCAGCGGCACGAACATCTCTTGCCCGCCGAGCTTCTTGTCGCGAACATAGTCCTTGACGATCGTGTAACCGCCGGTGAAATCGTACTCGTCGCGCAAGCGGTCGAAGATGCGTTTTGCGGTGTGGCGTTGTTTCTTCGGACGTTCCTGATCGTCGATGAGGATCTGATCGACGATTCCGGTGAAGGGATCCAGCTTCGGCCTCTGCGCTGGTTGGCGCCGCCGATAGCCCGGCGGAGTGGCGTAGCGCAACATCTTGCGCACCGTCCCTCGCGCCAGGCCAAACCGTTTGGCGGCCTCGCGCTCACTGAGCCCTTCGACAAAGACACTGCGCCGTACTTGAGCGTATAGCTCCACGCGATACATCCCTCTCGTGTCCCACAAACACCACAGGAATGTTCGCTGGACCACTCGGACGGTCTACTTTTACTCCGCCCAAAAGCAGCTTCGATTCGCCGCTCTATGGTCTAGTTTCGCTCCGCCGTTCTCATTGTCGCCATGTTCGAGGAAGGCCACGATCAATTCGAGCCGATAGCCATGGCTTGGGCCATCCCAGGGTGGCTCCTCCCGGATGGTGAAGCGGTAAAGGTTCGGCTTGACTTGTTCGAAAGTTTCTTCGGGCATTGCCTGGTTGCTCCCAACAGCAAGTGCGGCAGATGTGTTTCCGTCTCGAGCTATTGTAGCCTGATGACATCCCGGAGGAGGGTGTCCCAAACCCCGTTGAAGGTTGGGGAGGCGGGTCGCTACAATGGTCCCACCAGAAAATCCAAACCGGAAATCTTGCTTGGAAATTAGATCATGTTTTGTCCTCAATGCCGCGTTGAATACAGAGAGGGCTTTACTGAATGCTCCGACTGCCACGTCGCGTTAGTATCGGATCTTCCGCCAAAACCGCAGCGAGAGCCGGACATTGAGTACGTAACAGTTTTAGAGGCTGGAAACCCCGCTACCCTCGCCGTCGCCAAGTCCCTTCTGCAGGCTGCTGAGATTGACTACCTGGCGATGGGCGAACAGCTCCAAGACATCATCGCTGGGGGGCGTTTGGGACTTGGATTCAATCCAGTGACTGGGCCTGTTCGCATTATGGCTCGGCGAGAGGATGAGGATGAAGCGAGGGAGTTGTTGAGAGACTTGATGGAAAGCTAGTTGGTCCTGCCCCTCCCGTGTTTCCTAATGGTCCAGCGGTGCCTCCTTTCGCGTGTCCGGAGTGACCAGCCTGATCCAGGTCGTGCGGATCGGAGGAGAACAGCGCGCATAGAAGGGGTCGGTGGTTTGCCGGGCCCTCCTCTCTCGACGAGTCGCCGACCATCTTCACTTGACACCATTCTGCATTCGGCAATCGACTTGGAATCCGTTCTAACCATCTTCCTATTAGTCGGTTACAGCCAGAATCGCTGTTCTGCAATCGCTCTGCAATCGCTCTGCAATCGCTCTGCAATCGCTGAACCCATTCGCCCCCGGCTAGCCGAATGCAGAACGGTTGCAGAACGAATGCAGAGTGACCTTGTTGGATCTAACCTATTGCAACTGGCTGAGTTAGCAGTAAATTGAGGTCGATTGCCGAATGCAGAGTGGGTCCTATCGATCCCCCTCCGCGATTATCGGGAGTGGACAACCAGGCTTGGAGACTTTCGTGGAGATCAGCTCCTGTGAGGGCGTCCGAACTGCTTCAGTTAGCATCCGGGGATCGAAGTCGTAGCTACTGGCTGCCGGCGATGGTCGTTGAGCAAGGGCACTTTGGCCTGACGCCTTCTGGAGAGGATTGCGACCCGATGACGCGATCCTTCTTTCGCCCAGGGCCGAGAGCCAAGGGCTTATGGATGAGTTGGCTGGGATGCTGTCGCGATTTCTGGGGGATCGCGACAGCGGATCAAACGAGGTGAGCGGCTCGTGCTGAAGGGCAGCTGCTAGAGTAGGCCAATAAACCCCCCAACAGCGTAGATGTCTATCTGGCGGATAGGATCCGCCACCTGGGAGAGAAATGATGCCGATACTTGTCCTCAGCCAAACCGAGGTCCGTGAGCTCCTGCCCATGGATCGTTGTATCGAGCTGATGGCGGAGGCCCTGACCGGCCTCTCGGCGGGTGAGGCGGTCAACCCGCTGCGTCACGGCATCTTCCTGCCTGACCGGTCCGGCCTTCTGGGGCTAATGCCGGGGTATACCGCCGAGCCGGCGGCACTCGGGGTCAAGGTCATCGCCGTCTTTCCGGACAATCACGGCAGCGAGCTTGACTCCCACCAGGGCATTGTGGCCCTCTTCGACGCACAGAACGGATGCCCCCTGGCCATTCTCGAGGCCAGTGAGATCACGGCGATCCGCACGGCGGCGGCCAGCGGTCTCGCCACCCGGCTGCTGGCGCGGGAAGACGCGTCCGAGCTAGCGATCCTGGGCTCCGGCAGACAGGCACGCGCCCACCTAGAAGCGATGGCGGCAGTCCGACCTCTCAACAAGGTTCGAGTCTTCAGTCCTCATCGCGAGCACCGCGAAGGGTTCGCAGCCAAGGCTCGCCGGCGTTCGAGCTTGCTGGTCAGAGCTGTCGACTCCGCCGAGGAGGCGGTGCGGGGCGCCGATATCATCTGCACCACGACGACTTCGGCTGATCCTGTAGTGCATGGTAGCTGGATCCATCCTGGAGCCCATATCAACGCGGCCGGCTCCAGCGTGGCCAGCGACCGTGAGCTCGACACCGCGTCAGTGCTGCGCGCTCGACTCTTTGTCGACTGCAGGGAGTCGACAGTCAACGAGGCAGGAGACTTTCTGATTCCGAAGAAGGAAGGCGCGGTCACCGACGAACACATTCAGGGCGAACTCGGTGAGATTCTGCTGGGCCGCATCCAAGGCCGCCAAAGTGCCGATGAAGTCACGCTCTTCAAGTCGCTGGGGGTAGCGGTCGAAGATCTGGCCGCAGCGACCTACGTCTACACAGAGGCTAAGGATCGGGGAGTCGGGACCGAGGTCGAGCTCGGAGGCACGCGTTCCTAGAAGAGGTTCAGGGGTATGGATACTGGCGCCGGAGTATTGTTTCCATTCACATCGTTTGCCTTTCCGGAGCTGTCGTGATTCCTGGCGAAAGACGACAGCTGGGTGCTGCGCTCCTGTTTCCGCCAGCCGCGCCGCCAATGGCTCGGCTTGCGCCGCCTGTGAACGAGAAACTCTGACCTCAAACTGAGGAAGGACCTCCCACAAAGCGGGCGTCAAGGCGACCCCGTGGAGGACCATAGGTCGATTCCAACAGTCAGAACCATTTCTTAATCAAGGCCGAACCCTCCGCAGTGATTGCGAACCGCGCGGTCGCCTCGATATCACCGTAAGTCGTCTGCGTCTCCCCCTGGCGCATGAAGCCGAGGTCGACGAGATGAAATAGGAGGAATGGCATCGCAATCACGCCCTCACTGTTTCGGCTCGCGACCTTGAGCGCATTCAATCCGTAAGTGGTTAGCGTCTTCTCGATGAGGTGCCTCTTGCGGTCGCGAATCTGATCTTCATCCAGTCCCTTGCTTTGGTGATGGCGGCTATGGCAGTTGTGACAGAGAATGATCTGATTATCGTAGGCGTTGTTTGAATTGTTGCCGTCGATGTGGTGAATTGTGAGGATCTGGCGATCCCGTACGCCGCAAATCGCGCAGGCGTCGTCAACCTCTCCATACAGTCGGTCTTCGATCTTCACTAAGCGCCCTCCTTCCACCAGCGGGCCAACTGCCAGGAGAGCGCGACACATCCCCATGGCTGATCTCCACCATCCTCTGCCTGCCGCTTCGGTCTACAGGCCCGGGATGGTGCGTCTAGTGAGTGTTGGCGAGCTACTGCCACTTATTATCTAGAGTCCCACGCATGCATTGGGCCCGATTTCATCTGGCCCCACGTCGAATATTCGCCCAGCGCCCAGCGTCACAGACCATTCCACTGGCTCAACACCGGGTCCCGTGCCATCGAGGCCAACCCTCAAGTCCCCCTAGTGGCGTGCACGCAAGTCGGCTGATGTAAGCTCAAAACATGACCACCCCCCAGGCACCGCCGGCGAACGAAACAGCCCAAGCCAAAACGCGCTCGGGCCCTCTTCTAAATGGCAATCCCCGGGGCGACCCCTCCAGAGCGCCACGCTGCGGGGCCAAGACCCGTCGCGGTACCCCCTGCCAAAGCCCGGCCATGGCCAACGGGCGCTGCCGCATGCACGGCGGCCCCAGCACCGGCCCCAGGACTCCCGAAGGCCAGGAGCGCTCCCGTAAGGCCAATTGGAAGCACGGCCGCTACTCGCGAAAATACCTTGCCGAGGAGGCCTACTTCCGCGCTCTCAGCGGCTTCTTCAGGACGAAATTCAAAACCCTTAGCGAGGTAGGAGAACTCCAGAGGAGGCCTTCAGCCCAGGAAGATGGCCCGACCATGTGGGTGATCAGGAGGCTGCTCGACGCAGCCGAAGCCTTACCGGAGCCCATCCCGCCTGAGAGCCTGCAGCGCAAGATCCACGAGGGCTAGGTGGTCCAGACGGGACTACATGGCCGATTTGCCGACAAAACCGCCATGCGGAGGGGCTGGTTCAACGCTTCGCCGTTAGGAAGGATCTAGTGGACGGTAGAGCCAAACGCCATGGCTGATCATCTCGAGTGGAAAGCGATGGGCCAGCAAAACGATTAAAGGACGACCCCCGAGCTTGCCGTTGCGCTCGCGTCGACCAACACCACAAAACCACCCAAGCGACCGCTCTCTTGTTGGCTACGATCTGGCCGATAAGGAATCGCGACGTGGGATCGACGGTTTGGTTTGCCGTGGGGCTCAAGCGTGCACAAGCCGCTTTGGGAGGTGGGCTACGGCAGCTAGGCTCCTCCAGGTTGTTGAGAAGACGCCCGAAGGCTTTTCTCTGTTAAGTAAGAATGCCCCCTGCCGTTGATGCGACTGACCAGTAGCAAGACCGCCGAGAGGGGTGTAGTATATGACCTAAGGAGATTCATTTGCGGCTCGGACAGTGCGTAACTCCACTTGGGCTGTGGATTTGGCTGTATACGGCCTCGTCGACCGTGGCGGATGAGTCACCCGTCCACTCTCTACCCACCACCGCTAACCCAAACGCAGATTCAGAGAGCACTTCCGACCCTGCTGAGATATTAGAGGATACCAGTGCTTCCGTTGGCCCCGACGGATCGGCGTCGGAAGACTCCGACTCGGCTCAACTGCCCCCCGAAGCCGGCGATCACGTGCTGCCAAAACCCACGTCTTCGGCGGGTTCGAGCGCTGGTTCGGCCGCGGAGAAAAACTTCTCCGGCCCGGACCAGTCCGAAGCGGTTGTTAAGGAGATCGGGGAAGCAATCAGAGTGTTCCAGCGCGAGACAGAGCGGCTTGGCGCTCGGGTTGGGAACGGTCGGGGAAACACGCTGGTTCGACCTGGGCAGCTTTGGCACGGCCGAGTCTACGAGTTCCTTAGGAATGACAGTCTCGACGCTGTGCCCCACCAGGTTGTACAGCGGGGCGGAGATCGGAACGTTCTGCGTCGCAATCAGTTCGGATTCAGCGTTAGCGGCCCGGTTTACATCCCTAAGGTTTACAACGGGCAGCGCTCGACTTTCTTTACCTTCTCTTATGAAGCCACGCGCGAGAGGGTTGGGCGGTCGAAGCTAGCAACTTTGCCTACAGCCTTGCAGCGCAGCGGCGACTTTTCGGACTTAGTGGACAAAGCGGGGCAGCCGGTCACGGTTTACGACCCGACGACCACCCAATTGAACTCCGTCTACGACCGGTCGCAGCCGGTCTCGCGCGACAACCTGGAGTATGTGCGCACCCCTTTCCCGAACAATGTCATCCCGCCCACTCGATCAGATCCAGTAGCGCAGGCGGCTTTCCCGCACTATCCATTACCTAATGCGAACGTAGGTCCGTTTCTAGAGAACAACTACTGGGTCAACTCGCCGGAAGTCAACACGCCAGACGGCTTTATTCTGCGAGTCGACCAGAACGTTTTGCAGAGGCACAACCTTGCCCTGGACGTAGCCTATTCGAAAGGCTTCAATGGCACCGCTGACCTCTACCCGACGATTGGCAACCCCGGGAGGCCCGACCGCCTTTTTTCCAACCGACGAGCGGAGCTGTCCGATAGCTTTTCCATTTCACCGCGTTCCGTCTATACGGCTTCCTTTAGCGTCAACACGTCCGGTGTTCGGACGCCGGGATTGGGGAACGAAGACCTGGAGATCCCGCAGGAGCTTGGTCTTCAGGGGGTCAGTGGCGGGGTCTTTCCCACCGTGCGGTTCAACGGGTACTTCGGGTTGGGAGCACCGCAGGGTGCGTATCTCCGCAATTTCTGGACGACCTATGGCACCGAACATTCTCTAGCGTTGCGGCGCGGCAAGCACGCCTGGACCCTGTCTTCCTCGCTGAGGTTTTATCAGCTCAACACCTTCGAGCCTGATTCGCCATCCGGGTCGCTGCGGTTCAACGATGATCTCACGGGTCTGCCAGGCGTCATCAACACAGGGAATTCTTTCGCGAGTTTCCTGTTGGGCCGCTCTTATCGGGCGGAGGCGACCGATCTGCTGCAGCCTTCTTACCTACGTCGCAAGTTTTGGCGCAGCCAAGTTCAGGACGAATATGAGCTAACCCCGAACTTAACCGCGACCCTGTCAGTGCGTCTCGAAGTCAGTACACCGAGGGTTGAAAAGTTTGACCGCCAGTCAACGATCGACGTCGATTCGATCAACCCGGAGAACGGACGCCCGGGCGCGCTCGTTTTCGCAGGCCGCGACGGTGCAGGAAGAGCCTTTCAGCCCTCACAAGCGCGACTTGAACCCCAGGTTGGATTCTCGTGGAGCCCCTCTCGTAAACGCGACACGGTGGTCCGAATGAGCGTCGCGCAGCGGTACGGCTCGATTCCTTTAAGACCCGGTCCGTTTGCCACGCAAGGTTTCAGTGCTAGGCGGACTTTCTTCTCTACTAACGAGCAGCTCCAGCCGGCTGTGGTGCTTGGCCAGGGCCTGGCGCCGCTAGGCACCCCTTTGCCGCACTTGTCACCAACCGCTGCCAATGATACCGACGCCGATTACGTGGCAAACACCGACCGCTTGCCCCGCTACCGCTATCTCACCCTGGACTTCGAACGCCGAATGCCATTGGGAATCATGTTTCGGCTCGAAGGAAGGGTTAGGCGAGCTAATAACCTGCTGGTCAACGGGAACGTCGCCGGAATCAATGCGGTTCCCCTTGATGCGCTAGCTTTTCGCGATCAGCTGAACGATGAGAGCTTCCGGAGATCGCTGCGTCCTTATCCGCAGTTTCAGACGATCGATACAGGCCGCCTTTACCCCCTGGGCCGCTATCGGTCCGAGTCCGGATCGATCGAAATCGAGAAACAGGCCTCACAGGGCTTGTCTTTTGATTTCTCCTACCTGCTGCGAAGGCAGTACGACGACTACTCGGGGCCGGGAGTACAAGACTATTTCGACCGTAACAGCGAATGGGCGCTGACTCCGTGGGTACGTCCTCATCGCATGTCCCTTTCGTATTCCTACGAGATCCCCTTTGGACAGGGAAAGACGTTCCTGAGCAGTCGGGGCTTGCTGAGCGGAATTCTCGGGAATTGGTCTGTCCGCGGGTTCACGCGCTGGGGAAGCGGTGATCCGATCGTCTTGAGGCCCGAATTCAACAACACCGGCGGTATCGTAGGGTCCTTGCGAGTCCAGAGCGTCAGCGGCGTTAATGCCCGCGTCGATCGCCCGGGTCCGGAAGTGTGGTTCAACCCGGCAGCTTTTGTCAATCCTGGTGATTTTTCGATCGGCAACGTACCACGAGCGCATCCTTCCCTGAGAAATCCAGGCTTCCATAATCACGACCTCTCCGTGAGCAAGCGTCTACCGCTGACGAGTGAGCGGAGTTTGGATATCCTCTTCGAAGGATTTAACTTCCTCAACCACGCAAACTGGAACGACCCGGACGCTTATATCGGGCCGGCAGAGGCGCCGAATGCCAATGCGGGCAAGATCATCGGCTCGCGGGGAGGCCGCGTCGTCCAGCTCGGTCTGCAGTTCAATTTCTGAGGCCAACCGGGGTACGCTGGCGCGGTAGCCGTCGTTCTTCGACGTTTTTCGGAGGCATGCGGAAATCGAATTGTGTGGGCATTTCCCTCCAACTGGCAGCACTCCCTTCGTGCGTGAAGGAGAGGCGAACGCAACGGTCCGCGCCGACGATTCGGTGGTAGATATGCGGGCTCCTCCCTGCTCTCGCGCCTGTCTACTGTTGCTGATTCTGAGTTTGTGTCCCCTCCAAGCTGCGCTCAAAGTTTCGGTGCGTGTCCAAGACGGTCAAGGGAATTTCCGAGACGATTTGCCGGCGGAAAACTTCCGAGCCTGGTTGGACAACGAAGAAGTGGAGGTTAGGAGCGTCCTAACCCCGCGCGACAACTTGATCCTATTAGTGCTTCTGGACTTGGCGGGACACCTTAACCGCGTGGATGTCGCGCGCCGGGCACTCATCGAAGCAATCGACGACCTGGGGCCACGCCCGTATGTCGCCCTCCTGCAGGCACGGGACGGCTTACAGGTACTCGCAGATCCGACAAGAGACCACGAAAAGCTCGAGGAGGTCATCTCGAATCTTCAGGTCTCTCGTTTCCCAAGCTTGCTCGAGTCAGTCGAGCGTGCTTCCACCATCGCCGACCGAATGCTCCGTGAATCCGAAGTACGGGTAGCCGTGCTTTCGATTACCGACGGGAGCATTCGGCAGTATCGCGGCGACTACTCGAATCCAGTCATCAACCCCAGTGACCGCACGGATCTCAGCCGCCGCTTCCGCGACAGAGTCATCCGGGAGAGAATCACCACAATCGTGAATTCGCTGCATCAATCCTGGGCGCCCATGTTCTTCCTACATTTGGAGAGGCGTGCAAACCGCCTCGACATCGCTTACCAAGATGGTTTGCGACAGTTCGCCCAAACAACAGGCGGGGAGGCGCTTTTCTGCAGCAGTGTTTCCGAGATTCCTGCATTCCTCAAGCAGCAGGTGGAGCGGATAACTCACTCGTATGTGCTGACCATTTCTAATCCCAAAGACACCCGAGGACGAGTCCCTTTGCGTGTGGAAGCCAGACCGGAAGTGAATGTAACCCACCGCCGTCACATTGAAGTTGCGGATTGAACCCTTCCGTCAGCTGTAAACTTATGCTTTTCATAGAAGATCGTGACGGCAGCATGCACTCTGCCAGACGGCCCAGCAATAGGAGCGCAAGATACCTTCCAGGCCCGCTGCACCGGCTCTGTGACGGAGTGAGAACGGCGGAGCGAAACTAGACCATAGAGCGGCGAATCGAAGCTGCTTTTGGGCGGAGTAAAAGTAGACCGTCCGAGTGGTCCAGCGAACATTCCTGTGGTGTTTGTGGGACACGAGAGGGATGTATCGCGTGGAGCTATACGCTCAAGTACGGCGCAGTGTCTTTGTCGAAGGGCTCAGTGAGCGCGAGGCCGCCAAACGGTTTGGCCTGGCGCGAGGGACGGTGCGCAAGATGTTGCGCTACGCCACTCCGCCGGGCTATCGGCGGCGCCAACCAGCGCAGAGGCCGAAGCTGGATCCCTTCACCGGAATCGTCGATCAGATCCTCATCGACGATCAGGAACGTCCGAAGAAACAACGCCACACCGCAAAACGCATCTTCGACCGCTTGCGCGACGAGTACGATTTCACCGGCGGTTACACGATCGTCAAGGACTATGTTCGCGACAAGAAGCTCGGCGGGCAAGAGATGTTCGTGCCGCTGGTGCATCCGCCGGGCGATGCCCAGGCCGACTTCGGTGAAGCTCTGGTGGTCATTGACGGCGTACAGCGCAAGGCGCACTACTTGGTGGTCGATCTGCCGCATAGCGATGACGCTTTCGTAAAAGCTTTCCCGGCCGAGACGACGGAAGCGTTTTGCGAGGGGCACAACGCAGCGTTTCGGTACTTCGGCGGCGTGCCACGCAGCATCCTCTACGACAACACGACCTTGGCGGTGGCGAGGATTCTGGGCGACGGCAGGCGCAAGCGGACCAGGGTGTTCAGTGAACTGCAGTCGCACTATTTATTCTCCGATCGTTTCGGGCGTCCGGGCAAAGGCAACGACAAGGGAAAGGTGGAAGGACTGGTCGGTTATGCCCGGCGGAACTTCATGGTGCCGGCGCCAAGGTTTCCAAGCTGGGAAGCGTTCAACGAGCAGCTCGAAGCGCAGTGCCTCAACAATCGTAAGCGGCGCTTGCGGCGGCACACCGAAACGATTGAGGAACGTTTCAAGCGTGACCGCCAAGCGTTGTTGCCCTTGCCGCCCACGCCCTATGACGCCTGCGACAAACGCACCACGCGGGTGACGTCGCTGTCATTGGTGCGCTATCGCGCCAACGACTACTCGGTGCCCACACGCTACGGACATCGCCAGGTGTTGCTGAAAGGCTACGTCGATGAAATCGTGATCTGTTGTGGCAGCGAAGAGATCGCGCGCCACCGGCGCAGTTACGAACGCGAAGAGTTGATCTTCGATCCGCTGCATTACCTAGCACTGCTGGAACGCAAGACCAACGCGCTCGATCAAGCGGCCCCGTTGGCGGGCTGGGAGCTGCCCGAACAGTTCACGTGCTTGAGACGTTTGCTCGAGGCACGGTTGGGAATGCCAGGCAAGCGCGAGTACGTGCAGGTATTGCGATTACTGGAGGACTTCCGATTCGAGCACGTTGCCGCGGCGGTGCGCCAAGCCTGCGAGTTGGGAGCGATTGGCTTGGATGCAGTCAGGCACTTAGTGCTGTGCCGCATCGAGCAACGGCCGCCGCGCTTGGACTTGACGAAGTATCCGCACCTGCCGGCAGCCCAGGTGGAGCAAACCTCCGCTGCGGACTATTTGGCACTGCTGGCACAAGGAGGGGGGTAATGGCGAGGTCGAAACTTCTGCTCGAAGCGCATTTGAAAGCGTTGCGGCTGCCAACCTTCCTGCGCGAGTACGACAAACTGGCGCGGCAATGCGCCGCCGAGAGCTTGGATTCGAGGAGCTTCCTGCAACAACTCTGCGAGCTGGAACTGCTCGACCGTGAACAGCGGGCCACCGAGCGCCGCATCAAGGCCGCGAAGTTTCCCGTGACCAAGAGTCTGGACACTTTCGACTTCCCGTCCTTGCCAGCGTTGAACAAGAAGCTGGTGCTGGAACTGGCGCGCTGTGAGTTTATCGACCGCCGCGAAAACGTGCTGGCACTGGGTAATTCCGGCACGGGCAAAACGCACATCGGCTTGGCGTTGGGACTGGCGGCTTGTCAGCGCGGCTATCGAACACGCTTCACAACAGCGGCGGCACTGGTCAATGAGCTGCTCGAAGCCCGAGATGAACGGCGCTTGCTGCGATGTCAAAAGCAGTTGGCCAAGCAGGATCTGCTGATCGTCGATGAACTGGGCTACGTGCCGCTATCGAAGACCGGAGCGGAGTTATTGTTCGAAGTGTTTTCCCAGCGCTACGAACAGGGCTCGACGCTGGTCACCTCGAATCTGCCGTTTAACGAATGGACGGAGGTCTTCGGCTCCGAGCGGCTGACCGGCGCCCTGCTCGATCGCCTCACGCACCACGTTCATATTCTAGAGATGAACGGCGAAAGCTTCCGTCTGATCCAGAGCAAGAAGAAGCGGGCTCACTCTTTGGGCTGACCCACCGGCCACTCGCCCGGTTTTCGTGGGACGGCCTCCACTACGCCTGGGCCGCCCTAAAGGGCGACCGCAGGCTCCGTTCCAGCCGTCCCACGAAAACCGCTACCCCTTCACCAACTGGTCTACTTTTGCTCCGCCGAAGTGGTCCAAATTTACTCCGCCCTTGACACCGGAAAACTCGCCCAAACAATTTTGCCATTTCACCAGACCCGTCGAAGACGCGCTCCCTGGCCCTTAAGTTCACATTCGGGAACATGCGCCCCTCCCGGTCGACCACCAGAACACCCTCGCCAACTCCGTTGACCGCGGCCGCAAATCGAGAAACGCTCTTCCTGCAACTGCTCAAACATGGCACGAAGGCGCTCGGCGGTCGTCTCAAGTGTCGTCGTAGCTCGGTAGCCAAGAGTGGAAGACTGTGTTGGTGCCTGGGAAACGGGCTTCTCGTCCATTGGCATCACGGTCGCCAAACGAAGCGCACGGCGATAGATCCTCCCTTGTCGGCAAGTGTAGAGCCAGCCCCGTGGATCGAGGCTTCCTCGTCAGGGCAGATCTATCAAGATCAGCGACCCACGGTCGTCTTTGCCGTTGGTCAAAGACGTTCGTCAAGGACATGAGCAGCCCGCCTCTTCCCGACAGGTTTTGGCGATCAGCTGTCGGGCACTATGTGTGTCGTTTGTCGGTCGTTTCTGGGTCGTCGGTGGGCCATCCATAGCCCATCCTCATACCGCCCTGCCGGCAACTAGCCAAACAGTAGGGCTGCCGGCGGGATTATGGCGTAAAATATTGAAAGATATAGGCTTACTAGAGACTTAGCGCCTGTGGGCCGGCAAGGAAAAGGGCTTGGGGGACCCAGTCATCCGCGCACGAATGGGGCCTTCTAGCCGGTACTTTTGGGTGGAGCCCGTGCACGGTGGCGGAGCTGGCTTTTCTATTGAGGCGCAGGCCGGCCAGTAAGTTGCTGGTTCACAAGGGGTTAATGCCAATTCGCCCGGTACCGTCTCGTTGCCATTTGTCCAGGGCGCCCTTGATGTCCGCCTAATGACCAGCATCAGCTGCGGCGCGAAGCGCCTTGGCCTCCTTGCGGGCGTTCTTCACGGCTTTCTGCGCACCGAGTTTCAGGTTGTCAACGCTGGCGTCAGCTGCATGCTGTTGTTAGCCCGTCTGTTGGCTCTGCCTCGTGCTTTGGTACGCTTCGATCGGCTCATTGACGAAAGTCGCTTGGTAGTCGGTACGGCTCAAAACGGTGTCGTACAATCCAATGTCCTCGCCTTCGTGCTTGTCGATCCCGGTGTAGCGCAGGCTGGCGTCCTCATAGCGCTTGAACTTGTACACCGCATCGTTCATCAGAGCGCTGTTGAAGACACCCAGGCTGACCAGCAACTCGAAGTCCCTTACGTTCAGCCCGGTAACCTTCTTGAACAGTCCCGGTTCCAGCTGCGTAATCACATCCTTCAGCGTCCGCTCGCGGTAGTCCGTCAGGTACATGAAGATCGGAACCCGCGTCGCGAACTTGATGAGCTTCTCCTGAATCTGCTTCCGCCGGCCCTTGTATTCCTTCTCCTCGTCGGAAAGCCCCTTCTTCTTGTTCGCGGACAGTTCCTCGTCGTTGGCCTCCTTGCGGGCGTTCTTCACGGCTTCCGATTTGTTGATGATCGTCTCGATGTCCTGATTCAGACTGCGGAACCCCTCGATGCTCATGAGGGCGTCCATCGCCTTCTTGTTGCCCATCAGGCGGCGCAGGGTGCCGTTGTCCACGTTCACCAGCAGAGCGCTTTCCCAGCGCCGCGCCAGCAGGGTTGCCGTCGTGCCGCTCATCGCCATGTCGAGAATGCCGGCGGCGTCAATCTGCTTCATGGAACTGCCGTCGTACGCCAGTACCGGCAGGAAGCTGATGAACTCCTCCACTTTCTTTTCCGTGTTCGCCTCGTCCACATTCAGTCGGCAACTGTAGTCGGCGATCTGCCGCAACGCGCGCTCCGGAGCGAAATCGAAGACGTAGCACTCCTCCTTGACGATCAGCTCCTCGTTCGGGGATGCGCCGTCGGGGTCGGACACTGTCCAGGGCGATTGCACCCGGAAGGCCGCTTGGAAATAAGTTTCCGGGCTTGAGGAGTTGCGCAGCATAAGAATCCCCGCCCACGGCTTCACGGTCACGCCCGTGGTTAGCTTGCCGCAGGACAACGTGATGGTCTTGGTCGTTAGGGGATCGTCCATCGCCTCTTGCACCGGCGGCAAGGCCGCAGCGCCGATTCCGGCGGCGCTCCCCGCCGCCACGATGACCTTGTAGTCGTGATAGAACCGGTTCTGTCTTTTCGCCAGCAGATTGCTCATGGCGTGACACGCCGCCACGCTCGGCAGGAACCAGAAGGAGTGCGAAAGCACGCCAAGGAGCCGCGCATCCGAGAACGGCATCGGCGGCTTCTGCGCACCGAGTTTCAGGTTGTCAACGCTGGCCGGCAGGAACGCTCCGCGAATTAGGTTTAGCCACTTCTGAACCTCGTCCTCGTAATTGAATCTCGCCGGCTCGCCTATGCCCTGGGCGGAGAAGAATACGTTCAAGTCGAACTCGTTGAACTCGCCCTGCATGGCGATGTCCCGGATCGCGTCCGGGAGTTGGTAGGTCAGGAGCACCATCCGGGGCAACGCGGCGTAGGGGTTATTGGGTCCCTTCCAGTTGTGCTTCGCCCGCTGCTCGTCCGAATAGGTCCAGTTGAAGATTTGCTCCTCGATGAACTCGCCGGACGCAATGGCCCGAAACGGCGTGCCGGAGAGGTAAAGATATCCCTCCGTGGTGATCGGCATGATGTCTTCGTCAAAGACCTCAATACCTTCCCCCTCGCCAAAAGCGACCTCTTTCTTGTCTTCCGCCTCAAACAGTTCCTTCGCGCTCTCTCGCCAGGCGCCGTAGTGGTATTCGTCGAGAATCACACAGTCCCAGCTCGTCGTGTGGACCCATTCGTTCTTGGTTTTGATACCACCCGTGCTGGGGTTCCGGCCCAGGTAGTCTTGGAAGGACCCGAAACAGACGAACGGCTTCTTCTTGTCGGCCGCCTCGTAGGACAATCCGCCGGGGGAAATGAACTGCCAGCCCTTGAAGTCTGCGTGATACTTCAAGTCCTCTTCCCAGGCGCTTTGCACTGCTGGCTTGAACGTCAATACCAGCAACTTCCGCCATCCCATTTTCTTCGCTAACTGGTAGGCGGCGAAGGTCTTTCCGAAACGCATCTTGGCGTTCCAGAGAAAGTGCGGTGGCTTGTTCCGGTTGCCCTTCTCCCTGCGCCAACCGGCGAAGTAGGCGGCCGTCTTCTCGACCGCCGCTTCCTGCTCGGGGCGCATCTTGAAATCCAGCGACCGGTTCTCCTCATTCAGTTGGCCGGTCCGCACGGCGATGATGGCGGTCTTGACCTGGGCAACCGCGCAGCGGAACCACTCGCCTTCCGGGTTCGTCACCCCGTTGATCCGGAGCATCCGGTGTACGTCGTGGTCGGTGAACACCGTACCGTCTTTGCGCATGGCGGACTCGTCCAGGACGATCCGGTACGGCGGCTTGCCGGGACGCAACGTCGGATACTGTTGGGCAACGCGGCTCTGCGCGTCCACGGTCGTGTAGCCCACCTTAAGCAGGCCCGCGTATTGCGGATTGGCATCCTCGTAGGCGTAGATGGTGGGCCGCGATGACGGGCGCGAAGGAAAAAAGCCGTTACTCACCGCTCAACTCCATCGGGTGAACCACAGACTCGATGAACTCGATCTCGTCCTTGCGTAGTCCATACCTTTCGTAGAGCTTCTCATCAGTCCAGTGGGGGTTCAACGACACATCCGGGACGAATGCGTACACGCTTCGATTCGCGTGTTGAGTAGATTTGCGAAGTGACACGAGAAATCTGACGAACCTCGTCCGCAGATACGCAGCGTAGCGCTGTGCCGACTTCTCGCTGTTGAAGCGCCCAGCCACGAGGTACGTCTCTGTACACGCCTCGCCCGGTCCGGCAATGATAGGGTTGCTGAGGAACTTGGTCTCAACTGCGGCGCTCGTCCCTTGCACGGCAGTCATGAGGACCTTCCAGTCGGCGATCCATTCCACGTTTTGCTGAATATCCATTCGCTCGACCCATGAGATACGCTTTGATCCATAGAGCTTGATCGCCTGCTTCAGACCTTTGGGCGATTCCGCCCCGTGGAAGTTTGTGGGTAAGCCAAAGGGCTTCCTGCTGGACACGCGCTCTTCCAGTGTCGGTTCAGGCTTGCCGCGCACGCGATAGGCGCGAACCTTGTCTAGAATTGAGACCGCCTCGTTCCACCGGACCAGAACGTCGTAGGCGTCCAAACGTCGTTGCATCGGTGGGCCGAGGGGTTCACCGTCCCACATCGTCTGCACGGAGCAAGAGCCGCTGTGGTCGCGATCCCACAGGAAGTACGAGACGCCACCTCGGATCTTCACGCCTGGGAATCCGTCGTAGAGTTTCGGATAGTCAACGAGGTGGGAAATGCGGTGGTCATGAAGCATGGCATCGCGAAACTTATCTAATCCTTTCCCGCCCGCGAACCATCGGGACGGAGTGATCATCGTCAAGTAGCGGGGGTTTAGTTTCTTGGCCTGCTCGACGAAGAGATGGTAAATCGGCCGCGCGCTTTCTCCGAACCCCCCATCGCTCAGTTGATAAGGTGGATTGCTGACGATGACATCAAATTTCATGTTGAAGATTTCCTCCGGTTTGTCGGTATGAATGAAGCCGTAGGCGTGGCTTTCCAGCTCGGCCCCTCGCTCATAACTCCCCTCATTGGCTCCGCAGTACACGCATCGCCCGTCCTCCCAAATGTGCCCCACTCGGCTGAAACGGATGTTTCCATCGGCATTGCTGAAGGACTCGCAGACGGAATACTTCCCGTTGGCCGTCTTGGAACAGTAAACGGACCGCCGCGAAAGGAGTGCGGTCAACTCCGTGATGGCGATTCCGTAGAGTTGCTGCTGGAAGATGTGGTTTAGCCGCTTTGCGCGGTCCGGGATTTGCTTTTCCAGCCCCTTGTCGAGCCGCTTGGCGATTTCACGCAGGAAGACGCCGGATTTGCAGCAGGGATCTAGGAATGTAGCTTTCTTGCTGCTCCAGAGTTCCGCCGGAAGCAGGTCAAGAATCTGGTTCGCCAGTTGAGGGGGCGTGAAGACTTCGTCACTGCTCAGGTTGGCAATGCAAGTCAGCACGTCCGGGTTGTAGTTACTGCTCGACAACCTCGGCCACCTTCAAGAAATGGGTCGGCGGGTATTCCTTCTCCGGCGTCGGGATGAAGACATCCTCGCCGAGGTCGGAAAAGAGCGGCATTTCCTTGATTGCTTCATGCGCGAGCAACCCGTGGAAGCTGAAGTCCCGCCGCTTCAACATGCTGCCATTGACCAGAGACCATTCGGAAAAAACAATTGGCTTGGGGTCATCGCTTACGGTCATAAGCGAAAGCGCATCGCCGTGGACGATGTTCCGCTCAAGGATGTATCGGACGGATTCACGGCAGTCGTCGTGTGACTTGCCTTTGAACAAGCGCAAGTAATTCAGATCGAATATCCCGAAAAGGCGCTGGCGACACAGCCGGACGTTGTCTTCCAGAATGTCTATGCCGTAGATGGAGGACACGGCCAGGATGGCATAGCGTTCATAATCAAGTTGGCTCTTGCCGTAGCGCGTCCCGACCACGCGGAGCTTGCGTTCGAGGATTTCCGCCAGGAAGTTGCCCGTCCCACAGGCGGGTTCGAGGAAGCGCGAGTCAGTCCGGTCGGTCTCGGACTTCATCAAATCCAGCATGGCGTTGACCTCCCGTTTCCCGGTCAACACCTCGCCATGCATGGCAACCCGCTGCTTGGAGACAACTTGCTTATCCATCTGCGCTCAGTTCGTTGTCGGGCTAAACCCTGTTTAGGCTGACCTGGATCAAACCTGTTCTGGTCGGCCTAAGACGAAGTCGCCGACCCCAACTCGGGCAGCAACCAACTTTTGTTTGCAATGACATCCGTCGTGTTCCCTGAATCCATCCCGGTTTTAGGCCGACCGGCTGGCCCGGATAACCATTACCGCTCTCGCTGCCAGTGCATCAATTATGACATGTAGATCCTACCTGACGGCCCAGCGCCGATCCAAAGGGACCCTTTAGCAATCAACCGCTGGCTTCCACCCTGAAAGCTAGGTGTAGGGTGTGGGTTGGAAGGGGGAAGGTAAAGGGGTCAAAGCCCTCCTCACAGGGTGCACTTCGTTTTCAGGGTCCCTTAGTGCTGAGCCCTTCTCCTTCCGCCGCCGCCTCGTGACCACGCTAAACGGCGCCAAGACTCGAAGCTCGGCAGGACTGACTCGACCGAAGAGTCTCAACAGCAACCATGCGATGACCGGAGGCTTGAAGTGTACCCATTCGCCTACGTCCGAAAGAAGCGCTTTGTTTTCAGTGTGTACACTATTTCTTTAGAATAAGTATTGACAAGCAGGCCCTTCCCGTGTACCCTTGGGGCGTGAGAAAGGCTGCTTTTGCCTACCTTCGAGTGAGCGGAAAAGGGCAGGTGAAGGGTGACGGCTTCACTCGCCAGCTAAAGGCCATCCGCGAGTACGCCAAGACCCACAACATCCGCATCGTCAAGATCTACCGCGAGGAAGGGGTCAGCGGTGCGAAGGAGCTAGAGAACCGCCCCGCCTTGTCGGGGATGATGGAGGCCCTTCACGGCAACGGCGTCCAGGTAATTCTGATCGAAAAGCTCGACCGTCTCGCTAGGGACCTGATGGTTCAAGAGACGATCATTGGCGACCTTCGCAAGTACGGCTTCGATCTCATCTCAGTCACCGAACCGGACCTTTGCCAAGACGATCCCACCCGCAAGCTGATGCGGCAAATCTTCGGGGCGATTGCTGAGTATGAAAAGGCGATGATCGTCATCAAGCTTCGTGGCGCTCGGCAGCGCAAGAAAGCCCGTACAGGGCGTTGCGAAGGGCGGAAGCCATACGGGTTCTATCCCGGCGAGAAGCGTGTCATAGAGCGCATGACAGCGCTCAGGAACGACGGTTTAGGGTTCTACCGGGTGGCGGCGAAGCTTGACGAAGAGGGCTTCCGAACCCGGAAGGGTACGCCCTGGCACGGCTTTGCGGTGAACAGGATCTTGTCTCGCCAAGAGCCTCAATCGGCCCCCCGCCGTTGAACCTCGTCGGAACCAGGGAAAGGCTGAACGCGCGTACCGGTTCCCCTAGGCCTTATGGAGCTTACCCCCTCCACCGACTCGGCGCGAGAGCCGCTGGTCCAGGCACCCCACGCCCTACCCCCATGCCCCTTTTCACGGCCGTGGGTCCCATCTGGGGGTTTATCGATGATTTCACATGCACGCCTGGCTTATCGCCCAAGAGAGCCCGAGGAGCGGCAAACCAGGCTATCCTGGTCACAGGCCGCCTAGCCGGCGCGCGGTGACAAGCGGGTTCCCCTTGACCCGCTGGCGGCCAACTTCATCAGGGGGATCGCCAAAGGGAGCGATCATGCCGCGCAAAACAAGCTCAGGCCCTTTGACACCCGAGTCAGGGAGTTGTGCCGTTTGCCCCCCGATATTATCGAGTGACATCTTCGGCGCTGGGCCCTTTTCGGATCCCAGACTGTTCAGGTCCCGGAGCGCAGCTAAGAGGTTCTTAAGGCGACCGGTTGCCACGGCGGGAGGAAACAAGATTGAGGGCGTCACATACAAAGATCAGCTTTGGTATGGTCCGGTGCCAGTCGTCGAAAGGAAGGACCATGAGAGCTCTCCAACAGTACAGAGTGGGCGGTTTCAGGACTTCTTGAAGCCCGAGGACATTGGTCCTAGCCAGTCATTAACTGCGCAGCAGGTACTGGATATAGCCACAAAGGGGTTACCGATCCTTCCGAGCTGCGCTTGCTATTTGGGCCTTGACTGGGACTTCGAGGCAATCGCCCGTGAAGCCAGCAAGGGACCCGGCCATCGGTTCGAAGGCAGGCAGGTGGTCAGCTTCGCTCATCAACTTAGAGAAGCGGTTTGCGAGCTCGATAACACCCTCTACAATCATCACTCCGGATTCTCCTTGTCCGCGCTCTCTGATTTCTGGCAGTCTTGGCAGGTCTTGCGACACATCGCTGATTTTTGCCGAATACTAATGGCGGATCAGTCCTTGGACAGTGATTGGCGGCGCCGTGAAAAGATCAAGGAAGCTAGAGGTTTTGTCCACCGGCAGCTCTTCAGCTACTGTCAGACGCTGGGAAGCCCACTGTCTTCAGCCGAAATCCGGCCTGTCCCCACTCCTCCCAAATCGCCTCGACAGCGGGCAATCGACCGAGCTCTCGAACGAAAAGAGTGGTCGATACCTGCTTGGGCCACAGCGGCTAAGGTGGACAGATCGACAGCCTACAGATTCCACGCTGGCAAGAATCCCCAACCCGCTACTCGGGCGAGGATGATAAATGCTCTGGAGCTTAGCGAAGACGAGAAACAAGAGCTGGAGTGATCTGCCCCCAAGCCCGCTGGGCTCACCTGAACGGAACGAAGACTCTATCCACCTAAAAACATAACTCCCTTGTTATCAATCTCTTAAGCCCTCATCTGCGACGGTTTGCACCAGTCTGCAACAGTTGCGATTGGTCTCATCTCCCCATTCTCCCGCAAAGTTGAAAGCAGTTTAGCCCCAGGTCTTGGACAGGAGGATGAGATGAGTGATTTCGAAGAAATCAGGCGGACCCTGCTGCTCTTGCGTGCCGGAGACGAGGTCGTGGAGCTCCGAGTGCCCAAAACGCACACAAACGACGGCGTGGTCAGCGGTTACTTTGACAACATCGAAGCGCTGGCGCGGGCGGCCCACACGGAGGACGGTATAGCTCGGGGGGCGGGCGTGTACGTGACTTTGAACCCAGTCACGCCCGACCTCCTCGCCCGATCTAAAAACCGCGTCAAGCCTTGGGTGAAGCGCACGACCAAAGATGAGGAGGTCATCCGCCGTCGCTGGCTCCCGATTGACATTGACCCGGTTCGACCAGCCGGAATTTCCGCCTCAGACACGGAGCAAGAGGCAGCCCTGGGGCGTATGGTCGAGATCGAAAACCTTCTCTCGAAAAGGGGTTGGCCAACGCCGCTCTCCGCTTTGTCCGGGAATGGTTGGCATCTGCTCTACCGAATCGACCTGCCCAACGACAATGCGGCCGCGAAGCTATTACAGGCAGTCCTGACGGCGTTGGCGGCGCTTTTCAATGACGAGACCGCGGTGGTCGATGAAGCGACCTACAACGCCGCGCGGCTGGTTCGCGTTTATGGCACCCTCGCCCGTAAAGGTGACGCCACGCCGGACCGCCCACATCGGCGATCACGTATCGTCGATCCATCCGGCGGAAGAGAAGGCGTACCGCTGGCGCGGCTGGAGGAGTTGGCTGCGCTAGCACCCGGCCTCCACCCTTCAGGACACCCAAAGTTCAATACCGCAGGCTTTGACGTCGAGCATTGGATCGAATCTCGCGGCCTAGAAATCCAAGGGCCCTTCCCGTGGAACGGGAGTGGCAGAGTCTGGCGCTTTAAGCAATGCCCGTGGAATCCGGAGCACGGTGCCGGTTCCGCTTTCATAGCCCAGCTGCCCCACGGGGCGCTTGCAGCGGGGTGTCATCACGCTTCGTGCAGCGACAAGAACTGGCACAGCCTCCGGGACTTGCTTGAGCCGGGCTGGCGTGCCACCGAAAGAAAGCAGACCGAACCCATCGACCCACCGCCGAGTGAGATCGCGGTCGATCCCTTCCCCGTTGACGTTCTGCCAGCTCCCTTGCGGCTTTACGTTGAGGAGTCCGCGCAGGCGATTGGAGTACCTGCGGAGTTCATTGCCGTCCCCCTCCTTTCGGCCCTGGGGGTAGCCGTCGGTACGACCCGGCGCCTTGAGCTCAAGCCGGGTTGGCAGGAGCTCCCTACCCTTTGGACCGCCATCGTCGCGGAACCAGGTAGCGCCAAGTCGCCCGCTCTTCAGCAAGCGTTGGCGGGGGTCTTTGAACATCAAACGAAGCTGCAGGAGGACTTCAGGCGCGATTGGGCTCAGCACAAAGCGAAGACAGGGCAGCAGCCGGAGCAGACGGAAAAAGGCCAAGACGGCGATCCACCCGTTCGAAAGCAAGCCTTCACAAGCGACTCGACGACCGAAGCTCTAGCCGATGTCCTTCTAGAAAATCCGAGGGGTTTGCTCTTCTACCAAGATGAGCTGGCCGGATGGGCGAGAGGTTTTAACCAGTACAAAGGGACCGGTGGCGCGGATCGCCAGACTTGGTCAAGCTTTTGGAACTCGGCCCCCGTAATGATCAACCGCCGAAACCGCCCAGAGCCTCTTCACCTGGAACAACCGTTCGTCTGCGTAGCCGGTGCCATTCCGCCCGACGTTCTTTCGGAGTTGAACGATGAGCGAGGGCGGGAAGATGGTTTCCTTTCGCGGATCCTTTTCGCGTTCCCCGAGACGCAAGCAGCTCGCTGGACCGACGCAGCGCCTGCCCAATCCACGGTGGCTGGCTACAAGAAAGTCTTCGAGGAACTTTTCAGCCTGAGGCCCAGGATCAGCCTACTCCCCGGACAAAAACATTTTGTTTGCCTGACCGAAAGGGGGAAGGCGAGATGGATCCAGTTCTACGACGAGCATGTCGACGAAATGAATGCCCCGGATTTCCCCTACCCGCTAAGAGCGCCTTGGGCCAAGCTGAAAGGGTACTGCGCTCGCTTTGCGCTGATCCTGCAAATGGCCAGGGTTGGGAGTGACGAAGTCGAATCCGAAGACGTCGACGAGGTCAGTATCCGGGGCGCGGTACGCCTGGTGGATTACTTCAAGAGTCAGGGCCGGAAGGTTTATGCCAGCCTCCACAGCACTTACGAGGACAAGCAGCTGGCCCGAGCGATCGAATTCCTGCGGAAGCGTGGTGGCTCGGCCAGCGTAAGAGAGTTCGTGACCGCGAAGGTGGCCGGTTCCCAAACGAGCAGGGATGCCCAGGAGCTGTTCGACAAATTGGAAGACGCCGGGTGGGGAGCGATCAATAGCGTTACGCCGCCAAAGGGAGGGCGCCCCAGTACGATCTTCCGTCTGAACTCGGCAACCGAGCCTACCTGGTCAGGAGATTAAAGATTTTAAGGTACTTTAACCCGGTTCACATTGTTCTGCATTTGCTCTGCAACCGATCTGCGAATCGCCAACCTTTGCTCAGCGAATGCAGATCGATTGCAGACCGAATGCAGAGTCATGAGACTGGGCCTAACCTGTTCGAAAGAAATAGCTTGTTTCGAATTTGGCTTCGATTGCCGAATGCAGAACAGGGTTAAGTCAGAAACCTGATCACTACTTCCTCCGATGTCTGCTAGACTACAGCCCGTCCAACCAGGCGAGCCATCTCTCAGGAGGTGGAGAAATATGGCTCGTCGAAGAAGACGGGGGCAGAACCCCAAACCCAAGAAGGAGAACGGACAGTGGAAGATCAGATATTGGATCGATCAGGCTCAGCCGGACGGGACAGTCCGGCGTGTGAAGAAGACCAAGTGCCTCGGGAAACTGGGTGAGATGATCCTTTCCCAGGCCTGTAGGGAGGCCCGGCAATTCCTCCAGCCTATTAACGACTTGGAGGAGGGCATTGAGTACTCGGAGAAGACCGTGAACCAACTGATTGCCAGATGGCGAGAAGCCGTGAAGCCGAACCTCAAGCACTCTACTCAAGACAACTACGAGTGGGCTTACCAGCGTGCTCGCAACACATTCGGGCGTGTTCCAGTCTCAGAGCTCGAAAAGGCTGATGTGCAAGTGTTCCTTACTGCTGCCTCAACGGGGGGTCTTTCGCCCGAGTCGGTTCGGGACCTCAGGGCTCGATTGCGAGGCCTGCTGTCCTTGGCTGAGGAATGGGGTTGGATTCGACCTGGCTCCAACCCAGCAGCAGGACGATTCCGGTTGCCTTCCAGGGCTCCAGTTCGCGACAGAAGAATCCCTACGCCAGAAGAATTCAGAACTCTTGTCATGGCTCATCCACAGCCCTACAAGGCGATCTTGGGCTTGGCAGGACTCAGTGGGCTTCGACGCGGGGAATTAGCGGCATTGCGCTGGAACGACTTTGGAGATTGCACAGTCAGGGTTGACGAAGCGGTCTACCGAGGCCACCTCGGAACTCCCAAGACACCTAGGTCAAGGCGCACCGTAACGGTCCCTGCAAAGGTGATGGATCTGATGGCCGACTGGCGGTCTCAGTGCAAGTTCACAGCTCCAGACGATTTCGCATTCTCGATACGGACCAACTCTCCGATTGACCTCAACCGAGCCTTAGAACGGATTGTTAAGCCGAGAGCCGAAAGGCTAGGCTTACCTCGGTTCTCATGGCACGACTTCAGGCATGCGTACACAACTTGGGGACGTGCTGCAGGAGTTGAGGCTGAAGTGATGCGGGATCAGGTGGGTCACACGTCGGTCTTGATGACCCAGGACATATACAGCCACTTGGATGATCAAGACGCTGCGGCAGAAAGAATAGGCGGCTATGTCTGGCCGGAGTCAGACCGAAAAGCCGCTTAATTGGAACCCTTAATGGAACCCCTGGTTGGCCAGGAGGCCACTAAGTTCTTAGAAACATTGGTCGGGCCGCCGAGATTTGAACTCGGGACCTCTTCCACCCCAAGGAAGCGCGCTACCAGGCTGCGCCACGGCCCGACCCAACGACATTGTAGCTTACGCGAGCAGGCGGGCGTAGCCGCAGTCTTGTCTCATGCAAGATGAGTCTGAACGAGGAGTTTGTTTCTCACACAAGATGAGCCTGAAGGATCGGGGAGTGGGCATGCTGGGAATTGACTATCCAAGTGCAAAACACCAGCAAGCTGAACCTGCAACAGATCCAGCAGTTTCTCCACTCCAGCGAGGAGATTCGATTCAAAGGCAAAGGGCGGGCCGAGATCTACACGTGGGTGGCGCGCACGCTTCGCCAGCACGGCTACAGCCGCCAAAACCGCGCCGACAAAGGGCTGCTGCGGCAGTATCTGGTCAAGATGACCGGACTGAGCCGGGCGCAAATCACGCGGCTGATCCAGCAGTACCGGCAGGGCGGAGAACTCCAACCCGCCCGCTACCGGCGGCATCGCTTTGCCCGCAAGTACACGCCCGCCGACGTCGAACTGCTGGCGGCGGTGGACGAGGCCCACGAAACCCTCAGCGGCCCGGCCACGCGCAAGATCCTCGAGCGGGAATACCAGCAGTACCAGCAGCGCGAATACGAGCGGCTGGCGGGGATCTCGGTGGCCCAGATCTATCGCCTGCGGCGGCGCAGAGCCTACCGCCAGCGGCGGCTGCATTTCACCAAGACCCGGCCCACGGCGGTGTCGATCGGCGAGCGGCGCCGGCCCGACCCGCAAGGCCAACCCGGCTTTCTGCGAGTGGATACGGTGCATCAAGGGGATCGCGATGGCGTCAAGGGCGTCTACCACATCAATGCCGTGGATGAAGTCACCCAGTGGCAAGTGGTCGGCGCCACGCCCGCGATCAGTGAAGCCTGGCTGGAGCCGTTGCTGAAAGCCATGATCGAGCAGTTTCCCTTTCGTATCCGCGGCTCCCATTCCGACAACGGCAGCGAGTTCCTCAATCGCACGGTGGAGAAGCTATTGAACAAGCTGCTGATCGAACAGACCAAGTCGCGTCCGCGGCACTCCAACGACAACGGCTTGGTGGAATCGAAAAACGGCGCGGTGATCCGCAAACACATGGGATATACGTACATCGCGGCGCCGCACGCGGGGCGCATCCAGCGCTTCTACCAACAGCACTTCAATCCCTATTTGAACTTCCACCGGCCCTGCGGACAGCCCGAGATCAAGACCGACGCCAAAGGCAAGCAGAAGCGGGTGTACCGCCACTACCAGACGCCTTGGGAATCTTTCGAGAAGTTGCCCGAGGCCGCCAGCTATCTCAAGCCAGGGCAGAGGCTGGAGGCTCTGGGCCGCATTGCCCAGGCCGAAAGCGACACGGCGGCGGCCCGCCGGATGCAGCGAGCCAAGCAGAAGCTGTTTGCCAGTTTCCGTTCCGCGAACACGCCGTGCTGAACAGCAGGAAGAGGGCTGTGGAAATGACGGGCGATGGAAAACGAGGAAAACCAAAACCAGGTTTCCCTTCGTTTCCCACCGCCCTTGGAAATCGCTCCGCGATTCCCACAATCCCACAACCCCGACGACGATTCTCCCCTTCCCAAAACTCAAAATCAAAAAGCCCGAAAGGAGCCCCAGCGACTCAAAAAGCCCCAACCCCCGTCTTCAGGCTCATCCTTCGATGAGAAAATGCTGCCGCGGGCGCGATCCCGTTTTCAATGAACTTATGTGTCGACAACAGCTTGAGCCCGGCGTGGAAGACCGTTTAAAACGCTCCGGTCGGCTCACGACCACGACGGTTCTTCCCTGATGAGACGCGCCCCGTCAGCACGGTGTGAATTGTCCGTAGAGGCGAGACTCATCGCGCCGGTCGCGGGCGACTTGTCGTCCTGACGGCCTCTCAAGCCCTTCGCCTCGCCACGCATCGAGTTGCCCCGAATTTCCTACGCTCCGTAGCGTGAAAATGCGGCCCGTAACATACACTTGGGTTGCAGACAGATCCCGTTTCCAAAGTAGAATCCGGGCTAACCCGCGTTTCTCACCACGGCCGCGGTGGATGAGGCGAAGGGCGCGGCGGTCATCGCTCACGGCGACAGTTTGTGTGCCACTCCCTGCGTACAACCATGTCGGCAAGCGGGCGCGATGAATCGCGCCCCTACATCCCTGACGGCGGGCATTTGCTTGCACTTCTACCTGCAGCTGGCGAGAAAAGCGGGCTAAACGGATTTGAGAGGAATCCTACTAACTACAAGGAGCGCTGGGCGAGCTCGCCCAGCAACGGCAAGGTGTAGCGTTCGCCTTTGCTGGTCTTGAGCAGCATGAAGATCCAAACGACCAGCAGAGCCAACTCGAGGAGCTTATCAATGGGAATGTAGGGCCCCGGCATGACGCGCAGCCATAGTCCGATCGTCCAGTGCACGAGCAGCCAAGCGACAAATAGGTAAAGACCCTGGTAGGCGTGGAAGCGAACGTCCTTAGCTTGTCGAAATTTGTCGGCGGCGAGCACGTACAGGCTAGCGATCCAGCCGAGCCAGGGGATGTAGCAGAGAATCGACGCCGCGCGCGGACTGATGGCCGGCCCGCCGCGAGAGGCTGCCGTGGGTTGGGATCGGCCGCACTGGCGGCAGTATGCGTCCGTATCGAGGACTTGCCGGCCGCATGCTGTGCAGTAGGGCACGAGTCTGCTCTCCTAGTGGGGATACGAAGCCCCGCGGCCGCTTGTTCCAAGAGACGCTCCCATGGAATGAAAACCGCAAGGCGCAAACAAGACGAAAACTAGACCGCCGCTTCAATTGAGCTTGAAGCAAGCGGGCCATGAGGTCAAGGCGGCACCCTCCGGTTACCTCCGTCGGTTCCGGGGAGTACGTGGCAACTCACAAGTAAACAGCCCATGCTGGGCACCAAGGGGGCGATTCATCGCCCGCGCTTGCCGGCGTACTCCAAGCTGAGCGATATGCACAGACTGTTGCCGCGAGCCTTGGCCGCCGGGCCTTCCGCCCCAATCGGTATGACAGCAGAGAAAGCCGGCGGTCCCGCTTACACGAGCGGCGCGAGGCTCAGAAAGCGGCGAAACTCCTCGACGTCGCGGGTGCTTCCGGGAAACTCGGCCGCGATGCTCTCGTCCGGGTGGACGATGGCGTAGTAGGGGATGGCGACCGTACCGAAGCGGTCCAGTTGCAGCTTTTGATTGGCCAAAGAAGCGTCGTCGACACCGTCAGTGTAGAGTTCAAGCAACACCAGACCGTCTAAGGCTCCGGCGATCTCTGGTCGGGTGAACATGTTGGCCTTCATCCAGTGGCAGTTCGTGCAGGCGTAGCCGGTGAAGCTTACCAGCACGGCCTTCCCTTGCTCCCGGGCGATCTGGAGTGCTGCTTGGTAGTCATTCTTGAGCCACGTGGTCTCGGAACCGCCGGACCCAAACCCCGCCAACGTCAGGCCCGAGTACTCCGCGGGCGGCACGTAGGCATCAATTTCGCCCAGTCGGGATCCGAACATGCCCGGAATCAGGCTGACAGCCAAGACGAGAAACAGGCCGCCGATAGCCAAGCGCCCGATGCCGATCGACGAGTCATCGTCCGCGGCCAGCCGCACCAACCCCAGCAGATACATCCCGGCAAGCGCCAGCAGAACAATCCACAGAGCCAAAAAACGCTCACGGGTCAAGATGTGCCACTGATACATCTGGTCGACGTTGCTGAGGTACTTCACCGCCACCGCCAAAATGACGAACCCCATCGTCGCCTTGGTGCGGGCCAGCCAACCCCCGCTCTTAGGCAGCCGCGACAGGTAGGCGGGGAACAGGGCCAAGAAAAAGAACGGTAGCGCCAGCCCGGTTGAAAACATCAGCATCCCAAAGATCGGCCAACTCACATCTCCCTGAATCGACCCGGCCAGTAACGCACCAACGAAAGGTCCCGTACAGGCAAACGAGGCCAGTGCAAACACCAGTCCCATCACCAGCGTGCCCACAGTCCCGCCGCGGCCTGCCACGCGGTCGAGCTTGGTCAGCAGACCGCTTGGGACGCTGATCTCGAAAGCGCCCAACAGACTGGCCGCAAAGGCGACGAACACCAGCGCAATGAACAAGTTGATCCAGACATTCGAGCCCAGTTGGAGAAGCCCGAAAGGTCCCAGCGCCAGCGAAACAATCGTCCCCAAACCGGTGAAAAGCACAACCACGCCGACACAGAATATCGTTGCCTGGACGAAGGAAGGTTTCTTCGAACCTGCTTGCGTGCTGACAAAGTACGACATGGTGATCGGAATCATCGGGAATACACAGGGCGTGAAGATCGCCAGCAGGCCGAACCCGAATGCAATCCCGGCGAACGGAATGATCCCCTCTGACTGTGGCGTGGGAAGCCGAGTCAGACGAGCCGCTGCGGCCGCGGTTTGCGCTGACGGGGTTAAAGCAGCCGCCGCGGTTGCTTCCACGTAGCCGTCGGCAATGGCAGGCGCCGCCGCCGTGGCCGCCGGATCTATTTTCAGTGCAGCCGTTGCCGTCTTCCTGACGGGCGGCAGACAGAGCCGGTCGTCGCAGACTTGATAGCGAACCCTTGCCTCGAGCTCCGGTGAGCCGAGCGAGGCATCCTCCGCCAGCAGAATGTCGAATTGAAAGACGGCTTCGTCTTCGTAAGTCTCGGTCTCGAGTTGAAAGTTCTCGTCGATCCGGCGGTTGGGTGGGGGCTGAAACAGCTTCCAGCTCGCAACCGAGGGCGACTCGGCCATTTCGATCTTCGTTGGGATCGGTCCTCCCGCCGGCGTGGTCGGCGAGTAGAGGTGCCAGCCGGGTTCGATTTCCGCCTTTAGCAGACCGACGGCTCGCCGGCCGGGACGCGCCGATTGGGGATCAAACGCCAGCGACCACTGGACGGGATCGTATTTAGGCTGGCGGGAAGCCAACTGGGCCTGCCCCGAAACATGAACTATGGCAAGCAGCAGGGAGAGCACTGCGAGTTTCCGGGAGATTGCCATTGGCGGCTTCATTTCGTTCGATGCCGGGGTTGAGCCAGGGGTTGCAAGCTCCGAATGCTTCCAGCGGGTCGAACCGGCCGAGTCGTGTCGCGGCCTATTTGAAGTTTCGGGGCCCGCGAGTGAAAAGTTACCTGTATTTACTCGCTGCCCTTGGTCCTCAAAATCGCCAGGCCAATCCGGCCGTTGAGATTCTCGTCCGGAGAGGGCCGGTTTCCGCCCCCGAACCAGACCAAAAGATCGCCGCCGCGTCTCCACACGCTTGGATCACAAACAACGTGCGAGTTCCACGCTTGCGAACCCTCAAGCAAGGGCAGGGTGGGCAACTTCTTCCAGTCTACACCGTTCACCGACTCGGCCCAGCCGATGCGCCGGTCTTCGTTTGCGTCCCGGCCGGTGTAGAGCATCAGATACCGATCCGCGGCGCAAAAGACCGCCGGTTCGCCGAGACCCCGCTCATCAAAGCTGCCGGGCGGGCCGGTGTCGAGGATCGGGTTGGCGTGCGATTTCTGCCAGTGAACACCATTGGTCGAGCGCGCTACCCCGAGGCGCTGAATCCCGAACCGATTCTGGCCTAAGTAGTACATGGTGTAGGTTCCCTGGCGGCGGACCACGTAGGGATCGCCGACAGCGGTTTCATCCCACGATCTTGAAGGGCCGGGCGCCAGGACCGCCCTACCGTGTTTCGACCAGCATGTCGCATCGACGGAGTCCGCCAGCCCAACGCTGGTCCCGCCGCGCGGTCCCGCCTGATACCAATAGAGAAAGTGGTCGCCGTCATGACCGAGAGAACCGTTGGCCGCAATGTAGCCGCCCTCCCAGGTCGCCGGGTCGGGCGAAATTACGGGTCCCGTTCCCTGTTTGTCCCAACTTGCGCCCTCGGCCAATGTCGCCAGTCCGGTGTGCCAGGTCTTGCCGTCAAATCCCGAATAGAGGTTGTAAAACGTTTTGCCCACCCTGACGACGCTGGGGTTGAGAACGTCCACGGAATCCCAGGTTCCGGTTGGGCCGGGGTTCAGGACCGGCTCGGGTCGCACCTCCCATTGCGTTTCGGAACCGAGAGGGGCGCTGCTCTCCTCGCAGCCGGGCACCACGAACCGAGCCTGTTTGGGCCGAAACGCGGGGCCGCAGGCAATCGCGAGCAGCGTGCAGAGAACCGCGAGGAACTTAGATCCGCGGATGGAGTTCGGAGTCACTTGGTCCTCAGAGTGGTAACACCGGCCGCCCTTATCGCCGCCTCCGGCTTTGGTAGGTGACAACGCAGCCCTGTGCTACGCTGACGGCTTGCAGGGCGGCGAACCTCCGGTTTGCGCCTACAGATTCTCGCAGAAAGCCATCTCCCGATGAAAGCCTGGCAAGTTACCGTGTTCGGTGAACCCGAGGAGATGACCCTGGACGACGTGCCTCTGCCCGCGCCGGGCCCGGGGCAGGTTCTCATTCGCAACCGGGCCGCGGGGCTGAACTTCTTCGACATTCTGCAGATCCAAGGGAAATACCAGTCCAAGCCCTCGTTTCCGTTTACGGTGGGCCGGGAAGTCGCCGGCCAGGTCGAGGCGGTGGGCGAAGGCGCGGGGAAGTTTTCCGTGGGCGAATCGGTACTTGCTTTTCCCGACGGAGGCGGCTATGCGGAATACTCTCTCGCCGCGGCCGACCGAACATTCCCCAAACCCGACGACATGGGCTTCCCGGCAGCAGCGGGGATGGCCATTACCTATCAAACAAGCTACTTTGCCCTCACACATCGAGCCAGGTTGCAGGAAGCCGAGTGGCTGCTGGTGCACGCCGGGGCCAGTGGCGTCGGCGTGGCGGCGCTTCAGCTTGGCAAGGCTCTTGGCGCGCGAACCATCGCCACCGCGGGCCGCGATGAGAAACTCACCTTTTGCCGCGCCCAAGGGGCCGACCACGCGATCGGATACGCGGAGGCAAGCTGGGTGGATCAGGTGAAGGAAATCACCTCGGGCCGCGGCGCCGATGTGATCTACGATCCCGTCGGCGGCGAGGTTTTCGACCTCTCCACCAAATGCATCGCGCCCGACGGACGCCTGCTCGTAGTCGGCTTCGCCGCGGGCCGCATTCCCTCGATCGCCGCCAATCGTGTTCTGCTCAAAAATATGTCCGTCGTGGGCGTGTTTTGGGGCCGCCATGTGGACGAACACCCCGGCTACCTGGCCGCGGCCCAGCAGACGCTCATTGATTTCCACCGGCAAGGCAAGATCCGGCCCTCTGTTTCCGTCACCTATCCGCTGTCGCAAGCCCCGGCGGCGTTAGCAGACCTGGGTCGGCGCAAGATCGTCGGCAAAGCGGTGCTGGTGATCGACTGAGAGGATCCGTCCGGACTCCCGTGCATGAATTGTGAGCCGGCATTGCTCGCCGGCCGACGATCGAGGCGCGCAAGCGGTCCGCCGTTACCTCGTTGCGCCTGCTCGCCGTGCTCAACGTAGGGTTCAAGTACGCCCGCATGATTAAGAAATGCGGCGCCGAGCGGCGCGCGCCTGGTACTGGCAGTCCTCTCACGCACTTCGCCTCGCCACCTGGTGAGAAAAGCGGGCTAGGCCAACGTCAGCGTGATATCGTCGAGGGAGTTGCGGAGCGCCGACCAGCCCATGCCTTGACTTGTGGTCTTCTTGGTCACCATGACCACGGCGGCGCTCTTCTCGCGGATGATCGTCATGAAGTGATAGACCTTCGGCGAAGAGATGAAAGTGGCTCTTCTGGGATTTTAGTGGCTGGCGGCGGTGAGTGACGGATCCCTCGCCACTGTGAGGCCGACCTCCCGGAGCCTGCTTCGGTGCCATTCAAGGGCTTCGTGACAACTCTACGGCCCCCAAGGCCGGGCGGCGACTGCGTTGGCCAAAAAGAATTACTGATAAACAAAGGGTTACGAGTAGAGCAAGGCTGCTGGCAGGTAGTCGTACAGTCTCCCGAAGGCTGTGAAATGCAGATCCACAACTGTCATCCAGTGGCCACACTCAAAGAGATAACTCCCTGTTTATCAGTGTCTTATTCCCTTTACGAGTTGCCCACGACCGGACTGGCGTGTAGGGTATTTGGGGATTTCTTGGCCGCCTTTTGGGCTCCGATGTGACTGCGGGCGACGTCGGGTCGGCAGGATGGAGGAGCCGGCTACCCGTTGGCCACCCACTAAAAACCCGGAAGAGCCATGAAAGTTTCCTCGAAAGAACCTTTGACGTCCTCGCCACGCTGCTTGGAGAGCAACTCCTCAACGCGGCGGACGTTCTTGCCGCGAAACATTTCGACGGCCGCGGCCGCCACGGCGTCCAAGTAAGATTGCGTAAAGTACGCGACCGTGTGGTGAACTCCGATTAACATCCCGGTGTTGAGGTCGACAACCCCGATGGCCAAGCAATCGTCGACTTTATCCACCAGTTCTCTGCATAGATCTGCGGTGTTTGCCATTTCAGCTCCTATAAGTTGCTTGCTCTTCTTTCTGTTAGTTTTGGCGCGCAATCCCTCTAGGGTCGCGTGGAGGGGACCGTCCCTCCCTTCAGTAATTCGGATTCCGTCCCGCACCCGTACAAAAAGAAGTGTTTTGATGACAGCAAGGCAATATCGTGGGTGAGACGACCCCGTGAGTGGGGGTTTTGCCCCACCGATTGAAGGATTGAGGAGGGCGAGAGCGTCCCAAGGACTCGCAGCGCTACAAAATCGCGCCTTTGTCCCTCCGGACTCGGGGGCCGGATCGCGCCGAGACTCCCGGTCCACCGCTAGCGGGCCATAGTGTGCGAACTATCTTCGGCGCCCTTGTCCGCTGGAGATCGGCGGCGACTGCGCTAAAATAATGGTTCTAAGAGGATCGAGGTCTATTTGCCGGCGACAGAGAGCTGTAAGCGCGAACTGGAGATCAGCGTACCTTGGGAGGAGGTCGAGCAGGAAACGGGCCGCATCGTCAAGGCCCTCCGAGGCGGCGCGAAGATTCCCGGGTTCCGGCCCGGCAAGGCGCCCGACAGTATTGTCCGCTCCCGCTACCAAAAGGAAATCCGGCAGGAGATCATCGACAAACTCGTCCCCCGCTTCTTTTTGGAGCAGGCGCAACAACAGAAGCTGCGAGTCGTCGGCTCTCCCCAGGTGGGCGACCTTCACCTGGAGAACGGCGAGGCGATGCGGTTCCACGCTGAATTTGAAGTCTATCCTGAGTTCGAGTTGGCTGACTACCGTCGCCTTGAGGTCCCTTTTCGTGAACCGGAGGTGAGCGAAGAGGAGGTCGCCCAGGAGTTGGAACAGCTCCGCGAGCGGCACGCCGGCTTTCGCAATCTCGACTCTCGCCCGCTCGCTGACGGCGACATTGCCGTCTTGTCGCTGCGGGGAACTTCCAAAGACGGCGCGCCGCCTATCGAACAGGAGGAGACCACCGTCACGATCGGCAATGAAGAAACCTTGCCGGAATTCAACGAGCATCTGCGCGGGAAGAGTCCGGGCGACGAGCTGGATTTCGACGTGCGCTATCCCGAGGATTTCTCCAACCGAACGCTTGCCGGCAAGACGTTCTCTTTTCATGCCCAGGTCAAGGGATTGCGGGAAAAGGAGTTGCCCGAACTCAACGACGACTTCGCCGCCGATCTCGGCGACTTCCGCACGCTGGAGGAAGTCCGGCGTCACCTGCATGAGTTAGTCGAAAACCAGCGCAGGCGTCAGGCTACCGAGGCCGCCCAAGAGGCGCTGATCAATGAATTGATCAAAAGGCACGATTTCCCGGTTCCCGAAGAGTTGGTGGATCGGCAGATCGCCAGCCGGCTCGAACGTCAACTGCGTTCCCTCAAGCAACAGGGCGTTGACGTGTCGAAGCTTGATTGGGATTGGGACAAGGTGCGCGACGCGGAGCGGGACAGCGCTGTCCGCGATGTCAAGGCTAGCCTGTTGTTGGAAAGAATTGCGCAAGCGGAAAACATCAGCGCCAGTTCGGAGGAGATCGACGAGCAGGTCAAGCGCTATGCGGAACAGACGCGGCAATCCCCGGCGGCGGCGCGTGAAAAGCTGGCCGAGGAGGGCGCCTTAGACCGCATGCAAGCGCAAATGAGCAACAACAAGACCCTGAGCTTTCTCTTGGATGAAGCCGAGAAGGTCGATCATGAGGTTGAGGCCACGTAACGGTTGGGGTTTTCCCCTATTGTCTGGGTTCGCGCACGCGGCCGCCGGCCAAGCTAATCAACAGAAGGAACGTATATGTCCAGAATGATTCAACCACACGCCGGTCTGGTTCCCATGGTCGTGGAGCAGACCAGTCGGGGAGAGCGCGCGTATGACATTTACTCGCGCTTGCTGCGGGATAACATCATTTTCGTCGGCTTCCCGATCGACGACAACGCCGCCAATCTGATCACCGCGCAGTTGCTGTTTCTTGAAGCCGAGAATCCGGAGCGCGATATTTGGCTTTACATCAACTCTCCCGGGGGATCGATCACCGCCGGGATGGCCATCTACGACACGATGCAGTTCGTGCGTCCCGACATCACGACGGTTTGCGTCGGACAGGCCGCGTCGATGGCCGCCGTACTGATGGCGGCGGGCGCCAAGGACAAGCGATACGGACTTCCCAATTCCCGTTTCCTGCTCCATCAGCCCTCGATCTCCGGGCTGGCCGGACAGGCGACCGACATCGACATCCAAGCGCGCGAAATCCTGCGCATGCGCGAAAAGATCAACCAGATTCTCGCCCAGCACAGCGGGCAAAAAGCCGAAACCATCAACAAAGACGTCGAGCGCGATTTCATTCTCGACGCCGAACAGGCCAAAGACTACGGCCTGATCGACGAGATCATCTTCAAGAAGGAACAGGAGTAGCGCGCGGTTCGGAAAGTCAGAGGATGTGTACGTTGACTTTTGAAGCTCGCCGCTAACCTGCTTTTCTCACCAGCAGCCGGCAGGAGTGTAACCAAATGTCCGCCATCAGGGGTGTGGGGGCGCGATTCATCCCGCCCACTTGCCGACATACTGTACGCTGGACGATCTGCGCGAACTGTCGCCGCGAGCCGTGGCCGTGAGGGAGTGCCCATGGTCCCGCAGCCCACCCAAGGGAATGAAAACCGGCGGGCTTTCGACGGAGCGGCCATGGCTCGCGGCCAATCCTGTGCCCCGCCCAAAGGAATGAAAGCCAGCACTACGTTGAGCACGGCGAGCAGGCGCCACGCAGTAATGGCGAGCCTATTGCGTGCTTCGGCCGTCAGGTGGTGAGAAATGCGGGCTAGTCCGACTTCGAATCGCGCTCTGCCTTGAAAGCCGCCAGCAGGCTTTCGAACTCCGCCGTCGTCATCTTCACGGACGCGCGGATCAGCCTTTCTTCCGCCGCTACATCGATCGCGTCGAACAGCGTCATCGCCTGGGGATATTTCCCGCTCAACGTCAGCCGGCCCAACGCCACCATCCCCCGGCCGGCATCGGCCAGCGTCTTGGCATCCTCCGGGGTAGCGCAAACACCCTCGGTCTGAACATCGATTCCGTCCGTGAGATCCGCCGCCAGACTCGATCTCTCCATGGAGCGGAAGATGCCGAAGGCGGGGATGTCGATCCCGCTCGGCAAGCTGCCGACCTGGGTGTCCCAAAACTCTCCGGTGTTCAAGGAAACGGACCAGAGATGGTTCGACAAGTTGAGCGCTTCCGCCCTTTCAAGCAACGGCTTGTTGTCGAGGAGACTTGCGCCGGCGTCCATTTTGCGGTCGATCGCGGCCATCACAGCGGGCTTAGTTCCAGCGACTGCTATCTGCGCGTCAAGGAACACCAGGGAGAGGCCATGCTCCCGCTGCCTAAGGAAGTCTGTTCCCGGCGCCTCGGGTGTTGAGCCGCTCGTTTCCGGCGTAGGCGGATGATACACGGTGACGCCACGGTACTCTTCGAGGTCGGTGTGGTCCTCGAGCCACTTCCGAACGGTGTCTGTGAGGCTGAAGCGTCCTCTGGCGACGACAAGAGACTGTACCCCGAGCGACTCACCCTTGTCATCGGGTCGATCGATCCACCAGGCCGCCAGGACTTGATGGAGATCCCGCCGCGGGTCCAAGCCGATCTCAGCCGCCATGCGGTCGAAATTCTGATGAGCTTGCTCGTTCTCTCGACTCTCTTCCCACAACCGGTAAACGGGAGTGGCTTTCAGCCGCTTCATATCCAGGCCGCCCACGCCTGAATCCTCAGACGGCAGCAAGGCGGCGAGTTCGCGGTCCAGCCCCGAAGATCGGCTCTCGTCCTCCGTCTGACAGGAGGAGAAAGCGAAAACCGCGGCAACGAGCACCGCCAGCAAACACGCTGTGGACCGATTGGTGAGTTGTTTCTTGACAAACCCCCTACGGGGGAAACCGTTCGTCAACATGTGATCAATAGTCCTTCCTTTGGAAAAACCAGACACCCGCCCCCAACACCACCACGGCGAAGATCCCCGAGCTCCAAATCGGCATCCAAGACGTTAACTCCCGCTCCATGAGCACCAGTCTCGCCGTGTTCCCGATCTCGTAGAGCTTGGGGAAAACGTAGTCGAGACCTTTTACCAAATCCCGAGGCCACTGGGAGTCGAAATAAGGAGCGATGCGCTCGTGCTGCGAGAAGATCAGGCTCATCAGCGCTACGAAATACGTCACCATCGTCGCCAGCACCGCGCTGTCCGAGACAACCGCCACGAAGACGATCACCGGTAGCAGCACCGCGAAAGCAAACATCGCCAACGCGGCTGCGAGCAGAAATTCGGCCTTCCAGATCTCGGTTTTGGAACCGAGAATGACCCAGACGCCGAGAACGAGATAGAAGAGGTTCACCCCAATCACCGCCAGCGTTCCCAGAAACTTGCCCAGCAGCAGCGTCGGACGAGAGACCGGCTTCGACAGCAGCAGTTCAATCCGCCCCGGCTCAAAGACCGTCGGAATCAGGCCGGCGGCCGCGAAGATGGCCAGAAACAGCCCGGCGGTGAACAAGAACACCGCCACGGCCCCCAGGACGACCCCAACCAGCTCTTCTACCGGCACCGTCCGGCCCTGATTGACCTCCATGCCGAACACTGCAATGGCCGCCACCCCTCCTTCGACAAGGTCGATGTTGAGCACCAGCAAGAAGAGAAGGATCAAGACCGTCGAACAGCCCAGGAATCCCCAGAAAATCTTCCGAGACAGGGACTCCCGGAACGTGTCGCCGATCAGGGCGAGGATAGGGCTGCTGAAAATCATTGTTTCCGCGCCTCTTCGACCACCCGCACGAAGACCTCCTCCAGCGTGGAGCGCTGAGCGCGAAGCTCTTCCACCTTGACGCCCTCGCGGCGCAGCACGTCAATCGCGAGATTCGCGGCTTCGCGGTCGGGGAAATCTAGGTGAAGCATGCCGTCTTGCGAGGAAACGCTTGCCGCTTTCTCCCGTATTTCGTTCAAGGCACTGTCCGTAACATCGACCGCCGTCAGCCGGTAGCCGCTTCCCGCCGTCAGCTCCCGCACCCGCCCCGTCAAAGCCACCTCCCCGCGGCGGATGATCGCCACCTGCTCGCAGAACAACTCGACCTCGGCCAGCAAATGCGAGTTCAAGAAGATGGCCGTGCCTTCTTGCCGCAGCCCCTCAAGAATCTCGCGAATCAGCCGCCGGCCGACCGGGTCCACCCCGTCGCTCGGTTCGTCAAGGATCAGCAGAGAAGGGCGGTGCATCAGGGCCTGCGCGAGTCCGAGGCGCTGCAGCATGCCCTTCGAGTACTTGCCCACACGCACGTCTCCCCAGCCGTCCAGCGCGACGCGCTCGAGCAGTTCCCCGGCTCTTCGTTTTCTTTCTTCCGAGGCCACGCCGGAGAGAGCGGCATAGAACTCGAGCATCTGCCGGCCGGTGTTATAGGTGGGGAAGCGATGGTTCTCGGGCAAGTAGCCGATCCGGCGGCGGGCTTCGGGTTCTCGGCAGTTCCTGCCGAACAAACGCGCCTGGCCGGCGGTGGGACGTATGACTCCCAGCAACAGCTTGACGAAGGTGGTCTTGCCTGATCCGTTGGGCCCCAGAAGGCCGAAAGCGGCCCCGGGCTCGACGGCCAGCGATATCCCGTCGACCGCGCGCACAACTTGGCGGCGCAACGTGCGGCGAAAATGCTTCGCCAGCCCTTCCGTCTCGATCACCGCTCCCGGCGAGCTCATCTCATTCGATGTTACCCCTTCCTACGTGCTCTCTCCCATACCGAGCTACCGGCTCCATGCGCTGAAGGGCGACCTGAAGGGCTACTGGTCGGTGAGGGTGAAGGCCAATTGGCGGATCATCTTCCGCTTTGAAGAAGGCGATGCGTTCGACGTCGATCTGGTCGACTACCACTAGAAGAAAGGAGAAACTGCCATGCCGATGAAAAATCCACCCCATCCCGGTCTTTCGGTCCGGGTTGACTGTCTGGAACCGCTCGGCCTGTCGGTGACCGAAGCCGCCAAGGTACTGGGCGTCAGCCGGGCTGCGCTTTCGCGCCTGATCAACGGCAAGGCGGGCGTGTCTCCGGAAATGGCTATTCGGCTATCGAAGGCGTTCGGCTCAACGCCCGAAAGTTGGATCAGAATGCAGGCCGCATACGATCTTGCGCAGGCCCAAGCCCGTGAGGATCAGATCCAGGTTGAACGCTACCAGCCACCGCCGGCCGCCTAGGGAAAAGCGTTCGAGCTACGGGCGAGAAAAACGGGCTGAAGTTTTTTCGCCAACCTCTCGATGGTATGGACAGAGACAGTTTGTTACCTATCTCTCTCCTTGGCTATCGCGGCTGCGCGTCCCACGTAGCGTGCAGCCGCGAACTAACCGTCAGCGAGTTGCGTCCGCAAGAGTGCGGTTGCCGCGCCGTAACCACAACGGGTTTATCCCCCCGCCGAATTGATTCGCACTCTTGACCGCAGGCTCATCGCCCGCGGCTCGGCTCAGGATACGGACTCCAGTCGGCCCTCATGCAGCTCGCCGCGGCGGGAGAACCTTTCCGCCAAGGCCGGGCTATGGGTGGCGAGCAGGAGAATCGTCTTTTCCTCCCGATGTAACTCCAGCAACAGGTCGGCGACGGTGGCGGCCGTGCGACGGTCAAGGTTTCCCGTCGGCTCATCCGCCAAAACGACTGGCGGGGAGTTGATCAGAGCCCGCGCAATCGCCACCCTTTGACGTTCGCCGCCGGAAAGCTCCGCCGGACGGTGATCGAGGCGGCCGGCGAGGCCAACCCGATCGAGAAGCCGGCGAGCGGCCTGCTCCGCTTCCCCGCCCTGGCGCGTCGAACCGGGCGCCATCGTTGGGATGAGGACATTTTCGAAGGCCGAGCACTGCGGCAGCAAGTGGTGGTCTTGAAATACAAAACCGATCCGGCGGTTGCGGAACGCCGCCAGCTGCTTTCCCGGCAGATCGAACGGGTTACGGCCGTCGAGCGTGATGGTTCCCCGGGTGGGCGTCTCCAACGCCCCGACCATGAACAGCAGCGTGCTTTTCCCCGATCCGGAGGGACCCATAATGGCCAAGCCCTCCCCGCGGCTCAAGGAAAGCGACACGTCACGAACGACGACCAACGGATCGCCGGCAGTGGGATATTCCTTGCAAAGCCCGACAAGCTGAAGATCGGTTTTCCTAGCGGTCATCCGCGGCCGTCCTCATTCTTTCACATCCAGCGCCGACCCCTTTTCTCGCCCAACCCCATTCAGGGTCATTCTTGGACGGGAAGACGCAGTCGTCCTGCGACCCACATCCGAGGACGCGAAGCAGCAGTCAGGCTTCTGGTTCAAGGCAAAACAAGCTGCGAAAGCCAGTTGCCAAACAATCGCAACCCATTGATTACACAACGGTTGTGCTAGAAATTGGGTTTGTTTCGTTTTTTTCTTTTCTCATGGCCGAGCGAGGCCGGTCCTCGCACTTCCCTCCAGAATAGCGAGGGCCGAGGACGATTGACCGCCGCCTTGGGCCGGGATCGGCCGATTCGAGAAAAGGCGACGGGCCTGGGCGAAACGACGGCCCAGCCACGCGCTACAACCGGCAGCTACATTACCCCAGACGTCGAGGGGAATCTCGAGCGGCACACCGAAAGGGCGCTCCGCCACGGGGCTAGCCCGGATTTCTCACCACCTGACGGTCGAAGCACGCCATAGGCCCGCCATTACTGCGTTGCGCTTGCTCACCGTGCTCAACGTAGGGTTCAAGTACGCCCGCATTATTCAAGAAATGCGGCGCCGAGCGGCGCACGCCTTGTACTGACGGGCTTCTCACCCACTTCGTCTCGCCACGTGGTGAGAAAAGCGGGCTCGATGTCGCCGGGAATGGCGACGCGGCAGGCAAAGCTATTCAGTGAACAGCGTGGGTTGTTCGACGTCACGCCAAGCGCTGATCTTCAGGCGCCGGCAGACCCAGCAGAGACCCTCGGACTGTGTTGTAGCGCCCTCGGAGCCGCAAACTTGGCAGGCAAAGGTCTTCAGCGGTCTAGGTTCGAAGACGATCTCTTGCGCCGACCGCAATACCTTGGGGTCGACGACAACTTCTTCATTGACCGGCCGTGAACGACCCTTTTTTTTCACATCGTCCTCCGCTGTGGAAGCAGGTGGTGAACCGCCGGCTGCACGACGGACCTCAAAACCACCAAGCGCGGTGGGCAACAAGCCCGTAATTCATCTACCACATCATCTTACCACGCCAATTTGAGCGCCCCGTCCGGCTCGCGTCGACTGCGGAGCACAGCACTCATATCGACAGACTGCGTGGAAGCATGACCTCACGCTGTCGCTTGCGATCGGCGCGCTCATGGCGATGAAGATCCCGTAGGGGAAGCAGGTCAACGAGATTGGCCCCGCGGGCCGGCAGGGGATCGAGATTCGGGAATCGAATGGAAAGGCAGGTTAAAATGTGTAAGCGGTGAAGCTCTCCTCGCCCATTCTAATCGCTTTCTTACTCACGGTCCACCTGAGCCCTGGCATTGCCCAGGGACGCGGCCCGAACTTCGTCGTGATTCTCGCCGACGACTTGGGTTACGGCGATCTCGGGGTCTACGGCCAGCGCACGATTCAGACTCCACGAATCGACCAGATGGCGGCCGAGGGAGTGCGACTGACGGAGTTCTACTCGGCCGCGCCCGCCTGTACGCCGGCGCGAGCCGCTCTTCTGACTGGACGCTACCCGATCCGATCCGGTCTGGTGCGGGTTCTCGTACCCAAGGAAAAGTGGGGCATCCCGGCCTCAGAAATCACCCTCGCCGAAGCGTTGAAAGAACGCGGTTACCGGACAGCGTGCATCGGGAAGTGGCATCTGGGCGGCCGAAGACCCTTCCGTCCTCTGCGCAACGGCTTCGATTACTTCTACGGTCTGCTCCACAGCAACGACATGAGCTTTCTGCCGGCCCTGAAATGGCCGCGCATCGACCTGCTTCAAAACGATCGGGTCATCGAATCGCCCGCCAAGGTCAAGACTCTCACGCGCCGCTACACCGAGGAAGCAATCCGCTATATCGAACAGCATCGAGATCGGCCCTTCTTTCTCTATCTGGCGCACACGATGCCTCACCAACCAGTCCGCCCGTCCGAGGAATTTCGAGGCCGATCGGCTTACGGACCCTACGGCGACGTTGTCGAGGAGATCGACTGGAGCACCGGCGAGATCTTGGAGGCTTTGCGCCGTCTGGGCCTGGATGAAAACACTTTGGTCGTTTTCACCAGTGACAACGGGCCGTCACTTGTCGGCGGAACTAACGGTAGGAAGACCAGGGGGTCAGCGGGCTCGCTGCGCGGAGGCAAGGCGACGACCTGGGAGGGCGGCATGCGAGTCCCGCTGATTGCACGCTGGCCGGGGCAAATTCCCGCCGGGAAAACCCGCGGCGGCATCGCTACCATGATGGATCTTTTCGCGACTTTCCTCACACTTGCCGGCGGGCGGATACCATCAGACCGCGAGATCGACGGCGCCGACATCGCGCCGCTGCTGAGGGGGTCGGGCCAAAGCCCGCACCAGGCGTTTTACTACTACTTTCGCAACCAGGTATTCGCGGTTCGCGAAAAACGATGGAAGCTTCACCTCTTCAAGCGAGATGTCAACCACAAAGGCAAGCCCCAATCCCCCGTTCGATGCCGAGAACCGGAACTCTATGATCTATCGAGCGACCCGTCGGAAACGCGAAACCTCGCCCGCAAGCACCCCGAACTCGTGGCCCGTCTCGCCGACCAGGCCCAATCGTTCCACGCCGGCATCGAGCCGGTCATGAAGCTGCCACGCCCCAGCCGATCCTTCCTCTCCGGCGTTTTCACGCAAGCGCCCAAGTCGCCGGAGAAGGTACCCAAATAGTCGATTTCACAACCGGTTCGGCGCTTCAGCGAGGACCTCGCAGAGCGTATCGCAGGCATCCAGGTGACGAACCCGGAAGCCATCCATGTTGGTCGTCGGGCGAGGAAGTCGGGCTAATCGAGAACCTATTCGATAAGACGGTGAAGCCGCTATTCCCGCGTCGGGACGCTCGAGTTGAACATGTCGCGGAAGAGCAGCCATGAGCCGTCCTCCTGCTTTAGACGGATCTCGAGAAACTTGCCGGAATCCTCGATGGGTTCGGCTCCTTGTGGAGTGATGGTCATGCCATAGACGCCGTAGACATAGGCCAGATCGCCGCGACCATCGATCTCGACGTTTTCAACTTCGAACTCACTGATTGGCGGAAATGAGGCAAAGAACTCGCGGATCTTCTCGCGTCCCCGCACGACGGCCGCATTGGGAGGCATGAGCACGGCGTCCTCGGTGTAGGTTGCCGCCACCGCCGGCCAGTCAGCGGCGCGAACGGCCTTCGAAAATGTCCGCGACGTTGTTTCCAGGGCGGCTCTGTCCGCATCAGTCAACCCCGCCGGCCCTGAGGGACGGCAGGATAGGAGGGACAGCGTCATCAGTGATGTAGCTACCAGACAAGCTCGCATCGTGCACCTCTACGTGTCCAGCGAACTCGCAACAGGATCGAGCCCGCTAAGAGCTTCCAGCCTCCAAGCTTACGACTGTGGTCGGTTCCCGTGCAACGACTCTGATTCGCATCTGGCATGCCACGCCGGTTCAGATCCTTCTAGTGCTTGGTCCCATAAGTTGGCGATCGTTGATAGGCGGCAATTAACTGGGCCGCTCCGTCGAAAATCCACCGGCTTTCATCCCCTTGGGTGGAGCACAGGATTGGCCCTACGCCATGGCCGCTCGCTCGCGCTCGCGGCTCAGTTTCGCTGATGGCGAGGGTGTGCGAGAGCCGGAAACAGAGATGAAATGAGGAGGCTCGTCATTCGGGGGGAGTGAGCTAAACTTCCCCCGCAGGGTCGGCCCCGCGCTTTGCTGGGCGGGACAACCACAGAATCTTCCTACTAGGAAAAAGAAAGGACGGATGACGAGCCATGAAGAACAACAGCAAAAAGGTAGCGAGTTTGCCGAAGAAGCAGCTGATCGAGCAGGGCATGAACGTCGTGGCGGGGTTGGATCTGGGGGACAAGCACAGTTTCGTCTGCCTGGTCGATCTCGACGGGAAGGTGGTGGAGCGCAAGAAGCTGCGCACCTCGCCGGCGGCCTTCGAGCGCTACTTCGGCGGCTGGGCGGGGGTGCGGGTGGTAGGGGAAGCCGGGACGCACGCCAACTGGGTGTAGCGTTTGCTCGAGCGGCTGAAGCACGAGCCGTTGATGGCCGACACGCATCGGCTGGCGCTGGATCACGCCATCGCTGTCGAAGGACGACCGCAGCGACGCCGAGCGGCTGGCCGAGTTGGGGCTGCGCAGGCCCGAGATGTTGAACCCGGTCCAGCCTGCTTCGCTCGAGACGCAAGCGGACCGCGCGGTATTAAAATCACGCGCGGCGTTGATCGAGGTGCGGACAAAATTGATCAACTCCGTGCGCGGCACGCTGAAGAGTTTCGGGCTGCGGCTGGGGGCTTCGAGCGGAAATGCGTTTGGGAGCCAGGCGGGGCTGCGGCTGCCGGGGGAGCTGCGGGAGACGCTGGGTCCGCTGTTGGTGGTGATCCAGCACGTCACGGACGAGATCCAGCGCTACGACAAACGGATCCTCGAGTTGGGGGAGAAGAAGTATCCGGTGGGACCGTGGCGCCATGGCCGCTCACTGGCGTTCGCGGCTCTGAATCGCTCGGTCGAGACCGATTGGTTTCATGTCCTTGAAAGCGGAAGAGCGGCCCAAATCCGCTGGACCCTCGACGAGGGAACCCGCGAGGTCCCGATGCGACCCTAAGCGGAGCTCGATATCCAGTAAAACTCACCCTGGGCGATGATCTCGGCCGCTCCCACCAGAGTGGCCTCACCTTCCCGTTCCCAGCGGACGTTGAGGTCGCCCGCCGGCGTGACGACCCGCACGGGGGTCTGAACCTGGCCCGAAACAATCCCCGCGACGGCCGCACCCGTGGCCCCGGTACCGGAGCTTATTGTCTCGCCGGCTCCGCGCTCCCAGAAGCGAACGTCCATGGCGTTACGGTCCTGGATTTTCGCAAACGAGACGTTGGTCCGATCCGGGAATCTCGGGAGGGTTTCGATCTCCCGACCCAGGGAACGCCAATCGAAGTCGAAGTCGGCGACGAAAACAACGCACTGCGGGTTGCCGACGTTGAGTAGCGTGACCTGACGGCGGCCGCCCTCGGTTTCGAGGGGGCAGCCGATGTCGCTGTCCTGGTATATAGGTCGGCCCATCGTCATCTCCAGTACGAAGCTTCTTCCCTGACTCTCGATCAGACGGACCTGCTTGACGCCGGCTCGGGTTGCAATGCGAAGCGTCCCCTCGGCGCCGCGCTCGGCGATCAGAAAGGCCGCCACCGCGCGCGTGCCGTTTCCCGAGATCTCGGCTTCGCTGCCATCCGCATTGAAGATTCGCAATCGGGCGTCAACGTCGGGCCGATCGGGCTGGAAAATTACTTCGAGACCGTCAGCTCCCACACCCTGGTGACGGTCGCAGATGCGGCGCGCGAGCTCGGGCAGGCTCTCGTTATTCATAGCTTCCGCCGAGAGGGCGCTCCCTTCGACGATCAGGAAGTCGTTGCCCACCGCTTGCGCCTTCGTGAAAAGAATGGTCATTGCTCCGACCGAAACTGGGTCAAAATTTCGTGAACGCCTTGAACTCCCGGAAGCGAGCTTCGATCTCTTCGCGGGTCAGCGTTCGAAGCCGCCCGGTACCGAACTGTTCGCAGCAGAAGCTTCCCATCACAGAGCCATAAATCATGGCTCGCCGCAGATGGGCATGCGACGCCTGGTCGATATCGCTGATTCCCACCTCGGCCAGATATCCCATGAATCCTCCGGCGAAGGAATCACCCGCTCCGGTGGGGTCAAAAACAGTTTCCAAAAGAAAGCCCGGAGCGATGAAATGCCCTTCCGGCCGAAAGAGAATGGCGCCGTACTCGCCGCGCTTGATGACTACGGTGTGGGGTCCCATCTCGTGGATTCGCTGGGCCGCTTTGCCTAGGTTGTATTCGCCGGAAAGCTGGCGCGCCTCCCCGTCGTTGATGAGAATGAAATCCCACTTGCGGATGGCCTGGGCCAGCTCGTCCGGGGTTCCTTCGATCCAGAAGTTCATCGTATCTCCACCGACGAAGCGGGGCGATCGCATCTGATCCCGCACTTGCGCTTGCAGCGTCGGATGGATGTTGCCCAGAAACGCATAGGGCGTGGAACGATAGGATTCCGGAATCTTGGGGTCGAAGTCGGCGAACACGTTCAGTTCGGTCGTCAGCGTCGTTCGCTCATTCATGTCTTTCGAGTAGACGCCCGACCAGTAGAAGGTCTTGCCGGGGACCTTGTCGAGGCCCCCGAGATCAACCCCATGGTCAGCCAGAACGGCTTCGTCTTCCGCGGCAAAGTCATCGCCGACGACGCCCACGAGGTTGACGCTCGTGAAATAGCCGGCGGCCAGGGAGATATAGGTCGACGACCCCCCGAGCATGCGCTCCACCTTCCCGTAGGGTGTTTCCACCCCGTCGTAGGCGACTGAGCCGACAACGAGTAATGACATAGGCTTTAACCCGGATTTCTCGCCCGCTGACGGTCGAAGCACACGATAGGGCCGCCATGGCCCAGGCTAGGCGAGGTACTTCCCGATCAACAACTCGTACTTCTTTCGAGAGTCCGCCGAGATCATGTTTCGATCCGTAAGGATGGCGTTTTTAAGCGCCGATCCATGCGGGCTCGGCTGATCGCGCGGGACGTTCCTGACCGCTTCGAGAGCTACCGCCTGGGCGTTTTCAGCATTCTTGCCGAGGTATGCGATGACTTGGTCGACGGTGACCGCGTCGTGATCGGGATGCCAGCAGTCATAGTCGGTCACCATGGCTACGGTCACGTAGGACATCTCCGCCTCGCGGGCAAGTTTGGCTTCTTGCAGGTTCGTCATGCCGATCACGGAAAAGCCCCACTGCCGGTTGAGATTCGATTCCGCCCGCGTCGAAAACGCCGGTCCTTCCATGCAGCAGTACGTCCCACCACGATGAACCGTCACACCGACGGTTTGGCAGGCCTGTGCGGCGATGGTGGCGAGCTTTGAACAGACGGGATCAGCGAAGCCGATGTGGACGACCACGTCCTCGTCGAAGAAAGTTGACGCCCGCCCGCGCGTTCTATCGAAGAACTGGTCGGGGATGACGAAATCCAGCGGCTTGAGGTTTTCCTGCAATGACCCGACGGCACTGAAGGAAAGCACCCACTCGACGCCTAGCTTCTTAAGACCGTAAATATTGGCGCGGAAATTGAGGTTCGACGGCATGACGCGGTGCCCTCGCCCGTGCCGAGCCAGGAAAGCGACCTTCCGCTCGGCCAGGGAACCGAGCACGTAGGAGTCCGAGGGAGCGCCCCACGGCGTGTCGATCACTACCTCCCGACGATCTTCCAAACCGGGCATGTTATAGAGCCCGCTGCCGCCGATAATTCCGATTTCCGCGTCCATCAGGGAGTCATTCTACCAGGGCAAGGCATTTGAGCGGTGTGAACAGAGAGTCTGGAGAGTGCGGAGCGGCAACGACGACCGAACCCGCCCTCATGGGTTCGGCCCACAAGCGTATCAGCGATCAGCGAGTCGCCGGGCGCTCTTTGGTCAGCCGCAGACTGTACCTACGCCCCTGCGTCTCGACATAGAACAGCCTCTCGCCGGACGCGAAGAACCGATTCAGCTTTTGGCTATTGGAATAATCGCGGTGGATGACGTACCTGCCCGACCTTTCGACTTCCGTGCCGGGAGCCTTGATGGCTCGCTCGATGTCCTGAAAAAGCCCGACCCGAAATTCCATCTCGGTGATCGAAAACAGAGGCTCCAAGGCCCCTTGCTGCTCAAGTGCATGAACCTGTTGCCGGCTCAAAGCTTGCGCCACGAGCTGGGGAGGACGGGCGTAAAACCCAAGTTCCTGCATTTGATCGATCGCCTTGAGCCAGGCCCCGTGCTCCGTCAGCCCCTGCGCCAGCGCTTGCCGCTCCAGCCGTTCTTTCGTTGACTTGAGAAGTCGAATCCTCTCGATCTGCTCGCGCCTCGAAAACTGCTCCACGTCCGAGAAGCGAATACCGGCCGGATACAGGCGATCGCAAGTCGGGGTCGCCAGTAGAACCTTCAACTCCGAGGTTGCCGCGTTGTGGGCTACCAACGCGCAGGGGTACGCCTGTGCGCCGCGGGCCGGCAGCACCTCCCACTCACCCGATAGCGGTGACTCGTTATCGCCGGAAGTCTCGGTCCATCCCTGTTGCCAGGTGTTCGAGTCAGATGACTCTTCGCCCGTCGATCGCCATTCCCCGCTCAAGAACAAGTGGTCCGCCGTCGGTTGACGCGGAATCCGCAAGCGGACTCGATATTGCAGCCCGCTCCGATCATCCCATCGCAAGCGGGTGGAGGGCGCAGTGAATAGGCGCCCGCGATACGTGCGCAGCCATTTCCCTTCCAAGGGCGAACCGGGCCAGGTTCTTGCCATTTCGACGCCGCCGTCTTCGACGCGAAGTCTGAGCAGCGTAAAGCGATCCTTCCAGACAAAAACGTACGCCGGCGGGGAAAAGCACTCGAAACCAAAGCCTAGGACCCAACCGCTCGTCTCCCGGGCGATGAAAAAAACTTCCGAGCCGTCGGGAGAATAGACGGGAGAGTAGAATCCCTCTTCGCTGAGAGTCTGGGAAAGTAGTAAGAAGGCCAGTCCAGCGGCCAGGAGCAGAACAATCAAAAGTGCTGCGTACCTCATAAAGACCAACTCTACTATCGTACTCGCTGCGCGGCGCCAAGCCGGCGGGCGCCGCGCCTCGCGCGCCTCGCCCGGGCGGTCTTCTCATGCACTTCGCCTCGCCACGTAGTGAGAAAAGAGGCCGAGCTTCCTTGCGGCGCTTTTCCCCGCATGATACGTTCAAAGTCGCCCCCCTTATGGGCTTTCGGACCGTAGTATCCACCACTCGGCATATTTCTCGGCTGGCCTGTTCCTACGTGCTCTGGTCGACGTGTCTGTTCGCGCAGCAGCCGATCGGGCCGGCCAGGCAGCCCGGGGATATGGAGATCTACGCCCACAGTCAAGAAAGCTCGGGCGAAATGCGATACCTGCGCGGGAGCGTTGAAATCCGCTACAACCATTCCATTCTCACGGCCGACGAGATGGATTACAACGATCGAACCGACGACGTCGAGGCCCGCGGCAACGTGCGCTACCGTAACAGCGTGAAGCGGGAAGACCTGCACGCCGAGAAGTTCAACTACAATTTGCGAACCGAACTGGGCACTTTCTACCAGGTTCACGGGACGGTCGCCTCCGCGAACCAGGGCGGCTTCCAGGTGCTCACCACCGACAACCCCTTCTATATCGACGGCAAAGTCGTTCACAAGACGGCGGACCACTACACGGTCCACAACGGATATATCACCAATTGCGAGGTCACCGATCATCCCTGGTGGACGATGCGAGCGCCCCGCACGACGATCATTCCCGGTAAATCCGCCACTGTGTACGGCGGCGTCTTCCGCGTGCGCAGCGTGCCGATTTTCTACTTCCCGGTGTTCAAGAAATCGATCGAGCGGTTGCCGCGCCAGAGCGGGTTTCTAACCCCGAATATCGGCAACAGCTCTCGATTCGGGTTCGTGCTCGGCCAGTCTTACTTTTGGGCCATCAATCGAAACTACGACGCAACGATCGGCGGTACGTGGTATACGGACCGCGGGCTGGCCAGCCAGGTCGGCGTCCGAGGCCGTCCGACGGCGAACAGTCACTTCAACGCCGACTTTCATGGCGTGCAGGATCGTGGACGGAAGCTCGACGACGGGCGCCGGATCAAGCAAGGCGGCAGCTCGTTCGCGATGCAAGGCGGCGCCGTTCTGCCCGGCGGCTTTCGCGGCGTGATGGACGTCAACTACCTCAGCTCGCTCGAATTCCGGCAGGCCTTCACGCAAAGCTTTCACGAGGCAGTATTTTCGCAGGTTCGCTCGGTCGGTTTTATCACCAAAAGCTTTTCCACCTTCAGCATCAACACCGAACTGTCGAGAGACGAGAACTTCCAGAGCGTCGAGCGCGGCGACACAATCATCGTCCGCAAGCTGCCCAGCGTCGAGTTCAACAGCCGCGACCGGCCGATTGTCGGCGGCCCGGTCCCCTTGTGGTTCAGCCTGGACAGCTCTTTCGGCTTCGTCAGCCGCACGCAGCCGCTATTTCAGACGCGGCGATTCGTGCAGCGAGGCGATCTTTATCCGCGGCTTTCCACCAAGTTCTTCTTCAAGGGCTTTCACTTCAGGCCGACCTTCGGCGCTCGTCAGACCGCCTACGGGCAAAGCCGGGTCGAGGGAGGACTCAGTGGAGCCAACTACTATCGGACCACCCGGGAGGCTTCGCTTGAAATTTCACCGCCGGCGCTGCAGCGCATCTATAACGGGCCGAAGTGGCTCGGGGACCGCGTCAAACACGTGATCGAACCCAGGCTCTCCTACCGCTACGTCGATGGAGCGGACGATTTCCACCGGGTGATCCGCTTTGACGATCTTGATTTGACCAATAACACGAATGAGGCGCAGTTCATGGTGACGAATCGTTTGTTCGCCAAGAACGACAAAAGCGGCCAGGTGCGGGAGGTGTTTACGCTCGATATTTGGCAAAGGCGTTACTTCGACCGAGATTTCGGGGGCGCGCTGCTCCCGGGACGGCGCAACGTGCTGCGCTCGACGATCGACTTCAGCCCCTTCGCCTTTGCCGACCAGCTTCGCAGTTATTCTCCCATAGCCACCGCCCTGCGCGTGCGGCCGAGTTGGCGCTATGCGCTCGAATGGCGTTACGATTACGATCCGCTGCGGGGGAAATTGGTCAACAGCGGTGTGACCGGCGATTTCCGAATCAACCGGCTCGTGCGAACAAGTTTCGGCCACTACGCCGTGCGGACGCCGAGCACGGTCACGCCCCCCAGCAACCAACTCTTCACCAAGGTCAGCCTGGGCGACTTCAACCGCCGCGGCTGGAACGTCGCCCTCTCTAATATCTACGACTACCGGCAGAAAATCTTCCTATACACGATTGCGCAGGTTGCCTACAATACCGATTGCTGCGGTTTCAGCGTCGGCTGGCGGCGATTCGCCATCGGAACCATTCGCAACGAGAATCAGATCCGGGTGTCCTTTTCGATCGCCAACGTCGGTTCGTTCGGCACCTTGGCGCCTCGCGAGCGATTGTTCTAGTCCGCTTTACTCGCTGCGTGGCGAGGCGCGCGCAGCTTAGCGCTCCGCTTTGAACAATGCGGTTACTTGAACAGCACGGTGAGCACTGGGAGCGAACGCACCGCAGTTATGGCGGGCATATCGCGGCTTCGGCCGTCAGGTGGTGAGTAAAGCGAACTAGCGTAATGGCTTTTCCCAAGCCCTATGCGGAAATCGCCGCTCGCACCCGCGTCCCAGCGGGCGCTGTCTTGGCGGTCGCCTTTCTGCTACTAGCGCGCCCGTCGTGGCAGTCGCTGGCGATCGGTGGTCCGGTCGCGCTGCTCGGCTTGCTGCTGAGAGGATGGGCGGCCGGACACCTGGCCAAGTATGAAGCCCTGACGAGTTCGGGGCCCTACGCCTACACCCGGAATCCGCTCTATCTGGGAACACTCGTCTCGGCCGCCGGGTGCGCCGTGGCGGGTTCCCATGTCGGAATCGCCGTCGTCGCCGCGGCGTTCTTCATTCTGTTCTACTTGCCCGTCATTGAGGAGGAGGAGGGGTACCTGCGCGAAACCTTCGACGGCTACGCGGCCTACCAGAAGCGGGTGGCGAAGTTTTTACCGGCGCTGCGATCCCCGGGCCGGCCGACCGGCGGATTCCGCCTTTCCCTTTACAAGAGAAATCGCGAGGTTAGGGCCTTGATCGCGTTCGGACTCGTGTTCGCGGTTCTGACGGCCAAGCTGTTCTTCAGCTCATGAGAAAGAGCACCGCCTGACGGAGATCCCCGTCCAAGGCCGGGGGCCTGCTCCACCACAACAGAGCGCTGGCCTTCTGGGGCGATGTCGTAGGCAAGGCCTCCGAAGAGGGGCGAACAGAGGGCGATCCAGTGGACAAAGGAGGGGTCCCTGCCTGCTCAAGGAGTGTCGCCCGTCATCCTTTGGCGGTAAGGCGCGCCAGGGTGAAGGTTTCTTCCAGGGGAGCTGTACCGAGCACCTGAGCGGCCACCAACTCACCCAGGGCTGGCCCATGCTTGAAGCCGTGACCGGAACCGCCGCCCACCAGCCAAGCGTTTTCGGCCCCCGGATGGCGATCGACGATGAAATCGGAATTGGGGGTGTTGGTGTATTGACAGACGCGGGACTCGATCAGCGGTGCTCCCTTCAACCCGGGAAAGCGATAGGCGATGTAGTCCTTAGCCGCCTGTAAGCCCGCTGCCGTGACGCTGCGCTCGGTTGCGGTGGGATCGAGATCCGGCCCCAAGGTGTCGTCGGCGATCTTGAAACCCCGACTCTCCGCACCCGGAATGCCGTACCAGAACGAATCCCCGAAGTCGGCCCAGATAGGGAGCGTCGGCGCCGAATAGCGATACTCGCCTGGCGGGGGGCCGAAGTAGAAAATGTCCTGTCGCGACACCCTGAGATGCTTGCCCAGAACTGCCGGAAATAAGCTCTTGAGCCAGGGCCCGCAGGCGAAGACGTACTGATCCACCTGCAATATGCCGCCTTCGCGCGGCACGACGTTTGTCAGTTCGCCGCCGCGTATAGCCCCCGGCTGAACGTAGGCGGTGCGGTACTCGCCACCCTCGCGGATGAAGGCGTCCACCACCGCCTGGCAAGCCTGCCGGGCGAGCAGGTAACCGGAGTCACGCTCAAACAGGCCGCCGGCTATATCCTCCATGCTGACCTGGGGATAGCGGCGTGCCAACTCGTCCCGTGACAGCATCTCGTGATTGACGCCCGCGCCTTCCAGATATGCCCTCGCAGTTTCCAGAAAGCGTTCGCCCGGCCCGCGCTGGGTCATGATTAACACGCCCGTGGAACGGAACAGCGGCCTTTCCCAGGCGGCGCTCGCCTCGCGCCAGAGCCCGAGGGCGCGTTTTGCCATGTCCACGTACAACCTTGAGCCGTAGGCGTGGCGGATCACTCGGGACTCGCCGCCTGAGCTGGCGCGGGAATGTCCGGGCCCCCAGGCCTCCAGCAGTGTAACGCGCGCACCCCTGCGCAGTAGATTTAGCGCCGTCCAGCCGCCGAAGACACCGGCCCCAATTACCGCGATATGCTGCTTCCCGGACGTCTGCGTCGCGGTCTCTTTCGCGGCGACCCCGGTCAGGGGCGCAGTCAGGAGTGAGCCGATGAATGTGCTTCGCCGCATGGTTAGTTGGAGAGTTCCCTTTCGCTCTCGGCTCTTCTGGGATTTTAGTGGCTGGCGGCGGTGAGTGACGGATCCCTCGCCACTGTGAGGCCGACCTCCCGGAGCCTGCTTCGGTGCCATTCAAGGGCTTCGTGACAACTCTACGGCCCCCAAGGCCGGGCGGCGACTGCGTTGGCCAAAAAGAATTACTGATAAACAAAGGGTTACGAGTAGAGCAAGGCTGCTGGCAGGTAGTCGTACAGTCTCCCGAAGGCTGTGAAATGCAGATCCACAACTGTCATCCAGTGGCCACACTCAAAGAGATAACTCCCTGTTTATCAGTGTCTTATTCCCTTTACGAGTTGTCCACGACCGGACTGGCGTGTAGGGTATTTGGGGATTTCTTGGCCGCCTTTTGGGCTCCGATGTGACTGCGGGCGACGTCGGGTCGGCAGGATGGAGGAGCCGGCTACCCGTTGGCCACCCACTAAAAACCCGGAAGAGCCTCGCTCTCAAGCTATGGATGCCTTCAAAACTTGGCTGATGGCTGAGCCGACCCAAGACGGTCCGATTTTAGCGCGAACAGATAACTGGACGGAACCCAATATCGCAGCAGTAATCCTCTGACGAGGCCATGTAGTTCGTGTCGAGGGGCTTCAGTCCCGCTCGTGGTCGCACTTTAAGGGGACCAAAGGTGATCTCTGGCTGGGCCATTCGATATTGAGTTCTTCTACTCGGCCTCCGATGCCCAACGTGAAGGTCGCGAAGTCGATGTACGGTCTATTGGGCCCTCGATACTTCTTGCGGAACGTGTCGTAGTGCCAGTGCACCAGGTCGGCGCTACTTTGTGGTATACATGCGATCATCGTCGCCAAGGAGGTTGTGTTGAGTCCGTCCCTTCTCGAAGGTCGGGTAGCCGTCGTTACCGGCGCCAGTAGCGGAATAGGCCGGCAAATCGCGGAATCTCTTGCTGCCGCGGGCGCGGCGGTTGCGCTGTTGGCGAGAAATCAGAAACGGCTGGAAGCGGTCGCCGCGGCGATTCGCCAACAGGGTGGCAGAGTCGAGGTATGCCCGGGGGATGTCACGGACGAGGCCGCCGTCGAGCGCGTGGCCGGCCGCGTGAGCGGGGAACTGGGCACGTGTGACATCTTGGTCAACAACGCGGGAATGAATATCCGAAAACCGCTCGAGGATTTCACGCGACAGGATTGGGACCGGATCGTTGATACGAATCTCACCGCGCCGTTCGTGATGTGCCAGGCTTTTGTTCCCGGCATGCGGAAGAAAAAGTTCGGACGCATCATCAACATCACCTCCATCATGGCGCACATCTCTTTGCCCAATCGGATCGCCTATAGCGCCACCAAGGCGGGCTTGCTGGGCCTGACCAAATCCTTGGCGCTCGAACTGGCGCCTTGCAGCATAACCGCCAACGGGATCAGCCCCGGTCCCATCGCCACGGAGATGAACAAGCCCTTGATCGAAGATTCCAAGAAAAACGCTCAGGTCCTTGCCCGTGTGCCCCTCGGTCGCTGGGGGCGAGTGGAAGAAGTCGGTTCCTTAGCCGTGTTTCTCTGCTCCGACGAGGCGGCTTTTATCACCGGGACGGACATCGTCATCGACGGCGGCTGGATGGCTCAGTAGCGCCGCTGTTGCGCCCAGGGACGTGCTGCCCGCAAATCCGTCCAGGGAGGGGAAACCTGGTTTTGGTTTTCCTCGTTTTCCACGTGCTGCCCGCAAATCCGTCCAGGGAGGCCCGTTTCCACCCTCCTACGAGCCGTTGCGCTTCCCGCCGCGGTTTGGCCCGAACTTGAGTTTTCGGAGCTTAGCCCGCTTTTCCCACCACCTGACGGTCGGAGATCCCTGCGCCCGCGGCTCGGAAGGCTTTGTGAACAAAGCACTTCCCGGGCAGACAGCCAGCCGCATGATGCTTCGGGAAAGGCCTTTTTTGAATAAGCGACTTATGGAAGTTAGCACAGGCTGTGGGTAAGGGGGTCAGGGTAAATCGCTCTCGGCGAAAATGCATGGGGCGAAGATTTTATTTTTGTAGTACTTTCTTTGTACAAGCAGTTATGTTTCATAGTATCTTAGCCAGGATTTCCATTTTGGCCCTGGCACGGTGAAAGTATACACCCGCGCTGCCCCGCATACCACGTCTTTTCGCGCTGAACCCTGCACATGACCTCCACCGGTAGGCGCCAGGGCTCGTCCATCCGCTCACAGACGTTGATTGAGCGGACTGAACGGCGCTCCGGCCGACACTGCTCCTTGCGAAACCTTTTGGAGCCGAAAACTGTTGATCCTCGCCCGGTCAACGCTACCCGCTTGGCAGCGGCAGCGCCCAGATCCTGTGCAGCATGTCGCCGAACAGCCTGCGGTTCAAATGTCCTTCGGCCAGCAGCAGCCAGTAATACCGCGCGTGCTTGACCAGCCGACCGCCGGTCTTCATCAACCTGTGTTGCAAGCTCGTCAGCGACCAGCTCTTGATCCTTGGTGGCAGTCCCAGCCGCCGCCACAGGTTGCCCAGGTTGTAGGCCAGCACACTCAACTGCAAGCGCACTTCGTTCGCCCGGAAGCGATGGCACGACAGCCTGGTCCAATGCGTCGCCTGCTTGCCTTCTTTAATCCACTGCTCGGCCGTCCCGCGCTTGTTGTAGAAGCGCACCACGGAGCGGCTCGGCAGAGTCAGGTTGGTGACGATGAAGTTGTCCCGTGGAAACAGCTCCCCAGCGTGATGCTCCACCTTGGCCACGACCCTTCGGGCCTTGCTCCAGCTCGCTGCCCGGTAGAGAAAGCTCCTGTAGCGCACCAAAGGCTTCCGAGTGGGTCTTCCCACCGGCCGCACCAACAGCTCGGCAACTTCACGCCGCAGGTTCTCGTTCGCCGGAAGGCGGATGGCATACTTCACGCCACGCTCCTCCGAAGCCTCGTAAATCTCTGGCTTGGCAAAGGCTGCATCCCCCCGGAAGGCAACCTCTTTGCCATGGTTCTGCTGACGTTCGATCTCGGGCAGGAGCAGTTCATCCCAGTCCTCAGCGCTGTGCACATTGCCCGGACGGAGCTTGGCCGCCAGACAGTCGCCGTGACTGTTGAACAGCAACAGCGGGTGGTAGCAGACGGACTCGAAATGGCCGTTGTAGGCGCTGCCTTCCTGTTGGCCGTGGACGGGGCTTTCCGTCGAGTCCATGTCCAGAACAACCCGCTCGGAGTTGTCTTGGGTCTCGGCTTGGGCGAGCAGCTCCCGGTTCAACGCCATCAACCCCAGCAGGTTCTCTTCGCTCGCCAGCATCTCCGTCTCGAAGCTGTGGAGCGTCGAGGTCAAGGCCGCACCGCGATCCCAGATTTTCTGCGAACCGATCAGCCGAAACGTCGGATCGATCGAAACCCGCGCGGCGTCGTTGAGGTCCTCGTAGCCCGCCAAGCGGCTGTAGACCGACTGCCGCAACAGATCAGCGAGCGTGAACTGCTTGTTTGTGCCTTGCCGGGAGTCGCTGACATGCTCGTCAATCAGTTCTCCGAACCCGAGCCGTTCGTCCAGTTCGCGAACCAAAATCAAGCCACCGTCGGAAGTGACGTGCGATCCTTGGAAATCGACTTTGAGAAGTCCATTGAAAGTTAGCTGGAACGGCTTTGTTTCTTTTTCACCCATTGGGTGTTGGCCTCCCTGGCGTCCTCATCGGGCTCTAGCCCCTATGAATAAAGACGCTGAACGCCACCGCAAAGTCGGAATGTCAAACTCAAATCGAAAATCGGGGCTTAGTACTATGTAGCGGCTTAACCAACCGGAAGCAACGGTAGTATGAGGTAAGCGCTACACAGCGTATGTCGGCCTTCGCAAGAAGGCGTGGGTTTTTGTGGGTTTGCAAAAGGCGCGAAGACGAGGGTCTGGCTCGTTCCGTAGCCTCTGGAGGGGTTATCTCCGGCTGCTGGGCGAACCACTGCGTGTCGCTCGGCGTACTCTAGCGGAAAGTCGGGGCAGCGATCCCGAGGGCGGCGAGTCTCACGCGGGTGATCCTGTATTTTCCTGGTTGGTGCTGGCGGCAGCTCTGCTATGCACGGGGCTGACCTGGTACGCGGCAAAAGAACAGACGGCGGACAATGACCGCGCGCGGTTTGAACTAGAGGTTGCGGGCACCCAGACCGCTTTACTGGACCGAGTCGATCGCTACAGCGACACCCTGCGGGGCTTGGGAATCACTTTCCGCGCCTTTGGTGAGACGCAGCCGAACAGATGGGTAGATTTCATCGGGCGATTCAATTTTGGCAAGCTGGCTCCCGCGTTCGCTGATATCGCGTTCTTGGAGTACCTGCCGGGCAGCCAAGGGGGAGGCGGCGAGTCGCGCTTTGCCCCCAGCAGCTTGGGGTCCGATTCGCGATCGCCGAACGAGGCGCGAAGCGCGGGCTTTCCGGTTCGACTCACTTCGTTGCGCCGGAGGAGTTGGCGGCCTCTGACGTCGTCGGTCGCGTCGTGGGGAGACGTGCGCCGGGCGGCTGAGCAAGCGCGCGATTCCGCCGCGATGACGATCGTGCCGGTACCCGGGCGGAAGGGGGACAAGGAAACCCAGGAGCCGGGATTGCTGGCGTTGTTCCCGATTTTCCGTGGAGACGAGCCCCCACAGACGGTCGAACGGCGCCGGTCTTTAGTTCGAGGCTGGCTGGGCGCGTTTGTTCGCGGCAAGGCGCTGATGAAAGAGGTGGCTGCGCACGCGACCCAACTCGACTTCCAGGTATTCGATGGTCGTGACCTCAAACCGGCAGCGCTACTTTACGATCATCGCGGGCAGCACGTTTCGAGCGGTTCCGGAACTCACACGCGGTTCCAGCGGATAATCCCGGTCGAGGTCGGGGGGCGGACTTGGACCCTGGTATTCGGCTCACGTCCTGCCTCGGGCATCGCTGGATATTCGCGACGATCGCTACGGATTTTACTGGGCGGCATTGCCGCGAGCGTGCTGTTATTCGGAGTGGTATGGAACCTCGAGACGGGCCGTTCGAGGGCGCGCCTGCGCGCGGCGGCAAGCGGTCGGCGGCTGCGCGCGGATGAACGGCTCAGCAAAGCGCTCCTCGATTATTTCCCCGGCGGCATCATCACTTTCGACCGTAGGGGGATTGTCGAGCGTTTCAGTCCGGGAGCAGAGACGATATTTGGCTACCGGGCGGAGGAAGCTGTTGACTACCCGATCGCGACGTTCTTGCCCTCGTGTTTTGAGAATTCGTCGGGGGATCTGATGCCGGAAGCGAATGGGGGCGATGGTGAATCCCCGGGATCCCTTCGCTCACGCCAGGTCGGTCGGCGCAAGGATGGGATGCAGTTTCCCGTTGACCTTATCCTTGCCGTCAGCGGCGCCGACGATCAGCGGATGGCTACCGCGATTGTCAGCGACATGTCGGCGAGTTGCCGCGCCGACGCGGCGCTGAAGCAGAGTCAGGAACGGTACGAGCTGACCGCGCGCGCCGCCAACGATGGACTGTGGGACTGGGATTTGGAGAAGAACCAGATCGTTTTTTCCGCCCGCTGGAAGGCCATGCTCGGATTCGCGGATGACGAGATCGGAAATCTTCCCGAGAACTGGTTCGATCGCGTGCACCTGGACGATCGCAGCGCGCTGCAAGCCCGAGTGGCCAAACATTTGGAGGGGCAGTCTCCGCATTTCGAAGCTGAGTTTCGGATGCTACACTCCGACGGCAGTTATTGCTGGGGCTCTTCCGGGTTTTTAGTGGGTGGCCAACGGGTAGCCGGCTCCTCCATCCTGCCGACCCGACGTCGCCCGCAGTCACATCGGAGCCCAAAAGGCGGCCAAGAAATCCCCAAATACCCTACACGCCAGTCCGGTCGTGGGCAACTCGTAAAGGGAATAAGACACTGATAAACAGGGAGTTATCTCTTTGAGTGTGGCCACTGGATGACAGTTGTGGATCTGCATTTCACAGCCTTCGGGAGACTGTACGACTACCTGCCAGCAGCCTTGCTCTACTCGTAACCCTTTGTTTATCAGTAATTCTTTTTGGCCAACGCAGTCGCCGCCCGGCCTTGGGGGCCGTAGAGTTGTCACGAAGCCCTTGAATGGCACCGAAGCAGGCTCCGGGAGGTCGGCCTCACAGTGGCGAGGGATCCGTCACTCACCGCCGCCAGCCACTAAAATCCCAGAAGAGCCATTGCTGGATGCTGAACCGAGGTCTGGCGGTTCGGGACGAGGAAGGGCGGGCTGTGCGCATGGTCGGAGCCCAGACCGACATTACCTCCCGCAAACAGGCCGAAAGGAGGCTTCTGCAAGCGGCCTTTAATGACCCGCTGACCGGTCTGGCGAATCGCACGTACTTCATGGACCGGCTCGAGAACGCCAGCCGCAAGGCTCGACAAAATGACGCCGAGCTGTTCGCTCTGCTGTTTCTTGATTTGGACCGCTTCAAGGTCGTCAATGATAGCTTGGGCCATCCCGGAGGCGATCAACTGCTGATTTCAGTGGCGCGGAGGCTCAAAACCTGCGTGCGTCCCAGCGATACGATCGCCCGCCTCGGCGGCGATGAGTTCGCCATTTTGCTCGAGAGTCTCCGAGACGAGAAGGAAGCCACGCGCATCGCCGACCGCATCCAGTTGGAGTTGTCGCAGCCCTTTACGGTTGGCGATCGGGAAGTTTTCACCGCCGCCAGCATCGGTATCGCGCTGAGCTCTGACGGGCATCAGAAGGCGGAAGATCTCTTGCGCGGCGCCGACTCGGCCATGTATCGCGCGAAAGCCCTCGGCAAAGACCGTTATGAGATCTTCGACCATGGCGAGCAGACCGGCGACGGTGAGCTGCTGCATTTGGAAACGTCTCTGCGGCGCGGTCTTGAACGCAATGAGTTCCGCGTTCACTACCAGCCGATTGTGTCGGTGGCCTCGGGCTTGATTACCGGCTGCGAGGCGCTGTTGCGCTGGCAGCACCCCGACAGAGGACTGCTGCGTCCCAATGAATTCATTCCCGTGGCGGAAGAGACGGGGGTAATTATTCCGATCAGTGAGTGGATATTGAGGGCGGCCTGCCAACAGGTCAAGGACTGGCAGAATCAGGGCTTTCCTCCCGTTCGCGTGTGTGTGAATGTTTCGCCTCGCCAACTGCGGGAACCCAACTTTTTCGACGTCGTCTCGGAAGTGTTGGCCGACACCGGACTCGACCCCCGGCTGCTTCAGCTGGAGCTGACCGAAAACTCGCTTATAGACAACGCCGACGAAACGATCAAGCCGCTCGTCAAGCTTTACACCAAGGGCGTCAAGATTTCGCTCGATGATTTCGGAACCGGCTACTCCTCGATGATGCACCTTCGCCGTTTCCCGATCAGCGCCTTGAAGATCGACGAATGCTTCGTACGCGAAATCACCACCAACGAAGGTGACGCGGCGATCACCACGGGGCTGATCTTGCTGGCCCATAGCCTGGAGCTGAAGGTGATTGTCGAAGGAGTCGAGACGCCGGAACAGTTGAAGTTCCTCCAAGGCCGGAACTGCGACGAAGTGCAAGGTCACGTCATCAGCCCACCAGTGGAAATCGAGGCGTTTGCCGAGTTGCTTCATGGTCGCGAATTTCTGCTGAGGCGTCTGGAACCGAGTCTCAGTCTGTTCGAGGACTGAAGGCCCGCGAGGGGCCGGTCGCGCGGCCTTCCCGCCGCTCCCGGGGTTGGGGCGCGCCTCGACAGATTCTGATGCGGCGCGCCCGCATTTTCTCGTGCGGCGTCTCCATTCGTGGTAACGTTGGGACCACCCTGCGGCGCCATGATGACCGAGCTGACGATCATTGCCGTTGTGCTCATCCCGCTGCTCGTCGTAGGCGCTCTCCTTTTCCACCTACTGACGCGTCAGCGTTCGGCGGAAAGCTCTTTTGCCCGTCTCGACGCACGTCTTGATGAGCAAGGCAAACGCGCCGAATCTCTGGCCGCGCAACTCGGCAGCCAAGCGCGGGCCAACGAAGACATCATCCGCCGCTTGGACCAAGACGTTCGGGAGCAACTGAGCGAGGCCCGCGACGGCCACCAACGGGCCATTCATCAATTACGGGAAGACCTCTCGGGTCGCTTCGGGGAACTGCGGCGGGGCCTCGAGGAGCGGCATGGGGAACATTTCAAGACTTTGCAAGAAACTCTCCAAAGCGGCGTCGATCGGGTCCAAGAGCAAGTGGCCAAGGCACTGACGCGAAACAACGAGGAGATGGGCCGCCGCATGGCGGGTCTGACCGAATCGACCGACAAGCGCCTTCTTGAAATCGGTGGGCTCGTCGACAAGCGCCTTTCCGACGGTTTCGAAAAGACTGCGGCCACGTTCGGCGAGGTTCAAAAGAGGCTGGCCTTGATCGACCAGGCGCAGAAGAATATCACCGAACTTTCGAGCAGCGTCGTCAGCCTGCAGGAGATCTTGGCGGACCGAACCTCGCGCGGGACGTTCGGCGAAGTTCAGCTTCACGGGCTGATCCGCAACGTTTTGCCCGAGCGTGGCTACCGCATGCAGCACAAGCTGTCGAACGACAAGATCGTCGACTGCATGCTCTTTCTCCCCGAGCCCAGCGGGCATATGCCGATTGACTCTAAATTTCCGCTGGAAAACTTTCGCCGAATGACCGACACCGGCCTGCCGCAGACGGAGCGCGAGGCGGCGAGAAAAACATTCGCCAAAGATGTCACCGCCCACATCGACGATATCGCCGCCAAGTACATCATTCCGGGCGAAACCGCCGATGCCGCCCTCATGTTCGTGCCCGCCGAGGCCGTGTTTGCCGAAATCCACGCCGGCTACCCTGATCTCGTCGAGAGGGCCCACCGAGCACGAGTATTAATGGCTTCCCCGACAACTCTCTGGGCGATCCTTACCACCACGGCGGCTGTTCTTAAGGACGCGGCCACGCGCGAGCAGGTGAACATCATCCAGGAACACCTGGGCAAGCTCGGTGTGGACTTCCGGCGCTTCCGAGATCGCCTCGACAACCTTGCCCAACACATGGATCAAGCCCATCGTGACGTGGAGCAAGTGCATATTTCGGCCGGCAAGATCACCAGCCGTTTCGACAAGATCGAAAGCTTGGAGATGGCCGACGGCGCGGCGGCGGCGCTGCCGCCCGGCGGGAGTAACGCCCGGGAGCCGGAGTCGCCGGGCGGATAGGGAAGACCCGCGAGCCGTCACTGGACGCCCTTGTGTCGGACAGCCGCCGACTGTCCCCGTCCTGCCGCGATCTCTTGTAACCGCTGCCCGGCTTCAGAACGTCTTTAGACTTTCTCCCCTTGGGAGGCGGGGGAGACTCCTCTGCCCGTGTCGTTCGGCCAAGGCCGCCCGTGCATTCCGGCAACTGCCTATCAAGAAGGAAGCTTGTAGCGCGGACCTGGCGCTGTTCCAGCGTCCGCGTCCGTGGGGGCTACCGAGCAAGAGAATTACCAAACAAACCAAATTTCTCATAACGCCTGGTGTTTCAGTCACTTACGGCTTGACGGGCTGATCGAGTGCTTGGCCGTCAGGTGGTGAGCAATGCGGGTTAGGCTTTCTCCCCTCGGGGACGGGGGAGATTCGTAATGAATTCCGGCAACTGCCTATCAAGAAGGAAGACCCCGATGCCGGTTACCCCGGACCCGCCGAAGAAAGACCTGTCCCGCTATTGGCTCGACTACTTTCTCGCCAATACCACTTCCCTGCTTGCGATTCCCTGGGGGCGGGGAGCGGAAATCACCCCGGTCGAGCGGCGGGCCATTGTATCTTCGATACAAGAATTTCAGCTCGGTGAAAGCTCCGAAGGCAGACATCTGCTCCGCTCCGCCGAGACTTTCGCCAAGCGGACCCGCGACCCTCACTACCCCGAGGCAATGCGGCTCTTCATCAAGGAAGAGCAACGCCACGCCCGCGACCTGGGCCGGTTCATGGACATGGCCACGATCCCGTGCATCCGACACACCTGGCCGGACCGAGTCTTCCGCCGCCTGCGCCAGCTCGGCGGCGGCCTCGAGATCTCGATCAGCGTGCTGATCACGGCGGAAATCATCGCCAAGGTCTACTACGCCGCCTTACGAGAGGCAACCGGCTCGCCGGTGCTGCGGCGTTTGTGCGACCAGATATTACGCGACGAAGATGCGCACGTCCGCTTCCAGTGCGATTACTTGGCCCTGATCCGCAAGGACCGGAAAGACTGGACCCTGGCACTCACCGAGGCTCTGCAACGCTTCTTGTTTTCCGGCACTTGCTTGGTCGTCTGGAAAAGCCACCGTCAGACGCTTAAACAAGGCGGAATGGCGTTTCGACTCTTTTGGAAAATGTGTTGGAACGAAATGAACACTGCGCTTCGACAGATGAAATCCCGCCCCATGTTAGATCGAGCAGCGGCAAGCTCAGCGGTACAATAGGAACATGCAGCCGGCGTCCACACTAGTCACAGTGGAAGAGTATCTGCGCACCAGCTTCAGCGACGGCGACCGCGAGTACGTCGACGGCCGGGTTTTGGAGCGAAACTTGGGCGAAAAAGACCACAGCCGGACGCAGAGAAAGCTGATCGCCTTCTTTGTCGCCCAGGAAACCGCCCTGGGAACCTACTGTTTTCCCGAGCAGCGTGTTCAGGTCAAGCGCACCCGTTTCCGAGTACCGGATGTGTGCGTGTATATTGGCCGGGAGCCGCAAGAGCAAGTCTTTCGCACGCCACCGTTCCTGGTAGTTGAGATTCTTTCCCGCGACGATCGGACGAGCGACACTCAGGAAAAGATCGAAGACTATCTTGACTTCGGTGTGGGCTACGTCTGGATCATTGACCCACGAACGCGCCAAGGCTACGTCCACGCCAGGCAGGGAAGTCAGACCGCTGCCGGTGGAATCCTCGGCACAGAAGATCCCGCCATCGAATTGGCTCTGGCGTCGCTGTTTGATTGACAAGAAGCGGTCTGCCCACCGCAGTCGAGGGGTCTGTTTCAGTCACGCCTTCTTCCCGAAAAACTCGCCCGTAAGCCTCCGTAGCAGAGGCAACGAACCAAGCACGGCAATCAAGTTCGGTACCGCCATCAGCCCGTTCATGGTGTCCGCCAGCGTCCAGATAAAGTGGAGGCTCCCGGTGGCTCCCAGATAGACAAACGCGACCCACAGCAGGCGATAGGGCAGCACGGCCTTCGTTCCAAACAAGTAGGTCGCCCCGGTTTCGCCATAGTAGGCCCATCCGATCACGGTGGAAAACGCGAACAGGATCAGACCTCCGCTCGCGATCAGGTGGCCCCAGGCGCCCGGCAACCCCACTTCAAACGCTTTCGCCGAGAGCGCAGCCCCTGTTTCACCTGACTCCCAAGCACCGGTAGTCAACACGACCAGCCCCGTCAGCAAGCAAACCACAAAGGTGTCGACGAACACTTCGAAAACGCCGTAGGTGGCCTGCCGAACCGGATGATCCGTAATCGCCGAGCTGTGAACGATCGGCGCGCTGCCGAGGCCGGCTTCGTTTGAAAACAGGCCCCGGGCAATACCGAAGCGAACCGCCGCCGCGGCGCCGGCCCCGGCGAAGCCCCCGACCGCGGCCTGGCCTTCAAACGCCGAGCGCAGGACCATGGCGATCACCTCGGGCACCTGGCCGAGAAAGCGCACGACAATGAAGAGACTTCCCAACAAATACAGGACGCACATCAGCGGCACGAGGATCTGGGTCACTTCCACGATGCGGCGGATGCCGCCTAGAACGACCAGAGCGGTTATCAAAGCCAGCGTTACCCCCGTCAGTTGCGGGGACACGCCAAAGCTACTCTGGGCGGCAGCCGAGACCGAGTTGGCTTGCACCATGTTCCCGATTCCAAACGCGGCTAGTGCTGTAAGCAAGGCGAAGACGCTCCCCAGCCAACGGACCCCGAGGCCCCTTGACAGCACGTACATGGCTCCGCCGCGGACAATTCCCTGATCGTCCGGCTGGCGATAGTGCAAGGCGACGGCGATCTCGGAAAACTTTGTGGCCATCCCGAGCAGTCCTGAGACCAGCAGCCAAAATAAAGCTCCCGGCCCGCCTAGGAATATCGCCGTTGAGACGCCCGCAATGTTGCCTACCCCAACGGTCGAGGCCAGCGCTGTCGCCAAGGCCTGAAACGGCGTGACCGTCCCCTGTCCCTGCCCTCGGGTGAACAACTTCCCCAATACTTCGCGGAAGGAAAACACCAGCCTGCGAAACTGGACGCCGCGCGTGGCAATCGTGAAAACCAAGCCCGCCCCCATCAGCAGAACCATCAGGGGAAGACCCCAGACGAGGTCATGTACTCGTTGGTTGAGATCGGTTAGGAAGTCCACGCTGATTCGACTCCGGCGAGGTAGATGCGGCCTAGTGATGAACGCTCCCAAACCGCTGTTCGACAGCATTTTCTCATCGAAGGATGAGCCTGAAGACGGGGGTTGGGGCTTTTTGAGTCGCTGGGGCTCCTTTCGGGCTTTTTGATTTTGAGTTTTGGGAAGGGGAGAATCGTCGTCGGGGTTGTGGGATTGTGGGAATCGCGGAGCGATTTCCAAGGGCGGTGGGAAACGAAGGGAAACCTGGTTTTGGTTTTCCTCGTTTTCCATCGCCCGTCATTTCCACAGCCCTCTTCCTGCTGTTCAGCATGGCGTGTTCGCGGAACGGAAACTGGCAAACAGCTTCTGCTTGGCTCGCTGCATCCGGCGGGCCGCCGCCGTGTCGCTTTCGGCCTGGGCAATGCGGCCCAGAGCCTCCAGCCTCTGCCCTGGCTTGAGATAGCTGGCGGCCTCGGGCAACTTCTCGAAAGATTCCCAAGGCGTCTGGTAGTGGCGGTACACCCGCTTCTGCTTGCCTTTGGCGTCGGTCTTGATCTCGGGCTGTCCGCAGGGCCGGTGGAAGTTCAAATAGGGATTGAAGTGCTGTTGGTAGAAGCGCTGGATGCGCCCCGCGTGCGGCGCCGCGATGTACGTATATCCCATGTGTTTGCGGATCACCGCGCCGTTTTTCGATTCCACCAAGCCGTTGTCGTTGGAGTGCCGCGGACGCGACTTGGTCTGTTCGATCAGCAGCTTGTTCACCCGCATTTTCAATTTGATGTTTGACATCCCGACCTTCCAGCGGCCTTGAGCGTCTTTATTCATAGGGGCTAGAGCCCGATGAGGACGCCATGGAGGCCAACACCCAATGGGTGAAAAACAAACCAAGCCATTCCAGCTAAGTTTCAACGGCTTGTTGAAAGTCGATTTCCAGGGATCGCACGTCACTTCTGATGGTGGCCTGATTTTGGTTCGCGAACTGGACGAACGGCTCGGTCTCGGAGAACTGATTGACGAGCATCTCAGCGACTCCCGGCAAGGCACAAACAAGCAGTTCACGCTCGCTGATCTGTTGCGGCAGTCGGTCTACAGCCGCTTGGCGGGCTACGAGGACCTCAACGACGCCGAGCGGGTTTCGATCGATCCGACGTTTCGGCTGATCGGTTCGCAGAAGATCTGGGATCGCGGTGCGGCCTTGACCTCGACGCTGCACGGCTTCGAGACGGAGATGCTGGCGAGCGAAGAGAACCTGCTGGGGCTGATGGCGCTGAACCGAGAGCTGGTCGGGCAAGCGGAGGCGTTCGACGACTCCGAGCGGGTCGTTCTGGACATGGACTCCACCGAGAGTCCGGTCCATGGCCAACAGGAAGGCAGTGCCTACAACGGACACTTCGAGTCGGTCTGCTACCATCCGTTGCTTTTGTTCAACGGTCATGGTGATTGCCTCGCTGCAAAGCTGCGTCCAGGCAACGTGCACAGCGCCGACGACTGGGATGAGCTATTGTTGCCGGAGATCGAGCGCCAACAGGCTGCGGGCAAGCAGGTCGCCTTCCGGGGCGATGCGGCCTTTGCCAAGCCGGAGGTTTATGAGGCTTCGGAGGAACGCGGAGTACAGTACGCCATTCGCATTCCGGCCAACAAGAGCCTGGAGTTGGAGATCGAGGACATCCTGTTTCGGCCACCGGGCAGGCCGAGCGCCAAGCCCCTGGTGCGCTACAAGAGCTTCCGCTATCAGGCCGCCAGTTGGAGCAAACCGCGGCGCATCGTAGCGAAGGTTGAGCACCACCCGGGCGAACTGTTCGCGCAACCCGGCTTCATCGTCACCAACATGACCCGGCCCAGTCGCTCGGTGGTGCGCTTTTACAACAAGCGCGGCACGGCCGAGCAGTGGATCAAGGAAGGCAAGCAGGCCACGAATTGGACACGGTTGTCGTGCCATCGTTTTCGCGCGAACGAAGTTCGCTTGCAACTCAGCGTCCTGGCTTACAACCTCGGCAACCTGTGGCGGCGGCTGGGACTGCCACCAAGCATCAAGAGCTGGTCGCTGACGAGCTTGCAGCAGCGGCTGATGAAGACCGGCGGGCGGCTGGTCAAGCATGCCCGCTACTACTGGTTGCTGCTGGCCGAGGGGCATCTGAACCGGCGGCTGTTCGGTGACATGCTGCACAGGATCTGGGCGCTGCCGCTGCCGAGCGGGTAGCGTTGACCGGGCTAGGATCAACAGTTTTCGGCTCCAAAAAGGGGTTCTTCCGGGTTTCTAGTGGGCGAGTGTGGCTCGGTGGTAGTCTCGCGGGATGCAAGACCGCGAGCTATACCGCCAGATTCTGGGCATCGAAAGTCCCTGGAAAGTCGCGCGAGTGGAGCTGCGCCGAGCCGACGGCGAAGTCCACATCTTCCTCGAACACGACGAGCAAGTCCGCTGGCCGTGCCGCCAATGCAGCGCCGTGTGCGCACTCCACGATCATCAGCCCGAACGCCGCTGGCGTCACCTCGACACCTGTCAGTACCGCACGATCCTGCACGCCCGGCCGCCGCGCAGCGACTGCTCCGAGCACGGGCCGCGCGTCGTGCGACTGCCCTGGGCCGAGGCTTCCAGCCGCTTCACCGCGCTGTTTGAAGCTCTCGCGATCTCGTGGCTGAAGGAAGCCAGCCAGCAAGGCATCGCCGAGTTGCTGGCGCTGAGCTGGGACGAGATTCACGGCATCCTGGAACGCGCCGTGCAACGTGGGCTCGAACGTCGCGCGGCAGAGCCGATTCCCTACCTGGGCGTCGACGAGAAGAGCTTCCGCAAGCGCCATCGCTATCTCACCGTCGTCAACGATCTCAACCGCTCGCGCGTGTTGTTCGTCGCCGAGGGACGCCGCCAGGCCAGCCTGGACGGCTTTTGGAAGACGTTGAGCGCAGAGCAACTCGCCCGAGTCGAGGCCGTCGCGATGGACATGTGGGATCCTTACGTCGCCTCGACCCGGGAGCATCTCGACGAATCGGAGAAAAAGATCGTTTACGACAAATATCACATCGCGGCGCATCTGGCGAAGGCGGTGGACCAAGTGCGGCGGGCGGAGAACAAGCGTTTACTGGCCCTCGGCGACGAACGTTTGACAGGCACGAAGTACGCTTGGCTGCGGCATCCGGCGAACTTTTCCGAGGACGCCTGGCGCGAGTTCCGCGCGCTGCGCGAAAGCGACTTGAAAACGGCGCGGGCGTGGGCGTTGAAGGAAACGGCGATGCGGCTGTTCGACTATCGTCGCGAATCGGCGGCGCGAGCTTTCTTCGAGCAATGGCGCGGCTGGGCGAGTCGCAGCCGGCTGACGCCGATGGTCACCGTAGCGCGGATGTTGACGGCTCGCCTCGAAAACATACTCACGTATCTGAAACACCGCATTACGAACGCGGTCAGCGAGGGGTTGAACTCAAGGATTCAATGGGTCAAGGCCACGGCGCGCGGTTTCCGCAATCAACAGAACTTCATCAACGCCATCTACTTCCACTGTGGGAAACTCGATCTGGCTCCTCGCCCACTTAAAACCCGGAAGAGCCCAAAAAGGTTTGGCAGGGAGCAGTGTCGGCCGCAGCGCCGTTCAGGCCGCGCAATCAACGTCTGTGAGCGGACGGACGAGCCCTGGCGCCTACCGGCGGAGGGGATGTGCAGGGTTCAGCGCGAAAAGACGTGGCATTCGGGCCGGCGCGGATGTATACTGTGGCCGTGCCAAGGCCAAAACGGAAATCCTGGCTTGAATCGTCTCTTCGGGGGTGGACTCGGGGGCGTGAACGACCACGCTGCGATCCCGCTCGACGGTTATCGTCAGCTTCTTACGCTTCGGTGATCGTTTGATTGTGTAGGTCGTGTCCATGGTTATTCCGCGTAGAGAATGATTTCGTTGTTCTTTTCCGCGATCTCCATCACGCGACTGATTATTTGCGCACGCTTCGTCATAATGTTGGGCAGCATCGCAAACGACGGCTGGAGGAGCGTCTTCTGAATCTCGGCCTTCAGCTTGTTGCGCGCAGGAATGCTTTCCCAAAATCCGGCGAGCTTCAGCTCCCGCTCTACTGCCAGGAATACGTGCTGGGTCAGATCGACGAGCATGGAAACCTCATCCTCACTCAGCTCATTTTCGCCAAACAGCTCCCGTTTGAAGCACCGAAAAAGCGGCATCTGCTTCTTGCGGTGAAGCCCATAGGTCAGCTCCTTGCTCGCGTTGACGATGCGCCGGCGCAGTTTCTCCAACTTTTCATAAATCTTTTCCCAGTTGTCCCGGAATTCTTGAAATATCTGCACAAGCGCTTCCGTGAAGGATGCTTGCAAGTCCGGGTCGTCATCCAACTCGATGTCCAAGTGGTGGCGAATCGCGTGCTCCACCTCCGCTGCTTTCGTCTTTGTGCGGGTGCGCTTGCCAACGTGCCTCTGGAAGTCCTCGTCCAAAATCGAAATGGGTTTGACCTTCTGGTCAATGCTCTTGGACTCCAGGTACTTGTCTGTAATCGCGCGTAGCTTCGGCGGGATGCCTTTCATGCTCAGTCGTTCATCCCGGAAATGCTTGCCCGCGAGGATGTTGATTTCAGAAAGGGCGTTGTAATCGTTCATAAACTGCAATGCCTGTCGTGCGGGGAAAACAAGGTTCAGGCACATGGTGAGTTTCTTGAACGCCTGCATGTAGTCAAAACGAAGGTCCTCGCTGTGGAACACATCGAAGAAGGCATCGTGGTCTGTCAGGTCCGTCAGGCCATGCCTCTCAAGCAGCGCTGCAATGTCGGCATGGCTGTCCTTGAGGTTGCGGAACTCCGCTTCGGGAAAGCTGAGGGCGTCGATGACTTCGTTCTGTTCCCGCTCGTCATAAACGTCGATTGCCTTCTTGAGGTGATGACCAACGCCGACGTAATCAATCACGAAGCCTTTGTCCTTCGTGTCGCCTCCGACGCGGTTCACCCGAGCAATGGCCTGCAACAAGTTATGGTCGGTGATGGCCTTATCCAAATACATGACCTGCTCCAAGGGAGCGTCGAAACCCGTGATGAGCATGTTGTTGACAATGAGGATGCCCATGTCCCCGGTAACGCCTTCATCTTCACGACCGAACGCCATCTTGAAGCTCTTGATGCTGCGCTCGTGCTTGGTCTTGTCGGAGTGCTCCTTCAAGTGCGGCAGGTCGTTGTGTCCTCCTGAGATCACTACATCCGTTTGAAGCTTCTTTAGCTGTTCCAGGTCAAGACCGATCGGGTTTGACCCCGATTTTCGATTTGAGTTTGACATTCCGACTTTGCGGTGGCGTTCAGCGTCTTTATTCATAGGGGCTAGAGCCCGATGAGGACGCCAGGGAGGCCAACACCCAATGGGTGAAAAAGAAACAAAGCCGTTCCAGCTAACTTTCAATGGACTTCTCAAAGTCGATTTCCAAGGATCGCACGTCACTTCCGACGGTGGCTTGATTTTGGTTCGCGAACTGGACGAACGGCTCGGGTTCGGAGAACTGATTGACGAGCATGTCAGCGACTCCCGGCAAGGCACAAACAAGCAGTTCACGCTCGCTGATCTGTTGCGGCAGTCGGTCTACAGCCGCTTGGCGGGCTACGAGGACCTCAACGACGCCGCGCGGGTTTCGATCGATCCGACGTTTCGGCTGATCGGTTCGCAGAAAATCTGGGATCGCGGTGCGGCCTTGACCTCGACGCTCCACAGCTTCGAGACGGAGATGCTGGCGAGCGAAGAGAACCTGCTGGGGTTGATGGCGTTGAACCGGGAGCTGCTCGCCCAAGCCGAGACCCAAGACAACTCCGAGCGGGTTGTTCTGGACATGGACTCGACGGAAAGCCCCGTCCACGGCCAACAGGAAGGCAGCGCCTACAACGGCCATTTCGAGTCCGTCTGCTACCACCCGCTGTTGCTGTTCAACAGTCACGGCGACTGTCTGGCGGCCAAGCTCCGTCCGGGCAATGTGCACAGCGCTGAGGACTGGGATGAACTGCTCCTGCCCGAGATCGAACGTCAGCAGAACCATGGCAAAGAGGTTGCCTTCCGGGGGGATGCAGCCTTTGCCAAGCCAGAGATTTACGAGGCTTCGGAGGAGCGTGGCGTGAAGTATGCCATCCGCCTTCCGGCGAACGAGAACCTGCGGCGTGAAGTTGCCGAGCTGTTGGTGCGGCCGGTGGGAAGACCCACTCGGAAGCCTTTGGTGCGCTACAGGAGCTTTCTCTACCGGGCAGCGAGCTGGAGCAAGGCCCGAAGGGTCGTGGCCAAGGTGGAGCATCACGCTGGGGAGCTGTTTCCACGGGACAACTTCATCGTCACCAACCTGACTCTGCCGAGCCGCTCCGTGGTGCGCTTCTACAACAAGCGCGGGACGGCCGAGCAGTGGATTAAAGAAGGCAAGCAGGCGACGCATTGGACCAGGCTGTCGTGCCATCGCTTCCGGGCGAACGAAGTGCGCTTGCAGTTGAGTGTGCTGGCCTACAACCTGGGCAACCTGTGGCGGCGGCTGGGACTGCCACCAAGGATCAAGAGCTGGTCGCTGACGAGCTTGCAACACAGGTTGATGAAGACCGGCGGTCGGCTGGTCAAGCACGCGCGGTATTACTGGCTGCTGCTGGCCGAAGGACATTTGAACCGCAGGCTGTTCGGCGACATGCTGCACAGGATCTGGGCGCTGCCGCTGCCAAGCGGGTAGCGTTGACCGGGCGAGGATCAACAGTTTTCGGCTCCAAAAGGTTTCGCAAGGAGCAGTGTCGGCCGGAGCGCCGTTCAGTCCGCTCAATCAACGTCTGTGAGCGGATGGACGAGCCCTGGCGCCTACCGGTGGAGGTCATGTGCAGGGTTCAGCGCGAAAAGACGTGGTATGCGGGGCAGCGCGGGTGTATACTTTCACCGTGCCAGGGCCAAAATGGAAATCCTGGGTTCAATAGCTTCTCCACCGTGCGATTGAGGAACTCGCTGCCGTTGTCGGAATGGAAGCCGCGGATACGAAAGGGAAACTGCTCGATCATGGCTTTCAGCAACGGCTCCAGCCAGGCTTCACTGATCGCGGGCGTGGCGCCGACCACTTGCCACTGGGTGACTTCATCCACGGCATTGATGTGGTAGACGCCCTTGACGCCATCGCGATCCCCTTGATGCACCGTATCCACTCGCAGAAAGCCGGGTTGGCCTTGCGGGTCGGGCCGGCGCCGCTCGCCGATCGACACCGCCGTGGGCCGGGTCTTGGTGAAATGCAGCCGCCGCTGGCGGTAGGCTCTGCGCCGCCGCAGGCGATAGATCTGGGCCACCGAGATCCCCGCCAGCCGCTCGTATTCGCGCTGCTGGTACTGCTGGTATTCCCGCTCGAGGATCTTGCGCGTGGCCGGGCCGCTGAGGGTTTCGTGGGCCTCGTCCACCGCCGCCAGCAGTTCGACGTCGGCGGGCGTGTACTTGCGGGCAAAGCGATGCCGCCGGTAGCGGGCGGGTTGGAGTTCTCCGCCCTGCCGGTACTGCTGGATCAGCCGCGTGATTTGCGCCCGGCTCAGTCCGGTCATCTTGACCAGATACTGCCGCAGCAGCCCTTTGTCGGCGCGGTTTTGGCGGCTGTAGCCGTGCTGGCGAAGCGTGCGCGCCACCCACGTGTAGATCTCGGCCCGCCCTTTGCCTTTGAATCGAATCTCCTCGCTGGAGTGGAGAAACTGCTGGATCTGTTGCAGGTTCAGCTTGCTGGTGTTTTGCACTTGGATAGTCAATTCCCAGCATGCCCACTCCCCGATCCTTCAGGCTCATCTTGTGTGAGAAACAAACTCCTCGTTCAGACTCATCTTGCATGAGACAAGACTTCGACTCGGTGCGCGGCCGCTTGTCTGCTAAGGTTCTTGTCCCATCGAAAAATGGGGACTGCCACCCATTCGCCCCCACCACGGCCCCAAAATAGCGCTTAGCCGGAGCGAATTGGCTGGCTGTACCCGATTTTTCCGGATTGCTGTCACCTCGCCTAGCTCATCGAGCAACTTATTCCGAGTCCGCTTGCTCGGTTTCCTGCGCCTGCGGCGCCGCGGGGTCGATTCTCACTTTGCCGATGCGGTTGTGGTTCATTTCAAGGACCGTGAAAGTTGTCCCTTGGTAAAGCACCGTTTCTCCGCCTTTCGGGACGTGCCCCAGCCGGCTCATCAGGAATCCGGCCAGTGTTTCAAAGCCGGCATCGTAGGGAAGCTCGATCTCGTTCTGGCTGGATAGATCCAGGATCGGCGTAATGCCGTCGATTTCGATCGGCTCTCCCGGCGGCCGGGATTGGGCCGGCTGGGGTTTCTCGTGCTCTTCCCGGATTTCGCCCACAATCTGTTCCACCGCGTCTTCTGCCGTCACCAGCCCGACCACCGTGCCAAACTCGTCCACCACCATGGCCAACTGCTTGCGCCGCTGCTGAAGCTCTTCCAATAACTCGTGCAAGAGCTTCGTCTCGGGGACGAAAGGGACACGGCGAATGAACCGGCGCAGCGAGAAAGGGGCGGCCGGCCCTCCCAGCGCCTGACGGCGCCGATACGTCTGCACAAACGACCAGATGTCTTGCGCGTAGATCGCACCGATAATTTGCTCCGGGGACCCATCGTAAACCGGAATACGGGAATGTTTCTCCCGCACGAGGCAGTCGACGATCTGCTCAAGGGATGCATCGGCCGGGAGAGCGGCAATTTCGTGGCGAGGAACCATGACCTCCCGCACGCTAAGATCGTAGAAGTCGACCGCCCGCCTAAGCATCGTTTCTCTCGACTCGGCCGGCGCGCCTTCGCCGTCGCCGACGCCGAGCAAGAGCTTCAGTTCTTCCGAGGAGTAGGTCTTCCGGCGACCGTCCGGTTTGGCCCCGAAGATCCGCGAGATCGCCTCCGCGCTTCCCTCCACCATCGAGACAAAAAAGCCGCTGGCGCGGGCAAACAGCTCGAGCGGCGTCCCCACCATCAAAGCCACCCTTTCGCTGCGCTCCAAAGCTAAATTCTTGGGTACGACCTCGCCTAACACCATGTGCAGGAACGTGATGACGGTAAAGGCAATGGCGAAGGAAACGAAATGCAGCAGAGCTTCACTTTGCGGGGGGAAAATCGGCTCAAACAGCGGTCGGATAGCGCGATATACTGTGCTCTCGCTGGCCCAACCCAGTCCCAAGCTGGCCACCGTCACCCCGAGCTGCGTGGCCGCTAGCATCCGATCCGGATTCGCCAGCAGACCGACTACCATCCTGGCTCGCCGGTCTCCCGCCTTGGCCCGGGCCCGCATGCGCGAATCGCGAACCGAAACCAAAGCCACTTCGGCCGCGGCGAAGAAGCTATTGGCGACCAGCAGGCCGGCCACGGCCAGGAGCCGAAGAGTTAGAGGGATCTCCTCCATGGCTATATGTAGATCACCCAGCCGAAAACCGATCCCATCCTATCATGGGGCGTCGCCGGTGCTGCGTATTGCCGGACCGCTGCCTTCTCCGATTGGGGTCGAGCTGCTTGCCGGTACAAGATACGCCCGCGGCTCGTGGCGGGGACCGTCGCCGGACCCGGGAGGGTCCGCGGTCTAACAGCCCGCGGCGAAAGTCGCACGGGAGAGAAAAATGGACTGCCACCAATTCGCCCCCATCATGGCTCTGGAAACAAGGAACTTCACCTTAAGCGAATTGGCCGGCTGCACCCGATTTTTCGCGACGTCTACTTTTGCCACGGGCTGCTAAGGCAGAGGGGATGATGCGAGGAGCGCCTAGACCGCTCAGTTGCTTTGTGGCTCTAATGCGCTCGTAGCGATCTGCTCGCCCGTACCCCGGATTAGGCAGGGTATCCTGTGTTACCCGATTTTCGGGATAAAACTGATCTCGCGCAGGGCGATTTGATCTCGGGCGGGGACATGGAAGCCGAAGCGGCCGCGGGCGAATTCGGCGCCGGAGTGTTTCCACTCGTCGAGAATAACCGACCGGCCGTTTTGTTCGGCTCGCTGCACAATCGCCCCCCCGCTGACCTCGATGCGGACGGTGACAAACTCGTTGTGATGTAGGCTGTGTCGAAGCTTGACGGGCGTGGACCTTTCCCCGTTCCTTACCTCGATGCGGTGGAAGAAGTTCTTTCCGAGCTGGTAGAGGAAATAATTTCTCTCATCCCGGTAGTTGACAACCCACTCCAGCCGGCGGCCCTTCTTCAGGATGGCGCTGAACACGTACGTTCCGGGACCGGGTTTGATGGGCGCCAAAACGAACTTCCCTCCGCGGCGGACCAACAGCTGCCCTTCGCGCATCCAGCCGGGGCTTTCCCCCCAATCTTCGAGGGCGGAGACGGGTTTCCGACGCCTTTGCGACTCATCGATCTCCATCAGCAGGCTCACGGTCTTCGATTGGCCGGGGTCGAGCCGCGCCGTAGCGGCGTAGTCCCGATAGCCGGCCGCGCTTCCCGCGACTGTGTAGGTTCCAGGGGATAGCAACAGCGTCCTGTCGGAAATGGCCCGTGCAGAGGTCTCCCCGTCTTGTCGGAGCGTCAATGCGACATTCAAATCCGGCGGGACGATGTTGATCCGCAACGTTCCCCGCTCTTGCTTGAGAGCGCCGTTGATTTCTACCGTCGCTCCGGCCACGAAATCTCGCGCCACGCCCTTGGCCAGATAATGGTCGTGCCGAAGGGCGATTTCATGGTCGCCGGGCGTCACTCCCGAGGACGTGAGGGTTCCGTTGGAGGAAATGCGCCCAAGGCTTCGACCGTCCAGCAGCACCTCGGCGCCCGGCGGCCCGCCGAAGACTCGCAAGGAAGCGTTCCGCGGCTGTTGGACCATCGAGAAACTCAAACGAACCTGCTCCCCCTTCCGAACGTCCGCCACCTGCTCCAAGGGTGTTAGGAAACCTGCTTTTTCGACCCGAACCCGGTACTTCTTGGGATAGAGATAGATCAGCAGGCGGCTCCTGCGAGTTTCCCGGCGGTACTTCTCCCCGTTCAAGAAGACGCCGGCTCCATCGTGCCCGGTCGAGATCCGCAAGGAACCGACCGGACGATCGGACTCAAACGACGCTGCCAAAAAGGGCCGCTCCGCGCGGTCGAACACGACCGTCCGCTCGCGGCGGCCGGCGCCGAGCGTCAGCTCATGCTCTCCTTCCCCAAGATCATCCAGCTCGGCTCCCTCGACGCCGATCTCGCCCAGCGGCTCTCCGTTCAGGCGCGCCTCGATGACCTTCTCGCCGGCGTGCACGCGAGCTCGCCGGCCCAGGCCGCTGATGACAGTCGCCTTCAGATTTCGAGTGTCGAGCGGACCGAGGATCTTGGGGGCGGACCCCGGGCTTGACGCGAACCTGATCTCCGCCCGGGATCCACCTCCCGCTACAGCGAGGATATGTTCACCGGGATCGAGAGAATGCAACTCCGCTTCGAGTTGCCCGTCCTCCAACTCGCCGAGCAGCTCGCCGTCCAGCAAGACCTCTCCGCGGGCAAGGTCAGAGGAGAGCTGCAGGATAGGCGCTTGCGGAGCCAGGCTCACTACGATCGGCTCCCCCCGCCCCGAAGTTTGCTCGTCGACGTCGAAGAAAAGGGTCGCGGCATGGTATCCAAGCAATTCCGCATCCGCACGGTATCTGCCTTTCTCCAACTCAAGCCGGCACGTCGCTGTTCCACACATCTGCCCATCAATGGTGATGGTTGCCGCGGCAGGGTCGGCCTGAACGATCACGGGAAAGATCGGCGGAGCCGCGACGGTCTCGGGCGGAGGCTTGGAATCCGGACCCCAGATCCGCGGCACGGCAGCCATGACGGTGAGGGTGACGAGGACGCCCGCCAGAGCCGGCAGGAACCAACGCTGACGCGCCCGCAGACGCTGGGGAACGAGCGGCGCCAGGCGGTCACGTAAATAGGCGGCGAGTTGGCTGAGCCGGGGTTGCATTGCATTCTTCAGTTTCTCGACTCGTCCGCGAAGACCGTTGATTTTCCCGGGGCCTTCGGAGGAAGGCCGGTCGGGCGGCGGCTCAGGTTTTTTCCGCAGGCTGGCCTTGAGGTCTAGGAGCCGCTGGTCTGTGGAATGGGAAGCCAGTCCTTGTTCGACAACAGCGATGGCGCCTGCCCGGTCTCCTTGACCCTGCAAACGATGGGCCTGGGTGAGGCACCAGCAGATAAATTCCTCGCGTTTGTGTCCAAGGCGTTCGAGCAGGGCCTGCGCCCTTTCGTGGCTCGGGTCCAGCCGTAACGCTTCCTGCATGTGCTGGTCGGCGGCCCCCCAATGGGAATCGATCACTTTCTCGGCGGCATCGAGCAGGCAGGCGGTGAGCACACGACGAATTTGCTGATTTGCGTCGTCGATGCGATGGGCCTGCCGCAAGAGCCCGAGGCCTTCCTTTTCGCTGCCTTCGGCACATAACTTCCGGCCGCGGCACAAACGATCAAGCGCCTGCTCGGTTCTGCGAAGATCGTTGTCTTCGGGATGCTCGGCCAGCGCGTCGCGAGCCACCTCGAGAGCGCCCTCCTCGTCGCCGGCGGAAAGCCGCGAATCGATCTGTTCCCGCCAGCGCGACCTGTCGGCTTGATCAATCTCTCGGTATTGGGCTTCGACCCAGTCCTCGAGATTGGTAAAGGGATCCAGAACTTCGGTGACGACGTAGGGAGAATCCGAAGACCGCACCACGTCAAGAATAGGCAGCAGGCCGGAAGCCGGAGGGTTTGTGACCAGGAAGGTGACTTTCTCGAGAAGTGAGTCTCGCACCGCCGGGTCGTCATCGAACAAGTGCAGGAACACGACTCGATTCGAGGCAAGCTGTTTGGCCTCGAACGTTTTTGCGCCACCGTGACAGATTAGCCTAACCAGCTCGTATTGACTGTAAAAACTCACGGAACGGTTCGATCTGACGACCCAGAGTAATCATTACATCGGCCATGAGGCTGTTCAATAGATCGGCTCTTCTGGGATTTTAGTGGCTGGCGGCGGTGAGTGACGGATCCCTCGCCACTGTGAGGCCGACCTCCCGGAGCCTGCTTCGGTGCCATTCAAGGGCTTCGTGACAACTCTACGGCCCCCAAGGCCGGGCGGCGACTGCGTTGGCCAAAAAGAATTACTGATAAACAAAGGGTTACGAGTAGAGCAAGGCTGCTGGCAGGTAGTCGTACAGTCTCCCGAAGGCTGTGAAATGCGGATCCACAACTGTCATCCAGTGGCCACACTCAAAGAGATAACTCCCTGTTTATCAGTGTCTTATTCCCTTTACGAGTTGCCCACGACCGGACTGGCGTGTAGGGTATTTGGGGATTTCTTGGCCGCCTTTTGGGCTCCGATGTGACTGCGGGCGACGTCGGGTCGGCAGGATGGAGGAGCCGGCTACCCGTTGGCCACCCACTAAAAACCCGGAAGAGCCAATAGATCTATTCGCTTAAAAACCGTCGAAAATCATCAAGGAAGCAGTGGGGTGCCTTACTTAGAACACTTTCGTCGCGGGGGAGACCTTTTTCTTGGGGAGAGCAATCCATATTCCGTCGCTCCTCGTGGACAGCGGGTCGAACATGCAGGCCCTGACAAGCCTACAACTTAAGCGTGCGGGTGCCCCCAGCCGGTCTCCGAGGGGGTCCCCTCGAGGGTGGCCGGCCCATGGCCATCGAGGAGGCTTCAGTCTTGGGAAGCCGAGCCCGCGGTCGCGGGTCTCTCTATTCGCGCCCGATGCCACAATCCCACCAGAATCAGGAAAGTGGCTAGGGCCAGGTGGAAGAAGATCGGTATCGTTCCTCCCAGCCAGCGCGTTTCCGGACGGAAGACCATTTGCAGAACGTAGCGCAGAATCATCCCCGCGAAATAGACACAACCGAAATAAAGCACGCCTCGCGCCATAAAACTTCGGGGCTGCACGGCCCAGCCGCGCCCTCGCGAAAAATCGATGCACACCCTGGCGTAGACGGCGACGATCACGACTTGCGACGCCAGCAGATACGGGTACCCCAACAAGCCCGACATCCAAGCCTCCATGGGAGGCAGCCAGCCTACGTCCGCGAAAGCCACCAGCGCTTGCCCGACCACTCGGCCCACAAAGGCGATCAGCAGCAACCACAAGATGGGAGCGAGTTTTCCGGGCGAAGCGTGTATGCCCCTCATTTAGGAGATCCCCCCTTCGCGGCTCACGGCGCTTCGTGCCTGCGCCCGCGGTCAAACCTTCGAATTACCCGCGCTGCTGGGACAAGACCTTGGCTCGTCTCATCGACGCGATAGACCCGCTGTGCTCACCCGGCACCCGTTGTGGTTACGAGGCCTCGACCACGCCCTTGCGGGCGCGGCTCTGGCTGCAGGCAAGTCGGGAACCAAAGATCGAGTGACAGCCCCCATTTTTCGTCTATCATGCCTCAAACATCTTGCGGTAGTGCCGATACCAGTCGCTTTGAAACCGCTCGGCGGGGTCGTATTTCCGCTTCAGCCGCAAGAACTCGGAAAACTGCGGATAGCAGGCCTCGACCTGGGATCGTCTCGCATATTTGTGATACGTCAGGAAGTAACTCCCGCCGCGGCGAATCGCCATATCGATGAGCCGGCGAAAGGCTTCGGCCGAATGCTCGATCCCCTCGGGGCTGTGGCGAGTGTGGAGATTGAAAATCGTGCAGGCGTAGGGCTGCTTCGCCCAGGCGAGGAAGCTGTCGTCGTCCTGCTCGATCAGTCGAATCGTGCCGTAGATGACCTCCACCCCGTGCCGCCGAAAGTCCTCGGCCGCCTCGCCTAGAAACTCCTCTAACTCCGATCTCGGCACATAGATTTCAGAGATCATTTCCGTGGCCGGCTCCTTCAAGCCGAGGCGCCGATCGACGGTTTGATGATAGCCATCCAGGTACGTGCTCAGTTGGTGGGTGTCGGACCAATAGATCTGTCCCGAGGTCGAAAGGTAATACTGCGAGTATTTTCGGAACGCCTCGGCCTTGTCGGCGTGTGCCAGATAGATGAGTTCCGCCCAGTTCTGTTTGGAGAGCTGCTTCTGTTCCACCGCCACCGGGGTGGCCGGGTCCACCGGCCGGTAGCAGGAGAAAACGCCTCGGTGGAGGAAATCATCCGATTCTCGATCGATGGAAAACTGGAAGTCGCCGTAGAGGTGACCCTCGGCCATGCGCTGTTCGAAACGGGCCATCAGATCGTCGGATTGCGCGATCTCGACGACGCGCTCGAGTTTGCGGCGCGGGACCAGGCGAAGCGTCAGCGAGGAAACGATGCCGAATAGCCCGTATCCTCCGGCGACGAGGCGGAACAGCTCGCCGTTTTCCTGGCGGCTGCAACGAACCAACTCGCCGCGGTGATCGACAAGCGTGATTGACTCCACGTCACCGACAAACGGCTTCATCTGAAGTCCGCGCCCGTGTGCGTTGGCGGCCAATGCGCCCCCGAGGCTGAGTTGGTCCGCGCCGGTTTGTTTTTGTGCGATGCCCCACTGTTCAGTCCGGCCCTGCTGGGTTTCGACCAGGTAGTTGATCAAGTCCGGCCAGGCAATACCGGCTTCGACCTCTACTTGCCCTTTCTCGGGATCGAAGTCAAGCACCCGTTTGAGCTTCCGCGTGTCCAGCAATATGGTGTCGGTTCCGAACTGCTGGGCACCCATGGCGTGACGTCCGGCGGAGATGGAAATCGACTGGCCGCTGCGCCGCGCGTCGGCGAGGGTCGCCTGAACCGCTTCGAGACGCTCGGCTTCGACTACACGGCTGACTATCGTCGGGTTGAGCCTCGAGTGGATGTCGTTGACCAGAACGCCTTCGCTCGGCGGCTCTCGTCGGGAACAGGCCCAGGGCCATAGCGCCGCAAGTCCTGCCGCTTTCGAAAAATCCCGTCGCGTCGTTTTCATGGGCTTCTTCGTCCTTTCATTCACGGCTGGGTCACTTCCGTCTCAGACAAGCGCCGCGGTGATCGTTCGTTCGTATTCGGGGAAGTATCTTTGGATGAGGGGCAGGTCGAAAGCGGACAGGATGCTGGTGTTGCTTTCGCGTTCGAGGAGAAACTCGAATGACTTTCTGACCAACTCGTCCGCCGTCGCTCGACCGCCCGTCAGTTTCGCGTGGTAATCGAGACTGACCGTAACGGTGTGCGTGGTGGTCGTTCGACCCTCTACGCTAACCTTGAACGTCGTTTCGTCGACCTTTGCAACCTGAATGGCCATGACCGCTCTCCTTTCACCGGGTGGCTCAGACGATGATTGCCGAAAGATTCTTCTACGAGTTTCCACCGCGAAGCCCAGACGATCGTGAAGTCTTGGGGAGTCACCCCTTCTCCTGACGCTAAGCTTCACGACGGCGCTTGTAGCCGTCGAGGCTCGTATTCCTATTCATTCATATATTAGCCGCCGGTGCGCGCCGGAGGGACAATTTTGTTCCCCTTTCAGGTGGCGGTATCGAGTTGGACACGGATTCATCCGTGCCGAGCGGCCTCATTTCCGGACTGCCACGTCGCCCCCCCCCGGGTTTTGACCCCCTTGGTGGGCTTGGACCCATGGCCGCTCGCTTGCGCTCGCGGCTCTCCGCTTCTCTCGTCGCGAGCGTGTGCGTGAACAGGAAACTACGCCTTGAGCAGCGTGCTCGGTCGGACAGCGGTGGGCCGCCCCCGCGGGATACAATGCGGCGATGGCAGCCAGACGCCGGGCAAGGCGATCGCGGCGGTCGAAGCAACCGCCCGCCCACGATGGTTCGTTGGAACGGCAGGGTCGTTGGCTTCCCATACTGGTCTTTGCGATTTCGCTGTTCGTTTTTCTTCCCACGGTTGGAAATGACTTCGTCAACTGGGACGATGACCGGAACTTTTTGGACAACCCGAGCTACCGCGGTCTCTCGTTCGAGAACCTCAAGTGGATGTTCACGACCTTCCATCTCGGCCACTACCACCCTCTCACCTGGCTCACGCTTGGTCTTGACTACGCCGTTTGGGGGATGAATCCGGGCGGCTATCACCTTACCAACGCCTTGCTCCACGCCGCGACGTCGTGGTTGGTCTACTTGGTGGTCCTCCGCTTGCTACAAATGCTAAGAGGCAAAGAGGAACCGACGCCGGCTTTGCTGTTCAGCGCCGCGCTGGGGGCGCTGCTGTTTGCCATTCATCCTCTGCGAGTGGAGTCCGTTGCTTGGGCCAGCGAGCGGCGGGACGTTCTCTCGGGTCTTTTCTACGTGGGGTCGGTTCTACTTTATCTCCGTGGCCGGCTCTGGGCGTCGGTGGGTGTGTTTGCGGCGGCCTTGCTTTCGAAGGTAATGGTCGCAAGCCTACCGATCGTCCTGCTGGTGCTCGATGTCTATCCGCTGCGCCGGAAGCTCAATTTCAGCCTGCTGTGGTCAAAAATCCCCTACCTTGGCTTGGCCCTGGCCGCCGGATTGTTCGCTCTGGCTCAGCAACGAACCGGGGTGGCGGGGACGTTCGCGGATATCGAGATCGAACCCCTCTTGCGGTTGACGCTGTCTCTCTATGGACTGGCTTTCTATGTTTGGAAGACCGTCTTCCCGTTTTCGCTGGCTCCCCAGTATGTCTACACCAGCCACCCGCACGCCTTCGACTCGCCGCTCGTCGCGGGATCCGCCGTCGTCGTCGCTGTGACCATCGCGGCCTTACTTTTGCGAAAGCGCTGGCCGGCCTTGGCCGCCGCCTGGGCCTGCTACGTCGTCACTCTGCTGCCGGTGCTTTCGATCCTGCGGTTCGACCCCCAGCAATACGTGGCCGATCACCACAGTTACCTAGCCACGTTGGGGTTCGCGGTCCTAGCGGCGGGCGGATTTTTGATCCTGCTGGAACGTCCCCGGCAAGGACTGGCCACCGCCTGCGCCGCCGTGGTTACCCTGGTGTTGTGCGAACGGACCCTTGGCCAAACCCGCGTCTGGGAGAACTCGGTGACGCTGTGGACGCACACCCTGAACATCAGCCCTTTCTCATCCCTGGCCCATAACAACCTTGGACGAGTATTGGCCGACCAGGGCCGGACGGACAAGGCCGTCGAACACTTTCGCCGGGCGGTAGAAATCCAGCCCAACTACGCCCATGCCCACTACAATCTAGGCCAGCTGTTGATGGAAGAGGGCGAGCTGCCCATAGCTGAATCCCACTTTCGCCGAGCGATCGAAAAGGAGCCACGATACGCCCCGGCCCACAACGACCTCGGAAACTGCCTGGTCCGCCAGAACCGCGAAGCGGAGGCCGAGGAGCACTACCGGATAGCGCTTGAAGTATTACCCGACTTCGCCGATGCGCACTATAACTTCGCCCTCGCGCTCGGTCGTCAAAACAAGCTGAGTGAGGCCACCCGACATTACCGGCTGGCGACACGATTCGACCCGATGAACGCCGATGCGTACAGCAATTGGGGAGTCTTGCTCGAAAGCCAGGGGCGGGTGGAAGACGCCGTTCAGCACTATCGCCGGGCCCTCGAGATCGACCCGAGCCACGTCGAGGCCCGACGTAATCTTAAGGCGGCGGAGTCCGGATCTTAGCCCGCTTTTCCCCTTTTGAAGTGCGTAGCGCAGGACCCGACCAGACCCGCGGCCTTTTGGGGGTTGCGCCTCAACACATTGCCCGTGCCGCTCGATGTCGCCACGAATGGCGACAGGGCACGCAAGAATGCGTGCGCCACAAGAATAAAAGGCCCGAATCGGGCCGGAGGCCCGCGCCGCATAGCGTGTCCCCGCGGAGAGACCGTCCGGATGTTGGCCGGTCGTGCGAGAAGGAACGCTTATTCCACAGCCGAGAGCGTCGGCGCGAGGAGCCCTTTGATCTGCTGGAAGATGACGCGCGTGGCCGTCGACCGATTCAAAGTGTAGAAGTGCAAACCGGCGGCGCCGCCTGCCAGCAAACCCTCGCACTGCTCGGTTGCATGATAGGCGCCAAGCTGCCGTACGGCCTCGGGGTCGTCCTCCACGGCTTCAATTTTTGAAAGCAAGTCAGCGGGAATCGTCGCCCCGCACATTCGCGTGAAGCGCTTGATTTGTCGGACGCTCAAGATAGGCATGATGCCGGCCAGAATGGGAACCTTGACGCCCCGGGCGGTGGCCCGCTCGAGAAAGTGGAAGAAGTGGTCATTGTCGAAGAAGAGCTGGGTGATGAGGAAATCTACTCCCGCATCCACTTTCCGTTTCAGGTTGTCGAGATCGTTTTCCCAGGTGGGCGCTTCGGGATGAACCTCGGGGTAGCAAGCCCCGGCGAGGCAGAAGGGATAGCGCCCGCGGATGAACTCCGCGAGCTCATTAGCGTGCTCGAATCCCCCTGCGGTCTTGACGAACCTTTCCTGCCCCTTCGGAGGGTCGCCCCGCAACGGCAGCACGTTCTCCATGCCGCCCAGGTTCAGGTTGTCGAGCGTACCCTTGATCTCTTCTCGCGTCGCGCTCACACACGTCAGATGAGCCATCGACTCAAGGCCGATCTCGTGCTTGATGCGCAGAACGAGCTCGACCGTTTTGCGACGCGTGCCGCCCCCGGCCCCGTAGGTTACCGAAACATAGTCGGGCCCGAGCGGCTTCAGAGCCGCTATGGTCTTGAACAACTCCTCGAAACCGGCATCGGTTTTTGGCGGAAAGAATTCAAACGACACCGTACGCTTGCCGCTGCCGAGGATGTCGATGATCTTCATGGATGCCGCGATAGCTCTCTCGTCCTAGTAGGCTGTCCCCGACAAGACTTCCTGCTAGCCCCAATACTCGTCACTTAAGAACGTTTTTAGCCCCCGAAGGGGGCGCAGGATGCTAGCCCGCATTTCTCGCCATGTGGCGCGCGTTTTCAGGGTGCTGGGTCGGGCTTGGCGCCCCACATTTCCGAATCGATAGTGAACTCGTCTCCCGGACAGTCTACTAATCTCTATCGGCGGCGATAGGGCTAGACCTGATGGAAGGATAGCCCCGAACCTCCCGTAGTCGTAGAGCGAAACGCGCACGCCCATTCACCGTCCCGGCCCCTCACTCGTAACGCAAGCAGACGATCGGGTCCAACTGAGCGGCCTTGCTGGCTGGATAGTAGCCGAAGAACAAACCCACTCCCGCGGCCAGTGATAATCCGGCGACCACCCAAAAGGGCGACACGAAGACGGGTAGCATGGGAAAGATCGCGGAGATGAGCCAAGCCAACCCTCCCCCCAGCAGGACGCCGAGCACGCCTCCGGCCGTCGTCAGAGCCAAAGCCTCGATCACAAATTGCGCACGAATGTCTTGGCGCCGCGCCCCGACTGCCTTGCGGATTCCGATCTCGTGAGTTCGCTGCGTCACCGAAACCAACATAACGTTCATGACGCCGATGCCCCCGACCAGAAGGGCGATCGAGCTGATCGAAAAGGTCAGTATGAACAACGCTCCCGTCAACTGTCGCCATAGCCGGGTAATGTATTCCGGCAACATGAGGTCAAAATCGTTCTCCGCGGCAGGGGGCACCTTCCGAACGCGGCGCGCCGCCGAGATCACCTCATCGGCGGTCTTGGGCAAGTCCGCGGTGTCGCGGACGGAAACCGCCAGGAAATGCTCTTCGATCTCGGGGTACAGCTTGTGGAACGTCCCGTAGGGGATGCAGACGAATTGATCGACTCCAGGGCCGCCGAAGAGGCCCTCGTCCTTGAAGAACACCCCGACGACGTCGAAGGGCAACCCGTTGAGGCGTATGGTCTTGCCGATCGGGTCAGTCTGAGGGAACAGCGTGGCGGCGATGCCCTGCCCGACCACGGCTACCGCACGGGCGTGATCTTGATCGTAGCGAGAAATGGTTCTTCCCTCGGAGACGTCGAACATGGGAATGGCCGCGCTATAGTTGTGATCCACGCCGCGCAAAATCAAGTTTGTCACCTGCTCGTTGCGATAGCGGACGTCATTCGAGTCGCCGAAGAAGGCGGCGCGGGTCGTAAAGGCGGATACGTACTCGGCGGAGGGGCTTGCCTCCTCGATGCGGCGAGCGTCGCTGAATCGAAAGTGTTTCCGCAGCCGAATCTCCTCCGATGGCCGGCCAAAAGTGCCGGCCGGGAGGCGGCTCAGGATGAAAACCTTCGACCCCAGCGCCTGAATGCGTCCTACGACGCCTCGGTTCAGGCCTTCGATAATGGCGGCCACGCCGATCACCGAAGACACGCCGATGACCACTCCCAGCAGGGTCAACGACGAACGAACTTTCTGAGACTGAATCGAGTGGAAGGCCACTCGTATGTTCTCGCGTAGCTGAGACGAAGTCATCGTTGACCTTGACCTTATTCCGCCCGCAATGCCTCGACCGGGTCCAGATCGGCAGCCTTCATGGCCGGGTAAATGCCGAAGAACAGACCCACCGCCGAGGCGAGACCCACACCCAAAACGGCCACCCACCACTGGACGTCGGCCGGGAAGGAAGCGAACTGGCGCAGCAGCAGCGCGACGGCGAAGCCAACGAGGACTCCGAAACTGCCGCCCACGATGCACTGCAGCATGCTTTCCGCCAGAAATTGGCGCAAGATATCGCCCCGCCGCGCCCCACAGGCTCGTCGCACGCCGATCTCTTTGGTTCGCTCCGTCACGCTGACCAGCATGATGTTCATGATGACAATCCCGCCGACGACGGCCGCAATGGAAGAAATGCTGATGAAAACCACAAAGAAGGACGAGCTAATCGTCTCCCACAGGTCGATGTAGCTGGCCGATGTTCCCAGGTAGAAGTTTTCCTTCTCTGCTCCCTTAATGCCGCGGCGGGCGCGAATGAGGGCTCGCGCCTGGTCCTGTGATTGTTCAAATAGGATGCCGTCGCCCGCCGCCTTCACTTCCAGCGTCAGGCTGTGACGCGAGCCGCGCAGGCGGAAGAACGTGCTTAAGGGAGTAACGAGATAATTGTCCTGATCGCGCCCCATAACAGATCCGATCTCCTCGAATGTCCCGATGACGTGGATCGGAGCTCGGCCTACGCGCACGATGCGGCCGATCGGGTCGACGGTCGGGAAGAGCTGCCGCACCAAACTGGAGCCGAGCAAGCACACCGAGGCGGAATGACGCTCTTCGGCTTCCGTAAAATACCGGCCGCGGTCGACCGACTGGCTCCCCACCTCCGCCATGTTCGGCGTGTTGCCTCGCAGCGAGATGTCACGCAATTCCTGATTTCCATAGCGCACGGCCAGGTTGGATGAAACCGAGGCCCCCACCATTTCGCACAGCTCGCAGGATTCCCGCAATGCCCGCAGGTCATCCATGCCGAGGTCGGGATGACGGCGGGCCCGAAACGCTTCCTGAAAATCTGTTGTAGCGAACGGCGTCTTGGCGATCCGAAAGACGTCTGTCCCCAGGTTGGCGAACTTCTCAGCAACAAACGTGTTGGCGCCTTGAATGAGCGTGATCACCGCCATAAGCGCCGCCACGCCGGCCGTCAAGCCGAGAATCGTCAGGAAGGCTCTTAGCGGATGAGTCTTGATGGCGTCGAGCGCCAGGACCAAGTCCGTTCGCAGTGGATGATTCGCTTTCGATCGACCGGCGCTCACTGCCCCTATTATCTCGCAGCGTTCGGAAGGAAGCGACGGCCCGTCAGGTGACTCGCATTCACCCGCGTTGTACCCGCTCCCGGCCGTCGCTTCCAGGATCACCTTGTGTTGGAAACACTCCCCCCGTTCAGGATCATCCCGCATGGGATAACTCTGGTCACGGCGACGATTAGAAGTTGTGGGGTATAATGTTGAGGGGCGCGAGGCGCTGATGTCGTTACACGAGAAATGACTTAAAGCACCTCCGGGAGAGCGGAACGACGGCCTTCCCCCCGTCATGGAAGGGGATTCGATGAAGAGCGACACGGTAACTTCATCAACCGACGGCCGGGGTTGCGCGCACCTTTTCACCTTCTCCGTTTTATCCATCCTTCTTAGTCTTCTGATAAGCCCGATTGTCGCCGTTGAGATGGTGGAGGTCTCCGAACCTACGCTGTCCTCCGTGTTCCCCCTGGGCGGACAACGAGGCACAACGGTCGAAGTCGAATTTCGTGGAAAGCTCATCGCTGGGGCCTACGCCGTATGGCCGAAATCGGACGGTCTGGTTGCCGAAATCAAGAACGTCGAAGAGGTCAAGGAATCCGCGCGCCAGGATGAAATGAAGGCGGCGGCCCCGCCCGGTAAGGGGGAAGACCGGAAGCTCCCGCACTACCGCGTCCTGGTGCAAATCGATATCGGGCCGTCGGTTGCCGTCGGCATGCATCGCCTGCGCCTTGTTTCGCCCGCGGGGGTTTCTAACCCGATGGAATTCCGGGTTGTCGATCATCCGGTCCTCATCGAAGGCGGCGACCCGCATCAGGCGGCGTTTCAGGGGCAGCCCACAAGCCTGCCGGCGGTTATTCACGGAAGGCTGAGTCAACCCGGCGAGGTGGACTACTACTCGTTTCGTGCCTCGGAGGGGCAGGAGCTGTCGCTCAAGATCGTTCGCACGCAAGGCTTTGTCGAGGGACGGCTGGCTCTCTACCAGCCGAAGGGGAGTTGGCTCGATCCGAACCGACCTCGCCGCTTGCTGCTCGACGAGGATCGATCTTTCGACCTGATGCGTCTCAAGACAGAGGGGACCTATCGGGTAGCTCAGACGGGGCGCTACGCGGTAGAGGTTTCCTCGCTCTTCGGCAAGGGTGGCCCGGACGCGGCTTACGAACTTCAAGTCGTTGCCGAAGGCGAGCCGCCGCTGTCGAAAGCGGAAAGTGAGCGGCATTGGTTGGGATCGCGGGGCAGCAGCTTCGATCGAAAGGTAGGAGCCGACTGGATGGGCGCCCTAGCGTCCCGCGGGGCGGAGGAAGCCGAGAAACCACGAGGCGGCAGCGGCAGTGGATCGGAGGTTGCGGGTGGTAGGGCCCCCTCGCCCGAAGAGAGCACAAGGGGAGCCGCTAACGCGCTCTCCGAGCCGATCTACCACAGCGAAACAGAACCGAATGACATGACCGACGGGGCTCTCCCGATCTTCGTACCGACTGTGATCGAAGGGGCTATCGGCCGTCCTGGTGACGTTGATATCTTTCGTTTCCAAGCCGAGGCCGGTCAAAGACTGGCGTTCGAGATCGAAACCCCCGGGGCGAAACCGCCGCACTTTAATCCGCGAATCAGCGTCATCGACTCGCAAGACCACGAGTTGTTCACGAACATCTATCGAAGAAGGTCGCTCTACAACAACAACTCCGATGAACAACTTTACTTCAAAAGCATGCTTCCGAAGGTGATTTACTCGTTCAAGGGCGGCGAGTATTTTCTGCAGGTGCGCGATGTGACGACGCGATACGGCGACCCTCGTTACGCCTACCGCCTGCTGGTTCGTCCTCAGATCCCTCATGTCGGCGAGGTCTCGCTGGAGAAGGGGTCCTCTCATTTCGACGGCGGCGGCAAGACTCCCGACAGGATCGACCGCATCAATTTGGTTCGAGGCCAAGCTAGGAAGTTGACGATCTATACGCCGCACGAAGAAGGGTTCACCGGCGACGTGTCGTTTTCGGTTACCGGACTTCCGCCCGGGGTCGAAGCCTTGGCGGCGGCCGAAGTCAACGACGAGACGGCACCGACGGAGATGCCCGTCGAGCCCGAATTGATTCTGCCGAAGATGCAGGAAACAACGATCGTGCTGCTTTCCGGCGAGGACGCGCCGCTGACGCGAATACCCAGTACGATTCAACTACAGTGCCGGCCCATCGTCGACGGGAAACCCGGTTCGACGCTGCTGGTTCGAGATCTGCCTCTCATGGTGGTGGAGGAGCCGGAAAACACCAAGCGAGAAACCGCGGCACTTTAGAAGGCTGAACCAATGAAGACCAAATTCACGAGCCTCGGATTCGCCTTGTCGCTCATCTTGGCGGCGGCCCCCATGGCCGGCCGGCCGGCTGCCGACAAGCAAACGCAAGCCAAGCTGTTGTCCCTTTCCCTGGTGCCTGAAGACGCGACGCTTTGGGGACGCGACGCTTCGCAGCGGTTCGTGGTGCTCGGCAAGTACGCGGACGGCTTGGAACGCGACGTGACCAGGGACAGCCGGTTCTCCCTCTCGACCCCCGGCAGCGGCGAAATCGAAGATTCCGGCCGCTTCGTCGCGCGACGTAGCGGACAAGTAGCGCTCACCGCCGGATTCGGCGGACGCGAGGCGAAGGCAACGATCCGCATCGAAGGCGCGGGGGAGGTAAGGCCGTTCAGTTTCGCGCGCGATATCGGCGGGATCTTTACCAAACGAGGATGCAACAACAGCGACTGTCACGGCGGGGTGAAGGGACAGGGAGGGCTTAAGCTGACGAAGAATGCTCTCCACCCCAAGGAAGACTACCGGTGGATCGTCGAAGGCGGCGCCTTCCAGGTACTTGTTGACGAATCAAAGGGCCCCAAACATCCGCGCGTTGATCTCGAACAACCCGAAAATAGCCTGCTTTTGTCGAAGCCCGCGATGATCGTCCCCCACGGAGGCGGACAGCGGTTCGCGGTTGGCTCTTCCGACTACGAGACGATTCTCAACTGGATTCGCTCGGGCATCCCCTACGGCGAGGACAGTGGAGCGGGGGGTGTTTCGATCGCCGGCATAGAGGTCTTCCCCCGGCAGACGGTCCTCGATCGCCAAGGCCGGCGCCAGCTTCTCGTGACGGCGCATCTGTCGAACGGTCGGCGGGAAGACATCACCGATCAGGTGCTCTACATTTCCAGTGACGAAAATGTTGTCGAGGTGAGTGGCAACGGCCTAGTTAGCGCCGCCGGCAGCGGTGAGACGGCCATATTGATCCGCGCCGCCGGACATGCCGCCAGCGCCGGCTTCGGCGTGATCGAAAAACCGATCGTCGACTATCCCGAAGTTGAGCGGCGGAACTTTATCGACGAGTCCGTTTTCAGCAAGCTGAGGAAGTTCAACATCATACCGTCCGAGCTGTCGAGCGACGAAGAGTTTCTGCGGCGCATCTGTCTCGATCTTACGGGAACCCTTCCCCCGCCCGAGCGCGTCCGTGAATTCCTCTCCAGCGATAACCCGCGAAAACGGGATGAACTCATCGAAATCCTGCTCGACTCGCCTGAGTACGTCGATTACTGGGGTTTTCGCTTCAGCGATCTCATGCGCGTGACGGTTACCTCGGCGAATGTGCCTGATATGACGAAGGCATACGAGGATTGGGTAACCAACAGCATCGCGGCCAACAAACCGTATGACCAGATGGCCAGGGAGCGCGTCGCGGCCCAGGGTTACGCGGCCCCGGCGAGAAATCTGTTTTACGTCACCGAAGTCATGAAGCCGGAAAAGATCATGGCCGAGCACGTGCGGGTGTTTTTTGGCCGTAGGCTGGATTGCGCCCAATGCCACAATCACCCGTTTGAAAACTGGAGCCAAAACCAGTTCTGGGGTTTGACTGCCTTTTACAGCGGGCTGGAAGAGCTGAGAGACTCTCACGTGGTACTCGATGCCTTGGGCGGTGGCCACGTTGATCGAACGGGGGACGCGAAGCTTCTGCACCCAAAAACCAAAGAGGAAGTCGTGCCGGCGTTTCTCGAGGGTACACGCCTGCCGGAAAAAGAATGGCTGGACCCGCGTCTCCAACTGGCGAAATGGATGACCTCTCACCCCTACTTCGCCGAAGCCGCGGCGAACCGCATATGGGGCTACCTTTTCGCGCGCGGAATTGTTGATCCGGTCGACGACTTTAGGACCACGAACCCCCCTTCGCATCCGGCCTTGCTGGAGGCGCTAGCGGAAGATTTTAGAGATCACAATCACGACCTCAAGCATTTGATCAGGACGATCGTCCAATCGCGGACCTATCAACTGTCCGGCAAACCGAACGAAACCAACCGCGGAGACAAAGTCAACTACTCGCGCGCTTTCTCTCGACCGTTGGATGCCGCCGTGCTGCTGGACGCCATCTCGCGAGCCACCGGCGTGGAAGAGGATTTTGACTTCCATAAATTCGCCGGAGGAGGCAGCCCGCCGCCGAGGACTCGAGCCATGCAGATGATTCCTGACTTGTGTCCGTCTCAATTTATGGACGCCTTCGGGCGCTCCATGCGGAAGATGCCGGTACTGGGCAATCCCGAGCCGACTCTCGGTCAGGCGCTACACATGTGGGTGGGTTCGACCTACACGAGCAAGATTACGACGGAGGGAGGGCGCTTGGATCGACTGTTGAAGAACGGCTCTTCCGACGACGAGATCATCGAGGAATTCTACCTCTCCGCTCTCATGAGATTTCCAACACCCGGCGAGCGAGCCGATTTGTTGGCGTTCATGCGGCAACGAACGTCGCGCCGTGAAGAGGTTCTGGGAGGGTTCGTCTGGGCGCTCGTTAGCTCCCGGGAGTTTGCTTACAATCACTAGCGAGGAACGGATACATGAAACAGCGTCAATGTGATCACTGCGAAGGAATAGCGGCAACTCGGCGTGATTTCCTGCGAGTCGGTTCGCTGAGCTTTCTGGGATTGAGTCTCAGCGAATATCTCCGCCTTGGCGCCGTTCCCGCGTTGGCCGGAGAGCACACCCCGGCCGCGGCCGGCAAGGCCAAGGCTTGCATCTTGCTCTGGCTCGAAGGCGGCGTCAGCCACCTCGACACTTGGGATGTCAAGGGCAACTCCTTCTTTAAGACGATTCCCACGAATGTTCCCGGCATCGAGATCTCGGAAATATTGCCCGGCGTCGCCAAACACATGGACAAGCTGTCGATCATCCGGTCCATGAAGACAGAAGAAAGAAACCACCCGCAAGGGACCATCCAGACGCAAACGGGCCATCGGCCGAATCCGGCCATGAAGTTCCCCAGCTTCGGGTCGATCGTTTCCAAGGAACTCGGGCCGAGGAAAGACATGCCGCCCTACGTGATCGTTCCGATGCCCACGGAATTCGATTTTTTCAACTACGAAGAGGCCTACAAAGGGGCTTTCCTTGGGGGCCAATACGATGGCATGATTCTGCCCGACCCCAGCAAGCCGGACTTTCGGGTTCCCGATCTCAGCCTGCCGAAATCGATTTCCAGCGAAGCCATCGACGATCGCCGTACGCTGTCGGGTATCGTCGACCGCCACTACCGCCGGCGGGAGCAACTGGCCGACTTCGAGAAGATGGACTCCTTCCAAGAGCAGGCGCTGGGGATGATCCTCTCCCCTCACGTGCAGAACGCCTTTGACCTTTCTCAGGAATCGGAAAAGACCAGAGACCGCTACGGCCGCACCCGCGTGGGGCAAAGCGTCCTGATGGCGCGCCGCCTTGTCGAAGCAGGGTGCCGATTCGTGACCGCGGCGGGTTACACGCATGGCCAGTGGGATACGCACGGCGACAACGAAAAGAGACTCCGCGAGACCTTGGCTCCTTCGTTGGATCAGACGCTGTCGACTCTGCTCGAAGACCTCGATCAGCGCGGCATGCTGGAGTCCACCGTCGTGATCGCCACGGGAGAGTTCGGCCGCACCGCCGACATCAACCCGGGTAACGGTCGCGATCACTGGCCGGATTGCTGGTCTTTGGTGGTCGGAGGAGGCGGCATCCGCGGCGGCCAGATCGTCGGTGCCAGCGACGACCGGGGCGCCTACGTGGCCGAACGGCCCACCTCGATCGGAGACCTCTACGCAACCGTCTACAAAGCCATGGGGATCGACTGGGGGAAAACCTACATGACGCCCGTCGGCCGCCCCATCTACATCGCCAACGGCTTCGACAACAAAGCAGGCTCTCCGATTCAAGAATTGATTTAGACTGCCGGCGAGCCCCACGGTTCCCGTTCAGGATCGTCTCGCATTGGACAATTCCGCCGCGAAGAACGGCGCCCTTGTGTGTGTTATGATCGTCGTTTCATTCAGTTCCTTCCCCTCGTAGCGTGCGCCCGTCTGATCGGGTCAATTAGCTTGAGCCTCGCAACCTTTGTCACGCAAGTTCTCGCCGACTTTCAGTCGACGGCGGCGGTCGTTCCCAGCTCCCGCATGCTGGCGCAGGCGATGGTGGAGCCGCTCCCCCTCAGCGACGCGAAATTCGTGGTCGAGCTCGGTCCCGGCACGGGGGTGATGACCCGCGAATTGCTCGATCTGCTGTCACCCGACGCGCGAGTATTGGCGTTTGAAGTCAGCCCGCGCTTTGTCGAGTACCTCCGGCGGAGCTTGGCGGACCCCCGACTGGAAATTGTCCACGCCGGAGCCGAAGCAGCCGCCCGAGCGCTGCGCGATCGAGGCTGGGAGCACATTGACGCCGTGGTCTCCTCGTTGGGGCTTGGTCTGATGCCCGACTCGCAGCAGCACGCGATCCTCAGCGGGCTGATGCCTCTTCTCGGCGAGCGAAGTGTCTTCACGCAGTTTCAGTACGTCCATCGAATGCACTTGCACGAAAGACGCCTCCGCTATTACGATGTGGGCGATCTGCTGCGCCAGTACTTTCAAACTGTGCAGTCGCGCACGATCTGGCGAAACTTACCCCCGGCCTACGTTTTCAACTGCCGGAAATAGCCCTCCCCGAACGGGCCCGTCGGCGCGTCTTCGGCCAAGTCGCGATGTAGGATCTTTACCGTAAATTCGCGCGGGAAGGATGTGTACTGATCGTGATCTGACCGGGATATACGGTAGAGCTGCCCAGGGCGTTGCCGGTTGGCGTAGGCCATCGTCGACGGAAACAGCTTTAAAAGCCGCGAGAAAATACTCCATACTCTACTCATGGGGGGACCTCCCAGGGCGGATTGGTTCATAGGTCCGAACCCGATCCCAACCTAGCCCGCTTTTCTCACCAGGTGGCGAGGCGAAGTGCGTGAGAGGCCCGTCAGTACAAGGCGCGCGCCGCTCGGCGCCGCATTTCTTGAATCATGCGGGCGTACTTGAACCCTACGTTGAGCACGGCGAGCAAGCGCAACGAAGTAATGGCGGGCTTATCGCGTGCTTCGACCGTCAGGTGGTGAGAAATCCGGGCTAGCGGACGTTCTGCCTCCCCGGCTTACGAATTCAAAAAGGCAATTTGTACAAGAGTGGTACCGGATACCAGGTTGAAAGTCTGGAAATACTGGCAGGCATCGTCGAGGTCAATCATGGGATAAACCATCTTCCTGTCAAGTGGTAGACGAGTAGCCGCTCACCGCGGGGGTAGTGAGACTCACGACACCCCCGTTCCCTAAGAGCGAGCCTCGGTGTAGCAGCGTTCGCCTGAAGGTATCGTCACGATAGAGCATCTGCGATGATCCCCGCCGGTCCCAGTGAGATTCGAACACAATCGCCGGTCAAACATACGGACACGCGCCGTCAAGCATGAAACTGGTTCCCGGATGAGGTCGGACCCCGCATCCCGCCTTCCGCTCCTCCGTCGCCGCTGGTTGAGAGCAGCCGTGCTGTTGGCTCTGGCGATCGGGCTAGCCTACGGGAGCCGCGCAAGCTGGCTGACGTGGATGGGAGAGCTTCTCGTCAAGTCCGACCCGTTGGCGAAGGCCGACATCGTGGTCGTACTCGCCGGAGACCTCCATGGAGAAAGGATCCTGCTGGCCGCCGAGTTAGTCGAAAAAGGCTACGCCCCCCGAGTTCTGGTCAGCGGCCCCAAGAATTACTTCGGCATTCCCGAGCACGAGCTGGCCATTCCGTTCGCCGTGGCTCGCGGAGCTTCCGAGGAGATCTTTGACGGATTTCCCATCGAGGCGCGTTCGACCCTGGAGGAAGCAAATCGGCTGGACCGGGAACTGCGGCGTCGCGGAATAGGAAAAGCCCTCGTGGTAACCTCAAATTTTCACACCCGACGAGCTCGCTACATTTTCCACAAGCACGGTTCGAAGGACGTCGACTACGTTTTCGTCGCCGCCGACTATCCCGACTTTGGGCCCGAAGATTGGTGGCGTAGCCGCCAGGGAAGGAAAGTCTTTGTGATCGAGTCCCTCAAGACCCTGCATTCGTGGTTCGAGTGAAGCCTCTATGTTGAAGACCCTACGGACGCTCTACCCCTACCTGCTACGCTACCGCTGGCGCTACGGGGCGGGTTTTCTCGCGCTGGGATCAAAAACTCTCCTAGCCGCCTCGGTCCCGCTTGTCCTGGGGCTTGCGATCGACCGTCTGCACGAGGAGTTTGCGCTCCAGGCGCTCGTTGAGCTGGCCGGCCTTCTGCTGGTCTTGGCCCTGATGAAAGGGGTGTTTCAGTACTGGATGCGCTGGATCTTGATCGGCATTTCGCGGGACATCGAGTACGATCTGCGCAACGACCTGTTCTCCCACCTGACGAAACTGTCCCAGCGTTTCTACCAGTCCTATCGGACCGGGGACCTGATGTCGCGGGCGACGAATGACATGAACGCCGTGCGGCTCATGCTTGGCCCGGGCGTCATGTATTCGGTCGACGTTTTGCTGACCTTCGTAATCGTGTTGACGGTGATGAGTTCGACGGATTGGCGCCTCACCTGCTTTGTCTTCTTGCCCGTTCCCCTGGTGACCCTCACGGTTACCTACTTTGGCCGCCGGATTCACGAGGGGTTTCAGCGCATCCAGAAAAGGTTTTCCGACATTAGCTCTCTGGTGCAAGAAAGCTTGAGCAACGCTCGCATCGTGCGGGCGTACTCGCTCCAAGGGGCCGAAATCGAGCGTTTCCGCGATCTCGGCGACGACTACGTGGCGCAGAATCTAAGGCTGGTCCGGCTTTGGGGCAAGTTCTACCCGCTGTTGGAAGTGCTGGTCGGGCTCACCTACGTGATTGTCCTTTGGTACGGAGGGCGGCAGGTTTTGCGGGGCGAGATCACGCTCGGCTCCTTCGTCATGTTCATGGCTTACACGGCCATGCTGACTTGGCCGATGATCGGCTTCGGCTGGGTCGTCAACCTCGTTCAGCGGGGCACCGCCTCTTTGGAGCGTCTCAACGAGCTGCTCCGGCACCCCCTGGAAATCTCTGATTCCGAACAGACCGACGCGGCGATCGAAAGCATCCGGGGCGACCTCGAGTTTAAGAACTTGACGTTCTCCTATCCCGGCTCCCAGCGGCCTTCGCTGATCGACATCAACCTCTACGTTCCGTCGGGACAGACGTTGGCGATCATCGGCCCGACCGGCGGCGGCAAGACTACGCTTGTCAATCTCGTGCCGCGGCTGCTCGAACCGCAGCAGGGCGCACTCCTGGTGGACGGCGTGGACGCGCGGCGCATCCCGCTTGATGTGCTCCGCCGCTCGGTCGGTTTCGTGCCCCAAGAAACCTTCTTGTTTAGTCAAAGTGTTCGCAAGAATGTGACCTTCGGAGCCCCGGAGGCAGACAACCGGCGGGTATTGGAAGCGACAAGCGTCGCCCACGTCGCGGACGACATTGCGGAGTTTCCCGAGGCGTTCGAGACTCTGGTGGGGGAACGGGGAATGACCCTGTCGGGCGGACAGAAACAGCGCACGGCAATCGCTCGCGCCGTCATTCGGGACCCGCGGATCCTGATTCTCGACGACTGTTTGTCAAGCGTGGACACAATCACGGAAGAGAAGATTTTGGAACGGCTTCGCGTGATCATGAGGAATCGGACGACGCTCATGATTTCTCATCGCGTCTCGATGGCCCGCCACGCCGACCAGATTGTGGTGCTTGTAGAGGGCCGGGTTGTCGAGCGCGGTGCGCACGAAGAGCTGCTGTCGAAGGGCGGATATTATTCGAGGCTTTACGAAAAGCAACGGCTTGAGCGGGAGTTGGAACACGTATAGGCGAACCGCCTGGCGGGAAATGCCGGCTGGGCGACGAACGTAATGGAAGACGAAGCCATCGGCAAGATCTACGACTCGCGGCTCGTGGCGCGATTGGTGCGCTACCTGCGGCCCTACCGGATGTTGGTCGCCGTCTCGGTCTGCCTGCTGGTCATCCACTCCTTGCTGGCCGTCGCTGGACCCTACTTAACCAAGGTCGCGATCGACCGCTACCTCGATCCCAGCCCGGCTGCCGCCTCGGTCCTTGATCCCTGGCTCCCGGCGGACATGTTAGCGGGCCTGAACACCTTGGCTCTGATCTACCTAGCCGTCCTGCTCAGCGGCTTCCTGTTCCGCTTTGTGCAGACCTATGTGATGCATTACACGGGACAGCGCGTCATGTACGACCTGCGCCTGGAGATCTTCTCTCACCTGCAAAAAATGGGAGTGGGTTTCTATGATCGACATGCCGTCGGGCGGTTGGTGACCCGAACGACGACCGACGTTGACACGCTCAACGAGATGTTCACGTCCGGGGTCGTGGCGATCTTCGGCGATCTGCTGACGCTGACGTTTATCTTGGCGGCAATGATTCATCTGAGTCCGGATCTGACGGCGGTTCTGTTCAGCGTCGTGCCCCTGGTGGCGTTAGTTTCGATCTGGTTTCGGCGAAGGGCGCGCAGAAGCTACCGGGAAGTCCGCGTCGCGGTCGCCAAGATCAACGCCTTTCTGCAAGAGAACATCAGCGGGATCGGCGTCGTGCAGCTTTTCAGCCACGAGCGGGGAAGCGAGCGAGAGTTTGATCAGATCAACGCCGAGCATCGCGACGCCTACTATCGGGCCATCCGCGCGCATGCCTACTTTTTCCCAGCCGTAGAATGGCTCGGCGTGTTGGCCATTGCCGTGCTGATCGTCTACGGGGGGGCTAGCGTCATCGACGGTGGCGTGACCATTGGTATCGTCGTGGCCTTCATTCAATACGGCACTCGGGTCTTCCGGCCGATCCAGGATCTCAGCGAAAAATACAACGTGCTCCAGTCGGCGATGGCCAGCGCGGAGCGCATTTTCAAGCTTCTCGATACGGCCCCTGACGAAGAGATCGAACAGGACGCGGCGGCATCGGGGAAAACGGCCGGCGCGTCGGGGGAAGCCCAGCCGACGCCCACGGCCCCCCAGGGCGTCGAGTTCGAGAACGTTTGGTTTGCCTACCGGGGCGAGCAATGGGTTCTGCGAGATGTCAGCTTTCGTATCGAGCCGGGAGAAACGCTGGCCATCGTCGGCCACACCGGAGCGGGCAAGACGACCCTCATCAGTTTGCTGCTGCGCTTCTACGACATCCAACAAGGACGGATTCTAGTGGGCGGTCGAGACATCAACGAGTGGCCGGTTTCCGAGCTTCGCCGCCAGTTCGGCATCGTTCTACAGGATCCTTATCTGTTTGCCGGCACGATCGGAAGCAACATCCGCATGGGAGACGAGGCTGTTTCCCTCGAGCGTGTCGAGCAAGTGGCCCGCGACGTCAATCTCTATGGTTTCGTTCAAAGCTTGCCCCGCGGATTCGACGAGCCGCTCCTCGAGCGAGGAAGCTCGCTCTCGTCGGGCCAGAAACAACTCATCAGCTTCGCCCGGGCTTTGGCCCACAATCCGCGCTTTCTGATCTTGGATGAGGCGACCTCCAGCGTCGACACCGAGACCGAGCTGAGGATCCGCGGGGCGCTGTCGCGGATGGTTTCGGGCCACACCTCGATTGTCGTTGCGCACAGGCTTTCGACCATCCGGCGGGCCGACCGGATTCTCGTGATGCACAAGGGCAAGGTTCGCGAACTAGGTAGGCATCAAGACCTGCTAGGGAGGAAGGGAATCTACTGGCGGCTGTATCAACTGCAATATCGCGATCAAGAGGCGGATCGCGCCAAGCTTGTCAGGCCCGCTGGAGCGCCCGCTTTGGCCCCTCCCAGTGAGTCGCCAATTTCCGCGGCGGTAGCCGAGAGGGTCGCAGTCGACGGCAAGGTACAGGCCCCTCCCTCGGTCTCGCTCTCCGACGATGTTTGGGAGGAGGACGGCGGGGAGAATATCGGCGAAGCTGCGTCGCAAGAGCCGCCGGAGGGGGAGAGCGACGAAGCCTAGCCGAGCCTAACCCGCTTTTCTCACCACCTGACGAGGGCAACGGGCGACAAATCCACCAAGACTTCGCGTTGCTTTCCACACACCCGCCCGGCGCGGGCGTCTTGCGCCGCCGTCGGGACCTTCCGTATCATGACGTATGGTCAATAGTCCCGTCCCCGAAGCCCTCACCTTCGACGACGTTCTTCTGGTTCCCTCCTTCAGTTCCGTGTTGCCGGCCGAGGTCGACACGACAACCAAGCTGACCCGCAAGATTGGGATCAACATTCCGCTCGTCAGCGCGGCGATGGATACGGTTAGCGAATCGCGGCTGGCGATAGCGCTTGCCCGCCAGGGCGGGCTGGGTTTCATCCATCGAAACATGCCCGTCGAACGGCAGGCCGAGGAGGTGGATCGCGTAAAGCGTAGTGAAAGCGGCATGATCGTCGATCCGATCACCATGTCGCCGGACAACAAGATTCACGAAGCCCTGGAGTTGATGAAGCGCTACCGCATATCGGGCGTGCCGATCACCCGAGAGGGCAAGCTCGCCGGCATCCTCACCAATCGCGATTTGCGGTTCGAGACCCGGCTGGACATGCCGATCGGCGAGGTCATGACCAAGGAAAAGCTGGTCACCGTGGGTGTCGGCACGACTCTGGAGGAAGCGGAAGAAATCCTTCAGAAACACCGCATCGAAAAGCTCTTGGTGGTGGATGAAAACTACGTGCTCAAGGGTCTGATCACTGTCAAGGACATTCAGAAGAAGCTCGACTATCCGATCGCCGCGAAAGACGCACACGGCCGGCTGCTGGTGGGCGCGGCCGTCGGCGCCTCGGGAGACTATTTGGAGCGGGCCCAGGCGCTGGCGGCCAAGAGCGTGGATGTTCTGGCGATTGATACCGCGCACGGGCACTCGAGCCGGGTGGCGGACGCCGTCAAGGAACTGCGGCGCGCTCTCCCGGACCTTCAGCTTGTCGCCGGCAACGTGGCCACCGCGGAAGCCGTCAAGGACCTCATCAGCCTGGGGGTGGATGCGGTCAAGGTCGGGATCGGTCCCGGCTCGATCTGCACCACGAGAGTCATCTCCGGCGCGGGAGTTCCCCAGATCACCGCGATCCACGAATGCGCGAAGCCCGCGCACGAGGCCGGCGTGCCTCTCATTGCCGACGGCGGCATCAAGTATTCCGGCGACGTTACTAAAGCGGTAGCGGCCGGCGCCGATTGCGTCATGGTCGGCAGCCTGCTGGCCGGCACCGAAGAGAGCCCGGGCGAAACCGTGCTTTACCAGGGCCGGACCTACAAAGCCTATCGAGGCATGGGATCGATGGGCGCAATGGCCAGTGGCAGCAGCGAGCGCTACGGGCAGGATCCGGCCGGCGGCAAACTGGTCCCCGAAGGGGTCGAAGGCCGCGTTCCCTATAAAGGGCTCCTCGGCGACCTCGTCCACCAACTTGTGGGCGGCGTCAAATCCGGCATGGGCTACTGCGGCTGCGGGACGATTCCCGAGCTGCAAGAAAAGACGCGTTTTGTCCGCGTTTCGTCGGCCGGCTTGCGCGAAGCGCACGTCCACGACGTCTTGATTACCAAGGAAGCGCCGAACTATCAAGCGGAAAGATGATTCCTCCACCCCGAGCCGGCGCCTTTCCTCTTCGCGCATCACTCGCTCGCCAGATCCGTGGCCTTGCTCTTTGGTGGCGCACGCATTCTTGCGTGCTGTGTCGCCATACGTGGCGACATCGAACGCCGTCGTGGCGCAAGTTTTCTAGTTCCGTTTGAATTGACAGAAACCCTCGTCGTGGGCGGCCCGGCGTTTGAAACAGACGCTGAGGTTGCTAGATACGGCGGTTCAGACGGCTAGCCCACATTTCTCACGAGAGTTCGGGTAGTCGGCGTTGAACGAGCATTATTTGTAGGGCCGCGCACCGCGTCGGCCCGCTACCGGGGTCGGCACACATTGTCCCAACCGCCGCGAGATCCCAACGTTACACTGAAAACATATGATTCAGCTCTCCGCCGCCTCGATCCGCTACGGCGAGAAGGTGCTGTTTGAAGGCCTGGACTGGCTCATCACGCCCCAGGCCCGGATCGGTATCGTCGGCGCCAACGGCAGCGGCAAGACCACGCTGCTGAAGATTCTGGCCGGCCTAGATCCCCTCGATCAGGGGCGTATCAGCCGGCAGAAAAACTTGCGGATTGGCTATTTGCCGCAGGACGGTCTCTCGCTTTCCGGGCGCACGGTTTTCGACGAGTGCGTGGCCGTGTTCGACGAGGTCCTGGCTCTGGAGAGTGAACAGAACCGGTTAGCGGATAAGATGTCGTCTCTCGATCCCGCAGGCACCGAATATGACGCTGTCGCCAAACGCTACCAGTGGGTTCACGATCGTTATCACGTCCTTGAGGGGTACTCGAAAGAGGCGCAAGTAGGTGCTGTGCTAGGGGGTCTTGGGTTCACCAAACAGGACTGGAATCGAAGGACCGAAGAGTTTTCCGGCGGCTGGCAGATGCGCATCGCTCTGACGAAGCTGCTGCTCGAGAAGCCGAACCTGCTGCTTCTCGACGAGCCGACGAACCACCTCGACCTCGAAACCCGCAACTGGCTGGAGGGATATCTCGCACAATACCCTTTCGCCTTTATTCTCGTCTCGCACGATCGCTTTTTTGTCGACGCCACGGTTAAAAGCATCATCGAAATCTGGAACCGGAAAGTTCACTTCTACGCCGGAAATTACTCCCGCTACGAAACCTTGCGGCAGCAGAGGATCGAGCAGGTCCGGGCCGCCTATAAGAATCAGCAGGATCACATTCGCCATCTCGAATCGTTCATCAGCCGATTCCGCTACAAAGCGACCAAGGCCGTGCAGGTGCAGAGCCGCGTCAAGCAGCTGGCCAAGATCGAGCGAATCGAACTGCCCGAGGAAGAAAGCACGGTCCACTTCCGATTCCCGCAGCCGAAGGCCAGCGGCCGCATCGTTATGGAGTTCCAGCATGTGGCTAAGACTTACGGACCCCAAGAGGTTTTTTCGGATCTTAGCTTCATCATGGAACGCCGGGATCGCATTGCGCTGATTGGTCCCAACGGCGCCGGGAAATCGACCCTCATCCGGCTCTTGTCCGGAGACGAGCCCCTAACCGGGGGAGAGCGCATCGTTGGGCACAACGTCGAGGTGGACTACTTCGCTCAAGACCAGTACAAAGAGTTGGACCCCCAGGTTTCAATGTTCGATGATTTGGCCCGGTCGGCGGCTCGCTCGGGCGACGGCGAGCTGCGGAGCCTGCTGGGGTGCTTCTTGTTTTCCGGCGACGACGTTTTCAAAACCATCGGCGTTCTATCGGGTGGGGAAAGGAATCGCTATGCGCTAGCCCGCATGCTCGTCAAACCGAGCAACTTGCTCTTGCTCGACGAGCCTACAAACCATCTTGATCTGCGGGCCAAAGAGGTGTTGCTTCGCAGTCTGCTCGACTTCAGTGGAACGATCGTCTTTGTCTCCCACGACCGCTACTTCATCGACAAACTTGCCGGCAAGATTTTCTCGGTGGGAGACGGCGGCGTCGAGATCTTCCCTGGCAATTACGAAGACTATCTTTGGCAAACGAACCGCCGCCGAGAATCGCTCCGGGCCCAGCGAGTGACCCCCGGCGCATCGCTGGAGCCGCCGGTCGGCGAGGTCGGCCCCAGCAACAACGATACGAACTCGCCGAAGAAGGCCGCCCGGATGAACCCCATGCAAGCCGAGCGCCTGCGCGGCCAAGTCGGGGAACTGGAAGCGGAGATCAGCCGTCTGGAATCCGAGGCCGCCGAGCTTCAACGCCGGCTCAGTGAATCCTATAAAGACCACCAACGCGCCGCCGAGATTACCACCCGCATGGAGGAGTGCCGCGAGCGCATCCAGGCCCGCGAGCAGGCCTGGCAGGAGCTGACCGAAAAACTCGAAGCCAACGCCTGAACCAAGTGGCTGCTGGTCTCGCCGGGCTTCCATCCGACACATCGAAGTTACGACTCTGTGGCGGAGATTTCTAAGGTGGCTGGCCACTTCCCCCCGAGTGCGAACCGAGCCACGTCTCACCGCCGCTGGATCGATCCGCCCTAATCGGCAAGGGTTTACCTAGCTTGCCTATTATGAATTAGCTTCTGGTCAGAGCACCACCAGTTTGCCCCGGTACCCAGTCCCACGGCACGAGGGTGGGTTTGCCGACCCTGTGATAGACTCGATCGGTGCTGGAGTTCTTGTTCTGGTTTTTCGTCATCCCGGCCACCCTGGCAACCTTTTGGTCGATCCGCGCCGGCCGGAGCTACCTGGAGCACGTCCAGTCTGCTCTTCAAGATCCGCCCTCGAACTACCATCCCCCGGCCACTCTGATTGTTCCCGTTAAGGGTCTCGAGCACGATCTCAGCCGCAACCTGCTCACGCTCGCCGAGCAAGACTATCCCGATTACGAATTGATTGTCGTTTCACGAAGCGAGTCGGACCCGGGCCTCAGATCCGCCCAGACCGTGCTCGGTGAGAGGGCGCGCGTCGTAATTGCCGGCCCGCCCCCTGACGGACAAGGCGAAAAGGTGCACAACTTGCTGGTCGCGGTCGACGAAGCGCGCTCCTCCAGCGAAGTCTTCGTTTTCGCCGACTCCGACGGACAGGTCGCATCCAGTTGGTTGCGGGCTCTCGTCGCGCCGCTCGAGGACCGCTCGCTCGGCGCCACGACCGGCTTTCGCTGGCATTTCCCCGAAGACGGCGGCTTCTGGCCCCTGCTGCGCAGCGTCTGGAATTCGACCGTCGCCGGCAACATGAGCAGCAACGATAAGAACTTCGCTTGGGGAGGCGCCACCGGCATCCGCCGAGAAGTGTTTGACCGAGCGGAGATACGAAAGTTCTGGCAAGGCGCTGTCAGCGACGACTATCGCCTGTCTTCCGCGCTCAACGCCTCGAAGCTAGGGATTCGTTTTGTTCCCGGAGGCATGGTGGCCGGCACCGGGGCCTGCTCCGGCCGCGAATTCCTGCGATGGGCCACTCGCCAGTTGATTATCACCCGCGTATACCGGCGGGGCATGTGGTGGGCGGGCTTTCTCAGTCACATCGTCTATTGCGGAGCGATGCTCGTCAGCTTATTGACGCTCCTTGCCGGCAATCCGCTCGGTCTGGCCGGGTTGGTCGTCACCATCATCCCCGGCATGGGGAAAGGCGCCATGCGCGGCTATGCCGCCCGCCTGATGTTTCCCGACCGCGAGGACTGGCTCGACCGCTTCGGCTGGGCTTATTTCTGGTTCGTCCCCATCGCGACGTGGGCCTGGCTATACATCTTTGTTCGCTCGGCGGTCACCCGCAAAATCGAGTGGCGCGGCAATGTGTATGAGCTGGTCAGCGCGGAGGAGACGCGGCTACTTGCAGCAGGGGAGTTAGGTGATGGTGATTAGAGGTCGCGTGGCGTGTCAAGTCCCGTAGCGCGGGCCTGGGCCGTCGTTTGGCCCAGACCCGCGGCCTTTTCCCCTGGTCACTGGCTTCAGTCGTTCCACGCCGCGGACCGGCCTTTTCCAACCGGGTGCGGGGGTAAATAGCGCAGGGGCGCTCCGGTTGCCGGCCGGACTCGAAGCCAATCGCCCATCGCCCGACGGAGGCACTTGACACTCCCGCTATTCTAAAGGGGGAGACCGCACGGACCGGCATAGCGCTCTAGGAGCGAAGAAAAAATACGAAACAAACCAAATTTTTAATAACCCCCATTAATCCAGTGACTTACGCGGCCTGAAAACGGTGCCGGCTTCGCGCTACGGGATACGGCCTACGTACTTGAGGATGGTGCCGCTGTGGCAAGTGTCCCCATGGGCGATGAACAAACGGATACTCTCCCCTGCTACCCTTTAGGGTCGGGTTACGGAGCGTCGGTCGGGCCGGGCGATGGGGTGTCTTCGTGCCGCCCACGGTTTGACCGATTCGACAGCCTCGACCGATCCGGCGCGGGCAAGTCGATGAAGAAAAAAGCCGTTTACCTGGCCATCCTCCTGTTGGCCGTGCTCCACCAGGACTTCTGGTTCTGGGACGACGCCACGCTATTGTTCGGCTTTTTGCCGGTCGGGCTCGCCTACCACGCCCTGTACTCGCTTGTCGCCGCCTTGCTTTGGTACCTGGCCCTGGTCTTCGCTTGGCCGTCTGACGCCGAAGCCTTTGCCGAACAAGCCCCCGAGGAGACAGCCGGCGAATGACCCAGCTCGTCGTCATGTCCGCCTACCTGCTGCTGTTGCTGGGCCTCGGTTTGCTCAGCCGGCGCTTCTTCCGCGGCACGGCCCGGGATTATTTTCTGGCCAGCCATTCGATCGGTCCGGTGCTGTTGCTGATGTCCGTGTTCGGGACGACCATGACCGCCTTCGCGCTGGTAGGCAGCACGGGAGAAGCGTTCCGGGCCGGCATTGGCGTCTACGGCATGATGGCTTCTTGGTCCGGGTTGATTCACGCCGCGATCTTTTTTCTGGTTGGAATCAGGCTATGGTCGATAGGTAAGAGGCATGGCTACATAACTCAAATTCAATACTTTCGAGATCGTTTTGAAAGTAACACTTTAGGCCTGTTGTTGTTCCCCATCTTGGTCGGACTGGTGATCCCCTACCTGCTGATGGGCCTCCTCGGGGCCGGAGGCGTTGTGCGCTCGCTGACTCGTGGGGCGTTTCCGGAGACGTTCGCGGCGACGCAAGGGGGCGTTCCCCCGTGGCTCTCTGGACTATTTATTTGCGCCGTGGTTTTGCTCTACGTCTTCTTTGGCGGACTGCGGGGCGCCGCCTGGGCGAACACCTTTCAGACGTGTGTTTTCATGGTCACCGGGCTGATCGCGTTCGTGGTGATTTCCTCGAAGCTCGGCGGCCTGGCGGCGGCCAGCCAAAGAGTGCTCGAAGCGCGTCCCGAGAGACTGATCCGCGGCGAGGAGATCAGCCAGTTGCAGTTCCTCACCTATTTCTTCATTCCCTTTTCCGTGGGCATGTTTCCGCATCTGTTTCAGCACTGGCTAACGGCCCGCTCGGCGAAAACGTTTCGGCTTACGGTGGTGGCGCATCCGATCTTCATCATGGTCGTGTGGGTGCCCTGCATCCTGATCGGCGTATGGGCGACGGCGGCGGTCATGCCTGACGGCTCCCCGGTCGTTCCGAGCGGCGTGCCTCCTAACACCGAACTGGCCATCATGGTGCAGAAGCTGACCGGCCCGTTGCTGGCGGGCCTTCTGGGCGCGGGCATTCTGGCGGCCATCATGTCTTCCCTTGACTCGCAGTTTTTCTGCCTCGGTACGATGTTCACCCACGACATCGTGACCCACTATTTCGGGGAAGCTCGCTTTGACGACCGCGACCGCGTCCGATTGGCGCGTTGTTTTATTGTTGGCGTGGTGGCGGTTACTTACCTGCTTTCTTTGGCCCAACCTCGACACGTCTTCACGCTGGGCGTTTGGTGTTTCAGCGGCTTTGCGAGCCTTTTCCCCTTGGTCTTTGCTTCGCTCTACTGGCGTCGGGTTACAAGAGCAGGGGCCATTGCTTCCGTTGTGGTCACGGCCGCGGCTTGGCTGCTGCTGTTTCAGGCGGGCGACTACGGGGGCGACCGCAGGTATCTGTTTCTGGGCATGATGCCGGCGGCAACGATCTTCGTCTGTTCTCTCGTGACTTTGGTTGGCGTGTCTTTGTTCACCGCGCCTCCGTCAGAGAAGACGCTGAACAAGTATTTCCCGCGCAGGCAACTGGGCGGCGCGGCGGTTGTCGCCGGCGCGCCCGTGGCCGGCGACTAGCAGCCCGCTTTTCCACCGCGCACTTCGGCCGGCAGAGGGTGAGAAAGGCGACCGGCCGAAACAATCGGAACAGCCGTAGCTTTCCATGAAGATCGCCTACATCACGGCGGGGGCCGGGGGCATGATCTGTGGCAATTGCCTGCGGGACAACGCCTTGGCCGCAGCGCTATTGGAACTCGGCCACGACGTCCAGCTCATCCCCACCTATACGCCCATTCGGACCGACGAAGAGGATGTCAGCCTCGGGCGGGTCTTCTACGGTGGCATCAACGTCTACCTTCAGCAAAAGTATTCTTTGTTTCGGCGGACGCCGGGGTTTCTTGACCGCCTGCTCGACCATCGCCGGCTGTTGCGCTTCGCCTCCCGGTTCGCCGTCAAGACGGCGCCGCGGGACCTCGGGTCGCTGACGGTTTCCGTCGTCGAAGGCAGCGACGGACCTCATAAAAAGGAACTCGATAGGCTGATCGAGTGGTTAAGCCGGAGTCGGCCCGAAGTCGTACACCTGACGAATACGCTGCTGGCCGGCATGGCGCCGGCCGTCAAAGGGCAGTTGGGCATCCCGGTATGCTGTTCGCTCCAAGGGGAGGACTTTTTCCTCTCAAACCTCCCAGCACCACATAAGGAACGCGCTTTTGAGCTGGTGCGCCATATGGCCGCCTCCGTGGACGCATTCATCGCACCGTGTCGAGACCATGCTGAAGCTATGGCGCCCCATCTTGGTATTTCCGCGGACGTGATCCATGTTGTGATGCCGGGGATTAGCCTGGACGGATTCTCTTCTAAACCAGACGCCGTCCGGGGCGAGTTCGTCGTCGGCTACTTGGCGCGCATCTGTCCCGAAAAAGGCTTGCATCTGTTGGCTGAGGCTTTGCGGCGGCTGACTCAGAAGCGAGGCTCGTCGGGGCCCCGCCTGCGCCTGCGCGTCGCCGGATGGCTTGGCCCCGAGCATCACGGCTACCTCGACCGCATTCGGCAACAAGTCGCGGAGTGGGGATCGGAGGGCGACTTCGAATACCTGGGCTCGATCGGACGCGAACAAAAGCTCTACTTCCTGAGCGGCCTCGACGCCCTATCCGTGCCGGTGACTTATCGCGCCCCGAAAGGTCTCTACGTCCTCGAAGCGCTCGCTAGCGGCGTACCTGTGGTTCAGCCGCGGGTGGGAATTTTCCCTGAACTGATTAATAAAACCGGCGGCGGGCTGTTGTTTGAGACCGGCAATGTCGATGACCTCCTCCGCTCGATCGAGTGGCTGATCGACAACCGAGCCGAGGGTCGCCGGATGGGGCAGAGGGGCCGCCAGGCTGTCCACGAGCGGTTCCACAGCCGCCGCGTGGCCGAGGAGACACTGGCTGTGTACGAGACCCTGTAGATTTACAGATCCATGGCACACGAATTCCACTATCGGCGGCTGGTCCACTGGCAGGACACCGACACGGCCGGGATCATCCATTTCACGAACTACTTCCGCTACATGGAAGAGGCGGAAACCGAGTTCTTGCGGTCCCTCGGGATTCAGAAACGCAAAGACCCGCCGTTCGACACGGTGTTCTGCCCACGGGTGTCGGCGAGTTGCGATTTCGTCAAGACCGTGGCATTCGGTGACGAGCTGGGGGTCCACCTCTCGGTTGCCAAGATCGGACGCAGTTCAATCGGTTACCGATTCTCTTTCACTTGCGGTGAACACGAAGTGGCCCGCGGCCGCCTGACGGTTGTCTGCGTCCGAAAAGACAGCGATGGGGAAATGAAATCGGTCCCGATTCCCGAACGGCTGCGACAAGTGTTGGAAGTACGCGCAAACGGGGAAGAAACGATCTGAGGCGAGCGGTGCCGGTCTGCCATCGCTTCCTGAAGACTAGGACATTCGTAAGCGTTCCGCCTTTCATTTTTCGGCGACAACAACCGCTTCGCCGCAGTAACGGCGCAGCCCCGGCAGTGCCGCCAGCAGCAGCCGATCCGTCTCTTCAAGACCGGCCAGGATCGCCCGGACCGCGGGGCGGTGGAAGCGGCCCCGAAACAGACGCTTGGCCATGGCCAACAAGTTCAAAGGCGTAACTTCAACCCGGCGCATGCGCTGCCGCAGCCGCTCGACGTCGCCCTCGTTGAAGATGACGCCTTCGCCGGCTTCGACCGGCTCTCGGCCAAAGCGCCAACGTAGACGGCGCGCGGCGTCGAGCAGGGGGTTGTTCCCCCAGCCCTCGACCATCACCAGCCGCCCCCCTGACTTGAGCACGCGCAAGAGCTCCTCGAAAGCGTGGCCGTATTTGATTGTGTGATGGACCGCGGCGCAGGCGAAGATGAGATCAAACTCGCCGTCGGCGAAGCAGCTGAGGTCGCTGGCGTCGCGCGCGAAGCCGCGCACGGACTCGATGACCCCGCTTGCCCGAGCGCGTCGCAGCGCCACCTCGACGGCGACCGGCGAAAGATCCAACAACGTCACGTGCGCCCCTTCGACGGCCAACATCACGCCCCAGTCGCCGACCCCGCAGCCGTAGTCCAGCACGCGGCGTCCCTTCACGGATGCCGCAAACAGCTTCTTCATGGCGGTGTCATACAGCCGCCGGCGTTCGAAGTACGGGCTGGCCGGGTCGTCAAATTGGGCCGCGAGGATGCGCCGATCAACGCGAAGCGCGCCGTCGTCGGCCTCGAGGTACGGGGCGTAGGCCCGATCGTAGTAGCCTCGCTCCTGATCGGCTGTTACGCTCATCGGGCGAGAAATTGTACCACAGGGCTCCGTCTAGCCTGCTTTTCTCACCACGTGGTGAGAAAAGCAGGCTAGCGGTCTTCCGCCAGACTCCCCCAACACCATTGGGGCGGGGCCCGCAGGCTAACGCCGGCGGCTCTGTGCTGTTATGTTCACCAAGTTGACTGTCGAGACCGAACCGTTAGGATGACCACATTCGCGGCTAGCCACCCGAGGGAGCGGCATCGCGTTTCGCGGCACTGGCTCGCGGGCGGGACCGCTTGGGCAGTTCTAGAATAGGGGCATGCTCCGCGATCCTAGCCTGATCCCCCTGTCACACCAACATCAGCACGGGCTGGCGCTGGCGGTTCTCATCGACCGCGGCTTAAAGGCCGACCCCAGCGAGCACAAGGCCGAGGAGTTAAGCCACAAGGCGACTCAGCTGGGGGAGGTGGAGCTATTGGGGCACTTCAAGGTGGAAGAAGAAGTGCTGTTTCCCGCCGTGAGGCCGTTTCTTGACTCGGAAGAGATGATCGACGAGCTGATCGGAGAACACCGACAGATGGAGGAGCTGCTTGGGAGACTCGCCCACGCGGCCGCGGGCCAGCGCATGGCGCTGCTCGGTGAATTCGGCGCGTTGTTGAGCCGTCACATTCGAACCGAAGAGCGCCAGTTGTTCGAGCAGATTCAACGGCGGCTATCCGGGGATGATCTGCTGGCGCTGGGCGAGCGGATCGACGCCAGTGTACGGAAAGTTTGCCCCGTAACGGGGAAGCTGCCTTGGGAGGAGACGGCTTGAGCGGACATGTTCTCGGCGCCGGCCTCGCGAAGGCGACACCGGTGGAACTACCAGGTAGGCAGGAGTTGTCCGGCGGCCGGCGAATTCGCGCTGAGTCGGGCAGCTTCCACGCCGGCGGGCTTTTTTTCGCTAGTCGAGTCCTTCGAGGGTCGGGTCTTGGCGGGTCGGCGCGAGCGGCCCAGCCGTGAGCTGCCCGAAGTTCCGGAAAGCCACGTAAAGCCCCTCTCGCTCGCGTCCCGGCCGCGCAGGATCGCGGCTATGGCGTTGGCGCGGGTATGATTCCATTTCGCAAAGGCATCCCTTCGGGACGGATTGAACGCTTCCACAAGGAGAGGCTGAGAGTCTTTCGCGACGGCCATCGAGCGCTTCGATTTCAGGTGGAACTGCCGCCCGAATGCCGATACGGACGCTTTACCGCGGTAAACACGCAGCGAGGGAGCTTCACCGGGTTGGTGGTCGCAACGATACAATCCTCGTTTTTCAAATTGCACGCGGGAGGCGCCGCAGGTCAGGGTGAGCAGGTTTTTGCTGGCCTTGTCCGCGATGTCGACGAAGACCGATCCGGAGATCAATCGCAAATCAACGCGTGAACGTTTGGCCGAGAGCATCTCGATCTCGCTGTTGTCATCTTGCCGTAGGAACGTGCCGGGAAGCAGCACCAGTTCAGCCTGACCCCCTCGGGTGCTTAGCCGCTGCCCTGTCCGCAGGTGCACGAACTTGCCGCGCCGGCCCTGCTGCCCCTTCGCTCCCGAGAGCAGGACTTTCCCTTCCGTGTAGTGGATCAGTCCAGGTCGCAGCGAAATGACCGACTGCGCCGCCAGCGGGCAGGACAGCGAACCGGCTAGCACAAAGGCAGCAACCCCGGCACGGCGCAGCCGGTTTTCTATCCGAGACTTCAAGCGAGACCCCCCGGCGGAGAGCCCCCGGCCTGGGGATCCACCTCTCCCATACTAAACCCCTATGCTAAACCCCAATACTAAACCAATGAGCCGAGTGGGGACAATACGTCGAACAACATGCTTCCTTCTAGGCTCTTCCGGGTTTTTAGTGGGTGGCCAACGGGTAGCCGGCTCCTCCATCCTGCCGACCCGACGTCGCCCGCAGTCACATCGGAGCCCAAAAGGCGGCCAAGAAATCCCCAAATACCCTACACGCCAGTCCGGTCGTGGGCAACTCGTAAAGGGAATAAGACACTGATAAACAGGGAGTTATCTCTTTGAGTGTGGCCACTGGATGACAGTTGTGGATCCGCATTTCACAGCCTTCGGGAGACTGTACGACTACCTGCCAGCAGCCTTGCTCTACTCGTAACCCTTTGTTTATCAGTAATTCTTTTTGGCCAACGCAGTCGCCGCCCGGCCTTGGGGGCCGTAGAGTTGTCACGAAGCCCTTGAATGGCACCGAAGCAGGCTCCGGGAGGTCGGCCTCACAGTGGCGAGGGATCCGTCACTCACCGCCGCCAGCCACTAAAATCCCAGAAGAGCCTCCTTCTATTCGACATTTTCGTCTATGGCCGGGCCGCCCTCCGGGATTCCTCCGCCCGGCGCCAACACGGGCACTAGCGCAGACGAGACCGGTGCACGGGCCTCGAGACGGGTGTTTGGGCGTTCGACGCTGCGACACTGACCGGCGATTGGCTCAGGGCGGCGGCTGGGGCGATGGCAAGATCGACGAAGTCTGAAATGGCGGTGCTCGTATAAACGGCGATTGGAACAGCGGGTCCGGGGATCACCCCATTCGGAATCCTGGTGTTGATTTGATACAGACCCACGCAGCAAGGGGACCCGCCCGAGAAGGAGATGGCGCCGTCAAAACCGCCAAAAGTCACGGCGATATTCGGATCCGTGGTACGAGCGAACGGTTCGACGTCCGGCGGCGCGGCGCCATCGGCGACGGGAGGGTTGACCGCTCCCAGACCGGTCAAGAACACACTGACCGTCTCGCCTATTTCGGCCGGGTCCTCAGCCGTAATCGGCCGACCGTCGGTGTGTGTGATTGCGCCGGGGCCGAGCCCGTTGCTGAGGGTCGAAAATACCCCCGGGCTGCTGATATCCGCGGGAGCGGCGACGGTGTTCGAAAGCAGACCGTTGTTGTTTACGACGATGGACGCCGTAGGTCCGACGGTCGCAAAGGGTACTTGCAAGTTGATTTGATCGTCGGAGACAAACAGCAGGGGAGCCGGCACTCCGTCAATCGTGACGCTGACGCCATTCAAGATCGTGTCCAGGGGAATTTGGGGGGATCCGAGGTCGGAAGGGGCCAAACCCGAGCCGAAGAGCGCCACCAGCGCTCCTCCCGAAATGGGGTACGTCGTCGGAGCGAAGGAGGCGGCGTTAACGACTCCGAGCGGTGAAAGAAATACGCCGCTGCCCGTGATTGCAGGAACCCGCACGCCAAAAAAGATGCCGTGGGAGGGAGAAAATTGGCCCAGCGCGCCTACCCGAGCGCCCACAAAAGCTTGTGGCCTCGGACCATTCTGCCCGCTGCTCGGCGGCTGTGAACCCAAGGGGGAGACAGTGGGCAGTAACACGGTGTTGCTCGGCGCCCCGATCGCCATGTTCACGACACCGGGATCGAACAGCCCCCCTAGAAAGCCGCTGCTGTCGGGATTGATCGCGTAGGAGTTGACGCCGCTGAAATCAAACGGAAACAGGTCGAAGTTCACCCGCTCGGAGATGGTGGCTTGCCCGCCGCCCGTGCTCCGCAACCCGCCGCTCGCCGAGGTGAACAGGTTGCTGCCGGGAACCAGGTCGGTATCGACGACGATTTCGGCGATCCAGAACCTGTCCAGCCAACTGGAGTCGTCCGCCGAGGCGCTGAAGTTTCTAATGGCGAGAAAGATCTCCCGACCGCCCGGGTCCGTCGAGTAACCGATCACATAATTCCCGTCGCCGGAGGCGAAGATTTTTCGATTGCCCGAAAAAAGGGTGGAACTGGATCCAAAAGCGGCGGTTCCCGAGCCGTCGGCGGTCAACGAGTAGGTCGCGTTGGTAATGGGCTGCTGGACGTTGGTGTCTAGCCCGTCAGCGGTGTGTCCGGTCGCCGAGGCGGTGTTGAAATTACCGTTCGTGTCGGGCGTGAGAGAGAGCAGGGCGGTTGTGAGCCCGGCCTCCCCTCCGTTAGGAAACATCAGCGTAGCCCCGGTGTAGACTCCATTCAGGGCGGCGTTGCCGACGCCGCTGCCAGGAGATCTGACGGCCACAAACAAGTCATAGGATCCGTCGGGCGCTTCCGTCGAGGCGCCCAACAGGACCTCGCGGTCGACTCCCAAGCGACCGTTGATCTCCAGTGAGTTTGCCATTGGATTGGTGAAGGTCACGAAGGCGCTTGCGTCGACAAAGTAGGTCCCCGCTCCGCTCAGGTTTTCAGGAAGTTCCGCACCGGCGCCGATCTCACCGTCGAAGGCATACCCTCCATTTCCGTCGAACGTTATAGAGCCGCCCAGATTCACCGCGCTCGCGGTGTCGGTGGCCGCGGAAACCAGAGCCAGGATATGCACAAAGTGGTACTTGCCGCTGAGCGAGGCGTTGTCGGGAATCTGGGCGCTGCCGACGACAGGCAGCAAGCAGGCCAGGATCCATGCAGGGAGAGTTCTCATCCGTGGTTATCCTTGAGCGTTTCCGCGACAAGATGGCTGGTGCGCGTCTCGAGCGGAGGGCAACGAATCACTGTCAAGGGGCATCCATTGACGCCGCCGGCCTGACCATCGACACGTGCCGGCGTGCCGCAGCCAACTACAAGATAGCTGAACCCCGTTCGGACCTACAAGTTGCGGCGTGGTGGATGAGGCGAAAGGCCCGGCGGTCAGGGCTCGCGGCAACAGTTTGTACGTATCGGCTAGCGCACAGCTTGTGAGGCAAGCGGGCGCGATTCATCGCGCCCCTACATCCCTGACGGCGGGCATTTGCTTCCATTCCCGGCGGCCGCTGATGAGAAATGCGGGCTAGCAGCCCGTGGTAAAAGTCGCGCGGGAGCGAAAAATCGGGTACAGCCAGCCAATTCGCTTCGGGCTAAGCGCGTTGTCTCTTGGGTCGTGGCGGGCGAACGGCAACGGCGCCTTCTCGGGCATGCTGGCCGGCCTCGCCGCCATGGCCTGGATCAGCGCGAGCACCGAGATATCGTTTCTCTGGTATAACGTCGTGGGCTGCCTGGTGGCCGTCGCGACGGGAGCGGCGGTGAGCCGGGTGGGCGGGGATCGGCGGTAACCCGCTAACGCGCATCCATGGCCTGCGCGTCCGAAAACCTAAGGACGGTCGAGCCGGTCGTGGCGATGGGGGGTTTGGTCACAGAAAGCGCGACCGGCGCCACACGGTCGTCTTCAGCGCCGCAAGGTTTCGCACGGCACTTCGAGACCGTGATCGGCCGCCAGATGTTCCGACGCCAGCGTCGGCCCAAAGCGCTCGTGCGGCTCGCCCGAATAGATCTCGCGCACCAGTTGCAGCACTCGCTTGCGAACTTCCGGCGACTTGGCCCGGTTCGACACGCGGCCCACATTGCCATGCACCAGAGCTTGCGCCCCTCCCTCGCCGTAACGCTTCTTGAGCCGCTTCGCTTGCCGGTAACTGACCTCCAGCAGCTCAGCCGCTTCGGTCAACTTCAGCTCCCCTCGTTTCACTCGGCTCAGCACTTCGCCGCGCCTCAGTTCCTTGGCATTCATCCATGTCCTTCCCCATCTCGGCTCCTCCTTTGGATCCCCCGATTAGGGGACATTTCTATGGCCCTCGCAAGGGGACATTATCATTGCCCTTCAACAGCCACACGGCGTCCGTGTTCCCCGGCATCGGCGAAGAGTTGGCCGCGGGGCAGGTCGAGGCCGACGCAGTCACGGGCCGCCGAGGGGGCGGGACGTAGAACTGTTCAGTGGTAAAACACGTAATGGGGGATGATCCTCGGCGGGCTAAAGCCGGCTATTTCACAGCGACCGCAAGTCATTTCGTAATTCGGGTTGGCCCCCAGGATGACTCCAACGTGGGCGCCACAGTCGAAAACGATGTCCCCGGGACGAACTCCCCGATCTGGGTGCAACGCCTGAGCCTGCTCATGGTCGGCAATGAAATAGGCCAATATCTCCTTGCCGTCCTTATCACGGCCCTGGCAAATTATCCAGTAGTTCTTCGGGTGGGAAGAGAAAGCAGCTCGAGTCCAAGCGCCTCATCGTAGTTTTCGACCGTCAGGGCCTGTTTGTACGCCTCGACTGCTTCAAACGAGTCCAGCCGGGTTCGCGGCAAGCTCAGAACACGGGGCCATGGGCAGTCCGGCGCGTTTCCTCGCAACTTCACGCTAATAACCCAGAGGGTGGGGGACCAAGAGCCAAAGCTGTACGCCACGGCTAAACCGACCCCAACGACGATCAGATACCGCAGCGGCCAGGGGACGAAGGCGTTGAATTTTTCCGTGATCGTCTTCAAGACGCTCCCTCCAGTCGTTTGCACCCGGACGCGAAGGCGCCGGAATCGCATCTTCGCTATGGACACTGGCTCGGCGAAGCGCGGCGCGCCGGATACCGGGCCTACTTGCCGGCAACTACTCCAAATACCTCCAAACCGATCTTCTCTTCTACCGCGTGGCCTGAGAATCGTGGCCAGACTTCGTTGTGCAGCGGCGTGTTGGCCCAACGCACTCGCAGATCTTCATTGTCGAACGAGATCGTCAAGACGTATTCGCCCGCCTTGTCGGGCGCGCGCAGCAGGTCGGAGTGTCGAAACCCTTCCTGTTGGCTGATCGCCGGGTAAAATGCCTGGCGAAAAGCCTTCTCCAGTTGCTCTGCTTGGCCGGCTTTCGCCGTCAAGTGAACATGCAATTCCATGGGCCCCGGCCCTTTGAAACGTCGCACCTCCTTGCCCAACGCGACGCAGGAGCAGACGAGAAACGCCAACGTCACGGCATACGCTTTCTGATATAGCACGGAAACTTCTCCTTTCAAGCCGAACACCTTGCCCGTTTGTTCCCTCGCGGACACCAGCGGCAATCATCCTAGCATAGAGCAAATCAGAAGCCGTTCCGAGGCGAAGACCAAGCGACCTTCTTGCCCGGATCTGATCACACTCCGGCGCGAAGCGGGGCCCATGATATCCTGAAATGCGATGGATAGCCGTCATCTTACTGTCGAGTTGACCCCACCGCTAGCGACCGTCACGCTCGACCGTCCCGCGCGCCGCAACGCGCTGTCGCTGGATCTCATGCGGGATCTGACCGCTTCGCTGCGAGACGTCGGCGCCAACGAAGAGATCGCGGTCATCATTTTGGCCGCCGAGGGGCCGGCCTTCTGTGCAGGCCACGATCTGACGGAAATGCTCGGGGGCGACAGGGCCGGCTACCGTCTGGTGTTCGACGTTTGCACCGACCTGATGACGGAAATACAGCGTGTCCCGCAGCCGGTCGTCGCGCAGGTGGATGGCGTAGCCACCGCGGCAGGCTGCCAACTGGCGGCCTCCTGCGACCTGGTGATCGCCTCCGACCGTGCTCAGTTCGCCACGCCGGGCGTCCGTATCGGACTATTTTGCAGCACGCCGATGGTTCCTCTGACCCGCGCCATCGGGCGCAAACGGGCCCTCGAGATGCTGCTTACCGGGGATCCCATCGACGCCGCGACAGCCTGCGAATGGGGGTTGGTGAATCGCGTTGTTCCCAGCGAGCAGCTTGCCGAGGCCGTCCGGCAGTTGGCCTGCCGAATCGCGGAAGCGAGCCCCTTGGTCGTGCGCACCGGCAAGGAGGCGTTTTACTCCCAAATCGATCTCAACCAGCCCCGGGCCTATTCCTACGTGAAACAAGTCATGGTGACGAACGCCCTGGCCAGCGATGCGCAGGAGGGCATGAGCGCGTTCCTAGAAAAACGCAGGCCGGCTTGGAAAGGGCGGTAGACTCGGTAGACCGCTTTTTGCGATGCAAGCTTGTGTAAGAAAGCGGACGAACGTCAAAGGGAATTACGCCTGCCCGCCAGGTGGTCACCTCGCCGCGTAGTGAGCGCAAGCCGGCCAAAACGACGCAGGGCCAACGGCCGCATCGGCGGTTGTTTGCCATTGGCGCCCGCCGCTGTCCGTGCCGCCTCAACCGGTCCAAGAACGGCATACTTCTACCGGCTGTTTAGTCTTATGCCTTCCGTGGTACGCAAATACCCAGGACCAAACCAGTACTTCTCTCCTATTGCAAATGTCACGGCCACAAGGCAAATAAGTATATAGAGAAGTTCGACGTGGATAGATCCACAAGCCCATGGGGTCTATCTCCGCGGACAATCTAACGAGCCCCTCGATGACGAAGCGATTCCTGAAGATTAAAGTCCTCCAGATCACGCCTTGGGCTGTCTTGGTTCTAGGCTTGTTTATTACCGCGTCGGCTTGGCACGCCGCCAGGTACGAGAAGGAACTACTGGCCCGGGCTGCATTTGAGCGTGAGGTACAGAACGCTCAGGGCAGGCTGGTGAAGCGAATTCGCAGCTACGAGACACTGCTGGGCTTGGCGAAAACAGCACTCCATGCACCGGGCCGCCGTGCGAGCGAAATGCCGGACGGGTCCCTTCTCACAGACCTGCTGCAGACGGAGTATCCCGCCGTGGCTGCGCTGGGATGGATTACCGGTCAGGATGAAGCGGTGGGTGCGGATGATGTCCGCTATCGCTTTCGGGGCATTCCGTCGGTTGCGGGCTGCTCGAGGCAGACGTTCGATCTGACGGCTACGAGCCAGGTCGCGGACACCCTGTCGCGTGCGGGCGAGAGTGGGCGCGTGGCATCCAGCGAGAAGCTGGTTATTGATTGTGGCACGGGCCCTCTTGATTTCTTGTTATTCGTGCAGGCTGTGGACACCGGCGGCGACCGCGAAGGCTGGATAAGCAGCCTCGTACGGCCTGCCCCCCTACTGACAGCTCCGTGGAACCCTGACGAAGTACCGCTCACTTTCTCGGTCTTCGACAATTCCCGTGAATCCCCGGACGCTCTGCTTTATTGGGCGGGAGGATCTGAGCCGGAAGAGTCGGCCTGGTTTCAGAGGTCCGTGAGCGTCACCGTGGGCGGGCGGATTTGGAGCTTTCGGTTTAGCACCCGAGAAACCTTCGATCAGGTTTTCGAGAAGAAGACCGCCTCGGCGCTTCCCTGGCGCGGACTGGCGCTCAGCGTGCTGGCTTTCGCCATGACCTGGACGCTTGGTTTCACGCGCCGCGAGAGCATCTTGGCAAGAAGAAACCCTCTGACGGAAACAGGACAAGTTGCCAGGGCTGTTGTCAAGAATGCCCTAGAAGCGCTGATCACCCTCGACATGAAGGGCACAATTCGGTTTGTTAACCCAGCCGCGGAACGCATGTTCGGCTACAAAACGACCGAAGCCTTTGGCATGAACGCGAGCCGGATCCTCGAATACCAAGAGGACCGCAAGACAAAGTTGGTCCGCCTGCTTTGGGCCGGGAATTGGGATGAAGAGATCGAATTGACAGGCCTCCGCAAGGACGGGACGCGGTTCCCGGTACAGATTCACGGCAGCAAGGTAAGCACGGCGGACCGCACGGTGTTCACACTTTCCGTACGCGACATCACCAAGGAAAAACGGGCGGACGAAAGGCTTCAGCAACTGGCCTCGTTGCCCGACGACAACCCCCTGCCGATCGTGGAAACGGACCTCCAGGGGAAGGTGACCTACATCAATCCCGAAGCGTCCAGCCGTTTTCCCGATTTGCGGGAAGGGACCAGTCTTCACCCCTTGCTCGCCAAGCTGCCTGACGCGATCAAACAGCTGGCGGAAGAAGGGATTCCGCGCGCCGTCGAGGAAGTTCAGGTTGGGGACTTGAACTACGAGTTGCACGTTTGTTATGTGCCCAGCAAGCGGTTTGTGCGACTTTTCGCCTTCGATGTCAGCGACCGTCACGAGGCGATGCACGATGCCCTCACGGGACTGGCCAACAGGAAGATGTTCCTGGGCCGGCTCTCCGACGCCGCTCGGGCATCCCAGAGCGTGTCGGACGCCATGTTCGCCGTGCTCTTCCTTGACCTCGATCACTTCAAGATGCTGAACGACAGCTTGGGACACATGATGGGAGATCGGCTGCTCACCGCGGTTGGGCGCCGCCTGGAAACTTGTGTTCGACCGGCCGATCTCGTCGCCCGCTTGGGTGGAGACGAGTTCACGATTCTGCTCGAAGACGTGGATGACGTAAGAGCGGTGACGCGCGTTGCGTCTCGCATTCAAGCTCAATTGACCATGCCTTTCCAGCTTGGCTCCCACCACGTGACAACCTCTTGCAGCATCGGCGTGGTCACCAGCGCCAGCGGCTTCGACGAGGCCGCCGACCTGCTGAGTTTCGCTGACGCGGCGATGTACCGGGCCAAGACGACCGGACGGGCCCGCTACGTGGTCTTCGATCCGCTGTTGGACCGTGAGGCCCTCTCCAAGTCGCGGTCCGTATTCCCGGCGTAAAGGGCAGCGCCGCCATACCCTCTCTCTGCTAGGCTTGTAGGCGGTCTGTTGCTGCGAGTCCAAAATCGGGTGGTCGGATTCCAAGACGAGGGGCAGGAAACACCCCTGCTTCTGATGCACGCCTTTCCCCCTGAACCGCTCCATGTTTGAACCCCAAAACCGGGGCCTCTCGGATTCGTTACGGCTGATTGCCTTCGACTGCCCGGGCGTCGGCGACTCGGAGGCCGGTCCGGTCGCGATGGAAGAGATCGCCGATCTGGCGGTCGCTGTCTTGGACTCCCTGAATATCCGGAAGGCGGTCGTCGGGGGTGTTTCGATGGGCGGCTACGCGGCGTTCGCTCTGGAGCGCCGTTATCCGGATCGCCTGCTCGGGCTCGTGTTGGCCAATACCAAGCCCGCCGCCGACACCGAGAAAGCCAAAGCGGATCGCCGCGAACTGGCTGCCCTAGCCCGCGAACGAGGAGCCACCGCCATCGCCGATCGTATGCTTCCTAAGCTTCTCGGTGAAACGACGCGTCGCGAAAGACCGGTCCTGGTCGAGCGCGTTCGCGCCATGATCGAGTCAACCACTCCTGAAGGGATCGCCGGCTCGCTTGACGCCCTTGCCCAGCGGGCCGACTCCACGGATCGGCTCGCCAAGATTTCCGTTTCCACCCTAATCATTGCCGGCGAAGAAGACTCCTTGGCGCCGCCGCGAGAGACCGCTGAGTGGGCGAAGCAGATACCAGGTTCGCGTTTCGTAGCCCTACCGGCGGCGGGGCACCTCCCGAATCTGGAAACCCCGGAAGCCTTCAACGCTCAACTCAAATACTTCTTGGCGTCCGACATCGGCCAGGCGGCCTCGAGCGGTTAGCTAAATTAGCTCCCTTCTTTCGATTCCTCAGGCTTCTTTTCCGCTTCCTTCTCTTCGAGGCCGTAGTCGAGATCATAGCGGGGCGGGTCACCGCCGGGGCCTTTGAGGTAGTGATCCATCCAGCGCAGAAGGCGGAGGGAATAGTCGTAGCGGGAGGCGGCGCGCTTGTTGCCGTGGCCCTCGCCCGGATAGAGAACCAGCCGCGCGGGGGTTTTCCCTTGCAGTTTGAGGAGCCGGAAGAGTTCGAGCGACTGCGAGGGGTGGACTCGCGGGTCATTGCGTCCGTGCAGGATGAGGATCGGCGTGCGAGCTTTTTTGACGTAGTAGATCGGGCTGCGCTCGAGGAAGAACTGCCAGTCGTCCCACACTCGGCGCCGGTGGTGAACTTCGTAAATCTCTTCGGGAATATTGGTTGTCCCCGCCTTCGAGACGGCGTTGCTGATACCGACGAACATGACGGCGGCGGCGAAGCGTTCGGAATAGTACGTCGCGCCCCAGGCCGAGGCGTAGCCTCCGTAGGAGCCTCCGGTGACGCCCACCCGGTCGCGGTCGGCGAGTCCGCCTGCGATCAAGTGGTCAACCGCATCGACCAAATCGTCGAACTCGGCGCCGGCCGGATCACCGTGATCGAGCTTCGAAAAGGCGACCCCGCGTCCCGTGCTGGCGCGGTAGTTGGGGTAGAACACGGCGAAGCCCCGCGCCGCCGCCATCTGGCCCGGGCGGGCGTAGGAGGTCACCCAACCGTCGGCAACATGCGTCTCGGGACCTCCGTGAACGGCGAGAATCAATGGATAGCGCTTCCCCGGCTCGTAGTCGAGAGGCCGAACCAGAATGCCCTCCAGTCGCAGTCCGTCGCGCGCCTTGAAGGTGACGGCTTCTTGCTCGGCCAGCCGGACGTCTTTCAGCCACGGGTTGCTTTGGGTCAGCCGTCTCGGATCTCCGCCCGCATGCTTGAGCAAGTAGACTTCCGGTGGGTGATGGGGGGTGTTCACAACGAGGGCTGCATCTCCGCTTAAGGCAGCCTGCGTGAAGCCGCGGACAACGAGCCCTGTCGTTTCCGGGATGCGAGTCTTGCGGCCCGACCCGTCAAGCCTCACCTCGCCGAGGGTGCTCGTCACCCCGACGTCGGCCGAATAGACGATGGTCTGGCGGTCGCGCCAAGCAATCCCGCTCACGTGACCCGCCAGGTTGGGCAGAAGATCGGTAAGCTCGCCGCCGTCAGCGGAGCCGACGACCAGCCGTCCGGCCATGGGGTCGCTGCGGTCCGCGGAGGAAATCAGGGCTAGGTGTTTCCCATCCGGGCTCCAAGCGAACGATTTCATCTTTCCGGGAGGGGTCAGATTGCCGCGGACCTCGCTACTTTCCGAGTCGATGATGATGACCTTCCGGTTCATGAAAGCGTCATCCACCGAGGGGGTGGGCGCCATGGCCACCCCTAGAAGGCCGCCGCCCGGGCTCCAGTGGATTTCAGACGCCGAGCCGGTGACGTCGAGGGGTCGTGCTTTCTTGTGGCCCGGCTCGGGCGAGGCAAGATCAGCCTCGCTGATCCAGACCTTGATCGGAGGCCAATCTTCTTCAAATACTTGCTGGTTGAAGCCATTCTTCCGCAGCTTCGTTGTTTCGGGCGATGGGGGTTCCTTGGCGGTGAAAGCCACCTGCTTGCCGTCGGGACTCCAGGAGTAGCCGGAAATGCCGGTTTCATGGCTCACGATCTTGCGGGCCTCGCCCCCGTCGGCGGCAATCACGTAGAGCGACTTCGTCTTGTCGTCCTTGCGCTTGGTGAGGAAAGAAATTCCGTGGCCGTCGGGCGTCCAATCGACCTTGCTGACTTTGACGCTGCCGGAAACGAAGGCCCGCGAGTTACCTTTGTCATCGACGACGTGCAGCTCACCCCAAGCCGGACCGTCTCTTTCCTTCAGCAACCTCCGGGGCACACTGAGCACGTAGGCTACTCGCTTCCCGTCGGGGGACATCTTGGCCTCGCTGACCCCTCTCAGCTTAGCCAGGTGCTTGGGAGTGAAGGTTTCCTGGCTCTCGCCGAGCAAAGGCGCAGGAACCGCCAGGAGAAACGGAACCAGGAGGGCGTACGGAAACCGGAAGCGAGAAGGCCTGGAAAGATGCTGGTGACGGTCAATCGGGGCTGAAGTCGTCATTGGTTCGACGCGCCTCCCAGGACGCCGCTTGTGACGGAAAGGCGTGAAAAATACTGGCCTGTGACGTGGCTCGGCAAGCCGCATTCGGAGCCTACGCATCAGGCAGTTCTATCCTACAACTTTGCGGAGAGATGGCGTTTCACCCACCGTGGATGCGGGGAAGCCACGGGGCGCGCGAGTGCCCACACGTCGGTAAAACCATCTGTTACACTTCGGTACGCCTGCGAGGTTGGGGGGCCAGAGACCGCGGCAGGGTAGATCACGAGGGTACGGGACGTGCTCGAAAACGTATCGAAAACACGCCAGCGCAAGGGCCCGCCCGTTGGGGCGCTCGTTGCGCTGATTGTTCTGGCGCTCGGCGGGGGCCTTGCCTATTTCGCCTGGAAGCACTATGGCGACCGGCCCGCGGATCGGACCGTCCTGACGGAGGAGGCAAAACAATACCTGCCTTATCTCGACCTGAGCGACGTCCAAATGGAAGCCAAAGAGAGTTTCCTCGGGCACACGATCGTCTCGATTGAAGGGGAGATCAGCAATCTGGGCGAGCGGACGGTCAGGATCGTCGAGGTGACGTGTCTATTTCGCGATCCCCACCTCAATGAGCTCGGCCGGCAAGCCGTCGTCATCGTGAGCCCGCGGGACGGGGTGCTCGACCCGGGGCAGACCCGGCCTTTTCGTATCGCCTTCGATGCGGTCCCGCAAGGCTGGAATCAGATCATGCCGAACCTCTATATCGCGCAGATTCAGTTTGCGTAGCGTGGCCGGGCGAAGTTCAGTGACGCAAACATACGGAGCAGCCTTCCGATTGCGGCTTCAGCACCGACGACCACAATGACGCCTGCATGCTCGACGTCATGGGCTACTTGGTCCTTGCGGGTATCTGAGTTCACATCGTTCGGAGGCGAGTCAGTTCTGGGCGCCGGTGGAGGCGAGCAGAATGGAGTGCTCGTCCCACTGATTCACGGAGGCCGCGGCGCCTAGCCGCCCGCGGGACATCACCGCCACGGTGTCGCAGACGCCGAGTAATTCAGGAACATAAGAACTGACAAAAACCACGGCTTTGCCGGCGGCCGCCAGCCGGCCAATCCAGTCATAGATTTGGACCTTGCTGGCGACATCGATGCCGCGGGTAGGCTCGTCCAGCAGCAGGACATCACAATCGTGGTGCAGCAATCGCGCAAGCTGCACCTTTTGCTGGTTGCCGCCGGAAAGGGACGTGATGGGCGCTTGCGGCCCGGTCGCCTTGACGGCAAGCCGTTCCATCCAAGAAGACGCGGCTTCGCGGAGCGCCCCTCGGCAGAGCCAGCCCTGCCGCGCATAGGGGTCGAGCCGCGAAAGCGCCAGGTTGTCCTCGACCGTCAATCCGGCCGCGAGTCCTTCGGTTTTTCGGTCTTCGCTGAGCAGACCCACGCCTTGGCGCAGCCTCTCGGCCGGCGTGGCGGGACCTTCGAATGCAGCGACTCGGACGGAGCCTTCCCGCACCGCGGCCAGCCCAAAGATAGCCCGCAGCATCTCCGTACGGCCCGCGCCGATCAGTCCGGCAATTCCCAGAATCTCACCGCGACGAAGCCGGAAACTAGCCGAGTGAACCGCCGGCGTGGAGGCCAGCCCATCCAACTCAAGAATCGGCTCGCCGATCGAATGCGGGACACGAGGGAACATTTCGTTGAGCTTGCGGCCCACCATCCACTCCACAATCCGGTCGAGCGATGTCCCGGCCATCTCGCCCGTGGCCACCGACTGCCCGTCGCGCAGGATCGTGAAGCGCTCGGCGATGCCCTCGACCTCTTCCAGAAAGTGGCTGATGTAGACCACGGAGACGCCCTCGGCGCACAACTTGCGGATCAAATCGAAAAGGCGGTCTACGTCGCCCTGCGTCAGGCTGCTGGTCGGCTCGTCGAAAACGACAATCTTGGCGCGGATCACCAGCGCCCGGGCGATTTCGACGACTTGCTGCGCTCCGATGCTTAGCTCGCCGACGGTGGCGCGCGGCGAAATGTCTCCATGCCCGAGAGTTTCGAGAGCCCGCGCCGTTAGCTGCTCGGCGCGGGTAGGCTGCAACCACCCGCGGTTGGCCGGCTCAATCCCCAACACGACGTTAGCCGCCACGCTCAAATGGGGCGCCAGCGCCAGTTCCTGATAGATCATGGCGACGCCGTTTTGGCGCGCTTCCAAGGGATTGGCCGGCTGGAAAGGATCTCCGTCGACTTCGATCTCTCCGGCGTCCGCCCGAAGCACGCCGCTCAAGATCTTCATCAGCGTGCTCTTCCCCGCCCCGTTCTCGCCGATCAAGGCATGCACCCGTCCGGGGAGCACCTCAAGATCCACGCCGTCGAGCGCCCGGGTTGCGCCGAAGGACTTACCGATGCCGCGCATCAGCAGGCGCGGGACCGATTCGTTCGACTTGGTGGTGTTCATCGGGCTTGCTCGGGCTACATGCGGATCGCCGGCTACTCTCAGGAGAACCGAGACGGGTGGCGGAGATGGTTCCAGGGCCGCCCGGGCATCCCGGAATCCACCGCAACTGATTGATTACAAGATGGTTGGTGGAAATTGGGTTCGTTTGGTATTTTTTCCCGCTCGACGAACGTGATGCCGGGGCGCTGGGTTCCTCCCTCTTGAGAATAACGGGTCTGTCAAGTGTCTCGGTGGGCGTCCGGAAAACAGAGGGCCTGGCTCGGCGACCGGGGGGTTCCCTGGTCCAGCGCCGCCCGGGGCAGAAAGCCATGAGCCTTGTGGCGCACGCTCTCCAGCTTGCCGCGCCAAGACTCCTCTCGACGCTTGGTTTCGGGGCCCGGTTTGTCGGCGGCCACAATCGGCGACACTTATGTCGGCACGGGGCGTGATTTATCCGGCCCCTACATCCCTGACGGCGGGTATCTACTTCCGCTCCCAGCGGCTCCGCGAAAAAGGGGCAACCGTGAGAAGGGGCAACCGTGAGAAGGGGCTGAGATTGGCTTGTGAGCTTACGAAGGAGGGGCGAGTTCCCGGGGAGTGGTCGCCTAAAGCCCGGCTGGGTGTGGTGCGCAAGAGAGGACTTGAACCTCCACGGGGTTTAAAGCCCCACTAGGACCTGAACCTAGCGCGTCTGCCAATTCCGCCACTTGCGCACATGTTAATTCAACAACTTGCGGGTACTGGAATCGGCACCGGAAGCTTTTGTACTTGTTTCGTACTTGTTGTGGGCCGATTCAATTTTGGCAAGGTGCCGTTCCAACTTCGCCGCTGCATCGTGTAGATCCCGTTCGCTAACGATATTGTACCTATCAAAAACGGATCTTGTCTTCCATCCCCCGATAGCCATGACAACGCGCTCGGGAACACCTGTGGCTACCGTTTATTCCATCGGCGCGGACGAGAAGGCCGGATTCCGGCAGGCCATGAGCCTGGTCGTGCATCGAGCTGTCGCTTGTGCGGTCCAAGAACGGCCAGTGTACGGTCTGGCCGCGAATCCGAGGCGCCGAGTCTGGGCACGTGACCGTACGTTCGGCGAAGCTTGCCTTCGGCTGCAAGCGGCTCTCGGATGATGGATCGTCCCGGTTTCTCAGGCAGCTTTCCGCAGGTAGCGATGATGCAGCCCGCCGACAACCGGCATCTCGATCACCCGGCCGATCTCCAGCGGTTGGACCTGCCTCGTTGCCGGGGTGTCCTTGCGCAGAGAAAGATGAGTTCGACAATCGTGATAGTAGTCGATGTACGATCGCAGGATACGCTTCAGTGATCGCTCGTTGAAGACGATCACGTGGTCCAAACACTCTCGGCGGATGGATCCGATCAGACGCTCCGCGTAAGGATTCTGCCACGGGCTTCGCGGTGCGGTCTTGACTTCCTCGACGCCCATCGCTTTCACGCAGTCCCGGAAAGCCTTCCCATAGATTCCATCCCGATCCCGCAGTAGGAAGCGCGGAGCCGTCTCCCATGGAAAGGCCTCCCGAATCTGCTGAGCCGTCCATTCCGCCGTGGGATGAGACGTGACGTTGAAATGCAGAACCCGGCGGCGATCGTGAGCCAACACGACGAACACGAACAGGACTCGAAATGTCAGCGTCGGCACGACAAAAAAGTCCACGGCAACGAGTTGCCGAAGATGATTGTCTAGGAACGTGCGCCAGGTTTGCGACGGCGGCTTCCTGTGTCGAACCATGTATAGCGCCACCGAAGTCTCGCCGACATCAATGCCGAGCTTGAGGAGTTCTCCATGGATGCGCGGAGCGCCCCAGCCTGAGTTGGCGAGGCTCATCTTACGGATCAGCACCCTCACTTCCGGCGAAACCTTTGGCCTACCCGGCCCGCGCTGGCGGCTCTTCCATCGCCAGTAGAGCTGAAATCCGCGGCGATGCCAGTCTAGAACAGTCTCCGGTTTGACGATCACCAAGGCGCGTCGCCAGCCCGACCACAGCCGCGAGAGCCACGTCCAAAAGATTTCGATCGACGGGTCGTAACCGCGGTCGCGTTGAGAGACGCCGCTGCAACACTGCCAGCTGCTGATGCAGAGCGGCGATTTAAACTTGCAGTTCGGCCCGGCTGCGGAAGCTCGAACGGAGCCCGATCAACAGGGGAATCACGATGCTACGCATGGACCTCCGAGCCTATCAGTCCAGGCCGCTAAGCTCAATCGTTTCAATGCAGACGGAGTTTACGATAGGCACACCCAGAACAGGCGATCGGTTTGGCGCAGGCGAGTTCGTTTGGCGTTTCGTTTGTAGACTGCCAGTTGCTGGCGAAGCGCCAGATTCTCAAGGATGAGGCTGCGGCGGCTGGGCAGGGCGATGTTGAGTAGTCGAACGAGCCGGAAGACGAAGGGAATCACGGCTACCAGAATGCGCGAACGGCGGACCCGGCTGTCAAGGCCGCGTGGGCTCAAGCTCCTCAATCTAAACGGCTACCTAGTTTTGGCGAGGCATAGGCTCGGACACCCTTGCGCTAACTGCCGAAAACTGCCCTCAGAGCGCGAACATTGTCGCCAAAGGCCTGCCCTCGGGAGTCGCGTTCAAACTCGCCGGCCGTGAGGGAGATGAGAGTAAAATACAGTTAGACGCGGACGAAGACGCGCCGTTGGGCTCCTATGAGTTTTCGGTGGAGGCCCAAGTGGGCGGCCGCTGGGCGCCCACCCGACCTATAATACTTACCGTCGAGCCGGCCTCGAAACGAGTGGCCGAAAAGAGGTGACCATCATGCCCTCCGGTAAAGAGGATTTCTCTCGACTCGCCGCGTCGGTGTCGCGGCGAAAGTTACTGGAGATGTCCGGCCTGGGGCTGGGCAGCCTGGCGCTAAAGAGCCTGTTGCATTCCGATTCGTTGTTGGCGGCGGAGCGGGGCCCTGATCGACAGCTTTACAACAATCTGCAGCCGCGCTCCGGGCATTTCCCCGGCCCCGCGAAGGCTGTCATTCAAATGGTCCAGAACGGCGGCCCCAGCCAGATGGACTTGTTCGACCCGAAACCGGAACTCACCAAGCGCGCCGGCCAACCCCATCCCGACGGAGTGGAAATCCACCAACCTAACAACGCGAACATTCTGCTCCCTACCCCCTTCGAGTTTCGACGCCACGGCGAATGCGGCATGGAGCTTTCCGAGGTTCTTCCCCATCAAGCCACTGTGGTGGACGAGATGTGTCTGGTGCGGTCGATGTACACCGAGCACAACAATCACCCCGAGGGGCTGAACATGCTCCTCACGAGCAATATCTTCGCCGGACGGCCGGTGATTGGCTCCTGGATCACCTATGCTCTGGGAACCGAAAACCAGAACCTCCCCGCCTACGTCGTGCTTCGCGACCCGGAAGGCTACCACACCCTGGGCAAGATCCTCTGGTCCAGCGGCTGGCTGCCGGCGCTCTATCAAGGCGTCGAGTTCGCCTCAACGGGCACGCCGGTGCACCATCTCAATCCACCCGTGCCCGTGCCGCCGGGCGTGCAGCGGGAGAGCTTGGACTATCTGGCCAAAATCAATGCGGAACACTTGCGCCATCACCCGGGCGAGTCTGAATTGGAGGCACGGATTCAGAACTACGAGTTGGCGGCGCGGATGCAGCTTGCCGCCGCCGAAGTGCTGGACTTATCCGACGAATCCGAGGCCACCAAGAAGCTCTACGGGCTCGACAATCCTGTTACGGCCGGCTATGGCACCCGCTGTTTGATGGCCCGGCGGCTCGTCGAGGCCGGTGTGCGCTTCGTGCAGATCTTCCCCGGCAAGGGCCAGCCCTGGGACACGCATCAGGACACCAAAGAAACTCTGCCGCCCATCTGCGCCAAGACGGACCAGGGATCCGCCGCTCTCATCCAGGATCTGAAAGGCCGCGGATTGCTCGACAGTACAATCGTCATGTGGGCCGGCGAATTTGGCCGCCTGCCGACCAGCCAGCACGGCAAAGGTCGGGATCACAATCGCAACGCCTTCAGCCTTTGGCTCGCGGGCGGAGGATTCAAGAACGGGCTTGTTTACGGCGAGACCGACGAATTCGCCTACAAGGCCACGCTGAACCGGGTGAGCGTGCCGAGTTTGCAAGCCACCTTGCTTTACCTGTTGGGTCTCGATCACAAACGTCTCACCTATCCGTTTGAAGGCCGAGAGCAAACCGCAAGCGACGTGAGTGTAACTGGCGCCGAGGTTGTCGGGGATCTGGTGAAGAAGCCTCCACAAGATACCTGAGCGATAAGAGAATCCCATGTCAATACTCCGCCGACGGCTCGCGGTGCTGATCGGACTGACCGGCTGCTTGGGTATGGCGGCTTGGGGCCAAACGCCGCGCTTCGAGCGGGATGTACTCCCCATCCTCACCGCGAACTGCCTCAGTTGCCACGGCGGCACTTCGATGGCCGGTCTCGATTTGCGCACGGCGCGCTCAGCGCTCAAAGGCAGCCACAACGGGCCCGTGATCGTCAAAGAGGACCCGGAAAACAGCTTGCTTTACCAGCGCGTGTCGAAGCGGGAAATGCCGCCGCCGGCCTTCAAGCAAACCCTCGGCGACGCGGAAGTTGAAACGATCCGACGGTGGATCGAGGGCGGTGCGCTGTCGGATGAAACAGCTCTCGTCGCGGTGGCCTCCCCGGAGGAGCTGGCGCGCTTCGAAAGCGAGATTTCGCCCATTTTTCAGTCCCGTTGCGTGGCCTGCCACGGCAGCGGGGAACCGATGGCCGGATTGAATCTCGAAACACTCGAATCCCTGCTGAAAGGAAGCACCAACGGCCCCGTGATCCTACAGGGCTGGTCGGACAAGAGCATCCTGATCCGGCAAGTCTCAAGCCGCGCCATGCCGCCTCCGGGAGCCGCGGAACCGCTCGACGAAACACAGATCCGAACTCTGCGGAATTGGATTGACACCGCTCGCTTCAACGTGCGCTCCGAGCAGGCCGGAAGCGAGCGGAAAACGTTCTCCGCGGCGGAGGCGCCGCCCATCACCGAGGAGGATCGGCAGTACTGGGCGTTCCGCAAGCCCCTCGCGCAACCTGTGCCCGAGGTGAAGAACAAGAGCCGTGTTCGCACCCCGATCGATAAATTCGTGCTCTCCAAGCTCGAAGCCGAGGGTTTGAGCTTTTCGCCGGACGCGCCGAAAGTGACGCTCATGCGGCGCGCTTACCTCGACCTGATCGGACTGCCTCCCTCCCCGGAAGAAATCGACGCCTTCCTGGCCGACACGAAGCCGCAAGCCTACGAACGGTTGATCGACCGCTTGCTGGCGTCTCCCCACTATGGCGAGCGCTGGGGCCGGCATTGGCTCGACGCCGCCGGCTACACCGACATCACAGGCTTTGATGCCGGGCCCGAAACCTACGAACTTCTCGAGGGTATGTGGCGTTATCGCGACTACGTGGTGCGCTCGTTCAACAGCGACAAGCCTTATGATGTCTTCCTCACCGAACAACTTGCGGGCGACGAGTTGGTGGATTGGCGCTCAGCCGAAAAGTATACGCCTGAAATCGTGGAACTGTTGACCGCCACCGGGTATCTGCGCAGCGTCTATGACCGCACGGACGCGGATATCGTCAACCTGCTCGTCGAACGCTACGACGTCCTGTTCGGTCTGATGGAGAAAGTATCGACCAATCTGCTCGGGCTAACCCTTGGGTGCGCTCGCTGCCATAGCCATAAATACGATCCCATTCCCCAGCGGGACTACTATCGCTTCCTGTCCTTGTTCACCGCCGCCTACAACCCAACGGATTGGAAGCAACCCAAGAACCGTTTTTTGCCTAACGTCTCGAAGGCGGACGAGGAAGAAATCGCCCGTCACAATGCCAAGATTGACCGCCCGCTGGAAAAGTTGAAAGAGGAGTTGGCCCGCTTGCGGCGCCCCTACGAGGAACGTCTGCTCGATACCAAGCTGCAGGAATTGCCCGAAGAGATTCGGGCCGACACGAAAGCGGCTCTCGAAACATCGGAAGAGGAGCGAAACGAAGTTCAGGAGTTCCTTTTCAAAAAATTCGGGGAAAAACTGGAGGTTGCTTCCGAGGAAGTGGACAAGGCGCTGACCGAGGAGGACAAACAGGCTGGGGAGAATCTTGCGGAGAAGATCAAGACGCTCGAGGGTTACCGACGTTCGTTTGGGAAGATCCAAGCGCTCTGGGATGTCGGCTCGCCGCCGCAAATTCGACTCTTACAGCGCGGCGCCGTCGAGTCGCCCGGCCCCGGGGTGAGACCAGGGTTTTTAACGGTGCTGAGTCCCCCGGAAAAGTCGGATTTTGTACGTCCTCGCTCCGTCAAGGGCGAAACCAGCGGACTTCGGCTGGCTTTGGCCCGGTGGTTGACGAACCGGGATCATCCGCTCACCGCCCGCGTAATGGCCAATCGAATCTGGTACCACCACTTCGGCAAAGGCATCGTCGAAACCGTCGGGAATTTCGGCCGGCAAGGCGCTCGCCCCACCCATTCTGAATTGCTGGATTGGCTGGCCGTGGACTTCATGGAACACGGTTGGCGCATAAAGCGGCTTCACAAAATGATGATGACCTCGACCGCATACCGCCAATCTTCTCGCCGGCCGGCCTCCGGAGAGCGCGCCGCCGCAAAAACCGCGGACCCGGAAAACCGGCTGCTTTGGCGCATGAACCTGCGGCGCTTGGAGGCGGAGGCGATTCGTGACTCGCTTCTGGCGGCCAGTGGCAAGCTGGACCGAGAAACCATGGGTGGGCCGGCGATCCCCTTAATACCTGACTCGGACGGCTTGCAAACAATTTCCGACGAGAACCCCGACGACAAGTGGCGCCGCAGTCTCTACGTTCTTTCCAGGCGCAACTACCCGTTGAGCTTTCTTGAGGTTTTCGATTATCCGCTCATTCAGACCAATTGCAACCGGAGGATCAATTCGTCCACGCCTCTGCAGTCGCTGGCCCAGTTGAACGGCCCGTTCCTGTTGGAGCAAGCACAACACATGGCCGAACGGGTCAGCCAAATGGCCCCTGGCGGGGAACCGGCCCGCAGGATTGAATCGGCCTACCTGCTGGCGCTTTCGAGAAAGCCCAGCGAGACCGAAAAACGGATCAGCCGCGCCCACCTCGAAAGGCAGGAAAAACTATACTTGCTCGGCAACGTCTCCCCGGAGCAAGCTTCCCGGATGGCCCTTGCCGGCATGTGCCAAATGCTGCTTTCCAGCAACGAGTTGCTCTACGTCGAGTAAAGCGGCGCTCGTGTAGGATCGACATGCCGCTCGGCCCAGACCGCTTTTCTCACCACGGTCACAGCAACTGGGACGAAAGGCCGGCCACCACAACTCGGCGGCAGCAGTTTGTGTACATTGCTTGCGTACGGTGCTCGCCGTACGGCATGTCGGCGAGCGGGGTGCGATAAATCGCGCCCTTACATCCCTCGCGCGCTCTTGCAGCGCCTCTGAGCGCAAACCCGTCGTCACCGAATCTGCCGATTCCGCTTGAGAGTAGGGTCACTCCGTACCCGCTCAGCAGCTTCGTATTGCCTCTTGAACGACCAATCGTCGAATAGATCGAACTGATTCGACGATTGTTGGCGCGAAGTGAATTTTTCAGTGGCAATCCCCAGTCTTATCCACTAAGAGGGAATCCACCCTAAGAGAACCGTGTTTGCTTCCAAAACAAGTAACCGGCGCCGAAAAGCGTTGCTAGCATGGCGATGAACAAGCCGGCAGCCCACCCGTGATCCCACGCAAAAGGAGGGCGTTCCGTGATCGTCGCCAGGAATACGAAAATCCCCAGGGCCGCTGCAACGATCACCGCGTCCCACCAACGCTGGCCGGGTGCTTCGTCAGCCAGCGGGTCGGTCCCCGCCATGGAGGCCTCCACTCGCTCGACGTCCAGGCCGTAGCGCTCACATTCCCGGAGTGTCGCGAGGCGGCGGGAGGCCTGCTCCGCTTCCGGCGCGACCGCCGAGCTGATGGACACAGCTCCCGCGATTACGATCAGGGAGCCGCCGATAGTGACGGCATGGGCCATGCCGCTTTGGCCGGCAAACTCTCCGAACACCAGCACACCCCAGGCCAAGCCCCAAAGCTGGTTCGTGTTCATCAGCGGAGCAGCGCGGCCGATGCCTACGTACTTTGCGGCGTAGTTTGCGAACAAGTCGCCGACCACCCAGCAGAATCCGCCAAGAAACAGCCAAAAGAAAGCCTTACGCGCGGCGACGATGTCCCGGATCAGAGGCTCCGCCCACTGGGGCGGAGTAAAAGCAAACCATCTCGGGGAGAGGACTCGGTTCTGAAAGCGGCTGTTTCAGGGGCTGGAACGAAGTCGGGGGACGCCTGTTAGGGTGGCCCCGGACGTAGTGGAAGCTCCCCGAAACAGCCGGCGGCCGGGCAGGGGGATCAGGGGGAAGGGGGGTGCAGGCAATCTCTACAGTCCGAACGCGCAAAACCAAGCGGTCAACTGCTTTGAAATTCCCGCGTTTTGGCTAGGAACCCCCAAGAAAAACCATTAACTCATTGAAATCATGTCACTTAGAGGACGAAAGCCTAAACACCCAAGCCTGGACCTGCTGGACGGCGGTCGGAGCAAGAGTCTTGTCTCATGCAAGATGAGTCTGAACGAGGAGTTTGTTTCTCACACAAGATGAGCCTGAAGGATCGGGGAGTGGGCATGCTGGGAATTGACTATCCAAGTGCAAAACACCAGCAAGCTGAACCTGCAACAGATCCAGCAGTTTCTCCACTCCAGCGAGGAGATTCGATTCAAAGGCAAAGGGCGGGCCGAGATCTACACGTGGGTGGCGCGCACGCTTCGCCAGCACGGCTACAGCCGCCAAAACCGCGCCGACAAAGGGCTGCTGCGGCAGTATCTGGTCAAGATGACCGGACTGAGCCGGGCGCAAATCACGCGGCTGATCCAGCAGTACCGGCAGGGCGGAGAACTCCAACCCGCCCGCTACCGGCGGCATCGCTTTGCCCGCAAGTACACGCCCGCCGACGTCGAACTGCTGGCGGCGGTGGACGAGGCCCACGAAACCCTCAGCGGCCCGGCCACGCGCAAGATCCTCGAGCGGGAATACCAGCAGTACCAGCAGCGCGAATACGAGCGGCTGGCGGGGATCTCGGTGGCCCAGATCTATCGCCTGCGGCGGCGCAGAGCCTACCGCCAGCGGCGGCTGCATTTCACCAAGACCCGGCCCACGGCGGTGTCGATCGGCGAGCGGCGCCGGCCCGACCCGCAAGGCCAACCCGGCTTTCTGCGAGTGGATACGGTGCATCAAGGGGATCGCGATGGCGTCAAGGGCGTCTACCACATCAATGCCGTGGATGAAGTCACCCAGTGGCAAGTGGTCGGCGCCACGCCCGCGATCAGTGAAGCCTGGCTGGAGCCGTTGCTGAAAGCCATGATCGAGCAGTTTCCCTTTCGTATCCGCGGCTTCCATTCCGACAACGGCAGCGAGTTCCTCAATCGCACGGTGGAGAAGCTATTGAACAAGCTGCTGATCGAACAGACCAAGTCGCGTCCGCGGCACTCCAACGACAACGGCTTGGTGGAATCGAAAAACGGCGCGGTGATCCGCAAACACATGGGATATACGTACATCGCGGCGCCGCACGCGGGGCGCATCCAGCGCTTCTACCAACAGCACTTCAATCCCTATTTGAACTTCCACCGGCCCTGCGGACAGCCCGAGATCAAGACCGACGCCAAAGGCAAGCAGAAGCGGGTGTACCGCCACTACCAGACGCCTTGGGAATCTTTCGAGAAGTTGCCCGAGGCCGCCAGCTATCTCAAGCCAGGGCAGAGGCTGGAGGCTCTGGGCCGCATTGCCCAGGCCGAAAGCGACACGGCGGCGGCCCGCCGGATGCAGCGAGCCAAGCAGAAGCTGTTTGCCAGTTTCCGTTCCGCGAACACGCCGTGCTGAACAGCAGGAAGAGGGCTGTGGAAATGACGGGCGATGGAAAACGAGGAAAACCAAAACCAGGTTTCCCTTCGTTTCCCACCGCCCTTGGAAATCGCTCCGCGATTCCCACAATCCCACAACCCCGACGACGATTCTCCCCTTCCCAAAACTCAAAATCAAAAAGCCCGAAAGGAGCCCCAGCGACTCAAAAAGCCCCAACCCCCGTCTTCAGGCTCATCCTTCGATGAGAAAATGCTCAAGCGCGGACTGCCTGAAGCCGTTGAAATCCCGGGCGGGTATCCGGCGTGTCCCCCTGAGTTTGAGCATCCCGAACTGTGGGCGCAATTTCAGACGATCTTTGCGGAAAACGGGGCTCCAGTCCGTTCGAGCGACGTATTTGCTATCGAGGATCTTTGCTGTATGATCGCCGAAGTTCGGGCGATGCGCAAGACCTTGAAGGGCGGTCGGACGACACAGGGCGAGCGGAACAAGAAGGCGCTGCGGGCTAACCCTGTCGTCGCGTAGCTTGAGCATACGAGAACAGCCCTGTGGCGCGCCTTTGAGCGTTTTGGCATGACTCCTGTGGATGCTGCGCGGCTGCCACTGAAATCGAACGGGAAGACGCCGCGAGAGAAGGTCATGGAGGGGTTTGAAGACTTTCGGGCCAGCGACTAAAACCTATGCGTATTTGACAGATAGCCGCGGTCGGTCGGATCGGCGAGCGTCCAGCGCATCTGGAACGCCCACGGTCTCCAACCCCATCGCATCAAGACGTTCAAGGTTTCGCGGGATCGGCGGTTCGTCGAAAAACTCACCGATGTCGTCGGCCTCTACATGAACCCGCCCGACAAGGCGCTGGTGCTTTGCGTCGACGAGAAGAGTCAGATTCAGGCCTTGCAGCGCACGCAACCGGGACTGCCGCTGAAGAAAGGCCGTTGCGGCACGCTGACGCACGACTACAAGCGCCACGGGACCACCACGTTATTCGCCGCCCTGAACCTGCTGGACGGCAAGGTCGTCGGGCAATGCCAAGCGCGGCGCCGAGACGCCTTGCGCGCGGGCCATCGTGCGGCAGCTCCAATGGGTCGCGTTGGGAGGCCTAGAATGCAAGGTGGCCTCGACGATTCGGCGTACTTTCTCGGCCGGGATCGAGGGCTTGCGACCGCGGCCGGGACGCACCCAAGTGAGGCCGTCGAGGCGTTCGGCTGCGAAGCGCTTGCGCCAATCGAGCACTGTGGGCCGGGAAACTTCCAGGCGCCGTGCAATCGTGGAGTTGGAGACGCCGGCGGCGGCGAGCAGAATGATGCGCGCACGCAGAGCCCACTGCCGAGGTGTCGAGTGCGCTTGCGCCAGATCTTCCAACTCCACTCTTTCGCGATCCGTAATGGTTAAAGCTTTCGCCGCCAACCCCATAAAACAAGTCTACGGCGCGGCCGTCTATATGTAAAGTTATTTGTGATACACTGCACTAGATATCCGCCGCCCTTCTGCCGAGGCCAACTGAGCCGATCGCCCAGTCTCGTTCTTCGACCGCACCTCGTCGGAACCGCTGGTCAGCTAAAGCCATCCAGCAGCCGGCGTCGCAGCGCACGCAGCGAAGAAAAAGTCTACTTAGCCAAACCCGAACCGGTACCTGGATCCCAAATCGCCCCCGCGATGTAGCGCTCCGCGCTGGGCGTGTTGTTGAAGTAGTAGACGGTCACCATCTTGCCATCCGCCCGCTGAGCCGTGCGGGGATACCCCAGGTCCCAATTACCCCCGTCGTCACGCAGAACAATCTCGTCGCTCCAAGTCTCTCCGTTGTCGCTGCTCAGCTTGGCGCGGATCCCGTACGGCTCATCGCGGAAGCCGTAGGTGATCGCCAGCCGCCCATCCTTGAGCTTGACGAGGCTCGGCGGGTTGCCGCGACCTGTGTCCGGTACAGGGATGTTTTTAAACGTCCACCAGCGGCCCCCGTCATCGGAGCGATAAGCCTCGATCCAATGACGCCGCCGGAAAACGGTCAGGATGCTGTCCTTCGACAAACGCACAGACGACGGCATAATGGCGTAGTCTTTCCCCGGCGGCTCGGGACCGATGTAGGCAACCAGGTTCCAAGTTTTTCCCCCGTCGCGCGTGCGAACGCAAATCGGCCGGCCTTCTCGGGCGTTTGGTTTGGACGCGGTGACGAAAGCCGTCAGGTCGTGCTTGCCGTTCACGAGATAGTCTGTGCGAGCGGCGAGCCCGGCTTCCCCGAAGTCCGGAAACTTGAACGGCCCCGACCAGCTCTTGCCGCGGTCATAGGAGTAGTAGAAGCGCGACGGCCCGTTCTGGTGGCTTGCCATGCGGATTGTCATCGCGAAGTCGGGATGCGTGAAGTTGATTCCGCCAGGACAATCCGTCGCCGGCTTTCCCCCACTCTCGGTCGGAACATTGGCCATCTTGGTGCCAGGGGGAGGCAGCAGGCTTTTCGGCTTTTCGAGCTTCCACGTCTCGCCGCCGTCGAGGCTGCGCGCGAGAAGGTGCTCGGCCGGCCGCGAGTAGTCAATCGCATGACCGCTTTCGCTGTATTTGTAGTGGCCCGCCTCGAACCCGACCACGATCTCGTCGCCCCATGCCCACATGCCATGGTTGGCCGGCCAGCCGCCGAAGCGCCCTTGCTGCTGGTAGACGATGACGTTTTTGAGGGTTCTGGCGCCATTGTGCTCGGCGATGGCGACCGCTCCCAGGCCTGCGATAACGGTCGCGATAGCAATGAGTTTTTTCATTGAGGACTCCCAACCTTGCCGCGCCTCGATTCGTCGGTGCTTCCGCTATTAACTGTTGCTGACTCGGCCGCATCACCTTCTGACGAAAGCACTTATCCCTAGTTTTCGCAATGGTTGAAGCTGCTAACGGCAAAATCGACTGTAAGTGATTGCAATGGTAGATACTTAAGCTCTTCTCGGCAACACTCGATGACGGAAGCACCGCGTCAAGCGGATGAACCGCAAGACTCAGCTACGAGCTTCTAACTTGTATGGCTCTTCCGGGTTTTTAGTGGGTGGCCAACGGGTAGCCGGCTCCTCCATCCTGCCGACCCGACGTCGCCCGCAGTCACATCGGAGCCCAAAAGGCGGCCAAGAAATCCCCAAATACCCTACACGCCAGTCCGGTCGTGGGCAACTCGTAAAGGGAATAAGACACTGATAAACAGGGAGTTATCTCTTTGAGTGTGGCCACTGGATGACAGTTGTGGATCTGCATTTCACAGCCTTCGGGAGACTGTACGACTACCTGCCAGCAGCCTTGCTCTACTCGTAACCCTTTGTTTATCAGTAATTCTTTTTGGCCAACGCAGTCGCCGCCCGGCCTTGGGGGCCGTAGAGTTGTCACGAAGCCCTTGAATGGCACCGAAGCAGGCTCCGGGAGGTCGGCCTCACAGTGGCGAGGGATCCGTCACTCACCGCCGCCAGCCACTAAAATCCCAGAAGAGCCACTTGTATTTACGGGGTCCGATGTTAGACCCGGCGACCGAGAACAATGGCGGGTAATGCCCCAGGGCTTCAAGCAGGGAGCCGTGAGCCTCGTAGATGTCGGCCAGGCCGTTCGGTCAGTATCGGGTTCCCACCCATTCACCCTGGGGCTCGCCGTCATCCCAGGTTCCTCTGAGATGCTCCCCGACGAGGCGGCCCCTGAGAAGGAGCCGCGAGCTGTGATTCGGTGAACCAGGCTGTACCGCGTGCCGCAGGTCTACTTCGAACTCGTTGGCCGTGAATGCCGCCTTTCCGACCAGACGGTGATTGTCAATCCTCAACTCTACGTTGAGGGCGGACTCTTCAGTGTCGAGGCGGAGCTCAGCTTTCCCCTGGCCATCCTCCGTTTGAAACTCAAGCAGCCATTGCCCGTCGAGTTTCGCCGCTGCTGCGGGCATGATTGGGAGCAGAAACACCCAAAGTGCAAGAATCCGACCCATAGTGGCGGTGATCTTGTAATGGCTGACGGTTTGGCCGATCAAGATGGGGCCATTGTAGCACCGTCGCGATACCTGGTGATAACAACCGTTGTCACTAGCTATCCGTCCAGAACCCTCTTAGCCCGCATTTCCAATTTGATTCAGACGTTCCGACCTTCCAGCGACCTTCAGCGTCTTTATTCATAGGGGTTCAAGCCCTGTCAGGACGCAGGGAGGCCAATGTACACCCACGGTAGGTATGGGACCCAAAATCTCAAAACGGGCATGCACCCCACCTGTTGGGATGGAGGCGCATGGGGCAGAGGCTGGAGAGGGAAACCAGCATCAACGATAGGGGTTGACGGTGTTCCTAGAGTTGCTGGCTGCGGCTAAACATCCACCCACGGTGGCCCATCGGACCCAAACTCCGAAAATGGGCATAGGCCTGGGCTCTCTTGATGTGGCTGCGACAGTTCGGGTAGGAACCCTCACTGTGTCTTGCCACCACCCCCCCGCCGGGCTCGACAGAGGTGCCATGTCGCCCACGAACCGCCTCTCAAAGCGATGGCTGAGGGAACTCCCGTCTTATCACGTTGCGGAGGCTGTCAGAAGGTCGTCGGAGGGGGAAAGCCTGTCTGAATCAGGAGCTTAGCGGTGCTACGATTGGCTTAGCTGGCGGGAATTCCCCCTCTTGCATCCACTTGGCAATCTGCTGGTCACCGGCCCCGCAGGGGACAACATTGCTCATCTGTGCGTGCTCGTGGCATGGTACGAAACGAGTCGTCTCCGCGAGGAGAACTACACACATCTCCACGGAGAAGGTACCGGAAGAGAGCACGCCCGCCCTGATCCGCCTCCACTACTGGCGGATGGCGGAGAAGGGCACGAAACAAGAGCCAGCATTGCGCTGGCTCTCTTTTTACTTCGACTGATGAACGTGAACCCGGAGCTCAATCCCCCTACTCCAGAACCTCAATCGTAACCTGAATCCGCTCCGGACATCAGACTTCGTGCTCGGGCCAAGAGACATGCTTTGGCCCACTCTTCGGGCATGCAAAGACCGCTCGCGGGGCACCGCCGGCAGATAGATGTCGAGAAATAATTTCCCATTCAGCAATCAGCCGTCTGCGTCTCCGCAACCAGTCGCCGAGCAGACCGAAACCGAGTCTGATCAGGGGCTTGACGGTGCTACGATCGGATAGGTGGTGCTAAGGCTTGTTCTCGCCAGTAATCCCACAGGCGCGACAATGGCCCATCCTGAGCCGACCCCTAGAATTGGACTGTCGTGATCGACCGGAGGATCATCCACCCCAAGATCCTGGAACGCATCGGTTCCGGGGGCATGGGTGAGATCCACAAGGCTGAAGAGCTAAAGCTCGAACGCACAGTGCTCTGAAGTTTCTGGCGTCGCACCTGGTGTCTGACCCGCGCTTCCCGCGCTTGCCAGGGTGAAACGTGGCGGGGGGGATATCGGTTGGCAGTGACAGCTCTCTATCTTGTCTAGAGCGAATAACCGGGGGGAGACCTCGACTACCTTCAGTAGGTCCCTTCTGGGTCGGGGGCCAAGGGAAGCTCGACCGTGATACTTCCCTCGGGCTCAACGGCAACCGCCCGTGCGTACGACCGCAGGGCGCTTTGCACGGCGGGATCCATCACCTGGGCTGCGCTCATGGAGGGCATCGCATACAACGTGTACGCACCAGGTACGACCGAGGCAAAGGTGAAACTGCCGTCCGGCGTGGTTTCGACCGCCTTCGCCGTGACGTAACCGCCTCGGTTCGCCTTGGGAATAAGCGCGACACGCGCCTCGATGGGCCCCTCGGAGCCGCCTCCCGACCGCCGCGGCCTGACCTGCCCGGTAACCATCGCCGCATCGAACGCAATCACCGCCTGAACGCCTGTGAGCGGAAAGTCCTCGGGGACAGTCAGTTCGGGACGCGGCAACCTTTGACCGCCCACCCGCAGCGCCTTGAGATACGCGCCGGGAGGAAGGTCCAGCACTTCGAAGCGGTAGCTTTCCGCGGAGACGCTCTTCATGCGAAACCGCAGGTCTTCTCCAATTCGACCTTTAGCGTCGGGCCAAGATTCAGGCAACACCGTCGAGGAAGCGTACGCGGTCCATTTGCTGGCTTCGACGCCCTCGGGCGGGTCCTCGAGTATGATCTCGCCCGAGACCGGCTGAGCCCGCCCCGCCACAAGGCCGATATCCTCAAGGTTGCCGTCTGTCAGCGTGACGAGCCGCTGGGACACTTCGTCAGCCGCCGTGCGTCGAGCGATAATCTTGTAATCGCCCGGGCTCAGCCCACGAAGCGTGAAGAATCCGTTTGACGAAACGCGAGCTGTGTGCGGGAGACTTACAAGAAAGCCGCTGTCGATTCGGACAGCGCTGACGACGCAACCAAAGCACGGCCCTCCCCTCGTCGCGTCCCCCACCGTACCGGCGACAGAGTAAGTAACACTCTCTGAAAGCTCCAGATCGATGCCGTTGAGTTCCTGGCCCCAACGCACCTTGACGGGAAGGGCCTGTGCCGGCGCCGGCGCGTTTGGATAGAACGCAGCTGCTGTCGCGGCGTAATATTCCCCGGCCGGCGTGCCTTCGCGCGGCGGCCACACTTCTGCCAGATACTTCCCCGCCGGCAGACCGTAGATGCGATATTCGCCCAAATCGTTGCTCTTCGCCTTGCCGGCGAGCGACAGTTTGACTCCCGTTTCTTGGTGCAGAAGAACATAGGCTCTCACTTGCGCCTCGGGTACAGGCTCCCCCTCCGAATCGACCACGCGTCCGGAGATGGCGCGTTGCGGCCAGAGCTGAAAAACAACATTGCTCGCCTGTTGCTTGTCGCGCAGAGTCAGCCGGGCCGCGCTCCCTCTCAGCGTGCGGTATCCGCTCTTTCGAAGGGTAAGGTTGTACCTGCCGGCGAGAAGGCCTAAGAAGACAAAATCGCCCTGCGGTCCGCTGGTCGTGGTTCGCGAGAATCCTTGGGATGAATAGGATCGGTGGAGGGAAATCAGCGCGCTTCTCAAGGGCTCGCCGGTCGTCGCGGAGCGAACGGAGCCGGCAATCCGCCCTTTCGGCTCCTCGCTGGCGCCCTGGGCCGCCCCCATCACACAGGCCGCCAGAACGAATGGGAAGAGTCGTTTCACGGCGCGGCTCTCATATCGATTTCCACCTGACTGTCGGGTTCGACGGGAATGATTTTGTTGGCGCAGCCGGCTTGCTCCCAGCGTATCTCATCTTCGACCTCGTCCGCTGGGATGTCGCTCCAGGCACAGATCCTATACTCGCCGGGAATGACCCTCTCGAAAATAAAACGCCCCCTCTGGTCCGCCAGGACCGACAACTTGCCGCTCGCACCGTCGAGAGCGACGCGCGCGTGGGGTAGCGGCTCACTGCCGTGCGGCGAGCGAATCTTTCCGTAGACTTTGCTCTGGTCCGCCGCGACCACGATCACCAGCTCATTGGTCCCCGACGAGACCGTAACGTCATCGGCGGGGACAATGTCTTCGCCCTGGCGAACCCCCTTCACGTAGAGCTGCCGTGACCGCGCTTCGACACGATAAGACCCAGGAAAAAGGTCCCCTACTTCGAACCGCGGCTCCACCGTCCTGACAAAAAAGTGACGACTGCCGAACCCCTCGTTGGAAGAAAGGAGCAGCGGGATTCGAGCCGGGACTCTGCCGCTGGAGATTTGAATTGTCCCTCTTACCACGCCGGCACTGGCCGGATGAAGGATCAACCCGTCTATGTCGCCCCGCACTTCAATGACGTCGAGAAATTGATGCCCGCGGCGAGAGGGGTTTCGCTTGCTGAACGTCGCCGAGGCGAGGTAGCGGCCTTCGGCAACGGCGTTGAAGCGAAATCCGCCGTCTTCCGCTGTTCTAGCAGTAAGGTTCCGTCGCGAACCCGATAGATCTTCGAGCTTGAGGAGTGTTCTCCCTCCTTTGGTGAAGCCGGGGCCGACCAGCACGCCGGAGACCTGGTAGGTGGCTTGGCTCCCCAACGTGATGGCTATGTTTTTCACTATTTCACTTTCGCCAACCTTCACCTCGATCGTCCGCGCTTCTCTTGCTGAACCAGGGGCCCTGCCCTGGGCCGTCAAGCGATAAATACCGGGCCTCAACCCGGCCAAACGGAAGCTTCCCCGGTCGTCGGTTACAGCCTGCGGCATATCTGCTCTCCCGGATGCCGCGGCGGAACTGATACGCCATGCTGAAACCTGAACCCGCTCAACCGGCTCTTGCAGCTTGTCGACGACGCTACCGCCGATGACGCCGCCGCGGATCAGGTCGAAATCCGTCTCTGTCGTCGCGCAGCCCGAAGAGCAATCGAGAATGACGCGCGAACCGCTCCGCCCCGCGGCACGATGCGTGTAATAGCCGGGGCGCGAAGCGGTCAATACGATTCTCCGCCGGGGAAGGTCCGCCAGGAGGTAGCGGCCATCGCGGCCGGTACGCATCATTGCCAGCGTCCGGCCCTGCAACGAATGTGCCGTGACATAGACTCGGGAGAGAGGCTTACTCGTCTTTGCCTCGCGAAGGTAGACCGTCCCTTGCACCCACACAGGGACCTGAGCCGAATGAAGTTCGACGCCAGGGAGCCCTACGAATAAGGCTCCGAGAAGCGGCAACACTCGGAATAGGAAACGCATGGGTTGATGAGGTCGCCGGTACACCCATCCCAACGAGGACCTCGTTCTCGTTGTAGCAATGTGCACTTGTGGCAGCCAACCAGAGGAGGAGCACGCCAACTCGCACGGCCCCGGCCCGTCAAGAGCATCGCTCTGGCTGAGCCAGTTCTCGCTCGATTGTCTCACCATCGCAGGTCGTGACCCCAGATTTTCTAGTGTTGGGCCCCGGTCAAACCGCTCCTGCTTCGCCTTCACCAACTTCGGGCGTAGCACGCTACGCCCCTACAACGGCGTTAACGGCGCTGTTGCGGGTTCTCCTTGTCGATCTCCCACGACTCAGCGTTCCTCGCAATGTAATCTCTAGCGCGCAGGTACTCCTGGTCGTTTCGGATGATGTGCTCGTAGTAGTTGCGTTGCCAGACTGGTCCGAGATGCCCTGCCTCGACCCGCCCTCTCCGGGTCACGGCGGCCTTGAAGGCCCGCAGAATGGCCCCCACCGACCCTGCCGCTGGAGGCGTCGAGGTGTAGGGGCGTAGCGTGCTACGCTCGCTTTCCAGGCTCTCGAACTTCCACCGCGGCGGCCCTTCGCGCAAAAGAGTGAATAGAGCATGGAAGTGGTTGGGCATCACCGTGAAAGCGTCCGATTCGACATACGGTCGCAGCAATACAGTCCTTTGCCATTCCTCGGCGACGATCTGGCCAAGTCGGGAAAGATGCATTACGGCGTTGATCACACGCCCAAACAAGAACGCCTGGTTGGCGGCGCAGACGGTGACGAAATAGCTGTCGTTTCGGGTGTAATCAAACTCTGGAAGACGAATGCTCCGGCGGCGGAGAACCTTCGCCTCATGGCGGGAGGGCACAGGTTGATCGAAAACCAGAATAGCAGATGCCAAGTGAATTCCGTACCGGATCATCTCTCGAATTGGGGCGGCGGCGATTCGACAGGAATTGCCTCGTCGCAGCAGGCTGGCCAAATCCGCACAAGGCGATGTCTTTTCCCGCTACCACGCGGAGGCCGGGATTGCGGCTGAGCACTGCCTCGCCCGAGCCCACAGAGTCTGCCGCTGGGACGGCTACGATTACCGTTTCATCCGAACCGAAGGCAGCGGAAATCGTAATCGACGACGAGTATGTGGGGAATACACCCTCAACCCTGAGCGTCGATCCTGGACCACACCGGGTCGTCATTACAAAGAAGGGCTTTGAACCATGGGACCGGAAGATGCGCTTTCGAGGTGGTGATAACCGGACAATCCATGCGGATTTAGAGTCTCGCAGCGGGGTTCGCCCAGGGGAAACCGCCGAAGCCTCCAACCAATAACGCGTCGCGTCGTGCCAAGCTCAGATCTAAGCTACGAGAATACGGAGGCCTCGAGGGTGAGAAGGTCATGGCTAAAGCAACGGACTCGCATGGGTACCGAGAAACGATTTTCCGCTGAACGATGCAGGGTTCAGAGTTTCCTAAACCAGTAGCGCAGTGGGTCGAAATCGAGTCCCTTCAGAGGGCTACCTGGGCTCTGGGTCCATAGCGAGTGACATCGCTTGTTTCCGCCAGCTAAGCGAGTCTATGCCATACCGAAAATCGGCTACGGGATTCTTCTCTACACGGGCAGCTCGGACGCTGAAGGAACGTTGGGCGGATTGGTGGAGGTCGGCCGAAGTATTCACGAATCCCTGCGTGACGCTCTGGAGATGGCTCGCCTGTGTTCCAACGATCCGGTCTGCGCTCAGCATGAGCCCGAGAGCGGACATGAACACCGCTACCTACACGGTGCGGCCTGTCACGGATGCGTACTCGTGGCGGAAACGAGTTGCGAGCAGCAGAACGATTTCCTCGATCGAGCGCTTGTGGTTCGGACGGTCGAGGCGGAGGGCGCAGAGTTTTTCCCGGAGGTTGACGCGTGAGCAAGAAGCTACTCGAACTTGCCGCTGGGGACATCCGCGCAATCGCATCAGCAGTCCGCTCGGGCAGGTTGATCGAGCCGGTGTCGGCCCTTGCCGTCGGGCGGCTAGTGGGTGCTAGTAGCGCCGAAGAGGTCCGTACACTGTTGACGGACCTGTATTCATCCGGCTGTTCGCCAGAAGGTGTTGCGCGGTGTTTCGACGTGCTGGCTGCCGGCGCCGAGCAGCGACGCAGGCTCGAAGAGTCCGTGCAGATCGTCACGACTGGTCCGGAAATGGTCAACGTCGCGAATCGCGACACGATGGTGGTCGTCGAGGAGATGTTTCGCCGGGCTGAGCGGACCATCTTGATCTCGGGATACGCAGCAGTTTACGAGGGTCGAAAGGTCTTTCGTGAACTAGTCGGCCGCACTCAGGAGAAGCCGAATCTGCGAATCCGGATGTTCCTTGACATCCACAGGAAGGCTGGCGACACGTCGCTGGATTCAGAGATCGTTTGGCGCTTCATCGACCACTTTCGGCGTGTAGACTGGCCTGAGGGCTGTCCGCTGCCGGAGATTTACTACGATCCTCGGTCGTTGGCTTCGGATACTCAGAAGCGGGCAGTCCTGCACGCGAAGTGCGTTGTTGTTGACGATCGCGAGCTTTTCGTTTCCTCGGCGAACTTTACCGAGGCAGCGCAGGAGAGGAATATCGAGCTTGGACTACTTCTGCGGTCGCCCGCACTCGCCTCACAGGTAAGCAACTTCTTCGACTCGCTCGTCGAATCCGGACACTGCCAGACGGCGAATTGAAACGTGTCTCCTCCGGCCATCGGCTAGTCCACGAATTCCAACCGAAGCCTTTGGATGGGGCGTCATGTCACCGGACGGTTACATGACAGCAAGTTCCGCAGAAGGCGAATCTGTTGTCTTGCCTCACGTTCGCAACGGCACAGTGAAGGAACGAACCACACTGCACAAAACTGTGCAAACTTGACCCGTTTCGACCGCATTCGAAGGTCGAGAGCCCTTACAAGCGATGCGCACTCGAATCGCAAGTTATTGGTTTTACAGCTAGAAGGTGGTGAGGCGGCTGGGATTCGAACCCAGGACCCACGGCTTAAAAGGCCGTTGCTCTACCGAGCTGAGCTACCGCCCCCGAACAGGAAAGAACGCTTTATCTTAACAGTTAGGTCGCTGTTTTCGACCAGCCCTAACCTGACGGCGGGCCGGCCTGAGCACAGCTTGACGCTTCACATTTCGCCGGACAAGGCCCGACGTTTCGTCACAACGGTGGTGCGCTACTCTAGAGTTCGCGCCAGGTTCGTCCAGATCGGCTGGGTTACAAACGCTCCTTCGTCATGCGCTTCAAAGCCAATTCCTGTTATCGGGGTATGCACTTGACTCCCGAAGCCCCAACATATAGTATGCGGGCTCATGGAGGACTACCCGCGTACGCTGGAGGAGTTTGAGGGGCGTTTTGGCACTGAGCAGGCGTGTCGCGAGTATCTGATGCAACTGCGCTGGCCGCAGGGTTTTAGGTGTCCCCGCTGTGAAGGGCAGCGAACTCGCCGCAGTCGGCGGGGCCTGCTGCGCTGCGGACAGTGCGATTATCAGGCTTCGGTGACGGCAGGCACGATTTTCCAGGACACGCGTCTGCCGCTGCGCACCTGGTATCGGGCGATGTGGTGGGTGACGAGCCAGAAAAACGGGGCGAGTGCTCTGGGACTGCAAAGCATTTTGGGTCTGGGAAGCTACCGCACCGCCTGGGCGTTGCTGCACAAGCTGCGGCGCGCGATGGTGCGGCCTGGCCGCGAACGGCTCAGCGGCCGCGTAGAGGTCGACGAGACCTATGTTGGGGGCGAAGAAGAGGGACTGCACGGACGGCAGACGCAGAAAAAGGCACTGGTAGCCATCGCCGCTGAAGAAGACGGTGCGGGGCTAGGAAGGATCCGCATGAGGCGCATCCGTCGAGCTTCCAAGCACCAGCTACACGGCTTCATCCAAGAGGCTGTTGAACCCGACAGCACCATCCACACCGACGGCTGGGAAGGTTACGTCGGTCTGGAGGCGCTTGGCTATCGGCACGAATACGACTTTCTGGCAACTTCCAGCCAATCAGCCTCTGAGCTGTTGCCTCGTGTTCACCGTGTGGCTGCCCTGTTGAAGCGCTGGTTGATCGGCACGCACCAAGGCGCGGTAAGCCGTGAGCACCTGGACTATTACCTGGATGAGTACACGTTTCGCTTCAATCGACGACGCTCTCGGCACCGGGGAAAGCTCTTCTACCGGCTTGTCCAACAAGCCGCGGCCGTTGGCCCCACTACCTATTCAGAGATGGTCCAACACGTACGCGGCAGGCGGATCAGCCGACCACAAGATATGGGGTAGCCGGGAGTGAAGTGCATACCCCGATCCTGTTATTCCGCCAGGCAAGAGAGGATCTCCGCGAATCTCAAGGGTTCCCTCGGACCTACAGGGCAGAACGTCCCTTAACAGAAACGCTCAGTGATGCCCGGCGCCGAAGTCCATTGTGGCTCTACAAAGTTCGGCTCCGTCAAGGCCGGTGCGGGCAATCAGTGTCACCTCCTGAGACAACAGCGACACCAAAGCCAGAGAGGGGGTGAACCCAGCCCCTGATACGTACGGCATGAATGCCGTCTTGTGAAGAATGTTCGACAGTGGCACGCCAGCCATGAACAGCGGGCGGCCCGGAACTATCTGTACGAACGCCGCGTTGACCCCAACCGATTCGTCGGGAATCATTGTCACCAGGGCATAACCAATGGCCGTGGGAGAGCCGTCTGGAATCGTAACTTGAGCACCGTAACCTCCCGGGGAGAGCGTCCCCTGAAATCCACGGGCAGGTATACCAATCAGGTCATCAGGACTTGTCGCGAGTGGCATGTTCATGAATTCCCCGTTTGAGTCGAAGAATTCCACTTGAAACGTCGCCATGGTCGTCGAGACGTTACTGGCCTGGAAGGCCATAAAGAAACCCCCGTCTTCCGGAGTCCCACTGTTTGCGATTTGGGGGATGATCTCGTCGCCGGGGAATATCACGATGCCGCGCCGCGACATTCCTGATTCCCCGTCCTGGAGTGGCTCGAAATAGGGACCTAGGGGGCGCGGCAGTGTTGCGCCATGCAGCTCACGGCCAAGAGAAACAGCACGACCACTTTCGCGGAGTTCGTCAGCTTTTCCCTCCTAACGCACAGAGTCTCACTATTTTTCAGTATGTTCAAGTCTTTTTCGGCATGAAACCGGTTCTATCGGTCCGCTTCTCTCTTCGCTGATCCGTGACGCGCTTCGTTTCAGTAGTAGCTGACCGACGACGACTTCGTTGGAGACAACAGATCGCCATCAACCTGCTAGTCGGCGGCTCTCTCGTACCACGATGCCATGACTTTTTCGGCCGGCTTGTTTTGCGGCGAGAAGCTGTCGCCGACCTGCGTTGCCGAGTCGTTAGGCAGCTTCGGGAACCACTTCCAAAAGAAAGCGCCCGCGAACCAACTCTTGTGCCAGACCGACCGGAAAAGGGCCTCGTAGCAATTTGCTTGCGTGGCCAGTTCAGCTTCCGTGGATGGGGCTATCCTCGGACGACCCCATTCCCACGGCCGAACGGCGGCGTCGGTTGTACTGCGATACCCGACTTCCGTGAACAGGACGGGCTTTTTGAATTGGCGGTGTACTTTCTCGATCGCGTCAAGATGAGCCTCCCAGCCCAGCTTTAGCTCTTCGACGCTCGGCTGTTCCTTCTCGGAGAGTGGAAAGTAGGCCTGGACACCGATGAAATCCAGTTCGTCCCAAAATGTGATCTTCTCGAATTCTTCGTGCCAATTCGCTGCGTAGGTTAGCTTGCCGTCGTAGACTTTCCGCACTTCGCCTATGAGCTGTCTCCAGTCCTTCTCGCGCCGCAGCGTCGCGTTAGCCAGTTCGGTTCCGATGCAGAGGGCCTCGATGCCATTGCTCTGCGCCAAACGGGCGTAGTGCAGGATGAAGCCGGTGTAGTTTTGGAACCAGGTCCGCCATTCGGCTTCGCTCGCCATGGCGATGTCGGAACGCCATTTGCCACTCGAGGATCCGCGAAGCCAAATGTGCGGTTTCAGCAGTGTCTTGATGCCGAACTGTTTCGCCAGCCGGGTCGTCGTTTCCAATCCGACGTCGGTCTCGCCCCAGAAAACGTGGCCGCTCCCGGTTATGAAACGCAGATCCGGTGAGTCGTGCTTCGGTTGCCAAGCGAAAGGCGTCTGAACGATCCAGCCGACGTGGTTTTCGACTAAGGGGAGAAAGTCCTGTTCTTCAACGGGCCTGCGTCCGCCGACCCAGCACACCCCTCGATACTTGGGCTCGTCGAACCGTAGCTCAGCGGATTCCTCGCCCACCGCTGCCGGCTCGCTGGTCGGCAAGCAGCCGGGGAGCAGAATGACGAGGAGCGCCGAGAGGCAAACGGCACGTCCTCTCCACGCGCCCGCGGAGGTGTGGTTCATGCGCGAAGGCAACTTTACGCCAGAACTTCCTTCACCACGCGGGCGGGGAATTCGTCGGTGAGGCGTTCGTTGCGGCCCTCGCGCTTAAATACCAGGTCGCGGTGGTTCATACCCAGTTGGTGGAGGATCGTGGCGTGGAAATCATGAACGCTTACGCGGTTCTCGACGGCTTTGTAGCCGATTTCGTCCGTAGCGCCAAAGACGGTTCCGCCTTTGATTCCGCCTCCGGCGAGCCAGACGGTGAAGCCCGTGGGCCCGTGATCGCGTCCCGGGTTGGCCCCCCGCGACTGTGACAAAGGCAGCCGCCCGAACTCGCCGCCCCAAACGAGCAGAGTCGAATCGAGCAGGCCACGCTGCTTGAGATCTTTCATCAGAGCGGCGATCGGCTTGTCGGTCTTGCCGCAGGCGTAACTCAGATCCTTGACCAAATCCTGGTGGTTGTCCCAGATCTGGCGCTCGATATAGAGTTGCACCATGCGCACGCCGCGCTCGACCAGACGGCGGGCCATGAGGCAGCGGCGCCCGTAGGAGGCCGTCCGCTCATCGTTGAGACCGTACATCTCCTTCGTGGCGGAGCTTTCCTTAGAAAGATCGAGCGCGTCGCCAGCCGCGAGCTGCATGCGCGCCGCCAGTTCGTAGTTCGTGATGCGGGCATCGAGCTCGGGTTGCCCGGGGCGCTCGTCCCGATGGTCGCTATCCATACGGGCCAGAAGAGATCGCGCCAGATCGAGCACCGGCCCGGGGTACTCCTGCTTCGGTTTCAAATTCAGCAGAGGAGAACCTTCCGAGCGAACCCGCGTGCCCTGGTAAACCGGCGGCAGCCAGCCGGATTGCCAGTTCTGAATATGGTTGACCGGCAGTTCCTCCGGGTCGTCGAGAACGACGTAGGCCGGCAGGTTCTGGTTCTCGCTTCCCAGGCCGTAGACGATCCAAGAGCCCATGCTGGGACGGCTGGAGAACATCCGTCCACTCTGCAGGGTGAAGATCGAAGGCTCGTGGTTGAAGTGCGGCGTGAACATCGAGCGGATCAGCGCCATGTCGTCCACATGCCGGGCGATGTGGGGCAACATCTCGGACACCTCGATCCCCGATTGCCCCTGCCGGGCGAACTGGAACGGAGAGGGCATAAAGCCGCCCGCTTCATTGATGAATTCGATATCGTTGGCCAGGTCGCGTCCCGGCGGCTGTCCGGCGTACTTTTTGAGCGCGGGCTTAGGATCGAACAGGTCCACTTGGCTGGGGCCGCCGTTCATGAAGAACTGAATGACCGAGGTGGCCTTTGGCTCGAAGTGGGCGTTGCGCGGGCGCAGGTCGTGTACGCGGTTTTGCGATGCGGCGAGAGCCGGGTTGCTGGAAAACAGATCGCCTCCCAGCAAGTAAGCCAGGGCGGCGCCGTGAAGCCCGTCGCTCATCCGCGAGAAGAACGTGCGCCGCGAAAGGGAGCTGTCGGCCTTGCGCGCCGGCATTTCTTCGCCAGGTCGGCTGTCCATGTGCATGCCCCGCATACCTCAATCAATATAGACGAATTCCGCCGAGTTCAAGACAGTGTGGCAAAGCGTCGCCAACGCCAGCCAGCGGGCCTGCATCTGTTTTGGCTCGGCGGGGACAGCTTCATCCAGATGTTTCCTCCAGCCGTCCTCCAAATGGAGCAAGCTCGACTGGGCGCGGTCCGACTCCTTCTGGGAGGGCGGACGGCCCAATGCCGCCAGATACACCGTTTCCACCTGCTTGGCGGCGTCCGCTCCGACGGCATCGATCACGCGTCCAGCCATGTAGCGGGAGTTTTCGCGCACCATGTCGCTGTTCATCATCTGTAGAGCCTGCGAGGAAACCGTGGAGTGCGCGCGGCGGAGACAATTGGGGGTGAGCTGGGGAGCATCGAAGGCGCTGAGCATCGTAACCGGCGTCTTTCGCCGTTGCAGCAAATAGATGCTTCGACGGTAGCCTTCCCCCGCCTTGGCCACAACCTCTCCATCAGGCTTAGTTTCTACTTCGTCGGGCGGCCCGAACGGCGTGGTGTCGAGACGTCCCGCAACCCGCAGGATCGAGTCGCGAATGGCGTCGGCGTCGAGCCGCCGGAGCGGGAAGCGCGACAGCAGCGAGTTATCCGGGTCCGCGCCATGGGTTTCCGGGTCAAATAAAGAGCTCTGCCGATAGGCGGTGGAAGTCAGAATGAGTCGGTGCAGCGTTTTGAGGCTCCACCCGCGCCGAACCAACTCGGTCGAGAGCCAGTCAAGCAGTTGTGGATGTGACGGTGGCGAGCCCGTGCGGCCGAAGTTTCCTTCGGTTTTCACCAGCCCGATGCCGAAGTAGTGCTGCCAGACTCGATTGACCATCACCCTCGCCGTCAGCGGATGGCGGGGCTGAGTCAGCCACCTCGCCAGGGCCAGTCGGCGGCCGCTGGTTCCCGTCGTCCAAGCGGGTTTTTGCACCCGGTAGGGATCGAGACCCACGGTCAGCACCGAGGGAACGCCCGGCTCGACTTTGCCGCCCGGATTGCGAAACTCTCCACGGTGAAGGACATGAACCGCCGTGGGACGGCCTCCCATATCAAACAAAGCGCGGACTAATAGCTTTGGTTTAAGTTCTTGGCTCTTCCGGGTTTTTAGTGGGTGGCCAACGGGTAGCCGGCTCCTCCATCCTGCCGACCCGACGTCGCCCGCAGTCACATCGGAGCCCAAAAGGCGGCCAAGAAATCCCCAAATACCCTACACGCCAGTCCGGTCGTGGGCAACTCGTAAAGGGAATAAGATACTGATAAACAGGGAGTTATCTCTTTGAGTGTGGCCACTGGATGACAGTTGTGGATCCGCATTTCACAGCCTTCGGGAGACTGTACGACTACCTGCCAGCAGCCTTGCTCTACTCGTAACCCTTTGTTTATCAGTAATTCTTTTTGGCCAACGCAGTCGCCGCCCGGCCTTGGGGGCCGTAGAGTTGTCACGAAGCCCTTGAATGGCACCGAAGCAGGCTCCGGGAGGTCGGCCTCACAGTGGCGAGGGATCCGTCACTCACCGCCGCCAGCCACTAAAATCCCAGAAGAGCCAAGTTCTTTTTTCGCTTCGCCGATGGCTTGCTTAATTTCAAGGGACTCTTCCTTGAAGGACTCGAATCTGCTCTCCAGTTCGCCCAGCTCGATTCTTATCTTCGCCGCGAACTTCTTCACCAGATAGCTCTGCGCCCCGCTGCGTTGCGCCTGGGGCGTATCCAAAGCCGCGCGCACGTCGTCGCGGACGGTTTCGGGAACCTTGGCCCATTTTTCAGCGAGAACCTGTTCCCGCAACGGCCGAGCCTTCTCTTCGAGTTCTTCCTCCGATCGCTTGATTCTGGTGTGGATCGGCGCGTTGTATTCCTCGATTTCTCGAATTTCCTCTTGCGGCCATCCTCCCGGCGTGATGCGGGTGTTCGTCTCGTCCCATTGGGCGCGGGGGCCGACGGGCATCTCATTGGGAGAGAGCCAATCGTAAGGATCATAGGCGGAACGCAGGATCGCGCTGAACCGATAATAGTCGCGCTGCGGGATCGGATCGTATTTGTGGTCATGACAGCGGGCGCAGGCGACGGTCAGGCCCAAGACCGTGGAGGTCAGGATTTGAAGCTGATCGGCGACTACCTTCAGGCGCTCGGGAACGAAAGCCTGTGAGGTGCTGTAGGTGCCGTCGGGACCCATGCGCAAGAATCCCGTGGCGACGAGATTTTCGCGCTGCTCGGGCGTAAATCGTTTCGCCGCCTTGTAGTCGAACAGTTCGTCGCCGGCGATCTGCTCGACCAGAAACCGATCGTAGGGTTTGTCGGCGTTAAAAGAACGAATCACGTAGTCGCGGTATCGCCAGGCGTAAGGGCGCGGCGCGTCGGCCGAGACCTGCCCTTCCGAGTCCGAATAGCCCGCGGCGTCGAGCCAGCGGCGGCCCCAGTGCTCGCCGTAACGAGGGGATTCAAGCAGGCGATCGACCAGGTGTTCGTAAGCCTTGGGACTGGTGTCGGCCCGGTAAGCTTTCACTTCCTCGGGGCTGGGCGGCAATCCGATCACGTCGAAGTAAGCCCGCCGCATCAACGTCAGGTGTTCGGCGTCGGGCGAGAAGGCGAGTCCCTTTCCCTTAAGCTTTCGGAGTAGGAAGGCGTCGATCGGCGTCCGCGCCCGGTCTTGGCCACGCACCGTGGGAACCGGCGGGCGCTTCGGGGGCCGAAAGGACCAGAAGTCGCGGTCCTTCTTCGTGACCAAGGGATCAGCCCTGGCAACGACCCGCTCCGGTTGTTCGTCGTCGAAAGGCGCGCCCGCGGCGATCCACGCTCTTAGCTTCTGAAGCTCCGCGGATGTCACCGGGCGAACCGAGACCCGCGCCAGATCCTTTTCAGGAGGCATGTCTTCGGCCTCGATGCGTTTGATGAGAAGACTCTCGCCGGGCTTGCCGGGGACGATCGCGGGCCCCGACGCGCCGCCTTTTAGTAGGCCGGCGCGCGTCAGCATGTCGAGCCCGCCCTCCTGGCGGCGCCTGCCGTGGCAGAGCAAGCACTTGACGTTGAGGATGGTGACGACGATCTCCCGCGCGCTGACCTCTTGGGATGTCGCGATCTGGGAAGCGGGCTGGAGATCTTCGCCCGCGCTTAAGGCCCCCCTCTCGATCCAACGTCGAATGACTTCAATTTCATCGGGGCTCAGCTTCTCGCTCCCCATGGGCATCGCCCCGGAGCTCACTTTTTCCAAAAGCAGGCTCTCAACCGCCGCGCCGGGAAAAACCGCCGGCCCGGACTTGCCGCCCTTAAGAGCACTATCGCGGGTCCTAAGATCGAGCTCCGCCTGCTGAAGGCTCTCGCCATGGCAGGCCAGGCAATTCGCCTCAAAGATGGGAGCGATATCGGATTCAAAACGAGGGCTGTCCGCCGTTTGGCCGGACAAGATGCCGGGGAAGGTTGCGGCTAAGGCGGCAACGAAAAAGAGGTTTGCCCAGCGTGTGGGCTTGCGGGGCGGACAGCCAACTTGGCCCAGCCGGCCGCTTCCGGACTCGCTCCGTGCCATCGGTTTAACTCCAGGTCATTCTATCGAACCCGGAGCTATAGGATCATTTCCGTCGTGACGGCCAAGATACAAACCTGGCGCAGAAAAGCGGCGGACCTGGGCGGCAACCCAGATCCGCACTCGGTGGCACTGGCTCTAGCCCGCTTTCTCGCCACGTGGCGGTCGAAGCACGCAATAGACTCGCTATTACTGCGTTGCGCCTGCTGGCCGTGCTCAACGTACTATCCCGGTCGGACGCTGAACGGAAGTCACTGCCTATTTCGGTAGCCGCAAGATACGAGCGGCGGGACTCTCAAGATCCGCTTGGGCCGGGGCCGGCGTCGGCCTCCTCCGACTCCTCCTCGGAGCCGCCGACCGCTGCCCGGATGGCCTCCGTCGCTTCTTCGGTCGTTAAGACGTCGCTGGCTAGGAATCGGAAATTGACCAGCGCGGCTGCGTATCCGTCTAAGCCGAGAACCTGTGCCGCTGCCGTCGCATCCTTGACCACGGCCACCTCGAAGCCCTGTTCGAGAAGCTCGCGCAGATGGGATTCGACGCAGAGGTTGGCCGACATTCCGGCCAGAATGACCTTGCTGATCCCGCGTTTTCTCAGCTGCAGAACAAGGTCGTTTGTTTCCGGTCCATAGACTTTGTGCGGACTTGCCACAACCGTGGCGCCGTCCTCAAGATACGGCTTATATTGCTCGAGCCAATCCGCCCCGGACCCCTCGAAGCCCTGGGTGGTGAGGGCGCCCTGGCGGTCGAACATCTTGATGGCATGCATCATCGTCTCGACGGCGCCGCCGAACTTCCAACCATGATCGGTCGGGAAGTAGTAGTGAGGGGAGACGAATACCGGCATGTCCGTCTTTTTCGCGCTTTTCAGAAGGCTCTCGATATTGTCGACCGTGCCGTTCGCCTCGACGCTCTTGCCGACGACTCCCCAGGTCACGCCCTCGGGGCTGAGAAAGTCGTTCTGCGGATCGGTCACTACCAGCGCCGTGCGACCCGGTTCGATCGTCATGCCGGGGTCTGGGAGTTGTGCCTGTAAGCCTCCAACGGTGATCGTTGCGATCAAAACCGTGATGGCTCCCGCAATTGTCATGGTCGGGGTATGCACTTGACTCCCGAAGCCCCAACATATAGTATGCGGGCTCATGGAGGACTACCCGCGTACGCTGGAGGAGTTTGAGGGGCGTTTTGGCACTGAGCAGGCGTGTCGCGAGTATCTGATGCAACTGCGCTGGCCGCAGGGTTTTAGGTGTCCCCGCTGTGAAGGGCAGCGAACTCGCCGCAGTCGGCGGGGCCTGCTGCGCTGCGGACAGTGCGATTATCAGGCTTCGGTGACGGCAGGCACGATTTTCCAGGACACGCGTCTGCCGCTGCGCACCTGGTATCGGGCGATGTGGTGGGTGACGAGCCAGAAAAACGGGGCGAGTGCTCTGGGACTGCAAAGCATTTTGGGTCTGGGAAGCTACCGCACCGCCTGGGCGTTGCTGCACAAGCTGCGGCGCGCGATGGTGCGGCCTGGCCGCGAACGGCTCAGCGGCCGCGTAGAGGTCGACGAGACCTATGTTGGGGGCGAAGAAGAGGGACTGCACGGACGGCAGACGCAGAAAAAGGCACTGGTAGCCATCGCCGCTGAAGAAGACGGTGCGGGGCTAGGAAGGATCCGCATGAGGCGCATCCGTCGAGCTTCCAAGCACCAGCTACACGGCTTCATCCAAGAGGCTGTTGAACCCGACAGCACCATCCACACCGACGGCTGGGAAGGTTACGTCGGTCTGGAGGCGCTTGGCTATCGGCACGAATACGACTTTCTGGCAACTTCCAGCCAATCAGCCTCTGAGCTGTTGCCTCGTGTTCACCGTGTGGCTGCCCTGTTGAAGCGCTGGTTGATCGGCACGCACCAAGGCGCGGTAAGCCGTGAGCACCTGGACTATTACCTGGATGAGTACACGTTTCGCTTCAATCGACGACGCTCTCGGCACCGGGGAAAGCTCTTCTACCGGCTTGTCCAACAAGCCGCGGCCGTTGGCCCCACTACCTATTCAGAGATGGTCCAACACGTACGCGGCAGGCGGATCAGCCGACCACAAGATATGGGGTAGCCGGGAGTGAAGTGCATACCCCGATGTCATGGTTCTCATTTTGGTTCTCCTTTTTTCAAGTGTTTTGGTGTCCATCAATCTTGAGTCCGCCCGGCGTTGGCCGTGGCGTCCGCCGATAGGTATAACTTTCACATGGGTCCCAGGGCGAGGTGGTCTGGAAGATGTGCGCAATCGTCCAGTTTGTGCGGATCCTTGAGCGAGATAGAATAGGGCCATGGTGCTCGACAAGCTGCTGTCCAACTTGGACGTCCAGGTTGAGTACTTCGCGCTCTGCATGCTGAGCGAAGGTTGGCGTATTCGTTTGCCCGGACCTCCGGGAGTGATGATCCACTTCGTCTTGAAGGGGAAAGGCGCGGTGAGCGGTCCGGACGGCGATGCCCGCCCGGTGGGTCCCTACTGGCTGGCTGTGGTGCCCTCGGGAGCGAAGCATGAACTGCGATCGCACGGGGAATTGCAGCATGAGTTGCTGATCAGCGCGCCTCCCGAGGGTGACGCCATCCCCCACTTGGTGGCGGGATCGCCCGACAACGTTGATCTCCTCATCGCCTGCGGAAAGATGCGCGTGCTCTACGGCGAGTCGCTGGGTCTGTTCGACCACCTGCGCGAGGTCCTCATCGTCGATATGTCGGAATCCCCGCAGGCGCTGGCCGCGTTCGAGGGCATACTCGCGGAGCAGTCGCGGCCCGGCCCCGGGAGGGAAGCCATGGTGGGGTCGCTCATGTTTCAGTGTCTTGTGCATCTTCTACGGCGCTTGTGCAGTGACAGCGATTGCCCGCTGCCCTGGCTGACGGCGCTCGAAGATCCTCGTCTGGCACGAGCGATTGACCGGATTTTCGACGATCCGGGTAGCGATCACACGGTGGAATCCCTTGCCGAGGCGGCGGCGATGAGCCGATCCGCTTTCGCCGAGCGCTTTGCCGCCGCGTTCCGACGCCCGCCCATGAGTCTGGTCCACCACGTGCGCATGCAGCGCGCCACCCATCTTCTGCGGCAAGAGGCGCTGTCGATCAACGATGTGGCCAACCGCGTCGGTTTTTCGAGTCGCAGCCATTTCTCGCGTGCATTTAAGGTGCACACGGGCATCGCGCCCGCCGAATACCGCGTGCAATAGCGAGGCCGGCGATTCCCCCCGTAGTTAGGTGTAAGTTTCGGCACCGCGGCCCGGCCCAGTGGGGCAGGCCTCCCGGCCTGCCAAAAGTCCGCGAAGCGGACGCCGGAAAGTAGCCCCCGGCTTCAGCCGGGGGAAGCGGTGCCAAACAAACCTCCTGTGGTGCGGATCTCCCAAAGCGCGTTTCGCGCCGTGAGGAGATCCGCACCACACAAACCGGGCATTCCCTGCAAGACTCTGCTACGATGTCCGCGCGCGTGACTTCCTCCGACGACAACGACCGCGTAACCAAGGCTGCCCGCTTCATGCCCGCTTGGGGCACGGGCGAACTCCCCTCGGCTCCCCGCTTTACCTTGGGCCGCTGGACAACTTTGATCGGCCCCGGGCTGGTCATGGTGGGAGGCACGATGGGCGCCGGCGAATGGCTCTTCGGACCGATCGTGACCGCCCGTTACGGCGGCATGGTGATGTGGCTGGCGACGATCAGCATCGCACTCCAGGTGGTCTTCAACCTGGCCGTCATGCGTTACGCGCTCTACTCCGGTGAACCGATTTTCGTCGGTTTTCTGCGCACGGCGCCTGGCCCCACGTTCTGGATCATCTTCTACCTCATCGCCGATTCGGGCCACATCTGGCCCTACACGGCTTCGAACGCGGCCGTGCCCCTGGCTGCCGCCTTGCTGGGACACCTGCCCGGACCCCTCGACGATGCTCTGGTGCGCAATCTCGGCTATGGCATCTTCCTGGCGGCATTCGTCCCACTGATCTTTGGCGGCAAGATCTATAACGCCGTCGAACGCCTCATGGTCGTCAAGGTCTTTTCCGTGCTGGGCTACCTGCTCGTGATTGACCTGGTCTTGGTGAGCGGCCGGGTGTGGCTGGAAATATTCAGCGGGTTTTTCAAATTCGGGTCCCTCCCGCAAGGCGAGATCGATTGGGCGACCTTGGCCGCGTTCGCGGCCGTGGCCGGCGTCGGCGGCTTGGGGAACACTACGTTCTCGAATTACGCCAGAGACAAGGGTTGGGGAATGGGGCCGCTCGTGGGGGCCATCCCGAGCCTGGTTCGCGGAAGAAAGATTTCCCTTTCGCACACGGGAAAGGTTTTTCCTATTACCGCGGCGAACCTCGAGCGCTGGCGCGGCTGGCTGCGGCACATTCGCCGGGATCAGCTTTGGGTTTGGGGTCTCGGCTCGTTGCTCGGCATGGCGCTCCCCTCCATGCTTTCGCTCGAGTTCCTTCGCGGCGCGGAGGTCCAGGGGCACGCGGCCGCGGCGATGACCGCGCGAGGAATCGCCGACCGCCATGGGGAAATCTTTTGGTTCTCTACCCTTCTGTGCGGGTTCTTCGTTTTAGGGGTTGGCTTCCCTCAGACCCTCGACTCCATCGTGCGTCGATGGACTGACGTCCTTTGGAGCGCGTCCGGAAACCTCCGTTCCCGGGAGGGGCGCCAGGTGAAGAACGTCTACTACTTCGTTCTGCTCGGCTACTGCCTGTGGGGACTCCTCGCCTTGCGGCTCACCCCCAATCCTCTATTCTTGGCCATCGTCAGCAGCGTCATAGGCAACATCGGCCTGGGGACCGCGGCGCTCCACACCCTCTACGTGAATCGCCGGCTGATGCCGAACGAGCTTCGTCCCCCTTGGTATCTGCAACTCGGGCTGGTCGCGGGCTTCGTTTTCTTCTTCGGAATCTCCGGGTTCGCCCTCTATCAGCACCTGGGAAGTTAGCCTGCTTTTCTTACCACGTGGCGAGGCGAAGTGGGTGAGAGGCCCGTCAGTACAGGGCGCGCGCCGCTCGGCGACTCATTTTCTGAGAAATGCGAGCGTACTTGAACCCTACGTTGAGCACGGCGAGCAAGCGCAACGCAGTAATGGAGGGCTTATGGCGTGCTTCGACCGTCAGGTGGTGAGAAAAGCGGGCTAGTCCCGTGACGGAACCCCTAATCTTTCCAATGGCTTAGGGCGTCCAATTGGGCGGGAATTCGTTCCCGGCTAGTAAAATAGAACCGCTGCAAGGCCCTTGCGCTTCACGTTTCCGGCAGGGGGCCCAACACGGGCAAAGAAGGAGGAGAAAAAGTTACCAAACAAACCCAATTCCTGATCTCTTACTAGGAATATTAACCATTTCTTTTCAATTAGTTGCGTCTCTTAATGGGGGGAGAACAAAAGGAGAAATTGGTTCCTCTCGCGGTAAGATAATGGGTTGCCGCCAACGTTTCAAGGAGCGGGACCCGCCATGGTTGGGAACCGCGCGCCATTAGCCACATGAGAACGGCGATCATCGGACTGCCGCAGGTCGGCAAAACATCTCTGTTCACCATCCTGACGGGCGCGAAACGGGAAGCCCGACTGGGTACGACCGCGGTGCAAGTCGGCGTGACCAGAGTACCCGATCATCGCATCGACGAACTGGCCGCCGTCTTCCAGCCGCCGAAAGTCATCCACGCCACCGTCGAGTACGCCGATGTCCCCGCCATGTCAAAGGAGGCCTTGCGCGACCCGGCCTATATCGCAGCCCTGCGGCTGGTCGACGCGTTTGCTCACGTACTGCGGCTGTTTGACAATGACGCAGTGATGCACGTCGAGGGATCGGTTGATCCGGAGCGCGATTGGAAGGACATCGAGCTAGAGCTGATCTTGAACGACCTCGCCGTGGTCGAGAAGCGACTCGATCGCGTGGAGAAAGACATGGGTAGGATAAAGGACTCCGACCTGGAACACGAAAGAGACCTACTCGTCAAGGCCAAGGACTTTCTCGAGAGCGAGCGTCCGCTTCGCGAGTTGGACCTTGATCCCGAAGAGTCAAAGCGGCTTCGCGGTTTCCAGTTCCTTTCCGCAAAACCCATGTTGCTGGTCCTCAACCTCGGTGAATCCCAGGCCTCGACGCTACATGAAACCGAAGAACAATACCGGCGGCAGTGGCTGCCCGACCGGAAGAACACAGCCATTGCCGCCATCTGTGGAAGCATCGAGGCTGAAATCGCCGAGCTGCCCCAAGAAGAAGCTCTCCCCTACCTCGAAAGCTACGGGCTCAGAGAGTCGGGACTGGACCGGCTTATCCAAGCCACCTACTCCGTTTTGGGGATGATCTCGTTCTTGACCGCTTCGGAAAACGAGGTGCGCGCCTGGAGTATCCCCCGGAACACCCCCGCGGTAAAAGCGGCCGGCACTATTCACACCGATTTCGAAAAGAAATTCATCCGCGCCGAAACCATCCACTGGGAGGGGTTGGTCCAGGCCGGGGGGTACGCCGAAGCCCGGCGCGCCGGAGCGTTGCGCCTCGAGGGAAAGGGTTACGTCGTGCAAGAAGGCGACGTCCTGGTGATCCGCCACGGCTAGCCCGCATTTCTCGCCACCTGACGGTCGAAGCACGCCATAAGCCCGCCATTACTGCGTTGCGCTTGCTCACCGTGCTCGACGAAGGGTTCAAGTACGCTCGCATTCCTCAGAAAATGAGTCGCCGAGCGGCGCGCGCCTTGTACTGACGGGCTTCTCACGCACTTCGCCTCGCCACGTGGTGAGAAAAGCGGGCTAGCGTGCTGTGTGCCTGGGAACAGTCAGCCGATTTCACGCGTTCAAAGAATCAGTAAATTGCGGGATTTCCAGGCGCGAAATTGGTGACTGTCCCCACCGCCCAGCGCTTACCCCACTGATCAATACAGCAACTTCTCCGCCGGATCGAAGCCTGTCTTGCCGAGCGGCTCGAGGACCTTTCGAGCGCCGTCCCGCATGAGCCCGAGCACGCTGCCGCTTTGGAAGAAGGAAAAACCCTGCTCCCTGTATCGGTTGACCTGCTCGGCACTCGAAGCCGGACGCCCAAGAACCTTGTTGTGCTTCTTCGCCGCCGCGATGATTTTCGCCACGGCCGCCTTGAACTTGGGATGTTCGTACTGGCCTCCGATCCCGAGCTGCCAGGAAAGATCGCTCGGGCCGATGAAGATCACATCAATGCCGGGAATCTGGGCGATCTCATCAATGTGGTCCACCCCGGCCTGGTTTTCGATCAAGGTAATCACCATCACGTTGCGGTTGGCGAACTTGTGATAGCCTTCCGGCGACGGCCACCGAAACGAGGCCAGCCCCGCGCCCGACCCGCGCAACCCCTCGGGCGGATACTTGCAGGCCGCGACGGCTTGCCGGGCCATCTCAGGAGTCCCCGTAAAAGGAAAGATCACCCCTAGCACCCCCGCGTCGAGGACGCGTTTCGCCGTCCACAGCTCGTTGACCGGCACACGCGCGAACGGGATGGCTTTGAGACCGCGCGTTGCAAGCACTATGTCGCGAAGCGTCTCCAACGTTATCGGGCTATGCTCCATCTCGATCCACAGAAAGTCGAACCCCATGTTGGCCGCATGGGCCGCCACGTCCACGCTGGCAACGTTAATCGTTGCGCCAACCGCGGGTTTGCCCTCTTCGAGCAGCTTGCGGACAGGGTTTTCCCAATCCTGCGCATGCAAAGGGAGCAGCCAAGCCAGAGCTAAAACAATCGCCGCCAACCCAGTGGGGTGTCCGGGAGGGGAGTCTACTCTGAACTCGGAAATGTCGGACTGGAAAGCCCGACACAGCACGCTGAAAGCGTGCGCCACGTCGCCGAGACGATCGGAAAGTCCTGTTGGGAACAGCTTGCTAGTCTGAATCATCACGGTTTTCTCCTCCAAGCTAATTCGCGTCGGCGACGAGGCGCTACTGAAACGCTAGTCGGACCAGCATTCCGCCGACCCACGTGAAAATCATCATCAACAGGGCACCGCCCAGCGACACGTCGAAGATCGCTTTCAAGATCAGCAGATCGACAACGTAAATCAAGTACGGAATCCCCAGGCCCAGGTTTTCCGCGACACTGAAGAAAACCAACGATGTCGCCGTGAGGACGACTGCCGCCAGCAGAGCTTTTCTGAACGTACCTCCTTCGCCGACGATCATCTTGGCCGCGACCCAGATGACGAAGATGTAAACGGCGAGCCGGACGGCCATTTCACCGATCATGAGCAAGCCGAGAGAAATACTAGCACAGGGTTTCAGCTGGCTGTGTTTAGAACACCGGGATAAGCGCTCCTGCTTATCCGCGTTCAAGTGGGACAGACAATCCTGTTTGTCCAGGACCGGCAAGAGTGCCGGTCCCTACCAAATCGGCCAAGCCCGGTAGCGACAACCACTCTTGTTCGTCTTTGCCGGCCGCGGGAGGACCGCTCGCCGCGGAAGATCCCTTCGTCAAGCCCACGTTGCCGGCTGTCGGTCGGCGGCCGGCGGACGGGCGAGATCGCCGGTCCTTACTGGCTCGCTGGGCGGTTGTTTTCCCCATACACGCCGACGGCTACGACGGCGGGCGGAGATCCTTCACCAACCCGGAATTGAGGAAGAAATCCCTGACGGGAGCCGCTTCTTTCCCTTCTACCGTGATGGTCAGGGAAACATCGACGGGCGGGCCGATCAGGCGGATGTCGATGCGGTCAAGATCCTCGTACAGCCGGACGTAGGAAATAGCTTCCACGTTGATGACACGATTGCGGATGCGGATGAATTGCGGCTGCATACGATGTGCCTCGTTTCAAGCCGTCTCGGGGTGGATAACGCCGCCGACTTTGCGGAGAAAAGGAAGCGACTATTTTAGCTGATGGGGGTGGTCAAGCGCCTGTTTGTTGTCAACACATTCCTTGCTCTTGTTACCAAGACATGATAACGAACACGCAGCGGCCGCCTCTACGGCAGCGTCGTCGTGACTCGTTAGTTAGCTGGCGCGGAAATCCGGGCTGGCCTCGGGCTAGGACGCGCGCTGACGCGAGCGGCTGTAAGCGTTGTAGAGTGTATGCAGTGGGAGGAGTCTCATGAAATTTCGCACCGCCGCCGCCGCTTTGCTGCTCTGTTTGCTGCCGGTCCCACCCGCCCAGGCCGAAGACGCCGCCGACTGGGCCGCTGGGGTGGGCGAGTCCTACCGAATCACGGCGGACCTGGTCTATTCGACCGCGAACGGGTACGAGAACAAGCTTGACCTCTACTTGCCTCGCGAAAGGTCGGACCCAAGGCCGACGCTGGTCTATGTTCACGGCGGCGGCTGGGTCAGCGGCGCCAAGGAGACAAGCGTACTCCGGCTGCTGCCTTACCTGCGGCTGGGCATGAATGTGGTCAATGTCGAATACCGTCTTGCGCGGTATTCGCTTGCGCCCGCCGCCGTGGCGGACTGCCGTTGCGCCCTGCGCTGGGTGATCGCGAATGCCGAGGAGTATGGCTTTGACGCCGACAGGATTGTCGTGACGGGACACTCGGCGGGGGGCCATCTCTCGCTGATGACGGGCGTTCTCGACGAGGCAGCCGGCTTCGACTACGAATGCGTGACGGGGAGCTTGGCGGGTCCCGTGGAGCTCGATCTCAAGGTCGCGGCCGTGGTGAATTGGTTTGGGATTATCGATGTGAGTGATCTACTGGAAGGTGAGAACCAGCAGGGCTACGCTGTGCGTTGGATGGGCAGCCTCGCCGACCGCCTAGAGATTGCCGAGCGCGTTTCTCCCCTGACCTACGTCCGCGAAAACCTGCCGCCGATTCTGACGATCCACGGCGACGCCGATAAGATCGTTCCCTACCAGCATGCTGTCCGGCTTCACAAGGCGCTCGACCGAGCCGGTGCGCCCAACCGTCTCCATACGGTGGAGGGCGGCAAGCACGGCGGCTTCACCAACGAACAGATGGTCTTGATCCACGAAAGGATCAACGTGTTCCTGAAGGAGCACGGCGTACTGTAGGGCTCTCGCGCGCCTGCAAGCCTTCGCGATCCACGGCGGTCAGCCCGGTCACCGGGCATCCAAAGGGAAGCCATGCTGCGCGCGGTGATAGGGGCCGTCGAAGTGCTGCGTGCTCTTGAACCATTCGTGGCGGCCGTCACCGGCTTCGTGGCGCACCCGTTCGAGCAGTTCCGCTTTCCGCTCCTCGCTCATGGGCTGGAAGTTCCGCGCGATGTCCAACTCTTGCTCGAGGTTTTCGATTGACTCACAGCCTACGATGAGACAGGAGATGGGTAGCGACAAAGCGTAGCCGCGGCACTCGGCGGGAGAAATTCCGGCGTCTGTGACGAGTTGTCCTCGTCCCCCCAGACTTTTCATTCCGAGGGCCGCGATCCCCCGACGGTTGAGCTCGGGGAGGACGCGGCGCTGGAAGCTGCGGTAGTGCGCATCCAGCACGTTGATGGGCATCTGGCAGCTGTCCCACTCGAAGTCCTGCTCCAACATGCGGAGCAGAATGTCGGGGCTCTTATGGCCGGTGAACCCGATGAAGCGAACCTTTCCGGCATCGCGCGCCGCCACGGCCGCCTCGACGGCGCCGCCGGGCCCGAAGATCCACTCCGGGTCATTGTCGTAGTTGACCTCGTGAAACTGCCATAGATCGATCACGTCCGTGCGCAGACGGCGCAAGCTATCGTGAAGCTGCTCTTCGGCGCCCTTGCGGTCGCGCGCGCATACCTTGGACATCAAAAACACGTCGTCACGGCGACCCTCGAGCGCCACGCCCATCCTCTTTTCCGACTCGCCCTGCGCATAGTCCCAGGAGTTGTCGAAGAACGTAATCCCCTCGTCGAGGGCCATCCGCACCATGCGGATCGTCGTCGCTTCGGGGACGTGTGGAAAACAGGGATGAGCTCCGCCGAACCCGATAATGGACACTTCCCGCCCGATCCGGCCCAGCTTCCGTAACGGTATGCCGCTGTCGTTCTTTTTCATCAAATCGCTCTGCTTCCTGAGGTCGCCCGAGCCCTGGGGATAAGCTCGGCAAGGGCCCCACGGGGGCGAACATCGCCCTCCGGCGCTCGCTTGCGCGTCCATTTTAACACTGTGCTCATGATGCAGTTCCGAGTAAATCGTCATGGTCAAGCAAGAGGAGACAGAATTCCTCTCCCCGATGCCCGCCGCGGGACTCAAACCTGCCAGGTCGCCATTGCGAGCGACGGCAACGGGGCGTAGAATGAACGGGTCGAAGGTAGGCGAGATTTTGAAAGGAGACGTTTCATGACTTTATGGCGACCCGATCCCAGCTTTTATCCTTCACCGAAAATGGCCGTTCAGGCGCCACCCGAGAAGCTGGCCTATTTAGCGATGGTTCACCCAGACAAGAAAGAAGCACCCGATGCCCTAGGCGTGGTTGACGTCGACCCGGAATCTTCGAGTTACGGTCAGCTCGTCGGCCAAGTCGACATGCCGAACCTCGGGGATGAGCTGCACCACTTCGGGTGGAATGCTTGCAGTTCGTGCCTTTGCCCCTACGCTCCTCACCCTCATATGGAGCGCCGTTATCTGATCGTTCCGGGGATCAATTCATCGAGAATTCACATCCTGGACACAAAACCCGACCCTCGGCAGCCGAAGATCGTCAGGGTCATCGAGCCGGAAGAGTTTACCGCGCGGACGGGGTACACGGGACCGCATACGATCCACTGCGGACCCGAGGGCATTTATGGCTCCGCACTGGGCTCGGCGACCGGCGATGGCCCGGGCGGGATTTTCACCATGGACCCCGACAGCTTTGACGTGTTGGGCAAGTGGGAGATGGACCGCGGACCGCAGAGCCTCGCCTATGACTTCTTTTGGCACTTGGGCTACGACACCATGGTCACCAGCGAGTGGGGTACGCCCAACATGGTCAGCGACGGCGTCAACCCCGACATTCTTCTCAAAGGCGGTTACGGCCACCAACTTCACGTCTGGGATTTGCGCAAGCGCCGGCACGTCCAGGCCATCGACCTCGGAGCGGAACAGCAAATGGTGTTGGAGCTCCGCCCGGCGCACGATCCGACCAAGGCTTACGGGTTCGCGGGCGTCGTCGTTTCGCTCAAGGACCTCTCGGCATCGATCTGGGTCTGGCATCAGGACAATGGGAAGTGGGCCGCCCGCAAGGTGATCGAGATCCCGGCCGAACCGGCCGACCCGGACCAACTGCCGCCACTGCTCCAGGGATTTAAGGCCGTTCCTCCGCTGATCACCGACATCAATCTGTCGGTCGACGATCGGTTCCTTTATATCTCGTGTTGGGGTACCGGCGAATTTCAGCAGTACGACGTTTCCGACCCGTTTAACCCCAAGTTGACGGGATCGGTTCACCTGGGCGGAATTGTTCGCAAGGCGCCGCACCCGAGCCAACCGGAAACAGCTCTTAATGGCGGTCCTCAAATGGTCGAGGTCAGTCGTGACGGCCGCCGCGTTTACTTCACGAACTCCTTGTATATTCCTTGGGACGAACAATTCTATCCCGAGGGAATCAAGAGTTGGATGGTCAAGTTGAACGCCGCGCCCGACGGTGGGATTGAGATCGACCGGGACTTCTTCCTAGAAACCCAAGGACATCGCAGTCATCAGGTGCGGCTGGAGGGCGGCGACGCCTCGTCGGACTCCTACTGCTACTCATGAGCGAGGCCGGCCCGTTTACGGGCCTCGGAAGCGACGCGCTCCTGGCCCTGCTGATGCTCGGCGCCTACCACGGGATCAATCCCGGCATGGGATGGCTTTTTGCCGTCGCCCTGGGCATGCAGGAGAAAAGCGGCCGGGCGGTGGCGCGGTCGCTGCTGCCGATCGCGCTGGGACACGCTGTCGCCATCGGCATCGTCGTGCTGGCGGCCGGGCTGCTTCAGAAAATTGTCCCGCTTGGCAAAGTCAAGATCGCGGCGGCGCTGATTCTTTTCGGCTTTGGCGGGTACCGTTTATGGCGTCAGCGGCATCCGCGTTGGGGAGGGATGCGGGTCGGCTTCCGTGACCTCGCCGTCTGGTCTTTTCTGATGGCCTCGGCTCACGGAGCAGGCTTTATGCTTCTGCCTATACTCTTTGGCGCATCAGCAGCGCACGCGCAACGTTTGCCGATCGCCGAACACCACGCCATCCCGGGCGCCTGGGAAGCGCCGCTGACCAGCTTGACGGCTACGGCGGTTCACACGGCCGGCTACCTGGCCGTCATGGCGCTCGTGGCTTGGGTGGTTTATAAGAAGCTCGGCTTGGCTCTGTTGAAAAAGGCCTGGGTCAACCTCGATCTGGTTTGGGCCGTAGCACTGATCGTAACCGGCTGTTTCACGCTGGTGATCTAACTAGCCCGCATTTCTCACCACCTGACGGTCGAAGCACGCAATAGGCCCGCCATTACTGCGTTGCGCTTGCTCGCCGTGCTCAACGTACTTTCCCGGTCGGGCGCCGAACCCGGGTCGCTACTTGTTTCGCTAGAGCCAAAATACGAATGGCTAGGCTGCACCCGCAAAAGTACGCCTCCGCGCGCCGAGCGGCGCGCGCCTTGTACTGACGGGCCTCTCACGCACTTCGCCTCGCCACGTGGTGAGAAAAGCAGGCTAGCCCGCGGACGCGGACGCTGGAACAGCACCAGGTCCGCGATACAATCGGAAACCAACCGTAAATCATTGATTCCCTTTGGGTTCGACGAAATTGGGTTTGTTTGGTAAATTTGTTGCCTCGTTGGTTCGCAGCTTCCGACGACCGGTTCTCGAACGGGTTCCGAATGCTTCGCGCGTACTCAATTACATTGTACCTTGCCGATTCAAACAGGCCCTGGTGCTGATGGTGTTAAGCTACTTTGAATGAGTGACTTAGGCTGCATGACATCCATCCGGAATTTCTCGCCACCTGACGGCCCGAAGCACGCGATAGGCCCGCCATTACTTCGTTGCGCTTGCTCAACGGAGATGCCTGTCTCTTTCGTGCCGCACGTCAGACCATGTGAACGATGCACCCTGGGCTTTCTTGCGAAAGTCAGCCGAAAAACCCCGGTCGCTTCTTGAACCGAACTCTTGCGATTCAGCGCTGTTTGCTACCGTGAGGGCCCTGCCGAGCGCGATCGCGTATCTGATCGGCGGTGAGGCGAGCTTGGTTCGAAACTTCGATCGACATGTCGTCGCGCGGCCGCAGGTAGGGTCGAATGGCGTCAAGGTCCTCCGGCTTGCCGACAAGATAGAGGCCCCGCAGGGCTTGAAAGACATGCTCGGCGCTGGGGCCGAGCACAGTGATCGGGTCGCCGACTGTTACCTCGACGCCATCCCCCAACAGCCGCTTGCCGACAACGCCCGGCAGCGGCGAGCGAAGTTCGGCGGGTTCTTCGCTCGCGTCTGCCTCGATACGAGCCAAAAGGGTTCCTTGGTCGACCGGATCGCCCTCTTCCAGCCGATTCGTAAGGATACCCGCGTGGCGCGCCTCGACCGTGTACGGGCCAAGCATCGCAAGAAGTTCCTCTCGCCCGCCGCCGTCGTTAAAACGAACCAACGACAGGGCGGCATTACGGCGCACGACCGGTTCGGGGTCTTCGAGCATCTGTCGTAGTTTTGCGCGGAAATCTTTGAATTGATTGTCCTGGCCCATCAACCAAGCCACGGTTGTTCGCATCTTGGGCAAACGATGGTCAGCCAGCGTGAGGATCTGCGGATACCATTGGCGGACACTGGCATCGCCGCGAGCCGCGCGATCGGAGATCTGAGAAAGCGCGTGCTGCGCTTTGCGCGGAGCTTCCTCGTCGGCGAGGTATTCGCTGATCTGCTCGTCGCTGAGCTGACGACCGAACCAAGTGCTGCGCCAAAAAAGAAACGGCATGACGACAATGAGAACCGCGACCAGGCTCACGATCAGCGTCACGCGCCTCGACGGGGACGGGGAGTCGGCCTGGGGAGAGGTCGCCATGTTGAAGATAGCTACTTTCGGGTGCGAAAACGAAAAAACTGGGCGGCGGGGATACTCAGCCAATTTCACGTCCGGTCGCCTTCGCGATTTGTTGACTCTTCGAACGCGCGAAATCGGTGACCGTCCCCGCCGCGAGCCGCAAGCGCGTTTCGAACCGGGAAGTAGCTAGTATACCTTTCGAAAGCCGGCGGCACGCTCTGCCAGCGTGCAGTCCGTTAACCTAAGAATAGCAACCGCAAATGGCTCGCAACCCTCAAAGCAAGACCGCGGGCGTCGTCTACCTTGTGGGCGGCGGTCCAGGCGACCCGGAGCTGGTCACACGAAAAGGTTTGCGCCTGATCGAGTCGGCGGACGTTATTTTTTATGACGCCCTGGCGCCGACGGAACTGCTGTCCTACCAGCGTCGGGAAGCGCGCGTCGTCTACGTCGGAAAGAAGCGGACCCAACACGCCCACAGCCAGCAGGAGATCAGCAACATGATGATCGCCGAGGCCCGGGCCGGGAAAAAGGTCGTCCGGCTTAAGGGAGGAGACCCCTTCATGTTCGGCCGGGGAGGCGAAGAGGCGGAAGCTTTGCGGGACGCCGGCGTTCGCTTCGAGGTCGTTCCCGGAGTGACTTCGGCGCTGGGCGTGGCGGCCTACAGCGGCATCCCTTTGACACATCGCCGCTATACCTCGGCCGTCACGTTCGTCACCGGACACGAAGCCGACCAAGTTGACTGGAGCAAGCTGGGAACGGTGGGGACGCTGGTTATCTTCATGGGGCTGACCACCTTTGCGGAAGTTTCACGCCGGCTGATCCAATGTGGGCGCGCGCCATCGACTCCGGCGGCAGCCATCCGCTGGGGCACGCGAGGCGACCAGCTCACGGTAGAGGGAACCCTCGAAAACCTCGCGGAAGAAATCAGCCGCGCGAAGCTCAAGCCTCCGGCACTGATCGTGGTCGGAGAGGTGGTTTCGCTTCGCCGGGAGATCAACTGGTTTGACAAACTGCCGCTTGTCGGATCGAAGGTGGTCGTTACCCGCGCTCGCGGGCAGGCTGAGCGTCTCTCAAGTGCACTACGGGTCCTCGGGGCCAACGTGATCGAGTTGCCCACGATTGAAATTCGTCCCCCGCAGGACTGGGCCCCGCTCGATCAGGCGATTGCCGAGCTGGAGCAATACGATTGGATTATTTTTACCAGCGCAAACGGCGTTCGCCACTTCGTGGATCGGCTGGACGCAGGCGGCCGCGACCTGCGCTCCCTGAGGGCGAAAATCTGCGCCATTGGACCTGCCACGGCGGAGCGTCTCGAGAGCTTGCACCTAAAAGTTGATCTGATGCCTTCGGAGTACGTCGCCGAAAGCGTGCTGGAGGCCTTCGGCGAGCACGACCTGGCGGATCAGCGAATCCTGCTGCCTCGCGCCGCCGTTGCGCGCGACCTTATTCCTGTCGAGTTGAAAAAGCGCGGCGCGGAAATCCATGTCGTCCCGGCTTATCGAACCTGCGTGCCGGAACAGTCCGCCGAGCTGGCGCAACAGACTTTCGGTCGAGATCCAAGACCGGATTGGATTACCTTCACCAGTTCGTCGACCGTTAGAAATTTCGCCCAGCTCTGCCCCATCGAGCGGCTTAACGGCGTGCGGGTCGCCTCGATCGGCCCGATCACGTCACAAACCGCCCGCGAGCTGGGAATCCGCGTGGACGCCGAGCCTGACCGCTACACCGTCGAGGGTCTGGTGGAAGCGATCGTGAATACTCAAGAGAAGTAGCCTCGGTTCCGATCTCGCCCTTCAGGGCGCGGAAATCCGACGCCGACGATTTGTGTGAAAGGCGGCCCGAACTCACTCACGCCGAGAAGCGGCGTTTGCGGGCTTCGTCGAGGGCGACGGCGAGGATGATGACGGCCCCAATAATTGCCTGTTGCAGGTAGGGGTTGATACCGAGCAGGTCGCTGCCATTGGCGAGCAGGCCCATGATGAAGGCGCCGATCAGCGTGCCGACGACGCTGCCCTCGCCCCCGGAGAGGCTGCCGCCGCCGATCACGACGGCGGCGATGACCTGCAGCTCGTAGGCCTGTCCGGCGGTCGGCTGTCCGGTCATCAACCGCGAGGCTTCGATCATGCTGGCGACACCGCTCAACATACCGCAGATCGCATACACCGCTACCGTGTATTTCGCCACCGGAATGCCGGCGTAGACGGCGGCTTCCTTGTTGCTCCCCAGAGCGTAGGTATATCGACCGAGTTTGGTGGAGTGCAGGATGAGGTACGCGACGACAGCACAAGCCAGAAGCACCAGCAGGACGAACGGCACGCCGGCGATCGATCCCTCCCCGAGATAAGCAAACTCGCGCGGGAGACCGACCACGGGCAGGCCGTTCGAGATAATCAGCGTCAACCCGCGGGCGATGCCGAGCGTCCCAAGGGTCACGATAAAGGGTGGGATTTTCAGGCTTGTGATCAAAGTACCGTTGGCAAAGCCCCACCCCAAACCACACAAGATGCCGACAATGATGCCGCCGGCCACTCCACCTCCATTGACCATGGCCATGGTGCCGATGGTGCCGGAGAATGCCAGGATCGCCCCCACGGACAGGTCGATGCCCCCGGAGACGATGACCATCGTCATGCCCAGGGCCATGATGTTGATCACGGCGGTCTGGCGCACCACACTCGAGAGGTTGGTCGCTGTCAAGAAGTAGGGGGACGCCAGCGACAAGAACACAAAAAGGGCGATCAAGCTGAAAAACGGCAGCAGCTTCTGAAGCATCCCCGAGCGCAGTTTCATTTCCCCACCGCCGCGTAGTGCATGATTTCCTGCTGCGTCGTCCGCCGAGGAAGCTCGGCGACCAGGCGGCCGTCACGCATCACCAGAATGCGGTCGGCTACCTGAAGAAGTTCGGGCAACTCCGAGCTGACCATCAGCAGAGCCTTTCCGGCGCGCGCCAACTCATCCATCAAGGCAAAGACTTCCGCTTTGGCGCCCACGTCGATCCCCCGGGTCGGCTCATCGAACAGCAGGACTCGGGCATCGCGGAACAGCCATTTGGCGATGACGATTTTTTGCTGATTGCCGCCGCTCAATCGGCCGGCAAGCTGTTCGATCGACGCCGCGCGGATCTGAAGACGATCGCGGGAATCCTCGGCCGCCTTTTCTTCTCGCGCGCTGTTGACAAAGCCCGCCCGGCAGACGCCTTCGACGTTGGCTAGGGTGATATTGACTCGCAGGGGCAGCCGCAGCGCGAGCCCGGTCTTCTGCCGGTCCTCGGTAATCAGCGCGATGCCGGCGTTCACCGCGTCCTGGGGCGAGCGGAGCTCCACTTGACGGCCCTCGACGTAAACGGCTCCCTCGGCGTTGGGAGTGATGCCGAAGATGGTTTGGCAAAGTTCCGTGCGGCCGGCGCCCATCAGTCCGGCGACGCCGACGATCTCCCCGGCATGCAGGGTCAAACCAATCCCCTCCAGCTCCACTCGCAGCAGCTCCTCTCCCGGCGGCAGCGGCTCGCGCTCGTAGATCGCCGAGACCTCGCGGCCGACCATATGATGGACGATCTGTTCCGTGGTCACATCGGAGAAAAAGCTGTGATGAACCGTCTCGCCATCTCGCAAGATCGTGATGCGGTCGGCTACATGGCGCAGTTCGTCGAGGCGATGCGTGATGTAGATGATCCCCATGCCACGTCCGCGCAGGCTGCGCACGATGCGGAACACCTCGGCGGTTTCGGCTTCCGAGAGCGAAGAGGTCGGTTCGTCGAAAATCAGCAGGCTCGACGCGCTGTGGAGAGCGCGACATATTTCGACAAGCTGTTTTTGGGCCGGACTAAGCGCCTCGACTCGCCAACCGGCCTGCAAGGGAAAGTTGTGCTCTTCGATAAGCGCCGCGCATTCACGCTCCATGCGGCGTTGGTTAAGCATCGGTCCCGTCTCGAGCTCCCGTCCGAGGAAAATATTCTCGGCCACCGTCAGATGGGGTGCTAGAAGAGATTCCTGATGAACCATGGAGATGCCGTTAGCGTGGGCATCGGCGGGGCGCTGAAAATTGACCTCGGAACCCCGCCACAGCATGACGCCGCCGTCGCGCTCGAGCATCCCGGCGACGATTTTCATCAGCGTGGATTTGCCCGCGCCGTTTTCTCCGACCAGGGCATGGACCTCTCCGGCTTCTACGTCGAAGTCGCCCCGTCGAAGCGCCGCTACGCCGGTGAAATATTTTTCAATGCCTTGCAGATCTAGAAGCATGAAATTGCAGGTCAACGACGGCCCCGCCCGCGCGGCGAAAACGGCGCCACGGTTCCGAGTCCCCCGCGCCACGATCGCGGTCAGGTTTAATGTTGCAAGGTATCACAGCCGAGTGCGTCGGCGCGAACCTCCGTCAGCTGGTGAGAAATGCGGGCTAGCTGTGGAGCCTCAACAGGTTGTTCCGGGGAGGAGGGAGTCGGCTGATAGGGGGATTATAGCCAAGGCTGGCGTGGGGCGATGCCAATTATAGTCGTGGAGCCAGGGGCGGAGATGGGCGGCGCGCTGCGGGGAGGAGAGGTAGGAGCGGGCATAGGCCCATTCTCGGAGGGCGGTTTGGATGAAGCGCTCGGCCTTGCCGTTGGTGCGGGGGTGTAGGGAGGGGTGAAGCGGTGGCGGATGCCGAGGCGGCGGCCAGTGCGGCGGAAGGTGCGGGAGCGATAACAGGAGCCGTTGTCGGTGAGCAGGCGGCGGATAGGTACGCCGAGGGAGCTATAGTAGGCGACGGTGGCGAGGAGAAACTCGACAGGACCGAACTTCATAGAGCACCGCGTCGAAAAGATGACGCCACCCGAGTGCGGATGGAAGCCGGGTCGGACGTTGCAAGGATACGCGTGAGCCGGAAACCGCGCCTGGAACGCCGGTGACAGGCCGGAGAGGTGTGCACCGACTGTCGCCCAGCTCACCGGCGTCCGGCGCTCCGATTCGCTCCGTCCGGAGAGTGAATGCCCCTGGAACAACCAGGCGCGTTTGCGTATGGGGTTGGTGCGGCAGCACCCCTCGGAAGTTGTTGGCCGCCCGCGGGATGGGATACAATTGGCTCGAAGCGACCGGGCGCGAAACGGCCGACCGAGAACCCGGTCCAAGCCGTTAGGTGAATAGGGTTGCGAAGGTCTCGCCTCTCGCCTGTTGAGTGGTTGGGTCGACTTCGACAATGGTTGAGTGAATAAGCCAAGGCTGAAAGCCAGTGGGCGAGGTGGTCCGGGCCGGTAAGTTTTCTCATCGGGTGCAAGGGGGTTCGGGGTTTGGCTCCCAAGAAAATCGTCTTCTTTTTCCCGGCGTTTTCCAGTCTTGAGGCGACTGCGCCACTGGGCATTCTCGCCGTCTCGACGCCGCTTCTTCGAGCGGGCTACGAAGTTCGCATCATCGATTCGACCATCACGCCGAATTTCCGCCGGCGGGTAATCGAAGAGCTTGACGACGCCCTGTGCCTAGCGGTCTCGCTAGTTACCGGGCCGATGATTCGCGAAACGGTCCAGATCGCCCGCGAGGCCAAGCGCCGTTATCCCGAGAAACCCGTGATTCTCGGGGGCTGGCATCCCTCCCTGCTGCCCGAACAGACGTTGGCGGCCGAATTCGTGGACGTAGTCGTCCGCGGTCAAGGCGAAGACGCCATGCTGGAAGTCGCCGAGCGACTAAGGCGGGGCGAATCCCCTGCTGGAATTCCGGGGGTTGGGTACAAAGAAGACGGACAGGTGAAGTTCAACGCTCCTCGGCCCCTGAGGCCGCTCAAAGAGCTGCCGCCCAAGGCCTACCATCTCGCTGACTTCGACGCCTATGAACGGGTCTGCGGACGCCGCTGGGCGATGTACACCTCAAGCCTGGCGTGCCCCTATGACTGCTCCTACTGCACCAACGCCGGCGTCTACGGACGGCAGTGGAACGCGCTGGATCCGGAGCAGGTGGTCGAGGAGACCGCTGATTTGGTCTCGCGTTACGGTCTCGAGCTGCTGTGGATCGTGGACGACAACTTCCTGGTGGACATCCCCCGGGCGGTTGCTATCGGGGAGGGCTTGGTTCGGCGGGGCGTGAAGTTTTCGTGGAGTATCCAAGCGACCACCAACCTCGTGGCTCGACTCGAGGCCGACCAGGTGAAGCTTCTGCGGCGAGCGGGTTTGAAGCAGATCTGTATGGGGGCGGAGTCGGCATCGCCCAAGATACTCAAGCTGATGAACAAGGGCTTTCAGGATATCCAGGGGATTCGCGAGGCCGCCGAATCATGTCTCGAGGGCGGCATCAAGCCGTCTTTCAACATCATTTTCGGCTACCCAGGGGAAGGAGAAGTGGAGCGGCGCGAGACGGTCGAGTTCATCCTCGATGTCTGCCGCCGCTATCCCGGGGCGGAGTTTTGGACAAACATCTTTACGCCCTATCCGGGCGCGCCGGTGATTGACAAGGTCGCCGAGTACGGCATCGAGCTTCCCCGGTCCCTCGAAGGCTGGGCGGACTTCTTCCCGCGCTACACCCGGCTGCCGTGGCTCAATGGGCGTTCTCACCAGCGCGTACAAAACATGCGCGACTACCTGCGTTTGGCTTTCGAGCGCGAGCCGATTGCCAAAGACAGCAGGCGGGCCGCCACGCGGGCGATTCACAGGGCCATCAGCCTCCCGGCGCGCTGGAGACTTGACCACGACGCCTACGGTTTTCCGGTGGAGCTTTGGCTGAAAGACGCCGCCAACCGCGTCTTCGAAGCCCCTAAGCCGATGGTCGACGCACAGCAACTATCCACGGAGCCAGTCACGTGCTAGATGTTGTGCGCGGGTCCGATCAGGTCCGGCGGGATCCTCGCACCGCCCCGATTCGGCCCTCTTCGCGCTCAAAGAAGGTAGTTCTTTTCTTGCCGCCTTACGCCGGCCCTCCGCTGGGGCCTCCCGTCGGATTGCTTTCGTTGGCCTCCACGCTGCGACGGGCCGGCTATGAAGTGAAGGTCATCGACGGGAAGATCGTCCCCGAGTATCTTGCCGCCGTTGAACAGGAAACGGAAGGCGCTATTTGCTTCGGCGTTTCTCTGCTGACGGGTCCGATGATCAAGGACGCAGTGGCTGCGAGCCGACTCGTCAAGCAGCGGCGCCCGGACCTCCCCGTCGTTTTCGGAGGTTGGCATCCCAGCTTGCTGCCCGAACAGACGCTCGGCGAGCCCTTCGTCGATGCTGTTGTGCGGCACCAGGGGGAGATCACTTTTCCGGAGGTCGTCAAGCGCTTCGAAGCGGGGCGGGGGCTGGATCTGGTGGCTGGATGCTGGTTCAAGCGGAATGGCCGCATCCAACGAAATCCCGACCGCCCGATGGCTCCGATCGACGAACTGCCTCTACCTGCGTACGGGTTGGCCGACTTCGATGCCTACGAAAAGGCGGGTGGAGGACGGCAACTGCCGTTTGCGACGAGCGTGGGTTGCCCCTACGCCTGCAAGTACTGCACCGACACGGTCTTCTACAACCGCCGCTTTAACGCCTATAGCCCCGAGCGGGTTGTGGAGGAGGTGACCCGCCTGGTCCGCGACAACCGCATTGAGCACGTTTCGTTACTGGATTCGAACTTCTTGGTGGACACGAAGCGGGCTGTTGAGATCGCCCGGGGTTTTTGCGCCTCGGGCCGCCGCTTTAGCTGGACGTTTCAGGCCTCCACAGACTTGCTCTGCCGCATGAGTGACGACGAAGTGTGCTTGCTCGGCAAAAGCGGGGTGAGCCACATCGGTTTCGGCACGGAATCAGCTTCCGCAGAAGTGCTCGAGCGGATGAACAAACTGCATCAAAACGTCCCGGACATGTTTGAAACCGCGCGCAAATGCCGGCTGGCGGGGATTCGAGTCACGTTTAATTTGATTTTCGGGTATCCCGGAGAGACGGACGCGCACCGCCGGGAGACGTTGTGCGTGATGGCCGAAATCGCCCGGCGATTCGACAACGTGACCTTTTCGCCGAACATCTTCACGCCTTACCCGGGCATTCCCGTATGGCCCGAGCTCGAGAAGCTCGGTGTCGAGCAGCCGAAATCGCTCGAGGCCTGGGCCCAGGTGGGGTTGGGGGCCAACCTGCTGCCTTGGATGAGCGGCGAGCCGTACCGGCGAGTGAAGCAGAGCATGTCGTTGTTCTTGCTAGCCAATGAAGTTTCGAAACTGATTCGCCAAAAAGCGTCGCGAGCGGAGGGGTTTCTTCTGCGCGCTCTTCGGCAACCGCTATGTTGGCGTTTGAAGCACCAGTTTTACCGTTGGCCGATTGAGGTTTCGCTTTTCCAAGCGTGGCGGCCGTTGGTCACCAGACGGTCACTACTGACGGGACGCAGCCTTCACTAGGAGCCTGTGTCACAGAACGAAAATTGGCCATTTTGACCACAAATATATTGTGCAACTCTCAGCTCTCATTTCTAGATGGTGGTATCGAGAATTTTCCGTGCCACAGCCTCCCAGCCCGCATTTCTCGCCAACGTGGCGAGGTGGATGAGGCGAAAGGCCCGGCGGCCATGGCTCGCGGCAACAGTTTATGCACATCGCCCAGCGTAGAGTATGTCGACGAGCGGGCGTGATGAATCGCGCCCCAACATGCCTGACGGCGGGGATTTGCTTCCACTCCCGCTGGCAGCTGGTGAGAAATGCGCACTAACCGGATTGCCGTGAACGGATCATCCAACCACCAGCATTCGAGTGCGTGGCTTCTCGCCGGGGCCCGTGTCGCCCAGGGGCCTCGGACGGCGGTCCGGGCGGACGTTGAAATCCGCGCGGGCCGGATCGCCCAGTTGCGGCGGCCGGGGTCTGGTACTAAGCAGCGGGACGCGCCGCCCAGCATCGATCTGGCGGGTTGCCTTGTCCTGCCGGGCCTGATCAACGCTCACGACCACCTGGCATTCAACCTGTTTCCCCGGTTGGGTAACGGCCCTTACCCCAGCGCGACGGCGTGGGCTCACGATGTTTATCGTCCCCAGGAGTCCCCCGTCAAAGAGCACCTTGGGGTACCCAAGGCTCAGCGTCTTATTTGGGGTGGCATCAAGAATCTTCTGAGCGGCGTGACAACCGTCTGTCACCACGATTCTTACGAACAGCGTGTATTCGATGGGCGATTCCCGGTGCAAGTGGTGAAGCGTTTCGGGTGGGCGCACTCCCTGGCGTTCACTTCGGACCTGGCCGAGCGGTTCGAACAGACGCCTGCCGACTGGCCGTTTATCCTGCACCTGATGGAGGGGACAGGCGACGCGGGAAGGGAAGAGATCTCGCGGCTTCATTCCATCGGCGCTTTGAATGAGCGGACGGTATTAGTCCACCCCGTGGCGCTGGAGGATGATGACCTGGCGCTGGTGGAAAGCAGCGGGGCTTCGCTCATTTGGTGCCCGAGCTCGGGCATGTTTACTGTCGGCAAAGCGCTGCCCCCCCGTTTAATCGAGAGGCCCGTCCCCATGGCCTTGGGAACCGATTCGGCGATCACAACCGAGGGGAGCCTACTGGATGAGTTGGCCGCGGCTTCCCGATGGACGGGATGGTCGAACAACGTACTTTACGAGCTGGTGACCGAGCAGGCTGCCGGTGTGTTGCGGCTGAGCGATGGCGAGGGTAGTTTGAGGCAGGGAGGCAGAGCGAATTTGGTCGCTGTTGCCGACGAAGGCGGCAGCCCGGCCGATACGCTGATGAGTCTGACCGGCAGCAGTGGTGGCCCAGGGATGGTGATGACAGGGGGTGAAATCAAGCTGCTCTCTCCGTCTTTCGTCGAGCGGGCGCCGGAAGAGTTCACGCCCTCACTCAGTCCCATCACCGTGGAGAAACAGGGAACGTTTTTGATCGACGCCGATCTTCCGGGCCTGTTGGCGGCGACCCAAGAGGCGTTTGGCCGCTCCAACGCCATTCAGTTGTCCGGGAGGTCCGTTTCTTGCGAGAGGAAGGGTCAGACGTCAAGGGCCTTGCCTTGATCTCCCCCGAGCATTTTCTCATCGAAGGATGAGCCTGAAGACGGGGGTTGGGGCTTTTTGAGTCGCTGGGGCTCCTTTCGGGCTTTTTGATTTTGAGTTTTGGGAAGGGGAGAATCGTCGTCGGGGTTGTGGGATTGTGGGAATCGCGGAGCGATTTCCAAGGGCGGTGGGAAACGAAGGGAAACCTGGTTTTGGTTTTCCTCGTTTTCCATCGCCCGTCATTTCCACAGCCCTCTTCCTGCTGTTCAGCACGGCGTGTTCGCGGAACGGAAACTGGCAAACAGCTTCTGCTTGGCTCGCTGCATCCGGCGGGCCGCCGCCGTGTCGCTTTCGGCCTGGGCAATGCGGCCCAGAGCCTCCAGCCTCTGCCCTGGCTTGAGATAGCTGGCGGCCTCGGGCAACTTCTCGAAAGATTCCCAAGGCGTCTGGTAGTGGCGGTACACCCGCTTCTGCTTGCCTTTGGCGTCGGTCTTGATCTCGGGCTGTCCGCAGGGCCGGTGGAAGTTCAAATAGGGATTGAAGTGCTGTTGGTAGAAGCGCTGGATGCGCCCCGCGTGCGGCGCCGCGATGTACGTATATCCCATGTGTTTGCGGATCACCGCGCCGTTTTTCGATTCCACCAAGCCGTTGTCGTTGGAGTGCCGCGGACGCGACTTGGTCTGTTCGATCAGCAGCTTGTTCAATAGCTTCTCCACCGTGCGATTGAGGAACTCGCTGCCGTTGTCGGAATGGAAGCCGCGGATACGAAAGGGAAACTGCTCGATCATGGCTTTCAGCAACGGCTCCAGCCAGGCTTCACTGATCGCGGGCGTGGCGCCGACCACTTGCCACTGGGTGACTTCATCCACGGCATTGATGTGGTAGACGCCCTTGACGCCATCGCGATCCCCTTGATGCACCGTATCCACTCGCAGAAAGCCGGGTTGGCCTTGCGGGTCGGGCCGGCGCCGCTCGCCGATCGACACCGCCGTGGGCCGGGTCTTGGTGAAATGCAGCCGCCGCTGGCGGTAGGCTCTGCGCCGCCGCAGGCGATAGATCTGGGCCACCGAGATCCCCGCCAGCCGCTCGTATTCGCGCTGCTGGTACTGCTGGTATTCCCGCTCGAGGATCTTGCGCGTGGCCGGGCCGCTGAGGGTTTCGTGGGCCTCGTCCACCGCCGCCAGCAGTTCGACGTCGGCGGGCGTGTACTTGCGGGCAAAGCGATGCCGCCGGTAGCGGGCGGGTTGGAGTTCTCCGCCCTGCCGGTACTGCTGGATCAGCCGCGTGATTTGCGCCCGGCTCAGTCCGGTCATCTTGACCAGATACTGCCGCAGCAGCCCTTTGTCGGCGCGGTTTTGGCGGCTGTAGCCGTGCTGGCGAAGCGTGCGCGCCACCCACGTGTAGATCTCGGCCCGCCCTTTGCCTTTGAATCGAATCTCCTCGCTGGAGTGGAGAAACTGCTGGATCTGTTGCAGGTTCAGCTTGCTGGTGTTTTGCACTTGGATAGTCAATTCCCAGCATGCCCACTCCCCGATCCTTCAGGCTCATCTTGTGTGAGAAACAAACTCCTCGTTCAGACTCATCTTGCATGAGACAAGACTCCCCGTTGTCGGGTGCCTTATGAGTTGGCTACAATTACGCCAAGATCCTGTTGTGGATCGGGTGCTTTTCGGGGTTTGGTCGTTGCGTTTCTAGAGAGCCGCGTTCTTCTTGCGGTGTTAGCAAGGGGCGGTTCGTGTGTCCGATGGTTTGACGGTTTCACCGGGTGCGCACGTTCCGTGAAGGAGACTTGAGGGATGGCGGACGTCCTTCTTACGCACTCCAATCATCTTTATTCCGACCCCAAACAGGTGCGGAAGATGGAGCCGTATCCGCCCCTGCAGACGCTGTTGGCTGCGGCCTGCCTGCGGCGGGAAGGTTTCGAGGTGGCGCTTTTTGACGCCACCTTCACGCCGCCGCAAGAGGCGTTCCCCGAAGCTCTGGATCGCTACCGCCCTCGCCTGGTTGCGATTTGTGAGGACAACTTTAATTTCCTCACGAAAATGTGCCTTGGCAACAACCGCCGAACGGCTTTCCGGATGATCGAAAAAGCCAGGGAAGCGGGCATTCCGGTTTTGGTCAACGGTTCGGACGCGGCCGATAACGCCGGGTCTTATCTTGAGGCCGGCGCGGACGCTGTGATCCTGGGCGAGTTGGAGCTGACCTTGCTCGATGTCGCGCGCCGCCTGGCCGACGGGCAACGCGCCGGTTCGGAAGACGTGCCCGGTCTTGCTTATCTCGACCCTGGGAGCGGGTCTTTTCGTAAGACGGCTCAACGCCGGCCGATGGAAGACCTCGATTGGTTGCCGGCACCCGAGTGGAGTTTGGTGGACATCGAGTCTTATCGAGACGCCTGGCGCCGGGCGCACGGCTATTTTCGTTGAATCTGGTTTCGAGCCGCGGTTGTCCCTACCAGTGCAACTGGTGCGCGAAGCCGATCTACGGCGACGCTTACCACTTTCGCTCGCCGCGGGCGGTAGCCGAAGAGATGGCTTATGTCAAAGCAGCTTATCGCCCCGACCGAATCTGGTTTGCCGACGACATTTTCGCTCTATCCCGACGGTGGACGGAAACCTTCGCTCGGGAAGTAGAGGTCCGGCGGGCGCAAATACCGTTCAAGATCCAGTCGCGCTGTGATCTGATGACGCGCGAGACGGTCGCGGCGCTGAAAAGTGCGGGCTGTCGCGAGGCCTGGATGGGGGTGGAGTCGGGTTCACAAAGAGTGCTCGACGCGATGGATAAGGGCATCCGCGTGGAGCAGGTTTACGAGGCGCGCGAGAACCTGCGGCGGCACGGCATCCGGGCGTGCTTCTTCTTGCAGTTCGGCTATGGCGGTGAAAGCCGGCGAGATATTCAAGAGACGATTAAGGTGGTTCGCGACACCGAGCCGGACGAGATCGGCGTATCCGTATCGTATCCTCTGCCGGGGACGAAATTTCATGAAGCGGTGGCGGCGCAACTAGACGGCAAAACGAACTGGAGCGACAGCGACGACCTGGCCATGATGTTTCAGGGAACGTACAAGACGGAATTCTACAAGGCGCTGCGGGATGCTTTGCACTTCGAGGTCGATGCGATTAACGGCAAGGCGGCCAATGGCGAAAGCGGCCAGAGGCTCGCCGAGCTGTGGCGGAAGGTGGAGGATCTGGAAAGAACCTGCGCCAACCCCCTACCCACAGTGCTATGGACCTCCTGCTGACGCACGGCTACTTCCTCCACGAAGACCCCAAAGAGCTTCAGATCATGAAGCCTTATGCTCCGCTGGGGATTCTTTACCTTTCTTCCCACTTGAGGCGGGCGGGGTTCGATGTCGAAGTGTACGATTCGACGTTCGGCTCGCGGGAGGAGCTGCTGCGAATCCTTGATGAGGGACCACCCTCGGTCATCGGGATCTACGGCACGCTGATGACCCGGCAGAGCGTTCTGCGGATCGCCGCGGCTGCCGGGGAGCGCGGTTGGAGGGTCGTTCTTGGGGGGCCGGAACCCCCTAGCTACGCGCGCGAGTACCTGCAAGCAGGGGCCGACGTGGTGGTCGAAGGCGAGGGCGAGCGGACGCTGGAGGATTTGCTGTCGGCTTGGCAGGGCGGCGATCGCGAGAGCTTGGAGCGAGTTGCGGGAATCCACTTTCAGCGAGACGATGGCTCGCTAGCCTACAGCGGCGCCCGCGAGTTGATGCCCGACCTCGATGCCCAGCCCCTACCGGATCGAGAGCGGATCGACATGGAACAATACGTCCGGGTCTGGCGCAACCACCACGGCAAAGGCTCGGTGTCGCTCATTACTTCCCGCGGATGCCCTTACCATTGCCGCTGGTGCAGCCATTCCACGTTCGGGAAAACGCACCGCCGCCGGTCGGTTGAGAATGTGGCGGACGAGGTCGAATGGATTCTCGATCGCTACGATCCCGACATGCTATGGATAGCGGACGACGTATTCACGATTCACACCGGATGGACGCTTCAGTACGCGGAGGAGCTGGACCGTCGGGGAATTCGCATACCCTTTGAGTGCATCACGCGCGCCGACCGCGTGAACCCCCAGATCGCGGACGCACTGGCCCGCATGGGCTGCTTTCGGGTTTGGATCGGGTCGGAAAGCGGCTCGCAGCGTGTTTTGGATGCCATGGAACGGGGCGTGACGGTGGAGCAGGTTCAACAGGCGGTGGAACTGGCGAGGCAGCGGGGCATTGAAACCGGAATGTTTTTGATGTGGGGTTATAGCGGCGAGGAGCTTTCCGACATCGAGGCGACCGTCGAACATGTGAAGGCCTGCCGCCCTGACGTGTTCCTAACGACGGTTTCCTATCCCATCAAGGGGACGCCTTACCATGACGAGGTGTCGGATCGGCTGGTGAGTCTGAACGGTTGGGCGAACACGAGCGATCGCGAGTTGAAGATCCAGGGGCGGCGCTCGCCCGGTTATTATGGATTCGCGGACGAACTGCTCAGAGGTGAGGCCAAGTTGCAGCAGCTTCGAGAAGAGAGCGACGGGGGCGCGGAGTCCCCGGACGTCAGGGAGATCAAGATTCAAATTGCCGCCGCTCGCCGAGGGCTTCAGAAAACCGCTCACGAGGTGGAAGCGTGAAAGCGGCTGAGACTCTTGACCCGGCCGGCAAGGTCGGCGCGGCCGCGGCCTTCGATCAAGTAGCTCCACGCTATGACCGCCAATGGACGGATGCGGTGGCGGGCACTCTCCAGCGCGAGCAGGTGTGGCGCTATATTGATCCCCTCTTTCGAGCCGGCGACCGGGTGTTGGATCTCGGCTGCGGAACCGGAGCGGATGCGGTTCGACTGGCTGGCAGAGGTATTGCCGTTCACGCGACGGATGCTTCCGGGGCCATGGTCTCTTGGACGAAAAAGCGCGTGGAAAGTGCGGGGTTGGGGCGGCGAGCGACAACACAGGTTCTTGCCATCGAGGAGTTGGATCAGCTATCGGGGAACGATCCATTCGACGGCGTTTTGTCGAATTTTGGGGCCATGAACTGTGTCGCGGATTTGACAGCGGTGGCCAACAACCTGGCGAGGCTGGTTCGCCCCGGCGGAAGTGTAGCGCTTTGCGTGGTGGGGCGGTTCTGCCTCTGGGAGACGCTTTGGTATCTGGCGGGGGCCGACTTCGACAGGGCGTTCCGGCGGTGGCGTGGCGGGGGCAGGGCGACGTTGGGTTCGGGATCGAGCTTTCCCGTGTATTATCCCAGCGTTCGAGAGATTCGCAAGGCGTTCGATCCACGATTTCGCTTGAAGGCGTTTTGGGGCATCGGCGTTTGTGTACCGCCATCGTACGCCGAGGGGATAGTAGGAAACTTCCCGCGCGTCGCGAAGGGGCTGGCCGGCCTTGATCGTTACGTCGGTTCCTGGGCGGGGTTGCGAGGGTTAGCCGATCATCGGCTGTTGGTTTGCGAGAGGCAGCGGGCGTGAGCCTCGGCCCGCGCCCTTACGGGCCCGGCTCTGTTTCACTCGCTCTGATGCCCTGGAATGGGCGGGAGATGGCGGCTCGGGCGGGGGACGGTAATATCTGTCGCCGGTGCCGGGAGGTCGCCCCGATCCCTCTAACGCGCCAGCATCATATCAAGTTTCTTATCGAGAATGAAGCTCGTGAAGCTGTCGTCGAGAGGGTGGATGTCACGGGGCTGTATGCCCGCTGCCCGCAGGGCTTCGAGGGTTTCTGTGGAAGCTTTTTGGCTGCCAGAGACAGTGACTATCTGGATGCCAGCGCTTGCCTTGCTTGCAAAGAGTTCAAGGAAATGTTTTTCGCTTGCCCTCCATCCAATGACAAGGAGCCTCGTGACGTGCGGAATCATGTCTCCTAGAGCCTGAACGTGCTCTTTTGGACAATGAAAGTCGCTCTTGGTTTCGACGGGGAGAGCCAATGCAGGGAGGAAAACCCCTTCGTCAGGCAGTCCGCGAGATTCCTTAAAATAGCTGTCCGACAACATGTGTCTTTTGCTCTTGATGATCGGTGCAACCCTTTCCCACGAGGTTGGGGTGCCAGGCTGGCCGGTTCCCGGCGTAAGCGCCTGTTGAACCCAGTCGATTGAGCCATGGAGCTTTATCAGTCTGTAGTCGTCACGCGAGATATAGTCGTTGAGATTGATGAGTGGTCGATCGTGAGCCTTAAGTGCCTGCTCGATCATTGTGTCGTAGTTGAACGTCACGAGGCACACTGTCTCATCCGGTTGCCTGCGGTGTTCAACTTGCTCTAGCAGCGCTGTGTAATTTGTGATTCCCCGTGTCCGATTTACCCAGAGGTTTTGGGAGTCCCGGATTATGTCTCGAAGGTAAAATTGGATAGCAATGAGCTGTGCTGTCCTCCGGGCCTTTTCTGGAATTTCGTTCCGCAACTTTTCCAATACTTGCTCTACGGATCCGCTTCGTTTATCTCTTAGATGCGGGATGATTCCGTGACACTCTTCGTACCGCTTTAAAGCTTCGGCAAAGTTGTCGCGCAGCTCGAAGAGCTGGTCAGCTAGCGGAAGCCGTGCTTCTGGGTATTGTTGTATGGCATTCGGAAAATCCGGGCTCGAATCATACGAGGCACCGGCTCCGAATATCACCATCAACGGCGGAAGCACAAATTCGATTTCTTATTGAGTGTAAACGCTGGTCACCGAACCAAAGAGTGGGAGTACAAGTTGTACGGCAACTTTTCGCTGTTAAGGCCGATGAAAGGGCGACAAAGGCTATTCTAGCCACGACAAGCTACTTCACAAAGGATGCAAAGGAGCTTTTCGCTCGGCATTATTGGGAACTGGAGCCTCGTGACTGCGAAGGTGTAATGTTGTGGGTGGCGCAGGCAAGAACCCAACTGTGATTCGTAGCGTTTTTTTGTAAACTCAGCGGAAAACTTCTTTGCCGATCGGAATGCTCCACAAGAAATCGTTGGCAGCCATGATCGGACGAGCCAGTCTATACCGACTGGAGATCGTCTACGAAGGCCGCACCCACAACGCAGAAGTGTCCGACCAGCAAGGCATGGATGAGGCGTTCGCGGATGTGTTCAGCGACTACAACCTTCAGCAAAGACTTGAAGTCCTTGGCTACGGTTCCCGAGACGCCTACCTGGAAGCAGAACCGACAATTGAAGCCAAGGCCAAGGATATGGTCGAGCACTACCTGGCCCATATATTCCCGAACGGCTACAAGGCCCAAGTGGTGGCCACATCGCGAGAGGCAGCGGTACGCTACAAGAAACACATCGACGCCGCTCTAGGCGCAACGATTACTGAACTGGAAACATCAAACCAGGATTTCCATTTTGGCCCTGGCACGGTGAAAGTATACACCCGCGCTGCCCCGCATACCACGTCTTTTCGCGCTGAACCCTGCACATGACCTCCACCGGTAGGCGCCAGGGCTCGTCCATCCGCTCACAGACGTTGATTGAGCGGACTGAACGGCGCTCCGGCCGACACTGCTCCTTGCGAAACCTTTTGGAGCCGAAAACTGTTGATCCTCGCCCGGTCAACGCTACCCGCTTGGCAGCGGCAGCGCCCAGATCCTGTGCAGCATGTCGCCGAACAGCCTGCGGTTCAAATGTCCTTCGGCCAGCAGCAGCCAGTAATACCGCGCGTGCTTGACCAGCCGACCGCCGGTCTTCATCAACCTGTGTTGCAAGCTCGTCAGCGACCAGCTCTTGATCCTTGGTGGCAGTCCCAGCCGCCGCCACAGGTTGCCCAGGTTGTAGGCCAGCACACTCAACTGCAAGCGCACTTCGTTCGCCCGGAAGCGATGGCACGACAGCCTGGTCCAATGCGTCGCCTGCTTGCCTTCTTTAATCCACTGCTCGGCCGTCCCGCGCTTGTTGTAGAAGCGCACCACGGAGCGGCTCGGCAGAGTCAGGTTGGTGACGATGAAGTTGTCCCGTGGAAACAGCTCCCCAGCGTGATGCTCCACCTTGGCCACGACCCTTCGGGCCTTGCTCCAGCTCGCTGCCCGGTAGAGAAAGCTCCTGTAGCGCACCAAAGGCTTCCGAGTGGGTCTTCCCACCGGCCGCACCAACAGCTCGGCAACTTCACGCCGCAGGTTCTCGTTCGCCGGAAGGCGGATGGCATACTTCACGCCACGCTCCTCCGAAGCCTCGTAAATCTCTGGCTTGGCAAAGGCTGCATCCCCCCGGAAGGCAACCTCTTTGCCATGGTTCTGCTGACGTTCGATCTCGGGCAGGAGCAGTTCATCCCAGTCCTCAGCGCTGTGCACATTGCCCGGACGGAGCTTGGCCGCCAGACAGTCGCCGTGACTGTTGAACAGCAACAGCGGGTGGTAGCAGACGGACTCGAAATGGCCGTTGTAGGCGCTGCCTTCCTGTTGGCCGTGGACGGGGCTTTCCGTCGAGTCCATGTCCAGAACAACCCGCTCGGAGTTGTCTTGGGTCTCGGCTTGGGCGAGCAGCTCCCGGTTCAACGCCATCAACCCCAGCAGGTTCTCTTCGCTCGCCAGCATCTCCGTCTCGAAGCTGTGGAGCGTCGAGGTCAAGGCCGCACCGCGATCCCAGATTTTCTGCGAACCGATCAGCCGAAACGTCGGATCGATCGAAACCCGCGCGGCGTCGTTGAGGTCCTCGTAGCCCGCCAAGCGGCTGTAGACCGACTGCCGCAACAGATCAGCGAGCGTGAACTGCTTGTTTGTGCCTTGCCGGGAGTCGCTGACATGCTCGTCAATCAGTTCTCCGAACCCGAGCCGTTCGTCCAGTTCGCGAACCAAAATCAAGCCACCGTCGGAAGTGACGTGCGATCCTTGGAAATCGACTTTGAGAAGTCCATTGAAAGTTAGCTGGAACGGCTTTGTTTCTTTTTCACCCATTGGGTGTTGGCCTCCCTGGCGTCCTCATCGGGCTCTAGCCCCTATGAATAAAGACGCTGAACGCCACCGCAAAGTCGGAATGTCAAACTCAAATCGAAAATCGGGGACCGACATACAGATCGGTTACAGTGCCGTCCACCCGGCATGCGGATCGGGCTGGACTGGTGCCAGATCCAAACGCAAAAAGGGACAGTCACCTTAACTAGCATTTAGTCGAGAACTTGACGGTGGCGAGGCGGCTGATCGCTACTGATTCGGTGGCGCGGCGCTGGAAGCGCGCCTAGGCAGAACGCTGACCGGCAAAAACCAGGCCCAGCGCAGCCAAGACCCCTCGCTAGCGCTGCAAGAAACAGTTAAGGTGACTGTCCCCCCTTTGTCCCTTTGTCCTTTTGTCCCCTTTCCCCTTTTTCCTTTTTCTCGGGTAGACGAAGGGGGTTGTGTCGGGAACTTCAGAGCAAAGGCCGCGGATCTGGAAACGGCTCAGATCCGCGCTACGGGTCTGCCTGCTAAATGCATGCTGCGATACTGGAGGTAATGAGTCACAAAGAAGAGTTGCTGACGCGTTTAGCAGACAAGGAAGACAACTTCGTAGAGAGGAAGCTTGAAGGCTACGGTGCCCGTGACTTCCGGAAAACGATAGTGGCGTTCGCCAACTCCGTGCCGGAGAATCGCAAAGCAGTGCTCTTCGTCGGCGTGCGCGACGATGGGACTGTGCAAGGGGTGACAGACGCTGATTCCCTTCAGAAAAAGCTTGGCAGGATCTGGGACAAGGATTGCTACCCACCCATCAGACCCCATCCTGTCTGTACGTGTCTTAGGGTGAGCGACAAGGATATAGTTGCCGTTGAGGTCACAGCCAGTAAGAATCGTCCTCACTTTTCCGGCCCTGCTTACATCCGCAGAGCATCAGAAAATGTACCGGCATCGGAAGAGTTGTTCCGTGACATGCTGACATCCCACTGTGACAAGGCCGCAGCGATCGTCAAGCTTAAGCACTCGATGGTCACCGTGGAACTGATAGGAAAAAAGCTTGGAAGTCACCGCGCGGGCTCCGGCTACCACGCCGAACCGGAATGCTTCATATTAGACTGCACTCCTCACTGTGTCACTTTTGAACATGCCGGCGGCCGCTATTCGGAGCCGCTGGAGAATATCACGCTGGCGGAGGATACAAAGAGACATCGGCCCTATAAACTGATCATCAGGGCCCCCAGCTAAAGGCAACGAGGTTGCGTACCATCCCCTGTATCTAAACGCCAAGGCACCCGGGCCGCAGCGCGGCTCAATCCCTCAAACGAGCTCACCATTTGGGTCACGCTCCAGCCTGGTGGCAATCAACCCCCGATTTTCGATTTGAGTTTGACATTCCGACTTTGCGGTGGCGTTCAGCGTCTTTATTCATAGGGGCTAGAGCCCGATGAGGACGCCAGGGAGGCCAACACCCAATGGGTGAAAAAGAAACAAAGCCGTTCCAGCTAACTTTCAATGGACTTCTCAAAGTCGATTTCCAAGGATCGCACGTCACTTCCGACGGTGGCTTGATTTTGGTTCGCGAACTGGACGAACGGCTCGGGTTCGGAGAACTGATTGACGAGCATGTCAGCGACTCCCGGCAAGGCACAAACAAGCAGTTCACGCTCGCTGATCTGTTGCGGCAGTCGGTCTACAGCCGCTTGGCGGGCTACGAGGACCTCAACGACGCCGCGCGGGTTTCGATCGATCCGACGTTTCGGCTGATCGGTTCGCAGAAAATCTGGGATCGCGGTGCGGCCTTGACCTCGACGCTCCACAGCTTCGAGACGGAGATGCTGGCGAGCGAAGAGAACCTGCTGGGGTTGATGGCGTTGAACCGGGAGCTGCTCGCCCAAGCCGAGACCCAAGACAACTCCGAGCGGGTTGTTCTGGACATGGACTCGACGGAAAGCCCCGTCCACGGCCAACAGGAAGGCAGCGCCTACAACGGCCATTTCGAGTCCGTCTGCTACCACCCGCTGTTGCTGTTCAACAGTCACGGCGACTGTCTGGCGGCCAAGCTCCGTCCGGGCAATGTGCACAGCGCTGAGGACTGGGATGAACTGCTCCTGCCCGAGATCGAACGTCAGCAGAACCATGGCAAAGAGGTTGCCTTCCGGGGGGATGCAGCCTTTGCCAAGCCAGAGATTTACGAGGCTTCGGAGGAGCGTGGCGTGAAGTATGCCATCCGCCTTCCGGCGAACGAGAACCTGCGGCGTGAAGTTGCCGAGCTGTTGGTGCGGCCGGTGGGAAGACCCACTCGGAAGCCTTTGGTGCGCTACAGGAGCTTTCTCTACCGGGCAGCGAGCTGGAGCAAGGCCCGAAGGGTCGTGGCCAAGGTGGAGCATCACGCTGGGGAGCTGTTTCCACGGGACAACTTCATCGTCACCAACCTGACTCTGCCGAGCCGCTCCGTGGTGCGCTTCTACAACAAGCGCGGGACGGCCGAGCAGTGGATTAAAGAAGGCAAGCAGGCGACGCATTGGACCAGGCTGTCGTGCCATCGCTTCCGGGCGAACGAAGTGCGCTTGCAGTTGAGTGTGCTGGCCTACAACCTGGGCAACCTGTGGCGGCGGCTGGGACTGCCACCAAGGATCAAGAGCTGGTCGCTGACGAGCTTGCAACACAGGTTGATGAAGACCGGCGGTCGGCTGGTCAAGCACGCGCGGTATTACTGGCTGCTGCTGGCCGAAGGACATTTGAACCGCAGGCTGTTCGGCGACATGCTGCACAGGATCTGGGCGCTGCCGCTGCCAAGCGGGTAGCGTTGACCGGGCGAGGATCAACAGTTTTCGGCTCCAAAAGGTTTCGCAAGGAGCAGTGTCGGCCGGAGCGCCGTTCAGTCCGCTCAATCAACGTCTGTGAGCGGATGGACGAGCCCTGGCGCCTACCGGTGGAGGTCATGTGCAGGGTTCAGCGCGAAAAGACGTGGTATGCGGGGCAGCGCGGGTGTATACTTTCACCGTGCCAGGGCCAAAATGGAAATCCTGGTTTGATAGCATTTCGCGGAGAAGACGAAAGGAGACCGGTTACTTTGAGCGACGACCGCGGACTAAAGGACAAGGTAATCATCATCACCGGCGGCGGCGGGGATATCGGCGGCGCCACGGCGCGGAAGTTGGCCGGGTTCGGGGCCAGAGTCATCATCTTTGATTTGCTCGACGAGGAAGCCGGAAAGGCCCGCGCCGCTGAACTCGGGGCGGCCGAGTACCGGCGAGCCGACCAGGGCGAGGAAGCGCAAGTCCAGGCCGGTGTCGCCGACGTGGTCAAGCGGTTCGGCCGGCTCGACGCGGCCATCGCCAACGCGGCGCTGGGCACCACGGGGAACTTGCTGGAGCAGACTCTCGAAGACTGGCGGACCTGCTTCCGAGTCAATCTGTTCGGCTGCGTGCTCGTGGCTCAGGCAGCGGTGAAACAGATGCTCGACCAATCTCCCGACGGTGGCGGGATTCGCGGCAAGGTCCTTTTCACCAGCTCCTGGGTCGGGACGCACCCCTATCCCGGCAGTGTCAACTACAACGCCAGCAAGGCGGCAGTCGATCACACGATGCGCTTGATCGCACAGAACTATGCGGCCCAGGGCATCCGAGCCAATGCCGTTGCTCCCGGCATCCTCGACGCCGGGTTGGCGGGCAAGTTGGCCGGACGCCGTCCCGAGCTGAGGGAAAGGTTTCTGGCCGCGGTGCCGGTTGGCGAGCTGGGCACCGCCGAGCAAATCGCCGATGCTTACGTTTTCCTGTGTTCACGAGAATCGAACTACATGACCGGGCAGGTCCTCTACGTCGACGGGGGCGCGTCGTTAACCAGGAGGGAGTAGGAATCGCGGGAAAAAGTGACCTGGAGCGGGTCAGTTCCGCACACCGAGCGGCGCGCGCCTGGTAGTGAGGGCCTCTCACGCGCTTCGCCTCGCCAAGTCGCGAGAAAACCGGACTACGCCACAAGCCCGCCGTCCACCGGCATAATCAAACCGGTCACAAACGATGCGGCGTCGGACGACAGCCAGACCACGGCTTCGGCGATCTCCTCGGGCCTGCCCAGACGACCGATCGGCTCCTCGGCCGTGAAGTTCTCCACCGCGCCGGGATTGGCCTCCGCCTGCCGCTGCACCATCGGCGTCCAGATCAGTCCCGGACAGACCGCGTTGATGCGGATGTTCGATTTGGCGCACTCTAAAGCCGCCGTGCGCGTAAGGCTGTGGACGGCGGCTTTCGAGGCAGCGTAGGCGGGCAACTGGGGGACGCCCCGCAGTCCGGCGTTCGAACCGGCGTTGACGATGGTCCCCGCACCCTGCTTGAGCATCTGCGCAATCTCGAATTTCATGCACAGCCAAACGCTTTTCAGATTCATCAGCATGATGCGGTCGAAGTTCTCCTGGGTGCAGTCCGCGGCGAGCGCCATCTCCCCCAGCACGGCGGCGTTGTTATAGGCGCAGTCGAGTCGGCCATAGGTGTCTACGCACTTGCCGACCAGCGCTTCCACCTCATCGGGCTGGGAGACATCGCATTCGAAAAAAGACGCCTCGCCGCCCTGCCCTTGAACCGAGCCGACCGTCTCACGGCCCCCTGCCACGTCAACGTCGGCAATGGCGACTTTTGCTCCCTCCCGCGAGAAGGCCAGAGCCGTGGCCCGCCCAATCCCGGAAGAGCCGCCGGTCACCAGCACGATCTTGTCTTTCAAGCTTCCGGACATATTGAACCTACTCTGATGGCAATCGAAATCAAGCCCGCTCGATTGCGAGGAGCGCCCTTCCTATCGACGCTCTCTTCGATAAGAAGGAGCCGTCGGCGCTGTGGATTTCCTTGCAACTTATTGTATTTAAGATAGTTATTAGAAATTGGCTTCGTTTGGTTATTTTTTCTCGCTCGTTGAGCGACAGGCCGATCTCCGCCTTCCCCTCTTCAGAATAGCGAGTGTGTCAAGTGTCTTCGTTGGGCGATGAACGAAAAGCCGTGGATCCGGCGGGCGACGGCCAACTATCCGTCGCGACATGTTGCACCGTGACGGCTCGGTCGAAAACCCGCCGGCGTTCATCCTCTTGGGTGGACCGTGCACGCGATGGGCGCTCACTCGCTTTCGCGGCTCCGTCTTACTCGTCGCTGGAACCGCTCGCTGCACTCGTTCAGTCGGCTGCCATGTAGTAAAACAAACGGGCGGGCCGGTCGATCCAAACAAACTGGCGTCCTCCCGACACCCAGGGCGATTCGTAAGATTCGGTGATCTTTTCCGAGGCCGGCTTGTTTTCGGTCAGCCAGCGTGATCGGAAGTGGCGCCGGATCACCGTGTAGGTCCGCGGCCGATCCGCCTTTTCTACTCGCAGAGACTTCATGATTTCATCCACTGCGGCGGGATCCCGAAATTGAAATTTGACGTACACCTCTTGCGACTGCCAGAAGGAAAACTTCCGGTAATACAGTTCGGTTACGCTTTCGGCCGCCGGGAAGCCGAACGTGGCCTCGAAGCCCGACCGGGACCATTCCGTGTCGGGTCCCTCGCGCAGCGAAAAGGGCCAAGGTTGGAAAACCGCGAGCGCCAGCGCTATCACGACGGCTGAGATGACCCACGAAAGACTCGTCAGCAGGCGGGAAAACCAAACCCAGGGGTCCTTGTAAAACAACTCGGCGTCGGGTTGGCCCTTCAGCAGATTCGCGATCAGCGCTCCCACGGCTGGAACGCCAAAAAATACATAGGGGACCGCCGCGGCGAAAACGAAGATGAACAGCGCTTCAGAGCTGACGAGCATCATCAAGAGCAACGCCATCGCAGCCAGCGCTACCAGGACGCTTCGAATCGCGTGCAGTTGAAACGCCCAGCGCGTCTGCTTGCTTTCGGCACGGTTCTTGATCCGCCGGAACCTGGGAATGGCAATGGGCAGAAAGGCGATGGTGACCAAGGAGGTTCCGTACAGAAACCCTAGAAAGAGCGCCCTGCTGACGTAGAAGCAGCCGCCGGCAATAAGAGTGAGGGCGACGACAGCCGCCGGTAGGGAGAGTCGACTGCTCAAGGTTTGGTTCTTCTCCTTTGGCCGGGACGAGCACGATCCCAACGGGTGGAGATCCCACGGCGGGTTCGGGCGCCGTGGGGACTGATGCATGGGCCTGTTTCCACCTTGACACGTTTCGGGACCGGACTGTGGTCGGGAAGGTCATTGGCGCCATTGATCGACTTTTTCACCATTCAGCCTGGAAGGGAATTGTGTCGATGGTAAAATGAGCCACAGGGACTCTTTTGGAGATCGACTCCCACCTGGCGGAGCAGGCTTTACTGGAAGCCTTGGAAGCCTTTCCTCAGTTCCGTACATACGGTCCAACGCTGGACTGGCGGCCCCTGATGGAAGGAGGCGCCTTTGTGGTGAGCTTCGAGGAGCGCCCGCCGCGCGAGACACCCCATGTCTGGGATTTTCAGAACGCCGCCGTCAAGCGCTATAAGCAACTTGCCGGCGTCGGCGAAGGATCCCGCGCGAGTTAGGCCATGAACGACGATCAGCGCGCCAAGCAGCTTTGGGAGCAAGGCACCGAAAGCCTGATACAAGGCGACGTCCTGGAAGCCGTTCGGCTTTACGGGGAGAGCATCGACGCAAAGCCCACCGCTGAAGGCTACACCTACCGCGGCTGGGCCGTTTCCTACCTCGGACAGCTAGACGAAGCCATCGAAGACTGCAAGAGAGCCATCCGCATCGACCCTGAGTTCGGCAATCCCTACAACGATATCGGCGTGTACCTGATGCAAAAGGGAAAGCTCAACGACGCCATCCCCTGGCTGGAATCCGCCAAGAAAGCCAAACGGTACGAGCCGCGCCACTATCCGTACCTAAACCTGGGAAGGGTTTATTTGGCCAAGGGTGAACGAATGCGCGCTCTCGACGAGTTGGTTGGAGCCCTTGAGTTTCAGCCCGGCGACCCCATCGTGATGGGGCTGATCCAAAAGATCGACTACTCGGTCAACTGAACCGCGCAAGAATCGAAAGGCTGTCGAGTCTCTCCGGCCGGGCCGCTCCCAGAACGTCATCCACATAGCGGGGCTTTCGCATCCCGACCAAGACGCAAGAGAGACCCTCCAGGTCCGCAAGAACTCTCAGGGCCATGCGGCTCAACGATTCATCCCCCGCCGGGTAACCGGCCGCCAATAGTTTGGCCCGCACTTGATCCGAGACGTCTTGCTGGCGCGTTGCAAGAAGATCCTGAACCTCTTCGAGCAACGTGTTGAGAGTCTTGACGAGGTCTTGCTGCCAGGCATCCCACCCAGGATGCCGCCGAAACTTCTCGCCGGCCTGGACGATCCAGGCACGAACCGGCTCGATCACATTCGGCCCGGCGACTTGTTGCCAGCGTGAAACCGACTCAACTTGAGGGATCACGCGCAAGAAGAGTTCACTCATTGACTCGTCGCCGGCTAGCCGCACCCGGTTGTCGAGCAGCCGCGCAAACGTTTCTTCGAGACGTCGCATCGGCTCGACGATCTCTTTCAGGCGTTCCGGGCCTGGCGCGGCCGAGCCGGGCTGGAGCCAATCCGCCAGCCGAATCATTTGATTACGTTGAAATGCGTTCAAAGGGCGGTTGGCTAACACACCGAGTCCCTGTTGGCGACAAAACGTTAGAACCGTTTCGCCGGCGTTGTTTTTCTCCGTCGCTCCACCACCCTCGTAGAGGTTCAGGGGCAATTGGACGACCCGGAAATGATGCCGCGGGGATAAGCTCTGAGCTTGCTCGAGCGTGCGGCTGACGCTGGTCATGGTCGTACACCCCTGGCCGGCATCGAACGCCGGTTGGCCGTAGTTATTGGAGCTGACGCCGTACCAGCCAATTTTCCCCTCGGCGACCTTTTCCTCTAGAAACCGAAAAGCCTCGGCCATTCGGCCGTAGAATTCATCGTGGTCCGCGGGAGTAAGCCCACGCCGGTGCGCGATATCCTCGAGGAAGTATTCCGGGTTGTGTAACAGATAAACGTCGACGCGGTCCTGTTGCAAACGGGCCAGAGAGAGATCAATCTGCGTCTCGAGAAACTCGGGGTGAATACAGTGCCAGATGCCGGGACCGTAGTGGACGACCTCCGGAAACCGGCGTTGCTCGGCTAGGGCCATGTTCTGTCCCTGGATATAGCCTCCCTTGGTCACGACGATCACCTTTTCTCGGGGGTAATCGGGCAGCACGGCAGCAACCAACTCTTCGGAGGCGCCGTCCCCATAGTTGGCGCTGGTGTCGATGAGATTTCCGCCCAGGTCCAGATAGCGACGCAGGGCGGCCTCGTGCCCGGCATGGCCGTTGACCACGCGATAGCACCCGAATCCAAAGGGATGGCACTCGAGTCCTGTCGCGCCAAGAGGTCTAGCCTGCATGTCTCATCACCTGGCTGGGGAAGCACGCCATAGGCCCTCCATTACTTGGTTTGGCTTGCTCGCCATGCTCAACATAGGGTTCAAGAATGTAGGGGCGCGGGGTACCCGAGGTCGCCGAGCGGCGCGCGCCTTGTGCTGACGGGCCTCTCACGGACTGTGTTTCGCCAGGTGGTGAGAAACGCGGGCCGGCTTCGTTCATTTCGGCAAGTGGCCCTGGAAGTCGTTGAGGATAGCGTGAGCAACGGTAATGGGAAATTCGTGACGGAGACCCCCGGCATGGGCGTAGTCTTGTTGCAGGCCACTCCAACGCTCGGCCGTCCGGGTTTGTATTTGCACCAGCTTGGGGTCCTCGATAGCCTCGCCGGGGCTGAAATTTAGTTCGCAGGCAAAGATGCGTCCCGGCTTGTCGGGGTAGTGGAGCGGCGCCCCGAACTTGCGACAGATCAGGGGGCGATGATCGTAGATGCTGCACAGGCCATCGACCAGGGCGGGGCAGGCAAGACGTGTCCCGGGCCGAGGCAAATTCCCCCAGGCTTCGATATAGCCGTGTTCTTGCATGATCGTGTCCCGAGCCCGCAGGTAGGCCGCAGCGTTTTTGGACAGCTTTTCCCTCTGCTGGTCGGCAAGCCTGCGGAAGCCGGCTGAGACGTAGGCCGCTTCGACCTCGCTGATCTGGAATATATGATGGCAGCAATCCGTGCAGCCGCGTCGGCAGTGGATGCGCTTGCCGTGCAGCCGACGGGCGCGCTTGAACTCCTGGCCGACTTCACGCGCGACATCGAGATAGCGTTGGATAAAGGGATTGGATTCCGGCTCGGGCAAGGAATTTGCCATCTTATGACGGCGGGGACGACCAGCCCCGCTATACCATCGTACTCGGCGGCGGATCGCTTTACCCCGCTTTTCTCACCACCTGACGGTCGAAGCACGCCATAAGCCCGCCATTACAGCGTTGCGCTTGCTCACCGTGCTCAACGTGCTGTTCAGGTACGCCCGCATTATTCAAGAAATGCGGCACTGAGCAACTTCTTGCCTTGGCGGCCGAGGGAGCTTAGCAGACTTCGACCGCGAGTGGATTCTCGAGCCGAGATTTGGTAGTGGGGTCCTAGCGTGGAGATGGGGATTTGTGAGTCTCGATTCGCCCATCACACTGCCACCCACCCGCGAATCGGACGTAATTGATGGATAGATCTTTCAGGGCTATGTCCGCTTTGCCAATTTCCATTGACTGCCCCGGCGCTAACGAATCCTTACCGCTGAACGTGCCGTCGTAGGTGCGGGTCGGCGCTCCATCCTGTGATTTGGTCTTGACGTTAGTGAGGATGTAGGCAATGATCGGTTTGTCTGAAGTGTTTTTGATGATCAGCTTGCCCTTCGCTTCGATGATCTGAAGCGCAGAATCGCATACTGCCGCCGATGAAACATAGGGCAAAGCGAAGCATAAGCAGAAAAGTGCAACGATTCCCATGACGGAGTTTTCCCTCTGTCTTGCCCCCAATTATCCGCTCCTACATGGACGCGGTCAATAGGAAACTAGCTCCCGGAGGTTCCCCACGTGGTCTGTGATTTCGGCTTCCATCGCAGGCGTCACCCTCAGGCTGCCGTGAATCCGACAGAATCCACACTAAGACCCCACTACCCGAGATTTCGCTCGCCCAAAGATCGCCGGTCGGAGGCGCTATTCGGCGACGTCTTTCCATTCTTCTTCCAACAGCTTTGTGTATTCCCCGGAAGCGTAGAGCGGGAATGGAAACTGCTGCTGGGGTAGCACGGGGTAGGGTCTGGAGTCTTTCCAACACGTATAGGCGTAGTCCGCGTAGCGGAAATACGAGCGCAGGTAATTGGCCTGCATGATCTGCGACGACGGTGGCTCACGGAACTGTACATAGAGGCCGATCGAACGGGCGAAAATGCGAGGGTATTCGACCACGCCCCAGCTCTGCAGCTTCCCGGCCACATCCGTGGGAGTCTGCTTGATCAACAAGTGTGCGAAGCTCTGCTCCGCCAACCCAGCTGCGTCTAACTTGTCCGAGCGCCCGCAGGCGTCCATACAATGCTCAATCCAGCGACAAACATCCTTCCCGACGTAGAACAGCATTCGCAGCTCCGCGTACCTTCCCTCGAGAACGTGCCTTTCCAGTTCCTGCTGCTTTTCGTCCGAGGTGGACCCCTCCCTCATCAACGAAAGGGAAGCTTTGGCGCTCTCAAGAATTTGAACGGTGGAAGACGACTCGCTGAAGGGGTGCAAGATCAAAGGAGGTAGCGGGTAGACACCTTCTACTTCCAGTTTCGTTGTCTCGACCATCAGACTCCAAACATCATATCGACACACTGACTCAAAACATGGGTCGAGGCAGTGCTGCCAGCAGGGGGGATTGTTCGGTGGGATCCCCTCAAAAAAGCGGGAACGCTGCTGACAGTATCAACCCCTGCGCACCACTCCGTCAAGTAGGAGGTTGCGAAGGCTCCGAACTCGAGTTTGTCGCAAACTCAGTCGAAGGTTGAGACGACAGATTGAGTTCATCTTAGGCCGCTTTTCTCACCACGTGGCGATGCGAAGTGCGTGAGAGGCCCGTCAGTACAAGGCGCGCACCGCTCGGCGACTCCTTTTCTGAGAAATGCGAGCGTACTTTGAACCCTACGTTGAGCACGGCGAGCAAGCGCAACGTAGTAATGGCGGGCTTATTGCGTGCTTCGACCGTCAGGTGGTGAGAAAAGCGGGTTAGGCCACTTTCCCCGTTCGAGAGGCAGTAGCTATATTCGTGCGGCCGAGGATTGCGACTAAAGACACAGATCTTGGTAGCCCATGATCTTGCGGAACTTCTTCTCCGTGACCATCGGCCGCTGAATCTTCGAAGGTGAGAACTCGCTCCGGAACGGCAGATCACTCTTTTGACGCATGTTCGCCTTATATTCGCTCCGGTAGATGAGACCATAGCCCACGTGACGAGCCTTTTCAATCCCCAGGTTTCTTCGTTGGCTAAGGATTTGGATGGCGGGCATTCGAGTGACTAATTCCGTTGATTTGCTCGAAGCACGTGGAAGGGTTTCTCGGGCTGCATGGCTATCCCAGCCTTGTGGGCCTATGGGACAGATCACCCGCTAGACCGCTCTTCTCACCACGTGGCGATGCGAAGTGCGTGAGAGGCCAGTCAGCACAAGGCGCGCGCCACTCGGCGACCTCGGGCACGGCATGGCGTGCCGCTACATTCTTGAACCCTATGTTGAGCATGGCGAGCAAGCGCAACGAGGTAATGGCGGGCCTTATCGCGTGCTTTGGCCGTCAGGTGGCGAGAAATGCGGCCTAGCACATGAAGATCACCACCGCCGTTGTCGGGGTTGGAGCGTTCGGCCGCGGGCACGCTCGCGTTCTGGCGTCCCTGCCTTCGGCTGAGCTGGTGGCGGTCGTCGATTCAGACGCGGCGCGGGCCGCCGGCGTGGCGGAAGAATTTGGCTGCCGTGCGTTGACCGATTACCGTGAACTGATCGGCCAGGTGCAGGCGGTTAGTTTGGCCGTGCCCACCGTTCTTCACGCTGAGGTTGGAATCCCGTTGCTGGAAGCGGGGATCGACCTGCTGGTCGAAAAGCCGATCGCCGACGATCTGGCCTCCGCGGACGCGTTGATCGACGCCGCGGATCGGCACGATCGCGTTCTCCAGGTCGGCCATCTCGAGCGTTTCAATCCGATCGTCGAAGCCGCCCGGCGGCAGGCGGAGCTTCCGCTTTTCTTCGAAGTCCATCGCATGAGCCCGTTTTCGGCTCGTAGCCTTGACGTCGACGTCGTCCTGGACTTGATGATTCACGATCTGGATATCGTTTTGAGCATGGTCGACAGCCCGATTGCCCGGCTCGAGGCAACGGGCGTGGCGATCTTGTCGCCCAAGGCGGACATCAGCAGCGCCAGGTTAGTCTTTGAAAACGGCTGCGTGGCCAACCTCACGGCCAGCCGCATCTCTGTTGAAAAGGTCCGCAAGCTTCGTTTCTTCCAGCCGCGGCAATACGTCTCGATCGACTACGCTAGCCAACAGGGGTCGATGTATGAGATCGGCGAGTCGGGGAAAATCAAACTCGCGCCGCTCGGAGCAAGTAACAGCGAACCCCTCGCTCGCCAGGCGGAGTCGTTTCTCGAAGCGGTTGAAACTCGCAACACTCCGCGCATCTCGGGCCGAGACGGCCGAAGGGCCCTCGACGTAGGCCTTAGAATAGTAAAGGAGATGGACCGGCACGCTCGTGTTGTGGCAGCTACGATTGCCGCAAAACAAAAGTGAAACAGGGGGATGGAACAGAACACGAGTTGAACTTGCTGCTGGAGGACTACGGAAAGAGTTCTCGGCAGTCGGGGGAGACAGTTCATTCCGAGGTCCGTTCCCCCTCCGAGGCGATCCCCGCGGATCGTCGCCGGCCACAACCCCACAACGCCGGGGCGCCCGATCTCACGATCGCCCTACTTCTCGAGGACTATCCCTCGCGGGCCGAGCGTTGGCTGTCGCGATTCTCCCCGGCGCAGGTTCCCCGGGGTCGGGACGGCGGCGCGCACCCGGCGCCCGCGGACCTCGCGCCCCCACCTTTAGACCTGTTATTGGAGGACTACGCTCCGGGAGCGCGGTTCTTGGATCAGCTTGAGGAAAGGTCCCGGGAGACCTTCGGGTCGAGCGGGCCTGGGGACGGGCGAACGAGAGCCGAGCTTGCCCAACGGTTTCCGACTCCGGCGCCGGGCACAACGGCCAAGCTCGCCGAGGCGAGGTTGGATCGGGGAAAGCAAGCTTCCCATCACGAGCTTCAACCAGACGAGCAGATTCCCCACCCCGTTGGCGTGCCGAGCCCCCCCGAAGAGACCCCAGGCGTTCCCGACGACGAGCCGGAGATTCGTCTACTGCTCAGATGGGACGACTACATCAAGCCTTGGCGAAGACGAGGCAACGCGATTTCCGCGACCGTTCACGTCCTGGGGGTTTTGCTTGTCCTACTGGATTCCGCCCTGGCTCCCCGCGCGGTATTGCGCTCGACGGATCGGAGCGAACAACAAGAGATCAGTCTGTTTGCCCCAACGGCGGAGCAGCTCGCCCGGCTCACCCAACCCGAGCCCGCGGAAGGTCCGCTGACGAAGGAGTTTCAAGGAACGCCGGAAGAAGCGCGCCCACTGCTTGTGCTGCCGCAGATTATAGAACCCGAACCTCCCGAGCCGGAACCGGAACCCGCGGCGCGGATCCAAGTGGAGGAGACGACTCTCGTACCGGAGCCGTCCGAAGCCGAAGCGGCGGCCCCTGATCCGTCGGAAACCGAGGAACCCGAGGAAACTCCAGCCGCGCAGAGCCCCAGTCCGGGGGAATTCCGCAGGGGCCGGGAGTTTGCGCGGGGACCGACCGAACTGCCGGCTCCACGGGCCTCCTCTCGTCCGCTCGAAAAGCCCAAACTCGTGCTCGAAGACCCCAAAGCCAGCATGCCCAGCCGCCCGGGGCAGGTGCAGTTGGGCAGCCTCGAGTTGAGCGCCCGAACCGGCGACATAGCCGAGGGATCTCTGCAACAGCTCCGAGAGGGCGGTGCGCGCCAAGCGGTGGGAGACGGCTTTGGAACGGGGGGGCTGGGCGGTTACCTGCCGCCCTCGCCCGGCAACACGGGCAGCAACCTCGAGCTGCTCAGCGACCCTCAAGGGGTCGACTTCCGCCCCTACTTGCTGCAGATACTGGCTACCGTCCGCCGAAACTGGGTTGCCGTGATCCCCGAGAGTGCGCGATTGGGGATGAGCCGAGGCCGGGTAGCCATTCAATTCGCGATCGGACGCGACGGCTCCGTCCCCAAATTGGTAATCGCTACATCCTCGGGCGTAACGTCTCTCGACCGAGCCGCGGTCGCCGGCATCAGCGCCTCCAACCCGTTCCCCCCCCTGCCGACGGACTATCTGGGAAATGATGTCCGGCTCCAATTTCAGTTTCGCTACAACATCAAGGGGCAGTGAAGAGGCGTACCCAAGGCGGGAGGCGCGCGCCACGAAAGATTTCCGGAGCCATGCCGCCGGCCCGGTTGCGGCTTTGAAGAAGCAGTCCCGGCGAGGAATGACACGTTGAGCGCCCCCGAGCGGAAGAAAAGGCTGCGTTTTCGTTGGCCCGGCGGTTTCCGGCGCTCTCTGTTCAGCATCCTGAGCGGCAACGCCCTCTACTACGCGCTGGTGGACTATCTTCCCGGCGGCGCGCGGCACGAACCTTTCGCCCTCGATTGGGGACTGGCCGTGGACTTTTGGATATGCGTATGTGTCTACGGCCTGAGTCGCTTGCTCTGGCCTGTCCGGAAAGTATAGATCGCCAAGCCCCGACGACCGCGACTCCCTCTTGCCACAACTCCGTCGAAAACCCACTGGCTTTCATCCTCTTGGGTGGGCCGCGGGACCATGGGCACTCCCTCGCGGTCGCGATTCGGAACGCTCTCGGAACAGACCACTTCCGGGTCAGCTCTTGCGTTTTCCCGCGCCCCTGCCGGGGCTGGACCGGCCCTAACAGCCCGTGGCGAAAATCGCACGGGAGAGAAAAATGGGGACTGCCATGGACTGTCACCAATTCGCTCCCCGTCATGGCCCTCGAAAAAAAAGCACTTGGCCCGAAAGCGAATTGGCTGGCTGTACCCGATTTTTCGCGACGTCCACTTTTGCCACGGGCTGCTAACTGACGAGTAGTGGGCCTCAGCTTCCCGGAAATTTCTAACGGTAGCGGCATAGGTCTCTTTTTAAGGGGGTCGTAGGGGTATCAACCAGGACAACAGGGGTACATTGGTACTCTTGGCCGTTTGGGACCGACGTACCATTATGGACACCTACACCGAGGTTTCAGGACATGAACGACACCACCGACCGGTCGTTTGTCGATTTTTACGAAGCGCTTCAAATCAGCCCCAAGGCCGATGGGGAGACGATCCAGCGAGTGTACCGGCTCCTGGCGCTGCGCTACCACCCCGACAACTGGGAAACCGGACACCAAGCGACATTTGAGACCGTGCTCAAGGCCTATCGCGTGCTAATCGATCCCAAGGCTCGCGCCGCCTACGACGTGCGGCACTCCAAGCGGGAGAGGCTGCGCTGGAAGATCTTTGATCAGTCGACCTCGCTGGACGCGAAGGAGATCGAAAAGCGGCAACGTTCGGGCGTCTTATCGCTCCTCCACACGAAAAGGATGCGCGATGTCCACAAACCCGGCATGACTCTCGCGGAGATGGAGGCGCTTCTGGATTGCGCCCGCGAGCACCTTGAATTCAGTATCTGGTACCTGTTGGAGAAAGGGCTGATCCGTCGCGCTGATGACGCCCGCTATATGATCACCGCCGAGGGCGTGGATGCGGGTGACGAGCGCCCCGAAGCGCTTCCAGACGACAGATTGCTGCCGGCCCCCAGGGAGGCGGCTTCTGAAGTCGGGCGGCAAAGTGCTTCTCGACCGGCCGCGGCGAGCGCCAAAGTTGCGAACGGGCAGGAGCGGACCGCGAAGCAGGCTCCGAACGGTCGAGCGAACGGCTCGAACGGGGCGGTCAAAAGCGACCGGGCGTGGTCTAGGTTCGCCTCCAACGGATCTGCTAACCGGGGGGCTCCAACAGGGAGCACGTTGAAGAACGCTCCCGCTCCCAGCCACTGTCCGGCGTGACCTAATCATCGAACCGGGTCGCGTCAAGGGTTCTTCTCAACAACGAAGTCGTAGCTCTTCACGCTCAACTCATCGGCGACGATTTCGAGTTCAAATCGGATCATCCCCGACGGGCAGCAATTCGCATCCCCTTTGGTGGCGATGTTTTGTTCCCAACCTAGATTTCGAAAGTCAATGGGAGGGCTCTTGTGGGTCCAGTAGCCTTGGGGCATATGGTTGTAGACGTCCACCCACGTCCGGTCATGCTTGAGTTTTTTCCAGTGCTTGTCTGACCAGATATATGCTGACTGCCAGCATCCCCCGGTTCCGTTTACGCAGTAGTCGACGACCAGGAAGGAGTGCTTCTTGGAGTGAGAAAGCGACACGTCTTTGAGGAACGTGAACTTCCGCTCCGTGGCGTCATACCAGATCGGCCGGGAGCGCTCTTCGTCAATTGACTCAAAAACCAGCGCCTCGTCCGTTTCGCACCTCGATTCTTCGTGAACAGAGACCGTCCGACGATAGCGAGCCAGGAGAAACCGCCTCCCGCCGACGGTTCCCAAAGGCGACGTGCCGACGACTTGGCACTCCTGGGACACCTGCGTGTCGTACTTGCACGCTCGGGATTCAAACTCCGGACACTTGCCGCTGAAGACGCTCGTGGCCACGGGATCTTGATTCCGAAAGAGAATACCGGGGAAGTAGGACTCTTCGTGCTTGTCCATCTGCTCGCGGGTCTGGGCGTCGGCAGAGACCGAGCTGACTACGGCCCAGCAGACGATGAGTAACAACTTTCTCGGCGGATGGCGGACGCTAAAACGTTCGGACATTGTCACTCCCCCCAATGCTGGAAGACGGCAAACGCGGCAATACACGTGCGCCGGGATTGACAGAGGAGCCGCTCGTCGATACAAGTCCTAGCACTACATCTTCCTCCCCTGACGCTGGCGCAGCGCCTCGAACAGTACAACGCCCGCCGCCACCGAGACGTTCAACGAGGCGATTCGCCCGGCAACGGGTATCTTCACCAGAGTGTCGCACCGTTTGGCTGTCAACTGGTGGAGTCCCTTTCCCTCGCGTCCCAAAACAAGAACGGTATTACCGCGATAGTCGGCCTGGTCATAGTTTTCTTCGGCCTTTTCATCGAGGCCAATCACCCAATAGCCCTTGTCCTTGAGCGTAGTCAGCGCGCGGCTAATGTTGGGCGTACGAGCAACCTCGACGTACTCGATCGCCCCGGCTGCCGCCTTGGCGACGGTCGGCGTGATTCCGGCTGAGCGTCTGGAGGGGATCACGACGGCGTCGACGCCGGCCGCGTGCGCGGAGCGAATAATCGCCCCCAGATTGTGCGGGTCCTCAACGCCGTCAAGGACTACGACCAAGCCGGGATGCTTAAGCGCTTCAACGATATCGCCCAAGTTGCCGTAGGGTTTCGAGGCGACAACCGCGGTGACGCCTTGGTGGACTTCGCCTTGGGCAACTCGATCCAGCGCCTCCCGAGGCTCGAAGCGCACGGGCACTTTCCGCTGCCGGCACTCTTCGACAATGGCCTTGAGCCGCGGGTTCCGTGTCCCTCGCGCGACGACGACCCGTTCCAGGCCGCGCCCGGCGCGCAAGGCTTCGGTGACGGCGTGGATGCCCATGAGCGGGGTCGTGTTCACTTGTGGTCCTCCTGATCGTGCTGTCCCCATGGCACTAGAGCGTCACGGACGGACGTGAGCCGGCCTCCCAGACGTCGAGGCCGCCCCGGCCGGCTTCGCTATGATTAAGTCTAAAACTCGCTTGCAAGGCTAACATGCTTCGTTTCGAAACGGCTGGTGAATCGCACGGAGAAACGCTGGTGGCGACCCTGACGGGTCTGCCGGCCGGGGTGCCCGTCCCGCTCGATTTCATCAACCGCCAGCTTTGGCGCAGGCAGCAGGGGTTCGGCCGCGGCGGGCGGATGAAGATCGAGAGCGACAAGGCTCATATTGTATCCGGCGTGCGGCACTCAAAAACGATCGGCTCTCCGATCGCCATTCTGCTCCAGAACCGGGATTGGAAGAATTGGAGCGAAGCCCTGCCGGTCGAGGACGCCGAAGGCAGCGCGGGGAAGGCCAAACCGGTGAAGCGTCCGCGGCCCGGACACGCCGATCTCGCCGGCAGCCTCAAGTACAATTTCCACGACGCTCGCTACGTCCTCGAGAGGGCCAGCGCCCGGGAAACCACCTCCCGAGTCGCGGTCGGAGCCCTGTGCAGGTTGTTCCTGGCGGAGTTTGACATTCGCATCCTCAGCCACGTCATCGCTGTCGGCAATGTCGCTCTGGAACGAGACGCCGGCTGGGAAGAACTCGAAGCGCTCTATCGGAAAGACGAAATTCTGCTCAACTGCGTCGATTCCGACACCGAGCAGCGTATGAAGGCCGAAGTGGACGAGGCCTTTAGGACCGGAGACACCCGCGGCGGCGTCTTTGAAGTGGTTGCCCACAACGTCCCCGTCGGTTTGGGCTCTCACATCACCTGGGATTCGCGTCTCGACGGCCGGCTGGCGCAGGCTATCTTGTCGATGCAGGCCTTGAAGGCAGTTGAAATCGGCCGCGGAATGCTCGCCGCCCTTAGTCCGGGATCGAAGGTCCAAGATTCGATTCACTACGACAAACAGAGGCAGGCGTTCCATCGCGGGTCTAACCGGGCCGGCGGTCTCGAAGGCGGTATGACGAACGGGGAAGACCTCATCGTGCGCGGCTACATCAAGCCGATCTCGACCCTGAGGCGGCCGCTTGAGTCGGTCGACCTCGATACGCGCGAGCCCTCGATGGCGGCTTATGAACGCTCCGACGTCGCCGTCATTCCCGCCGCGGGCGTGATTGGGGAAGCGATGGTGTCGATCGTTGTTGCCGGGGCGTTTCTCGAAAAGTTCGGCGGCGACTCGCTGGGCGAAACCAAACGCAACTTCGAGGGCTTTCAGAAACAGGTGCGGGAGTTTTAGCCCGCTTTACAGTACGTTGAGCACGGCGAGCAAGCGCAACGTAGTAATGGCGGGCCTATTGCGTGCTTCGACCGTCAGGTGGCGAGAAATGCGGGCTAGCTTCTTTGGGTTGGTCCAAGACCCGGATGGGCGCGCCGGGGATCGGTATAGCCGCTTGACAGATCTGTAGGGGCACAGCATGCTGTGCCCGCTTGCAGCCGCCCGAAACGTGAGCGTATTGATAAAACGGACTACTTAACCCGCATTTTCAATTTGATGTTTGACATCCCGACCTTCCAGCGGCCTTGAGCGTCTTTATTCATAGGGGCTAGAGCCCGATGAGGACGCCATGGAGGCCAACACCCAATGGGTGAAAAACAAACCAAGCCATTCCAGCTAAGTTTCAACGGCTTGTTGAAAGTCGATTTCCAGGGATCGCACGTCACTTCTGATGGTGGCCTGATTTTGGTTCGCGAACTGGACGAACGGCTCGGTCTCGGAGAACTGATTGACGAGCATCTCAGCGACTCCCGGCAAGGCACAAACAAGCAGTTCACGCTCGCTGATCTGTTGCGGCAGTCGGTCTACAGCCGCTTGGCGGGCTACGAGGACCTCAACGACGCCGAGCGGGTCTCGGCTGATCCGACGTTTCGCTTGATCGGCTCGCAGAAGATCTGGGATCGCGGTGCGGCCTTGACCTCGACGCTGCACGGCTTCGAAACGGAGATGCTGGCGAGCGAAGAGAACCTGCTGGGGCTGATGGCGCTGAACCGAGAGCTGGTCGGGCAAGCGGAGGCGTTCGACGACTCCGAGCGGGTCGTTCTGGACATGGACTCCACCGAGAGTCCGGTCCATGGCCAACAGGAAGGCAGTGCCTACAACGGACACTTCGAGTCGGTCTGCTACCACCCGTTGCTTTTGTTCAACGGTCATGGTGATTGCCTCGCTGCCAAGCTGCGTCCCGGCAACGTGCACAGCGCCGAGGACTGGGATGAGCTATTGTTGCCGGAGATCGAGCGCCAACAGGCTGCGGGCAAGCAGGTCGCCTTCCGGGGCGATGCGGCCTTTGCCAAGCCGGAGGTTTATGAGGCTTCGGAGGAACGCGGAGTACAGTACGCCATTCGCATTCCGGCCAACAAGAGCCTGGAGTTGGAGATCGAGGACATCCTGTTTCGGCCACCGGGCAGGCCGAGCGCCAAGCCCCTGGTGCGCTACAAGAGCTTCCGCTATCAGGCCGCCAGTTGGAGCAAACCGCGGCGCATCGTAGCGAAGGTTGAGCACCACCCGGGCGAACTGTTCGCGCAACCCGGCTTCATCGTCACCAACATGACCCGGCCCAGTCGCTCGGTGGTGCGCTTTTACAACAAGCGCGGCACGGCCGAGCAGTGGATCAAGGAAGGCAAGCAGGCCACGAATTGGACACGGTTGTCGTGCCATCGTTTTCGCGCGAACGAAGTTCGCTTGCAACTCAGCGTCCTGGCTTACAACCTCGGCAACCTGTGGCGGCGGCTGGGACTGCCACCAAGCATCAAGAGCTGGTCGCTGACGAGCTTGCAGCAGCGGCTGATGAAGACCGGCGGGCGGCTGGTCAAGCATGCCCGCTACTACTGGTTGCTGCTGGCCGAGGGGCATCTGAACCGGCGGCTGTTCGGTGACATGCTGCACAGGATCTGGGCGCTGCCGCTGCCGAGCGGGTAGCGTTGACCGGGCTAGGATCAACAGTTTTCGGCTCCAAAAAGGTTTGGCACAGGATCTGGGCGCTGCCGCTGCCGAGCGGGTAGCGTTGACCGGGCTAGGATCAACAGTTTTCGGCTCCAAAAAGGTTTGGCAGGGAGCAGTGTCGGCCGCAGCGCCGTTCAGGCCGCGCAATCAACGTCTGTGAGCGGACGGACGAGCCCTGGCGCCTACCGGCGGAGGGGATGTGCAGGGTTCAGCGCGAAAAGACGTGGCATTCGGGCCGGCGCGGATGTATACTGTGGCCGTGCCAAGGCCAAAACGGAAATCCTGGCTTAAGCATTCAGCCGTCTCGAGTTTCCGCACCGTCTGGAGACCTTTCTTATGGATGAGATTTACGTATCGACCGACATGGAGGCCGACGGCCCCCTGCCGGGACCGCATTCGATGTTGTCGATTGGTTCAGCCGCCTTCACCGATTCCGGAGACCTCGTGGCCACTTTCCGGGCCAATCTAAAGCCGCTTCCCGGCAGTAAGCCCGATCCCCAGACGATGAAGTGGTGGAGCGGCCAGCCGGAGGCCTGGATCCGCGCCACCGAAAATCCGCGCGACCCGGCGACGGTCATGAAGGAATATGGCGAGTGGCTGAAAGCTCTGCCCGGGAAGCCGCTTTTCGTCGGCTACCCGGCGAACTACGACTTTCTATTCGTTTACTGGTACCTGATGTCTTTCACCAAGGAAAGTCCTTTCGGTTTTCAGGCGCTCGACATCAAGACCCTCGCGGTGGCGGCCCTTGGAGCGCCTTACCTGGCAACTTCCAAAGGGACCATGCCGCGCGAATGGTTCGCGGGGCTCCCCCCGCATACCCATGACGCCCTCGACGACGCCATCGAGCAAGGAATGCTTTTCTTTCGCGTCCGCGAAGCGGTCCGTTCCTCCTGAGCGTTTCGAAGGGCCGAAGCATGCAAAGAGCCGCGCATGGATTCCCCATCGCCTGCCCGATAGAATAGGAGGACCGCCGAGAGAAGACGGGATGGCACCCGGTGTGTGATGAATTTCCTCCATGATCCGAAAGATTGTCAAGTATGGTGACCCGGTCTTGGAGACTCCGTCCGATTCGGTGACGGAGTTCGACACGCCGGAGTTGCGCCGGTTGATCGCCGACATGTTTGAAACGATGCACGACGCTTCGGGCGTGGGCTTGGCGGCCCCGCAGATCGGCCTCTCCCAACGTCTCACGGTGATTGATTGCTCCGCGGGCGAGGATGAAAACGAGAAGTTAGTTCTCATCAATCCGGAAATCACGTCCGCCGAAGGCGAGCAGGTCGGCGAAGAGGGCTGTCTCAGCGTCCCCGACTTTCGCGAACAGGTCAAGCGCGCTTACACGGCGACGGCGCGCGCCCAGGATGTCGAAGGCAACTGGTTCGAAGTGACCGGCGAAGCGCTTCAGGCGCGGGCCATGCTGCACGAGATCGATCACCTCAACGGCATACTCTTCTTTCAGCACGTGAGCCGTCTGAAGCGGGAGATCATCAAGCGCAAAATCCGCAGATTGAGGCGCAAGGGAGAGTGGGATTGACGGATGCGCACGGTTTTTATGGGGACCCCGGAGCTGGCCGTGCCCACCCTCGAAGCTCTCTTAGAACAGGGACACGAGGTTGCCGCGGTCATGACGCAGCCCGATCGTCCCGCCGGGCGCGGCCGCCGGCTACGATCATCGCCGGTTAAGAGCAAGGCGCTCGAGCTCGGGATACCCGTCGAGCAACCCGCCCGCGTCAAGGCCCCGGAGGTTCTCGAGCGGCTCCGGCAACTCGATCCTGAAGTGATTGTTGTCGTCGGTTACGGGCAGATCCTGCCGCGGCCGATCCTGGACCTTCCTCGCTGGGGATGTGTTAATGTTCATGCATCGCTGCTGCCGAAATATCGCGGGGCGGCGCCGATCAATTGGGCGATTGTGAATGGAGAGACGGTGACCGGCGTGACGACGATGCTGATCGAGAAGCGCCTCGATGCCGGTGATATGTTGTTGAAGCGGGAGGTAGAGATTGGGCCTCTCGAAAGCGCCCCTGAGCTAGCCGGGCGCCTGGCCCGGGTGGGCGCCGACTTGCTGGTCGAAACGTTGGCCGGTCTCGAGCAAGGAACGCTTGCCGCTGAAAAGCAGGACGAGACCGAGGCCACCTACGCACCGATATTGAAGCGCCAAGACGGCTGGATCGACTGGAATCTGACGGCCGGCGAAATCTTCAACCGCATCCGAGGGTTCACTCCCTGGCCCGGCTCCTACACGAGCTTCCGCGGCAAGCGGCTTCACGTTCGCGGAGCACGCCAGAAGGTCGAGGAGTCCGCGGAGCCAGGTGCGATCTCCATGGCCGAGGGCAACCTCGAAGCCGGTTGCGGCGCTGGGACAGCGCTGGTTCTCGAAGAACTCCAGCTTGAAGGGAAGAAGCAAATGCCGGCCGCCGAATTTGCCCGCGGCTATCGGATCGCGCCGGATGAAGTGTTAGGAGAAGCACTCCAGTGAGCGTCCCGCTGGGCTATCGTTTTGCATCGACGTACGCCGGTATTCGCAAGCAGACCGATGATGATCTCGCGCTGATCGTCTCGGACCAGCCGGCCGCGGCGGCGGCCGTGTTCACCAAGAATGTAGTGGCGGCCGCCCCGGTTACCGTCTCCGAGGAGCATTTGCGAAGAAGCGGAGGCGTCTGCCGCGCGATCGTGGCCAATGCCGGAAATGCCAACTGCGCCACGCCCACGATGCGAAAGGTAGCGCGAGCAACGGCTCGGGCGGCTGCCAAGCGGTTGGGTATCCCCACCAGCCAGGTCTTGCTGGCCTCGACGGGGGTCATCGGCGAGCCGCTGGACGAAAAACTGATCGTAGCCGCTCTGCCCGGCTTAGCCAAAAACCTTGCGCCCGACGGCCTCGAGCCGGCCGCTCACGCCATCATGACGACCGACACGTTTCCCAAAACCGCGGTCGCCGAAGTAAAGACGCGGCGGGGCGTGGTCCGCCTGGCGGGTATGGCCAAGGGCGCCGGCATGATCCAACCGAACATGGCCACGATGCTGAGCTTTATCTTGACCGATGCCGCTGTCGAAGCGGCAACGCTTCGAGGCATGCTGAAGCGGGCGGTCGATCGCAGCTTTAACTGCATTTCGGTGGATGGCGACACGTCGACAAACGACACGGTGTATCTGCTCGCGAACGGGGCGTCCGGTGTTCGGCTCGGCCGGAAAGATCGCGCTCTATTTGAAGAGGCTCTGGGCCGGTTGGCGGAGGAACTGGCCGTGGCGATTGTGACCGACGGCGAGGGTTCGAGAAAGTTGCTGGCGATCGAAGTTCGCGGCGCGCCGACGGATAAAACCGCTTCCAAGCTCGCGAGGGCGATTGCGAACTCCCCGCTCGTCAAGACCGCTTTGGCGGGCGCGGACCCGAACTGGGGGCGGATTCTCTCCTCGGCGGGAGCAAGCGGCGTGGGGTTTGACCCCACCAAGGTAGACGTTTCGCTGAACGGGCATCCGGTTTGCCGTCGCGGCGTGAGAGCCGACTTCTCGGAAGAAGAAGTCCAGGCCACGATGGAGGCCGACGATTCGCTTCTCGAGTTTCGAATTCGCGGCGGCGGCCGCGGCACGGCGCGCTTTTGGACCTGCGACCTGACCGAAGACTACATCAAGATCAACGCCGAGTACCGAACGTGAGCGGCGACACGCGCCGCAGACCAGCAGCCCGCGACCTCCACCGCTACCGCGGGCTGCCGGTGTATCTGCTCTTTTTGGCGGCGGTCTGTGCAACCCCTCTCTCCCCCCAGCCCGCGCCATCCGACGCCGCCCGGATGGCTCAGATCGTGCGGGATGCCGGACGGTCCCTCGCGGCCGGCAACGCTGCTTCGTTTCTCTTCTACTTTGACCGCGAGCGCTTCGCCGACTATTCCGCGCTGGAGTCCGACGTCGATGCCCTCACCCGCCACAGCGAGATCGCCTCTTCGACCGAGGTCACCAAGGTCGAGGCCGAAGGCGAGGCCTATCTGGTCGAAGTCGACTGGATACTGCGGCTCCGACCGATCAGCGCATTTGGGGGGATAGACACACGCCGCGAGTTGCTGAAGCTTCGGTTCGAGCGAGTCAAGGATAGGTGGAAAATCGTGAAGCTCCAGCCGATCGAGTTCTTCCGGCCACCGGGCCTTTCGCCTCATCCACCGCGGGCCATGGTGGGGAAAGCGGGCTACCGACTGCTAGTGCTTGGTCCCATAAGTTCGCGATCGTTTATAGGCGGCAATTACTGGACCGCTCCTTCGCGGTCGCGGCTCGGAACGCTCGGTGCTAGGGTTTGAGCGGGTTAAAACTGTAGCCGCTTCTTGAACAGGAATAGCAAGTTGGCAATCCCGTCGCGCCACGGTTGAAGCTTGATTTCCCCCAACCGCGAGGTGTACATCACGGGCATCTCCGCGAACCGGATCTTGGGGTTTTTGAGGGCCTCCACTTTGATTTCTTCCGAAAATGCCATGCCGTCGGAATCCAGGCGAATGTCTTCGAGAATGGACCGGCGGAAGACCCACATGCCTGACTGAGAGTCGCGCACCCAGCGAAAGAACAGGACGGACATGGTAAGCGACAGGATCAAGTTGCCGATCCTGTGTTTCAGGCTCATCGCACGGCGATCGCGCACGGGAAATCGCGACGCGTTCAGGAAGTCGACGGAGAGATGATTGAATGCTTCGAGCAAATAGGAAATCGCGTCGACCGGGTAGGAGTGGTCGCCGTCAAGGGTAACAATCACATCGCCGGTGGAGTTGGCGAATCCCTTCTTGTAAGCCCGGCCGTAGCCGCGTACATCCTCCCGGATGACTTTGGCGCCGCGGGAACGCGCCACGGCGGCCGATCGGTCGGTCGAACCGTTATCCACCACGATGACCTCGTCGACATAGTCAGGCATGCGTCCGAGGACTTCGTCGATGCCCTGCTCTTCGTTGAGGCAGGGAATGATCACCGTGATGGTCAGGTCTCTGTACATCGTTTCAGAGGGGCCGGACTCGCCATCGACGGAAACCGATCGGGCAGGGAGATCCTTCCATGCCTACTGATCGTAGCTGGCCGGCCGCGCTTCTGTCATGTCGGCCCGGTGCTATAATCGCGGCATGCGGAAGGCTTCTTTGTGCCGGCTGGCGGCGATGGCGACGTTCTCGTCTTTGTTGCTGGCCGCCTCCGATCTCTCCCAGTTGTCTCGCGTTCGCTCGGTCTATATTTGGCCCATGCTCAACTCGTTCGACCAGTATCTGGCTGAGCAAATCAGCGAGGAAGATGTCTTCGAGGTCGTCGTCGATCCGAAGTTGGCCGGCGCGGTTCTTACCGACCGCATTGACGCTCCCTTCCTGGCGGCGATGGAAGAGTTTTTCCCGCTACCCCAACCCGACGAAGCCGAGAAGGGTGAGGCGAAGAAAGAGGAAGACGAATCGGGAGACAGCATCGAAGCCGGTGTCCGACTGCAAAGGCCCACCAATCGCGCGCTGAGCCGTCCCAAGGGGACGCTCTTTCTCGTCGATGTCAGTTCGCGGCGCGTGCTGTGGTCCACCTTCCTCAAGGAGTTTCAGCCCAGCCCCAACAAACTCCACGGCCAGGCGCGCGACGTCGTCGTGAGGCTGAAGAAGCAGCTTACTCCCGGTCTCTAGCAGCCCGTGGCGAAAGTAAACGTCTCGAAAAATCGGGTACAGCCGGCCAATTCGCTTCCCCGCGACTTTCGCCATGGGCTGCTAGGCGGCTCTTGCCGGACGTCGTACCGGGCCCGCGTGCTGGGTGTCGTGTATACTTTTCGGGCCCGAACAAATCATCGACATGAGAGACCGCGTTTCCTACGAGAATCTCACACCCCTGTCGTTTCTCGAACGCAGTGCGTTCGTTTATCCGCATAAGCCCGCGCTGATCCATAACGATCGGGTTTATACCTACGAGCATTTCGATCAACGGGTGAAGCGGCTAGCGGGGGCTCTGCGCCAAGCCGGTGTCAAGAAGGGGGACCGCGTCGCTTTCCTGGCTCCCAACATCCCGCAGATGTTGGAGGCCCACTTTGGCCCCCTGCGACTGGGAGCCATCCTCGTGGCGCTTAACACCAGGCTTGCCGCGGGCGAGATTGCCTACATTCTCAAACACTCGGGAGCGAAGGTCTTGGTTTTTGATTCCGAGCTGGCTCCGGCGGTCCGGGCCCTTGAAGGCCAGGCTCCCGGCGTCGCCGATTACGTACAAATCGTGGACACGGCCCCGAGGGCCGAGGATATCCCTGGTCCCGACTACGAATCGTTTCTCGCGTCAGCGCCCGGCGACCACTCACCGCCCGAAGCCATCTCGGAGCGTGACACGATTGCGATCAACTACACGTCCGGCACCACGGGATTCCCCAAAGGCGTCGAATATCACGCTCGGGGAGCGTATCTGAACGCGCTGGGCGAGGCCATGGAGGCCGGGTTGAACGCGAGCAGCGTCTACCTGTGGACGGTGCCCATGTTCCACACCAACGGCTGGTGTTTTACCTGGGCGGTGACGGCCGTCGGTGGGACACACGTCTGCCTGCGAAGGGTCGACCCGCCTCAGGTGTACCGGCTGATCCGGGGAAAGGGCGTGACTCATCTCTGCTGCGCTCCCACCGTTCTCACGTCGCTCTACACGTCGCCCGCGGCCGAGGGGCAGGATCTTTCCGGCGTCACCATCACCACGGCCGGGGCCCCGCCGGCGCCTCAGGTGATCCGCAAGATCGAGCGGATGGGCGCGCGTCTCCACCACGCATACGGGCTGACCGAGACCCACGGACCGCACACTATCTGCGCTGACCAGCCCCAGTGGGAGAACCTCGCCGCCGAGGATCGTGCTCGTTTGAAGGCGCGTCAGGGGGTGCCCTACATCAACGCCGGGGCCGGGCTGCGGGTCGTCGACAGACGGATGAGGGATGTTCCGCGGGACGGCAAGACAATGGGCGAAGTCGTCATGCGTGGGAACTACGTCATGACGGGCTATTACAACGATCCCCAGGCCACGAAGAAGGCCTTTCGAGGGGGATGGTTCCACTCCGGCGACCTTGCGGTATGGCATCCCGACGGCTATATCGAATTACAGGACCGGGCCAAGGATATCATCATCTCGGGCGGCGAAAACATATCCAGCCAGGAAGTTGAGAAGGTCATCATGGAGCATCCCGCTGTATTCGAGGTGTCCGTGGTGGCCGTGCCGGACGAAAAGTGGGGAGAAGTCCCCAAGGCCTTTGTAGCGGTGCTCCCAGGCGGGCAGGTCAGCGCCGAGGAGATCATCCGCTTCACTCGAGACCGCTTGTCTCACTTCAAATGTCCCAAGCACGTAGAGTTTGGACAGCTGCCCAAGACGGCGACTGGGAAAATTCAGAAATTCAAGCTGCGCGAGAAAGAATGGGAGGGCCGTGAAAAGAAGATTCACGGTTGAAGTCGCGGCCCACAGCGAGTGCTTGGTTCAAAAGTTCGCCAACCCAAAGGGATGAACACCGGCGGGTTTTCGACGGAGCAGCCGACGCGCCACGGTCGGGCCGGGTCACCAGGCTGCTACAGCTTGTAAGCTTCAGAAGCTGTGCCGCCCCAAATCCGCTCTTGCTCTGACCCGGACAGTCGCGAGATGAAGTTTGCGACGACCGCATACCAACGTTCGTAACCGCAGGACAACAGGCAGATTGGCCAGTCGGAGGCGAACATCAGTCGCCGGGGACCGAAGGCCTCCAAGGCGACATCCATGTAGGGGCGGATCTCGTCTTCGTTCCAGCTCTTGTGGTCAGCTTCGTGAGTCACGCCCGAGAGCTTGCAAAAGACGTTCGGACGGCGGGCCAACTCGGCCATATTTTCCTTCCACGGAGAAATCATCGCCTCCCTGATCCGCGGTTTGGCGATGTGATCCACGACAAACACCTGATGCGGGTGGCGATCGACGAACGCAAGTGTTTGCGGCAGGTGGCGTTCGGCGATCAGAATGTCGTAGACCAAATCGAATTCACGAAGCAGGCTGACGCCGGCGTTGAAGTCCTCACGGAGGATGTAGTCGTCGTCGGGCTCCTCTTGAATGATGTGGCGCAGGCCCTTGAGCTTCGGCCGAGAGGCAAACTTGCCGAGTTCTTCCCGAATCGTCGGGCTGACGAGCGGTGCCCAGCCAACGACGCCGGGGATGAAATCATGCGCGTCCGCCAAGTCGAGCAGCCACGCGGTTTCCAGCAGGCTCGAACGCCCTTGAACCGCCACCGCGCCATCGATGCCGACGGCCGATATTTCCGGTTTCAGGTGCTCGGGCAGGAAGTCGCTTCTCAGAGCCGCCAGCTCGCCGGTCATCCAAGGGTAGTCTTCGGGCGTGTACTTCCAGAAATGGTTATGGGAATCGATCTTCACCAGGATTTCCATTTTGGCCCTGGCACGGTGAAAGTATACACCCGCGCTGCCCCGCATACCACGTCTTTTCGCGCTGAACCCTGCACATGACCTCCACCGGTAGGCGCCAGGGCTCGTCCATCCGCTCACAGACGTTGATTGAGCGGACTGAACGGCGCTCCGGCCGACACTGCTCCTTGCGAAACCTTTTGGAGCCGAAAACTGTTGATCCTCGCCCGGTCAACGCTACCCGCTTGGCAGCGGCAGCGCCCAGATCCTGTGCAGCATGTCGCCGAACAGCCTGCGGTTCAAATGTCCTTCGGCCAGCAGCAGCCAGTAATACCGCGCGTGCTTGACCAGCCGACCGCCGGTCTTCATCAACCTGTGTTGCAAGCTCGTCAGCGACCAGCTCTTGATCCTTGGTGGCAGTCCCAGCCGCCGCCACAGGTTGCCCAGGTTGTAGGCCAGCACACTCAACTGCAAGCGCACTTCGTTCGCCCGGAAGCGATGGCACGACAGCCTGGTCCAATGCGTCGCCTGCTTGCCTTCTTTAATCCACTGCTCGGCCGTCCCGCGCTTGTTGTAGAAGCGCACCACGGAGCGGCTCGGCAGAGTCAGGTTGGTGACGATGAAGTTGTCCCGTGGAAACAGCTCCCCAGCGTGATGCTCCACCTTGGCCACGACCCTTCGGGCCTTGCTCCAGCTCGCTGCCCGGTAGAGAAAGCTCCTGTAGCGCACCAAAGGCTTCCGAGTGGGTCTTCCCACCGGCCGCACCAACAGCTCGGCAACTTCACGCCGCAGGTTCTCGTTCGCCGGAAGGCGGATGGCATACTTCACGCCACGCTCCTCCGAAGCCTCGTAAATCTCTGGCTTGGCAAAGGCTGCATCCCCCCGGAAGGCAACCTCTTTGCCATGGTTCTGCTGACGTTCGATCTCGGGCAGGAGCAGTTCATCCCAGTCCTCAGCGCTGTGCACATTGCCCGGACGGAGCTTGGCCGCCAGACAGTCGCCGTGACTGTTGAACAGCAACAGCGGGTGGTAGCAGACGGACTCGAAATGGCCGTTGTAGGCGCTGCCTTCCTGTTGGCCGTGGACGGGGCTTTCCGTCGAGTCCATGTCCAGAACAACCCGCTCGGAGTTGTCTTGGGTCTCGGCTTGGGCGAGCAGCTCCCGGTTCAACGCCATCAACCCCAGCAGGTTCTCTTCGCTCGCCAGCATCTCCGTCTCGAAGCTGTGGAGCGTCGAGGTCAAGGCCGCACCGCGATCCCAGATTTTCTGCGAACCGATCAGCCGAAACGTCGGATCGATCGAAACCCGCGCGGCGTCGTTGAGGTCCTCGTAGCCCGCCAAGCGGCTGTAGACCGACTGCCGCAACAGATCAGCGAGCGTGAACTGCTTGTTTGTGCCTTGCCGGGAGTCGCTGACATGCTCGTCAATCAGTTCTCCGAACCCGAGCCGTTCGTCCAGTTCGCGAACCAAAATCAAGCCACCGTCGGAAGTGACGTGCGATCCTTGGAAATCGACTTTGAGAAGTCCATTGAAAGTTAGCTGGAACGGCTTTGTTTCTTTTTCACCCATTGGGTGTTGGCCTCCCTGGCGTCCTCATCGGGCTCTAGCCCCTATGAATAAAGACGCTGAACGCCACCGCAAAGTCGGAATGTCAAACTCAAATCGAAAATCGGGGCTTCATGCAAGCGATCTTAGTACAGCACTACGCAAATACATTTACCTATCGTTCAGCGTGTCAAGGTATCGCGGCTCCTCAGCTCGGGCGCAATGAATTTGCGCCCCTACGGCTGAACGCAAGATGGTCAAGCCCATCAGTAGGGGCGCGATTCATCGCGTCCGCAGTTGGCCACCTTTCGTAACCGTATTTGCGAAAGATGCACCAAGCTTTTCTTTCGCGATGCCTCCGGGGCCGGATCCCGCTTTTTCACCGAAGCAAGATTCACCTCGGGCGGCTTCTACCTCTTGGCAGCGGGCCAAGCTCTTGTCGCGTCCCGTCATAACTGCCCCGCTTCATTAGCATCAAAAGGAGCATCAAAAGGCACCGCCCGCGCCGGCTGGCGATAGCCCACCTTTTGGCACCTATACTATTCTATTAGCCGCTCGCCGCATTAGCGCCCAAGGCGCCGCGCGGCCGTAGGATGTACGACCGATGGGGTCTTGCCCGCCATCCGGCCGAGCCGGTTCCCTTATAATGGCGACGGGCGAGAAGCAAGGGCCGCGAACGTCGAGAACGTTCTACTATAATCGACACCGCCGAGGCGCGAGGCAGCCCAATTCATCAGCCGGCTTTTCTGGATCGTTGTAGGCGTCACCGCCCTCGGGTTTGTTCTCTGGATCCTGGCGATGGAATTTTGGCGCTACAGCTATTATTAGGGCACGGGCAGGGTCACGTCGCTGACAGTCAGGTCAAGTCCAGTCAATGGGTGCAGAGACCGAAGACGGCCGCACGCTCGTTGTCGTCGACGACGACGAGCTTATACTCAGTTCTCTGCGGAGCCTATTCTCGCTTGAGACCGACTATACCCTGTTAACCTTTAGCGATCCCTACGAAGCGAGTGAAAAACTAAAAACTCAGCGAGTCGACCTGATCCTGAGCGACTTCCTGATGCCCACGATGAGCGGTATCGACTTTCTCAAACAAGCGCGTAATCTACAACCGGAAGCGCCCCGGATACTGCTGACGGGGTTCGCCGATAAGGCAAACGCGATTCGAGCGATCAATGAAGTGGGGCTTTACCACTATCTGGAAAAACCATGGGACAACGAGGAACTGCTGATTCTCGTACGCCACGCCTTGGAGGAGAAAAGCCTCCGGCAGGATCTTTCCGAGAAGATCAAGGCCCTTAACAGGTTGATGAAAGAGCATGGTGAGTTGGCCAGTCGCCACAAATCGCTTGAAAAGGAAGTGGAAATGGCCGCGCGGGTCCAGCGAAGTCTGCTGCCGGAGAACTTCCCGCAGGTAAAAGGCTTCGAAGTGAACGTCGCCTATCGGCCAAGTGTAGCCGTCGGTGGGGATTACTACGACGTCAGTTCCGGCGATGGGCGGGTGATTTGGCTGCTTGCCGACGTTACCGGGCACGGCATCCAGGCGGCGCTCACGAGTATGCTGTTGAAGGCCATCTTCCAAGAGACAGCCTCGCGTGCATCGAACCCCCTCCAACTGCTCGCCGACATGAACAGCCGCCTGCACCGGTTTTTGCCGGAGGGAATGTTCGCCGCCGCGACGGTCGTCGAGCTAGGTGCGGACGGCCATCACGTGCAGATTGCCAACGCCGGGCTGCCCTACCCGTTCGTCCTGTGCTCGGGACAAGAGGCGGATGTGCATCAGATTCCACTATCCGGTCTTCCTCTGGGACTCTTTCCTCAGGCGGGACCAGATCACTTTGACACCCGCGAGTTGGAGATCAACCTAGGCGACCATTTATTGGTGACTTCGGACGGTCTCGGTGAGATTCGTGGAGACAACGGTGAATTTTTTGAAGAGCATGAATTACTGAAATCCCTTGTGGAGATGAGGGACAAAGACGGTGGCCACGTCGTCCGAACCCTTGTGGAACGGGGGCTCGCTTTTGGAGGCGCCGACGGCATCTCGGACGATATTAGCCTTGTCGCCGTGACCGGAGTCTAACGGATGGCAGCTACTGAGCGATTCCCGAGCAACCTTTCTGAACGGGCCATGAACAAACTGGGATCGATAGTTCGGTTTCATTTTCTTCAATCAGATACGAAGGACGACGCGGGTTTCCTTGACGAGGTTTCGCGACTCCGCCGGATAGGGCTTCAGGTGTACGGGGTCGCCGCCATCTTGGTTCCGATCTCCCTTCTCCTGGCTCGCAGCTTGGCCCACGGAGAGCTGCCTGCGCTGCCAGGAGCCTCCCTCTACCTGGGAATCTCGGTCCTCGGAGTCACAGTGTTCTGCCTCGGGCGAACGGAGTGGAGTACGAACAAGGCGGCGCTCATAGGCTGGTTGGCCGTCTTCTTCACCTGCGGGTTTCTCGTCTGGAATGTCTACGTGGAAACTGCGTTGCGACCGGATCTCACCCGCATTTTCAATTTGATGTTTGACATCCCGACCTTCCAGCGGCCTTGAGCGTCTTTATTCATAGGGGCTAGAGCCCGATGAGGACGCCATGGAGGCCAACACCCAATGGGTGAAAAACAAACCAAGCCATTCCAGCTAAGTTTCAACGGCTTGTTGAAAGTCGATTTCCAGGGATCGCACGTCACTTCTGATGGTGGCCTGATTTTGGTTCGCGAACTGGACGAACGGCTCGGTCTCGGAGAACTGATTGACGAGCATCTCAGCGACTCCCGGCAAGGCACAAACAAGCAGTTCACGCTCGCTGATCTGTTGCGGCAGTCGGTCTACAGCCGCTTGGCGGGCTACGAGGACCTCAACGACGCCGAGCGGGTTTCGATCGATCCGACGTTTCGGCTGATCGGTTCGCAGAAGATCTGGGATCGCGGTGCGGCCTTGACCTCGACGCTGCACGGCTTCGAGACGGAGATGCTGGCGAGCGAAGAGAATCTACTGGGGCTGATGGCGCTGAACCGAGAGCTGGTCGGGCAAGCGGAGGCGTTCGACGACTCCGAGCGGGTCGTTCTGGACATGGACTCCACCGAGAGTCCGGTCCATGGCCAACAGGAAGGCAGTGCCTACAACGGACACTTCGAGTCGGTCTGCTACCATCCGTTGCTTTTGTTCAACGGTCATGGTGATTGCCTCGCTGCAAAGCTGCGTCCAGGCAACGTGCACAGCGCCGACGACTGGGATGAGCTATTGTTGCCGGAGATCGAGCGCCAACAGGCTGCGGGCAAGCAGGTCGCCTTCCGGGGCGATGCGGCCTTTGCCAAGCCGGAGGTTTATGAGGCTTCGGAGGAACGCGGAGTACAGTACGCCATTCGCATTCCGGCCAACAAGAGCCTGGAGTTGGAGATCGAGGACATCCTGTTTCGGCCACCGGGCAGGCCGAGCGCCAAGCCCCTGGTGCGCTACAAGAGCTTCCGCTATCAGGCCGCCAGTTGGAGCAAACCGCGGCGCATCGTAGCGAAGGTTGAGCACCACCCGGGCGAACTGTTCGCGCAACCCGGCTTCATCGTCACCAACATGACCCGGCCCAGTCGCTCGGTGGTGCGCTTTTACAACAAGCGCGGCACGGCCGAGCAGTGGATCAAGGAAGGCAAGCAGGCCACGAATTGGACACGGTTGTCGTGCCATCGTTTTCGCGCGAACGAAGTTCGCTTGCAACTCAGCGTCCTGGCTTACAACCTCGGCAACCTGTGGCGGCGGCTGGGACTGCCACCAAGCATCAAGAGCTGGTCGCTGACGAGCTTGCAGCAGCGGCTGATGAAGACCGGCGGGCGGCTGGTCAAGCATGCCCGCTACTACTGGTTGCTGCTGGCCGAGGGGCATCTGAACCGGCGGCTGTTCGGTGACATGCTGCACAGGATCTGGGCGCTGCCGCTGCCGAGCGGGTAGCGTTGACCGGGCTAGGATCAACAGTTTTCGGCTCCAAAAAGGTTTGGCAGGGAGCAGTGTCGGCCGCAGCGCCGTTCAGGCCGCGCAATCAACGTCTGTGAGCGGACGGACGAGCCCTGGCGCCTACCGGCGGAGGGGATGTGCAGGGTTCAGCGCGAAAAGACGTGGCATTCGGGCCGGCGCGGATGTATACTGTGGCCGTGCCAGGGCCAAAACGGAAATCCTGGTCTCATCCCTTCCATCACTCCCAGGCTAAGCACGGTGATCCTCATCGGCGTGTTCGTGCTGACTTTGCACCCTCTGCACACACTCTCGGTCGGCTTGGCGATGGAGGCCTTCTTTTTCGGCTCTTCCGGGTTTTTAGTGGGTGGCCAACGGGTAGCCGGCTCCTCCATCCTGCCGACCCGACGTCGCCCGCAGTCACATCGGAGCCCAAAAGGCGGCCAAGAAATCCCCAAATACCCTACACGCCAGTCCGGTCGTGGGCAACTCGTAAAGGGAATAAGATACTGATAAACAGGGAGTTATCTCTTTGAGTGTGGCCACTGGATGACAGTTGTGGATCCGCATTTCACAGCCTTCGGGAGACTGTACGACTACCTGCCAGCAGCCTTGCTCTACTCGTAACCCTTTGTTTATCAGTAATTCTTTTTGGCCAACGCAGTCGCCGCCCGGCCTTGGGGGCCGTAGAGTTGTCACGAAGCCCTTGAATGGCACCGAAGCAGGCTCCGGGAGGTCGGCCTCACAGTGGCGAGGGATCCGTCACTCACCGCCGCCAGCCACTAAAATCCCAGAAGAGCCTCTTTTTCTTCTCCGACCGCCTTGCCGTGCTGTGGGGATTGGTCCCTCCCAATGAAGCGGCCAGCCCGGATGCGTTCTCGGGTCTGTTCGTTCTCGTTTGGTTGAGCGTTGCCCTCTCCGCGGTAATGTATCGTCGCGTTTACCGGACATACACTGCCCACCAGAGGGAACTCCGTGCGGCCGACGACTTGCGTCAGACGCAGTCTCTGCTGGTTGTTTCTGAGAACGCGGCTACCATGGGACGCTTTGCCGCCACCTTGAGCCACGAACTCAATAGCCCAGTCGGGGCTCTTGCCAGTGTGGTCCAGACCTTGCAGTCTCTGCACGAAAAGAGAGGGAAGGCATCGGGGGAAAACCGAGTACGTCTCGATCGTATGGAAGAAGACCTGCTTGGATCGGCTCACCTGTCGGCCGACCGTCTGCGCGCCATCATAGCCCGAATGCAGCGGCTTACGAACTTGGACCGGGCGGAGATACTAGCGGTGGATTTGAATGAGCTCCTGAGGGACGTCCTCGAAATGATGGAAACTCAGTTGAAGGATAAGATCGAAATCGAGTTGGACCTGCATCCTCTTCCTAGGACGACGGTGCGGCCGCAGCAAATCAGCGCCGTTTTCTCGAACCTGCTGCAAGGCACGGCTGAAAAGTTCGGAACGCCCGCCAAGATTCTCATCACGACTAAGCGGGCGAACGATTTCGTTCACGTCGACATCTTGCACCGCAACAAAAATCTTGCGAAGGAAGAAGTCAATCGGCTGTTCGATCCCGGATTCGGGGTCAAGGATCGGCGGATCGCCGCGACGAACTGGGGCCTGTTTAGCTCTCGCGAAATGGTGCGGCGGCACGGAGGCGATATTCTCGCGCAGGGGTCCCAGGCGGCAGGAACGAGTCTGCGGGTGACGATCCCGTGTTAACGGATGCGCCGGTTTTTGACCGCCCCTTGGCCAGTGACCTCGCGCCAACACAGTGCTATAGTCCAAGCCCGGTCGCCGAGCGAGTTTGTTAACATACTCCCGATAGTCGGAGAGAATACCCATGGCCCTAATAATGGTTGCGGAAGACAGTACCTACAAGTGCGCGGCGTGCAGCCACTTCTTGAGCGTCAAGAAGGGGCAGCTATTGCCGCCATGTCCTCGCTGCGGCGGGACGATGGAGAAACACGAAGGACCACCGCCTGAGCCTCAGGCCGCGAGCTGCGAGTAGAGGAACGGCAGTCCGCTCTCGACCGAGGCGGCGCGGCCCGCTCAAGCACTTCGCCTAGCCGCTGGTGAGAAATGCAGGCTAGCCGCGGAACAGAACCCGCTGATCCGCCGCGTGCAGTCCCTCCTCTGTTATTCGTATTCAGTATTTATTCATGATTTATACAAAACTATCTATTTTCTTGAATATGTTTGTATATTGTTAAAAGCAGTTCCCTCTTCGCTTCGAGGGATGGGATGAAGTGCCTATTGGCGAGACTCTTGTGTGGCTCTTCCGGGTTTTTAGTGGGTGGCCAACGGGTAGCCGGCTCCTCCATCCTGCCGACCCGACGTCGCCCGCAGTCACATCGGAGCCCAAAAGGCGGCCAAGAAATCCCCAAATACCCTACACGCCAGTCCGGTCGTGGGCAACTCGTAAAGGGAATAAGACACTGATAAACAGGGAGTTATCTCTTTGAGTGTGGCCACTGGATGACAGTTGTGGATCCGCATTTCACAGCCTTCGGGAGACTGTACGACTACCTGCCAGCAGCCTTGCTCTACTCGTAACCCTTTGTTTATCAGTAATTCTTTTTGGCCAACGCAGTCGCCGCCCGGCCTTGGGGGCCGTAGAGTTGTCACGAAGCCCTTGAATGGCACCGAAGCAGGCTCCGGGAGGTCGGCCTCACAGTGGCGAGGGATCCGTCACTCACCGCCGCCAGCCACTAAAATCCCAGAAGAGCCTCTTGTGTCTGCTCATGGCAGGCGCTTTCCCCTTGCTGCCGGGGGCGGGCGACTACCTCGTGGTGTTTGAGCAGGGGGCGGCTGTGAGTATCCACGACGCCGGAACCCTCCAGCTGCTTGGCTCGCCGACGGTTGGCCGGGGCGGCTTGCAGGCGGTCGGCGTTCCCGACCCCGATAGGCCGAACGAACTTCTGAAGATCTACGTTGTCGCGTCTGACTCCGTGGACGTTCTGGGGCCGGCGCCGCCCTTCGCGGTTCTTGCTACACACCCGTTGATCGAGCCTGTCAAGACGGGAGAGGAAGGGGCGGTCTTGACCGAGGACGGACGGCAGTTCCTGGTCATCGGCGGGTCCGTTCTGCACGTGTTCGAAGCACTGGATGCGGACAATCCGGTGCCGAAGGTTTTAGGGTTCAAATCTGACGTAACCGGGATCGCCGTGACGCCCGACTCCGCGCGGGCGTACGTGACCACGTCCGGTTCTCCCGCGGTCCGGGTTGTCAATCTCCTTACGCTTCCGCCGCAACTGCTGGACGTCGAAGCCGGGTTGCCTGCCGAACCCAGTGCAATCGCGGCGGCGCCAAACGCCTCGGCGGTGTACGCGGTGGTCGCCGATTCTCTGTTCGAGATTGACCCCCGAGACGGGCGGACCGCAGTCGCGATCGAGATGCCGGCGAACTGGGCTTCGTCGATTAGTTTCGACCCGGATGCACCCTTGGATACGGCGTTTCTAACCGCCGACGCGGAAATCTTGTTCGTCAACTTGCCGGAACGCGCCCTGGAAACCACGCTCGCCGCGCCCGGCAGGGTGCTCAAGGTAGTGTCGCCGGGCCAAGAATCGGCCTACGCTATGGTCGAAGGGCGGGGCGTATATCGTGTGGACCGCGGCGCCGGGAGCCTGTCGGCATTGGAAGATCCTCGGACGGGTGCTGCCTTTCCGCTGCCGGCCCTGGATCTCGAAGCAGGCTCCGGCGGACAGGGCGTGTTCCTTGCGTTCGGGTCGCCGGGAACGATCATTCGCATGAACGCCGAGGCTAGTGAAGTTCTCGGGGATATGGATACCGCTTCGTCGCTGACCGGGATCGATTTGGTCTCGACTCCGGGAGCCGCCCCTTCCACTCTCGAAGTTTACGGCGGCAGCCAACAACTTTCCGCCGTCGGCGTGCCCTTCGCCAAGCCTCTAGCTGTTCGCGCTATTACCGCCGACGGGCGGCCTGTTTTCGGGGCGTCGGTGACCTTTAGCAGTGCGACGCCCGGTGTGGCCTTCGACCCGATTTCGGCGGAAACGAATCTTTCGGGAGTAGCTCATACGATCGCCACGCCTCCCATCGCGGATCCGTTTCAAGCGCAGGCGCGTGTTTCTCCCGGCTCTCCGTCGGCGGTCTTCGACCTTAACATCGTGGGGCAGGATTTCCCTGGGCTCAGTAAGGCCGCTGGGGACTACCAGGTCGTCCTCAAAGACGAGGCGTTTCCTCGCCCGCTGGTCGTCCGCGCGCTCGCCGGAGCCGAACCGCTGCCCGGTTTGACCCTGACCCTGGATGTGATTGGGGCCGTGGCGTCGTGCCCGGCCACGGCTATCACCGATGGCGAAGGTTTGGCGGCGTTTGCGTGCTCCGCGGGAGACGTTTTGCTGCCCGCGCATCTTGAGATCAGGGTGGCCGATAGTGCCGGGCGCTCGCTGAAGGACCCGTTTCACGTCACCATCGTACCGAGCAAAGAGGATTTGCCGGGCCACGCTGTCCTGCTTTCGCCGAGCAGGGTTAGCGGTGTCGTCGGAGAGCGCATTCCCAACGCGGTCCGCCTGTGGGTAGGCGCGAAGGACAACACTCCGATGGCGAACGTCGGTATGGCCTTTAGTTCGATGCAGGATGTCACGCCGAACCCGATCGAAGTGGTCACCTCTTGGGACGGGGTTGCCGCGGCTGATGTCACGCTCGGCTGTATGTCGAGCGGGGTCATCACGGCCACCGTGCTGAGCTCGGAATTGAGAAGCCTCGATGTCGGCTTCATCGCCGGCGTCGGGCCGGCGTCGGGAATCGAGAAAAGGCAGGGGGATGGGCTGGCGGGAAGTCCCGGGGAACGCCTCGACGGCCCAGGGCAGGCTTTGCTGGCCCGCGTGACTGACATCTGCGGCTCGCCAATTGACAGAGCGCCGGCTAGCTGGGCTGTCAGTCCGCCAGGCGCGGCAGCCTTGGAGAACGCGCGTCAAACCACCACGCGGTCGGGTGAAGTGTCAGCGATAGTAAGACTCGGCAACCAGGCAGGAGCGGTCACGATCACCGTGCGGGTTGGTGCTGCAAGTGCCGGCTTTACGGTCTTGGTGGTCGCCGCCCCGACGAGGATGTCAATCTTTGATGGAGACGGCCAAGCTGTAGCAGTTGGCCAGCTGGCGGCTCTGCCGCTGGTTGTCGAACTAGGAGACGATAGGGGACTACCGGCTGGGGGCGTCCCCGTGTCATTTACCGTGCTTGAGGGAGGGGCAACGCTTGAATCTCAGGTCGTCGAAACCAACGGGCTGGGGCGGGCTTCGACGAGCGTCATCGCCGGTCAGACAATCGGCGCCCTCGCGGTAGAGGCGCGCGCCGGGGAGTTGGCGGTAGTCTTCGGCCTCACTGTGGTGGGAAACACCCCCTTTGTCAGTTCCGTCGGATTTGTCAACGGGGCCAGCTTCGCCGTGGGCTGGGTTCCAGGGAGCCTCGGATCGATCTTCGGGACCGGTCTTACCGCGCGGCTGGAGGGGATTCTGCAAGCGAGTGGTTCTCCCCTTCCCCACGAGCTCGGCGGCGTGCGTGTCGCCGTCAATGGCGTCCCGGTGCCTATTCTCGCTCTCGCCAACGTCAGCGGCCAAGAGCAGATCAATATTCAGGTTCCCGTGGATGTTCCCGCGCCCGCGGATAACATTACCGTCACGATCGAGAACAATGGCTCCGTCGCTTCGTTCTCGGGCGTACAGACACACTGGGTTCAGCCAGGGGTTTTCCAGGTCATTTTGCCCGACGGTCTATTCGCCGCCGCGCTCCACTCCGATTTCAGTCCCCTGACGCCCGAGAATCCGGCGCGGCCGGACGAGGTGATTGTGCTTTTCCTGACAGGGCTGGGACCCACTGAGCCTCCGCTAGAGACGAACCTGCCGGGACCCGTTCCGGCGGCAGCGACGGTGATCGAACCCGCGGTGACCGTCGACGGGTTGCCGGCGAAGGTTTTGGGGAGCTTCTACGCTCCGACTCTGGTGGCGGTCTATCAGATCAACTTCGTGATTCCACCCGCCGTGCCCTCCGGAAACTTGAAGATCGTGGTAACGGCTGGCGGGGCTTCCAGCCTGCCCTTGCTGATTCCCGTGAAGCGGTAAGCCGGCGAATCAGCCTGTGGCGGAGTCGAGCGTGTCAGGATCAAAGCAACGATGAGTGATACGCAGTTCTACCTATCGGTCGCCGTCATGCCGACCGTTACGATCATTATCGTGTTGATTGGCGTGCTGCTCAATAACACCTACATGAACGCTCGGCTAAACGATATGCGGGGAGAAATGAACGCGCGTTTCGAAGACCTCCGCAATGCTCTGCGGGCCGAAATGTCAAAAAACCACAGCGAAATGATGGCCAAGTTCGGCGAACTTGACAGCCGTCTGTCCGCCTGGTCCCGTTCGCCCGCCCAAGTTTCGGCAACTTGTGAACCACAGACGACGAAACAAACCAAATTCTTCCGAACTCCAGTAGAATCAACGCCTTGTTAGACTAAAGAGGGTCGGCAGGGGAGATCGGGAGCGCTCACCATTCACCCTTCAACCGAGGTTCTGCCGCCCCGGCGGCCATGCCGGCCGGTTAACCGGATTGGCTGTAGCTCACCCCTCTTCCGGACGATGTAAGAAGAGATGAAACCTTTTCCCGCCACGGCCTTGCAAGCGAAACCTCGACCTTTGTCGTTTGCTTCACGGCGCTGTGCTAGGCTGGTCACAGTGGGACGAGCCAAAACAATCTGTGTTGTTCTTGTTTTGGGTCTCTTGGTGCCCGCAACCAGCCTGGCGAACAGCCTGCGAGCGAACTCTGATTCGCAAGTGATCCAGAACGAGCGAGCGAATCGCGACAGGCTCTCTCGACTGGAAGACCAGAAAATGCTCGACCGTTTCGCGCGCCTGCGCCTGCTGACTCCGGTTCCAGCCAACGCCAGGGGATACTACCTGCATGCTGTCCCCGCTCGCCTTCACTACCTCCGCCCCTGGTCAAAACTTTTTCTGGACAGGCTCAGCAACCAGTTTCGCGCGCGGTTTGGAAAACGGCTGCGGATTACCAGCCTCATCAGGACGGCGAAATATCAAAAGTCCTTGGAGAAGCGCAACCACAACGCCGCGCCCGCTTCCGGCAAGAAGCGCTCTACCCACCTGACCGGAGCCAGTCTGGACATCTCGAAAAAAGGCATGGCGCGAGCCCAACGGCAGTGGCTGCGACGAGTGCTGACTTCGTTGAAGCGCAAAGGGTACTTGTTCGCGGTCGAAGAATTCTATCAGCCCAACTTCCACATCATGGTGCATCGCAATTACCCCGAGTACGTTAACCAAGTTGTGACCCGCCAGAAGAGTCGAAAGAAGAAATCCAGCGGTTAAGGCCGATGTTCGCATAGGTTCTGCGCTGAACCACGCTTTTCGGGCTCCGCCGGCACCCCTTCCGAGCCGCGCGCGCCAGCAAGCAGTCCAGTGTTGCCGTGTCACACCGCGGCGGCGCCTACGCCACACAGGGACCCCCGCAAGCTCGGGAAACGGAGTTGTGGGCGCAAGCCCGCAGTCAAGATTGCGAACGAACGCGGGTGCAGGAACAAGACCTCGGCGCGCCTCATCGAGTGACCCGCTGTGCTCACGCGCCACTCGGTATGCTTACGAGGCCTCGACCGCACCCTTGCGGGCGGCGGCTCGGTTCGGGCGTCCTCGGCTTCCAATCGGATGCTTCGGGGGCAACCAAAGCGGGTTGGCTGTTTATGAGCGCCGGATGAAATGGAGCGCATGGAATCGAACGTAGTATGATGAACGAAGGCAATTTGACCGCGTCGACAAACGGCGGCGATCGTTTCTGATGACTCCCCGATTCAAGCTCAGCGTGGTGTTCGTATCCACGCTGCTCACCCTGATGCTGGTGGTGGGATCTCTGATTGGAAGGGGGCAAGAAGGCGACGGCGCTTACCGTCCGCTGGCCGTATACACCGAAGTTCTTGCCAAGATCAAGAGTGACTACGTGGAAGAGCCCAACATGGAGAAGGTCACCAACGGGGCTCTGCAGGGCCTGGTCGAATTCCTGGATCCCCAGTCGAGCTATCTGACCCCGGAGCAGTTCGAGAAGGTCACCGAGCACCTCGACTACCCGGACCGGGGAAGCGGACTTTCGACGGGCCTCGTGGTCCGCAAGCGAAGCGGCTATGCGACCGTGTTGCACGTGCTGCCAGGGTCGGCCGCCGATCGGGCGGGCATCCGTCCGTTTGATCTCATCGAAGCGATTGACGGGCTGAGCACGCAGTTGATGCCGCCCGCCTATTTGCTCGCGATGTTGAGCGGACCTCCGGAATCGAGGGTGACTGTTCTGGTCCGTTCGCTACGCCGCTCCGAAGAGCCGCAAGAGTACACACTCGTGCGAGGTCCGGTCGAGGCTCCCGCGGTCAAGCACAAGATGCTCGAAAGCGGTGTTGGCTACGTGGCTCTGGAGACACTAGATAACGAAAGCGTGAAGCGACTCGCCGGCGCGGTCAAAAGGCTGGAGTCGCAAGGAGCCGGCAAGCTCGTTCTCGACCTGCGGGGGAATGCGGTCGGTGAAGCAGAAGAGGGAGTTCGGCTGGCGGATCTTTTCCTCGACAGTGGTTTAATCGCCTCGTTGAAGGGACAGCAGTATGCGAAACAGGAATTCCACGCCGGTCCCGGTTCGTCGATAACGAGTCTGCCGCTGGTCGTGATTACCGACCGCGCGACGGCGGGCGCGGCGGAGCTGGCGGCCGCGGCGATTTTGGACAACAAACGAGGCGAGGTCGTCGGAGAACGTACCTACGGTTTGGCAGCCGTGCAGGAGACGATCACGATGGAGGACGGCGCGACGTTAATTTTGTCCGTGGCCAAATATCAACGCCCCAGCGGAGAAGCGCTGCAGGACGGCGGCTTGACCCCAAGTTTCCCCCTTCCGCCGGCAACCGTCAGGCGCTACCGGATGTCGCGGTTTCCTGGTGCGGACGGCATGTTGTCGATTCCCCCCGAAATCCCTGATGAGGCCGAGAGCGGCCAAGAGGACCCCTACCTGAAAAAAGCGCTCGAGGTCTTGTCGGGCGACGAAGCCGCTAAAAAGAAAGCCGCGTAGCGCCCCGAGGCGTCCTACCCTCCCCCGGAACCGCGTGCCCCTGAGCTTGCGCCCCATCACCTCCAACGCGCACAGGCCACCCCCTCTTTTCGTGGCGCCATCTTCCCAGCATCAAGGCGGGCTGGAGCCTCACGAAACGAACAAGCCCTTGTTTTCAATGACTTGTGTCCGTGGCCAAGGAGAATTTGAGAGCCGAATGGTAAAATGGAAGCGCACAACGGTGGTCCTTTTTGGGGCTGGCCTCAGGCGAAGAAAAGAAAAATTACCAAACGAACCCAATTTCTCCCAACCATTTTAAATCCAACGGGTTGCGACTGGTTTCCACTACCGCCGGCCAGCCGGCTCAGCGTCGTCTCACCGATCGCTCACCGGGCCATGAGGGGGCCCCGACCCACCAGCGGGCCGGGGCCCGAGGAACAGCAACAGGGCCACAACGAACTGTGTCGGCGTTGGTGAACCGGGCAGCGGAACAACGGTAGCAACGGAAAATAACCAAACGAAGCCAATTTCTAATAACCGCTATTAAATACAGCAACTTACACTGCTGTGGCAAGGTGCGCGCGGGGCTAGCAGCCCGTGGCAAAGGTCGCGACATTCACTTTCACCACGGGCTGCTAGGGCCATGATAAGGTCAACGTGATGGATCAACGGGCGGGCTACGTCTTGGTGGGCGGCAAGAGCTCGAGACTGGGCACAGACAAGGCGTTGTTGGATTTTGAGGGTAAGCCTCTAGCCGCGCGAGTCGCCGAGGTTGTCCGAGCAGCCGCGGGTCGCGTCACGATCGTGGGCCCACTCGAAAAATACGGACACCTGGGGCTGCGCGTCATTCCCGACCCGGTGGAGAACTTCGGGCCCCTGGCCGGCGTGCTCGCCGCTCTAGAGGATTCCGAAAGCCCCTGGAACCTGGTCACGGCTTGCGACATGCCCTACCTCGATGCCGCTCTTCTGAATTTCCTCTTCGAGGAGGCACGAGCAGCCGGCGCTGATGTTCTTTTGCCGGTCGATGCCCAGGGGAATCCGCAGCCGCTCTGCGCGGTCTATTCGCTGGAGGCGCGCCCGGCGATTCGCCGCCGCGTTGAGCAGGGGGTTCACAAAATCACGCGAGCCCTCGAAGGCCTGCGAGTCGACGAGTTGGCCCCTGATCGCTATGCCCGCCTTGACCCCGAGGGGCGAATCTTTACGAATCTCAATACGCTGGAAGACGTCCAGGGAGCGGGACTCGGGCTGTCGTCTGCAAGGGGTTCGCAGTAACCTTGTCCGATTGGGGAAGACCATGTCAAAAGCAGATGAACTCAAGGCAGAAATCGAGGGACTCGCCGGCGAGGAGTTCGCCGAGCTTTTCCGGTGGCTGTCAGAAAAAGAGGCTCTTCCGGGTTTTTAGTGGGTGGCCAACGGGTAGCCGGCTCCTCCATCCTGCCGACCCGACGTCGCCCGCAGTCACATCGGAGCCCAAAAGGCGGCCAAGAAATCCCCAAATACCCTACACGCCAGTCCGGTCGTGGGCAACTCGTAAAGGGAATAAGACACTGATAAACAGGGAGTTATCTCTTTGAGTGTGGCCACTGGATGACAGTTGTGGATCTGCATTTCACAGCCTTCGGGAGACTGTACGACTACCTGCCAGCAGCCTTGCTCTACTCGTAACCCTTTGTTTATCAGTAATTCTTTTTGGCCAACGCAGTCGCCGCCCGGCCTTGGGGGCCGTAGAGTTGTCACGAAGCCCTTGAATGGCACCGAAGCAGGCTCCGGGAGGTCGGCCTCACAGTGGCGAGGGATCCGTCACTCACCGCCGCCAGCCACTAAAATCCCAGAAGAGCCGAAAAAGATTGGGAACGATGGGACAAGGAGATCGAAGCCGACTCCCGGGCGGGAAGGCTCGATTTCTTGGTGCGCGAGGCGCGCGAACAGAAGGTCAAGGGGGCCCGCAATGACCTGTAGCCGCGTCCCGCACGTTGGCCGCCGTCGCTACTCGTTGCGGTGCACGAGCTCTAAGAATGCATCCGCGGCGTGCGAGGGTTGCCGCTTGGCGGGATACACCAACCGAATCTTGCGCTCGACTTGGATTTGCTTGACCGCCACTTCCCGCAGGATTCCGGCCGCAATCTCCTGTTCGACGCACATCTTAGGGAGGAAGGCCACGCCGAGGTTCAGTTGGACGAGTTTCCGAATCGTCTCGATGGTCGGCATCTCGACCTCCATATTGAGGGGAACCTGATGACGCCGAAAAATGTCGATTACGGTGGCGCGATACGGGGAGACAACATTGTGAGCAATGAACGTCTCCATACCGAGCTCGGCGATCGTGACCTCCCGACGGTCCGCGAACCGGTGCTTGGGTGAGACGACGAAGGTCAACGAGTCGGTGTAGATCTCGGTGGCCGCCAACTTAGGGTCACCAGGGTCATAGCTGATCGCCCCCAAATCCAGCGACCCGGCCAGCAGCGCCTCCGGGATGCGGCTCGACAGACTACGGCGAATCTCCACCTTCACCCCCGGATAGAGTCTGCGGTACCTCTCGATGTGCACCAGAAGATACAGGGCCGTCGATTCGTTGGCCCCGATCGTAAGCTTGCCGGCGCTCTTGTCTCGTAGCTCGGCCAAGGCGTTGTGAAGCTCGCGCTCGAGACCATTGAAGCGCAGACTGTATTCCCATACGGCTCGCCCGGCGTCGGTCAGCACCAGGCTTCTCGACGAACGATCGATCAGCTTTTCCCCGAGCTCGTTTTCCAGCCGCTTGAGGGCAAGTGATACCGCCGGCTGGGTTCGCGACAGCTTTTGTCCTGCCGCGGAAAAACCGCCCTCTTCGACAACTGTTCGGAAGGTTTCGAGTAGCGAGAGGTCCATGGTCTTATGCTCCTAACCCACATGTCTTACCAGAGGGCAGGAAAAGAACTGCCTGCCGTGGCGAAAACGTTTATGAAGAAAACGTTAGCACCAGGGAAGACAAGCAGCCCTTCGGTTACAGAGTGTACCCAATCGAGCTTCCCGTTTGCCAAGCACTTTCGCCGCCAGGTGAGCGCCCAGTTTGACGGCGGGGCTGGGACTTTGACTAGCCCGCATTATTCAAGAAATGCGGCGCCGAGCGTCGCGCGCCTTGTACCGACGGGCCTATCACGCACTTCGTCTCGCCACGTGGTGAGAAAAGCGGGCTAACGCTTTAGCCAAAATGGACGTATGGGCTGTGAAGCCGCCGAAGGGGGAGGAAGCCGCTATCCGTAAGCGGGTTCGGGACTGCCATCGAACGCCAAACGGCTCGGCCGTTTCGACCCCAGGGAAACCGCCCCTGGAATGATGACCATACTCACCGGTAGCTTGCTCGCCGCAAACAGTCCGCGAAGGAATGGTAGACGGCCAATGGTTATTAGGACAAGGTGGGTGCGTTGTTGCTGAGAGGGGATCAGCCGAGCTTGGCGGCGACGTCGGCGGCGATGCGTTCCCCGTGAAAACGGCCATTCTCGATGAAAATCTCGTTGGTGTGCATGCCGGCGACCAGGACGCCGGCCAGGTAGATGCCGGGCCGCTGACTCTCCAGGGTGTCGGGGTTGGTGCGCGGGCGCTGTGAGTGGGAATCGAAAGTGATGCCGGCGCGTTCCAGGAAGGCGACGTCCGGTTGGTAGCCGGTCGCGGCGAGAACGAAATCGTTGGGCAGCACGACCTCTCCGTCGGGGGTGCGGATACGGATCGTCTTCTCGGATATCTCCTCCACGCTCGATCCCAGGTAGGCGCGAATCTCACCGTTTTTGATGCGGTTTTCTATGTCGGGCCGGACCCAATATTTGATCTTGTCGCTCAACTGTTTTGCTCGGTGAATGAGGATCACTCGCGCGCCGGCGCGGTGGGTTTCAAGAGCGATGATCGCCGCCGAATTGCGTCCTCCCACAACGGCAAGATCGCAATCGTAGAACGGATGAGGGTCTTCGTAGTAGTGAAGGACCTTGTCCAGGTTCTCGCCGGGCACGTTCATCGTCACGGGGAGATCGTAGTAGCCGGTTGCCAGAATGATTTTCTTGGCCGCGTAGCCAAGGCGATCGTCGGCCCGCGTGGTGGTCGCTACCTGGAAATTCCCGTCGGCGCCTTGAACGGCGTCTACTCGCTCGTAGAGCCGCACATCGAGTTCGTAGTGGGCGGCCACGCGGCGGTAGTACTTGAGGGCTTCGTTGCGGGTCGGTTTGTCGCGAACGGCCGTCATGGGGAGGTTGCCGATTTCCAGCAGCTCGGGGGTCGTGAAGAACGTCATGTTCGTGGGGTAGCGATAGAGCGAGTTGACCAGACAGCCCTTTTCGACCACGACAACGTCGAATCCCCTCTGCTTGACTTCAATAGCGCATGACAAACCGGTGGGACCCGCCCCTACAACCAGGACGTCGCACGCGGTCGCGGGGGCGGAATTCGCGGGGGAAGAAGGCACGGGTGACGGTCCGGAGACTAAACTTACTATTTTAGCCTCGATGTTCCGATCTCCGGCGAGAGTGGCCCGAGGGGATGGTCGAAGCTCCCGAATGAAGATAGGCATCACCGGTTACCCAACCTACGGCGGCAGCGGCATTGTGGCCACCGAGCTGGGGATGGAGCTCGCCGCGCGCGGGCACGAGGTTCATTTCATTACCTACGCCAACCCGATCCGTCTCACCGACGATTCTCCACGCATTCACTATCACGAGGTGGAGGTCAGCAACTACCCGCTGTTTCAATATCCTCCCTACAGTCTGGCGCTGGCTTCCCGCATGCTCGAGGTCGCGCGATCGGCGGGTCTCGATCTGCTGCACGTGCATTACGCGATTCCGCATTCGATTAGCGCTTGGCTGGCAAGCCGCATGCTGGATGAGCGTCTGCCCTTCGTGACCACGCTTCACGGCACGGATGTGACCTTGGTCGGCGCCGATCCTTCCTATTTGCCGATCACCAAGTTTTCGATCGAACAAAGTCCCGGCGTGACCTCGATCAGCGAATACCTACGGAGGAAAACCGTGGAGGTATTCGGCATTGGCGACGAGATTCGGGTGATACCGAACTTCGTCAACTGTGAACGCTACTGTAGGGGGGGAGATCCCGCCTTGCGATCCCGGCATGCATCCGGGGAGGAAAAGATCATCGTTCACCTTTCGAACTTTCGTCCCGTCAAACGGGTGCTCGACTGCATTCGGATCTTCGCCGAGGTTGCGCCGGTGGTTCCCGCTCGGCTGCTGATGATCGGTGACGGTCCCGAGCGCGCTCCGGCTGAGGCTTTGGCGCGTAAGCTTCAAGTAGAGGATCGTGTCCAATTTCTCGGCAAGCAACTCGGCGTTGCCCAACTGCTTGCGATAGCCGATTTGATGTTGTTGCCGAGCGAGATGGAGAGCTTCGGTCTGGCGGCGTTGGAAGCCATGGCCTGCGGTGTTCCGAGCGTTGCCTCACGTGTCGGAGGACTGCCCGAGGTCGTGACGGACGGGGCGGACGGGTTCCTCGTCGAGGTCGGCGACGTCGAGGGCATGGCCGCCGCGGCTTTGGGGCTGCTAGGGGATCCGGAGAAGCATCAAGCTTTCGCCATCGCCGGACGCCGGGCAGCCAAGACGAGGTTTTGCGCCGAGAAGGTCATACCGCAATACGAGCAGTATTACCGCGAAGTTTGCGCTCGCTAGCGCCGGTTTCAAAAGTCGGCCTAATTGTTCTAGCGGCGCTTGTCGGTCGCCGTCAGACGTGTTTACGCAGCTCTTAGGAGGGCTTAGCGCTTTCTCTGCTTTTGCTGGCCCACGCGGACTTTCGTCGACGCGTTCTTGGTTTCCGCCCAGGCCGTCCAGTCGAAACGGGCCGCGGCATCTTTCAGGTAAGCGGCGACGTCGGCGTTTTTCGGAAGCACGGCCATAACGGTGGCCGCACCAGGGCCGTCGGGATTGCGTATGCGGTATTTCTTCGTGTTCGGGATGCCCATTTTCTTCACTCTATCACAGCCATGGCGCTACGCTAACCCGCTTTTTTGCTTTGAAATTAGACCCTGTTCTGATCGTCCTGGCGAGGTGGCGTACGCTTTGCGTGTGCTTGGTCGGGCTTTTGAACCCGACATTTTCAAATCCATGGTGAACTCGTCTCCCGGTTAGTCCACGCTAAGAGCTGGAGTCCGCGAGCCGGCTTGGGCGCCGGCCAGGACATTCCCGCCTACCCCGCGAAGCCAAAGATCCGGCTGCCGAGGAAGTAGACGATCACGGGAACGACCAGCAAGCCTAGCAAGTCCAGTGCGAGACCGGCGCGAGCCATGCGGGGAATGCTAACCCAGCCGCTGCTGAAGACGATGGCGTTCGGCGGGGTGGCCACTGGCAGCACAAAAGCGAAAGAGGCCGTCACGCCCGCCGGGATCAACAGCAAGTAAGGATGAACTCCGATTTCGACCGCCGTGGCGGCGATGACCGGAGCGATCATCAATATCGTCGCCACGTTCGATGTCATTTCCGTCAAGAAGGTCACCAGAACACAGCTCAGCAACACAAGGATCCAAACCGGCGTTCCTTCAAGCTGCGACAGATGCGAACCGAGCCACCCGGCCAGCCCCGTCTTTTGAACCGCGGCCGCCAGAGAGAACCCACCGCCGAACAGCATGACGATACCCCAAGGCAGACCCCTCTGAATAGTGCCCCAGTCCATGATGAAGCGCTCGCGGCGTCCCTTCCAGTCGATGCCCCCTTTGAGGTTCACCGGAAGCAGGCAGAGCAGGACCGCCATGGCCGTGGCGACGGTGGCGTCGTGCAGGCTTTTCGGTGTGGAGAAAACCCTCGACCATCCTGGGAGGGTCAAACCGCCCAAGTCCAGCGGCTGGCGAAAGATCCACAGCAGGGCCGTCACCAGGGCTACGACGAGCACTATTTTCTCCGGAGCTGTCATCGGCCCAAGCCGGCGGCGTTCGTCTTCGATCACGGTTTCCGAACCCGCGAAGCGAATTCGCTTCAGGGCTACGGGCGCGCCGAATCGGCACAAGTAAAACCAGCAGATCGGCAGGAAAACGATGACGATGGGCACACACATCAAACTCCAGTCCAAGAAGGCGATCGGGGGCTGGTCGGGGAAGCTTTCCTGTGTGAATCCTAGGAAAGCGACCGTAGCGGGCGAGCCAATGATGGTGCCGATGCCGCCGATGCTCGCCGAGTAAGCGATAGCGAGCAGCAGAATCAGCCCGAAGTTGGTCTTCACCTGCTCGGGCGTGCGGTCGTTTTGTTCGCCGTCGATTTCGGCAAAGCCGGCAAGTTGGGTGACGACCGCCATGGCGATCGGCAGCATCATCATCGTTGTCGCGGTATTTGAAATCCACATCGAAAGGAAGGCGGTGGCGACCATGAACCCGAGCACGAGTTGGGTTGGACGGCCTCCAAATCGCCGAATCGTTTCCAGCGCGATACGGCGGTGGAGGTCCCACTTCTCCATGGCCAGCGCAATGACAAAACCGCCCAAGAAGAGAAAAACGATGTGGTTGGCGTAGTGAGGTGTTACGGCGCTGCTGGACATGACGCCAAGCAGCGGGAAAAGTGCGATCGGGAGCAGAGCCGTAACGGCAATGTGAGTCGCCTCGGAAATCCACCACACCGCCATCAGCACCGCCACGGCCGCGGTGCGCTGAGCCGGCTGGGACATCCCGACGGGCTGGGGCGACAGCAAGATGGCCGCGAACAAGATGAGGCCGAAGGCCAGGCCGATTCGCTGTCGCCGGCCGTAGGGTTCGCTGTCGCGCGCGGGCGACTCTGGGTGGGTTCGGGCCATGATAGGAGTCGCGTCGGGTCGAGCTAGGGGACTTCCATTCTCACACCGGCGGTGACCAATAGATGCTTCTTGGGGACGCCGGTGGCGCGACCGACGAAACTGACATGCGGGCTGGCCTCGAAATACCACGTGACGGGTCCGTCATCGATCTCCAGGATCGCTCGGTAGAACGCGCTCGGAATCCCCGTCATGCTCGAGGTGTTCGAGTTGGTGGGCAGTTTCCGCGTCGCGGTGGCTCCCAGGCCGTGCCTATAGGTGAAGACCGCTCCCTTTCTCGTGGACCCCAGCTCGTGACTCTTCAGAAACATGAGCGTCAGCCAGTCGCCATGATCCTTTACATCTCGCAGATAGTCGGCCTTAACGGTGGTTCCCCAAACGCTTGGATATTCGGCTCCCGCAATCAGATAAAGAGACTTCGTGGCAAACAGGCCGTCCGGGTTGTCGTAGTAGGCAATCCCACCGTAGACGTGGACGTTCGGCATAACCTGCACAATCGCCCGGCTTCTAAACCTCATCTCGTCAAAGCTCGACGCCTCATGAAGCGAGTACCAGGCCGACAGCTCGAGATCCACGCTCTCGCAGCGGACATTCTTCAGGCGGCCTGAAATGAGGCTCTGCTGAACCGGCGGGAAACCGCCCTCCGACAGCACCAGTCCGGTTGTTCTTCTATTGTCATTCGTCAGCGACGAATCGAGCGAAAAAGATGGTGCATTGCAAGCCCTCGGCTCCGGGGGCTCGTCTTTGGGAGGGTCTGCTTCGGGTAGACCCCGAAGTTGGGGATAGCCTACCGCCGCCAGAGAGACGGGATACAACAGAGGCGCCGGCTCCCCAGCCCGCACGGTGCCGAGTGACGTTGCGAACGATATCGCGAACGCCAAAGATGCTGCCCTAGCCCCAATACTCTTCACTTAGCGTTTTTGCCCATCCCAAAGCCAGCTGGAGGAAATCTGTTGTCGAGATGGTGGAGCCGCGAAGCTCCCTCGCTTTCCCTGACCCCCGCGGAGCTTGCCGAGTCTGCCATTCCACCCACCACGACGCTACTCCGGGCGCCGAGCCCCAGCATGCGCTGCGCCACGGCCTCGTAGGGTTTTCGGAGCCATGGCTTGGTCCAGATGCTTCTTTGCAGCCAGTCACGGTAGAACGAGATCAGCTTCCAACCCGGGCTGGAAGCGACGGCCTCTAGATTCCGGCGGATGGCTTCGCGCTCTTCGCTAAGGCGTTGCGTCCGGTCTTGCAACGCCGCCCGGTCGTTCTCCGTCCGACCCAGTGCCTCAGTGAGACTATCATTCACCCGACACAGACCGTCCAACCGGTTCAAGGTCTCTTGCAACTCGGCTTCCAACGAGCGCACCCTGCTCTGGCTCCTTCGAACGGCTTTGGACAGACTTTTGTCGCGACTCTGCAGCTCCTCTAGAGCTTGAGACGACTCCCCGAACATCTCCACTAACGCCTTGGCGGCATCCTGCTGCTGCTTCTCGAGGCGAGCCGCGTCCCCGCCCAGCCGACGATTTGCTTTGAGCAGCGTTTCGACCTTTGCCGAGACCTCCGCCAATTCCTGGAGGGCGGCTTCGCCGTGGCTTCTCTCGTTCTTCAGCAAGTCCCGAAAAAGGCCACCCTGCCCCTCCAGCTTCGCGACGCGTGTCGGCAGCGGCCGAAGAGCCGCCAACTCTCTGCGAGCGGCGTCGTTCTGCTCCGCCATCTCCCGCATGCGTTCCTGAATTAGGTTCAGATCGGCATGCGGCAAGGGATACGCAAGGGCGACGAAGTGGGTAGTTCGCGCGTCCGCGTCTTGCGACAGATCCTCGAGCAGCTTCGCCGGCACAGCCGGATCGCCCTGACTGACGTCTGAGCGCTCGACGAGAAGCTCGCAGCGGTCCAGTCTTCCCAGGGCAAACCCGGCCTCCTCCAGCAGCTGTTCCAGCGTTTCGCGAGTGTAGGAGTGCAGCGATCTCGGCGCGGCCCGGTCATTTTCCATGCGCGGCAGCCTGCCTTCCCGCAGCAGCTTGATGCGAGACGCAGCGTGGGCCACGTTGGGAACCGCTGATACGAGGCTGCCGTCGGATCGAACGTATTTCTTTAGCGTCCGCAAAACGACCAGCGGTTCTCTCACGGACTCGAGCAGCCCGGCGAGCACCACACAATCGAAGCCCGGCTCGTTTAGCTCTTGAAACAAACGGAGCCGCTCGATATCCCCAACCACGACGTGTTCCACGTACTCACGCGCGCCTAGGGCCGCGCTCAGATCCGTCTCGACGGCGACGACCTTACAGTTCCGATCGTGCATAGCCCGCGCCAAAGAAGGGACCGAATGTCCTACGATCAGGACGCGCTTGCCGCTGCCGACGAGCTGTACAATGCTTGCCTCGCTGCTGGTCAGGGTGGCGGCAAGGGCCGACTGCTCCTCGGACGTTGCCGGGTTGACCCGGGCCTCCGGCGCCGTTGCGGTCGTTTTTTGCGCTCCTGGGGCATCTGCTTTGGCAGGTGCTTCCAGCGAACCGTCGCCGCTGTCTCCGCGCTTCGCCCCGTCGTCTTCCTTCGCATCCGCGGCAGCTTCCGGTTCCTCCCGGACGGCGGGGGCTGGGGTCCTGATCCAAGGTTTGACCACATCTCGTAGCCGGGGGTCGAACACGACTTTGTGCGAAGCTCCATAAACATCGAGGCGACCGCCGGAGTAGCTGTTGGCTCGCCACTCCCGGTCGAGATCCCCGAGCATCGCCAATTCGTACCAGCGGCGCGCTTGCCACCAGTCACCCGGAGTCAAGTCGAGTTCACGAACACGCGCGCCCTGGTCGACGGCCTTGCTAAACCACGTGGAGCGTGCGCGGAGGGGAGCGTGAAGGCAAATAATCTCGCCGGTCTTCTCCCGCGGCTGCGGAACACCTTTCACGCCGTGGTCGCCCATCTCGATTTCGGTGAAAGCCGTGGCCCGGCTGATCCATTTCGGGTACATCATCAGCTCAACAAACGCATGCTTTCCGGATTCAAACAATTCCTGGGCCTGCCCCAACGGGCCTGCCGGGTCCGGAGCCCGGCGCGTCATATGGAGTAAAGCATCAGGCGAGGCCTTCGTCTGGGAGCGCCGCTGTATGAAGTTCACCACCTCTACTTCAAGCGCTCCGGCTTCTGATTCCTCGAGAACGCCTCTGAAATCGCCCCCCGGCGCCCACCAAAACTCGTCGGCATCGATCGGAACCACCCAGTCAGCGCCGCTGCGAAAGGCTTCCCGTGCCAGCTCAGTCGTGATCTCGGACTGCTGATAGGGACCCGGATCGCGTATCCAGCCCAGGCGGCCGCTGCGGCTCAGTTCCTGGAGAACCCCGCCGGTGCCGTCCCACGACCCGTTGTCGACGACAAGGAAGTAGTCGACGCCTTGATCAAGATGATGGAGAAAGTTTACGCGAAGGATATCCGCCTCGTTGCGCACCATCATCACGCCGAAGATTTTCATCCTTACCGCACGCCTTCCCCGCTGTTCGTGTCCGTGGCGGTGATCGGGCAACAACCCGTACAAGATAGGGTTCAGAGCTTCCATTCCGCGGGAGTGTCGTTTCACCCGCCCCGCGGACGCAGGCTCCCATGAACCGCTATCAAGCTCCCATTAGGGATTTGAAAAGAGTTTATCATCACCAGCAGAATCGTTTCACTAGTGGGACCAGGATGACCCGGATGGAGTTCCACCGACGCTGGGGGAGCGCGGGCAGGTGGGCTAGGTGGGCTTCCAAATCCGCTACGGTGAAAAACGCCCTGGCAATAAATAACTTGCCGCACAGGTAGTACGACGATATGCCGAGGTTCTCGGGAACGGCAAGCAGTAGACTGATGGGTGAACGCCAGGATAGCCCGGGTAACGCGCGGTTCCCGGCTAGACCACCGAGAATACGCGCGTGGATGGCGGTGGGGAATGCCTTGATCCTCTTAGGGTGATCGCGCGGCGAGGATTTCGCCGGGTTTCCGCGCTCTCGTTCGACGTCCGGCGATACTTGCATGACGGCAATTCTGGGGATTTCCGTTTTTTATCATGATTCCGCGGCGGCGCTAGTCATCGACGGGGAGATTGTAGCCGCCGCGCAAGAGGAGCGCTTCACCGGGAAGAAGCACGACCAGGACTTCCCTGCTCACGCCATCGACTACTGTCTTGAGGCGGCGGGTCTGCGACCCGAGCAGTTGGACTATGTCGGGTTTTATGACAAGCCGTTGCTGAAATTCGACCGTCTTCTGGAAACCTACTTCGCCTACAGTCCTCGAGGATTCCGCTCCTTCGTCAACGCGGTGCCGGTATGGCTAAACAAGAAGTTATACCTGGGACGCGAGATGAAGCGCGCTCTTCGGGGAGCTTACCGGAAGCGATTCATTTACACCGAGCACCACGAGTCCCACGCGGCCAGCGCTTTCTTCCCTTCCCCTTTTGACGAGGCGGCGATTCTCACCCTCGACGGGGTGGGTGAATGGGCAACGGCGACCTACGGGTACGGTAAAGGCAACAAAATTACCTTGCTCGAGGAGCTACGCTTTCCCCATTCGCCGGGACTGCTCTACTCGGCCTTTACTTATTTCTGCGGCTTCCAGGTTAATTCCGGAGAGTACAAATTGATGGGACTTGCTCCCTACGGGGAGCCGAAGTACGTAGACCGCATTCTGGAAAGGCTCATCGACCTCAAGGAAGATGGGTCGTTCCGCATGGACATGTCCTACTTCAACTACTGCCAGGGCCTGACGATGACGTCCCGGAAATTCGAGGAGCTGTTTGAGGGCGCGCCACGGGATCCGGAAGCTCCCATCACGCAGCGCGACATGGACTTGGCCGCTTCGATCCAGAAAGTGATCGAAGAAATCATGCTCCGCATGTCGCGGCACGTGCAAAGGGAGACTGGGCTGAAAAACTTGTGCTTAGCCGGCGGAGTGGCACTGAACTGCGTCGGCAACGGGCGCATCCTCCGGGAGACGCCCTTCGAGAATCTTTGGATTCAGCCGGCAGCCGGCGACGCGGGCGGTTCACTCGGAGTCGCGCTGTTCGTCTGGCATCAATTGCTGGAAAACCCAAGGAAACCGTTGCCCACCGACAGCCAGTCCGGATCGCTGCTAGGTCCCTCCTATGAAGATGAGCATATCGGTGCGTTCCTAGAGGGCAGCGAGGCTGACTACCAATACGTCGAGGGCGACGAGGCGTTGTGTGAATACGTTGCCAACGAAATTGCGGACGGAAAAGTCGTGGGGTGGTTTCAGGGGCGCATGGAGTTCGGTCCCCGAGCCTTGGGTTCACGGAGTATCTTGGGCGACGCCCGGCGGCTCGACATGCAGTCGGTGATGAACGTCAAAGTCAAATTCCGCGAAGGCTTCCGGCCTTTTGCGCCTGTTGTATTGAGAGAGCACGCGGGAGAGTACTTCGACATCGCAGCCGACCAGGAAAGCCCCTACATGCTGCTGGTGACTACTTTGCGGGAGGAGAAGCGGGTCGCGACCGATGGCGAGCAGAGCACGAAAGGGCTTGATAAGTTGCGGCTGCGCCGTTCACAAATCCCCGCCGTCACGCACGTTGATTATTCGGCGCGTCTGCAAACGGTGGACGCCGACCGCCATGGCCTGCTTCACCAACTTCTCGAAGCTTTCTACCGGCGGACGGCCTGTCCCGTCATGGTCAACACCAGCTTCAACCTAGGCTGGGATCCCATCGTCTGTTCACCCCGGCAGGCGTATGAAACATTCATGTCCTCGGACATAGACCTGCTGTGCATGGGCCACTACGTCCTTAACAAGCAGAGGCAAGTCGCCACGGTCAGGACCGCCGCCCACGCGGCCAAAGAAGAATCCGGTACGAGTCCCTGGCTGAGTCCTTGTCATAGTGCTGAACTGACTCCCAACCCCGACGATGCCGGCCTGCAGTGCGCGGCGTGTGGCCAAGTCTTCCGCAAGCACGACGGCATCTGGTCGATGTATTGGCCGCACGAAGGGACCGGGGATGGCAAGGCTGTCACGGAAACCGTGAAGGCGTTCTATGAGGAAACCCCGTTCCCAAACTACGAAGACCACGAGTCGCTGCGTTCGCTGATTGAGAAGGCAAGGCGAGGCCTCTATGCCCGGGCGCTCGACCAGGCGATCCCTTACAACTCCGCCGTCCTCGAGGTGGGTTGCGGAACAGGCCAGCTGAGTAATTTTCTTGGCATCGGTTGCCGTAATGTCGTGGGGGCCGACCTATGTCTGAATTCCCTTCGGCTCGGAGAGCAATTTCGCCGCCATCACGCTTTGGACCGCGTCCAGTTCGTGCAAATGAACCTGTTTCGGCCCTGCCTGAAACCGGCACAGTTTGACGCTCTGCTGTGCAATGGAGTCCTCCATCACACCCCGGATCCCTACGGGGGTTTCCGATCGCTGCTGCCGCTCCTCAAGCCGGGTGGACATTGTGTTGTCGGCCTGTACAACAAATACGGCCGCCTCATGACAGATCTGCGGCGTCAGGTATTCCGACTGACGGGAGGTCGCGGCAAGTGGATTGACCCCGTGCTGCGTAACGGGTGGCAAGGCGAGGCCAAGAGTCGGGCGTGGTTCGCCGATCAGTACCGCCACCCGCATGAATCCAAGCATACGGTCGGTGAAGTGCTGCGATGGTTTGATGAGTGTGGGATCGAGTTCGTTCGAGGCGTGCCTTCGATTTCGCCGGGAAAGCGGCGTTTCAATTCCGCAAACCTCTTTGATCCGGAGCCCCGGGGCACCCCTCTCGACCATTTGCTGACACAAGCCCGCGAAGTCGTTTCCGGAAGTCGTGAAGGCGGGTTTTTCTTGATGATCGGTCGGAAGGCGGCCTGAGAACGACCCATCGGCATGCCGCTCGTTGACAGAAACCGAGAGCCAACACCCAAAGACCTGCGCGTCTTCGGCCTCACGCTCGCCGTGTTCTTGGGCGTCGTCGGGGCTCTCGTTGGGAACCGCACGGGCCAGTGGACCATCCCGATCGTTGTCTGGTCGGCCGCGTTGATCCAGTGTGCACTGTATTACCTCATCCCGGCCGTCCAGGCAATGGTCTTTCGGGCCTGGATCACGGCGCTGTTCCCAATCGGCTGGGTGATTTCTTACACGCTGCTAGCCGCGATCTATTACCTGATCGTTACACCCATCGGTTTGTTCATGCGGTTGCTGGGCCGGGACCCGCTTCAGAGGCAACTGGACCATACTACGGAGTCGTACTGGGCGCCTTACATCGGAGCAGAAAAAAAGAGTCGCTACTTTCAGCAGTTTTGACAAAAGCGAGCCAGGGGGAAGCCGGCCTATGACCGACCAAGATCGTGTTCAAGAGTTCGCCAAGCAGGCGGAGCAAGCGCCGACGGGTCTCCTCTCCGAGTTGGTGCAGTGGCTCCGCCACAACAAGAAGTGGTGGCTCGCTCCATTGCTCGTAATTCTGCTGCTGGTGAGCGCTTTGGTATTGATGTCCGGGACCGCGGCTTTTCCGTTTATCTACACGTTGTTTTAGGAGCTAACTAAAGTGATAGTCGAGAAACCGGGCAAGCCGGCCGTTTGGCCCCTTCGACCACTAGCACGAAGGGCTGGGCGAAGAGTTCGATGCGGGCATGCGGCCTTGTCGGCCTTGTGCGGTCATAGGCCGCCGGACCTTCAAGCCATAGCCTTGAAGACGGAGGGAAGCCGTCTCAGTCGAAGCCCGGGAGCGGAGCAATGAAACGTTTGTTCGCTCTGCTGCTGAGTGTGTTTGTCGGCTTGTTGGTAGGAGAGTTCATTGTACGAGTGCGGGAGGAAGCCGGCTTCCGGGGAGCATGGGCGTCGATCTGGGAATCAGAAGATCGCGTTCCCACTTCCTTCGGGGCGAAAGACCATGGCATGGCGCCCGATCCGGAACTGAGTTTCACGTACAACCCGAATCAACCTGATGTCAACTCTCTCGGCATTAAGGCGCCGGAAATCGCCGCGAAAGACCCTAAAGGGCCAATGCGAATCATCGTGCTCGGCGATTCTGTCGCGGCCCCGCGTTTTAACGAGCCTAAGGACAACTGGGTAGCCATGATTGGGGAGCAATTGAGGGGACGGGCCGAGGTCATCAACGCCGCGATCATCGGATACACGATCTACCAAGAAAGATTGCTGCTGGAAAGTCGCCTCCTCTCTCTCGAGCCTGACCTGGTCGTTCTGCAATACGCGCTCAACGACAACGAGAGATTCCTTCACCGCTTCGACAAGGAAGTTGCAATCGGCTTGCTGTTGACCGAACAGGCTCGCCGCGACTTTGTACCCGACGAAGGGGATCCTCTGGCGTGGCTTCCCAAGAGAAGCTACCTGGTCTTGCGGCTGCGGTTTGCACTGATGCAAATGCGCCTGAACCAGGCGAAATACCCCTGGGAGCGCTACCCCGGCTTTGCCAAGGCGTGGCAGGAGGACTCCTGGGAGTTTGTCAACGAACAGCTTGCGGCCATCCAGCGCTCGGTCGAAAGCATCGGCGGCCGTCTGGCGGTTGCCGCCTTCCCCTTCGTGCCTCAATTCGACGAGGAACTCGTCCAAAGCGAGTTGCCTCGGGTCCTTTACCCCCAACGCAGGATGAGCGAAATCTGCGAGGAAATGGAAATACCGCTGCACGACCTCTACCCCTTACTGGCAGATCATGGAGGGGCCGAATTGTTCGCCGACCTGGCCCATCTCAACCCCGACGGCCATCGCTTGGTAGCCGACGAGATGGTCCGCTACTTGGAAGAAGGTGATTTTGTACCCCCGAGGCCGGTTCAGGCCGTTGATTAGCGGCAAGCGCGGAGATGCTGTGTCCACCTCAGACAAGACTGGACCGCCCTGGGCCGAGTCCGCGGCTCTCGTATTCCTCGACTCTAGGCCGCTTTTATCATCGCGTGGCGAGGCGAAGCGTGTGAGAGGGCCGTCATTTGACCCGCTGATTTGACAGACCGCTTATCAGCACATGCAAGATGATAAGGTTGGGCCGCACCAGGAAGATCCCGCGCTGACGAAGATCGCGCCGGGGACTGTTTGAGATGATACGAAACATCGAATTCGAAGCCGACAAACCCAACGACCCGACGATCATGAACTCCGGCCGGCCGAACTCGCCGGCTGTCGCGACCGGGCGCCGAACAGCCGTTGCCCGGCTGCTAAGGGCCGCGCCGGCTTTCTTACTGCTGGTGGTCGCTGCTCTCATGACGCTGGGGTGTAGCGCTCCGCCTTCTGACGAATCGGGAACTTCGCCGGCCCGTTTGCGCGTAGCCTTCATCGTCAAATCGACCACCGATCCTTTTTGGCTGCATGCTATCAGGGGCGGGCGGCGGGCAGCGGAGGGCCTGAACATTGACTTGGAGGTGCTGAGCCCGATCGATGAGGCCAATATCGCCGAGCAGGTTGCCATGGTGGAAGACGTCGTGCAAAAGGGCGTGGACGGTATTGTCCTGGCTCCGGTCGACTCCGACGCGCTTGTGGACTCCGTGGAGAGAGCGAATGAAGCCGGCATTCCGGTAGCGGCGATCGACGTGGGAGTGAACGGCGGGAAGCTGTTGACCTTAACCGCGACCGACAATATCAGGGCGTCCATCATGGCTGCCGACCGTTTGGCCGAGAGCCTTGGGGGTTCGGGGAAAGTTGCGGCGCTCATCTGCAAACAAACGATCTCCTCCTGCCGCAAGATGCTGGTGGCTTTTGAAAAAAGACTGCAAGACCATCCCGGCCTCGAGCTGGTCGCAGCGCCGGTTGCGGTTCCTTATTGTGAAAAAGCCTATAACGCAACGACCGACCTTATCACGGCACACCCCGATCTCCGCGGGCTGTTCGTCTTCGGCGGCCAAGCGAACACGTGCGCGCCGGAAGCCGCGATGGCTGTCGGCAAGAATCCCGGCAAGGACCTGTGGATTGTTGCCCGCAACGCCGGCGAACAAGAGTTGGAGGCGATCCAGACCGGGCGCCTGGACGCGACCGTAGCGCAGTTCCCCGAAAACATGGGATTCGCCGGTGTTCAGAGCATTGCTGACTTTCACCTCGGCAAGCCGGTCCCTAGTTTCATCCATTCCGGCACCGAGCTTGTGACCGCCGATAACGTGGAGCAGTACCTCTCCGAGAATAGCTCGTCCCGCTAGCCCGCTTTTCTCACCACGTGGCGAGGCGAAGTGTGTGAGAGGCCCGTCAGTACAAGGCGCGTGCCGCTCGGCGCGCGGAGGTGTACTTGAACCCTACGTTGAGCACGGCGAGCAAGCGCAACGAAGTAATGGCGGGCTTATCGCGTGCTTCGGCCGTCAGGTGGTGAGAAAAGCGGGCCAGCACTCCTGAAACATCGAGGGGTTCCCCTCAAGTAAGATTGTTAGGTTGGTCATCCACCGATCTTGAAGCGCCTCCGGGGGGTGCATTTTCTCGTGAGGCGTTCGAGACCTGCCTGGCCGGGATGAGAAATCTCCGAGACCGCGCAAGAGTGCTCGACCAGCGAAGACCCCCAGATGTCGGCGAAGGGAAATACGTTGACCGCCCCAAGCTTGCTCGAACTCGCGGGCGTCGGCAAGCACTTCGGTGGAGTGTTCGCATTGGACAACGTCAGTCTGCACCTCGGCCACGGAGAGACGGTCGGTCTGGTGGGCGCCAACGGAGCCGGCAAGTCAACCCTGATTAAGTTGATTTCGGGCGCTCTCGGTCCCGACAGCGGTGAGATACGGATCGAAGGCCGCCCGGTCCATCTGCGAGGCCCGGCCGACGCTACGAGCTTGGGCATCGAAACGATGTATCAGGACCTGGCGCTGCTCGACCGCCTAAGCGCGGCAGCCAATATTTTCATGGGGCGGGAACTCTGCAGAAGTTCCCTGGGCCTTCGATGGCTGGACGAAGAGGCCATGAAAGCTAAAGCAGGCGAGTTGCTCGCGCGGTTGAACTATCACTTCGACGTCGGCGCGGCGGTGAAGTTCCTCTCCGGAGGCCAACGGCAGGCTGTCGCTCTGACCCGCGCTGTTTATGCGGGTTCCCGCGTCATCATCATGGATGAGCCGACGGCGGCCCTCGGTGTCGAGGAGACCCGGCGAACGTTGGAATTGATTCGTGCTTTCAAGGAACAGGGAATATCGATGATGATCGTCAGCCACGAGCTCGACGACATTTTCGCCATCACGGATCGCATTGTCGTTCTTAAGAGCGGAAGAGTTGTCGGGGAACTGGTCACTCAAGAGACGACGCACGAGGAGGTCGTCCGGTTGATGATGATCGGGGCCGAGACGAAGGTCGCCAATGCCGCGGACAATCGCGGCGCTGAGCGGGCTGAATCCGGCTAGCCGGCATTAGGGAAATTGAACTCAGGATTGGTGGCGTGAACGAGCCAAATCAGCCCACGGAGCAACGCCCGGAAGGCGTGGCGGCGGGTCCCGGATCCGTCGTACCTCGCTTTTTGCAACCAACGCGCCAGAAAATACTGGTCGCCGCCATCCTCGCTCTAATGGCTGTGGTTTCGATTCTCTCGCCCGCGTTCCTGACGATCCGCAACCTGCTGAACATCCTCGAACAGCTTTCGATCGATGCCATCTTGGGCGCGGGCATGACGTTTGTCATCATTTCCGCCGGCATTGACCTTTCCGTGGGAGCCGTACTGGCGCTGGGTGGGATTACGGCCGCTGCCTTGCTCGTGGCCGGCTTGCCCGTAGCGGTCGGACTTCTGGGCGGCGTCGGCGTGGGACTGCTTTTCGGCTCGCTCAACGGACTTGCCATCGCCTATGCCCGGATTCCCTCGTTCATCATGACGCTGGCGGCGATGAACATCGGGCGCGGCACCGTCCTTTTCGCCACCAGAGGAAATCCGATATCTAGATTCCCCGAGGGATTCCGTTTTTTGGGCAAGGGACGAGTGGGTCCCATGCCCACGCTCGTGATTCTTATGGCGTCTGTTTATCTTGTCTGCCATTTGGCGCTGCGGAAAACCCGCTTCGGGCGCTATACCTTTGCCATTGGGAACAACGCGGAGACGGCTCGGCTGTTAGGGATCCAAGTTCGCCGTCACATGCTCGCCCTGTATGCTTTAAACGGTGTCTTAGCCGCGCTGGGCGGCATGTTGTTGGCGGCGCGGCTCAACTCGGCGCTTACACTCGCCGGCGCGGGAGCGGAACTGAACGTCATCGCGGCCGTAGTGATCGGAGGAACGAGCCTCTACGGCGGCGCCGGCACGATGCTGGGCACTTTGTTGGGGACGCTTTTTCTGCGAATCATCCGCAACTCGCTCAATCTCTTAGGGGTGTCTCCCTTTCTCCAACAAGTGGCCGTGGGCGCGCTACTGGTCTTCAGCGCCTTAGGGGATATTCTTTCCCAACGTTTGTCGAACAGGTCTTGGAAGGTTGCCACGGCCAGGGGGCCGTCGTAACCAATATGGTCGTACGAACTGTGGGTCGCAGCCCCTTGCGGGCCAGGGCACGCCATCCAGGGGTTCTCCATGAGGCCGCACTCACAGATGAGACAGGAAGCCGCGGGGCAAGCGGTGGGACGGCGTCAGATACTGTCGCTGCCCGTTGCTCTAACAACAGCCGTGTTTTGTCAGGTGGTAGGTGATTCGATGGCCGCACCCGGTAGTAACTCAGAGAACGAACTGGCCCGTAAAGGTCTCCAGGGACCGGAAAAACAATCGGCCACGACGGCTCTGCTCGCTGACCCGATTTACAAACAGCACCTGACGGGCGCGGGACACCCCGAGCAGCCGGGACGCTACGACGCCGTGGTCCAAGCGCTCGAGGAAGCGGGGCTGCTGGAGGACCTGCAAGAGCTCGATCGCCGCGCGGCGATCGAGGAAGAAATCCTCCTTTGCCATACCCCTGACTACTTGGAAACCGTCAAACGCGAGGTCGGCGCCGCTGCTCGCATGCTGAGCACGGGCGATACCGTGATCAGCGAGAAATCCTACGCGGTTGCCCGGGAAGCCGTCGGAGGCGTGCTCCAAGCTGTTGACGCCGTCGTCGAGGGTCGGGCCGCAAATGCGTTTTGCGTTGTTCGCCCGCCAGGGCACCACGCCACACCCGCTCGCGGGATGGGCTTTTGCATCTTCAACAACATCGCCATCGCCGCCCGCTACGCGCAAAAGCGGCACAACCTCGAGAGGGTGCTGATCGCCGATTGGGACGTTCACCACGGTAACGGAACGCAGGACACCTTCTACCAGGATGGTTCCGTGCTGTTCTTCAGCACGCACCAGTCGCCCTGGTATCCCGGCACGGGCAAAGAGTGGGAAACGGGCGAGGGCCCCGGCAAGAGGACCACCATGAACGCCCCTTTCCCGGCGGGCGCGGGCCGAAGCGAAATCCTGGGTGCGTTCCAGACTAAACTGTTGCCGGCCGCCAACGAATTCAAGCCCGATCTGATCCTCGTATCGGCCGGATTCGATTCGCGTCTCGGAGATCCCCTGGGTCAATTCACGTTAACGGATCAAGACTTTGCCGACTTGACCGAGCTGCTGCTCGAGCTGGCCGACAGACATTCGGCGGGACGATTAGTATCGGTCCTAGAAGGCGGCTACGACCTTGAGGGACTCGGCTTGGCGGCGGCCAAACACGTGGAGGCGCTCAGCGCGGCGGGCTCGTAAACTAGATGAGCGAACCCTCCGACATCGTCGTCTTCGGGAGCTTGAACGCCGACCTGGTCCAGGCCGTTGATCGCCTTCCTAAACCCGGGGAAACGCTGGCCGGAGGCGATCTCAAGACCTTCAGCGGGGGCAAGGGCGCAAATCAAGCATGCGCGGCCGGCCGCATGGGCGCTCGCGTGGCCATGATCGGCCAAGTCGGGAACGACCGCCTGGGGTCCCTCCTGTTGGACAGCCTTCAGTCCGCGGGCGTCAACACTGAGCGCGTCGGCAAGTCGGACAAGCCGATCGGGACGGCGGTGATCCTCGTCTTGCCGAACGGGGAAAACCTCATCGTGATTTCCGCTGGTGCGAATGCCACTGTCACTCCTGAAGTGGCGGAGTCTGGGCTGGCAGACCTCGGCCCACGGAGTTTGTTGCTCTGCCAGTTGGAAACCTCCCTGGAATCGGTGGAGCGAGCCCTTTCGCAGGCAAAGGCGAAAGGAGCGAGGACCATCCTTGACCCGGCGCCGGCCCGGCAACTGTCCCCGGAGTTGCTGCACAACGTGGACTTTCTCACGCCGAACGAAAACGAAGCATGCATGCTTCTCGGGAAGCCCCCCAGGCCGGTTGACGACGACGCTCAAGCCGAGGCGGTCGCCGACGAACTCATGGTCCTTGGGCCGGGGACGGTGGTGCTGAAACTCGGACCCCGCGGCTGCCTGCTGACTACTCAGGAGGGACACCAGTGGGTGTCCGGGTTCGAGGTCGCCGCTCTCGACACGACCGCCGCCGGGGACACGTTCAACGGGGCCTTCGCGGTGGCGCTTTCAGAAGGCCAGACGCTCGTCGAAGCGGCGCGTTTCGCCAACGCCGCCGGGGCGCTATCGGTCACCAAACCGGGGGCGCAAAGCTCGATTCCGTCGCGAGAAGAAGTCGACGAGTTTTTGCGTGGAAGCAATCCCGGCACCGTCAGGTAGCCCGCTCGCCTTACAAGCTGTACGCCAGCGGATATATACAAACTGTTGCCACGAGCCGTGGCAACAGTCATGGAGGGGTGAATTGGTGGCAGTCCCACTACTGTCCCAACGTTGCATCGCAAAAAGACGGTACCGGGGCAATTACTCCCTAACTCCTTGTGCGCCAGCAACTTTTTGGGTGGTCTGCGCCTCAATAGAACAGGAGGCTCCGCCACGATGCGTGGGCTCCGCCCAAAAGTGCGGGCAGAATAGGCCATTCGTACGCGGATGACTGGCCCCATAGCCCTCTTCCTCGCCGCCTGACTGGCGCTAAGTGTCTGGTAAGCCTATAGGATTCAACCCTTTACACCAGACCGTCTTCGGCTATCCCACCCTTTGGCTAGTTGCCGCAGGGGCGCTGCAGGACCGGCTGGGGACAGCCACGAACGCTGCAGAAACGAGGCGGAAATGCCGCACGTGGTGCCCCACAGCCAATCGCCAAAACCGGTCGGGAAAAGGCGTGCTGCTCATGTCATTGACGAAGGTCTTTTACAAACGGCAAAGACGACCGTGGGTCGCTGATCTTGATAGATCTGCCCTGACGAGGAAGCCTCGATCCACGGGGCTGGCTCTACCCTGGCCGACAAGGGCGGATCTAGCCGCACCTCGTTCTGGCGTCTAACCGCCGCCCAGAGTGACGTTGACTGCCTGTAGCCAGGATTTCCATTTTGGCCCTGGCACGGTGAAAGTATACACCCGCGCTGCCCCGCATACCACGTCTTTTCGCGCTGAACCCTGCACATGACCTCCACCGGTAGGCGCCAGGGCTCGTCCATCCGCTCACAGACGTTGATTGAGCGGACTGAACGGCGCTCCGGCCGACACTGCTCCTTGCGAAACCTTTTGGAGCCGAAAACTGTTGATCCTCGCCCGGTCAACGCTACCCGCTTGGCAGCGGCAGCGCCCAGATCCTGTGCAGCATGTCGCCGAACAGCCTGCGGTTCAAATGTCCTTCGGCCAGCAGCAGCCAGTAATACCGCGCGTGCTTGACCAGCCGACCGCCGGTCTTCATCAACCTGTGTTGCAAGCTCGTCAGCGACCAGCTCTTGATCCTTGGTGGCAGTCCCAGCCGCCGCCACAGGTTGCCCAGGTTGTAGGCCAGCACACTCAACTGCAAGCGCACTTCGTTCGCCCGGAAGCGATGGCACGACAGCCTGGTCCAATGCGTCGCCTGCTTGCCTTCTTTAATCCACTGCTCGGCCGTCCCGCGCTTGTTGTAGAAGCGCACCACGGAGCGGCTCGGCAGAGTCAGGTTGGTGACGATGAAGTTGTCCCGTGGAAACAGCTCCCCAGCGTGATGCTCCACCTTGGCCACGACCCTTCGGGCCTTGCTCCAGCTCGCTGCCCGGTAGAGAAAGCTCCTGTAGCGCACCAAAGGCTTCCGAGTGGGTCTTCCCACCGGCCGCACCAACAGCTCGGCAACTTCACGCCGCAGGTTCTCGTTCGCCGGAAGGCGGATGGCATACTTCACGCCACGCTCCTCCGAAGCCTCGTAAATCTCTGGCTTGGCAAAGGCTGCATCCCCCCGGAAGGCAACCTCTTTGCCATGGTTCTGCTGACGTTCGATCTCGGGCAGGAGCAGTTCATCCCAGTCCTCAGCGCTGTGCACATTGCCCGGACGGAGCTTGGCCGCCAGACAGTCGCCGTGACTGTTGAACAGCAACAGCGGGTGGTAGCAGACGGACTCGAAATGGCCGTTGTAGGCGCTGCCTTCCTGTTGGCCGTGGACGGGGCTTTCCGTCGAGTCCATGTCCAGAACAACCCGCTCGGAGTTGTCTTGGGTCTCGGCTTGGGCGAGCAGCTCCCGGTTCAACGCCATCAACCCCAGCAGGTTCTCTTCGCTCGCCAGCATCTCCGTCTCGAAGCTGTGGAGCGTCGAGGTCAAGGCCGCACCGCGATCCCAGATTTTCTGCGAACCGATCAGCCGAAACGTCGGATCGATCGAAACCCGCGCGGCGTCGTTGAGGTCCTCGTAGCCCGCCAAGCGGCTGTAGACCGACTGCCGCAACAGATCAGCGAGCGTGAACTGCTTGTTTGTGCCTTGCCGGGAGTCGCTGACATGCTCGTCAATCAGTTCTCCGAACCCGAGCCGTTCGTCCAGTTCGCGAACCAAAATCAAGCCACCGTCGGAAGTGACGTGCGATCCTTGGAAATCGACTTTGAGAAGTCCATTGAAAGTTAGCTGGAACGGCTTTGTTTCTTTTTCACCCATTGGGTGTTGGCCTCCCTGGCGTCCTCATCGGGCTCTAGCCCCTATGAATAAAGACGCTGAACGCCACCGCAAAGTCGGAATGTCAAACTCAAATCGAAAATCGGGGTGTAGACCCTTAGGTCCTTGCTGCACGTCGAGTTCGACGGGGTCGCCTTCCGCTAGGGTCCGGTGCCCAGCGCCCTGGATCTCCGAAAAATGCACGAAAACATCTTTTCGGCGACACGGACAAGATCCCCACGCTGCGAGTGGTGCTCGACCATTTGCCGAAGCTGCCTGAGCCACCGCCCGGCCCCGAGCGCCGCACCTACCACGCCGCGATGCGCACACTCGGGGCGCGCGCCAATGTCTATGTGTCGACGACGGTCAAGGCGGCCGAGTACAGGTGACCGCCCTTCGCGCCGGGTTCGGTAGGGGACTGGCCTCAAGCTGTTATGCTCACCCATATGAGTGTACAGTGCACGGTCTCTGAGAACGGGTTCATTCTTCGAGGAATCGAAGGTTACCCCTACGATCTGGTCTTGGAACGGTTGAATCGCGCCTGGAGCGCCAGACCGACGGTCGAGTTGGGTCCTGGAACCCGGGACAGCGCGCTGACGCGGACTCGGGCGGTGGAGCGACTGCTGAGACACTCGCTAACAGACGAAGTTCAACTGGAGGCCATCATGGCCGATGTTGACCGAGCCCTCGACGCCTGTCCCGAGTGAGAGGGCATACGAACCGGCGCTCGCGTATGTCCGATTCTGTCGCACCCTGCGCCCCCGCTTCAAAAACTATGCTCCGTGCTAAGTGATTAATTTTCAGCAAGTTAAGCCCTTCGGGCGAGTTGTTGAGTAAGCCGGGCGTCCCCCCATGCGGGCCAGTGCGGCGTTCCATTACTTGGGCTGCCCGCGTTGCGCGAGTTGGCTGATCACTCTTTCCACTCTTGCTAGAGTCCCGTCCAGCAGCCCCAGACACTCTTCTGTCTTTTCCTCGACGAGAAGCCGCCTCGCCTCTTTCAGCAATTCCTTCGCTTTCACGAGGTCCTCGTCAACCGTCATAGGCGATACGTTAGCACTTCCTTGTCGCGCGGTCCTGCGGCTGTGGTTCCAAGCCAAGGGAACGACCTGATTGGTTGCACGGTGCTGCGGAGTTCGAGATCGGTTACTCAGGCTTGCAGGCAACAGCCATCCCGCCCTCTCCGAGCTTCTCGGCGATCTTGTAATGCGAGATGGTCTGGCCGATCATACCGGTCCGATTCTACCTCTTCGCGGATAGGTGTCGCGAACAAACGATGTCACTCGCAATCGGCTCAGATTTCCGTTAGCCGCCTGAGCGGACTCGATTTGGGTCCGCCCTACGTCGGACTGCAGCACGGGCTGAGGCCTGATCGTTTGCACCGTCAACCATATCCCGCATGAAAGGCAATAGGAACCGGCGACGAGGCGGCAGCAATTTTGGCAAGGGTCGCTGGCCGAGAAATCCGCTATGAAGGGTTTCCCTCAGAAGCCTTACGAGCGCAGAGCGAAGATATGGCCCTCATGTTCGAGTGGTTCGACAGTACAGGCTACACTGCCGATATCAATGGCCTGCGCCGCGATTTCCCAGAAGTCAAGTGGCATGATTTCGAGCAATGGGCGCGCAAGCAGGATTGGAGTGTTCTTGACCAAGGCTAGTCAGCGTGCTGTCGCCTTCCGCCTAAAAAAGGCGACACCCGCATAACGCCTGATCTGGCCAGGGAAGTTTTGAGGCTCGTATCGCTTCCGAGAATGGAGAGAGTTGTATCGGAAGCGCACGGCGGGTAGGACGGCTGGCGGAGGGCCACATCCGGGGGGCGCCTGGCGTTTCCGATACAACCCGATGAAGCTAGCCGCGGTGCCGACCGATAGGGATTTGAATGTTGTTGGGTGCGGGATCCTGGGCTGCGGTGGATCGTGAAGGGCGGTCTGTTAGCCGGTTTTGGGGAGATTCTGCTACGTTCCATGGCCTCCGAGGGCCGAGTGAGCGCAAGCAACAAGGAAGGATTACGGGCGTCGGACGCAACTCGGGTGCGTCTCCGAGAGGAGAGTGCTGAGCGGCCGGGGTGTGGGGTTTCGCCAGCATGGCGCTACGAACTATCGAACAGGATAACCTCCGCGAGGCCCAGCGGTTCGAAAGTTTCGACCAACAGCATGCGTCCTTGGCGGCAGAGCGGACAACCCTGTTGTGGAGTGCTGTCTGCGCCGGCCGTTTCGTTCGCGGGCTCAGCGACGGGCACGGCCAGCAGCCGGCGCGCCAGCGCTAACTGCTCGCGCCGGTGGCGGTGGGCCAAGAAGCCGTAGTAACGAATGCGCACGAAGCCCTTGGGTAAGACGTGCTGCAGAAAACGCCGCAGGAACTCCAGGGCGTCGAGGGTCATCTGGCGTTGTTGGCCGCCGTGGGTGTAGTCCTTATAAGAAAAACGGCTCTTCCGGGTTTTTAGTGGGTGGCCAACGGGTAGCCGGCTCCTCCATCCTGCCGACCCGACGTCGCCCGCAGTCACATCGGAGCCCAAAAGGCGGCCAAGAAATCCCCAAATACCCTACACGCCAGTCCGGTCGTGGGCAACTCGTAAAGGGAATAAGACACTGATAAACAGGGAGTTATCTCTTTGAGTGTGGCCACTGGATGACAGTTGTGGATCCGCATTTCACAGCCTTCGGGAGACTGTACGACTACCTGCCAGCAGCCTTGCTCTACTCGTAACCCTTTGTTTATCAGTAATTCTTTTTGGCCAACGCAGTCGCCGCCCGGCCTTGGGGGCCGTAGAGTTGTCACGAAGCCCTTGAATGGCACCGAAGCAGGCTCCGGGAGGTCGGCCTCACAGTGGCGAGGGATCCGTCACTCACCGCCGCCAGCCACTAAAATCCCAGAAGAGCCAGAAAAACAAACCTTGCCGCCGTCGATGGACCGCAATCTTCGATCGGAGATGGCCACGCGGTGGGTGTAGCGCGCCAGATACTTCAGCGCGACCTCGGGACCGCCCAGGGTTTTCGTTTCGCCGCCGCCAGCAAGCGTCGGAAGTGGCGCTGTTGGGCTAAGTGCTGAAGCTGGCCGTGAAACGACAACTCGCCTTTGAGAAACGCTCGCCGCAGGTGATCCAAGACCTTGGCCCGGAAGACAAGGCGCATCACACGGGCGGGCAGGAGGAAGCGCTTTCCTTTCGTAGGGACCCAGCGCGACCCGTCCAAGGCGATACCGCCGCCGGGAACGACGCAGTGCAGGTGGGGGTGATGCTGGAGGGTCTGCCCCCAAGTATGCAGCACGGCAAGGAAACCGAAGCGGGCTGCCAGCCTTGTCTTGCCCAGTTCGAGCAGCGTCTCGGCCACGGCCCGAAACAAGATGCCGTAGACGATACGCGGGTTCTGAAGGGCCAGCGGAGCGAGCTGATGCGGCAGCGTGAACACGACATGGAAGTAGACGACGGGCAGCAGGTCGAGCAGTCGCTTGTCGAGCCACTCGGCGCGTGCCGCGGCTTGACATTGCGGGCAATGCCGATTGCCACAGGGGTTGTAGGCCACCTTGCGGTGACCACACTTCTCGCACTCAAACACGTGACCGCCCAAAGCCTGGGTGCGACAGGCTGCGATGTCGGCGAGAACTCGACGCTGCGCGACGGAGGTCGCGACGTAGCGGCACAAACGTCCCCCGTGAGCTCTGACGACAGCGGCCAGCGTGGGCCGCTTGGTCCTCACGGGGACAGGGTGGTCAGGCGGTCCAACGGACTCAGGGTCGAGGCGACCGCCGTGGGAGACAGGTGCAGATAGACGGTCGTGGTTTTCAGATCCCGGTGTCCTAACAGAACCTGGATCGTTCGTAGATCGACGCCGTCTTCCAGCAAGTGTGTGGCGAAGCTGTGACGCAACGTATGCGGACTGACGCGCTTGGAGAGCTTGGCTTTCCTGGCTGCCTGCCGGCACACGAGCCTGACGCTTCTGGTGCTGATCGGCCGTTGCGGATCTTGTCCCGGAAACAACCAGACGATGGGCTGGAAAGCTTTCCAGTAGGCGCGCAGCGACTCCAGCAGCTTGGCGGGCAAGAGAACTTCGCGATCCTGGCGGCCTTTGCCTTGTCGCACACGGATCAACTTGCGCTTCGAATCAACGTCTGCCGCTTGCAGGGCGACCAGTTCGGCCACCCGCAGGCCGGTACCGTAGAGCGCCATCAGCATGACGCGGTGCTTGAGATTGCAGGGCGCGTCCAGTAGTGCTGCCACTTCGGTGCGACTCAACACTGTTGGCAAACGGCGCTCCCGCCGGGGGTAGGGGATGCGCTCGCTGACCCACTGGCGGCCGAGCGTCATCTCATAGAAGAAACGCAACCCAGACACGATCTGAGCAAACGTTGTCGCAGCGAGCTTGCGCTCGCGGACGAGGTAGAGCTGGTAGCGGTGAATCTGCTCCGGGCCGAGGCGGTCGGGAGACTGGGAACAATACTGGGAGAACGCCGCCACCGCTCGCACGTAAGCGCGGATGGTCGACGGCGCATAGTTGCGGACTTCGAGATCCTCGATGAACTTCTGACGTAATCGGGTCATGGCATGCTCCTTGAACAGAAGAGATGCCGCCGATGATGACGCAACTCATCCGCCAAGGGGCGCTGCCCTTGCCGCTACTGTCAGAGGCTATCTAAAGGAACTTCGACTCGACTCCCGAAGCGAAGCTTCGATCCAGCGCGTAGCGGTTAGGTTCATTGGGGATTGTCGGAAGTGTCGGGGCTGCGCGGTTCCGTGACAGCTTTGTAGGGTTTAGTCGAGTCATCGACAGCGATCCCCAGGGTGTCGAGGGGAGGGATCTCGCAAGCCGTAGGAAATACCTTCGGGTCCGAAGCGCGATCCGGAAAGGCGGTGGCTGTGCTGGGAAGAAGCCGCATACAAATTCGCCGGCTGAGTGGCGCGACTTCCCGACAGCGCAATCCCGATGTTAAGTCCAACTTAACAAGCTTTTACCCCCATTTAACTCCCCAACGGAACCCTCCTGCGGCCTACCGCGTTTAACTGATTAGAAGAGGCTTAAACCCCCAAAGGAGGGCAGTCATGAAGATCGCTACTGTTGCCGATGCTGCGGGAAATGCGGCCCAAGCAAGAGGAGATCTTGCTTTGAATAGGTCAACGGCGTCTAGCTATGGTACCGACGCGTCGTGGCAAACAGAGGTTGCGAATCGCGGGCGAACTGCTGCCAGCCCAGGCTCCGGCAACAAGGAGATCGGCAGCGTGATCAAGATTGGCAAGAGGAGTCGTGAAGTTGATGGTGTGACGATCGTCGATGTAGCTGGACGGGCGACGCTTGGAAAAGGCTACGGTCAGCTTCCGAAGACCGTCAAAAATATTGTTAGCAGCGGCCAGAGGAAAATACTCCTCGACTTAGGTGGTGTGAGCTTCATCGACAGCTACGGCCTGAACGATCTGGTGTCGAGCTACACAAACGCCGCCAATCGAGGTGCGGAACTCAAACTTGTCAACGTTCCAGAGAGGGTCAGGTACCTTCTCCAGCTCACTAAGCTTGACAGTGTTTTTGACACTTTCGGGGAGGAAAGGGCCGCAGTCCTAAGCTTCTCAGCCTCGGTGGACCCTTCAAAGACGACTCGGGAGGAATGGTCATCCTAGAAGTCGCGACGCGGCAGTCGTTAAGGCGCCCGGTAATTCCGTCCCGCGGCTGCGTCTGGCGAGTGGCAAGGGGATTGGTCCGGTAGGACCGCTTCTGAGGGAATGTCTACGGCACCCGAACATGACGCTCCTTCGGGCCACGAAAGCAATGCCAGATTCTTCGAGTCATAGGCCTTTAAGTCCACACGCGATTAGCGATGATATCGGTTCTACCTGACGTAGTTGTGTGTAACGTATTGCACGATCTGCGCCAGTTCTTCCTCCGTACCGGGCATTCCATTGCTGACCATTCGGGCGACGAGTTCACGGGCCTGGTCTTCTGACTGGGGTGGGGCGATCTCGATCATCTGCAGCGGATGGCACAACGAACAGCGCCCCTCGAAGAGCTGCTGGGCGCGCTCCGGATCGTAAGGAGCCTCTTCTTCTTCGGTCGGGTGACCGGCGAGTGGGATGCAAAGGTTCCGCTTAAATGACCACCCTCGTGCGGCACTTCCGTATGGAGCGTCCGCTGCCAGAGGATCTTCCCCTCGCGGCGGCTGACGGCGAGCACTATAAACCGATGACGCTGGGTCACCGGCACGCTGTCATGGGCGCCATGGGCGCTGTCGTACCTTGGCTCCATAGGATCACCGTAAGGTACGGCTGTGGTGATCAAGACGCGATCGCCCCAGACGATGGGTGTCGAATGGCCAGTGCCGGCCATACGGCAACAGCTTTTTGGCACGAAAACGTGCCAGAGGCGCGGATTTAGCCGGTAGCGCCGTCTGACAGCCAGAGCACCAAAAAAACAGGCCCAGAGAAGCCGCTGACGGCGTTCTCAGGACCTCGGTGAACCCAAGGCTCCTACATGCAGCGATTCCAGTGTCGCATGACGATCCCGCTCCCGCGCTGCCCGCACTTGGAGCAACGCTCGGGCGGTCGGGTGTTCCAGGTTGTGGTGCTCCTTAAGGAAGATAGAGCCTCCGAAGCGGTCCAGTTCTCACACGCGGAGCGAGGGGGTTGCTGAGGTGCTGAGTTAGTGGTGTGGAGCCGCACAGATGTGTAGGAAGGATAGAGAGGAAACCGAGCCTCGAACGTACAGATTATAATAGAGTTATGCCCCGTACCTGTACAGTTTGCACCCACGCCGAAAGGGAGGCCATCGACCAGGCCCTCGTCTCCGGCGAGCCTTTCCGTCACATTGCGGCACGAACCGGTACCTCCACCGGCGCCCTGCAGCGGCACAAGCAGGAGCACATCCCCGAGGCGTTGGCCAAGGCCACCGAAGCCCGTGAGCTGGCCCACGCCGACAGTCTCGCCGAGCAGATCCAGAACCTCAGTGCGCGAACCATGAGGATCCTCGACAAGGCCGAGAAGGCGGGCGACCTGCGGACCGCCCTGGCCGCCATCGGTCAGGCCAAAGGGGTGTTGGAGCTAAAGGCCAAGGTGGCCGAGAAGGTGGAGGAGGCTCCTCAAATCCAGTTCAATCCCCTCGCCCCAGACTTCAGCAAAATAGATATCCGCAACGTAATCGCCTATCCCTGCAACCCGGCCACTATGATTGCACCCGAAGGGGTGGTGCCGGAAGGGTATGAGACTCGGCGGCTTGCCTCGCCCAACGAGCAGCCGGTGACCGTCGAGCCGGCCAGGGAGGAATCCACTGGAGGGACAAATGGACCACTCATTGATCAACTTTAAGGACAAACTCGCCAAGTTCTCAGACCATTGGTCGCCCAAGATCGTCGCTCAGATGAATGATTACCATTTCAAATTAGCCAAGGTCCAGGGGGACTTCGTCTGGCACAATCATGCTGAGACGGACGAGGTGTTCATCATGCTTGACGGAGAAATGACCATCGGCGGTCCGTTGACGGCAGAAAATAACGCCTGGATATAGCCGCGGCTAGCAGGGCGGTCGAGCTGCTTGCCCGCACCGGCTCCTCATGTGCTTACTGGAGGTCGGACAAGCTGCATTCTGATTTCCGAAGTACTTGTACGTGTCGCGGTTGTCCTGCCGTAAGGGGTCGCCGTCATGCCGAGTTGGTAGGCCTCGTTGAAGTATTCGAGGATGTCTCGCCAGTTCGACCCGTCCTTTGCGCTTCCCCTGTGGCACTCGTCTACGATCACCAGGTCAAAGAAGTCGCGCGGGTACTCGCGGTAGAGTCCTGGCCTCCGTTCATCTTTGGCTATGGCCTGGTACGTGGCAAAGTACATCAAGTTGCTCGTTAACATGGTCGTGCAGCTCCTTGGAGAGCCCTTGGTCCTCGTCACTGGACTCGGTGTCATCGCTGCCTTCGGCTGTATCGCCGCAAGAGACACGTTCCGCCGGAGACCCTGAGCGACTCGACCGGCAAGCTCGAACACCTCTCGGATATCGGGTTTCAGAGATCCAGCTCCTCCGAATCCTCGTGACGCTGCGCACGTTGCGGCGCCCGTAGTTTCAGCGTTGGAATCGCTTTCTGCCCTCGGTCTCACCGTCTAACTCAATCGACTTTAGCACCGCCCTAACCGTGCCACGGTACCACTCTGCCCCACCCTGAGCTGTCGGCACGCCTTCCGTGTTCAGCCCGTCCGCAATAGCGCCCAGCGTCTTGCCCTTTGCTCGCTCTCGGGCAATCCTCTTGACGACTTGATTGCTAAGACTGCGGGGTACTCTTGTGAGTCAGCGCGGCGTTCAGACGCACCCGAATACACATCGGACCCTAGTACGGGCCGGGGTCCCGGAAAGGGTTGTGATGATGATCGGCGGCTGGAAGACACGATCCGTATTCGACCGCTACAATATTGTTATTGAGCGCGACCTACACGAGGCTGCCGCCAAGTTGGAGAGACACATCGCGGAAGTTGAAAAGGCTCGTGACAAGGACAAAACAAGGACAAAACTTTCGGAGCCGAATAGAGGTGCTCCTAACTGGTTGAATTAGCTGTGCGGAGGTGGCGGAATTTGGTAGACGCGCTAGCTTGAGGTGCTAGTGAGAGCAATCTCATGGGGGTTCGAGTCCCCCTCTCCGCACCATGTTATCAATCATTTGGCTCTTCTGGGATTTTAGTGGCTGGCGGCGGTGAGTGACGGATCCCTCGCCACTGTGAGGCCGACCTCCCGGAGCCTGCTTCGGTGCCATTCAAGGGCTTCGTGACAACTCTACGGCCCCCAAGGCCGGGCGGCGACTGCGTTGGCCAAAAAGAATTACTGATAAACAAAGGGTTACGAGTAGAGCAAGGCTGCTGGCAGGTAGTCGTACAGTCTCCCGAAGGCTGTGAAATGCGGATCCACAACTGTCATCCAGTGGCCACACTCAAAGAGATAACTCCCTGTTTATCAGTGTCTTATTCCCTTTACGAGTTGCCCACGACCGGACTGGCGTGTAGGGTATTTGGGGATTTCTTGGCCGCCTTTTGGGCTCCGATGTGACTGCGGGCGACGTCGGGTCGGCAGGATGGAGGAGCCGGCTACCCGTTGGCCAGCCACTAAAAACCCGGAAGAGCCAATCATTTAGCTGTCTCTCCCTGGAGTCCTTCGCGGGGTGTTTTGGGAAAGTGTCCGTGTTGGCGTTCATCTGTCTGCATACGCGGAGGTACAAAACGGCGCCTTCTAGCGCCATCCGGGCGAAGGCCTTGGCGAATATCGCCGACCCGCTGATGACGACGCGGTTCCAGGCGGGCGCTTACATCCCAATCAGGTTCAGCCCCGCCTCCCGTCGAGGCCGGCTTTGCTCGAATTTGCAACACTCCAGCCGGCTGAAATGGCGCTAATCGATAACCGCAAGCACCGGATCACTCTCCTCTGCGCTCTCTATGTCGCCCAGGGAATCCCCTGGGGATTCATGACGATCGCGTTGATCAGCTATCTCACCGATCGAGGCGTGGGCGATGCCCAAGCCGGCGAACTCACCGCGCTGGTGCTTCTCCCCTAGACCTTCAAAATCGTTTGGGGCCCGTTGATCGACACGGTGACCATTCGCTCGATGGGGCGGCGGCGACGATGTTTACGATCTATCTGACCACGGCGAATATCGGCCATGTCGTGGGCAATTGGCCGGTGGGAGTGTTGCGCGAGCAGCTTGGTCTCTCTTAGGAACAGACGTTCGCGTTCGCGGGAACGGCGGTGATCCTGCCGCTGTTTCTACTGCTGCTGGTCAGACCCGAGGACGTTGATCGGGCGAGAAAGGGCTGAGTGGGGAAACCTGCATGCCGGTCCTTCGGCCACGGCCACCGAGCCGCGCGCGTTAGCAAGCGGTCCAGCGATGTAGCCTCGGGAACACCCCGCCCTTGGTCAGCGAGCTTTAGCGTCAGCCCAGGACCTACTACTACCCGCAATAGACTCGCGGCACGCGCTTCGAGATATTGCAAAGCACCTCGTAGGGAATGGTGTCGCATTGCCGGGCCATATGCTGGGCGTCGATCGATTCCCCGATCAAGGTTACTTCCTCGCCTGGCTCGGCCGCGGGTGCGGCGGTGAGGTCGACAAGCGTCAGGTCCATGCTGACCAGGCCCACGATCGGGCAGCGTCCCCCCCGAATCACGGCTTCCCCGCCGTTTGACATGCGCCGGCTGAGGCCGTCTCCGTATCCGACGGAAAGAACGCCGATGCGCATGGGGCGCTCGGCCGTGTAGGTTCCGCTGTAGCCGAGCCTAGCTCCGGCCCGAGCTTCGCGGATCAGTAGGATTCGCGCCTTCCATTCGAGAACGGGAGCTGTGCGGATCCGCGGCTCAACGGCTCTGCCGATCGCAGGGTTCACGTAGCCGTAGAGGGCTAGACCCGGGCGCACCATGTTGCGGTCGGCATCGGGCCGATAAGCGATCGCGGCGCTGTTTGAAACGTGAACGTAGCGCGGGCGTAGGCCGCATTGTTCCAGCTTCTCGACAACCGCGTCGAAGCGTCTTAGTTGCTCGTCGGTCTGTGGACTGCTGAAGTCTTCGGCAGCGGCCAGATGAGTCGCCAGCCCCTCAAGCTGCAGATCGGAGGTGTCAACGATGAGAGCGGCGAGATCATCGGCTGAAGCGATGTCAAAGCCGAGCCGCGTCATGCCGGTATCGAGACCCAGGTGATAGGGCAGGTCGCGTTCGCTCGCGCGCGCTTGGCTTTCCCACGCCTCGAGCTGCGCGCGGGTGTGGAGCATGGGTGTCAGCCCCTGTGCCTGAACTTCCGCTTCCTCCCCTTGGGGGGGGCCGGTCAAAAGGAGGATCTTCTCCTTGACCCCGGCCTCCCGCAGTAAGACAGCTTCGTCAAGATAAGCAACCGCGAAGCAATCGGCGCCGGCCGCGGCGAGTGCCCGAGCAACTTCCACTGCTCCGTGGCCGTAAGCGTCACCCTTGATCACCGAGACGATGGCCACCCCGGGACCCACCGCTCGACGGATCTCGAGATAGTTCTCGGCCAGCCGTCGCCGATCGATCAGAGCGTATGTGCGCGTTCTTGGAATCATACGAATCTAGCACAGGCTCGGGGAAGCCCCGATACGCGTTCCCGCGCTAGCCCGCTTTTCTCAGCACGTGGCGGGGCGAAGTGCGTGAGAGGCCCGTCAGTACAAGGCGCGCGACGCTCGGCGACTCATTTTCCGAGAAATGCGAGCTTACTTGAACCCTACGTTGAGCACGGTGAGCAAGTGCAACGTAGTAATGGCGGGCCTATGACGTGCTTCGACCGTCAGGTGGTGAGAAATGCGGGCTAGGGACGTTCGGGTTACGCGCCGGGTTGCTTCCCTTGGTTGTTGAGGTCGGCTTGGGCCGACGCACCCCGCATTGCGGGTGGCCCGGCGATGGGGCGACAATGTCGGGTATGCCCGCGAACCCCTGGTACCGCGACACGGTCCTTTTCGTCCTTGTGTGTCTCTTGTTGCCGCCGGCGGGCTTGATCCTGCTCTGGATGCGTCCTCGGACAGGGGTATTTCGAAAACTCTTTGTCTCTTTCGCTTTGGTCGTTCTCGCGATCGTCCATCTGTTCGCCTTTTATGGACTGCGGGCGGAGTTTGCCGGCAGCGGAATGCGCCCCATCTTCACGTTCCACAACACCGATTCGCACTATGACGACCTCGAGCGTCACCGCAAGGTTGAAGGTGGCCTGGTGAAGGCCGCAAGCACGGCGGGCGGCTCGGGCAGCGCCTACTGGACGGATTTCCGGGGACCGAATCGCGATGGCCGCTACGACCAGCAACCGATTCGGACGGACTGGCCGGCGGCGGGTCCGCCAGAGCTGTGGCGGACGAAGATCGGCGGCGGCTACGCATCTGTTGTGATCGCCGAGGGACGTATCTTTACGATTGAACAGCGGCGCGGGCAAGAAGTCGTGGCCGCCTACTCGTTGGACTCGGGAAAAGAGCTGTGGACGCACGGCTGGGCGGCGTTTTTCCAGGAGAGATTGGGCGGAGACGGCCCCCGGGCTACCCCGACATGGAACGAAGGCAAAGTCTACGCACTCGGCGGCGAAGGAGAGTTGCGCTGCCTTGACGCCACAACGGGCGAGATGATCTGGAAGCACGACATCCTTAGGGAGAATGACGCCGACAATCTGATTTGGGGCATGTCGGCTTCCGTGCTCGTGGTGGACGGCAAGGTCATCGCGCTGCCCGGCGGGGCAAACGACGATTCGATCGTGGCCTACGATAAGCTGACGGGTGAGGTTTTGTGGAAGTCGCTGAGCGACGCGCAAGCCTACACGGCCCCCATGCTGGTCGAGCTGGCGGGCCAGAGGCAGCTTTTGATCGTCAGCGCGGAACGGATGATGGGCGTTTCCGCGGAAGACGGCGCTCTTTTGTGGGAGTATCCCTGGGTCACTCATCACGGCATCAATGCGTCCCAACCGTTGGTCGTCGACGCAGAGCATGTTTTCATCTCCGCTGCTTACGGTCACGGTGCGGCGCTTGTCAGGGTTACGGGAACGAACGATAGCTTTGAGGTAAATGAGGTTTGGCAAAGCAATCGCATGAAGAACAAGTTCAATAGCTCGGTCCTGCACGAAGGCTATGTCTATGGACTGGACGAGGCGATTCTGGCTTGTGTGGATCCCCGCACGGGCGCGCTCAAGTGGAAGGGCGGCCGCTACGGGTTCGGACAAGTGCTTCTGGCCGGCGGCCACTTGATCGTCCTCACCGAAAAAGGGGATTTGGCTCTCGTCAAGGCGACGCCCGAGGGCCACCAAGAGGTAGCGCGTTTTTCAGCGCTGAGCGGCAAGACATGGAACCATCCCGCCCTGGCCGACGGCAAGCTGATCGTCCGCAACCAAACCGAGATGGCTTGCTACGATGTGTCGGTAGCGTCGGGGACCTAGTCCGCGCCTGCGGTGTGAGGTTTTTTGCCGAGCCAAAAGCGTGAGCGAGCGGTCCGGGCATGTGGCGAAGCTAGAAACAGAGCCGTGCCCGTCAGGGCGCGGGCCCGCGGGCTGATGCCCGCGGCTCCGACCCGCGTTTCGGATGTTCTGCCGCTTTTAACGGGAATTTGACTCTGTATGTAGTGCGCTCCGCTCGTACGCTGCCGGCCAACTAACCGGTCCGAAAACTGCCATGGCCTATTCCGATCTTCGTCAATTCATTCAGGCGCTCGAAAAAAACGGCGAGCTGAAGCGAGTGTCCGCCGAAGTCGACCCGATTCTCGAAATCACCGAGGTGGCTGACCGGGCCGTAAAGAGCGGCGGGCCGGCGCTGCTGTTTGAAAAGCCGAAGGGGTACGACATCCCCGTGCTCATCAATGCCTTCGCCGGCATGAAGAAGATGGAGTTGGCGCTCGAGGTGGACTCGGTCGAAAGCATCGCCGCCCGGATCGCCGAGTACCTGGAGATGAAAACCCCGCAAGGGATGCTCGGCAAGCTGAAGATGCTGCCGAAGCTGGCCGAGATGGGGAAGTTTTTTCCGCGAGAGGTGAAGACCGGCCCGGTCAAGGAAGTCATCCGCAAGGACGATTTTTCGCTGTTTGACTACCCGGTTTTGAAGTGCTGGCCGCAAGACGGCGGTCGCTTCATCACCCTGCCGCTGGTTTTTTCGCGCAACCCCGTCACGGGAAAGCGCAACGCCGGCGTCTATCGCTTGCAGATTTTCGACGAGCGGACGACCGCGATGCACTGGCAGACGCACAAGCAGGGCGCCGAGCACTATCGCCGAGCGCTGGCCGAGGGGAAAGAAGCACGCATGGAAGTCGCGGTCGCTATTGGCTCCGATCCGGCGACGATGTTTTCCGGGATCTTGCCGCTGCCGCCTGATCTCGATGAGATGCTTTTTGCCGGCTTCTTACGATCGAAGCCGGTCGAGATGGTGAAGTGTGAAACGGTCGATCTCGAAGTGCCCGCCAACGCCGAGATTGTATTGGAAGGCTACGTCACGTTAGGCGAATTGCGTACGGAAGGTCCGTTCGGCGACCACACGGGCTTTTATTCGCTGGAAGACGAGTTTCCTGTTTTCCATGTAACCTGCATCACCCAGCGCAAGGACCCGATTTATGCGACCACGATTGTCGGCCCGCCGCCGATGGAAGACTACTACATGGGCAAGACGATTGAGCGCGTGTTCTTGCCGCTGATGCGGCTGCAGTTGCCCGAAGTCGTGGACATGTGCATGCCGGCGGAGGGGATTTTCCACAACCTGATGATCGTCTCGATGCGCAAGTCATACCCGCTGCACGCGCGCAAGGTGATGAGCGCCATCTGGGGTTTGGGTCAGGCGATGTTCACCAAATGCATCGTCGTCGTGGATCACGATGTCAACGTCCAAGACCTAAGGGAAGTCACCTGGAAGGCGCTTAACAACATCGACCCGGAACGCGACATTCAATTCGTGATGGGCCCGGTCGATCAGCTCGACCACTCCAGCCGCCTGCCGAACTACGGTTCGAAGATGGGCATCGACGCCACCCGCAAATGGAAGGAAGAGGGGTTCACGCGGCCTTGGCCCGATTTGATCGAGATGGACGAAAAAACCAAGAAGCGAGTAGACGCCATCTGGGACCAGTTGGGAATCGGGGACCTAAAATGAGCTGAGATGACGGGGAAACTCGCCCTGGCTTTGCTGCTTGCGGCTGCGATCGGTCTCTTGCTCGGGTTGATGGGCAGCGGCGGATCGATCGTCACGCTTCCGGTATTGGTGTACGTGGCCGGTATACCCGCTCGGACCGCGGTCAGCATGACGATGGTTGGTGTGGGCGCGGCCCCGATTGACATTCCTTTTTATCTTTTACTATTGTTGAATACCCCCCGGACTTCTCAATTTCGAGAGGCAGTCCGACCGCACTTCTGCCGCCAAATCTTTATGGCTCTTCCGGGTTTTTAGTGGGTGGCCAACGGGTAGCCGGCTCCTCCATCCTGCCGACCCGACGTCGCCCGCAGTCACATCGGAGCCCAAAAGGCGGCCAAGAAATCCCCAAATACCCTACACGCCAGTCCGGTCGTGGGCAACTCGTAAAGGGAATAAGACACTGATAAACAGGGAGTTATCTCTTTGAGTGTGGCCACTGGATGACAGTTGTGGATCCGCATTTCACAGCCTTCGGGAGACTGTACGACTACCTGCCAGCAGCCTTGCTCTACTCGTAACCCTATTGTTTATCAGTAATTCTTTTTGGCCAACGCAGTCGCCGCCCGGCCTTGGGGGCCGTAGAGTTGTCACGAAGCCCTTGAATGGCACCGAAGCAGGCTCCGGGAGGTCGGCCTCACAGTGGCGAGGGATCCGTCACTCACCGCCGCCAGCCACTAAAATCCCAGAAGAGCCATCTTTATTAACGGAGAGATTCGAATGATCACGTCTATCCCGCGCGCTGTGCGCGCTTCTCGGCTGAACAGGCCAACGGCCAAATTCTTTCGTCTGGGGACGTTGCTCGTCGCCTGGGCGGCCTTTCTGGCGGGACCCTCCGCCCTTGTCGCGAACCAAGGAGACGTCCCCGAGGGGCTCTCCGCCTCGGATTGGGGCCAGATTCGCGAGCTCTACGAGCGGCATCGCCACTCGGCGGCGCCCGACGGCGAGGGCTACCAAGCCCGCAATCACCGCCAGCGGTGGCTGCTTCGTTTCGACGGCCGCGGCTTCACCGTCCGGCCCGACGAGGGCGCTTGGAGCTGGGGCCTGGAGCTGGCCGGCTACGGCGTCGAGGGCGCGGCGCGCGCGCTCTGCGGCAAGGCCGCGATCGCAACCGAGAAGAACCGGGTCGCCTACGCCTGGGACGACACGCTCGAAGAATGGTTCCTCAACGACGCGCGCGGGCTGGAGCACGGCTTCACGCTGAGCCGGCGGCCCGACGGCCAGGGCGAACGCTTGGAATTCGAGCTCGCCGTGCGGGGAGGCTTGCGGCCGCGAGCGGCCGGCGGCCGAGCGCTGAGCTTCGTGGATGAGTCGGGGGCGGCGGTGGTCAACTATGCCGGCCTGAAGGTCTGGGACGCCGGCGGCGCCGAGCTGCCGGCGAGACTCGAGGTGGCGTCCTCCGGCCGCGTGCGCGTCCTGGTGAACGACCGTGGAGCGAGCTACCCGATCACGGTGGATCCCATCGCCCAGCAGGCCTACCTCAAGGCTTCCAACACGGGCGCGAATGACTGGTTCGGCTACTCCGTGGCCGTCTCGGGCGACACGGCGGTCGTCGGCGCCTTTCTCGAGGACAGCAACGGGACGGGGGTGAACCCGAATTCCCAGGCCAATAACAGCGCCTTTGCGAGCGGCGCGGCGTACGTCTTCGACGGGCTACCCACCAGCAATGACGACGATGACGACGATGACGACGATGACGACGATGACGACGACGAGACGACGACGACGACGACGATGATGACGACGACGATGATGACGATGACGACGAGGACTAGCAGCCCGTGACAAAAGTAAACGAGCACGGCGCGGGGACAGCCACTAATTTCGCGCCTTCAAGGGCCCCGTAGCGCGCGGCTGGGTGGCCGTTTCGCCCAGGCCCGCGGCCTTCTGCTCTTGCGAGGCACCCGCGCAGCCCCTAGCGCAGATCTAGGCGGGCCCGTTTCACGGAGTAACGGCAAGCTCGTAGCGCGGATCCAGGCGGGCGCACATCTGTTGTCGTTGAGTGCACCATCCCGCCGCCCGCCGGATCCGCGGCCTTTGTCGATTAAATCCTCGCCTTGGGCCGGTCGGTGATCGGACTTGGTCGATTCCGATCTGTCCAGTCCAGGAAGCAGTGACACTAGACCACGACGTCGCAGACGTGACCCACCGGCGTTGCGTGGATCGGCGAGAACTCGGCTCGCGCTCACCAAGGAAACTTCCCCGCCGTGCGCAGTGAAGTAACTCTTGCTAGGAAGTAGTAATCGACGCTCGGTGGCGGCATGGAATTCAAGATGCGGTGAAAAACCACGGGCTTGAGAAGATGGGGCTCAACATCCTTGAGGAACCGGCGAAGACTTGCGACGTAGCCCGGCGAGCGGGTTATACGGAATCGAGATCAAGGGCCAACCGGACAGGATCGATCCCGTCAAAGCTGGCTAAGGAAGTCGCCGCGTCGTAGACCAAGTCCGCTCCCTGGCGGTGGCGGCTCAGCTCGGAAGCTTGTTGCGGGATGGCTTACGGCACCCGCAGGTTGGCGTATTTGACGACGAGCTTTTTTAGCCCGTGTCCCGGAAAGTGGACGGTCAGCTTGGTATCTTCGCCACTGCCCTCGCGGCGCATCACGGTTCCCACGCCCCACTTTTCATGGCGAACCTTCGCTCCGGTGCGGAAACTTCCACGCCGGGCGGGCGCCTTCGGCGTAGCGTGTGGGACCGTCTTGTCAACGCCGGCAGTCTTGTCCGTGCCTTGGCGCGGCCGCCCCGTGGCGGACTCTTGGCCCCGGCCGGTGGGGGAAAAAGGAATGCCGCGCTCGGCGAAAAACGAGGCCACGTTTTCGGCCGAGTTGTAGGTCCGCAAGCCCGCGGGATCCTTTCCAGCCATTCGCCGCACGGTATGCCGCTCGGCGAAGAGATCGATTTCTTCCTCATCTCCGCCTTCGTCATCCATCGTCAAAGGAATGGCCGAGCGATCTTCGACAAGCTCGGCGGGTATCTCCCGCAGGAAGCGAGACGGCGTCATTCGCTCAGGCGATCCCCCTCCGTAGCGCCGGCGCTGCTGGGCGCACGTCAGCAGGAGCTGCCGGCGGGCGCGGGTCATGCCCACGTAGCAGAGGCGGCGCTCTTCCTCGAGGGCTCCCTCGTTTTCGAAAGCGCGGCTATGCGGGCAGAGGCTTTCTTCGAGTCCGATGATGGCCACGAGCGGAAACTCGAGCCCCTTGGCGCTGTGCAGCGTCATCAGCATCACTTGCGCTCGAACATCAATTTGATCCGTGTCGGATACCAGGGCGGCATGATCAAGGAAATCGCGAAGATCTTCACCGCGGGAGGCGGCGTCAGCGGCGGCGTTGACGAGCTCCTGGATGTTCTCCATCCGGCTCTCGGCTTCAGGCGACGTGTCTCGTTCAAGCATCTGGCGATAGCCGGTTTCCTCGACAAGCCAGGACAAGACCTCGTCGATCGGTTTGGTTCGGATTTCGCGTTTCACGCGATCGATCAGAGCGCAAAAATGCGTCAGCGCCTTGTGAGCTCGTAAAGACAAGAGCTTCTTCTCCAGCATCTCGCCGATGGCTTCCCGCAAGGAAAGTTCGCGCTCGCGAGCGTAATTTTCGATCTGTTCAACCGTCGTCCGGCCGATCCCCCGGGCCGGGGTGTTGATGATCCTCAGAAGACTGATCAAGTTGGCCGGCGACGCGGCCACGTTGAGGTAGGCAATCAGGTCTTTGACCTCGGCGCGCTTATAGAAGCTGACGCCGCCGACAACGAGATACTTGCGGCCGTAGCGCCGCAGAGCCTCTTCCATCTGCCGGGATTGTGCGTTCGTACGGTAGAGGGCGGCGGCTTGGCTGTCCGGGTTTTGATTCAGATATCGGTGCAGGTGATCGGCGACGAAGAGCGCCTCGTTTTCGCCGTCCCGTCCGCGATAAAAAAGGATGGGAGGGCCTTCGTCGGCGTCGCACCACAGAGTCTTCCCTTTGCGGTGAATATTGTTCGCAACGACGGCTCCGGCAGCCTGAAGAATCTTCTTCGTCGAACGGTAGTTCTGTTCCAGCCGAATCACGGCGGCGTTGGGAAAGTCCCGTTCGAAATCCAGAATGTTGCGGATGTCGGCACCGCGCCAACTGTAGATCGACTGGTCCTCGTCGCCCACTACGCCGATGTTCCGCTCGGCGCCCACGAGCAGCCGCATCAGATCGTACTGCGGGCGGTTCGTATCCTGATACTCGTCCACCATCAGGTAGCGATAGCGCCGGTTGACGGATTCGCGAACCTCCCGGCTGTGCTGAAGCAAACGCACGCCTTCGAGCAGCAGATCGTCGAAGTCCAGGGCGTTCGATTGCCGCAGTGTCTGCTGGTAGCGATCGAAGACGACGGCCAACCTTTCGGCGTGTGAACTGGTCGCTTCGCGGTAAAAATCTTCCGGGCCACGGCCCTGGTTCTTGGCCTGGCTGATCGCCGAAAGGGCGGACCGCGCCTTCATGAACTTCTCGTCCAGGCCGACCTGTCGGTAGACCGATTTCACCGCCGCCAGTTGGTCGTTTTCGTCGTAAATCGTGAAATCGGAAGTAAAGCCCGGCCGGACCTCGGCCAACCCAGCACCGTAGGACCGCAGCAGGCGGACGCAGAAGGAATGGAAAGTCGATACCAGGGGCAGCGCAATCCGCTCGGGCCCCTGTTCGTGCAACAGAGCGGCCACGCGCCCGCGCATCTCATCGGCGGCTTTATTCGTGAAGGTGACGGCCAGCAGAGACTGCGGCGCAAGCCCCCGTTGCAGAATCAAATGCGCCAAGCGGCAGATGATGACCCGCGTCTTTCCGCTACCCGCGCCGGCCAGGATCAGCAGCGGCCCTTCGGTGTGGAGAACGGCTTCTCTCTGACGGGTGTTGAGGGTTTGGAGGAAATCCACGAAGAAGAGATCATTGTAACTTAGTGCCTTACTGCGACAGATCAGTCGGCGAGGGCGGCATTCCGGCGACCTCAAGTTCGTTCAAGCCGAATCCGGCAGGCAAAGTGGTCTCAAGAAATGTTTCGTTGTTGACGTTACCCCCACCATCCTCGAGACGATGCAAGAGCTGATGGCAGTCCAAGGCGAGCTCCGCCAAATCTTACGTCACGCTCAGCGCCCCTGAGCGGACCCAGAGCCAATGCCAAGTCACGACCACCTTGCTGTGGGGCTCCAGGGCGATAAACGTGTAAGCACCGCCGAGAGCCAATGCCAAGTGATGTAACCTTCCCACGACCCTCACCTTCAACTGCTGTGGGGCTCCAGGGCGATCCTCACTTAAAATTAGGCTCTTCTGGGATTTTAGTGGCTGGCGGCGGTGAGTGACGGATCCCTCGCCACTGTGAGGCCGACCTCCCGGAGCCTGCTTCGGTGCCATTCAAGGGCTTCGTGACAACTCTACGGCCCCCAAGGCCGGGCGGCGACTGCGTTGGCCAAAAAGAATTACTGATAAACAAAGGGTTACGAGTAGAGCAAGGCTGCTGGCAGGTAGTCGTACAGTCTCCCGAAGGCTGTGAAATGCGGATCCACAACTGTCATCCAGTGGCCACACTCAAAGAGATAACTCCCTGTTTATCAGTGTCTTATTCCCTTTACGAGTTGCCCACGACCGGACTGGCGTGTAGGGTATTTGGGGATTTCTTGGCCGCCTTTTGGGCTCCGATGTGACTGCGGGCGACGTCGGGTCGGCAGGATGGAGGAGCCGGCTACCCGTTGGCCACCCACTAAAAACCCGGAAGAGCCTAAAATTAAGGGTTTTGCCTCAGTTAGGGAGCGGTCCCGACTGAGGCTCTAAGGATGAAGTGTCTAATCATCGCCGCTGGAAAAGGTAGTCGTCTACGGCTCAGGGGTGACAGCAAACCCCTCATTCCCATTTTGGGAGTCCCCTTGATCGAACGTGTCATTCGCTCTGCCTGGGAGGCCGGAGCGGATGACTTTTATGTGGTCACCGGATACCACGAGGAGCGTGTTCGCACTTTCCTGAAAGGCCTGAGCGACCGCACGGGGATTCGTATCACCCCCATCGTTAACGGGGATTGGGAAGAAGAAAACGGCTTGTCGGTGCTCAAGGCGCGGCGCCATCTGAGTGATCCTTTTTTGCTGCTGATGGCGGACCATCTCTTTGAGCCGTCGATCGCCCGTGAGATGCTGGAGATCCCTTTAGCCGAAGGCGAAATCAGCCTTGCCGTGGATAGGGATATTCGTAATTCCCTCGTCGACATGGGGGATGTCACCCGAGTCAAGACGGAAGAAGGGAAGATCAACAACATCGGCAAGGGCTTGACGGATTTCAATGGCTTTGACACGGGGATTTTCGTCTCTACTCCCGCCATTTTCGGCACGCTGGAGCGTTGCGCGGAGGAGTCCAGCGATACCAGCCTGTGCGGAGCGGTGCGGGTTCTGGCCATCGAGGGCCGAGCCAAGGCAGTCGATATTAACGGCCGTTTTTGGATCGATGTAGATGATCCCGCGGCCGTCAGGAGGGCGGAGAACGCGCTCTTGACCGATTTAGGGGACAAGCCCAATGACGGTCCTGTGTCGCGGCACTTGAACCGACCCCTATCGGTGAGGATTTCCCGCCGGCTTGTCAACTACGGCATCACCCCTAATCAAATATCTCTGTTTTCGTTCCTGTGCTCCGTGCTGGCGGCCGGCCTGTTCGCACTGGGCGGTTATCCCGCTCTTTTGCTGGGCGGTTTTCTGGCACAGTTCGCCTCGGTCATCGATGGCTGTGACGGCGAAGTGGCGCGGCTCAAGTTCCAAACCAACCCCTACGGAGGGTGGCTCGATGCGGTATTGGACCGTTACGCCGACGCCTTGCTGCTTTTCGGACTCACCTGGCACGCCTATGCCGACAAGACCGATAGCCTCATCCTACTGACCGGATTTCTGGCGATTATCGGTTCCTTTATGGTGAGCTATACGGCGGACAAATACGACCGCCTCATGCGCGCCCGTATCCAGCACGGCAAGGGATTCCGTCTGGGCCGCGATGTCCGTGTCTTTCTGATATTCCTCGGCGCCCTGCTCAACCAAACTGCTCTGACGCTGGTCGTTATTGCCGCTGTGATGAACATTGAAACCATACGCCGCGTCATCATCTGCCGGGACGATGGATAGCATAGAAAGAGCAAAACAAAGAATCAGAGCGACGATCGCGGCTTCCAAGGTCCCGGAAGACCCTCTGCATGCTGAAGACACGCTTGAGCGGGTGTTAAGGCTCGATGCCAAGGCCGGACAGGCATTGCAGATCGCCGCTCTCGCTCACGATATCGACCGGGCCGTTGAGAGACGGAAAGTGCGTCGCTGCGACTATGACGACTATGAAGCATTCAAGGCTGCCCATGCGCGTAACGGGGCGAACATCCTGCGAGCGATCCTCGACGAGTGCGGTGTGGCCAAGCCCACCGCGGACGAGGCTTGCCGGCTGGTAGTACGTCATGAGGTTGGAGGCGATGACCGCTCTGATCTGCTGAAGGATGCAGATAGCATTTCGTACTTCGAGGTCAATATGCCGTTCTACTACGAACGCGAAGGCTGGGACGAGACGAAGCGTCGTTCTATTTGGGGCTATCGGCGTCTCTCAGCGCGGGGGAGAGAGATCGCGAAGAGCATCACATGCGACGACGGGGCATTAACACGCCTGCTAGAGGAGACGATTCGAGAAGCTTGTCGCAAAGAATAACCACGTCCGAGGAAGTCCACGGAGAAGAGCTCATTGTAGCTCAGCTCGCTTTTCCCACCACACGGCTCGGCGCGGCGAAGTGCGTGAGAAAACCGAGTTAAGCTTCTTCGGGCGCCCGGCCATTTCGAGGACCATCGGCCGACTTGCGGCGCAAATGGAAGACTTGATCGGTCCGGCACAGGCGAATTTCCATGCTCAGATATTTCGCTCGCCGAGAGCGGCACAACGCCAATAACCCTGCTACAATCGTCCATCCTGGTAGGTAATCAGGTTCGCGCCCAGCTTTGTTCCTGGAGAGATCATGAAGATCAGGTTTGTTAATCCGCACAACGACTCGAACATGTACGTCGCCCCCAAGTTCCTCCGTCACGCGCGGAGGATAACTCCCGATTTGAACTTTCATGCGACAGGGGCGCTGTTTCCGCCACTGAACCTGGCGACGCTAGCCGCCCTCACGCCGCCGGAGCACGAAGTGGTCATCGACGATGGCTGTGTCGGTCCGGTGACGGCGACCAAATCGGCCGATCTCGTCGCCATGACCGCCATGACCGCGCAGGCTCCGGAAGCCTATCGTCTCGCCGACGAATACCGGGCTCGGGGTATACCCGTCGTGCTCGGCGGCATTCACCCCTCGATGTGTCCGGATGAGGCGGCCGAACACGCCGACACGGTGGTGCTGGGCGAGGCTGACCGTCTGTGGCCGGATCTGGTCCGGGACTTTGCCGCCGGCAAGTCGAAGGCGCGCTATCACGATCCGGAACCCGTTGACCTAGCCGATGTCGTCATTCCTCGCAGGGACTTGCTCGACCCGAGCGGTTACATCTGTTTCAACTCCGTGCAGACAACGCGTGGCTGTCCGTTCGACTGCAACTTTTGCTCGGTGACCACGATGTCGGGCGTCAAGTACCGTTTTCGTCCCGTGGAGAAGGTGATCGAAGAGCTGCGGGCCATAGATTCCCGTTCCATTTACTTTGTCGATGACAACATCATTGGGAATCCCAAGAAAGCGAAAGAGCTGTTCAAAGCCTTGGCGCCGCTGAAGCGGAAATGGGCCTCCCAGGTGACCATCAATTTCGCGCGCGACAAAGAACTGATGCGCCTGGCTCGAGAGAGCGGCTGCCAAGGGGTTTTTATCGGCTTTGAGACCACCTCCGACAAGAGCGTCCGTGATGCCGGCAAGGGCGTCAACCGGCCCAAGGAATATCTGCGCGACATTGGCCGCATCCGCGAAGCGGGCATGAAGGTCTGGGGGTCTTTTATTTTCGGCTTCGACAACGACGACCTGGATGTGTTCCAGCACACTCTCGAGTTCGTGGAGAAGGCCAAGCTGGAGTTCGCCCAGTTCTCGCTGATGACACCGCTGCCGGGCACGGCTTTGTACCGCCAGTTCGAGGAGGAGCAAAGGTTCGTTCACCGGAATTGGGAGAAATACGATCTCGGTTCGATTGTCTTCCGGCACCCTCTGCTCACCGCCAAGCGGCTGCATTTTGAAAAGAACCGCGCCTACCGGCGTTTTTACTCCATCCGTTCCATGATCAAAAGGAACGGTCTGCCGAAGAACAAAACCGACCTGTTTGTCTGGATTTCGAACCTCGCCGTGAGGGGACTGCTCAACCAGCGCTGGGGCAACGATTACTGGGCCTGGAAGGAAAAAGATCCTGGTATCGTGACCGACTACACCCCTCGCCCGAGCCGTGGACTCGTCAAAATGACGGAGAGCGACCGGCTTGTGAAGTTGGCATCAGCGGCCCGCTGAGTCGCTTTTCTCAGCGACCGGCGGGAGTGGAAGTAAATGTCCGCCCTCAGGGATGTAGGGGCGTGATTCATCGCGCCCGCTTGCCGACATACTGTACGTCGGGAGATGTACACAAACTGTTGACAGGAGCCGTGGTCGCCGGGGATCTCACGCACTTCGCCTCGCCACGTGGTGAGAAAAGCCGGCTAACGGCAGGAGCCGGGCCGGTCAGTCTCCGCCGACGGGCTCGCCGGCTTGCTTCTCGGATCCGCTAGCGGTTTGGGAGACGGTCGTTCCGTTCCCGCCCCCGCAGGCCTGGCCGTTACCTTTCGCCGCCGCGAGGACCTGCAAGGGACCGGCCGACTCCTCGGCCCGGCTTGTCCCGTAAACACTGAACGGCTGGTGGTCGTTGACGCGAGCCAACTCTTCGAGGGGAGTCTTGCGGTGCTTGCCGATCAGCCTCGGTTTCTTGATCGGAGGATCGCTGTCGTTGTCCCAATCGAGATAGAGGTGCTTCTTGAGTTTCTGCTCCGGCACGCCCGCGAAACGCATGGCAGGCCACTTGAACTGCCGCCCGTGGACCCAGCGTCCGCGCGCGTGGTAGAAGGCCTTGGTGCCCCAGCGGAAGAAAACGCGGGAGCGATCGCGCATGTCGCCGAAGTCCCGGCTTTGCTTCCAGGCGGTCATGATGAACTCCCACTGCAGTTGGGTCAGCCCTTTGGTTTTGAGGGCCTTGCCGTCGGCCATGCGAGTATCATCGAGCGGCGTGAAAATCGACGGGACGTAAAGAATCTTGTTCTTCCGCAGGCGATGCAGCAGGTCGAGCGTCTGCCGCAGGTCGTCTTCGGTTTCGTTCGGCAAGCCGACGATGAACGTGCAAACGGGGAACCAGTTGTTTTCATTAAGAATGCGAATGCCTTCGACGACGATCTCCTGCCAGTCGCGGATGTCGAAGGGCAAAGACTTGCCCGACATGGTAAGCGCGCCGAGGCGTGACGACCCGGTTTCAATACCGATCAACGGGGCAAGGAACTTCTTGTCGGCATGGCTCGAAAAGCGGTTTCTCAGGGCGCTTTTGGGGAGCAGGATCTTCGACAGCTCCTTGACGAGATCCGGATTCACCACGGCGGGGGCGATCGTAGCGTGCGAAAGCGGCAGATAGTCGACGCCGGGGACGTTGGCGATGGTCTCGTAAAAATTCACCAGCGCGTTGGGGTTGGGTATGTAGAAGGGAGCCGCGGCGCCGTAAATAAACACGTCTTCCGAAACCGGGAAGATGATGCGGCCGCCGTTGCTCGTGTTGGCGCGAACGGCCTCCAGGAGCTGTTCGGGGGGGACCGAGATGCGCGTTTCGAGCGTCGGCGAACAGAACGCGCACTGGCGTCCGCAGCCGCGGTTCATCTCGACAACCCCGTAGGTCGTACGCTTGTGGGGAATCACCAGTTGTTCCATCGTCGGCTCGGGAGCCTGGACAAACTTGGGCAACTCCTCACCAGCCTCCGCCTTCTGAAACAGCTCAAGAGTGACGGTTTCCGCTCTCCCGTTGATCACGCAGTCGACGCCCAAACGCTCGGTGGAGCCGGTCTTGTCGATTTGCCATGCTCCCGCGCCTCCCACGATAACTTTCGGCCTATGCTTCCGGATCGCGGGGTGCAGATAGATACGCTCGCTTTCCGCCGCGTTGATCGGTCTCGCCGTGCTGCCGAGGATGTTGCTGTAGACGCCGGTCGAGAAGGCAGTGCCGATCGGGTTATGGGCGCCAACGCCGACGGCGACGGTTCGCGGGCCGACGAACCTGTCTAAGGTCGTCCGGATAACAGACCGCGACATGGTCGGCCGGGTAGTTCTTCAGCAGAATAGCCTCCGCTACCCGAACGCCGTAGGGCATGACTTTAGCCGTTCCATCGGCATAGCGGGGCTGGTCGAACTTGTTCTTGTAAAAACGGCGAGGGGCGAACCGCGCCGGGACCGAAGCGTACACCATCTGCTTCCACGGGCTGAAGGCTTGCTCGGTGCTCTCGGTGTCGGGCGCCGTCAGGACAAACCTCACCCCTCGTGGATCGTGTGCCATAAGCTCACTTTAACGAAAACGTGTAATGTACCGTGTTTCGACCTCTAATACACCACATTTTGCCACAACCTCGACGATCGGGGCTTCAAGGGTCGAATCCTGTAGTTCTTCGGGAAACAGCAGCGGTTTCGTTATCCCTTTGGAAACTTGTCCTCTAGCCTGCTTTTCTCACCACGTGGCGAGGCGAAGCGCGTGAGAAGCCCGTCAGTACAAGGCGCGCGACGCAAGGCGCCGCATTTCTTGAATAAATGCGGGCGTACTTGAACCCTACGTTGAGCACGCCGAGCAAGCGCAACGCGGTAATGGCGGGCTTATCGCGTGCTTCGACCGTCAGGTGGTGAGAAATGCGGGCTAGCCTCGCTGCCCCCGTTTTTTCATACGCAGGGACCCGCCGTGGCCGCCGCCGACAACCCTCCGAACAGACGGCCCGCGCCGGCGGTTCTGGTATTTGTCTCCTAACGCTCGATTTGGCGCCGCGCGGCTTCGACGTGCGCCTGGTAGACCGGCCTCCCGAACAGCGCAAAAGTCACCGTCTCGATCCGGCACTCCGGCTGCTTGAGGTAAGCGACAACGGTCTCGACGGCCAACTCCGCGGCCTCCGCCATCGGGTACCCGTAGGCGCCGGTGCTGATCGAAGGAAACGAGACGCTTCGCGCACCCTTCTCTTCGGCCACCCGGAGCGACGTGCGATAGCAGGAAGCAAGCTGCTCGGGCTCACCGTGCCGCCCGTCTCGAAAAACCGGACCCACCGCATGAATCACGTATTTTGCCGGCAGCTTTCCCGCGGCGCAACGCCCCATACGGGGTCTCATCTCGTCCAGTTCCTTCATGATTGAAGGCCCGCCGGCACGGTGAATAGCCCCATCGACCCCGCCACCCCCCACGAGCCGCGAGTTAGCGGCGTTGACGATGGCATCAGCGGGAATCTTGGTGATGTCGCCTTCCACCAACACGAGTTTCGCGCCATTGACCGTAAATTCCATGCCTCTGCTCGCTACGCCATTCTAGCCCGCATTTCACACCAGCCCCAACGCGATGGCCGCCCCCAAAACCAGTAGCAAGGCGCCCACCAAGCGGCGGACAAGCTCCATCGTAATCTTGTGCATTACCTTCGCGCCAACCAAGGATCCCGCGAACGCCGAAAGCGTGGCCGTGACCACTAGCGAAGCGGCATGAGCATCGCGAAGCGACTCAAAGCCCCCCTTGAGAGCCATCGTCCCATAGACCGAAAGACGGGTGACGTCCACTGCCACCGCGCAAATCACGTTGGTTCCAATGAAGGCTTCTTTCACCAGCCCGCACGGCATCAGAAAGGCGGCTCTGAGCGCCCCTTGATGACCCGAGATGCCGCCGAACAGGCCGGAAAGCACCCCCCCGACGGGGAGGTAGCGCCGATCGAAACTGAGCCGGCCAAAAACCGGGAATAAATCGACCAGCGAAAAGACGCCGATCAGACCGCCCATGACGAGTCCGATGGAGGTGATTTGGAAGGTCCGGCCGGCCAGATCGTAGCGCCAAAACGGCTCCAGGCCGCTCAGTAGCCCCAGTAGCATGGCGCCTAGGAAAGCGGCGGGAATAGCCGGCGCCCCGAAGCGGATCGCCACCGGCCAACTCGCGTATTTGCCGACCAGTCCAAGCTTGAACAGATTATTGGCCAAATGGACGACAGCGGTCGCGCCAACGGCCACCTCCAGCGGAAAAAACAGGGCGAACACCGGCATGAGCAGCGACCCCAGCCCGAACCCTGAAACCAAGGTAAGCGCTGCTACCACCAACGACGCTACGGCGACGGCAAGATAATCCATTGGTCTTTACCATATGATTTTGAACAAGGCATTACACTAAGATTAGCCCGCTTTTCTCACCACGCGGCGAGGCGAAGAGCGTGAGAAATCCGTCAGTACAAGACGCGCGCCGCTCGGCGAGCGCAGGCGTACTTGAACAGTACGTTGAGCACAGCGAGCATGCGCAACGAAGTAATGGCGGGTCTATGGCGTGTTTCGGCCGTCAGGTGGCGAGAAAAGCGGGCTAGGGAGATTGGGCCTAGTCGATGCAAAAAAGCACCTCCAGACAGCTCGAGTTGGGTCTCGCGAAACCGACCGCCGCCGAGCGCAAGGCATTGATCCGGGATCGCTTAGCGGGCTACGGATTTCGCCAAGCCGCCCGCGAAGCCAAGCGCCGGGAACTGGCGCGCCGACGAGAAGCCGCTTGGAAATCCAGGTCGGCCGCCGTTGAATCCGACTCCGACGACGAGCAACTTACCTTGCCGGATTTCCCTTCACGCCGTTGAGTCAACGCCAAGACCGGCTAGCCGGTCGCTGACCGTTTCACAGCCGTCCCAAAAGCGAGGATCTCAACGCCGGCTGTTCCGTTCCCATTGGCGTTGGCCACCCGCGAGGTCTCCAAACGCATGCCAAATACGGCATGGAAGCCTCGCAACGCGGCTTCCTCCTTCAAGCGCAACAGCGCTTCACGGCGCGCGCGGTCAAGCAGCGGCTCGTAGGAGCGTAATCGACCGCCTATAATCATTCGCAGCCGCGCCAGGAAGCGTTTGAAATAGTCGAGTGAAACGACGACGCTGCCCGTCACCAGATCGCACGCCTCGACGCTCCAGTCTTCCGGCAAAGTCCGCAGAGTCATCACGCGGAACTCCCGCATACGGGCTTCGCGCTCGCGGATCCGCCGATAGTGCGCCCGTTCCAGACGAGTCCCCACCAGAGCTCCCAGCAATAAGAAGACGCAGACGGAACCCGCCGTCACCGCGAACTGGCTGAAATTCTCTAGCTCCATGGCTATTCCACTCGAACGGCGGTTCCGTAGGCAAACAGTTCCGCTGCCCCCTGAGCGACGGAACTCGTCGAGAAGCGAACATTGACAACGGCGTTCGCCCCCGACCGCTGGGCCTCCTCGATCATTCGCTGCATCGCCTCGTGGCGAGCTTCCCGTAGTAGCTCGGTGTAGCCGACAAGCTCTCCGCCCACGATATTCTTCAGCCCGGCCAGGATGTCTTTTCCGATGTGCTTGGCCCTGACCGTACTACCGCTGACCACCCCGTAAAATTCGACAATCTTTTTGCCGGGCACTGTTTCCGTGTTGCTGACAATCAAAGGTTTCCTCGATTCCAGGTGACGCCTTGGCCCGCGGGCTCGACGATCCTTAATCTGGCTCTTCCGGGTTTTTAGTGGGTGGCCAACGGGTAGCCGGCTCCTCCATCCTGCCGACCCGACGTCGCCCGCAGTCACATCGGAGCCCAAAAGGCGGCCAAGAAATCCCCAAATACCCTACACGCCAGTCCGGTCGTGGGCAACTCGTAAAGGGAATAAGACACTGATAAACAGGGAGTTATCTCTTTGAGTGTGGCCACTGGATGACAGTTGTGGATCCGCATTTCACAGCCTTCGGGAGACTGTACGACTACCTGCCAGCAGCCTTGCTCTACTCGTAACCCTTTGTTTATCAGTAATTCTTTTTGGCCAACGCAGTCGCCGCCCGGCCTTGGGGGCCGTAGAGTTGTCACGAAGCCCTTGAATGGCACCGAAGCAGGCTCCGGGAGGTCGGCCTCACAGTGGCGAGGGATCCGTCACTCACCGCCGCCAGCCACTAAAATCCCAGAAGAGCCCTTAATCTTAATCGATATCGGGTGTTTGCACGTCCTTTCGTTCTTCTTCAGCCCGGCGCTGCACGAGGAATCAGCCGCTATGGCTAAGTAGTCCGTTTCACAAATACACTCACGTCTCGGGCGAGTGCGGGCGGGAACGGCATGCTGTGCCCCTACGGATCTGTTGGGCGCCTGGAAACGTAGGGGCACGGCATGCCGTTCCCGAAGCTCCCGACCGTCCACCTGGCTTCTAAATATACGTGACCGAACTTGTGAAACGGACTATTGTAAGGCTACAAACCCACACTTCGGCTTAATCGGGGCCAACAAGCAACACTCTGGAAATAATGTGACTCTCTCCCAGGATCAGACGTTACTCGACTTCAAAGGCGCGCCGCGGTAATCTCGATTTCGCGTCATCGGATCGCCTTTCACCAGAGCTGAAATCAAATGCAGAATACTGCCCCGGTTCTGCGCGATGACCCGCAGCCAGGACCAGGTCGTCGTCTGGGGGAAATAGATGCCGCGGAAAAATATTCGCGCCACCAAATGGCCGATCCTGTACGCCAGGGGTTCGTCGCGGATAGACTCAATGGCTCTTCGTGTCGCGGCGGGACTGTAGGAAGTCGTCCAGGCGTGTCTCACCTCCGCCTGCGCCTGGTCGCCGCTTATTTTCAAGGGCCTGTGCGCCATGTGGAAGGGAGCGAAGTCGAGCCAGTGCTTCGGCCGCGTGAGGCGGTTATCTTTTTCCAGGCGATCGTAGAGCGGCGTTGCGGGAAAGGGGGTGAGTAGTCCGAATACGGGTAGTCCCGGGGGCCAATTGCTCATCTCGTCGAGGGTGCGCTCAGCCACGCCCGGAGTGTCGTTGTCCAAACCGAAGATGAACGAAGTGATGGCGTAGATGTTTCGCTGGGCGAGCCGGTCGAGCACTTCGGCATACTCGGCGGGTTTATTGAAGCTCTTATTCACGTCGGCAAGATTGGCCGGGTCGAGCGACTCCATGCCAATGAAGATCCAGCGCCCCCCCGACTCCGCGATCAAATCCACGAGTTCCTGGTCGCGGAGCAGATTGGCGCTGATTTGCGCCACCCACGGCAGTTGCGCTCCCGCCGCGATCATGGCCCGCAGAAGAGACTTGGTTCGCTTGACGTTAATGGCAAAATTGTCATCGACGAAGAACACGCCGATTCGGCCCCGGGTCCGCCCGGCGCGTGATTTCAGTTGCAACAGTTCTTCGACGATGCTTTCGTTGGTCCGGAAGCGGATCGAGTCGCCGAAAAATCCCGTGACCGTGCAGAATTCGCACCCGTAAGGACAGCCGCGGCCGGATTCGATTGGAATTACGTGGAAAGTTTCCCAGTCAGCGCGAAACTGCTTCATCAGCGGACGCACAAACCCGGGGATGCGGTTGAACTGATCGAGGTCGAAGGAATCCCAGGCGATCTGCGGATAGTCTTGCAGGGTTGGTTTCTTTTCCTGGCCGAAGGCATCTACCGGCTCATACGTGTCTTTGAGCTGGCCGCGGGCTGCATCCTCGACGATCCGCGGCCACGTCTCATCCGCTTCGCCCAAGGCGATGGCATCCGCGTGACGAGGCCCTCCGTCTCGGCCTAACGCTTCGTCAGGCACTTCGGTCACGTGCGGTCCGCCCATCACTACGGAAATGCCTTTGGCGCGCAGAGCATCCGCGACCCGGTAGGCCTTGGCGATCATGCGCGTCATGGCGCCAATGCCGACCAGCTCAACCTTCTGGTCGAGAACGAATTGAACCAGCTCAGCATCGTTCATCGGCCGCGCGTTGCCGTCGACGAGCTGGACTTCGTGCTCGGGCGGCGTCAGCGCCTGTAAAAGAAACATCCACAGGTGCGGCATGAAGTTTCTGGTCACGCCGTTGTCGGGGTTATACAGTAGGATCTTCATGAGTAGCTGCTCTGTTCGGAGTACTCGTCGCCGTGGGCCGTTGACCCGGCGAATGCATCCTCAGGGGCGGTTGGGGGAAGCCGTGTCCGCCGATCGAGGGGGAGTCAGCATCGAGTGTATCATCCGCATTGTAACACTCCTGGCCGTTTTCCGAATTCACCGGACGGCTTACCAGAATAAGCCTTGGCCGCCGAACGTACTGCTACAATAGCGTTTTCCCGGTGGCGAAGCAAAACACCATCATCTATCCGGGGTCGTTTGATCCGCTGACGAACGGACATCTGGACCTCATCGGCCGGGCGGCGGCGCTGTTCGACGAAGTGGTCGTTGCCGTTTTGGGTCATGACACGAAGCAGCCGTTGTTCGCGGTCGAGGAACGCCTGGAAATGCTGCGGGAGGCGGTCAGCGACTGGCCCAATGTTGCCGTTGACAGTTTTGACGGCTTGCTGGTCGACTACGCGCGCCAACGGGACGCCCGGCTGATTCTGCGCGGGATCCGAGCGGTCTCCGACTACGAGTACGAGCTTCAAATGGCGCTGATGAACCGCAAGCTGGACCCGAACATCGAGACGGTCTTCATGTTGCCCGCCGAGGCCTACAGTTATCTGAGTTCGCGGCTTGTCAAAGAGGTCTACAGCCTAGGCGGCGACATCCACGAGCTGGTCCCGCCGGCAGTCGAAACGCGGTTAAAGGAAAAAGGAGGGGTTCCTTAAAGCGAACAATGCAACTAACCGAAAGAATGAGCCGAATCAGCGAGTCGGCCACCATGAAGGTATCCGCCGAGGCGGGACGCCTGAAGGCCGAGGGGGTAGACGTCGTGGCCTTCGGGGCCGGCGAACCCGACTTTCCGACTCCCGACAATATCAAGCGAGCCGCGATCCGCGCGCTGGACGAAAATTTCACGAAATACACGCCCGCGGGCGGCATCATCGAGTTGAGAAAGGCCATCTGCGAAAGACACGAGAAAGACTTTGGAACCGCCTACGACCCTGCCGAGTGCATCGTTTCCGTGGGCGGCAAACACGTCATCTTCAACGTCGTGGCGGCACTGATCGAGCAAGGGGACGAGGTCATCCTACCGGTCCCCTACTGGGTAACCTTCTACGACGTCGTCAACTATCACGGCGGCAAATGCGTCACGGTCGTGACCAGCCAGGATGAAGGGTTTCGCCTGACGGCCGCCGATATCGAGCGCGTGGTGACGGATAAGAGCAAGTTGCTCATCATCAACTCCCCGAATAACCCTTCCGGGGCCGTCATCTCCCCGGACGAGTTCGAGAAGATCTACGCGCTGACAGCGGCCAAGGGCATCACCCTGCTCACAGACGAGTGCTATTGCCGCCTGGTCTACGACAGCACGCCGTTTTCGATCGCCTCGCTCGAAGCCGCCAAGCCGAATGTCGTCGTGGCGGGTTCTTTGTCGAAGACCTACGCGATGACGGGATGGCGCATCGGCTACACCCTGGGCCCCAAGCCGTTGATCGGCGCCATCAACAAGCTGCAGAGCCATTCCACGTCGAACCCGACATCGATCGCCCAAAAGGCCGCCGTCGAGGCGCTGACAGGACCGCAGGACTCGGTGCAAGAAATGTTAGGGGAATACCGCCGCCGCCGCGACTATACCGTGCAGGCTCTCAACGACATTCCCGGCGTGCGTTGCGCCATGCCGGGCGGCGCGTTCTACGCCTATCCGAACATCGGAAGCTTCCTCGGCGAAAATGGACTGGGATCGGGGCTCGATTTCGTGACTGGGTTGCTCAAGGAAGCTCACGTCGCCGTCGTGCCGGGCGAGGCCTTTGGGACGACGGAGCACTTTCGGCTGTCCTACGCCACTTCGATGCACGAGCTCGAACGAGGCATCGGGCGAATCCGCGAGTTCGTCAAAGATAAGTCTTGACCGCCCTTTATCCACTCCAGCTCCCCCCATCGATGCGAGAGAAGATCTGGGGGGCGCGCGATTTGTCCCCGATCTTCGGACCGCAAAACAGCTCCATCGGCGAAGCCTGGTACAGCTATGAGGAAAACGCCGTCGCCAACGGTCCCCTGGCGGGCCGCCCACTAGGTGAGTTGGTTTCCGATGTAGGCGCCGCGCTGATGGGCGACTCGTATCGGCCCTCCGGCCTTACGCGGCGCTCGGCCGGCGACCCGCAAAGCCGCAAGGCGGCGAGCCCGACCCCCTATTTCCCTCTGTTGAGCAAACTGATCTTCACCACCGACAAGCTTTCTGTCCAGGTGCACCCCGACGACGAGTACGCTCTTGCCCACGAAGACGGTCCGGGCAAGACTGAAATGTGGTACGTGGTGGACGCCGCTGAGGGGGCGTCCATTGCACTCGGTCTCACCAAGAGGCTCACGTCCGATCAGTTGCGGAATGCGGCTCACAGCGGGGAGATCAAGAATTGCTTGAACTGGGTTCCCGTGCGCAAGGGCGATGCTTTTCTTGTCGCCCCCGGAACTCTGCACAGCATTGGGCCGAACCTGGTGCTGTGTGAGATTCAGCAGAACTCGGACCTGACGTACCGCTTCTACGACTTCGGCCGGCCGGGGGCGGACGGCTTGCCGCGTCCCCTGCACATCGACCGAGCCGTCGCCGTCACCCGCCAGGAAAGCCGGCCGGAACCGATACCACCGCTCCGATTCCCCGACCCAATCTGGAACCGTGAACTTTTAGTGGCTTGCCCCTACTTCGCCGTGGAGAGGCTTCGCTGGAGTGAATCGTTGACCTACCGGCCCGACCGAGCCAGGTTCCATTTGCTGATCTTTCTCGAGGGCGACGGCGGAATCGGCGAGTATCGGTATCGAAAAGGCGACGGCTACCTCGTCCCGGCCCACGCTGAGCCTTTCCCGCTCCAGCCCGTCTCCCAGACGACAGCGATCCGCGGCTACGTGCCCGATCTTCGGTCGTTGCGCGACGAGCTGCAACAAGCGGGAGCCGATGACGAGCAGCTTCGCAGCGTGTTGGTAGAATGACGCCGGAAGCTAGTCCTGGCCGGTGCCGGGCACGGTCTTCAAAACCGCTGTTTGGTGTTCCACATCAAAGGTGGGTTCGACTCCCACTAGCTTCCGCCAAACTTCTCATTTAGTTTCAACAACTTAGCGTCTGTTTTCGTTCGTGTACCAGATTTTGTACCAAGCGATGTGCCAAAATCTAGCTTCGCAGTCGCTGCATCGAGGATATTCTGAAACGAGCGCACAAACGGTGCGTAGTGTTTTTCGGTCGTCTTGATGCTTTGGTGACCGAGCAAAAGTTGCACCGTTCGCAGATCCTCACCCTGTTCCAGTAGCCGGACCGAGAATGTATCTCGAAACCTGTGAGGGTGGCCTTCGACGCCTGCAATGGCGAGGACTCGGGAAATCGTGCGCCGGGCGTTTCCGACCGCCGTAGCGAGCTTCGACTTTCCATTCCAGAAAAAGTACTCACTCTCTATCGGCAACGCCTCTAGCGCCTCGATTGCAGGCGGACCAAGCCTTACGTAGAGCGGCACACCGGTTTTCATCACTCGTAGGGTGCTTCCGCTATTAACTGTTGCTGACTCGGCCGCATCACCTTCTGACGAAAGCACTTATCCCTAGTTTTCGCAATGGCTAAAGCTGCTAACGGCAAAATCGACTGTAAGTGATTGCAATGGTAGATACTTAAGTTCTTCTCGGCAACACTCGATGACGGAAGCACCCCTAGTGTGCTGGTGGGAGACTTCGGCTCGGTTGTTCTCGTATTGTCCGGTTCGGTGGGTGACTGATGGGAAGACCTCTCGGTGCGCAGCCGGGTAGCTTCGCAGCTTGTCGGTAATGAGCTGCCACGGTGGCCTCCCCTGGTGTTTCAAGACCTTACGAAAGAAGCGTTTGGCGGCTCTCTTGTCTCGGTGGCGGGTGACCAGGATATCGAGGACGTCGCCGTCCTGGTCCACCGCTCTCCAAAGATAACGACGTTCGCCGCGGATCGTGATGAACAACTCGTCCACGTGCCAGATGTCACCGAGCCGACCTTGTCGTCGGCGCAAGGTACGAGCATACGCCGGTCCAAACTTCGGGCACCAGGATCGAATGGCTTCGTAAGATACGGTGACGCCACGCTCCGTGAGCAGGTCCTCGACATCGCGAAAGCTCAGAGTGAACCGATGGTACAACCAGACGGCATGGCTGATGATCTCGGGTGGAAAGCGGTGGCGTCGATACAGGGATTCCATCGGTCTTTGTCGCCGACCACCGTTAACTTGACAATGCCGCCTCGGGGTCATTAAATTAAATTGACAATCCTAAGAATAATGCCGGCGCGAGGGTGGTGCAGCGTTCGTCACGGTCCAGTCCAACACTACACTGGAGTTCGGATAATGCCGCGAAAGTGGGTCTACTTTGCCCTTCTGGTTCTCTGCTCAGCAGCGTCGCGAGCCGACAACCCTCCCCAGTCGCCCGAAGTGTTGTCCGTTTTTCCATTGGGCGGGCGGCTAGGCACTCAGGTCGAGGTGCAGGTCCGGGGAGTGGCGTTGGACGGCGCCTATGCGGTCTGGTTCGATACCCCCAGCTTGAAGGGGCACATCCGGAAAATCGATGAAATCGACCTAGATCCGAACAAGAGCCGGCCCGGTCACCTGGTCGAGTTGCGAGTGGAAATCGGTCCCTCTGTCCATGCCGGGGTTTACATTCTGAGGCTGGTCACTCCCCGAGGGCTGTCCAATCCGTTGCCCTTCCTGGTCGGGGCCGATCCTGTCGTAGCGGAAACGGAAAGGGCCCACGACATACCTGACGAAGCCCAGCCCGTGAGCGTCCCAACGGTCGTCAACGGGAGAATCAGCCGGACCGGGGAACTCGACTACTATTCCTTTACGGCTTCCGAGGGCCAGGAGCTTAGCTTTGAGGTATTTTCCAAGCCGGCCGGGGAAACTCTTGCTTTCCGGCTTGTAAACAGCGGCTTCGACGCCCGCCTGGGCTTGTATGAACCCGGCGGCAGTTGGTTCGATCCGAAGCGGATCATCTCGCTGGTTCTCACCGACGAGCCCGTCTTCGCGGCGATTAACGCCAATCCGCGGTTCACCTACCGCTTCAGCCGAAAGGGCAATTACGTTTTGGAAGTGGGAACGTATTCCGGAGAGCCCCCCAAGGTGGTGACGGGAGGGCCGGATCAGTGTTACCAGCTCCGCATCGCTCCCGCCGGACCACCTCCTCTGGCTGTCTCAGCCATGGAAAAGTGGCGGACCTTGTTGGCCCGCTCGGAATGGCGGGAGCAGGCCTTCGATAGAGAGCTGACGCCGGATCATTTGCTCAAGCTTCAGTCCAGATCCGGCGCCGCCGACAAACCGGAGCAGGCCCTAACCTTGGTGACGGAAAAAGAACCCAACGAAACCCCCGGCCAGGCCTTGGAGATCACCGCGCCCGCGCTCATTCAAGGCGCGATCGACCGTCCGGGCGATGCGGATGGTTTCAAGTTTCGAGCTAAGGCCGGACAGTCGTTGGCGTTCGAGATCGAGACGCCGGAGGCGACTCTTCCCCAGTTCAATCCCTGGCTGGTGGTGCGAAATGCGGAGGGCCGCGAGGTTCTCTCCAACGTGTATATGCGGATCGGGCGGAACCCGCATTACCGGAAAACCGTGCAGCCCAAGACGCTCCACACGTTCGAGAGCGACGGCGAGTTCTACTTGCAAATTCGGGATATTACTTCTCGGCGTGGCCAGGCCGGTTTCCGGTACAAGATTTTGGTGCGGCCGCAGGTCCCGCACGTCGGGGAAATCCAGATCAATGAATATCGTTCCGACCGCATGGAGGGCAGGGTCCTGGCGATTCCGATCGAACGGATCAATCTGGAAGCCGGCCGCCCCAAGAAATTAGCGGTGGCCACGGCTCTCGAGGAAGGTTTCAGCCGCCCTGTCGCGGTCAGCGTGCAAGGGCTGCCCCCGGGAGTGGAACTACTTCCAGGATCTGATCCCGAGCCCGATCCCGTGCCGCCTCTCGACGAGGGCGAAAGAGACAAGTATGTGCCGAGATCGAGCAAAGCGACTCTGATTCTGCTTTCCCGCTCGGATGCCGCGCCGATGACTACGCCGCGTTTGGTTCGCTTCGTTGTTCGGGAGGGCGGCAGAACTCTCCCGGTGCGGGAAATTCCCCTGATGGTCGTGGGCGGAGGCAAGTGATGAAGTGTCGGTGGGGAACCTGGCTGCTGATTCTAGGCGCGATCGGCTGGAGTTCCCCCGCCGCCGCGGCTCCCTCCCGGCTGCTCTCGATTCGGGTGGCCCCTGAAGAAGTTGTGCTCTGGGGCGCGAAGGCTTCGCAACGGATCCTGGTGCTGGGCAAGTTTGGGGATGGGCTGGAGCGCGACGTCACCGCCGAAAGCCGGATCACGATTGCCGATCCCTCGCTCGCCGGCGTGGAGGCGGAGGGCCGGGTGGCCGGCCTGGCCGACGGCGAGACCTGGTTGAGCGCGGAATTCCGCGGACAGGTGGCCAAGATTCGGCTTCGGATCGCCGCCTCGCGGCAAAGCCGCCCATTCAGCTTCGCCCGCGATATCGGTGGGATTTTCACCCGGCGCGGCTGCAACGGCAGCGACTGTCACGGCAGCGTAGTGGGACGTGGCGGATTCAAGCTGTCTTCCGACGCGCTGGATCCAAGGGAGGATTACAGGTGGCTCATCGAAGGCGGCGTCTATTCGGTTTTCACCGTCGCGCCCAAAGCTCCCTCGCCGCCTCGAATCAATCTTGAGCAGCCGGAGCAGAGTCTATTGCTGCTGAAACCCACCTTTGCGGTCCCTCATGGGGGTGGATCACTGTTCAGCCGCGGGTCCGAGGATTATCGGACGATTCTGGATTGGGTTCGTAATGGCGCGCCCTTCGGGCAGGCGGATGAGCGGATTGAGAGGCTGGAAGTCTTTCCCGCTCAACCTGTTTTGGATCTCAATGGAAAGCAGAACCTGCTGCTGCTCGCGCATCGGTCGGGCGGCCGCCGGGAGGATGCTTCCGGCCAGGCGCGTTACGAGTCGGTCGACCGGGAGGTGGCGGAAGTCAGCGCCGAGGGCGTAATCCGGGCGAAGAAAGCCGGCGAGACGCCCATCCTGATTCACGTAGCGGGGCACGCCCCGGTGGGCATCCGGGTCGGAATCGCCGCCGACCCGCTGGTGGAATACCCGACGGCGCCCCGGAACAATTTGATCGACGACCACGTCTTTCGCCGGCTGCGGCAGCTTTCCATCATCCCCTCCCGCCTGTCGAGTGACGCCGAGTTCCTGCGCCGGCTCTGCCTGGACGTGACCGGCACGCTCCCCCCGCCCGAGCGGGTGCGAGAGTTCCTGGCGGACAAAGATCCCGGGAAGCGCGAGAAGCTGATCAAAACGCTGCTCGATTCTCCCGAGTATGTCGACTACTGGACCTTTCGCTTCGCGGACTTATTCCGAGTGAACGCCTTTGCGCAGAACGCGATTGCGAAGGCCAGCCAAATGTACTGGGAGTGGATCCGCGACAGCATTGCGCGGAACAAACCCTACGATCAGTTGGCGCGGGAGCGGATTGCGGTGCAGGGTTACGACGGCCCTGTCATGCATTACCAGTCGGTGGATGAGTTCCGGTCTCCGGAGGACATTATGGCCGAGCAGGCGCGGGTCTTTCTGGGCCGGCGCCTGGATTGCGCCCAATGTCACAACCATCCCTACGAGGCCTGGACACAGAATCAGTTCTGGGGCATGGCGGCCTTTTTCAGCCGTCTGACCCGGCTTTGGGACCAAGTCGACTTCGTCCTGATCGATTATCCGGGCGGGCACGGGAAGATGGGCAAAGGTTTTCGGATGGTTCACCCGCGCACCAAGAAGGAAGTGCAGCCTCGATTCCTCGACGGCGCGGCGCTGCCGGGGGACCAGCTTGCCGACCCCAGGATGAGACTCGCGGAATGGATGACTTCGCATCCCTACTTCGCTGAAGCCGCGGTGAACCGGCTGTGGAGCTACTTCTTTGGCAGAGGGTTGGTCGACCCGGTCGATGATTTCCGCCTGGCTAACCCGCCTACACACCCGGCGCTGCTGGCGGCGCTGGCCCGGGACTTTCGGGAACACGAGTACGATCTGAAATCTTTGATCGGGCGGATCGTCGAGTCCAGAACGTACCAGTTGTCCCACACACCGAACGAGACCAACAAGGATGACCGGCTGAACTATTCACGGGCCCTTGCAAGACCACTCGACGCGGAAGTGCTGTGGGACGCGATCAATCAGTTTGCCGGCGTGGAAGAAGATTCGGAGAAATGGAGGGGCGGCAGGGCATCCACACGCACCCGGACGATCAATCTGATGACGCCCGATCTGTTTTCCTCTCAGTTCCTGCAGGTCTATGGACAGCCCAACCGGCTGACAGTACCGCAGCGGAAATCCGATCCTAACCTGGGCCAAGCGTTACATATGTTGGCCGGCCCGACCTATACCAGCAAGCTTGCGATGGAGCAGGGGCGAGTCGACCGCCTGCTCAAGGCGCAAGCCTCCGACCGGCGGATGATCGAGGAATTCTACCTGGCGGCCCTTTCCCGCTTCCCCACTCGCGCTGAGCGGGACGCGATTCAGACCTGGATCGGCCAGCGCTCCCGCCGGGAAGCCTTCGAGGATCTAGCCTGGAGCTTGATTAGCTCTCGGGAATTCGCGTATAACCATTGAAGGGTGACAATCCTATGAAACGGTTGGAATGCGTGCGGCGCGATTTTCTCCGGGTAGGCGTCTTGAGCAGTCTCGTGGGCGTCAGCTTACCTCAATTCCTGCGGCTCCGAAGCGTGATGGCCGCGGAGAAGACCAAGGCCCAATCCTGTATCTTGCTGTGGCTGGAGGGGGGACCGAGTCATGTCGACACCTGGGACCCCAAGCCGAACAGCTCGTTCAAGCCGATCTCGACCAACGTGGCGGGAATTCAGATCTCGTCCTTGCTGCCGCGGGTCTCGAAACACATGGATAAGCTGGCGATCATCCGCTCCATGCACACCCTGGAGCAGGATCATGACCCCGCCACGTATTACGCCATGACCGGCCACCGGCCCAGCCCGGCCATGCAGTTCCCTAGCCTGGGCTCGATCGTCTCCAAGGAATTAGGCCCGCGGAACGGGGTGCCGGCCTACGTGTTAGAACCGCAGTGGGAACGAAACAGAGCTTACGAGGACTATTTTAAAGCCGCCTTCCTCGGCCCCGAGTTCAATCCCATGATCATTCCCGATCCCAGCCAAGCGGGTTTCCAAGTGCCCGACCTGAGCTTGCCAAAGTCGGTTCCGATTGAGCGTCTGCAAGACCGCCGGTCCCTGCTGCAACTGGTGGACCGCTCGTTCCGCCAAATCGAGGAAACCGCCGAGTTCGCCGACATGGACGGGTTCAGCGAGCAGGCCTTGAAGATGATCCTGTCGCCGGCGGTCAGAAAGGCTTTCGATCTTTCGCAAGAGCCGCAAAAAGTGAAAGAGGCCTACGGTCTCGACGGCTTCGGCCAGAGCGTGCTGCTGGCCCGGCGGCTGGTCGAGAACGGATGCCGTTTCGTGACCGCGGCGGGCTACAAGTTCAACGAGTGGGACAGCCACGTGTCCAACGACAAGAAGCACGGGGAAACGCTAGTTCCCCAGCTTGATCAGGCCCTGGCGTTTCTGCTGGAAGATCTGGAGCAGCGAGGGTTGCTGGAATCGACTCTGGTCATAGCCATGGGCGAGTTCGGTCGCACTCCCTACCATAACGCCAACGGAGGCCGCGATCACTGGCCCCAGTGCTGGTCGCTGGCCTTGGGCGGCGGTGGCATCCGGGGCGGCCAGGTCGTCGGCGGAAGCGACGAGCACGGCGAAAAGGTGGCCGGGCCGGTGACCTCCATCGGGGACCTTTCCGCCACGGTCTACAAAGCCTTCGGCATCGATTGGAAGAAAGAGTATATGAGCCCGATCGGACGCCCCGTCAAGATTGCCAACGCGATCGATGACGTCACGGGCGAGCCTATTCAAGGGCTGGTCTAGCCCGCATTTCTCGGTGCGTGGCGAGGCGAAGTGCGTGAGAGGCCTGTCAGTACAGGGCGCGCGCCGCTCGGCGCCGCATGCTTGACTTGGGAATCAGATGTGGTCATGGATGGCTCCTTGAACATGGAGCGGGCTGAGCTGGTCTCTATTGCCACTTGCCGCTGCTGTCCAGCCAAGCCCGAAACTCTCCCTCCCGCCACGTGTATTGTGGTCGGTATCCCAACATCTCGGTCGCCTTTTCATGTGACACGAGCGAAGCGAAGCCCGCCAGGGACGCCCTCAACGGCACGTCCGGATAGTAGCGAGAGATGAGCGTTCGAGTCTCCACGGTGGAACACGTATCATCACCGTTGATCAGAAATACCTCATGCCCGATCTCATCGTTCTCTGCCGCCAATCGGAAGGCCTGTGCCGCATCCCTCGCATCTGTAACGGCCCACAACAGCTTCCGAGGAGATGGTGGCCCGGGCACCGGCCAATCTTTGCCCTCACGGTCCTCTATGACCTTGCGGTACCTTTGTGTCCACAACTCTTCCACGGTGAATCCCTTGGCCCACCCCGAGCGAACCGCAACCTCTGCCCCGGCCCGATCGAGGTACCAATTGTGGTTTATGCGCAGGCAGATCGTCTGTATACCATAGGCGTCAGAGTACCTTTTGCAGGTGCTTTCGCCCAGCAGTTTAGCCAGCCCGTATTCGTCTTGCGGCTCGCAAGGATGCTCCTCGTCGATCGGGAAATAGCGCGGCACAATCTCATGTTTCTGGAAGGAAAAACCGGTTGCCGCACCCGAAGAAGCAAAGACAACTTTGTCCACACCCGCCTGAATGGCCACCTCAAAGACATGAACAGTGCCTATGACATTGACATACATTGACTGCTCCGGCGTGACTCGTCCCGGTCCCGGCACGGCTGCCAGGTGTATGATGGCGTCGTGCCCCGGACATGCCTCCCTGAGCTGGTCCAGGTGCGTGATATCGCCCTGGATAAACTTCACTCCCTCCACCAACGGGGCTGTACGGCTATAGTTTGATACGCTATGTCCGGCGCGGAGCAACTCCCTGAGCACATAGCCCCCAAGCGTGCCACTGCCTCCTGTCACAAGAATATTCACGGATGGCTGTGTGCCGGTTCAGCCGGAACGGGAGAGCGAGCGTTCCGCGTTAGTGTAGAAGCCGCCCCGCGGGCGGGCATTGTCAAGTTAACGCTTCGAAGGTGGTTTTGCCCGAAGATCGTCCGGGGTTTCTCTCTTGCAGCAAACACACGTCACCTTCTTCCAGTCAGTAAAAGCTCGCTCCCTCAGGAGTCGATGATGGACCGCTTTGAGAGGTGCTGTCAAGTTAACGAACGACGGTTCAGGGGCCGGTGGTTTTATGGTATGTTGCGCCTGTGCACAGACCGATCAAACAAGCAGCCGCCCTACCGCGATCGCAACGCAGTAATGGCCGGCTTATTGCGTGCTTCGACCGTCAGGTGGTGAGCAATGCCGACTAGTCCAGCGCCCCAACCTTTGCCGAGTGCGCGGCGCGCTTTATCAGCGCCCACCAAGCAGCGTGGCGCAATGGCGAGCAACCCGCCCGGGGGAAACATCCTTTTCGCCGTTGTCCTGTGTGTGGGGGGGATGTTTCTTGGGGCACGCGTGTCGGCCGAAGAAGCGGCGGAGAAGAACCCAGCACCGGCTCTCAGGTCGATCTTTCCGCTCGGGGGCAGCCCGGCTTCCCGCTTCGAGGCCGTCGTGCGCGGCGAAAACCTGGAAGGTGTCCATGCGGTCTCGTTCGGGTGCTTCCGTCATCGAGTGTTGCTACGCCGCCAGTTGCACTCGCCTATGGTCGACAAGGACCAAGATCGTGGCGTGGGCGAACACCCACTTGACCTTCTCCCATGCCAGCCAAACGATCCTCGACGAGAAGATCTCCCTGAACGTTAGCCGCCGTCTCGTCAGACCGGCCTGGAGGGCCGGTGTCCTGACCTCCCGTCCGAATTTCAGCGCCCGGTGCGGCCTCACGAAGTTGTAATAGCAGCGCAACAGCTCGAGGTGTGCTTCCAATCGCTCCCTCCGTCGCGCATAACAGAGCGTCCGGCGAGTAAGGTATGCCGAGCCCTGGCGGATCGTCAGATTCAGCCGTTCGATGAACGACGTGTTCAACTTCGCCGAGTCCTCGCTGTCGCGCCAGGCCTGTTCCCATCGCCAGGCCGTACCGATCCTGATTCTTCGCTCCACTCTAGCCACGCGATCATTCCTCCGCATCTTGATCACCTGGCCGTAGAGACACGCTGGCCCAAAGACGCGCCGCACGACTCTTTCGTAGAACTCGAATCCGTCCGTGGCGATCAGCGGAAAACGTACGAAATTCATGCGGTTCGCAACGTCTCTAAACAAGCTCAGCGTATTTTGGTAGCTCCGTCTCCCGACGACCGTCGAAGGCCAGAACCGAGACCAGACGTCGATCGAGACGAATATCCAGATCGGCTGTTGCTTGCCACCGACGATCGTGCGAATCTCGTCAGCCTGCAGCTCCTCGACGGCCAGTCCGGTAATGCTTCGATTGTTGAATCGATGACAGGAGTCGGCGGCCCGTTCGAGCCAGCGATCGACCGTATTCCAGGAGATTCGCTTGACTCGTGCGATGGCGGACTTGTTCAGACCTTCGACGCTGAGGGCGGCGACCTCGTCGAAGGTCGTGCGGCGATGCTGCAGCCGATGGTAAGGCGTCCCGGTGTTGGCGCAGAAAGTCTGGCCGCATTCCCGGCAGCGGTATCGACGACGCTTTCCCCTTTTCGTCCGGTAGAAGCCGTGGCGAATGCCCCTTGCAGCGGTGGCTTTTCCCAACAGCGGGCATTCCCTGTTTGTGCAACTGAGACTCTTCATTTCTCCTGGACCGGTCAACCGTGGGATTGGCCACTCGAAATTGAGTCTTGAATCCTAGCAGCTACGCGAGTTACGATTGGATCGCCAACAGTTGATGGCGGAAGCACCTAGTGTTGGTGAGAAGAGCCTAAGGGCCCATCAAGCAAGCACTTACAGCCGATTTTCGCGTTGACAACCTCCGCCATTGCAAGAATCGGGCATAAGTGCCTTTGTTGGAAGGAGATAAGGGCGAGACAGCAACAGTGAATGACGGAAGCACCCGAAGAGGACCGGAAGGAGATCGCCGCCCGAACCGGACTCACCGAGCCTGACAACGAAGCGCCGATTCAGGAGCCGCCGGAGTGGACGAGCGAGGAGCCCAAAGAAGTCGTCGACCTGCTTGCCTCCGACGAGCGTTTGGACGCAGACCCTATGGTCCCGATCCAGCAAGCACTCAAGCGCTGCGGTTCAGGGGAGTTCATTCTAATCAAGCACAAGTGGGAGCCCCAGCCTCTCTACGATATCTGGGACAAGCAAGGAATCCAACACTTCGCTGCTCAGCAGACGAGCGACCTGTGGTGGATCTTCGTGCGCAAGCCGGACTGAGGCGCGCGGCGGATAACTGGTGAGTTGGCTTGTTCCCAACATCCATCCGCGAAACGGTAGGATGGACCGTTGTGGCCGGTCCACCATCGGAAAGGAGTCAAGTGCAGTGCTAAAAACTCACCGCGATAACCGAACCTGGTTGGTCAGTCAGCCGGATCATGGGCGTGTCGCTGGGTATCTGGCGGCCCACTGGGGAAATGATCAGTTTGCCGCTCCCGGACACTTTGCTGATACGCACGATCCTGAGCAGCTCTGTGCAGAGACGGTGTTGGCCATTGCTGAGCACGACAACGGCTGGTGGGAATGGGAGGCCATTCCAGAGCTAGGGGATCGTGACGATCTTCCGCTGGATCTTGCCGAGGTGCTGAAGAACCAACAGGAGGGGATGGACCGCTGGCAGCGGGGCATTCCCCGGTTTGGCGAGGAACATCCCTATGTCAGCCTGCTGATCAGCTTTCATGCCTACTGGCTCTACGCTGCTAGGTCCAAAGCTGACCCCGATCCGGCGTTTCTTCATCCCCTGTTTTGGAAGCGTGCGCCCGAAAAGCTCGTCGGGGGATCTATCGACGAAGCCCGCAAGTTTGTCGCTGATCTCGAAGCGCAGCAGGCCGATTTCTCGGCCCGGCTGCGGGGGAACCCAGTCACCGCATCGTGGGTCGACCCGGAAAACCTGAAACCGCATGTGCGCCTGCTTCAACTCCTCGATGGGCTATCGTTGTCGTTGTGTTCCCCCCACATCCCGCCCTTGTCCGGCGAAGCCAAGGGACTTGGTGAACATCCATTCGACCTGCTGGAAGTTCCTCGTGGAAGCTGGCTGGACAGGGTGACGATTGAGGTGCGGCCCGCCGACGCCCGTCGGATCGCGTTGAAGCCGTATCCATTCGACGCGGACCCGCTGCGGGTGGTTGTTCCCGTGCGGATCATCGATTCAGCTATGAGACGCTCGGGCGCCTTTCACAGATGGTGGCACTCGCAGCAGACACAATGGATTCAGTTCGAGTTCTGCGCGGCGTAATCAATGGTCCTAGAGTGCTGGAAGTCATCGATCCTGCTTGCACCCGGAATACCGGTATGAACGTCTTTGTTGCTGGCGCTACAGGGGTGATCGGCCGACGTCTGGTTCCCCTGTGAGTGTCAGGCTGCGCGTAGCCTTCTGTCCGACGACTAGATCCATAGTTGGCCTCCAACAACGTGTTCCGTTCCGCTTAGTCTATAGCAGGAATCAGACAGGCCCTGCCCCTGCTGCTGACCGAACGGAAATGTTTACAACGTCTGGGACGTACTAGAACCGATGGCCACCCAAGCCGCTCAGTCTCTCCGCACGCTTGCGTTGACTTCTGTGACGATGATTTTCTTCGCCGCCAACTCCGTGCTGGCTCGCCTGGCACTACGTGAGGATGAGATCGACGGCGGGAGTTTCACCGCAGTTCGGATCCTCTCGGGTGCCGTGGTACTGGCGCTGCTCGTAGGTACGCGCGGAGGAGGGTTTTCGGCGTTAAGGAGGCACGGCTCTTGGGGGGCTGCCTTTGCACTGTTCGGCTATGCGGCCGCCTTTTCCTTCGCCTACCTGTCGCTGAACGCTGGTGTGGGGGCGTTGATTCTGTTTGGCGCGGTACAGATCACGATGATCGCCGTAGGAATGAATCGTGGCGAGCGGCCGCGTTCGTCCGAGTGGTTTGGCTTGGCGCTGGCACTTTTCGGATTGGGATATCTGGTCTCGCCGGGTTTGACTGCGCCCTCATTCGTTGGAGCATCCCTGATGGCGACATCCGGCGTGGCCTGGGGTTGGTACTCACTGGCCGGAAAGGGGATTCTTTCCCCGACCGCAGCCACAGCGGGAAACTTCGTCCGCGCCGCCCCAATGGCCATGGCAGTGGTGCTTGTGGTTTGGGCGAGGGGTGAGCCCCATGTGAATTGGATTGGCCTGGCACTGGCGATGATCTCGGGTGCGGTCACATCCGGTCTGGGGTATGCAATCTGGTACGCGGCGCTGAAGGGCCTGAGCACGAGTCGAGCCGCCATTGTTCAACTCACCGTGCCGGTTATCGCGGCTGTAGCCGGCGTTATCTTCCTTGACGAGCAAATGACTTGGCGCCTCGCGATGGCAGCGGTCGCCATCCTCGGAGGTGTGGCATTGGCCCTGCTAAGTAATCGCCCAGTCGTTCCGGCCCCGCAGCGATGACCGCGAGGCCAGCCTTCACGCCGGCAAAAGCCAAAGACCGCGAGCAGGACTAAGCCCCTCGAAGCCAACTAGATAGCGTCTGTGGGCCGATAGCTGTTGATTAATCGCCTTCGCACCAACGATCCGCCGCTTTCAGTTCTTAACTTCTTCCAACAAGGGTACTTAGCGCGATTTCCAGCCTTCACTTGGACGTATTGTCGGCTTTGCGGAGATGTGGCTGTTCTGCCTTCCAGACAAGATTCCTCCCGAATCACGGCCCACTCGGAAAGAATAGTGCACGATTGGCCAAGTGGAGCGGCGGCCTGAGGAAGATTAGGCGACAGCGGGCGCGGCTACGGCGGCAAGGTTGTTGCATGCAGGAAGAGAGAGGAAGTAGGACGTGGTTGCTGAAGGTCCAAATCGGAAATTCTCGCCAAAAAGGAGGGTCACACGTGAAGACACTAAGAATGGCTGTAGCCACGGACTTACTGCTTGCAGGCGGGACGCTGGCGGTCGAGAAGATCACGCTCAAGGATGGCGCGAAGTTGTACATCGCCCCGATGGGGGGCGACCTCCACAACTTCATCCCGGCTGAGCTAATAAAACGCAACGTCCCGTTCATTATCGTTACAGACGAGGCGGCGGCTGAGTACATTTTGACGGGGGCGGCGCTCGAAGGCGACAACAGGTGGTTTCACACGGTTTTTGGTGGAAAAGACAAGCATGAAGGCAGTGTGCAACTCGTCAACATTGAGTCCAAAACAGTCGTTTGGGCAGGGGAGGCTGGTAGCCGTTCGCTGTGGTGGGGTGGCTTGAAACGTGGTGGTATGCGGAAAGTTGCTGGCCGACTGGCAAAACGCTTGAAGAAGGATCTATTCCGGAAAAACTAGCACTCGTAGTTGCCCCTTTGTGACGCTTTCAGGGGCAACACTTGACACCAACCAAATACGGAAGCACAGCCGCCCCACGCACCGGCAAGATTGGACGTTGCAACATTCGGGATCGTAGAACTTTGGGTGGGAAGTTTTTCCCGAACGGTTTACTTTAGGCCGTGTACCAATGTGTACCAGAGGCCTGCATTTTCGCCTTTTCTGCCACTTCTGCCATCTTTTAGAATCAGTAACTTACGGGTTTTCAATGCCCTGCTATAGTTCGACTCCCACTAGCTTCCGCCATAGGGATCTTTCAACTTCAGTCAACCCAAGGAGTTTCTAACGAACAGGGAAGACGACTTACCTCAGTGAATGGCGGAAGCGGCGTACCTTCTTGCTTGACGCTTGGCGACCACTTCACCGGAGTGGACCCCAAAAATGAGACAAGTGGCTAAGCATCTTTTTACAGTGAACGGAGAGAGGTGCTATGGCGTTGTCAAGACGGAAGTTTTCTGTGGAGTTCAAGTTGCGGGCGGTACGGCAGGTCGAGTTGGGAGCTTCGACGGCCGCAGTCGCTCGGCGCTATGAAGTCCATCCCACGCTGCTGACAAAGTGGCGTAAACAGCTGCGGCAGGATCCTGAGCGAGCGTTCCGCGGCAACAGAAACGGCTCGGACGAAGAAGCTCGCATCGGAGAGCTAGAGCGCATGGTCGGCCGGCTGACAATGGAGAACGCGCTGTTAAAAAAGGCCTTGGCGCGGCTCGAGGAACAACGCCTGCCGAGCGTCGCGCCTACAAGCAAAAGATGATCGCGGTGATCGAGCAGGAACCAACCACTGCGCTGTCGTTGGCGGCGATGTGCCGCGCCTTGCAGGTGAATCGCGCCGCCTACTACCGGGCGCATCAGCAGGCGAGGAGCCGCGACGACAGCGAGTTGCGCGATGCCATCCAGCGCATCGCCTTGGAGATGCCTGGCTACGGCTCGCGGCGCATCACCGCCGAGCTGCGGCGGCGTGGTTGGACGATCAATCGCAAGCGCGTAGAGCGCCTCATGCGGGAAGACAATCTGCTGTGCCTGCGGCGGGTCCAACGCGTGCGTACCACCGATTCGCGGCACGGGCTGACGGTCTATCCGAACCTGGTTCCCGAGCTCCAGCTGACGGGGCTGAACCAGCTGTGGGTGGCCGATATCACCTATATTCGGCTGCTGCGCGAGTTCGTTTACCTGGCGGTGTTGTTGGACGGCCACTCGCGGCGCTGCATCGGCTGGTCACTGGGCCGCACGCTGGGGACGGAGCTGACGCTCGGAGCTTTGCGGATGGCCTTGGCGAAGCGCGACGTGGGGCCTGCACTGGTGCATCATTCCGATCGCGGCTCGCAATACGCGGCCGGAGACCATACGGCGCTGTTGGCCGAGCACGGCATCGCCATCAGCATGAGCCGCAAGGCGAGCCCCAACGACAATGCCAAAGCGGAGTCGTTCATCAAGACGCTCAAGTACGAAGAAGTCTACCTGTTCGAGTACGAGCATTACGCCGAGGCGCAGCAGCGCATCGAGGAGTTCATCGAGCGCGTCTACAACGAAAAACGGCTGCACTCGGCGCTGGGCTACCGGCCGCCCAACGAGTATGAGCAGTGGTTGCTCAACCAGCAGACGCCGCAGGAGGTCGCGGGATGAGTTTTCTGAGGCATCGGGAAATCTATCGATCCGATGGGCTGGGCTTTCGTGAGAGTGGGGCGCGAAGCGGAGGGCTCCACGCCCCGACCCATCGTTGCGATGGGTTTCCAGCCGGCTATTCCTTGGCGGGTTGCGCTCCCGCAGAGCCCGCTTCCGCTTCACCAGCCGAGCAGAAGTTTACAATGAAGGCCATTCCCCGGCCAAGCTTTTTTCAGCGAATGGGGAAACCCTGCTTAGCAGGTTGTCTCACTTCAGGGGTCCACCGCGCACACCATGCGCTAGGGGGTAAAAGAGACCCCGATCAGGGGCGTCACGCGACTGCGCAGCCCACCCTGGTTGAGCTTCACAATCAGGTTGAACGTCACCAGCAAACCTCTGGCTGGGTTGAGCTTAAAACCGAAGGCAGCGTCGGCGGTCTCAACGCTTCGCCGGGAAAAAGCAATGGTCTCGAACCCAGTTTGACCGGGCTGGTCGGCGGCGTCCACGGCCTTGATCAGACTTACCCTTTGGGCATCGATGATTCGCTGACCCAGAAAGTCCGCGGCGAGGGAAAACTTCGGAGTGACGCCCACATCGACGCCAGCGGAGTATAGAAACTGATCAGGTAGATCTCCTTTTTGGCCAGTGCCAACGTCACCGCCCAGGATGCTCTTGCCGTTGAACTGGTAGCCAACATTGAAGTGCGGCGATATTCTTCTGTTGTAGGAAAAAATTAGGAAGGGCTTAAAACCGACCGCGCCCGTCCCCAAAAACTTTAGCTCGTCTCCTGTGGGAAATCGGACATCCGCCGCAAGGGCCAGAGCGGCCCGCTCCCAGTGGGCCACGGTTCCCTTCAGTCGGAGAATGACATCACCCAGACCCGAGGCGCTGCTGCCGTTGACGAAGCGGCGGTCACTCACGTCTTCCTTAAAACGGAAGGTATGAGCTAACCGATCGGGGTCATCGTCCTCCAACTCGTCCGTCCCGAGCCTCTGAATTTTGGCGGCGGAAGCGACATCGAGCGTCGCGCTTATGACCGGCAAGGCTACTGATACGTCTACGCTGTCGGTCAATCCGTAGGAAAAGAAGCTGGTGAACTGTCCGATCCGGAGATCGACTAGGTTCCGCGTGCTCACGACATCCTTCAGAAAGACCGGTTTCGGATCGCCGATCCGGCTGTGGGTAAATACAACAGGAACATTCTCCAGGTTAACCTCGTCCAGTTGCTCGAAGCCGAACTGCTGAAAGGCGAAGCCGAAGTAGAAGCGGTCCTTACCGAGAGTTTCGGCGCGCTCGGCGAGGATAGGGCCAAACGTCCGCGCCGATCGTTCGTAGACCCCCAGCTTCGGGTCGAAGGTGTAGGTGAATCCCGAGGCGGGGGACGGAATCGGTAGTGAGGTCAACTGGCTCGCCACAGCGCTGTTGAAGGGGCCAAAGTTCTCTTGAAAGGAGCTGTCGAAATGGGCGTTGTGGCCGGGGTTTTCCAGGCGGAGTCCGAACGGGCCATATAGATTCGGGATCACAAAGGCCAGCTTGCGCTCGTTCAATTGGTTCTGTCCACATAAGATTCCGTAACCGCAGAAAGCCAACCCGAAAGCGGCCAGACGCAGCACTCGCTTGAACACGCAACCTCCAACGCAGCCGTGGTTTCGAATTGTCATCGGAACAGGGACACCTATGACAGCGAAACTAGAGTTTTTGATCACCGGCGCCGTAATCGACTCGTCGACCGTCAATTGCTTCTGACGCAAACCGGACGTTCGGATTTCCCGCATCCGGCTTTCCGCCGGACTTCACCGCAACGCTCTCACCGGTGGGGCACCGAGGTCGAGGTAGATCGAGTCGATCACCCACGAGTCTCCCTTTCGGGAGAGCGTGATCACCACTTTATCCGTATTTGTCATTGCCTTACTACGTCGGTTCATGAATTCGGTGGTGATGGTTTGGAAGCAGGTCACCTGCGCTGTATTCCCGGAAATTTGAGGAGGGCCGGTGGGCCGGAGCTCCAGACGCGCAGAGCGGGCAATTTTGAAGGAACGTTTATATTTCGGCTCTTCTGGGATTTTAGTGGCTGGCGGCGGTGAGTGACGGATCCCTCGCCACTGTGAGGCCGACCTCCCGGAGCCTGCTTCGGTGCCATTCAAGGGCTTCGTGACAACTCTACGGCCCCCAAGGCCGGGCGGCGACTGCGTTGGCCAAAAAGAATTACTGATAAACAAAGGGTTACGAGTAGAGCAAGGCTGCTGGCAGGTAGTCGTACAGTCTCCCGAAGGCTGTGAAATGCGGATCCACAACTGTCATCCAGTGGCCACACTCAAAGAGATAACTCCCTGTTTATCAGTGTCTTATTCCCTTTACGAGTTGCCCACGACCGGACTGGCGTGTAGGGTATTTGGGGATTTCTTGGCCGCCTTTTGGGCTCCGATGTGACTGCGGGCGACGTCGGGTCGGCAGGATGGAGGAGCCGGCTACCCGTTGGCCACCCACTAAAAACCCGGAAGAGCCTATATTTCTTTTGGATCTTGTCGGGTCGGAGCCCGGGTTGGTATTCCGTGAGGCGTTTCAAGTCCTCATCTCCATAGGCCTCCTCGTACCGCTCGAGTAGGGCCAAGACCGATTGCTGGTCACGACCCAACTTCTCCTTTTGCTCCTCCTTCTCTAAGCGGGCAATTTGGTTTTTGGCCTCCCCGACGAACCCTCCATCCCGAAAAGTTTCCACGAAGTCCCTCAAGGCCGGAAGGTCGCCGCGGTTCTGCAATGAGGCCCATTTGTCGAACTCCGCAATCCGCCCGCGGGCCCGATCCGCATATCGTCCGCTAGGGTATCGTGCCAGGTGCTCTTCGAAAGGCGCCTTGCTTTTGCTGGACCTGATTGAGGTCCAGTGCGTTAACGCCGAGTCTAGGTCGACGGTTTCGGATTTCTGGGATTGTTCTCCTGGCGTGTGAATTGTGGTCGGAGCCGCGGTAGCCGCTGTCCGGCGCGGGGGTGTCCTTCTGGTCTCCAAGTTGCTCTTTGACTGTGGAATTTCGGGGGCGAGCCGCGAAGGTTTTAGCGAAACGGTCTGATCAAGTCCTTCCATGCTCGGGGTCGCTGCACTGTGAGTTTGCTTCACTGGCTTGTGAATTATGGTGGGAGCTGCCCCAGCGTCTGTCCGTTGCCCGATCGTTCCCTTTATCCGCCAGTTGCTCTCTGACTGCGGAAATTCGGGGGCGGATGGCAGCAGAGGTTCTAGCGAAACGGTATGAAATGTAGCTGTGTCAGCTACGATCTGCACGGGGGCGGTATAGTTCCGAAAGCCCGCCGCAGCGACAGTCAAGACGTAGTTTCCTTCAGCGAGCAACACTGCCTTTTCCCGCGTCGTCAGCTTGTCCGCCTCGCCCTCGCGTTGAAGGGTAGCGCTGAAAGCGGCGTCGGGTGGGTCCACTTGAATTCGCAGTGTGCCATTGGTGAGCCACCGAAGTGGGCCGTGTGCTGCGGAACGTGTTCAGCGTCACGGGTCAAGAGGCGGCACGGATACTCAAGGACGCGGGCTACAATTTCGAACAGTTGGCCGACCCTCACCAGCGTCTTCCACGAGTCCGCCGCACAGGCGGCGAAGGTCTTGGGGGAAATCGGCTTAAAGAAGGCCGCCAAGAAGAGGACCGTGAAAAAGGTAGTGAAGAAGGTAGCGAAGAGGGTGGTCAAAAAGGTGGTCAGGAAAGCGGCTGCCAAGATAGCATCGAAAGCTCGCAGAAGACGATAGCCGACAGATTGCGGGTCCGCTGTGTCATATTGCGGGCAGGTTGGAGTTGCGACCTTCCCGCGGGCAGGGCCGTCCGGAAAGGAAGCCCTCTCCGACGACTCCGCGCGCCGGCAGCACGGCGCGTCCCCGGCCGCGCTTGGTCCCTACTGAACCGGCAGTCTGGCGCGTCGACTCCAAGCGGTTGGCTGGCCCCCCCCGACCTTGCCCTTAAGTCCGCCAACAGCGCACCATGCTAGGTGTCGCGTCGTGTTCGGCTTCACCTAAAGCTCAGTACCTATGAGCGTGAACTCTTCCGGCGGTGCGAGAAGGCGGACACAAGGGAAGGTGCCTTGCACGCTGAGGGATCCCGGACCCCACAGTCGGTGTTCCGAGTTCACCGATGACCCCACAGTTAGCTGACAGGGCGCTGTTCCGGGCACGGTTAGCGCCCCCTCCGCGGTCGGATTCAAAGCGATAATGCACGGATGGGCCAGGAAAGGAACGGCGCCGGCCACGGCGCGGGATTTATCAGGCCAGGAAAGGAACGGCGCCGGCCACGGCGCGGGATCGAATCGTGGACGATCCGGCACCCACAACTTGCATAAAATACGATGGGACCGAGTCTTCGATGATCACTTCCACAAATCCCGACTCGACACAGCTAGCATCCGGATCTGTCGGGATGTTCCCGCCGCTTTGGGGCGGGCAATTGACCGTCACCGTTGTGCCCGGGTCCGCGTCATCATAACCATTAAGCCCCGATTTTCGATTTGAGTTTGACATTCCGACTTTGCGGTGGCGTTCAGCGTCTTTATTCATAGGGGCTAGAGCCCGATGAGGACGCCAGGGAGGCCAACACCCAATGGGTGAAAAAGAAACAAAGCCGTTCCAGCTAACTTTCAATGGACTTCTCAAAGTCGATTTCCAAGGATCGCACGTCACTTCCGACGGTGGCTTGATTTTGGTTCGCGAACTGGACGAACGGCTCGGGTTCGGAGAACTGATTGACGAGCATGTCAGCGACTCCCGGCAAGGCACAAACAAGCAGTTCACGCTCGCTGATCTGTTGCGGCAGTCGGTCTACAGCCGCTTGGCGGGCTACGAGGACCTCAACGACGCCGCGCGGGTTTCGATCGATCCGACGTTTCGGCTGATCGGTTCGCAGAAAATCTGGGATCGCGGTGCGGCCTTGACCTCGACGCTCCACAGCTTCGAGACGGAGATGCTGGCGAGCGAAGAGAACCTGCTGGGGTTGATGGCGTTGAACCGGGAGCTGCTCGCCCAAGCCGAGACCCAAGACAACTCCGAGCGGGTTGTTCTGGACATGGACTCGACGGAAAGCCCCGTCCACGGCCAACAGGAAGGCAGCGCCTACAACGGCCATTTCGAGTCCGTCTGCTACCACCCGCTGTTGCTGTTCAACAGTCACGGCGACTGTCTGGCGGCCAAGCTCCGTCCGGGCAATGTGCACAGCGCTGAGGACTGGGATGAACTGCTCCTGCCCGAGATCGAACGTCAGCAGAACCATGGCAAAGAGGTTGCCTTCCGGGGGGATGCAGCCTTTGCCAAGCCAGAGATTTACGAGGCTTCGGAGGAGCGTGGCGTGAAGTATGCCATCCGCCTTCCGGCGAACGAGAACCTGCGGCGTGAAGTTGCCGAGCTGTTGGTGCGGCCGGTGGGAAGACCCACTCGGAAGCCTTTGGTGCGCTACAGGAGCTTTCTCTACCGGGCAGCGAGCTGGAGCAAGGCCCGAAGGGTCGTGGCCAAGGTGGAGCATCACGCTGGGGAGCTGTTTCCACGGGACAACTTCATCGTCACCAACCTGACTCTGCCGAGCCGCTCCGTGGTGCGCTTCTACAACAAGCGCGGGACGGCCGAGCAGTGGATTAAAGAAGGCAAGCAGGCGACGCATTGGACCAGGCTGTCGTGCCATCGCTTCCGGGCGAACGAAGTGCGCTTGCAGTTGAGTGTGCTGGCCTACAACCTGGGCAACCTGTGGCGGCGGCTGGGACTGCCACCAAGGATCAAGAGCTGGTCGCTGACGAGCTTGCAACACAGGTTGATGAAGACCGGCGGTCGGCTGGTCAAGCACGCGCGGTATTACTGGCTGCTGCTGGCCGAAGGACATTTGAACCGCAGGCTGTTCGGCGACATGCTGCACAGGATCTGGGCGCTGCCGCTGCCAAGCGGGTAGCGTTGACCGGGCGAGGATCAACAGTTTTCGGCTCCAAAAGGTTTCGCAAGGAGCAGTGTCGGCCGGAGCGCCGTTCAGTCCGCTCAATCAACGTCTGTGAGCGGATGGACGAGCCCTGGCGCCTACCGGTGGAGGTCATGTGCAGGGTTCAGCGCGAAAAGACGTGGTATGCGGGGCAGCGCGGGTGTATACTTTCACCGTGCCAGGGCCAAAATGGAAATCCTGGTTAAGGGCTGTGTCGTTCTTCGCGGCGGAGGTGACCAAGTCGGAATGCCGCCGATAGAGTTCCTGCGCTCCGCCCATCGCGCCGGCGTCGGCGGCCGCTTGCATGCGACGTTTGTACTGGTATACGTTGCCAATATCGAGTGCCAACCCCAGAAAAGCCACCAGAAACGGGAATGTCAACGCGCCACGATGACGGCGATCACTCCAGAGCGGTTGCTGCCGGGCTGCCTGATCCCGTCCCAACGTCGCGATTTGTCTCTCGAGATGTCCATAGCGAACCTCGATTTCCTATCGTATGTACCGGTGTGATGGTCCTATAGTACCGGTACTAACGATTTCTTTTAATACCACGCTAGCCATAGATTTGGTATTACCTTAGGCATATGTTCTTCGAGACCAACAGCGCCGCTGCCCAACAGTCCATGCCCTCCCAAAGACGACCAATCCCTATTGCGGTCGCGACGTGTCTTAAACTGTGAGTGGCGGCAGCCGGCGAGAAAGCGGGCTGGCCCGTTTTCCTCGCCAACGGTCGCCGGGAGTCGAAGAAAACGCCCGCCGTCAGGGATGTAGGCGCACGGCATGCCGTGCCCGGGCACGATTGATCGCGCCCGCTTACCTTGCCAACCGTAAGCTGGGCGATGTACGCAAGCTGTCGCCGCGAGCCACGGTCCCCGGGCCTTTCGTCCCCCTCCAAAGCAGTGATAATGGCGAGAAAAGCGGGCTAGCTGATCCGGCGCGGCCCATCGCCGAGTGGGCCGCCGGGCAACCGACGAAGCCTCACGGGAGTAGATTCGATGAAGAAAGTCTCACTGGGCAGTTGGGCCTTCGCTTTCGGCCCCTATTCTTCCGACCCGGTCCCGTTTGACAGGACCGCGAGGCGGCTCGCCGAAGCCGGCTATGACGCCATCGAGGTCTGCGGCATCCAGGAACATATCACTTTGGACGCCTACCCGACAAAACAGTCGCGGGCCGAGGTCAAGAAGCTGCTGGACGATTTAGGCTTGGAACGCTCGGGCTATTCCTGTGATCAGTACTCGGCGGACCCGACCGAACCCGCCAACAAAGACAAGTATCTCGACCGGTTCGCGCGCAACCTGGAGATGTGCCATGACCTCGGCATCGGCGACATCCGCGTCGATACGGTCGCGCCGCCGAACAAATACTCGGATGAGAGTGAGTACGACTCGGCCAAGGGACCGCTCGCCGACGTCTTCCATGCCGCCGCGCAAAAGGCCCAGGACGCGAACATCAAGCTGCACTGGGAGTTCGAGCCCGGATTCATCTTCAACAAGCCGTCAGAAATCATCGAACTGCACGACAAAGTGGCGCATCCTAATTTCACCATCATGTACGACACCAGCCACGCTTACATGTGCGCGGTGGTCGGCGCGCGCCAACATGGGGAGAAGGAAACGCTCGACGGCGGAATTGAGGAACTGCTCGCGCGGCTCGACGGGAAAGTCGGCGCGATCCACCTGATCGACTCCGACGGCGGCCTGCACGATGACGAGACCAGCACGCACAACCCGTTCGGGACCGGCCACGTTGATTTCGAATCGCTCGCGCCGAAGCTCCTCGCCGTGCCCGATGTCGACTACTGGACGGTCGATATGTGTTTTTGGGCCGGGGCGTGGGAGTTGGTCGCGCCGTCCCTCGAGTTTATAAAGAATCTTCTGAAAGAAACGGAAACGGCGGTTGCCGCGAATTAACCCGCTTTTCTCACCACGTGGCGAGGCGAAGTACCGGAGAGGGGCGAGCGGGTGGACTGTCGTGGAGACGAGTTCATTATCGATTCGGAAACGTCGGGATCGACAGCGACGTGGCGCACGCTTTCAGCGTGCTGTGCCGGCATTCTTGCCGGCATTAGGGCGCGGCATGCCGTGCCCCTACGGATCGAAAGCGCGGGGTTCGTCGTCGGATTCGCTGCTAAGCGCATCTCCGTTTCTCATGGAGTACTGACCGCTCACTCGCGTTCGCGGCTCTGATTCGCTTGTCCGGACGGCGTGCGAGAGCGAGAAACTTTGCTCGTCGCGATGCCGGGCCCAGCTTGCTGAACATAACCGCACAGAGCCGCAGGCGTTAGCCTGCGGGCCCGCGCCCTGGCCGCTCCGTCGAAAACCCACCGGTTTCATCCATCTGGGTGGGCCGCAGGCCCATGGGCACTCACTTATGTTCGCGGCTCCGATTCGCCTACCGCTGGACCGTGCCATGCCGGCGCGAGGCCGCGCTACTTCATCGCTTTCTTGATGGCCTCCAGGTTGCCGGCGACTGTGCGAGTGCTCGGATTGTCCTTCCCGTAGACCTTCTCGAATATCGCCAGCGCCCGCTTGGTCCACTCCAGCGCCGCCGCTAGGTCCCCCTGGGCTAGCAGAATTGTACCGATGTTGTTAGCGTAGATCGCCACGGTGGGATGCTTCCATCCAAACCCCACTCCCCTACCGGTCGGGCAAGGAGAGCAAAGGCCGCGGATCGCAACGGCGAGATCCGTGCTACGGGGTTCGTCTGGGCAGCAGAGTGCCCGGCGCTACAGCGTTAAGAGGTTGTTGAAAACAGGCTGGGTGGCTTGTTGTGACTGGACGGCCAACGACCAGTCCAATTTCAAGTCGGCACGATCTGGTGAGCGAGGAACTGGATCTTGTCCAAGTAGAACTCAAGAAATGAGACAGGCGGAGAAGATTCCGGCACAATTCTGCCAAGAAAACCTCCAACCGTGGAGCCGGGGGGCAAAGTGCCCAACTTCGTGCGAACCACATTGTCGAACTTCTTTCGAGCACTTTCGGATTCATGTGTGATTGCATTTCTGATGACTCGAGCCTCATCGAGAAGATGCTGACTGCGTCTGAGCAACGGAGCGAACGGGCGCCCATCGCGGAAATAACGTTCTGCTCGCGCACTAACCTTAGTTGCCACAGTCCATTCCGCGTAATCACGACCCTCAGGGAGCACCCACTCCCTTGCAGTAGCTTGATTGGGAGGGAATGCGTAGCGATGAGGTGCACGACCACGGGGTGGCGTCTGCCCTGAAAGATAGAGGACGAATGATCTCTCTAGAAAAGCCTCCCAAGCCAAGAACGCCCGTAAAAACGCGAGTTCTGTCATGGAGTCGCGTCTTTTTGTGGGTATGGAGGGACCCTACCCGGTCAAAGCTGGAGACGACCACCGATAAGCATCGGTGGCAAGGGTTCTGCATTCCCGCATACTCCTGACGTATGAACCCAAGACAGCGTGAAGCTTGCGGTGCGCCATCGGATCACCTCTTCAGCGCTTTGGCGAATTTCCTGCACAAATACTCCGTGCGGATCGTTCTCTTGTCGGTATGAACCCAGTGCTCATTGTAGGCGTCGTAGAACTTCCGGTCTTGAGCTGATAGGTTGATAACTTCGTTGTGCTTCTCCGCATCTTTAATCTTGTCGATCAGGCCGCTAACATGTTCCAAGACCGTCCTGAATTTTGGATAGTCGGCAACCCTGAGACGTACCCTTGGCACTCTGAGGCGCGAGAGACCAAACTTCAGATGGAAGACTGCACAAAAAAGGGGGTATAGTAGCCTAGTCGCCCGGAACCGAAGCTGCGGCAGATCGCCGCCGACGATTGCTCCGATGATGTCCATCGTCTCACGGAATCGCTTCTCGTGAACCTTTCGATGGGGAAACTCGTCGTCGTATTTCTTGTAGGCGTTGTCAATTACAGCCTTACCGCCTTCGCGAATCCCTTCGTGTATCGCGAGGAGCAGCTCTGAGATGAACTCGGCCTCGGACATGCGCAGGATTTGCTTCGAGGTGAAAACCTTGTTGTTCTCAAGAAATGTTATGAATTCCTTCGACAACAGGTAAACTGAGGACTTGAATTCACCAAACCATTTGGCATTTCGGAGTTCTTGTGCGTTTAACTTCTCTGAGTATGTATTAATACGCGCAAACAGATCGTAGACCTCGTTGTCGGGCATATCCTCAAGAACAGTGCTGTCCGGGGAAAGTCGCGCCATCGGACGGTAAGTCTCGACCGCTCAATGTCTTATGGCCTGTTTTGCTCGGGAACGATTTGAAATCCCGAGGCCGCAAATGGTCGCCTGAACGGAGCATCCGGACGCGGCACAATGAGGGATGAACCTTGGCCGTACGGTTTTCTCCCAACTGATCGAGCACCTACCGAGCAAAGAGTTTCAGAAATGTGTATCGCGCTACCGCGGCGATTCCTATCTGAAAAGTTTCTCCTGCTGGGATCAGTTTCTTGCGATGGCATTCGCCCAGCTGACCTATCGGGCAAGCCTCCGCGACATCGAGACGTGCCTGCGTTCGATGCACGGCAAACTCTACCACATGGGATTCCGCGGCAGGGTAGCGCGCTCGACACTGGCCGATGCGAACGAGTCGCGCGACTGGCGGATCTACGCGGACTTCGCGCAGGTCTTGATTGGCATGGCACGGCCGTTATATGCCCACGACCCGATCGGTGTGGACTTGGACCAGACTCTGTACGCTCTCGACTCGACAACAATCGACCTCTGCCTGTCGCTGTTTCCGTGGGCGAGATTCCGCAAGCAAAAGGCCGCCGTGAAGATGCACACGCTGCTGGATCTGCACGGCAATATTCCCACGTTCATCCGCATTACTGGAGGCAAAGTGCACGACATCAACATCCTCGACGAGATCGGCCCGGAGGCCGGCGCGTTCTACGTCATGGATCGGGCCTACGTCGATTTCGAACGCCTCTTCGTGTTCACTCTCTGCTCGTCGTTCTTCGTCGTGCGAACCAAGAAGAACATCTTGCTCCAACGGCGCTACTCGCATCCCGTCGACAAATCCACGGGCTTGCGCTCGGATCAGACCGTCATACTGGCTGCCATCGAATCGGCCCAAGCCTATCCCGACCCGTTGCGGAGGGTCAGTTACTTCGACGCCCGGACGAACAAGCGGCTGAAGTTTCTGACCAACAACTTCGCGCTCCCGGCGCTGACCATCGCCCACATCTACAAGTCGCGTTGGCAGATTGAGTTGTTCTTCAAGTGAATCAAGCAACATCTGCGAATCAACTCGTTTTACGGCACCAGCGAGAACGCCGTCAAGACGCAGATCTGGATCGCTGTCTCGATTTACGTGCTCATCGCCATCGTCCGGAAACGGCTCGGGCTGGAAGCGAGTCTTTACCAGATTCTACAGATTCTCAGCGTTACGCAATTCGAAAAAATGCCCCTTTTACAGGCACTCCAGCCATCCGACTCCCCAAACGAATCCCCCTATGACCCCAACCAATTGATTCTATTCGACTTTTAACCGGACAGCAGTGCCTCAAGAAGATCAACGACAAACTCGTAGTTCAAGACGTCGCGCTGCGTGTCCTCGTCCAAGCCACTGAAGTACTTTCCCCCGAACTCCTCATGGTGGGCTTTACTGATCCTGAATCCATCTTTGACAAAGCTTAGTGCGCTTCGGAGTCGTTGCTGGCCATCCACTATCTCTCGCGTCGTGCGGCGGGTCTCCGGGTTGATGTTCTGACGCATGTAGATCTTTGAGATTGGCTTGCCGCGGACTATTGTGTCGATGAGATATGAGCGTGCTTTGTCATTCCAGACGTCTCGGCGCTGGAATTTCGGGGCAAGCTCGAGTTCTCCTCTCTCAGACCACGCTTCAAAGTCGCGAATGCTGTAGTTCCTGGTGTTGAAACGCTGCTGCATATCTTCCCCTCAGGCTTCGTCAAGCCGAAAGACCACGATCGTCTCAGAAGCGCTTCCGACGATGCCACGACGAACCCGCCTCTCGTTCGGAATAGTCTCCGTGTACTCGTAGACGCGAGAGTATCCACCGACCTCCTCTGTCGCAATACGAACTACCGCTTGCGGCAACTTCTCTGTCTCGACGCGGCTACATGCGTCCCCAATGACCAGCGCGCAGCACCCAGACGGTTTGAGAACCGTCTTCCATTTCTTGAAACACCGGCGCATCAGTTGGAGGAACAGCTCCTTGCTCGGCGAAACCTTCTTATCCAGAGACCCCCAATCTGCAACACCAAGGAACCAAAGCCGGAGGCGATTGTCTCTTCCGTAGTCCAGTTGCCGCATGTAAGGCGGGCTGGTAATGATTGCGTCGACTTGCTCCTGTGGAACCAGCTTGTCGGCGTGCCTTGAGAAGCAGGTTCGGCTAAGTTTGAAATCCAACTCCGGCACACGTCGAAATGCACGCCTCACCTTCGCCTCAAGGCGATCGCGCAGCGAACGGTATTCGTACAACTCAGGGAAACGAGAGCGTGGGAACTTCTTTGCGCGCAAATAAGGGACTGTGTGGCTGCTGGGAAAGGACAGGAACCCGGGGCGCTGATGGTGCAAAATCAGTGCTGTCCGGGGAAAGTCGCGCCATCGGACGGTAAGTCTCGACCGCTCAATGTCTTATGGCCTGTTTTGCTCGGGAACGATTTGAAATCCCGAGGCCGCAAATGGTCGCCTGAACGGAGCATCCGGACGCGGCACAATGAGGGATGAACCTTGGCCGTACGGTTTTCTCCCAACTGATCGAGCACCTACCGAGCAAAGAGTTTCAGAAATGTGTATCGCGCTACCGCGGCGATTCCTATCTGAAAAGTTTCTCCTGCTGGGATCAGTTTCTTGCGATGGCATTCGCCCAGCTGACCTATCGGGCAAGCCTCCGCGACATCGAGACGTGCCTGCGTTCGATGCACGGCAAACTCTACCACATGGGATTCCGCGGCAGGGTAGCGCGCTCGACACTGGCCGATGCGAACGAGTCGCGCGACTGGCGGATCTACGCGGACTTCGCGCAGGTCTTGATTGGCATGGCACGGCCGTTATATGCCCACGACCCGATCGGTGTGGACTTGGACCAGACTCTGTACGCTCTCGACTCGACAACAATCGACCTCTGCCTGTCGCTGTTTCCGTGGGCGAGATTCCGCAAGCAAAAGGCCGCCGTGAAGATGCACACGCTGCTGGATCTGCACGGCAATATTCCCACGTTCATCCGCATTACTGGAGGCAAAGTGCACGACATCAACATCCTCGACGAGATCGGCCCGGAGGCCGGCGCGTTCTACGTCATGGATCGGGCCTACGTCGATTTCGAACGCCTCTTCGTGTTCACTCTCTGCTCGTCGTTCTTCGTCGTGCGAACCAAGAAGAACATCTTGCTCCAACGGCGCTACTCGCATCCCGTCGACAAATCCACGGGCTTGCGCTCGGATCAGACCGTCATACTGGCTGCCATCGAATCGGCCCAAGCCTATCCCGACCCGTTGCGGAGGGTCAGTTACTTCGACGCCCGGACGAACAAGCGGCTGAAGTTTCTGACCAACAACTTCGCGCTCCCGGCGCTGACCATCGCCCACATCTACAAGTCGCGTTGGCAGATTGAGTTGTTCTTCAAGTGGATCAAGCAACATCTGCGAATCAACTCGTTTTACGGCACCAGCGAGAACGCCGTCAAGACGCAGATCTGGATCGCTGTCTCGATTTACGTGCTCATCGCCATCGTCCGGAAACGGCTCGGGCTGGAAGCGAGTCTTTACCAGATTCTACAGATTCTCAGCGTTACGCAATTCGAAAAAATGCCCCTTTTACAGGCACTCCAGCCATCCGACTCCCCAAACGAATCCCCCTATGACCCCAACCAATTGATTCTATTCGACTTTTAACCGGACAGCAGTGGTGCAAAATGCCTAGCAGAGATGCCATTAAGAACCAACGACGGCGGCTCAACAGGACGTTCCTCCAAGAAACCGCGTCACGCAGTGTCTCAGGATGAAAGAATTGCCGTACCCAGCCTGGGACCTTCCTAAGGTCCACATTAACTCTGCGGCGCGTTGCTTCCATATCGACATGGCCCATCTCTTCGAGAGCGTCGTCCAGAGACTGGTACGGGAACAGTTTTGCTCGGGTCAGCAACTTGGCGTATGGACTCAAATCGTTAGCCACGACCGGTCGCCCCGCGAACCAAGCCTCCAGAGCAACAGTGCCGGATCTCGAAAATGGGTCGTAGACAAGACCACCCCGGCTCGTGAACCGCGAAACAAGGGATGCGGCCATAGACGACTTGATCTTTCCAATGTAAGGCGAAAGCTGATGAAGCGTGCTTTCAGTCTTCAGAGCGCTACCGCTCCAGTTACAAGCCTGGGTCCTCTGTACTTGAGGGCAGCGGGGCGCTTGGGGTAGAACGTCCATACGCGTATTCACTTTATTCGAAGTCCATCGGCATCAGTGGGATTCGAGCCGGTTTCTTTCTAGATGTTCGGTTAACCGACATCGGTATGTCAAAACATCAGTCTGTGGAGAGCGAAGCTTTCCGAAGGTGACAAACCCGTAGCAACGCGGGGCGCGGCCGCTGGAGGCGCCGATCGAGGCCGTCGAGCTTGTCAATAAGGGAAGTAGCCCGTAGCGCCGGGCTGGGCCGTCGTTTGGCCCAGACCTGCGGCCTTTTCTAACCCGTGCTGTGTCCCGTAGCACGTGCGATTTTACAGCGCCACGCCGGTGCAGCCGTGTTCGCTTCCTTGTCACAGGAACACTGCAGAGCCGCGGACGGAAGTCCGCGGTCAGCCGCGTTCACGCGGCTTGCTTTCAGCTAGGCCGGCCGTTTTACGGCTGGTACTGCGCCCCCGCGTGCCGCTGGTTCTTTCCGGCGCTCGGCCGCTGCCGGCGGTCGAGCAGGGCCTGGGGTAGGGCAACAGCGCGCCGCCCCCGGCGGCCCGCCCTCCGTCGCAAAACCCCTCCACGAGTCACATCACCTCCCAAATCTCATCCTCTTCATTCCACCCCACTTACCGAACCCGACCCCCTGGAACCCGATAACCCCGCCGTACCCTGGAAGCGGAGCCCCTGCTCCCAGGAAAGGAATCATAATCATGGCTACACGCGCACAAATCAAAGCTAATGGCGACAACGCAAAAAAATCCACCGGACCACGCACCAACGAAGGCAAATCGCGCGCTGCGAAAAACGCTCTCAAACACGGACTCCTCGCCCGCGATACCGTCCTGCCCGGCGAGGACCCCGCCGACTTCGATAGCCAACTCGCCGCCCTCGAAGCCGACATCCAACCCGCCAACTCTCTCGAATTCGAACTCGTCCGCCAGATCGCCGACGCTCAGTGGCGCATGCGCCGCCTCACGCGCTTGGAGACCGGCTTCATCGCCGCTTCCGTCGCCGACAAGCGCCGCCTGACCGAAAAATATCATCCCGAGAGATTGCGCCCCGGCTACGACGGCGAGACGCAGCTCTTAGGCTCGGCAATGCTCGATCGCACCCAGGCCCTCGTTCACCTGGCCCGCTACGACGGACATCTCAGCCGCCGCTTCTTCCGCGCTGTCAAGCAACTGGCTGACCTGCGCCGCGACGAGCGCAAGGCCCGTGAGACCCGCCCCTCGACCGACTCCGATCCCTACCGCGGCCGCTACGTCCCCGACCAGGCCCCGCCACCGATCGACCCTCCAAGCACCGCGGCTGGCCGCATCGGCTTCCGCGCCAGTGGCGACTCGGCCCCACCCGCCGGTCTCTCGAAAATGGGCGGACAGAGCCGTGCCCGTCAGGGCGCGGGCCCCACAGCCCAAATTCACACCCTCCGCGGACCCCTCCCTCCGCGGTGCCAACCCTCGCCAATCAAAAAATACCAAACGAACCAAATCTCGCCGAACCCTCATAGAATCAATGGCCTACAACGATGATCTCCGTGGCGCGGATCTCCCTTTTGAGAATCGCCGCCAACCGGATGGTCAGAAAGGGCGCACAGCAGCCAGTTCAGGGCGTCGATATGGCGGCGGAGGGGACCTCAAGCCACAATCTGCGGGATCAGATCGCCGTGTACGTCGGTAAGCCGGAAGTGACGGCCGTTGAAGAAGTAGGTCAAGCGCTCGTGGTCGAGGCCCAGCAGATGGAGCAGCGTGGCATGGATGTCGTGGTGGTTCACAATCTGCTCGGCCGCTTTGTATCCAAACTCGTCGGTGGCGCCGATGACCTGCCCGCCCCGGATGCCGGCCCCGGCCATCCATAGCGTCATCGCGCCGGGGTTGTGGTCGCGTCCGACGCCGCGTTGGGATATCGGCATTCGTCCAAACTCGGAATGCCAGATGACGAGCGTGTCGTCGAGCAGCCCTCGCTGCTTGAGGTCTTGGATCAATCCGGCGATGGGCTTATCGACCTCTTTGGCGTGCAGGGTGTGGTTCTCGACGAGGTTCGTGTGCGCGTCCCAGGTGTCGATATTCTGCATCACCATGGCGCCGTTATAGAGCTGCACGAAGCGCACTCCGCGCTCCACCAAGCGGCGCGCCAGCATGCATTGTTTGCCGAAGTGCTCGGTAGTCGGATCGTCGAGCCCGTACAGCTTCTTGGTCGATTCGCTTTCCTGAGATACGTCAACCGCCTCGGGCGCGCAGGTTTGCATGCGATAGGCGAGTTCATAAGACGCGATCCGCGCCGCCAGCTCGGTGCTGCCCGGATAGCGCTCGGCGTGCTCTTGGTTGAGCCGGTTCAAGTGGTCAAGCCGGGCGCGCTGTTGCTCGGGGGAAACGTATTCCGGGGGCGGGTGGAGATCAAGAATGGGATCGCCGCTGGCGCGGAACACCGTGCCCTGGTAGGCCGCCGGCAAGAATCCGCTGCTCCAATTCGCCGGACCGCTGAAGGGGCCTCCGCGGTAGTCGTAGATGACGACAAATCCCGGCAGGTTCTGGTTTTCCGAGCCCAGCCCGTAGGTCACCCAGGAGCCGACGCTGGGGAAGCCCATCAGCAGCGAGCCGGTATTGACCTCGTAGTGCGATAGCACATGGTCATTCGAGCGGCCTTGGGCGGAGCGGATGAAGGCGAGGTCATCGACCATCCCGGCAACGTTGGGGAACAACTCGGATACCTCGATGCCGCTCTGGCCGTGTTTCTGGAACCCAAACGGGCTCTTCATCAGCGGCCCGGGATACCCCTGGCGCACCCGAACAGGACCTTTCCCGGTCAACGGCCGGCCATGGTACTTGGTGAGCGCCGACTTCGGGTCGAAGGTATCAACCTGGCTCACGCCGCCACTCATGAAAAGTGAGATGACGGCCTTGGCCCGAGGCTTGAAATGACTCGCCCTGGGGGCGATGGGTGAGTCGACAGATGGGGAATCCGCGCACGGCGTTTCCGCGGGTGTTCGATCGGCGGCCAGCAGCCCGTTCTCGGCCAGCAAGGAGGCCAAAGCCAAGCCGCTGATACCCTCTCCGGCTTCGAAGAGGAAGTCCCGCCGCGAGACGAACTGCCTCTTGCCGCTCGGGCGATCGCTCTTTGGAGGTGACGCCATGGCTTGGCTAGTTCATATAAACAAACTCGTTGAGATTGAAGATCACATCGCAAAGGTCGGTCAGAGCGGCCAACCCGGGAGACTCGTCTCCACGGCCCTGATGATAGGCCTTCTGCCGCTCCAGAAACGACAGGTTCGCTTCCAGTTCTTTGGGCGTCGGCTCGCGGCTAAGCGCGATGCGATACGCCTCGGTAACAGCGAGTCGCGAATCATGGCCGGCCCGGCGGTCAACCCGCTTCGCGAAGTAGTCGGCCTGCAGCAGAACGAATTCATTGTTCAGCAGCGTCAACGCCTGCGTGGGGACGGTCGTTGTGTTCCGGCGCTCGCAGGTCACGTTCGGGTCCGGCTGATCGAAAACCTCAAACATGGGGTAGCGCAGGCCTCGCTTCCAGTAGGAGTAGATGCTCCGACGCCAAACGTCGGGGCCCTGTTCGGTCAGCACCCACTTGCCCATGCCGAACGATCGCCAGACGCTCTCCGGGACAGGCGGGAAAAACGGTTTGCCACCCGGCGCCAAATTGAGATTCCCGCTGACGGCGAGCACGTTGTCGCGGATGGCCTCGCCCTCCAAGCGGCGCTGGGGGAAACGCCATAGTAGCGAGTTGTCGGGGTCGGCCTCGGCGTTGGCTTCCCGATGGTAGTCGGACGCCATGCGGTAGGTCTCGGAGGTCATGATCAGCCGGTGCATCCGCTTGATGCTCCAGCCCTGACGGACAAACTCCGTGGCCAGCCAGTCCAGCAGCTTGGGGTGGGTCGGCCGCTGACCGGTGCGGCCGAAATTGCTCGGGGTCGTTACGATCCCCTTCCCGAAATGATGCTGCCAGATGCGATTGACCATCACGCGCGCCGTTAGCGGATGATCGGGGGAAACGATCCACTCGGCGAGCGCCCGGCGGCGGCCGCTCGAGACGTGTCCGCTTGACCGTGGACGCACGGCCGGAGGATCACCGCGCGTCACTACCTGTAGGAAACCGGGCTGCACCTCCGGTCCCTTCGTATGGTAGTCGCCGGTCGGCAGAAAGTAGGTCTTCGGAGGATGGTAGGACTTGCCCGGTTCAGGAAGGAAGCTGCCTTCCACATCGTAGACCTCCCGATTCCCTTTCCCCGGCAGTGGCTCATCGCCGCGGCCGTCGGGGGCGAAACGGTAGTCGCCATCGCGAATGCCCATGGCCATGGGGACGGCGTCCCGAAGAGTCTCCCGCAGCTTTTCGATGCGGTTTTTAATCTCCTCGACCACGGCTCGATGCGCGTCATTCAGCAGATTGCTCACGTCGTCGACCTTGAAGGTGAGCACTTGTGCGGCCAGCAGCTGCTGGCCGGGCGTCCTCTCGGACTCCGGCGTGCGCAGCGCTTCTTTAATATCCTCGGGAAACTCGGCCACTCTTTTCTTAAAAGCCGCCTGCCGATAGGGTTCTTCGATTTTCACTACGAGAGCCTTGAGCGGTTCGATCTCCGCTTCGAGCGCGGCTTTTCGGGCTTCGTACGCCTGCTCTTCGCCGCGCGGGACCAAAGGATAGTTGTACTTCACGAACGGAAAGAAGACGGCCATCATGCGGTAGTAATCAACCTGTGGGATGGGATCAAACTTGTGGTCGTGGCAGCGGGCGCAATTGACCGTCAGAGCCATGAAAGCCCGGCCGGTCGTGCCGATCATGTCATCGAGATACTCGTAGCGATATTGCGGGTTGTCCTTTTCGCGAAAGCCGACGCGGGGCCCGACGCGATAAAAGCCTGTCGCCGTCAAGCTGTCGAAGGTGACTTCGTCCAACTCGTCCCCGGCAAGCTGTTCCCGAACGAACTGGTCATAGGGTTTGTCTTCGTTGAACGCCCGGATGACGTAATCGCGATAGCGCCAGGCGTGGGGGTAGTCGAAGTCGTGCTCGTAGCCGTGGCTGTCGGCGTAGCGGGCGACGTCGAGCCAATGGCGTCCCCAGCGCTCCCCGTAGTGCGGAGAGGCTAGTAGCCGGTCGATGACCTTCTCAAAAGAGTCGGGCGAGCGGTCGCGGACAAAGTCTTCCACTTCCTCGGGCGGGGGGATGATTCCGATCAGGTCGAGATAGGCACGCCGGATCAGAGTCCGCTTGTCGGCGGCCGTCGCCGGGAGAAGCCCCTCCGACTCGAGTCGGTCCTTGATGAACGCGTCGATCGGGTGGCCGCTCCACCGCGGATCGCCGACTTGGGGTAGGGAGTGCCGCACGGGTCGCTGAAAAGCCCACCATTGGCGGTCTTCCTCGGTGATCTCGGTTTCGGGGATGCTCGCCTGCCGAGCGGTCGCTGCCGGGCTTGCGGGCGAGTCGGGTTCGGGCTCGGGATCATCCCACTTCGCGCCTTGGTCGATCCAGTCCCGTAAGACCCAGATCTCTTCGTCGCTGAGGCTGCCGCCCATCGGCATGACCGGCGCATCCATTCCCGATACACGAAGATACAGCGGGCTTTGCTGGGCGTCGCCCGGAACGAGCGCGGGACCGTGGACACCGCCCTCGAGCATTCCGGCCCGCGAGCTGAGGTCGAGATCGGACACCTTTTGCCCTTCACCATGGCACGAGAAACAGTTCTTCTCGAGAATGGGCAGAACGTCTTTCGAAAAGACGGGGTCGGGCGGGTCGGGTGCACCGAAGGAAACCCCGGCCGGCAAGAGGACGATCGCGGCGAGAGCGGTCAGCGCGCGTCCCGCTCCTCGCCGCCCCGGCCCGGCTTTGAGAGAAAGCAGCATCTCTTAGCGCCCCGCGCTTGTCCGGGTTGTGAAAACCTTGGGGGCGACCCGCCGCGCCTCCCGGAAGTCATGGATGAAGCGCTGCCCCTGGGATGGCGCTCAGGTTCTTCACAAACCCGGCCTTGCGGGTTCACCTGCAAGTTTAGGAGTCGGGGAGGGACATGTCAACGAGTCGACAATGGTCCGTCGCTCAGGCGAGTGCTTTGCGGATAACTGCGCCGCGCACGCCCGTCAGGCGCTGGTCGAGTCCCTGGTAAAAGTACGTGAGCTTGGTGTGGTCGAGACCCATCAAGTGCAGGATGGTGGCATGAAAGTCGGAGACATGCCAAGGGTCCTCGACCGCATCGAAACCCAACTCGTCCGTCGCGCCGATCGCCTGACCGCCCTTCACGCCGGCACCGGCAAGCCACATGCTGAAGCCGAGCCAGTTGTGATCGCGGCCGGGTTTGCCGACGCCTTCGCTCGTGGGCGTACGGCCGAACTCGCCTCCCCACACCAGCAGAGTCTCGTCCCATAGGCCCGTGCGCTTCAAGTCCGTTATCAGCGCGCCGATCGGCTGGTCGGTTTCGCCGGCGTGGAGCGTGTGGTTCGAGATGCAATCGAGGTGGCCGTCCCAGGTATCTTCGATATGACCGCCGCCCGAGTAGAGCTGGACGAATCGCACTCCGCGCTCGATGAGCCTTCGCGTGATCAGACACTTGCGGCCGAAGTCCTCGGTCAGCTTGGCGTCGAGCCCGTACATTTCCCTGGTCTTGCGGCTTTCCATGTCGAGATCGACGGCTTCGGCGGCGGTGGTCTGCATACGATACGCCAGCTCGTAGGAATGGATGCGCGCCTCGAGTTCCGAATCCCCGGCGTGCCGCCGCCGGTGCGATTCATTGAGGCCCTTGAGTAAATCGAGCGCGCGGCGCTGGGTCTGCCCGCTGACCCCTTCGGGCGTCTCGAGATTTAGCAGCGGCGACCCGCCGCTGCGAAACAGCGTGCCCTGGTAGGCCGCGGGCATGAAGCCGGAACTCCAGTTCGACGCACTGCCGATCGGACCTCCGCGAGGGTCGGTCATGACCACGAAGCTGGGCAGGTCCTGGCTCTCGGTCCCTAGGCCGTAGCTGAGCCAAGATCCCAAACTCGGCTTGCCGATCACGACGTTTCCCGTATTCATCTGGATGCAGCCGGAAGCGTGCGCGGCGGTATCGGTTTGGAGAGAACGAACGACGCACAGGTCGTCGGCGTGCTTGGCCGTGTGCGGGAAAAGGCTGCTGATTTCTAGACCGCTGTTGCCGTGCTTGGTGAACTCAAACGGCGACTGCATCAGGTGGCCAATGGGGCGGCTGTTCGAGCCGATGACCATGTCGCCCTTGTAGGGCGTGCCGTCGTATTTCGCCAGCGCCGGTTTGGGATCGAACGTATCTACTTGGCTGGGAGCCCCGTTCATGAACAGGAAGACGACGTGCTTGGCTTTGGCGGGGAAGTGGGGAGGGCGCGCCGCCAACAGGCTCTTGGCTCCCGGCGCCGCTTCCGTCGAGGCGGCATAAGCCGGGGATCGAAAGAACCCGTCGCGCGAAAGCAGATCGATGAGCGCGAGCATCGGGAAGCGCGCGCCCGTGTTCCACAGAAACTCGCGCCGGCTGTGGGGCCGGCGTGGATGTTTCTCCTCCGAATGGCCTTCGTTCTTGCTCATGCGCTCTTGCGGACCTGATGCAGCGCGACCGCGGGCACAGCGTGCTGAGCGTGAGGGGGCGCCTGGGGACAAGTTCGCCCACCGGCAACTCCTCCGACTCAGAGCAAGAGCGCACTCATCAGTCGGACCTCGCTCAGGCGCCTGTCCCCCATTTGTCTCTTGCACCTCACCGCCGGGACCCCAAGACGGCCCCTTGGCAACATGATACCGCCTCGGGAATGCTGCTGAACCGTCGACAGATCCGCTACGGAGCTGAGCGTGAGGGGAGCGTGAGCGGGAGACAGGTACCTGGGGACAAGTTCGCCCACCGGCGACTCCTCCGACTCAGAGCAAAAGAGTACTCATCAGTCGGACCTCGCGCAGGGGCCTGTCCCCCATTCGTCAGGCGCGCCGCTATCGGGATCGATAGCCGTTTGGCGAAGGCCGCGTTGTCTAGACTCCGGAAATAGTCGCCTAACAGCCCGTGGTAAAAGTAAACGTCTCGAAAATCGGGTACAGCCAGCCAATTCGCTTCAGGTTAAGTGCTCGGTTTCGAGGGCCATGATGCGGGCGAATTGGTGGCAGTCCGCAGTCCCCATTTTTCGCTCCCCCCGCGACTTTCACCACGGGCTGCTACCTTGTTAGGGCTGCTGTACCGTTATGCCACTCGACGACATCAATGATCTCAAGGCGCACACGGCTCCCTTGGCCGAGGCGCTTATGGCGGCCCTAGGACGCGTGGTGAGTAGTGGTTGGTTTGTGCTGGGCCCTGAGGTGCACGCCTTTGAAGAGGAATTTGCCGCCTATTGCGGCGCGCGCCATTGCGTCGGTGTCGCCAGTGGAACCGATGCCCTGGAGCTGTTGCTCCGTGCGCTCGAAGTCGGCCCGGCAGATGAAGTCATCACGGCCGCCAATGCCGGGATGTATTCGACTACGGCGATACTTGCAGTCGGAGCCACGCCGGTTTATGCTGACGTTGATCCGGCGACGCTAACGCTGTCCCCGCAGTCGGTCGAGCCGAGGATTACACCGCGCACGAGGGCCGTGATGGCTACCCATTTGTTTGGCCGCATGGCGGATGCGGCAGGCCTGCGCGCCCTCACCGAACGAGGCGGCCTGGCGCTGCTCGAGGACTGCGCCCAGTGTCACGGCGCTTCGCTGAATGGCCGCCGCGCCGGTTCCTGGGGCGACGGGGCTGCCTTCAGTTTTTATCCCACTAAGAATTTGGGCGCCCTCGGTGATGGGGGCGCGGTGGTAACTTCGGATGCCGCCCTTGCCCGGCGCGTGAAAAACCTGCGCGAGTATGGCTGGCGCGACAAATATATCGTCTCGGATCGAGGTGGCCGAAACAGTCGTCTCGACGAGCTTCAAGCAGCGCTTTTGCGGGTAAAGCTGGGTTTTCTCGATGGCTGGAACGCTCAACGCAAGGCGATCGCCCGATGTTACAGCGCCACACTTGAGCACCCCGATATCGCGACCCCTGCCGTCGATGGCGACGACTATGTGGCACACCTCTACGTCGTGCGCAGTCGCCGGCGCGGCGCCTTGCGGGATTACCTAAAGCAGCATGGTATCTCGACGGATGTTCATTACCCCCTGCTCGATTACCAACAGCCGCTTCTGAAACCGGACTATGGCCATGTTCATCTGCTGATCAGCGAGCAGGTGGTGGCTGAGATTCTTACCCTGCCTTGCTATCCGGAACTGGATCTCGATAACGTTAGGCGCGGCTGTGACATGATAAATCGCTGGGAGCGCTGATGTACTCACTGGTCATTCCCGTCTACAAGAATGAGGAATCCGTACCGGACTTGCTGAACGCGCTCGAGCAGATCCAAGCGGCGCTCGATGCCCGTTTGGAGGTGGTCTTTGTGGTGGACGGCAGCCCGGACCGTTGTCATGAGCTTCTCCGGGAGGGTTTACCCGAGAACGGATTCGCCTCGCAGTTGCTATTGCATTCGCGCAATTACGGATCCCTGGCCGCTATTCGCAGCGGGCTGCAGGCCGCCAAGGGTGACTATTTCGCCGTGATGGCAGCGGATTTGCAGGAGCCGCCGGAGTTGGTTTTGGAGTTCTTTCGTAGTCTCCGATCCGACGAGTGCGACCTGACCATCGGCGCGCGGGAGAGCCGCGAGGACCCTCCGCTGAGTCGATTCGCCTCGCGGGTGTTTTGGTGGTTTTACCGCCGCACGGTGATAGCCGAGGTGCCCGAGGGCGGCGTGGATATGTTTGCTTGCAACCGGCCGTTTCGCCGGGCCCTCCTGCAACTCGAAGAGGGCCACAACTCGCTCATCGGTTTATTTTTCTGGCTCGGGTTTCGACGCAAGCTAGTTTACTATCGCCGACGGCGGCGCCGGCATGGCAAGACCGCTTGGACCCTGGGTAAGAAGCTTGATTACGTCATGGATAGCGTGTTTGCGTTCTCCGATTTGCCGATAAAGATCCTGATCGCCGCGGGTGGCGCTGGGTTGTTGTTTTCCGTGTGTTTCGCTCTACTGGTTGGCGCCCTGCGTATCACCGGCGGCCTGCAGGCGCCTGGCTACGCGGCGACGGTGATCACGATTCTCTTCTTCGGCAGCTTGAATATGATGGGGCTGGGAATTGTCGGGGCTTATGTATGGCGCACCTACGGCAACACCCAGGGCAGGCCGTGGGCCGTTGTCATGCGCGCGGACGTTTTCGTCGGGCGCGGGACCGGTTCCGCGAAGGGGCAATCGGGTGAGTGAAAAAACTTACTTTGTTCATGGACTGGGGTGCTGCGAATCCCCCCACGTAGGCAAGGGCACGAGAATCTGGGCGTTCGCCCACGTCTTGCCCGGCGCTCGGATCGGCGAGGAAGCCACCATCTGCGATCACGTGTTCGTGGAAAACCGCGTGGTCATCGGAAATCGCGTCACCGTGAAATCCGGAGTCCAGATTTGGGATGGGATCACCCTCGAAGATGATGTTTTCGTGGGCCCGAATGCAACTTTTACGAATGACCCGTTTCCTCGCAGCCGACAACATCTGGATGCCTATCCCCAGACCACGGTGTGCCAAGGGGCGTCCATCGGCGCCAATGCGACCATCCTGCCCGGGTTGACGATCGGCCGCAATGCGATGATTTGGTTCCGGCGCGGTGGTAACGCGTTCGGTGCCGCCAAACGCGATCGTGGTCGGCAATCCGGCCAGAATCTCCGGTTACGTCAATACAGGCTCGCGACGTCCGGACACTTCGGTGCTTGACCCCCACGAGATCGAGGAGCCGAGCGTCGAAAGCACCCGCGTCGAGCGTGTGACGTTGCATTGTCTGCCGCTGGTGAATGATTTGCGCGGCAACCTGAGCGCGGGCGAATTTGAGCGTCACGTGCCGTTTCCGGTGAAGCGATATTTTCTCGTCTTCGACGTGCCCAGTGAGGAAACCCGCGGCGAACATGCCCATATCGAATGTCAACAGTTTCTTATCTGCGTGAAGGGCCGCTGTTCGATCGTCGCCGACGACAGTGTGAATCGGCAGCAATTCGACTTGCAGCAGCCCAATGTCGCCCTCTATCTGCCTCCCATGGTGTGGAGCATCCAGTATCGATACTCTCCTGACGCGGTGTTGTTGGTGTTCGCCTCCGAACCCTACGACGCTGATGACTATATTCGTGACTACGACCGCTTCTTGCGGCGCTGTTCGACGGATTCCGCCTGAGATCCGGCCGCTCCTGCCTATCGGCCGCCGGCGCCCGTCGGGGCGAGGCACGGAGCCGGCTTAAACAGCCCCCACGCGCGCGCGCTGTAGCCAATCGAGCTTCCCGGAGGGGTTTCCGGGCTTGGGGCCCCGGTTTTCCTATGCCTGCCGGGGACTGATCCGTCTTTTGGTCTTCGCCGATAGGGGACTTGGGGGGGGGCCGCGAGCGCTTGACCCATCGACGGTTCAACATTGGGCTTGCGCGCATTGGGCGAGGTCATGTTCGAGAAATCGTGAGAATGCTGCCGATCGAGGCGGCCTGGGCCATCCGGCCGGGGCACTTCCTAGGGTCAGTTGATGGGCAGTGGGCCCACAAGCTGTCTCTCCCACCGGGTCTGGCTGGAGGGCAACTTTTGACGCCTAGCAGCCCGTGGCGAAAGTCGCACAGGAGAGAAAAATGGGGACTGCCACCAATTCGCCCCCCATCACGGCCCTGGAAACAAAGAACTTCGCCTGAAGCGAATTGGCTGGCTGTACCCGATTTTTCGCGACGTCTACTTTTGCCACGGGCTGCTAGGCGACCCCTGCTTTTCCGGCTCTGACGATGTGGAGCCAATACTGGATGCTCATCGTACTGCTGGCCGTCGTGGGCTTCATCTACTTGCTCTACCACGCTCCCGGCTCTTTGGGATGGGAGATGCGAGGGGTGCTCGATCCGATCATCGATCAGATCCGTACGATGGTTGAAACCATGTTCTCGCACGCCCGTGGGCGTTAGCCCGCGCGGGCCCAAGCCTTCGGTCGCTGCCAAGCTGTCCGAGCTCGGGAGGTAGCGGACGGTTCTGGAGATGAGTTCACTATAGATTCGGGAATGTCGGGCTTGACATCGGCCATGATCGGCACCACCATTTCGCACTACCACCGTCAATGAGGCGGCGTTCGACCTCTGGTACCGGGCGATCAACGGCTCGATGCGTCATTTGATGGAGTCAATCGACCTGCCTGTTTCCCGGCACAAGGGCAAGAAGATCGGGCAACGCACAGTGATCAACGTCTGCCGGAGCCTGATGGGAATCTCGATCGCGAGCAACGGTGGGCTCTTACGTGAGGCGAAGCCAGGGGCGCAGAGTGGCGCGGTGGGGGCGTAGTTCGTCATGCGAAACACCGGAGCAATCTCAGAAAGAATCGACGGCGGCTCGGTCATAGGCCGGGCCCGAATGGCGAAAACGGGAAACCGACACCGCTATGTGCGCTAGCTGTGATGTCTCAATACGTGGCGAGGCGAAGTACGTGAGAGGCCCGTCAGTACAAGGCGCGCGCCGCTCAGTGCCGCATTTCTTGAATAATGCAGGCGTACTTGAACAGCACGTTGAGCACGGTGAGCAAGCGCAACGTAGTAATGGCGGACCTATCGTGTGCTTCGACCGTCAGGTGTTGAGAAATGCGGGCCAGTGTAGTGTATCACAAATAACTTTACATATAGACGGCCGCGCCGTAGACTTGTTTTATGGGGTTGGCGGCGAAAGCTTTAACCATTACGGATCGCGAAAGAGTGGAGTTGGAAGATCTGGCGCAAGCGCACTCGACACCTCGGCAGTGGGCTCTGCGTGCGCGCATCATTCTGCTCGCCGCCGCCGGCGTCTCCAACTCCACGATTGCACGGCGCCTGGAAGTTTCCCGGCCCACAGTGCTCGATTGGCGCAAGCGCTTCGCAGCCGAACGCCTCGACGGCCTCACTTGGGTGCGTCCCGGCCGCGGTCGCAAGCCCTCGATCCCGGCCGAGAAAGTACGCCGAATCGTCGAGGCCACCTTGCATTCTAGGCCTCCCAACGCGACCCATTGGAGCTGCCGCACGATGGCCCGCGCGCAAGGCGTCTCGGCGGCGAGCGTCCAGCGCATCTGGAACGCCCACGGTCTCCAACCCCATCGCATCAAGACGTTCAAGGTTTCGCGGGATCGGCGGTTCGTCGAAAAACTCACCGATGTCGTCGGCCTCTACATGAACCCGCCCGACAAGGCGCTGGTGCTTTGCGTCGACGAGAAGAGTCAGATTCAGGCCTTGCAGCGCACGCAACCGGGACTGCCGCTGAAGAAAGGCCGTTGCGGCACGCTGACGCACGACTACAAGCGCCACGGGACCACCACGTTATTCGCCGCCCTGAACCTGCTGGACGGCAAGGTCGTCGGGCAATGCCAAGCGCGGCATCGGCATCAGGAGTTCTTGAAGTTCTTGCGTCGTCTCGACAAGGAGTTCCCGCGCCGCGAGCTGCATTTGATTTTGGACAACTACGGCACGCACAAGCATCCGAAGGTGCGCCAGTGGTTGGCCAAGAAGCCGCGCTTCCTACTGCACTTCACGCCGACCAGCGCTTCGTGGCTGAACCTTGTGGAGCGTTGGTTTCGCGAGCTGACCGACAAGCGCATTCGCCGCGGCGTCTTTCACAGCGTCGACGAACTCACCGCTGCCATCGATGCCTACATCGAGCGTCACAATCAAGACCCCAAGCCTTTCGTTTGGGCAGCTTCGGCCGAGCAGATCCTCCGTAAGGTCTCCAAATGTAAAACTATTTGGCTCTTCTGGGATTTTAGTGGCTGGCGGCGGTGAGTGACGGATCCCTCGCCACTGTGAGGCCGACCTCCCGGAGCCTGCTTCGGTGCCATTCAAGGGCTTCGTGACAACTCTACGGCCCCCAAGGCCGGGCGGCGACTGCGTTGGCCAAAAAGAATTACTGATAAACAAAGGGTTACGAGTAGAGCAAGGCTGCTGGCAGGTAGTCGTACAGTCTCCCGAAGGCTGTGAAATGCGGATCCACAACTGTCATCCAGTGGCCACACTCAAAGAGATAACTCCCTGTTTATCAGTGTCTTATTCCCTTTACGAGTTGCCCACGACCGGACTGGCGTGTAGGGTATTTGGGGATTTCTTGGCCGCCTTTTGGGCTCCGATGTGACTGCGGGCGACGTCGGGTCGGCAGGATGGAGGAGCCGGCTACCCGTTGGCCACCCACTAAAAACCCGGAAGAGCCAACTATTTTAGAGACACTACACTAGTCTCTTGCCGGGCCAATCCTCTTTGGAGCGCTCCTAAGAAGGCATCGATAGACTCACGGGACCACTGGCGCCGGAGTGAGGCAACCCAATTTCCTCAACGACCTTCGAGACTCTCGCGTCCGACCGCACGCCGTCGAATCGGGGATCTACGTTTATCCACACGATGGGCCTCGAACGCTCGCCGGCATCTAGTGTAGTGCGTCAAACGGATTGACGTTTATCAAGAGAGCGGCGAGCGCGTTTGACTTTCTCCAGGTTTGTTGCCGCAGCCGGTGGCAGCCGGCAGCATGATTCTCGACCGTTCAATCAGACGGGCCAGCAGCTTTCGGCTCCGCACGATGGCTTCCACCCGCGACCGCTGATCCGCGTCCAGTTCAATCTGGGGAGCAATACGCATCGCGGACGTCCTCTCAATTGTCTAGACGTCCCCAAGATAATAAACATTGCTATTTACGACGCACTACACTAGACGGTGTGCTGGCGCGGACGAAACTGCGCGTGTCCAACGGCGCCCTGGAAGGGATGAACAACAAGATCAAACTGGTGAGCCACCGCGCCTTCGGCTTCCGCAGCGTGGAGCACTACGTGGCCGCCATCTACCACTGCTGCGCCCAGCTGCCGCAGGAATCGTGATCACACTTTTGGGAGAGGAGCCTATTGTTTCTTGAACGGGTACACGCTCAAGGCAGTCTTGCCGAGGATCCATTCCTTATCTTCGGAGGTGAAGAAGGGGAATTATAATCCCGGGTCCCAAATGTCCCCCAGCTCGAGGACAAATCCCGGGAGATCGGGGCTTGCATCGATGGTGTCGGGGTTGTCGAGCCGCTCAACGGGGTGCCCAGGCCGGTAGACGTACACCTGCCGGGGTTCGGGATCAATCAGCCAGCCCAGCCTCGCGCCGTTAGCCATATATTCCTGCATCTTTTCTTGAACCAGCGCCAGGCGGTCGCTGGGCGAGACGAGCTCCACGACGAAATCCGGACACAGCGGCAGGAACTTCTTCTTTCGCTCGGCGCTTATCCCGCGAAGACGAGAGCGAAGAACCCAGGCCGCGTCCGGAGCCCGCGTCGCTTCATTCGCCAGCGAGAACCCGCCGCTCGAGTCGAAAGCCACGCCCGTGCCATCCGCCTTCGCCCAGGCTAACAACTGTGCGGTGATATGGACATTGCGGCTACTGCTTTCCGAGCCGGCGGGAGCCATGATGATGATCTCTCCTTCCGCGTTCCGCTCAATGCGCCAATCGCGGTTGAGCCGGCAAAATTCGTAAAACTGATCGTCGGTCATCTCAAGCACGGGGCTGAGGTGAAGCACCATGGGAGGGTTTTCAACAGCATCGAGGACAGTCGGCATGGAGAGCGTTTCGGTGCGAGTTCTACCTCAAATTCTATCACCCCTGAAGCCGAGATCAGAAAAGCATTGCCGCCGGGGTCGTCGCGGAGAAAGCTCAAACGGCCGGTACGTCCACTCCGTAAAAACGTGTATAGTGCTGTTTTGCGTCCCGCGGGCTGGGACTGCTCTTTCCGCGCGATCGTCCGTTTCCGGAACGCCCATCTCTGCCGCTAACCGACCATGCCTACCGGCGCCGAGCTTTTCATCGACAGCTTGAAGAATCTTGGGGTCTCGCACATCTTCACGCTGGTCGGCGATCATCTGAACGAAATTCTCCAACAAGCCGACCGCCAAGGGTTGAAGATCTACGACACCCGGCACGAGTCGGCGGCGGTTCACATGGCCGACGGCTGGGCCCGCATGACGCGCACGCCCGGGGTCTCGATGGTCACCGGCGGCCCCGGACATACGAATTCCATCACCGGGATCGCGACGGCGAACGCCACGGGCAGCCCCGTGGTCGCGGTCAGCGGCATGAGCCATTCGGCGCTTCGGGATCGCAACGCCTTCCAGGATATGGACCAGCTTTCCCTGGTTCGCGGCATCACCAAGTACGCCGCCGTGCCGGCCCACGCCGCGCAGATACCGCTCTACGTGCGGCGTGCCTTCACGGAGGCCCTGACAGGGCGCGGCGGCGCGGCCCACCTGAGCGTTCCGGTGGATGTCTTCACCGAGCAGGTGGAAAGCCACGCCCCCCTACCCGACGGGCCGATCGAAGTCCCGAGGCCTTCACCGGATGCGACCGAGCTCAGCCGAGTGGTTGGCCTGATCCGGCAAGCAGAAAGGCCCGTCGTCATCGCCGGCAGCGGCGCCTGGTGGTCGGACGCGGGCAGCGAGTTGGAAGCGTTCATCGAAAAGGCTTCGCTGCCGCTGTTCACCATCTGCCTGGCTCGAGGCATCGTCCCCGACAGCCACCCACTGTGTTTTGGCTACGCCGACCCCAATCTAAACCGTGCCGCCGAAGAGATGTTCCAGCAAGCGGACCTCGTCTTAGTGCTGGGCAAAAGGCTTGATTACCGCCTGCGGCTAGCAGGTCCGCGGCTGTTTTCGTCGGATGCGAAATTCGTTCAAGTGGACGTTCACTCCCCAGAGCTAGGACTCAATCGGCGTCTCGAGGTAGCTCTGTTGGCGGACGTCAAGGCGGCTCTCCGATCTCTGCTCGACGAGCTGGGCGACGAACCGCCGCCCGACCGGTCCGCGTGGCTGGCGGAAATCCGGCGGGCGAGGCAGGCCTGGAACCGGGAGCTGGCCGCCGTCGCTTCCCTACCTTCCCAACCCATGCATCCCCTCCACCTCTTCATGGCCCTTCGGGACGAGATACCCGCCGCCGCCACCATCTGCTGGGACGGAGGCGATTTTGTCCACTGGGGCCGCTGCGCGCTCCCGGCCGACAAGCCGATGCATTGGCTCAGGCTAGGATCCCTGGCCGGCCTGGGCGTGGGGTTCCTGATCGGGCTGGCGGCGAAAATCCTCCGGCCCGACCAGCCGGCCGTCGTCATCACCGGCGACGGGTCACTGGGGTTTTACTTGGCCGAAATGGACACCGCCGTTCGCTTTGGGTTGCCGGTGGTGATCATCGTCGGCAACGACGGTGGCTGGGGCATCGAGCGCGAGTTGCAGTTAGGGACCTACGGCGGCGACCGGACCGTGGCCTGCGAGCTGCGGCGAACCCGCTACGACCTCGTTATGAAGGGGTTTGGAGGAGACGGCGAACTCGTCGAGAGGCCCGAGCAGGTCCGACCGGCAATGAGACGGGCGCTCGAAAGCGGCAAGCCTTATCTTATTAACGTTGACATCAAGGGATTCCCCTCCCCGTTCACCCAATACCAACTGCGGGGGAAGAACGAATGACCGCCGTCCGAACCGGCACGGGCTTTGCGCCTACAATGAAAAGTACGGCATTCGGCAAAAAACCAAGGAGGTAGCGGTCTCATGTTTTTCTTCGATCCGACGTACTTGTTGTTCATCTTGCCCGGCTTGGGGCTGTCGTTGTGGGCCAGCTTTCGGACGAAATCGGCGTTCAAAAAATACTCGCGCGTGCCGGCGGCTACCGGCTACAGCGGCGCGCAGGCGGCTCAGCTTTTGCTGGACCGAGCTGGACTGCGCGATGTCAGCGTGACCCGCACGCACGGTTTTCTCTCGGACCATTACAACCCAGTGACCAAGACGCTGGCGCTTTCGGAGAACGTCTACGACTCGAGGTCGATTGCTGCTATTGGCGTCGCCACGCACGAGGCGGGCCATGCCATCCAACACGCCCAAAAGTATGCACCGTTATGGCTTCGTTCCACCCTCGTGCCAACGGCAAGCATCGGCTCTTCAGTAGGCTACATCGTCATGGTCCTGGGCCTGTTCATGGCCTCGTCGAACATGGTCCTCGTCGGGGCGGTTTTGTTCTCCGCCGTCTTGCTTTTCCAGGTTGTGACCCTGCCGGTGGAATTCGACGCCACGCGTCGAGCGAAGCAACTCGTCCTCGCCCAGGGCATCGTCTCGCCCCATGAGCGCGAAGGCGTCGACAAGGTCTTGAATGCAGCCGCTCTGACCTACGTCGCAGCGGCCGTCAGCACACTGCTGACGCTGCTTTATTTTCTGATGCGCGCGGGCTTTCTCGGCGGGAGCGACGACTAAGCCGCGTTCCCGGAGATGGCTCCGGAGATCCCCGGGGCCACGTTCCCGCTCGTTCCGTGTACACATTTCCGGAGGACTCGTCCGCCGAGGACGCAGGCTGGATTGCGGGTTGGTCCATACTACACCTATGCAGACGAAGTGCTTGCCGGAAGCGTATGACCCAGGATTTCCATTTTGGCCCTGGCACGGTGAAAGTATACACCCGCGCTGCCCCGCATACCACGTCTTTTCGCGCTGAACCCTGCACATGACCTCCACCGGTAGGCGCCAGGGCTCGTCCATCCGCTCACAGACGTTGATTGAGCGGACTGAACGGCGCTCCGGCCGACACTGCTCCTTGCGAAACCTTTTGGAGCCGAAAACTGTTGATCCTCGCCCGGTCAACGCTACCCGCTTGGCAGCGGCAGCGCCCAGATCCTGTGCAGCATGTCGCCGAACAGCCTGCGGTTCAAATGTCCTTCGGCCAGCAGCAGCCAGTAATACCGCGCGTGCTTGACCAGCCGACCGCCGGTCTTCATCAACCTGTGTTGCAAGCTCGTCAGCGACCAGCTCTTGATCCTTGGTGGCAGTCCCAGCCGCCGCCACAGGTTGCCCAGGTTGTAGGCCAGCACACTCAACTGCAAGCGCACTTCGTTCGCCCGGAAGCGATGGCACGACAGCCTGGTCCAATGCGTCGCCTGCTTGCCTTCTTTAATCCACTGCTCGGCCGTCCCGCGCTTGTTGTAGAAGCGCACCACGGAGCGGCTCGGCAGAGTCAGGTTGGTGACGATGAAGTTGTCCCGTGGAAACAGCTCCCCAGCGTGATGCTCCACCTTGGCCACGACCCTTCGGGCCTTGCTCCAGCTCGCTGCCCGGTAGAGAAAGCTCCTGTAGCGCACCAAAGGCTTCCGAGTGGGTCTTCCCACCGGCCGCACCAACAGCTCGGCAACTTCACGCCGCAGGTTCTCGTTCGCCGGAAGGCGGATGGCATACTTCACGCCACGCTCCTCCGAAGCCTCGTAAATCTCTGGCTTGGCAAAGGCTGCATCCCCCCGGAAGGCAACCTCTTTGCCATGGTTCTGCTGACGTTCGATCTCGGGCAGGAGCAGTTCATCCCAGTCCTCAGCGCTGTGCACATTGCCCGGACGGAGCTTGGCCGCCAGACAGTCGCCGTGACTGTTGAACAGCAACAGCGGGTGGTAGCAGACGGACTCGAAATGGCCGTTGTAGGCGCTGCCTTCCTGTTGGCCGTGGACGGGGCTTTCCGTCGAGTCCATGTCCAGAACAACCCGCTCGGAGTTGTCTTGGGTCTCGGCTTGGGCGAGCAGCTCCCGGTTCAACGCCATCAACCCCAGCAGGTTCTCTTCGCTCGCCAGCATCTCCGTCTCGAAGCTGTGGAGCGTCGAGGTCAAGGCCGCACCGCGATCCCAGATTTTCTGCGAACCGATCAGCCGAAACGTCGGATCGATCGAAACCCGCGCGGCGTCGTTGAGGTCCTCGTAGCCCGCCAAGCGGCTGTAGACCGACTGCCGCAACAGATCAGCGAGCGTGAACTGCTTGTTTGTGCCTTGCCGGGAGTCGCTGACATGCTCGTCAATCAGTTCTCCGAACCCGAGCCGTTCGTCCAGTTCGCGAACCAAAATCAAGCCACCGTCGGAAGTGACGTGCGATCCTTGGAAATCGACTTTGAGAAGTCCATTGAAAGTTAGCTGGAACGGCTTTGTTTCTTTTTCACCCATTGGGTGTTGGCCTCCCTGGCGTCTTCATCGGGCTCTAGCCCCTATGAATAAAGACGCTGAACGCCACCGCAAAGTCGGAATGTCAAACTCAAATCGAAAATCGGGGATGACTGCTTAGCGCCTGATGGCTCCCAGATCCGCATCCTCGCCGCGACTGAAACAGGGAGTTCCGCGCACTGCACGCTCCCTTCAGGAGGGGTGTCCCAGGCCGTGGCGCACCGCTCGGTCGAGGAGATCTGGTACTTCATTCGGGGACGCGGACAGCTCTGGCGCAAGCTGGGCGATCTGGAGCAGGTCGTCGACGTCTTCCCCGGGGTAAGTCTGACCATTCCCACCGGGGCCCGCTTCCAGTTTCGCAGCCTGGCGGACGAGCCGTTGGAATTTCTGCTGACCACCATGCCGCCCTGGCCGGGCGACGATGAGGCCTACCGTGTTGAAGGCTATTGGCCGCCGTCGAAGGGATAGGAGACGCCGCGGAGTCTCGCCCCCGGTAGATTTGGGTCTCGCGTCTCAGTGCCATGCATGGAGACCCCAGTCATGCCGTCTGATGCTATATGCGGGTTGTCTCACCACCGGCAAGGCGAAGCGCGCGCGAAACGTGAGCTAATGGGAGGCTCGCTGTCGACAATCGTCACCGCGCCAGCAGAAGAGAGTTTTGCGTAAAGAACGCTCCCGCTACGCAAGCCGTCATCAAACAGGCTAGTGTCGCGGCGGCCAGCGAGCGAAACCCAATTTGCGCCAGGATGTTTCTTTTCTCGGGAACGAGAGCGGATACGCCGCCCACGAAGATCGCCATCGATGCTACGTGGGCGAATCCGCAAAGGGCGTACGTGGCGATGACGAAGGAGCGCGGGTGTTGTAAAAGGCCGTTCTCGATACTCGCCGCCAGATCCTGATAGGCTACCACCTCGGTCACGACAGCTCTTCCTCCGATAATCTGGGAAACCACGTGAGCATCGGACACCGGAACCCCCAGCAGCAGCGTCAAAGGGTAGAACGCATACCCCAGGAGTCCTTTAAGAGACCAATCCATTTCTCCGCCGATCAAAGAGTTCAGTTGGCCTCCCACGCTCGTCAACCCGAGATCGATTAAGGCGACGATTCCCAGCGTGGCGATCAGCAGAGCCACGATGCCGACGATGAGCCGAACCCCGGCATTGGCCCCGCTGATAATCGCTTCAAAGACGTTCCCTTCGGTTTCGTAATCGAGGCGCACACGGCGGCCCAAGGTCTTGGGCTCTTCGGATTCGGGCAACAAGATTTTCGACATGATCAGCGCCGCCGGCGCGGAAAGAAAAGAAGCGGAAATAAGATGTCCGGCGATGGTCGGAAACTGATCTCTCAAGCTGAAAATATGGCTCTTCTGGGATTTTAGTGGCTGGCGGCGGTGAGTGACGGATCCCTCGCCACTGTGAGGCCGACCTCCCGGAGCCTGCTTCGGTGCCATTCAAGGGCTTCGTGACAACTCTACGGCCCCCAAGGCCGGGCGGCGACTGCGTTGGCCAAAAAGAATTACTGATAAACAAAGGGTTACGAGTCGAGCAAGGCTGCTGGCAGGTAGTCGTACAGTCTCCCGAAGGCTGTGAAATGCGGATCCACAACTGTCATCCAGTGGCCACACTCAAAGAGATAACTCCCTGTTTATCAGTGTCTTATTCCCTTTACGAGTTGCCCACGACCGGACTGGCGTGTAGGGTATTTGGGGATTTCTTGGCCGCCTTTTGGGCTCCGATGTGACTGCGGGCGACGTCGGGTCGGCAGGATGGAGGAGCCGGCTACCCGTTGGCCACCCACTAAAAACCCGGAAGAGCCGAAAATATAGACGGCGAGAACGTTGGAAGAAACAGTCGCCATCCCCGCCGTTAATACCGTGCACAGCTCCGAGCGGGTCATGTCCTTCAAATGCGGCTTGATGGTCAGGGCCGATTCTATGCCTACAAAGATATTGCTGGCGGCGCTCAACGACTCCGCCCCGGATATTTTCATGAACTTGGCAAAGACATAGGCGAACCCTCTGACGATGAGAGGCATGACGCCGAAATAGTAGAAGATCGACATCAGGGAGGAAAAAAAGATGATCATCGGGAAGGCCTGGAAGGCCAAAAAGAAACCCAGCGACGTCTCCCCCGTGGCACTCGTACTGCCCGGCGGAAGGGCCAACCGTCCAAAGACAAATAGGCTCTTCCGGGTTTTTAGTGGGTGGCCAACGGGTAGCCGGCTCCTCCATCCTGCCGACCCGACGTCGCCCGCAGTCACATCGGAGCCCAAAAGGCGGCCAAGAAATCCCCAAATACCCTACACGCCAGTCCGGTCGTGGGCAACTCGTAAAGGGAATAAGACACTGATAAACAGGGAGTTATCTCTTTGAGTGTGGCCACTGGATGACAGTTGTGGATCCGCATTTCACAGCCTTCGGGAGACTGTACGACTACCTGCCAGCAGCCTTGCTCTACTCGTAACCCTTTGTTTATCAGTAATTCTTTTTGGCCAACGCAGTCGCCGCCCGGCCTTGGGGGCCGTAGAGTTGTCACGAAGCCCTTGAATGGCACCGAAGCAGGCTCCGGGAGGTCGGCCTCACAGTGGCGAGGGATCCGTCACTCACCGCCGCCAGCCACTAAAATCCCAGAAGAGCCGACAAATATTGATCCCGCCGCGGCGGAATCCAGAATCGCGACGACCACGTCGTTGATGAACAGGAATACTCTGGTTCCCGCCGGGACGAGGAAAAGAAACAAGGCGAACAGCAGTTGGAAGGCAAGGCCGCCGACGATGACATGCCGGTTGACGATTCTTCGGTTCGTGGAAAAGATCCAAGCTAAGCCCATCAAGGCAAAGATGCCCAGCAGGCTGATGAAGTTGTAGACTCCCATGTTTGCCCGATCGCTTTTCCTTTAGTCTCAATGCGAGTGACTTAACGGTATGTCAGCCCCCGTAGGAGGCGTGGGCTAACGTCCTGCGGCGCCCCCCTTGGGGCTAAAGACGTTCTCAAGTGACGAGTATTTTCTTTAGCCTCCTCTGGCCTGCATTTCTCGCCAGCTGACGGCCGAAGGCCGCGACAAGTCCGCCAAACTTTCTCTAAGTGTCGGGGGGATAAGATGTTATGAGGAATTGGCTTCGTTTGGTAATTCTGTTGCCCGGTAGCTGCCCACGGACGCGGACGCTGGAACAGAGCCAGGTCCGCGCTACAAGCTCTGCCGCCCTGTTGCTCCTCGGGGCCTCCGCCCCGAGGCAAGGCACTTTTCTATCCGGCTGGTCCGATCCGTCGGACTCCGCGGATCGATCCGACCGGCTGCCGTACTGGAAACCATTCGTAAACCATTGATTCCTTTCGGATTGTGCGAAATTGGGTTAGTTTGGTAAATTTTTCGGCTCGTGGGTTCGTGGCTTCCGGCAGCCCGTGCTCGAATGGTCCCCGGGGCTTCGTGTGCGCCCAACTACATTGTACCTCGTCAATCCAAGGAGGCCTTAAAGCTGATGGGGCTATGCTGCTTGAATGAGACACTTAACGCTAAGTCATTCGTATCGGGGCCAGGAGCTGGTGAGCAATGCCGGCTAGCCGCCGCGGACGGCTCGTCGTAGACAAGCACCGCCTTCGTCTTGGGGCGGCTCCCGTTCGTTGTCGGCGCGGCCGCGAAGGACCGGCGAGATCGCCGGTCCCTACTGAATCGGTCGAGAGTGCCGGGACCAAGGCTTAATCTCCATTCTTTTTCGCCCTCATGTAGAAGTGAACCAGATTCTCGCTAAAGACGATGATCTCCTGGAAGTAGTGAACGCCATCCTCAGCTTGTCCGCGTGATTTCCGAAACACTTTTCGATGCTGGTGACGTTGTTGCCCTGAAACAGATCAGCCGTCGCCGCCGCCACTAAGTCAAGTACTTCTTGCGGGTGAGAGTCGGTTATTTTGACGGATCTTTACGGAATGCTCGCAGTCGATAGATCGCCACATGTCGACGACCTGGCGGTCTTTTTTTTGGCTATCAACGTGACCACAATCACCCATCGAGAACTTGCTAATCCGCCGGTCGGATTGCAACCACACCGAGCTATAAAAGGGCACTTCCAATCTCTAGCGAGCAAACGCTCAAAACCCGCCAGGGCGGTGACAACAAATTGAAACGGACTCAGAACTTGCTGCATCGAGCACACGCTAGCATGTCGGCACCCAATTGAGCGCGCTTCGTGTCAGCCCTAAATTCCGGCTCTTCCGGGTTTTTAGTGGGTGGCCAACGGGTAGCCGGCTCCTCCATCCTGCCGACCCGACGTCGCCCGCAGTCACATCGGAGCCCAAAAGGCGGCCAAGAAATCCCCAAATACCCTACACGCCAGTCCGGTCGTGGGCAACTCGTAAAGGGAATAAGACACTGATAAACAGGGAGTTATCTCTTTGAGTGTGGCCACTGGATGACAGTTGTGGATCTGCATTTCACAGCCTTCGGGAGACTGTACGACTACCTGCCAGCAGCCTTGCTCTACTCGTAACCCTTTGTTTATCAGTAATTCTTTTTGGCCAACGCAGTCGCCGCCCGGCCTTGGGGGCCGTAGAGTTGTCACGAAGCCCTTGAATGGCACCGAAGCAGGCTCCGGGAGGTCGGCCTCACAGTGGCGAGGGATCCGTCACTCACCGCCGCCAGCCACTAAAATCCCAGAAGAGCCAATTCCTTTAACACAACACGTTCGAGATTTTGGGCAGTACGACCTATCGTGATTGTTTACTTGACACAAGGAAGGCTCAGTTGCTAGCCTTTCTGGGATGTCGAAGAGCGCCAAGAAACGAGCAACGCGGAGCCGTCGCGTTGGACGCACGCCCGCTGCGTTACCGGATTCGACGGCTAGTCGAAACGGCGGTGTGTTGCTGGTATTCGCATCGTTGTTGTTCAGCGATGAGGCCGGTGATATGATTCCGGCCCCTATTTCTTGGAAATGGTGGAACGAGGTTGTAGCTATCACGTTGTTGGCGTGGGCGCTGAAGTTGTTATATCCGCATGGTGTGTCCCTATTCAGCGCTGCCTGGAATCGAATTGAGAAATCTCGCGGTAGATTAGGAAATGGTCTCGTGTTGATCGCTATCGGAGCCAGCATGTCGTTTACTGCAATGAGCATTCTTGATGCAGGTCCGCAACTGAGCGGCAAAATCCAAAAAGTGCAGATAACCACAAAGGAGGGCGAAGTCTATGCCTTGCTGCAAGTCGTGATCGACAACAAGGGGACTCCATCCACGGTACGTGGGTATGAACTTGATGCCACGCTCTTGAGCGGAGATACCGTACGGGCCCATAGAGAGGCGATCACCAATGAAGGAATAACTTTGCAAACGCCGCGCGCTTCTAGGCCTGCCGTTCTTATTCCTCGGAATGAAGCTCTTTGGGAGAAAACCGTCGAGCGACCGATTCCAGTCGGCGGATCGTCGGTAGGATATTTGTGGTTCCATTTTGACAATATGACTACAAATGATTTGAGTGTGACTGGGGTTATATGTGGAAAGATCCGCGTTTCCAAGTTCGGAATGAATGGAACAACCTTCTATCTTCAGGATGTATCCCGAGGAGCTGGGCTAAGCAGGGAACACACGCTCGATCGAGTAACGGTATACCTCTGCAACACCCGGTTCACCGGGAATCTATCTTCCCGGGATAGCCAGCACAGTTGATCTGTGGTCAGCGAGCCAAAGGTCAGAGGAGAAGGTCTTGGTCGCCGGCTGGTTCAGTTTTGATATGGGCGGGACGACCGCAGGGGATCTTATGGCGCGCGATGTGACCTGCCGCTGGCTTCAGGAGGCGGGCTATTCCTACGACGTAGCGATGGCCAACTCGCTCCCCGGGGGTGTTGACTGGCAGGAGGTCGAGCCTCAGAGCTACTCACAAGTTATATTCGTCTGCGGTCCATTTGCCAAAAATCCACTATCGGTGCCATTCTTGCAGCGCTTTCGGGATTGCCGGCTCATCGGCTTGAACCTGTCGATGACCGAACCCCTTGATATTTGAACCAGGATTTCCGTTTTGGCCTTGGCACGGCCACAGTATACATCCGCGCCGGCCCGAATGCCACGTCTTTTCGCGCTGAACCCTGCACATCCCCTCCGCCGGTAGGCGCCAGGGCTCGTCCGTCCGCTCACAGACGTTGATTGCGCGGCCTGAACGGCGCTGCGGCCGACACTGCTCCCTGCCAAACCTTTTTGGAGCCGAAAACTGTTGATCCTAGCCCGGTCAACGCTACCCGCTCGGCAGCGGCAGCGCCCAGATCCTGTGCAGCATGTCACCGAACAGCCGCCGGTTCAGATGCCCCTCGGCCAGCAGCAACCAGTAGTAGCGGGCATGCTTGACCAGCCGCCCGCCGGTCTTCATCAGCCGCTGCTGCAAGCTCGTCAGCGACCAGCTCTTGATGCTTGGTGGCAGTCCCAGCCGCCGCCACAGGTTGCCGAGGTTGTAAGCCAGGACGCTGAGTTGCAAGCGAACTTCGTTCGCGCGAAAACGATGGCACGACAACCGTGTCCAATTCGTGGCCTGCTTGCCTTCCTTGATCCACTGCTCGGCCGTGCCGCGCTTGTTGTAAAAGCGCACCACCGAGCGACTGGGCCGGGTCATGTTGGTGACGATGAAGCCGGGTTGCGCGAACAGTTCGCCCGGGTGGTGCTCAACCTTCGCTACGATGCGCCGCGGTTTGCTCCAACTGGCGGCCTGATAGCGGAAGCTCTTGTAGCGCACCAGGGGCTTGGCGCTCGGCCTGCCCGGTGGCCGAAACAGGATGTCCTCGATCTCCAACTCCAGGCTCTTGTTGGCCGGAATGCGAATGGCGTACTGTACTCCGCGTTCCTCCGAAGCCTCATAAACCTCCGGCTTGGCAAAGGCCGCATCGCCCCGGAAGGCGACCTGCTTGCCCGCAGCCTGTTGGCGCTCGATCTCCGGCAACAATAGCTCATCCCAGTCGTCGGCGCTGTGCACGTTGCCTGGACGCAGCTTTGCAGCGAGGCAATCACCATGACCGTTGAACAAAAGCAACGGATGGTAGCAGACCGACTCGAAGTGTCCGTTGTAGGCACTGCCTTCCTGTTGGCCATGGACCGGACTCTCGGTGGAGTCCATGTCCAGAACGACCCGCTCGGAGTCGTCGAACGCCTCCGCTTGCCCGACCAGCTCTCGGTTCAGCGCCATCAGCCCCAGCAGGTTCTCTTCGCTCGCCAGCATCTCCGTCTCGAAGCCGTGCAGCGTCGAGGTCAAGGCCGCACCGCGATCCCAGATCTTCTGCGAACCGATCAGCCGAAACGTCGGATCGATCGAAACCCGCTCGGCGTCGTTGAGGTCCTCGTAGCCCGCCAAGCGGCTGTAGACCGACTGCCGCAACAGATCAGCGAGCGTGAACTGCTTGTTTGTGCCTTGCCGGGAGTCGCTGAGATGCTCGTCAATCAGTTCTCCGAGACCGAGCCGTTCGTCCAGTTCGCGAACCAAAATCAGGCCACCATCAGAAGTGACGTGCGATCCCTGGAAATCGACTTTCAACAAGCCGTTGAAACTTAGCTGGAATGGCTTGGTTTGTTTTTCACCCATTGGGTGTTGGCCTCCATGGCGTCCTCATCGGGCTCTAGCCCCTATGAATAAAGACGCTCAAGGCCGCTGGAAGGTCGGGATGTCAAACATCAAATTGAAAATGCGGGTATATACGATCTGACGTTCAAGGACGTGACTGGAGAGATTTACTCCACTAGTTTCCGCTACAATGCGCGGCTACCAACGGAGAAAATCAGAGTCACACCCGGACTTGGAAGCCCGCACTAGCTGGCAACAAGTTCGCGGTACTTAAGAGAATCAGAATTTATGAGACGGAGTAGGGTATCCCGAAACAGATACGGATTGTTCCGATTGTCGAACCGGAACTCGAACTCATCGAGATAGGCCGGAAGATGCTTCGCACTGACCTGATGATACGCCCCCACAATCGACCGCTTGAAGAGGGAGAACGCGCCTTCGATCGTGTTCGTGTGGACCTCGCCACGCACCCACTCGTCCGCCGAGTGGTTCACGGTCTCATGCTTGGTGTCTTCATCTTCTATGCCTTGGTAGCCCTTCCACTCGTCGGTGAAAATGCGTTCGGTCTCAGGGTCGGTGTGCTTCTCGATGAATCGGTGCAAGACCTTCTTTGTACGGCGACGGCCCTCTACCACGAGTCGGATGTTTCCACCGCGCTCGATTGCGCCAAGTACCATGGTCTTGTTTTCACCCCGGAAGCCCCTGCCCTTGCCCTTGATGCGACCACCAACGTAGGTCTCGTCGGCCTCTACGGTTCCCGTCAGGGGTTCTGTGTCGGCATCCTTCAGTGCGGCGCGAATGCGATGGCACAAGTACCAAGCAGTCTTGTAGGCGACCTTGAGAACCCTCTTGAGTTGGTTGGCCGATACGCCCTTGCGAGACTCACACATCATATAGACGGCGGCGAACCACTTCCTAAGCGGCAAGTGGGAGTCATGGAAGATCGTTCCGGCCTTCACGGAGAACTGGTAACGGCATGAGTCACAATCAAACTGAGCACGTTTCACAATACGGGATATCTTATCCGAGTCACAGCGCGGACAGCGGACTCCCTTCGGCCAGCGGAGCCCTTCTAGGTACTCTATGCAGCGCTCCTCGGAGTGGAAGCGGTCAAACAGAGTTAGAAGGTCCATGATATGCCTCGCAAGAAGCCAGCGATCGAGCTGACAACCGAGGAAGCCCTGAAACGGCTTTTCCCAAAGAAGGCGCGAGAGGAACTCTACCGAGTCGCCCACGAGAAGGATGACAAGGGATTGAACCCAAAGAGGAAAACTCGATCACCAGACTAGCGTACAGGAATTCTTGCCTTGTGTCAAGTAGATAATTATGCGACCTATTACACAGCGGTCCAAGGCACCGATCCCGACCTAACTTCGGTGGAAGAGACGATCTGGAACATGGGCTTCGATCCCGCTGTTTTCAAGAAGCCAGGCGCGGCGCCTACCGGCGGAGGTGATGTGCACGGTTCAGCACGAAAAGACGTGGTATTTGGGGCGGCGCAGGTGTATACTGTTGCCGTGCCAGAGCCAAAATGGAAGTCCCGGTTTGGGCGGCAGACCAGGGAAATATCGGGACCAGGGCGCAGGCAGCCCCGTAGCGACATTTTCAGTGGCAAGAAGCTGTGGATTGATTACCGCGGGCAAGTGCTGGCCGCTAAGGTGGACAACTCTAGCGAGCACGGGCTGGGAGTGGAGATGTCCGCACCCCTGGAGGTTGAGGCGTTCGTTTCGTTCGCCGGTATTGGACTTCAGGGTCGCGCACAAGTTAAGCACTGCAGAAGACGCGACGACGGCGTGTTCCATGTTGGACTCAGTCTTGAAGCAGTCAGTTTCCGCAAACTCGATGTCTCCAGCCGGGCACTCCCCAGCGAAACCGTCCAGGTGAACTCAAAGGACCCACGATTGACGTTGAAGCAGAAGTAGTTGAAGATGCTCCGCAAGCTACCGATTCTAGAAGTCCGATAAAGGGCGAGGTACAAACGATACGGCCATACCTCGCCTCCGCACCTATCGCGTTGTTGGTGTTCCTCCAACTCTTGCTGTCCCAGCGGGGAAAACCAGTGCGGATGATCCTGTGGACGTTGTATTCCCCTAGGATTTCGTCTGCGTCCGACAGATGATCCGCGTCGGAGTGGCTGATGAGATCAAGAACCGTTTGCCCGACCTAGACTTATGACAATACTTCAGGCGCTCCTAATTATTGTTCCGTTTTCAGAACGAAACCGCTTCTTTATGCCCATTTTATGTTTTAGTGTAAGCTCGTCAGCGACCAGCTCTTGATCCTTGGTGGCAGTCCCAGCCGCCGCCACAGGTTGCCCAGGTTGTAGGCCAGCACGCTCAGTTGCAGTCCCACTTCGTTGGCCCGGAAGCGATGGCACGACAGCCGCGTCCAGTGCGTGGCCTGTTTGCCTTCTTTGATCCACTGCTCGGCCGTGCCGCGCTTGTTGTAGAAGCGCACCACAGACCGACTCGGCAACGTCATGTTCGTCACGATAAAGCCGACGCGCGGGAACAGCTCACCGAGATGATGCCGACCTTGGCCACGATGCGTCGCGGCTTGGACCAACTCTCCGCCTGATAACGGAAGCTCTTGTAGCGCACCAAGGGCTTGCGACTCGGCCTTCCCGGCGGCCGAAACAGGATGTCTTCGATCGCCAATTCCAAGCTCTTGTTGGCCGGAATGCGAATGGCGTACTGCACTCCGCGTTCTTCGGAAGACTCATAAATCTCCGGCTTAGCAAAGGCAGCCTGTTGGCGCTCGATCTCCGGTAGCAATTGCCGGCGTTGCGGATTTGGCCCGCGTGATTCCTTTGCAGCCGCGCCTTTTCGACCTCGTCATCGTGGACGAGGCTTCCCAATGCGCCATTCCGGTGCCTTGGAACTTCCCTTTCGAGCAGGACCTATTAGCTTTCCTCGAGTCGAAGAACCTCAGCGTCCAGCCGCAGATCAGCATGGGCCGTTACACGGTGGATTTCCTCGTGGAGGACGGTCAAGGGCGTGTAGCGGCCATCGAGGCCGATGGCTGGAACTTGACCAACCCCGGTGAATGGCCCGTGGACGAAGAATTGCAGCGGCAAAGCGATCTCGAGCGCGCCGGTTGGGCGGTGTTCCGGCTGCAGGCTGATGCGTTCTATCTTGGCGCCGAAGAGGCGCTGAAGGACGTTCTCGACTTCTTCGCGCCGGCCTAGCCCGCATTGCTCGCGGATTTGCTTCGCCATGTGGTGGAAAAATCGGGTACAGCCAGCCAATTCGCTTCAGGTGAAGTTCTTTGTTTCCAGGGCCCTGATGGGGGGCGAATTGGTGGCAGTCCCGATTTTTCTCTCCCGCCGAATTTCGCCACGGGCTGCGAGGGCCTTTGCTTTCGTGGCCTACCTATTCTTACCTGAGTCACGCACTAACCGGCCTCCCGACGTGGCGCACGCATTCTTGCGTGCCGTGTCGCCATTCTTGGCGACATCGAGTCCTTTCGTGGCACAAGCTCTCAGTCCCGTAGCGAAGCGCTGGGCCGCCGTTTGGCCCAGACCTGCGGCCTTTTCTACGGGGGCCCCACAACCGCACCCTTGCGGGTGCGGCTCCGTTAGTCCCGTAGCGAAGGGCTGGGCCGTCGTTTGGCCCAGACCCGCAGCCTTTTTTCGCCACCCGACGAAGACACTTGACGCGTGCGCTATCCTCAGGAAGGAGGGACCCCGGCGACGGCATCGCACTCGACCAACGACAGAAAAGACGAAACAAAGCCGATTCCGCACAACCCATTTGTAATTAATGGCTTGTAGCGGAGCGCTCGGGCCCCGGGGTACCCGGACGAGAGGGATCGCGGGCGATGCGCTTTTCGCCTACCATGGAAGTCTCGTAGAGCAGGGCTGGGCGGTCGTTTTGCCCAGACCCGCGGCCTTTTCTACTATGGAAGAACGCTGGCGGAAAACGGCGCCCGTCGTTCGTCGCCTGGAGTCAACACAACAGATGAAGGTGCAAAACCAACCCGTGCTCCTGTTGGCCTTGATGGCTCTGCTGGCCCAAGCCCCCTTGTACGGTCAGCCATCGCTCTCGTCGGTGCCGCCCGAGCCGCCGAAGGCGGACGTGCCTTACCTCATCCACGCTAATAACTTGGTAGAGACCGAACAGGCGCAGGCCGTCGAGCAGAGCAGCAAGAAGGAACAGACCTACCACGTTCCCGGCGCCACCTCGGGAGTCCGGACGCCGATGGCCGGCCCCGAGTTCTTGCTGAAAGTAGAGAATCTCGACCCTGATCGCTTGCAGCTCTACCGCTTCGAGTCGCGTAATGGTCGGCGCGAAATTCTGATTCGCAAGAAGAAGAAAATTGTGGCCAAAGCTTACTACACTTCGACAACCAGGGTCTCTCCGGGCATCTTGCGGATCCGGGTCGACCAGTTCCTCGAAAACGGTGAGTACTGCCTGACTCCCAGCGGATCAGACGCGGTGTTTTGTTTCACGGTGCATTAGCCCGCTCGGCCCGGGCGAGTATTCGCCTCGCGAGTCACGCACAGTTCCGACTTCGTAACATAGGCCGTCACGAATCCTTCTGAACAGTGACCGGGTAGTATAGAAAGTCTCAACGGAAATTTCATTTTTGACGCCAGGAGTCTCCCTATGCTCGAAAGAATCACAGCCCCGGGCGGGCCCGCGCCCCTTGGTCCTTACTCTCATGCCGTCAGAGCAGGTGATTTGGTCTTCGTTTCCGGACAAGCCGCCCTGAACCCCAAAACCAATCAGCTCGAGGCCGGCGCGGCGGCCGCCCAGACCCGTCGCGCGCTCGAGAATATCCGCACCATCCTCCAGGCGACCGGGGCGGATCTGAGCGACGTCGTCAAGTGCTGCGTTTACCTGGCCGACATCCAAGAGTTCCCGGAAATGAACCGCGTGTATGCCGAGTGCTTCGGCGAGTCGAAGCCCGCGCGTACAACGGCTGAAGTGGGACTGCCTCACAAGGACATGAAGGTCCTCATCGACTGTGTCGCCTATAAGCCGGCGCTGTGAATCCCCCCGCATGGACCGGGGGACGGCGTTCACGCTGTTCAGCGTTCTCCGGACGCCATTGCCGCTCGCCCGCGTTTCTCGCCGGCCGACGGTCGGAGCACACGATAGGTTCGCCATTACGCCCTTGCTCTCCCTGCTCAACGTAGACTTCGAGGAATGTAGGGCACGGCATGCCGTGCCCGAGCGCCGAGCGGTGCGCGCCGTGTACTGAAGGGCCTCTCACGCATTTCCTCTCTCCACCTGGCGAGAAAGGCGGGCTAGAATGTTAGAAACCCTTATCTCCTCAGACCTTGAGGTGTTTACTCGCTGCGTGTAGGGAACGCGAACGGCCGATTCATGGGCCGCTATCACGATGCGGAAGCAGAACAGCAAGTTTCGAGACATCGAAGGCGAGCTCAGCGCGTGCGGACTTCGCTTCGGCCTGGTCGTCAGCCGCTTCAACAGCTTTATTACCGAGCGGCTCCTCGGCGGCGCCATGGACGCCCTGGAGCGAACCGGCGCCGGAGCGGGGTCCATCGACGTCGTTCGCGTTCCCGGCTCGCTCGAAATACCCGTCACGGCGCGGGAGATGGGACGTAGCGGCCGCTACGACGCTATCATTTGCCTGGGAGCGGTGATCCGAGGCGAAACGGCTCACTTTGACTACGTCGCCGCGGAAGCCGCTCGGGGCATCGCCGACGTCGGGCGCGAGACGGGCGTACCGACCATCTTCGGCGTGTTGACCTGCGATACGCTCGAACAGGCCATCGACCGGGCCGGCGCCAAGGGCGGCAATAAAGGCTTCGAGGCGGGCATGGCGGCTCTCGAGATGGCGACCTTAATGAAGGAGTTGCACGATACCGCCTCCCCCGCGGACGATTAACATGCCTTCGCGACATCGCTCTCGAGAAAGAGCCCTGCAGTTGGTTTTTCAATGGGATCTCAACCGCGCCTCGACCGAACAAGTCCAGCAAGGCTATTGGGAAAGTCTTTCTTCCACCGCCCCGCCCGGCGGCGATCCCTTCGCCGAGCGGCTTTTTCAGGGTGTCACCGCCCGGATTGACGACATCGACGCCTTGATTCGCGAACATGCCTCGAATTGGAAACTGGAGCGCATGTCCACTGTCGATCGCAATGTCCTTAGGACAGCCGTTTTTGAGATGCTCGACGAAACTGCCGCCCCGGCGGTGATCATCAACGAAGCCATCGAGATCGCACGGCGTTTTTCGGGAGACGAGTCCGGCCCTTTCATCAACGGTATTCTGGATGCCGTTCGGCGGTCTTTGACGACAGCTAAGGCTTCGTCGGGGGAGGGTTAGCCGGCTTCTCACCCCGAATGCGCGCCGGATGCGCGGCTTTGCCCTTCGTGGCGCAAGCTCTCAGCTTGCCGCGTCGAGACTCATCTCGACGCCTGGAGCGGTTTCTCCATTGCGGGGAGTTGCCCTGTCACTGGCGTTCAGGCTCAGTTTCCTGCTCCCGCTCACCCTTGCGACGAGCGAAGCTGAGCCGCGAGCGTGAGCCTGCGGGCCCGCGCCCTGACGGGCAGGGATCTGTCCATGCCCGATCCAGACCCGCAAGCGAGCGGTCATGGATCGTCCGCAACCTGTTGGTTTTCGACGGAACGAGCCTACTGGACAGCGCCCACTTGCGCTGCGTTGGGGTCAAGCTTGATCTCTCCAAAAGCGCTCTCGTACTGGGCGATGTTTTGGTGTAAGACGCCCAGCAAAGCTTTGGCCTGTTGCGGGCTGAGATAGATCCCCTGAAAATTCCTAATCTCGACTTCCTCTTGAGACTTTTGGTGGATCGTGCCGAACTGCAAGAAGAAATCCCAGACGTTCACCCGGATCTGGACGCTGTTGGAGTAGCTTTCGCGGTAGTCGGGTCCGCTGGTCAGATTCACTTTCGGCTGCTTCGGTTGCTCGTTCATGGCTATTCATGCTGACGCAGGTCGAGGGGCGGCGTCAACGGTCAGGGAAACGAGAACTTCGGGGGCAGCGGTTCACCTTGCACCCAAAGCGTCGCCTACCCGGCTGTTGGCTGGCCGTAGGCCCACCCCGCGCCCACGTGAACCGAAGCCCTGGTGGCTTGCTAACACACGGACCGCAAGCCTTCGCCGGCAGGCCCCCGCGCCGGCGAGTCTACAATAAGGCTTCCGCTCACCGGCATGCCGACATCCGATAGCCCCTCTCAGCAACCTCCCGTCGAACTTTCTTGGCGAGCGGTCACCCTGGGTCTCATCATCGGGCTGATCATGACGGCCGCCAATACCTACCTCGGGCTCTACGCCGGCATGACCGTGTCGGCGAGCATCCCGGCGGCGATCGTTTCCATGGGAGTTCTGCGGGGCATCCTGCGCCGGGGCACGATCCTCGAGAACAACATCGTGCAAACGATATCCTCGGCAGGCGAATCCGTCGCCGCGGGCATCATCTTCACGGTCCCGGCGCTTGTGATCGCTCAAGTGTGGACCGGCTTCCCCTATTGGGAGGTCACGATGATCGGCCTACTCGGAGGCGTCCTGGGCGTCTTATTTATGATCCCGCTTCGAAGAACGTTGATCGTCGAGGACAAGGAGCTGATCTACCCCGAGGGCGTCGCTTGCGCCCAGGTTCTCGAAGCGGGCCAGCGAGGCGGCCGGTCGTTGAAGGACATCGTGGCGGCCGTCGTGGGAGGGGTGCTGTTCAAGTCCTTTATCGGAGTAGTCGGCTTATTCCGAGGAATCGTGGAGGGCGCTGTGCGCCTCGGCGGAACTCTCTTCTACTTCGGCACGGACATCTCCGTGGCCCTGCTCGGCGTCGGAGTGATCGTCGGACTGGAAGTTGCCGCGCTCGTTTTCATCGGCGGGGCGATCGGCTGGGTGGTCTCGATCCCGCTTTACTATCTCTCGAATCCCCTTCCTGAAGCGCACGCGCTTGATGCCGCGTGGGACGCCTGGAGCGGACACATTCGCTACATGGGCGTCGGGGCGATGATCGTGGGCGGCCTGTGGTCCATGTTCAGCGTGCGCCGCGGAATAGCCAAAGGGGTCCGGGAAGCGGTTCAAGGCTTCGGCAGACGAGCGGGTCCCCCGAAACAACCGACCGAGCAGGACTTGCCCACCTCTCGTACGTTCGTCATTTTAGTGCTGGCCACGGTGGCGACCATCTTTCTCTACCGCGCGATCACTGGATCCACCGCTGTTGCGCTCACGGCGGGCGTGGTCATGGTCATCGCTTCGTTCTTTTTCGTGGCCGTATCGAGCTACATCGTCGGACTCGTGGGCAGCTCCAATAATCCGATCTCGGGCATGACCATCTGCGCACTGATCTTTGCCTCGGTCGTCTTGTTGCTGCTGGGCATGAGCGGGACGGCGGGGATCGTGGGAGCGCTGGGCGTCGCCGGCGTCGTCTGTTGCGCGGCTGCCACCGCCGGCGATACCTCGCAGGACCTAAAAACCGGTTTCCTCGTCAAAGCAACTCCCTGGAAGCAGCAAGTTTCGCAATTCATCGGCATCTTGATTCCCGCCTTCATCATCGCGCCCGTACTGTCCCTGCTTCACCAGGGCTACGGCATCGGCACCGGCGGCGAACAGGCCCTGAGAGCACCTCAGGCAACCCTGTTCGCGAGCATCGCCAAGGCCCTGTTCGAAAACACCGGGCTGCCGTGGACCATGGTCGGCGTCGGCGTGGCCGTCGCCCTGGGACTGATCGTCCTCGACGAGTCTCTGAGAAGAGCCGGTAGTCGCTTCCGGACCCATGTTATGCCGGTAGCCGTCGGCATCTATCTGCCCTTGAGCTTGTCCGTGCCGATTTTCGCGGGGGGGCTGCTGAGCTACATCTTGGTTCGGACAAGGACGGCAGGAGGAAGCGCCGACGCGGAGGCCCGCCGGCACAGCGCCATTCTGATAAGCTCCGGCCTCATCGCCGGCGAGGCGATCGCCGGCATCCTCATCGCGGTCCCGCGCACGCTGGGAGTGGAGCTGCCGATACCGGTCGTCGACAGTGCGCTCCTCACTCTGGCGGTGTTCGGAGCCGTTATGATGCTCGTCTACTATGCGTCCCTGCGACCCGATCAACATGACGCATCCGGAAAGTGAGCCACACGTGGCCTGTCACTAGAGTTCCGTGCTCGGTTCGTTGCGCTCGCACCCCCTTGCCATGCTCGATTCGGAGCCGCGAACGCCAGTGAGCGGTCATGGCGTGCGGCCAAGCCTTTGCCCTACCCCAAGGGATGAACGCGGGCGGGTTTTCGACCGAGCGCCAGCCTACAAACGATCGCAGACTCATGCCGCCGAGTAGAGGCCGCCGACGGCCAATCGTCATCCCGGTTGCTACAATCATCGTTGGGCCTGTCGGACGGGCAGTCGCCGCGCCTGTTTCAGGCGGGGAGGAAAGTCCGGTCTCCGCAGGGCAGCGTGCCGGCTAACGGCCGGGGGGCCATTCTCAAAGGGTGGCCTACGGAAAGTGCCACAGAAAATATACCGCCCCGGGGTTTCCTCGAGGTAAGGGTGAAAAGGTGCGGTAAGAGCGCACCGCGTCTCGAGCAATCTGGACGGCAGGGTAAACCCCACGCGGAGCAAGACCAAATAGGGGACCAGCGGCGGCCCGCCGTGCCCACGGCGATCGGTTCGCCCTTCGGGGTCGAGCCGGCGGTCGAAGTCCCGGGTAGGTCGCTTGAGTCCGGCAGCGATGCTCGACCTAGACGAATGGCTGCCGCCCGGGCTCGGCCCGGGTACAGAAACCGGCTTATAGTTCGACAGGCCTCTCGCCCGGTTTTCTCACGGGGGGTGTATGCGGTCGGGTCGCGGCACAGGTAGCGAGCGCCACTTTGGGCGGTCCTTGTCTCGAGTTCGACCGGCAGTCCCGCCGGCCTTATGCTTGATTTTTCGAGCGAATTCGACTCGAACAACGTCCTGGTCCGTTTGTGGACCTAGTCCGCTTTTCCCACCACGTGGCGAGACGAAGTGCGTGAGAGGCCCGTCAGTACAAGGCGTGCGCCGCACGGCGAGCAAGCGCAACGCAGTAATGGCGGGCCTATTGCGTGCTTCGACCGTCAGATGGTGAGAAATGCGGGCTAGTCGTGAGAAGCCCTGCTTGGAAGGTCTCCCCGGGTCTTCCACTTTTCCTGTAATGAAGGCGTTCGGTCTTTTCTTTGTCCTTTTGCTCACGGCGTTGCCCGCGCGGGGCAGCGACGAAGTTGCTCGCTCCGGGGAAGATCTGCTTCGCCGAACCGAAGCCACCTACTCCAGCCTCACCAGCTTCCACTTCGCCGCCGAGGAAGTGACCGAAACGCGATCCGGGGACGCAGAGCGGCGGACTTCCGCCCGCTACGTAACCGCCCTGGAGGCCGGGGGCCGCTCCCGAGTCGAGATCCGCGGCCCGTCGCGAAACCGTCTGGCCGTCTTTGACGGTGAAAACAGTTGGGTCTATCTGCCTAGCGTCAACCAATATACGCGGACCCGCTGGGGCCCGAAAGACAACTTTCGCTCGAAAGCGCGGGCCTTCGACGACGACGATTTCGTTAAGCAGGTCGAACGCTACCCCAGGCGTTACGAAGCCTTATCGCGCAACCTGGTTGGCGCGACCATCCTGCGGCGCGAGTCATTGGACGGCGACGTGCGCGCGAGCGCTTACGCTGTCGTCGAAGCCAGCTACAAACTCCCCGCGGGGGCTCCCTTGGGCCAATCGACGCGCACTTTCTGGATCGATCAAAAGAGCTTCCTAATCGTCCGTGAGGTTTCTCGCGCCACTGCCGAACCGCCGGGCCTCGAACACGCCGTCGAGATCGTGCAAACCGTCTCGTTTGCCACGGCTCGCGCCGACGAGGAGCTGCCGGACTCGCTCTTTGTTTTCGTTCCGCCCGAGGACGCCGAGCAGGTGCCTACCTTCGATCGTCAGGCACGGCGTTCCGCCAGGTTTCTCGGGCAGCCCGCGCACGACTTCAGCCTCCAAGACCTCAGAGGGAGAACCTTCCGCCTCCGAGACCTGCGCGGCAAGATCGTGTTGCTGGACTTCTGGGCCAGCTGGTGCGGTCCCTGTCGCATTGACCTCCCCCATATCGAGGCCTTGCACGACGAGTACACGCGAGAGGAACTCGTGGTGCTCGGCGTCAATGGCGAGTCGGAAACGGTGGCTCGCCCGTTTATGGAACAGCAGGGCTATAGCTTCCCGTCCCTGGTTGACCAAGGGCACGAGGTTTCTCGCCTGTATGGGGCTGCACTCCTGCCGACCATCGTGATCGTCAACCAGGAAGGCCGTATCGCCGCCTATCTCGTTGGCCTGCAGAGCGAAAGCGACTTGCGCCGGGCGCTCGCCAAGGCGGGCCTCCGGTAGACAAGATTGCGTTTGTTTCGCCGACCTACTTCTGTTTTTCGTCCCCCCTTACCTAAGGCGCCGAGTTATTGAAGGAGAAAAACTTAAGTGGCTTGAAAACATGGAGATTAAACAGTGATCCCCGGTGACGCTAGTATTATCGTAGAATCAGAACCGGCCATTCCTTGATGTCATCAGTTGTCTGAGGGGGCGGCCGGGTTCGCCCTCTGAAAAGGAGGAACGTGAATGAAGAAGTTCGGGATGCGGCGTTCCATGATTGCCCTCGTGGCGCTCACGCTCTGCATCGCACTCGCATTCTTGTTGTTTCCTCAAAGGCAAAAACACTGGACAGTCAAGATCGCCACCGCTACTCCCGGGGGTACGTATTATCCTCTTGGAATTCAGCTTGCGCACATCCTAAAAGATGAGGTCCCAGAGATTCGGGACGCCTCCATTTGGGAGACGTCCGGATCGGTACAAAACATCGGCCTTCTGGGCAATCCCAGGCGCGAGTACAAGAATGCCGCGGAACGCGAGAGGGCAAAGGAGGAGGATTCCGCCGATCTGGCCTTCGTTCAAAGTACGGCCCTTACGATGGCAAGCTCGGACCAGCGCGAGAAGCTCCGGGCGCTTGCCGGGCTGTACAGGGACTTCATTCAGGTAGTGGTGCGTGGGGACTCGAAGATAAAAGGCTTGGCGGACCTCAGGGGGAAGAGGGTCTATATCGGGAAGGATAGCAGCGGAACGAAGCAGGTCGCCGAAGCCATCCTGAAAGGGATCGACATCGTGGAGGGCGATTACACCCGAGTGGGAGCTACAGACGGTTTTATGGCTGCGTCCCGGAAGCTCCAGAATGGGGATCTGGACGTCGCCATAATCACGGCCGGAATACCAACCGAGGCTGTGAAGGAAGCGTTAGAGGAAGGTGGGTGCCGGGGCGCCTCGACGGCCTGCGACAGAAAGAACAACACCCCAAGCAGAGAACGCCCGGAAACAGCGATTTCATCCGCTTCTCTTCGCAGGGTCTCTGAAGTTATCCGGAAAAGCTCGTTTTGATTACTCAACCCGAGAAGTTTTCTGACCATCTCAATTTCGGTTTTCCACGGATCCTCCGGCGAGGGCCTTGGGAGATGGAAAAACATAGCCCGCTGCTCCTTCTCGTGTGTCACCCGAAAACTCAGAACGTCGGCCATTTGGAGCTTACGCAATAGACCGGCTAGTTGCCGAAAGTCTTTGGGCTCTTCTGGGATTTTAGTGGCTGGCGGCGGTGAGTGACGGATCCCTCGCCACTGTGAGGCCGACCTCCCGGAGCCTGCTTCGGTGCCATTCAAGGGCTTCGTGACAACTCTACGGCCCCCAAGGCCGGGCGGCGACTGCGTTGGCCAAAAAGAATTACTGATAAACAAAGGGTTACGAGTAGAGCAAGGCTGCTGGCAGGTAGTCGTACAGTCTCCCGAAGGCTGTGAAATGCGGATCCACAACTGTCATCCAGTGGCCACACTCAAAGAGATAACTCCCTGTTTATCAGTGTCTTATTCCCTTTACGAGTTGCCCACGACCGGACTGGCGTGTAGGGTATTTGGGGATTTCTTGGCCGCCTTTTGGGCTCCGATGTGACTGCGGGCGACGTCGGGTCGGCAGGATGGAGGAGCCGGCTACCCGTTGGCCACCCACTAAAAACCCGGAAGAGCCAGTCTTTGTTTTCCGGCAAGGAGGAAAGGCACACCAAAAGCAGGGTCTCGTTACAGTAGCGGAAGACCCGGAAGGCAGGCCCCTTGATTGGGCCAAGGTGACGGGGAACCTTTTGCGCATCCACTCGCAAAGCGAGCGGCCAACCGACGCATTTGTCCGCATCAACTACCGCGGCCATTGGTTTCGGATCGAAGATCGGGACCTCCACTCTAAGGCGACCTTCAATTTGCTGACATACTTGTTTTCGCTTCAAGCCGCCGGCGCGAAAGGAGTCAGCCCACTGCTGACAGTGCCTGTTGGTGTCGGGAACTAGGAACGCCCCACAGTGCGTCCGCGAGGTTCATTCCGATAGATTGACTTAAGTCCGATTGCCGCGCATCCCAGGAGATGACCATGCCGGAAGCCAAGAAAAGCCGTTTGACCCCGCATTTTCAATTTAATGTTTGACATCCCGACCTTCCAGCGGCCTTGAGCGTCTTTATTCATAGGGGCTAGAGCCCGATGAGGACGCCATGGAGGCCAACACCCAATGGGTGAAAAACAAACCAAGCCATTCCAGCTAAGTTTCAACGGCTTGTTGAAAGTCGATTTCCAGGGATCGCACGTCACTTCTGATGGTGGCCTGATTTTGGTTCGCGAACTGGACGAACGGCTCGGTCTCGGAGAACTGATTGACGAGCATCTCAGCGACTCCCGGCAAGGCACAAACAAGCAGTTCACGCTCGCTGATCTGTTGCGGCAGTCGGTCTACAGCCGCTTGGCGGGCTACGAGGACCTCAACGACGCCGAGCGGGTCTCGGCTGATCCGACGTTTCGGCTGATCGGCTCGCAGAAGATCTGGGATCGCGGTGCGGCCTTGACCTCGACGCTGCACGGCTTCGAAACGGAGATGCTGGCGAGCGAAGAGAACCTGCTGGGGCTGATGGCGCTGAACCGAGAGCTGGTCGGGCAAGCGGAGGCGTTCGACGACTCCGAGCGGGTCGTTCTGGACATGGACTCCACCGAGAGTCCGGTCCATGGCCAACAGGAAGGCAGTGCCTACAACGGACACTTCGAGTCGGTCTGCTACCATCCGTTGCTTTTGTTCAACGGTCATGGTGATTGCCTCGCTGCAAAGCTGCGTCCAGGCAACGTGCACAGCGCCGACGACTGGGATGAGCTATTGTTGCCGGAGATCGAGCGCCAACAGGCTGCGGGCAAGCAGGTCGCCTTCCGGGGCGATGCGGCCTTTGCCAAGCCGGAGGTTTATGAGGCTTCGGAGGAACGCGGAGTACAGTACGCCATTCGCATTCCGGCCAACAAGAGCCTGGAGTTGGAGATCGAGGACATCCTGTTTCGGCCACCGGGCAGGCCGAGCGCCAAGCCCCTGGTGCGCTACAAGAGCTTCCGCTATCAGGCCGCCAGTTGGAGCAAACCGCGGCGCATCGTAGCGAAGGTTGAGCACCACCCGGGCGAACTGTTCGCGCAACCCGGCTTCATCGTCACCAACATGACCCGGCCCAGTCGCTCGGTGGTGCGCTTTTACAACAAGCGCGGCACGGCCGAGCAGTGGATCAAGGAAGGCAAGCAGGCCACGAATTGGACACGGTTGTCGTGCCATCGTTTTCGCGCGAACGAAGTTCGCTTGCAACTCAGCGTCCTGGCTTACAACCTCGGCAACCTGTGGCGGCGGCTGGGACTGCCACCAAGCATCAAGAGCTGGTCGCTGACGAGCTTGCAGCAGCGGCTGATGAAGACCGGCGGGCGGCTGGTCAAGCATGCCCGCTACTACTGGTTGCTGCTGGCCGAGGGGCATCTGAACCGGCGGCTGTTCGGTGACATGCTGCACAGGATCTGGGCGCTGCCGCTGCCGAGCGGGTAGCGTTGACCGGGCTAGGATCAACAGTTTTCGGCTCCAAAAAGGTTTGGCAGGGAGCAGTGTCGGCCGCAGCGCCGTTCAGGCCGCGCAATCAACGTCTGTGAGCGGACGGACGAGCCCTGGCGCCTACCGGCGGAGGGGATGTGCAGGGTTCAGCGCGAAAAGACGTGGCATTCGGGCCGGCGCGGATGTATACTGTGGCCGTGCCAAGGCCAAAACGGAAATCCTGGTTGACACTCCATATCTGTATTGGCATTGTCGCCGCTGTCGGCATCGCCCTCCTGTTTCCGCGCTTCGCAATGAAGCTCCACGCGGGCGGCGAGGTTTTCTTGCGACTCCTGAAGATGATGGTCGTTCCACTGGTGATGGCGAGCGTCATGAGTGGAATTATCGGCCTCGGTGATGTTCGCAAGCTAGGACGACCGGGTGGCCGCACAATTGTGTTTTATCTGGCCACGACGGTCCTTGCCGTAATCACCGGCTTAGCCACGGTGAACGCAATCCAACCTGGTGTCGGGGCATTTGATCAAGAAACCCTCGAAGAACTGGCCAAAACCAGCCCGGCGATCGCTCCCGAAGGCGAGTCGGCAACCATTGGCACCATTCTCAACAACCTCTTCCTGATGCTTTTCACGGACAATTTGATCTCTGCTGCCGCTGAGACCAATCTTCTTCCTCTGATCGTCTTTAGCATCATCTTTGCCGGGATGCTGACAACGATGGGATCGAGGGTGGAGGCCATTACAACAATGATCGTGCAGATCAATGATGGGCTGTTGTCGTTCATTCTTCTCTTGATGAAAGTGGCGCCAGTCGGGATTTTCTGTCTTGTCGCTGCACGGTTCGGTCAGGCTCAGGCGGAGGGCAGGTTTTTCGAAGTTCTTAGCCAAACCGGATGGTATGTGGTGACGGTGCTCCTGGGACTCGCAATTCATGCTGGGATAACGCTGCCGCTGATCCTTTGGATTTTTACCAGAAGAAATCCCTATCGCTTCATGTACCAAATGTCGCAGGCCTTACTGACGGCCTTTTCAACTGCCAGCTCCTCAGCGACGCTTCCCGTTACCATGCAATGTGCTGTCGAAAAGGCGGGTGTCTCGAAACGGTCTACCGAGTTCGTGTTGCCCCTCGGCGCCACAGTTAATATGGACGGTACGGCCTTGTATGAGGCTGCCGCAGCAATTTTTATCGCTCAGGCGATCGGGATGGATTTGAGCCTCATGCAGCAACTCGTCATAGCTGTCACAGCTACCCTGGCCGCTATCGGAGCCGCCGGCATTCCCGAAGCCGGGTTGGTCACGATGATTATCGTACTCAACGCCGTCGGGCTCCCACTGGAGTATATCGGGCTCATTCTGTCGGTTGATTGGTTCCTTGACCGTTTCCGTACCGCTGTCAACGCCTTTGGGGATTCGGTCGGCGCGGCGGTTGTGGAGAAGAGTTTTGTAGTCGCACACGACCAAGAGTCTTCGTAAGCGGCGCCCTCGGGCTAGCGCGAATTGTTCACCACCCGACCCTCAATCCCAGGGGAGGTACAATCTCCCTGATGCGTTCCAGCAAAAAAGAAGAATCGCCGCCGGCCACCCAACGTCCCAGTCTCCACGAGCGCCTTGACAGTTTAAATGAATTCGAGCGGGCGCCCGTCACTCGAGACCGGCTCGAAAGCGGCCGGCATTTCGCGGCCGTTTTTGCGGGCGAACACGTCGCCGGCACGGAATTCGTGATCGGCGCCCTGTTCGTCTCCTGGGGCGTGGGAACGCGGGATCTCATTCTCGGTTTGTTGCTCGGCAATCTTTTGGCCGTTCTCGCCTGGACGTTCATCTGCGCCCCCATTGCCGTTGAGACGCGGTTGACGCTGTATTGGTATTTGCGGCGCATCGCCGGGCCGGTAGTGACGGCGATCTACAACGTGGTGAACGCCATTCTGTTCTGCGCCTTGGCGGGAGCCATGATTACGGTTTCGGCGTCGGCTGTTCGCATCCCCTTCGGCATACCGCCGCAGACCCTGTGGTACCCGACCGACCTGCGCTTTGTATTGGTTGCCGTGGGCGTCGGAGCGGTGGTCGTCGCCGTCGCGATCCTGGGTTTCAGACGGCTGGCGCAGTTCTCGACGATCTGCGTGCCCTGGATCTTCGTCATGTTCTTTGCCGGGGCCTTGGCCGTCCTGCCGCAATTGACGGCCGGCTCCTCCGGGGTCGGCTCGATCGGAGGCCTCGACGACTTGTGGCGGCTTGCCGGCGAGAGTATATGGGTCGGGCGCGAGGACTCGGAGTTTGGCCTCTGGCATGTGGCTGCGTTCGCCCTGCTGGCCAATCTGGCGTTCCACCTAGGACTGTCGGACATGGCCCTGCTGCGCTACGCGCCGCGCGCCCGCTACGGCTTGTTTTCCGCCTGCGGAATGTACATGGGACACTTTTTGGTGTGGCTGTGCTCGGGCGTCATGGGAGCCGGGGCGGCGTTGATGCTTAACACTCCCCTAAGCGATCTGGATTCGGGGGAAGTCGCCTATCAAGCACTAGGCTTGGGCGGTGCGCTGTGTGTGATTGTCTCCGGTTGGGCGACGTCGAATCCGACCCTGTATCGCGCCGGGCTCGCTCTGCAGGTGGTTACGCCGGGGTGGCCCCGGTGGCTGGTCACATTGCTGGCCGGAACGGGGACGGTCGTCATTGCGTGCTTTCCCTACATCTTCCGCTACCTGCTCGAGTACGCGGGCACTTTCGCCATTCTCATGGCGCCGATCGGGGCGGTCGTCTTCGTTGAGCATTGGATTTTCCCGCGGATCGGCTTGCGCCGCTTCTGGATCGGCGAGTCACGGAAGGCTGTCAACTGGGCGGCGCTGGCTGCCTGGGCGATCACCGTCGTCGCCTGCTTTGCCTTGTGGAGATCGGAGCTATTGCACGTGGTGTTCATCGCTGTCCCGGGCTGGCTGCTCGCGGCGGTCTCCTACACTGCGTTTGCAGCCGTCGCGGGTGCGCGCGGGGCGTCCTCGAGAGATCCCCGCCCATTTGAGCCGGAAAGCGCTCCCCCTCCGGCCCCGGCCGCATCCCTTGCTCGCGAGCGAGCGGCCAACTCATCGCGCTCCGCTTTGGACATCTGGTCGGGAGTGATCGGTATTTCCTCATTAGCGCTATGCTTGGCGCTTGCGCTCTGGGTCGGCTTGGCGGGCGAAGAGGGGTATGGGCACAACCTGGCAGCTTTCAAGACATACCTGGCGGTGGCCAGTGTTGTGCATCTGTGCGCCGCCGCGACTTGGGTCTTGCGCTCGGAACAGACGGAAAGAGAATGACGAACATCGTGGCCAAGTCACGATTGGCGGGCATTCTCATCCTCAGAATCGGCGTTTCGATCGTCCCGGCGCAGGGTACCTGAGTGCGGAGGCTGAGCCTTGCGCCGGAACACGCCCGCTGGACGCTAACTCGGGCGGGGTGGGAGAATTGAAGCTAGGAGGACAGTCTGTACCCGGCCCTCCAGTCCGATTGATGAACCCCTACGCATTATTCACACAACGTCCGGCTAGTCGAGATCCACAGTCCATGTGCCCGGGCTTAGGGTGAGGCGAGATTCCAACCTGTGTTTCGAGCCGGTGTTGAGTACTACCAAGATCTGCTCAGGCCACTCGTCCTGGGTCGAAAGTGCATTCTCGCACCGTGCGTAACCGATGCAATGGGGTGGGTGCGACCGTTGCGTATGCTGGGGGCACAGCGCCCCTTGGTCCTCGAACAAGGCTTTCGGGTTGGACAAACCCCCCAGGAGAAAGAGGCCGAAACTCATACCATTGGGCAGTGGGCGCCCGACCTGATGGGCGCGATTCGCGGATACGAAGCCACCCTCCGAAACCTCCCTCCGGAGGTGCTCGCCGCCATTGACGGCTACGACCCGGACCGCGGCGCACTGGTGATTCCCTCAACGGTCCTCTCAGTTCGGACAATCGCGGGTCGAAAGTGCTACGGAGTCCGGGATCCGCGCTGGCTGGATCTGGACGACAAGGTGGTAATCAACGAGTTTTGGGAGGCGGCCCGAGTAAGGCACGCACCGTTCCAGGTGATATCTACCAGCAGCGACGCCAAGTTGGATAGAGCCGCGCGTGAACTGGATAAGGGCCACGGCACCGCCTGGGCCGGAGATGCTTCCGAGGGGTTCAATGCGGCGGCAGCCTACCTGCGGTGGGTGCGCAACGGCGAGGACCCGAAAAACGCGAAGATGTTCTTTCGCGAGCATTGCAAGAAGGTTCGCGTGATGCCCTTTCTCGAAGGCATCCCGTGCAGCATCCATGGATTCGTTTTTCGCGACACGGTCATGGCACTGCGGCCGGTGGAAATGGTGGTTCTGCGGAAGGAAGAGGATCCCCGCCTGGTCTACGCCGGCAACGCCACCTACTGGGACCCTCCGGTCGGGCGCCGAGAGGAAATGCGTGACGTCGCTGTCAAAGTGGGCGAAACGCTGCGGGCCAGATACGCTTACCGTGGGACCTTCTCGGTTGACGGAGTCATGACCGAGTCCGGCTTTCTGCCGACCGAGCTGAACCCTCGCTGGGGTGACGCCCTCTGGTCGATGAATCGCTGTATTCCCGATCTTCCGCTCGCATTCCTCGATATGGCGTTACGAGAGGGTCAGGACCTCGATTATCGACCCCGGGAACTGGAAGCGCTGATCCTAGGGGCTGTCGACGCCAAGCGTATTGGATTAGGCTGGACCACGACCAGCGTCCGGAAAGAAGGAACCGAGGAGCTCTTCCTCGTCGAGTACGACGGCGGATACCGCTTTGCGGACGGAGATGAGAAGCACAGCGCAACCCTTTCCGTCGGACCCTCGCAACTGGGAAGCTGGGTGCGCTTCCAGCGAAACTATTTGGCTCTTCCGGGTTTTTAGTGGGTGGCCAACGGGTAGCCGGCTCCTCCATCCTGCCGACCCGACGTCGCCCGCAGTCACATCGGAGCCCAAAAGGCGGCCAAGAAATCTCCAAATACCCTACACGCCAGTCCGGTCGTGGGCAACTCGTAAAGGGAATAAGACACTGATAAACAGGGAGTTATCTCTTTGAGTGTGGCCACTGGATGACAGTTGTGGATCCGCATTTCACAGCCTTCGGGAGACTGTACGACTACCTGCCAGCAGCCTTGCTCTACTCGTAACCCTTTGTTTATCAGTAATTCTTTTTGGCCAACGCAGTCGCCGCCCGGCCTTGGGGGCCGTAGAGTTGTCACGAAGCCCTTGAATGGCACCGAAGCAGGCTCCGGGAGGTCGGCCTCACAGTGGCGAGGGATCCGTCACTCACCGCCGCCAGCCACTAAAATCCCAGAAGAGCCAACTATTTTGAGACCGATGTAGGGAAACCCTTTGCTCCGCACGTGGCCAAGGGGTTCATGCTGGCTGATCAGAAATTCAATTTTGGTTTTGGTCGGCTCGAGACGGCCCAGGCAGTTGACAGCCCGGGTCAGTAGTTCAATTCACATGTCCACCCCAAGCGACTCCGACTGGTAGATTACATAGCAGGAATCACTTAGAGCCAGTCAGGACCCGTTTTTCCAGTTAGCCCGGCGCGACGACAACCTAAAGATACATCACTCGGAACGCTACCACTGAGCACCCTCCCACTTCCACTCGACCCTGTAGGTGTGGTTGGCCTCTGGCTCGGGAGTCCAACGAACCAATTGCTTCTTCTTGTCAATGTGGAGCTGCTTATCTGGTGCTTTAGTCCGCTCTTCCTCGTTCTTTTCCCAAGACCATCCCTCAACGTTACTAACCGGCCTCTCGCGAGGAAACTCGACCCAGAAGATGGCTAGTTCCGGTCCAGCATTATCAAGTTTCATTTCGGCCCACCAGTCCTTCGGTCTCTGAAACGCGTTCCAATATATCACATCAACCGTCAGGAGGAATCGTCTGTTTACCGGGTATTTTGATACGTCGACCTCCATAAGATACTCTGTTTCCCCAGAACCCGTCAGTTCTCGCTTCTCAATCTGGCTCTTCTGGGATTTTAGTGGCTGGCGGCGGTGAGTGACGGATCCCTCGCCACTGTGAGGCCGACCTCCCGGAGCCTGCTTCGGTGCCATTCAAGGGCTTCGTGACAACTCTACGGCCCCCAAGGCCGGGCGGCGACTGCGTTGGCCAAAAAGAATTACTGATAAACAAAGGGTTACGAGTAGAGCAAGGCTGCTGGCAGGTAGTCGTACAGTCTCCCGAAGGCTGTGAAATGCGGATCCACAACTGTCATCCAGTGGCCACACTCAAAGAGATAACTCCCTGTTTATCAGTATCTTATTCCCTTTACGAGTTGCCCACGACCGGACTGGCGTGTAGGGTATTTGGGGATTTCTTGGCCGCCTTTTGGGCTCCGATGTGACTGCGGGCGACGTCGGGTCGGCAGGATGGAGGAGCCGGCTACCCGTTGGCCACCCACTAAAAACCCGGAAGAGCCCTCAATCTTAACCTCCTGGTCCTTGGATTCGCATTCTACGCAATACAAGCTGATCCCCGCACCCCCAGTGCGATAATAAAGCTTATACCACGTGACTTTCTCATTTGTTCGCTGCAACTGCAACTGCCTGGTCCATTTCACCGGACTAATCCTTTTTGTCCCATATGCTTTGCGCGCCACAGAAAACACCCACACAAACCACGTTTTTGGGTGATACCACTGCTCGCCGTCAGGATGGACGGGCCGCCAGTACCGCAGGTCTACCATTCTGGAATCACTGAAAACCTCAAATCCGCTGTTAGATACAAATCTCTCCCCATCCACATCTGATAGTTCTTGGACCGTCACGACATTTTCCTCGTTAGAATGAAACAACTCGGTTATATCGTCACGCTCCATTACCCAGTAGAGGGTGACACCAATCAGCACAACGAGAACTAGCGCTTGTACGATCACAAGAGGGTCTTTGGTTGAGACGAGTCTCCAGCGACGCGGACAAGACTGCCCGGCCAACTCTCTCACTGCCGCCACCCCACGCTTCGGTTGATGAAGGGTTTGGGGAACCCACGGAGGTCCGTCCACTGCTATACCAAAGGTCTGTTTGACCGCCTGCCTGGCGACGCAGTAACCGTGTCGAACAAGCGCGCTGATCTCCGTTGGCGAGAAGCGATCTAGATCGGTTCTGATGTAAGGAAGCTGCTGTTGAAGTGTGGTATCCGGCGCGGTCCGATCATCGTTTTGCTCGACCGTGTCTGTGATTTTCGCAAACGTGAATCTCGGGATACGTCTGCCCTCGCCTTGATTCTCCTCTGACTTGAGTTTTGAAATCTTGTCATGATCCTTCGCTCGCTCGTGTTCTAACGCGGAAATCCGGGAATGAAGAATGTCCGCGGCGCGCAGCGCAGTACCCATAAGGAAATTGAGCAATACAACGAGATTTGCCAAAGGAATCCTGGCCAGTAACCCTTGCCAGATCGGACGTTTGGGAGTCCGCAGATCCACTGGTTGACTGGCATCGCTACTGAAAATCGTAGTGAATCCCCCATCACTTGTCTGGATCAACGAAGGGAAAGCCGCCTCAAATACTAGTCGATTTAGGCGTACTACCTGGTGAGGGTGAAGGTCATCACGATGTCCCCTTGCCAGGGATTTCGCTTCTTCTGTGAGGCCCTTAATATCCGGCTGAGACTGGGGTTTGTAGAAGTCTCGGTCCTTAAGGATAAGGTTCAAACTGTCGACAAGCTGATGGCTCTCGTTGTCGTCCTGGAATTCCATAGTCGCGAGGCGGCCCTGTAAGCTCCCCGGGAGGCGTTCGAATATGTGCTTGGCGAGAGACGCTTCATCGCTGGCGTCGAGAAGACGGCCTTTGAACAATATAAAGGCTCTTCTGGGATTTTAGTGGCTGGCGGCGGTGAGTGACGGATCCCTCGCCACTGTGAGGCCGACCTCCCGGAGCCTGCTTCGGTGCCATTCAAGGGCTTCGTGACAACTCTACGGCCCCCAAGGCCGGGCGGCGACTGCGTTGGCCAAAAAGAATTACTGATAAACAAAGGGTTACGAGTAGAGCAAGGCTGCTGACAGGTAGTCGTACAGTCTCCCGAAGGCTGTGAAATGCGGATCCACAACTGTCATCCAGTGGCCACACTCAAAGAGATAACTCCCTGTTTATCAGTGTCTTATTCCCTTTACGAGTTGCCCACGACCGGACTGGCGTGTAGGGTATTTGGGGATTCTTGGTATGCACTTGACTCCCGAAGCCCCAACATATAGTATGCGGGCTCATGGAGGACTACCCGCGTACGCTGGAGGAGTTTGAGGGGCGTTTTGGCACTGAGCAGGCGTGTCGCGAGTATCTGATGCAACTGCGCTGGCCGCAGGGTTTTAGGTGTCCCCGCTGTGAAGGGCAGCGAACTCGCCGCAGTCGGCGGGGCCTGCTGCGCTGCGGACAGTGCGATTATCAGGCTTCGGTGACGGCAGGCACGATTTTCCAGGACACGCGTCTGCCGCTGCGCACCTGGTATCGGGCGATGTGGTGGGTGACGAGCCAGAAAAACGGGGCGAGTGCTCTGGGACTGCAAAGCATTTTGGGTCTGGGAAGCTACCGCACCGCCTGGGCGTTGCTGCACAAGCTGCGGCGCGCGATGGTGCGGCCTGGCCGCGAACGGCTCAGCGGCCGCGTAGAGGTCGACGAGACCTATGTTGGGGGCGAAGAAGAGGGACTGCACGGACGGCAGACGCAGAAAAAGGCACTGGTAGCCATCGCCGCTGAAGAAGACGGTGCGGGGCTAGGAAGGATCCGCATGAGGCGCATCCGTCGAGCTTCCAAGCACCAGCTACACGGCTTCATCCAAGAGGCTGTTGAACCCGACAGCACCATCCACACCGACGGCTGGGAAGGTTACGTCGGTCTGGAGGCGCTTGGCTATCGGCACGAATACGACTTTCTGGCAACTTCCAGCCAATCAGCCTCTGAGCTGTTGCCTCGTGTTCACCGTGTGGCTGCCCTGTTGAAGCGCTGGTTGATCGGCACGCACCAAGGCGCGGTAAGCCGTGAGCACCTGGACTATTACCTGGATGAGTACACGTTTCGCTTCAATCGACGACGCTCTCGGCACCGGGGAAAGCTCTTCTACCGGCTTGTCCAACAAGCCGCGGCCGTTGGCCCCACTACCTATTCAGAGATGGTCCAACACGTACGCGGCAGGCGGATCAGCCGACCACAAGATATGGGGTAGCCGGGAGTGAAGTGCATACCCCGATTGGGGATTTCTTGGCCGCCTTTTGGGCTCCGATGTGACTGCGGGCGACGTCGGGTCGGCAGGATGGAGGAGCCGGCTACCCGTTGGCCACCCACTAAAAACCCGGAAGAGCCAATATAAAATCTTTGATATCTTCGCGGCGGAGATACGAGGAGCCGACATTCAGGTCGGATAGTTGGCGGAATTTCCGTAGACCGAGATTGTCGTAAACACCTCCGTCTGTCAGGAGTCTACTACCCGCTGGGAGGTGCGGCAGATGTAACGTCTCTTTCGTCACCTCAATAGGTGGGAACATCGCCGGGAAGGCAGAGGAGGCCGTGACCGCGAGCGCAGCGGGAATAAGGTTGGTCTTTTGAAGTTCTGGTAGGAGGTCCTCTCTTCGAGATTTGAAGTCCACCGAAAACCCATCGTTGGTAAACGAGCACAGGGCGTGGTTGTGTACGTCGGTCGCCAGGATGTGTAGGTACGGGCGATGCGGATAGGGTGGAGCTTTCCCGGCGGCGGTCTCACCCGCGAGTTCACCCAAGGTTTGACCATCGTAGAGGTGGTCCGCGTAGTACTGTTCGAGTTTTTCCGTTACCCAAGTGGGCTTGTTTCCTCTAAGGATTCTCAAGATCACGCGCCGCAAAATCCGCCCGCGGACATCCAATTGCGTAAAGCGAACGAGTTGGTCTGCAGCCTCGTCGAATTGATCTCTTTCGTCAGGAGAGCTTGGGGCGTCGCTTGTGTACTTCTCCCAATGCTGGACCAAATGAGCGGCTAAAATACTTCCTCCAGAGACGGAACAGATGTGGGTAACGTTTTTCAATAAGTCGGCGTCACGGAGAAAGCGCACTACTCCCAAGTGGAATAGGGTTGCGCGGAAGCCTCCTCCCGACAGCGAAAGTCCTAGACGCAGATGGCCATCAGCCATGAGTCACCTCCTCAGCAAGCGACGCCTCGCATGGATAGGTGAACAGGGTTTTCTCTGCTCGACCAAGTGGACTGCTTGCGAAAACCTGTAATTGTTCCCCCGGCGTCGTTGAAACTCTGCCATTGGCCCTCGAAAGCCCTTGTTCCATCACGGCGGCGTCGACGCAAATCGCCCGATAAGTATCGCAGATTGTGTCCCATTTAGCGGCTCTTCCGGGTTTTTAGTGGGTGGCCAACGGGTAGCCGGCTCCTCCATCCTGCCGACCCGACGTCGCCCGCAGTCACATCGGAGCCCAAAAGGCGGCCAAGAAATCCCCAAATACCCTACACGCCAGTCCGGTCGTGGGCAACTCGTAAAGGGAATAAGACACTGATAAACAGGGAGTTATCTCTTTGAGTGTGGCCACTGGATGACAGTTGTGGATCCGCATTTCACAGCCTTCGGGAGACTGTACGACTACCTGCCAGCAGCCTTGCTCTACTCGTAACCCTTTGTTTATCAGTAATTCTTTTTGGCCAACGCAGTCGCCGCCCGGCCTTGGGGGCCGTAGAGTTGTCACGAAGCCCTTGAATGGCACCGAAGCAGGCTCCGGGAGGTCGGCCTCACAGTGGCGAGGGATCCGTCACTCACCGCCGCCAGCCACTAAAATCCCAGAAGAGCCCATTTAGCAAAAGCGAGAGCGTCTCGACGGTCGTGGTATCGTTGGGAAACTCCCCAATGGCCCAAGACCGTCCTGGAACGCGCAGACCGGACTCAGCGGAATGCCGGCAGAGCACAACATACGGCTGGTACGTAACCGGCTTGCTCGGCGTAATTTCCACCATCGCCCTGGCGCACAGGCAGATCATTTCGTTCCTAATAGATCCGATCGAGGCCGAGCTTGGTGTTAGTGACGATGATATGGGATTGCTCATCGGGCCGGGGTTCGCGGTGTTTTATAGCGTCTGCGGAGTCCTGCTCAGCCGACTCGCTGACTATCGGTCGCGGCGGGCATTGATCGGATTGTCTTGTGTCGCTTGGAGCTTGATGACGACGTTAAGCGGAAGCGTACAAGGCTTCGTCCATCTATTTATGGCGAGAATGGGTGTCGGATTGGGCCAGGCGATCTTGAATCCCGCCGCGTACTCATTGATTGCAGACTATTTCCCTCGACGAAGGCTCGCAACCGCCATCAGTTTCTATGAAGGGAGCGCTTATATAGGTTCGGGACTGGCTTTCTTGCTTGGCGGCGTTCTGCTGGACAAAAGTGAAAGCTGGAGGATGGTCTTTTGGCTGGTCGGAGTCCCGGGGGCGTGATGAGTCTTACGCTCATCACGGTACGGGAGCCCCCCCGAGCAACCGTTATTCCGTCTGGAGGGAAAGACGCGGCGTTCGGGGATGTCCTCGGTTACCTCTGGAAGTCTCGCCGAGTGCTCCTAGCGCACCATGTGGGACTGTCTGCTCTCGCCTTTTCCGGATATGGGACTTTCGCTTGGATTCCGACTTTTTTTATACGCCACCATAAGATGCCCCCGTCGGAGGCCGGCATCATCTTAGCTATCAGCGCAGCGGTTGGAGGAGTTGCGGGAACCCTCTCCGCGGGTTACCTCGCCGATCGACTCGGCGATCGAGGGCGCGCGAACAGCAAAATTCTGGTGGCGCTACTAGCCAGTGTCCTGTGGTTGCCGGCCGGAGTCGCCTACGTCCTAGTCGAGAACCCCATGCTGGCCGTTTTACTGTATTGTGTAGCGCAGTTTTTTGGTGCGGGCCCTTTTGGCATAGCTGCTGCTCTGGTCCAGGAATTGATGCCCCCGCGAATGAGGGCGCGTGGCGCGGCGCTATACCTTTTTGTCGTGAATTTGGTCGGGTTCGGGTTGGGACCGGCGGCTGTGGGCTTCGTCAGTCACCACGTCTTTCAGAGTGAAGCTGGGGTTGGGTACTCACTGCTGTTCTGTGGTTTGGTGGCGCGGCTATTCGCGGTACCACTGCTATTCTTGAGCAGCTGGCACTACGAAGCGGCCATGAGGCGTGGCCCCAAAACGCCAAGCCATCTTTAGACCTTGTCACCTGAGTCCCACAACCTGCGCATGCCGACGGCCCAGGCGAGGGCCGGCAGCAACATCGCCGCTCCCACGGCGAACGTGGCCGCGCGGGCGGTTACGCCCAGGTCGATCGCTTTCCCGCATGCGTAGCCGGCAATCGAGGCGGTGACCGTGAACAGACCAAGATCGGCGGCGAACACGCGGCCCCGGAAACGGTCTTCCGTGTTCAAGTAGAGAAGCATATTCGAGAACACCCAGACGATCGAACCTCCCGCGTGGGCCACGACCATACTCAGCCAGGCCAACGCTAGATTTTGAGCCCCGCTGAAGGCCATGTAAAAAGACCCCGCCGCCAGGTATCCGACGAGGATCGACCAGCGCATTCGCCGCTGCCGTTCTCCCACCAGCGGGCCGGCCAGCAACGGGCCCACAACCGATCCCAGCCCCTGAAACATGAACAGCGCTGCCATGCCCAGGGCCGCGTGACCGCCAATGCGCATGTCCTGGCGGCCCAGGATAGAAACCAGCACCGCCCGCGCACCCAAGATGCCCAGCCCGAGTTTAGCGGCCATCAGCGCCACCAGACGCCAGTCGCGGGCCACGTACCGAAAGCCCTCGGCGATCGGGCCGAAGCCCAAGATCTCCCGCCATTTCAGGTCGGAGTAGAGCTCGAGGTGCGGCTCGGCGAACCGCGCCCGCGCAATAAACCAGGCCGAGAGAAGGAACGAGGCGGAGTTGATCACAAACGCCGGCTGCCGGCCCAGAAAGGCGACCGCCAGCCCGCCCAGTCCTGCTCCCGCCGTGACCGTAACCGACCACGTCGTCGACGAAACCGCATTGGCGGTCGAGATCCGGCGACGATCGACAACGTTCGGGATCGCCGCGGTTCGAGCAGACTCAAAAAACGCGGCGGCGACGACCTCCACCCCCAGCAGCAGATAGAGCAGCCCAATCTGCCCCTCCCGTTCGATGAAGAGCATTCCCAGCACCACCAGGGACCGCAACACGTCGGTGGCGATCATCACCCGCCGCCGGCTGACGCGGTCATTCACGGCGCCGGCGGTGGGGCTGGCGAGGAAGAAGGGCAGAATCTGCAGCACGACCGCCCAGGCCACCGCTTCGGCCGATCCCGTCAGCTCAAGCAGCAGCCCATAGATGGCGACCGAATAGAACCAGTCGCCTAGGCCGCTGATAAGCTGGGCGAGCCAAAGCCGGCGAAAATTCAGATTTTCGTGAAGAAGCCGGTAATATCCGGCGAGAGACAAACTATGCGCGGGCGGGACAGGAGAACGTGCCACGGTTTTTTCAGGAAAACGGCCACGAAACTATAGGCGGTACAAACCGGTGCGCTCCCGAACCAACTTCATCGTCGACTCGGCGATGGGGGAGACGCGCTCGGCACCTGCGGCGAGGATTTTCCGAACGGCGCCGGGCTCGGCCATCAGTTCTTCATGCTTCTTCTGGATGGGCTCCAGTTTCGCCACCACCATGTCCGCAACGTCCTTCTTCAGGCTGCCGTACTGCTTGCCGTCAAAGTGGGACCGCAACTCGTCGTCGCCGCAGCCGCTGAAAGCTTGGAAGATGTTCAGTAAATTCGCGACCCCCGGCCCCATCTCGTCGAAATCGACAGCCGGGCTGGAGTCGGTCACCGCCCGCATGATGAGTTTCTTGATGCGCGACGGCGGATCGAGCAGGTCGACGGCGTGGCTGGTTCCCGGGGTGGATTTGCTCATCTTTTCCGCCGGGTCATCCAGACCCATGATGCGAGCGCCCACGGCGGGCAGCCGGGTCTCGGGAACGACGAAGGTCTCTCCGTAGAGCGAATTGAAGCGTTGGGCAATGTCGCGGGTCAACTCCAGATGCTGGGCCTGATCTTCGCCGACCGGGACGATCGAAGCTTGGTAGAGAAGGATGTCGGCCGCCATCAGCGCCGGATAAACAAATAGTCCCGTTCCGACCGATTCCTGGGTATCGGCCTTCGCCTTGAACTGCGTCATGCGGCTGAGCCAACCCATCGGAGTAACGCAAGTAAATACCCACGCCAACTCGACATGCGCCGGAACCGCCGACTGGACGAAGATGGCCGAGTGGGCGGGATCAATTCCCGCGGCCACGTAAAGCGCCGCCACCTCTTCGATCTTCTGCTGAAGCTGCCGCGGCTCCTGGTAGAGGGTAATGGCGTGTTGGTCGACGATACAGAAAATCGGTTCGTACTGATGCTGGATGTCGGCCCAGGTTTTCAGAGCGCCTAGATAGTTTCCGATATGAAGATTGCCGGAGGGCTGCATACCCGAAAAAATGCGTGGCTTCATGGGGACGTTCGTTCGGCGACGGGACCTACCCATCTATAGTGACAGGATCGAGGGTGGAAACCAACGCTCAGTCTTGTCTCATGCAAGATGAGTCTGAACGAGGAGTTTGTTTCTCACACAAGATGAGCCTGAAGGATCGGGGAGTGGGCATGCTGGGAATTGACTATCCAAGTGCAAAACACCAGCAAGCTGAACCTGCAACAGATCCAGCAGTTTCTCCACTCCAGCGAGGAGATTCGATTCAAAGGCAAAGGGCGGGCCGAGATCTACACGTGGGTGGCGCGCACGCTTCGCCAGCACGGCTACAGCCGCCAAAACCGCGCCGACAAAGGGCTGCTGCGGCAGTATCTGGTCAAGATGACCGGACTGAGCCGGGCGCAAATCACGCGGCTGATCCAGCAGTACCGGCAGGGCGGAGAACTCCAACCCGCCCGCTACCGGCGGCATCGCTTTGCCCGCAAGTACACGCCCGCCGACGTCGAACTGCTGGCGGCGGTGGACGAGGCCCACGAAACCCTCAGCGGCCCGGCCACGCGCAAGATCCTCGAGCGGGAATACCAGCAGTACCAGCAGCGCGAATACGAGCGGCTGGCGGGGATCTCGGTGGCCCAGATCTATCGCCTGCGGCGGCGCAGAGCCTACCGCCAGCGGCGGCTGCATTTCACCAAGACCCGGCCCACGGCGGTGTCGATCGGCGAGCGGCGCCGGCCCGACCCGCAAGGCCAACCCGGCTTTCTGCGAGTGGATACGGTGCATCAAGGGGATCGCGATGGCGTCAAGGGCGTCTACCACATCAATGCCGTGGATGAAGTCACCCAGTGGCAAGTGGTCGGCGCCACGCCCGCGATCAGTGAAGCCTGGCTGGAGCCGTTGCTGAAAGCCATGATCGAGCAGTTTCCCTTTCGTATCCGCGGCTTCCATTCCGACAACGGCAGCGAGTTCCTCAATCGCACGGTGGAGAAGCTATTGAACAAGCTGCTGATCGAACAGACCAAGTCGCGTCCGCGGCACTCCAACGACAACGGCTTGGTGGAATCGAAAAACGGCGCGGTGATCCGCAAACACATGGGATATACGTACATCGCGGCGCCGCACGCGGGGCGCATCCAGCGCTTCTACCAACAGCACTTCAATCCCTATTTGAACTTCCACCGGCCCTGCGGACAGCCCGAGATCAAGACCGACGCCAAAGGCAAGCAGAAGCGGGTGTACCGCCACTACCAGACGCCTTGGGAATCTTTCGAGAAGTTGCCCGAGGCCGCCAGCTATCTCAAGCCAGGGCAGAGGCTGGAGGCTCTGGGCCGCATTGCCCAGGCCGAAAGCGACACGGCGGCGGCCCGCCGGATGCAGCGAGCCAAGCAGAAGCTGTTTGCCAGTTTCCGTTCCGCGAACACGCCGTGCTGAACAGCAGGAAGAGGGCTGTGGAAATGACGGGCGATGGAAAACGAGGAAAACCAAAACCAGGTTTCCCTTCGTTTCCCACCGCCCTTGGAAATCGCTCCGCGATTCCCACAATCCCACAACCCCGACGACGATTCTCCCCTTCCCAAAACTCAAAATCAAAAAGCCCGAAAGGAGCCCCAGCGACTCAAAAAGCCCCAACCCCCGTCTTCAGGCTCATCCTTCGATGAGAAAATGCTCGCTCGGTTCGAAGCCGGGTTCAAGGCGAATACACGCACGTTTATACACGCACGTTTCGGCGAATGAGGGCGGGCGCGGCGTGCTGTGCCGCTTGGGATCCGCGGGGCGCCTGAAAATTCAGGGGCTCGGAACGCGGTACGCGAAGTCCCCTATCATCCCGCGGCTTTCCAATATAGGTGGAGGCTTCGCGATCCAATATAGGTGGAGGAACTTGTGTAAACGGAGTACGAACGACGGTTGACGGCTCGCCTGGAACTACCACTCGCCATCGGGAACGGCCAACAGGTGCTCGGGCTCCCATTTTTCCTCGTCCCACCGGTAGCCATCGGCAAAGTCTCAAGCCAGGGCAGAGGCTCGACGTCGAAAGCGACACGGCGGCGGCCCGCCGGATGCCGACCAAAAACCCGTAGTTGCCCAGCTCGCTCCCCTTCCCAAAACTCAAAATCAAAAAGCCCGAAAGGAGCGGACTCGCCACTTGGCCATCGAAAATGCTCGCTCGGTTCGAAGCCGGGTTCAAGGCGAATACACGCACGTTTCGGCGAATGAGGGCGGGCGCGGCGTGCTGTGCCGCTTGGGATCCGCGGGGCGCCTGAAAATTCAGGGGCTCGGAACGCGGTAGCGAAGTCCCCTATCATCCCGCGGCTTTCCAATATAGGTGGAGGAACTTGTGAAACGGAGTACGAACGACGGTTGACGGCTCGCCTGGAACTACCACTCGCCATCGGGAACGGCCAACAGGTGCTCGGGCTCCCATTTTTCCTCGTCCCACCGGTAGCCATCGGCAAACTCGACCCCGACCAAAAACCCGTAGTTGCCCAGCTCGCAGTAGCGGACCGCCACTTGGCCTTCGAAGTCGCGGGTGTGAATCCGGGCGCCGGTTCCTACCGGAATGGGGATGTTCAAGCTCATGGAGACCCCTCCCAGGCTGACGTCCTCCAAGACGCCGATTTCCGAAATCTCCCGGCCCCGCTCGTCCCAAAACGAGACCTGAATAAACTCCGAACACATGTGCCGAGCGCCCTGGCGGCGCTCCTCGCGGCGTTTCAAAAGCAGACTCCTTGGCTGTGATTCTTATCGGCCAGGAATGCCGGGATTTTCGGCTGAAGGGCATCGAAAAAACGGCTGGTCAACAACGCTCCGCCGGTCCCCGAGTCTCGTTGCTGAGCCGACGGGGACGGTCTCCTCGAGATCGTGTCCATCGGCGGGAACCGGCGGCAGCCGGGCAGAGATGATTTCCCTAGTCGACAATTTTTTGCCGCGAGACGCGAGCGACGGGCGGCGGATGCCCGATTGCTATACTGAGACGAGTTGGGTCGAGGCGTGGGGAAGACCTTCTACATCGAGACGTTTGGCTGTCAGATGAACGTCCACGACAGCGAAAAGGTCCGCGGCACGCTCATCGCCCGAGACTATCGTCAGGTCGAGCGGCCCGAGGACGCCCAACTCGTCCTTTACAACACCTGCAGTATTCGCGATAAGGCCGAGCAGAAGGTCTTTTCGCGGCTGGCCAACTTCAAAAAGGCCAAGTCCGAAGGCAAGATCTTCGGTGTCCTCGGTTGTGTAGCACAGCATCTAGGCGAGCAGGTTTTCGACCAGGCGCCTCATGTTCGTCTTGTCTGCGGCTCAGCCAGCTACAACCGGTTTGCCCATTTGCTCCAACGCGTGGAAGCCGGGGAAGATCGCGTCACCGGGCTGGCCCTCGATACCGACGAAACCTTCGAGACGCCGCTCACCCGGCGCGACAATCCTTACAAGGCGTTCATCACGATCATCGAGGGCTGCGACAAGAGCTGCGCCTACTGCGTGGTACCGTTCACCCGGGGACCGGAACGGAGCCGCACCAGCTCGAGCGTGCTCGATGAGGCCCGGCGGCTGGCGGCCGACGGGTATAGCGAGATTCAACTGCTGGGGCAAAACGTCAACAGCTACCGCGACCCTTCCCCGCCGAGCTGGAACTTTGCCCGCATGTTAGCCGCGGTCGGCGGCGTTCCCGGCGTCAGGAGGGTTCGCTTTACGACTTCCCACCCTCGCGACTTCAGCGCTGATATCGTCGAGGCGATCGACCGAAATCCCGCGCTGTGCGATCATGTCCATTTGCCGGTGCAGTCAGGCTCCACTCGCGTGCTGCGGCGCATGAAGAGAGACTACACCCGCGAGGAATATTTGCGAAGGATCGAAGGCATCCGCTCATCCCGCCGTGGCATCTCCCTGAGTACCGACATCATCGTGGGATTCCCGGGCGAGACGGAGGACGACTTCGAGCAGACGCTTTCGCTGCTCGACGAGGTCCGCTACGACTCCGTTTTCTCCTTCAAGTACTCGCCGCGCGCCAACACAGCGGCGATTTCCTACGACGAACAAGTGCCGGAGGACGTCAAGTCCCGGCGGCTATCCGTTTTACAGGAGAAACAGCGTAATATCCAAATCCGGCGCAACGCCGATCTGATTGGTAGGGAAGAGGAAGTGCTCGTCGAGGGCCGCCGGGAAAAGTCCCAACAGTGGATCGGGCGCACGACGCAGAATCGAGTCCTCAACTTCGCCGATCCGAGCGGCCTCGGCATCGGAGAGGACCTGCGGGGCGGCTATTGCCGGGTTCTGGTGACCGGCTCAGGACCGAACTCCTTGGTCGGAGAACTTGTCGGGAAGCCGGCTGCTTCGACCTTTCATGGCTTTAAGATCCTTCAGTAACGAGAAACAGCAGCGAGAAACCACAGGGGGTAGGTGATGGAAGTTGAAATGAAAATCAGGGGTCTGATGATGGACCCGGTGACCAACATGCCGATCGTCATCCTCAAAGACTTGGACGGCAAGTCGGTGCTGCCCATCTGGGTCGGTGTCTACGAAGCCAACGCCATCGCCTTGGAGATCGAGAAGGTCGCCACCCCCCGGCCGATGACCCACGACCTGATCAAGAACGTGTTTCTCGGACTAACCACCGGGGTTCGCAAGGTCGTCGTCAGCGACCTCAAGGACGACACTTTCTACGCCGTGATCTGGGTGGAACATAACGGCGACTTGATCGCGATCGACGCCCGCCCCAGCGACGCCCTGGCCGTCGCCCTGCGTCTCGATTGCCCCATTTATGTCGAAGATGACGTACTGAAGTCGTCGAAAGTCAGCGGCGCCGTCAGCGACAAGGCCAATAGCGAAGAGCTGCGGCGTTGGCTCGAAAACCTCTCCGACGAAGACCTCGGGCAGTACAAGATGTAGCTTCAGAGTCCCCGCTCCCGCGTCCGCTGATCCCCTCCGGACCAAAGTCCGAACCCTTTAGATCCCTGCGCCGTCTGGCGATTGTTTCCGCCCCGCCTGTACTGAACCTAGCCCGCGCCGGAGGAAGAGAGCGAAGCGCGGCGCCAAGCGCAAGGTCTCGCAAAAAAGGGGTGGAAGCCCACCTGCCTACCCAGAGCTTCCACCCTAAAGAAAGGGACGGAGAACAAACACTAGCGCTCAACTGCAGCCGGAGGTTGAGCCACAGTTTTCGCACTTGTAGCAACTGCCGTTACGCGTCATCAGCGACCCGCATTCCGAGCAAATCGGCGAATCCACCGTCGCCGGCTGGAAAGACAGCGACTGTTGTTCATCCGGCTCGGTGGGCCGCAGATCCGGAGTCTCACCAACTTCGGTTTGTTTGTACTCGGGTGAGATGAACTTGGCGCCCAGCCAGCGGAAAATGTAGTCCATAATCGACTTGGCGTAGGGAATCTCCGAGTTTCCCGTCCATCCGCTCGGCTCGAAGCGCACGTGTTGGAATTTATCCACCAGCACTTGCAGCGGCACGCCGTATTGCAGGGTCATCGACACAGCGGTGGCGAAGCTGTCCATGAGACCGCTGATCGTCGAACCTTCCTTGGCCATGCGAATAAAGATCTCGCCCGGCGTCCCATCGTCATAGAGGCCAACCGTGATATAGCCCTCGTGCCCGCCAACGGTAAATTTGTGGGTTACCGACTGCCGCTCGTCGGGGAGCTTGCGGCGCATCGGCCGGAAGACTACTTTTTCGGCCGCGGCCTCGGCGCTTTGCTGGTCTTTTTCTCCCTCTTTCCCCTGAGACGAGCTGAGCGGCTGCGCGCGTTTGGAACCGTCGCGGTAGATAGCCACCGCTTTCAGCCCCAGCCGCCAGGCCTCAACGTAGGCGTTCACAATATCCTCGACGCTCGATTCCTCCGGCATGTTGATCGTTTTCGAGATCGCTCCGGAGATGAACGGCTGCACGGCGCCCATCATGCGGACATGCCCCATATAGTGGATCGACCGTTCGCCATTCTGCGGCCGGAAGCTGCAGTCGAAGACGGGCAGGTGTTCGGGTTGAAGATCAGGCGCACCCTCGATCGTCCCGGTGGAATCGACGTGGTTGACGATTTTGCTGCCCTGCTCGGGGGAATAACCCAACTTAAGCAGCGCTGAGGGCACCGTGTTGTTGACGATCTTGATCACACCCCCGCCCACCAGCTTTTTGTACTTGACCAGCGCCAACTCGGGCTCGACGCCGGTCGTATCGCAGTCCATCATGAAGCCGATCGTACCGGTGGGCGCGATGACCGTGACTTGGCCGTTGCGATAGCCGTTTTGACTGCCGGCCTCGTAGGCGTCATCCCAGCAGCGCCGCGCCGCATCGTAAAGCGCTTTGCCGAGGTGCTCAGAGCCGACGGTCCGGGCAGCGTCCCGATGCCCGCGGATCACCTCCAGGAAAGGCTCCTGGTTGTGCTCGTAGCCGGGGAACGGTCCGGTGGTCTGGGCGATCCGCGAACTGGTCAAGTAGGCCTGCCCGCACATGACCGCGGAAATCGACCCCGCAATGGCGCGCCCTTCGTCGCTGTCATAGGGCAAGCCCATCGACATCAGCAGCGCTCCGAGGTTGGCAAAGCCCAAGCCCAAGGGCCGATAATCGTGGGAGTTTCGGCAGATGACCTCGGTGGGGTAGCTAGCGTTGTCGACGATAATTTCTTGCGCGACGATCAGAGTATCAACGGCGTGGCGGAAGGCCTCGGCGTCAAATTGCCCCTTGGAACCTTGAAACCTGAGCAGGTTCAACGATGAGAGGTTGCAAGCGGAATCGTCCAAGAACATGTACTCCGAGCAGGGATTGGAAGCGTTGATCCGCGCCGTATTCTTGCAGGGGTGCCAGAGGTTCACCGTGGTGTCGAACTGCATGCCGGGATCGCCGCACTGATGGGTGGCCTCGGCGATGTCATGCAGTAATTCGCGAGCTTTGTGGCGCTCTTTCGGCTGGCCGTTGACCACCGAACGGGTCCACCAGTCTTCGTCGTTGACGGCCGCTTCCATGAAGGCATCCGTCACCCGAACCGAGTTGTTTGCGTTTTGGAAGAATATCGATGAATAAGCATCTCCATCGATCGCCGAATCATAGCCGGCCTCGACCAGCGTCCAAGCCTTGCGCTCCTCGCTGGCCTTGCACCATATAAACTTCTTGATGTCGGGATGGTCGGCATTCAAGATCACCATCTTGGCCGCCCGGCGTGTCTTGCCCCCCGACTTGATGACTCCCGCGAAGGCATCGAACCCCTTCATGAACGACACCGGACCCGACGCCCGACCGCCGCCTTTGAGCGAGGCGTCCTCCTCCCGAATCTTCGACAGGTTCGAACCGGTTCCCGATCCCCACTTGAACAGCATGCCCTCGGTCTTGGCGAGGTCCATGATCGATTCCATGGTGTCGTCGGCCGAGATAATAAAGCAGGCCGAGCACTGCGGGCGGTGGACGCCCGGTTCTAAAGCCGCCACCTGTCCCGACGCCTTGTTCCACGCCCAACCGTAGCCGCGGCCCTCCTTCACCCCGACGTTGAACCATACGGGCGAGTTGAAACTGGCCTTCTGCGTAAGCATGAGGTGGGCTAGCTCATCCCGAAAGTTCTCGACGTCTTCCGTCGTCGCGAAGTAGCCGTCGGCCGCACCCCAATCCGCGATCGTATCCACGACGCGGTGGACCAACTGCTTCAGGCTGTGTTCACGCTCGGGCGTCCCAACACGCCCGTGGAAATACTTACTGGCCACGATATTGGTCGCGGTCTGTGACCAGTTGCGGGGCATCTCGACCTCGCGCTGTTCAAAGATCGACTCTCCCTTTTCGTTGGCGATCGAGGCGGTGCGAGTTTCCCACTCGAGTAGGCCGTAAGGTGTCTGGGAGGGGTCCAAGTCTTTCGTGAAATAACGCGGGAACGCCAGGCCCCGCTTTTTTTCGGCGTTTGTCGAGAGCCGATCTACTTGAGACGCCAGGTCAACGCTGATTTCGCCCATGCTTCTCTTCCCTTCTTACCTTCCTGGTTCTCTTTCGTTCAGTTGCCCGAACCGCCGCCGCAGCCCGAAAATACCCGTGAATCCAGTCGGTTAGGTGAGTGCCGCATGAGCTACGAGGGGTAGCCCGGACCCACGCGACATGGAACATACTACACATGATCTTGTGGTCTGTCAACAAAAAACTTCCATATATCGCGTTTTTGGCCCTCACCGCTCCTGGTGCCGGTCGGAGCTCCTGCCCCCATCATCCGAGGAAATGATTGCCCCACTTCTCGGTGGTGGTTCCGGATCGCCCTGATGGTTGCCAGAGCGGTCCACGTCGCTCCGCACGATCGAGGCGTTTAAAGTGCCAATCTTACTTTTAGAGGGTTCAGGAACCGTTAGATCATACAGTAAAAGACACCTAGCATGATAGCGGAACAACCCTGAGAGACCTGGCCTCCAGACTAGCCCGCGTTTCTCACCACGACCGCGGTGGATGAGGCGAAAGGCACAGCGGTCATGGCCCGCGGCAACAGTTTATGTGCCCTCCCTACGTACAGTAATGTCGGCAAGCGGGCGCGATGAATCGCGCCCCTGGAGTTTGGACATATCTCAAGCGGCGGCGGCATGAGTCAGGCGTTTGTAGTTGGGGTGGATGCCGAAGGGGATCCATCACGTTACGGGTATAGTATCGAAAGTCAAACTCGCTCAGATACCGGTTCCGAGCTGATTCCTTCATAGCTCCTCAATGCGACCGGCTTTCCGTCAGTCTCTGAGAGGCCGTATCAGGTTCGTTTCCTGTCGCGGTTGCTTCAAACCAGGCCCCCCTGCTATCTAACTTGCCCCATCCGGCCTTCCCGGCGTTCTTGGGACTGCGCATTACATCGAGGAGTGGCGCACGGGCCTGCGCCTGCGGTAGCTTTTGGGTACCCCCGGTCACGAACGAGTCCGCAAGCGGTGAACGGGGAGGGGAGGATCGCATGGCCGGCAAGCAGGAGGCGGAGTCAGAGCTGAATCGGTTCATGAACGGGTTGGTTCGCCGCAACCCGGGGCAGCCGGAGTTCCATCAAGCGGTGCGCGAGGTCGCCGAGCACGTAATCCCCTTCATGATCGAGAATCACAGCAAGTATAGAGAGGCGCGAATTTTCGAGCGCATGACCGAGCCGGACCGGGCCATCATCTTCCGCGTAAGCTGGAAGGACGACCAGGGTTGCGTACGGGCGAATCGCGGCTGGCGGGTGCAGTTCAACAACGCCATCGGCCCCTACAAAGGCGGGCTGCGCTTCCACCCTTCGGTCAACCTGAGCATCATGAAGTTCTTGGGATTCGAGCAGGTCCTCAAGAACAGTCTCACCACGCTGCCCATGGGCGGGGCCAAAGGGGGATCGAACTTCAATCCCAAGGGGAAGTCGGACGACGAAGTCATGCGCTTCTGCCAGTCGTTTATGACGGAGCTGTTCAAGTACATCGGCGAGGACAGGGACATCCCGGCCGGCGACATCGGCGTCGGAGGCCGCGAAATCGGGTTTCTCTTCGGGCAATACAAGCGCCTGACGGGCGAGTTCACCGGCGTCATCACCGGCAAGGGGCCGGCCTGGGGCGGCAGCTTCGTTCGCAAAGAGGCGACCGGCTACGGCGTAGTGTATTTCCTGCGAGAAATGCTGAGACGGCGGGGGGACGGCCTGAAAGGGAAAACCTGTTTGGTCTCGGGGTCCGGCAATGTCGCGCAGTACACCGTGGAGAAGATCTTGCAGTTGGGCGGCACGGCCGTGACGCTATCCGACTCGTCGGGCTTTATCTACGACCCCGACGGCATCGATGAAGAGAAACTCGACTACGTCATTGATCTCAAGACGGTCAAGCGAGGTCGCATCTCCGAGTACGCCGAAAAGTTTGGCTGCGCATACCAGGCCGGGAAAAAGCCCTGGGCCGTGAAGGCGGACGTTGCCTTCCCCTGTGCGACGCAAAACGAAATCGACGAAGCCGATGCTTCCGAGCTCGTCCGAAACGGCGTTCTGGCTGTCGTCGAGGGAGCCAATATGCCGACCACCCCGGCCGGGGCACAGGTTTTCCACAACGCCAAGACGTTGCACGCGCCCAGCAAGGCTTCGAACGCGGGAGGGGTGGCTGTTTCCGGCTTCGAGCGGACACAGAATTCGCAATACACGACCTGGGACCGCGCCGAGGTGGATCGGCGGCTGCAAGAAGTGATGAAGCGCATCCATGCGGAATGCGTAACCCACGGGCAGGATTCCGACTACGTGAACTACAGCCGCGGCGCCAATATCGGCGGCTTCATCAAGGTCGCCGACGCGGTGCTTGCTCTGGGAGTAGTGTAGTTCCCAAGGCTACAGGTGTTTTCGCAGAAAGTCTTCGATCCCCCGGAACAGGTGTAGCCGGGCCGCCTCCCCGTGGATCGTGTGAGTTTTCCCGGGATAAACCAGCAGATCGTAGGGTTTGCCGGCCTTGACGAGAGCGGCGATAAACCGCATCGTGTTCTGGATGTGAACGTTGTCGTCGGAGGTGGGGTGCGCCAGCAGCAACCGGCCGTTTAGATTTTCGGCGGCTTCGACCGCCGAGGTCTTGCGATAGGCTTCCGCCTGCTTGGCGGGGTGTCCCATATAACGCTCTGTATAGATGGAGTCGTAGAGCCGCCAGTCGGTGACCGGCGCCACGGCCACCCCTGCCTTGAACGCGTCGCTATGGGTGAGAGCGAAGCAAACGCTGAAGCCGCCTCCACTCCATCCCCAAATGGCGATTCGCTCGGGGTCCACGAAGTCAAGCGAGCGCAGATATTTGACGGCCGCGAGTTGATCCTCCAGCGCCGTCGGACCGTAATTTCGGCGGATAGCAGCCTCGTAACGATGTCCGCGTAGAGACGAGGCACGGTCGTCGACGTAGGCGACCAGGTAGCCCTGTTGCGCCAAATATTGGTGGAAAAGGTAGCGCCGCCCCCAAGCATCGCGGATGGTCGGTGCATGGGGTCCGCCATAGACGTACATCAGCGCGGAATAGCGCCGCTTGGCGTCCATTGCCCGCGGCTTGATCAGCATCACCCGGACCAAAGCGCCGTCGGAGGATTCGAGCTCGACGAGTTCCGGCTTGACGAGATCGTATTCGTCGAGCGGTCGGGAGCGATGGACAAGCGTCGTAGCCTCGCCGTTCGGGTCGCGCACGATGGTTTCCGGCGCCGTCGTCAGGGTGGAGCGCGTATCGGCGTAGGCGTTCTTGGGTGCGTTCATCAGAACGCGGTGGCTCCCCTTGCCGCTTGTGAGCCGCTCCTTACCGTTGCCGTCGAGTTTTATTCGATAGAGATCATTGCCGAGCGGGTTGTCCTGGTTCGCGAGGTAGTAGACCCAGCCGTTCTCTGCGTCCACGCCGACAACTTTGCTCACCTCCCAGGGACCTTCGGTCAGCGACCGCCGCTGGTGGCCGTCGTAGCTATAAAGGTAGATGTGCCGGAAGCCAGTCCGCTCCGAAGTCCACAGCAACTCTTTTGATTCTTTGAGGAAGCGGAGATCGTCCGTCACATTGATCCAGTAGCGGTCTTTTTCCGTCAACACGGCCCGGCTGCGCCCGTTCCCGGCGTCGGCGAAGATCAGCTCCAACTCGTTTTGCGGCCGGTTCAGTAGCTGCACGGCAACCAAGTCATTACCGGCCCAGGCTATACGAGGGATATACTCGCCGCGGCGGCCGACCCAGTGGATGCGCGGCTTGCCTGAAGCTCGTGGTTTCGCTTCGATAATGCCCACGCGAACCTTGGGGTTCGGATCTCCGGGTTTGGGATAGCGCTGCAGGTCGACGGTGGCCGCGAGGTCCAGCAAATTGGGAATCGGGTATGTGGGAACCAAGCTCTGATTGATCTCGAGGAACGCGAGTCTCCCTCCGTCGGGCGACCACTCATAGCCGGAGCGGATCGCAAACTCCTCCGGATAGACCCAGTCGAGATCACCGTGGAACAGGGTGTCCGTTGCTCCCCACGTCAGCCGGCGCTCTTTCCCTCCGCTTGGCGGAACGAGCCAGATATCGTGCTCGTAGAGGAAGGAAACCCAGCGACCGTTGGGCGAAAACCGCGGGTTTCGCACTCCTCGCTTTCCGGGCGCCAGTGGCCGCGCCTTCTCGGCCGCCAAATCATAGAGATAGAGTCGCCCGGAGCTGCTGAACAGAATCGACTGCGAGTCCGGCGACCAGTGATAGGAAGCGACCGAATAGCGCAGGCGGCGTTCACGCTCCCGCTCGTCCTTCGTGGCTTGCTTGGCGGCAGGCGCCAGTGTCGCCAGCTTTTCGTTGGTGACGAGAATCCGATTCTCGCCGGTGATTCGATCAGTGGCCCACAGATCTCGCTTGTCGCCGTCGTCACGGGGGAGGACATAGGTGAGCAGCCGGCCGTCGGGACTCCAGCCTAACTGCCTGGGCGTGGGGCCGGTCAGGCCGCCATCGGAGACAATCGCTTCCAGACGAAGCTTCTTTGGCGCCGCCGAGCTGGGCACAAACCCCAGCAAGGCCAACAGCACGAGCAGGGCCACCCAGGGGCGGTGCCGAAAACCCCGACCTAGCAGCCCATGGTGAAAGCGAAGGCCGCGAAAAATCGGGTACAGCCAGCCAATTCGCTTCAGGTTAAGCACTTTGTTTCTAGGGATGTGACGAGGGGCGAATTGGCGGCAGTCCCCATCTTTCGCTCTTGAACGACTTTTGCCGCGGGCTGCTGGCCGTGCCTGCGCGTCAACAGCTTGACGAGGGGCCATGATGTTACCGATAGGCCGCGATCAGCGATTTCGTGATTCCGAAGACCCGCTCGCGCCAGATCTCGGCCTCGGGAAACAACTGCCTCAGCTCGCGTTCATCCATCATTCGGATGTCGCGCAGGAAGTCGTCGCACCCTTCCGGCGTCGGACGCACCAGGATTCCCCAAACCGTGAAGTTGCGCAACAGAAGCCGTTGAAGCGTTCGGGGAAGATAGTGAACGAACGGTGTCATCAGATGGGGCTCTACCGGGAACCAAAAATTCGGCGTTTGGACATAGTAACGCTCGGCCACTCGCTCCAGCTCCCGGGCGAAAGATTGACGGTCGGCCGGGTCCGCGATGTGCTCAATCACGGAGTTGGAAAAGGCGACCTCGAACGCATTGTCGCGAAAGGGCAACCTTCGCGCATCGGCGATCACCCAATGGCACCGGCCCGGGCCGCCCGCCGGCCCTTCGAGGTTCACAATCGTGACACGGGGCAAGAAGTCGGAGAACTGCCAGTAATATTCATAGCCCCCCGCGTCGAGCACACGCGTGTCGCTGGACACTCCGAACGCCCGCAAGAATTGCCGGAAACGCTTACGGCGAAAGTAGCGTCCGAGTGGCCGGTGGAGACTGGGGATACTGAGCCGCATAGCGGCAGCTTCTTCGCTTTGGCTCCGGGCTTCGCTTGCGGCCCCGAGCAAGTCGCAGATCTAAGTTTACGGTAAACCAGGCCAAGCGCCGGTTTCTCAACCGCAAGGGGCGCGGGAAAACGCGTGAGTTGCCCCGCTCAACAATCTCGACAACAGATTCCCCCCAGCCGGCTTCTGTAGGGGCAAGAAGCGAAGTAAAGAGTATGGGGAAAAATCGGGTACAGCCAGCCAATTCGCTTCAGGTGAAGTTCTTTGTTTCCAGGGCCCTGATGGGGGGCGAATTGGTGGCAGTCCCCATTTTTCTCTCCCGTGCGACTTTTGCCACGGGCTGCTAGAGGCGCGCTACTGAATCGTCAGCATCCGTTGGATGGCGGCTTGGGCCTTGTCGCGGATCGCGACGTCCACGATGACCTCGACGCGATCGTTTTGGAGCGACCCCAAGAGTTTTTCGAGCGTATTCATCTTCATGTATTCGCAAACCGCGTTTTCCGACACCGGATGAAACGTCTTTCCCGGCAAAGCGCGCCGCAGCCGGTAGAGCATGCCCGTCTCCGTGGCCACGACAAACTCCTGGTTCGTTGAACTTTCCGCGTGCCGCAGCATGCCCTCGGTAGAAAGATAATAGGCCCGCTTGTAAGGGGACTCGCCGTGAACCGTTTTCGACATGCAGGACGAGGAGCAGCCGCACTCGGGGTGAATCAATAAGTCCGCATCCGGGTGACGGTCGAAAGCCTCTTCAATGGCCCGCTCGCCGATCTTCGCGTGAACGTGACAGGCGCCGTCGTAGAGGTCCACGCGCTCTGGGTCCACGTCGGTTTGGGACAGAGCAACGGCTCCCAGGTACTTGTCGGGCAAGAATAAGATCCGTTGCCCGGGGTGGTCGCGAGCCGCCCGATCGAGCACCTGGGCGGCGTTTCGGGAGGTGCAGATATAATCGCTCAGCGCTTTTGTGCGGGCGTCGGTGTTGATATAGGATACGACCACGCCGCCCGGGTTTCGATCGACCCAAGCCGTAATGCGCAAATGTTCAATCGACTCGACGAGCGAACAGCCGGGTTCGTCCGGCATGTACACTTTCGAACCCTCCCCGACGATCGTTTTCGCCGTCTCGCCCATGAACCAGACGCCGCAAAAATCCACGCGCTCGCTCTCTCGACCGGCAACGTACTGGCTCAGCCCAAGCGAGTCGCCCACTTCCTCGGCCACTTCCTGTAGCTCAGGATACTGGTAGTTGTGGGCGACGATGAGTGAATTCTTCTCGCCGGCCAGCGAGAGAACCTCCCGACCGATCTCGACCAGGTCGGCGACATAGTCGCGAGAATAACGATTGGGGTAAAGATCGCCTGCGAAACGATTAAATCTGTCGTGCCAGGTTCCGAACTCCGGGTGGTTCCGCATGGAGCCTTAGACCAAGAATGACTTCCCGCAGCCGCAGCTTTTCGTCGCGTTGGGGTTGTGAAAGACGAAAGCCTGTTCCATGAGCGATTCCTGGTAGTCGAGGGTCAGACCGTTGAGGTATTCATAACTCTTGGGATCGACAACCAGAGTAACCCCGCCGACCTCGAAAACCGTGTCCGCGGGGCGCGGCTTACTCTCGAACTTGAACTTGTAGCTCAACCCCGAGCAGCCCCCCCCAACGACGCCGAGCCGCAGTCCGCCCTCGACTTGATTCTCTTGGAGCATCCGCCGGATCCGCTCGACGGCCTTAGGCGTTACCTCGATCATTGTAATTCTTGTCTCAACCTACTCGCCGCGCCAGCCTGTATCTCTCACCGCCTGACGAGAAAAGCGGGCTAGACACCCAGGACGTCCCGGCTGCCCTCATTATAGTGGGTATTCCGGGATTGTGGTGGGTCGCTGACGGGCGGCGGGGCTGCGATGCGACAAATTCCGAGATGCAAGATTGCGACGGCGCATCCTGGAATCGAGACTCCCTGGCCGTCACTAGCGTTCCAGCGTCAGTTCGTCTTTGACGAGTGCGATGTACTTGCGTCCCACCGGATACTTGGCCGTCGCTAGCCAGGCTCAGTCCTTTGCTCACGCACACCCTTGCCATGCCCGATTCGGAGCCGCGAACGCCCGTGAGCGGCCATGGCGTACGGCCAATCCTGTGCCCCGCCCAAAGGGATGAAAGCCGGCGGGTTTTCGACGGAGCGGTCCAGGAATTGGCCGATAAACGATCGCCAACTTGCGGGACCACGCACTGGGGTACTCCAAAATCAACACGTCGCGCGAGGCCTACTTCCCGGCGGCTCCTTGAAACGCCCTCGCCCGATAGAGGAAGTCCACGATGTTGCCTTCGTGCGGCTGAAGCCAGTCGAGCTTAGTGGTCGGAATGGCCCCGAGGTTCAAGCGGTCGATGTGGTCGCAATCGAGCAGATCGCCGCGAAACGCGGGATCGTCGGTGATGCCGCTGCCAACCAGTGTCGGGCCGATCCGGTCGAGCATCTCATCCTGCGGACACTCAACGACGGAAGCAAACGGAAACATGAACTCCTTCGCGGCGATGGGGTGATCGGGAGACCCGCAGTAGATCGCCGTAGGCAGCAGGTAGGAGCAATGCTCGCGAGCAACGACTCGCGAATTTCCCCGAACGGGCAAGGTCAGGTCCTCGGCGCCGCCCTGCTCCAAATCGGCGTCGATCGAAGCTGAGATCGCCTCGGCCACGCCGGGAACGGTGAACGCCGCGAGGGCCGCTTCCGGGTCCTCGGGGGGCAGCGGCTTGATCGGGGCGAGGCGCTCGGCGAGGGCTTGGGCAATCTCACGGCCGTGTCGGGGGGTCCAAATGCCGGAACAGTTAATGCAACTCCGGCCGCTGTTGAGAGCAACGCTGGCGACTATGAGGTCGATGTAGTCTTCCCACTTGTCGGCCTGGTCATCGCCGATGAGAATCTTCGTGTACCCCGGCCCGTGAACCTGCACGCGAGGATTGCCGCCATGCCGCTCGACCGTCGCCTGGCTGCCGAAAAGCATTGTCCGCGGGCAACTGTCGAGGACAGCCGCTCCTACCTCGCCCCCTCCCGGGTAGACCGAGATGGCCTCGGGGGGCACGCCCGCCTTGATCATTGCCTGAGTCATGCGATACGGCGTCCACGGTTCTTGTGGGCCGGGCTTGAGTACCAGCCCGATCTGTAAAGGGATGACGGGCATCCACAGCGTATGTACGCCGGGCGAGTTGCTGGGCAGGACCATCCCCAGAACGGGCGTCTGCGCTTGGTAGCTGAGCACGCGGCCGGCGGCGTCGATGCCGTGTCCGGCGGTCAGGATTTCCAGATCGAGACCCCGGGTCAGGGCGTCGAGAATACGATCCATCTGACCGAGGACAAAGGCGATCTTGTCCATGTTCTTCCGGCACATGTGCTCGGGGAGCCCTGTCGTGGCCGACTGTTGACGGACGAAATCGTCGCGCGTCTGGGAATCCTCTCCTACGGGAAGCTCGTCGGTCATGAAGATCTCGCCGGCCCGCTGCACCATCCGGATGAGCTCGGCACAGGGGATTTCCCGCAGGGCGTCGCGCGCGGCCTGGGCATGTCGCATATCGCGTCGAATCATGCCCGGCACGGCTTGGCTCACCTCGGCGACGAGGTCTCCCGTGTCGAAGTGAACGACTCGATCGCGGTCGAGACTTTCGTACGGCTTCCCCCAGCGAAGCGCCGGCACATGGATCATGGTGCTACCTCTCTGTCAGCCTAAAACTAAGGATCGCATGATCGAACGCATAGAGGATACAACTTATCCGAGGGGCGCTGCGCGAAATGGCGAGTTGGCGGATTCACTACCGTTCGGCGCAAGGATCTCAAACCGCTTCCCAGCAGGAACCGCCGGCGGCGGTTTTTCGAGCTTGCCGCGATGCGGGTGTTTTCTGCCTGTCGGGCGTACCTCGAAGCGCCCTAGCCATGGCTGCCGCTTGATAGCTGGTGCGAAGCATTCTTTCCGCGTGATCTCCGTCGTGTCGCGGGCAGACCCGTCTGAACAAGCGCGGCGAACAGGTCGCGTCCGGGTCGCGAAAACAGGGGCAGCTTCGTCCCCGCCATGTGCTTTGGGAAGGCCGTTTCAGTCGGCGCCGGCCTTCTGCTCCCACTCTGTGTGAAAAACGCCCTCGCGATCGAGTCTGCGGTAGGTGTGGGCGCCGAAATTGTCACGAAGCGCCTGCAGCAGGTTGGCGGGAAGGAACTCGCTGCGGTAGCTGTCGATGTAGGCGAGCGTGGCCCCCAAGCAGGTTGCCGGGACGCCGGTGTGGCTGGCCAGCCCTACGACGTCGCGAAGGTCGGGGAGGCAACGGTTGACAACGTCGGAAAAGTTCAAATCCACCAGCAGGTTCGACAGCCCGGGGTTGGCGTGAAAGGCGTCTTTGATCGGATCAAGAAGCTCCGAGCGGATGATGCAGCCCCCTTTCCAGATGCGGGCTACCTCACCGAGATCGATCCCGTAGCCGAACTGCTTGGATGCCTCGCCGATCAGATCCATGCCCTGTGCGTAGCAGGCCACTTTCGCCACGTAGAGTGCGTTGAACAAAGACCGCACCACTTCCTCCGGCTCTCCATCGTACTTCATCGTCGGCCCGGGCACGATGCGCGACGCGTCCACGCGTTGCTCCTTGAGGCCGGACAGGATCCGCGCCTCGACCGCCATGCTGAGGGTCGGCGTCGGGACCCCTAGGTCGAGAGCCGTCTGCGCGGTCCATTTCCCCGTGCCTTTCTGGCCGGCTGTATCGAGGATCAGTTCAACCAGCGGCTTGCCCGTCTCGTCGTCGCGTTTGCGGAGACACTCGGCGGTAATCTCCATTAGAAACCCGTTGATCTCCGTCTCCGTCCACTTGGCGAAGATCTCCTGGATCTCGTTCGTACGCAGGCCCAGCGACTTGCGCAAGATGTCGTAGACCTCGCAAATCACCTGCATGATGCCGTATTCGATGCCGTTATGGACCATCTTCACGTAATGGCCCGCCGAGCCGGCCCCGACGTAGGTGACGCAGGGCCCGTCGTCGGTCTTTGCAGCGATCTTGGTCAGCACCGGCTCGAGCTTCCCGTAGGCTTCCCTGTCCCCTCCGGGCATGATGCTGGGGCCCCACAGCGCGCCTTGTTCGCCGCCGCTGATGCCGCAGCCGATGAAGTGGATGCCCGTACCCTCCAACTCTTCGCGGCGGCGGTCGCTATCGGCGAAGTAGGCGTTGCCGCCGTCGATGATCACGTCGCCGGGTTCGAAAACGCCCCGCAAGTCTGAGATAACCGCGTCGGTGCCCTTTCCCGCCGTAACCATCAAAAGCACCTTGCGCGGCTTCTCCAACAGATCGGCCAGCTCGCGCACGGCTTGCGTCACTTGGACGTTCTTGCCTTGCGCCGCCTCGCGCATGTGATTGGCTTTCTCTTCGCTCCGATTGTAGGCGACCACGGGGAAACCGTTGCGCTCGATGTTGAGTGCGATCATCTGCCCCATGACGCCTAGGCCGGCAACACCGAACTGACCTTTAGTCATGACGAGTGTCCTTTCCGACAACAGGTTGAAGTTGGATCTTCAAGCTATACTTATCGTTTGAAAACGCGGAAAAGATTCGGGTCGCGGTTTCTCGGGAGCCTGCGAAATTCCTAGTTGCCCCGGAAGGGAGAAACAAATCGGCGGCTCCGTTTCGCGCCATTCCCGCAAGCAAGAAACGCTACGCCGGCCACTGCCCAAGCCCATTGTACGGGGTGCCAGGGCCAACTACAAACCACAGCGCTTAACTGCACATTGAGTATGAACCGGCGTCCATCGGAGTCAGCGGGACGATAGCGGCCCTTTCGCGGGTACAATGGGCAGAGGTTGCGCGCGCGGTGGATGGCCGCTGAGCGGTTGGTTAGCTTTGTGCTGCACCAGCCGCTACCCGACGCCTCAAGCGCCTTCTATCCCGGAGAAAGCAAGGAGTACGACTTTGCGCATTTCTACCTCGCTCAACAGACCGCTACCAGCCCTCGGTTTGGGCCTTTTGCTGTCGATCTGCTTGTTGCTGCCGCCCCCGGCCCCGCTTCACGCCGAAGACTGGCCGGAGTGGCGCGGCAAGGGCCGCCGGGGTGTATGGACCGAAACGGGCATCATCGACAAGTTCCCGGAGGGCGGACTCGAAGCTTCCTGGCGCCAACCCGTCGCCGGAGGCTACGCCGGACCCGCGGTCGCGGATGGTCGGGTGTATGTAACCGACTACACGTCCACGGAAGGACGAAAAGGCGTCGAGCGGGCTCTATGTTTGGACGAGCAAACCGGCAAGACACTCTGGTCGCATTCCTGGGACACCGATTACGCCGGCCTCGACTATCCCTACGGCCCTCGCGCGACGCCCACGGTCGACGGGGAGCGCGTCTACACGTTGGGCGCGATGGGCAGGCTGTACTGCCTAAACTCCAAGACGGGAAAGGTCATATGGAAGAAGGATTATCAGCAAGACTATGGATCCCCCGTGCCCATCTGGGGCATGGTCGGCGCTCCGCTAGTGGACGGGGAGCGGCTCATATGTTTGGTGGGCGGCGAAAACGACGCCAAGGTGGTCGCCCTTGATAAGTTCACCGGCAAGGAGATCTGGCGGGCGCTTTCTTCCGAGCGCGAGCCAGGCTATAGCCCGCCGATTATTTTTGAAGCCGGCGGCAAGCGGCAGTTAATTATCTGGCACCCGGCGGCGGTCGCCTCGCTCGATCCGGCAAACGGCGAAACGTATTGGGAGCAGCCTTTCGACATCAAAGCCGGCCTGACAGTGGCTACGTCCGTCCTCGACGGCGATCGACTGTTGGTTTCGGCCTTTTACAACGGCTCTCGTCTTTTCAAACTTGATCCGCGCCGGCCGAGCGCCAAACTCGTCTGGAAGGGCAACAGCAATAGCGAGATCAAGACCGACGGTTTGCATGCCCTCATCACGACTCCGGTGATCGATGGCGACTACGTGTACGGTATCGGCAGCTATGGGCAGTTTCGATGTCTGAGGGCGGCGACGGGCCAGCGAGTTTGGGAAACGCTCGAAGTGACTCGCGAAAACGCGCGCTGGGCGTGCGGCCTGATCGTGCGCCACGAGGACCGCTACTTCATCAACAACGACCGGGGGGAACTCATCATTGCCAAGTTGTCCCCCGAAGGCTACCAGGAGATCAGCCGTACGGAAATCACGACTCCCACCACGGCCGTCGGCGGTCGCCGGGAACTGGGCGCCGTTCACTGGTCGCATCCCGCCTATGCCAACCGCCACATCATCGTGCGCAACGACAAGGAAATCGTGCGCTATTCATTGGCGAAGGAGTGACGAGGGTGAGATCTTGACACTTCCGCGAGTGCTGTAGCAAAGGTGATGCGGGGTATAGTTGCGGCCGTTTTCTCTCAATCCTCAACCGGCGACTTCCACCCCACAACGCCGCACCGGTCAGCCCCGTTCAGGGAATCGTTAAATGAACAGTATTGACGTGAACGTGGCTGGGCCATGATCGGTCGAACCCAGTAGGGACAAACACTCCTGTTTGTCCTAGCCGCCCCCAGTCGGCTCGTATTATGGCTCCGGAAATCTCTCGTGGCGCACGCCTCCCGGCGTGCCGTGTCGCCATTCCTGGCGACATCTCTCGTTGTCGCGCGCCGGATCGACGTAGGGGTGCGGCATGCCGCGCCCGTACCACTTACAGAACAACCCAACCCTCACCAAGCACAAATGACCAAACGAACCCAATTTCGTGGAACCCTCGTGAAATCAATATCTTCTAAGACTAGATCCGGCAAGCGCGCGGCCTCGGGCCGTGCGCCCATGGTAGTACCATCCCTCTCTGGAGACGCGCATCGTCCAGACGATTGGGTGAAGTACACTTGGGAGTAAGGTGAACCACTAACGCGCAGTGTTCGGATTTCGGATCCACGCTTTGGATTCGGCGGGTCGCCATGAATCGCCAACATCCATAGTGGCCGCGGCGAAGCGGGTGAAACCAGAGGTGACTCGCGCGTGAAAGGGCTGAGCTGCAATTCGAATATCTTGAGCGCGTTCCGGATCGAGGAAGCGATCCGGGTGGTTGCCGAACTCGGCTACCAGGCCATCGATATCAATCTCGAGATCTCCCCGCCCTTCCTGCCGGTTCCTCGGCCACACCTGAGTACGGCCGCGGATGCAGGCGAAAGAAGGCAGGTGCGCCGCTCGGCGGAGCAGGCGTTAGCGCCCTACCAGGTTCGCGTGAACGCTCTCTGCCCCGGAGTGGTTGATACCGCGCAGTTCGAGAAGTCACGCAGCGACCTGCGTTCTTACGGCGATCAGGGCGAGGCTATCCCCCTCTCCCCGCTCGGTCGGATGGGCCGGCCCGAGGACATCGCCAAAGTAGCTGTCTTTCTGGCAAGTGACGATTCCGATTACATGACAGGACAGGCCATTAACGTCTCAGGCGGGACGTGTATGCATTAGGCGCTTATGTGATGGATTCCGCGAACCGACGCCCACAACTCGGCTTGCTGACAATACCGTTTGATGGGCCTTTTCGCGAACCTCGACGACGCTGTGGACGTCAACACCCCAGTGAAAAAGAAGCCACGCCGGTGGGCGGAAAAGGCTTTAGCGCACCCAGCGGCATGCCATGCGCGTGCATTTCTGCGGAGAGTGCGGTTTGATGTGGAGCATGCGAAACTGCGGAGAGTGACGTTCGGCGCCGGTTCGTTCACCGCCGTACTTTTGCTGAGCGCCTGCGGGACGACCGAGGAGAAAGCGGACACGGTGGAATCCAACGCAAAAGAGTACCTGGTCTATTTCGGCACCTATACGGGGGAGGAGAGCCAGGGAATTTACGTCTCACGCTTCAATGCCGCGACAGGCGAGGCGACATCTCCCGTCTTGGCGGCGGAAGCGACTGACCCTAACTTCCTCGCTGTTCATCCCAGCCGCCGCTTTCTCTACGCAGTCAGTCGAACGCAGGGTCAGGGCGGTCAGCCGATCGGCACGGTCGTTAGTTTTGCGATCGACAAAGTCACGGGTAAGCTTGCTTTGTTAAACACGGTATCTTCCGGCGGTCCGGACCCTACTCATCTGAACGTGGATCACACAGGGCGCGCCGTCTTCGCCGTGGACTCGGACAAGGGAACTTTGACGCCCGTCGAGCACGTTTCCACGCAAGGTGAACGGCCGCGCAACTTCCAGATTGATCCAACGGGCCGCTATCTGTTCGCCGCCAACCAGAGTGCCGACAATGTGGTTGTTTTCCGCATCGACGCGGAGGCGGGGCGCTTGTCGCCTGCCGGTCAGGTGCTCGAGATCGACTCTCCGGTCTGTGTGCGCTTTGTGGCGTTGGACTGATTGTCGCTTGCCGGTTAGGTCTCGGCGGTCATATTGCCAACCCGCTTTTCTCACCACGTGGCGAGGCGAAGTGCGTGAGAGGCCCGTCAGTACAAGGCACGCGACGCTCGGCGCCGCATTTCTTGAATAGTGCGGGCGTACTTGAACCCTACGTTGAGCACGGCGAGCAAACGCAACGCCGTAATGGCGGGCGTATTGCGTGCTTCGACTGTCAGGTGGTGAGAAATGCGGGTTAACGCCCTTCGGATCCGTAAGCGCTCTGCGGTTTGATCAAGGATCATCGAGTTCCATATGAAGGATTGCGCGCCGGAGAACCGCGGAGGCTACAAGGGACCGCCGCTCAAGCGCGGCAGCGTCAACACCAACAAGGACAACCTGATCTTCTTCCCGCTGGGCAAAGGTGGTAATGTTTTATGCCACAATCGGCAGCCCTTTTCCTACCCCCTGGTGAGATATCCGGGCTAGCCGGTTCATTTCACAAACGCTCTCACGTTTCGGACGAGTGAGGGCACTCGTCGTTTTCGCCCGTGCATCGAGCCCCGGCCCTCTGCTCGTTACCCAAGCTCCAAACCGCGCTCACAACCGCTTCGGCGTTGCCCAGTGCCTGCGGTAGCGGCGGCGGACGTAGAGGTTCGCTTCGTCGTCGCCGACGATGCTTTCGGTTGCGGCGTTGAAGTGAACAGTGCGGTTGACGCGGGCGACGATGTTCGCCAGGTGGGCGTGGAGGGCCGAGAGGTGTCCGATGCCGATGTCGGCCGTGGGCAGCTTGCGCGACTTGACGCAGTCGATGAAATTACGGGCGTGCGTGTCGGGCTCGTTTTCGTCGTCGTGGTGAATCAGGTTGCCTTTTGCATCAAACACCTTGAAGCCCCAACGCCGGTTCCAGCGCCCGACATGCACCATGCCGTCGGTACCATAGACGGCAACGGCGTTCTCCGCGCCATCGGTCATGTAAGGTGTCCAGATGCGCATCTCCCAGATCAGCAGCTTGCCGCCGTAATCGAAGGTAACGTTCATGGTGTCGGGAGTTTGCTGATCGTCGTCGAAGAAGATCTTCTTACCCATTCCCGAAACTGTTTTCGGGTAGCCGGCGCCGAGCGCCCAGCGCGCCATATCCAGTTGGTGGACGCCGTCGTTGCCGGCGTCGCCGGTGCCGAAGTGCCAATGCCAGTGCCATTTGTAGTGGAAGCGGTTTTCGTTGAAGGGTATCCAGGGGGCCGGGCCGAGCCAGGTGTCGTAGTCGACGCCTTCGGGAACCGGACCGTCCTCTTTGTGACCGATGTCGTCGCGGAGTTGCGTGTCCCAAGCTTTCGCGGCCAGAACCCGGCCGATCTTGCCCGACTTGCAGTAGTCGATCGCACGGATGGTGGAGGGGCGGTTGCGAGCCTGCGTGCCGTGCTGCACGATCCGCTTGTAGTAGCGGGCGGCGTCGATGATCAGGCGCCCCTCGCGAACGTTGTGGGAACACGGCTTCTCGACGTAGACATCCTTCCCCGCCTCGCAGCCGAGAATGGCCGCCGGAGCATGCCAGTGGTCGGGTGTGGCGATCACGACCGCGTTGATGCTCTTGTCGTCAAAGACGCGGCGCATGTCGCCGGTTGTCGGCGGCCGCTTGACGCCCTCGCGGTCGAGGATGGCCATGGCTCTCTCGAGTGAAGCTTGGTCCACGTCACACAGGTAGGCAATGTTGACGTCGGGCAGGGCGGCGAAGCCCTCCATCAGGCCGCGGCCGCGGCCCCCGACGCCGATCAGCCCGACGTTCACTTTGTCGTTGGCGGCGACACTCTTTTTGGCTGCCGCGAGTCCGGCGGCGACGGCGCTTCCGATGAAGTAGCGGCGATTCATGGTTTCTTTCTCCCCTCCTTCAGGCGAGTTCCTATTCTGCTTCGTTGAAGCGGCCCTCGATGCTCTCTGGGACACTGCGCCTCGACAGGAGAATTCCCGGCGCTCGCGTCTTCCCACGGAGCGGCGGTCAGCCCCGTTTCTTGATGAGGTCGTGAAACTCGTCGTCCCAAGGACAGGGTTCGCGATGGTTGACCGCCCGGCTGCCCGGCTCGATCACCTCGCCGGCACGCACCACCAGCTTGGGCGTGATTCTTCTTGATGCGGGTTCGATCCGGCCTCGGCTGTCCTCGAGCGGAAACTCCCCCTCTACGACGTCGAACACCAGAACATCGGCGACGGTGCCGGGCCGAAGCGTTCCGATGTCCTCCTCGCGACCCACGGCCCCAGCCGGGTTGAGGGTGGATTTTAGGATCACCTCTTCGAGCGACATCCCCAGGTGAAGAAACTTGGACATCGTTGTCGGCATGTCGACGACCGGGTAGTCGACCGACAGACGATGCAGGTCCGTGCTGATCGTGTCGGGCAGAAAGAACTTCTCGAAGGCCTTCTTGGCCGATTCCCACGAGAAGCTGCCGCTGCCGTGCCCGACGTCGAAGAGAATACCGTTCCGCCGGGCGGCCATGGCTTCAGGGATCACGGCGCCTTGTTCGATAATGGCGTCACTCGGGCCGCGAAAGCAGTGTGTGAGGATGTCTCCCGGGCGCAGGCGCCGCAGGATTTCCGGGGTGTCCGCTCCCGCGCTGATGTGGACCATCACCGGGGTCTTCGAGACATGGGCTGCTTCCAGGGCCTTCCCTAAAGCTTCGGTACCGTTTTGGCCGCTCGAGAGAGACCCAATGCGGACCTTGACGCCGAGCAGAACGTCCGGGTGGTTTTCAAGCAGCGCCGCCGTCTCTTTGGGCCGAGCGAAGTCGATGTCGCCCAGCTCCCCGACCAAAAGGGTCGGGATGCCGATGGCCGAGATATTGAGGAACGCCAGGAGTTCGACTTCCGCGCTCTGAATGCGGTGGCGATGGAATTCGCCGAAATTGAGGAAGCCGCAGGTTCCGGCATCGACCGCCGTGGTCACTCCGGCATTGAGACAGCAAGCCGGATCGAGGCCAAGCGTACTGCCTCCGTACCAGTGCCCGTGGAGATCAATCAGTCCCGGACACAAGTAGCTGCCGCTCAAATCCCTTTGCGGCGTTTCCGGGGAGGCCGGCAAGGAAGGACCCAGGGCAGCGATCTTGCCGTCTCGAATCGCGACGTCTCTAACGCCGTTGACGTTCTGCGAAGGATCGATGACGTGAGCGTCCCGCAGGACTAGGTCGAAGGATGAATCTGCCTGTTGGCTGGCCACGGCGTTCCCCCAGGAGAAATTATGTCACATCAGATCGTCATTGACAGAGCGGCCTTTCTTAGCATTTTCCAATCCAAGAATGATCCTGAAAAGGGGTTGGTCGGGCGAGGGGCCGGCGCTGCGAGTGGATCTCCTTTCTGAGGGTGTTCGAGGGGGGAGGGGGAAGCGGAACTGGGTGTGGCCCGGACCAGGGACGTTGGTCGAGCTTTCCCCTCCCCCTGCCATCCATGCCGAGTCCGGGGCCGCCAGGCCCCGCCCCCTCGTGCTGGGATTTACCAACGGGAGCGGCAGCTGGCCAGCAGTTTCCGCTTGCGTTGCTGCATGTGGCGGGCGCATTCGGTATCGCTCATCCGCAGGGTGCGCTCGACGAGGCCGTAGATCTGCTTGCGCTCGGCGCCGGTAAAGCTGAGGCGACCGCTGGAAGCCACAAACTCGCGCATCTCGCCCAGCGTGAGACGTTGTGCATGCTGCATGGTGATTCGCATTCACCCGCAGTGTGCCCTCTCCCGGCTGCCGTCGTTTCAGGATCATCTTGTGTTGGAAACACTCCCCCCGTTCAGGATCATCTTGCATTGGACAACTCTTCGGGTAGCGCACCATCCTCCCTTTTGCCATAATGGGGTGGATACAACAACCGCAAGGCGTATGCATACGAGAGGGTTGTGCTCCCTTCTTGCGGCCGTCTTCCTCGCGAACGCCGTCTCGCCGGCCCTGCTGGCAGGAATCCCCAGCAAAAAAGCAGTTTATCGCGGTGGCACCGTGGCGCTGATGGTGTCCTCCACCGTCGGCACCGTGGACATCACCGATCCCGAAGATTTTGTCTTTCGCTATAAGGCCGCGGAACTTCGAATCGCCTACCACCAGGTCAACCTGCTTGAGTATGGGCAAAGGGCCGGCCGCCGGCTGGGTTTGGCGATTGCTTTTTCTCCCCTGTTTCTGCTTTCCAAAAAACGGCGCCACTACCTTACCATCGGATTCTTTGACGCGCAAGGCCGGCAACAGGCGGCCGTTTTCGAACTGGGCAAAAAGCTTGTGAGAACGACTCTGGCCGGCCTCGAAGCGCGCAGCGGCCGCGAGGTCGTGTTTCAGGATGAGCAGGCCCGGCGGGCGAGCCAGAGATGATCGCAAATCTTCACCGCCCTGCACCGCGTTTCTCCGCCCGGACGTTAGGGGCTCTCTGTGCGGCCTTCACCGTCGTTTGCCCCTCTCCGCTGTGCGGCTCCGAGACCCCTCGCGGGATCCTCGAGCAGCAGTCGCTCAAGCTGCTGACCGTGAACGCCGTCTACGTCGATCCCCTGAACGGAAAGAGCGGCGCCCAACAGATTCGAGACATGTTGATCGGCAGCCTTCACCGCACCGGCTTGTTCGTCGTCACCGAAGACCCGGAACAGGCCGACGCCTTCCTGCGAGGTTCCGCCGAAGATCTGATCTACTCCGACTATTACCGAAGCTACGAGGGCCTGCGCGTCCGCGGCTCGGCGTCCTCGAGCGAGCGAGAAGCCGGTGAGTGCGAATTTCAGTCCGGCAGCTTCGGGGTCGGCGACATTCAAAACAGCTCCCGCCGCGAGCGTAAGCACGAGGCCGTGGCCGCCATTAGGCTGGTATTGAAAACCGGCCAAGTCATCTGGTCGACCACCGCGGAAAGCCCCGGCGGCAAGTACAAGGGATCCGCGGCGGATGTGGCCGACAAAGTCGCCAAGGACCTCGCCGCCGCGTACCAGCGGGCCGAAAAGCTCGCCCGGAAACCCTGACGCCGCTTTGTCTCGAGTGAATACTTGTGATCCGTCGCCCGCTCCCGGGCGAGATCCGTGGCGTCGAGCATTCCCGACCCTTCGAGTACCCGTTTCCTAGGCCGATCCCCACCATGCAGTATTCGGTTGAAGGGCAATGATAATGTCCCCTTGAGCGCCCCATAGAAATGTCCCCTAATCGGGGGCTCCAAAGGAGGAGCCGAGATGGGGAAGGACATGGATGAATGCCAAGGAACTGAGGCGCGGCGAAGTGCTGAGCCGAGTGAAACGAGGGGAGCTGAAGTTGACCGAAGCGGCTGAGCTGCTGGAGGTCAGTTACCGGCAAGCGAAGCGGCTCAAGAAGCGTTACGGCGAGGAGGGGCGCAAGCTCTGGTGCATGGCAATGTGGGCCGCGTGTCGAACCGGGCCAAGTCGCCGGAAGTTCGCAAGCGAGTGCTGCAACTGGTGCGCGAGATCTATTCGGGCGAGCCGCACGAGCGCTTTGGGCCGACCCTGGCGTCGGAACATCTGGCGGCCGATCACGGTCTCGAAGTGCCGTGCGAAACCTTGCGGCGCTGGATGCTCGCCGCGGGACTGTGGAGTCGCCGCCGCAAGCGCAAGCCCCACCGCTCGCGTCGTCAGCGCAAAGCCCACTTCGGTGAGTTGATCCAACTCGACGGCTCGCATCATGACTGGCTCGAAGGGCGCGGCCCGAAAGGCTGTCTGATGAACTTCGTCGACGACGCGACCGGCCGGGCGCTGTGCCGCTTCTCGGACGAGGAAACCACCTGGGCGGCGGCGGACTTGCTCCAAGCCTGGGTGCGCCAGTACGGCGTCCCGAAGGCGTTGTATGGCGACTGGAAGAATGTCTACAAGCGCCGGCCGACGTCGCGCGAAGCAATCGAAGGCATCGCGCCCGAGACGCAGTTCGGGCGCATGTGCGCCAAGCTGGGCATACACATCATCGCCGCTTCGTCGCCGCAGGCGAAGGGCCGCGTGGAGCGCCACCACGGTACGCATCAAGACCGCTTAATCAAGAAGATGCGGCTCGAAGGCATTGCCGATTACGAGGCGGCTAACCGCTATCTCGACCAGCAGTATTTGGACGAACACAACGCCAAGTTTGTCTGCGAACCGTCGGCGGGAGCGGATTTTCACCAGCGCCTGGCGAAGCGGCTGGAGTGGAAATGGGTTTTCTGTTTGGAGGCCGAGCGGGTGGTGTCGAACGACCTGGTGGTGCGATTCGAAAACCGTTTTCTGCAGTTGCAACCGCGGCGCAACCAAGACGTAGGAGCGGGCGCGAGAGTGGCCGTGCAGCAGGCGAGGGTGGGGGAGTTGCGAGTGGTCTGCGAGGGCGGCGACAAGGTGGCTTTTGAACCGATCGCGCGGCCGCGGTCCAAGCCGCGTCCAGAGCCGAAACTGCGAGCGACTCCGCGGCGGCAGACACCGGCGGCAGACCACCCCTGGCGCCAGCCGCTGGCGGCGAAACAACGTGCGGCGACGACATAAAAAGAGAAGCTGTGGAAATGACGGGCCTGGATGGAAAGCGTGGAAAACCTAGCGCGACAGCGAGAACGGTTCGCAGTGCAACGACAGGTTTTCCACCCTTCCCACCGTCCCTTGGAAATCGCCGGCGCGATTCCCACATTCCCACGGCCCGACGACGATACTCTCTTACCAACCGACAAACAACAAAAGCAAGGGGACATTTCTATCGCCCTACCGCGCGGGACATTTCTATTGCCTCTTGACAGTCTCGATTGCCCAACTTGACTCTCCGCGTCACCACAGGTAGACTGCCACCGACAGCCTCTTCGAGTACGCGGTCCGGAACCCCCCGCCATCTCCACCTGATTGCCCGCCATGCGCAAGGTCCTCTATATCTGTCATGGTCACCCCGACATCATAGCCGGTGGAGCCGAAATTTTCGCCTACGAGTTGTTCCACGGTGTTCGCAAGAGCGGACAGCTGGAGCCTTTTTCCTTGGGCGTACCGGCCCCCCGCGCAGCCGACCCCATAGTGGAACTCCTTTTCTGACGGTCGCGGGCAATACTCAGGAAATCCTGTACTACACCGACCATTTCGACTATTTCCTTCAAAGCCAGAGAAACAAGCACCATCTCACGGTTTTCTTCGACGAGCTTCTGCGGGTCTTGCAGCCCGATCTGGTTCATTTCCAGCACACGGTTCATTTGGGAGTGGAGTTCATCCGCCAGGTCCGTAATACGCTTCCCGAAGTTCCCATTGTCTACACCCTTCACGAGTACATTCCGATCTGCAACGCCAACGGTCAGATGGTACGCACGAAGGACCTCAGCCTTTGCGATCGTGCGGCGGCCCATCGCTGCCACCAGTGCTTCCCTGATATCGCCCCGACCGAATTCAAAATGCGCGAGCTTTTCATCAAGTCCCACTTCGCCCTGGTGGATGTTTTCCTGACTCCAAGCCGCTTTCTTCGGCAACGATACATGGAGTGGGGAATTGCCAGAGATAAAATCTTCTTTCTTCCGAATGGGCGAACTCCCCAACCCGAAGCGGTCCCGAGAGCAGTCGGGAACGGCGAGCCGAGAACGCGATTCGGTTACTTCGGGCACATCAACCCATACAAAGGCGTCCTGCAGTTGCTGCAGGCCATGAAAATACGGCTCTTCTGGGATTTTAGTGGCTGGCGGCGGTGAGTGACGGATCCCTCGCCACTGTGAGGCCGACCTCCCGGAGCCTGCTTCGGTGCCATTCAAGGGCTTCGTGACAACTCTACGGCCCCCAAGGCCGGGCGGCGACTGCGTTGGCCAAAAAGAATTACTGATAAACAAAGGGTTACGAGTAGAGCAAGGCTGCTGGCAGGTAGTCGTACAGTCTCCCGAAGGCTGTGAAATGCGGATCCACAACTGTCATCCAGTGGCCACACTCAAAGAGATAACTCCCTGTTTATCAGTGTCTTATTCCCTTTACGAGTTGCCCACGACCGGACTGGCGTGTAGGGTATTTGGGGATTTCTTGGCCGCCTTTTGGGCTCCGATGTGACTGCGGGCGACGTCGGGTCGGCAGGATGGAGGAGCCGGCTACCCGTTGGCCACCCACTAAAAACCCGGAAGAGCCGAAAATACTGGCGGACGATGCAATCGTAGACATTCATCTTTTTCTGCACGGCGCCAATCTTGACCTGCAGACCGACGAGTTCAAGAAGAGCTTCCATCGCCTGTTGGCCGAGTGCGCGGAAAACGTGACCGTCATGCCGCAGTACCAGGCTGAGGAGATACCTTCCTTGATGAAAGCGGTTGACTGGGTCGTGATCCCGTCCATCTGGTGGGAAAACTCACCCCTGGTGATTCAGGAAGCGTTTATGCATAAACGCCCCGTCATCTGCAGCGACATCGGAGGCATGGCGGAAAAGGTCAAGGACGGAGTGGACGGTCTTCACTTCCGGGTCGGCGACCCGCGGGATCTTGCTTCGAAAATGGTGTTCGCCGCGAGGACGCCGGGGCTTTGGGAGAAGCTGAGGGGTCGCGTCAAGCCGGTCTTTTCGATTGAAGAAGCGACTGAGGCCCACGTGGCTCTTTACACGGCACTCCTGGAGAAACAGCCCCTGCCTTTTTGAGGTCAGAAAGACAGACGATGGACCTTAGCCGGTTTTTACGAGGGACTCGGGAGGCGCGACAGCCTGACGTTGTCCTGCCGGACGGGAAGCTGCCCTGCTCAATTTTGAGCGAACGAAACGCCTTTGGGATCTCGCTTGATCGCTTTTGGTCCTTCGATAACAAGGCAGCTTACCTCCTTGGATGGCTTTGGGATCGGGACCATTTATTGGACGAACTGCTGCTGATCTCCCCGGACGGCGCCCGTCTCGATATCGCGCAACTCGTCGGACGGGTAGACCGCCCCGATGTTGTGGAACACCTGAAACCTTTCGGGCAGCGAAGCTGGGAAAAGCACGGGGTCCTCGGGTTTTTTAAGCTTCCGAGTTCGAAGTATTGGGGCTCTGGGGTTACTCTTCAGGCTCGTCTGAAAAACGGATCGGACTTCCAGCTTTCGGCCGCCTTGAATCCGTTCGATCCGTTCGAGGTGCGCAAGGACATCCTAGAGGCGTTCCCCCGCGCGCCTTACTTCGACGACTCGCTCTTTGATCGTCATCTCCACCCGGCGCTTTCTGCCTTGCAGAAGTCGTGCGGAGGCGGTACGGCGCCGCGGCGGGTTCTGACTATGGGAGAGCCGCCCGCCAACCCGCGGGTTTCAATCATCATCCCCGTTTATCGCCGCCTGGAACTCGTCGAGCGCCAACTGGCCTTGTTTTGCGACGACCGTTCCTTGAAAGAGTGCGAGTTTATCTATGTTCTTGACTCGCCCGAACAGGAAACCGACTTTGAAACCGTAGCTTTCCAGTTGAAGCGGCTCTATCATGTTCCACTGCGTTTGGTGATCGCGGATCGCAACCGTGGATTTGGCCCGTCCAACAATGCCGGGGCAAAGCACGCCCGCGGGCGCTATCTGCTTTTCATGAACTCCGACGTGTTTCCCGCCGAGCCTGGTTGGATCGAGACAATGAAGGACTTCTTCTCGGCGCGGAGCGACGTGGGCGTGCTGGGGCCGAAGCTGCTCTACGAAGACGACTCCGTTCAGCACGCCGGCATGTACTTCCATCGCGATGGTTTCCCGAATCGACTGTGGCTCAATCAACACTACTTCAAGGGATTTCCAAGGCGCTACGTCCCCGCCAATGTCCGCCGTCCCGTTCCGGCGGTGACGGGAGCCTGTCTGATGCTTGAGCGCGAGCTGTTCGAAAAACTAGAGGGTTGGGACGAATCCTACGTGCAAGGGGATTACGAGGATTCCGACCTCTGCCTGCGGGCTTACCAGCGAGGTTGCCAGAATTGGTACTTGCCGGCAGCCGAGCTATATCACTTGGAGGGGCAATCCCGTTCTCCTCAGCTGGAGGAAACTTGGTGGCCGAACGCGACCTACTACAACTGCTGGCTGCAGAGCCGACGATGGTCGCAGACCATCGAGGAGTTGATGGAGAGATACGCCGAGCTGCCGTCCCATGTCCAGGAGTAGCCCGCTTTTCTCACCATGTGGCGAGACGAAGTGCGTGAGAAGCCCGTCAGTACAAGGCGCGCGACGCTCGGCGCCGCATTTCTTGAATAATGCGGGCGTACTTAAACAGTACGTTGAGCACGGCGAGCAAGCGCAACGCAGTAATAGCGGGCTTATTGCGTGCTTCGACCGTCAGGTGGCGAGAAATGCGGGTTAGGATGCCACTCTACTTTTGGGCGGCGGCCTCCCCCTCCCCCAGCCAATGATTCTCTACTTGGACGCCGATCTCGTGGAGGAGCTTGAGGATCGCTACTGGGCGAAAACCGCGGACAAAGCCCTGGCCGCCATGACCCGCAACCTTACCGGTTAGCCACAACCTCCGGCACGAGATTCTTGATGATCTCGATCACTTCGAAGATCCAGCCGCTGGGGGTGCGCAAGAAGGCCACTCTGCGCTCGCCGAATCCGGCCGTAGCTCGCACCGGCTCGCGGATCGGGACCGCGCCTCCGGCAATGAACTTCTCGACATCTTGATCGAAGCTATTACTGACATAGACCAGATGAGCAGTGCCGTAAGGCAGTGGCTGGTCCAGCAAGTGCTCGTAGACCATCTCCTCGGCCAAGTGCAAGTACTTGTCGCCCATCTTGACGAGGGGAACCCGAAAGAACTTGTTATTCAACTCAAGTTTCTCATCGAGGATGATTTCGTTCCCGATACTCTTTTGAAACTCGAGTTCCTTCTCGATATCAGGGACCTTGATCCCAATTGTCCACAGTCCTGTCAGCATCGTTGGGGTTCCTTTCTTGCCCTAGCAGCCCGTGGCAAAAGTCGCACGGAGAAAAATGCGGACTGCCACCAATTCGCCCCCCCTCATGACCCAAGAAACAAAGGACTTCACCTGAAGCGAATTGGCTGGCTGCACCCGATTTTTCGCGGCGTATACTTTTGCCACGGGCAGCTGGGGCGCCCAGGACTTCGGTTTTGTCCGACGCTGGGGTGCGGTGGGTCCATCGATTTTCCGAGCTGGTCTTCGGGAGTCCGCGTGGAGGCGGTCAAGCTTTCGGCGCCGCACGCGCCTCCAGGCACCGCCCTTCTCACCAGCTGCCGGTCGAAGCCGCACGCAAACAATCCCTAACCCATTGACTGCAAGAGCCTTACAGGAACTCGGCTTTGTTTCGTTTTTTTCCGTAATCGAGCGCGATGCCAGTCTCAGTGAACTCCTCCCCTTTAGAATAGCGAGCGTGTCAAGTGTCTTCGATGGGCGATGAACGAAAGGCCGCGGGACTGGGCCAAACGTCGGTCCCCGTCCCACTGCTAGGAACCCCAGCCCGGGACACGCGGTGTCTCGGCACAGCGTCTCACAGTGTGAAAGAATCGGGGACCGTCATGGTGACAGGCACCGTGCCGGCGCATGGCGATTTTGCTGTTGTCCGCCCCACGGTGGCAGGTTCGTCGTAGGCAGGGAGTTGCTCCGGGCGCCTGTCCCGGAGAAGGATCGAAGACGCGTGGAATCCGTGATATCTTCAGTCGCGGTTTACTGTCCCCTTGTTTCTTCAAACCTAACTTGTACCGCGGGCTACCGGTAGTTCGGTAAAGTACGGTTGGCAGTCCGCTGACCCAGCACCTGGCTCGGAGAGGACACGCCCGCCCGCAACCCGGGTGCCGGAACGCCCCCGCGGACCGAGATCAACCCGTGGCCCGAAAGCGGGGAGAATCCGTTCCAGAGCCGACGGAGAAGAGAGCATGACGCACGTCGCACTGACGCCACTGGACATAGGCATTTTTCTGACAAGCATTGCGTTGATCATGGGCGTGGGTCTGTGGACCGGCCGCAAGGAGAAGGATACGGAAGACTTCTTCCTGGCCGGGCGCGGGGTGCCGTGGTGGGGAGTAGCCGGCTCGATCTTTGGCACGAACGTGAGCGCCAACCACCTGGTGGGGATGATGGGCATCGGCTATTCGATCGGCTTCGCCCAGTCGCACTTTGAACTCGGCGCGATCGCCGCGCTGATGCTGCTGTGCTATGTCTTCCTGCCGCTGTACCGCCGCATGGGGATTTACACCTTGTCGGAATACCTGGGTCGCCGCTATGACGAGAAGAGCCGGGTCATGTACGCCATTATCATGCTGATCTTCATCGCTCTGATCCATATGGTCATTGGCTTCTACATCGGTTCGCGGTCCATGCTTTTTCTGTTGCGCGGGACGCCCCTGGAAGTCAGCTATACGACAGGCATAATCATCTTCGCGCTGGTCACCGCCTGTTACACGATTGTCGGGGGATTGAAGGCGGTCATCTGGACCGACGTTATTCAGTCGGTGCTCTTGCTGGCAGCGGGGATTTTCGTCGCGCTCCTCGTCTTCGCTCAACCGGAAATCGGCGGACTGAGCGGGTTGATGGCCAAGGATGCGTCCTTGCCGATCGCCGAACAAAAATTCCACCTTTACTTGCCGGCGAATCATCCGGACCTTCCGTGGACCGGCGTTTTGACGGGCTTGATGATCCTGCACTTCTTCTATTGGGGGACGAATCAGTTCATCGTGCAGCGCGCGCTGGCGGCGCGCAGCAACTTCGATGCGCGGATGGGAATCGTGGCGGCGGGCTACCTCAAGTTGCTCATCCCCTTCTTCGCCATTGCCGGAGGGATCGCGGCCGGCCACCTCTTTCGTGCCAGGGTTGCCTCGGGAGCGCTGGCGACCCTCCCTCAGCCCGACGACGCCTTTCCACTGCTGGTTCGCCTCGTCGTGCCGGCCGGGTACGGCCTGACCGGCCTGATCACGGCGGGGCTGATCGGCGCCATTCTTTCCAGCCTTGACTCGATGATGAACTCGGGTGCGACCATCGTCACTTTCGACTTCTACAAACGATACATTCGGCGCGAGGCCGGCGAACGAGAATTACTGCTTGTCGGCCGGATTTGTATTGTCGTCTTGGTCATCGTTTCCGGGTGGCTGGCCGCCGTCACTTACACGGAGACGGAGGGCGACAATTTCTTTCTACGTCTGGCCGATCAATCTTCACACCTCTTGCCCGGGGTGCTGCTCGCATTTCTGTGGGGGGCGCTATGGCGGGGAGCGACCCCGATCGGCGGTTTCCTGACCATTCTCGTTTGCCCGTTTTTCTCCGTGTTCATCGGCTGGGCCTACAACCGTTGGATGGTTGATCCGACCCGAATCGCCGAATGGGTGCAGCTTGCGTTCGGAGCAGAGCTGAATTTTCTGCACCGAGTGGCCCTGACCACTTTGTTCGGAACCGCGTTAATCCTTGTCGCCAGCCTACTCACTCGACGCGGCGAAGGTACGGACCGCTACACCTGGTGGGCCTATCGTTCGGATCCAGCCGGCGAACCGGCGCGGCCCTTCTGGCGCAGCGAGCGACCATGGGCCTGGCTGCTCTGTGGGCTGGCTCTGTGGATGATGATCTATTTTGCCTGAAGGCTAGCCCGCGTTGATCCCTACCTCAGGCGTTTCCCCGAAAGACGAAAGGGGCCGGAATCGTTACCATGTTGGTGATGAAACGCTCCCGCGCAACCCAATCTCAGACGATTCTCACAGCGTGCCTATTGCTGGTGTGGGCCGGTTCTCTGCAAGCAAAAGATCTTGTTGTCAAGGTGGACGAAGCTCAACTTCTCTCCACTTGTTCGGAAAGAGCGAGCGGGATCGCCAGCTTGCCGCGGGGTCAGCGCGTACAGCTCCGATTCGTCATCGCGGGAGCCACCAGCCCTTGCTACTCGGTCTCGACCGAGATCGAAGGCAAGCGGGTGCGCGGTTACATTGCCAAAGAGTCACTCGACGGCCTCGACGACTTCGAGCAGAGCCGCCGCGGCGCCTCGGCGAGCAGAGTCGTTGGCTCTACGATCGTGTCCCTGGGGCTCGGCAGCGCCCCAGGGACCCGCTCGGACGCAACCAACGAGGACGACTCGCCCGCGCTCCAGGCCGCCCTCCTCGAAGCCGTTGCGATGCTGAAAAGAAAGCAGCCGGCCGAGGCGGAGCGCATCTTGGCGGCTGCGGGAGCCCGGCCGGAGCATCCTTACGCGGCGCTTCTTCGCTCCCAGGCCCTGCTCCAGCTCACGCGCCCCGACCGGGCGTTGGAAGTCGTGGCGCCCGCCCTAGAGCGGCACCCCGACCATGCCGACCTACTCGCCGTCGCGGGTATCAGCTCATACCAAAGGGACGACGTCGAAGCGGCGCGCAAGTATCTGAAGCGTTCGCTCCAGATCCGGCCCAACCCCTCTATCGAGAAAATCTACGCCAAGGCCGTTCGTGAGTCCGCGGGCGACAAGAGCGACGACGCGACCTACGGTTCGCGATTCGTGTTGCGCTACGAAGGTGAAGCCCTGGACCCGACCCTCGCTCGCCGCCTGAGTGCCGCTTTTGAGAGAGAGATAAATCGCATTTCCTATGAATTGGGCTGCCCGTCGAACGAGCGCTTCGTCGTCGTGATGCAAAGTCTCTCGAACTACCGAGCCACCACCGGAGCGTCCGAGTGGAGTCGGGGCCAATACGACGGCAAGATCCGCATCGCGGTTCCCGGTAACGGGCAGCTCGACGCGCAGATACGCCGCACTTTCTCGCACGAATTCGTACACGCTTGTCTGGCCAGAATCGGCCGCTGGCCTGCTTGGCTGCATGAAGGCTTGGCTCAAAAATTCTCGGGCAACCAATTATCGCCTCAAGATCACAAACTCCTCGAACAATTTGGAAGCCGAGAACAGCTTCCCAGCCTGCAACAGCTCGCCGGCGGCTGGGCCTCCATGAACAGCGCCCAGGCAGCGGTTGCCTACAAGATAGCTCTAGCCGCGGTTGGTATTTTCCTCGATGAACGCCGGCACTTGGGGGTGAGAAACTTGATGAATAGCCCTCAGAGACTCCCCGAGATTACAGCCTTTCTCGATCGCCGGCTGCAAGAAACCTACCGGTAATTCCCGTCCGCCGGGGCTTCGCTCGGTACTCCCAAGGAATAGCGACGTCGGGTGAAAGGCCTTTGCAGCGTTCCGCAACAACTGCTGCTGGTGTCGCCTGGGCGGCGCTAACCGCGACAGCTTTCAACGGTGCAGTTCAAAGGATCCGCCGCGGGGTCCGCGGGTAAGCTACCTCGTCATTCAGGCCCATGACAATTTATATACAAAATGTTTATCGGTTTCCCGCACAAGTTTAACGTTCTCTTTATACAGTCACTGCGACGCTCGTGGTAATTTAGTCTTCTGAGGAAGCCCAACACGATCGCTGCACAACCGGCAGGGGCCTGTCTGCCCCCCCCACACTAAAGGAACAGTTTGTGGGGTTAATAGTTCGGTTCGAGCGATTGTGCGGGCCCAGTCCTAGTCGACTCCGCGGCAACCCGACGCCATAGCCCGGCAGCCAGGCCGGCCAGTAGGGGAGAAGTGTCGTGCCAAAACGCAAACGAAACGTTGACCTGGATCGCCTGCTCGCTGAGTTACATGCGAAAAAGAGGTGGCTCGACACGGTAATCGAGGGGCTGGAAAAGGCCGTCCAGTCACCTGGCCACCAACTGCTGGAGTTCATCGCGAACGTGTTTGGCAATGGAAACCGACCGGGGCCGAAGGTCGATCTTGGCCCTCCGCAACGGGCGAAACTGACCCGCCTCGCCACGGAAGTCCAAAGAAGTGGGGCTCCACGCAGGAAAAAGCGGGATGATCCGGTGGAAGTCATCCATTGATTTCCTCGGGTAGATTGTCCGCTCAGTCCGTCGGGCCAATCCGCGGGGGCGTAGGCACCCCCCGAATTTCGGCGCCTTCCCGGCCGACGCCCGATTTGTCTCTCCGAGGTAGCCCGCTTTTCTCACCACGGCCCGCAGTGGATGAGGCGAGAGGCCTGGCGGCCACGGCTCGCGACAACAGTTTGTGTAGATCGTCCAGCGTACAGTATGGTGACGAGCGGGCGCGATGAATCGCGCCCCTACATCCCTGACGGCGGGCATTTGCTTCCAAGCCTCCCGGCTCCTGGTGAGCAATCCGGGGCGGGCCGCCAAGCCTTAGCCACCGGAGCTGGAATGGCATCGTCGCTTTCCCGTTGTACGGCAGTTACCCGAGAAGGACGGCATCCAGTAAGACCCCGCCGAGGAGCGAGAAAATCACGCCGAAGCCGAAGAGCAGCTTCAGCCAAATGATGGATGCCCCGAACGGCTGCCCGGTAAAAATCAGTGAAGTTAGCTCCACACAGGCCATCAGCACCGGCAGCGTGATCGGGAAGACCAGAAGCGGCAGCATTAGTTCTCGAAGGCGGTTATTGGCGGTCAGCGCGCTGAAAGTCGTGCCGACCACCGTCAATCCCCAGGTACCCAAAACGAAAACCGGCAGTAGACGGTCCAGGGATCTCATCCAATCGACATCGTAGAAAACGCCGAAAATCGGCAGCGAAATGCACTCCAGAACCAGCAAGAGTATGCTGTTCGCCAGCGCCTTCCCGAGAAAAATGGAACCGCCGGAAACGGGAGCGGCCACCAACGCATCCAAGCAATCACCGGCCATCTCACGGGCAAAACTGCGATTTAGGATAAGGATGCCGGCAAACAAATAGACGATCCACAGCAGGCCCCCGGACATTTCCCGGACGTCGACGTTGGACGCCGGCTCAAAGGCAAAGCTGAACAACAGCAGCACGGCTACGCTAAACGACACGGCCGCGTTCATGACTTCCTTGTTTCGGAATTCACTGCGCAGGTCCTTGCCGGCAATCGTCAAGGCCTGTCGGAAAAATTCAATCACGAGATTCTCTGGTAGAACTCATCCGGCGAGGATTTGAGCTGTTCGTCATTGGGGCCTTGAAAGACAACCCGGCCGCGATCGAGGACTACGAGGTCGGTAGCCACTTCCAGGGCTTCCCGCAACTGGTGAGAACAAATCACAACCGTGCGGCCATGTTTTCGGTTATCAACCACCAACGACGTTAACAAAGCCGTGGCTCGATCATCCAAGGCTGTCCACGGCTCATCGAGCAGCATGACGGCCGGCTCGTGGAGAAAAGCTCGCGCGATCGCCAGGCGCTGGCGCATGCCACGAGAGAACTCGGCCGCCCGAGAGCACCGGAAGCGATCGAGGCCCGTTGTTTCGAGCCAGTGGTCGATTCTTCGAGGGGCATCTTTGACCCGATAAAGCCGGGCGAAGAATTCCAGGTTTTCCTCCGCCGTCAGGTCATCATAAATCCATTCGCCATGGCCGACCATGCCGATCAAGCCGCGCGTATCGGCTTCTGGGGCGTGAGAGGGGTTCACTTGAATCCGCCCGCGGGACGACCGCAGCAGCCCGGCCATCATGCGCAGCACGGTGGTCTTCCCCGCCCCGTTGCGTCCCAGCAGAGCAAGAATCGTACCCGAAGGAATATTGAAGCTAACGTCGCGGACAGCGGGAAAGTCGCCAAAGTACTTCCAGACGCCCTGCAGGGAAATGACGGGATCACTCATCGTTTCCGGCGGCCCGGCCTAGAAGCTTTCCCGGCCGGGCCACGCTTGCCTTTCGCCGCTGCCCCGCCTCTTCCGATTTGCGGATCTCCGCCCGGTGACGTCGAAGGCAACTTCGAACCGACAAGCCGGAAGAAACCGATCGCTAGGATGGCGCCCGTAATGGCCAGCAGCCAGGTCAGCTCTTGTGCGACGGGCGCCGCGGCAACCTTGATCTCCGGCGAATCCGGCGCTCCCTCGGGTCCTGAGCGCCGTAGGCGGCCTTGCCCCGAAATGGAAATCTCAAACTCTCTGGTCGGCGGAATCTGAAAAATAGCAGTTTTTATTTCCGGGTGCTCCCCCAAAGAGACCAGGCCTTCCCCCTCCAAAGAGACGCCCGGCGGTACGACCAGATTCGTCGCCAGGCCATCATACAACACACGTCCTCGAAACGAACCTCCGTCGGCGTGAGGGACGCGGTAGGTCAATTCGATATGATTCTCACCAGGCTTGAGCGCAAAGTCGACCGAATAAACGTCTTCCACGCCCGTGTCGGATACGGCCCCTGGCAAGGGCATACCGGCCGGCCCGGTTGTCCTGACTTGAAGCGAGGAGTGCGCTTCTTTCCCTAGGTGGAAACGCACGGCACCGCGGTCGGCATCACGAAAGGTCCGCGGGGGCTGCGTTTCATTTGAAAACGAGAAGAACTCGTTGATGAGGATTTCTCCGTCCCGGGGCTCCAGCAGCAAGCCGTGGACCCGCGGCTTTAACTCCTCTTCCGCGACGCTATAGACGGTGACGCGAACGTCGTCGGTCGGCGCGCCCGGCGCGATGATTTGGCTGTAGGAAACGCCTTCAAACTCGGCTCGTAACATCCCATGGACTGCCCGTCCATCGGTTCCCCCAACCTGTCGGTCGAAGGCGAAACTGCCGTCAGAACCTGTGTAGACCTCCTCGACCGGGGCCATGCCCTGAGCCCCGCCGATTTCAATCAGGGTGACCGGAACTCTCGGAACGAAGTCCCCGGTTGTACCGTTGTAGACCCTACCCTGAATCGCCCCCCAGGCAACGGCCGGCAGCAGCAGGAAAGCGGCGAGGACCCAGAGGGGACCCCACCGATGCACGGGAACCGGCAGAGCCGCATCCGCCAGGGTGCGGTCAAGCCCAAGCGGCGTTGTGTGGTCGCAACAGCGAGCCATTCCGCGAACTTGACCGCTGCCTCGCGGCCCCGGCTCCGTTTCCGGTCTCACGTAAGCCTGCGCTCCATGGAGTTTTCCGGCCTTTTCGACAAGCGTCTTACTTTGCAGTACTAACCGGTCGCGATCGCAACGGACTACGCGGACTTGCCTTGTTCGGCACTCGTCACGCGGTCGATCTCAGCCAGCACGCCGGCCAGTTCCTTCTGTAGATCAAGCTTGGTCTGCTGGTAGTCTTGGTCGGAGAGCTTGCCCATGTGATACTCGGCTTGAGCGTCCCTCAGATTCTCGTAAATCGTGGCCTTCCTGTCCTCGAGATGCTGGGTGGGAGAGGTTGGCTCGGGAGGCGGGATCGAGCTCGGTCGAATCAGTAACGGCAGCCCGAGCGCAACCAGAACGAGCACGATGGAACAGACGATAAGCATCGGGACCAAGCTTACTCTAGCTCGTCCACTTCCTTCTCGATCTGATCGCGATACTTGGCCAGCACGTCCCCGCCGGTTTGCGCCGACGCCGTCGCGGGGTGCTTCGCGCGCCACCTCAGCACAACGACCGGAGCGATAATCAGCCCGGCCAGAAGAGCGGCAAACGGCATGGCCCAACCGAACAGGCCGAAGCCCTCGGCCTGCGGCTCTGTGCGCAGCGCCGAGCCGAATTTCGCAATCAAGTTTTCAATGATAGCCTCAGGCTGCAAACCGGCCTCAATCGCTGCTTTAATTTCCGGATTCACCTTTCCCCGGAAACTGCAATGCAGCATGTTGCAGCCGGCAACTGTATAGGAACACTGCGACTCGCACTGGCACTTAAGCTTTTCGCCCACGGCCCGAACCTTGAGATACATCTCGTCGGTGGTCGTCACGTTCTCCGCGAAAACGGGGGGCGCCGCCAGGAGCACGATAACGCTAACTCTTCGTAAGAATCGCAGGGGCTTCCTCTCCTTCCGAAACCGAGGTCGCGATCATCGGTTTCGCAGGAACTTGCCTAACCTTGTTGGGAATGAGCGCGACCAGGGTGCCGAGTATCATCACGAAAGCACCCAACCAAATCCAGTTGACGAGGGGGTTGATATAGGCCTGGATAACGGGTGTCTGCCCGTCACTGGAAGTGCCGGCGTAGACCAGGTACACGTCTTCGTCCATACCGAAGCGGATCGCCACGTTGGTCGTCGTCTGTCGGCTGGCGTGGTAAAAGCGCTGCTCGGGCCGCATGACTTCGAGCAGTTCGCCCTCCCTGCGAAGTTCCATCACGGCGGCCGCACTGGCATAGTTGCCATTGTCGTCTTCCGCGATTTCCTTGAGGTGAAACTCATACTCGCCTTGCCGCAGCACATCCCCGACAGCCAACTCCGCCTGGCCGACTTGGTTGAACGCGGCGCCGGCAAAGCCGACGAACATCAAAACCACGGCCATATGGACGAGGTATCCGCCGTAGCGCCGCGTATTGCGGTGCGTCAGCTCGACGAGCGCGCCCGGGTAAGAGTTCCCCTGCTTGCGCTGGATCACGCGACCACCCCGGTGAAACTCCATCACGATCGTAATGGCCACGAAGAGGCAGAGCACAAAGCAGATGACCGCGTAAAAGTGCCGCATACCGGCCACGACAAGCGCCGCTCCCAACAGCAACGCGGCCAGCGCAGGCCACTGAAAGTTTCGTCGCAGGCTCTCTAGCGACGTACGCCGCCAAGCGAAAAGCGGCCCGACGCCCGTCAGCAGCAACAACACCAGCGCGATGGGGATGTTCACCTTGTTGAAAAAGGGCGGCCCGACGCTGATCTTCTCATTCGTGGCGAATTCACTAATCACGGGGAACAAGGTACCCCACAGCACCGCGAAGCAACTGGCCAACAAGATCACGTTGTTAAACAGAAAACTTGACTCGCGAGAAAGCACGGAATCGAGCTGGTTCTCGCTCCTCAGATAATCGAGGCGGCTAAGAATGAGGAAAATGGTCGCGGCGATCCCCAGCGTGAGAAACCACACGAAATAGTTGCCGATGGCTGACCGCGCGAAAGCATGAACGGAGCTGACCAGCCCGCTGCGAGTCATCATGGTGCCGAAAATACACAGGAAGAAAGTGGCCGAGATCAGCACGATGTTCCACATCTTCATCATGCCCTTCTTTTCCTGCATCATCACTGAGTGCAAAAAGGCCGTTGCGGTTATCCAGGGCAGCAGGGAGGCGTTTTCGACGGGATCCCAACCCCAGTAGCCGCCCCAACCGAGTACCACGTACGCCCACTTGGCGCCAAGCAGAACGCCTACGCCTTGAAACAGCCAGGTAACCATCGTCCAGACCCGCGTGGTTCGGATCCAACGGTCTCCCGGCTGCCTAGTAATCAAAGAGGCCATGGCGAAAGCGAACGGCACCGTAAAACCAACGAAGCCGAGGTACAACATCGGCGGATGGATTGCCATGTAAGGGTTCTGCAGCAATGGGTTCAGCCCGTTGCCGTCCGGTAGGGAGGTGATCTGCGGACCGGCCATCAGCACCTGGAACGGATTGGCGACGAAGTTCACCAGAATGAGGAAGAAGGCCTGAACGGTCATCATGATCGCCACGACGTAGGCAATCATGTCGCGGTGCCTGCGGCGGCCGGTGTAAACCGCCACAAAAGAATAGCTGGCCAGAATCCAGGTCCAAAACAGCAAAGACCCTTCCTGCCCACCCCACCAAACAGCGAACTTGTAGACCGCCGGCAAGTCGGCATTGCTTTTGCCGGCGACAAAGCTGAGCCGGAAGTCGTCTGTGAAAATGTCGTATAGAAGCAGCCCCGAGGCCGTTGTAATGAGCAGCCAAGCCGCCACAACGGCCCGCTGCGAGCTGACTTCCAAGAAGAGATTGCCGCGCAACTTGCCGGCGACAGCGGCGACGACAGCGTAGGCGGAAAGGCACAAGGCAAGAACCAGTGCCAGATATCCGAGGTTTTCCATCCTCTATGGTCTTATGAAGAAATCGCTCTGCCGGTGGCGAGAAAGGAACACTGGCGACCTGAACGGAGGATCCCGTCGACCCCCTTCATATAGGCCAGCTTCCCCGCCCGCCATGATTACAGCGACGCCTCGCGGTCGGGCGTGGGTTCGTGGACGGGCTTGGCCCCGCCTCCCGGGTCAGCCTCATACTTAGACGTGCATTTGGCTTGAATCTTGCGCGCCTCGAATACTTGGTCGCCGCGCAGCTTGCCGTCACAGAGCGCTTGGGCGCGGTCACGAAAAGTGTCGGGCAGCGGGTCGCGCCCGACATAGACGACGCTCAACTTTCGGTCTTCCTGGGTAATGGTAAACTCGACCCGGTCCGCCTTGCGAACGATCGATCCCGGTTCGACGTCGCCTCCGACGCGGAGCCTTCTATCTTGGGCGTCGCCCATGGCGTGAAGTTCCTCGACCGTCACGTAGTAGGTCTTCGTCTCATTGATGCCGGCGACACCCAGCCACACAAGCACGCCGAGAATGACGACGGTGACAATGCTGAACTTGACTCGCGGACTCATGATCTCTCCTCCTCGGAATGCCCTATTGGGACTCGCAGAATACAGTAGCTTTCGAACCCGCGCACAGCATGCCGTGCCCTTACGGTCTGAACACGGACCACGTCACCATAATTTGCGAAACTCAATAGTTGACCTAAGTCTCAGTATAGAACCTTGGGATAATGTCAAGGCCCAATAGGATAGTCAACCGCAGAGGGAGAGTTGCGTCAATGTCAAGGCCCAATAGAAATGTCCCCTTGGTTTTGTTGTTTGTCGGTTGGTAGGAGAGTATCGTCGTCGTCGTCGGGCTGTGGGAATGTGGGAATCGCGCCCGCGATTTCCAAGGGACGGTGGGGAGGGTGGAAAACCTGTCGTTGCGCTGCGAACCGTTCTCGCTGTCGCGCTAGGTTTTCCACGCTTTCCATCCCTCCACAGTCCCGCGGCGAGCATCCAGCGCCGCAAGGTTTAGCACGGCACTTCGAGACCGTGATCGGCCGCCAGATGTTCCGACGCCAGCGTCGGCCCAAAACGCTTTCGCGGCTCGCCCGAATAGTTCTCGCGCACCAGTTGCAGCACTCGCTTGCGAACTTCCGGCGACTTGGCGCGGTTCGACACGCGGCCCACATTGCCATGCACGAGAGCTTGCGCCCCTCCCTCGCCGTAACGCTTCTTGAGCCGCTTCGCTTGCTGGCAGCTGACCTCCAGCAGCTCAGCCGCTTCGGTCAACTTCAGCTCCCCTCGTTTCACTCGGCTCAGCACTTCGCCGCGCCTCAGTTCCTTGGCATTCATCCATGTCCTTCCCCATCTCCGCTCCTCCTTTGGAGCCCCCGATTAGGGGACATTTCTATGGGGCGCTCAAGGGGACATTATCATTGCCCTTCAACAGCCACACGGCGTCTGCCGGGACCCCCGTTGGCGCGGAGCGCCCGCCGGTGGGAGGACGCTATCCCGTCCAAGCGCTCACCGCCGCTTTTTGGGGTTGGACTCCGGGGCCAGGGCGACTTGCACTTGCATGCCTACATAGCCGAAGCAAATCACGGCTGTAAGCAAAGCTACAAGGACGATGAACAACCCGTCTATAGACTCAATGACCTTGCCGGTCACCGCCAGCCAGCCGGCTACGCCGAGGCTGGCGAGGCCGAGTATGAGGCAAAATAAAAGTGCAATGATCCGTTCCAACATTCGTTTGCTGACTCCCTGGGCTATGGCTCGGCCGATGTGTGGTTGATCGGAAACAATAGTGCTGCCTTCCTTATTATTCTCATAAACTACGAAGACCAATCGCAAATGCCGCGGCGGGGGCTTGTTGCTCGCCTGCCCACGGTTTGGAGCAAGCCGCGCGGCTGGGGGAACCTTGGCCACGAGCCGCTACGGCAGCAGTAGAATCTTGCCGCTCGTCAGCCGCGCCGCCAGACGGCGGTGGGCTTCGGCGGCCTCGGCCAAGGGGAACGTTTCCCCGATGTAGGGTTTCACTTTTCCCGAGAGTACCCAGTCGAAAACGTCCCCAGCCCGCTCGAGCAGCTTTTCTCTGCTCGCCACGTGGTGAACCAGGCTCGGGCGAGTCAGAATCAACGAACCTTTCGCGGTGAGCGTCAGCGGCTCGATGCCGGGGACCGGCCCGCTGGCGTTGCCGAAAAACACCATCCAGCCCAGCGGTCTAAGGCAGTTGAGACTACCTTCCCAGGTCGCCTTGCCGACGGAGTCGTAGACAACATCAACGCCCCGGCCGTCGGTCAATCGTTTGACTTCAGCGACAAAATCCTGTTCGCTGTAAAGGATGACCTCATCGGCGCCCGCTTGCCGAACCCGTTCCGCCTTTTCGGGGGTGGAGCAGGTTCCGATCACCCGAGCCCCGCGCATTTTCGCCACTTGGACCAGCAGCAGGCCCACTCCGCCTGCGGCGGCGTGGACGAGGGCAGTGTGCCCCGCTTCGATCGGGAAGGTGGAGTAACTCAAGTAGTGGACGGTCATCCCTTGCAGCGTCACCGCCGCCGCGGTTCGCGTGTCCATCCCAGCCGGCAGTTTGACGAGTTTATCGGCGGGCACGACGGCGTATTCGGCGTAGGACCCCACGACCCCGGTATAGGTCACGTGGTCGCCGGGTTGGAACTCGCTGACATCCGATCCCACGGCGCTAACCACGCCGGCTCCTTCCTGCCCATTGGTAAAGGGCAGATCGGTCTTGTAGAGTCCGCTGCGGAAGTAGATGTCGATGAAATTGACTCCGGCGGCCTCGATCTTGACGACGGCGCCGGTCGGTCCCGGAGCCGGATCGGGAGCGTCTTCAAATTGCAGGACCTCGGGTCCTCCGGTTTGGTGAACGCGAATGGCTTTCATGGCTTTCCTCGGGTAGGTCTGGAGATTCAAGATTGTACCAGGGTGGTCTTTCGGTTGGGAAAAAAAGAGTTGTCCAATGCAAGATGATCCTGAACGGGGGGAGTGTTTCCAACACAAGATGATCCTGAAACGACGGCAGCCGGGAGAGGGCACACTGCGGGTGAATGCGAATCACCATGCAGCATGCACAACGTCTCACGCTGGGCGAGATGCGCGAGTTTGTGGCTTCCAGCGGTCGCCTCAGCTTTACCGGCGCCGAGCGCAAGCAGATCTACGGCCTCGTCGAGCGCACCCTGCGGGCGCAGCTTGGCGCAGATCACGCGTCTGATCCGGCGCTACCGCCAAAGCGGAGCCGTCGAGCCCGCCCCGCCCCGCCGGCATCGCTTTCCGCGCCGCTACACACACGACGATATCGCTCTGTTGGCCACCGTCGATGCGGCCCACGAAGGGCTGTCGGGCCCGGCGCTGCGGCGCATCCTATGGCGCGAACACCACGTCTACGGCCAGGCCGCCTACCAACGATTGGCCTCCCTCTCGGCCTCGCACATCTACAACCTGCGACGCACCGCGGTCTATCGCGAACACCACGTCCATCACACCCGGACGCGCTCCCGCGCGGTGGCCATCGGCGAGCGGCGGCGGCCCAACCCGTGCGGGCGGCCCGGCTACTTGCGGGTCGACACGGTGCATCAGGGCGACACCACCACGCGCCCCGGGCTGTACCACGTCAATGCCGTCGATACGGTGACGCAGTGGCAGGTGGTGGGCTGTTGCCAGACCATCTCGGAAGCCCATTTGATCCCCGTTTTGGAGGCCATCCTGCACCAGTTCCCCTTCCGCATCCGCGGCTTTCACTCCGACAGCGGCTCGGAGTTTCTCAACCGCCGGGTGGCCAAGCTGCTCAACAAGCTGCTGATCGGGGAGTTCACCAAGTCGCGGGCGCATCGCACCACCGACAACGCCTTGGTGGAGGGCAAAAACGGAGCGGTCGTGCGCAAGCACCTCGGCCACGAGCCGATCCCGGCCGTCCACGCCGCGGAGTTCCAGCGCTTCTACACGGCCCATTTCAACCCCTATTTGAACTATCACCGTCCCTGCGGGTTCGCCACCGTGGAGGTGATGGACAACGGCAAGCGACGGCGCCGCTATCGGCTCGGGGACTACCGCACGCCTTACGAAAAACTGGTCTCGCTCGACCACTGGCAGCAGCACTTGAAGGAAGGCATCACGGCCGATTATCTCGAACAGCAAGCACGGCGGATGAGCGATACCGAATGCGCCCGCCACATGCAGCAACGCAAGCGGAAACTGCTGGCCAGCTGCCGCTCCCGTTGGTAAATCCCAGCACGAGGGGGCGGGGCCTGGCCGCCCCGGACTCGGCATGGATGGCAGGGGGAGGGGAAAGCTCGACCAACGTCCCTGGTCCGGGCCACACCCAGTTCCGCTTCCCCCTCCCCCTTACCTCCCTCGAACACCCTCAGAAAGGAGATCCACTCGCAGCGCCGGCCCCTCGCCCGACCAACCCCTTTTCAGGATCATTCTTGGATTGGAAAATGCTCCCGACAGCCGGTCGGAGAACAACCTTTTCGGAATGTTGTAGCCCAATGATAATGTTCCCTTATTTCTATTGGGCCTTAAAGAAATGCGGGCTAGGATTGTCAACGAACTCTTGATCCATCACACTAGTGTCTTGGCGCGGTTGCTCCGGCTCTCCGAAAGGGCCAGTGATCGCTCCGGAAAGGTTGGAAACTCATGCTCCTCACAGGTGGCGAGGCGGTCGTAAAGTCGCTGGCGGCGCACGGGGTGCGCACCGTTTTCGGCATCCCAGGGACCCACAACCTGGCTGTCTACGAAGCGCTGCTTGATTCCGGCATCGAGCATGTTCTCACGCGGCATGAGCAGGGGGCGGCTTTCATGGCGGATGGTTATGCCCGCGCCAGTGGCCGTCCCGGCGTGTGCATCACGACGACGGGACCGGCGGTGATGAACGCCCTGACCGCGTTCGGCACGGCCTGCAGCGAGTCTTCGCCGATTCTCGCCGTTGCCAGCCAGATACGGGCCGAGCATCTGGGCCAGGGCAAAGGTTACGGCCATGAGTCTCCCGACCAGTTGTCCGGCTTTCGGCCTGTGACCAAGTTCGCCCGGCGCTGCGAGACCGTGGCTGCCATTCCCCAAGCCGTGCGCCAGGCGTTCTTCGAAATGAAAAGCGGACGTCCGGGGCCGACGGCGCTCGAAGTTCCCTTCGATGTTCTGGACGGTTCCAGTGAAGTTGACATCCCCGAGACCGCCCCTATGGAAACGACGCAACCTGACGAGAACGCTCTGGACAGAGCCGCGCATCTCCTCAAGAAGGCCAAACGCCCGGTGATTTGGGCCGGCGGAGGCGTGATTACGAGTAGTGCATCGTCGGCGCTGCGCCGCCTGGCCGAAATGCTCGAGGCGCCTGTCTTCTCGACGACGCAGGGCAAGGGGTGCTTGCCGGAAGATCATCCCCTGGCCGCCGGCAACACGCTTCAGCATCCGATTGGCGGCGAGCACCTTTCAAGCTGCGACTTGATGCTTGCCGTCGGAACCCGTTTTCCCGAGAGCGAGACAGCGGCCTGGTCGCTGCGCTTGCCGGGACATCTGATCCACATTGACGTTGACGAGGCGGAGATCGGCCGCAATTACCCCGTTTCCGAAGGCATCGTCAGCGATGCAAGGCTCGCTCTTGAAGCCCTGATCGACCTGTGCGGCGATGATCAGCCGCGAGCTTCCCGCGCCGCGGAAGTGGCGGAACTCCGATCCTGTCTGATGCGGGATTTTCATCGGCAATCGCCGGAGGCTGTCGAGTTGGTGCGAACGCTGCGTTCCGCCCTGCCGCGGGAGACGATCATCGTCTCCGACTTGACGGTCGTCGCCTATTGGTGCCACCACTTGCTGGATGTCTTTGAGCCGCGCACCTACTTCACTTCGATGGGCTTTGGAACATTGGGGTTTGGCCTGCCGGCGGCTATTGGGGCGAAGCTGGCCGTCCCGGAACGGCCGGTGGTCGTGCTGGCGGGCGATGGAGGTTTCCAGTTCACCTGCCAGGAGCTGGGAACGGCCGTGCAGTTCGGCGTACCCCTCGTCGTCATCGTCTTTGACGACAACGGCTATGGCGTCCTTCGGCCACAACAGGAGGGGCGCTATGGGAGGACCCACGCCGCCGACCTGGTGAACCCGGACTTTGTCGCGCTGGCCCAGGCGTTCGGCGCAAGCGGCCGGCGAGTCGAAGCGGTCGGCGAACTGGGCGCCGCCATCCGATCCGCATTAGATGCAGACGGCCCATCGTTGATCGAGGTCCCCGTGTCGCTGCCTTGCCACCCCATGGAAGAAGCCATGAAAAGATTTATGGTGGCGCCGGAAGTGGCTTCCCTCCGCTGAGTTTGTGGATCGCATCGATCATCATCTATCATCGGCGAGCCACTGGGCCGGGGTACTCGGCCACGGTTTTACCTCGGTCGGCCTACAGTTCCTAAGGCAAGCGGGCGCGATCAATCGCTCCCCTACATCTCAAACGGCGGGGCTTTGCTCGGCGGCTTCGGGCACGGCATGCCGTGCCCCTACATTCTTGAATCCTATTATGTTGAGCACAGCGAGCAAGCGCACCGAAGTAATGGCGGGCGTATCGCGTGCTTCTACCGCCACCTGGTGAGAAAAACGGGCTAGGACAGCACGCCCTAGCCCAGCCTTGGAAACAGTCCGGAATTCTTCGCCTTCAGGAAGATTTGGATTTCCATCGCCATTTGCGCTTCTTTTTCTTCTCCTCGTCCTCGTCCTTATCCTCGTGCTCACCCTTGGAGCCTTTGGATCCTTTGGAGCCTTTGGATGATCTGTCACAGTGGCCTGGGCCGATTCTCCCGTTGTTGTAGGCATCGAGAACCTTGGCCAATTTCAAGATTGTCCAGCGATCCTTACGGCTGAGGCTTTTCCAGGCCGCCTGATCATAGGCCGCAAGGATCAGGTCGGCCGCCGCAATGGCCCCGGCAGCGGCGGAGCCGTCCGCGCCGTTGGCGATGTTGAGTTTCGCCCCCAGCAGTTGCGCGTACAATTTGCTGATCCCATTTGAAGACCGACCGCCGTTCCATCGCATCCTCAAGATTTGGACGGCCTGAGAAGCTGTCGTTACAACCACCGTTGCGCCCCCTCCCGCACCGAGCTTAACCGGCAGTAACGGTGTCACCCGGTCCCGGTTCTTGCCCGAAAAACCGGCGTGGTTTTTCCAGTATCCGATCGTCAACGTGCAACCGTTTCCCGGCTCTTGGTTGGGGGGTTCCTCGCAGAGTCCCGTGTAGATATCAACAAAGACGTCGCCGTTGTCTTTCTGATGGGTGTCGTTTTCGTCGAGTTCGACCATATTGGTCAGACGGAAGTTCGTGTCGCATTGAGCGCTATCGTTTTGGATCTGGACGACCAGCAATGTACTGTCGGTAGCGGAAAACGAATGCACGCCGCCGCTCGCGGGCGTGCAGGTAAAACCAGCCGGGCAACTTAGAGTGTCGGTCACCGTTGCGCCTTCGTCGATCTGAACCACGGTGGGTGTCGTGGGAAGCGAGAAGCCGGCCTTGGGTTCGGGGCCGAACGGTATCCCCAGCTGGCCGGAGTGGTTGGTAATAGTCACGTGGACGGCGTTTCGGTAGGTCGCTCCGGGTACGGGAACAAACTCAATGTCGTAGGGAAAGCAGTTACCGGCCCCGGCGGCGAGAAAGCCTGTAAGCGTTTGGTTTGCGCCCAATTCTTGAAACGGCCCGGCACCGCTCTTGAACTGAACATGGTCGAAGAGCGTAAGGCCTTGGGTTGGCCGCTCGCCTCCGTTGGTCACGCAGGCCTGGCCGCTGACGCCGAAGACGTCGGTGACGAGCGGGCCGGTTCTGGCCGCCTGGATCGTGAATTCGACGGTGTCGGATTGCCCTTGCTTGATCGTCAGAGCTGCTTTGTCCACGGTCTTCGCCACCGTCCAGTCGTAGTTCTCAGTCCTGTCGAAATAGCCCTGAGCCGTCTTGTCGGCCAAGAGCGTCGTGCCCGCCTGGCCCTGCGCGCGGGCCGTGTCACTGGCGATCCACACCGATGCCGCGCCTAGCGCCAATAACGCGATTGCTTGCCTAGCTGCCGTCTTCATCCTTGGTGCTCCTTTGGTCCGCGACGAGGAAGCGGTCACCGAGCATCAACTCAGGGGACCCTCTTCCTGACAGACTTTCCTTTGAGATTTCCCCGAAGCAAGTCACGCCCGACTTGAAGCTCGTCCGGTCGGCGGTTCCCTCGTTCCGGGAAGGTTCATCCGGTTAATCGGTTGGCGGGCAGGCAAGGGTTTAGTAGGCTTCCAGGCAAGGGTTTAGTAGCCTTCTATGCCATATCGGGGTGCCATGACTATGTGGTGAGTGGTGCCGCCCCCGGTCGGTTGCGCTTCGATTTGCCCCCGGGGAACATGGCCCGGCAAGGGCGGTCGAACATGCTCTCTCGATCGCCGGCGAGCCCACCTAGGCGGGCTAGGCATCGCTTGGGCAAACCAATGCCGGCAATAGAAAGCCGGTTGCCAGCCGGTACACTGGTGCCATGGCGACCGTGATTCTACGCCCTATCACGCCCGGCGATCTGCCCCGTATCCTGGAGATACAAGCCCTAGCTCCGCAGGCCGCTCAATGGAGGGAAGAGAGCTATCGGCGGATTGCGCACGTTGAAGTGGCCCTGGCGGGATTGGTCGCCGACGGAAGTGGCCCTGGCGGGAAGGTCGGGGAAGCGGTGATCGGCTTCCTGATTTACCGCTCCCTCGGTGCTGACGAAATCGAGATCCTCAATCTTGCCGTGGCTCCCGAGCAGCGCGCAAAGGTTTTGGGCGATCTCTTGTGGTCCCGTTGCTGAACCAAACGGACGGCAGCGTGTTTCTAGAGGTTAGAGCGAGCAATGCCGCGGCGATCGGCTTCTATTAAGAGCTGGGATTCTCCGAAATCGGGCGGCGGCAAGATTATTATGTCAATCCGCGTGAAGATGCCGTTCGAATGCGATTCCAGTGGCCGCGGGAATCGGGTTCGGCGCCGCGCGGATAAAGGCCCGTAGCCTTTCCCGACCGCGGCAGTCAGCCGCCGATTCCGAACAGCCTTTCGCCGACGGTCGTGCCGCCGAAGAGGTTGGCTCGGCCTAGCGCACTGGGCGAGGGACTCCTGGACTTTCCGCCGGCCGACCCTTCTAACGACGGCGCAAGTCGTAATTGAAATCGTTCTGAAACTCTGGTAAGGTTGGATTGGCGGGGCAAATGAGGACATGAAGCGGCAACTATGATGTCGATGTCAGGTCCCCAGATCCACTCACCCTTTGTCCGCCATCTCCCCCAACCGCATCCCGCGGTTACGACTCCAGGAGAAACTTCATGGCAAGCATCCCTCGAGAGTACCTGTCCGCCCAACTGATGGAAACCAACGAAGAGTACCGCCAGCTTGCGGAGCAACACTCGAATTACAATCGCCGGATTGAGGAACTTACCGCTCGGCGGTTTCCAACCCAGGAGGAGCAGGTCGAGGAAATGCGGCTCAAGAAGCTCAAGCTACATCTCAAGGACAAGATGTACGATCTGGTGCGGCAACACCAACAGGAGTCGGCCTAGGACTCTCTTCTCAACAGCAATCTTCTTCCAGCATCCGCGCACTGTCCGTCTTCACGCGGGGAAGCTTGCTCAGAAGTTTCTCCCGGTTCGGTAGACGCCGAGTCGGCGCGATGATCTGAAAAGGCCGCAACTCGGCGACGGGAGTACCCTTATCTTCAATGACGAAAACCCGCCCGGCGGCGACCTTTTCGAGGATCGCTCGCGTTCTCAAACGTAGTTCTCGAGTTGATGCTCTTTTCATGTAACACATTGCGACACATAACGCTTCGATAGACAACGTCGGCGCCGATGATCCCTCCAATTGGGTCTATGTGCGTCACTGCGCGAAATGTCCCGAAATCAACACGCTGCGCTCGGCGGCGCGCTGGAAGTGCGGCGTGAGCGCATGCCTCGGCGGCAGGGCTAGCCGGCATTTCTCACCACCTGACGGTCGAAGCACGCAATAGGCCCGCCATTACTGCGTTGCGCTTGCTCGCCGTGCTCAACGTACTGTTCAAGTACACCTCCGCGCGCCGAGCGGCGCGCGCCTTGTACTGACGGGCCTCTCACGCACTTCGCCTCGCCACGTGGTGAGAAAAGCGGGCTAGCCGGGTCGCTCTGATAAACTGGAATCTCCCATGGTGTATGACGTTTGTGTGATCGGCAGCGGACCAGGCGGATACGTCGCCGCCATCCGCGCCGCGCAGTACGGCCTCAAGGTCGGGGTGGTCGAAAAGAGAGGCCATCTGGGCGGCACTTGCCTGCACGTCGGCTGCATTCCCACCAAGGCCCTGCTTCATTTCGCGGAATTGTACGAGTACGCTCTCCATGGTGAGGAGTTCGGCATCATCCAGAAGGGTGTCGAGCTGAATTTCCCCCGCATGATCGAGCGCAAGAACGAAATCGTGGCGCGTCATGCCAAGGGTGTTGAATTCCTCTTCAAGAAACACAAGATCGACACGCTTCGGGGTTACGGTAAACTGCTGGGCGACCGCAGGATCGAGGTGTCGGACGGGGACGACGCCAAGCAGATCGCGGCCAAGAACATCATCTTGGCGACCGGATCGGAAGCGCAGACGCTGCCCGGCCTCGAAGCGGATCCGGCGCGGATTCTCACCAATGTCGAAATCCTCGATCTCGAGGCCGTCCCGGCGTCGCTGGCCATTGTCGGTGGGGGCGCTGTCGGCGTCGAGTTCGCTTCCCTCTACCGCAGCTTAGGCGCCGAGGTGACGATCCTCGAGATGCTGCCCCGGCTGGTTCCCAGCGAGGACGAAGACGTCTCCCGCGAGCTGGCGCGAGCGTTCCGGAAGAAGGGTATTCAGATTCACACGGGAGCGAAGGTCGAGCAGGTGACCGAGGACGGCGCGGGCGTGAGCATCGAGTTCACCGGCTCGGACGAGCAACGGCAGCGGTTCTCATCCGAAAAAGTGCTCATCGCGGTGGGCCGCAAGCCGAACACGGAAAATATCGGCCTCGAAAACACGGCCATCGAGACTGATCGCGGCTTTATCCTCGTTGACCAATGGATGAAAACCGCGGAAGCGGGAGTGTACGCGATCGGCGACATCGTGGCCGGCACGCCGCAACTGGCGCATGTAGCCTCGATGGAAGGGTTAGTGGCCGTCGGGCGCTTGGCGGGAAAGGATGTCGAGCCGCTGAATTACCGGCGAAGTCCCGCGGCTACCTATTGCGAGCCGCAGATCGGCAGCGTGGGGCTCAGCGAGGCGGCGGCCAAGGAGAAAGGCCGCGCTGTCAAGGTCGGCAAGTTCGGTTTTGGTGGCAACAGCAAAGCGTCGATTCTGGGCCATCGCGGGGGGTTCGTCAAAGTCGTCGCCGACGAGAAGACGGACGAGATTTTGGGGGTTCACATCATCGGCCCCCTGGCGACGGAGCTGATTTCAGAAGCCGTAGTGGCCATGTCCGGGGAAGCGACCGTCGAGTCGATGATGTACACCATTCACTCCCATCCGACGCTCTCCGAGGCAGTCCAAGAGGCTTTTAGCGGCGTCTACGGAATGACGATTAACGCTTGAGGGGAATGAGCGCGACCGTTTCAACAGAGGGCTTAACCGCGGGATCAACGGCGGGTACCGCGGATGCTGACTTTTCCGCCCGGGTGGAGCCGGCTTCCCCAGAGCCCAGCCAACCCTGCCGATACGAAGATCTCGGCCGGATAAGTTTCAGCCGCGCCTGGGATATACAAAGAGATCTCGTCGCACGGCGAAAGAGCGGAGAGATCGCCGATCAGCTGCTTCTGGTCGAACATCTGCACGTCATTACGCTGGGCCGCAACGCAAAGGTCCAAAACATCCTTGCCGCGGAAGCTCGGCTAGCCGAGCTAAAGGTGGACGTCCGCGAGACCGATCGCGGCGGCGACGTCACCTATCACGGGCCGGGCCAGATCGTGGCGTACCCGATTGTCGATCTTGGCCGCTGGAAGCGTGATATCACGGCCTACGTCAGAGCGCTGGAGCTGGTGATGTTGAACACGGTGTCGGACTTCGGCGTAGAGGCCGAGCGGGTGGCGGGGTGCACGGGTGTCTGGCATCGGGGGGCGAAGCTGGGGTCGATCGGAGTTCACATCAGCCGCTGGGTCACCTCGCACGGGCTTGCTCTCAACGTGTCGACGGATCTGGACTATTTCGATCTCATTGTGCCCTGTGGGATCTCGAAGCCGGTGACGTCTCTGGAACGGCTGCTGGGCCGACAACTACCCCGACAGGATCTCAAAGCGCGGCTGGTATGGCACTTCGGACAAGTCTTCTCACGTGACATGCAGCCGGGAAGCGCGGCGATCGAGGGCGCCTCGCGCCGGGGAATCGCCGAGAGGGGAGTCGAATGACGGACGTTTTGATGCCCCAAATGGGGGAGAGCATTGTCGAGGGAACGGTTACCAAGTGGCTCAAGAAAGTCGGCGACAAGGTAGAGCGCGACGAGCCGCTGCTTGAAATCTCCACCGACAAGGTGGATTCCGAGGTGCCGGCCCCGGTCGCCGGCACGTTGGAGGAGATGCTGGTAGGGGAAGGCGAAACGGTCGAGATCAACAGCGTTCTCGCGCGGATCGGCGACGGCTCCGGAGCGGGCCAGGGGCAGCTGCACGAAGCTACGAGGAATGCCGAGCCATCCCAGGCCTCCGCGGCCCAGGCTTCCGCTGCTGCCGCCGAAGCGGTCCCCGAGCCGAGCACGCCGCCCGCAACGGCCGATCCCGCCCCGGCCACGGCCGACGACGGGGATAGCGTACGTTCCTCCCCCCTCGTACGCAGGCTGGCCAAGGAGCACGGTATCGACCTGCGGCAGGTCAGAGGCACCGGGCAAGGCGGGCGCATTTCAAAGAAAGACGTCGAAGCTTTCCTCGAAGCGGGCGGCCAGGCCGAGGCCGCCCCGCCGTCGCCGGCAGGGTCGTTGGACGCTTTTCCGAGCGCTCCCCAAGCGCGGTTCGGAGACTATCGCGCCGAGCCGTTGAACATCATGCGCAAGAAGATCGCCGAGCACATGGTGCTCACGAAGCGAGTGTCTCCCCACGTTTCGACCATCCATCAAGTGGACGTGACCCAGGTAGCTCGCCTGCGGGAGACAGGCAAGCAAACGTTCTTCGAGCGGTCGGGAGTGAAGCTGACGTTCCTGCCCTTTTTTCTGCGGGCGACAGCCTCGGCCCTCAAAGAGTTCCCCACCGTCAACGCTTCACTTGACGGGGAGCAGGTCATTTTCCACTTCGACGTCAACGTCGGTGTGGCGGTGGCGTTGAAGGACGGACTTCTTGTGCCGGTGATCCGAAATGTTGATCGGAAAAACGTCGCGGCGCTCCAGCAAGAGCTTGTCGATCTGGCCGAGCGGGCTCGCGGCAAGCGCCTCAAACCGGAAGAAGTGCATCAAGGCACGTTTTCGATTTCAAACTACGGCAGCTTCGGCAGCCTGCTGGCGACTCCGGCGATCAACCAGCCCCAGGCGGCGATCCTCGGGTTGGGAGCGATTCATAAGGCGCCCGTGGTCATCGATGATGCGATTGCGATCCGCTCGATATGCTATGTCACGCTCAGCTTCGATCACCGTTTGCTGGACGGCGCCGTCGGGGATCAGTTTGTCAGCCATCTGAAGGGAATCATCGAGAATTGGAGCGAAGAGTTGTTCTGACGGCGATTTTCGCCATGTTACCGTCGGCCGGCAGGGAATCGCATCGACCGATTGTTCCGGGACGTCCGCTTGGTTCAAGAAACCCCTCCCCGAGTGACACACTTGTCCCGGCGGCACGCACTCGCGGGCGGGCGAGAAAAGCAGGCTAAGTAAGTTCTCTATTGTGCGCTAAAGTGTTTCGCCAATATCAGAACGGCGTTGGCGGTCCAAATACTACTATTTGCCGCTCATTCCACGAACGTTTTGTCTAGAAAAAGCGAGTGTATAATAGCGGTGTCGTTCTCGAAACACGGCGGATGATATGACAGCGATTCTCTGGGTAGTCCTCCCGATTCTCATTGCTTTGGGTTCGGCCTTGCTGGCCGTCTATATCATGCAGCAGCGGCTGGAGGTACAACTGGCGCGGGAACGTCAATCTCTGAGCGAGGCGCGCGCCTCGATCCAAGCGCAGAAAGACACGCTGGAAGAGGTCAACCACCTTCGCGAGGAAGTAGCCCGCCGCCAGTCGCTCGATGATTTCCTCAGCGACCTCCGCACCGAGCAGCGGCGATTCATCCGCGAACAAAAGATGGGCTCTTCCGGGTTTTTAGTGGGTGGCCAACGGGTAGCCGGCTCCTCCATCCTGCCGACCCGACGTCGCCCGCAGTCACATCGGAGCCCAAAAGGCGGCCAAGAAATCCCCAAATACCCTACACGCCAGTCCGGTCGTGGGCAACTCGTAAAGGGAATAAGACACTGATAAACAGGGAGTTATCTCTTTGAGTGTGGCCACTGGATGACAGTTGTGGATCTGCATTTCACAGCCTTCGGGAGACTGTACGACTACCTGCCAGCAGCCTTGCTCTACTCGTAACCCTTTGTTTATCAGTAATTCTTTTTGGCCAACGCAGTCGCCGCCCGGCCTTGGGGGCCGTAGAGTTGTCACGAAGCCCTTGAATGGCACCGAAGCAGGCTCCGGGAGGTCGGCCTCACAGTGGCGAGGGATCCGTCACTCACCGCCGCCAGCCACTAAAATCCCAGAAGAGCCAAAAGATGTTGTTCGCCACCCGCAAGTCACTGGTGCTTCAGGAAAGAATCTACTTCCGGCATATTCCGTTGTGCAATTGGGTGGAAAACGAAGTGACCATCGAAGAGGGCGCCGACATCGAAAACCTCGCCAAGACACTGTCGGTTTTTGCACCCGAGCTTCTGCCGTCGGTGGCGTCCAAGGGGAACGGCGAATCGCCGCCCAAACCCGAGCTTCTGCCGCCGGTGGCGTCTAAGGGAACCGGCGAATCGCCGTCCAAGCCCAAGCTTCTGCCTTGACTGCCCGGCCCCCGGGGGGGTGTCCCGCGGCTGCAGGGCGCCAATACGGCTAACTGCATTTCTCACCACTGTCACAGTGATTGGAGCGAAGGGCCCGGTGGCCAGGGCTCGCGGCGACAGTTTGTGTAGGTCGCCCAGCGTACAGTATGCCGGCAAGCGGGCGCGATGAATCGCGCCCCTACATCCCTGACGGCGGGCATTCGCTTCCATTCCCGGCGGCCGCTGATGAGAAAAGAGGGCTGGGCGTCGAGGGCTGGGCGAGAAGGTCCCGACCAGCGGACGTCTTCAGTACCGGGGGATCAGGCCGCGGTGCGGGAGCGGAGGCAGCGCTCTATCGCCTCAAACAATTGCTCGCGATGGATGGGCTTAGCAATATACTCATCCATTCCGACGCTCAGGCAGCGTTCGCGGTCCCCTTTCATGGCGTAAGCGGTTACGCCGATCACTGGGGTGTGGCCGCCTTTGGAACGCTCCATCGTGCGAATCTGGACAGTGGCTTCGAAACCACCCATCTCGGGCATTTGAAGGTCCATGAGCACGAGGTCATAGGTCTCTACTTCAAATAGCCGAACAGCTTCCTTGCCATTGGACGCGATAATGACGGAATGCCCTTGGTGCTCTAGGAGGTGGGTCATCAAGATCTGGTTTTCCGGGAGGTCTTCCACGACCAGGATTCGAAGACCTGGCGATCCTTCGGCGGATTCCGCCCCGGGAGATCGGTCCGGCGAATCGATGGGTAGGTCGGAATTTTCAGCCGCCGGGTGTAGGATCATCTCCGACAGTGCGCCGGCCGTGACGGGCTTTGTTAAGAACTTGTCATCTCCGGGCAGGTCGTGGGGACCGCCATCGAGCTGCTCTCTCGGGCCGACGAAGATGAGGTCCGGTTTATGCAGATGGTCGGTCCAGAAGTTCTCCATCCCCCAATCTTGGGCCTCGTGGCCCAAAAGTTTGGCAATGCGAGGGCCAACGTAGGTGAACTGCAAGGTGTCGGCATCGGCTTCCCACGGAATCACGTTCGTCGTCTCAACCAATCGGCGGCTTCGCTCTTCGCTTTCCGCCAGGGCGCGCGTTCGCTTTGTGACTTCAGCCTCGAGGTGCGCACCTCTGTCTTCTACCTTCTCGAGCATCTGATTGAAGGCGTCAATCAAGACTCCCAGTTCGTCGTTCCCTCCCCGTGTAACCCGCGCCGAGTAGTCTTTTTCCTCCGACACGCCCTTTGCCACGCGAGCCAGGCGAAGCAGCGGATCGGCTATAAGCTTCTGCAACCGGGTGGAAACGAGAAGAGTCACCGTGAGAGACAACAGCATGCCGAAACCGATGAACCCCGCATCCTGCCACAGTCTCTCCCGAGCTCCCTCCAGGCTAGCTTGAAGATAGATTGACCCTACGGTCTCTCCGTCCATCACCACACGACGGAACAAGAGCAAATGTTCGCCTTCCAAGTAATCGCCCGGCTCGCGCAGAACGATGGGCACGTCAGGGGTTCCCGTATCCTCTCGGAAAAAGGTAGCTACGGTCTTGCCCTCTTTCGTGTAGAGCCGGCCGGCGAGTATTCGGTCGTCGGCCCGCAGCGCTTGCAGCGTGTTCACGGCCGTCTGGCCATCGCCGACGACGATCGCCGCCGCTGTGTTGAACCCGATCATTTCCGCAACGATCGTGAGTTCGCTGCTTACGTTTTCCTGGTAGTGGAAATACTCGTAGAGCAGGATCATTCCGCCGGCAAGCGATAGCGCAATTCCGCTCGTCGTCAAGATGACCGTGGTTAGCTTCCCTTTGATGGATATGTCTCGAAACGATGGCATCGGGTTTCTAAGGAAGCTCCGCGACAATCCTCGTGCCGCGGGGGAGGCGAGAATTGACCTTGACGCCGGCTCTCTCGGCAGCCTCCAGGTCGGGAAACGCTGCCTTGACTCGGTATTCCAGAGCCCGATCATTCGCACAGACAGGGCCTGACGCGTTGATGAACGGCGGGACGGTCAAAGACAGGACCGGGCGGGCAAGAGCGGAATGTGGGAGACGAGCGCCCATGGGGGGGAGTGCTTGGCGAAAAAGGTCCTCAATGGCCTCCCGCGGACTTCTCAACTTTCAACTGGCTCCAGTCGGGTTGACTGCGAAAGCCGGGGCTAAAAAGTCTGGCGACTTCGATCTGCAGGAAAGCTTCAACGAGCGAGGGATCAAGTTGTGCTCCCGCGGCGGCTTCAATCTCGCTCAGAGCCAGTTCAGACGACTGCGCGGCCCTGTAAGGGCGCTCTGAGGTAATCGCATCGAATGTGTCTACGACGCTAACCGGCGGAGTTGTCCCGTGCGAGGTGATTCTGAACGGGGGGGGTTCCAACACAAGATGATCCTGAAGCGACCGCAACGGGAGAGGGCACACCGCGGATGCCTGCGAGTCACCATGCGGCATGCACAACGTCTCGCGCCGGTCGAGATGCGTGAGTCTGTGGCTTCCCAGGGTAGCCTCAGCGTTGCCGTCGCCGAGCGCAAGAAGATCCATGGCTGCGTCGAGCGCATCCTTGCAGGCGCGGGAGTAGCCGCGGCTCTGCCACCCTGGAGGCGAACGACAACGGCAAGCGCCGAAGGCTTATTTCGTAGTAGGGAAGAGGACCGACTCTGTGAGCGCCCGGAACGACGAAGCGGGTTTATGAAGGGGCGCTCCGTCGGCGCCGACGCCGCCTGTCACAGCGTGTGGATATTGCCGGGAAGGGCTTGCTCGTAGGCCGCGATGGCGGCTTCTTGCCGCTGGATGTAGCCGAGCTGGTCGAGACCCGCGGTCAGGCACTTCTTGGAGAATTCGTCGATCGAGAAGGACGCCTCGGGACGGCCCAAGATTCGCAAGACCTGCTTCGGAAGATCAACCTCCGCCTCGGTCGAGCGGTCTTTTTCAACAAGAGCGAACATCTCCGCGTGAGTCGCCTGGTCCACGATGATCGGCAGAAGACCGTTCTTCAGAGAGTTGTTGCGAAAGATGTCCCCGAACGAGGTGCTGACGATCGCGCGGAACCCGAAGGCCAACAACGCCCACGGGGCGTGCTCTCGCGAGCTGCCACAACCGAAATTGTCGCCGGCGAGCAGAATGGCCGCTCCTTCCGCCGACGGCCGATTGAGGACGAAATCGGACTTAGGGTTTCCCTGCGAGTCGTAGCGCCAGTCGTGGAACAGATCTTTGCCTAATCCTTCTTTATTGATGGTCTTGAGAAACCGGGCGGGAATGATCTGGTCGGTATCGATATCCCGCGCGGGTAGGGCCACCATGCGGCCCGAGAAGGTGGTGATGGGTTCCATGGGCCTAGAGCATCGTTCGAACGTCGGTGATCGCGCCCTCGATGGCGCTCGCCGCGGCCGTCAGCGGGCTGGCCAGAAACGTTCTGCCTCCCTTGCCCTGCCGGCCTTCGAAGTTGCGGTTGCTGGTGCTGACACAGTACTGTCCGGGCTCGAGCTGGTCGCCGTTCATGGCGATACACATGCTGCAGCCGGCTTCGCGCCATTCCGCCCCGGCTCCTTCGAAGACTTCGCGTAGATTTTCCGCCTCGGCTTGGCGTTTCACTTCTTCGGAGCCGGGAACGACGAGCACGCGGACCTTCGGACTGACTTTGCGGCCCTTCATCAGGCTTGCCGCCAGCCGCAGATCGGAAAGCCTCGAGTTCGTACAGCTGCCGATGAAAACTACGTCAACCGGGTGCCCCAGCAGGGGCCGGCCCGGCTCGATCCGCATGTAGTCCAAAGCCTTGCGCAGCGCCGCGCTCTGGTTGGCATCCGCGATCGAAGACGGCTCCGGAACGGGTTCAGTAACGGGAATCCCCATGCCGGGGTTGGTGCCGTAAGTGATCATGGGAGCGAGCCGGGAAACATCGACACTCACGCCGCGATCGTAAGTGGCTCCCTCGTCCGTCGGCAGCCGCCGCCACCCTGCCACGGCCCTTTCCCAATCGGCGCCTTGCGGAGCCCGGGGCCGTCCGGCCAAGTATTCGATCGTCGTGTCATCGGGCGCGACCATCCCTGCTCTGGCTCCGCCTTCGATGGACATGTTGCAGATCGTCATGCGGGCTTCCATCGAAAGCGACCCGATGGTGCTGCCGCGATATTCCAAGACGTGGCCGGTTCCCCCGCCAATGCCGATCTTCGCGATCAGCGCCAGAATCAAGTCCTTGGCAACAATCCCTTTCGGCGGCGTACCCTCGAAGCGAACTTCGTAAGTCCGCGGCTTGTGTTGCAACAGGCATTGTGTGGCGAGAACGTGTTCGACCTCGGTCGTTCCGATGCCGAAGGCCAGAGTTGCGAAGGCCCCGTGCGTCGACGTATGGCTGTCGCCGCAGACAAGCGTGATTCCTGGCTGCGTCAAACCCAGCTCGGGCCCAATTACGTGGACGATGCCCTGGTGTTTGCTGCCCAGATCATAGAGCGGGACTCCGAAGTCTCGACAGTTGATACGCAGCTGATCGACCTGCCGGGCGGCGACGGGGTCGATGATCGGCAGGCTGCGGTCGGTCGTCGGGATGCTGTGATCCACCGTCGCCAGGGTGCGGTCGGGCCGATGAACCTTGGCCCCGCGGTCCCGAAGTCCCTGGAACGCCTGCGGTGAGGTGACCTCGTGAACTAAGTGAAGATCGATGTAGAGAACCGCCGGGCACCTTGGCTCGTGCGTCACCACGTGGCGGTCCCAGATTTTTTCGAAAAGAGTTCTAGGCTGGGTCACGGTATATTCCTAGAGACCTTTCAGTCTATCGAATTGTTTTGGGACGCTGCTTGAACCGCTCTCTGGGATTCCGAGCCGGACGCAAAAGTTGTCGGGCGGGCCTGGGGTTTCCAGAAACGGGGCGCCGAGCGGGGCTCGCCTTGTACTGACGGGCCTCTTACGCACTTCGTCTCGCCACGTCGTGAGAAAAGCGGGCCAGCTTCCCGACCTCCTCCCGCACGGCGGCGATCAACTGCTGGGCATCCCGGTTCGACAGCCCGGCGGTCGGGATCGGCCGGCCGACCCGCAGCGCCGCGACACCGGGATGCAAATGGGAAGAAGCGGGCGCCAAGATCTTGCGGGTTCCGACCAAAGCCATGGGCACGATCGGAACCTGCGCCTTGATGGCGATATAGGCCGCGCCGGGTTTGAACTCGCGCATGACCGGCTGCCGGGTGCGCCCGCCCTCGGGAAACATCAGGATCGAGTGACCCTCGCGGAGTTTGTCTGCTGCTTCGCCAATGTTTCGCGCGGCCGCCCGAGGACTATCTCGGTGCACGGGAATGTGCCCCGCGCGATGGAGATGCCAGCCGAGAAAGGGAATTTTCCACAGGTTTTGCCGAGCCAACACGCGAAACTCGCGGGGCATGCTGGAGAACATGACCGGCGTATCGATCAGGCTGAAGTGGTTGCAGCAAAAAACGTAGGGACGGTCGGCTTCCAGGTTCTCCACGCCTGAGACCTCAACCCGCACCATGCAGATGCGCAGTACGATGCGCCCCCAAAGCACGGCGACTCGGTGCTGCATCCGGCCCGTCGCGTCAAAAAGCGACGTGAGCAACGAAATGCTGCCCATCACCACGACGGAGATTCCGATCAACGGGCACATCCACAAAACCGATCGAAGATGGCTCAGCATGGTGGAGGTGGATCGTGGACGCTACTGATTTAGCGGCTGGTGTGACCTCTCGTGCAACCTCATTCGCGCGGCGCGACGGTGCGGCCCGGGCAGGGAAGTGACGCTGTTGCCGAGGGCCGCCGCCCTCCCCCCTACGCAATCAAACTCACTGCCCGGCGGCCCAGCGGCCTATTTTCGTCGGCCGGTCGCAGCAGCTCCCGCGCCTCGCCTACAAGAAAAATAGATCCCGCAACGACAATCAATCCGTCCGCGCGGGTATTGGCTTGGGCTCCTGAGAGGGCCGCCTCCACGGTCGGCGCCAGATCGATCCGCTCGTGGTGGTGATCGGCGATACGGAGCAAGGTTCGCGGGCTCAACGACCGTTTCACTCGAGCGCTGGTCAGCGTTACCCGATGCGCCAGCGGGAAAAGAATGCCGGCAACCTCGTCCACCGGCTTGTCGCGGCTGGCTCCATAGATGAGGTGAATGGGACGGCTATGCTTGTGCCGCCGGAGGAACCCCGCCAACGCTCGCGCGCCGCCCGCGTTGTGCGCGGAGTCCAGCAGGACCTGCGGCGCCCCGGCCACCTCCTCGAGTCTCCCCGGCCACCGCGTCTGCTTGATCCCACGCGAGATGGCAGCCGCTTCGACGCCGAGAGCATCCAAGGCCGCCACGGCCGTCAGCGCGTTGACCACCTGATGCTCGCCGGCCAGCGGCAGATCGACTTCCACGGTCTTGCCCTCGGGAAGCCCTCGCGCCTCGAAACGATAGTATCCGTCCGCTTCCGTCGTATTCTCCGCCCGCCAGTCATGCCCGACGCGAATTATCGTCACACCGAGTTCGCTTACCCGCGTCCCGAGGACAGCGGCGACGTCCCCGTGCTGCGGCGCCACGACGACCTTGGCCCCCCGTTTCAGGATGCCGGCCTTCTCGGCGGCGATCGAAGGCCTCGCTTTCCCCAACAGTCCCTCATGGTCAAGGTCGATCGGCGTGATGACGCACAGCTCCGGTTGCAGAACGTTCGTGGCGTCCAGGCGTCCTCCCAGGCCGACCTCGACGACGCCCCAATCGACGGATGCGCTCCTGAAGGCGCAGAACGCCGTCGCGGTGAGCGACTCAAAGAAGCTGGCGTGGACGCGCCGTCCCGCCCGCGCCACAAGCTGCTCATTCGCTTGCCGCACTTCTTCCACCGCGGCGGCAAAGTTTTGGTCAGAAATTTCCCGCCCTTCGATTCTGATGCGTTCGTTGAATCGAGCCAGATGGGGAGAAGTGTACAGTCCGGCGGAGCGTCCGGCCGCCCGCAAGCCCGCTTCGATCATCGCGGCGGTCGAGCCTTTGCCGTTCGTGCCCGCTACGTGGACGGCTCGGCAACAGCGCTGCGGCTGACCGAGCTGCTCCAATAAGCGCGTGATTCGTTCCAGGCCAAGCCGCGGGCCGCGAGCGTCGCTGAACAGCGCGAGCAGGTATTCGACGGACTCGGCGTAGCTCATGAGGGCGGGTCGCAGAGGAAGTCCAGCGCCCGGCCGAGGAAAATCTTCATGAGCGGTCGCGGGACGATCGCGTCCAACATCCCGTGCTCCAGCAGGAACTCCGCGCGCTGAAAGCCTTTGGGTAGCTTCTGGCGGATGGTTTGCTCGATCACCCGCGGCCCCGCGAAACCGATCAGAGCACCCGGTTCGGCGATATTTAAATCGCCCAGCATGGCGTAGCTGGCGGTGACGCCGCCGGTCGTAGGATCGGTAAGCACGCTGATGTAAGGAAGCCGAGCCTCGGCAAGCCTGAACAGCGCCGAGGAAATCTTCGCCATCTGCATCAAGCTGACCGCTCCCTCCATCATGCGCGCGCCCCCCGAAGCGGAGACGATAATCAGGGGCATCTTCTGAGAACAAGACCTTTCAATGGCCCGGGTGATCTTCTCCCCCACCACGGCCCCCATGCTGCCGCCGATAAACCGGTATTCCATGGCGCAAACGACAGCGCGCCAGCCCGCCAGGGTTCCCTCGGCCGATATGATGGCGTCCTTCAACCCCGTGTTTCGCTCAGCTTGTTCCAAGCGATCCTGGTAAGACTTTTGGTCGACGAACTCGAGCACATCCGTGGTCCTTAAATCGGAGTCAAACTCCCGCCACCCATCATCGTCAAACAGCCATTCCAAACGCGAACGGGCACTGATCTTGAAATGGAAGCCACACTTCGTGCACACCATCAGGTTGGCTTCCAGGTCTTTCTTCCAGATGATCGCCCGGCAGGAGTCACACTTGATCCACAGACCTTCGGTGCGGACCTTCTTTTGCTCAGACTGTTCTTCGGGTTGCGCGTTCTGGCCAGGAGAAGCCATGATGGTACACTCGTCCCCCGACATCGCCCTCATGCTCTAACCGACTGAGATCTAGAGGGCTTGGGGTTCCTGGCACGATCATAGCAAACAGCCCTTCGGCTATGGCCTGAGAGTGCGCCGCGCCGCCGGGCTGGCGGTCGCTCCTAGGGAGTTCGCGTGAAAAACGGGGAGGCCGAGTGAAACAGAGATTCCTCTGTGTCCGGGGCAAACTCTGGAGTCCCGCGGACGGATTCCCCGCTTTTCTCACCACGGCCGCTGCGGATGAGGCGAAAGGCTCGGTGGCCACGGCTCGCGGCAACAGTTTGTGTGCCACTCCCTGCGTACAGGAATGTCGGCAAGCGGGCGCGATGAATCGCGCCCCTACATCCCTGACGGCGGGCATTTGCTTGCACTTCTACCCTCAGCTGATGAGAAATGCGGGCTAACCTGTCTTTTTCGCCAGCTGACCGTCGCAGTGCGTGAGAAGGCCGCCGGGACGAGGCGCGGCCCCTGCCGGGTAGGTGGGCATTAACGAGGAAAGGAAGATGGTTGCGGTTTTCAGTACGCCCAGCGCCACAGCGCAGCCCCCGATGTCAGCCCCGCGCCGACCGCCGCCATCAGCGCCAAATCGCCTCGCTTGAGTTTGCCGGTCTCGATGGCGTCGCGGGTGGCCAGTGGAATGGTGCCGGCGGTCGTATTGGCGTATTGGCCGATGTTGATAATCGTCTTCTCGCTGGGGATCCCGAGCCGTTGGGCGACGGCGCCAATGATGCGCGCGTTGGCTTGATGCGGGATGAGCACGTCAATATCTTCGGGCGTCAGTCCGTTCCTCTCGATCAATCGCTTGCAGACTTCATACATCTTGCGGACAGCGTACTTGAAGACCTGCAGCCCATCCTGGTGCACATAGTGCAACCGCTTTTCCACGGTCTCGTGCGAGGGCGGTTGCCGGCTGCCGCCCGCCGGCATATACAGCAGCTTGCCCCCCGAACCATCCACTTCGTGGAGAAAGTCGATCAGCCCCGCGTCTTCCTGGCTGTTTTCGGTCGGCTCGATCAACATGGCACCCGCCCCGTCCCCGAACAGCACGCAGGTGGTGCGGTCCCGGTAGTCGATAATCTTCGACATCGTGTCGGCGCCGATCACCATGACGCGATCGTGTGAGCCGCTGGCCACAAGCTGAGCCGCTGTTGTCAGGCCGTAGAGAAGACCCGAACAGGCGGCGACCAGGTCGAAGCCCCAAGCCCCCTTGGCCCCGATGCGGTCCTGCACCAGACAAGCCGTGGAGGGGAAGAGCATGTCCGGCGTGACCGTGCAGACGATGATCGCTTCGATGTCGGTCCCCCGGAGGTTCCGTTGCTCCAGTAGCACCAGGGCGGCTTCACTGGCGATATCCGAGGTGGCCGTGTTTTCATCGGCAATGTGGCGGTTGCTGATCCCCGTACGCGTGAGGATCCACTCGTCGGTCGTCGAGACCATCTTCTCCAGGTCGGCGTTGCTCAGCGTCCCAGGTGGAACGTAGCAGCCCAAACCGGTGATTTTCGCCCTCCGAACTTTCCGCGTTTCCAATTCCGTCGCTCCCGACATGGTCTTCGTCTTCGCTACTGCTGTTGCTTTCGCGTCCCGCGGCCGCCTGTCGCTTTGGTCCGCGCGGCGAAATGTCTATCATACAGCGGAATCGGGTGGCGTTACCTGTTCTGGGGTGCCGGAAGTCCGCAAGCGTTCCCCTGGGAGCTGGTTCGTGCCGCTGAGACCGCAGCCGAATTGACTATTGACAGAAAGCAAACTGCCTCGGGCAGTCCGAGCTTTCACCCGCCTTCGCCACGTGGCGGGAAATACGGGTTAAAGTAGGTGAAAGTCCGTGCGCCAAGCCTCTCTGCCGTTCGAAACCCCGGCGGAAACCTTCCAGCGAGTATTTCGTGAACTGAAACCTCGGACGCCGGCCCCTGAATTCTTGCTTGAGTATCGCCCCTACGTGGACGTTAACAGCACGATTCGCTTGGAAGAGGGACACAAGCGAGTGCAGGTAAGAATATCGGATCTACTCGAAGGAGCGCCCCCGTCCGTGCTGGAAGCGTTGGCCTACATTCTGCTGACGAAGCTCTATCGCAAGCCGCTGCCCGCGGCCTACGATCGCCGTTATCGCTCCTATGTGAACCGCGCGGACCTTCGGCGCAAGGCCCTACTGATAAGGGAGATCCGGGGCCGTAAAGAGATCCGCTCGCCGAAAGGGCGCGTTTACGATCTGGAAGAGATCTTCCAACAGCTGAACCGCCGCTTCTTTCAAGGCCTGTTGGGACAGCCCAGGTTAGGCTGGAGCCGCCACGCCTCGCGGCGCATGCTGGGCCATTTTGATCCCGCCCACAACGCCATCATTATCAGCAAGGTGCTCGATCGTGAAGGCGTGCCCCTGTTCGTGGTCGAATACCTCGTCTATCACGAAATGCTGCATCTGCGACACCCGGTCGAGTACCGCTCCCACCGCCGGTCGGTTCATACGAAACAGTTCAAACAGAGCGAGCGGGAGTTCCCCCACTATCGCCAAGCCGTCGAATGGCTGAAGCAGTTGTAGCGGGCATGCCGCAAGAGCCGGTCGGGACAGCGGGTCGATGCCATACCGTTGGGCCAACTACCCCGGCCGCCGAAACGACCAACAGCGCGATCAGAGCCGCTCAGAGCCGTGCCCGTTAGGGCGCGGGCCCGCGGCCTCAGGGCCACGGTTCAGTCTGTGAGCCGGCGACCAGCCTTCGCCTGTCGGCCGGTTCGCCCACTGCCGCCCGACATCACTGGGCGCGCATTCCGCCTCCGCGTGCTCGCTGAGAATGAGTACCCACGTACGGTGCTGGATTTCAGCGTCCCCCGTGGCGAGCTTCAGCGTAGGCGGGAACCTGATGCAGGAAAGCGTGCTACCGCAGCCGGAAGTTCACGTCGATTCGCGTGATAACCGCCACCGCACGCCCGTTCAGCAGCGTCGGCCGGTAGAGCCAGCGCTTGACCGCTTCCACCGCAATTCCCACCAACAGTGGATGACCGCTGAGCACCTCCAACCGGCGGACAGATCCGTCCTCGCTGATGATGGCCCTGAGACGGACCAGGCCGCCGACGCGAGCCTGCCGTGCAAGCGAGGGATAAACGGGCGTGACGCGACGAAGTAATTTCGCGGCCTGCACTTCGCCTCCGATTTCCATCGGCTCGCCGGAGACTTCCACTTCGCTCCGCTCCGCGTCCTGGGGCACCGGCGGACGGGCGAGCAACTCGGCAAACCCATTTCCGCCCAGACCGGCACTGCCCAATACACCCCCCGGCACGCCCGCCCCGAGGTTGTTTTGGGACACATCGGCGGCAGGCAGGAGATCAGATTCCTCGGTGATCAGAGCTGCTTTCTCCGGAATCGTTGTCGGCCGCGGCAGGCTTTCGGTCTCGAACCGCCTAGGCGCGCATCCCTTCGGTTGCCGGGCGGATTGCGGCTCCCGCGGCAATCCTCCCAGCGCCGGCGGTGGCTCGGCCAGCGACTGGCTTACCCATCCCCGGAGTGGAAGGGCGTTCGTGTAAAGCAGTGGAATCAACGCCCCAAGGCACACCAACAAGCATTGGCTTAGTAGCGAGACCGCCACCGCCAGGGGGCGCCCCGACAGGTCACCGTTTTCGACAAATGTCCTCTCGAACATTTTGATCTCTCCTTTTCAGACCGGCCGCCTACTAGAGGAAGGGGCGGCCGATTGCTATCCGGAATGGTCGAAAACAAGCGCTTGCTTCCCGGTGCTCTGCCAACTCTAGACACCGCAAGGCCTCGGATTGTTCCGCCGCGCGTCCCACATTGGCCGCAGGGCGGGCGGTGCGGGGCTGGTTTTGCCAAACTAAACTGTGTTGGAATCAGCCGCTTACTCGTTGGCCGAGCACTGGCAGCCCGCGGCAAAAGTCGCACAGGAGTGAAAAATGGGGACTACCACCGATTCGCCCCCCGCCATGGCCCTAGAAAAAAACACTCGGCCGGAAGCGAATTGGCTGGCTATACCCAATTTTTCGCGACCTTCACTTCTAGCGCGGGCTGTTAGCTTCTCGCTCAGTGCCCTCGAAGACCACCGAAGATGATCAAAGCTGTCCTACTCGACTTGGGGGAAGTTGTCGTGGGCCTGGATTTCCCCCGCGCCTACCGAGCGGCGGCCAAGCTTACCCGCTACAGCGCCGAAGAAATCCCCAAGGTGATCAGTGCCTCGGGGCTGGCGAGCGTGTACGAACACGGCCGGATATCGAGCGCAACGTTTCACCAACAGCTTTCAGCGGCTCTTGACCTACGTGTCGGCTTTGACAAGTTCCGCGGCATCTGGGAAAACATGTTTGATCCCGAACCTCTGGTGTCGGACTCGTTTCTCGAAGGCCTCGCGCGCCGAACCACTCTGTTGCTGCTGTCGAACACCAACGAGTTGCATTTCAATTCCGTCCGTAGGCGCTATCCCCTGTTGCGGCATTTCGACGATTGTGTTCTTTCTTACGAGGTTGGCTCGATGAAGCCGGCGGAGAGGATCTATCGAGAGGCCGTCCGAAGAGCGGGGTGCCGGCCGAGCGAATGCTTCTTCACCGACGACAAGGCCGTCAATGTCGAAGCGGCCCTTCGACTAGGCATGGAGGCCACGGTTTTTCGCAACGAGGCGACGCTCAAGGGCGAATTGCGGGAGCGGGGCGTGGAATGGGAGTAGGTACTTTCCGGTGAAAGGAAAACCGCACCACCAGCAACTACAACCTATTCGATAGACGACGAAACCGGACGACGAAACCTGGACAGCCTCGGTTAATACGGTCGTCAGTGAGCAACTATTTTTTGTCAATATGATAGGAGAGCGCCAAGACTGCGGCCGCCTCACACTGTTAAATAGAATGAGTCAGTTAGAGTCCACAGTCTGGTTAATCGAGGCTGTCCCGGTTTCCGGTTCCCGCCAGGTCTGCGGTCTTCGCTTTTGTGGCGCACGCATTCTTGCGTGCTGGAGTGAACCCCAAAGAATGAGACAGTTGTGATAGCGACACTTTAGCGGGGAAAGGGACTGCGAGTGGGCAAGAGACGAGTTTACAAGTTTCCCGAAGAATACCGGAAGATGGCACTGGAGCGGCTGAAGAGCTGCGAGAGCGTGACGGCGCTGTCGAAGGAACTGGGGATTCACCGAGGGCTGCTGTACAGGTGGCGAAATCGGAGGGAGCCGAGCGAGGAGGGCCCCGGTCCGCCGGCCGCCTCCCGCGAGCGGGGACTACGCCAGGAGATCCGCGCCTTGAAGCGCCTGTTGGGGAACAAGATGCTGGAAGTGGATTTTTTCAAAGGCGCCTTCGAAAAAGTCGAGGCTCGACGCCACGGCAGCGGCAGCTGTGGCGAGAAGGCGTCTACGACCAAATCCGGGAGTCGATGCCGATGCAAGGCAGACTGAGTGTCGAGCGGATGTGCCGGCTGGCCCCAGTAAGCCGGGCGGGTTTCTATCGGTCTTGGCAAGGGCGGATACCAGAGGAAGAAGACATGGAAGTGCGGTCGGCGGTCCAGGAGGTGGCCCTGGAACATCGGCGACGCTATGGCTACCGCAGGGTGACGGCGGAACTGCGTCGGCGGGGGATGTTGGTGAACCACAAGCGCGTGGCCCGCATCATGCGCCAGGACGGCTTGCTCGGTGCGCAGCCGCGGGCCTTCGTGGCCACCACGGACGCCGATCATCCGCTGGAGGTGTACCTCAACCTAGCCGCCCGCATCAAGCTGTGGGGGATCAATCAGCTGTGGGTGGCCGACATCACCTACATCCGGCTGAAGGCCGAGTTCGTGTATCTGGCCGTGATTTTGGACGCCTACTCGCGCAAGGTGGTGGGCTGGGCGCTGGGGCGAACGCTGGCCGCCCGCTTGCCGCTGGCGGCGCTGGAGCAGGCGATGGCCGAACGGCAGCCGCCGCCGGGCCTGGTCCATCACTCCGATCGCGGCGTGCAGTACGCTTCAGGCGCCTACGTGAGGAGCCTGCGCCGGCACCAAGCGATCCCCAGCATGAGTCGGCCGGCGAACCCCTACGACAATGCCAGTTGTGAGAGCTTCATCAAGACGCTCAAGCGGGAGGAGATCTACGCCAACGATTATCAGGATCTCGACCACCTGCGGGCGAATATCGAGGACTTCATCGAGCGCTACTACAACCGCTGCCGCCTGCATTCGGCGCTGGGCTACCGGTCCCCCGAGGAGTTCGAGCGGGCCGCCGGGACGAAGGCGGCTTGTGCGGGAGCGACGATGAGTTTTTTTAGGCATCCGGAGATCTATCGATCCGATGGGAAGGGGTGGGCGAACGGGAAGCCGACCGAAGCCGGCTCCCCGGACCATCGTTTCGATGAGTCTCCGGCCGGCTATTCCTCGGCGGGTTGGTCTCCACCAGAGCCCGCCTCCGCTTCACCAGCCGAGGACTATGCTAGTGTAGTGCGTCAAACGGATTGACGTTTATCAAGAGAGCGGCGAGCGCGTTTGACTTTCTCCAGGTTTGTTGCCGCAGCCGGTGGCAGCCGGCAGCATGATTCTCGACCGTTCAATCAGACGGGCCAGCAGCTTTCGGCTCCGCACGATGGCTTCCACCCGCGACCGCTGATCCGCGTCCAGTTCAATCTGGGGAGCAATACGCATCGCGGACGTCCTCTCAATTGCCTAGACGTCCCCAAGATAATAAACATTGCTATTTACGACGCACTACACTGGCGGAGAAGAGACTGTGGGGAGAAGGAAAAACCATTGAACGGCGAGTGTCGCTATCGCAAATTGTCTCAGCGGAGGGGTTCACCCCAGCTTGATGTCGCCAGGAATGGCGACACGGCACGCAAGAATGCGTGCGCCACAAAAGCAAAAAGGCCGCAGGTCTGGGCAAACGACCACCCAGGCCTGCTAGCCCCGCCCACGGACGCGGACGCTGGAACAGCGCCAGGTCCGCGCTACAAGCTTCGTGTGTAGCTTCAACGACATTGTACCTTGCCAATCCAAGGAGGCCCTGGCTCCAATGGGTCTAAGCCACTTTCAATGAGTCGTTTAGGCTACATGACATGCAGCCCGCATTTCTCGCCAACTGACGGCTGAAGCATGCGATGGACCCGCCACCCGGCGAGAAAAGCGGGCTAACGGCGGTCGGCGGCTACTTCCACGGGGTGGTTCGAGCAGATGCTTTCCGCATGCTCGCACTGCACGTGCTCGAACTGGATCGTGGTGTGATGGATGTGGAAGCGTTCCCCCAGCACGTTGTTGATGCGCCTCAAGATCTGGTCGCTGGCCGAGGGCGGAAGGTCATTGATCAGAGCATGACAACTGAGCGCGTGCGAGTTCGAGGACAAGCTCCAAGCGTGCACGTCATGCACATCGATGACACCGTCGATTTCCGTCAATGCCCGACAAATGTCTTCCCGCTTCATGCCGCGCGGCGATCCTTCGAGCAGAATGTTCAACGACTCTCGGATGATGTCCCAGCCGCTCCACAGGATAAGCACGCCGATCAAAACCGACAGTAGCGGATCGATCCACAGCAGTCCGGTGTAGGCAATCACCACCCCGCCGATGATGATGCCGATCGAGGAAAGCGCGTCGCCCAACATGTGCATGAAGGCGCCTCGAATGTTGATGTCGTGGCGGCGGTCGGCGCGCAAAGCCGCCATCACGGCGATGTTGACGACCAACCCCGCGCCGGCCACCACGATCATGATATTTTCCTGCACCTCGCGGGGCGAGAGGAACCGCAAATATGCCTCATAGAAGATGAAAAGGGCGAGCAAGACCAGCGTAACGGCGTTCAGGAAAGCCGACAGCACGCCGGCCCGATGGTAGCCGAACGTTTTCGTTTCATTCGGCGGTTTGGACTGCAAATGGAAGGCAAACCAGGCCAACGCTAGAGCGAGCGCGTCGGTAAAGTTGTGTCCGGCGTCCGACAGGAGCGCCAAGCTCTGGGCCTTGATGCCCGCCGCGAACTCGACAACGATGAAGGCCACCGTGATCCACAGCGAGAGCTGCAATTTACGGCCTGTCGCGGGGCTGACTGAGTGAGAATGCATTGCGGTTCGGCGCGGCCACCTCGCGCTTCCCCCTACCTGACCGGCTGATGCGGCCCGCTCGAGGACCGCCGGCCGGTCGAGCGGACCAACGATTTCTACCCTTACTGTAAAGGGGGGTGGGGACAGCGTCAACCGTCAACAAGACTGGTCGCAGGCATGCTCATCGGGATCCGCGGCCGCGTTTGCGGGAGCGGCGCGCGGAGGGCGGCGGTTCAGGGCGGCTCTGACGAGGCGTTTCCCGACTCGCCGCGGCCTGCTGCCGCCAGTGAGACATGACCAGCGCCGCCGGCAGGAGCGCCAGCGGAGCAATCTGGGCGAGAATCCGGTCGGCCGATGTTCCCAGCCACCAATCGATATCGTTGCGTCCCGTGGCGTAAGCCAGCAGCGCTCCCAGAAGCTGCCAACACGCGAGCCCGGGAATGATCCAGAAGGATCCTGCCGGCTTCAATCGCGCCGCGGCGACAAGGCTGGCGATAAACAGGTAAAAAGTCGCGTTGTAGGACCCAAGCTCACCGGCTTTCGCCGCCAACGCGCGCAGCGAAACCCAAAACAGCCGCGGTTCGAAATCCAGACCCGGCACGAACCCGGCCGCTTCGATGCCGTGCATCCGGCGAACCGCCCACCAGGGAATCAAAACAATTGCCGAGGGAAGCAGCAACCAGCACCAGTCGGCCAATTTCGATCGGCGCCTCACGAGCCCAACGGCCCCGAGCAGGATAACCCCCAGCAAGAAGAACTGCCCTTCGTTTTTGGTCCACGCGGCCGCGGTAGCCGACAAAGCGGCGGCGGCTAGGTCAATGGCCCGGCCCTCGCGATACCAGGTGTACAAGAAACCGGCCGCCGCAACCAAGTAGAGCGACAGCGCCGTGTCCGCGTAGCCCGCCAGCTTGAACGCAACGACGCCGAACATGGGCAGGCAGGCCAAAAACACGGTGAACACCATCGCCGCCGTCTTCCACCCCGAACGGCGCGCAAAGTAATAGAACACGCCCAATGTGGCCAGAAAGAAACAGGGAGAGGTCAGCTTGGCGGCTTGGTCCGCCACGCCTCCGTTCCATACGTAGAGGAAGGCTCCGTACAGAGGGATGAGCAGAGGATACCCCGGCTGCGTAACGAACTCGCCGCTTCGTTCGAGAAACGGGTGAACGCCGCCGTCCAGGTAAAAGGCCTTCGCCTTGAAGAGCCAGATTGCCCAGGCATCCCAGGCCTCGCTCGTCAGCGGCATGGTCCGCTCGTAGGGAAGCCAAACGAGAATTGGCGCAAGCACGCCGAGCGCGAAAAGTCCGTGCGGCCAGCCGAGGTCCCGCCAGCGGCCCCAACTCAGAAGCGACCGGCGGCGATACAGCTCCCATAGGAAGGCGATTGTCCAGGGCGCGAGCAGGCTCAGACGGCTCCAGCCGATCCCGGCCAGATCGTAGGCGAACATCTGTAGCGAGATCGCGGCGGCCCCGGCGGCAAACGAAAAGCTCAAGCGGGATAGGGCGCTACCTTCGATCTTGGACGGAAGTAAGAGCCAACCAACCAAGCAGGTGAGCGCGAGTCCGACGAGGATCATGGACAAAGGCCTCAGCGCGCTCGGAAGATGTCGGCGAAATCGCCGTCAGAGACCGGATCAAGCGCGGCCAGACGGCCGGCGAGTTGCTGCTCGTCCCAGGTGCCGCGAAAAGGTGCGCCGGCGAGATTTTGCGGTGAGTCGCGGAACACGGCCAAGTATCCGCAGCCCTTGGCCGGGGCTGATACACGGTCGACCACCCGCACACGGCGGGGGTACAAAAAGTAAGCCAATCGCGCCCGATAATAGTCAACGGCGGCCGGACCGGCGTAGGCCAAAACAAGCACGCAGGCGTCCCCCGGCACGGCCGCCCCAATCTCCTCGGCGACGCGAAAACCGGGATGGTCGAGCAGAGCGGTTCGTTCGTCGACTGAGCGGCCGGCGAGCATCTCTCTCACCTTGGCTGTCTCGGAATACTGGTTTCCCAGGGGACCGGCGGCGATCGCCAGCCAGGCGATCGATAGGGCGGCAAGAGTGAACGCAGGCAGCCGGCTTTTCACGCGAGCATGATATCACGTGATGGCCGGCGCCGCGGGGTTTTCGATCGCAGTCTCCGCCTCCGACTGACCTGTAGCCGGCACCTCCCGCATCCGTTCCCGTTGGACGTTGAACTCACAGCCGAGCATGACGATGCTGCTGACGAGATACATCCAAATCAGCAGGGCGACCACCGTCGCGACGCTTCCATACAGATCGCGATAAACGGCCAGGTATTGTACATAAAGCGCGAACAGCAAAGTTGAGGGGAGCCAGAGCAACGTGGCAAATACGGCGCCCGGCCAAACATCTCTCCACCGCTGACGGCGGTTGGGCGCCACATGGTACAGCATGCCCAGCACCAGCGTGATGGTTGCCATCGCTAGCACCCAGCGGCTGAGGCCGGCGATCGAAACCGCCCACCACGGATCACCGGCCTTCTCGACAAGTTGCTCTTCGATCAGCCTTCCAAACACCAGCAGAGCGCTGGCCGCCGCCACGGGGACAACCGCCAAAAAAACCAGTCCCAGGGCTACGGCGTGCTCTTTCCAGCCCGACCAGACTTTCGGCAGGTGATAAGCGGCGCGGAAACCCTCCATCAGGCTGATCATCAGCTCGGCCGCGCACATGATCGCCACCAGGCCGGCGCCCACTAAAAGAGCCGTCGAGCGGCCCGCGGTGATCGACAAGTAGTCCGTCAGTAAATGGTGCACATCAGGCGGCAAGACCTGGCCCATGAAGCGGGAGATTTCACCAACCATTTCCGCGGCGTCGCCTCGAAACAACAGCGCGGCCACAACGATTAATCCCGGGAAAAGAGACAACGTGGCGGAGAACGCGGCGCCCTTGGCAATGTTGAAGCAATTGTCTTCCAGAGCGGAGGAGAACGTGCGTCGCACCAGCAGCACTAGGGTTCGCCCGTTCATGCAAGCCTCGAAGCCGGCCAACCCTGAGTAGACCCGCCGTCCGATGGCGCGTCTACCCCCAAGACAAGGAGGTTCGGCTTATGAGTTGGCCTTCCCGGGTTTCTCACTCTGCTCCGCCTGCTAGGAGCAAGTATAAGCGGACAGCCCAACCCGCGCCTCGTCGTGCCGTATTCTCTACCCGCCGATGGTCCGCCCGCAAGCTCGGCACTCGCTCCTGCGTTTGGCGTTGAGGCTGCCGCAGCCGGGGCAGCGGTTGTAGGCGCGGCGCGTGTAAGCGCTTGTGAGGAGAGCGCTCGATCCGAGGATAACTACCAAGAGTCCGGCGTTGATCAATAAGTCCACGGGACAGCCGCTAAGATCTTACTAGGATCGCACGGTTTCGGCTTCTCCGACCTAGTTCTAGTAGCCCGTGGTAATAATAAACGCCTCGAAAAATCGGGTACAGCCAGCCAATTCGCTTCAAGCTAAGTGCCTTTTTTTTGGGCTCTTCTGGGATTTTAGTGGCTGGCGGCGGTGAGTGACGGATCCCTCGCCACTGTGAGGCCGACCTCCCGGAGCCTGCTTCGGTGCCATTCAAGGGCTTCGTGACAACTCTACGGCCCCCAAGGCCGGGCGGCGACTGCGTTGGCCAAAAAGAATTACTGATAAACAAAGGGTTACGAGTAGAGCAAGGCTGCTGGCAGGTAGTCGTACAGTCTCCCGAAGGCTGTGAAATGCAGATCCACAACTGTCATCCAGTGGCCACACTCAAAGAGATAACTCCCTGTTTATCAGTGTCTTATTCCCTTTACGAGTTGCCCACGACCGGACTGGCGTGTAGGGTATTTGGGGATTTCTTGGCCGCCTTTTGGGCTCCGATGTGACTGCGGGCGACGTCGGGTCGGCAGGATGGAGGAGCCGGCTACCCGTTGGCCACCCACTAAAAACCCGGAAGAGCCTTTTTTTGGGGCCATGGCGAGGGCGAATTGGCGGCAGGTCGCTCCCCCCGCGACTTTCGCCACAGGCTGCTTAGCCCTGACCTAGACCGCTTGCTCACCATCTGACAGCCCGAGCCCGCGATGGGCGCGCCGAGCAGCCGAATCATGCGGACTTGCGCCGAACAAATTTAGGCCTGCTAGACTATCTGCGAGAGGAGACGGACACGATGGTATACCCCGAGCATTTCATCGCGCCGATGCGAGAGGAACTGGCGCGCCACGGTGCGATCGAGACCCGCACGGCGGAGGAGGTCGATCGGCTGCTGGTCCCCGAAAGCGGGACCGTGTTGATGGTCGTCAACTCCGTTTGCGGGTGTGCGGCCGGCTCGGCGCGGCCCGGTGTGATCCAGTCGCTCGAGCACGACGTTCGACCGGAGAAAGTAGCCACGGTGTTTGCGGGAGGAGACGTAGCCGCCGTGGCAAGAGTACGCGAGATCCTCTCCGACTATCCTCCTTCGTCGCCTTGCGTCGCGCTGTTTCGCGACGGCAAGCCGATCTACATGCTACATCGCCACCAGATCGAGGGGCGCGATCCCAGCCAAATCGCGGCGACCTTGAAGGAAGCCTACGGCCGGCACTGCGTGCAGGACGCGCGAGAATAGCCGTCCAGCCGTGCCGAAACTGGCCGCGGACCACCACTGTTGGAAGACGACTTTTCCGTCCGTAAAGCGCCTGGCCCCGGGGACCGGCGAGATCGCCGGCCCCTACTGCCGCGGCTTGTGACGACTCAAGTAGGGACAAGCGATCCCGCTTGTCCCGGGTCCGACATGTCGCGGCGGTACATGACAAACAGCCCCTTGTTGGGAACCCGGGCTTCATGGCCGCGGGGAAACTCCAACCGACTTCGCAGCCGGTTTCGGTCAGGAAATGGATCATGAGACTCAAGCACGATGAGGGCTGGAACATTCCGGCCAGCAACCCTTTCTACCCTCTTCTGCCGGCGATTTATCGGGACGTCAAGATGCAATTGGTTTTCTTTGAAGCCTCGCCCGAGAGCGTAGCCGGGTTTCTACCCGAACCCCTCGAAGCCTCAGAGTCCGGATCGTGCATCGCCGGAGGAGTCGAGATTCCGTACTCGAGCAGCTACGGCGCTTTCGAGGAGTCGTTCTTGATGCTCGCGTGCCGGTTTCGCGGCCTACCGGGATTTTATTGCTCCCACGTGTTTCACAACGGGCCGGCCGGCACTGCGGCGGGACGCGAGATCTATGGCACGCCCAAGGTCTACGCCGAGATCAAGGTTCAGCGCGAGGGGGCTGGAATGCATACCGCAACCGCCTACCAGGGATCTCCGGTGCTGAAGACTTCCAGCCAAACCCCGACCGCGGCCGAGCCGGCGGACCTCCCGGCGCTGAGTCCCAACTGGCGATTGAAGATCATCCCGCGCGCGGACCGTCCGGGCCCCGTGATCAAGCAGCTCATCGACTGCGCCAACGTCATGGACGATGTCGCTCATCACCACGTCTCCCGCGGCGACGGCTCTGTCACGTTGGGAAAATCCGCTTCCTGTGACTTGACCCCACTCGCCGCCAGGGGCTACGGAGAAGCTTTCTACCTCGAACTGAGCTATTCGGAAGGCTATGGGAAGATCGTGTACGACTATCTGAAAGGCGAATAGGATACCTCGGTGCAGTGCTCATCCTCCCGCCACGAATGGGTAACAGCGCTACCCTGGCCTCTACCTCAGCCGAGGATGCGACAACGGTTTTGTCAATGGAAACAGAGCGGTTACGGTTCTTCAACAGATCACCTAGTAGCCCCAGCTCAACTCACTTAAGAAGGAACTTTTTTTGCGTACGGCGCGAAATTAGCCTTTCCGCCGCGGGACATGTATTAACGTAGAATTCGTGGGCTTCACACTTCGTATTACTCACTCCTGCGTATCCCCTGAGCAGCATAAAGTTGACCTCGCTTTGATAGAAGGCGCCGGTAAAACCGCCACGGCAAGCGCTTCGTTCGACTTCATCTTGGACTCCGAGGACCAAGAAGCACTGCGGTGGTATTGGGAAGACTACCTGGAATACGCGGTTGAATCAGCGTCCGATATCGCCCGGGAAATCGAAGGCAAGCTCGCCGCCGTCGGTCAGCAGCTCTTCCAGTTCACGTTCCCCTCCGGAGCCGCGCAAGACCTGTGGAGAAAGTTTCAACCTCAACTCAGCGTGGGCCGAGTAGAAATCATTACCCAGGCGGGAGACGGATCGCTGCTCCCTTGGGAGCTGCTACGGGACACGGCGACTCAGCGGACGCTGGCGACGGCGGCTTATTCGTTTGTTCGCAAACCGGCCGGGGTGGCCCCCGAGGCGGGCCGTCTCGTGGCCGGCACAGCTCCTCTACGCGTGCTGACGGCCATCTGCCGACCACCCAGCCCGCGCGCCACGCCGTTTCGATCCCCGGCTGCCCGGCTTGTGAAGGCGCTCCGCGCGCAGATGCGCGAGACCGTGCGGTTGGAGTTTCTGCGACCGTCGACTTTTGGTCAGCTGGGCAGCGTTTTACTGGAAGCCGAAGCGGTTGGAGAACCCTTCCACGTCTTGCACATCGACGCGTACGGGGTCTATGGGGACGTCGAGTTCGACGGCACGCCTGAGGAGATTCTGGAGGTCTTCGAACAGCCACAACTGACCTCCGTTCTGAAGGGTCCGCACGGCTATCTTGTTTTCGACAGCGCGACCTTGGACAACAACGTTCAGTTGGTGGATGGGGCTTCGTTGGGTGATCTGATGCGCGAGGCCAAAGTCCCCGTGCTCACATTGAATCTGTGCCGAGTTGCGAGAAACGACTTTCGCGCTGAACCGGACGATATGGCGTCGTCCCCGGAAGGGACCCTGAGGGCTTTCCACTCACTCTGCCACGACGTGCTGGAGAAGGGGGTGCGCGCGGCGGTGAACCTGCCCTACAGCGTTGATCCCCTCAAGGCAGCCGAGATTTTTGCGTCGCTCTATTCCGATTTGGCGCGCGGAATAGAGGTCGGCGCGGCTGTAACGCGTCAGCGCAGAACGCTTTCCGAGCTAGCCGATCGGCAGATCAGCTACGGGCCGGTTCGTCTCGAGGATTGGGCCACTCCCGTATCCTACGAACTTGAGCCGCTGGCGGCTGTTCGTCCGGGGGCCGGACAGTCCGGTCTGTCGGCGCTGCAGGTGAAAGAGGCTCTCTCCCAGACGGCGTTACCCGACAGCAGCCAGACACCAAACGATTTGCCGTTGCCGTCGGCCGGCCCCCTATTCGGGCGAGATGAAACCGTGCTGGCGATCGACAGGACGTTCCGAAATCGGTCGGTGGTTCTGCTGGAAGCCGAAGCCGGCATGGGGAAGACAGCCACGGCCGGTCAGTTTGCGGAGTGGTACACCCTGACGGAGGGATTCAACGGGCCGGTACTGTTTACGTCGTTCGCCAACCACAGGACGCTGGCCGCTGTACTTGACCAGTTGGCTGTCGTATTCCAGGAAGCCCTGAAAAAAGCCGATTATAGCCGGATCACCTTGCCGCCGGAAGAGCGCTTGGAAGTGGCTCTCCATGTGCTCAATCAGATCTCGGTGCTTTGGGTCTGGGACAACGTCGAGCAGGTAGCCGGTTTTCCCCAGGGCCAAAGTTCCTCGTGGACCGTCGAAGAGCAGGAAGAGCTGGCCAACTTTCTGCGCCTCGCACGAGAGTCCCAGGCCAAGTTCTTGCTGCTGTCTCGTCCGGTCAAATCCCACTGGTTGGGCGATCTCCATGCCACCGTGGAGTTGCCGCCCCTGCCCATACGAGAGCGCCTGCAACTGGCGCGGTCGCTGGCCGAGAGAGACGGCTACACGCTTGGCGACGTGGACGACTGGAAACCGATTCTCGAGTTTTCCCAGGGAAATCCCCTGGCTATTCAAGGCCTGGCCCAGCAAACGCTGCGCCAGGGTCTCGAAAGCAGCGCCCAAGTTCGTAACTTTGTCGAGCAACTCAAGTCGGGGGCTGCTTCGTTCGGCGGGGACGGCGCCTTGGGTGTCCCGCCGCATCTCGCCGCGACGATCGACCACGTGATGGGCCGAAGCTTCGGCAAACCGGAGCAGTCGATTATAGCGTTGCTCCACCTGTTTGACCGTGCCGTGAGCGTACCATGTCTGGCGGATACGTTCGGCCAAGAAGGTTCCGGCCACTTGCCGGAGGTAGCAAAGCTGAAGGAGTTTCAAGAGCTCAAGGATGACCCGGAGTTTTCTCTCCTGGGCCGCGTTGCCGCCTTTGGATTCTTAGCCCAGGAAGGAACGGACCGCTACACCATTCATGAGGCATTCCGATGGTTCCTCGAGAAGCGGTTCGCCGAGCACTATCCCGACCGTTCGGAACCCGAGAGCGGACGAAAGCTACTGTCGGTGTTCGGACGGTCCAAGCCCGAGGAGCCTTCCCGGCAGAGCCTCGCCGTGCGATCCTTCATCGAGGAGCTAGGCCGGTTGGGCAGGCGCGCCGCCCAGAGAGCAGAGCAAGGGGATCTCGAGGCTGCCGGCGAACTCGCCGCCGAGGAGTCGAACCTGCTGCAAGCCATCGAGTTGGCGCGGCAGCTCGCTTGGTGGGAGATGATCGCCGGTTGTGTCGAGGGCCTGGGCGCGCTGTACGAAAACGCCGACCGCATCGCCGAATGGGAGTACCGCATTGACGGGCTGCGTTCCGATTGCGTGGAAATGCCTAGCCAAGGGGCCTTGCCGGGCAGGGAGGAGTTCTGGCGAGCGGTCACGGAGCAGGGAGTTCGTATCGCCAGACTGCGGCGCAAACTGCCGCGCGCCGAAGAGTTGCAGCGATTGTGTCTCAATTGGGATCGGGAGCAAGTAGCGCCCTACTTGGAATTGCCGTCGGAAGATTTGAGCCCGGCGCAGCGGGCGACGTTGGAGAAGTTCGCCCAGTCGCTCTATCGGCTTGGCGAGATCCTGCGGATTCAAGGTTTCCCAGAAAGTAAAGTCGAGGAGGAAGCCATCGCCATCAGGGAGCGACTGGGTGAGCGCGAGAGCGCTTCCGAGTGGGCCTTTTCGTTAGGCTCCTGCTATCGGGATGACCAAACCGTCCGGGACCTGACCAAGGCCGAAAGATGGTTGCGCCATAGCTTGGATCTCAAAGAGGAAGAAGACAATCCGGGCCGGGCGGTCTGCCTCCGCGGATTGGCTCAAGTGGCCTGGGAACGCTTCGCCGAAGCTCGCAAGACCAATCGCCCTCAAGAGGAGCTATTCCGGCACCTGCACGACGCTCGAGCGCTTTACATGCGGGCGATCGATCACGAACCATCGGAAAACTGGGCCGCGTTGGCGCAGCATAATCAGCAACTCGGCCACATCTGCTTTTCGCTGGGAAACTTGGACCGGGCCCTGCCCTACTACCGCGAGTCTATTCGCCACCACGAACTGCACGAAAACAGGGAAGCCGTCGCCGAAATCCGCTTTAGCCTGGCCATGGCTCTGCGGGACGCCAACCGGCTAGCCGAGGCTCGACGCTACGCCCGAGAGGCCCACAACGATTTCCAAAAGCTCTCCTCGGCCGATCCGGAAATGGTCAGCCGGGCAGGGCAGCTCGTGAACAGCATCGAGCAGAAGCTGAATGCGAAAAAACCGGCCCGCACAGGATAGTTGGGCTTGCCCGGGCTGACCCCACGACCGCGCCGGCGACACCCGAGCAGAGCCGGCCAGAGCCGTGCCCGTCAGGGCGCGGGACCCGGCGAGAAGCGTGCAGAGATCCTATCGCTAAGGCTCGGCGGCCGCGAAGCGGCGGCAGGATTATAGCCTAGGGTGAAGCGAAGCAACCGAAGGCGCGGGACCCGGCGAGAAGTGCACAAATTCACGTGGACCGAGGGCGCGGGCCCGCGGGCGAACGCCCGCGGCTCTGTGGGGTAATGTTCGGCAGCCGAGCGTCGATGCCGAACCGTTGGGACAATTACGTTCGCCGCCCACCAACCAGCAGCGCAGATCAGAGCCGGCCGGCTTCGGGATTCAAAAACGCTCTTCCGAGGATGCGGGCAGAACATCCGCGAGATACTGGGCTTCCCAGCTCGGCTCGCCCCGCCGGGTCGTTCGCCTCATGACCTTCACGGCGACGTCGTCCCCGGGCTTGAGCCCATTCTGTAACTCGGAAATGTCCGCCGTGTTATTCACCGGCCGGCGGTTGATGGCGACGATAATGTCGTTCCGCAGGATACCGATGTCATCGGCGAAAGAGCCGGGCTCGACCTCGGTGACCAGGACACCGCCCGATCCCTGATAGCCCAACTGCTGGTGGTCGGCGGAGGTCAGGTTTTGACCCGTGATACCGAAGAGCACCTCGGCTGACTCTTCGTCCTCTTGCGGACGTCGGCGGCCAGAGCCCAATTCATCGGGAAAGAGTTCCTCGCGATCGGCGATCGTCACTCGCAAGGTTTTTCTTTGATCATCCCGCATCACAACGATCGGCACGGTGGAATCCACGGGAGTCGCGGCGACGACGGCGATGAGCGCATCGCCGTCGGGCACGGGCTTGCCGTCGATTTCGACGATCACATCTTCAGCTTCCATCCCCGCCTCGTCAGCGGGACCGTTTTCGACGACGGACTTGACGAGCACGCCGCCATTCTCGGCTCCATAACGACGCAAAAGCGCCGGCGTCTGGCTCGATGGGAATTCAATGCCGATCGATCCCCGGGCCACGCGGCCACGCTGGATGATCTGGTTGTAGACATCGACGGCGATGTTCGAGGCTAGGGCGAATCCGAGTCCCTGATAGCCTCCCGTGTGAGTGGCAATCGCGGTGTTGATCCCGATCACCTCTCCTCGCATGTTCAGCAGAGGACCGCCACTGTTGCCGGGATTGATGGCAGCGTCGGTCTGAATGAATTTTTGGAAAGGCATGTTCCGTGCTCCCCGAACATCGCGCGATTTAGCGCTGATGATGCCCACCGTTACTGTCTCGGGATAGCCGAGCGGCGACCCGATGGCGATGGCCCAATCCCCGACGCCGACGGCGTCGGAATTGCCCATCCGGGCCGTGCTCAGTCTCTTCTTGGGATTGATTTTGATCACCGCCAGGTCAGTTAAGGGGTCGCGGCCAATCAGCTTGGCGTCGTAGGGGTCGTCGGCGCCATTGAATAGCCGCACACGAATGCGGTCCGCCCCTTCCACGACGTGATTATTCGTTAAGATGTAGCCGTTTCCGTCCACGATCACGCCCGAACTTTCACCGGGCCGCCGGCGGCGCTCGGGAGGAAAAGGCTGGCCGGGAAGAGGCCCTTCCGGCCAACCGAAATGCCGCCGGAAGAAATCTTCTATCCCTTCCCGTTCACGGGGTGATGGACGCTCCGTTTTCTTTGCGAACGCCTCTACCAGAATGTTGACGACCGAGGGACAAACCTGCTTGGCGATCGGGGAGAATTGGTTTTCTAACGGAACGGGGTCCGGTATCCTCAACGGTTTGGCATCGGGAGCGACAGCGTTCTTGCGGGCCGCGTCGACACCGGTGGAGATCAAAGTTCCGATAACGATCCCGGTAGCCAATGTAAGAAGAACTAGGCTGAAAGAGAGCAGTTTGCGCCGCCCTAAGCTGTCCAAAAGTCGCACAACATTGCTTCGCTCCATCGTTAGCTTCTCCTAGGCGTCCGAAATCCTCCCCGTCACAGGATTGGACGCACTTGAACGGCAATCGGGTGCTATTGAGCCTAATTATTAATCATTATAGCTAGGGTCGCCGCCCGACGGCTTGCCTTGGCGGAGCCGCTGACGAGCTCGACTGCCGCCCGTGCAGATGCGTGCCGCCCGCCTTCCGCTTCAGCGGGCCTGCCGCGTCTTTTGGCCCTCAGGCGGCGAGAAACGCAGGCCGGCTTTGTGGAGGCAGGGCACGGAGCCGCCGACGTGGGTCCCGCTTCGCGCAACAGACCAAGAGACGGTGACACGCCCTTCCCAGCGGGAAGTCAGCCGGTCGACCGTTTCAGGCCGGCGGAGGCTTAGCGTCGGCCTCAGAGTCGCTTGTCCCCATGAGCAAGCCCAGCGCCAGCAAGACTCTCTGCAACCCGAGTTCGCGCCCATCGGGGTGAAACCATTCCGAGGGCGTGTGCGCGTCGCCCCCACGACCGCCCGCCCCGACGGCCGCCGCCGGCAAGCCCAGCGATAGGGGTACATTGGCGTCTGTCGAGGCGCAGTCGAGCTGGGACGATATGCCCAGATGCGAATCCACCGCCTGGAAGCAGGCCACGACCTCGTTGTCGCGGACTTGCGCGGCCGCCGGGCGGTGGCCGATCTCACGAATCTTATAGTTGGAAAGCCTGTCGGTCGAACGCCGGTTTTCCAACTCGACCCCCAGCTTGACGGCTTCTTCAAGGGTTTCGACTAGTTGCTCCATCGCGGCGCTGCCGCGGGAGCGAATATCGACCTTGGCGCGCGCCACCGGGGCGATGGAATTCACCCCGGAACCGCCCTCGATAACGCCAACGCTGAGCGTCGAGCGCGGCGAGGAGGGCAACTCGGCGTCGGAAAGGACAGCCACGGTGCGGCCGAGCGCATGGATCGGGTTAGCGCGTCCGAAATCGTTCCAACTGTGCCCCCCGTGACCTTCAATGATGATCTCGAAACGCCGGCTCCCGAGAGCTTCGGCGGTGATGTGACCGGTCGAGGCGCCATCAAGTACAAGATAGGCGTCGATTTCGGAGGAGAACGGCGAATGCCGGCAAAGGTAGTTCATTCCGTGAAGGTTGCCCTCGCCCTCCTCGGCCACGTTCGCCACCAATAGGACGTTGCGACCGAGTTTAGGCGGAGGGGCTTCGGTCAACAAGCGGGCAACGGCCAGCAAGCCCGCCAGCCCCGACCCGTTGTCGGTCACGCCCGGCCCTTGAAAAGTTCCGTCGGGCTGAACCACGACGTCGCTGAAATGATGCCCGGCCAGCGCGGTGTCCATATGCGCGGTCAGTGCCACGAACGGCAGCCCCTTCTCGAAAACCAGCGGCGTGACGACATTGCCGGCGTCGTCGATGCGAGACGGGCCGCCGATCCGGCGGAAGCTACGCAGCAGATAGTCGGCTCGGTCCTGCTCTCGAAACGTGGGAGCGGGAACGCGGCACACTTCCAGATGCTGCTCGTTGATCCATCGCTTTTCGCGACTGAAGAACGGCAGGCAGGCTCGCATCCAAGGCGTGTCGGCCAACCCCTTGACTCGCTGCATCAGAACTTTCGAGGCCCCCGACGGCGCCCGGCTGACGGCTGCGTCCCGCTTGTGCGGCATGAGAACAACAGTCTATCAGAGTGCCGCGGAGCCGAATCCCAGGCGACTCCCACACGCCTGGCCCGCGTATCCACCGCTTGCGAGGCGGTGTGATGTCGAGCGAGGGACGGCCGCCGGCGACGCGGTCTCGACACCGCCGCGCTCCAAACCGATCTTCATCCCAGTTGACGAACGCTCGCGGGGGTTGCTAGTTTGTCGTTTTGTGAACCGTCGCGGCCGGAGGGGGGACAATCCTCGTTGTGGCTCGGCGGCAGAGTCCGCAAAGAAGCTCAAGCCTCGCTCCAACAAAGCAGCGAGCGACGGCCGCGAGATTTTCCGAAGTACCCAAAATCAAAAATTGAGGTATACCGAATGGCAGAGGAAAGAAAGACCACGCTACAGGGCAATCCGCTCGCTCTCGTCGGCCCGGAGTTGGCCGTGGGAGACGCGGCTCCCGACTTTGAACTTGCCGCCAACGACCTGAGCGCCGTCACCCTGGAATCGACGGGCGGCGGAGTTCGTATCTTCAGCGTCGTGCCGTCACTCGACACGCCGGTTTGCGACCAGCAGACCAGGCGGTTCAACAAGGAGGCCGCCGACCTGGGCGCGGTCGAGATTTATACCGTCAGCTGCGATCTGCCGTTCGCCCAGAAACGCTGGTGCGGCGCCGCCGACGTTGACAAGGTCAAGACGGTTTCCGACTACAAGAACGGCAACTTCGGGGAAGCTTGGGGCACGATGATTCGCGACCTTCGGATCGAAAGCCGCGCCGTCTTCGTCGTGGACGGGGAGAACACGATCCGCCACGCGGAGTACGTGCCGGAAGTCGCCGAGCACCCCAACTACGATGCGGCCCTGGCGGCGGCCCGCGGCCTGGTCGGCTAGCCCCATCTTGCGCTTGTGCGGTCACGGGGACGAATCGCGTCCCTGGGCCCAGGACGTGATGAAAGCGGCGAGGTTCGTCATCGCGGCTTCAAGATTCGCGTCATAATCCGAGGGAGCATGGTCGTCGGCCGTATCCGTCACCGCGCGAACCTCGACGAAGGGTACGTGACTGAACGCGCATGCCCTGGCTCCCCCCGCCCCTTCCCAGGCGACGACGAGCGCGCCTGTTGACTCATAAAGCGCTTTGCTTCTTTCAGCGCCGGTTATATCCTCGTCCCCACTGGCTACCACCCCGAAGTGCACGCCGAAAGACGGCGCGGCCGAGGCAAGGCCTCCCAGCTCCGAGATCGTCTCCCGCGCGCCTTCGAATCTTGGCCTGGGGCGCGGCGTAAACCTGTTCTTGTGGTCATGCTCGACCGTGCATGTCGCCACCACGACATCGCCAATCGACAACCCGTCTACTAACGCACCCGCGGCGCCGGCGCAGAAAACGACATCCCGATCCGCGCCGGCGTCGATCAGATGCTGGGTTTGGAGGGCGAACTGCGCCTTGCCAAAGCCGCCGCACGCAATCGTCATGTCGATATCAACAAGACGCGCAACCGGAAGCCGTCCAGCCACCGAGTCCACGCTTTGGATCCCGCGCTTTGTGCAGCCTTTGAGGAACAAGTCACGCTCCGCGGTCGTCGGTATGACGACAAGTGTTTTCACGGGAGGGAACTCCCGTCAACCGTCCGACGGACGGTCACGCCTCCACCACCCGCAGCCGCGCCGGGGTCTTGGCCAGCGGCTCGGAGCGGTCCTCGCCCACCAGCATCGTCTGGCTCAGATTGACCGCGTACTCGCCGTACTTGCGAACCGACATCGGCAGATGAAAGGTCATGCCCGCTTCGAGCTGACGGTCGTTCTCGGCGACGATGAAGTAATCGAGCTGCTCGATCCAGCTCGGCGGATAGCCGATGCCCACCGGATAGCCGAAACAATAGTGAAACACCATCCCATCCAGCGCGGGAGCGAGTTTCGCCACGCCGGCTTGGGCCACCTCGCTGGCTTTGACACCCGCGCGCGCCGTTTCGAGAATAACTTCGACCGTCTGCTCGACGGCCGCCTGGAGGCGCTGAATCTCTTCGCTCGGCCGGCCAAGTACCGCCGTGCGCATCAGCGGCGCGGTATAGCGGCGGGTCTCCCCGGTGACCTCGAAGAAAACCGCGTCCCCTTGCTTGAGCCGGTATCCATTAAAAGTGCTGTGTGTGCTTCCCCCGCGGTATCCCGCGGCCACGATCGGCCCCCAGCAGACGGTGTCCCCGCCCGCGCGGTACATTTCCCCCGTCACCGCCGCCGCGATCTCATAATCCGCGGCGCCCGGGCGCATCGCCTCGATACCGGCGGCCGTGCCCAGTTCGCTCAACTCCGCGGCCCGGCGCATGTAGGCGATTTCGGCCGGAGATTTCACCAGGCGGAGTTGCTCGACAACCCCGAAGGCATCGACCAAGTCGGCCCGCGGCAGCGAAGCCGCAAGCTTCTCGAGCAGGTCGACGGAAAAAGCTGACGCCCGGCGTTCGACGCCGATCTTCCCGACTTGTGTTTTCATCGCGGCCCGGGTTAGGGCGACGGGATCCTCCGACGAGTGATAGGTCTCGACGTTGGGCAGCCACGACGAGTTTTCATAGCGGGCTCGCTCGACATCGAGAATCACCAGCGTGGGATCGCCTTCTCGGGGCACGACGAGGCATTGGTAGTCGACGAAATTCTCCGTGTCCATGCCGGAGAGATAGAAAATGTTGTGAGGACCGAACAGCAGCATGGCGTCCAGACCGCGTTCCGCCATGGCTCGCCGCGCGCGCTCCAGCCGGCCTTCGTATTCCCCCTGCTCAAACGCTAGCTGCTTCGGAATGGGCATTCTGATTGGTTCTCCGTTCGCCTATTGGCGGGATCGGTGAAGCAGCGACCCGCAGGCTTAGCGCGGCTCCCTGGAAGACCGTCAACCGGCAGCGGCCTCGACACCTGGCGAGAAAAGCCTCCTAGCGGAAAAGCCTCCCCTTATTCGGCAATCGCCCCTCCACTCCCATCAGTTGCAGCGCATGCCAAGAGGTCACCTGGTTCGCCGTCAACACCGGTTTGCCAAGTTTACTCTCCAGGGCCTCGATGTAGGGGGAGAGCCGCACGGGATCAAGGTTTCAAATAGCGTTTCGTTGTCGCTGAGCAGCGGCCATTTCCGCGTCGCCCCGGACGAAGCGCGACAAGTGGCCGAGAGCGCGGACACTCCCGACGCCGAAGCGGTTTTCGTCGCCTGCACCGGGCTGCGCGCCTCGACAAACTCGATCAACTTTTGCTCGACGTCGGGCAAATAAGGACTCGCCAGCGCAACGCGGGAGACGCCCAGCGCCCGCAACGCCAAAATCATCCCGGTACTGGCCGTCGTCACGGCCTTGACGCCGGTGGCCTCGGTTATGCGGCGGCGGATGTCGAGGTCGCTCCCCGGTCCGCGAACGAAACTAACTGTCGTGCAGTAGTAGGCGAAGCACAGCGGCTCGTACCGCAGAAGCCTGCGAGAGGCCTCTTCAATATGGCCGCTCTCGGCCACCCCGACGGCGCCGGCCACGTTTGCCTCCTCCGGCAGAACCGGCGTGGCGGCGGAAATCATTTCCACCGTCGAAGGAAGGAAAGCGCGGAATTCGTTCACGTAGGCCTGTGTTTCGACATCGACCCAAGCGTCGTCCGGGTAGATGGCTCCGAGCCTTGGGGTAGAGCGATCAGACATGGGTCCGGCCGTTCCATGCATCTTGAAAGAATCCGCTCTGGGGGAGCCTTGACTTAACCCGCATTTCCCACCACCTGACGGTCGAAGCACATCATGGGCCCGCCATTACACTCGTCGCGCTTGCTCACCGTGCTCGACGTAGGGATCAGGCACGCCCACATTGTTCAAGAATGCGGCTCTTTGGCGGTTTCGAGGACCGGCGCAATCGAGCGGATGTTGTGAGATCCGCAAGCCAGGCTTAGGAACTCGTCGTTCTTCAAGATGAAGCCGGCGACCTTCTCGAAGTTGCGCAAGGTGATCGGTTACGCCATCTTCCACTACGGAAATCTTCGCAAGCTCGCGATCAGCCGTTGTTGGCTTGTAACATCTTCCGACAAAGCCACTCAAGCCCTTTCGCCCGCTGGGGAACTCGGTGCGGTCCGCTGGTTGAACCGGGCCTCAACCAGGCGGGTCCGGCTTCAGGAACGTGCCCTGGCCAAGCTCGTGGAACGCCTGTCGGAGCTCGTCGGGCGTGTTCATCACGATCGGGCCGCGCCAGGCCACGGGCTCCTGCAATGGCTGCCCCGAGACCAGCAGGAAGCGCATCCCTTGCTCCCCGGCCTGCACCGCGACTTCGTCGCCGCGGTCAAACAGCACGAGCGAGCGGTTGTCCACCTCGTCGGGGGGCGCGGTCTCGGTCCCGCCGACCGTCTCGGTGGGCACGGCCAACGGATCGGAAGCGTTGCCGAACTTGCCGGCCCCGGCGAAGACGTAGGCGAAAGCATGGCGCGTCGTCTCAACCGGGAGGCTTTTGCTCCCTCCCGGCGGGATCGACACGTCGAGATAGATGGGGTCAGCCGCGATCCCGTCCACGGGTCCGGACTTCCCCCAAAAACGCCCGCAGACAACGCGAACCCGCGTCCCGTCGTCATCGGTCACCTCGGGGACGTCGCCTCCCTTGACCTCCTGGTAGCGGGGCCCGGTCATCTTGAGCGAGGCGGGAAGATTTGCCCAGAGCTGAAACCCGTGCATGCGGCCCGCTTCGTCTCCCTTCGGCATCTCCTGGTGGATGATCCCGCTGCCGGCGGTCATCCACTGGACATCGCCGGCGGCAATGGCGCCGCTGTTCCCGAGGCTGTCAGCGTGCTCCACGGTTCCCGCCAACACATAGGTGACGGTCTCGATTCCTCGTAGCGGGTGCCAGGGGAAGCCCGCCAGATAATCCTCCGGGACGTCGTTGCGGAAATCGTCTAGAAGAAGAAAAGGGTCGAAATCAGACGTTTCGCCGAAGCCAAACGCGCGGCGCAAGTGTACGCCCGCGCCCTCGAGGGTCGGCTTGGCTTGGATCAGCCGCTTGACAGGGCGAAGTGACATTTTGAGGCTCCCCTAGCCCGCATTTCCCGCCACCTGACGGTCAAAGCACGCCACAAGCCCGCGATGACTGCGTCGCGCTTGCTCACGGCGCTCAACGTAGGGTTCAAGTACGCTCGCAATCCTTAAAAAATGAGCCGCTGAGCGGCGCGCGCCTTGTACTGACGGGCTTCTCACGCACTTCGCCGCGCCACGTGGTGAGAAAAGCGGGCTAGCGCGGGGCGCGTGGCAAGCCCTTCTGCGTCCGCTGCTTCCCAGCACTGAATCTGATGGCTATCGGTGCGAACGGGATGTATCAACGGTACTTCCGCTCCCCGGTCTTCATTGCTTTTTGATCGTTTTTTGCATGACAACCTGGTAGTCACGATGGATGATCTCAAGCTCCGGTCGATAGCAGCGTACAAATGCGGTGATGGCAGGTTTCGGCCTGTCCCGCGGAGAAACAAGTATCGGGATTTCGTAATCGTCGAAGATGAGCAGTCCGCCATCCTTGAGCAACCTCCACGACAAGACCGCGTCTTCCAAAACATCGTCCGCACTGTGTGAACCGTCGACGTAGATGATGTCGTAAAATTGGGCTGGCAATTTCCTGAGCTCTTCTTGCGAAAAACCTTTGATGACCGTTGTACGATCCGCCCCACCGCTTTCCTGTAGATTAGCCAAGAATACAGACTCGATATCGCGTCCCAGGCGTGTGAAGAAGGGATCGATGACGGTCATGCGGGAAGAAGGATGCGTCAGGACATTTTCCAGCATCCACACCGCGGAACCGCCTTCAAAAGCGCCTATTTCAAGGTAGTGAATGTCCGATCTCCCCTTGTAGGGTCCTAATACTACCTGCCAGAGCCGTATGTTGGGCGTGAACCAGTCTTCGGAGAAATCATATTCTTTTCGGTAGGGCCGCTCCGGGCGACTTCTGCCGACGACGGCCTTACGCTCCAAAGCTGCGCCATCACCACCCATGATCGCCGACAACGTAGCCTCTACTCGGGCGTCAATAAAGTACATGACGCGCCAGGACGGCCTGATCCCGACCACGAAGGCCAAGACAATCACGCCGACAACGGCTGCGGAAAGCCTGAACGCTAAGCTATTTCTCCAGTTTATGCTGGACACTCTCATGAACTTCCTGTGAAGCGGAGCATCGCTCACCCAGGTATTCTATGGCTCCACCGTTCCGCCAGAAGCTCGTGAATTGGATAATCCGTCGATGCTTTCTTTTCAGGCATAATCGCTCTCCATGTTTCTGTGACGCCTAACCTAGTGCAGTGTATCACAAATAACTTTACATATAGACGGCCGCGCCGTAGACTTGTTTTATGGGGTTGGCGGCGAAAGCTTTAACCATTACGGATCGCGAAAGAGTGGAGTTGGAAGATCTGGCGCAAGCGCACTCGACACCTCGGCAGTGGGCTCTGCGTGCGCGCATCATTCTGCTCGCCGCCGCCGGCGTCTCCAACTCCACGATTGCACGGCGCCTGGAAGTTTCCCGGCCCACAGTGCTCGATTGGCGCAAGCGCTTCGCAGCCGAACGCCTCGACGGCCTCACTTGGGTGCGTCCCGGCCGCGGTCGCAAGCCCTCGATCCCGGCCGAGAAAGTACGCCGAATCGTCGAGGCCACCTTGCATTCTAGGCCTCCCAACGCGACCCATTGGAGCTGCCGCACGATGGCCCGCGCGCAAGGCGTCTCGGCGGCGAGCGTCCAGCGCATCTGGAACGCCCACGGTCTCCAACCCCATCGCATCAAGACGTTCAAGGTTTCGCGGGATCGGCGGTTCGTCGAAAAACTCACCGATGTCGTCGGCCTCTACATGAACCCGCCCGACAAGGCGCTGGTGCTTTGCGTCGACGAGAAGAGTCAGATTCAGGCCTTGCAGCGCACGCAACCGGGACTGCCGCTGAAGAAAGGCCGTTGCGGCACGCTGACGCACGACTACAAGCGCCACGGGACCACCACGTTATTCGCCGCCCTGAACCTGCTGGACGGCAAGGTCGTCGGGCAATGCCAAGCGCGGCATCGGCATCAGGAGTTCTTGAAGTTCTTGCGTCGTCTCGACAAGGAGTTCCCGCGCCGCGAGCTGCATTTGATTTTGGACAACTACGGCACGCACAAGCATCCGAAGGTGCGCCAGTGGTTGGCCAAGAAGCCGCGCTTCCTACTGCACTTCACGCCGACCAGCGCTTCGTGGCTGAACCTTGTGGAGCGTTGGTTTCGCGAGCTGACCGACAAGCGCATTCGCCGCGGCGTCTTTCACAGCGTCGACGAACTCACCGCTGCCATCGATGCCTACATCGAGCGTCACAATCAAGACCCCAAGCCTTTCGTTTGGGCAGCTTCGGCCGAGCAGATCCTCCGTAAGGTCTCCAAATGTAAAACTATTTGGCTCTTCTGGGATTTTAGTGGCTGGCGGCGGTGAGTGACGGATCCCTCGCCACTGTGAGGCCGACCTCCCGGAGCCTGCTTCGGTGCCATTCAAGGGCTTCGTGACAACTCTACGGCCCCCAAGGCCGGGCGGCGACTGCGTTGGCCAAAAAGAATTACTGATAAACAAAGGGTTACGAGTAGAGCAAGGCTGCTGGCAGGTAGTCGTACAGTCTCCCGAAGGCTGTGAAATGCGGATCCACAACTGTCATCCAGTGGCCACACTCAAAGAGATAACTCCCTGTTTATCAGTGTCTTATTCCCTTTACGAGTTGCCCACGACCGGACTGGCGTGTAGGGTATTTGGGGATTTCTTGGCCGCCTTTTGGGCTCCGATGTGACTGCGGGCGACGTCGGGTCGGCAGGATGGAGGAGCCGGCTACCCGTTGGCCACCCACTAAAAACCCGGAAGAGCCAACTATTTTAGAGACACTACACTAGGTGGTTTTGTACGCCGACTGTCCTGCTGAGCACGGTGAGCAAGCGCAACGCAGCCAGGTCGGGCTTATGGCGCGCTTCGCCTCGCCACGCGGTGAGAAAAGCGGCTGGGGATGCCGTCTTTCTCCAGAACCCGCCGGATATACGCGGCGGCTTCGGTTTCGTTCCCCGGCGGGTTGCTGGTGTCAATTCTCAGCAACGCCGTGAAATGGTCTATGGTCTCCGTGGCGACCTTCGCCCAATCGACCTCATGATGCTCCGCGGCCAACGTGAGCGGCGGACACCAGAGAACCACAACAAAGATGAGCTTGCGCATGCGAACCTCTCCAAGGAACAAGAGCAGCTTATCCAGGATATTTCATCGCCAACTTGCGTAGTGGCTCTGGCCTCACCCCGCTGCTTCCCAACCGCTCAGGCACAGTGCCTCGCCACGTGCCGACAAAAGCGGGCTACTGCCCGACTCTGGCAAGATAAGCTGATATGAATATGAGCTCGTGCCTGCTGTTCTCCCTTCTGATTGCCCTCCTGTCGGCACTAGGCTGCGGCCCGGCCGCCGACCAAGAACCGTTTACGATCGTCATGCTGCCGGACACACAGTTCTACGCCGAGAACTATCCCGAATACTTTCACGATCAAACGGAGTGGGTTCGGAGGAACGCCGAAAAGGAGAACATCGTCTTCGTGACCCAGGTCGGAGACATTGTGCAAAACGGCGACGCGGCGCCCAACGAGTGGAAGGTCGCCGACGAGGCCTTTTCCCGTCTTGAGGGCGTTGTGCCGTGGGGCGTTGCCCTTGGCAATCACGACTACGATCTGGGCGAGCCGCGGGGTCGGGCCAGTGCGTTTCGGAAGACCTTTGGCCCACAGCGCTTCGCCGGCCGTGCTTGGTACGGGGGGAGTTCGGCGAACGAACTGAACTCTTACCAGCTGTTTAGCGGCGGCGGGAACCGGTTCCTGATCTTCCATCTCGAGACCGATATCCCCGACGAGGCCATCGCCTGGGCCGAAGACGTCCTTGAGCGTCACCCGGGAACGCCGGCGATCGTCTCCACCCATATCTACATGAGCGACGTCACCAAAGGCCGCACGCAAGAGGCGTATTACCGCACGGATGTCGGTAACTCCGGCGAGGCCGCCTGGAACAAGCTGATCAAGAAAAACCCGCGGATTTTCATGGTGCTCTGCGGCCACTGGCCCAACGCCGGCGGCGAATGGCATCAAGTCTCGACCAACAACGCCGGCCAGCCTGTTTTTGAAATCCTGGCTGACTACCAGTCCCGGGAGAACGGCGGCAACGGCTGGCTTCGGCTCATCACGTTAGTCCCCAAAGAGAATCAAATGCGATTCCGCACCTACTCTCCCTCGCTGGATCGATACGAAACCGATGCGGACAGCCAGTTCACCTTGCCACTCGATTTCGCCGAGCGGTTTCAAAGCCGGCGCAACGGAATTTAACCCGGCAACTTACTGAATACAAATCTCTCCGATTCGTTCAGAACGGGAAAACTGAGTCTGGAGGGCCAGTGACACACCAAGCGCCTGGGCCGCCATCGCGGTGTGGCCCACCGAAAAGCCGTCGGTTTCCCACCCGAACGTACTACGGGCTGAGGGGCAATGGATGTACGAGGGTCACCTTAGATGCCGGGCACCATGAGTACACAGGGGCTATCCAGTAGTTGCAAAAGGTCACGGTACCCGTCTGAGCGATAAATAGGTTAAGAATCAAACCAATGGCCCGTTAACAGATCCAACTGATTGATTGTAGGCTGATTAAGGGTGCTCGACTAGAGCACGGATTGACGTCCGAATCTGGCTGTAATATGCACGGGCTCGGTCAATCTCAGCGCGGAGCAGCAGAGTCGCCGTAGCCGGTACGAGGAGCCGGAGAGACGGATACAGATGAAGCCTCTGAAGCCATGGATTCGTCGGGGACCACGGTTCGACGTACACTCCTAGAAAACGGAGTTCAAGTCGTCACGGAGGCGATTCCTTGGGCCCGTTCGGTGTCCATGGGAGTGCTGTTTGACTGCGGTTCTCGCGATGAAGGCGGTGAAGAAAGCGGACTGGCTCATTTTTGCGAGCATCTCATGTTTCAGGGGACGAGCTGCCGCCGGGCGTCGGAGATCAGAACGACGATCGACAATGCCGGGGGGCAGATTGGGGCCTTCACGACCAGGGACTACACCTGCTACTACGCCTCCGTGATGGACGACTACTGTTTCCATGCTCTCGACCTTTTAGGAGATATCCTTCTCAACTCGACGTTTCCCGAAAACAGCGTGATCCGGGAAAAGTCGGCGATTCTTTGTGAGATCGAAGCAGGATTCGACAATCCGCCGTGGCACGTCCAGGAACTGTTGAAGCGGCAGCTCTGGCAGGAACATCCTCTCGGCCGGCCAATTGCGGGCGATGGGCAGGCAATCAGCAACTTCACGCGAGAGGACGTGATTTACTTTGTGCACAAGCACTACAGTCCCGACCGCATGACGATCGCGGCTGGGGGGGGCGCTTGATCACGATGATTTCGTGGCTCATGACGCGAGACTGCTTCTGGAGGCTGATTGGCGAAAGCCAGTAGTGAGAACGCCGCCGCCGGTTTCTCCCGGCCGGCTTCACGTGTCACAGTGCGCGTCCAATCAGGCCTATTTCGCTCTGGGCATTCCGTGCGTGCTTACGCGCACCCGGCGCGTTATGACATTCACGCCCTGACGGACCTGCTCGGCGGAGGCGTCAGTTCGCGACTTCACAATCGTCTGCGCGAGGAATGGGGTGTGGTCTATCACATCGGCTGCGAATACCACGCCTATCGCGATACGGGCGTGATTGTGATCGAGGGCGGCACATCCCCGTCCAACCTTCAAACGGCATTTGAGCTGATCTTAGACGAGATCGGCTCGCTCGGCGATTGGACCAAGCCGGTTGAAGAAGAAGAGCTATGCCGCGTAAAAACCCGCATCCGGGGTGGGCATCTCACGTCGGGATCGAATGTCCACACCCGCATGACCCGCTTGGCGACGCAAGAACTCTACTTCGGGCAAAGCATTTCGGAAGACCGACTTTTGGCGGACATCGCGAACGTCAACCTGGATTCCCTGCGACAGACCGTCAACTCGATCTTTCGACAGGGACTACCTAAGATGTGCGGCGCCGTCGTGGGGCCACAGGAGACGACATCTTGCCGGGCGGAGTTGGAAGGGGTCGTGAGAGCGTTCCAAGAAGGATTTCCGGCGGTGCCGGAAACAGCTGAGACCTCCGCCGCCACTGTTGCCAACCCCCCGGCAGGGACCGACCCCTGTGCTCTCGACGCGACACCGGTGGAGATGTTCACTATGCGAGGCGAGTCCCGTTCCATGGAAAGCGAGTGTCGTAGCGCGCTCTCGCTGACCCAGACACGTACGGCTATGAGAGAGTTCACCGGGACGTGATCCGCGGCGAAGAAGGAGGAAACCATGGGCCTTGATCCGGCCGTGAAGAAAAACTGGATTGAAATTCAAACCAAGAGAGATGTTCCCGTGAACGCTATCGGTATGAAGATCGATCCCAAGGACGTCCAGACCTTAACGGTGTGGCGAGAAGAGGGGTATCGATCTATTTCTCAAGAAGTAGACGTCACAGGCAAGGCCGGTTTGGAGCGCTGGGTCGATGTATCCGCTCCGGCCGGGATAGGAGATCGATGTGTCAGAAGTGGTAGAGATGCCGGCTGACCGCCCGTCCGGGGAGCTGCTTCTCAGAGAAGCCATCGTTGCTTACAAAGCAGGCAACAAGCCGAAAGCACGGTTCCTATTGGATCTGGCGGCTCGCCAAGCTCCCGACAGCGAGCTCGTTTGGCTGTGGCGCGCCTACATCGCAAAAACCCGGGCGGCGGCACAGGAATACGTTGAAGAAGTTCTCCGCATTAACCCCAACAACGCAAAAGCGCTGGAGTGGTATGCGAAGCTCCAGCCCATGCCGTCCACGCCTCCGACGGCCCACTGGGAGTGCCCGTTGTGCGAGCGAAAGTCCCCGGGAAACCGAAAGCAATGTCCTCACTGCCAGGCGATCGTGGAGTTGGACGACATCGATGTGTTTCTGACGAACGACGGCGTGCAAAGGGACGTGATGCGCGCCACTTCCGGTTCTGATCCTGCAACTGGGAGAGCGGCGAATCGGCCTGTGGTGGACCAACTCATCGAAGCCCGCGAGGTCGTGGTCAAGACGCTCGGGAATGTCCTCCGCCAGGTGCGCGGGCTCACCGGGGCGACCTTGATGGGTGATGGCAGCGTGGTGTTGATTATCAATCCCAGCGACCTGGTTCAAGAATCGGAAAAGAGCGTTTCCAATGACGACACGAAGATAGCCGCGGGCGGTTCCCAGCCGTCGGGCGTCTACGATGTGCTGATCGTCGACGACTCCCTGAGTGTCCGCCGAGTCGTTTCGAACTTGATCCGGAACGGAGGCTGGAATCCGCTGACCGCCAAGGACGGCGTGGAAGCGCTCGAAGTTCTCCAAACATCGGCGGAGAAAAGCACCGGCAGAGAGCATTCGAACTGGGTGCGACCGACTACCTGGTCAAGCCCTATCAGGATGAGAACCTGCTGGCCGTAGTTCGCCGCGTGGTTCGGGAGTCGAGAGAGGCAAACCTTGAATGAAGTCCCGGACGCGGGTACTTATCGCCGATGACTCGCCGTTCGTTTACCGCTTGCTGGGCTCCTACTTCGGGTCCGCGCCCGGCTTCGAGGTGGTCGGCACGGCGCTCAACGGGCGACGAACTCTAGCCTTGGTGAAGCAATACCGGCCCGATGTCGTAACGATGGATATGGAGATGCCGGAGCTGGGCGGGCTGGAAGCCGTCTCTCGAATCATTCACGAATGTCCTACGCCGATTGTAGTCATCAGCGGGGTAAGCGGGAAAGCCGCCGCGATCACGCTGCAGGCCCTCGGGCTGGGTGCCGTGGATTTCGTTCTGAAATACATGCCGGGCAGGAACACCGACCCGGATGTACTTCGCCAAGAGATCCTCGCCAAGGTCCGCGCGGCGGCCAACATTCCCGTCATCCGGTCCTTGGAGTCCCGAATCGAGAACGGTCAGTTGCCGGCCCGCGACCAGGTGTTGGCTCCGATCGCGCGGTTTCCTCCGCGAATCCGAACGGTCGAGGATGAACGCCCGCTCTCCGGCGACGTCGTGATTTTCGGGGCTTCCACGGGTGGTCCTCTTGTATTGCGCGAGCTGCTGGCCAGGCTGCCCGCCGACTACCCGGGAGCGATTATCATCGTCCAGCACATACCGCGTACGTTCACCGGCGTGCTGGCCGCTCAGCTCAATGGCCATACGCCGCTTCGCGTCAAGGAAGCGGTGGAAGGCGATATTCTGGCCCCCGGCACGGCTCTGGTGGCCCCGGGCGGACTACATCTGTTGCTTGGCTCGGGCCGGAGTGTTGTTCTCCAACAGGGGCCCGAGGTTGGCGGACATCGTCCCTCGATCGACGTTACGATGCAGTCCGCGGCCGATCTCTATGGCGCGAGGGCCAAAGGAGTGGTCCTGACGGGTATGGGCGAGGACGGGAAATTGGGGCTGGCGGCAATTCATTCCGCCGGAGGTGTTACCTACGCCCAAGCTTTCGATTCCTGTGTCGTGGCCGGCATGCCGCAGCGAGCCGTTGAAAACGATGTTGTAGACCATGTCGCCCGCCCGGCCGGAATCGCTGAGCTACTTTTGGAGCACTGCAAGGGAAACGTCTTGCAGGGAGGATGAGCGGATGTCGGATGTTCGCCGCTTGAACCCGGAACGAATGGTCCGGTGTTCTGTCGGGGAAGAGGTGTATTGTGTCGCTCCCTCGCGACTGCGAGGCATCCAGCGTAGCGAGGGGTTTTCCCTTAATGAAACTGGCGGCCCGCCGGACGGCTGGTTGACGGGAAGGCGGACTAGGATCCCCGTTTTTTTCATGGCCGGCCTCCTGGGACGGCCGAATATTGCGCCTGGTCATCCCGGCGCCGTTCTGATCATCGATAGGCATCGGGACCCGTGGGGTTTGGCTGTCGACCGTGCCTTGCAAGTGGTCGAAATGGAATCCAGCCGGCTTCTCCCGATCCCACCCGCCGTCGGAGAGCAGGCGCTGGGGATCTTCCAGGGCGTTGTCCGTCTTGCCGACAATCTGGCATTGCTCGTGGCGCCGGAAAGACTGCATCCCGATTCTCCGCCAGGTTCGAGCGTTCGAATGAAGCCCCCTGCAACCCAGCGAAACACGCCACCCGGCGGAGACACGCAACGAGCCGCCGGGCACGGACGGTTGATTGCCTTTTCGCTGATCAACGGGGAAGCAACCGCGGAGCGTCTTGTTTTCGGTCTCAGCCTCGCGCAGGTCTCCGAGATCCTCGAAGACAAACCCCTGCTGCGAGTTCCCCGCGGTTCGCCGGCCATGTTGGGACTCGTCCATTGGCGTGACCGTGTGCTTCCGGTCATCGACGTGGGAGCTTTGATCGGCCTCCCCGCGGGTGGCGACGACACTGCGGAGCGCCTCATCGTCTGCCGGTCCCCGGACACGGGAATATTTTTCGCGATCCCCTCTACCGCCGACGTTTGGGGAGAACGGGTACCCGAGCGATGCCCGGCGGCCGCCGTGCCACAGCCACTCGACAAGACTTTTTTGAGAGGCGTTTATGCAGTCGGCTCCAGCCATCTGCTGCCCGATCTCGATGGCATTGTCGGCTCCATGGCTGCGTCCATGCATGGCGCCGCCGCATAGATTGCGGAGTGGGCTGAGTTGTTTGTAGAGGAGGCAACTCCTTAGTGAATGAAGGGGTCTAAAAGGGACGAGAGAACGATGGTCGTTCTCCACGACTGAACAATCAAAATCACAGGGCCTTCCGGGCGGGCAATCCGACGGGTCAGTATCGAAGACGCTAACTTTCCAGCGTCGGGTGCGGGTATTTCCGCGAAGAAACGGAGGTTCGTTGCTAACTCGGCAGCCCCCTCCCTGGTGAACCGACCATGATTTCAGGCGAATAAGAATGCAGAGTAAACCGAAGATTCGAATAGCCATCGTTGATGACCATCCGATGTTTCGCCAAGCCGTACGCGAGATCGTGCGGCCGGAACCGGATCTGGAAATGGTCGCCGAGCTGGGAAACGGCCACAGCATCATAAGTATGTTCCGCAAGTGCCGCCCGGACGTGCTGCTGCTTGATCTAATGATGCCCGGCGTGGACGGTATATCTACGCTCAAGCGGATTCGCGACGTTCAACACCAAGTGAAAACCATCGTGCTGACCGGGTCCGACGACGAAGCGATGCAGATGCTGACGCTGCGGTTGGGCGCGAATGGCTACGTGGTAAAAGACAGAGATCCGACGTTTTTGATCGAAGGAATCCGTAAAGTTTTCGCCGGCCAGATTTGGCTTGATGAGCGTAGGCGGGCGTTGGCGCCAAGCGGGACGGCCGGCGGAACATCCGTTGCGGCAATCCTTAGCAACAGAGAAAAGGACGTCGTCGTCGCCGCCTTGTGTTTCGGCCTCACCAACCGGCAGATCGGCCAACGTCTGGGAGTGTCGGAAGATACGGTCAAGAGCCACCTCGGCAACATCTTCGAGAAGGTCGGCGTCTCGAACCGTTTGCAACTGCTGCGCCTGGCAATCCGGGAGAACCTGGCAGAGGAATCGTGAGCGAGATGTGCCGGCGGCCGTCCACGCTCTTGCGCCTGCCACGGTCCTCTGGCGACCTCGTCCTAGCCCCCTGAAACTCCGCAGCCCAATTCTGGACCACCCGGATGGTCGGTGGGGGCGCGTCTTCGACTGGCTCTACGACGACAAAGCGCTCGCCGTCGACCGTGAACAGATCGGGTCCCGGCTCTTGAATCAATTTCCCGCGCGCCTGACGATCGGCCGGCCCTACCCCTGTCGATAGACCAGCGCCAGCACCACGCCCGCGATGACGAAATCGATCAGGTTGATCCCGCCCCAGCACCAACCGAGGAAATAGGGGAAGCCTTCCAGCACGAGCGAAAAGTAGAAGTTCGGGAAAAACACGACCAGGCCGAGGAAGAATCCGAACGTAGCGCCGCCCTTTACGCCTTCGGCCCAGCACGCGCGGGTCTTGGCGAACAGCAGCGCCGCGGCGATGCCAATGAAAACGGCGACAAACAGGAACATCAACGGGTTGGCCGGCTCCTGGGTGAAGACCGGATACTTGGCGTAGGTCGGCCCCATAATCACTCCGTGCATGACGTAGTCGGCCAACCAGGTGGCTATCGCGGCGGCGATACCGGCAATCAGCGCTTTGGTCAAATTCATGGCTCCTCCTTGGCCCCGCGGGGCAGTCTGATTCGAGACAGCCCAGGTTTCGGAGAGATTCTACCCCATTGGCCCCTGCCACGTGGGCCGACTATACTCTTCTTTTGACCCCAGCGGTTGGCGCCGTGAAAAAGCGGGCTAGCGCCGTCCCCATCAGCGGCGTAGAGTCAATGGGCCAAGTCGGCGCGAAGCGGCCTGTCGCTGATTTTTTCGCCGTTCTGAAACGAAGGCCGCGGGAAATAACTTTTCTCGAGGAGAGACTCCTTTGATGAAAAAAAGAATCCTGGTTTTGATGGCCTGCCTGATCGCCCCGCTCTGGGCGGATCACCACGGCTGGTACCCCCACGAAGGCGGACTGCTGAAGTATCGCGTCCAGATCCGCTTCGGGTTCGAGCCGGAGAACACCATGCCCAACGGCTGGCACTTCGGGCGTGTCTCCGCCGTGGCGACGGATTCCGCTGGAAACGTTTACGTGTTCCAACGAGGGGAGGTCGCCGATCCCCTAATCGTGTTCGACAAGAAAGGCAAGTACCTGCGCTCTTGGGGCCGAGGAATGTTCGGCAACGAGCACGGGCTGCGCGTCGATCCGGACGATAACGTCTGGGTGACCGACAACGGCGACCACCAAGTCATGAAGTTCACGAGCCGGGGCAAGCTGTTGCTGACGCTCGGGGTCAAAGGCGAGGACGCCGCCGACGAGAGGCACTTCGGCCGCCCGGCCGATATTGCCTTTGGGCCGAAGGGCAGCGTCTATGTCGCGGACGGCTACGGCAACTCCCGCGTCGTCAAGTTTACCCCCGACGGCAAGTACATCACGGCTTGGGGCAAGCCCGGCACCGGGCCCGGGGAGTTCAACACGGTCCATTCTTTGGGGGTGGATTCGGGAGGCACGGTCTACGTTAGCGATCGCGAAAACAACCGCATTCAGATCTTTGACTCCAACGGCAAGTTCATCAAGATGTGGACGCACCTCGGGGCCACCCAAAACATATTTATCACGCCAGAAGACGAGATGTGGATCATCACACACCGGGACAATATCGAGAACGTCACCTACGACACCCTGGCCGGGCGCATCATGAAGATCGACAACAAGACCGGCGATATCGTGGGCGCGATGGAGAGTCCCGGACATTGGATTCACGTCACGCCCGAGAAGCTGATCTTCATCGGCAGCCTCACGGGTAACGTTTTCCGCTGGTATCCGGGATGGCTGGAGCAAGGCTTGGGCGCCGAAGAAGGGCTAAAGCCGGCTAACTAGCGGACTGTTCTCGAGACGAGTTCAATATGGAGGCTCTTCTGGGATTTTAGTGGCTGGCGGCGGTGAGTGACGGATCCCTCGCCACTGTGAGGCCGACCTCCCGGAGCCTGCTTCGGTGCCATTCAAGGGCTTCGTGACAACTCTACGGCCCCCAAGGCCGGGCGGCGACTGCGTTGGCCAAAAAGAATTACTGATAAACAAAGGGTTACGAGTAGAGCAAGGCTGCTGGCAGGTAGTCGTACAGTCTCCCGAAGGCTGTGAAATGCGGATCCACAACTGTCATCCAGTGGCCACACTCAAAGAGATAACTCCCTGTTTATCAGTGTCTTATTCCCTTTACGAGTTGCCCACGACCGGACTGGCGTGTAGGGTATTTGGGGATTTCTTGGCCGCCTTTTGGGCTCCGATGTGACTGCGGGCGACGTCGGGTCGGCAGGATGGAGGAGCCGGCTACCCGTTGGCCACCCACTAAAAACCCGGAAGAGCCAATATGGATTCACAAATGTCGGGATCGAAAGCGACGTCAAGCTGATCGACTGCTGCGACGTGGCGCACGCTTTCCGCGTGCTGTGCCGGCATCCCATCGCGCAGCAGAAGGGCCGGCCCAGCAATGAGACATGTCGCCGGGAATGGCGACACACGCCGGGAGGCGCGCGCCACAAAAGCTAGCTTTTCCCCGGCAAGGACAACGTCCAGGTTGGCAGCATTAGCTTTTTCGGCGCCCGCGAGACCACTCTGGCGATCTCCGGCGATGAGAAAGCAAGCGCCAAGCGGTCCCCGCGTGCCATAATAAGCTAACTGTTGTTCCGATGACTGAACTCGCTACCATCGGGTCGCAGAACGGAAAGCATCAAGGTTCCACCTTCGAGACTTCTCCCACCTGCCATTCTTAGGCTAGCTCAGACAAATAGGCCAGCAGACAAGTTTTTAAGGAGAGATTTTGTAATGGCAGAGAAAGGTATTGTGAAGTGGTTTAACGAAAGCAAGGGCTACGGATTCATCCAGCGCTCCAGCGGCGAAGATGTTTTCGTGCATTTTTCGGCCATCCAGGGCGATGGGTACCGGACATTGCAGGAAGGCGCTGAAGTCGAATTCGATGTGGAGAGCGGACCGAAGGGTCTGCAGGCGGCCAACGTAGTTTCCTCCGGCTGAGATCCCCGGCCCCCGTCGCTTTCACGGGAAAAGCCTCCGGCGCCGGCCAGGTCCTTTACCGGACCGGCGCCGGATGGGTAAGCGGTGCGCGGTAACCCAGAGCGGCCCGCAAGTTTGCTTCGAGTTTCGGTTCGCGGGCGTCCGCCGAAACCACGCCAACGAACTTGCCATCTTCCAAGGCTGGACGGCCGCTTCCCAGGTGGCCGTCGCGATCCGTGTATCCGCGGCCTCGCCGCAACCTTATGGAGTGTTCGAAGGAATTCCCTCTTCGGAATCTTCGGCGGCGTTATCGCCCTCCCGGGGCGATGGGTAAAGAAAGCTCCCTTGGGGAATGCGGAAACAGCTGCGCCCGTCAGCCCGCGGATCTGTCACACAAGGGGAGAGCCGCGCCCAAGCGCCTGCGCGGGCGAGACCACTGACTTACGGGAGGCGCGGTGCGCTGTCCCCAGATTTCTTCACTGACTCTCACGCCCACGGCTGCTTCACGTAAGGGGCGAGAGTTCCCGCGGGCTCACCCCCGCGGTGCCGTCACGAAACCGACTCTTCAATCGGTTCGCCGTGGGTATCGTCGAGCGACGAGTTGGCGATGTAGATAGGGCGTCCGATCGGGCTGGGGTAGCTCTTCGTCCAGTCGATCCCAAAGGCCTTGTAGACGGTCGCGAACAGGTCGCCGGTGGTGACTTGGCGATCGGCGACGTAGGCGGCCTTTTCGTCGCTGGCGCCGATGACTTGTTCGCCGCGGATGCCGCCGCCGCCCAGCACCATGGACCAGCAATGAGCCCAGTGGTCACGGCCGGCGTTCGCGTTGACGTTCGGAGTTCGGCCGAACTCGCCCATAACCAGGACCAGGGTAGAATCCAGCAGGCCGCGCTGATCAAGGTCTTCGAGCAGGGTGGAAACAACTTGGTCCGCCGAGGGCCCCAACGTATCGCGCATCATCTCATCGTTTTTGACGTGAGTGTCCCACTGGCCTGTTTTATAGGGCGCTGGGGACATGGCCGGTCATGGTTTCGTATGTGCCCTGCGGGTGGTCCGGGTCCCTGGTATGCATCGAGCGGATGATCGCCAGCTTGTCCATGTACCGGGCGACCCGAGGAAAGTTCTCCGAGATCTGGATGCCGTCTACGTTGGTCGAGATCGGCTTGAAGCTGCTGTTGGGCTTGGGATCCCAGGTGTCCATCTGACTGGGAGACTCTTCCAACCAGAACAGAATGCAGGATTGCGCTTTGGCGGCGGGGTCGACGCGAGCGATGGTTTCCGAGGCCGCGGCGCTCTTCAGCCCTAAATACTGGTTCAGGCTGACGCCGAGAAGACCGAGCGAGCCGAGCCGCAGAAACTCCCTGCGTCCCACCGGGTTGCCGGCACAAGGGTGACAGCCCGGTTCTTTGACCGGACCCCGCATTTGCTGTCAATGATTATACGCGAACTCTCGGGAGCTTAGAAGTCCCCAAACGAGCGATTCCAGCACCTGTCGCCGCGAGTCGTGTTCGCCCATCATCTCTCCCAATAAACGCTGCTCTCGGGCCGTCGGATAGCGCGTCAACGCAGCCAAGTAAAGCTCTTCGACGATCTGCTTGTTCGAGGCTCCCGCCGCCAGCAGACGATCTATACGGCCGCCCGGCTCGGTGAGCTTAGCTTGTAGCGCGGACCTGGCGCCTTTCCAGGGTCCGCATCCGTGGGCTCGACCGCCTGCGGTGGCCCCCTCGTGTACTTCGACCGTCAGGTGGTGAGAAATGCACGCTAACCCGCGCTGGGCCGAAACTCGAGCGGCAGCGACTCCGGCATGTGGAATGTAATGTTTGCCTTCCACTCAGGCTCGTCGACACCCATCTTCAGGCCGGGCAGGCGCCCCAGTAGCATCGGGATCGCTATCTCGGCCTCGCGGTGCGCCAGAGTAGCACCCAGGCAGTAGTGAACGCCGAAGCCGAAGGCAAAATGAGCGCTGTCCCGGCGGGTGATGTCCAGCCGGTCGGGATCGGGAAACTGCTCGGGGTCGCGGCTGGCCGCCCCCAGCATCTGGGACACCACCTGGCCCTTTCGGAGTCGTTGGCCGCGCATCTCGACATCCTCGGTAGTCAGCCGCCAGGTACGCTGGAAGGGAGGATCGTAGCGCAGAAACTCGTCCACGGCCGACTCGATCAGATCGGGATTCTCCTCTAACAGCCGGCGTTGCTCGGGGTGGTGCAGCAGGGCGAGCATGCCGTTCGTGATCAGGCCCGTCGTTGTCTCGCGACCGGCCGTCAACAGCGTGATACACGTAGCCACGAGCTCGGTCTCGGTGAGCTTCTCGCCTTCTTCCTCGACAGCCACGAGGCAGCTTACCAAATCATCCTTCGGCCGGTGTCGCCGTTCGTCGAACAGTCCGCGCAGCCAGCTACGCATTTCGACGAAAGCTTCGTTGCTTTTTAGCACCCTCTCGGGGTCGGCCCGCCCCGAGCCGTGAGAGGAAACAATATCGTCGGACCAGGCCTTCATTTGGTCGAGATCTTCGGTCGGAAAGCCGAGCATTTCCGCCACCACGATCGCCCGCAGAGGGAAAGCAAAATCGGCGATGAGATCGATCTCTCCTTTGGGGGTGGCCTCGTCGATCAGCTCGTCAACGAGGGGCTTGGATGCGCTCACCCATCGAATCGACTATGGCGGGGGTGAACGCCTTGCTGATCAAACCGCGCACGCGCGTGTGCTCGGGCGGGTCGGTTTGGGGCATGCCGACGGAGAAGTTCTGTCGCAGCGGTCCTATCTTTGCCAAGACGTCCGGCGGCAGATCGTCGAGCGTTTTGGTTGCGTGCCCCGCTTTGGTGAAGCGCCGAAAGTCACGAAGTACCTTTTCGACGTCGTCATACCGGGTAAGCACCCAGCCTCCCCAAGCCTCGCTCCAGTGCACCGGGTCCTCGGTGCGAAGCCGGTGGAAGGCAGGATAGGGATCGCGATAGAACTCGGGCGAGGTCAGCAGGCCGTCGAGGTCAGTGCTCTGTTCGACAGACATAGCGTTGGAATCTCCGACCGACGGTCGGTTGCGAAAAGATCACAACCGCTTTGCCGCGACCATCCGGTAGGGGCGGGTCCCCGTGCCTGCCCGGCAGCCCGCCCAACCCGCCGCTTCAGCGCACCGCGATCGGATTGCCCGGCGAACCGGTCGCTCCCTTGAAAGGCAGCGGCGCGAAAACGAAGGCAAACTCGTAGACCTTGTCGGCCGCGAGTTCTTCGAGATTCATGTTCTCGAGGTGGTAGATGCCGTGGCGCGTGATCGTCCACTGATGGACGGGGACCTCCTTGTCCGGATCCACGCCGGGCATCTTCTCGATGCCCCAGGTGTCGGCTCCGATCAAGCTCACCTTGCGATCCGTGATCCAGCGCGCCGCCTCCATGCCGATACCGGGTTCGCTCGCGTTGTAGGTGTCGTTATCTTTCATCCACAGTTGCGCGTGTCCGGTACGGATCAAGACCACGTCTCCCGTGCCGATTTTCAGTCCCGCGGCGTCGAGCGCCTTCTGCAGGTCGTCGGCCGTGATCAGATAGCTCGGGTCCAGTCGCTCGACGCCTTTCAGCGCGGCCACGTCGAGCAGAACCCCGCGCGTAAAGAAAGCGCCGATGTTTTCGACGCCGAGCTTCTTCAGGCCGTAGGCCGAGCCGAACTCGGAGAGCTTGAACCCGTTATAGAAGTAGTTGTCGCCCCTCATGTGGACGCCCACGTGTCCCAGGCCATCCATCTGTGTGCCGACCTGTCCGATTTCACCGCTGAACATTTCATCGTTGCCGACGATTTGGTTTTTCTTGACCGGACCGGAGCTCGGCAGACCCGGAATCGTCAGCTTGAAGTGCCGTTCGCCGACCAACGGCATGCCCTTCTCATACACCTGGCCGACGTGGTAGACCTTGCCCGTTTTGATCAGTCCCGCCGCTTCGATCACCTTCTCGGGCGTGAGACGGTTGGCCGCCCCGCGCTGGTCGTCGGCGCCCCACTCGGAAGGCCACCATTCGGGTCCGATCGGCGTTTGGCCGTTACCGATCGTCATGCAGGCAAAAATCAGACCACCGCAGGCAACTAAGGCAAGAATCGAGCGCTGTTTGTTCATCATGAATCTCCCCTTTCCAGTGAAATAGTCAGCAGGCCATCGTGACAAGCGCTGCGCGGCGTAGCACGTTACGGCCGCTAAACCGCAACTCCAACCGAGTCAGCCGTCTGCACCAGCCGTTCCCATACGTCGTCGAGGATGGGAATCCCGTCGCGCTCCCGCGCGGCTCGGGCTGTCGACTCCATGTCACCCGGCACCAGCACGGACTTGAAGCCGGGGGCGGGAGGAATGGCCCGCACCCGCTCCTGCATCTGCTCCGCCCGGCCCGTGTATTGCTCGAAGGGCTGAAACAGGTCAGCTCGAATCGCCAGCAGCGTGACTCCCTGGTGCCGCATGATGGGACCGCCATGCTCGGTTTCGGTGTAGTCATCCGAACCGGTAAGAATGCGGCCGAAAAACTCGGCCGCCATCATGATCCCGTAACCCTTGTGCAAGCCGAAGGGCAGGTGCCCTCCGCCATCGAAGTATTCGGCCGTGGCGGTCGTCGGATTGCCGTTCTTGTCGACGACGGAGTTGGGCGGAAGGTCCTGCCCTCGGCTGCGCGCCAAATCGATCTTGGTGCCGGCAATCGCGGTGGTGGCGTAGTCGAACATCATCGGCGAGTCGTCCGCGGCAGGAAAGCCGATCGAGATGGGATTCGTGGAAAGGACCGAGGCCCGGCCTCCGTAGGGGACCGCCACCGGCTCCTCCACGCCGTATCCGCCCGCCCAGACCATGCCGATCATCTGCCGCGCGGCCGCCATTTCCACGTAGTAGCCGAGCCGGCCGATGTGCGTGGTTTCGACAATAGCCGCCACGGCCACACCGTGTTCCCCTGCCTTGTTGATGGCCACTTCCATGGCGTCTCGGGCCGTGACGTGGCCAAACCCCCAATTGCCTCGAAGCAGTGCGCTGGTAGGACCCTCCTTGACGACCTCCGGATCGGCGGTCGGCACCAGCACGCCGTCGTTGATCATCTTGACGTACCCGCCGAGATGGTGAATGCCGTGCGTGTCGACGCCGGCGAGATTCGCCGCCACCAAATGATCCGCAACGCCGCCCGCGTTGCGCTCACTGGCTCCCGCGGCGAGCAGGATCTGGTTGACGAGCGCCCGTAAGTCTTCGGCTTTCTTGATTACCATCTATGTTGACCTTTCTTAGGTTTGGCTCTTGCAATAGTTCCGTAGGGGCGTGACATGTCGAGCCCGGCGGTAGCGCGTTCGCCAAGGTTACCACTTCCGCGGCGATGGAGCGATCCCGTTTCCCCACGACGCGGCGAGGCGAGGGGCGTCGGAAAAGCGGGGTCGTTCAGTGGCCCATGCGCTTCAAGGCCGAGTCCAGGTCGAATTCCGGACTGGCGATCAAGCCGAGAGCCTCGCGCTCTTGGGCGCGGATCTTTTCCACCTCGGCGGGCAACTTGTGTGCGATCTCCCGCGGGACCGAGATCACGCCGTTTACGTCGCCGTGAATGAGCTCGCCCGGCTCCACCTGTAAACCGTCCACGACCACAGGTACGTCCCAACGGACACGACGCATCGTTCCGTGAGACACCGAGCTTCCCAGCGCGAAGCACTGAAAGCCGAGCGCGCGGACTTCCTCCACATCCCGGATCGACCCGTCGCACACAAGCGCCACGGCTCCGAGCCGCTGCATCAGGCCGACCGAATACTCCCCGATGCAGGCCGCCGCGCCGGGCCGGGGCCCGACATCCTCGTAGACAAGCACGACCGGCTTCGGCGAGGCCTCCACCAAAGCGGCGAACTCCCTCAGTCCCTTCTTGGACGCTGATGCCCATTCCGGACTCGTCGTGTCGATTTGAGCCGTAACGGCGTAGCCCAGGCGCACGCCGAGCTCCGGGAACATGCAGCGAACACGGTGACTCATGAATCCGCTCGTGCGCTCGCGCACTTCAAAGGTCTCGATGGCGTTGGACAACGTGGGACTGTCAACGCGCTGAAGCGCCTCGATCAGTTCACTCGGCAGCGGTTCGTTCATTCTTGCCTGTTCCTAATCGCGCCGGCTCGAGTTTGCGCGACAAGGCAACCCTTTCACGCAGACTCGTTCGGTTCCCTCAACAAAGAAACTGCTTCTCTGATCTCCCGGGCAAGATGCGCCCCCGGCTATTCCGCGATCCGGCCGCCATCGATGACGATGTCCGTTCCGGTGATGAATCCCGCCTCCTCTCGACATAGGTAAGCGGCAAGGGGACCGATCTCTTCGGGCCGGCCCCAACGCTTGAGGGGAATGCCTTGTATAAACTGTTCGTTCAGCGCCGGATCGTCGAGGATTTCCCGATTCATGTCCGTCGCGAAGGGTCCCGGGCTGATGGCGTTTACCGTGACGTTGTAGGGCGCGAGCTCCAGCGCCAACCCCTTCGTCATACCGAGCAAACCGGCCTTCGTCGCCGAATAGCCCGCCAGTTTCGGCCTTGAGATGTGACTCGCAATCGACGCTACGTTGATCACACGCCCGAAGCCCTTTTTCTTCATCGCGGGAACGAAAGCGTTGCACATCAGGAAGGGCCCCGTGAGGTTGGTCGTGATCAAACGGTTCCACTCGTGCAGCGTGAATTCATCAATAGCTTTGCGAATATTGATACCGGCATTGTTCACCAAGATGTCGCACGGGCCTAGTTTTTCACTGATCCGTGGGGACAACTCAGCGACAGCAGCTTCGTCACTGACGTCGGCCACAATAACCTCGGCAACTCCGTGGCTGTCGCGAATGCCAGAGGCCACTGATTCGAGCAAATCCCGGTTTCGAGCGACAAGCGCGACGGAAGCCCCGGCCGCCGCCAGAGACTCGGCAATCGGTTTGCCCAGACCCCGGCTCGCGCCGGTGACGACGGCTACTCGACCCTCTAAGAATGCGTCGTCCAAAATAGTTCTCGTCGGGAAGCGAAGCTAGCCTGTATTTTCTCACCACCTGACCTTCGAAGCACGCAATAGACCCGCCCCTACCGCGTCGCGCTTGCTCCCCGCGCTCAGCGAATTGTTCAAGTACGCCCGCGTTGTTCAAGAACTGCTGGGCCGAGCGGCGCGCGCCTTGTACGGAAGGGCTTCTTACTCACTTCGCCTCGCCACGTGGTGAGAAATGCAGGCTAGTATCATATCACCGGCCAGCCTGCGTCTCTCACGAATTTGCGCGGGATTCGATGTCGCCACGAATCACGCGGCAGGCAAGAAGGGGTGCGCCCCAAAAGCGCAAGGCCGCGGATCTGGCGGGCGAGGGCTCCTACCATCCCGCTGCGTAACGGTAGCCGTAGGGGTCCGCGCCGGCCTCGATGACGCCACTGGGACGCAAGTGGACGGCGACGGGCGCGGAGCCGCTCTGCCAGCGGCTGCGGCGCTCGACTTTGTGTCCCCAACTTTGCAATTGCCGCATCACCTCATCGGAGATGCGCTCGTCGAGCAACAGAAGATTGCGGTCAATGGCGTGATCGTCGAAACTCGAGACGAGATGGCGCGTTTGGAAGCGAGGGGCTTCGACCGCCCATTGCGGATTCACGCCGAACAGCATGGTGAGCAGCATGACCTGCAACAGGGCCTGCTCCTGCATATCCCCGCCGGGGGTCGACAGCGCCATGAAGGGATCGCCGCCTCGCGTGATGATGGTCGGCGTGAGCGTGATGCGCGGCCGTTTGCCCGGCTCGACGACATTGGGGTGATCGGGGATCATCACGAAACTCTGGGCCCGCTGCGTTAGGGGAATGCCCGTGTCGCCGGCGATCACTGAAGGCATCCATGCCCCGGATGGCGTTGTCGAAAACATCGTTCCGTCGGCGGCGATGATGTTGATGCCGGTCGTGTCGTGCGACGCCAGAGAATCACCGAGGGGGCGTAGTTGTCCCTCGAAACGAGAAGGGTGGGGGGGCTGTCCCTTGCCGAAGCGGCCCGGCCGAAACACAGCCGACGCGCGCTCGGGATCGATCATCTGCCGCCGCTCGGCGGCATAAGTCTTGCTCAGCAACGAAGGGGGGATCGAAGCGAACTTCGGATCGGCGTAGTAGGTGTCGCGGTCGGCGTAAGCCAGTTTCAGCGCCTCGACCAAAATGTGAATGTAGATCGCCGAGTTCCAGCCCAACGATCTCAGATCGAAACCCTCCAAGATGTTCAGAGCCTGTATCATTGCCGGGCCCTGGGTCCAGAAGCCTCCCTTGTAGACCTCGAAACCCTGAAACGTTGTCTTCAGGGGTTTCTCCACCTCAAGACGAAACGACGCCAGGTCTTCGTAGCGCAGCAGGCCCTCGTTCTCCTTCGAAAAAGCGCCTATCTTGCGGGCAATCTCGCCGCGGTAAAAAAGATCGCGCACCGCGTCAATGGCTTCCATCCGACCGGAGCCGCCTTCGAGCGCCTTCCGTTCAGCCGTCGCCATCAGGCGGATCGTGGCGGCCAGGTCCGGCTGACGAAAGATCCCGCCCGGCCGCGGAAGGCGTCCGGTGGGCAGGAAGACCTGGCGTGAAGTGGGATAGCGCTGAAAGAAGCGGGAAGATCGAGCAATGGCCTGTGCTCGGATCTCATCCAAGGGCATTGCGTCGGCCAGGTCGAGTGCCGGTTGGATGACCTCGGCGAAGGGTTTTGTACCGAATTCCTTTAAGGCGAGCAGCCCGCCATCGACCATGCCGGGGGTGATGGCCGGCAGTAGACCGTAAGAGGGGATGGGGCCGGTTTTTCGCCCGCGCCGGCGCGCCTCTTGTTCGTTTTCCGGCAAAGTCCGCAATTTTTGAAAGAACTGGCGGGTCATCAGCGCGGGAGCCGCGCCCACTCCAGCGATACAATGGACGGTCCCTTCCGAGGTTCGGATGAGAATAGGCGCTTCGCCACCGAATCCGAAGTGAGAGAACTCGGAAACCGCCCCCGCGAAGAGCGCTGCCACGCCGGCGTCCACGCCGTTGCCTCCGGCGTGAAGCACGCGGATGGCGGCCTCGCTCACCAGCGGAGTGCCGGCGGCTACCGCGGCCCGAGTGCCGCGGACCACCGGTCGCATCATGTGCCAGCGACGCTCTTTCTCTCGTTCTTGCTGTTGCTCAGGCGGCGGGGGCGTCTGGGAGGGAGACCGCACCCCGATCGCGAGAAGTGCCAGGGAAAAAGCGCAAAGGGCCGGCTTCAGCAAGGAGAATTTCGTCATCGGGAGATTGCCGCGGAACTCACTGTCATCATAACAACGCATCGGTATGGGGGATCGTGGCCGGCCAGAAGTGCGGAACGGACGACAGCAGCCCGCGATGAATCCCCAGTTCCTTCGATAGCGCTGTCACGCTCTCGCAGCTCTTCAGCCGCTCCAGTGCCATCCTGCGGTACTCTTCGGGAAACTTGCAAACTCGTCTCTTGCCCACTCGCAGTTGCTTTCCCGGCTAAAGTGTCGCTACTCCAACTGTCTCATTTTTGGGGTTCACTCCAGCACGTAAGAATGCGTGCGCCACGTCCGGACCCGACCCCACCGGGACGATCAAAGCCTCCTCCGGGACAGCTTGCTGCCTGCCGGTCTGTCCCGATCCGCGCCCCCGGCCGGCAGTATGAGTCAGGGCCGGGGAAACGCCATGATTCCGCTAGGAGGCTGTCCCACAGAAAATTTTCGGTGCCGACGGTGTCGATGTGTTTCGTACGCGGACTCAGTGAAGGCAGAAGCTTATCAGGTTGCCGCCATGAATCGGCCGGTGCGATCATGAGAGTATCACCCGACCCCAAGGCCTGCGAAGGGTGCCCGAGTTCTGATTAGCGGGACGATTCAGTCCCGCTCCCGAGGGGAGAAGCGATGAATAGCTTCGGCGCTCGAACTACGCTTACGGTTTCGGACCGAACCTACGAAATCTTTCGCCTCGACGCCGTCAAGAGCCGCGGCGCCTCCCGTCTTCCGTTTTCGCTGAAGATCTTGCTGGAGAATCTCCTTCGCAACGAGGACGGGGAGGCGGTGACCGCCGCCGACATCGAAGCCCTGGCGGGCTGGGACCCGCGGGCGACGCCAAGCCAGGAGATCGCCTATCGCCCGGCCAGGGTGCTGATGCAAGATTTCACCGGCGTCCCCGCCCTGGTTGACCTGGCGGTCATGAGGGAGGCCATGAAGGCGCTCGGGGGCCACCCTTCCCGAATCAATCCGCTACAGCCGGCTGAGCTTGTGATTGACCATTCGGTGCAAGTCGACCGCTTCGGCAGCTCGGAAGCATTCCAATTGAACGGTGAGCTCGAGTATATGCGCAACCGCGAGCGCTACGAGTTCCTGAAGTGGGGACAGAACGCCTTTCGCAACTTCAAGGTCGTGCCTCCTGAAACCGGGATCGTACACCAAGTGAACCTTGAGTATCTGGCCCAGGTCGTCTTCAGCGACGAAGAAAACGGCACCGTCCGCGCGTTTCCCGACACGCTTGTGGGAACCGACTCGCATACGACGATGATCAACGGACTCGGCGTCTTGGGTTGGGGTGTGGGGGGCATTGAAGCCGAAGCGGTGATGCTCGGCCAACCGATCTCGATGCTGATTCCCCAAGTCGTGGGTTTTAAGCTCAGCGGGCGATTACCCGAAGGCGCCACGGCGACCGACCTCGTTCTTACCGTGACCCAGATGTTGCGCCAAAAAGGCGTAGTGGGCAAATTCGTCGAGTTCCACGGCGAGGGGCTTGCCGATCTGCCGCTCGCCGATCGGGCGACGATTGCCAACATGGCTCCCGAATACGGTGCTACCTGTGGCATGTTTCCGATTGACGCGGAGACTCTCGAATATCTTCGCCTGACGAGTCGTGACGAGGGGCAGATCGCGCTGGTCGAAGCCTACGCCAGGGCGCAGGGCATGTTCCGTGAGCCGGGGGCGGTCGAGGCCGTTTACTCCGACGTTCTGGAACTGGATATGGCCGATGTCGAACCAAGCCTCGCCGGACCTCGTCGCCCCCAAGACCGCGTGCCGCTGAAAAAGGCGAAAGAGTCGTTTGAATCCGCTCTTGCCGGGCTGCTCTCGGAACGAAAAGCCGCCTCGGCGCCTTTAGCATCCGCGGCAAAAGGCTTGGCAGCCCCGGTAGCGGTTGAAACCGCCCCGGCCGCCGTGAAAGTCGAGCACGCCGGAGAAGCCTACGAACTACGCCACGGCTCGGTGGTCATCGCCGCGCTCACAAGCTGCACGAATACGTCGAACCCGGCGGTCATGGTGGCTGCCGGGCTAGTTGCCAAGAAGGCGGTGGAGCGCGGCTTGCAGGCCAAGCCCTGGGTCAAGACGAGCCTGGCGCCCGGCTCGAAGGTCGTCACCGAATACCTGAGCCAGTCGGGGTTGGCGGAATACCTCGACATGATCGGGTTCCACTTGGTCGGCTACGGCTGTACGACCTGTATCGGGAACTCGGGGCCTCTTCCGGAGGCAGTTTCCGGAGCTGTCCGAAAAGGGGATCTAGCGGTCGCTTCGGTCCTCTCGGGGAACCGCAACTTCGAGGGGCGGGTTCACTCGGAAGTACGCATGAACTACCTCGCCTCCCCGCCCCTTGTCGTGGCCTACGCGCTGGCGGGGCGCATGGACGTAGACCTGATGAACGACCCTTTGGGCGCCGATCTCGAGGGCCGTGACGTGTATCTCCGCGACCTGTGGCCGACGCAGAAAGAAGTGCAACAGGTGGTGAGTTCGGCCGTCGGCTCGGAGCTGTTCAGAAAGACCTACAGCCAGGTATACGCCGGCGACAAGAATTGGAACTCACTCGACGCTCCGGCGGACGTCCTGTTTGACTGGGACGGCAGTTCGACCTACGTGCGCCGTCCGCCTTATTTCCTAGACACAGGTCCCGAGCCGGAGCCGGTCACCGACATTGCCGGCGCGCGGGTCCTGGCGCTTCTGGGCGACAGCATCACCACGGACCACATTTCACCGGCGGGAACGATCAAGCCTGACAGCCCGGCCGGGCAGTACTTGATCGAGAACGGCATCAAGCCCGCGGAATTCAACTCCTACGGCTCGCGACGGGGCAACCATGAGGTGATGATGCGCGGCACGTTCGCCAACGTGCGCCTGCGTAACCGCTTGGCTCCGGGGACGGAGGGCGGCTGGACACAGCATCTTCCCGACGGCGAACAAATGACAATCTATGACGCGGCAATGCGGTATCAAGCCGAGGGAGTGCCGTTGATCGTGCTGGCCGGCAAGGAATACGGGGCCGGGTCATCACGAGACTGGGCCGCCAAGGGGCCGCGGTTGCTGGGCGTGCGCGCCGCGATCGCTGAAACCTATGAGCGCATTCACCGCTCGAACCTCGTCGGCATGGGGGTCTTGCCGCTGCAATTCAAGTCTGGCGACGGTGCCGAATCCCTCGGGCTGAACGGGCGTGAGACCTATGACATTGAAGGGCTGGGCGACGGCTCAGCCAAAGAAGTGACGGTTACGGCAACCCCCGAGCGCGGCAGCCCGATTAGCTTCCCAGCAGTAGTTCGCATCGACACTCCACAGGAAGTGCTCTACTATCAGCACGGCGGGATCTTGCAGTACGTGCTGCGGCAGATGGCGAAGGGCTGATCGAACGGGCCAGCGATATTTCTGAAACAGTTTTGGTGGGAACTTTTTACCTGAGGACTTGAGCGAGAGGCTGCGCCGAACCCGAAAAGGATGTGGAAGAGCCGTTGGGCATGAAGAAAAAGCGCTGCACCCGCTGAAGGACATCCGCGGAGTCGCGACCCAGCAGGTTGCAGCATAGCTCGAAACTGAACCCATCTACCGTCTTTCCCATGATCCAATCCAGAGCTTCCTCTCTCGATCGCCGTGGGCCGCGGGTGAGGTCCTCAAGGGCCTGGATCAACACGGCACCCGCCAACCTCTGCAACGAGGGATCAAGATTCGATGTTTTCGACGCGCTCAGTCTCGGCGGTATCATAAGGGCAGGTGTTGTTTCTCCGACCAGCTACTCCGACTATGGTCGCAATTTTTGAGCCGAAATAGAATGGGACTTTAGTACTTAACTTGCCTAGTAGTATGCTCCTACGCAAATCGGGCATGGCTAGAGGTATGTCGAAGGCGCGCTGGACCCCAACTGGTACTGTAATGGGGATCGCCGGTAACTCCTTTGAAAAAAGCTACTTCGAGGTCTCGTAGCTTCGCTGGAGCGCAACGCGAAGGGTCTCTACCCCCCCTTTTTTCACGAGCGACCGGCGGGAGTGGAAGCAAATGCCCGCCGTCAGAGATGTGGGGGCGCAATGAATCGCGCCCAGCCGCGGGCTAACGCCTGCGGCCAATCTCGGGCTGGAAAGCTCGACGCGGCACGCGGAAAGCGTGCGCCACGTCAGCCATGACCGGCCAAACCATTTCGGACTGCAATATCACCGAAGATCTCGAATCGGTAGCGACCGCTACTCGTGCCGGTCCAAGAACAGCGTTTTCAATGCTGCTAAACAGCCTCTTCGGTCCCCAACCCCGCGTGCTGACCCAGCCGTCGACGCGCCAGATCACCGCCGAGTCTCCGAGGACGTCGATCGCCTATTCGAGAAGTCCCGGCGTAATCAAAACGCCCTCGGCGCCGCACTGAGACACGGTAGCCGCGGTTCTGACAATTTCGATCACTCCCTCTTACGCCAAATAAGATTTCTATTGTAATCCTCTTTCTAAACGAGGTTCTAAACGAGGTTCGCGAAAGCTCAGCTTCTTCGGGGAGCATCCAGGCCTGGCTCCATGGGAAGCGCCAGAGGTTCTTCGACTAAGAAATCCAGTATCTTCATTCGCTCGACCGCCTCGCTAACCGCCTTCTCCGTGGTTGGCTCGACTGTGATGACGAATGGAAGATCGTCCTTGTTGTGACTGGGTTCTTGCAGCACGGCGTCGAGACTGATCCTGGCCTGTGCCAAGATCGACGCCAGTTCGGCGATGATGCCGGGCCGGTCTTTGACACGAAAGCGCAAGTAATGCGACCGAACTTGGTGCGAAATCGAGAGGGGAACATGTTGCTTGAGAGAGGAATGCGCCAAGGCCGGAACCAGCCCCGGGGCGCCGGTTACGATCTCCCGCGCCACACGCATCAAATCGCTGACGACGGCTACTCCGGTCGGGGCAGATCCCGCTCCGCGCCCGTAGTAAAAAGTGTCTTCGCCGTGAACGCCGCGCACCCAGATCGCATTGTAGGAACCTTGCACGTGCGCCAGGATCGTGCCTTGCGGAACGAGCGCCGGACGTACTGAAAGCAGCAGCCCCTGGCGACTTTCCTGCGCCGAGGCGATGAGACGCACGGTATGCCCAAGGCGGCCCGCGTAAGCGAAGTCGACAGGCCGGATGCGCCGAATCCCCTCCAGATAGATATCAGACGGGCTAACCTCGACGCCGAAGGCCAGAGCCGAGAGCAGAGCCAGTTTCGAACGCGCGTCGTAGCCGTCAATGTCGGCGCTCGGGTCAGCCTCGGCGTAGCCGAGCTGTTGCGCTTCGGCGAGAATCGTCTCCAGCGGCGCTCCCCGGCGCTCCATCTCCGTGAGGATGTAGTTGCAGGTTCCGTTGAGAATCCCGGCCATCGACTCGACCCGGTCGCCCGAGATTCCCTCGCGCAAAACCGAATGAATCGGAATCCCCCCGGCTACGCTGGCTTCCATGGCCAGTGAGACTCTCGCGGCCGCTGCCTTTTCCCAAATTCGGGCGCCCTGTTCGGCCATCAGCTCCTTGTTGGCCGTTACGAAGGATTTCCCGTTCGAGATCGCCGAGTCGATGATTTCGGCCGCTACCGTCGTGCCGCCGATCAGCTCAGCGATCACCTGCACGTCGGGGTTGTTGACGACCTCCCGCCAATTCGAAGTCCGCTCGGCTTCCGGGAAAAGATCCGCTTCCGCAGGAGGTTTGGAGACCACGGACCGCGAACAAAGGACTTTGACGTTGAGCGGAAACCCTAGCTTGGAAACCCTAGCTTGCCGGCAATCCGCGCGGCGTCGTCGGAAAGGATACGAAGTGTACCCCGGCCGACGTTTCCTAGTCCGATAATTGCGGCGTTAACCTCAGACACAGGTTCCCATTATAGGGGATCAACTCATCCCGCCCGCTGCCGGGCAGCGGCGCGAAAACGGATGGTGGATCGTTCCGGACTCGGCGCGGCAACACGTCTACGCCCGGCGGGTTTTTCTCGTCACTCGAGACCTTTGGTTTCACGGCTTCGTAGCGGCGGACGTCGGGTTCGCCGGTGAATGCATCCGCCATGGGAGGGGCTGCCGCGTCGAACTGCGTCATTGGCCGCAAGCCCAAGATTAACTCTATCGTTCGCAGCACTGACGCCGTGGAATAGTGCGCGTGATCGACGAAGCCGCGTTTCGCGTACGGGCTTGCGACAAACGCGGGCGAGCGGTGCGAGTCCATGTGGTCGGCGCCGTCTTGGGCGTCGTCTTCGACAACGAAGATCGCGGTTCGCGCCCACGCCTCGCTGTTGCTCACACCCTCGACGAGACGCCCGAGAGCATAGTCATGGTCCGCCATCATGGCGCGAGCCGTCGGCTTGCCCGGAGTGCGCCCCGCGGTGTGGTCACCGGGCAGGCGCACCATCATGAGTCGGGGCAGCTTCCCGGCCGCTTCGAGCTCGGCGAATTCACGCAAGAATTCATCCACCCGCTCTTGGTCGGAATAGTCCAGATCGAACGGCGCGAAAGCCGAGTCCGTGTGAGCCGCCAGGGCCGGATCGTCGATCCTCACCCGGGTCCCATCTCGCCGGACCCAGAACCCGTAGTTGCGGACGGAAAGCCCTGCTGCCAGCGCATTCGTCCACAGATAGCCCGCTGTGGGGACGGCGGCCGGCTCGCCCCCCTCGAAATCGTAGACGCGCCGGCGGCGGCCATAGTAGCTGGGCCACAGCTTCTGGACGTAATCGTTGGCGATCGCGGCCAGCGACCAATTCTGCCCGTCCGCGCTGACGTCCCCGGCGGCGTGGAAGTTATCGAAGAGGACGAATTCACGAGCCAGCTTGTGGTGATTCGGCGTGACCGTGCCGCCGAAGACCGCCAGTCCCGGCTTTCCCTCGCCGCCCTCGAGATCGCCGAGCACTTGATCGTAGGTGCGGTTCTCTTTGACCACATAGATCACGTGCTTGATTGGTGAAGGCAGTCCCGGCCGGTTGGGAACGGGATTCCCCGCCGCGACGCCGGCGTCAAACAAAAGTCGGTCATCGTAGGGGGTATTCTCGATGACAAGCCGGGTGAGATCGAGCAGACGTTCGCTGCCAAGCGGCGGGAGGATGCCTAGTGAACCCGTCTGCAACGCGGCGACGTATTGCGCTTCTTCTCCACGTCGGGACGGGTCCGGTCCTCGGGGAGTAGGGTATGACCCCTGTCCCTTCCCGCTCAGATACAACAATCGGCCGTCACGGGTCGCTGCCACATCCGTCGGATACCAGCCGGTGGGAATCGCGCCGAGCAACTCGGCCCGCTCCTGAGACACGTCGGCCACGACAACGGTGTTATTGCCGGAGCAGACCGTGTAGAGGAACCTGCCGTCGGCGCTCAGCGCCAGCGCCGAGGGAGTCGAACCGGCGGGCGCTCGGGGCGTCGGGGCCACCGGAATCCTCTCCAGCAGCTCGAAATGGTTTCCCCGGGTTACGCCCACCACCGATACGCTATTACTGTTGGCACAAGCGACAAACAGCCGCCCCGCGAGCGGAACCTGGTCGGGTCCGCGGCCCATCTCGCGCCGTTGGATCAGCATATCCGTAGGATGAGGCCCCACACCGATTTTTTGGATCAATCGGCCGTCGGATAGCGAATAAACTCCCACCGACGATTCGGCCCAATGGCTGACGAGCAGGGTCTTGCCGTCGAGGCCCAGCAACAGCCGATAAGGGCGGAAGCCCGTGCGGATCTGGTCGACAACGAAGCCGGTTTGCGTATTGAGCACCACCACCGAGTTTCGAAACAGATTCGCCGCGTAGAGAAAACGCTCGTCCGCCGACAACAAAACGTCTCCCACGTGATCCGACGCGAGTCGCTCGCTCACAGGAATCAGGGGAAACTCCCGCCGGAGCTCGAGTTTTCCTTCTTGAAAAGAAAATTCAAACACGCTGACCCTCGAGCCGCCCCCGACGTAAACCTTGTCGCCGGCCTTGTTGAAGCTAAGCCCGAGCCAGCCGTCCGCTACCGGGACGCGGGCTGTCTCCCGCGTGGCGGCCATATCGATGACACTGATGGTCGGCGGCAGAAAACCACCATTGAGTACGAGAGCATGCTTCTCATCGGGCGCCAGAGCAATAGACATGGGCAAGGTGCTGAGGGGGACCTGCTCGCCGGCAGGAGTGATCCGCCAGCCGTTGGGAAGCAGCACGCTGCCGTCGGCCTGAGGACCGGTGTATCGGTGACGCGCCGCTTGTGGCTCATCAACAGTCTGCGACCCCAGGTGCGCACAACAAAGAATTAACACCGCAAGCAGTTGGAACCCGGCCATTTTGTCGATGGGCAAGCGAACCGCGAAGCTACTCGTTCGGAGGGCCGGCCAACCTTTGTAGCCAACTGCCTTGAGCGTACCGTTCAGCCGCAAACCCTCTGCCTCTAGTTTGAGCGCACTGGCACCTGCGCCGCGATCCTCAAAAGTCAGCCATCAATATAAAGGTCATAGGCCATCTTAGTTCATGGCACCAGTATCGAGTGGATCATCTAGCAGCCCGTGGCGAAAGTCGCACGGGAGAGAAGAATGGGGACTGCCACCAATTCGCCCCCCCATCATGGCCCTGGAAACAAAGAACTTCACCTGAAGCGAATTGGCTGGCTGTACCCGATTTTTCGCGACGTCTACTTTGCCACGGGCTAGACAGGCTTCGATATCACGGCTCTTCCCGTGAACCCGCCCTGGTTCTCCAAGCCTCGGAAGCGGGCAGCGAACAGAGGTTAACGATCGTTGACTTGGGGGGCAGGCCACATGGGCGTCGCGGTCGCTGACTTCGCCAACGATGGGTTCCCGGATATTTTTGTCACCGGCTATCCGGCATGTGCTCTTTTCCGCAACAACGGTGACGGCACCTTTCGAGACGTCACTGACGAAGCCGGGGTCGGAAACGCAGGGCATTGGGGTGCCGACGCGGCTTGGTTCGATTATGATCGCGACGGCTTTCTCGATCTTTTCGTCAGCAACTATGCTGAGTTCGCCTTCGATGACGAGCAACCGCGATGCGACTACAGGGGCAAGCGTATCTACTGCGTGCAGACGGCCTACCAAGGGCAGGCGCCGGTCCTCTACCACAACAACGGAGACGGTACGTTCACGGATGTCAGTGCCGCCTCGGGCGTCGGCAGCCTGGTCGGACGCGCCTTGGGCGTGGTGGCGATTGATGCCGACGACGACGGCTGGAGCGACCTTTTCGTGGCCCGCGATGCTTCCCCCGACCTGCTGCTCATCAATCAAGGCGACGGGACGTTCAAAGACTTCGGCGCGGAGGCTGAAATCGCTTACAGCGTCGACGGAGTCGCCCGCGCCGGCATGGGGGTGGACGCGGGGGACGTGAACGGCGATGGGCGGCCCGATTTCGTGGTGACCAACTTCAACGACGAATACCACGCCTTGTATACCAACCCCGGCCGGTTTCCCTATCAAGAGCGGACAAGCGAATCCCGTTTGGCCCCGAGGGGCGAGCCCGTAGCGGCCGGCAACGTCAGCAGGCGGCGTTAAACCGCCCGATCCACTCATACACCGTCGTGCGGCTCATGCCGAAGCGCCGCGCCAGCTCGGCCTTACTGTAGCGACCGCTCTGCCATTGCTCGATCATCCGCTTTTTTGCGTCCATCACATCCGTCGTTTCCCAAGGCATAAAACATTCTCTATCGAGAATGTTTTATGCCTCAAAAGTGTTCAGGATGTACTTGGACTATTCTGTTCAGTATGTGTCCGGATCGGACCGCCATTCGTGGCGACATCGACTCGCGCCCACAATCGTGCCTGATGAGAGCAGGGTAGGCGGCAACAGGCGATCCGGGGGCGCGGCATGTCGCGCTCGTACATGACAAACGGCGCCATGCGGCGAGATTCATTGGCTCCATCGAAGCTTAAGTGAACGGTATGGGGGCTCAAGTTGATCGGTCATTGTTGTCATCGGCCCGCCGTTCTTATAAAGTTGCGTTTAGGACTTCCCGTGAAGATCTCACCGAGACCCGCGGCGCCGTGGCGTCTTTCATTCTGGGTAGCGGCCTGTTTGGTCGTGATGCCTCTTCGGGCCCAGACTCCCAGTGGCCCAGGTTCGGAACCCGGTGCGGTCATCCGCGTCACGGTAAACCTCGTGCAAGTCGATGCCGTGGTCACGGACAAGAAGGGCCAACTCGTTACCGACCTGACGGCGGAAGACTTCGAGATTCTTCAGGATAAACAGCCCCAGCGGATCAGTACCTTCTCTTACGTCTCGACCGCTTCGCCTTCCACCACGGATCGAGATGCCACAACGCCCGGCGCATCTCCCCGGGAAACGGCTCCGCAACCCTCGCCGGGAACGCTGCGGCCCGAGCAAGTCAAGCGAACGATCGCCTTTGTGGTGGACGATCTGGGACTTTCTTGGGAAAGTACGCGCGGCGTGCGCGATGCCTTGGGGAAGTTCGTCGACGAACAGATGGAGCCCAATGATTTGGTCGCCATACTTCAGACGGGCGGGGGCATCGGCGCCCTGCAATCGTTCACCTCCGACAAACGGCAGCTTCGGGCGGCCATCGAACGCTTACGGTGGAACCCGATCGGGCGAGGCGGGGTGGACGCTTTTTCCATGCCGGATGACCTTTCCGGCTATCCCGATGGGCAAGGGGGCGATCTGCCGCCCGGCGCGACCCAGGACATGATGAACACGCAGCGGTTGGATATCTTGCGGGGAGAAGTGCGGAATCGCAGCGAGGCCGGAGGCATGGGGTTCGAAGTGTCTCAATCCCGTGAACAGTACTTCTTGGTAGGCACCCTGGGTGCTCTGGGCCATATTCTGCAGGGGCTGCGGGCCCTGCCCGGCCGCAAGTCCCTGGTGCTGCTCTCCGACAGCGTCAGCGTACTGGCCGCGGAGGGCAAGAGCGAGCACGTTCTCGATGGGCTGCGCCGCGTGACGGACGAAGCAAACCGCGCCTCCGTCGTGCTCTATACGATCGATCCGCGGGGTGTTCAGCATCTGGGCGTGAACGCAGCCACCAGCCTTACCGAAAGCGATCCTTATCTGATCGCGAACTCCCGCAAGTTGGAATACTTCGAGGGCCAGAGTGGACTGGGGTTTCTGGCCCGCGAAACCGGCGGCCTGTTCGTGCCCAGTGCGAACGAAGTCAGCGGCGCCATCGGCCGCGTGATGGACGACCAAAAGGGCTACTACCTCATCGGATACAGGCCTCCGGAGGAAACCTTCGACCGATCGTTCCACAAGATCGAGGTCAAGGTGAAGCCGCCGGGTCTCCGCGTCCGCTCTCGCAGCGGGTTTGCGGGCATCGCGGACGACGAGCCCGACCCCGCCCGAAGCGATCGGTTGCTGGCCGCGCTGACCTCGCCCTTCGGCGCCGACGAGGTGCGGCTGAAATTGACCGGGTTATTCGCCAACGACGCCAAAGGCTCGTTCATCAACTGCCTGTTGCACATCAATGGAGAGGACTTGACCTTCGACCGAGAAGAGGAACAGACGCACACGGGCGCGGGCGGAGAGGAGCGTACGTACGGACGCCATAAGGCGGTGGTGAACGTCGCCGTCATGACCTTCGGCGAGAACGGCCGGATGATCGGGCAGACCCAGATGTCGTATGCGATCCGCCGTACCACCAAGGAACGTCAAGTTACCGAACAGGGACTGGTCTACTCAGTCAGTCATCCGGTCCGCAAGGCGGGGGCCTATCAGGTAAGAGCCGCCGTTCTCGACGCCTCTTCGGGGAAGATAGGCTCGGCCAGCCAGTTCATCGAGATCCCGAAAGTCAACCAAGGTGGTGTTGCTGTATCCGGCATTTACCTCCGCGCCCGCCCTTCGAAAAAACAGAAAAAAGGTGAAGAAACGCCTGCCGCTGAGATCTTATCGATCCCTGCTATGCGAGTTTTCCGCCCGGGCGAGGAGCTCGAGTACAGGTTTCAGGTTCTCAACGCCAAGGTTGATCGGGTTGAGAAACGACCGCGGCTGGAGGGGCGGATGCGCGTGCTCCGTGAGGCGAAGACGGTGTTCGAGACCGAGTCTCTCCCTTTGAACCTGCAGCCGCAGCAGGATTGGAAACGCGGCGTCTTCTACGCGGGACGGATGAAGCTCGCCGACGACCTAGAGCCCCGCGACTACATATTGCAGTTTCTCGTGATCGACAAGCTAAGGAAGAAACAGCGGCCGGCCGTTCAGTGGATCGATTTCGAGATCCGGCCCCGGCACTTGGCCGCGTTGCCGCAAGGGGTCGCGACGACCGGGCGCGTCGACCTTCCTCGCAAGCCCTTGCCCGAGGGACTCGCACCGCCGCAGGTCGAGTTTCGAGATCTTTCCCAAGAGGCCGGCTTGACGGGAGTCAATGTCCTCGGGGTGAGGGAGCGCAAGGATTATCTGGTCGAATCGGGGGGGACCGGGGTCGCCATCTTCGATTACGATAACGACGGCCTGCAAGACATTTTCCTGGTCAACGGGGACCTTTTCGATCGCGGTTCGTTGCGGCCGAGGCATTACTTGTATCGCAACACGGGCGAGTTGAGGTTTGTCGACGTGACCGAGGAGGCCGGTCTGGTCCACACCGGCTGGGGACAGGGCGTCTGCGCCGGAGACATCGACAACGACGCCTACACGGACTTATTGGTAACCCACTGGGGCCGGCATCGACTCTTCCGAAATCAAGGTGATGGGACGTTTCACGATGAGACGGAGCCACGGGGGTTGGCCGCTCCCGAGCGGCGTTGGAGCACGGGGTGTTCCTTTCTTGACTATGACCGGGACGGCGACCTCGACCTGTTTGTCGCCAACTACGTGGACTTCGACCCCGACAAGACCCCCAAGGCCGGAGAACCCCCCAGGCCGGGACAAATCGCCGAGTGCAATTGGAAGGGTCTCGCCGTCTTTTGCGGGCCAAGGGGGCTTCCCGCCGAAACCATGTCCTTCTATGAGAATGACGGCAACGGCGTGTTCAGCGATGTTTCTAAGAAGGCCGGTATCAGCGGACCGAAGACCTACTACGGCTTCACGACTCTGACCGGCGACTTCGACAACGACGGCTGGCCGGACGTGTATGTGGCTTGCGATTCGACACCCAGCCTGCTCTACCGCAACCGGGGAGACGGGACCTTCGAGGATCTTGGCGCCGTCTCCGGAGCTGCCTATAACATTGACGGCATGGAACAGGCAAGCATGGGAGCAACCGCCGCCGACTACGACGGAGACGGGGACCTGGATATTTTTAAGACCAACTTCTCCGGTGATACACACACGCTGTACCGAAACGACGGCGACTGGACGTTCATGGACGAAACGATTCCCGCCGGGTTGGCTGTCAATACGCGGTACTTGGGGTGGGGGACTGCTTTCATCGATATGGATCACGACGGGTGGAAAGACATTTTCGTCGCCAATGGCCATATCTATCCGGAGGTTGACGACAGCCGAATCAACGAGACGTTCCTGCAGCGGCGGCTGCTCTATTGGAACCGCGGAGACGGGCAGTTCCACGACGTCTCGCCCGAAGCCGGCCCGGCCATTCAAGCGCGTCACTCTTCGCGAGGCGTCGCCATCGGCGACCTCGACAACGACGGCGCCCTGGAGATCGTGGTCGCCAATATGCACGAGCCTCCTTCTGTACTCAAGAATTTTGGCGAGCGCGGCAATTCCCTGCTCGTCGAGGCCCTGACCCCCTCGGGCCGGGACGCGATCGGCGCGCGCATTACCGTCGTGGCGGGCGAGCTTGAGCAGATCGACGAGGTGCGCAGCGGCGGTTATCACATCTCGCAAAGCGACTTCCGGGTGCATTTCGGGATGGGAACAAATACGCGGGCTGATATCAAGGTCCGCTGGCCTGACGGGGCCGAAGATACGTTCCAATCCGTCGAGGTCAACCGGTGGGTCGTCATTCAGCAGGGCAAAGGATTGATCGAGACCCACAAGTTCCACCCAGCGACAGACCCGCGCTAGGAAGCTCTCCTCCGCAGGAACGATTCGGCTAGCAGCCCGTGGTGGAAGTTAGTTAGCTTCGGCGAAAATGGGGACCTGTCGAGGACTGTCAGCGATTTTCGCTTCCACAAGTGCTTCGTTTCGAGTACGGACTAGACCAAAGGTCTCGCAAATCAAATGCCAAAAGTAGCGATCACCGACTACACCTTTGCTGATTTAGAGCCGGAGAAAAGCATCCTCGAACCGCTGGGCTGCACGATCGTTGAGCGGAAGAAATTCACGAGTGAGGAGAAACTACAAGAACTAGTCCGCGACGCCGACTACGTCATCAACCAGTTTGCTCCCCTCACTGCCGCGGTCATCCAATCGATGGCAAAATGTCGGCTCATCGTACGCTACGGCATTGGCGTCGATAATGTCGACGTCGATGCGGCGGCGAAGCAAGGGATACCCGTTTGCAACATCCCCGATTACTGCGTCGACGAGGTGGCGGATCACACATTGGCTTTTGTCCTGGCCTTAACGAGGAAAGTCGTCCCGGGATGGGATGTCGTCAGGGCCGGGGAATGGAAACTGGCGGTACCCCCGGAGCAGATGCACGTCCTGAAAGAGCTGACGGTGGGTTTGGTCGCCTACGGCAAGATCGCTAAGGAAGTCGCGGCCCGGCTCAAGGCCTTCAAGTGTAAAGTGGCGGTTTTCGATCCTTACGTCGCTGATGAAGAGATTGAAAGGGACGGCTTGCTCCCGACGGATCTTGACGGAATTCTTCGCCATAGTGATCTCATCTGTTTACACTGCCCGAGCACCGCCCGGACGCGGCAAATGATCAATGCCCAGAGCATCGGGACGATGAAGCGGGGCGTGATGCTCGTCAACACGTCGCGGGGGACGCTCGTCAACACAGCCGATCTTGTCGCCGCGCTCGAAAGCGGCCACATCAGTGCCGCGGCGCTCGATGTGGTCGATCCCGAGCCGATCCCTGCCGACAGTCCGCTGTTGAAAATGGATAACGTGATTCTCCACAGTCACGTCGCCGCGAATAGCGTCACCGCTAGGACTCGACTCCGAACGAGTGTGGCCGAGGCGGTCGCTCGAGCGGTCCGTGGCGAAAAACTCGTCAACGTGGTGAACGGCGTCGACGGGCAATAAAAACAGCCAGGACGGCCCAGTCCACGGCTGGCGGCTTACCTACAGACAGGGCCTGTTTTCAAAGCAGGAATGCGGGCTGGGAGGGCGCGCGCCCGCGTTGATCTTCTCGCTTGATCCCAACGGGTCCCAGGGAAGCTCGTACCGTCCTCAACCTACCACCACGTTCACCAGTTTGTCGGGGACCACAATCACCTTGCGGACGGTCTTCTCTTCCAGGTAGGGCGCGATCTTAGGGTCCATTGTTGCCAGCCGCTCCAGCTCGGCGCGATCGGTGCCCCGCGCCACGGCCAGCCGCGACCGAAGCTTTCCGTTGACCTGAACGACAACCTCGACCTGATCTTCCTTGGCCAACTCGGGATCGAAATCCGGCCAGGTCGCGTGAAGGAGAGTCCCTTCCTTCCCGAGCTCGTGCCAGAGGTCTTCGGCCATGTAGGGGGCGAAGGGTCCCAGTAGTAAAACCAGATTCGTAAGAGTCTCTTGCAGCACGCCGGGCGAGACCCGCGACTCGCGAGCGTATAGCTCGTTTGTCAGCTCCATGATCGCCGCCAACGAGGTGTTGAAATGCCAGCGCGTCTCGAAGTCGTTGCTGACTTTTCGGATGGTCTGGTGGAGCTTGCGCAGCAGCGCCCGATCGGCATCGTTCGATGGCTCACCGTTCGGTGAGCCGTTGCCGGACACGTTGCGGGTAATGAAGCGATACACCCGGCCCAGAAAGCGATACATGCCTTCCACGCCCGAGTCCTGCCAGTCCAAGTCCTTCTCGGGCGGTGCGGCGAAAAGAGAGAACAGCCGGACCGTGTCGGCTCCGTAGTGTTCGACCGCCTCGTCCGGGTCCACGACGTTGCCCTTGCTTTTCGACATCTTGGCGCCGTCGCGGATCACCATGCCCTGATTAAACAATCGCGTCGCCGGCTCGCTCCAGCCGATCAATCCGAGATCGCGCATCACTTTCGTGAAAAAGCGCGCGTAGACCAGGTGCAGGACCGCATGCTCGATGCCGCCGATGTACTGGTCGATCGGAAACCAGGCGGCGACTTTTTCGGCGTCGTAGGGGGCCTGGTTGTTTTTCGGGTCGCAGTAGCGATAGAAATACCACGACGAGTCAATGAACGTGTCCATCGTGTCGCACTCGCGTTCCGCCCGGCCGCCGCATTCGGGACAGTCCACGTTCAGGAATTCCGGAACGTTTCGCAAAGGCGACTGGCCGGTTCCGGTGAGCTCGACATTGGCGGGCAAGAGTACGGGAAGCCCGCCTTCCGACACAGGCACAACGCCGCACCGCGGGCAGTAAATAATGGGAATCGGCGTGCCCCAGTAGCGCTGCCGCGAGATGCCCCAGTCTCTGAGCCGGTAGGTGACGGCGGCTTCGCCGAATCCGCGCTCCCGCGCCCACGCGTTCATCTTCTCTTTGGCTTCTTCGCTCGCGAGGCCGCTAAAGGGGGGGGAGTTCTCGACGACGCCATAGCCCTCGAACGCTTCTTCCATCGTCGATTCCTCGGCGAGAGGTCCGTCGACCGGGCGGATCACGGGCCGGATTGGAATACCGTACTTGCGGCAAAACTCGAAGTCCCGCTGATCGTGCGCGGGAACCGCCATGATCGCGCCCGAGCCGTATTCCAGCAGCACGAAGTTGCCGATCCAGATCGGCACGCGTTCGCCGTTGTAGGGATTGATCGCGTAGCGGCCGGTGTCTACACCTTCTTTCTCGACATCGGCCGAGTCGCTCGAGGCGCGAGACCGGATCATCGGCTCCGCTTGCTCCTGGAACCCGAAGCGGCTGACCAACTCGTGCTCGGGAGCCAGGATCACGCACGTCGAGCCATAGATCGTGTCCACGCGCGTGGTAAAAACCGTGATCTTCTCTTCGCTGCCTTCCAACAGAAAGTCCACCCGCGTGCCGACCGATTTGCCGATCCAGTTCCGTTGCATGGTGAGCACGCGCTCGGGCCACCCTCCTTCAAGCTGTTCGAGATCGTTCAGCAACTCATCCGCATAGTCGGCGGTTCTCAGGAACCACTGCTCGAGCGAGCGGCCTTCGACAAGAGTGTCTTCGTGACGCCAGCAACAGCCGTTCACCACTTGCTCGTTCGCCAGTACCGTTTGGCACTGCGGACACCAGTTCACCTGGGCCTCTTTGCGGTAGGCCAACCCGCGCTCGTACATCTTGAGGAAAAACCACTGGTTCCAGCGGTAGTATTCCGGCTCGCAGCTCGATATTTCCGTCGACCAGTCGTAGCTGAAGCCGAACCGCCGATGCTGCTGCTTCATCTGGGCAATGTTCGACCGGGTCCACTCGCCCGGATCGCGGTTGTTCTTGATGGCGGCGTTCTCGGCCGGCAGGCCAAAAGAGTCCCAGCCCATCGGGTGCAGGACGCGGAACCCTCGCATCCACTGGTAACGGGCCAGCGCATCGCCGATCGAGTAGTTTCGTATATGCCCCATGTGAAGCGTGCCGCTCGGGTAGGGCAGCATCTCAAGGACGTAGTACTTCGGTCGCGATGGGTGGGCATCAGCGCGGAAAACATCAGCTTGTTCCCACTCGCGCTGCCAACGAGGCTCGATCTCTTTCGGGTTGTAGGGCTTCTCGGGCATAGACTTTTTGGGTTAGCGTGCTTTTCTCACCATTGTCATGGCAATGGGGCGAAAGGCCCGGCGGCCATGGCTCGCGGCAACAGTTTGTGTACGTCGCCCAGCGTACAGCATGTCGGCAAGCGGGCGCGATGAATTGTGCCCCTACATCCCTGACGGTGGGTGTTTGCTTCCACTCCTGCCAGCCGCCGGCGAGAAATGCGGGTTAGTTCCCGCCGCTGCCCGGCGGGCGGCGCAGCAAGGTCTTCAAGACCCTGACGTTCCGCCGGTGGCCACTACCTTCATCCTGAGGCGTTTCGAGAATGAACGGCTTGCCGCGCAACTTCGGGTGATGGAGCATCCGCCGGAAGGCTTCGCGACCGATCTTGCCCTTTCCAATGTGCTCGTGGCGGTCAGCGTTCGAGCCAAGGGCGGTTTTCGAGTCGTTGGCATGAATTACCCGCACAGCTTCGATCCCGATCGTCTCGTCGATGAGCCGTAGCGTTTTGTCTAGGCCGTCGGGCGTCGACACATCAAAGCCGGCCTCGTAGGAATGTGCCGTGTCGACACAGAAACCGATCGGCAGGGACGCTTTGTTCTGAATCATGTCTCGCAGTTCGGCCAGTTCCGAAAAGTCGCGTCCTATCGAGGCGCCTCCGCCGGCCGTGTTCTCCAGAAGCAGCTCTAGATGATTCCATCGAATGCCGCGGACCGCCTTGGCGACCGAGGCCCCGAGCGTTTTCATGGCCCGTTTCAGCGTCTGTCCGCGATGGCTGCCGGGATGGATGACCAGGTACTCGGCTCCCAACGTAAGCGCTCGGTTGACCTCGTCGCGGAAAGCCGCGATTGATTTTTGGCGAACGACCGCGTCGGCCGCGGCCAAATTTACCAAGTAATTCCCGTGAATGACGAGGGGCGTAAGACCAAAGCGTTCCCGCGCCTCCTTCAGCCGTTCCACCGCGGCCGGATCGAGCTTCCCAGATCTCCACATACGCGGGCTGCGGGAGAAGATCTGGAACGTGTTGCAACCAAGCGCCGCCGCCTCCTCAGCGGCCCGCTCGAGCGAGCCGGCTATCGAAGTATGAGCGCCGATGCGAGGAGCTTGAGGGCCAGTTCGGCAAGGCACAGCGACACTACGATCCTAACAGATCCTTTTTGCGGGTCGAATGAAGCAGCGAAGTCCCGTAGCACGGACCTAGCCCGTATTTCTCACGAGCGGGTTGGAGACGGGTTGAAGGGGGCCGAAATAGGGGCGGAAGGCGGGCATCATCGGCGGCGAGGGGGGCGAGGGTCTCGGCGGGGCGCTCCGCGGCGCCGACAGTGGCCCGCGAAAGTCCGTTTTTCGGGTTGTTCCCGATTTTAGAAACACGTAGCCATTCGGCTCCCGGGGCGCCGTTTTTTGTTTCGCTGCGTGTTATCAAACAGTTGCTAATCCCGGCGGACGCAGGGCTCGATACACCGCCCAGAACGCCTGCTCATAGGGGTAGCCGCCGGCCAGCGACAGATACACCCGCCGTACGCTCACCTTCACCTGCGCGCCGATCTTCAACAACCCCCGCCGGATCGTCTCCGTCTGCGCCCGCGCCCACACCGTGCCCTCCAACCCCAGCCGCCTCAGCGCCGCCAGCAACACATACGCCAGCGACGACAGATGCAGCCGCAGCTGATTAGCCCGCAGCGTCTCCGCGCTCATGCGATCGCTGAATAAACTCAACGGCTCCTTGAAGCGATTCTCCATCTCGCCCCGGGCACAGTAGAGTTGTTCGTACAGCTGCCGCGCCGGCCGGCTCTCCCCACCCAGCGAGGTCACCACATAGCGCGGATTCTCCTTGCCCTCGAGTTGTTCGGCCTTGGCCACCACCCGCCGCGCAGCAGCAAACGGGCGAGCCGGCGCGGGTGTTTACGGAGTTCGAGTATCAGACGCTCCAGAGTTGGAGCCGGGTGGTGACCCGAAGGACGACTTCACCTTGGTCGGTGAACTTGACGGCGTTATTGAGCAGGTTGAGGATGATCTGTTTCAGGCGTCCGGGGTCGCCGCCGACCATGGTGGGCGCCTCGGCCGAGACCACGGAGAGCAGTTCGACGTTTTTCGATTGAGCGCGCTCCGCCAGTAGCTCCGCGGCGGTTTCCGCCGTATCGTGGAGGTCGAAATCGATCGTCTCGAAAGTAAGCTTGCCGGCTTCGATCTTAGAGAAGTCAAGGATGTCGTTGATGATCGTCAGCAGCGCTTCCCCGCTATTCTGGACGCTGCGGGCGTATTTCTTCTGTTCGGGGTTCAATGGCGTGTCCAACAAGAGGCCGGTCATACCGATAATCCCGTTCATGGGCGTACGGATTTCGTGGCTCATCATGGCCAGGAACTCGCTCTTCAATCGGGTCGACTCGAGAGCCGCCCTTCTGGTCTCCTCTAGTTCTTCGGCCTGGCGTGCGAGAGCCTCGGCCTGCTTCTCGGTCGTTCGGTGGGCTTCTTCGAGATCCAGCAAGTGACTGTGCAAGTTGCTCTCGACACGCTTTCGCTCTTGGATTTCACCGTCCAGATCCCTATTGATTCGCTCTACCTCGGTAGTCCTTTCGATCAGTCCCTTCTGCGCGTTTTCCAGTCGGCCAACGGCCAGGGCTTTTTCGCGGTGGGTTTGGACGTAGTCCAGCGCCAAACCGGTAAAGGGAACCAGATAGGCGATGATCTTCAAGAGGCTCTTCCGGGTTTTTAGTGGGTGGCCAACGGGTAGCCGGCTCCTCCATCCTGCCGACCCGACGTCGCCCGCAGTCACATCGGAGCCCAAAAGGCGGCCAAGAAATCCCCAAATACCCTACACGCCAGTCCGGTCGTGGGCAACTCGTAAAGGGAATAAGATACTGATAAACAGGGAGTTATCTCTTTGAGTGTGGCCACTGGATGACAGTTGTGGATCCGCATTTCACAGCCTTCGGGAGACTGTACGACTACCTGCCAGCAGCCTTGCTCTACTCGTAACCCTTTGTTTATCAGTAATTCTTTTTGGCCAACGCAGTCGCCGCCCGGCCTTGGGGGCCGTAGAGTTGTCACGAAGCCCTTGAATGGCACCGAAGCAGGCTCCGGGAGGTCGGCCTCACAGTGGCGAGGGATCCGTCACTCACCGCCGCCAGCCACTAAAATCCCAGAAGAGCCCAAAGGGTAAGCTTATGACGCCGTCCGCACCAGTGACCAGCCCAGCCACTACACCGTTCCGGATCGATGTCGATGTTCATGATTTGCTGATGAAAAAGCGGGCGCTCCCCCCGCGGGAGCGAAAAGGGCGAAAAATGGGGACTGCCGCCAATTCGCCTTCCGCCATAGCCCTTGGGGGAAAGGCACTGACGCTATGAAGATCATCGCCGTCAGTTTTTTCTTCGTCTACGCCATTTTGGCTTGGCTCCTCGTCGGGCTAAGCGTTCACGGCCCCGATTCTCTTCCCTGGCTGGCGGCCGTTTATCTGTTTGCGGCGACATCGGCACTGTTAACTGACTTGCCGGTACCTGCACAACACCGGCCGCAAATACAAGGCGCTGATCGCTTTCTTTGTGGGCCTCGCCCTAGCGTGCTGTGCTCCCTTGGTCGTGGCAGCCGCGGCGGGTTACGAGGAAATTCGCCGCGATTTCCAACTCGCCCGCACCACGGTCTCCGATGTTACCGACGAGACGCTCTACACGGAGGGCGGCAACCCAATCGGAATCCGTGTCTCTTATAAAATCCGCTTCCCCTGGAACGATCACTACGACATTGACCCTTTCCTGCGCCCCGGAGACAGTTTCTATCGGGCTGTACGCGACCAGATCCCGCGAAACTTCACCCACGGACCGCTTCGCATGAAGGCCGTCGCGCGAACCATCGTTCCCTTCCCGGAAGAGGCCAATCGGGGGAAGATGGACCCCGAGTCGCTCCAAGCCCCTACGTATGGTCTCTGGTTCGACCGAGGAGTGGATTATCAATTCACCTTCGACATGATTCCGAAGTACATCGGGGTCAAAAACGACGGCGGCGGGTACTGCCTCGCACTGCCCGAGCAACTGCGCTGGCACGGCTCCCCCGAAGGATTCGACGCGCTGATTCAAGCCGGCGCTCCCACGCGTTACGAGATCTGGATACACGACACAACCTACGGGCGCCTCAACGGTGAGGAAACGTTCACCCAAAACGATTACAACCCGCGGGTGTTCTACGACGGCCTTCAAAGAGAGGGCGTCGAGACTTGTGATCCCTCAGACGTGAAGATCTACTAGCCCGCTTTTCTCACCACGTGGCGAGACGAAGTGCGTGAGAGGCCGGTCAGTACAAGGCGCGCGACGCTCGGCGAGCGGAGGCGTACTTGAACAGTACGTTGAGCACGGCGAGCAAGCGTAACGCCGTAATGGCGGGCCTATTGCGTGCTTCGACCGTCAGGTGGTGAGAAAAGCGGGCTAGCCCGCGGTGGAAGTATAGGTCGCGAAAAATCGGGTACAGCCAGCCAATTCGCTTCGTGCTAAGTGTTTTGTTCCGAGGGTCATGATGGGAGTGAATTGGTGGCAGTCCCCATTTTTCACGCCTGCACGACTTTTGCCACGGGCTGCTAGCCCGGATATCTCTTGAAGGATCGGTAGAGGCCGTTCCGCTGTAACCGCCCGTCGGCGGTTGCGAAGCCCCGGTATCAGCAGACCCTCACCCCTTGATCACAGCCATGGGGCGCAGCCGCGCGACCTTCTTCGCAAGCCCGGCGTTGTGGACGACCTCGATCACCTCGTCCACGTCCTTATACGCTTCGGGAATCTCCTCGAGGATTCCCTTTCTCGTTTCGCTGCGGACGAGAACCCCCGCCTGCTCAAGACTCTTGAGCACCTGCTGAACGTCTCTGCCCTTCTTCGCGGCGGTACGGCTGAGCAGGCGTCCCGCCCCGTGGCACGTCGTGCCGAAGGTTTCTTTCATGGAGCCGGGACGGCCCACCAGCACCCACGACGCGGTCCCCATGCTGCCGGGAATGAACACAGGCTGCCCGATCTCGCGGTAGGCCGGGGTCAACTCGGGATGATGCGGCGGGAAAGCCCGCGTGGCGCCCTTGCGGTGCACCAGCACGTCACGCTGCTTGCCGTCGACTTCGTGCCTTTCGTGTTTAGCGATGTTGTGGCACACGTCGTAGACAACATCGGCTTGCGCGTCGTCGCCGAGAATGCGCTTCAACGCGCCCCGCAAGAAGTGAGTAATCCCCTGCCGATTGGCCCACGCAAAATTCGCCGCCGCGCGCATGGCGGCCAGGTAGTTCTTTCCTTCCGGTGACTGCGTCGGCACGCAGGCGAGCTGGCGATCGGGCAGGTGAATATCGTACTTCCTCATCCCGGCGGCCATCTCGCGCAGGTAGTCGGTGCACACCTGATGTCCCAATCCGCGAGAGCCGGAGTGAATGAGCACAACCACCTGATCGGCGGAGAGGCCCATCGTCCGGGCCGCCTGCTCGTCGTGAATCTGCTCGACGTACTGAATTTCCAGAAAATGATTGCCGCTTCCCAAGGTCCCGATTTGCGGCCGTCCCCGCTGTTTAGCCCGATCGGAAACCTTATCGGGATCGGCGTCACCCAGCCCGCCCCCGGCTTCGGCGAATTCAGCGTCTCGCGGCTCGCCGTATCCGTGGGTGACCATCCAGCGCGCGCCCTCGACCAACACGCGGTCCAGGTCGCGGAGATTGATTTTGACGAAACCCGAGCCGCCCGTCCCGCAGGGCACGTCGCGGAAGATTTGGTTAATCAGCTCTCGCAGACGGGGGCGGACGTCGGGCCGCGTGCGGTTCAGGCGAACCAGCCGCACGCCGCAGTTGATGTCGAACCCCACGCCGCCCGGGGAGACCACGCCCGTCGAATAATCGGTCGCCGCCACGCCGCCAATGGGGAAACCGTAGCCTTGGTGAATATCGGGCATCGCCAAGCTCGGCCCGACGATGCCCGGCAGCGTAGCAACGTTCGCCGCCTGCTCGAGCGATTTATCCTTGGCAATCTTGTCGATAATTCGCTTCGTCGCATACACGACGACGTCGGTACGCATGCCCAGGCTCTCGTCCCGCGGGATGCGCCAGCGGAAATCGTCGATTCTTTTCAGTCGTGCGGCTAGACTCATATGTCTAGGAAGACGCGCGCCTCCCAGCGGCCGGCGCGCTCGAGAACCTCGATGTCATGATACGTTACCGCCTTGACGATAAGCTTCCAGCGATGGCGAGCCGGGTCGCGCGCCTCACCGATCAGGCTTGCCTCGATCATCGTCGGCCCGATCTTATCCACGCGGAACTGACTGGCGGCAAACAACCCGGCGTCGAAACGATAGAGAATTTCGCTGAGCCAGTTAACAAGCAACGATTCGTAATCCTCTCCCGTCGCCTGAGTCGCGACTTGGCCGCGCGGATCGATCGTTTCGGTTTCGGCGGCAATCGACATCATGGCTCGGGCGGCGTTTTCGAATAGCTCGGCCAGAGTGTCGCCCCAGGCGCGGAACCCAATGTCGGCCGTGTGCTCGAGTACTTCAAAAGGCTCGCTCATGACTGCGTCGACGCTTTGTGCCGACCTGTTCGGCTCGCCCGGACCGCCGCACAGATCCTCAAAAACGTTCCCTGGGCCCATTGTAGATCGGTCCCTTGTGCTAAAGATGGATGTTAGGAATCGATCGTCATCACCGTCGAGGTTCCCCATGACCGCCACAGTCCGACGCACCCAGCCCGACAGCCGCAACTCGTACAACGCCTACTGATTTTTCCGCGCAAGCCATGTCCGGCGCCATCTACTTAGTCGCAACACCGCTCGGCAACCTCGAAGACATCACTCTGCGGGCGCTGCGTATCCTCAAGGAAGTAGATCTCATTGCCTGCGAGGACACGCGCCACACCCGCCGGCTGCTGAATCACTTCGACATTCGCAAACGGCTGCTCAGCTATCACGAGCACAACGAGACGCAGCGCGCCGCCGAGCTCGTGCGCCAAGCCCAGCAAGGCAAAAACATCGCCGTGGTTTCAGACGCCGGCATGCCGGCCATCGCCGACCCCGGCTACCGCGTCGTCACCGAGGCCATCGCGGCGGGCGTTCCCGTTGTTCCCGTCCCCGGACCCGTAGCCGTCGAGACAGCGCTGGCCGCCTCCGGCCTGCCCACCGATGCCTTCCGCTTCGGCGGCTTCCTCCCGGCCAAAAAAACCCAGCGCCGCAAGACCCTGCGCGCCATGGCCCATTCGACCGCCACGCTGGTCTTCTACGAGACGCCGCACCGAATTCTAGAGACCCTGGCCGACGTGAAAGCGATTCTCGGGGATCGGCCGACCGTCGTCGCCCGCGAGCTCACGAAAATCCATGAGGAATTCCTTCGCGGCCCGACTTCGGAAGTCTTGGCCGAACTGCAATCCAGAAAGACCGTAAGAGGGGAGATCACCCTCTTGATTGGGCGCGGCGCGCCCGAGCCCGAAAAGACACAGACCGTTCAGCAACGGGTGGCCGAACTCATCGAAAAACAGGGCCTATCTAAGATGGATGCGATCAAGCAGGCGGCACGTGAACGGGGTATCCCGAAGCGCGAGGCCTACGCCCTACTTGAGCGCCGCGGGCGGTAGGCAGCGTCGAGTTGAGGGGCAGCGGCGGCGACGTTCACCGCGGGCCGGCGGGCGGGTTCCTTGCGCGGTTGCTGAGATACACTGAGGAGAAGCATTTTCTCATCGAAGGATGAGCCTGAAGACGGGGGTTGGGGCTTTTTGAGTCGCTGGGGCTCCTTTCGGGCTTTTTGATTTTGAGTTTTGGGAAGGGGAGAATCGTCGTCGGGGTTGTGGGATTGTGGGAATCGCGGAGCGATTTCCAAGGGCGGTGGGAAACGAAGGGAAACCTGGTTTTGGTTTTCCTCGTTTTCCATCGCCCGTCATTTCCACAGCCCTCTTCCTGCTGTTCAGCACGGCGTGTTCGCGGAACGGAAACTGGCAAACAGCTTCTGCTTGGCTCGCTGCATCCGGCGGGCCGCCGCCGTGTCGCTTTCGGCCTGGGCAATGCGGCCCAGAGCCTCCAGCCTCTGCCCTGGCTTGAGATAGCTGGCGGCCTCGGGCAACTTCTCGAAAGATTCCCAAGGCGTCTGGTAGTGGCGGTACACCCGCTTCTGCTTGCCTTTGGCGTCGGTCTTGATCTCGGGCTGTCCGCAGGGCCGGTGGAAGTTCAAATAGGGATTGAAGTGCTGTTGGTAGAAGCGCTGGATGCGCCCCGCGTGCGGCGCCGCGATGTACGTATATCCCATGTGTTTGCGGATCACCGCGCCGTTTTTCGATTCCACCAAGCCGTTGTCGTTGGAGTGCCGCGGACGCGACTTGGTCTGTTCGATCAGCAGCTTGTTCAATAGCTTCTCCACCGTGCGATTGAGGAACTCGCTGCCGTTGTCGGAATGGAAGCCGCGGATACGAAAGGGAAACTGCTCGATCATGGCTTTCAGCAACGGCTCCAGCCAGGCTTCACTGATCGCGGGCGTGGCGCCGACCACTTGCCACTGGGTGACTTCATCCACGGCATTGATGTGGTAGACGCCCTTGACGCCATCGCGATCCCCTTGATGCACCGTATCCACTCGCAGAAAGCCGGGTTGGCCTTGCGGGTCGGGCCGGCGCCGCTCGCCGATCGACACCGCCGTGGGCCGGGTCTTGGTGAAATGCAGCCGCCGCTGGCGGTAGGCTCTGCGCCGCCGCAGGCGATAGATCTGGGCCACCGAGATCCCCGCCAGCCGCTCGTATTCGCGCTGCTGGTACTGCTGGTATTCCCGCTCGAGGATCTTGCGCGTGGCCGGGCCGCTGAGGGTTTCGTGGGCCTCGTCCACCGCCGCCAGCAGTTCGACGTCGGCGGGCGTGTACTTGCGGGCAAAGCGATGCCGCCGGTAGCGGGCGGGTTGGAGTTCTCCGCCCTGCCGGTACTGCTGGATCAGCCGCGTGATTTGCGCCCGGCTCAGTCCGGTCATCTTGACCAGATACTGCCGCAGCAGCCCTTTGTCGGCGCGGTTTTGGCGGCTGTAGCCGTGCTGGCGAAGCGTGCGCGCCACCCACGTGTAGATCTCGGCCCGCCCTTTGCCTTTGAATCGAATCTCCTCGCTGGAGTGGAGAAACTGCTGGATCTGTTGCAGGTTCAGCTTGCTGGTGTTTTGCACTTGGATAGTCAATTCCCAGCATGCCCACTCCCCGATCCTTCAGGCTCATCTTGTGTGAGAAACAAACTCCTCGTTCAGACTCATCTTGCATGAGACAAGACTGGAGATTGGAGCCTGCGGCAGGCTGTGATATAATTCGCTTCTTGCCGTTTGCTGAGCCTGTTTTCTTCGAGCTGTGGTTGTTGGGCTTGGAACCGCCGTTGCCAAGAGCGTTGACAAACCGAAGCTCGTGTTGGTATGTTACAAAAGGAGGGTCTCTACCAATCGGTACAGATTTGCAGCCGGCCAAGCCTCGGCGGCTCACCAAAGTGTGAGTAGCCTCAGCGTCGTGGCGACAAAGGCGACCAAGAAAAGTTGTGAAGTGACGATTCTGGCCGATCAGATCTTCTGGGAAGGGGACATCAACGACTATGGCGTACGTCATCGCGGAACCTTGCATCGGGACAAAGGACACGGCCTGTGTGGATGCCTGTCCGGTCGATTGCATCCATCCGAAAGCGGACGAAGAGGATTTCGAAAAGGAAGAATTGCTCTACATCGAGCCCGATGAGTGCATCGACTGCGGCGCCTGCGTTCCCGTCTGCCCCGTGACAGCGATCTTTGCCCTCGAGGACCTCCCCGAAAAGTGGGACGAGTACACCGCCAGGAACGCCGCCTATTTCGGGAAGTAGCCCTTCGAGCGTCCCTCATTACCCGACCTGCCGGCTTATTCGGGTTTGGCCAGTTTCGTCAGTGCGCCCGTTCGCGGGATCACGCTTAGCTACAGCCGATCATCGTTCAAATCGGCTGCCGTTTTCGCGGCTTGGCTCGCCGCTTCCAGCCCTATAGCCCACGTAGTTTCCCCGGAGCCTAACCCGCATTTCTCCCCAGCTGACGGTCGAAGAAGCACCTATTCGATCGAGGCCGTGCGTCTGCCCGTCGGCTGACCGAACAACAGCGCACAGAGCAGTGAGCGTAAGCCCGCAGGCCCAGGGCTCGGTCAGCGCGAATCTCCTGCGGTTCTCGCGGGCGTGGGCCCGCGCCCTAACGGGCACGGCTCTGTCCGTTGTTGCGCGCTCTGCCGTTTGGTTCGCCCGCATTTCTCACGAGCTGACGGGCGAAGCGCGCGGTGCGCCCGTCCTCCAAAGCGACCGTCCCGTCCTTCTGCCAAGCCACGAACTTTCCAAAGCTAGTTGTGACACTTCAGAAACCGTCACACCGGGAATGGTCGGGATTTTTGTTTGGCGCTACGATCGATCAGAGGAATGCAAAGCGGTGCCTTTACAGCTTCGGAATTGCCATTCTCAAGTGGTTTATGCGCCTCGCCCGGCGCGTTTGCCCTGACTTCCTGAAAAACAGGCGGTGCATTTCCGATGGTTTGCCGTCTTGATATGGTAGAGGCGCAAATAACGTCTGAAAGCGACGATCGGCTGGCCCGCTTTTCTCACGAGGTGGCGAGGCGAGGCGCCTCAGAGGATCTCCGTACAAGGCGCGCCGATCGGCGCCGGCTGAAGCGGCCTGTAGCTTATCGGATCGTGTTGGCGGCTCCAAACTGAAAAAGAAATCGGTCCGATCGAAGGGAGGTTTTTGGCATACTCAAGAGACAAGCTCAGTTCTGTGCGAATCTTGTTTTTGCCGTCTTGTTTGTCACAGGGCTGGCGGTTACTGCCCAGACCGACGACGCTTGGGATCCCATCCCGCCCGACGAGCTGGCGCTCAAGGACGACCCGCTCAACCCGGGAGCGCCCGCGATCATCCTCTATCGGGAAACGTTCAGCGACCACAAAGACTCTTTCGAGACACATCACTACCGGATTAAAATTCTCAACGAGCGAGGCGCCGAGTACGGCAACATTGAGGTTCCCTACATCAAAGGCGTATTTCGTGTGGAGGATATCAAGGCCCGCACCGTGCAGCCGGACGGCGCCTCCATGCCGTTCGACGGCAGAGTTTTTGAAAAGACCCTAGTGAAAGTGCGAAAGCTGAAGGCATTCGCCAAGACGTTTAGCTTGCCGGCCGTCCAAGTCGGCAGCATTGTCGAATACAAGTACAAGCTGCGGGGGAAGAAATCGCGGCTGTTTGCTCCGCCCTGGATCATTCAAAGTGAACTCTCGGTGCGAAGGGCGCAATTTGCCCTCAGGGAATACGAGGGGTTGACCAATGAGGATCGGCTTGAAGCCGTACCGTTCGTTGGCGCCCAACGGTCCTACGTCGCGGTTTTTATTCGTTGGGCCATTTTTGGGTTGCCGAAAAAATCCAAGAACGAGATAAACAAGCGTCTGCTGAAATTGAGAAACGTCTCGCCTTTTCAGGAAGAGGACTTCATGCCGCCGGAGGACACTCTCAAGGCACATGTGCGGTTCTTTTACGTGCCTTCAGGGGACTTTTGGAGTGAGGTGGGTAAACGCGCGTTCAAGCGGGTGGAGAAGCTCATCGGTAAAGACAAGAGCATCAAGCGTGCGGTCTCAGCAACGGTCTCATCCACCGATGACCCGCAAACCAAGCTGCGCAAGCTTTATGCCCGGGCCCAGCAGGTCCGCAACCTGAGCTATCAAGGCTCAGAGACCGAACAGGGGCCGGGGGAAAACGCTAAGGTGAAAGACGTCTTGGCTCGCGGAAGCGGCTCAGGCGCGCAGATCAACCGGCTCTTTGTCGCTTTGGCGCGGGCGGCCGGTTTCGATGCATCTATAGCTTTGGTCGCCGCGCGGGACCGGACCTTTTTCCGTCGCGAGGTGCTGGATGCCGGTCAGCTCAGCGCAAATGTGGTTACGGTTCGCCTGGGATCGGAAGACATCTATCTCGACCCCGGTACGCCCTACACGCCTTTTGGTCTACTCTCCTGGGAACAGACGGGTGTTGAGGGCATCGTTCTAGGGAGAGCAGACAGTGGCTTTGTGACTACGCCGAACCCTGTCAGCACCGATGCTCGAACCGAGCGCAAGGCTACGCTGCGACTAGCCCCGGACGGGACTCTACAAGGTAAGGGACACGTCGCCTTTCACGGACAGGAAGCGCTGCGACGTCGTCTCAGAGCCTTCGAAAGGGACGATCCAGCGAGGCGCGAGCAATTGGAGGAAGAGTTGAAGGGCTGGTTGCCTGGCGAAGCGACAGTGGAGGTCGACAGCATTCAGCACTGGGAGAACCCGGAAGAGCCGCTGCGAGTGGAGTTTACTGTGGAGGTGTCCGACCTTGCCACCGTGGCCGGCCGGCGCCTGCTGCTGCCTCTAGGCGTGTTTCAAACTAACGAGAGGAACTCGTTTCAGCATGCGAAGCGTGTTCACCCCGTCTACTTCCGACATCCTTGGGAAGAACACGACGAAATCATTCTCCGCGTTCCAACGGGTTATGAAGTGGAGGGCATGCCGGAGTCGCAGCGAAGTTCGGCTTCATTCGGCCGGTACGAAATGTCATGTGAGAAGCACCCTGACGGCGTCCTAGTGCGGAGGCGGTTGGTGGTAAGCAGTTACCACTACGACGCAGCGTATTATCCGATTCTGAGGCAGTTTTTTGGCAAGGTGAAGGCTGGCGATGAACAACAACTGGTTCTGGTTGCGACGGAGACGGGGGAACGGCAGCAGTAAGCGTGCCGCGCTTTTCCTGGCGGCCGGGCTGCTGACTTGCGGACCGTTGGCGAACGCCGGGGTGCCTGATTGGCTGCGGGCGGCTGCCCGGACCTCGCTCCCCGATTATCCCGAAGACACGGCGGCCGTGATGCTGCTGAACGAACAGGCCACCACCGTCACGAAGGCCGGCGAGATCAAGACCCGATACCGTCGCGCTTATAAGATTCTGCGGGTGGAGGGGCGCTACGGTACCGTCGTTGTGGATTTCGACCAAGAAACTCGTCTGACGTCTCTTAAAGCTTGGAGTCTCCCGGCCAGGGGCAAGCCTCACGAAGTGAGGGAGAAGGATGCCGTCGAAACCGGCCTCTTTCCAGGAATCCTGTATCAGGACACTCGCCGCAAGGTGCTTATCATACCCGAGACCGACCCGGGCAGCGTGATCGGCTATGAGTACGAGCAGAGAGGAAGGCCGCTCGTCCTGCAGGATTCCTGGCTCGTTGCTCGAGAGATCCCCGTGCGGCGGGCGCGATACGGGTTGGAATTGCCCACCGGTTGGGAGGTCGATGCTCATTGGGTAAACCATCCTGGAGGAAAGTCACAGCCGGCCGCGAAGAACCGCTCGGTCTGGGAGCTGGAAAACATTGCCGCCATCGAGAGGGAACCGGCCATGCCGCACTGGCGGGCAGTGGCCGCCCGGTTGCTGGTCAGCTTCTATCCGCGCCGCGAGGACTTGCGGGGAAAAGCCCATGGTTCGTGGAGCGACGTGGGGCGATGGTACGGCAACCTGACACGCGGCAGGCGCCAGGCATCGCCCGAGATCCGGCAAAAAGTAACGGAGTTGACCGAGACCAGCCCGACTCTGCTTGACAAAATCAAAGCGCTGGCCGCTTTCGCGCAGCGAGACATCCGCTACGTAGCCATTGAGATCGGCATCGGCGGTCACCAGCCGCACCCGGCGCGGGAGGTCTTCACCAACCGCTACGGCGACTGCAAGGACAAGGCCACCCTGCTGGGCGCGATGCTACGGGAGGTTGGCGTCGAGTCTCATTACGTGTTGGTTCACAGCCGCCGAGGCGCGGTGATGTCCGAAGCTCCGTCGGTTTTGAGTTTCAACCATGTGATTGTGGCTGTCGAGCTGCCCTCGGGGGGCCAGTTCCCGTTGCTTTACGCGGCGCGCGATCACGAGCGACTGGGCCGCCTCCTGTTCTTCGACCCTACGGACCCCATGACTCCCCTCGGCTACCTTCCACCCACTTTGCAGGCCGGTCACGGCTTGCTTGTCGGAGATGATGGGGGCGAGCTCGTTGAACTGCCGTTACTGCCTCCCGCCGTCAACCGCTTGTTGCGTCACGGAAAGTTCAGCTTCACCGAGGACGGGTCTCTGCGGGGCAGCGTGCGCGAGATTCGCTGGGGAAACATGGCGATCTCTCGGCGAAGCGCTTTCCTACGGGTCGCGGGCCCAGAACGGCAGAAGGTCTTCGAAGACTTTCTTGTCGGTTTCCTGGGAGGTTTTCGGTTGCTTCATTCCCAAGTGGAAAACCTGGAAGAGTACGACCGGACCCTGGTCTTGGACTACAAGTTCGTGGGCGACAATTATTCAAAAGCCGCGGGGAAGTTGCGGTTGTTTAAGCCGTGGGTCCTGGGCCGTAAGAGCGGCAGGTTACTGGAAGAGGAAGACCGAAAGCATCCGGTGGAGTTTCCCTCCACCACGTCGCAGAGCGACATGTTCGACATTACGTTGCCGCCCGGCTACCTGGTCGAGGACCTTCCACCCGCGGTTACCTTAGCCACTGACTTCGCCGAATACCGAAGCAAAATTGAGCTGGAAGGCGAGGTCCTCCGCTGCCGCCGCAATTATTCGGTCAAAGCGGTGCGCCTGCCCGCCGACCGAGTAGGGGAATTGAACGACTTCCACCGGCGAATCGCGGCCGATGAGCGCAGCCAAGTCGTCCTGAAACGTTTGGAAACAGAACCGTAGGCGATTTCCGGTGCTGACCGCCGGGCGCGGCTTTGTCGACGCATGCTTGGCCGTCACTAGCGTTCCAGGCTCAGTCCCTTGCTCACGCACACCCTTGCCATGCCCGATTCGGAGCCGCGAACGCCAGTGAGCGGCCATGGCGTACGGCCAATCCCGCGGCCCACCCAGGGGGATGAAAACCGGGGGGTTTTCGACGGGGCGGTCCAATAATTGCCGCCTATAAACGATCGCGAACTTATGGGACCAAGCACTAGCTTTCGAGGAAGGAAAGAGGTTTGCTGCCGTCGGGAGGTCCCACTCACCTTGCGGCGCCAATCTGTGAAGAGTAAAATTAGCAAACGTACAAATCTCAGACAGTTGCTTCATTACGAGGAGAAATCATGAAGCCCGGAAAAGTTCACGAATCACGCTCGCGATCGCTGCTCACGGTGCTGAGTCTCATACTGGCCGTTTCGCTGCTGAATTGTCCGCGCCCTGAGCCGGAGCAGCCCAAGGAGATGGCGGCGCCCCAGTGGCCCGAGCTCGCCGGCTACGAACAGATGGCCATTCCAGCCGACAACCCCATGACGGAAGCAAAGGTCGAGCTGGGCAAACAGCTTTTCTATGACAAGCGGCTGAGCGGCGACGGCAATCGCTCCTGTTACGGCTGTCACCTGAAAGAGCATGGCTTGACCGACGGCAAGCCGGTGGCGATCGGCGCGTTCGACAAGACGCTGACGCGATCGAGTCCGACGCTTTGGAACATTGGGTACCACGCCGAGCTTTATTGGGACGGCCGCTCGGGATCTCTGGAGAAGCAAGTCCAGGGAGCCTGGAAGGGCGGCAACATGGGCGCCTCGGGCAAGGACGACGCCCCGAGCATGGAAGACATCTGCGCCAAGTTGAACGAGATTTCCGGCTACTCGCAACAGTTCCAAAACATCTTCGGCGACGCCGCCACCCCCGACAACGTCGCCCGGGCCGTGGCCTCGTTCATGCGTACCATCGTCGCCGCCGATTCGGCGTGGGTGCGGTTCTACAACGGGGATAAGGCCGCGTTCAGCGAATCCGCGCAGCGCGGTTGGGAGATTTTCGACCAGAAGGCCAAGTGCACCAACTGCCACGACGGCATCTTGTTGACCGATCTCCAGTACCACAATGTTGGTGTCGGTATGGACGCCGAGAAGCCCGATATCGGCCGAGCCAAGGTCAGCGGCGATGAAAAGGATACCGGCGCGTTCAAAACCCCGACGCTTTTGGACATCAGCAAGTCAGGGCCCTACTCGCACGACGGCAGTGCGGAAACGCTGGAAGACGCGGTCGACCTGATGCTGAAGGGCGGAAACCCCAACAAGTGGCTCGACGAGAAAAACCTCGCCGACGCGAAAAAGGCCGATCTCGGTGACGACGAGAAGGCTGATCTTTTGGCATTCTTGCGATCGCTCGACGTCGACTACACGGTCGAAGAGCCGACGCTGCCCGAGTAGCGGGGTGAGCTGATTCGGATCCAACGACCCAAGGCAGAATTCAGGTTCGGCAAAAAATAGGCGCCGCTGTCATCCGATTCTCGGCCCCCGATGTTTCGCCCGACTCGATCCCCGGGCGTTAGCCCGCGGACGAAATTGCCGTCTCCGGCCCATGATGGTTCTGATGCCGGCAGTTCAGCGAACAAGTCTTCAGAATCGACCCCGCAGTCTGTCTCGCGGAAAAACCTGACGTACACAACTTTCCCGTTCCTCCTCGGCGACCCGGACGGGGGGGGCGAGCGCTTACAATAGGGCGAGCAATGGCGCAGGCCACGAATTGCCGGCCAGCCGGCTGGTGATGAGGAACTGTCACACCAAGAGGTGTCTTGATGAGTTGGCGATTTGAACTCGTTGACGGTCCCTACGGGGGAGTTACCGAGGGGCCGGCTTGGGACGGCGGCGGGTTACTGTTCACCCACATCCCCAGCAGCCGCATCATGAGGTTCGATCCTCGATCGGGATCGTCCGAGGTCTACCGCGAGGGGACGAATTGCGCCAACGGCCTGATGTTCGATCCCGAGGGGCGTCTCTACGCTTGCGAAGGCGATGCGCGGCGCGTCGTTCGCTACGAAGCCGATGGCAGCGCGACCGTGCTGGCGGATGGTTTTGAAGGCAAGCGCTTCAATATTCCTAACGACCTGGCGATCGACCCCCAAGGCCGGGTCTGGTTCACCGACCCCTTCTACGAAGAAGCAGCCGGCCCCTGGAGCCAAGACTTCACCCATAAGGAGCTCGACCACGACTCGGTCTACCGCCTCGATCCGCAAAGCGACGGGAAGTGGCCGATACGGCGCGTCACCTTCGACACAACACGGCCGAACGGAATCCTGTTTTCGCTCGACTACAGGACTCTCTACGTCGCGCAATCGGGGCGAGGGCCGAGTGAGAAGCGGCAGCTGAGGGCCTACCCAATCAGGGAAGACGCCACCCTGGGGGAGGCGTTGGTGCTGCATGAGTTTGGCGACAACCGGGGCGTCGACGGAATGTGCCTCGACACAAACGGTAATATCGTCGCCACGGCGGGCTGGGAACGCGGAGGCCCTGGACCGATGATCTATGTCTTCTCACCGCGGGGCGAGGTTCTCGAGACCCACCCCATAGGCGCCCAACGGCCCACGAACTGTACATTTGCCGGGGAGGACCTAACGACCCTTTACGTCACCAGTACGGAAGGGCATCTGTTTCGCGCGCGCACTGAGAGGCAGGGGCGGCTCTGGTACCCGCCGTTGTAGCCATCATTGGGCGCGTCTTGCCTCTTACCCACACATTGGAGTCGGACCAGGGTCGAGTTAGGTTGCCGTCAGCATCATACCTGTGTCCCGGTCTGCTCACGGGACTATTGCGGCAGTTGCTGGAGATATTGGCCGGTGGCCGAGGTCAAGTCCGCTCCCGCTTTGGGCACACCGTAGTTATGGACGGCCACGATTCCCAGACCGGCCGTCATGGCGCTATTGGCAATCGTGAACGTCCTGTAATAGTCAGCGTCGCGGTTCTTCCTTGCCATCCACCACTGGACAGCGAAAAAGCTTCCCCCGACGGCAGACTTAATCAGCGCGGCCTTGCCGGCGGAGAACCGGCCCTGGCTATTGCTCAGAAGTGGGTTCAACTCCCGCTTCCCGGTCGAGGAGTGCGCGTCCAGCAGATTCACGGCCGCGAAGGCGACCCAGGAGGCGATCCAAGCCTTCTTCCATCGCTTTTGCGTACGGGGTTTATCGGTCGGACGAGGCGATATATACCTGAGGTTTGAAGAGAAATAGAGTGGCTCACTTTCCAGCCCGAAGGTCTCCGTCAGAGGTTCTTCGGCTCGTAACGACGCAGTGTTCAAAGAAACGGCGAAGAGGACGAACAAGCCCCCTGCAACAGTCCGGATACGACGATGAAATGTTCCCATTGCTGCTCCTTGGCTGAGTCCGCTAAGCCGGCTTGGGGCTGAGGGGACTCGTTTCCGCGGCCTGTAGGCCTGTGTGTTTTAGCTTGTGGCAAGGGGTAGGAGAAACACATGACACGGAAGGCACATTTTCTTAGCCGGCTCGGAAACCAAGGTATTAGTACAACGATCTGGCGGGGTGTTAGCGTGCGGCCGTGCCGGCTCGATTGCCGTGTGAGCGGGGTGCCGCCGGGCAGGTCTTCGTTTACCCGAAAGGCGTCTGGGACAGGGAGAAGTCAGGTCGTCGATTTCAAGAGGGAAGGAGCCTGAAAGCGACCCCGCTCATGCGCCTCGATGCGCTTTTGGGCCACAGGCTAGGGAAAGATCTCTATCGGTTGTAAGGTCTTCGCTTATAGGCGTTTCGAGAACTGACCCCGTATTTATAGGAAAGAGAAACCTGCACAAGGCAACGGAAGCAAGACTGGTGACGATGCGAGGCGGAGAGCGGGCCGCATGCGCTGGCTGCAGCTTTCGACGCGCCGGCGGCGGAGCGGGCCGCTCGGTTTCACGAACAGAAAAATGAAGCCAACCACAAAGAAACGCGTCTATACGTTCGTCCTCAATTTGGGACTGGTCTTTGTGTTGCTCCTGTCTCTGGAAGTGTACAGTCGCTTTCACGTCCAGCTCACTAAGGGCGCCTATGTACCATCCTGGCGGTTCAACCACGTTCCGAAAGCAAATAATTCGGTGCGCACGAACGAACTGGTTGCCCTCAACCCCGACTTTCCTCCTTTTGAACGCAACTGGAACAAACAGGGCTGGGCGGAATCCTACGACGTGGAGCCAACCAAGCCGGACGATACGTACCGGATCTTCTATATCGGGGATTCGTTTGTTGAGGGCATGGTTGCCACGGACGAATCGCTTCCCAGTTTGGTGGAGCAGGGGCTCGAGCAACGAGTGCGGGGACGAGACCTGCGGTTCGAAGTGATCAATGCGGGGGTTGCAAGCTACTCTCCGGTTCTCTACTACATTCGGTTGCGCTATCAGATCATGGATTTCGACCCCGACCTCGCCGTGGTCGTCGTGGATATGACTGACGATTTTGACGATTGGAAGTATCGTCTCACCGTGATCCATGATTCGGACGGAAACCCAGCGGCGGCCCCACCTCGTGACATCTTTGCCTCTGAGTTCATTGACACGAGAAGGGGCGCTGTCAAGGCGACTTTTTGGACTCGCCTGCAGCTCTTTCTTTTCAGTAAGTCCCATTTCTTCGCGTATCTCTCCTACCTCGGGGCCGAGAAGCTTGCGACCGAAGTGAACACGCCCCTCCCGCCGGATTCCGAAAAGCAGATCTACCAGCGGGGGGCGTGGTGTCGGGACGAGTGGGACTCGTTTACGAAGGAGAACGTGGACCTCACGTTCGACGTGCTTCGCCGGCTAGCGGAAACTTGTAAGAGAAACGGGATCAAGCTCATGCTCACGGCGGTACCGCACTACGAGCAGTACGCCAATAACGATCAAGGCGAGGAACCTCCGCTCTGGTCCGCTCGTCCTCACCAGGAACTCTCGCCATTGGCCAGTGAGATCGGGGTGCCGTACCTGAACGCCTTTGAGGCGCTGAAGCCCCACTTTGGCGGTGCGGCAAGACAGCGCTATTACTACCTGGGAGATATGCACCTCAATCCCCGCGGCAACAGACTTTGGGCGGACGCACACCTCGAATTTCTCACAGATCCGGGCCATGATCTCCTCCCCAAGTCCTTCTACTCCTCTGAGTGATTGTAGGAAGGTCTCCATACTCTAAGCCAGGATTTCCGTTTTGGCCTTGGCACGGCCACAGTATACATCCGCGCCGGCCCGAATGCCACGTCTTTTCGCGCTGAACCCTGCACATCCCCTCCGCCGGTAGGCGCCAGGGCTCGTCCGTCCGCTCACAGACGTTGATTGCGCGGCCTGAACGGCGCTGCGGCCGACACTGCTCCCTGCCAAACCTTTTTGGAGCCGAAAACTGTTGATCCTAGCCCGGTCAACGCTACCCGCTCGGCAGCGGCAGCGCCCAGATCCTGTGCAGCATGTCACCGAACAGCCGCCGGTTCAGATGCCCCTCGGCCAGCAGCAACCAGTAGTAGCGGGCATGCTTGACCAGCCGCCCGCCGGTCTTCATCAGCCGCTGCTGCAAGCTCGTCAGCGACCAGCTCTTGATGCTTGGTGGCAGTCCCAGCCGCCGCCACAGGTTGCCGAGGTTGTAAGCCAGGACGCTGAGTTGCAAGCGAACTTCGTTCGCGCGAAAACGATGGCACGACAACCGTGTCCAATTCGTGGCCTGCTTGCCTTCCTTGATCCACTGCTCGGCCGTGCCGCGCTTGTTGTAAAAGCGCACCACCGAGCGACTGGGCCGGGTCATGTTGGTGACGATGAAGCCGGGTTGCGCGAACAGTTCGCCCGGGTGGTGCTCAACCTTCGCTACGATGCGCCGCGGTTTGCTCCAACTGGCGGCCTGATAGCGGAAGCTCTTGTAGCGCACCAGGGGCTTGGCGCTCGGCCTGCCCGGTGGCCGAAACAGGATGTCCTCGATCTCCAACTCCAGGCTCTTGTTGGCCGGAATGCGAATGGCGTACTGTACTCCGCGTTCCTCCGAAGCCTCATAAACCTCCGGCTTGGCAAAGGCCGCATCGCCCCGGAAGGCGACCTGCTTGCCCGCAGCCTGTTGGCGCTCGATCTCCGGCAACAATAGCTCATCCCAGTCGTCGGCGCTGTGCACGTTGCCTGGACGCAGCTTTGCAGCGAGGCAATCACCATGACCGTTGAACAAAAGCAACGGATGGTAGCAGACCGACTCGAAGTGTCCGTTGTAGGCACTGCCTTCCTGTTGGCCATGGACCGGACTCTCGGTGGAGTCCATGTCCAGAACGACCCGCTCGGAGTCGTCGAACGCCTCCGCTTGCCCGACCAGCTCTCGGTTCAGCGCCATCAGCCCCAGCAGGTTCTCTTCGCTCGCCAGCATCTCCGTCTCGAAGCCGTGCAGCGTCGAGGTCAAGGCCGCACCGCGATCCCAGATCTTCTGCGAACCGATCAGCCGAAACGTCGGATCGATCGAAACCCGCTCGGCGTCGTTGAGGTCCTCGTAGCCCGCCAAGCGGCTGTAGACCGACTGCCGCAACAGATCAGCGAGCGTGAACTGCTTGTTTGTGCCTTGCCGGGAGTCGCTGAGATGCTCGTCAATCAGTTCTCCGAGACCGAGCCGTTCGTCCAGTTCGCGAACCAAAATCAGGCCACCATCAGAAGTGACGTGCGATCCCTGGAAATCGACTTTCAACAAGCCGTTGAAACTTAGCTGGAATGGCTTGGTTTGTTTTTCACCCATTGGGTGTTGGCCTCCATGGCGTCCTCATCGGGCTCTAGCCCCTATGAATAAAGACGCTCAAGGCCGCTGGAAGGTCGGGATGTCAAACATCAAATTGAAAATGCGGGCTAAGACGTGACCAACCGCGCCTGATTCTTTCGACCGAGGTGTCTGAGGATGATGCCGCTTCCATCGTCGCCCTGGTCCGAGGCTTCGGGGTCGACTATCAGGCTTCCTGTGGAGCTTGTGCAGTCGACGCGAACTACACCGTGAAGCCCCTGGTGGTTTTTTTCGAGTAGCGAAAACACCCCCGCCATTTCGTCGTAGCGTCTGGGCGCATTTCTCACCAGCCGTCACAGCGACCGGGGCGAAAGGCCCGGCGGCGGTGGGGGTAACAGTTTTTGTGCATCGCTCAGCGCACGGTACGTCGGCAAGTGGGCGCGGCATAGCGCCCCTACATCCCTGACGGCGGGCGTTTGCTGCCACTCCCGGCGACCGCTGGCGAGAAAAACCGGCTAGGCATAGTCCCCCATTTCATTTCGTAAATACGCTCACGTTTCGGGCGAGCGGGGGCGGCCGCTCCTCCCGAGATCCGTCGGGCGCCGGGAAATATAGAGGCGGGGTGTCGGCGGGGGCTAAAGCTACGCGGTAAAACGACGATCAACTTACCAGGCCGGAGCGGCGCCCGAATAAGCGTATGGACGAAACGCAGGAAATCATCAAAGAGTTCTTGATCGAAAGCAACGAGAACCTGGCTCGGCTTGATCAGGAATTCGTCGAGTTGGAGCAACAACCGAACGACCAGACCCTTCTGTCAAGCATTTTTCGCACGATCCACACGATTAAGGGAACCTGCGGTTTTCTGGGATTCGGGATCCTCGAGGCGATCACCCATCGCGCGGAAAACATGCTCAGCCAGTTGCGCGAGGGCGAGCGCCAGCTGACGCCGGGACTGACGACGCTGCTGCTGGAAACGGTGGATGTCGTCAAGACGATCTTGGCGGAGATCGAGACGACCGGCGCCGAGGGCTCCCAGACCTACGAGGAGTTGCGCGACAGACTGCAAGCTGCCTGCGACGGACAGGACCCCGAGGAACCTGCGGCCGGGGAAGCGTCCGCCGCGGGTCCGAGCGAAGATCAGGTCGATCCCAGCGAGCCGACGAGGGATGCCGCCGGGCAAACTCCGGCGGATGAAACGTTCCAGGGCGAGCCGCGGCAGGACCCAACCTCTCAAGACGCGGCGGAACCGGCCGAGCCGGCAAGCACAGCGGCGGGGTCCGCGGCGGGCGAAGCGTCCAATGGAACGAGCCAACTCGGCGAAGCGCCTCCCCCCAAGGAAGCTGTGGCACCTGCGCCCAAGGCCGCTGAGACCCGCAGTTCGGTCGCTGACTCGACTATCAGGGTTCACGTGGGTGTTCTAGACAAACTGATGAACTTGGTGGGTGAGCTGGTGTTGGCTCGCAATCAGGTTCTGCAGCACACCAGCACGCAAGAAGACGCCGGCTTCACGGCCACCTCACAGCGGCTGAACTTGATCACGACCGAGCTGCAGGCCAACGTGATGAAAACCCGCATGCAGCCCATCGGGGTCGTCTGGAACAAGTTTCCCCGAGTCGTGCGCGACCTGGGGCACTCCGCGGGCAAGCAGATTGACCTTGAAATGGAGGGCGCCGAGACCGAACTTGACAAGACGATCATCGAGGCCATCAAGGATCCGCTGACGCACATCGTTCGCAACTCCTGCGATCACGGCATCGAGATGCCGGAACAGCGTGCCGCGAAGGGCAAGCAGGCCCGCGGCAGGCTGACGATGCGCGCCTATCACGAGGGCGGGCAGGTGAACATCGAAATTGCCGACGACGGGGCCGGCATCGATCCCCAAAAACTGAAACAAAAGGCCATTCAAAAGGGGCTTGTCCCGGTCGATCAGGCCGAGCGCATGAGCGAGCGCGAGATGCACAATCTCATCTTCCTCCCCGGCCTGTCGACGGCGGAGAAGGTGACCAACGTCTCCGGACGCGGCGTCGGCATGGACGTGGTCAAGACCAACGTTGAAAAGATCGGCGGCTCGATCGATCTACAGAGCGCGGTGGGTCAAGGAACAACGATCAAGATCAAGATCCCGCTGACGCTGGCGATCATTCCGGCCTTGGTCGCCAGCTGCGCCGGGGAGCGCTTCGCCATCCCGCAGGTCAACTTGGTCGAACTCGTACGTTTGGAGGCCGCCACCGGACAGCAAATCGAGTGGATTCACGGCGCGCCGGTCTACCGGCTGCGGGGCAAGCTCTTGCCTCTGGTGTACCTCAACAAGGTCCTGGAGTTGGACGCGGCGGGGCTTGACGAAAAGGATGCCGAAAAGACGGCGGAATCGGTCAACATCATCGTGTTGCAAGCGGATGATAAGACGTTCGGACTTGTCGTTGATGGCGTTAACGACACGGCGGAGATTGTCGTCAAGCCACTCAGCAAGCTGCTCAAGGGCCTCACCTGCTACGCCGGCGCCACGATCATGGGTGACGGCCGGGTCGCCCTTATTCCCGACGTGATGGGACTTGGCCAACTGGCGCACGTCGTCGGTCAGACACGTGAGCAGACCCACGTGGCGCGCGAACACCAGGCCGACCTTGTCGCCGAACGACAAACCGTCCTGCTGTTCCGCAGCGGATCGGCCGAGCGGCTGGCGGTGCCTCTAGCGTTGGTCGATCGGTTGGAGGAGTTTTCCCACTCACAGATCGAACAGTCTGGGGGCCGACGAGTTGCCCAGTACCGGAATCAGATTCTGCCCTTGATCCCATTGTCGGAACTGCTCAGCCTCGGGAACTCGGCGGCGGAAGAGCAGGACCCCGTTCAGGTGGTCGTCTTCAGCGAAGGAGCGAGGCGCATAGGGGTCGTTGTCGATGAAATCGTCGACATTGTCGAGGAAATGGTCTCTATTCGCAGTCGGACCGGCCGGCCGGGTATTCTCGGCTCGGCGGTGGTGAGCGGCAACGTGACGGATTTCATCGACCTTCATTATCTGATCGAGGCCGTTGACAAGGACTGGTTTGGCGGCAGCCAAGACGAACGGGTCGAGGGAGCAAGGGTATTGGTGGCCGAAGGGTCCTCGTTCTCACGCGGGCTGATGCGCAATGCCCTCGAGATGGCCGGCTTTCACGTGATCGAGGCGGGCAGTACGGCCGAAGTCCTCGACAAGCTCAAGCGGGAAAGCGTCGATGTGATGGTTTCCAGCCTGGACTTGCCCGGCGACGACCCCTCCACCTTTCTGGCCAGCATTCGGGTGACGCCGGATTTGAGGGGCTTGCCGATCCTCGGCCTGGCCAACACCGCCGAGGAAACCCAGCCGCAGCCGGAGCGGGAGTTTCAATTCGCCGTCGATCGTCTCCACCATTTCGTTGAGCGAGGTTGCCATCTGGCCCCGATCGCCCGAAGCTTGTTCGCCAGGTCTATGAGTGCTCGCAATTGTGAAATCCACTTCTGCTAGGTGCGAGGCCAGGGATAGCCCTACTGCGGGTCAACATGCCGACCTTCATCGGGAAACGGCGTAGGCTGCGCGGCGACCGGTTACAAGCGAAATATCGGAGGGTTGCCCCTGCCCTGGGCGAGGGTTTGCCAATCGCTCACGTATGGCAATGGGCCAGTCCGCGCTTTACCAAATACTCCTGATGGTACTCCTCGGCCCGGTAGAATTCCGAGGCAGGCGTGATCTCGGTGGCAATGGGGTTGTTGAACCTGCCGCTCACATCCAGACTCTGTTTGGACGCTAGGGCGGCAGCCTCCTGCTCGGGGCTGTGAAAAAAGATCGCCGAGCGGTACTGGGAGCCAATGTCGGGCCCCTGGCGGTTTCGGGTAGTCGGGTCGTGGTTTGTCCAGAACACCTCCAGCAAATCTTCGTACGAGACGAGATCCGGGTCGTATTCCACTTCGACGGCCTCCGAGTGGCCCGTCGTCCCGCCGCAGACGTCCTGGTAGGTTGGGTTTTGGAGTGTGCCTCCCGTGTAGCCCACTTGGGCCGACGTGACGCCTTGGACCTGCCGGAAAGTGACCTCGACGCCCCAAAAACAGCCTGCCGCAAAAGTAGCTTTTTGTGTCATTTAGACCTCTAGCCCCCTCTACCAGCCCGTGGTAGAAGTGAGGGTCACGAAAAATCGGGTACAGCCAGCCAATTCGCTTCAGGCTGAGTGCTTTGTTTCTTAAGTCATGACGGGGGGCGAATTGGTGGCAGCCCCCATTTTTCGCTCCTGCATAACTTTTGCCACGGGCTGCTAGCCCGCTTTTCTCGCCACTGTCACAGCGACTGGGGCAAAAGGCCCGCTGGCTATGGCTCGCGGCGACACTTGTGTACATCACCCAGCGTACAGCATGTCGACTAGCGGCGCGATCAATCGCGCCCCTACATCTCGAAGGTGGGGTTCTGCTCCACTGCTGCCAGCCACCTGGGTGAGAAAAGCCGGCTAGCACTTGGTCTATAAGTTGGCGATCGTTTATAGGCGGTAATTACTGGACCGCTCGGTCGAAAACCCACCGCCCTTCATCCCCTTGGGTGGGCCGCGAGGTACATGGGCACTCCCTCACGGTCGCGGTGCGGAACGGTCTCGGAACAAACCCCTTCCGGGTTGGACATAGATGCCTGTGATCGTTCGGGAAAGGCCTCTTTACATACGCGAACTTTTGTCAGTAAACACTAGCCCACTTTCCTCAGCAGCGGCCGGTGGCAGTGAGGCAAAAGCCTCGCCCTTTGAGATGTAGGGGCGATTGATCGCGCCCGCTTGCCGACATACTGTACGCTGGGCGATATACACAAACTGTTGCCGCCATCCCTGGCCACCGGGCCTTTCGCCCAATCGCTGTCACAGTGGTGAGAAATGTCGGCTCGAGTAGATTGATCGCCTCCTCGACTGCATATCATGCCTGCTCGACCCCGCTTTGGCCACGTGATTCATCGATTCGAGAAGCTCGACACGACAATGATCAAGGCCACGACCCTTGCCGAGGCCGGGGCGCCTGAAGGAACGGTGGTCATTGCCGAACGGCAAACGGCCGGCCGCGGGCGGCTGGGGCGGTCGTGGATTTCCGAGCCGGGAGTAGGGTTATATTTTTCGATTGTTCTGCGGCCGCCGATGCCGGCGGCACGATCGGCGATGTTGACGCTGGCGATTGGCCTCGGCGTAGCGCGAGGCATCGGCGAGGCCTGCGGACGCCAGTGCGACATTCGCTGGCCCAACGACGTGCTGATCGAGGGCAAGAAGTGCTCGGGAATCCTGGTCGAGATGGCAGCCGAGAATGAATGCGTTCGCTATGCCGTCGCCGGCGTCGGCATCAACGTCAACCAGGCTGAGATGCCGCCCGAATTGGCCGACACGGCCACGTCGTTGAGAATCGAAACCGGCGGAGAGTACGTCCGGGAGGTGGTTCTCGATAAGGTTTTGCGCAACAGCGAGCGCTATTATGAAATGTTCTTGGAGCGAGGCCCCGGGCCGGTCATAAGCGCTTTCTCACGCGCTTCGAGTTACGCTCAAGGGAAGCGGGTAGCGATTGAGACCGGCAAAGAGGTGATCGTCGGCACAACCGCCGGATTGGATGGCGCGGGTGTTCTGCTGCTTAAGCGCGACGATGGGTCGCTCGAACCCATCCTGGCGGGGAGTGTTCGACCGTGGGATGAATGAGCGAACTCCTGACCGGGAAACCTCGGCTACTGGAAGGCGTGAAAAAAATGCTGGGGAACCAGTCAACCGCGGCTGAAGTTCTGTTTGTTTCCGTGTCTTCTTAGGAAGCCGCTTGTGAGAGTCCCCGATTTTTTCACACCTTAGCGGCCCTGAGCTGACGAGCGCCATTGAGCCAAAAAATGCTTTTCGCCGTCGATGTCGGCAACACCCAGCTTGCTCTGGGCGTCTACCGCGGCGCCGAGCTCGCGGCCGATTGGCGGCTGGAAACCGATACGGCACAAACGATTGACGGCTGGGGAGTCCTGTTCCGGAACCTCTTCTCCTTGGCGCGGCTTGATATCGCTGAAATAGACGGCATCATCATCTCGTCCGTCGTACCACAGCTCGACACCTCGCTGGAGCAGATGGCCGCCCGCTATTTCCAGACGCATCCGCTGTTTGTTTCGGCGTCCACGCCGACCGGCATAACGATACTCACGGATAACCCCGCGGAGGTCGGAGCCGACCGTATCGTGAACGCCGTAGCCGCCTACGAGCGTTACGGCGGGCCTTGCATTGCCGTCGACTTCGGGACGGCGATTACTTTCGACGCCATCTCGGCCAAAGCGGAATACCTGGGAGGCGTGATCTGCGCCGGGATTGGCGTGGCCTCGGAAGCGCTGTTTCGCCGCACCGCCCGATTGCCGCGCATCGATATCCGCCAACCAGCCGGGGTGATAGGAAAAAACACGATCGCCTGCTTACAGTCCGGTCTCTACTACGGCGCCCTGGGAATGGTTGATACCATTCTGGGGAAGATGCTGGCGGAATTGGGGCCAAACACCAAGGTAATCGCAACGGGCGGCGAGGCACGGGTCATCTGTCCGGAGTCCCGCCATATTCAGGAAATCGACGAACACCTGACCCTCGATGGACTACGGCTCATTTGGGAAAAGAACAACGCCGGCGGCCGGGCAAAGAGTTGAAGGAAACATTATTCTCTCTGAATGTTAGAGCATTTTCTCATCGAAGGATGAGCCTGAAGACGGGGGTTGGGGCTTTTTGAGTCGCTGGGGCTCCTTTCGGGCTTTTTGATTTTGAGTTTTGGGAAGGGGAGAATCGTCGTCGGGGTTGTGGGATTGTGGGAATCGCGGAGCGATTTCCAAGGGCGGTGGGAAACGAAGGGAAACCTGGTTTTGGTTTTCCTCGTTTTCCATCGCCCGTCATTTCCACAGCCCTCTTCCTGCTGTTCAGCACGGCGTGTTCGCGGAACGGAAACTGGCAAACAGCTTCTGCTTGGCTCGCTGCATCCGGCGGGCCGCCGCCGTGTCGCTTTCGGCCTGGGCAATGCGGCCCAGAGCCTCCAGCCTCTGCCCTGGCTTGAGATAGCTGGCGGCCTCGGGCAACTTCTCGAAAGATTCCCAAGGCGTCTGGTAGTGGCGGTACACCCGCTTCTGCTTGCCTTTGGCGTCGGTCTTGATCTCGGGCTGTCCGCAGGGCCGGTGGAAGTTCAAATAGGGATTGAAGTGCTGTTGGTAGAAGCGCTGGATGCGCCCCGCGTGCGGCGCCGCGATGTACGTATATCCCATGTGTTTGCGGATCACCGCGCCGTTTTTCGATTCCACCAAGCCGTTGTCGTTGGAGTGCCGCGGACGCGACTTGGTCTGTTCGATCAGCAGCTTGTTCAATAGCTTCTCCACCGTGCGATTGAGGAACTCGCTGCCGTTGTCGGAATGGAAGCCGCGGATACGAAAGGGAAACTGCTCGATCATGGCTTTCAGCAACGGCTCCAGCCAGGCTTCACTGATCGCGGGCGTGGCGCCGACCACTTGCCACTGGGTGACTTCATCCACGGCATTGATGTGGTAGACGCCCTTGACGCCATCGCGATCCCCTTGATGCACCGTATCCACTCGCAGAAAGCCGGGTTGGCCTTGCGGGTCGGGCCGGCGCCGCTCGCCGATCGACACCGCCGTGGGCCGGGTCTTGGTGAAATGCAGCCGCCGCAGGCGATAGATCTGGGCCACCGAGATCCCCGCCAGCCGCTCGTATTCGCGCTGCTGGTACTGCTGGTATTCCCGCTCGAGGATCTTGCGCGTGGCCGGGCCGCTGAGGGTTTCGTGGGCCTCGTCCACCGCCGCCAGCAGTTCGACGTCGGCGGGCGTGTACTTGCGGGCAAAGCGATGCCGCCGGTAGCGGGCGGGTTGGAGTTCTCCGCCCTGCCGGTACTGCTGGATCAGCCGCGTGATTTGCGCCCGGCTCAGTCCGGTCATCTTGACCAGATACTGCCGCAGCAGCCCTTTGTCGGCGCGGTTTTGGCGGCTGTAGCCGTGCTGGCGAAGCGTGCGCGCCACCCACGTGTAGATCTCGGCCCGCCCTTTGCCTTTGAATCGAATCTCCTCGCTGGAGTGGAGAAACTGCTGGATCTGTTGCAGGTTCAGCTTGCTGGTGTTTTGCACTTGGATAGTCAATTCCCAGCATGCCCACTCCCCGATCCTTCAGGCTCATCTTGTGTGAGAAACAAACTCCTCGTTCAGACTCATCTTGCATGAGACAAGACTGTTAGTAGCTGGACCTGAACTCATTGTGTTATACTCACGTCTAGAAACAGACACGAAAACAACGAGATAGAAGCGCTTAAAGGAGTGTCGACGAACCGAATGCCCCTGGCGAAGCAGGCCAAGGAAACCATCGTTACCCAATATCAGACGCACAAATCTGATGTTGGGTCGTCTGAGGTGCAGGTCGCCATTTTGTCTCGGCAGATCGCCGATTTGACCGAGCATCTCAAAACCCACAAAAAGGACTTCTCGTCGCGCCGTGGCCTGCTGGCCATGGTGAGTCGCCGCCGGCGGCTGCTGACCTACCTGAAAAAGGGGAATCCTTCCGGGTACAGAAATCTGATTGGCAGTTTGGGTCTGCGCGGGTAGCTCACCCGGTTACCGGTTGAGCCAAAAGGGTCGGACGGTCCGAGTTGAACGGCGCTGAGGCGTGATCGGCGGCGGTTGCATCCATTCGAAACGGTCAGCCGCTCCTGGGATGTAATCGCCCCCAGTGGCCAATCTCCCCTGAGGCGCAACCTCCGCACACCGTATTTTCGCTTCCATCTTGGATTTTTCTAAAGCTCGGAAAGGCGGGCCCTGTGGGTGTTTTGTATCCACCAGGTGCCGCCCTTTCCAGAAGGAATAAGCATAATCATGAAGCAAACCGTAGAGATTGATCTCGGCCAACGCACACTGCAATTAGAAACAGGTCGCTTGGCCAAGCAGGCGGGCGGCGCAGTCCTGGTAAGTTGCGGGGATGCGCGCGTACTCGTCACCGCGACAGCCGCGGACCACCCCCGGGAAGGAATTGATTTTTTTCCGCTGACCGTAGATTACCGCGAGTACACTTATGCGGCGGGGAGATTCCCCGGCGGATATATCAAACGGGAAGGACGACCCACCGAAAAGGAAGTCCTCACCAGCCGGCTGATCGATCGGCCGATTCGTCCGCTGTTTCCGGCTGGATTCAAGAACGAAACCCAGGTCATCGCCATGGTGTTGTCGGCGGACCCGGAATTCGACCCGGCGAGTCTAGCACTGGTCGGCGCTTCCGCGGCCTTGTCGATCTCGGAGATACCTTTCTCGAACACGATCGGCGCCGTCGGCGTGGCCAGACTCAATGGAGAATGGCTCATCAACCCCGCGTATGAGCAGAGAGAAGAAGCGGACTTGAACATCATCGTGGCCGCCGCGGATGAGGGCATCGTGATGGTCGAATCCATGGCCGACCGGGTTGGCGAAGACGCGGTTCTCGAAGCCATCCGCTTCGGCCACGAGGCATGCCGCAAGATTATTGCGGGCATCCGCGAACTCGTCGAAAAGGCGGGCAAGACCAAATTGGTCGTCGAGCCTCCCGCGTTCGACCAGCAACTCTATGACGATATGGCCGAGCGCTGGGGTGACTCACTAGCCGAGGCGTTGGACACGAAGAAGCATGAAAAGCTGGAGAGCCAAAATCAGGTTAAGGAAGTCAAGAAACAGGTAAGCGCCGCCTTTAAAGACGATGAAGAAAAGGCTGTGGAAGCCGGCCGACTGTTCGGCCGACTCAAAGAGGACATCTTCCGGCGGTTGCTGCTGAAAGACAAGACGCGTCCCGATCGGCGGGCGTTCGACGAGATCCGCGACATCAATTGTGAAGTCGGCGTGCTGCCGCGTACGCACGGATCAGCGGTGTTTACGCGGGGAGAAACACAGGCACTGGCAACGGTCACCCTGGGAACCAAGCTGGACGGCCAGAGGCAGGAACGGCTGGAAGCGCCGGACTTCGAGAAGCACTTCATGGTGCACTATAACTTTCCTCCCTTCAGCGTTGGTGAAACAGCATTTCTTCGTGGCGCGGGCCGCCGAGAAATCGGCCATGGAATGCTCGCCGAACGGGCGCTCTCGGGTGTCATTCCCAGCCGGGAGGACTTTCCCTACACGATCCGTATCGTCAGCGATATTCTGGAGTCGAACGGCTCCAGCTCGATGGCTACTGTTTGTGGCGGCACCCTGGCATTGATGGACGCCGGCGTACCACTGGCCTCGCCGGTTGCCGGCATCGCCATGGGTCTGGTTATCGAGGGCGACGATTTCGCAGTTCTGACCGATATCGCAGGCGCGGAAGACCACTACGGCGACATGGATTTTAAGGTCGCCGGCACGACCGACGGTATCACCGCGCTGCAGATGGACATCAAGCAGCCGAACGTCAGCCTCGATGTGCTGGAGAAAGCCTTGGCGCAGGCCAAGAGCGCCCGGCTGAGCATCCTGGAAAGCATGATTCAGGCGATTGACGAGCCGCGAACGGACATCTCGCGTTTCGCGCCCCGCATTCACACTCTGAAAATCCCGACCCAAAAAATCCGCGACGTCATCGGACCCGGCGGCAAAGTCATCAAGGGCATCGTCGAACAAACCGGAGCCAAGGTCGACGTCAGCGACGACGGCACGGTGCAGATTGCCTCCGCCGACGAGGCGGCGGCCAAGAAGGCCATCCAAATGATTACCGACCTCACCGCTTCCCCCGAGGTCGGCAAGACCTACCTCGGGAAAGTCACCCGCACGGTGGACTTTGGCGCTTTTGTCGAAATCTTCCCGGGAACCGAGGGTCTGCTGCACATCAGCGAAATCGCCGAAAACCGTATTCGCCAGGTACGCGACGAGCTCAAGCTCGGAGACCAGATTCTTGTCAAATGCCTGGCTCTTGAAGGCAATAAGATTCGCCTCAGCCGGCGAGCCGTCCTGCGCGAGCAGCGGGACCGCGGCAAGAAAGAACGACCGGCCAGCGAGTAACGCGCTTTTCTCATCGCCTGACGGGCGAAGTCGCGTGATTGGGACGTCTCGGGGCCAACCGGGTCGGACGGAGCCGCGGGCGCGAGCCCGCGGTCAAGCTGTCGAGCACCCGTAGCGCAGGCCTGGCGGTCGTTGTGCCCAGACCCGCGGCCGTTGGGTGTTTTTCGGGACGACCTATCGTAAGAATCCCTCCGCTTGCTCTACTATCGAAACCCCCGGCATGATGAAACTGATGTCACGTCTACGCCGTCCCATTTTGCATTCGGGCTTCTTTTTCATCACCACGAATCTTCGGAAAGGGCGGCGCCCGTTCAATCATCCCGCACTTGCATTACTCACTGATTGCCTCGTAAGGGTGCGCGAGGGTGTCCCCGTATCGATCCGCGCCTACTGTCTGATACCGGACCACCTGCACGCCATTCTATTTGTGCAGGAAGGCACAACTATTTCGGACGTCATGATGCGTTTCAGGATCTCCGCGTCAAGATGGATTAGCCCGCTTTTCTCACCACGTGGCGAGGCGAAGTGCGTGAGAGGCCCGTCAGTACAAGGCGCGCGACGCTCGGCGCCGCATTTCTTGAATAATGCGGGCGTACTTGAACCCTACGTTGAGCACGGTGAGCAGGCGCAACGAAGTAATGGCGCGTCTATGGCACACTTCGACCGTCAGGTGGTGAGAAAAGCGGGTTAGGCCCCTGCGGGGTCACGGGTTTTGGCAGAGACGGTTTTATGACCGAGCATTGAGAACGCGAGGCGAATACGACAAAGCTTTCGATTACATCCACCAGAACCGAGTCCACCAAGGGTTAGTTCGGGACCCGTTGGATTGGCGCTGGTCGAGCGCAGCGACGAGGCCTTCGCGCGGCTCCGTTGGACGCTGCGTGAACAAGAAACCGATCCCGGATCGCTGCCGCTCAGTACACCCTTGAACGTTGCCAGAGGGAGAGATGCATTATCTGCGATTTCTCGATTCTACTGTCGACCGCACGCTCGCCCTCTCGGGCGTCTACCACCCGATCCTTGTGATCGTCTCTGTCTTGATGGCGGCCGTGGCGGCCTACGCGGCGCTGGGACTCGCCGGCAGGATCAAGGCCGCGGAGAACCGCGGGACGAGGCAGCTCTGGCTGGCGGCGGGAGCCACGGCGATGGGCATCGGCATTTGGGCGATGCATTTCATCGGCATGCTGGCCTTCCAACTGCCGATTGGGGTCGCCTACAACCTCGGGATCACGCTGCTCTCCGTTGGCCCCGCCATTGTCGCCAGCTCGATGGTTCTGTACGTCACCAGCCGCGCCGAGATCGGCTTTTCGCGGCTCGGGCTTGCCGGCACGATGATGGGGCTCGGCATCGGCGCCATGCATTACACCGGCATGGCCGCGGAGATGTACTATGACCGCCTATTATTTGGGGTCTCGCTCATCGTTGCCGTGGTGCTTGCAACGGCTGCTTTGTATATCCACTTCTTGGCGGGTTAAGGCGGCGAGCGGCAAAGCTCACGCCAGCGCTTTGCCGCGGCCTTTACGATGGGGTCCGCTGTCGCCGGCATGCAATACACGGCGATGGCGGCCGCCTACTTCTTCCCATCCGGCGGGCAACGCCTTTCCGGCGCTGCTCTCGATCCCACCGTGCTGGCCATTCTGGTCGGTTTGGCGGCCGCCGTGATCATGGCCTTCGCCATCTTTGTGGTTGTGATCGACACGCGGCTGAAAGCCGCGGCGCATTCGGTTCGCACCAGCCGAGATCACATGATGCACGCAATGGAAAGCGTCTCGGAAGGGTTCAGCCTCTACGACGCCCAAGATCGGCTGATGCTTTGCAACAGCGAATACCGAAAGTTGGTGCATCTCCAGGACAAGGACCTGATTGGCGAGACGTTTGAGAATATAGTGCGCCGGCGGGTCGAACGGGGTCTCATCCTGCTGGGGGACAACAGCGCTCAGGAGTGGATTACCCGCCGGCTGGCACAGCATCGAAACCCTTCCGGGCCACATATCCAGGAGTACAGCGGCGGCCGTTGGCTCCAAGTCAGCGAGCAAAAAACCGAAGACGGCGGAACTGTGGCTATCTACACCGACGTCACCGCGTCCAAAGAAGCGGAGCAGAAGCTCCGCGCGGCGCATGATAACTTGGACCGGCGCGTCCAAGAGCGAACCGGGAACCTGGAAGATGCGAACGCAGCGCTGCAGGCGGAGATTGACGAGCGCAAGCGGGCCCAACAGGAGTTAATCAACTCGCAACGACGGCTCAGCGCTGTACTGGAAACCGCGGGCGAGGGAATCATCACCATTGATTCAACCAGCACTATTGTCATGGTGAATCAAGAGGTTCAAAGCATTTGGGGCTACCAGCAACAAGAACTCATCGGCAACCGGCTGCACATCCTCATGCCCGAGAAATATCGCTCACCTCATTCCGCCGCCATGAAGCGATATCTGGAGAGCGGGGTTGCCCACGTATTGGGGAAACGATTAGAACTCGAAGGAAAAAAAAGACGGAACCAACTTTCCATTGGAGATTCGGATTAAGGAGACAAAGGTCGGTGAACGGCTGTTCTTTACCGCGGCAGTAAGGGACATCACCGAGCGCAAGCGGGTAGAGCAGGCACTCCGCGAAAGCGAAGGCCGCTTTCGAGAACTGTGCAACTCCCTGCCGCAGTTCGTTTGGACCTGTCAGCCGGACGGACCCTGCAACTTTCTCAGTGAGCAATGGATAGACTACACCGGCGTCCCAGCGGAAGAGCAGCTGGGCTACGGCTGGCTGGAGCAGCTCCACCCCGACGACCGCGAGCCAACTGTGGCCGCATGGCAAGCGGTGGTAGACTCCGGCTCTGATTTCTTCGTCGAATTCAGAATCCGTCGACATGACGGCGAGTACCGGCCGTTCGACACACGCGCGGTTCGGCTCCGCGATGCGCAAGGGCGCACCGTGAGATGGGTCGGCTCCAACACAGACATCACCGAACGCAAGCAGGCGGAAGAACGCCAGAAGAAGCTCGAAGCCGAACTCCAGCAGGCACAGAAGCTGGAAAGCCTGGGGGTGCGGGCCGGCGGCATCGCCCACGATTTCAATAACCTGCTGATGGGAGTGCTCGGCAACGCCGAGATCGCTGTGCTGGAATTGCCGCCGGAGTCGCCCGCCCGAAGGGAACTCAAGAACATCACCACCGCGGCCCTGCGGGCGGCGGAACTCACCAAACAGATGCTGGCCTACGGCAAGGGCAAGTTTGTCGTGGAGACCCTGAACCTCTCGAAGCTGGTGCGGGAGATGGCGCATTTGCTCCAGGTCTCCATTTCAAAAAACGTTGTCCTGAAATACAACTTCGCGGATAGCTTGCCGGCGATTGAGGCGGACGCCTCCCAAATCCGGCAAATCGTGATGAACCTCATCCTCAACGCTTCCGAGGCGGTCGGGGAGACGAGCGGCGTCGTTACGGTGAGCACCGGCATGATCGAAGCCGACCGCTCCTACCTCGCCGAGACCTACTTGGATGAGAACCTGCCGGAAGGCCATTACGTCAGCCTGGAAGTAGCCGACACGGGCTGTGGCATGGATGAGGAGACCCGGGAGAAAATATTCGACCCTTTCTTCACCACGAAGTTCACGGGGCGGGGCCTGGGCTTGGCCGCCGTGCTGGGGATTGTCCGCGGACACGGCGGGGCACGACCTTCAAGATATTGTTTCCGGCCTCACGGCAACCGGCCAAGGAATCCATCAGCGACTCGGCTACGAGCAGGGGTGGCGCGGCAGCGGCGGCATTCTCGTCGTTGATGATGAAGAGACGGTTCGCATCGCCACCAAGAGGATGCTCGAAACACTAGGCTTTACGGTTCTGACCGCCGAGGATGGGCGAGAAGCGCTGGAAGTCTTTCGCAGCCGTGTTGACGAAATCCTTGTCGTCCTGCTGGACCTCACGATGCCCCACCTGGGTGGAGAAGAGACGTATCGGGAGCTGCGCCGCATACGCCCCGATACGAGGGTAATTCTTTCCAGCGGCTACAACGAACAAGAGATCACGAGCCGCTTCGCCGGCAAGGGGTTGGCCGGGTTCATTCAGAAGCCCTACGGAGTCCGCCAGCTTCGCGAGAAGATTCGCCACGTCCTGGAGGCCGCACCCTCTTGACGCCCTCTGGAATTGCCGTACCTCGGCCCGCAGGCTGACGCCGGCGGGTGTGACGCCTTGCAGGATTGCCGGCCAGTCTCAAAACAAGACCGGCAACAGCGGCGGTAGCTGCGTCTCACCTACGACCGCACGCTCATTACGAACCATGCCATCCCCACGATACCCAGCAAGGCGGCCCCGATTCGGACCGCCCGCCAGGTGGTTGCCGCTTTAGTGACCCGACCCAGAAGCCAGGCGAGGATCGCCAACACCGCGGCTTCGGTGGCCGCCACGCCGGTGAGCACGTAAAGGGGACTCATTTCCGATTGCTCGAGGAAAGTGCCGAAGTAGAAGCCGTGAAAGATCCCCATCCCGGCCGCGATCAGCCACCGGTAGCGCGCCTCCGGCAATAGCAGGATTTCGACCGCCAAATAGGCGACTGTCAGCGCGGCCGCTGCTTCCACGAATCGCGGGGCCGGCTGCCACGACTCCACGGCCACGAAGGTCGCCGAGATGGTTTCGGCCGCGATAAAAGCGAACGCCAAATAGAGCAGCTCTTTTCGGCTCCTGCCCGCCAGAGCCAAGGCGGCGAGAAACAATAATTGGACCGGTCCCCCCATGACGCGCGCCGCACCCGTCCAGATCTCGGTAACGGCGACCTCCGCTGCGGTGGGAGGAGTGAAGCGAATCGTCGCCTGGTTGAAACTGAAGTCAAAGACAGCCTGCTTGGTGACCTCGCCTCGCGTCGCGCGCAGCACGTGCACGTGATTGGGAACGGTCACCGCCGCGAAGTTACATTCGACGTCAAGTTGATCGATCGGGGCGGCGAATTCGAACACTGAGTGACAGCGATACCACCCGGCAGCCGCGTCAACCTTGCACGACGCTTCCAATCGGCGAGCCTCTCCGGATTCACTCCTCAGCCGGATGTTTTCGAGCAGCGTCCGCTGAGGCTCTTCTAGGTGGGTGACTTCATAAAGAGGCATCCGCAATTCGTATACAGCCCGGTCGCCAACGACCTCCAACTCGCCGCTGCTCATGCTTATGGCGTGGGCCGAGGCGCTCACCGTCAAGCCCAGCCCCATCGCGACGGAGGAAACCCGGCGTGCCCACAATTGCTTGCTGGAGCGTTCGGTCATTCCCGGCCGCTGAAACTAAGATACTCCCCAACGACGCGATGGCCGTTGTCCAACGTGATCTTGCACAAAAAGCCCGCCGAGGTGTCGGTTCGGAAGCGGAAATCCGTCAGCCGGACGACGGAACCTTCGGGATCGGAGTCGATCTGAGTGTAGGCAAACTGGGCAAAGCGCGCGTAGTCCCGCCCGGTTTCGCTGTTCCAAGCCGACTCGATCGCCGGTCCGGGCCGTGGTTTGTAGTAACGCCGGCCGGCTGTCGGGTCAAAAGGGGCGGAGTCAAGAAAGTCGATGCTGGAAATCTGGTAATAGCCCTCTGTTTCGACGAACGTGCTCCAGCCAAGCAGCTTCAGAAGCCGCGGAAACGCCGCCACGCGGACTGCGGGAGCGCCATCGTAGAGGTGAGCGTCGATTGCTCCGAGCGCCTGCTGGTGAAATACGGCCTTCACGCTGATGTAGGCGGCGAGGGCGAACAGAGCGATCAAGGCCGGACCGCCGCCGCGATTTGTCGCCGCGCCGATTTCGCGGTGAACGAGGGCGATGACGGCCGGCGCCAGTGTTGCAAACAGAAGTGCCGCCCAAATCCAAAAGTCCACGATGAAAAGAACGTCCCACTGATACCAGCGCTCGGAAAAGGGCAGCCAGGCGCGAACTCCGTAGGGGTTGCACAAGTCAAGCAGCGGGTGGGTCAGGGCGGCGATCATGGCCAACAGCCAGGTTCGTAGCCATGGCGGCGGGTCGGCTCCCTTGCGCAGCCACCGGCGCGGTCCTTCGACCAAAGCCACGGCGAGAGCCGCCATGACGGGTACCGCGGGTATGGAGTGCGTGATGTGCCGGTGGTAATTCAGATAGTCGATCGAAGAGCTGGAAGTGACGATGTCGATGTCGGGTATGTTCGCCGCTACAACGCACATCAGAGTTGCCCGCGGCGCCAGCCGGCCTAGTAGGGTCCGCGCCAGAAGAACGCCTACCAACGTGTGGGTCAAGTTATCCATGGCTAACGGGCGGACCGCGAATAGGACGCTTCGGGATCCCCTTTACCCGGGAAGCGTTCGCCATACTCGGGCGGAAGAAGCAAACGGACCTTCTCGGTTGCCATCTCGACGGTAGCCGGCAGGCGGCCCGCCGGCTCGCCGTCCACCTCGACGTAAATCGGCTTCTCATCACGAGCCAAAAACTCGACTCGGTCCGCGCGGTGGAAGGTAACACCAGTAACCCCGTCCAGGCCGCCGGTGGCCATTCGGGCCAAATAGCCCACGTAGCGAAGTGGGGATTCGCCGCGGAAGACGGCCACCTGGAATTGTTCGGAAAAAAGGTGCGCCTCGGGGGTGATGACGAGGCGTCCACCGTACAACCGGCTCTTGCTGACAAGGGCGAAGGTGGCTTCGTGGATTTCGTCTCCGATGCGGACCTCGAAGGAATCGAATTTTCGCTGAAGCTGCTCGATGGACCCGAGCCAATAAGCTCCCTCGCCCACGTATGCCTTCAACCGGGTGTTGAGGTGATAGACGATTTGGGCGTCGACGCCCACCCCGCAGAGAAGCAGAAAATGTCGCGCGTTGGTTTCGGGCCGAGCGAAACGAACCAGTCCCACGGGAACGGAGTAGCTCGTCAGTCCCGGCAGTAACACTGCGGCCTTTTCCACGTTCACCGGGATGCCGGCCTGCTCGGCGAGCAGGTTGGCTGTTCCCGAGGGTAGCGCCAGCAGGGTCGCTTCCGACCCCGCCAGGGCGCAGACCGCCTCGTTCAGTGAACCGTCGCCTCCGCTGACCGCGATCAGATCGGCTCCGCCCGCCACGGCTTGCTTCGCCAGCAGCGTGACATCACCCGGCTTGGTGGTGGCGGCTAGGTCCACCCGCTCGATCCATTTTTCGAGAATTCGCCGGGCCGCTTCGACTTGCCCTTGGCGCCGGCTTTGGCGGCGTCCGGAAACCGGATTGTAGATTAGAGCGGCTCGCTGAAAGGTCATTCGATGTAATTTCTATAATAGAACGGCTATGCCGGAGTCAGTTTCCCCCGCCGACGCTTCTCGCGCACTCCCATCTTTGCGTGAAACGATCCGCCGCCACGAGCACCTCTACTACGTGCTGGACGATCCCGAGATCAGCGACGCCGAGTACGACGCGCTCCTCGCCCGCCTGAAAGAGATCGAGCAGCGGCATCCCGAGCTCGTAACGGCTGACTCTCCGACCCAGCGTGTCGGCGGCGGCCCGCGCGAGGGTTTCCTCAAGGCGCAGCACCCGTCGCCCATTCTGAGTCTCGACAATGCATTCGACGAGCAGGCCCTGCGGGACTTCGACCGGCGGGTCCGTGAACTGTCGGGCCTGGAAATCGTTGACTACGTCGGTGAGTTGAAACTGGACGGCCTGTCGATGGCGGTGCAGTTTTCGGGGGGCCGAATGAGCCGGGCGTTGACGCGAGGTGACGGGTTCACGGGTGAGGATATCACCGAGAACGCGCGCACCATGCGCTCGCTTCCCCTCGTTGTCCGGCGACCGCGGGAACATTCTTTGCCCGCTGAGTTTGAAGTCCGGGGAGAAGTTGTCATGAACCGAAGGGCGTTCGAGCGGCTCAATAGCGAACGCTTGCGGGACGACCAACCCACGTTCGCGAATCCCCGCAATGCCGCCGCCGGGTCTCTGCGGGTGCTCGACCCCCGCATCACGGCTTCTCGACGGCTCGAGTTTTTCGTCTACGGCCTTCTGGTTGAGGGTCGTCCAATGCTCGAAAACCACTGGGATACGCTCGACGCATTGGCTGCCTTCGGATTCAAGGTGAACTCCCACCGGGCCAGGCTTCGCGGCGCCGACGAGTTGGTAGCTTTTGGGGACCGTTGGAACGACAGGCGCGAGACCCTTCCTTACCAAATAGACGGCTTGGTGTTTAAAGTGGACTCGACGGTCGTACAGTCCGCGCTGGGAAGCACGGCCCGGGCTCCCCGCTGGGCCATGGCCTATAAGTTGGCCGCCGAGCAGGCGGAGACGGTGGTCGAAGACATCGAGGTCCAGGTCGGGCGGACGGGTGCGTTGACGCCTCGGGCCTTGCTGGAACCCGTCGGTGTCGGCGGGGTCACGGTTTCGACCTCCACGCTTCATAACGAGGATGAAATCGAACGGCTCGGGCTCTGGATCGGTGATACGGTCCTTGTCGAGCGCAGCGGCGATGTTATCCCCAAGGTTGTCCGAGTCACGGCCCAAGGGAAAGACAGGCGGGCGTTTCTCCCGCCGGGGAATTGTCCGGTTTGCGGCACCAAGGTAGTTCGCGAGCAGGGGGAGGTTATCCGGCGCTGTATCAACACGAACTGCCGCGCGCGGCTGAGGGAGTCGATCTTGCACTTCGCGTCTCGCCGAGCAATGAACATTGACGGGTTGGGCGAGGCCCTCGTCGAGCAACTTGTCGCCCGAGGGCTGGTGAAAAGCGTCGCCGATCTCTACGATTTGACGGTCGACAGGCTGGCAGCGCTAGAGCGTATGGGGGAGAAGTCGGCCGCCAATTTGCATTCGAGCATCCGAAATTCCCTCTCAACACCCTGGCCGCGGGTCCTGTTTGCATTGGGTATCCGCTACGTGGGCGAACGTACGGCTCAGATCATCGCCGATCGCTTCGCTAGCGTCGATCTGCTGGTGGCGGCTTCGATCGAAGAACTGCGGGAGGTTGAAGAGATTGGGCCGCGGATCGCCGAAACCGCGTGCGACTTCTTCCAAGAGCCCAGCAACCTTTCCCTCATCAAGCAGATTCGAGCGGCCGGCCTGCGATTAAGTCAGGAGCCAACCAGGCGTCGTGACGGAAGACTCCAGGGGCTTACCTTTGTTCTCAGCGGCACGCTGCCGAACCTTACGCGGGAGGAGGCTGCCGGACGCATTGAGGGCGAGGGGGGGAAGGTGACCGGCTCGGTCAGCAAGAACACTGACTACCTGGTTGCCGGGGAAAGTGCGGGATCAAAGCTAGAAAAAGCGAAAAGGCTCGGAACGGCCGTTATTGGGGAAGGAAAGTTGCTTGACCTGCTGGGTCCGGAACGGTAACCATGACACAGTAGAGTTTGCCTGCCGCCCGAGTGTGTCCGGGCTGGGTGGAGAGACGCCGCGAGCTGAAGGTTCTCGTTGATACTACGAGCAGCAAGGGAGAGGAAACCATGAATCGGAGGAACCTGTTGACGTTGGGCATTGCGTCGGGTGCGACGGGGGCTGCCGGTCTGGGTCTTGGCTACCGCTACCACGGAGCATTGCGGCACATACAGGACGAACTTTTAGGGGCTCTTCCGTCGGGTGCGACGGGGGCTGCCGGTCTGGGTCTTGGCTACCGCTACCACGGAGCATTGCGGCACATACAGGACGAACTTTTAGGAAGAGAGAAGAAACCGCCGGCCAAGACGCCGCGCGCGAAGTTCCAAGAGCAGTCGCGAGCGATCAAGGAACGTCACCGAAGGCAGACGAAGCAGGACGTTCAAACGCTGAAGACCAAGTACGAAGGGGCCGTTCTGGGCAAGTTTCGCGTCTGGGACTTGATTGAGAAATTGGCCCTCTGCGTCGATCCCACGGACGAGCTTTTGCGCTGCACCAGCCAGTATATGCACGTCTGCCAGGTGATCGCGGGCATGGAGCGCGACGGCGAATTGGATGACGCCATGTTGTTGACCGCGCTGCTGCACGATCTGGGAAAGGTGGCCATGCTGGCCGGCGAGGCTCCCGAGAACGTCGTCTGTTTCATTGAGCCCGTTGAAGCCTTGGAGCCGGCCTCGGGACTCGACAAGGTAGTTTTTCAGTTCGGGCACGACGAGATCGCTTACTCGCGGTTGAAGGATCATGTCCCTGAACACATTGCCTGGTTGATCCGTTACCACAGCATGATCGTCGGCAAAGCGGAAGAATACATGAGTCCGAAGGACCGCGAATACTACCGGAAGTACTTCACCAAATTCAGCCAGTACGACCACGGAACAAAATCAACCGCCTTCCTGCCGCGTCACGTCACTCTGCAGCGCTACCGCGATTTCGTGGAAACTCACTTTCCACAACCGATACTCTTCTGAACTCGGAGCGGAAGTCAGTCGGCGCACCATAAGGGCCTCGGTGCAATCGCCAGGGAGTTCATGCTGAACAACGCTACTTCGGACCCAACGCGGTCGTCGGGACCTGATCGTTCTCGAGAGGGCGAGCTTTGGCCGTTGGCGAGTTTCACCGACCGAGTGCAGCAGCTTGCCTGCCGGCTTGACGACTCGCTTGACCGGAGTCCCTATCTGTTTTGGGCGACCTTTTCCGCTGTTTTCTGGCTCCCGGCGTACTTCATTTGCCGCAGCAAGCCTCTGTGGTACGACGAGCTGCTGAGCCTCCATGCGGCATCGCTTCCCGATCTCGGTTCGATTTGGGAAGTGACTCGCTCGGGAGCGGTCGCCGAGCCCCCCTTATTTGCGGTCCTCGCCCGCCTGGCGCTTGAGGTCATACCTGATCCGCATCTGGGGCTTCGCTTGCCCGCCGCGCTGGGGATCTGGGTTCTTTGCCTCTGTATGTTTCGCTTCACCCGCCGAATCGCCGGTGCGCTGGCCGCGGCTGTAGCTGTAATGGCGATCCTGTCAACGGAAGTTGCCAGCTACATTCCCGAGGGCAGGCCGTACGGTCTGCTCATGGGGTGCCTCGGGGTTGCCCTCGCGTCATGGCAGGAAGCTGCGGGGGGGAAGCATCGTCGGCTAGGACTGTTCGGTCTCGCCGTGAGCTTATTCTGCGCCATTCAGACGCATTACTACGGCGTTCTCTTGTTGGGCTCTTCTGGGATTTTAGTGGCTGGCGGCGGTGAGTGACGGATCCCTCGCCACTGTGAGGCCGACCTCCCGGAGCCTGCTTCGGTGCCATTCAAGGGCTTCGTGACAACTCTACGGCCCCCAAGGCCGGGCGGCGACTGCGTTGGCCAAAAAGAATTACTGATAAACAAAGGGTTACGAGTAGAGCAAGGCTGCTGGCAGGTAGTCGTACAGTCTCCCGAAGGCTGTGAAATGCGGATCCACAACTGTCATCCAGTGGCCACACTCAAAGAGATAACTCCCTGTTTATCAGTGTCTTATTCCCTTTACGAGTTGCCCACGACCGGACTGGCGTGTAGGGTATTTGGGGATTTCTTGGCCGCCTTTTGGGCTCCGATGTGACTGCGGGCGACGTCGGGTCGGCAGGATGGAGGAGCCGGCTACCCGTTGGCCAGCCACTAAAAACCCGGAAGAGCCTCTTGTTGTTTCCATTCGTGCTCGGCGAATTGATTCGCACGGTCTCGCGCAAGCGAGCCGACACCGCCGTGTGGAGTGCGTTGGCGGTGGCGGGCTCCTCGGTTCTGCTGCTGCTGCCACTGGTCGGGGCGGCAAGCGACTACGCGCGGAACCCATGGAACCCGGTTTCTTGGGCTAGTTTCCTGCGCTTCCAGAGCGAGATGTTCGAGAAGCTGGTTCCTCCGGTATTGTTGATTCTAGGCCTGCTGGCGGTTTTGCGGCTGGGAAGAAACGGTTTGCCTGAGGCCGAGGGCCGGGGCGTGGACGTCTCGAAGCACGAACTCGGGGTCATTGTGGGACTTTGCGCCTTCCCAGTGCTGGTATTGTCGACTTCCTTCCTTGTAACAAACTCGCTTTCCCTGCGCTATTTCCTCCCTGCCGCTGTCGGCTTCGCCCTGTTCGCGGCCGTGCTCTTGCCAGCGGCACGCCGGAGCCGGTCGCTTGTCGGCGCCGTAGCGCTTGTGAGCCTCTCTGCGTGGTACGGCTTCAACACTTGGGAGACGAGCAACGTGGTGGCGAATCGGCGCGCCGGAATTCCACATCCTGACGCGCTGCGGCCCTACGATGGCGAACAGCGGCTTCCCATCGTCGTGGCAAGCTATCTTCGATTCTTCCAGTTGGCCCACTATTGGCCGCCCGAACTGCGAACCAGGATGTACTACCTGACCGGCCCTAAAGCGGCTCTTCGCTTCGAAAGGAGTGCCACGGGTGAGCTTACGGTAACCCGACTGGCTCCATGGCTGCCCCTCAATATCCGACCCTATGACGCGTTCGTGTCCCGACATCAAGAGTTTCTTCTCTTGCAGACGGGGAGGTGGTGGAAAGACCGGCTGCTCTCCGACGGCGCTCGACTTGACCTACAGGGTACTCTTAGCGATTACCGCGTTTATGTAGTGCGTCTGGCTGATTCAGACGGAGATCCGCTCGAAGCGGACCTCCTTGACGGCCCATGAGGGAGGTTCTCGCTTCCACGAACCCCCTTCACGGCCTCCGAAATAGGCCCTCAGGCTAATCCTAACGTCTTGTCCGTTGGTGAATCGCGGGAGGAGCCTGTGAACTTGAGCCTCGGGATGAACTGAACGCCGTAAACCGAGGGTGTTGGCCCCGACGTGAGTGTTTCCCGCGTAGTCTGACGACTACCCGAAAACGAACCCCGCGTTGATATTCAGGGGCTTGGCGCTGTTTGAACGCCCAGCGGTGCTACTTGCGAGTTGGGGCCGCCTTTTCCCTCCAGGGCGTACAAAGCCAATTCGACGCGGTCGGCCACCCCTAGCTTGTCGAAGATCTTATGCAGGTGGTTCTTTACCGTCTGCTCGGCGACATACAGCTTGCCGGCGATATCTTTGTTCTTAAAACCCTGAGCGACCAGCTCAACGACTTCCTCCTCGCGGCTACTAAGCTTTCGGCTCTTAGGTCCCTCCGCCGGATCCCTGGTCGAGCTGGAGAAATGTTTCATCAGCGAGGCGGTGCCCTTCGCGTCCAGCCAAATGCCACCCCAGTACACCTTGCGAATGCTCTCGGCCAGCAGCTTGGTCGCTGATTGCTTGAGGACAATTCCCGAAGCGCCGTGCTTCAGGGCATGAACATGTTGATCGGGGTCTTCCGACGCCGTTAGGATGATGACTTTCGTCTTCAGCCGGCCACGGCTGATAGCGCTCAATGCCGCCATGCCGTCTCGCCGCGGCATATTGAGGTCAAGTAAGAGAACATCCGGCTCGACCCTAGCGAGGACATCCGCGACCTCACTGCCATCTCGGGCTTCGGCAACGACCTCAAAATCACACTCGAGCGACAATAGCTTGCGGAGCCCGTCACGAAAGATCGGGTGATCGTCTACCACGGCGATGCGGATTGGCTCTGCCGTTCGGCCGGAACTGGTGTTGGTGTCAGAGTGCATTTGCGCGAAGTACCTTCTACATAGTGCCCGCTAACGCATACATTCCACTCACTTATACACCCGTTTGGGGTGGCCCGTCGATAGCCAACTGGTACCGAAATGTTTCGGGATAGTACCACTGCGGCTTAAGTGTCTTACCAGGGCGATCTCCTGTGTGCGCCGAGGATTATCAACTCAAAAACCTTAGCCATCAAGAAGCATCCTGCAACGAAGTTATCGCGTCCTTCGGCCGTCAGGTGGCGAGAAGAGTGGGCTGGCGGCTGGAGGGAAATGCGGGCTCGCTTCTTGGCGTGGCGACCGAAAGCGACAGGTGGGCGCCAGGGTCTGGAATTCTCCAGCTGCATAGCCCGGGTGTGGTTTTTGGCCCAATCGGAGTTTCGCGGTAGTGGATTTTCGGATTGGCTACAATAGCCAGTAGACGGCTTTTGCCGGGCTGGGTCGGGAACCGAACTAAAGCTGCTGTTGAGAAACATATGAATGCAAACAAAGCCGTTCGGAGGGGTGAGAAGGCGGAGCAGGCCGAGGTTCCACGCCGTGGCATGGTGGCCGAGTGGACGGTAACGGTTATCCTGCTGCTATTCGGAACCACGACGCTGGTTCAGGCCTTCGTCATACCGACTGGGTCGATGAAGGAGTCGCTGCTGATCGGGGACCACCTGCTGGTGGATAAGCTGGCCTACGCGCCGGCGGGATCGCTCGGACAGCGTATCTTGCCTTACCGAGACGTCGAGCGAGGCGATATCATCGTCTTCCGTTACCCCCGCGACCTGTCCCAAACCTACGTCAAGCGGGCGGTCGGAATCCCGGGTGACCGGGTTCGCGTGGTCAACAAGCATCTCTTCATCAACGGAAAACCCGTCCAGGAGCCCTACGTTATTCACAACACGAGCTATGTAGAGGCGTATCGAGACAACTTTCCCGCCGTGCCCGACGTGCGCGTCTATCAACGAGGACAAATGATGCTCGAGAACCACGTTGTCGGAGCCGATCTGGTCGTGCCTCCCGGCCAGTATTTCGCCATGGGCGACAATCGGGATTCTTCCGACGATAGCCGCTTCTGGGGTTTCGTCCCCAGGGAGAACATCATCGGCAAGCCGCTGATCATCTATTGGTCCTACGATGCTCCGACGCATCGCCTGCAGGACTCGACCATTTCGGCCGACCATATCAAAGACCTGGTGCTCAATTTTTTCAGTAAGACACGCTGGGGACGCACGTTTAATCTGATTCACTCTCACGAATTGACGATGCCATGAGTGTGCGGTCCGGGCCGCCGGCGCGTCTTCACGGGGTCATCCTCGCCGGCGGGCGGGGGACCCGTTTTTGGCCCCGCAGCCGGAGACGGTTTCCCAAGCAGCTTCTGAACGTGGTCGGAGAGGGTTCGCTGTTGCGACAGACCGTAGGGCGGCTGCGGCCTCTAATTCCGCCCGAGCGAATCTGGGTCTTTACCCGAGATGCCCTCCGGAAGGAAGTGGCCCGGCAGTTGCCCGAGGTACCCCGGCGCCAGATCATCGCCGAGCCCGTGCAGCGCAACACGGCGCCCTGCATTGCTTTGGCGGCGCGGCTTCTCTCAGAGCAAGACCCCGATGCCCTGATGGGGGTCTTTCCTTCCGATCACGTCATTGGCAAGGTTTCACGTTACCTAACCGTCTTACGCGCCGCCGCGAAGGTGGCTTCCCAGGGGAAGCTCGTAGTGCTCGGGATCCAGCCAAAGTGGCCGGAAACCGGCTACGGGTACATCGAATTTCCCAAGACGACGCGGCCCGGCGCGCTCAAGCCGCACCCCGTGGTCCGCTTCCGTGAGAAACCACGGGAAAAGGCGGCCCGACGGTTCGTGGCGGCCGGACATTTTGGCTGGAATAGCGGCATGTTCTTTTGGCGGGCCGACGTCATCGGTGAGGCGATCGGGCGCTTTATGCCCGCCACCGCCACCGAGATCGAAAAGATCGCCCCGCTGCGGTCAAGAAAGTTTCGCCGCTCGCTGGGCGAGCACTACCCGCGTTGCGAGGACCTCTCCATCGACTACGGCGTCCTGGAAAAGGCACGCAACATCGTCGGCCTCTCCTGTTCGGATTTCGGCTGGAGTGACGTCGGTAGTTGGGAGGCTGTCTACCGCCTGCTTCTGAGCGGCTCGGTGACCACGGTCGAGCGCTCGCCTGTTCGATCGATCATGGCCGCGGGCAACTATGTGGACGCGCCGGGGAAACTCGTCGCTTTGATCGGTGTCAGGGATCTGATTGTCGTCGACAGCCCGGACGCTCTGCTGGTCTGCCACCGCCCGCAAGCGCAGCAAGTCTCGGCCCTGGTCGAAGCCCTGGAAAAAGCAGGCGAAGAGTCGTTGCTCTGATCCGGTCCCCAGCCCGGGGAAGAGCTTTTCCCCCTTCGCTGTATCATCCCTTCCAGCAGTCGAGCGGCTCTTGCCGGACCGTCGTCTCCGGCAAACTTCACCCTGCTTTAACCCGTATTTCTCACCAGCAGAGTAGAACTGCAAGCAAATGCCCACCGTCAGGGATGTAGGGGCGCGATTCATCGCGCCCGCTTGCCGACATGACTGTACGCAGGGAGTGGCACACAAACTGTTGCCGCGAGCCATGACCGCCGGGCCTTTCGCCTCATCCACCCCAGCCGTGGTGAGAAACGCGGGTTAAACGATCGTCGCCGAAAAAATCGCTCTCAGAGCTTGGGATGAAACAGCATTGGCCCCGATTGGGCCAATCTCCCACACGCGACCCACCGTCTCGGACTCCACTAAGGCATTGATAAAACGCCGGCTAGATCCCCTAGCTGAACACATCGTGGATTCTCTTTAAGCAGTCCCAAACTATCGTACTAACTACGCTTAAGTGAAAAACAGTACGAGTGCCCCATTGGCAACCGTAGACAATTGTCGGATGATTGAAGAACTGAAATTCTATTCGTGCTCGGTCAGGAGATGCATATGAGAAAACTGTATTGCTTACTTGAAAACTTAACGCGTGACGAAAGAGCGCAAGACATGGTGGAGTACGCCTTGTTGGCTGGGTTCATTGCAGTGTCGGCTGGCGCCCTGTTGCCGGGGATCGCCGACGGCATCAGCATCATTTTCAGCAAGATGGGCAGTCTCGTCAACAACGCCGCCGCGCAGTAGGTGGCAATTCGGCGTCTATCGTCATCCGCGAGTTGGCGGAGCAGCCGGTTTCAAAAGTTGGCGTAATTGGCCTACGGCACTTGTCGGTCGCCGTCACCTGCGCTCCCCGCAGCTTCGTCGGGGGTCCTTGGGTGGTTCGTTTTACGGCTGTTACCGTGCTCCCCCGCTGCTGGTTCTCTACAGCGCTCGACCGCCCCGGCGGTCGAGCGCGGCGTGGGGTCGGGCCACGGCGGGCAGCCCCTAACCCGTTGCGCAAGCGCTGCGGAAGCGAAGTTACAGTCACTAGCCGGCTTTTTCTCACCAGACGACGGGTCAGCCGAGGCCGTCGCTCGAGCGGTCCACGGCAGAAAACTCGCCAACGTGGTGAATGGCGTCAGCAGGTGAGCTCGCTTATCACCCGCGAAACGTTAAAAAGACCACGACGCTCAGACTCAAGAAGAAGATCCCGCAGCAGACCACACCAAGTTGCAGGAACCAGTTGGGCCGCGCTTCTTTCAGCAAAAGGGTCCTATCCTATTCGCGTACACCGCCAGCAGGGACGTCGATCCTAAGGCAATAGTGCCGATGACCGCGCCGAACTTGGCTAAGTCCAACGGGTCAAACAGCGTCAACGTGACCAATCCCCACACCAGGTATACGGACATGATGCCGTAATAGATGTATTTGACCTGGTTGCCTTTTAGCCGCTTCGCCCGTTCGCTGGCGGTCCGGATAATGTCCGTCCAACGCCGCGAGATCTAGTCGTTGACGCTCACTTGCCCAGGAGCCAGCACGAGAAAGCCGCACAATAGCGTTAGAACCCAAAGAAGGGGGCCAAATTCGGTGTAGCGTTCCTCCATGCCGCTGGCCACCATAGCGGCAACGCGGCTCCCTTCGACAGTATGGTTGCGGATGAACTCCACCGACATCATGCAGGGCAGCGCCATGCCGAGGAAGGAGCACACCATCCATACCGCCACTTGATCGCGCACGATGTGCCGGATCCAGCCAAGCCAGCGGTTCCTATTGACCACGTTTCTTAAGGCCACCATACCGACGTGCGACAGTTTGATCATTCTGCCACCGATCGCACTGGGGATGGCGCCGACGTGTTTTCCCATGCCCCAACCCTTGTCCCGTGGGCCAGATGTGCGCTACGGGACTTGCAAAAGGCGCTGAGTGTTACTCGGCCCGTCAGAGCCTAGGCTGCTCGATCAGCTCGCGGACGGTTTTCAGAAACGCGGCGGCGGGAGCTCCGTCCACGATTCGGTGGTCGAAGGTCAAGCTCAGCGACACCATGTGACGCGCGGCAAGCTGTCCCTGGTGGACAGCGGGCTTCAAGCGAATCGCTCCCACGCCGAGGATGGCGCATTGCGGCAAGTTGATGATCGGGGTGAAGGCGTCAACGCCGTACGTCCCGAGATTGGTGATCGTGAACGTGCCGCCTTGCAGGCTGTCGCGATCAAGCTTGCGGGCGCGGGCCTTTTCGGCCAGCGAGCGGGACTCCTCCGCGATTTGCTGAATGCTCTTCTTATTGGCATTCCGTAGAACAGGCGCCAGCAAACCTTCCTCGGTATCCACAGCGATGGCAATGTGTATGTCGTCGAGGACCCGGATCTGGTCGTTTTCCCAGTAAGAGTTCAGCAGGGGGTGCTTTTCGAGCGCCGTGGCCGCGAGCTTTACGAAGAGATCGGTGTACGTTGGAACGATGGCTTCCCCCGAAGCACCGGCCTTGAGTTCGTCGCGCCGGCTGACCAGGTTCGTGGCGTCGGCCTCGGCCGTCAAGGTCACGGAGGCCGTTGAATGAGCGCTTTCGGAAACCCGCTGGGCGATACGTTTTCGCAATCGGCCGACCGCCGCTGGCGGAGCCTCGCTAGCCGCCGCCGCTCCACTCGCGGCTGCGCGAATGTCCTCCTCGACGATTCGCCCTTCGCGGCCCGTCCCCTGAACCTTCTTCCAGTCGACGCCCAGTTCCTTGGCGATTCGCTTGGCGCGTGGGCTGATCGATGGTCTCGCGGCGCGTTCTTCCCGAGGCTTTTCCGCGGGGGTAGGAACCGCCGCGGCACCCGTTGATGCGGGATCGGCCTTCGTGCCGGCGCTCCCCGGCATAGGCGGTGCAGCACCGATACTCTTAACGCTGGAGGGAGCTTGCTCGCCGGGTTCGACAAGGTATCCGATCAAGGTTCCCACCGGGAGTACGTCTCCCGGCTGGGGACCGTCCGCGGGGATGCGGAGGATGCCTGATTCCAGCGACTCCACTTCCTGCTCTGCCTTCTCCGACTCGACAAGAAAGACCGGCTCGCCCTCTTTGACGGTCTCTCCGTCCTTCTTGAGCCAGCCCGCGAAGGTACCCTCCTCCATATCCCAACCGAGTCGCGGGACGAACAGTTCAAAGGCCATCGGCGTCTCCTATTCGGCCATCAACTCCCGGACCGAGCGAACAATGTCTTCGACGTGCGGAACCAGAGCCTTTTCGAGTGCCGGGCTATAGGGGATCGGCGTATGCACTCCGTTCAAGCGGCGCACGGGAGCGTCGAGGTCCCCAAAGGCGCGCTCCATCACTTGCGAAGAGATCTCCGCGCCGATGGCGCAGGGCGCAAACGTTTCGTCGACGACGAGAAGCCGGCCCGTCTTGTGGACGGACTCGAGAATGCTGTCGATATCGAGCGGCGCCAGAGTCCTGGGGTCAATGACTTCGACGGAAATGTTTTCTTTCTCGAGCTGCTCAGAGGCCGTCAGCGTTAGTCCCACCATATTGGCGATGGCCACGACGGTCACGTCGCTCCCCTGTCGGGCTATGGCGGCTTTGCCGAAGGGTATGGTGTAGGGTTGCTTGGGAACGTTGCCCTTGCTGCCCAATAAGGACCGGTGCTCAAGAAAGAGTACCGGGTCGTGACAGCGAAGCGCGGTGATGAAAAGCCCTTTGGCGTCGTATGGATTCGACGGCATCACGACCCGCAGTCCCGGAATGTGAACGAATAGCGGGTAGTAGTTTCCCGAGTGATGCGTGGCGGCGGAGTGCCCGACGCCGATACAGCCGCGCAGCAGAATCGGCATCTTCAGCCGGCCGCTCGACATATATTGCACCTTCGCGATTTGGTTTAGGATTTCACCCAAGGTGTCCAGAGCAAAATCCCAAAACATGAAGTCGACAACGGGGCGGGCGCCCGCCATGGCGGCTCCCGTCGAAACCCCGGTGAAGCCACGCTCGCTGATCGGTGTATCGCAGAGACGTTCGGTTCCATAGAGGTCGTAGAGACCTACCGTTGTGTTGAAGTTCCCTCCCCGTTCGCCGACCCCCTCGCCAAAGACAACGATGGTGGGGTTTTTTTTCATCTCGCCGGCGAGGGCCTCGAGCGTAGCCTCCATAAAGTTGATCTCGCGCGCCGCGGGGCCGTCCGCGGCGCTCGGCGGCTCATCGGTTTCGACGCCGTCTTGACTGAAAATGAAGGCGGTGGCTGTATCGGGGTCGGGCCAAGGACTTTGCTTGGCGAACTCGAACGCTTCTTCGGCTTCCGCCTGAATTTCTCGGTCAATCTTCTCGAGTTCGTCTTCGGTCGCCACACCGTCGTCCACGAGTTTCGTCTGAAAAGTCGCGATAGGGTCGCGCGCCTTCCACTCTTCGACCTCCTCTTTCGTGCGATAGCCATAATCGCGCATCCCTTCGTTGTGGGGACGCGTGCGATAGGTCTTGCATTCGATCAGCGTGGGTCCTCCGCCCGAACGCGCCCGCTTGACTGCCTCCTCGGCGGCCTGATAAACCGCGAGGACGTCGTTGCCGTCTACGGCCACCCCCGGCATCCCGTAGCCCTCTCCGCGGCTGCCGACCTCTGGATTTCTGGTTGAGTAGTTGAAGGCTACCTCGGTCGCATACAGGTTGTTTTCACAGACGAGCAGAACCGGTAGCTGATAGATCGCCGCCAGGTTCAGACCTTCATGGAAAGCGCCATTGCTGACGGCGCCGTCACCGAAAAAGGCAGCGCTGACGCGATCCGTCTTGAGAAGCTTCAGGGCGTAGGCGGCACCCGTCGCCTGCAGGATCGAGGGCCCGACGATGCCGCTCGTGCCCATCAAACCGACTTCCGGAGAGAACAGATGCATACTCCCCCCCCGCCCGCGGGAGCAGCCCGTTTGGCGCCCAAACAGCTCGGCGATCAGCTCGCGCATCGGGACTCCCTTCGCCAGCGCATGACCGTGGCCCCGGTGGGTGCTGAACATCGTATCTTCCGGACGAAGGTGGGCGCAGACGCCGGCGGCGACCGCTTCCTCCCCAATGTAGGTGTGGCAGGCGCCGTGCAAAAGGCCCATTTGGTGCGCCTTCACCAACTGCCTCTCGGAGCGCCGGATCACCAGCATCTTGTGATAGAGAGAAAGAAGAACTTCCTTTTTCAGATCCAAACTCGGTGTGGTTGTTGACATGTTGTGATTCTCAGTGAACGGTTTGACCAGGCGACCGGACGGCAACTCTTAGGGCGGAAAAAATGGGACTGCCACCAATTCGCCTCCCGCCACAGCCGTCGAAAAAAGCACTTAACCTGAAGCGAATTGGCTGGCTGTACCCGATTTTTCCCTCCGACGAGGCTGTCTCGCTGCGGCACCGCCGACTTCTCAGACACTCCCCCCAAGCTTCCTGCTTCGGCAGCCAAGTTTTTCTTCCTCGCCATCTTTCGAAAGCTATGCCCAGTCTCAATCTTTTCACAGACCTCCGCACGCGCGGCACGCTCCTCGGTCTGGACCGGGTTTGTTGCCGCTCGATCATGGCTGTAGCCGAGCCAACCCGTCCTCGGAGCGACCACCAGAAAAGTCCTACGGGTCTGGGGCAAACGACGGCCCAGGGCCGCGCGAGGGGACCCACTCAAGAACGGTGGTGAGTTCCGGTTATCACGCTTGCCGGAGGGAGTTGCTAAGAAAGGGAAGACCGGCCGCTGCGCGGCCGGTTGGACCCCACCCCATGCCCCGATCGGTCGTCCGGAGACGACCGATCGCCAGGCCCTTCGGGAGAGCGCGCTTCCGATATACAGAACAGACCCGCGAAAGCCGGTGAGAAGCGAAAAGCTGCTGCGCCGACCGTCCCGCCGTGCCGGAAACCAGCTGCAAACCTTTGATTCCTTGTTGGTTGTGCGAAATTGGGTTCGTTTCGTCTTTTTCCCCGCTTGGTCGAGCGTGATGCCGGTCTACGTGATCTCTCCCCTTTCAGGATAGCGGGGGTGTCAAGTGCCTCCGTCGGGACTTTCGCGTTGGCTCAGTCGGGAACCAGAAAAAGCCGCAGGCCTCGAAAACGTCATCGAGCTGCCTCGCTACGGGACTAAAAGTCGTAGCCTGTCCCCGACTTTCCCGGCAAGGGAACCCGCGGAGCGGGTTACTCGAAGATATCTGAGGGGCTCATCTCGAGAGCGAAGTCCGGGATCTGTAGAGAAGGGACCGCTGTCAGGCCGTTCTCGGTGTAGACCGAAAGCTGCCTCTGCCAGGGGTCGGCGAGCCAGATGTGCGGCACGCCCCAGTTGCGGTACTCCTCGAACTTCCGGATGATCTCGGTGTGGCGGTCTTCGCGGGAAACGATCTCGACGACGAGAAACGGCGGGGTTGACGGGACAAGCTCGGTGGGTCTTTCCCGAAACAAAGCGAAGTCAGGAATACGAACGCGAGTGGGCGCAAGACGCACCCGAAGCTCGGTCCTGAGATGAAGGTCGTGATCTCGGCTCAACGGCGTGAACAACTGAATGAGGCGGACTTGCGCCGCACTGTGCGGATTCTCCCCCAAGTTTCTCTCCACAATCTCGCCGTCGACATATTCGGCGTCCGGCTCGTAGACAGTCCGGAGGTATGCTTCCAGCGGAATCAGAGTCTGCGTTGCCACTGGGTTCAGCTTACCAGAAGAGAGAAGAATGTTGTCCCCGTTTTCCGTCTTGCCGTTTCTCCGTGAAACGCGCCGGCCTAGCCCGCATTTCTCACCACCTGACGGCCGAAGCACGCAATAGGCCCGCCATTACTGCGTTGCGCTTGCTCGCCGTGCTCAACGTACTGTTCAAGTACGCCCGCATTATTCAAGAAATGCGGCGCGAGCAGCGCGCGCCTGGTACTTGACGGACCTCTCACGCACTTCGCCTCGCCACGTGGTGAGAAATGCGGGCTAGATATGGGCTAAAGCCTGAGGAAACCGCGGGCTTGGGGAAAACGACCGCCCAGGCCCGCGCTACGGGACTGCTGGGCCGACCGTCCGGCCGTGCCGGAAACCAGCTGCAACCCTTTGATTCCTTGTGGGTTGTGCGAAATTGGGTTCGTTTCGTATTTTTCCCCAGGTGGAAGAGTGTGATGCCGGTCTGCGCTGTCTCCCCCTTTCAGGATAGCCGGGGTGTCAAGTGCCTCCGTTGGGGGATTCGCGTTGGCTCAGTCAGGAATCAGAAAAAGCCGCAGGTCTGGGCCAAACGACGGCCCAGGCCGCGCTACGGGACCGCAGTTATTTTAGCGAGTCAGGACAGCGAAGAATGCGCGCGGCTTAGGATCCCTACACTTCAACCAGCGGCCACGGCAGAATCTTTGTCTTCTGTCGCTTGCACTCCGCGCCAATGGGTCTGGTAGTCAGGTCCTCGTGAATCAGGTTCAGCACTAGGTTTGAACATCTGGACGGTGAGTGGGATTGGGAAGTCGACACCGATTATGATTGCTTGTCCGGGTGCAAGCGTCGGGAGAAACGCCGCGGCAGATTTGTCGATGTCTCCAGATGCCCGCTCGACGACTTCCCTGTCCTTGTCGTTTATGAGCCTGTGGACCAGAAGAGTCCCCATCTGACTCAGCACTCCCTCTGGGATATCCCTAGGTCGCTGCGTAGCGATACAGATAGTTAGGCTGAACTTTCGGCCCTCTTTTGCAATCAGCTGGAACGCGTCTAGACGATACCTCGTGTTCTCATCACCGAGAGACTTATTAAGGAACTGATGGGCTTCATCAAGGAAGACCACCGCGGGCAGGCTGCGGAACCTGCCGGCTCTGCCGAGCGCTAGCAGGTGCCTGCCTATGGCGTTGGCGGCAATTTCTCGTGCGTCATGTGCGAACGGGGTGTGCTTGAGGGAGATTCGTAGAACCCGTTCCTCAGAATCAGCTAGGAAGGACTCGATTTCATCGACCAGACTCGGTTTTCCAGTGGGCTGGAAAAGGCAAGCGAGGTCTCCCGAGGTTACGATGTCCTCGATGCGAGTGATGAGGCTCACGCAATAGCTAGACTCAGCATCACTCCGCTTGCCCCAGCAGGTCGCGTCGTTGAAGTCGGTGGGATACACAAACTCCTCCGCAATCTGGCGCGTCAGACAGCCGACCTCGAAATCTGCTCGGGGAGCCTCCACAACAGCAGCGTGTCGCGCATATGCGCTTTCGAAGGAGTCTTTCTGCTTCTTTGCCTTCACGACGACGCCATCATCGAGCAACTGAGGAATCTCAGTGGGTGCAACTTTTGCGAGCTTTAGACTCTTCATTGCCGCCCGAAGCTTCGGTGCCTGAGCTAGTCCGCTGGGTTTGAACAAGGCAAGCAGGTCACTCTCCGTGAGTTCGGTATAGGGAAAGACTACTTCGCGCGCCGACGCCGGTTGGGCCGCTCCTTGTCCAAGGTAGATGTGCCGAACCCCGCACGTGAGCGTGTGGAACTCTCCCGTTGCATCGAAGAGAATCAGCTTCGCATGATGCCGGGCGGCTTGTTCAATCAACCTGGCTAAGCTCCAACTCTTGCCGCCCCCTGTGGCACCGAGCAGGGCGCAGTGCCTACCAAAAACGTGCTCCGGCGTAAGGTTGACGGCCGTGTCGCTTGCCGAGGGTAGAGCGGCCACGTCTAGCAGTAAGGGTTGGAGGGCTTGCTCAGTTGCTGTGCTTGCTCTCTCGGACGTTTCTGCAACCCATTTGAGCAAGCGGGGGTGGGCCACATAGACTCTGCTCCCCAGGCGCGGGTATTGTGACATTCCTGGAGTTACCTTTCCGCTCTCAATGGAAAGAGTGGAGAGAAGCTGAATCGTTCCCAATGGGTGGGCTTCTCGGTCCCTGCCCAGTTCTGGCTCAACGGTTAGCCTCTCGCGCTCCGGCAACTTGACGCTCACCAGTCGGCCCAAGATGCCGAGATCTCCGCACTCGACGATGACAAATTCGCCAACCTCTCCTAAGCCATACCGACGGCCATGGTGCCACAGACCTTCAGGGTTTGCCGCCTGTGGCAGATTAGCCTTTGCAAAGCTCGGTCCCACTTCGGATAGCGTCCCGATGCACATTTGAGCATCGAACGGATAAACAGGTAGGCCCGTGCTCATTCCGGTCCACCCAAGGCGCGCAGCCGTTCTCGATGTTGCTCTTCCTCTGTTCGCGCTACAAGGTCGGGCAGCGCCGGGACTAGTTCCTCGAAACGTCCAGCCAAGAGCGACAAACGGCGGTCGCCCTTGCCTATGAGCGCGCGCATCTCTTTGACTGCAGTCTTTTCGCTTTTCTCCAGGCCCGGCCCTACGACCATAGCCTTCAAATTAACGTTGGACCTAATGGCGGATGCAACGGGTTGGGAGATGTGGTTGTCGTTGAACCCAACACCAACGATCAGTAGTCCGGTATTTGGCTCTCTTAGCGCGATGTGGAACCGAGACATCATCTCAATGAAAGGTGGGTCGTAGCTAGACTCAAACTTGGTGTAGCGCGGATAGACCATCAGCGGGTTCTCCGTATTTGCCGCCCTCACAATCCGGCCCGCTTGCGACTCCCAGTCGACCGAGCCGTGCATTTTGTAGAGGTGAAAAACATTGGGGATGTAGTCCGGCTTGTCGCGGCTCTGTTCCCTACGGACGAAATCGTAAGTGAAATAGGACCCATCGAATTCTTGCGGCTGCGTGTGCGAAAAACCGTCGACGACGATGAAGCGAGTCTCGCTAGCAGCGTGTTCAAAGCAAAGGTCGTAGTTCGTGGTGAAGAGCTTCATTCTTGGCTGTCGGCTCGAACGTCGTCCGACCCGGAGCAAGAAAGCCCTGTGAATGTGTAGGTCGACGCTTGCATCGATGAAACGGCATTTGTTCGCAATCAGTTTTTCGGTTTGCTGGATGAAGGTCTCAACGTGTTCGGTGGGCCGCAAATTCTGTGACAAGAGGCAATGTGAGAGGAGCTGTTCGATGTCTTGTTCGTCGCCTGCGTTTTCATAGTTTACGTGCTGCACCACGCGCTCGAAGCCGTCACCCGCCAGTTCCTTTGCTGCCGGCCAAAGACTCCCCATGGTGGGCGCGATGGGTGTGTCCCGACGTTGTTGAGGTAGGCTGTTGTTCCCTGGCCGCAAAGAACCACCAGATTCTCGGACATCAGGAGTTCGGTCAGGAACTGTTTCAGCGTGGCTCGGTGCCTGTCCACCGCCTGTGGTTCACCGTCCTGCCCGCCCTTTGGAGCAAGAGACACCCAATCAGAGCCCGTGAAGGCAGACAGAAGCCTCATTCGCTGGTGCCTTTTCTCTTAGAGATCACGAGACCTCAACCGCACCCTTGCGGGTGCGGCTCTGTTTGTGCGAGTTCTGCTTCGATTGGACGCCGCAGCGAGTAGCAGTGTCCTTCAACCACGCCGGCGGACGGCAGCGGCGCTTTCTTTGGCCGCGAGAAAGTCTTTCCAGGGTGTCGATTGTGTGTTGGAGCAGGTTGTGTTCCTGCCTGAGTTCGTCGAGAATCCTGTTCACGTGCTTCATGCGGCTCCTTTGGCGGAAGTTCGCGCTTCCGTCGGGGCCGCTACTACTCTAGTATTCTAACCCGGTCCAACCCCGTTTTGGACACGAATTTCGCTTGACGTTGAGGTATTGTTAGTCGGTGGAAGTAATTTCGTGGAGAGCCAGGGCTTTGGCAAGGAAATAGAGGAAACTAAAGCAGGTTTTCGCGTTTACGCCGAGATGCAGACGTGGACTACGGTGGTCCACCCTACACGCAGACCCGCCGCCGGATCGTCCCCCACCGGTTGGCCCACACGCAGGTTCGGGGCTGTGGATGGGCGGGCGGCTCGACCAGCTCGATCGAGCCTCATAGATGTGTCCGCAGCTAAAGAGAAGACCCTGCCGTGTGGAGCCTGACACGAAAAAGGCCCGATCACTTTCGCGATCAGGCCTCACGCGCGTCTTAGATTTTAATCGGGCGGCGTCCTACTCTCCCACGCAGTCGCCCGCGCAGTACCATCGGGGCTGAGGGGCTTAACTACCGTGTTCGGGATGGGAACGGGTGTGGCCCCCTCGCTACGGCCACCCGAAATTTTTTGGCGGGAGTGCGTTCCGCCGCTCTCCGGCGATCCGTCCGGGCTAGCAAGCTTTAAAACTGCCGGGTCGGGTCGGACAAATCCCGCTCGAAACTGGTACTTCTGAATATCGAAGGGCGGGCGCGATGAATCGCGCCCCTACCAAGCCAAAACGCTGAAACACGAGCTCCCCGATTCAGCTCGGGGTAAGTTTAAGGTCAAGCCGAACGGGCGATTAGTAACGGTTAGCTGAACGTGTTTCCACGCTTACACATCCGTCCTATCAAACTCGTAGTCTTCGAGTGCCCTTCTTAGCGGTTGACCCGCTTGGGAGATCTTATCTCGGAGAAAGCTTCGCGCTTATATGCTTTCAGCGCTTATCTCGACCGAACGTCGCTACCCAGCTATGCCACTGGCGTGACAACTGGATCACAAGAGGTTCGTCCGTCCCGGTCCTCTCGTACTAGGGACAGCCCTCCTCAAATCTCCTACGCCCACCACAGATAGGGACCGAACTGTCTCACGACGTTCTGAACCCAGCTCACGTACCGCTTTAATGGGCGAACAGCCCAACCCTTGGGAGCTTCTTCACCCCCAGGATGCGATGAGCCGACATCGAGGTGCCAAACCCGGGCGTCGATATGAACTCTTGGCCCGGATGAGCCTGTTATCCCCGGCGTACCTTTTATCCGTTGAGCGACGGCCCTTCCATGCGGAACCGCCGGATCACTATCGCCTGCTTTCGCACCTGCTCGACTTGTAGGTCTCGCAGTCAGCCTGGCTTATGCGATTGCACTCTACAGCTGATTTCCAAACAGCCTGAGCCAAGCATCGCGCGCCTCCGTTACCTTTTAGGAGGCGACCGCCCCAGCCAAACTACCCACCAACCAGTGTCCCTCTCCCCGATTCAGGGGAGCAGGTTAGAATCACAGAACAGCCAGGGTGGTATCTCACAGGCGGCTCCTCCGGACCCAAGAGTCCGGAATCAAAGCCTCCCACCTATGCTGCGCAAACTGACCCATGATTCACTGATAAGTTATAGTAAAGGTGCACGGGGTCTTTCCGTCTTGTGGCGGGCACCCGGCGTCTTCACCGGGACCACAACTTCGCCGGGCAGGTTGTTAAGACAGTTCCCAGATCGTTGCGCCATTCGTGCAGGTCGGAACTTACCCGACAAGGAATTTCGCTACCTTAGGACCGTTATAGTTACGGCCGCCGTTCACCGGGGCTTCGGTTGAGAGCTTCGCGTCCGAAGACGCTAACCCCTCCCCTTAACCTTCCGGCACCGGGCAGGCGTCAGCCCCTATACGTCGTTTTCGACTTTGCAGAGACCTGTGTTTTTGGTAAACAGTCGCCTGGGACTTTTCACTGCGGCCTCTCCCGAAGGAGTAGGCGCCCCTTCTCCCGAAGTTACGGGGCGAATTTGCCGAGTTCCTGAACAACCCTTCACCCGAGCGCCTGAGAATTTTCTTCTCGTCTACGTGTGTCCGTTTACGGTACGGGTACCTTGACTCTCCTTAGAGGTTTTTCCTGGCAGCGTGGCATCGTGACTTTGCGGAGTTGCCTCCTCGCGTCCGCCTTCAGTGATAACTCCCGGGTGGATTTGCCTGCCCGAGACACCTTATGACGGCCAAAGTGCATCGCCATCAGCACTCCCACTTAGCCTTCTGCGTCACCCCATCGTCAAACGAGTCGAAGGTAGTCGCGGAATATTAACCGCGGGTCCATCGGCTACGCCTTTCGGCCTCACCTTAGGTCCCGACTAACCCTGAGCGGATTGACCTTCCTCAGGAAACCTTGGACTTTCGGCGGCCAGGGTTCTCACCTGGCTTCTCGCTACTAATGCTGGCAGAGTCTCTTCCGAACCGTCGACGAGTCCTTACGGTCTCGCTTCAGCCGGTTCAGAACGCTCTCCTACCGCCCGAACTTCGTCGAAACAAAATTCGGACCCGCGGCTTCGGTACGGCGCTTGAGCCCCGTTACATTTTCGGCGCCGAACGGCTCGACCAGTGAGCTGTTACGCTTTCTTTAAAGGATGGCTGCTTCTAAGCCAACCTCCTGGCTGTCTGAGCCACTCGACTTCCTTACCCACTTAGCGCCAATTTCGGGACCTTAGCCGGCGGTCTGGGCTGTTTCCCTTTTGACTATGAAGCTTAGCCCCCACAGTCTGACTCCCGTGCTTTCGTCAACGGCATTCGAAGTTTGGTTGGATTCGGTAACCTGGAAAGGCCCCTAGTCCATCCAGTGCTCTACCACCGTCGCGCACCACACGAGGCTAGCCCTAAAGCTATTTCGGAGAGAACGAGCCATCACGGAATTTGATTAGCCTTTCACCCCTACCCTCAGCTCATCCAAGCCGTTTTCAACCGACACTGGTTCGGGCCTCCATCTGCTGTTACACAGACTTCACCCTGGCCAAGGGTAGATCATCCCGCTTCGCGTCTATTCCCAGCGACTCGACGCCCTATTCAGACTCGCTTTCGCTGCGGCTCGCTTACGCTTAACCTCGCCACTGAGAATAACTAGCCAGCTCATTAAGCAAAAGGCACGCGGTCAGGCGTTGCGGAGCAAGCTCCGCCATAGCCCTCCCACTGCTTGTAGGCATATGGTTTCAGGTACTATTTCACTCCCCTAGCAGGGGTACTTTTCACCTTTCCCTCACGGTACTAGTTCACTATCGGTCGCAAGCGAGTATTTAGCCTTACCGGATGGTCCCGGCAGATTCCCACAGGATTTCACGTGTCCCGCGGTACTCAGGATCCCACTGGGCCGCTCGAGTTTTCGTCTACAGGACTGTCACCTTCTTTGGTCGGCCTTTCCAGGCCGTTCGACTAACCGTTGCGGTCCCGTGATGTGGTCCTACAACCCCAGCTTCCCCTTACGGGTCGGCTGGTTTGGGCTGTTCCGCGTTCGCTCGCCGCTACTAGCGGAATCACGGTTGTTTTCTTCTCCTCCGGGTACTGAGATGGTTCACTTCCCCGGGTTCGCCTCGCCACCCTATGGATTCAGATGGCGATAGTCGCGTGTTCACACGGACTGGGTTTCCCCATTCGGAAATCCCCGGATCACAGCTTGTTTACAGCTCCCCGAGGCTTATCGCAGTTGACCACGTCCTTCATCGCCTGCTTGCGCCAAGGCATCCCCCATACGCCCTTTGTAGCTTGACCATTAAACTTACCCGGAAATGAATCCGGGCACAGCGCTCGATACAAATACTTCTTTCGGCGTTTATGGCTTTTTGCCCTTCAATATTCAGTTGTCAAAGATCAAGAGGTTGCAAGCGTCAAGTTTCAGGTTCCCCAGGGGAATTCCCTGTTTGCCTGATACCTGGCGCCTATCACCTCGCGCTGGTTGGCCTGGGCCGTGGTGGGCCTGGTTGGAGTTGAACCAACGACCTCACCCTTATCAGGGGTGCGCTCTAACCAACTGAGCTACAGGCCCGAGCCGCGTTCCCGGCTAAAACCCGGCCCATGCCGGACAGGATCCGCGTTTCGAAGGACGCCGCCCCGCGGAGTTGGAACATCCGCAGCTCTGTCCTCGCCGGTTTCAAGCCCGCCCTGCTGGTGGAGCTGATCGGATTCGAACCGACGACCTCCTGAATGCAAATCAGGCGCTCTCCCAGCTGAGCTACAGCCCCTTGCCTGGTGAACAGCCCTCAGCAAAAATGAGGCCGGTTGGACGCGCCCCCGACGCCTGGCGCGGGGGAATCAGATCGAAACGCAATACCGAGAAAGAGAGTGTCGAAGCGAATGGAGCCGAACGTTGCCGCTTACAGAGCTTTCCAACAGCGAAAGCCCACGGACATCGACCCACGTCCTCTCTTAGAAAGGAGGTGATCCAGCCGCAGGTTCTCCTACGGCTACCTTGTTACGACTTCACCCCAATCGTGAATCACACCTTGGGCCGTTGCCTCCCGAAGGTTGGCACACGGACTTCTAGTACAACCCACTTTCGTGATGTGACGGGCGGTGTGTACAAGGCCCGGGAACGTATTCACGGCGCCGTTCTGATGCGCCATTACTAGCGATTCCAGCTTCATGCAGGCGAGTTGCAGCCTGCAATCCGAACTGAGGACGGCTTTAAGGGATTAGCTCCACCTCGCGGCTTGGCAACCCGTTGTACCGCCCATTGTAGCACGTGTGTAGCCCTGGACATAAAGGCCATGATGACTTGACGTCGTCCCCACCTTCCTCCAACTTTTCGCTGGCGGTCTCCGCCGAGTGCCGCTCCGAAGAGCCTGGCAACAGCAGACGAGGGTTGCGCTCGTTGCGGGACTTAACCCAACATCTCACGACACGAGCTGACGACAGCCATGCAGCACCTCTACCGGAGTCCCCGAAAGGAAAAGGGCGTTTCCACCCCGGTCTCCGGCACTTCAAGCCCAGGTAAGGTTCTTCGCGTTGCGTCGAATTGAACCACATGCTCCACCGCTTGTGCGGGCCCCCGTCAATTCCTTTGAGTTTCAGCCTTGCGACCGTACTCCCCAGGCGGCATACTTAACGCGTTAACTCCGACACGGACTCAGTGAAGAGCCCACACCAAGTATGCATCGTTTAGGGCGTGGACTACCAGGGTATCTAATCCTGTTTGCTACCCACGCTTTCGAGTCTCAGCGTCAGTGGCGGACCAGAGAGCCGTCTTCACCGCCGGTGTTCCTCCTGATATCTACGCATTTCACCGCTACACCAGGAATTCCACTCTCCTCTTCCGCACTCTAGCCTGCCAGTTTCCGTTGCAGGCTCCCAGTTGAGCCGGGAGATTTCACAACGGACTTGGCAAACCGCCTACACTCGCTTTACGCCCAGTAATTCCGAACAACGCTTGCTGCCTACGTATTACCGCGGCTGCTGGCACGTAGTTAGCCGCAGCTGCTTCTGCGGGTACCATCATGATTGTCCCCGCCGAAAGACTTTTACACCCCGAGGGGCTTCATCAGTCACGCGGCGTCGCTGGATCAGGGTTTCCCCCATTGTCCAAGATTCCCCACTGCTGCCTCCCGTAGGAGTCTGGCCCGTGTCTCAGTGCCAGTGTGGCCGTACACCCTCTCAGGCCGGCTACCGATCGCCGCCTTGGTGGGCCATTACCCCGCCAACAAGCTAATCGGCCGCGGACTCCTCCTGCGGTGCCCCGAAAGGCTTTCCTCCCCGTCACTTATGTGCCAAGGATCTTATGCGGTATTAGCCCCGGTTTCCCAGAGTTATTCCCCGCCACAGGGCAGATTGTCCACGTGTTACTCACCCGTTCGCCACTTTACTTGCCCAGCCGAAGCCGGGCTTTCTCGTACGACTTGCATGTGTTAGGCGCGCCGCCAGCGTTGATTCTGAGCCGGGATCAAACTCTCGATTGAAACTTCTTCGCCCCAACCCCCGCCAACTTGCGTCAACGAGTGGAAAGCAGGCAAGCCCACTTCCCGAGCTGAGGCTTAAATTATAGAGTCTTCGCTCCGACTAAAACTCGGCATTACGCACACGAACTGCACGTCCAACCTGATTGTCAAAGATCAGTACCAGTGAAGATCGTCTCCGCAGCTTCAGGTAGGAGCCACGAATCCCTTCCCCGGTTGGCCTCAAACCCGCTGCCGTTAAACCGACTACGCCGGAATCGGATGAATCCGATCCAACCTAACCCACCTAGCCGACAGCGAGCACATCGAGCGCGCACGAGCCGAAAAGCTCGGCGGCTCAGTAGCTAGTCTAGCACCCCGCCCCGGCGCAATACAAGTCTTGTTCCGAAAACAGCGTCAAGGCCCAATAGAAATGTCCCCTTGGTTTTGTGGTTTGTAGGTTGTAAGAGAGTATCGTCGTCGGGCTGTGGGAATGCGGGAATCGCGCCCGCGATTTCCAAGGGACGGTGGGAAGGGTGGAAAACCTGTCGTTGCGCTGCGAACCGTTCTCGCTGTCGCGCTAGGTTTTCCACGCTTTCCATCCAGGCCCGTCATTTCCACAGCTTCTCTTTTTATGTCGTCGCCGCACGTTGTTTCGCCGCCAGCGGCTGGCGCCAGGGGTGGTCTGCCGCCGGTGTATGCCGCCGCGGAGTCGCTCGCAGTTTCGGCTCTGGACGCGGCTTGGGCCGCGGCCGCGCGATCGGTTCAAAAGCCACCTTGTCGCCGCCTTCGCCAACCACCCGCAACTCCCCCACCCTCGCCTGCTGCACGGCCACTCTCGCGCCCGCTCCTACGTCTTGGTTGCGCCGCGGTTGCAACTGCAGAAAACGGTTTTCGAATCGCACCACCAGGTCGTTCGACACCGCCCGCTCGGCCTCCAAACAGAAAACCCATTTCCACTCCAGCCGCTTCGCCAGGCGCTGGTGAAAGTCCGCTCCCGCCGACGGTTCGCAGACAAACTTGGCGTTGTGTTCGTCCAAATACTGCTGGTCGAGATAGCGGTTAGCCGCCTCGTAATCGGCAATGCCTTCGAGCCGCATCTTCTTGATTAAGCGGTCTTGATGCGTACCGTGGTGGCGCTCCACGCGGCCCTTCGCCTGCGGCGACGAAGCGGCGATGATGTGTATGCCCAGCTTGGCGCACATGCGCCCGAACTGCGTCTCGGGCGCGATGCCTTCGATTGCTTCGCGCGACGTCGGCCGGCGCTTGTAGACATTCTTCCAGTCGCAATACAACGCCTTCGGTACGCCGTATTGACACACCCAGGCTTGGAGCAGATGCGCCGCCGCCCAGGTGGTTTCTTCGTCCGAGAAACGGCACAGCGCCCGGCCGGTCGCATCGTCGACGAAGTTCATCAGACAGCCTTTCGGGCCGCGCCCTTCGAGCCAGTCATGATGCGAGCCGTCGAGTTGGATCAACTCACCGAAGTGGGCTTTGCGCTGACGACGCGAGCGGTGGGGCTTGCGCTTGCGGCGGCGACTCCACAGTCCTGCGGCGAGCATCCACCGCCGCAGGGTCCGCACCGATATTTCCAGATCGTGGTCTTGGTGCAAATGCTCGGCCGATGAAAGCACACGATAGGCCCGCCATGACTTCGTTGCGCTTGCTCACCGTGCTCAACGTAGTGTTTCCAGTACGCCCGCATTTGTTTTAGAAACGGGTCGCTGAGCGGCGCGCCTTGTACTGACCGGCCTCTCACGCACTTCGCCTCGCTACCTAGTGAGAAAGGCGGGCTAGAACGTATATAACGTATCCGATTCGGCTTTGGTCCCCCCCCGGGGCGCAATCCCATGCCTGAACCTACATTGGCGCAAGCCCCTATCCGCCGTGCCGAGACAGCTTTGATAGCGGTGCGCGCCCGAACGTCTCTACCCGACGAGCTCACGCCGGCATTTCCGCTTGCCACCAAGGAGACCGGCCACCGAATCGGCCAGGACCGACATAAAGCCCATATCGGTAGCCGAGCCGAGAACTTGAACGCTGAGTTGCGCGGCGCCAGACACCGGATAGGCTAAGCGGCCGAGCCGCCCACCTCCGTGCGGGTCACAAAGGCAGGGGTGAGCGCAACTCGAAGTCCAACCGCGTCTCGGACGGGATACGAAGCTTTTTGCCGCGAGTCGCGGAAACGGCGACCCCGGCGCCGGCTCCGGCACCGGCTCCGATCGCCGCGCCCTTGCCGCCGCCGATGATAGCCCCTAGAGCCGCGCCGATCCCGGTCACAACGGCCGTCGTTTTGGCAGTGCGCTTGCCTTTTCCAGCGGTCTTGACCTCGGCGTAGTTGCTGGCTACTTCATAGATGCGTCCCTCGACGGTCACGTCGAAGAGCTTCAGAGCCACTTCATCGCTTCCCGCCACCCGGCCGGCCTGCCCGACTCTCATCACCTGGAGGGTTGCGTCGGCGCCTCGCGGGATGACGACTCGACCTTCCACGACGACCGGGTCGTCGATACTGGCCCGAAACCGCTCGCCCGCCCCGGTGATGTCCGCTTCGATCGAGTCGATCGTTCGAATGGTAACCAACGTACCGGCGGGTACGATCACGCCCACCTCATCGGGTGCCGAGGACCGCGGCGGCGCGACAGCCCGCCGCCTTGCTCGCCTGGCTGGCGTGCTCGGTGGAGGCGCCTCGACCGATGCGCCTGAACGAAAGCGGACACCCTCCACTTCGGAGATCTCGTAGGTCCTGACATTTCCTTCCGAATCGATGAACTTCACGCTCCGGCTGTCGCCCCCGAGGTAGGTTCCCTCGACGAGGTCGCCGTTGCGTAGCCGCAAGACGTCGACCATCAGCAGCGAACTCAAGCCGAGCGATACTGCCAGTGCAAGGATCCAAATTCGTGGTTTCATTGTTGTTGTCCCATGTGGTGGCCAAGTCAGCCTACAGTCTATCGTGAGTTCGTGCAACCAAGCATTAGGCTAGTCGGGCACTAGCAGCCCGTGGCGAAAGTCGTGCGGGAGAGAAAAATGCGGACTGCCACCGATTCGCCCCTATCATGGCCCTCGAAACGGAGCACTTAACCTGAAGCGAATTGGCCGGCTGTACCCGATTTTTCGCGACGTTTACTTTTGCTACGGGCTGCTGGACCAACTTGGTGATTGGACGCGCGAGGGAGCCGCCCCGTTGCGATTCTCTAGTGGGTAGTGTGTTAACCAAGCCGCACCGAGCCGCGCCGGGCAATCATGAAACGCCGGAGTCCGGTCAGCGGGCGACATAGAGTCCAAGGTCTTGTCGGGCTTCGCTGCCCTCTTTGAGCGACAAGGTCCTCGCGGGCGCCGCGGTCGCCGGAGACTCTCCGCTGTCCCATGATTCAAACGAACTCAGAACGCGGTATTTCCCCGGCGCCAAGCCGGAAAAACGGTACAGGCCGTCGGGATCGGATCGCGTCGTATGAACATCCCCCAGGCCGAGACCACGACGGTCGATGGCCTCGAGGTAGACGGGAGCGCCAACGACCGGCTCCCGGGACTGGCTGACCGCTCCCGCCAGCCGGGCCGGATTCGACGAAAGCCGAACCCGCAAGGTCACCCGCGCCGCCTGGTGCAAGCGAATCTCCCGCCATCCGCCGGCCCAGCTCGAGCTCGGGTCCGCCAGGGCTCGCCCCGTAATCGAAGCCGGATAATACTCCGCCGGGGACGCGACTCGTATCTCCCAGCCGCCGGGTGACAATTCTTTCCCAGAGGTCGGGATTTCCCGAGTGGGACCTACGCCGGCCAGATCCTTGCGGCGAACCAGGACACGAACATTCTCGGGTTCGAGATCGTCCCCCGCTTCGTCTTCGAAATGTACAGTTAGTCTCGGCAGCGGCGAAAGATGGACCCCGAGATGCCCGCCGTCTCGTTCGACCAAAACCTCGCGGTGGTCGGCGAGATCCATTCGAGGATCTCGTCCCGTGGTGAGGAGCTGGTAGGTTCCCGGCGCCAGTTGAGCGAAGGTGAACTGCCCGGAACCCCCTACGCGCCGCGTCCGGCGTCCCATGTCGGAGACCAGGGTAACGGCCACGTCTTGGAGACGGCCCAGGACCTCGCCGCTGATGCCAAAAACGTCGCCGAAAAGGGGTCGAAAATTGATCTTCGTCGCTTCCTCCTCCAGCGCGACGTTGACTTCTCGGGCCGCCGGAACCGGGGCGACCTCCTTGTAGAAAGTCGGCAGCAAGCCGGTTTGCTTGGTCAGCCGCCTGGCCGCCGTGCGGATGAAATAACTTCCCGGCTCCAGGCCTCCGATGCGGTAGACGCCACGGTCGTCCGTCTTGGTCTTGGCCACCGGCTTCGGCGGCTGACTCGCCGCATAGACCAGCACTTCGACTTCGGGTAAGCCGATCTCGTTTTCATCCCAAATGATCCCGCTGACGGCTCCCAGCCTGCGCATGCGCAGCTGCAGGGTGATGATGTCCTCTTTCTCGACAAGTAGCGGCTTCCCTGGCGCGTTCCACGCCTCCTGGCCATATTGCAATTTCGCGAACGCGGGGCGCGTGGCTGAGAGAAGATAGGCTCCCGCCGGCAGGCGCTCGAAAGTGAACCGGCCGTAACGATCGGTGCGGTTCGGCGGCGCGGCGGCAGCTCGCGGGGAGAGAGACGAGAGCGTTACCGCGGTCCGAGCCAGCGCCCGGCCCGTGTAGTTATCGACGACAACACCCTTGATCGTGCCTGCAGTAAGGGGTAAACCAAGGAAGGCTAGGAAGCAGGGAAAATCGGGTGCAGCCAGCCAATTCGCTTCCGGTTAAGTGTTTTGTTCCGAAGACTATGACGAGGGGCAAATTGGTGGCAGTCCCCATTTTTCTCTCCTGAACGACTTTTGCCGCGGTCTATTAGTAGATGCCTCAGCGTCATTCGTTCTCGCATCAGTTGTCGCCTGCCGTCGAGACAAGAGACTTGCCCCCATACTCGTCACTTAAACTGTGCTGGAACCACCGAATCTTCCCCGCATGGCGCCGTTTGCCATGTACGGGCGTGACACGTCTCGCGCCCTGGACAAGCGGGATCGCTTGTCCCTACTTGAGCCGTCACAAGCCGCAGCAGTAGGGACCGGCACTTTCGCCGAGCCAGGGGTTCGACATATCGCGCCTGTTCGCTGCCTTCCGTCTCCCTACAGCGTTTGCAGCACAGCTCGGAATCCCAGGCGCGCGCCTTGTACTGATGGGCCTCTCACGGAGCACGCCTCGCTAGGCGTCACGAAATGCGGGCTAAGAAGATGACGGTTCGGAAGCCGGTTTCGTGGATGCAAACAAGCGCCCGCCGCTCGCCGGAAGCTTACTCGTAGGCCAGGGCGTCAATCGGATCCTGTCCGGCGGCCCGAACGGTCGGGTAGAGCGCGCCCAAAAGCGAGGCGGCGACAGCGATGGCCATGGACCACGTCAAGTGACTCTGCAGAAAGAGAACCGCCACCAGCGGGAAGCTGTTGTCGATGATGCCCTTCCCCAAGTAGGCAAGGCCGATCCCGGCCAAGATCCCCCCCAACGTCATCATCATCGCTTCCCGCATGAATATGTTGACGATGTAGGCCCGAGGAGCTCCCAACGCCTTTAGAATTCCAATCTCGCGGGTGCGGTCGACCACAGCCGTGTACATCGACAGCAGAACGACAAGGAACCCCACCGAAATCGCGATGCCCACGATGACGCCCATGAACTCTCCCGTCAGTCCGCGCGTCTGCGCCTCGAACAAAGAAATAAACTCTTCCATGGAGTAGACGGGGTGCTGGGGCAGCATTTTCTTCAGCCGTTGAATCATCTGTCCGGTTTGCTCCGAGTCTTTCAGCCGGACGTAGATCTGGCTGAGCTTTCCTTTCCATCCCATCAACTCCTGCATGGTCTCGAGTGGAATGAACAGCCGCGAGAGTTTGCCCGACTCGGTGATTCCGACGAGGCGAAAATCACGGTTCAGCGTTCGGACTGTTTGGCCCAGGGCGAGGTTTTTCTGCGACGCATAGGTTTCATCCACAACGATGTCAAACGGGTCTTCGAAGGGTCCTCCCTGAGGGAAGCGCATACTGCCGGCCATCCGCTCGAACTCGTCCCATTCGACCCCTGTTACGGTGGTCAGGTCGTTCAACATCTTGAAAGTCGAACCGACCGCAACTTCGACTTCCGGGAGCGCCGCAATGAGCTCGACGTAGTGCGCCGACATGCCGCCTGTTCCGGATGTCAGGGGCGAGCTGCTTGCCGAGGGCCGAATGAGGATATGGGCGCCGATGCCCTTCTTGCGCCGCGACGAGTCTTCGACCAGCCCGTCGGCAAGGCCCCACAGCAGCAGAATCATGCAGACTTCGAGCGCAATCGCCGCCACCGTCAGCGCCGTGCGGACCGGCCGGTGCCGCAAATTTTCCCAGACAACGCGATTGATCATGCTCTGGAGGATCCTCTAAGTCAAGTAGTCCGTTTTATAAGTTCGATGTGACGAGTACTGAGAAGCCATGTGGACGATCGGAACTTCGGGCACCCCACGGCGCTGCGCGCTCGACCCGACAAGATGCAATCGCCGTAGAACGAGTATAGACAGAGCCGCGCCCGAAAGGGTGCCGTCGAGGTTCTGGCAATTGCGAGCATTACTCATGGCCGAGACAATTTCGCGACCTTGACCGCGGGCTTCCGCCTGCGGCCCTGCTACGACCGTCCGGTGACTGTCCGCGTTCGCACCAACGCGACGAAGAGACCTCGCGGTCACTTGACAGATTGTGGAGACAACACCCGCGAGCCCGTCGCTGCTACCTAATCCGTTTGGCAACAGGCCCCTATCTATTGCAAATAGCCGAGGCTTTTCAGTACTTCGACGTCGCGCTTGTTCATCGTGATCTCCCCTTCGTCGAGATCCGTCGCTTCAAACCAGCGCTTCAAAGACGCCGCCCTCGCCTGGTATTCCTCGTCGTCGTTGCCGAGCACCGCCGGCCTCAACCCCAGAGGATCTTGATCGAGGTTCACAACGGAGAGCGATTTTTCACTGGGCGTCCAGACGAGCTGGCGCCAACCCGCTGTCTCTCCCATATGAAGGGGTAAGGCGCTGGGGCGAGCCCACAACCACGACATCCAGCGCGGTGCGAATCCCTTCCTGCCGGCGAAGCTTACGTAGCGGATTGGGCGCTGAGGGAGCGATTCGCCGCCGACGACAGCGGAGGCCGAGCTGCGACCGGCGAACGAGACGGGTAGGGCAGCCGCCTTTTTCTTGCCCAAGGCCAGCTCCAGCACGGTCGGGGTCAGATCGAGCAACGACGCGGCCTCGGGAATGACGCGCCCGGCGGGAATCGTCCCCGGGTATCGCAGGATCAGGGGAATGTGGACGATGCCCTCGAATAACCGCCGGCCGTGGCCGACGTAGCCGTGTTCGCCGAGGCTTTCTCCATGGTCGGCCGTCAGCGCGACGAGCGTGGAGTCGCGTAACCCAAGGTTGTCGAGTTCGGCCAGCAGCTTGCCGATGTGGTGGTCGACGTAGCCGATTTCCGAGTCGTACTTATTGATGCGGATCCGATCCTCTTTACCGGCCCATTCCGTGCCGTCTCCCGGATGTCCATTCGACTCGAGCGAAGCGAACTCCTCCCGCAGGTGGTAGGGGGCGTGGGGATCGAAATAATGAACCCAGAGGAAAAACGGGCGGTCGCGGTTGCCCCGAAGCCATGTCATCGCGGGGGGCGTTACATCTTCGGCGAAGCGGCTCGAATGAAAAATCTGGTGTGAGCGGGTCAGATCCTGATCGTAGATGTCGAACCACTGGCCAAGCTGGGTGAGACGGTCCGTCAACGGCCAAGCGCTCACGAAGGCCGCATTGCGATAGCCGAATTTTCGTAGAATTTGAGGCAGAAACAGCCACTTCGAGTTTCCCGGCACGGCCACACCGTTAATGCGGGCTCCGTGTTCCTGGGGAAACCGGCTGGTGAAGAGCGAAATATGCGATGGGCCGGTGAGCGGGATCGGCGAATAGGCCCGCTCGAAGCGGACGCCCTCCGACGCAAGCTGATCGATATGGGGACTCGTCTGGAGGTGGTACCCGTAACAGGAGAGATGATCGGCCCGCAGCGTGTCGACGGTGATGAGAAGCAGGTTGGGCGGACTTTCCGCGGACACGCCTTCTTCCGCGCGCGAACCCACAGCCAGCGCCATCAAAACGGCGAGCAAAACCCCCACGAGCCGCACGGTAGAATTGTAGCGCTACTAGGAGGCCGGCTTCAAGGCGAAAAGCGTCTCTCGGTTTGATCAGCCCTCGGGATGGTGTCTGCTACTTTATGGGATACGCTTGATCCGAACCACTGATCGAATTCTACGGCTGTCGTCGGATGCCGTTTCTTGGAGGTGAAAACATGAGCCGCTACAGCTATATCGTTATCGACCCGTTGTCGTCTTTCGGCCCGGGAGACCGGCTTCAGGGGGTTTTGTCGCTCTTGCGGGATTGCGGCTATAGCGGCGTCGAGCTGAACCTTACCGAGCCGACGAGAGTGGATCTGGATAGTCTCGAGGGTTGGCTCTCCGATCTCGGTCTGGTCGTCCCTTCCTTCTTGACCGGCGACGCCTATAGCCAGGGATTGTGCCTCAGCTCGCCCGACCTCTCCGTCCGCCAACGCACCGTGCAGCGTCTGATTGACTATTTGGACGTTGCTCGGCAGTTTGACGCGATTCTCGTGGTCGGGCTCCTGCAGGGGTTTAGAAGCGACGAACCCGACCCCGACGTGGCCAACCGCCGTATCGCGGAGTGTCTCCGCGAAGTGGCCGCCGCCGCGGAAGACAAGAAATGCGAAATCGTGATCGAGCCCGTGAACCACCTTCAGGTCGGCTTCAACAATTCCGTAGGCGAGGTGCTTGCTCTGATCGAGGCCGTCGGCTCTTCGGCCGTCAGGCCCATGGTCGACACCATCCATATGAACATTGAAGAGACCTCGCTCGTGGAACCGATTCGCAAATGCGGGGATCGCCTACGCCACGTGCATCTTTGCGAAAGCAACGGATCGCTGTTCGGGACCGGCAACGTCGATTTCGGGTCTGTCTTGAAGAGCTTGGATGAAATCGGCTACCGGCGGTTCGCCTCGGTGAAGGTCTACCGAGGCGCCACGTTAGAGGAAGCCGCGCCGGCGAGCATCGAATATCTGCGGAAGATCGAGGGATAGGGCGCTTTTCTCACAAGCATACCTGCCGCCGGGTTAGCCATCACGTGCGGGATCTCGATTGTCTCGGGTCGCGCCGCCCGTGCGGGCAGGCGACCACAACAACGACCTCACCCTAGACGCGGTAGAAGATCGCGTAAGTCCCGTAGCGTTGGGCTGGGCGGTAGTTTTGCCCAGACCTGTGGCTCTTCATTAGGTTTCCCCGAACGATCTTCCCACGGTGTCAGGCGGAGTGCCTGGGATTGAGCGGCAACTTTTACCACGTCCGACTCTAGCGTAACGACCCGCCTAGTTCGGGATGGGTTGTTTGGGAAAACGTCCACAGAACGCCCGCAGGTCTCGGGAACGGCACCGAGCCCTGCGCTACGGCTCTTCCGCGCCACGTGTCGCCTTTCGCCTAAAAATTGCGACAGCTGCCCCCGCGCGGCGGTACACTGGGTTTCGGTCTAAGGAGAACAAGTCATGTCGATCAACGATGGGAATATCGTACTTCGCCCAGGCGAGGGCAAGATAGTTCCAGTGCCAGGTCAGACCACCCCTGGACCTTTAGCCGGTGGGGGGACTCGTCCACTTCCCCGCAGCCTGTCGCCTTCCCCCCTTAATCGCGACACCCGACTAGCTTGATGCTTCGTAACCCGTTGATTCGTGATCCTGTGGACCAGAAGGATTGCGTCATTCGGTCACAATCCTCCATATTTAGCGACATGCCGTCTACTGACCGGATTCAAGCCTTCATCACCTCGGTGCTACTAAAGCACCGGGACGTCAAGGCCGTCAACACCTTGATCAAACGCTTCAACACCTGCGTTCGCTACCTTCACTTTCTCCAGATCATCCGTGCCAGATACGAAGCGGTCAACCCCCTCTACATGGCTGCGCTCGAACGCTGGCACAGCCACAACTGGTCCGGCCCCAGGACTATGACCTCAGAAGAACTGCTAGAACAGCAGCGCATGGGTGATCTCGGCGTAGAGCTACACCTGGAGATCGAGAGCTTTCACGTTTTTGCCAATATCCTTTTGGATCGCATCGCTGATACCGTCAGGTACTACTTTTGGCGAAAGCCCAAGTGGAGCCACCACCAGCTCAAACTTCGTTTTCACAAGATCTGCGCCAGTAGGTCTCTGACTAAAAAACCTACCAACTTAAGCGAGATGTTCAGCCGCCTCCAACCGATCGTTGACTACCGCCACGATTGGATCGTCCACACTTCTGACCCGAACCTCAGTCACGCTACTGCCTGGGGCCCGAATAAAAAAGCCACGATTTTACCCAGCGTTGCCGGTAAGGCCATCGTCGAACACCAGCCCGAAGACCTCGATACGCTCTTCTCAGACATCGACTCATACATCACGGCAATCGTGGAGTTCTTCAAAACCAACATCGACAAGTCCGTCCTTGGCAATTCCCCACCACGCGCCTAGGCTGGGGTACCGATGGCCGCGCTGGACCTCAGCCGGGCGGCCTTGCTAATTCCTCGCCACGATGTCGGACCGACTTAGCTCGCCGTGATTGGCGTCCGCTGTGGCTGCAGTGCTTACTGAGGCCTCGTCGTTTTGACGGGGACAGAGCGTGGACCGGCTCTGCTGTTTCGACGTATGGCCTACTCTCAAGTGTTTTTAGAAATGTCCGAATCTTCAGCCCGTTCTAAGCGGGGGAGCCTGTACACGAGCCAGCCTGCGTACGCTGCCAGGACAAGCACCGAGAAAAGTACAGGGGCACGAAAAGGCCACCACGAAAGAGGCGGAAAGGTTGCGTTTACCTGAACTACGGCCCAGACCGGCAGGCCGACGCTCACGCCGACCACGCCCAACCTTATCCAAAGCTGTGAGTATAATCCCACCCACGGCGCTAGCGCGTTCTCGGCCCTGAAAGGCTTGAAGGCGGTGAGATGTGCTAATAACCAACACTGCAGCAGCAGTATCGTCCAGGGTCCCGCATCAGCGATTGCCCGTTTGCGTGCCTGCAAAAAGGATACTGTGACTTGCTCGTCACTGAGCCTTCCGAGAAGTTCTAAGTGCCGAACCATCTGTTTTAGATCTAGGTCCTCGTAGCCCTCGGTGAGCTCGCTCAATTCTGGGAAATCTTTTTGATAACTCTTTCGGTTTGGACTGAAATTCTTGACGACAGGCAGCCATGGTGACAGGGTCCTAGCACGAGCCACGATGGGCTCATACTCGATGACAAACTGCCGTCCGGAGTTGTCCTCTACGCAGAAGTGCGGCTTCTGAGTGGAGGAAGAACTGCATAGGACACCGGCGACATGAGCCGTGTGACCCTGAGATCGAGGATTTGGTGGAAGATCTCGTATGTCTGTCCAACCGGCCTTAACGACTCCTGCATCTGAATGCACCACCACGCTACTGGATAGCTCGTATACACAGTGTGCCGTCACGCCTCTCTGGTTCAGGTCGTTCCAAAAGGAGCCAAATTCCCGAAGGGTCTTCGGAGGTAAGCTGCCACCTGACTCACTCACTCTTGTCCAGTTAAGGCGGTCCGGCCCCCCTAACTGAGCCCGAGGCCTAGCACCCCTAATCAGTGCCTCAGAACCGCTTGATCTATTGAGCCAGAAACTGACTGCGGAAGTCTGAAGGTGGAGCTCGATTTGTTCTGGATCTCCGGCACCTGAAACCGTCGGCACGTCGACGAGCAGCGTCGCCGGTGCCTCGTCCTTCCAACCTTCAAGCCCTGAAAGAAGCCTTCGGTTCTCCTCCATCGCGTACGCCTCCAGCCATTCCTGCCAACTGTCCAGAACTCGCTGTACATACGCCAATTGGTCCTTTGCTTTTTCCACCCGTGATGATGAGGCTCCAAGCGTAACTGCCAACAGAACGACCGAGGCCACGATGAGGGTGCCGTGAGCCCGTGCCAAACGGTGAGCAACCGCCGACTGGTCTATAGTGAACTGCTGTGCCTCCATCCGATCCCCCAGTGGCAACTTAGATTCTAAGCAACAGCATTTTCTCATCGAAGGATGAGCCTGAAGACGGGGGTTGGGGCTTTTTGAGTCGCTGGGGCTCCTTTCGGGCTTTTTGATTTTGAGTTTTGGGAAGGGGAGAATCGTCGTCGGGGTTGTGGGATTGTGGGAATCGCGGAGCGATTTCCAAGGGCGGTGGGAAACGAAGGGAAACCTGGTTTTGGTTTTCCTCGTTTTCCATCGCCCGTCATTTCCACAGCCCTCTTCCTGCTGTTCAGCACGGCGTGTTCGCGGAACGGAAACTGGCAAACAGCTTCTGCTTGGCTCGCTGCATCCGGCGGGCCGCCGCCGTGTCGCTTTCGGCCTGGGCAATGCGGCCCAGAGCCTCCAGCCTCTGCCCTGGCTTGAGATAGCTGGCGGCCTCGGGCAACTTCTCGAAAGATTCCCAAGGCGTCTGGTAGTGGCGGTACACCCGCTTCTGCTTGCCTTTGGCGTCGGTCTTGATCTCGGGCTGTCCGCAGGGCCGGTGAAGTTCAAATAGGGATTGAAGTGCTCGCTGGATGCGCCCCGCGTGCGGCGCCGCGATGTACGTATACCCATGCCAATTCCACCAAGGCGACCTGTTCGATCAGCAGCTTGTTCACTTCTCCACCGTGCGATGAGGAACTCGCTGCCGTTGTCGGAGCCGCGGATACGAAAGGGAAACTGCTCGATCATGGCTTTCAGCAACGGCTGCCACCACTTGCCACTGGGTGACTTCATCCACGGCATTGATGTGGTAGACGCCCTTGACGCCACGGATCCCCTTGATGCACCGTATCCACTCGCAGAACCGCCGAAATGCAGCCGCCGCTGGCGGTAGGCTCTGTGATCTGGGCCACCGAGATCCCCGCCAGCCGCTGTATTCGCGCTGCTGTACTGCCCCGCTCGAGGATCTTGCGCGTGGCCGGGCCGCTGAGGGTTTCGTGGGCCTCGATCCGCCAGCAGTTCCGTCGGCGGGCGTGTACTTGCGGGCAAAGCGATTAGCGGGCGGGTTGGAGTTCAGCCGCGTGATTTGCGCCCGGCTCAGTCCGGTCATCTTGACCAGATACTGCCGCATTTGTCGGCGCGGTTTTGGCGGCTGTAGTGCTGGCGAAGCGTGCGCGCCACCCACGTGAGATCTCGGCCCGCCCTTTGCCTTTGAATTGGGAGTGGAGAAACTGCTTCTGTGCAGGTCAGCTGCTGGTGTTTTGCTTGGATAGTCAATTCCCAGCATGCCCACTTCCTTCAGGGTGTGAGAAACTTTTTGATTTTGAGTTTTGGGAAGGGGAGAATCGTCGTCGGGGTTGTGGGATTGTGGGAATCGCGGAGCGATTTCCAAGGGCGGTGGGAAACGAAGGGAAACCTGGTTTTGGTTTTCCTCGTTTTCCATCGCCCGTCATTTCCACAGCCCTCTTCCTGCTGTTCAGCACGGCGTGTTCGCGGAACGGAAACTGGCAAACAGCTTCTGCTTGGCTCGCTGCATCCGGCGGGCCGCCGCCGTGTCGCTTTCGGCCTGGGCAATGCGGCCCAGAGCCTCCAGCCTCTGCCCTGGCTTGAGATAGCTGGCGGCCTCGGGCAACTTCTCGAAAGATTCCCAAGGCGTCTGGTAGTGGCGGTACACCCGCTTCTGCTTGCCTTTGGCGTCGGTCTTGATCTCGGGCTGTCCGCAGGGCCGGTGGAAGTTCAAATAGGGATTGAAGTGCTGTTGGTAGAAGCGCTGGATGCGCCCCGCGTGCGGCGCCGCGATGTACGTATATCCCATGTGTTTGCGGATTGATTCCACCAAGCCGTTGTCGTTGGAGTGCCGCGGACGCGACTTGGTCTGTTCGATCAGCAGCTTGTTCAATAGCTTCTCCACCGTGCGATTGAGGAACTCGCTGCCGTTGTCGGAATGGAAGCCGCGGATACGAAAGGGAAACTGCTCGATCATGGCTTTCAGCAACGGCTCCAGCCAGGCTTCACTGATCGCGGGCGTGGCGCCGACCACTTGCCACTGGGTGACTTCATCCACGGCATTGATGTGGTAGACGCCCTTGACGCCATCGCGATCCCCTTGATGCACCGTATCCACTCGCAGAAAGCCGGGTTGGCCTTGCGGGTCGGGCCGGCGCCGCTCGCCGATCGACACCGCCGTGGGCCGGGTCTTGGTGAAATGCAGCCGCCGCTGGCGGTAGGCTCTGCGCCGCCGCAGGCGATAGATCTGGGCCACCGAGATCCCCGCCAGCCGCTCGTATTCGCGCTGCTGGTACTGCTGGTATTCCCGCTCGAGGATCTTGCGCGTGGCCGGGCCGCTGAGGGTTTCGTGGGCCTCGTCCACCGCCGCCAGCAGTTCGACGTCGGCGGGCGTGTACTTGCGGGCAAAGCGATGCCGCCGGTAGCGGGCGGGTTGGAGTTCTCCGCCCTGCCGGTACTGCTGGATCAGCCGCGTGATTTGCGCCCGGCTCAGTCCGGTCATCTTGACCAGATACTGCCGCAGCAGCCCTTTGTCGGCGCGGTTTTGGCGGCTGTAGCCGTGCTGGCGAAGCGTGCGCGCCACCCACGTGTAGATCTCGGCCCGCCCTTTGCCTTTGAATCGAATCTCCTCGCTGGAGTGGAGAAACTGCTGGATCTGTTGCAGGTTCAGCTTGCTGGTGTTTTGCACTTGGATAGTCAATTCCCAGCATGCCCACTCCCCGATCCTTCAGGCTCATCTTGTGTGAGAAACAAACTCCTCGTTCAGACTCATCTTGCATGAGACAAGACTGCAACCCTTGACACCCTCTGCCCTGCTGCTACCATTGGGGTAACATAAAGGACGTTATGTTGGGCCGTGACGCCGGCCAGTCACCCCTTTTTCTCCAAAACCTCCGCAAACAACTTCTCGTACTGATCGACGATCGCTTCCCAGTCGTAGCGCCGGCGGGCGGCTTCCATGGCGGCTTGGCCCATCCGTAGCCGCTCGTCGCGAGAAAGGGCGGCCACGTGGTTCAACGTGGAAACAAGCGCGTCTTCGCTCGGTTGATAGCGAAAGCCCACATCGCCCCGAGACTTCCCGGTTTTCCGGCGTGTCGAGAAAGAGCACGCAGCAGCCCCGCCCCATGGCTTCGAATGAGGGCGGGGTGGCAGCTCATGGTAGCCGGTCCCGTAAATAGCAACGGGAAACAGGGGCGGGGGTCCTGGGTCTGCTTGAGCCGGCGTATATAGTTGTCCGAATAGCGCGCGTCGCCGACGATGACCAGCTTTTGCCGGTGGGAAGTTCGCTCGAAGGCTTTCACGAGGAGCAAAGCGTTGTTTTCCGGCTCCAACCGGCTGACATAGAGAAAGTACTCGCCCGGCTGGAGGCTCAGTTCGTCGCACAACTTGGAGACGGGAACGTGCTCCAGCAGGTGTCGCCGGAGAATGGATACCTTCTCTTCGGCTGTGTAGTGCCTGCGCTGTTTCGCCATTTGTTCTCTCCACTAGGAGAACGGTACAGCACTCCATTTCCAACTGAACCGGGACGTCCGGTGGGAAGCAAGCACTAGTTTGAGACAATGGAACACTCGGGCGAAACATGGCGGAGGTGCTGGCGATTGCTGACGACTTGACGGGCGCTTTGGAGGTCGGAGCGCTCTTTGCCGAATCGGGGGTCGCCAACCTGGTCACCACGCGATCGACGCTCGACGGGGATCGTCCTACAGGCGACTTCCCGGTTTGCGTGGTCGATTTGGAGAGCCGCCACCTGGTTGCCGCGGATGCCGCCAGTAAGGTTCGCGATGTGGCTACCCAGCTGCGGCAAGCCGGCGGAAGCGGCCTCTACAAGAAAACCGACTCGGCACTGCGCGGTCCGATCGGCGCGGAGCTGAACGCCATCATGGAGGCTTGGCCGGATCGATCCCTGGTGTTCGTGCCCGCCTATCCGCGGTTGGGCCGGGTCGTTCGCGGGGGACGGCTGTTCATCGACGGGCGTCCTCTCGAGAAGACCGACTTTTCGCATGACCCCCTGCAGCCGGTTCATAGCGGCTGGGTCCGCGAGATCCTGGAACCGAGCGTGGCCGCACCCGTTATCCTCGTGGAGAATAGCGACGCGCTGTCCCTCCGGCTGGAGCAAGCCGAGGAACCCGCGCTGTACGTCTGCGACGGGGAAACCGAGGATGACCTCTACGCCGTGGCCCAATGCGTCATGTCTCGGCCCGTCTGGCCTCTGCTGGCCGGGCCGGCCGGGTTTGTCAGGCCTCTGTCGGAATTGCTTTCCCTACCACACGGCAAGCGGCCGCGGCGCTCCGCGGCCTCGACGGGACTGGTCGTCAACGGCAGTCTTCACGCGGCCTCTCGGGAGCAGATTCAACGGGCCCGATCGAGTGGTCTCCCGCTCGTTGTTCTGGGAGCCGAACCCGCGAGCGATGCCGGAGCTTTGCGTGAGCTGATTGCCCTATCCCATGAACATAGCTGGGTCTTGTTTGAGACTTGGCCCCCGCAGAGCTCCCGCGCGCCCGACTCGATACTGTCGCGGACGATCGTCCAAAGGCTGGCCAAGGTTGTTTCCGCGTTTCTTGCGGCGCGCCGAAGGGAAGCGCTGGTGGTATTCGGCGGCGACACGGCTCACGCCATTGTCAGCGCGCTCGCGGTTCGCGACCTCAGGCCGTTCGGCGAGCTACAAGTCGGCGTCCCCGTGTGCCGGCTTCAACAGGGAAATGTCGATCTTACACTGGCGACGAAGGCCGGCGGCTTCGGCGGCCCCGATACCGTCTCCGACATCTGTACCGCCTTGCGCCGGGCTGACGGGAGCGAAAGCTGATGCGGATCGGGATCACCGTCGGCGATGCCAGCGGCGTGGGGCCGGAGATTCTGCTCAAAGCCTGGAGCGGGGGTCAACTCAAGCCGCCGATCGTCGTCTTCGGGGACCTGGACATCCTGGAGTACTGCAACGATCGTTTGGGTTACGGAGTGAGCTTTCATAAAGCCCAGGGTCCCACCGACATTCGCCAAGGGTCCCTAAACGTGCTGGACCACGGCCTGTTGCGCCGAGAGGACCTGACCATCGGCCAGGTGGACGCCGCCTCCGGCCGGGTTGCCCGAGAGTACGTAGTAGCCGCGGCCCAAGCGGCGCTGGCGGGCGAAATCGACGCCATGGTCACCCTGCCCATGAACAAGGAAGCCACGCAACGTTCCGACCCCGCGTTCACCGGGCACACGGAACTGATCGGGGATGTCTGCGGCTCGAAGGACGTGACGATCATGCTCTATTCCGACGACCTGATCGTCACCCACGTCAGCACCCACGTTTCGCTTTCAGAAGCCATTCAGCGGGTCCGGAAAGACCGCGTCCAACGCATTATCGAACTTACGGTGGAGGCGGTCCGCCGACTGCGACCCGAAGCCCGAATCGCCGTCGCCGGTCTCAACCCGCATGCCGGCGAGCACGGTCTGTTCGGAGAAGAAGAAATAAGTGAGATCGAGCCGGCCGTCTCCTGGGCCCAAACTCAGGGTATGCCGGTCGAAGGCCCCTTCCCCCCGGACACGCTTTTCTACCAAGCCGTGCGCAAGAAGCGTTTCGAGGCGATCGTCTGCATGTATCACGATCAGGGGCACGTACCGCTGAAGCTGCTCGACTTCGAGGGGGCGGTGAACTTGACGCTAGGCTTGCCGATTATCCGCACGTCCGTCGATCACGGCACCGCGTTCGACATCGCCTGGAAAGGGACGGCCCATACGATCAGCCTCGTCCGCGCGGTGGAGTTGGCCGTCAAGCTGGCTGCCGCGCCGACGGGCTCTCCCTGACGGCGGAGCGGCGCTCGGCTTAAATCTGGCCTAGGAAAATCGGGTACAGCCAGCCAATTCGCTTCCAGCTGAGTGCTTTTCTTAGGGCCATGGTGGGGCGAATTGGTGGCAGTCCCCGATGTTTCCCAGCCGGCACGCAGCGTGAGCATCGACGACAAGCCGCCGGTCCCCGCGTTTCGTCGGCGGCATCACTGGACCGCTTGCTGACGCGCGCGGCTCGGTGCCGGAGCTCCGGGTAGCGGCGTCCCGAGGCAGAAATCAGCCTAACTCTACCCGGCAAAATCCATCGCCAACATCACGAAATTCTCCAGCCGCGGCACGGCAAAACTTGTCCATCCGTTCTTGGACGCGTAGTCTAAATTAGTCTCGTCCGGCAAGGAGATCAGCCGAGCCACCTTCTTCCCTTCCGTCTTCACCTTGACAGTTATGCCCTCGACGGGGATGTTGGGCAGCTCCTTTTGAAAGCTCACCAAATTGATCAAATAGCGGTTCTTCTCTTCCTGGTCGAATAGGGTGACCTCCACCGAGCTCGGGGCTTGCACTTCAAAGCAGAACTCGCCCGACAACATCCCGATCAAGCCCGCCACGGTATCGAGATAAAGATCCGAGTTTTCGAGCTCGCCGGCGACATAGACCGCTTTCCCCTTGCCGAACTGATTCATCACCACCGCCGGGTGGTCGGTGGCAATGCCCGGGGGGTTGCTGTGAATCGAAGCAAACCGATCCATGTCGGCCGGATCGGTGTAGGGAAGCGTCAGCGTACCCAGCACGCGGCTACCGGCATGCGCTTTGATCTTCAATTGCGCGGCGTCGACGCCAAGAGGGTATTTCGGGGAATATCCCGCGAAAAGCTGCTTGGCATCGTCGGTCGGGGCGATATAGGTGTACTGTTCCTTCGTCTCCCCGACGTAGGAAACCCCGAACACGTCGGCCAGCCGGAAATCCTTGAGCCGCTCGCCCTCCTTCGTAATCAGCGAAGTGTACTTGCTGGCATACAAGGTTCCCCCGTTGCGGACGTATTCTCTGACGGCGTCCGCTTCTTCCTCGTCCATCATGAGGACGTTGGGCAGAACGAGAACGCGATGCCGAGAAAGGTCGCCCAGATTCCTCTTGGTGATGACTCCGAAGGGAAGGTGATGATTCCTGCAAGCTTTGCAGACGCTGACCGCCGCATCAACGTGCGGCATTTTTTTCGAAAGTGACGGGTGGCGCTCGAGAAAGCGCGACAACTGATCATCCACGCTCTTGCCGTTGTCGGAGAAGTCACACTTCGACCAGGTGCTGAGATAGATGGCCACATCCTGGCAGAGGCGCCCGCCGAAATACGGCTCGTAGGCCTTGGTCTCGTCGAAAATCTTGGCCATGTGCTCATAGACCGTTTGGTTGAGCGTTCCCACCGGGTCGATGGCATCGATAAATATGAACGCGCCTCCATCGGCCAACGAGGCGTACGCCTTGGCGCGCAACAGATCGACCGGCTTCTTCGCCGTGTGATTGGGAATACTCACCATGACGCTGGTTTCAAAGCCGTAGGGCAGATTTTCGCTGAGGTTATAGAACAGCTTGCGCACGAACGACCCTTGGAGCGCGTCCCCATAGAAGTCACCCTGCAGAAAGTCGTTCTGCGCGGCCAGCGTCTCGTCGACGCCGCGCACCCAGTTGCCGGGGTAGCCCGAAGCCTGGTGCTCGACCGATGCGTGAGGCTTGATCGCCTTCACCGTCGAAGTCAGCAGCTTGGCAAACTCCGTCAGCCACACTTCGCGCCGCCGTTGAAACTTAGTCCACCGCGGGTCTTCCCAGTTGATGATGGTCGGCAGCTTGCCGCCGACTTCGGAGGCGAAGCGATTGCGGCAGTGGCGGCAGTAGCAGACCGTGGGCCAATAGGTCATGTCGAAGCGAATGCCCTCGAAGTCGTAACCGTCGCAGATCTCCTTGGCCAGAGCCGCGATGTAATCGCGATAAGGCGAATTGGGACAGCAGAGGCCGAACCGCGGACGGGTCTGGTGGCCGGTCGGCCGCCCGCTCGCCAGCATGATCCTCCAGTCGGGATGGTTGTCAAACGCCCAGCGGTCATGGATAACGCTGCTGTAGAGCACGACGCTGATGTCATGCTTGTGGCACTGCTCGATGACCCGGGCCAGGTGATCTTTCCCCTGCATACCCCTGTGGGTCTGCCCGACCTTGGTGGGAAAGTTGCACAGTCCGACGTGGGAGTGCGCATAGACGACGGCCGATTGCACCTGCGACAGCTTTAGGATTCGGACGTATTCGTCGGGGTCGAACTGAGAGAGAAACTCCTCGTTCCAATCCGTGATGTGCATATCGATCACGTTGCGCCGATAGGCGTTTCGATACCACGGCGCCGATGACTTCTCGGGCGGGGCGGCCATCGACGGCCGTGAGAAAAGGGCCGCGCCCGCCAGCCCCCCGGCGGAAGCTTGTAGAAACGTCCTCCGATCGACTGTTTTCATCGACTCCTCTGATTCGGCCGCGCGCTCTTTGCCGTCGTGACTCCGGGCGCCCTGTGCCGATCCGAGGTGATTCAATCTATCTTTCCCCATTACTTCTTGTCCCATCACCGTGCTCCTCTCAGGCAGTCCGATTCTGTTTCGACCGGCACTAGTATACGCTCGCCCCGCGGGATGGAGCAATGTCAGCGGACTTCATGTTACCCCCCCCCATAGAAACGTCCCATTCGGTGGCCTCGCGGGTCTTCCTGGGTGCCGACAAGGCCGGCCGGCTTTGTCGACATGGCCGAAAGCTGCGTGTTAGCATCGCAGTTTAGGCCCGTAGCTCAGTTTTGGTTAGAGCGCTACCTTGACACGGTAGAGGTCAGCGGTTCGAGTCCGCTCGGGCCTACCACATTCCAAACCACTTAGCCCTCTCCCTAACGTTCTTGCGGTCCCAAAACGGGCCCAGAATCGCGCCTGTCATTACTGTTCCAGGCTTAGCCCTTGCTCTCGCGCACCCTGGCCATGCCCGATTCGGAGCCGCGAACGCCAGTGAGCGGACAGGGCCTACGGCGAGCTGCCGGGCGCCTACTGCGCGGATCGGCGGTTCAATCAAGGCTGACGACGAACGGAACTCTGGGCGCTTTGCGGCTGTCCTGGCCGACTTCGACATACTTCGGGCGAAACTCACCGTCAATCTCCAGCACGAAACGCAAGGAGGAAACCTTCTTGCCGACTTTGAAATCAAAGCCGTCAATATCATCCCTCGTGCGGGAGAGGAAAACGATTCTGTGATCGCCGTCTTTTCCGATCTTGTCCTGCCGGCGCGTCGCGACAACCGGAGCTCGTCCGCCGCGGACACGCACGCGCCCCCGGCGGCCGACCGCCAAGCGAGGAGCGCGGCCGGAACGGATGATACGGCGTTCCACCTCGACATCAATGCGCTTCAGTGATTTGAGATCGCCCCCCTCGGCGGTGACCGAACCGCTGAACCGCCTCAATTTTCCCATGGTCGTCCAGCGCACGTGCCACTGTTCTCCGTCCCGCCAGACATGGTAGCCGGCGTCCTCTCCCTCGGCGAAAGCGGGTCTGCCGTCAAAGATCTCGGCTTCGGCGGAGGCGGAGGCGGGGGCCGCGAGAACGATCTGTGCGAGAACCAAGGCGAGTACGGCGTGCTGTTTGGGCATTGTTGCTTTATCTCCTTCCGCGCGGCCCGGCGGGCGGCCCGACGCCATGACAGGGTAGTCAGGCTGTAGAAGCCGCCGCTGAATGGTCGCCGCGAGCGTTTGTCATTCCGCGTCCCGCACGGCCCGCACCGACACAACGAGGCGGCTGGGGGCTACATGGTACAACCTCTGGTTTGACAAACACAACGAGCAGTCTTGTCTCATGCAAGATGAGTCTGAACGAGGAGTTTGTTTCTCACACAAGATGAGCCTGAAGGATCGGGGAGTGGGCATGCTGGGAATTGACTATCCAAGTGCAAAACACCAGCAAGCTGAACCTGCAACAGATCCAGCAGTTTCTCCACTCCAGCGAGGAGATTCGATTCAAAGGCAAAGGGCGGGCCGAGATCTACACGTGGGTGGCGCGCACGCTTCGCCAGCACGGCTACAGCCGCCAAAACCGCGCCGACAAAGGGCTGCTGCGGCAGTATCTGGTCAAGATGACCGGACTGAGCCGGGCGCAAATCACGCGGCTGATCCAGCAGTACCGGCAGGGCGGAGAACTCCAACCCGCCCGCTACCGGCGGCATCGCTTTGCCCGCAAGTACACGCCCGCCGACGTCGAACTGCTGGCGGCGGTGGACGAGGCCCACGAAACCCTCAGCGGCCCGGCCACGCGCAAGATCCTCGAGCGGGAATACCAGCAGTACCAGCAGCGCGAATACGAGCGGCTGGCGGGGATCTCGGTGGCCCAGATCTATCGCCTGCGGCGGCGCAGAGCCTACCGCCAGCGGCGGCTGCATTTCACCAAGACCCGGCCCACGGCGGTGTCGATCGGCGAGCGGCGCCGGCCCGACCCGCAAGGCCAACCCGGCTTTCTGCGAGTGGATACGGTGCATCAAGGGGATCGCGATGGCGTCAAGGGCGTCTACCACATCAATGCCGTGGATGAAGTCACCCAGTGGCAAGTGGTCGGCGCCACGCCCGCGATCAGTGAAGCCTGGCTGGAGCCGTTGCTGAAAGCCATGATCGAGCAGTTTCCCTTTCGTATCCGCGGCTTCCATTCCGACAACGGCAGCGAGTTCCTCAATCGCACGGTGGAGAAGCTATTGAACAAGCTGCTGATCGAACAGACCAAGTCGCGTCCGCGGCACTCCAACGACAACGGCTTGGTGGAATCGAAAAACGGCGCGGTGATCCGCAAACACATGGGATATACGTACATCGCGGCGCCGCACGCGGGGCGCATCCAGCGCTTCTACCAACAGCACTTCAATCCCTATTTGAACTTCCACCGGCCCTGCGGACAGCCCGAGATCAAGACCGACGCCAAAGGCAAGCAGAAGCGGGTGTACCGCCACTACCAGACGCCTTGGGAATCTTTCGAGAAGTTGCCCGAGGCCGCCAGCTATCTCAAGCCAGGGCAGAGGCTGGAGGCTCTGGGCCGCATTGCCCAGGCCGAAAGCGACACGGCGGCGGCCCGCCGGATGCAGCGAGCCAAGCAGAAGCTGTTTGCCAGTTTCCGTTCCGCGAACACGCCGTGCTGAACAGCAGGAAGAGGGCTGTGGAAATGACGGGCGATGGAAAACGAGGAAAACCAAAACCAGGTTTCCCTTCGTTTCCCACCGCCCTTGGAAATCGCTCCGCGATTCCCACAATCCCACAACCCCGACGACGATTCTCCCCTTCCCAAAACTCAAAATCAAAAAGCCCGAAAGGAGCCCCAGCGACTCAAAAAGCCCCAACCCCCGTCTTCAGGCTCATCCTTCGATGAGAAAATGCTCGAGCCTACAGCGGGAGGGAGCGCCGGGGGGGATGGGAGCTTCCCGATGGTCCCGTTTTACCCTCCGACAAGGCGGTTGAGAGTGAGGTGGAATCGCTGCTACTAGTTTCAGCAGTCAGGCGGTTCCACGCCCTCCACATAGCCGAATTTCTTTCCCCGTCAGAAGAAACGCACCCCAGTACGCGCCTTCGGCGGCCGCGGGCTTCGTTGCCCAAGTCGCGTCCGCGGCACTCCAACGCGGGCTTCGTCGGAAGTGCTCGAACGACTCTGGCCGAGGACGGTTGCCCGCCGAATGAGGCGGCTGCTACAGTTGCGGAAAAAGTACCCGAGCCGATTACCCATTGGCGCGGGTTCGATGAGTTGGCGGGCCGCCGAATAGTGTGAGCATCGCCCTGATCGGGGAAATCGGGTACGGCCAGTCAATTCGCTTCCGGTGAAGTTCTTGGCGCGGGTTGTTTCCAGGGCCATGATGGGGGCGAATTAGCGGCAGTCCCCATTTTTCCCTGCCGTGCGACTTTCGCCACGGGCTGTTAGGGGTAGAGAGTGGGACGACTCTCTCCGACCCGCGGGGCGTCCGCGAAGGTCGAAGTGTCGTGGGTGGAGACGGGGCCAGCCATTGCGCGTCCATGTTGACTTTGATGGCCCGCCACTGAGGCATCGGAGCGGTTGGCCCTCCCTGGTCGGCGAATTCGCACCAGCAGGGCTGCGTTGATTAGCAGGCGCCGGTTAAAGCACTATGCTGGCAAGACGGATATCCATACTGCTTTCCTGTTTCCTGATCGCATACACGGCAGTGGCGGTCGGCTTCGAGACTTGGTTCACGGGTGACGGGGAGATTGAACAACTCCTGTGCCGCTTTCACGTCTGCTCGAATGCCGTGCAGTTACAAGGGGCTCGCGAACAACTCTGGGAGGCGCAAGCAGGCGCGGCGGAACGTTCGATTCCCGCATTCCAGGAGGCCCTGCGCAGAAACCCGGCTTCCTCCTACCGCTGGTCGGACCTTGGTGAAGCCTACCTGCGGGCGGCCAAGCTCCCGTCCGCTCGCCACTGCTTTGAGCGAGCGGTGAGCCTTGGCCCTCGCTCACCACCTATTTTGTTGCGAGCCGGAAACTTCTATTTTCAGGTCGGCGAGCCTCGTCCCGCCCTGCGGTTGATGGCGCACATACTGGACCAAATCAGAGAATATGACGCGCTTATTTTCAGCACTTACTCGGCGATGGTCGATGATGTCGCGGAAGTGCTCGGAAGTGGGATTCCCGACAACCGGGAAGCGGTGGAATCCTATTCCCGATACTTGCTCCGTCGGGGTTCGGCGTCCGACCTTAGCGTTGCCTGGGATTGGGTCGTCCAACGGGGTCTGGCGGACGACACATTGTTCAGCGCCTACCTTAACTTCTTGGTGCGCCACAGACTTTACGAGGCGGCGGTTGAGACGCTGGAGGAGTACGCGGGAGAGCGGATGAAGGAACGCGAAAGCGGCGAGCGCGTGTTTAATCCCGGTTTCGAGTTCGCTCCCCTCGGAGCAGTACTTGACTGGCGCGTGCGGCCGTCGCGACATGTCGAAGTAGCACGCGACGGGACTGTTTTCAAGAGCGGATCCAGGTCGCTCAGGCTACGCTTCCAGGGAACGGAAAACTTGGCCTATCGGCACCTTTCACAAAAGGTGATCGTAGAACCGGGCAAGTACCGTTTCAGGGCACAGTTTCGTAGCGAGGCAATCACGACGGACCAGGGTGTCGCGTTTCGCGTTTTCGATGCCGAACGCCCGTCAACTTTCGACATACGGACGGAGCAAATGGTCGGCACCGCGGACTGGAAGAAGGTCGAAAAGACGTTCTCCGTCCCTCGTGCGACCCGTCTGATTGAGATCCAACTCGTACGCAAAGCGTCGTGGAAGTTTGACAGCAAGATCGCCGGCACCGTCTGGATCGACGAGATTTCCTTGAAAAAATTACCCATCTTTGCGAAATGACGCGACTGGCGACCCGGCGAGAGACAACACCGCCGGGCAGTAGGGATTAGGGCGCTTTTCTCACCAGGTGGCGAGGCGCAGTGCGTGAGAAGCCCGTCAGTACAAGGCGCGCGACGCTCGGCGCCGCATTTCTTGAATAATGCGGGCGTACTTGAACTTTACGTTGAGCACGGCGAGCAACCGCAACGCGGTAATGGCGGGCTTATCGCGTGCTTCGACCGTCAGGTGGTGAGAAAAGCGGCCTAGGCGCCTGCGGCCATCTTCGGGACGCCGTTCCGCGTGTGTCGTCGCAAGGTACGCACTCACCGGGCGGTTTCAAGCTACATGTTTTTCCTCCCCATGCCGATGAACCCACCGAAGGCGGGCTGCTCCCGCGGCCAATTCCTTCCACGGACCCGCCGGACAGGACCGGTATTTGGGAAAACAAATCTCACGGGCAGCCGCACTGACGACATTGCTGCTGATCATTTTGGGGAGTGCAAGACCCTCTTCCGCGGCCTCTTCCAAGTCTTGGAAAAAGAGGTGGATTCTGACGGCGGTGGCGCTAACGGCGGCGCACGTTTTAGACGCACACTCGTCGCGCGGCCGCCTTGAGGCCAATCCGCTGCTGCGGGGTCCCCAGCAAAGGTTCAGTATGGGAAAGGCGGTGGTTGTCAAGTCAGCAGCCGCCGGGGGCCTTCTTTTGGCCCAAGCCATTCTGTCTAGGAAACTTCCTCGGCGCAGACTTTACAAGCCCTTCACCTACATGAATTTAGTCGCCGGCGGAGTGACGACAGCGACGGCGACACGCAATTACATTGTTCGGCGACGATACGCGCCTATGAACAAACTGCCGGCAAGTTTCAGTTCGTCGCTGACAAGGTGTACGGTCTGCGTCCCGCTCGCGTGCCCGGCGGAGGCTGGTTGTTGAAGCGGGCCGCGACTCACCCAGCCCTTCGCCCGCGGAGGATATCGCGACCACTGCTTCCTTTGGTCTGGAATCAACAAGCTACGGGCGATCCCTTCCACCGTAGGCGGCTTCCGCCCCCTTCGCTACCTCTAATTCGGACAAGTCAGCCCCATGTCGTGCCCCCACGGCTGAACAGGGCCTCGCCACCTGGTGAGAAAGCAAGCTAGTGTGAGGGTAATACAGGTGTTGAAAAACCGGCGCCGCGATCAACCACGCCGAAGGATTTTCGGCAAATCTTTTGAAAAAGCGTTCCGAGTGAGAACCTGATCGCACCCGGCAGCCCGTGTCGCCTCGATCAGCTCCGACATTTCGTGGCGGACAAACCCGACCAACGGCGTTCTTCCGCTGTTCGGATCCGCCTTCAGCCTGCCGATCAACGCCACCGGGTCCAAACCGCCGGCGTTCAGGTCCAAGATGATCAGGGAAGCGGCATCGCGGCTCTTGGTCAGCAGATCCTGCTCCGAGGTAGCGAATTCCAGCGCTACGCCGACTTGCTTCGCCGTCCCACTGATCTTGGCGGCAAAGAACAAATCAGGAACCATGGCGACTATCCTGGCTCCATCATTCATAGACGCTCATTTGTCGCGAGATGCAACGCGCTGATCTCCTCGGGTTGCTCCACCGTTTCCGTGAAAGCCCCTAGCTCCCCAAAACAATTACAAGGAGGCGTGGGAGATGGCCGAACCCTCAGCCGCGACTGAAGATGTCATTGATTCTACCTCAATACGAGGTCTGGCCTCGTCGAAGGCGTTAAAAGCGTTGAAACCGGGGGCGAGTCAAGGCCCTGGCAAAGCTGCGATCGCCTCGCGAGCGGGAAGGCGGGTTCGGGACGGCTATCCGTCCCGAGTTAGCATCCGACGATCACCCGCCACCGCGTCCTCAAAGGGGCCCTTCTTCCCCGTCTCTGAACGCGCAACCAGTTCACCCAAGGGTTGTCCGGACCGACTCGGCGAGCACGCCGGCGATGATCGAGTGCCCTAGGACGGTGGGGTGCCAAATATCACGCCCAACTTTCGACAGCGGCTTGTCCGTCAATGGTTCCAGCAGGTCAATTGACTCCAATCCGTTTTCCCGAGCTAACCGGGCGATCCTCTGATGGGTGGCGAACCTAAGGATGCCCCCTTCCCCCGTGGAAGGCCGGCATGATGGCAACAAGCAGGCGCCCGCGGCTTTGGGTCGAGATTTGGCCCAGTTTCTTAAAGTTTTCGGCTCTTCTGGGATTTTAGTGGCTGGCGGCGGTGAGTGACGGATCCCTCGCCACTGTGAGGCCGACCTCCCGGAGCCTGCTTCGGTGCCATTCAAGGGCTTCGTGACAACTCTACGGCCCCCAAGGCCGGGCGGCGACTGCGTTGGCCAAAAAGAATTACTGATAAACAAAGGGTTACGAGTAGAGCAAGGCTGCTGGCAGGTAGTCGTACAGTCTCCCGAAGGCTGTGAAATGCGGATCCACAACTGTCATCCAGTGGCCACACTCAAAGAGATAACTCCCTGTTTATCAGTGTCTTATTCCCTTTACGAGTTGCCCACGACCGGACTGGCGTGTAGGGTATTTGGGGATTTCTTGGCCGCCTTTTGGGCTCCGATGTGACTGCGGGCGACGTCGGGTCGGCAGGATGGAGGAGCCGGCTACCCGTTGGCCACCCGCTAAAAACCCGGAAGAGCCAAGTTTTCTTCCACTTGAATCGCAAAATCCTGATAAATCCTCACGTGGTATTTTCGATCATCTCCCAACAACCGAAAGCGGTCCCGAGCGTCCTGCAACAGTTGCATCACGGCCAACGGAGGGCGCTGATAGCATCTTGCCTGACCGGCGTCTTGTTGATCGGGATCATTCAGACATAAGACCAAATGATTAAATCCGGCTTCTTGGGCAGACATCGCTTCGTCCACACACGCAGTTCCTGCCGCGTGGAGTAGCCGTACACGCTCATGTTCAAAACCGTTACCTTTGCGTTCGGAAACAGTGGCGATTCGTTCAGTAATTGCTCCAAAACCTGGGGGGAAGCCTTCGCCATCGGAACCCCGAGGCCTACCGCGACTGCGTCCCCAATAACCACAATCCGAAACTCACCCTCTTCCCGGTCGTCAGGAAACGGGTCATCGCGAAAACCCTCGCTGTTGATCTGAACCCGAACGCCGTTGCGCACAACGGCTGAAGCGGGTGTCCGTTCATAGATTAGTTCGGGGTCCGCTGATGGTCGGTGGATGATCGCCGTTGAGGTATCGAGGTCGCGAAGATAAAAAACGCGGAGACCGATACAACTCCCGTTGCCCGCGACTTGCGACCTCCTGCCTCGCTACAGCAGGATACCGCGGCGTTGATCGTAGTCCCGGCGCCTCCTAGGACTCGGCCTGCGAGACTCGCCATGTTTCGCCGAGCCTAACTTTCGCCACGGCTGCCCGCCGTAGTGAATCTGCTACAGTAGGTAAGCTTACGCGCGACGCTGAAGTCTCTACTGGCTGCTCAACGTTGTGGGCCGTCAGACAGCTCACCTCCCCCCAGGACCATGTTATCAGCCGAGTGAGCCGGCGAGTCAACGCGAAGGCGAACCGCCACCGAATTGACCCGATGCCGTCAGGCGCAAAAAAACTCTCCGTGGCACACAGCCCGGACGCGGACGACGCGTTCATGTTCTACGCCCTAGCTACGGGCAAAGTGCGATCCAATCTAGTTGAATTCGAGCACGTTTTGCGTGATATCCAGACGCTGAATGAGGCGGCGGCGGAAAGTCGCTACGATATGACCGCCATTTCCTTTCATGCCTACCCGTATGTCGCCGACCGATACGTCCTGACCACGGCCGGGTCCAGCGTAGGCGACGGTTACGGGCCGGTCGTCGTTTCAAAACACGACCTGTCTGCCTCGCAATTAAAAGGGAAAACAATCGGCGTACCCGGCATGACCACGACCGCTTATCTAGTTTTGCGGCTGTTTGAGCCGGACTTCGAAGCACGAATCCTTCCTTTCGACGAGATTCTCGATGCGGTCGAGACGGAAAAGGTGGACGCCGGCGTCGTCATCCACGAAGGGCAACTCAGTTACAACCAGACCGGCCTGCGGCGCGTGGTCGACCTTGGCAGGTGGTGGAAACAGGAGCACGACCTACCCTTGCCGTTGGGCGCGAACGCCGTTCTGCGATCGCTGGCGCCCCAGTTGCAGCGGGAATGCGCCGAGCGCCTCGGCGAAAGTATCCGCTACGGCCTCGATCATCGTCAGGAAGCCCTCTCCTACGCCCAGGAATTTGCCCGCGGTATCGATCAGAACCTCGCCGACAAGTTCATCGGGATGTATGTGAACCACCATACGACGAGCATGCAGCCCGAGGTCGTCGAATCCGCCCAGAAACTTTTAGACCTAGGACATGAAACCGGACTTATACCGCAACGCGTCAAAATCGAGTACGTATAATAATCGTAGATTCGGCGCCTCTTCGAGGCTGACCGCACCTTCGGATCGACGTCATGCGGATTCGTGATCTCTTTCGCCCGGGCGCTCCCTTGCTGCTGGCCTTCCTGCTTGCCGCGGGACTGTCGGCCCAAGTGGAAGAGCTAAAGCACTCCAATCCGAAGCGCCGCATGAAGGCAGCCCAGAAGCTGGGGGGGCTCGGCGACCCGCAACACATAGTCCCCTTGCGTGAACTGCTGAAAGACCCCGTGCCCGACGTGCGCGCAACCGCCGTGGACTCGGTCGTGCGCATCGGGACCCAGCACAGTCTCGACCCGCTGATCGAGGCCACGCGCGATTCCGTCCCCGGCATCCAGATCATGGCCGTGGACGGGCTGGTCAACTTTTACAAAATCGGGTATGTCGGGAAAGGCTTCAAGGCCTCTCTGAAAAACTTCGGCCGTGACATACGGAATCGATTTGCCCAGCCCAGCGAGGTGATCATCGAACCCTATCTCGATGTCTCGCCCGACGTCGTTAAGACGATCGCGCGGGTAATAGGCGGGGGCAGCAGCATGGAGTCCCGCGCCAATGCCGCTCGGGCCGCCGGCGTGCTTCGCGGCCAAGCAGCGCTCCCCCAACTCAAGGAGGCGCTGCGGTCCAAGGACACGATCTTGATCCTGGAATCGGTGCGCGCGATCGAAAAAATCGGCGATCTGAAGGCTGGCCGGTCGCTGACTTTCCTGCTGCATGATTTGGACGAAAATGTCCAACTGGCCGTCGTCAAGGCGATGGGTCAGCTATCGGTGAAGGAGTCTATCCCCGAGCTGGTGGGCCTGGTCAGGACAAGTTCGGAAAAGAAGATCCGGCGGCAATCTTTGATTGCGCTGGCCAAAATGCCCGACTCCGGCCAGCGGTCGATTTTCCTTGTTCATCTGAAAGACAGAGACCATCAGGTTCGCGCGGCCTCGGCGGAAGGGATTGGCCGGGCCGGGGAAAAGCAAGATTTAAAAATGATCCTGGACGCTTTTGCCAACGAACGCAGCGAGTCCGCCCGGCTGTCCATGGCTTTTGCGGCCGTGTACCTTGGGGACATGTCGTACGCGAGCTACCTGATCGACGCCCTGAACTCGCTGTTTCACCGCGGAGAGGCGCGGCCCTTCCTCGTAGAGCTGGCTCGAAAACCAGAGGTTCTTTCCCGACTATACGATCCGCTGACCAAGGGAACCAAAGATCAGAAGAAGGAGCTGTGCCACGTGATCTCTGTTAGCGGCAATCGAGAGAGCTTGCCTCATCTGGAGCGACTGACCCACGACGCCGACTCCAAGGTGGCGCAAGTGGCCATCCGCGCGCTGAGGAATCTACAAGCGCGGCTTTAACCCGCATTAGGGAAACCGGGACAGCCTCAATTAAGTCATGTCGCGAACTCCAACTTGCTGATTCTACATACTGGCTGGCTCCTGACGCCCCGGTTGGTTTTTCGGCAATCCCGCGATCATATTGAAAACCTGAGCGCTAGGGGCTGCCGACAGTGGTAACTGAGGCTGTCCCGGTTTTTTCTTAGGCAGCGTTCTTCCGTCTCAAACGTCACCCCAACTCAGACCAAGGCTGGCTCTTTGAAGAGGATTGGGATATATTCATGGGAGATGGGTCGATGTTTGGCGGGCGGCCATCGGAGCCTGTGGCGATAGGGGTTGATAGGGGTTAAATAATGACGGCGGTGTTCAAGGTGGCTCGAGTCCTTCTGGTCGTTGGCTTCTTGCTGCTGCTGCCGGACGCCTGGGCCCAAAAGAAATACGATCCCCGCAGCATGGCTCCCTACGTGCCGACTCCGCCCGAAGTCGTCGAGCGAATGCTGGAGCTGGCCGCCGTCAACAGCAAGGACACCGTCTACGATCTGGGTTCGGGGGATGGACGAATCATCATTGCCGCGGCGCGGAAGTTCGGAGCTCGCGCGGTCGGAGTTGAGCTTGACGAGGAACTGGCCAAGCAAGCAGAGGGCCGCGTAAGAGAGTTGAACATCCACAACCTCGTTCGGGTCATTCAGGGTCATTTGCTTGAAGTCGACCTGAGCCCAGCCTCCGTGGTCACGGTGTACCTGCTCACCTCTTCGAACATGAAACTGCGCCCAAGGCTCGAGCAGAGCCTAAAGCCCGGGGCCCGCGTCGTCTCGCACGACTTCCAGATCATGGGCTGGACGCCGGTTAAGACGGAATCGTTTGCCGGCCAGGGCCGAGACCACACAATCTACCTCTATCGGGTCGGCAAGCGATAAGGGCCCGCCATCGCTCCTCCTCGCCTAACGCGGCGTTCAAAGCAGACGACCTGGCTTGATGGATCTGATGCTCAATCACGCCGACAATTTTGATATCCCCCGAACGCAGTTCGTCAGGCCGGACTCCCGTCGACCACTGAGATCAGCATCACGCTCGCGGAGTCACAAAGCCCCTGTTGCCTCTACGACTGGCTGGGGCCCGCGGCGTATGTGCTAAGCTGCACGAGCCTGCTTTTCTCACCAAGTGGCGGGGTAAAGTGCGTGAGAAAAGCGGGCCGGCAAAACCTAACGGAGAGGTGTCTTGCATGTATTCCAGGTGGGGGAACGGCAGATCTGATCTCGCAAGTTTGTTGGGCTTCGGCGCACTCCTTCTCGTCGTAGCGGGGTTTCTGGGGTGGCCGGCCTCGGCCCTGTCGGCGGACGATCACTTCCGGCAAGGCGATTTCCAGGGGCGACCTTCCTTGGTCGTTTCCAACGATTTGCTCGAGCTGACAATTCTTCACACCAGTGGAGCGTTCGCCGGCCTCGTGCTCAAGGACGACGCGGACCAGATCAACCCCATGTGGGATCACATCCGCATGGCCCGAGAACGGAATCAGCCGATGTGGGGTTTAACCTACGTCGGACACTTCATCTGCGTTGACGGCTTCGGCCCGCCGTCGGACGATGAAGAAAAGGCCGGGCTCCCGCAGCACGGTGAAGCCAGAGACCTCGCCTGGACCACCGAGTCGGCCGTTAAGAAGGGAAAGATCGCCGAGTTGGTGCAGGCCGTCCATTTGCCCCGCGTGCAGGAGATGTTGAAACGTACGATCCGTCTCGTCGATGGAGAAAACGTCGTTTACGTCCACGGCACGCTCGAAAACCTGCTCACCTTCGACCGGCCGATCAACTGGGCCGAGCATGGGACGATCGGATCTCCGTTTTTCGAGCCGGGAACGGTCGTCGATCTCTCCGCGACCCGGGCAATGACCCGGCCCGACCAAATGGATCGAGATAACTTGGGGCACCGCGTGCCGCCCAGCAAGGAGTTCACCTGGCCCCGCGCGCCGAAGCTCGGCGGTGGAACGATCGATCTGCGCCTGGCTCCCGAGTCGTCGGGCACGATGGACCGTTACGGCTTCCTGATCGATCCGCGGAGGGAATTTGGCTACGTTACCGCTCTCAATCCGAAACGGCGGCTGCTGTTGGGCTACGTATTCCCTCGGTCCGACTATCCCTGGTTGCAGATTTGGGAATATCTGCCGCCCAAGGGCATGATGATTCGTGGCCTCGAGTTCGGCACCCAGGCGTTTGACTGGCCGCGGCGAAGAGTCATCACCATGAACAAGCTCTTCGACACCATGCTCTACCGTTGGCTACCCGCAAGCTCGAAGATAGAGGCTCGCTACCTCATGTTTTGGACGCGCGCGCCTGAGGGTTTCCAGGGGGTCGACGACATCGAGTTAGGGGACGGCCAATTGCACATCCGCGACCACCGGTCGGGCCAAACGCTCACCCTGAAAGCATCGCTGGGGCTGTAGCGGCCCATCCGCGGGAGCACGGACCCCCGTATCCGCATCGGCGCGCCGGATCGGAAGTAGAGTGCGCCGGCACAACCAGGATGCTTGCAAGTCAACCGGCGGGGCGCAAGCGGACAACCTCCCCCGTCGCCGCGGACTCGTAGGCGGCCAACATCGCCTCGGTCGCCGCGGCCCCGTCGGCGACGGTGACCTCCGACTCGGCGCCTTGCTCGATACTGTCGAGAAACATACTTTGATCGGAACGAGCGGGGAGAGTTTCCGGCTTGTACCAATCCGGCTTCGGGCGGCGAGGGGCTTTTTCGCCGGTGCTGCTCCAAAATGACATCGGGTCATCGGGGTCGCGTGGGGGCGGCGTCCAGGGCGGCTGGTCCGAGACAACCTCAAACCGCGGAGCGTGTCCGTCGATCACTACACTTCCCTTGGAGCCGAATAGGCGCGTGAAATTCGGCCCGGAACTGGGGTGGCTCTGCCACCCGATGCGCCCGGCCGTGATCGTAGCGGTCATTCCACCGTCGAGCGTCACCGCCAGGGCACCGAAGTCCTCGACGTCTCGCTTGTAATGCTCCTCGAAAAAGTAGTTGGCTGATGTGGCGTAGACGGAGCGGAAGGCCCGCCCGCCTGTCAGCCAACGAATCAGCGTCAACGAGTAGACCGCCGTCGTCCAGATCTCTAGCTTGGCGTCGGGAAACGTAAACTGTCTCGGGGGATAGTGCTCCTTGCGAGGCTCTCCGAGCGGAGCGCCGCCTGGATAGCCTTTGGAGAACAGCAGGTCACAGTGGATAGCTCGCAGCGCCCCGAGTACGCCCGAGTCCACGATCTGTTTCGCCCGTTTCGCGAACGGCGCGCCCACCAGCGTGAACATCTGGCTCCGCACCCCGCGGCGCCGTACCGCCGCGGCAAGCTGATCGGCGTCCGCCATCGTGGTCGCCAGAGGCTTGTCCATATAGACGTGCTTCCCCGCTTCCGCACAACGCGTCCCCACGCGGGCGCGGCGCTCGAACTCCGAGCAGACCGAAGCCAAATGCACGTCAGGGCGCCGCAGAGCTGCGTCGAGATCCGGGAAAAGAGGGACTTCCATCTGCTCGGCCAAGCGGCGGTTCAGCTCGGCCCGGCGCCGATCGACACCCCTCTCGTCGGTGACTCCGATGATCTTAGCGCGCGGGTCGGCCTTGAAACCGAGCCCGTAGTCTTCCTGGTGTGTCATCCCGCCGGTGACCAGCAGGACGCCGAACCGTGGTTTGTCGGGCACAGTCGTTTTTCCGGTTAGTCAAGGGCTACGGGCCGCCCCTTGCCGAGAGACTCTTCGATAGCCCGCGCCAGTTTCTTCGTTTCCGCCCCGCCCGCCAGCCCGATCTCCACGGCTCGACCAGCGGAACCGGGATGGTCGGTGAACTGCATCGTGCCGTGGTTCCCCACAATCAGTAGCAAGACGTTGGGCCCCTCGCCGCCCGTCCCTCGATCGCCACGGACGACCTCGGAGCTTAGCAGGGCCGTTTGGCCGCCCGAAAACTTAACCAAAAGGCTTACGTATTCCAACTCGGCCCCGCCTTGCGCGTATACGCTCAGCGGCTTACCGGCGAACCAACGCTCCGCCGCCGACACCAACCCGGCCAACATCGCGGCCGGCAGCCCGTGATCGCTGCTCAAGTTCAACTGAGCTCGCAAAGCCACGGGCGAGCCGATCGCGTGGTCAGCCAACTTGCGTTCCACAGCCTTTTCAAGCCATTCCACGTACGCCAAGGTATCCACTATTATAAACCCCTGGTTGGGGCCAAGCGCCGGCGCCTAGCCTGCTTCTCTCGCGGAAGGGGTGCATGGGGGCCGGGGCCGTGAAAAAATCAACTGCGCATTGAGATTCGTGCACGCGGCCGCAATTCATTGCGCCCCTACCCGGTGGAAACGAAGCGCCTTGGCCGTCTGCCGGGCTCCATTCATTACGCTCCCTCCTTCGAGACCGGAGATTTTTCACATGGTTTGGAAAACCGTGCGACGCCGTTGAGTTCTTTCCGCAGGAGAAGGCGGTGGTGGAGAGGTGGTGAGCGCCAGCTCGCATCGACCGAAACCTTAGATCAATACGTCTGGCTGCCGGCTAGCTCATGGGCACGCTTTACCGGGGGTGTCTAACCTGACGACTATCGCCTCTGATTCTCCGAGGTCGCGATCTCCGTTATACACTTGTGCAAGGCAAAGAGAGTAATGGCGGCCAGCGTCGTCGGTAAGAGGGATAGCGAACTCGGCAGGGTAGAAACGATGGACAGGCGGTTGGTCGCTTTCCACCTCAATGATCTTGATTCGAGCTAACGGCCATTTGGACAGCGCCTTGTCCAGGGCAATCAATTCTCGCGTCCAGCGGCTCTCCACCTCAGCTTTTAACCCGCATTTTCAATTTGATGTTTGACATCCCGACCTTCCAGCGGCCTTGAGCGTCTTTATTCATAGGGGCTAGAGCCCGATGAGGACGCCATGGAGGCCAACACCCAATGGGTGAAAAACAAACCAAGCCATTCCAGCTAAGTTTCAACGGCTTGTTGAAAGTCGATTTCCAGGGATCGCACGTCACTTCTGATGGTGGCCTGATTTTGGTTCGCGAACTGGACGAACGGCTCGGTCTCGGAGAACTGATTGACGAGCATCTCAGCGACTCCCGGCAAGGCACAAACAAGCAGTTCACGCTCGCTGATCTGTTGCGGCAGTCGGTCTACAGCCGCTTGGCGGGCTACGAGGACCTCAACGACGCCGAGCGGGTTTCGATCGATCCGACGTTTCGGCTGATCGGTTCGCAGAAGATCTGGGATCGCGGTGCGGCCTTGACCTCGACGCTGCACGGCTTCGAGACGGAGATGCTGGCGAGCGAAGAGAACCTGCTGGGGCTGATGGCGCTGAACCGAGAGCTGGTCGGGCAAGCGGAGGCGTTCGACGACTCCGAGCGGGTCGTTCTGGACATGGACTCCACCGAGAGTCCGGTCCATGGCCAACAGGAAGGCAGTGCCTACAACGGACACTTCGAGTCGGTCTGCTACCATCCGTTGCTTTTGTTCAACGGTCATGGTGATTGCCTCGCTGCAAAGCTGCGTCCAGGCAACGTGCACAGCGCCGACGACTGGGATGAGCTATTGTTGCCGGAGATCGAGCGCCAACAGGCTGCGGGCAAGCAGGTCGCCTTCCGGGGCGATGCGGCCTTTGCCAAGCCGGAGGTTTATGAGGCTTCGGAGGAACGCGGAGTACAGTACGCCATTCGCATTCCGGCCAACAAGAGCCTGGAGTTGGAGATCGAGGACATCCTGTTTCGGCCACCGGGCAGGCCGAGCGCCAAGCCCCTGGTGCGCTACAAGAGCTTCCGCTATCAGGCCGCCAGTTGGAGCAAACCGCGGCGCATCGTAGCGAAGGTTGAGCACCACCCGGGCGAACTGTTCGCGCAACCCGGCTTCATCGTCACCAACATGACCCGGCCCAGTCGCTCGGTGGTGCGCTTTTACAACAAGCGCGGCACGGCCGAGCAGTGGATCAAGGAAGGCAAGCGGGCCACGAATTGGACACGGTTGTCGTGCCATCGTTTTCGCGCGAACGAAGTTCGCTTGCAACTCAGCGTCCTGGCTTACAACCTCGGCAACCTGTGGCGGCGGCTGGGACTGCCACCAAGCATCAAGAGCTGGTCGCTGACGAGCTTGCAGCAGCGGCTGATGAAGACCGGCGGGCGGCTGGTCAAGCATGCCCGCTACTACTGGTTGCTGCTGGCCGAGGGGCATCTGAACCGGCGGCTGTTCGGTGACATGCTGCACAGGATCTGGGCGCTGCCGCTGCCGAGCGGGTAGCGTTGACCGGGCTAGGATCAACAGTTTTCGGCTCCAAAAAGGTTTGGCAGGGAGCAGTGTCGGCCGCAGCGCCGTTCAGGCCGCGCAATCAACGTCTGTGAGCGGACGGACGAGCCCTGGCGCCTACCGGCGGAGGGGATGTGCAGGGTTCAGCGCGAAAAGACGTGGCATTCGGGCCGGCGCGGATGTATACTGTGGCCGTGCCAAGGCCAAAACGGAAATCCTGGTTTAAAGGCTTCAGCAGCTTTGTCCATTCGTCTTCCGAGTCCACCCTCATAAATTGCTCAGGAGTCGGCCACTTCGTGTCATCTGGGTCGTCGACCTTGAAGTCCCTCGAAATGCGGACCCGACTATTGACCAGAAAATCCGACAAGGCCTCGTTTCCGAAGGTGTTCCGATTCCACTGCCACGGGCGGGGGACCTTCTTTTTCGGCTCTTCCGGGTTTTTAGTGGGTGGCCAACGGGTAGCCGGCTCCTCCATCCTGCCGACCCGACGTCGCCCGCAGTCACATCGGAGCCCAAAAGGCGGCCAAGAAATCCCCAAATACCCTACACGCCAGTCCGGTCGTGGGCAACTCGTAAAGGGAATAAGACACTGATAAACAGGGAGTTATCTCTTTGAGTGTGGCCACTGGATGACAGTTGTGGATCCGCATTTCACAGCCTTCGGGAGACTGTACGACTACCTGCCAGCAGCCTTGCTCTACTCGTAACCCTTTGTTTATCAGTAATTCTTTTTGGCCAACGCAGTCGCCGCCCGGCCTTGGGGGCCGTAGAGTTGTCACGAAGCCCTTGAATGGCACCGAAGCAGGCTCCGGGAGGTCGGCCTCACAGTGGCGAGGGATCCGTCACTCACCGCCGCCAGCCACTAAAATCCCAGAAGAGCCTCTTTTTCTTGAGAGTATCGACCTCCTCGAGTGCAACTCGGAATGGGCCTAGGTCCGCGGTCTCGCCTCTTGGAATAAAAGCTTCTGGAAGTAGATGATCCGACGACGACAAGCCTTGTGCTGTGACAGCCATCTCATATGCCCCGTAGGACACAACCAACGCCATGGCCAATGCGATTAGGACAAGAAATACCCGGGTCAGACCCTCCTTCTTGTGGATTGGATGAGCAACCAAACCAAGTATGCCGAGGGCGGGGAGCAGAGCGAGGGCGAACAGAGGACCCTCAAGCTTTTCGCCCGCCACTTGGACGATCTCGACGACCGCACTTATTAGCTCAGATGGTGTGGCGAGGACATTAGTCCCAGGCTTTTCCGGCGGCGGCTGTCCAGCAGCCCGAACCGACGAAGCCGCCAGGGCGGCACATCGAAAGAGCCAATTTCGTCCCAAAGAGATTTTCCCGATCTGACCGCAGGCTTGAGAGAACGTAGTTTTCATTCGAACCATGATGTTCAGGATTTCCTTTTTGGCCGCCCTGGCACGGATAACGTAGCCGATCCACAGCCTCGATGCAACGGTTTCGGCTACAACCCGGTTTTGGCACCACTGCCGCGTTCGGTACTCCTTTCGCTGCCGCGCCGGCCTTCGAATGCTGCCCGATCGTGCCGTTCCACTGACCGCAGGGCTTTTCGGCAACCCCTCTCCGGCACCCACCTTCTGCAACCCGTGTGCGCTGGCTGTCCGGGCCGTCGGCGTTACCCTCCGGGCACAGGCAGCGCCCAGACACGGCCTAACATCGCCCCAAAACAGCTTGCGGTTCAGATGCCCCCTCGGCCAAGAGCAACCAATAGTACCGCTCCCTCCAGCCCTTATGTTCCAGAGCGTCGAAGCTGAGCCGGGAGCGCAAGCGATCCCCCATGGCCCTCACAGCCCACCCAAAGCAATGAAAACCGATGATCTTTCGACCCACCGAAAATCCTCGCTCCACCCGAAGGCTCGTCGGCGTACAATAGCTTCCGAAGCACGCGAGCCGGAGATCCCGGTCCCTGGGAGCCCGTGAAGGTCGCGAGCTTGTCCCGGCAATGAGAAATACGCGCAATTGCCCGGAGCCTCAACCGCACGTTTTCGGGCGCGGCTTTGTTCGTACGAGTTTCGCCTCGACGGCACCCTTTCGGGCGCCGCTTTCTTCATGCGTGTTCTGCCTCGATTGCCTCCTGCCGGTAGCCATGCACTGCCTACGCCTGGCGGCAGTCCTCGTGCTGACGCCCTTCGTTCTCGGGGGCCAGCCGGCAGCGCCTAAGCCGGAGGACCCGAGGCTTGACCGCATCAAGGAAAAGATGCGGCGGAGCCTGGAGAGAATTCCCAACTACACCTGCCTACAAACCATCCAGCGAGAAAGATTCGCTCCGCGATCACGAGAGCGCAAAAGAAAACTCACTCCCGCGGACCTCGTGCGCGGTGACAACCCCGCGCAGGCCCACGCCGCCGAGAGCGACACGATCAGGATGGAAGTAGCGGTGGTTGACCGCAAGGAACTATACTCCTGGCCCGGCGCGGAAGAGTTCGCCGGCACGTCCGTCGCCGAGATGGTGGGATACGGAAGTCTTTCTTCCGGAGAATATGCGCGTCACGTTCGGGCCCTATTCCTCACCGACGCGGCCACTTTCGAATTCGTCGGTGAAGAGAAGTTAGAGGGCCGGAGGGCGGTCCGTTATGACTACCGCGTGCTCCGGGCGAAGAGCGCATACGTTGTCCAAACGGGACGCGAAAGAGCCACGGTGGCGCACCATGGGTCGCTCTGGGCGGACGCACGCAGTTCGGATTTGATACGTCTGATTTTGCACGCCGACGATATCCCGAAGCGTATCAAGATGTCGGCGGCGACTACGGAGATCGACTACACCCGCGTGCCGATCGGGAAGTCGTCCGTGCTGCTGCCGCAAATTGCTCGCCTGTTCCTTCACTTCCCCTCCGGCACGGAGAACCGAAACGAAATCAGCTACGCGGGTTGCCGCCAGTTCGGCGCCGAGTCGGTGCTCTCTTTTGGTGACGCGCCCGGGGGCGACAATGAGGCTCAGATCATCGAGGAGACAGAGATACCGCCCGGCGTCTTGTTGCACATTCGCCTGGAAACTGAGATTGACTCCGAGCGATCGGCTGTTGGCGACCCAATTCAGGGAAGGCTGAGACGAACGGTCAAAAAACACGGCCGGGTCATCGCACCCCGGGGCGCTCTGGTAACCGGCCGAATCCGGGTTCTTCAGCACCACACCGAGCCGCAAGAGTTTTACATGATCGGGCTGGAATTGTCGGTGATGCGCTTCGGATCAAAGCGCGCACGCTTCAAGACCCAGCTTGCGGAGGTTTCACCGATAGCAGGCCTCGCCCCGACGCGGAGAAGAGGTCGTATAGGAGCGGTCGGACACAATACCGGGCTAGTCTCAGACCCCAGGTTGCCGGGAGGAGTGGTATTTCTGATGCGAGGGCGGCGTTTCACGATCCGTCCCGGGCTGGACATGAAGTGGAGAACCGTGCGCTAGCCCGCGGTCAAGATGGCGAATGAGCGCGGGTTGCCGAGTGTTCACGCGAGACCCGGTTTAACACGAGGCCTCGACCGCGCCCTCACGGGCGCAGCTTCGTTGAGCGTGTCGGGCGCACCCGGCGATAACGCGATCGAGGCCTGCGCCCAGGCGATGCCGTTGGTCTTGCGTAGCGAGTCTTCGGCATTCCGTACTGTCTGAGCAGAGGAAAACCGCTATGAACAGAAGACTCTTCCTGAAAACGGCGCTTGCCGGCGCCGCCTCGACCGCATCGGCCGCCCGTCCACGATATCGAGCGGCCGTCATCGGTCACACCGGCCACGGCAATTATGGACACGGTCTCGACACGGTATGGAAGTCCTTCGACTTCATCGACGTAGTGGCTGTCGCCGATCCCGACGACCAGGGCCGGGCTGAGGGCTTGGAGCGCACTGGCGCCAAGCGCGCTTATCGCGACTACCGGGAGATGCTCCGGAAAGAACAGCCCGACCTGGTGAGCATCGGCCCGCGGTGGGTCGATCAGCGCGTCGACATGGTGACGGCGGCGGCCGAGGCAGGAGCTCACATTTATCTGGAAAAGCCTTTCGCAGGGGACCTGACGGTCGCGGACCGACTTGTCGAAGTCGTTGAGCGAAACAGCGTCAAGGTCCAAGTCGCCCACCAGATGGTCCGCCACGCCGCTGCTTTAACGGTGCGGGAAATGTTGGCCTCCGGGGAAATCGGCACGCTCCAGGAGTTTCGCGCTCGCGGCAAAGAAGACCGGCGCGCCGGCGGGGAGGACTTGATGGTTCTCGGTTCGCACACCTGCGCGATCATGCGCATGTTCCTCGGTGATCCGAAGTGGGTTTTCGCCCACGTCACTCACGATGGGCAGGAAATAGCCTCTCCCCATGTCAAAACGGCAACCGAACCGATCGGACCGATAGCCGGCAACCAGATCGCCGCTATGTTCGCGTTTGATGACGGCATACACGGCTACTTTGGCTCAAAAGCGAACGACCAGACGGACCGCAAACGATTCGGCATGTATTTCTACGGCACGAAAGGAGCCATCTATCTTCCCAACGGCCACGCCTCGCAGCCCCTTATCTTGCGGACGCCGGCTTGGCTCCCTAATGAGCAACACCGTTGGGAGAAGATCGAACTGACCGTCGGCAGAGACACTCAGGGGGGCGCAACTGGCTTCAAGCTGGCCAACATGCGCATGGTCGAGGACCTGTTGCAGGCCATCGAACAAGACCGGCAGCCGGCTTGCAGCGTTTACGACGGCCGCTGGAGTATCGAGATGATCGTCTCGATCTACGAGTCGCAAAGAACGGGGGCGCGCGTCGAACTACCGCTCAGAGATCGTCGGCATCCTCTGTCGCGATTGTGACGCGAGTCCCCTTGGTCCGAACGCTCCCCCCAAAGCGATGAAAACGGTTGGTTTTCGACCGACCGGCGTCGAGCGCCTGAGATCCCTGCCCCGTGATTGCTGTTCTTGACTCGCGGCGCGCCGCCTCGCTCACCAGGGCCTCTTTCTCTTCGTGTAGTTGCGGCCGATCTCCGCGGCCTCGCGTTGCCCGGACCCGATCATCACGCCTTCGTCGATCATCTCAGTGACGTCGTTTGGGCGGAAACCACTAAAGAAGGAAAATCGGCGGCTGTACTTGACCGTACGGCGGATCCTCATCGGGAGGCCTAGCAGCCCTGGCCAGCGGCCTAAAGCCGCGAGGTCGCTCGAGCGCCTCGCGATCCCAGGCTGCCAAGTCGGCCGCAGCTTCATATGCGCTCTGGAAGAACGCGTGTAAGGTCTCGTCGGGCGCATCGGAGTCCCGTACTGCGTCGTAAGGGAGGACGAACTCCCCTAGATCCTCGTACCAGAATGCCGCGCTCGGCTCGATCGCGGCTTTGGCGTACCCTTCGGGGGTCGGGTAAGCGTAGGCGTAGAAGATGGGATCGGGCGCCTTGGCGTTCCCGGGCCAGAATCCACAGCTCGACACCTCGTGGGAGTAGGCCTCGCGAGTAACCTCATCCGGCAGGTGGGGGACGCCGCCCGGGTGCTCGGGCGCCGCGCGTCCGGAGAACCTCGTCACCGCGAGGTCCGGGCCACCCCAAAAGAAGTGGATCGGGCTCACTTTGCCGACGAATCGCGCCCGAAACTCACCCATGACGCGCGCCGTGTGGCGTAGCGCACCCCACAGAGCGCTTGCGTGCGCGGTGTCATAGGCCGAGTGCACTTCGTCCTCGGCGAACGGGATGGGGTCGGGTACCTCGTTGGGTGCCGCGTGGATCGCGACATCGCATCCCAGGTCTCGCAGCGCCCCTAGAACCTCGGTGTAAAATTCGGCCACGGTCCGGGGTCGGAGCTCAAAGTTCCGCGCGTTGCCGTCGCTCATGACGATCGAGAGCGCGTGGTTGATGAAGTCGAAGTCGATCTGGAAATCGCGCCGCCCGTAGGGGATCGGCGAGGTGGTGAGCCCGCGCGAGGTGACGTAGAGCGGCGCGCTCCACGAGTGGTTCATCCAGGGGCAAAGCTCCATGCGAACCTTCCCGACGATCTGAGAGACCACATGTGGAACGTGGCGATCGTGTCACCCCACGCCCTGTGCGGCAGCTCGGGCCAGTCCGACGGGTCGACGGTGGGTTTGGGGCGGTGACCCGGCTTGCTCCTCGCCGTCGGGATAGCACGCCGCTCGCTCACCAGGGCCTCTTTCTCTTCGTGTAGTTGCGGCCGATCTCCGCGGCCTCGCGTTGCCCGGATCCGATCATCACGCCTTCGTCGATCATCTCAGTGACGTTGTGCGGGCGGACAGAGTTCAGGAAAGGGATCTTGGCCGCCTTGCAGGCTGCCTTCACGCGCGCCCGGGCATCCTGCATCACCTGGGGATAGGGCGCATCGTGGCCCGCCGTGAAGCCGAACGACATGCCCATGTCGCCGGGACCCCACTCCGCGAACCCGATGCCGGGAACCTTCGTGCTGGACTCCGCGTTCCCCAGCGCGTGCCGATCCTCGATCTTCAGGCCGAGAAGAAGCTCGCCCTCGGGGTTAAGGGGCCAGGGGTCGGCCTTTTGCAGGTATTCCTCCGCGCTGACCCCCCAGATTCCCGATGCGAACCCTTGGCTGCCAGCGCCACGCAGGCCTTCGGGCAAACCATCGCCGACCGCTTCTTTGTGAAACGGGTAGCGAGCCGCTTGGACGAATAACCGCACTGCATCGGGCGATCGCGCATGGCACAAGAGAATCCCGTGTACGCCGGTTGCGAGCACCTGTTGCACCATCCAGTAGTTGGCTTTCATCGTAGCCTCGTTCAAGCCGCCTACCGGCAGGGTGCAGATTACGGCCGGGGTGCGGTGTCCGCTCTTGGTGGGCCCTCCGTCGACCAGGCCTTGCATGAACTCTCGAAGCAGCGCCGTGTCGTAGGGACCGTGCTCCATCTCGTAGTTGATGTAGTCGGCCCAGGTCCCCGCTATCTTCTTGCCTTCTTCGTAGCCGCCGTGAGTAGCGGTGTAGTAAACCGGCTGACCGCGCTCCAGCAGATCGATGGCCTTGTTGATGCGTTTCGGCTCGCCGGGCGGAGGTGACGACTGGAGCAACGAAAGCGCCATCCCCCCCGTCAACGCCGCCGCGGCGAAAACCGCAATCGTCTTGCCCATCCCGCTTCTCCCTGGCATCTCTTAGCAGCCCGTGGCGAAAAGTACGATCCTTCGCATCGGGCTGTCGCCCTTTCGCGCACTCGTAGAATCCAACTATCCGGCGACGCGCGTCCGGCGCGAAAATGGGCTGCCCGTCCCCAGGAAAAATGACTTGCCAGAGGCGCGGTGGGCTGGCCCAAGGTTTTTTTCGCAGACCGGTTAGCGTCCGGTCAAAGCCGCGAAAACGGGCTGGATGTCCCCAGCGCAAACACTTGCCACGGGCCGCTAACACTTGGCTTCCTCCGTTCCCCCTTGAAGGGGAGAAAGCCGAGCTTGCCGCGCACGATCATAGCACGGCTGAGCGGATGGTTCGACCTGAAGAGTTGCTCGAGGCATTTCTCACCACGGCCGCCGCGGATTCGGCGAAAGGCCCGGCGGCCGTGCCTCGCGGCAGCAGTTTCTCTACATCGCCCAGCGTACAGTACGTCGGCAAGCGGGCGCGATGAATCGCGCCCCTACATCCTTGACTGCGGGCATTCGCTTCCCCTCCCGGCGGCCACCTGGTGAGAAAAGCGGGTTAGCCGAGTGCCCCACCGCCCGGATCGTCGGCTATTTCCGGGCCAGTGAATACCGCACGATCTCTTCGTCGTTGCGCACAATGATGTGCCGGTTGGCGTAGGCGGGATGCGACCAGTTGACGGCGCCCATTTCGCGGGGCCGGCCCACAGGCGTCGTAGGGTTGATGATTGCCGTGCGGCTGATCTCGTGATAGCCCTCCGGCGACAGCTTGGCTATGATCAGGTCGCCGCGATCGTTGTTCATGAAGTAGCGGTCTTCGTGGCGAACGATAAAGGCGGCCGCCCAGCGCGCTCTTTCTCCCGTGACGTCCAGCGTTTCCCAGACTCGTTCACCGGTTCGGGCGTCGAGGCAACGGAGCTGGCCGTAGCTGCAAATCCCGTAGATATAGTTCCCGTCGATGACCGGAGTCGTGATGAGTGCGTGCAGACCGTCGGTGCGGATCTCGCTCTTGCTGTCGCCCTTCCACAACAGTTCGGCCTTGGGCGCTTGAGGATGCAGCTTGAAAAAACGCGCACCCTCATAGAACGCCGAAACCAGGAGCCGACTCCCGTCGAAGACCGGTGTGGCTACGGTCGCCCCGGCCCCGACGTGGAACGGGTACTCCCAATACGTGCTGCCCGTTTTCGGGTCGAGCGACGTCACGGCCGCCGGGTGCCAGACGATGAGCTGGCGCGCGTTGCCGGCTTCGAAAATGACGGGAGGATTGTATCCCGGCTCGCTGTCGGAGGAGATCGAGCGCCAGATCTCCTCGCCCGTCATCTTGTCGAAAGCAACGACCTTCGCGTCGGGCCGGCCGCCGACCAAGCTGATTAGCCGTTCGCCGTCCACCAGCGGCGCGCCGGCCATACCCCAGATGGGAACCTCCGCACCGAAGTCGCTTAGGTAGTCCCTCTTCCAGATCACCTTGCCGTTCTTGGCGTTGAAGCAGTAAAGCGCGCCCATCGCGCCGAGCGTATAAACACGGTCGCCGTCCACGGTCGGCGTGGCGCGGGGACCGTAGGGGTAGTCGAGACCGGCGTAGTCGACATCCCAGGAGTGTGACCAGAGGACCTCCCCGGTCAGTTCGTCGAGGCAAAGCGCCCTTTCAATTCCTTTGCGTCCCTGAGTGGATCGGTAATCGATAACGTAGACGCGGCCGTCCGCCACGGCGGGTCCGGTGTATCCCCCAGCAATGGGAGTGCGCCAGGCGGCTTTCAAACCGTTTGCGGGGAACTTGACGAGGATGCCCGTCTCCTTCCAAACGCCGCCGCGACCCTTGCCGCGCCATTCGGGCCAATCTTCCGCCGGAAGTGGGCCGGCGTGAATGAAGATCCATAGGGCGACCAGAAGGATCTTGTGCGGTAAGGCGAGTCCGCGGGTTCGGCTATCAATACGGGATCTAATGAGCATCTGGCAGACCTTTCCGGGAGGAGGTCGAGATCGCGACCCCGGCGGTGGCAAGTGAATCCATATCGGCGTCGTAGCAGGAAAAGCTGCCGGTCCCGTCTCCCAAACAGACGCGATTCGGCTGGCCGAAGTTGGCGAAAAGGGCATCGAGGTCGCCGTCCCTATCGAGATCAGCGAGCGCCACGTCGAAGCTTCTGAAAGCATCCGCATTGATATCGGCACAGGCCAAGGAGTCGGTCTCATCCGCCGAGCAGACGCGATTGGGTTGAGCGGAATTGGCGAATACCGCTTCGGCTCTGCCGTCGCCGTTCAGATCCCCGACCGCAACGCCGAAACCGTGCAACAAGCCCTCGCCGACGTCGCTGCACGTGAACCCGCCGGCCCCGTCCCCAAGACAGACTCGACTTTGCTGGCCGCCGCTGGGAAACACTGCGTCCAGGCGGCGGTCGCCGTTGACGTCGCCCAAGGCGACGTCGAAGCTGTTGAACGAATGCGGGCTGACGTCGGCGCAAACGAAGCCGCCCCTCCCGTCTCCGAGACAAACGCGATTGCGCTGAAAGGCGTTCGCGAAGACGGCATCGAGTCGGCTGTCTTCGTTGACATCCGCTAACGCCACGCCGAACGTGTCGAGCGCGTCCGCGCTGACGTCGCTGCAAGTGAAGGTTCCGCCGCCGGCGGCGAGGCAAACGCGATTGCGCTCAAAAGAATTGGCGAAGACAGCGTCGAGGCGGCCATCCGCGTTCAAGTCTCCCAAAGCCACATCGGTGGTGTTGAAGGCGTCCCCGCTAAGGTCGCCGCAGGAGAATGTTTTTTCTTGTCGATCTCCGAGACAAAGCCGATTGTGTTGCGAGGCTCGATTGGCAAACACGGCATCGAGCGCGCCATCGCCGTTCAAATCCCCTACCGCCACGGCGGCGCTGTCGAAAGCATCCGCGCTGACGTTGCCGCAGCCGAATTTACCCCGGCCGTCTCCGACGCAGAGCCGATTGGGTTGTCCCTTGCGATTGGCAAACACGGCGTCGAGGTTTTCGTCCCTATTGAAATCCGCTGCTGACAGGGTGGCGGCGAGCAGCACGGCGGGCAGTAGATTCACGATCAGGGCCAGGATTCGCCGACGCTCCCTCAAAGTCATGAGGAGATTGTACAATCCTAGCGTGGGGCGCTCAAGATTACTCTTGGCTAATTTGTTCGTCGGTTGCTTGTGGTAGGCTGGCCTCAACAGGGCCACTCGTCTGGCCGGGGATCGATTTCGGGATCCGGCGTCGAGACGAGCCGGTCGCCGCGGGAGTGCCCATGGGCCTGGAGCCCGCCCAAGGGAATAAAAATCGGGTAAGCTTTCGACTGCGGTCACGGCACCCGGGTCATTACGAGGATTTGGCCTGTCACTGGCGTTCCAGGCTCAGCTTTCTGCTCACGCCACCCTTGCGACGAGCGAAGCTGAGCCGCGAGCGCAAGCGAGCGGCCATGGGCCTCACAGCCCCCCAAAGGGACGAAACCGGCGGGTTTTCGACCGAACGGGGAAATTCGCTTCCGGGCGCGCGCAATGTGAATGTAAGTCGGCGGTTTTTGCCCCTGGAGAGCTAGCATGAAGCAACATTTGACCGAACTCCAACTACTGACTTTGCTTGTCGGACTTCTGTCGTGGCCATTGCCGGCGGAAGAGCGACGTACGTTTGAAGGCACGCTGGTTGACAGCCGCTGCTATTTGATCGATAACGATCTCACTTACAACTATCATTTCCCCGGCAAGAAATGCGGCACCATGTGCCTTAACAACGGGACGCCGGGCGGGCTGCTGAGCGAAGACAAGAAATTCTACATCATCATTGCTCCCTCGCCCTCCCTGGCGAAGCACGTGGGTTCCGCGATTCGAGTCAGGGGGACTCTTTATGACAGCGCCATCCTCGCCGGCAGCGTGGAAGTCAAGGTGGGCGAGGATTGGAAGAAAGTCGAACTTCGCAACATGATGTAGGGCGGCCTTCTCACGCACTTCGCCTCGCCGCCTGGTGAAGGCGGGTCAGATGATTTCTTGGATTGGTTGGCCCGTTTTATCGTCAATGGAGTTGGCGATCTTGATGGGCCGGCCGATGGGCGTGTCGTAGGTCTTGGTCCAATCGATCCCGAAGGCCTTATAGATGGTGGCGTGCAGGTCGCCGACGGTGACCATGCGGTCGACCACTTCCGCGCCCCTCTCATCGCTCGCCCCTACGACCTGTCCGCCCTCGATGCCGCCTCCGCCGATCACCACCGACCAGCAGTTCGGAAAGTGGTCGCGACCGGCGCCCGGGTTCACATGGGGTGTCCTGCCGAACTCGCCCATGGCGAGGACGATGGTGGTTTCGAGAAGGCCTCTTTGATCCAGATCCTCCAGCAGGGTGCTGAAGGCGATGTCGAAGACGGGAGCCAACTCGTCGCGGACATTCTTGTCGTTGTCGCCATGGGTGTCCCATTGGCTGTATCTGTAGCCCGCGGCCGTCACGAAGACCGACCCAGCTTCGACCAGCCGCCGGGCTAGAAGGGTGCTTTGTCCGAAGCCGTGCCGCCCGTAGGCGTCGCGGGTCTTGTCGGACTCTTGCGAGAGATCGAAGGCACTTTTGACCTCCGGAGAGAGGATCATGGTGAGAGCCTGCTCCTGGAAGGTGTCCATGTTCCCGAATTCAGCCATCCGGTGTTTGCCGCGGAACGACTGGTCGATGGCTTCGAGGAACGCCAAGCGACTGTTGACCCGATGGGGCGAGACGGACTTGGGCAGCGTTAGATCGGCGACCTCGAAATCGTCCGCGTTCGGATCAGGGAGAAGCATGGGGTCGTATTCGGGGCCGAGGAAGGCGGATCTCAAGTAGTTGTCATACAACTGGTGCTCGGACTTGGCGCACTTAACAAACGGTGGAATCGCCCCTCTCGGGCCGACCTCTTTCGAGAGGATGGCGCCCACGCTGGGAAACTGCATGGCCGGATTCGGACGGTGGCCCGTGTAGGCGTAGTAAGTGGCTTCGGGATGATCGATCTCTTCGGTGTGCATTGAGCGAATAACCGCCAACTTGTCCATGTGCTTGGCGGTCTTCGGGTAGATCTCCGAGATTTGAATTCCCGGCACGTTGGTCGAGATCGGCTTGAACGAGCTCGTCGGTTTGGGATCCCACGAGTCCACCTGCCCCTGGCCACCTTCAAGCCAGAGCAGGATGACGGATTTGGCTTTCGCGTTCTGCCCGGCAGCCCCCGCCTGGTGCCGCAAAAGGCCGGGTAGAGTGATGCCCAGGGCCCCCAGCGAACCAAGTCGAAGGAAGTCGCGGCGAGTTGCATGACCTCCCGTACATCCCCAGCCGGCATTTGTCTTCATCGTCTTTTTCGCCGCTCCTTAATGATTGTAGGCGAATTCGCGGGAGGCGATAACCCCCCACATCAGGTCTTCGATTGCATGACGCTTGGACTCAGCCCCGATGATCATTTTCTTCAGTAACGACCGTTCCCGATCGGTGGGGAAGCGTGACAGCGCCGCGAGGTAAAGCTCTTCAATAATTTCGTCGTGCGAGGCGCCCTTTTTGACGAGGCCGTCAACGCGGCCGCCTTCCGCCGACACTTTTTTGTTATACGTTCCCCCTGCCAGCACGTGAAGCGCCTGCGCCAAGTTGGGCTCTACTTTGCGCTCAGGAACCGTCTGCCGGCTTGGCTGACCGTAGGCGTTGAGGAAGCCGGTGGGGAAAGCGTCGGGTCTCACGATGTTGATCGCCCGAATCCCAGCGGGCAACACGGCGCCGGTGGCGCTTTTTTCATAGGTTTCAGGCACGCCGGTCAATTGCGAGATCGCATCCAGGAGAATTTCGGCGTCGAGCGGACGGGGAATTCGATGCGAATAGTTGATCGTGTCGCCTTGATTGGTGTCGTTTGCCTCGGAAGACAGCTGATACGTCCTCGACCCGACGATCAGCCGAATCAGCTGCTTGACGTCGTGGTTGTTGTCTCGGAACTCCTGGGCCAAGGCCTCGAGCAGTTCCGGGTGCGTGGGATGATTCGTCAGGCGAAAATCGTCGACGGGGTCCACGATGCCCCTGCCGAAAAAGTAGCTCCAGATGCGATTAACGGCAGCCTTCGGCAAAATTGGGGTGCGACACCATCCACTTTGCCAACGCGAGACGGGGATCATGTAATCTCTCCGGCGGGAGAGGGTTGCCGCTCAGGAATGCGGGCTGCACGAGCTCCTTGGTCCGGGGATGGCGCGTCTTCTCTCCTTGTCCAAGCTGTCCATGCCCTTCCGGGTCGTCGTAGATGACAGTGTCGATACCGTACTCGCCGGCTCGAGTCAGTTGGCCGAAGAAAGCGGTCAGTTCCCAGAACTGGTCTTGACTCCATCTCTCGTAGGGATGGTTGTGGCACTGCGCGCAGTCCAGGCGCCGGCCGAAGAAGACCCTGACTTGCTCGGCCATCATGTCGGGTGGTTTGGGCAGTTCACCGCCCGTTCCGAAGTAGTGATTAGGCGCCCCGAGAGCGCCCTGCCCCGCGATACGCTCCATGGCCACTTGATCGTAGGGCCGATTCCCGGCGACGTTGTCTCGGACCCACTCCCAATAGGAATCGGTGAACTTCGGTCCCGGCTGGAGAAAGTGACCGACCCGGAAGAGATCGGCGAAACGGAACGTCCAATAGTCGATATACTCCGGCGTATCGAACAGCGTCTCGATCAGTTTTTCCCGCTTGTCGGGGTCTTGGGCGGCGAGAAATTCCCGGACTCTCTCGGGCGGCGGCAGCGTGCCGGTCAGGTCCAGGCAAATTCGCCGCAGGAATTCCCGATCGCCCGACAGCTTCGAAGGAACAATGTTGAACTTTCGGAGCTTGGCGAAGACGTGGCGGTCGATAAAATTGGCCTCCTCGACCCGGGGGTAGCTGTCCAAGGGATCCGAAATCACGCCGAACCCGGTGCTGACGGCGAAGCCGGCAGCACGGATCATTATCGCCGTCTCACCGGTGTTGACAGCCTTGACGACACCGCCGGAGGAGACGTCGACGACTTCAGAATTGTTCGAGACGTAGAGCACCTCGGAGGTGATGTCTTCCCTTCGGCCGTTCGACAAACGCGCGGTAACCAGTAGTTGCTGCCGGCCTTCAGCGTCCAGCACAACCTCGCCGGGCTGCACTTCGATTCCCACGACGCGAGCGCTTCCGCCCTCCGACTCTTCTCCGAACGGCGCACCCCGCCGAACCCAGTCGACGATCGTTTCGTAGTCGGCGGAGTCGACGCTGAACCGCTGTCCGCCGCCATGGGGAATCCCCATGGTCGGCTTCAGCAGCAGCGTGCTGTCTTCGGGCTTCTCGAAATCGATGCGCGGGTTTTTCGGGCCCTTCGATTCGGGACTGAGGACCTGGTACGTTCCCCCTTCGACAATCCACTTGTAGTCTTCCCTCCGGTACAACGCATTGGCGGACAGCTTGAACCCGCCCTTCCCCTTCACGCTGCCGTGGCAATCGCTGGTGTTGCACCCGCGCTTGGTTAGAATCGCTCCAACATCACGTCCGAAGCTAAAGGGTCTTTTCTCGCCGGCCCCGGAGACCGTCACCCGGGTTTCGACCGTCTCTCCGTCGAGATCGGCGCGGAGAGTCAACGTGCCGTTAGAGCGGGCGACGAGCCTGCCAGGTTCCTCTATGGACGCGATTCCATCGTCGGAAAGGGTGAACCGCGCCTCGGACGTGACGTCGCGTTCGAGGCCATCCGCGTAAAGACCCAGTGCGATAAATCTCTGGGCGGCGTTCGCTCCCCACAGAGTTGGCCCTTCCGGCAAGACGCGGAGGGACAGAAGTTTGCCGGAAGAAGCCGAAAGAGGCAGAACGAGAACCAGGCAGACCAGGATCGCCGTGGCGTGCAGGGCCGCGGATCGCCAAGAACCGATGGGTCGCAGTATCATTATTCTTATTTCGGCTTCAGCGGCCATGCGCGGCTTATCGACCACCATAAGCGGCAGCTCCCCAACGCGCAGAGGCTTTCCCAATTTGCCGCCGACCACGGGCCGCGCGACAACTCGAATAAACCGCGGTTCGACGCTCAAGGGCGCGCTTTCGTCGGCTGCCAAGATTACGGTTGCGGTCTGCGAAGGGGGCACGAACTTCTCTTTTTCGCCCTCGTCCAGGGGCGGCCCACCCTCTGGTTTGACCTCCGTCCCCGGCAAGCTGGAAACACCCTCGGGAAGGCCCTCCACGACGACGGCTACTTCGCCTTGATACCCTTCTTCCTGGTCGGTTGTGACATTCAGCTTCTTTGCTTCGCCGCGAACTATGTTTAGTTGCTTTTCGGTGATGTGGAGCTCGCCGATATGCGGTACCTGAGGACGAACCAATAATCGATACTTAAACCCGGCGGATCCCAATCGGCTTGTGAGGTCTCGGACGCGGATAATATGCTCGCCCTCGGTTTCGAAAGCGTGGATCGACTTCGCTTGAACGTCCTTTTGGTAGAACGTGGAATTCCTAACGACCCTTTTGTGAAGGTTTGTCAGGACTCTGTCTCCCGCCTCGGTCAAAACCTCCAAATACGGACTGAAATGCGGCAAACGGGTGTCGGTGAGCTCGATCTCGAAGGCCAGTTTGCGGCCGCGATCGATGCTTAGCGTATAGACGTCGACGTCGCCCGGGCGCTGAATCGCCCCCTCCACGATGCCGGGGATGCCGATCTTGACCGCACCCGCCGGGTCGTCGTTGGGTTCCACCTCCTCAGAGACGCCGATTGTCTGATCTTCGAGACGGGTCTGAACCGAATCTGTCGCAGGTCCTTTCTCGATAACACCGGCTTGACCAGCCGGGATTTTCGGCGCCGCTGGCTTTGGCGGCGAACCGGCCGCGGTCCGAGCCTGAAGCCGAGCCATCCTGTCGGGCTCGAGTCCGCGGCGAAAGTCTCGTTCCCGCCAAGGGGATGATTTGACGAGCTTGGCTCCGTCAATCGGCTCGGGCCGCGAAGACCGGAAAATTCGAAATTGGTAAACCTCGTCCGGGCCGCCCGCCCCGCGGTGCCCATCGATCTTGGCGAGATATCGGCCGTCGCGAGGAAACCGGTAGGCGAGCAGCGCACTCTTTGAAAACGTTTGCCAGATCGCATCGTCGTTCACGGCTAGACGGGTCAACGTCTCGGGACTGAACCAACTCCCGGTCGGCTCATACAGGGCGATTCTGGGATCACAATCGTTCGAGGCCAAAAGCCCATCGACTGACGGATTGCAAACCACCTCAAACATGAGGTCCTCGCTCTCGCCGGCTTCAAACTCATACCAATCCGTCTCGCCCTCTTCGCTGATTCTTCCTTGAACGGAAACCGGAACAGTCACCGGTTGCGCACTTGTCGAGAGCTGATGTTCCCCTTCGTTCTCGACGACGACCGGTTCCTCGCCAACCAGGAATGTGACGGGATTCGAGATTCCTCGATCAGAGATCAAACGAAGCCGATAAGCCCCTGGCTCGGCGCCGGGCCCGACTTTCACTCGCAACGTAACCCGCTGCCCGTCCTGTTGCTCATCAGACTTCGCGTTGGGATACTTTTCGGCGGGGAGTTGAATTGGTGCGACCTGTCGGATCTGAGCAGTGATGTGGTCACTGTCGACCCACACTCGCGAGGCTCCCGCGAGCCCTTTCCCGCGAACGTGGGCTGTGAAGGCTTCCCCCGGGCGGCCGCCAAGAGGGTAAAGGGAAAGAATTTTCGGGTCCGGCGACTTCTCAAGCGGGGAATACAAAAAGAGGGCACAGGACCAACAGGCTGACCGCCAGGGCTAGCCGTCTTGGAGATATCCGCATCGCAGAACCTGGGGTACGTTACCTACGTATGGAACCGTTTGCCGCGGGGCCGAATTCCCGGTCAGAAACAATCCTAAACCCTTTGGAATCTTTAGGTTCGGTTTGAGCATACCACGGACGACGGGGCGGGTCAAGATATAATCGAGGGTGATGCGGATCATGGCTGGTAGGCACTCGAACGCCACGATGCAGGGCATCTGTCACACGGAGTTGGAGGTTCAAGACCAGGGGGGTTTTGAACCCAGCCGGGGCCGAGTCGCGTATCCGTCAGAGGACGGGTGAACTGGAAATCTTGTCCAGGGATCGGGGAGAGGACGTTGCTGACGGTCATAGCAATCTCGAGGAGACGACGTCGACGCGGTTATTCGCCCCAAGTGTCGCAGTTGTCGGCAACGGGGCAACTCGGCGGTTCTGCGCCCTATTTGACGCGGTGGATGCCGCGGGCCACAGGCAACCTTCTTGGGAGACTCATGCTGAGTTTCTTCACGAACCTATTCTTCTCCGTGTCGCTGCTGAGTCTTACACCACGGCTCGCTGCGCAGAACCACGTGGCAGGGCTGGTCTATGACAGCAAAGGCGCAGGTTTCACGCCCATACCCCAAGCTCATCTCGAAGCCCAATCGGCGGTGGGGAAAACGGTCGGCCAGGTCCAAAGCGACGCCTTCGGGCACTACATGCTCCGCGACCTGCCGGCGGGGGAAATAGTCTTGACGGTGACGCATTCATCGTACTACCCCGCGCGGGAAGGCAAGCATCTGGAGAGGAAAGTGCGATGTTCCGGCGACGGCTTATGCGGGAAGGTCGATTTCGAGCTGATCCCGAACGGAGAATTGGAAGTGCATGTCACAGACGTGAACGGCCAGCCGGTGGACAGCGTATTAGTCACGGTTCGGGGCCTGACGCAACCTACCAGCAGCCTGCCGCGCGGTCTGGGTCTGGGGCAGCGTAGCCATCGGGGTGTCTTTCGCACCTCGAAAATGCGGCCAGGGCCCTATCGGGTGGAGGCCGAGCCGGAAGAGCGCCAGCGGGGGGTGACCTATCATCCCGTCGCGACCGAAGTGGAATTCGAATATCGGCAGAGAAGTAAGACTATTCGGCTCATCATGCCGTCCACGAGGATGTATCGTATCACCGGGACGATTCTAGGCTTGGAGTCTGCTGAAGTCCCGCGTATGGTGATCGTGCTTGATCCTGAGGTGGACGAACAGGCGAATAGCGGAACGCAAGAACGGCGGCTCGGCGCTCCGCTAGACGAAGACGGGAATTTCGCCGTCGACGGCATTCCTCGCAGCTTGTACTCCCTGAGTCTTATCCGGACAGACGGATCCGCCTTGCATCGGTCGCGCGGCCCAGAGCACTCCTTAGGGAAGATCGAGGTAGACGACGATCTGCGGGGACTCTTGTTCACGCTGCCGGTCGGAATCCGTCTGGAGTAAGAGGCTTTCCGCCACGTTCCAAATCAATCGTTTTCCGATCGTCGAGGAATCTACGGCCGGCGACAGGCTTGATAACATTGGTGAATCGGTCGACTCGACGGCCGGCACATTGGAGAAACGAAGAAACGAGGAGTCGCGTGATGGCAGGAAAGAAACTCCGCTGGGGCTTGATGAGCACAGCTCGTATTAACGAAAGACTGATTGTCCCCATTGGGACCTCCGAGCGCAGCGAGCTAGTCGCGGTTGCCAGCAGAAGCAAGGAGACGGGGGACCGCTACGCCGCGGAGTGGAAAATCCCGCGCGTCCACGTGGGATACGACAGCCTGCTCGCCGACCCGGAAGTGGACGCCGTCTACATTTCTCTGCCGAATTCGATGCACGCCGAGTGGTGTATCAAGAGCGCGCAGCACGGCAAGCACGTGCTGTGCGAAAAGCCGATGGCGCTCAGCACCGAGGAAGCGGACCGCATTGCGGAGGCCGCGCGCGGGAACGGCGTCCTCGTACAGGAAGCGGCCATGTATCGCTACCACGAGCAGACGAGGCAAGTTTGCGAATGGGTCGCGAACGGAGAAATCGGCGACATCCGCGTGATTCAGGGTTTTTTTGGTTTCACGCTGGATCGGGGAGGCGACATCCGCTTCGACCCCAGCCTCGGCGGAGGGTCCCTCCGGGACATCGGCAGCTATCCGGTCAGCTTTGCTCGCACCGTGATGGGAGCTAATCCGGTCGAGGTGGAGGCCCAACAGGTTCTGAGCGATAGCGGGGTCGACCTGACGTTCACGGGCCAGATGCGTTTTGCCTCGGGCGCGCTGGCTCAAATCGCCTCCAGTTTTCAAGTCACGCCCTACTGGAACGCGGCGGTGATCGGCAGCAAAGGTAGGATCCTCCTCGACCACCCGTGGTTGAACCGCATCGGGCAGACGGCGCATCTCACCATCTTGCGAGAGGGCGAGGCTGACGGGGAGACCTTCGGAGACAGCGCGGCGGGCATCGAAGAGCAAACCGTCGCCTACGAAAACCCCAACGCTTATCGATGTGAACTCGAGGCCGCTGAAGCGAGCATCTTGGATGGCGGCGAGCCGGTTATCTCGCTGGCCGACAGCCGGGGGAACGCAGCGACGCTAGCGGCGCTGCTTCAGTCCGCGCACGACAATAAGCCGGTAAAGCTTTGAACCACCGTGCCCGCGCGCCTACATCCGAGCCTTATATCGGAAAGCGGCGTGCGGGACGGAAGAGAAAAGCGGGCTGCTAGGACAGTAGCCCGCCTAGAAGGGAATTTCAACGATGGAGCTGCATGCCAACTGGATCGATTGGTGGGTTCTGGGTTTCTATTTGCTCGGCGTATTCGCGTTCGGCCTCTATATGTCGCGCCGGGAAGAGACGTCGACGGACTTCTTTTTGGCCGGACGCCGCTTGCCTTGGTACGCGATCTCGTTTTCACTGTTCGCGACCAACATATCGAGTGGGTCTCTGGTCGGGCTGGCGGGCCAGGGCTATACGGTAGGCCTGGCGGTCGGGACGCTCGAATGGCATGCGACCTTGAACCTGTTGCTGCTGGCTTTCGTGTTTCTTCCCTATTACCAGCGCCGCTCCGTCGTTACGATTCCCGAGTTTCTGGAACTTCGCTACGGCCTGAGCGCTCGGACGCTGTTTGCCGCCGCGGTCATCATCTTTGACATGGCGATCCTGATGCCGTTCGTCTTCTACACGGCCGGGCTCGTTATCGAGGTGATGTTCGGCGTTCCGATGATCTGGTCTCTGTTGGGGATAGCCGTCTTCGTCGGCGTCTATACGGCGTGGGGCGGGCTGAGCGCGGTCGTCTGGACCGATTTCGTGCAGGCGATCTTCATGGTGGTCGGCGGCGCGATTTTGACCTTCTTCGGCCTACAGGCGGTCGGCGGCTGGGAAAACTTAATCGCCCAGGCTGGAGATAAGATGCACGTCGCGCTACCCGCCGACCATCCCGAATACCCCTTCCCGGCGTCGATGATCGGAGGCTATTTTCTGATTTCCATCTACTATTGGTGCCAGAACCAGAGCATCGTGCAGCGCGCTCTGGGGGCGCGGTCCGAGTGGGACGGGCGCATGGGCGTCATCGGCACGTGTTTTATCAAGCTCATCCTGCCATTTATCGTCGTTCTTCCAGGGACGATCGCCTTCGTTTTGTTCCCAGGCTTGGACCAGCCCGACAAAGCCTATCCGTTGCTCGTCAACCAGGTCGTGCCGGCGGGATTGAGCGGGGTAATTATTGCCGCCGTCGTAGCCGCTTTCATGTCCACGGCTTCTTCGGTTTCAAATTCCTGGGCGACTGTCTTCACCAACGATCTTTACCATCGCCTGATCGATCCGAAGGCGGGCACGAAACGCCTTTTGCTGGTCGGGCGCCTGGCAACCATTTTTCTATTGGCCGTGGCGGTCATCCGCGCTCCCATGCTGCGGGAGAACGAATCCATTTTGCAGTACTTTCAGAACGGCCTGGCCTACATCTCAACGCCAATCATCATCCTCTTCGTGGTCGGCATGTTTTGGCGGCGAGCCACCTCGGCCGGAGCCGTGGCTACGATCGTCGCCTCTCCGTTCATCTGCTACGCGGTTCAAAACATGAAGGTGCTTTCGGATTGGGGCCTTCAGCAGACATCGGTCGTCCACTGGGGACCCGTAGCGGTGGCCGTTTCGGCGCTGGTGATGATCGGGGTCTCGCTGCTGACCCGCCCCAAGGACGCGGGCACTCTCGACGGATTGATCTGGACCAGCCGGGACACGTTTCAGTTCAGCGCGGACCTTTTCCGGCGTCGCGACGTAGAGGGCGCGGAAGGGGCCGCCCCCCCCGGAAAGCTCCTAGGTATCTGGAGAGACTTCCGGGTTGTCGGCGTCGTCGTCTTGGTGCTGCTGGCCGGATTTCTCTGGGTTTTCCGGTAGTCGCCCCCCCCAGGGACCGAAAGCCAGCGGGTTTTCGACCGAGCGGTCATGCCGCCACGGTCCCAACGGACACTTGGCCTGTCACTAGCGTTCCAGCGTCAGTCCCTTGCTCACGCACACCCTTGCCATGCCCGATTAAGAGCCGCGAACGCCAGTGAGCGGCCATGGCGTACGGCCAATCCCGTGCCCCGCCCAAAGGGATGAACGCGGGGGGGGGCGAGGGAGCGGTCCAGTAATTGCCGCCTATAAACGATCGCGAATTTATGGGACCAAGCACTAGCAGCTCGTGGCAAGAGTAGACGTCGCGAAAAATCGGGTACAGCCAGCCAATTCGCTTCAGGTGAAGTTTTGGCTCTTCTGGGATTTTAGTGGCTGGCGGCGGTGAGTGACGGATCCCTCGCCACTGTGAGGCCGACCTCCCGGAGCCTGCTTCGGTGCCATTCAAGGGCTTCGTGACAACTCTACGGCCCCCAAGGCCGGGCGGCGACTGCGTTGGCCAAAAAGAATTACTGATAAACAAAGGGTTACGAGTAGAGCAAGGCTGCTGGCAGGTAGTCGTACAGTCTCCCGAAGGCTGTGAAATGCGGATCCACAACTGTCATCCAGTGGCCACACTCAAAGAGATAACTCCCTGTTTATCAGTGTCTTATTCCCTTTACGAGTTGCCCACGACCGGACTGGCGTGTAGGGTATTTGGGGATTTCTTGGCCGCCTTTTGGGCTCCGATGTGACTGCGGGCGACGTCGGGTCGGCAGGATGGAGGAGCCGGCTACCCGTTGGCCACCCACTAAAAACCCGGAAGAGCCGAAGTTTTTTGTTTCCAGGGCCATGATGGGGAGCGAATTGGTCGCAGTTCCTATTTTTCTCTCCCGTGCGACTTTCGCCACGGGCTGCTAGCCCGTTTTTCTCACCAGGTGGCGAGAAGCGTCTGATGTCCCACGGCCGCGGTAGCCGCTAAGATGTAGCGTTGTGAGGGATAGAAAGAAGGCTGGGTCCAGCCGGGCATCTAGATCTTTGTTTTCGATCGTTGCACCGGGAATGCTGCTGGCGGCTACCGGCGTCGGCGCCGGCGACCTGATGACGACGAGTTTGGCCGGCTCGGAAGTAGGGCTTGGGTTGATGTGGGCGGCGATTGTGGGCGTCGTCTTCAAGTTCGCCCTGACCGAAGGCATTGCGCGCTGGTGGCTCGCCACCCAATCGACGCCGATCGAGGGCTGGGCGTGGCGGCTGGGCGGCTGGATTCGGTGGGCGTTCTTCGCTTATTTGCTTCTTTTCACTTTGGTAGTGGGAGGGGCGCTGGCCACCGCCTGCGGCGTAGCGGGTGGCGGGCTGGTTCCGCTGGGAGACCCCGTTACCTCGAAGATCGTCTGGGGGGTCTTCCATTCGATGTTGGGCTTGGTATTGGTCTGGTACGGGAGCTTCGCGCTGTTCGAGAAGTTGATGTCGTACTTAGTCGGGATCATGTTTGTCACGGTGATTACGACGGCGGTCGCGATTGGCCCGGACTGGGGCGAGGTCGCGCGGGGATTGATTCCCTCGATTCCAGCCGGCCAGGGAGGCTGGGTGCTGGCGGTAGTAGGGGGTGTAGGAGGAACGGTCACGCTACTCTCCTACGGCTACTGGATGCGCGAGGTCGGCCGTCGCGGACTGCGGGATGTCCGGGTTTGCCGCATTGATCTGGCCGTGGGAAACGGGGTGACGGCACTATTCGGAATGGCGGCGCTCATCATCGGCTCCGGGGTTCAACTCGAGGGCGGAGGAGCCGACCTGCCGATCCGGATGGCTCATCTGTTGCAGGCCGAGATCGGTCCTTGGGGCTACTGGATTTTCCTGGCGGGATTTTGGGGCGCCGTTTTTTCAAGCCTTTTAGGCGTGTGGCAGAGCATTCCTTACATGTTTGCGGACTTTCTGGAATTAGGAGCCGGCAAAACGCCGGGTCTGAGGAGGCAGACCGACCTTCGCGGGAGCAAGCCTTATCGCGCCTACCTGGTGTTCATCGCCACGGCGCCGCTGGTCTTTCTTTGGGCGCCGGTCCGGGAAATCCAGCTAGCGTACGGCGTGATCGGCGCTTTTTTCCTGCCCCTGCTGGCGCTGACGCTGCTACTGCTCAATAACCGCCGCCGTTGGGTGGGGTCCGACTTCCTCAATCGCCCGCTGTCCAACGCGATTTTGGTGGCGGCGTTGCTGTTTTTCGCCTACCTAGGGGCGGGGCAGGTTTACGAGCGGCTGATGGAGGTCTTTGGAGGTTGACCCGACGTCCCAGCGCCCGAGACGGCGATGTGCCCAACTACTCGATGGGAACCGTATAACTGAGAGCGCCGATTGCCTCGCCAACTTTGGCTTCTTTGTAGTGCGGGTGGCACATCATGCACTTTTCCATGACCACGGGAATCGGCGTGGCCGCCCGCAAATAGCGTTTGCCGTCGCGGTCGACAACTTCGTCGTGGTAGCTTTCGCCTCCCTTGAGCTTGGCGACAGCGCCCTTCTCGAAGTCGTCCCGCGGCGAATTCTTGGCCATGATTGGTTTGCCCGTGGCATCGACAAGCCGCACTTCGTGCCAGCCCTTTTTCTTCATGGCGTCGAAAAGGGCGACCGCCGCCGTGCCCGCCGGCAGCGTCGAACTGTCATTGACGTAGTGCGTCGTAATGAGAACTACGACCGTCTTGTAGAGGTCGTCGAGCATGCGAATCTGCTTACGTGTCCGCTCGACGGCCGCGTCGCCGGCTTCGCTCGAAGGAGCGAGCGGGAATAGCAGCCCCAAGACCGCCAAACCCGCAAACAATTTAACAGTGGTTGATTTTGAGATTGTCATCATGAATCGCCTGTGTGGGGGAACCTCGCTTGGAGGCTCACTTCGAAGAGAGTAGGTGTATATACGCCGGGCAATCTATGTCACAAATGCTATTCGGCGTAAGTCGGTTCTTGATACACGTTATCGGCCAATGACGAAAGTTTCGCAAGGTATGCCTTTCGGCTTCGAGTCTGCAAACATCCAGGGAAAGCCCTTCCAGACGCTGTGTTACACTGGTCGCGAAAACAGCCGCGGAAACGGTTTTGCAGATTGATCCTCAAAAATGTGTTGCCTGTAGCAACTGCGTGCCCGTGTGCCCGATGGGGGCCATTTACGTCGACACTACGGTGAACCGGGCCACGATCAACTACGACGAATGTGTCGAGTGCGGTGCGTGTTACCGCATGAGCGGCGAGCACCTGAATCCGACGCTGGTGCGTTCGGTGCGCGGGCTGGCGAAGCTGTTCCGCTTCCGATTTGAACCCGAGCCCGATGTCTGTCCCACCTCCGCCTTCGTGATGGAGGAGTTGGCCTGGCCCAGAATCGCCCGCCGCGTATTCAGCGACCCGTTGGTCGAGCACAAGTCGACCGGCATTCACGGGCGCGGCACCGAAGAGGTGAAAACCAACGACGTCTCCCACCGCGTTGATGTTGGGGAAGTAGGCTACGTCATCGAGTTTGGACGTCCGGGCGTCGGCGTGCGCTTCCACCACATCCAAACGATGACAACGGCCCTGGCCAAGCTGGGTGTCGCTTTTGAGCCCAAGAACCCCATCACTCACCTGATGAGGGACAAGACTACGGGCGCCCTCAAAGAGGACCTGCTCAACGAGAAAATTCTCTCGGCGATCGTCGAAATCAAGACCACGATCGAGCGGGTGCCGGCGGTCCTCGATACAGTCGCCGAGGTTGCAAAACAGATTGATACCGTCGTCGCTCTGGGCGTGTCGACCCGCTGTGATGAGGGCGGTGAGGACAAGCGGTTGGCGCCGCTGCTCGAGGAACTCGGCTACTCCTTTGAGCGCGCGAAAACTAACTTGGGCCTGGGCCGTATGACCAACATCCGGCAGAAGGAGGTCGTCGGTGACCAACACCTTGCACCGGTACGGTAAGGCGCAAAGTTTCCAGGATGACTACGTCATCTTCGCCATTCCGTGCAGGGGCAAGAACGATGAAGGCGCCGTCGAGAAGCAAAGGGCTTTCTTGCGCATTTGCGTCAACCACGGCCCGGCGAATATGGGGAATTCCGACTTCGGAAGCTACCGGCCCTCGTCCGATCTGCGCCCGACCGTGCACTGGAGCCGCGAAACCAAACCCGACTACGAAGCCGTGATCGCGGCCGTCCACAAGGTCGGGACCGTGGCCGCGGTTTTCGATTCGAAGGAAAAGGCCGAAGCCTGCTTAAAGGACGTCATCGAAGCGGACCTGGGTTTGTCGATCAACATGAGCACGTCCGTCGAAGGAGCCAAGCAGGCCGCCGAGGGCTGTGGAATCAAGCGGCACAGCGTGGAATACTCGTTGGGCTTTTTCGACGCTCACGATCACCTGCCCAACAGCCAGGTTTTGGAAGTGTCCACGATGTGCGGCCACGGCATGATCTCCTTCAACTTCGCGAAGAAGATGCTCGATATGGTCCGCGAAGGCCGGCGGACGCCCGAGCAGGCTGTCGCTACGTTGGCCCGTTTCTGCCCCTGTGGCGTCTACAATCCCTCCCGCGCCAAGCGGCTCCTGGAAGAAGCCCGGACTCATCAGGCTTAAACAGGCTGCTGCGCATCCCCTACCAGACCTCACCGGAAAAACAGATTCACCAAACTCATCGGGATCGCCGGAATATAGGTCACCAGCAACAGCATGGCCAGCAATACCGCTATGAAGGGAACATTTGCCTTGCTGACTTCCCAGATATCCGCCTTGGCAATGGAGCAGGCGGTCACGAGAACGCTTGCCACGGGAGGGGTTTGCTGGCCGATTCCCAGGTTCAGCGTCACCACCAAACCGAAGTGGATCGGGTCGATGCCCACCGCGTGAACCAGGGGCATCACGATCGGCACCACCAGAATGATCGCTGCGGCGGAATGCAGAAATAGGCCGATCACGAGGAAGAATACATTCAGCAAAGCGAGGATGAGCAGGGGATTGTCCGTGAGTTCGATCATGCCCTGCGCCACCTGTTGGGGAACCTGTACGACGGTGAGATAGTCGCCCAGCAGCGCCGAGGTTGCCACCAGAAGCATGACGACAGCCGTCTGCGCGCCGGCTTCGATCATCGCCGCTCGCAGCCGCTTCCAGTCGAGCCCGCGATAAATCAGCCCGCCGATCACGATCGCCGCTACAACAGCGAGCCCGGCGCCTTCGGTAGCAGTGACCCAGCCGCCGAAAATTCCTCCCAGGATGATCAGGGGCAGCAGCAACGCCCAGCCGGCCTCCTTGAACGTAGTCCCGACGCGCCGCAGCTCGAAAACCTCTTCGACCGGAAAGTTGTGCCGCACCGAAACCGCGTAGGCGGCCGCCATCATGAGCAGGCCGCCGAGAACCCCTGGGATGATCCCGGCCACGAACAACTCAACCACCGAACTGCCCGACATCACGGCATAGAGGATCATCGGGATCGACGGCGGGATGATCACCGCCAGCGTCGAAGCGGATGAGGTAACCGCGGCGGCGAAGGTGGTCGGATAGCCCTTGCGCCGCATCGCGGGAATCAAGATGGATCCCAAGGCGGCGACGTCGGCGACCGCGGAGCCGGAAATCTCGGCGAAAAACAACGACGTGCCGATCGTCACCATCGAGAGGCCGCCGCGAACGAAACCAAACAGCGCCGACGCGAACGCGATCAGGCGGCCGGAGATGCCCGAGGCGTTCATGATGGCGCCGGCCAGGATGAAAAGCGGAATCGCAATCAAGGGGAACTTCGTGGCTCCGTCGAACAAGACCAGAGCCACGTTGGGAAGCGCGTCCACGCCGGAGGTGATCCCGAGGGCGGCGACAGCCACGACCCCCAACGCGACCGCTATGGGAACATCAATCAGCACCAGAGCGAGAAGTCCGAGGAAGATGAGTAGAAGAATCACGGACGCTCCGCCCCTCCGCCCGGCGAAGCCGGTGGAGTAGAGATTTCGACGTTCTTAAGCAGTTCGGCGGCGATGAACAAAGCGGCTCCCACGGGTATGATCGACTGAGTCAGTTGGCTGGGAACCCAAGGCAGACTGACAAGGTAAGAGCCTTCGAGGACGAGCCAAACTCGCCAGCCGGCCCAAGCCGTCAGAGCAAAGAAACCGATCACTGCGACATCACGGAGGAGGGTGAGTCGACGGCGAAGTCTCGGGCTGAACGTGCGAATCAGTTTCGGGAAGCCGATGTGCGAACGCTTGAGGGCCGCCAGCGCCGCCCCGTAATAGGTCAGCCAGGCCAGCAGGATCGAAGCAACCTCGTCGTACCAAACCAGCGACGTGCCGGCCTTGCGAAAAACTACTCCGACGACGACGACCAGAACAAGTGAGGCCATCAACGCCAGCGTGATCGTCTCCAGCGATCGCTCGAACGCTCGACGGATTCTAGATCGCATGTCTCCTCACATACGCGGTGGATGGGGCGAAAAGGCCCGGGCGCCCTGGCTCGCGGCGACAGTTCGTGTGCATCGCCCAGCGTACAGTATGTCGGCAAGCGGGCTAGATCCCTGACGGCGGGCATTCGTTTCCACTCCCGCCGACCTCTGGCGAGCTTGTAGCGCGGACCTGGCGTCTTTCCAGCGTTCGCGTCCTTGGTCTCCAGCCCGTAGCGCCGATCTAGGCCGGCGATGATCCACACTTCCCCTTCGCCCTGTCGTCCTCGTCGCTCGCCAGATCACGCGGCCTTTTGCTTTTGTGGCGCACGCATTCTTGCGTGCCGTGTCGCCATTCCTGGCTACATCGTTTTTTGTTCATCGCCCCCACGGAGACGCAGCATTTTCTCATCGAAGGATGAGCCTGAAGACGGGGGTTGGGGCTTTTTGAGTCGCTGGGGCTCCTTTCGGGCTTTTTGATTTTGAGTTTTGGGAAGGGGAGAATCGTCGTCGGGGTTGTGGGATTGTGGGAATCGCGGAGCGATTTCCAAGGGCGGTGGGAAACGAAGGGAAACCTGGTTTTGGTTTTCCTCGTTTTCCATCGCCCGTCATTTCCACAGCCCTCTTCCTGCTGTTCAGCACGGCGTGTTCGCGGAACGGAAACTGGCAAACAGCTTCTGCTTGGCTCGCTGCATCCGGCGGGCCGCCGCCGTGTCGCTTTCGGCCTGGGCAATGCGGCCCAGAGCCTCCAGCCTCTGCCCTGGCTTGAGATAGCTGGCGGCCTCGGGCAACTTCTCGAAAGATTCCCAAGGCGTCTGGTAGTGGCGGTACACCCGCTTCTGCTTGCCTTTGGCGTCGGTCTTGATCTCGGGCTGTCCGCAGGGCCGGTGGAAGTTCAAATAGGGATTGAAGTGCTGTTGGTAGAAGCGCTGGATGCGCCCCGCGTGCGGCGCCGCGATGTACGTATATCCCATGTGTTTGCGGATCACCGCGCCGTTTTTCGATTCCACCAAGCCGTTGTCGTTGGAGTGCCGCGGACGCGACTTGGTCTGTTCGATCAGCAGCTTGTTCAATAGCTTCTCCACCGTGCGATTGAGGAACTCGCTGCCGTTGTCGGAATGGAAGCCGCGGATACGAAAGGGAAACTGCTCGATCATGGCTTTCAGCAACGGCTCCAGCCAGGCTTCACTGATCGCGGGCGTGGCGCCGACCACTTGCCACTGGGTGACTTCATCCACGGCATTGATGTGGTAGACGCCCTTGACGCCATCGCGATCCCCTTGATGCACCGTATCCACTCGCAGAAAGCCGGGTTGGCCTTGCGGGTCGGGCCGGCGCCGCTCGCCGATCGACACCGCCGTGGGCCGGGTCTTGGTGAAATGCAGCCGCCGCTGGCGGTAGGCTCTGCGCCGCCGCAGGCGATAGATCTGGGCCACCGAGATCCCCGCCAGCCGCTCGTATTCGCGCTGCTGGTACTGCTGGTATTCCCGCTCGAGGATCTTGCGCGTGGCCGGGCCGCTGAGGGTTTCGTGGGCCTCGTCCACCGCCGCCAGCAGTTCGACGTCGGCGGGCGTGTACTTGCGGGCAAAGCGATGCCGCCGGTAGCGGGCGGGTTGGAGTTCTCCGCCCTGCCGGTACTGCTGGATCAGCCGCGTGATTTGCGCCCGGCTCAGTCCGGTCATCTTGACCAGATACTGCCGCAGCAGCCCTTTGTCGGCGCGGTTTTGGCGGCTGTAGCCGTGCTGGCGAAGCGTGCGCGCCACCCACGTGTAGATCTCGGCCCGCCCTTTGCCTTTGAATCGAATCTCCTCGCTGGAGTGGAGAAACTGCTGGATCTGTTGCAGGTTCAGCTTGCTGGTGTTTTGCACTTGGATAGTCAATTCCCAGCATGCCCACTCCCCGATCCTTCAGGCTCATCTTGTGTGAGAAACAAACTCCTCGTTCAGACTCATCTTGCATGAGACAAGACTGACGCTTGACACGCCCGCTATTCTGAAGGGGGGATGATCCTCCCGGGGACCGGCGCGTCGAACGAGAAAAATACCAAACGAACCCAATTCCCAACAACTCGCCTGTAATCAATGGGTTGCAGTTGGTTTCCCGTACGGCTTGGCGGCTGGTTAAGCAATCCTGACCGATCGCTCTATCGGGACGCCTGCATGCACCGACCTACGGGTAGGCGGTGCCAGGAACGGCGGTAGGGCGGCGGCGAACTATCGCAGCGGCGAACCAACCCGATAGCCGGAGACGATGGGTGCAGCGCAATGACCAAACGAAGCCAATTTCTCGTAACAACTATTAAATTCAGTTATTTACACCGCGATCTACAGTCCCTCGGGAAGGTCGGCTCTACCCGCATCTTGCGTCATTGCACTTTGACCACAGGCTGTTGAGAGGTCGCGGCGACAAGCCCCAATGAGGAGAATGGCTCAATGCGTAGGATATTGCTGGTTGCGGCGGCGGTGACCTGCTTCATGTGTAACAAGGTAGAGACGGTCAACGAAAACGATGCGATCTTCGAGCAGACCGACGTTTTTGTCGGCGGTCAGGATGGCATCTTCGAATACCGCATCCCCGTGCTCGTGACGTCGAACGAGGGCACCCTTCTGGCGTTTTGCGACGCCCGGGTGGAGCAAGAGGGCGATCCCCCCAATAACATCGATTTGGCGCTGAAGCGCAGTTTCGACGGCGGCAAGACTTGGGGGCCGCTCCAGCTGCTCGTGGACGCCGGCGAAGGGGCGGTGGCGGATTCCTGCGGCTTGGTCGATCGCCGGACGGGGACGATCTGGGTGTTCTCCGTGTACTGTCCCACCGGGATCGGCAGCGCCAACGCGGAGCCTGGGCTTACCGGAGACACCTTCATGTACTGGGCCGTCAAGAGCGATGACGACGGAGAGACTTGGTCCGAGCCCATCGACATTACGGCCATGGTCAAGAAGCCCGAGTGGCGCGCCGGCTCCCCCGGCCCCGGTACGGGAATCCAAACGCGGTCCGGCCGCCTCGTCATTCCTCGCTACTACACGGCGGGCGACGGGCGCTCGGTCGTGTTTTTGAGCTACAGCGATGACCACGGGAAAACCTGGCAAATGGGCGGCGAAGCGAAAGGGCCTTGGAATACGAACGAAACCCACGTGGTCGAGCTCGATGACGGCTCCTTGCTGCTCAACATGAGAGGCGCGACCGGCAATCGACGCAAGATTGCCCGCAGCAGCGACGGTGGGATGAGCTGGTCGGAGATGACCGAAGATCCCGCTCTTATCGAGCCGCGCTGCCAGGGCAGCTTGATCGTCCACACCGACGGCTTGCACTATCCCAAGAGTCGGCTCGTCTTCCTGAATCCGGCGAGCTTAGAGCGCGACAACATGACCGCGCGCCTCAGCTACGACGAGGGCAAGACCTGGCCCATCGGCAAACAGCTTTACCCCGGGCCGTCCGCCTACTCCTCCCTGACGGTCTTGCAGGATCTGACGATCGGTTGCCTGTACGAGCGGGGCGACCAGGGTCCTTACGAGAAAATCACCTTCGCGCGATTCAACCTGGAATGGCTGACCGACGGCAAAGACAAGCTGGCGGCAATGACTGGCAGCCGGTGAGTCTGGGCGAGCAAGAGAAAAGCGAACAGCCCCTGGGCCTCGAACCGGTCGTATCGGCCCTGTAAGCCGGTGTCACTTTCGGTCCGCCCCGGAACCGCCCGGCCGCTCAAGGCTCGGGACGGCTGCCGCCTTGGCGATGACCTGACCGATCATGCTGTTCATAGCGCGCCCGAGATCTTTCGGCGCGGCGATGGGATATTCCCGGCCTTTATAGATTCTAAGGGCGTTGGTGATGGGGTCCCGCCAGGGATGCGCTTGCGGTGTCCGATCGTAGACCAGGTAGAAAACGGGGCAATTCACGCGCCCGGCCGCGCGAAGCGCCTTGCGGGAGATTCGCTCTTGCAGCGAGATTTTAGGGCCGATAATAATCACCGCGTCGGGCTCGGGATCTTGCGCTCCAAGGTGGCCCTGAAGAAGTTCGGTCAAGAAGTGGACGCCGCTTCGGGGGTCCTCTAACTGAGTGACGTCAACCACGTCGCCGCGGATGGATCGGACCGCGTCGCCGAGGGAAGGAAAGTCGATCCTCGGGACATTCCGTTCTTCGAAGATGAGGCGCTCTTCCTGCAGGTTGAAAGCAGCCAGGCTAAAGGTTCCGAAGCGGGGCTCGTGGGCGACGGCTCGAAGTATGGAAACGATGTTCCGCAGGTCGTATTCTCGCAGCAGGAACTGACCGAAATCAGTGGGCGTAAAGTTCACCAGAAGCTTGAGATGCAGCAGATTCCCCGGTCGCGCCCGCGGCACGGGAGGGTCCTCCTCGAAGATCTCTTCCTGGTGAGCGCCGACGAAATGAGGCACGCCGGTCGCCGCCAGACCGTCAAGGTCTTCCAAGGAAGGTGTCTTAACCCGCCAGCGAGTCGAACACACCCTCTCCGCACCGTCGCGCATCAGCCAATCCAGCTGATAGCGGCCCGGTCCGAGCTTGTACCTCCCGACGACGGTAACATCCCCGCTCTTTTCTTCTTCAATGGGCGGAACGGCGTAGCGATCGGAGAAGTAGTAGTCGCGCTGCCGTTCGTTCAACGGTCGCACTCGAAACAGGACCCGGATCGCCGTCCCCTCGCCCGCCAAAGCGCTGAGGGGGATTTTGAGACGATACCCGGCAAGGAACTCCAGGTCAAACTCGAGCTGAGGCGGGAGAGGCGTCACCGAACAAGGGAAGTCGGTGCGGCGCTGCCCGGACGAGAGAACGGCTTTGTCGGTGTTGTACAGGTGAAGCGGCTCCCCGACGATAGCCGAGCGCACCAAGCTCTGCGCATTCCCGGCCGCCACCGCCAGTGCCAGGGCGGCGGAAGACAAAGCAAGCGAAATTTTTGGCGCTTGTGACACCAGATAGATCGGGTTCGTCGACGGAATATGTGTCCGAAGCAGCCCCGTTTATTTTAGCGTGACAAAACAAGCAGGCGATTGCCGCCGGTGTGGGGTTGGTCTGGGCGATCCGGGCAATCATAAGTGGCTCTTCCGGGTTTTTAGTGGGTGGCCAACGGGTAGCCGGCTCCTCCATCCTGCCGACCCGACGTCGCCCGCAGTCACATCGGAGCCCAAAAGGCGGCCAAGAAATCCCCAAATACCCTACACGCCAGTCCGGTCGTGGGCAACTCGTAAAGGGAATAAGACACTGATAAACAGGGAGTTATCTCTTTGAGTGTGGCCACTGGATGACAGTTGTGGATCCGCATTTCACAGCCTTCGGGAGACTGTACGACTACCTGCCAGCAGCCTTGCTCTACTCGTAACCCTTTGTTTATCAGTAATTCTTTTTGGCCAACGCAGTCGCCGCCCGGCCTTGGGGGCCGTAGAGTTGTCACGAAGCCCTTGAATGGCACCGAAGCAGGCTCCGGGAGGTCGGCCTCACAGTGGCGAGGGATCCGTCACTCACCGCCGCCAGCCACTAAAATCCCAGAAGAGCCTCATAAGTTAACTTGATCGGCCCCCGGAGAGGAAATCCGACGGCTTTCCCCCGAGTCGAACACAAGGCCTTCGATCGCGCCGGCTCGCCGGGTCAGGCTTCGGCCGTTTCCACCGAACCGGCCAGCATGCGGGCAAGCTGCTCCAGGCAGGCGTCTGAAATAGCGCGGTAGGGCAGGACGTTCTTTCCATTCACCTGAGTACGCACGACACGCTCGGCCATCAAGTCACAAAGGAAAACGTCGGCAGCTCCCCTGAATTCGTCCCGTGCAGAGGTCAGCAGGTATTCCTGCAATGAGTGCCTTTGACCGGCGACGGGAGCAAGAACCGCGCGCGCCACTTCAAGAAAGTACCGGCTGACGGATACGAGCGCTATCAAGGACGGCTCGGTCAGACTGCGAATCGTTTCTATGTGCTCGTCGGCCGAGGAATACGTGATCGGAACGAGCGCGCGTTTCGTGGGCAGCAGCGGCTTTATCTGCTCGACGTGGCCGGGAGCGCAAATGACGAGCGCGCCGACCGCCCGGATTCGATTCGATGTTAAATCATCCGGCGAACACGCTTTGATGGGGATGTGAAACCTATCCTTGATCTCCATGGGGATGAGCACGCGCAGGCCGGCGTCGTCGGAAACGACAAGCAAGTGGTCGGGCGGCCCTTCGAGCATGCGCTGTTGAAAACGCTCGCTGAGCTGCCGAAGCGAGTAGCCTTCACGCTGCGCCGTACTCACCGTCGCGTCAATCAATTCGTCCAAACCTTTCGCCCCTGCCGCCGTCACGCGCTGTTGCTCCGAATGAGAACGCACGACCAAAGAGCTGCCGCGGCGTTTCACAACCAGCCTCTGGAGAACCGGGTCTTGGTAGGCCTGATTGACCGTGTTGCGATGAATTTTTAGCCTCAGGGCCAGTGCGCGGACGCTCGGCAGCGGATCGCCGGGCTGCAACTGGCCGGTGCCGATCGAGAGGACAATCTGTGCCGCCAGTTGCTCGTGAACCGCGACTTCGCTTTCTTTGCTGATGCGAATGTCCATTCCCAGCACCCTTGGTTAGCCGGCACCCTCGGCGGGCCAGATCGAAACCCGGCTCTCGGCTAGCTCCCCGTGTCGACAATCATGCAGGATCGAAAAATTGGGGCTGCCACGAATTCGCTCCCCGTCATGGCCCGGGAAAAAGCACTTAGCCTGAAGCGAATTGGCCGGCTGTACCCTATTTTTCGCGATCTTCCGCATTGTGACACTTCAGAAACTGTCACGCCATGGGTTTTCGCTTCCGGCGTCCGCCCGTAAACTCGTTTTCAGAACACGGAGGAACGTCCGATGAAAACACGTCGAGTCCTATTGCTAGCCATGAGCGGTGTGCGGGTGAAAAGCGACGAGCTGCGGCGGCTTGGTATGACCTTGCCTGGCTTTATCGAACGAGGGCAAGTCATCGCCTCGCTGCCGACTCTTTCTTTGCTGACGCTGGCCGCTCACACGCCGGAGAACTGGGAGGTGGAATACCGGGAGATCGACGAGCTCACTGACGGCGCTGCTGCTCAGATTGCCGCCGCCGGCTACGACATCGTCGCCATCTCGGCTCTCACGGCGCGTATTCTCGACGCTTACGAAATCGCCGATCAGCTTCGAGAAGCCGGTGTTACGGTCGTGCTGGGAGGCCTCCACGTCACGGCACTTCCGGAGGAGGCCCTGGCCCACGCGGACGCCATCGTGGTGGGCGAAGCAGAACTGCTCTGGCCGGAGCTGCTCTCCGACTTCGAAACCGGCGCTCTGCGTCCGCGGTATTCATCAATGGGAAGCCAGCGGCGCTTTGATCTCGCGCAGGCTCGGGTCCCCCGTTACAACATGCTCGACGTCGGCCGCTACAACCGGCTCACACTCCAGACGAGCCGGGGTTGCCCGTTGGACTGCGAGTTCTGTGGCGCGTCGCGGCTCATTTCGCCCTACAAGATCAAGCCGCTTGCCCAGGTACGGCGCGAGCTGGAAGCAATTCTCGACATTTGGCCCAAGCCCTTTATCGAACTGGCGGACGACAATACTTTCGTCTCCAAGAAGTGGGCTCGCGAGTTGGCGCGGCTGTTCGCCCAGTACCGAATCCGATGGTTTACGGAAACCGATCTCTCGGTGGCTGACGATGATGAGCTTCTCGAATTGCTGGCCCTTTCCGGTTGTGCGCAGGTTCTCGTCGGACTGGAGTCGGTGGACCCGGCCGCCCTCGGCCCTATCGACAGCCGGCGCTGGAAGCAGAGCCAGCTCGCCGGCTACAGCGCCAAGATCCGCAAGATTCAGTCTTATGGGATTACCGTCAACGGCTGCTTCGTCCTTGGATTCGACCAGGACGATTTGCAGGTGTTCGACAGGACAAGGGAGTTTGTTCAGGCCAGCGGGTTGTCGGAGGTCCAAATCACCATCCTGACCCCGTTCCCCGGCACGGGGCTATACAACAGACTCCAGTCCGAGGGACGGTTACTGAAGCCGATCTTCTGGGACTCGTGCACGCTCTTCGACGTGACCTATCGCCCGAAGCAGATGAGCGCCGACGAGCTCGAGGACGGCTTTCGCGGCCTGATGCGCGATCTCTACTCCCCGCGGCAGTCCGCTAGGAGAAAGCAGATTCGAAAGGAATGCTACGGGCGGCGGCGCGTAGGCGCGACGGCATGACGCCGGACCGTATGTCAGGAGCAAACGATATGTCCAGCACTCCGACAACAATTGACGGCGTTGTCCGCGCCCCTGGGCGTTCGCAGGCACGGGTTTACGCAATGGGCCATCTCAACCGGGTCGTAGCGTGGACGGGTATGGCCTGCGGGGCGGCCCTCGGCCTTATCATGGGTCTGTGGTCTTTTGACGGCCCCGTCGCTCCGCCGAACTTCATCGGTGATTACACGGACACTGCGCGGCGGCTGCTGCGGCTAGGGCACATCGCTTGTTTCGGAATCGGCATACTGAACCTTTTGCTGGTGCGGGAGCTGTTTAACTCCGGGGATTCGCCCCGGGCCGCGCGTCACGCCGCGCAAGCCATGAATTTCGGCAATATCTTCCTGCCCCTCGTGCTCGTGATCGCCGCCGTCTACGCGCCGGCCAAATACCTGCTGCCTTTTCCGGCTCTCAGTGTTTTCGCCGCTCTTTGCCTAGCCGCCTATGTTGTGGGCGCCGGGAGGCAAAGGTGCCAGTAAACGATAGACGGGTGCTCCGAATCTCATCCAAGGAATATCGAAGGCGCCTGCAATCGCTTCAGACCGGCGTCGCGGAAGCCGGCCTGGACGTGTTCATCGTCTCGGCCCTGGACAGCCTCTACTATCTGACAGGCGCCGGATTCGAGCCGCTGGAGCGCCCGTTTTTTCTCCTGATCCGTCCCCGCCAGGCTTCCATCCTGTTAGTGCCGAAGCTCGAACAGGAGCACATGAAGAAAGCCTGCAAGGTCACGGAGCAGGACATTCGCACCTATTGGGAATATCCGGCTCCGGCGGGTCACGGGTGGCCGGACGCCCTCCATCACTTGATCGGGCAAGCCAAACAGATTGGGGTGGAGCCCACGCTCCCGCAAGAAATTGCGGAAGCGGTAGAGGGCTACACGGTTCGTGTCCTGCCGCTGGTCGAACGGCTGCGGCTGATCAAGTCCCGCACCGAGATCGCCCTCATCCGACGCGCGGCTCGCTACGCTGATCTTGGAGTTCACCGTCTCCTGGCAGCTTCGTACCGGGGGGCCACGGTCGCTGAGGGTTTTGTCCAAACGCGCCTCGTCACCTTACAAATCATCCGCGATGTTGATGATTGGGATCCGGTGACAACGAAAGTGGTGATGGCCACCTGGGCGACACCCCGCAGCGCCATGCCACACTCGATTCCTGACCTCAACGACCGCCTCCGCGAGGGGCCGCACGTGGCGTTAGTGCTCAGCCGCGTCAACGGCTACGCCGCGGAAAGCGAGCGGACGTATTTCACCGCACGGCCGTCAGCCGACGTGCGTGAAGCGTTTGCGGCCATGACCGAGGCCCGCCGTGTCGCGTTCGGGATGATCAGACCCGGTGTGCCGTGTAGCGACGTAGATGCGGCCGTGAGCGACTATTTGCGGAAGGAAGGGTACAGCGGCGAAGACCGACGCTTACACCGCACCGGCCATGGGATCGGGCTCGGCAACCATGAAGCTCCTTGGATAGCCGAAGGCAGCGAAGACCGGTTGGCCGAAAACATGGTGATCAGCGTTGAGCCGGGGATCTACTTGCCCGGCGTCGGCGGCGTGCGACATTCCGATACCGTCCTGGTGACCAACGACGGTCATGAGACGCTCACCCGCTTTCCACAAGAGCTAAGCTCGTTGGTCATCAGCGGCTGGAGGCCGTTTACGCGCCTCAAGGGGATAGTTGTGCGCTGGAAGGTGGGGTTGACTGCAAAGTCGGCCCTACCCTCTGTAACCGACGGATCGGCGGTTAGCGAGACGATGTCATGAACACGAATCCCCCGGCGGAGCCTATGGCGACAAAGTCGGCCAAACCCGCAGGCCCGCTGACCGCGCGGAGCCGGCGTCGGCGCCTGATCATCCTTTTGGGCTTTAGTCTTCCGATCTTTGTCGGCATCCTGCTGACGCCGCCTATAGCCCAAAATCTCAATTACCACGACTTCGCCGATCAGCGGTCCATCTTGGGCATCCCGCACATGTGGAACGTGATGTCGAACTTGCCGTTCGCGGTGATCAGCGTATGGGGTTGCTGGTGGTTGCTGGGTCGGAGAGATCTCTCGAAAATCTTTGCCGAGCGCTGGGAACTCGCGGCCTACCTCGTCTTCTTCGTCGGAGAGTTCCTCACCTGTTTCGGGTCGGCCTACTACCATGGGAACCCGAACAACCATACCCTGGTGTGGGACCGCCTGGTCTTCAGCCTGCTGCTGACGTCGTTTTTCACGATCGTCGTCACGGAGTTTGTCAGCAAGCGGGCCGGGAAAATCATGCTCGCGCCTGTGGTTCTGCTGGGTCTCTATAGCGTTTTGCACTGGTATGGGAGCGAGCTGGCCGGCGCGGGGGACCTGCGCGTATACATCGCGGTTCAGTTCTACCCGGTGATCGCAATTCCCCTCATCATTTGGATGTTCCCTTCGCGTTACGGGCAGAGCCGCCCGTTCCTGCTGCTGTGGGCGCTGTTTGGGCTGGCCAAAATCTGTGAGCTGCTGGACGCCCCGATTTACGAGCTCAGCGGTTTCTGGAGCGGCCACACCCTCAAGCACCTAATCGCCGCGGCGGCCACCTACTGCGTGCTTTACGCCCTTCGCCGGCGAAACGCGAAGCCGTCGCGGGAGCGGGCCAACCCGGCTTCGGGATCATTGGCGCAGCCGTCAGGAGAGGTTCGATGAAAAGTGCTACCAGAATTTTGGTGTCGGTGCTTTTTCTGTTTGCGTTCATCGCAGGAGTCCTAATGCTTTCCCTGTCATCCTGCACGACTGACCACGGCAGCCCAAAGAACAACATGGACGCCACGTACTTCTCTCCCGACTACTTCACCGCCCGCTCCCGCTTTCGCGAGGGATCCAAAGCAGCGGGCGGACGGCTCACATCGATGCAACTTGATACCAAAGGCCCGGCCGGAGAAGATTTGACCATCGACATCGCCTGGTTCGGGGCCGAACAGCCGCGCGAGGTTCTTCTTCATTCATCCGGTCTCCACGGGGTGGAGGCGTTTGCGGGCTCGGCCATTCAGTTACAACTCTTAGATCAAGGCCTTCCGGTGATCCCTGAAGACTCCGCGCTCGTCCTGGTGCATGTCATCAATCCCTATGGAATGGCTTGGCTCAGGAGGTTCAATGAAAACAATGTCGATTTGAACCGCAATTTCCTCGGGCCGAACGAAGAATACAGTGGCGCCCCCAAAGGCTACCCGGAGTTTGACTCGTTTCTCAATCCCAAGAGCCCACCGTCTTGGGATCTTTTCTACCCCAGGGCAGGTTGGCTGATCTTCCGTTACGGAATGCCGACGCTGAAGCAGGTAGTCGCCGGAGGGCAATACGAATACCCGAAGGGCCTTTTCTTCGGCGGGAAGGCCCTCGAAGAGGGGCCGCAAAAGGTTCAGGCATTCGTGCGATCCCATCTGCAGCCTGCTGAGCGAGTCGTGATTGTCGACGTGCATACGGGTTTAGGGCCATTCGGCGTGGATACCCTGTTCGTCCACGCGGGTGACGAGGGTTCACCGATCTATCTCGAAATGAAAAGAGCGTTTGGCGAACGTGTCGCATCTTTGGATCCTGAGCGCGGCCCGGGATATCGCATAAAAGGAGCCTACGACACGATGTACTGGCGTGTTCTTCGAGACAAGGCATCCTTCTTGTGCCAAGAGTTCGGAACTGACGACGCCGTGGACGTACTGTACGCCCTGCGGGAAGAAAACCGCTGGCACCATTACGGCCGAGGCGGGATCGACCATCCGACGAAGCGGGATCTGAAAGAAGCCTTCGCTCCCGACGACCATTCCTGGCGAACAGCTGTGCTACAGCGCGGCAAGACGGTGTTCAACCAAGCGGTCGAGTTGGCGTTTCGCAGCAGATAGAGGGTCAAAGTCCAGAAGGCGCCGGCCATACTAATCGCAAGAAATGAAACCACTCTTTTTCATCGGCATCGTCGTCGTTCTCGGCTTCGGCTGCTGGGCCTTCATGATCCGCATGCCCGGCAAGAGCTACCAGGGACCACTGCCGCCTTTGACCCGCGCCGAAGAAACGCTTCGCGACGAGCTGCGGCGGCACGTCGAGAAGTTGGCTCGTGAGATGGGCGAGCGCAACATGATTCACTACACCGCGCTGAGCGAGGCGGCGGACTACGTGCAGCATAGCTTCGAGCAGGGCTTCGAACAGGCGGGCTACGGCAATGTGGAGCGACAGACGTACGACGTAGCCCCACGCTCGATCTTCGGCTTAAGCAAAGTTCCCGAACAGCCCCTCGCCTGCGCCAATCTCATCGCCGAGATCGCGGGCAGCGAGAAAGCGGAGGAAATTGTCGTCGTCGGGGCACATTACGATTCGGTCGAAGGCTCTCCCGGCGCGAACGACAACGCCACGGGTATCGCCGCCGTGCTCGCCCTCGCACGCTCTTTTGCCGGCAACAGGTCGGGGCGAACGCTGCGGTTCGTGGCTTTCGTGAATGAGGAGCCGCCCTACTTTCAAACGGCGTCGATGGGAAGTTTGGTTTATGCGAGGCGTTGCAAACAGCGGCAAGAAAACGTCGTCGCCATGTTGAGCATCGAGACCATCGGATACTATTCGGACGAGCTCGGCAGCCAGAACTACCCAGTCCCCTTCGGCTTTTTCTATCCCTCGACAGGCGACTTCGCGGCCGTCGTCGGCGATACCTCGTCGCGCAGGCTGGTGCGAAAGGTCATTCGGTCTTTTCGTGAATCGACGAGATTCCCCTCCGAGGGCGCAGCGACGTTTGGGTCACTCCCGGGTGTCGACTGGTCCGACCACTGGTCGTTTTGGCAGGCGGGCTACCCCGGCGCGATGGTGACCGATACCGCGCCGTTTCGCTATCCGCACTACCACGCGGCCTCGGACACCCCGGATAAGATCGATTACGATCGGCTGGCTCGTCTTGTGACAGGAATGGAAAACGTCATCGAAGAGTTGGCCGTTGTGAGGTAGAGTTCGCGCGAAAAGGTGAGAGAAGCCGCACGTGGTCCGTGTGCAGTTGACTTAATATAGGGTACCCGTTATGAATGTTTTCTTATTCCTAGTTGTTGTCGGGCTTGCCGCGGCCTTCGGCATCAGCCTGAGCCGGGCCAAGGGGCGCACCCAAGACAATCGCAGCCGTATTTCCGAGCTGACGTTCGAACTCGGCAATCTGCGCTCCATCCTCCTCGATCGAATCAAGAATCTCGAGCGCGAAGTGTCTGAGCTACGGGCGGCGCTCAAGATCAGCGAGCAGAAGGAGGGTCCGCGGGCTGAGGCTCCGGCAGCGGCCCCGGCCGACGCCCCGCCGGTGCCGGTTTCCGCTCAGCCTGAATCCCCAGCCCCGCCGCCAACGGCTCAGCCCCCGACGGCACCTCGTATCCATCCTTCGGAGCCCTCTTCCGAGGCGCCCCCGGCGGGCGTGCATCCCGAGCCGGCTACTGGTGAAGGGGAGGGACCCCCGCCTCCCGTCGAGCCGTCGCCGCTGACTCCACCGGGCCCCCCGGGCGGCCCTGCCGGGATCGACTGGGAACAATGGATTGGCATCCGCGGCGCCGCCCTACTAGGCGGAATCGTCATGGCGGTGGCGGCCCTTCTGTTCCTTCAATACTCGATCGAGCACGGCCTCATTCCGCCGCCGGTGCGAGTGGCTCTGGGCTTTTTGGCCGGCGCCGGGTCGATCCTTCTCTCGGAAAAACTGAGGCGCGAGTATCGGACGACGGCCAACGCTCTGGCGGGATCGGGCATCGTTATCCTTTACGCCTCGATCTGGGCCGCTCGTATTCTTTACGATCTCATTGGCTCGGGACTCGGCTTCGCTTTCATGATCCTGGTGACGGCGGCATGCGGCTTGCTTTCCTGGCGCCACCACGCCCGAGATATCGCCTTGCTGGGGCTGATCGGGGGCTTCGCCACCCCGCTGCTTCTTTCCACCGGCCAGGACAACCCGATCGGCCTTTTCGCCTACATCTTATTGCTCGACGTGGGTCTGGTGTCGCTGGCGCGTTATCGGCGCTGGCCTGTCCTGATGGTGCTCAGCCTCGCCGGCACCGTCTTTTACCAATTCGCGTGGATCTTCGTTCGCATGGGGCCGGAACGGACGTTACTCGGACTCGGCATTCTCGCGGTGTTCGGGCTCTTCTACGCGATCGCGGGACGCCTCTCCCTAGGGGGCGAGCAGGATGAACACGAACGGCAAACTTGGCGAACCACGCAAGTCGCCGCGGTGTTGCTGCCCTTCGCTTTCGCGCTTTACTTCGCCGGCAACGCCGAGCTCGGCCCGCATCTCTACCCCGTGGGGGCCTTGTTGCTCCTGCTGTCAATCGTCGCCGGATGGCTCAGTAGGGTGCAGAGTTTTCCGCTGCTCTCCGCGGGCGCGGCGTCGGGCAGTGTCGCCGTCGTTCTTGTGTGGCTGCTCCGCGCCGAACGGACGACCGCGAGCGCTTGGGAAGCCGTGGGCGTGTGCCTCGCGCTCGCGCTAGCCTATCACGTGTTCTTGGAGTGGGATTGGTATCGTTCCCGAGAGCAACGGCCCTCGGAAGTTTCCCCAGGAACACTCATCACGGCCGGCGGCTTCTTCGTGCTGCTCATCGCGGCTCCGCTTTGGGCCGTGTCAGCTTCCTTCTGGCCTTGGTTTTGCGGATGGCTTGGACTCGCGGGCTTGCTGGTTCGCCAGTCCGACGTGGCGGGGGAAGAGTACAGACAAGGGTTGGCCGCTCTGGGCCTCGGCCTCGGGTTTTCGCTGTTTTTCGTGGCCCACCGGGAGAGCTCGGAATTTCCGGCGGCCGCAGTCTATTTCGCCTTGGTCTTGGCGGTCGCCGTGGCCTTCCAGACTTTGGCGCTCAGCCGAAAAGACGCGAAGGCGCAACGCTGGGCGAATATCGCCTCCGCCGTTTTCGCCGCTACGGTTCTTGTTTTCTTGTGGAGCGAGGCCGCCGACCCGAGCGTTGCCCCAGTTCTCTACTTGGCCACGACTATTCTATTAGCGGGGCTCGTCGCGCTGGCTGCCACCCGGCTCCCGTCGGGAGGCTGGTATTTCGCGGGAATGCTGCTGCTGGCGCTGGGGCATTTCATGTGGACGAGCGAGTATCCCGCGTTGCGAGCGGCTCCCGACACGGCGCTTCAGGCCTTCGCCTTCCAAGCTCTCGCCGTCGTTCTGTTTTCCTGGTGGCCCTTCCTGGCCCGCACTAGCCTCGCCGGGGAGCAATGGGCATGGCGCGCCGCGGCGTTGGCCGGGCCGGCGTGGTTCTTGTCGCTGAAGCGGCTTTTTGAAATCCGCTTCGGTTCGGAGGCGATCGCGCTGCTGCCCATCGCCCTGGCCGCGCTGTCTCTCGGCGCCGCCTTTCGGGCGCGACAGCAAGGGCTGCTCGATACCGCGATGCGAAAGCGCGGGCTGGTGTGGTTCTCGGCCGCCGCCATGGGCTTCCTCAGCATAGCGATACCTCTGCAACTCGAAGAGGAATGGATCACTCTCGGTTGGGCTCTACAAGGCTTGGCGCTTACCGCCCTTTGGAAGCGCCTCGATCACGCCGGACTGAAATACTTCGGCCTGACGCTTTTGGCCGTCGTCACCGTACGGCTGGTGGCCAACCCGTGGATCCTCGACTACCATCCCTCTTCGAGCGTACCGATTTTCAATTGGCTGATGTACACCTACTTGATCCCGGCGGCCGCGCTGCTCGGCTCCGCTTGGAATTTGTACAAGCTCGAGCTGGAGCGCCTCTTGGAATGGGAAGAGCCGATTTACGCTTTGGCGTGGTACCCGCTCGGGGCCATCAGTTGCAGCCTGGCGGCGACCTTGGTCGTATTTGTTTGGATCAACCTGACGATCTTTGATTTCTTCTCGACCGGATCTCAGCTCACCATCTCTTTGGAACACATGGCGGCGCGGGATCTGACTCTGTCGCTGGCCTGGGCCGTCTACGCGCTGCTCCTTCTCGGCATCGGCGTTTCCCGCAACAGCGTCGGGCTGCGATGGGTCAGCCTCGGTTTCCTTGTGCTCACCATCGGCAAGGTCTTCCTGCACGATCTCGGCGAACTCGAGGACCTCTATCGCGTCGGGTCCCTTGTCGGCCTGGCGTTTAGCCTCATTGCCGTGTCGCTGGCCTACCAGCGCTTCGTTTTCCGCAAAAGCTCGTCGGAGGGAGATTGAACTTACGCAACTTACTGAGTCTCGCAAATTATGGCGACATGGCCCGTGTTCAGACCGTAGGGGCGCAGCATGCTGTGCCCGTGTTCCAAAGTCGCTGTATTTTGCGAGCCTCGATAGTTTCGGCCGCCTGCCTGTTCGTGTTGACCTTGGCGCTGCCCGTGGACTCGTCGGCGCAACCCACCGGCCTCAGGCCGCTGTTTCCTTCGCGGGCCGACATCTATGTAGAAAGCAGCCGCCTGTCGCGCCTCGAACTCCCCGCGGAAGTACTCGCGGCGTGCCGTGCGGACCTTTCGGATCTGCGCATTCTCGAAGCGGGCGGGAGACAGGTCCCCTATCTGATTGACAGTGATTCGGGTTCGCAGACCGAGGTCGAAGTTCGGCAAGGCTTTACGCCCGAATTGCTGGAGGTTGAGCGCCGGACCGTTGAGCGGTCCACCGGACCCCCCCGACAAAGAGAAACCTACGAACTGTCGGCGCCGACCGAACCCTCGCAAACCGGGACTTGGGACCTCGTGTTGGGCGGCAGCCGCCCGAGCTTTGTGCGACGCGTGAGCATCACGGCTCGGCTGAGAAACGGGGCCGAGATCAAGCTGGTCGAGGGCGGCTCCGTCTTCCGGCTTCGCAGCCTGGGGCGCGAGAAGACGCGGCTTACGTTGCCCGACCGAACCATGGAGCGCCTGATTGTCACACTGGAAGGAGAAGACGGCTTCTTCCTGGAGCCCGCTTTCCGCTTTGAAAACTCCCGCACGGTGTCGAAAGATCGGGTGCTCGTCGAGCTCACGGAGGCGAGCCGTCAGCAGTCAGACGGCCGCACCGTCGTGGAGCTTCATCGACCGCGGGGCCTGGTTCCCTTTGCTCTCCGGATTGCGACCGACACCCGCTCACTGAATCGCAAGGTAGAGGTGTGGGACGAAGGGCCCGGAGCAACGAACGCCGTCGTGGGCCGTGGAACCGTGTTTCGCATCCCGGCCGTAACGACCGTGGAGGAGTTGGAAGTTCGCTTGTCGTCGGTCCGCGGGGATCGGCTGCGGGTGGTGATCCATGACGGCGACAGCCCGGCCCTCGAACAGGTAAAGTTCAGCGCCATCGTCAGGCGGCCGGCGCTGATTTTTGCGCTCGAGAGCCTTGGCCGGGCCGAGCCGTCCGGGACACTCTATTTCGGTGGCGGCCGAGCCCACCGTCCCCGCTACGATCTGGCCGAACTTTGGAACTCCCTGCCTAACGAATGGGACGGGACGCGCGGCGGGTCGCGAGAAGGAAGCTTCGCGCCCGCGCGGCTCGGCGCGATCGGCCCCAATCCCGCCTTTGACGCTTCGCCCATTCTGACCTTTGCTATGCGGCCCGGAGCGGAGATCGATACTCGACCCTATACCCACCAACGCCGTCTACTGGCCAAGCCGTCGCCGGAAGGCCTGGTTCGGCTCAGGCTGGGGATTGAAGATTTGGCGCAAGCGCGTGACGACCTGGCCGACTTGCGGATCGTCGACGATCAATCCCGGCAGCGAGCCTATTTGCTCGACTCGAACGCGGGGCACGAGTCGGTCGGGCTGGGGATGGAAGGACCCGAGTCCGAGGACGGAAAGTCTCGCTATCAATTGCGGCTCCCCGTCACTCCCGCCAAGATCGATCAGGTTAGTTTGCTGACTTCCGTGCCGTTTTTCGACCGTGCTTTCGAACTGAGGGCCACCCGCGACGAAGACGAGCCGGTCTTGGCTCGTAGCCGCCTTGTGCGCGGAAGAGGCGACTCCGGCCCGATAAGAATCGCCTTCAAGCCGGCTAGAGTCGATTCACTCGAGCTGATCATTGAAGACGGCGACGACGCGCCCCTCACGTTCCAGCAAGTCCTTGCGCGCTTCCCGGCGACGGAAGTATTCTTCGCGGCGCCTGAGGGGACCTACTCCCTGCTGATCGGCAATCCCGAGGCCGCGGCGCCGACCTATGAGCTGGCGAGGGTGAGGGATGTCGTGCTGGCGGTCGAAAGCTCCGAGGCGGCGACCGAGCCGCTGCAAGCGAACCCGGACTTCACGCCCGCCTCCCGCCTGGCAACCGAGCGGGGAGCTCAGCAAGCGGTGCTGTGGGTGGCGATCGGAATAGCCGTCGTGTTCTTGACGGTGCTGACCCTCCGGCTCGCCCGCCGCGAGCCGACGTAAAGCCGGTTGTCCGGGGCGATGGCGAGGGGAACGTTTGAGCGCCCAGCATGTGGCAGTACCGGCCGGTAAGCCGACCATATGAGACGACCAGGCCCCCCAGCTCTGCGCCGAGCTCCGGTTACCCGAACCCGCCGATGGCTGCGGTTTGCGATCTTGGGGTCGCTGCTCGCCGCAGTGTTGTACCTCGGGATCTGCGCCCTCATTCTGCATCTGGTGGTCACACCTCAGCCGAAGCCCAATCCGCCGGGGCCCGACCCTGACCTTAAGGTCGAGAAACTTCACTTCGAGAGTGCCGAGGATAAGATTCCCCTAGCAGGTTGGCTGCTTCCCTCTTCAGGTGATCGAGCAATTGTGCTTGTTCACGGCCTCAATTCCGACGGCTGGTCCGGCGCTCACACCGACATCGCGCGAGCTTATGTGGAGGCCGGCTTCCATGTGCTCGTCTTTGACTTGCGAGGACGCGGGCGCTCCGGGGGCGACCGCATCGGGTTCGGCTGGCTCGAGCGGAGGGACGTTCGGGGAGCGGTCGATCTCCTTCTCAGCCAGGGATTCCAAGCAGGAAGAATCGGCATCCACGGTACGTCCTACGGAGGAGCAACGGCGCTTCTTTCCGCCGTCACCATCCCCGAACTTGGCGCCGTCGTCGCGGATAGCGCCTTCGCTGATATGCGAGATGTCATGTTGGGAGAAATCAAGCGCAAGATACCATGGCTTCCTTTTGTATCTGTATTTAGCCCGGGAATCACTCTGATGGGGCAGCTTCTTTATGGTCTGAACTTTGACACGATCGCACCCGAGGACCAGGTCGCGAACATCGCGCCGAGGCCTATCCTGTTCATCCACGGGAGCGACGATCCGATCATTCCCGTTGAGCACGCTTCCAGGCTTAAGGCTGCGTCTGGAAATCCGGCAAATGAGCTGTGGATTCTCAAAGGTTACGGCCACACCGAGGGAGTCCGGATGGGGCCCAAACACAAACAAGTGTCCCCCATGCGCGGTACTTTTCTCCAGAAGGTTTGTGCTTTTTTCAAAAACGCCCTGCAGTAAGTTGTTCAGTCACAGACACGACGTTTTGTGTCTTCAGTGACTCCCTATCTCCCTTGCCCAAGAAACCCTCGGCGCTCACGATGGGATGATCCTGGACGACCCCTGCTGCTCGGACAAGCGAGATCGCTTGTCCCACTGACGTCGCCACGACTGCTGCTGTGATCTGACCGGGACGTCGGTAGGGACCGGCGATCCCGCCGGTCCATCGGGCCGCGACCTTTCCCAGCCGTGCGCAGGTGAACACCGAGGGCGCGGGTCAGCGCCAACGCCCGTGCTAGAATGGTGAGCCATTCATGCTGGGTCAGGTCGAAGCGGTCAACCTGGTCAAGGAATTCCGCACATTTCAGCGTCGGGAGGGCCTCGGGGGGGCTGTCCGCGACCTGTTTGCGCGCAACTACTCGCGCCTGAAAGCAGTCGACTCGGTCACCTTCACCCTTACGCCGGGTGAAATGGTGGGCTACATCGGACCGAACGGCGCCGGCAAATCCACGTCCGTCAAGATGCTTACCGGCATCTTGGTCCCCACCTCCGGGTCCGTCGCCGCGAACGGGTTCACGCCCTACCGCGAGCGCATGGCCTACACTCGTACGATCGGGGCCGTTTTCGGCCAGCGCACGCAACTGTGGTGGGACATTGCGGTCGTCGAGTCATTCCGTCTGCTGAAGAGAATCTACGACGTCAGCGACCGAGACTACGAAGCCCGCATGGCGCGCTTCGATGAAATCCTCGAGATCAAACGCTATCTTCATCAGCCGGTGCGAAAGCTAAGCCTCGGCGAGCGGATGCGCTGCGACCTCGTGGCCGCGCTGCTGCACAACCCCCCGCTGTTGTTTCTCGACGAGCCGACGATCGGTCTCGACCTGCTCGCCAAGGAGAGCATCCGCGAGTTCCTGAAGGAAGTCAATCGTAACTTCGGGACCACGATACTTCTGACGACGCACGATCTATCGGATATCGAAGAACTTTGCAGCCGGCTGATGATCATCGACCGGGGCCGAATCCTTTTCGACGGGCCGCTGGCGGACCTGAAGCGTATGCTCTGGCGCCAAAATCAGATCCGCTTCGAACTCAAGGAGCGCGAACAGGCCGCCACGATCGAACAGGTCGAGCTTCCGAACGTCGATCGGGAGCGTATCGACGAGCTGACCTATCTCTTCTCCTACAACCGTGACAACTACACCTCCGGCGAGGTGATCCGCCGAGTCGTGGCGGAGGTTGACGTTCGCGAAATCTTCATGGCCGAGGAGTCCATCGAGGAAATCGTCAAACGCATCTACACGGAACGACAGGTGCCTGAGTTCGAAAGCCGATGACGCCGCCGGCCGCTTCCCAAAGCCTTCGCAACTACCTGGAATATTCGCGCATCGGGTTCGTCAACATCCTGGCCTTCCGGCTGCGCTATTACACCGGCGTCGCGACCTACTTGATCAACGTGACGGTGTATTACTTCATCTGGAAGGCGCTGTATCAAACCGATGCCGAGTTTGCTCGCGGCTTCAGCTTCGAAGACATGGTCACCTACGTGGCGGTGGGTTGGGTGATCCGCTCCGTCTATTTCAACAACATCGACCAAAACATGGCCTCGGACGTAATGGAAGGCGCCATCGCGGTCTCGATGCTTAAGCCGGTCACCATACAGGCCCGCTACATCGGCCAAGCGCTCGGGGAAGCCGGTTTTCGCCTGCTGTTGCTGACCGCGCCCACGGCACTCGTCATTACACTGATTTTCCCCGTTCAGCCACCGGCCGGCGCGGCCTATTTTCTGCTGTTCCTCGTCTCTCTTCTCGCCAGTGTCTTTCTCATGGCGGCGCTCAACTTCTTAATAGGAACTTCCGCCGTTCGCTTGAAGTCGATCCTGGGGCTGCTGCGGGCCAAGTTCTTCGTTCTGGAATTGCTCTCCGGCCTGCTCGTCCCGATGACGATGTTCCCGCCCGCCGTGCAAACCGCTCTTTCCTACCTTCCTTTCCAGCACATCGCTTACACGCCGCTGAGAATCTATCTGGGGAAGTTGAGCCTCGCCGAGGTTCGAGAAGCTCTGTTCGTCCAGCTGGTTTGGGTGGGGGTTCTGGTGATTCTCGGCGGCTGGTTCTGGAAGGCCATGTCGCGCAAGATCACGATTCACGGCGGCTAGCCCGCTTTTCTCACCACGTGACGAACAAGTGGCAAAGTAGCGACCGGCACTCCTGCCGGTCCAAAGCTCAGGAGGTAGCGAACTCATCTTCAGGAAGTCCACTACGGCTGGTTCGGCTTATGCACCATGGGCACAAAGCGGACCGGCAATACCTTCCGCCGGCGCGTTTTTCCGGCGGCGTCCTTGTCGATGACAATGAGATCCTGGGACCAACCGGACGTCCCGACGGGCGCTACCAGGCGTCCGGGGGCGGCCAACTGATCGACGAGAGCTTGGGGGACCTCCCGCGGTGCGGCGGTGAGGATAATGCGGTCGAAGGGGGCGTTTGCGGGCCAGCCCAGGTAGCCGTTGCCGATGAGAACCTCGACGTTGCGATAACCGAGCTGGTGGAGGAGCTCTCGGGCCTGCTCCCCGAGGCTCCGGACGATCTCGATGCTGTAGACCCTTTCCGCCAACCGCGACAGCACGGCTGCCTGATAAGCCGAGCCGGTCCCGATCTCCAATACCTTGTGCCGCGGTTTGACATGGAGCAGTTCACTCATGAAGGCAACGATGTAGGGCTGTGAAATAGTCTGACCGGCGCCGATCGGTAAAGGTCGGTCGTCATAGGCGTGGCGGGTCAGGCGCCGGGGCACGAACAGATGCCGGGGTATGGTTTCCATTGCCTCCAGCACGCGCGGGTCTTTGACTCCGCGAGCGCGGATCTGTTGACGCACCATCGAGGTGCGCCGAGCTTCATGGGAGGCTGCCGGGGCGGCGGCCGAAGCGGGGGGATCCGCAAGGCTTCCGCACGCGCAGAAGGCGGCGAAAACGAAGACGAAGGCCGCGAGCGGATCCCGCCCCAACGTCCGGCGAATAGCGGTTGCTCGTGACACGGCGAGCATCTCTTCCGAGGATGGCACCAAAGCAGCCCGAGGGCAAGATTCACGAGCGTCTCTCCCAAAGGTGCCGGAAACCCGATATCCTCAAGACTTATGTCCGAAGCCCAACTGGAGCGGAAACTGGGTGTCGTCAGCGCCACGGCTTTGGTTGTCTCGAACATGATCGGAGTCGGCATTTTCGCCACGACCGGCTTTCTGGCCGGCGACCTGGGGTCGCCACAGCTTGTCGTGGGAATTTGGCTCGTCGGGGCTGCCATAGCCCTGCTCGGCGCGCTGTGCTATTCCGAGCTGGGCATCAATTTCCCGCGCTCCGGAGGCGAATACGTCTACCTTTCCGAGGCCTGGGGACCGACATGGGGCTTCATCGACGGCTGGGTCAGCTTCTTCGCCGGTTTCTCCGCCCCGATTGCGGCCACCGCCTTGGCGATTTCGGCCTACTTGGCGCACTTCTATCCCAGCCTTGAGTCCGGACACCCGGGTGCGACTGTCATAGAGCTGGGGTTCGTGACGATTCAGCTGGGCGGCGCGCAACTGGCGGCCTGCGGCATCGTGATCGCCTTCACGCTGCTCAATTTGCTTGGGGTTTCGCAGGTAGCCGCGCTGCAAAATGTTCTGACGGCGACGAAGCTGCTGGTCATCGCGGCTTTCGTCGTGCTGGGTTTCACGGTTGGCACGGGCGACTGGGGACATTTCACTCAGTCGATCGAACCTACCTCATCGCACGGGTTGGGTGTACAGTTCGCCATCAGCTTAGTTTTTGTCTATCTGGGATACAGTGGCTGGAATGCGGCCGTTTACGTGGCGGAAGAAATCCGAAACCCCGGGCGAACACTGCCCATCGCCTTGATCCTGGGCACCTTTCTGGTAGCGATCCTTTACGTCGTCCTGAATTGTCTCTATGTCTTCGCCGCGCCTCTGGAGGATCTGAAGGGCGTGGTGGCGGTCGGATCAGCGGCCTCGGCCAGTCTTTTCGGCCCTCGCGTCTCCGGGTTATTCAGCGCCGCCATGGCAGTTTCGCTGCTGGCCACGGTCAATGCCATGTGCATGATCGGTCCGCGCGTTTACTACGCGATGGCGAAGAACCGCGCTTTCTTTGCCATCGCCGCGAGGGTACATCCGCGATGGAAAAGTCCTTGGCTGGCGGTTATTTGCCAGGGCATTTGCTGTTGCCTGCTGATTCTGACGGCGACATTCCGAGATTTGCTCGTCTACGTGGGGTTCACGCTGAACCTATTTTCGGCCCTTTCGGTATTGGCATTATTAAAGTTCCGCGGACGTCCCGAGTGGAAGCGACTGCCCTGGGTCAGCTTCGGCTATCCCCTGCTTCCGAGTCTGTACATTGCGGTCAATTTATGGATATTTCTCCACTTCGCGACCAGTGAAGTGAAGGTCGCGGCCTGGAGCCTGGCGACGATCGTCGCGGGGGCGCTGATTTATCACTTTTCCATCAAAAGAGGGCATCCTGAGGCACACTAAACCCTGCAAGATGACTGCAAGCTATATATCGCTATCTCAGCAAATGGCAAAGGAAAACGCGACCACGAAAATAGGCGGCATGCGGACCGTAAGCGCAAGCCGCGGCCGCCTCGCGATTGATCGCGCCCGGCTGCTCTCCCAACTGTAAGCCGGGCGCAAGCGACGGAACCAAAAAGCATTCGGCGCCCCGATGTTGCCACATCGTTTCCTACCGCCGTACCAACTTGATCGGAATCTCGACGGGATCGGGAGGCCGCCCGTCCCAAAGCCGAATGACGCCCTTTGGTTCGACAGCCGCGGGGCATTCCGGGCAACTATGGACCTGTAGCTGCTCGATTTGGCTCTTTTGCTCGGCCAACCGGGCCTGCAGCCTCCTGATGAATTTCGCCTGGGAGGAATCGCCGGGCCCTGGTGCGTCGCGATCCCTGAGCCGGCGGCGCAGCTCGGCCACCTCCGCTCGCAAACGCCCGATGAGTTCGTCCTGGGAAGAGCGGCTAGAGGGACCGGCCCGGCGTCGGGCGCCCGCTCCGCCCGCGCGAGTCGACCGATCACCAGGCATCCCGCCGGCGTCGGGGGCTTCAACGTTCCAAATATCGCGGGCGATCTTCCAGGAGCCGTCTGATTGGCGGCGAAAGACGTGGTTGCCCTTGCCCTGAACCGTGATCCCCTCGCCGCCACCGGCCGGGGTCACCGTTCGGCGAAACGAGAATCTCTCGAAGGCCCAGTCAGCGGTCACTTCGATCTCGTCGACCGAAAAGTCGAGATCGATCGAGCGGCCTTCCGTGAGTCGCAAAAACCACGGCCCCAGAGCCGCTTTGCCGACGATGGGCGGCCCATCGGGTGGCATCAACACCGGGGCACTGTCGAATAAGGCCAGAAAATGAGCGACGTCTTTTTCCTTGATCGCCTGAGTTTCCCGCAAGTGTATCTCTTTGATAGCCGCTGCATCGGCTTCGCTTGCCGGGCTCTCGACGACGGCGGATTCCGGCGCCTTTTTTTCAGCGCCGCAGGAGACGATAATGAGCCCTGCACCGACTAGCGCCAGCACCCCACAATAGAATCTCGAGTTGTTCACCGCTTGCCTCCTATCCGGGTAACGCTACTATGAGTTTACCCGCCGGCCGGGAACAATGCGTTCGCCGGGCAAGAGAAAAACCGCGGCGCGCCTTGGGGATCCGGCCCGTTAGGCTGCGCTACTGTCCAATTGCGGGGGGATTGGGCCATCATGGTTGCGGAGGAAACAGCTCTGTGAATGGTAAGGGTTCAGGAAGGTTAACTAAACAGCTAGGCGCGTGGAGCGTGCTGATCGGGCCTGCTTTGGCCGTCCTGCCTTCAGGCGCACCACGAAGCGATCTTCGGGCCCCAGGCGAGCGCATTGATTTCGCGGAAGCGGTTCGTTTCCGCGCAGTACTATCTATCGAACCCGGGCAGGATCCCCGCCACCCAAGCTCATAGTCATATCGGTGTTTTGAGCCTAGGGACGTCTGTCGGCGAGCGATGGTTCGTGGCTGCGACGTTGCCCTTGGAAGCCGAACGGGGGGCCGAGGACGACAATGCCAGGGGGATGCAGGACGCGGTCGTCGCGCTCCGCGGCGTTGGGCTCGACCAGCAGCCTCTGCTGCGATTGGACCCCTTGACACGGAGGAGGCTCATGCTGAGCTCGGCAGTCCCCTTTTTCGGGACCGGCGTTCGCCAGGGCGGCTAAGGAGAATGGTGTCGCCGAAGCCATTTGCCAAACCGCTATGGAATAATGCAAACCAAGATTATCAATGCTTTGCTCCATACTTTATAAACCGAATAAGAGGCAAACCGAATCGCTGAACCCTCTCATTTTGTTCTCGGCCTGCGACCTTTCGGCAAGCGCGGAGAACTGGAACGGCGGGTGTGCCGCCCGGAGACCCGCGGCGGTTTGCCGTATCCTTAGCTGTTGACGGTGCTTTCGCCCATGAAGAAGAGACCAACAACTGTACTCGCTGCCGTATGGCTTTTGCTTGCCTGCGCCACCGACACAACTCCGCCCAAGGTGGTCAGCACGGTACCGGCAAACGGTGATCAGTCCGTGGACCCGTCGCTGTCGACGCTGTCAGCCACGTTTGATGAACCCATGACGGACGGCAACTGGTCTTGGGCCTACACGACCAAGGACACGTTCCCCGAGATGACCGGCCAGCCACGTTATGAAGACGGGTACACGAAGAATGTGCTGCCGGTCAGGCTGGAACCAAACAAGGAATACGAAGTTTGGCTTAACTCCAGCAAGTTCAAAAACTTCAAAGACAAAGCCGGCAACCCGCTTGCGCCCTACAAGCTAGTGTTCAAGACACGCTGAAGTAGACTCGCCGAACACGGTCGGGGGTGGTGAAATGACCATGGATACGGCTCGCGGTATGGGGGGGTTGGCGCGCGGTGATGAACATCGGACTGCCGCTTTGGCGGGTCTTGATGTTCTCAGTCGCGCATGATTGGGTGTATGGATTTCACGGTAGGCTGTTCAAAATATCGGGTGAGACGTTCGATTCCATCCACTACGCCGGAATGGCGATCTTCAAGCTTGGCATTTTTGTGTTCAATCTGGTCCCATATCTTGCCTTGCTCATTGTTGCGGACGCTCCGTAACGCGCGGCCGGTTTGAAGTCTGAAGGCATTTGCGATCGCGCATTCCCCATCAAGTACCCATGGGCCTGTGGTAGCCACGACCGCCGCTTCGGGGAATCTGAACACCCGCGTCGCTGTAACCGTGGCGAGAAGACCGGGGCGGGGTCTTCAGTCGTTGCGCGCTGATCCCGACGACGCTTTTTGCGCCAGCGTCGTGTGGCTGAGGCTCTCGGAGTAGCGGGAAACCCCTTTGTAGAGGTGCTCGGCGATCTTTTGGCGGTACGCGCCGGTTTTGAGAAGCTTCTCGTCCCGCGGGTTGCTCAAGAAACCGATCTCGGCCAGGACAGCGGGCATTTCCGCTCCCAGCAGAACCATGAACGGGGCCTTGCGGACCCCGCGATTCCGAAGTCCCTTTGTTTCGCCCGCCAGCCCTTTGTAGAGAGCGGTCTGCACGTGGGTGGCAAACTCACGCGACTCCTCGATTTTTTCCGTCAGGGCGATCTTCGACAGCAGATTGCGAAGTTCGTGTATCGAGCGTTGCGCCGCCGCGTTCTCTCGCGAAGCGACGGCTAACGCCCACGGGTTCGTGGCCAGGCTGAGATAGTAGGTTTCGACGCCGCTGATGCCGCGAATGCGCGACGAGTTGGCGTGAATGGAGACGAAAAGATCCGCATTGCCCCGGTTGGCCTTCTTCGTGCGCTGCCGCAGAGACAGGAACCGATCGTCTGTGCGGGTGTAGAGGACCTCGCTGCCCATCTTCTCCTCGATAAGCTTCCCTAGCCGCTCGGCGACGTCGAGCACGAGGTCTTTCTCACGAAGACCGTTGGGGCCGATCCCTCCCGTATCGTGACCGCCATGGCCGGGGTCGATGATGACCCTACCCACTTTCAGACCGAGCGCGCGGATGAGGTTCCGCTTGCCTCGCAGAGTGGCCGAAGCCGGCTTCGGCGGCGGCAGAGGCAGGGGTGGCGGGACGGCTTTGGCCAACAGAACGGTGTTCCGCTCGGCCGCCGGCGCCGGGGATTGCGGTTGAGAAAGCGCCACCGTATTTCCCGGAGAGCTGACCGAAGCCTCCGGATCAGCGGACCTTCGGTCGGGTTTCGATGGCTGCGTCACGGGTTCCCGGCGCAACAGCCGGGGCTCCGCCTCGGGGGTCTTGGCGGCCGACGCGTGGGATCGCCGCCGATGCTCTACCTTCGCTTCCACTCGGGCCGGAGCGGCGCTGGGGGCTGCAATTGCCTTCCCTGCCATCGCGCTGGTTGCGATCCCGGAGGACGACGCCGCCATGGACGCCCCTCCCCCCGTTGTGGTGGCCGCCTCAACCAACGGCCTCGACACGCCTGTTGGGGAACGCTTGGATCGATCAGCGGCCCCGACGGCTGGCCGGTCCGGCTCCCCGGCGGTCTTAATCTCCGCCGGAGGACTTTCCGGATCGGGCTGTGCGGGCCGAGCGGGGATTTCCTTCGCCTTCGCCAGAGCGGTTTTGCCGGCTTTCGGTGGACCGTTAGGGGCCGCGGGCGAACTCCGCTCCCATGCCGGACTCCCGCTGGTCTCGGCCACGAAGGCGTTCTTCCTGCTCGTAGCAACTTCCACCACGAACCGCGGCGGGTTCGCCAGCCAGGAAGCACGGTAGCGGACCGGCCCGCGAAGGTCGAAAACCACGCGCGCCGTCGAGCGGCGGTTTTGGCCCAGGCGAATCTGCTTGATGCGCTCGTCGTTGACGGCCAGCGGCAGTGAGTTCTCGAGATCGGCGTCCAGGCGAGTACCAAGCAGATCGAAATATAGGCGCGCGGGACGCGGAAGATGATCAAACTCGTAGTCTGCTTCCCTGTCGAGCTCGATCACAACGCGTGTGTAGTGGTCGTTGGACCAGAAGCGCAAGTCCTTGACCCGGGCCTTGCCTCGGCGAGGCCCGGGAGTCGGCTCCGAACCTTGCCGACGCCGGACGGCAGGGGTCCTTGCAGTTGCCCCGGCGGATGCCGACGCTCCCGCTGGGTCGGCCGGCTGTGGTGATCGAGTTCCCCGGCCCGGGGGTTGTGCTGTTTGCGGGGCGTCAAGGCTCGCCGTCGAGGTTTCCGGCGATTTAGCCCCCTGCGGTCCGGTCAACTTCTCGACCGCCACCCGAGCTTCCGTCTTCAACTTGCTATGCGGGTATTCCCTGATCAGGAACCCGAATGTCTCCACCGCCTGCCGCTGATACTGGTCGGACTTGAAACGGTCCGCGGCCTCTTGATAGAGATTGGCCACCGCCAGAAGACTGTCATCGCAGTACCCGCTAACCGGACTCGTGTACCAAACCTTGCGGAAGGCCCGAATGACCAGAAGGTACTGTTCGGGGCCCAACTCGTAGGGGGGTACTGCGTTCAGATCAGCGAGCAACGAAGAAGCAGTTCGGAAATGATCGGCCGCTCTTTGACGCTTCGTTTTGGCCGTCAGGGGGATGAAAGACGCAACGAGGGCGAGGGAAACCGCGAGTCCCGCTGCCAGAGGGAAACCCCTCCGGCCTGTTGGTCGGAGCCAGGGCATAACCCTTACTTCTATTCCGTCTCGAAACGGATCAGGCCGTTGCGCTCGACGTAGACTACGATCCGTGGGCGGATCGCCTCGCTCGCATCGTCCTCGGCCTGTCCGCTCGAAGCGGAACGACCACTGGCCGCATAGAATCGGCTGACGCGGCTCACGTAATCCTCCGTCTCTGGATAGGGAGGAATTCCCTGAGCTCGCTCCACGGCTGCTTCCCCGGCGTTGTAAGCCGCTAAGGTGAGCCGTGGATCGCCGTCATAACGGTCCAGTAGGTGCCGGAGGTACTTAACGCCCCCGGCGACATTTTCGGCGGGATCGAAAATGTCACTTACCCCAAAACGATCAGCCGTCTCAGGAATCAACTGCATCAACCCACGCGCTCCCTTTCGGGAGATTGCGAACGGATTGTAATTGCTTTCCTGTCGAATGACGGCGTGAATCAGTTTCGGATCAACACCATACCGGCGACCGGCCTTTTGCACCAGTTCATCAACACTGACCTGGCCCTCCGATGTCTTGGCGGAGGGTCGGCCTTTAGATCCTTGGACAACTTCGTTCTTCGGCGCAACGTGACCAGTCGCCATCCGAGAGGAGTTGACACCTCTGACAAGCACGCGCTTCAAGCGGCCTGTCTTCGCGTCCTCCCGAACATCGTAATGCCGCACCGCAACTCGCGAAGGACGATCCCCTCGTTCGACAGCGACCGTCTCGCGTTGGTCAACCTCGCTCGCGATGCGACTGCCAGCTACTGCCCTCGGCTCCCACTGAGTAATCGCTACAAGGAACCAGACTGACGCCAGGGCAACCGGCCTTTTCACCTGTGAAAACAATATCACAATTTTTGTTTTGATGGCAACTATATTCTTTTCAGTATCTTGCCTTAGGGTCGGGCGCTAGGTGAAAACCGAGGGCCAACTTTCCATGCGGGAAACTTCTCGGGACCTGCCGCCCATTGCCTCTTAGTATGACGCAGCCGGCAGGCAATTGGACCGCGAATCGGTTGAGATTTCTGTCGAAGCGGCGAGCGCACCGCGATCTGATAATTTCCGTCAGTGATAGCTAACTGACTTATTCGCCACGATTTGAGTGGAATCGCCCCTGGCCCCGGGCTGCCGGGCTCACGCGCGTCCCGGGTTAGCGGCGAAGGGAATGTCTTCCGGCGCCACCGCGGGTCCAATTTACGCGACGATCCTGTGTTGGAACCCCGAAAACAGAGCCGTGGGCGTTAGCCCGCGGGCGCACGATGTATCCGGAACATGAGGTTTCTATGTAGCTCGCTTCCAGGAGGGTCCGAGCTTGAGCGGTTTCAAGCGGTATTTCAGAATGCACCACAGGGCGCGGAATCCGTCCTTGGCGCTAATCTTTTTGCCCTCCTCATAGGTGCGTCCGTGGTAGGCGATGCCGACTTCATAGATGCGCGCCTTCGCTATGGCCAGCTTGCAGGTGATCTCGGGCTCGAATCCGAAGCGGTCTTCTTCAAGGGGAATCGCCTGGATCAGCTCGCGGCGCAGAACTTTGTAGCAGGTTTCCATGTCGGTCAGGTTGAGGTCGGTCATCATGTTCGACAGAAGCGTCAAAAACCGGTTTCCCAGTGAGTGCCAAAAATAGAGCACGCGGTGCTCCTGCGTCGTGATAAAGCGTGACCCGTAGACGGCGTCGGCTTTCCCGTGCTCCAACGGGTGGAGCAGCTTCGCGTAATCCTCGGGGTCGTACTCGAGATCGGCGTCCTGGATAAGCACGTAATCGCCCTGGGCAGCGACGAATCCCGTTCGCAACGCTCGTCCCTTGCCCATGTTTCGGTCGTGGTAGAGGGCGGTGAGGTTCGAGTGTTCACCTTCGATATCGCCGAGAACGTCGCGTGTCCCATCCGTCGAACCGTCATCGACGACGATGATTTCTTTGTCGATATCGACCTCCTGAACGCGCCTCACGATCTCGGCGATGGTCGTAGCCTCGTTGTACACCGGCATGATGACGGAGAGCTTCACGGAAGGCCTTTCCCCGCGTCGGCGAGAACCCATAAGTCTTACCAGGTCGACCGGCGTGGCGTCAAAGGTCGATCCGGCGGGCAGTCCGCGCGAGCTTTTCGGCTTGTCGGGGGATCGCCTACGTCCTATCCGCCAACCCTAGACGTCTCATCAAGGCTTGGGAATCAGGACCCCTCCCCATGAAGCCGCGAAATAGTTGGGCAGGATCTTCGCTGTCGCCCTTCGAGAGGATTCGCTCTCGGAATTCTTGTCCCACCTTGGGGCTAAAGATTCCCTCCTTGGCGAAGCGCGTGAAAGCGTCGGCGTCGAGCACTTCCGACCATTTATAGGAATAGTAGCCTGCTCCGTACCCCACCGGGTCGGCGAACAGGTGGCTAAAGCCGGCGATCATGGCGTGGCCGGAGGGCAGCTTCACGGGTGAAAACGACTGCAGCAGATCGAAGGCATAGGGCATGACGTCCCCGTCCGATTCCCGACTGTAGTCGATGTGCAGAGCTAGGTCGAGAGCGCCGAAACCGAGCTGCCGCATCTGTGAGCCGGCGGCTCGGAAATTGCGTGTTCTCTTCAGCTTTGCGAAAAGCTCTTGGGGAATTGTTTCGCCCGTCTGATAGTGCCGCGCGAAGAGATCGAGCGCCCCCCGCTCCCAGCACCAATTCTCCATGATCTGCGAGGGAAGCTCGACAAAGTCCCAGGCGACGTTGGTGCCGGCCAAGCTGCGGATTTCCACGCGGCTCAGCAAATGGTGGAGCAGATGCCCGAACTCGTGAAAGAGCGTCTCGACCTCGCGGTGGGTCAGCAGAGCCGGCTTCTCACCCACCGGGGGAGTGATATTACCGCAAATGACGCCAAGGTGAGGCCGGGAGCCGCCCTCCCGGGCGGCACCGGTAATGAGGGAGTCCATCCAGGCACCGCCGCGCTTGTTTTCCCGGGGAAAGAAATCGGCGTAGAACGCGCCGAGCCAAGCGCCGTCCTCGTCGTGGACACGGTAGTAAGTAACAGCGGGGTCCCAGACGGGAACGCCCGCGCGCTGTTTCACCGTGATCCCGTAAAGGCGTTGGGCCAAGCCGAAGAGGCCTTCGAGAACGCTCTCAAAGGGGAAGTAAGGGCGCAGCTCCTCTTCGTCGAATTCGTACTCGCTCCGGCGGAGTTTTTCGGCGTAGTAACCGAGGTCCCAGGCCTGGAGAGCGGGTGCGTCTTTGCCTTCAAGGGCGCGGCGAAAATCCTGGAGTTCGTCGCTTTCCTTTTGGAACGCCGCCCGTGTTCTCTTTGTTAGAGAGCGAACAAAATCTTGAGCGGCCCCGCCCCGTTTCGCCATGCGTTCCTCGAGCACCAGGTCCGCGAAATTGTCGTAGCCGAGCAACCGCGCTTTTTCCCTTCGTAGAGCTAGGACCTGGGCGATGACGGGGCGGTTATCGAACGGCCCGCCGCCGGCCCGGGCGTTGAACGCGCGATACACGCGCTCCCGGGTTGCCGGGTCGTCGAGGTACGTCATCAGAGCGACGTAGCTAGGCTCTTTCAAGGTGAAGCGCCAGCCTTGGGCGTCTTTTTCCCGCGCGCTTTGCCGCGCGGCCGCGACGGCGCTGGGCGGCAGCCCGGCGAGTCCGGGTTCGTCTTCGATCAGCAACTCGAAAACATTCGTGGCGTCGAGAACGTTCTCGGAGAACTTGGTGGTGAGTTTGGTCAGTTCGACGCTGATCTCCGTCAGACGCGCTTTGCCGGCAGCTTCGAGATCGGCTCCGTTTCGGCGGAACGAGTCCAGAGTTTTCTTGAGAAACCGGGCGCGAGTTCCGCCAAGTTCGGTCGCTTCGGGGGTTTCCGCATATCTTTTCAGCCGGCGCCACAGATTCTCATTCAGAGGGATGCTCGAGTAGAATTCGCTGACTCGGGGCTGCACGGCGTTGTAGGCGATGCGGAGTTCGGGATAGGTGGCAACCGACTCCAGGTGGCCGACGATGCCCATGGCATGTTCCAGGCGCTCCGTGACAGCCTCCAGAGCGAGTAGGGTGTTCTCGAAAGTGCGCTCCTTTTTTTCCGCCGCCAGTCGATCGACTTGCTCCTGGGCATGGCTAAGCAGTTCGTTGATGGCAGGCTCGACCTGCTCGGCCTTGATCCGGTCGAAGGGAATCTCGAATTCAAACCGGAGCAAGGGGTTGGGACGCGGATCGGAGGACATTGATGATCTACTCGGTGGTAGAGAGGAATCAGTTTAGCAGGCAAGCGCGGGAGTGCTTCGGAAAGAACCCCTCTGTAAGCCGGCGTGCCCCTACAGTTGTCGTGGAGAAAAGCAGGCTAGTTGATATAGCCGAGACTGCGGAGTTGCTCCAGGCGCTCGCTATGGGAGGCGGCATCCATTCTGAGCGTTGGTCGAGAGGCCAAAAAGGCGCGCGTGTCGTGGGTCGAGACAGCCCGCGGCTGATTCGAAATGTCAAAATCCTCAGCCGCCAGCCGAACCAGGGGGCGGCCATCCATGTCGCGGCCCAGGGGAATCCGCATCCAGGTCAGGATGGTTGGGGCGATGTCGTATATCGACCCAAGGGGGCGCAGATCGTCCCGCCTCAGGTCCCCGCGCGTCTCGCGCCCCGGAGTGTGACGAATCCTCGAACCGGCCGCCATGATCACGCCCGGAGACGATCCGACGTGGTCTCCGGAAAATCGCAGCTTGGAAGCTTTGGTCGCATCCAACTTGAGACCTCGAGCTTGCATCCCATGGTCGGAAATGATTATCACCGATCCATCAGGCCCGAGAGCCTCTGTTAACGCTCCCACCGAACGGTCAATGTAGGCATAGTAGTCGGTGATGACGTCGGCAAGGTTTTCGATCTCTTTCCGTGACGGCGGATGATCGTATAGTTCCGGCCGCATGTAACGCCAGAAGCGGTCCGTGACGGCGGATGATCGTATAGTTCCGGCCGCATGTAACGCCAGAAGCGGTGGCCCACCACGTCCGGTCCACCAAGATAGACCATCATCAAATCAAATGGCTTTTCGCTTTTGAGCAGGCTTTGGGCGATGCTCAAATAGGTTGCGTCGGCCCGAAACGACCATTGGCAGTCCGCCCAGAGGCGTTTGCTCATTTTCGTCAGCGGGTAGGGGAAAGGGCCAAAGATCTCATTGGTGAGGTCGGGCAACCCCTCGTGCGACCGTTTGAGCAGGGCCATCATCTCGCTTTGCTCGACCGCCGGCCAGACCTGTCCCGGCAAGCCTTCGATCAGTCTCCCCTTGATAGGCACTCCCCCTAACGTGTTAGTTTGCGCAACCATGATTCCGTTGATCTCTTCGACCGGATACGTCATCCACCAACCGATCACAGCCACGCGCTTGCCGTAATCGGAAAGGATGTTCCACAATGCTTTGGTCTTGCGGTCCCCGTTGTTGTAGAGCTTCCGCTTACCTTCATCGTCCCAGCGAGTGAAGGCGACGATGCCATGTTTGGCGGGGATTTTCCCCGTTGCCACCGAGGTCCAGACAATGGGCGATTTTGGGTTTCGCAACGTGTTCAACCGCCCATAGACGCCCTGCCGCATAAGCCGATCCAGGTGGGGAAGAGACCCGTCTCGGAGCATGGCAAGAATCACGCTCCACTCGAGCCCGTCGACGCCGATGACCAGCAACGGCGCCGCGGTCGGGCCGGGATGGGCGACTCGTTCGAAATCGCGCTCCGGGAGACTATCCCGACCGCATGATGACAAGACACAGCAGACAAGCAGCCATATTACGAACGCCGTGGTCTTACGATCCATCGGCGCTCCTCGATTTCCCGCGCGTTGAAGTCAATCCAGCCGGCTTTTCTGGCGCGGACTTAGGCAAGGTGTCGTACCCCGGGGTGTTCTTGGCCACTTGGCGGGGCGGTTTTCAGCAGTGTGAACAGATGTCTTGACTCCAGCTTGGACCCAACGCGGCTTATTCCAAACGCTAGCGTGACACAGTCTCGGCGACCGCCAAAGTTCTTACCGAGTCCCCGTGAACATGCTTCTTCTCGTGATCGAGAAGGAATCGCTTGACCCTAAGGCCGCCGGCGTAGCCGGTTAGCTCTCCCGCCGCCCCGACCACTCGATGACAAGGGATGACCAAAGCCAGCGGGTTCTGACCCACCGCCGCGCCAACGGCGCGAGACGCACGCGGGTTGCCGACCCGCGCCGCTACCTCGGCGTAGCTCAGCGTCGAAGCCGGAGGAATCGTCTCGAGGGTCTCCCAAACGGAATGTTGGAAGGCCGTCGCGGGCGAATCAAACGGAATCTCGGGGGAGAAATCCAGGTCGCCGGCAAAGTAGCAATACGTGAAAGCTTCGGCGCGCAACAGCCAAAGGTTGCCGCGGCCCGGCTTTCTCGTTTCCAACGGAAAGCGGCGCTCCATTTCTTCCTTTTGGCGATCGAAGTAGAGCGCGGCAAGACCGCGTTCGGTCGCCAACAAGTGTATGCGGCCCGCCGGTGAATCTACGTCGGTGGAGTACATAGCGCCCCTCCCTTAAAACCTAGAGTGTTGCGTCAGGTCTTTCGACCCATGGTGATTGCGTCTCACGCGCGACACAAGGGGGAAGCAAACACCCTTTCGAAGCAAATACCCCTTCTAATGATACCGAATGGACCCCCCGCCGGCTGGTGCACCGCTGGCCCCCGACAAGACGCACGGCCGTGATTTTCACCACGCCTTGCACGGGAATCCGGGTTGGCCGACTCCGGGACCGAGACGGAGTCGGGCCCTGCTAGCCTAGGGGGGACGTGCCGAACGAACCGTCTACTGGACCGGCGACTCGCTGCATCCCCATCGAGACGCTGGTTTTCGTTAGCGTGCTTATTGTTTTCTGGGCTGTCCAGGGAGCGATGGACGTCTATCGGGCGCGCCAGCACGACTTTCTGAACATTTACACGGCTTCGTCGCTGGCTCGGGAAGGCCGTTTCGCGGAACTCCACGACCAGCAAGTCCAGCTCAGCAGAGAGAAAGAACTCCTCCCCGAGACGGCGAAGCTGATTCCCTTCGTGCGACCGGCGTTTTACGCGGCTTTATTGGCTCCGCTGTCGCTGATTCCCTACGAGACCGCCCTTTGGTGCTGGCTGTTGCTGCAAACCTTGTTGCTGGTCGGATGCTGGCTCTGGGCCTCTCGGAAGTTCGGTTCCGACGCGCTCGTCTTCAGCGCCCTTTATTTCCCTACTGCTCATGGGATTTCCAGCGGCCAGGATTCTTCGGTGATGCTGCTGATTTTGATCGGCTCTTACGTTTTGGCCGAACGAGGGAAACCCTTCTGGAGCGGCGCCGTCCTCGGGCTGGCTCTGCAAAAATTCCATCTGCTGCTTCTGCTGCCGCCGGCCATGCTCCTCCGTAGACAGAACAGAATGCTGTTCGGCTTTGGCGTCGCCGCGATCGTGGAAGTCGTGCTGTGCGCCTTGCTGAGCGGCATCCAAGGAATGCAACTCTACGTTGCACTGCTGACCGCCAAGGACATCGAGGCGCTTTCGCCGCTGCCGGCGCTGATGATCAACATCTATGCCATCGGAGAGAACCTGAATATCGACTCCCCCCTGTTTTCGGGCGTACTGGTTGTTTTGACGCTCGCGCTGACCGGCATGGCGGTGCGGAAAGCACCCTACTGGCGGTCACTGGCAGCGGCGCTGGCGGGGTCCCTGTTGATCGCGCCGCACGTGTTTCGATACGACGCATCTTTCCTCCTCTTACCGTTGTGGTTGGTCATGTTTGTGTCGAAGAGCTCTTTTTCGCGCTTCGCCGCCTTCGCCTTGCTTGTTCCGATACCCTATTTCATCGCTATTTTCGGCAAGCCTTACGGGGCGGTCCCTCCGCTGGCGATCCTGGTGTTCCTCATCGCCCTGGCCCGAGAGAGCTACTTGGAGACTCGCCCGGAGGGATCTCCAGTGGGCGAAGAAACCGCTTGATCCCGCTTTTGTCGGGGCCTGGTGATAAACGCGGGCTAACCGCGAGCGGGCTTGCCTAGTGCGGCAACCTTTTGACCGCGCCGGCGGCGATCAAGCTCCTGCTCGATTCGCTCGGCCAGGAACACCTTCATCAACGACTGGTACGGGACATCTCTCCGATGGGCAAGCAGTTTCAGCTCTTCCAGCATAGATTCGGGAACTCGCAGGGAGATCGTCTTTACTGAGGGGCGGAGTTCAGGGAAAACGACTCGTCTCGCCCTGCGCCAGTCAAGGTATTCAGACGAGTCCTTGCCGGCCCAAAACTTGCGTTCCGCCTGTTCCGATTTAAGTTTCGGCACTCTTTTCTTCACCATGACTCGTAGACCTTCCTTATCCTTTCGACTCATGTCCCTCGCCGAGATCACACGGATCCGATCCTGCCGCTGGGTGAATACGACAAACAGCAAGCGTCCGACATCTGTGACGCCCAGTCCATAAAACCTGCGCTCGGCCCGCGAGTGACCCGTGTCGTGGGCCAGTACGAGGGGCAGGTGAAAGAAGACTTGCTCACACTCGTTCGGCGTTACACCGTGTTTCCGCCAAATCTTTCCGGCGTTCGCGCTATCCCATTCGAAAGCCGTGCAGCCGGCGAGATTCTCTAGGATCGCATCAGATTCATCTCCCTCCATTGTATATGTTCATTATATACATTGAACTACGCAGGCAAAAGTGGATCGTTTCCGGGAGAACCATGTGTCGCGTCCGCGGTCTCCCTGCTTCGGCGGCTCCAGCTCGGTGAAGGCTTGCGCGACACGGGAACCGGCTGCTACTGTTACGCTCGTCGAACGGCATTTCTCCCGAGTTGCCTCGCAGCGGCCCCGATCCATGCCAAGCGAAATTGTAGACAATCCCTACGAGCTTCGTCCTGAAAGCGTTCAGACCCCGCCCATTGCCTTTCGAGACGTTCTCCGTTGGATCGGACCGGGACTGATCATCGCCAGCGCCGTCGTCGGAACCGGCGAACTCATTGCTACCACCGTCCTGGGGGCCGAGAACGGCTACCGCTTGCTGTGGCTCGTCGTGCTGAGTTGCGTGATCAAGGTCATTGTCCAGAGTGAAATCGGCCGCTACACGGTGGCCACCGGCAAAACCGGGCTGGAAGGGCTCGACCGCGTTCCGGGACCGCGTTTCCGGGTTTCGTGGGTAGTATGGATCTGGTTTCTGATGCAAACGACGACTTTGATGACCATCAGCGGCATGTTTGCCGGCATCGCCGAGGTGCTGAATCGAATCGTGCCCGCGGTGACGATCGGCGCCTGGGTTTGGGTGGTGACGATCGTAACGCTCGTCGTTTTGGTGATTGGCCGCTACGGCTTCGTGGAAAAGGTTTCCGTGGGATTGGTGATCATCTTTACCGCCCTAACGGTCAGCGCCGCGGTCCTGTTGGGGATGAAACCAGAATACTTTTCCTGGCCCCAGATGGTTGACGGCTTGATGTTCCATTTGCCGATCGGCGGCCTGGGTATTGCCGTTGCGGTATTCGGCATTACGGGAGTGGGATCGTCCGATTTGGTGATGTATCCCTACTGGTGCATCGAGAAAGGGTATGCCCGCTTCGCGGGCCCCCGCGACGACACGCCGGCCTGGCTGAGCCGATCTCGCGGATGGGTCAAGGTGATGGGCGTGGACGTTCTCTGCTCGATGTTCGTTTACACCTTCGCGACGATCGCGTTTTACCTGCTCGGGGCAGGAGTGCTGCACGGGCTGGACGTCGTCCCCCGAGGCGCCGAGACAATCGCGATTCTCTCGAACATCTACACCGAGACGCTCGGCGGATGGTCACTGTACGTTTTTCTGGCCGGCGCCGTCGCTGTCTTATACTCATCCGTCTTTGCCGGAAGCGCGGCCACCGCCCGCGTCTACGCCGACTTCGTCGGCCTACTCGGAGTCTATGATCGGCGCAACTATCGGTCGCGCCGCCGTGCGACACAACTTTTCATCGGGTTTGTACTGTTCGTGCCCGTGATCTACTACTTCCTTTTGCCCGAGCCCGTTATGCTGGTAACGATCGGCGGCATCGCGCAGGCTCTGATGCTTCCCATTGTTGGGTTCTCGATTCTTTATCTGCGGTACGTTCATCTCCCCGAGAGCCTGGTTCCCAAAGGATGGGTCACCCTGGCGCTGTGGGTCGCCTCCGTCATCACGGCCGTCATGATGGGGTACTCGGTGTTGCAACGGCTGGGGTGAGGGACTGTCAAGCCGATCACATACTGACGTGGCGGACGGTTTCAGCGTGCTGTGTCGGGCCGCGATGTGGCGCACGCATTCTAGCGTGCCGTGTCGCCATTCCCGGGCGACATGTCTGGTTGGCGCGCCGGCCCTTCCGCCGGCCGGTTGGAGGCCGGCAAGAACACCGGCACACAGCACGCTGAAAGCGTCCGCCACGTCAATGTCGAGAGCGACGTTTCTGAATCCATAGTGAACTGGTCTCCACGACAGTCCACGCGTTAACCCGAAGCCTCCACTTCAACCATGGCGGATCAAACTGTAGTCGACCTTTACGCGCTTCATCCTGAAAGCATCGAGGTTCCACCCAATACCGTCAGCGGCGCTTTGAGAAGGATCGGACCCGGTCTGATCACCGCCGCCACGGTCGTCGGCACCGGCGAGCTGATCGTCACCACCGTGCTGGGGGCCGAGAACGGCTACCGCCTACTGTGGCTGGTCATCGTGAGCTGCCTGATCAAGGTCGTCGTGCAGAACGAAATGGGCCGCTATACGGTGGGCACGGGCGAAACCGCGCTGGCGGCGCTGAACCGCGTTCCGGGGCCGCGTTTTCGGGTTTCGTGGGTGGTTTGGACATGGTTTCTCATGGAGGCGACAGCCTTGACGGCGCTCAGCGGGATGTTCGCGGGCATCGCCGAAGTGCTCAACCGCATCGTCCCGGCGGTCGCCATTAGCGCCTGGGTCTGGATCGTCATGCTGGTCACTCTGGTGGTACTGGCGGTCGGCCGATACCGTCTGGTCGAAAACGTTTCCTTCGCCCTCGTCGCGGTTTTCACCGCTTTAACCGTCAGCGCGGCCGTGCTGCTGGGAATGAGGCCGGAGTTCTTTTCCTGGCCGCGTCTGCTGGACGGCTTGCTGTTCGATCTGCCGCAAGGCGGTTTGGTGACGGCGGTCGCGGTACTCGGTCTTACGGGGGTCGGTTCCTCCGATTTGGTGATCTACCCGTACTGGTGCATCGAAAAAGGGTACGCACGATTCACAGGACCTCGCGACGACACCAGTGCCTGGCTGGGTCGGGCCCGCGGGTGGATCAAAGTGATGGGTTATGACGTAGCGAGCTCGATGCTGCTCTACACCGCGGCCACGATCGCCTTCTACCTGCTGGGCGCGGGTGTGTTGCATGGGCTGGGGGTCGTTCCCGAGGGCGCCGAGACGCTGAGAGTTCTGTCGAACATCTATACCGAGACTTTAGGCGCCTGGTCGCTGCACTTCTTTCTAGCCGGCGCCGTAGCCATTTTGTACTCCTCCATCTTCGGCGGAGCTGCCGCCAGCGCACGCGTTTTCGCCGACTTCGCCGCACTGGCGGGCGCCTATGATGGCGGCGATTATCGGCGGCGGCGCCGTGCAATTCAGCTTCTCACCGGGGTTGTGCTTGTCCTGCCGGTGATCTACTACATGGCCCTGCCCGAGCTTGTTCTGCTGGTGAAGATCGGCGGCGTCGCGCAAGCCTTGATGCTGCCCATTATCGGCTTCTCGGTTCTCTACTTGCGCTACCGTCATCTCCCGAAAAGCATTGCGCCCAAGGGATGGATCACCCTAACTCTCTGGGTCACCTCCGCCGTCATGGCGGTCATGATGGGATACTCCGTGCTGCAACAACTGGGGTGAGCTGTAACCTGAAGGCATGGGGTTCCACGATTCCTGGAAGAGACATGCGGACTAGCGTTCCAAGCTCAGTTTCTTACTCACGCACGGCTTCGCGATGTAAGATTCGGAGCCGCGAACGCCAGTGAGCGGCCATGGGCGTACGGCCCGCCTCAAAGGGATGAAGGCGGGTGATTTTGGACGGAGCGACTGTCTCACTCGGCGGCGAAGCAGTAATAGTAGCCGTTGCCGCCGGTACCTTGCAGATTCGCTTGACTGCAGCCCCGGGAGCCGTGCGCGGAGTTCCACGAAGTGGGGGCGCTACCGCCGCCTTGGCGGTCGTGGTGGCCGACTTGCGCGCTGCCCTCCCCGTTGCTCGTCCAATTCCCGCAAGTATGATCCTGGCCGTCCGCGAAGGCGGTGCCGTCGGCCTGGGATCCCGTCAAGATGTCGTGCTGATTGGGTGTGTCTCCCCGGCCGTTGACGACCTCGCCTTTTTCGTTGAGCGAGGTCTGCTTGCCCAGGTTGTTGCTTTCTGAGTGCAACTCGTCGACGTTGCGGGCGACGCGGACGCCCTTGGCGTTGTACCAAGGGCCGCCGCCGATGCGGTCACGGGCGTTGACCGCGGCCGTGCCGCCGCCCGCGCTTGCGCTCAGGTAGGCGCGCCAGGTACGGTTGCCGGCCCCGACGGCTTCGGCGAGCGTCTGGCAGTGCGCGTCGGCGCCGGCCAGACCACCCAGAGAGGCTCCATCACCCGGGCCCGCACTGGTAATAAAGAAGCCCAGTCCTTTCTCGGCGGCGGGCGCCGGTTGTAACGCGAATGCACAGAGCGCAATCGAGGCACAAACAAACGGTATCTTCTTCATAAGATTCATAACGGTTCTCTCCATCCGGGAAAGCCGCGACCACGGCCTCTGCATTCTAGCAGGGCGCCCCGTCAAGGGGCGGGCCGTTAGCCCCAATACTCGAGCCCGGACAAGACTTTCTGATCTGCCGGCGACATGGCGCACCCTTTCAGCCTGCTGTGTCGGACTTTCGATCCCGACATCTCCGCGTTGGAGGTACGATGATATTGTTGCCCTGTTACGGAGTCAGGAGCCTGGCCGGCTTGTATCTTGGCGTCACCGAGATAGGCAGCGACTTCCGTTCGGCGTCCGGCCGGGAAACTACGTTGAGCACGGCTGGGGCTGCGTGGGAAGGGTCTCTCCGAGCAAGGGTCTCCAAAGGTCCGAGCAAGGGTCTCCAAGGAAGGATACGCTAATTCGATGAGGGCAAAGCCCGCAGCGCGGGTCCTCCTATACGCCGTCGCGACGGCCGGCCTGTTGCTGCTCACTTCCGTTTCGGCGAGGGGAGCGGCGGACTCCCAAGCCAAACAACAGCGGCCGCCGGCAACTCTCTCGCCCGCCGATCAAGTTGAAATCCAGCGGCGGATCAAGCTGCTGCGCGAAGCTTTGCGGCAGGGTCCCGAAGACGCCGACCTGCACTACGATCTCGGGGTGTTGCTGCGCCGCCAGGGTGATCACGGCGCCGCCGTTCAGCAACTGCGGACGGCCGTCCGGCTCAAGCCGGAGCGAGCGGAATCTCATTATGCGCTGGCCTTGGCGCAGTGGGAGAAGGGACCCGTTGACGAAGTAATCTCGTCCCTCCGCGAGGCGATCCGCCTAAAGCCGAACTACCCGGAAGCGCATAACGCCCTGGGTCTCGCTTGCGGCAAAAAAGGAGACATTCAGGGCACCTTACAGGCTTTCCGGGAAGCGGTTCGGCAGCGCCCGGACTACGCCGAAGCACACAATAACTTGGGACTGACCTTGGGCCAGTTGGGCGACCTCGACGGGGCCACGGCGGCGTTCCGTGAAGCGGTCAAACGGAACCCGGATTACCCCGAAGCCCACAACCACCTCGGTCTAGTGCTCGTCAAGCAAGAAACGGACGAGGCGATCCACCACTACGAGCGAGCGCTTGCGCTCAGGCCGAACTATGTTCAGGCGCTCTACAACTTGGGCCTGGCCTATTACGAAAAGAACGACCTGGAGCGGGCCATCGTCGAGCTGCGAGAGGCCATTCGGCTGGATGAGGAATTGCTCGTCGGCTACGTCAGTCTGGGACTTGCGCTGCGGCAGGCAGGCCGCCTTGACCAGGCGATTGAGGCATTCCGAAAAGGGACTCAAATCGATCCCAACGCGGGTGAGGCCAGATACTACCTCGGCGCGGCTCGGCTTGCGAAAGAGCAAATCCCCGAGGCGATCGTGGAGCTAAAACGGGCCGCGGAGTTGCTGCCAAGACACGTCGAGATTCGCCGGACGCTCGGCAACGCCCTTCGCCGGGCAGGGGACCGAGAGGCTGCCGCAGCGGCGTTTAAAGAAGCGCAGGAGATCCAGGCCGCCGACTTCGACTATTCCTTAGCCGATACCAAGATGAGGCAGGCCATCCAGGAGTTGACCGAGGGGGACCTCTCGAAAGCCATTGGTTACTTCGAGGAAGTAATCGCACTGCAAGACGAGTGGGCCGACGCCCACTATTACCTCGGTTATGCTCTGGCAAGAAACGGTGAATCCGCCAAGGCCATTGCCGCTCTGTCGCGCGCCTTGGAACGCAGGCCGAATTACTTCGAGGCTTACTATGGCCTGGGTCTGGCCCGGGGGCAGCAGGGTGATTTGGACGGCGCCATTCGGGAGTTTACCCAGGCTTTGCAGCTCAGGCCCGAGTGCACCGAGTGCCGCGACAACCGGGGTGTCGCCTATGCAAGAAAAGGCCGCTTGCAGGAGGCCATTCGCGAATTTCGCATCGCGGTGAAGCTGAAGCCTGACTACCCGGATGCCCATTTTCACCTCGGCATGGCGTTGATGCAGAGTGGAGAGAAAGAATCCGCCCAGGCTGCTTTCCGGACAGCCCAAGAACTGAACCCCGAACTCAAGAGCCCCCTCTGAAACCACGGGCCGCTTGACTGTCTCGGCAGCCGCTCGTGCCGCCCTGCTGACGCCGACCGACAATTGACGTCCACGGACATGTTGTCGCGGAATGATAACGTCCCCTGGAACGCGCAATAGAAATTCCCTCTTATCCGGACTCCGGGAGGATCTACACCAACTCTGGCCGACCCCGGCCGCCGGGCCTTTCAGCCTCATCCACAGCAGCTGTGGTGAAAAAAGCGGGCTAGTTAGTCCCGTGACGGAACCCCTAATATTTCCAATGACTTAGGGCTTTCACTTGAGTGAGATTCGTTCCCGGCTGGTAAAATAGAACCGCAAAGGTCCTTGCTCTTCGCGCTTCGGGTAGGGGGCCCAACACTGGAAAAGATGGAGGAGGAAAAGTTACCAAACAAACTCAATTTCCGACTCTCTTCCTAAGAAACTTAACCATTTTTTTCAGTGACTTGTGTCCTTAATGGGAGGAGAACAAAAGGAGAAATGACAAGTTGCCTAGCAGCCCGTGGCAAAAGTCGCACGGGAAGCGAATGCCCGCCGCCCGGGATGTAGGAGCACGGTATGGGGTGCCCGGGCGGGATGAATCGCGCCCGCTTGCTACCCTTGGCGGCGGCCGTGTGGAAATGACGGGCCGGATGGAAAGCGTGGAAAACCTCGCCCCACAGCGAGGAGGGTTCGCACCGCAACGAGAGGTTCCCACCCTTCCCACCGCGCCTTGGAAATCGATCCGCGATTCCCACATTCCCACAGCCCGACGACGACGATTTTCTCTCGACTCTCTTCTCCTCAACAGGGACACTTCTACTGCTTCCCCCACGGGGACATTTCTATTGCCTCTTGGCATAGCAATCCCCATACGATTGACACGGTACGTATAGAACTTTACAATACGGGGACTGGGGTGAGTGGGCCTAGTTCCCCTGATGTAGTTTAGTCGCCATGCCAAGACTCGAAGGCACCGCCGACGCCGGAGCGGACACCGCCGCCGGGGACTCGTCTGGGGAGAAAATACGCATTGCGATTGCGGACGATCACACAATCTTCCGTGACGGTCTGCGCAAGTTGCTTTCTCTGGAGGCCGACTTTGAAGTTTGCGCGGAAGCCAAAGACGGCAGCGAAGTGCTCGACGTGCTCCGCCAGTCTGAGCCCGACATCCTATTGCTGGACCTCAAAATGCCTGGGATTGATGGGATCGCGGCGTTGCAGCGGATCCAAAATCAAAAGCTGAAGACGAAAATCATCGTCCTTACGGCTTCCGACGACGAGGGCGAATACGTCCAGGCGATGAAGTACGGTACTTCGGGTATCGTGCTCAAGCAGACGGCCACGGAGCTGCTCATCAAGAGCATTCGCAAGGTGTATCACGGCGAGATTTGGCTCGACGCGAAGACCATCGCGGCAGTCATGAGGCAGTTCGCCACGCCTGGCGAGGTGGGTAGCCCCAGGGAACGCGAGAGGCCTCGTCTCAGCAATAGGGAACGGGAAATCGTCGCGCTGGTCGCTCAAGGCTTCAAGAACAAGGAAATCGCCGAACGGATGTTTATCAGCGAGCAAACCGTCAAGAACCACCTGCACAACATTTTCGACAAGCTAGGCGTTTCGGACCGCCTCGAGCTGGCTCTCTACGCTATCCACCGTAACATTCGGCCCATCTAAGGACTCTCCTCCTTCCCTCGACACAGCCCCAAACGGCGCGACCCACGGGCGCGGGGCCTCTAGCCCACACTTCGCGCCACCCGACGACCAAAGCACACGAGAGGCCCGCCATTACGCCGTCGCGCTTGTTCGCCGTGCTCAACGTACTGAACGTACTGGATGACATTGGCTCAGGTATCATCCGCCTGCGGTCCATAAGAGAATGTGGGAAGGATGCAGAAAAAGTCGGCGACGCAGGTGAGGATTGAGGGACGTCGATAAGCTTGAAAAGGCCGCCGGGGCCCGGCACTGTCCCGACCGACATCAGGAAACGTCGGCAGGCTGAAAAACGCTGCTGTCCTTGCTGATGCGAATGTTGAGGCCCATGGCAGCCGCCAAAATTGGGACAGTTCGGAAAGTGGCACGCAACTCGTTGACGGCTCTCGATTCCGGATCTAGTCTAGTGGTATGAATACGTGGACTTCCGCTGAATGGAAGGATAGATTAAGTAAAGCAGACGACCATGAGCGCGCCCAAGGATGCAGTCACCCTCAGAGCACCAACTCCCGGATCGTGACCCGCTCGGAGAGAATCCTCAACCCTAAAGCAAGAATCGGGATCGACCAATGCTTATAAGAAAAAGTCTTTTCGGGGTTCTTTTGCTGATCGTGATGCTAGGGCCGGGCTGTTCGCTCAAAAAGTACGCCATCAACAAGATCGGCGACACGCTGGCGTCGGGAAACTCGGTCTACGAAAGCGACGAAGACATTGAACTGGTCGGCGAAGCGTTGCCCTTCGGCCTGAAGCTGATGGAGAGTTTGCTGGCCGAGTCTCCGAACCACCGCGGCCTTCTCGTCAGCGCTTGTCAAGGGTTCGTTCTCTATTCTTATGCTTACGTGGACTACGAGGCCGAGCTTGCCGAAGACGAGGATCTCGATCGCGCCCGAGCCCTGCGCGCCCGAGCGCGCAAGCTTTACTTGCGAGCCTACCGATACTGCATGCGCGGCTTAGAGGTCTCCTACCCAGGATTAGAGTCCAACCTAGTGGCCGACCCGGGGGCGGCCCTCGCCGTGGTCCACAATAAGAAGAAAAAGCGGCAAGATGTTCCGCTGCTTTATTGGACGGCTGCTTCGCTGGGGCTGGCGATCTCCGTATCGTCGAGCGATGCCACGTCGCTGGCCCGGTTGCCCGAGGTCGAAGCCATGCTGGAGCGCGCCTTGGATCTCGATGAAGCCTGGAACCAGGGGGCGCTCCACGCTTTCAAGATACAGCTGGCGGCCGCCAAGCTCGGCGATGCCGACTATGGTGCCATGGGGGCCCACTATCGAAGGGCGCTAGCGCTCTCCGAGGGGAAAAGCGCGGGGCTATACGTTGCGTACGCCGAGGCCGTTTCCCTACCCAGGCAGAACAAGCCCGAGTTTCGCTCGCTACTCCAAAAGGCTCTCTCCGTGGACCCCGATGAGACCCCGGCGACTCGCCTTGTGAACTTGCTTGCTCATCGCCGCGCGCGCCGGCTGCTGGCGCGTATCGACGATCTGATCCTAGACGACGAAGTGGAAGAAGCCTCGGGAGAAAACCGATGAGAAGCCGACGATTTACCAGGTTGCTGTTGCTGGGGGCGCTGCTCGGCCATGGCGGCTTGGTCCCGGCGATCGAGGCCAAGATTCGTATCCGGCTCGGATCGGTCGCCCCGCGCGATTCGGCTTGGCACGGCGCGCTGTTGCGCATCCGCCAGGAGTGGCGTGAGATCTCGGGCGGCGAGGTTGACGTGGTCGTCATCCCGGGCGGGCAGCTGGGAGACGGTCCCGAGATGGTCCGCAAGGTCGACCGCGGGATTATCCAGGCCGTTGCTCTTTCGCAGGTAGGATTGTCTCGCATCGACAATGGGGTGGCCTGCCTGCACGTTCCCATGATGCTTGAATCCTATGAAGAGCTGGACTATGTGCGGGAGAGGATTGCGCCTCGTCTGGAGCAGCGGCTCGAAGAGCAAGGATTCAAAGTCCTCACCTGGGGCGACGCGGGCTGGGTGCGCTTTTTCAGCACGGCCCCTGCCAGGACCCCCGACGACGTTCGCAAGATGAAGCTCTTCACCTCGGCCGGCGACCCTGACGGCGAAAAGCTGTGGAAAGAGTTCGGCTTCCGCGTCATTCCCCTTTCTCTGACCGACATGCTAACGTCTCTGCAAACCGGTCTGATCAACGCCTTCCACGTCCCTCCCTTATTCGCCATGATCGACGGGTCCTACAAACTGGCGAAGAACATGATGGATCTGAAGTTCTCGCCGATTGTTGCCGGGACCGTAATCAGCCGGCGAGCCTGGAACCGCATCCCCGAGGCCTATCAACCCCGGATGCTCGAAGCCGCGCGGTCCGCCGGCGACGAACTGCGCGAGGAAATCCGCCGTCTGGGACCGGACTCCATCGAGGAGATGAAGAAGCGGGGTCTGAAGGTGGCCAAGCTCGATGAACGGGAGCGCGCCCTGTGGAGGGCGGAGGCCGAAGAGGCCTACCCGAAGCTGAAGGGCCGCTATGTTCCCGCGGACTTATTCGACGAGGTCAAGCGGTTGCGCGACGAGTTCCGCAACGCTCGAACAGGAAACTAGCCGACGGCCAGCTGGTGAACACCGTTTGTCATGTACGGGCGCGACATGTCGCGCCCAGGGGCCGCCTGTTTGCCACCTTCTGTGTCCCTACAACCTGGATGCGGCCAGATCGGAATCCCAGTGAGCGATTCGAGCATCCGTGGTCGCTAAGTAACGAGTATTAGGGTTAGACTGACTACGCCCCCCTTGTAGGTAACACGATGTCCCGTCCCGAGCAGCCCACGGCCGTCGCGCGAATCGAAAACTCGCTTTCGATCGCCGTGCTGACAGCGATGGCCGCGCTTCCACTGGTGGAAATTTCCGGCCGCCTGTTGGTGGGCCGCGGCATTGCGGGATCGATCCCCGTCGTGCAGCATCTTACCTTGTGGGTGGCCATCCTGGGCGCCGCGCTGGCTTCGCGCTCGGACCGCCACCTGGCTCTTTCGACGCAAAGCTTTCTTCCCTCCCGGTTTCGCGGCGCCGTCGGGATTTTGACTTCAGCGCTGGCTGCCGGGATAGCCGCCTGCTTGTTGCTGGCCAGCCTCGATTTGGTTCGCATCGAGCGCGGCGCGGGGGAGACGGTTGCCTGGGGGATTCCCGTTTGGGTAGCGCTTCTTGTTATGCCGGCGGGCTTCGGTGTAATCACCGGCCGGATGATCTGGCACGCCTCGAAGCGCCCCCGCGGGCGTTTGCTGGCCTCGCTCGGACTAGCCGTTCCCGCCATTTTCGGGCTGATCCCTTCTCTTGATCAGATCGACGTTCTTCTGCCGGCGGGCCTGCTTATTGTCATCGCCACCGCCCTCGGGATGCCGATATTCACGGCCATCGGCGGGGCGGCGCTGCTTCTGCTCTGGAGGGACGGCACGCCGGCGAATGCCGTCCCGGGCGAAACGTACCGGCTCAGCTCAGAGGAGATGCTGCCGGCCATTCCGCTGTTTACCTTGGGAGGCTACATCCTGGCGGAAGGCGGAGCCAGCCGGCGCTTGATGCGCCTCTTCACGGCGACGTTCGGCTGGATGCCGGGTGGACTGGCCATCGTCACGACCCTCCTGCTGGCTTTCTTCACGCCCCTCACGGGAGCTTCCGGCATCACCATTCTCTCGATGGGCGGTCTCTTGCTTCCCGTCCTGCTCAAGGCCCGCTATCCCGAGCCCACATCGGTGGGGCTGGTCACCGTATCGGGATCGATCGGATTATTGTTCGCCCCCAGTCTGCCCGTGATTCTTTACGGGGTGAAGGCCAGGCAGCCAATCGAACAGCTCTTCATTGGAGGACTCGTACCCGGCGTGCTGCTCGTCGTCGTGGTGGCGGCTTGGGCCGCCCAGCGGGGCTGGTTCAGCGGGGCCACGCGGACCCCATTTCGCCGGCAAGAAGCGCTTGCCGCGCTGTGGGAATCCAAGTGGGATATGTTGATGCCGGTCATCGTACTCGGCGGCATTTTCGGCGGGTTCGCCACACTGGTCGAAGCCTCGGCGGTTACCGTGCTCTACGCCCTCTTCATCGAGTGCTTGGTGCATCGAACGCTACATGTAACTCGCGACCTGCCGGGAGTGTTCATCGAGAGCGCCACGCTGGTGGGGGGGTTCATGATCATTCTCGGGATGGCCCTGGGATTCACCAGCTTCCTCATTCTCACCCAAGTGCCGACGCTTGCCGTCGAATGGGTGCAAACGCACATCGAGTCTCCGTTGGTGTTTCTGTTGGCCCTCAATATCCTGCTGATTATGGTGGGGGCTCTGATGGACATCTACTCGGCCATCATTGTTCTGGTGCCGCTGATCCATCCCATGGGGATTGCCTATGGCATCGACCCGATTCACCTGGGCATCATCTTTCTCGCGAACATGGAGCTCGGCTACCTGATGCCGCCCATGGGCGAGAACCTGTTCCTGTCGTCTTTCCGTTTCAAGCAGCCGCTGACCCGCGTCTATCGCTCGACGTTTCCCTATGTCGTGATCCTGTTGATCGCCGTGCTTCTGATCACCTATGTCCCCGCGCTGACCCTTACGCTTGTCGACTGGTACGGCAGATAGATCTGTTACGGCGGGCGGCCGGTAGCGCCGTCAAGGGGTGGACGCCGAAACCCCGAGCGTTGGCATACTCGAATTATTCCCTAGAATTCCGAGCGCGGCGCAGAGGTTTTAGGGGCACGGAGGGCGGCAGCCAGGCGGCTCCTCCGGGGCGAGCGCTATCCCGCATTTCTCACCACCTGACGGTCGAAGCGCGCAATAGGCCCGCCATGACATCGTTGCGCTTGCTCGCCGTGCTCAACGTAGGGTTCAAGTACGCTCGCATTTCTCAGAAAATGAGTCGCCGAGCGTCGCGCGCCTTGTACTGACCGGCCTCTCACGCACTTCGTCTCGCCACGTGGTGAGAAAAGCGGGCTATACCCTCTCTCGGGCAGGTATGCTGAAGGGAAACGTGCGCTCCCAGGCCACAGCCGAGGATGCCGGCAAACGCTTGGATCGATTCCTGGCGGAAAAAATGCCCCAAGCCAGTCGGGCACGCATTCAACAATGGATTCGCGCCGGACGGGTCGCCATCGACCAGGCGCCTGGCAAGCCTTCCCTCAAACTGCGCGGAACGGAGTTGATTTCACTCGATCCTGGTCCGGCCGAGCCACTAAACGCCTTCGCTGAGGAAATTCCGCTCGACATTCTCTATGAAGACGAGGACCTCGCGGCCGTCAACAAGCCGGCCGGCATGACGGTGCACGCCGGTGGAGGAGCCACGTCGGGAACGCTTGTAAACGCCTTGTTGCACCACTTCGGAGAACTCTCGGCGGCAGGCGGCGAACTGCGTCCGGGAATCGTACACCGGCTGGATCGACTCACCAGCGGCGTCCTGCTGATCGCAAAGAACGACCGCTCGCACCGTCGCCTGGCGCGGCAGTTTCAGTCCCGGCAAGTCAAGAAAACGTACTGCGCCTTGGTCCACGGCGATGCCGCCCGACTTCACCCGAAGGGTAGGCGCGTGGAAGCCGACGGCCAGTGGTGGACGCGCCTGGAAACGCCCGTCCATCGTGATCGCCGGCAGCGCGCAAGAATGGCCGCCGGCCGCTCCGGCCGGTCGGCGCAAACCGATTTTCGCCCGGTGCAACGCTGGCCGTCCTTTACGCTGCTTGAAGTTCGCATCGCCACCGGGCGCACGCACCAGATCCGCGTACACCTATCCTCGATCGGGCATCCCGTCGTCGGAGACCGCCTTTACGGGGCGCCGGCCGCGGTCGCTGAACTTCCCCGACTCGAGCGTTTCTTCCTCCACGCAAGAACGATCGCATGTCGCCACCCCTCGACCGACGCCGCCTTGGAGATCGAGGCGCCTCTGCCAATCGAGCTCCAGAGTGTATTGGATGCCCTGGACGTGCAACGAAGCGCAACTCTCCGGCAGCAAGAGTCATCGTGAGGCGAGTCGAACTGCCGCGGCTGTGGCCCGCTGGGGTAGCAGGCGCCAATGACGGCTGTGATCGTGGAGGTGGCTGGCTCAAGCTGAAGGACGCTCTCGATAGCGCGCTCCAAAACCGCCGGGGACCCGGGGGCAGCGCATGGAAAGAAGGTCGTTCACCGTTGCATCGAGCCCGCCAACTCGCTGACGGGCGGGGAGACTCGACGGTCGGAGAGCCTCGGATCAAGCTTCCAGCCCCCCCTTCGTCGTGAAACTGAGGCGGTAGGCGCGAGACCCGGTTGCCAATGGCTGCCGCTTCCGACCAACCGGAAACTCTAGCCCGCTTTGCTCACCACGTGGCGAGGCGAAGTGCGTGAGAGACCCGTCAGTACAAGGCGCGCGCCGCTCAGCGAGCGGAGGCGTGCTTGAACAGTACGTTGAGTACGGTGGCAGGCGCAACGCAGTAATGGCGGGCTTATGGCGTGCTTCGACCGTCAGGTGGTGAGGAAAGCGGGCTAGAACCGCGAGGGTCTTACTTTCTCAAAGTCCTCTGCTGGGGTATCGTGTAGTTTTCCTCACCCCGGCCGATGGCGCCTCGACGACATCGCAAGTCCCGATCCTCCGCCTCGGCACCGCCGCCTGCCGCATCACCCAAGCCCGGCCAGTTCACGCGCCGTGACAGGCTGCTGCTCGCCGCCGGCATTTGGCTCGCCTATGCCGCCATCGCCACCTGGGGCCAGTTCGACTTCAGCGACTTGATGGGCTACTACAACCTCTTGGCCGACGCCTTCCTCGCCGGCCGCCTCCACGTCCTCCCCACTTCGACCGTTCAGGACCTCATTCCCTACCACGGCCGCTATTACTTTCAGTGGGGACCCTTCCCGGCCTTCCTCCACGCCGCCGCTCGTCTGTTCGGCGTAGCGCTCTCTGACCGCGTGGCCTGCCTGCTGGCCGGCTGGCTGAGTGCTGTCGTGTTCTTCGAGATCCTCGTCGCCCTGCGCCGGCTTTGGTTTCCCTGGATCCCCAAGTGGCTTTGCGTATGGTTCGTTCTGGCGTTTGCCTTCGGCACCCCGGCAGCGCTGGTGGCCTGGTACGCGTCGGTCTACCACGAGAGCATCGTTTTTGCGGCCCTGTTGCTCCTGGTAGCCTGGTTGTTCTTCCTCTTCTACCTTGAGCATGGGACCGCGGGGTGGCTCGCGGCCGCCGGTCTCGCCGCCGGCCTCGGTATTGCGACCAGGGTCAACTACGTCTTGCATGGCGCGGCCCTGCTGGCGGGACTCTGCGCCTTCCACCACCTCCGCAGGATCCCCGTCCGGGCGCGTCTGCGGCAGGCTGCGACCCTGGGTCTTCCCCTAGTGGCCTGCGCGCTGCTGATGGCGGCCTACAACTACGCCCGCTTCGGCTCGCCCTGGGAATACGGAACCACCTACCTGCGCGGGCCCAGCCATCGCTTGTCCGCGCTGGACCGGATTCCCGAAAACTTCCTCCATTACGTCGTTGCCCCGCCCCACTTCAGCCGCGACCTCCCCTGGATCATTCACCGAGGCTGGCAGCCCCGCCGCACCACGCTGCGCGCCGACAGCATGTCGTCTCTACTGCTCGCGTCCCCGTTTCTGCTGCTGGCCGGTGGATCCCTGCTGCGCCTCTGCCGCCGAGATCCCGCCTTTGCGCCGGCCAGTCTCTTTCTCGGAACGGTGGCTGTTTCCGCTGGGCTGGCATTTCTGTTTCTCCTGACCTTCGACGCTGCGTCGAGGCGCTACGCCCAGGATTTCCTGCCGCAGCTCATGATCCTTGCCTTTGCCGGGGCTGGCGCTCACGCTGCCGCGCACCGCTGGGACCGCTGGCGTCCCGCTGCCTGGCCCGTCTTATGCTTTTCCACCCTCCTGCACTTGCATCTGGGCCTGTTCGAGTTCGTCGACAGCACCTTCCCCGATCCCAACGCCATGAAAACCTTTGTCGCCATCAGCCCGGCCCTCGACCGGCTCGCTCCCGGCCCCCGGCTGATTGAGCAGGAGGCCATTACCCACAATGACCTGGGCGTGATCGCTATGAGGCAACGCCGTTTCCCCGAGGCGCTCGACCACTTCGAGCAGGCCGCGACGCTCATGCCGCACTCCCCTCGCATTGAGGCGAACCTCCGCCTAGCGCGGCGACTCGCCGGATCTCCTTGACGGAGGTCGGGGCACAGGAAAATGTAGTCGCCATCCCGCCAAACGGTTGCGAGGGTTCTCACGCACTCCGCCTCGCCACGTGGTGAGAAAAGCGGGCTAACGAGGGCTAACGATGACCCGCGCGTCCGTACGCCGGCCCACCGGAGTCGCATAAGGGGAGCGGGTTGGCGGTACGACTGTCACCTACCCTAGATGTAGGGGCTTCTTTGTAGAGAAAACAGGTACCGCAGAACCAATTTAGAAAGGTACCGTCGATCCATTGTTTTTGAACCTGACGCTCAGCTCAGAATAGTTCTAGAACGATTACGCACAGGAAGGAGCCTCTACCGCCATGTTGCCCATAATGTTGTCCGTTGCTTTCCTGATACTGCTTCTGACATTGACGCTCAACACGAAGAAGAAAAGCAGTCGCCCCGGCGGTGCTCAGCGCGGGTCGTAAAGCTTGGTTGACGCGTTTCAACCCGGCCTGCATTTGTCGGTACTCGACGGTCGAAGCACGCCATCGGCCCGCCGTTACCGTGTCGCGCTTGCTCGCCGTGCTCAACGTAGTTTCCCGGTCGGACGCTGAACGGAAGTCACTGCTTATTTCGGTAGCGCCGAGATACGAGTGGGCCAAGCAACACCCGCGAAGTCCGCCTCCGCCCGGAGAGTGTCGCGCGCCTCGTACTGACGGACCTCTCGCGCAATTCGCCTCGCTACCTGCTGAGAAAAGCGGCGTAGGAGGGCTCTCTAACTTCCCGCCGGAGCAAACGTGGCGCGCGCATTCTTGGGCGCCGTGTCGCCGTTCGTGGCGACATCGCATGGCGCCGACAATCCTGGCTGACGGCCCGATTCAGGCTGCGAGGTTTGGATGCCCAGGCTCGCTATACTTTCAGGAACGTCGATGACGGTACCGCCGAGACGAAGACCGGAGGCGAACTGATGGGGTCAGGCTTAAGAGTCCGCGTACCGGAGCAGCCCAGCGCCGTGGTCCTTCTTTACAAGAAAGTGGCGGAGCAATTAGCGCAAGGGTTTCTTGATGGCGTGCAACCGAATGCTTGGCGTACGAGGGAGGTCTAAACCAAAATGAAGCTGGAAGGGAAAACCGCTATTGTTACCGGGGCCGGCAGCGGGATCGGGCGGGCGATAACACTATGCTTCGCCCAGGAAGGCGCGCGAGTGGTCGCCGTCGGCAGAAACCAAAAGAAGTTGGAGGATACCCGACTAGCCTCGGGCGAGGCTGCTCAGCGAGTGCTGCCGAGGTCGGCGGACGTCTCCGACCGGGACGCCGTCCGCGCCCTTGTGCAGTGGGCCGAGCAACAATTCGGTCCTACGAACATTCTTGTCAACAACGCCGCCATTAACGTTAAGCGCCGGTGGCTGGACGAATTGACCACAGAGGATTTCGAAGGCATCGTGGACGTAGCTCTCAAGGGGGCTTTCTATTGTCTCCACGAAGTTCTTCCTGGAATGCGGTCGCGCGGCGATGGTCTGATCATCAATGTTTCTTCGATAGCCGGTCTGCGGGCTAACAAGATCAGCGGAGCGAGCTACATTGCAGCCAAGTTCGGACTATCGGGGCTGAGCCGGGGCGTCGGTCTCGAAGAAGGACCGCGGGGAATCCGGTCCTGCGTAATCTATCCCGGTGAAGTAGACACGCCGCTGCTGGAGGATCGCCCACAAGTTCCTCCCCCGGAGGCCCGAAAGAAGATGCTCCAGCCGGAAGACTTGGCGGCGGCAGCCTTATTCGTCGCCGCCCTTCCTCCGCGCGCGACCGTGCCTGATTTGGTCATCACTCCCACCATCCAGGGGTTTTCATAGCTCGCCTCTCGGGACGAACAAGAAAGACGTCCGCGGCGAGTCCATAGCGTCCCCTACCGGCTGGGTTACGACGAAGCGCTGGCCGTCACTGGCCCGCATTTCGGGGTTGACCGCAGGTGGGGCAGTCTGAGGTGGGCGGACGATTTTTCTCGCCGAGCGGCGAGAAGGCCACTACGGCGAAAGATCCAGCGCCAGCATGGATTCGCGGTTTCTGAGGAACAGACGGGATCCGACTAAAGTAGGAACGGTCCATGACCGGGAGTTGAAAATCTGAGCTTTCGAGATGATGTTGAAGCCCGCCGACGAATACGTTGCTTGAGCGAGGGTCCCATCCTCTCCCATGAGGATGAACTTGCCGTCCGCGTAAATAATTTGCGCCTTAGCGATCCCTCTCTGGCGCGAGAGGACCTTTCCGGTGCGGACGTCGACGGCCATCAGGAAAGCCGGCCCAAAGTCTCCGCTCGACGTGTATACGATGTCGCCGAGCCGAATCGCCGTTCCGAAATGAATCCGCATGCGCCGGCTGTACCACACGTTTTCGACCGATGTCTCACCCTGATGGCGGCTCAGGCGCACAACTCGGCTGCCCGAGTCGTAAGCGGAGGAGACGAAAAGCAAGCCGTCCTCGCCCCACACCGGCGTCAAGATGTTCAGGTCCCATTCGGTCTTGTGCGGATAACTCCACAAGAGATCTCCGTTGTCAGGGTCGAGACCGGCAATCTCCCTACTCATGAACACGACGAGCTGCTGTTGGCCCTCCAACTCGATCAAGGCCGGGGAGGAAGGCGTAAGTTCGAAGTCCTGCGCCTTCCAGCGCAGTGATCCGTCCTTCTGGGCAAAAGCCGCTACGGCCTGACCGCGTCCTCCCAACGGGAGAATCACTGTGTCTTTATAGGCAATCGGGCTCGATGAATAGCCCCGATGCGTCTTCATGCCCAGCCGCTTCAGTTGGAACTCCTCATAAAGATCGCGCGACCACAACACCTTCCCCGTCGCCACGTCCAAGGCGTGGAGTTTGGCGGTTGAACCCACTGTGAAAAGACGCGACCCAACGATCAGAGGCGTTGCGTTGGGACCCGGTCCGTAGTCCGTCATGAACTCGGAGGGGAAAGGAGTGTCGTAGTGATACTCCCACTTCGTCTTACCGCTGTCGGCATCGACGGCAATGACGGCCTCCTGGGGCGACCCGTCGGACGCGGAGCGGTGGTACATCGTGTAGAGCGTGTCCCGATCGGCGACGATCGCCGAATAGCCGTCCCCGAGAGAGCGGCTCCAGATCTTGGGCGGCCCCTCGGGGCGCCAGGAGTCCGCCAGCGCGGGAGAAGCCACTTTGAAATCGCGGCTCGGCCCGCCCCACTGCGGCCAACTCGAAGACCGCTCCTCGGCCGGCGAGATCGAGGTGAGAAGAACGGCGAAAACCGCCGGTAGAAGCCCGTAGACGAAGATTGGTCCTAATGTTGAATGCTTTAGTCGCATAATCACCCCGTGGATTACCACCAATTATCCTGACACAATGGGGAAATGGGAAGCTCCGCACGGCGGAGACAACCCGGCGTAGGGTCCCCCTGAGCCTCCGCGTCGTGGGTGCCTCCATTCCTGGGAAACTCGCTCCGTCCCGCCATTGCATCTACCCCCGATTTTCGATTTGAGTTTGACATTCCGACTTTGCGGTGGCGTTCAGCGTCTTTATTCATAGGGGCTAGAGCCCGATGAGGACGCCAGGGAGGCCAACACCCAATGGGTGAAAAAGAAACAAAGCCGTTCCAGCTAACTTTCAATGGACTTCTCAAAGTCGATTTCCAAGGATCGCACGTCACTTCCGACGGTGGCTTGATTTTGGTTCGCGAACTGGACGAACGGCTCGGGTTCGGAGAACTGATTGACGAGCATGTCAGCGACTCCCGGCAAGGCACAAACAAGCAGTTCACGCTCGCTGATCTGTTGCGGCAGTCGGTCTACAGCCGCTTGGCGGGCTACGAGGACCTCAACGACGCCGCGCGGGTTTCGATCGATCCGACGTTTCGGCTGATCGGTTCGCAGAAAATCTGGGATCGCGGTGCGGCCTTGACCTCGACGCTCCACAGCTTCGAGACGGAGATGCTGGCGAGCGAAGAGAACCTGCTGGGGTTGATGGCGTTGAACCGGGAGCTGCTCGCCCAAGCCGAGACCCAAGACAACTCCGAGCGGGTTGTTCTGGACATGGACTCGACGGAAAGCCCCGTCCACGGCCAACAGGAAGGCAGCGCCTACAACGGCCATTTCGAGTCCGTCTGCTACCACCCGCTGTTGCTGTTCAACAGTCACGGCGACTGTCTGGCGGCCAAGCTCCGTCCGGGCAATGTGCACAGCGCTGAGGACTGGGATGAACTGCTCCTGCCCGAGATCGAACGTCAGCAGAACCATGGCAAAGAGGTTGCCTTCCGGGGGGATGCAGCCTTTGCCAAGCCAGAGATTTACGAGGCTTCGGAGGAGCGTGGCGTGAAGTATGCCATCCGCCTTCCGGCGAACGAGAACCTGCGGCGTGAAGTTGCCGAGCTGTTGGTGCGGCCGGTGGGAAGACCCACTCGGAAGCCTTTGGTGCGCTACAGGAGCTTTCTCTACCGGGCAGCGAGCTGGAGCAAGGCCCGAAGGGTCGTGGCCAAGGTGGAGCATCACGCTGGGGAGCTGTTTCCACGGGACAACTTCATCGTCACCAACCTGACTCTGCCGAGCCGCTCCGTGGTGCGCTTCTACAACAAGCGCGGGACGGCCGAGCAGTGGATTAAAGAAGGCAAGCAGGCGACGCATTGGACCAGGCTGTCGTGCCATCGCTTCCGGGCGAACGAAGTGCGCTTGCAGTTGAGTGTGCTGGCCTACAACCTGGGCAACCTGTGGCGGCGGCTGGGACTGCCACCAAGGATCAAGAGCTGGTCGCTGACGAGCTTGCAACACAGGTTGATGAAGACCGGCGGTCGGCTGGTCAAGCACGCGCGGTATTACTGGCTGCTGCTGGCCGAAGGACATTTGAACCGCAGGCTGTTCGGCGACATGCTGCACAGGATCTGGGCGCTGCCGCTGCCAAGCGGGTAGCGTTGACCGGGCGAGGATCAACAGTTTTCGGCTCCAAAAGGTTTCGCAAGGAGCAGTGTCGGCCGGAGCGCCGTTCAGTCCGCTCAATCAACGTCTGTGAGCGGATGGACGAGCCCTGGCGCCTACCGGTGGAGGTCATGTGCAGGGTTCAGCGCGAAAAGACGTGGTATGCGGGGCAGCGCGGGTGTATACTTTCACCGTGCCAGGGCCAAAATGGAAATCCTGGTCTACACCACTTCCAAGAACGCCGCCAGTGTTTGCTCGGCAGACCTTCTCCAACTAAAGCCCGCCGCTCTTTGCCGGCCTCGCTTGATCAGCTCGGCTCGGTAGGTAGGATCCCGCAAGGCTGCATGCAATGCCTCGGCGATTGCTGAGCTGGACGTGGGGTCGAAAAACTGGGCCGCTCCGCCGGCAATTTCGCGCAGTACGGCGATGTCCGAGCAGACCACGGGAAGTCCCGACGCCATGGCCTCGAGTACCGGCATGCCGAAACCTTCGAAGGTCGACGGGAAGACCAGCGCCTCCGCATTGTTAAACAGCGACAGGATGACCTCGCGGCGCTGCCAGCCAAGCAGATGCACGCGGGAAGCCCAGTCCTTTCCCTTCAGAAGCCGATGGACAGCCTTCCAGGACTTGCCCGGCAGGCCGGCCACGACCAAGTGCTGCGCCCAGCCTTCGGCGACGAGCTGTCCGTAGGCTTCCAGAAGGCGGCTAAAGTTCTTGTGAGGATGGATGGTGGAAACGGCCAACAAGTACTTGCACTCGGGAACGCCCGCCTCCCGAAGCGCGGCAGAGCCGTAGGCCGGATTGTCGCCAAGGTGGAAGAAGCCGGGTTCCACACCGTGCAGCACCACCCGCACCTTGTCGTCGCGCACGCCGTAGACCGCAAGCACATCGTTTCGTGAAGTTTCCGACGGCGTCAAAAGAAGATGCGAAGACTTCACCGACTGCCAAACTGAACCGTTCCAAGCGACCCGCTCCAGAAAACCGAAGTTCTTCGGTTGCCGCTTGTGCTGCAAATCGTGAATCATCGTGACTCTCTTGCCGCGCGCCACAAGCGGCGACGTAAAGCCGGGCGAAAACAACACGTCGAGGCGGCGTTTGATGGTCTGAATCGGCAGGCCCGTCTGCTCCCAAATCAATCGCCCAGGACGAAAACGAGCCGGCATTCGGCTCACAACCGCCTCGAAGTTCGGCGCCGCGGGGCAGATCGCCCCACCCGCCTCGCGGGAAGTGAATACGAAGTAGCGATTCCGGTCGTCGATCCCTGCCAGGGCTTCAAGAAGATTACGAAGATAGATCTCCGTGCCTCCGACGCCACCCGGAATCAGGTACAGGGCATTGACGCCGATGCGTAAAGGGGTTGGCATGGCGATGAGCGGCCGGGCTTACACAAAGCCGCATCCCTCGTCTTCGGGGAAGCGCCTCGGCCGGCTGAAATATGATAGCCGCTTTCGCCGGCTGTAGAGGCGGCGAGCCTGGGCGGCTTCGTGTATCGCTTTGCGAATAGGGCTGCGAAAAGTCGCTGGGGGCGGTGCCGGGGCGGGAGCCACTCATGCAGTTCTCGGCGTCGTAGGCCATCGCGCCACACGGGGGATCGATGGTCACGTTGCCGGCCGCGTCGTACGTGGCGGTCCTCAGCCGCTTCGTCGCCGCGTCGAACGAGTGGATCCCAGGGTGTGGTCGGGAGTCCGGTTTCCGAAGCAAGGGAGCGGTTGCCGTAGCTGTCACAACCGAACGGGCGCGACCAACGGCCGGAGCCGACCGCCGAGAAAGTACCGCAACCCGTTGATTACAAGTGGGTTGCTATTAATTGGGTTCGTTTCGTTTTTTTAATTGTCCGTCGAGCGTGACGCGGGGCGCTGGGATCCTCCCACCCTGAGGATAGCGCGCGTGTCAAGTGTCCCCGTTGGGAGGCGACCGTCCCCGCCATCGAGATAGTCGAAGGCCGCGGATCTGGCCGGCGACGACTCGATAGAGCAAAGGGGAAATGTGGATCATCGCCCTCCTAGATCAGCGCTACGGGCTGAGAGCTTGCGCCACGACGGGGCTCGATGTCGCCACGAATGGCGACACGGCACGCAAGAATGCGTGCGCCACAAGCCGCAGGCGGTCGAGCCCACGGACGCGGACCCTGGAAAGGCGCCGCGTTGGGTTGTTCCGTTAGGTTGCCGAAACTTGGCAGCCGAACGGCCCCAGGCGTCGAGAAGAATCTCGACGCCCGGGGCGGTTCCGCCGTTGCGAGGGTTGGCGCTGTCACTAACGTTCCAAGCTCTGTCATTTGCCGTCGCACAGCTTACGTCGGGCCTTGAGCGCGGCGCAACCCCAACGGTCGCAGGTCTCTGCGATCCCCGCGCTACGCATGGCCGGTTCTCTGTGTGATCGAGCGGGCGCTCGAGCAGGCGCCGGTCCAACGGTCACAAGGCCTCAACCGCACCCTTTCGGGCGCGGTTCGGTCGGTCGGGCAGAGGGACAGGTGTGAAGCGGGTTGGCGTCAGCGCTTGGGCGCTGCCTTGCGCCGTTTGCGCTTGGGGCCGGCGGCGGAGGCCATTATGTCGGCCAAGTACTTCGGGGGACGACCGCGGCGAGGTCGACCGACTGCTAGTCCCTCGAGCATCCGTATGACATAGTTGAGCCGTTCCAGCTCTTCGCGTAGAACTTTGATGGCATTGTAGCCAGGATTTCCGTTTTGGCCTTGGCACGGCCACAGTATACATCCGCGCCGGCCCGAATGCCACGTCTTTTCGCGCTGAACCCTGCACATCCCCTCCGCCGGTAGGCGCCAGGGCTCGTCCGTCCGCTCACAGACGTTGATTGCGCGGCCTGAACGGCGCTGCGGCCGACACTGCTCCCTGCCAAACCTTTTTGGAGCCGAAAACTGTTGATCCTAGCCCGGTCAACGCTACCCGCTCGGCAGCGGCAGCGCCCAGATCCTGTGCAGCATGTCACCGAACAGCCGCCGGTTCAGATGCCCCTCGGCCAGCAGCAACCAGTAGTAGCGGGCATGCTTGACCAGCCGCCCGCCGGTCTTCATCAGCCGCTGCTGCAAGCTCGTCAGCGACCAGCTCTTGATGCTTGGTGGCAGTCCCAGCCGCCGCCACAGGTTGCCGAGGTTGTAAGCCAGGACGCTGAGTTGCAAGCGAACTTCGTTCGCGCGAAAACGATGGCACGACAACCGTGTCCAATTCGTGGCCTGCTTGCCTTCCTTGATCCACTGCTCGGCCGTGCCGCGCTTGTTGTAAAAGCGCACCACCGAGCGACTGGGCCGGGTCATGTTGGTGACGATGAAGCCGGGTTGCGCGAACAGTTCGCCCGGGTGGTGCTCAACCTTCGCTACGATGCGCCGCGGTTTGCTCCAACTGGCGGCCTGATAGCGGAAGCTCTTGTAGCGCACCAGGGGCTTGGCGCTCGGCCTGCCCGGTGGCCGAAACAGGATGTCCTCGATCTCCAACTCCAGGCTCTTGTTGGCCGGAATGCGAATGGCGTACTGTACTCCGCGTTCCTCCGAAGCCTCATAAACCTCCGGCTTGGCAAAGGCCGCATCGCCCCGGAAGGCGACCTGCTTGCCCGCAGCCTGTTGGCGCTCGATCTCCGGCAACAATAGCTCATCCCAGTCGTCGGCGCTGTGCACGTTGCCTGGACGCAGCTTTGCAGCGAGGCAATCACCATGACCGTTGAACAAAAGCAACGGATGGTAGCAGACCGACTCGAAGTGTCCGTTGTAGGCACTGCCTTCCTGTTGGCCATGGACCGGACTCTCGGTGGAGTCCATGTCCAGAACGACCCGCTCGGAGTCGTCGAACGCCTCCGCTTGCCCGACCAGCTCTCGGTTCAGCGCCATCAGCCCCAGCAGGTTCTCTTCGCTCGCCAGCATCTCCGTCTCGAAGCCGTGCAGCGTCGAGGTCAAGGCCGCACCGCGATCCCAGATCTTCTGCGAACCGATCAGCCGAAACGTCGGATCGATCGAAACCCGCTCGGCGTCGTTGAGGTCCTCGTAGCCCGCCAAGCGGCTGTAGACCGACTGCCGCAACAGATCAGCGAGCGTGAACTGCTTGTTTGTGCCTTGCCGGGAGTCGCTGAGATGCTCGTCAATCAGTTCTCCGAGACCGAGCCGTTCGTCCAGTTCGCGAACCAAAATCAGGCCACCATCAGAAGTGACGTGCGATCCCTGGAAATCGACTTTCAACAAGCCGTTGAAACTTAGCTGGAATGGCTTGGTTTGTTTTTCACCCATTGGGTGTTGGCCTCCATGGCGTCCTCATCGGGCTCTAGCCCCTATGAATAAAGACGCTCAAGGCCGCTGGAAGGTCGGGATGTCAAACATCAAATTGAAAATGCGGGCTTAGATAGGTTCGCTAGCCATTCGACATACCTCTGCTGTTGATATCGGCCTCTCGACAGCGAGGCTTTACAACAGGGGCGCAACCCGGGTGGACGGGCTTGCCACGCCCGCCGGTATGGGTAACCGAGGTGGTGGCGACCCGCACCATCGTTGTTGCCATCGCGGTCCGCGGGTCTCCGGTTATAAAGCCGCCTTGACGATCGGTCGATAAACTTCATGACCAGCGATGTCTACCGAAACCGAAACCACGCCTGCTGAGTCCGGCGGGGCTACTCCTTCGGAAACTGCCAGACCGTGGGCGTTGAAGTCCCTGCCCCCCTTCCCGGCGGTTGCCTTGCAGTTGCTGAGCTTGCTCGACGATGACGAAGTGCCGATGAAAAAGATCGTTGAGCTGCTGCGGATCGACCCGGCGCTGTCGGCGGAGATTCTCCGCGTGTCTAACTCAGCGCTTTATGGGTTGAGCCGGCGAGTGGACAACGTTTCCCACGCCATCGTCGTACTGGGCACCGAAGTCGTCAAGCGCCTGGCCTTGACCGTGGCCTTGGGACGCTTTTCTCACGGCTTTCTACGCAACCAGGGGCTACGGATCTGCTGGGACCACAGCGTGGCCTGCGCTCTGATCGCCGAAGAGCTGGCCGAAGAGATGGACGTCGCCAAGGACCGCGCCTATACGGCCGGCCTGCTGCACGACGTCGGCCGCCTGGCGTTACTGGCTTGCTACCCCAACGAGTACGGCAATCTTCTTGTGGTGGCGCGAGAGAATGACTTCGACGAACTCGAGTGTGAGAGGCAACTGTTTGACGTCGACCATTGTGCGGCCGGGGAGTGGTTGGGCCGGCAATGGAACTTACCCCAAGACTTCGTCGAAGCCATCGCTCACCATCATACCGCCGAAAGCGTCGACCGCTCGATGCTCTCGGTCATCACCGCGGCCAATGCCGTTGCCGACACGATCGGCTTCAACGTGCTCCAAATACCGCCCAAATCAACCGTGGCGGAGGTGATCGCCAACCTTCCGATCTCCGATCACGAGGCTCTGGCGGACAAGCTCGAAAACTACCCCGAGACGATTCGCAACACCATTGGCGCCGTGACACCCGGTGCCGGCTCGGGCGGCTAGCCCGCTTTTCTCACCACCTGACGGCCGAAGCACGCAATAAGCCCGCCATTACTGCGTTGCGCTTGCTCACCGTGCTCAACGTAGTGTTCCAGTACGCCTCCGCTCGCTGAGCCATGCCCCGTCCTGACACAACGCTCTGCCTTGATAGCATTTTCTCATCGAAGGATGAGCCTGAAGACGGGGGTTGGGGCTTTTTGAGTCGCTGGGGCTCCTTTCGGGCTTTTTGATTTTGAGTTTTGGGAAGGGGAGAATCGTCGTCGGGGTTGTGGGATTGTGGGAATCGCGGAGCGATTTCCAAGGGCGGTGGGAAACGAAGGGAAACCTGGTTTTGGTTTTCCTCGTTTTCCATCGCCCGTCATTTCCACAGCCCTCTTCCTGCTGTTCAGCACGGCGTGTTCGCGGAACGGAAACTGGCAAACAGCTTCTGCTTGGCTCGCTGCATCCGGCGGGCCGCCGCCGTGTCGCTTTCGGCCTGGGCAATGCGGCCCAGAGCCTCCAGCCTCTGCCCTGGCTTGAGATAGCTGGCGGCCTCGGGCAACTTCTCGAAAGATTCCCAAGGCGTCTGGTAGTGGCGGTACACCCGCTTCTGCTTGCCTTTGGCGTCGGTCTTGATCTCGGGCTGTCCGCAGGGCCGGTGGAAGTTCAAATAGGGATTGAAGTGCTGTTGGTAGAAGCGCTGGATGCGCCCCGCGTGCGGCGCCGCGATGTACGTATATCCCATGTGTTTGCGGATCACCGCGCCGTTTTTCGATTCCACCAAGCCGTTGTCGTTGGAGTGCCGCGGACGCGACTTGGTCTGTTCGATCAGCAGCTTGTTCAATAGCTTCTCCACCGTGCGATTGAGGAACTCGCTGCCGTTGTCGGAATGGAAGCCGCGGATACGAAAGGGAAACTGCTCGATCATGGCTTTCAGCAACGGCTCCAGCCAGGCTTCACTGATCGCGGGCGTGGCGCCGACCACTTGCCACTGGGTGACTTCATCCACGGCATTGATGTGGTAGACGCCCTTGACGCCATCGCGATCCCCTTGATGCACCGTATCCACTCGCAGAAAGCCGGGTTGGCCTTGCGGGTCGGGCCGGCGCCGCTCGCCGATCGACACCGCCGTGGGCCGGGTCTTGGTGAAATGCAGCCGCCGCTGGCGGTAGGCTCTGCGCCGCCGCAGGCGATAGATCTGGGCCACCGAGATCCCCGCCAGCCGCTCGTATTCGCGCTGCTGGTACTGCTGGTATTCCCGCTCGAGGATCTTGCGCGTGGCCGGGCCGCTGAGGGTTTCGTGGGCCTCGTCCACCGCCGCCAGCAGTTCGACGTCGGCGGGCGTGTACTTGCGGGCAAAGCGATGCCGCCGGTAGCGGGCGGGTTGGAGTTCTCCGCCCTGCCGGTACTGCTGGATCAGCCGCGTGATTTGCGCCCGGCTCAGTCCGGTCATCTTGACCAGATACTGCCGCAGCAGCCCTTTGTCGGCGCGGTTTTGGCGGCTGTAGCCGTGCTGGCGAAGCGTGCGCGCCACCCACGTGTAGATCTCGGCCCGCCCTTTGCCTTTGAATCGAATCTCCTCGCTGGAGTGGAGAAACTGCTGGATCTGTTGCAGGTTCAGCTTGCTGGTGTTTTGCACTTGGATAGTCAATTCCCAGCATGCCCACTCCCCGATCCTTCAGGCTCATCTTGTGTGAGAAACAAACTCCTCGTTCAGACTCATCTTGCATGAGACAAGACTTTGATTTGCCGCCTCCGCCGGGACTTGCTAAACTCTTACGTCTTTAGGCGACACGCTGGTCCCCACTGAGGCTCGCAAGTTTAGAGTGGCTTTGGAACACGGGCACGGCATGCCGTGCCCCTACGGTCCCGAACACGGGCCGTGTCACCATAATTTGCGAGACTCAATAGTGGGACGAAAGCAATGGACAACGCCGTCCCATTCCTGTCTTATTTGTTTCAGACGCGGCGCGGCGTGAGCTAACGCCGGGAGCCACGGTCGTCGTCAGGGGACACGAAAACACGCCGAAAAAATGAGATCGTTCAACGCAAACCCGGTACCCTCCGCGGGCGACGCCATCGCGCTGCGGGAGGGCAAGTTCATCGTCCCTGACCACCCGATTATCCCTTTCATCGAGGGCGACGGGACCGGGCGGGATATATGGAAGGCCTCCCGGCATGTGTTTGACGCCGCCGTGGAGCAGACATATGGTGGTGAACGACAAATCGTTTGGTATGAGATACTTGCAGGTCAAAAAGCCTTCGATCGCTTTAACAGTTGGTTGCCTGATGACACGGTCGAGGCGATTCGGCATTTTCATATCGCCATCAAGGGACCGTTGACGACGCCGGTGGGGGGCGGTATTCGCAGCCTCAACGTAGCTCTACGGCAGATCTTGACGCTCTATGTCTGCATGCGGCCGGTTCGATACTTTCCGGGCGTGCCCTCGCCGATGAGGCATCCGGAAAAGCTCGATGTGGTGGTCTTTCGGGAGAACACCGAAGACGTCTACGCGGGGATTGAGTGGCGCCAGGGCACGGTCGAAGCCGGTCAGGTGATCGAGTTCTTGAATCAAAAGATGGGCAGCGCGATCCGCGAGGACTCCGGGATCGGTATCAAACCGGTCAGCGTGACGGGATCGAAAAGACTTGTCCGGCGGGCGATCCAATACGCGCTGGAGAACGGCCGCAAAAGCGTCACCCTGGTCCACAAGGGAAACATCCAGAAGTTCACCGAGGGCGCTTTCCGCGACTGGGGTTACGAAGTTGCTAAGGAAGAATTCCCCGAAACTTGCGTCGCGGAAGAGGAGGTTGGCGCTGCCGTTCCGGAAGGAAAGGTCATCGTCAAGGACCGCATCGCCGATTCGATGTTTCAACAGGTACTGTTGAGACCCACCGAGTACGACGTGATTGCCACCACGAACCTGAACGGGGATTACCTATCGGACGCCTGCGCGGCCCAGGTGGGCGGGTTGGGCATGGCTCCGGGCGCCAACATCGGCGATGAACACGGGGTCTTTGAGGCTACGCACGGGACGGCCCCGAAATACGCCGATCAGGACGTTATCAATCCCTCGAGCGTGATCCTTTCCGGCGCCATGATGTTTCGTTTCATGGGCTGGCCGGCGGTGGCGGATCGGATCGAGGCCGGCATCACCCGGGCCATTGCCAACAAGACGGTGACCTACGATCTGCATCGCCAGATGGAAGGGGCGAAGAAGTTGAAAACAAGCGAGTTCGCGAGCGAGATCGTCAGCAATATGGCGTCGCCTGTGGTCGGTTAGGATCCGTCGCTGACTGATGGTCGATTGGCACTATACATGCAGCTGGGAGAGTCGAAGGGCCGGCCGCCCTTGCCGGTCTAATCCGAGGAGATAGAGAGATGAGGAAAAAGGTTACGGTGGTCGGCGCCGGCAACGTCGGAGCCAGTTGCGCCCTCAGACTCGCCGACAAGGAGCTAGCCGACGTCGTACTCGTGGACATCGTGGAGGGCGTCCCTCAGGGTAAAGCGCTCGACATGCTCGAGGCCTGTCCGGTCGAGGGATCGGACGTGAAGATCATGGGGGCCAACGATTACGAAGTGACGGCGAACTCCGACATTGTGGTCATCACGGCGGGCTTCCCGCGCAAGCCGGGCATGAGCCGGGACGATCTGTTGATGAAGAATTACGAAATCATGAGGGCTTGCGTCGAGCCGGCGGTCAAATACTCCCCCAACTGTATTTTGGTGGTCGTCTCCAACCCGTTGGACGCGATGTGCCACGTGGCCTACAGGCTGAGCGGATTCGCCAAGAACCGAGTGGTCGGCATGGCCGGGATTCTCGACACAGCGCGCTTCCGGACCTTTCTCGCCGAAGCCGCCGAGGTCTCGGTCGAAAACGTCGTTGCCTTTGTGCTCGGAGGCCACGGAGATACCATGGTCCCGCTGGTGCGCTATACCAGTGTCTCCGGCATTCCCATTACGGACGTTCTGGACGCGGAAACCATCGATAAGATCGTGGAAAGAACCCGCAAGGGGGGAGGAGAAATCGTCAAGTACCTCAAGACAGGCAGCGCCTTCTACGCTCCCTCGTCGGCGGTCGTGGAGATGGTCGAATCGATCCTCAAGGACAAGAAGAAAGTTCTCCCCTGCACGGCCTATCTGGAAGGAGAATATGGAATTAACGGGCTTTTCGTCGGCGTGCCCGTCAAGCTTGGATCCCGCGGGATCGAAAAGATCTACGAGTTGAATCTAAATGACGAGGAAAGCGCCGAACTCAAGAAGAGCGCTGCCTCGGTGCAGGATCTTGTCAATGTGCTCAAGCCCCATCTCGGGTAATTAGCAACCGGGTTGCAATCCATTGAGGCTCGCAAAATGCAGTGACTTTGCACACGGGCACAGCATGCTGTGCCCCTACAGTCTGAACGTTGGCCCTGTCACCGTAAATTGCGAGACTCAGTGGGCGCGGAGATCCGGGCGGGGACTGCGTAGTAGTCGGCTGGGAGGACAACAGGGTTGCTCTTGTTTCCCGGAATCTGCTATAACCTGACATCCTGGAAGGCTGAGGTGAAAAGCGGCCCGGACTGGGTGCTCTGGTAGTGCGTTTCAGAGCAAGTTTGCCGCACGCTTCCGGGTCCGACTGAACGTCCGTTCGAGGGAAGAACTTTAGCAGTCGCCGATCTCCGTCGTCCAGGTCGGCGGGGCGCTCCCGGTAGCGCTCGGAGAGGAGGAGTCACGGCCAAGAAAAAGAAGGCAGTATCCTCCAAGAGGCCCGCGCCGCCGAAGCGCGCAAAGACTTCAAAAAAGGCAAAGGTGTCGATGCAGGCCAAGTCCGCCCCGAAGAGTGCGTCTACGAAAAAGAAGTCGACGTCGCGGCCCGCGGCCCCCGCGAAGAAAGTAGCCAAGGCAGCCCCGAGTCCGAAGAAGGCGACGAAAAGGCAGAAGGCGGCGAAAGCCACTGCACCGGCAGTAGCCAAGAGCGCCAAGAAAGCGGTCAAGAAGGCCGTCAAGAAAGCGGTCGGCCGCAAGCCGGTCTCGTTTACCGCGGTCGGCTCGGCCATGCGTTCCGCTCGGGCCGAGGAGGCAGCCAGAGCCCGCAAACGGGCGCAGGATGCACGCATCGCTCGCCAACTCGGCGAGCGCCAGGCTGCTCACTACGAAGTGGCGGTCGGTCATCTCAACAACAGGAAGTTCGCCCAGGCGCGCTCGCGCTTCGTAAAGGCAGCGGATGGACCGGATGCCACTTTGCGGCAGCGGGCGAAAGTCTACGCCGAGATCTGCCGCAGTCGGATGGAAACGAGCAAGCTCCGTCTCAAGAGCTCTGACGACCACTACAACTATGGGATCAGCCTAATGAATGACCGCCGATTGGACGAGGCGGAGCATCATTTGAGCGAAGCTCTCAAGCGGGACCCGCGGGCGGATCACGTGCATTACGCAACAGCCGTGCTATATGCCATACGAGGAGACGCCGAGGGCGTCCATCTAAGCCTCAGCCAGGCCATAGAATTGAATCCCCGGAACCGGCCGCTGGCACTCAACGATTCCGACCTGGCATCGACGCGAGAGGACCCCTCCATCTCCGATCTCTTGCGTCCCCAGGCGCTCCCTCCCAGCTAGCCGCCATCCGACGTGCCATCCCGACACGGACGCCAACCATCCGAGCGGCCGGCCCAAAAGGCGACGGGCCGGGCCAACCGTCCGGACCGCAAGCGGCGCGGGGCGGCGGAGGGACCGTGCCGCATTGTGGCCATGGGGGAAGGCACGGGGCTCTCCACGGTGTTGGGCGGACTGAAGCGGTTCAGCGCGGCGGAAGGCAGCGGAGGGGGACCCCGATCCCGAAGGGTCGAGCTATCCGCCATCGTCACCGTCAGCGACGATGGGGGAAGCTCGGGGAGGCTGCGCCGGGAATTCGATATCCTCGCCCCGGGTGATATTCGTAACTGCATGGTCGCGCTGGTTGAAGACGAAGCGTTGCTCTCCAAGCTGTTCCAACATCGCTTCTCCAGCGGTAAGGGTCTCGAGGGACACAGCTTCGGAAATCTCTTCTTGACAGCGCTGACGGCCGTCAGCGGCGATTTTCAGCAAGCCATTCAGCTCTCGAGCGAGGTTCTGGCGATCCGTGGGCGGATCTTTCCCTCCACGCTGACCAACGTAGAGCTGGAAGCCCGGCTGGAAGGCGGCAGATGGGTGAGGGGGGAGTCCCGAATCACAAAGAGCCGCGACCCGATCAAGGACATCCGCCTAAGACCGCGCCGTTGCCTGCCGTTGCCCGAATCCCTTAGCGCCATCGCACAAGCCGATCTGATCACCATCGGACCCGGCTCGCTTTACACCAGCGTCATTCCCAATCTGCTCGTCGAAGGCATTCCCGAGGCCATCGCAAACTCCCCGGCCGTCAAAGTCTACGTCTGCAACCTGATGGGGCAGCCCGGGGAGACGGAACACTACTCCGCCGCCGATCACGTTCGCGCCATCTACGACCACGCGCGCGGGCTGGCGTTCGACTACGTCGTCGTCAGCGCGAATCGCGTTCCGGCCGCCTTGCGGCGACGCTACGTGAAGGAAAACGCGCTTCCCGTGGAAGTGGACACCCCGGAACTGGAAAAGCTCGGCGTGAAGGTGCTGCGCGAAAAGCTGATCGCAAAAGGCCAGGTCATCCGTCACAATGCGGACCTTGTCGCCGATCTTTTGTTGCGGCTCGCCCGTCCGAATCGCAAACCAAAGGGCCGGTAAGACGGTCCGATCTTCCGACCCGCACCTCCATAACGGCGCCGCCGAGGGGCCCCGGCCAACCCGTCTCTATGGAGAGTGCCGGTTGAGGGCGGCGAGGAAGAGCAGGTCCTTGAATCCACACACGAGGGCTCGTACGAGGTCGTCGAAGACGGGGTCTATTTCGTCCCTGCGTCGACACCGAAAGCCGGTTTTTCGCTTCAATTCCTTCGCTTTGCCACGGGCGCCGTTGAGCACGTCTTCCGCTTCGAAAGGCAACCGGCGCTAGGCAACTTTCTGGGCGTTTCCCCGGACGGCCGGTCGATCCTCTACAACCAATTTGGGCTACTCAATCGACCTCACAGGCCCGCAAATTTCGCTGAAAGCGAAGGACAAGAGCGTCGAATTCCCGTACAATGCTCGGCAACGTGCTAATCACGTCACACCACAAGTTAGTTCCCAGCTTATTGCCTTCTTTTCGTTTTGCAGAGCGCGGAGACGCAATGGTGGTCGGTGGTGATCCGGTGGGTACTGGAAATGCTTTCCAACCCCAAGGGAGCGGTAGATACTGTCCCGCGGTGGTTCTATTTTCCCGCTCTCGCGCTCGGAGTTGTTGCCGTGGGTGTTTTGACCGGTCTGGGTGCGAGAATTGTCGGAAGGATCTTCCGGGACCGCGCTCGACATGTCGAAGAAAGACGGCAAGCGGACGCTACGAAGACGTCAGAGGTAACAAGCGGCCTCGAAGAAACCTCAAGCACGCAACAACAGTCTCAGGAACAGACCGTCAAGGTCGTCGTGGAGCAGCAAGCGCCTTCGCCCCAGCGACCGCCCACCACTCCCCTCCTCCCCAACCCCGTCGCCGATTTCACCGGCCGCCAAGACGCCATCGACAAACTCGTCGCGCGGCTGCGCAACCGCGAAACGGCCGCCATTACCGCCATCGACGGACAAGGCGGCGTCGGCAAGACCGAGCTGGCCTACTACGTCGGACGCGAAGTCCGCGAGCACTATCCCGGCGGACAGATCTTGCTCGACCTGCTCGGGCTCGCCCCCAACCCCGTTACGCCCGAGGACGCCATGGCCGGCGTTATCCTTGCGCTGGAGCCGGAACAGAAACTCCCCGACAAGGCCGAGCAGATCGCCGGCCTCTATCACGGCCTGCTGGCCGAGCGCGGCGTCCTCATCCTGGCCGACAACGCCAAGCACAGCGACCAGGTGCAGCCCCTGATTCCGAGCCCGCCCTCGGCGCTGTTAATCACCTCGCGTCAAACCATCCAACTGGCCGGAATCGAGCGCGTCGACCTCGACGAGCTTCCATCTCAGGAGGCCCACGCTCTGCTGCGAAGCATTCTCGGCTCGAAGCCGGCCACGGACGACGAGGTGGCGCGAGTGGCCGAGCTATGCGGCAACCTTCCGATTGCGCTGCGGGTCGCCGGAGATTATCTGGCGTCCGCGCCCGCGCTGGCGGTTCCGCGGTATCTTGAGCGCCTGGGAACGAAACCGGCCGACATGACCCACCAGGGCCGCAAAGTCCGGGCGATCTTGGGCGGCAGCGTGGAAGCCCTGGAGCGCGAAAACCCCTCCCTTGTGAAGAAGTGGCGGTCGCTGGCCGTCTTCCCGGCCCCGTTTGACCGTCAGGCCGCCGAGGCGGTCGCTGAGTTAGAAGGCGACGAACTGGACACCCTGGTGGGCCGTAGCCTCGTGATTTTCGACCGTGACCAAAAGCGTTTCCGCCTGCACGACTTGATGCGCGAGCGGGCCGAGGAGGGCTGGGATGAGGACGAAGCCCACGAGGCGCGCCGGCGCCACGCGGTCCATTATCTCGACGTTGAGGGGCGAGCCGGAGACACCTACCTGGAGGGAGGCAAGGGAGTGCTGGCCGGCCTGCGGCTGTTTGATCAAGAGCGGGTGCAGATCGAGGCGGGGCAAGCCTGGGCCGCCGGGCATGCGGCGGAGGACGACGAGGCGGCTGTCTTGGCGCAGGACTACCCGCTGCGCGCCGCCGAGGTGCTCAATCTGCGCCAGCACCCGCGGGAGCGCATCCGCTGGCTGGAGGTGTCGGCCAAGGCGGCCCGCAAGCTCGGCAATCGAGGCGACGAAGGGATGGCGTTGGGAGGCCTGGGCAACAGGTTTTTGGAACTAGGAGAACCCCGGCGTGCGATCGAGTATTACCAGCAGCATCTTGAGATTGCCCGCGAGACCGGCGACCGCCGCGGCGAGGGGAATGCGTTGGGGAACCTGGGTGTCGCCTACCGACGACTGGGTGAGACGCGGCGGGCGATCGAGTATTACGAGCAGCATCTTGAGATTGCCCGCGAGACCGGGGACCGCCGCGGCGAGGGGGCGGCGTTGAACAACCTGGGCTTGGCGTATGCGGATTTAGGAGAGCCGCGGCGCGCAATCCAGTATTACGAGCGGGTTCTTGAGATCACCCGCGCGACCGGGGACCGGCGTGGCGAGGGGGCGGCGTTGAACAACCTAGGCATCGCCCATAGGAGATTAGGGGAAACGCCGCGCGCGATCGAGTACTATGAACAGGATCTTGGGACAACCCGCGAGACCGGGGACCGCCGCGGCGAGGGGATGACGCTCTACAACCGTGGCTTGGCCCTCGACAACCTGGGCCGCCGCGACGAAGCCATTGCCGACGCCCGGGCTGCCCTACGGATTCTCGAGCAAATCGAAGACCCCAATGCCGACAAAGTCCGCCGCACCCTCGCCAATTGGGGAGCATCCCAAGACTGACGCCAGTAGGGACCGGCACTCTTGCTTCCCCGGCCGGGAGCTCGCGAAATAACCTCGCTGTGGCGATACCCGCGCGGGTGCGCAGCCTTGACCGCACCCTTCCACGAGAAGGCCGGGCCCAGCTTCCTGAAGATAACCGCACAGAGCCGCAGCCGTCAGGCTGCGGGCCCGCACCCTTCCGGGTGCGGCTCTGATTCGCTCGTCGCGAGGGTGTGCGACCGCAAGAAACTGACCCTGGAACGCCAGTGACAGGCCAAATCCCGGTAACGACCATTGCGCCATGACCGCTCACTTGCGTTCGCGGCTCTGATTCACAGTGAATCGTCGGCCGACTTTGACATGTATGATAAGGGCATGGAAAGCAGGACGCTTACGTCGGTTGGGGAATACCTGACCACAAGCTATCAACCTGATTTCGAATACGTCGACGGACAACTCCTGGAGCGAAACTTGGGAGAACGCGATCATAGCGAAGTGCAGATGGCTGTCAGTGCCTATCTGCACAATCGTCGCCGGGAACTCGGCATCCATGTATTCCCTGAGCAAAGGGTTCAAGTGTCAGCGACTCGATTCCGCGTTCCGGACATCTGCGTCGTGGCCGGCCCGAGGCCTAAAGACCTCATCCTGAAAGAGCCGCCTCTGATTTGCATCGAAATCCTCTCCAAAGAAGACCGGCCAGGAGATATACAACAGCGTATCGACGACTACCTCGCCTTCGGAGTTCCCTACGTTTGGGTCGTGGACCCGCGGAGCCGAAAGGCTTGGGTCCTTACCGCCGGCGGCGCTCAAAAGGCCGCCGAGGGCTTGTTGCGGGCAGAAAATCCTCGGATCATTGTTCCCCTAACCAAGATCTTCGCCGAGATCTAACCCGCTGGTTGAAAAAGCGCGGTGGGTCGGACGGCCCCTCGGAACGGCTACTCTTCTTCGTCCTTGGCCACCCCGCGGTCTTTTTGGCTCTGGGAGATCACTTTTTCGGCGATTTGGTGGGGCACGAAATCGTAGTGGCTGAACTCCATGGTGAAAGAGCCGCGGCCTTGGGTCATTGATGTGAGGTCGTTGGCATAGGTGAGCATTTCGGCCATCGGCACTTGGGCTCGTATTAACTGGTTGCTGCCCTTGGTATCCATGCCCTGAATGCGGCCGCGGCGGCTGTTGAGATCGCCCATCAGATCACCGGCGAAATCCATCGGCGCGATGATCTCAGTGCTCATGATCGGCTCGAGCAGAGCGGGGTGGGCTTCGTCCATGGCCTGGCGGAAGGCCTTTCGGCCAGCCAGCTTGAAGGCCAACTCGGAGGAATCGACATCGTGGTATTGGCCGTCGTAGAGAGTCACCTTGAAATCGACGACCGGGTAGCCGGCCAGATGGCCCGACTCCGCCGCTTCGAGGACGCCTTTTTCGACAGCCGGGATGTACGTCCTGGGGATCGATCCCCCGAAAATGGCGTTGACGAACTCGAACTGCCCTCCGCGCTCGAGGGGTTCCATCCTGATCCTGCAGTCGCCGAACTGCCCGTGCCCGCCGGTCTGCTTCTTGTGGCGTCCTTGGACGTCGGCTTTGCCGCGGATCGTCTCACGGTAGGGGATTTTGGGCGCTTTTAGTTCCACCTCGACGCTATAGCGCTTCTTGAGACGGCTGACGATCACTTCGAGATGCTGTTGGCCGTTGCCCGCCAGCAGGAATTCCTTGGTTTGCGGGTCGCGGTAGAAATTCAGCGAGGGGTCCTCTTCGAGGATGCGGTGAATGGCGACGCCGAGGCGGCCCTCGTCTTGCCGCGTCTTTGGTTGGATGGCGTAGGCGATGGCCGGCAGCGGAATCTTGGCCTTGGGGAACTCGATGGGGCGGTCTTTCTCGCCCAGGCTGTCGCCTGTCAAGGTCTCTTTCAGCTTGGCCACGGCGCCCAGGTCGCCGGCGTGGACCGCCGTTACCGGCGTCAACCCTTTCCCGAAAACCAGACCGATGCGCGCGAACCGTTCCGGGCTGTCGCGCGTGTAGTTAAAGACGTTGGCGTCGTTTTGGAGAACTCCCGAGACCACCTTGAAGTAGGTGACCCGCCCGGCAAACGGATCGGCCGCCGTTTTATAGACGAATAGCGAAAGCGGTTCGCCGTCAAGGATCTTGCGCGCCGCCGGCTCGTCGCCGTCGGCCTGGCCCGCGAGTTCACCGCGAGCCGTGGGCGGCGGGACGAACTTGCCCAGGAAATCGAGCGCGGCGTCACTGCCGATGTTATGGAACGCGGAGGCGCACAAGACGGGGTAGATCTTGCCCTCGGCGATTCCCTTGCCCAAACCGGCGACGACCTTTTCAGGCGGCAGCGTCATCTCTTCCAGATATTCGGCCAGCAAGTCGTCGTCGCATTCGGCGACCATCTCGAGCAGCGTCTCGCCGGCCGATTCGACTTCCGACTCGAGCTCCGAGGGAACGGCGCCTTCCGTCGCCCTGCCCTTGCCGTCGGGTTCGTAGGTGTGGGCTTTGCCGCCGACAAGGTCGACGAGACCCCGGAAGTCCTTTTCCGAGCCGATCGGCCAGTGGACCGGAACCGCCTGTCGGCCGAGCACTTCCTTGATCTCGGCCAGCACCCGGGCGAAGTCGGCCCGCTCGCGGTCGAGCTTGTTGACGAGAATGATCCGCGGCAGATTGTACTCTTCGGCGAAGCCCCAAACTTTTTCGGTCTGAACCTCGACCCCCGCCACCCCGTCGACGACTATCAGCACCGCGTCGGCGGCGATCAGCGAGGCCTTCGTGTCGTTGATGAAGATGTTATAGCCGGGCGTATCGATGAAGTTGAGCTTGGTGTCCTTCCATTCGGCGTAAGCGAGCGACGACGAGATGCTGACTTTGCGCGCAATCTCTTCATCGTCGAAGTCCGTAATAGTGGTGCCCTCGTCCACGCGGGTCAGCCGGCTTGTCGCGCCTACGGTGTAGAGGTAGGCGGCCACGAGGCTGGTTTTGCCGCAATCGCCGTGGCCGGCGATCCCGATATTGCGAACGTCTTTGCCTTCGTAAGCTTTCACGGCGATCTAACCCAAATTAGCACGCTCGGTTGCCGTCAGTCGGGTCTGGGCGCGCGCGATGGCCCGCGACGCGCGTTCCACGTCGATTTCCATGTCGTGGCGCTGCAGCAGGTCGTTGGCTCGCCGGCGGGACTCCTCCGCCCGCTTGACGTCGATTTCCTCGGCCCATTCGGCGCTATCGGCCAATACGCGGGTGTGGTCGGGCAGCACTTCCATCACGCCTCCGTGGAGCGCCATATAACGGGTCCGCCCCTCCAGCCGGTAGGACAAGACGCCGGCGCCCAACTGGGAGATCAGCGGAGCGTGGCCGGGAAGAACTCCCATCGAGCCGCCCAGCGCGGGAATCTGTACCTCGTCGACCTGCTCGGATATCAGCAGCCGCTCCGGGACGGCAACTTCGAGTTTGATCTTCCCCGCCATCGTCAGGCCACCTTCTGTAGCTTCTCCGCCTTCTCCAAGGCTTCTTCAATCGGTCCGACCATGTAGAAGGCCTGCTCGGGAAGGTCGTCATGCTTGCCTTCCACGATCTCCTTAAACGCGCGGACCGAATCGGCCACCTTGACGGATCTGCCGGCCAGGCCGGTGAACTGCTCGGCGACGAAGAACGGCTGCGACAGGAAGTTTTGAATCTTTCGAGCGCGCGCCACCGCGAGCTTGTCTTCCTCGGAGAGCTCTTCCACGCCCAGAATGGCGATGATGTCCTGAAGCTCCTTGTAGCGCTGCAGGGTCTGCTTGACGGCCTGGGCCGTGTCGTAGTGCTCTTCTCCGACGATGTTCGGATCGAGAATGCGCGACGTCGAAGCCAGAGGATCGACCGCGGGGTAGATCCCCAGCGACGCGATTTCGCGGGAAAGGTTCGTCGTCGCGTCCAGGTGGGCGAACGTCGTTGCCGGGGCGGGGTCGGTATAGTCGTCGGCGGGGACGTAGATGGCCTGCACGGACGTAATGGACCCCTTCTTCGTCGAGGTGATGCGCTCTTCGAGCTCGCCCATTTCAGTCGCCAGGTTGGGCTGGTAGCCGACCGCGGAGGGCATCCGTCCGAGCAAGGCCGACACTTCAGACCCCGCCTGGGTGAAGCGGAAGATGTTGTCGATGAACAGCAGCACGTCCTGGCCTTCATCGTCGCGGAAGTACTCGGCCACAGTCAGTCCGGTCAGCCCGACCCGCAGGCGCGCGCCCGGCGGCTCGGTCATCTGGCCGTAGATCAGAGCGCATTTGGACTTTCGCCAATCGTCGGGATCGATGACCTTTGACTCCTGCATTTCAAGCCACAGGTCATTGCCTTCGCGCGTGCGCTCGCCGACACCGGCAAAGACGGAAACCCCACCGTGCTCGCTGGCGATGTTGCGGATCAGCTCCATGATGATGACGGTTTTGCCGACTCCCGCTCCTCCGAACAGCCCGATCTTGCCGCCCCGCAAATAGGGATCGAGAAGATCGATCACCTTGATGCCGGTTTGAAACATCTCCAGCTCGGTCGACTGCTCTTCGAGCGTGGGGGCCGCCCGGTGAATCGGGTGGCGCTGCTCCGTTTCAACGGGCCCCTTCTTGTCCACCGGCCGCCCCAGCACGTTGAGGACGCGGCCGAGCGTCTGCGGACCTACGGGAACAGTAATGGGCCGGCCGAGATCCTCCGACGGCATGCCGCGCACAAGACCTTCGGTAGGTTCCAAGGCGACGGTGCGCACCCGCCCTTCCCCCAAATGCTGCTGGACCTCGCAGGTGATATCGATGGGCGTCGGGGCATCGAAGCCCTCGCTGGTCACGCGAATCGCGTTGTAGATTGCCGGCAAATACCCTTCGCTGAACTGAATGTCGACGGCGGGTCCGGCGACTTTGACGACTTTTCCTATCTTTGACATGGCTGTTTTCCCGTAAATGGTTCGTTCTTTAAGTCCGTGGCGGACCGCTTCACCGCCGGAGTCGCGGCACGGCCCGACTACTCCAGTCCGGCTGCGCCGCTGACAACCTCGATGATTTCGTTCGTAATGCTGGCCTGCCGCACCCGATTCATGTGCAGCGTCAGTTTGTCGATCATCTCCTCGGCGTTGCGCGTCGCGGCATCCATGGCCGTCATGCGCGCGGCGTGCTCGGCGGCGGCGGACTCGATCATCGCCTGGTAGACGGCAACCTGAACGTAGCGCGGCAACAGTGTGCGAAAGATTTCCGGAGCCGGTTGTTCGTAAAGGTACTCGAACGATCCTCCGCCTTCTGACGCGGACACCTGAACGGGCAGCAGCCGATCGACAATCAGCGTCTGTCGCAGCACGCTCTTGAACTTGTTGAAGATCAAATATACAGCGTCGACTTCCCGCCGGGTGAACCTGGAGATGACGCTGTCGCTGATCTTACGGCACGTCGCGAAATCGATGTTGCTGAAAATATTGATCCACTCGCCGGCAATCGAAACGTTCCGGCGGCGGTAGAAGTCGCGGCCTTTGCGGCCGATGAGTTCCATCTCGACCTCGGCCGACGAGCGTTCGGCGAGGAATTGCTGGGACCTGCGAATCACATTGCTGTTGAAGGCGCCGCAGAGCCCCTTGTCTCCGCTCAGCAGTAGAACCAGAATGTGGTCTTCCTTACGGCGAGCCAACAACGGATGAGCGAGCGCGGGAGAATCCTCGGGCTCGTTGCCTAGAACACTGGCCATCATTTCCCGCAAGACGGAGGAGTAGGGGCGAGCGGCGAGCACCTTTTCCTGGGCCCGGCGTAGCTTGGCCGCCGAGACCATTTTCATGGCCTTGGTGATTTGCTGGGTGTTGTTGACCGAGCGGATACGCCGCCGCAGGTCAATCAGGCTGGGCATGCTAGCTGGTTGCCGCTTCCTGACCGTGCCGAGACGCAAAGCGTTCTTTAAATTCGCCGAGCACGGCCTTGATTTCGTTGTCCAACTCTTCGTCGATAGCCTTTTTCTCGAGAATCTTGGTCAGCACGCTGTCGGACTGGGGGTCGAGGTAAGCATAAAGTTCGCTCTCAAACTCCCGGCATTGCGAAACCTCAAGGGAATCCAGGAATCCGTTCGTGCCGGCGTAAATGATCAGAATTTGCTTTTCGACCGCAAGAGGTTCGTATTGTTTTTGCTTGAGAATCTCGACGAGCCGTTCCCCGCGGTGCAGCTGTTGTTGTGAAGCTTTGTCCAGATCGGAGCCGAACTGAGCGAACGCCGCTAGGGCGCGGTACTGGGCCAGCTCGAGACGCAGCGTTCCCGCGATTTTCTTCATCGCTTTGATTTGCGCGTTTCCACCCACGCGGCTTACCGAAATGCCGACGTTGACCGCGGGCCGTACATTGGCGTTGAACAAGTCCGCCTCGAGATAGATTTGCCCGTCGGTGATGGAAATGACGTTAGTGGGAATGTAGGCTGAAACGTCCCCGGCTTGGGTTTCGATAAAGGGCAACGCGGTGAGCGAACCTCCCCCGTGGGAGTCATCCAACTTGGAGGCCCGCTCCAGCAGGCGGCTGTGCAGGTAGAAAACGTCCCCGGGGTAGGCCTCCCGCCCCGGCGGCCGGCGCAGCAGCAGCGAAATCTCCCGGTAGGCCGCGGCGTGCTTGGACAGATCGTCGTAGACGCACAGGGCGTGCCCGCCGTTGTCACGGAAATGCTCCCCGATGGCGCATCCCGAGTAAGGCGCCAGGAACTGCATCGACGCCGGATCGGCCGCGGAGGCCACGACCACGATCGAGTAGTCCATGGCGCCGAAGCTTTCCAAGGTCTTGACGACCTGGGCGACGGTCGACCGCTTCTGTCCGATGGCGACGTAGATGCAAATCATGTCGCCGCCCTTCTGATTGATGATGGCGTCGACGGCGATCGCCGTCTTCCCCGTCTGCCGGTCGCCGATGATCAACTCCCGCTGGCCTCGGCCGATGGGGATCATGCCGTCAATGGCCTTGAGCCCCGTTTGCATGGGCTCTTTGACCGGCTGGCGGTCGATGACGCCGGGCGCCAAGCGTTCCACCGGATTGTAGGTTTCGGTCTGGATGGGGCCCTTGCCGTCGAGAGGGCGTCCCAGCGCATCCACGACGCGGCCGATCAGCGCATCCCCGACGGGAACGGAAATAATGCGCCCGGTGCGGCGGACCTCGTCGCCCTCCTTGAGCTCCGTATAGTCGCCCAGCAGCACCGCGCCGACCTGGTCTTCTTCCAGATTCATGGCGATGCCGGCCACGTTGTGCGGGAAATCGAGCATCTCCCCGGCCATGACTTTTTCCAGTCCGTGCAGCCGGGCGATCCCGTCGCCGAGCGAGATCACCGAACCGACTTCGGCGACTTCGACGACGCCTTCGTAGTTTTCAATCTGCTCCCGAATGAGTTGGGAGATTTCATCCGCGCTGATTTGAGCCATTGTTTATGCTTCTCCGGTGATCGCTCGGTCCAACGCCTCGAGCTGAGCACGAATCGAGCCGTCGAAGACCGTCGATCCATAGCGGACCGTGGCCCCGCCTAACAGTTCGGGGGCCACCCGAAACGCCGCCTGAACCTGCCGCCCGGTCACGCGGTGAAACTTGTCGACCATCGCCTCGCGCCGCGGCTCGTCGATACTCTGTGCCGAGGCGACTTCGATCCGCGCGACGCCCGCCGTCTCGTCGAGCCACGCTCGGAAGGCGTCGATCATCTCCCCGATCAGCCGCGTTCGGCGATGGTCGATGACGACGTACAAAAAATTACGGACCGGGGTGGCAACCTCCATGCGCTCGCACAGACTGGCGATCAAAGCCCGCTTCTCCGCCGGACTGACCGCCGGCGAATTCAATACATTCCGCAGCGGCTGAGATTCTTTGAGTAGACGCTGAATAGCCGCCAGCTGTTCTAGAGCTGCCGCCGGACTGATTACGGAGGCTGGCTTGGTTACGACCTCAGCCAGCGATACGGCGTATCGATTCGCAATTGCTAGAGCCATGTTTCGGTCTAGTTAACAGGCGAGCTTCAACAGCGAACCGCACTCGCTGGGAATAGCGTCGGCGAGCGCTGTTGAAGGTTTGTGGGCGTTGGAAACTCGGAGTGACGCCAAACAGAAGACGTAGCAAGCCTCTGAATCATCAAGCTACCACAGCGGGCTGAGACGGTCAACTTCGGGGCTGCCCCAGGCACCCCCGCAACCCGTGCGCGGCGCCCTCTCCGGCGGCATCCGCTCGGGGTCCCTCGAACCCGCGCTTTCGACTGCCCGATGCTATCGCCGGGGACGTTTGCAGCCAAAACATAATTGGAATAAAATGTTTTAATAGGCGGCTCGGTCGGGTCAGCGGATCCCGGGCGGCCGCTGGGTTGCTTCGATGACTTGTTTCTTCTGCGGTTACTGGAACTGTGAAGGTGAGCATCGCTGCGCCCATTGCGGGCGGCGGTCGGAGGGAGACTCCGCTGGCTCGCTGAACGGCTCTGGCTTCAACGCCGGGAAGCTACGCGAAGAAATACTCGCCTCCGTTCAGGGAGATTCGGGGGTCACCGCTGCCGCGCCCGCTTGGAAGAGGGAGGTTGAGGAGAAAGTAGGAGCCTACCTCGAGCGCCGCAGGACCGGGCAGACGGAAGGGTTGCCTCAGGCCTCCGGAAGACCTGCATCGGAGGGCGAACCACCTCTCCCGATTGACCAAAAAGAAGCTGCTTCGGACCGCGGGCCGGACTCGGTAACACGGTCGCGGAATGCGCCTGATGGGGTTGGGAGTCAAGACCCCGCCGACGACTCCGACGGGCCGCTCTCTGTGCCCGAGGAAAGTCGCCCGCCGCCGGCGGCCGATCAGGCCCTGGAAATCGGCCGGGGGTACAAGAGTCCCTTTGCCGAGAGCAAGAAGAACCTGGGTCGCGAATCCGCTTGCGGCAGTCCGGTGGCACCGGTTGCAGTTCGAGCGGTCGCGGGTTTGTTGGATCTCGCAGTCGTCTTGATCTCGCTGGGGATGCTGCTTACTCTCTTCCACCTGATGGGAGGAGCGCTGGTCCCGGGCGAAGAAAGCGCCCGAGCTATTTTGATCTCCTTCCTCGCTTTGTTGCTCTTTTACTGGCTTTTCTGCGTGGAAACCGGCGCCGAAACGCCCGGAATGCGTTGGCTCGGCCTGCGGGTGGTCAGTTTTGACGGGCAGCCCCTGACCGCCCGGCAGCGGCTCGCGCGAGCCTGGGCCACGGTATTGAGCACCACGGCTCTTGGTCTTGGTTTTGTCTGGTCGCTGGCGGACGAAGACAATCTCACCTGGCACGACCGTCTTTCGAAGACATTTCTCACGCGAGACGAATCGGCTGAGGTCCCCCACGTGCTGCGCGCCCACCATTGACGCGCAGTCTAAACGACCCACACCGCTTCCGAGCCGCGCGCGTCAGCAAGCGGTCCAGCGATGTCGGGCGCACCGCCCGAACCGACGACATGCGAAGACTTCGCAATCTCACAAAACTGAGCCGCGGCCGTGAGGCCGCGGGCCCGCAGGCTCACGCCTGCGGCTCTGCTCCGGGTCACTAGCAACAGAAACCCGGTGCTCTCGGCTACCTACCCGCTTTTCTCACCACGTGGCGAGGCGAAGTCCGTGAGAAGCCCGTCAGCACAAGGCGCGCGCCGCTCGGCGACTCATTTCCTGAGGAATGCGAGCGTACTTGAACCCTACGTTGAGCACCGCGAGCAAGCGCAACGCCGTAATGGCGAGCTTACAGCGTGCTTTGGCCGTCGGCTGGTCAGAAGTGCGCCCTACCCGCGCAGGCCCACGAACGCCAGCATGCGCCCGACCCCCTCCCCGCCGCGGCGGTGCGAAAAGTAGTCCTGCTCCAGGCAGTGGGTGCATGCGTTGGCAACGGAGATCTTGGCGGGGTTGATGCCGGCCTCTGAAAGTTGACTTCGCGTGGCATCGATTAGATCGACATGAGGCGGGTCACTACCATGGACGAAGGCCTTCTCGAATCGGTTCGCCACTTCCAATCCCACCTTGAAGCAGCAGCGGCCAATCGCGGGCCCGATCGCCGCTTCAATGTCCGCCTCTTCGGAGCCAAACTCCGCGGCCATTCTCTCAACGGCCCTTCGAGCGATCGATTTCAGCGTGCCCCGCCACCCAGCATGGACGGCGGCCACCCCGCGCTTTGCGGGATCGACAAACAGTACCGGCAGGCAATCCGCCGTTCGCACGCCCAGCAAGTGGCCCGGTTGCAGCGTCAGCAAGCCATCCGCCTCGGGACGCCGGACTTCCATCCGAGGCCCCGGGTTCGCTGAGAGTACGACGAGCTGGTCGGAGTGAACTTGACGGGCGGTTCGCAAGGCCATTCCCTGTGCTCCCAAAGCGGAAACAGCGGCGTCGAGCGATTGAAGGATGCGGAAATCTCCCGCGCGGCGTGTCGTGAATCCATGGACCAGCCAGGGAATGTCCATCCATTGCTGGAGGCGCAGAACTCCGAGGGCATCGAGCTCGAAGACCATGGTGTGAGGCCTATCGTATCAGTGTCCGCTGGGCGGGTTTTGAGGTGCTAACCCGCCTTTCTCACCACATGGCGAGAAAGGCAGGTTAGGTCGGACTTACTTGTCGATCCACCTGACGTCCCCTATTTGCGAGCTGCCTGGACCACTGAGGCCAAGAGGTTCCGAAATGCCAAATGCTATATTCTTCACCAGAGGTCTTGTATGGCATCGTCTCTATCTTCCAGTTCGCTAGCACGACCGGCGAGTTCGACCGCCCGCACGGTCGTGACGGCGCTCGGGCTGGGCATGGTCGCGGTGGTGGCCGTCACCTTCTTCATCATGGTCGCGGCCAAGTATTTCGATCTCACCGAGAGCAGCTATGGTTTCTTCTGGCCGCGACGATACGGGCTGCTCTTGCACGTGACGGGCGGGACGCTGGCGATATTGATCGGTCCGTTCCAGTTCTGGACGGGGCTGCGTAGGGTTTCGCTTCATGTCCACCGCTGGGTCGGCCGGACTTACATGTCCGGAGTGGCGATGGGAATCGTCGGCGGCTTCTACCTCGCCGTCACGACGCCCGTCGGGTGGCAGTGGGCCGTGTCGCTGCTGACGCTCGACTTCGCCTGGCTGCTTACGACGGGAATGGCGTTCTTGGCGATCCGGAAGCGGCGAATTCAACCGCACAAGGAATGGATGATCCGCAGCTACATCGTGACGTTCGCCTTCGTCGGCTTCAGGATCATTGTCGAATGGCCTTCGTTCGTGCTGCTCGGCGACTTCCCCCAGCGAGCGCCCACGGCGATCTGGCTGAGTTTTGTCCCCGCACTGCTGGTTGCCGAGGTGTTGCTGCAGTGGAAACGGGTCATCGGCCGGCGCGGCGCCGAGACCTAACATCGCTTAAACCCGCAAACCGGGACGCCCGACCTGCCCGCCGGCGCTTTCATCTCAGCGGTTCCCCTCCGCCCCGAGGACCCGCAAAGAAGCCGAACTTCCACGCCGGACTCGAGCGGACCCGCCCGCTGGGCTATTCTTCTTAGGAGGGAGAAGCCCCGCTTGAGTTCAGACCGCCCCAAGGGGAAGTCCGAGACCGAACGCAGAATGCGGGAGGATTGGGACGCCCGCGCCCGAGAGAATGCGTTCCACTATATCGCCTCTGCAAAAGAAGAGTGGCGCGTGGAGGAATTTTTTGGCGGGGGCGAAAAGTCAGCGCAGGGAGCAATTTTCGACGATTTGGAAACCATCCGCCAGGGCCGGGAACCGGGGCAAATGCGGGTTCTTGAAATCGGCTGCGGCGCGGGGAGGATGACTCGGGCCTTGGCTCGGGTCTTCGGGGAGGTTTATGGGGTCGATGTCAGCGGAGAGATGATCGCCCAGGCTCGTCAGTTACTCAGCGGCTGCGAAAACGTTCATCTCTGGCTCTTCTGGGATTTTAGTGGCTGGCGGCGGTGAGTGACGGATCCCTCGCCACTGTGAGGCCGACCTCCCGGAGCCTGCTTCGGTGCCATTCAAGGGCTTCGTGACAACTCTACGGCCCCCAAGGCCGGGCGGCGACTGCGTTGGCCAAAAAGAATTACTGATAAACAAAGGGTTACGAGTAGAGCAAGGCTGCTGGCAGGTAGTCGTACAGTCTCCCGAAGGCTGTGAAATGCGGATCCACAACTGTCATCCAGTGGCCACACTCAAAGAGATAACTCCCTGTTTATCAGTGTCTTATTCCCTTTACGAGTTGCCCACGACCGGACTGGCGTGTAGGGTATTTGGGGATTTCTTGGCCGCCTTTTGGGCTCCGATGTGACTGCGGGCGACGTCGGGTCGGCAGGATGGAGGAGCCGGCTACCCGTTGGCCACCCACTAAAAACCCGGAAGAGCCTCATCTCTTTCAAAACAACGGTACCGATCTATCCGTACTGCGCGACGTCCGGTTCGACTTCGCCTTTAGCTACATCGTTTTCCAGCATGTCCCCGACAGGGCCATTATCGAGAACTACGTGCATGAGGTGTATAGGCTGTTGCGCCCGGGAGGTCTGTTCAAGTTTCAGGTGCAAGGCAGTTCAAGCGAGTCTGCCGAGCGGGACGATACCTGGTCGGGAGTGCAGATAGCCGGCTACGAAGCGCTGGCGATGGCCGAGAGCAGCGGCTTTGATCTCATCCGCCACGAAGGCGTCGAAGATCAGTATTTCTGGCTCTGGTATCTGAAGCCGGGCGATCCCGAGGCCCAGGCGGACGGTGGGAAGTCCAGGACCCCCCGAGCATCTGAAGGCGGCGACTGGAGGAGCCGACGTCTTGCTCGTTACCGGCTGGCGGAAACGCTTGTGGCCGGTAGGCGCGTGCTCGACGCCGGTTTGGGCGGGGGCGAAGGGGCTCTCGGGCTGGCGCGCTCGGCGCAACAAATCGTTGTTCTCGACGGCGCCCCGGAGCGGCTCCCGGCCCGGCCGAAGCAACAGCGCTCTCCCAATCTTCACTCCCTGGCGGCCGATCGCCGTCATCTGCCGTTTCCCGACGCCAGTTTCGATTTCGTTCTCGCCTTGGGAGCGATCGAATCCATCGAAGAGTGGCGCGCTCTGCTGGCTGAGGCGCGGCGCGTCTTAGGGGCGGGCGGGCGGGCGGCTCATGGTTTCCGCGTCCAACCGGCGGCAGGCGGAAGATCCGGAAACGGCACCGCATTCCCGTGATCGGCGGTTTACCTATGAAGAGTTTCAGGCGGAGCTGAAGAACTTTTTCCGGCACACGACTGTGTTTCTGGAAAACGAGAGCGATGCCATCACGTTCACTCCGCTCGAGGTGCGGGGGATCAGAACAACCCTCGAAAACGTGCGGCCCCAGCCTGAACAGGCACATGGTTTCCTCGCCGTTTGCTCAACCGAGCCGCTCTACGGCTCGCCGACGTTTGTCTATCTGCCCTGGGTCGGTAACGTCTTGCACGAACGGGAGGGCCGCATCGAGCGTCTCCGGGTCGGTCTGGAGCAGACAGATCTCTTACTGAGCGCCACGGGGGATGTACTCAAAGCCCTTCAACCTAAGTATCAGCAGCAGGAACAGCAGGCCAGCGAGGCTGTTCAGCGGTTGGAGGAGGAAAACGAAAAGAAGACAGCCTGGGCGAGGGAGCTCCAGGGCAAGCTGGACGAGCGCGGGGAGCTCGAGGAGCGTACCCAGTGGGCGCTAAAGCTGAACGCGGAGATGGATCGGGCGGTGGAGAATTTTCGCAAGTTGGAGGCGGACAAAGACGGCGTAGTCGGGGACCTGGAAAAATCCGTGAAGTTGCTGGATGAAGCCGAGCAGCGCGTGATCGAGCGCACAGAATGGGCGCGGCGGCTGGATCGGGATCTCGTACAGGCCCGTGAACAGTTGGCGGCCCTATACGGGTCTCCGGCCTACCGCATCGGCCGGCGCTTAGGACTGGCTCCCAAACCTGCTCCGAACCCACCCACTTTGAAGAAGCAGCCGAAAAAGGGGGAGTGAACGGAGCTACGTCGGCCCGTAGCGGCGCACAATACGCTCGCTCGCGACGGGAAATCCCGGCCAAGAGAAGGGCCACGTTCCTCAAGAGCGAGATACCGCGCCACGGGCTTCCTATTGAACCGCAAGGGTGATTCCGGGCGGGCTTGTCTGCGTTCCAATATTGAGAAGCACCGGCACGGCATTGCCGGGAACGGCATCGGGCGGAATGCGCACGTTAAGCTGGAACAATCCTGCCACCAAGGTCGGGGCGGCCCCGAAATAGTGAATGTCCGCGTACCTGCCGCCGATGAGGACTGAAACCGGCGCCGCCGGCGCGGGCAGCGTACCGATGGCCAGCTTCCCGTTAATGCCCGGGGGAATCGTCTGGCCCGCCCCCGTCGTCCATAAAACAACGATCGATCCCGCTTTAGCCGGGTTCGACGGCGTATTGACGCTGCCATCTTCATTAAAAGCAACCGTCGGGCCGCCGCCGGTGGTGGAAAGTGTGAATAGAGCCGGCTTTGTGTCCACGACGGCTGTGAACCGCTGTTCGGATAGGTGCCCCTGATTCTCGACTTGTACGCGGGTGAAACCTTTTCCCGCCACATCGTAGGGCACGATCGCGCTGACTATGTCTTCCCAGACGAAGACGAGAGGCGCCGGAATGCCATCGAACAACACGCGAGTGTCCTCGAGCTGAGTGACCAAGTAATCTCCCTCAACCTGAGCGAGAGCGAGATCGGCGGGCCCCAGGTTCGGTCCGAAGATGGTAACGATCTCGCCCGGGGATACAGAGTAGGTTTGCTCCGAGCTCGCCGCGCTCACGATAGCGGCAATCGTCGGAGCCCCGTCGTCGCTACCGACTACCCAGCTACCCCGGGACCTAAGCTGCGAGCTCAATCCGGTCCTGTCCCGAGCACGCAGTTGGATTTCCTTCACGCCCTCGAATTCGGACTTGAAAGTCATCGGCAAGGTCATCTGCAACGCCGACCCCGCCGTCGAAACGCTTGCGCCGCCGAGATCAAGGGAACATAGCTCCGTTTCAAGCACGCCTTTATTTGCTAGAGGCGTCCAATCCGAGCTTGTCCCGCCGAACAGTCTGAATTGGTTTTGGAAGGACGACCATGAAACATTGCAAAACCCGGCCGCGTCAACCGATCGGAAGGACAAGAACAGGCTGGAAAGGTCTTCGGCGCCGTTCGGGTCGACCGCGACAATGGCAAAAGTCTGCTGATCTCCCTCGCCGGTCCAGGGCGTAACGGAGACCACCGCGGGCGGCACTCTTGTCGTCGGGCCGACCATCCAAGTTCCCACCATCCGCCGCTCGGACCGCGTTTTCGACGCATCCTCGACCCTGGCATAGATGGTCTTTGGTCCTTCAAAATCCTGCTGGAAAGCCAGCGCCAAGGTAACCGTTAGCCGGTTTCCGAAACCCTGGATCGAGGAGATTCTCGGATCCAATATGCAGAATTCATTTTCCAGGAGATCCCCGGCGCCGATCTTGCCCATCTGGGGGTCGCTATTCCTACTTTGCAGACCGAGAGTCCGGCCTCCGCTCCAGTAATTCAAGCTGCAGAACGCCGGCCCGTCGTCGGATCGAAACTCGATGTAAGTGTTCGAGATGTCCGCAAAGCCGTCTTCGTCGTGGAAGTAGAACGAAAATTTCGTTTGCAAGCCTTCTCCCGAGGACGGCGAGAGCGGAAAGCGCGGGATAGTCGGCGCAACCTGCAACGCTTCCCCGACCCGCCACGTACCGCGAGGAATAAACCCGGTGGTGAGTCGCGCGTTATCGAGCGCTTGTACATAAATTGTCGCCAGACCTTCCAACTCGGAGGCGAAGGACATTCCGAACATCACCTCAAGCCTGTCACCGGAGCCCCAAGCGTTGGAACGGTTTCCGTCCAGCGAGCAGACATCCGTCTCCAAAAGACCTGGGTCGCCGACGTCAATGGACCCGCCAAACTGGCTCCCCGCGGATAGGCGGAACCCGGTTTCGATTTCTCCTGAAAAACGATTCAAGAACCTAAAGTACGAAGCCGAGCAGAACGTCGAACCCGATCCAAGGTTCAAAGAAATCAATAGAGTGACGTTTTCTATATCTTCGAAGCCATTTCCATCATCGATCCGAACAGAGAGTGTTTGGGAGAAGCCGCTACTGGAAGCCGGGCTAAGTGAAACGAAGGCTGGCCTGAAGCGGTTTGCTCCCTGCGTAATGGTCACCGTTTGCCGCTCTAGTGTGATCGACCCTTTGCGGGGATCGGTCCCCTCATTTTCATCAACCTGATAGGTCAACTCTCCGCTCCCGATGCCTGAGCTGCCTGACGTAATCCTGATCCAAGCTGCGTTGCTTCTTGCCGACCAGCCGCAGTCGTCCGGGGCGGTTACGCTTACGGTTCCCGTTTCGGCCGAGGGTGAATGCGCAAGGTTCCTCGGGCTAACCCGCGCGCAAATCTCCACGTACTCGACGCCGATGGTAAGCCCGTCAAGGCTCGCGGACAGCACTGAGAGCAAAAGGTCGCTATAGGGGTCTTTCCACGTCTCTCCTTCCTGCAGAACAGGGTCGATGAATTCCCATGCTTCGGATTGCGATTCCGGGGTAAAGTCGAGAAGGTGCGTATAAAGCGGGTACATTGCTCGGGTGGCTTCGTCCTCGTAATGAATCAGCGCTCCCGAGTAGAGACTCGGGTCGAAGTTATCATCGTAGTCGCCTAGGGGTTGCCGACTTTCGACCCAGAACCAGGCGCCATTGCCTACACCCCGACGAATCTTTAGCGCCTGAGGCTGCCGCGTGTCGATTTCCAGCGGCTGGATGGTGAAAACGCCGCCGGTCTCCACCGTTTGAACAGATTCGTCGCCCAGCCAGTTTAGCCAGGATTTCCGTTTTGGCCCTGGCACGGCCACAGTATACATCCGCGCCGGCCCGAATGCCACGTCTTTTCGCGCTGAACCCTGCACATCCCCTCCGCCGGTAGGCGCCAGGGCTCGTCCGTCCGCTCACAGACGTTGATTGCGCGGCCTGAACGGCGCTGCGGCCGACACTGCTCCCTGCCAAACCTTTTTGGAGCCGAAAACTGTTGATCCTAGCCCGGTCAACGCTACCCGCTCGGCAGCGGCAGCGCCCAGATCCTGTGCAGCATGTCACCGAACAGCCGCCGGTTCAGATGCCCCTCGGCCAGCAGCAACCAGTAGTAGCGGGCATGCTTGACCAGCCGCCCGCCGGTCTTCATCAGCCGCTGCTGCAAGCTCGTCAGCGACCAGCTCTTGATGCTTGGTGGCAGTCCCAGCCGCCGCCACAGGTTGCCGAGGTTGTAAGCCAGGACGCTGAGTTGCAAGCGAACTTCGTTCGCGCGAAAACGATGGCACGACAACCGTGTCCAATTCGTGGCCTGCTTGCCTTCCTTGATCCACTGCTCGGCCGTGCCGCGCTTGTTGTAAAAGCGCACCACCGAGCGACTGGGCCGGGTCATGTTGGTGACGATGAAGCCGGGTTGCGCGAACAGTTCGCCCGGGTGGTGCTCAACCTTCGCTACGATGCGCCGCGGTTTGCTCCAACTGGCGGCCTGATAGCGGAAGCTCTTGTAGCGCACCAGGGGCTTGGCGCTCGGCCTGCCCGGTGGCCGAAACAGGATGTCCTCGATCTCCAACTCCAGGCTCTTGTTGGCCGGAATGCGAATGGCGTACTGTACTCCGCGTTCCTCCGAAGCCTCATAAACCTCCGGCTTGGCAAAGGCCGCATCGCCCCGGAAGGCGACCTGCTTGCCCGCAGCCTGTTGGCGCTCGATCTCCGGCAACAATAGCTCATCCCAGTCGTCGGCGCTGTGCACGTTGCCTGGACGCAGCTTTGCAGCGAGGCAATCACCATGACCGTTGAACAAAAGCAACGGATGGTAGCAGACCGACTCGAAGTGTCCGTTGTAGGCACTGCCTTCCTGTTGGCCATGGACCGGACTCTCGGTGGAGTCCATGTCCAGAACGACCCGCTCGGAGTCGTCGAACGCCTCCGCTTGCCCGACCAGCTCTCGGTTCAGCGCCATCAGCCCCAGCAGGTTCTCTTCGCTCGCCAGCATCTCCGTCTCGAAGCCGTGCAGCGTCGAGGTCAAGGCCGCACCGCGATCCCAGATCTTCTGCGAACCGATCAGCCGAAACGTCGGATCGATCGAAACCCGCTCGGCGTCGTTGAGGTCCTCGTAGCCCGCCAAGCGGCTGTAGACCGACTGCCGCAACAGATCAGCGAGCGTGAACTGCTTGTTTGTGCCTTGCCGGGAGTCGCTGAGATGCTCGTCAATCAGTTCTCCGAGACCGAGCCGTTCGTCCAGTTCGCGAACCAAAATCAGGCCACCATCAGAAGTGACGTGCGATCCCTGGAAATCGACTTTCAACAAGCCGTTGAAACTTAGCTGGAATGGCTTGGTTTGTTTTTCACCCATTGGGTGTTGGCCTCCATGGCGTCCTCATCGGGCTCTAGCCCCTATGAATAAAGACGCTCAAGGCCGCTGGAAGGTCGGGATGTCAAACATCAAATTGAAAATGCGGGCTTAGAAGTGTCTTATGCGGTGCATTGTAGTGTCCCCGCACAGAACCCATCATGGAGAAACGATCGCCGTATTCCGTATGCTCCCCCTCTGTGAGCGGAGGCCCGACCGGCTCCGTATCAAAACCCAGGGAGCTCGCGTGAAGGAGGCCCAGATTGTGTCCAGCTTCATGCGCGTAGATTCCCCATCGGTTACCGAACGGTTGCTCGCGGGGATACGGAATCCAAGACGTACTCGCCGGAAACTCTCCGTCGCCGGGAGAGCTGCGCCTTCCACATCCGACGGTTCCCTGCCCCCCAAACCAGCAATCAGTAGCCGGAAACAAAACGAAGATGCGCTGGTAGTTTTGAAAGTCTACCGTAGCGTCCGCTGCCTGAATCGCGTCCTCCAAGACGGCCCCTGTCGAGTCGCAAGAGGGTTCGCGATCCAGCGCGAACCAACCAAACACATCTCCCGACGCCCACGTTTGGCCATAGGAAGCCTCTCTCCAGTAGTCATCCAGCGACTCCGCGGGGCCAAAGAAATTTGATCGAATTTCGTCGGGATCGATGTTTTGTGGCGGCTCTTCATCGGCGGAGTGGGTAAGCAAGACGGCGACTCGCTGCTCTCCGACCGTCGAGCACACCTCGTCCTCGGCGTGACTTTCGACCCTCCAATCCGAGACGGCGACTCGATGCCCGGCGCGGACTCCCGTCAACATTAGGCGATCTCCGCTCTCGATTCTTCCTGGCGGCGCGGACGGTGACGCCAAAGATGCCTCGATGTAGTCGTCATCAAGCCGGACCGCGTAGATCAGGCGGGAGAACTTGAGGTCTATCGAGTCGACGTAGATCGGCGTCGCCTCGCCTTGCCAGGCGCCCCATTTTTCGAGGTGAGGGTCTAGGCGTGGGGCTCTAGCGCGCAGCTCGGCCACTATTTCGCTAGGCCAAGCCAGGCTCAATGCCCTGTGAGGGTCTTCAAAGACGAGCCGACTCAGAGCGCGGAGGCGGGTTCCGGCCACGTCAACGGGATCACCTTCGGCAGCTACGGCTCCGCTGGGGGCTGTTTTCTCTGTGGGAATTCCATAGGTCTGGAGTAGCTGTTGCCCTAAATGCTGAACGGTGGCGGCCAGCTCTTCGGTCGTTGCCGACTCTCCCTGGCCATGAAGGGCGGTGACACCCAGAAAGCAAAACACGGTCGCGATGCATAGTAATCGGGGAAAACGCGCCACAATCGATACCGTGCAATATTATTCGCGTTCACAAATGTCCAAAGAATTGGAAAGACTCTACCACATATAACGGCCCTGAAGCCCTCCATTCTCGGCGACGTCCGGTGGGTCGCCATGACTTCGTCCACCCCGCAGCATGAAAATATACCCCGTAACGTAATGCGTGTCAAAGACAGGACCTATTTTCAAAGCAGAAATGCAGGGTAATGGGGCCACGGCGACGCCGGATCATTCAGGCGAGAAACTTGTAGGACCGATTGAGCTCACCGGTCAGGGTCGGCATAAGGACCGGGCCCGCCCCGATGGAAGTGTCAGGTTAGTTGACGCTCACCGTGACGGGTTCGCTGAGCTCGAAGGTAATTACCGACTCGCTGCCGATGACCGCGGCGTCGCCCCGCGTCGTGAGCACGCCGGCGGTACCCGCGCCGGCTCCGGCTCCCGCACCGATCGCGGCTCCCTTGCCGCCTCCCACGATCGCCCCAACAGCCGCGCCTACGCCGCTGGCGATGCCAATCTTCTTGGCGTCCTTCTTCTTCGTCGATTGAGCGGCGACTGAATTAGGTTGTCGTGGCCACATCGAGATTGTTCCCGTCAGCCCCCTGGACCGACGTCAGCCGGATTCCTAACCCCGCCCGGCCCTTGACCTTGCCGCCGGCATTCGAATGCGCAATGACTCCGCGGACGTTCGCTCCTTTCGCCGCGATGACTCGTGTACCCTCGACGATCGGATCTTCCAACGTGGCGGCGAAGCTTTCGCCCGCCTTGACCGTACCGCTCGAAAGCGTGTTGATCGTTCGCACGGTAATAGCCGTGCCGGCGGGTAGCGTCACCGATGGCGGCCGCTTAGAGACAGTCGCCCCGCCGGAGTCGGAATGGTTGGTGTCCGCCGTATCCTCTCGGGGGGGCGCCGATTCGCAGCCTGCCGACACGGTCAGGGCGGCGGCCAACAGAGGGAGAAAGATCCAGGACGGTTTTGTCATGAGAAGTCCTCCGCTTCGTTTTAGGATGATCTGTTCATTGTATGCCAACCGCAAGGCCTAGCAGCTCGTGGCGAAAGGCGCACGGGAGAGAAAAATCGGGTACAGCCAGCCAATTCGCTTCAGGTGAAGTTCTTTGTTTCCAGGGCCATGATGGGGGCGAATTGGTGGCAGTCCCCATTTTTCTCTCCCGTGCGCCTTTCGCCACGAGCTGCTAGGCCTTTTTCTTACCCCCGGCGACACCCAAGGGACTTTCCAAAGTTTCCCGCCGGAGCCGCTTTTTCTTGACTTTCCGGCCCACGGTGTGCGATCGTTTGCTGTTCGTTTGGGGGCAGCCCCGGACACCGGCTCCATGACGGATGGCAGGACCCTCGAGTTAAATCTGGAAAGCACCCTGGATAGCGTTGAAGCCAGCGAGTTGATTGTCCAACAGTTGGCGCAGCGCCGAGGGTTTTCCGAACAAGAAACGGAGCAGTTCATGATCGCCATCCGAGAGACGATGGCCAACGCGGTCAGCCACGGGAACGGATATAGCCGCGAGAAATCCGTCTACTTCGAGGTCGTCGCCGACTCCACGCAATGCAAGGTCACAGTCCGTGACCAGGGACTCGGTTTCGACCCCGACCAGGTTCCCGACCCTACCGCGGAGGACAATCTCTTGCGGACTTCCGGTCGTGGGCTTCTGCTGATGCGTTCGTTCGTCGATGAACTCTCCATCCGCCGCGCGGATCCGGCCGGTACCGAAGTTGTTTTAATCAAGTATTCGCCTAAACCTAAGAGCCACAAGAAGGAGGACGTGAGCTTAGTTACCAATATTCGTGAGGTCGAGGGTGTGTCCATCGTAGACCTGAGCGGCCGCATTACACTCGGAGAAGGCTCTGGACAACTTCGCGACACCGTTCGCAAGCTGCTGGAAAAAGATCAAAAGAAAATCGTGTTGAACCTGGGAGGCGTCAGCTACATCGACAGCGCCGGATTAGGGGAACTCGTTTCCAGCTACACGACCGCCGCCAATCAGGGAGCGAAAGTGAAGCTGCTGAACCTGCAGAACAAGGTTAAAGGTCTGCTGCAGATCACGAAGCTCTACACAGTGTTTGACGAGTTCACCAATGAAGCGACAGCCGTCATGAGCTTTTCCTAGCTTACTTTTCTCACCCCCTGGCGAGAACCGGGTGAGAGGGCCGTCCCTACAAGGCGCCCGCCGTTCGGCGCCCGGTTTCTTGAATCATGCGGGCGCACTTGAACCCTACGTTGACCGCGGCGTCTTTCCCGGAGGATCGGTTACTGTCGTCCCACGGGAACAGTTCCGGCTCGCGGATTTAGAACAGCAGCGAAAAACCCGCTGAGTATTCGACATTGTGCAGGCTGCCGGAACTGCCCGGGAGGCCGAACGGCTTCCCGGTGACGTGGTCTCTTACGTCGAACCGAACCCCGTAGCGATCCCTGAGTTTGAACTTCAACCCTCCGCCGATATTCACGCCCGGTTTCGTGGTCCCGGCCCCTGAGAATGACGAAATGCCCGGCGGGAAGAAGGTCGAAAAACCCGCTCCGGCTGTTACGAAGGGTCGAACGGCGGTGCCTTGCGGCGTGGCGTGCACGACGAAGTTGTAGTAAAAATTCTGGATGCTCATACCGCCCGAGTTCACGCCCCCTATTTGTAACCCGCTGCGCTGAAAGGCGTAGCTCAGCTCGTGGCCCAGGAACTGCCAAGTGTTGATGGCCAGGCGAGATCCGATGCGTATTCCGTTGTTCAGGGAAAACTCACCGGCACCCGCTCCGGACTGAGGGTCCGGTCCACCGATGTTCGAGTCCGTAAACGCCGACCAGCCCACGGTCACACCGGCTTCCGCGGTTTGACCCCAAGAAAGATTAACCGAAACCATTCCCAGCAAAACGAATCGCATCAGGTATCGCATGCAGCTTCCTCCCATGGCAGAGAACAATCGCTGAGCGCGGCCCAGAGAAAATCGAACTGTCGGCGTCTCCCGACGGCCCCGGTCAGGCATCTGGTCCTCAAAGGGTTCTTCGATTCGATCGACGGCGACTGGCTTGCCTTGGTTACGCTCGCGGCGCATTTCGGCGTGGTCCGACCGGTCCCACAGTGTTTCGGAAGTACGGGAGCGCAGCCGCTGCCATCACTGCCTGGCGCGGACGGGCAGGAATCAAAAGAGGGGTTAACCCGCATTTCTCACCACCTGACGGTCGAAGCACGCCATAGGCCCGCCATTACTGCGGCGCGCCCTTGCCCAAGCAGGTTTGTGGTGTTCCGTTGGTATTCCTGGAAAACCGCTCGAACGGCTTGTTGAAGCAGCGACAGTCCCCTGTGGCATAATTGCTGAAGGGGGGGTATGCGCAAGGGCGGTCGTATGAAAACCAGTTTTCTTGCGGCGAGTCTGCTGGTAGCCGCGGGGTCGGCGGGAACCGCCGAGGCCGGCTGGGTTCACTCCAAAACCGACGACGCCGAGTTCGGGGCGCGATTGGTTCTCGATCGGAACGAGATCAGAAGCCTGCTGGGCAACGACTTGGACGGAGATTATGTCTTGGTGCAGCTAAACATTCGGCCGCTTTACAATTACCGTCTGGTTCTCGAACGGGATGATTTCATTCTGCGCTCGCGGAGAGACAACGACCGGTCTAGGGGGATGTCGCCGGATGAGATCGCCGGTGAGTCGGTCCTTGTGCTGGGAAGGCGTCGAGCCGGCTCGGGCGCGATCTTCGACGAGTCGCAAGGCCCCGTGATCCTTGGGAATCCCGGCACGGACAACAGACCCCGCCGGCTGCCTTCCCTGAACTCATCGCTGGGCTCGAGTTTGGGGAGGGGCGGGTCTAGCGAAGCGCGCCGCGCCGAGCGCCGTCCGACTTCCTTGCTCGAACGCCTCGCGGAATTGGAGATCCCGATCGACGAGACCCGCGCTCCCGTCCAGGGATACCTCTATTTCCAGGTCAGCGCGAAACAGAAGAAGAAACACATCCGTCTTATGTATGACGGTCCGGCGGGTGAGTTCACGATGCGGTTCGATTAGCTCACTTTTCTCACCACGTGGCGAGGCGAAGTGCGTGAGAGGCCCCGAAAGTTCAACGCGCGCTCTGCTCGGCCCCTCGTTTTTTGAAAAATGCCGGCGTACTTGAACCTAACGTTGACCGCGGGGAGCAGGCACAGCGAAGAATGGCGGGCCTATTGCGTGCTTCGGCCGTCAGGTGGTGAGACATGCAGATTAGCCGGTTGGAGGACAATTGCGAGTGTCACACGCGCGTCCTCTGCCCGCGGCGCCAAACACCGCCGATAGAGAATTTAGCGTGTGAAACCTTGGCTGGGATCGCGGGCCGATCGCTTTCCCAGCGCTGGATTTTATCGCTCCAAGTTCTTCGTCTCGCCATCATCCGCTAGAATAGGCGTTTGCGCTTCATGGGACAAACGACAGCCAGGTTTGAAACCGCGCCAGGTGGGTGTGCGTATCTTACCCCAGAGACGCGGCAAGGAAAGGACTTAGATAAAGTATGCTCGGACGCCGGCTCCGGCGCCTGAAAATCGCGGCTTCGGCCTCGCTTCTGCTCGTTATTCCTGTTCTGTCGGCCAACGTGGTCGCGGCGGATAACCCGGCGGAGGATTCGGCCACCGCGCAGTTTCTGCAGGCTCCCTTGATTGCTGCTGTTGATTTCCCCTCCGGCCCCAGTCGGACGTCGTCGGAGACTGTGCTGTTAGCCCAGCAGAAGAAGCCCCCCTCTCCTTTCGAGGAAGTCCCCGAGGAAGAGACGCCCCAGAGAAAGCCGCCCTCGCCTTTTGAAGACGTCGAGGAAGCCAAGGAGACGGAGACGACGCCGACCCGGCGCGCCCCCCAGCTCGATGTCGTCGAGTCGATCCAGTTCCGGGGAACCCGACGCATCCCCCGCGACAACTTGCTGGCCCGCATCTTTACCAAGGCAGGGGATGCCTACGACGAAGCGAATTTGCGGCGCGATTTCGTGGTGCTCTGGAACAGCGGTTACTTCGACGACCTGCGCCTGGAAGTGGAAGACGGCGACCGCGGGAAAATCGTTCGCTTCATTGTCGTCGAGCGGCGCGTCGTGCGAACGATTCGATACGAGGGCAACAAGTCCGCTACGGTTTCCGACATCCTCGAACGCTTCAAGGAAAGGAAAGTAGGCCTCAGCGTCGAGAGCCGCTACGATCCCACCAAAGTGCAGCGGGCCGTTGTTGTGCTTCGTGAGCTGCTGGGGGAGCGCGGGCGCCAGTATGCCAAAGTTACGCCCGACGTCCGCCAGATCCCTCCCTCGTCGATCGAGATCGTCTTCAACGTCGAGGAAGGCCCTAAAGTCAAGGTCGGCAAGCTCCAGTTCGAAGGCAATCAGGTGATGTCGGATAAGGCGCTGCGCCGCAGCATGAAGAACTTGCGGCCCATGGGCCTGCCTTACAGTTTCCTCTTCGAGAAGATGTTCAAAAAGACCTTCGACATTCGCAAGCTCGAAGAAGACAAGGAACGGGTGCGCAACGCCTACCAGATCGAAGGTCACTTCAAAGCGGCCGTTTTCAACCACGACCTCAACATCCGCGACCAGAAGGGAAGACGCATCTTCCCCATCCCCTTGCTGTGGAAGAAAAAGGCGAAGCTGGCGGACGTAAAGCTCCATCTCGAAGAAGGCGACCGCTACTACCGGGGCAAGCTTAGCTTCACTGATGTCAAACTGTTCCGCACCCCCGAGGCCGTACTTGGCCCCGTCTTCCAGATGGAAGCGAACTCGGTCTTCGACATCGAAAAACTGCGCAAGGGCCTGGACAACCTCAAGAAACTCTACGGCGAGTTCGGCTATATCGATTTCGTGGCCGAGCCCAATTTCGAGTTTCGAGACGATGAAGATCCGCCCAAGATCGACCTCAACTTCATCGCCGAAGAGGGAAAGCAGTTTTTCGTGCGCCGCATCAACTTCTCCGGCAACACGACAACGCGGGATAAGGTCATCCGTCGCGAGCTCATGCTCGACGAAGGGGACATGTTCAACACCCGCCTCTGGGACATGAGCATGCTGCGGCTCAATCAGTTGGGCTACTTCGAACCCATTGAGCCAGAGGAAGGGGGGACAGCGGATTCGGCGGGGACCGACATCCGGCGGGACACGCGCCAGGGCCTGGTCGATCTGACGCTCAACGTCAAGGAAAGGGGCCGCAACACGATCAGCTTGAACGGCGGCGTTTCCGGATTCGCCGGCAGTTTCATCGGCTTCGGTTACTCGACGAATAACTTTCTCGGCCTGGGCGAGCGGCTGGGATTCGAAGCGCAGTTAGGCAGCCGCGAGCGCGTGCTGATGTTCAGCTTCACCGAACCCTATCTGTTCAATCGGCCCATTCAGGCCGGCTTCACGATTTTTACTCGCCGCTTCAGTTTCAACCAGGCGCGGGAAGCCTCGATCTTCAGCGGCGCCAATCTGATTCCCTTGTTCAACGCCTTGGGCCAAGACAACATCCTCGACTACCGCCAGAACAGCGCGGGGTTTAACACTTTCGCCAGCTATCCCCTCAAGAAACTCGGTTTCACACGCCTGAGTCTAAGCTACGGTTACCAGAAAACCAGACTGACGACCTTCAGCCGGTCGGCCGAGAACCTGTTCACGTTCCTCAACTTCGAGGGAGTGGCCGGCCCGAACTCGCTGGAGGGCATCACGACCAGCGAATTCACTCCGGGTATTTTCTATAACACGGTCAACCACCCGATCACCCCCACGAGCGGCAAGAGTCTGTTTGCCAACGTCGCCCTGGCGGGAATGGGCGGCAACACTCGATTCATGCAGCCGACCGTCGAGGGCAAGTATTTCAAAAAAGTGTCCGCGCGCGGCAACGTAATCGGCATGCGGCTGCTGTTTTCGTTCCTCACGGGATACGGCGGCCGAGTGCCTCCTCCGTTCCGGCGATCCTTCATGGGAGGGGAAAACGACATCCGCGGTTTCGAGATCTTCTCCATCGTTCCCATGGCCTGGATCCCCGACACGGCGACCGTTCCGGTCCTCAACGGGGACGGGTCTCTCCGGCAGCAGATCTTGATCGTCGAGGGTATCGAGCAGCTGGTTCCCGTCACCCAGACCGTGCCCATCTTCCGGCTCAATTTTCCCGGCGGCGACACGCGGATGGTCTATAACCTGGAATACCGCATCCCCTTATTCGGTCCCGTGACGCTGGCGCCGTTTTTCGATATCGGTTTCAACAAGATTCTGTTGAAAAGTCAGGTCAGATTGAACGAGGGGCGCGTGGCCGAGTTGAACGCCCAGTTCCCGCAGGCCGGGTTCGAGCGGCGCATCCGGATCATTCCCGAGACACAGAAGTGGCGCGCTTCGACCGGCGTCGAGTTGCAGGTGATGATGCCTGTCGTGAACGCGCCTTTTCGCTTCTACTGGGCTTACAACCCCATGCGGGTCGCCACGTTCCTGCGGACCCCGATTGTGGCCGATCGCTCGTCGTTTCCCAATGCCGAATCGTTCCTGGCCGGGATTCGACCCTTCGGGCGAGTACTGCCTTTCTTTGAGAAGGCCAGGACTGTCCGGTTCACCATCAGCCGTACGTTCTAGCTTCCTCTTCCGCTTTGCACATGGGCCCGAACCACACGATAGACCGCGCTTCGGCCCTCGGGCGTTGAGAAAAGCGGAGCGAACGTACATTGCCCGCCTCCGCGTCTTGCCGATATAATCCCGGACAGAGGCAAGCTGCATCTTGCGACGTCCCTTCTACCGGTTTCTCGTCGTCCTGGCGATCTTACTTTCGCAAGATCCCGCCGTCGGCCAGTCCGCGCAGGGCGATTCTCCCGCTGCTACGCTTGAAGCTCTTGAAAAGGCCACCCGAAAAAACCCAGGGGACGCCGGTCTCCTTTACCAAAAAGCGTCATTGCTGAGGGACCTTGGCGAAACCGACGACGCCGTCTGGGCCTTCGAGAAGGCGCTGCTGCTGCGTCCGGACTACCCGGCGGCGCACCACGCTCTGGGACGATTGAAGTGGCGCGGGGGGAAGCCGGAAGCAGCCATCCAGCATGTAAGAAGGGCCTTGGAACTCAAGCCCGGCTACGCGGAGGCGCATAACACTCTCGGCCTTTTCTGGGCTGAGCAGGAGCATTTGCATGAGGCCGCGAAGGCCTTCCGTAGGGCGACCGGTTTGCGCCCCGGCTACGCCGAAGCTCACAACAACCTCGGTTTGGCCATGGCGAGGCAGGGTAACGCCGAGGCAGCCATCGCCGAGTATCAGCAGGCAGTCCGCCTGGCCCCGGATAATGCCGACATATTCAACAACCTCGGTCTCGCCTTTGGGGGAAAGTAATTCGGAAGAGCCGAAGGTGATTTGCAAGGCGCCATCGCCGAGTTTCGAGAGCTGGTCAGCATGGAGCCCGACGCGGCGGAGCCCCATTGGCGTCTCGGCCACGCTCTGCTTGAAAACGAAGTGCTGGTGGCCCCCCCCCCAGCTCGCTGCTGCATCTCGGATCGCGCTGGCTGCTCAACATCGCCTACATGACCATCGGAGATCTCGCCGCAGCGTACCTCGGTCTCCGCTTTAACAAGACCAAGCTGGCGCGTCTCTATCGCAGCGACGGGCGGGGCGGCTTTGAAGACGTGGCCGTCGAGCGGAACCTGAGGCGTCCGAACGCCCCCATGGGCGCCAACTTCGGCGATGTCGACAGCGACGGCGACCAGGATATTTCCGGACAGATGGGCGGCGCCTTCGCCGGCGATCGGTTTAAGGATTCGCTATATGAGAATCCGGGTTTCGGCAATCGCTGGATCACCGTCGAGCTCGTCGGCGTTCAAACGAACCGTTCGGCAATCGGTGCTAGGATTCGGGTCGAGGTGGTGGAAGACGGCAAGCGCCGCTCGATCTACAAACACGTCAACAGCGGCGGCAGCTTCGGCGCCAATCCGCTGCGGCAAACCATCGGTCTTGGTCAGGCGGAGAATATCCACCTTCTCGAGGTGTACTGGCCGACGTCCGACCAGACCCAGACTTTTCGGGACGCGTCGCTGGATCGGCACATCCGAATCGTTGAGTCCCAAGAGGGATATACCATCCGGTCGGTCAACAAGCTCAAGCTTGGATCGGAGTGAGGGCCGGGCAGCCCCTGAAAGAAGGACGGTCGCGGGACGGCCCTGCGTTCGAACCCCGAAAACAGAGGGGCGGGCGTTAGCCCGCGGGCCCGCGCCCTTACGGGCACGGCTCTGTCCGGTCGGTGCCTGCTGTGTCGTGTGGGTAGCCCGGATTTGCCACCGCCCGGTGAGAAAAGCGCTCTAGCAGCTTCCCCGACGACAGCCTCGGGAGCCTTACTCCCCTTGGCGTTGGGCTGCCGGGCGAATTGGCTATATAGTAGTGGTGATGCGTTATTTGGCTCGGCTCTTGGCCGCTCCGCTGGCCTTTGTCTCGGTTGCCTTTCCGCAGACCGTTGCCGTTCCTTCGCCGGAGTCCCACTTCGGACACCCTATGGGCGCCGACCGAGAACTCATCGCGTGGGATGAGGTGGTCCGCTACTTCCGGCGACTGGAAACAGAGAGCGACAGGATCGTGGTCGATGAACTGGGCAAGACGACCGAGGGGCGTCCATTCATCCTGGCGACGATCGCCGCTCCCGAAACACTGAGCGACCTCGATCGTTACCGCGACATCCAGGCTCGGCTGGCCGACCCCCGCCGGACGTCACAAGAGCAAGCCGAAGCGCTCATCGCGCGGGGTAAGGCGGTCGTGCTGATCACTTGTTCCATTCACTCCGACGAGGTCGCTTCGACCCACACGGCCGTCGAATTCGCTTACCGATTGCTGACCGAAGATACATCCCGAACCCGGCGCATCTTGCAAGACACGATCTTCCTCCTCCTTCCGTCGCTCAACCCTGACGGAGTGGACAAGGTAGCCGCTTGGTACGAACGCTACGTAGGAACGCCCTATGAAGGCGCGCCCATGACGGAGCTCTATCACAAGTACGCGGGACACGATAACAACCGCGACTGGTACGCCTTTACGCAAGTCGAGACCCGATTGGCCATTGGCAAGGTTCACAATGTCTGGCACCCACAGATCGTCTACGACGTCCATGAGATGGGGTCTCACGGAGCCAGGATGTTCGTTCCGCCGTGGATGGACCCGATCGACCCGAACATTGATCCGCTGATCGCCCAGCAAGCCAACATGCTCGGCGCGGCAATGGCCGTTGATCTGACCGCCGCCGGCAAGAAAGGGGTCGTCGTCCACGGCATCTATGACTATTTCGCGCCGGCCAGACACTATCAGAGTTATCACGGCGGCATGCGTCTGCTCAGCGAAGCGGCCGGCATCCGTTACGCCACACCGGTGACCATACCGTTTTCGTCTCTCCAGACCAGTGCTCGGGGCTACAATGCGCGCCAACGGAGCTGGAATTTCCTAGAGCCCTGGCCGGGCGGTGAGTGGAAGCTGCGCGATATCGTCGACTACCAATTGATCACCTTCGAGTCTTGCCTTTACCACGCGGCCCTTCACCGGAAAGAATTGCTCGAGAACTTTTATCGCATCGGCCGGCGAACGATCGAAAAGAGCTCTCCATGGGCTTTCGTGATTCCTCGCTCCCAGCACGACGCGAACGCGATGACGCGCCTGCTGAAGATCCTCGAGTTCGGCATGGTTGAAATCGAGCGTTCCGCGGAGGATTTTCGCGCGACGGGGCGATTATTCCCGCAAGGCGATTATGTGATTCGAACGAGCCAACCCTACGGCTCGTTCGCCAAGACGCTGTTGGAACAGCAGCAATATCCCGACTTGCGGGAATACCCGGGCGGGCCTCCGCTCAAGCCCTACGACGTGACCGCCCACGCGCTGCCTCTGTTGAAGGGAGTGGAAACGGTCCGGATCGACGATCCTGTTGAGACCAGGCTGGAGCGGGTGAACAAGGTAGGAGCGCAGCCGGGCTTCGTGGCCGACACGGCCGTGGTGGCGCTGTCTCCGGCGTTAGGCAATTCCTGGAAAGCAGTGAACCGGCTACTGGGAGCGCGTGCCGAGGTCTATCGCAGCCGCCGCAACGGTATCTTTTACATCCCCCGCGAGGGAGCCGCCCGCGAGCTGGTTCCGGCGCTGGCGGATGAGCTTGGCTTGGTGTTCGGAAGTTGGAACGGAAATCCCGTCGAGCATCAGCTTCTCCGCCCAGCTAGGGTCGGAGTCTACCATGGCCATTTCCCGATCATCGACGAAGGCTGGACAAGATGGCTCCTCGAAGAGTTTGAGTTTCCCTATCGGCGGCTATCGGGCAAACGAATCCAACAAGGGAACCTCAATCAAGACTTTGACGTCATCATCCTGCCTGACGCCCGCCCGACCACGCTTCACGCCGGCTACCTTCAGGGCGCTCTCTACAATGGGGGCGCGGAAGTTCCGCCTGAGTACTGCGGCGGGATTGAGGATGACGGGGCCCGGTCACTTCGGAGCTTCGTCGACGAGGGGGGCACGATTCTGGCTCTCAACCGGGCGTCCGTTTACGCTCTCGATCGGCTGAATCCTCCCGTTCGCAACGTGCTTAGCGGCCTCGACAACGAGAAATTCTACGCCCCCGGATCACTGCTAAACGTCACGGTCGACACGTCGCATCCGCTTTGCTTCGGCATGAGGCCGCGCGAAGCGGTGTGGTTCCAGTCCGGCCCCGCTTTCGAGGTTTGGGACACTCCGGAGGGCCGCCAGGCCGCTGCCGTACTCCAGTTCCCGCGACACGATATCTTGGCGTCGGGGTGGCTGCTGGGCCGGGAACACCTTTCAAACCGCGCCGCAGTGGTCGACGTCCGGATCGGCCGAGGCCACCTTGTCCTGTTCGGCGTCCGCCCGCAATACCGCGGCCAGTCCTACGCGGCTTTCAAGATGCTGTTTAACGGTCTCTACTACTGGGCGCCGTGAATTATTTCAACTACTTCACGGAAATCGAAGAGCACTTTCAGCGCGCCCGCGGCACGGCCACGTTCCTGCTGTCGCCCCTGGATTGGGCCCTGATCGAAACCTGGAAAGATGCTGGAGTCCCACTGGCGGCGGTTCTCAAGGGTATAGATCGCGCCTTCGAGAAGTGGCGCGCTCGCAAGCGCCGCACACGGACTGTCAACTCGCTGGCGTATTGCACCCAAGAGGTGTTGGACGCCGCTCGCCAACTTTCCGAGGAAGGTGGCGAGGCGGACTCTAGGGAAGTCGAACCGGCGTTTCCTCACCAACAATTGCGCGACTACTTCCTTCGCAATGCCGGTTTAATCTCGCAAGCGCAAGCTGCAAGGAAGCCCGAAAATTCGGAATCCTACCAACGAACGTCCAAGGCGCTCGAACAATTAGCCGCCGCCCCGGACGAAGAGTTGTCCGACACCGAAGCCGTCGAACAGCGCTTGGCGGTATTAGAAGGAAAGCTCGTTGCCGCGGCTATGCAAGAGGCTTCCGAAGAGGCGATGCTCTCGGCGCGGCGAGAGATGGATCGCCAACTCGCCCCCCACCGGCACAAAATGACGGCTGAACAACTGGCGCGACTGGAAAGGCAATACCTGGAAAGAGAATGTCTGCAAGCGGCCGGACTCCCCCGTCTGAGTCTCTTCTATCTGTGAAGCCGGGAGGCTTCGGGCGTGCGTCCGTCGGCACAGATCGTGGGAATATGAATCCAGCGACCACCGGGCAGGCCGGGAACACGAACGAATTGGAGAGAGCCCCGCACTAGTGTCCCAACATAAGTCGAAGAGAGTCAGTTGGTTAGAAAGGGTGGGTGGCGGAAGCTGGGGGTCGAGGCCCTCTAACACCTGTAAAATGGGGGTTTTCTCGAAAACGGTGACGCTGAAAAGCTGTAGAATTCTGTAGAGTCCGGCCTCGACGCCGTGCTGTTTCCTGAGGATCGCCAGCAGCAAATAGACAATCATAGCGACCCAGATCTGGGTCTTGACCGCGTTGGGCGAGGCGCCGTAGAATTTCTTGATGCGGAGATGTTGCTTGATCCACTTGACGAACAACTCGACGTCCCAACGGCGCTTGTATAGCTGCGCGATGGTGAGCGCGGGCAACTGAAAATTGTTGGTCAGAAAGCGTAGAGGGAGGTTGTGTTGTGGTCCCCGTAGCGGATCAGCCGAGCGGGGGCGGGATAGTCGTGGGCGGAATCCTGGCCGGTGAATACGATCGTTTGATCCGAGCGCAGTGCGGTCGCTTTGTCCACGCGATGTGAATAGCGTCGACGGTAGAGCATGTTCTTTCGAGTGCGGACGACAAAGAAGGCGGCCGCCGACACAAGCACTCCGCGGCACGGATCACCAAGAGCCTCCATCGCGCCGAGAAACGCCGATCGAGTAGCGCTATGATGCAATAGAAGGTTGTGGGACAAACATGGGCGGCAACAACGACGCTTTTGAACAGGTAAAAGAAGCACTTCGCTCGGGGGGATCTCGGGGGGGGTTTGACTTCCTCAGCAACAAGTTTCTTGAGGAAAAGAACTATCCCGCTCTGTTTGAAGCGCGCTTGATGCAGACACGCCACCGACTCGACTTGCCGTTGATCGACACTCCCAACTCGGTGGAGATGCCCGAGGAAAAGCGCCGGGCGTTCGACGAGGGCTGCGTCGCCGCGGCCCGCGAAGTCGGAGGTCTGTTTCTTGCCGATGGCGACATTCTGCGCGCGTGGCCCTACTACCGGGCGGTCGGCGAGTCGGCGCCGGTGGCGGAAGCGATCGAAAACATCGACCACGAAGACGTCAATGACGCTATCCTCGAGATTGCCTTCTACGAGCGGGTCCATCCCCGGAAAGGCTTCGAGCTGATCTTGGAAAAACATGGGACCTGCCGGGCGATCACGACTTTCGGGCAATACCCGACCTCGGAAGGACGCCTGGAAAGCGCGCAACTGCTCGTGCGCACTTTGCACTCCGAGCTGACGGCGAACATCAAGCGAGCGATCGAAAAACGGGAGGGGCAAGCGCCGGAGACGGAAAGCGCATCTGAGCTGATCGCTGGCCGCGACTGGTTATTCGGCGAATACGACTACTACGTGGACACCTCACACGTCGGGTCGGTCCTCACCTACAGCCTGCAACTCGACGACCCCGAATCGCTGTCACTGGCCGTGGGTCTCACCGAATACGGCCAAAGGCTCTCTTCCACTTTTCAATACGCCGGTCAGCCCCCTTTTGAAAACCTCTTCGCCGACCACGGCATTTACCTGAAAGCGCTGTTGGGCGAGGAGGTTGAAGCCGCCGTCACGCACTTTCGGGGGAAGGTTGCCGACAGCGATCCAAACGAAGTCGGGACGGCTCCGGCGGAGGTATTGGTGGGTTTGCTAGCCCGCCTGAAGCGGTATTCCGAAGCCGCCGACGTCTACTCGCAATATCTCGGGGAAGCTGATCCCAGCCAGCTTAGCTGTCCTTCGGCCGTGCAACTCTGCCAACTGGCCGGGGACTTCGAGAAGCTTAAGCAACTCGCCATCGAGCGAAAAGACCTGCTCAGCTTCGCCGCCGGCCTCGTACAATCCTAGCCCGCTTTTCTCGCCACCTGACGGTCGAAGCACGCCATAAGCCCGCCATTACTTCGTTGCGCTTGCTCGCCGTGCTCAACGTACTGTTCAAGTACGCCGCCGCGCGCCTTGTACTGACGGGCTTCTCACGCGCTTCGCCTCGCCGGTTGGAGAAAAGCGCCCCTACACCCCCGACGGCGGTGATTTGCTTCCACTCCCGGCGGCCGCTGGTGAGAAATGCGGGCTAACAGCCCGTGGTAAAAGTAAACGTCTCGAAAAATCAAGTACAGCCAGCCAATTCGCTTCAGGCTAAGTATTTTGGGCTCTTCCGGGTTTTTAGTGGGTGGCCAACGGGTAGCCGGCTCCTCCATCCTGCCGACCCGACGTCGCCCGCAGTCACATCGGAGCCCAAAAGGCGGCCAAGAAATCCCCAAATACCCTACACGCCAGTCCGGTCGTGGGCAACTCGTAAAGGGAATAAGACACTGATAAACAGGGAGTTATCTCTTTGAGTGTGGCCACTGGATGACAGTTGTGGATCTGCATTTCACAGCCTTCGGGAGACTGTACGACTACCTGCCAGCAACCTTGCTCTACTCGTAACCCTTTGTTTATCAGTAATTCTTTTTGGCCAACGCAGTCGCCGCCCGGCCTTGGGGGCCGTAGAGTTGTCACGAAGCCCTTGAATGGCACCGAAGCAGGCTCCGGGAGGTCGGCCTCACAGTGGCGAGGGATCCGTCACTCACCGCCGCCAGCCACTAAAATCCCAGAAGAGCCGTATTTTGTTTCGAGGGCCATGACGGGTAGCGAATTGGTGGCAGTCCCATTTTTCGCTCCCCCGCGACTTTCACCACGGGCTGCTAAGTTCCTCGATCGCCTTCAAAGAACGTGGACGTGGATTCATAACCAAACGTTCGCAGGGCTGTGCCCATTTTTCCCAGCGCCGTTTTGTGAATCTGTGAGACGCGGCTCTCGTTGACGCCCAGATCAGCGCCGATTTGCTTCATCGTTTGGTCGCGGTCGTAGTAGAGCTGGATGACCCGTTGGTAACGGGGCGGCAGGGTGCCGATGGCTTCGTTAAGGATCTCTCTGAGCTGCACATGGGCCGCGATTTGATCCGGACGCTGCTCGGCTGTCTCGGTCGCCTCGGCGAAGCTGCTATGGTCGGGCCGCTCGACACGATGAGGTTGGCCCGCCGTCAGGCCGGCGTTGTAGAGCTCGGACTTGAGTTTTTGATATTGAGCTTCCGAAATGCCCATCCGCGCGGCAACCTCAGCGTCGGTAGGTGCGCGGCCGAGCGATTGGGCAAGTTTCTGGGCTAGGGCCTCGATGGACTTGAAGCGCTTGCGCAAGTCGCGGGAAGCCCAGTCAAGCTGGCGTAGGCTGTCGAGGATGGCTCCTCGAATCCTGTGCTTGGCATAGAGGTGAAAGACGACCTTTTTCTCGGGGTTGTACTTGTCGACGGCATCGAATAACCCCAGGATGCCCGCGTGCACCAGGTCATCCAACTCCACTTGAACCGGAAGGTTGTCGCGAATGCGATTGGCAATCGCTTTCACCAAGGGCAAGTGTTTGATGATCAAAGCATCGCGGTCGCCGATGGGCGCCGACGTTGCTTCATGAGGTTTGTCAGCAGCAGCAGTAGTAGCAGTAGCAGTAGCAGCAGTAGCCATCAAAGTGGGTTCCTCCGGTGGAAAAATTCAAACTCGCCCTAGGGCTGTGAACGTGAAAACGCCGCTCGGTCGGGCGGCCGACCATGTGACCTTGGGATCGGCGTTCCCTGCCAAGATCTCGGCAACCCAAGCGGCTGTGTAACGGGGTCGGCGTGCTCTATGCACTACGACTGCCAACGCCAAAGGCTGGTCTAAATCGTTGGGAAAACGAGAGGATGGCACGGAGAGATCCCCTGCGAGCCGTCAATCGCTTGACGGTGAGTGTCGGAAAAACCGACAACGCGCCACGAACTATTCGCGAGTTCGGCCAACCCCTGGGAACGGCAGTGTGTGGTCTTTGCGCTCCACACGCACGACGCGAACCCCCAAACGGTTCTCGGAGCGTTGTCGATTTGAAACTGGTGTTCCACATCGGGATCGCCATCGATTCTATCGGAACTAGCTGAAACAGAAAGGCTTAGAGAGCACAGGGCGGGCCGCGGGGTGTTCCCTTTTGGAAATACCGCTTGCCATTGAGCTTGTGGATGGAAGTCACGAGACGACGTTACGGCTTTTGTTTTCAACAGATGGGAGTTGCTGTCAGTCCATTGGCACTCGGATTGCCAAAAAGACGACTGCCAACGACGTGACGTCCACCTCTCCCATACAAGCTGCTTCGTCGAAACCTGTGAGGAGCACTCGCCGGGTTCTATTGATCAGCCCTGACCGGGCCTTGCACGCCACGCTCGGAGGAGTACTCGAGGCGAACGGGTTTCGGGTGGAGCTGGTGGCCCGTTTGGGCGAGGCCGAGCGCCGTGTAACGATTCTAGGCCCGGACTTAGTGCTGGTCGATCTCGAACCGGCGTTGAGCGCCAATCTGAGGGATGAGTGTCAAAAACTGCTGAGGCAGTCTCAGGCCTCCAACCATGCGGTCGTCGTGATCGTATTGACCGAGCCGGACCGATTTGAACTGGCGGCTGAGATCGTCTCTCAGGGGGCGTCGGACTTCTTAACCAAACCGTTCGCCCCGCAAGATCTCGTCCGCAGGATGGAGTTGGCGTTAAGGCTCAGCATGGCCTCGGGGGAGGGGAGGGCTGGCGGCCAAACCGCCACGTCGCCGCCAAGGTTGCCGATCACCCGCTCCCGTGCCTCGCTCGGGCCGGCACAGCCTCCCGAGGCGGCCGCGGAACTGCTGCCGGCGGATCTCATCCTGGGCCGCACCGCGGCGATCGAAAATGTCATCGAGCAAGTGAAACTGGTCGCGCCCAAGAACACGACCGTGCTGATCACCGGCGAGACGGGTACCGGCAAGGAGCGCGTGGCGCGCGCCATTCATACCTGTGGCGACAGGCACAACCGAGCGATGGTCTCGGTAAACTGTGGCGGCATCCCGGCCAACCTTTTGGAAGACGAGTTCTTCGGCCACATGAAGGGGGCCTTCACCGATGCCTATCAAACGCGGGTCGGTCGATTTGAGCAAGCCCACCGCGGTACGATCTTTCTAGACGAAGTCGGGGACCTTCCCCTTGAGTTGCAACCCAAGCTGCTGCGGGCCCTACAAGAGCGCGAAATTCACCGCATCGGCGGCATTGAGACCGTACGATTCGACGCCCGCGTGGTGGCCGCCACAAATATGAACTTGCGGAGACGAGTTGCCGAAGGGCGGTTTCGCGAAGATCTGTTCTACCGCATCAATGTCTTCCCCGTCCACTTGCCGCCCCTGCGCCAGCGCCGGCAAGACATACCCTTGTTCGTAGACCACTTCTTCGAGCGCTTTTGCCGCCGAGACGGCTTGCCGCGGAAGAAGCTGCACCCGAGCGCGGAAGCTGACCTGATGGCCCGCCAGTGGCCGGGAAACATCCGCGAACTTGAGAACGCCGTCGAGATCGCCGTCATCCGTTCCCAGGAGCGCCGGGTCGTGGAAGCCTTCGACTTCCCCGAGCCGGGGGACCCCGTTAGGTTGGCTGCCGATGTTCCGTCCCTGTTTGGCGAACAGACACATGACTTCAAACAGCTTGTCTCCCAATTCGAACAGGACCTGATCCACCGAGTGCTCGAGTCCACCAACGGCAACAAGAGCAAGGCGGCCGAGATGCTGCGCATCAAGCGGACCACGCTCATCGAGAAACTCAAAAGGTTTAGCTATCCCCCGGTCTTCGCTTGAGACTTCTCACCGGCGGACTGTATCGCCCTCCAAGCGCCGGTTGATCTTGTCCGCCGCGGGCCGAAGGCCACCTGTCAACGGCCGCTTTCGATCATCTGGTTTCGATTCGTTAGTGCTTTCCGCCATAAACACATTCGCGTTTCGGGCGGGTGCGGGCGGGCACCCCACGGCTCAGCAGCCGATCATGCCGAGCCCCAGCCCCTATTTCGGCCCCCTCAATCCGTCGTGAAGCCGCTCGTGAGAAATCCGGGTTAGTAGCCTGACGGTCGAAGAACGCGGGGTCCCGCCATGACTTCGTTCGGCTTGCTTGCCGTGCTAACGGACCTGAAACAGGCACCGGAGAAGTGGTTGGCTTCAGGTAAAAGCCGACCGCAATGAGCGGCTCAGGCTCCGCCAGCCACGGCACAAATACAGTACCAGTACTACTGAATCCCCCGCTTCGCGGGTGATCGGTACCGCTGCGTCATGGAATGCGAGGGAGAGCTGGGCCAGAATCTTGATATGGAGCCAACCGGAAACACTCTGCAACGAAGATGCCCCAGTTCATACAGGCCGGTGCGGCTAGGTTGGCGCCCAGAATTCCCATCGCAGGGTGAATCGGAGAAAACGTGAGGCGCCAAGCCCGTCTCCCACAAAGGGTGATCATATTGAAGCGACTGGCCTCTTGCCAAAAGCGGTTCGTGAAGGGCTTTCCTCGCTCGCCCACGAAATCTAGAGGTGCGCAATGAAAAAGAGGCTCTTCCGGGTTTTTAGTGGGTGGCCAACGGGTAGCCGGCTCCTCCATCCTGCCGACCCGACGTCGCCCGCAGTCACATCGGAGCCCAAAAGGCGGCCAAGAAATCCCCAAATACCCTACACGCCAGTCCGGTCGTGGGCAACTCGTAAAGGGAATAAGACACTGATAAACAGGGAGTTATCTCTTTGAGTGTGGCCACTGGATGACAGTTGTGGATCCGCATTTCACAGCCTTCGGGAGACTGTACGACTACCTGCCAGCAGCCTTGCTCTACTCGTAACCCTTTGTTTATCAGTAATTCTTTTTGGCCAACGCAGTCGCCGCCCGGCCTTGGGGGCCGTAGAGTTGTCACGAAGCCCTTGAATGGCACCGAAGCAGGCTCCGGGAGGTCGGCCTCACAGTGGCGAGGGATCCGTCACTCACCGCCGCCAGCCACTAAAATCCCAGAAGAGCCGAAAAAGATAATACTTTTGCTATTAGGCTCGGCTGCTGTGGTCTGGTCACATCAAGAGAAGACTGTATTATGCCATGTACCCCCGGGTAACCCGGAGAACGCGGTGACGATTGAGCCCGCCGATCCCAGCGCCCATATCGACCCCAACACCGGCCAGGGGGTTGAGAGACATGAGCTGGACTTCGTGGGACCCTGTGAGGCCGGCCCGCCTGACCCGCCTGACCCGCCTGACCCACCTGACCCACCTGACCCACCTGACCCACCTGACCCACCTGACCCACCTGACCCACCTGACCCGCCGGACCCGCCGGATCCGCCGGACCCAGGGCCAGGCGGAGGCTCGGAACAAGGGATCCAAGTGCCTAGCGACCCTAAGCTGATCAGCTGCGTCGTGTTCCCAGCCTACTGGGAGGGCCCGTTGCTCGTGCTCACGAACGTGAACGACCATGACGGTTACGCCCTGGTGCGAGTGGTCTCGCCGGATTTTGACGACGTGAAACATATCCCCGCCGCAGCGAGAGGACAAGCAGAACTGGACCGCCCGGCCCCGACTTTCCAGGGCTTTCTGGAAGTCAAGGCCTTTCGGGCCGACATTCGAAGCGTATTGGAGCACGACCGGCCTGGCAAGGGAATCACCCGAGAGTACGGCTTGCCTTGCTGGCCCGGCTCTGACGTCGCACTGTACGGACGGTGGGGCGTGGTGGAGATGCCGGACCAGTGGCCCGGTGGTGACCGCCCGAACTAGGAGGCTCTAACAAAAACAGCACTGTAGGACCCCCCCTTGTGAAATTCTGCCCGGCGCGAGATTGAGACGGAAGGGGGCATCAACTCCGGACCTGACGGTCCCATTAACGCGCCAACAAAGCCTCCAGGCTCTCTCGCTCTAGCCCGCTTTTCTCACCACGTGGCGAGGCGAAGTGCGTGAGAGGCCCGTCAGTACAAGGCGCGCGCCGCTCGGCGCGCGGAGGTGTACTTTTGCGGGTGCAGCCTAACCGTTTCGTATTTTGGCTCGACCGAAAGCAGCAGCGACCCACGCTCGGCACCCGAGCGGGAAAGTACGTTGAGCACGGCGAGCAAGCGCAACGCAGTAATGGCGGGCTTATTGCGTGCTTCGACCGTCAGGTGGTGAGAAATGCGGGCTAGGTGCATAAGACCCAGGCAAACAGGGGGCGAACAGACCCCTGCGGCGAGGTTTGGATAGCTTGTAGGTTATGGAAAATTGGAGCGGGAGACGGGGATCGAACCCGCGACATGCAGCTTGGGAAGCTACCGTTCTACCACTGAACTACTCCCGCCCTCCCATGAGTCTTCTACTCGGCTGAAATAACGGAACTTAATCGGACTGGCTATGTGTCTATCGGGCAAATACCGGCTAGCCGTTTCGACAGTAAAACGGACAATGTGCGAAACCCTCCCTCAGCTCTAAAACGTGGGTTCTCCGAGCTGAAATTTCCAGCCTCACTATATCATAGGGCAGCGGTTTCCCCGCGCGGTTCGTTTCTCCTCGTTTGTCGTCTTGGTTCTTCCGGGTTTCTAGTGGGCGAGTGTGGCTCGGTGGTAGTCTCGCGGGATGCAAGACCGCGAGCTATACCGCCAGATTCTGGGCATCGAAAGTCCCTGGAAAGTCGCGCGAGTGGAGCTGCGCCGAGCCGACGGCGAAGTCCACATCTTCCTCGAACACGACGAGCAAGTCCGCTGGCCGTGCCGCCAATGCAGCGCCGTGTGCGCACTCCACGATCATCAGCCCGAACGCCGCTGGCGTCACCTCGACACCTGTCAGTACCGCACGATCCTGCACGCCCGGCCGCCGCGCAGCGACTGCTCCGAGCACGGGCCGCGCGTCGTGCGACTGCCCTGGGCCGAGGCTTCCAGCCGCTTCACCGCGCTGTTTGAAGCTCTCGCGATCTCGTGGCTGAAGGAAGCCAGCCAGCAAGGCATCGCCGAGTTGCTGGCGCTGAGCTGGGACGAGATTCACGGCATCCTGGAACGCGCCGTGCAACGTGGGCTCGAACGTCGCGCGGCAGAGCCGATTCCCTACCTGGGCGTCGACGAGAAGAGCTTCCGCAAGCGCCATCGCTATCTCACCGTCGTCAACGATCTCAACCGCTCGCGCGTGTTGTTCGTCGCCGAGGGACGCCGCCAGGCCAGCCTGGACGGCTTTTGGAAGACGTTGAGCGCAGAGCAACTCGCCCGAGTCGAGGCCGTCGCGATGGACATGTGGGATCCTTACGTCGCCTCGACCCGGGAGCATCTCGACGAATCGGAGAAAAAGATCGTTTACGACAAATATCACATCGCGGCGCATCTGGCGAAGGTGGTGGACCAAGTGCGGCGGGCGGAGAACAAGCGTTTACTGGCCCTCGGCGACGAACGTTTGACAGGCACGAAGTACGCTTGGCTGCGGCATCCGGCGAACTTTTCCGAGGACGCCTGGCGCGAGTTCCGCGCGCTGCGCGAAAGCGACTTGAAAACGGCGCGGGCGTGGGCGTTGAAGGAAACGGCGATGCGGCTGTTCGACTATCGTCGCGAATCGGCGGCGCGAGCTTTCTTCGAGCAATGGCGCGGCTGGGCGAGTCGCAGCCGGCTGACGCCGATGGTCACCGTAGCGCGGATGTTGACGGCTCGCCTCGAAAACATACTCACGTATCTGAAACACCGCATTACGAACGCGGTCAGCGAGGGGTTGAACTCAAGGATTCAATGGGTCAAGGCCACGGCGCGCGGTTTCCGCAATCAACAGAACTTCATCAACGCCATCTACTTCCACTGTGGGAAACTCGATCTGGCTCCTTCGCCCACTTAAAACCCGGAAGAGCCGTCGTCTTCGACCATAGAGTGAATGACAAAGCTCTTCGGAGCCGCAATCAGACAAGACGTGCGAGGAGGGCGGAAAAATGATCTGCCCAAATTGTAAATTGCTCGGAATAGGAGGAGGCACATGGGGTTCATCGGGATAGGTGCTGTTCTCGCGCTACTACTGGCATTCCTTACGCTTCGGGCAAAGACCCGCCACGACAGGGTCATCCGCTTGATTCATGAAACCCCGGTTACACCCATCGCCGAGCTGGCCCAGTCCTTCACAGCGCACCCTGACCCTTCCACCCCAACCCATGCCGCGGTGCAGGGCCGCGTCGCGGCAAGGGAGCAGACACGTTTGACGGCTCCGATCACGGGTAGCTCCTGCGTTGCCTACTGGTTTCGCGTATGGGAATGGCCTGTCGATATTGATATTACCCCCGAGGACTGCATAGAGGACTCCAAGTGCGTACCGTGGGCGGTCGATGATGGTACAGGGCTCGCCTTGGGAGCCTTCGCCCCTTTCAATCCAAATCATTGGCCAGGATGGGAATCCACCAAGGACACATTCAAGAACACCCCGCAACACCTCGGCCGTGTCATTTCGCACTACGGGCCCTTGCCTTCACCTCCTTCACATGTGGACCTCTGGTGGGAGGTGAGCATTCTCAGGGAGTTCGCCAATGAGGTTTTCCTCCTCGGCCCGTGCACCGTCCAAGAGGGCTGTGCTCACTTCCAGCTTGGCTCAGACTCGCTACTCTGGTTTGGGAGCAGAGCGGATGCTCTCGCGCATGAGCAACTGTCTCTGCGCAGCAGTACGCGGCGGGCTGTGATCTGGTTTACCGTATTTGTGGGGAATGCCCCAATTGGGAAAGCGCTCCACGAAATCCCAAATCTCCTTGCCGGAAAGAGGACGCGCCAGTCCCGTCAGAAACCCCCAAATGGTCCCCCACAGCAGTACGGCGCGGATGGGCTTGACCAGAACCAGGGCTGCGACCATAAAATCTATGATCCCGATCACGGGGAGAACCGCCGCCGCCGTTTCCTCGGAGACTCCGATTGCCCCCATCATCAGCAGCCGAAAATGAGGAGCGGCTTGGTAGGCGAAAACGCCGTGGCCGAGAAACTCCCCGCACATGGCGATCCGCAGCGTCCACTCGATCTTCTTCACAAGTCAGCCTCGACGGTTTGCCGCCCGGAGTGCGTTTTCCGCAGCATGAATTCTATACTACTGAAAGAACGCCGGGGCGAAAGACGTGACTAACGCTTGTGGCCGGCGGTAAGGAGAACATCAATTTGCGGACGGTCGTGCTGGGAGCGGGAGGGCAGCTTGGTACGGAGCTAGTCGCTGAGTTGCGGCGGCGCGGCCAAACGGTTGTCGGACTGAGCCGGCAAGAACTCGACATTACCAACGAACAGGCGATCGAACGAGCCTTTCAAGACCATTCTCCGGCGTGGGTCATCAATGCCGCCGCCTATAACCACGTGGATCTGGCCGAACAGGAGCCGGAGATCGCCATGCGGATCAATGGGCTGGCCGTGCGTTCCTTGGCGACGGCTTGCCGGCAACACCGCGCGGTACTGATGCACTTCTCGACCGATCACGTCTTTGATGGGAAAAAGGAAGACCCTTATGTCGAAGAGGATCTCCCCAGTCCACCTTCCGCCTACGGGGTATCAAAGCTGGCGGGTGAGCTTTACGCGCAAGCTTGCCTGGACAAATTGTGGCTCTTCTGGGATTTTAGTGGCTGGCGGCGGTGAGTGACGGATCCCTCGCCACTGTGAGGCCGACCTCCCGGAGCCTGCTTCGGTGCCATTCAAGGGCTTCGTGACAACTCTACGGCCCCCAAGGCCGGGCGGCGACTGCGTTGGCCAAAAAGAATTACTGATAAACAAAGGGTTACGAGTAGAGCAAGGCTGCTGGCAGGTAGTCGTACAGTCTCCCGAAGGCTGTGAAATGCAGATCCACAACTGTCATCCAGTGGCCACACTCAAAGAGATAACTCCCTGTTTATCAGTGTCTTATTCCCTTTACGAGTTGCCCACGACCGGACTGGCGTGTAGGGTATTTGGGGATTTCTTGGCCGCCTTTTGGGCTCCGATGTGACTGCGGGCGACGTCGGGTCGGCAGGATGGAGGAGCCGGCTACCCGTTGGCCACCCACTAAAAACCCGGAAGAGCCCAAATTGTACGTCGTGCGCGTGGCTGGTGTTTTTGGCCCCGCCGGGCGACATACGAGCCGCGGCAATTTCCCGGAACTGGTCCTGCGGAAAGCGGCGGAAGGCAGCCCGCTACGGGTCGTCGAGGACTTTTTCGCGACTCCCACCTACGCCCCGGTCTTGGCCTCCCGATCGATTGATTTGCTCGAGCGCAGCGCGTTCGGTCTTTACCATATCGGCGGAGGGACGCTTATCTCTTGGTATCAGTATGCCTTGAAAATCCTGGGCGCGGCAGGTCTGGAAGCCGACATACAAGCCACCAATCACCGCGAGTTTTCGACGCCCGCGCGGCGCCCGATGCGCTCAGGCCTGTCAAACGCGAAGATCGAGCGCCTGGGCCTAACCAGGATGCCGCCGTTGGATAAGGCCCTCGCGGACTACATGGACCGGCGGAAGCAGGTGAAAGCTCCGCGGGCCCATCACTCCTAACTCGCTTTTCTCACCACCTGGCGAGCCTATCGGGTGCTTCGATCCTCAGCCGGGAAACTGCTCCGTGATCGGTGTTACTTTCCTCATGGGTGTAAGTCTCCTTTCCTTCTAAGGACTGGTTTCTTCTCAAAATCAACTTACCCAGGATTTCCGTTTTGGCCTTGGCACGGCCACAGTATACATCCGCGCCGGCCCGAATGCCACGTCTTTTCGCGCTGAACCCTGCACATCCCCTCCGCCGGTAGGCGCCAGGGCTCGTCCGTCCGCTCACAGACGTTGATTGCGCGGCCTGAACGGCGCTGCGGCCGACACTGCTCCCTGCCAAACCTTTTTGGAGCCGAAAACTGTTGATCCTAGCCCGGTCAACGCTACCCGCTCGGCAGCGGCAGCGCCCAGATCCTGTGCAGCATGTCACCGAACAGCCGCCGGTTCAGATGCCCCTCGGCCAGCAGCAACCAGTAGTAGCGGGCATGCTTGACCAGCCGCCCGCCGGTCTTCATCAGCCGCTGCTGCAAGCTCGTCAGCGACCAGCTCTTGATGCTTGGTGGCAGTCCCAGCCGCCGCCACAGGTTGCCGAGGTTGTAAGCCAGGACGCTGAGTTGCAAGCGAACTTCGTTCGCGCGAAAACGATGGCACGACAACCGTGTCCAATTCGTGGCCTGCTTGCCTTCCTTGATCCACTGCTCGGCCGTGCCGCGCTTGTTGTAAAAGCGCACCACCGAGCGACTGGGCCGGGTCATGTTGGTGACGATGAAGCCGGGTTGCGCGAACAGTTCGCCCGGGTGGTGCTCAACCTTCGCTACGATGCGCCGCGGTTTGCTCCAACTGGCGGCCTGATAGCGGAAGCTCTTGTAGCGCACCAGGGGCTTGGCGCTCGGCCTGCCCGGTGGCCGAAACAGGATGTCCTCGATCTCCAACTCCAGGCTCTTGTTGGCCGGAATGCGAATGGCGTACTGTACTCCGCGTTCCTCCGAAGCCTCATAAACCTCCGGCTTGGCAAAGGCCGCATCGCCCCGGAAGGCGACCTGCTTGCCCGCAGCCTGTTGGCGCTCGATCTCCGGCAACAATAGCTCATCCCAGTCGTCGGCGCTGTGCACGTTGCCTGGACGCAGCTTTGCAGCGAGGCAATCACCATGACCGTTGAACAAAAGCAACGGATGGTAGCAGACCGACTCGAAGTGTCCGTTGTAGGCACTGCCTTCCTGTTGGCCATGGACCGGACTCTCGGTGGAGTCCATGTCCAGAACGACCCGCTCGGAGTCGTCGAACGCCTCCGCTTGCCCGACCAGCTCTCGGTTCAGCGCCATCAGCCCCAGCAGGTTCTCTTCGCTCGCCAGCATCTCCGTCTCGAAGCCGTGCAGCGTCGAGGTCAAGGCCGCACCGCGATCCCAGATCTTCTGCGAACCGATCAGCCGAAACGTCGGATCGATCGAAACCCGCTCGGCGTCGTTGAGGTCCTCGTAGCCCGCCAAGCGGCTGTAGACCGACTGCCGCAACAGATCAGCGAGCGTGAACTGCTTGTTTGTGCCTTGCCGGGAGTCGCTGAGATGCTCGTCAATCAGTTCTCCGAGACCGAGCCGTTCGTCCAGTTCGCGAACCAAAATCAGGCCACCATCAGAAGTGACGTGCGATCCCTGGAAATCGACTTTCAACAAGCCGTTGAAACTTAGCTGGAATGGCTTGGTTTGTTTTTCACCCATTGGGTGTTGGCCTCCATGGCGTCCTCATCGGGCTCTAGCCCCTATGAATAAAGACGCTCAAGGCCGCTGGAAGGTCGGGATGTCAAACATCAAATTGAAAATGCGGGTTTGTATGTAATCTTCGCTCTCGTGTATCTCCTCTTCGGTTGAGCCTTAAGTGTTACAGGCCGACCAACCGGGGCAACGCTTTCCCCGCTCAACGCCCAGCGGCAGCTTTCCGGTGTCGGTTTCGGCGACTCTTCCCCAAAAAAGACATCCCCCACGGTCCGTTTCTCTGTGCTTGCCGTCTTCCTCCATAGAGCAACATCAGGCTAGACGTGTGAAGAGACGGCAACGATTTGTCCAAATTGTAAATTGATCAACCCGGACACGGCCCAAAGGTGTGACTGTGGATTCGATTTCAGAACAAGACTGGACATTCCGGAGCCGGAGGAATTTCGTTGGCTATTAGCCCGCATTTTCAATTTGATGTTTGACATCCCGACCTTCCAGCGGCCTTGAGCGTCTTTATTCATAGGGGCTAGAGCCCGATGAGGACGCCATGGAGGCCAACACCCAATGGGTGAAAAACAAACCAAGCCATTCCAGCTAAGTTTCAACGGCTTGTTGAAAGTCGATTTCCAGGGATCGCACGTCACTTCTGATGGTGGCCTGATTTTGGTTCGCGAACTGGACGAACGGCTCGGTCTCGGAGAACTGATTGACGAGCATCTCAGCGACTCCCGGCAAGGCACAAACAAGCAGTTCACGCTCGCTGATCTGTTGCGGCAGTCGGTCTACAGCCGCTTGGCGGGCTACGAGGACCTCAACGACGCCGAGCGGGTTTCGATCGATCCGACGTTTCGGCTGATCGGTTCGCAGAAGATCTGGGATCGCGGTGCGGCCTTGACCTCGACGCTGCACGGCTTCGAGACGGAGATGCTGGCGAGCGAAGAGAACCTGCTGGGGCTGATGGCGCTGAACCGAGAGCTGGTCGGGCAAGCGGAGGCGTTCGACGACTCCGAGCGGGTCGTTCTGGACATGGACTCCACCGAGAGTCCGGTCCATGGCCAACAGGAAGGCAGTGCCTACAACGGACACTTCGAGTCGGTCTGCTACCATCCGTTGCTTTTGTTCAACGGTCATGGTGATTGCCTCGCTGCAAAGCTGCGTCCAGGCAACGTGCACAGCGCCGACGACTGGGATGAGCTATTGTTGCCGGAGATCGAGCGCCAACAGGCTGCGGGCAAGCAGGTCGCCTTCCGGGGCGATGCGGCCTTTGCCAAGCCGGAGGTTTATGAGGCTTCGGAGGAACGCGGAGTACAGTACGCCATTCGCATTCCGGCCAACAAGAGCCTGGAGTTGGAGATCGAGGACATCCTGTTTCGGCCACCGGGCAGGCCGAGCGCCAAGCCCCTGGTGCGCTACAAGAGCTTCCGCTATCAGGCCGCCAGTTGGAGCAAACCGCGGCGCATCGTAGCGAAGGTTGAGCACCACCCGGGCGAACTGTTCGCGCAACCCGGCTTCATCGTCACCAACATGACCCGGCCCAGTCGCTCGGTGGTGCGCTTTTACAACAAGCGCGGCACGGCCGAGCAGTGGATCAAGGAAGGCAAGCAGGCCACGAATTGGACACGGTTGTCGTGCCATCGTTTTCGCGCGAACGAAGTTCGCTTGCAACTCAGCGTCCTGGCTTACAACCTCGGCAACCTGTGGCGGCGGCTGGGACTGCCACCAAGCATCAAGAGCTGGTCGCTGACGAGCTTGCAGCAGCGGCTGATGAAGACCGGCGGGCGGCTGGTCAAGCATGCCCGCTACTACTGGTTGCTGCTGGCCGAGGGGCATCTGAACCGGCGGCTGTTCGGTGACATGCTGCACAGGATCTGGGCGCTGCCGCTGCCGAGCGGGTAGCGTTGACCGGGCTAGGATCAACAGTTTTCGGCTCCAAAAAGGTTTGGCAGGGAGCAGTGTCGGCCGCAGCGCCGTTCAGGCCGCGCAATCAACGTCTGTGAGCGGACGGACGAGCCCTGGCGCCTACCGGCGGAGGGGATGTGCAGGGTTCAGCGCGAAAAGACGTGGCATTCGGGCCGGCGCGGATGTATACTGTGGCCGTGCCAGGGCCAAAACGGAAATCCTGGATTAGACTTGCCGCGCCCCCGGCAGGTCGTGAAGAAACCGGATCCAGTTGTCGTGGGTGTGTTTCTTGGATTGATCGGGCTCATACTCATCCTCAGCAACCTGCGTGGAGAGGACGCGGTCTACGGCCTAGTCGCGCTAGGTGTCGCCATCTTCATTATCCTCAGGATCCTCGACAGGGATAACAACCTACTCGCCAATGGCAATGTCGCCTTTGCAAAGATTGTCGGGGTAAAACAGGAGGACGTAGATGACACAATTTCGTGGCGTCTTGATTACATGATTAGGGACAGTAGACGTACGATTCATACCGCCGCTTACGATTATGCCGACGCAGGGGAGTGGCCAGGGCAAGTCGGAGATGTTTTGCCTGTCTTCTATGACGGTAGTAATCCTTCCCGCAACTATCTTTTGCTGGATTCCGACCGAATAATCCCGCCCAGCGGAGGCTGATCCTCAAGCGTCACTCCGGCGGCTACTTTGGGATATGTGGGTCCGACGCATAGCCTACCCGTATTGGGGCGGGTCGGGAACGGGGCCCCGATCTCGGGCTTGAAGACCCCTTCGGCGGCTCTTCCCCAAAAAAGACATCCCGCGCGGTTCGTCCCTCGGCGTTTGTCGTCTTTGTTCTTAGAAGCAGAAATTTCAAGCGAAAGGAGAAAATCATCATGGGTATGTTCGACGAACCGGGCACAAGAGGACCAGGAGGAATTGACCCCCAAAAGGCCGGCAAAGTCGGCTCGGAGGTAATCAAGCAGGTGGCTGTAGGGGCAAGAGCGCTTTTCAGCGCACTTCCCATGATACGAATCGCGTCTCTGGGAGCCATCCTCATAGTGGCAGCCATCTTCGGCAAAGAGCTCGTCGAGACCGTGGCCAACGGCACCTACCAGATAAGACAGATGGTCGTCACAGGCACGATGAAGGCCAAGATGGAGCCGGGCATGTGGCTGCGGCTGTTCAGCGACATCAAAACCTGGCCCAAAGCACAAACCTTTTTCTTCACCAAAGACAAGGAAGGAGGCGAGAGTGCCGACAACAGCATCGAGGTCCGCTTTAACGACGGTTCTCTGTGCGATGTCTCGGGAACAATGCGTATTATTCTGCCCAGCTCCGAACCCCAAGCGATTGAGTTAATCAGCACGTACGGCTACCTGGACTACAAAGACCTGGAACAGAAGCTCGTTCTCCCGGTCGTGCGTAATGCACTGCGGCTGACCGCCAACCTCATGTCGGCCCGAGAATCTTACTCCGAGCAGCGCGCGGACTTCGTTTTTTGGACCTGGGATCAGGTCCAGAACGGGCTCTACGAAACGGAGGAGGAAACACGCAAGGTAGTTGATCCGGTTTCCGGGCAGGAGGTAACCAAGACTTTCAAGCCCGCATTTTCAATTTGATGTTTGACATCCCGACCTTCCAGCGGCCTTGAGCGTCTTTATTCATAGGGGCTAGAGCCCGATGAGGACGCCATGGAGGCCAACACCCAATGGGTGAAAAACAAACCAAGCCATTCCAGCTAAGTTTCAACGGCTTGTTGAAAGTCGATTTCCAGGGATCGCACGTCACTTCTGATGGTGGCCTGATTTTGGTTCGCGAACTGGACGAACGGCTCGGTCTCGGAGAACTGATTGACGAGCATCTCAGCGACTCCCGGCAAGGCACAAACAAGCAGTTCACGCTCGCTGATCTGTTGCGGCAGTCGGTCTACAGCCGCTTGGCGGGCTACGAGGACCTCAACGACGCCGAGCGGGTTTCGATCGATCCGACGTTTCGGCTGATCGGTTCGCAGAAGATCTGGGATCGCGGTGCGGCCTTGACCTCGACGCTGCACGGCTTCGAGACGGAGATGCTGGCGAGCGAAGAGAATCTACTGGGGCTGATGGCGCTGAACCGAGAGCTGGTCGGGCAAGCGGAGGCGTTCGACGACTCCGAGCGGGTCGTTCTGGACATGGACTCCACCGAGAGTCCGGTCCATGGCCAACAGGAAGGCAGTGCCTACAACGGACACTTCGAGTCGGTCTGCTACCATCCGTTGCTTTTGTTCAACGGTCATGGTGATTGCCTCGCTGCAAAGCTGCGTCCAGGCAACGTGCACAGCGCCGACGACTGGGATGAGCTATTGTTGCCGGAGATCGAGCGCCAACAGGCTGCGGGCAAGCAGGTCGCCTTCCGGGGCGATGCGGCCTTTGCCAAGCCGGAGGTTTATGAGGCTTCGGAGGAACGCGGAGTACAGTACGCCATTCGCATTCCGGCCAACAAGAGCCTGGAGTTGGAGATCGAGGACATCCTGTTTCGGCCACCGGGCAGGCCGAGCGCCAAGCCCCTGGTGCGCTACAAGAGCTTCCGCTATCAGGCCGCCAGTTGGAGCAAACCGCGGCGCATCGTAGCGAAGGTTGAGCACCACCCGGGCGAACTGTTCGCGCAACCCGGCTTCATCGTCACCAACATGACCCGGCCCAGTCGCTCGGTGGTGCGCTTTTACAACAAGCGCGGCACGGCCGAGCAGTGGATCAAGGAAGGCAAGCAGGCCACGAATTGGACACGGTTGTCGTGCCATCGTTTTCGCGCGAACGAAGTTCGCTTGCAACTCAGCGTCCTGGCTTACAACCTCGGCAACCTGTGGCGGCGGCTGGGACTGCCACCAAGCATCAAGAGCTGGTCGCTGACGAGCTTGCAGCAGCGGCTGATGAAGACCGGCGGGCGGCTGGTCAAGCATGCCCGTTACTACTGGTTGCTGCTGGCCGAGGGGCATCTGAACCGGCGGCTGTTCGGTGACATGCTGCACAGGATCTGGGCGCTGCCGCTGCCGAGCGGGTAGCGTTGACCGGGCTAGGATCAACAGTTTTCGGCTCCAAAAAGGTTTGGCAGGGAGCAGTGTCGGCCGCAGCGCCGTTCAGGCCGCGCAATCAACGTCTGTGAGCGGACGGACGAGCCCTGGCGCCTACCGGCGGAGGGGATGTGCAGGGTTCAGCGCGAAAAGACGTGGCATTCGGGCCGGCGCGGATGTATACTGTGGCCGTGCCAAGGCCAAAACGGAAATCCTGGATGAGATCGCCTCGGATTTGGGCGCGAATGTGGTGGCTCTGGGGCATACGGCCGACGACTTCTGCGAGTCGCTGCTGCGCAACACCCTCTACACGGGTCGGTTGAGTGCGCTGCCGGCGGTCACCTATTCTCGTTCCGGCGATTTTCGGATCATTCGGCCGCTGGTCTACGTCTCCGAGGAGGTAACGTCGTCGTACGCCGACCAACGTGCTATGCCCATCACGCCTGGTGCGTGTTCCCAGCGCACCGGAACCGTTCGACGATCGCTGAGGGAGTTTTTGGCCGAAACCAAGAAAGATCACCCCCACGTGCTTGAAAATATCCTTTCGGCCATGAGTCGCATTGATACGCCCCGGCTGCTCGACCGGCGATTTCTCGATTTCGACCAAGGGGGGCCGTTGCCCAGCGCCGAAACTCCTGAGCTGCTTCCGGTTTTGACGAAAGGGGATTGATGGTTTTCCCTACAGCGCCGAGTTTCCGATGGAGGGGCGCCGGGCGGAAACTGACCGCACCCGGATCAAACGTGGAAGGCCCAATATGAAATTTCTCCCCAAAGACCAACAGTTCTTCGATCTCTTTGAGAAGCAGTCTCAGCTGATCGTCGAGGCCGCGGAGATGCTGCATCAAGGCGTGGCGGCGGAGGAAACCGACTGGAACACGCTGCGCATTCGGGTTCATCAGATCGAAAATAAGGGCGACGACATCACCCATCAAACTCTGACGCGGCTCCACCGGACCTTCATCACGCCAATGGAGCCTCAGGACATACACGATATCTGTCTCCGGCTCGACGATGTCCTCGACATGATCGACGAGGTGGCCGGGCGGTTCCACATCTTCAAGATCACGAGCCTTCCCAGCCGCGTTCAGACCATGACGCAAAACCTCGTCGCCAACAGCCATGCGACGTCCGCGGCGGTGCAGGCCGTAGCCCAGGGGAAGGATGTGTCCTCGCTGCTTATCAAGATCCACGATCTTGAGGACGAAGCGGATCAACTGAACCACCAGGCTTTGACGGACCTGTTCGACACCGAGCAAGACCCCATCCGGCTGATCAAGCTCAAGGAGATTTTTGAGCTGATCGAAGAGGCCGCCGATTCGTTCGAGGATGTAGGGCATGTGCTGGAGGCGGCCGTCGTCAAGAACGCTTGAGGCGGCGGGGTGGCCTGTTTCGTAAATTCGGTTGCGCATGTGTAGAAGCCAGGTGGAAGATTGGGAACTTCGGGCAGGGCATGCCGTGCCGCTGCATTTCCAGGCGCGCATCAGAATCTGTAGGGGCGCAGCATGCTCCGCCCGCCTGCACGCGCTTGCCGGAGCGCTTAGGCCCGTCGGTGCGAATCCGACCTGGTTTTGGCCGCGAACGCGTGAACGGAGGGAAACTCGGCCGATGAGGCGCGGTCGGGAAGCCGGCGAGACGACGCTGCCGGGAGGCGAATGGAAAATTTAGGATTTATCGTCTTGATTGTGTTCGTGGCGCTCGTTTTTGACTTTTTTAACGGGTTTAACGACGCCGCGAATGCGATCGCGACGGTGGTCGCTACGCGCGTCCTTACCCCGGGGCACGCCGTGTTTTGGGCTGCGTTTTTCAATTTCGTCGCCGCCTTCGGCTTCGGCACGGCCGTGGCCAAGACGATCGGCCGGGGCATGGTCGCGCAGGAAGCCGTCACGCAGTACGTCGTGATCGGAGGCTTGCTCGGGGCCATTTTTTGGACCTGGCTCGCCTCCCACCTCGGTTTGCCCATCAGCGCCTCTCACGCCCTCGTCGGCGGCTATGGAGGGGCGGCGATGGCCTACGTCGGCTTGACGCGGGGCTGGTCTCAGGTGATGACCGCGCTGGTCGCCGACGGGTGGGTGAAGACGATCACGTTCATCTTTGTCGCCCCACTCATGGGGTTCGTTGCCGGATCGCTGTTGATGATCGCGGTGGCCTGGATTTTCCGTCGCGGTCACCCTTCCACCTTGGATTACTATTTCCGGCGTCTACAGTTGTTTTCTTCCGCCGTGTTCAGCTTCGCCCACGGCACCAACGACGCCCAAAAGACGATGGGCATCATCGCCAGCGCTCTGTTCGCGCTCGGTCATCTGGAAACGTTTTACATTCCCTTCTGGGTCATCCTTTCCGCGCATGCGGCGATCGCACTCGGTACGTTGATGGGAGGCTGGCGAGTCATCAGAACGATGGGGCATCGCATTACGAAGCTGAAACCGGCCGGGGGGTTCTGCGCGGAAACGGGCGGCGCCTTTACCGTCTTGCTGGCTGCCTGGTTGGGCATACCCGCCAGCACCACCCACACGATCGCCGGAGCGATCGCCGGCGTGGGGACGGCCCAACGCGTGCGCGCCGTGCGCTGGGGCAAGGCGAGGGAAATTCTTTGGGCTTGGGTGCTTACACTTCCCACGACGATCACCGCCGGCGCCCTGAGCTACATGATCATCCATGCTTTGATCCCCGGGGCGGGCTAGCTCGAGCTAAATTTAACCCGCTTTTCTCACCGGCGGGAGTGGAAGTAAATACCCGCCATTAGTTGTTTTCACGATCCGTTGCCGTGAACGGGGTATGCCGGGGTGTCCCGCCTCAGCTGGAAATGGAGAGAGCGTTCCGCCGTTAAGCTAACGGAGGGGACGCATGAAAAAAGCACGGAAGCAGTACACAGCCGAAGAGAAGGTCGCCATCCTGAGGCGGCATCTGGTGGAGAAGGAGCCGGTTTCCGAAGCTCTGCGACGAGCTGGCGCTGCAGCCGACGGTTTTCTATCGCTGGCAGAAGGAGTTCTTTGAGAACGGAGCCGCCGCCTTCCAGACCAAGAACCGCGGCAATCGTCAGCCCGAACAGGAACGCATCGCGCGACTGGAAAAGAAGATCCAGACCAAGGATGAGGTTCTGGCCGAGTTGATGGCCGAGCACATGGCGTTAAAAAAAGCCTTGGGGATGTCTAATCGCAATCCGGACGCCGCCCGACGTGCGCGACCAGATCGTCGATTTTGTCCGGTACTGGTCCGAGAAGACCGCGATCCGCGCCGGGCGCTTCATCGCGTGGCTGGGCATCACGCCCAGTAAATTCTACTCCTGGCGCCAGCGCTACGGCTGTGTCAATGAGCACAACGGGTGGGTGCCCCCGAGATTTCTGGCTCCGAAGAGTGGGAGAAGCAAGCGATTGTCGACTTTTATCGCCAGCATCCGCTGGAAGGCTACCAGCGGCTGACGTTCATGATGCTCGACAGCGACACCTAACTGAAGTCGCTCCCGCTTTCTCGCCTGACAATGGCGAGCCTCCTCATGGAAGCCGCGGGCGTTAGCCCGCTCCTGGCTATCGTGGCGCACGCATCTTGCGTGCCGTGTCGCCATTCCTGGCGACATCGATCCCCTCGTCCCATAGACCGAGTCGCGCCGGGAAAAGGTATTTGGAGCCTCGCGACACCTTGACCGTACCCTTGCGGGTGCGGCTCCGTTTGGTGAGCTTGCGAAGTCTCCGCATGACGTGGGTTCCCGGGCGCCGCGCGACGTCACCGGACCGCTTGCTGACGCGCGCCTGTCTACACATGGTCCGCCCGTTCAAGTGCATGAACCGACATCGGACGGTCCTCGTGCGTTGTCACTGCTGAGCACCTCCCGTGATGGGCTGTGGCGACTGCTTCGCCACTAGAAGAATACCAGCGGCCACGGCGATCACCCCGGCCAGCAAGGCGGGCGAGAGTTCTTCCGAAAAGGCGATGGTGCTGAAGACTACGCCGAAAATCGGCGTCAGAAACCCGAACACGGACAAGACACCGGGCCGGTACCTCTGCACGAGCATGATCCACAGGATCGTGCACAAACCGTTGCTGACCGTGCCTTGATATAGGATCGCTAGGATGGATGCCGTCGTGACGGGACCCCGCGTAGGCTCCTCTATCAGGGCAGCCACCGCCAAGTAAAACGGTAGCGCGAAGGCGCTCTGCCAAAAGATGGCTCGGATCGGGTGGACGTGTTCGATGATTCGCTTGGTAAACACGAATCGCACTCCGAACAAGCACGCCGTTGTCGTGCAGAGCACGTTGCCCAGCAGGGGCCGCGACGCCAGTTCGGGATCCGGACGCCCGAGGAACAATACCGAGATTCCACCGAAAGCAACGACCAGGCCGGCGACTCGGGTCCATGACAGATGGTCCCCGGGCACGACGAAGTGGGCGATCAAACTCGTCGGGATGGGGTAGCTGTTGAGCAGCACCGCGCTGTAAGCCGCCGAGGTGAGATTCGTCCCCAGGTAGACCAGCGAAGTCTGCACGGTCATGATAGTCCCCAGCGCCGTCAGCGAAGCCCACTCGGATCGCGGGGGCAGCAACGGAATTCCGCGCAGCAAAGCCCACAAACCGATCGTGGGTACCCCCGCACCCATTCTCCAGAATCCGCTCCAAAAGGGGGGGAAAGTTCCCAGGGCCAGCTTGATGGCAACCGCATTCGCACCCCACACCAAGTTGAGCAAGATGGCGGCCAGAGTCCCCTTGGTCCCCAGCGACCAAGCCGCTGCCGGCTGACTCCTCAACGGGGCGCTCCGCGAACCGGCGACGGCGGGCAGGCGGGAGCCTCCGGCGCCTGCTGACTGGTTACGATTAACAGGCCCGCGGCAACAGCCGCCAAGCCTCCCACGAGCGCCGGCGAGATTGTTTCAGAAAAGGTGATGGCGCTGAATGCCACCCCGAAGATCGGCGACAGGAACCCAAACATGGACAATACGCCCGGGCGGTGGCTTCGTAGCAACCCGACCCAAAGGATGACGCAAACGCCATTGGCTATGATCCCCTGATACAGAATGGCCAGCACCGCTTCCCAGCTCACCCTCTGCAAGGTCATAGGCTCCAAGGTGACCGCCGTCACTAGGTAAAAAGGGACTGTGAATGCGGTCACGCAAAAGATGGTGCGGATATAGTCGATGCGCCCGATGACTCGCTTGGTGACGACGGTGAGCACGCCGGCAAGAGCCCCGGCCAGTGTTGTCAGCAGGTTGCCGGCCAGCGGACGCGAAGCCCAATCCGTGTCCGGCCGTCCGAGAAACGTGATCGATACGCCCCCGAACGCGGTCGCCAGGCCGACGGCCCGAGACCACGAGACTTGATCGCCGGGGACGTAAAAATGGGACAGTAAATTCGTAAAGATCGGATGGCTGTTCAACAGCACGGCGGCATAGGCGGCCGAAGTCAGATTCACCCCCAGATAGACGGCCGCCATCTGCACGGTCATCAACAGGCCCAAAGCCGCCAGGGGGAGCCATTCCCCCGCTTGCGGCCTTAACCGGGTCCCGTTTTTCCTCGACCACAACAGGATGGGCGCCAGTCCAACAACCATGCGCCAGAAAGCGGCCCAAAAGGGCGGAAAAGTTCCCAGCGCCGTCTTGATGGCAACGACATTCGCACCCCACAGCAAGGTGAGCAAGATGGCGCCCAGAGTCCCCTTGATCCCCAGCGGTCGAGCCGTTTCCGGCTGACTCTTCACGAAGGCGCTCCCCGAATCTGTGCGGGAGGAGAGGGTATCTCGCGTTGCGCTCGGTCGCGGGTGACAATGAAAATCCCGGTCAAGATCATCAAAAAGGTCGATGGGGGCAGCCCCGTCTATCAGCGCAATCCGCTCGAGGGCCTGGGCATCACTTTGGCGAATTTCGAGGTCAAGCTGTTCGACTACACCGATAAGGTGCGGGCTCAAATCGGCACCCAACAAACCGCCCTCATGGCGGTGGCCACGGCCCGAGCCAAGGCGCAGCAGGCGGAACAAGAGGCCCTGATGGCCGAGGCGGAAGGCAAGGCGAATGTGGCGCGGGCCAAGTACGAAGAAGAGGAGAAGAAAATCAGAGCCGTCGTCGGCGCGCAGCAGCGGCTCGAGGTCGCCGACCTCGATCGCCAAGCGGCAGCCGAAAAGAAGCAAGAGCAAATTCTGCTGGGGCAAGGTGAAGCCGAGCGCAAACGCCTCGTGTTGAAGGCCGACGGCGCCCTGAAGCAAAAACTCGAAGCCTACGTACAAGCCCAGAAGCTGTGGGCCAATGCATTTGCTCAACGGCAAGTTCCCAGTTTGGTCATGGGGGGCGGCGGCGCCGGCGACACGGACAAGTCGACCACGAATTTCGCCCAGATGATGCAGCTCCTGGTCGCCAAACAAATGGGGCTGGACCTTTCAATGCCCAAGGGCGCGATCAGCAGGCAACGATAGCTAGCGCGCATTCCTCGCCAGCAGCCGTCAGGGAATGGAAGCAAAAGCGGGCTAGTGTAGTGCCACTAGCCCGCTTTTCTCACCACCTGAGGGTCGAAGCACGCAATAAGCCCGCCATGACTGCGTTGCGCTTGCTCGCTTTCAGGTACTCGTGGCTGGCGATCTCGAGTTCGGGAACACTGCTGAACACGCCGCGACGGATGCGCTTCCGTGTCAGCTCGCGGAACCAGCGCTCGACGAGATTGAGCCAAGAAGAAGACGTGGGAATGCAGTGAAGCAAAGCCCCGCCGTTTGAAATGTAGGAGCGCGATTGATCGCGCCCGCTTACCCTTCAATCGGCAAGCTGGGCCTGCGTCTCGGGAATCCCAGATTCGGCTCATGATAATGCGCCTCCCGATGCAGTTGGATATGATGGGTTGAACCCTTCATGAAGTACCCGCTGGCTGCGCCGCTGGCGGCCCTGGTAGCGGGAATCATCGCGGCGCAATTCGCACCTTTTTCGCTCCGGGAAACGCTGCTTTCCATTCTGTTGCTCGCCGGGTTGAGTGCGCTCGGGCTGCGCTACGGCGCCACTCGTGCGGCGGTCGTCGCTTGTCTCACCGGATTCGTGTTGACCGGGGCCATGCTGGCGTCGCGGTCCGACCCGCCGGACCCCTTTTTGATCACTGCGGTTCTCAAACGCGAGAGCGCTCGCCTCGAAGACCCTATCCGGCTCCGCGGTTACGTGCGCGTCCCCCCCGAGGTCATTGAGAACGCGGATCGATTTGTCCTGGAAGCCGAGTCGATCTTTCGTAACACCGTCGCCCACGGTGGCATTCGCGTCACCGTGTACCGCCGGGAGAACGCTCCTCCTCTGAAGCTCGACTACGGCCAACGTATCGAGTTTCTGGCGCGAATTCGTAAGCTCCGCAATTTCGAAAACCCCGGCAGCTTCGATCGGATCGCATATCTCCATCGCCAGGGTATTCATTTGACGGCCACGGTGCGCGCCGGCACGCCCATCCTTCCTCTGGAGGGGGCCGGCGGAAACGTGGGGCAGTCGTGGCTTTGGAGGCTTCGCGGGGCGGCGCAGCGAAGACTGGATGCGCTGTTTCCCCGGGAGCAGCCGGAAGATTCCGCCGGCAACGCCGTGCTGCGAGCTCTATTGCTCGGGGACCGGACTTCACTCGACCGGGAAACGACCACCGCATTTCAGCGCACCGGGACCTATCACGCTCTCGTGATTTCGGGTCTGCATATCGGTGTCGTGGCCTTTCTGCTGATGCTAGCTCTGCGAGTGGCCAGCGCTCCTCGGCTGTTCCGTGCTCTGATGGCGCTGGCTTTGGTGGCTACCTACGCCTCCCTTGTCGGAGCACGCCTCCCGGTGCTCCGCGCAACGTCGATGTTCGCGGTCTTCTTGGCGGCCGGCCTCCTTTACCGACGACGCCGGGCGTTCAACGTGATCGCCGGCACGGCGTTATGCTTCCTCATAGTCGACCCAGATTTGCTCCTCGACGTCGGATTCCAGATGTCTTTTCTTTCGGTGGGTCTCATCGCCGCGGTCGCCCTTCCCGTGCTCGAGACGACGTTGGCACCCTACCGGCTGGCGCTTAGGGATATTGGCAACAAGGATCGCGACCTTCACCTGGACCCCCGCGTCGCGCAGCACCGGGTAGGGTTGCGGCTGTATCTTGAACCGCTCGCGTCGCTCGTTCCCTTACCCGAACGGGATCTCTCTTTCGTCGTCTGCGGCCTGTTGCGCGTGCTGGTCTGGGCGGCGGAACTCTCCGTGGTGACGCTGGTCATACAGGCCGGCCTCGCCCTCCCCATGGCTGTTCATTTTCAGCGCGTGTCGTGGGGCGCCCTCTCGGCCAACCTGGCCGTCTTGCCGTTGCTGCTGGTCGCTGTGCCGGCGGGATTGCTGGCCATGCTAACCGGCTCGTCGTGGATGGCCGCCCTAGCGGCCTGGGCTGCCCAAGGGATGGCCGCGGTGGTTGATTGGCACGCTCACAACCTCGGCTGGGACGTGCGCGTGCCGCCGCCCCCGGCCTGGCTCGGGGTCCTGTTCGCCGCTTCGCTCGTCTTCCTAGCGCTCACGTTCCATCGTCGGCGCCGGTGGCGGATTGTAGCTGCCGGGATGACGATCTTCCTGCTGGCCTTGATCGTGGTTCATCCGTTTCCGCCCACCTACATGCCGGGACATTTGGAGCTGACGGCCCTTGACGTAGGACAAGGTGAGTCTTTATTTCTGGCTCTTCTGGGATTTTAGTGGCTGGCGGCGGTGAGTGACGGATCCCTCGCCACTGTGAGGCCGACCTCCCGGAGCCTGCTTCGGTGCCATTCAAGGGCTTCGTGACAACTCTACGGCCCCCAAGGCCGGGCGGCGACTGCGTTGGCCAAAAAAGAATTACTGATAAACAAAGGGTTACGAGTAGAGCAAGGTTGCTGGCAGGTAGTCGTACAGTCTCCCGAAGGCTGTGAAATGCAGATCCACAACTGTCATCCAGTGGCCACACTCAAAGAGATAACTCCCTGTTTATCAGTGTCTTATTCCCTTTACGAGTTGCCCACGACCGGACTGGCGTGTAGGGTATTTGGGGATTTCTTGGCCGCCTTTTGGGCTCCGATGTGACTGCGGGCGACGTCGGGTCGGCAGGATGGAGGAGCCGGCTACCCGTTGGCCACCCACTAAAAACCCGGAAGAGCCTTATTTCTGGCGCTCCCCGACGGGCGCTCCATGATTGTGGACGGAGGTGGATTCCCGGAGTTTCCGGGCTTCCCGCCTCCTGCGATCGACATTGGCGAGTCCGTCGTCTCGCCTTACCTATGGTCACGCTCGATCAAGCGACTCGATGTCGTCGCCGTCACGCATCCCGACGCCGATCACATGGGCGGTGTCCCCGCACTGCTGCGCAACTTCCGGGTAGGCGAGTTGTGGCTCGGAGCCGACCCGGTCTTTGATGAGTACCGAACGCTGACGGAGCTGGCCAAGGGTCGTGGCGTCGAGATTGTCCGCCTGCGGCGGGGAGATGTTCGCTCTTTCGGTAACGTGCGATTCGAGGTTTTGGGGCCGGTTTCCCCGGGAAACGACGGCTGGTCCCGCAACGATCGGGCGCTGGTCCTTCAGACCACTTACGGAGGGCACAGATTTCTGTTGACGGGCGACATCGAGAGAAAAGGTGAGGATGGCCTACTAGGAAACGATCTTCTGCGGCACGGCGACGTCCTCAAGATTGCTCACCACGGGAGCCGAACTTCCTCGCATCAGGCGTTCCTGGACCATGTTCGGCCCACATTCGCACTCATCTCGGCGGGCCGGGCCAACTTCTACGGCCATCCACATCCGGAGGTGATACGGCGGTTGGCGCGGCAGCGGGTCGCCGTCCTGCGCACTGACCTCGAGGGGGCCGTATCCATCTCGAGCGACGGGCGCCGCCTTTCCGTCACAAGCTACCGCCGGCAGAGGCTGGTCAGGCGGCTCTCGCCTGGCCCAAACTGAGAATGGCCCGGTAGTTTGGTTCTCAGACGAGAGGGCGAGACTTGGTTAGAATCACGAGGGGGGAGCTGATTGCGAGTTGATTGCCTAGCTACACCAGGCTGATCCGTTCGCAAACCACAGAGACCCTCTGGTGCCAAAAGCGCGTCCCTGCGAGTCAGACGTAAGCGCCAGCGCGTCACACGGAAGGCCAGCCAATTTAACCGATTTTTTCACACCTTCCCGTTCAAGGCTTCGAGGTGCGATAGTATTCTTCTAGGCCGGCCTCGGCAATCTTTTCGTGGGCGCTGAGAGCTTCGCTGACCACGTCGCTTACTCCGGTTTGGAAGGTCTGCAAGCTCGCGACGGTGCTGGGCTCCTGCAAGGATCGCCGCAACGCGGCCGCCGAAGGATGTCCGGACAGAGCCAGGCCCAAG
>CBDBIU010000004.1:0-2214406 GCA_965206025.1 Bryobacterales bacterium | reverse complement strand
GGCCCGACGGTGCCGGCGACTGGATTTGGAACCTCAACGGTGTCCGCAGAGTTCTCTACAATTTGCCGAAAGTGATTGAAGCGCCGACCTTACTTGTCGTCGAAGGTGAAAAGGATTGCCAAACGCTTGGTAGATGGGGCTGGGGTCGCGACCACCTGTTCGGGTGGCGCAGGAAAGTGGCGGGAGGAGTACTGCAAATTCTTTCGCGGCAAGCGGGTTGCAATTCTACCCGACGCCGACGAGCCCGGCCGTGGGCATGCCCTCCAGGTGGCCCATAGTCTCTCGGGCGTTGCCGCTGAGGTCCGAATTGGTCGAACTGCCCGGCGCAAAAGACGTTAGCGAGTGGGCCGAGCACAACGGCTCGCGCGAGTTGCTTATTGAGCTGGCTCAAAACGCGGAGCCGGCGACGAAGGAATCGCTTGAAGCGCTACGCGCACGATGGCTTCCTACTCAGGGCGCAACCGCTGAAACAAAGACAGGCAAGAGCACCCGGCCTGATGCGGGCAAAATCATCCTCACCCCCGCCGCCGATATTAAGCCCGTGCCGATCCGTTGGCTGTGGCCCGGCCGCATTGCACGTGGGAAACTCTCTCTACTCGTCGGGCACCCGGGCGTCGGGAAATCTCAACTCGCGCTGGTTTGGCGGCCACCGTCAGCCAGGGGTGGGATTGGCCGGACGGTTCGTCGTGTCTCTGTGGCCACTCGCTGGTCCTATCCGCCGAAGATGATCCCGCCGACACAATATTGCCGCGCCTTATCGCAAACGGGGCAAACCTGGGGCGGGTGCACCTCCTGGAAGGCGTCAGGGAAGGCTTCACCCCGGAGGGGCGCTGAAGTGCGCCGGGAACTATGCCTGGCGGACGATATCGATAAACTCAGCGCGGAGCTGGAGAAAATTCCGGACGCAGCGCTCGTGGTGATTGATCCCATCTCGGCGTACTTGGGCGAGTTGGACTCTCACCGCGATGCTTCTGTCCGGGGGGTACTGGCTCCATTGGCTGCGCTGGCGGCTGAACGCCGCGTGGCTGTTCTCGCCATAGCTCACCTGAACAAAAACGCCCACGCCGACGCACTGACCCGGGTCACCGGCTCTCTCTTGCGTTCGTCGCCGCTGCCCGCTGCGCCTGGCTGGTCGGCAAAGACCGGGACGATGCTGCCCGCCGCTCTTTGTGCCGCTGAAAAACAATCTGGGTGCCGACGGGACAGGCCTGGCCTTCGAGATTCGGCCGGCAACCGTCCGCACTGAAGCCGGGGAGCTGTCGACTATTTCCCTGCTGTGGTTTGACGGGGAATCACCACCACGGCCGCCGAAATTCTCGCGGCCGGAGGAAGCGCCCACGAACGAGGCGAAGCCTTGACGGGGGCGGCGGCGTTTCTCTCCGAGTTGTTGGCCGAGGGGCCGGTCTCCTCGGAGGGAGGTCAAGCGACAATCGAACGCGGCCAGCCTTTCGTGGGCAACCGTCGGCGGGTCAAGGAGGCCCTAAATCTCGGTGCGTAAATGCGGCTTTGCCGGCGGCTGGGAGTGGAGCCTGCCACCGAAGGGGGCTCAAATTTCCCGAAGGGGCTCAAGCCACGGGAGTGAGCCCCTTCGCAGAAAATGAGCATCTTCGGAGGGTAGTCGTCCGCCAAGGCCGGCTGAAGGATGGAGAGATACGGACATATGAACGTTGTTCAAGCGTTCTGTGCCATCGAATCAGCAGGCGGCCGAGTCAGGCTCGAAGGAGACCGCCTTCTTTGCCGTATTCCTGAACCCACGCCCACGCCCGTAGCTGTCGCAGTAGAGGTTCTGCGCCGACACAGGCCCGAGGTCTTGGCGCTGCTTGGGCGGCAGTCTGGACCGGCTCCCGAGACCGGTTGGCCCCCTGAGTGTCTCGCGGCTGAGCGGAAATTCGGCGTTCCATCGGCCCGTCTCTACCCCGTTCCTCAATCGCGTCGTGCTGACTCCCGAGGGGCCCGCAAAGCTGCTACAGGTCTTTACTTGGCGCGTGCGCGTCCACATCGCGGGCGAGGACAAGACGCGCGAGTATCGCCCCGAGCAGATCGCCATTCCCGCCGATTGAGCCATCCTATAAGCGCGCGTCGCGAAGAGAACGCGACACCGCCTGCCGCATTTGGCACCAGACCCAAAACCGCACGGCACCGCTGAAGCTAGTGGGGGGGGGTGACGTTCGAGCGCCAGGCGGCTTACACGGGCCGCTCAACGGGGGGGCGGAGCGCTGGAAGGTTCAGCCTCTGGCGTCAGGTCGATCGGTTCCGGGCGGTCCGCATGGATGCGCCGCATCACCTCTTGCTCGGATTCTTGCATCATTTCATGCTGCTCGGCGGTGATGATGACAAATCGTGGTTCCGGTGCCAGATGGCCCGTTAATTGGCTCAATAGGTGGACAGTTTCCCGAAGTTCGCGCAACGCCTTCAGCCCGGCGTGAACCGCAAGGACGGCCAGTCTCTTATCCCCTTCGGCTCTTGCCTCACGCTGAATCGCTTCCGTCTCCGCGAGAACCCTTCCGCCCTTCCGCACAGCCAGCGCACACGGTCCAGCAGGCCGTCGGCGTGGGCCAACTCTTGGGCTTCCTTGGCCTTAGCCAGACTACGCGGGACGTGGTCATGCTTGTGCCTCTGCAGGGCCGCCGTGCTTGTACCGGTACGTGTCGCTATGTGACGGAAAGGTTCTCCAGAGACGAGAGCCTGATCGATCGCTTCCCTGTCACGGTGCGAGCAGACGGTGCAGGTGCGGGGCATAAGTCTATTATAATCTATACGTTCTAGGCTTAGGTTAGCGGACATGGAAAGACGACCCCGTGGCCCTCAGTCGGAGCCGAGGTCGAGATTCACGAGATGTCCCCGTTAGGGGTCTGGAGAAATGGGCTGTGGACTTCTGGGGAAATGCCCAATGGGAGGCGCGTCGGGCGCCACAACACGGCTGAACACCGCCGCCTTGTGGCCTATTTTCTCTCCGCCGCTAACATACGAGACAATCCCATGACTCAATTCTCCTTTGGATGGATTTTGAGCCTTAACTGGTTGTCTCAGTTTTGGGGGCCACTCCAGTCGCACCCATGAGAATCTTGCCTGAAACCAGATCCGTCCTTTTCGCATCGATCCGATACGGAGGTGTTCTTATGAGACTCGCGCGCTTCGCTGCTCGATTTGCCTGCGTTACCGGCCTGGCTTCTGCGGTTGTATCAGCTCAACCGCTTGCCCCGATCGCGGATGACGGAGAACGAATCAGCTACAAGCTACTTGCTACGAACAAGACCAAGACGATGCAGAAGGAGATGAACGAAGCCGCGGCGCTTGGCTATGAGTTCTCCGCCACGATGACCGGCCCGACGTTGGGCGGAAATGAGGTCGTCGCCGTTATGAGCAAGTCCACAGACACCCCGGCCAATCAGCGCTACGAATACAAGCTGCTTGCAAACGAGCAAGACATCGACCATGCAGAAAGAGCTGCGTCAGGCCGGCGCCGAAGGGTTTCACCTTTGCGGCCAGTCCGTGGCCGAAACGGCGTTTGGAGGCCAGGAAGTCGTCATCATTCTGCAGCGTGAGATCGGCAGTCCTCACAAGACCTATTTCTATAAACTGCTCGCGACGACCCGAACGAACACAATGGAGAAGGAGCTAAACCAAGCCGGAGAAGAAGGCTTCGAGCTGATGGGCCTCACGGTTTCGGAAACGGCTTTCGGCGGTCAAGAGCTCGTCTCGATCCTCATGAGCACCAGTGACTAGGGTGCAGACCGACGTTGGGCGGGGTCAACCTGACGTGAACTCGCCCGCCAACGACGCCCGATCGGTTGCGTGTACTTTGCCGTGACGGGAACTCGGTGATCTCTGAGTTCCACGCTACAAATCCAAAATAGCGGGCAACCAAAGCCGAACTTCACCTCGGGGCACCGCTCCTGAATCCTCCCTGGTCGGCTAGGGTTTACCGAAGCCGTCCCGAACCTAACATTCGCAACTTGACACTTTTGTGACGTTCTTGCCTCATTCAGACGACTGGGCGAGGGAGAACTTCAGAGACTCCCGGGCGTCGCGAAGTAATTCTCCGTGCAAATTTTATAGGTAGATTTGTCTAGCGCCCTCCGATCGCCAGCTCGGCCAAATAGATTGCCGTGATCGGTTTGCCGGCACTGTCTTTCTCGTGACTCGAATAGTAGGAGACCCAGGCGCGGGTCGGGCTGAGCGCGACAAATCCCGGATAGGAGTTGTCGCCATCGCTGGGCAGATCGAGCAGCTCGTTGAGGCGATCTTGGGCAAGCCAGGAGAGGGCCATCCGCGGCCCCGCCTCGGTCAGCTTGCGGCCCCCGACAAGGTAGCGTGCCCCCCACCTAACCAGCAGTGGCCCGCCGATGTAGCGGCCCAGATCGGTCCGCGTCCACTCTTGATAAGGGGGCCGCGCCCGTACCAGCTGGGCGTTGCGTCGTCCGCCGCCACGGGCCACGGCGAGGATCGAGCCGTCGGGCTCGAACAGGAAGGCTGTCTCATTCCCGTAGCTCTCCTGAAACAGCCCGATCTTCCGCCAAATAAGTCCGTCGTCGCTTTCGAGTAAAGCTGATTCCACAAGTGGGTTGCGCTCCTCCCGCGTCTTGGTCTCGGCGAACTCGTGCTTCCGACGGCCGCACAGATAGGCCTTACCGCCGAAGACCGCCGCCCGCCAAATATAGTGGCCATAGGTGCCTTCGAGCATTTGGGGGCCTTGCCAGCAGCTACCGTCTTCGGTCCACGCGGCGTACCCGAGGTGCTGGTTCATGTTGTAAGGCTCGGGGGAAGTCTCACCGCAGTACCACGTTCCGCTGTAGACGAAAAGCTTGCCCTTGAAAATCAGGAAGTGGGGGTCTCGCGTGTCTCGCTTGGGCACATTGAAGCGGTGCACCTGGCGCCACTCTCGGCCGTCACGGCTCGCAAGCACCAGGATCGAAGAGGTCGGATGCACCATGTGCCCATCTGGGCAACTCCGGAAGGTGAGATAGTAGAGGCCCTTGTAGCGGATCAGGTCAGTGAAGGCATTGTGCTCGCCGTTGTGGAAGACCCGCCGCACCGACTCGACCCGCAGTCGCGGAAGCGAGTCGGCGGCGGAGCGCAGATTCCACGAGAACAGCGAAGCGCATACGAGGAGAGTTGTTCCCGCGAAAACCAGCTCTTTTCTGCTGAGCACATGCATGTCGGTGTTATTAAGGTAGCTGGGAGGCCGTAGATTCTCAACTGCGAAGGTCTCGATCGATGAGCCGGCTATGCGCAGACCGATACTGCCACACTCCCAGACTATCAATGTCTTCTTCACCTTCGTGCGCGACCCCGACCATAGGGTCGGCATAGACTCAAAGGTAGGGTCTATGCGAGGATTCGAACATCGCTTGGGCGGCCTCTGCCGATTGCTGAGCAGCACGCGCAGATTGCTTGCCGACAAGAGACTATAGTCTGGGAAGCTTTGCGACCGTGTCTGTCCATCGGTATCCCGGCCAGCAGCGCGCGGACCACCAAAGCTCACTCTGAACCCAAAGGAAAAGTGAGGGTACCCCACCATGCGCATTCCTGCGTTAATCGTGCTATTTGCCTTTACCGCTTTCGCTGCTGACCCACCGGTTAAGGAATCAGGCTCCATCGCCGAGGGAAGTGTCCTACCCCAAATCGTGCAAGGCGGATCCTGGGTGGCAGAGCTTCAGGTAGTCAACACGGATGACGAAGAACGACCTATTCCCTACACAATCAGTTTTTTTCGCAACGGCGGTACGCGTATGGATGTGCGCGTCTTGGACGGCAATGGGTCTGATCTCGGCATGATGAATATCATCGCGGGGGTTGTCGCTTACCCCGGCGTCGATTTCTACACGCTACCCTCAGGTGGGCCGCTGAACGTCGGATACGCTGTGATCGAATCCTCCGACTTCCGCGCCGTTATGGTTAACGCCGTGCTGGACGCAGCAAGTGCCGGGACGTCCTGACTTTCAAGCGTCCGTACCCAGCCTCGACAGGACCATGGATCTTATGCGGTTCCCATTCCGAAACCGGCGGCCCTTCACGACGACCGTTGCGATTGCCAGCTCCTTTTCCCGTAGTGACCTCACCGCTATCGCGCGGGACACAGGCGGGCAGGAGCTATGCCGAAAATCGTTTTCGATGGAGGAAGGTGATCACACGGCGTTGGTTTTGTCGGACTTCCTGCCTTGTATGGCCGATCGAGACGGATTGGTAGAGATAACGGATGACAGATTCGGTGTTACAGTAATCGCATTCCTTTTCAATGACTTCGGGGCATTCACGACGCAGTTGCCGTTTGAGATCTGCTGTATTTTCTAGAGTTGTTTCAACTACCCGTTTCTTGGGCGAAGCGTCTATGTAACGTAGTTGGAACTTCGAGTCGGCTCCTTCTATGAAACCACCAGTTTGGGCCAAGCTAGTTCTCGCTCTTGCCCTCGGGGCTTTTCTGTTCCTGGGGGGGCTGTGGATCGAGCGTCCGGGGCTTTATTACGACGAAACGCTCTTCGTCGCCGCGTCCTATCCGAGGCCAAGAGGTTGTGCGTGGACCGAGCGTCTCTTCGGAGCCGACGCGTGCCTGATGGTGATGCCCTACGTCGGGGCCTTGAAAGGATGGGTTTACCGTGGCCTGTTGGAGCTGGCACCTGCGTCGGCAGCCGCTGCCCGGGTACCGATGCTAGTCTTGGCGGCGTTAACGATCGGTGTGTTTTTCTCGTTTGCGCACCGCGCTTGTGGCTGGAAGGTAGCACTTGCGGCAGCAGTGCTCGCTGCCACCGATCCTAGTTTCTTGTGGACGTCCCGACTCGACTGGGGCCCGGTGGTCATCCAAAGGTTTTGCTTGGTGCTGGGATGTTTGCTCGTGCTCCGATGGTGGGAAAACCGTCGCTTGCGGGACCTCGCCGCCGGCTTTTTTGTCTTCGGACTCGGTGTCTTCGACAAAGCCCACTTCCTGGTGTTGCTCTTTGCTCTGTCCCTCACGGTGCTAGTCGTGTTTCGCAAAGAGACGATCGCGAGGTTCAAAGCCCCACGCCTCGCCGCTGCCGGTTTCGCGTTCCTGTTCGGTTCAGCCCCCTTTTTCTTGGGCTCTTCCGGGTTTTTAGTGGGTGGCCAACGGGTAGCCGGCTCCTCCATCCTGCCGACCCGACGTCGCCCGCAGTCACATCGGAGCCCAAAAGGCGGCCAAGAAATCCCCAAATACCCTACACGCCAGTCCGGTCGTGGGCAACTCGTAAAGGGAATAAGACACTGATAAACAGGGAGTTATCTCTTTGAGTGTGGCCACTGGATGACAGTTGTGGATCCGCATTTCACAGCCTTCGGGAGACTGTACGACTACCTGCCAGCAGCCTTGCTCTACTCGTAACCCTTTGTTTATCAGTAATTCTTTTTGGCCAACGCAGTCGCCGCCCGGCCTTGGGGGCCGTAGAGTTGTCACGAAGCCCTTGAATGGCACCGAAGCAGGCTCCGGGAGGTCGGCCTCACAGTGGCGAGGGATCCGTCACTCACCGCCGCCAGCCACTAAAATCCCAGAAGAGCCTTTTCTTGTACTTCTTACAGCCTTTCTCCCAGCCTCCGGCCATAACCCTAGAAACGAACTGGGAACGGTACCATGCTAAGTACGCGATGTTGCGAGGCGCGCTCGATGGTACGAAGTTCCAGGGCTGGGCCTCCGAGGTATCCGCGGAGCGACCCTCCGAACCGCAAGACGCGTTGGGACGGCTCGCGTATCAGGTCAGTGGCGAAGGACTGCTGAGTCGGAGCTGGATGACGTCCGCCGTGGTGGCTTCGCTGCTGCTTCTGCCGCTGTCACTGCGGTCCCATTACAGGCGTCCCATTCTGTTCTCCTTGCTGTTCTGTTTGTTCACCGTAGCCCCCATGTTCCCCATCCGATCGGCTGGTTCAGTGCACCATTTGGTCTTGATGTATCCGTTTCCCTGTCTGTTAGTAGCGGCAAGTTTGGCGGGGGCCAGCGAGCAGGTGGAGAGCCGGTTGCGAAGAACCACGACGGCTGTGCGCCTTTTGCTCCCACTGGCCATTCTGGCGCTGGCTTGCGCGAACTGCCGCACCACCGTTCAGCAGCATATCCAACTCCTACGATTTGGTGGTACGCCGTATTGGTCGGAAGCCGTTTACACACTCCACGACTCGCTGCGCTCGATCGGCGCTCAGCAGGTCGTCGTGTTGCCATGGGGGATTGCGAACCAGTTGCGCTTTCTCTCAAAAAACCGCCTTCCTCTCACCGAAGTGCCCCAGCCCAACCCGGAGACGTCGCACACGTTGAAGGTAATCGGCGAGTGGATTCCAAAGCCCGGGACCGTTTTCGTTTCGTACGCTTCCTCCGAGGGGGAGCCGTATCCTGAGGTTCGCGATATGTTTTTCGACACGGTGGCGGCGCTTGGACACTCCCCGAGACTCAAGAAAACGGTCTCAGATCTACACGGTCGGACCATTTACGAGCTTTGGGAGGTCCAATAATGATCCTCCCGCCAGTACGCCCAGGAGCAAGGATATAATCGCCGAACCAGATGACCACTCGGCATCAGATCCGCACCCCGCGACTACGCTTACGTCCCTTGCGTCTCGACGATCTAGACTATATGCCTCCGGGGTGCGCCAGAGCCAAAGCCTTCGACGCAGCGGCACGTTCGTCGCCCACTCGTGGGTTCCCGTGGGAACAACCTCATCTCGGTCGCCGAACCCGATCTGATGGCCGATGACCCTACCCGTGTTCTACTGCGACAGATGATGGGCGCGGTTGCGCAATATGACAAGTCGCTGATCGTAGCAAAGCTGCGGGGCGCGAGGATGCGAAAAAAGGCCCGTACGGGACGCTGTGAGGGCGCAAAGCCCTACGGCTACTATCCGGGCGAGAAGGCGGTCATCGAGCGCATGAAGACGCTGAGAGCGCAAGAAATGGGCTTTGACAGAATCGCCCGGAAGCTCAATGAAGAAGACATCCTTCCCAGGCGAGGAAAGCAATGGTGGGGTTTGAGTGTGAATAAGATCCTTACCCGGGTGGGGGGCAAGTAGGTCCCGGCTGCGTCGCGGTTTGATCGAACCCCGCCCGATGCGGGCGGCCGTCCTTCGCGCGATAGCCGGGATTCCGGCGACGCCGACCGCTCTCCGCGCTAAGGCAAACAGCGAGGTTCGAAGACCACGAGTCCGGGCCGGTATCAGACACGAAATTTCTGCCCGCGGATGTATCATTAAGGTGGCCACCTAGCGCGACGGCGCACCCCCTTTTGGCTTTCATCACCGCTTCCAGTTGTGGTACGTCGCGAGTTCGCCACCCATCAACTGCTTGAATTCCAACCGGCACGAGTTCATTGCAGGATTCTCGCTCTTCATCACCTTGAAGGGGGAACTCTGACCCGGAAGAATGGGTCGATACTCAATCAGGGCGTCGGCGGACGTGATGAAGTTGCCGTTCTTATCTGTAAAGATAGCCACGGCCTGGGCAGCAGTTGGGGTTGTTCGCCGACCGCACCTCGACGGCTCTGTTTCGATCGAATCAGATTCGATTATATTTTTCCTCGCTCGCCTACTGTGTGATGGAAGCGCTGCGGCGGTTGGGGTTGACGGGGACGAAGATGGCGCGGGCGCAATGCACAACGATCCGGCTGCGGTTGTTGAAGATCGGGGCGCGGGTTCGGATCACGGCGCGCCAGGTGTGGATATCGCTGGCGACGGGGCATGCCTGGGCCGGGGTGTTTGAGCAAGTCCACGCCAATCTCCAACGCCGCGAGCCGCTGCGCTGCTGAAAACGACGCGGCGACTTCAAGTCATACTGGAAGCACACAGGCCTCGAGAGGGGCAGCCATCGAGACTTGGCCGAAGCGGACAAAAAACGTCCCCCAAGGGGCCACTGACGCCGTGCCGGGCTGTTTCCGCCTCCCGGCGACGCCACTGAGAGGCGTTGCCGTCCCAAGACCATGAAAATCGCAGTCCGCACGCGCCTCCAACCCTCCTTCCGAGGATTGATGAGAAATCCGGGCTAGTCGGTCCGTAGGTAAGCCCCTTCTGAGATGGGTGTTAGGGAGGTAAGCCTTTTCCAGGTAGGCTCGTTCCTCTCGGTAGCAGTGATCCGGCGCCAAGTGAGGTAGAGGCCGATCAAGAGTGCAAGGCCGCCAAGGATTTGGGCCAGGGTCTTCTATCGCCTGGCCGCGCGGCCCATCGCTGGTCTGCTGCTTGCGGGGCCGGCCCCCGCACAATGAACACTATGAGGGAAGCAGTCAAATGTACCATCGGTCGAAACGACCTGCGCGGGAATCGCCGCAGCGCCGGCCAAAGCCAGGGAGGACGAACCACGCGTGGCAGCCGCTGTCGGGTTGGAGCGCCTGGTAGGATGGCTCTTGGGCGGCTTAAATACCTCATAGATTCTACACTGGTGATCAAGGGCTCCGCCCGAACCACGCATAGAACGTCCGGCCTGTCTCAAGGCAGCAGGGTTTTATCCCGCATTTTCAATTTGATGTTTGACATCCCGACCTTCCAGCGGCCTTGAGCGTCTTTATTCATAGGGGCTAGAGCCCGATGAGGACGCCATGGAGGCCAACACCCAATGGGTGAAAAACAAACCAAGCCATTCCAGCTAAGTTTCAACGGCTTGTTGAAAGTCGATTTCCAGGGATCGCACGTCACTTCTGATGGTGGCCTGATTTTGGTTCGCGAACTGGACGAACGGCTCGGTCTCGGAGAACTGATTGACGAGCATCTCAGCGACTCCCGGCAAGGCACAAACAAGCAGTTCACGCTCGCTGATCTGTTGCGGCAGTCGGTCTACAGCCGCTTGGCGGGCTACGAGGACCTCAACGACGCCGAGCGGGTTTCGATCGATCCGACGTTTCGGCTGATCGGTTCGCAGAAGATCTGGGATCGCGGTGCGGCCTTGACCTCGACGCTGCACGGCTTCGAGACGGAGATGCTGGCGAGCGAAGAGAACCTGCTGGGGCTGATGGCGCTGAACCGAGAGCTGGTCGGGCAAGCGGAGGCGTTCGACGACTCCGAGCGGGTCGTTCTGGACATGGACTCCACCGAGAGTCCGGTCCATGGCCAACAGGAAGGCAGTGCCTACAACGGACACTTCGAGTCGGTCTGCTACCATCCGTTGCTTTTGTTCAACGGTCATGGTGATTGCCTCGCTGCAAAGCTGCGTCCAGGCAACGTGCACAGCGCCGACGACTGGGATGAGCTATTGTTGCCGGAGATCGAGCGCCAACAGGCTGCGGGCAAGCAGGTCGCCTTCCGGGGCGATGCGGCCTTTGCCAAGCCGGAGGTTTATGAGGCTTCGGAGGAACGCGGAGTACAGTACGCCATTCGCATTCCGGCCAACAAGAGCCTGGAGTTGGAGATCGAGGTTTATAGATCTTGTTAGTGGTAGAGTCTGCTACCCACAAAAACTGGCCATCCCAAGTCACTCCCCGGGCCTCGGGCCCAGGTGCAACAAAAGTGGCCGCAATGGATAGGGTGGAGTCGAGATTCAACTTGTAAACTGTGCCCTCCGCGACAGCAATGAGGAAGCCATTCATGAAGGTGATGTCGGAATATGCCCGCACAACGATCTCGCCAAGGAAGGTCCCGCTAGTATTGAATCTCTGCATGGCGTTCTCGTTGGTTACCCGCATCTCGCTGCCCGTCCAGGCAACACCGTCCGGACTGCGGCGGCCCTGCAAACCGAAGGTTGCCTCAATGGATGTGATCGCTCCCGTGTGTTTAATCAGTCTGTCGCTGAAATTATCCACAGACCACAGGCGCCCATTGATCCATTCGATCCCCGTTGTATAGTTGGAGGGGCTGGGGTACGTGGTGTTTACACTCAAGGTCGCGTCTAAGTTGTGCTTGTAGATGGTGCTGGAGAAGCCGCTTGGGGAAGTGTTCGACCAGAGCGTGCTGCCATCCCAGGCCAAGCTTCGCAATTGCCCCGCATCGGGACCGTTATACTCAGCCACCACCATCAGGGTGTTATTTGGTGGCATCGCGGGATTCACCGTCAACGTGGCGGTGCGGGTCGTATTGTTATAGCTGGCTGTGATCGTCACACTCTGCGTCGAAGCAACGCTCTGTGTGCTAATCTCAAACGTTGTCGAGAATTGTCCCGCCGACACGGTCGCACTTGCCTGAACCTGGGCGGCACTGTTGTCGCTCTGCAGGTTCACTACCGCTCCTCCGACCGGCGCCGGCCCATCCAAGGTCACGACCCCAGTGGCCGAGTCACCCCCGGTCACCGCAAGGGGAGAGACCGACACGCTCTGCAGTGCAGGTGCCGCCAGAACGGTGAGCGTTGCCGTTTTCACAACGCCATTCGCACGAGCTGTCAGGGTCACCTGACGATCCGACGGCACTGCATAGGTTTGCACCGCGAACTCTTCGACTGTCCGCGAGCCCGGGACGACGACGCTACTAGGAACCGAAGCGGCACCGGAATCGGAACTCGATAGCTGCACGCCATATCCTTCTGGCGGCGCCGCTGCCGTCAGAGTCAACTGCGCCGTCGCTACATCTCCGCCCCGCACCGGGCTCGGCTCAACTCCAAGTCTGGCCAGTTCGGCGCGAGCTGCTTGAATCGGCAGATCAAAGCTCTTTGACGAATTCTCAACGCGCGCCGTGATGCGAACGGTCTGATCGACAAAGACTTGTCTAACCTTGATCTGGAAAGGTGCTGTCGTCCGTCCGGCTTCAACAATCACGAAAGGCGGCGGCTCTGCAGCAGAGAGGTTCGAGCTGCCGAGCTCTACACTGACGCCACTATTTGGCGCTGGGTGGCGCAAAGCGACCTCGCCGGTGACGCTGACGCCGGAGGTTGTTTGTCTTGGCAGAACTATCAGGGACTCCAGAGTTGGTGTTGGGGGCTGAATAACCAGGACTGTCGTTACGGTCAGCGATCTGTAAAAGGCAGACAGAGTTATATGGGTCGGTCGGCTGACAGGTGATGTCGAGACGCTGAAAGAAGCTGACGTGTGCCCCTGGGGAATGGTCACATTCGGCTGCACCGACGCTGCGGAGGGGACCGAGCTTTGAAGGTCAACGGGAATGTCCGAGGTCCCCGAGGGAGAATTGAGACGGACGGTTCCACGAACAGTCTGGCCCCCGAGGACGGTGTCACTATCGACTCTGATTGATTCAAGCCAGGATTTCCATTTTGGCCCTGGCACGGTGAAAGTATACACCCGCGCTGCCCCGCATACCACGTCTTTTCGCGCTGAACCCTGCACATGACCTCCACCGGTAGGCGCCAGGGCTCGTCCATCCGCTCACAGACGTTGATTGAGCGGACTGAACGGCGCTCCGGCCGACACTGCTCCTTGCGAAACCTTTTGGAGCCGAAAACTGTTGATCCTCGCCCGGTCAACGCTACCCGCTTGGCAGCGGCAGCGCCCAGATCCTGTGCAGCATGTCGCCGAACAGCCTGCGGTTCAAATGTCCTTCGGCCAGCAGCAGCCAGTAATACCGCGCGTGCTTGACCAGCCGACCGCCGGTCTTCATCAACCTGTGTTGCAAGCTCGTCAGCGACCAGCTCTTGATCCTTGGTGGCAGTCCCAGCCGCCGCCACAGGTTGCCCAGGTTGTAGGCCAGCACACTCAACTGCAAGCGCACTTCGTTCGCCCGGAAGCGATGGCACGACAGCCTGGTCCAATGCGTCGCCTGCTTGCCTTCTTTAATCCACTGCTCGGCCGTCCCGCGCTTGTTGTAGAAGCGCACCACGGAGCGGCTCGGCAGAGTCAGGTTGGTGACGATGAAGTTGTCCCGTGGAAACAGCTCCCCAGCGTGATGCTCCACCTTGGCCACGACCCTTCGGGCCTTGCTCCAGCTCGCTGCCCGGTAGAGAAAGCTCCTGTAGCGCACCAAAGGCTTCCGAGTGGGTCTTCCCACCGGCCGCACCAACAGCTCGGCAACTTCACGCCGCAGGTTCTCGTTCGCCGGAAGGCGGATGGCATACTTCACGCCACGCTCCTCCGAAGCCTCGTAAATCTCTGGCTTGGCAAAGGCTGCATCCCCCCGGAAGGCAACCTCTTTGCCATGGTTCTGCTGACGTTCGATCTCGGGCAGGAGCAGTTCATCCCAGTCCTCAGCGCTGTGCACATTGCCCGGACGGAGCTTGGCCGCCAGACAGTCGCCGTGACTGTTGAACAGCAACAGCGGGTGGTAGCAGACGGACTCGAAATGGCCGTTGTAGGCGCTGCCTTCCTGTTGGCCGTGGACGGGGCTTTCCGTCGAGTCCATGTCCAGAACAACCCGCTCGGAGTTGTCTTGGGTCTCGGCTTGGGCGAGCAGCTCCCGGTTCAACGCCATCAACCCCAGCAGGTTCTCTTCGCTCGCCAGCATCTCCGTCTCGAAGCTGTGGAGCGTCGAGGTCAAGGCCGCACCGCGATCCCAGATTTTCTGCGAACCGATCAGCCGAAACGTCGGATCGATCGAAACCCGCGCGGCGTCGTTGAGGTCCTCGTAGCCCGCCAAGCGGCTGTAGACCGACTGCCGCAACAGATCAGCGAGCGTGAACTGCTTGTTTGTGCCTTGCCGGGAGTCGCTGACATGCTCGTCAATCAGTTCTCCGAACCCGAGCCGTTCGTCCAGTTCGCGAACCAAAATCAAGCCACCGTCGGAAGTGACGTGCGATCCTTGGAAATCGACTTTGAGAAGTCCATTGAAAGTTAGCTGGAACGGCTTTGTTTCTTTTTCACCCATTGGGTGTTGGCCTCCCTGGCGTCCTCATCGGGCTCTAGCCCCTATGAATAAAGACGCTGAACGCCACCGCAAAGTCGGAATGTCAAACTCAAATCGAAAATCGGGGTTCAAGAACAGGGTCTGGGATCTGATTCACGCGGACCAGCAGACTGGCCATCGGAGGGCCAAGATTCGGGTTGAGCATAAGCAAACGATCAGATTTGGCGGCGAACCCGATTGACCGGCCGGAAGTTGACTGTTCCCCGAACGCTGTCCAGCGGTCATTTTCGTTGCAAGCAGCCGAGATTGAAGCCTCAGGAGGGTGATTGGTTTGCCCGACCGTGTGTGAGCTAAGCAGGATCTCTTCCTCAAGGTTCCCGGGCGCACGGGCGACGGATTGTATGATGAAGTCCCCGATCTGGTCCGCAAGTATCAACGCGAGCTTGTCGACGAGCCAACTGACGAGTTTAATCGGAGCGTTGCTGGGTACAACTGCCCCGATTGCGTCCAATGCGAGTCGTTTGATCACTAAGACAGCCTTGCGCTTCCCAGTAATGTTTGCGAACTTTCCGGACATGACGAACGCCTGTTGGCCTCCAACGGTCAAATTGAGAGTCTGTGGCTCAACACTCAGAGAGCGGAGTAAATTGGGTTCGTTGTATTCGATTGCCAGCTGCTCGGCGAAATTCTTCCCCGACTGGATTGAAAAGAGCGTACCCGCTGTTGGCATTGTAATCGCCACTGCAAGGGCCGCACCGGGCACGCATCCGACGAAAATACTAAGGAGACAGCCGGAGACGGCAGTGGCCGCGACGACCGCAAGATACGCTATGGCGATACGTTTCTGTTCTTGAACAAGCGTGTCATATGCTAGCTTCTTCTCCGATTTGACCTTTTCGCTGCTGTACCCGCAGTCCGGCTCCAGCTTTGCGATCTCCTTCAGTTGTATTCTGCTCGTGCGCAGGTCGCGCGTCAGAGAAACCGCACTGAGTCGGTTCGCCAGCAGCAGGGACTCGATCTCACCGATCGTATCGAGGTCGATCGCGACGGGCGAGGAGTCATGCTCGAGGCCGGCAACCAGGGGAGGTCGACCCGCACGGGCTTGCGCCACTATCTCGCGTAGTTCCTGGATCTGCGCGGCACCCCTTTCCTGGGTTTCGCGCGCTAGGTCCGTTGCTCCCAGAGCCTCGAGCGCCGCTATGGTTGTGTCCAGACTCTCTTGGGCCGACTCCAGAAGGATCTCGCCAAGTGCCGCGTTTGATTCAATAGCTCGTTCGATTATTAGCTTCTCCGCTGCGCACGCTATCTGCTCGTCTACCTCCACACACAAGCGCACCTCTCCGGCGTACCATTGACCATCTGGCTTCGGCAGAGGCGGTAGGGCAACACGCATCACCTCTGGCTCGGCCATGAGTGGCCTAACAGGAAATTGCGTGCCCTCGCTCGTTTCGAGGAAGACGGTGTTGCGGTCGTGGACGTCGTCGATTGTCTGGGGTGCGAATCCAGAACCTTGAATGAGGATCTCCGCTCCCGGGGGTGCTGATCGGGGCGTGAAGCTATCCGCTTGCGGTCCTAGCATTCTTCGAACTACTAGAGCTACCGTGTTCGACGTTGCACCGTCGGACCTCAAAGTAATTGTTAAGGTTCCTGCTCCATCCAGGGCGCTTGATAGGACAATGTTTAGCTGGTCGAGGCCGAAATAGATTGGCGCTGCTCCGATGTACTCGACGGCTAGCTCATGGAGGTTCCCATGGGCATCGAGTGCCTCGACAACGGGGTCGGGTGAGCTCGCAACAAGGTCCGGCGCAGCTTTGCCGCCTTGGCGGAAACCAGTCCCGAAAACAGCCACTCGAGTGCGTCTGTCTTCCCCAGGGGTTTCGAGCGTCTCTACTTCAAAGGGACCACCGGCGAAGGTCACACCGTTGAGGGCGGCAGCCGCTCCCCCGCCGGACCCGTCGGCTGTAAAGATTCCCGGTGCTACCCTTCTTACGTTGACAACTGCCCGATATTGCTCTCCTTCCGCTGACTGAATGTTGACCGCTACTAGGCCCTCGGATGTCTCCGATGGGGTTAGAAAGTTAGGCTCTTCCGGGTTTTAAGTGGGCGAAGGAGCCAGATCGAGTTTCCCACAGTGGAAGTAGATGGCGTTGATGAAGTTCTGTTGATTGCGGAAACCGCGCGCCGTGGCCTTGACCCATTGAATCCTTGAGTTCAACCCCTCGCTGACCGCGTTCGTAATGCGGTGTTTCAGATACGTGAGTATGTTTTCGAGGCGAGCCGTCAACATCCGCGCTACGGTGACCATCGGCGTCAGCCGGCTGCGACTCGCCCAGCCGCGCCATTGCTCGAAGAAAGCTCGCGCCGCCGATTCGCGACGATAGTCGAACAGCCGCATCGCCGTTTCCTTCAACGCCCACGCCCGCGCCGTTTTCAAGTCGCTTTCGCGCAGCGCGCGGAACTCGCGCCAGGCGTCCTCGGAAAAGTTCGCCGGATGCCGCAGCCAAGCGTACTTCGTGCCTGTCAAACGTTCGTCGCCGAGGGCCAGTAAACGCTTGTTCTCCGCCCGCCGCACTTGGTCCACCGCCTTCGCCAGATGCGCCGCGATGTGATATTTGTCGTAAACGATCTTTTTCTCCGATTCGTCGAGATGCTCCCGGGTCGAGGCGACGTAAGGATCCCACATGTCCATCGCGACGGCCTCGACTCGGGCGAGTTGCTCTGCGCTCAACGTCTTCCAAAAGCCGTCCAGGCTGGCCTGGCGGCGTCCCTCGGCGACGAACAACACGCGCGAGCGGTTGAGATCGTTGACGACGGTGAGATAGCGATGGCGCTTGCGGAAGCTCTTCTCGTCGACGCCCAGGTAGGGAATCGGCTCTGCCGCGCGACGTTCGAGCCCACGTTGCACGGCGCGTTCCAGGATGCCGTGAATCTCGTCCCAGCTCAGCGCCAGCAACTCGGCGATGCCTTGCTGGCTGGCTTCCTTCAGCCACGAGATCGCGAGAGCTTCAAACAGCGCGGTGAAGCGGCTGGAAGCCTCGGCCCAGGGCAGTCGCACGACGCGCGGCCCGTGCTCGGAGCAGTCGCTGCGCGGCGGCCGGGCGTGCAGGATCGTGCGGTACTGACAGGTGTCGAGGTGACGCCAGCGGCGTTCGGGCTGATGATCGTGGAGTGCGCATACGGCGCTGCATTGGCGGCACGGCCAGCGGACTTGCTCGTCGTGTTCGAGGAAGATGTGGACTTCGCCGTCGGCTCGGCGCAGCTCCACTCGCGCGACTTTCCAGGGACTTTCGATGCCCAGAATCTGGCGGTATAGCTCGCGGTCTTGCATCCCGCGAGACTACCACCGAGCCACACTCGCCCACTAGAAACCCGGAAGAACCGAAAGTTAATCTGACCAGCGGAGACATAAAGGAGTCGTGCGGGCCGTCCGTCGAATTCAACTCGCACACCTGCCAACTCAGTGGGCAGGAGACCCTCTTCATTCAGCTCGGCGTGGGCTACCCCGTCGGCAAAACCTTCTCCGAAGATCGAAGCTAGGGAGTCAGGTGCGACCGTGGGCGCGTAACTCGCTGCGTTCACGACTGTAGCGGTTCTCTCCTGTGCCTGGGCGTACGAGCCCGCCAGCAACCAGACTATCGACAATGCAGTGCGAAGAAGCGAAACGCGCATGATTCGTCGGATCTTACCATACCCTCGGAGGCGTCCCCGTGATCTCTCTACGGTTACCATCTTCGTCCGGCTCTCAATGGGCGGTGGAGTTTTTCAGACAGACTGTCGTTGATTGCGCCTTGAGCGACGACGCAACATCCGGCCGCTGCGCCGCGCACTTATAATGAATTCGATGGCCGCAAGTGTCCCAAATGTCCCACTTAAAAAAAGGGGCGGCAGGCGCGCTGAATTCACACAAGCTCAAGTGGAGTGTGCGCTCGCCGCGGCCGGCGGGCTTGTCACGTCTGCAGCCAAGCGTTTAGGCTGCGCCCCCAAGACGGTTTATCGGTACATCGAGCGGTTTCCGGCGCTCAAAGACGTGCTGACCGAGGCCCGGGAAAGCTCGGTTGACTTGGCCGAATCGAAACTCATCGAGGCTATCAAAAACGACAACCTCACGGCGATTATCTTTTTGGGCTCTTCCGGGTTTTTAGTGGGTGGCCAACGGGTAGCCGGCTCCTCCATCCTGCCGACCCGACGTCGCCCGCAGTCACATCGGAGCCCAAAAGGCGGCCAAGAAATCCCCAAATACCCTACACGCCAGTCCGGTCGTGGGCAACTCGTAAAGGGAATAAGACACTGATAAACAGGGAGTTATCTCTTTGAGTGTGGCCACTGGATGACAGTTGTGGATCCGCATTTCACAGCCTTCGGGAGACTGTACGACTACCTGCCAGCAGCCTTGCTCTACTCGTAACCCTTTGTTTATCAGTAATTCTTTTTGGCCAACGCAGTCGCCGCCCGGCCTTGGGGGCCGTAGAGTTGTCACGAAGCCCTTGAATGGCACCGAAGCAGGCTCCGGGAGGTCGGCCTCACAGTGGCGAGGGATCCGTCACTCACCGCCGCCAGCCACTAAAATCCCAGAAGAGCCTCTTTTTTCTCAAGACTCAGGGGAAATCGCGTGGCTACAGCGAGCGCAGCGAGTTCGGTCACACTACGGACAGCGAGCCTATTGAGTTCACGTTCAAAATCAACGAACCACGCGACAGGTTGTAAACTTCGCCGCTCTAGGGGCGAGGAGATCGCCCACTCGTGGGTTCCCGTGGGAACCGCCATGCGACTTTCAGACTCTGGCGGGGCTTTGAGATAGCAGGTGCGTCAAAAGGCTTCTGTAGCCTATGCTTATGAGCTAAGCACGGTGCTGACGCGCGCCCAGATTCGAGAAGTCAGCCGGATGCTCGATGGCATTCTGGAGAAGATATACAACGGAACCCTAAGCAGCGATGGTCCCGTAGCCGCCGCTCTGGTAACGATTCCTTCGCCAGCCAGAGAGCGTTCGATGTCGTCCCGGTCGGGGCGAGCGCAAACTGTGCAGGTGCGGGGCATGGTTTGACTCTAGCGATTCAAAGAGTTACGGATCTGTTTATCTTATAACATGAGAGCCCACCCTCGGGGGGCGCGGTTTGCGTTGGCCAGCAAACGCCTCAAACGATGGCCGTTCTTTGCGTCGCCACCCGCGCAGGTGAATCAAGCTGGGCCTGTTCTACATGCGATTCATGGATGACATCGTAGTCTTAGCGCCCACGAGATGGAAGCTGAGAACGGCAGTCAAGGCTCTCAACCAAGCACTGGGCGCGCCCTGAGGAAGTACTTAATGAAAAACCTTACGATCGTTTTGGCTAGCATCCTTTTGGCCCTTGGGTTGCCGAGCGCAGCCTTCGCAAATGAGAACGTAGAGGTAAGCATCGGCGGCGAAGATGCAGAGGGAGATAAGATCGACGTGGTGGCCATAGCCGATTGGTTCGGGGGACCCATGGAAGGATATGTGAAGATTGACTGTAAAGATGAACAGGAAGAAGATGTCGAACAGTCGATTACCGATTCGATGGTGTTCGGCGACTCGGGCGGCATAGTGATGCATTTTGAGACCGCCACGGGGTTTTTGAATTTGGTTATACTTAACGGCGATGAGGCAGTGTTAACGAGCAATGCCCTCGGTTCCGGGTGCACATTCCTTGCAGTCCAAGGGGATAAGGAACTGGACGTGTCTATCAAGCTGTTGTAAAACCGCCGAGGAGTTGAGCCCGGGGTGTGTCCCCCAGGCCAATACCGGTGACTCTCGGGCGCGCCTCTGCAATCCCAACGCAACCGGCGAGACCTGCGCGGACCCATACCTCCCATCGCCGAACGTACGCTCCAAGTCGGGCGGGAACCAATTCCTCGCCCGGCTCCTGCTCATAAAGCCGGATCGCACGCTCCCAAAAGTTTACAATCGTTCCTGGCTAGCGTCAGCCCCTGCGGGCTGAAGTGGTAGCCCAGGAAGTCAAAGCCCTTTTCGATCCTGCCGATGAATGTCTTGCCGGGGTGCTTTTCGAGCCGCAGGGCGCGCCCGAGCTTTAGGCCAGGATTTCCGATTTGGCTCCTGCAGGCTGAATTAGTCGGAGCGGCTGGGACACGTTTTGCCCGTGAGGATTTTCGTCATCGAACCATAAGGGACTTCGTACGACAACAAGGAGGTTGAGATGAAACGTTTACTCGCGTCGGGTCTGATTTCGGCTGTTCTCAGCACTTCGGCGTACGGCCAGATGGTGTTCGGAAAAGTCAAAACAAGAACTACCTTTGGCGCTGCCAGGCAAGGAAACAACGGGAAACTCGTCATTCAGGCCAAGCAGATACGGTTCACAAAAAACAACGGCGCAGAATACTTCACGATTCCCGCCGATGCTGTCGCGGAGCTATTCTACTCTCGCGTCTCCGGGCGGCGGATCGGCGCAGCGATACTGGTCACACCGTTCCTGCTTTTCAGTAAGGGCCGCAAGCATTATCTGACCATGACATTCAACGACGGGGCAGATTTGATCGGCGCAGTAGAGTTCAAGCTCCACAAAAGCAATTATCGCGGCGCGTTGAGAGCCGCCGAGCAGGTCACCGGGCTAACGATGCTCTACGACCAAGAGGGTGTCAAGGACACCAAACAGACCGTAGCCAGACGCGGCGACAACGCTCCGCGCGACGATCAAGGGTCGTTGAAGATTTCGTCTAGCCCTCAGGGAGCCGACATTGAGATCGACGGGGCGTTCGTCGGCAATACTCCCCGAACCAGGACAGTGCAACCTGGTGAGCACAAGGTTCGATTAAGGCAAAAAGGCTACGCCGATTGGGAGCGCAAAGTCTCTGTCGAAGCTGGCGAGACTCTAGAGATCAACGCCGAGCTTGAAAGCAACTAGTTTCTCGATCTCGCTGAAGACCCGCCAGCCGTGCGGATTTAGTGCCGTAGCGGGGTTTGGGCCGATCGCCAGAAAAATGGCTAGAAGAGTCGGCCAGACTGGAGTTGAAATTTGCGGTGCGCATGGTCGAGCGGGTGTTGCAGGTCTGCCACAAGAAGAGATTTTTTGGGTCGGCCCTTTCTGGAATTCGAAATCGCCGTTTGGGAATTGGGGGACGAGTCACCGTGGCAAGAGGCGGTAAACAGCGAGTGGCTGGTTTCGGGTACCCACGAAGCGGTGTGGCATGGGTATGCTCTACCCCCGAATCGGAACCACGTCAGCCCCGACGGCGCTCTGCCCGCAATAGACAGCCCAGGCCGCCATCAGCGGCCGACGCTTCTCGAACAAGTCGCCGCGCCGATAGGCTGCTTCGACCTTGCTGGCGAGAGTGTGCGCTAGCGCTTCCTCACACACCTCGCGGGGAAAGTTAGTGGCTTCCGCACACCAGTCCCGAAACGAGCTGCGGAACCCGTGCACGGTCGAGTCGTGTCGGCCCATGCGCTTGAGCACTGCGCTGAGCGTCATGTCGGATAATGGCTTACCAGGCCGCATTCCGGGAAAGACAAGTTGTCCTGGCTCGCAGCCGAAGCGTCGCATCTCGTCGAGAACCGCGCCTGCACGGGGGGAGAGCGGAACCCTGTGCTTACGCTTCGCCTTCATGCGCTCGGCCGGGACCGTCCAGGTTTTATCGGCGTCCATTTCAGCCCACTGCATCGCACGCACTTCGCCCGACCGAGCAGCCGTCAGGATGGCGAACTCCAACGCCCGAGCCGCAACCCCTTGCCGCTGGCGCAAGTCTCCCATGAACTGGGGAATTTCGCGCCACGCCAGCGCCGCATGATGTCGCACGGCCCGCACGTCGGAAGGCTTCGGCAGTAGCTGGTCGAGATGTCCGTGCCACCGGGCCGGGTTCTCCCCTTGTCGATATTCACTTACCCGCGCCCAATCGAGCACCCGCTCGATGCGCCCGCGTAGCCGCGAGGCCGTCTCCGGCTTGAGAGTCCACAGGGGCTTCAGTACCTTCAGCACGTCCGCAACGTCTATCGCGTCTACAGGTGTCGCCTCAAACACGGGGTAAGCGTAGGTTTTCAGCGTGCTGCGCCACTGCGCACAGTGCTTGGCGTTGCGCCACGCCGCTTGGTTGGCGCTGATAAACCGCTCTGCACACTCGGCGAAGGTCGGGGCGCTGGACTTGGCGCGCTCGTTGCGGCGTTGCTCGATTGGATCGATCCCCTCGTGGATTTGCCGTCGCGCCCAAACTGCGTCTTGTCGAGCTTCCTTAAGTCCGACTTCGTCAGGCGACCCCAAACCTAGTTCTCGATTCCGCCCGCGGAAGCGGTAACGCAGGAACCACCACCGCCCCCCACCGCGAGTCGCCCGCAACCACAAGCCGCCGCCATCGCCGAGCTTGCCCGGTGCCTTAAAACCCGCCACCCGCCGCGCGGTTAGCTTGCCAGTCATCGCGTTGCTCCCCTATCCACTCCCCTAATTGTAGGCGGATTGCAGCGGATTTTCAAGTACTGCCCCGGACGACTGTGGAATATAAAGCATTTGATTTCAATAGTACTTACGGACGGACTTGGACGGTCGCGGAGTCTACTATGGCGGACATCACCTCCGCCACGGCCTGAAACCATCGGTAATTCGCCGTCTCGCGCCAGTTGTCGGAAAGATGGGCGATGACCACTTTCCGTAGACTACCGCCGGTGCGCACGCCCACCAGCGTCCCACCACCGTCAAGATAGTCGGGGCGAATGGGCTCGAGCCGATGGATTCCCGCTTGAAGCGCGCGCTCGAAACGATACTGGGCTTCCTGCGGCCGTAGCGGACTGTGCTTCACCACTGCGCCGTCTGTGTTCGTCCAACCGGGGCGAAGCCGGATAATCCCCGAACGAGGCGTTTGATCTCCGAGCACGATCCGTATCTCGCTCCGCCCGTCCCGCCACAAGGTCAACCGCTGAGTGCCCCCGCCTGATTCCCACGACTGCTCTTCCCAAAAAATCATGTCGATGTCGGATGGCGGCTGAAGCGGAGTCTGCCGGCATCCGGCAAGCGGGAGAACGGCTATGGCGAGGACAAGTTGAAGGTGCCTTCGCCGTCGGCGCGAAGTTTTTCGGGCCGGCATTCCGTCTAAATCATACGCCGATAAGGGAGGAGATCTAGCCCGTATTTCTCACCACCTGACGGTCGAAGCACGCCATAGGCCCGCCATTACTGCGTTGCGCTTGCTCGCCGTGCTCAACGTACTGTTCGAGTACGCCCGCATTATTCAAGAAATGCGGCACCGAGCGTCGCGCGCCTTGTACTGACGGGCCTCTCACGCACTTCGTCTCGCCACGTGGTGAGAAAAGCGGGCTAGCCTATGTGACCGGGAGGAAGGTCCTGGACTTCAGCCGTCAGCGGCATCGGCTTGCTCGGAGCCCGATTCGACGATTTTCTGGGCGACGACCTCGATCTGTTGGGAGAAAGGATGTTCCGGATAGCGAAGAGAGAAGATGCCACTGCTGGCCAGTTGCACAAGCTCGAAGTTCAAGGTAAAGATCCCCGCGATGGGTATCTTGTATGTTCTCTCCAAGTGTCCCCGGAGCGCGGGGGCTTCGAGATCGGCGGGGACTTTGTTGACGAGCATCATCATGTCTCGAACCTTGGCTCTTCCGGGTTTTTAGTGGGTGGCCAACGGGTAGCCGGCTCCTCCATCCTGCCGACCCGACGTCGCCCGCAGTCACATCGGAGCCCAAAAGGCGGCCAAGAAATCCCCAAATACCCTACACGCCAGTCCGGTCGTGGGCAACTCGTAAAGGGAATAAGATACTGATAAACAGGGAGTTATCTCTTTGAGTGTGGCCACTGGATGACAGTTGTGGATCCGCATTTCACAGCCTTCGGGAGACTGTACGACTACCTGCCAGCAGCCTTGCTCTACTCGTAACCCTTTGTTTATCAGTAATTCTTTTTGGCCAACGCAGTCGCCGCCCGGCCTTGGGGGCCGTAGAGTTGTCACGAAGCCCTTGAATGGCACCGAAGCAGGCTCCGGGAGGTCGGCCTCACAGTGGCGAGGGATCCGTCACTCACCGCCGCCAGCCACTAAAATCCCAGAAGAGCCCGAACCTTTAACTGGCGCGCAAGTTCGACAGTCACGGCGGTCCCCTGAAAATCTTGGTTGTCGGGCCGCATGACAACGAGGAGAAGATCACACACCGCGATGGAGAGCAGAGTCTCGTCGTTTACGCCGGGGTGCGTGTCAATAAACAGGTAGTCCAGCCCGAGTTCGCCTATGATATCTTGGAGGCCGCTGTTCAGCTTCTGCACGTCGTAGCCTTCGTCGACGATGCGGACGATGTCTTTCTGCTTAGGACTGGAAGGAATCAGATAGAGAGAGGAGATTTCCAGTTGTCCGCGCGCCTCCTCGCGGACCTTGGCGGTTACGTCGCAGGCCGCTTGCCCGATCGAGCAGCGGCCCCACAGGAAGTCGTTGAGGTAATATTCGGCCCCGTCCTCCTTGATCCCGAAGATGACGTGGATGCCGGGTGACTGGATGTCTATGTCGACGACGCCGACACGATGGCCCGCGCGCGCCACCGCCACGGCAAGGTTTGCCGTGAGATTCGATTTACCTGTTCCTCCTCGAAACGAATGAACCGAAATGATTTTGCCCACAGCCTAACTCCTGATCTTGGTCACTTTGTTTTCCAACGAAACCTTGCCACGACGGCACGGTGCGACAGGTTGACGATTTGCGGTTTCCGACCGAAGCTTCGTCGCCGCCGGGGATAAAGCACTCTAGAATCCCTCGGTGGGATCCTCGGACGGCGAATCGTCCTGGCGGAGTTTGCGGGCAAGCTCCCGAACCCGCCGGAAGGAAGGAGTCTCCACAATCTCGCGCACCTGCTCTTCGGTCTCTTGCTGGTCAAGCCGCAACATTTCGCTGATGGCGGGTCCCGAGCGCACCACTGTTGTTTCATTCTCACCCATCGCCCCCGACCGACAGAAGCGGAGTTTTGGGCCGCTGGGGCCAAGCTGAAGCAGAGTTCCGTCTTGCAGCGGCCCTTCCTCGATCAACTCGTCGGCGATGAGCGTTCCGTGCCGGCCCTGGGAGACCAGTTCCCATCCGCTCTCACGGAGATGCAGTTCCACATGATGGCGGGAGACTTGCGGGTCGCCGAGCGTCACGTCGTTGTCATTGGAGCGGCCGATGCGTATGAGCGACTGTTCGCTGAATCGCCAGGTTTGGATCGCATGCCCCCGCATGGGATCGAGTAACTCTAGGATGACGCTGCGGTTCTCCGCTGTTGATGGGGCTTCTGCGTCCATGGGCGCGACCAACTGCCCTTATCGCAAGGATCGCTGTGGAATCCGCGTGGGTATTAGGTTAACATTCTTGGCTCTGAAGCGGGTACGACTGCCTAGTAGGCGTCAACACGGGCTTGTTGGTTTGCCCGCTGTGCGATGCGGATCTTTATCAGGTGTGGAATCCGTCAGCCCGCGGGCAGCCGGTTGGGCGGTCTCGGGGGACCAAGCCGCTCCGCCGATAGCGGCTGCAAAGGTTCTTTCTTCGACCAGCCCGCCTTTCGAACCACGTACGTGGTGGATGAGGCGAAAGGCTCGGCGGCCGAGGCTCGTAGCAACAGTTTGTGTACATCGCCCAGCGAGAGTATGCTGGCAAGCGGGCGCGATGAATCGCGCCCCTACATTCCTGGCCGTCAGGTGGTGAGAAAGACAGGCCGGGGCGGGGAATCCAAAAATGCACGAAAGTACCCCTCCACGCCACGTGGAGAATGTTACAATCCGACGGGGATCAACCAGGCGAGGGGAGGAATTGACATGAAGAGAACACGGAAGACCGCCGCAAGCGCCATTTGGGTTGTCCTGCTGGCGGGCCTACTGATGGCAATCGGCTGCGACGGCGGGGGAGAGTCACCCACAGAGGCTGACGTTGCCGCCGAGCAGGCGAAAAAAGAAGCGATGGAGAAGAAGAAGGAGCCCGAACCGCTGACCGGCAAACACGTAGTCATCATGGAGACCACCAAGGGAACGGTGAAGATGGAACTCGACGCCGACGCCGCGCCGAAAACGGTGGAGAACTTCCTCGGCTACATGGACCGCAGGTTCTATGACGGAACGATCTTCCATCGCGTGGTCAAGAGGTTCATGGTGCAGGGTGGCGGCTTTACTTTCGATTTGAAAAGAAAGATGGCCCGGGCTCCGATTGAAAATGAATCCGACAACGGGCTGAAGAACGTGAAAGGCGCGGTGTCGATGGCGCGGGGAAAGGACCCTCAGAGTGCGACCTCGCAGTTCTTTATCAACCTCAGGAACAGCAAGCAGCTAGACCACGGTGATCCCAAGGGCGACGGAGCGGGCTATTGCGTATTCGGCAAAGTGCTTGAGGGGATGGAAGCCGTCGAAGCCATCGGCAAGGTGAAGACCGGCCCCGTGCGTTCACGCAAGAACGTTCCGATCGTGCCCGTTTTCATCAAATCCATTCGGCGCGCGCCTCCCGTTGAGGCCGAAATGTCGGAGACGTCGGAATAGCCGTCGCCGCTTGACCGTCGAAGCCGCTCCGCACTGGGTGCGGAGCGGGCGCACCCGGCGGAACCTTGATTCCCAAGACGCTATCACGCGTCTTGGCCGTCACTAGCGTTCCAGCGTCGGTTCGTCTTTAACCAGTGCGATGTGTTCGCGTCCCACCGGATACTTGGCCTGTGACCAGCGTTCCAGGCTCAGTCCCTTGCTCACGCACACCCTTGCCATGCCCGATTCGAAGCCGCGAACGCCAGTGAGCGGCCATGGCGTACGGCCAATCCCGCGGCCCACCCAAGGGGATGAAAGCCGGTGGGTTTTCGACGGAGCGGGCTAGTGGGTCATCGCGTAGACGATGTAGTTGATGCCAAGCCGGTAGGACATGGCCGTATAGCGCTCCGGGTATTCCGGCAAGTCGGCGTGCTCCCAGGCGTCGCCCAGGTCCATGTTGAAGTTGATCAGCACCATCAAGCGGCCATCATCGTCGTAGACCCCTCTCCAGTGCGGTGTAACACCGTGTCGCTCGTACGTGCGGCCCGTGTAGAGCATTTGCAAGCCTGGTATCTGCTCTTTGGGTACGAGATCGTAGAGAACGTGAAAGACTTCGTCACTGGGGTCAACCTCGACAACCGCCCGGTCGGGGAAGATCTTTCGCATACCGCGCATGAACAGCGCCCATTCATACGTGCCGTGGAAGTCGTCGAGGATCATGAATCCTCCACGCAGAAGGTATTCCCGGATCCGCTCCGCCTCTTCGTCGCTTAGCTGCCACCAGCCGGGTTCGACGACATAAAGCCACGGATAGTCGAACAGGTCCTCGTCGGTGGCGCTGATCAAGACCTCCTTGGATCGGCAGTCGACGTTCGATAGCCGGCGCAGGCCCTGGAGAAAGTGGCGCTCCGCCGCCGGGGCGTCGATCATGGAAGGGCGATCTTCGAGGGGGCGGTCACCGAGACCGTCGGGATAGATCAGCCGAACGAAGTAGAACTCGGCCGGCTCGTCGCCGTCCGGGGGCTCGGGCATGTCCATGCGGAAGAATGGAATCGGGACGCCTCGGTAAGTTCGCTGGGCCAGGAGGACACCGCCGGCAAGCGTCATCACCAGCAGAACCGAGGTCCAACTTTTGACGCTCACCCGACGTGCCATACGCTCAGGATAGCACGCGGTTTTCGAGCCTCCCCGGTTGGGGAAACGCGCTTCTCCGCTGGTCAGGTGTCCCCGCGGGCGATGAATGAACGGCCCGGATACTAAACGGCGAGATCCGCGCTACGGGTCTCACAAACCCGTCACTCGATCCCGCCCAGCGCTTCGACCCCCGGCAACTTCCGTCCCGCGAGAAACTCCAGCGACGCTCCGCCGCCCGTCGAAATGTGCGTGATCTGTTCGCCGACGCCTGCCACCCGAATCGCCTTTTCCGAATCGCCGCCGCCCACAATGCTCGTTCCCTGGGACCGGGCCACGGCCTTGGCGATTTCCACCGTCCCTTGGCGAAAAGGTTCAACCTCAAAAACCCCCATCGGCCCGTTCCAGACGATGGTTTGCGCTTTGCCGATTTCGGCGCTGTAGGCCTCGACCGTGCGAGGCCCGATGTCGAGACCCCTCCAACCCTCGGGAATCGGCCGGCTCGGCCCCCCTTCGACGACCTTGATCTCCGCGTGAGGATCGATCTTTTGTGCGATGCGGTGGTCAACCGGCAGCAGCAGTTTGTCGTCGGCTCTCCTCATCACCCGCAGGGCAACGCCAAGCTTGTCATCCTCGACGAGGGAATCTCCCACCGCCAGGCCCTGCGCCTTAAGAAATGTGTACGTCATCGCCCCGCCAATGAGAATCCTGTCCGCCAAACCGACGAAGTTCTCCAGGACGTCAATCTTGCCCGAAATTTTCGCCCCGCCGACAATCGCCACGTAGGGCCGCTTGGGATTGTTCACCGCCATCGAAAGGTGCCGTAGCTCCTTCTCCATCAATAGGCCGGCCGCTGCTTCTTCGACATGGGCCACCACGCCGGCTGTCGAAGCATGAGCCCGATGCGCCGCTCCAAAGGCGTCATTGACGTAGCAGTCGCACAACGACGCCAACTGCTTCGCGAAATCAGGGTCGTTCGCCTCTTCTTGGACGTGAAAGCGCAGATTCTCGAGCAACACAACATCTCCTGGGTTTACCGCATCGGTTATCCGCGCCGCCTCCAGGCCCACGCAGTCCCGCGCCATCTTCACGGGTCGGCCAAGTAATTCGGCCAGCCGCAAAGCGACGGGCGCCAGACTCATCTTCGAATTGCGCCTGCCTTTCGGACGCCCAAGGTGCGAAGCGAGAATGACGGCGGCGCCCTTTTCGAGCGCCAGATGGATGGTCGGCAGCGCCGCCCGGATGCGGGTGTCGCTGCTGATCTCTTGCCCGCTTTCGTCGAGCGGGACATTGAAATCCACGCGGACGAATACCCGCCTACGCGAAAGGTCAAGATCCGGAATGGTTCGGTAGGCCATAAAAGAATAAGGGCCGGGCCGCTTCCGTCGGCGGAAAGCCCGCGGATCTGGTGGGCGACGGACTGATAGTGCGAAAAAGAAGAATGTGCCCGCCCGCCTAGCTCCGCGCTACGGGTTCTTCGGCAGGCAACCGCTCGGTAGGGTTGACGGCAGTCATGCCCCACGTTTGATCAACTGTGCCTCCGCTAGCAGGGTTCCTCTATTCAGGTCCCGACGCTTCAAACTCAATGTCGCTCTCAGTCAACGCCTCGATCGCGCGGATCAGCTTCTGAAGGTACACATCCTTTCGGGACTTGAGACGCCCACCATTCCGATCGAGGGTTTTCAGGGCATGTTGCGCCAGTTCGACGCGTGCTTGTTTGAGGCGCATCCGGTCCTGCGCAAGCTGGGTCTCGCGCTGGCGGTTCTCAAGGACAAGCCCCGCAATTTGGGCACGCTCGCGACTGATCTGTGTCCTCCGATTCTGATTCTCAAGCTCGGCTTCTTCTTCCTTCAGCCTGAGCATCTCACGTGCGTGCTCGCGACGCCACGGAATGACCAACTCCAAGACCAGCTTCACCGCACCGTGTAGACCCTCAAGTGATATCTTGACCGGGGAACTCTGAGATATGGCGGTAACCTGACCGCGGTAGTCTATTCCACTAGCAACGTCTGCCGTCTTCTGTATCTCCTCAAGCGCTTCGAGCACAGGTGCAATCTCACCTCGCAAAGAGGACGCCGTGATTCTCAGAGGGCTGGTCACGGTAAGTAGAGTAGGCACGGCGTCCTGTGCGACAGCTGTAAGCTCGGACTGAAGTTCGAGTTGATCGGCCCGCCCAACCCTGAGGGGGTTCCGGCGGACGGTCAAGGTCTGCATTCGGCCCACTTGTGCGACGCGTTTTCGTTCGGCCATTTGCGAGATACCTCCTAGTTCAGTCCCTGCCTTCCGATGAGCCTGGCGAGATCGACGATGCGATTGGAGTAACCCCACTCGTTGTCGTACCAGGCCAGAACCTTGACCAGGTCCCCGTCGAGGACCTTGGTCATCGAGCCGTCGACAATCGATGAGCGAGGGTCTCGCATGAAGTCACTCGAAACCAGGGGCTCCTCCGTATACCCCAAAATGCCCTTGAGCGGCGGGGCTTCCGAGGCTTCCTTGAGTTTGGCGTTGACTTCATCAGCCGTGGTGGTCTTGTCCAGAACAGCCACCAAATCGACGACCGACACATTCGGCGTGGGCACGCGTATGGCGAATCCATCGCACTTGCCTTTAAGGTCGGGCATCACCAGGCCGATGGCCGCCGCCGCCCCCGTATTGGTGGGAATCATATTCAGTGCTGCCGCGCGGGCGCGGCGCAGGTCCGAGTGGGGGAGATCGAGGATCCGCTGGTCGTTTGTGTAGCTGTGGACCGTCGTCATGGTTGCCTTGGCGATTCCAAAGTGATCGTGCAACACCTTCGTGACCGGCGCCAGGCAGTTCGTCGTGCAGGAAGCGTTCGAGATGACCTTGTGCGCTTCCGGATCGTACTGGGAATCGTTGACGCCGAGCACGACCGTAATGTCTTCTCCTTTCGCCGGCGCGGAGATAATTACTTTCCTCACGCCATCGCGCAAATGTTTCGACGCGTTCTCTGCTTTCGTGAACAGCCCCGTGGACTCCACTACAATCTGTGCTCCGACCTCGGACCAGGGGATCTGAGCGGGGTCCCTTTGAGCGAAAACCTTTACAAACCGGTCGCCCGCCTGGATACCGTCGTCCGTCGATTTCACATCGACATCGAGATTGCCCAACACCGAGTCGTGCTTGAGCAAGTGCGCCAGAGTACGCGTGTCCGTGATGTCGTTGACGGCCACGATTTCAACGTCCGAGGCGTTCATGGCCGCGCGATAGACGTTCCGTCCAATGCGCCCGAATCCGTTAATGCCAACCTTTACCGCCATGGTTTCTTGTTTTCTCCTCGTATATTTTGACGTTATCGTTCTATCGGCTCGTCGGTTCTGACCTCGCCGCCGACGCCCGCATAGGATTCCCGAACCCGGGTCACCTTCCCATCTTCGAAGGTAACGAACGTGATGTTGCCGGGAGGTGTACCGTAAATCCAGTCTTCGTTTTCCACGCCGCGTTTGGCCTCCCGAACCTTTCGATTCGGCCGGCCCCTGGCCAGTAAGACCATGTCGCGGTCCATTCCCGGCAGAACGGTCTTCTCTTTGATGGCTTCTTGAAACTCCTCCGGCAGGCTGTCCATGTAGAGTTCTGTCGCTGAGCGTTGCTCAAAGTCGAGAACGGGCTTGATCATTTTCTTGATTTCATCCGGACCGATATCCGGGAATGCCCCGGCGAATACCAGCGAAATCGTCGTGCCCCCCGGGGCGTGAGCATTCTGACCCCCGAGCGAAGTCCCCGTCTGTCGTCGGCTGGCGCCTCCGGATATTTGTATCCGGTGCCACCATTTGCGCCCGCCCTTGATGCCATGGTTGAGCTGCAAGACTAGCCTCTTCGGTTCGAATTTGACCTGTGTAATCTGCACCAGGTTGCCTAGTTTCGCCGCCGGGCCAAACTTGTCCATGGCGTCCTGCCACACGTCCTGGTCGTAGGCGCCCTTAGGGTCGATGGCCAGCGGCTTTTTCGACCGCGGAATGATCACCTGGGCAGTTCCGTATTCCGCCATCAGCTCCCGAACGATCTGTGCCCGCTTTTCGATGCTGAGAGGCTGACGGCCGTCCACGACGCCGGCAGCCAGCGCCAGCCAGCAAACGGCTGCACCGAGTTTCCTCATGGCTGACCTGCTTCTCCCCTCACAAACGGCGCACTCAAATCCCAAACGACCGGTCTCGGATTCGCTTGGATGGGCGCTTTCCAAAGGACCACGCCAACGGCCACTACCACCAGCGTCGTTAACGGACTCGCTTCGGGCCCGTAGGCGCCCCCCGTCCAGAAAGCCGGACCGGTCGGCACGATATTCAGGTCCGTCAATCTAATTCTAAGTCCACTCAGGTTCGCACCGACAGTGGCCAACGCGAGATTCCACCCGCAGTGCATGCCGTAGGGTAACCAAAGTGAGCGAAAACGCACCAACGCCAAGCCGAATAAGACGCCGAACAGGGCCGTATTGACCGCCGCCAGTCCGGAAAATTCCGGATTCCGGCCATGCAGCCAAGCGAACAGAAACGAGGTTCCCACAATCGCCAACCAAGGGGTCGTCGCTCGCATCAATTGCTGCAGACCGTAGCCGCGAAACAACATCTCCTCGCCCGCCGCGCCGATCACGAGAATGACGATACCCACTCCCCATGCCGGCGTCCAGGCAACATCGTCGGTCCAGCCGCCTCCGCGGATCTCGACCCATCCCGCCGCCCATTCCAGGGCTACTATCGACAATCCGGCCCCCATTCCCAACACCAGGCCGAAGCCGGCGTGCGAGACCGCGAAGCGTCCAGCGGGCAAAGCGATGCTTGTGAAAGGTCTTGGGTAGGGGAACCGCAGCATTAAAGCTGTGACCGCCAAGACCGCCGGAAACAGCGAAAGTACGGTTAGCAGAACAGGATGGTCGATCCCCGGACTCCCCTGAAGCACCCAAGCCAGTGCCCGCCAGAGCAGGAAACAAAGCACACAGAATAGGCCGGCTTGAGCTAGGCTCTCCCAGAATTGCCTCGTGCCCCGCCGGATCACCCCGCTCCCCTGGCCGTGAATGTCCACCTTGCCTGAGTTCGATCCCTGTTCGGAGATCGAAGAAACCCCAAGTTGCGAGTCAGAGGGCATGGCTGGCGACATGTCTCGTTGACGCGCCAGCCCTTCCGCGGGCCGGTGGGATGCCGGCAAGAATGCCGGCACAGCACGCTGAAAGCGTGCGCCACGTCGCAGGATGTGATCGGCTTGACGTTGCTTTCGATCCCGACATTCCCGAATCTATAGTGAACCCTCCTCCAGGACAGTCCACGAGCCGCATGAACCTCGCTGTCGTCGGTGCTTTCGACTTGCCATCGAGGCTCCGACCGGAGCCTAGTTTTTCGAACCTCAACCGCCTCGATAATCGAGGACTTCCTCCCCGGAATGAAAAGGCGTCAGATCCGCAACACCGGCGGCTTCACCCACCCGGCTGCTGATCTGCTCCATGTCTTTCTTGTCCCAGCCAACCGAAGTCTCAGCGATCACGCCGTCACGATCGATCAAAAAGCTCGTCGGCACGTGGGTTAGCCCATAGGCGTTCGACACGGGATACGTCTCTTCTTCCGGATCGAAAAGATCGGTCAGGCTAACTTCGAACTCCGCGTTGAACGCCGCCGTCGGGTCAGGCCCGTCTTGCGAAACCGCCCAAACCGTGACGGGCGTCCCCTCGAGTTGAGACTGAAGGCGGTCTACAAACGGCAATGCATATTGACACGTGGGACAAGAAACCTTGAAAAAGGTTACTAGGACAGGCCCGTTCTTCAGCGCGGAGGAAAGAGAATACGGCTCCCCTTCGTGGTCGACCAGCGTAAAATCAGGAGCTTGCGAACCTGGGGACAAAGCTGCCATCTTACCTTCCCTTCTCCCGGGGCCACCTTGGGCGAGGGGGAGCACAGCATGTTTCGCCCCGCCAGATCTGCCGGGTGCCCGGCCATGTAGGGGCACGGCATGCCGTGCCCGAAGTTCCCGATCGTCCCACTTGGCCTCTAAATATACGTGACCGAGCTTGTGAAACGGGCTGCTAAGCGTCAAACAGTTGCGCTCCGCGTGCGGCACCCGAGCGAGACTCCCGCCCGAAGGAGCGTGACCAAGGCTATCGCCTTCCCATTCTAACCCGCTTTTCTCGCCACCTGACGGTCGAAGTGTGTGAGAAAAGCGGGCTAGCCGCAATGGCCGACGTTGTACAATAGAGGACTTTGTTCGTCAAGGTTCTTCGAAGGTAGCGGTCCGGCATCGTAGGCAAGCGTCTGCGAACTGCAGCAAGAAGCGATTGTTGCAGCCCTACCGTAACTTCGTGCGTGTCCGAACGCGATCAGCCTTACGAAGACCGAGTTCTCGCTTCGAGATGTTTGTGATTCGCTTCCTGAGTCCCGCGGCCCTCGCTTTTCTTGCCATCTGTCCCCCCGTGTCTCCCGCCCAGCAGCAGCCCATTGAGTTCCCCCATGACCGGCACGTGGCCAAGGGTTTGGAATGTACCGACTGCCACAGTCGGGTTGACACGCGAGCGGAGGCCGGCATGCCCTCGGTTCGTAAATGCATGTTGTGCCACGAGAAAGTCGCCACCGACGGACCGGGAGTCAAAATTCTTCGCCAGTACGCGGAAAAAAAGCGCGAGGTGCCTTGGGTCCGCGTCTATCAGTTCACGAAAGCCGCCCATGTTAAGTTTCGACACGCTCCCCACGTACGGGCCGGCATTGACTGCGCGACCTGCCATGGCGAGGTGAGTGGAATGACCGTTGTCACCGCCCAGGTGGACCACACCATGGGAACGTGCCTGAGTTGCCATCGCCAGAAGCAGGCCAGCGAAGACTGCGCCGCCTGCCACTATTGATAACGAGCCGATCGCCCATGGAAAGACGGAACTTCTTCAAGCTTGTGGGAACGGCCTCGGGGGCGGCCCTGACCGGAGCCTGCGGCAAGCCGGGTCGGGAATTGATTCCGTTGCTGGTTCCCGAGACGGAGATCGTTCCCGGCGTCGAAGAATGGCATCCCAGCGTGTGCCGGGAGTGCTCGGCCGGCTGCGGCACGATCGTGCGCGTCATGGAGGCCGAACGGGAAATCGAGATCGAGGGCGAAAAAGTCCGCCAGCCCATCGCGGCCATCAAGAAGATTGAAGGCAACCCGCTGGACCCCGTCAGCGGAGGGCGCCTCTGCGCTCGCGGACAGGCAAGCCTGCAGTCGCTTTATCATCCTGACCGGCTTCGCGGGCCGCAAAAGCGATCAGGCGAGCGAGGAGCGGGCACATTCGAAGCCGTCTCGTGGGACGATGCGTTGCAAGAAGCGGTCGAGATGCTTACGCAGACCCTGGCCACGAACCCCCAAGGAATCGTCTATCTCAGCCGACCCGGCAGCGGAACAAGGGCGGCTACGGTAAGGCGCTTTCTCGATTCGATCGGCGCTCCGCCGGCCTCAACGACCGGGATCGCCGACTTCACCATCGAGCGCCTGGCCGCGGAGCGTGTCTACGGCTGGAGCGGCCTGCCGGTCTACGACATCCAAGATGCTACCTTCGTGCTGAGCATCGGGGCCGATTTTCTCGCCGGCTGGGCTTCCCCCGTCCTCTATGCCCGCCGTTTCGGCCACATGAGGCAAGGACGGCGAGGCATCCGAGGGCACCTGGTTCATGCTGAATCGCGGCTCTCCCAAACCGGGTGGAGCGCCGACGAGTGGCTGCCGGTGAAACCCGGCGGGGAGCAAGCTTTGGCTCTCGCTCTGGGCCACATCCTGCTCCAGGAAGGTTGGGCGAAAGGCGCAGCTTCCCTGCCGCCCCCCGTCAAACAAGTCTACGAGGCGCTCGACGTTGACCGCGCGGTCGAGCTTTCGGGAATACCTTTGAAGCAGATGCGGGAAGTCGCCCACGGCCTTTCTGAAACGACTGCTCCCCTGGTTGTGGCCGGAGCCTCGATCGTTCGGCCTAATTCGCTGGAGGCGGTCGCGGCCGCAAGCGCTTTGAATCTGCTGTTGGGCAACGTCAACAAAAAGGGCGGCGTTCATGCACCGGTCGAGCCGCTTGTTGCCGAGTTCGAGCAGAGCCGCCCGCGCTACGAGGACCTGCTCCAGCGTCTGGACGAGGCAAGCGTCGTTTTGCTGGATGGCGCCAACCCCGCTTACCAAGTTCCCGCATCGGCCGAGCGGCTGGCCCAGTGTTCCGCCGTGATTAGTTTTTCGCCTTTCGTGGACGACAGCTCGGCCTACGCCGATTTGATCCTGCCGGACCACTCGGCCCTGGAGTCCGCCGCCGCGCTGCTCCCGGCCGTAGCGCCGAAAGCAGCTCTAACGGGGTCGCGCGCTTTTGTTCAACCACTCTACGATACGCGCGCTACCGAAGACGTATTGCAACAGCTCGCTGACAAGCTGGGCAAATCGATCGAAGCGGAAACGACCGAACGGGCCTTCGGCGCTCTCTACGAAAAAGCAAACGCCGGCTCGGAATTTGGCGGCGAAAAGGAATTCGCCACCTACTGCGAGCGACAGGGAGGCTGGTGGACGGACGCCGCCGCGTCGTCGAGCCGTCCCCCCTTGCAATCAATGGCTGCGCTCAGCGAAGGGGAATCCGGCGACGCCGATGCCGACTACCCGCTCATGTTTCAAGCCTACCCGTCCCTGCAGTTCTCCGATGGTTCGGGATCCCATCTGCCCTGGTTGCAAGAGTTGCCGGACCCGACCTCAAGCGCCATGTGGGGGCTTCCGGTTGAGATCGATCCCAAAACCGCCGCCACGCTCGGCATCGTCAACGGCCAGATCGTAAGAGTCACCTCCCCGGCGGCGAGTATCGAAGCTCCGGCATACATCAACCCGGCCGCGATTCCCGGCGTCATTAGCATGGCCATCGGCCAAGGACACGCCCACTACGGACGCTATGCCTCCGGCCGCGGCTCGAATCCTCTGTTATTGGTCGCGGGCGTTGTTGACCGGCAGACAGGGGTCCCGGCGTTGGGGGACGTTCGCGTACGGATCGAGAACGTAGGCGAGAGACGAGGCCTGGTGCAGTTTTCAGCCGTTGATCGAGAAGTTCACGCGGAAAGGCTATGATCGCCAAAGTCGATCAAGCCCGTTGAAGAAAATGATAGCGAGAGAAGGGAGAATCCGTGGCCACTGAAACGAACAACCCCGCGGGCGAGCAGACCGAACCCCAGCCGCATCGCTGGGCGATGACGATTGACTTGGACCGCTGCACGGGCTGCGAAGCGTGTGTCGTCGCCTGTCACGCGGAGAATAATCTGCCGCTCTCCGACGAACAATCCGCCGCCCAAGGCCGCGCGCATCACTGGATCCGCATTGACCGCTACTACGAGGGCGAATTCCCGAATATCAAGGTCAAGTACCGCCCCGTGCTCTGCCAGCACTGTGATGACGCCCCGTGTGAGCCGGTCTGTCCCGTCTACGCAACGTATCAGAATGCCGAAGGTCTCAACGTGCAGGTTTACAACCGCTGCGTCGGCACGCGTTACTGCGCCAACAACTGTCCTTATACGGTGCGTTTCTTTAACTGGTTTGACCCGGTTTGGCCCGAGCCATTGGATTTGCAGCTCAACCCGGATGTTTCCGTCCGTCCGGCCGGGGTGATGGAGAAGTGCACGTTCTGCGTGCAGCGAATCCAGCGGACCAAACTCGATGCTAAGCACGAGAACCGTCCCGTTGCCGACGGAGACGCGCAACCCGCGTGCGTGCAGTCCTGTCCGGCCGAGGCCATGGCCTTCGGGGACCTGAACGACCGTGAAAGCAAGGTGTCGAAGTCGGTCGAAAGCGGCCGATCGGGACAACTGCTGGAAGAGTTGGGAACGAAGCCGAGGGTTTTTTATCTGGAGCGGGCTGACTAAGAGGATGATTGGCAGACTCCCCCAGACAAGGCTTTCTGATCGTCCCGGCGACGTGGCGCCCGCTTTCAGCGTGCCGTGTCGCCATTCCTGGCGACATGTCTCGTTGGTGCGCCGGGTCTCCAGCCGACCGGCGGGATGCCGGCAAGAATGCCGGCACAGCACGCTGCAAGCGTGCGCCACGTCGCTTTTGATCCCGGCATTTGCGAATTTATCGTGACCTCGCCTCCAGAACAGTCCGCTAGTGCGACGCGCGAACATAAGAATCTCCGAAGTGCGGCTAACAGCGCTGGGGACTGAGGAAGCCGCGAGAAAGACCGCCGACGAATGGCAACGCTAGCTGAAACGTTCGAAACTCCGAGCGCCCGGGTGCGCGAGGACTTGCTACGGCCCCTGCGCGGTGTCAGTGCAAAGTACATCGTCGCCGTTGTGTTCTTCGGCGCTATCGTTGCCTGGGCTCTATTCGCCTGGGGATACCAGATTGCCGTCGGCATCGGGGTTGCCGGCATCAGTCGGCCCGTTTTTTGGGGCTTCTACATCACCAACTTTGTGTTCTGGATCGGGATCTCGCACGCCGGCACGCTGATCTCGGCGATCTTGCGCCTGACCAACGCGGGCTGGCGCAAGCCCGTCACGCGGGCCGCGGAAGCCATTACGGTCTTTGCCCTGATGATCGGCGGGCTATTCCCACTCATCCATTTGGGGCGCGTCTGGCTGTTCTACTGGCTTATTCCCTATCCCAATGAGCGGCTCCTGTGGCCGAACTTTCGATCGCCGCTGTTGTGGGACATGACAGCCATCTTCACCTACGTCACCGGCAGCGTTCTCTACCTTTACCTGCCGCTGATCCCCGACCTTGCGGATATGGCGGATCGAAATACGGGCCTGCGAGGCACGGTCTACCGAATCCTGTCGCTCAACTGGTCAGGAACCGACCGGCAATGGCATGCCCTCGAGCGTGCCATGAAGTTGATGGCCGGCATCATTCTCGCCATCGCGGTGTCGGTCCATTCGGTCGTCTCGTTCGACTTCGCCATGTCGATCGCGCCGATGTGGCATAGCACGGTCTTCGCCCCTTACTTCGTTGCCGGAGCGATTTTCAGCGGCATAGCAGCCTTGGTGCTGGTGATGGCGGCACTTCGCCGCTTCCTGCATTTGGAAAGGTATCTGCGGCCGTTGCATTTCGACAACCTCGCGAAACTGCTGTTGCTGATGAGCCTGATCTGGCTCTACTTTACGGTCTCGGAGTACTTGACCACCTGGTACGGCAACGAACCGAGCGAATTGGCCGTTTTCAACAGCAAGGTATACGGTTCCTACGCACTGCTTTTCTGGGGCATGATCATCGGCAACTTCGTGATTCCGTTCATCCTGCTGGGGATTCGCAGACTACGCAACATCATGACGATTTCCATCTGTAGCGTCACGATTTTGATCGGCATGTGGCTGGAGCGCTTCCTGATCGTCGTCCCGACCCTGTCGAAGCCCGCGCTCCCGGCGGCCTGGGGAAGCTACGCTCCCAGTTGGGTCGAGGTCTCGATCACGGCAGGAACTTTCGCCGCCATGTGCCTTCTCTATTTGATCTTTGTCAAGCTGTTTCCGATTATTGCCATTTGGGAATACGACGATGTACCTGATCGCTGAGTTCGCCGACAGCAAAGCAGTCACCCACGCCGTGCGGGCTCTGGGCTCGATGGGGCTATCAAAGGATCAGATTGAGCTGCTTTCCTCCAAGCCGGTCGATCTCGAGGCCGGCGTTCTCGACCGGCCAACCCACATGTCTCTCGTCGCCGTCCTCGGCGGCCTGCTGGGAGGCGGGCTGACCACCGCGTTCATGTATTACACGCAGCTCGACTACCCGCTGGTAACCGGAGGCATGCCTTTGACCTCGGCCTGGGCGACGGGCGTGATTACCTTCGAATTCACGATGGCGGGCGCTGTGGTGGCGACGGTTCTTATGTTTCTTTGGGAAAGCGGATTGGTTCACTTCTGGAAGCGCGTGCCTACTCCGCGACCGCAAGACAACTCGATCGCGCTCCGCCTCCACTGCCCCGACCACCTCGCCGGCCGGGCTGACGACCTGCTGCGTGACTCGGGCGCCGTCTCCGTGGAAGAGATCGTGGAGTCCTCATGATCAACAAACGACTCGCGCTTTGCTTTGCTTCCCTGCTCGCCCTGACGGTTGTGGCCGGCGCCGCCGAAAAGAAGCCGCCCCCTTGGGAAAAGCCGCTCCGAATGGGCCGTTATCTGTATCTTGAGAACTGCTCCGTCTGCCACGAAATCAACAAGCCGGAAACCAACAAGCTCGGGCCCAGCTTGTTCCGGCTTTTTCAAAACGAAAAGCTGCCGTTTTCCGGCGGCAAGCCCAACGAACCTTACGTGCGCATCAAGATCCAGTTCGGCGGCGACGTCATGCCGGCTTTTCTTAACAAACTCACCGACGAGCAGATCGACCGGCTCATCGCCTTTATTCGCTCGAAAAAATAGGAGCCGTCTCTCGCGGCGGCCCAGGCTGCTTGGTCATTAACCCGCTCGTCGCGAGCGGGCAACTGAGCGCGTAACGCCAGCGACAGGCCAAGTGTCTGGTCCCTGTTACGACGCGCGCGACGCTCGGCGCCGCATTTCTTGAATAATGCGGGCGTACTTGAACCCTACGTTGAGCACGGCGAGAAAGCGCAACGCAGCAATGGCGGGCTTATCGCGCACTTCGGCCGTCAGGTAGTGAGAAAAGCGGGCTAAGCAACCTTGTGATTGAGATTTCGCTCGATCACCTGCAGCAGCTCGTCAGCCTTTAGGGGCTTGGCCACATAATCGTTCATTCCGGCCTCGATGCACTTTCCGCGATCAGCGGGCATGACGCTCGCCGTCGCCGCGACGATCGGAATTGTGGGGTCGAGAGCACCGGATGCGGTTTTGCGGATTTGGCGGGCCGCTTCGAAGCCGTCCATCTCGGGCATCTGGCAGTCCATGAGAACAATGTCATAGGGCCTCAGCTTCAAAGCTTCGACAGCCTCGATCCCATTGGCGACGACATCAGCCTGGAAGTGGAATTTCTTGACCAGTAGAAACGTCGCGACTTTTTGATTCACCGGGTTATCCTCGGCGACGAGAACCCTTATCTTTCGTCTCTCTTCAGCGGCCGGGGTTTCCTCGGAGGGGGCCGTGGGTTGTGAGACACTCGCCCGTTCGGATAGATAGCTGAGCAAATTCTTTTCCCGAATCGGCTTTGTGAGGCGCCGGTAGTGCGAGTTCTTCGGCGAGGCGCATATCGGGTCGGGGGAACCGAGCGGCGTCATCACGACCAGGGCGGTCTCTGGCGGCAACAAGCCGGCGTCGATCGTGATGCAACCCGATCCCGGCTGGTCTTCGAGCAGCCGAATGTCGACCAGAGCAACGTTAAAGGGATGACCCAATTGCTGCGCCCGGCGAACCTGCTCCATCGCGGCGGCCAAGTCGGTGGCCTCGGAGTGGGCCAGGCCCCAATAGTCCAGGCTGTGGGCTAAGGCCTGGATACTGTTGGCGCTTGGATCAACCACCAACACCTTCATTTCTTTGGCTGAATCGGGCGCCGGATCGGGCCGGACAATTTGCTGCAACTCGAATAAGACGGTAAACCAAAAAGTGGACCCGACCCCTTGGGCGCTCTCGACCCCGATCGACCCGCCCATGATCTCAGCCAGGCGCTTGGAGATGGCCAGTCCCAACCCTGTCCCTCCGAATCGCCGGGTCGTCGATGCGTCCCCTTGTTGAAAACTCTCGAAGATTTCCCGCCTGCGGCCCGGTGCGATGCCGATGCCGGTGTCTTGCACCTCGAAGCGCAACAGGACACGGCTGCTCCGCTCACTATCGACGGTTACGGATACATAGACCTCCCCGCTGTCGGTGAACTTGGCCGCGTTGCCGGCGAGATTGATGAGGATTTGGCGCAAACGGGATGGGTCGCCTCGGAGAGCACGGGGAACCGTTGGGGCGACGCTCATCGCGAAGTCGAGTCCTTTACTGTGCGCGCGAACGGCTCCAACCTCGGATGCTTCTTCCATGATTGTTCGCAAGTCGAAGTCCCGAACCTCGATAGCGAACTCCCCGGATTCGATCTTGGAGAAATCGAGGATGTCGTTGATCACCGCAAGCAGGGCGTCGCCACTGGAGCGGATCGTCTCCACGTAGTCGTGCTGCACTTCGTCGAGAGGCGTCTCTCGGAGCAACTCGGCCACGGAGATCACGCCATTCATCGGCGTGCGAATCTCGTGGCTCATGTTGGCTAGAAAATGTCCCTTGGCAATACTGGCCTCTTCCGCCTTGGCCGCCACGACGGTCAATTCCTCGGCGTGCCGCACGGCGAGACGCTTGGCGTCGGAAAGCTCGCTGGTACGCGTCCGCACCAGCTCGGCGACGCGGATTTCCCGGTTTCGGCTGACGCCCACGTAACCGGACGCGGCGGTTGTAAACAGCAGCGCGGCGACGAGAAAGAACCAGCTTTGCATGGAGGCGTAGCTTCCGACGAGCTCGGGTGTCGCCTCCAAGGCGACCTGCCAGCGCCGGTCGGCAACCATGATCTCCCTTTGATAGGCAAGGCCGTCCCCGGGTGTCTGCTTGTCGAGGGACGCCTCGCCCTCCGAATCGTAGAGCAGCCGGCTCGCCGAGTCGGCGCCCGTGTCTTCGAGGCGGATTGCCAAGGGCTGTTGGGCCAGGTAGCTAAGCGACTTCTCGATCATGTCGCCGACTCGATAGACTCCCAAAACAAAACCTCTGAGCGAGCGCGGATCGTTCGCGCCGGGCGGCCCCCTGGTTTCATACACCGGTGAGAAGACTAAAAACCCGAACTGACGTGCGTCTTCTTGAACGAGGGTGATCCGCGCCGTCGCAATGGGCCCTCCGGCGGCGCGCGATGATTGGAGTGCTGTTAGGCGGGTAGGACTGGACGCTAAATCGAAACCATGCGCTGCTTCATTCCCTCGTAGGGCGCGACATAGTACACCGGAAAGTATTCGCTCCGGGTCGCGGCGGGAACCATGACTCCCTGGGCTTGTCTTTCCGTAATTTCGAACCCCGGATAGTCATCTCGAACCTTTGAGACGTAGTCTCTCCTTTCTTCGTGGGGTACGCGCGGGATCCACTCCAGAGCCTGGATCGTTCGGTGCTCGCGAAGAAGGGGCTCGGCGAAAGACGCGAACTGTTGATGGCTCACGTCTTGGACCGCCGAGTAGAACGCCCGCAGCGATTCGAGGACCTCCAGATTGGCTTGGATCTCCCGCTCGACCGTGGCCGCCTGATCGCGCGCCATGGACCGAAAGTCGCTGACCAACACCTGCTGTTCGCGGCTTCGAAGGAAGAAGAAGCCCCACAGCGACAATACGATCCCGGCGACGGCGGTTGCGGCCATCGGCAGAAAGCTCTTGGGGATCAAGGTCAAAAAGAAGCCTCCAGTCCGAGAGCGGCTCCGGTGCCTTCAAGCCGAGGATTGATGCGTTCAAAGTCGTTGTGGCGCAATTCGAGCACGACCGCGAGACGATCGGTGAGCCGGTAGCTCAACTGCGGCTCGAACACCCAGCGGCCCTTCCGAGCGTCCGTCCAATTCCAGTCCGCAAATCCACTGATGAGGGCACGTCGCGAGAGCGGCAAAAAAAATGAGACTCGCCTGGCCGCCGTCGCCGTCCGTTTCGACCGGGAAGTAGCGCCACTGCAGCCAGGAGCGCTCCGCGTAGAGGCGGTGTCGGAAGGTCACTCCGAAACGCGCCACGCTGTTGCCCGCCCCTTGGAAGTCGTTGTACTCGGCTTGCAATCCAAGCCCTCGGACACCGACGTATTTGCTCGGCAGGGGGCGGCTCAGGCGGTACTCCATGAAGTAGCGTCCAAGGTCCGTCGCGCCCTCGCCGCCCTGGTTTCCGTGGACGTCGGTGAACCCCCAAAATTCAGGCCGAACGGGAGTCCGCCGGCGCTGGTCAGAATGTTCAGTGTTCCGTAATTACGGCTGTCGCGATAGTAGGTGAGCTTGCCGCGGTTTGCACCTTCGACGGCTCGCCCGGCGGTTCCGGCTCGGCCCAGGCCGGTTGGGCCAATAGCGCGGCGATCGTCACGGCACGAAGGGTAGCGGTCAGCCGGGCCGTGTGCCGCAAGGGACGTTTGGATCGGACGCAGGATGGGCCGCGGGCCGCCCCCCGGTTAAGACCGGCCCGACGGGATCTCGTCGGCGAGCCTGCGGCGCCGCGCACTCGGGGCGGTTCGACTCGAGGCTGGCGGGAAGCCAAACGATGCGCTCCCGCGGCGCTCTGGTTCGTCCGAGTTGTCAGGGCTTTCAAGTGTCACCCCCCTGAATACTTTTCGTCCCTTTCGTCGAGCAGCTTAGGCCTAATACTCGTTAGCTAGAGCCGGTCCGGCCCCGGCAGGGGCGCGGGATAGTAGCCCCCGGTGGAGCCGCAACGCGGAACCGTGGGTGGAATGGCAGACTCGGCAAGCCCCGGCAGGGGCGCGGGAACACGTGGGAACTGCTTAGCCCGCCTTGCTCACGCGCGGGCGAGCAAGGCGCTCGGTCCGAGAACGGCGGATCAGACGGTTGTGTATCCACCATCGACAACCACAACCGAGCCGGTCACAAAAGATGCGTCGTCGCTGACGAGGAATAGGACTGCCTTGGCCACCTCCGATGGGTCGGCGAACCGCTTTTGTAGGTTGGCATTTCGATAGGGGGCGAGCTTTTCCTCCGGGATCGCCTTGACCATCGGCGTCTCCATCGAGCCCGGGCAGACCACGTTGACGCGGATGTTGTCGGCCGCATGGTCAACGGCCATGCAGCGCGCCAGCCCGATGACCCCGTGCTTGCTGGCGTTATAGGAGGCCTGCATCCCGTTACCGACCAATCCCGACAGAGACGAAATACAAACGATGTTGCCGTTGCCCTGCCGGCGCATCTGGCGAATGGCGAACTTCGAGCAGAAGAACATGCTCTTGAGATTCGTATCCAGCACGAAGTCCCATTCTTCTTCCGAAGTGTCTACGACGTCTTTGTCGACCTGGACCCCGACGTTGTTGATCAGAATGTCGAGCCGCCCGAAGGATTCGACGGCCACGCCGACCATATTTTCGACCTCGGCTGAGCGCGTCACATCCGTCCGCGCGAAAACGGCCTTACCCCCTCGGGCCCGGATCTGTTCGACGGTCTCCTCGCCGGCGGGCCGGCTTACGTCGGCCACCACCACGCTCGCCCCCTCGTCACTGAACAATGTTGCTACGGCTTGCCCTAGACCCATGCCCGCTCCCGTTACCACGGCAACTCGATCTTGCAGCCGCCCGGTCGAACCGCTTTCCGTGTTTTGTGGCATGTCCTATTTTCCTGTGGGTTTGTAGCTATTCACAACTCCGGTGCGCCGAGGATGATACCCAGCGTCGTGACGATCGATCGGCGCGGGTTGCCAGGATGATCCCTCACCCACACGTAAGTGATAAACTTTCGCGGCGCCGAGAGATCTCACCATGAAAGCAGCCGTCCGCCACGAATACGGGCCGCCGGACGTTCTGAAAGTCGAGGAGGTCCAGAAGCCGGCCCCTCGGGACGATGAGGTGTTGATCCGAGTCCATGCCGCATCCGTCAACCTGGGCAACTGGGAAATCCTCACGGCGGACCCGCTCTACATCACCGTGCTCGCCAGGATCTTTGGTCCGAAGCCGCGTCACGACCCAATCTCGTCGAACGACGGCGGCGCGCCGGCGCGCAAGAGCGGTCTTTTCAGACCCAAGTACAAGATTCTCGGTATCGACATCGCGGGACGGCTGCAAGCGGTGGGCAGAAACGTGACGCAGTTTCGGCCGGGTGATGAGGTCTTCGGGGACTGTAGCGTGGCCGGGTTCGGCGCCTTTGCCGAGTACGTGTGTGTGCCGGAGAAGGCTTGTTTGGCGCCGAAGCCGGCCGGCATGACGTTCGAGCAAGCGTCGGCCTTACCACAGGCAGGGTTCATCGCCCTGCAGGGTCTTCGCGACAAAGCGCGGGTTCAGCCGGGGCAGACGGAGTGTCCTTAGAAGCCTTGGAGGTATAATAAAATGGGTTTTCAGGCAGCAAGAATCATCATGAAGCGAGTCGGACTGCTGTTCTTATTGGCCGGCGCGATATTCGCGCAAGATGGCAAAAACGCGCCGACCGGCAGCGTCTTTCCCGCCGACCCGGAATCGACCATCCGGGTGGAGGTCTTCCGAGTCCCGCTTCTGTTCACCGTCACGGACCAAAAGAATCGCTTCATCACCGACCTGGATCGCGAGGATTTCCGGGTCTTTGATAAGGGGGAAAGGCAAGTCATCAAGGAGTTTGTCCGCGAGAGCGACCTGCCTCTACGCATCGGCATTCTGCTCGACACGAGTAACAGCATCCGCAACCGATTCAAGTTCGAGAAAGAAGCAGCGATAGAGTTCGTGCGCACGGTCTTAGAGGAAGAGAAAGACAAGGCGTTCCTGGTCAGCTTCGACACGCGCGCCGAGCTGATCGTCGATTTCACCAACGATGCCGACGAGTTGGCGAGAGGCATTCGCTCAACGCGGGCCGGCGGCGGGACGGCGCTGTTTGACGCCATCTACTACGCTTGCCGCGACAAGCTGCCCGAGGACTGGCCGCCCGAACAGTTCCGCAGAGCGCTCGTGGTTTTGGGCGACGGAGAGGACAATCAGAGCTCGGTGACTCGCGATATGGCGCTGGAGATGGCGCACAAGGCCGAGACGGTCGTCTATGCCATTTCGACCAACCGTTCCGGCAAGTTTATCCCCGGAGACAAGGTGCTCAAGAGATTGACGCAGGAAACCGGGGGTATCAAATTTCATCCGTTTCAGGCCCGCGACTTGGAACAGTCTTTCGCCGATATCGCCAACGAGCTGCGGCACCAATACTTCATCCTGTATTCGCCGAATAACTTTGAGCCGGACGGGAGCTTCCATAAGATTCGGGTGAAGGCCCGCGTCAAAGACACTGTCGTGAGGCTCAGGCGTGGATACTACGCTCGCCTGCCGGGCGAGGAACGACGTTAGCCACAGCGGCCCGCCTACCGCCGCGTGGTGTTTTTTTTAAGGAATCGTCAGATTCCCCTTTCGCTTTTTGTTCGCCTGTAGTAGAATCAGCAGTCAAGAGGTCGGAGCCAGCGGTTCACGGGGCCGGAGACCGGACTCGATGCAACCGTTCGATCAGCTTTTCCGGTCCAGGCCGCGAGCCGATCGCGTGGAACGCCGAGCCGTTATCTCGCAGGCTGGCCCAACGCCGGAACCTGACCTACGAAAAGGAGCCAATCATATGGATCAGCGAGACCGCGATCGCAGCTTAGAACTAGCCCTGAGTGAGATTGAAAAAGCTCATGGAAAGGGCTCCATCCTACGCCTCGGCTCGCGCGACGCCATCGTGCCGGTGAGCACGATCCCAACGGGTTCGATTTCCCTGGACGCCGCCCTGGGTGTGGGCGGATTTCCGCGCGGACGGGTCATTGAGATCTATGGCCCGGAATCTTCCGGTAAGACCACGCTGGCGCTCTCCGCCGTCGCGCAGGGGCAGAAGCTCGGCGGCATGGCGGCTTTCATCGACGCCGAACACGCCATGGACCCCGGTTACGCCAAGCATCTCGGCGTCGACGTCGATAACCTGCTCGTCTCCCAGCCCGACCATGGAGAGCAGGCATTGCAGATTGCCGACGTGCTGGTCCGCTCGGGCGCCATCGAAGTGCTCGTTGTCGACTCCGTCGCCGCTCTTGTCCCTCGCGCTGAGCTGGAAGGCGAAATGGGCGACAGTCACATGGGCCTTCAGGCTCGCTTGATGTCCCAGGCATTGCGCAAGCTTACAGGCTTAGTGTTCAAGTCCAACTGCTGCCTGATCTTCATCAACCAGATCCGGGAAAAGATCGGCGTCATGTTCGGCAACCCGGAAACCACCACTGGTGGCCGCGCGTTGAAGTTTTACTCCTCCGTTCGGATCGACATTCGGCGTATCGCGGCCATCAAAGACGGTGATCGGATCATCGGCAATCGCACCAAAGCGAAGGTCGTCAAGAACAAGGTCGCGGCGCCGTTTCAGCACGCTGAGTTCGACATCATGTACGGCCAGGGCATTTCGCTCGAGGGAGACCTGCTCGATCTCGGAGTCGCCCACCGCATCGTCGCGAAAAGCGGCGCCTGGTACTCCTACGGCGGCGACCGCATCGGTCAAGGGCGCGAGAACACGAAAGAGTTTCTCCGCGAGAACACCGACATTCGCGATAAGCTGCACGTTGAACTGCGACAGGCTCTGGGCCTACAGGCGCCCCCGGAAACCGAGTCGGCCGAAGGAGCGAACGGCTCACCCAAAGCCGTGACCGCGGACACCGGCAGGGCCGCTCGGGCGTAGGGAGGTTCCGGCCGCGGCAGGGGTAACGGGATCGGAGTCCGGCAAACCGCGCCGATCTCGCGGCCGGCAAAAACGCTGGCGGGCGGGGGATCATCCCCGTCGGTGGGGTGCTGTATTCGTTCGCGCTGAGCGGCTTCATCCGTGGGCCGCTCGCCGACACTCGCGGCTCGGAAGTGCGCCTCACTTGTTGTCTGGAAGCTCGAGATGCTCGTCGTTCGGCTGGTCCGACACTTGCGCGGATTCGAACGTCGCCATTTCGTTGTAGAGCCGCAGCGCCGACTCGATGACGCCGATTGCCAGGGCGGCTCCAGTTCCCTCGCCCAAGCGCATGTCAAGCGACAACAAGGGTTTGACTCCAATGACTTCCAGCATTACCTGGTGACCGGACTCGGCGGAAAGGTGGGAGAAGAAAAGGTAATCCGCAAGCTGAGGCGCTAGCCGAACGGCCAGTAACGCGCCGGCCGAGGCGATAAAACCGTCGACGACTACGGGCACGCGGGATGCGGCGGCCCCCAGACAGAACCCGCAGATTCCCCCTATTTCAAAGCCCCCCACGGCGGCCAGAATGGCGATCGGGTCAGCCGGGTCGGGGTGATGCCGCTCGAGGGCTTGCTCGATTACTTTGGCTTTGTGCTGAAGCCGGCTCTTGCTGATCCCCGTGCCGGCGCCCACCAGGTCCTTTGCGGCGGGCTGGCCTGAAACCGCCCCCAGCACGGCGCTGGCCGATGTCGTATTGCCGATGCCCATTTCCCCGACGCCCAATAATCCGAATTCCAAGCTTGCCGCTGCCCTAGCCAGGGCGATCCCGGTTTCGATCGACTGCGACGCTTGGTCCCTGGTCATCGCGGGTTCGCGCAAGAAATTGCGGGTCCCGGGAGCCACCTTCCGGCGCACGATGCCGGCGATCGACCCGAGATCTTGATCGACGCCCATGTCGACAATCACGGGTTCAATGCCGCCCTGGCGGCACAGGACGTTGATCGCAGCGCCGCCGGAGATGAAGTTGCGCACCATTTGGTAGGTCACCTCAGGCGGATAGGCGCTCACGCCCTCCGCCGTTACGCCATGGTCGGCGCAGAACACAAACAGCGACTTGCGGGGCAGCGGCGGTTGCTTTTGGCCGCGCGCCAGCCCGTACTGCAAGACGATCTCCTCAAGACGTCCGAGGCTGCCGCGAGGTTTGGTCAGGGTGTCCAGCCGATGTTGGATTTGCTCGGCGAGAGCGGCGTTCTCCGTGGGGGAGATCTGGTCCAGAGTCTGAGTAAGTAGCTCCATTGATGCCCGTCGCCTCATTGTCTCAGACGGTTTGCCGGGACGATGTATCCGCCTGCACGCGCCCTACCGTGAGTTAGTCGTCAAGTGCGGTCGGGTGAGGCGGGAGTCGTCTCGGCGGGCGGAACACGGTCGGTCTGGTCCTCGTACTCGTAGGGGTAGCGAATGCCGCGATTGTGCAATTTGAGGGTGTAGATACTGTGGGGAAGGCGCCAATGAGAGATGGAAACGCTGGCGACGGTCGCCGCCATCAGGGGCAGCATGATGCGGTAGTCGTTGGTCATCTCGAATAGAATCAGAATCGACGTCGTCGGCGCCTTGGCCGCTGCCGCGAAGAACGCGGCCATGCCCACCATGGCGTAGGCGCCGGACCCACCGGTTGTCTGCGGGAACAGCGTATGCACCAAGGTGCCGTAGGCGCCGCCGAGCATGGCCCCCATGTAGAGGCTCGGCGCGAACACCCCTCCCGATCCTCCCGAGCCCAGGGTTGCGCAATTGGCCACGATTTCCGCGAACAGCAAGCCCACAAGCAGCTCCCACGGGAACCGCACGGCCATCGCTGATTCAATGGCCGGGAATCCGGTTCCGTAGACTTCAGGATAAAAACGAAGAATAAGGCCTACCAGCAGGCCGCCGACGGCGGGTTTCAGGTATTCGGGGAACTTCCATCTCTGGAAAAGATCCTCCGAGCGGTAGAGAAGACGTACGTAGCCGATCGCCGCTAGCCCCGCCACAATGCCCATCAAGAAGTACAGCGGTAATTCAGAGGGTCCCTGAAGTTCGTAAGCCCAGGGGTAGAACGCCGGGTAGTTGCCGAGGAAGTGCCGCGCGACCATGCACGAGCTAAGCGAAGTCAGCAGCACGAGCAGAAAGTCCGTGTGAATCCTGCCCATCAGGACTTCCATCGAGAAAATCGCTCCCGCGATCGGGGCATTGAAAGTGGCCGCGATGCCACCTGCGGCACCGCAGGCCACGAGTGTCCGCACATGTTTTGTGGACACTCTGGCCCATTGGCCGATCGCAGAGCCGATGGCGGAGCCGATCTGGACCATCGGTCCCTCGCGCCCGGCGGCGCCGCCGAAGCCGATGGTCATCGACGAGGCCATCACCTTCACGGCCACAACCCGCTTGCGAATGTGGCCTCCGCGCGTGGCCAGGGCTGTCATCACTTCGGGGACGCCGTGGCCCTTGGCCTCCGGCGCGAAGCGGTTGATCAGGGGACCGACGAACAGCCCTCCCAGGGCGGGCAGCAGCACTAGGCTGGCGGAGCCGAATATCTCCAACGCGCCCGCTACGTCATCGCGGGCAAAGTCGGCGATCAGGTGCAAAACCCAAATGAAACCAACCGACCCGAGGCCCGTCAGGACGCCGATAACGATCGCCAGAATGATGAGGTAGTTCTGGGAGGGCAGGAAGGACGAGCGGAACCAGACCATCGCCCATCCCCAGGTCGGTACTCGGGGAGTGACTCGGCGACCCAGACGGCGCATGGCTCGCAGCCGCAACCCGGCCCGGGAGATCAAATGGACGATTAGTTTCCAGGCGTCCCGCATGTTCGCCTAGTCGGGACGCGGTGTGACCACCACGAGATGGACGCGATCGTCTCGTTGGACTGTCAACACAACGGCTCGCCCTAGCCTTTCGAATTCATCGAAAGCCCCAATAGGGGTGTCTCGGTCCAACGTTCGCTGGTTGAGGGCGATGATCCGGTCGCCAGGGCGCAGGCCGCCGCGGGCCGCCGGAGAATGATCGGTCGCCGCCGCCACTTGCCAGCTCGCCTCCGCCGGTCCTGTCTCGGATGATCCACCCTCCACCCACCGCAGGGCTAAGCCCATCCGTGGGAAAACCTCCACCAGTTCGGTGATCGGCCGGCAGTCTCGGTTGGGGAGAACGGTGCCTCCGGAAAACCGCTTTCCGTCTCGGAAGACTACGTACCGCACTAGTTTTCCCGGTTCGAATCCAATGTAAAGCTGCTGGAATTGTTCCACGCCGCGGATATCCGCCCGGTCGAATCGCAGCAGAATGTCTCCGGCTCGAAGAGACGGTTCAGGAACGAACGATTCGGCCCGCACCCGTTCGATCACGACGCCGCCCTTGAGGCCCAGTACTGCTGCCGCGTCGGGCATCAGTTCGGTCACATCGATGCTCAAGCAAGGGCGCCCCTGGCGCAGATTTTCAACCGAGCGCAGAACAGTTTCCGAGGAATGCAGCCTTACACCACCGCGGCTGGACTCCAGGGCGACACCGGCAAGGCTGCCGTCGAGATCGACAACGGCCGCCGCCGGGCCCAAATCCGCCAGACCAACCGACACTTCCAACGACGACCCGGCGGACCCGGCTAAGCCGTTTAAGGCGTGCGTCGAAATCAGGTGTCCCGGCTTGATTCGCAACGTATCGTCGGGTTCGATACTTATGGCAGCCACAAAAGAGCCTGGGGGAATCGCCGCCGGGTTGACCGGGCGGAAGGGCTCGGCTGGATAGGGTTTTTCCAGCACGAAAACAGCCAGTTCGAGATCAGAGTCGACCCCCAGAAGCCGGTAGGGCGCGGGCGCCGACTGCGCATCTTGGCTTGACGGGTCTTCATCGCTCTTGTTCGAGGAGCCGGCTTCATCGCCCGCCGGCTCTTGTGGATTCTCATCCGGCGCGGAGGGCGAGTGTCGTTCCTCCAAGTGCAGCGCCAATTCTCGGGCCACAAAATCCTCGGCGACCTGCATCGAGGTAACCGCCAACCCGGCGGCGACGACGACGGCAGGCGCCCTTTGCGGACCGATGAGCGCAATCTTGTTTCTAGCGCGCTCGCCGAGCTGCAACCAATAGTCAGCCTGATAACCTAGCCGAATCCTTTCGGATTCAGGCCGGGGAGGCGACACCGACGCCGGGGCCGGCGCCGGTTCGACTTCCAGGCGGGGCGCTGCCTCGGCGGGCGGCGGGTGGTCGAAAGCCCCATGGATAAGCACCGCCGCGACGGCCACGAGAGCCCCCACCGGCATCAGTAATCTGTGTCCCGTTAGAGACTTGATCCTGGAAGTGTTCTCGATGTCGGCCACGGAATTGAAGAGCGCGGAAGTAGTTTCTTTCTTTAGGATAGCGCGTGGATTACTTTGCTATTCGAATCAACCGCCGGTCCGTCAGTTTCTCGGGATCTGTTTGGAGCGGCGGTCTCCGATCCCGCCCCGCCGCGGCTTGAAAATCTCCCGCTCGATCTGATTCAGCTGCACCGACCCACTGCCGATTCGCCTCCAAATCGAGGAAGCGCTCGCGACCGGCCCGCAACAAGACCCGACAGCATCACATCAGGTTGCAATGCAAGGGCCAAACAGGGTGCTACACTAGGCGATTCTGAATCTTCCAGGGTTTTGCGGGCTAGGCGGCGGCGCCGGCCCTCAATGGACCCGGAGAAACAGCACGGCAAGGAGACAGGCAATGCGAAGATCAAGGTCGGGACGATGGACGGTCGGAGGCGCGCTACTGGCGCTTCTGGTGGCATGTACGGGTTCGTTCGACTCGCCTCGGGGCGGCGCCCAGGCGGCCCCTACGGTGACCGCGGAGATGGTCGAGGGCTGGATGAGCGAGCTGTCGAATTGGGGCCGCTGGGGCAAGGAAGACGAGTTAGGCGCCCTGAACTTGATTACCCCGGCCAAACGCAAACAAGCCGCGGCGCTGGTTGAGAGCGGTATTTCCGTCTCGCTGGCCCACGACGTCTTGAAGGAAGAGGCCGCCGACAACGATTCCCCCTTTGAACACGTGATGAACTACACGGGCTTGCGGCCCATCAAAAGCTTCAGCGTCGATACTTTCAAAGTCCTTTATCACGGCTACGCGCACACGCACATGGATGCGCTTTGCCACATGTTCCACAAGGGAAAGATGTACAACGGCTATTCGCAAGAGGAAGTGGTCGACGAGGGCGCCCGCAAGCTCGGCGTCAATAACGTCAAGAGCGGGATTTTTTCGCGCGGCATTCTAATGGACATTCCGCGCCTTAAGGGTGTCCCCTACCTTGAAGCCGGCACCCCGATCTATCCGGCCGACCTCGACGCCTGGGAAAAGAAGGCCGGCCTGAAGGTCTCCAGCGGCGACGTGGTCTTCATCCGCACCGGCCGTTGGCCGGCGAGAGACGAGAAGGGGCCGTGGGACGCCGACAAGAAAGCGGCCGGGCTCGATGCCACCTGCGCCAGATGGATCAAGGACCATAATATCGCCATGATAGGTAGCGACGCCGCACTCGATGTGCTGCCCTCGGGCGTAAAAGGCAACTCGCACCCCATCCACCAGTTGGTTCTGATTGCCATGGGGATCCCGATCTTCGACAATTGTGATCTTGAGGCCGTGGCCGAAGAGGCCGCCAAGCAAAAGCGCTGGGAGTTTCTGCTGACGGCCGCCCCGCTCGCCGTGCCGGGAGCAACCGGCTCGCCGCTCAATCCGATCGCGACGTTTTAGACCGCCTTTCTCACCACGGTCGTGGTGAACTAGCAGCCCGTGGTAGAAGTGAAGGTGGCGAAAAATCGGGTACAGCCAGCCAATTCGCTTCAGGTGAAGTTCTTTGTTTCCAGGGCCATGATGGGGGGCGAATTGGTGGCAGCCCTGGTTGGACAACAACCTTCCGACCGGGGCGAATAGCAAGGATCGTAGGTGAATCGACGTAAACGAACAGTGGAGGTTGGCGCTTCCCGCCAAGCCGCTGGGAAGGCCGCGAAGAGACTTGCGTTCTTTGGCCATGAGAGGAAACAAAGGGGCCGTCGGTGAGCAACTCTCGCCAAGCGGGCGCGACCACTGCCGCTGGGGATAAGAAAATTCTCGACGTCGGCTGTGGGCGCAACAAGCACCCCGGCTCGATCGGCATGGACCACAATCCCGACACGGACGCCGACGTCATCCATGACCTCGGGGACCTCCCCTATCCCTTCGCCGAGGGCGAATTTGACGAAGTCGTCGGCAACCATGTCGTCGAGCACGTACCCGACGTGACCGCGTTTATCTCCGAGCTCTATCGGGTCACAAAACCAGGGGGACGGATACGCCTTCTGGCGCCGCACTATACGAACCCCGATTGGGCATGCGACGTCACCCACCGCAATCCCCTCAACTGCTACTCGTTCCAGAATTTCATTCCCGATCGCCGGCTCTTTCCGTTCTATACCGGCGTCCGCCTCAAGCCCGTTCGTACCTACGTCTCGCTGGCGAATCTGTGGCGCTTTCTCGGCGTCGAATTTCTGGTCAACCTCGATCAAAAGTGGCCGGCCCTGCGCTTCACCAGAAAGTTTTGGGAGCACTACCTGAGTTACATCTTCCGAGGCAAAGAGCTGCGCTTTGAGTTCGAGGTGGTGAAGAAGGCGTGACGGCCGAGCGGCTAACCCGCTCCTCTCAGCGGGGTGGATAGCTGGCGTGCAACGAACTTTACCTGTAGGGCGGACCAGGGACCTGGTGCGGCAGTTGGAGAAGGACCGGCTGACCCTCTCAGAGCCTTCCCGGCAATCCGCGGAGCTCGACCGAAACTTGAAACTCAACACCGCCGGATCGTATGATCGTAAATCCCGGTGGAAGTTCCTTCCCATGACGTTCTTATCATTGGCGGCGGTGGCGCGGGTCTGCGCGCGGCCATCGCCGTGGCCGAAGCCAACCCCGAACTGAGCGTCGCCGTCGTTTCCAAGGTCTACCCGATGCGGAGCCATACGGTTTCCGCCGAAGGGGGGTCGGCGGCCGTCGTCGCCGCTGACGACAGTCTCGAAGAGCACATCTACGACACGATTTCGGGCGGCGACTGGCTGGCGGACCAAGATGCCGTCGAAGCCTTCGTGAACGAAGCCCCCGAGGAATTGTTGCGCCTCGAGCATTGGGGATGCCCCTGGAGCCGGCGTGACGATGGCCGCGTGAACGTCCGGCCTTTCGGCGGCATGAAGAAGAAACGCACCTGGTTCGCCGCCGACAAGACCGGCTTCCACATGCTGCACACGCTCTTCCAGACAAGCCTCAAATATGAGTCCATCACGCGCTACGACGAGTGGTTCGTCACCAAGCTGCTGGTCGAAGACGGCCGCGCGCAAGGGGTAGTCGCCATCGAGACGGCTTCGGGGAAGATTCAAACCCTGCTGGCCAAGGCGGTGATCATCACTACCGGAGGCTGCGGCAAGGTATTCCCTTTCACTACCAATGCCAACATCAAAAACGGCGACGGCCTGGCCATGGCCTACCGCGAGGGCGCTCCCCTGAAGGACATGGAGTTTATCCAGTACCACCCGACGGGGCTGCCGTTTACCGGGATTCTCATCACCGAGGCTTCCCGCGCCGAGGGCGGGTACATGCTCAACAAGGACGGCTACCGCTACTTGCAGGATTATGATCTCGGGAAGCCTGAACCGAAGCCTGTCCTGCGCAGCATGGAGCTCGGGCCCCGTGACCGGCTGTCGCAAGCATTCGAACAGGAGCGAGAAAAAGGACGCACTATCGAAGGACCCTACGGCCCGGTTGTCCACCTCGACCTGCGTCATCTGGGCGAGAACGTCATCAACACCCGGCTCCCCTTTGTGCGCGAGCTGTGCCGGAAATATCAAAACGTCGATCCGGTCAGCGAGCTTATCCCCGTGCGGCCGGTCGTGCATTATGTGATGGGCGGCGTCCACACCGACATAAACGGCGCCACGCCCATCGAGGGTTTGTATGCCGCCGGGGAAGCCGCCTGCGTCAGCATCAACGGAGCGAACCGGCTGGGATCGAACTCGCTGACCGAGTTGCTGGTGTTTGGCGCAAGGGCGGGCAAGTTGGCTGCTTCTTACGCCGCCGAGCAGGGGGCAATCGGCGACCGCGTTTTGCTCCAGGCGAGGCAGGAGACCAAGAGGCTCGGGAAAGACTTTCTTGAGAAGACCGGTGGCCGAGAAAGCATCGCCGATATCCGCCGACAGATGCAGGAGACCATGGAAGAGGGCGTCGGCATTTACCGCCACGGCGGTTCGCTCGGCGCCTCCGCCGACAAAATCAGCGAATTGAAGGAGCGTTTCAACGACATCGCCATCAGCGACCACAGCCGGACGTTCAATACGGAAGTCCCCTCCGCGATTGAACTGTCGTTCATGCTCGATGTGGCGGAGGCGATGGTCCAGTCGGCTTTGTACCGAACCGAGTCCCGCGGCGCCCACCAGCGCACGGACTTCCCCGAAAGAGACGACGAGAAGTTCCTCGCACATTCGCTGATATCCCGTAATCAGGACGGTTCCACGAGGGTAGAGCTGCTGCCCGTGAAGATCACCCGCTGGCCTCCGGGCGAGCGAGTCTACGGAAGGTAGGAGCAGATGGCAGACACGATCAGTTTGGAAGTGACGCGTTATCGTCCCGAGGAGGAGACCGAGCCCGCGTCTCAAACCTACGAGGTGCCCTTGCGGAAAGAATGGGTGGTTCTCGACGCGCTCAACTACATCAAGGACGAGTTGGATGGGTCGCTGTCTTATCGCTGGTCCTGCCGCATGGGGATTTGCGGCAGTTGCGGCATGATGGTCAACGGCGAACCGAAGTTGACCTGCGCCACGTTTCTCAACGATTACGTTCCAGGGCCGATCCGGGTCGAGCCGCTCCGCTACTTCCCCGTGGTTCGCGATCTGGTCATCGACATGAGCGATTTCCTGGCCAAGCTGCAGAGCGTAAAGCCGTGGATCGTCCGCGACGAGCAAAAACCCTTGTCGGAGGGCGAATACCGACAGACGCCCCAAGAACTGGACACCTACAAGCAGTTCAGCATGTGCATCAACTGCATGCTTTGCTACGCGGCGTGTCCGGTCTATGGGTTGGAGCCCGACTTCATCGGTCCGGCGGCCATCGCCCTGGCGCAGCGCTATAACATGGATTCCCGAGATCAGGGGGCGGGCGAGCGACTCGAGATCCTATCGCAGGAAGAAGGCATATGGGACTGTACGTTTGTCGGAGAGTGCACCCGAGTTTGTCCCAAGCATGTCGATCCGGCGGGAGCGATCCAGCAATACAAATTGACGGCCACGACGGACTGGTTCCAGTCACTGCTGATGCCCTGGGGAGGGAAGTGAGATGAGCTCCAGCCCGCCTGGCGCTCATTTTGCGCCTCGCCTCTATCGCGCCCGCATGTCCACGTATTGGTGGCTCCACCGGTGGCATCACCTGAAGTTCATGTTGCGGGAGCTCAGCAGCGTGGCCGTGGGTTATTTCATCGTGATCACCCTGCTGCAGATTCGCGCTCTGGCCGAGGGGACCGAAGCCTACGCCGCTTTTCAAGACTGGTTACAGACTCCGTTGCTGATCGTGCTTCACGCGGTCGCCTTTCTTTTCGTCGTGTTTCACACGACCAGTTGGTTTAACGTGACGCCGCGCGCCATCGTAGTGCGCGTCGGGGGCAAGCGCCTTCCCGATGTGGCCGTCATCGCGCCCAACTACGTAGCCTGGGTGGTGATCTCAGGGCTCGTTGCCTGGTTCATCTTGAGGGGATAGATGCCCAAGAAATCAAATGAGCCGTTCTTGTGGTCGTTGTTCAGCGCGGGCGGCGTCATGACGGCGTTGTTCATCCCGATTCATGTGTTCCTGTTCGGTCTCGCATTTCCGCTGGGCTGGATCGACCCTCCCGGTTACGAAAGTCTCAGCGCTCTGCTGCGACTGCCCCTGACTCGCGCTTATCTGTTCGTCCTTTGCTTCCTGGCACTGTTCCATTGGGCGCACCGTTTCCGCTTCACTCTCTATGACGGCTTGCAAATCAAACACCTCCACTCACTGATATTCACTTGCTGTTATGGAGCGGCCGTTGCCGGCACGGTTTGGGCAGGCTACCTGTTGTGGAATATTCAGTAGACTCTTTCGCCGAGCGGAGGCCGTGACCCGTCAGCCCGCGGGCACAAGCATTGGGTCAGTTTGACCGATTCCGCTGTCGGGCGGGTTTGCAACCTGCCCCCGGGCAGGCCGAAGCCCCGCCGCTCCAAGGGTTTGAAGGAGGCCACATGGAGTTCGAACTGAAACCGATCTCAAGGCAGAGTATTCCCGAGGCCCTCAGGAAGGTGGAGCGCTACTGGCTTTTGAACGAGCCCGGTCAGGCCGAGAGCATCTGTCTCGATGTCCTGCGGATTGAGCCGGATCACGATGAGGCTCTGGTTGGACTTCTGTTGTCGTTGACGGACCAGATCAGCTCGGGCGTGGGCGGCCCTGTCGCGGCCCGGGCGCTCGAAGAGGCGCGGAAACTGGTACCCCGTTTAGCCGACGAATATAAGCGGGCTTACTACGCCGGCATTATCTGTGAACGGCGCGCCAAGGGGAGGCTCAAACAAGGAGGGCCGCGGGCAGGCTTTGCGGCTTATGGGGCGCTGCGGGAAGCGATGAACTGGTACGAAAAAGCAGAACAGCTCCGCCGGGAAGGAAACGACTCCGCCATTATCCGCTGGAACAGTTGTGCTCGGGTCATCATGAACAGTCACGACATTCGTCCCGAGCCCGAAGAGGAGGCTGAACCTGTCTTGGAGTAGGGAGTTCCCCCGACTCGGGCGAGTACGCTGACGACACCGCAGTCGGTTGGCTGATTTGGCGGGGTTGGGCGGCATGGAGCTTGGCGCTGAGTTTGGATCAAGAGGTCGCCATAGCCCTGCTGTGACCCCCACCAAACCCTTGCAAAACTAAGGGTTGTTGCTGTACCGTTTGCCCAAATTAGAAACTTCGCGACGCTTATTTAACAGTACTGATGATCTGCCGCAAGGACTCGATAATCCAGTTTTAGAGAACTACGCCGCCCTGCTATATTAGATGAACCGCGAGGGTGAAGCAGAGCAGATGGAAGCCCAAGCCAAGCTGATCCGTGGGGAATCAGTTTGGTGGTGGTTGTGAATCGCGATCTTTGCCCAGCGCTAGCTTCGCTTTGGAAACGCCAGAAAGCTAGTGTAGCGCGTCGTAAATAGTAACGTTTATAATTGTGGGGAGGTCTATACAATTGAGAGGACGTCCGCGATGCGTATTGCTCCCCAGGTTGAACTGGACGTGGATCAGCGGTCGCGGGTGGAAACCATCGTGCGGAGCCGAAAGCTGCCGGCCCGTCTGATTGAACGGTCGAGAATCGTGCTGCTGGCTGCCACCGGCTACCGCAACAAACAGATCGCTGCCGAGTTGAATATTACCCCGGAGAAGGCGGCGCGGTGGCGGAAAAGGTACCTCCAACTCGGACTCGCCGGCCTGGGAAAGGACGCCCCTCGTCCCGGCCGCAAACCGAGGATCACCGCGAAACTTATGAGGGAACTTATCGCCAAGACCACGCAGCAAACTCCGCCCAACGCCACTCACTGGAGCACCCGCTCGATGGCCGCCGCCATGGGAATCAGTGAAGCCAGTGTGCGGCGTATCTGGCACGCACACGGCTTGAAGCCGCACCGCACCGCCACCTTCAAGCTCAGTAACGATCCCCGCTTTGCCGAGAAACTCGAGGACGTCGTCGGGCTGTATCTGAACCCACCCGAACACGCCCTGGTGTTGTCGGTCGACGAGAAAAGTCAGATTCAAGCGTTGGATCGCACGCAACCCGGTTTGCCGCTGAAAAAGGGGCGAGCCGGGACCAGGACCCACGACTACAAACGCTATGGCACGACTACGTTGTTTGCCGCCCTGAATACGCTCGACGGCAAGCTGATCAGCACCTGCATGAAAAAACACCGCCATTCTGAATGGCTGAAGTTCCTGCGGCTGATTGACCGCCAGACCTCGCCCGACAAACAACTGCACTTGATCGTGGACAACTACGCGACCCACAAATACGAAAAGGTGCAACGCTGGCTCGCCCGCCACAAACGATTCCACATCCACTTCACCCCAACCAGTTCTTCGTGGCTGAATATGGTCGAGAGATTCTTCCGCGATCTCTCGGAGAACCGCCTGCGCCGAGGGGCGTTCCGCAGTGTGGATGAACTTGTTGCGGCCATCGACGCCTATATCGACCAACACAACGACAACCCCAAACCTTACATCTGGACCGCTACCGCCTCCGATATCCTGGAGAAAGTCTCACCGCGGCCGCGGTGAGAAGGCTGAACGGCCCGGCGGCCACGGCTCGTGTACACCCCCCCCAGCGTACAGCATGTCGGGGCCGCGGCTGACGGTCGAAGCAGGCAATCGGCATCGGCTCCTCCTCCGACATTCCCTTGCTATGATCCATAGGATAATGGAGCCGAAACACACCAACCAGCTCGTTCACGAAACCAGTCCTTACCTGCTCCAGCACGCACACAACCCGGTCAACTGGCATCCCTGGGGCGAGGAAGCTCTCGGCCGGGCGCGCGAAGAAAACAAGCTGATCTTTCTTAGCATCGGTTACGCCGCCTGTCATTGGTGTCACGTCATGGAGCATGAAAGCTTCGAGCAGGAGGACGTGGCCGAGCTTTTGAACCGCGACTTCATCTCCATCAAGGTGGACCGTGAAGAACGGCCCGACCTGGACGAAATCTACATGACGGCCACGATGCTCTACACAGGAGGGCATGGGGGCTGGCCCATGAGTGTGTTTCTGAGCCCCACGTTGAAGCCAGTCTACGCGGGAACCTACTTCCCCAAGGAAGGCATGTACGGCCGTCCCGGATTCAAAACCCTGCTGTCGCATCTAGCCGAGGCCTGGAAACAGAGGGGTCCCGCGCTGGAGGCCGACGGCGACAAAGTCGCCTCCGCCATGCAGGAAATGCACGAGCCGGGAGAAGGCGGTGAAGTCCTTCCGCGGTCCGGGGTCAGCGAGGCCGCCGAACAGCTCTGGCGGGCGTTCGACAGCTCGCTGGGGGGTCTGTCAAGTGGAGCGAACAAGTTCCCGCCCAGCCTGTCGATGGACCTGCTGCTGCGGGAGCACCGCCACTCCGGCTACGAGCCTTACCACAGCGCCGTCGAGTTGACGCTCGAGAAGATGGGTCACGGCGGTATCTACGACCATCTCGGCGGCGGCATCCACCGTTACTCGACCGACCCTAAATGGCTGGTGCCGCATTTTGAAAAAATGCTCTACGACCAGGCGCTGGTCAGCTCCATTTACCTCGATGGCCTTCAGGCGACGGAACGGCCCGAACTCAAAAAGCTTTTCGAGGAGAAGGCACGCGGCATTTTCGAGTACGTCTTGCGGGACCTGCGCAGCCCGGAAGGCGCCTTTTACTCCAGCGAAGACGCTGACAGCGAGGGGGTGGAGGGCAAATTCTATATCTGGACCTTGGAGCAGGTTCTCCAAATCGCCGGGGAAAAGGCCGGCCGCTGGTTCGCTTCCCATTACGACGTGACCGAACTCGGCAATTGGGACCATCCCGGGGACGCACACGTCCCGGCGGGGCCGAAAAACATTCTGCAAGCCGACCGTCCGATCGAAGTCATCGCCAAGCTCCACGGCCTCGATCGGGCGAAGGTGGAAAAGGCGGTCGCCGAAGTTCGGCAAAAGTTATTCGCAGCTCGCCAAGAGCGAGTGCGTCCCGGTCTCGACGACAAGGTCCTCACCGGATGGAATGGCCTGATGATCGCCGCGCTGGCCAAAGGGGCGGCCGTGCTCGAGGAGCGCCGCTATGGTGAGGCCGCGACGCGGGCGGGCGAGTTCATTCTCGACGCCATGCTGCGCGACCGCCGCTTGTTAGCTACCTACGGCAAGGGCCGGGCGCGACTGAAAGCCTACATCACCGACTATGCGTTTCTGATCGAAGGCCTACTGGCGCTTTACGAATGGAGTGGAGAGCTGCGCTGGGTCGATGCCGCCGAGCAGTTGCTCGATACCGCCGTCGAATACTACTGGGACGAAGCCGGCGGCGGGTTCTTCTTCACCGCTTCGGATCACGAGGAGCTGATCGTCCGCGCCAAGACCGCAACCGACGGCGCGATTCCATCCGGCAACTCCGTGATGCTCGGGAACCTCCAAAAACTCAGTATTCTGCTCGATCGCGGCACCCTGAGGCAAAAGGCCGAGCAGATCATCCGCGTCTTCGCGGGCGGTGAAGCGATGCGCTCGCCTTTCCAGCACGAGCGGCTGCTCAGTGGCGTCGAAGCCTGGCATCAAGGTTTTGAAGAGATCGCTATCGTCGGATCCCGCGGCGATTCGGGAACAAAAGAGTTGCTGCGCGCGGTGTACCAGACGTACCTTCCCAATAAGATCGTGGCGCGTCTGGACCCCGGCAATTCTGAAGCGCCCAAGCGAATACCGCTGCTTGCAAACCGCCCGCAAATCGACGGCAAACCTAGCGCCTACGTTTGCCGCAATTTCACCTGTCAGAAGCCGACGGCAAACCCGCGGGAGTTGAGGGAACAGTTGCAGAAGGAGGCCGGGCGGCAGTCCTAACTCGCCGCGGTTCATCACCAGGCAAAGGTGTTTATACAAGCTTTGCGGAGCACTGGACATCTTCGCTACATGCTACAATCCCCTCCACGGAACGGACCCGCTGGAGGCAAATACCATGACCCGACGACGCTTTCACGCCGGAATAGCGAAGATTACCGCCGTAGGACCCTCATTGGTCGCGCTGGCTTGCGGCGGGCCGGAGTCCGAGCCTGGAGCGACAAAGGCGGCCTCGCCGACGGCCGACAAACCGGCTTGCAACTTCGCATCGTCCTATATGACCTGGGACCTGCCGCCCCGCACCGACCCACGCCCCAATTCCCGCCACAACATTCCTCTCGGCAACAAAGCGCGGATCCAGTTGGAGGCGATTGCCGACGTGATCGACGAGGCGACGGGCGCTTCCGAACAGTTCGTGCTCATCGCCCCTTGCCGCTCCGAGTGGGTGTACGCCGAAAAGGAACTGTTTCAAATCCCCAGCCGGGAATACCGCAATATCTATTCACTCACCGAAGAGCGTCAAATGGGACGCGCGAGCACCTATGACGGAGAATCTCATCGTAGCCATCCGGTCAGCGACACGTTTCAATCGCTCGAGATCGACATCGTCCGGTTCCCGCGGAGCCGTGTGCTCGAAACACCCGCCGCCGTGAATGACGCGACCGGCAACAACGTTCCCCTCAACGGGCGCACCCAGATTCATGAAGAGGCGCGTGGTCTGAGTTACGTGCTCGAGTATCCGATCAAGACGATGAACTTCCGCCCCGAGAACTCCTCGTTTCAGGTGGACACCGGCCCCCTGCTGGTTCCGGATTTCGACAGCGGCGAAGCGAAGGCGATCGATCGCCTGGAGATGGCGCACATTGCCTACAATCGTTTCGACTACGCGGAGTTTATCTTGCGGCGCCCGACGCCGATCAGCGACGAACAAGGCGGTGAGCCGGCTCGCGTCCTCCACTACTCGGAACTTCGCGAGTTCCCCGCGGTGACCCAGATCCTAAGCGGCGAGAACGCGTGACCGCGTCCGGGTCAGGCACCCCTGCTTGCGGAGCGGTCTCTACTCCTGATAGATTCGTAGCTTCAGACGCTGGATGGCTACCGCTTCATCCGGCCGGGAAACGCAGCTTTACTGGCTGGGGTTACACTTAATTCCGGGGCTTGGCGCCCGGAACGCGCTTAAGCTGGTTCGATCGTTTGGAAACCCTCAGGCCGTTTTCCACGCCTCGCTAAGTGAACTGAAATCCTGCGGCCTGCGAGCCGCCATAGCGGAGGCGATCCACTCGGGCATTACTTTTGAAGATGCCGGCGCGGAACTGGATAAGGCGCGTCAGGCGGGGATAGAAATAGTCTCCTACCAGGATCCGCGCTACCCGCGGCGACTGAAGGAGATTTTCGATCCGCCGATCTTGCTTTACGCCAGGGGGCGGGCGGAGCTGCTGGAGGGCCACAACCTTGCCGTTGTGGGTTCGCGGCGTCCTTCGCCCTACGGCATGTCGGTGGCTCAGAAACTAGGCCGCGAGTTAGTCGAGACCGGCTTGGTCGTGGTCAGCGGCATGGCCCGCGGAGTCGATAGCTTGGCTCACCGGGGGGCGCTCGACGCCGGAGGGAGCACGATCGCCGTGCTTGGCTGCGGCGTTGACGTCGTCTATCCGCGAGAGAATGAGAAGTTGGCGCAGCGAATTGTGAAGGGCGGGCTCATCGTCTCGGAATTCCGTCTGGGCGCGACGGCGTTCCCGCAGAACTTTCCGATCCGCAACCGCATTATTAGTGGACTCAGCTTAGGAGTTATCGTAGTAGAGGGGGCGCAGTACAGCGGCTCGCTGATTACCGCGCGACTGGCCCTCGACCAGGGGCGTGAGGTGTTCGCCGTGCCGGGCAATATCGTTTCCAAGCAAAGCTGGGGTCCGAACTTGCTCATCAAGCAAGGCGCCAAACTTGTCCAGGAGCCGACCGATGTGCTAGAAGATTTACCTCTGGACGTTCGCCGGGAGCTGGCGCGGGCGGCGAAACCGGACCCGGCCGAAGCAGGGGATGAAACTTCTTCCCCCGCCCAAGCATCCATTTGGCAGGACTCGCTTTCCAGGCTGGCCAAGCAGTTGTTTTCGCTGTTGCGCGTCGACTCTTCGATGCACATCGACGAGGTCATTCGTCACTACGAAGATCACTCGGCTTCGGAAATCCTGTCCGCGCTCAGTGAGCTGGAGCTTTTCGGGCTGGCCAAGCAACTGCCCGGAAAACATTTCGTTCGGGTCTGGTCTTCCTGAACCCGCTGCTACGGAAAACTATGGCAAAAGAATCGACAGGACAAGCGCTGGTCATCGTCGAATCGCCGGCTAAGGCGAGGACGATCAATCGCTATCTGGGCAAGGGATACGTCGTCAAGGCCTCGCTGGGACACGTCCAAGATCTGCCCAAAAAGGATCTGGCGGTCGACGTCGAACGCGACTTCGAGCCGACCTACGAGGTTATCGAGGGGAAGAAGGCCCTGATTGACGAGCTCCGCAAGCAGGCCCGCAAGGCGTCCGCCGTTTACCTGGCCGCCGACCCCGACCGCGAGGGCGAGGCCATCTGCTACCACCTTGCCGAGGTCCTGCAAGGGAAACGCAACAAGACCCTGAAGGTTTATCGCGTTCTGTTCAACGAGATCACCCAGAAGAGCGTCCGCAAGGCCTTCGAGAACCCGATATCGATCAACCTGGATCTGGTGGACGCGCAGCAGGCCCGGCGCATCTTGGACCGCCTGGTCGGCTACAAGATCTCGCCGCTGCTATGGGACAAGGTCCGCCGAGGATTGTCGGCCGGACGGGTGCAAAGCGTTGCGCTAAGACTTGTCGTGCAGCGCGAGCAGGAGATCCGTGCTTTCAAGACGAAGGAATACTGGACGATAGAGGCTCGCCTGCGGGCAAAGGCCCCGCCCATGTTTGCCGCACGCTTGACCCGCCGCAACAAGGAAAGCATCGAGGTCGGCGACGAAAAAACCGCCACGCAGATCGTTGAGGCGCTCGCCAAGGCAAGTTTCCTCGTCGAGTCCGTCGCCACCAAAGAGAAAAAACGCAATCCCGTCGCCCCCTTCATCACCTCGACCATGCAGCAAGAAGCCGCGCGCAAGGTCCGCTTCAGCGTCAAGCGCACCATGATGATGGCGCAGCGGCTCTACGAAGGCATTGAACTCGGCAAGGAAGGGGCGGTGGGTTTGATTACCTACATGCGCACCGACTCGACCCGCGTCTCCGACGATGCTTTGGCCGAATGCCGCGACTACGTCAAGCAGCGCTACGGCGAACAATATTTGCCGCCCTCGGCGAACGTCTACAAGACGAAAAAAGCGGCCCAAGACGCCCATGAAGCCATCCGCCCCACGTCGGTCGCTCGCACGCCGGATTCCCTCAAGGGGAAACTCGGCGAGGACGAACTGAAAGTCTATGCGCTGATCTGGAAGCGATTCGTCGCCTCGCAGATGAATCCGGCGCTCTTCGACCAGACGACCATCGAGATCAGCGCCAAGGGCGCGGACGAAGCGCTTTACTCGTTCCGCGCCACGGGATCGGTGCTCAAGTTCGACGGTTTTCGCGTGGTCTACCTGGAAGGCAAGGACCAGAAGGACGAGGACGAGGAAGACCTCAAGCACAAACTGCCCGCCGTAGCGCAAGGCGACGCGCTCGAACTCAAGAAGCTGGATCCCGAGCAGCACTTCACCGAGCCGCCTCCGCGCTATAGCGAGGCGACCTTGGTCAGAGAGCTCGAGGCGCAGGGCGTCGGGCGTCCTTCGACCTACGCGGCCATCCTTTCAACTATCCAGGATCGCGAATACGTCAAGAAGACCCGAGGGCGCTTCATCCCCACCGAGTTGGGACAGGTGGTCACCCAGCTGCTGTTGGAGAGCTTCGACGACATCTTCGACGTCGCCTACACCGCCAGGATGGAAGAGGAGCTCGACGAGATCGAGGAAGGCAAGCGCAACTGGCGTGAATCGCTGGCCGCCTTCTACGACAAATTCTCGAAAGACCTCGACGCCGCGGCCAAGACCATGACCGACATGAAGCGGCTCGAGCGGCCGACCGACCTGGTCTGTGAGAAGTGCGGCAAACCGATGGTCATTCGCTGGGGCCGCCACGGCAGCTTTATCGCCTGCAGCGGCTATCCCGATTGCACCAACACCCGAGAGCTGGAGGCCGATCTTCCCAACGTCGACACGGCGGACCTCTCTAAAGTCGAAGGCGAGCCCGAGTACTGCCCCAACTGCGGGCGCACGATGACGCTCAAGCGGGGCCGCTTCGGCACGTTCTTTGCTTGCACCGGCTACCCGGACTGTAAGACCACCAAGCCCGTCGACCGAGAAGCCAAGAAACCCGACGTCCAATTGGACGAGAAGTGCCCCCAGTGCGGCAACAATCTGGTCCAGAAGACAGGCCGTTACGGCGAGTTCACGGCTTGCGGCAACTATCCGGCGTGTAAATACGTCAAGCAGAACACCATCGGGGTGGCGTGCCCCAAGGCGGGTTGCGAGGGCGAGGTGGTCCAGCGGCGCTCGCGGCGCGGTCGAACCTTCTACGGCTGCAGCCGCTACCCCGACTGCGATTTCACCGCCTGGAGCAAGCCCGTGGCTGTAACCTGTCCCGAGTGCGGCAGCCCATATATGGAAGAAAAGAACCTCAAGACCGGCTCTCGACTGCAGTGTCCTAACGGCGAGTGCAAACACAAGATGCCGGCGGTCGAAGCGGCGTCGTAGTCCTGAAACCGCGCCCACGAGGGTGCGGTTTCAGGCAGATCACGTCCGAACAGGGCCGCGCCCGCAAGGGCGCGGCCCCCTGCACGTGAGAAGCGGACCGATTCGTGCCCCTGGAGGGCGTGGGGCCGCGGTCAAGAACGAAAATGACCTCGGTTGCCGCCAGAAGGCCCTTGTGGTTGTGTGGCCTTGCCGGCACCATGGCGGATGCTGCTCTGTTCGCCGCAGGTTCCGCCTCCTCGCCCCTACCGGCCCTTGCCTGAGGCTCGGAGTAGCCGCTAACATGCTAAATTGGTCTTAAGAAGGCTACGGTAGGTCGATCTGTAGAGGATCCCTGTAACCGAGCGCCTAGGCTCGCCGTCCTAAGTAGCGCGGACGGTTGCCGACGCTACGCCTTTACCCATGCCGACCTTGGAGAAAAGACCGACCCCGACGGACGTACGTAGCGCCCGCGGTGACGCTCTGGGTTCGGGTGGTCAGCAAGACGAGGGTGCATTCAGTTCGTTGTTGGTGGCCTCGATTCACGAGTCCTGGTTTGTCTCTCTCGGCCGGCAGCTCAACGAGCTTTTCCGGGGAAAGCGCACGCTACCCCGAGTTCGCCGCTACGACCGCCGGAGTTTGGCGGCGAGCGATGAAGCCGGCATCAGCCGGTTGGTGATCGAATCCGTTGGAGATCCTTGGTACCGTTCGCTGAAGCTGTATTTCCGCAGCCTTATGCGGGAGAGGAAGCTTCCGCCGCTTAAGCTCAGCTCCAAGCCCATCGCGGTCAAGAGCATCTGGGGCACCTATGACTACAAGCAGCAAAGCGCGGGTTGGTCTGCCGCGGGCCATGTCGTGGCGGTGATCTTGCTGTTTACCGTGTTCTCAGGCCCGGCTCTGCAGCGAATCAGCGGGGATTCGATCGACCTTGTTCTCGACTTCGACCTATCGCCCTATTTGCTCGAGCTTCGCAACGTGCCTCCGGGAGACGCCGGGGGCGGGGGCGGAGGGGGCCAGAACAGCCCTTTACCCCCCAACAAGGGAAAGCTGCCGCGGTTCGATCTGAAGCAGTTGGCTCCTCCCACGCCCGTGCCCAAGAACCTCGATCCTGAATTGGCCGTCGAGCCGACCGTGATCGTGCCCGACCATATTCAGGTGCCGCGGATCAACATGGCGGTCTTCGGAGACCCGTTGAGCCGAATCGGGCCGCCTTCGGCGGGACCGGGCAGCGGGGGCGGGATCGGTACGGGCAGAGGCACGGGAGTCGGCTCGGGCAGGGGCCCGGGGGTAGGCCCCGGATCGGGAGGCGGGATCGGAGGCGGTGTCTTCCGGATTGGCGGCGGCGTCTCGCCCCCCCGGCTGACATACAAGGTTGAACCCGAATACTCGGAAGAGGCCCGCAAGGCCAAGTATCAAGGCACCGTCGTTCTGGCGATCCAGGTTTGGCCGGACGGTCGAGCCCACAATATTCGCGTCGTCCGCAGCCTGGGGCTCGGACTGGACGAAAAGGCGATCCAGGCCGTCCAGGAGTGGAAATTCGTGCCCGGCAAGAAAGACGGTATTCCGGTCAAAGTCCGCGCCAACGTCGAAGTTAACTTCCGGCTGCTGTAGCCGCTTCGGCGCGTCGCGCGGCTTGTACTGACGGGCCTCTCACGCACTTCGCCTCGCCACCTGGTGAGAAAAGCGGGCTAAACCTTCACCCCGCAAGCCTCCAACAACACTCGCTGGACGGCCAGATCGTGTTCGGGAGTGAAGTACTCCACCAAGCGCCGCTCGCGAATGGCGCCTGCCAACTCATCGAGGTCCGGTATGAGACGGACCGAGGGCCCCACGGGCACTTGGTGCAAGCCGGCGGAAAACTCACCGTGCGGGGACGTTAACGCCAGTCGCACCTTCGGACGGTCGGGGGCATCGATCTGAATCGAGCCGGCCTCGCCGAATAGGTAGAAGTAGCGTTCGCCATCCCGGGTATTGCTTTTGAGGACCGCCAGCGCCGGTTCGAACTCGAGCGTGGCCTGGACGTCGTCCTCCAACTCGTCGTCGACCGGGTCGCTATGGCGCAGGAGCGAGCTGACACGCAAAGGCTCGCCGAGCAGCCACACGAGCGCATCGAGCATGTGGCCGCAGATCTCGTAAAACTGCCCGCCGGGGTATCGGTCGAGACGCCGCCGGCCGGCCGGGCCCAGCCTGTCGTTCATCTGGCAGACGGCCGAGCGGATCGGCCCGAGCCAGCCTTCTTGAATCGCGCGATAGGCAAGCCGAAAGGCCGGGTTGTATCGATAGACATACCCCATTTGGATGAGCAGGTGCTTCCGCTCGGCTTCCTCGAAGATCTTTTTCAATAGCTGAAAGTCGATGCCCGGCGGCTTGTCAATCTTGGCGTGCTTGCCCGCTTCGATCGAGCGCAGCGCGTAGGGCAGGCACTCCAAAGGGTCGGTCTCGACACACACCATCTGAATACGGTCGTCGGTAAGCAGGGCATCCACGGAAGTCCAGGCGACGCCGTCCCAGCGGGCATTGGCTTTCGCTTTGGCCAGCAATTCGGGATTCGGCTCCGCCGCCGCGACGAGGTCCCAATTCCGCGACTTGCGGATGGCGTCGAGGTGGCCGATAGCGTGCGCGTGAGCGGTCCCGATGATCGCCGCTCCGAAGGGTTGATCGCTCATGCGGCTAATTGTACCGTCCCGGCACCTCGGTCACCCCCTGGCGGAGCGGGCCTCGCGGGTCCGGCTTACGGTTTGCGGGGCAAGTGGACGCGATAATCGCGCGCCCTACATCCCTGACGGAGAGCACTTGCCTCCACTCCCGCCGGTCGCTGGTGAATCGCCATGAACTGCCTACACCCCCGTGGCATGAAAACATGGTCCGTGACGCGATTCATGTCACGGACAAAGCCTATTTTCACAGTAGAAAAGCTGAGTGGCGCGACCGTACCCATTTCTTGAGGCCAACGACTTCCACCAGGGGCTGTTAGCCTAGACGCAATGGCCGTATTGTCGCGACGGATTCGACTTACCGCCGCTACCCTAGCGGTCCTCACCCTCGTTTCTTGCCAGGGATCATCCGAGACTTGGCCGCGCCAGGAACGCAGCGTCGGGACGGGAGGCGTCGCGTTCGTCTCCAGTCGGGCCTGCGCGCAGTGCCATCGGCAACAGTACGGCGCCTGGGGAGACTCACACCACTTCGGATCGATGCGGCCTGCCAACGAGCATGCCGTCCTCGGAGACTTCAGCGGTGTCGAGGTGACGCACTTCGGCGTCTCTTCGCGTTTTTTCAAAAGAAACGAGCGGTACTTCGTGCGCACCGAGGGGCCGGACGGCAAACCCACCGACTATGCCATCCGCTATACGTTCGGCGTGGACCCCCTCCAGCAGTACTTGATCGAGTTCCCCGGCGGCCGCTTGCAGTGCCTAACCATCGCTTGGGACAGCCGTGAAAATCGCTGGTTTCACTTATATCCCGACGAGCGAATCACAGCCGGCGGCCCGCTCCACTGGACCGGCCCTTACCAAACCTGGAATCACATGTGCGCCGAGTGCCACTCGACGAACCTGCGCAAGAATTACGACCCCGATCAGGACCGCTATCAAACTGCTTGGGACGAGATCAATGTCGGATGCGAAGCCTGTCACGGACCAGGCGCGGCCCACGTTGCATGGGCCCGGAAGGGAGAGACCAATCGAGAAGAGCGGGCGACCGATGATGGCCTCAAAGTTAGGTTTTCGGGTCTCGACGCAGGCGGCGAAATCGACTCCTGTGCTCGGTGTCACGCAAGACGACGCCGCGTCGCCCCCCACGACGTCCATGGCCGCCCCTTGCTCGACGACTTTTTGGTCGAAACCCTGCGAGAGGATCTCTATCATCCAGATGGACAGGTGCTCGAAGAAGTCTACGTGTACGGCTCGTTCCTGCAGAGCAAGATGTATCGGGAGGGTGTCCGCTGCACGGATTGCCACGACCCACACAGCGGCAACCCGCAAAGCGAAGGCAACAGCCTGTGCACTCGCTGCCATCAGCCTGCTCCGCCGGAAGACTTCCCCACTCTGCAAGCGAAAAACTACGACAGCGCCGGCCACTACCATCACGCCCCCGGCTCCGACGGAGCTGAGTGTGTCAACTGCCACATGCCCGCCAAGGTGTTCATGGTCGTCGATCCCCGGCGGGATCACGGCTTCCGAGTGCCGCGCCCTGACTTGTCGGTCAAGCTAGGCACACCCAACGCCTGCAACTTGTGTCACGAGGATAAGTCGAGCAAGTGGGCCGCTGACGCCGTCGCAACATGGTATGGAGGCAAGGGAAAGCCAGAGCCGCACTTCGCGGAAACGATTCTGGCCGGCCGCACCGGCGCCCGCGACGGGGAAGTCAAGCTAATTCGATTAGCGCTGGATAGGAAGCAGCCTGCGATCGTCCGCGCGACGGCGCTTGAACTCCTCCAAGGCTACGGCGAGGATGGCCTGGCGGCAATGGCAGCGCTGACGAAGGACGAAAGTGCCCTGGTGCGGGCCAAAGCGTTGGCGGGACTCGACGGGCTCGATCCCGGTTCCCGGGTACACGCCGTTGCACCGCTGCTTGGCGATCCGATTCGCGCCGTACGCGTTGAAGCCGCCCGGGTACTGTCGGCGATTCCCGCCGACAAGTTGAGCTCCGGGCAGCGGAAAAAGTTCGACAGCGCACTCGAGGAGTTCCGCGAAACCCAGCAAGCGATGCTCGATACACCGGCTGCGTCGTGGAACCTCGCGGTCCTGGCCTCGAACCGCGGTCAAGCTGAGCAGTCGGAAGCGTACTACCGCGCAGCCCTGAAGATCGACCCCTATTTCGTCCCCGCCGCCTTGAACCTTTCTACTCTCTACGCCGAGCAAGGCAGGTTCGGTGATGCGGAGGAGGTATTGCGGGCAACCGGCGAGAAGGTTCCCCAACAAGGAGAGCTGCACTATTCCTTGGGACTGCTGCTCGCCGAAACGAACCGCATCCCCGAAGCCGCGGAAAGCCTCGAGCGCGCGGCCCAGCTAATCCCTAACCGAGCCCGTGTCCGCTACAACCACGGTCTCGCGCTCCAGCAACTGGGCCGACTGGGAGAGGCCGAGAAGGTACTACTCGACGCTGATCGGCTTGACCGCGGCGACCCCGACATCGTCTACGCCGTGACGGTCTTCTACATCCGGCAGCGGCAATTCAAGCGCGCGCTGCCCTACGCCGAGCGGCTCGTCCGCCTTGTTCCCGATGCAGCGGGCCCGGCCGAAATGCTCAGAAGTATACGATCTCAGACCTCGGCGGATCGGCGCGATCGCGACACTCGCTAGCAGCCCTGGGGCCGAAGTTAGGTCCGGCGAATCTGAAAGGGTTTCAGCGACGAAAACTTCTTTCGGCAAACAGTTCATCGCTGAACATCTCGCACGCTTCCTGGGGCGGAGCGTTAAACAGGCGAATCGACCCGTGATTTGAAGCTTCCTCGCCGGCCGGGATACTCCCGAACTCCGGGTCCACGTGAATGCACTGAAGAGAAGGGTTCTGCCAAACCAGGAACCCCCTCTGCCAGCCGTAGACCACGGACCAGTCACGGGAAACCGACGATCGGCAGATTACCGACTTGTCCACGCGATCGTCGATTGCCGTCTCGGCGCGATAGAACGCCAGCAGCGGCTGGGGCACGATGGCGCCTTTCACCATCCACTTCCAGGGTTGTTGGGCGCGCATGGAGCTGGCCTGTACGAGTTTGCCGCCCGCATGGACCCAGGTACGATGGGAATCCGTGTCCAGAAAGGACCGGCCGCCCCATCGGTCTTCGAGGTTCTTCGTGAAGACCTTGCGATTGAGGAACGGGTAGACGGGGTAGCCGTGATTGATCAGACAAAAATCAGCCGTCACGTTCTCCAGCGTGCTCTTTCCCGTGTTGCGGATCCGGAAGTCGATATCGACACCGTTGGCGCGCGGGGTCAGCCGGACCCGATAGCGGATCGATCCCTTGTCATCCACAAACTTGTAGCGACTTCGCATGACGTTGAGGTAGGCCTCGTTGGTTGCCCAACTATGTTCCAGCACGCCTTCGGAATCCGGCCCACTCCACTGGACATCGAAGTTGTCGATGATCAGCATTCCTCTCTCGGAGCAGACGTTTTCCGGCGCCAGATACCACCATTCCGCGGAGAGATCGGGAGAAATCAGTTGAACCCTCCGTGTGCAATCAAGCGCGCCGACGTTAAGGATAAACTTCTTCCCTCCCGGCTCTTGCCCATAAAGTGTGGACGTATCGAGTCCATAGAGCGCGAGAGCCGACATCACACCTTTGCCTGCGACTCTCATCGCGTCACGTCGCGTCAGTTCGTTCAACATGGTCAGTCCTTTCTCTTGGTCAGCAATTGACTGGCCCTGGTTCGTTTATTGTTCAGACACCGCAACGCGGACCGATTGCGTGAACGCAGCGGGCTAACTCATAGAAAATATTGGTGCCCGGGGTGGGAGTCGAACCCACACGGTGCATAGCACCAAAGGATTTTAAGTCCTTTGCGTCTACCAGTTCCGCCACCCGGGCAAGCCTGCCGGATGTCAATAGGTTATCAGTACTCAAGCCTCGGAACGCGCACCAATTCATGGGCGATGCTTGGCTGCCCCGTAATCGCCGGTGGGTTCCGCTTTGCGGCCATCATTTCGCCGCTACGGTTACGAAGCGTGACCGCCTGTCGACGCCATGAATCGTATGCCCACTAGCCCGCGTTTCTCACCACGGCCCGCGGTCGATGAGGCGAAAGGTCCGGCGTCCGCGGGCTCGCGCCAACAGTTCATGGACATCGCCCAGCGTACAGGATGTCGGCAAGCGGGTGCGATGAATCGCAGCCTACATCCCCGACGGCGGGCATTTGCTTCCACTCCCGCCCGTCACTGCCGAGAAAAGCGCGCCAGCCGTCGGGTCGGCTGGGTGTGCGTGTTATGATCTGCTGAGTCTCGTGAACCATGGCGATATGGCTGGCGTTCAGACCGTAGGGGCGCGGCATGCCGCGCCCCTGTTCGAAGGGTCACTGTATTTTGCGCGCCTCAATGGTTGCTACTCTGCACCGGGGCCGTAGCGGCGCGGGGGTAGACGGTCACGATGGAAAACATGCGCATTGTGGACTGTGACGTCCACGTACACGAACTGCCGGAAGAGCTCGCGGAGCATTGTGAAATGCCCTGGCGCAAGGCGGTCGGGGCGATAGTACCGGAGTCTGCCGCCTCGGCGCGCTTCGGCTCCGTGGGTGACTACGTTGTGCCGGGTTTGGCGCAAGGGTCCGGGGACGGATCCGATCCTCTGTGGCCGGGCGGCCAGAACCGCCCCATGTTCGTCACGTCACCTACCCAGTGCCGGCAGGATTTGGACTCGCTGGGGATTGATTCGGCCATTCTGTTTCCCGATCATCTTCTGAAGCTGGCCCTGCAGGTAAACGCCGACTACGCCATGGCTCTGGCGAGGGCCTACAACCGCTGGCTGATCGACAAATGGTTGAGCGACACAAAGGGATTCTACGGAGCGCTCTGCGTGGCTCCGCAAGACCCCGAAGGCTCAGCGGAAGAGATCAGAAGGCTGGGCAAGAAACACAAGATGGTGTGTGCTTACCTGCCGGCCGCCGGGATCAATCCTCTTTACGGAAACAAGAAATACCATCCCATATACGAAGCGGCGCAAGAAATCGGCTTGCCGGTCGCCCTGCACGGCCTGGCGATCTGCTATCCGACCTTCCCCTGTCAGATGGAGCAGTTCGACGAGGTGGGTCGCCATGGATTCGGCCATTCCTTGGAAATGGCCGTAAACTTCTTTCATCTGATGTGCAACGGAATCCCCGTTAGGTTTCCGGAGCTGAAGATCAGTTTCAATGAAGGAGGATTGGCCTGGGTTCCGTGGGTGATGATGAGACTCAACAACGAGTACCACGAGTGGCGGGGTCGCCTGCTGCCTTTTTTCAAGGAACGGCCCAGTCACTATTTGAAGAACTTTCGCTTTTCCACACAGCCTGCCGAGGAGCCGGAGAAACCAGGCGACTACCTGAAACTCCTGGAACTCATCGGCAGCTTCGACAACATCATCTATGCCTCCGATTGGCCTCATCACGACTTCGATCACCCGTCCAGAATCCTCAACTATCCGATGCCGGAAGAAGTCAAACGACAAGTCATGGGTGAGAACGCGGCTCAGTTCTTCGATATCCCCAGGAGCTAGATGGCGATGGCCGAGTATGAACTGATGGACGAATCAGAGATTCGGGGTATGCACTTGACTCCCGAAGCCCCAACATATAGTATGCGGGCTCATGGAGGACTACCCGCGTACGCTGGAGGAGTTTGAGGGGCGTTTTGGCACTGAGCAGGCGTGTCGCGAGTATCTGATGCAACTGCGCTGGCCGCAGGGTTTTAGGTGTCCCCGCTGTGAAGGGCAGCGAACTCGCCGCAGTCGGCGGGGCCTGCTGCGCTGCGGACAGTGCGATTATCAGGCTTCGGTGACGGCAGGCACGATTTTCCAGGACACGCGTCTGCCGCTGCGCACCTGGTATCGGGCGATGTGGTGGGTGACGAGCCAGAAAAACGGGGCGAGTGCTCTGGGACTGCAAAGCATTTTGGGTCTGGGAAGCTACCGCACCGCCTGGGCGTTGCTGCACAAGCTGCGGCGCGCGATGGTGCGGCCTGGCCGCGAACGGCTCAGCGGCCGCGTAGAGGTCGACGAGACCTATGTTGGGGGCGAAGAAGAGGGACTGCACGGACGGCAGACGCAGAAAAAGGCACTGGTAGCCATCGCCGCTGAAGAAGACGGTGCGGGGCTAGGAAGGATCCGCATGAGGCGCATCCGTCGAGCTTCCAAGCACCAGCTACACGGCTTCATCCAAGAGGCTGTTGAACCCGACAGCACCATCCACACCGACGGCTGGGAAGGTTACGTCGGTCTGGAGGCGCTTGGCTATCGGCACGAATACGACTTTCTGGCAACTTCCAGCCAATCAGCCTCTGAGCTGTTGCCTCGTGTTCACCGTGTGGCTGCCCTGTTGAAGCGCTGGTTGATCGGCACGCACCAAGGCGCGGTAAGCCGTGAGCACCTGGACTATTACCTGGATGAGTACACGTTTCGCTTCAATCGACGACGCTCTCGGCACCGGGGAAAGCTCTTCTACCGGCTTGTCCAACAAGCCGCGGCCGTTGGCCCCACTACCTATTCAGAGATGGTCCAACACGTACGCGGCAGGCGGATCAGCCGACCACAAGATATGGGGTAGCCGGGAGTGAAGTGCATACCCCGATCAGAGATTTCCGAGGGGTCGAATAAGATCGTGACCCTCGATGGAATAGAGATTGGAATCATCAAGTCCAATGGCCGCTACTACGCCTTTAGAAACCTGTGTCCTCACGAAGGCGGACCGGTCTGTACAGGAACGATCACCGGCGCCCTTGCACAAGGCCCCGAGACGGAATGGAAACTCATCTGGGAGAAAGAAGGGGAAATCCTCTATTGCCCCTGGCATGGGTCCGACTTCGACATTACGACTTGTGAAGCAATGTCCCGAAAGGGGATGCGCCTCAAGACATATCCGCTCAAAGTGGAACAGGGAACACTGAAGATTACACTGTGAGCATCGCCTGACGGGCGCCCCAAGCCGCGGCCAGGGAATGAACCCGGCGGCTATGTGACGGCAGCCGGTCCCGACGCCTCGCCATTCTTGGGCGTCGAGGGAATCGGCTCGCTGAAAAGGACTCGGAAGCGCGCGAAAAGGGAGACAAGCCATCTCGAACGATCAATTCCAACTAGGCGTCATCGGCTGCGGATGGGTTGCCGAATTGCACGCTCGCGCGCTGCGCCGGGTCCCGGAGATCAACGTCGTCGCGCTCGCCGACAGTGAGCCGGCGCGTATGGCGGCGTTCAAGGAGAAATTCGGCCTCGAAGGTTGCCTCGAGTTTCAAGACTACCAGCAGTTGTTGGCGGTGGGGGACCTCGATCTCGTCAGCATCTCGGCCCCCAATCACTGGCACAAGGAAATGCTGATCCGCGCCGCGGCGGCCGGTAAACACGTGATTTGCGAAAAGCCGTTGGCCACGAATCTGCCCGACGCTGACGAAATGATCGAGACGATGCGGCGCAGCGGGCTGAAACTCGGCGTCTACCATGAGATGAACTTTTATCCCGAGAATCTGCTCATTCGGGAACTTTTCGAAGACGAGGGCGCCGGGACGACGAGATTCGCTTGGCTGGGGGCCTACGCATTGGGAAAGTGGGTGATGACACCCTGGCGGGCGAAGGCCGCCCATTCAGGCGGCGGAGTTGTCATGGACGAAGGCGTCCACTTGGCTCATTTGGCCAAGCTCTACTTCGGCGCGGACCCGGTTCGTGTCAGCGCATCGATCGACCGGCTGGGAGAGGCCGAATCGGGAGACGTGGAAGACGTGGGTTCGTTGATTTTTGAATTCCCGACCGGACTGGCCCAGGCCATGGCGAGTTACATGCCGGCCATCGGCAGAGACCACAGCATGCGCACCTACAGCCAGGGAATCATCACCGACCGCCTCAGTATGGAACTCATCTTCGGCTCGGCGGCTGAAAGCGTGGCCTCGCCGGTGGAGAAAATTCTGGTAACGAGCTCGAGTGGCGTGAAGGAGCACACCATGCCGCCCTACCAAGACGCACTCGACAAGAACGTGGATGCGTTTCGCCGCCTGTACATCGACTTCATCGACAGCGTGAAAAACGATCGCGCACCCGCGGTCGATGGCCAAATGGCTCGCGACGCACAGGAAATGATCATGGCCGCCTTTGAGTCGGCGGCAACAGGCCGAGCCGTCCCCATCCCCATGGACACGGCTTCCCCCGTCTACCGCGAAGGCGTCGCGGGCATCAAGCGGCTGGCATCGCGAATACCGGCGGATTCGTTGCTGAGAAAGAAGCGGTTGTACGGCCTTGGCCCCGTCTAGCGCGCGGCGGCCTTAGCGCGTGCTGTTCGCCTTTTGCGACAAATAGGCGCAGGCCTATTCCGCGGAGCTTGGCTGATCGGACTCCAAGCTCAACTCCGAGACCGCGCCGTCGACGTCGGCGACCCGAAAGACGATTTCTCGTCTCAGGTCGAGCTCGTGCTTGGGGATTTCAAACCGCGCGCCGACCATGCCCCGCAACGATTCACCCGAGGGTATCTTAGTCCGGTGGACGAGGGGTTCATGCTTGATCTCGCCCAACGCCGGGAAGTAGCGAAAAAGCTGCCGCAGGTCCGCGGTCTTGAGCGTGTAGCTCTCATGGGCGCTGTCGTGCTGATCGACGACGATCAGGTCGCGGTCGGCGATCATCACTAAGGCTTCTGAACGGTTCGTGAATTCGAAATCGACGATAGCCACCGAACTGTTCTGGTCCATCCCGAGCGTTCGGACTTCGGTGATCGAACCCTCCACCCGCGCTGTCTTGCCGCGGGCGATCCAATAGAGGGCGGCCACTAACAAGCCGGCGCCTAAGAGACCGGCCAAGATAAACTGGTGAAGCTTCATCCCGATTCCCGAGGGGAAGACGAGCCGGAAGAAGGATGACTCGCCACCCGATTGCCTTCAGTGTACAAGAGACGTTGCCGGCGACACGCTGGGGCCACGGCGATCGATAGCGGGTGAATGCCGGCCTTGCCCACGACCGTCGTCGCGGGAGCGGGTGCCTTGCGCGCATCGAGGTATGGCGGCTCATCAACCGGAGCGCGATTCATCGCGCATGCCAGCCCGCATACTCTACGTTGGGCCGTGTACACAGACTGTTGCCGCGAGCCATGGCCGCCGGGCCTTTTGCATCAAGCGCTGTTACGGTGGTGAGAAATGCCGACTAATCAGCCCTGTCTGTTTACCGCGCCCGGCCGTTTGCGGTAGAGTACATCGTCTCCGACGACGAAGGCCACGGCCTACCGGACACACGCCATGACGTCCTTGATCGACCGATTCCGAGACTTGGGAGCCGGCTTGTCGCGCTTGACCGAGCGCTGGGTGCCGAACTCCTGGGTCATCTGCATGATCCTCACAAGCTGCGCCTTGCTGCTGGCCGTCTTGGGAGCGGGCGTCGGAGCCGAGGACGCTGTCCTCGCCTGGGGCGGGGGGATGTGGAACCTGCTCGAGCTGGCCATGCAGTTTACGATTATCATGGTCGCCTCCCACGCCTGTGTATCTTCTCCACCGGTTTTCAAGCTGCTCGACCGTCTGGCCCGTATGCCCGATCCCCACCGGCCTTTGCAGGCGGTCGCTTTGGCCGCCGTCTTTTCTCTTGCCGCGGCGTACTTGAATTGGGCCTTATGCCTCGTCGCGTCGGCCCTGCTCGTACCGTTCTTGTGCCGCCACAACCCCAACGCGGACATCCGGGTTTTGATCGCGGCCGCTTATCTCGGTTTGGGGACGATGTTTCCTTTTGGGCTTTCGAGTTCGGCGCCGCTTATCCTGGCCACGCCGGGAAATCCTCTCCTCGCACCGGCGACCGGAAGTCCCATTGTCGATCGTCTGGTACCGGTGACCGAGACATTGTTCGCTCCGTTCAATCTCGGTTTTGCGCTGGTGATGGCGGCAGTGGGTTTTCTCACGGTAGTGGCGCTCCACCCTCGCCGAGGCGCGGTTACGCTTTCCCCGGAGCGAATTCAACAGATCCTGCCGAAGCCACCGGATTCCCCGGAAGACTCGCCGACTCCGGCCGGAAGAATCGATCGCTTCCCGGGCTGGGTGCTGTTAGCGGCCATCCTGATCGCCTACCCGCTTGGCCACTCGCTGGCCACCCGCGGCTTTGGGACCACCTGGACGATCAACGCCTACAACATGACCTTTCTCGTCGCCGCCCTGCTGCTGCACAGACGGCCAGTGTCGTTCGTCAACGCTTGCCGGCAAGGCGTGGGAACCACCTGGGGCATTATTCTTCAGTTCCCCTTTTACGCTGGGATTTTCGGCGTCATGAACAACACCGGGCTTGGCAATTGGCTGGGACAACTATTCGCCGATTTCTCAACCACCGGCACCTTCCCGCTGGTGGTGTACATCTATTCGGCGTTCATGAATCTGTTTGTTCCCTCCGCCGGGTCCAAGTGGCTGATCGAAGCGCCATTCCTTATCCCAGCGGGGCGCGAGCTCGGCGTGTCGGTCACTACGGTAGTCCTCGCCTACGCGTATGGCGACGGGACGACCAACCTCATCCAACCGTTCTGGGCCATTCCCATCCTGGCGGTGGCGCGGCTGCGATTCGGCGAGATGGTAGGGTACACATTTCTTGTGGCCGCGGCATGCTTTGCCATCAGCGTAGTCGCCATGCTGCTCATTCCGCCGGCGCTATAGATGGCTGACGGCCGCGGCGCTATATCGAGCCGGAAACTCCGACAGAGAGCGATTGGCCCACGGCAATCCAGCTCGATTTTGTGGTCCTATTGTATTTTTGGGATACTTGGTTCCTGGGAAATGGCCTGGTAGGCGTATACGAACCGACGAATGTCCGCGGCATGCAGTCGAGAGTGCTCGGGCCCGAGGCCAAGCCGCTGTACCGACCCACGCCGCCAACCGAGAAGGTCCTATTAGCCCGCGGTGAAAGCCCAGGACCTCGAAGAATAGGGGCTGTCGACCGCGGCTGAAAATGTTACTGATTCCACGTGCCTTCGACCCTTCCGGGGACAGGCGCCCGGAGCAATTCGTTGCGTACGACGAATGAGGATGAGGTCTATTGCGTGCTGCGGGATGGCTCGATTTCGCGCAGGGAGCGAAGATCAACCTGTTCAGGCGAGCAGCGTGCTTTTTGTCAAGTCCGGTGTTGAGCAGCGATTCCATTCGATCGAGGAAGAACTACGTGCCCTAGTATTCTTCGCTCCGGCTGAAGGATCAACCGAAATCAACAACTAAAGGACACGACATGCCGAGCAAAACATTTTCCGTCGGACTCGTTGGCCTGGGGTGGTGGGGACAGCGGCTGTTCAACTACTTCTCCGAGTTGGACTACGTGAAAATCACGGCGGTCGCCGTGCGCAGGCGAGCCTCGGCCGAGGGCTTCGATCTGCGCGGCGCGAAGCTTTACGAAAACATGGAGGAGATGTACGACAAGGAAAAGCTCGACGGCGTCATCGTCGCCACGGCCCCCGCCCTGCATCTTTTGCCGGCCAAGTTAGCCGCCGAACGCGGCGTCCATGTGTTCATGGAAAAGCCGATGGCCTCGACGGTCGAGGACTGCGAGGAGATGGTGAAGGTTTGCAAACAGCACGGCGTCAAACTGTTCATCGCCTTCAAGCATCGCTACGCCAAGGCCTGCGTATTCGTCAAGGACCACGCCGAACAGTACGGGAAAGCTCTTTGGGCCATGTACACCTATCCGCTGTGGAAGGTGCCCGATCCCGGCTGGAAGTTCAAGGAAGGTGAATGCCCGGGAATCCTGTTAGAGAATGCGGTTCATTCGATCGACAATCTCCGCTACCTGGTGGGTGATGATGTCGTCAGGCTCTACGCCGAGGGTGGAACACACCGTTTCCTGGACGCGAACCAACCCGACTCGGCCGTGTTTACCTTGCGCTTCAAGAAGGGAACGGTCGCCGCGATCGGCGCCGGAGCGGCTTCTGAAGAACCCATTTCGCGCGAATACCTGGCCATCAACTATGAGAATGCCGTCGTCCAACTGTGGGGAAAGCTCGACTACCCTTACCACTTGCGAGTCTGCACGCGCGATGACCTCGAAGTCGAGGAGTACTTCTTTGACGGCAGCGACGGCGTGATGGAAGAAATCAGGCACTTCTTCCAATGCATCGAGAACGACGAAGAACCACTTTCCACCGGCCGGGACGGAACCGAAGCCACGCGAATCGCCCTTAGCATGATCGAGTCCGTGAAGAGCGGCAAGATCATCAACCTGCCTTAAATGGATACCGTCAAGATCGGGGTTATCGGCTGTGGCCAAATCGCCCAAACCGGCCATCTGCCTTGGTATTGGGAGAACCCAAAAGCGAAGCTGGTCGCCGTCTGCTCCGATATCGAGGAGCAGGCGGAGTCCGTTGCCGAACGATGGCAGGCGAAGCATTCGTTCACCGATTACCGCAAACTGCTTGCACTCGACGAGCTCGACGCCGTCAGCATCTGCGCCCCGGTTTGGATGCATCATGAGATCGCTCTAGCCGCGGCCCAGGCGGGCAAACACATTTTGTGTGAAAAGCCGATGGCTCGGTCGCTTCAGGAAGCGCGCGAAATGGTCGAAGCCGCTGAGAAAGCCGGCGTTCACCTGACGGTCGGCTTCATGAAGCGCTTCAATCCCGGCTTCGTCAAGATCAAGCGGATCATCGACCAGGGATACATCGGAAGGATCTATCACTTCGACATCCACTGGAATCTCTATTTTCCGCCCGGATCGCGCGAGTCAAAAGTATTCAGCGAGGATGAGAGAATCGGCGGCGGCGTGATTCTCGACAACTGCAGCCATTACATCGACTGCGCCCGCTGGTTCTTCGGTTCCGAGGTGAAAACCGTCTACGCCGAAACATCCAAGGTCGTCCCCGGCAGGATGTACGAAGACCAGGCCACGCTCATCCTGCGCTTCGAAAATCAGGCCACCTGTGTTCTGGACATGGGTTTCAACCGCGTGGAGTGGGTAGAAAGGTCGGCCTGGGACAAACGCCCGCTCTATTCGTCGGAATTCACCGAACAAGGCTTCTTGTACGGGACCGAGGGGAGCATCACGTTCGAGGCCCCGCCTTTTGATTCCGTCGAGGCGCTGCGGGCGAAGGTCTATCTGCTCAAGGGGGAACACTGTGAGCTGGGCGGCAGGCATGAGATCGAGATCCCAGCCGTTCGCCAGCCGGGAGGGCCGCTCGCCCCGCACGAGGTGGTTTCTTATCCCTTCAAAGCGCAGATCGATCATTTCATCGACGCCGTCGCGGATGACAAGCCGCTCGAGGTGAGCGGCGTGGACGGCCGGATCGTCGCAGCGGTGTCCGAGGCGGCGTACGAATCGGCGAAAACCGGACGGCGGGTGAGCGTGTAGTGACCGGCTGGGAAAACAGAGCCGCGGGCGTTAGCCCGCGGGCCCGCGCCCTTACGGGCGCGGCTCTTTCTGCTCCGTTCGACGGAAAAAATGGGGACCGTACCGGGCGCCACCCGCGGCGCCCGTGATATCAGCAAATGTATAGAGGCGCGAAGCGGACTGTCTCCATTTTTTCCAACATCCAGCGAACGTTCTCATGGACCTCGTCTCGTTAGGCAACATCCTGAAGGAAACCATCATCGATAAGGATGGCCGGAAGCAGTTTGTCCTGGGAGGCCCCGCTGCGTACTCCACTGTGTGCGTGGCTTGTCTGGGAGGGGAAGCCGGCATCGTGACTCGCGTGGGCGACGACATGCTCGCTGACTTTCTTCAGGTTTTCGCGGATGCCGGAGTCGACCAGGGCGGCCTCGACCGGAAGAGTCCCGCAACGACGACGAACGTGCTCGGCTACGACGATCAGGGACGCAAGAGAATCCTGCGCTACGACGCCGTCGCGCCGCCGATACACCTCGGCCAGATTCCCGATACTTTCTTCAGCAGTAAGATTTTCTACGTTTGCGGATCGAATTTCGATGTCGGATTCGAAGTCGTCGAAAAGCTGGCCTCCTCCGGCGGCTTGATGGCCTGCGATTTGACAGGGCTTGGGGGGACGGGCCGACCGGTGAACGGCAGCTCGTTGTTCCTGACCGACGGGGAGACGTTTCGCCGATACGTGTCGCACTTCGAGATCATCAAGGCCAGCGAAGACGATTGCATACTGCTCACCGGCGAGAGCGCTGACGCGATTCCCGGCCTGGCCCGCGACATTCTTTCCTGGGGGCCGCAGGTTGTCCTGCTGACGCGGGGAGGCGAGGGTACCGACATCTATACGCCCGGCGGTGTGGAGACCGTACCGGCGTTTCGCGGCGAGGCGGAGGTCGTCGATACCACGGGAGCAGGTGACTGTTACACGGCCGGGTTCTTCTTTCGCTATGCGAAGTCTCGGGATTTGGTGGACGCGGTCCGATTCGGGTCAATGGCAGCCTACCACGTGATTCAACAAAGGGGCGGCGTGGTTACGCGCCGCATGCCCGCGAGCGCACAAGTGGAGGAGGCGCTGGGAGGTTGGAGGAAATGACTCCGCGACACCCCTCGCGAAATGCGTCAGAATGGTCTTTAGGTAAGGAGAAACGATGGGCACGTACCGAATTTTCCTCGACACCGCCGACGCGGACGAAATCAAGGATGCGGTTTCGACCGGCCTGATCGACGGCATTGCGACCAACAGCCAAAAGATAGCTCAGAGCGGGAAGAGCTATCAGGAAGTGATCGAGGAGATCCGTCGGCACTTCGACGGACCGATCGCGGTTCAATCAGTCGGGCAAACGACGGAGCAGATTTGCCGCCGCGCCAGGGAGTTGAACCAAATGGACGATCTGCTGGCCGTCAAGGTGACCGCCAATAAGGCGGGCCTGGCGGCGGTCAAGATCATGGTGTCCGAGGGGATCAGGACCAACGCAACGCTCATCTTTAACCCCACGCAGGGACTGCTGGCGACGCTGGCGGGCGCGCAGTTTCTCAGCCCCTTCATCGGGCGCGCGCGTATGGCCGGTTACGACGGCGTGGAGACGATCCGCAGGATTCGCCAACTACTCAACGCCTTCGATCTGAAGACGAATTTAGTGGCCGCCAGCATTAAAGACGTGGAACAGGTCATCGACGTGATCGTCGCCGGCGCGGACAGCGTAGCCGTGCCGTTTCACGTCTTCGAAGCCATGTGCGAGCACCCCATGACGGACAAGGGCCTCGAAGACTTCATGGCGAATGACCGCAAGATTCCGCGGGAGCGGCCGGTGGAAGTCGAAGCGTAGGCAGGGTTTTCACCACCACCTTAGCGGGGCCCCGCGCCTCCCCGCCGCCGTCGGGAATCGCCATAACGGGAACGAGCAGTTTCCCCTTTTCACTCCGAAGTGCTCACGCCTGATTCGTAGCCGGCGTCGGCCTTTTGGGCTTCCTCGAGGCCGCCGGCGTCGATCCACTCCTTGATGCTGCGTAGGCTGTCTTCGAGAGAGTAAATCGGCTCGAACCCGAAGACTTGCTTCGCCTTATCCATGCTGAAGGAAATGGCTTGTCCTTGGGCCATGCTCCAAGGGAACCCGAATTCGACCTTGATGCCGGGAAAGAGTTTTTCGACCGACTCCTGAAACTCGGTTCCGCTCGTCGGCCCCGGCCCGCAGCAATTGAAAATCTGACCCGCGGTTTCCATCGAGTCGGCAGCGGCGATGAACATTCTCGCCACGTCCCGGAAATCGATGTAATGGCAGACTTCTTCGGCGGAAAAGTGAGGGACTTGCACCTTCTCCCCTTGGGCGAGATTCTCGGCGATTTCCCGCCAGCCGCGGCCTCCCCCGCTGCCCCTAGGCCCGACCACCGCCGTCAGACGCAACACGGTGGTCGCCATCTCGTATTGATAAAAATACGTCTGGGCCAGCTCTTCCTGCATCCGCTTCGTCACGGAGTACATATCCCTGGGGCGGCAGGGATGGTTCTCATCCACAGGAACGTAGTCGGGCGGATTGAATTTCGTTCCCGGGTACCACTCGTAGGCCGAGACACTGCTGGCGACAATCGCCCGCGGCGTCTTCGATTGGCGGGCAAACTCGAGGATGTTCAAGCAACCATTGACATTGAGTCCGATCATTTCCTGCGGGTCGCCGGTGTCTCCGGGGAGCGAAGCAAGGTGCATGACGCAGTCGTAGGTCTTTCCCTCGAGCGCTTGCCGCAAGCCGGCGCCATCGGTCAGATCCGCCTGCACGTATTCGAGATCACCCTTGGGTTCGCTTCTGCCCAGGCCGGTGACCCGATCCCCTCTTTCCTGTAGCTGGCGCACGAGCTCGCGCCCGACGTAGCCGGTAGCACCTGTGACAAGGACGTGACCCATTGTCTGTTAAACCTCCGTCAAAAAAGAATCCGATTCAAAAAGCTCATCCTCTGAAGGGAAGATCGGCCCAACAACTTTCCAACTTGGCGCGGCGGCGACGCCGAACGCGCGCGCACAGATCATCCGCACGCCGGCGCAGCCGCTCTCGTTCGCGTATGCTCCGCAGTTTGAAGTATGATAACCATTCGCCGCGCTCAGCTACAAGCAAGAATCCGCGTGCTCGCCACGGGGTTTCCGCGGGAAGGCAACGGATGGCTTCATCTGAATTCGAAGGACGAGTTGCCCTGGTGACCGGCGGCGCCAAGGGAATTGGCCGAGCTTGCTGTGAACAACTCGCCACGGCCGGGGCGAAAGTAGCCGTCAACTATCGATCGAGCGAAAAGGCGGCCGAAGAGACAGCCAAGCGGGTGGAAGAGGCGGGAAGCGCGGCCCACCTCGTGCGCGCCGATGTTTCCTCGCCCGACGAGGTCGAGTCGATGGTCGCCGAGGTCAGCTCGGCGCTGGGCCCGGTGGACCTACTGGTCAACAACGCCGCCGTGTATGACACCGTGTCGCACGAAGAGGCGACCCTCGAGGTTTGGCAACGGACGCTCGACGTCAACTTGACCGGCGTCTATCTTGTAACCTGGGCGGTCAAGGGCGGCATGGTCGAGCGCGGATTCGGCCGCATCGTGAATATCACGTCCGTCGCCGCCCTGCGCGGACGTCCGATGTGCATTCCCTACTCGGTGAGCAAGGCGGGAGTCACCGCGTTCACCAAAGGCCTCTCCGAAGCGCTCGCCGCCCACAACATCCGGGTCAACGCCGTAGCACCGGGTTTGACCGACACGGATATGGCGGCCAATCTCGACGAGGCCACGCGCGCCAAGCAGATTCAAGACACCCCGCTCAAGCGGATGGGAACTCCCGAGGATATCGCCAACGCCGTTCTGTTTCTGCTCAGCGAGCAATCCAGCTTCATGACCGGCCAGACCGTGGTCGCCGGCGGGGGCCGCGTTTTGCTGCCGTAGGCGCCGCGGGCCGGCGCGGCAAAGGAAGGAGCAACCGTGAAACTCGGCGTATACACGAATCTGTTTGCCGACTTGGAGTTGGACGACTGCCTCGAACGTATTTCAGGAACCGGCGTCGAGGCGGTCGAGATCTCCGCGGGAAACTACAACGGCTCGGCCCACTGCCGGGTGGACGAGTTGCTGGCGAGCGACGATCGCTGCCGGGAGTACAAACGGAAGTTCACCGATCGTGGGCTCGAGATATGTGCATTGACCTCCCACGGCAACCTTTTGCATCCGAACCCCGGGAAACGCCGGCGCTTCAGGTCGGTCCAGCACAAGGCGATTCGACTGGCGGAAAAACTCGGCGTCCCGACCGTCAACACGTTCTCCGGCTGTCCCGGCGACAGCAAGACCGCCAAGTACGCCAACTTTGTAAGCTTCCCCTGGCCGGATGAAAACACCGAATTGCTGCGCTGGCAATGGGAAGAGGAAGTGATCCCTTTCTGGGAGCGAGAAGCCAAATACGCCCGCGACCACGGCGTACGGATCGGCCTTGAAATGTTCGTCGGCTTCGTGGTCTATAACACCGAGACCTTGCTCAAGCTACGCGACGCGGTCGGGCCGGCCGTCGGCGCCGCCGTCGACCCGAGCCACATCGTTTGGCAAGGCATGAATCCAGCTGACGCCGTCCGCCGGCTGGGAAACGCCGTCTTCCACGTGCAGATGAAAGACAACAAGATCAACACCGTGACACGAAACCTCAACGGCGTCATCGACACCAAGCCCTTCGGTGACGAACAGCGCCGTACCTGGACGTTTCGAACCGTCGGCTACGGACACGACGTCGCCTTCTGGAAGGACTTCGTCAGCGCCCTCAGGCTTGTCGGCTACGACGGCGTCCTCTCCATCGAACAAGAAGACAGCTTGTTTTCGGCCAGCGAGGGTTTTCACAAGTCCCTGGCGTTCGTGAAAGACCTAGTCGTGCGCGACCCGGACCGGGCCACGTGGTGGCCACCCACCCAAGCGGTCTAGCAGGCCGTAGCCGCCGGGTCCTTGTGCAGTTTGCCGTCCTTCATGATGGCCATGAGATTGTCGGTGTCGAGCAGCAGCTTCGGGTCCGCTAGCGGGTCGCCTCTGACGAGCAGCATGTCGGCCAGAAAACCTTCCTTGATCTGGCCGAGGTCATCGTGGCCCATCGCTTCCCCGCAGTATCTGGTCATCGACATGATGGCCTCGATCGGCGTGAATCCCAAGAACTTGATGAAGTGTTCAATGTCCCTGGCGTTGTTGCCGTGCGGGGTTGACTGGAAGCCGTAGTCGCCGCCGGCGAGAACCCTGACGCCACGTTTGTGCAGCTCCTTCATGGCGTTGCAGGCGCCTTCGAGTTCCCGACGGAAAGCGAGTTTCTCCACGTCCTCTTCGCCGAGTCCCCAGGCTTCGCCTTCGTAAATGGCCACGATGGGGAAGCCGATGTTGGGGCTGACGAAGATCGCGTCCTTGTTGGCCTCGAGCATATCGAGCGCCTCTTCATCGGCGAAGTTCGCGTGGTAGATGATGTCGACCCCATGGCGCACACACCTCTTGATCGACTCGGCGCTGCGGGCATGGGCGTTCATGCGTCTGCCGTGGGCGTGGGCCACCTCGGCCACCGCGGCGACCTCCGCTTCCGTCATCACCGTGTCCGTGTCTCTGGCATGCGGAATGCCTGTATCCCCCGATACCACGAGCTTAATAATGTCGACGCCTTCGCGGACCAATTCGCGCGTCAGCCGGCGAAATTCATCCGGCCCGTCGGCAACGAGACCCAAGGACTCCAGGTGGGGCATGTGGAGCTTTCTCACATCGCCTAGGCCACTGGTTACCGTCATCCAGGGGGTGCAGGCCATCAGCCGGGGACCGGGGATTTCTTCCGCGTTGATGGCATTGCGGATCACCAGATCGAGGCGCGGCTTGACCGAACCCGCGCTGATGCACCCCGTGAAGCCGTGGTCGAGATAGAACTTCGCGTTGCGCGCTGTGATCAGCGTGTGCTCTTCCGGCGGAATCAGCGCCAGCTCGACAAGGTCGGCCGTGTTGTTGATGCTCAAATGAGTGTGTGAATCGATCAAACCCGGCATCAGGAAAGCACCCGCGCCATCAATGACCCGCGCGCCATCGGACCCCAGCGAAGCCGACTCCCCGGCGACCCCCTTGATGCTGTTGCCTTCGACCAGTACCTGGCCCGCGTAGGGCTCGGCCCCCGTACAATCGAGGACTCTGACGTTCGTGAAAAGGACGTTTGCCATGGCCGTGACCTCCTAGATCGACGCTATTTTACTTGCGCAGGCTAGCGCCTCGTGAACGGAGGTGTCAACCTCCACGGCGCCACGTTTACCGAAAGGCGGCTCCCCGGAACGAGATCTTCGTTGGGGTTCACCTACAATACGAGTCAGGTTCATGAGATCCCCTGGACACAAAGTATCGAGCGTCTAGCTAGCCCGTGAAAGTTCCGTTCGCAGCGTGGCTGCTTCTCGTTCCCCTGTTAGCGGCTCAGGATTACTATCAGCGGGCCGTCGAGGCGTTCCGGGAAGCGCGCGTCGAAGAGACAATTGCTCTGCTCGAGAAGCTGCCGGCGGACGAAGCGAATCGGCCGGCGCCGCACAATCTAAAAGCCGTCGCGTTGGCGCGACTCGGCCGTTACGAGGAGGCCATGGCCGCCAATCAGTTGGCCCAGCAGCTTGACCCCGGAAACGCCCACTACGCCTACAACGGCGGGCTGATTCTTCTCAACAAGAAGGACTTTTCACAAGCGGAACAAGCATTCCGCCGGGGGATTGATCGCTTCCCCCAAGTGGCGGTTCTCCAGCAGGGCCTCGGCGAGACGCTCGTCAAGCTTGAGCGTTATCAAGACGCTGAGCAAACCCTGCGCGATGCCGTGCGGATCGAGCCCGGCAGCGGTCCCGCTCATGCAGTCCTTGCTGAACTTTTCTACCTTCTGGGAGATGGAGAAAACTTGGGAGCGACCGCCAAAAAAGCCGTGGACCTCGCTCCCGACCATCACCTCGGCCACTATTACTACGGCAAGTGGCTGCTGGAGTACGAAGACCGGTTGTCCGAAGGCGCCGCCCACCTCGGTAAGAGCGTCAAGCTGAATCCGAGCTTTGTCGAAGGATGGAGAGATTGGGGCCAACTGCTCGCCCGCCGGGGGGAATGGGCGGAAGCGGCCCAAGCATACGAAAGAGCCGTCGCCATCGATACCCACGGCGGACGGCTGTTTTATTTGCTCTCGGTCGCCTATCGCCGTCTGGGGCAAGACCGAAAGGCGGACGACGCCTTGGCGCGATATCGGAAGCTCTCAGAAGAATGACCGGTCGGCTGAGGGTTACGACCCTCTACATCGGGAGTTCCTTCCAGGCTACTCCTCCCGAATTCCGACGTATTCCCCAACGCGGAGAGGAGCCACCCTTTGCACTCGTCCCGAAGGCCAGGTGATCTCGACATAGGCCGGACTCTCTTTCCCCAAACCGGCGGTGATCCTCACGTCGCTGCTGGATAGATAGCTGGACGCGCGGCTGACATAGAAGTGCTGCTCCCTACCTTCCTCCGTGGCAATCTTGACAGTGGCTCCTATCGCGTCGCGGTTGCTCGCCGTACCCTGTAGCGCAAGCCCTACCCATCGATTTCGATTGCCCCGAAGATTCTCCAGCAAGAGAGGACGCCCCCCCAGAACCTGCACCAAGATGTCTATGTCGCCGTCATTGTCGTAGTCCCCGAATGCGGCTCCTCGCGCAACCCAGTCCCGGCGGAACTCGGGGCCCATTTCCCCCGTCACATCGGTGAACCCAGATCCGCCGTTTCTCAACATGAGCAGCGGCTGGGCATAGCGAAGTGTGCGAACAGTATCCTCGATCCCCCGCATGACGTGGCTGTTGGCCACGAACACGTCTCGCAGGCCATCGTTGTCGTAATCGACGATCTTCGCTCCCCATCCCGAAAGGTAAAAGCTGGCTTTCCTGACCCCGCTCGCGGCCGAGACATCGGAAAACGTTTCGTCCCTATTGTTTCTGAACAGCACAAACCCCTCGAGCGACAGCGCTGTAACAAAAATATCCGGCCAACCGTCGTTGTCGTAATCTTCAAAATCCACGCCCATGCCGGCAAACGTCTCACCATGCTCGTTGAGGGCCGATGCGGAAAGCAAACCGATCTCTTCCAGGGCTTTCCCCTCTTCGTTGCGAAACAAAAAGCTCGCCACCGAATCATTGGCCACGTAGACGTCGGTCCAGCCATCGCGATTGAGGTCGCCCAACGCGACGCCCAATCCCTTGCCGGAGGGAAGCGCCACGCCCAGCTCCGAGGAGACATCCGAGAACGCGCCATCGCCGTTGTTTCGGTAGAGGAGATCGGGGATTCCCTGGAAGTGCTTGGGGTGGCAGTAATCCCTCACTGTCGATGTCCCACAGCGGACGTGGTTGCCGAACGACCAATCGACGTACCTCACGACAAAAAGGTCCAAGTCTCCGTCCCTGTCGTAATCGAGGAAGGCGGCACTCGAGGAAAAGCCGCCACCCGTCACTCCCGCTTTGTCGGTGACCTCGCGGAACGTGCCGTCTCGCTCGTTGTGATAGAGCTCGTTCCGCCCGTAATTGGTGACGTAGAGGTCCGGGTAGCCGTCATTGTCGTAGTCGCCCACGGCCGCGCCCAGCCCGTAGCCGGTTCCCTGAACTCGCGCTCTCGCGGTAACATCTTCGAAGCGCCCCTTGCCGACGTTGTGGTACAGCCTGTTCCAGAATCGCGGCGCGGATTTATCGACGCTAGGGTGATCGTCCGTCACCTCCCGAAGCGCTGCTCCGTTGACTAAGAAAATATCGAGCAGGCCGTCGGCATCGTAGTCGAAGAAGGCGCAACCCCCGGTCATTGTCTCGATGAGATAGCGCTTTTCGGTAGGCGAATGGTTCAGCAGGAAGTCTATGCCCGCTGCTTCCGCGCGGTCTCGAAAGAAGGGAGGGTCCTCGGCGGCTAGCCGCGGAGAAACAAGAACAACACAAGCAATCAGGGTGATTCCAGCCGTGCGCATCGAGGTGAGGTCGGGAAGAGTCGTGAACCCGCGCCCTCTAGTGGACTGTCGCGGAGACGAGTTGACTATAGATTTGGAAATGTCGGGCTCGAAAGCCCGACACAGCACGCTGAAAGCGTGCGCCACGCCGCAAGGACGAGCATAAAGTCTTGTCTGAGACAGTCTAGTAGTATTCTACAGGTGCTGGGGAAGGAACCAGCGTCAGAGATGCCTTTGTTGTAAGCCGGATGTGCGGGTCAAACGATGTCGACTCGCGGCGGTCCGGGGAATTCGGCCGTTCTCGAAAGACACGGGGCCAGACGGGTTGGGCAGCTCAGCCGGCCTTGCGGCTCTGCCGGATCGGCTTGAACAGCCCGGGCGGCCGTCCTTGCACGGTAGATAAGCGCCGCGATCCCGCTGTTGATCGTCTCCTTTTCGATGAGGTCCCACAACTCCTCTTCGTCGCCTGTAAGGCGATCAAGGATCTCGATGCTGTCTTTCGTCCTCGGCGCGGGGAATGTCCTCCGTGCAAGTGTGCCCTCGTCTCTCCTCACCCCCCTACCAAATCCCCCTCTTCGGCCAACAGCTTGACGACATTTTCAAAGGCGGTGACCGTCCGGTCGACGTCGCTCCGATCGTGCACGCCGGAAACCAGACCTCCCGGCCAGGGCATGACATCGACACCCTCGCAAAGAAACCCCAGCCTGATCTTGTGAGCTAGCTCGGTCGAGGCGCTTTTCTTCAGCGTCTCCCAACGAACCTTACCGGCGTAGATCTCATCGGGACTAACGGGCCGGCTATTCGGATTCGTAAAAACGTGGAACCCGGAAAACTCTCCGTAGGCGCACCAACTCGCCCCGAGTCCGCGCAGGACCGAGTTCATCCCGTCACGAATCGCCGCTGCCGTCTCGTTGGCCCGAGAGATGACGTCCGTCGTTTGGAGCAGCTTGAGCGTTGTAATGCCGGCGACGGCGGAGACTGGCGAGGCGTTAAAGGTGCCTTGATGAACAATGGCCGGATCGACAATACTTCCCTCGCTCTCGCCGAATTCCATGACCCGCAGGATATCGGCCCGTCCGACGAGCGCCGCTCCGGGATACCCGCCGGCGACGATTTTGGCAAACGTCGTCAGATCGGGCGTGACTCCATAGTGCGCCTGCGCCCCCCCCGGCGAACAGCGGAAACCGGTAACCACTTCGTCGAAGATCAGAACGGCTCCCTGCCGGCGGGTTAGATCGCGCAAGGCTCGCAGGGTGTCGCCGCTGGTCGGAACCATCCCGAATGTCGCGCCCGTGGGCTCGAGGATCACCGCGGCGACGTCGTCTCGGTCGTCAAAAACCTCGCTCAGCGCCTCCATGTCGTTCGGCGGAACGACGATCACCTGATCGAGGACTTCGCGAGGAATGCCCGGCGGCCCGCTCGCACCCGCGGGGATCGTGCCCGAGGCGACATAATCATGCCAGCCGTGAAAATGCCCGCCGAACTTCACGACCTTGGATTTGCCGGTGTACGCCCGTGCGACCCGCAGCGCCAGGTGGGTGGCCTCCGTGCCGGAGGAAGTGAAGCGGACCGTCTCCGCGCAAGGCGCCATGTCGCGAATGAGGCTCGCCCATTCGATCTCCAAATCATGGCAGGCGCCGAAATGGGTACCGCGCGCGATCTGTTGCTCGACCGCCTCGACGACCGCGGGATGACAATGCCCCAAGATCAGTGCTCCGTGCCCGCCAAAGTAGTCGACATATTCGTTCCCGTCGACGTCCCATTTCCTCGAGCCCTTGGCGTGTGAAACATAGACCGGGTGCGGTTTGAGGTACCGGGCTTGGTGCGTGACACCGCTCGGAAACAGCCGCAGAGCCCTTTGATAGCGCTCGGCCGAGGCCGGAGTCTTGTCCAGGTAGCTTCGATGTATTCTTGAAACCTTTGTCTCAGTGATCACGATGACCTCACCATAGCTCACCCGGCGACCGAGGGGCAGCGGCTAGCCCGCTTTTCTCACCACGTGTGGCGGTCAAAGTAATGGCGTTCTCGGCCCGACTACGTTGCCGGCAGGCGATATTCACCGGATCCAGGCTCGACGCTCACACGCGGCACGCTATCCCCTTTCGGCACCGGCGGGAACTTCGGCGCGCCGCCCGAGGGATAAAACCAAGCTAGAATACCGATTGGATCGAAATTCAGAGGGCAAGATCATGGCTACGAAAGAGGACGTCAGCCGCAGAGATTTCGTCAAGTCGGCGGGGGTGGCGACGGCGGCCACGGCCGCCGTCGTTCCTAGCATGAAGGCGGCTCCCGCCGTTCTTCCCGCTCGGGCCGCGGGCGGGGTCGTCAACTACGGCTTGATCGGGCCAGGCAGCCGCGGCTACCGGCTCCTGCAGCGGCACCTGCGGCACATCGCCGTCGGCCGCTGCGTGGCCCTGTGCGATATCTACGAGCCGAACCTCGCCAAGGCCCGCGATCTTTTTGACGGCGAGCCCACGGCGCACACCGACTACCGCCGATTGCTGGAGCAAACCGACGTTGAGGCGGTCTTCATCACCACGCCCCTCTATTTGCACTATCAGATGCTCCGGGACGCTCTCGACGCCGGCAAGCATGTCTTTTGTGAAAAGTCGCTGGTCTTCCGGCCCGCGGAGGTCCACGGCACGCGCAGGGCGCACCGGCGTCACCCGGACCTGGTCCTTCAGGTCGGTCTCCAGAGGCGCTACAGCGCTTTCTATGTCGCGGCGAAGGAAATGATCGACCAGGGCGTGATTGGAAAGGTAACCCATGTTTACGCCCAGTGGCATCGCAACAAGAACTGGAGACGGGCGGTCAAGGACCCGAAGTTGGAAGAACAGCTCAACTGGAGGCTGTCCCGCAAGTACTCCGGCGGACTGGCCGCCGAGCTGATGTCTCACCAGGTCGACGTCGCCGACTGGATGATCGGGGCGGCCCCGAAATCGGTGATGGGCGTCGGCGGGTTGGACTACTGGAAGGACGGCCGCGACATCTACGACAACATCCAGCTTATCTTCGAGTACCCGGGAGGCGAGAAGCTCCTCTACAGCGCGATCGGCACGAATCGGCATCTGGAGGGCCGGCGCGTAGCCGGCGACGGCTGCCGCGAAGTGATCATGGGAACCGACGGCGCCATCGAGATCAGCTTGATTCCCTACGGAGACGGGATGTGGTTCCGAGACCCCATGAAGGTGAGAATGGGCGCCCAAGACGTTGCCAAGGAAGAGTGGACCGCCGGAGCCACCGTGGCGGATGCCCTCGAGCAAGGGGAAGGGTTGCCCATCGTCCCGGACTTCCGCGACCTCAGTGCCGAGGGGATCGGTTTCGTCGAGAAAGAGGTCGAGTTCGCCAAGCGCTGGCTCTACCGCAAGGGCATCCTCGTGCCCCAAGAAGATCAGGACCCCGAGTACAAAGAGCTCGAGAGCTTCTTGCTGACCGTTCGGGATGGCGGGCGCCCCAAGGCGGATGTCGAGATCGGCCTGCGGGACTCCATCGCCGTCATCCTCGCCAACCACGCGATGGACCGAGAGCGCAAGGTGTATTTTCGAGAAATCGAACGGATGGGCGTGTAGGCATGGGTGTGAGCAAACGTTTCAGTGACGAGTGTGGCCTGCAATCCTCGCACCAGTTCAAGCCCTCGCCGGCCTGAAACCCCGCTATGCCGAACAGGTCCGCGAAGCGGTAAAACTGGCGCGGCTTCGCGAAGACGAACTTGTCGACGAAGTTCCTTGGCTCAACCTCGGGGCAGTTCGATATCGGCTCGGAGATCACGTCCACCAGGGCGCTCCATGGCGCACGCTTTCAGTGTGCCGTGTCGGGCTTTGATCCCGATATTTCCGAATCCGCAATGAACTCGTGACCGGACGACGGAACACGTGGTGGGCCCTGTAGGATTCGAACCTACGACCGACGGATTATGAGTCCGCAGCTCTAACCACTGAGCTAAGGGCCCTCGGCTACGTGGACCGTTTCGCAATTGGGCTGGCGCATCCGGCGATCCAGGCAGGCTCAGTACGTTGTGCCCGTACAGGTCGGGAGGCACGATATAACGTAGGAGCGCGGCATGCCGTGCCCGAGGTTCCGATTACCAACCGGCTGCAAAATGCGTCACCGCATTTATGAAATGGAGTGCTTCGTCGAGAAGGAGAAGCGCCAGACGATCGAGGCAAGTGCCGGCGCTCAGTGTCCAATCCCCGTCCCGAATCAAGCTGCATCGACCCCGCCGGTGACGCCCCGGTTCTTCGACTACCTCCGTTGCCCCCGATTCTAGCACGCGGTTTGCCGCGTGCATCGCGATGAGAAAACACTCCACGAAAAAGACTAGCGCACATTTCTCGCCACCTGACGGTCGAAGCACGCAGTAGGCCCGCCATGATTGCGCTTCGCTTGCTCGCCGTGCTCAACGTAACTGTTTAACTACGCCCGCATTATTCAAGAAATGCGGCGCCGAGCGTCACGCGCCTTGTACCGACGGGCCTCTCACGCACTTCGTCTCGCCACGTGGTGAGAAAAGCGCGCTGGAGGGAGCGCCGTGGGCGTGCGGTTCTATAGGGGAGTGCCTGACTCGCAAGACGACGTACGATGGCGGCGTTCTTGGACGCTAGCCCGCTACCGCCCGGCTTGCACCAGCTCCCGCATGCGCTTGACGTCGATGTCGAGCCGCTGAATCTTTTGATTCAGAGTCGAGAGGGCGACTCGCAGGCTCTTAGCGGTTTCGGTCTGGTTCCAGCCGCATTTTTCGAGCTCCTCCATGATCAGGCGGCGCTCGAATTCTTCGACGACTTCGTACAAACTCGCGCCGGCGGCCGGCTTGAAGTTTGCGGGGATGCGGACACGCGAGCCGCCGTCCGAACCCACCAGCGATTCGGGCAGCAGGTCGACGGCTACTTCCGGCTCGGTGGCCAGCACCACCGCCCGCTCGACAACGTTTTCCAACTCCCGAACATTGCCCGGCCAAGAATGGTCCATGAGAACCCTCACCGCCTCGGGGGAAAAGCGCAGCGTCGAGTGGCCGCTTCCGTCGAGGAAGCGCTCGTTCTCTTCGCAATAGCGATCAAAGAAGTGCTCCGTCAACAGAGGAATATCTTCCATCCTCTCGACCAGCGGCGGCAGGTTGACCTCAATGACGTTGAGGCGATAGTAGAGATCCTCTCGGAAAGCGCCTTGGCGGACCTGTTGTTCCAAATCGACATTGGTGGCGGCGACGATGCGCACGTCCACCTTGACCGTCGCGGTGGAGCCCACGGGCATGAATTCGCGTTCCTGGATCACGCGCAGCAGCTTCGCCTGCGTCTCGATCTCGAGCGTGCCGACCTCGTCGAGGAAAATCGTTCCTCTGTCGGCGACGTCGAAGCAGCCCCGGCGAGTTTGGATCGCTCCGGTGAAGGCCCCCTTGAGGTGGCCGAACAGCGTCGACTCCAGCAGATCGACGGGGATGGACCCGGTGTTGACCGGGACAAAGGGTTTCCCGGCGCGGGGCGAGTTGGCGTGCAGGGCCTTGGCGATCAGCTCCTTTCCCGTGCCGCTATCACCGTGAATCAGCACGGTCGAGCGGCTGGGCGCCACTTGGCCCACCAGGTCGTAGACCCGCTGCATGCTCTCGCTCTTGCCGATGATGTTGGCAAAGCTGAAGCGCTTTTTGAGAACACTCTTCAGGTGAGCGTTCTCGCGCTCCAGCCGCCGCCGCGTGATGGTCTGATCGATCTCGATCAGCAGTTTTTCGTTGTTCCAAGGCTTGGTGAAGAAATCGTTGGCGCCTAGCTTGATCGCCTGCACCGCGGTTTCGATCGAGCCGTAGGCGGTCAACATTACGATCGGCGTCTCTTGGTCGCTCTGGCGCACATCCTCCAACACCTCGAGACCCGAGCGATCGGGAAGCATCAAGTCGAGCAGCACCAAATCGAACGCGGCCGACTCGAGCGCCGCCACGCCGTCGCCCGCCGTGGCGGCCGTGGCTACCTCGTACTCCTCGAGCTCGAGCAGCGTCTCGAGGCTCTCGAGGATCGCGTCTTCGTCGTCGATGATAAGGATTTTGCCTTTCGACTCCCGAGGGGGTTGGGATGGAGTCTTAGGCATGTATGGGCTTCCTGGCCAGAGGCAGCTCGACGCGGAACGAAGCGCCCTTGCCGGGCGCGCTTTCGACACTCATAGTACCCGAGTGCTCGCCGACGATGCCGTAGCTGACGGCCAAGCCGAGACCCGTTCCGCGCTTCGGTTCCTTGGTGGTGAAGAACGGATCGAAAGCGCGTCGAGCTTGTTCGACCGTCATGCCCACTCCCGTGTCGCTGACGACGACTTGCGCCACGGCTTCACCCTGGTCGCCCTCCACGACTCGTGTGCGCACAGTCAGCTCTCCGCCCCGCGGCATCGCATCGCGCGCATTGAGCAGGAGGTTCAGGAAGACCTGCTGCAGCTTGCCGCTATTGCCGACGACAGACGCCGCTTCCGGTTGGAGATCGAGCCGAATCTTGATCTTGTCCATGGGCAATTGCGGCTTGACAAGGGAAACCGTGTCCTCAAGCACCTGATTCAGATCGAGCGGGGCCAGCTCCCTGGGCGACACGCGGGAGGCGTTGAGCAACGCGTTGACGATCTCGCTGGCGCGGAAGGTTTGCGAGGTAATCTTGTCCAGGATCTTGGTTTGCCGCGGGTCATCGGCCACTTGCTTGGCCAGCATTTGGGCGTAGCTTGAAATGACCGCCAGCGGCGTGTTCACCTCGTGAGCTACGCCGGCAGCCAAAACGCCAATCGAGCTCATCTTGTCGGCGTGGGCCAATTGCTCTTCGAGTTCGATTCTCTCCGTGACGTCGTCAAGAATGATGAGCCGCCCGATGGGGTCGAAATTCTTGGCCACCAACGGGGCGATGGCAATGTTGAGCATCCGTTCCTCGCCCCGGCTGCCGCCGTTGCTCGCCGGCTGCGGGCGAAACTCCGCGGGGAAGTCATCGGCGCGCACGCGAAACTTGTAGACGTTCCGGATGCCTGTTTCTCCACGGCTTCTCTCGACCTCGGCCACCAGCCCCGTCGGCAGCAAATGCGCCAAGCGGCGGCCCACGGCCTGTTCCCGGGAAATCCCGAACGTCAGCTCGAGTTGCGCGTTCCAGCTTTCGACTCGATCATCCAAGTCGGTCGCTAGGATGCCGACGCTCAGCGATTCGACGATGTTCTCGTTGTAATCCTTCAGCCGCTGGTATTCATTCGCCTTGATCTCGAGAGAGTGATACAGGCGCGCATTCTCCAGAGCAATGGCGAAGTATCCGCCCACCGCCCGCACCAGCGCGAGATCTTCACTTGAGAGATAGTTCCCCTCTACCGTCCGTCCCAGCCCCAGGTAGGCAATCGTACGGCCGCGAACGCGACAGGCCACATAGTAGCTAAGATCCAGATCGGCGATGGTGAGTTTCGCCGCCGGGGAACACTCGATGGACGTGGCCGGGCCCTCGAGGAACAGATAGGGAACGCCGCCGTTTTCCCCGACCCCCTCGGAACGGAGAAAACTCATGTCGAGCCAAGTCCGCTCGTCGATGGTGGCCCCGTTCACGTCGCTCAGCCCGGCTCCATGCAGCAGGCGAAAGCCGTTCGGGTCCCCGCTCGAACCCTCCCCGCTGGCCACGAAGATCGCCACGCGGCTTAGGCCCAGAGTCCGCACCAAGCGTTCGGAAGCGGAGGAAAGCATCGGCTCAAGATTCGTTTCCGTGCTCAGCTCGGAAGCGAATTCGACCAGGGTCTGGCGGTAATCATAGCGTTCTCGATAGAAACGCCGCTCCAGGTTTTGCTGGATCCGGCGCCGCAGAGGCTGGAACACAACCGCGGCCGCCACGACCGAGATCACCCACCCCGCCGGCGCCAACTCGTTGAGCTGTGGGGCGACCATACCGCTCAACAGGAAAATCACCCCGTAAAAGAGAACCAGCAGCGCGGCCGTGGCCAGCGTGTAAGCCGTGCCTCTCCGCACGACAACCTCTACATCCATCAGCCGGTACCGGAAGATGGCATAGGCGAAGGCCGCCGGAATCAAAGCCAGCGAGAATACGGCCAGGCTTCCGTTCGGCCCCACGATCTCCCCGCCGACATAGGGCCCCACATAAAAAATCACGAACGGCAGCACGCCCCACAGGGTCCCCTGCGCCAGCCACTTGCGCTGTTGCCTGAGAATCGGCTCTTCCGTACCGCGAACGGCGAACCCCACCGCCGCCGCCGCGGAGAGGAAATACAATCCCAGCAGGCCATATTCCAGCCGGTCGAGCAAAAACCGCAGTTCGACCAGAGGCAGGTCGGTTTCGAGCATTCCGGAAGCGGCCCCGTGGTGCAGACCGAGCATGGCCGCGACCGGGACATAAGCCAACACCGCCGCCCCCCGTCGAACGCGCGTGGCCTGCCGCGAATCGGGAAACACCAGGCAGAAGTGCAAAAACACGGCCGGCACGAGCAACGTCGCCCAGACATCCGACCAGTAGACAAAACGGTCAAAGCCATCCAGCGTGGAGGTGTAGCTGAACGCGTATAGGACAAACGATCCCAAACAGAACACGTAAAAGTGGCGGGCCATCGGCTCCGCCGACTTGCGGTAGAAGACAAATACGCCGATGGCCAGGTAAGCTAAGGCCACGGCTCCCAGGAAGTAGTGAACGAACGTGTTCAACGGCACGGCGTCCACAATCAACGGTGTGCGAACCTCGATTCCGCCGCGGACCACCACGTAGGTGGCCTGTCCCCACGCGCCGATTCCGCCAAGGATCCGGCCGACCGCCGCGGCATCTTCCACGGGAACTCGATCGATCTTTTGTAGGATGTCCCCCGGCCTGATTCCCGCTCTCGCGGCCCCGCTTGCGGCGCTGATTCGAAGCGCTTCGACACCGGAGGCCCCGTCGATCCAGGTGACCCCGTCGTCGGGCAGGCGTACGCCGCGACGCTGCTCGAAATTCAGCAACGCCGCGGCCGCCATGACGACGGTTGCGGCTACCAATAACTTCGTCAAAAGCCGATTTGCCAAAGCTTTACTCATCGGGGGGCAACCCGACCGAACGCGAGATTCACCTCACCCCTAAAAACCCAACCTCCGGTGCTGCAAGTGAAGCGCCAAAACCCCAGCCCGCCATGAATTCCTAAACCATTGAAACAAAAACAGTTGTAGAGGCACTCCGGGGCCAAAGCGCTGAGAATACAATATCTCGGAGAATCTTCTCCGGATTCTCGTAGAACCGTGATCCCTGGTCGGATGGGATGTTGTCGGCCGCCTGCGCGCTTTCGGGGAAGCGTCGGCCGATTCCGTCTCGCGAATCGGTCTGGGGGGCATAGCGGGGAGCACCGGGCTCGGCTACTTGAATTTACTTGACCTTCCGGGTAGGAAGTCCTAGAATCGAAGCTGAGTCGCCGTCGGATTGTAAGAACCCGTTCGCGCGTTAAGGACGTATCTATCTACGGGGCGGTTGTCAACATGTCACGAAGACTCCTCGCTGGGGTAGTAGTTCTGGCTTTCGCCTTTGCCTTCCCTGTTGCGCCTCTTTCCGCCAAGAAGAAAGAAGAAGCCGGCAAGCTCACCAGGAAGCAGGAGCGCAAGCGGCTCAAGAGGCTCGAAAAGGAGCTCCAGGGTCCCTTCAAGCGCTGGCTGAAAGAGGACGTCCTTTACATCATTACGGGCGGAGAGAAGAAGGCGTTTCTTCGCTTGACAACGGGGGAGGAGCGGGAAAACTTTATCGAACAGTTTTGGATGCGCCGGGATCCTACGCCCGACAGCATAGAGAACGAGTACAAGGAAGAACACTACCGCCGAATCGCCTACGCCAACGACCGCTTCGCCTCCGGCTTTCCGGGTTGGAGGACCGACCGCGGGCGCATGTACATCACCTTCGGGCCGCCTGATGAGATCGAAGACCATCCGTCCGGGGGCTTGTACGACCGGCCGATGGACGAAGGTGGCGGTACCACGGCTACCTACCCCTTCCAGATTTGGCGCTACCGCTACATAGACGGAATCGGCACCGACATCCTCATCGAGTTCGTGGACCCCACCATGACGGGCGAGTTTCGGCACACCATGGACCCCTACGAGAAGGACGCTCTGACCCACGTCCCGGGGGCCGGTGCGACCTTATATGAGCAGATGGGGATGATGGACAGGAACCAGCGAATGGCCGGCAGGCCGGGCGTTCCCCACGGTATGAGCTCGAGCCGGTACCAGCCGTTCGAGCGGTTGGAACAGTGGGCAAAGCTCCAGAAGCCACCGCCTGTCAAATTCAAGGATCTCGAAGCGGTGGTCGAGTCCCGCATCGAGTACAACACGCTTCCCTACAAGGTGGAGACTCACTACGTTCGTATCACCGACAATTCGATTCTGACGGGCGTCACCGTTCAGCTGGAAAACAAGGACCTCGTTTTTAAGGAAGAGGATGGTCTTCATAAGGGGATTATCAATATCTTCGGGCGCGTCACCACCCTTACCCGGCGTATCGCCACCGTTTTCGAAGACACTGTCACCATAGACACAACCGCGGAACGGCTGCCGCAACAGATGAATCGTTCGTCGGTCTACCACAAGAGCATCCCGCTGGCCCCAGGCATGTATCGCCTGGAACTGGTTGTCAAAGACATCGTCGGCGAAACTATGAGCACCCACCGGGTGGCTTTGCATGTACCCGAGTTTGAAGAAGACAAGCTGGCGAATAGTTCCCTCATTCTGGCCGACAAGATCGAGCGAGTCCCCACGCGCTCGTTGGGAACCGGGCAGTTTGTCATCGGAAGCTCCAAGGTTCGGCCGCGCATCGGCGAAGAGTTTAAGCGCGGCGAAAAGATGGGCATCTACATGCAAATCTACAACCTTGGCGAGGACGAGGAGACCCGGCGCGCGAACGGGTCGGTCACCTACAAGATCGCGCGGCTGGATAAACCCGAAGAGCTGTTGCTCGATTTTACCGAGGATTTCAGCACCATCCGGGGGGGCTCGCCCAGGCAAACGGTCGTCGAGAAACTGCTTCCCCTAGCCAACTTGGATCCCGGCGAGTACCGGCTGAGTCTGGAAGTAAGCGACAGCGTTAAGAACGAGGTTCTGATGCCGTCGGCAACCTTTAAGGTCAAATAGCGTGCACCCTGGAGTCGCACCCACAACCGGACTGGTGAACGCGCGGCGGAGAGATTCCGGCGAAACCCCTCGGCGCTTGGCCGGCGAGGCTTGGCGGCTCGTTTTACTGGGGCTGCTTGTGGCGGCGCTGCCCGTCGCCGCGCAGAACCGCATGGCCGGCTCGATTGTCGGCTGGGTCAAGGACGACCGCGGAATCCCGCGGATGGGAGCGGTGGTGACGTTGTTGACCGCCACCGGACGTAGCGCCGAGCGCGTTTACACGGACCACCGCGGCAGTTTCCAGTTGGACGACGTCTTGCCCGGAAACTACTCCCTGCGAGTTACTCTCGACCGCTTCCTTCCGTTGCTCAAGGAGAACATCAAGATCGACGCCGGCGCTCGAACTTTCCTGGACGTGAATTTACGGGGGATCTTCTCCAGCCTTCAGCTTGTGTTCCCCAGTGGAGGCGAGGTCCGCGACATGAGCGAGGATTGGAAATGGGTTCTGCGAACCTCCTCGTCAACGCGCCCTGTCCTTCGCCTGCTTCCCGAGGAGCGCCGCGAATCGCGGACCGCGTTGCGGAAACTGTCGGGCACATTCAGCGATACGCGAGGCTACGCGGAGGTCAGTGCCGGCGGCGGCGCCCGCCAGTCGGCCCTGGCCAACGAAACAGACCTCGGCACGGCGTTCGCGGTAGCTACCTCGTTGTTCGGTGACAATAACTTGACCGTAAGCGGCAATCTCGATTATGGCTCAACGACCCGAACGCCCACCGCCGCCTTTCACACCAGCTATAGCCGCACAATGGGCGGTGTCGCACCCGAGGTTTCGCTCACTGTACGCCAGCTTCAGGTACCCGTGGCGGCCACTCAGGCCATCGTCGGCGGGCCGTTGGACGGCGATCTTCCCAGGCTCGAAACCTTCACCTTGGGTTTCGGCGACCACATCGAGTTGGGCGATACGGCTCGTTTCGAGTACGGCTTTCTCTATGAATCGGTCAGCTTCCTCAACCGGCTGAACTTCGTAAGCCCCTACGGCCGTCTGATCTATAACATCGGTCCAAACCGTGAGGTTCAGCTTCGCTACGCGTCGGGCGTTCCCCGGCCGGACGAAGCTGTTACGGGCACGGAAGCTCTCCGGCAGGAGGTTTCGTCGCTGGGACTGTTTCCCAGAATGGCGCTTGCCGACGGCCGGCCCACCGTTCAGCGCACCGAGCACGTCGAGATCGCTTACCGCGAAACCATGGGAGACGGACTTCTCGAAGCGGCCGTTTATCGAGACCGTATTTCCGACGCCGCCTTGTCCGCGGTCGTACCCGAGGGCTACTACGCCGGCGGTAATGTGTTGCCTGATCTGTTTTCGATGAGCTCGACCTTCAACGGCGGCTATCACCAGGCGTCGGGCTTTCGCATTTCCTACGCCCGCAAGCTGCGCGACCGTTTGCAAGCGGCCGTCGGCTATGGACTCGGCGGTGCTTTGTCTCCGACGAGGGCGGAGTTGCAAACCGCCGATCCTAACGAACTTCGCCGATCGCTCGACATGCGGCAGGCCCATATGCTGATGGCTTCGCTTTCGAGCGAGTTGCCCGGGTCGGGGACGCGCGTGGTTTCGACCTACCAGTGGCTCAGCCGTCAGGCGGTCATTGCTCCGGATCTCTACAACGACTTCGCGGCCCGCTCGAATCCCGGCTTGAATCTGATCGTCCGCCAGCCGCTGCCTTTCCACGGCTCCCTCCCCGGCAAGCTGGAAGCCAGGGCTGAACTCAGGAATCTCCTCAAAGCGGGCTATATTCCCATCCAGACTTTCGATGGCGGACAGATGTATCTATTGCAGGCGATTCGAAGCTACCGTGGAGCTCTGAGTTTCATTTTCTGACTGGCGCTTGACCATCCGCGGTTTGATTTCTTGACATGAGAGCCTTAACTGCCATTATCCTCGCTTCGCTGTTTGTCTCTCCGCACGCGTTGTCAGCCAAGAAACCGCGGTCCAGCCTGCGCATCGTGGTCGTCGACCATGAAGGTGAACCGGTGCCCCGCGCCAGCCTCATTGTCCGCACGCTGAAGGGTAAAAAGCATAAGAAGGTGGGCCGTAGTTTCGAGCTCAAAACCAGCCAACAAGGAACCGCCCCCCTGCCGCCCATTAAACAAGGGTTTGTCTTGCTCCAGGTGATCGCGGAAGGGTATCAGACTTACGGCGAAACCGTCGAACTCCGGGAGCCTGAACAGACCGTTACGGTCAAGCTGAAGCTTCCGCAGGATCAGTTTTCCGTCCATAAGTAACGCTGGATTGCCGGGGGACGTTCTACGCTACACTCAAACGATATGCGTCTTTTTACCGCGCTGGAGTTGAATTCCAAAGTCATCGCGCATCTTACCGATCTGGTGCGGCGACTCAGCCCCTATGGCGGGGTCCGCTGGGTTCACCCGCTGAATATGCACGTCACGCTCAAATACATCGGCAAGTGGCCGGGAGAGCGGCTGGAGGAAGTCATCCGCGCTTGTAGCGAGGTCAAGTTGCCTTCGGTGCATACGGCGCTTAACGTTCCGCTGGCCGGGATGGGGTTTTTCCCCCATGCTCGCTCCCCCCGAGTGTTTTGGGTGGGGGCCGAAAACACCCCGGGTCTTCGCAAGCTGGCCAGCAGCGTCGACACTGCGCTGCAACCGCTGGGCATCGCGCCGGAAGTTCGCCCCTATCAGCCCCATCTCACCCTCGGCCGAGTCGGTAAAGACGTCAGTCTTGACGACCTTCTGGGAGCCGTGGAAGATCTCCCCAGCCGCGAATTCGGAACGATTAGCCCGGACCGCTTTGTGCTTTTCGAGAGCACGACGACCCAGTCGGGGCCGATCTATCGCAAACTGGCTGAATTCCCCTTCATCGCTCCCCTTTCCCAGGCAGCTCATGCCTCGGGCCGCATGTTCGGCAGCGGCGGTTTTTGATTGCTTGTCGGCCTGGGTCGAGGCTGAAACATCCGTGGAAAGGCGTCCCCGAAAGGGGGCGGTGGAGGTCCCGTAGGCACACCGGGTCCCGCCTAACGCAGCCACAAACTCGCTCATCTGCCGCGGCGTGAGACCTTGCCTGGCGACTCGCATTCACCCGCGGCGCGCCCCGACGCGGCCCATGTCGTTTCAAGATCGTTTTGTTGGAAACGCTCCCCTTTTCAGAATCACCCCGCACTGAGCAACTCTCTGACGGTTACGCGGCCGCTCCCAGTACGCTACGATCAGAACTGCTATGCGAAGTGTCCGCGCCGCCGTATTGCAGGCCGCTCCGGTTGTTTTCGACTCGGCGGCTACGATTGAGAAGGTCGCCGCCCTTGCCGCCCGGGCCGCGGGACTCCATGCGCAAATCGTCCTCTTTCCGGAAGCTTTCGTCTCGGGTTATCCCAAAGGGCTGGATTTCGGCGCCCGGGTGGGAGTCCGCCGCCCCGAGGGCCGGGAAGAGTTTCGGCGCTACTGGGAAAGCGCCATTGACGTTCCCGGTCCCGCCACCGAAAGCCTCGCCGACGTTGCCGGCAAGCATGGCATCTACCTAGTGATCGGAGTCATCGAGCGCGACGGCGGGACGCTGTATTGCACCGTGCTTTTCTTCGCTCCCGACGCTACACTGCTCGGCAATTTGGGGATTCGGAGACGGCTCGACGATGCATCGCAAACTCATGCCCACCGCCATGGAGCGGCTGATTTGGGGATTCGGAGACGGCTCGACGATGCCGGTTTTTGACACGCCGCTGGGCAAGCTGGGCGCGGTGATCTGCTGGGAAAATTACATGCCGCTGCTGCGCACCGCAATGTATTCGAAGGGCGTCGAAATCTATTGCGCCCCGACGGCCGATGACCGTGAGACATGGTTCTCTACCGTACGTCACATTGCGCTCGAAGGGCGCTGCTTCGTCCTTTCCTCGTGTCAGTTTCTTACCCGCGGTGATTGCCCGGATGGGTATGGGGCCCTCGAGGGAGACGATCCGACAACGGTTCTCATGCGAGGCGGCAGTTGCATTGTGAATCCGCTCGGCAAGGTGGCGGCGGGACCGAATTTCGAGGGTGAAACGATCCTTACCGCCAATCTGGACCTGGACGATGTAGTACGCGGCAAGTACGATTTCGATGTGACTGGGCACTACGCCCGCCCGGACGTTTTTCGCCTACACGTGAATGAGGAACCGCGGCAGGCCGTTACCTCCGACCCGTTCTTATCCGATGCCTCCACAACGACGGACGCTCCGCCGCGCACGAGTGAGAAATGAAATAGAGCGTACAGGGGCGCCCTCGAGTTCGAAGTCCACCTCTAGCGGGGTTACCCGTATTGTGTTCAATCGATCTATGAGCCGGCGGCCCGTCGTTACGGCGTTGCGCTTGCTCGTCGTGCTCAACGTACTTTCCCGGTCGGACGCCAACGGAAGTCGCTGCTTACTTCGGCAGCAACAAGATGCGAGCCGGCCAAGCCGCACCCGCAAAAGTACGCCCGCATTATTAAGAAATGCGGTGCCGAGCGGCGCGCGCCTTGTACTGACGGGCTTCTGACGCACTTCGCCTCGCCACGCGGTGAGAAAAGCGGGCTAGGGGGATGGGGGTAAGCCCGCCAACTCACGAGTCCCCCTCCATCAACCCGCGTCGGGTGCGTGACTTTTTCGGCAGCCCGGCACTGATCCCCCACCGTTGGCAGAAGGACAACGCGCCGCCTACAATAACACTACATGCCCGAGAAGAAGTCGGAAAAGAAAACCAAGGCGCCGGCGTTTGAAGAAGGCCTCGACCAGCTGGAAACGATCGTCAAACAGTTGGAGGATGGGGAATTGCCGCTTGAGAAATCGCTCGCGCTGTTTGAAAAAGGCGTCCGCTTGAGCGAAGCGTGCCGAAAGCAGTTGCAAGAGGCCGAAGGGAAAGTAGAAATTCTACTCAAGAAGCAGGGCCGGGTCGAAGCGAAACCATTCCAGGTCGAGGACGGTGAACCCGAAGCGTGACGCTCGACCAGTATCTTTCCGAACGCCGTGAGTCGGTCAACCGAACTCTCGACCGGCTGCTTCCCGACGAAAAGGAGTACCCGCAAACCATCCATCGAGCGATGCGCCACAGCGTCTTCGCCGGGGGCAAGCGGATTCGGCCGCTGCTCTCGATGGCGAGTGCTGAAGCGGTCGGCGGAACGGTTGGGGGGATCGAGTCGGCCGCCTGCGCGGTTGAGCTGATTCACACCTACTCGCTGATCCACGACGACCTGCCGGCGCTCGACAACGACGACTACCGGCGCGGCCAACCGACCTGCCACAAGGTGTTTGGCGAGGCCACGGCCATTTTGGCCGGCGACGCGCTGCTGACGCTAGCCTTTCAGGTGCTCTCGGAGATGAACGACATCGGGCCCGAGCGAAGAGTCCGCCTCACACAGGAGCTTTCGCTGGCCGCGGGTACGGTCGGCGGAATGATCGGCGGACAGGTTGCCGACCTCGAAGCCGAAGGCAAGCCGGTCGAAGAAGAGCAGTTGCACTATATTCATCGCTCGAAGACCGCGGCTTTGATTCGCGGCTCCGTTCGTTTGGGCGCTATTTATGCCGGTGCGTCCAAAGATGACTACCAGGCGCTGAGCCGTTACGGGGAACAGATCGGACTGGTTTTTCAAATCGTCGATGACGTCCTCGATGTCGTTTCGACGTCGCGGACGTTGGGCAAGACGGTCGGCAAGGATGCCGCGCAGCAGAAGGCGACGTTCCCGGCCCTTTACGGTGTCGATGGGGCGCGGAAGCGCGCCATCGAGTACTTCACGCTCGCCTGCGACGCTCTCGACTCCTTCGGCGACCGGGCACTGAGACTGCGCCAAATCGCCGACAAGATCGTAAACCGGACAGCATGAAACCGCGCGTGCGCATCGATCGGCTGCTGGTCGATCGGGGGCTGGCGGAGTCCCGGGAAAAGGCGCAGGCGATGGTCATGGCCGGGCAAGTCCTGGCGGACGAGCAGAAAGTCGCTAAACCGGGCCACCAAGTTCACGCCCAGGCTCAGATCCGCCTACTTGGCGCGCCCGCAAAGTATGTCAGCCGCGCCGGAGCGAAACTGGAGGCGGCTGTAGAAGGATTTTCGATCGAAGTCAAAGGGAAAATCTGCCTGGACATCGGCGCCTCCACGGGGGGCTTCACCGACTGCCTGCTCCAGAGGGGGGCCGGCAAGGTATACGCCATTGACGTCGGCAAGGGGCAGTTGCACTGGAATATTCGCCGCGATCCCCGGGTTGTCGTCCGCGAAGGCGTGAACGCCCGCTATCTGACCGACCGGATCGTTCCTGAAGCGATCGAGCTGGCCTGCTGTGATGTGAGCTTCATTTCTGCTACGCTAATCGTCCCCGCGTTGGCCCCTTTGCTCGAGCCCGGCGGCGAAGTGGTCGTGCTGGTGAAGCCGCAGTTCGAGGTTGGCAAGGCAGACGTCGGCAAAGGCGGGATCGTTCGCGACCCGGTGCTGCATCGCCAAGCGGTGGAGAAGGTGCGACAGGCTTTAGAAGAATGCGGATTCGGTCGATTCGAAGAGATGGCCAGCCCGATCCTGGGGGCGGAGGGTAATCAGGAGTTTCTTCTCCATGCGTGGGGAGGACTGAGTTGAGATGATTCGCCGAGTCGGCATCGTGTCAAAGCCGGGCAGGGAAGACATCCCCCCCCTCGTGACGAAGCTACTCGCTTGGCTCGATCAGCAGGGTGTGGCCGCCGAGTATGACGTCGTCACCGCGGGTCATTTGGGCCGCGAGGGAGGCTTTCGGCGCGAGGAGCTGCCGGAGGGGTTCGACTTGCTTGTGGTGCTGGGCGGTGATGGGACGCTTCTCTCCGCGGCGCGAGCCGTCGGGGCGCGTGAAACGCCGATCTTGGCGGTGAACCTCGGCGGACTGGGTTTCATGATGACGACTGGCCCGGATGAGTTGCTGCCCCACTTGGAGCGCGTGCTCGCCGGCGACTACTCCGTTGAGTCCCGATCAGTGCTGCAAGCTGAAATCATGCGCGGCAACGAGTCCGTGGAAACCTACCATGCCCTCAACGATGTGGTGATCAACAAGGCTGCCGTGGCCCGATTGCTGGAGCTCGACGGCTTTGTCGACGGGGAGTTCGTCTGCAGCTATCGCGCGGATGGTCTGGTCCTGTCGACTCCGACCGGGTCGACAGCCTATTCACTTTCGGCGGGCGGTCCCGTCATCTTGCCCTCCGTCTCAGCGATCTCGGTGACCCCCATCTGTCCACACACGTTGACCAATCGTCCCGTGCTGGTGTCGGAAGGCTCGAAGGTTGAGGTGGTGCTTCGCCGCGGAGAGGATGCCTATCTCACCGTCGACGGCCAAGTCGGCATCGCCCTCCACCAGCTTGACCGCATTCGCGCCCGACGAGCCGATCACTCGGTGAAGGTCATCCAGCCCCAGCGGGTGCGCTTCTTCGAAGTGTTGCGCAGCAAGATGAGGTGGGGCGAGGGGTAGGCGGCCTGCTGGTTTCCGACCGCAGCGGGCCTCCGCAACACGTTGATTCCGGGCGGGTTGCGGAAAATTTGGTTTGTTTCGTATTTTCTTTGTCGCTGGTCGAGCACAGTGCCGGCCAGTGGGTCCCCCTTTTAGAATAGCGAGCTTGTCAAGTGTCGCCGTTGGCTGTGAGTGCCCCGATGCCCCCTGCCCTGTTTGTCCACGCAAACGGTCAGCGACGGCCAACGGCCGCGGGTCTCGGCAAAACGGCCGCCGCAGCCTGAGCTACCGGGGGCTAGTGGTTGTTTGCCGTCGCCTCCTGGGGAATCCGCAGCACGTGCAACTCGCCGCCGTCGGGATAGGCGAAGAACTCCGTTCCCAGAAACTGGATCTGAATGTGGCCCTTCCGGCGCTTCAAGCTCTTGCGGAATACCTCCAGGCCATCGGAGACGCGGAAGACGTAGACGGCATCGCGGACCACATCGTGTCCGCAATAAGTGCATGAGACGCTCACAGCGATCAAGCTCCTCTCGGGTTCGATGGCGACGGAATGGATTTTCCGTCCCCTCAAGACCGTGTGACTCCCCGATTCACCGCGCATGGTCCAGACGATCGCGTCCGAACCGTCTTGGTCGGACCCTCCCCAGGCAACCCAACCGTCGGCGACTCGTCGAAACTGCCGGTCGAGCGCGTTAGCACCGGCCGGAGCGATAGGGCCCCAGCGGAGATTTCCCTCGAGATCCAGACCCAGAAAGTCGGAGAGGCCTCTCCGCAGCACGATCTCCGGCTGATCCATGTCGAAGCTCAGCAAGCGGTAAGGGAAGTGGGCGTTGTCTAAAGGCTTGAAATCTACCGTGATCTCTTCGTCGGTTGACAAGGATCGCATGAAGACCCTCGGAAAGCGCTGCTTCGATTCGTTGTCGGGAAACGCAAGCCAGCCTACCCATTCTCCGTCGTTTGAGAGAACCGGCGGGTTCCCGTCAGGCTGCCGCGGCCAGTCAAGAGGCCGCAGGTCGCTTCCCGAGCCGGGCCAATACCACCAATGCTGGCGCCAGTCGGGACCACTCTTCGTAACGTAAAGCATCCGGCCATTCTCGACGGCGTAGCCGATATGCTGGTACTCGCCGATATCGAAGCTCACTTCGCTGATCTCGCACCCAGGCATTTGCAAGATAGCGTTTTCACCGTCACTGGGCCGGCGAAGCCACGCTTGCGCCGCTCTTTCGAGCGACATGTTCAGAGGCCGCGCCGCGGGTGAGACTTGGTAGCCGGATACACTACACTCCGCTTCCCAATCGGCTTGTTCCCTGGCACTGTCGGCTTCGATCGGAAAAGGGGGAGGAAACCGCCCTCCGTGCGCTACGTTCAAGATCAAAATAAAAGCCGGGATGGAGGCCACTACGGCCATGATGGCAAACCAGCCCGGTCGGCGAACGAGCCGGTACAACAGCAGGGCGGCGGCAGCCTGTAGAACCAGCGCGAGAGTCAGGTCCCCGGCGAACCATCCCGCCGCGCCGCCGGCGGGGTACCGGTCGATCTCCTCGAGCAGCAGCGGTCCCCACGGACGATGGGTGAAGTGTCTCCCGAGTACCGGGAGGAGGTAGGTGGCGAAGGACCCCAGGAGGCCGATTGCGTATGCCGGCGCTCTTGGGCTGATCGCCGGCTTCGGTTTTGTCGTCATGGTAGGAGGTCTTGGGCCAGTCCGGGTCAGTTTACCGTAATGGCTCGCCTGAGCGACCGGGGATGCTCGAATGGCCCCGTGGGGTTCCCAGGGCACGGCGTGCCGTGCCCCTACGCTCTGTTGGCGGAAGCAGGTGAAGCAGCCGCCTAGGATGCGGCGCACGAGCGAGACATGTCGCCACGAATGGCGACACGGCACGCAAGAATGCGTGCGCCACAAAAGCGAACGACCGCGGATCTGGCGGGCGACGAACCGATAGCGCGAAAGGGAAGAGTGCGCCTGCCCGCCTAGATCACGCTACGGGTTCTTTCTGGGCTCGGAGCCAACCGCCGCGGGTCTCGGCAAACAGCCGCCAAGCCCCGCGCTACAAAACCGCTGCGCTACGCAACCCATGGGAGCCTTGCACTGCAAGCGAATGTCCCGGCAAGCGATACGTAATATCATCTAGGTGTGATCCCTACCGAAGCGCTGGCGGCTTTGCGCACCGTCGTCGGCCCCCGCGGCCTGCTCGACCGTCCCCAGGACCTGATGCTTTACGAGTACGACGGGAGCATCGAGAAGGGCCGTCCCGAATGCGTCGTCTTCCCCTCGACGACCGAAGACGTCGTCGGCATCGTTAAGATCGCCAAGCAGTTCGACCTAGCCCTGGTGGGTCGCGGCGCGGGGACCGGGCTAAGCGGAGGCACGATCCCTACCCAGGGCGGCATCATGATCGGCTTCGCCAGGATGAACAAGATCCTCGAAATCGATCTCGAAAACGAGTGCGCCGTCTTGCAGCCCGGTGTCGTGAACCTGGACATCTCCGTAGCCGTCCAGGGGAATGGATATTACTACGCTCCCGACCCTTCCAGCCAAAGAGCGTGCACGATCGGGGGCAACGTCGCCGAAAACGCAGGAGGGCCGCACACGCTGGCTTACGGAGTCACGACGAACCACGTTTTAGGGGTCGAAGCCGTCCTGCCCGACGGCACTGTTATCACTACCGGGGGCAAGGAAGCGGATCATCCGGGCTATGACCTCACGGGCTTGCTGACCGGCTCGGAAGGAACCATGGTGCTGGTCACCAAGGTCATCGTGCGGCTCATGCGGTCGCCCGAAATGGTCAAGACGCTGCTGGCCGTCTACGACGAGCCCGAAGACGCTGCTTCCACGGTGGCCGCCATCACGGAGCGGGCCGTCGTCCCGGCGGCGATCGAAATGCTCGACGGCGTCATGTTGCGAATGGTCGAGGAGGCGACCCACGCCGGCTACCCGATGGACGCCAACGCCGTGCTGCTGATCGAGGTTGAGGGTCTTCAAGAGACCGTGGAAGAGCAAGTCGCGCAGATCGGCGACGCTTGCCGGGAGAATAACGCTCGGGAAGTGCGCATCGCGCGTTCCGCCGAGGAGCGTGATCTGCTCTGGAAGGGGCGCAAGAACGCCTTCGGTGCTGTGGGACGGGTCAGCCCGACCTACTACGTCCAAGACGGCGTCGTACCGCGTACTCGGATCGCCGATACCCTGCGCTTCATCTACAAGGTCTCCGACAAATACAAACTGAAAATCAGCAACATTTTTCACGCCGGCGACGGCAACATGCATCCCATCATCCTGTTCGACGACCGGAATCCCGACGAGCTCGAACGCACGAAACGCGCCGGGGCGGAAATTCTCGAGTACTGCGTGAAGGCCGGAGGGGCCATCACCGGCGAGCACGGCGTGGGTATGGAAAAGAACGATCTGATGCCGCTGCTGTTCGCGCCCGAAAGCCTGGAATTGATGGAACGGCTGATCGTGGTCTTCAACCCCGATCGGCGCCTGAATCCCGGCAAGCTTCTGCCGACGGGGAAGGGGTGTTTGGAAGTCCGTCCGATGAGCAGCCGCGGGAAATCGATGGAGTGGTAAGAAAGGGTACCCGAAGGGGTACGGTTAAGGGCCCATACCACGGACTTGCACCTGCCGGCTCGGTTTGACCTGGGTCGGTGAGAACCGCGACCGACGCCCCATGCGGAAAGCGAGCATACTTTTGCCGATCGGCCTGGCACTGATCTTCGCCTGCGCCCCGGAGGCCGATTACGACTTGATCCTGCGCAACGGAACCATCTACGACGGCAGCGGCTCCTCACCGGTCGTGGCTGATTTGGCGATCCGGGACGACAGAATCGTCGCCGTGGGAGATCTGGGCGAGGTGCGCGGCAAAGCGGAGATCGATGTCGGGGGACTCGCCGTCGCCCCCGGCTTCATCAACATGATGTGCTGGGCGAACGAAACCCTCATCGCCGACGGCCGCGCGCAAAGTGACGTTCGCCAAGGCGTGACTCTGGAAGTGCTGGGCGAAGGCCGCTCGATGGGCCCGCTCAACGAGGCCATGAAGAAGGAGATGGTCGCGGCGCAGGCCGACATCCGATACGACGTGGAGTGGACGACCCTGGGCGAGTATCTCGCCTATCTCGAGAAGCGCGGTGTTTCGCCCAATGTGGCTTCATTTATCGGAGCTGCGAGTCCCCGCATCTACGTCATCGGCCACGAGAATCGCGAGCCGACAGCCGAGGAGTTGGAGCAAATGCGCGCATTGGTGCGCGATGCGATGGAGGAGGGCGCCCTGGGCGTGGCGTCGTCGCTGATCTATCCGCCGGGCGTTTTTGCGGAAACGGACGAGTTGATAGAGCTGGCCAAGGCGGCGGCCGAATACGACGGCATCTACGTCTCCCACATGCGCAGTGAAGGCGCGCAGCTCCTCGAAGCTCTGGACGAGCTGATCACGATCGCCCGGGAGGCCGAAATTCGCGCCGAAGTCTATCACCTAAAAGCGATTGGCGAAGAGAACTGGCCGAAACTCGATCAGGCGATTGAGAAGATCGAACGCGCTCGGGAAGAAGGTCTGGCCATCACCGCGGACATGTACACCTACACGGCCGGTTCGACGGGGCTGAACGCGATCATCCCGCCATGGGTGCAGGAGGGAGGATTCGAGGCTTCCCTGCAGCGGATGAAGGACCCCGCCACACGCCGGCGAATCGCCCGTGAGATGGTCGAGCCGAGCGACGAATGGGAAAACATGTACCTGATTGTGGGCTCCCCGGACAACATGTTGCTGGTGGGTTTCAAGAGCGACGAGCTGAAGCGTTTCACCGGAAAGACGCTGGCCGAGGTCGCCGAGACGCGGGGGAAATCGCCGGCGGAAACCGCCATGGACCTGATCGTCGAAGACGAGTTCCGCATCGACACGGTCTATTCCATGATGTCGGAGGAAAACGTCAAGAAAAAGATCGCCCTGCCGTGGGTCAGTTTCTGCTCCGACTCGCCGGCGCCGGCCGCCGAAGGCGTATTCCTGAACAGCAGCGTCCACCCGCGGGCCTACGGCAGCTTCGCGCGGCTGCTGGGAAAATACGTTCGGGATGAGAAGGTCATTCCGTTAGAGGAAGCGATTCGCAAGCTGACGTCGCTGCCCGCCCAAAACCTAAAGCTCGACCGGCGCGGGATGCTCCAGCAAGGCTACTTCGCCGACATCGTCGTTTTCGATCCGAAAACGATTCAAGACCACGCAACTTTCGAGGAGCCGCACCAGTATGCCACCGGGGTTCTGCATGTTTTCGTCAACGGCGTGCAAGTGATCAAGAACGGCGACCACACGGGGGCGAAGCCGGGCCGGTTTGTCCGCGGGCCGGGATGGCGGGGCCGTACCGTGCGGTGAATCAGCCCCCTCCGAAGTGGACAGCTAAAACGCGGTTCGAAGGCGAACGCCCGGCGATCGAGTAGCCAGGCGGTACAACACCCTTGTTATTCGGCCCTCACTTCGACACGTCCCTGCAAGCCTTGGCTTCGTGAAACGAATAAGGAACCCCAAGCTCCCTTGCGGTATCTGCGCAATCCGTTCTACTAGTGTAGATGTATTTCCATCGGCTTCTGTTGCCCTGCTTCAGGACACAACATCCTTTTGGGGGTTGAACAGGAACAGGCATTTTAAGGGCTCTTCCGGGTTTTTAGTGGGTGGCCAACGGGTAGCCGGCTCCTCCATCCTGCCGACCCGACGTCGCCCGCAGTCACATCGGAGCCCAAAAGGCGGCCAAGAAATCCCCAAATACCCTACACGCCAGTCCGGTCGTGGGCAACTCGTAAAGGGAATAAGATACTGATAAACAGGGAGTTATCTCTTTGAGTGTGGCCACTGGATGACAGTTGTGGATCCGCATTTCACAGCCTTCGGGAGACTGTACGACTACCTGCCAGCAGCCTTGCTCTACTCGTAACCCTTTGTTTATCAGTAATTCTTTTTGGCCAACGCAGTCGCCGCCCGGCCTTGGGGGCCGTAGAGTTGTCACGAAGCCCTTGAATGGCACCGAAGCAGGCTCCGGGAGGTCGGCCTCACAGTGGCGAGGGATCCGTCACTCACCGCCGCCAGCCACTAAAATCCCAGAAGAGCCATTTTAAGTTTGTCCAAGCTGAAGTCTAATTCGCTTTGAATTGCGATGTGTTGGGCCGCAGGTAGGCTACCGGTGGCCAAAGCTCGCTCTTCGGGAGCGCTCACTCCCGTCGCGAGTAATACTCCTTGCGCCAGAAGAAAGAAAATTAGATGGGTTATAGCAGTCTCCTTTAACTTAGTCGTGTGGCTAACAACGGGCCTCGGAACGCAAATTCCACGGCTTATCTGCACTTTTCCCAGCTCAACGGTTTCATTCGTTCCCGTCAAGCCTCTCGTCCTCTCGTAATTGTTCGGCTCTTCTGGGATTTTAGTGGCTGGCGGCGGTGAGTGACGGATCCCTCGCCACTGTGAGGCCGACCTCCCGGAGCCTGCTTCGGTGCCATTCAAGGGCTTCGTGACAACTCTACGGCCCCCAAGGCCGGGCGGCGACTGCGTTGGCCAAAAAGAATTACTGATAAACAAAGGGTTACGAGTAGAGCAAGGCTGCTGGCAGGTAGTCGTACAGTCTCCCGAAGGCTGTGAAATGCGGATCCACAACTGTCATCCAGTGGCCACACTCAAAGAGATAACTCCCTGTTTATCAGTGTCTTATTCCCTTTACGAGTTGCCCACGACCGGACTGGCGTGTAGGGTATTTGGGGATTTCTTGGCCGCCTTTTGGGCTCCGATGTGACTGCGGGCGACGTCGGGTCGGCAGGATGGAGGAGCCGGCTACCCGTTGGCCACCCACTAAAAACCCGGAAGAGCCAATTGTTCTAACTCATTTGCGACTGTGTCGTTATGGTCACCCGGCCAGCCCAGTTGCTCAAGGAACTCTTTATCGTAGAAGGCCAAGCGATGGTTCTGTCCAGCGTGGGACGTTGTGCATGCTGCATGGTGATTCGCATTCACCCGCAGTGTGCCCTCTCCCGGCTGCCGTCGTTTCAGGATCATCTTGTGTTGGAAACACTCCCCCCGTTCAGGATCATCTTGCATTGGACAACTCTGTGGTAACCTGGCTTTTTCTCCCGTAATTGACGATAATCCTTCCGATGGCCGCTGCGGAAGCCATGGTCGACCCCAACCCGTTCATCGATTCCCTGCGCTTCGAGCGCCGCATACCCGAATGCACGATCGTCATATTCGGGGCCAACGGGGACTTGGCCAAGCGCAAGCTGCTTCCCGCGCTCTATAGCCTTGCCCACGACCGCCGTCTGTCCGCCGGGTTCGCGGTGGCCGGCAATTCCCGCACCCCGCTGAGCGACGAGGACTTTCGCGCCCGCATGAAACAGTCGGTAAAGGACTTCAGCGAGCAAGATCAATACGACGAGGAAGTTTGGCGGAGTTTCGAGCGGGGACTGTATTACGTTCCCGGAGACGTCAAGGACCCTGCCTACTACAGCTCGCTGAAGGAGCGGCTCGAAGCCATCTCCAGCGAGCGGCGCACCGGCGACAACGTTCTTTTTTATCTCTCGACGCAGCCCAGCCTATACGGACCCATTGTCCAGCAGTTGGAGGCGGCGGGCTTGGCACGGTCTGAAAACGGCGGCTGGCGCCGGGTGGTCGTCGAAAAGCCGTTCGGCCACGATCTAGCGAGCGCCCGCGAGTTGAGCCGCCAGATCCAAGGCGTTTTCGAGGAAAGCGAGATCTACCGGATCGACCACTATCTGGGCAAGGAGACGGTGCAGAATATCTTGGCCTTCCGGTTTGCGAACGGTATCTTCGAGCCGTTGTGGAATCGCCGTTACGTCCGCCAGGTTCAGATCACGGCGGCCGAATCGATCGGCGTGGAGGATCGGGGCGGCTACTACGAAGAGTCAGGCGCGCTCCGGGACATGGTGCAGAACCATCTTCTTCAGGTGCTGGCAACCATGGCCATGGAACCGCCGGCGCGCTTCGAGGCCGAAGCCGTGCGCAACGAAAAAGGCAAGGTCCTCGAGTCGATTCGGCCCATGTCGCCCGATGACGTGAGCCGTTATGCGGTCGCCGGCCAGTACGGCCCGGGGCGGGTAGGAGGAAACGATCTCGCCGGCTATCGCGAAGAGCGGGGCGTGGATGCCGAGTCCCAGACCGATACGTATGCCGCGGTGACCTTCTTCGTCGATAATTGGCGCTGGGCGGGCGTCCCTTTTTACGTACGCTCGGGCAAACGGCTCGCCAAGCGCGTAACGGAAATCTCGATCGAATTTGCCTCCGCGCCCCACGTTCTGTTCCCCGAGCAGAGTCCGGTCGAGACCCCGAACCTTCTGATTCTTCGCATCCAGCCCTCCGGCGGCATTTCGCTTCGTTTCGATGCCAAAAAGCCCGGAGAGGGCATGCAACTGCGGGGCGTCTCGATGGACTTCCACTACGGGAGCAGCTTCGGAGTGCGCGAGCCCTCCGCTTACGAAACTCTGCTGCTGGACGCCATAGCCGGCGACGGGACGCTCTACTCGCGGCAAGACATGGTGGAAGCTTCCTGGGCGGCCGTGGAGCCGATCGTGGAAGTTTGGAAGAACCGAAAGCACGACTTTCCCAACTACGCGGCGGGAAGCTGGGGGCCAAGGCCCTCCGACCAAATGCTCAACGAAAACCGCCATAGTTGGCGGACCCCCTGAATCCCCTCGGATTCGTTTAGGTCACCGATGGCAATCGATCCCGGAACCCTGATTCGTCAAATCGATGAGCTGTGGGCTTCCTTGGCCGACCACTCACCGGGGGAAGAGCAGGCGCTGATGAAAGCCTGTTCTCTCACCTTGCTGGTTCTTGTTAACGAAGAGGACGACGTGGCCGCCCTGTCGGAGACCTTGGCCGAGCTGATGCAGAGTCACCCCAGCCGGGCCATTCTGATCCGCGTGGCCGCGGGCGGCGACGAGCGGCTGGAGGCCGACGTCAAAACCCATTGCTGGATGCCGATGGGCCGCCGGCAACAGATCTGCAGCGAGCAGATCGAGATTCAGGTTTCCGAGCGCACCGCGTCCGATCTGCCCTCGGTCCTGCTGCCCTTGATTGTTTCGGATCTGCCGGTCGTCCTCTGGTGCCGCAGCGAGCGGGTCGCCCGTCTTCCGGTATTCAAGCAACTGTCGGCTTTCGCGGCCCGGCTCATCGTCGATGTTCGCGAATTCCGCGGCTCCCGCGACGCGCTGTCGTGGCTCTCCGATCTTAGCCGGTCGGCGAGCGGCGTGACCGACCTGAGCTGGGCGCGCTTGACCCGGTGGAGGGAAACCGTGGCCCAGGTCTTCGAGAACGAGGCCTGCCGGCAGCGTTTGCCCGAGCTTGCCGCCGTGGAGCTCGTCTACGACGGGAACGGGAAGGCGGGGATACCGGCGTCCGCGTATCTGATGGCCGGCTGGCTGGCGAACTGCCTGGGTTGGAGCCTCGACAGCGGCTCGTGGTCCGAGAAAGGCGGCGAGACACTCGTATTGCGCCACGGCGATCGGGAGGTTCGCATGGGGCTCCACCAGACGGAAAGCCCCGGGTTGGGAAGCCGGCTCGCGGCGGTCGATCTCAAGTCTGGGGGGGAGCCGCCGTTTGAGATTCTCTTGCGTCGAGCGGACGACTATCTCGATCTCGAACTCTCGACCGAAACAGGCTCCGCCGTCAGCAACCGAGTCTGGTTCCCCCCCAGCAGCGACGTCGCCCTGCTGAACGAGGAGCTGAAAATCTTTGCTCCCGACACGGTCTTCCGCGCTGCTCTCGACACCGCCACTCGCATCTCCGAGCGCGTGGCATGAGTCCCCGTTTTCACATCGCCCCAAGCAAGGAACAGGCCGCCTCGGCAGCGGCCGGGTTTACCATCGATCGGCTTGCCCAGGCGCTAGGGAACCAGGGCCGGGCTACCCTGGCAGTCTCCGGCGGGTCTACGCCGCGGCTCATGTTCGAACACCTAGCCGACCGCCGATTCGACTGGCGGCGGGTTCACATTTTCTGGGTGGACGAACGCTCGGTCCCCCCGGATCACACCGACAGCAACTATCGGATGGTCCGCGAGTCGCTGCTCGAGCCGACAGGCATAGAAGGCGGCCAAGTCCACAGGATCGAGGGCGAACTGCGGCCGGAAGAGGCAGCCGGTCGATATGAGGCGGCTATTGGAGAGTTTTTCCAGCTTGAGGAAGGCGGGCTTCCCCGCTTCGACGTCGTACATCTCGGCATGGGCGCCGATGGCCATACGGCGAGTCTGTTTCCCGGAAGTCCGCTCATCCATGAGCGAGCGGGCATCGCGGCGGCCGCTTATGCTGCCTCCCGCGACAGCCATCGGGTGACGCTGTTGCCCCAGCCGATCTTGGCCGCCCGAAACATCTTCTTTCTCGTCGCCGGAGCGGACAAGGCGGTAACCCTTCGGCGCGTTCTGGCGGGAGCGGCTGATTTGCCGGCTCAAAAATTGGCTCGCGAACGCGAGGACATTGAGTGGTTCCTAGACCAGGCCGCGGCGAGCCGGATGAAGTGAACGAGCCTATGTTTCACCTAGAGCAGCCCGTGGCAAAAGTCGTTCAGGAGCGAAAAATGGGGACTGCCGCCAATTCGCCCCGCGCCATAACTGATGAAATAAAGCACTTAGCCTGAAGCGAATTGGTTGGCTGTACCCGATTTTCGCGATCTTCACTTCTACCACGGGCTGCTCTAGGGAGGGACCGGAAGGAGTGGGCGGTTTCCCGTTGACACGGCTGACCCGCAAAAAGGTTCCTGGCGCCTTTTTATCTCTCTATATGGGAGCCGCTTCGCTCGCTGCTCCGTCGAAAACGCAGACTCCCTCACGGTCGCGGCTCGATGCTGCCGTGGGACCCTGCTACCCGGATCTCCAGCAGCGAGCCGCGCGCGTCAGCAAGCGGTCCAGTGATGCCGCCGATGAAACGCGGGCGCCGGCCAGCTTGTCGTCGATGCTTGCGCTCGGTGCCGGGTGGGTGTTGTTGCAGCACTTCCCTCCTGGACCGCTCCCTGACGGTCGCGGCTCTGATTCGCTTGTTGCGAGGGTGTGGCCAGTCGCCGGCCTATGACCCGCTCCGTCGAAACCCGCCAGTTTTTCATCCCTATGAGTGCGCCGCAGGCTCATCGACAGTCCCTCAGGGGTGCAGATGGAAGACCTTGTTCATGATCTTCCACTCCCCGTCGACTTTTAGCCCGCTTTTCTCACCACGTGGCGAGACGAAGTGCGTGAGAGGCCCGTCAGTACAAGGCGCGCGCCGCTCGGCGAGCGGAGGCGTACTTGAACAGTCCGTTGAGCACGGCGAGCAAGCGCAACGCAGTAATGGCGGGCCTATTGCGTGCTTCGACCGTCAGGTGGTGAGAAATGCGGGTTAGCAGCCTGAACAAGTCGGTGAACCGGTGACCGGTCCAGTTGTCGAGTTCAAGTCGCACGGTGGCGACCGTGTCAATGAGGTCGATGCTGGCGATGAGTGTTTGGATCCCCGTCGCTGGACCGTTCTCGTCATTCCAGGCGAAGAGCTGCTCGATGGGGCCGGCGAACAGGTCGGCGCCGACATAACCGAAGATCGTCGCGTCCTTGTGGAAGGAGGCCTTCATGTCATCCGTCTCGCCGCGGCGCGTGCGCCAAGACAGCGTTGAGTGTCTTACGCATGCTCCCGCGCTTTGAGCGGGCCGTAAAGGATGGGTGTGCTCGGCGTCACTCCTGATCCGCTTTGCGCGGAACGTCGCACGGGAACTCACAATCGCTACTTTACGAGCGAAGCCGAACTGCTTGCCATTGACCAGAGTCTTCGGCGAGATGCAGTCACACCCTGTCTTCATCCGCTCCTACCTGCTGCCTTTTTGTTGACTCTCTATGTCCCTGTATTTATACGCTACCGTATAGCTTGGCAGGATGACTGGGATGCCTTTCTTTGGGAGTATCACTTCAATGTCCACCCGCCGCTGGTGTTCCTGCTTCTGAAAACGGTTTCCTTTTGTCGCGCCCCAGCTGGAACAGAATAAAGGTAAGAGTTAGCATGAGCCAAACGTGATTCCGGCAGGAAGCGCTCCATACCAGGGAAAATGGCTGGAGGAACTAGGACAAACGCTCTATGACCCTCAACGGAGGGCAAGAGTTAGCATTGGGGGATCGTGACAGTCGAGCGCGGGAGACAGGTGGCGCTAGGTTTGATGGTACTGGCCGGCGGCGTGGGATTGATCCTGCGATGGCACGACACTCCGTTGATTGTGGCAATCGTTGCCGCCGTAGGGATGCTCTTGACGGGCAGACAGCGCGGCCCACTTATCTTCATTTCTGTACTGTTGGCAGCCGGACTTTTTTGGTCCAGCTTGGACGAACACCGTTGCTCATTGTGGTGGAAGGGCAGGGTCGCCTACGCCAAGCTGGCGGGTGACGTCCCTTACGTGTCTTGGGGCAACGTCAGCCGGACCTTGTTCTCGCGTTGCTACAAGTACCTACAGCCCCCCAGTCAGTCGGAAGACGAGATCCAGTTACTGGAAGAGAAAACGGTCGGGGAACGGAAACTGGAGCTGTACCGTACGCCGCTCGGAGACTTCTGGATTAGCTCCCCGGGGGAGCACGTCATTAAGCTAATAACGTGGGAGTTGCTGAGGGAATCCAATTACGAGAGCAGGGGCGTTGAAATCCAGGAGGGCGACACAGTCATCGATTGCGGTGCGCACATAGGTTTGTTTAGTCGCTTCGCCGTTCAACGCGGCGCTGGTCGAGTGATAGCTATTGAACCCGACCCTGAGAACCTCGTCTGCCTCGAGGAAAACCTCGCTCGAGAGATAGCTGAGGGCAAGGTAACGGTTGTCAAAGCGGGCGTCTGGGATCGCAAAACCCGGCTATCGCTGCAAATCAACCAGGGCAATTCAGCGGCGCACAGTTTCGTATTCGCCTATGGAGACACGAATGCCGAAAAAGTGGGGGGTATTGACGTCCTTCCGCTTGATGATATCGTCCAAGACCTCCAACTTGATCGGGTTGACTTCATCAAAATGGACATCGAAGGCGCAGAGCGGCAAGCGCTCGCCGGCTCGGTTGACACGATCGCGCGATTCAAACCCAGGTTAGCCGTCTGCAGCTATCACATGCAGGACGATCCAGGGGCAATCTTGGAAATCGTGCAGCGGGCACGATCTGACTATGAAGTCCATGCCAAAGACGTGGACATGCGCTGGGGCACAGTAAATCCGAAGACGCTCTTCTTTGATTAGGCAACCGCCGCGTATTTGCTCAGCTGTTCTCTGCCCAGGCCTTCCCGTAGATCACCTACGTTCAAAGCAAGGCCGCCGATCCTCGAGGCGAACTCCTGCTCGGGACTACCGCGATGCTTGGACCGTCAGATGGTGAGTCGCCATGAACTTCGTACACCCCGCAGCATGAAAATACGGCCGTAACGTAATTCATGTCACCAACAGGGTCGATTTTCAAAGCAGAAATGCGGGCTAATAACTCTTTCGAAGCGAATCACGATAAGAATTACGAGCGGTACACCCAAGGCGGGCGCCAAGACGGCGTTGAGTGCTTACGTCCGCTACCGCACTTTGAGCGGGCCGCCAAGGATCTTGGCGCGAGGGGTCATTCCTGATTCGCTTTGCGCGGAACGTCTGTATCCTCGATAATCACCTTGTCCGGTGTCCAAGAAATCCGCACAAACCGCGGCAGGCGCGCTCTTTCTCTTCTGTTTGAACGCCTACCTATGCCGTGAACTTTTCGTCACGGAATTCACGCAGCACATGGACTCGATCGAAGGCGCTTTCATCGCGCTTGCCCGCTATATCATGGAGCACCCCGGGGAGCTGCGGTGGTTTCCCTGGTGGTATGGCGGCGTGCCCTTCCAAAACACGTACTCGCCGCTTTTGCACGTGCTGGTCGCCGCGGTCGGGTCCAGTGCGGGGATCTCGGCCCCTCTCTCCTACCATGCGGTAACGGCCGCTACCTATTGCCTCGGGCCGGTAACTCTGTTCTGGATGGGCAGCCGCCTGAGCGGGCGGCCACTGCCGAGCCTGGCGGCGGCTCTTCTGTATTCCGTCTTTTCGCCGTCCGCTCTCCTGACCCCGGCGGTGGCGGCGGATCTGGGCGGCCTTTTTGGTGCTCGGCGGCTTCAGGCGCTAGTGCAATACGGAGAGGGACCCCACATTACGTCCATGTTTCTGCTTCCTCTCGCCGTTATCGCGCTTGACGTGGCGCTCCGTAAGGCCACGCCGATCTCCACTCTTGTCGCTGCTGTGGCCACGATGAGCGTTGTTCTTACCAACTGGATTGGGACCGTCGCTCTGGCCATGGCCGTGGCCGCTTACCTGCTGGCAAAGCCTGAGGACGGTTCGATTCGCAAGTGGGTGTGGGCAGCGGGGATTGGAGGACTGTCGTACGCGCTGGCCGCGACGTGGATTCCGCCTTCAACGCTTTTTGCCATTCAACGCAACGCGCAAATTGTCGTGGGGAGCTACGAAATCGGTGTGAAACAGTGGCTCTATCTGGCGCTGGCGCTGGTCGCGGTATTCGCCGTGCGCTATTCGCTGAGGCGCGCCCAGGCGAGCGAGTTTGTCCAGTTCTGGACTTTGTTTTTCGTACTTTGCGGATCGCTGCCGTTGACGGCCGAATGGCTTGGCATCTATATTTTGCCGCAGCCCGAGCGCTACCACCTGGAGATGGAGATGGCGGTCTGCTTCCTGGCGGCTATCGCTCTAGCGGAGGTGTGGCAAGCCTTCGGCCGGCGCGGGAAGCTCGTCACGACGGCCGTGGTCCTGCTAGCCACCGCCCACCAAGTGCAGCAGTATCGAAACTACGCGGGGACTCTTGTCCGCCAAACCGATGTCACCGGGACCGTGGAATATCAGGCCGCAAGATGGTTGGACGAGAATCTTCCCGGCCGGCGGGTCTTCCTCTCGAGATCACTGCGGTTCTGGCTGAACGCGTTTGCCGATAACCAACAGTTTGGTGGCGGCTACGACCAAGGAGTGACGAACCCTCGGCTCGCCGCTACGAGCTACGGAATCACCGCTACGACGGGGAACGGCGAGGAAACAGTGCTGTGGCTTAAGGCCTACGGCGTGCGCGCCATCGCTGTCGGCGGACCGGAAAGCCGTGAAGTCTACAAGGACTTCCGTGACCCCGCGAAGTTCGAAGGTCTGCTTCCGGAGCTCTGGCGGGACGGCGACGATGTGATCTACGGCGTCCCCAGCCGCACGAAATCGCCGGCACACGTCATTCGCTACCAAGATCTCATGGAACGAGCGCCAGCCGGGTTCTCCGATGTGGCGCCGCTTATCCGTTTCGTCGCCGCCCTCGAAAACCCTGATTTGCCGCTGGTGAAACTTGTTTGGCTAAGCCCTCATGAGGCGCGCATCGTTAGCGAGTTGCGGAGAGAGCACTTGATCGTGACTCAGCTGAGCTACCATCCCGGCTGGCGAGCCTGGGTCAACGGGGAACCTCGCCGGATCTTCCCTGACAAACTGGGGCTGATGACCATTGAAACCAAGTGTGAAGGCCGCTGCGAGGTCCGGTTGCTCTACGATGGCGGCGCGGAGATGAGGCTCGCCGGATTCGCCGGCGTGGCGTCGGTGTTGGGCATCGTGGCTTGGCTGGCCGCGGACTGGCGCTCGCGAAGATCGCGGAGGTTGTAGGTTGCTGGAAAGGGGGGTAGCAGCCCGTAGTGAAAGTAGACGTCACGAAAAATCGGGTACAGCCAGCCAATTCGCTTCAGGCTAAGTGCTTTGTTTCTAGGGCCATGACGGGGGGCGAATTGGTGGCAGGCCCCATCCCCCCCATTTTTCGCTCTCCCGCGACTTTCACCACGGACTGGTAGGAGGAGGAATATCAGGGGGACAATAGATTTTCAAGGGACTTGATTGTTTCCAGCGCGCCGTACAGCGTCAGGCCCCAAAGGTCGGAATTGCTGTCAACCAGCACGCTGCCGATCAAAGACGCTTCCCCTTGATCGGCCAAAAATCCGATTCCTCCGGGTTTCAAGTTGGGGACGAGCCAATAATCCGCGCTCCAGCCGTTGATGAAGGTTTTGATTTCGCGGGGTCCCACGCGCACGGAAACGCGATTGAATTCGCCTTCCCTCCATTCGACTTCGAGATCCCGCTCCACGGCTTGGGACGTGTTGGCCCGGCCGTTGACGACCGGGTAGCGCACCAGCCGATATCCGTCCGGGAGTTTAGCCTCGTGCCACTGCACCAATTTGTAGGCGTAGTAGTTCTTGGTGTCGGAAGCTCGCACGATCCACCCGAGCGCCTGCGAGGTGATCTTCGCGTCGAAATCCCAACGGTAGCCGTCGAGATTCATCGTGTCGCGATGGAGGGCCAAGCCCTCGACCCGCGCCAGACCGGACTCATCCTCCACTAGGCCCCGCGGATACCACTCCGCCGAGACGCCGGACTTGAAGTCCTCGGCCACTTGAAACGCCGCGCGGGGCTCGATGCGCGCGGCGGCGCTGTTCAGCGTGTCGACACTGGCTGTCGCAATGGGCCCCCAGCAGAGCCAGACACCCAGCATCGTGGCCAACGCCGCCCCGATTCGCCGGCGCCTCCGGCTGGCCACAGCCCACTGCGCCCAGTACGCAACCGAAACCCCACCGTCGCGGGAGAGCGAGGGCAGTTTGCGAAGAAGTCGACGGGAAAGAATTCTGGCCGGGGGCAAGTCCCCAAACAACGGCTCGGTGGTATTGATCGCCGATGGCCGCAGTGGCGAGGTCGGTACGGCGGGTCGCCTGCGGCGGGCAGGTTGGGTTCTTGACTCCCGTTGGTCGAGAACGCCCCTATCCTGCCTCGGTTCAGCAATGGACTTGACTCTTAGTTTGAGTAGGTTGGTCGGCTTCAGACGAGCGTTGGGAAGATGCCTGATGGTCCTGCGAGGGGTCAGCAAACCGGCAACAGCAGATATCTCCTGCGCTCCGACGATGGCGGAGTCCGCCCACTGGCGTCTGGTTTGGACTTCAACGAGATTAGCAACAGGAGCGAAGGACCGAGCTGCCCTCCGGTGATAGCGTACGGTGCCGTTTACCTTGATTGGCCCGGTCGGTCTGCTGCTGGGGTAAGCCTGGCGCGCACCGGGATATGCAAATGCCGAAGTTCGAGTCGGGGACGTCATGGTTAGGGTGATCTGAATCGCCTGCCGTCAGAACCCGCGGTCATCCCACTTTAGTTGGACAGCCGACCCTGCCCTGCTACTTACGTCATGTACTTAAGTCATGGAACTAAACCTCATCTTGCTACGGCGAACGCCCGTCGCTCAATGAGGAGCTAGTACTCTTCTATTGTTTATGACAACCGTTTTCTCCGGAAGCTAAGACCTACTCCGGTTCGGCCTAACACCCTATGTCTGCGCCCTATATCCTTTGTATTCAAGGGGGGGGGAATGGTCTTGCAGCGGTGCCTTTAACTAGTGTTTAGGGTTCTTCCGGGTTTCTAGTGGGCGAGTGTGGCTCGGTGGTAGTCTCGCGGGATGCAAGACCGCGAGCTATACCGCCAGATTCTGGGCATCGAAAGTCCCTGGAAAGTCGCGCGAGTGGAGCTGCGCCGAGCCGACGGCGAAGTCCACATCTTCCTCGAACACGACGAGCAAGTCCGCTGGCCGTGCCGCCAATGCAGCGCCGTGTGCGCACTCCACGATCATCAGCCCGAACGCCGCTGGCGTCACCTCGACACCTGTCAGTACCGCACGATCCTGCACGCCCGGCCGCCGCGCAGCGACTGCTCCGAGCACGGGCCGCGCGTCGTGCGACTGCCCTGGGCCGAGGCTTCCAGCCGCTTCACCGCGCTGTTTGAAGCTCTCGCGATCTCGTGGCTGAAGGAAGCCAGCCAGCAAGGCATCGCCGAGTTGCTGGCGCTGAGCTGGGACGAGATTCACGGCATCCTGGAACGCGCCGTGCAACGTGGGCTCGAACGTCGCGCGGCAGAGCCGATTCCCTACCTGGGCGTCGACGAGAAGAGCTTCCGCAAGCGCCATCGCTATCTCACCGTCGTCAACGATCTCAACCGCTCGCGCGTGTTGTTCGTCGCCGAGGGACGCCGCCAGGCCAGCCTGGACGGCTTTTGGAAGACGTTGAGCGCAGAGCAACTCGCCCGAGTCGAGGCCGTCGCGATGGACATGTGGGATCCTTACGTCGCCTCGACCCGGGAGCATCTCGACGAATCGGAGAAAAAGATCGTTTACGACAAATATCACATCGCGGCGCATCTGGCGAAGGCGGTGGACCAAGTGCGGCGGGCGGAGAACAAGCGTTTACTGGCCCTCGGCGACGAACGTTTGACAGGCACGAAGTACGCTTGGCTGCGGCATCCGGCGAACTTTTCCGAGGACGCCTGGCGCGAGTTCCGCGCGCTGCGCGAAAGCGACTTGAAAACGGCGCGGGCGTGGGCGTTGAAGGAAACGGCGATGCGGCTGTTCGACTATCGTCGCGAATCGGCGGCGCGAGCTTTCTTCGAGCAATGGCGCGGCTGGGCGAGTCGCAGCCGGCTGACGCCGATGGTCACCGTAGCGCGGATGTTGACGGCTCGCCTCGAAAACATACTCACGTATCTGAAACACCGCATTACGAACGCGGTCAGCGAGGGGTTGAACTCAAGGATTCAATGGGTCAAGGCCACGGCGCGCGGTTTCCGCAATCAACAGAACTTCATCAACGCCATCTACTTCCACTGTGGGAAACTCGATCTGGCTCCTTCGCCCACTTAAAACCCGGAAGAGCCCACTTTTGGGGGCAAGTCCAAATTATGTGTGACAGAGCCGCGCGAGAAAGGGTGGGGTCAAGGTGTCGTGTTAAGCCGGGTGTGGCGGGAACACGCGGCCCCCGAGGTCATTCGCACCCTGGAAAAGCAGCCTCAGTTGGCTGCGACCACGCGCGTCGTGCTGGTCATCTGGATCTGGTTGCCGGGGATGACGAACCCGGTTACCAGTTTAAACGGGTAGGTGACCCGCACCTCGGCGATGTCGTTGCGTGAAACACCCGTGGATCGGTGAACGACCCGTCGGTGTCAGGGTTATAGGTGGTGGTCACGGTCAACGACGACTGGTCCAGGCCCTTGGTGTGCTCCAGGACGACAGCGGTGATATAGCTCGCGGCGTAGGGCGGCCGTCGGCACCGCATTCTTCGAGGAAGAAGGTGCTATGAAACTTGATGTTCAAAAGGAGGAACCCCCACGCTACGAGCGTGCTGCGCTGGGTTCGAGCTTCAGCTAATTGGTCATGACCAGTTGCGCCGTGCTGGAAAGGGTCACGTCCGACAAGTAGACGGATATCAGGGGCTGAAAAGTGTAGCTTGCTGTAACCTCCACCGTGCTGCCGGGCGACGTGTCGGGCGTCCATGTGACGCTGACGTTCACGTTGCTGGAGCCCAGAAAAGGGGCCTTCGAGCGCACATAGTCGCGAATGTCGCTCTCGGTTGCCGGAGACAAGCTGTCCGCTCCGCGGACGATGGCATAGCGGACTCCTTCGTGGGCGGCGTGGGCCAGGGCATTGTTAGCCCAAATCCCCTGGCCTAGATCCATGGTGCCGACGATGGTTACCAGGAAAAACAACAGGAACGAAAGAACAAACTCCACGAGCACGGAGCCGCGCTCTTTCCTTCTTGGGTGACCGTCGCGGACGGGACTCCCCAGCCTCTCGTTCCGTGGATTCATCTTCTTCGTTCTCCTTACTGGACGCGGAAAGTTGTCGCGCTCGAGAGCGGGATGGCGTGGGGCATCCCGGGATAGGTGAACATGGTGTTGAAGTCGCGTTGTGTTTCCACCAGAACGTAAACCTGGGGGACGCCCTCGGTGCAGGTTCCCGACACGCAGCTGACGTCGGTGCTGCCGCCTTCACAGCGGCAATAACGCTCCGGCGTCGTGGTCACCGTGCCGAGATCTTGCGCATTGTGCGCCGCGGCCCCTTCCATGCCGGAAATGTCACTGGTGAAACCGTTGCTCCGAATACCCCATTGGGCGCCCGCTCGGGAAGCGTCGTCCACGGTAACAGCAGCGTAAAAGACGCGGGCCACATCGATCGTCCCCACCAGAATCATCATCAAGATCCCGGTCATGAGCGCCAATTCGACCGCCGCCGTACCCTTAGAGTGATTGCAGCGTTTCATGGTTGATCTTCCTTCCACCGCTCGCGAAGCTCTTGTGCCGTTACTCGAGAAGCGTCACGCGCTTGATCGGCGAGCCCGTTGCAAAATTCGAAAAGTCCTCTGTAATGTCCATCGTCGGTCCGCCGCCGGTGCTACCGAGACTCGTAAATTCGACCTTGTCGGCTACGATGGCTATCCCGTCGGCCGATGTGCTGGTACCGTGAGTGGCGCTGTGGAGAGTCACCGTCCCATTGAGGCTGTAGAGAGCTCCGTTTAATTGCGCGGTCACGCCGCTCATGAACTCAATGTTTAGGTAATGCCCGTCCGCTTCGGCAAGATCCCGGTCCACATACATCAAGATCCCCTCGAAGTCGCCCGAAGTGGGCGCCGAAAAGTTCACGCTCGCCCCGCTGCCGACGAAGATGCCTTCGGCGGTTACTACCTGCGCGGGAAAGTCCGTGGCGTAGAACATCACCTCGCTGCCCTGAACAACGGTGGAAGCCCCCGAAATTTCCAGCCTCTTGCCCGCCATGACGTAATTGCCGCTGGGCAGAGTGATGGTACCGCACGTGGCGCAGTCGATCTTTAGTCCGCGGCACCATCTCTTACCCCCCGCCAGTGTCGCAACCTTGGTCGGGTCGTCCAGAACAAAGTCATTCTGGTAACAGCCGTCATCGACCTCGGGGGGAATGCCCAAGTGGGCCAGCGGGTCCGGTTCTGGCGGCGTTTCGTAGAAGGGATAGTCACTGATGGACATGCCGTTGCCATAACCGCAGAAGTTGTTGTTGTTGGGCGTTTGAGTCCCCGTCCCATTGACGGAAATGGCGGAGGCGGTCAGGCAGCCGTCGCTGGTCACATCGAGGGCGCCGTTGTTGCTTGAATTGACGATCACGCCGCAGTCCACGGTTGCGAAGGTGTCGCTGTGAACGTACATCGTCTTTTCTTCCGTGGGGTTTAAGGCGTAGATACATCCTTCGGCCTGGCCGAGGTAACCCGCCACCCCCCGAGCACACACATCGGCCGAGTTGACGCCAAAGACCGGCATGAAGAAAGTCCGCTGCGGCTGGCAAACAGTAACCTCGACCGCCAGGTTGTTACCCACGTAGTTCCCCGTGGTGGGTGGGTAGTCCACCGTGACCACGGCGCCGTCTACGCCGTTCGTGAATGCATTGTCAGAGGTGCCTTTGAGAGCGCCGTGGTCGGACAAACTCTCCACGTCCGCCTGCGAATTTGCACCCCGGCGGATCTGCTGCGCCCCGTAGATGGCTCCGGCGTCGGCCGCGGTCTGCATACGGCGGCGCTGATGATAAAGCCAGCCCGTGTCCGTGGCCACGGCAAGAAAGCCAAAAAGCGTTGTCAGCATCACGGCGGCAACTACCACAAAGATGCCTTTGCGGTTGTTTGCTGCGATGAGTTCCCGTAGGTGCGATTTCATGATCGAGGCCCTTTCAGCCTTGTATCCTTGACCTATTCGCCTAATAGTAGCCCCGCTGGGGCCGAGCAAAGCATAAGGGATTCGTCTGTTTCTCTGTGATCCTGACACTTTCTCCCTCTAGGGGTTTAGTTCTAGGACTCTTAGTATGCCGCCGGGGACTCTCGGGAGTCTTTCTCCGGTATTGTGCAGGGGAAGGGCTGTCCGCACAAGCTGGAAACGAACACCGAAACTCAATTATGAAAGCGGGAACCATGTAGATCAATGGGCCGCTAGTATGGATTTGACTGAGGGAAAAGTCCGGGGTCGCCAAGTACAAAAGTGGCAGTCGCGCCTTGCAGCCCGAGGCAGGCGATGCGTAAACGGAGATGGGAATGAGGTCGTAGCGGGGTTTGATACGATGACTGAAACGGAGCTGTGAACAGCAGTGGGCTAGCGGCCCATCTCAAAGGAATGAACACCTTTTGGCTTTCGGAGCAGTCCCGGGGCGCGATAGCCCGGACACTCGGCCGGTCACTGGCGTTCGAGTTTCCTGCTCACGCTTATCCTTGCGACGGGCGAGACTGAGCCGCGAGCCTGCGGCTGGGTCTCGGACTCAGGGAAATACACGCAAGCACAAACTATGTCTGAAGACAGACAGTTCCTGGTAGGCATCACGCCCGACTGGGAAGACTTTATTGATCGCATGCTCGGCCACGGCCTGCGCGAAGTCCTCGATCCGCTGCCTGATCTCAAATACGAAATGATGCCGGACACCAACTGGACAGCGACCGCCGAGTCAGTGCGCTCCTACGACGCGATCATCCATTTCGGCTACTACTTACCCCGCGAGTGCTTGGAAGGGGTCGACAGGCTGGTTTGCATCTCGCGCTACGGCGTTGGCTTCGACCGGATCGATGTGAAGGCCTGTACAGAAGCTGATGTACTCGTGGCGCTGGCGCCGAAGGGTTCTCAGCGCCCCGTGGCCGAAGCGGCGATCGCCCTCATGTTCGCGGTGGCCAAGAACCTCCGCATCTACGACCAGTGGGTTCGAGACGGAACGTGGCAAGACAAGCTCGATGAAAGGGGCATCTGCTTTCTCGGGCGAACACTTGGGTCCGTCGGACTTGGCAACATTGCCAGCGAGACTTGCCGCATCGGCCGAGGCATCGGCTTTGGACGCATCCTCGCTTGCGACCCCTATGTCTCTAAAGAACGGGCTGCCGAGATCGGTGTCGAGCTCGTCGACCTGGCCACGGTGATGCGCGAAAGCGACTTCATCACCGTTCACACCCCGCTCAATCCCGAAACCAAGGGTCTGATCGGAGCCGAAGAGATCGCAATGATGAAGCCAACCGCTTTCCTGATCAATACGGCGCGCGGCCCGGTTGTGGACGAAGCAGCCTTAGTAGATGCACTCAAGCACCGCCGGATCGCCGGAGCCGGCCTCGACGTGTTGGAGCAAGAACCTCCACCCAAAGACCACCCCTTGTTTGAATTGGACAACGTGGCGCTCGCCCCCCACTGTCTCGCCATGACGGTAGAGCACCAGCGGGACATCGGTCTCGAGGCCTGTGAGAACGTGCGCCTGGCGTACGAGGGAAAAGCGCCGCCACACCTGGCAAACCCCGAAGTGCTCGATCGGCCGGGGATGCGGGAGAAGCTGGCAGCGCGAAGGAAGGGTTAGCGCCGCATCTCTCCGTCGGCGAGACGCGCACTCCCCCTTGGCATAGCCGCCAAGTGGAACAAGACCTGCGACCGTTTAGCTTTGAAGACAACCCCCCCCCTATTACGCGGACTGAAATCGGACGCGGTAACGCTGCCTCCCAATCCCGCGCAGGCCGCTTGAGAGCATCGGTGTCGGATCACCGCCCCCAAAAGGTCGCCGGTCCGGGCAAGAACGACCGCCCGGCCCTACGGGAGCTACTGAAGCAGCAGCCCGCGACGGCAATGCCGGCCGGTGCGATAATGGACTTCCATGCCCGAGGGCCCTTCGATCAGCTATGCCGATGCCGGTGTCAGCATCGCCGAGGCAGAGCGCGCGACGGCGAAAATCAAGAAACTCGCGCGGCGGACCTTCAACCGCCATGTCCTGAGCGGCATCGGGTCATTCGGAGCCGCCTACGCCCTCGGCAGCGACTTCAAGCGCCCTGTTCTCATCAGCTCCGCCGACGGCGTGGGCACCAAGCTCAAGGTAGCCTTCGCGACCGGCGTCCACGATACGATCGGCGAGGACCTCGTCAACCACTGCGTGAACGACATCGCCGTGCAGGGAGCGATTCCTCTCTTCTTTCTCGATTACTTCGCCAGCGGAAAACTCAATGCCCCGGTTACCACCGATGTCGTCAAGGGGATCAGCCGGGGATGCCGCAACAACGGCTGCGCATTGATCGGGGGAGAGACGGCGGAGATGCCGGGACTTTATCGCGCGGGCGAGTATGACCTGGCGGGGTTCATCGTGGGAGCGGCGGAGCGGTCGCGTTTGATCGACGGTAGCCGTATTCGAGAGGGAGACGTGCTGCTGGGGCTGGCATCGAACGGCCTTCACACGAACGGCTACTCGCTGGCTCGCAAGTTGTTACTTGAGGTGGCCGGCTACAAGCCGGGCGCCCGTATTGCGGAGATTGGCGATACGGTCGGCACGGAACTTCTCAAGGTTCATCGCAGTTACTTGAAGCCGATCCAGGCGCTCCTCGAGAATAGGCTGCTTCGCGGCGCTGCTCACATTACGGGAGGCGGCATTACCGACAACACGCCCCGCATGCTGCCCGCGGGGTTTTGCGCCCGCATTCGACTCGGTTCCTGGCCCGTACAGCCCATCTTCGAGCTACTCCAGCGGCTAGGCAATGTGGCCGAGGCCGAGATGTTGCGAACGTTCAATATGGGGATCGGCCTGATCGTGGCGGTACCCGGCCGCTCGGCCGCCCGCGCCCGTCGAGTCCTGGACGAGATGAATCAACCGGCCTACGAGATCGGTGTGGTCGCGAGAGGTCGACGCAGGGTCGTCTACCAATGAAAAAACTTGGCATCTTGCTGTCGGGCCGGGGCTCGAATTTCGAGGCCATCGCCGATAACGCAGCCGCGGGCGAGATCCCGGCCGAAATCGCTATCGTGATCAGCAATAAACCGAACGCCCGCGGCCTCGCTCGAGCCCAGGAGCGCGGTATAGCGGTTGCCTGTGTCCCCTCCCGCGGCCTGGAGCGCGAAGAATACGACCGCCAGATAGTGGCGCTACTCAAGGAACGGCAGGTGGACCTGGTTTGCCTGGCCGGCTTCATGCGCCTCCTGAGCGCCTACTTGGTCAGGGAATACCCTAACCGGATCTTGAACATTCACCCGTCGCTGCTTCCTTCGTTTCCGGGTCTCGAGGCCCAAGAGCAGGCCCTCGAACACGGGGCGAAAATCTCGGGGTGCACGGTCCATTTCGTCGACGAACACCTCGACGCGGGACCGATCATCGTGCAGGCAGCCGTGCCGATCCTTGACGAGGACACGGACGAGACGCTCTCGGCGCGCATCCTGACCGAAGAGCACCGCATCTATACGGAAGCCATTAACCTAGTGCTTGGTGGAAAGTTCCGGATCGAAGAGCGCCGCGTGATCCGAACCGGCTGAGACCCGCAACCGCGACCAAACATGCACGGAACCATCGACGAGCAACTGGCTTATCTTGGAAAGGGCTCGGCGGAGATCATCCGCGAAGAAGACCTGCGCCAACGGCTCATCGATGCCGCCGATCATGGACGTTCTCTGCGCGTCAAAGCTGGCTTCGATCCCACGGCTCCGGATTTGCACCTCGGCCATACGGTCGTGTTGAGGAAGATGAAACACTTCCAGGATCTCGGCCATACGGCCGTCTTCCTGATCGGGGACGCCACGGGGTTGATCGGCGACCCTTCGGGCCAGAACGTCACGCGTCCGGCGATGACGCGCGAGCAGATCGAAGCCAATGCCGAAACCTACAAGGAGCAAGTATTTCGAATCTTAGATCCTGAAAAGACTGAGATCCGTTTTAACAGCGAGTGGCTGATGCCTCTGAAATTCGAGGAGATTATCCGGCTGTGCTCCCACTACACCGTGGCGCGTATCCTCGAACGAGATGATTTCAGCAAGCGGTACAAGTCGGGCCGTCCGATTTCGATTCACGAGCTTCTCTATCCCCTCACGCAGGCCTATGACTCAGTGGTGCTCAAAGCCGACGTCGAGCTGGGTGGAACCGACCAGAAATTCAACCTGCTCGTCGGCCGGGAGATCCAGAAAGACTATGGACAGCCCTCTCAGATTGTGATGACCACGCCGATCCTCGAGGGACTCGACGGCGTGCGGAAGATGTCCAAATCGCTAGGCAACTATATCGGCGTCACCGAGCCGCCCGACACCATGTTTCGCAAAGTCATGCAGATCAGTGACGAGCTGATGTACGGCTACTACGAGCTGCTGACCGACATGAGTCTCGACGAGATCAAGCGGCTGCGGGCCGAGATCGAAAGCGGCGGGCAGCATCCCATGAAAACCAAGATGGAGTTAGCGGCGCGTGTCGTGACCGACTTTCACTCGGCGCAGGCAGCCGAAACGGCCGCTGCTGCCTTTCGCCACGTTGTCCAAGAGGGCCAAGTGCCCGAAGACATTCAAACCGTGCCGTTGCCGGAGGTGATGCGCGGGGAGCCGGCGATTCGCATCGACAAGCTGCTGCGCGAGGTCGGCCTGTGCGGCTCCGGCGCCGAGGCCAACCGCAAGCTCAAGGAGGGCGCGGTGTCAGTCAACGGGGAGCGGCACAGAGAGATGAGCTACCGGTTGGACGGCTCCGTCGATACGCTCACGATTCAGGTCGGGAAGAAGTGGAAGAGAGTGAAAATGCGGACTTAGATTACTGTCGTACGTGGCTATTCTGTCTTGATGATGAGGCGCCCAAGTATCTTGCCGGGAACGGACGAAGACCTTCCGGCTGGGCGCTGAATCCCCCTACCCCCGCGGTTCCTCACGAACGTTCGTTCTTCAACAAGTTTCCACTACCGGCCCCTGAGATGCCGCGGAAACTCGTCAAATGAGCACTGAGCGAAAAACCGAGTCCGAGCAGGGCCCGGCTGTGCTAGGATTGGTTGGCTCAACGGTAGGCTTGTCGCCGACGACCATTTCTGAGGAAAGAATTGGACGGCCGTTGAGGCCCTGGCGGCGGTGCTGCATGGACGCGGAATGTGGGATTGTGGTCAACTCCGGGAATTCCGAGGGGATCATTTTCGACAGTAGCTCCTGTTCGCGGGTGACATTGGTCGCCGTGACGGCGAGCGACTACGACCGAGACGAGTACAAGAACTTAGATCCGGCGGGTTGCACCCAGGCCGAGCGCACGCTGATGCCGGTGCTGTAAGGGACGCCATGGGGGTCCCTTGTTTCCGAACTCGATGAAAGGGAGTTAAGACACAATGGATAGGAAAAAATTTCTACTTGCGTCGTTCGCCGGGGGGACTCTGTTCTTCGTTTCTGGTTATCTCGCATATGGAATCCTGCTTCGCGACTTCATGGTGGCGGCGGGAGTCATGAAAGAGACGCCTGACATGGGAGTATTGATCCTGTCGCAGCTGGTTTTTGGCGTGTTTCTCACGATGGTGTTAAGGCGCTGGGAGGGAGTGGGAACTCTCGCTCAGGGAGCGAGGGTCGGCGCGGTGCTCGTGCTGTTGCTGTCGTTGGGCTTTAGCCTCCTCCAGTACGCCACCGCGATCGCGATCGGTCCAGCCGTGATCGTAGCAAGAGCGGTGGTGGCGACCATCCAAGGCGCCTTGGCAGGCGGAGCGATCGGCGCCGTGCTGAGCCGCGACTAGAAGACCAGGCGGGCGAAGCCACCCAGACTGACCCGCCGGCCCATCCCCCCTAAGATCTGGAACGAAGCTCCCGGGCCCAACGTACTACAATACTTGGGCCCCGAGCCCCCCGTTTCTCCAGCCCCGTGATTGAAGGCAGCCAGGCAACTTGGCTGGCCGTTGTCTTCTCCTAGCCGGCATTTCTCACCACCTGACGGTCGAAGCACGCAATAGGCCCGCCATTACGGCGTTGCGCTTGCTCGCCGTGCTCAACGTACCGTTCAAGCACACCTCCGCGCGCCGAGCGGCGCGCGCCTTGTACTGACGGGCCTCTCACGCACTTCGCCTCGCCACGTGGTGAGAAAAGCGGGCTAAACCTGCTACGCTGTCGGCCCGCGGATTCGCCGTAAAGGGCGGAATCTAAGGAGTCTCCGGCAGCCACTCCCACCCCCGTCCCCGAGCTTGGACACGGCCGAGGCCGGGAAAAGGGAAGTAATAGGCAAGGACCAGCGATTGTTCCGAGGCCGCCTGCCCCAGCACGCGCCGGCGTGTGTCGAGAGCCTGCTCGGTCGATATCTCGAAGGCGGTGTGCCACTCCGGGTGTTGGAGATGTAGCGGGTGAAACACCATGTCGCCGATGAGGAACAGCCGTTCCCGGCCCGAAGAAATCGTCAGCTACAATACGATGTGGAGTCTCAAGTTAAGCGCTTTTCCAGCCACGAGGATTCGAAAGACGCCGAACGAGAGTATTACCGCGGGCTAACCCCCGCCCAGCGACTCGACATCCTGCTGGAGCTGATTGACCGCCGCCGCGACAAGAGCGATGCTTCTTCCGAGCGGCTTGAGAGAGTTTATCGAATTGTTAAACTCTCATCGAGTTGAATACCCACCAGAACCAGCGGCGAATAGTTTGTAGCGCCCGCTCTAGGCGATAATCTTCGTCGCTACTTCGCCGGCCACGTCGGTCAGGCGAAAATCGCGGCCGCTATAGCGGTAGGTGAGCTTCTTGTGGTCGAGTCCCATCAGGTGTAGGACTGTGGCGTGGAAGTCGTGGATGTGCATGCGGTCTTCGACGGAATGGTAGCCGATTTCGTCGGTGGCTCCGTAGACGAAGCCCGGTTTCACGCCGCCGCCGGCCATCCAAATGCAGTAGCCGTAGGGGTTGTGGTCGCGTCCGTTGCCGGCTTGCGAGACGGGCGTGCGCCCGAACTCTCCCATCCAAATGACGAGCGTGTCGTCGAGCAGGCCCGTGGCCTTGAGGTCCGTCAGCAGACCGGCGATGGGCTTGTCGACTTCCTTGGCGTTTTTGGTGTGCTTTTCAAACAAGTCGGTGTGCTGGTCCCACTTATAGCTGTGGGTGCACTGGATGTAGCGAACGCCGCGCTCGGCAAGCCGCCTCGCCAGTAAGCACTGCCAACCGAAGTCGCTGGTGACCTCGTCATCAAGACCGTAGAGCTTCTTCGTCGCCTCGGACTCTCTTTCCACCTCGAACGCCTGGGGCGCGACGGTCTGCATGCGGAAAGCCAGCTCAAAAGCCTGGATTCGCGCTTCGAGCTGGGGGTCGTGGCCGCGTCGCGCCGCGTGACGCCGATTGACCGCCTGCAGCATCTCGAGTTCGTAGCGCTGCTGTTCGGGCGTCAGCCCTTTCTGGATGAGATACTCGATCGGCTCGTCCTTGACGTCTTTCACTTTGAGACCGGCGTGCCCGACCGCCGTGCCCTGGTAAGCGCCGGGCAAGAAAGCCGAACTCCAGGTCAGCGAGCCGCCGTGAGCCAGCGTCGGCTTGATCATGATGTAGCCCGGCAAGTTTTGGTTGTCGGTGCCCAAGCCGTAGAGTACCCACGATCCCAAGCTAGGCCGAGTGAAAGTGCTCGTCCCGGTAAAGGTTTGCAGCAGCGCCGCTCCATGGTCGACGCCTTCGCCGACCATCGACCGGATCACGCAGAGATCGTCGGCACGGTCTCTGACGTAGGGGAACAGGTCGCTGACCGGAATGCCGCTTTCGCCTCCGGGACGGAATTCCCACATCGGCTTCATCAACGGGCCGGGAGCCTTGCGGTCGAACGCGAGAGGCCTCTTTATCGGTAGAGGCTTGCCGTGATCCCGGAACAGGCGCGGCTTCGGATCGAGAATGTCAACGGTCGAGGGACCGCCGTGCATAAACAGGAAGATGACCCGCTTGGCCTTCGGTTCAAAGTGAGGCGGCCTCGCCCCCAGGGGATTGGCTGAGGCGGCGCCGTAAAGTTCAGAGTGCTCGGCCAGCAAACCCGCTAAGCCGAGAAACCCGAACCCGCAGGCGGCTTCCCTAAGCATCGCCCGCCGGGAAATTTTCGACGGCGCCGGAAGGCTAGGAACTGATGAGTGGTTCACGGGATTCACTCCAAGTATATAAACTCGTTCGACGCCATGAGGACCCGGCACAGACTTTGCCAGGCGTCGAGACCTTCCATCGAGCCCGAGGCCCGGCTTCCGAGCCGATCGAGATAGGCCAATCCGGACTCGATTTCATGGCTCTCCGGAGGTCGATTCAACGTGATCAGATAGGCGCGCTCGAGACGCTGGGCGTTTTCGGGGCCGCTGTCATCGTCCAAGAGCTTCCGCGCCAGGTTGCGGGCCCGCGCAGCCACGAACTCGCTATTCATCATGAACAGGGCTTGGGGCGCGACGTTCGTGCCGGAACGTTTTCCTGTCGTCGTTGTCGCGTCGCCGAAGTCAAACAAGTTCAGCAGCGTGGGCAAGTTGGCGCGTCGTAGCGGAAGGTAGACCAAGCGGCGATTCACTTTTTCGGGATTCAAGCTCAGCCGATCGTTGCTGTTTTCGCGGTCGGTGCCATAGCCGGACTGCAGCGTCCCGCCCATTTCGAGGTCGAGCGAGCCGTCGATGGCGAGCAGTCCGTCGCGGATGGCCTCGATGTCGAGCCGCCGCCGCTCGAATCGCGTCAGGAGCTTGTTTTCCCGGTCTTTCGCGAGCGTATCCGCCGTTGCCTCGCTGCTCATTTGGTACGTACTCGACAGCATGAGCAAGCGATGCATCTTCTTGACGGACCAGCCGCCCTCGACGAAGCGCTTGGCCAGATAGTCGAGCAATTCGGGATGGGTTGGCCGTTCGCCCAGCTTCCCGAAATTATTCGGACTCCGCACCAATCCTTCCCCAAAGTGCCAGTGCCAAATCCGATTCATCATCACCCGCGCGGTTAGCGGATGGTCGTCCCGGGTCAGCCATTCGGCCAGCGCCAGCCGTCCGCTGCCCTGGGCGACCGGCGGCTCGCCCCACCTGCCGAGAATGGCGGGAAATCCACGCGAGACGGGCTCTCCCGGGTTGTGGTGGTCGCCGCGGATGAAGACCTTCTGTTGCACAACATCACCTTCCGCGACGGAAGAAGCCAACTCCGGTTCCGGAGGGAGAGTTGCCTCCAGATGTTTCAACTCCTGGCGCAGACCGGCGACCGCGGCGGCCGTGGGCGCTGGAATGACCGCGTCCTGCTCCTGCTCGGAGAGAGTGAACGGGCCCCCCTCGGCGAAGTGGACGTCGTGGAAGAACCGATCTTCTTCGGGGTCGAACTTAGGCCGGTCGGGAGGCGGCATGTTCTTGTCCTTCACCGCCCTCTTGACGGCCTGCCGCCACCTGCGCATGGTTTCGTGCCATTCGCAAGCGATCTCTTCGAATCTCCCCTGATAAGCCAAGGCGATTTTCGGAAGCTCCTGTTCCGGCGCCGAACGCCAGTCGCTCAGGTGCGAGCGATCGTCGTCTGTCCGCGGCTCGAGATAGCTTACCCAACGGCTGAGGACATCCTCGTCAAGCCGCTCGTCAGCAGCCGTCGCAGCCGGGTTCGTCGCGTCGTGATATAGCCGGCGCGCGGCCGCCATATACTTGGCTAGACTCCCGACGAGCCTCCGATTGTGCCGCTCGAGGTGCTCGCCAACGATATCGTCAATCTCGAATCTCTTCGCGGCGATGGCGTCCCGGTGCCGAAGATATCCCTGATATTCTTCCTCGGGGGCCAAGGGAGTTACCCAAGGCTTGGAAACAAAAACTCTCGGAAACCGGAAGCTTCTCGTACTGGCGAAGATGCCCGCCAGCGAGTAATAGTCCTTCGTCAGAATCGGATCGAACTTGTGGTCGTGGCAGCGGGCACAAGTTACCGTCAAGCCCATGAACGCCTTGGTGACGACGTCCATCTGCTCGTCGTAGACGTCGTAGAGCATCTTGTCCTTATCGCGCTGCGCCAGGGCTTTGGGACCGAGCGCCAGAAAGCCCGTGGCCACGATGCCGCGGCGATTGACGCCGTCCGGGTCGTCGGAGGGAAGCAGGTCGCCGGCGATCTGCTCGCGGACAAACTGATCGTAAGGCGTATCTTCGTTGAAGGCGGCGATGACGTAATCCCGGTATCGCCAGGCGTGCGGGTAGCGATGGTCTTCGTCGTTGCCCGTCGAGTCGGCGTAGCGCGCCACATCGAGCCAGTGCCGGCCCCAGCGCTCGCCGTGGCGGGGCGAGGCCAGCAGGCGAGTCACCACGCGCTCAAAAGCGTCGGGCGAGGCGTCGGCGGTAAACCGGGCGATCTCTTCCTCCGTGGGCGGCAAGCCGGTCAAGTCGAACGTCGCCCGTCGGAGCAGCGTCAGCTTGTCGGCCGGGGAGGCGGGCGCGAGCCCTTCTTGCTCGAGCCGAGCCAACACGAAACGATCGATCGGGGATTGTACCCAACTTTCGCGGCGAACCTCGGGCGGAGCCGGGTCATTGACCGGTTGGAAGGCCCAAAAGTTCCTTTGCTCTTCGGTGAACGGGGTTTCCCGCGTCCCTGCTCGCTGCTCTTCGATACTCGTCGGCAGCGTAGCTTCGGCGCCCGGCCAGGGCGCGCCGGCCATGACCCACTCCCTGAGGGCGGCGATCTGGGGATCGCCGAGCTTCATACGCGGCGGCATCTTCAACTTCTCTTCGTAGCTGACGACTCTCAGCAAGCGGCTGCCCGCGGGGTTGTCGGGTGAAACGATCGGCCCGCTCTGGCCCCCGTTCGCGAAACTCTCGGGGGTCGACAAGTCAAGCCCGCCCGTCTTGAGCTCCGGGTTGTGGCACCCTTGGCAGTTGTCGGCGAAGATGGGGCGAATCTTTTTTTCGAAGAAATCAGCGGGGTTGGCGGCCTGGCCGAAGGCTAGCGAGACCGGAAGGCCAAGCGTCACAGCCACGCGGACGCCGACCCGGCGGGCGGCCGAGAAAATACGCCTGCTGTGATGCGGCACGGATCGTCCTTTCAGCGCTCGAAAAGTTGCGGACCGAAGACCGCTGGGTCCCAACGTCGAGGACCCCCAACAAAAGCTATCTCCCCAGGCTTGAGCTGTTCGGATTCGCCCAGCTCGTTTCCCTCATCAAATCAAATTGCTGTTGCGGCCGCAACTTCCCGCCCGAACGGATTGTACTTGCACGAGTTGACCTGGACGCCCTTATTTCGTGAGCGAGCGCGAAACACGCTAAAATGCTCGGTCGAACGTGCATGGACGCCCGGCCGACCGCTGGGCGTCGCCGCGTCTTGGCAGTCATGGAGTACAGGCCCCCCGGAGCAAGAGCCTCTTGGATGGCTGGTTCAGCCGCTTGGGTCGCAGCCGGAGCCGGTTACTCCGCGAAAACAACAGCCCCTCGTGAAACGCAGCTATGGATACGACCATCATTGACGATCTCTTCCTCGTCACGATCTTCCTCATCTTTGCGCTAACGCTGTTGGCGGCGTTGGTCCGGCGTCTGAGCAAAGACAAATGCCTCCGCCTGATGCACAACCACCACGTGACCTACCTAGTGTAGTGCGTCAAACGGATTGACGTTTATCAAGAGAGCGCCGAGCGCGTTTGACTTTCTCCAGGTTAGTTGCCGCAGCCGGTGGCAGCCGGCAGCATGATTCTCGACCGTTCAATCAGATGGGCCAGCAGCTTTCGGCTCCGCACGATGGCTTCCACCCGCGACCGCTGATCCGCGTCCAGTTCAATCTGGGGAGCAATACGCATCGCGGACGTCCTCTCAATTGTCTAGACGTTCCCAAGATAATAAACATTTCTATTTACGACGCACTACACTAGCTCCCAACGCCCCGGCCGTCTGGGGAGATATGTTCGTCTACAGCCAGGGGGTCCGGATAGCGTTTGACTCACCGTTCCTAGATTCTCGGAGTCTCAGCAAGAGCGGCTTTCTGATCTACGAGGGCGAGATTCTAAAGAGCTTGGCCGTCTGCCGGACGGTCGACGGGCTGACCCCGGAAGAACTTCGAGACCGCGAGAAGTAAATCGGACGCAGCGTTCACCCCGGAGTGTTGCGGCGGGGGCGGCGCAGCGTCAGCAACCTGATCAACGTCGTGCGCGACGCAATCATGAATACGTTGAGCCTCTTTATTGGGCGAATGACGGGGAAGGGTCAGATGGGCGCCGCCGTCAAGGGGCAGACGGGCAAGATCAGCGAAATCGGAAGCTCGGTTCTCGACGTGATGGCCAACGCTTACGAGCCGTTGCTCGAACGCCACATCGGCAAGCCCGTCATTCTGGAGATTCGCTATCCTGAGGGCGCTCCCCTGACTTCGAGCGAGTTTCCCGGCTACCTGGCGGACTACAACGAAAAGTTCATCGCCCTGTTCAACCCCGACCACAAGCCCGAAGAGGCCATCGAGATCAGCGCGCGGGAAACGACCGAGCTCACCGGTTGCACCTTGGAGCTTGCCGGGCACGCGGTGAGCGTCGTCTGCACGGGCCCCGACGCCATTGTCGTCAAGCGCCTGGTATTGGACTCGGAGCAGATGGACATGGCGGCCGTGCTGCTCGCCGGCCAGCGCTTAACCTTCCATCGCCACTCGGTCGAGCGGGTTCAGATGACCGCGGCGCGAACACGGAGGCTCGATCTGATCTGTCCGCGCACCCGCGCCCAAGTTCGCTTCACGAGCGCCACAGCGACGCCAACCCGCGAAGCCTGGTCCGGCATTGCGCCGGAACTGGAAGTCCCCAGCGGCCAGTGAGCCGGGCGCCCGAGTACCTGGCGAGAAAACGGGCTAACGGTTCAGCGGGCCATCAAACCATCAGTGCGAGCCGCTTTGCGGAATCGCCATGTCAGGCTCTTCGCGGGTGATGAACTCGAGTAGGGCGGGGTTCCCTTCCTTCGTCTGGGCGATGCCGCGCTCGATGGCGGGAATGATCTCCTCCGGCTTTTCGATGCGTTCGGAGTAGGCGCCCAATCCGCGCGCCACTTCGCTGTAGCGGCCGCTGAGGTATTTCGTCCCGTAGCGCTCGACCGATTTGGGAATGTTCTTCTCGTAGTTCCCCATCGCCGAGTTATTCAGCAGCATCGTCAGAATCGGGATCTGTTCGCGAACCGCCGTCTCGACGTCCATGCCGACCATGCCGAACGCCGCATCGCCCATAAAGTTGACCACTAGTTTTTCCGGGGCCGCGAGTTTGGCGCCCATCGCGGCGCCGAGGGAAAAGCCAAGCTGCGTCGAATGTCCCCAGCCGATGTAGCCGCGCGGCGTGACGGACTCGTAAAGCGGGGCCAGCTGATCCCTGGGATTGCCCGAGTCATGGGTAACAATGGCTTGGCTCGGATCGACCGTCTTCATAAAATCGCCGATTACCCGGTAGGGGTTGATGGGGGTCTCCTCGGAGATCAGCTTCGCTGCCCAGCGCCGCCGCCACTGGCTGCGGACGCCCTGAACATGCTCTTCCGCCTGGGATCTGCCGGGCTTCGCCGCCCCACCGGTCTGCGACCGGATTTCTTCAATCATTTGGCGCAAGGTGAGTTTGGCATCGCCCAGCAAGGCCACGTCAGGCATATAGTCCTTGTTCAGGTCGCGCGAGTCAGCCGTCGCATGGACGATGGCCCGTTTCCCGGAAGGAATCACAGGCGTAAAAATGTAGCGGCTTAGACTCGTCCCGACGGCAAACAGCGCGTCGCAATGGTCGAGATAGTCCTCGGCCATCGCGGTTCGGCAGTAGGAACCCATGCCGAGCGAAAGCGGGTGCCGCTCATCAAAGGCGCTCTTACCCATGAGCGTAGTCATCACCGGAGCGCCCAGCAGCTCGGCGGCCTGCTTCAATTCCTCCCAAGCTTGGGAGTAGAGCACTCCCTGCCCCGCCCAGATCATGGGCCGCTCGGCGGCGAGAAGCAGCTTAACGGCCTCGCGCGCCGCGTCCGGGTCGGGGGCGGTCCGCAACCGAGGAACCGGGCGGTAGTCAAGTTCCCCGGAAAACTCTTCCGCGGCAACGTCGCCGGGCACCTCCAGCAGCACCGGGGCCGGACGGCCTGACCGCAGGGCCGTGAACGCGCGCCGCATGCGACCCGGAACAGCATCGGCCGAAGGGATCGTGTCGGCCCACTTCGTGGTTCCTGAAAAGTTCGGCACGGCGTCGAAGTTGGGGGGCACGCCCTTGAACTGCCGGCCCGGGTGACCGGGAAGAAACAAGACCGGGCTTGAATCCGTATTCGCGTGGGCGATACCAGCAAACCCGTTCTCCGCACCCGCAAGCGCTTGTACGCTGACCACTCCGATCCGCTCGCCGAGAGACGTCCGGGAAAAGCCGTCGGCCATGTTTTCGGCGACCCGCTCCTGGCGGGCCACAATGGGACGGATTCCCTCCTCGGCCAAGGCTTCTAATATCGGCGTCATCGGGAAGCAAAAGACTTGCTTCACGCCTTCGATCGTTAGAATTCGTGCAATCGCTTGGCTGCCATTCATTTGTTTACCTTTTTCCGTGAACCGCCCAACGGGAATACTTGGCCGGCGCGCTTTTCTGGGAGATCGACAGGCGAGAGTCTAGCAAAATTCCCGAAGCTCGACAAAGGACGAGCTTAGAATACTTAGAATGTACACAGGCGCCTATGGATCGAACAAGCCCGCTGGGCGGCAAAACCGGAGCGCCCTCGAGAGTGAAGCCGCGATTTCCGGGGAGGAGGGAGGGGTCGTCGGGCGTGCGGCCCGCGGAACGGCCGACCGCCCGCGCATGCGAGAACGTTCGACCCGGTGGAACGTCCGGGAGACGAGTTTGCTATGGGTTTGGAAATGTCGGGCTCGAAAGCCCGACACTGCACGCTAAAAGCGTGCACCACGTCCCTGTCAAGCCGAGTACATCCTGGACACTTTTCTACTCCAATCCAGGACGTTGCCGGCGGCGCGGACCGCCCCCTGGCAGGAGTCGAGAACGCCCAACGCCAAGGGCCCCAACCAGATGCGGTACTCGCGTTCATCCAAAGCCTCCAGCCCGATCACCTCGCCGTGCAACGCCCGCGTCAGAAAAACATAATGCGATGCCCAGCGAAACTGTCCGCCTTTCTGCACCCGCAGGCGTTAAACCGCCCGATCCACTCATACACCGTCGTGCGGCTCACGCCGAAGCGCCGCGCCAGCTCGGCCTTACTGTAGCGACCGCTCTGCCATTGCTCGATCATCCGCTTTTTTGGGTCCATCACATCCGTCGTTTCCCAAGGCATAAAACAGGCTCTTCTGGGATTTTAGTGGCTGGCGGCGGTGAGTGACGGATCCCTCGCCACTGTGAGGCCGACCTCCCGGAGCCTGCTTCGGTGCCATTCAAGGGCTTCGTGACAACTCTACGGCCCCCAAGGCCGGGCGGCGACTGCGTTGGCCAAAAAGAATTACTGATAAACAAAGGGTTACGAGTAGAGCAAGGCTGCTGGCAGGTAGTCGTACAGTCTCCCGAAGGCTGTGAAATGCGGATCCACAACTGTCATCCAGTGGCCACACTCAAAGAGATAACTCCCTGTTTATCAGTGTCTTATTCCCTTTACGAGTTGCCCACGACCGGACTGGCGTGTAGGGTATTTGGGGATTTCTTGGCCGCCTTTTGGGCTCCGATGTGACTGCGGGCGACGTCGGGTCGGCAGGATGGAGGAGCCGGCTACCCGTTGGCCACCCACTAAAAACCCGGAAGAGCCATAAAACATTCTCTATCGAGAATGTTTTATGCCTCAAAAGTGTTCAGGATGTACTTGGACTATTCTGTTCAGTATGTGTCCGGATCGGACCTGGCGACACGGCACGCAAGAATGCGTGCGCCACAAAGGCAGAAGCCCCACGTATCGTGGGTCGGCTTTTCGTCCCCGCGAGGGGCCAGAAAAGGCCGCAGGTCTGGGCCAAACGGCGGCCCAGCCCTTCGCTACGGAACTGGAACGTTAGTGACAGGGCAATCCCCGCAACGATCGCTCCCCTCGGGACCGCTCGCTCGCGCTCGTGACTCAGTGTGTAGCGCAGGGATCGCAGAGACCTGCGTGGGCGCGATGAATCGCGCCCCGATCATCCCTGACGGCGGACATTTGTCTCCGCGGTCCCGGCGACCGATGGCGAGAAAAGCGGGCTAATTTGCTGTTGCCCGCCCCGTGGTTGCCGCTTCGTCGCAGGCAACGAGCTGCTCCGAGCGCGTGTCCCCGGGAAGGGGCGAAGGCACGCGGAATCAGTGACATTTTCAGCCGCGGCGGAACAGCTCTCTCATGCAGGCCACCCTATCCTTCCGGCCGCGAGACTCACCCCTCGATCTTCCACCTCGCCTGCCGCAGCACCGCTCCCGCCGACTGCCCGGTCATCTTGAACCAAGCTTCGTCGCGGCCCCGAGCATTGTAGTGGGGCAGATCCGCGGGGGAGCTTGCCATCAACTCGTACCAGAGGGTCAACAGCGAACCGCCGTCGAGCTCGACGGTCGAAGGGTAGCCGAGGTCGGTCGAAGTCGCGTCGCCGGAGACGATCATCGCCGCGGACCAACTCCGGCCATGATCTTCGCTAATGCGGGCCTGGTTCCCGATGGGATCACGGCGGTGGCCGTAGCTCATCAGAAGGCGATCGTCGCTGAGGCGCAGCAGGTGCGAAGGATAGCCCCAGACACCGATGGAACGGGGCAGGGACCAGCTCTTCCCTCCGTCGCGAGATTCGCTCTGCAAGGTTTCGCGCTCATTCGCCTTATTGTGATTCCGAATGTGAGCGATGACCCCGCCGTCGGCGGCTTCGACTGCGTGCAGTTCGTGATAATCATCGAAGTTGTCGCCGGGACGCGTCGGGATCTCGGCCAACCAGCGCCACGTTTCGCCGTCGTCAGCCGACTCACAAACGCCGATGCGGCCCTGGCCTTGGCCCGCCCGGCCGTACCAAAAGAGTTTGCCCGCGTAAAGCAGGCGCCCGTCGGAAAGCTGAATCGGCCCATGGGGACTGTTCACCGGGCAGCGGTAGGGGGCCGACCACGACCGCCCCGCATCCCTCGATCGGATGATCCAGCTTCCCAGTTCCACTTCGCGCTGCGCGGCGCCGACTCGATGGTGGACCGCTTGCCAGCGGCCGATCTTCTCCGGCGGCCAGGCATTCTCGTCATCCGGTTTCATCTTCAGCGCAGTGTTCAGCCGGTCTTCGTAAGCCACAGATGTGAACGTGGTCACCAGGATCGAACCCTTGGCCGTCTCCAGCACGCCCGCGTCGCGATCGTCGACCGGACCGTCGATCAGCACGCGAGGGAAGGTCCAAGTTGCGCCATTGTCTCGCGAACGCATCAATTCGACGCGGCCGAACGGGCAGACATGGGCTTCGCGGCCTCCCGAGCAAACCGCCAGCAGCTCGCCATTCGACCGCCGGGCGAGAGTCGGCCACCCATGGTACAAGTGCGGCCGATTGGTGATGACCGTGGTGGAATCCACAACGGCTTTCGGAGCGCCCCCGGCTCGTAGTCCCCCGCCGACCAGCAGACCCGCGGCGCCCGCTCCCGCAACATTCAGGATGTTCCTTCTTGTCATGAAATCAGACATGCTTTTGCCTCCTTGGCTTGAACGGCGACTCTGTCGGGGGACATCTTGCCGGATCTTGCAAACCGGGTCTCGTACAGGACTACCCCGCATTTCTCACCACCTGACGGTCGAAGCACGCCATACGCTCGCCATTACGGCGTTGCGCTTGCTCGCTGTGCTCAACGTACTGTTCAAGTACGCTCGCATTTCTCAGAAAATGAGTCGCCGAGCGTCGCGCGCCTTGTACTGACGGGCCTCTCACGCACTTCGCCTCGCCACGTGGTGAGAAAAGCGGGCTACCCGTCATCTGCTGCTTTATGCTGAAAATAACATGGCCATCCTGGAGGCATTCGGGGCGCTCCTCGACCTGCTGGGCGAGTTGATTCGAATCGCCGTCGAGATGGCCGCGGGAATATGGAAGCGATACCGGAGGCGATCGAAAAAGCTCCCCTGATAACACTGTCGGGTTTGACCGCCCGAGCCGTCGCGCGGACCTGGCGCCGTTCCACCGTCCGCGGCTTTTGTTCATCGCCCACGGAGACACTTGACACGCCCGCTCCAGCGGCTCTCTCGAATTGGCCTCGCTCAATCGCCGCCGACCGGCTGCTCCGTCCTGCCGACCAGCGATCGAAGGCCGCGAACTACAGCCAATCGCGCATCGAGGGCCAGGCTGAACAGAGACGGGACCAAGAACAGCGTAAACACCGTGGAAACGATCAGCCCCCCCACGACGACGCTTCCCAGCCCGCGGTAGAGTTCCGATCCCGCCCCCGGGAACAGCACCAGCGGCATCATCCCGAACGTGCTGGTGGCGACACTCATGAAGATCGGACGAATCCGGGTCCGGGTCGCCTCGCGGACTGCCTCGCGGGGGCTCATGTGCTCATGCCTCATGTGATTCAACGACTGGTGAACGATCAGGATCGGGTTATTGACCACCGTCCCGACCAAGATGATGAACCCCAGCATGGTCAGAACGTCGAGCGCCTGATAGGTGAGAAACTTGTTCAGCACAGCCAGTCCCAGGAAGCCGCCTAGGGCTGCCAGCGGAACGCTAAACATGATCACCAACGGGTATAGAAAACTCTCGAACAAGGCAGCCATCAACAGATACGTGATGACCAGCGCGAGGAGGAAATTCCATTTGAGGGCCTCAACGGTTTGTGAGAGCTTGTCGGCGGTACCGCTCAACCGTGCCTGGTAGATTCCCCCGAGCCGGCCGGCTTCTCGCATCGGAGCGAGAATTTCTGTTTGAACGGTCTCCATTGCTTGTTCCAGGGGCATCTGTTCAGGGGGCGTAACCTGGATCGTGATGGCCCGCTCGCGTTCCCGATGGTGGATCTGCGCCGGCCCGTTGGTGACAGCTATGTCCGCAACCGAGCCCAAGGTGATCAGCCGGCCGTCGGGCGTGGCGATGGGCATCTGCTCCAACAGGTGCGTGCGGTGGGCGAAGCTTTCCTTGCCCTTTATGATCAAATCGATTTCTTTGCCCTCGTACTGGAAGTCACTGGCCCGCGCGCCGTCAACTAAAGCGCTGACCGTGAAGCCCAGGTCGCGGTTCGTGATTCCCGCCTCCGCGGCGCGCCGGCGGTGGGTGATGACACGAACTTCCGGGTTGCCCAGGTCCAAACTGGGTATCGGGCGAACTTGAGATCCGGGCAAGGTCCGCATGGCGCCCCGCAAGACCTCGCCTCCCAACTCGACCAGCCTCTCGATTTCAGGACCGGCGATTTCGATGTCAATACCGCGGCCTTGCCCCAGAGTACGGGCGAACAGGCTGGCTTGCTGAAAAAACGCGATCGTTCCCGGCAAGGTTGCGCTGACCCTTTGGAACTCCGGGATCAACTCCCGGATACGCAACGGGTCGTGGGAGCGAAAGCCCATGAACGACTGTTCCGGGAGGGCGATAAAGAACCAGCCGGACATGCCTCCACCCGGAAGCGCGTCCGCCTGCTCTTCGGGCGTCTCCCAAAGATAGGAAAGTTCCTCGAGGTATCGATGCCGGAAATCCGCAATCTCATCAATGTTATGGCCGGGCGGCGGCAGCAGAATGCCGATGACCAGGTCCCGGTTACCTTCCGGCAGGTATTCCGCCTTGGGTATCAATAGAACAGTGAAACCGACGGCTGCCGTCGTCAGCACAATCACCGTGGCTAACCGCCGGAAGACGCCCCCACAAAGCCAGTAGACAAAGTCCGTCAGGGCGCGGTTGAGTCGTTCAACTAGTCCCACAGCACCGAACAAATTATGAAGGCCGAACCGAGCACGGTCGCCGCGAGCGGCATGCAGGATCTTGGCCGACAAGCTCGGAATAACAGTGATCGCAACGATCAAACTGAGACCAACCGCGCAGCTAATCGCAATAGCGATGTCACGGAAGAGTTGTCCGGCTTCTTGTTCGACGAATACGACAGGAACGAAGACCGCGATCGTGGTCAGCGTGCTGGCCAGCACGGCGCCCCACACCTCGCGCGCACCGTCGTACGCGGCTTGAGCACGGGGCTTCCCCATCTGGCGATGCCGATAAATGTTCTCCAGCACAACGATGGAATTGTCAACGACCATGCCGACCGCGAACGCCATCCCGGCCAAGCTGATGACGTTGAGCGTGCGGTCAAACCAGTTCATCATCAGGAACGTTGCCACGACGCTGATGGGGATGGCAATGGCGACGATAAGCGTGCTGGTGAAACTTCGCAGGAACAGCAGCAGCACGAGGATCGCCAAAGAGCCGCCGACGAGTAGATTTTGTTTGACCAAGTTGATGGCGCTATCGATGTACGTTGTCTCGTCGTAGACTTGATGGAGCCGCAGCCCGCGCGGCTCGAGAAGCTCGGTGTTGATCCTGGCAACTCGCTCTTTGACGTCGGCCATGACATCGAGGATGTTGGCGCCCGATTCCTTGACGACGTTGACGGCCATCATTCGCCGGCCCATGTAATAACCCTTGGCCTGCGTCTTGCGGTGGTCGAGTTGAGCGTAACCGACGTCGCGGACGTAGACGGGAACCCCATTGCGCACCGCGATGACGACGTTTTCGATGTCGTCGGCCGATGCGTATTCCCCGACCGTGCGAACGAGGTAGCGGCGCTTGCCTTCGTCGAAATCCCCTCCGCTGTAGTTGCGGTTCTCGCGTTCAAGCGCGGACGCCAGTTGGTTGAACGTAACCCTGCGGGCGGCAAGCTTGGCCGGGTCGACGACGACTTGCATCTCGAGTTCGCGTCCCGCAAAGCTGTTCGACGCCGCCACGCCCGGCACGCGCTCGAGCTCGGGTTTGACGAAGTCCTCGACGAAATCGTGTTGCGTCGAGATATCGCCTTCGAAACCGTCCGTTTCCGTCGGCATCAGTATGAACCAGCCACTCGCATTGGCCCGGGGATCGACTGTGCGGATCACCGGTTTATCCGCGTCGTCCGGATAGCTGGGCACCTGATCGAGCCGGTTGGAAACCTTCAGCACGGCCGTGTCGAGGTCGGCGCCGACCTGGAAGGTCATGGTGATCGAGCCCCGGTTCTCGCCGCTCTCGCTTTCCATCTCGACGAGACCCTCGAGGCTCTTCAGTTGTTCTTCCTGCTCGTCGATGATGTCGCGCTCCATTTCGTAGGGGCTGGCGCCGGGCCAAGTCGTACTGACCGTGACCTCCGGCTCCTCAACGGTGGGCGTGAGCTGGACCGGTATGCGGAAAAGAGCAATCCCGCCGAACAAGGTCAGCAGGATCACGCCTACCGCGGTCGTGACCGGATACCTAATGGCGCCGCTGACGATCGTCATGGCAGTTTGTACTCGATCGGCTCGCCCTGCACGGCTTGCCCCGGCATGAGCCGTTCGTTGCCCCTGGTGACCACGCGCTGGCCCGGTCGGACGTTGCCGCTGACCTCGATCCAGCTTCCGACGCCGGCTCCAGTCTGTACACGTATCGGATCTACCGTGCCATCGTCTTTGATGATGTAGATTACTTGGTGCGGGTTTTGGCTGACGACGGCGTCTTTAGGAACAATGGTCGCGCGGTAGGCGTCGCCTCCTGAAAACGACACCTGAGCCAGCATTCCGGCGGCCACCTTGCCGCCGGGATTGGGGAACTTCAACTTGACCGGAAAGGTTCGAGCCTGTGCGTCGGCTCTTGGTATGATCGCGGTCACCGTGCCGAGTCTCTTGCGTCCGCCGATCGCCTCGAACTCGACAGACACGCGGCTGCCGACCCGTAGGCCCCGATAGTATCGTTCCGGGACTTGAACCAAGACCCGCAGGTCGTCGACGGCCATCAGCTCGATAACGGGATCACCCACCGCCAACCACTGCCCCAGCTCGGTGTGCTTGTCGGTGACAACGCCGTTGAAAGGGGCGTGAATCGTACAGCGCGTGATGTCGTCCAGAATGCGTTCGATTTCAGCTCGCAGCCGATCGAGCCGCCCCTGCCAGGCGCTGAATTCGTAGAAAGCGTCGTCCATCTCCTGCTGACTGAAAACCTTGGCGTCGAATAGCTCCCGCGCCCGTTCGAGGTTTCTTTCCGCCAGCTTGCGACGAGCTTCCGCTTCCTTCAGTTCCGATTGCGAAGCGTCGCGGCGCAGCTCCAGGTTTACCGTACGCAGACGCGCGAGAAGTTGCCCCTTTTCCACCGCGTCACCCTCGCGAACCCCGAGCTCGACGACCAGGCCCTCCACCTCCCCGGCAACCGTGCTGACGGTCGGCGACCGCACCGAGCCGGGAAGCCGGATCTGACCCCGCACGGTGTATTCGCGAGCTTCGGTGTAGCGGATCGGGCTAGGGCCGAGGCCCTGCGCCGACAAGGACGCCAGCCCCGCTAGGACATACGCTAGAATCGGGAACCGCATGAGTCTTAATGCGGGCGAAACACGCGAGGGCGCCTTCCATCAACCACTCTTTGCGATTCGCCCCACCAGCCCTAGTCTAGCGCGGCCGGGGTTGGGCGCGATGAACCGCCGGAGTGCTTTGTTCGCCCGGCGTGCAACCGAGCCGCGCCCGCAAGGGTGCGGTCGAGGCCTCGTCAGCGCAACGGGTTTCGAGCAGAAGCGTCGGTTCCGGGAGGAAGATCAGGTGAATTCTCACCGCAGACGGCTCGGGCGACGGATTCGGCGACGCGGACGATGCGCCGCCATTTCCCCTGAACCCGCTTCGAAATCCATGTGTTACAGGGAACCGACGATTTCCCGGTACTCGTCTTCCGTGAAAGCGCGCAGCGTCTGGCTGCGGGTACCTCCCTGCGAGGCGATCGCCAGCACCACTTTGGCGTAGGTCGCATCGTCGGGCGCTTCGATCACGGCAACCATGTCGTACTGCCCCAAAGTCATGTAGAACGTCGTCATTTCTCCGCCGGCGGCCTTGGTCGCCGCCTTGGCCTGCTCCAGCCGCGAGGGGCTGTCTTTGATGTTCTGGATGCCTTGCTGTGTCCAGTTCAGAAGTGTGACGTAGGTGGGCATGGAAGTAACCTCCTGCTCTACGGTAATGTGATTCAGAAATCGGGAATGCCGATCCCTGTTCATGTAGCAGCGTTAGTGTAATTGGCGTTCGCTGAGATGTGCAACTCGCCCGCGATTTGAACCTGTCTCCCAGAACGAGCTGCCCGCCGAAGGGCCTATCGCCCGTCGACGGTCGGGTGATACAATCGTCGTGCTGGAAAGCCGGAGTCAGGAAGCAACTAAGCGAGGTTGTCGGCTATGAGGCTTAAAGAGAAAAGTTGCATCGTCACCGGAGCGGCGCGGGGCATTGGAAAGGGAATCGGCCTGCGGCTGATCGCGGAAGGAGCCAGTGTCGTCTTTGCGGACCTGAACGGCGAGCAGGCGGAGGAGGCAGCGAAAGAAGCGCGCGAAAGCGGCGGCCAGGCGGTCGCAGTCAGCGTTGACGTCGCCGAACGCGATCAAGTCCGCTCGATGATCGAGCGCGCGGTAACCGAATTCGGCAAGCTGGATATCATTTTCAATAACGCCGGCATCAACACCATTCAGCGATTTTTGGATGCCACGGAGGAGAACTTTAACCGCATCATGCGGGTGAACGCCCTCGGGGTGCTCGTTTGCATGCAGGAAGCCGCCAAGCAGATGATCAAGCAGGGGCATGGAGGCAAGATCATCAACACGGTCTCGATCGCCGGCCGGCAGGGGTACCCCGACATCGCCCCTTATTGCGCCAGCAAATTCGCGGCTCTCGGGCTGACCCAGGCGGCGGCGCGCGCACTCGCCTCTGATGGGATTACTGTCAACGGGTTCTCGCCGGGAGTCGTGGACACTCCGCTTTGGGAGCAGCTCGACCAAGAGATCATGGCCTTGGGCGACACGACGGAGCCGGGCGAAGCCATGAAAGGCTTTGCCGCGACGGCCCTGGTCGGCAGGGTGTCGACGCCCAAAGACATCGCGGGGCTGGCCGCCTTCCTGGCCTCCGCCGATTCCGACTACATCAGCGGCCAGGTCATTAACGTCGATGGCGGCATGGTCTTGCACTAAGAAATATAGTGTTGCCGGTATTGCCCTAAAGAATCGGCCGGCCTTTCACAACCGCTATGAACGAAACCAAATCTCTTCCGCTGAAGACGCTCGACCCCGCGGAACTATCGTCGATTGACCAAGACCACTGGCTGAGGATGTACAGCGGGATGGTCAAGATCCGCAAATTCGAGGAGCAAGTCAACCAGCTCTACACCGGCGCGAAGATGCCCGGCTTGGCTCACCTCTACATCGGCCAAGAAGCTGTCGCTGTCGGTGTCTGCGAGGCCCTGCGCACCGATGATTACATCACCAGCACGCACCGTGGTCACGGCCACTGTTTGGCGAAAGGGGCATCGGTGGATCTCATGTTCGCCGAGCTGCTCGGCAAGGAAGCCGGCTACTGCCGCGGCAAAGGCGGCTCCATGCATATCGCGGACCAAGAACGGGGCAACCTGGGCGCGAACGCGATTGTCGGCGGCAGCGCCGGCATTGCGACCGGGGCAGCGCTATCCGCGCAGATGCGCGGCACCGACCAGGTGGCCGTCTGCTTCTTCGGCGAGGGCGCTTTGGGCCAGGGCTTCCTCTATGAAGCCATGAACATGGCCTCGCTGTGGAAGCTCCCCGTCATTTATGTGTGCGAAAGCAACCAATACAACGAGTACACGCACTGTTCGGAGACCACCGCCGGCGAAGTGCGCGCCAGGCCCGAAGCCTTCGGTGTCCCCTTTGAAGAGGTGGATGGTCAGGACGTGAGAGCCATGCACCTGACGGCCAGGCGGGTGGTCGAGCGAACACGGCGGGGAGAGGGTCCGTCCTTCGTTCTTTGCCATTGCTATCGGTTTCGCGGCCACCATGTGGGCGACATCAATCGTTCTTTCTACCGCTCCAAGCAAGAGGAAGAGGAGTGGAAAGCGCGGGATCCGATCAAGTTGCTGACCGAGTGGCTCGTGAGTGAAGGGCTGCCGGACAGCGACGTGCTCGGCCGCATTGACCAGCAGGTGCAGGCTGAGATTGACGCCGGGGCGGAGTTCGCCCTACAGGCTCCTTTCCCCGATATCAGCGAGGTGGATCAGCATGTCTACTGCTGAGGCCAACGGTCGAGAGATTACGCTCGGCGAGGCTGTCCGCGAGGCCCTGGCCGAAGAAATGCGCAGGGATCCCACGGTCTTCATCATGGGCGAGGACGTTGCCGAAGCGGGGACCCCGTTCAAGGTGCTCTCGGGCCTCGTCGAGGAGTTTGGTCCCCGCCGGGTGATTGATACCCCCATATCGGAAGCCGGCTTTACCGGGATTGGCGTGGGCGCGGCCATCACGGGTATGCGTCCGGTCATCGACATCATGTTCGGCGACTTTATCACCCTCACGATGGACCAAATGGTGAATCAAGCGTCCAAGACTCACTACATGTCCGGGGGGAAACTCAAGGTGCCGCTCGTCCTGCGCACGACGCTCGGGGCCACGCGACGCTCCGGAGCGCAACATTCGCAATCGCTCCACGCCTGGCCCAGCCACATTCCCGGCTTGAAGGTCGTGCTGCCGTCAACCCCTTATGACGCCAAAGGATTGCTGAAAACCGCGATCCGGGACGACAATCCGGTGGTTTTTTTCGAAGACAAGATGATGTTCCAAACCAAGGGGCCGGTGCCGGAAGAGGATTATGCGATTCCCTTCGGCGTGGCCGACGTCAAGCGCGCCGGCGAGGACATCACTCTTGTCGCCACCAGCAGCATGGTCTACGTCGCCCTGGGCGCCGCCGATTTGCTGGCGGCCGAGAACATCAGCGCGGAAGTCGTCGATCCGCGAACGACTTTCCCTCTCGACAAACAGGCGCTGATCGAGTCCGCCAAGAAGACGAGTCGCGCCATTGTCATCGATGAAGGCTACGAGCGTTACGGTGTAACGGGCGAAATCGCCTCGGTCATCGCCGACGGTGCTTTCTATCACCTAGACGCTCCGGTCAAACGCATGGGCGCCATGGACGTGCCCGTGCCGTTCTCGCCGGTCCTGGAGGACTTGACCGTACCCACGGCGGAATCGGTCGCGGCGGTCGCCAAGAGCCTTTTTGCCGGGAACTAGAGGAGGAAGACCATGGCACAAAAAACGTTTGGCCTGATGGCCGTCGACTGGGAACAGCGGGTCGATTTCGACCGTCTGCGAACCGAGCGTCTGGCACGGGCCAAGAAGCTGCTCGCCGAGTCCGAGATGGGGGCCCTGCTGTGCTTCGACATGAATAACATCCGCTATGTGACGGCCACCCATATCGGCACCTGGGCCATGGACAAGCTGGTGCGCTTTAGCCTGCTGCCCCAAAACGACGACCCGATCCTGTGGGATTTCGGCTCGGCCGCCCGCCATCACCAGATGTATTGTCCCTGGCTGGCGGAGGGACACTCGCCTGCCGGCATCTCAACCTTGCGCGGCGCTCTGCCGCCCGAAACCGGGCGGGCCGAGGACGTGGCCCGCAAAATCAAAGTCGCGCTCGAGGAAAGAGGCCTCGAAAACGAGCCTCTCGGCGTTGACATGGTCGAGCTGCCGGTCTTATTCGCCTTACAGAAGGAAGGCATCAAAGTGGTCGACGGTCAGCAGCTCATGCAAAACGCCCGCATGATCAAGACCCAGGACGAGATCACGCTGCTGAACACGGCCTGCATGATGGTCGACGCGGCCTACGAGGAGCTCTACCGCTTTATCAAGCCCGGTGTCGCCGAGAACGAATGCGTGGGCCTGGTCAGCAAAGTCCTCTGCGACTTGGGCTCGGAACACGTCGAAGGAGTGAACGCCATCTCCGGGGAGCGTTGCAGTCCGCATCCTCACAACTACAGCGATCGCGTGCTGCGCCCCGGCGACCCGGCGTACTTCGACATCATCCACAGCTATATGGGCTATCGCACCTGCTACTACCGCACGTTCGCCGTCGGCTGCGGGTCCCCCGCGCTCGTCGACGCCTACAAAAGGTGCCGCGACTACCTGGACGAAGCCATCGGCTTGATCAAGCCGGGCGCCACGACCGCTGAAGTCGTCAAAGTTTGGCCCAAAGCCGAGGAGTTCGGATTCGCCAACGAAGAAGCCTGCTTCGCGCTGCAATACGGCCACGGCGTCGGACTCATGGTCTGGGAAAAGCCCGTCTTCAGCCGCATGGTCTCGCTCGACCACCCCGAAGTCATTCAGGAGGGGATGGTCTTCGCCCTGGAAACATTCTGGCCCGCAACCGATGGCTGGTCGGCGGCGCGTATCGAAGAGGAGTTGGTTGTTACAGCGGACGGCTGTGAGGTGATGACCCGCTTTCCCGCCGAAGAGTTGATCGTGGCCGGAACGCGCTATTACACCGTCGGCGGTCCCTTGCCGACCACGCGGGAGATCCAGAGCCACTTGAATAATCCGGTCGGAGCCGGCCGGCGAGAAGCCGTCATAACAGCTGCCCAAAAAGAAGGAGAGAAGGTTCCGGTCTGACGACTTTCGTGGGGCGAACCCGTGCCCGCCCCGACACGGTTGTGAAACCGTAGGGGCACGGCATGCCGTGCCTTGGGCGGCGTTTATCGGCTGCTTCGCAAGAAGATGGGGACCGTCATCCGATCTCGTTTCCGCGATTGCTTTGTTGCCGGCATGGGGCAGACGCCGATTTTTGAAAGGACCTCAAGACGCCATGACAGAGCAGAACACTCCTACCAATAAGATCAAGATCAAGGACGGCATTCAGGTCTGCGTGATCGTCAAGGATCTGAGGGAAGCCATGGACCGCTACCACTCTCTGTTCGGCATCGGCCCCTTCGAAGTCTATACCGTGGATACCAAGGAGCTTCCCGGCGTCACCTACCGAGGGCAGCCTGGCGACTATCGCGTGACGGTGGGCATGGGCAAAATCGGGACAGGGGTTCTCGAGCTGCTCGAATGCCAACGAGGCGAGACGATCTATAAGGAGTTTCTCGACAAACATGGGGAAGGGGTCCACCACATCGGCTTCTTCGTCGACCAGGACCATGACCGCGCCTGCAACACGCTGATCGACGAAGGGTTCCCCCACACCCAAGGCGGCCCGATTCTGGGCGAGAATCGAGACGGCCGCTTCGACTACTTCGATACCGAAAAGAAGCTCGGCACGACCGTCGAACTTCTTGACTTCCCCGAAGTGCTCGGCGAGTGCGCCAACATGTATCCGTAACTCAGTGCATCATTTCGCAAATACGGTTACGGAGGGCGGCCAACTGCGGAGGCGATGAATCGCGCCCCCACTGACGGGCTTGAGTATCTCGCGTTCAAACGTAGGGGCGCAATTCATTGCGTGAGCAGACAGGGACATAGGTAACCCGGGACCGGCAGGAGTGCCGGTCCCTACTAAAATCGGCCGACCCAGTAGGGACAAACACTCCTGTTTGTCCTAGCCCGCATTTCTCACCACGTGGCGCCTTAATCGCTTGACGTACGCTCGTGTAGGCAACCTTACGGGACGGTTAGCCGTTTAGCCTAGAGCAGCCCCGTATCCGAGGCGGCTTTGTAGAGAATGGCTAGTCCCAGCATGGTCACGATCACGGCGCTGCCCAGCGGCAGGGCGCGCATGAGCGGCCCGTCCTTCGAGAAGCGTTCGAGGGTCGGACCCGCTAACACCATGGCGACGCCGATGGCGATCAGCACCGCCGCGAGACCGAGGCTAAAAGCAACCAAGATGATCAGCCCGAAAACCAGCCTATTCACGCTAAACGAGATCAGCAGCACGGCCAGCGCTTCCGGACAGGGCACCAGCCCTCCCGAAATGCCGAGCGAAAGCAGACTTCCGCGCCCCGCCGCGGGCGGGGGATCGTGCGTATGGCCGTGTTCGTGAGCTTGGTTTTCGGCGGAGTCCCCGGACTCGCTGGGGTGGGGATGAACATGGGTGTGGTGACCGAACGACCCGTGAGAATGGGAGTGTGCATGACCATGGTCCGCGTCGCCCGATCGAAACGATCGCCAGCGAGCACGGAGCAGCCAACCCCCTATAGCGGCAATCAGCAAACCGCTCGAAACCGACAGCCAGGCATAGATTTCCTCCATCAGGAAATGCTGCGTGGCGTAGAGCGTTATCAGTCCGAGGATAAACACCGTCGCTGTATGCGTAACGGTGACGACGCTTCCCAGGTAGACTGCGTCCCAAACCGTGCCCCGAGAGCCCGCCAAGTAGGCGGCGACGATGGCCTTGCCGTGTCCCGGGGTGAGGGCGTGCGCCGCCCCGGCCAGAAAGGCCACGCCCAGCGCGGCGACCAAGAAGCCTGTGCTGGGGTCCGAGACGCGCAAGAGGGACTTGAGCGCTTCTCCCATCTCGCCATCGTCGTGGGGGATCCCTTGCGGCAGCGCCAACAGGGGCGCCGCGAGCAAGACTGCCGCCGCCGGCAATCTCAAAAGCGTTGAAGGTTGAAGGCGCATCGGGCACGAATATTGTAACTGACGGGGCGACTAACGATGGAAGGCCATGGCGCTCCCCATGTCCTCGCGACCGCTTCCTTACCGCAGACCCGCCCGTCCCGGCTATGATGGTGCCTCGGGCCATGCGCCAGATTTTCCGCACCAAGAGTATCGACCGACTGCTGGAGGAGTCCCAAGACCCCGCGCGACGTTTGCGCCGCCTGCTGGGTCCTTGGAGCCTGATCGGCCTGGGTATTGGGGCGGTCATCGGTACCGGAATCTTTGTCCTGACGGGAACGGCGGCGGCGGGAGAATCGGTCTCCGTCCCCTCCATGGTAAAAGCGCCGCTACTGGATTTGATTCTCCATGGCAGCGGCGCCGTTTCGACCTTCGGACGGCCGGGCGCGGGTCCGGGCATCTCGCTGTCGTTCCTTTTGACGGCGGTTGTCTGTGGCTTCGCGGCTCTGTGCTATGCCGAGTTGGCTTCGATGATCCCGGTCGCCGGCAGCGCCTACACGTTTGCCTACGCCACGCTGGGGGAGCTGATCGCCTGGATGATCGGCTGGGATCTGATTCTCGAGTATGCGGTCTCAAACATGGCGGTCGCGGTCGGCTTCTCCGCTTACTTCAACGATCTTTTAGACAGCCTGTTCGGTTTTCACCTGCCCGCGGCATGGAGCCGTCCGCCCATTGAGTCCGGGGATTTCACGGGGGCCATCTTCAACCTGCCGGCTTTTGTGGTTTTGATGGTCCTCACGGTGCTGCTCGTGCGCGGGGTGCGAGAAAGCGCGCGGACGAACAACGTCATGGTTCTTGTCAAGGTGGCGGCGATCCTGATCTTCGTCTTCGGAGCCGCTCCCGCCATTGACACGGCGAACTACCAACCGTTTCTCCCGAATGGCTTGCAGGGATTGCTCACCGGATCGGCGATCGTCTTTTTTACCTATATCGGCTTTGATTCGGTCTCAACAGCAGCCGAAGAGTGCCGCCATCCCCAGCGAGACCTTCCGATCGGCATTATCAGTACGTTGGTTGCCTGCGCGGTGCTCTATGTGTCGGTCGCCGTGGTGCTGACGGGCATCGTGAACTGGCGGGAGCTGGGAAACGCGGCCCCGGTGGTCAACGCCTTGAAGACGCTCGGGTTTACTTCGATCCGCCAGGTAGTGGGCGTAGGAGCGGTTGTGGGGATGATCTCCTCGCTGATGGTCTACCAGTACGGACAGGCGCGTATTTGGTTCGCGATGTCGCGGGACGGCTTACTGCCGGCGACATTTTCCCGCGTGCATCCCAAGTACAGAACGCCGCACGTCAGCACCTGGGTGGCGGGGCTGTTCGTCGGCATCCCGGCCGGGGTGTGGGACATCGGCACGTTCGCGGACCTGGCGAGCATCGGGACGTTGTTTGCCTTCGCGGTCGTATCCGCCGGAGTCCTCGTTCTTCGCAGGACCCAACCGGAGAGAAAGCGCGCGTTTCGCGTCCCGGGAGTCCCCGCCGTTCCGCTGTTTTCGATCGCGGCGTGCTTCCTGCTGATGCTGGGATTGCCGCTTGAGACGTGGATTCGTTTCGTCGTCTGGCTGGGGATCGGGCTGCTGATCTACCGGCAGTTCGGCAGGAAGCACAGCGAGTTCGCGGGGTCTCGGTAAGCCCAAAGCGCCGAATTTCGCTCTCTGGGCTAGACTTCTAGGATTGGGCCCGGTCGTGGGCAAGAAACTGCCGGATGCGTTGCGCCTGTTTTCGATGGACGACCGCCGCCAGCTCTTCGAGGCCCGCGCCGCGCACCTGTTCGAGGCTTCCGAAGTTTCGCAATAGCTTTTGGACTGTTCTTTCGCCGACTCCGGGAATTTCGAGCAGCGCGGACGTGAGTTGGCGGGAGTGCCGGCGGCCGCGGTGGAAACGCACGGCAAACCGATGCGCCTCATCGCGAATCATTTGGACCAGGTGCAGGAGCGGAGAAAAACGATCGAGTCGGATGGGCTCGTCTTCTTGGCCTTCAACGAAGATCGTCTCTTCGCGTTTGGCGATGGCCGCCAACGGCTGGTTGATGATGCCGAGTTCAGCCAGCGCCCGAGCGGCGGCATGGAGCTGTCCGCTGCCTCCATCAACCAGGACTAGCCCCGGCATGGGCTTGTCCTCCTCCCGCAGCCGGCGGTAGCGGCGGTCGACGACCTCCTGCATCGAAGCGAAATCGTCGATTCCCATCACCCCTTTGAGAATGAACTTGCGGTAGTCCGACCTTTTCATCTTCCCGTTCGCCCAGACCACCATCGACGCTACGGTGTCGCTGCCCTGGATGTGAGAAATGTCGAAACACTCAATCCGAGCCGGACTGTCAGGCAGGCTGAGGGCATCCATGAGCGCCGCCATCATTACCTTGGGAGTCGGTTTCATCACGTGGAACCGCTGTTCAAAACAGTGCCGCGTATTGCTCTGTACAAGCTCGAGCATCGACTTCTTCGGACCACGCCGCGGCACGGCAATCTCGACCTTGCGCCCGCGTTTTTCCGTCAATAATTCTTGAAGCGCCGCCTGGTCGTCAAATCCGACCGGAACGTGGACCAGCGAGGGGACGTATTGTTGGCCGAGGTAGATCTGTTTTAGCAGGGCCGATAGGAACTCGGCGGTGCGCGGCTCGCGCGCATCTTCCCAGTAGAACTCTCGGCGGTCGACGATGCGGCCGTTGCGCACGTGAAATAAGTTCACCGCCACAAGCGGCGTTTCCGCGCAGATCCCGAAAATGTCGATGTCACGGCCCTCAACGGCGGCCACGCGCTGCCGCTCGCTCAGCTCGTCGACGGTCGAGATGAGGTCTCGCAAGGCACCCGCCTGTTCGAATTCCGTCCTTTGGGAAGCTTCCAGCATGCGCGATCGCAGCTCGCCGACCAATTCGCTCCGCCGGCCTTCGAGGAACATGCGAACGTCCTCTGCGGCTCGGGTATAGATTTCATCGGTCGTCAGGCTCTCTACACACGGCCCCCAGCAGCGATGAATGTGATACTCCAGACACGGCCGCGGGTGGAAGCGGGTCAAGTCGACGCGGCAAGACGGGATCTTGAAATAGCGGTGGATGAAGTTCACCAGCCGATGCGCTAAGTTAGCGGGAAAGTAAGGGCCGAAATAGGCCGAGCCGTCCTTTTTGAGTCTTCGGGTGACGTACACCCGCGGAAAACGTTCCTTGGTCAGCTTGATGTAGGGGTAGGTCTTGTCGTCGCGCAACAGAACATTGAATCGCGGCTGACGTTGTTTGATCAGGTTGTTTTCGAGAGCCAGCGCTTCCTTTTCATTGGCAACGGCGATGTAGTCGATGTCGCGAGCTTCGGCCAGCAGGCTGCCGGTCTTGGCGTCCGACAAGCGCTCGTCCACGAAGTAGCTTCGCACCCTGTCGCGCAGGCTCTTCGCTTTGCCGACGTAGATGACCCTCCCCGCGGCATTCTTGTATAAATAAACTCCGGGGGAGGTCGGTAAACCGGCGGCTCGTTGTTTGAGCCGGTCCAGGTGCGGGGCAACCGCCATAGGGAAGGAACTTGCTTCGATTCTAGCAGAGGGGTTTTCCGAAACCTCGCCGGAATCGCTCGCGCCCGGGATTCGCCTCGCCACGTGGTGAGAAAAGCGGGCTAGGGCTTAGGGGGAAGGATCGCTAGCTTTTTCTTGAGAGCGAACATTTCAGCCGGCGCACGGTCAATTTCGGCTGTCCGACCGAACAGTTCAAAGATTTTGGAGTCGTCGCGGCGGCGCTCAACATTCCAGGGCACGGTCACCCGGCCTACCTTGCGGTATTTCGAGAAAAGTGATTTCTCCTCGTAGGGGATTCTGGTCTTCGGGTCCCGGCGAAGATAAACCTGCTGCACCGGAAGGTTGTCCGACATTCTTAAGTGCACGGTCACGGCCTCGCCCCGGCCGTCGACGATCTCTATGGCGTGAGTGGGCACGTTGTCGATGATCTCGGTGCCGGCGTAATAGAAGTACATGTCCGGCTCGTTGAAGCGATAGCGCAGGATGTAGAAGATGTCCCGGCGAGTGGACTCCCGATATCTGTGCAACGAATCTTCGGGAAGAGGCCTGGCCCCTTGGTAGGTCACTTCCCAGCCCTGGCCGTTTTGAAACAAGACGTAATAGTCGCCTTTCTCCGTGTAGACCTCCCGCCTGCTGACGGGAAGCCAATTCGGGTCGTCCGATTCGCGCATCGGCTCGAAGCGGGTAAAGACGGACATGACGGCCAAGCCGCGAAGATTCTGCCGGCGGAAGGAGTACGCGCGGCCCTTCTGGACCATATTCTTCACGTTGAGGAAAGCGTCGCCCCCGAGCGCCTCCAAACATTGGTCGAGCAAATGTTTGGCCCTCTCCTGCCGAGTTTGGGCGGCCAAGGTGAGATGACTTGTCCCCAAGACCAGACCCGCCGCTAGAATGGCTAAAACCGGTGACGCGGTTCTTGCTCGGCCGGCAAACGCAATCAGCCTTGCTGGCAAAAGACTACCTCCCTTCGCCCTTTCCCTCTACCACACCGACGCGGGGCAGAGCTTTCCTGTTCCTTTTTTTTCACGCCGGGTTTCGGTGCACGATCGCCCGGCACGACCGTTTTCCACGCGATGTCATTATAAGAAATCGAACCCAAACATCCAATTCCAGCGGCCCGAGGGACCTGATTCCCCGAGCCACGGTGCTCCGCGGTATCGCAGAGCCGGCAGCCGGCGGCAGCAGTTCCTAGCCCGCTTTTCTCACCAGCAGCCGTTCGGAGGGGAAGCAAATGCCCGCCGTCAGGGATGTAGGGGCGCGATTCATCGCCCCCGCTTGCCGACATACTGTACGCTGCGCGATGTACACAAACTGTTGCTAGGAGCCGTGGCCGCCGGGCCTTTCAGCGTCATTCACCGCGGTCGTGGTGAGAAACGCGGGTTCGGTGAACCCGAGCCGGCTGCGCTATCTTCAGAAGCAGTGGGTCCACTTTTTGAGGGAATCGAGTTCCGAGACCCGGTCGGGGCGCGGAAGAACATCAGGAGCCTGGAGCCTCAGCTTCCGGAGATGGGTTTGGAGACTCTGGAACTTCTCATCCGGCAGGTTCCCGATCCCGATTCGGCGCTCAACCATCTTGAGCGCTACGCCAAGATCTGCGGTCAGCCTCTCAGGCAACTGTTTTTTCCAGCCAGCCGCCTCCAGGCCGCGCTGACGATTTTCTCTCACAGCCATTTCTTGGCGGAAACTCTCTACCGCTATCCTGAGTTGCTGGAATGGACGCTGGGGGAAGAGAAGCTGTATCGAGTGCTCTCGCGCGATGAGTTTCGCTCAGACCTCGGCTGGTTGGACGCGTCTTTGAGCGATGAGGATGTGGCGCGGACTCTAGGACGCTTCAAGAGAATGCACGTTCTACGCATTGCGCTGCGCGATCTTCTGGGCCTGGCCACCCTGGCCGAGGTCACCCTGGAGTTGTCCAACCTCGCGGACGCGGTCTTGCAGGGCGCGCAAGAGCAGGTCCAACAGCAACTCTTACGACGGTTTGGGCGGCCGCTGGCGCCGGCTGAAACCGGGCCGATCGAGTGCGAGTTCGCTGTCTTGGCGCTGGGGAAACTAGGCGCCCTCGAGCTCAACTACAGTTCTGACATCGACCTCATGTTTCTCTACACCGATGACGGTGAAACGGCCGGGCCGATCCGGGTTTCAAACCGTGACTTCGTCACCCAGCTTGCTCACCGTCTGACGTCGGTTCTCTCCCACCGGACAGTGGAAGGGTCTTGCTACCGGATCGACCTGCGGCTCCGGCCCGAGGGAAGCATGGGAGAACTCGTGCTGCCGCTTCAGTCCATGATGCAGTACTATCACGGCCGCGCTCGGGATTGGGAACTGCAGATGCTCATCAAGGCGCGTCCGGCCGCGGGATCGCCGCGCCTGGGAAACGGCTTTCTAAAAATGGTCGAGGATTTGATCTACCGGACAACCACGGACTTCTCGACCGTAGAGCGAATGGCCCAAACCAGGGACCGGATCCGGCGAGATCTGGGGCTGCGCGCCAAGGCGGGCCTCAACGTGAAGTTGGCTCGCGGCGGCATACGCGATATCGAGTTCTTGGTGCAGTGCATGCAGCGGCTCTACGGAGGGCGCGATCGCTGGGTACGAAGCGGCGGTACTCTTTATGCGCTCCACCGGCTCAGGGATAAAGGGTACCTCTCGACGCCGGACTACTCCAAGCTCAATGCCGCCTACGTCTACTTGCGATCCCTCGAACACCGTTTGCAACTCGAGCACGATCGCCAAACGCACACCATCCCCGACAAAGAAGAAGCCCAAATGCTGCTCAGCCGCAGAATGCACGGCGAGGCTTCGCCGCAAAGTACCGGGCCGAGACTGCTCGGCCAGGTGAAGGCGCACTTGACCGATGTGACCGAAATCTACGATCGCGTGATCGGCGCCCAAGAGCCTTCCGGCGGCGTTGCCCTCTCGCCGGAGCCGGAGTTGCCGGAAGGAGAGGATCCGATCGAGAGACACGCGGCCCACAGTTGGCGTAGCCAGCTTCGCCACATCGACAAGCACCATCCGGATTTGGCGGGAACCATTTCATCGCTGCCCATCCGCTGGGGCAGCCACCATTTCGAGCACTTCATCAATAAAGTCGTCTCCATGCCGACACTGCTGGCCGAGTTTGAACGCCAGCCGCGGCTGATGAGCTGCGTGGGCGACCTGATCGAGTACAGCCCCTTTCTCGCCGAGCATCTCATCCGCCACCCCTCCGACGTTCAATACCTGAAGACAGTCGCAAATGCGGCCGGTGACCCGGCTCCCGGTGACGAGGCCGAATCGGAAGGCGGCCGCGCGAGGGAGAAAGGATCGAACCGGCCCCCGGCCCCCTCCGAACTAGCGGGTCTGCCCGAGCGCGACCAGCCGCTGCCGGAAAAATCCGCGGCGCTGCGGCGCTATTACCGCCGTCGAATGCTGCAAATCCTTGGCGAGAGCATCCATCAGCGCCATCCGATCTTCTCGACCCTCCAAGAAACGAGTGACCTTGCCGACGAGGTGATCGCGACGGCCTACGAAATCTCGGTCCAAGGAGTCTGCCGGCGCTCGAAACAGTCTCGGCCGGACCATCACTTGCACGTGATAGCTCTGGGTCGGCTGGGGATGCGCGAGTTCGACTTGGGATCCGATGCCGACTTGGTTTTCGCACTGCCCGACGACGCTGTCGGCGAAAAGCCGTTCTGGACATCCGTCGTTGAGCGGCTGATCAACGTGATCAGTAGTTATACGCAAGAAGGCGTCATCTTTACGGTCGATACGCGCTTGCGGCCCATGGGACGCGACAGCGAACTGGTCCAGACCGAGTCGTCCTTCAAACGATATTTCTCCAAGAAGGCGGAAGCCTGGGAGGGCATCGCTTATATGAAGGCGCGCGCCGTAGCGGGGGACCTTCCGCGGGGTACGAAATTCCTGAGCGAGCTGCAGGAGGTGGACTGGCGCCGTTACGGGACGAGCGGCAATCTCGGCCCGATGCTCGTCAAGATGCGCCGGAAACTCGAGGAAGAACAGGGCCCGACGCATCCCTTCAAGGCGGGGACAGGCGGTTATTACGACATCGACTTCATCCTGCTGTACTTGCGGCTGCGGGACGCGGGGCTGTTCTTCCCTGCGCTCAACACGCCGCAGAGGATCGAGGTGTTGCGGACTACCGGCAGCCTCACCATGAGCCAAGCCGAGGCGCTAGCTCGGTTGGCGGTCTTCTTCCGCTCGCTGGACCACGGCATTCGGGTCTCCTCCGGAGCGACCAACAAAATACCCACCTCGCGTTCGCAGCGCGAGACGGTAACAGAGCTACTCGAGCGATGGAGTGGCATCGGTGCCGGGGAAAAACCCTTGGCCGACCTCGTCGCGCAAGTACGTGCGGAGACCAGGCAACTGTTCTCGCGGATTTTTGCTGAAGCGGAGAGATCCACAGACGCGGGCTAAGCGCGCTATAGAATAGCCGGAGAGGTAATAACCAGAACTACGAGGTTATACAAGACGACCACCGCGAAGAAAACATTCACCTTCCGCAACAGCCCTTCCCGGTGCCGGTACACGCAGAGGATCGCCATGGCGACGGCGACAGCCTTCAGCATGAAAAGCGAGCCGATGGGATGTGGCCCGGCGCGAATCACCCATCGGACGATCGGATTGGCCTCGCTGACGCCTTGCAGAAGGAAGGCGATTGTCGTAAGTACGTCGAGGACCTGAAGATAAACAAACCCCGCAAGAACGTTCACCCACGACTCCTATTACTACAACTTGAATCGTACTCTTGCTCGTCTTTCATTAGGCCTAGACCTCAGCTCTAGGGTATTTCCACTAGGTCCCGGCTTGGCGACCGCAGAGAACTAAGTGCTTTATCTTAACACGGATCAGTACTTCTTAGCTACCGGGAGTCTTGTCTCATGCAAGATGAGTCTGAACGAGGAGTTTGTTTCTCACACAAGATGAGCCTGAAGGATCGGGGAGTGGGCATGCTGGGAATTGACTATCCAAGTGCAAAACACCAGCAAGCTGAACCTGCAACAGATCCAGCAGTTTCTCCACTCCAGCGAGGAGATTCGATTCAAAGGCAAAGGGCGGGCCGAGATCTACACGTGGGTGGCGCGCACGCTTCGCCAGCACGGCTACAGCCGCCAAAACCGCGCCGACAAAGGGCTGCTGCGGCAGTATCTGGTCAAGATGACCGGACTGAGCCGGGCGCAAATCACGCGGCTGATCCAGCAGTACCGGCAGGGCGGAGAACTCCAACCCGCCCGCTACCGGCGGCATCGCTTTGCCCGCAAGTACACGCCCGCCGACGTCGAACTGCTGGCGGCGGTGGACGAGGCCCACGAAACCCTCAGCGGCCCGGCCACGCGCAAGATCCTCGAGCGGGAATACCAGCAGTACCAGCAGCGCGAATACGAGCGGCTGGCGGGGATCTCGGTGGCCCAGATCTATCGCCTGCGGCGGCGCAGAGCCTACCGCCAGCGGCGGCTGCATTTCACCAAGACCCGGCCCACGGCGGTGTCGATCGGCGAGCGGCGCCGGCCCGACCCGCAAGGCCAACCCGGCTTTCTGCGAGTGGATACGGTGCATCAAGGGGATCGCGATGGCGTCAAGGGCGTCTACCACATCAATGCCGTGGATGAAGTCACCCAGTGGCAAGTGGTCGGCGCCACGCCCGCGATCAGTGAAGCCTGGCTGGAGCCGTTGCTGAAAGCCATGATCGAGCAGTTTCCCTTTCGTATCCGCGGCTTCCATTCCGACAACGGCAGCGAGTTCCTCAATCGCACGGTGGAGAAGCTATTGAACAAGCTGCTGATCGAACAGACCAAGTCGCGTCCGCGGCACTCCAACGACAACGGCTTGGTGGAATCGAAAAACGGCGCGGTGATCCGCAAACACATGGGATATACGTACATCGCGGCGCCGCACGCGGGGCGCATCCAGCGCTTCTACCAACAGCACTTCAATCCCTATTTGAACTTCCACCGGCCCTGCGGACAGCCCGAGATCAAGACCGACGCCAAAGGCAAGCAGAAGCGGGTGTACCGCCACTACCAGACGCCTTGGGAATCTTTCGAGAAGTTGCCCGAGGCCGCCAGCTATCTCAAGCCAGGGCAGAGGCTGGAGGCTCTGGGCCGCATTGCCCAGGCCGAAAGCGACACGGCGGCGGCCCGCCGGATGCAGCGAGCCAAGCAGAAGCTGTTTGCCAGTTTCCGTTCCGCGAACACGCCGTGCTGAACAGCAGGAAGAGGGCTGTGGAAATGACGGGCGATGGAAAACGAGGAAAACCAAAACCAGGTTTCCCTTCGTTTCCCACCGCCCTTGGAAATCGCTCCGCGATTCCCACAATCCCACAACCCCGACGACGATTCTCCCCTTCCCAAAACTCAAAATCAAAAAGCCCGAAAGGAGCCCCAGCGACTCAAAAAGCCCCAACCCCCGTCTTCAGGCTCATCCTTCGATGAGAAAATGCTCCGGGTAAAAAAAACTCGGAGGGGTGATCTATTGGAAGACGCCCCGAATCGACTGGAACTCAGTCTCGAAGCGACTGAACAGCTCAGGGAGAGACTCGCGCAGGCCGATCTGCTCGAAGGCGCGATCGGGACATTCCGCCGGATGTTTCTCGGAAGAAAGGACTTCTAACCCGTAGAACCGGGCAAACAGGTCTGCGGCGTGAACCAGGTGGGCGAGCGAGACCGGTTGCTCGGAGACGGAGGGCGAGGAGTCGGGGGCATGGTGAAAGACGACCGCTTGTTGGATGCTCTCCGGCAGCTTCCACTTGGCCAGAACGGCGCCGGAAAGTTCAGCATGCGTCACATCGAGAACTTGCTTTTCGGACTCTTCCAGCGATCCGTCGCTTTGGTCCCAATGGGCTACTATTTCGGGAATCATCTCAGGGAAGGTAACGATGATCAGCAGGCGTCCGATGTCGTGAAACAATCCGGCGGCGAAGGCGGCTTCGATCTCTTCCGAGCGAGTGTAGTGTGCCAGGAACTGGGTCATGATCGCGCATCCCAAGGCGTGTTGGGAATACTCGGCATAAAGCCGCTTGGAGGGCATTTGGGGCTTGACGAGCATCTGGCGCATGGAAAAGGCGAGGGCCAGATTTCGGACGGTGGCGAAGCCCAACAGGGTGACGGCGTGGCGAATCGAGGAAACCCGGCTTGGCAGTCCATAGTAGGCGGAGTTGACACTGCGCAACACGGCTCCGCTCAAGACGCTGTCTTTTTCGATGACGACGGCGATTTGGCCGGAAGACGCTTTCGAACTGTTCAGCATCTGGAGCAGCTGGTTTAGGACTACCGGAAGCGGAGGCAGCTTCTCGACCGAGGCGAGAAGTTTCGACCGGCAGTCGATCTCGGAGTCCTGCGACGCCCGAGCGGGTTTTTGGGTCGGCAGATGACGAAGTGAGCGCACAATCCCCCGAATATCGATATCGGCATTGGAGGGGACATTCTTAGCGGAACGCTGCCTCAAGGGCGTATTTCGTCATCATCGACCCGAGTTGAGCGGAAGGGCGAGCTGCCCGCGGCCAGTTCTCACCGGGACCGCCTAAACAAGCCGGATGTCGGTCGGTCGAGAAACCGGATGAGCGGACCGCCGGCCCCTGAAGGAGCTTATACTTGGCGGATCTCGCTGCCCATGACGAGAAAATGGAAGCGTTCGGGAGGCAAAGAGATGTCCTCGGCCGCATTGGCCCAGGTGTCGTAAGCGGTTTGGGCCAAGGAGGCATTCAGGAGGTAGAGGAACTTGTCGGACAAACAGTCAATGGGCGGAGGCTGGCGAAACGTGAGTCGGGCGCCGACGGCGCTCTCCAAGTTGACGGGTCCGCTCGGTATCGCCTTATCCGACAACAACGTCACGAAGCTGGCATGGCCGGCATGGGGCCAAACGTCGGGACGGATCAGCGGCCGCAAGATCGGTTGAGCCTCGAAGGTAATCTCGCACTGGTGGATCCATTCCACAATCGACTCACCCCACTCCCAATGGCGCAAAAACTGGGCATACTCTTCAGCGAGCGTAAGCGCCAGAGTGAATCGTCTCTGGCCTAGCGACGCTTCCGTGGAAGAGGAATCGTGAACGTCTTCGGGGATGAGGGATTCGGAGCTCACGATTTCCTCGGCGAGGTGAATCATCTCCTCATCCGAGGCCGGATTCGCGCTTTCCTTGAGCAACAGCGGCGGCAACTCATGAGTGCCGCGGCCCGGGATTTCGAAGTATTTTCGATTGCCGATGATCTCCATCCGAGACTCCATCCGAGACTGCTTCACTAATCCGTTGGACGAAACCCGCCGGCGCGGGTTTCAGGCGATGGGTTTCAAAAGATCATAAGTCAATTCTCGTTCATTGGGCAACTCGATGCCGGGGTTCCTCTGCCGCATGGCGAGTCCCGCAAGGCCCCACCGGCGCGAGGGTTTACCTTCCCGTCGCCGGCCCTTACGCTAATCTTATCGGACGTTGGGTCCCGGGGGACCGCCGCCGGCCGCTCGATTTGCGCGCCAACCCGCAGGGGAGCGCCCCGACCGAGAAGGGGCTGTAAGATTGCTTACTGTGCTGCCGCCCTCTCCAGCCCCCCCGGGACCGTCAGGGGTTCCCGGAGACCGCGCGGCGCCCTCGCCCGCTCGCGGGTGCCACGGCGGTATCCCGACCCGACACCGGTCGAGGAGCGGATTCCGAGTCCACGGGCACAGCCGCTCGGGTCCGACGGCGTTGAAAGCGGTGCTGGAGTGACACGGCGCGGCGGTGAAGGGGCCGGCGCGCGTCAGCATCGGCCAACTGCCCAAGCGTCGGGGATTCCACGCGCCATGCCAGGGCGGGCGCTCGTCCGGGGAAGAAACTGGACTCCGGTTGCGTCCGCCCGGCCCATCCCCGGACGAAAACCACCTATGTGCCGGTCAAATCAATACGGAGTCACTCCTTTTTGTTCTTGGTTCGATTGAGCCGGCACCGTCGCAGTGATTAGGGAGAAACGCCCGCCGGCCGTGGCTAGCCTGCCTTTTCTCACCACCTGACGGTCGAAGCAGGCGACAGGGCGGCATTACTTCGTTGCGCTTGCTCGCCGTGCTCAACGGAGGGTTCAGGTGCGCCCGTTATTCAGGAAATGCGCCGTCGAGCGGCGCGCCAGCCAAGGCTCGCGGCGGCCGCTTGTCGACGGTGCGCGGAATCGCAGATCGCGGATCTATGGGTCGAGTCTGCCGTTCGTTCCCCGGAGGGCGTCGAGGATGAGCCCCTCGATCCGCGCCCACACCTCCGGGTCGTGGCCCATTTTCGCATGAGCCGTTCGAAGTATTTTCTTCCACCACGATACATGGGAGAGGTCGATGTTCTTGCCTCGATAGTCATATTCGAAGTTGCCGACGATGGTCGTTTTCGTCGGGTCCTGAGCGCGAATTTCCGGCTCGCCGCGAATGAAGAGGCCGTTGGCTTGGAATAGATTAGCCGCCCGGCGGACGTTGGGAGGAATCAGGCCGTCTCCTCGTCCGACGCTATCGATCTGGACGGTGAGCAAAAGCGGTACGTCCATTTCCGCCAATTGGCGGGCTAACTTTACGACGGCCGCGCCGCCGAAACTGTGGCCATAGACAATCAGCCGAACGCGGCCGCGCTCGGCCGAATCCAGAGTGTGGTTTCGGTTTCGATCAAAGGCTTTCTTGATTAATTCGATCGCTAATGGACGTCGAGTGTTCTCGACGGTTTCGACGTGAACCCCGGGAAGATTCATGCCACGCAGCTTGAGCGCCAGTTTCCTCACCCCGCGCTTGTTGTTGTTCCAGGGTTCGCGGCCGCCCAGGAAACCGACGACGAGGGCGTCATTGGGCGGCAATGGCGTGGCTGTAATGAAGTCTCGATAGTCTTGGCCGCCGGTTAGGCGCTCGCCGGCCCAAAAGCAGAGCGGGATCGCTAGCACCAAGAAGCCGCGCCGGGCCCATGCACGGGCCGTATCCGAAACCGCCCCCCGGGGGGGCGGCAACGCCGCGTGTCGAGGAGACGGGGAAGAGGCGTTCACCGCTGGGACCCTCACTCGAAATCGCGGCTACTTCTTGCGCTTGCTCGGTGGTTTTGCACTGCTGGGCGGCTTTCGGAGCACCAGCTTGGCAATGTGCTCCAAAATAGCCCGGAAATAAGCTCCGTCCCGGGCCGGCTCGGCCATTTCATCGTTGAAATCGCTGGTCTCTCCGGGAAGGTATTGAAACGGGAAGCGCCGCGTTTGTTGACGCGGAAGATAGCCCCAGCCGCCGCCCTCTTGAAAAACGGCATCGGCGCTGGCCTTTTCTCGGGATAGGTTGGCCACCGTCGTCTCATGCCCGTTGTCATCCTCGGTCATCCACACCGTTCGCGACATGGCTTGAAACTCTCGCAGACGTCTGATTTTCTCGCCGGGAGTCCTGCCGTTACCGTGGATCAAAACCAGGTCGCAGGCCTGAGCCAATGAGTCAGGGTAAGACATACGGCTGCTGCCGGAAGCTCCGATCGGCAGTGTGTAGGCAGCGGCGTTGAATCGGTCGCGGACTGTTTCGATCAACCGGTCGATGCTCTCGGGGATAAATCGTCCGTGATCCCAACTGTATTCCTCAGCATCCCATTCTTTCGCAATATCGATGATGACGTTGCGGAGATCGCTTTCAATGAGCCAGTCGGTGATATTTCGGGTCGCTGCGACGATGGCGTTCGGTGAATCAAAGATACTGTCTTGACCCGGCTGGAAGTAAATCAGGCAGACGAACATGCCGCGCCGGTCGGCTTCCTCAACCAGTCTCCGCAGCCGTCCGAGCCACTCTTGTTTTAGAGAGCCGTCGGAGCGGAACGCGCTGACTGACGGGCCCCGGCTCGCCGACTGTCCGCCCGGCCCGAGAGTATTGCCGATGTCGCCGCCGTATCCGGGCCTATCCCCCTGCAAGCTGACGCTTATGGCCAGCACCCCATGCTCTCGGTACAGGTCCAGGGCCTTGATGACCTCATCCGTGTTGCGGTCAGCGTCAAAACGCTCCTCCGACGGGATCTCGTCATCGAAGATTGCCTGTGTCAGCCCGAGAGCCATCAACTTGCCGCGGGCTTGCGAGCGATAGGCTCTCCCGGAGTAGGTCTGGCGCCAGCTACTGCTCGGCGAGCTGCGCGAGTAGAATCGGTTGGCCTTGTAGCGAGGTCCCAACATCGAACCGGTGGCGATTTCGACGCCGACCAGTTCAACAGGAAACAAGCCAAGGAGTGCGACGGCAGCAAGCCAGGCCATCGATGCAACGCGCTCCCATAGCCTATTTTTCCGACTACCGAGTCTCGCAAATGATGGAGACATGGTCCGCGTTGAGGCCGTCGGGGCGCAGCATGCGCCACCCGTGTTCCAAAGTCACCGTATTTCGCGAGCCTCAACAAGAAACGAGACAAGAAGGCCGCCCGCCGACAACCAGCGGAAGTCACCGGTCTCGGATGGCAACGGCGCGGCTCCCCCATTGTGCCATACGGCAGCGCTGAGGGGTCGCCGGTTCGCCGAGACCGGGCGAAATCGTCGCTCGGATGACACCGCTCGGCGCGGGCGAAATCCGCGTGGGCCTCAACGCCGCCATCTGACTTACGCGCGCTTCGACCCGCAGTTGGCGAGAAATGCGGGCTAGGAGTAATACTCGTCACTGGGTATTTTGCCCATCTAAATTAGAACGACTCACACTGAATGCGCCATAGCCCGCTTGCCGGGCGAGGGCGCCCTTTGAGCGAAACAGCTCGCGTGTCCATCACGGCTGAGAGTATGGGCCACAAAAGGGTCGGGGGCTTTCACCCGGCGTTATGGAAGTTGGGGGCGTCGTGGGAACGTCGGTTAAAGCCACGAGTTGGCGCGATACAATGGTTCCGTCATGGGAGAGCCAACGAAAAACAGACGCTGTCTTATCGAGTTGGTCCTCGGCGCGTTAGTCCTATGCGCGACCTGTTCCTTCCCCGAATCCGAGCAGGATCAGACGGGCAGACCCGCGCCGCCTTCGCCCGCCCCCACCCACGAGCAGAGAGCGACGATCGACGAGGTCACCGGCGTTCGGGGAATCTTCTTTGCCGAGGAGGGCGTTTACAAAGTCACTTTCCCCCGGACGGACGTGGAGGTCCGCATAGATGGGCGAGCCTTCGATCCCTTTCTAGGTTTGACTTCGTGGGCTTCGTTCACACCCACGGGCAGAGGCGGGCTGATGGTGATGGGTGATCTGACCTTATTCGAAGATGAGGTCAATCCGGTGATGTCGGTCGCTCTCGATCACGGGCTGGAAGTCACGGCTCTTCACAACCATTTTTTCTATGACCGGCCCAAAGTGATGTTCATGCACATCGGGGGACGCGGCAGTGCCGAGGCCCTAGCGGCGGCTGTCGCCCGCGCGATCCGGAAGGTGGCTGAGATTCGCCGGAGCTTGGCGCGGCCGGCCGTGGGATTCCTCGGCATGGCGGTTCCCGAGCAGGATTCGATCACCGCCGAGGCTATCGACAACGTCCTTGGGCTGAAGGGTGTCGGGAAGGGTGGCATGTACAAGGCCGTGATCGGACGCCGAGCGACTATGCACGGCCGCGAGGTCGGCAAACAGATGGGCGTCAATACTTGGGCGGCTTTTGCCGGCTCCGACGAAAACGCCTCGGTAGACGGAGATTTTGCCGTGCTCGAATCCGAGTTACAGGATGTTCTCAAGGCGCTTCGCCGTGCCGACATCAATATCGTGGCTATTCACAACCACATGATCCACGATCAGCCACGCTACATCTTCTTGCACTATTGGGGCCGCGGGTCGAGCGTTGAGTTGGCCCGAGGCATCAGGGCCGCGCTGGACGGCCTGAAGTCCGGTTGATCCAGGGCTAAGCCCGCACTTCTTACCACGTGTCGAGGCATCTTCTGGCCTGAGTCACGCACCACCCGGCCTCCCGATGTAGCGCACGCATTCTTGCGTGCCGTGTCGCCATTCTTGGCGACATCAAGCCCCGTATCCGTAGAGATTATGGAGTGACCTGTCCTAACCTCGGGAGCGCGGGCCCCCGATTCTTCCGGCGAGGAAAGCATCTTTCCGCGTAAAATGGAAGTCAGGACCATTTATGAGAGCCACAACCGCGAGTTTCCAATTCTTCGTGCTGGCCGGCTTGGCGTTTTCGCTCGGCGCATCATGTTCCCAGTCAACCTCGGCGGGTGACAAGTCGGCTGTTGCAACCTCGACGAGTGACAAGCCGGCCGTTGCGATCGTCAACGGCGATGCCATTACCGAAGACGATCTCGACATTGGAGGTCAGCTTATTCAGCTCGAGCAGGAAGCCTATCAGGTTCGCATCAAAGCCCTGGAGAAAGCCATTGCTCAACGTCTGCTTGAAGCGGAGGCTCGCAAGCAGTCTCTTACAGTGGAAGAGCTGCTGGAACAGGAAGCGTATGGCGGTGTCGCTGACCCCACTCCCGAGGAGGTGGCGGAAGCGTATGCGCGCAACCGGCGAAGCTTCCGCAAGCCCCTCGAAGAGATCCGTGAGCAGGTGAGAGAGGCGTTGAAATACCGTGGACGCGAGGGCGCTCGAAAAGAGTACGTCGACGGATTGGCGGCGAAGGCGAGGGTCGAAGTTCTTCTCAAGCCGCCGCGGCTCCCGGTCGATCTCGAAAACGCCCGCCGACGAGGCCCGGCTGAAGCTCGGGTCACGGTCGTCGAATATTCCGATTTTCAGTGCCCCTACTGCAAGAGAATGCAGCCGGTGATGCGAGAGCTGATGGCGAAATACGAAGGTGATCTGAGCTGGGTTTTCAAGGATCTACCGCTCAAACGCATCCACCCCGGGGCGGTGTACGCGGCCGAGGCGGCTCGTTGCGCTGGGGAACAAGGAAAATTCTGGGAATACCGTGATGCTCTGTTCGAGGTGCCGCGCGTGACCGATGAGGTTCACCCGGAGATCGTGGGCTCGCTGGAGTTGGACCAGGATTCGTTTGACGAGTGCACCGTTTCGGGCCGGCATCGGGGAGCGGTCGAAGCCGACAGCCTTGAAGCGCAAAAGCTCGGAATCAGAGGGACGCCCGCCTTCATTATCAACGGCATCCTTCTTTCCGGCGCCCGGCCGATGGAAGAGTTCACCCGCGTGATTGACGCCGAGTTGGCGGCAAAGCGGGAAAGGTAATCGCACCAGGTATCCCGGGCTCTGGCGCCAACAGAGACATCCTTCCAGGCTAGCCCCGATACTTGTCACTTAAGAACGTTTTTAGCCCCAAGGGGGCGCAGGGTGCTAGCCCACGGTGAAGCCCCGTCAGGCGGAAACCGTGGGTTCGGTACGCATACTCAAACAAGCCTCGGTAGGGGCGCAGGAAACAAACCGGGGACATAGGTAACACATGAGCCCGTCGAGCCGGTAGCGTAGGACTGGGCGCCGTTTGGCCCAGAACTGCGGCTTTTTCTGGCCCAACAGGCTCCCCGGATCTGCTCACTACAAATAGGCGGATACGGCAGTCCGCCCCTACAAATGAAGTTAGCTCAACGCCGGTCGACCGAGCGCTCGTGAGAAATTGGGATAGCCTTTACGGTTCGGCCGATTGCTCTTCTTCTTCCGCTAGCGGCTCGAGGTCGTCAATCTCATCGAAGGTGATCGTCGCTTCGGCGGAGAACTTGCGGTAGAGGCGAAACTCGGTGTTGTTGCGCGTCAGTGTTCTGCCCCGCCGCATGCGCATTTGGGCCTTGAGAGGCAACAGAAACTGACGGCCGCTGATGTCGGTCAGATCGTAGTCCAAGCGCTGCTGGGCTTCCTGAATGGGGAAGTCCGCCGGCATGTCGTCCGCTCTTGTGACGACCCGCAGAACGCGCTCGCTCTCCTTGTCGATGTAAACCAGTCCGCGGTATCCGGCGATCACCTTGCGCTCGCTCTGAAAGCTGATCTGCCAACGGGAACGCCGCCGCGGCACATAAAGGTGGAACACGTAGACCCCATGTCCGCGCAGTAGAGAGTGGCGCGCCCAGCGGAATTCGGCCGCGGTGGAGGGTAAGAACAACTCCGCCAGCATGCTGCCGAATTCCCCGGTGCTGATGGCGCCGCCGAGTTCGAGCATGGTAAGGCTCGTCACCTTGTTGTTGACGCTCATGACCTCGTAATTTTCGTGGTGTTCGAAGTAGCTGACGCGCGTCTTGATCTCATCGTATTTCAACCAATCCATCTCCAGACCGCTGGGGTCGACGAAGCGGCGCGTGATCTGCAAGCACACGAAATCGGGCAGCCCCTGGGTGTATTCGAGGGCGTTGCGGCGGGCTTCCTCGATGATTCTCTGCTGCTCTTCCTCGGACGGCGGGGGAGGCCCGCGCCGGAGAGGGCCCGCGGGCTTGGCAACGTTGGGGACGGGCAGACCTTCCGTGCCCGGCTTGAGCTCGCGCAAAACGTTGAGGGTTCTCGGTCCGATGCCCCAACCAACGAACTCTTCAATCAGACGATCGGTCAAGGCGAAATCCAGCTTCTGTTTCCTTAGGTATTTGGAGACTTCCTTATCCGTCAGACCCTGGCTGACGGAGGAGCGCACGATGTCCCGTAGCTGGTCGTAGCTGAGCGGCTGCTGAGCGGGCGAGAGAAGGACTCCCGTCGCCAACAACAGCAGCAACCTCCGCAGCATGCTCTCATTGTAAACGGAGATCCCCGCCCCTCGAATCACGCACGGGGAGAAAGCAAACATTCCCCTGCCGCGATCGCTTAGCGAGGCTTTTCCCGTATAATTGGCGGCAGACCAATCGGCCCGTTGCAAGCGGCAGTTGAACGTCACCGCGCACCGAGCGACGCGTCCCGGCAGGATCCGTCCCCCCCCGCGTGGCGGCCGTCCGGGAAAGGCCGTGGCATCGACCGTTTGCAACGCACCGGCTAAACAGCCTAAGGAGACCCTCCATGCGTAGGCACGTTAAAGTCCGACTCTCGGTGTTGCTGATCTCGACCGCCCTGCTTGTCTTCGCCGACCAGCATTCAAAAATCGAAGCGGTGATGGCCGAAACCGCCCAGCGATTTCTCCACGCGCTGAGCGCCGGGCAGAAGGCGCAAGCTGTGTTCGGCTTCGACAATCCCTACCGAACGGAATGGCACTTCTTTCCCGACTTCGTCTTCCCACGGACTTATGGCCACGATCGAGAGGGCATCAACTACAAGCAGATGTCGGCCGAGCAAGAACGCCTGGCCGACAGCTTGCTCGGGACCGGCCTAAGCCGCCAGGGGTTCGTAAAGGCCATGACGGTGATGAGCTTGGAGGAGATCCTGCGGGTCCTGGAAAAAGACACCGAAGGCCGCCGGGATACTGAACTTTATTACTTCACGGTTTTCGGGTCGCCCTCGCCCGCGGGCACTTGGGGGTGGAGCGCCGAGGGACACCATTTGTCGCTGAACTACACGATCAAGGACGGTCGGCTGGTCTCGGCGAGTCCGACTTTCTTTGGAGCTAACCCGCACGAAGTGCGCGAAGGCGACCGCAAGGGTCTGCGCACGCTCGAACGCGAAGAAGACCTGGCGCGTAAGCTCGTGAGGTCGTTGACGGAGGACCAGCAAAAAGAGGCCATTGTCGCCGATGTCGCCTACGAAGATATTTTGACGGTCGCCGAAACACGGGCCAAGCTCGAAGGCCAGCCTGAAGGTCTACCGGCTTCCGAGATGAGTGAGGAACAGCTTGACGTCCTGATGGATCTCATCGGTGAGTACGCCCACAACATGCCGCCTGAGATCGCCGCGAAACGCATGAAGGCAGCCCTCGGAACGCCCCGAGAAAAGCTGTACTTCGCCTGGGCCGGCAGCGTCGAACCGGGCGTGGGAGACTACTATCGGGTACAGTCGCCGGCCTTCTTGATCGAGTACGACAATACGCAGAATGAAAACAACCACAGCCACTCGGTCTGGCGGGATTTTGAAGGAGACTTCGGTTTTGACGTCCTCGCCCGGCATCACCGGCGGCATGAGCACGGACTTCCCGGCCAGAAAATCCCGGGGCCGGAGTTCCTAGCCGACTAGGGAAAACCGGGGGGCAAAACCGGGACAGCCTCAAATGATTGTAACTACCAAGATGGACTCTAACTGACTGATTCTACACGACGGTGTGAGTGGCGGGAGCCGTGGCCGCCGGTCCCTTCGCTTCGTCCCCGGCGGCCGTGGTGAGAAATGCGGGCTAGGTCGATGCTGTAGCGAGCTTCGTCGCTCAGTTGGCCTTTCGGCGCAGCCAGCCTCCCCGATTCTGAGTGAAGATCAGCGCGTCGCGCCGAACATCCTGTTCAAAAAACTGATCTCCGCCTGTAGCGAGAAATCGATTTAGGGCGGTCATCGGTCCAGGGCCGGAGTCCGGATCCAGCGGGATCCCATCGACAAGGGTATCTTCCACGATCAGGTAGCTCCCGGGACTGACCATCGTACCGTATAGCTGCAACTCACGATAAACGTGCTGCGCTCGATGGTCGGAATCCAGAGTCACCAAGACTTTCTTCCCCTTCACCTTCTCTCGAATGTTTTCCACGGCAATCGGATCGGTGGAACCGGCATGGATGAACTCAACGTATTCCTTCCACAACGGTCGTTTCGAGGCGTCTTTTACTTGCTTGAAGAGATCCAATGTGATAACCCGTGAATCCTTCAGGCCCAACCCGTCCAGAATGTGAGCAAAGAAAAGCGCCGATCCTCCCACATTTGTTCCCGTTTCGATGATGACGTCCGGTTGCACTTCGAGGATGATCTGCTGCATCATCATCAAATCGTTTGGGTGTTTCTGGATACGCACACCCAGATAGAACATGTTTTTCCAAACCCCGAGTTGCGCATAATCGACGATGAAGCGGTTCAACGTTTTCACATCGAACCGCTCCTTGCCTTCCAGAATCAATTCGTCCCAATCCTGACGGATCTTCTCCGCCAAAGCCGGATCGTTGTAGTCGCCCAAGGTATCCAACTGTCTGCTAAGAAGAATCGTTTGCAGATGACCTCGAACCGAAGGGTAAACAGTCTCGACGAAGATGACGCCGAGCGCCACGGTTACAAAAATAGGCTCTTCCGGGTTTTTAGTGGGTGGCCAACGGGTAGCCGGCTCCTCCATCCTGCCGACCCGACGTCGCCCGCAGTCACATCGGAGCCCAAAAGGCGGCCAAGAAATCCCCAAATACCCTACACGCCAGTCCGGTCGTGGGCAACTCGTAAAGGGAATAAGACACTGATAAACAGGGAGTTATCTCTTTGAGTGTGGCCACTGGATGACAGTTGTGGATCTGCATTTCACAGCCTTCGGGAGACTGTACGACTACCTGCCAGCAGCCTTGCTCTACTCGTAACCCTTTGTTTATCAGTAATTCTTTTTGGCCAACGCAGTCGCCGCCCGGCCTTGGGGGCCGTAGAGTTGTCACGAAGCCCTTGAATGGCACCGAAGCAGGCTCCGGGAGGTCGGCCTCACAGTGGCGAGGGATCCGTCACTCACCGCCGCCAGCCACTAAAATCCCAGAAGAGCCCAAAAATAGAGGCGGCGCAGTACAAGATCAAGGTCTTCCGCGAATACATTGTTCAACCTCTCTTACGCAATTCGATCGTGATCCGAGGGAACGGAACTCTGAACTCGTTGCACATTCCCGCACCAATCAATGCCTCGAACTCCAAGTGCTGGTTCAAGGTAGCATTCTCGCATTTCGCAGGGCAGGCAATTGATCCAAAGTTCAATATATCGTGCCAATTTCCTTCCGAGCGGCTTAGGGCGGTAACGACGACACCTGCTTTTTTTGGCCCGCAATCATCGGGAGCGCCCTCTGAGTTGATACTGTTGGATTAGCCCGCTTTCCTCGCCACCTGACCAGCGAAGCAGACTAGAAAAGACGGGATCGGTGAGTGGACGTGCATTTTGAGGAAGCCGGTTATTCAAACGCCTGCTGTGTGGAGCTAGGGTGAGACTTTCAACGTCCGCCTTGCGGAAGGCACAGCCCAGCGCCCGGAGGCGGAGCGGGCGGGTCCAACGAACTGGGGAGGAAGGGATCAATGCGCATCGCCGTGGTAGGTGTCGGCGCGGTCGGCGGGTACTTTGGCGGCCGCCTGGCCGAAGCCGGACACGATGTTGTTTTTGTAGCAAGAGGCGGAACGCTTGATCGCTTGCGAAATGATGGGCTGCAAGTAGAAAGCGGTCATGGTGACTTTTCCATCCCCAACCCCCAAGCGGTCGGCGACCCGAGCGAGGCGGGACAGGTTGACCTCATTCTCCTGGCCGTCAAAGCGCCACAAATCCGCGAGGCTGGGCGATCTTTGGCTCCGCTGGTGGGTCCCGACACGGCGGTTATTCCTCTCGAAAACGGTGTTGAGGCCCCGCGTCTGTTGACGGAGATTCTGGGGCCGAAACACGTCTTGGGAGGACTGTGCAGAATCTTCAGCACAAGGGTTGCTCCGGCCCGGATACGTCACGATGGGCTGGAGCCGACGCTGCTCTTCGGCGAGTTGGGTAGAGAGAACACGGATAGGGTTCACCGGATCCGCGCCGTGCTCAAATCCGCAAAAGGAATGACCGTGACCACGCCCGATGACGTTGAAGCCGCTTTGTGGGAAAAGTTTCTCTTCGTGGCGCCCCTCGGAGGAGTCGGCGCGCTTGTGCGCGAACCGGCGGGCGTCCTTCGAGCGGTGCCCGAAACCCGCGCCATTCTTCGGTCGGCGATGGATGAGATCCTGGCTGTCGGCCAAAAGCGCGACATTGCCATTGGCCCTGACGCGACGGAAAGGGCCCTGCGGCTGGTCGATGCTCTACCCCACGACGCCACCGCTTCCATGCAGCGAGACATCGTCGAGGGCAGGCCCTCGGAGCTCGAGTATCAAACCGGTACGGTTGTCCGTTACGGCCAGGAGTCAGCCGTGCCGACCCCCGTCAACTCGACCGTCTACGGAGCCTTGCTGCCTTCTGAGTTGCGGGCGACGGGCAGGCGCTCGGCATCGCTGCAACCGGAGGTTTAGCGCCGAGCGTTCGAATGGGTGCCCGGAGGCCGCTAGCTTCCGACCCGGCCCTCACTTCTTCGCCAGGCAGTACAAATATCCGGACGTGCGGATGAAGATCTGATTCCCGACCGCGACCGGGCTGGCTAATGTGAAATCGTCTAGCTTGCTGACGCCGAGAATCTTGAACTCACCGCCGAGCTGAACGGCCGTTGTTGTTCCGTCTTCACTCGTGGCGTAGAGCTTGCCGTCGGCCAGCAACGGGGAGGCGCTATAGGTTCCGGGTTCGATCCGCAGGCGGTCCCAGACGATTTCGCCTGTCTTAGCGTCGAGGGAGGTGACGATGCCCTTGTCGTTGACGACGTAGATCAACTTGCCGTCGGTTGTCGGGGTGGGAACGTCCGGGCCGAGGTTGTTTTTCCAGACTTCGTTTGTCTGGGTGATGTCATCCTTGCCGCCGGCGCGGAAGGCGATGAAGGGTTTGCCGCGGGTGCTGGTGGTGTAGACGATGCCGTCCAAAAAAAGCGAAGACGCGATGGTGCGATAGTAATGCCCGCTGTCGGGGTTGAAGCCGCCCATGCGCCAAATCTCTCGGCCTGTCGCAAGATCATGGCCCGTCACGTAGTCGCCGCCCGACACCACGAGCTGAACTTTGCCCGCTACCGCTGCCGGCAACGGGGTCGAATAGTCGTCGGGCGCTTCAGCCGGGGCGTCGGTCGGCCGCTCGACTTTCCAAATCGTCTTGCCCGTGGCCTTGTCGACGGCGAAAACGTAGGAGGGGTCGTCGGTCGTCATCCCGTGGAGCACCTGAACGTAAAGCCGGTCTTTGTAGAGCAGCGGCGAGGAGGCGTAACCGTGGTTGAGGCCGAAGCGCCCGTAGTCTTTCTGGATGTTTCGTTGCCAGAGCTGATTGCCCTCGAAGTCAAGGGCCGTGAGGGTGCCGTTGCCGGTCATCACCCAGATGTGGGTGCCGTCGGTCACCGGGGAGGGCGAAGCCGAGTTCTGCTTGCGCCAAAGGCGATTGCCCTCTCCGATCACTCGCCGCCAACGGATGGAGCCGTCGTGGCGGCCGACGGCCAGAAGAAGCAGCTTGTCCTTGCCCCCAGCCTCGGCTTGCCCGCCGCGCCTTCGGTATCCGGAGAGCCGCTCGAACCCCTCTTCGGCCGAGGTCACCAGGACGGTGTCTTTCCAGACGATTGGCGTCGCCGCGCTCCAGCTCGGCGTCTTCAACCGCCAGAGCACGTTTTCCGTCCGCGTCCAATGAACCGGGAGGTCCCGGGCGGTGGAGCTGGCGCCGTTCAGCTGCGGCCCCCTCCACTGCGGCCAATTCTCGGCCGGCTCTCCGGCCGGGAGCGCCCACGCGTGGGCGAGCTGGAGTACCACTGCGAGGGCACAAGCTCGCTGGAGAAATGGGTTGCGTGCTATCTTCTGCGGCGGCAATTCTCGGCAATCATAGCACAAGCCAGGTTTGATCTAGCTGCGCTAAAGGGGAGGTAGAGGAGGCCCGCCGAGATTCATGCGGCAGCGGACTTACCATCCACGTGCCAAGCAGCGGAAGGGCGGACCGTTAGCCTGCTTTCCTCACCACGTCGCGGGACGAAGTGCGTGAGAGGCCCGTCAGTACAAGGCGCGCGCCGCTTGGCGAGCGGAGGCGTACTTGAACAGTCCGTTGAGCACGGCGAGCGAGCGCAACGCAGTAATGGCGGGCCTATTGCGTGCTTCGACCGTCAGGTGGTGAGAAAAGCAGGCTAGTCGCGCAGCCAACCGCAGGGCCACCTGATGAAGTTGTCCGGGTATTGCAGGAAGTCTAGAGTTCGCAGTAGTACGATCGAAAACAACTTCGATTTCGAAATCCTTTTCCCAGGTCAACTGTGCATCCCTTTGCCATTAACAGGCCGAAGAGCGCCTTTTCCTGAAAGTCAGGCTCCCCTGGGCCGCCGATACTGAGGTTGACAACGTGGATTCCCTCGTCCACGCAGGCGGCCAGAGCGCGATGATACATAAACGGGTCCACAACGTACTCCCATCTGCCACTGCGGGTAGACTCTGGCTGATCGCCAAAGATCTTCCAAACAGCAAGCTGACAGCGACAGAGGCCTCTTATGCCCACCTCAGGATTAGAGCTTGCTGCTATAACTCCGGCCACGTGTGTACCATGGCCCACTACATCCCGTTCCGACGACGAATCGGGGAAATGCGGGTGGCGGTGGATGTAGCGATCGACCCGACCCTGGAGTAGAAATAGCACTGCTTGTTACAGGTGTCAAGATACGTTCCTGGGACCCCGTGATTCGAAGGGCGGTCGGATGGAAGTGGGACGGTCACAACGGTGAATCTTAAGAGAGAACTTGTAGTTGCACGAGGCGCAGAGATCGTCTAGCTTGCCGGAAACCTGGGATCGCCCTTGATCTGCTCGGCCTGCCACAGATGGCGTCGCTCGTGGGCCGTCATGAGGGCAAAAGTTTCGCCGAGGCTTAGCCTCAGCAAAGCAAGGGCCGGCGAGCGGACCTTCGTGCGCCATAAGTCAACGCCATTCGCCTGGCGCAGCCTTTCCAGACCTGGTCCTGGAGGTCCATGAACCTGGGAACAACGCTCTCCAAAAGCTGGCCGCCTTGGGGACGAAACACCTTGGGCGCCCTGGCACGGCCGTTCGGCGGGGGTTCGATGAAGCGGATAATCCACCCTCCGATCAAACTACGTCGCGCGGGGACGTATCCCAGTAGTCCCTGGGAGCGACTTTTTGCAAGCGCCTTGTCGATCAAAGGCAGATAAAGCCCGGCACTGATATTCAAATGGTCGAGGCACTCACAAATCGACCATCGGCGTTCCTCGGATTTCCAGTTGAAGGCCTCGTTGTCGATCCCCTCCACCAGCGCCTCGCAGCGCCCCTTGATCCGCTCGATTTGTACCCTGTAATCCTCTAGCTCGACGGCTAGGTCGCCCGCGGAGGAACCCAAGGCTACGCCTTGACCGGCAGCACTCATCTAACTTTGTCTCCTTGTGGTCTGCTTCGACTATTGTAGTCGTCTCGCCCCTAGGACAGCACCCCCGCTTGGTCCGCGGTCTCCGCGCGAGGGCGGGGAAGGCGAACAAGCCGTCCTTACCCCATACGCGGCGACCTGTGGATCGGAGTCTGTTGCGGCACGGAGACCGGGCCGGTCTTTGGGTGAGCTGGGGGAACAGGGGGCCCAAGGGGGGCTGTGCCGTACTCCGGGTTTAGCCCGCATTTCTCACCACGGCCGCAGTGGATGGGGCTGAAAGGCCCAGCGGCCACGGCTCGCAGCAACAGTTTGCGTACATCGCCCAGCGAACGGCACGTCGGCGAGCGGACGCGATGAATCGCGCTTCTACATCCCTGACGGCGGGCATTTGGTTACACTCATGCTGACCGCTGGTGAGAAATACGGGTTAGAGCATTTTCTCATCGAAGGATGAGCCTGAAGACGGGGGTTGGGGCTTTTTGAGTCGCTGGGGCTCCTTTCGGGCTTTTTGATTTTGAGTTTTGGGAAGGGGAGAATCGTCGTCGGGGTTGTGGGATTGTGGGAATCGCGGAGCGATTTCCAAGGGCGGTGGGAAACGAAGGGAAACCTGGTTTTGGTTTTCCTCGTTTTCCATCGCCCGTCATTTCCACAGCCCTCTTCCTGCTGTTCAGCACGGCGTGTTCGCGGAACGGAAACTGGCAAACAGCTTCTGCTTGGCTCGCTGCATCCGGCGGGCCGCCGCCGTGTCGCTTTCGGCCTGGGCAATGCGGCCCAGAGCCTCCAGCCTCTGCCCTGGCTTGAGATAGCTGGCGGCCTCGGGCAACTTCTCGAAAGATTCCCAAGGCGTCTGGTAGTGGCGGTACACCCGCTTCTGCTTGCCTTTGGCGTCGGTCTTGATCTCGGGCTGTCCGCAGGGCCGGTGGAAGTTCAAATAGGGATTGAAGTGCTGTTGGTAGAAGCGCTGGATGCGCCCCGCGTGCGGCGCCGCGATGTACGTATATCCCATGTGTTTGCGGATCACCGCGCCGTTTTTCGATTCCACCAAGCCGTTGTCGTTGGAGTGCCGCGGACGCGACTTGGTCTGTTCGATCAGCAGCTTGTTCAATAGCTTCTCCACCGTGCGATTGAGGAACTCGCTGCCGTTGTCGGAATGGAAGCCGCGGATACGAAAGGGAAACTGCTCGATCATGGCTTTCAGCAACGGCTCCAGCCAGGCTTCACTGATCGCGGGCGTGGCGCCGACCACTTGCCACTGGGTGACTTCATCCACGGCATTGATGTGGTAGACGCCCTTGACGCCATCGCGATCCCCTTGATGCACCGTATCCACTCGCAGAAAGCCGGGTTGGCCTTGCGGGTCGGGCCGGCGCCGCTCGCCGATCGACACCGCCGTGGGCCGGGTCTTGGTGAAATGCAGCCGCCGCTGGCGGTAGGCTCTGCGCCGCCGCAGGCGATAGATCTGGGCCACCGAGATCCCCGCCAGCCGCTCGTATTCGCGCTGCTGGTACTGCTGGTATTCCCGCTCGAGGATCTTGCGCGTGGCCGGGCCGCTGAGGGTTTCGTGGGCCTCGTCCACCGCCGCCAGCAGTTCGACGTCGGCGGGCGTGTACTTGCGGGCAAAGCGATGCCGCCGGTAGCGGGCGGGTTGGAGTTCTCCGCCCTGCCGGTACTGCTGGATCAGCCGCGTGATTTGCGCCCGGCTCAGTCCGGTCATCTTGACCAGATACTGCCGCAGCAGCCCTTTGTCGGCGCGGTTTTGGCGGCTGTAGCCGTGCTGGCGAAGCGTGCGCGCCACCCACGTGTAGATCTCGGCCCGCCCTTTGCCTTTGAATCGAATCTCCTCGCTGGAGTGGAGAAACTGCTGGATCTGTTGCAGGTTCAGCTTGCTGGTGTTTTGCACTTGGATAGTCAATTCCCAGCATGCCCACTCCCCGATCCTTCAGGCTCATCTTGTGTGAGAAACAAACTCCTCGTTCAGACTCATCTTGCATGAGACAAGACTGTTAGTTGTCTCGATTCGATGGATTGAGTATCATCAGCAGCGAGGCGAAGAATCGACGATGGCCAAGGCAGTGCGCGTCGGCGTCGTAGGATTCACCGGCTACAGCGGAGCTGAGCTGGTGAAGATCCTTGTGCGCCATCCCGGCGTCGAAGCTGTCTTGCTGGAGCATCGCAGCCAGTCCTCCGAAGAGCAAGCGGCACCGGAAGAGGGGACAGAACGGATGCCGTGGTCGCGCGAGAACATTGCGGGAAGCGGAATCTCGCTGGTATGCCTGGCGACACCCCCTGAAGTATCGCTCGATCTCGTGCCGATCGCTCTCGACGCCGGCGCCAAGGTCATCGACTTAAGCGGGGCGTTCCGGCTGCGAACGGTTGACAGCTACAAACGCTGGTACGGCATGAGTCACAATCGTCCGGATCTGCTGGCCGAGGCGGTTTACGGCTTGCCGGAGTATTTCCGGGCGGTCACGAAACTAGCCCGCTTGGTATCGAACCCGGGCTGCTACCCCACAGCCGCCAACCTGGCGATCCGCCCGCTCGTCACCGCGGGGGTGCTGGACCGCGAAGCGGGCATCGTCTGCGACGCCAAGTCCGGAGTCAGCGGCGCCGGCAAGAGACCCTCGACGAAGACGCATTTTTCTTCGGTCACGGAAAACTTTTCAGCTTACGCGGTCCTCGATCACCGTCATGTACCGGAAGTTCTTTTGACCTCGGATTTGGAGGAGAAGGAGTTCAGTTTCACCGCGCAACTACTCCCCGTTCATCGCGGCATCCTGGAGACGATTTATCTGCGCACCGAGAATTCCACCTCCCGCCAAGAGCTGGAAGCCATCTACGGCAAGGTCTACGACAAGGAGCCTTTCGTACGGATTCATCCGGAGGGCAGTTTTCCGACCATTCAGTCGGTGGCCCACACGAACTATTGCGACATCTCTTTTCGCCTCGACCCGCCGACCCGCCGGGTCGTGATCGTCGCCGCGATAGACAACTTACTGAAGGGGGCCGCCGGACAGGCCGTCCAGAACATGAACCTCATGCTGGGCTTTCCCGAGACGCGAGGGCTGCTCTGACCGCGACACCCCCGGCCGCCAAAGCCCTCCAGTCGGGAGAGCCGGCAGCGCCGACGCGCCTGTGAAATTACTCATTAAGATCGGCGGAACGCTACTCGAGTCGGAAGAGCACCGCTCCCGGCTAAGCGCGGAAATCGCTGCCATCGCCGCGGACCATCAGGCCGTGCTGGTCCACGGCGGCGGCAAACGTCTCAGCCGCTATCTCAAGGAGCAGGGGATCGCGAGCGAGTTCCGCCAGGGGTTTCGAGTGACGCCGCCGGAGATCCTCGAAGCCGTGGTGCAGGTGTTTGCCGGCAGCGTGAACCACGAACTCGTCGCTGCCTTTCAGCGCCAGGGCGCCCGGGCCGTGGGGCTGTCGGGGATCGATGCGGGCCTGGTCACCGCCTCACCCCTCGGTTCGGGGTTCGGCGCCGTCGGACGGATCGAGGGCGCGAACACTGACCTATTGGATCTGCTGACCGAGCGGGGATACCTTCCCGTCGTCGCTTGTATCGCCGGCGGCCGAAACGGCGAAATCTATAACGTCAACGCGGACCAAATGGCCGTCGCCTGCGCCGCTCAGTTTCAGGCCGAAAAACTGATCTTCCTAACCGACGTCGAGGCCGTGCTGGACGAGCACGGCCAACCGATTCACCGTCTCACCTCCGCGGACGCCGAGGCGCTGATCGACCGCGGCGTAGCTCGCGGCGGTATGGAAGCCAAGCTGCGCGCCGCCATCGCCGGCGTCGCCCAGGGCATCGCGGAGGTCCGCATTGTCGCCGGCGACCGGCCGAGCGCCCTGCCCTCCATCCTGGCCGGCCGCCAGCTCGGTACGGCCTTGGCGGCTCGTTGATCGACCTCCTCGCCAAATCTTTCTTCGTTTCCTCCCGCCGCCGCTTCACCCAACCCATTCTCATCCGACGCCACGCCGAGCACTACCCCTCTTTTTTCGCCCTGAGACGGGCCGGAGCCTGCCTTTGCTGAACTGAGACTGTTCTCGCTGCCGTTGTTCTCCGTTGACTCTACCGCAGGCCTCGAGAGGACCTTGCAACAATAGGCTCTTCCGGGTTTTTAGTGGGTGGCCAACGGGTAGCCGGCTCCTCCATCCTGCCGACCCGACGTCGCCCGCAGTCACATCGGAGCCCAAAAGGCGGCCAAGAAATCCCCAAATACCCTACACGCCAGTCCGGTCGTGGGCAACTCGTAAAGGGAATAAGACACTGATAAACAGGGAGTTATCTCTTTGAGTGTGGCCACTGGATGACAGTTGTGGATCTGCATTTCACAGCCTTCGGGAGACTGTACGACTACCTGCCAGCAGCCTTGCTCTACTCGTAACCCTTTGTTTATCAGTAATTCTTTTTGGCCAACGCAGTCGCCGCCCGGCCTTGGGGGCCGTAGAGTTGTCACGAAGCCCTTGAATGGCACCGAAGCAGGCTCCGGGAGGTCGGCCTCACAGTGGCGAGGGATCCGTCACTCACCGCCGCCAGCCACTAAAATCCCAGAAGAGCCCAACAATATTACCTACTAATGTTTCAATAAAGGGTTTCCCGAGTAAGTCTTGCATCTATTTACGGACAGGATTACGCTCTCGCGTCCCAACAGCGCATTAGAAGGACTCTGACCCTCCGTTAATTTTCTCGCCGCCAACGGGCGGGTTCGCCGGCTGCTCACATCCGCCGGCCGACGATCAAGGCGGAGATCGTTCTGGCCGCCCGACGCTGAAGGGCCTATCAATAAGGGGGATGGGGCCGTGGAGCCCGATAGGAGAAGGGAAACGACACCCCGCGCCGGCACTAGCCAGCATTTCCTAACACCTGACGACCGAAGGACGCGAGCATTGCTTCTCGCCACGTGGCGAGAAAAACGGGCTAGTGGGGGACACTGAGGCCCGGCGTAGTATTCGCCGAGCCCAACTTAATGTCATGGCGAAAAATAGGCAAGTCCGTAAAGAAAGCAATAAATCTTATATAAAAGTGGAATACCGATACAATAGGTCATGTATAATTCCACATGCGCCTCGTCAACGTGCGAGGTGATTAACAGACAGGAGGGGGCGACGTGATCGCGCAAGCTGTCGAACTAAGAACCGCCGTGGGTAAGCTTCTCTGCACGCCCATCTTTCATGCCTCGGGAAAGAAGCTGTTAGCCAAGGGCCACCAGATCAGCGAGGAGGACGTACAGCTGCTCGACTCGGCTGGTCATGATCAGGTTTGGGTGGCAGTTTTGGAGGAAGGCGAGATACCGGAGGACGCAGCGGCGAGCCAGGTGGCCGGCGAAGCGGCCTGTGGCAGCCTGGAGATCCGTGTAGCGGCCGGGGGACGCGCCAATCTGTTCGCCACCGAAAACTCGTGTCTACTGGTGGACGAGGTACTGTTGCGGGCCGTAAACCGCCTGGGACACATCACCGTGGCGACGGCGCCGAACTTCTCGTTTGTCGTGACCGGACAGCGTGCGGCGTCGATCAAGACGACACCTTTCGCTGTTGCCCGCAAAGACTTCGAGGAGGCCCTGAGTCTGGTATCGGAACAAGGCCCGCTGTTACAGGCGCGGCCGATCGGGAGCCCGACCGTGGCCGTCCTCTATAGCGATCCCATTCGTCCCGACCGGGGACGCCAGCTGTTTGAAGGCATCATGAAATCCCGTCTCGAGCGCATGGGAGTCGGAGCGTCCTTTGTTCTCTCGACAATCGAGGAAGAAATGGCTGTGGCGCGATGTTTGGAGCACCTTCTAAGAGCGCGCCCTACCGTTATTTTGGTCGCATCGACCGTCGCCCCCGCCGGTCCGGACGACGTAATTGGGCGAGCCATGTCAAGAGTGGGATGCCGGATAGAAAGCTTCCTGGCGCCGGTTGAACCGGGCAACCTACTGTTGCTTTGCTATGCGGGCGAGATCCCCGTGGTTGCCGCTCCCGGATGCTTCCGCTCGCCGAGAGCCAATGTTGTCGATCTGGTGCTGCCCCCGCTGCTCGCACGCTACCCGCTTTCCGCCGCCGAGATTTCGACGCTCGGCCACGGGGGGCTGCTTCAGTAAAAGACAAGCCCCGTTCGATCACAGGCACCCATGACACCCGCGCCCGTGTCGCGGGCCAGGATGCACCCACAAAAACACGCCTCCGCGCGCTGAGCGGCGCACGCCTTGTAGTGACGGGCCTCTCTCACACAGTTCGACTCGCCACCTGGTGAGAGCTCCCCGTCAGGCCGCCGGCTTGCTTGCGACGACCGACTGGCGAACAAACTGGTAACGGTCGATCGTCGTCGCCACCCCTACACGACCACTTTCCGACCCCAGTCTTTCCGCCCTGGTCACCCGCCCTTGACACCGCAGAGGTATCTTCCTGTCGACCAGGATTCCGTCTTGCAGCGTCACGATGAACTCGATCGAAGAGCCCTCAAGGACAGCGCCACCGCTTAACTCAAGATACGCGCCGGTCGAGCTCAGATTGCAGGTCCTTCCCTGAGCGACTACATCCTCCTCGCTGATCCGCAGGATTTGGACGGGAAGGGTCAGCCCATAGCGATTTGAACTACGACGCTCCTCGGGATGGAAAGTTCGCACGTTTTCTCCCTAGAACATTTGGCTCTTCCGGGTTTTTAGTGGGTGGCCAACGGGTAGCCGGCTCCTCCATCCTGCCGACCCGACGTCGCCCGCAGTCACATCGGAGCCCAAAAGGCGGCCAGTCACATCGGAGCCCAAAAGGCGGCCAAGAAACCCCCAAATACCCTACACGCCAGTCCGGTCGTGGGCAACTCGTAAAGGGAATAAGACACTGATAAACAGGGAGTTATCTCTTTGAGTGTGGCCACTGGATGACAGTTGTGGATCCGCATTTCACAGCCTTCGGGAGACACTGTACGACTACCTGCCAGCAGCCTTGCTCTACTCGTAACCCTTTGTTTATCAGTAATTCTTTTTGGCCAACGCAGTCGCCGCCCGGCCTTGGGGGCCGTAGAGTTGTCACGAAGCCCTTGAATGGCACCGAAGCAGGCTCCGGGAGGTCGGCCTCACAGTGGCGAGGGATCCGTCACTCACCGCCGCCAGCCACTAAAATCCCAGAAGAGCCGAACATTTTAACAAAACTTGTTTAAAACATAACACTATTACAATGTAATAGGCAAGCCGCGCCAAATGAATGAATGTCCCTTGGCGGGGAGGGGCGGGGTCACCGTTGAGGCTGGGCGGGTGTCGTCGCCCGCCTCCAGAGAATGGATGGACGACGTTCCAGTCAGGGTCCTCCTCATCTCCACGGGCTTGATCTCACAGCAACTCAATAACGTGCACCCGGTGCCGCGCCGTCGTCGTCCCATCAGAACCCTTTACGCCGGGCATTTCAAGACGATTTCAAGCAATTGCTGCTGGTACCGTTCGAGCGTGTAGCGGTCGCGCCAGGCCGCGTGGGCTGCCTCAGCCGCCTCGCTGAGCCGCTGGGGGGTTTCTAGAACAAGCTGAGAGATTCGTTTCGCCAGGGCTTCGGGTGTTTTCGGGTCAACGAGGAAGCCGGTTTGGCCGTCGGTGACGATTTCAGGGATTCCTCCACTGGGGAAGGCAACGACAGGCAGGCCGCGGGCAAAGGCCTCCAGCACGACTCTCGGCGCTCCCGGTTCCCGGATGGAAGGCACGACAAGCAGGTCCAACTGCCCCATGACTTCGTAGACATCGTCGTGCCAGCCGATGAACTCCACGGGAATTCCCGCCGCCAGACGGTCCAAAGACCGCCGGTAACGGATAGCCTCCGGATCGGAAAAGAGCACATCGCCGCAGATGACGAACCGGGGATCGGGGAGCACATCAGCCAGTATGCGGGCAGCCCGCAGAAACTCCCGTTGACCTTTTTCGGGACTTATTCTTCCAATCAAGCCGATGCGAGTGAATGTTTTGCGGTTGCCGCCCACAATCGGGTCCGGTGCCGGCGGCACGCCGTTATAAACCAGATGAATATTGCCGCCGCGAGCGTAACGGGTGAGAGGCTCAACCGCGAAACGGCAGCAAGCAGCGACCTGGGCACGGGCCAGTCGGATCGACAAACCCGCCAAGCGCCGCGCCGAGCGCTGCTCCAGCCGGTTGTGGCAGTGGAAAAGCAAGGGCAGACGCCGGCTCGCGCACCAAGCCGCGGCCGGCAGGACGCGCGGCCCATTGACGTAAAGCAAATCAGGCTCGACACGGCGGGCTAGTTTTCGAACGGCTGCCACGAGCCAAGGCGCCTGGCAGGCGAAACGAACGGTATCGGCGCCGGTTTTTCGCCCCGAAGAGTACGGACCGCAGGGTATTGAGTAAGTAGGCACGCCCATGTCGCGGAGACGGCCGAAGAGAGGGCCGTCGCCCGGTGCCGCGACGTGAGCTTGCCAGCCGGCGTTCTGAACGGCGGGAATCAGATCGAGGAGACATTGCTGAGCGCCCCCTAGGTCGCTGAACTGGTCCAGGAAGAGGATGTTCATGGCGAGGCTGCGCCCCGGGAGATGTCCGGCTTTGTTCCGCGCACGGCGATCCCCAGAACGGCGAAGTAGATCGGCAAGACCCGCCAGTAGGTCAGCGCGTCCACGGAAAGCATCTGGAACATCTCTCCCACCCAGAAGCAAAAGATCCAGGTGCCGAGAAACGAGGTCCAAGCGTCGGCGCTGCGAACAGCGCGATAGGCGGCGTTGAGCACTGCGGCGTGAAGCAGGAGCAGAAGCAGAAGTCCGAACATGCCCGTTTCGACCAGCATGCTGAGGTACATGTTGTCGGCGATCAGCGCTTGTCCGGCCGAGTCGGAGTAGGGCAGGGTTTTATAGCCGATCCCGGTGAGCAGGTTACCCGGGTCGGCGGCGAGGAAAGCAACCAGCGCGTGCCAGCTCTCCAGGCGTCCGCTCAACAAGGTTTCGGGGGAAGAGAACAGGCCGCCGACGGTCGCAGCGAGCCTTGCGACGTATGACTCGACGAATGCGGGCAGCAGCCAATAAGTTGCCAGCAGGCCGCCCGTCATCCCCGTGAAGCCGAGGCCGAGCCAGCGACCGAGCCGGATCTCCCTTCGGTGGAGATAGAGCAGGACGGCTAGGCCGACAACGAGGCAGAGTAGCGACGAGCGGGAGAAGCTGAAGAGCAGGGCCGCTGAAAGGACCGCGCCTCCGGCCAGGAGAGTCTTTCGTGACAGCAGCCGGCGGCCGATGTCCGGATTGACCCAGGCGGCGGCCATCATGATTAGGAAAAAGGCGGACAGGTTCCCGAGCATTCCGGCGTCGTAAAAGACTCCTTGGGCCCGGCGGAAAACACCGTTCGACAGCCAGACATACTGTTCCCCAAAACCGGCCGGGGGAGGCCACTGAAAGGGCTCTTCTGGGATTTTAGTGGCTGGCGGCGGTGAGTGACGGATCCCTCGCCACTGTGAGGCCGACCTCCCGGAGCCTGCTTCGGTGCCATTCAAGGGCTTCGTGACAACTCTACGGCCCCCAAGGCCGGGCGGCGACTGCGTTGGCCAAAAAGAATTACTGATAAACAAAGGGTTACGAGTAGAGCAAGGCTGCTGGCAGGTAGTCGTACAGTCTCCCGAAGGCTGTGAAATGCAGATCCACAACTGTCATCCAGTGGCCACACTCAAAGAGATAACTCCCTGTTTATCAGTGTCTTATTCCCTTTACGAGTTGCCCACGACCGGACTGGCGTGTAGGGTATTTGGGGATTTCTTGGCCGCCTTTTGGGCTCCGATGTGACTGCGGGCGACGTCGGGTCGGCAGGATGGAGGAGCCGGCTACCCGTTGGCCACCCACTAAAAACCCGGAAGAGCCACTGAAAGTAAAAGTCCACGCAAGCAAACAGCGCCGACGCTACACCGAGACCATAGAGCAGGCGAACGAAGCGGGTGGCATCGGATACACGCGCCAAGCCCGGCCCGTAGGCAAAGTAGAAGAGCGCGAAAATCCCGATAGCGAACAGTGCAACTCGGGCGAAGCTGCCCGCCGCGACTCCCCAGCCCGAGTGAAACGCCGCCAAGGCCACAGAGGCCGTCAGTACGAACAGCAGTATGGCTGAAATAATCGTCAGGCCGTCGTTCCGCGGATTCCACTCAGGCAGCCGGGCCAAGGCGGCCCACAGACCAAAGGCCGCAAATAGAATGGCCGGATGGGGACCCGTAGCGCCCAACGCGATCGGCAACGGCGGAAGCAGCAGTGTGGCGACGGCGAAACCGACGAACCAACGATGGGATTCCCCGAGACTCCACCAAGCGGCGGCCACAAGAGCCAGCGGCGCCAGCATGAGAGCCGCCGCCTTCCAGTTCGCCGCCATCGAGATCAGCGCCGCGTAGCCGCCCAACGAGGCCCCGATGAGAAGCCAACCCGGCAAGCTAAGGTCCCGACGTAGGCTGAGATCAAACATCGCGTCGCATACGAATCACGCGCCACACAAGCCACACGGCTCCCACCGTGAAGCCGACGATCGCTCCCAGTCCAATCAGCAAGGGATCCTCCGACGGCAACGCCGAGCATATAACAAGGTTCAATGCCAACGCCGTCACCGTGGCGGTTACCGCGGCCCGGAACCGTCCCATGCCGAAAAGAGTTCGGGAAAGAAAGTCACACAGGCCGCGCCCGACAATCACCGGCAAGTAACTCAACAAGACAGTCGAGACGGCGTCGGTCGAGGTTCGGGTAAACGCCCCTCGCTGGAAGAGGATCGCGACGAGTTGATGGCGCCAAACGATCATCCCGGCCATTGCGGCAACCAAGGAGAGACCCGCCAGCCAAGCGGCGCGCGTTATCGCGCGCAGCACCACCTGTTGCCGCGAGCGAGTTCGTTCCTGGGAAGAGACCTCGGGCAGCAGCGACTGCGAAAGAGGTACGACGAGCAGCGCCATGGGCACGCGAAACAGCTTAAATCCGTAGTCGAAGGCCGCCGTCATCCCGGCGCCGAAAGTGGATGCGTAGGCGCGCGTTACGGCCGTGTTGAACTCCATCGCGAGGGCATGCGCAAGGATGGGCGCGGGCCGCGCGAGCAGGTCACGCAGACGGGGCCGCCTTTCCGTGACGCCTCTGTCTTCCGGCAACCGTCTGGAATAGACGTGGGCGACGACAAACTGAATCCACGCTCCGCCGACGTAGCCCAGGGCGAAGCTAAAGACGCCGAATCGGCGGTAGAACAGCAAAGCCGCGGCGACGGTCGCTAGATTCACGGTGGCGTGGTGGAAAGAGGGTATGGCGAACCGGCGGTGACTAATAAGCAGCGCTGAATAAACGAACCCAGGGCCGATGGCCAGTGGCGCCAAGCTCATCAGCCGAAGCAGTCTTGCTCCCTGCGATGCGGTTTCCGCATCGAGTCCCGGAGCGAAAGCATGGATCACCGCGTCCGCGAAAGCAGCAAAACAGACGGTAGACGCCAGCGCCAGCCGCAACATGGGCCAAAGGATGTCCTTGAACGCATAGCGCTGTTCGGGGTCCGGGTTCGAGAGCCTGGGGACGAAACCGTAGATCACCACCAGCCCCATGACCGACCACCAGAGTTCGATGGGAGCCATGGCGGCGGAGAGGGCGTCCGCCTGGCGACCCGTCCCCAACAAGTAGCCGATGGCTACCTGCCGAATGAACCCGGCGATTTGAGCGGAGACAAGGCCGACGGCAATGACCAGGCCGCCTTTGAGCACCCGGCCTTCCGAGATTTCAGGCGGAGCGGAGTCGCCGGCGGGGTTCATTGGCACGAAGGGGCGGTTCGAAGGAGAGGCCGAGAGTCAAACCCAAGAATTTCGGCTCTTCCGGGTTTTTAGTGGGTGGCCAACGGGTAGCCGGCTCCTCCATCCTGCCGACCCGACGTCGCCCGCAGTCACATCGGAGCCCAAAAGGCGGCCAAGAAATCCCCAAATACCCTACACGCCAGTCCGGTCGTGGGCAACTCGTAAAGGGAATAAGACACTGATAAACAGGGAGTTATCTCTTTGAGTGTGGCCACTGGATGACAGTTGTGGATCCGCATTTCACAGCCTTCGGGAGACTGTACGACTACCTGCCAGCAGCCTTGCTCTACTCGTAACCCTTTGTTTATCAGTAATTCTTTTTGGCCAACGCAGTCGCCGCCCGGCCTTGGGGGCCGTAGAGTTGTCACGAAGCCCTTGAATGGCACCGAAGCAGGCTCCGGGAGGTCGGCCTCACAGTGGCGAGGGATCCGTCACTCACCGCCGCCAGCCACTAAAATCCCAGAAGAGCCTAAAGATCATACTCCACTCGCTTCGAGATGGACGTGTCGCCGCGCAAATCATTGACTTGCGCCCAGCCCGTAATGCCTACTTGCAAGCGGTGGCGGGTCGAGTAGAACGGCAATTCCCCCTGAAAGCGCTCGACAAAATGCGGACGCTCGGGGCGGGGGCCGACCAGACTCATATCCCCGCGGAAAACGTTGAGCAGCTGCGGCAGCTCGTCAAGACCCGTGGCCCGTAGAAACGCTGCCGGCCGGGTGGGAGCGGCAACCGACCATTCGTAATCGCTGCGCTCGAGGGCCTCGCGAGCCAGGGTGCGAAATTTGTAGCAGCGGAAACGTCTGCCGCCCTGCCCCACTCTTTCTTGAGAGAGTACGATCGGCCTGCCGAGATGGAGCCAAATCAACAGGCTTAGCAGCAACATGACGGGGGCGAGTAACACAATGGCTATTGTTGCCAGCCCCAAGTCCACGAGGCGTTTCGATACCAGATAGTCGAACGTTTCCGCGGAGCGTCGATCGGTAGGAATCTCAAATAGCGAATCTTGGGGGTTCCCGTGCTCTGTTTGCTCGGTCGGCACAAGAACGCTGCTTCGCTCGAACCGGGCTTCGAGCAGGCGTACGATTTCTGGGAAGTGCTTCAGTTGGTCCAGGCCGAGAGCAACGCTGAGGTGTCGAGCAGAGTTTGCTGCCGCCGACCGGCCTAACGCTTCAAGGAGTTCAGGAAAGAACTCGAATCGCCTCACCGCCGGCTCAAGCAGCGATCCCTGGAAGTATGCGCCTAGCCGCTGGTCGGATAGCTGATCTCCGGCAAGCCACACTTGGATTTCGTCGGCGCCCCAGCGCCCGAACCACTGCGCTCGGGCAACGGCTCCAATCCCCCAAGCAAACAGGAAGTGCAGCGACCAGAAGCTCCCGATCGTGTATCGGGAAAACGAGTAGTCGCGCCAAAAAAAGGCTCCCAGGGAAACGATGGCCAGGGTGAGGAGACCCAGTTGCAGGACGAGGCCGAACCATCTGGCGAGGCGAGGCTCGTCGAACAGACTCGAAGCCAATCGAAAACGTGTCTCAAGAACTGACCAGACCAAAACACTTGCCGCCAGATAGAAAAGATAGGCCGGCCAGACCGGCAGGTCGACGATCGTGACGATGCCGGAATAAAAGCGCAGGTATACAGCCAGCAGAAAAGAAGCGGCCAACGACAACAGCAGGGCGCACTTCACGATGCGGACAGCGGTTTTCTCGTTAGACCCCACGGCTTTTCCAGCGGAAGCGAGCGGAAATGATAGCCTGTGTAGACACAATAAAGCCGTTGGCGAAGCGCTGTCAACTCGCGTCTGTGACGGAGTCGACGTAGGTTCGAAAAAGGGGTTGTTTGGCCGGGCCCAGCCGCGGAGATGTTGGCGGACGCAGCCGAGAACGGGGTCGAACCGCGCCGCTCGTACCGCCGCTGGCGGGAAGCTGAGTAAGCGCAGAGAAGTTATGACGGGCTTATCGCGTGCTTCGCCTCACTGTGCGATCGGAAAAGCGAGTTAGGGGTCGCACGAGGATGGGGAGCCAGTCGCCGTGCCGCGCGAAACCATGACAACGCCTACAGAGGATATCCGTTCACCCTGGGACCGGCGGTTAGCGGTTTGGCTCGGGGCGGTGATTTGCGGCGTCATCGTGGGTGTCCCGCTGGTCATCCTACCCGGGTTCTCGTTCTATTTCGACATCACGCCGAAAGTCGTCATTCTGTTGCTGGGGACGGCTGTTGTACTGCCGCTTGGGAGTGCCTGGAGCCCCGGCCTAGCTAGATTGCTTCAGGACAAGCGCGGGCGCTGGTTTGTCGCGCTACTGGCCGCGCAAATGCTGTCGCTGATAGTCTCGACGGTGTTCTCCGCGCAGCCGGAACTTTCATTTGCCGGTTCGAACTGGAGGCGTCTGGGGCTGGTAACGCACGGATCGCTGCTGCTCTTTACTCTCGCGCTGGCCGGCTGGTTGACCTCGGGGGCGAACCGAATCACGCACCTGCTGCGGGTGATCACGGCTGGGGGAGCGGTAGCGGCTGCCTACGGCGCTTTGCAGTACTTTGGGCTGGAGTGGTTCGTGCCCGCCGAGGCCTATCACGTCGGAGAAGCTGACTGGGCGATCGTTCGCCCTCCGAGTACGTTGGGGCACGCCGGATACTTCGCGACCTATCTGTTGCATGTCGTCTTCATCGCCTTGTGCGTGGGGAAAACGGACCCGCTCCGAGGGTGGCGAAAGTTCGGGCTGGCCGTCGCCGGGTTGAGTTCGGCTGCCGTGATCCTGAGCGGGACCCGCGCGGCGATCCTGGGTTTGGTGGTGGGGGCCGCCCTGCTGTGGTTCTGGTATCGGCCGCGGCTGAGCCGGCGGCCGGTGGTGGCCGCGGCGGTGGTGGCCGCGACCGGGGTGGTTTTCTACTTCTCGCCCCTGGGACAGAAGCTGCGCAGCCGAACTGACTGGTATCTCGATGACGTGAGGGGAGGGGCTCGTCTTTGGCTATGGAGCGATTCTCTCCGCATGGGGGCTGACCATTCGGTTACGGGAGCCGGCCTGGAGACTTTTTCGTCCGAGTACCCTCGCTATCAGTCGATCGGACTGGCGCAGGCTTTCCCCGATCGCTATCACGAGTCTCCCCACAACATATTCTTGGATGCGCTTACGGGGCAAGGGGTGTGGGGTCTAGCGGTTCTTGCGTCGCTCGCGGCGGTCGGAGTGTTCGCTGCTTGGCGAGCCAAGCGAAAGGACTTCATTGTCAGCGGCTACCTCGCCGGCTCCTTGGTAGCCGGCATCTGGGCGAATCAGTTCCTGGCTTTTACGGTGCCGACGGCACTCTATTTCTACTCCGGCGGCGCACTGCTTGTGGCCCTGATGAATCCGAGGATCAGACGGTCAAAAACGAAAGCTACGCCAATCTGGGGCTGGTTGGTGACTGTTCCGGTAGGGTTTGCGTTCGTTCTTTTCGCCTGGCAGTTGGGAACGGCCGACCGTAAACTTGCCAAATTGAATCGCGCGTTCCTGGCGGGAAAGGTGGAAGAGACGATCCGGCTGTACGGCGAGTTCCTCGAGATCAAACCGCTAGGGATGAGCGCGGACCTGTGGTTCGCTCGCGGAACCCTTGCGTTGTTGGAGCGGCGCTGGGGCGGCGAGACCCGCGCGGAAGCTTGGCAGGCGGGGCTAGACGCAGCCCGGAGGGCGACGGAAGGGGCGGAAGATCGCCACAATGCCTTCTACAATCTGGCCTCCTTTCACGCTATTCGTAATGACTTCCGCGAGACCGAAAACAGTCTGCGGGCGGCAATTCGGATCGCTCCTAACTGGTACAAGCCGCATTGGAAGCTGGCGCAAATCTACCTTGCCGCGGGACTCACGGACAAAGCCCTCCCCGAGGCCGAGGCCGCCGCCGAACTCAACGGCGGCAAGAATCCCGAAGTGGCCGCGACCTTGGATGAAGTACGCTCGAGGATCTCCGGTGACTGACGCTCGATAGAGCGGCGCGGTTCGGGTTCGCCGTGCCCGGAAGTTGTTGGGCGCGCCCGGCCGGTTTTTGGCTCACGCCGCGAAGTGCCGGCCCGGGCACTTGAATTTCCCTCGCCTGTTCAAATGGGAGGGTGGTTAGGACACTATCAAGAAGTAATTGGGGGTCGTGCCGGAACGTTTTTCTGCTAAAATGCCCTGCAAGGGTTGACCTCTAGGGCTCTTCCGGGTTTTAAGTGGGCGAAGGAGCCAGATCGAGTTTCCCACAGTGGAAGTAGATGGCGTTGATGAAGTTCTGTTGATTGCGGAAACCGCGCGCCGTGGCCTTGACCCATTGAATCCTTGAGTTCAACCCCTCGCTGACCGCGTTCGTAATGCGGTGTTTCAGATACGTGAGTATGTTTTCGAGGCGAGCCGTCAACATCCGCGCTACGGTGACCATCGGCGTCAGCCGGCTGCGACTCGCCCAGCCGCGCCATTGCTCGAAGAAAGCTCGCGCCGCCGATTCGCGACGATAGTCGAACAGCCGCATCGCCGTTTCCTTCAACGCCCACGCCCGCGCCGTTTTCAAGTCGCTTTCGCGCAGCGCGCGGAACTCGCGCCAGGCGTCCTCGGAAAAGTTCGCCGGATGCCGCAGCCAAGCGTACTTCGTGCCTGTCAAACGTTCGTCGCCGAGGGCCAGTAAACGCTTGTTCTCCGCCCGCCGCACTTGGTCCACCGCCTTCGCCAGATGCGCCGCGATGTGATATTTGTCGTAAACGATCTTTTTCTCCGATTCGTCGAGATGCTCCCGGGTCGAGGCGACGTAAGGATCCCACATGTCCATCGCGACGGCCTCGACTCGGGCGAGTTGCTCTGCGCTCAACGTCTTCCAAAAGCCGTCCAGGCTGGCCTGGCGGCGTCCCTCGGCGACGAACAACACGCGCGAGCGGTTGAGATCGTTGACGACGGTGAGATAGCGATGGCGCTTGCGGAAGCTCTTCTCGTCGACGCCCAGGTAGGGAATCGGCTCTGCCGCGCGACGTTCGAGCCCACGTTGCACGGCGCGTTCCAGGATGCCGTGAATCTCGTCCCAGCTCAGCGCCAGCAACTCGGCGATGCCTTGCTGGCTGGCTTCCTTCAGCCACGAGATCGCGAGAGCTTCAAACAGCGCGGTGAAGCGGCTGGAAGCCTCGGCCCAGGGCAGTCGCACGACGCGCGGCCCGTGCTCGGAGCAGTCGCTGCGCGGCGGCCGGGCGTGCAGGATCGTGCGGTACTGACAGGTGTCGAGGTGACGCCAGCGGCGTTCGGGCTGATGATCGTGGAGTGCGCACACGGCGCTGCATTGGCGGCACGGCCAGCGGACTTGCTCGTCGTGTTCGAGGAAGATGTGGACTTCGCCGTCGGCTCGGCGCAGCTCCACTCGCGCGACTTTCCAGGGACTTTCGATGCCCAGAATCTGGCGGTATAGCTCGCGGTCTTGCATCCCGCGAGACTACCACCGAGCCACACTCGCCCACTAGAAACCCGGAAGAACCACCTCTAGGGGGAGTTTCATGAGAAGGGGTTTGGTGCTCGCGTTCTCAAGTTTGCTGGCCGTGGGCCCGGCAACGGGCCAAGAACCTACCGTGGGTTCCGCGGTTAATGCGGCGTCCAACGATCCTTTGCTTGCACCCGGTGTCCTCGCGAACATCTTTGGACAGAACCTCACCGAAGGCTGTACTGAATTCGCCCCAGGTGTCCCGTGGCCAACTACACTCTGTGGCATGCAGGTACTGGTCAACGATGAACCCGCGGCGCTTTCTTCTGCTTCCCCCGGACAATTCGGCGTACAGTTCCCGGTCGATGCCCAGGCTGGGCCCGCCACGCTGAAACTGCAGCAACCCTCGACGACGCCGCTGAGTTTTGCCCTAAACGGGCGCGTTGATGCGGCGCATGAACTGGCAATCACCCTGGAGACCCATGCACCGGGTATCTTTTTTGTCACCCACGCGGATTCAAGCGCAATCTCGATGGAGAATCCCGCCATACCCGGTGAGACTCTTCGACTTACGGCGACGGGCTTGGGGCCCACCAATCCGCAGGTCGGAACCGGAGAAGCTGGACCTCTCCCGCCGGCTGTGACGGTGACGATACCCGAGGTAAAGATTGCCGGGTCAGACGCAACGGTACTATCGGCGGCTCTTAGCGGTGGTTTTGTTGGCACCTTTGACGTCGCCTTTACCTTGCCGGCGGCTCTTGCCGCGGGTACCCATGCGCTCACATTGGAAATCGGCGAGCAGACAAGCAAGGTTGTGATGGTTGCCGTGGGCGCGCTGCCGCCGCCGCCGACGGTCGGAGGCATCGTCAGCAGCGCCAGTTTTCTCGCCAACGCACCGGCGGCGCCCGGTTCCATCCTGGCCGTTTTCGGCCAGAACTTCGGCATGACGAACAACGGTGGTCTGTTCCCTTCCACTGAATTTGTGGATGAAGGTGTATCGGTCCTGTTTGACGGCGCGGCCGCGCCGCTGTTTGGAGTGTTTGGAAACACTCCCTTCCCGCAGATCAACGTCCTGGCGCCGACCGATCTGCCCGAAATGGGCCAGGTTCAAGTGGAGGTCACCAATTCGGCGGGGACCAGCGATATGTTCATGCTGGCGATGGTGCCGGCAGCCACGGGTATTTATCGCGCCGACCCGGGTCGCATGTACGCGGCGGCTTTGGTCGCCTTCGACTCCGACGTCCCAAATCGCGGGCCGACCAGGCATTTGGCCATTCCCGCTTCGACAGCGGCCACTCTCGGCATCCCCACGAACTGCAAGGCGGACGGGGTGGCTGCTTTAGCAGACTGCGGGGAGCCGGTGTCTCCGGGCGTGATCCTACAAATCTTCCTTACCGGACTGGGCAAGGCCACGCCGGGTGGCGACCCGGAGGGCCTTCCCTTGCCGGCGGGAGAGCTAAACCCTGGCGGGTACAACACGGTTGAGACGCCCGAGGTGACGATCGGAGGAATGCCGGCGATCGTTGATTTCTCCGGGCTGGCGCCGGGCTTTTCCGGGTTGTATCAGATTAACGCTCGGGTACCTCTAGGGGCGCTGCCGGGCGATCAGGTTCCGCTTACGATCCGCATGCCCAGCGAGGCCGAGGGCGATACGTCGAATATCGCCATTGCCGGCCCATAAGGTCGCCCATGTGACCAGTCGCCGTAAACTTCCCACACCCCGCGGCGCGAAGCTACGGCGCGCAATGTAATTCCTGTCTCCGCAAGCAAGAGGGCGGACGAGAGGGAGAGCGCAACTCAAAGTAGAGGGCCGTTTCGCGACTTACAGGGCATCGATTTTGGCGGCCATCACAAAGTCGCTTTCCGTCAGCCCGTCAATCTTGTGTGTCCAGATCGTGATTCCGGTCTTGCCCCAAGCAAGATAGATATCGGGGTGGTGGCCCTGCTCCTCGGCGAGCTCCCCGACTCGGTTGGTGAACTCGAGAGCGTCCCGAAAATTCGAGAACTCAAAAGTTCTTTCGATGTGGTGCTCCTCGACCACCTTCCATCGCGGCACTTGATCGGCCAGGCGTTGGAGCTCGGTTCCCCGGAGAGGGGGCACGCCTCCCCGGCAGGGCACGCATGTTTTCTGGGCCAACTCGGTCATGTTTCCCATCCTATGTCCTCACGTAGCGGCTATCGTATCAAACTCGTGGCCGAAGTTTCCCGATCCTTGCCCCAACTCGCTTTTCTCAGCATCTGAGGGCCGAAGCAGGCAAGAGGCCCGTCATTACTTCGTGGCGCTTGCTCGCCGTGCTCAACCCAGGGTTCAAGTACGCCCGCATGATCTGAGGGCGCCGAGCGGCGCGCGCCTTGTGCTGACGGGCCTCTTACGCACTTCGCGTCGCCACGTGCTGAGAAAAGCGGGCTAAAATATATAGGGTCATTGCTGTTTGGATAGACGTCATGTTGCCTATCGGCAAGGAACCCCTCATAATAGAGCGGATGGGAATTCGTTTGAGGTCCATGTTGGGGTTCGTGGCCGGTGCCGTCAGTGACGTATTCGCCCCGAAGCCGTCGTCCCAAATGAACACTTCCTCTCAGCCCGAGGAACAACGAGGTGAGCTGCGGGTTCCCGCGGCTGAGACGGCAACTATTAGGTGGCGGAAGCCGGCCGGGGAGCTAGTAAAGCAAGAGATTGAAATCAAAGACAGGTCTTCAGGGGGCCTTGGGATCCAGTTTCCTGACGAGATTCCAGTCGGTCAAACGGTCACGATCGCAGGGCCTGAAGACAAGAAGTACCGGGGCGTTTTGCGGCATTGCCGGCCGCGGGATGGCGGGTATTTCGCCGGGGCCGTGCTCGTGTTCCGGGAGCGGCGTCGCCACGAGCGAGAACCCACGACTGGTGAAGGTACACTGTCGTGGTCTGGTCCCGCGGGAGCACTCATCGAGGACCAAGTCGGGGTCCGAAACCTTAGCGAGGAAGGGATTCAGCTTACGGTCCCCAGCAGGGTGCCGGCGTCGTCGATGGTTCGCCTCACGGGGTCCCGCGCGGCGTATTTCGGGTCCAGTTGCTATTGTCAGTTCGAGAGCGGAAAATATCTGGTCGGCCTTCACGTAGTTCGGCAAGGCGGCAGAGCCTTGCGAGACGTCGCGCGGGAAATGTATCTCGGTCGCGACGACATTTCCGGTCACCGGCGGCATCCCTAAAACCGCGCAGCCGACCGGCGAGCGCGCGAGATCGAGGCCGGGCCACCCCGGACGGCCGATCCGAAACTCCATCGGTGGGCGCGGGGGGGGACGGAGATCTCGCTCATGAAACCATGGGTAATGCTTTCCGGGTAGTGCTTTCGCACGGCCTCAAAATAGTGTATTTGGCCGATTGCAGCGGTCGATTCGGACCCGGATACTAGGCTCGTGAAGATTAGGCTAAGCAGTCTTTGGCGTCGGGCTACCGGTCAGCCGAGTCCTAGCGAAAGTCCGGAGCAAAATAACCCCCCCGAGCAACGGGGCGATGTCTCGGGTTCACCGGCCGGGATGAGCTGGGTGAGCGAAGCAGGCAACTCAAACTACCTCGACGTTGAACTGGGGGAGCAGTCGCCGAAGGGTTTGAGGGTGTCCTCGCCGCGCCCGGTGCCCGTGGACGAGAAGGTGTGGTTGATTCTGCCCGACGGAGGCGACTACCGGGGCTTGGTCGACGGCTGCCAGAGGACCAACAGCGGCTTTCGCGTCAGAGTCCGGTTCCTGGGCAAGCAGCGGCCCCGTTCCCAGAACGCGGATCTGGGAACAGCCCGGCTGAAGTGGCTGGACGAGTCCGGGTCCGTGGGTGATTCCGGTGTCTTTATCCAGAACGGTGGTGATGGAGAGTTGGAGGTTTGGAGCACCGAGCCCATCCCCTCCCCGTCGATCGTACTCCTGTCGGGTTACGAGTTACAGGGTCTTGGGTCAGCGCAATCTTGCCGTCAAGAAGGCGATCGCTACTTGATCAACGTGGCCCTGCTTGGCGATCTCCACCCGAAACCAGACACAGCGCCCGCCTGATTCCGGCGCTTCGCCGGTTCAGGGGAACGTTACCACGGCTCGCCCGGCGACTTTCCCGGCTTCCATGCCGTCCATCGCCAAGGGCAGATCTTCGAGCGAACAGGTTTGGACTTCCACGCGCAGATCGCCGCGGCGCGCAATCTCGAAGGCTTCCACGAGCTCCTCGCGGCGGCCGAGGAAGCTGCCATGAATGCGGATCTGCTTGAGGACCACGTCAACCAGCGGCAGCTCGACCTTTTCGGCGGCTAATCCGACCAAGATCAGGATCCCGTTTCGGCGCAGCGAAGCGAATGCTTGACTGACCGCCGAAGCCGAGGCAACAAACGAAATCGCCCCCTGCGCGCCCCGAAGTTTCTTGCGCAGCAAGCGGGAGGGATCTTCCTCGCGAGCGTTGACGGTGATTTCGGCGCCGAGTTTGGAAGCGAGAGCGAGCTTTTCAGGCGCCAGGTCGACCGCCGCGACGCGCAACCCCCGCAGCTTGGCGAACTGAATGGCCAGGTGGCCGAGTCCTCCGATGCCGTAAATGGCCAGCCACGAGCCAGGTTCAAGGTCCGCGGCGGCAACGGCGTGGTAGGCTGTCCAACCGGCGCAGCAAAGGGGGGCGAGATCGGACGCCGGCAGGTCCGGAGGAACTCTGACGATCGAGTCGGCCGGGGCCACGACGAATTCGGCCAAAGCGCCGTCGACGTCGTAGCCGGTATTGATCTGTCGCGAGCAAAGCTCCGGGCGGGATTCGCCGCATGAATCGCACGAACCGCAACCCCGATACAGGTAGGTGAGTCCTACTCGATCTCCTTTCTCGAAGCTCTCGACACCGGGACCGAGCTGCTCGATCGTCCCGATGGCTTCGTGACCCAGGGTAACCGGAGCGCGCGGCAAGCTGGGGAGAGAGCGGATAAACAGATCGGAATGGCACAGACCACACGCTTCGGTCTGGAGCCGTACTTCACCCGGCCCGGGCGTGGGTGTTGGGACTTCCTCGATGACCACTGGACCTCGGGGTTCGAGAAGGCGGGCAGCTTTCATCGTCCCAAGAACCTACCAGACCCGGTGGTGGATCGACAACGCCGCGTCCGCGACAACGGTTCTACTCGCGCGCCCGCGGGCCTATCGCGAGCCTCCGTCAGCCGGTGAGAGAAGCGGGCTGGTTGAGACTGTGGAACGCGAGCCGTCACTTCAAACCGCGAACCTTAGCTCGACTTTTGAACCCCCGATAGCTCATAATGGACCGATTTCCCAGGGAGGGATCTAGTATGCCAAACCGATCGAGGGTAGTTCCTCTTGCGATGTTGATCTTGTTGGCCTCCTGTGCGGCCCCCGCGCCGGCCCCGCCTCCCGACACCGGCGCCGGCGCCATTGCGCGGCTGGATGCGGCCATCGACGCGATCGTACCCGCCGATGCCAAAATCGAGAAGCTGCACAGCGGCTTCCAGTTCACCGAAGGCCCGGTGTGGGTGAGTGAAGGCGGCCCGTATCTGCTCTTCAGCGACATCCCGGCCAACGCCATCTATAAGTGGACGCCCGACGGCCAAGTCAGCGATTTCATCACACCGGTGTTCGAAGCCGAATACGAGGAGGGACGATTCATTGGCTCGAACGGACTGACTCTCGACGCCGAGGGCCGGCTGGTTCTCTGTGAGCACGGCGCGGGTCAAGTTTCGCGGGTCGAAGAAGACGGCCAACGGACCGTGCTGGCCGCCAAATACGAAGGCAAACGGCTCAACAGTCCAAATGATGCGGTGTACGGGTCCAACGGGTCGCTCTATTTCACCGATCCGCCCTATGGTTTCGCCAAGCTCAACGACGACCCGGCCAAGGAACTCGACTTTAACGGCGTCTATCGGCTCAGCCCCGACGGCAAATTGCAACTTCTGAGCCGCGATCAGACCTTCCCCAACGGCATTGCGCTCTCGCCGGATGAGAAGACCCTCTACGTCGCCAATTCCGACGGGGACAACCGAGTCTGAATGGCCTACGACGTGAACGAGGAAGGGGGCGTCGGCGAAGGTCGCGTCTTCTACGATGCCAATCGAAGTGAAGCGGAAGGCGTTCCCGACGGGCTGAAGATCGACAAACTCGGCAACCTCTATTGCACCGGGCCCGGCGGCGTCCTCATCCTAAGCCCCGAAGGCAAGCACCTGGGGACGATTGCGCCCGAGGAATCGCCGGCCAACGTGGCCTGGGGAGGGGCCGACGGCAAGACGCTGTACATGACGGCCCGCTCGAGCATCTATCGAATCAAGCTCGGCATCGAAGGCCTGCGGCCGTAGGATTCCCAACCGCCCCGTTTTCGCGCCGCGACCGCCGGGGCCGGCATAGTGAGTTCCTGGCGAAGCGGTCAAAAACTCCATGGAGCGCGGGCTGACGCGAGACGAGCGGACAGAGCCGCGGCTGGGAAGCCGCGGTCAAGCTCGCGAAATAACCTCGCTGTAGTGACAAAGTAAGCAGTGCGTGGCCTTGACCGCAGCCTTTCGGGTGCGGCTCGGTTGGTTGTCCGGGTAAGGGAGTGATCCACCTAGCGCGCTCACCACGGGGGCGAAAGCCGTCTACAATCGAAGCGATGACCTTGACTCGTCGAGAATGGGGCCTCGCCACACTAGGCTTGGCGACAGCGGCGACTTCCCATGTCGGCTGCTCGCCCGGCGGCGATGAGAGTGCACGCCGAGAGACGTCCGCCGCGGAACCGGACCCGGTTGCCGCCATCCTCAATCGATCGATTGTCATCGACCTGCACTGCGACACGCCCATGCGCATCACCGGCGAGGGGTTCGACCTCGGGCGGTTGCACGACTATGGGCAAGTCGATATCCCTCGCATGCGCCGGGGCGGTGTCAGCGGGATTTTCTTTTCCATCTTCACGAGTGCAACCGGTCAAACACCGAGGGAAGCGTCGAAACGCGCCCTGGAGATCATCGACGCCGTCAACGAGCAAGTCGCCCGGCACCCGGAAGATCTTATTCCGGCTACATCCGCCGACGAGATTGTTCGGGCCAAGCAGCAGGACAAGATCGCGGTCTTGATGGGAGTGGAAGGCGGCCACATGATCGACTCGAACCTTGCCGCCCTTCGAACGTTGTTCACTCTGGGAGCGCGTTATCTGACCTTGACCCACGGCGCACATACGCCCTGGGCCGATTCTTCTTCGGCGGCGGCGGTCTCGAACGGCCTGACGCCGCTCGGCCGCGAGATCGTTCAGGAGATGAACCGGCTGGGCATGATGGTCGATGTCTCCCATGTATCCGACCAAACGTTTCAGGATGCGCTCGATGCCTCGTCGGCGCCGATCATCGCCTCCCACTCCTCGTGCCGCGCGCTGGCGAGCCATGCGCGCAACATGAGCGACGAGATGCTTCGCGCGCTGGCCCGAAACGGCGGGGTCGTTCACATCAATTACTACAATGCGTTCCTCGATGATGAGTTCGACCGGCCCGATCATGAATTGACGGACCTCGAGTCCAAGCGGGCAGCCATTCGCCGGAAATACTTGACCGATGCCCGGCGTCAAGAAGCGGCGCTGCGCGAGGTCAACCGCGAACAGATCGCCCGCGTCGGACGCCCCCCCCTGAGCCGCCTCATCGACCATTTCGAACACGCGGCGCGGGTAGCCGGGGTCGATCACGTCGGACTCGGCTCGGACTTCGACGGCGTTCGGGATCAGTTGCCCGAAGGCATGGAAGACATCTCGAAGACCCCGAATCTCGTCTCCGCTCTTCTCGACCGGGGATTTTCCGAGGCCGACGTTGAAAAGATCCTCGGCGGCAACACCCTGCGCGTGATGCGGCAAGTCGAACGGATCGCCGGGCGGAGCTAGCCTGCATTTCTCGCCACCGCCGCGGAGGACCGAGGCGAAAGACGCGGCGGCCGAAGGCGCCCTGCCCCGGCGGCTACTGGCTTGGACTCGGCGAGGGGTCGCCGAGGGCAAAGGCGGCAACGGTTCCCACGGCCGCGCCGGCACCGATGCCGGCTACCAGGGCAACACTGGTTCCGTGGCTCAACGGACCGATCGTCCAGCCTTCCTCGATTTTCGGGGGCAGGCCTCCCGCCGCCACGGCTCCACGGTTGCGCTGCGGGGGCGCTTCCTTGCTTCTCGCCTTCTCGGACTTTCTGCGTTTGGGAGCAGGAGCCGGTACGGCGTACGAACCCGCCGGCACAAGTACCGGGGCGAGCCCCGCCTTCGCGATCAGCACATCGCCGCGGTAAGCGGCGACCAAAACCCGACCCTGGCGAGAGGCCACCGCAAACCAAGGATCGCTTTCGTTGCCCTTCGGCTTTACTTCGTGGCCAGCGAGTGTCACAGTCATGCCTTCAGCCGCCACAACACCTTCATGGAGAGCAACATAGCGCGCCGCGAGCGTGACCTCGGAGTTCTGACGAACTTCCACCCGGCCCGTGGCAGGCGACGAGATCACAGCGACTGCGTGGCGACCGGTAGCGATCCTGTCTCCGGGATGCACAGTTGTGCCACTGGGCAGTGCGACGGAGTTCGTCCAAACCGTGCCGACAGTGCTCATCCTCGCGTTGGTGGGCGGCCCGGCGGTGGATACGCCGGCCGACAGGATGAGCGCGATCGAGGCGGTCGGAAGACTCCAGTTCGAGAAGGATAATCGGCTCTTCCGGGTTTTTAGTGGGTGGCCAACGGGTAGCCGGCTCCTCCATCCTGCCGACCCGACGTCGCCCGCAGTCACATCGGAGCCCAAAAGGCGGCCAAGAAATCCCCAAATACCCTACACGCCAGTCCGGTCGTGGGCAACTCGTAAAGGGAATAAGACACTGATAAACAGGGAGTTATCTCTTTGAGTGTGGCCACTGGATGACAGTTGTGGATCCGCATTTCACAGCCTTCGGGAGACTGTACGACTACCTGCCAGCAGCCTTGCTCTACTCGTAACCCTTTGTTTATCAGTAATTCTTTTTGGCCAACGCAGTCGCCGCCCGGCCTTGGGGGCCGTAGAGTTGTCACGAAGCCCTTGAATGGCACCGAAGCAGGCTCCGGGAGGTCGGCCTCACAGTGGCGAGGGATCCGTCACTCACCGCCGCCAGCCACTAAAATCCCAGAAGAGCCGGATAATCTATTCAGCATCTTGGACGCCCTCCGAGAAACCTAGCCCGCATTTTTCACCACCTGACGGTCGAAGCACGCCATAGGCCCGCCATTACCGCGTCGCGCTTGCTCGCCGTGCTCAACGTACTGTTCAACTACACCTCCGCGCGCCGAGCGTCGCACCTTGCCATTCAGGACTTCATAGAACTCATCGTCCTCCCGCGACGGGCACTTTAAGGGCCTTTTCCCGGTCGCGACCTCGCGCGACGACTCGATCGACGGATACCATAGGCTGACGGGCCTGTCACGCACTTCCCCTCGCCACGCGGCGAGAAAAGCGGGCCGGGTAGCGGGGTTGCTGCGAGCGGTTTCGCTAACTCGTAAACTGGCATCATGAGACATTCCGACCCGAAGTCGGCCCAGTTCCGCTCCCGGCTTCACGAGATCATTTTCGAAGCAGACACACCCGCGGGCAAGGCCTTTGACGTCGCTTTGCTGGTATGCATCCTGATCAGCGTCGTCGCCGTTTCCCTCGAAAGCGTTGCGTCACTGCGAGATGAGTTCGGCTCTTGGTTGCGAGCCCTCGAGTGGGGTTTGACGGCGCTGTTTACGCTGGAGTACTTCTTGCGGCTCTACAGCGTTCACCGGCCGGTGCGATACGCCACAAGCTTCTTTGGTCTTGTTGACTTGTTGGCGGTCATTCCCACGTACCTGAGCCTGCTGGCGCCGGGCGCGCAGTCTCTAGTCCTGATTCGCGCGCTTCGCCTGCTGCGAGTTTTTCGCGTGTTGAAACTGGTTCGCTACTCGCGCGAGGCGAGAGCGCTGATGGCCGCGATGCGGGCGAGTCGCGCGAAAATCACTGTCTTTCTGGGGGCTCAGATAACCATTGTCCTTATTGTCGGGGCGCTGATGTACTTGATCGAAAGTCCCGAAGCGGGCTTCACGAGCATTCCCCAAAGCGTCTACTGGGCGATTGTGACGATGACTACGGTCGGCTATGGCAACATTGCGCCGGTGACCGTGCCGGGACAATCGCTGGCAGGCGCTTTGATGATCCTTGGCTACTCGATCATAGCCGTGCCCACCGGGATCGTGACCGTCGAGTTGGCCCGGGCGAGAAACATACCCATCAGTACCCAGGCTTGCCCATCGTGTTCAGCCGAAGGACACGACGCTGACGCCGTCCACTGCAAATACTGCGGGGTGAAACTCTAGCCCCAATACTGTCTCGACTTAAGCTGTTGTCGAACCAACGAACCTTTCCCCGTATGGCGCCGCTTCTCATCTACGGGCGCTCGCCCAGTGTCGACGCGGCAGACGTAGGCGTCCGCGCCACAACAGCAGACGCCCAAGCCCAACTTTGCGGCTCCCAGCGTAGGGCACAACAGCTCTGGTGGCGCAGGTCTCCAGACCTGCCGTGTCGGTACTCTTACCGACACCGGGCGGGGAACCCCAGGGAGTCATTCGACCATCCGTGGTCGCTAAGTAGACAGTATTGGGGGTAGCCCCTCGGCTACCAATCGATCGTCTCGCGGGCGCAGAAACGGTTGACTTTCTTGTAGCGCACCGAGCCGCCCAAGTAGTGATCCCGCTGATAGAGCGGGGCGATCTTTCCCTCGGGCTTGATGTCGACCACGGTGTTGCCCTTGACCCACAATTCGTACTGCTTGTCGCCCAAGACTGTTTCCGCCTTTCGCGCCCTAATCGGAAACTCCACCGTCGCCGTTTGCCCGGCCTCGATCTTGCCGAGATCGATGTATTGCCCCTGCCACGGGAAAGTTCTCGACTGACCAGCCACCCGGCACTTCACCTTCCGCTTTTCCGTCCACTCGGGAATGCGGAGGGAAACGCGCTTGCCCTGCTTCATCTTGAATTCGACTTTCCCCTCGTAGGGAATGTAGCTGAGAACGTCGAGCGAGTTCGAGGTCCGGTTCATCAATAGATTCACCCGCACCTTGTCGTCCTCTTCGCGCAAGATGTTGTTCCAGATCACGTAGAGCGCCGAGGCGGAGGTGCCTGTACAGCAATGCATAAAGGGACCCATCCGCCCTTCCCAGAAATCGTTCCCGGTCACCCAACCGCCAAAAGCGCCGAGATTCCTTTCGGCGGCGCCGTCGGACGATTCGTTGAAGTTCGCGTGGGTTCTCTCGGGGAAGCGATCCGCGTACTTCGACATCCAATCGACCCTCAAGCACTGGCCTTCGGCAAACATGTTGCGGATCCAGCGGTCCGCGTCCCGCCAGTAATCGCCCAACCCTGCTTCCGACAGCTTGCAGGCAAGGCTGATCATTTGGGCCACTTCGCAAAGCTCGGTGCTGGGGTAGTCGGGGTCCCCATAAAATTCGGGCATAAAGCCCACCAGATCGACAGCTTTCGTTTTTCCCTGCTCATAGGCCGTGGCACAGAATTCCGCCAGCTCTCGATCGTCGGTGGCCAGTGCGAAGTCGAGCAGACCGAGCAGCGTAAACGCGTGGCTGGGGAAGTGCTGGAAACCGATCCATTCACCTTGCGGGCCGAAACAGCCGCCATGATCCCGCACGTAGGTAACGAGCTTCCCGCCGAGTTCCACCGCCGTCTCGGAGCCGCCGGCACGGCGATACTGGCTAAGCGCCTGGATGACTACGGCATGGGCGAACGCGAACTGCAAGCCGGGAGTCGGCAACGGTTCACGCCCTGTCGGCCGCGACCCCACCCCGACCGCGCGATAGGGGAAATAGGCGTACGATCCCTTGTCCACGACCATTCCCGAAAGGCCGTCGATGAGCTTGTCAATGGCTTCGCGCCAGATCGGCGTTTTATCCTGGAAATCGAAAACGGTCATGGCGCTCAAAATGAAGCCGCACACGTGAGGAACCATGAAGTGCTCTTCGCGATTCCCTATCCCCTCCCAAACCGTGTCGTAATTCCAGGGCCGGCCCACCGCGGGGACGTACATCACCCCGTCGGGGCCTTGCATGTGCAACAGGACTTCGCGCCATCTCTGCTCCACGTGCCGGTTCTCCCGGCTGCCGGTGACCAGGCGCAGCAGAGCCGTGCCTTCCATGAACCGGGGTCCGAAGTTGTCATTCCAGTCGTGGTGCAGGACCGCGGGCCGACGGGTGGAGTCGGTCCACCAGTAGATCTCGTAGTCGGCGTTAGGGTCGGTCAGACTGGTCAAAGCATGAATGGCAAGCCGGGAACGCTCCTCAATGTCAAACGTATCGGGCACCAAGGCTTCATAGCGCTCCCCCTCGGGGAATCGCATGTCAACTTTCGGAACCGTGGTTCGGACGTACTCGACCCCTTCTTTTAGCGAGATCACTTGGCCTTCGAAGCGGGCGTAATCAAAGCTGACCGTGACCTCTTCCCCAGAGGGTTTCATCTTGGCGGTAAGCCGCTCTTCATCGAAAAGATCACTGTAGAGCGGCGGCGGATTCTTGGGCTTCGTGTCGAGACCCTCGTGTCGCGTGTCGAAGTTCATGAGCTGCGCGTTGTCGAGCCACAGAATCGGCCGGCTGAATCTCAATACGGGCGACCAGCTCCAATCGTCCGCTTTGTTCGCCTTCATGCCGCAGCGAATGGCCCGCCGCTGTTCGTCTGCGCTTTCGATCCGCAGATATACTCGGCGCGCGGTTTCAATACCCTCCTTGCCCGTCCAGCCCTGGCGGTAGGAACCTTCGTGGAAGAGAAAGCTGTTGTTCACTCCCTGGCCGGCGACGCGGCCCAATTCGACATAGGCGCCCCAGCCTTTCTCGTTCGAGGCCCGGATCGTCATGCCCGCCCGGACAGGCGTTTGGCTGTAGTCGAGATCGGGAAGCTCCAACAGAGCCTCCATAGCCCAGTGTCCCCGCAGCCGCTTGCGGCCCCCGTAGGTGCCGTAGAGGGCCAATCCGCCCGTCTGGTCATTGCGCCCTGTCAACCGGACATGGCCTTCGCCGAGGGATACCTTCACACCCTCAATCGGCGCACGCTTGCCCCAAGAGACGCTCCAGATCGCCGCAGGCGGCGTATTGACACTCACTGCGCGCCACTGCGTGCCGAGGGTTGCGGCATCGAACTCATCGGAGAGATCCAACGGAGGATGCGTGTAGGCAGCGAGCGTATCATCCGGGAAAGCCGCCGTCGCGTCGATGATGTCTTCTTCTTGTCCACAGGAAAGGTAAAGCAGCCCCGGAAGGCCGCCAACCGACCATAAAAAACGTCTTCTCTCCACGTTCAACCTCCGCTCGGGCTAGAGTGGTTTCGCTCTAGGAATACTCCTTTTCTTCGCCTTTGAGATTCTTCCTAGGTTGTTGTAATAATTATGCTTGAGTGCAAATTGGGTTTGTTTCGTATTTTTTCCCACATCGGGTCGTTCCGCAGCTGAAAGCAGAGGCACGGGCTCGCGCCCGGACGGGTCTGTGAGCAAACCTGAAACCGTCCACCACGACCGAAAATGTCACCGATCCCACGGACCTTCGACCCTTCCCGGGCTTTCCCTCGGTTATCGTATCACGGGGTCGAGGATTGCCCCTGACGAGGCGGCGGAGGTTGCTTGAAGAAAAGACGTTGCCGCCCGTGACCGGCAAGCGGAAATAGTGCCAAGGCTGAGTGAGCGTTGCCGATCCTGGCCGGCAGGGTGGCCGGCCGTGGCGCCAATGGGAGGATAAGTTAGAAGTGAACTCCCATGGTGGCTTCTCGAACGTCAATGACACGGCTATTGCGGTGCAACCAAGCGATCCGGTCGCCGATGGCCTCCGCGGTAGACTCGGCTAGACCGCTATGGAGAGGAAGGCAGAGCACGCTTGAACTCACCCGGTCGGTGACCGAGAGGGGATCTTCCTCGGGCCGGTAGTAACGGCGATAGATTTTCTGGCGATGCAGGGGAGGGTCGAAGTAGCGGCGTGTTTCGACATTGTCACAACTGAGAAGCCGCTCGAGTTGATCTCGCGAGAAACCGAATTCGTGGGGGTCAACCACGATGGCAAAGTCTTTCCAACTGCTTACTCCCGTATCCGGGACCGTCTGTGTTCGCAGCCCCGGTACCGGGTCCAAAGAAGTTCGGTAAATGCCAACCAATCGGCGACGCTGCGCGATGCCTTGCTCCACATCGGGCAATCCGGCGGCGGCGACCACGGCCTGAAGCTCGGTCATGCGAGCGTTGAGGCCCAGCAGGTCGCAATCAAAGTGGTCCCCCTTTCCGTAGTTCCGCGCCTGGCGCAGCCGTTGGGCGAGATCCCGGCGCCTGGTGGCAATGATGCCCCCTTCGCCTGCCACGAGAGGCTTTGTGGGAGTTAGGCTGAAAACCGTTGCATCACCCCAGACGGCGACTCCGTGCCCTGCTCGTTGCGCCCCCAAGGCGTGCGCCCCGTCAAAGATGAGCGGGAGTCCCTTATCCCGCGCGATCTTCTCTAAAGCCTCCGTGCGGGCCGGACACCCGAAGATATGCACGGCCAAGATGGCCGCGGTTCGATCCGTCAGAGCGCGTTCGACGGAAGCCGGATCGATGTTGAAACTCTGTGGCTCACAATCAACCAGAACCGGCTGAAGTCCGTTCCAGAGAAGGCTGTGGGCGGTAGCAAAGAAAGTAAAGCTCGGAACAATGACCTCGCCGTCGAGGTCGAGACAGCGCGCCACCAGCATGAGCCCCGACGTGCAGCTTGAAACAGCCACGCAGTGGGGGACATCGAGCGCCGCGGCCGCGCGCTCTTCGAGCTCAGCTACCCGGGGGCCATTGGTGAGTTGCGGACTTTCAAGTACTCTCCGGAACTCTTCGAGCAACCCTTCTGTCGCAGGGAGCCTCGGAGCCGCGATAGGGACCTTGCGGTCGAAAAGCGGTTTCCGTCGAGCGAGAGGTCCCGCCTCCTCTGTGTTGCGGGGCTGCCAAACCCCCGTGGCCGCCAGGTATTTCATGGGACAAAGCTCCCCCTACGCCGTCTCCGCCGAGAGGGTGTGGGCCGGTGCGCTTGTCGCGAGCCGACCTTTCTCACCACCTGACGGTTGGAGTACGCGATAAGCTCGCCATGCGGTGAGAAAAGCCGGCCAGCCGGCTCTGTATGCACCGGCCGTAACTTCTCCCGGGTTGGCGAGGTCGCTCGTTGGGATTAATCGACGGCTTTAAGGCTGATCTTCAACTCGGGCGGGAGATCCACGGGGAAAACGCGCGCCGGCACTGACCGAATTGGCTACCAGACGCGCCACCCAAACGCAACCTAGGCCGATGATGGCCGGACGGAAGAAGTTGTCGAAGCTGTTGCGTGTTGTCCACAGCAACGGTCCGAACAGCACCGCCCACATTGCCAACCGGGTCGGTCGAGCCGCGTCAAAGCGGTCGGCCCAAATCAAAAGAACAGGTAGAAGAAGAAAATAGACGACTACGCCGGGGATCCCGAAATTCATATAAGGTTCGGCGACAGTGGAAAAACCCAAGCCACCATAGCGCTCATAGGTCCAAGGCGAGGCTTGCTTGGTGACCCAATGACTGGGGGGCAGCTCTTCGAGCGGAACGTAGGAACGCCCTTCCCACTGCGACGAGAGGTTCGGGACGACGGAGATCAGTCCGCGCCAATAGGTCTTGCCCCAGCGATAGGACTCCGTTTCCATGTAGTGCAAGGTGTGGACCAAGGGCCGCAGGCTCGCTCCCATCTCTTTGAGCGCGGCCAGCGGGCTCGCCGACAAGAAAGCTTGGCTGATGGAACGCTCCGAAACCGGCGAAGCACGCATGACGGTAACGGCCGGTATGGCCACCAGAACCGCGGCGAGCCCCAGCGCGTACACTCTGTTCGGCAGCCTGAAGCCACGTTTGTTCAACACGGCCAAGACGGTTAGGGCCGGTATCAAGGCGAATCCGCGAAAGCCGAGGAAAAAGATCACCCCGCTCCAAGCGGTCACCAGGCACAGAACCCATCGAACGCGCCTCCCAGGCGCGGCGGCGGCTGCCAGATACAATCCGATTGGGACCACAGTCAAGCTGGTGACGAAGAAACGGGGGTCGTACCAGTTGGTCAGCCGATAGGTCTCGAAATAGGTTGCTTCAAGCAGGCGGGTGAACCCCAAAGAGCGCACCCCCCAAGCAAACATCAGACAACCGGCCAGGGCAACCGCCAGGCCGCCATGGTAGAGAATCAGATTGTGGTACCTCACCGGTTTCCGCAACGGTCGCGGGTTCGGCCACTTCCACACCGCTACGGACGCCCCGGCTTGATAGGCCATGACGGAGAGGGTCACCAAGGCAAGCGCCGGGGCGAGGCGGTGCTCGATCATCCAATTGGGCAAGCGCTCCGACTGCGGCCCGACCGCCCAAGGCACGACCAGACCGAGATGGAACACTCCGAACACGTACAGATAGACCATCGTCGGGGAAAGAGGATCCAGCCGCAAAAGGCGCAGACACGATGCCACGCCCAACAGGAACGCGCCGCCCGCCGCCAGCGCTGCCATGCGATCGCTCTCCACGGCCTCGACCGAGGTGATCGCCACCACGGCGGTCAAAACAGCCAAGCAGAGGCAAAGATGGGCCCGTTTGCCGTCTTCCGCCGTACGCCAAGAAATATTCATACGCGTTGCCGGATTTTTGACGCTGCCTTTGCGTCAACTTCGAGCCGAGCCATGGACCGTTGGCGTCCTCCCGGGCTGCTAGGGTAGGGCGGTACAGGAACGCTCGCAAGCCTTCGAAAAATCGGGTACAGCCAGCCAATTCGCTTCAGGCGAAGTTCTTTGTTTCCAGGGCCGTGATGGGGGGCGAATTGGTGGCAGTCCCCATTTTTCTCTCCCGTGCGACTTTCGCCGCGGCTCCTAGGAGTAGGAGAGCGGGGGCGACTTATTCAGCGAATCTCCGACTCCCGGCACCGGCCTTGCGCGCCATCGCTCGACGCGGAGCAACCCAGTGTCTTGGCCGGGCTGAGCGCGAATCGACGGAAACCCCAATCCCTCGAAGAGCCGTTTCATAGCTCTCGTACAGCTTTCGCGCCGACTGCTCCACCGAGAAGCCGCGCTCCTCCAGCACGCGGCAAGCCCTGCGAATCGAGTAGCGTTCCTCTTGGACAGTGTTCAGCAACACCTTGGCCCATGCGAGGGCCCCGGCTTCGAGCGGCAAGCGACGCACGATATCAGAAACGACAGCGGTTTCGCCCGTGATGCGGTCGGAGAGAAGAGTCGGCAACCCCGCCGCCTGCGCTTCGAGAGCTGCGATGGGCAGCCCTTCGTGGAGTGAAGGAAGGACGAACGCGCTGAACAACCCCGTCATGAGCCTAGGCACGTCATCCCGACACCCCGCGAAGACGACCCGACCGCGGAGGCCCAAATTTCCAGCCTGAGCGCGAAGAGAATCTTCCAGCCTGCCCTCGCCTACGATCACAAACCGCAACCGTGGGTGCGCTCTGACGGCCTCGGCTGCTACGTGGAGCAGAAATTGGTGGTTCTTTTGCGGGTCCAGACGGCCGACGTGCCCTACGACGACGGCATCCGGCTCCAAGCCGAACTCCGGCCTTAGCTCGAGGCCCTCACCGGACCGATCGCGAAAGGCCTGTAAATCGATGCCGTATCGCAAGACACGGATTCTCTCGTCTTCGCTCCTCGAGACGCCCAGTATTTGCTCCGCGGCCGGCTCCGAGCATCCCAATCCCAACGTCATCCAGCGCAGCAGGCAACGCTGCATCAATCGGCGGTAGAGCCGCCGCCGAAAACGGTCTTCCCGGCCATCATGGGTGTTGTGAGAGTGGGCTAGGCGGTAGGGGATTCCCGCCGCTCGAGCGATGGCGAGGATGAGGCCGCTAAAGGGATGAACATGGCTGTGAACAATCTCGTAGCCCGACCGCAGCAGGAGTGCGAACAGACGCGCGGGAAACGAAAAAAAGGGGCCTAGCGGACAGCGGCAAATTCTGCAGCCTCGCCTTCGCAACTCGCCGGCATAGGCGCCCTCGCGGCTGCCGAGAAGGCAAAAATCAAAGGCCCGGTCCGAGGGAGAACGGTGGCGAACAATCTCGAGCAGCCAGTTTTCCACGCCGCCGGCGTCCAGGCTGCCCAGCACATGGAGCACCCGGCCCCGGCTGGGGACATAATTCCCCCCACCCCGACCATAACTCGGCACACCCATCGATCGCCCCCCCCGCGCTCGGACTTTAGCCCGCCGTGTCGCGGCGGGTGGCGAGGAAAAACGGGAAGCGACGCCGGGCAGCGACCAATTCAGGGGGCGCCGTCAGTCGCGGTGGGGAAGCAGATCCGCGAGGTTTTTCAGGATCTGCTGCTCGTCCTCGCCATAGCGCCTGGTGAATTCCGGGGAGCTAAAGTGCCGCCGGCGTTCGTCGGCGGACATCGAGCGGAGATGTGCGAGATCTTGCTTCACTAGTGCCCGCCTGCCCGCGGGGAGCTGACGGAAGCGTTGATAGAGAGAGCGCGCCCGGGCCTGTCTATTTGCCGGGAACTGTCGAAAGAGCCGATATTGCTCGAGGGCGAGCTCGCGCTGCTTCCGATCCATTTGGGCAAACCGCCTGAGACGCTGCTGAATTCTTTGCCGCTCTCTCGCCGGCAGGTTGCGGAAGCGCGGATTCTGACGCAAGAAACGGCGCCGCTCGGCCGGGCGCATGCGCATCAGGCGCTCGATCATCCCGGGTCGGGGCCCGGCAGGCCGGCGGGGTCGGGCGCGATCCCGAGCACGGCCGGGCGGAGCTTGCCGAATTCCGTGAGGCGGGCGATGATGGGGTCGCCCCCGGGGCTTGTCCGCCTGAGCCGGCGCCGCCTGCGCGGGCGGCGCAAGGGCTAACCAGCTCGCCGCCCAGAAAACGACAACGACCCGGCTAAATTTCCCGCGCCCGCCGCGGATCCCCATGTAGCTCCCCTCAACCTCCCACCGGAAGAGTGTCAAACTCAACCAACATTTCAATGTCGTCGAGGGCCGCGTGAAGGCCGTCCACGTAAGCGGCGTCTTCGACAGCGGCCAAGCCGGTTCCCTCCACTCCGCCGGGACCGCTCCCGGGCCGATGAGGGAGCATGGTCGCGGCGGCGATCAGCAACGCGGCAAGCCCCACGGCGAAGCTCGGACGGAAGCCGGGAAAGATAGCGAGATACCAAGGGTGCTTAGACGCCGCCGGCTCGATCTTTGCAAACAGCCGACGGTCGAAATCGAGCGACGGATCGACACTTTCCCACTCATCGAGCGACTCCCAGACGGTTTGCTGCCGCTCATAGAGCGCTTGCAACGTCCGATCGCTTTCCAGGCAGGCCAGAAATTCTTGGCGCGCCGGGGAGCCGGGCGAGGGGCCGCCCCGGGGATCCATAATGATTTCCAGAACTTCTTCGCGAGTCATGACACCTCTTCTCTTCTCTCGGCTCGGGCCTTCCGCTCCACCGACAGGTGGGCCAGACCGTCCCGAAGAGCCTCATAAGCACGAAAGAGCAGCGATTTTACCGCCGACACCGAGCAGCCCAGAACCCCCGCGATCTGAGCGTAACTCATCTCCTCGTACTTGTGCATCAAGACCGCGGCGCGCTGCTTATCGGGCAGCGCCGCGATCGCTTGACGAACGGTTTCCAGCCGCGATTCCTTCAATAGCTGCTGTTCGCGGTTGCCGCGTTCGTCGGCTACCTCCAGGGGCCGGCGATCCTCACGGGATTCATTCAAACTCAGGTGGCCACGTTCATGTCTACGATCCCGTAAAGAATTCAGTGCCAGGCGCGTTGCGATCCGAAACAGCCACGTCGTGAACTTAGCGGTCGGTTCATAGGTCGCGCGAGCCCGGTAGACTCGCAAAAAAGTGTCCTGGGCCAACTCCTCCGCCACGGCCTGATGCTGGACCATGCGGTTGAGGTAGTTCACCAGAGGGAGTCGATATTTCTCGAGCAGCCGTCCAAAACATTCGACGTCCCCGTCCCTAACGCGGAGCATGAGCCTCGCGTCTTGCTCGAGCGACGCAGATGCTCCCACGTTGTTTTTAACACCGGAGGCCATGGAAAGTTGCGAAAAAAGGAAATTCTCCTCTGCCGCAGCCGACGGCAGGGCCGGTCGAGGGTCCGGCGGCCACGCTGTTGATCATTGTATCGCCCTGTACGGAGCCGGCCGGCTCTCCGCTCGTTGAGAACTTCGGGTCAACTGTGGTACCTTCACCTGTATCCTAGCCCGCATTTCTCACCACGTGGCGAGGCGAAGTGCGTGAGAGGCCCCGTCAGTGCAAGGCGCGCGCCGCTCGGCGCCGAATTTCTTGAATAATGCGGCCGTACTTGAGCAGTGCGTTGAGCACGGCGAGCAAGCGCAACGTATGTAATGGCGGGCCTATGGCGTGCTTCGGCCGTCAGGTGGTGAGAAATGCGGGCTGGCAGCAAAGGAGTGACGATGGAAGCTCTCGGAATGGTCGAAACGAAGGGGTTAACCGGCGCGATCGAAGCGGCTGACGCGATGGTCAAGGCCGCTAAAGTTGTTCTGGAAGGAAAAGAGTTCGTCGGCGCCGGGCTGGTGCTGGTGACGGTTCGAGGCGACGTAGGGGCCGTCAAGGCCGCCACCGATGCGGGAGCCGCCGCGGCCCGTCGCGTAGGAGAGCTGGTCGCAGTCCACGTCATTCCGAGCCCGCACGAAGAGGCCGAAAAGATCCTTCCGCGAAACGTTGCCGGTGGGAAGGGCGGTAAAGCGTAGTCGGCCTTCTCATGCTGGAAGACCAAGACCTGCGATCAATTCAGGAAGTTCGCGCAAAGATCGTCCTGGCTCACGAAGCGTTCCTCAAATATCAACAGCACAGCCAAGAGCAGGTTGATCAGATCATCGATCGTATGGCGGCCGTGGCGCGTGCGCACAGCGAGTCGCTGGCGCGCTTGGCGGTCGAAGAGACCGGGTACGGCAACGTCCGGGACAAGGTCGCCAAGAATCTGCTCAACTGCGATCTATTGCACCGCGTGATCCGCCCGATGAAAACGGTCGGCGTCATTCGGGAGGACCGCGAGCAGGGAGTCATCGAGATCGCCGAGCCCGTGGGGGTGGTGGCGGCGATTTTGCCGACAACGAATCCAACCTCGACGGCGATCTACAAGAGTCTCATTTCCCTGAAGTCGAGGAATGCGATCGTGCTGAGCCCGCACCCGCGGGCCGTCCGCTGTACCTGCGAGACAGCCGCCCTGCTCGCCCGCGCGGCGGAGGAGGCCGGAGCCCCGAAGGGCGTCATTCAGTGCTTGGGGGAAGCGACGATCCAGGGTACGAACGAGCTGATGCGGCACCGTCAAACGGGGGTCGTACTCTCCACTGGCGGTCCTGGCATTGTGCGAGCGGCGTATTCCAGCGGCAAGCCGGCGCTGGGCGTGGGGCCTGGCAACGTGGCTGTCTTACTCGAGGCCTCGGCTGACGTGGACCAGGCCATCGCCTCCGTGGTTGACGGCAAGTCGTTCGACTACGGCACCGTTTGTTCGTCGGAGCAGACGGTTGTCGCGGAAGCAGGCAGCCGCGACCGCATGCTAGCCGCGCTCGAGGCCAACGGGGCTCATCTGTGCGACGCCCCACAGTCGGAGGCCCTTGAAAAACTGCTCATCACAAAGGATTTTCGTATCAATCCCGACTGCGTGGGCCAGGCCCCGGGCAAGATCGCGGAAATGGCGAGCTTTCGCGTTGCCCCGGAAACACGGGCCCTGGTCGTGGAGCTTAAGGGAGTCGGCAAGGAGCACCCCCTCTCAGCCGAAAAACTTTCGCCCGTGCTGGCCGTCTACTTCGTCCGCAATTTTCCCGAAGCTCTCGACGCCTGCACGAAGGTTCTCAACTTCGGTGGCCGCGGCCATACTTGCGGGATCTATTCGACAAACGAAGAGCGGATCCGCGAGTTCGCTTTGCGAATGCCGGCGTTTCGAGTGCTCGTCAACACCCCAGCGCCCCAAGGTTCCACCGGCATGACGACCAATCTGCTCCCCGCGATGACGCTCGGCTGTGGCGCGATCGCGGGCAATAGCACCGGCGACAACATCGGACCGATGCACCTGCTCAACATCAAGCGCGTCGCCTATCACATCCGGGACGCCGAAGAGGCTTTCCAAAGCGAAGAGGGACGCGCCTGGGTGGCCGGACAGCCCTTACCGACCGCAGCGCCCGCGCCGACGGCAGCCGGAAGCCCAGCGCCTCGCGCGGCAGCCCCGGCCGCGCGGATCGACGAGGCCGTGGGGCGCTATTTAGCCGAGCGAGGTCTGACCAGTGCTCCGGCCGCCGGCCCGCCTACCGTAAGGCCGAGCGTCGTCTCCAACCCGGCAACGGCCGTGGTCGATCGCTTCCTGGCCGGGCAGCCCGGCGGAGGTTCGGGCGGTTCCACGACCGAGGCTCCGGGCAGCGTGAGCGCCCATCCCACGGGAAGCCCGGACACAACTGAACCCGCTTCTCCGCCGCCGCCCGCGCCCGAGGTAAACGTTGTGGGGTTTGTTTGTGAAGAGGATGTTCGCCGGGCTCGGGTCGAGGACAAGAAGATCTACATCGATAAAGACACCATAGTGACGCCAGCGGCACAAGATCTCGCCGACTCGGCCGATGTGCTGGTGCGGACTCAGTAGGCGTCGCGGCGGTCTCGGCGCCGCGGGCGTCAGCAAAGCATTTCTTCTCGGGCTGAAACGGATAACAAAGCTGTGGCGCGAACCATCGACCTGTCGCGGGATTCGATGGCGGAGGCGATCCTGTAGCGCCTGGCTCGGCGGTCGTTTTGCCGAGACTTGCGGTCGTTGGCTGAGTCCGGGCGTAACGTAGGCCCGGCCGGAACCCCATGCCGCAGCTCGACGGTTCGCGATGAAAAAAAACGACCAGCCCGCCGCCGGGAAGCACCCTCTGGGCGAACCCGGCGAGTTTCCCTTCACGCGTGGAATCCACCAAGGCATGTACCGCGATCGGCTCTGGACGATGCGCCAGTACGCCGGTTTCGGCGACGCGGCCAAGTCCAACGAGCGTTACCGCTACTTGATCTCTCAAGGCATCAGCGGGCTGTCGGTGGCCTTCGATCTTCCTACCCAGATGGGTTACGACTCCGACCACGCGCTGGCGCTCGGTGAGGTGGGCAAGGCGGGCGTCCCGATTCGCTCGCTGGCCGACATGGAGCGGCTGTTCGACAAGATTCCACTCGGGCAAGTCTCGACGTCGATGACCATCAACGCCACGGCGACGATTCTACTGGCCTTCTACGTCGCAGCCGCGCGGCGCCAAGGGGCCGACCTACAGGTGCTGCGGGGAACCGTGCAGAACGACATCCTGAAGGAATACGTGGCCCGCGGGACCTATATTTACCCTCCGAAATCGTCGATGCGGATCGTCACCGACTTGTTCGCTTGGACGAGCCGAGAAACGCCGAAATGGAACCCCATCTCGATCAGCGGCTACCATATGCGGGAGGCCGGCGCAACGGCCGTACAGGAAATCGCCTTTACTCTGGGCAATGCCGCGGCATACATCGAAGCGGCGCTGGACGCCGGCTTGGAGATCGACGAGTTTGCTCCGCGGCTGTCTTTCTTCTTTAGCGCGGATCGTAACTTCCTGGAAGAGGCGGCCAAGTTTAGGGCGGCACGCCGCCTGTACGCCTTCTTGATGAAGGAGCGATTCGGAGCCAAGGCCGATCGGTCGATGAAGATGCGCTTTCACGCCCAGACCGCCGGGTCCTCGCTCACCGCTCAGCAACCTCAGGTCAATGTGGTGCGCACCACTTACGAAGCCCTGGCGGCTGTGTTGGGCGGAGCGCAGTCGCTTCATACAAACAGCTACGACGAAGCGCTGGCCCTGCCGACCGAAGAAAGCGCGAAACTGGCCCTTCGAACGCAGCAAGTATTGGCGCACGAAAGCCGCATCGCCAACACGGCCGACCCTCTCGGAGGCTCCTACGTGATTGAGCAACTCACCGACGAGATCGAGGACGGAGCCCGCGGTTACCTCGACAACGTCGAAGCCATGGGAGGAATGGTCGCCGCGGTGGAGCAGGGTTTCATCCAACGAGAGATCCAGAACGCGGCCTACGAATTCCAAAAAAAAGTGGAATCGGGCGAGCAGACCATCGTGGGCGTGAATGACTTCCAGCTTGAAGATGAAACCCAGCCCCCCGTACTGAGGATTGACCCGGCGCTCGAAGAACGCCAAATCGAGGAGCTCGCGCGGTTCAAGCAAGCGCGCGATTCCGCCAAGACGAGAGACACACTCCGCCGATTGGAGGATGCGGCCGGATCTTCAGCCAACTTGATGCCGGCCGTTCTCGCCGCGGTCGAAAGCGCGGCAACCCTGGGAGAGATCTCCGACACGTTGCGCGGCGTCTTCGGCGTCTACCAGGAGCAGGTGGTTTGCTAACCCGCTTTTCTCACCAGGCGGCGAGGCGGGAGTGAAAGCAGATGCCCGCCGTCAGGGACGTAGGGGCGCGATTCATCGCGCCCGGGCACGGCATGCCGTGCCCCTACATTCTTGAACCCTGCGTTGAGTACGTGAGCAAGCGCAACGACGTAATGGCGGGCCTATCGTGTGCTCCGACCGTCGGCTGGCGGGAAATGCGGGCTGAGGTCCCGGCAAGTTGCCCGCCCCGTGTTGCGCCCCCTGCCCGCGATTCTGTATGGTGACGGCAGGGCAACCTAACAAGCCGGCCGCGCGTCTGAATTTGAGGGGAGGACCGTTTCGCCGGCGGTCCCGAAAATACCCCGCTGAAGCGAACCGAAGGGATAAGGTCATGAAAATATCGTCGAAGGTTTCCCATCCGGTACTGTTTGCGCTTTCGTTGGCGCTAGCCGCTCCGTCGGCTTCCGTCGCAGCCGCAGCCGCGACGACGGGCGACCCCCCAATTCCGGTTGAGCAGATCATCGAGCAATTCGTAGCCAAGGAGACCGAGTTTGCCAAGGCACGGGAGAACTACACCTACTACCAGACGGTGAAGATTATCGAGTACGACGAAGGCGGCGGGGTGCGAGGCAGGTACCATATGGAGTCCGACATCATCTTCGGCCCCGGCGGCGAGAGGACGGAGCGGGTCGCCTACGCTCCGGTTTCCACGCTGAAAAACATCCTCATGACGCCGGAAGATCTGGAGGACATTCGTTCCGTCCAACCGTTTGTCATGACCACGAAAGAGCTTCCGAACTACCACGTGCGCTACTTGGGGCCGCAAAAGATCGACGAGATCGACTGCTACCTGTTCTCGGTCAAGCCGAAGAAAATGATCAAGGGCGAGCGCTATTTCGCCGGGCAGATCTGGGTCGACCAGCGGGATCTACAGATCGTTAAGACCTACGGCAAAGGCGAAGGCATTCAGAAAAAGAGGCGAGGCCAGCAATTCCCCCGCTTCGAGACGTACCGCGATCAGGTGGACGGCCAGTACTGGTTCCCGGTCTACACCCGGGCCGACGATGTATTGCACTTCGAAAGCGGGGACCAGAAAATCCGCATGATCATCAAGTACAAGGACTACAAGCAGTTCAAGGGCCAGGCGGATATCGAGTTCGGCGGCATCATCGACGACACCGAGAAGCAGCCGGAAGAGCAGAAGTAGAAGTAACGCTGGGGGATAGCGGAGCTTTCTTCTAGCAGGATAACGGGCGGCTTCCAAAGCCAAACTCCCACGTAAGCCACCCGTTTTCCCCCGCATAGGGTGTTTCTACTCCTTCCGATCAGCGTTAGCCCCGCGGAGAATTGCTATCGGGGCCTCATTGACCTACCGCAACCGCCGTCGTACCATCATGCTGGAAAACTGTAGAAGGCCGATGAGGTTCGTGTAAGTTCCTCAAATCTTGGAACTTCTGATCGAGAAATCTGTTCTCCGGGTGCGTGGGCTATGCAATTTGAAATCGGACAAGAAATTGGCGGATACGAAATTGTCGAGATACGCGAGACGGAGGCGTCGGGTGTAACGTTCAAGTACGCAACGTCCTGGCGCAGCGTTTTGAAGTGCTCAAGATCTTGCCCAAAGGTCTGAGCGACGATCAACAGCGAGTCGACCGCTTCTTGCGTGAAACCAAGATCCGGGCGCGGCTTTCGCACCCCAATATCGTCTCTTTTTACAACGCGATGGAGTTGGAAGACCAGCTCGTGATGACCACGGAGTTGGTCGAGGGTTCGACTCTCGAAGCGCTTCTCAAGGCGGGCACAATGGACACCGCGAAGGCGGTCGACTACGCGTCTCAAGCCCTATCCGCGCTGGTGTACGCCCATGCCAACGGCATTGTGCACAGAAACCTATCCCCCGCCAAGATGGTCTTAACCGAGCAAGGCGCGCTGAAACTAATGGACTTCGGATTGGCGAAGATGTATGCGGATCCGAGCCTGACTCAGGCGGGTACGATGATCGGGTCGCTTCACTACACAGCGCCTGAGCAAGTCAAAGGACTGCCGGTCCTCGACGAAAGGACGGACATCTATGCCATGGGGTCCATCCTCTACGAGTTGCTGAGCGGGCGCAAACTGTTCGAGGGCAAAGGCCAGTTCGAAGTCATGCAGGCGCACGTCCAGGAGGACCCGCCCGCTCCGAGGACGGTCAATCCCGCGCTTTCGGAAGGACTGTCGCAAGTCGTCATGCGCGCGCTGGCCAAGGAACCGGCCGAGCGGTTCCAGACGGCGGTTCAGTTCCGCAGCGCGCTGCAAGCGTGCACCGGCGAAACGGCTCAGGCTCAACCCTCCCCGGCACCGGACGCTCAGCCGACGCCTGTGCAGGCCGACGCCGGCATCGAGCATCCCGCCGGTGATCCGGCAGCGTGGCCAACGACTCCGGGCTTCGACGGCGGCCCGAGCGATCCCGCGACCGCTCCCAGCGTCGCGTCGCCGGCGGTAACTGTCGCGGCGATGGCCGACGAGCTTGCCGCTCCAACCCCCGCGCAGTTGCTGAGTTCGAGCGCCGCCCACGAGGAACCCTCCCTTACCGAGTTGGCTGACGCGTCGCGAGCAGTTCAGGCGCTTCCCGAACGGAGATCCACATTGCCGGATAGCGAACCGCAAACCGATCTCGCCGGGCAGCCCAGCCTTTTGTGGATCGGCGGACTTACCTTTGCCGTTGTCGCCGTGCTGTTCTACATCTTCTTGACATTGGTCAACCGCTAACGGCTCGTGGCGAAAGTCGCACGGGAGCGACAAAAGGGACTGCCGGCCGATTTTCTTTCGATGAAACGCTGATTTTGAAGGGGTTAGGAAGAGCGGAAATTGGTGGCAGTCCCCCATTTTCGCCCGCGCACCCTTTTGCCACGGGCCGCTATAATGGTACACTTATTCTCACCACGGCCGCGGTTGGATGAGGCTGGAAAGGCGCGGTGGCCAGGGCTTGCGACAACAGGTTGTCTATCATCGCTCAGCGTAAAGATATATCGGCGAACGGGCCAGGCTGCACCCGCAAAAATACGCCTCCGCGCGCTGAGCGGCACCCAGTTTCTTGAACCGTGCGGGCGTAGCTCAACCCTACGCGGATACCAGCGTAGCAATCACGATGAAATAAAGCCCCGGCTATCGTGTACTTCGACCGTCAGGGTGTGAGAAAAGCGGGTTAGTTGCGAGAAATGCGAGAAGCCGGGAAGGTGTGTTTCAGGGGTCTTCTGGTTGAGGTTTGTCTCGCTTTGGTGGGGGTTGCCTCCCCGGCTCAATTCAAATATACCAAATCTCATAGGAGAAAGCAATCCGTTGGACCGGGGTCATGTTATGAGAATCACACAACGCCCCCGACCCTCGCCGAGCATCGGTCATTGTAGTGGTACCGGAACAAACGTGGCCATCCTGCTAAGACTTGTCCTTCTAGTGGACTAGGGGGACGAGATGCGCGGCAAAAACGGCGAAGGGAATAGAAGCCGGGGAGGTTTTCGCTTCAGGGGTCTTTGGTTGAGGTTAGTCTCGCTTTGGTGGGAGTTGCCCCCCCCGGCCTTTCTACATTATACGGGAAACTCCTTGACGACGCAAGCCTTAGTCTTGTCTCATGCAAGATGAGTCTGAACGAGGAGTTTGTTTCTCACACAAGATGAGCCTGAAGGATCGGGGAGTGGGCATGCTGGGAATTGACTATCCAAGTGCAAAACACCAGCAAGCTGAACCTGCAACAGATCCAGCAGTTTCTCCACTCCAGCGAGGAGATTCGATTCAAAGGCAAAGGGCGGGCCGAGATCTACACGTGGGTGGCGCGCACGCTTCGCCAGCACGGCTACAGCCGCCAAAACCGCGCCGACAAAGGGCTGCTGCGGCAGTATCTGGTCAAGATGACCGGACTGAGCCGGGCGCAAATCACGCGGCTGATCCAGCAGTACCGGCAGGGCGGAGAACTCCAACCCGCCCGCTACCGGCGGCATCGCTTTGCCCGCAAGTACACGCCCGCCGACGTCGAACTGCTGGCGGCGGTGGACGAGGCCCACGAAACCCTCAGCGGCCCGGCCACGCGCAAGATCCTCGAGCGGGAATACCAGCAGTACCAGCAGCGCGAATACGAGCGGCTGGCGGGGATCTCGGTGGCCCAGATCTATCGCCTGCGGCGGCGCAGAGCCTACCGCCAGCGGCGGCTGCATTTCACCAAGACCCGGCCCACGGCGGTGTCGATCGGCGAGCGGCGCCGGCCCGACCCGCAAGGCCAACCCGGCTTTCTGCGAGTGGATACGGTGCATCAAGGGGATCGCGATGGCGTCAAGGGCGTCTACCACATCAATGCCGTGGATGAAGTCACCCAGTGGCAAGTGGTCGGCGCCACGCCCGCGATCAGTGAAGCCTGGCTGGAGCCGTTGCTGAAAGCCATGATCGAGCAGTTTCCCTTTCGTATCCGCGGCTTCCATTCCGACAACGGCAGCGAGTTCCTCAATCGCACGGTGGAGAAGCTATTGAACAAGCTGCTGATCGAACAGACCAAGTCGCGTCCGCGGCACTCCAACGACAACGGCTTGGTGGAATCGAAAAACGGCGCGGTGATCCGCAAACACATGGGATATACGTACATCGCGGCGCCGCACGCGGGGCGCATCCAGCGCTTCTACCAACAGCACTTCAATCCCTATTTGAACTTCCACCGGCCCTGCGGACAGCCCGAGATCAAGACCGACGCCAAAGGCAAGCAGAAGCGGGTGTACCGCCACTACCAGACGCCTTGGGAATCTTTCGAGAAGTTGCCCGAGGCCGCCAGCTATCTCAAGCCAGGGCAGAGGCTGGAGGCTCTGGGCCGCATTGCCCAGGCCGAAAGCGACACGGCGGCGGCCCGCCGGATGCAGCGAGCCAAGCAGAAGCTGTTTGCCAGTTTCCGTTCCGCGAACACGCCGTGCTGAACAGCAGGAAGAGGGCTGTGGAAATGACGGGCGATGGAAAACGAGGAAAACCAAAACCAGGTTTCCCTTCGTTTCCCACCGCCCTTGGAAATCGCTCCGCGATTCCCACAATCCCACAACCCCGACGACGATTCTCCCCTTCCCAAAACTCAAAATCAAAAAGCCCGAAAGGAGCCCCAGCGACTCAAAAAGCCCCAACCCCCGTCTTCAGGCTCATCCTTCGATGAGAAAATGCTGGTCCCGCCACAACTAGCCCGCCGCTCGGAAGGTCGCCGAACCGCCAACGAGGACACTCCCCCCGGGCACTCAGTTCTTGGATCTCCCCAACAACGACGGTCCCCGCGCGCCGGCGGCCGTCACTTCGATGCGGATCGGTTTCTTGAACCGCAGAAAGCGCTTGCCTGAACCCTGAGGGGGGTTCTTCAACACAACGATGCCGCCGCGACCGGCTTCATACGTTCGGAAGGTTCTCTTATTGACGAAGAAGTTATACGACTTCCCCTCTCCCAACCCGACCATATAGATCACGCTCGCTTCCGGCGCGCGGACCTTGATCGCCATCGGCACCCGCGCCAACACGACGACCGCACCGGGGAAAACCAGCGGGGCCTGCTCGTCCTCGCGCCGCACGGCGAAGCGTCTGCCTTCCGCAAACATTTGTAGCTCGCTGTTAAAGTAGCCGGCCCAAAGATCCCCCTCCTGCCAACCCGCTCGTGCGAAAAGACGTCCCCGCAACTCGTCGTGGACGACACCCGGCGCGCTGAAATAGCTCAGCCCTGGCAGGTAGGGATTGAGCCAGAGAAATTCGTACGGAGCGCCCAGCGGATTCGTCAGGCTATATTCGTCGTGGCGTAGCCAACCCTGCAGAAACTGGTACTCTTCCCACGTGTTCTCATAGGCTACGAGCAACAGCTCGGCGATGCGACTCACAGTCGCCTCGATCTCCGGATCAGTTTCGACCGTCGTAAGCGTCGCCGGTTGTCGAAATAGACCAGCCTCGGTCTGAAGCGGCTCAGGGTAGTAGCGGAGAATCAAGCCAAACGGCAGCGACTTGAACACGTCGATCGCCTCCTGCCACAACTCAAGCTGCAAGTTGTTCCGAACCACGTGGCAAAACTCGAGAACAGCGAGCAAATCTTCCGCTTGGTCGGTGAGCTGGCCGCGGCGCAGCGCGGGAAGGATTTCCGTTTTCCAACGGCGCTCTACTAGATCCGCCAGCGCTGACTCCGATCCCGCCCAGTCCCCCGCAACGGCAAGCGCGGCTAGCGCCGCGCTTCGAACCTCGCCCGGATCAAGTCCCGAAGCGCCGGCGGCCGTGCCGGCCGCCTTGCCTAGCGCGCCGGCGACACGTGCTCGCTCCTGCTCGGTAAACAACTCGTAACACCAGTCGAAAACGAGAGCTCCGAGTCTCAAGTCGGCAAGCCGCCCGAAGGCTCGGGAATCCTCTGCCTTCGAAACGGCCCACGCCACCGCCTGCAACCCGGCCGCCTCATTGCCGGCCGCTTGAAACTGCAAGGCGCGAACCAGAGGCTCTTCGGGCAGCGGCACGTTCTCCTCGGTAAGCCGCCGCAATTGTTCCCAGCGGACCGAGCGACGCTCGACATCCCTGCGCAAGCGTTTCAGCCGGTCCGGTTCGAGAAACAGCCGCGGATGGTCCTCGTAGACGCGGTACTCCGGCTGGCAAAGCCCGGCGTTCGGCAAGCAAATGAAAAGTAAGGCAAGAACCGAGGTTCGCAATCTGGCCAGGCGAAACCGTAGCGGTGGCCACGGCCATAGTCCGCGTCCGTGGATCGGCCGGGGGAGTACTCCTTGGCAGGTCCCGTGGTGACTCACACCCAGCAAGCTTTCTCTCCCACTTGCCAACTTCCCGTATCTCGCCGGGATCGCACTGTGGACTTATTGTACCTGTGGGCAGCCCTGGCCAGAGGGGCGCTTACGCCAGGCGACCACGCTCAAGGAACGGCAGAATCAGTCTGGGGTAGGACGGCCGGGGCTGCCGCGAACGAAGGAGACTCTCGCTTATCCGATTGTTTCAGCCAGCTATTGTATGTTGAGGTTAATCGTCGTCAAGCGGGCACGATGAATCGCGCCCCTACATCCCCGACGGCGGATATCTGCTTCCTCTCCTGCCGTCCGCCGGTAAAGAATGCGGGCATGGATTTTCCGGCAAAGGATCGCTGGGGACGTGCCTGCACCATCGCTCGTGGTCTGCTGAAACAGCCGGATCAGCAGTAGCAGATCAATCGCTGCCGGTCACGTCGAGACCGCCCGCCTCGATCTGGAGAGTAAGTTGAGACCCCAGCAGAGTCACCAATATCATGTCCTCCGCAAAAGGTAGGCGGCCTCCCGCCTCGAGGCGCCGGGCTGTTCGCCAAGGGGCCGGTTCCGCGTAATCGTACTTTCCGAGGATCAAAACCGGCGTGCCGGGGTCCTCGATCGCCCGCCCGCGGATGCCGAGCGTCCATTCGTCGCCCCACTCGTAGAGCCACTTGGCATCCCTTTCCAGCAGCCGCAGGCAGCCGTGGCTGACAGGCCTGCCCGGCAGCTCGTAGTGGTGAAACGAGTGGCCGCGGCGGTTGTGGAAGTTGAAGTACCAGCGCAGGAACCAGTTGCGGTTTACGGTGCTGTGGCGCCCGGTAGATTTCCAGTTGAGATAAAACAGACCATCCGGCGTGGGACTCGATTCAGCTCCCGAATTGACCGGGCCCCAACGAACGAGGCGGCCCCTCTCATAGGCGCCGAACACTTGTCCGGGCTTGTGAACGACAACCGCTTTGGCGAAATCTTCGAGGGCGGCATAATGCGCCGCCAACGGACTATAAGCCAGATCATGCAGGTCCCAGCGGTCGGGAACGACGATCTCTCCCAACTCCACCAGATGGTCTCGATCGGCGCGATTCAGCTTTTCGAGCAGCGAGATCTGGGGCTGGCTGAAACTACAGGCCAGTTGCTCGGGGTTGTCGGAAACAGGCTCCACCCACAGCCGGGCGGCCTCTGCGAGGGGATACTCGGGGAGATCAGCCGCGATCAAACTCCCTCCCACGGCCAGCAGGGTCATCGCGGCCAACTCGATCGCCGGCCGGAGCTGCCGCTTCCCCGTCATCGTGTAACCTTTACTTCCATTTCCTTGGCTCCACGCGCCCCCAAAAGGTTGTTAGCAACTCGCTCACCAAACGGGTCGACGGGGTTCTCATCGGCCCTCTTCCTAGAAACGCGTCCCTATATTGTTAGACTTGGCCCCGGACGGTTTAATTTCAGCCGATGAACTGTTTTCGTCAGGAATCGAACGAACGGACTCAACCTACGTAACTTTGACCGGTTTCGGGAAAACTCTACACAGGAGGGGTGGATACGCTTTGCAGCGTCGGGCGGATGACCGCACTTCGGAGCCATTCGGCGCCCACGGCCAATAGTATATATTATAGATATATACTAGGAATCCAAAAGGGGAAACGGTGAAGAAAGCCAAGCTCTTCAAGAACGGCCATAGTCAAGCCGTCAGGCTGCCCAAGGAATTTCGCATGCCGGGTAGGGAGGTGGGTGTGCGAAAGGTGGGCAAGGCGGTGCTCCTCGTACCGCTCGATCACGGCTGGGACAGCCTGTTTGAAAGCCTCGCGGAGTTCTCTGACGATTTTCTGACCGAGCGAACTCAGGCCTCACCCCAACCTAGAGAGAAAGCCTTCCCGTGACGCGCCTGCTCGACACGAACATTTGCATCTACTTGATCAAGAGCAAGCCGCCGCGGGTTCTGGAACGCTTCCGCGCCTACGAGGCGGGCGATGTCGGCATCTCCTCGATTACTCTGGCCGAGCTTCAATGCGGAGCAGCCAAGAGCAAGTTCCCAAAGAGAAACTTCCAAGCACTGGACAAATTCGTCCTGCCGTTGGAAGTGCCGACGTTTGACTCCCACGCAGCCGCGGCCTACGGACCGCTGCGGACGAAACTTGAGCGGCAAGGAACGCCCATCGGATCAGTGGACCTGTTGATCGCCGCCCACGCTTTGGCCCTTGGAGTCATCTTGGTCACCAACAACGCAAAAGAGTTCCGTCGTGTTAAGGGTTTGCGAGTGGAAAACTGGGCCTGATTAGCTTCCTGCGGGAGATCCCACCCTTTGCCAACCTTTTCCTTCGTGCCCGAATTGAAAGGCCTCGGGGTGAACAATCTCGGCCAGGATTTCAAGTGACTCAACAAGCCGAGGGCCGGGCCGGTTGAAGTATTGATTGCCGTCGGCTACGTACACGCGGCCCTGACGAACCGCTCGTAAGCCGGCCCAACCCGGACGGGATTCGAGCAACGGCAAGTCCTCTTTTGTACGGGGAATATCGAAACCGCAAGGCGAGATGAAAATGATGTCCGGATCTTCGGCTGCGAGTTGCTCGAACGTCATCTCGGGCGAGTGTTTCCCCGAGGCGCCGAACAGATTCTCGCCGCCCGCCATCTGAACCAGCTCCGGCATCCAATTGCCCGCCGCCATCAGGGGATCGACCCATTCAACGCAGGCGACGCTGGGACGGCTCTTGAGCGGCCGGGCCTTGGTTTCGATTTCCTGCATTCTCTGTTGTAGGTCGGCTACCAACCGCACACCGCCGTCCGTCAGGCCGAGCCCGGAGGCTACACGCACGACGTCCTGCCAAAAATCAGCCAGCGTGTTCGGCTGTAAGGTAATGATCTCCGCTTCCGACTCAGTGAGTTGGCGCAACGCCCCTTCGACCTCCCGGAGACTGACCGCGCACACCTCGCATTGCGACTGCGTAACGATATGCGTCGGGGCAAGCTCCCGCAATGTTTCGGAGAAGACCTCGTAGACGCTGAGGGCGTCCTCGGCGGCCGAAGCGCGGAGCACCGATTTAACTCCTGTGTCGATCTCCCGGCTGCTTCCCGAGGGGTCAAAGTGCGGCTTCGTACAGACCGGCAGCCTGGTTACCGAGGGCGGATAGTCGCACTCGTGCGATCGGCCGACGAGAGAATCTTCGAGGCCAAGCGCACAGATGATCTCCGTAGCGCTGGCAATGAGAGAAATGATCCTCAAACGAATCATCCTAGAACTTTTTTGGCTTCGGCGACAGGCCGGGTTGAAGCGGTTCGCCATTTCGAGCAGGTGTGATCCCAACTCCACCAGACCCTTGGCACCCGTGCGGTTGTGCTTCGACAACGATTCAGTGATCCAGCGCGAGCTGCGAATTGCCGCAACAATGGCACGGGTTGGGCCATCTACTCCAGCACCCGCAAGCCTTCGCGCCGCGCGGCCTCGTTCAGCCGGCCGTCGAGGGAGACGAATTCTAGTGACGGCGTCTCCTCGCCGCTGGCCGTCATCGCCGCCGCCAACTGCAGAGCGTCAGCGCTTCCAAGAGAATGCACCCGTAACAGCCGCCGGGCCGTGCGCCGCAGCCGGGCGGTTGGCTGCAGCTCGTGCCAGCTTAGGGCGAGCGCTTCAAGACGCTCGAGGATCCTCGACGCGTCGGCTACACTCAGGTCGCCGCTTCGCTCGTAGCGGGCGATCGCCGAACAGACTTCAACCGGCGTCGCCCACCAAACAAGCATCACCGTATCCCGCTCGAGGAGCGAAAGTACTCGCTCCCGCTTTGATTCCGTGACCAGCAGGGGTGCGATGGCGGAGCTGTCCCAGAACCTCACCGACCCTCTTGCCTCTCCTTGAGCAGCGCTTCCAGGATACTTTTGGAGGCGGCGGGCGGCCTCGACTTTAGCATCCGCATGGGAACGCGCCTCTCGGCAGGCTGGATGAGTCCGTCGCGGGTGAGCATGGCCAGACGAGCCTTGGGGTCGTCCTCGACCGTAGCGGGTTCAACCCTTGCCAGCGGTTGATCGCGATCCAGGACGAGCACTGTTTCTCCCGCCCGGACCTTTTTCAAATAGGCACTCAAGTGGCTCTTGAGATCGGATACGGTCGCTCTTTGCATAAGACTATTATGGCTATATCAATACGACTAACATAGTCATATGCTGTCCGTTTCCGCAACACAGAGGAAAATCACCGATCTTGCCGTGCCGGCAACATCGCGACCCTGGCAAAAAAAGGTCATCTGCAATGTTTTTCCACAACAGGCAGCCCTTTTCCCTACCGCCCCTGGTGGAATATCCGGGCTAGCTCGTCGCTCGGATCCGCGGACCAGGCCCGTCGAGTGAGGGTTGCTCTCGGCGGACCGCACTAAGCCCGCATTTTCAATTTGATGTTTGACATCCCGACCTTCCAGCGGCCTTGAGCGTCTTTATTCATAGGGGCTAGAGCCCGATGAGGACGCCATGGAGGCCAACACCCAATGGGTGAAAAACAAACCAAGCCATTCCAGCTAAGTTTCAACGGCTTGTTGAAAGTCGATTTCCAGGGATCGCACGTCACTTCTGATGGTGGCCTGATTTTGGTTCGCGAACTGGACGAACGGCTCGGTCTCGGAGAACTGATTGACGAGCATCTCAGCGACTCCCGGCAAGGCACAAACAAGCAGTTCACGCTCGCTGATCTGTTGCGGCAGTCGGTCTACAGCCGCTTGGCGGGCTACGAGGACCTCAACGACGCCGAGCGGGTTTCGATCGATCCGACGTTTCGGCTGATCGGTTCGCAGAAGATCTGGGATCGCGGTGCGGCCTTGACCTCGACGCTGCACGGCTTCGAGACGGAGATGCTGGCGAGCGAAGAGAATCTACTGGGGCTGATGGCGCTGAACCGAGAGCTGGTCGGGCAAGCGGAGGCGTTCGACGACTCCGAGCGGGTCGTTCTGGACATGGACTCCACCGAGAGTCCGGTCCATGGCCAACAGGAAGGCAGTGCCTACAACGGACACTTCGAGTCGGTCTGCTACCATCCGTTGCTTTTGTTCAACGGTCATGGTGATTGCCTCGCTGCAAAGCTGCGTCCAGGCAACGTGCACAGCGCCGACGACTGGGATGAGCTATTGTTGCCGGAGATCGAGCGCCAACAGGCTGCGGGCAAGCAGGTCGCCTTCCGGGGCGATGCGGCCTTTGCCAAGCCGGAGGTTTATGAGGCTTCGGAGGAACGCGGAGTACAGTACGCCATTCGCATTCCGGCCAACAAGAGCCTGGAGTTGGAGATCGAGGACATCCTGTTTCGGCCACCGGGCAGGCCGAGCGCCAAGCCCCTGGTGCGCTACAAGAGCTTCCGCTATCAGGCCGCCAGTTGGAGCAAACCGCGGCGCATCGTAGCGAAGGTTGAGCACCACCCGGGCGAACTGTTCGCGCAACCCGGCTTCATCGTCACCAACATGACCCGGCCCAGTCGCTCGGTGGTGCGCTTTTACAACAAGCGCGGCACGGCCGAGCAGTGGATCAAGGAAGGCAAGCAGGCCACGAATTGGACACGGTTGTCGTGCCATCGTTTTCGCGCGAACGAAGTTCGCTTGCAACTCAGCGTCCTGGCTTACAACCTCGGCAACCTGTGGCGGCGGCTGGGACTGCCACCAAGCATCAAGAGCTGGTCGCTGACGAGCTTGCAGCAGCGGCTGATGAAGACCGGCGGGCGGCTGGTCAAGCATGCCCGCTACTACTGGTTGCTGCTGGCCGAGGGGCATCTGAACCGGCGGCTGTTCGGTGACATGCTGCACAGGATCTGGGCGCTGCCGCTGCCGAGCGGGTAGCGTTGACCGGGCTAGGATCAACAGTTTTCGGCTCCAAAAAGGTTTGGCAGGGAGCAGTGTCGGCCGCAGCGCCGTTCAGGCCGCGCAATCAACGTCTGTGAGCGGACGGACGAGCCCTGGCGCCTACCGGCGGAGGGGATGTGCAGGGTTCAGCGCGAAAAGACGTGGCATTCGGGCCGGCGCGGATGTATACTGTGGCCGTGCCAAGGCCAAAACGGAAATCCTGGTTTGATCCGTTCAAGTTCGTGACCTACACGGAGCTGATCGGCAAAGAGCATCCGGGTATACCTGCGGAGCCTGTTGAGTAAGAAATATCGGAGGCGAAAGCCTCGATAAGAAGATCGAGCGAGGCGGAAAATCCCCAGGGCGCTGGACATCACCCAGTAGATCTCCAAGGAGCTCGGAGCCGCCCCTAGCGGACGCGACTTGCCCAGGTGGCCGAGCGCTGCTCGGTCCACAAGGCCCTCGCAAAGCGAGTACAGATCTTCGACTCGGTCTCCTTCGAAACCTAAGCCCGGATTGGCGCATGGAGAACACCAAGCATGCACGCAGCGAGCATACAAAAAACCGCTGACAATAAGCTGGCGGGCAGTATCCGTCTAATCCTCGGCGTCCTGTTTGGCATGACAGGCACGATGAAGCTTGTCGTGCCGATGCTCGCGGAAGCCTGGTCAGGCCAGCTGCTCGCCTCCGGACTCCCGTTTTATGAGTTGTCCCGGTGGAGCGTGCCATTTGTTGAGATCATCGTCGGAGTTGTTATCGGGGTTGGCCTCTTCGTACGACCGGCCGTTGTGGCGGTCATCGGCATCATGACTGTCGCCACCTATGTCCACGTCGTGGTCGACGATCCCTCGCTCTTCCCTCTGCAGCCGAGCGGGCCGATCATTCCGTTGACAGTCATCGCGATGTGCCTCTACCTCCTCTGAGAGGTGGTGGGTCTTGGAGCAGAGACCTCACCGCCACGCGTGTTGGGTCAAGATGACGCGACGATGACTGGCTACCTATTCGCGACACCGACTCTGCGGTTTCGGAGAACTTTCACATGAGTTCAAAAGACCGTGCAACGATCCTGTCTGTAAATGTATCGGAGATAAAGGAGGTTCCGTACCGTGGCGGAACCGTGACGACAGGGATCTTCAAAGTGCCTGTGCCTCGCCAAAACTACGTAGCCGTTTAGATTGAGGAGCTTGAGTCCACGTGGCCTTGACAGCTGGGTCCGCCGTTCGCGCATTCTGGTAGCAGTGATTCCCTTCGTCTTCCGACTCGTTCGACTACTCAACTTGGCTCTCCCCAGCCGCCGGAGCCTCATCCTTGAGAATCTGGCGCTTCGCCAGCAACTGGCAGTCTACAAGAGAAACGCCAAACGACCTCGCCTGCGCCAAACCGATCGCGTGTTCTGGGTCTGGTTGTCTCGCTGCTGGTCCGATTGGCGTTCGGTCGTTGACATCGTTCAGCCCAAGACCGTCATCGGCTGGCATCGTCAAGGTTTCCGGCGCTACTGGCGTTGGAAGAGCCGGCTGGGTGGGCGAAATTCTGGGCGACCGCGTGTGACGCCAGAGATCCGTGAGCTGATTCGCACGATGAAACAGGCGAATCCGCTCTGGGGTGCGCCGCGCATCCACGGCGAGTTACTCAAGCTGGGCTTCGAGATTTCCGAGCGCACGATCTCGCGTTTGCTTCCCAAGACCCGTCAGCCTCCGTCGCAAAGCTGGCGGGTCTTTCTCGCCAATCACGCCAGGGACTTGGTGGCGTTGGATTTCTTCACCGTCCCCACGATCAGTTTCCGCATCTTGTACGTATTCGTGGTCCTTTCGCAGGAGCGTCGGCGTGTGGTGCATTTCAACGTGACCGACCAATCCCACAGCGTTCTGGACGGGCCAACAGATGATTGAGGCCTTTCCGGAGGACACAGCGCCACGCTATCTGCTGCGCGACCGGGATGGGATCTACGGCCACGAGTTCCGCGAGCGAGTAGACGGCATGGGGGTCCAGGAGGTGCTCACGGCACCGCGAAGTCCCTGGCAGAATGCTTTCGCCGAGCGTTTGATCGGATCGATCCGACGGGAGTGTTTGGACCATGTCATTGTGCTCAACCGGAAACATCTGAGACGGATCTTGACGAACTATTTCGGCTATTACCATCGATCGAGAACGCACTTGGGGTTGGACAAGGACGCGCCGATCGAGCGAGAGGTGCAAGGTCCTGAAGTAGGCAAGGTGATGGAGTTTCCGGAAGTCGGCGGGCTGCACCATCGCTACGAACGCTGCGCCGCCTAGCAGAATCACAAACTCGAATGCTGGTTTGTCGATTGCGCAATTCGATGAGGCAGCGGCAACGGCGAAGGGTGCTCAAGTACGTGCAGGAATGCGCGCACAACAAGCGGCTCTTCCGGGTTTTTAGTGGGTGGCCAACGGGTAGCCGGCTCCTCCATCCTGCCGACCCGACGTCGCCCGCAGTCACATCGGAGCCCAAAAGGCGGCCAAGAAATCCCCAAATACCCTACACGCCAGTCCGGTCGTGGGCAACTCGTAAAGGGAATAAGACACTGATAAACAGGGAGTTATCTCTTTGAGTGTGGCCACTGGATGACAGTTGTGGATCCGCATTTCACAGCCTTCGGGAGACTGTACGACTACCTGCCAGCAGCCTTGCTCTACTCGTAACCCTTTGTTTATCAGTAATTCTTTTTGGCCAACGCAGTCGCCGCCCGGCCTTGGGGGCCGTAGAGTTGTCACGAAGCCCTTGAATGGCACCGAAGCAGGCTCCGGGAGGTCGGCCTCACAGTGGCGAGGGATCCGTCACTCACCGCCGCCAGCCACTAAAATCCCAGAAGAGCCCAACAAGCTTTGTGCTGCCGGCCGGCCAGATTGCCGGGAACGCCCAGCACGACGACACCCCAAAAGACCGGATCGTCTACGAGTCCGGTCTTCTTTCTATCGGCTACGAAGTTTTGGCGAACCACAAGGGCCAAAATGGAAATCCTGGCTAAAAGCAGCTGAATCAGAACAACTGGCTCCAAACGACGATCGCGAACATCGTCCCGTAGAAGACGCTGCAGGCGGCGAGGGCCAACTTTCTCCACAGCGGCGGCTGCAGCTCCTTCGGCAAAAACCGGGTGTTGACTCGCAAGACTTGCAAACCCGCCACCGCAAGGATGAAGCCGCCGATATTGGCGCCCACTTTGAACAGTGCCATCGCCGTGCCCCAGTTGACGGCCCACAGACCCCAAACCGTGAAAACAACAAGGGCGGTGTAGTAAACGGAGCTTACGTTACCGCGCCGCCATGCGCGCACGCGCGGGCTGCCGGCCCAGATCATATCCGTCACGGTGCGGATCAAGACGTCCGTATTGCCCAAGTGTGTGGAGAAGAGGACCCAAAACCCGTTCAGCAAGGCCAGCAACCAAAACCCCGACCAGAGGTTCCGCGCCATATACTCGGCCTGATAGGCGCCGGCGGCGGTTCCGGAGAGGTCCGATCCGGGCGGGATGATGGCCGTGGTCAGGTTGACATTGAGAAACATGCCCAGAAAAGCGCCTGTGCCCCACAACCACACCTGATCGGCGTGGACGTATTTCCACCAGACCCTCCAGCGACGCAGATTCTCCGCCGTAACAGGAAAGATCTTGCCGGTCGCCGAGAGGGTGATGTGCCCGTGGCCGAAGGCGCTGCCGATAGCCCCCACCTTCGCCCCCATCCCGAAACCCTTGTCACGAGCCCAATTGGAGATGACCAAGTTGCCGATACCCCCGGACCCGGCCGACGATGCCAACGCGCCCAGCAGGACGACGTCGATCCCCGCGGGGACTTGGCCGAACTGCAAGAAGCCCCAGAATGTCTTTGTCCAGTTCGAAAGGGGGACAAAGAAGACGTTGACGATGCCCAAGAACAGGAAGATAAAGACAAGCATGAACCAGGACACGTGCTCCAGCATTCGCTCGATTGTCTTGCCGAAAAGCAAGATGCCGACGCCGGCCGCGATGACCCCATAGGTGACATAGGCCAGCACATGGGCATCGGAGTCCAACGGCATGTGACCGGCGAAAGCGGCGAAGAGCACCGCGGCGGAGGCGGCCGCCAGCGAGGGCAACCCCAGCGTCGCCACGCCGAACGTCGAATAGACGATCGCCCAGAACCGCGACCCCGGGTTGAGGCGCATGATGCCGCTGATCATCGGCTCGCCGGTGTAGAGCGTGTAGCGAAGCGATTCGAGGTTGAAGACGACTTGAAGAACAACAGCGATGGTGACCACCCAGAACACCGAGAGGCCATACTGCACGCCGACGGCGGGTCCGACGAGCCACTCCCCTCCGCCGGTCGAGGCGACCAGCAGGATCACTCCTGGTCCGATGACCCGAAAAAGGTTGCCGCCCGAGAACGGCGGCGGCTCCGGCAAGTCATCTTGCCCCCAGCGGGGCAGGCTGCCGTGGTCAACGCCCGCGGCGGGCGCCGAGGAGTCCGGATCTTCTTCGCTGGTCATGGGAACCCCTGTAAATCAACGCTGCGTTCGCTTCGACAAGCAGCCGAACCGCCGCTCGATCGGGAACGCCAAAAGAACATAGCATGGCCGCGCGGTCTCAAGCCCGAAGTGTCACTCGGGAGGACGCTTACACGAGACCACGGTTTCCGTGCTGGAAGTCGTGCCGGTTGATTGGGTTGACCCCATACGCCGCCGATCCCTGGTGTCGAAATAGGCCCCGCCGCGGGCCCTGGAAGTGTGTGCCACCAGCGGTCGCCGGGAATGGAAGCAAATGCCCGCCGTCAGGGATGTGGGGGCGTGATTCATCGCGCCCGCTTGCCGACATGCCGTACGCCGGGCGATGTGCACGAATTGTTGCCGCGAGCCATGGCCGCCGGGCCTTTCGCCTCGTCCCCGGCAGCCGTGGTGAAGAATGCGGGTTAGCTATTTTGGCTAATCCAGCCGCCGTGTTGCCGTCACCGACAGACGCGGCCCCAGCCACGTTAAAAGTGATCGCAAGACAAGCAGGCCGCGCAGCCGATTGTACGCTCTCATGACGACGTGAAGGACGCGGTTACCTACGTGAGGAGCGTATAGGCCGGCGGGCGTTAGTCGAATGTCCTGGTAGCCGGCACGCTGGAAGAGCCGCTCGAGTTCCCGGCCGCTCCGCATGGCGACCCGGTAGGAGCCGACGTCTGCTCTGCGGGCGACCGCATACCTGCTCTGCAACGAGCGAGGAAGATACCCGACCCCCCAAACGCCGATCTGAGGGTCGCGTACCGGCGCGTACCGGTTGTTGGTGAGCCAGAGAGCCCTCGCGCCCGCAGCGGAGACTCGATGGGCTTCGCTCACGGCGGCTTGGGCATCGCGTACGTGCTCGAGGACGTCTACTGACGTCACGAACTGGAAAACTCGGTCGGGGAAAGGCAAATACTCAGCGTTCGCGCACACCAGTCGCGCCCTGACGCCGATTTCCCGCAGCCGCAGCCTTGCAATCACCAACCAGCGGAGAGCGACGTCCACCCCAACCGGCATCAGGAAATGGGTCTGCGCCGCCGCAAGTAACCCCCCCGACGAGCAACCCACGTCGAGCAGGGCGCCGTCTGAAGCTGACCCGCCCCCGCCAAGCGTCTCCCGCAGGCAGAGCTCAGCGATCTCGATGTCGGCAAGCTTGTGGTCGGTCCACCGTTTCGCCAGGTCGGGGGGGACATCAGGCGCCAAGGAGAAGTAGCGATCCAGAAGCTCGCCGTATGTGCGCTCTCGTCCCCACTCCGCCAGCAACTCGCCCCTGTTTCGATCTTCCGCCGGGGTGATGTAGGGATCGGGATTCACACGGAAGTCGGGGATTCCACATGCGACGGGGTAGTCCCGTCGGCACGGGGAGCACGAGTACAAGTCGTCGGAAAACGAGAGCGCGCTCTTACACTTTGGACAAACGAAGTTCATCTCAACGACGGTCCCCGAGGAGCCACAACGAGCATCAGCTTAACGCACTTCAAACCCGCAAGCCGTGCCCGACGGGCCCTGTGAGCAGCCGCAAAGCCGTGATAAGATCATCAACCGATGAGTGTGCGCGTTGGAATCGTGGGTTTGGGAGGCGCAGCTGATCGCATCCACTTGCCGGCCTGCCGGGCGGTCCCCGAGATCGACGTCGTCGCCGGCTGCGATCTTGACTCCCGGGCGCGGGAGAAGATAGCCCGTAAGTACGGGATCCCCCAAACCTTCGAGACGGTCGAGCAAATGCTCGCGGCTACCAGCCCCGAGGTCATCATTGTCGGCACTCCGCCGAGTTCACACTTCGAAATCTGTCGGCTGGCCTTCAAGGCCGGGGCTCATGTCTTCTGCGAGAAACCCTTCATGCCGAGCCTCGAAGAAGCGGATCGAGTTATTGAACTAGCCGAAGACAAGCAACGCCTGCTGCGCGTCAACAACCAATACCGCTTCATGAGCTTCTACCGGGAAACGAAGCGCCGGCTGCGAAAAGGCGAGTTCGGACGGCTCTATTGCATCCAGTGCTGGCAGCAAATGTTTCATCCACCCGAGAAAGAAAGCAACTGGAGGAACCAGTTGAAGCAATACGTGCTGTATGAATTCGGCACGCACGCGCTTGACCTGGCTTGTTTCTTTTTCGACTCTTTACCGACATCGGTTCACGCGCACATTCCCCGCCGTCGCCCCGAATACGACGCTGACATACTCGTGCACGCCAGCCTGACGTTCCCCGAAGAGCGACTGGCCACATTTTCGTTCAACCGCGTGAGTCATGCTCCGGAAAAGTACCTGGAGATGCGCCTGGATTGCGAGAACGCCTCACTGCGACTTTCGCTCGGCGGCGTGGCGCGCTTCAGCGTCGAGTGGTCGCGAAACGCCGGCCGGCCAGTTGTGAAAGCGGGTCTGCTCAAGGGCGGCCAGGCACGGGCGGAAGTGGAGGGCCGATCGCGCGTGTATTCCTCCTCGAAGAAGGGAGAATTCGCCTCGGCCACGGCGGAACATCTCAAGTTCTTTCTCGACGAGATGCGGCAGTCCCCTCCGCCGCTGGCGGGGGCGCGGGAGGCTCGCGAGATTCTCCGCTTGGTCTTCGCCGGGTATGAGAGCGCGCGAACCGGGGAGACGGTTCGGTTCGAGCGCCCGGGGGCAGACGCTGCCTAACAAGAAGCCGAGGAAACTCCGTCTCCCTAACCAGCGCTATGGCCGTTGCCGCGTGGTGAGAAAAGCGGGCTAGTCTGGCCCTGGAACGGAGCTGCATCCCCGGGGGGGTTGCTCCGCCTCGGGCGGCGCTAGTCGGCGAGGTCTGAAATCTTAGGTTGTTCGATAAGAAGTCTAAGGGGATCTCCCCTAGCCACCCTGGAAGTTCACCCCTGTTTCTTGGCCGGCCGATGGCTAATAATGAGAAGGCTAGCAGCACTCGAAATATTATGAGCGACATAGCTCTCGCCCCGCCCGATGAATCCACGGAAGCGGAACAGTTTACGCCCGCACCGGTCACCTCGCTGCAGGAGGCCGGCGTAACTTCCAGTCTGGCGGAGCAACTGGTTCTCAAAAACCTCTACTTTAGAGGGGAGGTGGGTGGCAGAGAGCTGGCGAGGGTACTGGGATTCCAGTTCAGCGTCATCGAAACGGTCGTCGAAGGGCTGAAGCGACAAAGGCTCATCGAGGCCAAGCGCTCCTCCGGATTCGGCAACGTTTCGTCGCAGTTTGCCCTCTCCGAAGAAGGCAGGGCGCGCGCCAAGGATTACTTGGAAACCAACCAGTTCATGGGACCGGCGCCGGTCCCCCTCGAGCAGTACGTCGCGGCGGTCGAACGACAGAAGCTCAAACCCGGTTGGCTGACCAGAGACAAGTTGGAAGAGGCCTTCACTGGCGCCATAGTCACCGACGAGTTCTACTCGAAGCTGGGGCCCGCCGTCAACTCCTTTAAATCCCTGCTGATTTACGGCAAGCCGGGAAACGGCAAGAGCGGCAAGAGCTTTCTGTCCGAACAGTTGGCGAGGATCGATTCGGCCCCCATATACATCCCCTATGTCCTCGAAGCTGAGGGGCAAATCATCAAGGTCTTCGATTCCCTCTACCACGAAAAAATAGACACGGGAGAAGAAAGCGTGCTGATGGCCAGCGAACCCAAGTTCGACCAGCGCTGGGCGAAATGCAAGCGACCGTTTCTGACCACAGGCGGCGAGCTTGGGATGGACATGCTCGATTTGATGTATATCGACGCCGCAAAGATCTACGACGCCCCCTACCAGCTGAAGGCCAATAACGGCATCTACCTGATCGATGACTTCGGACGCCAGCAGATCTCGCCGGCCGCTCTGCTTAATCGGTGGATTTATCCTCTGAATCGCAGCCGCGATTACTTATCATTTCAGACGGGAACGAAGATCGAGGTTCCTTTTGAGTGCTTCCTGATTTTCTCCTCCAACTTGGACCCTAACGACCTCGGCGACGAGGCGTTCCTGCGACGGCTCGAGTATAAGATGTTCATGGAGAACCCCAGCGACGAGGAATTCACCGCCATCTTCAATGACTATTGCCGGCAGATGAATATCGAATGTCCCGCGGGTCTGTTAACCGATATCATCGAGGAGCACTACAAGAAGACCGGTCGCAGGTTCCGCCGCTGCCACCCGCGCGACGTCATCAACATCGCCGCCGACCTGCTCAAGTTCGAGAAGCTTCCCTATGCACTCGATCGCGACGTCATCGATCGCGCGTTTGAATTGAAGTTTGTCGCTATGGAGTATTCGGACGTATAGGGGATTCGTCGCCGCCCGCGGGACTGGGCCAAACGACGGCGCGGGCAAATTCCAGGACACAAGTAGCCCGTGTTTTTCACCGGCGCCTAGCCCGCATTTCTCACCACCTGACGGTCGAAGCACGCCATAGGCCCGCCATGACTGCGTTGCGCTTGCTCGCCCTGCTCAACGTACTGTTCAAGTACGCCCGCATTATTCAAGAAATGCGGCGCCGAGCGGCGCGCGCCTTGTACTGACGGGCCTTTCACGCACTTCGCCTCGCCACCTGGTGAGAAAAGCGGGCTAGCGGCAGTGGAGAAAGCCCCGCTGTTGAGATGTAGGCCCGTTCGCGCCCCTACGGAGCGTTACGGCTCACCTCGCCGATTCCTCTTCCTCTTTTTCGGGCAACTGGAGCGCTTTGTCAAGCGCGCTGAAAATCTCTGTCCAGGCCGCATACTGGATTTGACGCCACTCGGGCGGGCGGTTCCCGTCATCGACGGCCGTCATGAACTCGGGGAACAGCCCCGGGTAGGCCAGTAGTTGGTGTTCGATGCCGTGGGCGGAAAGTTGTTCCACGAAGCGAAGCTGGTCTCGATAGCTCGGGTCCGAGCTGGCCGCGATCAGCAGAAGCGGGGTGGTGATCTTCGGGAGAAACCGAAACATGTCGCGGGCATAGAGTTCCCGCAGCAGGTCATTTTGTTCCAGTTCTCGACCGAATAACGATCTGGACCGCTTCTTGAGGATTTTCCGCCCGGCGAACCCGAACTCCGCGAGTCCCGAAAAAATCGGCGGAGAGATGGCCACGGCCACCCGGAATACATTCGATCGCTCGATGGCCAACAGCGTAATGGCCGCTCCATCCCCCTCGCCAATGATGCCCATTCGCAGCGAATCGACGTACTCGAGCCGGCGGCCCAACTCGGTGAGCTGCAAGACATCAAGCACCTCCCCTTTGGCCAGCTCCGCCACGCCTTGGGAGCGTCCCTCGATACCCGCTCGACCGCGGTAGGTGGAGGCCAGAACCACGTATCCCCGGCTAGCCAACTCCAGCGCGATGGCTCGGTACGGCGCGCCGACACCGCCGGGGGAACCGTGATTGAGAATCACGAGGGGAAACCCGATGAGCGATTCGTCCTCTTCGGCCGTGCCTTTTTTCTGATACTTCTCCATGATCTCCGGCGGAATGTAGGGTCTGGCAAGGATTCCGGTAACGTGCATCTTGGAGCTGTTGTAGGCGATATGGACGCCCAGGTAGCCGCCGCCCCGGTGAAAACTCTCGAGTATTCGAATCTTCCGGTTCGACACTCCAAGCTTTTCCCAATCGCGTTCCGCGGGAAGGACGAACGACTCCTCGCTAAGCGTCAGCAGACCGGCCGGAGTCTGCGCCGCGGCGCCGGTCGGGAAAAGAGATAGCAGCGCCAGCACACCCGGCAAGATCAGGGTTCGGTTCATAGCCTTGTCTAGGTACAGCATGGGGGAAAACGAGCCGGGGACAAGGGTCGTGGCGGAGTCGGGATCCGAGCGAACGATCTCCGGAGTTGAGTATAGCCGAGACAGGCGATCGGGTGGTGCGGCGCTTGCCGTTGCACGTGCGGCGGGACACGCTGGGCCCCAGGGATCGTTAGCTCGCTCACCGAACGACGCGCCCCCGGATTCCATCTCGTTAGGGAGCGGAGGCAAGACAGGCCGCGCCCATTACTTTTCGCGTCCTACCCCGACTGCTCGGCTTCTTGCGGCTGCCGCCAGGCCTCCCGCCCCAATAGCGCCGCGGATGCAACGAACCCCACGACGAAGCCGGCTAGGGTCGAAAAATACATGATCACCATAGCGATCAAGATGGCCAGGCCTCGCTCAATGCGGTTGCGCGGCATCGAGAGCGCTACGTAAGCGCACACAAATCCGGTCAGGATCATGGTCAAAGACAACGCGACGTCGAGAACCGGCCGCACGAGAACGAGCATCGGCTGGACGAAATAAGCTAGCGGGATGCCGAACAAGTAGTAGCTGAAAATTCCACTGAAGATGGAGTCCATTTCTTTCCGCCCGCGGCGGTAGCGTTCCGCGACCACCACCGTCGCCCCCGTCCAAAGAGGGCCCTGCAGGGGGAAGAACGGTCCGCCCAGCAGTCCGTGGACGATGTTGCGCACCCCAACGGAGAGGTGCGTGCGCCGCTCGTCGATGGGAATCCTCTCGTCGGGGCGGTCACGCCCGGCCTCTTGGAGAATCGCCGTGCCGGTGATGATATCGCCGAAGCCGATCACGTAGGCCGCCAGGGCCAGCGGCAGCGCGGCTACAAAAAACGAGCTGTCGGGGACGCCTCGCCCCAGAATACTGAAGTGGCTGAACAGGGCCACGAAGTCCGGTAGGAAAAGAAGCTCGCCGGGGCTGAATACCCAGTCACCGCTCACCGGGGAGACGAACAGTTCTCGAAAACTCCGGTAGCTCACCTCCCCCGCCCACGGCCCGACGACCATCGCGGCGAAAAAGCCCGGCGCAATACCCAGCGAGGCCGTAAATCCGAGCCACCGAAAGCGTCGTTTCCATTTTTCGAGAGGCGCGGAAAACAGCAGAAGCAGGGTGATCCCCACGGCCAGCAAAACGCAAACGGTGTACTCATCAAACCGAGAAGCCCGCCCCCCTGAACGGGGCACAAACTCGCCGTAGATAGCACTCATGCCCGCTCCCAAGACGATGCCGGCCTTCAGCGCCCACGGAATACCTCGCAGAAACGCTCTTCCCAGTCCCGTCGCACCAAAAACAAAGAACACGGCCCCCACGAGGATCACCACGGCGTTCACGAAGTCGGTTCGCGCGCCTGCCGTGGGGTAGGTAAGCGCTTCTTGCAGGACCAGCGGCAGCGCCGGTGTCAACCAACCGGGACCGTAGGGATCGCCGAAGACCATGAAGGCACTGCACACCAGCGGGACTTGCAGCGCGCACATGGCCACAGCCGTCTCGAAACTCATCCCGAAGTGCTCGACGTAGAGAGGAACAACCGCCAGGCCCGTGGCGCCGGCCACAAGCAAGCCTTGAATCAGCTCCGGCGCCTCCACTCTTACGTGAACGAGCGGAATTCTTAAGGTGAACGGACCCCAAGCGATTCCCGGTTGGACCTCTCCATTCGGCCGCTGTTTCGACATGGGAAACTGTTGACGGGTAAACGACCTTCTGAGCGATCGCGCAGCGCCGGCGTCGGCAGACAGAGCCGCCGGGGGTGGCTTACGAATCCACGCCTAGCGACCCGTGGTGGAAGTCAGCTTCGGCACAAACAGGGGGAGCATCATCCGATTTTCGCTTACCCAACGGTGTCGTTTCCAGTATGGGTTAGATACGAAAATCCGACCGTACCCACTTTCTTGCGGCCAAGTACTTTCACGACAGGCTGCCAGCGGCCATCGCTTCCCTCGTGGTCCACTACGCCCAAGGGTGTTTGACAGGTCGCTCGGGCGCGGAGGGCGGTTGCAACGAAACCAAGATAGCAGGAGACGGCCTCGACAGGCAGCTTGCCGAAGGCAACCGCTCAGAGCCGCGAACGTCAGCCCGCCGGCCCACGCCGGGTTGGCGCGGATCCCTGCGGCGCCACCGCCGAGTAGCGCCTCCGCATGGTGACTTGCATTCACCCGCAGTGTGCCCTCTCCCCGCTGCTGTCGCTTCAGGACCATCTTGTGTGGGAAACACTCCCCCCGTTCAGGATCATCTTGCATTGGACAACTCTGTCGAGAGCATTTTCTCATCGAAGGATGAGCCTGAAGACGGGGGTTGGGGCTTTTTGAGTCGCTGGGGCTCCTTTCGGGCTTTTTGATTTTGAGTTTTGGGAAGGGGAGAATCGTCGTCGGGGTTGTGGGATTGTGGGAATCGCGGAGCGATTTCCAAGGGCGGTGGGAAACGAAGGGAAACCTGGTTTTGGTTTTCCTCGTTTTCCATCGCCCGTCATTTCCACAGCCCTCTTCCTGCTGTTCAGCACGGCGTGTTCGCGGAACGGAAACTGGCAAACAGCTTCTGCTTGGCTCGCTGCATCCGGCGGGCCGCCGCCGTGTCGCTTTCGGCCTGGGCAATGCGGCCCAGAGCCTCCAGCCTCTGCCCTGGCTTGAGATAGCTGGCGGCCTCGGGCAACTTCTCGAAAGATTCCCAAGGCGTCTGGTAGTGGCGGTACACCCGCTTCTGCTTGCCTTTGGCGTCGGTCTTGATCTCGGGCTGTCCGCAGGGCCGGTGGAAGTTCAAATAGGGATTGAAGTGCTGTTGGTAGAAGCGCTGGATGCGCCCCGCGTGCGGCGCCGCGATGTACGTATATCCCATGTGTTTGCGGATCACCGCGCCGTTTTTCGATTCCACCAAGCCGTTGTCGTTGGAGTGCCGCGGACGCGACTTGGTCTGTTCGATCAGCAGCTTGTTCAATAGCTTCTCCACCGTGCGATTGAGGAACTCGCTGCCGTTGTCGGAATGGAAGCCGCGGATACGAAAGGGAAACTGCTCGATCATGGCTTTCAGCAACGGCTCCAGCCAGGCTTCACTGATCGCGGGCGTGGCGCCGACCACTTGCCACTGGGTGACTTCATCCACGGCATTGATGTGGTAGACGCCCTTGACGCCATCGCGATCCCCTTGATGCACCGTATCCACTCGCAGAAAGCCGGGTTGGCCTTGCGGGTCGGGCCGGCGCCGCTCGCCGATCGACACCGCCGTGGGCCGGGTCTTGGTGAAATGCAGCCGCCGCTGGCGGTAGGCTCTGCGCCGCCGCAGGCGATAGATCTGGGCCACCGAGATCCCCGCCAGCCGCTCGTATTCGCGCTGCTGGTACTGCTGGTATTCCCGCTCGAGGATCTTGCGCGTGGCCGGGCCGCTGAGGGTTTCGTGGGCCTCGTCCACCGCCGCCAGCAGTTCGACGTCGGCGGGCGTGTACTTGCGGGCAAAGCGATGCCGCCGGTAGCGGGCGGGTTGGAGTTCTCCGCCCTGCCGGTACTGCTGGATCAGCCGCGTGATTTGCGCCCGGCTCAGTCCGGTCATCTTGACCAGATACTGCCGCAGCAGCCCTTTGTCGGCGCGGTTTTGGCGGCTGTAGCCGTGCTGGCGAAGCGTGCGCGCCACCCACGTGTAGATCTCGGCCCGCCCTTTGCCTTTGAATCGAATCTCCTCGCTGGAGTGGAGAAACTGCTGGATCTGTTGCAGGTTCAGCTTGCTGGTGTTTTGCACTTGGATAGTCAATTCCCAGCATGCCCACTCCCCGATCCTTCAGGCTCATCTTGTGTGAGAAACAAACTCCTCGTTCAGACTCATCTTGCATGAGACAAGACTTCGAGCACCCAGGAGGGTCCCATTCTGCTATCCTTCTTATTTTCCAAGCCATTCGGTCGGGCTCGTGCTTCCGGCAATCGCCGGGACATGCTGGCAGCCGGTGGCAGAGGTTAGGTTGGGCTAAGAGCCGGGGGGCTGTCGCGCGGTTTTCGCTTCCGCAACTGCTTTGTTTCCAATACGCAGCGGGCGGCGAAAACCGATGACTGTACCCACTTTTTGAGGCCGGCGACTTTGCTTACGCGCTGCTAGCCCGCTTCTCTCGCCACGTGTCGCGGCGAAGTTCGTTAGAGGGCCGTCGGTGCAAGACGCGAGACGGCCGACTCTGGCGTTCGCGAGGTCTCGACCATCAGCCGTTTGGGTAGGAGGTACCCTTGGATTCAGCAAGTCTAGACATCACCGACAAGCGAACGTCGAAAACCTACCAGCTCCCGATCGAAAACAGCACGGTCCGGGCGATGGGCCTGCGCCCGATCAAAGAGAACGCGGACGAGTTCGGGATGATGAGCTACGACCCCGGATTCACAAATACGGCCTCGTGCACGAGCCGGGTCACGTTCATTGACGGCGAAAGGGGAATCCTCCGCTACCGCGGCTACCCGATCGAAGAGTTGGCGGAGAGCTGTTCCTACACCGAAGTGGCCTATCTCCTGATGCATGGAGAACTGCCTACGGCCTCGGAGCTGGCCGCCTGGGACGACGAGATCATCCGCCACACGATGGTCCACGAGAACATCAAGAAGTTCATCGACGGGTTTCTCTATGACGCTCATCCGATGGGCATGCTTGTCAGCACGGTCGCGGCGCTTTCGACCTTCTACCCGGACGCCAAGGATATCGGCAGCCGCAAGAACCGGCGGCTGCAGCAGTTGCGGCTCCTCGGCAAGATGCCGACCTTGGCGGCCTACGCCTATCGCCACAGCCTAGGGCTGCCTTACGCTTACCCCGATAACGACTTGAGCTATACCGAAAACTTCATGAACATGCTTTGGAAAAAAACCGAGCTGAAGTATAAGTCCAGCCCGGTGCTGGCCAAAGCGCTCGATGTTCTGTTCATTCTCCACGCCGACCATGAGCAGAACTGCAGTACCAGCACCATGCGGACCGTCAGCAGCTCAAACGCGGACCCCTACGTCGCCACGGCCGCCGCGGCCGGCGCTCTCTACGGTCCACTGCATGGCGGCGCGAACGAAGCCGTGCTGCAAATGTTGGATGAAATCGGGTCCATGGACCACATTCCTGAATTCATCAAGGAAGTCAAAGCCGGCGACCGCCGCTTGATGGGTTTCGGCCACCGCGTCTATAAGAACTACGACCCGCGCGCGCGGATCATCAAGAAGATTGCTGATGAAGTCTTCGAAGTCACCGGCCGCAACCCGAGGATTGATCTGGCGATCGAGCTCGAGCGTATCGCGCTCGAGGACGACTACTTCGTCAAGCGAAAGCTCTATCCCAACGTGGATTTTTACTCCGGCATCATCTACCAGGCCATGGGCTTTCAGCCGGAAATGTTTACCGCCCTGTTCGCCATTCCCCGCACCTCGGGTTGGCTGGCCCACTGGGAAGAGCTGATGGAAGACCCGGAGAGGCGAATCGCCCGTCCGCGGCAAGTTTATCTGGGACCGTCGAAACGAGAATTCACGCCCATCGGGGAACGCCTCGCAAAATTGCAGAGGACGCGAGCCTAACCCGCTTTTCTCGCCACGGCGCGCGGTGCATGAGGCGAAAGGCCCGGCGGCCACGGCTCGCGGCAACAGTTTGGGGACATCGCCCAACGTCGAGTATGTTGACGACCGGGCGCGATGAATCGCTCCCCTACATCCCTGACGGCGGGCATTTGTTTTCAAGCCTGCCGGCTCTTGGTGAGAAAAGCGGGCTACACGCTCACCAACGTGATTTCAATGGGCGAGCGGTGACCCTCGACGATGACGATGCCTGTATCGGTCACGTGGTAGCGCTCGCGGTCACGAGCCGGGTCGTAGCCGATCTCCGTTCCCGGAGAAACTTGCGCGTTCTTGTCGAGGATGGCTCGGCGAATTGTCGCTCCCGCCCCGATGTAGCAATTGTCCATGACGATGGACTCGCGCACGAGCGCGCCCGGGTCGGCATGAACTCGGCGGCCGACGACCGAGTCCACCACCTCCGCGCCGGCGATAACGCACCCCTCGGAAACGATAGAACCGATCGCATGGCCGACGCGCCCCTCCCCGTCCGTCGTAAACTTGGTCGGACCTACAGGGTATTCGGCTGTTCTGAGCGGCCAACGGTGGTTGTAGAGGTTCACCGAAGGAGAAGGGGAACGTAAATCCATATTGGCGTCGTAGTAAGCCTTCACGGTTCCGACGTCCCTCCAATAGCCGCGCCTTTCGGCAGCTTCCCCGGGGACCACGTTGCTGAGGAAGTCGTAAGCGTAGATGGGATGCTCGACCACCATCTCCGGCAGCATGTTGCCGCCGAAGTCGTGGGCGCTTTCGCGTTTGTCGGCGTCTCGCTTTAATTCGTCGACCAGAACTTCCGCATCAAAGACGTAGTTGCCCATTGAGGCCAGCGCCCAGCCCGGACGACCGGGGATCTGGGGCGGGTCCTTTACCTTTTCATGGAAGCGCACAATTCGCCAGTCATCGTCAATCTCGATCGTGCCGAACCGTTCCGCGTGCTCGACCGGAATTGGTAGAGCGGCTACGGTTCCCTTGGCCGCTTTCTCTTCGTGGTAGGCGGTCATCTGGGTGATGTCCATGCGGTAGACGTGGTCGGCGCCGAAAACCGCCACCAGGTCGGGACTGGAAAGCTCGATCAAGTGGATGTTCTGAAAAATGGCGTCCGACGTGCCCTGGTACCACCGCTCCCCTTTGCGCATCTGGGCCGGGACGGAAATCACGAATTGGTTCTTGAGAATGTCGGAAAACTGCCAACCATCACGGAGATGCTGCAGAAGCGATTGGGCCTTGAACTGGGTCAGCACGTAAACGGAATAAATGCCGGAGTTGATCAGGTTGCTCAAAACGAAGTCGATGATGCGGTATTTTCCTCCGAAGGGGACGGCCGGCTTGGAGCGTTCTCGGGTAAGCGGTCCGAGGCGCTCCCCCTTTCCGCCGGCCAGTACCATGGCTAAGATGCGCGCTTGCATAGAGCCTTTCCCCAGCAGTAGGCCGTGCCCCTACATTTTGAACGCGGGCCATGTCGCCATAATTTAAAAACGGGTACTGTCGACGACTTTTCTCTTTTGCGAGTGCGTGATGTTCAGTAGGGTCAAGCAACGGAAATCGGTGACCGTACTAACTGTACCTATTTTTCGCGGCCGGCGGAATCCGCGGGCTGGCGCTTCACCGCCTACCGCCGGTCTTAATCCAACGGCTTCAGCTTGATGTTCTTGAACCACAGGTCCGCCCCGTGGTCCTGTAATCCGATATAACCTTTCGCTGGGTGATCCTTATAGCCAACATCGAACTTGTGCCGCGTGCCGTCGGGCCGCTTGTGCGGGTCGGTGAACTCAGCGAGGTCAATGCGCGTCACGTCTTCGCCGTTTAGGTTCACCGAGATGATGTTCCTGTTCACGGTGATCTCGGCGTGGTTCCATTCTCCCGCCGGCTTCATCGCGTTTCGCGTGGGCTTGACCAAATCGTAAATCGCGCCGGTGTCGTGGTATCCGGCGGTGGTTGTATCGTCGATCGCAACTTCGATTCCGTTAAAAGCGACGCTGCGGCCGGGAGGCGACTCCTCGAGAGAAAACGTCTTGACGAAGATACCGCTGTTACAGCCCGGGCTGATCTTGAAATCGAGCGCGAGAATGTAGTTCTCCCAGATCTGTTTGTGCACCACCATATAGGCGCCGGACTTGTGCGGGTTAATGCTGCCTTCTTCGACAGGCCGCCGGCTCGCCTCGCCCGTGTCGTTCATCCACCCGTCGAGCGACTCGCCGTCAAAGAGTAAGATCCAACCCGCCGCCGCCTCCTCCGGCGTCAGCGCGTTGTCCTCTTGCTCGGCAGCCGCCGTGGCCGCGTCTTCAGTCGGAGCCGGCTCCTCGGCGCCCCGCGGGGCGCAGGCCAACACCAAGACCGCGAGCAACAATAGCGTTCTCTTCATTTCGGATCACCTTCCCCTGAAGCCTCGAATCTCAAATAGCGAGGTGGCTCCTGCCACTTCAAGCCAATCATGGCTCCTTTCGGCAACATCAACACCAACATGCAATCGCGGCTATTGTAGCAGCGCCCGCGCGGGTTGTCCGCAAAAGCTATTGGGCGGGAAGAGATTTCGTCATTTCCTGCGGGTTTCGATGAGTGGGTTCACGGCATTGATGCGGGGAAAGCGGGAAAAATCACGGTCGGCCGTCCAGAGCGTCTTGACGCCGTGTTGTAGGCAGATGGCGGCAACGCGCGCGTCGTGAACGGCCGGGCCGGAGATCTTGCCCGCTAGAACAAGCGAGCGCAACACATCCCAGTAGCCCTCGATTTCTCCGATCAGGTGAAGCGACGGGCACTCGATCCAGCAGGCAACCTGTTGGAGCGCGTCTTTGCCTGGAGTGGCCGGCCGATAGATGCCCGGGTGGGTCACAACGGCCACAAACTCATGAATCGCGGGCCACGGGATCGCCCACGGCGAGCCGCTTTCGGCCAAACCCGTCAGCTTTTCATCGGCCGCTCGGTACCAGGGGGAGTCTTGCCGGTGAGAGTAGACCAGAATGTTCGTATCAACTGCGATCAACCGCCGCGTCCCTTGTAGATTTTTTTCCGTATCGTCGGCCAGTCGGCGTCTGTTACAAGTCCCGAGCCGCGGAACGGGTGCTTGCGAAGTATGAACGGCTTCGTCTCGCGCCGACTTCCGAGAACCCGCCGCAAGCCGGCCTCCAGCACCTGTTTGAGCGACAAGCCCTCCGCCGCGGCGTAACTCTTGGCTTCGGAAAGCAAGCCTTCGGGCAGCTCGACGGTCGTCTTCACGCCTATATCCTAGCAGGAAACCATATATATGGGTATTAGAGTATGGGTCTACGGCACAAGTGACGCGACAGCGACCCTTCACGTAAATCGACGTACCGAACGGCATAGCGGGGATGGTAATGCTCCTCTGGAGGGTCGACGTAGTATCCGCCGGCGGCGAGGCCACAATTTTTGGGGAGCCTCGTAGTATGCAAAGCCGATCTGGGTCAGCTAGTATATCTAACGGGAAGCATCCTTCCCTGGAAAGAGTTGACCATGAAACCCTCGCGGAATTGCGTTGTCGGCATCATGTTGATCTCCTCGTGGAGCCTTGCCGCGGCGGCGGAAATCCGCTTCAACCGTGACATCCGGCCCATCTTGTCGAAGAACTGTTTTCAGTGCCATGGGCCCGACCGCAACGCCCGCCAGGCGAACCTTCGTCTGGATAGAGAAGAAGAAGCTATTGCGGCGGGGGCCATCAAGCCCGGCGACCCGGGCAACAGCAAGCTGGCGGAGCGAATCCATGCGTCGGACCCGGTCCGGCTCATGCCGCCTTCTTGGTCCAACAAGAAACTCAGCGCCGAGCAAAAGGACCTGCTAACGCGTTGGATCAAACAAGGGGCGCGATACGAACAGCACTGGGCCTACATCAGGCCCGAGCGGCCGGAAGTTCCCCAGGGTCCAGCCGCGATCGACTACCTGGTCAACAAGAAACTCGAAGAAAAGGGTTTGCAGCCTGTCGGCGAAGCTGGCCGCTCTACGCTTGCCAGACGCTTGAGTCTTGATCTGACCGGACTGCCGCCTGCCCCGGAAACTGTCGCTGCTTTCGTCAACGACAGCGACACCCGCGCGTACGAGAAGTTGGTGGACAAGCTCATCTCATCGTCCCAGTTCGGGGAACGGATGGCGGTTCACTGGCTAGACTTGGTGCGCTACGCTGACACGGTGGGCTTTCACGGCGACGTGCCGATCAGCATGTATCCCTACCGGGATTACGTGATTCGTGCGTTCAATGAAAACAAGCCCTTCGACCAGTTCACTCGCGAGCAACTGGGGGGCGACCTGCTTCCGAACCCAACGACCTGGCAGCGGGTCGCCAGCGGGTATAACCGCCTCAACCGAATGACGAACGAGGGCGGCGCGCAACCCGGCGAGTACTTGGCCCGATACCTCTCCGATCGGCTTCGAGCGACATCGAGCGTGTGGCTCGGTTCGACGCTGGGATGCGCGGAATGCCACGATCACAAATTCGACCCCTTTCTGACCAAGGACTTTTACCAATTCGAAGCTTTCTTTGCCGACATCGAGGAGGTAGGCGTCTACTCGGGGACTTGGGACTTCGGTCCGCGAGTTCGGGTGCCTAGTCTCGAAGACGAAAAGGAAATCGCCCGAATCGACCGCGAACTAACCGACCTCGAACAGGAAGGCAGGGGGCGGCTTGCCGCCAACAAGACCGAGATGGATGACCTTGCCGGCTACGTTCGAGAGATCCTCGAAGGCTGGGTCGTTCCGGAAGTGCGAGAGCTTTCGGCAAAAAGCAGATCGAAGTTCCGCCGCCACAAGGACGGAACGATCGAGCTGAGAGGTAAAGCCCCGGTTACCGACATTCACCGGGTGGATTTGAAGCTTCGTCCGGGGAAGGTGACCGCGCTTCGATTGGAAGCGCTTCAGTTTGACGCCAAGAAGGGATTCATGCTGACCCGCTTCACGGTCGAGCTGCTGCGCCGCGGTTCACGGCCACAGCCGATTCCCATTGCCGCGGCTTTCGACAACGGTCACCAGGATCGACGCGCCGCGCTCTATGCCCTCGACGACCACGAACAGAGCGGTTGGGGTCGGTCGGGAGAACTGGGGGACCCCCTGCCGCAAGCCATCTTTCTCCTAGAGTCCCCCTTGGAAGCAAGAGCCGGCGACGCCCTTCGGGTCCGTATGTACTACGAATGGAAGCATAAGCACAAGGCCCCGAGCCGCTTCCGGGTGTCGGTTAGCGATGCCGCGTTCCCGGAGTTCGGACCGGGAAAGAGCGTAGAAGAGGCGGTCCTGGCGAAGGGTGATCTCACGGCCGAGATGCGGACGGCGCTCCAGGATCATTTTCTGGGCGTCGCCAACGCGAACTCGAATTGGAAGCAGATTCGGGAGTTGGAGCGACAGAGGCAGATCGTCATCCAGGAGGGTGGTGACTGTCTCACTACGCACGCGGTAGAAGCGAGGACCGTTCGCGTTCTGCCGCGCGGCAATTGGATGGACGAGTCCGGAGAGATCGTCGAGCCGCAGGCGCCTCACTTCCTCAAGCAGATCCCTATTCGAAACGGCCGCCTCACGCGCCTCGATCTCGCCGATTGGCTCGCCGACCGCGATAACCCCTTAACCGCGCGCGTGTTCGTCAACCGGCTTTGGAAGGCGTTTTTCGGAAGCGGACTGTCGAAGATACTTAACGACATCGGGTCGCAGGGAGAGGCGCCCCGGAACCAGGACCTGCTCGACTGGCTGGCCGTTGAGTTTATGGAAAGTGGCTGGGACGTCAAACACATCACACGCACGATGCTGCTGTCGGAAACTTATCGTCGCTCGAGCGAGCCGAGCGAAGAGTTGAAGGCCGGCGATCCCTACAACGTTTACTACGGGCGCCAGTCGGCGATGCGGCTGGACGCGGAGTTTATCCGCGACAGCGCCCTAGCGGTCAGCGGACTGCTGAATCCCGCGATCGGCGGTCCCAGCGTCAAGCCTTATCAGCCCGCCGGATATTACGAGGAACTCAACTTCCCCAAGCGCACCTATAAGCCGGACTTGAACGAGAACCAGTTTCGCCGTGGCCTCTACACGCACTGGCAGCGGCAGTACCTGCATCCGTCGCTGATGGCTTTCGACGCCCCCTCGCGCGAGGAGTGTGCTGCCGACCGTTCTCTGTCGAACACGCCGCTCCAGGCGCTTACCCTGTTGAACGACCCCACTTACGTAGAGGCGGCGCGGGAGTTCGCAAGACTGATTCTAAACTCGGGCGAAACCGACACCGGCCGGCGCCTCGATTTCGCCTTTCGGCGCGCTTTCTCTCGCAATGCCGAGGCTAAGGAACGCGAAGTGCTCGCGCAACTGTTGAACAGCCGGCGCGAACACTTCCAGAGCCACCCGGCGGACGCCGAGAATCTGCTTTCGGCCGGTATTTCCGAGGTCCCCGAAGACTTGGCGGTCCCTGAGCTCGCCGCTTGGACCAGTGTCGCGCGGGCAATCTTCAACAAGCACGAGTTCATCGTGAGGTATTAGGAGGTAGACAATGGAAACCAACGAATTTCACCTCCAGACCCGGCGCGCCTTCCTTGGCCGCACATCGATGGGCCTCGGTTCGGCGGCGCTGGCTTCTCTTCTGAAACCCAATCTGTTCGCCGCCCGGCCGGGCATTGCCGGGTTCCCGAACTACGAAGCTAAGATCAAGCGGGTTATTTTCCTGTGCATGGCCGGCGGACCAGCCCACCTGGAGATCTTGGACCACAAGCCGGAGCTGGTCAAGCGAGACGGCGAGCCTATGCCCGAGTCCGTCACGAAGGGCCAGCAGATTGCCCAACTCCAAGGCAGCGAACTGCGCATTCTGGCGCCGCAGCACCCCTTCAAGCGCTACGGGACGTCGGGCCAGCACATGACGTCGCTGTTGCCCCATATTGGCGGGATTGCCGACGACATCTGCATCGTCCGATCGTTGCAAACCGAGCAGATCAACCACGACACGGCGCATACGTTCATGAACACGGGCAACCGGCTGCCCGGACGGCCCAGCATGGGGTCTTGGATCACCTACGGGCTGGGCAGCGAGTCGGAAGACCTGCCCGGTTTCGTCGTGTTGACCTCGGAGGGCGGGGCTCAGAGTCAGCCGATCGCCGCTCGTCAATGGCACTCGGGTTTTCTGCCCGGCAGATACCAAGGGGTCAAGCTGAACTCGAGCGGGGACCCGGTCAACTACGTCCGCAACCCCAAGGGCGTAAGCCGCGAAGACCAGTCCCGGCTCATCGATACGATCACCCGCCTCAACCGCATCCAGCAGGATTCGATGCAAGACCCCGAGATCGCGACCCGCATTTCGCAATACGAGCTGGCGTTTCGCATGCAGATGAGCGTGCCCGACCTGGTCGATTTTTCCAACGAGCCCAAGCACGTTCTCGATATGTACGGCACGAAGGGCGGGGACGGGTCGTTCGCGTCGAACTGCCTGCTCGCGCGGCGCTTGGCCGAGCGCGGGGTTCGCTTCATCCATTTGTATCACCGCGGGTGGGATCACCACGGCGAAATCAAGAAGGGCATGATCGATAGTTGCGGCTATGTCGACCAAGGCTCCGCGGCGTTGGTAAAAGACCTCAAGGACCGCGGCATGCTCAGCGACTCGCTGATCCTCTGGTGCGGCGAGTTCGGCCGCACGCCCATGTCGCAGGGCAAAGACCGTTCGCTTCTTGGCCGCGATCACCACATTAAGGGCTTTTCCATGTGGATGGCCGGCGGCGGGATCAAAGGCGGTATCAGCTACGGCTCGACGGACGATCTTGGCTATAACGCCGTCGAGAACGTTGTCCCTATCCACGATCTGCACGCGACGATGCTGCACCTGCTGGGCATCGACCACAAGAAACTCACCTACCGCTTCCAAGGCCGCGACTTCCGCCTCACCGACGTCCACGGCCGCATCGTGCGCGATATCTTGGTGTAGGGCTGTGTGGCCTTGATCGGTTGACCCGGGCGCCTGGCGTTGGCGCCCGATGGTTTCACAATCGGCTGTTCGTCCATCAGGACTGCGGCGGGTTGCCTCTGCTCCTACAGGATTTGTTGGATGCGCCTGGCAATCTAGCTGCCCGTGCCCGAAGTTCCGCCACCCACTAACCCGCTTTTCTCACCATGTGGCGAGGCGAAGTGCGTGAGAAGCCCGTCAGTACAAGGCGCGCGCCGCTCGGCGCGCGGAAGCGTACTTGAACGGTAGATTGAGCACGGCGAGCAAGCGCAACGCAGTCATGGCGGGCCTATTTTGTGCTTCGACCCGCCAGGTGGCGAGAAATGCGGGCTGGCCCGGATATCTCAGCACCAGACTGGCGTCCCCCTCTTGACCGGCAACCGATCTATGTTGTACGTTGGCTCTGGCCGGCCCCAATTATCGACGAGTAGCTCCTGGATTTTCAACGAGCAGCAGGGCGCATGGCGGCATCGGGCGACGGAGTGACCCCGAACCCGACCTAGCCGTACTTCTCGACGGCGCTTAAATTCGGTGACCCTTTGTGAATTCGGACGAAGCAACCAAGTCATCGGCTCACGACTGCGTTATCGTTATGCCGATCTACAACGACGCCGACGCGGTTACTCTGTTCATACCGAGACTGGATAATGCGTTGGCCGAAAACGGGTACTCAGCCAAACTGCTGCTGGTGGACGATTTCTCGCGACCATCTGTCGACCCGAGCGCTCTCGCGCGAGGGTTGCGCGCCATACGGCTGATTGAAGTCGTTCGCCTTCGGCGCAATGTTGGTCATCAGCGGGCGATCGCTGTCGGCCTGCTTCATGCACTGGAAACCGACAAGTTCGAATGGGCCGTAGTAATGGATGCGGATGGCGAGGACCGCGCCGAAGATGTTCCTCGTCTTTTGGAGGCCCTTAGAAATGATGCGGAAGATGTTGCTGTGTTTGCGGAGCGGACCCGGCGCAGCGAAGGTCCGTTATATTCGATCCTCTACTTCCTTTATAGGTGGACCCATTACTTGCTAACCGGCATTCCCGTACGCGTGGGAAACTTCTCCGCCGTCGGACGGGCAACGGTGAGCACCCTCGCCGTAGTGTCGGAACTCTGGAATCACTACGCGGCCGCCGTCCATGCCGCATCCATCCCTTACAAACAGATCCCCACACAGCGCGGCACCCGCTTGGCCGGCCGCTCCAGAATGAATTTCGTCTCGCTGGCGTTGCACGGTCTCAGTGCGATCTCTGTATTTAGTCCGTTGGTGGGAGTGCGCCTCTTGGTCGCCATTGCGACCGGCGGAGGCATACTTCTTGCGCTGACTTTAGTGAGCGTCGGATTGCATTTACTCACTGACTTCAGCGTGCCTGTGTGGGCACTGACCACTCTCGCGGCGCTGCTTGTCTTAGTTGTGCAGCTCTCCTTGTTCGTTGGCGTATTTCTCTTTCTGGCGCTTAACGGAAGGAACTCCACGGACTCCGTTCCGATCAAAGACTATCAGGTATTGATAGATAAAGTGATTAGAGTGGAGACTTAGTTTGGGCGATTTTACCTACATTGGGCAAGAGCTGGAGATATTCAGGCACGCCAAAAACTGGAAAGCGTATTGGGCACACCGCGTTAAACCGTTCCTCGCCGGCGATGTGCTGGAAGTCGGAGCTGGAATGGGAGCAAACACTCTACTGCTGCGACCCCACACAGACGGTCGGTGGGTCTGCTGTGAACCGGATCCAGCCTTGGCGGCCCTCCTTCGCGGACAATGCGCAAGCCTTTCGACGCATCACCCTTTTGAGGTTTTTGAAGGGGCGATTCATGAGATCCCCGTCGGAACGGCGTTTGACACCGTTTTGTACATTGACGTCCTGGAGCACATCCAAGCCAGGATTTCCGTTTTGGCCTTGGCACGGCCACAGTATACATCCGCGCCGGCCCGAATGCCACGTCTTTTCGCGCTGAACCCTGCACATCCCCTCCGCCGGTAGGCGCCAGGGCTCGTCCGTCCGCTCACAGACGTTGATTGCGCGGCCTGAACGGCGCTGCGGCCGACACTGCTCCCTGCCAAACCTTTTTGGAGCCGAAAACTGTTGATCCTAGCCCGGTCAACGCTACCCGCTCGGCAGCGGCAGCGCCCAGATCCTGTGCAGCATGTCACCGAACAGCCGCCGGTTCAGATGCCCCTCGGCCAGCAGCAACCAGTAGTAGCGGGCATGCTTGACCAGCCGCCCGCCGGTCTTCATCAGCCGCTGCTGCAAGCTCGTCAGCGACCAGCTCTTGATGCTTGGTGGCAGTCCCAGCCGCCGCCACAGGTTGCCGAGGTTGTAAGCCAGGACGCTGAGTTGCAAGCGAACTTCGTTCGCGCGAAAACGATGGCACGACAACCGTGTCCAATTCGTGGCCTGCTTGCCTTCCTTGATCCACTGCTCGGCCGTGCCGCGCTTGTTGTAAAAGCGCACCACCGAGCGACTGGGCCGGGTCATGTTGGTGACGATGAAGCCGGGTTGCGCGAACAGTTCGCCCGGGTGGTGCTCAACCTTCGCTACGATGCGCCGCGGTTTGCTCCAACTGGCGGCCTGATAGCGGAAGCTCTTGTAGCGCACCAGGGGCTTGGCGCTCGGCCTGCCCGGTGGCCGAAACAGGATGTCCTCGATCTCCAACTCCAGGCTCTTGTTGGCCGGAATGCGAATGGCGTACTGTACTCCGCGTTCCTCCGAAGCCTCATAAACCTCCGGCTTGGCAAAGGCCGCATCGCCCCGGAAGGCGACCTGCTTGCCCGCAGCCTGTTGGCGCTCGATCTCCGGCAACAATAGCTCATCCCAGTCGTCGGCGCTGTGCACGTTGCCTGGACGCAGCTTTGCAGCGAGGCAATCACCATGACCGTTGAACAAAAGCAACGGATGGTAGCAGACCGACTCGAAGTGTCCGTTGTAGGCACTGCCTTCCTGTTGGCCATGGACCGGACTCTCGGTGGAGTCCATGTCCAGAACGACCCGCTCGGAGTCGTCGAACGCCTCCGCTTGCCCGACCAGCTCTCGGTTCAGCGCCATCAGCCCCAGCAGGTTCTCTTCGCTCGCCAGCATCTCCGTCTCGAAGCCGTGCAGCGTCGAGGTCAAGGCCGCACCGCGATCCCAGATCTTCTGCGAACCGATCAGCCGAAACGTCGGATCGATCGAAACCCGCTCGGCGTCGTTGAGGTCCTCGTAGCCCGCCAAGCGGCTGTAGACCGACTGCCGCAACAGATCAGCGAGCGTGAACTGCTTGTTTGTGCCTTGCCGGGAGTCGCTGAGATGCTCGTCAATCAGTTCTCCGAGACCGAGCCGTTCGTCCAGTTCGCGAACCAAAATCAGGCCACCATCAGAAGTGACGTGCGATCCCTGGAAATCGACTTTCAACAAGCCGTTGAAACTTAGCTGGAATGGCTTGGTTTGTTTTTCACCCATTGGGTGTTGGCCTCCATGGCGTCCTCATCGGGCTCTAGCCCCTATGAATAAAGACGCTCAAGGCCGCTGGAAGGTCGGGATGTCAAACATCAAATTGAAAATGCGGGCTTAAACGATCTGCTGAGATCCACGAAGTGGCTGCTTCAGGTTGAATACGACCACTCGGAGACTGAGGGGCCCATCTTCGAGACGATGGACATGCACATCGAAGCGATCGCCTCCGCCACGGGAATGTCGGGTATCTTTAAATTGAAGGCCGCCGACATCTACCGCGTCAACTCGGTTGAGAAGCTGGCGGGCAACTGACCCTCGCCGCGGTCCAATGGCCACCCCACTGGACAAGACGCCCCTCGAACAGCTCCAGCAAGAGCTAGCCCAAAAGAGCGAAGAAGTCCGCGTCCTTCGACAGATGTCGTCGGAGGTCAACGCGACGCTGAACCTGGACGAAATTTATGCCGCGGTGCTGGGGACAATGTATGATCTGTTCGGCTTCCACCATTCCCTCATTCTGCTGCTCGATGACTCCGCCGAGACACTCAGTGTAGTCGCCAGTCGGGGCTACAAGGACCCCGCTGTGGGCGCCCAAGCGCCGGTCGGCGTGGGCGTGATCGGAACGGTCGCCCGCAGACGGAAGATGATGCGCGTTGGAAACTTGAGCCAGTCGCGCTCCTACGCCGCCGCGGTCCGCAGCGAGATGGCGCACTCCGACCAAGCCGATGAGCTGGGGGCGGTGCCGGAGCTGCCGGGACTTCCCGATGCGGAAAGCCAGATCGCGATTCCCCTGCTCATTAAAGATACGCTGGTGGGGGTCTTCGCGGTGGAAAGCGCCGAGCGGAAAGCATTTACCGAGCGCGACGAAACGCTGGTCTCGGTTGTCGCCAACCTGTCGGCCAGCGCTATTCACAATGCTCTGCTCTACAAGAAGCAGGAGGAGTACAGCCAGTCCCTGGCGGAGAAAGTCAAGGAGCGAACCCAGCAGCTGGCGGGAAGGAACAAAGAGCTGGAGCACACTCTCGAGGAGCTGAAGGAAACGCAGAATCAGCTCGTGATTCAAGAGAAGATGGCTTCTCTCGGCAACCTGGTGGCGGGAGTCGCCCACGAGATCAACACGCCGCTGGGGGTTCTCAATAGCAACAACGACACGGTGAGTCTCACGGTCAAGAAGATAAGGCAGTTGCTCGAAGATTGGCCGGCCCAGGGCGATCTACGGCAGGCCGGCAAGGTGCGGGAGCTTTTGCGGAGTATGTCTTCACTTACCGAATTCAGCGCCATGGCGGCCGAGCGCATGATCAAGATCGTGACCGGTCTTCGCACGTTTGCTCGCCTCGATCAGGCGGCTGAAGACGAGGTGGACATCCACGACGGCCTGGAGAGCACCCTGACCCTCATCGGCAACCAGCTCAAGGATCGAGTCACCGTGCACAAAGACTACGGCGATGTTCCACCGATTCGATGTCATCCAAGCCGGCTCAATCAGGTCTATATGAACCTGCTTGTGAACGCGAGTCAGGCGATCGAAGGGAAGGGAGAGATTCACCTAAAGACCTTCACCACCGAGGATGATGTGGTTGTGGAGATTACAGATACCGGGGGAGGTATTCCGCCGGAGAACCTGGGGCGGATTTTTGACCCCGGTTTTACGACCAAAGGCGTCAAGGTCGGTACCGGTCTCGGTTTGTCCATCGTCCGGCGCATCCTCGACGAGCACGACGGGAAGATCGAAGTGGAAAGCGAGGTTGGCGAGGGATCGACATTCCGCGCAATCCTGCCTCTTCGCCCGACCGGTAGGCCGAAATCTTGAACCACGGCGTCTCTCCGCTGGTAGGGACTCAGTCGGCGAACCTTATCCTCTTCGGACGCGGCCGGACGCCAGAACCTGCCGACTGACCGGAGGATTCTGGGTTGCTGATACCATCGGAGTGATGGACGTCGAGAAGACCATGGAGTTTATCGTTGAGCAACAGGCCGCGATGAACGTACGCCAAGATTCCATCCTCAAGCCTATCGAGGGAGGAATGAAGCTCATCGCCGGCCACGATCGCCGAATCGCGGCCCAAGAACAACAGATCAAGAGCCATGACCGCCGAATCGCCGCACTGGCCGAGGGTCATAAAGAACTCATCGCTGCCCAAAAGGCGACGGAGGAGACAGTCAAAGGGCTTGCTGGTCTCCATGCGGACACGGAGAGGAAGCTCAACCGCCTGATTGAAACGCTCAGCGGCGGTTCAAACGGCCGGCAAACGCCGTAAAGATTCACCGGCATCTCGCCCCCCTACCAAGGTCCCGCGCGTACACGACTCGGATGCACGCCGGTGGATCCCGCAAAAGCCGCCGGCACTACTTCGGCTTCAGAGGCATGACAAACCACAGGATGATGTAGGCCAAAGTGCCGGGGAATCCGACCGATACAATCGAGATCACAACGTACAGCAACCTCACGAGAGTGGGGTTCCATCCCAACCACTCCGCCAGGCCGCCGCATACTCCTCCGATCCAGCGGCGGCGCCGCGACCGGCGCAAAGGGTTTCCGGATCGGGCCATGCGGGCTCTACATTAGCAGAGCGGCGATATCGGTTTCTCGCTCTTCGATTTCCCCGGACGCGGGGGTGCGATGTGCGGGCGGGGCGAGCATTCTCGCGTGGCAAAGAGCGATAGAATAGAGCCCCGCGTTGGTCTGCTCAAAGCAGACGGTGTGCGTCCCCGGGAGGTACTCCAACCTGTGAGCAAGATACTCGTTGTCTCTTTCCTACTGAGCTCGCCCGGTCTGTGGGCGACGACTCTTCTGCACTGCGGAAAGCTCGTTGACGTCCGCGCCGGGAACATCCGTGAACGCGTTACGGTTGTCGTCGAAGCCGGCCGCTTCAAGAGCGTCGAAGCCGGGTATTCCACTCCGACTTCCGGTGTGGAGGTTGTTGATCTGAAGTCTCACACCTGCATGCCGGGACTGATGGACATGCACGTCCATTTGTTCATTCAAATGAGCCCCAAGCACTACGAGGAGCTGTTTCGTCTGAACCCGGCCGATCACGCTTTCCGAGCCGCGGTTTACGCCGAAAGGACACTGCTAGCGGGCTTTACGACGGTGCGAGACCTGGGAACGCGCAATAACGTATCGATCGCCCTGAAGAAAGCGATCGAAGAAGGGCTGGTGAAAGGTCCGCGGATGTGGAACGCCGGCCAATCCCTGGCCACAACCGGGGGCCACGCGGATCTGACCAGCGGTTTACGCGCGGACCTCATGGGGGACCCGGGGCCCGTCGAGGGCGTCGTGAACGGCCTCGATGACGCGCGCAAGGCCGTGCGTCAGCGTTACAAGGAGGGCGCCGACGTGATTAAGATCACGGCCACCGGAGGCATCCTTAGCGTGGCCAAGAGCGGACAGAATCCGCAGTTCACCGAGAGTGAGATTCGCGAGATTGTCACCACTGCGAACGACTACGAGTTCCACGTCGCGGCGCACGCCCATGGGGCCGAAGGCATGAAGCGGGCTATCCGGGCCGGCGTGCGATCGATCGAGCACGCCACGCTGGCGGACGAGGAGGCGATCCAGCTCTTCAAGAAACACGGCACTTGGTATGTGCCCACGCTGGCCGCGGGCTGGTTCACCGCCGAGAAGGCCAAGATTCCCGGCTATTTCCCTGAAATGGTCCGCGCCAAGGTGATCAGCATCGCCCCGAAAGCACAAGCGACTTTCCGTAGGTTTTACCAGGCAGGGGTCCAGATCGCTTTCGGGACCGACTCCGGGGTGATCCCGCACGGCGAGAACGCGAAGGAGTTTCGTTATATGGTGGAGGGCGGGATGTCCCCTTTAGAGGCTCTTCGTTCAGCGACACTCGGCGCGGCCGAACTGCTGGGCGTCGAAGACGAACTTGGCGCCATCGAAGCAGGGAAGCTCGCCGATCTCGTCGCCACTCCCGAAGACCCGGCCGAGGATATCGAGACGATGACCCGCGTGTCGTTCGTGATGAAAGCGGGCGAGATTTACAAGCGGCCCTGACGCGGAGCTCTCAGCCCGCTTTTCTCACAAATTTCGCCGGGTCGTCACAAGACGGGTCGTTCTCGTTGGTCCGCTTCCGATCAATCCAGATTGTTCAGCCCGGATTTGTACGAAAGATCGCCGCGAAGGACCAACAAGAGTGCCGGCCCCTACCAAACCGACCGAGCGCTGTAGGGACAGACACTCTTGTTTGTCCCTGGGCGCGATCAATCGCGCCCCTACATCCTTGGCGGCGGGCATTTGCTTCCATTCGTGGCGGCCGCTGGTGAGAAATGCGGCTTTAGGTGAAGATCGGCTTTCACGCATCCGAATCCGGGACCCTCGACGCGGGGAGGCGCTCGTCTCTGTAACAACCTTGTCCCTTTTCAGACCCAGTAGCCCGATTTCGGCCAACCGCTGGGTTAGAATAAGGACGGGTTTCGATCCGCTATGTGGAGTCACGTCTCCGTCTCGCTGCTGATCTCGTGCGGCTTGCTGTGTGGGCAGCAAGCGGATCAGCCCGCGGAAACGATTCGCGTCGATGTCGATGTCGTCAATGTTCCGGTGACGGTCACCGACAATGAAGGCAAGTACATCGTCGATCTAAACAAGGACGACTTCGAGGTCTACGAAGACGGCCAGCGAGTTGCCATCCGCTACTTCACCGCGAGTACGGCGGAAGAAGCCAAACCACCTTTATGGGTCGGCTTCTTGGTCGAGCTGAGCAACACGGCCCGCATCTACTACAAGAGCTACAAGGAATCGATAGGCGATTTAGCGTATATCCTGATTCCCGAAGAGGGGCGCAACAAGGGCTTCCTGATGGGCTATCACACGGAAGTCGACCTGCTCGTCGAAACGACCGCTGATCCCTACCCAATTGCGCAGAGGATGGAAAGACTCAAGCACGGCGGCGGCAGCGCCATGCTCGATGCCATTTATGCAGCCTGCACGGAGCAATTGGCGTCGGCGACCTACCAAGGGTCGGGCGAGCCTCGGAAAGTCATCGTCATTGTCGGCGACGGGCACGACAACGCCAGCAAGCGCACCCTAGAGGAGGTAATCTTCGAAGCACAACGCAACCACGTGACGATATTCAGCGTCAGCACGGTCGCCTGGGGTTTTCACGAAGAAGAGGAAAAAAACCTCTATCGTTTGGCCCATGCCACCGGGGGCCGGGTGGGCTCTCCCATGGAGGGCGTCCACAGCGACATATCGGGCTATCTCTCGCAACCCCAGGACGCAGGCAATTACGTGCGAACCGTGGGGACCGGTGAATACGCTCGCGCCCAGTTGGAAGCCCTGTATCGAGCCATACTGGCCATCGCGGGCGATGTTCAGAGCCAGTACATCCTAGCGTACAATCCCCCTGCTCCCTTCAGTGACCAGAAGTTCCGCGAGATCAAAGTCAAAGTCAATCTCGAAGCCGAGATGGAAATCCGCCACCGAAGCGGCTACTACCCGCCAGAGTTGTAATCTTGCCTCGGGTCTTTCCTCGGAAAGCGAATCCACCTAGTCGGCGCCACAGGGTGAGGCGGCACTCGACGCGGGCCTGAAGGCCCCCTTGCACACGGCGCCCCGACGCGTTTTGCCGCTCCGCTAGCCCGCTTTTCTCACCACGTGGCGAGGCGAAGCCCGTGAGAAGCCCGTCAGTACAAGGCGCGTGCCGCTCGACGCCCTCGGGCACGGCATGCCGTGCCCCTACATTCTTGAAGCCTGCGTTGAGCACGGTGAGCAAGCGCAACGCAGTGACGGCGGGCTTATCGTGTGCGTCGACCGGCCGCTGGTGAGAAACGCGGGCTAGTTGCCCAGTTCAAAGACCGCCCGGAGCTTGCGTTTGACGCCTCGATAGAACGTTCCAAAGTACGGGCTGCCGAGATTGCTCTGTACGTCCTGTGGGTTGAAGGTGTTCAGAAGGTTGAAGATGCGTATGCCCGCCCGGAAGCGCCTTTTCTTTTTGCCCATCTGAATCGAGAATTCCTTCGTCACCTGGAGGTCGAGGGATTTATACAGCGGGAACCGCCCGGCCCGATGTCGGGCGCCGACGATATCGCGGTCCTGATTGAACGTGGAATAGGGGAAGCCGCTGCGTAATTCAAAAACCGGTACGGCTCGCAGGTCCCAGGGGATGCCGACTTCAGACCAAAACAGGAAGCGGTTCGGCACGTCGAACGTGAGCGGGGCCCGTTCGTTGGGCCAAATGAGGGCGGAGGGCGTCGGCCAGTAGATCGTTCCCAAATCGTTTAGGTCTCCGACCGAGGAGGAGCGAACATAGGAAGCCGTCAAGTGACCGCCCTCGCTGAGCCGGTAGCGCGCGCTGAACTGCCATTCTCGGTAACTATCTCGTCCTCGATTACTCAAGGTGAGAAAGTCCCTGGCAACCCCCAAATCAAGGGTGCCGACGCCCAACTCCGGTTCGACCAATAGGTTGCGCGTGGTTCTCCTCTGGTGATACCCGGCGCGCAAGAACAGATCGGGAATCGCTTCGCGGTCTAGCTGGAGGCTCCAGCTCAGGCTACGGGCGTTGCGAATAGGCCCATCGACACGGCTCTCAAACGCACGTTCGGAGGCGATCCGGCCGTCCGCCCCGTATCTGGTCTCGGTGCGCTGAGGAAGTTGCAGGAACATTGGCGCGGTGAAACTGATTCGGTCGAAGAAGAGGCCCACGCCGCCGCGCAGCAGAGTCCTCGCGGCCTTTCCGATCGCGTAGGCGAACCCGGCTCGGTAAGAGGGATTGGCCTGGGAGGCGATGGAGTCGCGATCGACCCTCAGGCCCAAATCGAGCGTCAGGGCCGAGGCGACTTCCCACTTGTCCTGGAGGAACATGGCGAAGTCGTTCTTCGAGGCGCGCACGCCGGCGGGTGGCGTGAAGTCCAGTTGGAGGACCGGCCGATCCTCGATCCCCAGCCACGTGACCGGCCGGAAAATCTGATCGCCGTGATAGCTCTCCGCTCCAAGCTGGAACCCAGTTTTGAGTTGGTGGCGCCCCATACGATCCAAAGGGGCGAAGCGGTATAGCTCCGACCACTTCCTTCGAATCGTACTGCGACTCTGTCGGTTAAAGAACCCGCCACTGGCTCGTTCGAGTCCGATCCGCGCCGGATCGGAGTTGAGCGGTCTTACGTCGCTGTCGAGATTCTGATAGGAAAGCTGAGAGAGAAGCGTCGCGCCGGAGCGGAACTCGTGGGTGTTTCGAAGGGTGGCTAAGCGCCCCCGACGTCTCAAGTTCGTGGTGGATTGCTGTGGCGTAAACGCATTGAGCCCGAAGAAGTTCAGCTTCTCGGGATAAATCAGCAAGTTGGCGGTGGTTCCGTTACGGTCCGAATGACGGGCGTCGACTTGCGTGAAGATGCTCAGGGCCTCGCGCTCCACGTCCCTTTCGAGTAAGGGCAGGTTGGCGTCCTCCTGGTCAGCCCGCACGAACTGGTACTCCGTCGAGTGAAAGAAACCGAGCTTGCCCTTCCGGATGGGGCCTGTCACGGTGAATCGCGGAGTGCTCGACTCGATGCCCATGATCGCTCCATCTCGTCTGCGGATCCGCGGAGTGAAATTCTGGAGACTGACTTTAAGGTTCGACAAGTTAGAGGGCTTCGTCTCGACAGTCGAGACCGCTCCGGCGAAGCCGCCGTATTGCGTGTCGTAAGGACTAGTAAGAACTTGTACGCTCGAAACGGTCTCGGTGGGCAAGTTGATCTGGGTTGTTCGAGTGACCGGGTCGGTGACATCCACTCCGTTGAGCTCCGTGGTGCTCTGCGACGCACGAGAGCCGCTCATGTTGATCTCCCCGGACGGTCCCCGCAGCACCCCGGGAATCAGAGGCATCACGTCCTCGAAGCTGCGGTTGGCTTTGGGAGCGTCGTGCAGGGTGGAAACACCCACCGACCCCGTGGAGGAGGTTTCCGTCGGGTCGATCTCAATGACCGAGGCGGTCACCTGGACAGACTCAACGACCTGCACGATCTCCATCTCGACGGCGATTAGATCCGGTTCATCCGGCCAGGGGACGCAAAACACCCCGCTCTGGCCTCGGAGTTCGGTGCTTTGTCCCACGACGATGTAACAGCCTTCGTCAACGTCCTTGAATCGAAACACGCCCGAGCGGTTGGTTTTGACCTGAAGCGGCGGCGAGGCGCTCGCGGTGTCTTCGGAAACCGAAGTGAGTTCCATCGTCGCTCCGGCCACCGAGAAACTTTGCCCATCCGGACCTTGAACAACCGCCCGACCGGTCACGGCCGAACTCGACTCCTGCGCGCAGGCCCCGCTCGAATACGCCAAATAGCCAAACGTCAGCAGCAGAAGCGGCCGGACGGCGACCAAGAGCTTGACGGAAAAGCGGGCGGCAGAAATCCGACCGACCTCGCGGAATCGGCGGTCCTCTGTTGGGTTAGTAGTGATGACGAACACTCTTGAAGGCGAGAAAGCTGAGGAGACCGCCCGACTTTGACCCCTCTCTGAATGCTAGCGCATTTTTCCCGGGCGAGCCTTTGCTTTCCTTTGTCCCGCATCCGCTCGGGGACTGGAGCGTCAGGGAACTTTCCGACTTCCGTGATGTTTTGGAATTAGTGAACTTGCTTCCGCCGGACGTTCACGCGCGTCCAGGCACGGCCTTCGTGGCGCTAGCCGCCACGCGGATCTGGGCCAAAGACGGCCCAGGTTTACGCTACGGGCTCTAACTCGCAGTTCTCACCACCCGGTGGTCGAGCGGCGTTGAACGAACGTCTTTGTAGGGGCGGACCGCCGTGTCCGCCCATTCGTAAGACGCACACTCCGTCCGATTCAATCACCCAACCCAACCCCGTGAGAACCTCTCTGGGCGGGCGCAGCGGCCCGTCCCTACGGTTCTTGCGGTGAGAAATGCGGGCCTATTCTGTAGGCTAGCGACGCCGCCCGGAGCGCTGCCCAACCGTGCCGCCCGATCAGCCAACGACGCGGACCCTGGAAAGGCGCCAGGTCCGCGCTACACAAAACTAGTCGCTGTAAAGGATACCGTGCGATCTGCCGTTCGCCAGCGTGAAGTTATTGCCATGAACCTTGACCCCAGTTCCGGAATCATTTTGGACGCTGGAGAGCACCGATTCAAGCCCGGTCCGCTGTTGATCCTGCTCAGCCCGGGTTCGCCCCCGTACCTGGGCTCGTATTCGTTTGCCCTGAGTGGCGTGAAAAGCAGTTCGCCCCTCGAAGCACGCTGGGCGTCCTTGCTCGTCCAGTCGGCACACATGATGCCGTCGCGCGAATGGCGTTGGGACCCCAGCAGTAGCCCGCCGGCGGACAAGAGAAAGTTTCGCTTGACCAAAGCGCTATTGTTGTTTCCGACCAGCAACCGGAGATGCTACCGGCTCTTGACGAGTCCCTAGACGTGCGGGCTCGGCCGGTGGCCGGCCCCGGAGCCGCGCTCGAAGGGGTGCGGTCGAGTACGCGCTCCGGCAAAAAGGGCCGTGCCGCCCCACCGCCCTTGACTCTATAGCCGACTATAGAGTATATACTGTGACTGTCATGCCCCAACCGCATCCCAGCCAGCCGCTCGGTCATCTTAGGATTGGAGAGGTCGCCCGCCGATCCGGAATGGGCGTCGAGTCACTCCGTTTTTACGAGAACCGCGGTCTGATCCGCCCGGCCGCCCGCACGCCCGCCGGGTACCGGCTCTACGATCCGTCGGTCTTTGAACGGCTGTCTTTCATCAAGAAAGCGCAGGCGGTGGGATTCCGTCTCGACGAAATCGGACGCATCATCGCCGAGGCCCGGACCGGCAAACGCCCTTGCGCGGAGGTCCGACGCCTGGCTGCCGGCCGTCTGGCGGAGCTGGAGCAGAGGCTGGCGCAACTCAAACGCTACCGGAGGGAACTTCGAGAGACGCTCAAGGCCTGGGAGCGCGAGGGCGAAAAGGACGGCATCGTCTGCGGACTCATCGAAGGTCTGAAGCCGGACTCGATCCATCCGCCCAACCCGCCGGCGGAGGGCAAACGGAAGAAAACGAAAGGCGGCCGACGATGACGATCGGAAAGCGAAGCCTCGAAACGATCTTCCTCAAGATCAAAGGTATGACCTGCGACGGGTGCGTCAAGGCTGTGAAGGGCCGGCTTGCGGCGGTCCGGGGCGTCAGTGGCGTCGAGGTTCATCTAGCCGGCGGCGAAGCCAACATCACCGCCGATCCGGTCGAAGTTCAAGTGCGGGATCTACTGGAAGCGGTGCGGGCCGCCGGTTACGAGGCCATCGCCACGACACCGGGGAACGGGTCCCGCGTTGCGCTCGGCGGGAAGCTATCGGTCGCGACGCCTAGCGGCGCTTCCCCCAAGCCGTTGGCCCGCGCCCCGCAATCAACACCGTCTAGTGGGCTTGTCGGTATCGCCACGGCTCCAACAGCCGCGCCCACGACCGAAAAAGCCGAACTCACGATCAGCGGAATGACCTGCGCCGGCTGCGTTCACACCATCGAAAGGAGACTGGCCTCGGTGTCCGGCGTGTCTCTGGCTGAAGTAAACCTGACCACCGGTACCGCGGCCGTTGAGTTTGATCCGCGTACGACGACCATTGAACTGCTTCGCCAGGCCGTCGAGGAAGCCGGGTACCAAGCTCGGGAGACTTCCACTCGGCCTCCGGACGGAACTGACGAGGAGTCCGAGTCGCGCCGGTGGAAGCGCAAACTCGTCGTCTCCGCCCTATTCACCGCGCCTCTTTTGGTGTTGGCGATGTCTCACGGGGCGATCGCATTTCCCGGCATCAACTGGCTGCAGTTGCTGCTAACTCTTCCGGTGGTCTTCTACGGAGGCGGCCAGTTCTATCGAGCCGCGTGGGCCGCGGCGCTCCACCGAACTTCCGACATGAATACGCTGATCGCCGTGGGTACGGGATCGGCGTTTCTCTACTCGACGGTCGCTACAGTGGCGCCGGCGCTCGTTTTGGGACCCGGCGCCGCGGACCGGCACGCTCCGGTTTACTTTGAAACCGCGGCGGCGATCATCACGCTGATCCTGCTCGGGCGCATGCTCGAAGCGCGCGCGCGGGGCCGAACGTCCTCGGCGATTCGCAGCTTGGTCGGCATGCGGGCAAGAACCGCCCGCGTCGTTCGAGATCAGGTCGAAGCGGACCTGCCGATCGAGCAGGTTCGAATCGGAGACGTTGTCATCGTTCACCCGGGAGAGAAAATCCCGGTGGACGGCGTCGTGCTTGAGGGCCGCTCGAGCATCGACGAGTCGATGCTGACGGGCGAGAGTATTCCGACCGAAAAAGCCGTTGGCGATGAAGTCTTCGGCGGAACACTGAACCGGGCCGGCGGTTTTCGCTTTGAAACGCGGAAGGTGGGCAGCGAGACGATCCTGGCTCAGATTATCGAGCTCGTCCGAAAAGCACAGCAGTCGAAGGCGCCCATTGCCCGGCTGGCGGACGTGATCAGCGGCTACTTCACTCCCATCGTCATTGGGATCGCAGTGATTACGTTCGCCGCGTGGTTCTTGCTGTCGCCGCCGGACGAGCGGTTGCGGCTGGCCGTGCTCAACGCGGTAGCCGTGCTGATCATCGCCTGTCCGTGCGCGATGGGCTTGGCCACTCCGACGGCCGTCATGGTGGGCATCGGACGCGCCGCCGAAAACGGCATCCTGATCAGAAACGGAGCGGCTCTTGAGATTTCCCACAAGATCGGAACGATCGTTTTCGATAAGACGGGAACCATCACCACGGGCCGGCCGAGGGTGACCGACATCATCCCCTTGGAGGCGGTTTCAGAAGATGAGCTTCTTGTTGGGGTTGCTTCGATCGAACGCCGGTCCGAGCATCCGTTGGGGGAGGCGATCGTCCGGGAGCTTGAGAACCGCGGCTTGCGAGCGGAGAATCCCCAGGAGTTCCAGGCGATTCCCGGGCAAGGGGTCGAAGCCCGCCTGCGGGGAGCCGGGTGGCTCGTGGGGAGCAACGCCTTCTTGCGCCGCCGCGGGGTGGAGACCGCAGCGGCCGAGGGGGTTGGGCAACGGGCGGCGGAGGACGGCAAAACGGTGATCCTCGCCGCGCGGGACGGCAGTCTGGCGGGAGCGATCGCCGTCGCCGATACGGCCAAGCCAAGGGCGCGAGAGACCATCCACAGACTCAAACAAATGGGACTGCAAGTGGCGATGATGAGCGGCGACAATCGCCCGACGGCCGAGGCGGTGGCGCTTCAAGTAGGTATCGACGACGTGCGGGCCGAAGTCCTGCCGGACCGCAAGGCGCAAGAGGTGGAGAAGCTACAGTCCGAAGGCCGCTTCGTGGCCATGGTAGGCGACGGCATCAACGATGCTCCCGCGTTGGCCCAAGCCGACCTCGGCATCGCCATCGGCGCGGGAACGGACGTAGCCATCGAAACCGCTGATATCGTACTGGTGGGCAACGAGCTGCGAGGGGTCGCCGCGGCCATCGAGCTTTCCCGTAAAACGTTGCGCACCATTCGTCAGAACCTGTTCTGGGCGTTCGCCTACAACGCGATCGGCATCCCTATAGCGGCGGGGGTTCTCTACCCCTGGACAGGGTGGCTGCTGTCGCCGATCCTGGCTTCCGCGGCGATGGCTTTTTCGAGTGTTTCGGTCGTGACGAATAGCTTGCGCCTGCGATCATTCCGACCGAGTGTGTAGCCCCGGTCAGCCCCCTGCTTAGCCCGCTTTCCCACCACCACCGGCCGCCGACCCTACGTCGATTCAGCGCGAAAGGGATCGCGGACCTCAACCGAACCGTATCGCTGCCCGTGGTTTAAGTCCTCGCTGTAAAGCGTGTGTACCCCCATGCCTTCGGCAGCGGCAATGATGGCGCCATCCCAGTAGGAAATTCGATGGCGTTCGCTGATCTCGACGGCCACTTTGACGAGCGCATTATCGACGGCCAGGCAGGGGAACGCCTCCAGACGCTCGATCCACTCCAAGGCTTGTTCGGCCGGCATGGGGCGCTCGATCTTTCGCGTGACGACCACATAAAACTCCTGCAGGACTTGTGCGGAGAGGCAGAAGTCCCGGTTCTCGATTAACTCCAAGGCGAGTTTTCGCTTCGTTTCCTCTGTCTCGCGTCCGGCCGCGGCGTAGACCAAGACGTTCGTATCGAGAAAGCAGTCAGCGTTCATGGAGATCGTCTCGGGTCCATGACTTCCGTCCGAGGCGTGCCCGCGACCGGTTGCTTAACTGGCGCAGTCGTGTCCGCGCCTTCCGGGCCCGGTCGTGGCGTTGGGCAATACTAGTCAGGAACTCGCGGACCAACCCATTGACCGAGGCGTCGCGCTCGACCGCGTAGCGCCGAACCGCGGTGAGCACATCCTCATCCACACTAAGGGTGATATTTTTCATATACACAGTTTATGTGTAACTGTGTATATGAGTCAAACATCTTCGATGGCGAGGGGGAGGCTAAGAGAGCGGCACAAGTCCGAAGGACGCCGGGGGCTGGGTGCTTTCTCCAACCGTGCGGCCAACCGATGACGGCCCCCGAGTTCCAGGCCAACTGCAATCCAGCAGGTCCAAGCACGGCACCGGGGGAACTACCGACGCGCCAAGAGGAAGGCCATTCCTTTTCTGAAAATTTCCTCCGGCGTGATTAGGCTGATCACCAGATGCCCTTCTTGTGAGAAGCCGAAAAATTGACCGGGGTGAACGTAGACACCGTCTTCTTCGAGCAGCCGGACCGCCCAATCTTCGTCGTCCGCGATCCCCGGCACTTGTAGCATGGCGTACCAGCCGCCTTCGGCTTCGAGACGCCGGAGCCGCCGGGTTAAGCTCCCATCGAGAAACGCGAGATTCTCACGGATTCGCTCGAGAAGTTGCGGCCGTAGGCGGTCTCCTTGCGCCAACAAGGCGCCGGCAGCCTGTTGGACCGGGGTGCTTACGGAAAGATAAATATCAGCGATAACCTCCAGGCGGCGCAGCGCGTCGTCAACGAGCAGGCTCGGTCCGTTGGTCACGATCCAAGCCAGTTTCATCTGCGGCAGAGCCGCGATTTTGGACAACCCGCTCAAGGTAAAGGCAAGGCAGTCCTCCACGGTTGCGAGGCTGTCCGGTTGGCTGCTTTCGGGCGCCCAGGAGTAATCGCGGAATACTTCATCGGCGATGAGCGCTAGGTCATGGTCGTTTGCCAATTCGATCAATCGTTCGATCTCGCCATGCTGGAGAAACGATCCCGTGGGGTTGTTGGGCGTGACGACGACGATGGCGCGGCTGCGAGGACTAATGGCCGCGGCGAGTTGTTCGAGATCGATGCGCCAGCCGTTTTCGTACAAGAGAGGGTAGGAGACCAGCTTGACGTCATTCACCTCGGCCAGAAAATCCAGCAGCGGATAGCTGGGCGAGGGTGCCAGGATTTCGTCCCCCGGATCAGCCAACAGCCGAAACAGAAAGGCGTAAGCTTCGCTGGTCCCCGTGGCGAGGATGATCCGGTCCGATGATACGCGCGCCCGACGGTCGGCGTAGTAGTCGGCCACGGTCTGGCGCGCCACGGCCAGTCCGCGCGGGTCCGGTTCATATCGCAGCGAAGCCGCGGACGCCAGTTCTTGGAGTATGGGTTCCGGATCGTAGCTAAAGCCGCAGCGCGTCGGATTCGACTCCGTTAGATCAACAATGGGCAGCCCCCGACGCCGGCGTTTATCGAGACACGCCGCCAGCCGGTTCGGGGATGTGTCCCAACGAGTCCTTGAGGAAAACATGGGGCCAAAGTAACACAGCGGACGTGGGATCGAAGCTCATGGAACACACTTCGGTTCCGCGCGGCGGCCCTTGGCCCGCGTGGCGCGCGCATTCTTGCGTGCTGGAGTGAACCCCAAAAATGAGACAGTTGGAGTAGCGACACTTTAGCCAGGAAAGCAACTGCGAGTGGGCAAGAGACGAGTTTACAAGTTTCCCGAAAGAGTACCGCAGGATGGCACTGGAGCGGCTGAAGAGCTGCGAGAGCGTGACAGCGCTATCGCAGGAACTGGGGATTCATCGCGGGCTGCTGTAGCGGTGGCGAAATCGGATGGAGCCGACCGAGGAGGGGCCAGCTCCGCCGGCCGCCTCCCGCGAGCGGGAACTGCGCCAGGAGATTCGCGCCTTGCAGCGTCTGTTGGGGGACAAGACGCTGGAAGCGGATTTTTTCAAAGGCGCCTTCGAAAAAGTCGCGGCTCGACGCCACGGCAGCGGCAGCTGTGGCGAGAAGGCGTCTACGACCAAATCCGGGAGTTGATGCCGCTGCAAGGCAGACTGCGTGTCGAGCGGATGTGCCGGCTGGCCCCAGTAAGCCGGGCCGGTTTCTATCGCGGCTGGCAACAGCAGATGCCGCTGGAGGAAGACATGGAAGTGAGGTCGGCGATCCAGGAGGTGGCCCTGGAACATCGGCGACGCTATGGCTACCGCAGGGTGACGGCGCAACTGCGTCGGCGGGGGATATTGGTGAACCACAAGCGCGTAGCGCGGATCAGGAGCCAGGACGGCTTGTTCGGGGTGCAGCCGCGGGCGTTCGTGGCCACCACGGACGCCGATCATCCGTTGGAGGTGTACCTCAACCTAGCCGCCCGGATCAAGCTGCGGGGGATTAATCAGCTGTGGATGGCCGACATCACCTACATCCGGCTGAAGGCCGAGTTCGTGTATCTGGCGGTGATCGTGGACGCCTACTCGCGGAAGGTGGTGGGCTGGGCGCTGGAGCAGGCGATGGAGCAGGCGATGGCCGAACGGCAGCCGCCGCCGGGCCTGGTCCATCACTCCGATCGCGGCGTGCAGTAGGCTTCCGGCGCCTATGTGAGGAGCTTGCGCCGCCACCAAGCGATCCCCAGCATGAGTCGGCCAGCGAACCCCTACGACAATGCCAGTTGTGAGAGCTTCATCAAGACGCTCAAGCGGGAGGAGATCTACGCCCACCACAGCCCGCCTCCGCTTCACCAGCCGAGGACCATGCTAAAAGGGAAGAGGCTGTTTTGAGAAGGAAAAACCATTGAACGGCGACTGTCGCTATCCCAAATTGTCTCAGCCGAGGGGTTCACCCCAAAAGCTTCGTTCGCGCGCCTGGTGGCCCCGCTGCATGGTGGGGGTCATTCGGATGCCGGCAAGAATGCCGGCACAGCACGCTGAAAGCGCGCGCCACGTCGCTTTCGATCCCCGACATGGCCAAATCCGTAGTGAACCCGTCTCCAGGCTAGTGCTTACTATCATGAGTTAGCGATCGTTTCTGGGTCGTCAATTCGGGAACCGCTCCCTCGCGGTCGCGGCTCAGAAGGCTTTGTGAACGAAGCACTTCCGGGCTAGCCCAGCCGCCAACGCGGTTTCTGCTACATTACCCGCCATGCGAGACGCGCGCGCTTACCGCCTCGGCACGGGTGCGGGTTTCTCCTCGGATCGGCTCGACCCGGCGGTCGACCTGGTCGAGCGAGGGCGCTTGGACGCCATCATTTTCGAGTGTCTGGGCGAGCGCACGCTGGCCTTCGGTTACCGCGACCGGCAACTCGATTCCAGCCTCGGGTATAACAGGCGGCTCGAACGCCGCATGGGCGCCGTTTTGCCCCGCTGCGCGTCGCAGGGCACGACGGTCGTGACCAACATGGGCGTTACGAATCCAAGCGGCGCGTCGCGGAAGACCGTGGAGGTCGCCCGTCGGCTTGGCCTCAAGGGCCTCAAGGTGGCGGCGATCGAAGGCGACGACGTGGGCCATCTGGTCGGCCCCGACACCTTGCTGTGGGAAGGGATGGCGGTGCGAGATGTAGGGCGAGCCTTGATCGGCGCAAACGCCTATCTGGGGGCCGACGCTATCCTGCCCGCCCTCGAAGCCCGCGCCGACGTCGTCATCACCGGCCGGGTTGCCGACCCGGCGCTGTTTCTAGCCCCCTTGTGCCACCACTTCGGCTGGCCCCCGGACGCCTGGCAACTGCTCGGCGCGGGAACGGTCGTGGGCCATCTACTCGAGTGCGCCGCGCAGGTCAGCGGAGGCTACTTCGCCGACCCCGGCTACAAAGACGTCTCGAACCTCGCCTCCATCGGGTTTCCCATCGCCGAAGTGGAAGCGGACGGCGGCGCCTGCGTCACCAAGCTCGAAGGCACGGGCGGAGTGGTCAGCGAGCGCACGGTCAAAGAGCAGCTCCTCTATGAGGTCCACGACCCGGCGCGCTACCTCACGCCGGACGTAACCGCCGATTTCTCCCGAGTCACGGTCAGCGACGAGGGCGGTAACCGCGTTCGCGTCTCGGGCGGTAGTGGCTCACCCCGGCCGGAACAGCTTAAGGCGACGGTAGCGTTCGACGGCGGCTACCTGGCGGAAGCGGGGATCTCTTATGCCGGACCCGGAGCCCAGCAGCGTGGGCGGGCGGCGGGCGAGGTGGTGGTCGAGCGATTGGCGCGCGTGCACCAGGCCGACCTGCCCGTGCGGGTAGACTTGATCGGCGTTTCCTCCTTGCACGCAACTGCCGCCGACTACCCCACCGACAGTCGCGACGTGCGGCTGCGCTGCGCCATGCGCGCGCCCTCCCGGGAAGAGGCCGAGCTACTGCTGTGGGAAGTGGAGTCGTTGCTTTGCTGCGGCCCGGCGGGTGGCGGCGGCTATCGCGGCGGCGTCACGCCGTCGGTCATCACCTATTCGACCTGGGTCGATCGCGGGCGGGTGAATCCCAAAACCGAGGTGCTGGTGGCATGAGCCGCCGGGTCCAGCTTCGCGAGCTCGCCCATGCGCGCAGCGGCGACAAGGGCGATCGATCGAACTTGTGCCTGTTCGTCTACGACCCGGCCGACTACGAGATCGTCAAGGCATGGCTGACGCCCCAGCGGCTGAAGACGGCATTCGGCGAGCTGCTGCGCGGCGAGATCGTACGCTATGATCTGCCCAAGCTGCACGGATTCAACTTCGTGATGGACAGGGCGCTCGAGGGCGGCGTCAACGAGTCGTTGAATCTTGACGGCCACGGCAAATCCTGGAGCAGCCTGATCCTCGGCCTGGAGATCGAGCTTCCTTAACCAGGGCGGCACGCCGACGCGCACACTGTGGCGACAGCCAGTCTACCCACAGCGCAGCCCTGTTAATAACCGTCTTATGTGACATAATCGGCTGTTGCAGTGGCCGGCGGCTTTGCCGCGCCGCTGATCGCGAGAGCGTTCTGCGCCCGGTGCTTAGGAGAAAGCCCTTGACTAATCCGGACTACAGCAAGCTTCAGCTTCAGGTGCCGGCGCGGTAGGCAAGCTTGTACACCAGAGTTCGAGGAAGAGCTGGGCGCTTCTTGAGTTCGTAGCACATGTGCCGCAGGGCGTTTCTGATGACGAACCTTCGTTCTTTTGGTCTCAACCGGTGCAGACAGTGACACATTCTGGGGGGGGTGATTTTCCCGACGAGAGAGGTATGCGGATGGCCCCATTTTGCTTTTTCGAGTAAGGAACGTTCCCGAATCTCACCCTACGCACGACGGACGTGATTGCTGGAAGAATAACAAGGGAATGAAGCGGACGTTGGAAAGTGCATTTCAAAGTTCCGCTGGACCATTCGGCATCAACGCATTGGGCTCACGGCGCTCGGGGGCGCTTTTCAACGCCGCTTATGCCGATCCGTTGGCCCGTAGCGCGCCGCTGGGCGGCCGTTTGGCCCGGACCTGCGGTCCTTTTTCCAGCGGGCGCTCTGATCCACCACAACCCAGTCCACCGAGGGTTGGTTCAAGACCCGTTGGATTGACGCTGGTCGAGCGCCCGGTGGGTCACACAGCGAATAGGTCTCATCGAGGTGGACGAGGTACGGTCGCCGCTCAATACGTCAGACCGGATATAGAAAAAGCCGCAGGCCTGGGCAAAACGGCCGCCCAGCCCCGCGCTACGGGGCTGTGGACAACGAGGATTGCGTCATTCTAGTCGGTATAGACGCAGGTTTCACGGGCCCGAATGATCTGATTTTTCCATGCTGAAAGCGGCTTGACGAATTCCGACCACCTGGTACGCTAACCAATGCCGCCCTTGCCCTTGACGTATTGGCATGCCCAAGCTTGATATCCCGGCCCTGCGCAGGGCAGTTGCCAACAACCGCTATTTCATCACCACCCATGCCAAGCAACGCATGGGCGGACGTAGAGTCTCTGACCGAGAAATCAAGGGGGTGATCACAACCGGAGACGTAATCGAGCAGTACCCCAAAGCTCGTCCTTTCCCAAAAGCTTTGTTCATGGCCCGCGTGAAGGGAGAACCCCTCTACGTAGCCTGTGCCTTTGACGGCGGATTTACGCACATCATCACGGTCCACTGGTATGATCCGAATATCTGGGTCGATCCGTGGACGCGTCGGAAGGAGTGACTATGCCTAGCAAAAACAGATGTGCCGAGTGTGGCGGTACGCTGCACAAAAAGACCGTTACCCACACCCAGCCTTGGGGCCGGCAGCTCTACCGTTTTGAGAGTGTCCCAGCTTTAGTCTGTGCCCAATGTGGCCACGTCTGGCTCGATGCTTCCACCTCGCAGCTAATCGACGAGATCATCCAGAAGAAACAACGCAAGCCCAAGAGGTACCAGAAAGTACCTGTCTTTTCCCTCGCCCCCTAAACGCTTGATCCATCGGACTGTGGAGAGATGGATTGCGTCATTCTGTCGCAATCCTCTACGGTTGACGACACACCGACCCAGGACGCCAAGACTACTTTCTTCTCCGGAGTCCCCCACGGAAGCACCAACACTTGAACAAGCGCCGGGGCGCAACGGTCGTTGCCGGGATTTGGCCTGTCACTCATCACTGCTTCTCTTGTAACTTCTGGATTTTCTTTTGCAGTTCCTCGGCTTCCTTTTTCAGGCCCTCGTCTTCGGATTCCAGCGCCGGTGCGATGAAGCCGATGGCGCGGTTCAGCATAAACTCGCGCTTCGGGATCTCGTTGAGGTGAGCGCGATCGAACAAACCGGAGCGCTCAAACAGGGAGCGTCCCAAATTCAGGAAAAATACGGGACGGGGAATTTCCACTGGCAGCGCTTCAAGTAGACTTCTCGCCTTGGCGAGGTTATCTCCCGCGTTGACCGCTTTGGCCGTCTCCAGCAGCAGGCCGCGTCGGATGGTGTCCATCTTGGCCTTGGCTGCCGGGCCTTCCCGCAGGATCGTACCGTCGCTCACCCTCCCTAGGTCGGGAGAGGGGCTTGGCGTACCGGGTGGAAGAGAAAAATCGAGCGGCACGGTCCCGGCGTCACCGAGCGATTTCTTCAGCGTGCCCACGGTCTCGGCCAGGGCGATCGTGTGGCGGCGAGCGTCACGGCGGTACTGCTGGATGGGATTTTGAAAGCTCGCTGCCCTGGCTGGGTTTTTCTTGGCCCCGCTTTCGTAAGCATCAGCGAGTTCCCCGGAAGCACGGGCCATGCCGGCGAGCATGGCGACGCGCCAGACGGCGGCTCGGGTCCGCCAGGGATTATCGCTCTTGAGGATTTCGCCTAGTTGGTCTTGGGTTTTCTCGAAGTCTCCGGCGGCATAGTTGTCGACCGCCGCCAGCCAGAGCCATTCCGGAGTGCCGACGGCCGGGCCGGCCGGGCCGCTTTCTCCGCATCCGGCTAGGGCAAGCACAGCCGGAAGAACCGTTAAAACAAGCGTCTTCGCTTTGGTGGGCATGGCAACCTCCTTGCGTCCTGGTAACAGTTTATTCATTCTGAGCAAAAACGCAAGTGGCAGACGGCGCTCGAGAACAGTTTTCGTTTCGCTCCCGTGCGGTCGGGCCGCGGCTCGCTACTACGCGGGGACGGGTGGTGATGCTCAAACACTGGGCTGCGGGTCGGACTTTGATGGATAAACTCCCCCGCTCGCCGAACGGGCCCGGCCTTGACCGCCTTGCTCACCAGTAGCCGGCAGCAACGGAAGCGAACGCCTGCCGTTAGGGATCTAGCCCGCATTTCTCACCACCTGACGGTCGAAGCACGCAATAAGCCCGCCATTACTGCGTTGCGCTTGCTCGCCGTGCTCAACGTAGGGTTCAAGTACGCCCGCATTATTCAAGAAATGCGGCGCCGAGCGGCGCGCGCCTTGTACTGACGGGCTTCTCACGCACTTCGCCTCGCCACGTGGTGAGAAAAGCGGGCTAGCGGCGCGGTTCATCGCCCCCGCTTGCCGGTATACTGGACGCTTAGGGATGTACCAAACTGTCGCCACGAGCCGTGGCCGCCTCGCCGAACCCAGCTCCTCGCCGCCAATCGCCTTGCAAATCCAAATGATCCTGATTCCAGACCATCCACCGGAAGATCCAAGGCACTCTTGTTAAGATGGGGGACTTGACGACGCCGAAGCTGCCCGTGGTTATTCTAGGGGCCGGCCCCGCCGGGCTAACAGCCGCCTACGAGCTTGGCAAGGCCGGAGTCCGCGCCATGGTCCTCGAGCGGGACGATACGGTCGGCGGACTTGCCCGCACGGTCAAACACAACGGCTACCGTTTCGACATCGGGGGACACCGCTTTTTCACCAAAGTCTCGGCCGTCGAGGCTCTCTGGCGTGAGATCCTCGGCGACGACCTGCTCACCCGTCCACGGCTTTCGCGAATCTACTACAAGGGGACGTTTTTCTCTTACCCGCTGAAGCCCTTCAATGCGCTGGCCGGGCTGGGACTGCTGGAAACCATCCGCTGCGTGGCCAGTTATGGCCGGGCCAGGGTGTTTCCCACCAAGCCCGAAGAGGATTTCGCGACCTGGATCACGAACCGCTTCGGCAAAAGGCTTTTTGAAATCTTCTTCAAGACCTACACGGAAAAGGTCTGGGGCATCCCTTGCACGCAGATTGACGCCGAATGGGCCGCTCAGCGCATCAAAGGGCTATCGCTAACAACCGCCGTTGGCTCTTCCGGGTTTTTAGTGGGTGGCCAACGGGTAGCCGGCTCCTCCATCCTGCCGACCCGACGTCGCCCGCAGTCACATCGGAGCCCAAAAGGCGGCCAAGAAATCCCCAAATACCCTACACGCCAGTCCGGTCGTGGGCAACTCGTAAAGGGAATAAGACACTGATAAACAGGGAGTTATCTCTTTGAGTGTGGCCACTGGATGACAGTTGTGGATCCGCATTTCACAGCCTTCGGGAGACTGTACGACTACCTGCCAGCAGCCTTGCTCTACTCGTAACCCTTTGTTTATCAGTAATTCTTTTTGGCCAACGCAGTCGCCGCCCGGCCTTGGGGGCCGTAGAGTTGTCACGAAGCCCTTGAATGGCACCGAAGCAGGCTCCGGGAGGTCGGCCTCACAGTGGCGAGGGATCCGTCACTCACCGCCGCCAGCCACTAAAATCCCAGAAGAGCCCCGCCGTTAAGAACGCCCTGTTCGGCGAGCGGGGAAAGAGCAAGGAAGAAATCGTCAAGACGCTGATCGGCGAGTTTCTCTATCCCCGGCATGGCCCTGGAATGATGTGGGAGAGGACCCGCGAGATCGTCGAGTCGATGGGGTCCCAGGTGGTTTTTGGCGCTCCGCTGGAACGCACCGTCTGGAGCGAAGGCCGGGTGGAGACCGTGCATGCGGCTGGAGTGGCCTACCCGGCCGAACATGTCATCAGCAGCGTCGCCATTCGCGAGCTGGTTGAAAGCTTCGAGCCGCCCCCTCCTGAAGACGTTTTGAGCGCGGCGCGGGAGCTCCGCTACCGAGATTTCCTCACCGTCGCCCTCGTCATTCAACGAGACGGCTTGTTCCCGGACAACTGGATTTACATCCACGAACCGAGCGTCAAGATGGGGCGCGTTCAAAACTACGGCAACTGGAGCTCGGAGATGGTCGCCGACCCCAAGACGAGCTGTTTAGGTCTCGAGTACTTTTGCCTGGAGGGGGACGATCTCTGGAGCAGCTCGAACCGGCAACTCATCGATCTGGGCAAACGCGAATTGGCGGCCCTGGGTCTGGCTGATCCCGATGACGTCATCGACGCGGCCGTGGTGCGGATGAAAAAGGCCTATCCGGTCTACGATCGCGGCTATGCCGCGGCCGTGGCCAAGGTGCGCGCCTTTCTCGCCACGCTGCCCAACTTGCAGCTCGTCGGCCGCAACGGGATGCACCGCTACAACAACCAAGACCACTCGATGCTTACGGCCATGCTGGCGGCTCGAAACATCGTCGGAGGCCGCTACGACTTGTGGCGGGTCAACGTCGACGAGGAGTACCACGAAGAAGGCCGCGAGATCAGTTTGGAAGATCTCCGCTCGCTGGAGGCCACGCAACCTCTCGTGCCCCACGAGATCGACCAGTAAGCCCTCCCCGAGACAAGGACGAGTCGAGGGCCCCTCGGTCGAGCCCGCGAGTTCCCAGACGGTCCTCGCAGGGGGCGGCCTGGACGTCTGCTGCCCTTCTTCGCCCGTCCCCTGAGACGATCGAGAACCGAAGTCTAAGGTGCGGCCCTTTGCTGGTCGATACGTTACAGTGGACGGCCTGGCGGGGAACCCATGGGAATCAACGTATTGATTGTGGACGACTCTTCGGTCATGCGGAAGATTCTGGGGCGTAGCCTGCGGCAGGCCAAGATCTCGGGAATTGATTCGATCGTGGAGGCCAACGACGGCGCCGAAGCCCTAGAGAAGCTCGGCGGCGATTCCGTCCATTTGATCTTCTCCGACATCAACATGCCGAACGTCAATGGCCTGGAGTTCTTGCGGCGCCTCAAGGAGACCCCTCACAAAGACCTGCCCGTGATCATGGTCACCACCGAAGGGGGAGAAAAGACCGTTATGGAAGCCATCTCGCTGGGCGCTAAAGGGTTCATCCGCAAACCGTTTACAACGGCCCAGATGGAGGGCGCCGTATCCAAGGTGATGCCGGACTAGGAGCACGCGTTCTTCACCACGAACGCTGGAGGACCGCTACTCCCGAAGGGGCGACGGAATAATCAGATGCTGGCCGAAACCGCGATGGATCAGCAGGTAATCGTTGATGCTATTCGGGGAGCGACCGAGAACGTTTTCTCCACCATGATGGAGCTCGAGGTCGAGACCCTGGAACCGAGTGATCACCAGGAGCCGGGCGCGGTCGACGGCGTTGTATCGCTTCTTGGCTTTACCGGTCCCTGGACGGGTACCGGCATGTTCTATTGCTCGGACAATCTCGCCTGCAAACTGGGATCGGCTTTGCTGATGACCGAAGTTGCGGAGGTGAATGGCGAAGTCCTCGACGGCATCGGCGAACTTGCCAACATGATCCTGGGCAACTTCAAGGAGACGATCGAGACACGGACCGGCCCGTTGGCTCTCACTATACCCACGGTAGTTTACGGCAAGAACTTTCAGACCCGGAGTCCGGTTCTGGCCAGTTGGACCATTGTGCCCTTTAAGGTCGCGGACAACACTTTCGAAGTTCGCGTCTGCATGCAACAGACCGAGTAAGGGCCAATTTGTCAACAGGCTCGAGGGACCTCCGCAAGGTTTCATCCATCAGCCGATCGAAGTTCGCCGGGGCGCCTTGCAATGCGCGAACTTCCGGGCTGGACCGTTCGGGTAGCGAGAAGGGCCCTGTTGCCGGCCCAGCGACTGAGCCTAGCTTAACCGGGCGGGCTATCGCTTGACGTCCTCGATCGAGTCATCAACACGATAATAAGCGTGCCCGCGTTCGACGGTGGATTGATAGGCAGGATTCGCACTGAGAATCCTCTGGTCAACAACCACGGAATCATCGGGAAGATGATGGACGCAGACGATGATATCGGGGCTGAAATCGGCCAGCGTCTCTTTCGCGCCTGCCAGTGCGTAACGCTCGGTCCCTTCGATGTCCATCTGGATCAAATCCACCGATTCCAGACCCAGTTCGCTCACGACGCGGTCGATTCTCCGCGCCGTCACCACCATGTTCCCGTCTTTGAGAGCGGTGAACCCTTCCCCGCCCAGTTGAGAGTTGCCAAACTCGTCAAGAGACGGATGACCGAACCTCGCCGTACCGTTGGAGTCCCAGGCCGCCGCTTTAACGAGGATGACCCGGCCGTTGAGGATTTCCCGCTTAAAGTTCTTTTCCAGACAAACGTAGTTACTAGGCTCCGGCTCCATCGCGACGACTGTGCCGGCGCCCTGGTTCAGGGCTTCGCGAACGAATATCCCCACCCAGGCGCCCACCTCGAGGCGCCCACCTCGAGAACGACGCCACCTTCTGGAATGGAGGGAGAGGAAATAAGTCCACCAGACGCGGCCACCTTTGCGTGTGCCATACCAGATAGGGCCTATCCAGGAACCAAGCCCACATCGGACCGAGAGGCGTGTCCCACAAAACGGGACAGGGCGATTCGCTATCACGCTTGACGAAGGTCACGGGCCCGCGAAAGGGCTCATTGAGCACGTTTGATTGAGCGGTGAAGGGAATCATTCCCACGGCCACATTCGCCCAGGACCACTCCGGCGCGTTTCCGGAAAGCTTGAAGTGCAGCACCCGGATGCGCCAGCGGCCCCACGGTGTCAGCGCCGATACGATTACCAGCGCTACAAGCAGGACTCGTAGACGTTTGCTAGGCATATACGAGCGTAGTATACACGGTGCTGAAACTCTGGGGACGGTAGAGAGTAGAGCGGACTAAAGAAAATTGATCTCAGGAGCCGGGCCGGAGCTGGAGACAAGCAACCGGGCCCGACGGCTCGACGATCCCAGTAGCGGCGAACTACTGCAGGTAGCCGAGCGACTTCAGGAGCTTTCGCTCCTCTTCCGTCAGATTTGTTGCTTCGGGCGACCGGGGCGCTGAGCCGCCGGACTCTCTCCAGCGAAGCAATTCGTCGCGCAACAGATCCCTCACCTGAGGTTTCTCCTCCGCCAGATTGACCCACTCCTTGGGATCTTCGGCGAGACTATAGAGCTCTTCCGCACCCAGTCTTGTCTCATGCAAGATGAGTCTGAACGAGGAGTTTGTTTCTCACACAAGATGAGCCTGAAGGATCGGGGAGTGGGCATGCTGGGAATTGACTATCCAAGTGCAAAACACCAGCAAGCTGAACCTGCAACAGATCCAGCAGTTTCTCCACTCCAGCGAGGAGATTCGATTCAAAGGCAAAGGGCGGGCCGAGATCTACACGTGGGTGGCGCGCACGCTTCGCCAGCACGGCTACAGCCGCCAAAACCGCGCCGACAAAGGGCTGCTGCGGCAGTATCTGGTCAAGATGACCGGACTGAGCCGGGCGCAAATCACGCGGCTGATCCAGCAGTACCGGCAGGGCGGAGAACTCCAACCCGCCCGCTACCGGCGGCATCGCTTTGCCCGCAAGTACACGCCCGCCGACGTCGAACTGCTGGCGGCGGTGGACGAGGCCCACGAAACCCTCAGCGGCCCGGCCACGCGCAAGATCCTCGAGCGGGAATACCAGCAGTACCAGCAGCGCGAATACGAGCGGCTGGCGGGGATCTCGGTGGCCCAGATCTATCGCCTGCGGCGGCGCAGAGCCTACCGCCAGCGGCGGCTGCATTTCACCAAGACCCGGCCCACGGCGGTGTCGATCGGCGAGCGGCGCCGGCCCGACCCGCAAGGCCAACCCGGCTTTCTGCGAGTGGATACGGTGCATCAAGGGGATCGCGATGGCGTCAAGGGCGTCTACCACATCAATGCCGTGGATGAAGTCACCCAGTGGCAAGTGGTCGGCGCCACGCCCGCGATCAGTGAAGCCTGGCTGGAGCCGTTGCTGAAAGCCATGATCGAGCAGTTTCCCTTTCGTATCCGCGGCTTCCATTCCGACAACGGCAGCGAGTTCCTCAATCGCACGGTGGAGAAGCTATTGAACAAGCTGCTGATCGAACAGACCAAGTCGCGTCCGCGGCACTCCAACGACAACGGCTTGGTGGAATCGAAAAACGGCGCGGTGATCCGCAAACACATGGGATATACGTACATCGCGGCGCCGCACGCGGGGCGCATCCAGCGCTTCTACCAACAGCACTTCAATCCCTATTTGAACTTCCACCGGCCCTGCGGACAGCCCGAGATCAAGACCGACGCCAAAGGCAAGCAGAAGCGGGTGTACCGCCACTACCAGACGCCTTGGGAATCTTTCGAGAAGTTGCCCGAGGCCGCCAGCTATCTCAAGCCAGGGCAGAGGCTGGAGGCTCTGGGCCGCATTGCCCAGGCCGAAAGCGACACGGCGGCGGCCCGCCGGATGCAGCGAGCCAAGCAGAAGCTGTTTGCCAGTTCCGTTCCGCGAACACGCCGTGCTGAACAGCAGGAAGAGGGCTCCGTTCCGCGAACACGCCGTGCTGAACAGCAGGAAGAGGGCTGTGGAAATGACGGGCGATGGAAAACGAGGAAAACCAAAACCAGGTTTCCCTTCGTTTCCCACCGCCCTTGGAAATCGCTCCGCGATTCCCACAATCCCACAACCCCGACGACGATTCTCCCCTTCCCAAAACTCAAAATCAAAAAGCCCGAAAGGAGCCCCAGCGACTCAAAAAGCCCCAACCCCCGTCTTCAGGCTCATCCTTCGATGAGAAAATGCTCACCCTCCGGGTCGAGAGACACTATATATTTCCACTCTTCGGTTCGTATGGCCGCCAGTTTCCCTTCCAGGTCGGCAAACGCCGGCAACGCAGGATCGTCTGTGTTTCGCGAAGAAATAAGAGGCGCCAGGTCCGCCCCGGTAAATTGACGGTTGCCTTTGAGAACGCCGAACCTGGGTGTGGGAGCAATACCAGCCAGCGACAGAATTGTCGGGGGGATGTCCATCACTCTCACCTGAGCCTCCACAACTCGTCCGGCCGGGATCTTCTCCGGGAAACGCATCACCCAGGGCACAAGAATCGTCTCGTCGTAGAGAGACTGAGTATGGCCTTGTCTGCCGTGTTTATAAAATTCTTCGCCATGGTCGCTGACAACCGAGATAATCGTACGATCCATCACGCCGAGACTCCGCAAGATAGCGAACAGATTCTCGAGTTGGTCGTCAACAAATCGGATCTCCCCATCGTAAAGCGCGATATTGTGGATTAAATCTCGCTCCGACATCCGTTCTGTCGAGCTGCGCTTGCCGATCAGCCGCTGGCCTTCGTTTTCACCCGTGTAGTCGGGATCGTACATCTCCTGGAAAGGAGCCGGCGAGCAATAAAGAGTAGCTCTCGGCCGTTGGCGCTGATGAAGCTTAGGGTGGACGTCAAATAGATGAAGAAACACGAAGAAAGGCCGCCCACTCCCGCGGAGGCGCCACACATCCAGCCAGTCCTTGACCGCATCAATCAGCGCCGGAGTAGAGATCCGGCACCCGTCGGTGTAGGCGGCGTGCTTGTGGGTGTAATCGTCATAGTGATCGAACCCCCGCCACAGACCGAATACCACGTTAAGAACGGTTGTCGAGACGAACGCCGCCGTGGCGTAGCCCGCATCCCGCAAGACTGTCGGAAGCGTCACGACGTCCGATTTCAAGCGACTGTGGACGGTGATGACGTCATGCTGAGTGGGTGGGAGGGCCGTCAGGAGCGTGGTATGCACCGGAAGTGTCCAAGCACTCGGCGACACGACTGTTTGGAACAGCACCCCCTCATCCGCCAGCGAGTCAATGTTCGGACTCGTCTCCCGCTCGTACCCATAACAGCTCAAATGGTCGCGCCGCACCGTGTCGATGGACACCAGCAGCACGTTGGGCGGGGGATCAATCCCGGTCACCAGAGGAACAGAACTGCCCGTGACAGACGATCGTGCGGCGTCCAGGGCGAGACCCGCGGCGATAATACCCAGGGCCAAAACCCCTCCCAGCGTCAAGAAGTGACGGAAACCCGAAAACACTCGCCGAACGCACAACGCTAGAAGCCAGAGACCAGGCAACACGACAAGCGCCAGGGTTTCGTTGAATGTCGGGATCTCTGCCTCGGCCAGCCGCTTCAAAATCCCATAATCGAACCAAATGATCACAACGAGCGAGGGTATCGCCAGGAAACAGGCTAGAGGGTAGATCCGCCGCCAGAATAGATCCAGCTTCGGTCTTTCCCGGCCGGGAGGAAAACGCCGAAACAGTATCCAAACAAGCGGGGAGACAATGATCGCCGACAGCCAAACAAGAGGGAGGCTACAGACGGCGGCCCAGGCGGAAAGAGTCAGTATGTTCGCCGGATCGGGCAAGTAAAAGTGCCGGCTTACAAACGCGGGGAGAAAAGGGTCCAGATGCACGGTCGGACCATCCAAGTACGTGTAGGCAAGGCGCAGGAACCCGAAGTCCCGCGGGCGAACGAACTCCCTGGAGCTCGGCAGCAGCACTACGCTTGCTGCTAGCGTGAACACCGCTGAGACGCTCAGGGCTGCCACGAGAGTCACAATTGGGTGAGTATTCTTTCTCCGTACCATGGTGGAATTCTTCGCTAATTTAAGACAAAAACATCCTCAAGTTCCAAAGGCGCGGGATCAGAGCCATTGTTGCACGCGCAATATACAGCCACAAGCGGCTCCACGCTCGGCGCCCGCCTACGCTATGATGCGGGATTCTCATCCCCGTCGAATGGGGCCGCCGACTTGCCGAGCATGCGATTCTTGTTCCTTAAGAAGCGGAGAAGTAGCAAGGGGATTGACCCAGGGGGCCGCCGCAATGCCAACGGGAGCCTCGACACTTCGTCGCTCGCCCACTTTCACCACGTGGTAAGGCGAAGTGCATGAGAGGCCCGTCAGAACAAGGCGCGCGCAACTCCGCGCCCGGTTTTCTAAACAATGCGGGCGCACTTGAACCCTACGTTGAGCACGGCGAACAGGCACAACGAAGTAGTGCCGCGCCCATCACGTGCCTCGACCGTCAGGTGGTGAGAAATGCGGTTTAGTGGACCGTCCCCGGGACGAGGTCACGATGGATTCGGCAATGGCGGGCTGGAAATCCCGCCGTGGCACGCTGATAGCGTGCACCCCATCGTCAGGACGGTCGGGAAATTTCCTCTGGGACGGCTTACTAGGATCTTCGCCTGGGGGCTTGTCGCCTCTTCGCTCCTACGGTCGGCGGAGGGCTCGGACTTGTCGGCGCTAGCCTCCCTCAACGCCGTCTCCGGAAATGAGCAGGAGGCCCTCGCCTACGTGCGCGCGCGAGTCGGGGGAGATCAGCGGGTCGACAACACCGGTTCGTTGACGGCTAGTTTCGGGATGGGACGGCCGCATACCTTGCTTGTCGCCGGCCTTGACGAGCCCGGCCATCTGGTGTCTCGAATCGACCAGAAAGGCTACCTGCGCGTGCATCGTCTCGCCGACCCGGCCCCTCATTACGATTTCGACGAGTTCTTCGTTGGGCGAGGGGTGCTCGTCAGGACACGAGCCGGGGGGACCCTTCCCGGCGTGGTTGCCGCGCGATCGGCGCACTTCGAGTCGCGGCGGGCTTACTCTTCCCAGGGCGATCCGAGGGACTTGTTTATTGATATTGGCGCCTCGTCTGAACAGGACGTCGGCGCCGCCGGTGTTGACTTGCTCGACCCGGTGACCTTGGAAAAGCGCCTATTTGCTCTCGGCGGTAGCGGCAGCGTCACCGCGCCCTGGGTCTCGTCGCGCGCAGGCGCGGCGATTCTATTGCAGCTCGCCGCCGCCATGCGCCGGAGTCCTCCGGAAGGCGCCGTGACTTTGGCGTTCGTCTCGCAGCAATTTTTCTACAACCGTGGGTTGGTCAGGGTACTGAAGCGAGTGCCGGCTGACCAGGTTGTTGTCATTCGGCCCGGTGGAGACACCGAGGCGGGGGTTTCTCCGGTCGCGGGATGGTCTTCCGACGTCGCCGACTTGCTCGTTGAAAGAGCACGGGCGCTGGGGTTGACTCTCAGGAGAAATCGATCTCAGCCACTGTCTTTCGGGCCGTTCGGGTCAGAAAAGGTCTGGCCGAACCCGGAACGGAGCGCGCTTCTGACACTGGGGGTCGAAAACGCCGGAACCCCGGTCGAGCTGCTGCAAACAGACACGCTTGCCGCGCTGACTCGGTTACTGGCCGAGCTGTGCGGCGTCTCCCCGCCGCCGCCGGCCGAATCGCTCCGCCAATCCTTTTCTCCAGCCCGGCCCGGTGTTCCAGCCGAGCGCTTAGCCGAAGATCAGCCGCTCTCCGAACCGTTTGCTCTCCTACTCAAGGAACTTACCGAGACCCCGGGCGTAAGCGGGTCCGAGCAGACGGTTCGCAGCCGCGTCCAAGCACGCCTCCCGGCTTGGGCCCGTGCTCGCTCGGTTGTGGACAAAAAGGGAAACCTCCTCGTACGCCTAGGATCTCCGGGCCCACCCCAAACCATCTTTGTCGCCCACCTGGACGAGATCGGGTTCCGGGTCTCTCGCATCGGCTCGCAAGGACGCCTCAACGTGGAAACAGTCGGGGGGGGATCCCCGAACCTGTTCGCTTGGCGTCCGGTGCTGGTGCACGGAAAGACGGGCTCGGTAGCAGGGGTTCTGGAGCGGCGGGGGACGGTCCGTACGGGCGCGGCTTCGATCGAAGACGCGGCGGGCCAAGGCATCGAAGTAGGCGCGAGCGTGACGGTGATGAAGAAGTTTCGCTCCTTATTGGGAAGGCGCGTCACGGCCCGCTCCCTCGATGACCGGGTGGGCTGCGCCGTGCTGCTGAGCGTGCTGGCTTCCGTGAACCCAAAAGCCCTGCCGGCGCTTCAAAGCGGGCATCCGGTTTGGTTTGCGTTTACGGTCGAGGAAGAGGTCGGTCTCTTGGGAGCGGATTTTCTCGCCGGCAGCACGGCCCCAGCGCGGGTCTATCCGGTGGATAGCTTCGTGACCTCCGATTCCCCGCTTGAGACGCCTGGCATCGCGCACGCCAAACTGGGCGAGGGCTTCGTGATCCGGGCCGTTGACACAAGCGGAATCGCCCCTCCCGAGGCTGTCGGACGGGTCGCGCAACTCGCTCGCCGCCGAGGCATCCTGTTTCAACGGGGCATAACGGCCGGGGGCAACGACGGCTCGGTGTTCCTGCCTCATGGCGCGGTCAGCGTGCCGCTCGCCTGGCCACTTCGCTACGCGCATTCCGCTGTCGAAGTCGCCGACCTAGCTGATGCGGAGGCGCTTCAGAACGTCGTCCGCTTATTGCTGGAGTCAGAACTGTCGGGCGAGTAGCCGCCTTTCTCGCCGCCTTGCCCGGCGGCATGACGTTACAGAGGCGATTACAGTGCCGGGGCTGCCGCCGGAGAGGGAACCGCGAATCGGTATCCAACCCCCGGCTCTGTCATGATGTAGCGCGGAGAGGAAGGATCGCGTTCAAGTTTTTGACGAAGGTGGCCCACATGAACACGCAGGGTCTGTAGATATTCCCCATGGCTGGGGCCCCATACCTTGTTGAGAATCGCCTTGGAAGTAACAACCTCCTGTTGGTTTTGGGCCAAACAGACGAGAATATCGAATTCGGTACGGGTAAATCGGATCTCGCGGCCGCTCTGAAAAACACGCCGCTTGGCGAGATTCACTTCCAGATCGCCAACCTCAATGACAGCAGGACGCCCCAACCCCACGCGGTAGCGGCGAAGAAGCGCCCGCACCCGCGCCAGCAACTCCGCCGGCCTAATCGGTTTGATCACACAATCATCGGCGCCGTTATCCAGCGCCTCGATCACGCACTCTTCATCATCATCGCCGGAAAGCATTATCACCGGCCCGTCGTACCAGGAACGCAATTCCCGACAGAGCAGCAAGCCGTCCAGGTCGGGCAGGCTGAAATCCAACACGACCAAATCCGGACTGCCGCCGACTACCTGGGCCAGCGCCTGCTTGCCCGACGTTGCGAGAAACACTCCGTAGCCTTCCCGTTCGAGAATGAAGGCGGCTACGTGGCGTGCACCCTCGTCACCGTCAACCACCAGAATCCTTGACGCGCCGTCGTTAAAGCTCATCGCATCTTTCCGGCCGGGTCCGGAACGTCGCCCGGCTCGTCCAGCCTACCATTCAAGTAGTTCGGGGGGGACTCCTCGCGGTCGCTGTTTACGAAAACCTCACGGCAATTGTCGGGGGGATCAGTCGTCGCTTAACTGCCGATGCCACGGCTAACTCCTTGGCTCTTCCGGGTTTTTAGTGGGTGGCCAACGGGTAGCCGGCTCCTCCATCCTGCCGACCCGACGTCGCCCGCAGTCACATCGGAGCCCAAAAGGCGGCCAAGAAATCCCCAAATACCCTACACGCCAGTCCGGTCGTGGGCAACTCGTAAAGGGAATAAGACACTGATAAACAGGGAGTTATCTCTTTGAGTGTGGCCACTGGATGACAGTTGTGGATCTGCATTTCACAGCCTTCGGGAGACTGTACGACTACCTGCCAGCAGCCTTGCTCTACTCGTAACCCTTTGTTTATCAGTAATTCTTTTTGGCCAACGCAGTCGCCGCCCGGCCTTGGGGGCCGTAGAGTTGTCACGAAGCCCTTGAATGGCACCGAAGCAGGCTCCGGGAGGTCGGCCTCACAGTGGCGAGGGATCCGTCACTCACCGCCGCCAGCCACTAAAATCCCAGAAGAGCCTAACATGATTGTCCACTAGCGGTACACCACCTTTTTGTGACAACGACCCCACATTTCCGCAAATCATGGGTAAACTCAGTGCCTTATTGAGACTCGCAAAATACGGTGGCTTGGGAGCACGGGCCGAGCCTCTTGCGCACTTCGCCTTGCCACGTGGTGAGAAAAACGGGCCAGGCCGTGCGATTGGATGCGGGACATTGGCGGATTCCATAACGTAAGGATTCTCCAAGGGCCGGTGTCAAAGGACCACCCGCATCCGTTGGTGTCGATCCCACCCTGCGGGGGGTCCGTGTTTCGCAGTAACATGGTTAACTCGATCTAGTTGCCCCTGTCGCGGCGATCGAGGAGAAAGGCCCGCTGGCCATCGCCCGCGGCAACAGGTTGTCGGGATTGTAAACATTCTCCGGCTTGCCGCTTGTAGGGCAAGCGGGCGAGACCCATGGCGCCCCGTGGGTCTCGACCGCCGCGGCTCTACTCGACTGCCCTGAGCCGCCGGTGAGAAAAGGGCGCTGGCCAGCGTCGTTTCCAGGGACCGCGATGAAAATCACAAGCCTCGAAAGCTTTCTCGCAAACGCGGGAGGTCGCAACTTTCTCTTCGTTGGGCTGAACACCGACAGCGGGTTGACCGGCCTCGGCGAGGCCACTCTCGAGTGGCAGGAGAAGGCTGTTCAAACGCTCCTCCACGATTGGGTTGAGGCGCAAGTCCTCGGGCGCGATCCTTTCGACATCGAAGCCGTTATCGGCGAGATGATCCGCAACCAGTACCAAGGCGGCCCGACGGTGATGACCGCGATCAGCGGTGTCGAGATCGCCATGTGGGATTTGATCGGCAAGGCCTGCCGGCAGCCTGTTTACCAGCTTCTCGGCGGACGCTGCCACGCCAAGATCCCGGCCTACGCCAACGGCTGGTTCGCCGGAGCGAAAACGCCCGAAGACTACGCCGAGCGCGCGAAGGACGTTGTGGCACGGGGTTTCCGGGCGCTCAAGTTTGACCCTTTTGGGGTTGCCTGGAAGGGGCTAACCGTAGAAGAGCGCGAAACCGCGGTGGCTCTGGTAGCCCGTGTTCGCGATGCCGTCGGCCCCGCCGTCAAGATGATGATCGAATTTCACGGCAGGCTGTCGCTGCCCAGCGCGGTCGAAACAATCCGCGAGATGGAGAAGTTCGACCCGACGTGGTGCGAAGAACCGGTCGCGCCCGAAAGTGTCGAGTTGTTGGCCAACCTCAAGAACCAAGTCAGTAGCCGTATCTCGGCCGGCGAACGTCACTACAATCTGGCGGAGTTTGATCGGCTCATGAGTCTGCGGGCTGTCGATGTCGTGCAGCCGGACATTATCCATTGCGGAGGGATTCACATCGCCAAGAAAATCGCCACCCTGGCGGCGGTGAAGGATATTCAGATCGCCCCCCACACCTCCGAAGGCCCGGTGGCCTTGGCGGCGGCCCTCCACTTCGACATCAGCACCCCGAATTTTTTCATCCAGGAAGATTTCAGCCAGTACGACGTACCCTGGCGAAACGACTTTGTCCGCGGCTGGAATCCTTTCCGCTACGGCGAGTTTTTCCTCTCCGATGAACCCGGTCTGGGCCTCGGCATCGACGAGAAGGCGCTGGTCAACCACCCCTACGAACCGAGTCCGTTTGCAAGCTTGTGGCACGAAGACTGGCTCGGCGTTTTACGCGACGCCGCTCATGAGCGACGGACTCGAGCGCCTGTCGGCGTGCGAGACAGGACGGGCCGTGAAGTCCGTCATTTCTCCCATGCGGCTGGACCGGCAAGAGTGCCGGTCCTACTGAATCGGCCGAGCGCTGTAGGGACAAACACTCTTGTTTGTCCCGGTCGCGACTCATCGCGCCCGCTTGCCGACATACTGTACGCTGACGATGTAGAGAAACTGCTGCCGCGAGCCGTGGCCACCGGGCCTTTCGCCGAATCCGCAGCGGTCGTGGTGAGAAATGCGGGCTAAGCCGCAGGGCGAATGCGCGCGGTCACTTTACCAGCGGTACGGCTCGCCCGGCTTGAGGACGACGACTTCGGTTTCCGGCTGGTCCTTGAGATTCTCTCGCAACTGTTCGGGCGTCCCGGTGAGCACCGGAAAAGTTCCGTAGTGAATCGGGATGACCTTCGAGGGCTTGAGGAAGCGGCAAGCGAGGGCCGCTTCGCGGGGGTCCATTGTAAACAGATCCCCGATGGGAAGCATCGCCAGCTCGGGCTGGTAAAGTTCCCGAATGAGCTGCATGTCGCTGAAGACGCAGGTGTCGCCGGCGTGGTAGAAGCTACGGCCGTCGGGCATCCGCAGGACATAGCCCGCGGGCTCGCCCCCGTAAACCAGTTCCCCGTCGTCCTCAATGATCACGCTGCTGTGCTGGGCGTGGGTCATCGTGACCCGGACGCCGGTAACCGACTGGCTCCCTCCCTTATTCATCGGCAGCGTGTTGCCGACACCTTTGCTCCCCAGCCAGAGGCAGATTTCGTACATCGCAACAATGGGCGGCTTGAAACGCTTGGCAACCTCCAAGAGGCCGCCGATATGGTCCGGGTGGCCATGCGTGACCAGCACGGCGTCCACGCGATCGAACTGGTGGCCTTCGGGGTAGGAGGGATTCCCTTCGAACCAGGGATCGATCAGGATCACCTCTCCGCCGGAGAGACGGACCTCGAAGCTCGAGTGCCCCAACCAGATAATGTCGAGGGGTGATGACACGGGCGTGCCTTCTGCTAGCCGGCGTCGCCGGACGCGCGACGCGATCTCTCGCGAGCGAGCGCCGAACCGGGTTTCTTCTTGAGCAGCCTCGCCACCACCCGGACGAGATCCTGCGCTTCCCTGGGACCCTTCGCCAGCACGGCGTCGGCTCCGGTCGACTTCTCGGTCAAGCCCAGCTTCTCGGCGTACCCGGAAAGGATCACCACGGGGACTCGCTTGTTTCTCCGGCGAATCTCTTGCAAGACCTCGAGGCCGGAGACCTCGGGCATGCGATAGTCGGTGACCACCAAGTCGAAGGGTTCCCGGTCGAACTTCGCCAGCCCAGAGCGGCCGCTTTTCGCCGTCTCGACTGCGTAACCAAGATCCTCTAAAACGTTGCGCCGCGCGACCAGACCATGCTTGTTGTCATCGATCAATAGGATTCGGGAAGGTTGTTGTGGCTTCATCCAAAGAGCGCCCAGCCTTTGTACAGTTTCAATCGGCGGACAGGTTATCAGTGTGCGGCAAAGGATGTCAACTTGCGTTCGACGCATGTGTCAAGGCCCCATAAAATGGCCCCCTCGGTAGGGCTGCCGGCGCGCGCGTTTTCGTATGGGGGTTAACACTCGAGGGAAGAACGGTCGCGACTCAGCGGATGTACCCCAGCGAGCGAAGCGTTCGTAGCTGCTCGGGGGTGAGGGGCGCGTCCTTGCCGCGAGTAAAACGTCGTGCCAGCGACTGGTGCGCCTCAAACTGCGCTTCTAGAAACTCGGTGTACTTGCGCACCAGCTCCGGATGCTCATCGTGGACGCTCTTGAGGCAGTTCGGGTCATTCCACAGGTCGTAGAGTACAAGCGGCACAGGGTAAATGCGGTCGCGAGATTCTTTCCAATCGTCGCTCTCCGGGTCTTGGTTGATCTGCAGCGAAGCGCCCCAGCGGCCGTCTATGACCTCGATCCACCCCAGCATCTTACCCGTGTTGGCATTCTGGTAAAACTCATCAAGAATAACCGGCCTCGGCTCCCAACCCGGTTTCCCCAGCAACAAAGGGGCGAGCGACTGTCCCTGTTTCACCTCGGGTTGGGGCAAGCCGACCAGATCAAGAATCGTCGGCAGCATGTCGATCATCGACACCGGGTCGCTGAACCGTTGCCCGCCCTCGATGCGCCCCGGTCAAATGAAAATCATCGGGATGCGAGTAATTCCTGGCCGCAACATCGGAAACCATTTGGGCGGCAAGGTTTCGAGAGTCGCGACGGCGTAATCCATCGAGCCTGCGTTCCCACTCTTTCAGTAACTTGCGCCGCTCGGGGTTGACGTAGAGTCCCGCAAAAGGCGCGGGCGGGTTATTTGGCCCGTGAACGTCCGTCGTCTGGAAATGCACCCAATAAGGCTCGCTTGGGTACTCGCTCCGCCATTTCCAGAAATCCGCGTGGAGTTTTTCCGTCGAGGGGGTCGGTGGCTCGACGCCGTTCTCGCTCAAGACATCCACGCCGCGGTCGAGGCCGCTTATCGTCCCGGCATTGGGATTGGACGTGAATAAGGCCGCCTGATACCCGACGTTGTGAAGGTGCTTTTCCTTTCCTCCAAACGCCGTTCGCCGAGCGGGCCGGGAAGTTTTCACCCGACGGCCGCTACGTCGCCTACATTTTGGATGAGTCGGGCCGGTATGAGGTCTACGTCGAGGAGTTCCCCCGCCGCGGCGGCAAGTCACAGGTTTCCACGGCCGGCGGCGTGCAGCCGCGCCGGAGCCGAGACGGCACGGAACTGTTTTACGTCGAAGACGGCTGGCTGACTGCCGTCAGTGTAACGACGAAGCCGAGTTTTTCCATCCACGCGCGGCGACGTCTGTTCCAGTCAGCGGGTTTGCGGCTCACGCCCTCCCACTTGCCAAACTACGACGTGTCGGCCAACGGACAGCGTTTCGTGATCCTGGAGCGTGTCGAGAGCGAAGCTCCCGCGGCCATCCGCGTCGTCCAGAACTGGTTTTCGGAATTCGAAAATCACTCGACCGCGCGCTAGTCCGCTTTTCTCACCACGTGGCGAGACGAAGTGCGTGAGAGGCCCGTCAGGGCACGGGGCGGGGACAGTCACCAATTTCGCGCCTTCAAAGAATCAACAACTTGCGGTCGCATCCGGACGCGAAATTGGCTGACTCTCCCCAGCCGGCTTCGCTCGCAACTACCGAGGGTCGCCGTACTTCAGGCGGACCGCGTGCGCCTTGCCGGAGCCGCGGACTGTTACCAGGAACAAATCGTCGTAAGACGCGAATGGTTTTCCGGGGACCGATTCGAGTGGGACCCCCAATTGTCGGAGAATTCGAATCGTAGTGTCGCCGTGCGCTACGACCAAAACAGTTAGGCCAATATGGTCCGACAGGATCTGGGAAACGAGCGCATCGACACAGTCCGCGTCGACTTGGTTGACCGGCACTCCGCGAGCTTCCGCCACGGCCTGAGCCGTTTGTTGCGTACAGCGGAACTGCGTGGCGTACACTACGTCGACCTCCACCGAACGCAAGGTCTGCTTCAACCGGTCCGCGCGCTCGATGCCGGCCTCGCTGAGAGCCGGATCGTCGGAACGGTCCGTCAACTGTTCAGCGTGGCGAACCACCAGGACGGTTGTCACCGGCGGGTCCGGTTTTGAATTGGCACACCCTTGCGCGGTGAGTATCCCCAAAGGATAAGCAGCCCGAACATCGCGGATCGCGCAAAGACACCGACCCGGTTAACCGTCGAATCCCCCCGCTCTCTCGAAGGCGTCGGCCAGCTTCAACATCTTGGCCTCTTCGAAGTGGCTAGCCAGGATCTGCATCCCTATGGGCAGGCCTTCGGATGAGTTTCCGCAAGGGACGCTAACGCCGGGAATGCCGGCCAGACTGGCCGTGATCGTGTAGATATCGGAGAGATACATCTCGAGCGGGTCGGCGACTTTTTCGCCCAGCTTGAAGGCGGGAAACGGGGAGACCGGAGTCACTATAGCGTCGACGTCTTCGAAAGCCTTGCTGAAGTCCGAGGCGATCAGCGAACGGACCTGCTGCGCTTTCTTGTAGTAGGCGTCGTAGTAGCCGGCGCTCAGCACGTAGGTGCCGAGGATGATGCGGCGTTTGACTTCAGCGCCGAATCCCTCACCGCGCGTGTTTTGGTACATGTCGGCGAGCGTCTCGGAGTCCCCGGAGCGGAACGTATAGCGGACCCCGTCGTATCGGGCGAGGTTGGCGCTCGCCTCGGCGGTGCAGATCAGGTAGTAGGAAGCGATCGCGTATTCAGTGTGCGGCAGCGTGATGTCGATCGTCTCGCAACCGATCTTGCGAAGGACGTCCAGCCCGTTTTGAATGCAGCCGCCTACGTCGGCGTCCAGTCCGGCGCCGAAATACTCCTTCGGTACGCCGATGCGCAGCCCCTTGACTTCGCCATCGAGTTGAGCGGCATACTTGGGGACTTCGACGTCCGCCGAAGTGGAGTCCATGGGGTCTCGGCCGGCGATCACGCCGAGCAGGGCGGCCGAATCGGCAACGGTCCGCGAGAAGGGGCCGATGTGGTCGAGCGAGCTGGCGAAGGCGACCAGACCGTAACGCGAGACGCGCCCGTAGGTCGGGAGCACGCCGACGACGCCGCAGAACGAAGCCGGCTGGCGGATGGACCCGCCGGTGTCGGACCCCAGCGAAACCGGAGCATAGCCTCCTGCCACCGCGGCCGCCGAGCCGCCACTCGATCCTCCGGGCACTCGGTCGGGCGCCGCGGGATTGCGCACAGGGTGGAACGCGGAGTTTTCGCTGGACGAGCCCATGGCGAATTCGTCGCAATTCGTCTTGCCGATAATCACCGCCCCAGCCTGTTTGATCCGCTTGACGGCGGTCGCGTCGTAGGGCGCAATGTAATTCTCGAGCAGCCGGGAGGCACACGTGGCCCGCAATCCTTCGGTAAGGATGACGTCTTTGACGGCGATCGGCACGCCGCCCAGTGGCCCCAGCGGTTCGCCCTGGGCGATCCGGCGGTCGATCTCGCCGGCGGAAGCCAGAGCCTGCTGCGGCGCGAAGTGGAGAAAGGCGCCGTAGTGTTCGTTCTCGGCTTCAGCCAGCCGTAAGGCTTCCTCGGCGAGTTCCCGAGCGCTGAACGTTCGGTCGACAAGGCCGGCTTGGATTTCCCCGATCGTGAGCTGTTTGTAGTTTTCCATGTTCACGCGCCGCTAGCAGTCTATCGGTGAAGCCTCATCAACAACCGGTCCTTCATTCGGACCCAGGAGAACGAGGCAGGCGGACAGAGCCGTGCCCGTCAGGGCGCGGGCCCGCGGGCTAACGCCCGCGGCTCCGTATGGTGTTTTGCTCCAGCCTTGGACGCTAAAGAATTTCCGCCGGGCGGGCAAGAATTTCATGGCCTCGCTAGCGCTCGATGACCTTGGGGACTTTGAAATGCCCCGCTCCCGGGGTGGGGGCCGAACCCAGCGCGGTGTCGGGCGAGAAGCTGCCCCGCGGGGTGTCGTCGCGAAGCGTGGCGGTTTCACTTCCCGGATAGAGAACCTGCGCCATGGGCTCGACCTTCGATGTGTCGAGCTCATTGAGCTTTTCGACGTAAGTCAGGATTTCCGCCAGGTCCTCGGAATACTTGCGAACTTCGTCGTCGGTCAGCCGCAGGTTGGCCAGATCGGCGATGTAGCGGACTTCTTTATCAGTAATTTTCATGCTTGCCGCCGCTTTCGGGGAGTTTGGCGGGTGCGATTCCTCGCCGAACCGGCGTTGGCTTCATTCATCTCCTCCTCCTCCGAGGCGCGCCCAGGAGGCCGCGAGGCCGGGACCTTCACCCGGAAATCAATCCCTTCGAGAACTGTCTTGCCAAGGGTGGCGTTCAGCTTCGCCGTGATCTCTCCGCTCATCGCGGCCAGTTGGCGACGCCAATCGTGACCCTCGACATCGACCACCAGCCTGCCGCGGTACAGCCGAATCGGCTGCGTAAGGCGTGCAATCCGGGCGCCTACCATCGGCGCCCAGAAGGAGCAGACGATCTGCTCGTCTTGCTTCTTCGGTTCCCTACTTTCACGGTAGATTCTGGCCAGGATGTTCTTTGCGCTTTCCAAAACCGTCCCCGCGGGAAGGGACTATTCTAGCACGGGCTCCGGCGTCGGCTCCTCACCCCCGGGGTGACTCTGAGTCCAGAACGGGGATCTAAATTTGTCCCCGCGAAAGCGCCTCTGGTACTTTAACGACTGACAGGGCGGCGCCGCCAAATTTCGAGGGTTCAGACGCTACCCGAGGGGGACATCGTTCTCCGAGCAAGCCATATGCTGTCGGGCATCCTAGCGCAGATCCCTGAAAGCGCCGTCGTCGTGGTCATTCGGCTGCGGTCTCTGGGCGACACGGTGCTCACGACGCCGGCGATGGCGCTGCTCAAACGCGCCCGGCCCGACTTGCGGATCGCCATGGTCGTGGAGCGCCCGTTTGATGCTCTACTTAAGGGGAACCCCGACATCTGGAGTGTCTTGCCCATCACGGGGAAAGCGGGCGGGAGAAGGCTTTTCGGCGCCGTCCGTCAAATTCGTAAGCTGCGGCCTGAACTGTGCCTAAATTTGCACGGTGGTGCGACGAGCGCTTGGTTGACGGCGCTCTCGGGGGCGCCGGTCCGCGCCGGCCTGGGGCATTTCCGTTTCCGCTTCGTCTATAACGTGAGCATCCCTCGCGCGCAGCGGGTTCTCCGCCGCGGCTTCGATGACCCTGTTCACACGGCCGAGCACCACGCGTCGGCGGTTCTTTACCTGGGCGCTCCCGAGTCTGTGATCCCCAGAGCCGTGCTGCGGGCCGAACCAAGGCCCCGAGAGCGGCCCTACGCGGTTGTCCATGTAACGGCGTCCTATTTCACCAAGCAGTGGGCGACCGATCGGTTCGGTCGGATTGGTGCATTCCTGCGCCAGGCGCATGGTCTCGAGTCGATCATGATTGCCGGCCCGGGCGAGGGATCGGTCTTAGCCGACCTGGGCGAGTTCACCTGCCTCGATAGCCTGTCGATCGATGATCTCAAGTCGCTGTTGGCGGGCGCCGAGCTTTTCGTCGGCAACGATTCCGGCCCGGCCCACGTGGCGGCGGCCTTCGGCGTGCCCTGCGTCGTGATCTTCGGCTCGTCGGACTCGGCGGTTTGGGGTCCTTGGAAGACACGGCACGTAATCGTCGAGACGCCGTGGGACTGCAAGCCGTGTCGCGGCGACCGCTGTTACGCTTTCGATGAGCCACGCTGTATCCTGTCGGTAGAAGTCGCCTCCGTCGAGGCGGCGATCGACAAGCTGCTTGCCGGCCGGTCTTCGACCGTCTCGCGGCCAGGTGCTGCCCTGCGATGAGTGAATTGCTCCACCTGTTGAGCTACGTCAGGCCCTATTGGCGCCGCCTTGGCGTGTCTGTCGTTTTGATGGCCATCGTCGGGGTCTGTCACGGGTTGGTGGCCCTGCTGATCGGACCGGTATTCGATCGGGTGCTGAACCCAAAGTCGCCCGAAGCCCCCGTGGTGCTTTACGAAGTGCCTTTCTCGGGTCTCGAAATCCACTTGAACGACCTGGTTCCGTCGTGGATTACGAACGTTTGGACCATGGTTGCGATCGGCATCCTGGGGGTCTTCATCGCCAAGGGGCTGTGCGACTTTTTCGGCAACTATTTGATCAATTACGTCGGCCTGGCCGGGGTTCGGAATCTCCGCAATAAAGTCTACGGGGTGGTTCTCAACCAGTCCCCCGCGTTTTTTCAGCAGCGTCACACCGGCAAGCTGACGTCTTCGCTGGTCAACGACATCGAGAAGATTCAGTTGGCGATGTCACACATCCTGGCGGACCTGCTCCGCCAGAGCTTTATCGTGATCGCTTTGTTGTCGATCTTGGTCCAAACCGATTGGATGTTGGCCGCTGTCAGTCTCACGGTATTGCCTTTCGTGTTGGTGCCCACGTCGCGCATCGGCCGCCGCATCCGAAAAACCACCCGCCGCGCGCAGGATCAGTTGGGGGAGATGACCCAGATTCTGCAGGAGACGATTTCGGGCAACCGCGTGGTCAAGGCGTTCAGCATGGAAGGCTTTGAGCTGGGGCGTTTCCGTGCCGTCGCCGAGCGCCTGTTTAGAACCAATCTGCGCTACGTTCGCCAACAGGCCGTCGCGTCCCCGATGATCGAAATGTTCGGAGCGCTGACGGTCGTCGGGCTGTTGACCTACGCACGCAACCAAATTAAAGCCGAGCAGATGACGGCCGGTGAGTTCACTACATTCGTGGTCGCCTTGCTGATGCTCTACCAGCCGATCAAGCGACTCAACGGAATCTATAACATCTTCCAGCAAGCTCTCGGCTCAGGCCAACGCGTGATGGAGTACCTGTCTCATCCCCACGATGTGAAAGAAGCTGCCCATGCAACCGTGCCGGCGCCCTTTTCGCGGTCCATCGAGTTCCAAGGGGTCGGTTTCCGCTACCCCGATTCGCGGGGAGAGAGCGTCCTTCGTAAGGTCAGCTTCACGGTCAACGCGGGCGAGGTCGTGGCCCTTGTCGGTCCCAGCGGGTCAGGGAAGACGACCCTGATCAATCTTCTCCCGCGGTTTTTCGATCCCACCGAAGGTCGCATCCTGATCGACGGAGAAGACATCCGCGCCGCCAAACTGAAAGCCCTTCGCGATCAGATCGCCCTGGTGACCCAAGAGACGTTCTTGTTCGACGACACGGTATTCAATAACATCGCCTACGGCCGGCCCGATATTCCGCCGGAAGCCGTCGAGCGCGCGGCCCAGATGGCCATCGCAGCCGATTTTATCGCCGAGCTGCCCGAGGGCTATCAGACACCCCTCGGAGAGCGAGGCCACCGCTTGAGCGGCGGCCAGCGCCAGCGAATCGCCATTGCCCGAGCGTTTCTCAAGAACGCCCCGATCCTAATCTTGGACGAGGCCACCTCGCATCTGGACAGCGAGGCGGAGCGGCTTGTCCAGAAAGCGCTGGCCAATCTTTTGCAGGGCCGCACCTCGATCGTCAGCGCTCACCGGCTCTCGACCATCCGCAGCGCGGACAAGATTATGGTCATCGATGACGGAGCGATCGCCGACGTGGGAAGCCACCAAAGTTTGCTGCGCAGCAACGCACTCTACCGCCGGCTGTGTGAACTGCAATCGGTGGAGCAGTTCAGCGGATCGTCCACTTGAGGAATATCGAGCGAAGAAAACCGCGACGGATCGCCTTGAGTGCCGGCCAGTCCGCTTTTCTCGCCACGTGGCGAGGCGAAGCGTGTGAGAAGGCCGTCGGGACGAGGCGCGCGCCGCTCAGCGAGCGGAGGCGCACTTGAACAGTGGGTTGAGCACGGTGAGCAAGCGAAACGAAGTCACGGCGGCCCTATCGCGTGCTTAGGTCGTCAGGTGGCGAGAAAAGCCGAACCAGTCCGACAAACCATCCCTATGCCCTTCAGCATGACCGGATACGCGCAAGTCAGCCACGAGAGTGATGAGCTGTCACTGTCGATCACGCTGCGCAGCGTGAACCATCGTTCTTTGGATCTGAAATTGCGAGTTCCGCCTGATCTGGAGCCGCTGGAAGGGCTGATTCGCAACGCCGTGAAGCGCGGTATTCGGCGCGGCCAACTTCAGATGAGCGTGTCGCTGCGCTGGAGTGGGGAGGCCGCTTCGGTGTCGATTAACCGGCCCCTGGTCGATGCTTATTTGAAGACTTATCGCGAACTGGCCACCGCTCATGGCATCCTGGCCGAGCCTGACTTGAACGTGATTCTGCGCGTCCCCGGGGCGCTGAGCTATGAGACCGATCCATTCGACGAGCGGCGCAGGTTGCTGCTGGAGGCGGCTCTCGATAATTGCCTGTCGCAGGCCATTGAGGAGCTGAATCAAGCCAGGCAACTCGAAGCGGCTGGGATCGTTGAGCAGATCAGCCGCCACGCCGAGTCGATCGCCGAAGGCGTACGACAGCTCGAGGAGGTTCGGCTCGACACGATCCCCTTGTTCCAACAGCGCGTTCGTGAGCGGCTGGCCGAGCTGATGGAGGGAGTCGATCCCGATCCGCAGCGAATTCTGCAAGAAGCCGCCGTGTTGGCCGACCGCGCCGACGTCACCGAAGAGCTGCAGCGGCTTTCGGCTCACGTCAGCCGCCTGCAGCGGATGCTCGAGGAAGACGGCGACCTCGGCAAGCCGATGGACTTCTTGGCGCAGGAGATGAACCGCGAAACCAATACCTTGCTTTCAAAGACTACGCCGCTCGGCCGGGCCGGTCTAGCGGTCACTGAAGTCGGCCTTCAGCTGAAGGCTGAGATCGAGAAGATCCGCGAGCAAGCTCAAAATCTGGAATAATGCATTCCAGTGTCGATCGTTTTTATTATCTCCGCTCCTTCGGGCTCCGGGAAATCTACCCTCGTTCAGCGCCTCATGGACTGCGAAGGCAACTTGGAGTTTTCTACCTCGGTGACGACCCGTTCGCCCCGGCCGGGCGACGTGGACGGCAAGAGTTACGATTTTGTCAGCCAAGAAGAGTTTCTGCGCATGCGGGACGGCGGGGAGCTGCTCGAATGGGCCGAAGTCTTCGGCGAGTTCTACGGCACTCCAAGCAAGGGTTTGGATCTTTCGCGCCAACGAGGACATGACCTTGTTCTGGACATCGACGTGCAAGGTGCGGCACAATTAAAGAAGAAGCTTCCCGAGGCGGTCACGATCTTCATTTTGCCGCCGTCGAAAAGGGAGTTGGAAGCGCGCTTGCGGAATCGGTCTTCGGACCCGGATGAGATCATCGAGCGGCGCCTTCGAGAGGCCTCTCAGGAAGTCTCCAACTACCGGCTGTACGATTACGTGTTGGTCAACGACCGGTTGGAGGAGTCTTTGCGGACTTTGCGCGGCATCCTGGAGGCCGAGCGCTGCCGAAAAGATCAAGTTCGGCCGCGGATTCAACCGATTCTAAAGAGCTTTGGATTGAACTCAGGAGAGTGAGTCAAGAATGAGTAAAGAGAGCAAAGGAACCCAACTGCGCCTCGAGCAGGAAAGCGTCAAGCCTTCTGATTTGCCTTGGTTCGTCCCCAGCGACGAAGAGCAGAGCGTCTACCGTTTCATCATCGCGGCGGCCAAACGGGCGCGGCAGTTGCAGGCCGGCGCGCGCCCCTTGATCTCGACGACTTCCCGCAAGCCGACCAAGATCGCGATGGAAGAGATTCGTCGGGCCGAAGTGGCAGTCGAGTCGGCCCCAAAAAGCGAGCCGGAAACGGACGAGGAGCCTGTCTCCGAATAACACGCGCGGCAGCCCTCACCGGGACCCACCCTACGGGATCATGATTGACGATTCCGCCAGCCCAAAGAAGATCGTCCTCGGCGTGACGGGGGGTATAGCCGCCTACAAGTCCGCGGAGTTGGTTCGTCTTCTGAAGGAACGCGGGGACCGGGTGCAGGTCGTCATGACCGAGCGCGCCCAGGAGTTCGTTCGACCGCTGACATTCGCCGCCTTGAGCGGGGAAAAGGTCATTACCGATCTGTTCTCCCACTCGGGCAGTGAAGAGACTCTACAGAGCGCCATCGAACACATTGGCGTAGCCCAGGAGGCGGACCTGTTGCTGGTAGCCCCGGCTACCGCCGACATCCTGGCGAAATTCTCCCACGGCATCGCCGGCGACTTTCTGACAACGATGTATCTGGCCTTCACCGGGCCCGTGGTAGTCGCGCCCGCGATGAACACGAATATGTGGAATCATCCGGCGACGCGAAAGAATCTTGAGGCTTTGCGAGAGCGCGGAGTCCGCCTGGTCGATCCGGACGAGGGATCTCTGGCTTGCGGCATGATCGGCCCGGGACGGTTGGCCGATCTCGCCGAGATTGTCGCTGCCGTGGACGACGCTTTGCAATCTACCCGCGATCTGGCCGGGGAGACAATTTTGATTACCGCCGGGCCGACCCAGGAGCCCGTGGACCCCGTCCGCTTCCTGTCCAATCGTTCCAGCGGGAAGATGGGTTTTGCCTTGGCTGAGGAAGCGATTGCCAGGGGGGCTCGCGTGACCCTCGTGAGTGGGCCGGTAGCGCTGCCTCCTCCCGCCGGTTGTGAGCTGGTTCGGGTCGCCACGGCCGCGGAAATGCACGAGGCGGTCATTCGCCAGCTTCCCGAATCCACGATTGTCGTCATGGCGGCTGCCGTCGCCGACTATCGGCCCGCCTCCGAGCTGCGAAGCAAGGTCAAGAAGCGGTCTGCCGGGTGGAACATCGAGCTCGAACCCACAGCCGATATTCTGGCCGACGCAGCGAACCGCAAGGACGAGCAATTGCTGATTGGCTTCGCGGCCGAGACGGAGGATCTTCGTCAAAATGCGGAGCGCAAACTGCGTTTGAAGAATTGTGATCTGCTGGTTGCCAACCTCGTCGGGCCGGCGGCTGAGGATGGGGGCTTCGATTCCGAGATGAACCAGGGACTCTTGCTGGCGGCGAATGGTGAAGCCATCGAGCTGCCTCGTAGCACGAAGCGCGAGATGGCGAGGCGAATCTTCGACCGTGCGCTTCAGCTACGCCCGCTGCTGGAAAAGGCTCGCGTGTAAGCATGCAGCGACCCTACGCTTCCAAAGCAGTGAACAAATCCGTAGGGGCCCCGACAGATCCGTCGGGTGCCTGGAAACGTAGGGGCACGGCATGCCGTGCCCGAAGTTCCCGACCGTCCACCTGGCTTCTAACATGCGTCGCCGAACTGGTGAAAGGAACTACTGAGCGTGCAGAGCTCGCTTCGTCGCTGTCTTGAGTTTTATCGCGATCTGGGGTTTGAGGACCTCTATCTTCCGCAAGGACTTGCGCCAAGATTCAGACGCTCGGCGCAACAGAAGGGGGCGGTCCCGGAAAGCGACGCCGCCGGGGGTGAGACGGACCGCGTGAGGGGCGATTCCCCGGTTGCCCGCCCTGGGTCGGCCTCACGCGCGTCAGACACATCGAACCTGCCCAAGCCGAATGTGCCGAACTTGCCCTCGCCACCGGCGAAGGATCTGTTTCCCGGGACCGGCGGGGAGGGCGCCGACGCCCCCAAGGACCCGCTGACGGTCCTGCCGGATATTCAGGCCGACATGGGCGACTGCACTCGCTGTCGTCTCCACGAGGGCCGCTCGAAGATCGTCTTCGGCAGCGGCAATCCCAACGCGAAGGTTGTCTTCGTAGGCGAGGGGCCGGGTGCCGACGAGGACGCGCAGGGACTTCCCTTCGTCGGACGGGCCGGCCAGTTGTTGACGCAGATGATCAATAACACCGCTTCTCGCGAGGCCATTGCCATTCGGCGCGAGGATGTCTATATCTGCAACGTCGTCAAGTGCCGTCCACCTGACAACCGCACCCCCGAGCCTGACGAGATGAAAACCTGCGGACAGTTTCTCGAACGCCAACTGGAAGCGATTCGTCCCAAGGCCATCTGCGTCCTGGGAGGCACGGCGGCGAAATTTCTGCTCAGCACCAAGCAGGGAATCACGAAAATCCGGGGCACTTGGCACGAGTGGCGCGGCATTCCCGTCATGCCCACCTATCATCCTTCCTTCCTACTGCGTCCCTACGCGCAAGACAAGAAGCGCGAGGCCTGGCAAGACCTGCGGGCGGTGCTGCACTACGCCTACGACTAGCCCGTATTTCTCACCCGAGGTCGCCAGGAATGTAAGCAGATACCCCCCGTCGGGGATGTAGAAGCGCGATTCATCGCGCCCGCTTGTCGACAGACTCTACGCTGGGCGATGTGCATAAACTTTGACGCGAGCCGTGGCCGCCGGGCCTTTCGCCTCGTCCTCGGCGGCCGTGGTGAGAAAAGCGGGCCAGGAAGAGCGTAGAATTAATAACAATTGCAGTTGTGCCCTCATCCAGCCTCCCCTCATGCCCGAACTGCCCGAAGTGGAAACGATTATTCGCGGACTCGCGCGCCATGTGCTCGATCGGCGGATTCTCAACGCGGAGTTCAGTTTCCCCCAGCTCGTCATCGGGGGTGTGGACGAGACGGCCGCGCGGCTTCGCGGACAAAAAATTGTAGCCCTGCATCGGCACGGCAAGTATATCGTCATGGGCCTCGAACGTGATCGGCGGAGTTCGTGCCTCGTCGTCCATCTCCGCATGACCGGAAACTTCATCATCGACGGGGAGCCGGGACCCCACACGCGGGCCATCCTAGAGTTCGAAGGCGGCCCCACGCTCATCTATCACGACATCCGCAAGTTCGGGCGCTGGCAGTGGTCCGACGGCTTGCCGGCCAGACTGCGGCAACTCGGGCCCGACCCGCTGGAGATCTCTTCGGAAGAATTCGCGGTTCGACTGCGCTCGCGTCGGGCCATGCTGAAGGCACTACTACTTAACCAAGAGTTTCTTCGCGGTTTGGGGAATATCTACGCCGACGAGGCACTGTTCCGTGCGCGCATGCACCCCAAGGCCGACAGCTCCAAAGTCGGAACCAAGCGTGCCGCGCGCCTACATCGAGCCATTCTCGACGTTCTCGACGAAGCGATCGCGGCAGGGGGATCGTCGATCAACAACTACGTCAACAGCGAAGGGGCACAGGGATACTTCCAGCTCAAGACCATGGTGTACGGCAAGACCGGCCAGCCGTGTAAAGTGTGCGCCACGCCGCTTCGCCGCACAGTCGTAGCCAGCCGCGGGACACACTTTTGCTCACGGTGCCAGCGACGATGAGGGAACTGAAGTGGCCGCGAGTGTCGTCTTGGAGCAGTGGCGCGAAACGAAACAGCGCTCTGCTATCGTTTACCTGTCGAGGGTGGGCGTCGGTCGCCTGGAATTGTGGAGGCTCGCAAAATAGAGCGACTTGGGAGCATGGGCACAGCATGCTCTGCCCCAACGGTCTGAACACGGACCATATCACCATGATTTGCGAGACTCAGTAGAAAGCAGATGAAGAAAACTCTGTCGCTGTGTGTCCTTCTAGCCGTGGCGATCGGCTGCGGCCCGCCGCCCGAAGACAAGATCTTCCCTTACCCCTACGCGATTGACGACCTAGACAACGGACTGCGCTTGGTCACCGTGACGACGGAGTTTCCCGATGTCGTCGCGCTCTACATCGTGGTCCAAGTCGGCTCGCGGAATGAGGTCGAACCCGGTCGGCCGGGATTCGCCCACCTGTTCGAGCACATGATGTTCCGCGGCACCGAAAAATTCCCGCCCGAGGAATGGGAGGCCGTGATGCAGTCGGCCGGGGCGGAGACGAACGCTTACACCACGGACGACCGGACCGTCTATCACGCCGTCTTTTCGAAAGAAGACCTGGACCCCATTCTCGAGATCGAGGCGGATCGCTTTCAGAATCTGACCTATTCGGAAGAGGTTTTTCGAACGGAAACCCGTGCCGTGTTGGGCGAGTACAACAAGAACTTCGCCAGCCCGATGCGCAAGCTCGACGAGGTGGTTCGCGACAAGGCCTTCACCAAGCACACCTACAAACACACGACGATGGGGTTCTTGCGGGACGTCGAGAAGATGCCCGAGATGTATGACTACGGGCTACAGTTTTTTGACCGCTACTATCGGCCCGAGCACACAATCGTATCGATTGTAGGCGACCTGACCCGGGACGACACGCTGCCTCTCGTCAACAAATACTGGGGCGGATGGAAGCCGGGCGCTTATGAACCCGCGATCCCGGCCGAGCCTCCGCAGCAAGAGCCCAAGACGGTCGAAGTCGAGTTTCACACGCCGACCTTGCCGATTGTCTCGCTCGCGTTCCATGCCCCGGGTTACGACGACGAGGTCGCCGATTCGGCCGCCCTTGACGTCATCGCCTTCCACGCCTTCTCGGAAAACTCCGAGATCTACAAGAAACTGGTCATCGAAGAGCAGAAGGTCGAAACCGTGTTTCCGACCTACTACGACCACCGCGATCCCTATCTGTTCTCGGCGATAGCCCTGGTGAAGAAAGCGGAGGATCTCGACTACGTCGAGCAGGAAATGCTGTCGGTCTTCGACGGGTTGCGGGAGAACGAACTTTCCGCGGACGAGCTCGATGCCGTCAAGTCGCACTTGCGATTCAGCTTCGCTCTGGGCATGGACAGCACGGCCGCCATTGCCCGCACGCTGGCGCACTTTTTGGGCCTGAGGCGAAGTCCCGAAACCATCAACAAACGCTACTCCCTTTACCGTCAGGTTTCCCCAGCCGACATACAGGCCGTGGCCAAGAAATATTTCGTTCCCCAAGGCCGAACGACGGCGCGGCTTGTTTTCCGTCCTGAGACGGAGGGTGGTGGAAAGCCATGATTAGGGCAGCGGCCATTCTTCTTCTGCTCGCCTCCCAGGGTGGTCAGGCAGCCGAGCCCGCTCTGCTGACATCGCCGAGCGCGTCGCCGCTGGTCAGTTTCCGCGTCCTCTTCCACACCGGGGCCGCCGACGATGCGGCGGGCCGGGAAGGCGTAGCCGCGCTGACGGCCGCCATGCTCAGCAAGGGCGGAACCACCCAGATGGCCTACGGCGAAATCGTCGAAGCTCTGTTTCCGATGGCGGCTTCGGTGAACGCCCAGGTCGATAAGGAAATGACTGTTTTCCATGGGACGACTCACGCGGAAAATCTGGAGCTTTACTACGAGATTCTGCGCTCGATGCTGCTCGAGCCGGGGTGGAGAGAAGACGACTTCGCGCGACTCAAGGACGAGGCCGTCAACTTCTTGCGCATTCGCCTCAGAAGCAACAATGAAGAGGAGCTAGGCAAGGAATTCCTCTACCAGCAAGTCTATCGCGGCCACCCCTATGGCCGGCACAACACGGGGACCGTCTCGGCCCTGGAAGCACTGACGATCGACGACCTGAAGGCTTTCTACAAAAGCCGTTACACAAAGGGCAGCTTGGTGATCGGACTGGCGGGAGGGTACCCGAAGGAATTCCCGGAGAAGGTGAAAGCGGACTTCGCCGTCCTACCCGACGGTGCGCCAAGCCGAGGAGAGCTTCCCCCGCCGGAAGCTGCGAAGAAGCTACGCATCAAGATCATCGAAAAAGATACTCGCGGAACTTTGATCTCGCTGGGATTCCCGATCGACGTCACCCGCTCTTCACCCGACTGGCCGGCGTTGAAGCTGGTGCAGTCCTACTTCGGACAGCACCGCTCCAGCAAAAGTTACCTGTTCCAGCGTATCCGCGGGATACGCGGGATGAACTACGGCGACTACGCCTACATCGAGTATTTCCCGCGCGGCATGTTCCAGTTCAAGCCCGACCCCAATCTCGCCCGGCGACAACAGATCTTTCAGATTTGGATTCGGCCCGTGGAGCCTCGAAACGGAGGGTTCGCCCTGCGCATGGCGCTCTATGAGCTGAACAAGCTGGTTACCGACGGCCTTTCCCAGGAGAACCTAGAGTCCACCAGAGAGTTCCTGTCGAAATCCCTCAATCTTCTGACTCAAACGGAAAGCGAGCGGCTGGGCTACGCGCTCGACAGCCGCTACTACGGCACTGGAGAATTCGGGGCCTTCCTCAAAGACGCCCTCGGGAAGCTGACCCGGGAAGATGTTAACCGGGCCATCCGCAAACACCTTCGCTCGACCGGCCTGGATATCGTCATCATCACCAAAGATGCCAACGGGATGAAGCGGGCGCTGCGTTCCAACTCGCCCTCCACGGTTCACTACGCGTCCAAACCAGCGCAGGATATTCTTGACGAGGACAAGATCATCGGCCGTTACAAGCTCGACATCGGGAGCATAGAGATCGTTCCCGTCGAGACGATCTTCGAGCAGTAGCCCGCTTTTCTCGCCAGCTGACGGTCGAAGCAGGCTACTCGCTGGGACACCCAAGCCGGCTCGTCGTCGCCGCGCACCGTCTTCGGCGAGCTGCAAACTGACTGGGGTCGGGTTGCGACCGGCGGGATTGCCGACCGCACTCGAAACGACGACCACCAAAACCGGAGGTCGCTACCGGTTGCGGCCCGGCTGCCGGATACCGACTGTGGGAAATGCGAATGTTAGGCCGCGCGGGGGAATCTGGGGGACAGATCGGGGTCTGAGTCCTGGGATGCTTTGCAGCTTACGCAAAGAGCCGCCCAAGGTATCGCCTCCAGGCGTTTGGGATTGATGGGATCTTCGCATTCGCGGCAAATACCGTACCCCCCGGTCTCTAACAGGTTCATGGCTTGTTCGACAGCCTTGGCGGTCTGCCAGTCGGTATTGATCACGCTGACGGTAAGGTCGAGGTCCTGTCGAAGCCGGGTTTCCTCGTCGGGATCGTTGAGCCGCTCGGCCTTCAGTTCGCTGCGGCGGTCGGTTTTGCCGGTGAGTTCGGCCAGCTTGTCGGCAAGCCGTTTTTCGATCTGTTGCTTCTGTCGCCGGGTCATCGTTTTGTCTCCGTCCTATCTGGAATACTTAGATGCCCCCCACCGCTCGGTGGTTGCACCTTTTTTTAGCCATGCGGGGCAGTATTTGTTTCCCTCCTTTTGGCAATTGATTAGCCACTCTCCACGGCGCGGCTGCTACTGCGTGCGTGGCTGCTCGAGCAGGCGCTCTGCTCGCCGAAAAACATTCAAAAACATGGGCTTAGTCAGCCGACCGGTCTGCGTATTCTGGCGGCTGGGATGGTAGGAGCAGAGCAGTAGGGGCAAGCCGCCGGGTAGCCGATGACACGCGCCATGGGCAAAAGGGTACAGTGCGCGTCGCTCGATGAGCCCGGCTCCGAGCAAGACGCTCAAGTAGGAATCGAGGGCAAGCCGCCCCAGCGCGACAACGACCCGAACGCGGTCGAGCAAGACGATCTCGCGCTCCAGATACGGCCGGCAGGCCACAAATTCCTCTCTGGTGGGCTTGTTTGCCGGCGGCGCGCAGTGCACGGCGGCCGTGATATAGGCGTCGTTGAGGCGCAGCCCGTCGTCACGGTCGCGGGCTTCGGGCTGGGAGGCAAAGCCCGTCTCGAACAAGACATCGTACAGGAAGTCGCCCGAGCTGTCCCCGGTGAACATGCGCCCGGTGCGGTTCGACCCGTGGGCGCCCGGCGCGAGGCCGATGATCAGCAGCCGGGCGGCGGGGTCGCCGAAGGAGGGAACCGGTTTTCCCCAATATTGCCAGTCGTGGAAGGCTCGGCGCTTCGTCCGAGCCACCTGCGGTTCGACCCGTGGGCGCCCGGCGCGAGGCCGATGGGAAAGCAAGCGCGGGCAACGGTTGCATTGAACCACCTGCTGCTGGAGAGTGGCCAGTGACCGACTGCGGTCGAGGGCTGTTTGTTTGGGGGATCGCACCGGCACGGGAGGACCGACTCACTCAAACTCCGACGACCGCATCCTAAGAACACGCGCCTTAGGACGTGTGCGACCGGCTACCGTCGGCAGTTTCTCAGTTTTGATCGTTTCCCCGGCAATTGACAGGTCTTAAAGTCGGTTCCCAGACCGGTTTGAAGCCGGCGATGGTCAAATTGAGACACTGCCTGCTGTTGCCCGCCCCCGAGGGTTGTCGGTATAATAGCGCAGACTGCTGAGACTCAGTAGGTCTGGTGAATCCTAGGAGGAATGGATGAGGACACTGATAACGTTACTGGCGGTATTCGCCGTGCTGAGCTTTACGACCGGTACGGCGTCGGCCGACCACCACGGTGAGGAATTAGTCGGTTGGATCGCCGACGAAGCCTGCGCGAACAAAGGCAACGCGGCGAGCGAAGGTCATGCCGGCTGCGCCAAGAAATGCGTCGACGGCGGTCAGGCGATCGTCTTTGTGGGCGATTCCGACAAAAAGGTATACAAGATCCACAACCAGGACGCGGTGAAGGATCACGTTGGCCACAAAGTCACCATCGCCGGCAAGGTAGATGGGGACAGCATCCACGTCGATTCGGTCAAGATGTGACCTGATCACGGACGCCGCACCTGCCGAAGTTACTTCAGCACTTAAGTTCTGCCCGCTTCGTGCGGGCTTTTTTTTTGGTCCTGGTTGTGTCGCGGCCAGTCCCCGCCCGGTCTGGGAGCGATTTCTTGTAAACTCTCGTTGCCGCCGTAGCTTGGCTGTGCGTCCCTTGCTAGACTAAGCAGCTAAGCCGGAACGAATCTGTTGAAGGCATACCATTGGAGGTAAAACGATGTCATTACACATCGGCGATGAAGCGCCGGATTTTACGGCGGAAACAACGGAAGGTACGATCAACTTCCATGAATGGATCGGGGATGGATGGGCCGTTTTGTTTTCACATCCCAAGGATTTTACGCCGGTTTGCACGACCGAGCTCGGCTACATGGCCGGTTTGAAGGACGAATTCGCTGGACGCAACTGCAAGGTCATCGGTCTGAGCGTCGATTCGGTCGGTGATCACTCCGAATGGGCCAAGGACATCGAGGAAACCCAAGGACACGCGGTGAACTATCCGTTGATCGGCGACACCAATCTGGAGGTAGCGAAACTCTTCGATATGCTTCACCCCAACGCCAGCGGAAGCGCCAAGGAGAGAAAGGCCCCGGACAACGCCACGGTGCGCTCCGTGTTCGTTATCGGCCCGGACAAGAAGATCAAGCTGATGCTCACCTACCCCATGACCACCGGCCGCAACTTCGACGAAGTGCTGCGGGTGCTTGACTCGATGCAGTTGACGGCGAGGCACAAAGTCGCCACGCCGGTCAATTGGAAGCAGGGGGAAGACGTCATTATCGTCCCCTCGGTTTCCAATGACCAAGCCAAAGAAAAATACCCGGACGGCTGGAAGTCGCCGAAGCCGTATATACGGATCGTTCAGCAGCCGCAATAAGGTCGTTCCGCGACGTTCGTGGGCGTGACGCTCCGTCCCCTTGAGGTTCGTGAGTTTGCCTATAGGCGATTCTGTTCCGGCACTGCACGATGAGAGCAGCGAATCTGAACCTGGAGTGCCAGGCTAACTTGAGGCCCCAGACCCACTTGAGCGATGCGGACGCGCGTACCCGTGGAGCGTCCACGCTCCGCCGGAGCAGGCTGCCTCTTCGCCACACGGGACTCCGTTTCCAAGGTTATGACGGGGGCGCATCGGTGGCAGTCCTGGCAGTCCCCATTTTTCGCTCCTGAATGACTTTGCCACGGGCTAGCGCTTTACCAGATCACCTTGCGGCTGGGAACGAAGCGCTCCTTTTCGACGAGCTTTCCCTGGGGCGTATCGCGGTAGAGCGGATAGACCTGCCCCGGCGGATCGATAGCCACGACGTTCGATCCTCGCAGGGTCAGCTTGTAGGGGCGGCGCCCGAGGACCCTGTGAACCGTGCGCTCGGGAACGGGGAACTCGATCGAAACCTCATCTTTTGGACGTAAGCGACCGACCTTCACAAGCCTTCCGTCCTTTTGAGTACGCACCTTGCGGTCTCCAATCCTAACGCTGACTTCGCTCAGGTCGACCCACTCCGGCATCCGCACCGCCGCCTTCTTCGCGCTCTTGATCTTGAGGACGACCTTGCCCTGAGCCGGCAAGTAGCTATCCACGTCGAGCAGCTCGGACGAGCGATTGAGCAGCAGGTTGACCGTCGCTTCCTCCTCGGATCCCGTCACTATGCTGTCCCACACGTAATAGAAAGTTCTCCCGCCGTTGCCCGTACAGCACTGCGTGATTCCGTAGTTGGAAATCTTCTCCTTCCCGTCCTCTCCGCGGAGAACCACCATCCCGTCGTTGGCCCGCATCGAGTAGCAGAACGCGCCCACCGAGCGCGAGGCAATGTCCCGGGTGTCCACGTAAGCCGCCTGAACCGGTTCGTCTCGCAAATAGCGGTCTGGAATTCGTTCCACGAAATCAGCGTTGGTGATTTGCGCTTGGGAATACTGATTGCGGACCCAGCGGTCCACGTCGTCCCAATAGTCGCCCAGGCCCCGCCGCGTCAAGTACAACGCCAGGAACACCATGTCGGCGACTTCACAGGTCTCGACGGATTCAAAGTCCCTGGTCTCAAAATGTTCGGACCCGGGCATGTTTTCGGGATACCAGCCGATCAGCGGGTCGCCCATCTCCCGCGCCCAGCGGTAGCAGGCGTCGACCCGGCGGTAGACATCCATGTCATTGGCTGCTTCCGCATACTCGGCGACAGCCATCAGAGCGTAGAGGCCGTGATGGAAGTGCCCGAAATCGTAGCGGCCGTCTTCATTTTTGAAAACCCGAGCCAGCGCCCATTTCGCCAGCCCGCGTGAAAGCTCCAGCGCGGGTTCGTATCCGGTGACGCGGTAGAACAGTCCAGACCCGTGTCCGACTGCGCCCACCGAGTAGATGAGGCTAGAGATGGCGCCGCGGTCCCCGAGCGAGCCGCCCTCGATCGGGCCTTCCGGCTCGCCGGCGTCGGCGGGGACGGTCTCTCCGGGACGGAAACGCCCCTTCCAAAAATAGCGGTAGCCGTCCTTTTCCTTCGTCAGCTCGAGCAAACGATCTACCTTCTTTTTGCCGATTTCCGCCCAGCGCGGGTCGTCGTCCGCTTGAGCCAGCATAGAGAGCGCCAACAGCATCCGCCCTTCACCCCAGATCTCCGAGTAGTTCCGCTCCCCTGTTTCGTTGGGCTGGGTTTTCAAAATAGATGCCGGCCCTTCCGGCGCGTAAGCGAGGCCGTCGGGTCCCAGAATGCCGAGCTGAGTAGCAATGATCTTGCGGTCGGCCGCCAGGTTGTGGTCACTGCCCGAAGCCAGCCGGCAGTTGACCAGAGCCTCGATGAACTTGCCCGGCGTGTTGAGCCAAGCGTCCGTCGAATGGTTCACCATCAGAACGGGCGGGCGTCTTGAATAATTGACGATGAAACCCAGCGCCCAGCGCTCCGAGGGGATAAACGCGTTGGTGAGCGCGTTGACCGACAGCCGCATTCTTTCCGCCAGGTCCAACGTGTCGGGCGCGGAAGCAGTGTAGCGCTCTCCGTCGAGCAGGCCCTTCGTGGGGTCGTGTTCCAACCGGGATCCATCCTCGGGCCTCAACGGCGCTTGGGCGACGTCAATTTCACCGGCCAGGGTGACCTGCGTGACTTCCCCGCTCGGCCGGCATGAAATCACACAGAGCACCAGGAATAGCGTCGAGAACAACGCCGGAAACTCTGTCGCGGATTTGCCCGGTCTTAGCCGGAAATGCGCTGGACGATTCATCTTTTCCCCCTTGCCTTGAGCGTGGGCGTCTTGCTCTACTTCGGGGTTTGCCGAGCGCGGCTTCTCCAAACGCCGCCCAAGTCGTGTTCCGAAACGCCCGATCGAAGAGTTGGTAGGATAGGGACTCCCGCTCGCAGGGCGGAGAATAGCACACAGAACGCCGACCCTACAAGGCTTTGCCGGCAGCCCGGCGCGCGGCTAGATACGCCGTCGATTCTACGCGCTTCATAGGATGCCGGTTGTGAGAGTCCCCGATTTTTCACACCTTTCCCGTGCCCATTTTTCGAGGAGGAATCGATACACATGCTAAAAGTTGGTTTCGTCGGTCTGGGAGCGATTAGTCACGAAAACGTGCTCGGATACGTCGGCTCGCCCGACGCCGCCGTGACCGCGGTCTGCTCCCGTTCAAAAGAAAAGGCCAACTCCTGGGTGAAGCAATACGGGTTCCCCGAGGCCCGGCACTACGCGACCCTCGAGGCCATGCTGGAGAAAGAAACCCTGGACATCGTCGAGCTGCTCAGCCCGCACCACCTCCATCATCCCCAGGCCGTCGCTTGCGCCCAGGCAAAGGTCGGCGGCATCAGCCTGCAAAAGCCGATGGCGCTGACGCTCCGAGAGTGCGACGACATCATCGAACAGTGCGCGAAGAACGGCGTGCGATTGAAGGTCTACGAGAACTTCGTCTTCTACCCCGTCTATCTCAAAGCCAAAGAGCTGATTCGGCAGGGGCTGATCGGCGAATTGATCTCCATCCGGGTGAACACAATGACGGGACTGAAGGTCGGCGCGCCGTGGCCCTGGTGCTTTAGTCCCGACACCTGGCGGGCCGACATCAAAACCAGCGGCGTCGGCCCGTTAGTCGGAGACGACGGTTATCACAAGTTTTCGCTGACGCGCTGGTTCATGGAACGGGATATGGAGAAGATCAGCTCCTGGATCGATGCCGATACGCCGCTCGACGCCCCGGCGTTGATCCGCGCTAAGTTCAAGCCGCTGCCGGGAGACCATCCCAAGTACGCCCAAATCGACTTCTTCTTTTCCCCCAGCATGTCTCTGCCCTGTGACTTTTGGCTAGACGATTTCGTCGAGATCGTCGGTGCGAGAGGAATCATGTGGATCAACCAATGCTCGGCCGGGGGCAATCGGCAACTGTTCCGGGGAAATAAGATGTCCGACAGCCCGGTGTTCCCGCCGATCGCCGTCTTCGTCGACGGCGAGGTGACTACCTACCTTGAAGACATAGACCCCAGCGAGCGCAACTGGTCGAGTTCCTTCATTGCCAGTACGAAGCACTTCATCGAAGCGATGAAAAACGGCGGAGACCCGATCTATAGCGGCGAGGAAGGAAGAGAGATCACCCGCTACGGGATGGCGGCCCTAGTCGCCGCCCAAGAGAACCGGGACGTCTACCTGGACGAGATCACAAGCGAAACCGAGCAGCGAGGGGAATTCACGATCACGGAAAACTTCTGCAATCTGTAAGCGGGTCCCTCAGCAGTTGGACTTCTGTCCATGCCACCGCACGAGGGGACGGTCGATTTTGCCAGCCTTTAGCCCGCTTTTCGAGCGGGCGACAATCCACGATGGCGCGTCATGGACTGGTTGGGAAGTGGTGGGACATGTACTTCCGCGGGATATTCGTTAAGATCGCCTCGGTCGATGCAGCCCCAGCGGCATGGAGCAAGGCCCCCGGGTCACCACGGTGTGCCCTCGACGACGCGAATCTCTTGCTCGTTCGACTGTCGGTCCTGGTAGAGCAAGCGAACGGCGACCATTCCGGGCATCAGCCCGGGAGGGAGTAGGGCATTGATCTGTTTGAGCGCGGGACGTTGTGAGTTGCCCGCACTGCTTACACAGTAGGGATTGATGCCGAAGCCCCCTACTTCGAGGCAGAGATCTTCGGGGGCGACGCCTTCAGCCAATCCCTCGACGTACACGCCAAGTAAGGCATGGCGGCCGCGGTTGGGGACCTGCTGGTCAAAGGTGACGGCATTGAACACGCCCCGAATACTCAGGGAGGAGGAGCGATGCAACGGGGTGTCAGCCCAGCGGCGATACGCCTTGATCGTGACGCGCGTTGGCTCACGGTGGACTACCTCGGCGCGCGCAAACCCCGCCGCGCGCGCCATGCGGACCAAACATTCACTATTCGGCCCCCACCAGTTGTCGGGCTGCCCGCCGAGTTCGTCCCGCTCGTAGAATTCCATCACCGGCCGAGGCAAATCGATGAGATTATCGACAACGTGCGACTCGATGATCGTAAACTCGTCCGTCACTTCGCAAACGCACTCGAGTCCGAGCAGCGGGTGCCGCAGGTGATAGAGCACGCCGTGAAAAAGCACGATGTCGAACGAGCCGAGCTCCTCGCGACTCAACTCGTAAACGCTCATCTCCCGGAACGCGACCTTTGATTGCAGGGCGCGGTGCGCGATGAAGAAGTTCGCGGGCCGCCAGCAGTCGACCGCAACCACCTCGGCCCCGTGCCGCTCCGCCTCGAAACTGTAGAATCCGTCCCAACAGCCCACGTCGAGGAAGCGTTTGCCTCGAAGATCGTCGGGCAGGTTGAAGCCGGCGTAAATACCGCTTAGCTCTTCCAAACTATGGGCTCCCGGGGTGACCTGCCCGTGGCCAAGATCGATGCTATGCCACCATGAGCCGGCCTCCATGGCGGTCTTGTGCTCGATGGCCCTGCGCTGGATGTCGTCGCGAAGCTCTTTTTCAACCGGCAAACTATCCTCTCGCAGAGTTCCTAACCGTAACCGGCCATGTTAACGTGTCCCTCACGGCAAATTCAAGACGGCCAGCAGCGTTTCGACGGGTTCGAGCGGACGTCCGCGGGCGATGAACCCGGGGTGCGCGTGTTTGCCGTCCATGGCCACGAACGCGAGCCGTACGAGCGCACCCCCTTCAGAGCGATTCGAGCTGGATCTGGAGCAGATTCCAGTCGGGGAAAGATGCCGGGTGGCCCAATGATTCGAGCTTGGTTTCGATCTCGCGAGCTTCACGGGGGGCAAGTTCTTCCTCGAAGCGGATGGGGAACTTCGCCAGTGCCGGCGCTCTTGCGCTCGCTCCCTCGGGCCGCAGATGGGCGACAAGGTTCAGGCGCTTTCTCGCCACCGAGCTGTGATTGACGACGACTGCCCGTACTTTCAGCAGCTCCCTTTGTCGGTCGTACCAGACGCGAATGCCCGCCACTTCGATATCCTGCAGGCTAGGAGGCCTGGGGGGCGCGCTGAACAACTCCTCTTGAATATTCTCGAACTGCAACGTCCCCGCGCTCCCGAAAAAGTCGGGGCGAGAGATGTAGACGGCCGCACCTACGGCGAAGACGAGGATGAAGGCGAAGACCACGACGTGCGAGGGACCGATTGTCCAGGTCGTGGCGGGACGCCGCCGCGCAGGGGGCCCGCGACGGGGCAAAGCACGGCGTTTTCTGGGAACGGCGGGTTTCCGCTGTGGCTCGGTTTCGGCTGTCGCCCCACAGTTCGGACACCGCTCTTCGTCAATATCAACCCCTCGCCCACAGCGCGGACATTCCCACGTAAACATTTAGTTCCTCCAGCGAATTGTAGCACCGGGAAACTTCGGGGAGGGCCTTCCGCGCACAACGGCACGGGTCCTAGCCGCTTTGGGGGAGGAGCTTGACCCTCGGATGGCTGTCCCTTTGGGCGTGGCGCGCGGCCCTGCTTTTCCGCGTCAGCCGCGCGCCGCCGGTTCCCATTGCGTGCGCGGGCGCTTCTCGTGTCCCCGGCAACCGATGTAGCTCGCCGGAGTGAACCTGTCCACCAATCGTCATATAAACACTTCAGTTTTCAGTCCAATTAAAAGTCAATTGTTTACTTTCGTGTTATATTGTCAGCAGTTCTCGCTTCGAGATGCTGCCTTCCTCCAATGCTATGGCTCGATCGGCTGGTAGCCGAGATGCTCCTTCCCCTCGCTGCGTGGGTGTTCGCGAGCAGTCTGGATGATCTCTTCCTAGACGTCTGCTTTTTCTTCGTTTGGTTTCGTTCGCGTTGGCGGAGAGCGCCGCTTTACGGCTTCTCCCTCAGGCCTCGTGTGCCGCAACGGGAGCGCAAGATCGCGCTGGTGATTCCCTGCTGGGAAGAGGCGGGCGTGATCCGGGAAATGCTGGAGAACAATCTGACGGGCATCGAGTACCGCGACTACGAAGTCTGGCTGGGGCTTTATCCGAACGACCCGCAAACGATCGACGAAGTGGAGAAATGCAAGGCGAGGTTTTCGCGTATTCGTTACGTCGTCTGCCCCCGCCCCGGTCCTACGACAAAAGCCGATTGCTTGAACTGGATCATGAAGGGAATCCGGCGTCATGAACAGGCCAGCGGCGAGCGTTATGAGGTCTTCGTGCAACATGACGCCGAGGACGTGATTCCGCCGAGCGCGCTGCGTGTGATCAACGACCACATCGCGCGCTACGACATGGTGCAGTTCCCAGTCTTTCCTCTCGCCGCCCCGCTGTGGGACGTCACTCATGGCACCTACGGCGACGAGTTCGCCGAATCTCACCTAAAGGAGCTGCCCGTGCGGGTGCGACTCGGCGGCTTTCTTCCTTCGGCCGGCGTGGGCACGGCCTATCGGCGGGAAGCCCTGGAGAAACTGTGGGCTGCCCACGGGGACCATCTGTTCGACCCATCGAGTTTAACCGAGGATTACTTCATCGGCCTCGAGCTTCACCGCTTGGGGTGCAATCAGCTGTTTCTTCGCCCGCCTTTCGAGGAACGCTCGGGTAGCGCGGCCGGCGACGAGCGGCCCCTTACCGCGCGAGCGACGGCGACGGGTCCGTTCGCCGTACGATCCTACTTCCCGCGAAGTTTTCGGACCGCCGTACGCCAGCGAGCGCGCTGGATTACGGGGATCGGACTGCAATCCTGGCAGCGCTTCGGCTGGCGGGCGGGCCGGGGACAGTTGTATTGGCTCTGGAGAGACCGCAAGGGCTTGGTCAGCCACCCGGTCGCGCTGCTGGCGAACGCCATCTTTTGCTATGGGGTGGCGCGCTGGGGGTGGGCGCATGCCACCGGCACGCCCTGGTATTTCGGCGCGATCGTTTTGTCGCAACCCATCTTCGTCTGGCTGCTGGCCGTCAATTTCGGGATGCTCAGTTGGCGTCTACTCGTCCGCTCCCTCTGTAGCGGCAAGATCTACGGATGGGGATCGGCTCTGACGACACCGGTCCGCGCTCCTTGGGACAACTTGATCAAGTTCTGCGCCACCTGGAAAGCAATCGTTGGCTTCGCGGTTTCGCGGCTGCGCGACCGTCCTCTCGAGTGGGTCAAGACGTCCCATGCCTTTCCCAGCCCGCGAGTTTTAATGAAGTACCGGCGAAGGCTGGGAGACATCTTGGTTGTCAGCGGCCGGCTGACCCGCCCCGAAGTCGAAAGGGCGGCGCGAGAGAAGCCGATCGGGCAGCGCCTGGGCGAATACCTCGTCGAACGCGGTCATATCAGTGAACTCGAACTATACGAAGCGCTCAGCGGGCAGCATGGTCTGCCGTTCCGCTCGTTACTGGGTGGCGCGGACGTTGAAAATCGGGCCCTGTTGTCTTTGCCGTCGCGAGTTGCCGCCCATCTGCGAGTCGTCCCCTTCCGTTTGGAGGGGTCCGACCGGCTCTGGCTGGCCGGCCCGGAACTGCCGACCGAGTCGGCCCAACAAATGGTCTCCAGCTATTCCTCCTTGACGCCCGCCTTCCTGCTCATCACGCCCACCAACTACGACTATCTGGTCAGGCGTCCCCGCGTGCCGGTACATGCTCCCGAGATGGCCCAAGCCGCCGCGGGAGACTGATTGGACCAGCAGAAGCGGCGGACCCGGCTCACTCGTAAGAGTGGGCGGCCGGTTTGTGGTTGCACTCGGTCGAAAACCCACCCGCATTCATCCCTTTGGGCGGGGTACAGGCTTAGCCGTGTACCTTGGCCGCTTGCTTGCGGACCAACTCCGGCGACGGTTGATCGCTCAATACCACTTGTCTTTACGGACCAGGTTTTTCAGCCCTTCACCTCGCGAGAATCGGCGAACGTTTTCGAGCAGAACGTCCAAGTGGCGCTCGGCAATACGGGGTGCCATGCCGGCGACGTGCGGGGTGATGATGACGTTCTCCATCTTCCACAGAGGGTGATCGGAAGGCAGTGGTTCGGTTTCGAAGACATCCAGGGCGGCGCCGGCGATTTCACCGGCATCGAGAGCAGCCGCAAGGTCAGTGAGATCGACCGTTACGCCCCGGCCGATGTTGATGAAGTAGCCGGTTTGCTTCATTTGCTGAAATCGCGCTCGTCGAAACATCTTCTCCGTCTCCGGGGTATGGGGAGCGGCAACGACGACGAAATCGCTTTCCGCCAGCAGGTCGGGCAGACGATCGAGGGGCCACAAGGCTTCAATGCCATCGGGCGGCGGCTTTTCCATGGGATCGACCGCCAAGACGCGCATCCTGAAGGCCACAGCGTAGCGGGCAACCTCCAATCCGATTGCGCCCAAGCCGACGATGCCCACAGTGGCGTCCGCGAGATGCATGTGGGCGCGATCGACAGCGGACTGGATGACAGGGCCGGTAGCGATTCCCGTCCGTGCCGCTTCGCCTCCGACGGCCTCCCAGCGGGCCTCGCCCTGTCGGCGGATGTAGTGGTGAAGGTTGCGCGCGAAGCAAATCATGTAGCCGAAGACCTGGCTGGCGATGACGTCCGAATAGAGACCTCGCATGTTGGTGAGTCGGCAAGGATGCTCGACCAGCTCGGGGAACATGTAGTGTTCCAAGCTCGCCGTGAGCGACTGCACCCACTGAAGGCGCGTCGCGGCAGCCAATAGCTGGGGCGTGATCTTCCCATAGAACGCCTCGGCATCCACGATTTCCCGCAATGCCTCGGAGGCGTCAGCGGGGTTGGCGACCGTCATGGGCCCGGCGGCCTCGACGATCTTGGCGAGTCTTTCTTCATCGATGGGAGGGTGAACGACGAGTTTCATGGCAGCCTCTCTTGCTTGGATGGGAGTTGACTCTAGTAGTCTAGGGTAAGGCGCGGAACCTCGCCACCGATGCCCAAGCGAAGAGCAATGCGATCCGCCGTGGAGAGGGGCCTTCGGCTGCTGACCGTTGCCGTCTGGTGCGCGCAGGCCGTCGCGTCGCCTCCCGAAGACGAAACCGCGCCCCTACCCTCGGCAAGCGAGATCATCGAGCATGCCTTGGAGCGCGCGCGTTGGCTCAAGGAGCAAAAGATTGAAGAGAAATACGCCTTTTCCGAAGTCGTACGGGCCGAGAAGCTTGATTCCGACAAGAGCGTAAAAGAGCGCCAGCGCTCTCGCTATGAGGTTTACCCGGTCGAGGGAGTTCTCTTCAGGCGCCTAGTGGAAAAAAACGGGCGGGTTCTCTCCGCCGAGGAAGTCGAACGGGAAGACCAAAAGGAGCGGGACCTGCGGGAGCCGGTCGGACGAGGCGGCAAACTAAAAGAGGACGAAAATCGCATCGAATTCAACCAAGAGTTGACGAGCCGCTTCCGCGCCGAGGTGGTCTCGCGGGAACTTCTCCATGGAAGGTCCACCTACGTACTCCGCTTCGAGCCCAAGAGCGACCGGCTTCCCGTACGCCGCCGCATCGACTACGCGCTCAACAAATCGGCCGGCCGCATGATGATCGACGAGGAAACCTATGAGGTGGCGCGCGTTGAGTTCCACCTAATCAAGCCGGTGAGACTCTGGTGGGGGTTACTGGGGAAGCTCCGCGAAGCGGAAGGCAGCCTCGAGCGCCAGCCGGTGACCGACGGCTATTGGGCGCCCACGGAACTCAGGACCTATGTCTACGGCCGGATCTTGTTCAGCTCTTTTCACCGCCGCCGCCGGACCCAGTGGGGAGGGTACAGACGCTGGATGGAAAGCTCCGCCGACGCCACGCCTGTCGAGTGACGCTAGCAACGGAAAGCAACGGCTCCCGCGATCTCACGTTGCTCCTCTCGGGAGCCGGCGGCTGGATCATAGCTCACCAGACCGCGTGCTGTGATTAGCCGCGGAGCGGCGGCAGGATCATAGCCTAGGGTGGAGCCGTCAGGCGAAACCCTAGGTAAGCGCAACACAAAGTTGAGCCCTGAAGGGGCGGCAGGGAAATGGGCAGACGTTCTACCAAGCAACGGCGGCCATTGTTGAAGGCAGAAACAAGACCGCGTGTTTCCCGCGCCCTTACAGGGCTTGTTAGACCATTGCATTCGTACCCAGGGTTCCGCTTCGCTTCACCCTGGGCTATAATCCTACCGTCGCTTCGCGGCTCCCGCGCCCTGGCAGCCCGCAGGGCTCAGGATAGTAGGCTAGGGCAATGAGCCCGCTTTTCTCACCACGTGGCGAGGCGAAGTGTGTGAGAAGCCCGTCAGTACAAGGCGCGCGCCGCTCAGCGAGCGGAGGCGTACTTAAACAGTACGTTGAGCACGGCGAGCAAGCGCAACGCAGTAATGGCGGGCTTATTGCGTGCTTCGACCGTCAGGTGGTGAGAAATGCGGGTTAGCCCCGGGGCAGGGGCTGTGAAGGCGAGGCCGGACGAACAAATTCCTCCCCTGGGGTCCCTCCAGGAATCAAGACCGCTGAAGCCGGGGGCTGTTCCTACGATTACGCGAATCTACAACCGCACCACAGGAATAGAAGCGCTGCCGTAGAGCTTGCCGGCTTTCACGGTGGCAACCGGGATCAGCTTGCGGTGGCCCATGCGTTTGGCGCCCATGGCGTCGACGAACTCGAAGTCTCCCTCTTCGAGCGAAAACACGGCGACATCGGCTTCCGCCCCTTCTTTCAAGGTGCCCAGGCCCTCCATCTGACCGAATGTTCGGGTCGGATTCGTCGTCGCTCGCTCGATAACCTGGTCAAGCGAAAGCCCCAGATGGAGAAACTTCGACAGAGTCGTCGCCAGATCGAAGACGGGGCCGTGGACGTTGAATTGATGAAGATCGCTCGAGATCGTGCCCGGAAGCACGTCCTGCTCGAGCGCCTTTTCGGCAGTGTCGAAGGCAAAACTGCCCGCGCCGTGGCCGACATCGAGGTGAACGCCCTTCGCGACGGCCTTGCGAACCTCCGGCAGCACGCGGCCACGCGCGTCGAGAATGCCTTTTTCCCGCCCATGAAACGTGTGCGTAATCACATCGCCCTTCTTGAGCTCTGCCAGGATCTGTTTCAACGGCGAGTGAGAGTCTCCAATGTGAACCATGATCGGCAAGTTCACCGCCTCGGCGGCTTCCCGCGCAAGGGCGAGCGCCTCGAGATCATGCGGGCCGGTAATAGTGCGGGAGAGGCGAATCTTCAAGCCGACAATCACGTCTCGGTTGCGCTCGATCGTCTTTATAGCCAGCTTGGGATTCAGGTAGCGCAGATCAAGCAGCTCTCCCCATTCGTTGTCTTCCGACATCGTCGATTGCCCCACCAGGGATATATTCAGCAACGCGAAGACCCTGGTGTCGGCGACGTTGATGACGTATTTGCGAAGCCCCGGGAAGGTGTGGGCTCCCGAGGACCCGGCGTCGACCACCGTCGTGACTCCCTTCGCGACGCAATTTGGATCGGCCGGAATGCCCAGCGGCGCCACTCCGTCGTAGACATGCGTGTGGATGTCGATCAGACCTGGCGTGACGATCTTGCCGTTCGCTTTGATTACATGGAGCGCCTCTGATTCAGAGATGTTCGCGGCGACGCGGGCGACTCGGTGTCCCGAAATGGCGACGTCGCGCTCCGCGGAAAGCCCCTGGGAGGGATCGACAACCTTTCCGCCCTTGACCAGCAGATCGTAGCGGTAGGACGACGTCGTTTGGGCGCGCAACATCCCTCGCGCTGCGTAGAGAACGCCGCATACCAGCCCCGACTCCGCCAGTATCTGCCACAGAAAATGCCGCCGTGCCGTGTGTCTCATGAAAAGCACCCCCTTCGGTTTAGGTTGCGTTCGTCACCAGTAAACTGTCTCAGACACGACTTTATGATCGTCCTCGCGACGTGGCGCGCGCTTTCAGCGTGCTCTGTCGGGCTTTCGAGCCCGACATTTTTGCATCTGTGGTCAACTCGTCTCCACCACAGTCTACTAGAGGCCACATTTCTCACCACGGCCATGGCTCGCGGCGACAGTTCGTACACATCGCCCAGCGTACCGCATGTCGACAAGCGGCGGGATGAATCTCGTCCTTGCATCCCGGACGGCGGGTATTTGCTTTCACTTCTGCCGGCCGCTGGCGAGAAATGCTGGCCGGGCACCGGTCCTGGCTCTTCGCCTGTTAATAGATAGTAGATCAATGCGCCGGTCGTTCGCCGCGCCACCTCAGTTCGGCACACCAATTGCCTTAAACGCGACGACCGCGGACGGGGCCAGGTCGGCTCGTGTGCGCACATTCAACAGCCCGGCGACCCGTGCACGGACTCGCAAAGGGGCTTATAGCCCGCTCCTGCGACAATAGACGCATGCTGAATCCGCGAATCCCGTCTGCGAATCCGGGCGAAGAATACACTCGCCGTCTGGACGCGGGGCGCACCGCGCTGGCCGCGCGGGAGAAGCGGCACGGCAACCTGGGCAACCTCCGCCTGGTGGTCGTTTTAGCTGCCATCGCGATGGCTTTTGCGGCCTATAACCGCGGAGCCTTCTCGGGCTGGTGGCTAGTCGTGCCGGTGGCGGTGTTCTTGTGGCTTGGTGGACGCTTACAGCGCGTCGAGACCAAGCGCTCGGTCCTCTCTCGTGCGGTGACCTTCTACGAGAGATCTCTGGCGAGGCTGGACGGGCACTGGGCGGGCACAGGCGAGAAAGGAGATCGATTTCTTGACGAGCACCACCTCTACGCCCAAGACCTGGACATCTTCGGCGCTGCGTCGCTGTTCGAACTGCTGTCGACTGCTCGGACGCGTATGGGCGAGCAAACGCTGGCGGCGTGGCTCAAGTCACCCGCGCCGCCGAATACCGTCCGTGCACGCCAGGAGGCGGTCGCTGAGCTCGCGCCGAACCTGGATCTGCGCGAGGACATCGCGGTGCTCGGAGAAGATGCCCGGGCCGGGGTGCACCCGGAAGCTCTCGCCGCCTGGGGCGAACGCGAGGCTCTCCTCAAATCCTCCCCGTTCCGAGTGGCGGCCCTGGGGCTGTCGCTATTCGGAGCGATCGCCGCGGTTGCGCTGATCACTTATCTGGTGGCCTGGCTCGGTCTTCTCGAACTGGCGGATCAGACGATGCTCGCAATGCGGATGTACATGCTGTCGGTATTCGCCCTCGTCGGCTCTGTCGTATGGCGTTTCAAGGGGCGCACGCAGCGGATCATCCAGGAAGTCGAGGAGGCCGCGCACGACCTCGGCTTGCTCGCGGGCGTGCTGAGTAGGCTCGAGGGCGAACGCTTCGTCTCGCCCCGGCTGGAGGCCCTACGCGCGGAACTCGACAGCGAAGGCCAGCCTCCCTCTCGGCGCATCAAGCGGCTGGATGGACTGATGGGACTGCTGGACTCCCGCGACAATCAGATCTTCGGATGGATCGCGCCGCTGCTGCTCTGGGATCTTCATCTCTGCTATGCACTCGAAGATTGGCGGCGAACCTCAGGGCCGGCCATGCGCCGCTGGCTGAATGCCCTTGGCGAGATGGAGGCGATTTCGTCGCTGGCGAGCTTCCGCTACGACCGTCCGACCTATGTATTCCCGGAGTTTGTTGCGGAATCGCCCTACCTCGAGGGCGAAGCGCTGGCCCACCCGCTGCTCGGGACCGACGGCGTGGTTCCCAACGATGTGCGTATCAGCGGCGATTTGCGGGTACTGGTGGTCAGCGGCTCGAACATGTCGGGCAAGAGCACGTTGCTGCGCACGGTCGGGGTCAATGCCGTACTGGCGCAGGCGGGCGGGTCGGTGCGCGCGCGGCGGCTGCGGCTTTCTCCCCTGGCCCTCGGTGCATCGATCCGTATCCAGGACTCGCTCCAGGAAGGTACGTCCCGCTTTTACGCCGAAATCACTCGGCTGCAACGGATCATGCAAAAGGCCGGCGAGGCTCCGCCCGTGTTGTTCTTGATCGACGAGTTCCTGCACGGCACGAATTCCCACGACCGGCGGATGGGGGCCGAGGCCATCGTGCGCGGCCTGACCGAACGGGGTGCCATGGGATTTGTCACCACCCACGACCTGGCGCTGGCAGACATCGCCGACGCGCTCGGCCCACGCGGCGCGAACGTGCACTTCGAGGATCACCTGGAAGGCGGCCGCATGCGTTTCGACTACAAGATGCGGCCGGGCGTGGTCCGCAAGAGCAACGCCATCGAGCTGATGCGATCCGTCGGATTAGACGTGTGATGAGGCTTCAAGCCGCCCGACGAGCTACCCCGCGAGTTCCCACCACCTGACGGCCAAAGTACAAGATAAGCCCGCTATGCGGTAGGACATGCGGGCTAGACGGGACCAGGCGGACAGTGCAAGCGCGCACAGCATGCTGCACCCCTACAGATCTGTTGGGCGCCGGGCAACGTAGAGGCACGGCATGCCGTGCCCGAAGTTCCCGATTGTCCACCTGGCTTCTAAGTAGATGTGACCGAACTTATGAAACGGGCTACTAAGCGTCAACGGGAATGCAGAGACCGGGCGCTGCGGGGGAGGAACTCAAACGTCTCGTCGCCGATCCGGGCGACCATTCTCCCAGGACCAAGATCCCTCCCTTGCTTCGGAAAAAAGACGGCCCCGTCGGTGGAATCGCCGGAACGTAGTTTCGTCCTCACCAGAGCGATAGCCGAGGCCGCGGCCGCCGCTTTGACGCCCTTCGGACCGAAAGCGAGAGCCGAGCGGCGACGCTGTTCGTAGCCGTTGTTGGAGCGAATGCGTTGATTCTGATAAATTGCCTTCTCATAGGCAGTCTGCAGCTTGATGACCTCGTTGCGTCCCGCGCTGCGATACAACTCGTAAATGACGGTGTATTCGGAAGCCGCTTGCAGCCGTCGGCCGTCATCGGACTCGAAAGAAAAATCGGTTGGCTGGAGGAGCCAGTCTTGACCGCTGCCATTGCTGAAGGCCACTTGAAAGACGGCGTAGTCTCTGACGGCCAGCGGCAAAGGGGCGTACATCACGGTGAGACCCCTGCGTGTCAAGGCCTGATAAGAGAGGTCGTTCGACAAGAACTCGATGACCTGCCCAAGGGCCGGGAAAGCCAGCATCGCGGCCAGCGACAAGGCCCAACCGAGCGAGCCGAGTTTCAGGGCCCGAGTCACTCCACTATGATACAGTAAGGGCTTTTTCCCGCCTTGGATCACGTGGCTCCATGAAGGCTTTGACCGCACTTCCGACCGCGGCCTATGTGAAGGTTGCCGAAGAAGCGAACGTCCAACTCGCGGACCTTCTGAAGTTGGTCCAAGAGCTGGAGGCCGGTTCGCACCCTGCCTACATCGCCCGCTGCCGGCCCCACCTATCGGCCGGTCTGGACGAAGAGCGAGTCGCTCGCGTGCAGATGAGACTTCAGGGATTCTTGGACCTTGAGGACCGCCGGATCACCATCCTCAGCAGGGCCGGCCGGCAGAACGGCCTCACGCCCGAGCTGCGCGAGCAGATCGAGTCGATCACGGACCGCCGCGAACTCGAAGAACTCTACTTGCCCTTCAAGCCCAGGAGAAGAACCGTAGCCGATGAGGCGATCGAACGCGGTCTCGAACCACTGGCTGAGTTCCTCCGCCGACAAGATCCCGAAACCGCGGACGTCAGCCAGGCCGCGGAAAGCTATGTCAACCCCGAGCGGGGAGTGCGCAACGTCGACGAGGCGCTGCGGGGAGCCCGTCACATCGTTGCTCGACGGCTGGGCGAAGACGCCGCGCTCCGGCGCGATTTACGCCCACTGATTCTCAAGCAGTCGGAGATCGTCGTGCACGCGGCCGAGGAGGCTTCACCCGAGCCGTCGCTCAAGAAGCGAATCGACCCGCTGTTGGGATATCGGGCCAAGGTCGGCAAGGTGTCCTGGCGGCGCGAGTTGGCGATCCGGCAAGCGGTGCGCGATGGAGCGTTGCGATGCGAGGTCGTGCTGCCACGAGCGGGTATCATCAGCTTGCTGCTCGATGGCCTGCTGGAGAGCCAAACCTCTCTGTTCCGCCTCTACCTCGAGGCGGCGGTCAATGAGGCTTATGCTGAAGTTCTAGCACCGGCTTTTCGGAACGAGGTCTTGCGGCATCTCGAAGAACGTTCCGATACCGAGGCAGTTCGTTTATACGAAAACAACCTGCGCGATTTGTTGCTGACACCCGCCGCCGGCCCCATCCCCGTCATTGGTCTGGGGACGGGCCGCTCCGGCGGCTGGCGCGCTGCCGTGGTGAATGCGGACGGCAGCTTCGTCGAAGGCGCAATTGTGTCGCAAGACGGGCAGGGAACGAAGAGATCGCCGGCTGCCTCGAGCGAGCCGCCGGTCGATATCAGTAAACAGGCGGCTTCCGCGAAGCCTGCCGATAAAGAGGCGCCGGGCGCCAAGGCGGGCGCCTCTGACGCACCCGCGGAGAGCCTGGAGCCGACAGTCACAACCCAAGCCGAGCCGGATGCATCTATGGAGGACGGTGAAGCCGAGGACAAGTCAGATACGTCCAAAGCCGAAGTGAAACCCACGGCGCCCGAGCCTTCAACCGAGGATGAACCCGGCTTGCCGGGCGACGAAGTAGACGAAGCTCAACAAGGGCGCGAGGGTACGGCCAAGGACGGAACAAACGGCACCGCCTCGCAGCCGATCGAATCCTCTCCGGCGGCCGGAGTGACCCCCGACAAGGAAGCGAGGGCGGCTCGCCCGGCCGCGATGAGTCTCCGCGATTTGATTAGCAAGCATAATCCGGCCGCTATCGCGGTGGCCAACGGCCCCGGGGTGAGGCAGCTCGAGAGAGCCTTGCGTAACGCCATCCGAGAGGCGGGAGCCAAGGACGTTTTCTTCACTCGGGTCAGCGACGCGGGAACCTGGGCCCACGCTACGTCGAAAACCGCTCGCAAGGAATTGCCGGGAGTCGACGCCTCGGTCCGCAGCGCCGCGGGTTTGGCTCGCCGACTACAGGACCCCCTCGGTGAACTCGTGAAGGTGGAACCCCGCGCGCTCGGTCTGGGACCCCATATTCACACTGTCGATCCCAACCGATCGCGCCCCGGACTTCGAATCGTGACCGGGGCCTGCGTCAGCCGGGTAGGAGTCGACGTCAATACCGCCCCCGCCGAACTGTTGGCCCTCGCCCCGGCGCTCACCGAGCGAATCGCCAAGCGGATCGTTGAATACCGGGAAAGCAAGGGTCCCTTCGCGCGGCGCGACCAGCTTCGCAAGATCCCTGGCCTGAGCGAAAGAATCTATCGACAAGCGATCCCGTTTCTTCGCGTCCGGGGTGGAGAAAATCTCTTGGACGAGACGGGGATCTCGCCGCGCGCCTACCCGATCGTGGAGAAAATGTTGTCGTCGGCCGAGGTGACGGCCGCGGAAGCAATCGAAAGACCCGAAGCGCTCGACAACCTCGATCTGGAAGAATTCGCGGACGCCCAATTCCCCGTCGAGGTATTGCGGGCGATCGTACGGGAGTTCAAGTCCGATGTGCGAGATCCGCGAGGAAAGTTCGAGCCTCCTCAGGCGCTCATCGAGCCGCGTTCCGCGGCGGAACTCAAGGTCGGCATGAGGCTGGAAGGCGTAGTCACCAACGTCACTCGATTCGGGGCCTTCGTTGACATCGGCGCCGAACAGGATGGACTGTTGCACATTTCCGAGCTCTCGGACAAACTCGACAAGGAGTCGAAACCGGCGGTAAAGACCGGTGACCGCCTCACAACCCATATCCAGGCCCTGCAGGAAAACGGCAAGCGAATCTCCCTGTCAATCAAAGAGCCCCGCCGCCCCACTCGCAAGCCACGGACAGCCGCTCCTCGCCCGCGCCGCGCAAGCGAGGCGAAACCTAAAGAGACGGTGCGCAAACGTCGCAAGGGTCCGCAGCGGGAAACGACGGTGGCTAAGAGATCCTTCGGGCCGGACACAAAGCGCAAGGAGCGCGAGGTGAAGCAGGAAAGCAAACTTTCCTTGGACGAAAAGTTGTCGCTTCTCGAAACTCGGTTTCGAACCAAGGTCTAGCTGATCCTCTTTTCGCCCTGTACCAACGCTCCAATCTGGCTATAATCTACTGTTTGCCTTAGGATCGAACGAATGGAAAACAAAGGTCTTCATAAGAGCAGTTTCGGGCTTGAACAGCACGGCCTAGGGGAAGTCAAGACAGCCTACTGGAATCTAGGTGCAGCCCGCCTCACGGAGGAGGCGCTCACCCGCGGCGAGGGACAACTGGCCGCCAACGGCTCGCTCGTCGTGCGCACCGGAAAATACACCGGTCGTTCACCCGGCGACCGATTCATCGTCTGCGACCAGTCCACGGAAGGCACGATCGATTGGGGTCCGGTCAACCAGAAGATCTCCCCCGAGCAGTTCGATCGGCTTTTGGCCAAGATTCAGGACTACTTGAAGGGCCGAGAGGTTTTCGTCCAGGATTGTTTCGGCGGTGCGGCTCCCGAGTATGCGCTGCCGATTCGTACGGTCCACGAACTCGCCTGGCACAGCTTGTTCGCCCGCCAGCTTTTCGTGCTCCCCGAGCCCGGGTCGACACGGGAACACGTTCCCGAGTTGACCGTCCTGTACGCACCGGGAGCGCACGCCGATCCCGAAACCGACGGCACCCGTTCGGAGGCGTTCATCGTATTGAACCTGGCCCGAAAGATGGTGATTATCGGGGGGACAAGCTACGCGGGAGAAATGAAGAAGTCGGTCTTCACCACCCTGAACTACCTTCTCCCGGATAAGAAAGTCTTCCCCATGCATTGCTCGGCCAACGAGGGGCCGGAGGGCGACGTCGCCCTGTTCTTTGGCCTCTCGGGCACGGGCAAAACAACCCTCTCAGCCGACCCCGAGCGCCGCCTGATCGGCGACGACGAACATGGCTGGAGCGACAACGGCATTTTCAATTTCGAAGGCGGCTGCTACGCCAAGTGCATCCGCCTGTCGGAGAAAAATGAGCCCCAGATCTGGAATGCGATTCGCTTCGGCTCGGTGGTCGAGAACGTGGTGTTCGATCCCGACACCCGAGCGCTGGACTTTGACGACGGCTCGATTACCGAAAACACGCGCTGCGCCTACCCGGTCGATTTCATCGACAACGCTCTGATTCCAAGCGTCGGCGGACACCCGTTGAACGTCGTCTTCCTGACCGCCGACGCCTTCGGCGTCTTGCCTCCGATTTCAAAGCTCACACCCGAGCAGGCGATGTATCACTTCTTGAGCGGTTACACCGCCAAGGTCGCCGGTACCGAACGAGGGCTGGGCAACGAGCCGGCGGCGACGTTCAGCACCGGCTTCGGGGCGCCGTTTCTGCCGCGCCCGCCCTCGGTGTATGCGGAAATGCTCGGAGACCGCCTGCGCCGTCACCAGGCCCGCTGTTGGCTAGTCAATACGGGCTGGGCGGGAGGACCATTCGGCGTCGGCCAGCGCATGGATCTGCCCTACACTCGCGCCATGCTCAGCGCAGCCCTTGCCGGCAAACTCGACGGCGTCGATTTCGCGCCCGATTCGGTTTTCCAGGTGGCCGTCCCCGATAGCTGCCCCGGAGTCCCGCCCGAGAAACTCGATGCCCGCGGGATGTGGTCCGACAAGCCGGCCTACGACCGAGCCGCGAAGGACCTTGCCTCCCGTTTCCACAAAAACTTCGCCAAGTTTGCCTCGGTTTCTGAAGAGATCCGCGCCGCGGGCCCTCTAGGGTAGCCGGCATGTTGCCGCTTCGCCCGGGAGAATCCTCTGTCGAGACAAGCGCTCTTCCCGTCTGGTGGGAATTTCTCGCCGGCAGCCGGATGAGAAAAGTGGCGCTCGTGTGAATATTTGTCAGATGGGACAAGCGATCCCGCGAAGCGCTGTAGGATAGTAGCCCCGGCTGGAGCTTCGTGATCTGCCCCCCTATCGAGTTTCGCAAAATATGGTGATAGGCTTGCTTTCGGCAGACCACCGCGCATTCACAAGGCGGACGAACGATCGCGTTTGTTTGTACGGGCGCGACATGTCGCGCCCTTTCCAGCATCGCGTGTCTTCGGCTGGTATTGGTCGCTGTATTTTGCGAACGTCAGTAGAATGCGCTAATCGCAGTGAGGGGGTTTGGTAGCGAGCCGCCGCGCGGAAGTCAACTCATCCGAAAAGTTCCCGAAAGCGGTCTAAAGCTTGTAGGTCGTCGCCTTCCGGCCAGGCTTCCAAGCCGATCGCGCCCTGGTAATTGATGTCGCGAAGCGCTTGGATTACGCGTGGATAGTTGATCTCCCCCGTGCCAGGCTCATGGCGGCCCGGGACATCGGCCACATGGACGTGGGCAATGAAATCGCCGTAATCGCGGAGGTTCTGGATCACATTGCCTTCTTCGACCTGCACATGATAGATGTCGCACAGCATCCTGACCCGCGGACTACCCACCGCCTCCACCAATCGAGCAGCATCCTCTACTCGCGGAATCGGGTATCCGGCGTGATCAACCTTCGTATTCAGGCTTTCCAGGCAAATGGTCAGATCGAACCTTTCCGCAATCTCGGCGACCCGGCAAAGAGTTTTATAGGCCGTCGCCCAAAGGGTAGCCGGGTGTTCCGCGATTGGGTGGATGACCTCTCCCTTTGGGCCGTGGTAGCCGGTGGTGATGCTCAATTTCTTACAGCGCAATTTCTTGGCGACCGCGGCGCTCTTCTCCAGGCCGTCGACGTAGGCATCGGTGTGGTCGGGATGCACCATGCTGCCGTCGGTCGAACCGCCGAAAATGCTAATCCGGGAGTCGGGATCGGCGGCGATCGCGTCGATCGCCTCGGCCGGGTAATTCCCCCACTGCCAAAACTCAGCCAGAAAGCCTCGCTGGTTGACCTCTTTCACGCGCTGATCCAAACGCAGGTTCTCGAACAGCGGTTCTACACAGATGGAAAGATCGAACATGGTTAAGCCGCAGCCTCCTACCTTAAAAATTACCCTTCCCGGGGACAGGCGCCCGGAGCAACTCTTTTCCCGCGACGAACCTGCCACCCTGGGGCGGGCAACCGCAAATCAGCCGGATGCCGGCACCGCGCCTGTCCCTAGGACAGTCCCCGATTTTTCACGCCTTCCTGTACGCATTTTCACCGGATCTAACCTCTCCCTCGCCGGCGTCAGTCCGTCCAGGTGGGCTGGGCCGTCAAAATGCCACCGTCAACAGCGTAGGTTACACCTGTTACGGCGGAAGCTTTGGAACCGGCCAGGAACAGAATAACCTCGACCACCTCTTCCGGCTTGGTCAGCCGCTGCATGGGGATGCGGCTGCTCCATTTCTTGATCGTTCCCTCCGCATCCCCGGTTGCCTCCGCAAAGCCCCGCAACAAGGGAGTGTCGATGTATCCGGGGGCGACGGCGTTGACGCGGATGCCTTGCCCGGCAAAATCCAGCGCCATCGCCCTGGTCAAGGAAACGATCCCTCCCTTCGTGGCGGCGTATGCCGAGGATCCGGGAACGTTGAAGTAGCTTTGCATGGACGCCACGTTGACAATCGATCCTCCGCCATTTTCGAGCATCGCTCGAATACAGTACTTGGAGCACAGGTAGGTTCCCGTCAGATTCGTGGCGACGACGCGGTCCCACTCCTCCTCCGGCAGGTCAGCCACGGTCGCAACCATGCCCTGAACGCCGGCTACGTTGGCCAGGACATCGATCCGCCCGAACTGCGCCAGGGCCTGTTGCGTCACCCGATCGACGTCGGCCGAGAGCCTGACGTCGGTCTTCACAAAGAGAGCGCGCCCGCCCTGGCTTTCGATCGCCCGAGCGGTCCCAGGGCCGCCGGCGTCCTCCATATCGGCGACGACGACGGCCGCTCCTTGGCGAGCAAAGCCGTGACAGGTGGCCTCCCCGATTCCCTGGCTGCCTCCGGTAACAACGGCGACTTTATTTTCGAATTCTATGGCTCGTCCGTCCTATGTTAAGTTTGATTCGGACCAGAGTAACACGTTCCCGAGCATTCTGAGTTCCCAGATGTGATCTGGTGGAGACAGTGTACGCACGCGGGGCGTGCGATTTGTTCACCTGGCTTCTGGTGGAAGAGAATAGCTGGGAGGAGCAAGAGGCGCATGACGGCGACGGGCTTGGGGGCTTCCCTGCTCCGTGGCTACCTTGAGTAACGTCAAGAAAGGAGACCTGAAATGGATATCGCGGGTTATAGCTACACGTGGGGCCCGATCACCGGGCCGAGGGAGATCGATCACCGCGCGGTGATCCAATGGTTTCGCGAGCAAGGGATCAGGTCGATCGAACTCTATGATCCTTGGATCAAGGACACGGACGAAATAAAGGTGATCACCGACGCCCTTGCCGAGGCCGAGATGCGGCCGTGTATCTGCGATGTGGAATGCCACGTCGTCTCGCGCGACCCCGACGCGCGCAAGGCCGGCGCGGAGAAGTTTCATCAGCGCTTGGCCGTGGCCCGCGAACTGGGCGTCGCGGCCGTGCTGATCCTTCCATTCCTTCCTGCTTGGGACACTGATTTTCGCGTAGGCGAGTGCCAGGAGTGGTTCAATACCGCTCTTGCGGAATCCCTGCCGGTGGCCAAACAGCTTGGTATTACGCCCATGGTCGCGAACCTCGGATTCCGCGGCGACATGTACGGCCAAGCGGATTGGGTGGTGGAAACTTGCAAGGCTTTCGAGCCTGACGTCAAAACCGTGTACGACGTCGGCAACTTCGTGATGGCCGGCGAGGATCCGATCGAGAGTCTGAACAAGGTCTTCCCCTACACGGTTCACGTGCACCTGAAAGACTGGGTGATTCTGCCGACCGAGGACCCGGGCGCGTCTTTTCAGGGGCACGACGAGCAATGGTTTCAGGCCTGTCGCTTCGGCGAAGGGATCGTCCCGTTGGCCGCGACCGTCCGGCGGCTCAAAGAGCTCAACTATGACGGGCTCGTCTCCCCCGAATATGAAGGGCCGGATGACCCCTACGAGGTCATGGGACAGGCTTTCGCCTACTCACGGAACTTGCTGGCATAACCGCGCCTCCGCATCCTCCTCCTACTCAAGTGGTCGTGTCCCGTCAAGAGTCTGGTGATAGGTAGCGCGGGGATCAAAGAGACCCTCGGCTTTCTAAGCCATGGCAGGTGACGCACGGAATTGCCACGGTAACCGACGAATGCCCCGCCTTCGGCGATCTTGACCGCGGCCGACCCGCCGCGGCTCCGTTTGGTCCCGGTTAGCCCGCTTTTCTCAGCACGTGGCGAGGCGAAGTGCGACAGAAGCCCCTCGCTACAGAGCACGCGCTGCTCGTTTGCTTTGTGGCGCAAGCTCTCAGCTTGCCGCGTCGAGACTCTTCTCGACGCTTGTGTTTCAGTCTGAGAGAAGTCTTCGGGCGTCGCGCAGGCTTACGTTTGCGGGTGCAGCCTGGCCGGCTCGTGTCTCGGCGCTACCGGAGCAGGCAGCAACTTCTGTTCAGCGTCCGACCGGGAAAATGGTTTGAGCACGGCGAGCAAGCGCAATGCTGCCATGGCGGGCTTATGGCGTGCTTAGACCGTCAGGTGGTGAGAAAAGCGGGCTAGGGATCTTTCCCTCTTTTTTTAGGGCAGGCGGCGCATGGTCCTCGCTCTGCTCTCCCCGCTTAAATGAACGTTATATAGAGGAGTCTGGTGAAACGATTATCGCCGATCATCGTTAGTGCTCTCGTTGGCTTGGCTTTGGCGGCCGGCGGACCGACCGAAGCTCGCGAAGGGGATGACCCTCCCGGCCAACAGCGCAGCGCATCCGTTGACATCTGGATCGAGAACACGGGAGCGGTCTACGCCTATCTGTTTCTGGATTTCGCCGCGCCGGGCGAGCCGCCAGCGGCCGAAGCACTAAACAAGGCACTGGGATGCATACTTCAAGACGTCGACGTCAGCCGTAAGGAAGATGAGTGGTCGGTGGCCGGCAATTGTCGAAACGGTTTTCCCAGGGAGAACCTTGTCATCGAAGGACAAATTGATCTTGTCCCGCTAAAAGCGGCTCTAGCCGAGTTGGAAGTGGACTCGTTTGAGCTGGTGCTTGGCCATGTTGGCGCGGGGTTCACGCGGGCCAGCTCCGTTCTCGGGGAATTCAAGTCCAAGTGGGGTTATGGACGCTACACGTACAAAGGCTCCCCCAACGACGACATCGATGCCCTGGAGATCAGCTTTGGGTACCGTCCCGGCGGGCCCATGCGCTACGCGTGGATGTTCCTTTTGGTGGTCTGCATTCCGCCGATGCTGGTTCTGGGGCTGAACCGCCGCGCCATTCATCGGTCCGAGGACGCCCGGGCGGGAGCGTGGTTCTCCTACGCCTGGGCTATCAATGGCGTCGTCCTGCTGCCCTGGGTGGTCTGGTGGGGGATCGTTTGGCATTACGACCTTGACTATCTTCCCGCTTTTTTACTTCGAGGCCGTCTTTACGGAGATCTCGTGTTCGACCTGCTGCGCAACAGCATCTGGCTCGCCGCTCCCGTCGTGGCCACGATTCTGTGTACGGCCGCCTCTCATCCCGCTATCCAGCAAGTCGGAGGCAAGCGGTGGTCGCGGTGGGAGCTGACCCGCCAGACGGCCTGGGTGCTAATGGCGCTTGTCCTCCCCGCGATTTGTGTGTTTACGTCTATCAACGCCCTCGTGGCCCACCACTACCGGGACAGCGCCTTATTGATCTTCGCGGGGTTCTTGTTTCTCCTGCTGCTGGGCATGCGCGCCAGGAAGCACCAGGAAATGACCCCGCAAGCGCTGACGACCGGCGAGCTGCGCGACCGCATCTTCGAGCTGGCCGGCCAAGCTGGCATCCGGCTCCAACAGCTCTACGTCCTGCCCAGCGGAAAAGGGCGTATGGCGAATGCCTTCGCGGTCGGCAGCCGGCGAGTGATGATCTCGGAACTTGTCCTCGAGAAACTCAACAAGCGGGAAGTCGACTCCGTACTTGGCCATGAACTCGCTCATCTCAAGGGCCGCCACGCTTGGTTGTTGATCCTGGCGCCGACCCTGCTCCTAGCCCTGGCCGCCGCCCCGGTGGTGCTCTTCATGCACTGGGTCCCGGGCTGGGCCTACGGCGGGCTGCTCGCGATCTCCGTCGTAGTGGCTCTTGGTCTTGTTTCCCGGCGCCTGGAGCGAACGGCGGACGCCGGCGGGGTGGGCATCACCGACGACCCCGAGGCCTTTATCAGCGGCATGGCCAAGGTCACGGCCCTCAATCAGTTGCCCATGGATTGGAGCAAGGGGACCGAGTTCCTGTTGACGCACCCCTCTTGCCGCCGACGCATCGAGGCGGCCGCAAAGCGCGCCGGCATCGCCCGCGAACGCGTAGAGCAGATCCTCAGCGCTCCCGCCTCGGAGCCCGAGGAGCACTACGCCCTGCCTGAGCCGCTCACCAGCCAGGAAAAGGTTCTCTCGACCTCCGCCACGGCTGTCGCGATGCTTCGCAAGTCGGCGACCGATTTCGCCGCCATCACTCTTCCACCGGCCTTGGCCGTGCACATGAGCAAAGTTTGGGCTCTTGACGGCCCGGCCTTGTTCGCCTTCCTCGGCTTAGCGTTGGGGTTGACGCTGGGCATTGTCGTATTCTTCGACAAATGGGAGCCGCTGATGGGCCTGGGCAGCCTAGCGAAAAAGCTGGGCGAAAAGCTTAATACAGAGGGCATTTCCGCGGCCGAGCTGGACGGTCTCGCGGTCGGGCTCGGTCCGCATGAGACGCCCCATGTCTACGAAAACGTTCACTACTGGGACGCCGGCCACCTGTTCTTGACGCGCGATCACCTGATCTACGTGGGCGAGGAAACCCGCTTCTCCCTGCGGCGAGATCAAGTGACCGGCATCGAGTGGGTCGCTCACATGCCCCACCTGTGGCCCGACAAGATCGCTCGGGTCCGTTGGCGCAACGCCGCAGAAGACCGCGGCGGCGTGTTCTACGTCGGCCGCCTGACGCCCACCCCGCTGCGGCGGCTTTTCGACAAAGAAAGCGAACTCGAACGGCGCGTACGCGCTTGGAAAGAAGGGACCGTAACGGTCGAAGTTCCAGCCGAACTGGCCGGGCTGGCTTCTCCCCGGATCCCCGAGGTGACCAGCCAATCGCTGCGAGAAGCGCTAAGCTGGTCCGTGGTCGTAGGCTCCATTCTGGCCACGGCTTGTGTGGCAATGATGGTGGGCTTCCTTTTCGATTTCCCCTTCGCCCGCACCTTGGGTTCGCAGGGCGACGGCTGGAAGATTGTCTTGCTGGCCACGGCCGTCAGATCCTTGCTGGCGACCTTCGACCGAATTCGGGTCCAGTCGGCTCCCTGAAAGTTGATCTTCTCGTCCGTGGATCACCGGGCGAGGGTTGAGTACGATCCAGTCGGAAGGACCGCACAGTCACAATAGGGCTTTGACCTGTGCTCATTCCTCCCATTAGAATGAGGCGATCCATGCCCCTAGGATTATCGAGAATACGAAGACGCCCCCAACACAGACCCCGCCGACGTTGGAATGCTTGGTTACGGGTCGCCTGGGCGATCCCCCTAGCCGTCTTCGTGTTGCAGGGGGACCAAGCCACTCGTGTGGAAAAGAAGCCCGATATTATCCTGATCGTGGTGGATGCGCTCAGGGCGGATTACTTGGGTTGTAACGGCTTTCAGGGTGAGATTTCCCCGGCGATGGACCGCCTAGCCTTGGAGTCTGTTATCTACGACAACGCGGTTGCGCCGGCCCCATGGACCAAACCGTCCGTAGCCTCGCTTTTTACGGCCCTGGATCCCCTCACCCACGGGGTTGTGTCTGAGGTTCCGGTTCGGCACATGATCGACGGTCTCCCGCAAGCAGCGTGGACCCTGGCGGAGGCTCTTGAAGGGCTAGGCTACGAAACCGCGGCCCGGGTTGCCAACCCTTTGATCAAGGCACTGGGGCTTGACCAGGGCTTCGAGCATTTCCGCCGCAGACAGGATGCACACCAAATGATTCAGGAGATTAAGGTGTGGTTGAAGAACCGGAGACAGAATTCAATGGCTCAGCGTCCTTTGTTCTTGTATCTGCATTTCGTGGACGTTCATGGCCCTTACAACTCCAACGCGGAACTTCTCGAAAAGTTCTCGCAGAGTCCATCGCTGGGCGATGACAGGCTTCTCACTCAAGAGGAGCACAAGGCCCTCGGCTACCTGGGCGGTCGCACGCCTTGGAAAAATTTGGAACAGGGCAAACACCTCAAGAGCTGGAGAGCGGCCTACGCCGGCGGGGTGCGGCTTTTCGATGACCAACTGGGCCCCTTCCTGAACTGGCTCCGGGACTCAGAACGGCTGAATCAGTCGGTCTTGGTCCTTACCAGCGACCACGGAGAAGACCTTCTCGAACACGGTCGGTGGGACCATGGAGCCGGTCTGTTCCAGCACTCGATCAGGATCCCTCTGATGATCCGCCTGCCGGGGGCCAAGGAAGGGGGGCGAAGAGACGATAGGATGACAGGTCTGCTGGATATCATGCCCACCCTTCTTCACTTGGCCGGCCTGCAACATATTCCGGAGGAACTCGAAGGCCAAGTCCTTCTCGATTCGAAGGGACGAGGACCAACTGAAACTCAGGCCTGGTCCTATTCGGGAGCGGTGAGCCAAAACCCGCCGGTGTTCTCTATTCAAGACCGCACTCATAAGTTGATCTGGGAATTCCCGGAGGGTTCCATGCGACTGTACCACCTACTTGACGACCCCGCGGAAAAGGTCGATCTTGCCTCGGGCGAGCCTTGGCCAAGCCCCCCAGATTCGTCCCGAGGGGCGGTGGAGCGAAAGATGGCGCAGACCCTAGCCGCCCGGATCAAGAGGCTAAGGGCCAGAGCTTTGTTGCCAAAAACAGAGATGGAGCTGGACACGGATACAATGGACAAATTGAAATCCTTGGGCTACGTTCAGTAGACCGTCCTCAACGACCAAGAACCTCGAGTATCGGGTCGCCACCATCCCCCCATGTCACGAAACGAGCCGTTTGAACGCGGCTTGTCGCTGGTGGTCTGCCGTCGTGCGGCACGGAGATCCATCTGATCCGTCTGGAAAGTGCCGGCGATTGAGTCAGAAATACAGTGGAAGCGCGGGACAGCCGACTCTTCCAATCGGGCCCCCGCCCTCGAGCCCGCCTTCGTACCCTTGCAAACCGTGTTTCCGTGAGTTCGCGGTCGGAGGCGAAGTGCGCCTCAAGTGCGAAGAGTCAGGGGACTGCCTCCGCGCGCTGAGCGGCGCGCGCCTTGTGCTGACGGGCCTCTCACGCACTTCACCTCGCCACGTGGCGAAAAAAGCCGCCTAGCAGCCCGTGGCGAAAGTCGCGGGGGAGCGAAAAATGGGGACTGCCACCAATTCGCTCCCCGTCATGGCCCTCGAAACAAACACTTAGCCTGAAGCGAATTGGCTGGCTGTACCCGATTTTTCGAGACGTTTACTTTTACCACGGGCTGCTAGACCGGCAGGGCCAGGCCCGCCTCGCCCCCGGCTTGAACAGCCGTAATGGCGGCGGTGTAGTAGATGTCCTCCACCGAGCTGCCGCGGGAGAGGTCGTTTGCCGGACGGTTCAGACCTTGCAGGAAAGGCCCTAAAGACTGAGCTCCTCCCAACCGCTCGGCGAGCTTATATCCGATGTTGGCGGCGTCGAGTGCCGGGAAGATCAAAACATTCGCTCGACCGGCCACCGGCGAGCCGGGGGCCTTGGATCGAGCGACGGATTCCACAAGCGCCGCATCCGCCTGCAGCTCACCGTCGACGCTGAGCCGCGGCGCCCGCGCCCGAACGATCCGCAAGGCTTCGGCAACCTTTTCCACCAGGGGATGGCGGGCGCTGCCTTTCGTGGAAAAAGACAGCAGCGCCACGCGGGGAGGGTCGGAGAGGAACCGCCGTGCATTCTCCGCCGCCGCGATGGCGATCTCGGCCCGCGTCCCTTTCACTCCCGTGGCCCCGAAGAAGCTCACCACGTCTTCGCGGGCGAGCCTCTTGAGATGCTCGTGGCGGCAGCCGGCGAGGTTGATCAGCTCGTTCGGGAACAGGCGCGAAGTGATGAGCATTCGCCCGGCGAGCGCGAGCGCGACCGCGGATCGTAGGAACTCGGAGGCGCGGGGGTCGACGCAGTCGTTGCCGTCCTCGCCTCCTCCCTCGTCGCCCTGGTACGGAGCACGGTAACCGGCGTAGGCCCGCAGTTCGCGCTCGAAGCCGTCGAGGATGAGCAGGATGCGGCGCTGCTCCAGCGCGCGGAGCACGATGTCCAGTTTTTCGCGGTCGGAAAGTTCGGCGGTCGAGTCGTCGCTCGCCTCGACGTAGCGTGCAGCCCGGTCGAGGAAAGCGCCGAAGTGGGAGTCCTGCTCGTAGAACGACCAAAAGAGCACGCCATCGGGGCGCCGGTCCTGGGGGACGCGGAGGCTTTCCGGGTCTGCCTTCGAGTACCCGGCCGGCGGCTTGCCCAGCACGTCGGCGTGCAGCCAGACCCAAGCCAGGGCCGACTTGCCCATGCCTCCAATGGCCTCGACCACGCAGACCGGATGCGAGTCGGCGGTGAACCATTCCGTCAGCCACTTGCGCTCGGCGATGCGCCCGGTGAAGTTGGGTTGCAGCGGGTAGGGGTGTGCGAAGTCGGGAGTCCGCGGCCACCGCTCTTCGGGCTCACGCGAGCGGAGGTCTTCGCGTTACCAGTTCCCCAGGTCTACAACGACCCGTCTGGCGAGGTTCTCAGGACTCTCGAACTTGTCGCGGATCTGCTGACTGTCGATCACTTCCCGGAAGGCAGCCTGTCGCTCTGCGTTGCCATCCTTGATCAACACCTTCGCTTCGACCTTGAAATCGTCGGGAGCGACGTACATCAGGCGCGGCTTGTCGACCCGAACCGCCTCGTCATACTCCCGCTCGGTGTAGGACTTACCGCTCGGCTTGTGCACACTGCCGTAACAGAAACCCGCGATGCCCACGAAAACGTCGCATTCGCGGACCTTTTTCAGGCAGAAGTCGTCAGCAGCCCAGGCGCGCGCGCCAAATCGCTCCATGTGGATCACGTCCCAGCCATCGAGGCGTTGGAGAGCGTCGATGACCTGCCGGCGATAATCGGCGAGCTCGCGCGAGGTGGAGCTAAGGAAAACCTTGCGAATTTGTTCCATGCCCAGCGGGAATAACAGCGAGTTTCAATTCTACCCGGTTAAGGAACTTCGTGGCAGGTTCGGGACGCCGTTGAATCTAACGGAATCGAGGTCCGACGGGAAGTCATCAATCACGGCCTCAGGTCGAGGCCAATCGAGGCAGCACATGGGTAAACAGAGCCGCGCCCGCAAGGGTGCGGTCAAGGCCGAACACGCTCTAACGGAGCCGCGCCCGCAAGGGTAAGGGTGCGGTCAAGTCTGAACACGCCCTAACCCAGCCGCGCCCGAAAGGGTGCGGTCAAGGCCGAACACGCCCTAACAGAGCCGCGCCCGCAAGGGTGCGGTCAAGTCCGAACACGCCCTAACCCAGCCGCGCCCGAAAGGGTGCGGTCAAGGCCGAACACGCCCTAACCCAGCCGCGCCCGAAAGGGTGCGGTTGAGGCTCCGTGACGGCCAACGCTTTGCCCAGCAACCGAGGTCATTCGCTATCTTGACCGCAGGCTCTCGCCTGCGGCTCCGTTTGATTCCGTCGGGCCCGCGGCGAAACGGGCAATCCAAATCCGGGGAACGCTCCAACATTCACCGATACGACCTCGCATCAGTCACAACACTTCCGACCCAACGAAATCAATAACATCGGCGCCCACGAGCCACAAGTGCCTTGACCCGTAGTGTATGCTCAAAATAGAGAAGGGCGTCCTCGCCCGATGGGCGGGTTTTTAAGGCAAATCCGCTCAAATCCGTCCAAAACCCTCTCCCTCCCTAAACGGCGTCACGCCTCTTTCGAAAATGCTCCGGCGCAGCCTCGGGACCCGACGTATAATAGACCTGAGTAGCGCCGACTCCTCCCACCGGGCCCCAGCCCTCGAGCCCACCTTTGTAACTTCACAAACTGTGTTTGCCTGAGTTCCTCGTCACTACAGGAACTTGCCCTGCCGGAACCGCCCCTTGCTGAAAGGCGCGCCGTCAGGGCCGTCGAGCGGACGGCTTCCTGTTTCCGGAAGGGCGCACCCTTCAACTTTCGGGCGGGGAGCAGCAGCGGGCGGCGACCCGTAACCCGGGCAGGCGCCGCGTTCCATGCCGGTCATCGCACTACAGCACATCAAGCGAATGCGCGGCGGAGCGAGCGCTCATCTCATGCGCGCCGACGACGGCCACTACTATGTCGTCAAATTTCGCAACAACCCGCAGCACCCGCGCATTCTGGTCAACGAGCTGTTCTGCTGCGTCCTGCTGACCCATCTACAGTTGCCCGTGCCGAGTTGGGATATCGTCGAGGTCCCGCAACCTCTGATCGACGCCACACCGGAGATGACCATGGAAGCGGGTCGAAAGAAACGCCGCTGCGAAGCCGGCCTGCATTTCGCCTCCCGCTACCCGGGCGATCCGACGCGGCGCGCCGTCTACGATTACGTGCCGATGTCTCTGTTGGGATCGGTGCTCAACGCCGATACTTTTCGCGGCATGGTGGCCTTCGACAAGTGGGTCAGCAACGCCGACGGTCGGCAGGCGATTTTCTTTAGGGATCGGGCGAAGAACTGGCTACCGGAAATCATCGACGGGCGGGACCGGGTCTCCCCAAGAACACTCGTCTACGTCGTGAACATGATCGACCACGGATTTGCCTTTGACGCCCAGAACTGGGGCTTCTCCGACCTGCCCGAATGCGGGCTCTACTGCCGCCGGGAAGTCTACCGCGGCGTACTGGGCTACGAAAGCTTCGAACCCTGGCTCGATCGGATTCGTCACTGCTCGAGCGAAGTCTTCGACGACGCCTACAAAAAGGCGCCGCCTCAGTGGTATGACGGCGACTGGGATCATCTGGAATCCATGCTCGAAGAGCTGTACAAGCGGCGCGGCCGCGTTCCGGAGTTGCTGCGCGGGGCGAAACGAGCCGCTCGCGACCCGTTTCCCCGCTGGGATCTCAAGTCTGCTTCGAGATTCACCGCGCGGGGATCGATACAGTAAAGGAAAATCCATGTCGCCCCCCAACAACAATATTGCCGTAGAGAAAAGATCCTCAATGGACAACGCTTCCATGACTCGCTACGCCTTCAAATTACTGAGGTACGTTCCGAATATCGTCTCGGCCGAGTTCTTCAACATCGGCGTCTTCCTCCATGGCACGGACGGAGGCATCATCGATGCGCGCTTTGCTCCCGATTTCCGCCGCCTTCGCTGCAACCCGCTCGTCGAGCTGGACTATCTCGACGCCCTGCGCGACGAGTTCGAAGAACAACGGCTGCGGGGCGAGGCCTTCGCGCAGTACGTCGGCCGACTGCGGGAAAACCTCTCGAACTGCTTACAAATATCGGGCGAAAAAACCTTTTGGGGAACCGATGCCGCCACCGAGATCGAACGCCTTTGCCAAACCTATCTGGTCACGGCACCCGGGGAAGAAACTCGTGGAGAACGGCGCGAACCTCGAGCGGGAACTCGCCGCGCGCTGCGCCGGCGCATGGATGAGGCCTTCCGTCATCACCGCCTGATCGAAAACGGCGGCGGACTGAAACGGGATATCGGGGTGAACTACGGCAGTGCGCGCCTGCGGTTTACCTTTGACTACAGCTACCAGCCAAACGGCACCGTCAACTACGTTCACGGCCTCGCCCTGAGGAACGACATCAACGACGCTTCGAAACTTTGCTTTGTCTTCGAGCGCCTGCGCGCCCTCGACGAGCAGCCCATCCAGTTGACCGCGGTGGTCGATGACGAAATTCCCGACGATACGGTTGACCTACTCAGAGCAAGCGACATCACCGCCTGGGAGGCCTCGAAGCTCGATCGGCTGGCCGTGGAAATCCGCCAGGAGTTGGGGGTCTCGTAGCTCGTGGTGAACGTAGTTGGCCTCAAGAAATGAGGACAGAAGGCTGCGGGCACAGCTAGTCCAGCAGCCCGCGGCAAAAGTCGTTCAGGAGCGAAAAATGGGGACTGCCACCCATTCGCTTCCCATCATGGCTCTAGAAAAAAACACTTAGCCTGAAGCGAATTGGCTGGCTGTACCTGATTTTTCGCGACCGTCACTTCTACCACGGGCTGCTGGGTCTTCGGCCTTGCCTTTTTGTTGAGCGCTTATTTCAGCTACACTGAGCCTCGGTACACGTAACGATGAGACACAATCGGCTGTTGATCTTGCTGCCCTTTCTAGTCCTGACCTCGATCGCGCTTTGGGTTTCCCGCGGGGAAGCTCAGCCCGGCACGGTCAAAGAAATTGCGCCGGGCGTGTGGTTCCGCGAGGGAGAGCTGGAAGACAAGGGCTATTGCAACAACATCGTGATCGAGATGAAGGACTATCTGATCGTTGTGGACGCCAATTTCCCCAGTGGCGCGAAGGCCTTGATGCGCGACATCAAGAGGTTATCGTCCAAGCCGGTCAAATACGTTTTCGATACCCACCACCATGGCGACCACGCTTATGGGAATCCGCTTTGGACCCAACAGGGTGCCAGCACCCTAGCCTATGTCGGCGTCGCCGAGGAGATGAAACGCTATGAACCCAAGCGTTGGAAGGAAGCGGCCCGGGAGCGAGAGGATATAGCGGCCCTGAACCTCGAGACAGCGGAACCGCCGCAGAAGACGTTCACCGAGAGCCCGTTCGTGTTGGAGGATGAGACTCGCCGCGTCGAGTTTCACTTTTTCGGGTGGGCGCACACCCGCGGAGACGGCTTTGCCTACCTGCCGAGGGAGAAAATTATCTGCACCGGCGACGCCATCGTGAATGGCCCTTTCAACTACACCGGCGACGGAAACACGCTGAACTGGCCGAACGTAATTCGCGGCGCGCAAGAACTCGACGTTGACCATGTGTTGCCGGCACACGGAGCACCGGGGGGATCGGAGCTTCTCGATGGGCAACTTCGATTCTTCGTGGAACTTGTGAAGGCGGTCCGTGCGGCGGTCGACAGCAACAAAAAGGTTGACGACATCGTCGGGATGGAGGGTGATCAGGCCGTCTCGACCTCGATCCACCTACCGGACTCGGTCAGTAACTGGGTAGGCGAGGGACTACCGGGTCAAGTACTCGCGGCGTACAAAGAGATCACGCTAGGCAAACCCCACGGCGAGATCCTCGGCGGAAAATAATCGGAAGCCCCATGGCACAGGCCTGGGCGGTCGTTTGCCCCGACCCGCCGCTGTCCTCTGGGCTGTGCGCTATATAGCGGCCCGTAAAAGAAGTTAGGTGGCTGACTCCTGCTTTTCCGGCTCGCCGTCTTGCGACCCCGCGCTTACGGGAGAAAACTTCTCGCTAACCACTTTTCGCCCCTGCTCGAACAGCTCAGCCGCTTCTTCCGCCACCTCTTTACCACGGTCGTAAAGCTCGCGGCCTCTTTCGTAAGCTTCTTTTCCCGACTTGCTCAGCCTCTCGCGGCCTTCGAGGGTCCTGCGACGGAGCACCTCTCTTGTTTCGCTTCCCGACTGTGGGGCCAGCAACAAGGCCCCCGCGGCTCCCAGAGCGGCTCCCACCAGGAACCAGGCCAAGCTTGTACCACTATGGTCTTCAGCCATTGGAATAATCCTCCAAATTTCAGTATAGGGGAAACTCGCGGGCGTGAATGGCCCGCGGTCCCGCAGTCCAGCCGCCGGCCGTCAGCACTAAGTCGAAGAGCCTTCCGAGATGGAATGGGGAGGCTCGTCATCCCGGGGGAGTGAGCTGAACTTCCCCGCGGAGTTGGCTCCCGCGCTTTCGTGGGCGGGACAACCACAAAATCTTCCTACTGCGAATAAAAAAAGGACGGATGACGAGCCATGAAGAGCGATAGCAAAAAGGTAGAGAGGTTGTCGAAGAAGCAGCTGATCGAGCGGGGCATGAACGTGGTGGCGGGGTTGGATCTGGGGGACAAGCACAGTTTCGTCTGCCTGATCGATCTCGACGGGAAAGTGGTCGAGCGCAAGAAGCTGCAGCACGTCGTTGGCGGTGGTCAAGCGCTACTTTGGAGAGTGGACGGGGATGCGGGTGGCGTTGGAAGCCGGGGGCGCGCCGACTGGGTGCATCGTCTGCTGGAGCGGCTGAAGCACGAGCCGCTGATGGCCAACACTCATCGGCTGGCGCTGGATCACGCAATCGCTGGCGAAGGACGACCGAACGGACGCCGAGCCGAATCTGTGGAAACGGACTACTTGAGAGAGTTCTTTCCCCAGGCCCGCCAGTAGGGATGAGATCAACCGAAATCATCTGACGAAATTCCCTCCTTTGCCGAACCCTCAAAAACTCCTGTGCAAACAATGATATCGATGATATCATTGTTATGGAAAGCGGCTCTTCCGGGTTTTTAGTGGGTGGCCAACGGGTAGCCGGCTCCTCCATCCTGCCGACCCGACGTCGCCCGCAGTCACATCGGAGCCCAAAAGGCGGCCAAGAAATCCCCAAATACCCTACACGCCAGTCCGGTCGTGGGCAACTCGTAAAGGGAATAAGACACTGATAAACAGGGAGTTATCTCTTTGAGTGTGGCCACTGGATGACAGTTGTGGATCCGCATTTCACAGCCTTCGGGAGACTGTACGACTACCTGCCAGCAGCCTTGCTCTACTCGTAACCCTTTGTTTATCAGTAATTCTTTTTGGCCAACGCAGTCGCCGCCCGGCCTTGGGGGCCGTAGAGTTGTCACGAAGCCCTTGAATGGCACCGAAGCAGGCTCCGGGAGGTCGGCCTCACAGTGGCGAGGGATCCGTCACTCACCGCCGCCAGCCACTAAAATCCCAGAAGAGCCTGGAAAGCATCATGGGTGATTAAATGTCACAGCTGATCGTACGCAACGTCCCGGAGGAAATCGTTCGGGCGCTCAAAGTGCGGGCCGCTAGTCGGGGACGCTCGGCGGAAGCCGAACACCGGGTTATTCTTGAGCAGGCCCTCAAGGCGGTGAGCGCGGACTTTTGGTCCCGCGCCGATCAGCTGCGCAATGAAACGTCGAGGCGCAGAAGCGGACGCAGCGAGGCGCTACTGCGCCGGATGCGGGACGAGCGGTGATCGCCGAAGCTGTTATTGACGCGAGCGTCGCGGTCAAATGGGTCGTGGACGAGCCGGAAAGCGCACGTGCCCGACTTTTGGCCGCGGCAGATCTTGCCGCGCCTGATTTTCTGCTTGTCGAGTGCGCGAATGTTCTGTGGAAAAAGGTAGCCCTCGGTGAGATTGTCCCCGATGAGGCGTCCTCGCGCTTGGGGCTGCTCATGGAGGCGCCGGTCGCTTTCACTCCCACCGAAAACGTGTTGTTAGCGTCGGTCCGGCTGGCAGTCGAATTGGAGCATCCGGTTTACGATTGCCTTTATCTGACCTTGGCGGCGGACAGGGGTGTCCCTTTAGTAACCGCCGATAAGAGATTCGCTCAGCGAGTGCGCGCGCGGCCCCGGCTGGCGACTCATGTTTTGACTCTCGCCGAGATCGGCTATTAATAGCCGTCTCACTCGGCGCACTCGCGATCCAAAGACGGACCGCTACACCTGGTGGGCCTATCGTTCGGATCAGGGGCGTGAATCAACCCACCCCTTCTGGCACAGCGAACGCCCCTGGGCTTGGCTGCTCTGCGCGCTAACCGTCTGGATATTGATCTACTTCGCGTGAAGACTATGTCGCGATGGAGTGATAGGGAAGCCGGCGACAACCTGAACGAGAATAATCCAACATGAGACTTTTCGGGCGTCGTCGCACTAGGCGGTCAAGGAGCGGCTCGAAGAGGCGTTGGGTGCGTCTGGCCATCCGTTCGGCAGCCGGTTTGCTGATCGCCTTCTACGCCTTCTGCACCCTGTCGCTGTGGATCTTGCGATCGATGAATCCCCTCTGGACTTCGGTACAGCTCCAGCACGGAATCGAAGCCTTCCTCGCCGGCGAGGACTACGCAAAGCGGCAGACTTTTGTCCCCCTCAACCGGATCCCGCTCGTACTCCAGCACGCCGTCATCTCGGCGGAAGACGGCGCTTTCTACCGACACCAGGGAATCGACTGGGCCGAGATCAAGCTGGTGGCGGAAGAGATTCGCGGGGGAGGCCGCGCCCGAGGGGCCTCGACCATCAGCCAGCAACTGGTGAAAAACTTATTCTTGACGACACACCGCTCCATCGTTCGCAAAGCTTTCGAATTCACCCTGGTTCCTATTGCCGAGGGGATTCTTGGAAAACCGCGCATCCTCGAGATCTATCTGAATGTGATCGAATGGGGACCCGGCGTTTATGGAGTGCAAGAAGCGTCGAACTACCACTACGGCGTCCGCGTCTCGCAACTCAGTCGCGAGCAGGCCGCCCGCCTGGCCGCCTGCATCCCTTCGCCGCGCATTTGGAAGCCGCGGCGCCAGGATCGCTACAGCAGAGAAATCCTGAAGCGCATGGAGAACCGCGGCTGGTGAGTGCGCCGCCGAGCATCCGCCTCCTGTCGGCCATTTCTTCTCATATCGACGCATCTTGTACAACGGCCACCCAAAGGGATCTCAAGAAGGAGAACGACCCGGTCGACTAAAATAACGATGGCTGACGAGGCGATTCCCCTCGCGCACAGGCTATCCGCTCATACACAACGCGAATCCCACATGATCGAAGTTCGCGAATTGACGTTTACTTACCCCGGCTCGGCGCGACCAGCCCTGAAGCAACTTTCTTTCTCGGTCGAACGCGGCGAAATTCTAGGATTTCTGGGTCCCAGCGGCGCCGGCAAGAGCACTACCCAGAAGATTCTCATCGGGCTGCTGAAAGATTACCAGGGGGACGTCTCGGTCTTCGGACAGGACCTGCGGTCTTGGCGGTCCGAATACTACGAACGGATCGGCGTCTCGTTCGAGTTGCCAAACCATTATCTGAAGTTGACCGCACTCGAGAACCTGAACTACTTCCGGTCTCTCTATGCCGGAGAAACGGAGGATCCGAACAACCTGCTTGACATGGTCGGGTTGGGCGACGACGGGGCGCTACGCGTGTCCCAGTTTTCCAAGGGCATGAAAAACCGGCTCAACTTCGCGCGGTCGTTGCTGAACAAACCGGAGCTGGTTTTCTTCGACGAACCGACCACCGGACTCGATCCGGTCAGCGCCCGCCGCATCAAAGACATCATCCTCGAGAAGAAGCGCGATGGCCGTACAATCTTCCTCACCACGCACGACATGGTGGCCGCCACCGAGCTCTGTGACCGCGTCGCCTTCATCATCGAAGGCGAGGTCAAACTGATCGACTCGCCGCGCAACCTCATGCTCACCCATGGCGCGCGCAAGGTGCGGGTCGAGTACCAGGCAGACCATGGCGTCGAGCAACAAAAGTTTCCGATGAAGGACTTGGGCCGAAACGAAGACTTCCTGCGGCTACTTCGGACCGACGCCGTTCAAACGATTCATACCGAGGAAGCGACCCTGGAGAAGGTATTCATCGAAGTTACCGGGAGGTCGCTGTTGTGACCCGATGGGGCGCCGTCTTGAGGCTCGACGTAAAACTCCAGTTCCGCTACGGCTTCTTCTACGCCGGTGTCTTCGTCACGGTCGTTTCGCTCGCGATCTTGAGACTGATTTCCGCCGAGAATCTGACAATTGTTCTGCCCGCGTTCTTGCTCGGGCAGCCATTGACGACGACCTTTTATTTTGTTGCCGGACTCGTATCACTCGAAAAGAGTGAAGGCACGCTCGAAGCACTCATCGTGACGCCGTTAGGAAGTGGTGAGTACTTGGCGTCCAAGGCGGTCACACTGACTTTCCTGGCGGTCGCCGAAGGTCTCGTGATTGTGTTGGCGACCTACGGGTTCGGGGCTGATTTGTGGTTGCTGGTGCCGGGGATGATGCTGCTGTCGATGTTCTACACGTTGGTCGGGTTTGTCATCATCTCTCGCTACGACTCGATTACCGAATACCTGCTCCCCTCCGTACCCTACACACTTGTGCTGAACTTGCCGCTGATCGATTACTTTGAACTGTGGCGCCATGCGGTGTGGTACCTAATTCCTACCCAGGCCCCGCTGCTGCTCATGAAAGCCGCCTTCCAACCCATTGAAAACTGGCAAATGGTTTACGCTGTCTCATACTCGTTGCTGACAGTCGCCATAGGCTACCGATGGGCGGTCAAAACCTTTCATCGCTTCGTTGTTCGTAGCGCAGGATCCCGCTGACATGCGAACGTTGATGCTGTGGGGAATATTCGGGCGAAACGACCTTCGTTTGGTTCGGCGCGACTCGATGCTGGCCTTCCTGGTGGCGTATCCCTTGGTCTGGTCCCTCGTTTCTCGCTGGGCCGTTCCCGCGCTGGCCCAGTGGTTGCGGCCTACGTTCGATCTCCCGCCCTACTACCCGCTCATCGCTTCGTATCTCTTGGTGCTCGCGCCTCCCCTAGCCTACGGCTCGGTGATTGGTTTCTTGCTGCTCGACGAGCGCGACGATGGGACAATGACGGCTCTCCGCGTAGCGCCAGTGCCATTCGACGGCTATTTGGCCTACCGTTTCTTGATACCGATCGTGCTGGGGGTCGCCATAGTTTGGGTCGTGGTTCCTCTGGCGGGCATCGTTTCCATTTCCTTCCCCGCGCTCACGGCAGTGGCCCTTGTGGCCGCGATGGAGGGATCCATCATGGCGCTGTTTTTGGGGGCAATGGCGGGCAACAAAGTGGAGGGCTTCGCGCTGGCGAAAGCCGCTGGTGTCGTCCCGGCTGCCGCTGGTGTCGCCTATTTCGTCGAAATGCCCTGGCAGTTGCTTTTCGGAATTGTGCCTACGTATTGGCCGGCCAAGGCATTTTGGATCGCCACCGAAGGCGGCCAGGGCTTCATGACTTTTCTGATCGTTGGTTTGCTGTTTCACCTTGCACTGCTGTGGGCATTGCTGCGACGGTTTGACCGGCTGGTGTTGGCGTAACCGGTAGACGGCTACCGCTGCTGTTTGGAACACGGACGGATCTTGTCGCAAGCTCCTCGAACTGGCCCTCCTGGTCGTTTGGATTTTCATGCTGGTCAAGACCGCCGAGCGGTCCTTGTAGTTAGAAGGCTTCCTTTCGAACCCGGTTTGGCCCGGATGAAACATTATTTCTCGCCACAAAACCGGGGGGGGCGGACACGGTCCGCCGACACGGGATGTCGCCCGGAATGGCGACGCGGCAGGCAAGAAGGCGCGTGCCGCGTTCTCGCGGCACGGCCTGTTTTCAAAGAAGCCCGGCGGGCTGGACGTGAGTTGCGTTCCGAAGACGGCGATCGGACCAGCTATGCCATGGGCGAAGAACTGCTACGATGGACCGGCCCCAGAGGCTTGTCGACGTTTACTTTTGTGGGCGAAGAAACCACGCCCGAACTACTCGGAGGGAACCAATGAGACGCAGCCGGATACTTGAAAAATTGCGCCGCGGAGAGTACGTAACCATGGCGCAGTCGTGGGTCATTCCACATTGGAAAATTGTGGACATCATGGGATTCGTCGGGTTTGATGGCGTCTGGATCGAACACGAGCATAGCGATTTCAGCTACGGCGAGCTGTCGCAGATGATCCTGGCAGCCCGAGCCCACGATATGGATTCGGTGGTTCGCGTGGAGCGGACGGGATACAACGACATCATCAAGCCGCTCGAAGCCGGCGCAACGGGACTCGTCGTCCCACATTGCATGAGCGGCGAGGACGCGCGATCGATTGTCCGCGAGGCGAAGTTTTCGCCCTTGGGGATGCGCGGGTCCGGAGGAAGCACGGACTCCGATTACGGCATGACGGAGCGCATGGAATATCTCCGGCATGCGAACGCCGAGACGTTTGTCGCCGGCATTATCGAAGACAAAGAGGCCGTCGACGACGTGGATGCCATCGCCGCGACGGAAGGGATCGATGTGCTGCTGATGGGCCCGGGCGACCTATCCCAAAGCTACGGCATCATCGGGCAGATGAAACACGAGTTAATCGAGCGCGCGACCGACAAGGTCGCCGAGGCGTGCGCCAAGCATGGGAAGTGGTGGGGAACGCCGGTGGGCAGCCGGGAAGAAGCGGAGAAGGCGCTCAAGCGCGGAGCCCGCATCATGCAATCGGTCAACGAACAATCGCTTATCGTCGGAGCTCTTCAACAGGTCAAAGAGGCGTTCGAAGGACTGGAGGTTTAACCGCCCGCGGCAAAAGTCATCGAGGAGCGAAAAATGGGGCTGCCACCAATGCGCTCTCCGTCATGACGCAAGAAACAAAGCACTTGGCCTGAAGGAATTGGCTGGCTGGAAGCTGTGAAAAAATCGGGGGCTGCCACAAGCAGCTTAGCACTAACTTCTTTAGTGTCAGCGAGGATGAAGCTGCGGCTGGCTGTCCCAAGATTTTTCACAGCTTCCAGTACCCGATTTTTCGCGACGTTTACTTTTACTGCCGGCTGCTAGAGCTGCCGGCCGAGGGCTATCGAGTCTCCCCCGATGAGAGTTCTTCTCACAGCCGCGGCTGCCGGATTGGTCACGTTCTGCGTGTTCGTCCGGGTCGTGGCCGTTCACGGTCAGACTGCTCCTCGGCCGAATGAAGCCGCAAGCTTCGAGCAGCGAAAAATCGACTACGTGAAACGACTTCTTCCCTCGGTCGAGAAGGTCCGCAATTTTGTCGGAGAAGGAGAGTCGCCGGCCGAGGGCTACCACCCCAACGCCGGTTGGACTTTTCACCCTGAATTGGGCTGGGTAGTTCAAGACACGGTCCGCCACGACGGCATCGAGGGCTCGAGGACGTCGTATCGTTACGAACCCAGCGGCGCGCGGAAAAGAATCAATTTCCCCGACACTGTGGCCCGCATCCACACATACGGGGACAGCTTCACGCATTGCGACCAAGTCAGTGACGGGGAGACCTGGCAGGAATACCTGGCCGCTCATCTGGGCGAGCCGATCGAGAACTTCGGGGTCGGCGGATATAGCGTCTACCAAGCCTTCAGGCGGATGAAGCTTGTCGAGGAGACGCATCCGGCCGAATTCATCGTCCTCAATATTTATGACGACGATCACTATCGAAACCTCGACTCCTGGCGTAACATTCGTCTGCCCGCGGCTCGCGAAGGGCCCCTGCCGCATGTTCGAGTTGACGTCGAAAAAGATGAGCTTGTCGAGGTTGATAACCTTTGTCAAACGCCAGAGGATATACGCAAACTAAGAGACCTGGACTGGGTTCTCAAAACCTTCGGAGACGACCCGGGTTTGCCCATCGCCGTGCTCCGTGAGGAGGGGGGGGCCATTCCCGCCCAAGCCGTCTCGGATGTGGCCGCTACGTTCGGACTGCCGTATTCGCCCGGCGGACGAGTGATGGTTGATCAAGAAGTGCTGCGTCGGGTGCATACTCGAGCAGCACTCTTTTCCACCATCAAAATCCTCGGAATGGTCGAGCGGTATATTGACGAGACCGGCAAGAAACTCTTCGTCATTCTTTCCTACAGTGCGGGGGGCGTAAAGCCTAGGTTGCTCGGAGAAGATCGGTTCGATCAGGTCCTCATCGATTACCTGAAAACCCGGGCGTATCCATGGGTCGACCTGAGAGAAGAACACGTAGCCGAATTCAAGACATTCGATTTGGATGCCGACGCCTACCTGAAGCGCTACTACATCGGGCACTACGCCCCGGCCGGCAACTTTTTCTGTGCCTGGTCTGTAAAGCACAAGCTTGTCGAGTGGCTCGATCCGAAGCCGCAGGCATACCGTGACCGGGACTAGCCTAGCAGCCCCAAGCCAACTTAAATCTAGGTGAACCAAAGACATGCCGGCGACGTCAAGTATCTACGTAAGCCCACACACCGTCGCGGGAAAACGATACAATTTGGAGAGGCGGCAGCTACACTGTTCCAGCGGGACGCTTGTGCTCTTGAATGGAGACCGCAATGACTAGAAGAATTCTCGTCGGCTTATCCCTATTCCTCCTCGTAGTTCCCCTGTTCGCGCAAGAAGAGCGGCGGCCGAAGTCACAGGAAGAAGGCGAGGCGCTACGAGTTCTTTTCGCGACGACAGATCCTGATGCTCGCATAGCAGCCGCGGACGAACTCATCAAAAAGTTCAAGAACACGGACTTCAAAGATATCGTGCTGTACACGGCGGCCGTCTCCTATCGGGCCAAGAACGACTTTGTGAACATGATGATCTATGGCGAGAGAACCCTAAAGGTGAATCCCGACCACGTTCCCACGCTCGTGGATCTGTCCTACGCGATTCCGATGAGAACGCGCGAGTTTGACCTGGACAAAGACAAGAAACTCGCCAAGAGCGAGGATTACGCGAAGCGTGCGCTGAGGCTCATTCCGACGATGGCGAAGCCGAACCCAGCAACCCTTGACGAGGAGTGGCTACTGATCAAGAAAGGCCTGCTGTCGCAGGTTCACGAGAGTTTGGGATCCGTCGCCATGCTGCGGAAGGATTTTACTGGAGCAGAAGAGTCGTTTCGGACCGCAATAGAAGTGGCGGACAAGCCGACCGGAGTCAAGTTTTTCCGGCTGGGGCAATCGCTTATGCGACAGGGTAGGTACGATAAGGCGCTCGAGGCCGCGGACAGGTCGGTGGAAGCGGGAGGCCTCAGGAGATCGGATGGTCAGGATCTCGCCCTGCTTTTGAAGGAAGACATCGAAAGGGCCAAGCGGGCGGGGACCCAGGCTGCACCCGCCCCTAGCGACCCATTGGAGCCGAAGGTAGAGGTAGTGAGTCAGCCCTAGCCTAGCAGCGCAGTGGTTTTCGATGCAAGATCGCTAGATCGGCGTCTCACTTGCTCCTCAGCTTTTCAAACAGCAGCAGGTGCTCTTTCGCTTGCTCAGGCTTATCCATTTTTGTCAGCAGTTGACCGAGCTGGTAGTGCGCTTCCGCGTTCTTAGCATCCGCCCGCAGTACCGCGTTCAGTTGGAGCAAGGCGTCCTCGAACTTTCCGATCGAAGTCAGCGCCATGGCCAATTTAACCTTGCCCCTGGGCCATGATGGGTTCCGATCGAGCGCCTCTCGTAGGTACCCGATGGCTTCTTCCGGCTTTCCTTCTTTGATGAATAAGGTCCCCAGATTGAAGTAAGGCCACTGTGACTTGGCCACCTGTTTTCGTTCCAATGCAATAGCCTTGAGGTACGCTTCCTTAGCTTGGCCGAACTCAGCGAGTGCTTCCCTGGTTTGACCGATGTGATTGAATGCCTTGACGCTATTGGGATCAAGAATAGCGGCTTTTTCATAAGCCGCGAGAGCGGCCGGCATATCGTTTCGAGTGAAGTAGAGCCTCCCCAACCAATAGAAGGCTTCCGTATCTCTGGGATCGAGTTCGGTGGCTCGCGTCATTTCCGCTTCAGCCTGGCGTTGTCTTCCCAACATGAAGTGGTTTAAGCCTAGGAGCTTGTAGCCCTTGCCATCGTCCGGTTCCTTATCGATGTAGGTAGTGATGATGGTCAAGGATTCTTCGTACCTGCGAGTGCTGAATAGAAGGAAGGCTTTCAGTAAGATTCCTGAAGGGTCTTGCGGGAAGAACTCCCGAAAACGATCGAGCGCCGCCTCGGCATTCCCAAAATCTTTCTGCTCCGAATAGCAGAGGGCCAGATTATGTTGGATAGGGGCAACTGCTATAGCCGATCTCGTCTGCTCCAGGACCTTCTGTGCGGCTCGGCACTTTTTTTCCGAAATCAGTTGCTCTGCTTGGTACCAGGAAGGCTCTTCGGCCGGCAGCGGGCATGCCGCCACCGTTAGGGCCAAGAAGACCGTCAGTCGGAAGGTTCTACACATAGCGGTACGCTGATCCCAGCTCGAACAAAGCAATCTATTCCTCGATCGAATAGAACATAAACAATCCCGCCATGCCGTCGACCTTATGAGCCATCGGGTTCTCGTAGACACTTGTAATCCGGTAGCTGTCTCCCGCCTGAACCGAGTAGCCCTCGGTGTCTGAGTAAACCTCCATGGCGGCCGTCCCGGTGGCGGGATTGATCATCCTATTCCCTTTCCAAACCCTCTTCTCCCTAGCAACATCGTACAACTCCATCGACGTTCCGTGAGGGTGAACATGCGTTGCGATGAAATGAATTCTACCGTCGAAAGGGAATTCGAACGTGGCGCGCTGTTCATGCCGCCCTGGGGGGACGAAAAACAAGTGCGGCACTTGCACGCTGCGCAGTGTGGCGTAAAGACGGCGCAAAGGCTTCTTCCGATCCTTCTCTCGGATCAAGGTAAGCGTTACTCTCATCTCGACCTTTGCGGGACTGTCGGCCCGGTTGTTGAAAAGCGGTAGCCAGTGCAGGTCATCGTCGGGTGTTAAGACGACCCCGAAGCCCTCCGGAAATCGGATCTCGCGTGTAAAGCCGTCCGAAAAGAGACCGTCAAGCTTTTGTTTCAGGCCCTGCATCACCGGCTGGTCCGACACGAACGTGTGGCAGACGTAGTTTTGCGTGGGCGGTTTGCCTTGGGAGTCATAGATCTCCGTTTTGTAACCAATGACCCAGACCGGCTCGCCGACGTGGAACTCCCTCGCCGTGCCGGCTTGCATGTAACCCAGTACCTTCGCATTCAGTGTGAAGAGCCCGGTGGAGAACTCCACCTCGCTGACCTTACCATAGCCACTGGAGCGGGAAGAAGCCTGAAAATCGGAAAGGATTTCAACCGCCCGGGCCTTCTGCCCGTGGATCGCCAGACACACTAGCGCGGCGGTGCAGATCGACAAGCCACGAACCGTTCCTGCCATGAGCATACTCCCGTCACGAGGATGGCCGCGCTGCGACCTCCCTCGACACCACTCCCGTACGCTCATTCTAGCGCCCATGCCCGACACAGTCGATGCCTACCGAGGGACAGCCAGCCATCTTTCGCGCCCGAGTGTCAAGGGCGGAGTAAATTTGGACCACTTCGGCGGAGCAAAAGTAGACCAGTTGGTGAAAGGGTAGCGGTTTTCGTGGGACGGCTGGAACGGAGCCTGCGGTCGCCCTTTAGGGCGGCCCAGGCGTAGTGGAGGCCGTCCCACGAAAACCGGGCGAGTGGCCGGTGGGTCAGCCCAAAGAGTGAGCCCGCTTCTTCTTGCTCTGGATCAGACGGAAGCTTTCGCCGTTCATCTCTAGAATATGAACGTGGTGCGTGAGGCGATCGAGCAGGGCGCCGGTCAGCCGCTCGGAGCCGAAGACCTCCGTCCATTCGTTAAACGGCAGATTCGAGGTGACCAGCGTCGAGCCCTGTTCGTAGCGCTGGGAAAACACTTCGAACAATAACTCCGCTCCGGTCTTCGATAGCGGCACGTAGCCCAGTTCATCGACGATCAGCAGATCCTGCTTGGCCAACTGCTTTTGACATCGCCGCAAGCGCCGTTCATCTCGGGCTTCGAGCAGCTCATTGACCAGTGCCGCCGCTGTTGTGAAGCGTGTTCGATAGCCGCGCTGACAAGCCGCCAGTCCCAACGCCAAGCCGATGTGCGTTTTGCCCGTGCCGGAATTACCCAGTGCCAGCACGTTTTCGCGGCGGTCGATAAACTCACAGCGCGCCAGTTCCAGCACCAGCTTCTTGTTCAACGCTGGCAAGGACGGGAAGTCGAAAGTGTCCAGACTCTTGGTCACGGGAAACTTCGCGACCTTGATGCGGCGCTCGGTGGCCCGCTGTTCACGGTCGAGCAGTTCCAGCTCGCAGAGTTGTTGCAGGAAGCTCCTCGAATCCAAGCTCTCGGCGGCGCATTGCCGCGCCAGTTTGTCGTACTCGCGCAGGAAGGTTGGCAGCCGCAACGCTTTCAAATGCGCTTCGAGCAGAAGTTTCGACCTCGCCATTACCCCCCTCCTTGTGCCAGCAGTGCCAAATAGTCCGCAGCGGAGGTTTGCTCCACCTGGGCTGCCGGCAGGTGCGGATACTTCGTCAAGTCCAAGCGCGGCGGCCGTTGCTCGATGCGGCACAGCACTAAGTGCCTGACTGCATCCAAGCCAATCGCTCCCAACTCGCAGGCTTGGCGCACCGCCGCGGCAACGTGCTCGAATCGGAAGTCCTCCAGTAATCGCAATACCTGCACGTACTCGCGCTTGCCTGGCATTCCCAACCGTGCCTCGAGCAAACGTCTCAAGCACGTGAACTGTTCGGGCAGCTCCCAGCCCGCCAACGGGGCCGCTTGATCGAGCGCGTTGGTCTTGCGTTCCAGCAGTGCTAGGTAATGCAGCGGATCGAAGATCAACTCTTCGCGTTCGTAACTGCGCCGGTGGCGCGCGATCTCTTCGCTGCCACAACAGATCACGATTTCATCGACGTAGCCTTTCAGCAACACCTGGCGATGTCCGTAGCGTGTGGGCACCGAGTAGTCGTTGGCGCGATAGCGCACCAATGACAGCGACGTCACCCGCGTGGTGCGTTTGTCGCAGGCGTCATAGGGCGTGGGCGGCAAGGGCAACAACGCTTGGCGGTCACGCTTGAAACGTTCCTCAATCGTTTCGGTGTGCCGCCGCAAGCGCCGCTTACGATTGTTGAGGCACTGCGCTTCGAGCTGCTCGTTGAACGCTTCCCAGCTTGGAAACCTTGGCGCCGGCACCATGAAGTTCCGCCGGGCATAACCGACCAGTCCTTCCACCTTTCCCTTGTCGTTGCCTTTGCCCGGACGCCCGAAACGATCGGAGAATAAATGGCTCTTCTGGGATTTTAGTGGCTGGCGGCGGTGAGTGACGGATCCCTCGCCACTGTGAGGCCGACCTCCCGGAGCCTGCTTCGGTGCCATTCAAGGGCTTCGTGACAACTCTACGGCCCCCAAGGCCGGGCGGCGACTGCGTTGGCCAAAAAGAATTACTGATAAACAAAGGGTTACGAGTAGAGCAAGGCTGCTGGCAGGTAGTCGTACAGTCTCCCGAAGGCTGTGAAATGCAGATCCACAACTGTCATCCAGTGGCCACACTCAAAGAGATAACTCCCTGTTTATCAGTGTCTTATTCCCTTTACGAGTTGCCCACGACCGGACTGGCGTGTAGGGTATTTGGGGATTTCTTGGCCGCCTTTTGGGCTCCGATGTGACTGCGGGCGACGTCGGGTCGGCAGGATGGAGGAGCCGGCTACCCGTTGGCCACCCACTAAAAACCCGGAAGAGCCGAATAAATAGTGCGACTGCAGTTCACTGAACACCCTGGTCCGCTTGCGCCTGCCGTCGCCCAGAATCCTCGCCACCGCCAAGGTCGTGTTGTCGTAGAGGATGCTGCGTGGCACGCCGCCGAAGTACCGAAACGCTGCGTTGTGCCCCCCGCAAAACGCTTCCGTCGTCTCGGCCGGGAAAGCTTTTACGAAAGCGTCATCGCTATGCGGCAGATCGACCACCAAGTAGTGCGCCTTGCGCTGTACGCCGTCAATGACCACCAGAGCTTCACCGAAGTCGGCCTGGGCATCGCCCGGCGGATGCACCAGCGGCACGAACATCTCTTGCCCGCCGAGCTTCTTGTCGCGAACATAGTCCTTGACGATCGTGTAACCGCCGGTGAAATCGTACTCGTCGCGCAAGCGGTCGAAGATGCGTTTTGCGGTGTGGCGTTGTTTCTTCGGACGTTCCTGATCGTCGATGAGGATCTGATCGACGATTCCGGTGAAGGGATCCAGCTTCGGCCTCTGCGCTGGTTGGCGCCGCCGATAGCCCGGCGGAGTGGCGTAGCGCAACATCTTGCGCACCGTCCCTCGCGCCAGGCCAAACCGTTTGGCGGCCTCGCGCTCACTGAGCCCTTCGACAAAGACACTGCGCCGTACTTGAGCGTATAGCTCCACGCGATACATCCCTCTCGTGTCCCACAAACACCACAGGAATGTTCGCTGGACCACTCGGACGGTCTACTTTTACTCCGCCCAAAAGCAGCTTCGATTCGCCGCTCTATGGTCTAGTTTCGCTCCGCCGTTCTCACCCGAGCACTTCCGCAAATCAATGATTTCACTTGGGCGCGAAAAGAGCGACAGCCCCCGACAGACGCGCACCGCAAAACCTTCAGCATCCCGCCCGGCCGAGTTCCTCTCCCGGCGTTGGCCAGCTCACAGCGGTTCAACGACCGTTACATATTGATCCGCCGCCACGTCTTCAAGAATCTGTAGCTTTCCCCGCGGCCAGCGGACCACCACCCGGTCCACTTTGCGGCACGCCCCCAGACCGAAATGAAGCCTCCCATCGTTGCGCGAGAGGTAACCACCGCCGTTTCGCACCCGGTCAAATTGTACCTGGTCACAGTGCTCGATCCGGACTACCGCCCCGATCCCGTCCCGATTGCTTTGTTTGCCCTCGAGTCGGAAGCCGAGCCACGAGTGGCCGGTCCGGCTTTCGTTCGCCAGCAACGCGGGAGGTCCCGCGATAGGGAGCACGACCACGTCCATCTTACCGTCATTGTTAAAGTCCCCCTGGGCGCCCCCCCGATACGAGTTTTCCGGGATCGAAGGACGTCCGGCGGCGTGAAACTTCCCCTTCCTATTCTCAAATACAGAGAACGGCTGAAAGTAGGTTGAGCTCGATACCTTGCTGATTTCGGAATAGACATGGCCATTGGCGGCCCACAGATCCTTGTCGCCATCGTTATCTAAATCAGCAAAACTACATGCCCAGCCCAACAGAGGCATCGTTGCCTCGGTCAGTCCAGCATCAAAAGAAGCATCCTCGAAAAAGCCCACCTGTTGTTTTTTGAAAACGGGAAAATAATCGTCGGAAAACGTCGTCGTGACTATGTCCAGTTTGCCATCATTGTCATAGTCTCCCGTCGCGATCCCCATATCCGCTTGGCCGTCCCCGTCAGCGTTAAAGGCGACACCATCTGTTAATCCCGACTCCTCAAACCGGCCATCTCCCAGATTATTGTATAAGTAATTGGGACCGGAATCGTTGGCAATGAAGATATCGACCTTGTCGTCTTCGTTGAAATCTTCGAAGACGACACCAAAACCAAAGCGGGTGCTTGCGTCCTCGACTCCGGCTTTGTCGGTCACGTCCGTAAAAGTCCCGTCTCCATTATTGTGGTAGAGGATATCCTTTTCTCCTTTGAGGCCTACCGGTCCACAGAAAACGGACAGACCTTTATATTTGCAAGGAGTTGACACCGGCTCTTCGAGAGAGATGGCGTGGATATCGAGGTATCCGGCGATGTAGAGATCCAGATGGCCGTCACTATCATAATCGCCAAAGGAACTGCCGGTGTGCCAGGCTACGTTTCGACTCAGGCCGGCGGCCCGGCTGATCTCTGTAAACGTGCCGTCGCCATTGTTCCTATAGAGAAGATCCAGACCGATAGTGGTGATTAGGATGTCGATGTGACCATCGTTGTCGAAGTCGGCGGCATTGGCCCCGGTGCCCCAGAACGGGTTGGAGAGTCCCGAGTCAGAAGTGACATCCTCGAAACGAGCATCGCCGAGATTCCTATAAAGGAAGACTCCTTCCTGGGAGTCTGAAACCGGTTTGCCCGACAGAACGAGCCTCAACCGCTCGACGGTCGAGCCGTTGACAATAAGCAAATCGAGCCAGCCGTCGTTGTCGTAGTCCAACCAGGCAGCCCCGGTCCCGTTGACTTCGAAAATCCATTTCTTCTCCTGTCCTCCGCAACGCAACTGGGCGACGAGTTCGGCCTCCGGCGCGACGTTTCGAAGGGTGATAGTGGAGTTCGCGTAGAGTCCGGGTAAGGTCAGAAGTGCAAGCAGGGCTAGAAAGCAGGGTGCCTGGGCTGGGCGGGTGGCCATTGTATTCACGGTGTCGCGGTGGGTCGTGACCAAGGCGCTTGCGAAACTAGCGGCCCGCAGTAGAAGTGAGCCGAAAATGGCAGTCCCCATTTTCTGAGGTCTCGGCAATCCCCTGGCCGCTGTACAACCGTGGTGTAAACTGCTGCATTCATGGTAGCTACTAGAAATTGGCTTCGTTTGGTCATTTCCTTGCTCCCCATTGCTCCGCCGCTGGGTTCGGTTCGCTGCTCCGCTGGGGGGACTCGATGTCGCCGCGAATTGGCGACACGGCACGCAGGAATACGCCCGCCACAGAAGCCAAAGGCCGCGGCTCTGCAACCGACCGCAAGCCATTGATTCGTAGTGGGTTGTGTGAAATTGGGTTAGTTTCGTTTTTTCTTCTCTCTCGTCGAGCGCGATGCCTGCTACCGCAGCCTCCCCCTTAAGGATAGCGAGTGTGTCAAGTGTTCTTCGCTGGGCGATAACGATTGGGTTCGACTCGGGCCAATAGGGCGAATGGAAGGCCGGTCTACTCAGGGTCTATGTACGATCTTTAGCACAGATTTGCACTGGACAACGTATGCTGACCGGTGGCGGGCCGACGCCTAGCGGTCGGGCGCATAGAGGATGAAGACGCCAGCCATGGCATCGACCGGTTGCTCCGTGGGGTTGTCGTAGACAGCTACCAGTTTGAACAAGTCCTTCGCTTGAACAGGATAGCCTTCGGGGCTGCTGTAGACCGGCATTTCGACCAGCTTCCCATCTTCGTCCCTGGTACCGACCGCTTTCCAGACCGACTCGTCGCGGGTGACGTTGATCAGCTCAATCGAAACGCCATATGGATGGAGATGAGTGCCCATGGCGTGGATTTTTCCCACGAACGGTAGGAGAAAAGAGGTCTCGCGTGTGTCCTGCTTCTTTGGCGGAACGTAGTAGAGATGAGGCATCTGGACCGATTGAAATGTCGTGTTCAGCTCTTTCAGCCCGCCGGGAAGCTTCCGCGCTGGGACCAGTTCCAAGGTCACCTTCATCGAGGCGTTGGCCCGCTCAGGATTCCGATTGTTGAACATCGGCAGCCAGACCGCATTCTCGCCTGCCTTGAAGAAAATGCCAAAACCTGGGGGCAATCGTATCTCTTCCGTATAGCCGTCTGAAAAGATTCCCCGAAGCTCATCATGAAAGTCATGTTTAGGAATTCTGCTTCCAAAAAACGTGTGGCACATGAGCTCTCGGTCGAGGGTCTCGCCGGCCGGGTCGGTCATTTCGACACGGTACCCTACGAGCCAGTGGTCTTCCTCAAAAGGAAGCTGGCCCGCGGATTGCATCTGTTGAAGAGTCTGGGACTCCAGGTTGAAAGGGCCGTAATTTTGTATCACAGTCTTGACAGCCTGGAGGTCGGGCGGCTCCCAGCTATCGCGTGAGGTGATCTCTTGCGCCTTCAGCGCGCCCGAGACGCAAGCAAGCATACAAAGACAGAGGATGTAGGTCTGTTTCCGCATCGGACACTAGTTTAGCTAGGCTCTGGTGAGTAAAGAACAAAGATGCCTGCCATGGCATCGACCCGATTGCCGGTGGTGTTGTCGTAGACAACGATCAATTCGAAGAGGTCTCCGGTACGAACTGGATAACCTTCAGGATTTTTGTAAATCGGCATCGACACAAGAGCACCTTCCTCATCCCTGCGCCCCACAGACTTCCAGACCGGCTCGTCGCGGGTCACGTTGATCAGCTCGATCGAGACACCGAAGGGGTGGATGTGTGTCCCCATCGCGTGGATCTTCCCGGCAGGTAACTTGAAGGCGTTCCCCCGGACGTCCCGCCCGGGAGGCACAAAGTAGAGGTGTGGCACTTGAACGCTGAGCAGCGTGGAGTAAAGACGCCTCAACGGTTTCTTCAGATCTCTTTCCCGAATTACGTGGATCTCGATTTTCATTCCGACCTTGGCGCGGCTGTCGCCGCGGTTATTGAACAGCGGAAACCACTGTAGGTCGTCGTGGGGGCCGAAAGGCAGGCCAAAGCCGTCAGGAAGCTGGACATCCTGCGTGAAAGCGTCGGAATAGATAGCTCTCATCTGCTGGTCCTGCTGTTGCACAACGTCCGCATCGCCAAAAAAGGTATGGCACAAGTAGTTTTCCTGGGGTGGCTGACCTTCCGCGTCAACAATCTCGGATTTAAATCCAATAAGCCAGACGGGTTCGTTGAAGCGAAGAACCTTCCTTGTCCCCTCCGGCGACTGGACGAGAGTGTCGGCCCGCAGGTCTACCAAGCCGGAGGAGAATTGAACCTGGCTGACCGTCCCGTAGGAACTCTCCCGATCCGAAGGTTGGAATTCAGTGAGTAGTTCAGTCGCGAACGCGCCGCTCACGCTCGCCGCCGTTAAAGCAAGCGGTATAACGCGACACGCCAAGCGTTGAAGACCGGATGTGATGGCTGATTTCACAATACCCGTCGTCGGTGTCGTTTTCTCACCACTCGCTCGTGAACGAGTCTTCAACCGCATCCGAATTATAGCAGTAGGCCCCCGGTACGCTTCAGCGATCCAGACAGCAGGCAGCCCACGGAAAGACCCAATCAGGGTGCCTGAAACACGTGTAAATCACGACGTCTCGGCCATGCGGGAGAGAAAAATCGGGTGCAGTCAGCCAATTCGCCTCGAGTTAAGTGTTTTATTTTAGGGCCATGATGGGGGCGAATTGGTGGCAGTCCCCATTTTTCTCTCCCGCACGACTTTCGCCACCGGCCGCTAGACGGAAGTTTCCGGCAACCGAGAACGAAAAAGCCGCCCCTCCCTGAGTGGAAGGGGCGGCCTGAACCGTTAGCAAAACCTCGCTCTAGAATCTAAACCGGAGTGAGAACTGACCCTGTCGGGGAGTATTAATTTGGCTGCCAATCGTCCCGAAAGCCACCGGGTCACTCACGTTGCCGTTGGGGTTACCAAACTGTGTCCGGTTAAACAGGTTAAACACCTCAAACCGGAACTCACTGAGGATTCTCTCTGTGATATTGATCGTCTTCATGAACCCGACGTGCTCTTTCCTGATGCCAAACCCCCGCACCTCGCTCAGAGGATGGGGAGCATTCCCAACCGCATTTCCAGCCTCGGCGAAGGCGGCAATGTTGAGATAGCGGTCTGTGGCGGGGTCGAACTTGCCGGAACTCGCTGTCTGGCGGGCACCGGAAATCACGTTAGGCATGTTCTTGAAGTTGAATATCGGCAGGTCGTTTGACGCACTCAGCGCGACCGGGCCTCCTGACGTGTATTCCAAGATGCTGTTCACCTGCCAACCCCCGATGAGATGGTTCAGAGCCCCGCTCACACTGCCGCCGAACTTCTTCCCTCGCCCGAAGGGCAACTCGTAGACCAAGGCGCTCACAGACCTCAACGGGATATCGCCCTGAGCCAAGCCTCTGTCTATGCGACGGTTGAAGTGGTCTCGGCCGCTTCTGGCAAGGAAAGCCCCCCATTGCGACTCGGAGTCGGTCAGATGTTTCGACCAGGTAAACGAAGAAAGCAAGAAAAAGCCCTCCGAGAAGCGTTTTTCAACTTTGAACTGGAGCGAATGGTAGATGGAGCTCCCGACGGGCGCATTGTAGGGGAAGACAGGACCAAAGTAGCCCACCGAGGAATACTGCGGGAAGGGCCTGAGACCCTGCGCCAGAGTTCCCTCAAATGACGGGTAGGGCCGAGTAAACCCGGCAGCCACCACGGCTGGATCGCCGATCGGCGTTCGCAATAGGTCGCCCAGTGAGAGAAGAGCCGAATCTATTTGGTTGGGATTGAAGACGCCAGTTTGCAGGCGGGAGCCCTTGCTGCCGACATATCCAACGTCCAGCAGCCAGTTTTGGGCGAATGACCACTGCGTGTTCAAGCTCCAGCGCTGCGAGTACGAGGGTATGTGGCCGTTTTCGTGAAACTGATCGGCATGGCCGCCAAGATTGAACGCCGGATCGATGAAGGGAGGAGGCACGAAGTCCGTCGGGAAGCCATTGTCATGTTGGTAGGCAGGCGTAACCCCGCCGTCCTGTGTCTGTCGTTCGACTCTCGCCTGAAAGCCTATCGCATAGCTGCGCTGGCCTCCGCCTCCCAGCGGAGTGGTCGGGAAGTACTGGATGCCGTATCCGGCCCGAACCACTACGTTCTCCGCCACGTTCCACGCCAGTCCGGCACGAGGACCAAAGGCCGCGTAGAACGTGTCAGTAAGGCGGCTTCTGTTCTGGCGGCCTTCCCCAAACCCCGCAAAGATCATTGCGCCCGGGAACCCGTCCGCAGCCGGATTGGGCGTGTTTGGATCCATGATGCCGACTGCGTCGTCTTGCGCGGTTACCGACAAGTAATTATTCCATCGCACTCCAAGGTTTAGAGTGAGCTTGGGACGCACCTTCCAGTCGTCCTGAACGTACAATGCGCGATATCCGACGTACGATAGTGGGTCAATCTCTTGGATCCACCTGAAGCCCTTCGCCGGCAAGCCGAGCATGAAGCTGGCGTAGGGATAGCCCGTGGTGCCCGTAGCGCTGGGATTTCCAGTTGCGGCGGATTGGAAGAAACTGTCAAACGTGTTGGGGCCAATCACATCTTTGACCTCGAGCCGGCGGACCTCACCCCCGATCTTGATGTTGTGCTTGCCTTTGTTCCAGGAAAGAGTGTCGCTGAATACGTAAGTCACATTCCTATATTCGCCGAACCCCTCTCCCGGGCCGCCACCGCCCCCGCCGCCGATATCAAAGTAGGGGTCCATTTCGAACTTCGGGAAGGGACCTTTGCCGGTGTTGGGGACTCCCAATATCGCACCCCAGTCGTCGCCACTTACTCGGGTGTCGCTACGGATGAAATAAGGCTGGTGGTGGAAGTTCCATCCGAATACAGCGTGGTTGAAGACGGTTGGGCTGATGACCCAGTCCCAACTAAACCGTGGGTTGTAACCCGTGACATCCTGGTTGAAACATCTGTCTAGGGGGTAAGGGAATGATGCAGCGCAAAGCTGCACATTGCGGTGCCTGTTAAACATGGCGGCCATGCTGTGGGAGTCATTGAAGTGGTGGTTGACCTTATACATCCAATCGTCCTTGTTGACCCCGCCGGCGTTCGCCGAGAGATAGTTGTTGATAATACCGCTTCCGAAGTTGGGGGAGGGGAAGAAAGTAGTCGCCGCTCTAGAGGCAGGACTTATACGGTCCGTCGGAATTCTGTTGTTCGCGAAGGGAGTTCGTGTCAGGTTGCCCGCAGTGTTCGTGAAGGTCGAAGCTGGGTCGAAAATGGTCGGGATGCCGGGAAAGGAGAGATCTCCCGAAGCCATCGCCGGGGTGGGAATCGAGTTCGTAGACCGGGAAGCCCCCTGCACCCAATCCATCCACTGCATGTTTGCGAAGAAGAACGTCTTGTTCCGTACGATCGGTCCGCCGATGACGAAGCCGTATTCATTTTTCTTGTTGACTGTCGCCTCCCCTTGAAAGAACCCGCTCGCGTCAAGCACTTCGTTCCGCAGAAACCAGTAGCCGCTTCCATGAAAGTCGTTGGTTCCGGACCTGATCGTGTAGCGCTGTACCGCGCCCAAGCTGTTCCCATATTCGGCCGAGTAGTTGCCTGTCGCAATGGAAGACTCCTGGATTGATTCCGGCGAAAGAACGGACAAGTAAACAAAGGCCGATGAGTGCGAGTATATCTGCATGCTGACGCCATCCAACTGCAGCTCGTCCGACATGATCTGGCTGCCATTGACGGACGTGCTAAACATGGCATCGGAGGCGGCCCCACCTTCACGGGAACTTGATACGCCAGGAGCGAGAAAAACAAACATGCCGGCGTTGCGCCCGCCGCCCCAGGCGCCTTCGAGCGATAACGGCAAATCGATAAAAACTTCCGGCTCAATGACGGTGCGCACTTCGACATTTTCAGTCTGGAGGAGCGGGGTTGCTCCGAACACGTCGATCGTTTCCGTCGTCTCGCCGATTTCGAGCTCCAGATCCATCCCGATCACGGCGGCAAGGTCAACCCTGAGATTCTCCATCTGGAGGGTCTTGAAACCATCCAATCGCGCCTGCAGCGTGTAGGTGCCCGGCTCCAAACCTACCAGCCCGTAGGCCCCAACACTTGAAGAAACAGAGGTGGCTGTTTGTCCGGTGTCGTCGTTGGCCGCCGTGACCGTCGCGCCGGGCACGACTGCTCCCGTGGGATCGATAACGTTCCCGCGGATCATGCCTTGGTGCGTTTGGGCAGTGAGCAGCATCGAGGCTGCCAGGAAAAGCGTTGTGAAAACTAGAGTTGTTTTGATCGATCGTGTCATTTAGATTCTCCGAAACGTCCGTGAGAGCTCGCGCAGGTACCTTACCACACCCAACATGCCGAGGTGAGGGCTGACCGACCCCTATATTCGTGAGCCATCCCTGTTAGCATATTTTACGACTTTCGAACGGTATGTCAAGCAAAAAATGTTAAGGGTGAGATCCCTAACAGTTGTAAACCGTGGCGCCGGCAGCTGCGGGGGTGGCGGGTGGGACGATTTTGCCGAGTGGAATATGTTTATTATCAGTAGCTTATATTGCCAATCAACCCGGTCCCAGTGCCGTGCCCGGCCCTTTTGGGGCGGAAGGCCGGAGTCACCCAATCAAGGTGTAACTTTAGGGCCCGCGCGTTGGGAAGGATCCGGGATTCTGGGGGTTTACAAGGGGCCTGACCGCTGGAAGCTACGGGTCAGCGTCGGATCTATTTGGCCGCCGTGGTCCAACCTCTCATCTCGACTGTCATACCTGCATAGAGCTGTTGGAAGGCTCCGGCCTATCTCACGTCATGATCTTGTGGGCCACGTTGCCCGCTACGTCCGTCAGTCGGAAGTTGCGGCCTCCGTGGAAATAGGTCAGCTTTTCATGATCGAGGCCCAGCAGGTGCAGGATGGTCGCGTGCAGGTCGTGAATGTGCATGCGGTCCTGGACAGCGTAGTAGCCGAACTCGTCGGTTGCCCCGTAGGCCATGCCGCCCTTGACGCCTCCGCCCGCCATCCACATCGTATAACCGTAGGGATTGTGGTCGCGGCCGTCGCCGTCTTGCGCAACCGGGGTGCGGCCGAATTCCCCTCCCCAAACGACCAGCGTATCGTTCAGCAGACCGCGGGATTTCAAATCCTTAAGTAACCCGGCAATGGGTACGTCGACCTGTCGAGCGGTCCGGGTGTGAAGTCGGATCAGTTCGCTGTGGGCGTCCCAACCTACTTCGTTGCCGGGCCGGTATTCGTGCGATGCCTGGATGAAGCGGACTCCGCGCTCGGCCAGCCGCCGCGCGATAAGACACTGCCATCCGAAATCCTGAGTCTCCTCGCCGTCCAAGCCATAAAGCTGCTTCGTAGCCGCTGATTCCTTGGTGATGTCGAACGCCTCGGGCGCCTCGGCCTGCATGCGGAAGGCCAGCTCGAACGCCTGGATTCTAGTCTCCAACTCCGGGTCGTATGGCCGGCGCAGGGCGCTTCGCCGGTTCATCTTCTGGAGCATGTCCAGCTCGAAGCGCTGCTGATCTGAAGTCAATCCGCGATTCTTGAGGTGCTCGATCGGCTCGCTGAGGTCCTCGACATTCACGCCGCCGTGACCGATCGGCGTACCCTGGTAGACGGCCGGCAGAAAGCCGGAACTCCAGTTCTTCGCACCGCCGTGCGAAAGGCCGGGCTTGAGGGTGATGAAGGCCGGCAGATTCCGGTTTTCGGTCCCCAGCCCGTAGGCCACCCATGATCCCATGCTCGGACGCGGGAAGGTGTTCGACCCGGTGTTCAGCTGCAAGATCGCCCCACCGTGGGCGACGCTGTCACCGACCATGGAGCGGATCACACAGATGTCATCGATACAAGTGGCGACGCTGGGGAATAGCTCACGTACCGCGAGACCGCTCTGGCCGGAGCGACGGAACTCCCAGGGGGATTTCAGCAGGGCGCCGATTTTACCTTCCGCAAAGGTAAGCGGGCGGTCGAAGGGGAGAGGCTTGCCGTGGTCGCGGGTCAGTCGGGGCTTGGGATCGAAAGTGTCGATGTGCGACGGTCCACCGTGCATGAAAAGGAAAATCACGCGCTTGGCGCGCGCCGCGAAATGGGGACGCTTCGGCGCCAGGCCACTAGACGGGTTGGCGGCCGACTCCTCGGTTAACGAGCCGATGAGTCCCAGCATTCCGAATCCGCAGGCGGAGCGCTGCAACCAATCCCGCCGCGAGATGGGAGCCGAAGAATCAAGTTTCATACATGGCCGTCTTCAATGAACATAAAGAAAATCGTTTGAAGCGATCAGGATTTGGCAAAGACTTTCCCAGGCCCGCGGCTCCGAGACGGATTCCGGGAACTTCTTCGGGAAGCTGTGGAGGTAGCTCAGTGCGGCTTCGAGCTCTTCGGGTTCAGGGTTCCGATTCAGAGCGGCAAGATAGGCTCGCTCCACGCGGCCTCGGTCGCTGGTCGTCTTATCGCGCAACAAGGACTGCGCCATGCCGCCGGCTCGGTCCGCCACGAACTCGCTGTTCATCATGTAGAGCGCTTGTGGCGCCACGTTGGTCTGCGCTCGACCTTCGCTGCTGGTCACGCCATCCCCAAAATCGAAGAGCGTAAACAGGCTCGGGAGATTGGAGCGCCGCAGCGGCAGATACACTGTCCGCCGATTGCTTTCATCCGGATTCAGGCTGAGCCGATCGTTGCTGAATTCTTTGTCGGTGCCTTTGCGCGTGTCTAGGGTTCCGCCCATCGCCAGGTCGAGAGAACCGTCGAGATAGAGCAGCGCATCCCGAATCTCTTCTACCGCCAGTCGCCGGGAGTTGAATCGGGACCACAACCGATTCTCCTGATCCTTTTCCCACTGTTCGGGTCCGACTTGGGCGCCCATCCGGTACGTGTTCGAACCCATCAGGAAGCGATGCATCCCCTTAATGGACCAGCCGCTTTCCACGAATCGCGCGGCCAGATAGTCGAGCAGTTCGGGGTGGGAGGGCCTCTCGCCCAATTTCCCGAAATTGCTGGGCGTGCGCACAATCCCTTCGCCAAAATGCCACTGCCAGATGCGGTTCACCATCACTCGGGCCGTCAGCGGATTCCGTGAATCCGCCAGCCAGCGAGCCAGCTCCAGTCGGCCGCTCCCGGCTGTAATCGGTGGCTGCCGCTCGCCCGCCAGAATTGTGGGGAATCTCTTGGGGACCTCTTCGCCGGGGTTCGCGGGGCTGCCGCGGATGAAGACCCGCTGCCGAACAATCCGCCCCTCCGCCACCGCACAGGCCAGCGGGGGATCCGCCGGAGATGACGATTTGAGCTGCTCAAGCTCGGTTTCCAACGTCGCAAGGCGGGTTTTCGACGCTTCGCCGAAGAAACGTTCCTTGTCTTCCTTCGGCAAGGCGAAGGGACCTTCTTCCGTGGAAACTTCAGTGAAGAATCGATCGTCCCCCTCAAGGAACCTCGGCTTCAGCGGAGGCTCCTCGCCACTCGCCCGGGCTGTGGCCGCTTGGCCCTTCCACTTGGCTAACGCCTCGTTTCGTTCCTTCGCGGTTTGCCCGAAGCGGCGCTGGTGCGCTTGCGCAACCTCTTCCAACGATGACGCATCAGCCTCGTACCAGGATTCGAGCTGGGGCCGCCGCTCCTTTCTCGGCTTTAGGTAGTCCGCCCAGCGTTCGAGAACGTCGGCATCCAGAGCTTGTTGGCGGGCGACATCAGGTAGGGAAGCGCCTTGGTGATACACTCGCCGCGCGGCAAGCATATACTCCGCCAAGCGCGGCTGGCGTGCATCCCGGTAAATGGTCCCTTCTTTCTCGATGAGCTCATCAATTTCCTTCTGCTTGCCGTTCAGCTTCTTTTGGTGGTCTTCATAGCGTTGAGCCTCGGGCTGGGGGACGAGAGGCGCAAAGTACAGTTCGGAAAGGACGCCACCCGCACCGCCTCCGAGCTTACTGAGCTGTTTGGTGCTGGCGAAGATCGAAGCCATCGCGTAGTAATCTCTTGTCGAAATCGGGTCAAACTGATGGTCGTGGCACCGGGAGCAGGCCATCGTCAGGCCCAAGAGGGCGCGACTGGTGACGTCGATCTGCTCGTCCACAATGTCGTAGAACATCTTTGGTTTATCCACTTCGGCAAGCAGCTTCGGCCCCAGGGCGAGGAAGCCCGTGGCCACGATGCCCCTTGCGTTAAACTCCCCTGGTTTTTCGGCGGGAAGAAGATCGCCGGCAACCTGCTCCATCACGAACCGGTTGTAGGGCAGATCGCGGTTGAAGGCGTCAATCACATAGTCGCGATAACGCCAGGCGTGGGGATAACGGTGATCTTCGTCCGCGCCTGTCGAATCGGCGTAACGGGCCACGTCGAGCCAGTGGCGGCCCCAGCGCTCGCCGTATCGAGGGGAGGCCAGCAAGCGGCCCACGACACGCGTAAAGGCGTCGGGTGAATCGTCTTCAAGAAATTCGCGGATCTCCGATTCGGTGGGCGGCAGGCCGCTGAGGTCAAACGTAGCGCGACGCAACAAGGTCAACTTGTCGGCGGACGGAGCCGGCTCGAGATCCTTGTCCTCCAGCTTGGCCAGGATGAAGCGATCCAAATCATTCTTAATCCAACCCTCGTCACGGACTTCAGGCGGGGCCACCGCCTTGACCGGCTGAAACGACCAAAACTCTCTTTCCTCCCGGGTGTAGCGGCTTGCACTCGGTCGAACCGGGGCGCCGGCTTCGCTATCCGGCCAGGGCGCGCCCATCCGGACCCACTCTCGGAGAGCTGCAATTTCCCCCTCGGCCAGCTTGCCCGTGGGAGGCATTTTGATGCGCCCCCGGTAGCCGACGGCCTTGATAAGACGGCTGTCGTCGGGATCCCCCTTCACCACTACGGGACCGCTGTCCGCGCCTCTTCGGAAGCCGGCCGCCGAGGAAAGATTGAGGCCGGCCATTTGCTGGTCGGGACCGTGGCAGACCCGGCAGTTTGCAACCAGCAGCGGGCGAATCTCGGCCTCGAAGAATTCTATTTCTTGTGGAGATTGTGCCCGCAGAAGACCGAGGAGCGGAAAAACGGCGAGGATCAGGGTACGCCGAAGGTTGCTGGAGAACATCAAGGGGCCTACATCCTCGGGGCCCATCTTATCAGCGTCGCCAATTCACCATAGATTCTGAAATGTCGGGCTCGAAAGCCCGACACGGCACGCTGAAAGCGTGCGCCACGTGTCTGTCAAGCCGATCACGGCCTGCTCCAGGATGGTCGGAAAGTTTTTCCGGGACACCTTACTGGCACGCGCTTGGAGGTTACGACAGCTGTTGCAAGACGGAGTAGCCCATCATCACGAGCATGACCGCCGAGGTCACCCATAGCGCCAGGGTAAGCCATCCCTTGGGAAGAACCGCTTTCGGCAGGTGAGCATGTCGCAGGTAGACGGTTGAAAAACCGACCATGGGCAGCATCAGTGCTTGCGCGACGCCGCCGATCTTCACCAGCAAGACCGGTTTCTGAAAGAAGAGAAAGAGCACGGTGGGAAGAAACAGCAGGGCGACGACGGCGATGTGCGTGACTCTAAGCCTCGTCCGGTAGTTGCGCTTGTCGTAGGCTCCCAGCATCCCCATGAAATCAGCCAGGCCGAGGGAAAAAGCGGCCGTGCCCGCGAAAAGCGATGAGTAAAACACCGCGAAGGCCCCCATCATGAAAGGGTAGAAGGACCAACCGCCCAAGCTTTGGGTATACATGCTGGAAAGCTGCGCCACTACTTCCGATCCCTCGGGGACGATACCCATGCCATGCAAGATGCCGGCTCCCAGAAAATAGAACGCTACCGTGGCGAAGGTGTAAACCACCATCGAGCTGAGAACGTCAACGCCCATCACCCGAATCCAGCCCCGCGCTCGCCGTTTCCAAGCGTCGGTGTCGTCTCGAGGACCGGCGAATCGTGCGTATCCCTTCTCCGTGCACCAATAGGAATACTGGATCAGATCATTCGCATTCGCGCCGGTGAGGCCAAAAACCGTGACGGCGGTTACGAGCCCAGCCTGGGGGAGATGAAACGACAAGCCGTCAAGGACGCTGGCCCACGAAAAATATTCAGGACTTTTGGACAGCAGCACCGCGGCGCTGACCGTCAGAGCCGTGAAGATCACGACCAGACTTACCGCGACCTTTTCGACCAGTGCGTAGCGGCCCACCAACAACAAGATGATCGTGGCGATGTTCACTATCCACACCCAGGCGTTAACCGGTATGCCGGGGGCCATTGTATGGAGCACTTCAGCGATGGCTCCCATTATGCCGCCGGCCGAGAACATGCTCATTACGACGCCGACAAACCAGACCCAAACCACCCACGAAGCGCGCCACCGCGGGCCCGGGACACGGTTAAAAGCTTCCAGCGAAGTTTCGCCCGTTCCGATCGTGTACCTGCCGATTTCGTTTTGGACGGCGACTTTGATCGTGCAGCTCACCAAAATCAGCCACAGCAGGGTGTAGCCGCTCTCGGCGCCAAGCACCGTCGTGGCTACGAGCTCGCCCGATCCCACAACCGAGCTGGCCAGAATCAAGCCCGGGCCAATCTTGCGGAAGATGTCGCCGAACTTTTTAGGAGGGTCCTCGATGTGTTCAGGGAGAAGCTGATACGGGTCGTCGAGAGAGGGGCGGGGAAGAGAGGGGTCTGACATGCGTGAAGCCGTATGCTGTGCGTGAACTTGGGCAGCCGAGAAGCTACTTATATCCGAACTGGAGGCTCAACGCCCCGTCGACGCGAAGAGTGGAGCCGGTGATGTAGGACGCCGCGTCGGAGCACAAGAAGGTGGCGGCCCGGCCCATCTCTTCGATCGTGGCCAGCCGGCCCCAAGGCAGCTTTTTGGCCCCTTCCTTGATTTCCTCTTCATTGGTATACTGCCGTTCGCCGGGCGTGTCCGTCCAACCGGGTTGAATGGCGTTGACTCGGATGCGGTGCGAGGTCAGCTCGTTGGCAATCGTGGCCGCCATATGATTGACGCCGGCTTTCGCTGTACAGTAGGGGACCGCGGTTGGATACGGTATGAAGGCGAAAAGGGAAGTGATGAAGACCATACTGCCGCCCTTCCCCTGGGCGACCATCTGCCGGGCGCCGGCTTGGGCGGCGTGGAACGTACCCCAGAGGGTTACGTCGAGACAGCGTTTCATCTCTTCGACCGGCAGCTCGAGAAACGGCAGGCGCTTGCTGTAGTAGGCATTGCAAACCAGGACGTCGAGGTGGCCGAATCTTGCGACGGTTTCCGCCACCATTTGATCGACCGCCGCTCGATCGGCGACGTCGGCCTGTACGACCAAGACCTCCCGGCCAATGGCGCGAACTTCTTCGGCCACAGACTCCGCGCCTTGGGCGTCCTGTCGATAGTTGAGGATGATATCCGCTCCCGCGCGCGCCATTTCGAGCGCACAGCCCCGCCCGATCCCGCGGGAAGAGCCGGTGATAAGTGCCACCTTGCCTGTCAGATCGATTTCCATATTCTGTTGCTCCGGGTCTACCAGTGCGGCTGCAGCAATTGCACCAGGTTGCGATAGGCGGACATCGCCGCCTCGTCCACTTCCGGGAGAGCGGGCCAGCCGCGATCGTCGAATTCGATCTCCACGCCAAGCGCGCCCTGATAGCTACCGTCGTCGAGGATGTTGAGCACCCTCTCGAAGTCAACTTCGCCGCCGCCGATGGGCGGAAAGTTCCATAGCCCTTTGCCGCCTATCTTGTCTTTCAAATGAATGTGCACTGTCTCCGGGACAGCGATCTGTAGGTCCTCATACGGCCACGTATCGCCGAAATAGAGGCAGTTGGCCGTGTCGTAGTTAATCTTCACATTGGGGTCGTTGACCTCACGAACCGTGTCGAGAGCGAGCTTGCCGTTGGCCGTGTGCTTCCCATGGACCTCGAGACCGATCGTGACGCCGTGACTTCGGGCATGGTCGGCAACCTCCCCGATATTTGCCAGGAAGGGGGGCAAATCTTCTTCCAGGTGCTCCCCGCCGACTGTATTGACGATGATCGCCGCGCCGAGCTTCGGAGCAAGGCTGATGAGTTTCTTGGTTTGCTCGACGCCATCTTCCGTCATCATGCCGATGTTGCCATTCAAACTCACGACTTCGAGATTATGCTGCTTCAGCTTTTCCCTCAGGGCCTCGACCGCGGCGTCGTCCATATCGGGGTGAACGTGGTCAATCCCGGGGGTGGCGGCTATCTCAACGTGGCCGCACCCGGTCTTGCTAAGACCCCTCAACGCCGCATCGATTCCGTAACGGTGATAGATACCCGTCCCCATGGCGATGATCTTCGATAGAGCCATTGTTCACTCCCTTGTTGAATTACTTTCCCGCGGTTTCCAACCCTCTTCGTTCAAGGGCCCCAGACCCCGGACAGCGATTCGGATTCCCAGTCAACTCGTGGATGGACCACCCGTTTGGGCGCGGCGAATAACCGTTGTCACTCACGCTGGAGCCAGCCCGTTTTTCTCTCACCAGCCGAGGGCCGAAGTGCTGGTTACTCTACCGCCTCTTAGCGGCCTCCGTCAAGAACGTGAAGTACAATGTGCCCGCCTCGACCCAAAGAAACGCGACTCGTATCACTGCTGCTTCGGCACGAGCGCGCCCTTGTGTTTCCAGAGCCGCTCTTTCAGCCGGGGAAACAGTTTCAAGGCGTTGTCGCGCAGAATCTGGCGGCCGATTCGTAGCGCGTCCTCCTCGCGCAAATTGCCGTCGTCGACCCTTTCAGCCAGAACTTCTCCCAGCACGCGGCGGGTCGTCTCCGTCGCGCCGTAGATGCCTTCGGCGTATTCGGCGTCGGCGCCCCACATGATGCGATCGGACGCCACGACGTCGAGCCACTCGTGAAAAGCTCGTTTGGCCATCTCCTGGCTCAGCAGCGGCAGCCAACAGGAATCGATCCACACGTTTAACAAGTGCGGTGCGAAGGCAATGGCGCCGGTCTCGCTGACCCAAGGGTAACCGCCGTGAAACAAAATGAACTTGGTTTGCGGGTTGCCTGCGATGAGGTTTTCCAGCAGCAGCGGGTTTGAACGCTCGAGGTGCGCGCCGGTGTGGATTTGAAAGGGCAGGTCATGTTTCGCGCTAAGCTCGGCGAGCCGCCACATCATGAAGTCTTCGAAGTCCTCGATCTGTTGGGCTGATAGTTCATTTCGGGGCCGGCCGAAGGCAAGCGCCGCCCGCTCCTTCGCTACGTTGTCAAAGCGCAGGCTTCTCCCCGTATGGAGCTTCAGACCCACGGCGCCATGCTCTTTGGCGGTCTGGAACACGCGGTCCACGACGAGGACGTAATCGTCCAGCGACTCAAGCTTCAGTCCTTGCTCGCGGGCGAAGCGATAAGGGTCCTGGGAAGGTTCGCTGAACTCGGAAGGATGAAATCCTCGTGACAACAATCTTCCTACATTGAGGATGATGGCCTCAAACGGGTAATAGGTCTTGAAATCGAGCGCGGCCCAATAACGGTCGTTGAGCATCAGCTCGATGTTGGCCCGTTCGGTGACGACGTGATAGAGCCACTTCTGGTCCCGATAGTTCTCAAAGATGCGCCGGTTTAGCTCGGCGGCCTGCTCGTCGGTGATCTGCTCGAAGTCGATACCATAGAGATCTTCAAAGGCGGGAAGCTGGTAGCGATACTGGCTCAACGCCCGGGCGTCGTCAAAGTCGCCCTTGGCCCGCGACCACCACTCGTCGAACGGTCCGCCGGGCGTCCAGGGAGTCAGCCGCTTATATTGCGAGCCCCAGTAAGAGCGCCCCCAAACACTATAGAGGTTGACGCCGCGGCCGTTTTCCGTCTCCACGTACGGGTGGAGCTGATCGAAGGGCTTGAGGTGGTCGTGCGTGTCAATGATCGGGACTTCGTCCAGAAACGCCTTGATTCGCTGGTAGGTCGCCGTGTCCGGTACTGCTTGACACCCGACCGTAAAAGCCGGCCATAGGATGGCGCAAACTGTGGCGGCGAGTATCCACCCTCGCATGATCGTTCCCCGCCGCGGTACGGCTTTATCCGTGGGCTTGGCCATGCGCATGCAGTCGTCGGTGGAGCGCGGCTTGGGCTTCTTCGAATACCTTGACGATCTCGGCGAGTCGCTGGGGATCGGGCCGGGTGGCGAGATTCTCTACGTAGCTCTTCGATCCGTCAATCAGTTTCAGCATGTAACCCGCCGAGGTCGCCGACATCAACTCTTTACCCGGTACGACGAGATAGACAGGCGAGGTGTGCGCCGAAAACTGAAAGACCAAGCCGGCGGGTTCGGGCGGCCACCAAGATCGGGAAGAGCAGCGCGCGGCCAGCCAGCCCGGTCCCGAGACCTGTACCTGTTCCTTCAATACCATTTGCCGCGTTCCCTCGCGTTCCTCGCGCGAGGCGACGACCTTGCCGTTAAAGACAACTTCGACGCGTTCGAAGGGCGCGAAGCCTTGGGCCTCCACGCGCACCTCCACGGTTCCTCCTCCCGCCCCCAGCTTGATTTCTTCGCCCGGCACGCGGCCGTCGACCGACAACCGCAGCAGCGGTCCCGTCGTCGCGAATGTATTGCCTCGCCGTACGGCCCGGGCCCAGTTTGCAAAGCTGAACTCCTCCTGGCCTAGGTAAGCATATGTCCGGTTCGCGCCCACGGGAATGTAGGCGCCCATTTTGTCTGAACCGCCCACGACCGGCACGCGGTAGCCGCAGTTCAGGCTGTGGTACCAATCGTAGTAGTTCAGGTCGAAGCTTCCTGGCCGATCGACCCGCCAAGGCGATAGCTCAACAGCATCAATTTTGGATGTGGCGATGGCTGCAACGGCCTCCCCATTGCCGTAAGGGAAGTGTGCGGAGACTGCTAAACCGCCGCGTTTGCGGCAGATCTCCGCCATCTCGGCAAGACTCATCCAAAGGGGAGACCCGATCGACCCTTCGTGCGGCCCGTCCGTCGAGAGCGGAAAGACAGGCTCGCCCAGCAAACCAAAGTGCCCCAGAACGTGGTTGCGGTTTTCCGAGCCCACGCGAACCATCGTTTCTCCGTCGGGCGAGGTAAGCGAGCCGTGGGAACGGTCACCTACGTTCGAGAAAAGGTTGCCCCACTGCGTTACCAGCAGGTTGACGAGATTCAGCCCCTCAGCTTCGGCTTCGAGCACGGCCGTGGCAGGCGGCAAAAAGTGGACATGGCTATCGGCCGTCAGCCAGCCCTGGGAACGTAGATCCGTGAAGCGCCCGATCTCGAGCTGGAGCTCTCGTTGGCCCGGCTTGATGTGAAGCTTCTTGCGGACAGGCTCGTATTCAAAGCCTTTCGTGATTTCGACGTACACTTCGCCGACCGGCAATTCGATCTGGAACTTCCCGTCAACGTAGGCGAAGCAGTCGTCGCCCAATCTCAAGTCCGACGAGTACATCTGGCCCTGCGCGATATCGTTGTCGGCGAAATGCCCGTAGGGCGGAATGTAGCGGCCCTGTTTGGAGCGAAATCCCAGCCGGACGGGGGTAGAGCGTTGGCTTCCGGCTTCGACCACCGTGCCATGTACCCACGTTTTTTGCGGCTCGAGAACTTGTATGCGCACGCCGTCGGCGCGAGCTTTGATCTCCTCGCCCTCGCCGGCCTCGCCGAGATCGAATTGGTAACGCCGGCTTGTCTTGCTATCAACAACCGAAAGCGTCGCCTCCTTGCTCGCCGTAATCTCGGCATACAAGTAGGGCGATGGTTGTGCTGGATCGGCCATCGTACCGAGACCCTTGGCGGGCTCGGAAAGCCACTTCTCCGCGTCAAATTGCTCGAGCTTATATGTTCTTGCCACGACGCCCAAGTCCACATGCAGTTTCCATCGCTCCGCCGGGTCGGCTGAAGCTTCCGGCAGCGTTACTCGATAGACGTGCAGGCGCTCGTAACGTAGCGGGTTCTCCCGTCCTTCGAAGAGGGTCATCCCGCAGACGACAAGCAGGTCCTCGGCACGAGCTTCCAACCGCACCGCCTTGAGAGTGCGATCGGGTTCGGGATTCTCTAATGCACAGACCCACAGCGTAGGCCGCCGCGGCCAGTCAGTGGCAAGCCGGTTTTGTACGAATCTGCGCGGCATGACGTGTTGGTCAGCCGTTAGGGGCTTATAGAGGGTTTGGTAGTGCCGAATCGCCGCGAATGCGTCGTCGTTCCACGGGGTCGATGGGGTATTTACTTCGAAGCGCCGGCGGATGGGCAAGGCTCGTTCGGTGCCGTCGTCGTACACAAGAACGGCTTCGGCGAGAAGCTGTCCGAGCTTCTTGAGTTCGTTCTCTGTTTCTGCTCCTTGCGGAAAATACGGCTGGTCAATGTTGTCGTGAACCGGCGTGGGGATCCAGTCGCAAAAATGCACCAGGCAGATGTAGCTCGCTTTTTGCTGCAAAGGCATCTCGACGCTCGCGGTTGTCCATGCGCTTGATCGCTTGCTGAGCCCGAGCCAGCGCTTGTTGCGGGATCCCTCTTCGGTGGCCAGCGAGAAAGGAATGCCGCGTATACTTTTGAGTCTGGAGGGCGTCGGGATAAGACCGTCTTTGCTGAACGCTCTGGCCCGGCTGTGAGGACCAAAATCGGTGGGAGAGGCGTTGAAGCGGCGGCTTAGATCCACGGGGGCGAACTTGGTCTGAGAACTCCCAGCCTTTGCCGCCGCCGCGGCCGCCGCCGAGGCCGCACTGGCAGGCAGCAAACTCAATGTCGGCACACCGACCGCCGTTTGTAGGAAGCTCCTTCTTTTCCAAGCCCGGTTCGGTGCCATGGTTGTCCCTCCTGATTACTTTTGAATGCCGCGGAATCCCAGTCTACGCTAGCCGGGTCCCAGGAATCTTGCGCCTGTGCTGCGGTGCTGCGTGCGTCAGGGCAAGTCTCTCGATTTGGGATGGTTTGCGCGGAAATATTCACAAAACGGCCGCAGGTCTCGGCAACGGGACCGAGCCCTGCGCTGCGGCTCTCGTTGATGTGACAAAGCCGCTGTGGTCACGAGGCCTCGACCGCACCCTTGCGGGTGCGGCTCTGTTAAGACATGTTGTGCCTTAAACCGCCCGTTTTCAGGGCACCACTGCTACACCAGTTCCTTGATCGGCACGCCGGTCTTGTCGTCGATGGAGTTGGCGATCTTGACGGGCCGCCCGATGGGGGTCATATAGGTCTTCTCCCAGTCGATCCCAAAGGCCTTGTAGATGGTCGCGTAGATGTCGCCCATCGTAATCATGCGGTCTGCGACATAACCGCCCTCGGAATCACTGGCGCCGATGACGTGTCCGCCTTGGATGCCGCCGCCGCCCAAAACCAGCGACCAGCACTGCGGCCAATGATCGCGGCCCGCTTTGGGGTTGATGTGGGGAGTGCGTCCGAACTCACCCATGGCGATTACGACCGTTGACTCCAACAGACCGCGCTGGGCGAGGTCCTCGAGCAGAGTGGAGAAAGCCTGATCAAACGAAGGACACAGCTTGTCTCGATGCCCCTTGTCGTTCTCGCCGTGAGTGTCCCACTCGATTGTCTTATACCCCGCGGCCGTCACAAAGCGGGCGCCCGCCTCGACCAGCCGGCGCGCCAACAGCACACTCTGTCCGAATGGGTGCCGGCCGTACGCGTCCTTCACCTTTTCAGGTTCCTTCGAAAGGTCGAAGGCTTCTCTCACGTTCGGAGACAGGATCATTCTCCAGGCGGCATCCGTGAAGCGGTCCATCTTGGTGTATTCAACTTCCTTTACCTTTTGCCGGTAAAGCGAATCGACCAGCATCAGGGCCGAGCGCCGCTCCTCGATTTGCTCGACTGAAACGGACTTGGGGATGCTCAGATCAGGAACTTCAAAATCCTTGCGACTCGGATCATGAACGACCATCGGGTCGTAGTCTGCTCCCAGGAAGCCCGATCGAAAGTACTGCAATAGATCCAACTCACGGGTAACAACGTAAGGCGGTATCTCGTTGCGGATAGCCCTCTCTTTGGAAAGGATGGATCCCAAGCTGGGGAACTTCATCGCCACGCTGGGCCTGTGCCCGGTGAGCGCATAGATGGTCGCTCCAGCGTGGTTGGTCTCTTCGGTGTGCATCGAGCGGACAATCGACAGCTTGTCCATGTGCTTGGAAACACGGGGTAGCAGCTCTGAGATCTGAATGCCGGGAACATTGGTGGAGATCGGCTTGAAAGAGCTGTTCGGCTTGGGATCCCAGGTGTCCACCTGACTCGGCCCCCCTTCCAGCCAGAGCATGATGCACGACTGAGCCTTGCCGTTAGGACTCACGCCCTGGGCTGCCATCAGACTCTCCAGCCCCAGCAGGTCGCGCAGCCCGATGCCCAGATAGGTTAACGACCCCACCCGCAGAAAGTCCCGACGTCCCAAACCTGGTCCTTTGCAAGTCATGGCTTCTCCTTTTTTGGCCCGCCGCTTCGATCCAATCAGTGACTGCTGGCAAACTCCCGGGAAGCAATCAGTCCCCAGAGTAGACTGCGAATCGCTTCCGACCGGGACGGGCGCTCACTCAACCACCCTCGCAGCCCGGTCTGTTCCGTTTCCGTTGGAAATCGTGAAAACGCTGCTAGGTAGAGTTCCTCGATCACTTCACTATCTGAGGCGCCCTGCTTTAGTAGTGTGTTGACGCGTCCTCCCTCTCGGTCGAGCTTGTCGTTGTAGGTTGCTCCCACGAGCATATGGAGGGCTTGCCCAAGATTTGCTAGATTCTCGCGCTCCGGCATGGCAAGGCGATCCGGCTTGCCGTAGACTTCCAGGAATCGGCTGCGAAACATGTCCGGCTCAACGATGTTGATCGCCCGAGCGCCCAGGGGCAACGCTCCCGGTTGGGTTTGGTTTGAGCTGTGCAGGAGCCGTTCGGGAACCCCAGTCGCTTGGGATATCGCGTCCAACAGCACTTCCGCATCCAGCCGCTTGGGTATGGAGTGCGAATAGTTGATTCGGTCTTCGGCATTGGTCTCGTTGGGCTCACTCGATAACTGATAGGTCCGCGACGAAACGATTGTGCGGATCAAGTGCTTGAGATCGTGCCCGTGCTCACGGAAGTGCTCTGCCAGCGCCTTGAGCAGGTCAGGGTGAGTCGGTGTGTTGGTCGAGCGAAAGTCGTCTACCGGGTCTACAATGCCTCTCCCGAAGAAGTATCCCCACATCCTGTTGACCGCGGCTTCCGCGAAATAGGGGTGGGACGTCATCCATTCCGCAAGCTCCATGCGGAGATCGGCCTGTTGTTCCTGCGGTAGGACCCGACCATCGAGCAATGTCGGCTGGACGAGTTGGTTAGTCCGGGGATGCATCACGTGGCGGCTTTTGCCCACGACGCCATAATCCACGTCTTGCCCGGTGGGATCATCGTAGAGCACGGAGCCATAGAGCTCGGGATCATCGGGTCCGAACTTCACGCCGTTCAAGCGGCCGAAGAAGGCCGCCATTCCCCAGAACTGGTCCTGGCTCCAGGCCTCAAAAGGATGGTTGTGACATTGCGCGCAGTCCAGCCGCCGTCCGAGAAAGACTCGAACTTCCTCGGCCATTTTTCGCTCAGGAAAGCGAGGATCGCTGATCTGGAAATAGTGCGGCGCTGCACCGCCGAAACCCTGGGCGGCGATACGCTCACGTGCGATCTGATCGTAGGGTTTGTTGCGCGCAACGATGTCCCGGAGCCACTCCCAGTGCAGCCGGACGGGCTTCATGTTCGAGTTGGCGTAACGGGCGACCCGGAAGATGTCCGCAAACCGGAAGGTCCAGTACTCCACATATTCGGGAGAATCCAGAAGCGTCTCGATCAGCTTCTCGCGCTTCTTAGGGTCTTGGCCGGCTAGGAATTTGCGCACGCGTGCAGGCGGAGGCAGCGTGCCCGTCATATCCAGACACAGGCGCCGCAGAAACTCCGCGTCGGTCGACAGCTCGGAGGGCAGAATGTTGAACTTCCGCAGTTTCGCGAAGACGTGGTCGTCGATGAAGTTATTCCGCGCTACCTCCGGATAGTCCGGCAGCGGCTTGGAGATGACCCCGACGCGTGCGCTGACAGCGTATCCGGCGGCGCGGATCAGGATGGATGTTTCCCCCGTCATTAGCCCTTCCACACGGCCTTCCAGAGACGCTCGTACCACTTCCGAATTGTTCGAAGTGTAGAGTACTTGGCCGGTTATGTCCTCTTGCCGGCCGTTGGAAAGATGAGCCGTCACCAGGAGTTGATGCTTTCCATTGAGGTCCAGCACGACTTCCTTTGGGAAAACTTCTATCCGCTTGACCTTGACGCTCTTCTGGTCGCTTTCTTCTCCGTAGGGAGCCCCCGCTCGCACCCAGTTGAGAATGGTTTCGTAATCGGGCGAGTCGGGAGGGAAGAGTTGTCCGCCGCCGTGGGGAACCTGCATGGCCGGCTTCTGCAATAGGAGGCTTTGCCGCGGCTTTTCTAAATCGACTCGGGGGTTTTTCTCGCCTGCCACTTCATCCGTCAGAACTTGATACGTGCCGCCTTCGACGATCCATTTGTAGTCTTCCCGCGGGTAGAGTGCGTTCAAGGAAACCTTGAAGCCGCCCTGGCCCTTTACCCCGCCATGGCAACTGCTGCCGTTGCATCCCTTCTTCGTGAGAACGCCCCCGATGTCTCGGGCAAAAGAAAACGATCGCTTCTCATCCAAACCCTCCACGCGAAACTTTGTCGTCGCCGTATACCGCCCCAAACCGGCCGTCAGCACGGCGGCGCCGTCGGCCAACGCCACTAATCTGCCGGTTTCCTCCATCTCGGCTATTCGCGGTTGAGAAATCGAAAACTGCACCTCAGCGGTAACATCCCGTTCTACGCCGTCGCTATATTTCCCCAGCGCGATAAACCGCTGCGAGGCGTTGGCGCCCCAAAGAGCGGCGTTATCTGGCGCCAATCGGAGGGAGAGGAGTTCGGCCCCTGTTTCGCCCGCGGCAATCGAAGCACATAAGCTCATGCCGACAAACAGAGAAATGCTCACCAGTCTATGTCGCGAGCGGAGCCAGGATCTCATCTCAATCTCCTTTAGTGCCTGACGACTCTGCCACCACCATGAGCGGAATCTCCCCGACCAGAGCGGGCGCTCCGAGTTCACCCCCTACGACGGGGCGTGCGATGATCCGAATGAGCCGCGGCATACGCATGACTTGAGCTTCGGCGCCGGCTACGAGCAATATCGCCGCTGTTTGACTCTTCGGCAGATATCTTTCCTTGAAACCCTCGTCCAGGGGTGGGTGGCTTTCCGGCTCGACTTCGACACCCGCCAAGGCCTCGACTCCCGCGGGCAAATTCTCCACCGCGAACGCGATGTCACCGTTGTAGCCTTCTTCCTGCTCAGCCGTCAACGTTAATTTCTTCGCCCCGCCGGCCCTGAGGTTGACGCGATCTTCCGTCACCGCGATCTTTCCCATATGGGGAATTTGGGGGCGAACGAGAATTCGATACCTGAAGCTGGAATCACCCCGCCGGGACGTCATGTCCCGCACTTGGACCACATACTCACCTTCCCGCTGGAATGTGTAGATCGTCTTGGGCTCAATCCTTTTGATCCAGTCGTCCCCGTCCCCGGCAATGAACTTGTGGATGTTGGTAAAGAGTTCCTCCTCCCCATCATGCTCGAAGATCCCCAGGCGCGGGTTGAAGTAAGGCGGAGGCGAATCCGGGGTCTCGACCTCGAAAGCAAGTCCTTGCTCGCGTTTCACTCGAAATCGAAAATAGTCCACATCACCCGGACTTTCTATCGTCCCCTCTATTGTGGCGGGTAATGTCAACTGCACGGCTGCAACGGGCGTGTCGTTAGGCTCAACCTCGGTTGCGGTAATGATCGGCCGCGGGGGTATGCCAAGAGAATCGAGGCTTGGCCCTTCCGGGACCTTTCCTCCGCTTCCCTGTAAACCCGAACCGCTCTTCTTTGTTACTGAATCCCCCGTTTCACTGGTCACGACGGTACGGGAGACGAGCGCCGCCATACGGTCCTGCTCCAGTGTACGCGGAAAGGCTCGCTCATCCCATTCGGAATCGCGCTGCTGATCTTCTAGAACAGAAGATCCGTCCGCTGGAGCGATGAGGAGTTGGTAGGAATAACCGGGCCCGATGATTCCCAAGAAGGATCCTACCCGTAACAAGTACCGGCCTGATTTGTCGAAGCGATAGTTCAGCGTTGTGAGGGTCTTCAGGGGAGCCGGATGGTAGCTGTTCGCTAAACGGTAAATGCGGTTCGGATCAAACCAGCTTTCGCCGGATTCATAAAGGGCCAGGTGGGCATCAAAACCGTTTCCGGTTCTGAAATTCGGATCTTGGCCTGTTCGCGTAAAAGCTTCAAAGCGTAGCTCTTGATTCTTGGGGGCCTCGAATGAGTAGAAATCTACTTCCCCTTCCTCGTCGATCTTCCCGCTTATGACAACCGGAAAAGTGACTGGCTGCGCGTCCGCCGGCGCGCCGTTGGGGCTTTCCGTTTCGATCACGACGGGTTCGGAATGCACCAGGAAAGCGAGTGCGTTCGAAACGCCGCGGGGCGAGACCAACCGCACCGAGTGGCGCCCGGCCTTGGCCGCGGGGCCAACGTCCACGCTTAGCGAAACCCGATGGCCGGGGAACTTTTCGAGCTCTTTGCGGGGCCCCGCGCCGGCAGTCTCCAGTAGCTCGATCGGCTCAACGTTCCCGACCCTGCCTGTCAGGCTTTCCGTATCGAACCAGGCGGCGTAAACGCCTTCCAGGCCCCTCCCTTGGATGCTGACCTCTAATCGGGCGCCTTGCCCGCTGCCGGCGGGAAAGATGGAGACGATCTCGGGCTCCGCCGGGGTTTCTACGGCACCGATCCGAGCAGAGAGAAGACCGATGAGGCACACCACAACTGGTAGCCGCCCAAGCCGCCATTTTTTCGTCATCAACAACCTTCTCTCAATGTCATCCAACGGGTAACTGAACAACCTTCTCTCGATGTTATCCTACAGTAGGACTTTTAGCAATTGTAAAGTGAGATCGGGCTGCGGGCTGCCGTCTTCGTAAGCTTTCACGGACTTCGCATCCAGGGCGCAACCCTCGGCTAGTTGGAGGATTGGTTCATGAGCAGGATTCGTTTTCATTGTCATGGCGGTATCACTTGTTTCACCCTGGGACTGATGCTCGCCAACGCCCCATTCGCGGCGGGGGCGACAGGGGCCGTTGACTTCCAACGCGAGGTACGGCCGATTCTTTCCGACAACTGCTTCCAATGCCATGGCCCGGACGCCAAGGCCCGCATGGCCGACTTGCGTCTTGACACGCGAGAGGGAGCCTTCGCTCAGCGTGAAAGCGGAAGCGCCATCGTTCCGGGTGACTCGGACGACAGCCTACTTTTCCAGCGCATCATGCATGAGAACGAAGTCCTGCGCATGCCGCCGGTTTATTCGAAGAAGGAACTGAGCGACGATCAGATCGATGTCCTCAAACGCTGGATCGAGCAGGGCGCCTCGTGGGATCAGCACTGGTCGTTCGAACCTTTGAGGTGGCCCGAGCTGCCCGGGGTCAACAGGAAAGAGTGGTCAAGCAACGGAATCGACCGCTTTATCTTGGCGCGGCTGGAAGCCCAAGGTCTCGAGCCGGCCCCGGAAGCCGACCGCCGGACGTTGGCTCGCCGCGTCGCGCTTGATCTAACAGGTCTTCCCCCGGCGCCGGAGTTGGTCGAGGCGTTCGTAAACGATACGTCGCCGAACGCCTACGACGCGCTCGTCGATCAGCTTCTCGAATCTCCGCACTGGGGAGAGCACCGCGGCCGCTACTGGCTGGATGCGGCCCGTTACGGGGACACCCACGGCATCCACGTCGATAACTATCGCGAAATGTGGCCCTATCGAGACTGGGTGATTAACGCCTTCAACCAAAACATGCCCTTTGACCAGTTCACGATCGAACAGATCGCTGGCGACCTGCTGCCCAACGCCACGCTCGAGCAGCGCGTCGCGACCGGCTTCCACCGCTGCAACGTCACGACGAACGAGGCCGGCCTCATCATCGACGAATACGCGGCGGTCTACGCCAAGGACCGCGCCGATACGACCGGTACCGTTTGGCTCGGACTGACCGTGGGTTGCGCGACCTGCCACGATCACAAGTTCGATCCGATCTCGCAGAAGGACTTCTACTCGATGACGGCGTTCTTCCGCAACACCACCCAGTACGTGATGGATGGAAACGTCTCGGACCCGCCTCCTATAGCCGTCGTGCCTCGCCAACAGGACCGCGCGCGCTGGGACGAGTTGAAGCAGGAAGCGGCCGAAATCAGCACGCGTATGCGGGAGGTTTCCTCGTCGGCGGATGAAGAGTTCGAGGCCTGGCTTGCCGGGGGCGAGTATCGCTCTCTCGAAGCGCCCCTCGAAACAGCTTCCGAGATTTTCGCCCTGTCGCTAGACCAGAAGGCCCGGGGCACGGTGCACGGGGAGGAGTTCGCGGTTGACCTATCCCACGGCGTCACTCTGGGAGAGGGACCCCAGGGTCGCCGAGCGCTACGATTCGGCGGCGAGACTTGGGCCGAATTACCGAACGTCGGGCTCGATGCCGACCAGGCGTTTTCGATTTCGGTCTGGATACAGAACCCCGATGAAGAGGGTAGGTTCGTCGTGGCCGGCCAAACCGATCCGGAGGACAAAAACCGCGGCTGGGCGCTGACGATTGGCGCCGAGGTTGCCCGCGTGCCGGGCTTACATCTGTTTGGCGACCAAGAAAAAGAACTCGGGGACGAAGGAAAGCCGCTTCAAATCTTTACCGGCTGGATGCAACAGCTCGAGGTTGGCGCTTGGAATCACGTGGCCGTAACATACGACGGCAGCAGCGAGCGCGCCGGGCTGAATATCTACGTGGACGGAGAGCTCCTGCCGACAACGGGAAGCGAGTACTTTAAGAAGCTCCACGGCAGTATCCTCAACGACCAACCGCTTCTGCTCGGAAAACTGCACCGCAAGGTGGAGAATGAAGAATTCGAACGTTACTTCGCCGGCGGCGGAATCGCGGATTTCCGCATTTTCAACCGTGTCATTATGGTCGAGGAAGCCCGAATCGTCTCGCGCTGGCCGGTCTTGGAGCGAGCACAGGAAAAAGACCCCGGTCAGCTTACGCCACACGAGCGGGAGACCCTGCGGCTCTACTATATAAGCCTCAAGAATGACGACTACCGCGGACTCGTCGAGCAGAAGCGGCAGATCGCCCTGAAGCAGCGAGAGATTCGGCGCGGAGGCGGCATCACCCACGTGATGCAAGAAATTACGGATCGCGATCCCGAAGCCCACGTTCTCTATCGCGGCATGTATGATCGGCCTCAAGATCTGGTCAAGGCCAACACTCCCGCCGCACTTGCCCCGATGCCGGCTTCCTTCCCGCGCAATCGGCTGGGCTTGGCCAAGTGGTTAGTAGACGACTCGAACCCGCTGAGTGCGCGGGTCGTCGTGAACCGCTTCTGGCAGGAAGTCTTCGGGACCGGCATTGTCAAAACCAGTGACGACTTCGGCTCGCAAGGGGAGCCGCCCTCCCATCCCGAATTGCTGGATTGGCTGGCGGTCGAGTTCCGGGAATCAGGCTGGGACGTAAAGCAGTTCTTCCGCTTGCTGGTCACCTCTTCAACCTACCGCCAGTCGGGGGCGACCACAAAGGACAAGCTCGAACAAGATCCTGAAAACCGGCTTCTCTCCCGCGGCCCGCGGTTCCGCTTGGATGGTGAGTTGCTGCGCGACTATGCGCTGGCGGCCAGCGGCCTGCTGGTTCCGACTATCGGGGGCCCTAGCGTGAAGCCCTACCAGCCTCCTGGTGTTTGGGAAAGCGTGGCGATGGAGGACAGCAACACTTTCTCTTATAAACAGGATCACGGCGACAAGCTCTATCGCCGCAGCATGTACACTTTCTGGAAACGCTCGGCGCCCCCGGCGTCGATGGAGGTCTTCAACGCCCCGACGAGGGAAAACTGTACGGTGAGGCGGGAGCGTACGAATACTCCGCTACAGGCATTGGCGACGATGAATGATCCGCAGTTCGTGGAAGCCGCCCGCTACCTAGCCCAAACAGCCATGCGCGAGTCGGGAGACGACTTGAACCAACGGCTCGACTACCTGACGCTGCGGGTGCTGGCGCGCGAGCTTGAGGACAACGAGCGAGAAGTGGCCAAGCGGGCCTACAACGATTTCGTGAACTACTATGCGTCGCACACCGACGACGCTAAGAATCTGTTAGCCACCGGCGAGTCCAAGCCGGAAGAGACGTTGCCCGTAGCGGAGTCCGCGGCTCTCACCATGCTGGCGAACCAACTGATGAATCTGGACGAGGTACTGAACAAATAGCTCCGGAGTAAGTTGACGCGGCGTACGCCCCTGGCGTGCTGCGTCAGGCTTTGAAGCGCAACGGTCGAACTTGCCCGGGGAGGGGATTTTGACAATGCATCCATCCGAAGAAGCCGTACTCGCTGAAACTCGGCGGCAGTTCTTTGCTCGCGGCGCCCGCGGGATCGGCGGTATCGCCCTGGCCGGCCTGCTTGGCGAGAGCGCTCAGGCGAATCCCAAGGGCGGAGAGTCCTACGGGGGGTTGCCGAATTTGCCGCATTTCGCCCCCAAGGCGAAGCGTGCGATCTACCTGCACGCGATGGGCGCTCCCCCGCAGATGGACTTGTACGACCACAAGCCGAAGATGAAGGACTGGTACGACAAAGATCTGCCCGACTCGATCCGCCAGGGCCAGCGATTGACGACCATGACCTCGGGGCAATCGCGCTTCCCGATCGCTCCGTCTTACTGGGATTTTCACCAGCACGGCGAAAGCGGGACGTGGATCACGGACCTTCTGCCCCACACCGCGAAGATGGCGGATGACATGGCCGTCATCCGCTCCATGCACACCGAAGCGATCAACCACGAACCCGCGATCACCTTCATTCAAACGGGCCGCCAGGTCGCCGGCCGACCGTGCATTGGCTCCTGGCTCGCCTACGGGCTGGGAAGTATGAACCAAGACTTACCCACCTTCGTCGTCATGAACGCCGAAAAGAGTCACCCCAAGGCGGGGGTGCAAGCGATCTCCGCGCGTCTGTGGAGCGCCGGGTTTCTCTCCGCGAAATACGCCGGCGTCGGTTTGCGAAGAGGCGCCGACCCGGTGCTCTACGTCAAGAACCCCGAAGGCGTCCCCCAGCACGTCCGGCGGAGGATGTTGGACGGCCTGAATGAGTTGAACCAGATCCAGCATCAGAAGATGGGCGACCCCGAAACGTTGGCGAGAATCGAGCAGTTCGAGATGGCTTTTCGGATGCAATCGTCCGTGCCGGAAATGAGCGACCTCTCAAGCGAGCCGGCGAGCACTTTCAAGCGCTGGGGCGAAGACGCGCGCGAGCCGGGCAACTTCGCCAATGCCGCGCTCATGGCACGGCGTCTGATCGAGCGCGGAGTGCGCTTCGTGCAGATCTACCACCGCGGGTGGGACGTACACAACCGCTGCCCTTTGGTCTTGCCGTTCCAATGCAAGGACATCGACCGGGCCGCCTGGGCGTTGGTCCAAGACCTGAAGGAGCGAGGGCTCTTTGACGAGACCCTCGTGATCTGGGGCGGCGAGTTCGGACGCACCATCTATTCGCAGGGCAAGCTGACTGCGACGGACTTTGGCCGGGACCACCATCCCCGCTGCTTTAGCCTCTGGATGGCGGGTGGTGGAGTCAAAGGCGGGGTCGTCCACGGTGAAACGGACGACTTTTCCTACAACATCGTCAAGGACCCGGTGCACATCCGCGACTTGCAGGCGACGATCATGCATCTGTTCGGCATCGACCACGAGCGTTTCACCTACCGACACCAGGGCCTCGATGCGAAGCTGACCGGCGTCGAGAAGGCCCGTGTGGTGAAAGCGGTTCTGGCGTAATTCGCGGCGCGTGCACCGTCCGTCTCATGTACGGGCGCGACGTGTCGCGCCCCGCGTGTCTCTCACCGAATACGGTGGCCGCTGTGAGAAAACGGGTGGCCCCTACTACGGCAGCTCCCTGAGTGGGGAGTAGATCTCGCGCATCTCGGCGAGAAGCAACGAGCTCAGATCGGCTCGTTCGAGCAACGTCGTGTTTGCCATGGAACGAATGGCCAGGTGCGTGCGCTCTCGTACCCATCGCACCCTCGGCTCCCGCCTGCCCACGAATTCATCAAGAGCTTGGTCCAGTGTGCTTGCCGACCGGAGGACATCTCCAAGAACAACTGCATCCTCCATTGCCATGGCACCCCCCTGCCCAATGATGGGAGAACACGCGTGCGCGGCGTCGCCGATCAAAAGCACTCGGCCCGCCCGCCATTGGTCCCGAGCTATCTCCTGGGCCATACCGAAGTGGATGGACTCGTCCGCTCCAAGCCGCGGAAGCGCGTCGCGAGCTATCCCACCGAAATCCGCGAATCTCTCCCGCAGGCGACCCCGCCGACCGGCGAGTGGGTCTTCAAACTGTTCGGGGGTAACGAGCTGGGCAAAACAGTAGGCCATCTCTCCGCCCAGCGGGATGAACCCGAGGAAGCATCCCTCCGCGCGCATTACCGTCCAAGTCGTGATGTCACCGGTGTTCGGGATACACGTGCGCCAGTAAAGTTGCTGGACGTAGCTAGGAGGCGTTGGCGTGAAGGCAAGATCCCGCGCCGTGGAGTGAATGCCGTCGGCCGCCACCAGAAGGTCATACTTGGCCGCGCTGCCATCGCTTAGAGTAGCCTCCACATAAGACTCGGACTGCCGCAGCGAGACTAGTCCCGTGCCCATGCGGGTGGGAACGTCCGATGCGGCGCTCGCTAGAATCGCGTGAAGCGCGCGCCGATGGATTGCCACGGTTGGACCGACGCCTTCCCAGATGTCACTGAGGGCCACTTCGGCCGCCAAGCGGCCGGCTTTGTCTAAATGTCGCAATGATGGGACCAGCGCGCCGGCGTTCATCACGGCTTCATCCAGTCCGAGAGAGTGCAACGCTCTCAGGCTGTTCCCGTGGAGTAGAATCCCCGCCCCCGCGATGGGCCACGTTCCGCTTCTCTCCACGACCTCGGGAGCGAAGCCTCGCTGCCGCAGGGCCACCGCTACCGCCAGGCCGGCGATACCTCCGCCGACAATCAGAATCCGTTCTACTTTCGCCATGATTGCTTTCTCGGTGAGATCAGCCGTTGCGCTTACCGCGGCGATGCTCCCCTCTCTGGGGCGCGCGCGGCTTCCGGAGTGAGTTCGCGAGAGCAGCTGTTCAGGCTGTTGGAATTCCGCGTCCTACCAGAGCCGATGGCCGCAGCCGGTCCTCGAACCCTAGCCCGCATTTCTCACCACCTGACGGTCGAAGCACGCGATAGGCCCGCCATGACTGCGTTGCGCTTGCTCGCCCTGCTCAACGTACTTTCCCGGTCGGGCGCCAACGGAAGTCGCTGCTTGCTTCGGTCACACCAGATGCGAATGGGCCAGGCCGCACCCACAAAAGTACGCCCGCATCATTCAAAAAAATGCGGCGCCGGGCGGCGCACGCCTTCTACTGACGGGCTTCTCACGCACTTTCCCTCGCCACGTGGTGAGAAAAGCGGGCTACTAGCCGGCCGCCATGTCTGGAAAATAGAGTCCGCGCGCGGTCTCCCCAAGCACATCACGCCGCTGAGTGTCGTTCAGTGGGAGATTGTCGGTGAAGATGCGCAAGTGTTCTGAATAGGTAACTCCGGGCGTCCACAGCCCGGAGGGGTAGGCGCTGCCCCACAGGCAACGCTCGGAGCCGAACTCACTGATGACCTTCAGAACAACGTTGTGCATGTCCGCGCAGGGGTATGCTTCGTTGCTGCCCGAGGGAACGAAGCTGAGCTTTGGGTGGAGGTTTTCGTATTGCGCGAGCCCTAGCAGGGCGGCGAGGCCCTCTTCCGAATCCGGCCGACCCGCCATGATGCTCAGGGAGTGATCGAGAACGACCGGCAGCTCCCGATACTCGCTGAGCATGGTGTGGAGGCCCGCCAGGTGGTCGCGGCCCCAGTACCAGTTTCTGTCCGGATCGATCCACGAGATCAACGGATTGACCACGACGCCGTGTTCGAGGGCGGTTTTCCATAATGCTCTGACCCCGGGGCTGTCGAGGCTGCCTTTGCCGGCGTCGTTCGGGAAGCTCCGCAACCCGCGGACTCCGAAATCGCGGACATGGCCGGCCAGCAAGGCAGGGCTGTGGGGGTCATCGGGGTCGAGCGTGCAGACGCCCGCCACCCAGTCCGGGTGGGCTTTCGAGCTGTCGCAAATGTAGCGGTTGTCGAATGCGTAGAAGGTCGCGGTCTGAATGGCGCAAACGCCGCTGATGCCGTTGGCTTGGCTCGCCTCGCGCAGGGCTTCGACAGAGGCGTCCCCGGGAGGCCGCAGGGGCTTATCCATGGGATCACCAATCCATCCCAAAGTCAGCAGCCGCGGTGAAGGAGGATATCGTTCTTCATCGGAGGAATAGATATGCGTGTGGGTGTCGATGATCAGCATGGGTGGTTGTCCTCCGTCCCGGTCGTTTTTCGCGCCACGACAGTTACGAAATAGGACCGCGGGCTGCCGCAAGGCCGCAGTCAGCTTCGTGGAATAGCCGAGCTATGGCGACATCGGCACCGGGCCTCGACCGCCCCCTTTTCGGGCGCGGCTCTGTGAGGGTCCGGCTCAGACGGAAATCACCCTCACGCCAGCGCCTTGGTGATCAACTCGCCGGCGACGTCCGTCAGGCGGAAATCGCGGCCGAGGTGGCGGTAGGTCAAGCGGGTGTGATCGAGTCCGAGCAGGTGCAGAATCGTGGCGTGCAGGTCGTGGATGTGTGTCTTGTCCTCCACGATTCTCATGCCGAGGTCGTCTGTCCGGCCCACGATCCGTCCTGCTTTTACGCCGCCTCCCGCCATCCAGACGCTGAAGGCGAAGGGATGGTGATCGCGGCCCTCGGTTCCTGCGTCCGGGGACTGGATCTGCACCATCGGAGTGCGGCCGAACTCGCCGCCCCAAATGACTAGCGTGGAATCGAGAAGGCCTCGCTGTTTGAGGTCCCCGAGCAACGCGGCGATGGGCTGGTCGATGATATCGCAGTTCTCTTTTAACTTCTTAAGCAATCCTTGATGGTCGTCCCAACTGCCGTGCATCAACTGCACGAATCTGACGCCGCTTTCGACCATGCGGCGCGCCAGCAGGCAATTGGAAGCGAACGGACCGGTTAGCTCCTTGTTGACCCCATAGGTTTCCAAGGTGCTCTCGGATTCGCCGGAGAAATCCATGAGTTCGGGGGCCGCCGATTGCATGCGGAACGCCAGCTCATAGGAGGCGATGCGCGATGCGATCTCCATGTCCCCCGTGGCCGTCTTCTTCTGCTCATTGATGTCGCGAACCCCATCCAGCAGAGAACGCTGCATCCTGGCGCTCACCCCTTTCGGATTCGAAAGATAGAGCACCGGGTCACCGCTTCGGCGAAAGGGCACGCCCTGGTAGGAGGAGGCCAAAAACCCGCTCGTCCAGTTGCCGCTGCCCGCGCCCGGCGCGTTGCCGCCCGACCGCAGCACCACGAACCCCGGCAGATCGTTTGACTCGCTGCCCAGCCCGTAGGTGGCCCAAGCCCCCATCGAGGGCCGCCCGCCCAGCGGCGACCCGCCGGTTAACATCAACTGCGCCGGGTGGTGGTTGAACTGCTCGGTGTGCATGGAACGAATCACGCAAATGTCATCGGCGCGCGTGGCGAGATGGGGCATCCAGTCGGAAAATTCGATGCCGCTCTGCCCGTGCTTGGTGAAGACGCGAGGGCTGGGCCAAACCTTGGCGTTCGGCCTGATGAACGCCAACCGGAGATCCTTTGTCATCGATTCGGGAAGGGACTGCCCCTCCCACTTCCGCAGACCCGGTTTTGGATCAAACAAATCGACGTGACTGGGCCCTCCGTCCATGAACAGAAAAATGACGTTCTTGGCTTTGGGGGCGAAGTGAGGCGCCTTGGTGGCCAACGGGTTGACGCCGGAGGCCGTGCGTCCTTCTTGTTCCATTAAGTGCCAGAGCGCGATCGTCCCTAGTCCGGCGCCGCATTGCTTGAAAAAACCGCGCCGGTTTTGTATGCGCTGGAGTTCGGCGAAATCCATACAGTTACCCCCTTGTGATGAACTCATCCAGATTCAGCAATAAGCGGCCCATGGCCACCCACGCGGCGGCCTCGGAGCGCTCCACGCCTTCGAGATCCGCGGCCGGGAACAAAGTCTCCACGGCGTTGCGCTGTGTCTTTAGCAGTTCCTTCTGTTCTTCGTGGAACGCCAGTAGGCGATCTTTTTCCTCGCGCGTCGGAGAACGGCCTAGAGCCACTCGATACGCGTAGTCGATACGCTCGCTAACGCTCCCGGGCCGCTCTCGCAAGATGCGTGCCGCGAAGACCTGAGCCGCTTCAAAGAACACGGGGTCATTGAGCAGGTTCAGCGCCTGCAACGGGGTCGTCGATCTCTCTCGGGCGCTGCACGTCTCGAGCGAATCCGGCGCGTCGAATGTCATCAGCTGCGGGTACGGCGCCGTGCGCAAGAACTGCACGTAGAGGCCCCGCCGATAGCGATCCCGGCCCTTGCTTTCGATCCACTTCTCGGTGCTGTCGCCAAAGGCCAGCTCCAACACGCCGGGCGGTTGCGGTGGACGTACACTCTTGCCTCCGACCGCCTTGTTCAACAGCCCGCTGACCGCCAGCGCGTTGTCCCGCACCAGCTCGGCCGACAGCCGCAGCCGGGCCTGGCGCGCCAGCAGCGTGTTGTCGGGGTCGCGCGACAGCAAATCTTCCCGGGTATGCGAAGACTGCCGGTAGGCGCCCGACATAACGATCAGCTTGTGCGTGGCCTTAATGTCCCACCCGCTGTCCACGAACGCAGTAGCTAGCCAGTCGAGTAGCCCAGGGTGCGTCGGCGGAGCGGAACGGGTGCCGAAGTCGTCGGAAGTTTCCACTAGGCCGCGGCCGAAGTATTCCTGCCACATGCGGTTGACAGTCACCCGGGCCGTGAGAGGGTTGTCTTTCGACACAAGCCAGCGCGCCAAAGTCAGGCGAGAAGGCTTGCGGCCGGCCTCGATGGGGTTTAAAGCCCCCGGCGTACCCGGCTGTACTTCGACACCGGGCTGCCGAAAATCACCGCGAATGAGAAGGCGGCTTTTCGGGGGACTCGGGTTCTCGACGATGATCGGGGCCTCGGTCAGTCGAGGGTATTCCCGCTTGAGTCGCCGGAGCTTTGCGGTGAGCTCCTTGAACTTTAACTCCTTGTATCGTTTTTCGCCAAACGGCTCTAGCGAAAACCGCACGAAGTGATCCGTCAACAGGTCGCGATACTTCCGAGTTCGATAGGCGGGGTGCGTCCTGAGCACGTCTTGCCCCCCGTCGAACATGAGGTTGCCGAGGTTGTCCCAGGAGATATCGTAGATAGGATCCATGCCCTCGTGATCAGCGGCCCAAAGCGTCTTTTTCTCCCACCATGGCTGTACCTCGGCCACCTTGTAGGCCGAGAGCAGTTCTCGTCTCTTGCGATCGTATTCGGCCTTGGTTTGCAGATAGCCGCCCAACTCATGGGGCAGAGGCACCTCGATGTTGCGCTCGACACTGGTGTTAAAGAAAGCCGTGAGCTGATAGAACTCCTTTTGCGTGATCGGATCGTACTTGTGGTCGTGGCAGCGCGCGCAACCAAGAGTTAGACCCAGCCAAGCCGTGCCAACCGTGCTGACTCGGTCAATCACCTGCTCCACCCGAAACTCCTCAAGATCTATACCACCCTCCCGGTTCGTCAGCGTGTTGCGATGAAACCCGGTCGCGATTCTCTGCTCAATCGTGGCGTTCGGCAGAAGATCTCCCGCAATCTGCTCGATCGTGAACTGGTCAAAGGGCATGTTGCTGTTCAGAGCCTCAATCACCCAGTCTCGCCAGCGCCAAGCGTGCGGGCGCACCATGTCTTTTTCATAGCCGTCGCTATCGGCGTAGCGCGCCAGATCGAGCCACTGGCGCGCCCACTTCTCCCCGTAGTGAGGCGAATCCAACAGCCGATCTACAAGTCGCTCGTACGCCTGGCGGGACCGATCGGCAAGAAAACGGTCGACTTGTTGCGGCGTCGGGGGCAATCCGATCAGATCAAAGCTGACACGCCGAATCAGCGTCGCGCGATCCGCTTCGGGAGAGGGGTCGACCCCTTCGCCTTCAAGCTTTGCCAGTACAAATCGATCGATCGGATTCTTGACCCAAGCTTCCTTGTTCACGGCGGGAGGGCTGGAGCGAACCGGCGGATTAAAGGCCCAGTGCCGGCTCTGGGGACGCTTCGTTTCAGCGATGGCGCCGCGCTTTGCCGACGGATCTTCTTCGGGCCACACGGCTCCCTGGTCGATCCAGGCGCGCAAAAGCCCGACCTGCGCGGCTGTGAGCCGCTCGCCGCCCATCGGCATGATGCGGTTTTTCTCTACGCCGATTCCGGCGACCATTTGGATCAGCCTGCTGCCGGCGCTGTCACCAGGCTTGACCGCCGGCCCGGAGTGACCGCCCTGTAACGCGGCCGCGCGGCTATCCAGACGCAAACCGTTCATCTGCTGCTGTGGGCCGTGACAGGCGCCGCACTTTTGCTCCAATAGAGGCCCGATGTCCCTTTTGAAATCAACAGAGGTTCCCGCCGCCGGCGCACCCACGGGAGGTCCCTGGGCGCGCCCTTGGGCCTGGGCGAACCCCAGCGCCACCAGCTGCCCGAAAATCAGTGCCGTAGAGAGCTTGCTGGTCCCCATCCGTTGCCCCAGCTTAGTGTTTGAACCCAGCCCGCGTTTCTTGCCACCGGACGGTCGAAGCGCGCAAATAAGCCCGCCATCACCGCGTTGCGCTTGCTCGCCGTGCTCAACATAGGGTGCAAGTACGCCCGCATTGTTCAGGAAACGGGGCGTCGAGCGGCGCACTCCTTGTACTAATAGACTGCTCCCTCGCTTCGCCTCGCCACGCGGCGAGAAAAGCGGGCCAAGCATTTCGCGCGCCTTTTGCTTGCACCGTACCGACAAGAGGGGGATTACCCCCTGGTAATGAACTCATCCAGATTCAGCAGTAAGCGGCCGACGGCCACCCACGCGGCGGCCTCGGAGCGCTCCACGCCTTCGAGATCCGCGGCCGGGAACAGAGTTTCCACCACGGCGCGCTGTGTCTTTAGCAGCTCCTTCTGTTCTTCGTAGAAGGCCAGCAGGCGATCCTTTTCTTCGAGGGTCGGAGAACGGCCTAGAGCCACTCGATAGGCATAGTCGATACGCTGGTCAACGCTCCCGGTCTGTTCCCGCAGGATGCGCGCCGCGAGAACCTGGGCCGCTTCAAAGAATACCGGGTCATTGAGCAGGTTCAGCGCTTGAAGCGGTGTCGTCGACCTTTCCCGAACGCTGCATGTCTCGAGCGAATCCGGCGCGTCGAACGTCATCAGTTGCGGGTAAGGCGCCGTGCGCAAGAACTGCACGTAGAGGCCGCGGCGGTAACGGTCCTGGCCCTTGCTTTCGATCCACCTCTCGCTGCTGGTGTCGAAGCCCTGCTCCAACACTCCCGCGGGCTGGGGTGGGCGCACGCTCTTGCCCCCGACCGCCCTGTTCAATAGCCCACTGACCGCCAACGCGTTGTCCCGCACCACCTCGGCCGACAGCCGCAGCCGGGTCTGGCGCGCCAGCAGCGTGTTGTCGGGGTCGCGCGACAGCAAATCTTCCCGGGTATGCGAAGACTGCCGGTAGACGCCCGACATGACGATCAGCTTGTGCGTGGCCTTGAGGTCCCATCCGCCGTTCACGAATTCTGTAGCCAGCCAATCGAGCAACCGAGGGTAAGTCGGCGGTTCGGAGCGCGTACCAAAGTCGGCGGAGGGTTCCACCAGACCACGGCCGAAGTATTCTTGCCACAAGCGGTTGACGGTGACACGCGCCGTCAGAGGATGGTCTTTCGACACCAGCCAACGCGCCAAGGTAAGCCTAGAAGGCTTGCGGTCCGCCGGCATCGGATTCAAGGCCGACGGCGTGCCCGCCTGCACCTCGACACCGGGCTGCCGAAAATCACCTCGAATGAGAACGTGGCTCTTCGGGGGGCTTGGGTTCTCGACGATGATTTGCGCCTCGGTCAACTGGGGGTATTCCCGCTTGAGCTGTTTGAGCTTTTTGGTGAGTTCCTCGAACTTTAGCTCCTCGAACCGTTTTCGGCCGAACGTCTCTCGCGAAAACCTTACGAAGTGATCGATCAGCCGATCTTGCTGTTTCCGGGTCCGATGAGCCGGATGTGTTCTGAGGACCTGGTGCCCGCCGTCGTACATGATGCGCAGCGTGTCCCAAGCTATGTCGTGAATGGGATCCGTCGCGGGGTGGTCAGCAGCCCGAAGCAGCTTCCTTTCCCATATCGGCATCACCTCGGCCACTTTGTGCGCCACTAGCAGCTCTTTTCTCCTGCGATCGTACTCGGCTTTGGTTTGCAGATAGCTGCCCAGCTCATGGGGCAGAGGCACCTCGATATTGCGCTCGACACTGGTGTTGAAAAAGGCCGTGAGCTGATAAAAATCCTTTTGGGTGATCGGGTCATACTTGTGGTCGTGGCAGCGAGCGCAGCCAAGCGTCAGACCAAGCCAAGCCGTGCCGAGGGTGCTGGCGCGGTCAATCACCTGCTCGACCCGAAACTCCTCGCTATCAATGCCCCCCTCCCGGTTCGTCAGCGTGTTGCGGTGAAACCCGGTGGCGATCTTCTGCTCAATCGTGGCGTTCGGTAGAAGATCTCCCGCGATCTGCTCCACGGTGAACTGGTCAAAGGGCATGTTGCGGTCGAGGGCTTGGATCACCCAGTCTCGCCAGCGCCAAGCGTGCGGACGCACCATGTCCTTTTCATAGCCGTCGCTATCGGCGTAGCGCGCCAGATCGAGCCACTGGCGCGCCCACTTCTCCGCGTAGTGAGGCGAATCCAACAATCGGTCTACGAGCCGCTCGTATGCCTGCGGAGACTGGTCGGCGAGGAAACGGTCGACCTCTTGGGGCGTCGGAGGCAAACCAATCAGATCAAAACTGACGCGCCGAATCAGCGTTGCGCGATCGGCCTCCGGCGAAGGATCAATCCCTTCGGCTTCAAGCTTCGCCAGCACAAAACGATCGATGGGATTCTTGACCCAAGCCTCACCATTCACCGCGGGAAGGGTAGGGCGCACCGGTGGATTGAAGGCCCAATGCTCACTCTTGGGACGTTTGGTTGCAGCGGATGCGGCTTGTTTGGCGGATGGATCGCCGTCGGGCCACGCTGCTCCTTGGTCGATCCAGGCGCGGAGGATCCCAATCTGCTCGGCGCTGAGTGGTTCTCCACCCATCGGCATGATGAGGTTTTTCTCGATACCAATGCCCGCGACCATGTGGATCAACTTGCTGCCGGTGCTATCGCCCGGCTTGACCGCCGGCCCGGAGTACCCGCCCTGCAACGCGGCGGCGCGGCTATCCAGCCGCAAGCCGCTCATTTGCTGTTGTGTACCGTGGCAGGCAGCGCATTTTTGCTCCAACAGAGGCCCAATGTCTCGCTCGAAATCGATTTCGGTTGCCGCCGCGGGCGGCAACGCGGCGAGAGGAGCCTCCTGGGCCCGTGCGATCCCGAATAGCGCTACCAGCCCTAGAATCAGTACAGTAGAGTGTTTGGCAGCCCTCATTCGTTTACTCCGGCTAAGTGAAAACCTAAGCATATTGTACGCGCGTTACTTCGGGTTGACAACTAAACCCGCTTTTCGGTGATGTCAAGCTGCTTGTGTAAAAACTTGGAGGGTGCGATTCCACTCCAGGTTGAAGCGGTGGAAGATCGAGTAGACGATGCGGTCCACGCTTTTGACATTCACAAAGCAGACCATCGGCCGGGTGCGGCGGCGCACTTCCACAAAGAGGCGTTCGATGACGTTGGTGGTGCGCAACTTGCGCCACAGATGGCGCGGGAAGCTGAAAAACGACAGCCGCTCCGGCAACTCTTTCTCCAACCGCCGTACCATCGTCGGATAGCCGTCGCGCCAGCGGCAACGAAAGTGGTAGAACGCCTGTCGCGCTTGTCCCCGACTGTCGGCCCGGTAGATCGCTTGGGCGCCTTGTTTGACCTCCTCGTAGCCGCGCTTGCGAACCTTCTCGAGAAGGTTGCGCATCTTGTGCACCCAACAGCGTTGATGCAGCGCCCGCGGATAGATCGTCTCGATCGCCCCCGCCAACCCGGCGCAGCCGCCGGTTACGATCAAAGCCAAGTTCCTCCCCGGCAGCCCGCGCCGGTAGAGATCTTGCAATAAGCCTTCCCAAGCGGCCTGGCTCTCGCCTCGACTGCGCAGGAATCCCAACAGTTGCCGGCTGCCGTCCGCACGCACCCCCTACGCCACTAGTGTAGCGCGTCGTAAATAGTAACGTTTATAATTGTGGGGAGGTCTATACAATTGAGAGGACGTCCGCGATGCGTATTGCTCCCCAGGTTGAACTGGACGTGGATCAGCGGTCGCGGGTGGAAACCATCGTGCGGAGCCGAAAGCTGCCGGCCCGTCTGATTGAACGGTCGAGAATCGTGCTGCTGGCTGCCACCGGCTACCGCAACAAACAGATCGCTGCCGAGTTGAATATTACCCCGGAGAAGGCGGCGCGGTGGCGGAAAAGGTACCTCCAACTCGGACTCGCCGGCCTGGGAAAGGACGCCCCTCGTCCCGGCCGCAAACCGAGGATCACCGCGAAACTTATGAGGGAACTTATCGCCAAGACCACGCAGCAAACTCCGCCCAACGCCACTCACTGGAGCACCCGCTCGATGGCCGCCGCCATGGGAATCAGTGAAGCCAGTGTGCGGCGTATCTGGCACGCACACGGCTTGAAGCCGCACCGCACCGCCACCTTCAAGCTCAGTAACGATCCCCGCTTTGCCGAGAAACTCGAGGACGTCGTCGGGCTGTATCTGAACCCACCCGAACACGCCCTGGTGTTGTCGGTCGACGAGAAAAGTCAGATTCAAGCGTTGGATCGCACGCAACCCGGTTTGCCGCTGAAAAAGGGGCGAGCCGGGACCAGGACCCACGACTACAAACGCTATGGCACGACTACGTTGTTTGCCGCCCTGAATACGCTCGACGGCAAGCTGATCAGCACCTGCATGAAAAAACACCGCCATTCTGAATGGCTGAAGTTCCTGCGGCTGATTGACCGCCAGACCTCGCCCGACAAACAACTGCACTTGATCGTGGACAACTACGCGACCCACAAATACGAAAAGGTGCAACGCTGGCTCGCCCGCCACAAACGATTCCACATCCACTTCACCCCAACCAGTTCTTCGTGGCTGAATATGGTCGAGAGATTCTTCCGCGATCTCTCGGAGAACCGCCTGCGCCGAGGGGCGTTCCGCAGTGTGGATGAACTTGTTGCGGCCATCGACGCCTATATCGACCAACACAACGACAACCCCAAACCTTACATCTGGACCGCTACCGCCTCCGATATCCTGGAGAAAGTCAAACGCGCTCGGCGCTCTCTTGATAAACGTCAATCCGTTTGACGCACTACACTAGCATCTGCACCCGTTGGCGTCCCGCCGGGCGGCGCACTCGCAAACTCACCCCGTCCAAAAACAAATAGGCGCCAGCGTCTCCAAGGCGTTGAGACGGCCCAGCCGCGTCCAGAACAACACCAGCGCCGACGGCACTACGCGCAACGTTGGAATGCGCGGCTGGAGCCGACTGTCGCTGACCCCGGCGAGCAGGCTATCCCGCAGACCATAGAGCTTCTCCGCGTATTGGATCCGGCGCCGAACAACGTTACTTCTCCCGACGGGTTTCGAGCCGCTTCCATTCGTGCTCGGAAACTTCTTCGAGCAGCCGTTGCAGTTGTTGATAGTCGGCCACGGCTTGGCGCACGCGGGACTCCCAGTGTTTGGGTACGTAGAGTTGGCGCAACTGCCCTTGTCGGGATTGCACGACATAGAGCGAAACATGCGGCTGTCCGCGGGTACAACGGCAGTTGAGTTTGCCACAGCGGCGCTGGCGCGGCGCCAAGGTAGCATGCAGCCACCAGCGGCCGTGGAGCAGTTGAGCGATGCGGGAGCGGAGGTCGCGCTCGGCGGCCGAGAGGCGGAAGCGCGAGGGGATCTTCTTCATGTCTGGTATATAGATACTATACCAGAATCGGGAGTTGGTCAAGAGTTTGTCGCGAATGCGAATCCGCCCGCACCAGCGCAACACCAAAACACTCGCTAAATCCAATGCTTCCCATGCCCAGAAAAAGTGGTTGCGGAATCGCTGCGGCGTGGCGAGCCGGAGCGACGCCGCGACGAGCAAACCTCCGCCGGCTCGACACAAGTCGTCCGGCCAGGTTAGCTGGGTTCGGCCGGCGAGTTTGGCTTGGGCGCATACGGTGCGAACTGCTCGATTTGCGGAAATACATCAACTCGGCCTCCGGCTTCGATCACCCCGAGGCACCGTCGCGCTTCCTGTTCAATGGCGGCCGTACGCACGCCGCCCCATTGGGGGAGATAACCCTGGATTTTTCGCAGACCTTTCGCCAATTGGCGGACCGCGCCAATCTTGTTATCACGTTGATGGTGGTAGAACCCAACCGCGAAGTGGATTAAGCTTTGCAAGAACCAGCGCTCGGGCTGCTTGGTCGGTGTCCAGACTTCCTCGAGCACCTCGTGGCAATCGTAAAACTCGCCGCGATTGAATAGCTCAATGCCCTGCCGAAACAGGGCCTGCGAATCACCCATAATCGAGAACGTTTTCCAAGCACCATGGAAAGAAGACGGCCTTGGGATTCACTCGTCCCCAGTGAAGGTCCAGATCCTTGGCGTGCATACGGTAGTCGCCGCTCGCTTCGCCGTTGATTCGTGGGACAAGCGCCGCGTCGTCCGGACGGTGATAGGTGTAAATGGCCATTCCCCTGCCTGCATGTAATGATCCCAGACCGACGGGTCGAGCGGGGGCCGTCCGATTCTCCTCAGCAGCCACCGAAGGCTTTGCTGAACCGGCCCGAGGACAGGGGAAGCACTTTCATCGACGCGCATACGGGTGGCAAATTCCGCCCATGATTTCCCGGAGGCCCAAACGCCCCAAAACCTCCATCAAGATGCTTCTCCGCGGATCGTCCATGATAGACTTACAGCGTAGTCGGTGGAAGGAGTTTTCTGACGCGCGGACCCCAACCCCGTCGCTGCCGAGCGGCAACAACTCCGTGAATGATCGCCGGCGCCAGGAAGAGGCACTTCGACAGAAAGGCCGCCTGCCTCCAGGCCAGTATCTAACCCTCAAATGGCCGGTCCTGCACGAGGGAACGGTTCCCGAATTCGACGCCGCGCGCTGGAATCTCGAAGTCCGTGGATTGGTCGAGCGCCGCTTCCGGCTGGGCTGGGACGAATTCAAAACCTTGCCCCGCAAGCGTATCCAAGCAGACTTCCATTGCGTCACGACCTGGAGCAAGTTCGACAATGAGTGGGAGGGCGTCCCTTTCCAGGTGATCGCCGAGAAGGCCCGGCCACGGCCCGAGGCTCGTTTCGTAATCCTACATGCCGAGAACGGCTACACCACGAACCTTCCGTTGGAAGAGCTCATGCGTGACGACGTGCTACTGGCCGATTGGCACGCTCCCGAGCCTCTTACGCCCGAGCACGGCGCACCCGTCCGTTTAGTGGTTCCGCGCCTCTACGCTTGGAAAAGCGCCAAGTGGGTGCGGGGCCTGGAGTTCGTCGAGCGCGACCGAGCGGGCTACTGGGAACAAGTCGGCTATCACATGTACGGCGATCCCTTCAAGCAGCAGCGGTATCGAGGCCAGTGAGTGAAAGTTTCGCGCTACCCGGGACCTCGTGCGGGCCTGGTGCCGATTGTTCAGCTCAACTTGGGTCTTTGCATGTAGGCGGCTAGAAAATAGGTGTCGGTAGGGGTACCCGACACGGCAGGTCTGGGGACCTGCGCCACGAGAGCGGTTGTTGCCTTACGCTCGGAGCTGTAACGGTGGGCTTCGGTGTCTGAGGTTGTGGCGCAGAGGCCTACATCCGCCATGAATCTGGAGTGGCCGGTGATGGTGAAAACGATCAAGGCTCTCATTGGTGCGTTTCTGCGCTTGCTAAGGGGCGGGCGACACGAGCCACCGCGCGATCCGTACGCTGGGGTCCGGGCCCCCGTGAGCCGAACACCACCGAGAGGTGCTGTCGCGGTAGCGGAATCGGAGGATGAAGACTAGTCAGGGTAAGGAAGCACAGGCCTTTGGGAAATGGGAACTGTCATCTGACACCCGGTCCGGGACTTTTCACCAAACAGAACCGCAGGCGGTAGTTTGCAGGCCCACGATCGCGTTTACCACGTCTTCCTCTGATAGCAGAGAGGCCCCGATCCGCCTACACCAAAACATCCATGACCCCTTGGCTGAAACGTTTTCTCAACCGCAAGCCTACCGGAAAACCACTGCGGGGGGCTCCCCAAGTCCGCCGCGAGAAGGCCTATTCGGCCGACACCGGTTATGTTTACCAATATTTCTACGAAGGCTACCGCGACGCCGAGCGCGCGGGGGATCCCGGTCGAGAGTACGTCTTCGAGGTGTCTTCAGACCGTGCGTCCCGGTTTCCGGTGACTGTTTTTTTGAGTCTCCAGACAGTGGATGCCTGGCGGCAGGCACACGGGTCCGAACTCTCTCCCACCGAGCAATACGCCGTTGTCAAGATGAGCCTATTTCAAACCTTTGACCAGAGAACAGACTTCAGCGGCCCCGTCGACGTGATTGTTTCTGCCGTCGACATCGAGACCCACACGGCCACTTTGGAATTGGACTAGCGCAGCGCTGCCGCAGCAGAGGATGCCGATCCGACGATGGATCGCCCGGGTTGCTCGTGAGTGGACGCACCCGTGATCCCAAATGGGGTTCTGATCTCCCGTGAACGGCGTTTCAAGCTGTTATGGCGTTAACCCGCTTTTCTCACCAGGTGGGGAAGCGAAGAGCGTGAGAGACCCGTTAGTGCGAGGCGCGCTCGGCTCGGCGCCCCGTTTCCTGAAAAATACGGGCGTACTGGAACCCTGCGTTGAGCTCGGCAAACAAGCGCAACGAAATAATGGCGGGCCTATTACGTGCTCGGACCGTCAGGTGGTGAGAAAAGCGGGTTAGCTGGTACGCCCGGCGCGATTCGAACGCGCGACCTTTTGCTCCGGAGGCAAACGCTCTATCCAGCTGAGCTACGGGCGCATGCTTTGTTTTCAATAATTTGGACGCCTTGGAGGGGTTCTTAGGCTAATATTAGGGTAACATTAGCATCTCGACAGCGCACGCTTCGCCAGCACGGCTACAGCCGCCAAAACCGCGCCGACAAAGGGCTGCTGCGGCAGTATCTGGTCAAGATGACCGGACTGAGCCGGGCGCAAATCACGCGGCTGATCCAGCAGTACCGGCAGGGCGGAGAACTCCAACCCGCCCGCTACCGGCGGCATCGCTTTGCCCGCAAGTACACGCCCGCCGACGTCGAACTGCTGGCGGCGGTGGACGAGGCCCACGAAACCCTCAGCGGCCCGGCCACGCGCAAGATCCTCGAGCGGGAATACCAGCAGTACCAGCAGCGCGAATACGAGCGGCTGGCGGGGATCTCGGTGGCCCAGATCTATCGCCTGCGGCGGCGCAGAGCCTACCGCCAGCGGCGGCTGCATTTCACCAAGACCCGGCCCACGGCGGTGTCGATCGGCGAGCGGCGCCGGCCCGACCCGCAAGGCCAACCCGGCTTTCTGCGAGTGGATACGGTGCATCAAGGGGATCGCGATGGCGTCAAGGGCGTCTACCACATCAATGCCGTGGATGAAGTCACCCAGTGGCAAGTGGTCGGCGCCACGCCCGCGATCAGTGAAGCCTGGCTGGAGCCGTTGCTGAAAGCCATGATCGAGCAGTTTCCCTTTCGTATCCGCGGCTTCCATTCCGACAACGGCAGCGAGTTCCTCAATCGCACGGTGGAGAAGCTATTGAACAAGCTGCTGATCGAACAGACCAAGTCGCGTCCGCGGCACTCCAACGACAACGGCTTGGTGGAATCGAAAAACGGCGCGGTGATCCGCAAACACATGGGATATACGTACATCGCGGCGCCGCACGCGGGGCGCATCCAGCGCTTCTACCAACAGCACTTCAATCCCTATTTGAACTTCCACCGGCCCTGCGGACAGCCCGAGATCAAGACCGACGCCAAAGGCAAGCAGAAGCGGGTGTACCGCCACTACCAGACGCCTTGGGAATCTTTCGAGAAGTTTCCCGAGGCCGCCAGCTATCTCAAGCCAGGGATTATACGATTGCAACTGGCCCGCATTCCTGCCTGGTTGGGGGTCGATACCAGGGAACTTCTTGGTTACCATTGAACCTGAATCCGGCGGTTGACCCGGGGATACAGGGCGCGGCATCCCGATGGGAAGCGACTTTGGGCAGTTACAGGGGGCCACCGCGCAGGTGAGGGATTCAACTGCTCCACAGTTGTCGATTTACGGCGAAACTTGTTGATTGCGAATACCTTAGGGTGCATGCACCGCAACACCTTCGGAACCGCCGGATTTATGTTGAAGCGAAGTGCTAGGGCTAGCATGCTTTTCTCGCCGCCCGACGAGGGAAGCACGTGACAAGTAGAGGCGCTATGCTCACCGACTCAGTCATCGGTGGATGTTGCTTAGCCCTGACAGTGTCTCTCGTATCCTCTGGATTTGCGATTCGTAATCGGCCAGCTTTTCGCGGATCGATTCGACGACGTGGGGAGGGGCCTTCGAGAGAAACTGGTCGTTGCCGAGTTGGCGTTGGGATGAATCGCGTGCTTTTTCGAGGGGTTGAAGCTGCTTTGTTAGACGCTCCCTGAGAATTTTTGTCTCTTCAGCAGGCAACTCCAACTGGAGATCGAAGTCCTTGCCGTGGTGCATGGCTTTGCCCTGCGGGGCGGCTCCCGACTGCGCGGTGAGCTTCACGTTGGCTAGTTTCGAGAGCGCCGCGGCTTGCTGGGTCACGATCTCGACCACCTCCGCGCGATGGCCGTAGCAGATTCCTTCCACCTGGGTTTTGGGGGGAATGCCCATCTCGGCCCGTAAGTTGCGCACCGCGACAATGATCGCCCGCAGCAGTTCGACCTGACGCTCGGCTTCCTTGTCGGTCAGGGCCGGGTCCTCGGCGGGATAGCTGCTCAGGGCAATGGATTTGGGCCTTTGCGTCGCGCCGGCTGTCAACCGCTGCCAAAGCTCCTCGGTGATGAAGGGCATCACAGGGTGCAGTAAGCGTAAGGCCCGCTCCATGGCCGCCAGCATGTTTTTCCACTCCGGGGTCAGGCCGGAATTTTCCCGGAACGAAAGCTTCTTGAGCTCCACGTACCAATCACAAAACTCGCCCCAAAAAAAGTGATAGAGGAGATTGGCCGCCTCGTGGTAACGGTATTTCTCGATGTGGTTGTTGACCAGGCCGGCGACTTCGTTGAGACGCGAGAACATCCAACGGTCTTCAAGCGACGGACGGCCGTTCCCGGTCGCGGCTTCGGGCACGAACCCGTCGGGATCCTCGGGCGACCATGGTTCGGCGCCGGACTTCTCCAGGCTCAAGAAGACGAAGCGTGCGGCATTCCAAATCTTGTTCGCGAATGTGCGAGCGCCGGCGATGCGTTCCTCCGACAATACGACGTCCGACCCCTGTCCCGCGGCGACGACCAGCGCGAAGCGAACGGCGTCGGTCCCGTACTTGTCGGTCATTTCGATGGGATCGACGACGTTGCCCTTGGTCTTCGACATTTTTTGTTTGTCGGCGTCGCGAACCAGCCCATGGATGTAGACCTGGCGGAAGGGGACGTCGCCGGCCATCTCGATGCCGAGCATGATCATCCGGGCCACCCAGAAGAACAGGATGTCGAAGCCGGTGTTGAGCAGCGAGGTGGGGTAGAAAAGCTTCAGGTCTTCGGTTTCATCCGGCCAGCCCATGGTCGAGAAGGGCCACAGCCCGGAGCTAAACCAGGTGTCGAGCACGTCCTGGTCTTGCTCGAGTTTTTCGCCGCCGCACTTGCCGCACGAAGCAGGGTCTTCACGGGCAACGATGATTTCTCCGCAATCGGTGCAATACCAAGCGGGGATGCGGTGACCCCACCAAAGCTGCCGCGAGATGCACCAGTCGCGGATGTTGCGCATCCACTCGAAGTAGTTGCGCCGCCACTGATCGGGAATGATTTCTATTTCTCCCGCCTCCACGGCTTTGATCGAAGGCTTGGCCAGCGGCTTGGTGCTGACGAACCACTGCGTGGATACGCGCGGTTCGACGATCGATTTACAGCGTTGGCAACTGCCGATATTGTTGGTGTAGTCTTCGATCTTTTCGATCAAGCCCTGGTCGTCGAGGCGCTTGACAATCTGTTTGCGCGCTTCAAACCGGTCCAGGCCGGCGAACTCTCCGGCCTTTTCGTTCATGCGCGCTTGCTGGTCCATCACGGTGATGAATTCCAGGTCGTGGCGCTTCCCGGCCTCGAAGTCGTTGGGGTCGTGGGCGGGGGTGACCTTGACGACGCCCGTGCCGAACTCAGGGTCGGCAAGCTCGTCGCGAATAACCACAAGCCGGCGTCCGACGAGAGGCAGAGTGACGGTCTTATCCCATAGCCGGCGGTAGCGCTCGTCCTTGGGATTGACGGCGATCGCCGTATCGCCGAGCATGGTCTCGGGACGCGTGGTGGCTACCACGACGTGCTCGTCGCCGCCCGTGACCGGATAGCGGATGTGCCAGAGGTGGCCTTGCTGTTCGGAGTAAACGACCTCTAAGTCTGAAACCGCGGTGCCGCATCCCGGACACCAGTTGATCAAATACTCGCCGCGGTAGATGAGACCCTTCTCGTAGAGCCGGACAAAGGCTTCGCGGACGGCCCGCGAGAGCCCGGCGTCCAGGGTGAAGCGCTCGCGGGTCCAGTCACAACTGGCGCCGATGCGCTTGAATTGGTTGACGATCGTCCCGCCGTACTTTTCCTTCCAGGCCCAGGCGTGTTCGAGAAACTTTTCGCGCCCGATGTCACGAGGCTCGATCCCTTGCTCGCGGAGTTCGCGCGCCACGAGCATCTCGGTGGCGATGCTGGCATGGTCGGTACCGGGCAGCCATAAGACGTTGTAGCCCTGCATGCGCCGCCAACGCATGGTGATATCGATCTGGGCGATCTCGTACATATGTCCCATGTGCAGAGCGCCGGTGACGTTGGGCGGCGGGACGACGAGTGAAAACGGGGGCTTCGAGGCGTCCGTCGAGGCGACGAAAAGTCCTTCTTCGACCCACCATGTCGCCCAATGAGGCTCGAACTGCTGGGGATCGTAAACTTTGTGTAATGTCATGGAAAAACGCGGCAGCGACGGGGCAGTCCGATTTTCTCGCGGGGGTTCGACCGGCCGGCTCCTCCATTTTGGTGGTGAGAAAAGCGGGCTGGGACCAATATAGCATGGGGGTCGAAACTACCCTTTGGGCAGCGGCCGCGTGGTCCGAGGTATACCTGGCAGCGCTCCAAAGTCTTCTGGAGGAGCGCCGGTGGGACGCTCGTCAGCCTCTTTTCCGGAAGCCCAGCAACGTTTTCCTCTGGGATGAGGTAACTTAACCTAGGTAGAGTGTTGCCTGTCGATCTGTCGTTGGTTAAGGAGGTTTCCCATGCGTTCCCTTTCCACCTTGATCGCTTTGCTTCTGATCGGTCTTGGGTCCGTGGCGACTCAGGCGCTCGCGGACGAGGTCGTCTACTTTTCAAAACAAAAAGTGACGGAAGCGATGACGAATGCCGGCGTCATGAACGCCGGCAGCGACCACCTGGTGATCATGAGCCGTCGCGATGGGCCCGGCGAGCCGGAGGTACACGCGGATCAAACAGACATTTTCTATGTGATGGAGGGCTCGGCGACCTTTGTCACGGGCGGAACGGTGACCGACCCCAGGAGCACCGGGCCCGGGCAGATCCTAGGCACGGGCATCCAGGGAGGCCAGAGCCACGCGCTCTCGAAGGGCGACGTGATTGTGATCCCCAAAGGAACGCCCCACTGGTTCAAGGAGGTGCCTGACTTGGTGGTCTACTTCGTCGTGAAGGCGGTGACCTTGCACGTTCCGCCGGCCGCCGAACAGATCGAGTCGGCCGTCTTGGCGGCGCCCGAAGAGCGGCGCGCCGAAGCCGCCGTGTTGGGATACGACGCGCGGGGTGCGCTGGGTACGCTACGAAAGGGAGACGGCGATCTTATCTGTCTCGCCGATGACCCGCGCAAGGACGGCTTCAGCGCCGCCTGCTACCACAAGGATCTTGAACCCTTCATGGCCCGTGGCCGCGAACTCTCTGCGCAGGGCTTGAAAGGACGCGAACGCCACGAGGCCCGCTGGCAGGAGATCGACGACGGCAAACTTTCGATGCCCGACGGGGGCCGCACGCTGTATGTATTAACGGGAAAGAGTTTTGACGCCGGCAGCGCGGCGGTGACGGACCCCTATCTGCGATGGGTCGTCTACATTCCCAACGCCACCCCGGAGTCCACAGGGCTTTCGACCGAACCGGGCGCTGCGCCATGGCTGATGTTTCCAGGAAAGCCGGGCGCCCACATCATGATTAGTCCGCCGAAAAGACCGATCGCCGGCCCGTGAACGTTGAGCACGGCGAGCAAGCGCAACGCGGTCATGGCGGGCCTATTGCGTGCTTCGACCGTCAGGTGGTGAGAAATGCGGGCTAGACGAATCATTTCCCGGCGGGACCTTCTCTTTGTTTTCAGCCTTGCCTCGATCAGCGGTTGTGAGCGCTCGCAAGGGAGACGTATCGGCGTCGTTCCCAAGACGACGGGCCTCGTTTTCTGGCAGAGCGTCCACGCCGGGGCCATGGCCGGCGGCCTCGAAGCCGACGTCGAGATAGTGTGGCAAGGCCCGGCGACCGAGACCGAATACGCCCGTCAGATCACGATCGTCGACTCGATGATCAACTCCCGCGTCGACGGTATCGTTGTCGCTCCGACCGACGCGACCGCTCTTGTGTCCGTGGTCGAACGCGCGCAAGCCGCGGGGATCCCGGTCGTCGTCTTCGATTCCGGCATCAACACGGACAATTACGTCTCATTCGTAGCGACCGACAACTACCAAGGGGGTGTTCTCGGCGCCCGCCGCATGGCCGAGCTGCTCGACGGTTCCGGTCAAGTCGCCCTCATGCGCATGGTGCCCGGCAGCCACTCCACGAACCTGAGAGAAGAAGGGTTCAAAGATACTTTGGCGAAGGAGTTTCCCGGGGTCGAGATCGTGGCCGAGGACTATTGCATGGCCAATCACGCCAAGTCGCTCGAGATCGCGGAAAACTTCCTCACCGCGCACCCCGAGCTTGACGGCATCTTCGGTTCCACCGAACCGGCTACGGTCGGACCGGCGCGGGCGGTTCGGGGACGGAATTTATCCGGCAAAGTCCGCCTCGTCGGCTTCGATTACGGCGACACGATTGAGCGAGGCCTCGAGGACGGGGTGATCGACGCCGTGGTAGTGCAAGACCCGTTCCGCATCGGCTACCTGGCCGTTCAAACCATGGTTTCCCGACTCAACGGCGATACGCCGCCGAAGCGCATCGATACCCCGATTCGCGTGATCAGCGCCGCCGACCTAGCCGACCCGGAAGTTGACGCCTTCCTGCATCCCGACCTCGATGGTTACCTCAAGTAGACGTGGACAAGAGAAAGCGGATACAGAGGAAAGAGTCGTGGTTCCGCCCCGGAATCGCGGGCCTCGGCCCTGTGGCGACGCCGCACACCAAGGGTCGGCGAGCTTATGCGGGCGCGGAGAGTCTCGCCTAACGACGACCGGCGAAACGTGGCGGAGAGAGAGGGATTCGAACCCTCGGTAGAGTTTCCCCTACACACGCTTTCCAAGCGTGCGCCTTCAACCGCTCGGCCATCTCTCCTGGGCATTGGAGCGCTGAGGCAGCGTTGATGAAAAGGTCGCCGCCTCAAGTTATCCCCTTCAATTGTAGTGTTCAAGTCCCGCCGCCGGCAAACCTCGAAGTCCGCCGACGCGTTCCTCATGAACCTCTTCTCGCACTACAGTGCGAGTTCTATGGTGCATGATTCCCCGGCTGTGCGTGCATAGAACATCACAGCAGGCGCGGCCGGCTGTTGCGACCGTATTCTTTCGTCACAAGGCAAGGAAAGTCGAGTAAGGGAGGATGTCAGCAAATAGGGTGCCAGTAAATTGTGTTCGAGCCAGGGGAGGCCGAGAGCAATAAGGGCAGCGAGTCGGTTGGGTGGGATTTTTGCCGAGCCGATCAGATTCGAATTCGGCTTGTCGGCCGTCAGCCGGCGGCTGCTGCTCCACAGTGCCGCGCGCCGACTCCGGAGAAGCGGCTTCTCTCGTTCCGCCCGTGAGAGCGGCCCTGGTATCGTAACGTTGTGAGCCAAGCAAAGGGCCGAGCCTACCCCCGCCTACTACTCTCGCTGCTGGCCGTCGCGGCCGCCGCCGGCATCTGTGTCGCCGTCATCGATTCCGGCGCCCTACTCTACCGCTATGGCGGCGGGCGGATACGGTCGGTCGGTTTCTCTTGGGTCCTTCAGGTCGTTTTGCTGAAGCTGGGAACCGATCCGTTTCCCGGTTTGCCCGCTATCCTCAGCCAGTATTCCGAACTACGGAGTTGGCAACAGTCGGCACGGTTCCTGTTCATGGCTATGATTTTTAACGTGAGCCTGACTTGGGCGGTCGCGGCTATCGTCAGCCCGCTCTATTTGTTTTTTGCGAGGAGCCGCGCTATCCTGCTGGGCCTTTGGCTGCTTTTTCTCTCGCCGGCGGTGCTCCACCTGTTTTGCGAAGCATCGATCGTCGGCTTGGGTCTGCACGAGTTCAAGACGAGAATATGGATGGCGCTGGGCTTCCTGTTGATTCTGTGGCTCGTGCTGTCGTGGGTTCTATCGCAAAAGACGGCGCGGCGTTTGGTGGGCATGGGGTCCGCGGCCGGGCTGGCACTAGGTGGTCTCGCGGTAGTCGCGGCGGCCTGGGCAGCGGTAGGCGGGCGGCCCGATCCCGCGCGTACGGGCGCCGCCGCGGGGTCGCCGGGCCCCAACATCCTGCTTGTTTCGATCGATTCCCTACGAAGCGACCACCTTCACGCGTATGGTTATTCCCGCCAAACCAGCCCGGCGATCGACGCCCTCGCGGCAGAAGGAGTGCTGTTTAAGACCGCTGTGTCCGACACGTCTTGGACCCTGCCGGCCCACATGACGATCCTGACGGCCCTGCCGCAGCATCAGCACCAGGTCAACGTGGACCTCCGACGTCTTAGTCCCTCCGTACTCACTCTCGCGGAAGTCCTTGCGCGGAGCGGCTACTCGACGGCCGCTTTTGTCTCCGGACCCTACCTGCGCGCGGAATACGGCTTTTACCAGGGTTTCGATCACTATGACGACTACTCAGCCTTGACCCTCCTCGACGACGCCGCCGGCGCCGTCACCTCGCCTACCCTTTGGGGGCTGGTCCGGTCTTGGCTCGGCGATTGGGACCGCTCCGGCCGCCGCAAACCGTTCTTTGTGTTTCTCCATATGTGGGACGTCCACTACGACTACATCCCCCCGAGCCCCTACGATGAGCTGTACGATCCCGGCTATCAGGGGCCGATCAGGGGTGAAAACGTAACCTCTTCCCCCCGTATCCATCGGCAAATGGACTCCGGCGATCTCGAACACCTCATCGCTCTCTATGACGGCGAAATCCGCTTCACGGACCACCACCTGGGCCTGCTCGTCGAGCGTCTCCGTCACTTGAATGCTCTGGACAACACCATCATTGCCGTTACGTCCGATCACGGCGAAGCTTTCTTTGAGCACGGCTTCAAGACCCACCGCCATACTCTCTACGACGAGCTCATTCTCGTCCCCCTGGTCATCCGTTACCCCGCGAAGATCCCCGCCGGGCGCCGCGTAGCGCCACAAGTTCGGCTCCTGGACCTAGCGCCGACGCTGTTGTCGCTGGCCGACCTCCAGCCCCCCCGCGACTTCGGGATGACAACAGGACCCCACGCACCAACAGACCTCAGCCCCCTGATTCACGGCGAGGCGGATTTCCCCTCGCTTCCCGCCTTTGGCGACCTGGAAGAGGCTCAATCCTCTGTACGCACCGACACGCTGAAGCTTATCGTCCGCCGAGAAAGCCGCGACTCCGCCAGACTCTACGACCTGACCCAAGACCCGAAGGAACAAACCGATCTCAGCGCCCAGCGACGAGCCGACGTCGACCACCTCCACGATCAACTGCTTTCCTTTCACCGCGCCGCCGGGCGGCAGGTCCACGCCGAACCGATGCGTCTCGATGAGCGCCACCTCAAGGCTTTGCGAGCTTTGGGCTACATCAAATAGCGCTAACCCCAGGGAACGTTGCTCAGACACCAGCCGTGATAAGGTAGCCAGTCTAGCCCGCATTTCTCACCAACTGGCGAGGCGAAGCGGGAGAGTTGTGATCTTCTTATGAAGTTTTCAGAGCTTTTGATCCAAGCGATCCGACAAAGCGAGATTCCGCTTCGTTTTGAACCCGGTGCGGAGGAGTCGGTCGCACGGCCGGTGATCGAGATGCTCAAAGTCTGGGTGGCGGCTCACGATCCCGAGCCGGCCGGTGGCGAATTCGAATACGGCCGGAAAGCGTTGGTCGTCGAACTGCTTAACGAACTTGACGACCAGGCGGAGCTGCCCGTGGGGGACTGATGCTCAGCGGGCGAGACCGGCGAAAAGCGATCTTGGAACACGTTGCGCCAAGGGTCGGGCTTCTGGAAAATCGGGTACAGTCAGTACGGCCGGCCAGTTCGCCAGCCCGCCTCTGGATGGGCAAAAACACTAAGCCCTAAGCCGGCGTCGGAGTCGAAATCGAACCATGGCCCGCGGGGCCGCCGGACTGCCCCTTGTCGGCTGATGAATCCCCGCTCGGCCTCGGCTGAGCACCAGGATCAGCCCGCGGGAAGTGCCATTCGGCTGGGTCGAAGCCCCAAAAGTTGCACACCAAGAGCGACGTGGACTCGGCCTCGAGTGCATCCCCAACTCCCAGTGGCCGAAACCCCCGCCGCGCTAACTCTTCTCCCCTTAGTTTCCGCCACGCCGAGTAAGGGCTTGGAGCCTCGATCTCCCCCGCCGGTTCGTAGTGAGAGCGCTGCAGGCGATATGTGCCCTTTCGCGGGGAAGCCTCGCGATAGGCGGGAATCCTAGAATCTTGGAGCAACAGAACGCGATAGCGGTTGACCATCGTCTAGACCCCCAAGATCGCTCCACCGGGCGCTGGGCGCGCTCTAACCTTACTTCGCCGTTCGGAGCCAGAGCTGCGTCGCCACCTCTCGGACTCGCCCCTCGAATGCTCTCCACATAGGTCCGAAACTGTCCGGGATTGCTTTCCTGCCGACTGTCAAGCGCCAGCCGCGGGCCCCGAGCGCGCCGTCCGAGGACTGCCGCAGCATCCATCCCGCGGTCAGAAAGTAACCGGCGACGAATAGGGCGAGGAACGGCATCGTCGGCCAGTTCCCCAGCAGAGCGCAACAAACGAGACAGCCGGCGAAATAGCATCCGATCGCCAGGTTGGCCGCGGGAAGCCAGCCGCACGCCGGACGATACTTCAACCGCGCCAGGCGCGCGCGCCGGCGGTCGCTTGAATACTTCGCCGTCCGTTGAAACGGCGATTCGATTCCCAACAGCGCCTCGAGAACCGCCTTGGTATTCGTGATCGTCAGCCCGATCCCCACCGCAACGATCACCGGCACGAGCAGTAGTTTCTTCCGCCAATGGCACGGGAAAAGCTCTTTCTGGCTCAACAGATAGAAGGTCGTGAGCGAGCTAAACGTGCCCAAGAACAGAGGTAAATCCAATAGCAGGAGAAATCCGTCGAACACATAGAAGCGCACGATCAGCGAGGGCAGCAGCAGCACCGACAGCAATACGACCAACGGGTAGGACAGATTGGCCGTCAGGTGAAAACAGGCTTCCATCTTCACCGCCCAGGGCAGATCCGACCGTAATAATCGAGGGAGAATCTTCTTCGCCGTCTGAATCAGCCCCTTGGCCCATCGCGCTTGTTGGGTTTGAAACGAAGTCATTTCGGCGGGCAGCTCGGAAGGCGCCTCGACGTGAGGCAGGTAGAGAAACTTCCAGCCCTTCAGCTGAGCGCGGTAGCTGAGGTCGGTGTCCTCGGTGAGCGTATCATGCTGCCAGCCGCCGGCATCTTCGATCATCGCCCGCCGCAACACGCCCGCGGTTCCGTTGAAATTGAAGAAGCGGCCCGAACGCGAGCGGCCTCCGTGTTCAAAGACGAAGTGCCCGTCCAACAGAACAGCCTGAACCTGCGTCAGCAATGACTGGTCCCGGTTTCGATAACTCCAGCGCGCCTGTACCACGCCGACTCGGGGATCGGTGAAGTAATGAACCGTCCGCCGGAGAAAATCGGGAGTGGGCGAAAAATCCGCGTCAAAGACGGCGATCAGCTCTCCGCGCGCCTGTTTCAGACCCGCTTCGAGCGCGCCGGCCTTGTAGCCGCGGCGATGATCGCGGTGGAGGTATTCAATGGGATACCCTAGGGCCGCGAGGCGCTCGCCGGCTGCTCTCGCCACCGAGCGGGTTTCGTCGGTCGAATCGTCGAGCACTTGAATCTGCAGCAGGCGCCGCGGATAGTCCAGCCGGCAGACGGTTTCAAGCAGCTGCTCCACGACGTATTGCTCGTTATAAATCGGCAGCTGTACCGTGACAAAGGGCAGATTCTCGAATTGCGCTGCCGGCGCCTCGTTCACATCGAAGCGGTGTTTGTAGTAAAGGTAGATCAACTGGTAGCGGTGGAACCCGTAGACGCTGAGAACGCCCATGGTCACGAAATACGCCGCCAGAATCGCCAGATCGGTTCCGCTGAGCTGGTAGAGGCTCAAGGCCGTCTCGTCGGCCAGACCGGTGATCCACATGGGGAAAAAGGTGGGGAGTTCCAGTATCGCCGGCGGAAACGAAGTGGCAGCTACTAAAGATCGCTGGATCCGACCGGACCGCTAACCGTGCCAACTCGTCGCTACCGGCAACTTCTTCTGCTTGCTCTCCTACTTGAAGTCGGCTTCGTGTGCCTTCGGCAACTCGCGGACCTTGAACTCAAAACCGTCGAGTTCATCGCCATCCAGCTAGTCGAGTCCCTATTGTACATAGTTTGCTGTTTCTTTATAACTCGTCCCACCACCGGCTCGGCGGCTCGGCGGTTGATGCCGCTGATCTGGGTGGCGGGCATTGCTTTCCGCTTGACGGTTGCCGGCATCGATCCCACGCTATCGGACGATTTGAACCGTTATCGCTGGCAGGGCAAACTGCAAGCCGCCGGGGGTAATCCTTATCGAGAAACGCCGGCGAATCCGCGCTGGGAATCGCTCCGCGACGCGACGTACCCGAGGGTCAACCGCAAGGACCTTCCCTCCGTCTACGGGCCCGTGCTCGAGCAAGTGTACGCCGGCTATTACCGCCTGGCGGCGTGGCTCGAGACGGACGAGCTTCGGCAGGTTCGGCTGTTCAAGCTGCCCTTTGCGCTGTTGGATCTGGGGGTCGCCCTGGCGCTGGTCCGTCTGCTCAGGGTCATGGGCCGACCTCGACAGTGGCTGCTGATCTACCTTTGGTCCCCGCTGGCGGTGGTCGAGTTTTGGGCGCAAGGCCACAACGATCCGCTCGCGATCCTCTTTCTGCTGCTGGCGTTGACCGCGGCGCTGAGGAACTGCTGGAGCTGGGCCTTCGGGTGGTGGGCCTTGGCCGCCTTGACGAAGTTCTGGCCCGCTATCTTGCTGCCTTTCTTCTTGCTGCGGCAGGAACAGGACCGCTGGGTATTTCGTTGGAAGCCGGCGTTGATCTCGATTCCGGTCGCTGTTGTTATCAGTTGGCCCTACCTCGACGGTATCTGGGATGTTCAGGAGCTGCTGCGAGGCTTCCTCGGAGGATGGCGGAACAATGACAGCCTCTACGGCTTGCTCTATGCGCTTGCGGGCGAGGATTTCAAGCGCGGCACGGCCCTCGCCGGCGGATTGCTCGTCGCGGGACTGGCCGCTGTTTGGTGGCAGCGGATGCCGCTGGTCGAAAGCACGCTCTGGGCTGTCGTCCTCCTATTGTTCCTTTCGGCGAACTGCTTCCCTTGGTATCTGAGTTGGATGCTGCCGTTCCTAGCCGTTTACCCGAACGCCGCGCTCCTGCTGTGGACGGCGCTCGTCACCCTCTCCTACCACGTCGTCATCGGCTACGGCGCCCTGGGCCTGTGGCGGGAGTCGCCGGAGTTTCGACTGCTCGAGTACGTCCCCGTATACGGGATGCTGATCGGACAGTTCCTGGTCCGTAGGTTCGGCCGGGCGCGGCGCGGGTTGGGCGCCCGCATGTCGGGGAGTTAGAAGGGGTGTCCGCGGCTAGCGCCTGGATGCAAGCCCTTTTTCTCTTCCGGCCGCACGCGTTCTTGCGGGAGGCGTGCGCCACGTCCGCCAAGCAAGGAACCGGCTAAAGGGGGGGGCACTTGCGGGGAAGCCGCGCGGACCATCTGTGGGATACTCACTTGTGCGAGAGACGGATGAGCACGATACGCGTATCAACCTTTGACGGGCCCGGCACCAGGGCCAAGATGCAAGAGGTGCCGAGGCCGAAGGTACCCGACAAGGCTGCCCTCATCCGGATCGGCGTATGCGGCGTATGTGGAACCGACCTACATATCCTACGGGGGCACTGGCCGAAACCCCTGCCTTGGCCGTTCACCCTGGGCCATGAGTTGGCCGGCGTGATCGTGGAAAAAGGTCCCGCCCTGGAGGCGGATTTCATGGGCCGACCGCTTGCGGTGGGCAGCAAGGTGATGTTGCCGCCGCTGATGCCGTGCGGCGAGTGTGACTACTGCGTGCACTACCCGGCAAACGCCAACAAGTGTCTCAATCCCACGTATTACGGCCGTTACCTGGCATTCGAGAAACCCCCGCATCTGTGGGGCGGCTGGGCGGAGATGGTGTACGTCGACCTCGACATGCTCCCGGCCACGAAGATCTACCGCTTGCCCGATGACATGAGCTTGATGCTCGGTTCGCTCTCGGAGCCTCTTACCTCGTGTATTCGAGCGTTGAATCGAGCTGCCGGGGCGGGAGGCTTTCGGGCCGGCGACACGGTCGTCATCCAAGGTTCGGGTCCCATCGGCGTGTTGGCGATCGTCGCCGCCAAGGAGATGGGAGCGGGGCGGGTGATCGTCGTCGGCGCGCCGGAACAGCCCCGGCTGGCTTTGTGCCGTGAGTTCGGCGCCGAAGCCACGGTCTGTCTCGAAAGTGAAAAAACGCCACAGGCGCGGATCGACGCCGTGCGCCGGATCGTCGGCGGATACGGCGCTGACCTCGTACTCGACTGCAGCGGGCATCCCTCGGCCGGCCCGGAGGGGATTGAGATGCTCCGCGACGGAGGCACCTATGTCGAGATGGGCCAATTCACCGACGCGGGCGCGATCGAGACCAACTGGCACCGCTTCTGTACTAAAGACATCAATCTGCTGGGCAGCTGGGCGTTCACGGCCAACGACATCCCGCTAGCCATCGACATGCTCGATCGCGCTCGCGACCGCTACCCTTGGGGCCGCATCCAAACCTGCTTCCCGTTCACCGAAGAGGGCATCATGGACGCGGTGGAAAGCGCCATGGCCATGCGATCGGTCAAGGCGACGATCGTGCCCGACGAGGGCCGCGGTTGAAATCCACCTCCTTGTCGGTGCACATTGTTCATCGGGGCGAGATCTGGATCAACGGTTGCCCCGGGAATAAGCGGGGTTCACCCCAGGAAAATGTCGCCAACAATGGCGACACGGCACGCCGGGAAGCGTGCGCCACGTCGGTGGAAAGGGCGCGATATGTTGCAAGCGGCGGGAGGTCGAATGATGAGCCATGGATCAAGCCGCAGGGAATTTCTTGACGCCGCGATAGGGCTGAGCGCAATCGGTTTGGGCGCGAGCTGTTCAACAACGAGCGAGCCGGGCGCGGCCCTTTCGCCGCGGAAGCCCACTATGAGGTTGTCACTCTCGGTTCGCGTTGCCGAATCTTTCGACAACAAAGAAAAGTCGGAGATGACCCTTGATGAGCTGATCTCCCTGGCCAAGTCGGTCGGCTACCAGGCGATGTGTATGCGCGCTTCCCAGTTGGGGATTCATACAGCGGGAGAAAGAGTGAAGGAAGCGGCCGAGGAGATCGGCCGGGGCGGGCTGGGCGTGTCGATGGTTACGGGCGACTTCGCGGTGCCCCGCAATGATGAGCACGGTCCCGACGGATTGCGCAACATCACTCCCTATCTCGATCTGGCTGAAAGTCTCGGAGCCGACCTGATCCGCATTTGCATGAAAAAGGATGAGGACATCGAGTGGGCGCAAAAAGCGTCGGACGAAGCCGCCGAGAGAAACATTCGCCTCGCCCATCAGTCGCATTGTGCCAGCTTGTTTGAAACCGTCGCCGGCTCGGAACGCGTGCTTAGAGCTGTCGACCGGGCGAACTTTGGGATCATCTACGAGCCGGCCAATTGGATGGTGGCCGGGCAGAACTACGGGCCCGAGACAATTGAGCGCCTGGCGGCTTCTATCTTCAACGTATATGTCCAGAACCATCGACTGAACCCGGAGAGCCAAGCAATGCTAACCACCTGGACCAACGGGCGCGTTCCCGTTGATCACATCGGCATTTGGGAGGCGGGCGGCGTGGATTTCGACAGCGTCTTCGAAGGTCTCTACGCGATCGGATACGCCGGCTACGTAACGGTCCACCAGGCTTTTGGCGGCATCATGTCGGTCACCGACGCCGTCACGAGGAGTCACGAGTTCTTGGAGGCCTACTCGGGCGGCGGACCCGGAGATCTCTCCGACTAGAAATCACTGCATCCTGCCGGCAACGAGTTCGGCGATGTCTATGATCTGGATGTCCTCTCGATCAGCGTGTTGAGCCGCGTCACTCAACATGATCGGACAGTAGGGACAAGCCACGGCTACCTTCGGGGCGCCGGTCTCGATGATTTCGTCAAAGCGCTTGTGGTTGACGCGGCCGCCGGGCAGCTCGGCCTTGTCGTCGGCAATGAATAGTTGCGCGCCGCCCGCCCCGCAACAAAACGTGTGCTCGCGGTTGCGTCGCAGCTCGACAACTTCCGCGCCACAGGCCTCGAGGATAGTACGCGGCTGGCGAGTAATTCCCCTTCCCCGAGCTAAATAACACGGGTCGTGGTAGGTCACGGTCTCATGCTCGCGCCGGACGCCCAAATCAGGCATCAGCTCGTCAATCAATTCGCTGTGGTGCAAAACGCGAATATCCAGCTCTCGATAGGCGGCATTCTGGCGGTAGTCGACGTCCAGCATCCGTGTACAGTGCGGGCAGCAGGTGACGATGTTCTTCACTTTTTTGCCACGGAAAACATTGATGACTTTTTCGGAAAGCTCCATGTACAAGTATTCGTTGCCTGCCCGGCGGGCAGGCTCCCCGCAGCAGGTTTCCCGTTCGAGTACTGCCCAGGAAAGCTGGGACGCTTCGAGGATTTTTTTCATGGCCCTGGCGACGTCCTGCCCGTGCGGGTCATAGGAATTCCCGCAGCCGAGCCAAAGCAGCCACTGCTGACTGCCGTCAAAGAGGGGGAACTTCTCCCCCTCGACCAGCCTGGCGCGGACATCGTGACCCACTCGCCAGGGATTGTGCGGCGTCCGCTCCATGGCGGTGAACAAATCCGACAGCTTGTCGTCGTGGGTGCGGCCCTCGCTGACCAACCCTCGCCGCAAGTCGAGAATCTTAGCGCCCACGTGCTCAATGCCGACGGGGCAAGCTTGCTCGCAGGCGCCACAGGAAAGGCACTGGAACAGGTCCTCCTCGCGAATCCAGCTCTGACCGGCGCTGACCTGTGAGGCGGTGCCGGCGATCACGTCTCCGCCCGCCGGCAACCCGCGTTGCATCTGCAAGATAATTTCCTTGGGGTCAAGTGATCCGCCGATCGTGTTCGCCGGGCAGACGTCCGTGCAGCGCCCGCATTCCACGCAGGTGTTTATCTCCAGGATGTCTTTGGCCGAGAGATCCCCGAAACGCAGCATCCCGAAGTCGTTATCGTCTTCGTCCCGCAACGCTCGGACGCCGCTCGTCGTCTCCGCTCGCAGGAAAATCGCAATCGGGGCCAACACCAGATGCAGGTGCTTCGAGTGCGGAATGACGAACAGCATCGCCAGGAAAGACAGTGTGTGGAGCCACCAGTTGATCCGCCAAGCCGCGGTCCCCGCCTCGACGCCGCGCCAACCGGCCAGATAGGTAACCATCAACGACACGATCAAGACCGCAACGAGGCCGGATGAAAAGGATAGATCTCCCAACGAGCGGGGATGAAGCACGAACCGCCGGAAGGCGAGCCCCACGATGCCCGCCAGGACGGCGATCGCCCACACGGCGGCAAATGCCCCATACCAGCTCTTGTCCGCTTGAGCGCGCTCGAGACCCAGTAATCCCAGCGAGAGATGCTCGACGCTGGCCCAGGCAAAGGCAAAAAAGCCCCACATCACCAGGGCGTGTAGGAAGCCCGCGACCGGGCGCTCGCCGATGACGCGCGTTTGCAGCACGACCTCGGCAAACACCCGCCACAGCCGCCGGCCCGGGCGATCAACGGACAAGCCGGGCCGGGCAGTCCGCATCGGTCCGAGGCGCTCCCACAAGACCCGGAAAAAATACCCCACACTCAGGACTACGACCAGCAGAAAAGCGAGACGAGAGATCATGGGGGGCAAGTAGAGCTTAACCCGGTTTTCTCAAGCACTTCGCCTCGCCACCTGGTGAGAAAAGCGGTTTAAACGCCTCAGGGGATGATAGCGTAAACGAAACGACTGGTAGCGAGCCTATTGTCTGTTTGGACAGCCAGGCTGGTCAGAAAAGGGCTAACCCGGGCTAACATCGACGTTCGCCGAAGTAGGGGCAATGGGACCGGGCAAGCGACGTTAGGAGCCGCTATCCAAACAAGAAAAGTCAGATGGTCACGGATTGTCGTCAGCTACGATTCCTTGGCCGCCCGAACAGCCTTCGTCAGCGCCGGCGCCACTTCAAACAGATCTCCCACGATTCCGTAGTCGGCCAGTTCGAAGATGGGAGCGCCCGCGTCTCGATTGACGGCGACGATCGTCTTCGAACCCTTCATGCCGACCACGTGCTGAATCGCGCCCGAGATGCCGAGAGCCACGTAGAGTTTGGGCGAAACGGTTTGGCCGGAACTGCCAACCTGGCGCTCCAGGGGCAGCCAGCCGTTGTCGCAGATGGGCCGGGAGGCGGCGAGTTCCCCGCCGAGGGCTTCGGCCAGCTCTTGGGCGAGAGGGATGCTTTCGGCGTCCTTGATGCCTCGCCCTACCGAAACGATAATCTCGGCGGAGGAGAGGTCGACTTCTCCTTTCGATTCGCGAAAAGGCTCGCCGGGCCGGGTGCGTATGTCATTAGCGCTTAGCGTGACCTCCACCTGTCTCACGGCGGCCGGAGTTTCCGCCTTCTCGAGCCGGTCCGCGCGAAACGCTCCCGACTGCAAAGAGGCAAAGAAGGGGGGGGCTCCGCTCAAGGTTACATCCGCGTTCAGCTTGCCTTGAAAAAGCTGCCGCACGAAGGTCAACTCCCCGTCTTGGTACTTCGCGCCAACCGCGTCGCTGAGGAACCCTCGTCCCAGTGACGCCGCTAGCTTCGGCCCGAAGTCGCGGACTTGGTAGGTATGCGGAAACAGAACGACGTTCGGCTTGACCTGATCGAGCAGTTGCCGGAGCGCGAGGGTATAGCCGTCCGGCGAGTACTGCCCGAGCAACTCATGCTCGACGGCGAAAACCTCATCGACCTGGGACGCGGCCAACTCCTCGGCAAGCGGCCCAACATCGGCGCCCAGAACCGCTGCTTGAATCTGGCCGCCGAGGGAAGCCGCAATCTCCCGGCCGCCGGCAAGCGCTTCCCAAGACATCTTGTGCCACTTGCCGCCCTGCTGCTCGGTGACGACCAGAACGCTCATAGGACGCGCGCCTCGAATCTCAGCTTCTCGACGAGCCGTGCCGCCACGTCGTCAGCCGCGCCCTCTAAGAACTGCGTTTGTTTCTCTTTCGGAGGCGTGTAAAGCCGGCGAATGATTTGGCTCGATGACAGCTCGATTCCCAACTCGCCGGGGGTGTAGCGCCGCAGAGGCTTGGTCTTCGCCTTCTTGATCCCCATCAAGGTGGCGTAGCGAGGCTTGTTGATGCCGGACTGAATAGTCAAAAGCGAGGGTAACGGAAGCTCGACGTCTTGGAACCATCCGGCTTCGAGTTCTCGCTTGACCCGGACGCGATCCTGTTGGACGCTGACTTCCACGATGATCGTCGCGTGCGGCAGTCCGAGCAGCTCAGCCAAGACCACGCCGGTTTGCCCGAACCCCATATCGTCGGATTGCAGCCCGCTGAGGAGCAGGTCGCACCGCTCTTCCCTTTCGAGAGCGCCCGCCAGCGCCAGCGCCGTGGTGTAAGCATCCGCCCGAGAAAACCGGTCATCCTCGATCAGGAGGCCGCGATCAGCGCCTTTCGCCAGCGCCTCGCGGATCGTCGAGGCGGTTCGCGCCGGCCCGGCAGAGACGGCCACCACTTCCCCGCCGTGGGCCTCTCTGATCCGCAGCGCTTCCTCGAGCGCAAACGAGTCGGGAGCATTCATTTCGTAGCCGAGGTCGGACTCGCGGATCCAGTGACCATCGTCGTCCACTCGGATAGTCGAATCCCCGGCTGCTACTTGCTTGAGGCAAACGAAGGTTTTCACAGTGAATCAACGTGTGCGACCGTTCCTCCGGCCCTCATGTCCTCGAAGCGATGGCCGCCGGGCTCTCGCCTACGAGCCGTTGGCGTAGCGCTTGAAAACCAAGGCGCCGTTGGTGCCGCCGAAACCGAAGGAGTTTGTCAGCGCGTACTCGATCTCGATGGGCCGCGACTGGTTGGGGACAAAGTCAAGGTCGCACCCGGGATCCGGGTTGAAGTGGTTGATCGTCGGCGGGACCACCTGGTCGCGCAACGCCAAGACGACCACACCGGCCTCGATCCCCCCCGCGCCGCCGAGCAAATGCCCGGTCATGGACTTGGTCGAGCTGACAGCCAGCTTGTAGGCATGTTCGCCAAACGTTCTCTTGATGCTTTCGGATTCAACGCGGTCGCCGACGGGCGTCGATGTTCCGTGTGCGTTGATATAACCAATCACATCGCTGGAAACGCCGGCGTCACGAATGGCATTCAACATCACGCGGCATGCGCCGTTGCCGTCCTCGGGCGGCGATGTAATGTGGTGCGCGTCCCCGCTCATGCCGTATCCGACCAGCTCGGCGAGGATCGGTGCGTCGCGGCGCACGGCCGAGTCCAGGCTCTCCAGGATCAGGATCCCGGCGCCCTCGCCCACGACGAAGCCGTCCCGGTCGACGTCCCAGGGGCGGCAGGCATGTTCAGGATCGTCGTTGCGAGTGGAGAGAGCCTTCATCGCCGCGAACCCCCCGACGCCCATTGGCGTGATAGCCGCCTCGGTCCCCCCACAGATCATGATGTCCGCTTCCCCGCGGCCAATAATCCGGAAGGAGTCGCCTACCGCGTGGGCCCCGGTCGTGCAAGCCGTTGCCGTTGCGGAATTCGGGCCCTTGGCGCCGCAGCGGATCGACACCTGCCCGGCCGCCAAGTTGACAATGCTGGCAGGGATGAAGAAGGGGGAGATTCTGCGCGGGCCGCCCTCGAGCAGCGCTCGGTGCTCGCGTTCGATCACGTCAAACCCCCCGATACCGCTGCCGATGAAGACGCCCACGCGCTCGGCAATGTCCGGGGTTATCGAAAGACCGGAAGCTTGAAGCGCGAACTCCGCGCCGGCGATGGCGAAGAACATGAACCGCCCCATCTTCTTCAGGTCTTTCTTGGTCACATAATTGAGGGGATCAAAGTTCTTGACTTCACCGGCGATTCGACAAGCGAAGCCCTCGGAATCGAACAGGGTGATGGGGGCGATTCCGCTCCGGCCCTCGCAAAGAGCCCGCCACGTCTCCTCCGTCCCCTCCCCAACCGGAGACACAAGACCCACTCCCGTAACGACGACCCTTCGCGACAATTCTAGTTTCCTCCTGTTCCCACGGACACGGCGCCGCTCACTTCTTCTTCTTCTTCTTAACGCGGGTCTCCAGGTATTTGACGGCGTCGTCCACCGTCCTGATCTTTTCGGCCTGCTCGTCGGGGATGTCGATATTGAAGCCTTCCTCGAACCCCATGATCAGCTCCACGATGTCGAGTGAATCGGCATTGAGCGTTTCGACGAACGAAGCGTCCCTGGTCACTTCGGACTCCTCGACGCTTAGCTGTTCACAAATAATTTCTTTCACTTGCTGCTCGACGTCCATGTAGCCTCCTGGAAACAGTTAAGGGGAATTCTTGATTCTAGCCGGGCGCGAAACGCCGTGCAAGCGTCAGAGTTGTCCAATGCAAGATGATCCTGAACGGGGGGAGTGTTTCCAACACAAGATGATCCTGAAACGACGGCAGCCGGGAGAGGGCACACTGCGGGTGAATGCGAATCACCATGCAGCATGCACAACGTCCCACGCTGGGCGAGATGCGCGAGTTTGTGGCTTCCAGCGGTCGCCTCAGCTTTACCGGCGCCGAGCGCAAGCAGATCTACGGCCTCGTCGAGCGCACCCTGCGGGCGCACGAGTACCTGCGGCTGTCGAAGAAAGACAAAGGCGTCGTGCGGCGCTATGTGGCCAAGATCAGCGGGCGCAGCTTGGCGCAGATCACGCGTCTGATCCGGCGCTACCGCCAAAGCGGAGCCGTCGAGCCCGCCCCGCCCCGCCGGCATCGCTTTCCGCGCCGCTACACACACGACGATATCGCTCTGTTGGCCACCGTCGATGCGGCCCACGAAGGGCTGTCGGGCCCGGCGCTGCGGCGCATCCTATGGCGCGAACACCACGTCTACGGCCAGGCCGCCTGCAACGATTGGCCTCCCTCTCGGCCTCGCACATCTACAACCTGCGACGCACCGCGGTCTATCGCGAACACCACGTCCATCACACCCGGACGCGCTCCCGCGCGGTGGCCATCGGCGAGCGGCGGCGGCCCAACCCGTGCGGGCGGCCCGGCTACTTGCGGGTCGACACGGTGCATCAGGGCGACACCACCATGCGCCCCGGGCTGTACCACGTCAATGCCGTCGATACGGTGACGCAGTGTCAGGTGGTGGGCTGTTGCCAGACCATCTCGGAAGCCCATTTGATCCCCGTTTTGGAGGCCATCCTGCACCAGTTCCCCTTCCGCATCCGCGGCTTTCACTCCGACAACGGCTCGGAGTTTCTCAACCGCCGGGTGGCCAAGCTGCTCAACAAGCTGCTGATCGGGGAGTTCACCAAGTCGCGGGCGCATCGCACCACCGACAACGCCTTGGTGGAGGGCAAAAACGGAGCGGTCGTGCGCAAGCACCTCGGCCACGAGCCGATCCCCGCCGTCCACGCCGCGGAGTTCCAGCGCTTCTACACGGCCCATTTCAACCCCTATTTGAACTATCACCGTCCCTGCGGGTTCGCCACCGTGGAGGTGATGGACAACGGCAAGCGACGGCGCCGCTATCGGCTCGGGGACTACCGCACGCCTTACGAAAAGCTGGTCTCGCTCGACCACTGGCAGCAGCACTTGAAGGAAGGCATCACGGCCGATTATCTCGAACAGCAAGCACGGCGGATGAGCGATACCGAATGCGCCCGCCACATGCAGCAACGCAAGCGGAAACTGCTGGCCAGCTGCCGCTCCCGTTGGTAAATCCCAGCACGAGGGGGCGGGGCCCGGCGGCCCCGGACTCGGCATGGATGGCAGGGGGAGGGGAAAGCTCGACCAACGTCCCTGGTCCGGGCCACACCCAGTTCCGCTTCCCCCTCCCCCTTACCCCCCTCGAACACCCTCAGAAAGGAGATCCACTCGCAGCGCCGGCCCCTCGCCCGACCAACCCCTTTTCAGGATCATTCTTGGATTGGAAAATGCTACCACTCCGCGTAGGCCGTGCCGTTGAGGCCCACGCGGTCCGAGCCGCTCTTTACGTCGAAGACGCCGGACTCTCCGCTCGGGCCGACGTCGGAGATAATCTCCCAGGTGTCGGACGAGTCGGTAAAAGGGTCCACCGGGACCCGCCGCAAGTATCCCTCCGCGACCAGGTCTTCGAGGCTCTGAGGAGGCGACTCCTTGTCGTAGGTGTACTGATCGATCACCGAGCGGATGGTGAACAGGTTGCTCTGCAGGACACTCTCCTTCGCGCGGACCATCGCGGTTGTATACATCGGCACGGCGATCGAGATGATGGTCAACATGATGGCCATCACCACTATCAATTCAACGAGAGTGAAACCCCGTTGTTTCCGGCTTGCCTTACCACTCGCTATAGCGTGTCCCATCCAGTGCCACATCCATGCTGGTTGTGAAGACATCGAAGACGTTCTGCCCACCCCAGCTCATCGACCCGGGGTCATCCTGGACCGAGCGCATCCCCCAGCTCGTCGAGTCCGTGATGGGGTCAAGCGGAATCCGGCGCAGGAAGCGGATCTTTTGTTCGCCCTCCTCGTCGGAACCCATCCCGGAAGATCCCTGGCGGGAACTTCCCAACCCGCCGCCCGACCGGGAGCCGAACCCTCCCCTCGTCGAACCGCCGAATCCCCCGCGCGACTGCGAGCCGAACCCGCCACCGGAACGGCCTTGGCTACCGCCGAACGCGCCCCCGCGACCGCCAAAACCCTGCCTGCCGCCCTGTCCTCCGAGACCCTGCCTGCCGCCCTGCCCGAAAGGATTGCCGCCCACTCCCGTGGCTTGAATGGTAACGCCTTCGACCATACTCTCGAGTGTAAGAGGATACCCAAACGTGTCCTCGTCGAGCGGCCCGAATTTGCCTTCATCCGCCATGTCCTTATAACGGTCGACGGCCGCACGGATTTCAGTCAGGGCTTGCCGCAGGCGTCTTTCCTTCTCGCGCTGCACCTTGACGCGGGCCAGGGGCAAGGCCATCGTCGAAAGGATTAACAGTATGGTGAAGGCGACGATCAGCTCCACCAGGGTTAATCCTGACTGTTTTTTTCGTCTCCGCATGATCTCGGCTCCGCGGGAAGCAGGCTACAGACCCGCGACGACTTCGTTGTGCTTGCTTACCGTAGGGTCCAAGTGCGCCCGCATCGTTTAACAAACTCGGGATCCATCCCGCGCCTCCTCCCGACGGTGCGCTGGGGCGCTTCCCCTCGCGCCGCGAGGGGAGCGGGCTAACGAACGCGCACGCTGACCTGGCCCGCAGCGACCTTCAGAGGCTTCCTTTCGGCATCGCGAGCGCCCGTGGGTGTTACCTTGACGTCGGAGCGGCCCCGAGCCACTCCCTCGAAAACCAGCTTGACCAGCAGTCCGCCTCCGTCCACGCCTCCCGTTCCGGGAAAGCGCGAGATGTTGACGGCCGCCAATCCCACTCTTTGCCGAATATTCTTCGAGAAAATCAGGTCTTGCCCGTCTCCCTGTAAGAACGTTCCTCGTTGGATGTCGACGAGACGAAGCAGTTTCGGATTGTATCCGAAGCGCATGGGAATGCCGAAAAGCTGCTTCACATTGGTAACCGACACGCCGACCTCGATCTGCTCGCCGACGGCGACTTCCGGCGCAGCGGGAGCGAAACGGAAGCTTGGGCCGGCCGAGGGTTCCTCAGCCGCCGCCCGGGTTGCGGCGGGTTCCGCCTCGGCCGCTTCAACCTCTTCCGCCTCCTCGGGTTCGGTCAAGGCCGGCGCCGCGGGAACACCGGGCGCGACAAGCGGTAGCGCCGGGCTTGGAGCCGGCGGCCTAGCCTCGGCGACCTCGGTTGCTTCGGGTCCCTGTTGGCCGGGAGCATGCGCTCCCACTTCCGGCAGCGCGGGGACGTCGTTGGACGCGCTTTCGTATCGCACCCGGTAGACCTGTTCCACTCCCGAGGCAACGCCCTGAAGATTCACTTCGTTGATCTCCGGCAGCCGGACGATGCGCGGCACCAGCACGACCAATATCTCGTTTTCCGAGGTCTGAACATCTTTGCTGCTAAAAAGGCGTCCTATCAACGGTATCGAGCCGAGAAACGGAACACCCGATTTCGTGATGAACGTCTGCGACTGCATCAGCCCGCCGAGAATGCTGGCCTCTCCTTCCTGGATGCGAACGTCGTGCGTCACCTTGCGCTGGCCGATCACGGGCTGTGAGATGCCCCCAATATCGACAAAGTCGCGCACGTTCGAGATCTCGATCTCGATGTGCATGGACACCTCTGAGTCGTTGTGGATTTTAGGCGTCAAGTCCACATTGACTCCGACGTCCGTATAGGTGAACTGCGTGTTGACCAGCGGGTTGATGCCCACGCCGCCGATGCCGGGCTGAAAACTGCCTGTGGCGATGGGAATACGATCACCGATTCGCAGACTGGCTTGGAAGCCGTCCGCCGCGCGAAGCCGAGGTGATTGCAGTAAGCGAGTATCCGAGCGGGTCATCAGCGCGGTAAGCTGGGCCCCCGGCAATACGGTTGACCAGTCGCGCGAGCTGAGCTTTCCTAGATCCGAAAGCGCTACGCCGCCACCGCCGCCTTCTCCCCCTGCCGAGCCACCGCCGGTGAAGGTCACCGGCAGGCTAAGCCCGTTGGCGCCGCCCGACACCGGCGTAACCCCCAGTTCGCGGTTGCGCGTCTTGCTTGTCTCGAGCACCAACACGTCAATGATCACCTCGGGACGCGCTTTATCGATGTCGTTGATCACTTTTTCGGCAAGCGCAATCTTGTCCGCCGGCCCTCGAACGATCAGCGCGCTCATCGAGTTCACCGGGAATATGCGCCGAATGTCGGTCAGGCCTCGTATGGCGGTCGCCACCTCTTGGATTTCTTGCGGCGTCGCCGCGTTTGACAGGTAGAAGGTTCTGACAACTTCTTCTTGGTAGTCCCGCCGCTTGTTCGTGTTGTCGTTGGTGATGAAGACCGCGTTCGGCGAGATGGCTTTCCAAAACGACTTGGACGTGAGGCTGACGTAGTCGAGGGCGTCTTGGAGCGTGGAGTTCTGGATCTCGACGCTAATTTCCTGCTCGTCATAGTCAGGATCGAAAAGCACGTTGATGCCGGCCAGCTTGCAGATCGTTTCAAACACGACCTTGCTCTCTTGTTTCGGGATCGTCAGGTTGATGAGCTGCGTGGAGATGGGCCTGAGCTCGGGCAGCCCCTTCAAGCGCGCGACTTTGGCCTCCCGCGCCCGCCGTTCTCTTTCGAGAGGTCCGACGCCGATCGTTTCTTCGTCGGCTGTGGGATCGTCTTTGAGCCGTTCACGGCGCTCGATCATCTCGACCGTGCGCTTGCTCTCCTGCGCGGCGACGCTCGAGGCCGGATCGATCTCCAACGCCCGCTGGAATTCGTTGAGCGCCTCTTCGAGTTGCCCCTGCCGGCGCAGTCTGTGCCCACGGTCCACGTGAGCCTGCCCGGCTACGAAGCGCATGCGGCGCGCGGCCAGCTGGTATCGCTGATCCACTGGGTTTTCCGCGACGGCTTGCTCATAGAGCTCCAGAGCCTGGTCGTAATCTTTCACGAGCTCGGCCCGACGTCCCTGGTTGTAGAACTTCTTGGCTTTGCGGCCGCCTGCTTCCGCCGAAGCGGTCAGCAACAGCGCCAGGATCAGCCCGGAGGCGACCGCCCCGGCGAGGCGGCGAGCGCCGTGGACCGAAGCCGTCAAACGTGCCAATCTAGTAACTGGGACATGCGTCCGGCAGGCGATACCAGAAGTCCGGCCCAAGCTTGCTCGTCTGGCATCCGCGCGTACGATCCCCATAGTGATCCCTCGTAGAGGTGACGTAGGCGGAGGGCCAAGCGTGGAAGGAAATGAGCGGCAGCGATCAAGGCGTTAAGATGCTGAGCGACAATCGCCGAGCCAGGCACGACTATTTCCTGCTCGAAGACATGGAGGCGGGAATGGTTCTGACCGGTACCGAGGTTAAATCCATTCGTGCGGGGAAGCTGCAGTTGCGGGACGCCTACGCCACGATTCGGGACAACGAGATGTGGCTGTTCAACGCTCACATTAGCCCTTACTCTCACGGCAATCTTCAGAATCACGATCCCCTGCGGCCCCGAAAACTGCTTCTGAACCGCCGCGAGATCAGCCGGCTGATCGGCAAGACCCACGAGAAAGGGCTGACCTTAATCCCAACAAAGGTCTACCTGTTGCGCGGGAAGATCAAGTGCCGACTGGCCTTGGCCAAGGCCAAGAAGCTCTACGACAAGCGGGAGAAAAGCCGCCAACGGGAAGCCGAGTCCGAAGCGCGGCAAGCTGTCCGGGACGGCCGATAGGTACGCAGCTGTGCATGGCGAATTGTAAATTAGCAAGCAGTTATTCGATATCGCGGGCTTGCTAGGATCAGGCCATGCGTGACCTCGCGGTCCTTTTTCTCCATCTACTGGTGACGGTGGCCCGACTCGTCGGGCCCGGCGGCGCGCGGGCCGTGGTTGCCGAATCCGTCCTCGTCAAGCAGCAAGTGCTGATCCTCAATCGCGCCAGGAAACGCGCACCCAACCTCCGGCCGACCGATCGAGTCGTGGCTGGCCTGTGTGCGCTCCTCATCCGTCCTGGCCAGCTGATCCGGTCGGCGGTCGTCATCAGACCTTCGACGCGGCATTGTCAAGCTAACGACCCCGAGGCGACGTTCGCTGAAGTCCGCCTGGGGTTTCTCCCCTTCAGCAGGAACACGTCGCCGTCTTCCAGTCAGTGAAGGCTCGCTCCCGAAGGAGCCGATGGTGGATCGCTTTGAGATGATGACGGGCAATTCGGAACAGGTTGTGAATCGGGCCGTGGACGGACAGAAATCGTTGGGCCTGAGCCGCCGATTTGAAGCGACGCATTTGGCGTTCCCGCTCCCGGGTGTGCTGGTGCGAGACTTCGGCTCGGTTATTTTCGTATTGCCCGGTTTGGTGGGTGACGGATGGGAACACCTCTCGGTGCGCAGCCGGATAGGTTCGCAGCTTGTCGGTAACAAGTTGCAGCGGTGGCCTCTCTTGGTGCTTCAACACCTTGCGAAAGAAGCGCTTGGCGGCTCTCTTGTCTCGGTGGCGTGTGACCAAAATATCCAGGACGTCGCCGTCCTGGTCCACCGCTCTCCAAAGATAATGCCGCTCGCCGCGGATCGTGATGAACAGCTCGTCCACGTGCCGGATGTCACCGAGTCGACCTTGTCGCCGCCGCAGAGTTCGGGCGTACTCCGGTCCAAACTTCCGGCACCAAGATCGGATGGCTTCGTAGGACACCGTGACGCCACGCTCGGCGAGAAGGTCCTCGACATCGCGAAAGCTCAGCGTGAACCGATGGTACAGCCAGACGGCATGGCTGATGATTTCGGGTGGAAAGCGGTGCCGTCGATACAGTGATCCCATCGGTCGATTGTCGCCGACCGCCGTTAACTTGACAATACCTTGCCGAGGGATAGCCCGGTGGGCTCATCGAGACGATGACTTGTGGGCGTGGGGAAGGACTCTCGCGCCCGCTCCCAACTTCATCGGATCGAAAGACCCCGATGCCTTAAGAAAATCCCCGCCCGCAGGGCGGTCTTCTACACTACCGCGGAACGTCGGCTCTCCCGTTCCGGCTGAACCAGGACACACACTGGGCCCCCATCACCCCCACCACCCGATGGTCCCTGAAACCCCTCGGCGGACCCGGTATAATAAGCGTGGATTCGCGGGCCGGAGTTGAAGGGTGCTCATCGACGTCAACATTCTGGAGCGTCGAAGGATGGCCTTCGACGACCGCTTTCGACCCGGGACGATTCAGTTTTCCGGCAGCGGCTGGAAGCAGCTCGGCGAGATCGAGGCGTTGGGTTCGGCGGAGTTGCTCGACGCCCAGGGTGTGCGGACGATTCGCGTCCGCGGCAGGATTCGGGGAGCGATGGGCGGAACCTGCGCCCGCTGCCTCAATGGCGTCGAGTCCGGGCTCGATCAGGACTTCGACCTTTTCTATTACCCGATGAGCGTCATAGCGCGGAAAGAGGCCGTCGCGATCGATACCTCGGATACCGACCTCGGCTTTTACGAAGAGCCGGGACTGGAACTGGCCGACGTGTTGAAAGAGCAGATTCTACTGTGGTTGCCGATGCGCGGTATCTGCCGGGAGGACTGTCGGGGAATATGCTCCCAATGCGGCGCGAATCTCAATCGCGGCGCCTGTTCGTGCGCGAGGGGTTTTTCAGACCCCCGCTGGGAACCTCTCAGGAAGTTGCAGTTTCACAAACCGTCATAAGATATAGATATGCCCAATCCCAAACGCAGGCATTCCAAGCCTAGGACGAGCAAGCGCCGGGCCCACGACCACCTCAGGATACGATCGTTAACCGTCTGTCCCAACTGTGGGGCGCACAAGCAGCCCCACCGTGTTTGCCCGGAATGCGGCCAGTATCGAGGCCGCGAGATCGTGGAAGTCAAAACCGAGTAGCGTAGCAAAGGGGCGTCCGGGCAGACCGTCCGACGCCCGCACGCCGAAAATCCGCACCCCTTGAACTCGATTCGATAAACCCGTGCACCCGACCACGACCATCACCGTGGATGCGATGGGCGGCGACCAGGCTCCCGCCGTCGAAGTCGAAGGCGCCGTGCAAGCGGCCCGCGAACACGGCGTCGGCGTCATTTTGGCAGGCAACGAGGATGCCGTCCGGGCGGAGCTGGATCGCCACGACACCGCGGGGCTGGCGATCACCGTCGCCCACGCCAGCGAAGTGATCACCATGGAAGACGGCGCCGGCAAGGTGCTCAGGAGCAAGCGCGACAGCTCGCTCCACGTGGCCTCGCGGCTGGTCCGCGAGGGGCGCGCCCACGGACTGATTTCCGCCGGCAATACCGGGGCCATCATGGTCATCAGCAAGGTCGTTATGGGCGTTCTGCCGGGCGTCTACCGGCCGGCGCTGGCGCAGGTGTTCCCGACGCTCGAGAAAACCTGGGCGGTGTTGATCGACGTCGGCGCCAACGTCGACTGCAGCCCCGAGATGCTGGCCCAGTTCGCCATCATGGGCGACGTCTACTCGCGGGTGATCCATCACCGGGCGCAACCCCGCGTCGGTCTGCTGTCGATCGGCGAGGAAGAGCAGAAGGGGAATGAACAGACCCGCCGTGCGACGCCGCTACTCAAACAGCTTCCCCTGAATTTCGTGGGAAACGTAGAGGGCCGCGACCTCTATAGCGGCCGCGTGGACGTCATCGTTTGCGACGGGTTTATCGGCAACGTCGCGTTGAAGGTAAGCGAGGGACTGGTCCAAACAATCAAATCAATGTTGAGCGAGTCGCTCGAAGCCACCCTGACGCGCAAGATCGGCTACGTTCTGGTTCGGGAAGCCTTCGAGGATTTCGGCAAGCGAATGGATTATTCCGAATACGGCGGGGCTCCGCTGCTGGGCGGGAAAGGGGTCTGTATCATCTGTCACGGAAGCTCGAACCCGAACGCCATCAAGAACGCCATCCGCCTGGCCGCGGAATTCCACCAGGGCGGCGTCAACGACAAGATCCGCCAGACCCTCGTCGACGGGCTCGAGAATCTGCGCGCGGCCGGATCGATCTCCTAGCCCCCATTTCTCACCACCCTTCCCAGCGAATTGGCGTGAAAGGCCCGCCAGCCATAGCTCAGGGCAACAGTTTGTGTACATCAGTTTGTGTACATCAGCCTGTCGGGTAAGCGGGCGGGGTCAATCGCGCGCCTACATCTCAAACGGCGGCGTCGCTCCGATAGTACTGGCCCGCCGGCGAGAAATACGGGTAGCGGTGCGACCCGACGCCAGGGCGGGAGATTCACGAGAAAAACACCGCGGGAGAGAGGTGTTCAGGTAATGTGCGCGCCTTGGGTTTCGACGTAAACGGCATAGAGCGATTGGCTGCCGGTCATGAACAATCGATTTCGTTTCGTGCCGCCGAAGCAGACGTTCGAGCAGATTTCCGGCAGTCGAATCTGGCCGATGCGGTCGCCGTCAGAGGCAAAGATGTGGACCCCGTCGTACCCTTCGCCCACCCAACCGGCGCTGGCCCAGACATTGCCGTCGATGTCGGCGCGGATTCCGTCGGCGAAACCGGCTTTCCCGTCCAACTCCATGGACGTAAACTCGCGCCCGTTAGCAAGTTTCGCCCTGTCCACGACGTCCCAGACCTTGATGTTTCTCGGCGCTTCCTCGTAATGCGACGCTCCGGTCTCGGCGATGTAGAGTTTCTTGTAGTCCGGCGAAAAGCACAGACCGTTAGGCTTGAATAGGTCATCCGTCACCATATCCATCTTCCCGGTCTTGGCGTCGATGCGGTAGACGGCCTCCTTGAGATGCAGCTTCCCCTTGTTCCCCTCGTAGTTCATCAGGCTGCCGTAGCCCGGGTCCGTGAACCAGATGCCGCCGTCATCAGGGTGAACCACGGCGTCATTCGGCGCGTTAAGCGGCTTCCCTTGCCACGCGTCGGCCAACACGGTCAGGCTGCCGTCGTACTCGTAGCGGACTACTCGGCGGTTCCCGTGTTCGCAGGCGATCTGGCGGCCTTCCCAGTCGAACGTATTCCCATTGCTGTTGCCCGAGGGCCGGCGAAAGGTCGTGACGTGGCCGTCTTCTTCCAGCCAACGCAGTTGAACATTGTTCGGAATATCGCTCCACAGCAGATACCGGCCGACGCCGTTCCAGGCCGGTCCCTCCGCCCACAAGGTCCCCGTGTGTAGCCGCTGAATGGGTGTATTGCCGAGTTTGTAGGGCTTGAATCTTTTGTCCAGCACCACGATATCGGGATCCGGATAACGGACGGGTTTAGCGTTCGGTCCGTAGTCACGAGCTAGCGCGGTCACAGCCGTAGCAACGCTACCAGCCGCCGCCACAAAAGCACGTCGCCCCATTTTGGTGGGGCCCTCAGGCGTCACCGGTGGTTTCCCATTCCCCGCCTGTTGCGTATTCGCTGGGTTTGTCATTGTTCGTCCTCCCCTCAAGACGTCTGAGCTTTCGAACCGGCGTGATCCGAGCTGAGAAAAGCGGGCTAGCAGCCCGTGGCAAAAGTCGTTCAGGAGCGAAAAATGGGGACTGCCACCAATTCGGCCCCCGCCATGGCCCTAGAAAAAAAGCACTTAGCTTGAAGCAAATTGGCTGGCTGTACCCGATTTTTCGCGACCTTCACTTCTACCACGGGCTGCTAGCCCATTGCATAAGTTCGATCACCTAATGTTTAGAAGCCAGGTGGACCATCGGAACCCCTGGGCACGGCATGCCGCGCCCCTGCTTTCCAGGCACCCGACAGAACCGTAGGGGCACAGCATGCCTCGAACAAGCACGGCAATATTCTCAGCAGGGCAGCTCGTGGCGCCGGCAGACGCCGGAGAGGGTCTCCCAAAGAGCGTCCAGGACCTCATCGGCGGCATCGGCGGCCGCGGATGCGTTTTCTTCGCTTAGGTGGGACTCGAGAAGTTCACGCTCGACGGCCGCGTGTTCGCGGTCCGCTTCGATGTGAACCTCGAAATAGGAAAGGGTCCGCGGTTCGGTCACACCGTAAAATTTCTTCAGTCCGGCGATCTTCGATTCGGCGACAGCGGGAATCTGGCTTTCGTAAGCATAGAGGGCCGCGAGACCCTCCGCCGTGCCGCGCTCGCGGCAAATCGCCTGGAACGTGCCGACCAGGCGTTCAGTCTCCTCCCAGGGTGCGGCGGCGGCGACCTCGTCTCGCTCAACGCCCATGCCTTCGGCGAACCGCAGCCAGAGCTCAGGATGATTCGGGTACCCGGCCTCTTCGTCGATCAGGTTGGCAAGGATGTGCCGGCGCGTCTCGGCGTCCTCCGTGTGCGAGTGCACGGCGGAGAGATAGGTCGGAAACGCTGCTACGTGGCGGTAATACTGCTTGGCATAATCGCGGAGCGCCGGCATCGGCAGAGTACCCTCCACCCAGCTTTGGTAGAACGGGTGAAGCAGCAGACTTCGCGCGGCAATCCGAGCGTCAATCGCCTTCAGAGCGGCATGTGCAATTTGACGGGTCACTGAAATCCTCCTGTTTGGAAACCTTCGGCCTGAAACACCGATAAGCTTAGCAGCCGGTGAGAGTTTCCATTATTCCGCGATCGGGGGCTTGCGTTCAACCATCAAGGGCCGATTCCCGCGTGGAGGGGCATTTCCGGCGCCCAATGCCGGCTTGGAGCGATACTCCAGGTGGGCACGGCATGCCGTGCCCACCTGCTCTCCCTACCCGGCCTCCGTGAACTCCATTCCCGCGAAGCTCACCACCGACTGCTGGTCGATGTTCCACTGTTCGTAGTTGAGAACCCTGCCTCGCACCCCTTTGACCGATTGCAGAAAGGTGTAGAGGGGCGAGTAGCCGCACCAGCGCAACTCATCTTGGTTGGGATGGACGAGTTCGAAGAATCCCTCCGCGTCACCTTGGCAAACATACTTGAGCCGGGCCTCATCGCGTGATCGAATTTGCTGCATGGACCCTTGCTCGGCCACAGCCGAGAAAGGGTCGCCATAGCGGCGGCCGATATGGGCCAGGTCGATCCCGAGTATCCAGATCAGCCGCTTCCGGTGCTTCTCACCTAATTCGCCAAGCGCCTTGAAAAACCGTCTCACGGAATCGTTCCCCTCAGGTGCTCTGCCCGTCAACAAGCTTTCGGCGAGCGGACCGCATAAGATCGGCACGATCTTGAAATCGCTGCCGCCGAGCGCCTGCTGCAAAAACACGCACTGGAACTCGATCGAATGTTCGCTCGCATGACAGTAGTCTTCCATTTCGATCGATTGCGGGGCTTCAGCGGCAAGCCAATCGACCAGTGCGTGGTCTGTCCGGATCGTGCCAAGCGGCGTTACGAAAGGTTTGCGCGTCAGGCCGAATTTTTCCGGCTCCCCGTAGTGCGAGGTGCCCAGGATCACGAACGTCTTGTCGGTGTGTTGAGGCCCCAGCCGCCGGTAAGCGGAGGCGTAGCTTCGAAAGCCTCCTTCGGGGCTGACGTGAGGCGCGGCCAGCGCGACGAGCGAGTCGGTAGCCGTGGAGTTCGACCCCTCTGCCGTTCCGTAGTCGCGCAGCTTCTCTCGCAAGGCGTCGGCTTCGGCGGGATAGGCGATCCCGGCGTGGGCGGGTTGGCGGACCCCGGCCTCGGCGAACTCGCGTTGCTTGTGATCCCGCATTTCGTGAAACTCTTGCGAATCAAGGAAGCCGCATTCGCTCATCGAGTCGATGAGATTGCGGGCAGCTTCGGTGGCCCGCAAATCGCCGGTCGCGCGGGTGAGAAACTCCTGCAGGTCGAGGTCGGTATGCTCCCCGTCGAAGAAGATGAGGCCGCGAGCCAGCAGGGGAGGAACGATGATCGTGGCGTCGCTGTACTGAAAGGGATCGCGAATCAGCAGCCCCGGCTGGTCGGGAACCGGCGAGGGCATGATGTCGAGCTCGGGGCGCAGAGGAGCCAGGGGCCGGGCCATCAACGTATCGTATCCCGTCTGAAGGGCGGGCGTCAGCCATACGGCGGGCGTCCGCCGAGCGGAATGGCTGCAACAGAACCGGAAGTTCGTAGGCGGGAAGCAGAGACCCAGTGGCAAGCGCTCACTCGCCGGCGCCGCATGAGCAGGCTAGCCCGGCGGGGCATCGTGACACAGCAGGCCGTCTCAGCGACACGGGAGGGGCCCGAGCGTGACGCCTAACTCATTGATCCTGAGATGGTTGTTTTCCGCAACGGTTTGGGCGCGCAAGTGCAAGCCAACAAAGAGAATGGGTGAGCCACTATGTACACCTCTTCAAACCTCCTCTCCGCCGGGTTCAGCGTGGGCGGGGCTCTTGTCAGCCAACGCAGGTGCTTGCTCGAGCTTCAATCACAAGTAAGGCTGGCAGGCGCCGCTCCGGCGCCGGGTTCGGCGGAGGGTCCTTTTTTTGGGGAAAGTCATTCCTTGCGAATTGTCGATCCCCTCGGGCGGCGGATGGCTTTCCGGTCAAGGTATCAGACGCGGACGGGACCGGGAAGTATGAGCGGGCACTCCCATCCGCCCTTGAGGGCCGTAGCGTTCGCAGAGCCGATATCTCTAGCGCTCAACGGCCCCGGTGTTCGGTCGCGACCCTAGGGTTCCCGCCGAGATCGCGCACCGGGCCGAAACTCAAAAAGCCAGCGTTCCGGTGCGCGCTCCTTCTTCCTGATTCGGCAAATAGAGCGTCTGGCACCTTTCGCAGCGGTAGACTTCCGGCTGGGAGCCGAACTGCCGCCTGACTTCGTCGCCAAATTCAAACCAACGCTTAAGATGTCCGCGGCAGATATTGTTGTTCTTGCCCGGGTTGTTGCAAGCCCTTTGGCGCGGGATGCGCCTTTTCACCTTCGTCCCGTCCGAGAGCGTCGAGACGAGATTCGGATCGGGGGTTTCTTCGGCGACCGCCGCGGTTTCCTCTTCAGCCATAGGAAAATCTCTGCTGGCGCAAAAGCAGAAAAACGAGTATAACAGTTACTTCCGGCTGGGAGCGATCAGCACCCAAGAAGGAGACGCCGCCGGGAGCCCGCGCCACCAAAGGAGTCTTCCGAATCCGCTCGGTTTCCAGTCTGGAGGAGCGTAACAGGCGGTTGTTCGCTGAGGATCTCATTTGCACGCCACAGGTGGGATTGCCTATGCCACGGGCTACCCGGCTCTCACCACGGCCGCTAGAATTGGAAGCGAATACCCGCTGTCCGGGATGTAGGGGCGCGATTCATCGCGCCCGCTTGCCGACATAGTGTACGCTGGGCGATGTACACAAACTGTTGCCGCGGGCCATGGCCTCTGGCCCTTTCGCTTCATCTGCCAAGGTCGTGGTGAGAAACGCTGGCCAGGTCCCGGCAAAGTCTTTCAACAGGAGACCTACGCAATGCCCACGAACTGCGCAACGTACGACGATGTCAACTTGATCCTGAGACTATTCGAGCTGCGACGCGAGGAGAGGATGCGCCAAGCACGGCAGTGGTTCACAGCCTCGTTTCACGCTAAGAACTGTGGGGAGGTGAACGAATTGTGTCCGCCGGGGTCGGACGACCACGCCTCATTCCGCATGGTGGTGAGCTACTGGGATATGGTGGCTTCGTTCATCACCGGCGACGTGCTCCAGCGGGAAATCTTCTTCGAAAGCGGGTTCGAATTGCTGCTTACATGGGTACGGATCAAAGACTTTCTCCCGGAAATGCGCGAATCGAGGAAGGACCCTACGACTTGGAAAAACCTGGAGACGGTCGCCCAGGCCTACGCCGAGTGGCTGAACAAGCGCTCACCGGGCTCATACGAAGCCTTCGTCGAACGGGTGGGGTAGAAGGCGAAGTCGAGCGTGGCGGATCCTGGCTCCCAAGATCCCGACACGTGAAACCGGGTCTTCGCTTTGGGAACTTGGACGGCTTCGGCCCCCATACTGTTCACTTTCCCCTTGACTTTCGACACAGTCGCTCCGGGGCTGGACCGGGTCTTAACTAACGAGTATTGGGGCTAGGGGGTCTCCGGTTGGACGGCGCCCTCATACGCCAGACAGCGTTGGATTTTCCCCAATAGTTCCTGCCATTCGAAAGGCTTGGCGACGTAATCGTTGGCTTTGACGGCAAAGGCCTTCTCCACGTCCCCCCATCGTCGTCTTCGCCGTCAGCATGATGGTCGGAATGTGCGCGGTATCGGGCCGTTCTTTGAGAATCTGGCACAACGTCAGCCCGTCGATGCCGGGCATCATGATGTCGAGCAAGATCAGGTCCGGCATTTCGGCGAGTGCGGTCTGGAAGCCAGTTTCTCCGTCCGCCTCCATGAGTACATCGAAGCCTTGCATCTCCAATCGAAAAATGATGGGTTTCACGACGTCTTCTTCGTCGTCGACGATTAGGATGGTCTGCGCTTCGTTTTCCGGTTCCATCAGGACGTTGTTTTCGGTCGGTTTGCGGTGGGTGACGGCGCTGCGGATTTTTCCTCGACGGAGCGGACCAAGCGAGCAATGTCACCGGCGATTCTGTTGGCGGAATCCAGCGCGTATTGGGTCGTAGAGGGAATGTCTTTCTCCATCTGAGCTAGATGGAGCATATCCGCCAGACTCCGCGACAGGGCTCGGAGTTGTTCGCCCAAGGCTGACTCGGGAAGGCTCTGCTCTGATTCCGGGAAGGAGCGCTCGGCGGGAGGGGAGGGTTCCTTCGTCTGCGGACCGAGAATCTCGTACACTCTGGCCACGATCGAATTCGCCCCGCCGGTTTTCGGAAGATAGTCGATCGCGCCGAGCTCAAGCGCGCGGTTTCGAAATTCGGGCTCGGAATTGCACGAGAACAGTACAATCTGGGTCTCGAACCAATTTGGGTTGGCTTTCACTAGACGGGTCAGCTCCAAACCGTTGATCTCCGGCATCATGAAGTCGGCTAGAACGAGATCCACGGTCTCACGCTTAAGGACTTCCAAAGCTTCTGCCCCGTCCGAGGCGGCGAAGACCTCGTAGCCGGCCGAGGCCAGTCTGAACTGCAGCGCGGCCACTACGTCTTCTTCGTCATCGACAATGAGAACCCTCGATTTGGCCACTCTCTAGCTCCTTTCGATCGACTCTTCATGGAGGCGAAGAGTGAAATTGAACGCCGAACCCCGGCCCACCTCGGACTCGACCCAAATGCGCCCGCCGTGCAGTTCCACGAGTTTCTTACTGATCGATAGGCCCAGACCGGTTCCTCCCGAGCGACGTCCCGGGCCCGTGCTGAGCTGCACGAAGGCCTCGAAAATGTGCTCCAGCTTGTCCTCGGGGATGCCCGGGCCGCTGTCCTGCACCTTGACGACGACGTCTTCCCCATCGCCTCGCCGAGTGCTGACCTCAATCCATCCGCCGTCGCAATAGCGCACGGCGTTTCCAATCAAGTTGATCAGAACCTGACTGACGCGGTCCGGGTCCAGGCGAACCGGCGGCAGTCCCTCCTCGACGGAGATCTCGAGCCGCAAGCCTTGTTTCTGAGCCGCCAGCCGCTGCTGCATGACGATCTCTCTGGTCAGAGCGTTGAGATCGTGCGGCCCCAACTCCAAGTGGAACTCTCCGCGCTCCAACTTGGAAAAGTCCAGCGTGTCGTTGATGAGACGGTGCAATCGGTCCACATTGCGCTTTGCCAAGGCCAGAAACTCGGCTTGATGCTGGTTCACGGGTCCGGCGGTGAGGTCGGCCACCACGTCGATGGCTTCTTTGATCGCGGTCAGTGGCGTCCGCAGCTCATGGGAAACCATCGAGGTAAACTCGACCTTGACCATCACCGCTCGCTGTAGGCTCTCGTCCATCCGCTTGCGTTCGGTAATGTCGCGGACGACCCCCACGTAGCTGTTGGTCTTCCCCGCGCGGTCCTGCACCGGCGCGAGTGTTTGATCGGCGTCAAATAGCGACCCATCTTTCTTCTTGTTTCTGAGCGTCCCCTGCCATACTTGTCCCCGGCCCAACGTTTCCCACATCTGTCGATAGAACTCTGCGCCATGAAAGCCGCTTTTCAGCATGCGCGGGTTTCTTCCAATCGCTTCATGACTGGAATAGCCCGTCAGCCGCTCAAAGGCCGGATTGACGAATTGGATGGTTCCCTCCGTGTCGGTAATCAGAACCGCTTCTCCGGCCGACTCCAAGGCGGCTGCCAGCCGTGTGTGCTCTTGCTCGATGCGCTTGCGTTCGGTGATGTCGAAGCCGACGCCGATCAGTCCGGTGGGGGTTCCGTTCGGATCCAACACCGGAGCCTTGATCACCAGCATGGTTCGAACTCGTCCGTTAATATCCACCGTTTCCTCATGCCGGATGGCCGAACGGCCGCGCACGACTTCTTGGTCTCGGTCCACGAACCGTTGAGCCACGATTTCAGGGAACAGGTCGAAGTCCGTTTTCGCGATGAGATCCTTCGCCGGGCGCCCCAGAGCTTCGCAAAACACCTCGTTGACGGCCGCGTAGCGAAAGTCGGAGTCCTTCATGAAGGCGAAAGCGGGGAGGCTGTCGAGTAAAGTTTTGACCTCTCGGGTCTTTTGAGCGTACGCGGAGGCGAGTCTCACATGCGCCCGAGCTTCTAGCCGGACGGCCTGGTCGAAAGCCTCTCCAAGGTCTCGTTGCGATTGAGCGATGGCCTCGACGCATCGCTCTCGCTGCGCGGCGGGAGGAGTGCGCAAGAAAGCGCGAGCGGTCCGCCAGTTGCTCTCCAGTGCTTCGGCGATCGGCGTACGCTGGGCGGCCATTTCCTTGGCCAGCAGACACAGCTCCATGCGGTCCGGTTCCGATTGCGACTGCAGAAACCGAGCGAGAGCCCGCTCATAGGGCGGGCATCCCGGGCCCTCCACGGCATGGGGCGGATTGCTGGACGACTCAAGTCGACTAGTAGGCATGATTCCAGGAAAAGCGAGGCTCTCGGGATCCCTAGCCCGCTTTTCTCACCACCTGACGGTCAAAGCACACAGTAAGCCCGCCATTACTACGTCGCACTTGCTCGCCGTGCCCAACGGACTCTCCCAGTACGCCCGCATTATTCATAGAGACGCGGCCCCAAGCGTCTCGCGTTGGGCGCTGACGGGGTTTCTCACGCTCTTCGCCTCGCCCCTCTCGATAAAAGCGGGCTAGTACTCGGTTCCGACCCGCCTGGAGCGCCCTCATTTGCCGACTCGGCTTCACCCTCCGAAGCTTTCGCTGCTCGGCGGGCAACCCGGCCGGTCGGACGGGCCGCGCCACGTCCCTCTTATCGGCTCGGATCAAACCCAGCATGAGCGTGTGGGAACCTCGATGGCGTTCTCCACGCCGATCTCCGGCGGCGAACCCGCTCCCGGCGCGTTTGAGGTCTTTTCCCTCTGGGCGCCTCCGTTTTCAGATACCGTCATGCGCCGGCACTGTATCGTCTTGCTTTTGTCTGTTCTCAAGCACTAAAATAGAAAGTTGGTCAAACACGGAGGTCGCGTCGAAAAGTGGGCTTTGGCCCACTTTTTTATTGTGGGACCGCGCTGCTACTGTGGCATGGTTTGATGACAACGTTCGCCGTCGGATCAACGACATCGCCGGCCGAGTCGCCTCTTCCGAGGGGATGGAGGTTGTCGATGTCGAGGTTCGCGGCAGCTCGGGGAATCGAATCGTCCGACTGTATCTGGATAAGCCCGCGGGCATCTCCCACAGCGACTGCGAGTTGGTCTCCCGGCAGGTCAGCGCGATTCTCGATGTCGAGGATCTCTTGCCCGGACGCTACGTCTTGGAGGTCTCCTCGCCCGGTCTTGACCGCAAGCTCGTCAAGTTGGCCGATTACGAACGTTTCAGCGGCAAGAAAGCCCGTGTCCGGTTGCGCCGGCCGGTCGGCGGACGGAAGCAGTTTACCGGACAGCTTCAAGGATGCGACAAGTCCGAGGTCATCCTCCGGATCGGATCGGAATCGGACATCAGATTCCGTTTCGACGATATCGAAAGCGCGCGCTTGGTCGTGGAGATCTAGTGAGTCTCGCGAATGATGGTGACATGGTCCGTGTTCAGGCCCTAGGGACACAGCATGCTGTGCCCGTGTTCCCAAGCCACTGTATTTTGCGGGCCTCGATAGCGAGCGGCATTTGAGGTCACGATGGAGAATATTTACGGTAGCATTGAGGATCTCAGCAACGCCAAGGGGATCGATCCCCAGATCGTGATCGAGGCGGTCAAAGACGCGATTTTGGCGGCCGCGCGCAAGTACTACAAGACCAACGAAGAACTGGTCGCCGAGTTCAACGACGAGGGGCACCTCCAGGTTTTCGCCGTCAAGGCCGTGACCGATATGGTGGCCAATCCCGGTAAAGAGATTAGTCTGGCTGAAGCCCGTTCCCTCGATCCGCGGGCAGAGCTGGGCAGTGAGATCCGCTACCCGAAACCCACCGCGGAGCTGGGCAGAATCTCCGCGCAGCTGGCCAAACAAGTCATTTTTCAGAAGATTCGCGAGGCGGAAAGGGAAACGATCTATAACGAGTTCGCGGACCGGCTGGGAGAGATGATCGGCTCCACGGTCAAACGGATCGAAGGTCCGGACCTGATCGTGGACATCGGCCGTACGGAGGCCAGGCTGCCCAGGCGCGAACAATCCAGACTGGAAAGCTTCTCTCCCGGCGACCGTGTCCGCGTCGTGATCAAAGGCTTTGACAAGGCCGGCCGCGGGCCCGCGATGATCGTGTCCCGGACGGACGAGATACTGGTTAAGACCCTGTTTGAGCAAGAAGTTCCCGAGATCTACGACGGCACCGTCCAGATTCGCGCTTGCGCGCGCGAGGCCGGCGAGAGGACCAAGATCGCCGTTCAATCTCGCGACCGCGACGTTGATGCTGTTGGGGCTTGCGTCGGGATGAGAGGCATGCGGGTGCAGTCGATCATTCGGGAGTTGCGGGGGGAGAAGATCGACATCGTGGAATTCACGGAAGAGGCGGCCGAAATGGTCGCGCGCGCCCTGAGTCCGGCCAATATCAGTCGCGTTACCCTTGTCGACCCGGCGGGAAAGCATCTGGAGGCGATCGTGGACGACTCACAGCTCTCGCTGGCTATCGGCAAAAGAGGACAAAACGTCCGCCTAGCGGCCAAGTTGATGGGCTGGCGCATTGACATCAAGAGCGCGGAAGAAAAGCGGCAAGAGGTCGAATCAGCCATGGAGGCGATGGTCGGGGCGGGCACCCCGGTCAGTGTGCTGCTCGATCACGGGCTGGGAGAGAAGCTGGTCGACAAACTCCTCGAAGCCGGCTCTTCCACGGTCGAGCGGCTGGCCGATATGACCCCCGAGCAGCTTCAGGAGATCTCCGGCATTGGTCCCAAACTTGTCGAGAGAATCCAGCTGGCCGTTAACAGCTTTTATTCCCAATTCGAAGATTCGGGCGCGCTGCCGGGACTGGCTCAGGAGGCCCTTGCCGCCCAGCCCGAGACCCCGCCGCCGGCTGAAGACACCCCTGCTCCGGCGGCGGAAACCGCGCGGGCTCTGCCCCTTACGCCTCCACTGATGCCCGGGCTTCCGGTCGAAGGCGAAGAACCCCTCGAGACCGACGAGACGTATCCTGAGGCCGGCGCCGACTTTGATAACATGGGGGAGAGTAACCTCTCGGCAGAGGCCGATCAACCTGCCGAAGCAGGCCGGCCCCCTTCACAGATCGAGTCCGAAGCCCCCCGGCAGCAGGCGGAGGGCGGAAACGAGGGCGGTGGTGATGATGGGATAACCGTCAAGGAGTGAGACCTGTCTTGGGAGATAAGGCACAAAAAATTCGGATCAACGAGTTGGCACGGGAGCTGGAAGTCAAGGCTGGCGCGATCCTTGAGGTTCTGCCCGAGCTCGGAATAGAGGAAAAAAAGACCCATTCGAGCTCCGTCGACCGGAAAACGGCGGAGGCGGTCCGAGATTTTCTGCAAAAAAAGCGCGATCTTTCTCCAGCACCCCGTTCAGCCGCTACGATCAGCTCCTCGCCCAGAGCTTCATCGACCGTAACTCCGGCAAGTTCACCGAAATTGCAGCCGGTCGGCGTCAAGCCGCGGGTCCCGGCCATTTCGCGGCCTTCGCTTAGGATCGCCGGCAGTGGCACACCGCTGCGCCCCCCGGTTCGCGAGTTTCGTCCGCCGCTGAAATCTCCCGCGGGAGCGGGCCCGAAAACTACGGCCGCGGCGTCCGCGCCGCCGAGCGCGCCTGGTGCTTCGATTCCCAAGGCCGGTGACGAAAAGGGTGCGGCGCATGGTCGGTCTCCCCAGACCCCGGCCGCTAGCGGAGAGACCGGTCTCCGACCAACCAGCCGGTACGTCGCAGGGACTCCCACGGTTCCGGCCACGCCGGTCAAACCCATTCCATCCGAGACGAAGGGCAAGGCCAGTGGGCCCAGAGCTCCGCTCAAGAGGACAGCGGTTTCTCCCGTGGGTCCCGTCCGGACCCCGTTCCCAGCGAGCGCTCCAGGCGTAGGCACCGCTGGTGCGCCGACGGCTCAGCTGCTGCCGGGCAGCCCCGTGGTTCCTCCCGGGGGGACGGCCAGGCCGCGGATGCGGGCCGCTCGGACTCCGCCGGGACCTGCCAAGCCCATGGTGGTCCCCGGCAAACCGATTTATCAGAGACCCCGTTCAGCTCCAGTCCCGGGTTTGCCCACGTCCCGCCCTTCGACTCTGCCTCAAACTCGTCCCAGAACGTTTCACCCCACCGGCCGACCCGGCTTCGTCCCCGGGGGAGGGCCGCCTCGCCGTCCGGGTCAGTACCGCGGTCCCCGACCAATCGGCGCCAGAACTGTTCGCGACCCCGAAGCCGCGCGCGAGGAAAAGATCTTGCGCCGCCAGGCAGCCGCCAAAATGGCTGGCGCCCCGCCCAAGGCGGTCCATACCGAAGTCACCGTCAGCGATGGAACCACCGTCAAGGAACTTGGCGAAAGGCTGGGTCTGAAGGCTAACCTCGTTATCAAGAGGTTGGTGGATCGAGGCCTGTTTGCCACCATCAACCAAACGCTGGACCTAGACACGATCAAAGACCTCTGCAAATATTTCGGGGCCATGGCCACGGAGGTCAGCTTCGAGGAAGAAGCGGCCCAGCTTGTCCAACAGGCCGAAGTGCCCGAAGATCTCGAGACCCGCCCGCCGGTAGTCACCGTGATGGGCCATGTCGACCACGGCAAAACCTCGCTGCTCGACTCGATCCGCGAGACCAATGTCGCCGACCGTGAAGCCGGCGGCATCACGCAGGCTATTGGCGCCTATCAGGTGGACAAGAACGGGCGCCGCATTGTCTTCCTAGACACGCCGGGCCATGAAGCCTTCACGCGTATGCGGGCTAGAGGCGCCCGTGTGACCGACCTTGTCGTTTTGGTGGTCTCCGCGGATGACGGCATTATGCCTCAGACCGTCGAGGCGATCGACCACGCCAAGGCGGCCGACGTGCCCATCCTGGTTGCCATCAACAAGATTGACAGGCCCGACGCCGACCCCGAGCGCGTTAAGCAGCAGTTGGCGGACCGCGGCCTGCTCCCCGAAGACTGGGGAGGGGAAACCGTCGTCGTACCCGTCTCGGCTAAGACGAAAGAGAACCTCGATACGCTCCTTGAGATGATCCTGCTGATGGCCGACATAAAGGAGCTGAAGGCTAACCCCTCGCGCGCCGCCGAAGGAACCGTGCTGGAGTCCAAACTTGATCGCGGCCAGGGACCGGTCGCCACCGTGCTTGTTCAGAATGGGACGCTCCAAGTCGGCGACTATTTTCTCATTGGTTCGGTCTTCGGGAAGGTGCGCGCCTTGATCGACGACCGCGCCGCGAAGATCAAGCAAGCCCCGCCCTCCTCCGCCGTATTGGTTCTGGGCCTCGAAGGACTCCCCGAAGTGGGCGACGCTTTGCAGGTGGTCACCGACACCGACAAAGCTAAAAAGGTCGGTGAGTACCGCGAAAACAAGGTCCGTGAACAGACTCTCGCCAAGACGGCCCGTCTGTCCCTCGACCAGTTCCAGGAGCGGCTCAAAGCGGGAGACGTCAAGGAGCTTTCACTGCTGCTGAAAGCCGACGTGCAAGGCTCGGCGGAAGTCCTTGTCGACAGCGTCCGCAAACTCTCCACCGAAAAGGTCACCGTCCGCATCGTGCACGAGGGCGTCGGCGCCGTCTCCGAGTCGGATGTGCTGCTTGCCGCCGCCTCGGGGAGCGTCATCGTCGGCTTTAACGTCCGACCGGAACGCATGGCCGCCGCCTTGGCGGAGCGCGAAAAAATCGACATCCGGCTCCACACCGTCATTTACGAACTCCTGGACGAAATCAAGCAGGCGATGTTGGGGTTGCTCGATCCGGTCATCAAGGAAATTTACTTGGGCCGAGCCGAGGTGCTCGAGGCGTTTCGGGTCACCAAGGTCGGAACGATTGCCGGCTCCGTCGTGCAGGATGGGCGCGTTAGCCGCGACAGCCACGTCAGATTGCTGCGCGACAACGTCGTCGTTTACACGGGCCGTGTTTCGTCGTTGCGCCGATTCAAGGACGATGCGAAAGAAGTCCGCGCGGGACAGGAATGCGGCATTGGCCTCGAGGCGTTCAATGACGTCAAACAGGGCGACGTCATCGAAGCCTTCGTCACCGAGAAGGTGGCCCAAGAAGTGCTCGCCTGATCCGTTCGCATGGCGGCCGTCGGACTACTCACGTTGCATCTCCATCTTCCCCACTCGCATTCCCTCAAGGACAAGCGGAAAGTCGTCCAAGCCCTCAAAGACCGCCTTCGCCGCCGCTCGAACGTTTCCGTGGCTGAAATCGAGTTTCAAGAAAAGTGGCAGCGTTCGGTCGTGGGCGTTGTCGCGATTTCGCAGGCCGAAGCGCACGCCCGGGAAGTGCTTGAGCGCGTCGAGCAAGAGGCCGCGCGCCTGCTCGGTTCGGATTTAACTTCATCTGAAATCGAGTTTCTCCTAGCCTGATGAAGCCAACCCGCACTTTGAAAATCGCGGAACAGATGGGCCGTGAGATCAGCGATATCGTTGTCCGCTGCGGCGACCCCCGTCTGGACGCGGTCTCGGTGACCCGAGTCAAAGTCTCCTCGGATCTACAGCGCGCCCAAGTGTTCTTTCGCCTCCGCTCGGACGGCCCGGCCTCCAAAGAGGTCCTGCGCGCGCTTGAGCGCGCCCGCGGCTATTTTCGCCACGGCCTGACACAAAGAATGAAACTGCGGCACACACCGGAACTCGAGTTCCTGGAAGACCGCGGGCAGAAAAGCGCCGAGCGAGTGGAGACACTTCTCGAGCGCATTCGAAAACGCGCCCGTTCTTCGACCACGGCCATCCTGGTGGTCTCCCTGCTAGGCGCGGCGAGCGGGGAGATCGTCGCCGGCTCGCTCCCCGAGCGCTATGAAGCCGGGGCCTCGGCCATGGGCTGTACCTATACCGTCACTGCCTACGGCGAGCGGCGCGGCCACTTGGCCTCCGCCGTCCAGGCCACCTTTGAAGAAGTCGAGCGCATCGATAGTTGGCTGAGCCATTACAAACCCGATAGTGAATTGAGTCGCCTCAATCGCCTGTCGCCTTCAGCGCCCCGGAAGCTGTCTGCGGAGATGGCGGCGTTGCTGGTCCGCTGTCGCGAATATAGCCGCCTGACTGACGCGGGCTTCGACATTACCGTGGGGCCTTTGATGACCCTTTGGGGATTTGCCGAAGGCGCCGGCCACGTTCCCAGCCGGCAAGCGATCCGCGGAACGCTCCTCGACGTCGGCTATCGTCACCTGGTTGTGGATGAGGTGAAGCGAACGGTGTACTTTCGCCGGCCCGGCGTCCGGCTCGACCCCGGCGGAATCGGCAAGGGGTACGCCGTTGACCGCATGGTTGAAATTCTGCGCAAGGCCGGTGTCCAAGTAGCTCTCGTCAACGCCTGCGGCAGCAGCTTCTACGGGATGGGATCCCCGCCGAGCGAGCCGCGTGGCTGGTATGTGCGCATCCGTGACCCGGGGGAACCCGGTTCACGGGTCGCCGAGCTTTACCTGAAGGACCAATCTCTTTCGACGTCAGGCTCCTACGAGAAGTTTTTCGAGGTCAACGGCAGGCGCTACAGCCACTTACTCGACCCGCGCACGGGCATGGCGCTCGAAGGCGCCCAATCAGTCTCGGTCGTCGCCCCATCCACCCTCGACAGCGAGGCTTGGGCCACCGCCCTGTTGGTCAACGGCCTGGAGTGGTCGAGATCCCACAAACCCCAAGGCTTCGAGGTCCACATGTGCCTGGACGGCGGTTTCTGCGGCTGGCTGTAGCAGACGTGGTCCCCACGAAGCGGGCAGGGTATGCCGTGCCCCTACTCCTCTGCTGGACCGTCATGGTTCTCGAAACAAGCAGTCCCTTAGGGCGGATCTCGGCGGCCCGCTTGGCCGCGATCCGGGGTGCATTCCTTTCCTGGCGCACGCATTCTTGCGTGCCGTGTCGCCATTCGTGGCGACATCGCGTCCCCCGGCAGCGTAGAGCGGGGCCGTTGTTTGGCCCCGCCCCGCGGCCGTTGGCCGTCCGGTCACGCCCAGCGCCCGCGCTCGACATTCGTTTCATATCGCCCACCCAGGCTTTCACGCACCCTCACGCCCTTCCACCTTCTGTTCGCTATCATGACCCTTTACGCAGACCGTACCCATGTCAACAGACCCCCCGCTGATTCCCAGAGACGTCTTATTCGGTAACCCTCGACGGGCTACGCCGCGTTTGTCTCCTGACGCCCGACGGATGGCGTATCTGGCGCCGGAAGAGGGTGTGCTCAACGTCTGGCTCAGAACCGTCGGCCGCGAGGACGATCGGGCGATCACCAAAGACCGTGGCAGAGGAATCCGAATCTTCTTCTGGGCCGAAGACGACCGCCACGTCCTTTATCTCCAAGACCGCGACGGCGATGAAAATTGGCATCTCTACGCCGTCCACCTGGAGACGAACGCCGTTCGCGACTTGAGCCCGTATGAGGGTGTGCGCGTCGAGGACGTCTTTACCGACCCGAATCACCCCGGCGAGATCCTGGTGGCTATGAATGAACGCGACCGCCAGGTGTTTGACCTGCACAGGGTCAGTCTCGAGACCGGCAAGGCCAAGTTGGAAGCCGAGAACCCGGGCAACTACGTGGCTTGGCTGACCGACCACGATTTTCGGGTTCGCGGAGCGACAGCCGCTTTGCCCGACGGCGGCTTCCAGCTCTTGGTCAGCCGACGGCCGGAGGCTTCCTGGGAGCCTTTTTTGACTTGGGGGCCGGAAGACAACGGCTCGGCCCTGGCTTTTACGCCGGATGGGCAACACCTCTACGTCGGCGACAGCCTCGAAAGCGATACCACGCAGCTCTATACCATCCATCTCGAAACCCGAGAAAAGAGGACCCTCAGTCACAACCCGGAAGTGGACCTCGGGCCGGTGATGATCCATCCCACGAAGCACCATTTGCAAGCCGTCGGCTACAACCTCAATCGGCTCGAGTGGGAGGTCCTTGACGGATCGGTTGCCGACGACATGGCCGCTCTCGGACGGACTCACTCGGGCGAAATCAGCGTCGTGAGTCGTGACCACGAAGACCGAAACTGGCTGGTCGCCTACACGTCCGACCAGGATTCGGTCCGCTATTACGTCTACCGCCGGGACTCGCAATCGGCCGAGTATCTGTTCAGCAATCGTCCGGATCTCGAGAACTACGCGCTGGCGCCGATGAAGCCCGTGACCATCCCGGCCCGCGATGGGCTCACGCTGCACAGCTATCTCACCCTGCCCGAGGGGACGGAGGCCGCCGGCTTGCCTTTGGTGTTGAACGTCCACGGTGGTCCCTGGGCCAGGGACGATTGGGGATATGATCCCGAGGCCCAATGGCTGGCCAACCGGGGTTACGCGGTTCTGCAGGTGAACTACCGCGGCTCGGTCGGGTTTGGCAAGGCGTTCTTGAACGCGGGTAATCGAGAGTGGGGCGCCAAGATGCACGACGACCTGCTGGACTCGGTGGCCTGGGCCGTCGGCCAGGGTATCGCCGATGCGGGGAAGATCTGCATCTACGGCGGAAGCTACGGCGGCTACGCCGCGCTGGTGGGCGCGGCTTTCACCCCGGACGTGTTTTGTTGCGCCGTTGACATCGTAGGGCCGTCGAACATCATCACGCTGATCGAGTCGATACCGCCTTATTGGGCGCCGTTGATGGACAATTTTCGGATTCGGGTAGGAGACGTCAAGACCGAAAAGGACTTTCTCGAAGCCCTCTCCCCATTGTTCAGAGCAGACTCGATCAGAATCCCGATGCTGATTGCCCAAGGCGCGAACGACCCGCGCGTGAAACAGGCGGAAAGCGAGCAGATCGTCGAGGCTCTGCGGGCCAAAGGCAAAGACGTGGACTACTTGCTCTACCCCGACGAAGGTCACGGTTTTGCGCGACCTGAAAACCGCATGGCTTTCTACGCCGCCGCCGAGGAATTTCTCGCCCGGCGTCTGGGCGGCCGCTTTGAGCCGGCCGGTGAAGACGAAGAGAGGCTCCTCCAGACGTTACGCAAGTAGCGGTTCTTCGCGAATCATCCCGACGACACCTCCCCGAAGCGCCTGGCGAGCGGCGGGGGGGGGCGGGGTCAGCCCCAGATCAGGGGACACTTCCATTGAGCGTTGACACGCGGGGGCCATAAGGCATTGCATCCGGCATTTAGCTCCGCTAAACTACACGAGCCACGCGAAGTGGACGAGAAAGTTTCAACATTTGCGATAAAACTTGCAGCACGCCGGCAATTTGAGATCCAGCCAGCGACGGATCAAACTGTTAAAGGAGAAAACCGTGATAGAGATTCCAAGCCTGCGGCCGGAAACGCGATACGGAATTCCTCCCGCGGACCGTTTCCTTTTCAGGCTCTTCTGGGATTTTAGTGGCTGGCGGCGGTGAGTGACGGATCCCTCGCCACTGTGAGGCCGACCTCCCGGAGCCTGCTTCGGTGCCATTCAAGGGCTTCGTGACAACTCTACGGCCCCCAAGGCCGGGCGGCGACTGCGTTGGCCAAAAAGAATTACTGATAAACAAAGGGTTACGAGTAGAGCAAGGCTGCTGGCAGGTAGTCGTACAGTCTCCCGAAGGCTGTGAAATGCGGATCCACAACTGTCATCCAGTGGCCACACTCAAAGAGATAACTCCCTGTTTATCAGTGTCTTATTCCCTTTACGAGTTGCCCACGACCGGACTGGCGTGTAGGGTATTTGGGGATTTCTTGGCCGCCTTTTGGGCTCCGATGTGACTGCGGGCGACGTCGGGTCGGCAGGATGGAGGAGCCGGCTACCCGTTGGCCACCCACTAAAAACCCGGAAGAGCCCCTTTTCAATCGCCAATACGTTGTAGGGTATTCCTACCTGTTTCGACAGCCGCGATGGGCTCTCGAGCTCATCGACGACCAGACGATGCAGATGGAAGACGAAGAACTCGAGCGACTGGATAATTTCCGCGAAGATTTGAGGATTCCAGACATGTTTCGCTCGACCCTGAACGACTATGCGCGTTCGGGGTACGATCGCGGACACTTGATTTCGAGCGCGGACCGCTTGGGACGGGCTGTCGTCAACAGCGAAACGTTTCTGATGACCAACATGAGCCCCCAAAAACCGGGGTTCAACCGCGATGTGTGGAAGCAGCTCGAACAAGCGGTCAGGAACCTGGCCGCGCAAGAGAAGTATGCGGAAGTGTACGCCATTTGCGGCCCACTGTTCAAGATCGGCGACCCCATTGAAGTCATCGGCGAGAACCACGTCGTCGTGCCGGACGCGTTCTTCAAGTCGGTCCTGGCGGAGGAAAAAAAGAGCGGTAGGCTGCGCATGTGGTCCTTCGCCATCGCCAATGAAAAGACGGACAAGGATCCATCCGAATTTTTGGTTCCCACCGAGGAGGTCGAGCGAAGGGCGGGGCTGTCTCTCTGGGACCGCTTGCGCGGGAGCAAGAGCGATAAATTGCGAAAGAACAAAGGACGGATGTGGGCAAGGTCGTAGCCTAGGGCGGCTTTCGTATACTGAGTCTAGATATTGTCGTCGCGCCCGCGGTAGTCTCGGCGGACGACTGCCGCGAATCGATCGATTAGCCGTTCTCCATGGGATGCATGTGGTTGTTCGCCTTTCCGCGCTCGCTTTCTCCGTCTATTTTCTAGTTTCTCCCCTTCGGGGCCAGACCGCCGACCAGCGGCCCGGCAAATCCTCTTCGGATGCTCCAACGTTCGTCGATGTTGCCGCCTCGTCCGAGGTCGATTTCAAGAACGAGCCTTCCCCGACCTTGCAGAAATACTTGCCGGAATCGATGGTCGGGGGTGTGGCGATGCTTGACTATAACGGCGATGGCCTTCTCGATCTCTACTTTGTCAACGGGGCCGGCCTAGAAGACCCGATGCCCCCGGGAAAGTCGCCGAACAAGTCCGAGCCTCGCTACTGGAACCGGCTCTACCGCAACAACGGTGATGGAACGTTTTCCGATACGACCAAGTCGGCAGGAGTGGCCGGTAAATCCTACGGCCAGGGTGTTGCCGTCGGCGACTATGACAATGATGGCCGGCCGGACTTGTACGTCACCAACTTCGGGCCGAATAACCTCTATCGCAACGAAGGCGACGGCGCCTTTAGCGAGGTAACGCGGGAAGCCGGCGTGAGCGGCGGCGGCTGGTCGGCCGGCGCGATGTTCGTCGACTACGATCACGACGGTCACCTGGATTTGATCGTTTCCCGATACCTGGCCTGGGACTTCGACAACAATCGCTGGTGCGGCGAGAAGAAGCCGGGGTATCGCGCCTATTGCCCCCCCGACCATTTCGATCCGCTGGTTCATATCGTTTATCACAACAACGGTGATGGAACGTTCGAGGAGGCGACAAAAGCTAGCGGGATCGGCGCCTCGCCGGGCAAAGGACTCGGAGTCGCCTTCAACGACTTCGATCGCGATGGCTGGCCCGACCTTCTGGTTGCCAACGACTCGGCCCCTCAACAACTGTTTCGCAATCGCGGGGATGGAACGTTTGAAGAGGTTGGCCTGTTTGCCGGCGTCGCCTTCGATGCCGATGGCAACACGTTCGCGGGGATGGGAGTCGATTTCGTCGACTACGACAACGACGGTTGGCCGGACGCGATCATCAACGCCTTGGCCGAGCAAAAATACTCCCTATACCGGAACGTGAGCGGTGAGTTCGAGTATCACTCGGAGCCGTCCGGGGTAAGCTCGATTACGCTCATGCATTCGGGCTGGGGAATGAAGTTCGTCGACTTTGACAATGACGGCTGGAAGGACCTTTTTGTCGCCCAAGGCCATGTGGTGGATAATGTCCGGCTCACCAAACCCGCCCTGCGTTACAAGGAGCCCTTGCTGTTGATGAGGAACGACAACGGGCGGTTCGAGGACGTCTCCGAACAGAGCGGCCCCGCGTTTCAGATTCCCAGAGCGGGCCGGGGGGCGGCTTTTGGCGATCTCGATAATGACGGCTTTCTTGACGTTGCCGTCAACTGCAATCGGGAGAGCGCCGTGATTCTAAAGAACAGCGGTAACAATAACCACTGGCTCATCGTGAAGACAATAGGGGCCGTCAGCAACCGCGACGGCATCGGAGCTCAACTGCGCCTCGTCGCGGAATCCGGAAAGGAGCAGTACGGCCTGGTGACGACGGCCGGAAGCTATTTGTCCGCCAGCGACCGAAGAGTCCACTTCGGGTTGGGATCGGACAAGAGAGTCAAGCTGCTCGAGATTGCTTGGCCCAGTGGGACCCGCCAGCGTTTCAAAGACCTTGCCGGCGACCAGATTTTTTGACCGTCCGAGAGCCCGCTGAGTCCGACGAAGAACGGCCTGCCCGATAAGCGGCATCTTCAGATCGATGACCGTCTCCCGCAAAGCCGCTTTCTCGCGCCACAACATGTCGCCGAATACCCTCCGTGCAGCGCATATCGTTAGGATCCAAGAACCTTATCGTGACGCTCCCGAGCGGCCCCCGACCAGAGGAAGAACTATACTCGAGAACGAACGAGATTCGCCGGGAGCTTGCGCCTGAGGGACGCCGCGCTGTCGTCAGGGTGGTGGGGGCCCAGCGCATGGTCGGTTAACCATTCGGCAAAAAGCCGCTTGACATGACCGGCCCCTATGCTGGTATGAATGACTCTTGAAATCCCTGCCCGAGGTCCTCGCAGCGGGTCGTCGATTCGCCTTTGTGGTAGCCGCCGCAGCCGGCTTGGCTGTGGTGACTTTCCGGACTCGCGACCAGGATAACCTCTACCTCTCCGATATCACTCTCCTCATCCTGAGTCTCGGATGGTTGGGGGCCGCGGCGGCGATTGCAGCCGATACGGCCGCCGCCGACCGGCTTGATCTTCGGTTGCGAGGGGCTTTCAGATGGTGGTGGATCCCGCTGCTGGGCATCTTCCTAGCCGGGATCAGTATGCTCCCGGGCTTCAACTGGGGCTGGGTGCTGCTCGGATTAGGGTTCAGTCACGTTGTGTTGGCTTCGAGAAGACCCGAGGGGGCGGCGCCGGCGTTGGCCCTGCTGGCGGCGACCTGCCTGCTGTTCGCCGAGGGATCCCTGGCCCTGATGGTCCACTTTCCCTCGCTGTCTCGGATTCCCGCCGTCCGGCCGCTGGCTCGCCACCTCTACCTGTCAAGATTTACAGCCATTCAAATGCTCGATGATTGCGCCCGCTACGACTCCGCTCTCAGCTACACTCTCAAACCCGGCTCCCGCGTGTTTGAAAACACCGAATTCAGGACGACTTATACGATCAACTCCCAGGGACTGCGTGACGACGAAGACGCGCTGCGCGGCCCGGAGGTTATCGCCTTGGGCGATTCCTACACGATGGGTTGGGGGGTAGAGCAAGACGAGGCTTTTCCCCAGGTCTTCGAGTCGTTGACCGGTAGGCGGACGCTGAACGCCGGCGTATCCTCCTACGGTACCGTGCGCGAGATGAGGCTGCTGGAGCGGATCAACACCCACTCCCTGCGCCGGCTGCTGCTGCAGTACTCCGCGAACGATTTCGCGGAGAACCGGACCTACCGCGATAGCGGTGACAGCTTGCCCGTGATGAGCGCGGACGATCTCGATCGCCTAAGGCGAGATCACGCTGCGCGCCAGGGCTACCGCTTTCCCATTTACGTTTATCAGTCCTATGCGAGGTGGTTCTGCCGACCGGCGGCGTCCTGGCTGCATCAGATGGGTTGGCCGCGACCCGAGCCGGCTGAGTTTGCAAAGCAGTACGGCGGCCGCAATCCTCGCTGGCGGGAAGAAAGCGCGCGGCAAGACGAAGTCGACCTCTTTCTTCACGTGCTGGAGACGGCCGCCGCGGACCTATCGGCGGCGTCGATCTTGATTTTCCAAGAAATGATTTCTCAAACAAGCTGGTTCGTGCCCTCTCTGCGAAAGCGTCTGGAGGGCCTCAGCGACGGCTCCCCTTATCGCCGCATCGAAGTGCTGGATCTAGCCGGCGTCCTCACAGCCGAAGACTTCTTCCGCCTCGACGGACACTTGAACGCGAGCGGTCACCGCAAGGTTGCCGAGGCGCTGGCCGCCCGCATCAGCCGCCTCGATGCCGAGTGACTAGCCCGCTTTTCTCACCACGTGGCGAGGCGAAGTGCGTGAGAAGCCCGTCAGTACAAGGCACGCGCCGCTCGGCGAGCGGAGGTGTACTTGAACAGATACGTTGAGCACGGCGAGCATTCAAGGCCACCACGGGAGGACGCCAGATGAGGAAGTTCAAAGTCACGCTCGAGCAACAGGAAAGAGACAGCTTGGTGGCGATCACGCAAAAGGGTGCTCACCAATCCCGGAAAGTGCTGAATGCTCTGATCGGAGTATGCACTTCACTCCCGGCTACCCCATATCTTGTGGTCGGCTGATCCGCCTGCCGCGTACGTGTTGGACCATCTCTGAATAGGTAGTGGGGCCAACGGCCGCGGCTTGTTGGACAAGCCGGTAGAAGAGCTTTCCCCGGTGCCGAGAGCGTCGTCGATTGAAGCGAAACGTGTACTCATCCAGGTAATAGTCCAGGTGCTCACGGCTTACCGCGCCTTGGTGCGTGCCGATCAACCAGCGCTTCAACAGGGCAGCCACACGGTGAACACGAGGCAACAGCTCAGAGGCTGATTGGCTGGAAGTTGCCAGAAAGTCGTATTCGTGCCGATAGCCAAGCGCCTCCAGACCGACGTAACCTTCCCAGCCGTCGGTGTGGATGGTGCTGTCGGGTTCAACAGCCTCTTGGATGAAGCCGTGTAGCTGGTGCTTGGAAGCTCGACGGATGCGCCTCATGCGGATCCTTCCTAGCCCCGCACCGTCTTCTTCAGCGGCGATGGCTACCAGTGCCTTTTTCTGCGTCTGCCGTCCGTGCAGTCCCTCTTCTTCGCCCCCAACATAGGTTTCGTCGACCTCTACGCGGCCGCTGAGCCGTTCGCGGCCAGGCCGCACCATCGCGCGCCGCAGCTTGTGCAGCAACGCCCAGGCGGTGCGGTAGCTTCCCAGACCCAAAATGCTTTGCAGTCCCAGAGCACTCGCCCCGTTTTTCTGGCTCGTCACCCACCACATCGCCCGATACCAGGTGCGCAGCGGCAGACGCGTGTCCTGGAAAATCGTGCCTGCCGTCACCGAAGCCTGATAATCGCACTGTCCGCAGCGCAGCAGGCCCCGCCGACTGCGGCGAGTTCGCTGCCCTTCACAGCGGGGACACCTAAAACCCTGCGGCCAGCGCAGTTGCATCAGATACTCGCGACACGCCTGCTCAGTGCCAAAACGCCCCTCAAACTCCTCCAGCGTACGCGGGTAGTCCTCCATGAGCCCGCATACTATATGTTGGGGCTTCGGGAGTCAAGTGCATACCCCGATGCTCTGATTCTTCTCAACTGTGACCAGGGCCAGTTCCAGGACCGCTGCCTGAGAAATGAGGATGTCGCAGCCGACAGCAGTGGAGCAAAGGGAGCGCCGTTAGTTGTACACGCGCTTGGTTGCAGTAAGCGGGGTACGCCGGGGTGTCGTGTAGAAGTTATTTGCCACGGGCTGCTAGGCGGGTTCTTCGTGGGTTTGCAAACTGCGCCATACTAGTTCACCGACCCGAGGCGTGACCCCGACTCCGCATCCCACCAGCCTCGGTCGCGGACTCAGGTTCGGCGTCGCCGAGGGATTCAGATCGAGAACTAACGTCGCTGCCCGTGTGTTGAGCCAGTCGCTCGAGGGAACTGATGACCAGACAACGACGTCGGATTTCGAGACAGCCCTGCCGCTGGAGCTTGTTCAATGAGCTCGAAGTCGTTTCCCTGGTCGCGCCCACCAAGCCTGCCAGGTCCTTTTGAGAGAGGCGAAACCGCGGGGTCTCCTCCGAAAAACTGTTCTCTTGCGCCGAGCCGGCCCAGCGAAGCAGGAGCCGCGCAATCCTCTGCTCAACTCCCAGCAGGGTGAGCGATTCGACCTGCTCTTCCAGTTTACGCACCCGCCGGCCGAGGATTTCGGCAAGAAACTGCCAGAACCGGGGGTTCTCGCCCGCGTAGGCCAAAACAGCTTCTCGCGGGACGACGGTTAGCGAAGTCGGTTCGATCGCTTCAGCCAGCGCCCGGCGGATCCGCTCGCCGAACACGGCACCCTCGCCGAAGATCTCCCCAGGCCCGGCGATCTGGAAGATGCATTGTTTGCCGCCTGGGCCGGGCACGGAGATCTTCACGCGCCCACTGTGCACCAGGAACAGCCGATCACTTGGGTCGCCGGGGGAATACAGGCGCCTCCGACGGTCCAAGTTGGACAGCGCTGCTGCTCCTTCCAACTTCAGAATCTGACTCGCGAATCCCATCGGGAGGGTAGACATGGGTGTTCGCCTCAGAAAAACGGCTTCCAGTGCGGCATTAAGAATAGCAAATGTTACAAAAAATTTCAGCAGTGTCCCACGATAAGTCGAACAGGCTCAACTGGTTAGAAATACGGTCCGATTTTCTTGGGCTTGGCGCCGTCAAAGGCCTGTAAAATGGGCACTTTCTCCCATAGCGTCCCGCCGAGGAACTGTAAGATCCGGTAGAGGCCGGCCCCAGTTGCAAACGCTTCTTGAGAATTGCAAGAGCTCGGGTTGCACCGCACCAAGGCATGCTCGACGTCACACAGGTTCTCGTGACAGGTCAACGGCGTGAAGACAGGTCCGGCCCGGGTTCATGCCTCATTGCTCACAACCTGAGAGAGGGGCCGCGGCGCGCCGAAAGCGGGAGGCGAAGTTCAAGGGATTTATCCACGCCAATGCTGACGATAGCCGGGCACTCGTGAAACGGCCCTTCTCCGCGAATCGGCCAGAATGGGCCAATTTTTCCCAAACTTGTTCCCGCCGCTGATTTCCTGTTACAAAGGGTAGTCGGACGTCACCCTTCCGAAGTAGTGCCCTACTAGGAGCAACCTACGAGCCTCCGAGTCTGTCAATTAGGAAGCGGCAGCAGCGGAAACGCGACGCTGGTAGCCACCGATCGCGTGCGTCTTCTCGTGGATGTCGGCTTCAGCTTCCGCGAGATCGGGAAACGGCTTAAGGCCAGCGGCGAAGACCCGGAAAAGATCGACGCCATCCTCATCTCTCACGAGCACGCCGATCACGTCTCGGGGCTGCCGCAATGGGTCAAGAAGGCAAAAGCCCCCATCTACATCACGGAGGAGACCGAAGCGGCTTTGGAGTGGAACGGGGTCGAGCCGAATATCGAGCGTTTTCGAGCCGGCCAGCGGCTTATCATCGGGGACCTTGAGGTCGACACGTTCACCGTGCCCCACGACGCGGTCGACCCGATCGCGTTCTGCTTTCACTCGCAAGGGATCAAGGTGGGGTTGGCCATGGACCTGGGCTACATCCCCGATTCGGTGAAACATCACATTGGCGGCTGCCATCTGCTGCTGCTCGAGTCCAACCACGATTTGGAAATGCTGCGGGTCAGCCCCTACCCGTTCTTCGTCAGACAGCGGGTCGGAAGCCGCCACGGGCACCTCTCGAATCAGGCGGTCTCCGAGTTCCTTGAGACCGGTTTTGACGGCCAAGCCAGATGGCTTGTTTTGACTCATCTGAGCGCAAAGAACAATCACCCCGCCATTGCCGACATGTCGGCCCGCGAGGCCCTCGATCGGCGCGGAGCTAGCGATACGCGCTTAGTGATCGCCGAGCAGCGCCGTCCCACGGAGGTTTTCGAGCTTTGATTCCGCGCTACACTCGCTCGGAGATGGGCCAAATCTGGTCCGAGGAAAACAAGTTCCGCAAATGGCTCGAGGTGGAGCTGGCGGCTTCGGAGGCGTTGGCCGAGATCGGAGAGGTTCCGGCCGAGGCGGCGAAAGCTCTCCGCCGGCACGCCGACTTTGATGTGCGGCGGATCCACGAGATCGAAAGCCAGGTCAAGCACGATGTCATCGCTTTCACCACCGCCGTGGCGGAGAAGATGACGGCGGCCGGCGCGGCCGATGCGTCACGCTGGTTTCACTACGGGCTGACCTCGAACGACGTGGTCGATACGGCTCAAGCGCTGCAGATCAAGGACGCGAGCGAACTCATTCAATCGGACCTCGACGGATTGCGCCAAGCGCTGCGGGAGCGGGCGTTTGAATTCAAGGACACGGTCATCATCGGGCGCACCCACGGGGTCCACGCCGAGCCGACGACCTTCGGGCTGAAGATCGCCAACTGGTATGCCGAGGTCGACCGCCACGTGGCGCGCTTCGAAACGGCGGCGGAGCAGATTCGGGTGGGCAAGATCTCGGGCGCTGTCGGAACCTTCGCCCACATCAGTCCCCGGGGCGAAGAGAGCATTTGCCAAAAACTCGGCTTGGAGCCGGCGCCCATCTCCTCGCAGGTCATTCAAAGAGACCGCCACGCCCACTACCTGTCGATCCTGGCGCTCATCGCCGCCACGCTGGAAAAGATCGCCCTCGAGGTGCGGCACTTGCAGCGGACCGAGGTTCGAGAAGCCCAAGAATATTTTTCCAAGGAACAAAAGGGCAGCTCGGCCATGCCGCACAAGAAAAACCCCATCACCTCCGAGCAGATCTGCGGACTGGCCCGGGTGGTGCGTTCGAATGCTCTGGCTGCCTTTGAAAACATCGCTCTCTGGCACGAGCGCGACATCTCTCACTCCTCGGTCGAGCGCGTCATTCTGCCGGACTCGACCATCCTAACGGACTATCTGCTGTCCAAGACAACCGGCCTCGTTCGCAAGCTCGTGGTCTATCCCGAGCAGATGAAAAACAATGTCGATCTGGGTGGAGGCCTGGTCTTTTCCGGGCAACTGCTGCTGGACCTGGCAGCCAAAGGCGTATTGCGCGAGCAGGCCTACGGCTGGGTGCAGCGCAACGCCATGCGGGCCTGGGAGGAGCGGTCCGATTTCCGCCAACTGGTCGAAGAAGACCCGGATATCAGCTCTGTTCTGAGCAGGGAAGAAATCTCCACCGCGTTCTCCCTAAAGCGACAGCTTCGCCACGTCGATTATGTCTTCGAGCGGGTTTTCGGCGCGACCTAGGCGGAATTGTCACCAGGTCGCCAGGCCCATCTCCCCCGCCGTTTCGTAGAGGCGGCCACTCACACTGTAATCTGCGATACATCCTGGTCTAATTTAGTACCATTAGGTGCAAATTTTGCTTGGGATTTGGGCCGACTCGGGCTAAAATCTTTATTGGAGAGTATATGTCAACCGCGACGTTGGGACAGGTAGAATTGGCTCAGGATGCCGGTGACGTTCGGATCCTTTTGGCCATGGATAATGTGGCCGCTCGCCTTACGCTGGAAGCCTTGCTTCGAAAGAGCGGCTATGCCGTGGACTCCGCGGCTTCTCTGCCGGAGGCTATGGAAAAGGTCGAAGGCGAGAAATATGCCTTAGTTTTGTGCGACTTGCGGGGAGAGTCCCCGGAAGCCTGCCGCCGCGTGATCAAGCTGGCTCAGACCCAGGAATACCGTCCCGCCACCGGGTATCTCACCGCCTCGCCGGAGGAGCGGAGACCCCGAAACAGCGATCAGCTATTGATCGAAACCGTCGACGTCCCCAGCCTGTTGACTCAGGTCGCCGACCTGATTGCAGGCCGAGCGGCTGACCGTAGCCGTCGAGCCGTACGCCGAAACTGGGCCTAATCGGCTAGTCCTAAGGCAAATCTTCGAGGACGCGGCGGTATGAACCGCGCCCGTGAATAGGGCGTACGGCTACGCCGCATTTCTCACCACGGCCGCGTTGGACGAGGCGAAAGGCCCGGCGAGCCCGGCAATCGGGCGGCCCGGATGATTCGCTTACTTCAGCCGGTAGACGTCGATCGAGTCTGTGCGGTTGGGCTTGGGGAAGGACTTCACTAGGCGGGCGTCGGGCTGGCGGACATGCACGGCCGCGGGGGTGTAGTAGTTGGTGTCGGTCACGTAAAAGACTCGCCCGACCCTCGAAAAATCAATCACTCCTGATTTTTCCCTTTCGTAGTGAGATTTGATGATCTCGGCGCGACCCTGGGGGAGGATCGGATGGTCGCCCGATAGCTGCGTCCACCAGGCTTCGTAAACGCGGATCCCCTCGTAATGATTCAAATAGGGGAACATGGTGTCGGAGGGCGGGCCCCAAATGGGGTCGGTGAGTAAGACAAACGGCCCGTTTTTGGACTCCTCCCGCAAATAGTCAACGGCCTCCCGATTTCCGAATCCCGCGTGGGCGTGCGACGAGAGGAAGCCTTCTCGGTCATAGGGGTCCAAGTGTTCCGCTGGGTTTCCCAGCATCGCCATCGAGCGAACGAGCATCGGGCCGACGAAAACCACGAAGGCGAGGGCGGCGACGAGGGCTCGAGCGCCAGACCGCTTGGTTTTCACGGCTGTCCGGTTCCATACATCAACGGCGGCCATGCCGACGAGGACCAGCCAGGGCCAAAAATGAGGGAACGCCCAGCGCGTGGGGAACATTAGCGTCAGAATGAAGACCTGTATCAGCAGAGGCGCGATCGAAACCGAAAGCAACACCCACGCGGCCGCCGACCGCCTGGCTGTCCAGTAAATGAGGGACCCGAGCGCGGCCAGGGCCAGCGGCACGGTGAGGTAGCTGGAAATGTAGCTCCCAAGATGAGCGAAGTTCGCCGGCGCAACCGCCAACGGGTCCCGAAGCAGTTCCAAGGGCTCGACGTAAAAGTCCTTGTGATGCAGAAGGGCGTCATGTGTTTCGAGCGTGGGCGCCTTGGGGACGGCCAGCAAAGAGAACAGGACGAAGACCGAGGCCAGCCCGTAGATCACGGCCAAGCGCAACCAGAGGCTTCGCGGTCCCTTTCTGCCCAGCCACAAGCCGGCCAAGGCCGGGAAAAAAGCAAACAAGACCACGGTCTGCTTAGTGAATAGGCCCAAGCCCAGGGCCAAGCCCGCGGGCAGCTCTCTTTTCCAGGATTGGCCGGACCCTTGAAAACATTCGAGCGACGTCAAGACGATGGCCACGCCGAAGAGATTGACGAATGCCTCCGTATAGGCCAAGCGATCGAACAGCAACGCGAAGGGGAAGCAGGCGTAGAGGAAAGCCGAAAGCAGCCCCGCTGCTTGCCCGCCGAGGCGTCGACCGATGCCGAAAATGCCTATCGTGCTCAGCAAGCCGGCGAAAACGGAAAGAAGCCTGCCCTCAAAGAGCGGGTCGGCGCCGGAGACCTTGCGCAGGAGAGCGAGTATCCAGTAGGTGAGCGGCTGCTTGCCGTCGAGCAGGGAGATGAACCACTGGCCCTGGTGGTCGATGATTTCGGCCCACCTGAGGTAGATGCTCTCATCGACGAGGATGGGGAACATCGTCAGCAGCTTGTAGGCCCGCAGCGTGAAACCGAGAGCCAAGATCCCGGCCATGAGCCAACGTCCATTGGTTGTGGAGGGCCATAAGGTAGCGGTCAGGGTGGAAAGCGACGGGGTTCTGGGTTCCCGGCGCGCGGTGTGGGAACTTTTCGTTTCCCGTCCCCGGCGTTTTCTCCCCGCTCTACGCGGCTTGCCGGGAACATGAGTGGGCGGGGCCATCGCTGTTCCGATAGGCTAGTGCTTGGTCCCATAAGTTCGCGATCGTTGATAGGCGGCAATTACTGGACCGCCCCGTCGAAAACCCACCGTTTTCATCCCCTTGGTTGGGCCGCGGGACCATGGGTACTCCCTCCCGGTCGCGGCTCGGAACGCTCTCAGAACAAAACACTTCCGGGTTGGACAGCCCTGTAATCCTTTGGGAAAGGCCTCTTTACATACGCGAACTTTTGTCAGCAAGCACTAGCTTACCAGCTTGGCGGCGGGCCGCCGCTTCGTCAGCTTCCCAGCAGCCCGCTTTTCTCACTGCTGTCGCAGCGATTATCCCGAAAGCCGGGCACAGCATGCTGTGCCCCTACTGTCTGAACACGTAGGATGTGACCGTAATCGCGAGACTCGGTAGCCGAGATCTTCAAGTGGTTAGTTGGTTCACTTTGATGATCGGGCGTTTGCCCGAGGGTTCGCGGGGGATCTCCGAGACCGTCTCGATCGTGACGTCCATCTCGCTCCCCAGCAACTCGTTCAAGTCCCTTTGCAGTTGCTCCCGGCGCTGCCGGCTCCAACCGGGCGCGGGCACAACGGTAAAACACGCCCGCGTCCGATCCTGCCGAACAAGCTGATAGTGGCTGACCGCATCCAGATTGTCCTTGTGGACGAATAAGTACTGACCCAGAATGACCGGGCTGATCAATTTGCCGGACGGCGTGGAAAGGCATTCTTGAGAACGGCCCTGGATGGGACCGAACAGAGGAAAGCCCCGCCCGCAGGCACACCCGGCGGAACCGGCAACAGCCAGATCCCCGGTGTCGTAGCGGATGAGCGGCATGACGTAGTTGAACAGGTCGGTCATGACGACGCGGCCTGTCTCGCCGGGTTGCGCCGGGGAGCCATCTTCCCGAACGATCTCGCAAACCACCAATTCCGTATTGACGTGGAATTGCTCGCCCGAGAGGGAGCACGCCTGGCCGCTCCAAGCTCCGAGTTCGCGAAGCCCGTATCGATCGATGATCGGAGCGCGGAAGTATTCTTCAATGACTCGACGGCGGTCGGGGGAAAGCGTTTCCGCAATGCTGACGACCGCTCTCAAGGGAATGCTAAGCCGCAGGTCGGCCTTCAGCAGGTCGTCGGCAACAGTCGCCAGCGCCGACGTATAGCCCATGAGGTAGTCTGGCCGGAAGGCTGCAATGCGACGCCAGACGTGTTCGCCCCGTGAGCGGCCAACCTCCCACACAGAGACCTTTTCCTTTATCCACCGCTCGTACTGGGATTGGAGTTGCTCCCGTATCGTTCGCCGCAGCCGGACCGGCCAAGGGGCGCCCGGATGGGGCGGTGACGAGGGCGCGGGCGGGGAAACGATCCTGATGTAGCGATCCAAAGGACCGAGGCCGAACCAGGAGTCGTAGAACAAGTGACTGGCGAAGATCAACGGCGTGGCCTGGCGGTCCAATGTAAAGCGGAAGGGTTCGCCGGTGGATCCCGAGGTCGAGCGCTCCAGACCGCGGTGAGGGGGCACATTTTCCGCCAAGAAATGGCTTCGCGGGTGGCGGCGATAATCGGATTTCGTCATCACCGGCAGGGCCTGAAGATTCTCGGTGGTTCGCAGCTCGTCGGGGGCCCACCCCTGGCGCCGGTAGTGATCGCGATAGAAGGGCACGTTCTCGGCGGCGTGCCGCAACAAAGCGGCTAGCCGCGTTTCACCGCGCGCCCGGAGTTCATCGGGCGTGAGCCACTGGACCCGTTTGGACTCCTCCAGGGCGCTAAGAAAGCCCCCTCCCACCAGCGGACCGGCTAGGCGCAACGCCGCGGCCGAAGCCACGGATTTGATGCGCCGGCCGAGTCCCGGACTCGCCGGTTCGGGATTCGTCTTGTTTTCGTTGGGGGACGGCGGCATCAACTGTCTTCCCAATCTCTAGCGTCGCACAGTAAGTCCCCTCAACAAAGGAAAAGAAATCGAAGCGCAGGTGGGCGCGTTTCGGCGCTGGTTGGTAGTGGGCGAACTGTTAACCAGCTTTTCTCACCGCCTGAGGCTCGAAGCACGCGATAGGACCGTCATTACTTCGTTGCGCTTCCTCGCTGCGCTCAACGTACTTTCCCGGTCGGACGCTGAACAGAAGTCGCTGCCTATTTCGGTAGCCCAAGATACCAGCGGGCCAGGCCGCACCCGCAAAAATACGCCTCCGCTCGCTGCGCGGCGCGCGCCCTGTCCTGACGCGTCTCTCACGCCCTTCGCCTCACCACGTAGCGAGAAAGGCGGGTTAAAATGGTCTCTTAACCACCAGGTCCGCCACCTTCCCGAGTCGATTGCGGGATCTTCCCGGTCCGCATGAAGAAACGCCCATCACGAAAGAAAGAGTCAGCTCAGCCGCGGTCAAGGAGCGCCGACAAATCGAAGCGGGCCGTACATCCGGGGGGCGTTCAGCCAGGGCCGTCCGGGGAGTTGGGAGAGGGCTCACCCCGGACCCTGTCGACAAAACAAAAAGTAGCCTGGCCCCTGATCGTACTTCTCGTCTACGCCGTTGTCGGGACCTGGGGCCATTTCGACTTTGGCGACCTGCTGGGCTACTACGATTATCTGGCTGACGCGTTTCTGCAGGGCCAAACTTATATCAAGCCGACGCCCGAACAGGTATATCTGCACGACATGATCCCTTATCAGAATCGGTATTATCTGCAATGGGGGCCCTTCCCGGCGGTGTTTCACGCGGCCGCGAAGATCGTCGGTTTGAAGCTTTCCGACCGTGCGGCATGCATGCTGGCGGCGCTGCTCAACTCACTCGCTTTCTTCGCAATTATCGTCCATCTACGACGCCGTTTCTTCCCCGCGATTCCCAACGCGGTGGTGGGCTGGTTCTTTTTTGCATTCGCTTTGGCGACTCCGACGGTATTGCTCGGGCTTCGCGGAACGGTCTACCACGAATCCGCGGCGGTGGCGGGGCTGGGGATCATATGGTCGTTCTTTGCCTTGCTTCGCTATCAGGAGACATTGGCTTCGCGTTGGGCCGTGGCCATCGGAGCAGGGATAGCGATAGCGGCGCTGTCACGAATTCCATTGATCGTCTATGCGGTTGGGCTGGCCGCCGGCGTCGTGGCGACGCTTTACGCGAGGCGCGGTTCCATGCGCAAAGCCATAGGGAGCCTGGCTCTGGCCGGGCTGCCTATTATCGCCGCGGGGCTGCTAACGATGGCCTACAACCAGGCGCGCTTTGGATCACCCTGGGATTTCGGCCGCTTCTATCTTCCCAGTACGAAGAGTGCGGATTCGAAGGCTTTTGCCGTCCGCAACATGCCGGAAAACCTGAGAAACTATCTGTTCGCCGCCCCGACGTGGACCGCTGACTTCCCTTGGATCGAGCACGTCGGCTGGCAGCCTCTCGAGTACACGAATCGGGCTGAAGATATTTCGTCGCTACTGATTACCTCGCCCTTCGTCCTGCTCGCCGCGCTCTGTTGGCCTGTTTGGCGGCGAGGCCGGCACGATCCGCGGTTGCGAATTTTCACGATTACGGCGGCTTTGTCGTCGTTGCTGATGTTCGCAATCATGTTGTCGTTCGTGGCCTCGGCTCGCCGCTACGCGCAGGACTTCATTCCTCTATGGGTGATTCTGGCCTTTGTCGGTATTGGCCTTTACGGCGTGACGGCTTCCCAGTGGCGCCGCTGGCGGGTCGCTGCTTGGACTTTGTTGACAGTGTCTTTCCTACTTCACGCGCACATCTCGTTTACGCAGTCATTTACCTGGGATCCGCCTGACCTGAACGTGATGCGTACCTTCGCCGCTCTCACGCCCGCCGCCAGGAAGATTCTGCCGGCGGGGCCGAACTGGGACCAACACGAGGCGATAATCCGTAACGATCTGGGCGCTTATTATCTAAACTCGCGGCGGCCTGGAGCCGCGCTCAAGGAATTTGAAAGAGCAAGCGAATTGACGCCGGAAAATACGCGCATCCGGAAGAACTTGGAACTCGCCCGACGGCTGGCGCGCGGCCAGTAGGGCCGCCTAGCCCGCATTTCTCTCGAAGCACACAATAGGCCCGCCATTACTGCGTTGCGTTCGCTCGCCGTGATCAACGTAGGGTTCAAGTACGCTCGTATTCCTCAGAAAACGAGTCGCCGACCGTCGCGCGCCTTGTACTGACGGGCCTCTCACGCACTTCGTCTCGCCACGTGGTGAGAAAAGCCTCCTAGCGATTCAATTGCTTATCCAATTCTTCCTTGGGAATCTTTTTCTCGAGAAACTTCAAGAGACCCGGAGATATCCTTCGCCGCAGCTCCTCCTATGCCGCCGGCCGCGGCTCGTAACGCTCGACCTTGATATCGTCCTCGCGCTCTTGCGCCTGGGCGATGTCGTAGGCCGCCTGCAGGCGTATCCAGGTTTCCGTCGTAGAACCGAAGGCCTTGGCGAGTCGAATCGCCATTTCGGTCGACATGCTCGCGCGGCCGTTAACCAGGTTTGAGAGCGCCTGGCGGCTGACGCCGAGCACCTTCGCGCCTTCTGTGACGTTTAGGCCGAGCGGCTCCAAACACGAAACGCGTACGACTTTGCCGGGATGCGGCGGGTTTTTCATAGGCATGGCGGTTCTCCTTTCGTTAGTGGTAGTCAATAAGCTCAACGTCGTAGACATCCTCGCCTTCAAAGCGAAAGATGATGCGCCAGTTCGTCTTCACCGTCACTGACCAGTAGCCTCTCAGGTCGCCTTTGAGTGCATGCAGCCGGTAGTTGGGAATGCGCATCGCCTCGGGCGAGCCGGCAACATCGAGTTGGGCGAGCATCACTTCCACCCGGTCTTGTAGATCGGGACGGATCAGGCTGCGGTCGCCGCGCTCAAGAAAACGCTTGAGCCCGCGATGGCGAAAGCCCCGTATCATTCATTGACTGTAATGTGTCAATCGACACTTGTCAACAGCAATATATTCCTCTTTGCCCGGCAAGCCACATCGGAGCCTCGCTCGAAAAGGTTGAAGGCCGGCCCGCTCTTCCCGTTTCCCGTCTTGGTGGACGAGAAAAGCGGAGGAATGGCCGCTGTCAAGGCCGTTAGTTCTCAAAGCGGATCGGAGCCGTCAGGCGAAGATCCCTCACGGAGAGCCCGATGATTTGAAGCGGACAATTTTCAAGAACGATGGGGAAGCGTCCCCTACCCCGGTCTTCTTGGCGGGCCTTCCCGGGGCCGTGCTTGCAGGATCATCTTGCATTGCACAACTCTGAGAGCGTTGGGTCGGGTCGGACTTCTGTATAATGTCGTCATCGTTGCTCCGCTGTGAGTTTCTCCTCGGGTCCGGTCGCGGCCCGTTTTTTTCCAGACAACAAATCTAAAGGAGGCTGCACCCGCTGTGTTTGAACGTATTGTGGGGGTGTTGCTGGCGGTTGGCTTACTAGTGATCTGGTCGCTTTACTACAGGCGGTCGGTCGCAAAGAGGTAGAAACCCGCGATGAGCTGGGCTTCTCTAATCGCTCGCGGGGGGAGAGGAAAGCTATGCCTTTGTTTCGGACGCGGAGCGCCGCGATTTACGGGGTAGACGCGCTGGTCATCGATGTGGAAGTGGACATGTATCTGGGGTCGGCGAGGGACTTTGTCACGGTCGGTCTTCCGGACACGGCGGTCCGCGAGAGTCGAGAACGAATCAAGTCGTCGCTGATTAACTCGGGCTTTGGGTATCCGAACAAAGCGGTGACGGTCAATCTTGCTCCCGCGAATCTTCGCAAGGAGGGGGCGGGCTTCGACCTGCCAATGGCGCTCGGGATCATGGGCGCGATGGGAACGATTCCCGCCAACTCGATGGAGGATTTTCTTGTGGTGGGGGAGCTTTCACTGGACGGAGGGCTTCGAGCGGTGCGGGGGGCTTTACCGGTCGCGGTCTGCGCCAAGGAAGCGGGAATTCCCAACCTGATCGTCCCCACCGACAACGTGGCCGAGGCCGCGGTTGTAGAAGGCGTGAATGTGTACGGAGTGCGGCACCTGAGGGAAGTCGTGCGGCTGATTGAGAATTCCGAAACTTGCGCGGCGACCAACGGGACGGCAACAAAGAAGTGGGAGGCTCCCGAGCCGAGGCCGGCGTATGACTTCCGAGAAGTAAGGGGCCAGGAGACGGCCAAGCGCGCATTGGAGATCGCGGCGGCTGGGGGTCATAACCTGTTGATGGTCGGCCCTCCGGGATCGGGGAAGACGATGTTGGCGAAGCGCCTGCCGGGAATCCTCCCGAAGTTGATCTTCGAAGAGGCTCTGGAAACGACGAAGGTGCACAGCGTCGCCGGCATTCTCGGGGAGCAAGAAGGTCTGGTGGCGGAGCGCCCCTTTCGGGCGCCCCACCATAGCGTGTCAAACGCCGCTCTGGTAGGTGGCGGCGTCGGGATGCCGCGCCCGGGTGAAGTGAGTTTCGCCCACAACGGGGTGCTGTTTCTGGACGAGTTCCCCGAATTTCCGCGCAATGTGTTGGAGTTGCTACGGCAGCCTCTCGAGGACGGCAACATCACGATTGCCCGCTGCAACTTGAGCTTGACTTTCCCCTCCTCTTTCATGCTGGTAGCGGCCATGAATCCCTGCCCGTGCGGGTATTTTGGGGATCAGAACAGGGAGTGCCGCTGCACACCGCTGATGATCCAGAGATATGTGGGAAAGATCAGCGGCCCACTGCTCGATCGCATCGACATTCATGTGGAAGTGCCGCCGGTAAAGTACCGAGAACTAAGATCGGAAGAGGGGGCGGAGTGCTCGGCCGACATTCAAGAACGCGCCGAGCGGGCGCGCGCGATTCAATTGAAGCGCGGTTATGCGAACTCGCGGATGCCGTCGAAGATGATCCGCGAGTATTGCCGGCTGGATGAGGCGGGAGAGCGGACGCTGGAGATGGCGGTGCAACGGATGGGGCTGTCGGCGCGGGCACACGACCGGATCCTGAAGGTGGCCCGAACGATCGCTGATCTCAACGGTGAAGACCAGCTAGGAGTGAAGCAGTTGGCCGAGGCGGTGCAATACCGCAGTCTAGACCGCACATATTGGGCGTAGGGGAGTGCGTGTTGGCCGTGGCATGGCGAGCAACGTTCAGTGTTCAGGATGTGCTTGGCTTGACAAAGAGCCTTGCCGTAGCGACCGCTCCGCCACTGCTTCTGCTTTTTTGGGTCCATCGTATCCCTCGTTTGCCAGGTATAAGACATCCTCTATCGAGAACGTTTTCTACCTCAAAAAGTGTTCAGGATGTGCTTGGCTTGACAAAGACCGGCTGCGGATCTAGCAGCACGTGGTGAGAAAAGCGGGCTAGGATTCCCTGTTGTCAATTAGGGGACATTTCTATTGGGCGTTGACAACGCCGTGCAGCGGTTTGTGCGACCGCTCTAGCCAGTGATATACTTTTGGCGGCCTGCCGGCCGGTGGTGAAGGTCTTGGGCGTCAAGAAATGGGTATGGTCCATATTTTCGTTGGTTGCCCCGTGTTGGGGAAAAGCGATGGTGAAGGCGAAAATCGGATGACGGCCCTCAGTTTTTGCCGAGCCTAATTTTCACCACGGGCGCCGGGGTGGCCTGTTTGTTCTCATACACGCGCGGGTTTTGACGTCCGGGAGCTCTTATAATGCGGGACCTGTGGATTACTCGGATCCTATTCGTCGGTATCTTTGTCCTAACGTCGTTCCATTTGAAACCGTTCGGCCTAGAGACTTGGCCGTCCGTTTCGGTCGGCGCGGTAGGCGGGGCGGTGATCATCCTCTTCGAAAGCCGCCTGCGAAAGGCAAGTCTGCAGCGCTTGCTCGGGGCCGCGGTGGGGTCGGTTCTCGGCATCGCGGGAGCTTTCCTGACGAGTCTAGTCCTGGAGGCGAGCTTGCCGCCGGAAGTTGCGTCTTTTATCAGTCTCGGCGTACTGCTGCTGTTCGGATACGTGGGAGTGGTGGTCGGCGGCGCGAAAGGGGAAACGCTCAACCTGGCGGCCTTGGGCGGTGTCTTCGGGGAGGATAGGGCGGCCGAAAACTCGCAAAAGCTCCTCGACACCAGTGTCATCATCGACGGCCGTATCGCCGACATAGCCGAAGCGGGGTTCCTGGACGGAGTACTCGTGGTCCCTCAGTTCGTGCTTTGGGAGTTGCAGCTCGTGGCCGACTCGGCGGATAGTCTGAAAAGGAACCGCGGCCGGCGGGGGTTGGACATTCTGCAGAAAATCCAAAAAATGTCGGGCCTCAACGTGCGAATTCTTGAAACCGATTATCCGCGTCTTAAGGAGGTGGATCTGAAGCTGATTCAGCTTGCCAAGGACATCGATGCCAAGATCGTCACGAACGACTTCAACCTCAACAAGCTGGCCCACCTGCAAGGCGTGGACGTGCTGAACATCAACGAGCTGGCGAACACGCTCAAGCCTGTCGTTTTGCCCGGCGAGAGCATGCGTGTGTTCATCTTGAAAGAGGGCAAGGAACTCAATCAGGGGGTGGCTTATCTCGACGACGGCACGATGGTGGTGGTAGACAATGCTCGCCGGTTCATCAATCAAACGATCGAAGTTTCTGTCACCAGCGTTCTACAGACGACGGCGGGCAAGATGATCTTCGGCCGTTACGACGAGAAAACACAGTCTTCGAGCGCATCGCAGAGGGAACAGGAGCGTGCGTCCGCCGCGCCACGGGCCGGAGGCGGGCACTCCGCTTCCCAGCGCCCACGCCGGGTTGAACACACCGCCGGACGCTAGACAAGATGAAAACCGTGGCGATCATTCCCGCCGCCGGGCTGGGAACTCGGATGGGAAAGGCTTCGGCCGAGAGCTCGGGAACCAGTCGCAAACAGTTCATGTTGCTCGAAGGAGCGCCGATCCTGATTCACACTGTCCGAAAATTCGTCGCTGCCGCGGCGGTTTCGGAAATCTACGTAGCGCTGCGTGCCGAGGATATGGATCCCTTTCGCGCGCAGTTGCAACAGGAAGGCTACGAAACGCCCGTGCACTTGGTCGAAGGAGGGCGCAGCCGGCAAAGCTCGGTAGGTAACTGTTTGACGCAGGTTCCCGCCGACACGGAGCTGGTTTGCGTCCATGACGCCGTGCGGCCTTTTGTGACCGTCTCGCAAATCGATGCGATCTGCGAAGAGGCGTCCGAGTCTGGAGCCGTGATTCTGGCCATCCCTGCGGTCGATACCATCAAGCAAGTCGACCGCACGGTGATTCGCTCCACCCTGATGAGAGAACGCATCGTACTGGCGCAGACGCCGCAAGTGTTCAAGTTTTCCCTACTCAAGAACGCTTTTGAGCAGGCTGAGCGGGACGGGTTCCTAGCAACCGACGAGGCCAGCCTGGTGGAGCACGTCGGCGAAGACGTTCACGTCCTGCTGGGCAGCGATCGGAACATCAAGATCACCAAACCCGGAGACATGGCTTTGGCCCGCCTGTTCTATCAGGAGGAGGCGGCGCGGGGCGCATCGAGCGACGAGAACCTTCGTTAAAATCGCCAAAGCCGCCAAGATCGATGACCCTGGAGTTCCGTGTTGGGATCGGCTACGACCTTCATCCGATGGTCGAGGGACGAAAGCTGATCCTAGGCGGTGTGGAAATCCCCTTCGAGCGGGGTCTGGCCGGCCATTCCGACGCCGACATCGTTCTGCACGCCGTCACGGACGCGCTGTTGGGAGCGGCGGGACTGGGTGATATCGGCGAGCATTTCCCGCCTTCCGATCCCCGTTGGCGGGACGCCTCGAGCTTGGTATTCCTGCGTCATGCGTGTGAGCTGACCGAGCGGCAGGGTTACCGGGTCGTTAACGTTGACGCCGTGATCGTCCTCGAGCAGCCGAAGATCCTGCCCTACCGTGATCGGATGCGCCAAGCGGTGGCCGACGCTCTGGGCGTCGCGGCGGCGCGTATCGGCATCAAGGCCAAGACGGCCGAGGGGCTAGGACCGGTGGGGGAGGGAAAGGCCGCGGAAGCCCACGCGACCGCGCTGATTTCCCGCCCAACGTCCCCCGGGGACGAGTGAGCGCCCGGGATCGGCCGAAGGCCGAGGGTTCAGCCCTGTAGAGGGTGCGGGATAGCCCTCGTCGTTGATCTCGATGTCGCCACGAATGGCGACACGGCACGCAAGAATGCGCGCGCCACGTCCTAGGAGCCGACCAGTGCGTGAAGCGTTGCCACGGAAACAGGCTAAACCGAGTGCCGGCAGTCCCCCCGCCAGCACGATTTCGAGCATTCGTCGACGAAATGCCGCGAATCCACTTGACTCCCTTTTACGTTTTGATTCATGATTTATGGGCACTCAGGAGAAAGGACGCATGGAGAAAACTATTCGAGTAACCGTCAACGGCCAGGAGCACGAGCGGTCGGTGGAACCGCGCCTGCTGCTGGTCCACTTTTTGCGGGAAGAACTAGGCTTGACGGGCACCCACATCGGATGTGAATCTTCGGTCTGCGGAGCCTGCACGGTGGCGGTGGAGGGCCGAACCGTTAAGTCGTGCACGATGTTGGCCGTACAGGCGGACGGAAAGGACGTTCGAACCATCGAGGGCGTGGCGCAAAACGGCGACCTGCACCCGGTCCAGGAGGGCTTTTGGAATGAACATGGGCTGCAGTGCGGTTTCTGCACGCCAGGGATGATCATGTCGGTCAAGCAGTTGCTGACGGACAACCCGGACCCGAGCAAGAAAGAGATCCGGCACGCTCTGGAGGGCAATCTGTGCCGTTGCACCGGCTATCAACACATTGTGAATGCGGTGGAGGCCGCGGCCAAGGCGGCCGGAGGAGGACAGTAGCGCGATGGCGACCACAACGACCAAACCCCAGGCGAAAACACACGTCGGGCAGAGAATCCGACGGCAAGAAGACCCGCGGTTGATTACCGGGACGGCAACCTACGTTGACGACATTCAGCGGCCCGGCATGCTCTACGCGGCCGTGCTGCGCAGTCCTTACGCCGCCGCCAACATCAAGAGCGTCTCGACCGCGGGGGCCATGGAGATGCCCGGCGTAAAGGCTGTGTTTACGGGAAAGGACGTCAGCTCCGTGGGGCCGGTCCCCTGCGCCGGATCGATGCCCACGCTGCGTGTTCCCCCGCACACGATCCTGGCGACCGATCGAGTTTATTATGTCGGCCACCCCGTGGCCGCGGTGGTCGCGTCCGACCGCTATGTGGCCCAAGACGCCCTAGAGCACATTGAAGTCGACTACGAGCCGCTGGACGACGTCGTTGCTGATCCGGAGAAAGCCCTGGATAAGGATTCCCGGAAGGTGCACCCCGAGTACGAAGACAACGTGGCCTTTACCTTTCACCTCGACGGCGGAGATGTTGAGAAAGCCTTCGCCGAAGCCGACAAAGTGGTCAAGCTGCGCGTGGCGGTGCCGCGCCTGGCTCCCTCGCCGATCGAAACCCGAGGGGTGGTCGCCGAGTACGACGAAGGGGCCAAGGAACTCACGATTTACTCGTCGACGCAGATCCCCCACCTGCTGCGAACGCAGCTGGCGCTGCAGTTGAATCTCCCCGAGCATCACCTGCGAGTGATCGCGCCAGAGGTGGGAGGGGGCTTTGGCAGCAAGTGCAATGTTTGGGCGGAAGAGGCGCTGGCCGGTTACATTGCGATCCAGCTAAAGCAGCCCATCAAATGGATTGAAAACCGCCGTGAGAGCATTCTTGTGGTCGCCCACGGGCGGGGACACCTCGACGACGTCGAACTCGCCGCCACGAAAGACGGGACGCTGACGGGATTGAAGTTGCGAATCCTCCAGGACATCGGCGGCCATCACCAGTTGCTGACGCCGATCATCCCCACCTTGGCGGTGCTGATGTTGCCGGGGCTCTACAAGTTCAAGAGCTTCACGGCGGACCTGATCGGCGTCTTCACCAACCTGGCGCCGACGGATCTCTATCGCGGCGCGGGGCGCCCCGAGGCCACCTACGTGATCGAGCGCATCGTGGATCGCATGGCGGACGAGTTGGGGATGGATCCGGCTGAGATTCGATTGAAGAACTTCCCTGGTGCGGATGAGTTTCCCTTTGAGACCGCCACCGGTCTCAGCTATGACAGTGGCGACTACGCCAAAGCCTTTAACGTCGCGCTCGAGAAGGTCGGGTATCAAGACTTCCTCAAAGAGCAGCAGGAAGCGCGGAAGCAAGGCCGGCTGCTGGGCATCGGCTTCTCCACGTACGGTGAACTCTGCGCTTTCGGTCCCTCGCCGGCCTTACCGGCCGGAGGGTGGGAAAGTGCCACCGTCAACGTCGAGATGACCGGCAAGGTGGCCATCATGACGGGGACGTCGCCCCACGGGCAAGGAGCCGAGACGGCGTTCTCCCAGATAGCGGCCGACGCACTCGGCATCTCGATGGACGACATCGTCGTGGTCCACGGCGACACGGCCAAGGTTCAACACGGCATTGGAACGTTCGGCAGCCGCAACACCGCCATCGGGGGGACGGCCGTCCATCTGGCGCTTCAGGAAGTCGTCGGCAAGGCCAAAATCTACGCCGGCCACATGATGGAGGTGGACGCCGAAGACGTCGCTTTCGAGGGCGGTGTTTTCTCCTCGGCGAAGAACGACAAGACGGTCACCTTCCAAGACGTCGCGCTCGAAGCTCACTTGTGCAAGAGCCTGCCGCCCGACGTCGAGCCCGGCCTTTCGGCGACCCGCTTTTTCGAACCCGCCAACTTCGCCTTCCCCTTCGGCGCGCACATCGCTGTCGTGGAGGTCGATCGAGAGACCGGGGAGATTCAAATCCTCCGCTATGTCGCGGTCGACGATATCGGCAACGTCATCAACCCCTTGCTGGTAGACGGACAGCTCCACGGCGGAGTCGCCCAGGGCCTGGGACCGGCGCTGATGGAGGGAGTGATCTACGACGAAGACGGTCAGCTGCTGAATACCACGTTCATGGATTACCCCATCCCCAAGGCGCAGCACATGCCCTGGATCGAGAGCGAGCGCACGGTAACACCGGCACCGGGCAATCCCCTGGGAGTCAAGGGGGTCGGGGAAGCTGGGACCATCGGGTCGCTGCCCGCCTTTGTCAACGGCGTCGTCGACGCCTTGTCGCCTTTGGGCGTCGAGCACATTGATATTCCCATGACGCCGCAAAAAGTTTGGAGCCTGATTCAAGAAAGGAGCCAGTCGTGATTCCCGCCAGCTTCGATTACTCCGCACCGGAAACGCTTTCCGAAGCCCTTCAACTGCTCAGCGAGAACCCGGACAGCAAAGTGCTGGCCGGGGGGCAGAGCCTGATACCGCTGCTGAAGTTTCGCCTGGCCGCGCCTGCCCGCCTCGTTGACTTGGGAGGAGTTCCGGACCTTCACTTCATTGCCGAGTCGGATGGCGTGATTCGAATCGGCGCGATGACGACACATCACCAAATTGAGGAATCCACTCTGCTCGGCGAGAAGTGCCCCCTGCTGGCGCAAACGGCGGCGAGTATCGGCGACGTTCAGGTGCGCAACCGCGGCACGATCGGGGGCAGCGTGGCCCACGCCGATCCGGCGGCGGACTATCCGGCCGCTCTGCAGGCCCTCGGAGCCACGGTCAAGATTGCCGGCCCCGGCGGCGAGCGCGAGCTGGGGATCGATGACTTCATTGTCGATGCCCTGACAACGGCTCTCGAAGCAAGCGAAGTTGTGACCGAAATCCAGGTTCCTGTGGAAGGGGACGGTGTCGGCGTCTCCTACCGCACGATCATTCAGCCGGCATCGGGTTTTCCGATCGTCGGGGCGGCGGCCAGGATTGGCGTCAGCGACGGGAAGATATCCCTCGCTCGGGTGGGAATGACGGGAGTGGCCGCTAAGTCCTATCGCGCCACGGCGGTTGAGGCCGCTTTGGAAGGCAAGGCCGCCGATGCCGAAACCCTAGCCGCGGCTTCCCGTCTGGCGGCGGAGGGAGTCGAGGCTCTGTCGGACCTTCATGCGTCCTCGGAATATCGGGCGCATCTCGCCACTGTGCAGCTTCGGCGCGCCCTAGAGGAAGCAGCCGAGCGAGCGCGGTGAAGATCAAGGGCCAATACAGCCTAGAGGTATCCCAGCAGCAAGTCTACGAGGCGCTGCTGGACCCCGAAATTCTGGCCCGCACCCTGCCTGGGTGTGAGTCGCTGGAACCGATCGCCGACCACCAGTACCGCATGAAGATGAAGCTGGCCGTGGCTGGCGTTCAGGGCCTTTTCGAGGGGAAAGTTTCGCTCGAAGACCAGCGACCTCCTGAAAGCTATCGCCTGCGGGTCGGAGGTCAGGGAAAGATCGGGTTCGTCAAAGGAAACGGCCGGTTGACGCTGCGGCCGAGCGACGCCTCCACCACCGTCATTGAATACGAAGGGGATCTCAAGGTGGGCGGGATCATTGCGGGGGTCGGCCAGCGGCTGATGGACATGACCGCCAAGATGATGATCAAGCGCTTCTTTGCGTCTCTGTCTCGCGTGCTTGCCGAGAGCGGCCAAAACTGAGCTTTTTTTCGGACACCTGTTTGGACGCGTGGTTTGTGGGGGCCTATGCTGTAATCCTGAGTACCAGCGTACTCTGACGGTACCTGCGTACTAGGCGAATTCGCTACTTGACTCCGGAGGACAAAAGCCTGCATTGTTATAGCTGGCTGACTTCAGATGTTCATCCTCGGCGCGTTCATTTTAAGGTTCTTCCGGGTTTCTAGTGGGCGAGTGTGGCTCGGTGGTAGTCTCGCGGGATGCAAGACCGCGAGCTATACCGCCAGATTCTGGGCATCGAAAGTCCCTGGAAAGTCGCGCGAGTGGAGCTGCGCCGAGCCGACGGCGAAGTCCACATCTTCCTCGAACACGACGAGCAAGTCCGCTGGCCGTGCCGCCAATGCAGCGCCGTGTGCGCACTCCACGATCATCAGCCCGAACGCCGCTGGCGTCACCTCGACACCTGTCAGTACCGCACGATCCTGCACGCCCGGCCGCCGCGCAGCGACTGCTCCGAGCACGGGCCGCGCGTCGTGCGACTGCCCTGGGCCGAGGCTTCCAGCCGCTTCACCGCGCTGTTTGAAGCTCTCGCGATCTCGTGGCTGAAGGAAGCCAGCCAGCAAGGCATCGCCGAGTTGCTGGCGCTGAGCTGGGACGAGATTCACGGCATCCTGGAACGCGCCGTGCAACGTGGGCTCGAACGTCGCGCGGCAGAGCCGATTCCCTACCTGGGCGTCGACGAGAAGAGCTTCCGCAAGCGCCATCGCTATCTCACCGTCGTCAACGATCTCAACCGCTCGCGCGTGTTGTTCGTCGCCGAGGGACGCCGCCAGGCCAGCCTGGACGGCTTTTGGAAGACGTTGAGCGCAGAGCAACTCGCCCGAGTCGAGGCCGTCGCGATGGACATGTGGGATCCTTACGTCGCCTCGACCCGGGAGCATCTCGACGAATCGGAGAAAAAGATCGTTTACGACAAATATCACATCGCGGCGCATCTGGCGAAGGCGGTGGACCAAGTGCGGCGGGCGGAGAACAAGCGTTTACTGGCCCTCGGCGACGAACGTTTGACAGGCACGAAGTACGCTTGGCTGCGGCATCCGGCGAACTTTTCCGAGGACGCCTGGCGCGAGTTCCGCGCGCTGCGCGAAAGCGACTTGAAAACGGCGCGGGCGTGGGCGTTGAAGGAAACGGCGATGCGGCTGTTCGACTATCGTCGCGAATCGGCGGCGCGAGCTTTCTTCGAGCAATGGCGCGGCTGGGCGAGTCGCAGCCGGCTGACGCCGATGGTCACCGTAGCGCGGATGTTGACGGCTCGCCTCGAAAACATACTCACGTATCTGAAACACCGCATTACGAACGCGGTCAGCGAGGGGTTGAACTCAAGGATTCAATGGGTCAAGGCCACGGCGCGCGGTTTCCGCAATCAACAGAACTTCATCAACGCCATCTACTTCCACTGTGGGAAACTCGATCTGGCTCCTTCGCCCACTTAAAACCCGGAAGAGCCCATTTTAATTACTTGGGTCTTCTGTGTCTTCCACTACGGAGACGAGATTCCGCGGAACTGGAACGTGGGCATGATCATTTCCGGCCTATTCAGCATGGGTTGGGGCCTGCTGAAGGGCAAGCATTTTTGAGACGGGCGTTGCGCACCGCACCGCACTCTGTCGGGGCGGCTCCGAGACTCTTCCCGTTGTTCTTCCCAAGTTCTTCCCAAGTTCTTCCCAAAAATTGAAAGTGTCGGCCCGCCGGACAGGCCGGCTGGCTGGTCGTGGCCGCCTAGCCTGCTTTTCTCACCACGTGCTTCGGCTGGTGGGAAATGCGGGTCAGAGGGCGGGCAAGGGACGTTGCTCGGGGCCGTAGCGCAGCACCAGCGATGGGGAGTGTTCCGACGGCGGCAATCGCACGATCCGCGGTTTGATCGTTACTAGCAGATCCGTCCGGTCGTACCGGTGGGTCTCATCGCCGAACAGCCGGCCGATCAAGGGAATCTCTGACAACGGCGCCAGTCCCGAGCGGGTTCGGCTCCGCTGGAACATGGCCATCCCCGTCACGACCGCTACTTCGGCTTGCTGAAGCCGAACGTAGGACTTGAATTGGCTGTTCGAGATGATCGGGACCTCGTTCACACTGCTTCCCGCCAGGGCTTTGACCTCGAGTTCGATCTCCAATGAGATTTCACGGCCGCTGTGGACATGGGGGGTGACGGTAAAGATCAATCCCAGGTCTTCGAAAGTAAACGACGGAATAGGCTGGCGATAAATGCCGTCCGCTATGGAATCGTCGATTTCGGATGTGGAGAGAATCGGTGAAAAGCTCGCGTTGATAATCGGAAATCTCTCGCCGATGCTGAGCGTCGCGGGGAACCCGTCGCTGGACCGCAGCTGAAAACGCGAAAGCACGCGGCCTTTGCCGGCCGTTAGGCGCGCCGCGAGCTGGGCTGCCGCTATGCCGAGGCCAAAGACACTCCCGCCGCCGCCTAGACCCAGCAGCGGCACCGCCGCCGCCGTGGAGGGGATGTTCCGCAGGATCGTACTGAAGTTGGTGAGCGGGAAGGCCGTGGGAAGACCGACGCCGAAATCGACTTGCCGGGACTCGTTCACCGTTATCAGGGCAACGTCGACGACGACCTCCGCCCGGGGCTTCGCGAGATACCGATAAAGCGCCTCCGCTATCCGGGTGCGAAAGACAGTGTCGCGGAGCACCACCTGTTGACGGACTGCGTCGAGCTGCAGTCGTTTGATGTCGAGAACTTGCTGGACTCCTTGGGCGAGTTGCGTCGCTTCCGCGGGCCCCAGCGCGTCGGGGATGGGGATGGTGACAACCGCCATCGGCTCCAGCTCGGAGCGCTTCGCTTGCGTATCGTCGGCGACAAGCAGCAACTTGGCGTGCACGGGAACAACGATGGCCTTCGCCACGTCGTTGAGAGCGAGGATGGCTTGTTCAAAGTCACACTCGTCGAGCTGGAAGCGAGCTTCACGATCGCCGTCAAAATCTTGGTCAAACAGGACGTCGATTCCGAATTCGCCGAGCACCGTCTCATAGAGCGTTCGCAGGCTGCCCTTCAGCTTGAAACTTGTGCGCTTGGTTTGGGGTGAAATCTCGATGGGCGCCCTCAGCTGCCGGGGCGCGAGCCGGCCAGCCCCGGTCGACTCCGCGGGGGGCGCTCCGACCGCCGCCTGTGCCCGCGCAAGCAGATAACGGTTGCCGGGATCGAGCGCCAGCGCCGCCTCGATCCGTCCAACAGCAGCTAGTGTCTGTGCCGCTCGCGTCCGGATCGCGGCTGCCGCCCGCGAGTACCTCCAGTCGGTCGGGTTTCTCGCTCGAGCACGTTGAAAAAAAACGTAGGCTTCAACATCCCTTCCCGATCGGGCCGCCTTGCGTCCCCGGTCAAACAGACGTTCGGCATCGTCACCCCGGGCGGCTCCCGCAAAGGCGACCAGCACGACAAGCCATCCAACCAGGCGCAGCCCTCCCACACAGTGCTGACGAAACTTGGAGAGAAAACGTGCAGCCGAACCGAGGTTCAAGGACTCGCCAACTGCTTGGGTTGCCGTTATCCTAAATCCGGCAGTTGCCCTGGGAAACCGACGCGACATCCTGATGGCAAGCGACTTTGACCAGTTACAGGGGTCACCACCGGCTATTGTCTGCTTCGGCTGTCAGGCGGCGAGAATGCGGGCCAGTCCGATCTTCTCACCGTTTGTCAATAGAGAGGGATGGCGACGCGCATGTTCGAGCCGTGCCCCGGGTTCGATTCGAGAGTTAGGTCTCCCCCAAGCGCTCGTACGCGCCGTTTGATGCTGCGCGGACCTATGCCCAGAAGATCGAGCTCTTCCAGGTTGTAGCTCCCACCAAATAAGAAACCCCGGCCGTTGTCATCGATCCCGATCCGCAGATCTCCGCCTCGCTTCTCGAATGAAAGCACGACGTGGGTCGCTTCAGCATGCTTGTAAACGTTGTGGAGCGCTTCCCGAAGAACCTGCACGATTTCAGTGCCGAGCTTGCCGGGCAGGTTGAAGTCGCCGTTCTCGCCGCCCGCGACGGTGACCGAGACACCGCTTTCCCGCTGAAAGCCCTCCACCAATCGACGCGCCGAGGCGACCAGGGAAGCGTCGGTGTTTTCCAGCGGCCTGGTCCGGTGCACGAACGTCCGCATCTCGGCGACGAGATTGCGGGAAAATTGTTGCAGGGATTCCAAATCAACAGCTCCGGTTTTGACGTCGCTCTCGAGCAGTTTACGAATGATCTCAAGCCGCATCTCAAAACTAATGATGCTCTGCAGCGGACCGTCGTGAAGGTCTTGAGCGATTCTGCCTCGCTCTTGTTCGTAGGCTTCGTGTTCGGTATTCTTGACCACCAGTAAGTGACGAACCGCTTCTCGAAAGTACGGCGCTACGTCGCGCAGGCGCTTCCAGTCCGCTCGCCGAACCTGGGAAACATTGTTAATCAGCAGCAGCCGGCCGATGGCTTTCTTGCCGTCCAGCAAGCCACAGCCCAAGGCATTGTAGATCTCAAATTTCTGGATCAAGTAGGGGTGAATGTCAAAGTCGCGGGCGGCAGGCTTTCGGTCGCGGCCAACGATGGAAACACTGTTTACATAAAAGTCCAACCGCTCCGCCCGTAGGCATGCCCATTCGCGGCCGGTTTCAAAACGCTCGGGGGGATCTTCGGAAGGCGGCCGGGTCGGCGGGTATTGACACACGGCGTCGTATTCGTTCGTCTTATCCCAAAACGCGAGAATGGCCCGCGAGCAGTTGCGCCACTCCGCCAATTGCTCCAGAGCGGCCTCCACCGCGCGCACCATCTCCGCCTCGCTTTTCGCCTCCCGCAATAGAGTTGCAATACGCCGTTCCTTGCGATACATCTGGTCCGAGAAGTAGTAGACCATAGCGGCGCCAACGACCAACAAGAATGCGAACGACCCATAGGAAAAGCGGAAAGTCGTCGCCTGTCCTCCGGTGATCCATGCGGTGTAGAAGAACAGGCTTAGGGTAGTGACCGCCAGAACCTCGCGCGCTCCGTGCAGCAGGACACTCTCGGTCAGCAGAAAGTAAAAGAACAGGAGCGGGAAGGCGACGCCGCCCGGTTCGGAGACCGCCACCAGGACAACAGCGAAAATCAAGTCGACAAGCTGAATGGCGAGCCCAAGGTTTCGAACCCGAGCTCGAGATCGATAGCCCAATAGGAGAGACCCATAGAGGACAAACGCACAGGCAGCGGTAAGTTGGACGACATTTTCTCCCAGGTCAAAGGGGACCGCTACCAATAGGTAGGCCCCCGCCAGCAGCAGACGGAGAACAGCCAGGTGGGAAAACCGGCGACTTCGGAGAGCGATTTCTTCGCTATAGGTAACGGTCGGCATGGATCAGCTGCCCACGGCCCGTTCGAAGGCCTCCGGTCGTGCGGACCGACCGGCCTTCACTGCCGACGGCGCATGGGGTGAGCACAACCCTGCTCGACTCGCGGCAGCGATCAAATAACTTGACCTGAACGGTATTCTACACCCCGGAGTGGCCAGCCGGCCCTGGGCGAAAAGCCTTAGCCTGCTTTCTCACCAGGAGCCGGCGGGGTTGGAAGCGAATGCCCGCCGTCAGGGATGTAGAGGCGCGATTCATAGCACCCGCTTGCCTTACAAGCCGTCAGCCAGCCGATACGTTCAAGCTGTCGCCGCGAGCCATGGCCACCACGCAGCTTCTCCTTTTTGCGCCGGAAAGTAGCTATTTAGCCGCCGCAGTTCCACTGGGAGATGAGTTGTCAGGGGAAGCAAGTCAAAACGGCGCCTGTGGCAGCAGCTTTCGGTAGACAGCCATGGTTTCGTGCGCCGCTCTGATCCAGCTGAATTCGGCCGCGCGCTCGAGCCCGGCCTCGACCAGCTGTTGACGGAGCCGAGGGTTGGTAAAGATGCGCTCCACCGCGTCGGCTATCGATTCGCTCCGCTCCGGATCAACGAGAAGAGCGCCCCCCCCGGCAATTTCGGCCATGGCCGAGCGGTCGGAGGTGACCACAGGCAGGCCGGCGGACATGGCCTCCAGCACCGGCATGCCAAAACCTTCCTCGAGAGAAGGGAAGACGAGCACCGATGCGCTGCGGTAGAGCATCGCCAGCCGCCCGGAATCGACATAGCCGAGAGGCCGGATGCGCCGGCGGGCGGCGCTGTTTTCGATGCGATCCATGATCTGCTCGGCTCCGTATCCGGCCGCGCCGGCGAGCACCAGCGTGAACTGGGCGTTCAACCTTTCAAAGGCGTCGACGATCCGCGACACGTTCTTTCTCTTCTGAATCGCCCCGACGTGCAACAGGAAAGGCATTTCAAGCCCTTGCCGGCGGCGGAACTCGTCCAACTGCTTACTGGGAAAGCTGGGGACCGGTTGCACACCGTGGTGGATGACGCTGATTTGATTCCGCGGATAGCCCAGATGCCGGCTTACCTGATCGGCCGTGAACTCCGAGACGGCGATGATGTGGTCGGAACGGCCCGCTGCGTCGCGCGCTAGTGCGCTGAAGCGGGAGCGGAACTCGGCCGTAGAGTAGTCGCCGCTAAGAACGAACAAGTCATGGAAGGTCGTCACGTTGCGCCGGAATCGGCACTGCGGAAGGCGCTGGTTCAAGCCGTGGAACAGGGAGACCCGCCGGCGAAACAGCGAGCAGGCAAACTCTTCCAACAGGCGTCGTGAGCAGTTTTCTTCCGGCAGGGGGTATCGGAGGGAGCGCAACAAGCGGCGCGCGCGATAGCACAAGAGAAACTGCTCGTCGGGAGCGCCATGCGCCAGCGCCTCGATCAGCCGGCGACAATAGACGGCGACTCCGGAAGGCTTGCGGTCAAGGCTGTAGGTGGCATCTAAGGCGATGGTCACGGCAGATGTCTCTGCACTTCGGAGAGGACGCTGGGAGGGTCATCCCCCTCGCGGACCCCGATCACGGTGGCTGGTTTCGGTCCCCAAGGCTGCCATCTGCGGACCATGCGATCGCCCGCCGCGCCGGCGAAGATGTCGATCCCCTCGACGCCCAGCGCCGCGGCCAGGTGCCCGCCGGCCGAGTCGTAGCCGACGTAAAGGTCCGCGGCCGCGATCAAACCCGCGAAACCGCTCAGGCTGCCTTGCCAGGTGATCACGTCGCCGGGGCGGCACTCGGCAACCGTGATCGAACCGATGAGCCTGCCGGCGGATCGCAAGCGATCCGTCAACCCGGTCGAGCGCTCGCTTTCCCGCTCACCCGCGCCCCGGTCGAGCAGCACGGTATAACCCGCCTCGAGCAGAGTAGAGACAAGTCCTTCCTCGAACGCATTGTCGAGACGCTTGGCCGCATTATCTCCGACTCCGAGGTTGACCGCGGCCAGGCGCCCGCTGAGCGTCCGGCGGGCTAGCAAGCCGAGATCCCGGTCGTCCGTCGAGAGGCTCACATAGGGGTAGTCGGTTTGTTCGCCATCTCCGAATAGATCGCTGAGCCATCGCCCGGTCAGCTGGGCCAACGACTCCGCCCCAGGAGATCGATAGGAGCGGCTCTCGAAAAAGCAATAGCCGGCATCGTCGTTCGTGACCGGGAGCAGCCCCAGCTGGGTGAGGCGCGAATCAGGATCCACGACGACGTATTCTCCCACGGCTAGATCCTTGATTTCCGCACCCACGACTTCGGCCAGCCGCACCCAGCTCATCAGCCGCTCGAGCAGGGTTGCTCCTCGGCCGTACTCGAACCGCAGCACTCCCACGCGGTCATCGGCGGCGAAAAGCGACGCCGCTTTCGCCCCTCCCACCAAGAGGACCTCCGCGTTCTCGAAAACGCTCTTCATCCTGCTGAGGACCACGCTGGTGACGGCCACGTCGGCGCCCAAGGTGACGCGGGAGAGCACCAGCACCTTTTTCACTTCGGCCGTCGGGTAACCGCGGGGAAGGCGGGCGCCACGGATTCCCTCCGCCCGGCGCAGGACGTCTTCTTCGCTCCTCAAGCCGAAACCCGACAGCCTATCGTCGAGCCGCCGCCCTTGGGGCAGGCGCCGGCAGTAGTCAATCACACGGCTGAAAAAGCGCATGTAGAGGTCGCAGGCAGAAGGTTCAAACCGGTCGCCGAGGGCCTCGACGATGAGCCGGAATACGGCGTCCGTCCCGGCCTGGGCTTGGTCGCAATCAGCCGAGGCCGCCAGACCGCAAAGGTCGTCAATCAGATCGGCCGAGACAACGCCCGTCTTTCCGTGCTCTTCAAGAAAGGCTCCGGCAAGCTGCCTGGCGCGTGGAGTTACGGCCGCGGGGGACACCGTACTCAGCATGACCGATCAACCGGCGAGCTTCAAGCCGACACTTGCCAGTGGTCGGGGCCGAGCGCGTCTCGCGTCTCTCTGCTCTTCCCGCGATAGGCTTTGAGTTTGCGGTAGAGCGTGGTTCTGCCGATCCCGAGCAGCAGCGCCGCCGTTTGGACATCGCCTCTGGTATGCTCGATAGCTTTGAGAATGTGCCGGCGCTCGACTTCGGCGAGAGGAACGATTTCCGATCCCAAGCCGAGGTCCACTTCCTGGGAGGGATCCATCGACCCGCGGAGATTGGTGGGCAGATCGTTGATTTCGATCATCGGGTTTGACCTAAGCGCCACCATGGCGCGAATGACGTTTTCGAGCTCGCGGACGTTGCCCGGCCAGGGGTGCCTCATCAGACGCGCCAGGACGTCGTCCGACAGGCTCACCTCGTGCACGGCGTATTTCTTGAGAAAGCGGTCCACCAGCAAAGGGATGTCGGATCTCCTCTCCCGAAGCGGCGGGATACGAATTCGGATCACGTTCAGCCGGTAGAAGAGATCTTGCCGAAAGGTTCCCTCCGCGACGGCGGCCGGCAGGTCTCGGTTCGTCGCGGCTAGGATCCGCACAACGACTTTGATCGGTTGCGTCCCGCCGATCGGACGGATCTCGTTTTCCTGCAAAAGCCGCAGTAGCTTCGCTTGCACCTCCGGCGCCAGCTCGCCGATTTCGTCGAGAAACAGCGTCCCTCCCTCGGCGGCCCGCACCAGGCCGATCTTGCTCTCGATCGCGCCCGTGAAGGCCCCCTTGACATGGCCAAACAGCTCGCTCTCCATCAGCGATCCGACCAGAGAAGCCGAAGTCCACGGGGAGAAATTTCTTGTGGCGCAGGGGGGAGGCCGCGTGGAGAGCTCGCGCAACGAGCTCCTTGCCCACGCCGCTCTCGCCGACGATGAGAACGGGGGAGTCGTTCGTTTTCAGTTTTTCGATCGTTCGCAGGACGCCCTGAAGTTGCGGCGAGTCACCGACCAGGCCGAATTGAGTTAGGCCGCCCTCAAACAGCGGTTGCTGTTGCACAGAGGATCTAGCTCATTATAGACAATCCGCCAAGTCTGCTTCTTCGAACGCTGCCACGAAACCGCTGATACCTTCGTTTTCCAAGCTTCGCTGTAAGAATTCCGCGGCCGATTTTAGATCTTCTTGACCGACAACGACGGAGTACCGCGGGCCCTGCTCGTCCTGCCGGCGAACGATTCGAGCCGGCAGGTCTTCATAGAGCAGCTTGCCGAGCATTCCCTCTGCGTTTTCCGGAACACGAAACGAACCGACCTGGACGCCCCAGGAAGACTGCGATGGGCAAGGTTCGTGTTCCGCTTCGGGAGGGGAGGCTTCCCTGGCCTGTTCCGGGCCCTGGCTTGGCAACTGTACCTCCACGGGCTCCTCGACAGGCCGCCCTTTCCCTGGCCGGTAACGCATCTTCGGCGTAGCAATGACTTTGACGCGAACCTTCGCCGTCCCCGGACCTATCATGAGGATCTGCTTGGCCGCGGCTCGCGAGAGATCGATAATACGTCCCTTGATGAACGGGCCTCGGTCGGTGATGCGAACTTCCACGCTGCGACGATTGCTGAGGTTCGTCACGCGGACCCAGGTGTTAAACGGCAGCCGGAGATGCGCCGCCGTCATCTCGTTCATGTCGTAGACTTCGCCGTTGCTGGTGCGTCTTCCGTGATAGGGATGGCCATACCAGCTGGCGACTCCGACTTCCGATTCCCCCATCCGCGCGGGTTTCGGAGGCGGCAGAGAGATTGTTTTCTTGCGGCCGCAGCCTCCGAAGACGCTCAGCAGCATGAGCACGAACAAGCGGCGTCCCGGCGCCGGGCGCCGGCCACCGCGCGCGGCCGCTTCACTCATCATTCGTTTCAGGCGTGGGCGCCGGGATCTCCCCCCCGGTAGGGACTCCAGGCGCCAGTCCGAGCCGTCGCCCGACACGGTAGGCCGGAGAGACGTATACGCCGGCCAACTGTTCTCCGACTTCTCCCAGCTGTTGCTCCACTCGTTTCGCCCAGTCGGTTCGCTCGATTACGCGCTGTTCGGCATCGTCCAGCAATTCGACGCATTTCTCCAATTCCTGATGCTTCTCCGCTTTGTGGGCCTCCAGCCGGCGATAGTTTTCCACGGCACGGTTCAGATCATCCTGTATCTTCAACGCCCACTGCGTCGTCTCATCGAGGAGCTGTTCGTAGCGCTCGAGTTTATCGTCGAGCTGCTTGAGCCAAACGGTTTTCCTCTCGTTCTCCTCCTCCAGCCCCTTGATCGCTTGCCGCGCCTGCCGCTGCTGCTCCCGCTGCTCGGCTTGCAGCCGCCGCAGCTCTTGGCCCAACTCCTTCAGCAGCTCTTGCTTGCGGCCGACTTCCCATACCAGCAGGTCGATGTGCTGTTCGCGTTCCCGCACAACATTGCCCGTGGTCGGCAAGTAGACGACCGCCGGTGAGCCGTAGAGCGGTTCGGCCGAACACACCGCCACGAAAAAGTGTGCTTCCCGGGGACGGGAAGATGTCGCCTCCAGAAAAGTTCGCAGTCCCCTTGCCTCGAGCGGCCTAAACGTGACGGCATCACTGTGATTCTGAAGAAATATTGTCGTGTTTTTGAAGAACTTCGCCAGCTCCTCCCGAAATTCGTCGTAGTCGAACTCGTGAACATGGTAGAGGTTTGGCGTGGTTCGCGTTTGCTGGTAGTAGACTCGATTGGGAGTCGAAACGAGTAGCCGTCCGCCGGGGGTCAATACGCGCCGAGTTTCCGCCAGAAAGCCCCGCCAGTTTTCGAGATGCTCGATCACCTCGAAGGCAACGACGACGTCGAAACTGGCGCCGGAGAAAGGCAGGCCGCGGCAATCACCTTGCGCAAGGCGGACCGGGGAGTCACCGTATTCGTTCCGTGTGGCGAGGAGCGGCTCTCGGGCATTATCAAGGCCGACTACGCGGCTGGCCGAACGGGCGAGCCGGGCCGAGCCGTAGCCGACTCCGCAGCCCGCATCGAGCACACGCTTGCCGGCGACGAGCGACTCGGCAAAGCCATAGCGAGCGAGATGCTCGTTCATCAAGTCGACGTCGGTCTGACCGGGTACTACCCGCTCGCCGGTAAACTCCATCACTGGTCAGCTAGTTCTTGAATTTTCTCGCGATGATCGCGTAATCAAGACCGCCGAAGAATCTGCGGCGGAAGGCCCGCAGCTCTTCGACCTTGTCCAGGCCGGCGATCTCGGGGAAGACGTCGGCCGCCGGGTGGATCTCGTGAACCTCGATGTTACTGAAGCCCGCCTCCTGGAGGTAGAAGTGCACCTGTTGGGAAGGCACCGGCCGGCGGTGCGTGGGGTCGAGATAGAAGTCTCCCGCGAATGTCGCCAGACAGGCCGGGTTCGGCGTCTCGATGGCCAGGATTCCGCCCGGCCGAAGCTTTTGGTTCGCCAGGAAGATCAGGCTCGGCACGAGATGGGCCGCAAGGTGTTCCACCACATGAGCGCAGAGGATCCCATCTAGACTCTGATCGGGCTGTCGCGACAAGAAGGCAAACAAATCCCCCTGCTCGACGTCCAGGCTCTTCCCGCGGCACGCGGCTACGGCGTCGGGATCGGCATCGACGCCGCTAGCGAGGACGCCTTGCTCGCCGAGCAGGCTCAGGAATTCCCCGCGGCCGCAACCCAAATCAACCACTCGGCCACAGTTCTTAAAGTACGGCAGGTAGAAAGCTTGCGATTCACCGACGTGGGCCTCGTCGCCGCGAAAGCGCTCCTCAAACCGTGCGTAGTCTAGGGCGGCCGGTCGAGCCGCACTGGCTTGCTCACTTGCCGGCGTAGCCGGGATCGAGGCGGATGCGGGAGGGGCCGCCCGACCGGGTCCCGACGCCCGCCGGCGAATCAAGCGCAGTTCCGTGTGGATCAAATGCTCGTTTTCGGTCTTGAGTCTCCGCAGATCTTCCCAGAACCTGTCCTGCATGTCGTGAAGGGAGTCTTGTAGCCGGCTCAGGTCCTCCCCTAACTTCGTCTGAATCTCGTCGGCCGTACGGCGAAGTTCATCGCGGTAATCTTGGTGTATTTTTCGCAACTCCCTGTCCCACTTCGCGTCGCGGTCGCGGGCGCCGCTCTCGACTTCCCGGACACAGTGGAGGAAGTGAATTTCCATCTGCGCCAGCCTCTCTTCCATGGCCGGGCGCCACTGTTTCCAGTGGGTCATCATGTCCTGGACGTGAGTTTGCCCTGCCGCCGCCTTGGCCAGGCGGAGCAGATTGTCATTCTGTTCGATCGCGGCTTCGATGTTGCGGTCCATGTAGCGCAGCGCAGCGCGGTTGAACTCCACCTGGTCGCGCACGAACCAATTCAGGAGACGAGCGACCGACTTTTTCCAAGCCTGAATCGCACTGTTCAGAAGGCCCGGCGGGCGGGGATTCACCGAGCCTATGGAAGCGACCTTGTCTTGGGCGGCGTCGCGGGCTTGACCCAGGCCGTCGAGACCAGGCAGTTCGAAATCAGTGATTTCCTGTACCTTTTTTTGGTGGCGGCCGCGAACGCGCTCGCGGATTTCTTCGACCACCGCTACAACCTGTTCCGACGTCATACCCCTATACCTTAACACCCGTGCTTCCGGGCGAACGGACGCCCAGGGGGTGCGTTCGATGCGCGCCACGGCCGACCGGGCTGGAGATCCACCTGGCAAGGGACCGGTTGGTCACGATATCCTGGGGCGAAGCGGAAATCGGTCCGAGGGCCGGGAAGAATTCGGCCTGGCGCTGAGTTTCATTTCAGAAGTTCCGGCAAGCAAGCGCGAGGAACCCGGGGGTGCCTTGTCCCCGGGTTCGACCCGGCCGGCGGCCAGAAAGCGGCCAGGGGCCTTACGGCCGCGAAGGAGTGGAATCGGTTGACGGAATACAACGAACAGCATGCTCGGGCAGGGATCGATGCCAGGCTACCCGCTATCGAGACGTGGCCGAATCAGCACAAGGGCTATCGGATCAAGATCGAAATCCCGGAGTTCACCTCCGTGTGTCCTAAGACGGGGCTGCCTGACTTCGGCCGGCTCACGCTCGAATACGAGCCGGACGAACTGTGCCTGGAATTGAAGTCACTCAAGCACTATTTCCTCGCTTATCGCAACCTAGGGATTTTTTACGAGAACGCCGTGAATCGGGTACTCGACGACGTCGTTCAAACCGTAAAGCCCGTCTGGGCCACGTTGGTCGGCGAGTTCACTCCGCGGGGCGGATTGCAGTCTTCGATCACCGCCGAGTATGCGCGTGACAAAACAACAGCCGACGACTCGGCTTGAACCGCTGGCTGCGGTACGTCGAACAGGGCGAGCAAGCGCAACAGCGCAATGGCGGTCCTATCGCGTGCTTCGACCGTCAAGTGGTGAGAAACGCTTACTAGATCAGCACGTTCCACGCATCCCGAAAGGTTCCCTGCTCCGCCGATTCCCACATCGTCAGAGCCTGGACGGCCAGGACAGTGCTCACCGGGTTCATGTGAGGGACGATCTCCGCGCCGCGCCGAGCGAAGGCGAATCCCCCGTCCACCCTAGGATCGCTGGATTGCTGTTGAAATTCGATCAGAGCCGCTGCTTCGGATTCGGCCGTGGCATGATCGATCTCCATGACGCCGAACGTGTCCGCATAAAAGCGCAGTCGCAGCAACTGCGCAATAATGTCGGAGCGCTGGAATTGGGGGCCGATTTCTTCTACCAGGTTCTCCACTCGCAGAATGCCCCACTGCAGGGCGCGGCTGCAGTCCGCGTCCTGGCTAGCCTCTTGAAGCAGCCCTTCGAGAAAGTAGCAATAGGCATGGAGCTGGGACATCCGCTCCTCGGAATCACCAAAATCCGGCACGAAGCTTTCGTGCCGCTTCAAGCACCATTGACGTAGGGTCTCGGACATGTTCGCGAACTCATACAACCCGGTAGCATCGGTCAGATCTTGCAACGCCAGGCCGGCCTTAAGCTGGTAGACCTCGGGCCGAGTTGACCACGTCTCTCCGTCATCGATAGGCTGATCCCTCGACAAATCGTATACCGGAAAGAACGAGCCATCCATCCGGGACATAAGCATTTGCAGGGAAAAACCGCAGCGCTCGGCGCACTCGAGGTAGGCCGGTTCCTCGGTCGCCTTCCAGAGGTCAACCAGTGAGCGAATGACAATGCTGCAGTCGAAGAAGTAGGCCCGAGTCGACGGGCTGTTGCCCCCGCCATACACCTCGTGGGCGAACAACTCTTTCGAGCGGTGAAACGCGCGATCCAGGAGAAACCCTCCGGCACGCAGCGCTTCATCCGGGGCTAAGTTCTGTGAGGGCTCCCCGAGCCGCAAGAAAGTACTAATAAAGAACGCGGTGGATTGCGTCGAAATGTCCTGGTACTGTTGGACGTCAGCACTGTAAAAACGGGCCACGCCGCCCGATGCAGTTTGGATACCGGAACGGCTCAGCCAGTTCCAAGCTGAGTGAATACATGAGTCCATAGGGCCAGCAAATAGTTCAGGATAGCACGAGATCTGGGTTCTGGTTCCGAAGCGACATTCACTCCTTCAGGATGAGGAATACACCATCCAGGAAAGTGCTGAACGTAATAGGACTTCCGTGGTCCAAAAACACTAGCCCGTGTTTCTCGCCACTGTCGGTTCCATTTCCGGCGGTCGCTGGTGAGAAACGCAGGCTAGCCCCCTCCTCTGGGCGAAGCAAGCAACAGGCCCGCCACTACTTCGTTGCCCTTGCTCACTCTGCTCAGTGCGGAGAGCATACGCTGTCTCGGCTATACTGATCCTTTCGGAGGACACCATGAAAGCGCGCTTGACCTTGCTGATCCCGCTGGTATTGCTGGCTGCGGCCTTGTCGCCGATTTCTTTGGCGCGAGCTGAGTCCGCGGGAGGGGTGAGCTGGACCGCCCCGGCAGGCTGGAAAGCGCAGCGCCAAAGACCGATGCGGGCCGCGACCTACACCGTGCCGGCGGTTGAGGGAGACTCCGAGGACGGAGAATGCGGCGTGTACTACTTCGGCGCCGGGGGCGCGGGGGGCATCGAGGCTAACGTCAAACGCTGGATCGGCCAGTTTCGCGCTCCCGACGGCGGCCCGGCGGACCAGCTAGCGCGAAGGGCCGGCGAGAAGATCAACGGGATCGCCGTGACGACCCTCGACGTGACCGGCACGTATTTGGTCAAGCCGTTTCCCCGGGCCCCCCGAGCGATACCCAAACCGGGGTATCGGATGCTGGCAGCCATCGTCGGCGCGCCCGAAGGGACGGTTTTCTTCAAGTTAACAGCGCCCGAAAAGACGGCCTCGGCCGCCGAGTCCGACTTTCGTCGGATGTTGCAGTTGCTCCGAAAATAGAGGCGGGCGTTTGTCTCTCCGCCGGCGGGGCGTGGCTGACCCGGATTTCTCATCACGTGGCGGGGCGAGGTGCGCGTGCTTCCCCCGTCAGGTGGTGAGAAAAGCGGACTACGCACGGGCCCGCGCCTGTTCCCGGCGGCGCCGCGCCCTCAATTGCGCGCGCTTGCGGCTTCTTTCTTCCCTCTTTTCTTGCTCTGCTTTGGACCAGGCTTCAAATTTCTCGTCGGAATCGAAGTAGAGATCGTACTCCAACTCGTCGGTGAAAAACTCGCAAGGCTCGCCGTCTTTCACCCCGTAATCGCGACAGACCTGCGGTCGAGTTTCGTAGATGCCGCAGCTATTATCCGGCTGCAGATGCCGGCAGACGGTTCGCACTTCAAGATACCAGTCCCCTTCATCCATCCAGACCGCGATTCCCTCGTGCATGAGAAACCAGCGGATGTGTTCGTAGTCTTCCGTGTCGGTCGGGGCGTCGATTTCGACGGCGAAATACTTACAGCAGCGAGCCGTACACAGGTGGCAGGGCGGGCCGTCCTCGGGTTTGGGTTCAGGAGCCATGGAAGGCGTCATCAGCAGCGAAAGGGCTACGAAGCCCGAGGGCTGCTTTCGGGCGGTGCGACCGTTTCCGTTGCGGCCGGAAGGACGTCGTTTCGTCTTAACTGTCATGGCCTGTCTCCTGACGACATACGGCGAGTCCTACGGGATAGGGAGCGGCCGAGCCTCGCGGGCCCGGGAAGGGTGAGTCTAACACGTGACCGGCAATCCTGCCGGTCCTGACGGGGCCGGTTTCCGGGCGTGATCCCTTGTATCGCCCATTCCGGGGCTTCCCCGAACTGCTCCTTTTCCCCACGGCTTCAGGCGTGGGTGACGGAACCCCTGTGCGCGAGCCCTGGAAGGGCGAAACAGCTGTTGCGGCCCCTGTCGGGGCGGGCGCGGACCATCCCCGCCGAGCGGCGTCATTGGAGCGGGTATCGCGCTTTGGCCGCTCACTGGCGTTCGTCGCTCCGATTCGTGCGCGGCAAGGGTCTCCCGCTTTAGCCCGAGCTTATAATAAAAGAATAAACCGGAAACGCCGATTATCCATACCTTGAAGGGCGGGTCACGCCGGCGTGAACCGCCGTTGGGAGTAACAGCACACCCCGCGGCAGAGCGAGAACAACCCTAGCCGTTAGCATCCGATTAGCCATGAGTGGTCGAGACGATCAGACGAAACTGCTTCATGAAGTCCTCGACGAGCGAATCGCCGTCTTGGACGGCGCCATGGGCACTCGCCTGCAGGAAAGGAATCTCACGGCGGAGGATTTCGGCGGTCCGGCGCTCGAGGGCTGCAACGAAAACCTGGTTTTGACCCGCCCAGATGTCGTCCTGGACATTCACCGGGAATACTTCGAAGCCGGCACCGATATCGTTGAGACGAACACGTTCGGAGGAATGTCGGTCGTCCTCGCTGAATACGATTTGGAAGATAAAGTTCGCGAGATCAATGTTGCCGCCGCGAAGCTGGCGCGGCGGGCGGCCGAACAATGCTCCACGCCGGGGAAGCCGCGTTTCGTGGCCGGCTCGATGGGGCCGACGACCAAGGCCATCACGGTTACCGGGGGGATCACGTTCGACGAACTGATTCACACCTTCGGCGAACAGGCCGAGGCGCTGGCCGAAGGCGGCTGCGACCTGCTGCTGCTTGAGACCTGCCAAGACACGCGCAACGTCAAGGCCGCGCTCATCGGCATCCAGCAGGCGTTCGACAAGCTCGGCTACCGCTTGCCGATCATGATCTCGGCGACCATTGAGCCGATGGGAACCATGCTGGCCGGACAAGCGGCCGACGCTCTGGTGGCGTCGCTCGGGCACGTGGATCTGCTCTCGATCGGGTTGAACTGCGCTACCGGTCCGGAGTTCATGACCGACCACATCCGGACGATCCACAGCATGGCGCAAACGCGCGTATCCTGCTATCCGAACGCCGGGCTGCCCGACGAAGAGGGAGCCTATCTCGAGACGCCGACGTCGCTGGCGTCGTCGCTCGAAAGGTTCGTCAAAAACGGCTGGCTCAACCTGATCGGCGGCTGCTGCGGTACGACGCCCGAGCACATCCGCGCCATCCGGCAGATGGTCGAGGGCAAACCGCCCCGAACACACCGCGGCCCGCGGCGCAGCTACTACAGCGGCATCGAATTGGTGGAAGCAAGCGACGACAACCGCCCCCTGCTCGTCGGGGAGCGAACCAACGAAGTGGGATCACGGGCCTTCAAGCGGTTAATCAGCGAAGAAAAATTCGAAGAGGCGGCCGAAATCGGCCGCAAGCAGGTAAAGAACGCCGCCCAGATCATCGACATCAACCTCGAAAACCCCGACCGCGAGGAGCTGGACGACATGGACCGCTTTTACGAGAAAGTGATCCACAAGGTCAAGGTCCCCTTGATGATCGATACCACGAGCGCGGAGGCAGTCGAGCGGGCACTGACCTATTGCCTGGGCAAGAGCATTATCAACTCGATCAACTTCGAAGACGGAGAAGAGCGATTCGATCGCGTGGTTCCGCTGCTCAAAAAATACGGCGCGGCGATCATCATCGGGTCGATCGATGAAGACAAGCAGCAGGCGCAGGCGATCACCCGCGAGCGCAAGCTGGCCATTGCCCAACGGGCGCGCGATCTCTGCACCGAGAAATGGAGTTTGCCCGAGGAAGATCTGATTTTCGACGCGCTGGTATTTCCCTGCGGGACCGGCGATGAAAACTATATCGGCAGCGCGGTCGAGACGATCGAAGGCGTGCGGCTCATCAAACAGGCGCTTCCGCGGTCGAAGACGATCCTCGGCGTCAGCAATGTCAGCTTCGGGCTGCCGCCGGCGGCGCGAGAAGTGGTCAACTCCGTCTTCCTCTATCACGCCACCAAGGCAGGTCTCGATCTGGCGATCGTCAACACGCAGAAGCTGGAGCGCTATGCGACCATTCCAGACGAAGAGAAGAAGCTGGCCGAAGACCTTTTGTGGAACTATCCGCCCGAGGGATCCGACGCTCCCCGCGACCACCGCCGGCAGACGTGCGAGCAAAAGGCCCAGATCAACCGGCATCATATTGCCCGCATTACCGAGCACTTTCGGGGCGCGACCAGTCGGGTGAAAAAATCGACCGCCGATCTGCCGCTCGACGAGCGCCTGGCGAACTACATCATTGAAGGCACGAAGGAAGGCCTGATTCCGGACCTCGAACTCAAGCGGCAAGAGGGGCTCGAGCCTCTCGACATTATCAACGGTCCGCTGATGGAGGGGATGGCGGAGGTAGGCCGGCTATTCAACAACAACGAACTTATCGTGGCCGAAGTGCTGCAGTCAGCCGAAGCAATGAAGGCCGCCGTCGGGCACCTGGAACAGTTCATGGACAAGGAAGAGGGTGCGTCGAAGGGAAAAGTCATCCTGGCCACCGTGAAAGGCGACGTCCACGACATCGGCAAGAACCTGGTCGATATCATTCTCTCCAACAACGGCTACGCGGTCGTCAATCTGGGTATCAAGGTTCCGCCGGAGGAACTGATCAAAGCGTACCGAGAGCATCAGCCCGATGTGATTGGTCTCTCGGGCCTGCTGGTGAAAAGTGCCCAGCAAATGGTGATTACGGCGACCGACCTGCGCGAAGCTGGCGTGTCCCTTCCCATGCTCGTGGGCGGCGCGGCTCTGAGCGAAAAGTTCACTCGGACCAAGATCGCAAGCCAGTACGACTCGGTGGTCTGCTACTCGAAAGACGCCATGACGGGACTGAGCCTGATGAATCGTCTGATGGACCCCGATCAACGCCCAGACGTTTTCGACGAACATCAGGCGCATGCGGAAACCCCGGCGCGACAGAAGGAGCAGCTTGTCGAATCCACCAAGCGCAGCTCGAAGGTGAGCCTCGATGTGCCGCCGGCTCGGGCGCCCTACGGGGAGCGAATTGTCCGCGACGTGCCGCAGCTCGAGGAAGTGTGGAGCTACATCAATCCGCAAATGCTCTATGGGCGGCACATGGGCTTTCGCGGCAACTTCGAGCGGAAGTTGGCCGAGCGAGACCCCAAGGCCTTGGAGCTTCACGGCATCGTCGAAGACGTCAAGGCGGAGGCCAAGACGTACATGAAGGCCCGAGCCGTGTGGCGGTTTTTCGAGTCGGAAAGCTCGGGAAACGCGATTCGAGTTTCCGCGCCGGGCGGGAACGGCCCGGCCCACAGCTTCCGCTTCCCGCGCCAAAAACGGCCCGATGGCCTATGCCTTGCCGACTACGTCTTGCCCGGTAAGAACGGCGACCGCGACACCGTCGCGGTTTTCGTCGTTACAGCGGGCGAGGGAATTCGAGAGCGGTCGGAAGAATACAAACGCCGGGGAGAATACGTAAAGTCCCACGCCGTGCAAGCCTTGGCGATCGAGACGGCGGAAGCCTGCGCCGAGTGGCTGCATCGCCGCATTCGCGAGGACTGGGGCTGGCCCGACCCCCCCGAGACGACCATGCTTGAGCGTTTCAAGACGAAGTACCGCGGCCGCCGCTACAGCTTCGGCTACGCCGCTTGCCCCGCCCTCGAAGACCAAGAGGGTCTGTTCAAGCTGATCCGGCCCGAGGAGATCGGCGTGCGCCTAACCGAAGGCTACATGATGGATCCCGAGGCCAGCGTCAGCGCCGTCGTCTTCCAGCATCCCGACTGCATTTACTTCGACGTCAACAGCTAGGGCTTACTTCCATAAAAAGTCCGTCCAGGGTTCCGCCTGACGGCTTCACCCCGGGCTAGCCTCACGAACCGAACAGACACGTATTTTCAATGACTTGTAACCGATCGCCAAGAGGGATTTGAGAGGCGAATGGTAAAATGGAGTGCAAAACGCCGTCTTGTTGAACCTGACTCCGTGCCACGAAAAGAAAAAACCAAACGAACCAAATTTCGCACAACCAACTTGCAATCAACGGGTTGCGACTGGTTTCCGATACAGAGGGGTGGCTGGCTCAGCGAAAGATCACCGATCGCTTCTCCCGGGCATGACGAGACCCCGGCCTAAGAGCAGGCTGGTCCCCGAGGAGGAGCAGCAAGGTAACAACGAACTGTGCCGGCAGCGACGAACGGAGCGGAAGAAGAGTGGGAACAACAAGGCAACTAAACAAAGCCAATGTCTAGTAACCTGTTTAAAATAAGTGGCTTACATCGCCGCAGCAAGGTGCGGCAGGCTCCTACAGCTAGCCGCTTTTCTCACCACGGTCGCAGTGGATCGCCGATCAGGTCTGCAGGGCGCTCAGAAACTCGCCGTTGCTGCGAGTCCTGCCCATGCGGTCGAGAAGCAACTCCATGGCCGCGGTGACCGAGAGCGGGCTGAGAACCTTACGCAGAACCCAAACTCGGTTCAAGTCTTCCTTGCTTAAGAGGAGCTCCTCTTTGCGCGTGCCGCTGTGGTGAATGTCGATCGCCGGGAACACTCTCTTATCCACCAACTTGCGGTCCAGATGGATTTCCATGTTCCCGGTGCCCTTGAACTCTTCGAAGATGACGTCGTCCATGCGGCTTCCGGTATCAATGAGCGCCGTCGCCATGATCGTCAACGAGCCGCCCTCCTCGATGTTGCGAGCGGCGCCGAAGAATCGCTTCGGCCTCTGCAGCGCGTTCGAGTCCACTCCGCCGGAGAGGATCTTTCCCGACGGCGGAACGATCGTGTTGTACGCCCTGGCCAGCCTGGTGATCGAATCCAATAGGATGACCACGTCGCGTTTGTGCTCGACCAGGCGCTTGGCCTTCTCGATGACCATCTCGGCGACTTGCACGTGGCGGACGTAGGGCTCGTCGAAAGTGGAGCTGATCACTTCGCCCTTCACGCTGCGCTGCATGTCGGTCACCTCTTCGGGCCGCTCGTCGATCAGCAGGACAATCAGAGTCACGTCGGGATGGTTGGCCGTCACCGAGTTGGCGATCGACTGCAGCAGCATGGTCTTGCCGGTTCGCGGCGGGGAGACGATCAAGCCGCGCTGCCCCCTGCCGATCGGCGCCATCAAATCCATGACGCGGCCACTGAGGTTCTCTTTCGTCGTCTCGAGCTGCATGCGGCTGTCGGGATAAAAGGGCGTCAGATTGTCGAAGAAAATCTTGTTGCGGCTTTCTTCCGGCGACTCGAAATTGATGGCCTCGACTTTGACCAGACCGAAGTAGTTCTCGCCCTTTCGGCGGCCGCACTTGCCCCGAAATCGTATCGCCGGTGCGCAGATCGAAGCGGCGGATTTGCGTAGGCGAAACGTAGATGTCGAAATCGTATCGCCGGTGCGCAGATCGAAGCGGCGGATTTGCGTAGGCGAAACGTAGATGTCGTCGGGCCCCGGCAGATAGTTGTAGTCGGGCGAGCGAAGAAACCCAAAGCTTTCGGGAAGAGTTTCCAGCACGCCCTCGGCGAAGATCAGGCCTTCCTTCTCGGCCTGGGCTTGGAGGATGCGGAAGATGAGATCTTGTTTCCTCAAGTTGCCGGCGCCCGGCAGGTCAAGATCCCGGGCGATCCCGGTCAGCTCGGCGATATTCTTCTCTTTGAGATCCCCGATCGTCATGGATGCTATACGGGCGGCGAACGCCTCGATCTGTGATTGGGGAGGGGGGTACAGCCCGACGTAGGATACTAGTGTCAGCATACCGCAAGAGCGGGTCGCAAGCAAGAGTCTTGTCTCATGCAAGATGAGTCTGAACGAGGAGTTTGTTTCTCACACAAGATGAGCCTGAAGGATCGGGGAGTGGGCATGCTGGGAATTGACTATCCAAGTGCAAAACACCAGCAAGCTGAACCTGCAACAGATCCAGCAGTTTCTCCACTCCAGCGAGGAGATTCGATTCAAAGGCAAAGGGCGGGCCGAGATCTACACGTGGGTGGCGCGCACGCTTCGCCAGCACGGCTACAGCCGCCAAAACCGCGCCGACAAAGGGCTGCTGCGGCAGTATCTGGTCAAGATGACCGGACTGAGCCGGGCGCAAATCACGCGGCTGATCCAGCAGTACCGGCAGGGCGGAGAACTCCAACCCGCCCGCTACCGGCGGCATCGCTTTGCCCGCAAGTACACGCCCGCCGACGTCGAACTGCTGGCGGCGGTGGACGAGGCCCACGAAACCCTCAGCGGCCCGGCCACGCGCAAGATCCTCGAGCGGGAATACCAGCAGTACCAGCAGCGCGAATACGAGCGGCTGGCGGGGATCTCGGTGGCCCAGATCTATCGCCTGCGGCGGCGCAGAGCCTACCGCCAGCGGCGGCTGCATTTCACCAAGACCCGGCCCACGGCGGTGTCGATCGGCGAGCGGCGCCGGCCCGACCCGCAAGGCCAACCCGGCTTTCTGCGAGTGGATACGGTGCATCAAGGGGATCGCGATGGCGTCAAGGGCGTCTACCACATCAATGCCGTGGATGAAGTCACCCAGTGGCAAGTGGTCGGCGCCACGCCCGCGATCAGTGAAGCCTGGCTGGAGCCGTTGCTGAAAGCCATGATCGAGCAGTTTCCCTTTCGTATCCGCGGCTTCCATTCCGACAACGGCAGCGAGTTCCTCAATCGCACGGTGGAGAAGCTATTGAACAAGCTGCTGATCGAACAGACCAAGTCGCGTCCGCGGCACTCCAACGACAACGGCTTGGTGGAATCGAAAAACGGCGCGGTGATCCGCAAACACATGGGATATACGTACATCGCGGCGCCGCACGCGGGGCGCATCCAGCGCTTCTACCAACAGCACTTCAATCCCTATTTGAACTTCCACCGGCCCTGCGGACAGCCCGAGATCAAGACCGACGCCAAAGGCAAGCAGAAGCGGGTGTACCGCCACTACCAGACGCCTTGGGAATCTTTCGAGAAGTTGCCCGAGGCCGCCAGCTATCTCAAGCCAGGGCAGAGGCTGGAGGCTCTGGGCCGCATTGCCCAGGCCGAAAGCGACACGGCGGCGGCCCGCCGGATGCAGCGAGCCAAGCAGAAGCTGTTTGCCAGTTTCCGTTCCGCGAACACGCCGTGCTGAACAGCAGGAAGAGGGCTGTGGAAATGACGGGCGATGGAAAACGAGGAAAACCAAAACCAGGTTTCCCTTCGTTTCCCACCGCCCTTGGAAATCGCTCCGCGATTCCCACAATCCCACAACCCCGACGACGATTCTCCCCTTCCCAAAACTCAAAATCAAAAAGCCCGAAAGGAGCCCCAGCGACTCAAAAAGCCCCAACCCCCGTCTTCAGGCTCATCCTTCGATGAGAAAATGCTATGGCCCCCCGGGGGGGGGTGATTTGGGCCATGGCGTGCGCTCTCTCCCGACGCTGGCCCTAGGGGACGAGTCGCTCGTTTCAACCCACTACCGCGGAGCGTGCCGCTGCCGGATACAATGTAGTGCCGACCTCGGAGCCGCTGAGCTGTTCATTCAGGGTCTACGCGGACTCTACACCGGGGACGCGTTGCTGATGGCTGAACAAGAACCTGATCGCGGTCGCCGGGCGCAAGGTGTTGCGACGGCCCGCAACGGTATGGTCGCAACCAGCCAGCCCTTGGCCGCACAGGCCGGGGTGCGCATATTGCGGCGGGGCGGAAACGCAATCGACGCCGCGGTAGCGACGGCCGCCGTCTTGGCCGTCGTCGAGCCTATGAGCACCGGACCGGGCGGCGACATGTTCGCCTTGGTCCACGTCGCGAAAACAGGCGAGCTGGCCGGTCTCAATGGAAGCGGCTTCGCCCCGCGGGCCGTGGATTGTGAGTTCTTCGCGGAGCGAGGCCTAGAAGCGATTCCCACCCGGGGACCTTTCGCCGTGACCGTTCCGGGGGCTGTCGAGGGCTGGGCGACTTTGCTCGGGCGCTACGGCTCGATGACCCTAAAGGACGTCTTGGCGCCGGCCATCGAATACGCCGAAAACGGATTCGCCGTAACGGAAGTCATTGCCGGGGATTGGGCTGATTGTGGGGCGAGCTATCGGGAGGACCCGGAGTTCGCCGACGCTTACTATCGTGACGGCAGGCCGCCGGCGCGCGGTGAGATTTTCGTCAATCAGGCGTTGGGGGAGACCCTCCGGCAAATCGCGGAAGGCGGCAGCGACGTTTTCTATCACGGGGAGATCGCGCGGAAGATCGTGGCCTGTCTCAACGGTCTTGGGTGGCCCATGACGATCGAGGACATGGCCTACCAGCGCTCCGAGTGGGTCGAGCCGATCAGCACGACCTACAAGGGCTATCGGGTCTACGAGCTGCCGCCGAACGGGCAGGGAATGGCAGCGCTTGAGATGCTGAATATTCTCGAGGCCTTCGATCTGGCGGAGTTAGGCCACAACTCGGCCGAGTATCTCCATCTCCTGATCGAGGCCAAAAAGCTGGCCTTCGCCGATCTGGCGGCTTGGCTGGCTGATCCGGCGCGGGCGGAATTGCCGGTGGCGACGATTACCTCCCAAGATTACGCCGAGACGCAGCGCCGGCGCATCGATCCCAAAAGCGCGGCGGAGGATCCCGCCAGTGGAATCAACGATCCGGTGAAGTGGCTTCCGCCTGCGGGCGATACGGTTTATCTTTCGGTTGTCGACGGCGACCGCAACGCTGTTTCCTTTATCAACAGTTTGTTCATGGGATTCGGTTCGGGCGTCGTCGTTCCAAAGACCGGGATTCTCTTACAAAATCGCGGGGCGTTGTTCTCTGTCGATCCCGATCACCCCAACCGCATCGAGGGCCACAAGCGCCCCTACCACACCATCATTCCGGCAATGGCTTACAAAGACGGCAAGCCGTGGTTCTCGTTCGGCGTGATGGGCGGACATATGCAGCCTCAGGGCCATGTCCAAGTGCTGCTCAACAGGATCGAGTTTGGAATGGATGTCCAGCAGGCTGGGTCCGCGCCGCGTGTCCGTCACGATCGCGCGGCGGGTGTGGCTTTGGAGTCCCCCATCCCCGGTTCCGTCGCCGCCCAGCTCAAGGATATGGGCCACGCGATGGCGTCGACGGACCTGAGCTTTGGGGGCTACCAAGGGATCGAGATCGACTGGCAACGGGGGGTATTACTCGGCGGAAGCGATCCGCGCAAAGACGGCCTGGCGGCCGGCTGGTAGGAATTTGGGTTCGGGAATCGAGGATGATTCACCGCGCCGGCCCAGCTGAGACGATTCGGCTTCATACTCCCTTCCGGTAGTGGATCAGTTTCCGTGGCCGATTTGACGCCTGCCCCAGGGCGGGTTCGAGGCCGACCTCGACAAGCTATCGCGGGCGACAGTTTCGAACCTGATCTCCCCGGCGTGGCTGAACGTATCGAACCGCCAGCCGGCGATTTGACGCTTCCGCGAGGCGCCCGATACACTTGGAGAAGGCCGTTTGAACAAAGAACCGCTTCCTCCCTATCGAACGTCCCCATCGTCTAGCCTGGCCTAGGACACCGCCCTTTCACGGCGGCAACGCGGGTTCAAATCCCGCTGGGGACGCCAACCACCTTCCTGTACTTTCAACGAGTTAGTGCAGCTAGTTCGCCTGTCGTGCTGCCACGTGCTGCCACGGGGTTTGCTGGCGAATGTTTGTGCCGATTTTTTGCTCCCACAATTCGGCGGCGGCGATCTCATCAGCGGCGAAGGAGTGGGCGTAGATTTCGGCGGTTACGTTGACGCTCGAATGCCCCAGGCGCTTGCTCACGGTCGCCAAACGCACACCGGCAGATAGTAGCTGGCTCCCGTGGGTGTGCCGAAGTGAATGCAGGCTAATACCCTTGAAGCCGCATTTGGGAGCCGCCTCAAGCGTCCCACACCTCGCTCAGGCTGTGTTCAAGGGCGTGGGTTGGCGAAAAGCGGAGGTGTATAATGTCTTGAGCTTGGAGGAGAAATGATGGCGAGGATATCCACGGCCCGGCGGCAAATTTCGGTCGAGAAGCAATTCGTCGATTATGAGGTCGGTTCCCCAGATAGTTCCCCACTGCACGTCAACCATTTTCAGGTATCACGTGGAGAGGGCGATTGGTATCTGGATGTCGGAACCGTACCCATTGACGATATGCTAAATAGGGAAGCAAAAAGTGTACGGTTCCTCGTGACCCAACGGCTCGCGATGAGCCTCCAAAGCATCAAGAAGCTCCGAGACCAAATAGCCGAAGTGCTGGAAAAAGCTGAGGGATCTACGAATGAATCTGTCGAGACCACGAAGCAGGAACCCAAGACAGCACGGAAGAGGGCGATCCAAAAGCGCAGGGCCAGCGGTTAAGGCGGTTCCCCCGACGACGGAATCGATAGAGCTAGCCGTAGATTCCAGTTCCGGCCAGATCTCGGAATTCTCCAATCTAGAAGCTGCGAAACTGCGCATCGGAACAGTCCCCGAAAATGCACTAGTTTCTGTTCTTGACGTCGCGGCCTACATTCTTGATCGGCAGGGGCGGATGACAGCGATGAAGCTGCAAAAGCTTGTTTACTACGCTCAGGCGTGGTCGCTCGTTTGGGATGAGAAACCGCTTTTCGGTGAGGAGATCCGTGCTTGGGCCAACGGGCCGGTTGTACTGCGGCTCTACGACTGGCACAGGGGCGCGTTTGAGGTCACATCGTGCCTCCGAGACAACCCGTCAATTCTGACGAGCGAACAGAGAGAGACAATCAACGCCGTTCTCGACTTTTACGGAAACAGGTCGTCCCAATGGCTCAGTGATTTGACCCACCAGGAGAGTCCATGGCGTGATGCAAGGACGGGGCTGTCTCCTGGCCAGCGAGGGTCTCGCGAGATCATTCCTGCCGCGATGGTCGAGTATTACGGTGGCCTCTGAGGCCAGCCTTGGCACGGAAGCGCCCAAAAACAGAGATCCGCCCCGAACCGTCGAAGAAACCCAAGATGGTGCCGGTTGAGGATCCTGGCTCGCAACATCCGTCGTGGCGCCTGCATCGCTTGGAGATCGCAGAGCCCTTTGGTGGCTGGCACGAGCTTGAGGGCTCAAAGCTTCTCTTTATTCGAGAGAAACTTGCTAACTTTGAATCCATGACCTGGAACGAAATCCTGATTCACGCCCGGATCCAGAATCACACCGTCGGAGTAGACCAGCTAACATCGAACGCTCGGCAGCGGCTTGTCGAGCTTAGATTGGACGACATCGACGGACTCGTCTCGCTTAGGCTCTCCGGAAAAGAGCGGATATACGGGATCTTGAACGGGAGCGTTCTACTCCTACTGTAGTGGGACCCAGATCACGCGATCTATCCCGTCAAGAAAAAGCGCACATAGGTCCAGCGTTTCACACCCCCAAGAACCGGGAGCAGGTGGCGGAACTGCTGGGGCCTTTGGATCAGGGCAAGAAAGCAGTCCCTAGCGCGCTCCGGCTCGATTTCCAGGACTGAGCAGCACCACGCGAAGGACAGAAGTGAGGGATAGCCGTTCACCCACGCCAAGGCCGTATCCGCGTCTTTGCCTTTGAGCGCGTCGGCAATGGCGCGGCTGAGCAGCGCGGCGGCGAGAGGGGGCGCGAAAAGCTGCTGGCTGGTCTGTCTGGAGTTATTTGCTCTCCCCGTCACTTTTGTGGCGCTGCGCCTCGTCGAGAACTCGGTAAAGCTCCCGCATCCGTGGCACGGTACCAAGTAGAAGAACAGCGACTTTCTCGTAGGTATTCGGGGTTGAAGGCTTGCTTCCGGAGTGTACGACGTTGCGTGAATCCCGAACGGTGTCCGACCTCCCAGTCGCCCGTTTCTTGCTGTAGTGTCTTTGGTGATCGTTCGACCAGGGCGCCAACTTGCCGGAGAAAACTGTCCACCACGTCCCCTGTCTCGTTGACTCCACTGAACGCGTACTTAACCACGAAATGCTTTGCTATTACGATTTCCTGTCGTGTGACTGAGATTCCTTGTCGGATGAAATCCTTCGCGTCTTCGGGCTGCATGCTTGCATCACCTCGCGGTTATTATGATTCGTGCTGCCATCGTGCTGCCACTGTGCGGAAAGACGATTGGTCTAGATAGGATGACGGTGTTTCTCGTTACCGTAGAATCAACCACTTAGGACTAGACCGCTCCGGGTGTGGCATAGCCTGACGGGTTCAAATCCCGCTGGGGACGCCACTTCTTTTTCGGCTCTTCTGGGATTTTAGTGGCTGGCGGCGGTGAGTGACGGATCCCTCGCCACTGTGAGGCCGACCTCCCGGAGCCTGCTTCGGTGCCATTCAAGGGCTTCGTGACAACTCTACGGCCCCCAAGGCCGGGCGGCGACTGCGTTGGCCAAAAAGAATTACTGATAAACAAAGGGTTACGAGTAGAGCAAGGCTGCTGGCAGGTAGTCGTACAGTCTCCCGAAGGCTGTGAAATGCGGATCCACAACTGTCATCCAGTGGCCACACTCAAAGAGATAACTCCCTGTTTATCAGTGTCTTATTCCCTTTACGAGTTGCCCACGACCGGACTGGCGTGTAGGGTATTTGGGGATTTCTTGGCCGCCTTTTGGGCTCCGATGTGACTGCGGGCGACGTCGGGTCGGCAGGATGGAGGAGCCGGCTACCCGTTGGCCACCCACTAAAAACCCGGAAGAGCCTCTTTTTCTAACCGCATCCGAGGCGAAGGCAGATGAAAGGTGATGGCAGCGTGCGGCCGCCGTCCTGAGACAAATAAGGACCACTTTGGTGAATTTCTCGGATGCCCATCTCGGGAACTCCTCTGGAGCAAGAGACGCCGTACTATCGGGGATTACGACAGTTCTTCTCGCAAGCGGTCCACCTCGGCGCGAATCGCGCTGCAGCGGCCGCGGAAGATCTCCGAATCCACCGAATACGCCAAATAGGTGACCCCTTCACCCATCCAAATCTTGGCTTGCTCCGCCGAATTGGCGAAACAGCCCACGGCGACGCCATGGCCCGCCGCGGCCGAAGCGATGGACCGCATGGCTTCGCGCACCCGCGTGTGGGTGACCTCGCCGGGAATGCCCATCGACTGCGACAGATCGTAGGGCCCTAAGAAGGCGACGTCGACACCCTCTTCCGCGAGGATATCTTCGACGCGCTCCAGCGAGTCTTGTGCTTCGACGTGCAGTACGACGAGCGTATCTTCGTCAGCCGTACGCCGGAAGTCGTGGACCCCTTGCGCCCCATAGTGAGCGGCGCGGACGAACGGATTAAATCCCCGAACTCCGCGGGGCGCAAACCGCGTGGCGGCGACGGCGCGGGAGGCGTCCTCTCGTGTTGCGATCTGGGGTATGTGCAAGCCTACGGCGCCCAGATCCAGGACTTCCAAGATATCGCCCGGATCGTTCTTCCTTACGCGCACGAGCGGGGCGATATCAGCGGCCTGGGCGGCCCGTATCAGGTTTCCGGTCGCCTCGCCCGAGAAAGCCGCATGCTCGCGGTCGATGATCACATGGTCAAAGCCACTGAGACCAAGGCTCTCAACGATTTCGGGCGCGGGAATTTCGACGAAGCAGCCGAGAAGGAAGCCGTTCTCTTTGAGGCGCGCTTTGGCGCTGACGCGATGCATGGAAAAATCGGGTACAGCCGGCCAATTCGCTTCAGTCTAACCCGCTTTTCTCACCACGTGGCGAGGCGAAGTGCGTGAGAGGCCCGTCAGTACAAGGCGCACGCCGCTCGGCGACTCATTTTCTGAGAAATGCGAGCGTACTTGAACCCTACGTTGAGCACGGCGAGCAAGCGCAACGAAGTAATGGCGAGCTTATTGCGTGCTTCGACCGTCAGGTGGTGAGAAAAGCGGGTTAAGTGCTTTGTTTCTTCGGTCATGACAGGAGGCGAATTGGTGGCAGCCCCCATTTCCCTCCTCGATGACTTTTGCCCACGGCTATTCTCGCAGATTCGTATAGGGGCTTCAACACGCAATGACCCCCGCCCTATCGTTTTGGTAAACGGAAGACAATTCTTTCTCCCAAACATGTGCTGTTACAATACCGGGGATTAAGAAGAAAATCAATGTGTGAACAAAGATGCAGCAAAATTGACGGCTGGTAGATCGACGGCGACCGCATTCCAGAGCTCGCCATCGGAAACGACTTCAGCAAGGGGCTGGTCTGGCTGCTCCAGCATTAAGACGATCCTCGCAAGCCCTGAAAGGCCACAAAAGTGGATACGCTCGGATCCCCGCTCGGCTCCATCGCCTGGGCCGATGTTGACAGTGACGGCAGGAAAGAGCTGGTTAACGCACCGTTACAGGCTCCCAAGGTTCCCACCCCGCTACGAAGGCCGCGTGCCGCTCGTCTACTATCACGTTCCCAGAACGCCCTGCTAGGACGGACTGACCGATCCGGCGGGAGCGGGGTCTTTGCGCGCCGCGTCCTTTTCCTTGGACTTGAGCAGATCGAGCGCCACATCGACGATCATGTCTTCCTGGCCCCCGACCATGCGGCGGCGACCCAACTCGACCAGGATCTCGCGCGTATCAATGCCGTAGTGTTCCGAAGCCTTCTCGGCGTGCCGCAAGAAGCTTGAGTAGACGCCGGCGTAGCCCAGCGAGAGTGTCTCTCGATCGACGCGAACCGGGCGGTCTTGAAGGGGACGGATCAAGTCTTCGGCGGCATCCATGAGGGCAAACAGATCGCAGCCGTGCTGGAGGCCGAGCCGATTCGCAACCGCGATGAATACTTCCAGCGGAGCGTTTCCCGCGCCGGCTCCCATGCCGGCGAGCGAGCCGTCCACGCGCCGAGCGCCGTGCTCGATCGCAACCAGAGTGTTGGCAACGCCCAACGACAGGTTGTGATGGGCATGCATGCCCTTTTGAGTCTCCGGTCGGAGCACGTCCGCGAAGGCCTGGAATCGTTCCCGGACGTCGTCCATCAGCAGGGCCCCGGCGCTGTCGGTCACATAGACGCAGTGCGCGCCGTAGGACTCCATCAGTTGCGCTTGGCGAGCCAACTCCTTGGGCGGCGTCATGTGGGCCATCATCAGGAAGCCGGCCACGTCCATGCCCAGCTCTCGGGCGCACTCGATGTGCTGCTTGGCAACATCCGCTTCCGTCGAGTGGGTGGCGACTCGAACCGAGCGCGCCCCGGCCTGATAGGCCTTCTTCAAGTCCTCGATCGTTCCAATTCCCGGCAACAACAGCGCGGTGACCGTGGCCTGCTTTACGTTCTCGGCAACCGCGGCGATCCACTCGTAGTCGGTGTGCGCGCCGACGCCATAGTTGAAGCTCGACCCGGCCAGTCCGTCGCCGTGCGTGATTTCGATCGCGTCCACGCCGGCCGCATCGAGGGCGCGAGCGATTTGGGCCGCTTGCTCGACCGTGTATTGGTGACGGATGGCATGCATGCCGTCCCGCAAGGTGACGTCCTGCACGTAGAGTTTCGGTTTGTCCCTCATGCGGGCGCCTCCTGTGACGCCAGCCGCTCGGAAAGCCGTTCGCCCGTGGCCAGGGCGGCGGAAGTCATGATGTCGAGATTGCCGGCATAGGCGGGCAGGTAGTGCGCCGCCCCTTCGACCTCGAGGTAGACCGACACCTTTAAGCCGCCGACGGGGAGCGGCTCGGGAAGCGCGTGGCTCTGGTCGGGAGCGATCGGCTCGAACTGGACGTCCTGTTTGAGCCGGTAGCCGGGAACGTACTGCTGGACCTCCCCGACGGCGGCCTCGATCGAGCGGGCGATGGCGTCCGTGTCGGCCAGGTCCGTCAAACAGAAGACCGTGTCGCGCATCACGAGCGGCGGTTCAGCGGGGTTCAGGACAATAATCGCCTTGCCTCGGCCGGCGCCTCCCACCACCTCGATGCCGCGGGCCGTCGTCTCGGTGAACTCATCGATGTTCGCGCGCGTGCCCGGACCGGCGGACTTACTGGCGATCGACGCCACAATCTCCGCGTAGTGAACCGGCGTTACGCGCCCCACGGCGGCGACGATGGGAATCGTTGCCTGCCCCCCGCAGCTCACCATATTCAAATTGGGCTCGTCGAAGTGTTCGCCCATGTTGACGATGGGGACTACATAGGGGCCGACGGGCCGATCGCGGCGGGCGTCAGGTCAATAATGCGCTTGCCGCGCTGCCGCAAAATCGCGTCGTGGGGCCGGTGAGCTTTCGCCGACGTTGCGTCGAAGACGATTTGCACGTCGGAGAACGCCGGCATGGCAATGAAAGCCTCGATGCCTCCGTGCGTTGTCGGCACACCCAGGGAATGAGCGCGAGAGAGACCGTCCGAATCCGGGTCGATACCCACGAACGCGCCCATCGTAAGCACGTCGGAGGACTGCAAAACTTTCATCATCAAGTCGGTTCCGATATTGCCGGACCCGAGAATGGCAACTGACGTCGGCATAACGGCTGTAGTGTAGCAATTCCTCGGGAAGGGAATAACGGAACGCCTAGTGCTTACTGACAAAAGTTAGCGTATCTAAAAAGGCTTTCGCAAGGGACTGCACGGCTCTCTATCTAGCCCGGAAGTCGTTTGTTCCGAGAGCCTTCCGAGCCGCGACCGTGAGGAAGCGGTCCAGTAATTACCGCCCATAAACGATCGCGAACTTATGATAGTAAGCACTCGCCCGTCTTTCTCACCACCCGACGGCTGAAGCGCGCGACGCCCCTTCGATGCGGAACAGGGCGGCAATTCAGGTGGGCTGTCCGCTAGCATCGGAAAGTACAGAGCAAGATGTCGTCGCCGGAGCAGTCGGGAGGTACAATTACATTCTCTGTTTGTCGAGAGAACTCGTCGAAGTTCTTATCGTTCCGCGAAAGGAGATGTCCGTGAAACTGGGTGTGATTTCACAGAACCTAATGCAGTTCGAGTTCGAAGAAGGCCTGCGGCACGCTCGCGACCTGGGGTTTCAGGCGATCGAAGTCGGAGCGTGTGGACTCTGGGGCAGGAACTTCTGCGATGTGGAAAGGCTCATCGCCGACAAGGGCGAGATTGACCGGTGGCTGGACGCGTTCGCCCGGCACGACCTCGAGATCAGCGCGCTCGGGGGCCACGGCGCGCCGCTGTTGCCCGACAAGACGGTCGCCGGGGAATACTCGCGTGAATTTCGACAGACCTGCAAGCTGATGGAGATGGCCGGCATCAAGCGGCTGACGCTGCTGGCGGGGCTACCGGAAGGCGCCGAGGGGGACACAGCCCCCAACTGGGTCACGTTTGCCGAGTGGCCGTTTTTGCGTGACACCATCGAGTGGCAGTGGGAGAAGCGCCTGATCCCCTACTGGCGCGAGCACGGCAAGATCGCCCATGACCACGGGGTAACGTTGTGCTTCGAGATGCACGGCGGCGATCTGATCCACAATCCGGTCGCGCTGATGCGGTTGCATGAGGAACTCGGACCTGTCGTCGGCTGCAACTTCGACATTTCACACATGTGGTACCAGGGCATCGATCCGATCGAGGCCCTGCGCTATCTTGGCCCGCGGGTGCAGCATGTCCACGCCAAAGACGTCCTGATCCATTGGCACAATGTCCGTGTGCGCGGCATGATGGCCACGATTCCCGACGAGCAACTGACGGAGCGCCCCTGGACGTATACGCTCTCCGGCTGGGGTCACGACGAGGTGGTCTGGCGCGAGTTCGTCACGACCCTGCACCTGCTCGGCTACGACCACGTGCTCTCGGTCGAGATGGAGAGTGAGTATTTCGACGTGGAGGAGGGCCTGGCGAAGTCCGTGGCCTTCCTCAAACCGCTGGTGCTCGAGAAGCCGCCTGGCCCAAAGTGGTGGGAAATCGCCGGGATGGGGAGAGCCGGTAGCCTCACGCAGGACCGCGGTAAGGGGTGATGACCCCTTAGCCGGCTTTCCTCGCCGCCTGGTGAGAAAAGCGGGCTAATTGTGGCACAGCTTACAGGCTTTTTCGCGCGGCAGGGCGAGGAGGGCCTCCGCCGTCGAGCCGTGCGCGTTGTGGCATTGACCGCACTCTTCGAGCATGTGCGGCGGGTGGTCGTGAACTCCGGCGAACGTCTCCTGCTGGTGACAAGCGAAGCAGCCGCCGGTGAAGCGAAAGCGCCCGCGGCGACTCAGGCCATGGCAGTGCGTACACGCGGTAGCGACGGGCGGGTGGAGACGAAAAGGTTTGAAGCCGGCGGGAGGATCGCCGCCTACATAGAAGCGAATCTCCTCTCGGCCGCCTTCCCAAACCAGCGCCAGGGTGTGCTCTCCCGCTGCGGCGTTCGTTCTGCCATGGAAGACATTGGGGAAGGGCTCCTCAGCCGGAATCGCCTGGCCGTCCAACTCGAGTTGGCCCCCGGGAGCGGTGGCCACGACGCTGAGCTCGCCGGAGGGCAGCGCGGCGCCGTTTTCGGGGCGTAGGATCTTAGCTTCCTGCTGGGCGGAACCAGACGTTAGCCCCAACAGCGTCAGAAGCAATAGCAGCCCGGGGTAGAAGTGAATGTTGCGAAAAATCGGGTACAGCCATCCAATTCGCTTCAGGCCAAGTGCTTGGTTTCGAGGGCCAAGAGGGGGAGCGAATTGGTGGCAGTCCCCGTTTTTCGCTCCTGCGCGACTTTTGCCACGGGCTGATAGACGCTTCCTCATGATCGGATGCGGCAAACGTAGCCCGAGTACTTGCTGTTGCTGTTGACGCCTCCGGGGCCGATACCGGCATCGCAGTAGTAGAAAGCGCCGTTATAGCGAGTCATGCCGTGCGGGTCGGGGTCCGATCCATCCCGAAGTTGTACGGCTTCGATGATGCGGCCGTCTCTTGCATCGAGACGCTGAATCACGTAGTCGTTCGAGAAAACGCACCAGATGGAGCCCTCATCCCATGCCAGGCCGTGGGCGCGGTCCAAGGTCACGGGAATACTGTGAAGGATGTTGAAATCCACATCGACCTGGGTCAATTTCTTCCGCGCCAGCGTAGTGACCCACAGCGAATTCTCCGCCCAAGTCAGGCCGTGAACGCCGCTGCCTCCGAGGATCGGGTAGCGCGCAACCGTGTTGCCGGATCGAGCATCGATCTTGATCACCGCGCCCGTCGTGCCGTCCCTCGGGCGCGGATCACGCCTTAGCGCCGGCCCGTTGGCCGCCATCCAGAGGAACCCTCCGCCGTAGGCCATGCCGCTGGTGTTCGAAGACTCGGTGGCGATCTTGCGCAATACTTTGCCGCTTTCCCAGTCCAGCAAGTAAGCCGAGTCGGTGATCTGTTCTCCAACCCAAAGGCCCTCGGGCGACGCTTCGAGGGCGTTCGGGTAGCCGTCGGGAGATTTCCACAACGGCTCCACCCGCGGATGGTGGATGGGATAGTCCTTAGCCGCCAGCGTGCCGGCCGCCAGCACGGCCATCAGTTCTCTGCGAGTGTACATTTGCAATCGCCCTAATCTCGCCGGCGAACCAGTTTGCGGTCAATGTCGGAAATCTTGGCCACTCCGGACATTCCCATGTCCAGGGCAAGTTCGGTGCGCAGCAGTTCGAGGACGCGAGAAACGCCCCTCTGGCCGAAACTAGCCAGTCCCCACAAGTAGGGCCGCGCGATCCCGACCGCGGCGGCGCCCAGCGCCAGCGCTTTCAGAATATCGGTTCCCCGGCGGAAACCGCCATCGACCATAACCGGTATCTTGCCCGCGGCCGCCTCGACGCATTCCGGCAAGGCCTCGATCGGGGCGCCGACGTGGTCGAGCTGCCGCGCCCCGTGGCTTGAGACGATCACCGCCGACATTCCCGTCTCGACGCACTTTTCGGTATCTTCGGCCGTTAGAATCCCCTTGATAATAATCGGCAGATCGGTTGCATCACGGAGCTGCCGCACCGTATCCCAGGTCGCGGTGGGGAACGGCCTCTCCGGATAGTCGCCTGTTCTCCAGGCGGTTTCGCCGGGCCTGTAGATCAGATTGCCTTGGGCGTCTCTGGGGATTCCCGTTTCACACCAGCGTCGGACGAACCGGTGGCGAATGCTACGCTCGCGATGGGAGGTGTGCATGATGTCGACGGTAAAGCAGATGCCGGCCGCCCCCATGTCTTCCAGCTTTTCCACGAAATTGAGCATCATGTTCTTGGTGCGGAACTGGCCGCCGGTAGTGAGTTGCCACCAGTTCTTGGGTCCCCGCCCCGACGTCAGAAGATCATCAATGCCGCCGTTCGTAATCATCATGGCATTCGACTCGGCGGCAGCCTTGGCTACCGCCGCTTCACCATCGGGGTAAAAACAGTTCTTCCCTCCCGCTGGGCAGATAAAGATGGGGTAATCCAGCGCGCTGCCCAGAATGCCGGTGGAAAGATCGATCTTATGGACGTCGGTCAAGAACCGAGGCCGGATGATGATGCGCTCGAACGCCGCCCGGCTGTCCCGTAAGGCGACTTCGTCCGCGCCGCCCTCGGCCATGTAGTCCCAGGCGACAGGGTCGAGCTTCGACTTCGCCAGCTTGGCGAAATCGAATACATTGATCAGCTCGAGTAGCGGATCATCATCGGCCGCCAGGCTCAGACCCTGTAGTAGGGGCGAGGCCAGGAAGAATTGAGCCAGGCCGCGGAGCGCTTGGCGTCGGCTATGGGTCATCGCTATCCACCTGGCTGCCGACGGGCAACCACCATTGATTTACCGCCCTGCCACCAAGAATCATACGCCTTCAACACGCTCGTCGCAATGCGCCTTGAACGCGGCTATTTTCAAAGTAGAAAAGTGGGCTAGCCGCTCTGAACGGCGAACAACACAGCCTGGGCCGCGTTGTGCCCCGGCGCTCCGGTTACTTCGCCGCCCGGATGAGTTCCAGCGCCGCACAGATAAAGCCCGTCGATCGGCGTCCGGTAGTCCGCCCACCCGGGCAGCGGCCTATCGGAAAGCATCTGCCCCGCCAGCATGTCCAGGTGACGGATGTTGCCGTCCGTCATGCCCATCCGTTTCGAGATGTCTTCCGGCGTGAATAGATCCCACTCAACGATACAGTCGCGGATGTCCGGCGCGTAGTGGGCGAGCTCGTCGAGAAGCGCTTCGCCGACATCTTGCCGGACTGAATCCCACGACCCGCTCCGCAAATGCGCCGGCTCGTAGGTCACCCAGATCGACATGACGTGTTCGCCGGGAGGCGCCAGAGTCGGGTCGACAACCGATGGAATCTGGACTTGCATGAGCGGGTAGCGAGTTGGGATTCCCGACATGGCGTCCCGCCAGCTTGCCTCAATTCCTTCAACGTCCTGCCAAATGCGGACCATGGCAAGCGCCGACTCGTCTTTGTCCGGTCGCAGAAAGCGCGAGAAGTCGGGCAGCTTCTTGAGAGCGGCGTGGAACTTCAATGACGCCGAACGTGTCCTCAGCGACCGCACCCCGGCAACGAAATCACTAGGCAGGTGCGTCTCATCAACGAGGCGAAGAAAGGTCGATTTCGGATCGGCATTCGACAGCACGATCGAGGCGCTGAGCGACTCACCGCTCGCGAGTGTGACGCCTCGAACGGCTCCCTGTTCCACCGCCACTTGATGAACGGCCGTATCGGTGCGAATTTCGACGCCGGTGGATGCGGCCGACCGCGCCATGGCCTGGGTGATGCCGCCCATACCGCCGCGCACGATCCCGAAATCCTCGTCCGCCGTCAGCAGGTCCGCTTTAAAGTGGGTGAGAGGCAAAGCGCTGCCGGGCTCGCTGATCGCCCCGTAGTCACTGCTGCCTATGGCGGCGCCGGCGACTCTGGGATCTTTGAAATAACGCCCGGCCAGGTCGCGCAGCGGGGTTTTGCACAGGGCCTCGAAAACCTGCTCATCGGGAGTGCCCCGAACGTCCGAGGCGACCTGCTCGACCGTCGGCGGCGACTGCAAGAAATAGCGTTCGAGTACGCCCGCGGCCTGCCCCCAGAAGCGAATCCACCTCGGGTAGGCGTTTGCATCGGCCGCCGGGACGCCGGACATGCGGCCTATCTCCTCGGCCGTTTTTTCTGCGTCGTGCCAAACCCAGAAGTAGCTGCCGTCCCCGAACGGAGACAGGGCAACCGGGTCCAACGGGTAGATGTGGAGGCCGTGCCGGCGAAGCTCTAAGTCGTCGATGATCTTTCGCTGCAGGATGTGGCAGATATAGGAGCAGACGCTCAAGCGGTAGCCGGGGAACAGCTCCTCGGTCACCGCCGCGCCTCCGACGACGCCGCGCCGCTCCAAAACGACAACCTTCAAGCCGGCGCGGGCCAGATACCAGGCCGCCACGAGACCGTTGTGTCCCGCGCCAATGATGATGCAGTCGGCGTCCTTTGTCATCGGGAAGATCCGAGCGTCCCGCGTTCCTGAAATGTCACGGCGGCAAGTCGCAGAAGGGGGGCGGATCTCAGAAGCGAGATCCGGTCCCGTCAACAGATCTCTGCACCTGAAGAAAAACGCCGCTTAGAGGAACAACTTCTTCAGCACATCATACAGTAGGGCAACGAACAGGCTAGCGATGACGAACCCGACAGCGCGGCGGGCAGTTTTAGTGCGCGACCCTTCCAACTCGACAAGCGGAAACATCCACCGGAGTCCGTATATCGTGATGCGAAAGACGAGCATGGTCGCGAGGAAGAGGTAGACGTCGACGGCTCCTCTCAGAGCACCGTGAATGTCTGGCACAAGACGGATTAGCTGCGAATCCAGGCGGTACACGGCCCAGAGGGACGCTGGGATTCCGATAAACCAGTTCAGTAGGTTGAAACCTGCGTGATCATGCAGCCAGCCGCGCCTTTTCTTACGGCTTTCGAAGAAGGTGAGAACAGTCTGATAGGTAGCCGTAACCCAAGTGTCGTCCGGACCCGAAACCTCTAGCCGGCTGTTGTTAGGGGTTGGCTCGTTCCAGGGATCATAAGTGACAAATGCCGGGGGCTCCGAGAAGTCCAAACGCAACGAAAAGCGGTTGGGCAGGGTGACATTGTATAGCTGGAGTGCGGCGGCGCTGTCAAAGACGATCGAAGTGATGTTCTGGGGGAGGTTCTCGGGGTCAAGAGGCTCAATCGATGTATGCGCGACCTGTTCCCCGTGCGCGCCCTGCACCTCAACGGTTACGTGACCGAGGTCTCGAGCTTGACGTTTGAGGGCGTCAAATTGCGATTCAGACGTATTTGCAGGCGGCTTCATGGTCGAAAGCTGACGGTCTAGGGCCTCCTGGGCCTTCTTGTCCAGGTCGGTGTATAGCCGTCGTAGGTCCTCCGGCGAGATCACGCAGGCCGGTGGTCTTGTCGTGCGGGTGAGACCTCGGTATTGGAAGCCTGTGAGGGAAGGGGCAGTAGGGGCCGCAGGTTGTGTTCCTGGAGGCACGGCCGGAACAGGATCGGTCGGAGGTGGAGGTTCGGATTTGGTCATCTTGTTGTGATTGCTAACGGCCCGGCGGCAAGTACAGTGTTGTTCCTGGAAAGATTCGCCTGCGGTGAGAATCCAGTCTCTGAATTCTTGTACGCAGGAGCATAGGCTCATCAAGACCATCGCTGGAAAACGCTATCATCACTCGGTGGTCCACAGGATAATAGCGGCCCAGATGATCGATCAGGGGACTAAAGTGCCCTATTCGCCAGCAGTATTGACCATTTGTTCGAGAAGTGCCGAAGTTGCCCAGCTGCAACACCAAGGTGTGCAGGTTGGGGTTCATGTCGAGTTTTTGACTCACAAGATCGTTCGCCTCAAAAATCTGAGTGCCGTCCCCGTAGTCGATGCCTAAATCTACACACAGCGTGTCCAAACAAGACACAGCCGGAAGCACCTTGGCGACCAGACCCTGCCGTTTCGATCTCGCGAGCAACTCCAGATTCACACTGTCGAAGAACATCGGATGGCCGTACGTCACGAATGCTACGCCAGGGGCATTCTTAACCTCGTCTAGAACCAGGCGTACGATCCTTTCATAAACTTCGTCGTATTTGTCTCCCGTCCAATAAACGTCCTCCAAATCACGCGTGTTTTTGTTGATCCTGCTAAGAATGTCATTCCTATGGGAGAGATGCAGAACGAGACGGCAGCGTCGCAGGACTCGCCAGGTTTCGCGTGTGATTTGACCTGGACCGCCTATGCCTATCCCAAGCAGATACAAATCCACTAACTCCTGACTCTTGTTCCGCCCCGGGCGTTTTGCAGCGCCCGCGGTCCTTGGCGGCATTACTGTGCCAACCTCATCACGTACGAAGCAGGCTCTACTTCGACTGCATCCCGAGTCAGCTGTCGGACTCTACTCTCGTCAAAAGGCCTGTCTGAAAGCACCTCCGAACCAGCTGTAATCCTTCCGTCGAAATCTACTGCCACCCAAAAGCCCACTAGAATGCTGTCATTACCAGGGATCACCGCTCTTAGCCGACAAGTAGTGTGTTCCGTGTGGGTTGTGGCTCTGAATTGCACGATAATACTGCCACTTTCTTCCATGAGCCTGCCCCGGTACTCAACCTCTTTGTTTGGCAGGGATTCAGCAGTCACTGAAAGCTTTGTGGCTCTTCCGGGTTTTTAGTGGGTGGCCAACGGGTAGCCGGCTCCTCCATCCTGCCGACCCGACGTCGCCCGCAGTCACATCGGAGCCCAAAAGGCGGCCAAGAAACCCCCAAATACCCTACACGCCAGTCCGGTCGTGGGCAACTCGTAAAGGGAATAAGACACTGATAAACAGGGAGTTATCTCTTTGAGTGTGGCCACTGGATGACAGTTGTGGATCCGCATTTCACAGCCTTCGGGAGACTGTACGACTACCTGCCAGCAGCCTTGCTCTACTCGTAACCCTTTGTTTATCAGTAATTCTTTTTGGCCAACGCAGTCGCCGCCCGGCCTTGGGGGCCGTAGAGTTGTCACGAAGCCCTTGAATGGCACCGAAGCAGGCTCCGGGAGGTCGGCCTCACAGTGGCGAGGGATCCGTCACTCACCGCCGCCAGCCACTAAAATCCCAGAAGAGCCAGCTTTGTGAAGAAACCTTTCCCGATCCGCCACTTCTCACTCCTTAAGACGGCTTGGTTCTGATGGTAGCTCATGTGATATTCATACCACTCACGCTCCAAGTGGTGTCTTTTCATGAAACGCCGGATGAGCCACCAGAGTGTCCGAAACGCATACGGCAGCAGAACACCTACCAATGCCCCGATCAATGACACAATAATCCAGTGAGGCGTACTCGTCATTTCGATTGATTCCTTTCAAAGCGCTAGACGGACCGTTATCAGGCACGCGGACTCGTCGCCCGAAGGCAAGCCCGTTCATATCTAACCGGATCGATCTTCGAGTCCGCAACGCCGATCGACTTTCGTCCAAGGAAAAGAGTCTTGTACCCGCATTTTCAATTTGATGTTTGACATCCCGACCTTCCAGCGGCCTTGAGCGTCTTTATTCATAGGGGCTAGAGCCCGATGAGGACGCCATGGAGGCCAACACCCAATGGGTGAAAAACAAACCAAGCCATTCCAGCTAAGTTTCAACGGCTTGTTGAAAGTCGATTTCCAGGGATCGCACGTCACTTCTGATGGTGGCCTGATTTTGGTTCGCGAACTGGACGAACGGCTCGGTCTCGGAGAACTGATTGACGAGCATCTCAGCGACTCCCGGCAAGGCACAAACAAGCAGTTCACGCTCGCTGATCTGTTGCGGCAGTCGGTCTACAGCCGCTTGGCGGGCTACGAGGACCTCAACGACGCCGAGCGGGTTTCGATCGATCCGACGTTTCGGCTGATCGGTTCGCAGAAGATCTGGGATCGCGGTGCGGCCTTGACCTCGACGCTGCACGGCTTCGAGACGGAGATGCTGGCGAGCGAAGAGAACCTGCTGGGGCTGATGGCGCTGAACCGAGAGCTGGTCGGGCAAGCGGAGGCGTTCGACGACTCCGAGCGGGTCGTTCTGGACATGGACTCCACCGAGAGTCCGGTCCATGGCCAACAGGAAGGCAGTGCCTACAACGGACACTTCGAGTCGGTCTGCTACCATCCGTTGCTTTTGTTCAACGGTCATGGTGATTGCCTCGCTGCAAAGCTGCGTCCAGGCAACGTGCACAGCGCCGACGACTGGGATGAGCTATTGTTGCCGGAGATCGAGCGCCAACAGGCTGCGGGCAAGCAGGTCGCCTTCCGGGGCGATGCGGCCTTTGCCAAGCCGGAGGTTTATGAGGCTTCGGAGGAACGCGGAGTACAGTACGCCATTCGCATTCCGGCCAACAAGAGCCTGGAGTTGGAGATCGAGGACATCCTGTTTCGGCCACCGGGCAGGCCGAGCGCCAAGCCCCTGGTGCGCTACAAGAGCTTCCGCTATCAGGCCGCCAGTTGGAGCAAACCGCGGCGCATCGTAGCGAAGGTTGAGCACCACCCGGGCGAACTGTTCGCGCAACCCGGCTTCATCGTCACCAACATGACCCGGCCCAGTCGCTCGGTGGTGCGCTTTTACAACAAGCGCGGCACGGCCGAGCAGTGGATCAAGGAAGGCAAGCGGGCCACGAATTGGACACGGTTGTCGTGCCATCGTTTTCGCGCGAACGAAGTTCGCTTGCAACTCAGCGTCCTGGCTTACAACCTCGGCAACCTGTGGCGGCGGCTGGGACTGCCACCAAGCATCAAGAGCTGGTCGCTGACGAGCTTGCAGCAGCGGCTGATGAAGACCGGCGGGCGGCTGGTCAAGCATGCCCGCTACTACTGGTTGCTGCTGGCCGAGGGGCATCTGAACCGGCGGCTGTTCGGTGACATGCTGCACAGGATCTGGGCGCTGCCGCTGCCGAGCGGGTAGCGTTGACCGGGCTAGGATCAACAGTTTTCGGCTCCAAAAAGGTTTGGCAGGGAGCAGTGTCGGCCGCAGCGCCGTTCAGGCCGCGCAATCAACGTCTGTGAGCGGACGGACGAGCCCTGGCGCCTACCGGCGGAGGGGATGTGCAGGGTTCAGCGCGAAAAGACGTGGCATTCGGGCCGGCGCGGATGTATACTGTGGCCGTGCCAAGGCCAAAACGGAAATCCTGGTTGTAGTGTGCGGATCTGAGCCTTTTCCAGACGCGGCCCTAGCTGTGATAGCGCCATTCGGCCGAAGCGCACTTTACGCAATGTTTTTTGGGCCTTCCTGTCACCGACTGTCTGGAGCTGGCCCCGCTCGTCGGGTGTAGCCGTCGGTTTCCAACTCAGCGACGTGCCGATCGAGATCAAAATCCGACATGGAAGCCTCCGGTTCTACGTCGAGTAATCAGTCCCCAACAAGACTCTGATCGCCCTGGCCACAGGGCCTACGGATCTGGCGCCTGGACGTGCCGCACGCACTCTTGCGTGGCCTGCCGGTCTGTCAAGCCGAGTACATCCTACCGGGCCTCGACGTGCCGTGTCGCCCTTGCTGACGATATGTCGTTGCTGCGCCAGCCCGTCAGCCGGCCACTGGGATGCCGGCAAGAATGCCGGCACGGCACGCTGAAAGCGTGCGCCACGTCGCTGTCGAGCCCGACGTTACCGAATCTATCGTGAACCCGTCTCTAGAACAGTCCACTCAAACTACAATAGCGGTTGCTTGGTCAATTACGAGGATACGCTCCGACCGATGCCTGCGCAACGCTTTTGCGGCGGGCGCCTCCGCTTTTGCCGCTAAAATGGGCAAGATCAGTTTTCGCCATTGCTGAAGCCGAGAGGAGGCGTCCATGAACGAACCGCCCGTTATAAATCCACCGCCCAGCGTTCTCAAGAACTCTTTGCGGCAGAAGCCGGAACCGGGCCCGCGGATTGAAACCGCGCACCGCCGCATTGTGACCGACCTGCCGGCTCCGGGTTCGTTGGCAACACTCCGAAACACCGATCGCACGATTCCTGTTGTCAACTCCTTTCAGCCCCCTATCGCCTGGGAGCGTGCCGAAGGCTACCAGGTCTACGACGGACAGGGGAACTGCTGGATTGACTTCACCTCCACGGCGGTCGCCGCCAACAGCGGACATGGGCACCCAGCGGTGCGGGCGGCGTTGGCCAAGCATGTCCAGTCCGGCGTCCTGGCGCAGTTCAACTTTGTCTCGTCCATCCGAGTGGAGCTAGCCGAGCGCCTGCTCGAATTGGCGCCGCCCGGTATGGAAAAAGTCTACTTCTGGACCGTAGGCTCGGAGGCCATCGAAGCTGCACTCCGTGTGGCGCGGATCTGGGGAATGCGCCGTAGCCCCAGCAAGAATCACATCCTCACGTTCTCGGGCGACTACCACGGCTGGACATTGGGCGCTCATCAGCTCTCGGGAACCAGCGCCGCCAAGCCTTGGTTGCCTGATCCGTGCCGGTTCATTCACCACCTGCCGTTTCCGCGCGTCGCCGCCGGCGAGGCTGAGCGCGACCCGCCCCATTGGCAGGAATTTTTTGAGCGCAGCATGGAGGATCTGGCCGCATCCGGAGTAACGCCTGAACAGGTTGCCGGGGTATTTGTTGAAAGCGTTCAGGGCAGGACGGGGCTTCCCCTGCCGGTCTCCTACGTCCACGCGTTGCGACGTTGGACCGAACAGCATGACGCACTGCTTATCTTCGACGAAGTGCAAGCCGGCTTTGGGAGAACTGGGAAGTGGTTCGCCTTCGAACACTATGGTGTGCGAGCGGATCTGATTTGCATCGGCAAGGGCGTGACGTCGAGTCTGCCCTTGGCGGCGGTCCTCGGCCCGGCCGAGGTCTTGGACATTCTCGCGCCGGGCGAAATCATGACCACCCACGCCGCCCATCCTCTTTCCTGCGCCGCCGCCCTAGCCAATCTTAAGGTCATCGAGGACGAGAGGTTGGTCGAGGCGGCGGAAGAGAAAGGCAAGCTAGCCCGCCAGGAGTTGCGCAAGTTGCAGGCCCGTTTTCCCGAATACATATCCGATGTGACTGGGTTGGGGCTGCTCCAAGCGGTTCACGTGCGGGACCCGGCAACCGGGCGGCCAGCCGCCGAATTGGTCTCGGATTGGATTTGGGCCGCGGTCCGTCGTGGCGTGATGCTGTTTTACACCAACGGGGCCTATATCAAGGTGTGCCCCCCGCTGGTGATTCCGGCCGACGCTTTGGTCGAGGGAATTCAAGCGCTGGGAGACGCTCTTGGCGAAGTCGTTGCCACGCGAGCCGAAACCGAACAGCCCGCGGCCGTCTCCTCGAAGCGTTAAACCGCTTTTCTCACCACGTGGCGAGGCGAAGTGCGTGAGAGGCCCGTCAGTACAAGCCGTCAGGTGGTGAGAAATGCGGGTTAACCTCAGCTCTTGGCTTCGGTCGGGTCGGTTTGGATCTTTGTCCAGAGCCAGCTACCCGCCCACACTACCAAAACGGTCAGTAAAATGATCGGTAGGGTTGCACTCGCCAACTCCCATGTAGTCAGGCCGGCCATGAGAATCTTCTGGAAAAGGAACCCGAAGTAATACCCGACTAGGCCAACAGCGACTAGGACAATCAGTAGCACAACGAACCGGAAAAGACGTTGCACCCATGTTGCCCGCTTAAACTTGCGAATCCACAGGGCCCGAAGTCCATAGGCCAAACCGACAGCGGGGAGCAAGAGAAGCAGCAGGGCCATCAGAATCGAAACGTCGGCTCCTCGATTCAGTGCAACTCCTCCCAAGGAAAGCAGAACAACGGACACAAGAATGACCGCCCCGGGAGGCAGCCACCCCTCGTGCGGATTGGCTCTTTTGCGAAGGACCAAGAAGCGGAATAGGTACAAGGGTAAGCTTATGCCCCAACGATAAAAGCGGTTTTTCTTGATGCTCCCCGTGTCGAAGCCGCGTTCTCCCAACGCTGTGACGACACAGTTGCGTAGGACCAGCAGAGCGTTCGCAAGAACCTGCAGCAGGATAATCCGCGGGACGTCTTTGGTTAATTCCTCGCTCCCGACTCGATAGCGCTCGAACTCCTTCCCGAGCGCCGTCTCTTGCGGCCGGCTTGCGCTCTCTGTCGGTGCATTCCGAAACTCGCGGACAGCATTTTCAGCCGCGGCCCGGGCTGCCACCGAGGTCACCAGGGGGTCAAGATCGCCGTCGCCCGGCACGAATGTCGAATCCGCGAAATCCCACCTCACATGAGCCGCCTGCTCTCTGAGCGCCTGCCGTTTTTCCTCCGGAAGACGAAAACGGTTCCACTCAAGCTGCTCTTTGACGGCGTCAGCGACAATATCTCCGAGACTCTCGTAGATGATTTCCAGTTGAGCGGCTTCGACCAGAAGCTCCTTCATCTCTCCCAGTTGCGCCGCATCCAGGCTCCCCGCTACAAAACTCCGTATGTAATCCCCCAGCGCGCGATGGGTTTGAGAACCCGCGTGTGGAAATATTTCCTGCGGAGCAAGGCCGGTCACGAAACCGGTCCGACTGTTCGGGTCCAGAACGCGCTTGCCAACCTTGTCGCGAAGGTGCGAGTCCCCCATCACAACGCGCAATCTGTCTTTCTTGTCTTGCCCCAAGAGGGTTTCCGTCAATTGGCAGACCCCATCGAGCCGGCCCCACAGGATATCGTTCGCACGCCAGGATCTTTTGAAGAACCCGCCAAAATGGTGAACGGCGTCACCGGACAACTTCTCTTCCAACGACTTGTTGCTGAACCCGCACTTGGCGTCGCGAGGGCTGAAGCGGACCGTCCGAATATAATCTTTCGACTCCAGGCCTGACAGACGCTCCATCGGAAACAGATGGGCGTCAATATAGGCGAACCGCTGATAAAGCGCAAACACTTCTTGAGCCGGGCCTCCGATCTCGTCCGCAAAGTAGGAGAACATCGCTTCTTCTTGCGCATCGGCGACGTGAAGCAGATTCGTCGGGTCCGTCGAGGTGGGATCTGGTATCGAAAGAGCGTCGGGATCCCGGTCGCTTATTCTTGCCTCAAGAGAACGACGGCGCGCGACGAGACGTTCCCGAAAACCCTTGAGGGTCTCCGCATCGAGCCACGGGGCGGGCTCTTCCTGTTGCCAGCGCTCACCGTAACCGTCGGGCGGCAGCGCCCCCGAGCCGTCGAAAGATCGAACATCCAGAAGCTTGTCGTAAGCTTCCGAAAGGTACTTCCAGATCTCTTCCACCTTATCCAACCGCGACTTGGGATCGGACTCGTCCCCAAGCAACCTTTTGACCGTATCCCATCGAACGATGTCAGCTTGATCAACGAGGGCTTCCATCTGGTGGCGGACGATTTCGAGCAAGGTGATCTGGCAATTGATCGCCTTCCGTAACTCGATAAGACGAGGTACTTCCTCCGCGTCGGCGGCGCGGTTCTTAATCCTCTCCCGAATGTCGTAGCTGCAGTGGAACAGACGGCGCAACCGGAAATAGACATCAAAGTGCCCGAGCTCCGCTTCCCAGCCCCCGGGACTAGTTTCATCCAATCTGCTCACCAGCTCGGAGAAGCCGGCGATCAGCTCGGCCGCGGCGCGGCGGTGCCGTGGGTCAGTGAGCGGGCGGGCGCGCCCCTTTTCCCGAAGCAGTCCTGTTGCCGCGCGCCGGGCAATCTGGTTGAGTCGGCTATTGCGGTAGAGAGCCGCGACCACGTCGTTGCCTACTTGGGTCGCCCCCGCGGGGACGTCGAGTTCCCGAGTGAGGCACCTGTGTTGCTCGACTCGATCGTTATGTTCTTCCAGCAGGGCTAGGTCGTCGGCGATGCTTTCATAGCCGGGAATGGAGGTGAGCGAGTCGATGACGGCCTTGAAGATGTCGGGCTTCTCGGCCTTGGCTGCCTTGTCGAACTGTACCGGGTCGGGTTCAACATAGACCAGAAACCGGCTTGTAAGTCGGTGAGCCGTGCGGTGGAAGATCTCTCGAATCGTGTGCGTGAACGGCTTGTTGTCGAGGACCCCTCCGTCTACGTAATAGGCCTCCTTGGTGACGGCGCCCCAGTAGCGAAGCTTTTCGTCGGCGGGGTCAACCGGCTTTGCTTTCTCGGGAATACTCAAATGAACAGGAGAAAACGCCGCCGGAAAACAAGAAGTGATCCGCGCGAGTTTTGCTAGGGCGGAGTAGGTCGCTTGTTCGTCCACCGGCTGCTTGTCAGGGGAGAAGGCAGGATTGAACGGCTCGCTTCGCCCTTCCCGGTGCTTGAGGAGAAATACCGTTCGATGATCTTTCACGTCGAGCGGGTGACCCGCGTCATCGAAATGCGTCGTTACGGTTCCTTGCACGTCCGTACCGGTGATGAACAAGTCCAGTTCCTGAATAGGGGACTGGAACCGATCCCGTCCAGGGGCGATAGGGTGGTCTTGGAGGCCCGCAAACGCCTCCTGAAGGCGGGGCTGATAATAACCTTCGCTATCGAGGAGCGAGTCGCACGGCTCTTGAGCGGGGTCTCGAAGCAGATTGGCAATGTCGCCGTGCTCTCTCCACAAGTCGGCGAAGCAACTGAACTCTCCGTGGTTAGAAATTGCCGATGCCAGGAAGATGCCGTTGATCCCCCCGGCCGAAGTTCCACTGATTACGTCAACGATGATGTCGAAATCAGTGAGCGCCTTGAGGAGGGAAAAGACGCCGCGGCCACGTACGGCTCTAAAGAACTCGTCGGCTACGCCGTAGATGTAGATGGCCAGCGAAACCCCGCCATAGAGCACGAGGCCGAGACGGTATTCGTGGGACAATTCCTCATCGGAAGCACTCGTGGCAGACATAAGCGTTCCTCCAGAGCACTAATCCAATCAGTAGCGCGAATAACCATAGGTAATTTTACATTAAACGCGCCCAATCGCCAAGAGCTAATCCGCTTTTCTCGCCACGTGGCGAGAAAAGCGCGTGAGAGGCCCGTCAGTACAAGGCGCGCGCCGCTCGGCGACTCATTTTCTGAGAAATGCGAGCGTACTTGAACCCTACGTTGAGCACGGCGAGCAAGCGCAACACAGTAATGGCGGGGCTATTGCGTGCTTCGACCGTCAGGTGGTGAGAAATGCGGGCTAGTCCGTCTCGGCTTCGAGTGTTTTGATTTTCCTTCGTAGCGCTTCGACAGCCCGTCGGCTCATGCGATCGTAGCCTGGTTCATTCCGGTGATGTTTGGTCAGAATCGTTCGGAACACGGCCAGCGCGTTTGCCCTCTGACCGGCGTCCCGGTACATGGCCGCCAACTCCAAATGAAGGACGTAGTTGCGCGGGAAATCATCGATCAGGCCGCGAATGACCTCGGCGGCCTCGAGCGGGCGCTTTTCGCGTCGTAGCAATAGCGCCAGCAAGGGTCGGGCTTGATCCCGCGCCTGGTTTCCCTCGATGGCCACCCGCCTGACCCAGCGCTCTCCCTTCGACTTGCTGCCGCGCATACCGCCGATCGCCGCGAGGAGCTTGACGGGCCAGGGGAGACTCCCGAGGAGGTATTCGTGGACCCCCGCTACCAGGTAGGCGTCGACGAAGCCGGGGTCTTGCCGGCGAACCTGCTTGCTGTATTTGTTGGCGCGATTGCCGCTGCGAAGGGCGGCAAAGTAGGCCTTTTCGATCATGAACTGCTGATTGCCCTGTAACGCGTAACCTTCAGAAAGAGCGTAGAGAGCCAATACGTCGGAGGGAGATTCAGCGAGAAGAGATTCGGCGAGACGGCGGCCCTCGAGGAGAACCTTCTCGAACTCCCGCTTGGCTTGGGGATCGGGCTTAGGCTTATCGGTTTTCAAGAATTGATTGTCGCCCTTGAAAGCGCTGGATTCGAGCAGCCCGAGGCGAAGCAACTCCTTGAACAAGACGGCCGAGGCGATATGGTTGAATACGGTGGGATCGTTGGGCTGTTCGGTCAGCAGCCGGCGATAGGCGGAGACGGCTTGGTCGTATTCCAGATTGAAATAGTGGTCGTGGCCAATCCGCCGATGGTCCACATCCACCGCCGCAATGGCCGTCGAAACGAGCAGGGCCAGCAAAAAGCGGGGGACGCGGCTTGAAGTCGAGGCCTGGATTGGCACGACTCCTTTCGATGCGCGCTAACGGACCGCAATGACCTCGCGCAGGCTGTCGCGCGTCAGGAAAAACTTCACTGAACGGTAGCCGCTGAAGAGCTTTTCCAGGCTGCGATTGTTAAAAGACTGCGGCAAAGCGCGCAACTGGCGAGTCTGGAGCCGAAGCGCCTCCGATCCCTCGATCAGATACTTGTAGACACCGACCGTCTCGCCGCGGGACTGCGTGTGAAAGACAGTCAGCAGACCGCTACCCGGGCTGAGAATTTCACTGAGGCGCCGTACGGTTGCCACCAACAGATCCGCGTCGAGGTGTTCCAGCGTATTCCAAGCAAGAATGGCGTCAAACTGATTGGGCCGGAAGCGAAGATACTCGTCGACGAATCGGCGGGCCGCGGAGGCGTCGAAACGGCGATCCGGCAAGTCGGCCTTCACTCGATCGAAGACGGGCAACAGATCGATGGCGTGGATCCGGCAGCCCCTCCGGCTCAGGAATTCAACATTGGATTCGTTGAGACCGCCGAGGTCGAGCACCTCGCCGCTTGAGCAATCCGGAAAGGTGGCGAAGAAATGGCGGAGAGCCGTGCTCTTGCGAACATGTTCCGCCGGCGGCTTCGCATCCCCATCGCGCCGGTGGCCGGCCCCATTGCCCGACACAATTGCCGCGTCGCCAGCCGAGGTCTTCGATGGGGAAGCGAATAATTTCTTCAGCACATCGATCACTGCTTCAAAACGTTCGGACGGGCGGTTTCGGCCCGCTCTTCATCGAGTGGATTCTCGATTTGAAACTACGAGTTGCGCGAGGGCAGCGTCGCCTGCTGCGGGGTGATCCCCGCCCCGCGCCCCGCAGCGGCCGCCGCGCTCTTAGGCTTTTCCACAATCGGCACGGCTTTCAGTTTCCCGTCGGCAACGACCTGGCCGGGCTTGACGATATCGATGCTTCCACGAAACACCGCGCCGTCTTCGATGACGATGCGGGCCGTAGCGAGGTCGCCCTCGAGCGAGCCGGTCTTACAGATTTCGATCTTCTCGCCTGCCCGGACGTTTCCATGCAAGTGGCCCATCACTGTGATGGAACGCGCCGACACGTCCGCTTTCACACTTCCATTCGGACCAATGGTCAGGCTGTTTTCCTTAAGTTGAATGGCTCCCTCGACTTCACCGTCGACAACCAGATCCTCGCTGCCGGTGATCTCACCCTTGAGTTTAAGAAATTTTCCGATCTGTGCCACTTCTCGCCCCCTTTGGTTGATCCCTCCCGACGCCCCGATCGGCCGCGTAGGCGAACTCTGGGCAGGACGGGACGGCGCTGGTCTCTCGGACGCAGCCTGTTCTCCGGAGGGATTCGTTGTTGGCATAACTGAATCTTCTTTTCGTCCCCACATATTAATACCTCGCGATGTACAAAACTCTTATAGTATACCTTCTGACGTCAAACTCCTCAGACAAAAAAAAGTTCGCGCGCGGACGATTTACCACGATCGTTGGATCGCGCTGGAACAGCACGAGGTCGCTGGCTGGGGCTAGCTGCCGGGCCGCGCCTGGCAAGCATGGAGTGATTCTCGCCCATACCCCCGGGCCACGCGGTGAGAAATGCGGGCTAGCAGCCCGTGGCAAAAGTAGACGTCGCGAAAAACCAGGTACAGCCAGCCAATTCGCTTCCGGTGAAGTTCTTTGTTTCCAGGGCCATGATGGGGCGAATTGGTGGCAGTCCCCATTTTTCTCTCCCCCGCGACTTTCGCCACGGGCTGCTAGATGAAGTTCAGCCGCGAGCGCATGACGGCCAGGATCAACAGCATGACCGCCCAAGCGCAGTAGCGCCAAGGCCCGCGCCAGGCGCCGAGCTCGACACCCACCAGCGGAATCACCAGCGGCTGGAGGAACAGCCAAACTCGAGCTGTCTCGCCTCGCAGCAGTCCGGTTAGATCGACCGCCAACAGGCCTAGCAGTCCCGCAGCCGCAAACGCGGGCAAACGAAAGGACGACGCTCGCGGGTCTGACTTCCAGCGAATCAGGAACGCGGCGAGGACGCCCAGGGCGAGCCACCCCGACGCCAGAAAGAAGTCATAGACGTCCCAGAAAACGGTGTAGTGATAGGGGCGTCCCCAGACCTGGGCAAGTTTCTGTTGAATAGCCATTGACTGGCGCAGCGCAGCGTAATGGTTGTAGCCGAAAGCCGCGTAGAGCAGACCGAACAACCCACCGGCTGTGAGCAGGGCCAGCGCCGAAGAGATCAAGAAGTTCAGCCATGTCCTTCGCCTCTCCGCACCGAACACCACGGCAAAAAAAGGCGCCAGCAGCAGGCAGCAGCCGAGCACCAAAAAGCTATGAGTAAAAAGCAACGCTACAGTCAGCGTGACCCCGAAAGCGGCTGCCATCCCGCGACGGCCTTCCCAGACGGCCTGTGTCCATGTGTGGAGCAGCAAGATCGTGAACAGCGGATATACGGCATCGAAAGACCCCACCATAAGGACAACAGCCGGAAGCAGAGTCCAAACGACGGCCGCTGAAAATCCTGCCTGTCGACTCTGGGTTATCCCTACGGTGAAGCGATAGAGCGCCGGAATCGCGATCGCGCCAAGCAGAGGCAGCAAGAGCCCCCCCCAGAGTGCGGCGCCGCCTTCGCCCATGACGGCAAGCCACAACAAGTAGTACAGGATCGGCCCCGGCGGGTGCGTCTGCGTGTGGCCGATCATCGAGCGGAGCCGGCGGTGGTAACCGTCCAACCAGTCCAACGGATGCTCGATTTTGCGGGCTTCCGTGTAGTAGGACGTGATGTCGGGGTGCTTGACGCGATTCTCGACGGTCTCGAACGAGTCCTCGGTGAGCGCCAGGAACGACAGGGAAAGGAAGATCTGGACCAGCACCAGGACGATCAGCGCCGGACCGATCTTGGGCGAATCCGCCGAAAACAGCCGCCGGGCGCCGAAGATCCCCACGCCGGCCAGAAACACTAAGCCGAGGAAAGGCAGAATCGAAGCGTCCGAGTAGTTCCACTTCCAATAGAAGGGCCCGTGAAATCCTTCGGTTCGGAAATAGACCATGATCGCCGGGATCAGCCCGACCAGAAGCGCCGGCGGGTATTTCCACAGATCCGGATCGGCCGGGGGGGCTTCCGGCGGGGGCGAACTCGCCCGCCGGGTTCGCCTTTTTCCGGCTTTTCGTGACGCCTGGGTGGTCGAGGGAATAAGCGGCTCCCGAGTGCGAAGCAGATGGGGTGCGCTTCGAGAACCTCTGATTTTACGGCAGTGGCGTGGTCACAGTCAGGGCGGCGGCGGCGGAGTGGAACACCATTGGGTTTGGGTGTCGTTTATTCTAAAGGAAAATGAGGTCTCTTCTTGCCGGTCGCCCTCTAGCAGCCCGTGGCAAAAGTAGACGTCGCGAAAAAATCGGGTACGGCCAGCCAATTCGCTTCAGGCGAAGTTCTTTGTTTCCATGGCTATGATGGGGGGGGCGAATTGGTGGCAGTGCCCATTTTTCTCTCCCGTCCGACTTTCGCCGCGGGCTCGCCACCTGAGGAAACCGAATCAAAAGCCGCAGCTCTGGACAAAACGACCGCCCGGCCCCACGAGACTCGCAAGAAAAGCGGGCTAGCAGAGCAGCCGGCCCTCCGCCACCCCTACGATACAATGTGAAGGGCCTCCCCATGCGCGTTACCGTCTTGTTTTTCGGCATATTAAAGGACCTGATCGGCCGCTCCCAGGACGATCTGGAACTTCCCGAGGGCGCCCGCCTCGAAACGGTCTTCGAGCACTATGCGTCCCAATTCCCGAGACTGCGCGAGATGGCCGACAGTGTGGCAATCGCGCACAATCACGAGTTTGCCGACCACGACGCGGCACTGGGCGACGGAGACGAGGTCGCCTTGATGCCCCCGGTCAGCGGAGGCGCGACGGATTCGTCCCCTTGGCTAGCTAGCGCCGGCGGAGAATCCGGCTTCTACGCTCTCACGGAGGGTTCCATCGACGTTCAGGTCCTCAAGCAGCGCCTGGTCCAAGGTGAAGATGGCGCGGTGATCACTTTTGAAGGGGTGGTGAGAAACCATTCCGGTGAGCGCAAGACCCTCTTTCTCGATTACGAATGCTACGTTCCGGTGGCCATGAATAAGATGCGCGAAATCGGCCGCCGGATCCTCGAAACCTATCCGATTCGGGGAATCACGATGGTCCATCGCTTGGGGCGGCTCGAGATCAGCGAGACGAGTGTTGCCATCCTGGTCGCGGCCGCGCATCGCGAACCGGCCTATGAAGCTAGCCTGGAGGCCATCAACCGGCTCAAGCGCCTGGTCCCGATTTGGAAGAAAGAGCACTTCGAGGACGGCGAGGTCTGGGTCGAAGGGGAGTGGGAGACCTCGGTCCCGCGCGGTGTGGGAACTCCCCAGTGAGCTCTCGATCCCGGGTGGTGTTGGCAATGTTGGCGCTGGCGGCGGAAGGCCCTCTGTCGGCGCAGCAATCCTCCGACGACCCTACGTTCAAGGTCGAGGTGAGCCTCGTTCACGTGCTGGTGACGGTGAAAGACCCGAGCGGCGCCCCCATAGCCGACCTTGAGCGGGATGATTTCACCGTATTGGACGGCGGTGTCGAAAGGCGCATCGCCGTTTTCGAACGCCGCACCAATCGCCCCCTTTCGGTGGCGTTAATGGTGGACACGAGCTTGAGTACGGCCAAGGAGCTCGACTTCGAGCGGGAATCGGCCAAACGTTTTGTGCGCAACCTGTTGGGGCCGGGATCGCATCGTAGCGACCGGGTGGGCGTCTTCCAGTTCTCGGTCTACGTCGAGTTGCTCACCGGTTTCACCGCCTCCACGAAGCGCCTCGATAAGGCTCTGGATCGGATTCGAGCCGACTCCGGCACATCGATGTATGACGGAATTCTGCTAGCCGCCAGGCAGCTCAGGCGCCGTCCCGGGCGTAAAGTCATGATCATCATCACCGATGGCGGGGATACGACCAGCAACGTGCCCTATCGGAAAGCCTTGCGGGAAGCTCACGCCGTCGACGCCGTGATCTATGGCATCATCGTCATGCCCATCACCGCCGACGCGGGACGCAACGTCGGGGGAGAGAACGCGCTCAAGGCGCTGGCCGCCAGTACCGGCGGAACAACCTTCGTGCAGCACGCCGGCGCGGATTTGGACCGCGCGTTCAATGAAATTCTGCGCAACCTAAGGACGCAATACCTGATCGCCTACTACCCCCCGGAGGGCCGGAGCGCCGCGGAAAGCTTTCGCGAGACGAGCATCACCGTCAGCCGCCCGGAAGCGCGGGTTCTGGCCCGCAATGGGTATTTCGTCCCGGCGGCTCCCAAAGCCCCTCCGCGCGGCACGGCCAAGAGAACCGCCGATCGGAGTTCCCTCTCTAGGCCAAAGTCGCCGGAGAGCCGGGCCAAGGCGCACACCCTCGAAGAAGCCAACTACTTGAAGCGCCTGATCGAGAAAGAGATTCCCGTATTGCTGCGACTGCGTGATAACGAAGAAGTCGTCGGGATCGTTGAATCCCATGATTCGACATCGATACGCGTGAGCCGTCAAGCTGCGCCGGATCGGTTCGTTTTGAAGAACGAGATCAAGTATTTCCACGAGCAGCCGGAAACGCGGTCCTAGCGGGCAACCTTCAGGTAGTCCGTCACAAGTTCGGTCACGTATATTTAGAAGCCAGGCGGACGGTCAAGCGCGGCATGCCGTGCCCCTACGTTTCCACGCGTCCGACGGGTCTGTAGGGGCACAGAATGCTGTGCCCGCCCGCACTCGCACGAAACGTGAGGTTGTCTGTGAAATGGAGCACTTAGGTTTCAAGGCAGGCCCGGTCGGGACAAGGATTTGGGGGCGAGTGGTATTCTCAACGAGGCCGGTTAGCCGGTCGGTCGCGACTCGCCAGGTTTCCAGCACATGAACAACGTGGACTACGTATCGATTGCCGCCGAGATATCTCGTGAGGCCGGAGCACTCATACTCCCCTATTTCGAACAACCCCTCGAGATGGAGTACAAGGGTACGTTCGATCTGGTGACCGCCGCCGATCGCGCCTCTGAAAAGCTAATCGTCGAGCGGCTGCGATCGAGGTTTCCCGCCCACTCCATCATCGCCGAAGAGGGTGGCGGAGTCGAAGCCGGCTCCGAATACGTGTGGTACGTTGACCCCGTCGACGGCACCACCAACTTTGCGCATGGTTTCCCGGCCTTTTGTGTCAGTATCGGTCTCACATTTCGTAACGAGATGGTTGCCGGTGTTGTCTACGACCCATTGCGGGAAGAACTTTTTAGCGCCGAGCGAGGATCGGGAGCGTACCTTAACAGCCGCCGGATTCAAGTCTCGAAGTGCGAATCTCTTAAGGAAAGCTTAATCGGGACCGGGTTTGCGAGCCGCAACAGGCACGCCGATATCAACGTTTACTTCTTCCACCAGGTGTCCATGCTTACCCACGGGGTCAGGCGCGCGGGATCGGCGGCGCTGGATCTGTGCTCGGTAGCGAGTGGCCGCTTGGAAGGGTTTTGGGAATTCGGCCTCAACGCCTGGGATGTGGCCGCGGGACTGCTGATGATTCAAGAGGCCGGAGGGACCTATCAGGACATGAACGGGGCGCCCTATGAACTGGCCGGCCCGCACCTGGCTGCCTCGAACGGGAACATCCAGCGCGAGCTTCTACAACTTTTCGAGGACGTCTTTGCAGGGCGCTACCGAGTGCCAATCCCTCCCCTGACGATCTGACCCCGGTTCAGCAGCCCAGCGGGGAACGGGGACGTCCAAGCGGGTCTTGGACACCGTGCCTCAGCCCTGGCAAACCCCCTCGGGAGCGCGTCGGAGTGACGTTTTCGCAGTTACAAACAGCCCGCGGTTCCAGCATTTTCCAATCCAAGAATGATCCTGAAAAGGGGTTGGTCGGGCGAGGGGCCGGCGCTGCGAGTGGATCTCCTTTCTGAGGGTGTTCGAGGGGGGAGGGGGAAGCGGAACTGGGTGTGGCCCGGACCAGGGACGTTGGTCGAGCTTTCCCCTCCCCCTGCCATCCATGCCGAGTCCGGGGCGGCCAGGCCCCGCCCCCTCGTGCTGGGATTTACCAACGGGAGCGGCAGCTGGCCAGCAGTTTCCGCTTGCGTTGCTGCATGTGGCGGGCGCATTCGGTATCGCTCATCCGCCGTGCTTGCTGTTCGAGATAATCGGCCGTGATGCCTTCCTTCAAGTGCTGCTGCCAGTGGTCGAGCGAGACCAGCTTTTCGTAAGGCGTGCGGTAGTCCCCGAGCCGATAGCGGCGCCGTCGCTTGCCGTTGTCCATCACCTCCACGGTGGCGAACCCGCAGGGACGGTGATAGTTCAAATAGGGGTTGAAATGGGCCGTGTAGAAGCACTGGAACTCCGCGGCGTGGACGGCGGGGATCGGCTCGTGGCCGAGGTGCTTGCGCACGACCGCTCCGTTTTTGCCCTCCACCAAGGCGTTGTCGGTGGTGCGATGCGCCCGCGACTTGGTGAACTCCCCGATCAGCAGCTTGTTGAGCAGCTTGGCCACCCGGCGGTTGAGAAACTCCGAGCCGTTGTCGGAGTGAAAGCCGCGGATGCGGAAGGGGAACTGGTGCAGGATGGCCTCCAAAACGGGGATCAAATGGGCTTCCGAGATGGTCTGGCAACAGCCCACCACCTGACACTGCGTCACCGTATCGACGGCATTGACGTGGTACAGCCCGGGGCGCGTGGTGGTGTCGCCCTGATGCACCGTGTCGACCCGCAAGTAGCCGGGCCGCCCGCACGGGTTGGGCCGCCGCCGCTCGCCGATGGCCACCGCGCGGGAGCGCGTCCGGGTGTGATGGACGTGGTGTTCGCGATAGACCGCGGTGCGTCGCAGGTTGTAGATGTGCGAGGCCGAGAGGGAGGCCAATCGTTGGTAGGCGGCCTGGCCGTAGACGTGGTGTTCGCGCCATAGGATGCGCCGCAGCGCCGGGCCCGACAGCCCTTCGTGGGCCGCATCGACGGTGGCCAACAGAGCGATATCGTCGTGTGTGTAGCGGCGCGGAAAGCGATGCCGGCGGGGCGGGGCGGGCTCGACGGCTCCGCTTTGGCGGTAGCGCCGGATCAGACGCGTGATCTGCGCCAAGCTGCGCCCGCTGATCTTGGCCACATAGCGCCGCACGACGCCTTTGTCTTTCTTCGACAGCCGCAGGTACTCGTGCGCCCGCAGGGTGCGCTCGACGAGGCCGTAGATCTGCTTGCGCTCGGCGCCGGTAAAGCTGAGGCGACCGCTGGAAGCCACAAACTCGCGCATCTCGCCCAGCGTGAGACGTTGTGCATGCTGCATGGTGATTCGCATTCACCCGCAGTGTGCCCTCTCCCGGCTGCCGTCGTTTCAGGATCATCTTGTGTTGGAAACACTCCCCCCGTTCAGGATCATCTTGCATTGGACAACTCTTCGACTGGTGTGAAAGTTCGTTACGTGGCAAAATAGAGGGCACAAACGCTTTGCTGTCGTGTCAAGCGAAAGAGGAGCCAACGAAGAGATGAGAATGAGGTTCGTCGTTAAGGCAATACTTCCAGCAATTCTAGCCGTCATCGTGCTGAGTCCAGTCCGTCTGGCTGCCCAGGCAACCGCGCCGACCAGGATCGGCGCCATCGACTTTCAGCGGGCGCTGGCCGACACCGCCGAAATGCGTAAGCACAACAAGGAGATAGAGACTAGATACCGGCCTCGGCAGGAGGAGATCGCGAAACTCTCTCAGGAGATCCAAGAGCTGGAGGAAAAGCTTCAAAAAGCAGAAGTCGTCGACCTTGCCGCTCTGCAAGATCAACTAACTCGTAAGCGGCGCGATGCCCAGCGCAAGCAGGAGGACACGGAAACGGACTTCCGATTCGAAATGGCCGATGTCTTGCAAGCCGGCACAAGTCGAATGCGTTTCGTCGTCGCCAAGCTGGCCGGCGAAAAGGGCCTTGATCTCGTCATCGACACCCAGCTGTTGACGGATCCCTTCAGCAGGCAACTGAATCCTGAACAGGCCAAGCCGCTCTATCTGAAGCCCGCCCTCGATATGACGGCGGAGGCTACCAAAAGGTACGATCAGGAGTTTCCGCTTTCGGAGGCCCCGGGGCAGTAGGGCCGGTTTTCATGTACGCCAACGATGTCGTATCTGGATGAATACGGCGTCGCCGACGCCCGCCGCGAGAAGATACTCAAAGCGTTGGCGGTGTCCCTGGTCGTCTCGCTCGTCGGCGGCGGGGGTCTCTTTTTTTGGTTCAAGAATTACTTCGAAGAACGCCAAGTCGGAGAATTCTTGTCTCGCTTGCAGTCCCAGGAGTACGCAGCGGCCTACGAGCTGTGGGGTTGCTCGGTTGAAGTTCCTTGTCGGCACTATTCCTATCAGGATTTTCTCGAAGACTGGGGTCCCGATAGCCCGATCGGCAAAGTGGAACGCTTTCGGCTGGGCCGATCAACCGAGTTGGACAACGGCGTAATCGTTGAGATCGAGGTTAACGGCCGGATCGAACCGGAGTTGTGGGTGGAAAAAGACAATAAGACCGTTGGCTTCTCTCCCTACCGCTTCCGCAGGTCGCTGTCCGTCTCTTCCCCCGAGAAGGCGTCTTCCTCTTCTGCTCGCTAGCAGGCCAGTCTTTTCTCCAGCCGGGCTAGCGCCTTCTCTTGTACGGCGGGGTCGTCGCCGAATCCCTCCAGCCAGTGCACCTCGGGCTCTCGGCGGAACCAGGTCTGCTGGCGTTTGGCGAACCGCCTGGTGAGCTTCCCCGTGATGTCGATGGCCTGATCCAGAGGCAGTTTCCCATCCATGTAATCGAGAGCTTGCTTGTATCCCAGCGAACCGAAAGCGCGAGCGCGGCGCGAGAAGCCCTTGGCGAGCAGCCTTTCGACTTCGTCCACGAGTCCCTCGCTAAACATGTTTTCCGCACGCCGCCGAATACGTTCGTAAAGCTCTTCCCGGGGAGGGGCCAGCCCGATGCGAAGTACATCGTATCCCGCCAGGGCTTCACGACCCTTCTGCCATAGAGAGGACATGGGCGCTTGCGCTCGCAGACAAACCTCAATCGCGCGGATCAGTTTGGGCGCGTCGTTGGGGTGGATGCGCTGTGCCGAGGCGGCGTCGAGCCGCCGCAACAGACGGTGCAGGTAGCCTGCCGGCTTTACGTCGGCCCGCCATTCCAGGCGCCGGCGCAGAGCTTCGTCGCGCTGTGGTCCTTGGAACAGGCCCTCCAGCAGGGCTCGCAAATAGAAACCAGTCCCCCCGGCAAGAACCGGGAGTCGCCCGTTCGCCCGAACGCGGGAAAGCGCCTCGCGCGCTTGCCGGGCGTAATCCCCCGCCGTGAATAGCTCCTCGGGTTCGACAACGTCGATGAGATGATGCGGGATTCCACGCCGCTCCGTGAGACTCAACTTGGCCGTCCCGACGTTGAAATGGCGATACACCTGCACGGAGTCGTAGTTGATGACCTCCCCGTCGTAGCGTTCCGCCACGCTGAGCGCCAACTCGCTCTTACCGGACGCGGTTGGGCCAAGTATGACCACAAGCGGGTAGCGGGAAAGATCAGTCGGATAGGAAAGGCCGTCTTTCCCGGCTGGTTGCTGTTGGGGCATGTGCGGCGGTGGAAAGTCCGTGTCAGCCTGTTTTAACCACAATGGCAGGCAGCAACAGAACAGGACGGCCAAGCGACTCGCTATTCTTGCCGGTCGGTTGGTTGATCTTCGCCGGCCCTTTCCCCGCGGATCAAATCCTCGTAGTTTTCCCGCTCGCGAATCACTTGAAACCGATCTTCCTCGACCAGCACCTCGGGAGGCCGCGGGCGCGAGTTGTAGTTGGAAGACAGGACAAAGCCATAGGCTCCCGCCGTCGAGACGGCCAACAGCTCGCCCGGCTCGACGTCTTCCATTTCTCGATCACGGGCCAGGAAATCGCCCGTTTCACACACCGGCCCCACAACGTCGGCGCGCACCATAGCACGTCCGCTCGACCGCACGACCGGGATGATCTCGTGATGGGACTGATAAAGCGCCGGCCGGATCAGGTCGTTCATGGCGGCGTCGACGATGACGAACTCTTTGCCGCCCGTCCGCTTGCGATAGAGGACTCTCGTCAACAGCACGCCGGCCTGGGCGACGATCGAGCGTCCCGGCTCGAGCAGCAGCGTCAGATCTTTTCCCTCCAGCGCGGCGGCCAACTTACTCGCGTAGTCGCCCACCGACGGGCCGGCGTCCTGCTCCCGATACGCAACCGCCAGCCCTCCGCCCAGATCCACATAGCGGATGTCGGCCCCGCGCTTTCTAAGGTCCAGCACCAAGGCGATGACCTTGTCGAGCGCCTCGAGAAAAGCTCCCGTGTCGAAAATTTGCGAGCCAATGTGGCAGCTCACTCCTTCCAGCCGAACATGGGAGAGGGAAGCATGGCGTTCGTAGATTCCTTCCGCTTGTTCCATCTCGACGCCGAACTTGTGTTCCCGCAAGCCGGTGGCGATATAGGGATGCGTCTCGGCGTCTATGTCCGGATTGACCCGCAGTGCCGCCCTAGGACGCGCGTCCAGACGCTCTGCAAGCTCGTTCAGCAGCAGCAACTCCGCTTCCGACTCACAGTTGAAAACTCCGATCTGGGCCCGTAGTGCGTACTCGATTTCCTCGACCGTCTTGCCGACGCCGGAGAACACAACTTTCGACGCGTCTCCCCCGGCCCGCAGCGCGCGGAACAATTCACCGCCCGAGACGATATCGAACCCCGATCCCTCGCGAGCAAGCAGTGCGAGCACGCCCAGCGACGAGTTAGCTTTTACGGAGTAGTGGATCTCGTGGGGTCGCGGGAGCGCACGGGAGTAGGCTCGATAGTTGCCGACGATCGAGCTTGCCGAATACACGTAGCAGGGCGTACGGAGATCGCGGGCGAGGTCATCGAGGGGGACCCCCTCGCCGTAGAGCCGCTGTTGTCGATATTCAAATCCCAATCTGGGCATGGGCTTGTGAGCTTATTGTTGCAAGTTCGGGGAGAGGGCGGACCTTGCTGAGACTGGACCTTGCCGTTGATTCAGCATGCGGTGCCCCTACAGATCTGCTGGGCGCCTGCGAATGGCACACACCTGGCGCGAAGCACCCGACAGCTCGCCCCTGCCCGGTGACGCGGGCCTCCGGCCGTCGTGCAAGAAGTTCCCGATCGTGCGCCCGGCTTCGAACCAGACCCGACCGAATATGAAAGGGACTGTTAGTCCGTCGCTTTGACGACGATCACCGTGCAGTCGTCGTCTTTGCGGCCGCTGGTGGTGAACGCCCCGACGTCCTCGAAGATGCTGTCGAGAAATTCCGCGGGCGCGGCGCCGGCGTGTCGCTCGAGAATCCGCGCCAACCCTTCGTCGCCGTACTGTTGGCGATCCCGGTTCTCACTTTCGCTGATGCCGTCGGAAAAAAGCACCAGCGTATCTCCTGGGTGCAGCGTTAGGTTGAGCTCCTCGTATTCTGAACCGGGCAAAAGCCCCAGCGGAATTCCTGTCGCCGCCAGCACGTGTTGCTCGCCGTGGCGGAGCAGAAACGGACGCGGCTGCCCCGCGTTGGCCAGCCGCAGCGTTCGCGTCTCGTGCTGCCACAGAGCATACAAGGCCGTTAAATAACGGGTCTCGATCTTGCGAGCCAACAGCGCATCGTTGGCCGCCGATAGCAGTTCAGCCGGCGAGCGCTCCGGCTCCACCAAGTTCCTCACCAGGCCACTGAACAAGGCCCCGTAGAGTGCGGCCGCCACCCCTTTGCCGCTCACGTCACCCAATAGGATGCCCACCTTGCCGCCGTCGAAGGGGAAAAACTCATAAAGATCGCCGGTCACCTCGGTGGCCGCCTCATTGCGGGCTGCGATCTCCAGTCCCCGACAGGGAGGACAATTTTCCACCAGCAAGTGTTTTTGCAACTCGCGGGCCGCCGTGAGGTCTCGCTCCATCCTCTCTTCGTTTCGGCGCACCTGCTCATAGAGACGGGCGTTTTCGATCGCCGTGGCCACCCAGGGAGCCAACAAAGACAGCAACTGAAGGTGGCCTTTCGAAAACGCACCCACGCGTTTGCTTTCCAGATTGAGGACGCCGATCACCTCGTCCTTGGCGATCAGCGGTACGGCCAGTTCCGAGCGGATCCCCTCGACTAATTCCACGTAGCGCGGGTCGCGCTTCGTGTCGCGCACAAGCACCGGCTGCCCCGAGCGGGCGGCGGCGCCGACGATGCCCTTGCCAAGCGGTATGCTCTCCCATTGCACCCGTTGGTCGACGCGCACCCCGTAGTAGTGCTTGAGCGCTTTCGCCGCGGTGTCCAGCAACAAGACGCTAAAAGCGTCGTAGGGGATCTGGCCTCGTACGGAGGAAGACACTTTGCTCAGCAGCCCCTCGAGCCGAAGGATCTGGGAAAACTCCTGCGCAATCTCCGTCAGCGTGCGCAGGGTGCGGTTTTGGCGGACCGTTGCGCGATACAGACGGGCGGCGTCAATCGCCAACGAAAAGCGAGAGCCAATGAGCTCGATGATGTTCTGCTCGTGATCGCTGAAAGCGTTTAATCGCGTAGACTGCAGGTCGATGACGCCGACGATCTTGCCGCGGGCGACCAAAGGCACCGCCAATTCCGAGCGCACGCCGTCGACGGCCGGAATATATCGGGAATCGCCGCTGACATCGTTGACCATGACCGCCTTGAGCTGTTGGGCCGCCGTGCCGGTAATGCCTTCTCCGATGCGAATGCGAAGGGAACGAACGACGTCCTCCCCGTAACCGACCGAGAAGCGAATTCGCAGCGCGTCGCCCTTTTCGGTGCTCAGCAGGACGGCGAAGAGCTGATAGTCGATGACCTTGCGGATCAGCTCGGCCAAGGACCGCAATAGCTCGTCGAGGTTCAGCGTGTGGCCCGCAGCGATATCCGACGCCTCGACCAGGATTTCCATGGGGTCGAAACCGCGGCGAGTCGAAGCTGTTGACGGTGAAGACATCGGATCCCCGCTAGGAACCGGATGAGCGATGCGGTGAAAAGTACTGTTCAAGAATCTCTACGCTCGCGTTGGAAGCGATTCTCGCGGCCCCCGCGGCCATCATGGCTTTCATCGCGGCGTAGGAACCGATGCCCCCCGCCGCTTCGACGCCCATGGTTCCGCCGACCACTTGAGAGATCAGCGCTACATCGGCCGGGTCAGCTCCCGCGAAACCGAACCCGCTGGATGTTTTGACGAAGTCCGCGCCGGCGAGCTTGGCGAGCACGGATCCCGTGATCTTTTCTTCTTCGTTCAGGGAGCCGGTCTCCAGGATAACCTTGACCACCACGCCAGCCTGGCGAGCGAGTTCGACAACCGAGCGGATATCGACGTAAACCAGATCGCGGTTTCCCGATTTGAGCGCGCCAATGTTCGCCGCCATCTCGATTTCCCCGGCGCCGAGTTTCGTCGCTTGCTCGGCCTCCACACACTTTACCGGTGTGAGAGCGGCGCCGTGGGGGAAGCCGATGACCGTCGAGACTCCGACTTGGGAAGCATGAAGCTCTCGTACGGCCTGGGCCACCCAGCTGGGCTGTACGCAAACAGCGGCGAACCCGTGGCGCTCGGCCTCGGAGCACAGGTTCGTGATCTCCGACTCGGTGGCGTCGGGTCTGAGAAGCATATGATCGATGAGGCTCGCAACGCCTTTCTCAGGCGGAGACCAATCGACCTCGCCCCAGCCGTCGAGCCGGGGCGACGAGGTTGTACCGGACTTGCTTGCCGGTCCGCAGGCGCACGAAGATACTTCCTCCAACCGGCTCCTCAGAGGTGAGTCGCTGAGCCGGGCCAGCAACTCGTCCCCGATCCGGCGAACCAGCGCGTCGAGTTCTTGCGGTGTTACTGCCATCGTGCAGATCAACCCAGCGGGAAACTATCTAATAAGAGTAGCGTTTTTGTCGCGATCAGGCCTGGAATCTCGTCCCATCATCGCCGGTTCACCGCGGCTGCTTCGCCGACAGCTACCCCACGGCCGGCTGTTGCTGGGTAGAGCAGTGAACCATGCCGAACCCCCAGGCCAGATCTACGCTATGGATCCCGACAACCTCCCGTTCGGGGAAAAGCTTTTCAAGGGCGTTCAGCGCAACCCGGTCGTTGGGGTCGTTGAAGGTCGGCACGAGGACGAGGCCGTTGGCGATGTAGAAATTAGCGTAGCTGGCGGGCAAGCGGTAGCGTTCGAAATAAAGCGGCCGGGGCATAGGCAGCTCGACGATGTCCAGGCGCCGGCCGTCTTGGTCCCTCGCGGCGCGAAGCCTCCGGAGGTTTTGCTTCAGCGGCGCGTGGTTCGGGTCTTCGCGATTGGGTTCAACGGCGGCAACCACGGTCCTTGGCCCTACAAATCGCGCGATGTCATCCACGTGGCCTCCGGTATCGTCGCCGGCGATTCCCCCTCCCAGCCAGACGACCCGGCGGGCATTGAGGTAGTCGCCTAGGATCTGTTCGACTTGCCCCTTGCTCAAGCCGGGGTTGCGTTGCTGCTTCGTCCCGAGCAGGCAGTCTTCGGTCGTAAGAAGCGTTCCACGCCCGTTGACGTCCACGCTGCCTCCCTCGAGGACGATCCGGCGGCCGGCGTGGCGAGGCTGCCACGCGCGAGCACCCGCCCACCCGGCGACGCGGTCGGCTACCTTGTCGTCCCGCTTCCAATCGCTGTAGCGGGCCCAGGCGTTAAAACGCCAGCAGGCCGCCCCAAGCTCCGAGCCGTTGGTGAGGAAGGTAGGACCCGAGTCCCGGAGCCAGGAACGGTCAGTCGCCATTCGATGGAATGCCACCCGCGAAAGACCAACCCTCGCCTGCTTGAGCATCCCGCGGATACGGGCTTCCTGCCTGCCGTTTTCCGTGATCACGCGGACAAGCTCACCCCGGCAAAGGTGGCGAACGATTTCGACGTACACCCAATGAATCGAGGCCAGCTTGCCGGGCCAATCCTCGCGGTTGTGCGGCCAGGCAACCCAGGTGGCGTCGTGCGGTTCCCACTCGGCGGGCATGCGGAAACCCAGGGCTCGCGGGGTCGGGTCGTCAGACATACCCTAGACCACATTTCTCCCCACGGCCCGCGATGCATGAGGCGAAAGGCCCGGCGGCCATGGCTCGCGGCAACAGTTCGTGCTCCCATCGCCCAGCGTACAGTATGTCGGCAAGCGGGCGCGATGAATCGCGCCCTACATCCCTGACTGCGGGCATTCGCTTCCACTCCCGGCGGCTGCCGGTGAGAAATGTGGGCTAACCGAGGCTAGACCGGGTTAGCCCTGCTCGTCGAGAAACCGACTGCCGATCTGCTGGTAGGCGTCGACCCGGCGGTCTCTCAGGAACGGCCAGTCGCGGCGGGTCTCCTCGATCAGGGCCAGATCGCATTCGACGATCAGCAGCTCTTCTTGGTCGCGCGGAGCTTCAGCCAGAACATGCCCAAACGGGTCGCAAACGAAAGAGCCGCCCCAGAACTCGATGCCCTCGTGGCCGGCCGGTCGTTCCGCGGACCGTGGCGGTGGTCCCTCATGGCCCACACGATTGACCGCGGCCACGAACACGCCGTTCGAGATCGCGTGCGCCCGCTGCACCGTCTGCCAGGCGGCGTGCTGCCGCTCGCCGAGTGCGGCTTTCTCGGCCGGATGCCAGCCGATCGCACTGGGGTAGAAGAGAATCTCGGCGCCCCGCAACGCCGTCAGCCGGGCTGCTTCGGGATACCACTGGTCCCAGCATACGAGGACGCCGACTCGAGCAAACTTGGTTTCGAAAGCCTGAAACCCCAAATCGCCCGGCGTGAAGTAGTACTTCTCGTAGTAGAGAGGATCGTCGGGAATGTGCATCTTGCGGTAGACGCCCGCAAGCGATCCATCGGCGTCGATGACGACGGCCGAGTTATGGTAGACGCCGGCGGTTCGCCGTTCGAACAGCGACCCGATAACCACGACGCCGCATTCCTTGGCGATGTCGCGGAGCGCGTTCGTCGTGGGGCCGGGGATGGGCTCCGCCGTGTCAAACCAGCCAGGACTTTCTTCCTGACAAAAGTAAAGTGAGGAAAACATTTCTTGCAGGCAAATGATGGTTGCCGAGGCCCGCGCGGCTTCGCGAATTCTGCTGACCGCGTTTTCAAGATTCGCTCGACGGTCTTCACTCGCCGCCATCTGCACCAATCCCACCCTACACGTGCGGCTGTTCTCCGGCATGCTGAAATCCATGATTTCAGAAGGCCAAAACGGTGTCAACGAGGCTGCCCGGAACGGGGGGGGCCTTGGCGTGTGAGTTGAACCTAAAAAACGGGCTCTTCCGGGTTTTAAGTGGGCGAAGGAGCCAGATCGAGTTTCCCACAGTGGAAGTAGATGGCGTTGATGAAGTTCTGTTGATTGCGGAAACCGCGCGCCGTGGCCTTGACCCATTGAATCCTTGAGTTCAACCCCTCGCTGACCGCGTTCGTAATGCGGTGTTTCAGATACGTGAGTATGTTTTCGAGGCGAGCCGTCAACATCCGCGCTACGGTGACCATCGGCGTCAGCCGGCTGCGACTCGCCCAGCCGCGCCATTGCTCGAAGAAAGCTCGCGCCGCCGATTCGCGACGATAGTCGAACAGCCGCATCGCCGTTTCCTTCAACGCCCACGCCCGCGCCGTTTTCAAGTCGCTTTCGCGCAGCGCGCGGAACTCGCGCCAGGCGTCCTCGGAAAAGTTCGCCGGATGCCGCAGCCAAGCGTACTTCGTGCCTGTCAAACGTTCGTCGCCGAGGGCCAGTAAACGCTTGTTCTCCGCCCGCCGCACTTGGTCCACCGCCTTCGCCAGATGCGCCGCGATGTGATATTTGTCGTAAACGATCTTTTTCTCCGATTCGTCGAGATGCTCCCGGGTCGAGGCGACGTAAGGATCCCACATGTCCATCGCGACGGCCTCGACTCGGGCGAGTTGCTCTGCGCTCAACGTCTTCCAAAAGCCGTCCAGGCTGGCCTGGCGGCGTCCCTCGGCGACGAACAACACGCGCGAGCGGTTGAGATCGTTGACGACGGTGAGATAGCGATGGCGCTTGCGGAAGCTCTTCTCGTCGACGCCCAGGTAGGGAATCGGCTCTGCCGCGCGACGTTCGAGCCCACGTTGCACGGCGCGTTCCAGGATGCCGTGAATCTCGTCCCAGCTCAGCGCCAGCAACTCGGCGATGCCTTGCTGGCTGGCTTCCTTCAGCCACGAGATCGCGAGAGCTTCAAACAGCGCGGTGAAGCGGCTGGAAGCCTCGGCCCAGGGCAGTCGCACGACGCGCGGCCCGTGCTCGGAGCAGTCGCTGCGCGGCGGCCGGGCGTGCAGGATCGTGCGGTACTGACAGGTGTCGAGGTGACGCCAGCGGCGTTCGGGCTGATGATCGTGGAGTGCGCACACGGCGCTGCATTGGCGGCACGGCCAGCGGACTTGCTCGTCGTGTTCGAGGAAGATGTGGACTTCGCCGTCGGCTCGGCGCAGCTCCACTCGCGCGACTTTCCAGGGACTTTCGATGCCCAGAATCTGGCGGTATAGCTCGCGGTCTTGCATCCCGCGAGACTACCACCGAGCCACACTCGCCCACTAGAAACCCGGAAGAACCAAAAAACGTTCTACGCCGGCGCCGGCGGAAGCCCCGAAACCGACAAGGCCGCTGCCCTCGAAGTTATCGCTTTTGAAGGAGGGCGACGACCTTGCGTGCGCCGTGGATGACCGCAAGGATTCGTAAAGGCGTACTGCTGGGTTGATAGACGATAAGGTAGTGTCGCACTAACCAAAATCGTACCGGTTTGTTCGTTAGGTCCTTTTGGATGTACCCTTTCTCGGGCATCATCGCCAAACCGGCAAATGCTCCGAAAAACTCATCGACTAACCGGTCGGCGGCGGCAGGGTTGTCCTGAGCGATGTAATCCCAGATTTCTTCAATGTCAGCCAGCGCCTGCGGATGAAGCTCGAACTTCTTCACCTGGGCGAGCGCCGAAACTCTCGACTCCGACGCCGCAAGCGCTTCAAAGCCTTCTCGCCGCCGACAAAGCCCTGCTTGTCTTCCAAGGCTTCTTGGTAGCGTCGGTCGATGAGATCGCGAACAGCTTGAAGCTCCCGGGACAGCTCCCGGTCTTTGTGCTCCAGCAGTCTGAGAGCTTCGCGAACAACCTCGCTGGCCGAGTTGTAGCGGCCGCTCCGGACCTTGCGATGAACAAGTTTTTCCAGCTCGGGAGTGAGAGATACGTTCATACCGGAGTAGGTCGTCGGGACTCCTTATGGTCTAATCTTATTCGTCGTGGTCTAGGATGTCAATCTTTGACATCAGGTGATCCGTTTAGCCGAAGGGGCGCCGCATACGAGGCCCCCGCTGAACGGCACTTCGAGGCGGGAAGGGCCCGCGCCCTGACGGGCACGGCTCTGTTCGGTTGTTGCCTGCGCCATCGTGTGGTTAGCGACCCTAGCCCGCCTTTCTCACCACCTGACGGTCGAAGCACGCAATAGGCTCGCCATTACTGCGTTGCGCTTGCTCGCCGTGCTCAACGTACTGTTCGAGTACGCCCGCATTATTCAAGAAATGCGGCGCCGAGCGTCGCGCGCCTTGTACTGACGGGCCTCTCACGCACTTCGTCTCGCCACGTGGTGAGAAAAGCGGGCTACCGAAAACTCCTCAAATCTCCGTCGGGTAGGTGCTGAATACTGTTGAACGTAAAAAGACGAACCCCTCCTTCGCTCACCCGAAAAGTCGTAACGCCGGCGTTGAACGCGGCCCCCGCCAGCCGCCACACCATTCGGTCGCTCGTTTCGAGCGCCCGCCCCGCCCAAATACCGATAGGCGTCGCGGAAGTAATCACCGCGATTTTTTCACCTGACTCGTGCCGCGAAAGTGTATCCAGAGAGCTCAAGATTCGGGACTGGAACTGCTGCCACGACTCCCCGTCGTAGGGATGTCGCCCCTCCGTCCAGGCCCGCACCACCGCCGTGTCGCAGTAGTTGTGGCGACGGTGCACGTCGTGGTCCTCATCCTCCAGAACTTCCATCATGTGTTCGTATTCCCGCTTGAACCGAGGGTCGTCTTGAGCCAAGTGATCGGCCATGGCGCGATAGACATCGCCCAGGTCGAACTCGTTCCAGCGGGAGTCTGTTGCAATCTCGGGGAAGTCCTGGCCGCAGCTCTCGTAAGCGCGCCGGACGCCGTGGGCCGTCTCGACCTGCCGCTCGAGCTCGCCGGAATAGACAGCCGTAAACCGAACCTTGCTCGATGCCAGATGTTCGCCCAACAGGCGGGCCTGGAGGCGGCCCCGGTCCGAGAGCCGATCGTATTTGTGTCGCGGCCCGGCCTGCGCGTGGCGGATCAGATAGAGCACGCTCAAGACGCGCGCTCCATGACCGGCATGGCGGCATCGGCTAGCCCGCGCACTCGTTCCGGGAAGTTTCGAAAACGCGGGTCCTGGGTTTGACCCATGTGATAACGGTAGTAGATCTGCTGCAGCACAACCGCGAGTTTGTAGAGACCGAACACTTCGTAGTAGTCAATACGGCTTAGGTCGCGGCCGGTGGCGGCGGCGTATTGCTCCAAAAGCAGGCGGCGCGAGTAAAAGCCGGGCCGGGTGGTGACGGGGCTGACCGCTTCCCGGCGAGGCTCGGGATCAGTGGACTCGGGCCAGTAGGAAAGAGCGACACCAAGGTCAACGAGCGGGTCGCCAACGGTCGCCATTTCCCAATCAAGCACGGCGGTAATTTGACCCGCGTCTTCCAGGCCCAGCATGAGATTGTCCAGCTTGTAATCATTGTGTAGGATTGTTGCCTTCCCGGAGACGGGCATCTCTTTCGCCAGCCAGCCGCCAAGTTGGTCCATCTGAGGCAGCTCCTCCGTCTTCGCTTGCCGCCACCTCGCCGCCCATCCTTGCACTTGCCGCTCCAGGAACCCCTCCGGACGGCCTAACGAGTCCAAATCGTGACCAAAGATGTCCACCGAGTGGAGTGCTATGAGGCAATCCGTAAAGGCTTCACTGACGCGGCGAAATATGTCAGGCGCCGCCCGGTAGTGCGCAGGCCACTCCCGCCGCGGAACGACTCCGCGACGGCGCTCCATCACGAAGAACGGCGCACCGACGATCGAGGGGTCTTCGCAAAGCAGGAACACCTTTGGGGCGGGGTTGAAATGCGGGCTTATCGCCTTCAGGATTCGGTACTCGCGCGCCATGTCGTGAGCCTTCGGCGCGACGGGTCCCAAGGGGGGGCGCCGCAAGACGTACTCGTAGTATTGACCGCGTAGCAGATAAGTAAGATTCGAGTGGCCGCCCGGAAACTGCTCGACTTCGACCCCCTCCTCGACGCCGGCGATTTTCCCGCGAAGGTAGGCGGAAAGTGTTTGAACGTCCAGCTCCTCGCCGCGTCGGACCGGAGCTGTGTCGCTGGACATCGCGATTAGTCGCCGATTCGCTGACACAAACGGAGCCGGCCGGCAGCGAACCCCACCCTCTTCAGGCGCCTGGCGGAGTTCTCGGAAAGCCTCTAGCCGGCTTGTCTCACCACCTGACGGCAGGAGTGGAAGCAAAGGCCCGTTAGGGCTGTAGGGGCGCGATTCATCGCGCCCGCTTGCCGCCAGACTGCACGCAGGGCGATGTACAAAAACTGTTGCCGCGAGCCATGGGCGCCGGGCTTTGCGCCTGGCCCACCGCCGCCGTGGCGGGAAAAGCGCCTAACGGCGGACAAGACTTGCAACCGGGCCTCTTCGGGTTTCGCCGGCTTGCACCTACTTGCGGTTCTTCTTACGCTGCTCACCCAACGCTTGCCGGTCCACCCGAACGTGTTTTCGCAGCCGCTCGAATTCTGTTTCCGAAAGTCGCGGCAGCGCCCTTAATTCCTCCGCTTTCTTGAAACGGCCGTTACGCTCCCGGATACGGACAATCATCTCGGCCCGCGAACGGCCGATGCCGGGCAACTGTTCGAGCTGCCCGACGCTCGCCGTGTTGATGTTGATGCCGCCGCTAGGCGGAGGCGCCTTCGCTCCGCCGGCCAACAGAGCGAGCAGAGCCAGAGTCAACGTCGCGTTTTTCGTGGAGGAAGGAATATTGGCCGCCCCCTTTCTGAAGAACCTGAAGCGTGTATGCCGCCGCCCTTCGATATTCTTCCGCGGCACGAGGATCGACGCGGGCAAGCTTTTCCAAGCAGTGGCGGAGGCCTTCCGTGTCTCCTTGCAACAGGGGACCGGGGCGGCTCTCTCGGCTGGAGCGGCTGAAATCGCTGATCGCAGTCTCCAAAATTTGAGTCATCGCCCGCAGGCCTCGCCGGCGCGAGAACCCGCCTGCCGCCATTTCGCTGACAGCCTGTTCGATGACCCCGGTCAGCAGGTCGGACGCAATGGACTTGGCGACACAATGGTGGATCTTCTGCTCGGCGGTTACGAGTTGAAACTCGCCGTCGAGGTCCCGGATGAGCTTGCGCGCCGTGCTGGCGGCCTTGGAGTCGCCTTCGACGGCAAAGTGCACGCCGGCAAACGATAGAAGAGGCCGCTGAAAGACGCACAGCGGATGCATCGATCCCACCGCGGCGCCCCGCTGAGCCGGTGCTGCCAGGTGGGAGCTGTCCCGAACACCACTTGTGTGCAGGACGGTTTTTGCCGTCAACGAAAACGGCAGCTGGGCCAGTCGATCGGCAACGGCCGCAATCGCGGGATCGGGAACCGTCAATAGGATCACATCCGAGGAAGCAAAGGCCGCCGGATCCTCCGTAGGTTCGCCGCGCTCCATCAGCCGGGTGGCGCGCCGAGCGGAGGTGAATGTCGATGATAAAACCGGCCCGAGAATGTACTTCTCCGGCGGCAGAAGTTTCGCCAGTGCTTGTCCGACGCGTCCTGGTCCAATTAGGCCGATTTCAGTCACGCGGTCTCTCGGCAGTCGACAGGCAAGTGGGCCGGCGCTCTCCCGGCAGGTCGGGAAGATTCCTCTCCGGCCATTCTATGGCCGTACAACGGCGATAGGCTGTGCTCAACGCTAACCCTCGGTTCACCGCCGGCACAAAAAGGCGCCGTAGTGAAGCGACCGGCGACTGTTTTCTGTTCTTATTCGAAAAACGGCCGCCTTTTCCATGCGGCATTTGGATCTCAGCCCGACGTTTCAGGGCCGCCTCCGTGCGTTTTAAAGGTCCGGCGACGACTATGAGGATACCAGGGCGCACGGCTCGACGCACAGTAGCTTGAACAATGCGCGGGTACTTGACCCCGCGGCGAGCGCGGCGAGCAAGTGCAAGGAACGAATGGCGGACTACCAGGCGCTTCGGCCGTGACGTGGCGAGCTAGTGCTTACTGACGAAAGTTCGCGTATTTTAGAAGGCCTTTCCCGAGGGATTACAGGGATCTCTGTCCACCCAGAAGTGGTTTTTTTCCGAGAGCGTTCCGAGCCGCGACCGTGACGGAGCGGTCCAGTAATTGCCGCCTATAAACGATCGCCAACTTATGGGACCAACACTAGCCCGCTTTTCTCACCACGTGGCCGCCACTTGGCCGGATGCTTTTCGAGATAATGACCACAGATGCACCCCTACGTCCTCTCGAACGACGAAATCGTACGCTCGGATGAGAAGATCCTGCTCCCGGGCCAGTTAGGTCTGCTGGCGGGCTGGGGCGTGTTTACAACGCTTCGGATCTACGAAGGCGTCCTGTTTGCGTTTGAAAGACACTGGCAGAGGATGGAGCGGGACGCCTCGCTGCTTCACGTCGAGCTGCCTCGGGACGGGAACCGAGTCCGCGACAACCTGCTGCGTCTGATTGACGCCAACAGTGCTCGGGAAGCCGTCATGCGGCTGTGTGTCTTCCGCAGCCAAGGCGGTTTTTGGGCCGGACCGGGCACGGGAAATGTGTCCGACCTGGTTGCGCTGACAAGCGAGCTCGAGCAGTGGCAAGAGTCGGTTGTGCTAGGCGTGGCCGAGCAGGCGCGCCATGCCGAGTCCCGGTTCAGAGGCACGAAGACTCTTTCCTGGGCGCACAACCTGGCGATGCGAGAGACGGCGGAGCGGGAGGGTTTCGGAGAAGTCATCCTGCTCAACGAGCGGGAAGAGGTCGCCGAGTGCACCTCGGCTAATATCTTTGCCGTGGTCGGGGGCAAGACCTATACGCCGCCATTGGAGTCGGGTCCGCTACCGGGAGTGACCAGGGCTGTGATGCTGGAGGAGTTGGAAGTTCCCGACGCGCCGGTGGCGGAAAGAGTCCTTCGACTTGACGATCTTTTCGCGGCCGAGGAGGTTTTCATCACCTCGACCACCCGCGAACTGATGCCCGTCCACCAGATCGGCGAACGGAGGATCTCCGCGGGCGGTCGCGGCGCTTGGCCGGTGATGGAAAAACTGAGGGCCGGGCTGCGAAGCTTTATTCGCGCGCATATCGAAGAAGTCAAGCGCGGGTTGACAACCAGAGAGTAGTGGCCGGCGTACGGTAGTTCAAGTTGCGTCCGGCAACCGATAGGATCGGCGTTTGATGACCTCCCGCGAACTGCTCTCTACGACGCGGATCCTGGGGCGCGGGTTTTTCACGCGCCAGACGACGGTCGTCGCTCGGGATCTGCTGGGCAAGATCCTTGTTCACCGGCTGGACGGAAGTGTTCTCGCGGGCACGATCGTGGAGACGGAAGCTTATCTCGGGGAGGGCGACGAGGCCGCCCACTCGGCCCGGGGCCTGACGAAACAAACGGCGGTGGTCTTCGGCCCGCCGGGTCACGCCTATGTGTATCTGTGTTACGGCATGTACGAGTGCCTCAATCTTGTGGCTGAACCTGAAGGCCGGCCGGGCTGCGTGCTGATTCGCGCTTTGGAACCGCTCTGCGGGCTGGGGGGAATGCGGGAGAGACGGCCGAAGGCGAAACACTCGCGTGATTTGGCGTCCGGCCCGGGTAAGCTGACTCGGGCGATGGGCGTCACGCGAGAACACTACGGCGAAGACGTCACGAACGGTCGCCTTCAGGTGAGGGCGCCTCGTCGAAAATCCCCCTTCGAGACGGTCACCACTAAGCGGATCGGTATCGCCGCCGGCGCGGAGTTGCCTCTTCGTTTCTACGTCAAAGGCAATGAGTGCGTAAGTGTGAGGTAGAGCGGAAGGGTCCACATCCGCCGGGCAGCCGGGACGTCGAGCGGAAACAGACAGGTCCTTTTTGGAACACGCCATGTCGAACAAGACCGTTTTTCACGTTGACATGGATGCATTCTTCGTGTCGGTCGAAGAGCTTTCCGACCCCACCCTCAAGGGCAAGCCGGTCATCGTGGGCGGCCGCGGCCCCGAGCGTGGCGTCGTCGCGGCGGCGTCCTATGCGGCGCGCCGCTTTGGCGTGCACTCGGCGATGCCGCTGCGGCGTGCTCATCGGCTTTGCCCGCGGGCTGTTTTCATCGAGGGACACCCGGAGCGCTATCGCGAGTATTCGCGGCGGGCGTGCGCGGTTCTGAGCCGCTTTTCGCCGCGCGTGGAGATGGTTTCGATCGACGAAGCCTACCTCGACATGAGTGGCGGGGAGCGCCTGTTCGGGCGTCCTCTGGCCGCCGCGCATCGCGTTCACGAGTCTATCGGGGCCGAGACGGGCCTGCCATGCTCGATCGGCATCGGGACGTCGCGGCTGGTGGCCAAGATCAGCTCCGCCATGGCCAAGCCGAATGGCGTGCTATGGGTGGCGCCGGGGGCGGAGGCGAATTTCCTCGCCCCGCTCGATGTCGGCAAGATCCCCGGGGTCGGCAAAGTGGCGCGGAAGAGCCTGCGCGACCGCGGTATTCATCGCATCGGGCAATTGGCGGAGTTGGACGAAGCTTTTCTGGAATCGAACTGGGGCAAGCTGGGACTCGCCCTGGCGGGCAAAGCTCAGGGCTTGGATGCCGGCGCTTGGTTTGAGGGTGAAATCGGGTCGCGGGAGATACCCAAATCAGTCAGCCACGAGACGACTTTCCGTGAAGATACGGCCGACCCTCGGCTGATCGAGGCTACGCTGGCCAAGCTCGCCCAGATGGTCGGGCGGCGCCTTCGTCGATACGGTCTCTACGGACGCACGGTGCAACTCAAGCTGCGCTACTCGAACTTTTCCACGATTACGCGCTCTCGAACGCTGCAAGAGGCCACCGAGCTCGACGTTGTGATTCTTCGGACGGTCCGGGAACTGTTTCGTCGAAATTGGGCGCCACGGCGAGCTGTTCGTTTGCTGGGCGTTCACGTCGGATCGCTGCGGCAAGAGGAAGGCCAGCTCGGTCTGCTTGATCGCCGCGGCAAGGCGAAGTGGAGCAGTGCCTTGCACGCCGCCGACGCTCTGCGAGACCGCTTCGGCGAGGCGTCGGTCGGACTGGCTTCCGCGATGAGACATGGCCGCAAGGAGCGCGTTCACGAAAACCCGGGAGCGCTGCCTGGGAAGGGAAAGCGCGGCGGAGCAGGGTCCTAGCCCGCTTTTCTCGCCAGCTGCAGGTAAAAGTGCAAGTAAATGCCCGCCGTCAGGGATGTAGGGGCGCGATTCATCGCGCCCGCTTGCCCACATCCTGTACGCTGGGCGATGTGCACGAACCGTGGCCGCGAGCCTTGGCCGCCCGGCCTTTCGCCTGACCGCCCGCCCGGCGGCAAGCTCGCGGAAAGATCAGATGACCGCCCAGCACCTCGCGCGTGAGATCATCGACCGGCTTCGCGGCCTGGGCCACGAAGCCTATCTGGCCGGGGGCTGCGTTCGCGATCTGCTGCTGGGCAGAGCGCCCAAAGACTACGACGTCGCGACCGACGCGCTCCCGGATCAGATCGAGGCCTGCTTTCCCGATTCGCTTGCCGTGGGCGCAAAGTTTGGCGTGGTGCTGGTTCGCTCGGGAGAGGCCCAGGTCGAGGTTGCAACGTTTCGACGCGAGGACGATTACCGTGACGGCCGGCGTCCTGAGAGCGTCAGCTTCACGCGGAGCGCGAGAGAGGATGTTCAGCGGCGTGATTTCACCATCAACGGGCTACTGTTCGACCCGCTGGGGGAGAACTATCACGACTACGTCGGCGGCCGCGAAGATCTGGAATCCCGGCTGATTCGGGCTATCGGAGATCCTACCGAGAGACTTCCCGAAGATAAGCTCCGCATGCTCCGCGCTGTTCGATTCGCGGCACGGCTGGGTTTCGACATCGAGAGTCAAACCAAGGAGGCGATCCAGGCGCGCTCGAAGGAGATCGGCGAGATTTCGGTCGAGCGAATTTGCGATGAGATCAGCCGCATCCTGACGGAAGGCGGGGCGCGGCGAGGGTTCGACCTGCTCGATGAGACGGGACTGCTCGGCGCCGTCTTGCCGGAGGTCGAGGCCATGAAGGGCGTCCCGCAACCCCCGGAATTTCATCCCGAAGGCGACGTCTGGACGCATACGCTTCTCATGCTGGAGCAGCTCGACAATCCCTCGGTGACCCTGGCGCTCGGTGTCTTGCTGCACGACGTGGGTAAGCCGGCGACGATTCGTTTTGCCGAGCGGGTCCGGTTCGACGGCCACGTCGAGGAAGGCGTGCGGCTAACCGTGCAAATCCTCGAACGTCTGCGCTATGCGAAAGCGGAAATCGAACAGGTGACGGCGCTGGTCCAGCACCACATGCGCTTCGGCCACGTGACTCGCATGAGAGAGAGTACGTTGAAGAAGTTCCTCCGGCTGCCCGATTTCGGCGAACATTTGGAGCTGCACCGGCTGGATTGCCTCAGCAGCCACCGCAATCTCACCAACTACGACTTCGTGCGCGGCAAGCAGGCCGAACTGCCCAAGGAAAAGCTTCGTCCGCCGCGTTTGGTTACCGGCGAGGACTTAATTGCGGCGGGTTACGAACCGGGCCCCGCCTTCAAGAAGATTCTAACCGAGGTCGAGGACGCGCAGCTCGAGGGAAGACTGGGAACCAAGGCCGAAGCTATGACCTGGGTTGGGGAGCGATTCGAGGCACCTCATGGGGAAGGAAGGTGCGAGGTTTGACCTTGGGCGCTCTCTCCCGCGGCCGCGAAGTTCGAGCCCGGCGTACCGTGCGCTGGGGCGCTTGGTTCTTCCGTGCCGCGATCGCCGGGGCCGGACGGCGCGAAGGTCGGCGAACGAGCATAGTCCAGCTGCGAGCTTTGCTCTTGGCGTTCCTCCTAGCGAGCCATGGCAAGATTGCCGGAACAGGCAGCCCCAGCGACAGGGCGGTCATGAAGACCCAGCCGGGCGCGTTCAGTAAATACTCACTTAAAAGTAGAGGAACGAACAGCAGCCAACAGGCGCACAAAACGATAAAGACGTAGACCAAGCCTATCTGTTTAGCGTTGAGGGGGGTTCGCTCACAGATCCGGGTGTGGTCTGGGTAGCGCTTGCTTTTTATGACTCGAAAGCTGGCCAGGGGAACAATGGGAATCATGAACAGCGCCAGCCATTGGGTCGTGACGAAGGACCCGTCAGGAAAGAAATCGGTCTTTCCCAAAGCGGTGGTCACGATTCCATTCAGACTCCGCGGCTTACTCATCGCATTTGTCACTCTCGGTCTCATCACCATCGAGGGGCTGCCATGGATCTCGCTGGAAGTTCTCTGAGGCAGCCTGAAATTATAGTACTGGTACAAACGCTCCCTGCCAATCCCACTAAAGAACTAACTTTTGTACTCCCTTCGTCATATATGTATATGGCGAATAGTCGTATGCCTGTTTGTCTACGGCTTGTGCTTACTATCACAAGTTAGCGATCGTTTATGGGCCGGAAATCCGGGACCACCCCTCGCGGTGGCAGCTGATAAAATTTTGTGAACAAAGCACTTCCGGGCCAGACAGATGGCCGTATGATCCTTCGGGAAAGGCCTTTTAAAATTATGCGAACTTATGGAAGTTAGCACTAGCCTGCGTGGTGGTTGACCGGACCGCAGCCGTGACCCAGGCCCGGCGCACTTGCGATCGCGTTGGTGATATAGTTTTTTGCCGCGGCCACAGCTTCCGCCAGTGAACGTCCTTTGGCAAGTTCGGCGGTAATGGCGGCCGAATAGGTACAACCGGTGCCATGTGTGTGCGACGATTCGATTCGTCGGCTCCGGAAGTGTTTCAAGCGCTTGCCGTCGTAGAGCACATCGACCGCGTCTTCTCTCAAATGACCGCCCTTGACGAGGACAGCTCGGGCCCCTTGCTCGGCGATCTTTCGGGCGGCGTCTTCCATAGCAGGTACGTTCTCCACGGCAAAACCGGCCAGCGCTGCGGCCTCATGCAGGTTCGGCGTGACCAGGAAAGTGCCGGGAAGCAGCTTCGTCGAAAAAGCCTGGCGGGCCTCCTCGGCGATCAGGGGCGCGCCGTGCTTGCTGATCATCACCGGATCGACAACAAGAGGAAAGTGGATGGTCCGCGCCCAAGCGGCGACGATGGCGATGATTTCGCTCGTACCCAGGGCCCCGGTTTTCGCCGCCTGGGGAGGGATGTCTCGCGTAACCACCTCAAGTTGCTTCTCGACATACGCCGGCTCCAGGGGATCGACTGAGAAGACGTTCTCCGTATTTTGCACCGTGAGCAGCGTGATTACGCTCATTCCGTAGACCTCAAACTGGTGGAAGGTCTTCAGATCGGCCTGGATGCCCGCTCCCCCCGACGGATCGGAGCCGGCAATTGTTAGGGCGACGGGCGTCATAGGCCTCCCCCTGAAACCCGAACAGGAGTTTCCATGGCCGCGGAGAAGAAATCCACCTCGCATTGCATCGCGTAGCGATAGGCCTCGCGAACGGCCGGTGTGTCCTTGGAGAAACGGTCGAGCAGGCTATCGATGTGGTCGGCCAGATCCTGCATGTCGGGTCCGCTGTAGGCGGTAATCCAGCGTCCGTAGGGATGAACCTTGACTTTCCCCTCGCCGCCGATTCGCCGCGATAATTCCTTTCCCAAGAACGCGTACAGCCGCATGCAAGGCGTCATGGCCGCCAGGACTTCTCCCAGCGAACGATGCCAAGCACAGGCCAGAAGGAAATCCGTATAGGCTCGGCACGCGGGATTAGCCTGCACGTGGGGCAGATCAATCTCCAGTTCGGCGGCATAGGCGGCGTGCAGCTTGAGCTCGTCGCGAACACCGCCGATCAGCACATGAAACAGGCCGATCGGCTCCGAACCGCGGCTGCGGGCCAGCGCCAAAGCATACGCCCGGGCAAAAGCCTCGAGAAAGAAAGCGTCCTGGGCAATGTAGCCGCGAAACACCGCCGGCGCCAGCGTGCCATCCCGCAACGCTTCTACGAACGGATGCTCCAGGGAAGCCCGCGCCAGGTCTTGGTTTTGCTCCCACAGACTCTCGTGCAGCACCTAGCCCTCCCAAGACATCTTCCAGAAGTCGCGCTCAAACTCAAGGACCCTGTTGAAAGCCCCTTGCTGGGCTGGATCGGGGTTGTCTTCAGCAAGGCGGCGCAGCGACAAGACGTAGTCCTTGAAGGCTTCACTCGACCAGCGCTCGATGAATTGCCGGTAGGGTCCCTCGGCAGCCAACGCGCTCCAAGCCGCCAAGTAGGAAGCCTCGACCGCGAACAGAATCCCCAACAGCAGCGGATAGCGATCGGTGTGCGCGGAATGCAAAAGAAAATCCGTGTAGCGCCGACAGGTCGGGTGTGCGGGACCGCGGAGCTCAAGTTGGAGTCTTTCGGCATGGGATTCGAACCAGGCCAACTCCGAATCGAGAGCCGCCAGGCCTCCGATCAACGGCTTGTGGCAAGCGCGGGGAACTTTCGAGACGGCGACGGCTTGGAAGGCGGTGAGTTCGCTGGCGAAAAGGTAGTCTTGCGACAGCCAGCGGCCGAACGCCGGAGGCGAAACATCCCCCCGAGCTACCGCTTCCAGAAAAGGTGAGGTCGTCGCCTCGTCCCAAAGCGGCCCGGCGTTCCGAATGAGTTCCGTGTCGAGCAGGCGGCCCAGGTCAGCCATAACCCCCATTCTAGACGGGCAGAGCAGTTAGCCCGCATCAGTGCTGTCCGGGGAAAGTCGCGCCATCGGACGGTAAGTCTCGACCGCTCAATGTCTTATGGCCTGTTTTGCTCGGGAACGATTTGAAATCCCGAGGCCGCAAATGGTCGCCTGAACGGAGCATCCGGACGCGGCACAATGAGGGATGAACCTTGGCCGTACGGTTTTCTCCCAACTGATCGAGCACCTACCGAGCAAAGAGTTTCAGAAATGTGTATCGCGCTACCGCGGCGATTCCTATCTGAAAAGTTTCTCCTGCTGGGATCAGTTTCTTGCGATGGCATTCGCCCAGCTGACCTATCGGGCAAGCCTCCGCGACATCGAGACGTGCCTGCGTTCGATGCACGGCAAACTCTACCACATGGGATTCCGCGGCAGGGTAGCGCGCTCGACACTGGCCGATGCGAACGAGTCGCGCGACTGGCGGATCTACGCGGACTTCGCGCAGGTCTTGATTGGCATGGCACGGCCGTTATATGCCCACGACCCGATCGGTGTGGACTTGGACCAGACTCTGTACGCTCTCGACTCGACAACAATCGACCTCTGCCTGTCGCTGTTTCCGTGGGCGAGATTCCGCAAGCAAAAGGCCGCCGTGAAGATGCACACGCTGCTGGATCTGCACGGCAATATTCCCACGTTCATCCGCATTACTGGAGGCAAAGTGCACGACATCAACATCCTCGACGAGATCGGCCCGGAGGCCGGCGCGTTCTACGTCATGGATCGGGCCTACGTCGATTTCGAACGCCTCTTCGTGTTCACTCTCTGCTCGTCGTTCTTCGTCGTGCGAACCAAGAAGAACATCTTGCTCCAACGGCGCTACTCGCATCCCGTCGACAAATCCACGGGCTTGCGCTCGGATCAGACCGTCATACTGGCTGCCATCGAATCGGCCCAAGCCTATCCCGACCCGTTGCGGAGGGTCAGTTACTTCGACGCCCGGACGAACAAGCGGCTGAAGTTTCTGACCAACAACTTCGCGCTCCCGGCGCTGACCATCGCCCACATCTACAAGTCGCGTTGGCAGATTGAGTTGTTCTTCAAGTGGATCAAGCAACATCTGCGAATCAACTCGTTTTACGGCACCAGCGAGAACGCCGTCAAGACGCAGATCTGGATCGCTGTCTCGATTTACGTGCTCATCGCCATCGTCCGGAAACGGCTCGGGCTGGAAGCGAGTCTTTACCAGATTCTACAGATTCTCAGCGTTACGCAATTCGAAAAAATGCCCCTTTTACAGGCACTCCAGCCATCCGACTCCCCAAACGAATCCCCCTATGACCCCAACCAATTGATTCTATTCGACTTTTAACCGGACAGCAGTGGAGCAGCACGTTGGGGCGCTGTGATACGGGGATCTTGGACTCTTCACATCCACTGACCGATAGCCCAAGCAATACTAGAAACATGCCGGGGAAGAAGGAAAGCCTTTGAACTGTTAGTCCGCGGCTTTGTGACAAGGAAAGAATACTCGGAGAGCCGGACTGCCGCGGTTGGCGGTCGTTGAGCAGATGCGTCATGATGATCAAATTCTCTACAGGCTTGGTTTCGGGGGCGGCGTTCTCTACGCTCAGGCGCTCAACGGATCGTCCCCATACGTGAAGCGCGGATGCTCCCAAATTGCCCAGGCAAAGGCATTCGAGGTAGCTTCCGGCGCCATCGAAGTCGAAATCGCAACATCGCACCGACCCCGAAGCGGGGGGAACGTAAGCTTCCAAATTGCACGCTTTTCAGGCCTCACCACGAGGCCCTCATCGATTACGGCTTTACCCGTTCCTGAGGCGGCAACCAGAAGCGAATACTGCACGGCCTGCGACTGTGGGTTGTTGACCAGAGCATGGGTGGAAAATGTGTCCTGTCCCTCAAATGGAACGCTCGGATAGCAAACAGACGCGTTCGGCGTACCCGGCACATTCGGGTGCAATAGGAACCCGTCTCCGTGCCTCGCGAAGTGATGCTGCCCCACATTCTCAACCTTCACATCGGCCCCTTCAGCCGCACAAAACAGGATGATATCCTGTCGAGCCAGCGGCGAGTCTCCCGACTCCTTCAACCGGTACCCGTACGCCGCCATCATCGAACCACAGATCTCTTTGAACAGCGCTTTTTGCTCGGGGGACCACCCAGTTTCGCCCGTAGTAAGCCAGGATTTCCGTTTTGGCCTTGGCACGGCCACAGTATACATCCGCGCCGGCCCGAATGCCACGTCTTTTCGCGCTGAACCCTGCACATCCCCTCCGCCGGTAGGCGCCAGGGCTCGTCCGTCCGCTCACAGACGTTGATTGCGCGGCCTGAACGGCGCTGCGGCCGACACTGCTCCCTGTCAAACCTTTTTGGAGCCGAAAACTGTTGATCCTAGCCCGGTCAACGCTACCCGCTCGGCAGCGGCAGCGCCCAGATCCTGTGCAGCATGTCACCGAACAGCCGCCGGTTCAGATGCCCCTCGGCCAGCAGCAACCAGTAGTAGCGGGCATGCTTGACCAGCCGCCCGCCGGTCTTCATCAGCCGCTGCTGCAAGCTCGTCAGCGACCAGCTCTTGATGCTTGGTGGCAGTCCCAGCCGCCGCCACAGGTTGCCGAGGTTGTAAGCCAGGACGCTGAGTTGCAAGCGAACTTCGTTCGCGCGAAAACGATGGCACGACAACCGTGTCCAATTCGTGGCCTGCTTGCCTTCCTTGATCCACTGCTCGGCCGTGCCGCGCTTGTTGTAAAAGCGCACCACCGAGCGACTGGGCCGGGTCATGTTGGTGACGATGAAGCCGGGTTGCGCGAACAGTTCGCCCGGGTGGTGCTCAACCTTCGCTACGATGCGCCGCGGTTTGCTCCAACTGGCGGCCTGATAGCGGAAGCTCTTGTAGCGCACCAGGGGCTTGGCGCTCGGCCTGCCCGGTGGCCGAAACAGGATGTCCTCGATCTCCAACTCCAAGCTCTTGTTGGCCGGAATGCGAATGGCGTACTGTACTCCGCGTTCCTCCGAAGCCTCATAAACCTCCGGCTTGGCAAAGGCCGCATCGCCCCGGAAGGCGACCTGCTTGCCCGCAGCCTGTTGGCGCTCGATCTCCGGCAACAATAGCTCATCCCAGTCGTCGGCGCTGTGCACGTTGCCTGGACGCAGCTTTGCAGCGAGGCAATCACCATGACCGTTGAACAAAAGCAACGGATGGTAGCAGACCGACTCGAAGTGTCCGTTGTAGGCACTGCCTTCCTGTTGGCCATGGACCGGACTCTCGGTGGAGTCCATGTCCAGAACGACCCGCTCGGAGTCGTCGAACGCCTCCGCTTGCCCGACCAGCTCTCGGTTCAGCGCCATCAGCCCCAGCAGGTTCTCTTCGCTCGCCAGCATCTCCGTCTCGAAGCCGTGCAGCGTCGAGGTCAAGGCCGCACCGCGATCCCAGATCTTCTGCGAACCGATCAGCCGAAACGTCGGATCGATCGAAACCCGCTCGGCGTCGTTGAGGTCCTCGTAGCCCGCCAAGCGGCTGTAGACCGACTGCCGCAACAGATCAGCGAGCGTGAACTGCTTGTTTGTGCCTTGCCGGGAGTCGCTGAGATGCTCGTCAATCAGTTCTCCGAGACCGAGCCGTTCGTCCAGTTCGCGAACCAAAATCAGGCCACCATCAGAAGTGACGTGCGATCCCTGGAAATCGACTTTCAACAAGCCGTTGAAACTTAGCTGGAATGGCTTGGTTTGTTTTTCACCCATTGGGTGTTGGCCTCCATGGCGTCCTCATCGGGCTCTAGCCCCTATGAATAAAGACGCTCAAGGCCGCTGGAAGGTCGGGATGTCAAACATCAAATTGAAAATGCGGGCTAAGATACTTGCTCTCGTGCGGCAAGGCGGACTGCTCAGGCCTTTCGTTCCTCAGGTAATCCTGCAAAGTATCAATGACCGAATCATCGAGTCGCAGGAGCGATGAGATCTCGCGAGCAACCCTCCCAGGATCGAGCCCTACGTCCCGCTGGTCCACTTCCAGCGTCCGCGCGCCCAGAGTGTCTCGTACCTTCAGCCACTCTCCCATCCCCGTGGCCCATGCCTCGCAGGAATCGCGAAACAGCTCTTGGGGGAATTTTTTCTGCCGGGACAAGATATTTTCGATGCCCCTGCGCCTGGTAAAGATGAACCGCGCCCTGGGGTAAATCTCCGCCAGCAGGGGGCACGCCCGGATCATCGCCGCGTCCGTAGTCCTATCCACCCAAAGCTCTTTGCCGACCATCTGAGCGTTAATCTCCGCGAATAGCTCAATGATTCTCTCTCGCAGGCATTCTTCGCGAAGGCAACCAAGGGCCGCGGCGGCATCATAACTGCCTTTCTGTAGCTCGGCATAGTAATCTTTCGCGCAGGAAAGGAGGCTAGAAAGTAGGGGGAACAAGTGCCCCCGCCGCCATCCCCGAATGCCGGCAGCGTCAATCAGTGCGTTGACCAATACGCTGGTTCCCGAGCGGGCACAGCCGACGATGAAGACAGGTTCCGACTCGCTATACTGCCGCGAATCCCGTATCGTCGCGATCCGTTCCGGGTCCGGCGTCGTTGTTGTTTCCGACGACCCAATTGACGGGTCTGCCCGGATGTTGTAGCGCTTTCCCGATCCGGAACGCGCCACGGCGTAGACATCTTGATAATTCCAAAGTCCCTGTGGCTGCTCCAGGATAGGGAGTTCTCCCGTTTCTTCAAAAATAACCCTACGTACAAATTCGGGTGTCACGTATGTGCTGCCGTAAACGCTCGGCGACAGCCACTTACTCTCACTCTTCGGGATATAGAGAAAGTCGAGGTTGGGCGACGCCTTCGGGTCAGGGATGCACTTAGGTCCATGCGTACTGAAGATCAGCACACCACTCTCGTCAAGGGCGTCATAAAGTGCGCGGAACCACAGGTGCCACGTATTCAGCGGAAGATGGCTGAAGAAAGATGCAGCGAAAACCATCTCGTACTTTTGCGGCATCGAAAGCTCAAGGGGATTGACCTGTGAACAGAAACCTCCGACTTTGAAGGTTTTCGTCTGGAAATCGACCGCTTCGTCGTTGATGTCGGAAACGGTGATCTTACTCGGGGATAACGACCTTGCAAGAAACCTTGTGAACCGACCGTACCCAGCGGCGAATTCGAGGAACGATTTCGTGTCGGATAATGAACGGCCCATCTTGGCGAGAAAACCCTGAAACTCGCACATCATGTTGTCGCCGCTCTCAAAATACAATCTAGCGGGATCCGGAAATCGGGTCGGGTCCTCGGCGAGAAACAGATACATTTCATCGTTCGGGTGAATATCCATGCAGAAACCCGGGTCATCGCCGACCAACGAGAGAACAGATTCGCGGTCCTTGGCGCTGAGTTCAATCAAGGTCTCTTGTTGCTTAACGGCAGCGTCGTCTTTTTTCATCAGTACGTTAGTGTGTCTCCACCGGCTTGTCGGCCGCGACCAGAGTCCCAGCACCCATTGTCCCACAGCCTCGCTGCCGGGGATTTCTGCCACTTTCAGCAGCGTGGTAATATTCTTTTCTGGCAGCGCGTTGGGCGGCTGAAGATCAAATGCACGAATCGGGATGTCGTCCCACTGTCCTGCGCCAGCTGGAACGGGAGGTCGCGTTCCGCCGCTAAGATAGCGGAGGGGACGCATGAGGAAATCACGCAAGCACTACAGAGCCCAAGAAAAGGTCGCCGTCCTGAGACGACATCTGGTCGAGAAGGAGCCGGTCTCGAAGCTCTGCGACGAGCTCAAGCTTCAGCCGACGGTTTTCTATCGCTGGCAAAAGGAGTGATTTGAAAACGGCGCCGCCGCCTTCGAGAACAAGTCCCGCAAGCGGCCGCCGGAGCAAGATCGCATCGAGCGGCTGCAGCAAAAGATCCAGACCAAGGACGAAGTGCTCGCCGAGCTGATGGCCGAGCACGTGGCGCTAAAAAAAGCCTTGGGGAGATCTGAGAGGCCAATGGGTCGCGCCCGACATTCGCGACGAGGTCGTCGATTTCGTTCGGCGCTGGTCGGAGAAAACCGAGATCAGCGTCGAACGCTTCCTGGGATGGCTGGCGATCGCGTCGAGCAAGTTTTACCGCTGGCGCAAACGCTACGGCTCGGTCAACGAACACAACGGTTGGGTGCCGCGCGACTTTTGGTTGGAGGAATGGGAAAGGCAAGCCATCATCGACTTCTATCGCCAGCATCCGCTGGAAGGTTATCGTCGCCTGACTTACATGATGCTCGACGCCGACATTGTGGCGGTCTCGCCCACGAGCGTCTGGCGAGTGCTGAACCGCGAAGGGCTGTTGAGCAAGTGGAGCCGCACCCCGTCGGTCAAGGGTCGCGGCTTCGAAGGGCCCCGAAAGCCCCATCAACATTGGTATATCGACGTTTCTTACATCAACGTCTCAGGGACTTTCTACTACTTGGCGAGCGTGCTCGACGGCTACAGCCGGGCGATCGTGGAATGGAGTTTGCGCGAGTCGATGAGAGAAACCGATATCGAAATCTTATTAGAGGCGGCCATGGAGAAGCACCCCCAGGCGCGGCCGCGCGTGATCTCCGACAACGGCCCGCAGCTCATCGCCGCCGACTTCAAGGAGTTCATCCGCATCTCGGGGATGACGCACGTCAGAACGGTGCTTCCGCCATCAACTGTTGGCGATCCAATCGTAACTCGCGTAGCTGCTAGGATTCAAGACTCAATTTCGAGTGGCCAATCCCACGGTTGACCGGTCCAGGAGAAATGAAGAGTCTCAGTTGCACAAACAGGGAATGCCCGCTGTTGGGAAAAGCCACCGCTGCAAGGGGCATTCGCCACGGCTTCTACCGGACGAAAAGGGGAAAGCGTCGTCGATACCGCTGCCGGGAATGCGGCCAGACTTTCTGCGCCAACACCGGGACGCCTTACCATCGGCTGCAGCATCGCCGCACGACCTTCGACGAGGTCGCCGCCCTCAGCGTCGAAGGTCTGAACAAGTCCGCCATCGCACGAGTCAAGCGAATCTCCTGGAATACGGTCGATCGCTGGCTCGAACGGGCCGCCGACTCCTGTCATCGATTCAACAATCGAAGCATTACCGGACTGGCCGTCGAGGAGCTGCAGGCTGACGAGATTCGCACGATCGTCGGTGGCAAGCAACAGCCGATCTGGATATTCGTCTCGATCGACGTCTGGTCTCGGTTCTGGCCTTCGACGGTCGTCGGGAGACGGAGCTACCAAAATACGCTGAGCTTGTTTAGAGACGTTGCGAACCGCATGAATTTCGTACGTTTTCCGCTGATCGCCACGGACGGATTCGAGTTCTACGAAAGAGTCGTGCGGCGCGTCTTTGGGCCAGCGTGTCTCTACGGCCAGGTGATCAAGATGCGGAGGAATGATCGCGTGGCTAGAGTGGAGCGAAGAATCAGGATCGGTACGGCCTGGCGATGGGAACAGGCCTGGCGCGACAGCGAGGACTCGGCGAAGTTGAACACGTCGTTCATCGAACGGCTGAATCTGACGATCCGCCAGGGCTCGGCATACCTTACTCGCCGGACGCTCTGTTATGCGCGACGGAGGGAGCGATTGGAAGCACACCTCGAGCTGTTGCGCTACTATTACAACTTCGTGAGGCCGCACCGGGCGCTGAAATTCGGACGGGAGGTCAGGACACCGGCCCTCCAGGCCGGTCTGACGAGACGGCGGCTAACGTTCAGGGAGATCTTCTCGTCGAGGATCGTTTGGCTGGCATGGGAGAAGGTCAAGTGGGTGTTCGCCCACGCCACGATCTTGGTCCTTGTCGACCATAGGCGAGTGCAACTGGCGGCGTAGCAACACTCGATGACGGAAGCACCGAATTTCGCCCACCCAGCCGGCTCTTCCAACGCCAGTAGCGCCGGAAACCTTGACGATTCCAGCCGATGACGGTCTTGGGCTGAACGATGTCAACGACCGAACGCCAATCGGACCAGCAGCGAGACAACCAGACCCAGAACACGCGATCGGTTTGGCGCAGGCGAGGTCGTTTGGCGTTTCTCTTGTAGACTGCCAGTTGTTGGCGAAGCGCCAGATTCTCAAGGATGAGGCTCCGGCGGCTGGGGAGAGCCAAGTTGAGTAGTCGAACGAGTCGGAAGACGAAGGGAATCACTGCTACCAGAATGCGCGAACGGCGGACCCAGCTGTCAAGGCCACGTGGACTCAAGCTCCTCAATCTAAACGGCTACGTAGTTTTGGCGAGGCACAACACCAGGGAGCAGGAACGCCAGATGCGTCGATTCAAATCAGCCGCTCAGGCCCAACGATATCTCTCGGTCCACGGCCCGATTCACAATCTGTTCCGAGTTGGACGTCATCATCTCAAAACGATCCATCATCGACTGCTCAGGGGCAGAGCTTTCACTAACTGGAAGGACGGCGACGTGTATTTGCTGAAAGGGAGAAAAGTCCATGCGCGTTTCAGGGCAAAATCGCCTCGGGCTCATTAACTTGACAATGCCGACTGCTGAGTTCGGCTGCTTTCCCTTTGTTCGCATCTTTGTGTCACTTACAAAATGCGACTCCCCCCGGACTTGTTGGGAGACCATCAGGAGCCCTATACTTGGTCGCAACGGGCACTGTGTAAAGACCGCTGCCACCGAGCGAAGGGGCCGGTCGCTAAGAATCCTGGCGACCCGCGGGATCACAGATGTGCTCTCGGTTTCCTGTCGAGAGCCAGCTCTACAGGATCGGCGTGATGGGGATTGCACGAGGCGCCTGATGGCGGAAACCCTCGGAGCTGCCTCAGGGCGATGAAACGGGCAAGGCTTAGCCGACTGTTGCCGGCCGTATTGGTGGCGCTGCTTTCAAGCCATCTGACCGCACAGGAAAGGCCCGAGGACGCCGATCTGAGCATAGAGACATTGGTCCACACGTACGGACCGTTTGACCTGGAGGCGGAAAGGCTCCAACAAGTCCCTCCCAGAATGGAGGTTACCTTCCCCGAAGACCTCTGGCTGGTGGGGTATGGGACCGAAATGGTCGATTCCTCGGGGGATAGGCTATCGAGAGAATTGCAGTGCCATGCCTTCCTGGGAACCTCCCTTCCCGAACATCACTCTCATGATCAGGTCGCCGGCTTGTTTTCCGACGGCTACACCGAGAACTTCCGCTTGCCTTCCGGGTTCGGCATCTTCTTCAAAGCAGGGGAGAAAGTGTTCTGGACACCAATGTTCAACAACCGCACTCCCGAAAATGCTTCCGCTGCGATGAACATAACCCTTGAGATCGTGCGGGCCAGGCATCTCAAATACCCGCTTCAGCAACTCACCACGACATTTCGCACCATCCAGGTGCCGGATCTCTATTACGTGCCCCCAGGGCGGGACGTCCGCGAAACGACGTTCGACGCGCCCTTCGTCGGCCGCATCCACGCGATCGGAACCCATATTCATCCTTATGGGGTTTCGATTGAGCTGATCAACCTCACCCGTGAGGAATCTGTCTGGAAGGCGGTCGGAAAGCAGGATGCAATGGGCAATCTCGTGAGCATGCCAACCTACGCCAACCCAGAGGGCTACCCCGTCCGCGCCGGTGACCGTTTCAAGCTGATTGCCGTCTACGACAACACCAGCGACAAGCCTGCGGACGCCATGGCTGTCTGGAAGGCGGTCTGGGGTGTTTATTCTGTACGCTCCGCAGCCCGTCGCCGAAAAATGAGTCAGCCTGCCGCTAAGGCTCGCCGGGCGCGATTTCACCAAATCGGGCTGTCTCTTCGGTCACGAAGCTGACCCATGTTGTTGACCATAGAGCAACGCTCTTCCAAAATTTGTATACTAAATAGACGAAGAGTACGCTAACTCACCGATGCCGTTTGCGTAACCCCTCCTGCTGAGTACTCACAACGTCCTGACGATTCACGAAGCAAGTCCCTCCGAAAGGGACTCACGAGCTGGCTTAAGATTTATATGATTACTGATACCAAATGGTAAGAAGACTCGGCCTAAAATCACGTCTCTGGATAGAGGATTGCGGGTCCTTGACGTGTTGGCTGGTGAAAGCGAGGGCCTTGGCGTTACGGAGCTGAGCCGGCGCGTCGGGGCGGACAAGAGTGTAGTCCACCGTACACTGGCACTGCTGATGTTTCACGACTACGTGGACCAAGATCCCGTCTCGAAAAAATACACCCTGGGCTTCAAAGTGATGGAACTGGCCGGCAAGAGGCTGCGCAACATTGATTTGCTCTCGATTGCCAAACCCATCCTAAGGGACTTGGTGAGGGAGACCGGAGAGCTAATCGTTTTGGCGGTGATGATTGGCGATGTGCTGGCATACTTGGATAAAGAGGAAGGTTCACAGGTCGTGCGCATCTCCGGCGGCCTGGGACAGCCGATCCCACTGCACTCGACGGCGTCGGGCAAAGCGATTCTGGCGCACATGCCGGAGAGCGAGCTGGTTCCCCTCCTCCGAGATAAGGGGTTGCCGCCCATTACGGAAAAGACCATTACCGATTTCGTGGCTTTCAAGAAGCATCTAGCACAAGTGCGCGTCCGCGGATATGCCGTGGATGATGAGGAGACTTACCTGGGGATTCGCTGCGTAGCGGCGCCGATCCGAGATCATCGGGGCGTGGCCGTTGCTTCGCTGTCGATTTCCGGGCCTGTGCACCGCATCACCGAGGCCAACATCACCGTTCTCGCCGATGTCGTGATGGCGGCGGCGGCAAGAATTTCAAGCCGCTTGGGATATGGGGATGACAGCGGTGTCGAAAGCTCTGACGAACGCAGTGCCGCGGTGGTCGCGAAGTAACACCCCGCGGATACTGTGCTCCGGCTCCGGCCGGCCCAAGCCACGGCCCCGGCTGCTTCCGTGCTTCCCCCCGTTGGTCGCAGGCTAATATGCAGCTTCGAAACCGAGTTGCGTTGATCACGGGGGCGGGCCGAGGTATCGGGCGCGCTATTGCACTGGGCTACGCCCGGGAGGGAGCGGACATCGCGGCCGTAGCCCGCACGCAATCACAGCTGGAAAGCGTGGAGCAGGAGATACGCGCCTTGGGGCGGCGCGCGATCTCCATAGTGGCCGACCTGAGCGATGCCGAGGCCGCGGCGAAAATCGTCGCTCGGGCAGTCGAGGCCCTAGGAACGATCGACGTTCTCGTGAACAATGCCGGCGTCGGGAGCGGCCCCGAACCGCGACCGGTCGCGGATTTCGACGATGCCTTCTGGGAATACACCTTGGCTCTCAATCTTTCGTCCCCCTATCGTTTTTCGAAGGCCGTCATTCCCCTTCTCCTGCCGAAGAAGAGTGGCCGCATCGTCAACATCTCTTCCGTTGCAGGGAAGGTCGGATTGCCGCACGGCGCGGCGTATTCCGCCTCCAAACACGGGCTTTTGGGATTGACCCGTACCCTGGCCCTGGAGCTGGCCGGGGATGGCATCACCGTGAACGCCATCTGTCCGGGGCCTGTGCGAACCGAATCGAATGAACAGCGGGTCCGCTACGACTCGAAGCGCAGAGGCATCACCATCGAGGAGCTGGAATCGCAAATCACCCCGTTGGGCCGCCGCCTGGAGGCGGATGAAATCGTGCCTCTGGCGGTTCTACTCGCCGGTGACTCTTCGGCCGCGATCACCGGCCAGGCCTTCAACGTATGCGGCGGCCTGGCGATGTTTTGACGGCAACGGCGGGGCGAGTGGTCGCAGGTTGAAAACACGCTGGGCCGAGGGCTAACCGCCTGGCGCCTGCCTTACGGAGCAAGACTGATGGAAATTCGACGCTGGTTGGTACTACTGGCCGTAGCTCACGTCGCTTGTTCGTCGCCGGAAGCGCCGCAAGAAGTAAGGACGACGCCGAAGAACTACGAGCCCATTCTGGAGAATGCCGAAGTGCGCGTTGGCGGCGTGTCTCTCGAAGCGCTCGAATCCGAAGGCCTGCACCGTCACCCGTATCCTCGGGTGCTGATCCCCCTCGACGCCGGCGTCATAGCGGTCAAGCGTCAGGATGGCTCGGTAGAGGAAACCGCCTACCGGCCCGGAGGCGCTCGCTACCAGACCAATACGGATGTCCATGAACCCGTGAACCGCGGCGACCATCGCTTCCGTGCGGTTGTCGTCGAGCTTACGAAGCCGCCCGAAGCCGCGAGCCCCGCCACGAGCGCCGACGCGGATCCCGATCCGCTGGATGCTCTCCTAGCCGCCCCCCAATATCACAAGCTTGTGCTCGAAAACGAACGTGTGCGCGTGCTCGAGGTGCGTAACGACCCCGGCGATTTCGAACCCATGCACAAACACCCCAGAAGCGTTCTGGTCATCCTGCAGGGCGGCTCGGCACGGTTCGGCCTGCCGGACGGTGAGACGCGGGAAGCTACGTTTTCGGCGCCGTTGACCTTCTGGGAAGACGCGGAGACGCATTCGGTAGAGAATACCGGCGACACACCGATCCACCTGATTCGCGTAGAGCTGAAGTAGGGGCCGCCATGGGCCTCGCGAGCCCGAAGGTGAGCCGCGAACGCGAGTGAGCGGCCATGCTGTACGGCCAAGCCTGCGCCCCACCCAAAGGGATGAAAACGGCGGGTTTTCGACAGCCCGGAACGGAGACGGTCCATCCTCGTGGTTAGGCCGTTGTGTGCGGTCCCTTGGAGGCTGTTGGCGGATGGAAAATACACAGTAACCAATTGATTACAAGCTAGTTACTAGAAATTGGCTTTGTTTGGTATTTTTTCTTCTGGTGAGCGGGATGCGGGCCGTCGCGGCCCCCTCTTTAGAATAGCGGGCGTGTCAAGCGTCCCCTTAGGTGATGAATAAAAAGCCGCGGATCTGGCGGGCGGCGAACGAACCGCGCGAGGGGGGAGTGGTCGCGCCCGCCTAGCCCGCATTTCTCACCACGTGGCGAGGCGAAGTGCGTGAGAAAAGCGGGCTAGATCCACGCTACCGGCTTTTGGAAAGTGTTTTCAGGCGAGAGAAACGGTCGCGGGTCTCGGCAAAACGGCCGCCGAGGCCTGCGCTACGGGGCTTTTCGAGTAGCGCGGGTGTCAAGTGTCTTCGTTGGGAGGGTAGGGCGGCCGTAAAACGGCTGGTCTAAAGAAGATGCGTTTGTTCTACCCCGGCATCGCGGAACTTTGACCGCCAAGAGTGGCGGTCGCTACCAGTCTTCCGCGTTGACAATGGAGCAATCACGTTGTAGTTTAGAACTAGACTCGGGTCCCTAATGGTCGTCTGCGACCAAAAGAGGAGGGGTGTGCGCTGTTATTCGGGCAGAAGTTACCGGCACCCGAAGCCATCGGAAGACAGGCTGATCGGCTCAAGTTCCAGTTCATCTAATCGGTGCCCGAAAATCCGTAGAATCTGTACTTTAGGTTTCGCTTAAAGGCCGCATGAAGGAAGCATTCGAGGTCGGATCGCACCTGCACCTAGGCCGGGCAGCGGGGATTTGGCTATGCGTGCTGCTCTGCGCAGGGCTTTGCCAAGTGTCGTTTGCCGCTGAGCGCGCGCCGGCGAAGCCCGAAAAGTCCGCTCCCCAGTCGCGAGGCGAGCTGAGCGAGGGGACTCATTCGGAGACGCCTGAAAGCCGCCGGGACGAAACGAATACCCTGACCGAGGAAGTCAGCCGCCTGCTGCCGGAGCGGCCGCGGATCGAGGTCAAGCGCAACAACTACATTGACGACCACGTTTTCGGCAAGATGGAGCGGGACAAGATCCCCCACGCCGGGCTTGCCGGCGACCAAGAATTCCTGCGCAGGGTTTATCTCGATCTGACCGGCCGCATCCCCTCCAGCGAAGTGGTCCGCGAGTTTCTGGCGGATGAATCACCCCACAAGCGAGACAAGCTGATCGACTCGCTAATTGCACCGGAGCGATACGCTTTCTCTGAAGAAGACCCCTTCGTTGATCGCTGGACCTATTGGTTCTCGGACTTATTCAGCAACAGCGGGGGCGACCTGGGCACGCCCGGCCGGAACATTTTCTACGACTACATCCGCATGTCCTTGCGGCTGAACGTGCCCTACAACAGGTTCGTCGAGGAGATGCTTACCGCTTCGGCGCTGACCAATTATTTCTCCGGTCCCGCGAACCTGCTGGCACGGTTTCATGTTGACGATGCAACCGGAAATCAGGTCGCGCACGAGGATAGCTGCGACGAAATGGCCATTGAGACGAGCCGCATATTCCTTGGATTGAAGTTGGAGTGCGTCTCTTGCCACGACGGCGCGGGCCATCTCGAAGAGGTGAATCTTTGGCTGTCGGATGTAAAGCGCGAGCAGGTGTGGCAGATGGCAGCGTTTTTCGGGGACCTCACCGTGTACCGGCCGCCGCCTCGCCGCCAAGAGTTCACGATGATAGAAAACGGCCCGGGCTACGACGCGGAGGCTTATCCGGTCCCGGCGTCGGTTGGCTACGACGTGAAGGCCGAGAGCGTCGTACGCATGGGCCGCTGGAAGGCGGACGTCAGCCCTACGTTCCTGCTCTCCGACGAAAAGCCTGCCCAAGGTGAGAACTTGAGGCGTGCGTACGCGCGCATGGTGATCACTAGTCCTCAATTCTCGAAGACCATCGTGAACCGGGTTTGGGCGGAATTAATGGGCGTTGGAATTGTAGATCCACCGAATGATTTCGACTTGGCCCGTCAAGACCCGGAGAATCCCCCTCCCGCGCCGTGGACAGTCCAGCCAAGCCATCCGGAACTGCTGGATGCGTTGGCCAAGGACTTCGAGGACCACGAGTTCGACCTTCGCCGGCTGATGAAATTGATCGCCAAATCCAGTGCCTACCAGTTGTCGGCTTATTTCGACGGCGAGTGGAAGGAGGAATACGCGCGATATTTCGCCCGGCGCTTTGTGCGCCGCCTCTCCGCGGAGGAGCTTTTCGACGCCATCTCGATCGCCACCGGCGTGGTTCCTTCTATTTCGATCAACGGGACCAACACAAAGGTCAACTACATCATGCAGACCCGCTCGCCCGAGGATTTAGGCGGCGATCTGGCGGGAGTGGGACGTTTTCTAGGAAGTTTCGGGCAGAGCAACCGATCACGCGGGGTAAAGTCTCTCAAAAGCAATATCGTGCAGGCCTCGCTTCTGTTGAACAGTAAGATCGTGAAGGAGAAAGTGAAGGCGGAGCCGGGCAGCAGGGTTCACGAACTGCTGAACCAAGAACCGCAGCTCAGTAATGAAGAGATCGTCGAGGAATTGTTCCTGTCGGTCCTTTCCCGGCGCCCCTCCGCCGAAGAGACGAAGCTGGCGGTCGACCAGATCGAACGGTATCGTACGCAGGGCGCGGAAGACGTCCTGTGGGCGCTGCTCAACAAGTTGGACTTCGTTTTCAATTACTAGAGTCCGGGTGGATGCTATGCGAGACGAGCTAACCACGATTCCCACGCTGGAGCGCCGAGAATTCTTGCGGATCGGAGCCACGAGTTTTGTCGGCTTCCATTTGCTGCCGATGCTCAAGCCGCTGCAGGTGAGGGCCGAGCACAAAGTATCGCCGCGCGGTTCAGCCGAGTTTTGTATTTTCCTCTTCTTGGAGGGTGGCCCCCCTCAATTGGACACGTTCGACGTGAAGGAGGGGAAGTGGACGCCTCCGGATTTTGACGTCCGTACCATCACGCCGGACATCAAGATGCCCTATGGCCAATTCCCAAAACTGTCCGAGCGCATCCACCACCTGGCGCTGGCGCGCTCGGTGGAAGCGTGGGAGAGCGTACACGAGAGGGGCCAGTACTACATTCAGGTCGGCAGGGCGTTCAGCGCCGCGCGAGCGAGCGAGATTCCCTCGGTCGGCTCGCTGGTGGCCTACGAGTTTCAGGAACGCGAGAAGGAAGGGGATTTTCTCCCGCCTTTCGTGGCGCTGAATTTCTCTCCCGGAGGAGCGGGCCTGGCGGGCGCCGGCATGCTGCCGGCGAGTTGCGCGCCGTTGCCGCTGGCGTTGGGCGAAAACGCCGACCTCGCCTTCGTGGTCCCCGAGGCTGAACGGGAACGGTTTTCGAGAAGGTGGGATTTTCTGCAACGCCTGGACGCGGGCATGCGCGGCGGAAAAGCTCCGCTGGGCAAGCCTCCGCTGGACTTCGGCAGTCATTACCTCGGCGCCCACGAGATGTTGAAGCGGCCCGAGGTAGGCAAGATCCTGCAGTTCGGTGAGGAAGACCACGGCCGATACGGCTCGTCGTCTGTCGGCGACGGCTGTATTCTCGCGCGCAACCTCGTCGCGGCGGACGCCGGGACTCACTTCATCAGCATCGCTCACAAGGGCTGGGACCTACACGGCAAGATCTACGACAAGACGCAGAAGGTCAACCACTACACCTTGTGCCGGGAATTGGATGATTGCTACTCGAGCCTGCTCGATGACCTATCCACGATGAAGGACAAGAACGGCCGCACCTTGCTGGAGAAGACCCTCATCGTCTGCATGGGCGAGTTCGGGCGCACGCCCGGGGACTTGAACCCGAGCAAAGGGCGCGACCACTATCGGTTTGCGTCGACGTCGGTCTTCAGCGGTGGCGGCGTAAAAGGAGGCCGAGTGATTGGGGCCACCGACGAGACAGGGGCAAAGGTCACCGCCCCCGGCTGGCACCGCAAGCGCTCCATTTACACCGAAGATACCGTGGCGACCATCTTTTCGGCCCTCGGCATCGACTGGAGCAAGCGCATCACCAACACTCCTTCGGGGCGCGCTTTTGAATATATCGAGGTCACCTCGGGAACCGAATTCATTAACGTCGACGAAATCAGTGAACTGTTTGTTTGAGTTGGGAAACGTCGTCTGAACATATTGAGAATAGGGCAGCCGCGAAAGCGAAAACCGTTGACAGTCCCCATTTTTCGCCGAACCTAACTTCTGCCGCGGGCTGCTGGGCCGACTGGGAGGTTGCACATTGATGGAAACCGCTTGCCGGCGACTGATCGCGGTGCTCGCGTGTGTCGCGGCGGGATTCTTTCCACTTGACGCAGCCGAGGTTGCAGGCAGGCAGAAGCTACAATTCGGACAGCACGTTCATCCTATCTTTGCCGCGCATTGCACTGCCTGCCACGGCGCCGCCGCCCCCGCCGCCGAACTCAACCTGACAACCGAAGCCTCTCTGATGAAGGGGTCGGTCAATGGACCCGTCGTCATACCGGGCACCCCGGAAAAGAGCGTCCTGTTTCATAAGATCAGCAACCGCAGCATGCCCCCGCCCGGCATGGGGACTCCCCTAACGGCGGAGCAGATCGAAATTATCCGTAAATGGCTGGATGCGAGCGATCTCGCCGACGACGTTGAGCCCACGGCGGCGGCGGTTCCGGCGGAACCGACGATGCCTGAGGTCAGCGAAGAGGACCGGAAATTCTGGGCATTCCAAACTCCCGTCAAGGCGCCCCTGCCGCGGGTGAAGAAGGCGTCGCTCGTTCGAACGGAGGTTGATGCCTTCGTTTTGGCGAAGCTGGAATCGAAAGGGCTGACCTTTTCGAAGGAAGCTCCGAAGCTGACGTTGATGCGCCGGGCGTACTTCGACCTGATCGGACTGCCGCCCTCGCCGCACGAAGTGCGCGAGTTTCTGGCCGACAAGCGGCGCGATGCTTATGAACGTCTGATCGACCGCCTGCTCGATTCACCGCACTACGGGGAACGTTGGGGACGGCATTGGCTCGATGTCGCCGGCTACACGGACGAGAAGGGTTTCGCCAATGACTTGGGCATCGTCATGGTGAACGAGGGCATGTGGCGATACCGGGATTACGTGGTCCGTTCGTTTAATAACGATAAGCCTTACGACCGCTTCATCAGCGAACAACTGGCCGGCGACGAGCTGGTCGATTGGCGGAACGCCGAGAAGTACACGCCAGAGATCCGCGACGCGCTCATCGCTACGGGCTATCTGCGCACGATGCAAGACCTTACCGACGCGGGCGCGGTGAACCGTCCGCTGGAGCGCAGCGACGTGCTGTTCCGCGTGGTGGATCATGTCGGCTCCGGACTGCTTGGCCTGACGGTGGGTTGCGCCCGCTGTCACAGCCACAAGTACGACCCCATCCCGCAGGCGGATTACTACCGGCTCTCGGCCGTTTTCACGCCGGCCTACAACCTGGAGGAGTGGACACAGCCGAAGGAACGCGTTCTTCCTGACGTGTCAGGAGCAGAGCAGGAGGCGATCGAGCGGCACAACGCCGAGATTGACGGTCCGCTGGGCGAGTTGACCAAGCAGTTGGAAAAGATCCGCGGTCCCTATCGAAAGCGTCTGTTTGATGAAAAGCTCAAGGACGCTGTTCCCGAGCATTTGCGGGAAGACGTCAGGGCGGCTTTCGACACTCCCGACGAGGAACGAACGGTCGTCCAGAAATACCTGTTCACCAAATTGGAAGAGGCGCTGACGGTTTCGCCCGCTGAAATAGACAGCCTCCTCGACAAAAAAGGGGTAAGCCAATTTGCCGGACTCCCGGGACAAGAGAAGGCCAAGAGCGCCAAACTCCAACAGCGAATCGAGACGCTCAAGGGCTGGCGCAGGTCGTTCAATATGATCCATGCCCTTTGGGACACGGGCGAACCGCCGACGACGCACTTGATGCTGAGGGGAAATATCGAAACGCCGGGTCCGCCCGTCGAGCCCGGTTTTCTGACCGTGCTTTCGAAGCTGGGCCAGTCTGGGGTGGTTCCCGTTGCCGGCGAGAAAACGGAGTCCAGCGGCCGGCGGCTGGCTCTGGCCCGTTGGCTGACCAGCCGAGACCATCCCTTGACAGCCCGGGTGATGGTGAATCGGACTTGGGAGCATCACTTCGGCAAAGGGATCGTGGGGACGGCGGCCAATTTCGGCCGCCTGGGTTCGCGTCCCACCCATCCCGAGCTGCTCGATTGGCTGGCGGTGGATTTTGTGGAGAAGGGTTGGAAGATCAAACGCCTGCACAAGCTGCTCATGACCTCGGCCGTTTATCGGCAGTCGTCGGGCCGTCCGGCGGGCAAAGTCGATCCAGGAAACGATCTACTGTGGAGAATGAATTTTCGGCGGCTTGAAGCGGAAGTCATGCGAGACTCCATCCTGGCTGTGAGCGGGAAACTCGACCGAACTCTTGGCGGGCCCCCGATCATGCTCGACGGGGCTGCGGACGGCCTCGTTACGGTTTCGCAAGAAGGCCCCACCGCGACGAGCCGATTTCGACGCAGTCTGTACTTGATGGCCCGGCGCAACTATTCCCTGACTTTGCTGGACGTCTTCGACTTTCCCATCATGAACCTGAACGCCACCCAGCGAACAGCGTCGGCGACCCCGCTGCAGTCGCTTACGCTGTTGAACAGCGAGTTCGTCATGGAACGGGCTCAAGACTTTGCCGATCGGCTGAACGAGTTGGCGGGCGGCGACGCCGCGGCGGAGAAGAAAATCGAAACGGCCTATCTGATGGCCTTGGCCCGAAAGCCCTCGCCGTCGGAAATGGCGTTTTGCGCCGAGCACTTAGACGAGCAAACACAAGGCTATCTAGATGTGAAATCCACTGACGAAGAAGCGTCCTACGCGGCGCTCGCCAGCCTGGGCCAGATGTTGATGGCCTCGAACGAGTTCCTCTATGTGGACTGAGAACCCGACGGAAGACCCGAGGAATCACGAATCGATGGGGGCACGATCATGAAACACGGCAAGGACTGCGGATCTCACCTGCGAGGACCCCTCTCCCGAAGAGAGCTTCTGGAAATGTCGGGGTTGGGCTTTGGGAGTTTAGCGCTTAGCTACCTGCTGCAAAAAGAGCGTCTCTCCGCTGCCACGCAATCTTCCGGCCAACCGCTCTATACGGACGTGAAGCCTCGCGCGGGTCATTTCGACGGTCGCGCCAAGGCTGTCATCCAACTGATGCAAAACGGCGGGCCGAGTCAGATGGACTTGTTTGACCGCAAGCCGATGCTGACCAAGCAAAGCGGCAAGCCCCACCCCAAGGAAGTCGAGACGATCCAGTCCAACAACAAGAACATCCTGATGGGAGCTCCCTTCGAGTTCAAACGCTACGGGAAGTCCGGCATGGAACTCAGCGAGATCATCCCCGGGATCGGAAGCGTTGCCGACGAGCTATGCCTGGTGAGATCCATGTTCACCCATCACCAGAATCATCCTGAAGCGCTGAACATGATGCAGACCTGCAAGATCTTCCCCGGGCGGCCCGCCATGGGTTCCTGGCTCAGCTACGCGCTGGGAACCGAGAACGGGAACTTGCCGGCGTTCGTGGTTCTGCGCGATCCGGCGGGTTACAACACCAGCGGCAGGATGGTTTGGTCCAGCGGATTTTTGCCGGCGCTCTACCAGGGGGTGGAGTTCAGCTCCTCCGGGACGCCCGTGCACCACTTGAATCCGGCGTTGCCGCTGCCCCCCGGAGCCCAGCGGAAAAATCTTGACCTGCTAGCCCAAATGAACGCCGTTCACCAGAAGCAGCGACCGGGAGAGTCCGAGCTCGAAGCCCGCATTCAGAACTACGAGTTGGCGGCGCGCATGCAGGTCGCCGCGGCGGAGGTTCTGGACTTTTCCGACGAGTCGGAGGCGACCAGAAAGCTCTACGCGCTCGACAGTCCCGATCCGTTGACGGCCGGCTACGGTACCCGGTGCCTCATGGCCCGTCGTTTGATCGAGGCCGGCGTTCGCTTTGTCCAGATCTTCCCGCCCTTGGATCCCCAATTCCAGCCGTGGGACAGTCACACCAATATCAAGACTGAGCTTCCGACGATCTGCGCCCACACGGACCGGCCCTACGCGGCGTTGATCCAAGACCTGAAGGGGCGAGGCCTGCTGGACAGCACGATCGTTATGTGGACGGGCGAATTCGGCCGACTCCCCATCACGCAGGGCGGAGGGGGCCGCGACCACAACCACCACGCCTTCAGTTTACTGATGGCCGGCGGAGGTTTTAAGAAAGGCTTCGTCTACGGGGAGACCGACGAGTTCGGCTATCGCTCGGTCGTCAACCGGGTGAGCGTACCCGATCTGCACGCGACGATCTTTCACCAGATGGGCCTCGACCACAACAAACTGACCTATCCTCACCACGGCATTCTGGAAACTCCGACCGACGCCAAGGTCAACGACGCCCGCATCGTTCGAGAGCTGCTTGATTCCGGGACCCCGGCTTGATGAGCGCCGGCTTGGAAGACTGTCCTGGAAAGAGTTCACTATAAATTCGGCAATGTCGCGCTTGAAAGCCCGACCCTATGCATGCCGGCATTCCTGCCGGCACAGCACGCTGAAACCCTGCGCCACGTCGCTCGATAGAGACCACCGGCGGCTGGAGATCACGGAGCGTGGGCCATCGTAGCTGAGCAGACCCCGGTGATGGGAGGTAGACGAAAGTGAAGCGGCGAGAATTCCTTCGGATATCGACGGCGGCGGTTCCCGCGGCTTCCGCGCTGGCCGGTGCGTCGGCCGCCGCGGCGCAAAATACGCGGGGCGAATCCGGGCAAAGAGGCCCGGTCGAGCCTTACACCTCGCTGTCAAGAGACCTTCAAGAGTCGCTGAACGGCGATTGGCATTTCAAGGAAGACCCGAACGAGGTCGGGGAGCAGGAAGAGTGGCATCAGCCCGGCTCCGTCAGGGGCCGCGTCGCCCGCGTTCCGCTCCCTTGGCAATTGGCGTTCGACGATCTGCGCGGCTATTCCGGGACGGCCTGGTACGAACGAAGCCTCCACCTATCCGATGCCTACCAAGGCAAGAGGATTGCGCTTGCCTTCGAAGCCGTTGACCATGCCGCCAAAGTGTGGGTCAACGGCAAGGCCGCGGGCGGACATGAAGGCGGGCAAACGCCCTTCTTGCTCACCGCGACCGAACTATTCAACCCGGGAGCCGAGAATACAATCACGGTCAAAGTGACGGATCCGCCCGAGGGGTTGAGCTTCTTCATGGACACGCATTCCCTGCTCAACATCAGCGGCATCTGGCGCAACGTGTGGGTCGAAGCAACGGGGGGGATTCACATCTCCGACATTTTCGTCGTTCCCGACATCGACAAAGCGGTCGCCCAGGCAAGCATTCAGATCACCGGGCCGCCTCTGTCTGGAGAGACAAATCTAAAACTCAGGCTCGTCGTCCGCGCGCCCGATGGAGAGCGATTGAGTCACGAGGAGCCGCTGCGCCTGGCTCGAAGCGACTCGCACTTTTCGATCAATAGAGAAATACCGCTGAAGCTGCCGAAGGCGTTGCTTTGGGAGTTGGATGATCCGAAGTTGTACGAGATCCGTGCCTCATTGCGCGGAAGCGATGGGGCCGCCCTCGATTCGGCGTCGGTGGAATTTGGGATGCGAAAGTTGGAGGCAGTGGGCGATCGCATCTACCTCAACAAGAAGCCGCTTTATATTGTCGGCGGCGGCCTTGATCCCGGACCTTATGGCGGGGCCGTGGATGTCAACTGGCATTTGCCTCCGCCTTACGCATTGCCGACCGACGAAGAGATTCAACGCGACATTCGAACCACCAAGTCCCTCGGCGTCAACCTCGTGCGCGTGCCGCTGAGGTCCGCCGATCCCCGGTTTCTTTATTGGGCGGATCGGATGGGCTTGCTGGTGATGCAGGGTGGGCCATGGACGCCCACCGAGGGAATCGCCGGTAAAAAGGGGTTCGAGCGATACAAACAATGGTGGTCCGAAGCCGTGCTGCGGGACCGCAATCATCCCTCGGTTGCTCTATGGGAGTTGTTCAACGAATCGTTCGGGATGAGTTGGGAACAGTTCAAGACCATCTCCGGGCAGCTCTACGATCACGTGAAGGAGCTCGACCCGACGCGGTTTGTTCTCGACAACGCGGGGGGGCGGTTTCTGAACGAAGTGAACTACATCGGCAACCACGGTAAGACCGATGTCGAAGACGTTCACTCCTACCCCAGCTTTCCAACAGCATTGGAGGGCAGAAATGCGGAGATGCGTTACCCGGGGGGCGCCCGTGAGCTGTGGCTGGGCGTGCGTTCGCATCGCAGGCCGGTCTTGGTGACGGAATTCGCGCCGTCGCCCTACGTCTATAACGTCGAGAAGATCAAGCAAAAGTGGGGCGGCAAAGAACCTTGGTGGTTTCACGCCAGGGCGAAAAGGGTAGCCATGCCGGCGCAGTGGGATCACGTTGGTTTCGAAGAGCGCTTTCATCGCTGGGGTTTCGAAGAGATCTACGGAGATTTCACCAAGTTCACCGAAGCGAGCGACTGGTATCACTTTGCGGGCCTGAAGCATCAAACCGAGCTGATGCGCATGAATCCCGAGGTGGCGGGGTTTGTGGCATGGCTGTTCGATTCGGCGCCTCATCCGGTGGGATCGATCGATTTCTACAAAGACAAGAAGATTTACGGCGACGAGCTGGCCAAGATCTGGACCCAGGACCTGGTCATCATCGACAACCCGCGGCACAACTTCTGGGTGGGGGAGACGTTCAGAGCCGACTTGCACGTCTCGCATTTCGGCCAAGCCGATCTCAAGCGTGGACGTGTCGAGTGGTGGGTCGAAGGTTTTGACATCGGAGGGAAGATCGACGTCTCCATGGTTCCGGGAGAAGTAAGACGCGCGGGAGAGGTCTCGTTCCGGGCTCCCGATGTCGCTCAAGGCAGATCCGTGCGTCTTCACGCCAGGCTGCTGAACGGCAGCGAGGTGCTATCGGAGAATTATGTTCACATCCGGATCTTTCCGCTGAAAGATCGACTCCCGCGTGTGAAGCGAGTGAACTTCGCGGGCTTTGATCAGTCTCGCTTCCAAGTTCTCGGCTACGACGTGCCCGCCGCGGCGAGAAGGCCGAGCCGGACCGGAATGAGGTTCGATCCGACTGTGCCGATCGCGGTGACTTCCCATCTCGATGATGAGGATCTTGTGCGCTATCTGAAGGACGGAGCAACGGTCATCCTCATGATTTGCGAGGAACCCAACTACTGGGAGCGCCGGCCGGCGCCCAAGTTCCCCCCGATTGAAAAGCGTCTGCAAGCGAACGGCTTGGCTCTGGGCGGACGTTTTCAGGGCGGCCACACCGATTCGTTCTTCATCAGGAAGTCGAAAGACGGCCTCTTCTCGCGGATTCCGTTTGAGAATCCGATCCATTGGCCTTTTTACAAAGTGTGGCCCAACAATTCCATCATTGGCCTCGATCCGGAGGGCCGAGGCGACATGTTGGCCGGCGCGCACGGCAACTTGATCCGCTCGATACCCATGGATACATCCGGCGAGCAGCGTTGGAGCGAAGTGAACGCCACGATCGCTCAGTTTCGCTGCGGCAAGGGCCGTCTGATCATCTCGACTTTCGAGTTGATTTCTCCCTGTCTCGACGATCCGATTGCGGCGATCATGCTGAATGACTTGGTTTGGTACGCTGGTACTCCGTTTCGGCCGAACAGGGAGTTTGTAATTTAGAGGCTGGGTTGGTCGGCCCCGGGGAAGGAAAGAATTTCACGATGAAACTCGGCGTACTCACTCTTCTTTTCGGTGAAAGGCCGTTAGAGGAAACACTGGATTATGTGAAGACCCTGGGGGTCCAGGCGGTCGAGTTCGGTACGGGAGGCTATGTGAAGGCCGCCCACTCTCGCGCCGAGGACCTGCTGAGCGACGAGGCGAGAGCCGACTGGCTGAAGAAGGCCGTTGCGGACCGAGACCTGATCATAAGCGCGGTGAGCTGCCATGGGAACCCGCTGCACCCGGACCCCAAGGTCGCCGAGGCTCACCACGAAGACTTCGTCAACTCGTGCAAATTGGCCGAAAAGCTTGACGTCAGGTTCGTCAACGGGATCAGCGGCTGTCCGGGCAGCGATCCCACCGCGAAATTCCCGAACTGGATCACGTGTCCCATCCCGCCGGAAGATTTTCGGGAACGCTGGGAGTGGCAGTGGAAGGAGAAAGTAATCCCCTACTGGAAGGACGCTGCCGCGATCGCCGACAAGTACGGCGTTCGAATCGGCATCGAGATGGTGCCCAACAACGTTGTCTACAACGTCGAGACGCTACTGAAATTGCGGGATGCCGTCGGCGAAACCATTGGAGCGAATCTAGACCCCAGCCACCTCTTCTGGCAAGGAGCGGACATCGGCGCTGTGATTCGGAAACTGGGCTCGGCGATTTATCATTTTCATGCCAAGGACTCCGCTGTGAATCCGTATGTCGCCCAACTCAATGGAATACTGGATGCCAAGGACCTCACCGACGAGTCCAATCGATCTTGGATCTTCCGCACGGTGGGCTACGGGCACGATCAGCTTGCCTGGAACAACATCATTACCCAGCTCCGCATGGCGGGATACGACTTTGTCGTGAGCATCGAGCACGAGGACAGCTTGATGTCCCCCGACGAAGGCCTTGAGAAAGCGATCGATCTGCTTAAGAAATGTCTCATTCAGCAGAAGCCGGGCGTCGCCTACTGGGCGCAATGAGATGTGATTCGGGTTGCGCTACGCGGTGAACCCGGTGCCGCGGGGCACAAAGGTATCGCCATAAGCCGTTGATTACACCTTGGTTGTGCGAAATTTGGTTTGTTTCGTTTTTTTTCGTTCGTCGGGCGCGATGCCGGTCGCCGGGCTCCGCCCCCCCCTTCAGGATAGCGGGCGTGTCAAGCGTCTCCGTGGGGCGATGAACAAAAATCGATGTCGCCACGAATGGCAACACGGCACGCAAGAATGCGTGCGCCACAAAGGCAAAGGCCGCGGATCTGGCGGGCGACGACACGGTGGAGCGAAGGAGAGGTGTGATCATCGCCCGCCTAGATCAGCGCTACGGGCTGCTCGTGTGGCATGACGATGGCGTGAACGTGGTCGGGCATGAAGCAGTATCCGCATAGGCTGAACGTCAGCTTGTCACGAGCAGCGTCCAAGGCTTCGACCAAAAGGCGATACTCCGAGGTCCGAAATCGCTGCACGCCGGCCCTCAAGTTCGTTGTGACGAAGAAGAATCGAGAATGCAGCGCGATGCGCCGGAGTCGGGACACAACAGGGCGGATTATATTCCGAGCCATAGTACGTGAGACCGTTGTGACTCGAAGATTTACTCAGTTTTTATAACAAGGGACATGCGGACCCTGGAACGGCGCCCGGTCCGCGCTACAACGTCTTTTTGCGCTCCGCTGTGGACGGTGCGCGGCAGGCTTTTACAAACGCGAGACCAAAGCTAGTTGCTGTGTAGTGCGAGCCGCTGACTACTGGCCCCTGGTGCGATTCGGTCGCTACGCGCAAGATCCCGACCTGGCTCAAATGGGCCAGCATGAGGCTCGCGTCGGTCAAACCCACCTGGCAGACGTTCGAAGTTTCGGTCCCGGAAACCATGCCTTCAGGCTCATCCTCACCTTTATACAACCAATCCAGCAACACCGTCTGACGAGGTGAGATTTGCCCCAAGATTCCCACGAAAGCGGACAACACACCGACATCGGAGTCAGGATTAGCAGCGTTGGCAAGCAGCGCCGCCCACTTTCGCTGAAGGTTCTCGTCTTCTTCGAGTGACGAGTTGTCGAGGATCGGAAACCATAACTTCAGCGGCAAAGGAGCCTGTTCCATGCCAGCCTCGGCAATTATCTTCTGGTATTTCGCTGCAAAACTAACGAAGTTTTCCAGTCTCCAAAAGCGAATCTTGTCCGTGAGGAACTCCCCCAGCTCTTTTGCTGGCGCTGAGGCAACTTTTCCGAGAGATTCTGCCGCCAGTTTCGTGGCAGCCTCAATTCCCTTCTCGGCGAGTACGACTTCAAGGTTTTCCATGCCGAAATTATATGGCACTCTCACGGTGCGGTGACGCACACCCAAATATCGACGCTCCCCGCGCGACTCCGCTAGTAATCTCGGCGCTCGAGCTACCGCATGCTCAAGCGTCGCCGAGTAAGCCCGTAGCGCTGATCTGGGCGGGCGATGATCACACTCCCCATTCGCGCTGTCAGTTCGTCGCCCGCCAGATCTGCGGCTTTTTTGCTCATCGCCCGGCGGGGATGCTTGACACAACGCATTATCCTCAAGAGGGAGGGGCCCGGCGACCGGCATCACCCTGGGCGAACAAAAAATGCGAAACGAACCAAAGTTCGCACAACCCGCTTGGAATCAATGAGTTGTGGCTTGGGCCCAGCGCGGCGGTCGGCTCGGCGAAGGCTGACCATCTCTATTCTCGACCCACTCCCCGAAATGTGGGGGCCCGCGGCCACGAAAAGGACTAGAATACAAGTAGATGCAGTTTTCTCGCTTGCGAACCGGGGGTCTCTATCCCATGTGGCCCAATAGAAAAGTCCGCCTTTCGCTGTTAATCCTTGTTTGCCTACTGCTGCTGACTCCTAGAGAGGGAACGCTCTCTCGCGGGCAGTCCGTAACTGCTTCGGAAGGGGAAGGTCCGCCGCCCTCTGTGGAAGCGGAGCCGAAGGAGGAGGTGCCCACTCTAGGGGCGCACGAGGGTGCCGGCAAGACCGAGAACCGCGCAGCAGCTCATTCAATGGCGAATAGCAAGACGCCGCCCGCCGAAGTCCTGCCTCTGCTCGAGGGAGAGCGGCTCGATTTCGCCAGTGCCGTCTTCGACGCCAAGTGCGCGCTTTGCCATCAGAGTGACGGCAAGGGGGCTGGGGACCCCAGGATGAACCTGGTGGATGAAGTATGGAACCACGGGGACACGCTAGAGGACGTTGAAAAGACAATACGCGAGGGTGTCCCGGAAACCCTGATGCAGCCGCAGAAGGGGAGCTACACGCCCCAGCAGGTTGCCGATCTCGCCAAGTACGTCAAGCTTCTTGCCCACAGGATGCATGCCGCCTCTGACGAAGCCGAGCGCGCCGCCGCGACGGAGCTGACCGACAGGTTGGCCGCGAGGCTGCCGCGGGCGCCCACCGTTGCCGTGGGAGAAGAAGAAAACTTCATCGACCGCTACATCTTCGGAAAAATGAAAGCCGATGGCGTTCCCCACGCCGGACTCTCCTCGGATGCCGAGTTCATGCGCCGCGTTTATCTCGACTTATGGGGACGGCTGCCTGACACCGACCCGGGCGGCCCGGTCGCGATCATCGACCAGAACGTCGAGTTTCCCAATCGCTACACGGTGCAAAAGTTCGTGGCCGATCCGGACCCCGACAAACGAACCAAGCTTATCGATCATCTGCTGGGCCTCGATTACATGGAGTTGCCCTTCGCCACCGGTCCTGACTACAAAGGGCCTTGGTTGGTGCAGCGGCCTTTCGTCAGCAAGTGGACCTATTTCTTCGCCGATCTGTTTCGAGACGGCAGCCCGCTGTTTCGGGACTACCTCTACAACATCGTCAAGTACAACATTCCTTACGACTACTTCGTCCGCGACATGCTGACGGCCACGGCACTGTTCAAATCGGCGTCCGGGCCGTCCGGATTCTTGCTCCGGCATCAGGTCGACGGCCTACGTTGCGCCGACGTCATGCACGAGGACACCCTGGACGAAATCGCCGTCCATACCACCAAGCTCTTTCTAGGCGTGAATCTGCAGTGCGTCTCCTGCCACGATGGGGCCGACCATCTTGACACCATCAACCTCTGGCTGGCGAAAAGAAAACGCGTTGAGTTTTGGCGCCAGGCGGCTTTCTTCGGAAATCTTCACATCATCCGGCCCGGCTTGGTGGACAACAATTACACTCTGGTCGACGGTTACTCGCCGCGGCCGGAACGAATCTGGCAGGGAGGCATTGCGTATTTCAAGTTCAGCTCCAAGCCGACCTCCGACGGCGGTCTCGGTTACCGCATGGAAGCTCCCAGCGTTCTGCGAACGGCGAGGGACCGCAACGCCAAGGTTTATCCGGAATACCTGCTGACGAAAGAACGGCCGGCCCCCAACGCGAACCCGCGGACGGAGTTCGCGCGCATGCTCACCTCGGACTTCCAGTTCGCCAAGGTCACCGTCAACTTGTTCTGGTCCAAATTCATGACGGTGGGGATCGTTGATCCGCCCTTTGACTGGGACCTGGATCGCCAAGACCCGGACAATCCGCCCCCGGCGCCCTGGACGATTCAGCCGTCGCATCCGGAGTTGCTCGATGCGCTGGCCAGAGATTTCCAAAAAAGCAACTTCGACTTGCGCCACCTGATGAGAACCATCTTGAGTTCGAAGGCTTATCAGCTTTCATCCCGCTTCGATGGCCAGTACAAGCCGGAGTACGACCGATATTACGCCCGCAAGCTGGTCCGCCGCCTGTCGGCCGAGGAGATCTACGATGCGCTGGCCAAGGCCACGGACGTCTTCGGGCACGACATCAAATACGTCATGGATGAAGGGGGTCCCCCGGGCGACAAGGAACTTCGCCGCTTCTTGGACTTCTTCGGTCAAAGCAACCGCATCACAAGCCAGCCGAGCACCAAAAGTTCCCTGGTGCAGGCTTCCATGATGATGAACAGCGACGTGGTCAAGAGAAAAGCGCTGGCCTCCACGGAGGGAAGCCGCGTCAACGAACTGCTGAGCAGGACTCCGCCTCTGCCGAACGAGAAAATCGTCGAAGAGCTGTTCTTGGCGACCTTGTCGCGCTATCCGACGGATCAGGAAACGGCTACGGGCGTGAGCCACATCGCCATGCACCGCGACAAAGGGGTGGAAGATCTGCAATGGGCTTTGCTGAACAAGTTGGAGTTCATGGTGAACTATTAGCCGGCGGGCAGGCGGCCGCTTGATGGCCGCCGGGAGGTCAGACCAATGCTGACGGATATCCCGAAATTGAGTCGCAGGGACTTTTTCCAAATCGGCGGGCTCGGGGTCGCGACGTATTCCCTCCTGCCGATGTTCAAGCCGCTCAACGTTCACGCCAAAGAAAAAGTCGAGCCGCGCGGCGGAGCCGAAACTTGTATTCTGCTGTTCCTGCAGGGCGGCCCCAGCCAGTTGGAGACGTTTAGCGCCAAGGAAGGACCCTGGACCCCGCCGGACTTCGACGTCCGAACGGTCCACTCGGGCCTTAAGATGCCCGTGGGCTTGTTGCCCAAGCTTTCAGAACGCGCCGATAAGTTCGCCGTTCTGCAATCCCTGGAGGCCTGGGAAGCCGAACACGCTCGCGGCACCTATTACCTGCAGGCGGCTCGGCTGCTCAGCCCGGCCCGGCTTCAGGAAATTCCCTCGGTCGGTTCGGTGATTGCTTACGAGACGGCCGGTCGCGGCAAGGACTCGGATTTCCTGCCGCCCTTCGTCTCGATGAACATGGACACGTCGCAACTGGTCGGCTCCGGCATGCTGCCCTCTAACCACGCGCCGATGGCCATGTATTCGAATGCCCCGCCACCGTTCGTGCTACGGGAGGAGGAAAGACACCGCTTCGAAACCAGGCGGCAACTGCTCGGCAAACTGGATCGCGACTGGCGCGAGGAAGACACCCACCGCGGGCGCATCTTCAGCGATCTGGATCATTACTACCAATCGGCCTATCCGCTGCTCGACAATCCCAAGGCAAGCCCGGTGTTCGAAGTCGAGCCGAAAGACAGTGCTCGCTACGGCGGCACGGACTTGGGCAACGCTTGTGTCATCGCCCGCAATCTCGTCGCGGAGGGCGCCGGGACGCGGTTCATCTTTATCGCTCACAATGGCTGGGATCTCCACGACAAGCTCTACGACAAGACGGCCAAAGGGAGCCAGTATAAGCAGTGCGGGGAGCTAGACCCGGCGCTCTCGGGTCTGCTCGACGACCTCGAAACCCGAAGCGGCAAAGACGGGCGGCCGTTGATCGACAAGACTCTGGTCCTCTGCATGGGCGAGTTTGGCCGCACTCCCGGCACGCCCAATCTGAGGAACGGACGGGACCACTATCGCTACGCCGCCGTGGCGCTGCTCGCGGGCGCCGGGGTCAAAGGCGGTCAAGCCATAGGCGGCACCGACGAAGAGGCTGCGCGGGTCGTTGATCCCGGGTGGCACCGAAACCGGTCCATCTACCCCGAGGACGTCTTGGTGACCCTCTATTCCGCCATGGGTATCGATTGGACCAAGGGAATCACGAAGACCCCCTCGGGCAGAGCGTTCGAATACATCGAGAACATCTCCCCCAAAGGCATCATGAAGTTTGGCGAGATCAAGGAACTTTTCGCCTAACATTCAATAACCGGAAAGCCACGAGGAGACATTACGTGAAGTATGGACTCCCGCGAAATTGGGCCGGCATCCTTGCGTTTGCTCTGTTCGTTACTGTTCATCATCCGATCACTTTGGGCGCGGACTGGGCGGAGCTTTTTGACAAGAAGACGCTCGACGGTTGGGTCCAAAAGAACGGCACGGCGACGTATCGGCCCGAGGACGGAGCGATTGTGGGGCGAACGAGCGAGGGGAGCCCAAACTCTTTTCTTTGCACCGTCAACGAGTACGGCGATTTTGAACTCGAGTTCGAGGTCCGGGTGCACCAAAAGCTGAACTCAGGGGTGCAAGTACGCTCGAAGACCAAGACCCAGCCCACAGGCGAGGGTCCCATCAATGCAGTCGGGCGCGTGTACGGCCCCCAGATCGAGATCGAGGCCAGTGGCAAAGAGGGGGCGGAGGCCGGATATGTGTACGGTGAAGCGATGGGGCAAGGCTGGCTGAGCTCCGAAAAGCGCGTGATTCCGCACAAGAACTTCATAGACGGTGCGTGGAATCAGTACCGCGTTGTGGCCAAAGGCGCGCGGATCCAGACCTGGATCAACGGCGAGATGATCGAGGATCTGGTGGATGAGGAGACCTACAAGACGCACTCCAAAGGATTCATTGGTCTGCAAGTCCACGGGGTTCCAAAAGGAAGCGGCCCCTACAAAGTCGCTTGGCGAAGCATTCGAATCAAACCACTGGACTAGCCCGCTTTTCTCACCACCTGACGGTCGAAGCACGCCATAGGCCCGCGATTGCTGCGTTGCGCTTGCTCGCCGTGCTCAACGTAGGTTCAAGTACGCCCGCATTGTTTAAGAAATGTGGCGCCGAGCGGCGCGCGCCTTGTACTGGCGGGCTTCTCACGCACTTCGCCTCGCCACGTGGTGAGAAAAGCGGCTAGCTCCTCCCGACTGCGCCAACAGCGACCTCTTCTGGGCCGTCGAGATGGTCGACCGTCCTGTCCATCTTGAGTTGCCCACTCCTGCGGACAATCCGAAGAACGCTCTACGAAGGCAACGGAGCTACTCAACGAATAACAGGTCGCGACCGTCACGAGTCTTTCGCGCCGCGACCGCGAGGCGGCGGTCCGGGGATTGTTCATCTGTTTGACCTGATCTGCTCGGCGAACCATCGAGCGCTGGACCACCTCCATTGCATGGGTCATGCACCAACCGGCGTCCGGACGTGGCGCACACAAGAATGCGTGCGCCACAAAAGCAAAAGGCTGCGGGTCTGGCAAACGGCGCCTCGACCGCGCTACGAGCGGCACCCAAGGTTAGCTGGTACCCGTCAACAAGAGGGTCATTCGTTATCCCCGTACCAAAGAGCCTCAAGCATGGCTACCAGTTCGCGATAGAGTGCGATCTGGGACCTAAGCCAGTCTGACCGAGTTCGCGGATGTACAGAGCCAATGAGCACCTCATAAGCCTCCCCGACCTGTTGATTCTTCCTTTCTATGTCTGACGCTGACCCGTGATCTACGTCGTGCCGAGCACCAAGTCTCAGATGCTTCAATCTCCATAGGCTTTGAAGCTGCTCCGGGGTATAGGCTGCCGTCAGTCTGGCGGCCGCACCTGACCCTTCATACAAAAGAAAGTAAAGGCTATCGACGACATCATAGAATGATCGCTCGTCTGTAGCGACTCGGGACGGAATGATCGCGCACGCCAAGAAAGATTTCGTCGTTGGTTTGAAAGTTGGTTGCTTACCCTCTCGTTCAGCCTCTACGTTGAGGTTGTATACGACCCGTACGAGATCTGCTCCTAACGTTGCTACTGTGGCGGCAATGGTTTCCTCGAGAGCAGCGTCAACGTCCAACCCTGAATCGCTCAGATCGATCGACTCCAATTCCGAATCTAGTTCGGTATAAACATTTGTAGGAGACCATGGCTGTGAAAGCATTTTCTCATCGAAGGATGAGCCTGAAGACGGGGGTTGGGGCTTTTTGAGTCGCTGGGGCTCCTTTCGGGCTTTTTGATTTTGAGTTTTGGGAAGGGGAGAATCGTCGTCGGGGTTGTGGGATTGTGGGAATCGCGGAGCGATTTCCAAGGGCGGTGGGAAACGAAGGGAAACCTGGTTTTGGTTTTCCTCGTTTTCCATCGCCCGTCATTTCCACAGCCCTCTTCCTGCTGTTCAGCACGGCGTGTTCGCGGAACGGAAACTGGCAAACAGCTTCTGCTTGGCTCGCTGCATCCGGCGGGCCGCCGCCGTGTCGCTTTCGGCCTGGGCAATGCGGCCCAGAGCCTCCAGCCTCTGCCCTGGCTTGAGATAGCTGGCGGCCTCGGGCAACTTCTCGAAAGATTCCCAAGGCGTCTGGTAGTGGCGGTACACCCGCTTCTGCTTGCCTTTGGCGTCGGTCTTGATCTCGGGCTGTCCGCAGGGCCGGTGGAAGTTCAAATAGGGATTGAAGTGCTGTTGGTAGAAGCGCTGGATGCGCCCCGCGTGCGGCGCCGCGATGTACGTATATCCCATGTGTTTGCGGATCACCGCGCCGTTTTTCGATTCCACCAAGCCGTTGTCGTTGGAGTGCCGCGGACGCGACTTGGTCTGTTCGATCAGCAGCTTGTTCAATAGCTTCTCCACCGTGCGATTGAGGAACTCGCTGCCGTTGTCGGAATGGAAGCCGCGGATACGAAAGGGAAACTGCTCGATCATGGCTTTCAGCAACGGCTCCAGCCAGGCTTCACTGATCGCGGGCGTGGCGCCGACCACTTGCCACTGGGTGACTTCATCCACGGCATTGATGTGGTAGACGCCCTTGACGCCATCGCGATCCCCTTGATGCACCGTATCCACTCGCAGAAAGCCGGGTTGGCCTTGCGGGTCGGGCCGGCGCCGCTCGCCGATCGACACCGCCGTGGGCCGGGTCTTGGTGAAATGCAGCCGCCGCTGGCGGTAGGCTCTGCGCCGCCGCAGGCGATAGATCTGGGCCACCGAGATCCCCGCCAGCCGCTCGTATTCGCGCTGCTGGTACTGCTGGTATTCCCGCTCGAGGATCTTGCGCGTGGCCGGGCCGCTGAGGGTTTCGTGGGCCTCGTCCACCGCCGCCAGCAGTTCGACGTCGGCGGGCGTGTACTTGCGGGCAAAGCGATGCCGCCGGTAGCGGGCGGGTTGGAGTTCTCCGCCCTGCCGGTACTGCTGGATCAGCCGCGTGATTTGCGCCCGGCTCAGTCCGGTCATCTTGACCAGATACTGCCGCAGCAGCCCTTTGTCGGCGCGGTTTTGGCGGCTGTAGCCGTGCTGGCGAAGCGTGCGCGCCACCCACGTGTAGATCTCGGCCCGCCCTTTGCCTTTGAATCGAATCTCCTCGCTGGAGTGGAGAAACTGCTGGATCTGTTGCAGGTTCAGCTTGCTGGTGTTTTGCACTTGGATAGTCAATTCCCAGCATGCCCACTCCCCGATCCTTCAGGCTCATCTTGTGTGAGAAACAAACTCCTCGTTCAGACTCATCTTGCATGAGACAAGACTGTGAATTGAGTGACGGAGGTTTAGGATGTGAGAGTGCGGCGAGCTCGAAGCCAGTATTCACCAGCGGAGCGAGGGCGGCTGCCGCATCAATGAGAAGCAGTTGATTCCGCTTGATAGTGTCGACGACAGCCGTGATCGCCGAGCTTAAGCGGCACTCCGCAAAGTCCTGAAAGGCGCGGGTCGTCTGCAGCATAGCGTCGGCCCAAGGGTCACTCAACCGTCCAAGACACGGCTGAGCTTCGGTGGGCCCCTAAGCTCCAGTGAACGGTCGCGCAGTCTCCTGCTCGTCTCGTCTGACTTCCTCGGCAAAATCGTCGACCCAGAGAATCTCGTCTGCTCTGGACTGAAGATCGGTTGACACGCCATATTTGAACACCAGCAGTTCAATTCGGTTGCCAAGCTCCGATAAGAACTCGATTGCGTCTAAGAGATCACCATCTCCCGACGAAAGCAGCAAAGTATCGTACTTCTTCCGATGGATAAGCGCGAGCGTCGCAATTCCCACATCAACACCCTTCTGCTGTTGGTTCATGATGTGATGGTGATTGCCGTTCGGACAGCACAGCTTGACTTTCTTTTCACACTCTTCGCAGTAGGCATGGTCAGCCCGGACGCGACTTGAGTTCGTGAAGTTGCGTGATGATCTTTGGACCCCGAGGAGGACCGGAGCGCAGCCAACTGTGGAATTGGTTCTGTGCATCTAACGGAGGATTCGGTGTGGAATTGAGGTAACATGTGCGCCAGATGCTCCTGGTCCCATCGAGTTTAGTACGCAGTTTGCGGTAGTCAAAATGGTATTCTTCACCAACCGTTCGCTGCGCGTTGAAGAAATATCCGGCATCAATCAACCAAAGGCGTTTGCTATCATCCGGCATAATTATTCTCCTTCATTCTGCCTAACAGCCTGCCACTCAGCTGCAGCGCGCGGTACAAGGGCGATTGACGATCTGCGCTGGCGCTGTTCGCGACGCCTGGCCTCCAAAATCGTCGGGCTCCCGACAGGACCAACGTCAGTTATACGACGTAGATCCTCACTAAACGGCGTAGCGTTCACCTATCGGCCCGACGCAACCACGAGAGGGTCGCAGCAACGGTGATCCTGTTCGACAAATGTTGTCGAGGCAAGGGCAACAGGAGGGCCATGCCCAAGTAATTGTCGCCCACAACAGCGGGATGCCGGTCGCCGCAGCCGTTTCGTGGACGTTCCCAGGCGAATGAACGACTCGGCCTGACCCTCCGGTCGCAACCAGGTTCATCTTGCAGGAAAGGGCTCCGTACGCAGACCGGTGGGCTTTTTGTTGTAGGATTGTTCGGGGATTTCATGTTTGCGCCGTATTGTCATAGGACCATGTTCTGTGGGATTGAGGGAAGCGACTAGGAGAGAGGAGACGACTGCTATGGCATTCGATCTGCTGCTACGGGAAGGCCGCATAAACGCGATGGGGCTGCGCAACCGCCTCATCACCGGGCCCATGGAGAAGGGCATGGCCAACCGGGATGGGAGCCTCAGCCAACGCTATATCGACTACCTGACCGAGCGAGCGCGGGGTGGCGCGAGCCTGCTAATGGTTGAGTCGACCTACGTCGACACGCGGGGCATCGGGCACATCTATCAGGTCGGCTGCCACGGCGACCACGTGATTCCCGCCCTCGAACGGCTGGGCAAGGCGGTGCATGCCGAGGGCGCCAAGGTGGCCCTCGAGATTTACATGGGAGGACGGCAGACGCCTGCGTACATGTCGCAGCGCCAGCCGATCGGCCCATCGGCGTTCAAGTGCGAGATTCTCAGTCCGGCGCCCACGCCGCGCGAAATGACCCACGAGGACATTCAGGAGGTGATCGGGAAATTCGCCGACGCGGCCCGGCGCATCAAGGAAGCCGGGTTGGACATGATCCACCTCCACGGCGCCCACGGGTATTTGCTGTGTGCTTTCCTGTCGCCTTTCAGCAACAAGCGAACCGACGAGTACGGGGGAAGCCCGGAAAATCGCGCCCGCTTCGCCCTAGAGGTGCTCGACGCAGTGCGGAACGTGGTCGGACCTGACTTTCCGATCGGCTATCGGATGTCCGCGGAAGAGTACGTAGACGGCGGATTGACGGTCGAGAACACAGCCGAGTTCTCGAAGATGCTGGCCGAGGCAGGCATTGATCTTGTCGATGTCTCCGGCGGAATCTATGAGAGTTTTCAGATGATCATCCAGGGGCCGGAAGCGCCCAAAGGCGGTTTTGTGCGCAATGCTTCGATCATCAAGAAGGCGGTTGGCGACAAAGTTCCGGTAAGCGTCGCTCAGCGGCTGAACGACCCCGCGTATGCCAACGAAGTGATGCGGCGCGAAGGGCTGGATTTCATTTCGCTGACGCGGGCGTTCCACGCCGATCCGCACTACATCCGCAAGGTCGCCGAGGGGCGCGCGGAGGACATCCTGCCATGCATCGCCTGCCACCACTGTACGAACCTGCTCGAGGCCGATGTTGCGGCTGCCTGTGCCGTCAACCCCCATACGACCTACGAGAGAACACGGCGAATTCGTCCCGTGGCGCGGCCGCGTAAAGTCATGGTGATCGGCGGCGGCCCCGCGGGCATGCAGGCGGCGAGAATTCTCGCCCGACAGGGGAATCACGTCAGCCTGTTTGAAGCCGCGGAAGAACTCGGCGGTCAGATGCGCTACTCGGCCCGTGTCGCCGAGGATTATGGCTACCTGGTCACCTATCTCCGGGGGCAGATGACCAAGTTGAAGGTGGACGTTCATCTGAACACGAAGGTGGATCTGAGTACCGTGAGCGAGTTTGGTCCCGATGCTGTTGTTGTCGCCACCGGAGCCATCGCGGGGATCAATTTTTGGCCGCTGAAAGGCGCCCCGCGATTATTCAACCTCTTCTCTTCGATGGACCGTCCCGACGAGGACTGGGAGGACCGCGTGATCATCGCCGGCGGCGATTCGGAAAGCTGCTTCCTGGCTCTCTACATCGCCGGTCGCGGAGCCGAAGTCCACGTGGTGAATCCCGCCGCGGCATTCTCCCAAGACAAGATGTCGCCCGGGAAGGATTTGCTGATGATGGCTCTGGAGGCTCTCCCGACGGTCCACTTGCGCCCGGAAACGACGGTGGAAGAGATTGGAGAAGGCTACGTGCTGCTTCAAAAGCAGGGCGTTTTCGAACGGCTCGACGGCGTCGGCAGCGCGGTGATTGGCGGGCGGACCGCCAACAATGCGCTCTACGAACAGATCGCAGCGGAGCTTCCCGACCTGGAAGCCTATAACATCGGTGATTCCGTCGAGCCGCGCGAGGTCTACTCGGCTTCGCACGAAGCTGCCGAGGCGGCGGAGCTGATACGTCTCAGAGCGCTGGAAACCGCGTGAGACACGGCCGCGCGTAGACGCTCCGTCGAAATATTCCGTGTGGCTGCCTGTTCCCGGGGCCTGTTGAAATCAGCGCACGCCGGTACACCAAGTTGACAAGAGAGGTCACACAGGAAATCGAGCACGCCTTCAGTGTGGAAGCCGAGCCTGAGCAGGTGTGGTCATTCATCTGGGATGTCAAGGCCGTCGCACGTTGCATTCCGGGTTGCGAGCAAGTGGATACCGTGGAAGAGGGGAAGACTTATAAAGCCCTCGTCCGGCGAGCGATGGGTCCCTTCGCGATCGGAATCGAGATCGATATAGCGGTAGTCGAAACCAGACCGCCGGAGTACCTCCGCGTGGAGATGTCGGGAGACGATCGCCGGCTGAGGAGCCGGGTAAACCAGGCCATTTCTCTTACCCTGCGGCGGAACGCGGACCGGCAGACCGAGGTTGCGATCAACGGGACGTTCACCTTAGCCGGTCTTCTCGCAACTATGAACAACCACCTCATAGCGGGACAGGTCCGCCAAGTACTGGAAGACTTCGCCTCCAACCTGCGGGCTGCTATCCTCGAGCAGCGACCCTGATCGCAACGTTTCGTGGCTGTTCGAACCACACGATCGTTAGGGACCCGCGCCACCCTTCCTTTTCCGACCGGCTCGGTAAAAAACCGCCGGTTTTCATCCGCTTCGGTGGGCCTTGGGCTGGGCTTGGGCCTCGTGACCGCTCGCTTGCGCTCGCGGCTCAGCTTCGCTCGTCGCAAGGCTGTGCGTGAGCAGGAAGCTGAGCCTGGAACGCCAGTGACGGGCCCAAACCCCCGCAACGACCGGGGCGCCATGACCGAGGTCGCAGGTCCTTGGAGACCCTCTTCTGACTGAGACGCCAGGCCGGCAAGGGAATGCCGGCTCAACGGGGCTGTCGGAGAGCCTCAGTACGGACTTTTCGCAGCTTCTGAGCCAGAAATCGTGTCGTCCCCAGCTTCCTCTGCTGTTTGTTGAGGCGACGGACTTCCGCCAGCGCCTGGCGCGACTTTTCTTTCTCCCCGGCTCTTCGATAGGCAATCGAAAGCTGGTAGTGGGCCGGTGTATCTTCCGGGTCCAACTCCGTAGCCCGCTGAAGCTCTCGGATGGCCGAAGGGTACTCCTTTTTCTTGATGTACAGCTTTCCGAGATTCGTATGGACGGCCGCGAATCCGTCCTCTAAAGCTGCCGCCTGTTTCGTATATTTCAGTGCCTCCTCGGTGAGGCCCTCGCGAATGCGCAACTCGCCCAGAAGATAGTAGGGAAAGAAATTGGAGGCATGAGATTTAATCACCTGCTCCAACAATTCGGTGGCTTCCCTCTGACGTTGGCTCTGGAAGAACACAAACGCCAGACCTATCTTCGCCGAATAGGACTCAGGCTGAACCTCCATCGCGGCGCGATAGTCCTCCTCTGCCTGTTTGTAGAGACCCTGTGAGAGTCTCAAATAACCGCGCTGCAACAATAAGGGAGGCGATTTCGGCAGGTGGAGCAACCCCTGATCGAGCAGTTTCATTCCGATCGCGGCTAAATCCTCGCCAATGGAGAGCCTGGCGACCACAAGATAGTTTCGCTCATCCCGGGGATGGAGGTCGATAGCCTCCTTCAACACGCCGAGGGCCTTCTGGGACTGTCCCGACTCCAGGTAAGCTTCCCCCAATAGGTTCAGCATGTCTCCGCTGTTGAGACCGTGCCGTCGCGCCTCCTCTAAAGTAGCGACGGACGCCGCGGGTTTTCGAGCCCGGTACTGCACCAGCGCGAGATTGTAGGCTACTACGTCGGGTTTCGGGTAGCCCGATTTGGCAAGTACAAAATGTCTCTCCGCGTCGGCGTACCGGCCGGCCTGCGCCAGCAGCAGGCCTGACTCGAACTGAAGATTCGCATCGTCACCGGGGAAGCTTTCGAATATCCGTCTGGCCCCTTCAACTGATTTCGTCTTCAGAAGAGCTTCGGCGTAGTTCAGGTTCAAGAGCGGGTTCTGAGCCAAGTAACCTTGCGACTGCTGGAAATGCTCCGCGGCTTGGGCGTAGTCGTTTCGCGTGAATGCGATTTGCCCCAGCAGAGCATGAAAAGGCTCAGCATTCGGATGCCGCCGAACCGCCTCGTTCAGCAGCTCACGGGCTTCGTCGTCCCGGCCCCCTTCGAGGAGCTCGATCGCCCTCCGAAATTGTTCGGCCTGCCCAAACGCAGAGCGCGTGGAAATCAGAACAAGACAGGCAAATACGAGCCACCAAGCTGATCGTTTCGGCGACCTGAACTTGTTGGCTAGCACGGCAAACTTCATTCTGGGCCGCGCCGGGAGTCCCCGTGAATGATACTTCACGGCGTCACTCGTGGGGATCGCTCACGATTCCTTCCTTCTCGTGAATGAGGACAACCCGATTGCCTCTGACCTTTTCGAATCTCTGGTGCGCGCCGCTCGGCCAGTGTACTTCAATACTCTCCGCTTCCATTTCCTTGCCCAGGCCGAAATGTACTCGCAAGCCGTTCGTGGAGTAATAGCTCGACGCGCTGCGCACCTCATCCGTCTGCGTCAGCCCGTCGGCCGTTACCTCGATGCGCGCGCCGATGGCGCCGCGGTTCGACTCGGCCCCTTCCAGGCGGAGCATCAGCCAATTGTTTCTTTCACCCCCCTCATTACGAAGCACTGAGGGAAGATCATTGAGGTTTGCGACGACGATGTCTAGATCTCCATCGCCGTCCAGGTCTTCAAAGGCCGCTCCCCGGCTCGCCTTCTCGGCTGCGATCGCGGCCCCCGTTCGCGCGGAGAGATCTTCGAACGAGCCATTGCCCCGATTGCGGTAGACCTGCTTCGCCTGACGGTAGGTTGTGGCCGAGGGATGGCGATCGACTTCGGGATAGACGTGGCCGCTGGCGATGAAGATGTCCTTCCAGCCGTCGTTATCTAAGTCCACGAGGCCCGCGCCCCAGCTCAGGTACTGGGTTTTGTAGCCCAGCTTGGCCGAGAATGTCTCGTCGGTAAACTCGCCGTCTCCGATATTTCGGTAGAGCGTTGGGGTGTCTTCGGAAAAGTTCGTCACCAGGAGATCAAGCCTGCCATCGCGATCGTAGTCGCCAATGCCGACTCCCATGCCGGCCTGCTCTTGGCCGTTTTCGTTGTAGGCCGCTCCCGATTCCATGGCGACGTCGGTGAAGCTGCCGTCGCCATTGTTGCGATACAGGATATTAGGAGATGAATCACAAGCCACGTAGATGTCCGTCCAACCGTCGCCGTCAAAGTCCAAGGTGGCGGGCATAAAGCAGTAAAAACCCTCGGTCTCGGTGATGCCGCTCGCCGTCGAAACATCCGTGAACGTGCCGTCGCCGTTTCCGCGGTAGAGGATATTCCGCGACGCCTTCAGCCCCATCGGGCCGCACATGACGGACATGTCGCGCCATTTACAGTTCGGGCCGGAGCCGGGTTGAAAGCGGGTGGCGTCGTCGTGATCCACGTAATTGGCGATGAACAGATCCAGATGTCCGTCTTTGTCGAAGTCGAGGAAGGTGCACCCGGCGTTCCACCGGCCAGTGGTTTGGACGCCCGCCTTGTTTGAGACGTCGACGAACGTTCCGTCTCCCCGGTTGCGGTAGAGGTTGTTTCCTCCGAAAGAGGTCACATTCAGGTCGGTCCATCCGTCGTTATCGAAATCACCTACACAAGCGGCCTGGCCCCACCCGGAGCGATGGAGGCCGGCATCCTCGGTCACATCCTCGAACTTCCAGTCTCCGAGATTCCGATACAAACGATTGCCGGGCGCCTGTTCCCGCGACAGCTCCAGCCGCGTTCCGTTCACCAGGAAAACATCGGGTTGGCCGTCGCGGTCATAGTCGAAGATGCCAACGCCTGTCCCCGATGTTTCCAGAATATACTTCTGCCGCTCGACGCCCCCGTAGACGATTTCCGTGGTAAAACCGGCTTCAGGGCCCACGTCCTCGAAAGCAAGCCAACTGCTTACTGGAGCCGGCAACACGGCGGCTATCAGAGTAGTAGCGGCAACCCATGGGAGAGCGGAAAAGGGTATGCGGCGGCGGCAAGCGTTTGCCGGGGTCCTGTTTTCACCAGAACGTCTAGCCCGCATTTCTCACCACCTGACGGTCGAAGCACGCAATAGGCCCGCCATTACTGCGTTGCGCTTGCTCGCCGTGCTCAACGTACTTTCCCGGTCGGGCGCCGAACGCGGGTCGCTACTTCTTTCGCTAGAGCCCCAATATACCGCCCGCGGGCCGGCGATTTCGCAGGTTCAGCCGTACTCTATCATTTTCCTAATCCACGAGAGGTGGGGGGGGACTGCCGCAAGCCGCAACGCGCTCACCAGCGTTGGGACGGCCGGCGTTGAACGGGCTTTGTTTGTAGAGGCGGACCGCTGTGTCCGCTCATTCGTGAGATGCCCAACCCCCGTGAGAACCTCTCTGGGCAAGCGCAGCGTCCCGCCCCCACTGTCTTGTCGTGAGAAATGCGCCCTAAACGTTGCTATATGTACAACAAGAAATGCAAACAAAATTTCTCTCAACAGTAAGGACAAATGGACAGAAGTGGCAGCAACATTACTGTTTTCCATATACTTAGACCCTGGTCGGCCTAGCGGTAATTTTAGCGCGATGGTCATATGACAAACGGGCTTTGGGAGCCGAAATAGATGAGCATTTTCTCATCGAAGGATGAGCCTGAAGACGGGGGTTGGGGCTTTTTGAGTCGCTGGGGCTCCTTTCGGGCTTTTTGATTTTGAGTTTTGGGAAGGGGAGAATCGTCGTCGGGGTTGTGGGATTGTGGGAATCGCGGAGCGATTTCCAAGGGCGGTGGGAAACGAAGGGAAACCTGGTTTTGGTTTTCCTCGTTTTCCATCGCCCGTCATTTCCACAGCCCTCTTCCTGCTGTTCAGCACGGCGTGTTCGCGGAACGGAAACTGGCAAACAGCTTCTGCTTGGCTCGCTGCATCCGGCGGGCCGCCGCCGTGTCGCTTTCGGCCTGGGCAATGCGGCCCAGAGCCTCCAGCCTCTGCCCTGGCTTGAGATAGCTGGCGGCCTCGGGCAACTTCTCGAAAGATTCCCAAGGCGTCTGGTAGTGGCGGTACACCCGCTTCTGCTTGCCTTTGGCGTCGGTCTTGATCTCGGGCTGTCCGCAGGGCCGGTGGAAGTTCAAATAGGGATTGAAGTGCTGTTGGTAGAAGCGCTGGATGCGCCCCGCGTGCGGCGCCGCGATGTACGTATATCCCATGTGTTTGCGGATCACCGCGCCGTTTTTCGATTCCACCAAGCCGTTGTCGTTGGAGTGCCGCGGACGCGACTTGGTCTGTTCGATCAGCAGCTTGTTCAATAGCTTCTCCACCGTGCGATTGAGGAACTCGCTGCCGTTGTCGGAATGGAAGCCGCGGATACGAAAGGGAAACTGCTCGATCATGGCTTTCAGCAACGGCTCCAGCCAGGCTTCACTGATCGCGGGCGTGGCGCCGACCACTTGCCACTGGGTGACTTCATCCACGGCATTGATGTGGTAGACGCCCTTGACGCCATCGCGATCCCCTTGATGCACCGTATCCACTCGCAGAAAGCCGGGTTGGCCTTGCGGGTCGGGCCGGCGCCGCTCGCCGATCGACACCGCCGTGGGCCGGGTCTTGGTGAAATGCAGCCGCCGCTGGCGGTAGGCTCTGCGCCGCCGCAGGCGATAGATCTGGGCCACCGAGATCCCCGCCAGCCGCTCGTATTCGCGCTGCTGGTACTGCTGGTATTCCCGCTCGAGGATCTTGCGCGTGGCCGGGCCGCTGAGGGTTTCGTGGGCCTCGTCCACCGCCGCCAGCAGTTCGACGTCGGCGGGCGTGTACTTGCGGGCAAAGCGATGCCGCCGGTAGCGGGCGGGTTGGAGTTCTCCGCCCTGCCGGTACTGCTGGATCAGCCGCGTGATTTGCGCCCGGCTCAGTCCGGTCATCTTGACCAGATACTGCCGCAGCAGCCCTTTGTCGGCGCGGTTTTGGCGGCTGTAGCCGTGCTGGCGAAGCGTGCGCGCCACCCACGTGTAGATCTCGGCCCGCCCTTTGCCTTTGAATCGAATCTCCTCGCTGGAGTGGAGAAACTGCTGGATCTGTTGCAGGTTCAGCTTGCTGGTGTTTTGCACTTGGATAGTCAATTCCCAGCATGCCCACTCCCCGATCCTTCAGGCTCATCTTGTGTGAGAAACAAACTCCTCGTTCAGACTCATCTTGCATGAGACAAGACTAGATGTTGACCGAACAATCAGATTGTGAAATAATAAACGCTAGTTCGAGCTGGGGGTCTGAGGTTCCTGCCCGACGGTCGTTGTAGAAGGGTGGGCCTATCGCAATCCCGGCTGGTGATCTGATATTCCTTGGGAGAGGTACATCATGCGAACACATTCAGAAATTTTCGTGAAGGCTAGGAAGTTTTCAGCTGTCCGGTACACGGGCGTCTCGGCCGTATGCCGTTGGGCAGCCATATGCTGTTGCTTGATACTCTTCGCGACGCCGGGCTGGGGGCAGCGAGCCGCCGGCTTAGCGGGCTCGGTAACCGACGCCACCGGCGCCTCCATTGTGGACGCGACGGTGACAACGACGAATGTAGCCACGGGTGTCCAATTGTCAACCGTCACCAACCAAGCCGGTCTGTATCGCTTCATCGAGCTCATACCCGGCAGGTATGAGGTAGGAGTCGAGCAGGAGGGCTTCAAGAAACACGTCAGCTCGGTCGTTCTGGAGGGCGCTCGCGTTACCACCGTGGACGTAACTCTCGAAGTCGGGGAGTTGGTCCAGGTGGTCGAAGTGGAGGCTTCGGCGGTCACGTTGGAAACGGAGACGCAGACCGTCAGCAACCAGGTGGAGGAGAGACTGATTCACACCTTGCCGGTGGCGTTACGGCGGCCCCTGCAATTGCTCACGGTGGCCGCGGCCGTCGCGTACAATGGCACCGAGCCCACCACCACCCAGACTCCCTTCTACTCGCTGGCGGGCGGACCTACGCTGCCGGCCGTCTACATTGACGGTGGCAACGCCACGAATACGCGCGTCGAGTCCAACGTTCACACTATCAACCCCAGCCTAGAAGTGACCTCCGAGTTTCGCGTGGTGGCGAACGGCTACAAGGCGGAATACGGGGGCAGCGCCGGCGGCTTGCTCCTGATGACCACGAAATCGGGAACCAACGAGTTTCACGGTACAGGCTGGTGGTTTCACCGCCAACAGGCCTTTGACGCTAGGAACCTTTTTGCGCAAGAGCCGGCACCGTTCCGCGAGCACATATTCGGCATAGGCGGCGGCGGAGCGATCGTCAAGAACAAGCTCTTTTTCTTCGGTACCTATGAAAAGACCAAGTTCAAAATTACCAACCTGACAGGCGCGGGCCGAGGCCTGACCGCGGAGTTCTTCCAGACGTTGCCCACCTTGGCGCAGAGGGACGGCGATTTTTCCGGCAAGACGGACGCCGCCGGGAATCTCAAGACGATTTACGACCCTCGTTCGACCGTGATAGGGACGGGCGGCTCGGTTACCCGGACCCCGTTCCAGAACAACATCATCCCCCGGGCGCAACAGTTCGACGTCGGTAGAAACATCTTGGCGCTTATTCCGACGCCGAACAACATACCGACTGACCTGTCGGGTACGAACAACTTTGTTTCCATTGCCGACTCCAATAGCACAAACCGTTGGGCGACCAGCTCGAAATTCGACTACGCTCCCAGCGACAAAGACAGGTTCTTCTGGCGCGTCCTTCTGGATAACGGACCGTTCCAATACGATGGACCTTGGCCCGGAGCTCCCGGAGTAGAGAATGCCGTGGGCATCACCGGGAACACATCCACCCGGAACTGGTTCGACCGAGGCGACATGGTCCTCGAGCCCTGGAGCCGGAATCAAGGTTTCAACTGGACGCGTATCGTCAGTCCGACGGTGATTAATGATGTTCGCTTTTCCTACGCCACCCGGTCCTGGGGGGGGCAACATCTGAGCACGGGGCAAGGTTTTCCGGAGCAGATCGGTCTTGTGTTGCCGACACCGGTGGCCAAGACGACGGAGAAATTTGACGTTCCCAACGACGCCTTCCCCAACATCAACGCTTCCGGCTACGCCATGCCCGGCAACGGCTGGATCGGCTCCGGAGACTGGCAGCTCCCGATGCGCAATTGGAACCTCATCGACTCGATCACGACGTTGAGGGGCGCGCATTCCTTGAAGTTCGGTTATGAGACTCGCCGCTCTTCGGCGACGATGTATACCCACCTCAATTGGCCCGGGACCTACAACTTCGCCACCCGGGGCACGGCGGCGACTCCAACGGATCCCACCTCGGGAGATAGCGTCGCTTCCCTGCTGCTCGATTGGCCCGACAGCGGCAGCTTGAGTTCCACGGCCATGAGGCATTTCTTGAGTTGGTGGCACAGCTTCTACATCCAAGACGACTGGAAGGTCACGCCTAACTTCACCCTGAATCTTGGCATGCGCTACGAGGTGGACACTCCCATGACCGAGGGCCTGAGCGACAGCCGCTGTAACACGGGCTTCCCGTGCAAAGATCGGCTGAATGCGTTTGATCTGGAGGCCATCAACTCGGTCTCTGGAACCCCGGGTGTGGCGACCTACCCGGACACGTATTGGGACCAAGACAGTAATAACTTTGCGCCGCGCGTTGGCTTCTCTTGGAACGTTGCCCCGAATACCGTCATTCGAGGAGGGGGTGGCCTCTTCTACGGCTACCATGTCCAATGGGGTCTTCGTGGAGCTCCCGGGCTTTTGCGCCCCGATGTGAGCACCACCGTGGCCACCTCCACGGTGGATAGCGGCGTCACCGCCCCGTATCACCTTGCTACCGGTCTGCCGGCGCCCGCTCCTTTTGACGGCACATTGGATCCGGCTTTTGGCAGTGTTCCGGTGGGCGACGCCCCTCGGATTAACCCTGACTTCTTGCTGAGGGACAACGAGACGCCATACTCAGTGCAATGGAATTTCAACGTCCAGCACCAGCTTGAGAACGGGCTGTTCTTCGAGCTGGGTTGGATCGCCAACATAGGGCACCATCTGTTCCAACGAAACAACATTAACCAGGTCTTCCCCGCCGCGGTTGGCACCGAGGTGGCTGGGAACATTCAGGCCATTCGCCCCTTCCCGCAATATGGGAATGTCCTTCCGTATACGGCGCTTGGGAACTCGAATTACCATGCCCTCGTCTTCAAGGTCGAGCAGAGATATCGCAACGGCTTGAGCTTTGTGTCGAACTACACCTGGTCGAAGTATCTCGACGACATGGGCCGTTCGAACTGGTACGACCGGCAGTCCGATCGGGGGCTTAACGGCAACGACCAGCGTCACCGGGTGGTCTGGGCCGGGAGCTATGAGCTTCCTTTGGGACGCGGTCGCAAATGGCTCAATTCGGGGGCTATAGATTACCTTCTGGGTGGCTGGGATCTTACTCAACAGTTCACGGTGGTATCGGGTCGGGCGTTAACCCCCTCGGCGTCTGGCGTCGATTGTAAATGCTTTGCTGTCGGAGGGATCCGTCCGGACCGAGTTGACGGTAGCGATACGAAGGGCGCCAAGACGCAATCTAGCTGGTTCAACTTGAATGCGTTCTCGCACCAAGGGACGGATGTGATCGGAAACGATGCGTTCGGCAACTCTTCCCGCGGTTCTATCATCGGCCCCGGCGCTTGGGGGCTTGACCTCTCCGTGAGTAAGAACATCGTCTTGAAGGAAAGGCTCACCCTCAACATTCGGGGTGAGTTCTTCAATGCCTTGAACCACGCAAACTTAGGCAACCCGAGTACTACGATCTTCCCGGTGTCGTCTCCGGGTAGCACGAACATCATCACCAGCGCCCAGGAGCCGCGCAGGATCCAACTGGGCGTCCGCATCCTGTGGTAGCCGCCTAGCTGGTTTTTAACGAATTACGGGGTCCTGGCTTTTCGAAGCCGGGGCCTCTTTTTTTTGCTTCGATGGGGTAACCGCAAAGCCAAGGGGTAGCTGGAAGAGCCGTTCCTGGAAACATCTGTAAATTTGCTTGTGAAGACGGTAGATTGCGACGCCGGGGATCTCCTGAGATTGTATGGTCTTCTTAGACCGCTTTTCTCACGAGCGTTCGGACGACCGGGGTTGAAGGGACTTCGTTTGTAGGGGCGGACCGCCGTGTCCGCCCATTCGTGAGATGCACGCTCCGTCCCACTCGATCACGCAACCCAACCACGCGAGAACCTCTCTGGGCGGGCGCAGCGGCCCGCCCCCACAGTTTTGTCTTGAGAAATGCGGGCTAGATGTCTCACAGCCTAAGTGTCTCATTAAAAGTAGCTTAGACCCATTGGCGCCAAGTCCTCCTTGGATTGGCAGGGTACAATGTAATTGAGTACACGCGAAGCATTCGGGGCCCATTCGAGCACGGGCCGTCGGAAGCCACGAACCAACGAGAGAACAAAATTACCAAACGAACCCAATTTCGTCGAACCCAAAGGGAATCAATGGTTTACAGTTGGTTTCCAGTACGGCGGGACGGTCGGACCCATAAAATCCGACGGATCGGACCAGCCGGGTACAAGAGTAGCTTTGCCGCGGCGCGGGAGGCCCCGAAGGAGCAACACGGCGGCAACGGACGATCGGAGCAGCTTGTAGCTCGGACCTGGCGCTGTTCCAGCGTCCGCGTCGGTGGGCTGCCGAACAACAGAATTACCAAACGAACCCAATTCCTCATAAAGCGTTGTTTTACAGATACTTAGGGATAGTTTGGCGGGTTGATCGTGTCCTTCGACCGTTAGCTGGCGAGAAAAGCGGGCTAGACCCGGCCAATCCAGGCACAACGTATGCGCAAGAACCCTTGGCTGCTTCTGAGTCTTTCCGTGGTACTCACGAACCCCATCTGGGCTCAACAAGACGGCTCAGGCCGGGGTGCCGGCGCGCAGGCTCCGGGCCTTTTCGGCGGACCGGGTCAACAGGCAGGCGCCAGCGACCCTCGGCGGCCGCGACCGGTTTACATCAGGGGCAAGGTCGCCTTGGACGATGGTACAACCCCCGCCCAGCTGGTGACGATCGAACGAGCGTGCAACAACCAAACTTTTCGCGAAACGCGCACAAACAGCAACGGACGGTTCAGCCTTGCCATCGGCGCTGACAATACTTCATCCGGTACCGACGCCAGCGTTGCCGGGGTCAGTCCCGACGTGCGAGATGTCGGGCAATACGTCGGCCGGGAAAAGCTTCAAATGTTGATGCTGGGCAGTGCGCGTCACGTCGATTTGACGGGATGTGAATTGCGGGCCGTAATGCCCGGCTATCGCTCGGACGTCATTACCCTGGGCCGGCGAACCGCATACGACAAGCCCGACATCGGCGTGATCGTGCTGCATCGTTTGGAGAATGTCGAGGGCGCCGCCGTTAGCGTCACCACGCTGGCCGCGCCGAAGAAAGCGAAGAAAGCCTACGAGAAGGCGCTCAAGGAGCTGCTCGGGACTAAGCCGAATCCGAAAAGGGCGGCCAAGGATCTCGAGAAGGCGGTACACGAATACCCGCAATTCGCCGCCGCCTGGGCCCTGCTAGGCGAAACCCGGCTGACGATGGGAGATGACGCTGGGGCGCGGCAAGCACTACAGAATGCAATCGCGGCGGACGCAAAGTATCTGAAGCCGTATGCGCCCCTCGTGAAGCTGGCCATGAAGAGCAATGATTGGCAGCGGGTCGCTCAGCTCTCGGACGACGTGCTGCGGCTCAATCCGCATCACAAGGAGATCCGCTATTATCGTGCCGTGGCCAACTTTCAGCGGGGTAACATGGAAGCGGCCGAGAAGTCAGCCCTGGCGATTGAGTCCGGCGAGGGGGCGCAGTCGTTTCCGCTGGCTCATCATTTATTGGGGATGATCCATGCCAGGCAAGGGGATTTCCCGAGCGCCGCCGGCGACTTTCGAACCTTCTTGAAAGCGCAACCCGATTCCCCGATCGCCCCCGAGGTGAGAAAACAGCTCGCCGAATGGGAGGCGCTGGGCGTCATCGAATCGCCGGGCGCCGAAACGGCTTCGGCGCTGCCATAGCTTCCCGACTGTCGCGGCGCGGCGGCGAGGGTGTCGAATCATGGCCGAGATCTTCAAGAGCCGTGGATTCAGGGCCAACGCGGCAAGCGTTTTCGGTCTACTCGTCCTCCCGGCCGCTTCGTTCGCCCAAACTGCTGTTTCAGCCCGCGCCGGCCTGATCTACTACGCGGAGGGCCAGGTTTTCATAGACTCGGCACGCCCTTCCCTAACCAAGGGTGCCGGGTTCCACCACCTCGAAGAAGGCGAGAGGCTCCGAACCGAGAGTGGCCGGGCGGAGATGAATCTCGGTCCTAATGATTTCGTCCACGTCGGGGAACAGAGTGCAGTCGAGATTGTCTCCGACAAGCTAAAGGACGGCAAGCTCCGCTGGATTTCCGGATCGGGCATCGTCCATGTTGTCAAAGAGCCTCAAGAAAACACGATTTCCCTGCTTGTCGCGAAGTCCTCCGTGCAGTTTAGAAGCAAGGGCCTGTATCGGATCGACGCGCAAGAAGGGCAGTCGCCGGTTCTCAAGGTCTTTCGCGGCGAAGCGCTCGTTTCGCTCGGCGGATCGGGATACGAGGTAAGGTCGAAGCACTCCCTCGTGCTGAATGGAGCTACGGGCAAGCGCGCGGCGGTCAAGTTCAACCGGTCCGACAAGGACTCGCTCGATCGCTGGAGCCGTCAAAGAGCTCGTCAGAGAGCCTTGGAACTTGCCGAGGCGAAACGCTTAAAGCGGGAACAGCAGAGCGCCAAGAACGCCGCGTCGCAGGATGCATTGATGCGGAAACTGCCCAACATCAACCGCAAGGTTCGGTAGCCGGCCGGCTTTTTGCCGCGGAATCAGGGCTCGGAGTTTTGATGATCGTGAGCGTGGGCTTGCCCGCTCGCTGCTTCCAGATCAACGTGCCTTAGCTTCACCGGGACAGGCGCCCGGTCGCCTTCTCGTATCTTCAGCATCTGATCCATGGCGATGTCTTTGAATAGCTGGGTTTTGCCGGACGGCCAGCTAATCTCAATGAAGTCGATCGATGTCGCCTCTCCCAGCCCGATTTCCTGCTGAAGGCTCGACCCCCCAAAGCTTCCCCCCGTGCCCACCGTTGCGTGGACATCGCGCTGCCCGCCCGCGGCCTGTAAGCGAATCCGAATTCGGGCGCCGACCGCCGAGCGGTTTGACTCGACACCTTCGAGACGAAGCGTGATCCAATGGTTGCCGTGTCCGGGGTTGAGGAAGAGCACATTCCAGTAGTTGTCGCCGGTGTACGCTCCACCCATGACGGTCGAAATATCCTGGTCGCCATCATTGTCGATATCCCCAAACGACACTCCGTGGCCTTTTTGCAAATGACCGAATCCACCCGAAGCTGTAACGTCTTGAAAGAATTTGCCCTCGGCGTTGCGAAACATGAGGTTGGGAACCAGCAGCGCCAGATCGGGCGTGCCGGTGGCGACATAGAAGTCCGGAAACCCGTCGTTATCCAGGTCGCCAAAGTTGCTTCCCATGGCCAAAAGGAGCCTATTGAGCTGTGCCTCGGGCGCAACGTCGGTGAACGTTCCATCGCCGTTGTTGCGGTAGAGCCTCGGCGGCTCGCCGGTGTTCGGGTAGCCGAGGTAATCGGCCGCTATGTCGCCGACCAAGTCCTCCAGCCTCCAGCCACAGACGAAGAGATCCAACGAACCATCGTTGTTGTAATCCCAAAACCAAGTGGGGAAACTGTCCCTGGGCCGGGTGACGCCCGCGCTCACGCTGACGTCCGTGAAGCTCCATGGCTGAATTCCCGACACCGTTTCTTCGTTTTCCGGCGAGCCGCCCTCCGAACTTTCTTCAGCCTGCCTGCGCGGGCCATTGTTGCGATAGAGCAGGTTGGACTGACCAAGGCGTGAGAGGTAGAGATCGACTCGTCCGTCGTTGTCGTAGTCGCCCCAGACTGCGCCTTTGACGTAGCCGACACTGCCAACGCCCGCCTGCGCGGCAATCTCGCTGAAAGTCCCGTCGCGGTTGTTGTGAAACAGCTCACAGGGATGCTCTTGTTCCCCCGTGGTTTCGTTGCCGATGAAGAGATCCAGCCAACCGTCGTTGTCGTAATCTCCCCAGGCCGCGGTCTGCGTCGGATGGAATGAGAGCAAGCCGGCCTGTTCAGTCACATCGTCAAACGTCCCGTCACCGTTGTTTCGCAGCAGCGAGTTCGGGTGGCGCCCGGCCTCCGCCAACCACGCCCCTCGAAGAACGAATACGTCGGCATCGCCATCATTGTCATAGTCAGCGTGGACAAGGTTTAGCCCCCCCGTCACGCCCGTCAAGCCGGCCTCTCTCGTTCGGTCGGAAAAAGTACCGTCGGTGTTGTTTCGGAAATAACGAAGCTGATCTCGCAAGCCCCAGGAAGAAACCATCAGATCCAGATAGCCGTCGCCATCAAAGTCTTCCATGAGGCCGCCTCCCGCTAGGCCGTCGACATCGAGGCCCAGAGCCGCCGCGATGTCGGGAAAGCGTTTGATATCGCGGTCAGAGTCAAAAGCGTCGAATGAGATCAACCACTCCTCGGGAACCTTTTCCGGATGCTCCCCCAAGGTCATGTAGGCAATATTGAGCAGCCAAACGGCAGTCAGGTCGTCGGGGTTTTCTTCCAGTACGGCGCTAAAGCGCTTGACGGCCTCGCGAGAACCGCGCTGAATCAGATGAACTCCCTTGCCCTTGATGGGGAGTAAGCACGACTCCGGGTTGTGGCTGCGGATGCAGTTTTCCTGTTCCCCGAGGCGGAGATAAGACAGTCCCAACAAATGCGTGATTTGGGACTCGAGCTCCGGACTTACGGGCTTCCCGGACTGCTTGAGCCTTTGCTCGACGGCATGGACTTCCTTCAGAGCTTCCTCAGTCTTGCCGGCGAAGAGGAGCTCGCGTCCTAGATAGGTTCTGAATTCAGTTTCTTTGTCCGGGTCGCTGATCCGAGCCAGCAGAGAACGAAGAGCCTCGGCCCTCTTGTGATTTAGGTAGGGGGTCTCATCGGGCCTTCCCTCGGCCCGCTCGGCGATTTCGGCGAGTCTCGCGGCCATTCGCTTCGTCCCCGAGCCAATGTACGGCGCCTTGTCTTTTCCGGCCTCTTCCGCACCAAGAACCGGGCTTGACCACGACCCACAGATTACCCCTATAGCCAGACCGGAGAAAATAGCGAGGCTCCCGCGCGGAAGCATATGGGCCCATTCTACCGCTGACGTTGGCATGCCCAGGCCCGATGGGCCCTTCAACCCTTCAATCGGAAATCGCGAGTTGTACCCCGGCAGCCTTTTGTGCGCCCTTGGCGCCGGCGGGATCCGGCTCATTTCCACCGATTCGCGGGCGGGGCCAGTGTCAACGTCAAAGATCTCCCCTGTGAGGAGCGAGTCTCCCGCCCGCCCTCGGTCCCGAGACTAAGCCACTACCCGAGACGAAGCACTTCTACCGGCCGGCTGTTCGGCGGGTTGGTCTCCGCCAGAGCCTGGAAGCTGAAGTCCCCGCGGTCAGTTCTTAGACCAATGCCTGAATCGGCACGCCGGTCTCATCTTCAATGGAGTTGGCAATCTTGATGGGGCGGCCAATCGGGGACATGTAGGTTTTTTTCCAGTCGATGCCGAATGCTTTGTAGATGGTCGCGAACACATCGCCCATGGAGGTCGTCTCTTCGGCCACGTAAGCCCCTCGCTCGTCGCTCGCACCGACAACTTTTCCGCCTTGAATGCCGCCGCCTCCCAGCACGAGGGACCAGCAGTGCGGCCAGTGATCTCTTCCGAAGGCCGGGTTGAGATGGGGCGTCCGTCCGAATTCGCCCATGGCGATTACCACAGTCGATTCCAGCAGGCCCCGCTCGTCCAAGTCCGTCAACAGCGCCGCGAGAGTCCGGTCAAGGGGTGGAACCAGTTTGTCTCGATGATTCTTGTCGTTCTCGCCGTGTGAATCCCACGCATTGAAAGGAAAGCCCGCTGCCGTCACGAAACGGCTTCCGGCCTCCACCAGACGTCTTGCCAGCAAAACACTCTGTCCGAAACCGTCGCGGCCGTAGAGATCCCTTGTTCTATCGGACTCCTTGGAAACATCGAAAGCGTCCCTTACCTCGGGCGACAAAATCATTGTCAGAGCTTGCTCGGTAAACGTATCCATATTCGAATACTCTGCAATTTCGACCCTATCTCGATGAAACCGGTCCCAGGCATGCATAAACGCTCGCCGGTTCTCAATTCGCCCTACAGAAAAGCCTTTAGGCAGACTGAGGTCCGCCACCTCAAAATCCTCTTTGCTCGGATCGGGGACGATCATGGGACTGTATTGGGGTCCAATGAATGCGCTCCCAAAGTACTTTTCATACTGCTTCTCCTTTGCCCACTGTGGAGTTAGAACATGGCGAGGGATGTTGTTCCTGGTTGCCATTTCCTTGGAGATGATCGAGCCGAGACTGGGAAACTGCATGGCCGCATTGGGCCGATGGCCCGTCAGTGCATAATAGGTTCCCTGTGGGTGATTGTCTTCCTCCGTGTGGATGGAGCGAACGATGGAGATCTTGTCCATCTGCTCGGCCATCCGGGGCAACAACTCGGAGATCTGTATTCCTGGAACGTTCGTTGAAATGGGCCGGAAATTGCTGTTTGATTTGGGGTCCCAGGTGTCGACGTGGCTTGGGCCTCCCTCCAGCCAGAGCAGGATGCAGGCCTCGGCTTTGGCCTTGGTTCGGGGTCCGTCGCTCGCGGCCATCGCACTCCGAAGCTGTAGGAATTGGGCTAGATTGATGCCCAAAAGACTCAAGCCGCCCACGCGAACAAAATCCCGCCGACGTACGGTCGATTCGGTGCATGGCAAACATCCGATTCGTCGCATGTGAACTCCTATTTCCGAATGAGTTGGCAGACGAACGACTGGTCTGCCTCAAACCCCGAGATATCTTCTCAATGCTTGTACGCAAACTCGCGGGACGTAATCAGGCCCCACATCAAGTCCTCAAGAGCCTGTTGTCGTGACGGACTCTTCCGAATCAACGCCCCCAGTACCTCTAGTTCTTCTTCCGAAGGAAATCGCGAAAAGCCCGCCAAGCAGAGATCTTCAATAACTTCTTCGTCGGAGGCCCCGTTTTTCATCCATCGATCGATCCGACTCCCGTCCGCGGAGAGCTTGTCGGTGTAGGTCGCGCCCACCAGCATGTGGAGGGCTTGCGTCAGGTTCGCGTTTCGGTCGCGTTCGGGAACCATCATCCGATCAGTGCGGCCATACATGTCCAGAAAACGCGACGCGTAACTATCGGTGTCTTTGATATGAATGGCGCGTGAGCCGATCGGATCCGTCCCGCCGGGTCCCGAGGCTCGCGTGAAGGATTCCGGAACTCCGCTGACTGCGGAGATAGCGTCCAACAATACCTCAGCGTCCAAGGCGCGAGGCCACGAGCGCGAGTAGTTGATGGTGTCGTCTTCATTAGTTTTGTTTGGGATCTTGGACAATTGATACGTCCTGGACTGAACAATCATCCGCATTAGATGCTTCAGGTCATAGTCGTTCCGTCTGAAGTCATCGGCCAACGCCTCGAGCAACTCGGGATGCGTGGGAGGATCGGTCGACTTGAAGTCGTCGACCGGATCCACGATTCCTCTGCCGAAGAAGTAGCTCCACATCCGGTTAACCGCCGCTTCGGCAAAGTAGGGATGCCGTGTCATCCAGTCGGCGAGTTCCATGCGCAGATCAGCCGATTCGGCTTCCGGCAGAACTTTTCCATCGAGGAACGCGGGCGTGACCTCGACTTTCGTTCTGGGATGCAGCATGGGCCGGGCCGGGCCCGTCGTCCCCCCCTTGGCGAAGCCTCCGCCGGGGACGTCCGCAAGCACGCCCCCAACACGGGACAAGCGGCCAAAGAAAGCCGCTAATCCCCAATACTGGTTCTGAGACCAAGTTTCGTAAGGATGATTGTGGCATTGGGCGCAATCCAGCCTTCGCCCCATAAAGACTCGGATCTGCTCGGCCATATTGTCGTACGGCTGAAACTCACCGGGCATGTAGTGGGCGGCGGGGCCGGCCGTTCCCTGAGCGGCCACTCGTTCGATAGCGATCCGGTCGTAGGGTTTATTTTCCTCAATGCTGTCGCGAATCCACGTCCAATAAGGATGTGTCTTGTTCGGGCTGAAACCCGCCGCGTAAAGCGCCACGCGAAAGAGATCGGAAAAGCGAAACGTCCAGTAATCCACATACTCGGGAGAATGCAAGAGGATCTCAATCAGCTTCTCGCGCTTTTGCGGATCGCCGCTGGCCAGAAATTCTCGAACCCGATCAGGCGGAGGAAGAGTTCCCGCGAGGTCTAGACAGACTCTGCGCACGAACTCGCCGTCGCTGGAGAGATCAGAGGGGATGATGTGGAACTTGCGCAGTTTTGCAAAGACATGGTCATCGATAAAATTCTTCCGCGGCGCGCTCGGATAGTCCGTGATCGGTTCGGCAACGACGCCGACTCGGGCGCTGACCGTAAACCCCGGGGCGCGAATGATGATTGAAGTCTCCCCCTTCTTGACGGCCTCAACCAGTCCTTCCGAGCTTACTTTGACCACCTCCGCATTGTTTGTCGAGTACATCACCTGGTCGGTGAAGTCTTCCCTTCGTCCATTTGAAAGCTCGGCCGTTACGAGGAGGCGATGTTTTCCGTTAGAGCCCAAGATGAATTCCTTGGGAAAGACCTGAACATCGGTAATCTTGGCCGATTCCCCTTCCTCTACACCAAACGGAGCGCCGCTCCGAATCCAGTTGAGAATCGTTTCGTAGTCGACGGAACCCACTGGCAGAATCTGACCCCCTCCATGAGGTACAGTAAACGCGGGTTTTTGCAGGAGTAAGCTGTTCTCCGGCGTTTCTAAATCAATGCGTGGTATTCTCTCTCCACCCGGCTCCGCTGTCAGGACCTGATAGGCGCCTCCTTCGATGATCCATTCGTAGTCATCGCGTGGATGGAGCGCATTCATAGAGAGCTTGAAGCCTCCCTTACCCTTTACGCTGCCGTGACAATGACTGTCGTTACAGCCCTTCTTTGTAAGGATTCCGCCTATCTCCCGGCCAAAGCTGAAAGGCCGTTCTTCCTGGGAACCCTTGACCCGGACCTTGGCTCGAACGGCCCGGCCAGAGACCTCAGCTTCGAGAAAGGTCTCTCCATCCCGAAGAGCCGCGACCCGCCCATGGGGGGAAACCTCAGCCAGTTTCGGGTTGGCAATCGTGAAGCTGCTCCTCGCCGTCAGGTCTCGCTCCATGCCGTCGGCGAACCTTCCGATTACGAGGAACCGCTGCGAGGCATTGCTGCCCCAAAGGTCCACCTCGCTGGGCGCCAATTGAATCGATATGATCTTGGACGCGTCCTGCCTGTTTGCAAGATTTTCCTTTGCCACGCCCGTCTGGTCGGCGGCCTTTTGGGCGGTCGGCGCGGCCACTTGTTTTTTCGGCGGATCTGCCGCCCAAGCCACCCCTGCCATCGAGACTGCGACGAGAAAGGTCCATATCCAAGTTAGATATCGTCTTCGTAGCCCCTGGTGAAAGCGAAGGTCGCGAAAAATCATTTTTCTCCCTCGTTCGCGTGCGTCCCAGCCTCACGGCAGCAAGCCGGCTTCGGGCAAAGTCTTCCCGCCCAGACTGGGGGGCGGACTCTTTACCACCATGATCGGAAATTCCTTGACCTCAAAAACCTGCCCCGGTTTCCCTTGTACGACGGGTTGTGCCGTAAGTATCACCGAATGGGGCAACGGCGTAGCCGGCGCGTCCTTATGGACATATAACATTAACGTCGCATTCTGCTTGCGCGGAACAAACCGTTCCGGATGAACCTTCGCAAACGCCGGCCCTTGTGGCGCTTCGACATCGACAGCCGGCAGGCAAACAACACCGGACGGAAGATTCCGTACCGATATTATCACTTGTCCGTCAAACCCTTCTTCTTGCCCTACGCCTACGGTGAGCTTCTTCGCTTCACCCGCGAATAAGTTGAACGCCCGTTTGACGTGGTTTCGCGTATCCTCAATCTCGACCAAATTCACGTCTCCTACATGTGGAATCTGCGGCCGCACCAGCAAACGGTAGACAAACCGGGAAGAACCACTATGCGGGGTCAGGTCGCGAATCTTGAGAATGAACTCACCCTCCTGCTCAAACGTGTAGATGCACTTGGACTCCAAGGACTGAAGCCAATCGTCTCCATCCCCCCCGATTTGCTGGTACACGTTGTTCAGCACCGTTTGGCCAAGAGCATCTAGAACTTCCAAGTGTGGGTTGAAATCCGGCGGCGCCTCCTGGAGAGCGGCTATCTCGAACGCCAGCGCCTGCCCCGCCGTGACGTGAATTCGATAACTGTCGGAGTCCCCCGGCCGATCGATCGTGCCTTCAACAATGACGGGAAGTTCAACGTTCAACGCCTCCGCCGCCCTATCGTTAGGCTCGTGTTCCTTGACCACGGGAACGATAGGGACCGGAGACGCTCCATCTAGGATCTCGGGAACAGGAGTTGCTGACGCTGACCCTTTCTCAGGACTCGAGGTATCGCTTACGTCGTTCCCCGCCTGACTATCTTTCTTGCTCGCGCGGACAGTCCTGGACCAAAGTTCCCGCAGGCGGTCCGGCTCGATGCTACGAGAAAACCCTCGCTCCTCCCACTCCTGGGGCTCGCCATGCGCCCACTTGGCCGCGCCCCCTGGTTTCCATGGGGAAACCGCTTGTTTCGCGCTCTCCACAATCCGCAGTTGATAGGAGAAGTCGGGCCCACCAAGTCCAAGAAGAGCTGCGGCCGCCACTATGTAACGGCCACGCTTTCTGAACCGATGGTTCAGGCTGGCGGCAGAGACCGGGCCAACCAGGTTTACATTATTGTTGCTGTACACGTCGGCGTCGGCCAAGCGGACTAGCCGGTGAGCATCCAGCCAGCTTCCGGAGGGATCGAACACCGTGATTCCGGGGTCGAAACCAGCTCCGCTGGAAACCATTTCAAAATGGAACTCACGATCTCCAGGAACCTCCACGGCAAAGTGATCGACTTCACCCTCTTTGCTTATTCGTCCGCTTACCACCGCCGGCCAGATGACTTGCTGAGTCTCGGTGGGAACCCCGGAAACGGTCTGGTTTTCCAAGACTACGGGCTCGCGGTGGATGAATAGGACAAAACTGTTGGAAACGCCGCGAGAGGCAATGAGTCGAACCTTGTGGGATCCAACCAGGGCGTCCGCATGAGCACCGAGTTCGAGCAGAACGCGCTGGCCCTCGCGCGGTGCTTTAGGGGAGCCTTCGGAAACGTCCTTTCCAGCATCTAAGTTGATGGTTTCCAGACTCTTCACCGAGCCGTACAGTTCTTCACAATCGAACCAAACGGCATGAGCTCCGTGCAGGAAACGTCCCCGAAGTTCGGCTTGCCAGACCTTGTCCCGTTCCCCAGCGAGTGGAAACATGGACAAAATCTCCGGATCGGAAGCACCGTCCTCGGGCTGCTGGGCCCAGAGCAGCAGGCTTCGCAAACCGAGAAGGAACCCGACACTAGAAAGAACGATTATGCGGCGTAACACCGGTCCTTCTCTTTCCCGCTCGAGTGGCTATCAAATCAGTTGTGTCTGGACTTGCCCTGCCTCGGTTTCCGGCCCCGTTCAGCCGCGCGCCTATCAATAGATGTAGGCTTGCTCAGTGCGGCGGCTGTAGCGGCGGGCGCGCGGAACTTCCACGACACGATCGTAAGGCCTCGGCTTCGGCTGCTCCGGAGATAGGCCCAATGCCGACTGACGCTGACCCGGCGGTCCACGGCGCCTAGCCTCCAAAATCCTCCCGCTTCCGACAAACATAGGTCAATTATGGCACATAGATCCTATACACTGCTGCAGTGTCTAGCAACGCGACAAGACGGATGGGGCGGCCGGCCATTCAGTGGCTCGCTCGGTGTTTGACCTAGTGCCTCCAGACGCTAGTCCCTTACGAACACCGTATCGACCGGTTTTGTAGCTGTTCAAAGCACCCTAGCCCGCTTTTCTCACCACCTGACGGTCGAAGCACGCAATAGGCCCGCCATTACTGCGTTGCGCTTGCTCGCCGAGCGTCCCGCGCCTTGCTCTATCGCAAACTCGACGTATCGTCACAAAACACGATCGACTGATTCCGAAGAACACAAACGCACTCCGAGCGGGCGCACAGAGTGCGTTGATTTGTGGTCGGTCGCTGCTGGAATCCGGGGGCCGGTCCGATTGTCGCCGACCACCGTTAACTTGACAATGCCATAATGTGCCTGATATGGCATGGGGCCCAAAGGACGGTCTTGCGGACGAGAATCGTGGGGGTCGCTTCCGCTTCCAGTATTTTGGCAGCACGCTTCACCTCAAGCTCGAGAACGCCTGGGACTTACGTCGCGTAGGCGAACTGGATGAAGCCCACTGGGTCGCTACGAGCGCTCCGATCGCAGCCATCAACGGTGACCCCGTCTTCCTCGAGCTTGTGGACACCGACCATGACGGGCGCATAGGATGCTCTGAGCTTCGCCAAGCGATTTCCTGGCTCTTTGAACACCTGAAAGACTACGCCGGCACCAACGCCGGCAACACCGCCCTGGTGTTGGCTCCGATTCGTAATGATAGCGACGAGGGCCGGCGCATAGTCGAGACCGCGATCAAGATCCTGACGCGTCTCGGCTCCACCGAAAAGTCCCGGATCACCCTCGATCAGGTGAGGCGGATTAAGAAGGAGGAGGAGGACCGGGCGGTCAGCGAGGCGGGGATTGTCTTGCCCGAGGCCGCACAGGGTGATGACGCTGCCGCGCTCCGCCAGTTTCTGAGCGACATCCTTGCCACTGTCGGCGGCGACTCACATCCCAGCGGTTCCAAGGGAGTAAGCCGGAAGTACCTGGATGAATTTCTAACCGAGACCGAGTCGTTCCTCTACTGGCTAGCAAAGGCCGAGCGGGTTGATGGGGAACCCTTCTCCCCCGTCATGCCTTTGGGCGAGACAACCTCCTCCGCCTACTCCCTGTTCTCCTCCCTACGGAACAAGATCGATGAATACTTCGTACTCTGCCAGACCCTCCTCCTGGATCGCCGTGTCGGTGAGCAGATGCTGGCAGGCAGCTCACGCCTGGAGGAAGTCGATTTTGCCGATCCTTCCGCCGTCCAATCCCTGCTGATCAGAGCTCCTCTGGCTCCCCCCCAGCCAGACGGCGTGCTGGACTTCGACAGTCGAATCAATCCCCATTACGCCGTACAGCTCAAGGATCTTCGAAAGGGGGTTCTCCTGCCACTGCTGGAAGGCGCAGCCGAGAAGGAACTGACAAAAGAGCAGTGGGGCCACGTAAAGGAGTGCTTTAGCCCGCATGAAAACTGGATCGACTCGGAGCCGGCTTGCCGGGTCAAGGGCCTGGGCGCTGAAAGATTGCGGGAGTATCTGAACGACTCCCAATTGGTTCGGGCCGCTCGTGAGCTAATGGATCAGAGCAAGACTACCGCCTTCGTTCTCGATAATGTCCGCCTCCTGGAGAAGGTCATCCTTTACCAGGCCTATCTACTGTCGTTCGCCAACAACTTTGTGAGCTTTCCCGACCTCTACAACCCGAAAAGACGGGCCCTTTTTGAGATGGGGACACTAATCATGGACGGCCGTCACTTCAACATGAGCATCCGGGTGCACGACCGTTCTCAGCACGCAAACATCGCCCGCGCGAGCAACATGTTAGTGCTCTATGTGGAGGTGGGATCGAAAGAGAAGGGAAAGCTCTATGAGGTTGCTGTTCCGGTGACCTCCGGCAGTAGGGGAAACTTGTACGTAGGCAAGAGAGGCGTTTTCCGTGAGGTGGATGGTCGGGAGATGGACGCCTTCGTGGTCGAGATCGTCGAGAATCCCGTCAGTTTAGGGGAAGCCGTCATGGCGCCCTTCCAGCGCTTAGGGCGAGTGGTTACGGGCAAGATCGAGAGCGTCACAGGCGCCGCGGAAGAGAAGCTCGACGCCGCGGGCTCGGAAGCTGTTATCGGCGTCCAAGCAGCCTTCGCGAAGAAACAGCCTGCCTCACAAGTCCCACCGGCTCCTTCCGGCCAAGTGGTTGGTGGGCTACTGGCGGGAGGAGGCATTGCTCTTGCTGCGCTCGGGTCCTCGGCTGCATTCATTGTGAAGACCTTCGCCAGCCTTACTTGGCAATCCACCCTCGCCGGCATCCTGGCCGCGGTGGCGGCCGTAGCAGTCCCTGCCTCCCTTGTTGCTCATCTGAAGCTTCGCCGGCGGGACCTAAGCGCGATCCTCGAGGCCTCCGGGTGGGCCATCAACGCGCGTATGCGATTGACCCGACGCCAGGCGGAATACTTTACTTGCGTGCCAGGATACCCGAGCGGCGCAAGGGGCGTCCGGGGCCGCCGCTGGTTGGTGTGGGCGTTGCTGGCGGCGGCGATTGCAGGCACAGTCGTCCTCATGGTTGTGCTCAGCGGACTTAATTTCCACTGAGAAAGCAATTCCCGCGCAAAAGCAAACCCGTCACAACCGAATGCTGTTAACAGATCAGCTCGTAAGGTGGTAGGAGGGAACCAGCACTCGTTCGTTCCGAGAGCCTTGAACACGTTGGGAACGTCGGGCGCGCCCGCGTTGTGTTCCAAAACCGCTTGTCTACGCGCTGGAGCGTCGGCACATCGAGCGCATGATGCCTGATGAGATCGCCGGAGAGCTGGAGAAGGCTTACCGTCAGCATTGCACCCGCAAGGGGCCGTCCGTACGCGCCGATGTGTACGGGCAGGTAGTGCACGCGTGGCAGTGTGGATCGCAGATCCCGAGCTTTAGGGGCTGATACGGCACCGTCGGAAAAGAAAAAAGGCGCAAGATGCTGCGACCGGCTTCTCTCATCTCATGCGCGATCATCGCCGCCGCTTGCACTGTGTTGAGTATGACGTTGCGCGTTCCGAGGCCACGACCGCTATGTCTTTCAGTTTCGGATCGGCTTTGAGCTTCCCAATAACTTGGATCACCTTGAGGCTCTTGGCATTTAAGTCCAGAATGATCAATGCTGGCGAATCGGACATCTGAGGCAACAACCCATCAACGGTGATACCTAGCTGCACGAGCGGCAACAGGCGCAAAGGCCTTTCCGGAGGCGGCGATTTGGAATACCATTAGCTCGTTGTGCTCCACGAGACAAGAAGAACGATGATGATCCCCCAGACTGGCATCGACCTAGCTCGCCAGACCGCAGGAACTCGAAGCGGTTCGAGCGGCTTCGCGAAGCCAGTGCAAAAGGCCTCGGGCGCAACCGGCCTCGTTGGACAACTCTTGACTATTTAACTCTCCCTGTGGCGGCTGTGGCGCGGCGGTCGTCAGACAGGTGCCCATAGGCATCCAAGGACTGGAGTCGCGGATCCTCGACAGCTCCGCCCATGGTGAAGTGGTAGAGGCTCTGCCAGGAGTGGTCCTTGATCCCGAGGATCCGGTGAACCTCGTCGTCGTAGAAGCAGCCGATGCCAGTGGCCCGGATCCGAGCCGCTTCGGCTTCCAGATAGAGCGCTTGGCCGATGACGCCGGTCTCCCAGAACATGCGCGGGTACATCCCTGGGCCAGCTGCGGAAAGAGCTTTGTCAAAGGCTGCCAGCATCCCAGCTGAGAAGACTCCGTCCGCTGCGATCTCCTGGTCACAGCTAACGGTGCGAGCAATCGCTCTTTCATCGCCCGTCAAGAGCAAATAGAGAGGAAGGGATTGGGGGCATCCCTCGGGCTTCCCCCAAATCAGATCAGGACCCAAGCTCCGCCTCAGAGACTGCAACTGCTCTGGGTGACGCACGAGCACGTAGATCCCTTCGACCAGGCCGCTGACGCGGTGCACAAACAGCACGAGAGAAACGGTAGGCTGCCAGGGTAGGGTGGCAAACGGGATGGGATTCGCTTCCGGCATGACGTTTTGCAGCATGCGGTAGAAGGTTCCGGAAGAGATCGTAGTCCGTCCGTCCAAGGCGACGGCACTGCGGCGCTCATGAATCAGCCGGTAGGCCGAAAGGCCCCGCTCGCCAGACAAGCGAAGTCCCGAAGGGGCCTCCGTGCCATCTACCGGAGCAGCGCCGGGCCAGGTGCAGGCTTCCGATACGTCGTCGATCACCGGCCATGGGTGATGCTGGGAACTCAGGTGGTTCGGCTCGCCCAACCACTCTCCGGCGGCAAGCTTTGCCAACAGCGCCTCAGGCGGAGCGAAATCTGGGACGCCCTCTCCTCCTGGATGAAGCAAGAGCAGGCAGTCGCCATGCTCCGCTTCGATGCCCTGCTGCTGATCGATACCGAGAAGGCGTTCGAGAGCCGGAGTGCTCACCCGTTCGAGTAAGCGGGTGCGCCATCCAAGGCTGCCTGCAGAGATCGTAACGGCTCCGACGGCGTGCCCCACGTCGTGCTGGCAGTAGCGAAAAGCTCTCTCGCCGTACTTCCAGGACTCCCGCCAATAGATAGATGTCAGTCCGAGGAGGCAGGCCTCCGGGGGAAGAAGCGGTGAGAGGATCCGCCACTCGGCGTCAGTCAAACGGCGGCGCAACTCCAGACCATGCTCGAAAGGGGCGTAGTGGTAGATCCCTGGAAACTGGGCCAACCCCGGCACGGGACCGGAGATCAGGTAGCCTTCCGTCGGGTGCAGGTTTCCGCTGGAAGGATTCACACGCAGCGACCATCGTGAGCCGACCTGGCCGTCAAGTCCCGTCACCTGCTTCCAGGCTGAAAGGGCCAGACTGAAGAAAAACAAGTTGCTGATGGTTCCAATCCCGATCGGAGCAGGGGTGGGTGCTGCGGCCAAGATCGCGTCGTAGGTTGGTTCCGCTTCGATCCTGGGCAGGGGCAACGGGATCAGTTGGGCGCTCTCGAAGCGTCGGAAGGGGTTCGGCTGGCTGGCCCAGTCCATGTAACCCAACGCCCGAGCGTAGCGGTCCACGTGATGCTTCGTACGGTCATGGTAGAAATAAACCGCCTCCAGCTTAGATTCAGATTCGGCAACGACAGAAAGTGGGTGACTCGTCATCAGGCTTCTGTGCGGTTTCCTCATTCTACCGTTGAGCGGAAGGTGACGGTGTCGAACGATGGGGGGCGTGATGTGCGCTGGAGCCGCGCCGGATGGCCAAAGGTTCATTTCCCCTGCGCCGGTCGGCTACGACCCGACCGAAGTTCTGCAGCCGACGATCCGCGTGGTCGAGAGCTGGTTCGCCGGGTCCAAACACCGGCAGCAGGACTAAACCCCACGAAACGAATCACATAGCGCTCATCCGCAGTTAGATGTCAGGATATCGGGATCGATCCTACTCCGAACCGGCCACCTCTCCGTCTAACTCGTTACAAAATATGGACTTGGCTCGATTCATCGCCGAACCTGGCTGTCTGGTCGGCAGTCCAGGGCAAGTGAAGCTCTCTTTCTCCAGAGCGGCCTCGAAGTACGGGAAGTTGCGGCTGAATCCGCCCTTGTCGGCTAGTGTTCACCCAAGCCGCCGCGCGGCCCATTTGGGCGGACGATTGGAGCGCGTTACGCTCCTTAGGCAGGGACCACATTACGAGCCAACCAGACAATACCCAGAACCGCAAGACCTGACAGGATGCCCGGCACAATCTGATCTAGCGTATCCATAGCCCCATAGTCTAGCAGCTAGACCCCTTGACACCCCCTCCCCTACTGCTACAATTGGGGTAACATAAAGGACGTTATGTTATAGCAATTAAACAACTTATCATGCCTCCGCCGTTGACAGAAACGGGATCGAGAACAGATGCTGGCTGAGCTGCCGGGTACCGGGCGTTGAGGGTAGGCGAAACCCCACTGCAACGTCCTTCGCAATGGGATCAGACCCCCCGAACGCTCATGGCCGGTCGTTTGCGGTGCGGGTTGCGTTCGTTGCTATGTGAAACGGCCTCGGTAGGGGTCTCCGGCACTCCTTCGACACCAACCCCCGTGGAGGGTCGCCTCACCAGTTCAGCTACTCGACTTTGATCGAAATGTCTAGCTGCTTGTCGCCAGACTTGAACGTTTGGTCGGCTCAACGGGCAATCGGTAGGCCGTCTAAAGTAGACTAAAGTAGACCGTGGCGCTCACACGAAAAACCGGGGGCCGCAAGAAGGGCACGCCCAACAAGCGCACCCAACAAGCGGCTGAACTGCTCTGGGAGTTAGGCTGCAACCCCATCCGGAGCATGGCGGAAATCGCCGCCAACAAGCAGCACCCCATCGAGCTTCGCGCCAAGATGTACACGGAGCTTGCCCACTACGTGTATCCCAAGCGCAAGGCGGTTGACCTGCACCATGACGGACTCGATGAACCCTTCAAATTCACGCTCAAAATCAACGGGAAGACCCATAATGGAGGCGAATGATGACGATCAGCGACTACCCTTCAGTGATGCCGAATTTCGGGTCCTGGGGTTGCACTTGGGGTTGGTAGCCAAGGGGGTGGGGTTTCTTGCTACCTCGGTGGACGATTTGAGACGGTGAACCTAATTAGGTTGCCGAAAGATGGACACGGGCGGAAGCAGTTGACGCAGGGTACCCACGGACTGTCAACCCGAGAGTTGTTAGCCTATCGCCCACCGCGCATCTTTCTTGCAACCCAAATTGCAACCCGAACCTGCCAACACAGGCTGATATCAGGTAGGATGGGGTGGCACTCGGGTGCGCTTAAGCCCTAAACGAATCAACATGTCACGGCACTGCCGAATAGCATCCAGTACGACAGTCTACGCATTCGTAAACCGCAGGTCGTCGGTTCGAGTCCGACCCGTGGCTCCACTCTTTCAATAACTTAGCTTTTCACCCTCGCAGCGGATAGCGTCACTGCGCCCGCCGTCAGGCCATGCGCATCAATCATAGCGGACCCAGCTCGGTGAGCCCCGGGCTATATCGCCATTTTCCTGGATTACGCGAACATAGTAGTAAGACTCGCCAGTACCAGGGTCGCCACTCGGAGTGGACCCCAAAATGAGACAACTGGCTAAGCATCTTTTTACAGTGAACGGAGAGAGGTGCTATGGCGTTGTCAAGACGGAAGTTTTCTGTGGAGTTCAAGTTACGGGCGGTACGGCAGGTCGAGTTGGGAGCTTCGACGGCCGCAGTCGCTCGGCGCTATGAAGTCCATCCCACGCTGCTGACAAAGTGGCGTAAACAGCTGCGGCAGGATCCTGAGCGAGCGTTCCGCGGCAACAGAAACGGCTCGGACGAAGAAGCTCGCATCGGAGAGCTAGAGCGCATGGTCGGCCGGCTGACCATGGAGAACGCGCTGTTAAAAAAGGCCTTGGCGCGGCTCGAGGAACAACGCCTGCCGAGCGTCGCGCCTACAAGCAAAAGATGATCGCGGTGATCGAGCAGGAACCAACCACTGCGCTATCGTTGGCGGCGATGTGCCGCGCCTTGCAGGTGAATCGCGCCGCCTACTACCGGGCGCATCAGCAGGCGAGGAGCCGCGACGACAGCGAGTTGCGCGATGCCATCCAGCGCATCGCCTTGGAGATGCCTGGCTACGGCTCGCGGCGCATCACCGCCGAGCTGCGGCGGCGTGGTTGGACGATCAATCGCAAGCGCGTAGAGCGCCTCATGCGGGAAGACAATCTGCTGTGCCTGCGGCGGGTCCAACGCGTGCGTACCACCGATTCGCGGCACGGGCTGACGGTCTATCCGAACCTGGTTCCCGAGCTCCAGCTGACGGGGCTGAACCAGCTGTGGGTGGCCGATATCACCTATATTCGGCTGCTGCGCGAGTTCGTTTACCTGGCGGTGTTGTTGGACGGCCACTCGCGGCGCTGCATCGGCTGGTCACTGGGCCGCACGCTGGGGACGGAGCTGACGCTCGGAGCTTTGCGGATGGCCTTGGCGAAGCGCGACGTGGGGCCTGCACTGGTGCATCATTCCGATCGCGGCTCGCAATACGCGGCCGGAGACCATACGGCGCTGTTGGCCGAGCACGGCATCGCCATCAGCATGAGCCGCAAGGCGAGCCCCAACGACAATGCCAAAGCGGAGTCGTTCATCAAGACGCTCAAGTACGAAGAAGTCTACCTGTTCGAGTACGAGCATTACGCCGAGGCGCAGCAGCGCATCGAGGAGTTCATCGAGCGCGTCTACAACGAAAAACGGCTGCACTCGGCGCTGGGCTACCGGCCGCCCAACGAGTATGAGCAGTGGTTGCTCAACCAGCAGACGCCGCAGGAGGTCGCGGGATGAGTTTTCTGAGGCATCGGGAAATCTATCGATCCGATGGGCTGGGCTTTCGTGAGAGTGGGGCGCGAAGCGGAGGGCTCCACGCCCCGACCCATCGTTGCGATGGGTTTCCAGCCGGCTATTCCTGGCCGGGTTGCGCTCCCGCAGAGCCCGCTTCCGCTTCACCAGCCGAGCAGAAGTTTACAATGAAGGCCATTCCCCGGCCAAGCTTTTTTCAGCGAATGGGGAAACCCTGCTTAGCAGATTGTCTCCCTTCAGGGGTCCACCGCGGTTCCCCTACAACACAGGCATGTCGCTATAATTTGCGAGACTCAGTAAGTCGTGCCGAGGCGTGGCCGCTGACTGCCGGGGGCGAGCAAATGCGTACTAGAAGCATTAAATGCGGACTAAGAGTGAGTGTAGCCTTCGGCTGGCTCTTTTTATTGCTCTCCACGGCCGCCCCCGCGTCGGAGTTGAGGCGGCTCAGTATCGACGACATCGTTTCTATGGCGACGCCTCAGGCCGTGCGGATCTCGCCCGACGGTAAACACGTGGCTTTCGTGCTGAGCCAGGCGGCGCGTTTCAAGGAACCACTCAGGAGGTCGATTTGGGTCGTGCCGGCCACGGGAGGCAAAGCTCGGCCGTATACTAGTGCTCCGACTCGGGCCTACTCGCCTCAATGGTCGCCTAATAGCCGGAGCATTGCTTTTCTCGGTGCTCGCTCCGCCAAACCGGCAACCCAGGTCTATTTGATGGACGTGAATGGCGGGGAAGCGCGCCCTATCACCGACCATCCGACCGCCGTCCGCTCCTTCGACTGGTCAGCCGACGGGAGCAAAATCGTCTATCTCGCCGCGGCGCGAGAGTCCCGGGACGAACAGACGCAGAAATCCAGCGGGCCGGGCTACGACGAAATCGACGTCGGGCCATCCGAACCGGTCGAACGGCGGCGCCGGAGTGAGATTTGGATCGCCGACATCGAGGCCGAACAGCGGAAGGCTGTGAGGATCGGCCGTCTTCACGTTCTTTCCGCCCGATGGTCTCCGGCGGGAGACAGTCTGTTGCTGACGGTCGCTGATGGTCCTTACCCCGATGACGTCCAACTACGCCCGCGTCTAGTCACGGTTACTCTCTCGGGAGGAGAACCGGACCTGTATTGCGCAACAAGCGGCCAAGTCAGGCGCGCCAGGTGGTCTCCGGACGGGGGAGCGATCGCTTTCTTGGGCAGCCTCGAGAATGGCACGGACTTTTATCCCGGAGGTCTGTTCATTTGCCGGGGTAAAGGGAGCACGCCGGAGAACGTCGTCGAAGGGTCCTCCTACGCCGCGGAAGCTTTTCGATGGATGCCGGGGAGCCGGTCCGTGTTGGTCACAGCGGCCCAAGACGCCCAACGGTATCTGCTGAGGATCGACCTGGAAACTCGAACCACAACGCGCTTGGTCCGCTCCCCGTTGCAGGTGCAGTTTCGATCCGACTACAGCATCAGTGAAGAACGACGGATCGCCTGCGTTCTAGCAAAGAGTACAAAGCCTCCCGACATTTGGATCTTGGAGCCCGCTGCGGTCGCAAAGCAATTGACTCATCTCAACCCCGAACTGGAAGGTCGCACGTACGGCGAAGGCGAGAGAGTCCGCTGGACCGGCAAGGACGGTTGGGCAATTTCGGGGGTCTTGATTAAGCCTGTCGGGTTTCAGGCAGGCAAACGTTATCCCATGATTACGCACCTTCACGGGTCGAACGTCGGTGAGGCCAATGACTTTCAAGTGAGCACGAGTCACTGGGGGCAGTTTTTCGCGGCTCACGGGTATGCCGTGTTGATGACGAACTATCGCGGGAGCTTGATGGATAGCTACGAGTTCCGCCGGGGGGCGCGAGCTGATTTCGGCGGCAAAGATCTTGGCGATGTCCTGGCGGGTGTGAACGCCATGGTCGAGCGTGGAATTGCGGATCCGGATCGTCTCGGCGTCAGCGGGATCAGCTATGGGGGATATCTGACCGCCTTGGCTGTGACAACAACGACGCGATTCAAGGCGGGCGTGATGGCATCCGGCATCAGCAACTGGTTCAGCATACACACCGGCCAAACCAAGGCGCCCGGAAGCGCGGTCCAGTTGGAGTGGTCGCGCTCGCCCTATGAGAATCAGGAACTGCTGCTGCTGCGCTCCCCCAGTACACACGTCGGCAAGTCCAAAACTCCGCTGCTCATCATGTGGGGCGAAAAAGACCCTGCGATACCAGTCACTCACGCGGTGCAATTGTTTCGCGGCCTGCAACACTACGGCGTGCCGAGCAGACTGATCGTCTTTCCGCGCGAGGGTCACTTGATTCGAGAAAGGAACCACCTGAAGCAGTATTACCGCCGGATGATCGAGTGGTTCGACGAACATATGGGTATTCCAACTAAGTAGTCCCATCGTCTGACGCTCGGCAGATTGCCGGTCGGTCGACGGAATCCCCCGGGGAGGTACTCCGATGAACGGAAAACTAAGTGGGAAGACTGTTCTCGTCACCGGCGCCAGCAAAGGAATCGGCCAAGGATTGGCCAAGGGCGTGGCTGCCGCCGGGGCCCGCGTGGCGGTTAACTACAAGACCGACGCCGAGGGAGCGAACGCCACGTGCCGGGCGATTCGCGAATCCGGTGGAGAGGCTAATGTTTTTCAAGCCGACGTGGGATCGAAGTCCGAGTTCGAAGGCTTGGTGGACTCGGTCTGCGAGCGTTTCGGCCGGCTCGACGTTCTAGTGAACAATGCCGGACGCACCAGGTTCGGGCCCATGTTTGAAGCCAGCGAAGAAGATTTTGACGATGTCATGAACACGAATCTCCGAGGTCCGTTCTTCGGCACGCTGGCCACGGCAAGAAAAATGCTCGAACAGGGAGGCGATTCTATCATCAACGTCAGCTCTTGCGCCGTCAGTCTGATCGTTCGGTACCATTCCGTCTATACGGCCATCAAGGGCGGACTCGAAAGTCTGACCCGCCAACTGGCGATCGAGCTAGGTCCCAAGATCCGCGTCAACGCGATCTCGCCAGGTCCCACCAGCACGGAGAGGAATCGCGGTTACGACCCCGACTACGACAAGAAATGGGGGGCCATCATACCGGGGGGCCGTGTTGCCTACGTCGAGGACTACGTAGGTCCGTGCGTATTCCTGGCCGGCGACGACTCTCGTTTCCTAACCGGTGAAGTGCTCCACGTCGACGGCGGGTGGACTCTGCTCGGCTACACGCCGGATATGTCGCAACAGGATTTCTCCGAGGATCGCCAGCGAGGGTAGCGGCGATCCGGCCGGCATTTCTGCTTATCGGCGCTCACCCGCGCGCGGGCGCGACCGCACCCTTTCGGGCGCGGCTCGGTTAGCCCGCTTTTCTCACCACGTGGCGAGGCGAAGTGCGTGAGAAGCCCGTCAGCACAAGGCGCGCGACGCTCGGCGACTCATTTGTTGAATAATGCGGGCGTACTTGAACAGTACGTTGAGCACGGTGAGCAAGCGCAACGAAGTCATGGCGGGCCTATCGTGTGCTTCGACCGTCAGGTGGTGAGAAATGCGGGCTAGGGGCGCTGCGCGAGTAGGAAACCGAGCCTAGAACTACCGCACAACCTTTTCCACTCCCCTCTCGCAAAGTCGTGTAATGGTCGACGGAGACGTCGGTCCACTCCTCGACTTGACCGCTGGGCCAGTGTGCACGAACGGCGGTAACATCGGTCGAATCGCCCAGCCCGACCAACACCCGAGGATCATTGGCGGAAGCGTAGCTGCCGTCGGCTCGCGCCCTTCGCCATAGCTCCGACCCCTTCGGTCGGATCACGGCAACGCGCGTTCCCAGCATGTCGCGCTTTCCCGTCTTGTCCACCAGCCGAAGGCCCAGCCAGTGGTTGCGGTTGCCGACGTGATTGATTAGCAGCCGCGCACGGCCGTTGTTGTTTACCACCAACACATCCGTGTCACCGTCATTATCGACGTCGCCAAAAGCCGCTCCACGGCTGACTTCAGACAACTCGAACACCGAACCAGCCCTGTGCGTCACCTCCTCGAACCGCCCGTTAGCTAGATTGCGAAAAAGCTGGTTGGGCTGGTGCAGCGGGTAGGGGTCCTTGGCTCTGGCGAGGGCCTCGAGCGTTTTCACCTCCCCATTGACCGCCAGGATGTCCAGCCAGCCGTCGTTGTCGTAGTCGAAAAAAGCCATTCCAAAAGCTGTGTAGGGCAAGCTCGGCGCTCCCAATCGAGTGCGGTAGGAGAGATCGTCAAACCAGCCGTTCCCGTCGTTGGCGTAGAGAGTGTTCTTTTCCCCGTTAAGGTGCGTCATGAAGAGATCTTCGTCGCCGTCATTGTCGTAATCGCCGGCATCGACCCCCATGCTGGCCTCGGGATTGCCGTCCGCGTTTAGAGCGCAGCCCGCCAGCATGGCCTCGTTCTTGAACGAGCCGTTTCCCTGGTTCATCCACAAATGATTCGCACGCCCGTCATTGGTCACGTACAAATCCGCCCACCCATCCGCGTTGAAGTCCGCGGCCACGACGCCTAACGATCCGTTGTGCTCGGCGGCAATCCGCGACTTGGCCGAGACGTCCTCAAACGTTCCGTCGCCGCGGTTGCGAAACAGACGTTCCGGCACCGGGTTGAAGCCGCGTGGACCACAGTAGTCCCTCCTGCCGCCTTCGGAAAAACATTTCTTGCGATTTGTGAAGCTGAAGTCCACATAGTTGCCGACGTAGAGATCCAGCCACCCGTCGCGGTTGAAGTCCAGAAAGGCAGCGCTAATGCTCCATCGGTAGTCGTCGACGCCGGTCTCGCGGGTGGTGTCGCTGAACGTGCCGTCCCCGTTGTTCCGCCAGATCTGATTGGGGCCGAAATTCGTCACATAGAGATCGATCCAGCCGTCGTCATTCCAGTCGCCGGCGGCCACGCCCATCCCGTATCCGCGGGCGTCGATGCCGCTTTTGTCGGTGACATCGGTGAATCGCAATTCGCTTGAGCCGCCGTTTTCGCCCACCGATTCGTTGCGATAGAGACGGTCCTTGGGGGGCAATGGACCGCGAGGCGGGAACAGAGCATCGGCCGGCGTCTTCCCCTGTCCCAACATATTGCCCTGAACCATATAGATGTCCAAATCGCCGTCATTGTCGTAGTCGAACATCGCCGCGCCCGAACCCACCGGCTCACAGTAGTAGTATTCGCCCGACATGCCGTTGAAATGGACGAAGTCGATGCCCGCTTCCTCGGCCGTGTCGGTGAATATCGCGGTTTCGGGTGAAACAGCGGCGGCTTGCTTACTGCTCGCGTCCGCGGCGGGAGGCCTTTCGGCTGATGGCGGCGTTGGCCCCTGGCTGTAAAGACCGCCCGCCCACACGGCCGTTATCAGCGTGCACTTCGCGAGAAACTTGGTTTCTTTGAAAAAGCCCAGCGTGAGCGACCGGAACCCTCGTGGTTCGGGGTTGCCAGGCCGGTTCATTTGTGGCGGTCCCAATGGGGTGAGCGACGGCGGAATTCGACCATCAGTCTAACATGTCGAAAAACGCGTCCAGCCAGAAGGCCGCATTTCTCGCCGCGGCCCGCGGTGGATGAGGCGCAAGGCTGGCGACGGCGGCTCGCGGCAACAGTTTGTGAACATCGCCCAGCGCACAGTTTTGTCGGCAAGCGGGCGCGATCAACGGCGCCCCCCAATATCTCAAACGGCGGCCAAGCCCGCCACCGAGCCATCAGGGCACCCGCCGGAAGACCACGACGGCCCACGGTGGTAGCGTGATACTCAGCGAACAAGGGCGCCCGTGGACCGGCTCGTCAGCCGCCGCTATCCCGCCGGCATTGCCCTGGTTGCTTCCGCCGTAGGCGGAGGAGTCACTGTTGAGCACTTCTTGCCAGTATCCGCCAAAGGGAACTCCGACCCGGTAGTAGTAGCGAGACGCAGGCGTAAAATTGCAGACAAAGACAATGGGGTCCTTAGCGTCCTTGCCTCGCCGCAGGAGACTCAGCACGCCCGATTGGCGATCGTGGCAATCGATCCACTCGAACCCATCCTGCTCGAAGTCGCGCTCGAAAAGCGCGGGTTGGCCGCGATAAAAAGTGTTTAGATCGCGGACCCAGCGCTGCAGGCCTTCATGCGCCTTGTCGTCGAGCGCGGCCCAGTCGAGACAGTCCTCGCAGCTCCATTCCGATCGCTGGCCGAACTCACCTCCCATGAACAAGAGCTTCTTCCCGCTGTGGCCGTACATATACCCATAGAGAAGCCTCAGGTTGGCGAGTTTCTGTCCATCGTCGCCGGGCATCTTGGCGATGAGCGAACCTTTGCCATCGACGACCCCATGGTGGGGCAGAGGTAGAACAAAGTTCTCGCTCAGGGCGTAAAGCATGCTGAAGGTGACCTTGTCATGGTGTTGCTGGCGGCCGGTAGGGTCTTCTGACATCACTGCTGTCCGGTTAAAAGTCGAATAGAATCAATTGGTTGGGGTCATAGGGGGATCCGTTTTGGGAGTCGGATGGCTGGAGTGCCTGTAAAATGGGCATTTTTTCGAATAGCGTAACGCTGAGAATCTGTAGAATCTGGTAGAGACTCGCTTCCAGCCCGAGGCGTTTCCGGACCATGGCGATGAGCACGTAAATCGAGACAGCGATCCAGATCTGCGTCTTGACGGCGTTCTCGCTGGTGCCGTAAAACGACTTGATTCGCAGATGTTGCTTGATCCACTTGAAGAAGAGTTCCACCTGCCAGCGCGATTTGTAGATGTGGGCGATGGTCAGTGCCGGCAGGGTGAAGTTATTGGTCAGGAATTTCAACCGCTTGTTGCTTTCGGCATCGAAATAACTCACCCGCCGTAGGGGGTCCGGGTACACTTGGGCGGAGTTGAAGGGGGTCAAAATAACGGTGTGATCGGATCGCAGGCCCGTGCTCCTATCCACCGGGTGGGAGTAGCGACGCTGCAGCAAAACGTTCTTTTTGGTTCGCACCACGAAGAAGGCCGAACAGAGCGTGAACACGAAGAGGCGCCGAAAATCGACATAACCCCGATCCATGACGTAGAACGCGCCGGCCTCGGGAAGAAATTCATCCAGGATGTTGACGTCCTGCACTTTGCCTGCAGTAATGCTGATAAACGTGGGAATATTGCCGTGCAGATCCAGCAGCGTGTGCATCTTCACGGCGGCCTTGTGCTGGCGGAATCTGGCCCACGGAAACAGCGACAGGCAGAGGTCGATTGTTGTCGAGTCGAGAGCGTACAGAGTCTGGTCCAAGTCCACACCGATCGGGTCGTGGGCATATAACGGCCGTGCCATGCCAATCAAGACCTGCGCGAAGTCCGCGTAGATCCGCCAGTCGCGCGACTCGTTCGCATCGGCCAGTGTCGAGCGCGCTACCCTGCCGCCGAATCCCATATGGTAGAGTTTGCCGTGCATCGAACGCAGGCACGTCTCGATGTCGCGGAGGCTTTCCCGATAGGTCAGCTGGGCGAATGCCATCGAAAGAAACTGATCCCAGCAGGAGAAACTTTTCAGATAGGAATCGCCGCGGTAGCGCCATACACATTTGTGAAACTCTTTGCTCGGCAGGTGCTCGATCAGTTGGGAGAAAACCGTACGGCCAAGGTTCATCCCCCATTGTGCCGCGTCGGGATGCTCCGCTCAGGCGGCCATTTGCGGCCTCGTGATTTCAAATCGTTCCCGGGCAAAACAGGCCATAAGACATTGAGCGGTAGAGACTTACCGTCCGTTGGCGCAACTTTCCCCGGACAGCACTGTTCTGACATATAGGCCAAGATGTCGTTCATCCAGCCCATGTTCCACTTGAACCCAAAGCCCAATCCTCCCGAAGAGGTCGGCCGGGAAACCATCGGCCAAGCGGAGGACTCCTCGGCTATGGTCATCACGTCGGGGTACTCCGCGCGGAGCACCTCGTTGAAGCGCCGCAGAAAGTCGATCCCCTCGATGTTTTTCCTGCCGCCGCGTCGGCTCGGCGTCTCGCCATCACCCCCGAGGCCGCGGTCGAAGTAGAGTATCGCCGCCACGGCGTCCACCCGCAGACCATCCACGTGGTATTTGTCGCACCAGAAAAGAGCGTTGCTGATAAGGAAATTGCTGACTTCACGCCGGCCGTAGTTGAAAACCCGCTCTTCCGGTTCGGTCGCCGTCCCGGGGCGCGGATCGGGGTGTTCGTAAAGGTGCGTACCGTCGAAAAACCTCAGCCCTTGCTCGTCGTCGGGGAAGTGGGCGGGCGCCCAGTCGAGAATCACACCGATTCCGCGGCGATGCAGCGTGTCGATCAAATACATGAAATCCTGCGGCGTCCCAAAGCGAGAGGTCGGGGCGAAGTAACTTGTGGTCGGGTAGCCCCAAGGAGCGTCGAGCGGATGTTCGCTGACAGGCAGCAGTTCGACATGGGTGAACCCCATCGTCTCGACGTAGTCCGCCAATTTCGGGGCGATCTCGCGGTAGCTCAACGACCTGTTGTCTTCCTCGGGGACGCGCATCCAAGAGCCTAGCTGCACTTCATAGATCGAAATCGCGGATCGAGGGGAATTGTGCAGCCGCCGGATGCTCATCCAGTCTTCATCGCCCCACTGGTAGCCGGTGAGATCCCACACCTTCGACGCTGCTTGGGGCGACGTCTCACTGGCGAAAGCGCAGGGATCGCTCTTGTCGGCCCGATGACCGTCGAACCGGGAAAGGACACGGAACTTGTAAAGGTCGCCCTGTCCGACATCGGGCACAAAAAGCTCCCAGACGCCGGCTTCGGCGCGCAGTTTCATGCGGTCGGAACCGCGATTCCAGCCGTTGAAATCGCCGAAAACCGAAACTCGTTTCGCACCGGGCGCCCAAACCGCGAACCGGGCGCCTAGTTTGCCGTTTAGTTCCGATAGGTGCGCGCCGAGTTTCCAAAAACTTCGGTAGTGGGCGCCTTCCGCCAAAAGACGCAGATCATGATCGCTCAAATGAGGAGGCTCGACAGAAATCATGGCAACTGCCCTCAGGCCGTGTGGCGAGTTTGCGGGTGCCGACGGATCGAAATCATTCACGGCGGAGCCGGACGGGGCTCTACCAGAGGATATCGCAGCTTGGACTCCCGAATGAGCGATTGCTTCGAAAACCTCGACCAGGCGAGGGTTTGCCGCGTCCGGGCGCGACCTATTCGCCGGTCGTCACTCGGGTGGCGGGCCGCCCAGATCCCTTTGGATCGTTGCCAGCGCGGCCAAATCGAGTCTGCCGGTGTAGATGGCCATGCCCAGCGCTGCGTGGATATTGAGCCGGGCAAGCTCGCGGACTTCTTCCAAGGTAGTGATTCCACCCGCGGCGGTGATTTCGTGGTCCGTAGCCGCGCGCAGACGGCGAAACCAATCCAGGTCCGTGCCTTCCAACATCCCTTCCTTGTCGACATAGGTGCACAAAAACCCTCCGCAGTAGGGCTCCAACCCGTGAATCATCTCTTCCGCCGAAAGCTTGGTCGACTGCCGCCAGCCTCTGACGACAATGCGACCGTCTCTGGAGTCGAGCGCCACGATAACCCGCTCAGCTCCGATCGACGTCCCGAATTGCTGAAGCAGGGGCTCGTTGACACCCTCGGAGCCAAAGGCCGCCGTGCCGACGATTACCCTCGATGCCCCAGCCTCAACCAAGCGCCGCGCGCGTTCGACCGTACGCACGCCACCACCCACGCGCGTCTGGGCCCGCGAAACCAGCTCCCGGACCACGGCGTCGTTTGAACCTTGGTCCATGGCGGCGTCCAAATCGATGACTTGAATCACCGGGAAGCCGGAGAACTTTGCGAGCATCACCAGCGGTTCGTCCCCCTCCAGAGCCTTTTCCCGGCCCTGGACGAGCTGGACGACTTTGCCTCCCATCAGGTCTATACAGGGGATGATCATAGGTTTTCCCTCGCCGGGATGTGACCCCAAAGGCCGTCGCATATTGGCTCGCTCGCGCCTGCTCCCACGTCGACTACTCTGTTGGCCTGTTGGGGACATGTTCCACGGGCCGCAAGCGGCGGATGGCGTCTCCCGCGTAGAACTGGATCGCGTCCGGGATCTTCCATTTTGGATTCTTAAGCTCCTCGGCGTCGAACCACCGGATCTGACGATGCTCTTGAACGGAAAGGACCGTGTCGTCGCTTGCGGCCCGCGCGTAGTAAATCATGCCGATGTGGCGATGCTCGCCGGAAATGTCGTGAACGTCCAGGAAGACCGGCGCCACCAGCGTCCTAGTCCCGGGAAATTCCCGCGGCGGGCGGTCGCCGCAAAGCTCGATTCGGAGCCCGCTCTCCTCCCGCACTTCGCGTAGCGCTGCTTGTTCGGGGTCCTCCCCGGGCTCGATGTGCCCTCCCAAAGGCAACCATTTGTCCAGCTGAATGTGATCGGCCAGCAGAACCTTATCTCGATAAACGACGAAGACCGAGACCGTGAAGTCGAGGTGGTAAAAAAGATGGGGCACGAGATATTCCTACGCCGGCGGGAAACCGATCAGTCCGTCTGCGAGGCTGGGGCAATCCGCACCGGAATGCCGTGCTCGTCGAGAATCCCTTTGAGGCCGTTAACGATATATGTGCCGTAGTGGAAAATCGAGGCGGCCAATGCCGCATCAGCCTTCCCGTCGGTCAGCACCTCCACAAAATCTTCGGGTTGGCCGCCCCCTCCGCTCGCGATAATGGGGATGTTCGTGTTGCGCGAAATCTGTCGGGTCAACTCGCAATCGAAACCGGACTGCGTACCGTCGCAGTCCATCGAGGTGAGCAGGATCTCGCCGGCTCCCAGCGACTCGCCGCGCTTGGCCCACTCGATCGCATCCAGACCGGTGTCCTTGCGGCCTCCGTAGGTGAAAACGTTCCACTTGCCCGGCGAACCGCGGCGGGCGTCGATCGCCAACACAACGGCCTGCGAGCCGAATTCCTCCGAAAGTTCGGTAATTAGCTCGGGACGTTCCACGGCGGCGGTGTTAACCGACACTTTGTCGGCGCCTACGACGAGCAGCTTTCGAGCGTCGGGCACCGCGCGAATACCACCGCCTACGGTCAACGGAATGAAAACCTTCCGGGCGGTCCGCTCGACAACATCGACCATCGTATCCCGGCGATCACTCGAGGCAGTGATGTCCAAGAAGACCAGCTCGTCCGCGCCATCCCGGTTGTACGCCTCGGCCAGCTCGACGGGATCGCCGGCGTCGCGCAGGTTGACGAAGTTGACGCCTTTGACGACGCGGCCTTCGGTGACATCAAGACACGGGATGATTCTCTTGGCTAGCACTCTAGGAAGTTCCGAACAACTTGCCGGCCGATCGCGCTTGATTTTTCCGGATGGAACTGCACCCCGAAAACGTTATCGGCTTCCAGCGCGGCGGCGTATCTTACTCCGTATTCACACCAGGCCGCCGCACGCTCCCCGGCAACGGTATCCGGCACGTAGTAGCTGTGGGCGAAATAAACATAAGGGTCGCTCGAAAGGCCTTTGAACAGGCGCGGCCGACCCTGCAACTCTAGGGTGTTCCAGCCCATATGGGGCACCCGCGTCCCCGCCGGAAAGCGACGAATCGTGCCCGGGTAGACGCCCAAGCCGGCCAGTTCCGGGGCCTCTTCGCTGCTCTCAAACAGCGCCTGCAAGCCGAGACAGATGCCCAGGAAGGGGACGCCCGCCGCGATCCGCTCCCGAAATGTCTCCCGGACGCCTAATGAATCCAGCGAACGGATCAGTTGCCCGAAGTGCCCCACACCCGGAAGGATGATCTTCTCGGCCCGCCCCAAACCCTCGGCGTCGCGAACCAGTTCATAGCGCGTGCCGATGGCAGCCAAGGTATTCTCTACCGAACGCAGGTTCCCGGCGCCGTAGTCAAAAATGGCAATCATACGGCCTTCGCGGTGCGGTTCATCTTGTCTCTAACCCCGGCGTGCTTCACGTTCCCTCCAGCAAACCTTTGGTGCTGGGCAGTTGATTCTTCAGTCGTGCGTCTTTCGAGCACGCATATCGCATCGCCCGTGCGAAACACTTGAAGATCGCTTCGATCTTGTGGTGGTTCGAGCGGCCATACAACAAGCGGGCGTGGAGATTTGCTCCGCAGTGGTGCACGAAGCCATCGAAGAAATCGTGCAGCAGCTCGACTTGTAAATCGCCTACCATTCGAAAGCGCGTCGGCGCGTGGTAGACCAGCGCCGGACGGCCCCCGAGGTCGACGGCCACGACAGCCAACGATTCATCCATGGGCATGACGAAATAGCCGGCCCGGTTGATGCCGACGCGCTTGCCCAGGGCTTGGGAAAAACACTGTCCCAGCACGATTCCTACGTCTTCCACGGTGTGGTGCTGATCGACGTCCAGATCCCCTTCGGCTTGGATCGTCAGGTCGAATCCGCCGTGTTTGGCAAACAACTCCAGCATATGATCGAAGAAACGAATGCCGGTGGACACCTCGTAGCGTCCCTTGCCCTCGATCGCGAGCCGGGCGCGGATTCGCGTCTCTTTCGTAGTGCGCTCGACGGTCGCTTTTCTCATCGCGTTTCCAGACTGGCGGATCAAAGGCCGCTACATAAGCTGGTGATCCACTTCCCGCCGCGCCGCTCAGTCAGGCAGGCCGGGGACCGCTTGCTTGCACTGGAGGCTCTGTCTCGCTCGTCGCGCGGGTCCGCGAGAGCAGGCAACTGAGCCTGGAACGTCAGTGACAGGTCAACTATCCGTAACGACATATTGGGCCGCTGACCGCTCACTTGCGTTCGCGGCTCCGATTCGCTCGGCCGGAAGAAGTCCAGGCTAGAGCACCTCTCGCAGGCAAGCCAGCAGCTTCCGGGCCTGCGATTTCTTGCCGGCGGTGATGCGCACCGTCCCGGGAATTTCGTGGCTGCGGTCGCGAGTGAGTAAACCCTTATCCCGCAAATAGCCGCAGACTTCCGCGGCCCTCTTCCCGAATTTCACCAGGACGAAGTTCGCCTGACTCGGGTAGTAGTGAATCCCCAGCCGATCGAACCCCCGGCACAACATCTCCCGGGCCTCCAATGTTTCTTCGACATAGGAACGTATGTAGTCCTGGTCTTTGATGGCCTCCAGAGCGCACATCACGCCGACCGAGTTAGCACTGTAGGGCGACTGGCCCTTGCGCACCGATTGAATATTTTCGGCCTGCGAGAAGAGGCAGCCCATCCGCAAACCGGCTAGCCCGTACACCTTCGAGAATGTTCGGCTCACAAAAAGGTTGGGGAACCGCGACAGCCGCTTGAGAGCCGTAATGCCGCAGAACTCGTGATACGCCTCGTCAATCAACACAGCGGCGTTGCGAGCGCGGCGCAATATGGCTTCGATCTCCTTCAAGCGAATCGCCCCCGCCGTAGGGTTGTTCGGGTTGGCGACCAGCACCAGCCTCGTCTTTGCCGTGATGGCGGAAAGCATTTCTTCGAGTGGGAAGGCCAGATCCTCGTGATAGGGGATGAGCCGCAGCGCCGCCCCGGCGAGCTCCGCATAGAAGCGGAACATGGCATAGGTCGGCGAGGGAATCACAACTTCGCCGCCGTCATCGACATACGTGCTCGCCAGCAGGTGAATCGCCTCGTCGGTCCCATTGGTAAACAAGATACGGTCCGAGTTGACGCCGAAGAATTCGGCCATCTTTTCCCGAGCCTTCTCGTATTCCGGGTAGACCGCCAAAAAGTCGCGTCCTACGCGGCTCTTAAGCACCCGAGCGACACGGGGAGAGCAGCCCACCGTGTTTTCGTTGAAGTCCAGGCGCACCTTGCCGTAGCGGTCGCTGGTCGGTGGAGAGTAGGGCTTCATCCGTCGAACCGCGCGACGAGGTCGAGGCCGTCGAATGGACGCCGTTTTAGGCATGGAGCCGCACCTCGATCGAGCGGGCGTGGGCCTCGAGGCCTTCCGCGCGGGCCAGCGTCAAAATCGAAGGCGCCAGCCGCCGCAAACCTGCCGCCTCAAGCTGCTGCACGGAGATAATCTTCAAGTAGTCGAACACCGACAACCCCCCGCGCAGCGCGGCTGCCCCGCCCGTTGGCAGGACGTGGTTCGGTCCCGAGGCGTAGTCGCCCGCTGCTTCCGGACTCCAAGCGCCGACAAACACGCTGCCGGCGTTTTGGACCTTCGAGAGGAGCGATTCCTCTGGAATCCAAAGGTGTTCCGGGGCGAAGCGGTTCGCTATTTCGAAAGCTTCATCGATACTTCGCGTTACCACGATGGCGCCGTTCTTGGCGATCGACTTCGCGGCCGTCGCCCGGGTGGGCAAGGTAGAAAGCTGCCTGTTGATCTCGGCCGCGACCCTTCCGGCCAGCCGCTTGGAGCGGGTCAGCAAGATTGCCGAGGCATCGGCGTCGTGCTCGGCCTGCGCCAGCATGTCGGCCGCCAGAAGGCGGGGGTCGCCGTCGGGCGCGATGAGAACGATCTCAGTCGGCCCGGCGACGAAATCGATGCCGACATCCCCGGCGAGCAACTTTTTTGCTGCCGCGACGTAGATGTTTCCGGGACCGACAATGCGCTGCGCGCGGGGCACAGTCTCGGTCCCGAAGGCGAAGGCGGCAATCGCCTGCGCGCCTCCCATGTGGAAAAAGTTTTCGACCCCGAGCAAGCCCGCCGCGCCCAACGTTTCGTTCGTCGGCTGGGGCGAGGCGGCGGAAATGACTTTCACCCCGACCACCTGAGCCGGCACGACCGTCATCATCAAGGTCGAGGGCAGGGGATATCGGCCTCCCGGCACGTAGGCCGCAACCGACTCGATGGGCCGCACGAGTTGGCCCAGCTTCACGCCAGGGAGCGCCCGCTTCGTCCATGAGCGAGGCATCTGAAGCTCGGCGTAGCGGCGTATTTGCCGGCGGGCTGTGACCAGCGCCCCGCGGAAATCCTTCGGCAGACCAGCAGCCGCCCGCCGCAAGACCTCCGGCGGCACGCGAACACCGCGCGCGGTAAGGCCATCCATCTGCCGAGCGTATCGGAGAAGCGCGCGGTCACCGCGTTTGCGGACCGCCTCCAGAATCGGGCCCACGACCGCCTCGGCGCGCCCAAGCCGCCGCCGGCGGCGAGTGAAGAGCCGGTTCAGGGCCGCCTTGTCAGTACTGGAGGTGATTTCGAGCATCGGGAACTACCGGGTTTCCGCCTTGTAGACCCTGTCCGGGTCGTAGGCGCGATCCTCAAATTGCTCCCATTCGTCGTTGTTCAGACGGCGGTAGAAGCAACTTCGGAACCCATTATGGCAAACGCCCGGACCCAGGGACTCGGCCTTGATCAGCAGCGTATCTTCGTCGCAGTCCACCTGGATCTCTTTCACCAGCAGGTAGTGGCCCGACGTGCCGCCTTTCGTCCAAAGTTCGTTGCGGGAACGGCTGAAGAACGTCACCCTCCCGGTTTCGCAAGTCTTTCGAAACGACTCTTCATTCATAAAGCCGACCATGAGCACGCGGCCGTCATCCACGTCTTGAATGACCGCAGGCGCCAGGCCGTCGAGTTTGGTGAAGTCGAGTTTCATAGTTGTGCCCAAAGAAAAAACCCGCCCAGCGCTCTCGCCGGCGGGTTGGGATTCGGAAACTGCTGCGTACTGTTGCTGTGATCCCCTACCGGCGCACACGACCGCCATGATGGCGGTGGCTATGCCGGTGATGGAGCATTAACCGCATGAAACTCCAGTATATCGGCTCGGGCGGAAGCGGTCAACGGCCACCACGTCGCGCAGTCGGGCCAAGACCGGTGGCCGTGGCCCGCGGCAACAGTTTGTACAGATCGGCCGGTATAGAGTTGGTGACGAAGGCGGGCGCGATGAATCGCGCCCCTACATCCCTAACGGCGGGCGTTTCGCTCTCATTCCTGGCGAGCGCTGGCGAGAAGCGAGCTAAACCTCTCCCACGTACTGCACTTCCTCTTCGACTTCGAAGCCGTAGCGCTCGTGGACGCGGCCCTTCAGCTCGGCGATTAGGCCTCGCAGCTCGGTCGCCGTGCCATTGCCTTTGTTGTAGATCAGGTTGGCGTGGTAGGAAGCGATCTCGATGCCGCCGCGGCGCAGGCCCTTGGCGCCCACTTGTTCGAGAAAGTAGGCGGCGGGAACCTTGCCCTCCCGAGTGACTTGCTTGGGGACTTGGGTCCTTACGTCTTCCGGCAGGTCCTTGAGGTGCAAGTTTTTAAAGATACTGCCGGCGCAGCGCATGGCGGGAGGGAATTTTTCATCCCGAATGGCGGTGATTTCGTCGGCTCTTTTTCGCAAGTCGCCGGCGTCCGCTCGATCGAGCCTCAGCCGGCATTGGAAGATGACCCAGTCTTTGTGATGCTTGAAGACGCTGCCCCGATAGGCGAATTCGCAGGCGGCGCTGTCGATCTCGAGGACCTTGCCGCCGTCGAAGAAGGTGACTTGTTCTATGCTCTCGGAGATCGAATGGCCATAGGCTCCGGCGTTCCCGTAAACGGCCGCTCCGACGGACCCGGGGATGCGGGCCAGCGTTTCCAGGCCCCTCAGGCCGGCGGCGATCGTGAAATCGACCAGCGCTTCGAGCGATGCGCCGGCGTCCGCGGTCACCTGGCGGCCGTCAAGCGCGAGATTGTCTGCCACGAACCGCAGGATCAGGCCGCGAAATCCCTCATCGGACACAATGACGTTGCTGCCGTCGCCGAGAACGTAGTAGGGGAATCGCTGCCCGCGGCAGACTTCAACCGCCGCCGCAAAAGCCTCCGGACTCGCCGTTTCGGCGAAAAGGTCGGCCTCGCCCCCGATACCGAAGCGAGTGTAGTGGCGAAGACTGACTTTTTCACGGACCGCTAGGCCCGAAATTTCGCCCAGCGCGGCCACGGCGCGGGCCAGGAGATCAGCCGGCATTTCTCACCGCTGTCACAGTGTTCGGGGCGAGAGGTTCTACCTCGCCCGGCTTACAGTTGGTAAGGCAAGCGGACGCGATGAATCGCGCCCCTACATCTCAAACGGCGAGGCTTTGCTCCACGGCTGCCGACCGCTGGCCAAAAATACGCACGAGAGCCGTTCCCACCATCGGGAGCGGCGAAGGACGCAAGCATCCGCCGAGGGTGTAATCCTAGGGGCAAATCTAATTGTAGGACAGCCTCGAATGAGCGAGATTCTTCGACTCAACTCGGTACACTACACGTTACGGCGCGCCACGGGCAGACGAACCTTTCTGAGTGTCCTGATTGCATTGCTCCCGGCGACAATGGTTTCGTGCCGGAGAAGGGGCCGAAGAGTCATCGGCGTTGTGCCCAAAGGAACGAACTCCATGTTTTGGCGATCCGTGCAAGCGGGGGTGCTCGCCGCTGGACGGGATCTCGATGTCGAGATTCGGTGGAACGGCCCGACGAAGGAAACCGACTTCTCGCGGCAGATTCAGATCGTCGAGTCCATGATCAACGGCCGGGTAGATGGGATCGTGCTCTCGCCGACCGAGAGGATGGCTCTAGCGGGCGTAGTCGAGCGAGCGGCGGATCTGGGCATCCCCGTAACCATCCTCGATTCGAAAGTAGCGACAGAGCGATACGTATCCTTTGTGGCCACCGACAACCACGCGGCTGGTTTGTCGGGCGCCCGCCGCGTTAGTGAACTCCTGGGTGGAGTCGGAAGGGTGGCCGTCATACGAGATGTTCCCGGCGCCTCTTCGATTGGGGAGCGAGAAAGAGCCTTTGAGTCAGCGCTCCGGGAAGACTACGCCGGACTCGAGATCGTGGCCGAACAGTACGCCATGGCGGATCGGGCTCGCGCCTTGGCCGTCGCGGAAACCATGCTGACGGCACACCCGGAGCTGGACGGCTTCTTCTGTTCAGGGGAGGAGACTACGCTGGGGGCGGCGCGGGCATTGCGCGCCCGCGGCTTGGCGGGCAAAGTCAAGCTGGTTGGGTTTGACGCCAGCCCCGGCTTGCAGCAGGGTCTTCGAGACGGGGTCATCGACGCGCTGCTCATACAGGATACGTTCCGCATCGGCTACCTGGGCGTAGAGACCGTCGTCCAAAAACTAAACGGCGAAACGCCGCAAAGATCGATTCAATTTCCGGCTCGCATTATTACCGCGACTGACCTCGACGATCCAACCGTGCGCAAGCTCGTGGACGGCAATGTTCAATAGTTGGTCGAAGACCCCTTCACGCTCAAAATGCTGAAAAAAACGCGTACAGCCAGCCAATTCGCTTCCGGCCATGTGCTTTTCCCGAGGGTTACCAAGCGTAGCGAATTGGTGGCAGAAAGATGTGAGAAAATCCTGGGGACGGTCAACCGCTGCGGAAGGCGTCATCGATTATACGTCCCTTCTTTAATAGGTGAGAAAATCGCCGCTTGTGACAGCCCCGATTTTTTCACCTCTTCGAGTCCCCCTTTTTCCTCCGCCGCGGGCTAGGCCCCTCCGGGGCTGGACAGGCCTTAACTAACGAGTATTAGGGCGAGACATGGCTGGAACCGACGGAGTAGAGAGCGTGACGCGGGTCACCCTGACGACGCTGGACATCGGCATTTTTCTGGCCAGCATCGCTTTGATCATGGCCGTGGGTCTGTGGACCGGCCGCAAGGAGAAGGATACGAAAGACTTTTTCCTGGCCGGGCGCGGGGTGCCCTGGTGGGGTGTGGCGGGCTCGATCTTTGGCACGAACATAAACGCCAACCACTTGGTCGGAATGATGGGCATCGGGTACTCGATCGGCTTCGCTCAGGCGCATTTCGAGATTGGGGCTGTTGCAGGGCTCATGCTGCTCTGTTACGTCTTTCTTCCGCTTTATCGGCGCATGGGGATTTACACGCTGTCGGAATACCTGGGTCGTCGCTACGACGAGAGGAGCCGCGTGGCTTACGCCATTACGATTCTCGTCTTCATCGTTCTGGTCCATATGGTCATCGCCTTCTACATCGGTTCACGGTCAATGCTTTTTCTGTTGCGCGGCACGCCCCTGGAAGTCAGCTATACGACCGGGATTGTGATCTTCGCGCTGGTGACCGCCTGTTACACGATCGTAGGGGGATTGAAAGCAGTCATCTGGACCGACGCGATCCAATCGATGCTGCTGATGATGGCAGGGATTTCTGTAGCCCTGTTTGTCTTCGCGCAGCCCGAGATCGGCGGGTTCACCGGACTGATGGCGAAAGACGCGGCTTTACCGCCGGCCGAACAGAAATTTCACCTCTACTTGCCGCCGAATCATCCGGAGATTCCCTGGACCGGTATCTTTACGGGGTTGATGATCCTGCACTTCTCTTACTGGGGGACGAATCAGTTCATCGTGCAGCGCACGTTGGCCGCCCGCACTAGTTTCGACGGCAGAATGGGAATCGTCGCCGCGGGCTACCTGAAGCTACTCATCCCGTTCTTCTCGGTTGCCGGCGGAATCGCGGCCGGTCATTTGTTCCAGGCGCGGGTCGATTCCGGAGAGCTGGCGGCGCTCCCTCAGCCTGACGACGCGTTTTCCATGCTTGTGCGCCTCGTCGTGCCGGCGGGGTACGGACTCGCCGGCGTCATCGCGGCCGGACTCATCGGTGCGATTCTCTCCAGCCTTGACTCGATGATGAACTCCGGTGCGACCATCCTCACGTTCGACTTCTACAAACGCTACATTCGGCGCGAGGCCGGCGAACGGGAATTGCTGCTTGTCGGCCGGGTTTGCATTGTGATTTTGGTCATTATTCCCGGATGGTTGGCCGCCGTCACCTTCACAGAAACGGAGGGCGACAACTTCTTTTTCCGAATGGCCGATCAATCTTCACACCTTCTGCCGGGGATCCTGGTCGCGTTCCTGGTGGGGGCGCTATGGGGGGGGCGACGGCGACCGGCGGCTTCCTGACTATCCTTCTTTCGCCCTTCTTCTCGGTGTTCATTGAGCAGGCCTACAACCGTTTGATGGTTGATCCACCGGCAATCGCCGAATGGGTTCAACTTACGTTCGGATCAGAACTGAATTTTCTGCACCGAGTGGCCCTAACCGCGCTGTTCGGAGCTGCATTAATCCTTGTAGTAAGGCTAGTCACTCGACGTGACGAAGGTTCGGAGCGCTACACCTGGTGGACCTATCGGTCGGATCCGGCCGGCGAACTCTCACGGCCCTTCTGGCGCAGCGAACGGCCGTGGGCCTGGCTGCTGTGCGGGCTGGCTCTGTGGATGATGATCTATTTTGCGTGAAGGCTAGAGGCCATCCAGCCCGCTTTTCCGACCACGTGGCAAGACGAAGTGCGTGAGATGCCCGTCAGTACAAGGCGCGCGCCGCTCGGCGCCGCATTTCTTGAATGATGCGGGCGTACTTGAACAGTACGTTGAGCACGGCGAGCAAGCGCAACGCAGTCATGGCGGGCTTATCGCGTGCTTCGACCGTCAGGTGGTGAGAAATGCGGGCTAGCCACGAAGAAGCAAGAGTTACCCGGAAGGGGCGGCCGGCGCTTCTCGGGGAACATTCGGAGAACGGCCCTTCCACCACAATTCGACGGTGAAGGCCAGCAGAGTGAGGGTCACCAGCCAAGATATTCGGTCTACGAAGTGGAAGTGAGGCCACAGTCCGAAAAAGAGTAGAAAAGCGGCCATGTAGACCCGGTACCGAGTCCAGGCTAGGTAGATCAAGGGCAGCACGACCGGGTGCTCATAGCCAGAGGAATGCCAGGAAACGATCAGCGCCCCCGATATACTCATCCAAAACGCCGTTTCAAACTCCAGCTTCCGCAACAACACAAACAACCAGGCCAGAACCAAGACCGTGAGAAGAACATAGAGCGGCTGGTTCCATCCGAACCGCCACACCAGAGCACGAAGGTTCCAGGCATTCCAAAAGAACAAGTCCAGCGAACCGCGGGTCAAGAGATGGTAGTAACCCCAGACGCCATCCAGTCCAACCAGGGCTACGCTCAAAGCGGCAAGCCCCGCCACCACGGTGGCCAGCTTCGCTAGGAATGAGGTCTTCTTGTGCAAAAGCAGGGCCACGGGAAGAAGAAAGACCATATTGAACTTTTGGAAGGCGAATGCCAGACACAGCGCCGCCAGCCACTCGCGGCCGCGCCGAAGGAAGTGGATGGCAAGCAAAGCCGCGAGCAGTACCAGAGGAGAGTCCTGACCCATGCGAAGGGCGGTGGAGAAGGGATAGAAGCTGATCAGCAGGACGAGGATGCCGGGACCCCCGCCGTAGAGTTTTCCCACCAGGAGCACGCTCGCCACCGACGCCAGCGACAGGAGCACGAGCCAGGTGTGAAGAGCAGTCACATAATCGAGATACCCCAAGGGCTTGAGCAGCAGAGCGTAGAAAGGCGGCCGGGGGAATGGCGACGGCAGAACGTTGTCGATCTCCGGCCAATCTTTCCAAAGCTCCCTTTGGTACACAGCCTGGGTCTCAAAATCGTAAAGCTCATCGAGGGGCAGTGAAGCGGCGGTGTAGAAGGCCCGAAAATCAAATCCGCGCTTGGGGAAGCTCAGCGTTCCGAGGATAAGCCACGACCAGCAGGCGAAGATGAGTACGCCAAGGGCAACGTAAATCCGATCATAGGGAAATCCGCTATCCTTAGCCGAGGTTGGGGGCATGTTGGTCAACGCAGAGCTTGTGCCGCAGCTTCAGGGCGAAGACGGATCGAGCGGGCCCTCGGACGGCAACTAGCCCGCCTTATCTCACCACCTGACGGTCGAAGCACGCGATAAGCCCGCCATGACTGCGTTGCGCTTGCTCGCCGTGCTCAACGTACTGTTCAAGTACGCCCGCATTATTCAAGAAATGCGGCGCCGAGCGGCGCGCGCCTTGTACTGACGGGCCTCTCACGCACTTCGCCTCGCCACGTGGTGAGAAAAGCGGGCTAGACAAATTATACCTTCCTTGGTTCGCTCGGCTTCCACGTGGAATGCCGAACCGCCGGCACATCGGCAAAGGCGTCCGTTCTGAAGTCGGGAGCTGAATCGTGCGGCGAGTGAAGCCGATCCGAGGCCGGACCGGACGCCCAGGGCCACGACTCTGCCCGCGGCGCGCTACTCCACGGTGACGCTCTTCGCCAGATTGCGTGGCTGGTCGACGTCGCAGCCGCGCAGTACGCCGATGTGGTAGGCGAGAAGCTGGAGGGGCACGATTTCGATGATCGGCAGCAGCAGCTCGTGGGCCGGCGGAACCTCGATCACATGTTCCAAGATCTGCTTGATCGCCTCGTCCCCTTGATTGGCGACGGCTAAAACCTGGCCCTGCCGGGCTTCGACTTCCTTGATGTTGGCGAGCGTCTTCTCGTAGCGCAGTTGGGACGCTTCGCTCGAAGGATCTCGGGTGGCGATGATCACAACGGGCAGATCCTCGTCGATCAGGGCGTTGGGGCCGTGCTTCATCTCTCCGGCCGGGTAACCCTCGGCGTGAATATAGGAGATCTCCTTGAGCTTTAACGCGCCCTCGAGGGCGATGGGGTAGTGAATGCCGCGGCCCAAGAAAAGAAAATCGTTCGCCCGGTAAAACTTTCGCGCCAGCTCTTCACACTCGCTGTCTTTACCCAGCACGCTTTCCAGCTTTGTTGGGACGCTAAGCAGTTCCTGGACCAGCCGGCGAGACTCTTTCGTCGTCAACTTGTCGCTCGCCTGGCCAAGATGTAGAGCCAGAATGAACAGCGCCGTCAGTTGCGCGCTGAAGGCCTTGGTCGAGGCGACGCCGATCTCCGGTCCGGCGTGGGTGTAGATCGTGCCGGCGGCCTCTCGAGTCACCATGGAATCCAAGACATTGCAGATCGCCAGGGTCTTGGCCCCCTTGCCGTTGGCTTCGCGCTGAGCGGCCAAAGTATCCGCCGTCTCGCCGGACTGGCTGATAACGACCGCCAGCGTGTTGTCGGGAAGAATCGGGTCGCGGTAACGGAACTCGCTGCCATAGTCGACTTCGACCGGTATGCCCGCTACCCGCTCGATCATGAACTTCCCCGCCAACCCGGCGTGCCACGAGGTGCCGCAGCCTACGATGCGAACCTGTTCGACGGCGGCGAACTCGCTGGGCGTGATTTCCATCTGGTCGAGAAAGACTCGGCCGCTTTCACGGCCGACTCGTCCCAGAGTGGTATCACGGATAGCGCGCGGCTGCTCAAAGATCTCCTTGAGCATGAAGTGCTTGTAGCCGCCCTTCTCGGTCATGACCGGGTCCCAGAGAATATGCTTCACCGGACGGTTGACCCCGCGGCCCTCGAAGTCCGTCAGGCGCACGCCGTTCGCCGTCAAGATGGCAATGTCCCCGTCAGCCAGGAAAAAGATGTCGCGCGTGTGGTGCAGGATGGCGGGAACGTCGGACGCTACGAAGTACTCGTTCCGGCCCAAACCCACGACGGCGGGCGGACCGCGGCGGGCGGCGACGATCTTGTGCGGGTCGCGGCGGGAGATCGCCGCCATGGCGAAGACGCCTCGCAGATGAGGCACCGCTTTGCGCACGGCTTGTTCCAGCGACTCTCCGTCGCGGCTGAACTTCTCGATCAGATGGGCAATGATTTCCGTATCCGTGTCGGTGACGAAGCGATGCCCTTCTTTTTCCAGGCCGGCCTTTAGAGCCAGGTAGTTCTCGATGATGCCGTTGTGAACGACGACGATGTCGCCCGTGGAGTCGCGATGCGGGTGGGCGTTTTCTTCCGTCGGCCGGCCGTGCGTGGCCCAGCGGGTGTGGCCGATGCCGTAGGTGCCCTCGACCGGGTTCAGGCGCACGGCCTCTTCAAGGTTGCGGAGTTTCCCCGCGGCCCGGCGCACCGCCAGTTCACTGCCGTCGGCCCCTACGGCGAGACCGGCCGAGTCATAGCCGCGATACTCAAGCCTCTTGAGACTGTCAATGATGACCGGGACCGCTTCCCCGGGGCCGATATAGCCTACGATGCCGCACATTTTAGATGCTTTCCGATGCAAAAAGGAGGAACTGGGTGGTGGCAGGGGGAGTCAGCCGATTTCGCGTCCGGATACCTCCGTAACTTGTTGACTCTTCGACGGCTCGAAATTGGTGGCCCTCCCCGCCGCGAGCCGCAAGCGCCTGTCCTGCCGGGAACTCGCTAATCTTTCCAGTCAATGCGGTACTCCTCGATGACGGGGTTGGCGAGAACTTCCCGGGCGATCTTTTCCAACTCCTCGCGGGCTTCGTCGGCAGAAGCGGTGTCGTCCATTTCGATCTCGAAATACTTGCCCTGCCGGACATCCTTTACGCTCTCATGCCCCAGCCCGTTCAGCGTCGAGCAGATCGTTCGCCCCTGGGGATCCAAGACAGTTGTCTTCAACGTGACGTAGACCACAGCCTGCATGGCTCCATTGTATCGTCACTTTCCGATGCAGAAGGTGGAAAAGATGTTGTCCAGGATGTCCTCGACAGTTGTCGCTCCGGTGACGGCATCGATCGGTTTGAGCGCAGCGTAGAGGTCAAGCAGTAGCATTTCGTGAGGCACTTGGGCGGCGACGGCTCGCGCGGCGCGTTCCAACTGTTCGAGCGAGTCCCGTAGCAGCTGCGCGTGGCGGATATTGGTGATGAAGCCGGCCTCGGCGCCCTCGCTATGGTCGGGAACGGCGTGCTGGTAGATCTGCCGCCGGAGCTCGGGAATTCCGTCTCCCGTCGTCGCCGAGACGGCCAAATAGGGTCGGCCGACCTCCGCTTTCCCGGGCAAGTCGCTCTTATTGCCGACCACAAGGCTACGGCAGCCCTTCCCTTCCCGCGCCAACAACTCTCTATCGGTATTTTGCAGCGGCTGCGACAGATCGAGGACGACCAGGATCAAGTCGGCATCCGCCAGCGCCTCGTAGCTCTTCTCGACACCCTTGGTTTCCACGACGTCGGAAGTCGCTCGAATTCCGGCCGTGTCGATAAGCTTGACGGGCAATCCCTCGACAACCAGGGTCTCGCTCACCTGGTCCCGGGTCGTTCCCGGCGTCGCCGTGACGATGGCCCGATCCTGTTCCAACAAGCGGTTGAAAAGGCTGGATTTGCCGACGTTCGGGCGCCCTAGGATGGAAAGCGTAATGCCCCCGCGGACAACCTTGCCGAAGCGGTAGCTCTCGGCCAGCTTCTCGATATCGGCCATCAGCGGCCGAAGGCGCCCCAGAATTTCGGCGTCCGCGGCCACGGGAACATCATCTTCGGCAAAGTCAATTCCGGCTTCCAGGAGCGCGATCAGTTCACAGAGTTGATTCTTCGGCGAGGTCAGGCGGCGAGACAGCGCCCCCTCGACCTGTTGCAGCGCCACGCGGGCCTGATACACCGTGGTGGCTTCGATCAAGTCCCGTACGGCCTCCGCTTGAGCGAGGTCGATGCGGCCGTTGAAGAAAGCGCGCTGGGTGAACTCGCCCGGCTCGGCGAGGCGGGCGCCAAACTCCATGGCCCGCTCGACGGCGAAGGCTAAAACGACCGGTGAGCCGTGGCAAGAGATCTCGGCCACGTCCTCGCCGGTGTAGGAGTTCGGCCCGCGGAAGAAAGTGACCAGCACTTGGTCTACGCCGCGTCCCTCGCCGTCTACGAGCTCGCCGCGGGTAGCGACGCGCGGCTCGAACGTTTTGGGAGCCTTGGTCGAGACCAGCTTCTCCGTCAACTCGAGAGTCTTTGTCCCGGAAAGCCGTACGACACCGATCCCGCCTCTGCCCGGTGGGGTGGAGACGGCAACAATCGTGTCTTGGGGATCGATAGGAGTCAATTTCGCCCCGGGCGTCGCTGTTCCTCGACTTTCAAAAGCTAGCCCGCGCTCCGAGCGGCCCGTCAAACACTCTTGGCGCGTAGCGCATGGGCCTCGCCCGTCAGGGTGCGGGCTCGCGAACGCGACAAAGCAGGCAACCACCGAACAGAGCCGTGCCCGTCAGGGCGTGGGCCCTTGGCGAGAACTGCACAGATTCGCGCTGCCCGAGCACGGTCCCGCGGGCTTCCGCCCGGCGGCTCTGTCTGGCTATGATCGGCCGGCCGACTGTCGACGCCGAACTGTTCGGGCAACCACGTTCGCGGCTAACGCTGCGAAGGAGGGCGCGAGCACGATTCAGAGCCGCGGGCGGAAGCCTGCGGTCAAGGCTGCAACTCGCGCCGAGCGAATCAGAGCCGCGAACGCCAGCGAGCGCTCCCGCTATTCAGCGAACTTCCGACCGCTCCGCGCAATGCTCGTCTCACTTGCGCTCAGCCGCGTAAACGACCGCGTGCCGGTTTGGCGCAACGCCTTCCGAGACGGTTGTAACGTCCGCGTCGTCGCGCAGGGCCAAGTGAACGATTCTGCGCTCCCGGGAGGTCATGGGGTGGAAATGGAAGGGCGCGCCGGCGCTTTTGACCTTCTCAGCCGCCGTGACGGCACTGAGTCTTAACTCCTCGATGCGCATCATGCGATAGTCGTTGGCATCGAATATTAGCCTGTAACGCTCGCCGTGCGGAACCCTGAGAGCCTCCATGGTCAGTTGTTCGAGCGCCAGCAGCAGCTCGCCTCGATAAGCCAGCAACAAATCGACGTCCGGGCCCTCGAAGGCGACCATCAAATCGGGAGAGATAAGGTCCGGGTTCTGGAGGGGGCCGGCGTCGCGAACGTCGAAGCTGAGTTCAAGAGCGGACGCCGTCAAGACGGGGTCCAGGAATTCGACGATTTTCGGGCGCAGAGCGTCCACCGTCCAGGTCAGCTCGGGCATGTTCGAAGAAAGGGGGTCCAGCGGTCAGTTGTGCGGCCGTTTCTTCTTGCGGCGCCCTTTCGGCCGCTCGATCTCAATCGGCTCGGACGGCAAGCGGTTCAGCAGAAGCTGCTGCACGACACCGACGACGTTGCTGGTCAACCAGTATAACACCAGCCCACTGGAGAACCCGTAAAACACGAACCCCATCATCAGTGGCATGAACTTCATCAGCCGCATTTGAGCGGGGTCAGTGCCGGGCGTCGGCGTCAAACTCTGCATCCAGAATTGTGAGGCCACCATGGCCAGCGGCAAAACACGAATCGGAATTTGCTCCGGGAGCGACAAGTCGCCCACCCACAACCAAGGCTCCTGACGCATTTCGATCGCCACCCTCAAGACTTTGTAGAAGGCGAAGAAGAAAGGCATCATGAGCAGCATCGGCAGGCAGCCGCCCAAGGGGTTCACCCCATGCTTTTTGTAGAGGGCCATCGTCTCTTCTTGCTGCTTCGCCTTCTTGGGGTCCCGTAGGCCGAGGCCCTTGTACTTTTCGTTGATCTGCTTGATCAGCGGTTGCAAGGCCTGCATTCTCTTCATCGATTTCGAACTCTTCCACTTCAAGGGCAGCATGACGAAATTGAGGAAGATCGTAACCAGAATGATGCCCCAACCGTAGCTCACCCCGACATAGTCGTGCGTCCATCGCAGCATCCAGTAGATCGACTCGGGGAGAAAACTGAGCCATCTGAAAACAGACCATCCGAACCCTAAACTGACGATTTCCCGTAGCTCGAGCCGCACAGATGCCAGGGTGTCGTAACTCTTAGGACCCACGAACAACCGCAGCTGGTTTTTCTTAGCGCCCCCGACCGCGAGCGCCGCGAACGTCGCTTCCGCGCCGGTGGCGATCGGCTCGATGGCTACCCCCGAGCTTTCAAGCTGCACGGTCATCTCCGACCCCAACGGCATAAACGCCGCCGTGAAAAAGCTGTCGTCGATGCCGACGTAGGGGTAGGGCCCGATATTGGTTGTCCGGCCATCCTCCAGATCGGAGGCTTCATTGCGCAGCAGCTCACGCAGGGAGGGATCGTAGTAGAACGTTGTGCTGTACATCTGGTCGTCCGGCTGGGCGGTGTCGCCGAAGCCCCCGGGCCAGGTCAGTAGGTGAGAGCGAGCTTCGCCGCTCTCGACGAGATCGCTCGCAATTTCGACCAAATACCCCTCGGCCTCGAAGCGGAAGGACTTGCGGACCGTGTGGACGCTGTCGGAGTATTCGAAACTGACGGTCGCGGGCGCGAAGCGGTGCGACAGCCCGTTGTCGACAACGAAGAGAGCTTGGTTTATCTCGCCTACAGGCTGGCCGCCGGAGAGCGCCAAACCAAAGGGGTAGCCGTGGCTCTTGGCGCCGCCCGCATGAACCAGGTCAAGCGGCTCACGGTCGGCGGCATCGTATCCCTTGAGCACCCAGCTCGTTACCACGGCCCCGCGATTCGAGAAGCGGACTACAAAGGTGTCCGACTCCACAACGATCTCTTGCTCCGACTCGGCCGCTTGGGTTCCGGGAGCAGCCGCCGGCTCGGGCGCCTCGGAGGGAGCTTCCTCTCCGGAGGGATCCCAGGATGGTTCCGCCGTAACGAGTTCAGCGCCGGTTTCAGGAGCTACGACAGGGGCCACCGGGCGGGCGAAGAAAGTGTACGCCGTAATGGCGACGGCCGAGATCACGCAGGCCAGCAGTAAGCGCTTCTGAACAAACTGGTCGTCTTCAGGCATCAGGGACCGGATCGTAGCCGCCTGGGGAGAGCGGCCGGCAGCGAAGAACCCGCTTGGCGGCCAGCCACATACCCCGTCTTACTCCATGGCTTTCTACCGCCTGTTTGGCATAGCAGGAACACGAAGGGTGGAACTTGCAGCAGGAGGGCAGCAGCGGCGAAAGGACGCTTTTGTAGACCAGCAGTCCGAAGACCGCCGCACGCTGGGCAAAGCTTTGCGAAGCGATAGAGTCATCCATCACTGCGTTGTCGGACTGACCGGCCAGCTTCGCGGAAAACACGTCGGACTTCCGTCTCAAGATCTTCCCAGGGAGCATCAATCGCTCTTCGGTAGGCATGGACGACGACTTCACAACCGTCGGGGATCTCAACCCAGTTGCGCCGCAGAGCTTCCCGGAGCCGCCGTCTCACGCGATTCCGGGCGACAGCGTTTCCTATCGAGCGGGAAACCGAGAGGCCGACCCGCGTGGGCTCCCGACCTCCGGTCTGTCTGAGGAAAACCCGGAAGTAGGCGCTCGTCAGCTTCCGTCCTTCTCCGTAAACGCGCTGGAATTCGGCCTTCTTCCGAAGCCGCCTGGACCGCGGGAAGCGCTCGGCCGTGGGTTGATTACTTCTCCGAGCTGACGGTGAGGACATGCCGACCCTTCGCCCGCCGGTTGGCCAGCACCTTCCTTCCCCCCGGAGACTTCATCCTGGCCCGGAAACCGTGCGTCTTGGCGCGGCGACGGCGATTGGGTTGAAACGTTCGTTTGGGCATGGTAACACGCGATGGAGGGAACAACGGACGCGAACTTCACCGCTCTCGATCACCCCGACCACGAAAACCTCAGTGTATCAGCCGCCTAGGTGGCGGTCAAACACGATCCGGACTATCCGCTATCGAGAGCCTCCCGAGCCGCGACCGTGAGGGAGCGGTTCAGGAATTGCAGGCTATAAACGATCGCCAACTTTTGCAAGTAAGCACTCGCCGGGTGGGCGATCGAGAACTTTGGGCAAGGCATGCTAGGCCCCTACATTTCCAGGCAGCCAAAGACGGTAGGGCGGAGCATGCTGTGCCCAATGGCGGTCGGAGGGCGCCGCTACCGGCCACGGGCCCGCGCCGCGGGGCAGCAGGGGTTCTTGTCGCGCGGGTGTGCGCGAGCAGGGAACTGAGCCTGGAACCTTAGTGACAGGGCAAATCCCGAACCGTGAGTGTATTGATGAGACTGAGAACTAGGCTGGAGACGGCTGTTCGCCTTCGGAAAGGCCGGGCACCCGTTCGGGTTTGGGTGAGTCCGGTCGGAGCACTTGTTGAGGAGTGGGAGAGGAGTCGACCTCCGGCGTCGAGACGTCGGGGAGTTCACGGCCCTCGACCAAGGCCCGCACGTCGTCGCCGTCGAGCACCTCACGTTCCAGAAGTGCCTCGGCCATTCGAACCAGGGCGTCAGAGTGGTCGGTGATGATCTTCTTCGCCTGATCGTAAGCCGACTTGACCAAGTTGCTGACTTCGGCGTCAATGCGAATAGCGGTCGCCTCGCTGTAGTCGCGGTGCTGGGCGATCTCGCGGCCCAAGAAGATCTGCTCTTCCTTTTTCCCGAAGGTAAGCGGTCCGAGCGAGCTCATTCCCCATTCGCAGACCATCTGGCGCGCCATTTCCGTGGCCTGCTCGATGTCATTGCCGGCGCCGGTGGTCATGTGATCGAGGAACATCTCTTCGGCAATGCGCCCGCCCATCAGGATGGCCAATCTGGCCCCCAGAAAGTCTCTCGTATAGGTGTGCTTGTCTTCGAGCGGCAGCTGCATGGTAACGCCCAGTGCCGCTCCCCGCGGGATGATGGTCACTTTGTGGAGTGGATCGGAGTGGGGAATCATGGCCGCGACCAGGGCGTGCCCAGCCTCGTGGTAGGCGGTATTCTTCTTTTCCTCGTCGGTCAGTATCATCGAGCGGCGCTCGGTGCCCATCATGACCTTGTCCTTGGCCAGCTCGAAGTCGTACATCGTGACGACCTTGCGATTCTGGCGAGCGGCGTAAAGAGCGGCTTCGTTAACCAAGTTGGCTAGGTCGGCGCCCGAGAAACCAGGACTGCCGCGCGCCAGCACGCGCAAGGCAACGTCATTGGCAAGCGGGACCTTGCGGGTATGAACCCGCAGGATGCCCTCGCGGCCGCGGACGTCGGGGCGATTCACCACCACGCGGCGATCGAAGCGGCCCGGCCTCAGTAGAGCCGGGTCCAAAACATCGGGCCGGTTGGTGGCTGCTATCAGAATGACGCCTTCGTTCGAATCGAAGCCGTCCATCTCCACCAGCAACTGGTTGAGGGTTTGTTCGCGCTCGTCATGGCCGCCGCCCAGCCCGGCCCCTCGATGGCGTCCGACGGCGTCGATTTCATCCACGAAGATAATGCAGGGAGCGCTCTTTTTGCCCTGCTCGAAGAGGTCTCGCACGCGGCTGGCGCCGACCCCGACGAACATCTCCACGAAGTCCGATCCTGAAATCGAGAAGAAGGGCACATTGGCCTCGCCGGCGATGGCTCGCGCCATTAGAGTTTTGCCCGTTCCGGGCGGCCCCACCAGCAGAACGCCTTTGGGGATTCGTCCCCCCAGCTTCTGGAACTTCTGTGGCTCTCGCAGGAACTCGATGATCTCCTGGAGCTCTTCCTTGGCCTCGTCGACCCCGGCGACGTCCTTGAAGGTAATCTTCTTTTGCTGGCTGGTCAGCAGACGCGCCCGACTCTTGCCGAAGCTGAGCGCCTTGTTCCCCCCAGCCTGCATCTGCCGCATCATGAAGATCCAAAAACCGAACAGCAGAATGAACGGTGAAGCGTTGATGAGAAAACTCAGCCAAGCCGGGGTGCTCGATTCCTTGACCTCGATGGCCACTCCGGCTTCCTGCAGCACATCGATGATGCCCGGATAATCGGAGGGAATCGTCGTGCGCAGCTTCTCGTCGCCGCGGAGCTTGCCGGTAACCTGGTTGCCGGCGATGGTCACGCTGCGGACATTGCCGGCTTTGACTTCTTGATAGAACTCCGAGTAGGTAAGTGGTCTTTCTCCGGCCGCGCTACCCGTCTGGATCACGCGCCAAAGCAGAATCGCCGTGCACAGCATGACGACCCAGAACACCGCAGTCTTGACTGTCGAATTCACGATCGCATTCCTCTAGTGTCCACTCACCCCGGAGAGGGCAGTCTATTCCTCTAAACCTACTCCTATAGACGCGCTAGGTTCCTGATTCGATTCCTATTTCGCCGTCGCCACCTGAAGCGTACTCGGTAATGTCCACGACGATGCGGCTATTATCGTCCGCCGCAAATTCCACTGACGGCCCAAAACCACGCGCCCACACGACAACTTCACGCTCGCCGGGTTCCACCCGGGCCTCTGCCGGCTCGGCTGAGACCGCGGCGATCACCGGCCACCGGGGCCGTTCCCAGACCGCGATCTTGCGCTCCTGAAACAGCGTTTTGAGCTTCTTAGCCCCCTTCCGACCCCGCGGATGGTAGCGGTCTCCCGCCCTCCAACTACGCAACTTAAGCGGTTTGGGGACTTTTTCCCAGTCAATTAGGCCGTGACACCTTCCATTATAACGCTCTTTCCCCTGAAAGTTCTCTCGGGTGTATCTCTTGAGAACGACTAAGGAGGACCCCCAGGGTAGCTTAAAAGAACCCGGGGCGTGTACTAGGATACACTGTCTCCGCGAGTAAGGTTCCGGTTCCCGAGAAAAGCGAGCCAGTCGGATCTGATCGAACGACCGGATAGCCTCCAAATCCGGAATGTGCGATCTCCCGTTTCCCCGGCGCCGGGCCGCCAGCCCCCGCAGGGCCTCGATGTGCTCAAAGCTGATGCCCGTCAGGTTCCCGCGGGCCCTATCGACTGCCACGCGCAGCAATCTGCGTGCCACTGCGACGGGCAGGGCCGTCATCTCCGCGGCTTGGAAGTAGATGCCGTCGCTCTTCGATTCGAGATAGCGCTCGGCCATGGCCGGCAACACGCCCTGCCAATAACTCTCTTCCCCCTGCGCCCATTCGGCGATCTGGGCTAAAGTCCCGGAAAGATTGGGGTTCCAGCCCTCGCTGAGCCGCGGCAAAAGCTCATACCGAATTCTGTTGCGGTCAAAGCGGGGATCTTGATTGCTCGAGTCATCGCGCCATTTGTGGCCACCCGTCCTCAGATACCCCATGACTTGCTCTCGGGTAACCTCGATCATCGGTCGCACTACCTTGTTTTCGAGCACGGGCCGAATTCCGGACAGCCCGGCGGTTCCCGAGCCTCGCAGCAGCCGAAAAAGCACCGTTTCAGCCTGGTCGGAAAGCGTATGCCCGACCGCCACCTTGTCGAATTGCCCTCGGCGAACCAACTCGCCAAAAAACTCATATCGGAAACTACGCCCCAGTTGCTCGATGTTTTCGCCGCTTTCGCGCGCCTGGCCTGCGATATCCACCCTCTTAGAGACGAATTTCAGGCGGCGGCGGCGAGCCAATCGCCGGACGAACTGCTCGTCCTCGCCGGACTCGGGTCCGCGAAGCTGGTGGTTGAGGTGCGCTACCGCGAGCGTGATGCCGAGTTGTGGGGCGAGCTCGCGCAGGCATTCGAGCAGCGCTACCGAGTCTGGGCCCCCGGAAACGGCGACGGCCACGCGGTCTCCGGCGTCGAGCATGCCGTAGCGGGCGATGGTCTGTGCGGCTTGGCGAATCACGATGTCATTGTAGCCTTTCGTTTTCAGAGGCGCGTTCGCCATAACCATGGAGAACCGCGGCAGCCCCCTCCGATGCATCTGGGAGTTCCAGGCCCGTCCTTGCAGCATTTTCTCATCGAAGGATGAGCCTGAAGACGGGGGTTGGGGCTTTTTGAGTCGCTGGGGCTCCTTTCGGGCTTTTTGATTTTGAGTTTTGGGAAGGGGAGAATCGTCGTCGGGGTTGTGGGATTGTGGGAATCGCGGAGCGATTTCCAAGGGCGGTGGGAAACGAAGGGAAACCTGGTTTTGGTTTTCCTCGTTTTCCATCGCCCGTCATTTCCACAGCCCTCTTCCTGCTGTTCAGCACGGCGTGTTCGCGGAACGGAAACTGGCAAACAGCTTCTGCTTGGCTCGCTGCATCCGGCGGGCCGCCGCCGTGTCGCTTTCGGCCTGGGCAATGCGGCCCAGAGCCTCCAGCCTCTGCCCTGGCTTGAGATAGCTGGCGGCCTCGGGCAACTTCTCGAAAGATTCCCAAGGCGTCTGGTAGTGGCGGTACACCCGCTTCTGCTTGCCTTTGGCGTCGGTCTTGATCTCGGGCTGTCCGCAGGGCCGGTGGAAGTTCAAATAGGGATTGAAGTGCTGTTGGTAGAAGCGCTGGATGCGCCCCGCGTGCGGCGCCGCGATGTACGTATATCCCATGTGTTTGCGGATCACCGCGCCGTTTTTCGATTCCACCAAGCCGTTGTCGTTGGAGTGCCGCGGACGCGACTTGGTCTGTTCGATCAGCAGCTTGTTCAATAGCTTCTCCACCGTGCGATTGAGGAACTCGCTGCCGTTGTCGGAATGGAAGCCGCGGATACGAAAGGGAAACTGCTCGATCATGGCTTTCAGCAACGGCTCCAGCCAGGCTTCACTGATCGCGGGCGTGGCGCCGACCACTTGCCACTGGGTGACTTCATCCACGGCATTGATGTGGTAGACGCCCTTGACGCCATCGCGATCCCCTTGATGCACCGTATCCACTCGCAGAAAGCCGGGTTGGCCTTGCGGGTCGGGCCGGCGCCGCTCGCCGATCGACACCGCCGTGGGCCGGGTCTTGGTGAAATGCAGCCGCCGCTGGCGGTAGGCTCTGCGCCGCCGCAGGCGATAGATCTGGGCCACCGAGATCCCCGCCAGCCGCTCGTATTCGCGCTGCTGGTACTGCTGGTATTCCCGCTCGAGGATCTTGCGCGTGGCCGGGCCGCTGAGGGTTTCGTGGGCCTCGTCCACCGCCGCCAGCAGTTCGACGTCGGCGGGCGTGTACTTGCGGGCAAAGCGATGCCGCCGGTAGCGGGCGGGTTGGAGTTCTCCGCCCTGCCGGTACTGCTGGATCAGCCGCGTGATTTGCGCCCGGCTCAGTCCGGTCATCTTGACCAGATACTGCCGCAGCAGCCCTTTGTCGGCGCGGTTTTGGCGGCTGTAGCCGTGCTGGCGAAGCGTGCGCGCCACCCACGTGTAGATCTCGGCCCGCCCTTTGCCTTTGAATCGAATCTCCTCGCTGGAGTGGAGAAACTGCTGGATCTGTTGCAGGTTCAGCTTGCTGGTGTTTTGCACTTGGATAGTCAATTCCCAGCATGCCCACTCCCCGATCCTTCAGGCTCATCTTGTGTGAGAAACAAACTCCTCGTTCAGACTCATCTTGCATGAGACAAGACTCTTGCTTTACAAGCGCTCGCTCCCCACGTTAGGATACGAGGTCGCATGGTCAAAACCGAGCGGGAGCATCGGCAAGACATTGTCGACGTTGGCCGCCTCGTTCACCAAAAAGGTTGGGTGGCCGCCAATGACGGCAACATCACCATTCGACTAGATGGCGAGCGGATTCTTGCCACGCCCACGGGTGTGAGCAAGGGAATGATGCGCCCCGACGATTTGATCATCGTCGATTACGAGGGCAACAAGGTTTCCGGGCGTCTGGAGAGGACGTCTGAAATCCTGATGCATCTGGTGATCTACAAGATGCGTCCGGACGTGCAAGCGGTGGTCCACGCGCACACGCCGGTCGCCACCGGATTCGCCGCCGCGGGACTGTCGCTCAGTAAGGCGCTGTTGCCGGAGGTGGTCATCGGGTTGGGCTGTGTGCCGCTGGCCGCCTACGGGCTGCCCGGCACGCCGGAGTTGACGGAGCCGATGCTGCCGCTGATTCCGAAGCACGATGCAATCTTGCTGGCCAATCACGGTTCGGTCAGCTATGGGAAGGACATCTATCAGGCTTTCTTCCGCATGGAGACGGTGGAACACTTCGCGCGAATTAATTTGGTCGCCGAGATGCTGGGCGGAGCGAAAACCCTGCCGCGGAAGGAAGTCGACAAGCTGTTCGAGTCCCGAGGGCGTTATGGCGTCGAATCCTCAGCGGCAGCGCAGCCGGGATGTCCGGTCGCGGCGGAGGACACGCCAATCGCCGCCGCCCCGGCGGATGGACGACAACGATTTACAGTGACCCGCGATGAGCTGATCCGACTCGTGGAGGAAGCGATGCGGGAAAAGGGAGGATAGGAAAATAAATGGGTGAAGCCCTTGGAATGATTGAGACGCGAGGCATGGTGTCGCTGATTGAAGCCTCCGATGCGATGGTCAAGTCGGCCAACGTCATCTTGGTGGGCTGGGAGAAGATCGGGTCCGGTTACGTCACCATTTTGTGTCGTGGAGACGTCGCTGCCGTCAAGGCTGCGACCGACGCCGGCGCCGCAGCGGCCCGCCGGGTTGGTGAGCTGATTGCGGTGCACGTCATCCCACGTCCGCATAGCAACCTGAGTGACGTTTTCGCGATTTCACCCCCGAAGGCCGGCAAGTAAGGCCTTCTTAGAGGACGCTCTCGATGCTACTAGCCCGCGTCGTCGGTACTGTTGTCGCCACCCGCAAGGACGAGCGGCTGGAAGGGAAAAAGCTGCTCGTGCTGCGCTACGTTTCGCCGGAAGGGGACGACCAGCCGGGGTACGTGATCGCCGTCGATACCGTCGGGGCGGGGTACCGCGAAAAGGTGATCGCCGTCTCGGGCGGCTCGGCGCGTCTGGCGAGAGGGTGCAAGGACAGCCCGGTCGATGCGGCGATCATCGGCATCGTCGACGAACTGGACCTTGACTCCGGGGACGAACCATAGTGTGCCGCGCCCGTTGGTTGCCTAGCCCGCCTGTGGGCTTGTTAAAGCGAATGGCACCTCCGCCGGAATTGCTCGGGGCGGCGAGTTTTTCAGGGAATGGTCAATGCGCCTGGGCCGAGTAGTAGGGCGGGTTTGGGCTACGGTCAAGAGCGAGCACCTCGAAGGCCGCAAGCTGCTGGTGATTCAACCGATCACGGTGGAAGGCGACGATACCGGACGGCCACTGATCGCGGTGGATGCCGTCGGCGCGGGGGCGGGCGAAAGAATCTATTGGAGCAGCGGGGGCGAAGCCGTTTACGCGTTTCTTCCCGACAAAGTAGGCGTGGATGCGGCTGTCGTCGGCATCGTCGACTCGATCGATCAACGAGGCGGTCGCTAAGATGCTGCTCGGCCGGGTGGTCGCCGAAGTGGTCGCCACGCGCAAACACCCCAGTCACGAAGATTTGAAACTGCTGGTTGTCGCCCCGCTTGACCTCGAGGGCAACCAGCGCGGCGCGCCTGTCCTGGCCGTAGACTCGGTCGACGCCGGCATCGGCGATCAAGTACTTTTAGCCACCGACGGCTGGGCGGCGACGACCGCTATCGAGCGGCTTCAAACCCCGATCGACGCCGCCATTATCGGGGTCGTCGATCATGTAGAGTTGATCGACGGGGCGACCGCGGACAGATGAAAAGCCGTTTCCAGCCGTTCCTTCTTACCACCGGGAGAGCGAAGTGCGTGCGATCCCCGTCAGGGTAAGGCGCGCGCCGCTCGGAGGCGTATTTTTCGCGGGTGAGCCATGGCCACCGGGCTTTTTGCCCCCACCGCCGCGACAGTGGTGAGAAACGCGCGTTAACCGTTCTCGTGATCTTGTTTTTCGACTCCCGGCGAAGCGGAGTGAACGACAACGATTCCCGACTCGGTAACGAAATGGCCCTTGCGGCGGTCCTGTTCGACATCGAAGCCGATTTCCGTGTACTCGGGCAGCCGCACTCGACTATCGATGATGGCCCGCCGAATCCGGCTGTGGGGGCCGACCACGACGTTGCGGAACAGGATCGAGCTTTCCACCTCCGAATGGCTGTTCACCCGCACTCCCGGCGATAAGACGCTGTTCACCACCCGCCCCCCCGATACGATGCACCCGGCGCAAACCATGGAATTTACGCCCACGCCCATACGGCGGCTTCCTTCGGCGAAAACGAACTTCGCCGGCGGGTAAACGGGCTGTTCGGTTCGCAGCGGCCACTGCTCGTCGTAGAGATTGAACTCCGGCGATACCGAGACGAGGCCCATGGTCGCCTCGTAGTAGGCGTCCAGGGTTCCCACGTCCCGCCAATAGGGAACCTCCCGCGGACTGTTTCCGGCGAAGTCGAAAGCACAGACGCGGCGGCCGCTTTCGACCAATCGCGGCAGTACGTCCGCGCCGAAATCATGTGAGCTGCTCGTAGAAGAGTGATCTTCCCCTAGAGCTTCCAATAAAGCGCGCGTGGTAAACAGATAGATCCCCATTGAAGCGCTGCACATGCGCGCATTGAACCGCGAGCGGCTGGGATGGCTATGGCTCGGTTTTTCCTCGAACCTTCGAATGCGAAACGCGGGATCAATTTCGACGATTCCGAAACGCGCCGCCTCGGCCGGGGAAACCTGGGTGGTCCCCACCGTTACTTCCGCCTCGTGGGAGCAATGCCAATCCAGCATCGCCTGGTAGTTCATCTTGTACACGTGATCGGCGGCCACGATCAGCGTGTAGGGCGACCCCTCCGCCTCGATACTCTGGGCGTTCTGAAACACGGCGTCCGCCGTGCCCAGGTACCAGTCCTCGCTGACCCGCTTGGTGGGCGGAACGATCTCGACAAACTCACCCATCTCGGGGGAGAGAATGTTCCACGCCCGACGGATATGCCGGTTGAGCGTCAATGCTTTGTGCTGCGTCAGGATATAGATTTGCCGCAGACCCGAGTTAATGCAATTGGAAAGCGTGATATCAATGATGCGGTAGGCGCCGGCGAAGGGGACGGCCGGTTTGGCACAGTCTTTCGTCAGCGGATAGAGCCTCTCTCCCGCCCCCCCGGCAAGCATGATGGTGAGTACCTTACTCATAGCAAGGGCTTACAGCATGCCGCTCCTAGTAGGGCGCGGCTCATCGTAGGGGCACGGCATGCCGTGCCCAAAGTTGGCCGGCCAATCCCCTGGCCGTGTTAGGTCCAGCCCGCATTTCCCACCACCTGACGGCCGAAGCGCGCCATAGGCCCGCCATTACTGCGTTGCGCTTGCTCGCCGTGCTCAACGTACTGTTCAAGTACGCCCGCATTATTCAACAAATGCGGTGCCGAGCGGCGCGCGCCGTGTACTGACGGGTCTCTCACGCACTTCGCCTCGCCACCTGGTGAGAAAAGCAGGCTAGAGGCCGCGCCGCGACGCGGATTGCGCCCGGAGCGTATTTCGAAAACAGAAAGCAGCCTGCTTGTTTGCTCGCGCTAGCGGGCCAGACGTGGAAGGGGCCCAGGATGGCAACTGGCGCGGACCAAATACACCGCGGACATGCCGGGTCCCCATGCGGCCGGCAGCCGACTCCGGTTTGGCCTCGCTCGCAACCCTAGTGTACAATTTTAGGAAGACGGTTGGGGTTGCCGGTTTTTCGCCTTGCGATATTCACTAGGGGCGCCACCCCGCCGAGGAGGTGCATTGCGTGGCTGAAGTTTACGTAAACGAAGGCGAAGGAATTGACAGCGCCCTGCGGCGCTTCAAGAGGAAGGTACAGCAGGAAGACATTATCAAGGAAGTGAAACGCCATTCCTACTATCTCAAGCCTGGCGAGAAAAAGCGGCTTAAGCAAGCGCTGGCCCGAAAGCGAAACCGCAAGAAAATGAGGCGCGACCGCGACAACTGATCCTGCTCGGGAGTTCCTGCCGATACTTCAGTCCCACGACCGAGTACCGGAACGGCCTCGGGCTTCCTGAGAGGCCCCGGCACTCCAATCGAAGCCGCCGCTTCTTTCGCATGACCGCCGGACATCAGTTTTACGTTCAGAATTTCGGCTGCCGTGCGACGCAGGCCGACGGCGCCGGCATTGCGGCTGCCTTGGCGACGAAGGGTTTGCTCCAGATGGACACGCCCTCCGCCGCCGAGCTGGTGATCGTCAATACCTGCACGGTTACCGCGGAAGCCGACCAGGACGCGCGCCAGACAATTCGCCGCATCCATCGGGAAAACCCCAAGGCCCGCATCCTTGTCACCGGCTGCTACGCCCAGCGGCGTCCCGCCGAGCTGGCCGAACTGCCCGGGGTTCGCTGGGTCGTGGGCAACTCCCACAAGACAGCCATCGCCGACGTTGTCGCGCCCAAGCTGGTCAATATCTCGCCCGGGGCGGAGCCGCCCGAGCCGCCCTATCACGGGGAAATCGCGGCCGGTCAAATCCTGGTTGGCGACATCCGCGACCAAAAGGAATTCCTCTCCTACCCCGTCACGGCTGCCGGGCGGGACCGAACGCGGCCCAACCTCAAGATTCAAGAGGGCTGCGACAACCGCTGCACTTTCTGCATCATTCCTTCCGTTCGAGGCAACAGCCGAAGCGCTCGCCCCGAGCAAGTGATCGGCCAAGTCGGCTCCCTTGCCGAGCGATATAAGGAAATCGTCTTGACCGGAATCAACCTCGGGCGCTGGGGCCGAGACTTGTCCGCGCGGCCGCGCCTGCTTGACCTGTTGCGTCGGCTGCTGGGGGAAACCCCCGTCGCCAAGCTGCGGCTCAGCTCGGTCGAGCCGATGGATTGGAGCGACGACCTTCTTTCTCTGATGGCCTCGAGCGATCGTATCTGCAAGCACGTTCATATTCCGCTTCAGTCCGCTTCGGACCGAATCCTCAGAGCCATGCGCCGCCGCTACCGCGTTCGCCACTACGCCGGCCGTCTGGAAACGGCGCGCCGGCTGATGCCGTGGGCCTCGATCGGAGCTGACGTGATGGTCGGGTTCCCTGGCGAGACCGAGCGCGATTTCGCGGCGACCCGACAGTTCGTCACCGATATGCCCTTCACTTACCTGCACGTGTTTCCCTATTCGACGCGGCCCGGCACGCCGGCGGCCGAGCACCCCGACCAGGTCCCTTCGGCCGTCAAGAAGGAACGCAGCCGCATCCTGCGGCAGCTGATCGCCTCAAAGAATCTGGCTTTTAGGCGCTCGCTTCTCGGGCGGCGTTTTTCCGCCGTCACGCTGGAAAGTCACGACGGGCCGCCAACCCGCGCCCTCACGGACAACTACATTCCCGTCACGGTGGAACGAGAGCGCCTCGACCCCGGAAGACTGGTGGAGATCGAAATCACGCGAAATCACGCGATGCCGCGAGCAGAGTACGAGCGCCCGGCTACCGCGGGTGCTTTTCCTCTAAAGCGAGCGGGCGTCTACCGCGTATGGTCCCAAAATACGACCGACCGATTCCGAGGAAGACAAACGCACTCCGGGCTGGCGCACGGAGTGCGTTGATTTGTGGTCGATCGCTGCTGGAATCGGTTGGCCGTCCACAGAGAGTGCGCAACCTACAGGTAGCTCGACCGGCGAGGGGCGACTGAGTCAGGGCGGCTTTGCGGTGGGAACCGCCAGGTCCGGGTGAGGTAGCTTTAGGCGGCTTGCCGATAGTAGTAGTTCAGCATTCCGCCCAACCGTTGACGGCACTCGATCGGAGCGTCCGGATCCGTGTCTGCCGCCTCGGGGAAGATGAGCCGATTGTCGAGTCCTTGGTGATTGCGTTCTCGATGGTAATGGGCGATGAACTGCTGAATCGCCCGGCGCAGCGACTGCTCCCCAAACAGGATCATCCGCTCCAAGCAGGATTCCTTGATCGTCCTGACAAAGCGTTCGGCGTAGGCGTTCAGGTTGGGAGACCGTGCGGGCAAGCGCAGGCTCTCGACCCCGGCCGCTGCCAACGTCTCCCGGAACTCCCCCGTAAACAACGGGTCGCGATCTTGGATCAGAAACCTCTTGTCGACCAGAAAGCCGTCCTCCGCATCGGTCAAGTTGCGAGCGATCTGAGTCATCCAAGCCCCATCGGGCTCGGTCGTGAATCCTGCGATCTCGACCCGCCGCGTCGACAGCTCGATCACGAACAGCACCACGACCCGCACCAAACCAGATCGCGTCCACACTTCGATCGTGAAGAAGTCGGCGGCGGCTAAGACTTCCCAATGAGCTTGCAGGAACTGCTGCCAGCTCGTCTTCCTGCGCCGCTCAGGTGCGGGATCTAAGCCGTGTTCTTTGAGTGTTCTGGCAATGGTATTGCGTCCCACCTGGTGACCGAGGTTGGCCAGCGCCCCTCGTATCCGCGAATAGCCCCAGGTGTTGTTCTCTTGCGCCAAGCGAACGACCAGTTCTCGAACCTGCTCCATCACACGAGGCCGTCCGGGACCGCGGCCTAGGCTGCCGTCGTATTTGTGCGCGATCAATTTTCGATGCCATCTCAACAGAGTGTCCGGCGTGACGAGGGAGGCTACCTCGGCAAGCGCTTGGCGTCCGAGCTTCTTGGCCTTCAGCGCCAAGCGGCGACGCTGATCATCGCTCAGCCGCAGGCGCTTGTCGCCCAGTTGATCGCGCAGAACGCGGTTCTCTTCTTGCAGATAGTCGATGACGTCCCGTTGATGATCGTTGATCCAGCCGGCCAGGCCGACCAGCATGAACCGGAGCGGGTCCAGAGGTTGCATGGAGACACAACCTAGCACGACTCCGTCCCATAAACGAACCTCGGCGCTCATCCGAACGCCAACTGCAAATCGCAGTCAGCAAGCTACTTACACCACGATCGAGTTTTGGGACCATACGGCGTTCAAGATCTCGCGGACGCTGTTGGGCGTGGCAGCGAGCTCGTATTGGTTGAGCGGCGTCCTTTACGTACCCTTTCCTGTATGGAGGCCTATCGCCGTCTTTGCCATGGCGGCAGCGTTCGTGATTGTGCTTGTCGGGCTCACGGACCTCAGGCGGAGATTTCTGGCGGATCCCTGCAGAAACTGCCCTTTGGGCAGGTATCCGACTTGCGAATGGAACCTCCCTCGTCTCCTCCGGGGAGTAGGAATTCCGAGTTGCAGCGTGCGGTTCGGACGCGTCGCGTCTCAATCAGCTATGCCAGCGAACCCGCGCCTGGGAAGTGACGGAGACCGGTTATTCCCCCGAATGCCGAGAGTGTTTCGACGAGCGTATCAAGTGATTCGCTGCCGGCTTGAAGAACCCACGATCTCGGCGGAATTGTCTTCTCAATAATCTAACCGAAAAACCAATCGACGTCTCTTGTGCACTGAACCGCCTGTTGATCTGTGAGGCTTTGAACAGCTACAAAATCGTCTACAGTGGGTTTTCAGGCGGGCCGGAAACGGACCGTAAGTCATTGAAAACATTGGTCGGGGCGCGGAGATTTGAACTCCGGACCTCCTGCTCCCGAAGCAGGCGCGCTACCAGGCTGCGCTACGCCCCGATCGGCGCGTGGAAGGGGGGACAACCTCCCCTTCAGTGTAGAATCGCGTCCGAGGGCTGTCAACGTGGCAGCCAAATCCGAAACGGGAACAGACTCGACGGGCGCGCTTGGCCGGGGCGCTCCGTTAGGTTTAGACTACGGTTAGCGGCAAGAAGCTCCCGTCCGCGCCCCGGTTAACGCACGCTGATGAGTATCTTCGACGACGATCCCTTCTATCGCATCGGTAAGCTGCCACCATACGTTTTTGCCGTTATCAACGAAATGAGGGCCAAGGCTCGCGCCGCCCAGCTCGATGTCATCGACTTGGGGATGGGAAACCCCGACGGCGCCACTCCTCGCGTTGTGGTCCGGAAGATGGCCGAGGCGGCTCGGCTAAAGCGCAACCACCGCTATTCGCTCTCGCGCGGCATCCCGCGGCTCCGCGAGGCGATCACGAAGCGTTACAAAGCCAACTACGACGTGGATCTCGATCCGCAGACCGAGGCGATCGTTACGATGGGGGCCAAAGATGCGCTGGCGCACCTCTCCTTTGCCGCGCTGGGACCCGGGGATCCCGTCGTTGTTCCGGACCCGTCTTACCCCATCCACCAGTGGGGTGTCGTGATGGCCGAGGGGCACAAGTGCGCCTTGCCCATGCCGAGCGCCGACGAATTCCTCAACCGTCTTGAGGATCTCTATCGCCACTCGAGTCGGCCGCCCAAGATGGTTCTCGTGTCGTTTCCGCACAACCCGACAACGGTCTGTGTCGAGCGGTCCTTTTTTGAACAGCTCATCGCCCTGGCTCACCGGCACGGGACCATGATCGTCCACGATTTTGCGTACGCCGATCTTTGCTTCGACGGATATCGCGCCCCGAGTATTCTGCAGGTCCCCGGTGCAAAAGAAGTCGCTGTCGAAATCTTCTCCATGTCGAAGAGCTACAACATGGCCGGCTGGCGAGTCGGTTTTTGTCTCGGGAACACAAAGATGATCAGCGCCCTGGGGCGCATCAAAAGCTATCTCGACTACGGCGTTTTTCAGCCTCTCCAGATCGCTGCTATCATTGCCCTCCGGGAGTGCGAGGAAGAAACCACAAAGATTTGCGAAGTCTATCAGAAGCGCCGAGATGTATTAGTGGCCGGTTTGCACCGTGCCGGCTGGATGGTCGAATCCCCCAGGGCGACTATGTTCTTATGGGGAAAGATCCCCGAGAAGTTCCAATGGGCCGGCTCGCTCGAGTTTTCTAAAATGATGCTCCAAAAAGCTCTGGTGGCCGTCTCCCCCGGAATCGGCTTTGGCCCGCAAGGCGAAGGGCACGTCCGCTTCGCCATGGTCGAAAACGAACACCGCACTCGCCAGGCGACCAGGGGCATAAAGAAGTTGCTAATGGATTGAAGCTGCCTGCCCATCTATGGCCAACGCTGAACCCGGTGGGGCTGCACTGAGCGCTTCGCGCGGCAAGTTCCAAACGATCTTCCGCATGAACGAAAGACCCTAACCCGCTTCGATACCACGTGGCGAGGCAAAGTGCTTGAGAGGCCCGTTAGTGCGAGGCGCGCGCCGCTCAACGAGCGGAGGCGTACTCTTGCGGGTGCAGCCTGGCCCGCTCGTATCTTTAGGCGTTACCAGTGTTGCCGAAACAAGCAGCGACTTCTATTCAGCGTCCGGCCGGGAAAGTACGTTGAGCACGGTGAGTAAGCGCAACGAAGTAATGGCGGCCTATCGCGTACTTCGGCCGTCAGGTGGTGAGAAATGCGGACTGGTTAGCATTGGCGTCGGTAGCCGGAGCAGCATGATGGCGCCGCGGCGCCGTTTGTGACAAGGATTGTTACTAAGGAGGGTTCAGCATGGCAATCAAAGAAGGGTTGGCGGTGAAAGAAAAACTAGCGGTCCTCGGCGGTGCCCCGGCCATGCCTGAGGGAATCGAGCGGACGCGCTGGCCAAGATACAGCGAGGAAGAACTCGAGGAGCTGTGCCGTGTATTACGAGAGGAGCAGGTCGGCGGTAGCGATGCACCGCAGGTGGTGGGCCTCGAACAAGAGTGGGCGCAGCGGATAGGCGTCGACTACTGTTCCGCTGTCGGAGCCGGCTCCGATGCCTTGCATATGGCCCTGTGGGCCGCGGGCGTGGGCTCCGGCGATGAGGTCATCGTGCCCGCCTACACTTTTATGGCGGGCGTGCTTGTCGTTCTCCATCAAGGGGCGGTACCGGTTTTCGTGGACGTGCTGCCCGATTCCTACAACATGGACCCGGCCCTAATTGAAAAACAGATCACTCCCCGCACGAAAGCCATCCTGCCAGTCCACTTGAACGGGTTGCCCGCTGATATGGACGAGATCAACGCCATTGCCCAGCGGCACGGCATCGCCGTGATCGAAGACATGTCCCACGCTCCTGGGGCGGTCTACAAGGGTCGGCCCGTCGGAAATCTGGGGGATGCTTCCGGACTCAGCATAAACGCCATGAAGAACCTCCCGGCGGGCGAAGCCGGTCTGTTCAGTACTCGCCATCGAGAGTTCTTTGAGCGCGCGACCGGTCTCTGGGTTCACGTCAGGTTTCACCAGCCGCGGGAAGAGCTGAAGTTCCCTGAGTTCACCTTGGGCTACAACTACCGCTGCAGCATTCCCTCAGCAACGCTGGCCAGAGGCCAACTGGCAAGACTCGACGAGTTGAACGGCGTCAGACAATCCTTGTGCGAACGCCTCAGCGAGCAGCTCGAGGAAGTTCCAGGCGTCATCCCGCCGCGGGTGCCCGCCGACAGAAGCCACGTCTACCACCTCTATCGGGTGCGTTTCGATCCTCAAGCAGCGGGACTCGACGTCGCCCCTTCGGAATTCCGAGCCAAGGTAGTCGCCGCGCTCGGCGCCGAAGGCGTGCTCGCCCGCCCGTGGGTGAACCAGATAATTCCCTCGCTGCCGATATTCGCCAGGCCCGAAGAATTCGAAGCCCGGCATCCGTGGCGACGTCCGTGGCCGGCTGATCACGTCTATGATCCGGAAGACTATCCGGAAGCCCTCAGAGTGGTGACGGAGACCTCCGTGGTCATGGAAGCGCCGACGGCGGTGAGTGAGCAGATCATCGACCACATGGGAGAAGGCTTTCGGAAAGTGTTTTCCGAGCTCGACGAGGTCATGAAACTGGAGTTGCCGCCCGAGCTGATGGACGGCGGCGCCGCTAACCTCGACGAGATACGAAGGCTGCTGCCCAGGGCGTCGAGCACTGAGCCGAGCGTGTGAGGGTAGGTGAAAAACCTGGGACTGTCCCCAGCGCCATGCGCGGGCGATACGTTTTATCAATGACTTACGGAAGACGCGGTGGACTGTCCCAAGGTTTTTTTACGGGGCAGGCGCGCCAAGACGCGATGGCTGAAACTCTGCGAGTCGGGATCATCGGGACCGGCCGGGCCGGCCAGTGCCACGCCGCGGCTTTTTCACGCCTGCCCGGCGTAGCCGTCACCGGGCTCTGGAATCGGACACGCTCTCGGGCTGAGAAACTGGCGGCTGCCCTTGGCGGGCCGGATATAGAGATCTATCAGGACTGGCGCGACCTGATCGAGCGGGGCGCAGTCGACATCGTCAGCATCACGGCGGATCCGGTTCTCCGCCAGGGTCCCTTTGCCCAAGCCCTGGCACGGCAGCGGCATGTCCTCGTTGAGAAGCCGCTCTCTCTCGATCTGCCCCAGGCTCGGGAGATGGCGTCGCTGGCCGGCCGAGCCCGCACCGTGACCGCCATCAGCTTTAACTGGCGCTATTCGCCTGGCTGCCAGACGACTTGGCGGGCCATAAGGGAGGGCCAGATCGGGCGGCCGCTGGACATCCGCACCGAGTGGCGAATGCGATCCAGCCCCGCGTTGAGGCCCTGGGCCCAGGTTGGCGGGTCGCTCAGGGAGGCAGGCAGTCACGAATTTGACCGAGTGCGCTTTCTCACCGGCTGGCGCTTCCAGCGCCTGGTTTGCTCTCTCAGGTCGCCGCCTGAGACCAACGCGCGGACCCTGGAAAAGCACCAGCTCCGCGCCGCACAGGCTGAGTCGCGGGCCGGCGCGGCCAAGGGGAAATCGATCCCTTCCGACGCCTCCGCCTTTGTCCTAACGGAGATGACTGATCACAGGCTGGCGGCTTTTCGCTTGACCCTTACCCCGGGGGAGCCGGAGCGAAGAATCACTATTTGCGGCGAGGAAGGCACGCTCATTCTGAGCAGCGAATGGGTGACTCACCGGCCGGGCGGAGACAAGGACAAAACGGTGACACTGTCCAACGAAGTGCATGTTTTCAGGCAGCGTGCCGACGACGCCGCTCCGGTCAGGCTGGAGATCGCGGCACCGGACCGCCAGCCCCCGGAAGTTCTCTCAGGACAGCATACTTGGAACCGGCTGATTGCTGACTTTGTGACTGCCGTCCGCCGCGGCGACCTGGGACATGAAAGCGTTCCCCACCTTCCTCGTATCTCCGATGGCCTGGCCGCGCAGGAGGTCATCGGCGCCTGCGAGCTCTCCCACGCCGAGCGACGCTGGGTAGAGCTGAAGCAAGCTCCGGCTGAAGTAAGTCCGCTGGAAGCCCGCTAGGACGATTGTTTTTGGGCCCTGGCAGCACTAAGATTCGAACCAGATGGAAACAGAAAGAACTTCGGCCACAGCACTTTGAATTCTTTAACCCCTTTGTATTCAACGTCACAGTAGCCTCAGACCATGACGCCGCGTCCAGATGTTATTGCACGGTAGTCGGAAGATCGGAGGTTGCCGAAGCACGTTCACAGGGCTAGCCCGCATTTCTCACCAGCTGAGGGTAGAAGTGCAAGGAAATGCCCGCCGTCAGGGATGTAGGGACGCAATTCATTGCGCCCGCTTGCCGACATGACTGTACGCGGGGAGTGGCACACAAACTGTTGCCGCGAGCCATGACCGCCGGGCCTTTCGCCTCATCCACCGCGGCCGTGGTGAGAAAAGCGGGCTAGACGTGTAACCGAAAACCTAGTAAGCTGCCTAGATCCTGCTCGGAAAAGGGCGGGATCCCAACAAGAGGTCGACACGTGGGCGCTTCGCCATCTATCCAGGGTTTTTCAGCAGCCGCCCGGGACGTTTCCTCCGGCCCCCACTCGATGGGCAATCGAGAGGTTTCAGTCGAATACCAACGATTGGTGGAAAAAGCGCGGCAGTGCCACGAGCAGGGCCGGCGCACGGATACGATCGAAGCCACGGACGTGGATCTCGCCCGGCTTTACGCATACGCGTTTCGGATTCACACGATCGGCTCCTTTTCCGCCACGGGGAAGGCCTTGCAGTCCCATCCGGCTGAGAACGAGCTGACCCGCGCCCATCTGCAACGCGCCATCGAACAATTGGAAGACTTGGCTAACCAAGGGATGGAACCGGTTCCTGATAACTTTCGGGCTGTGCTGTCGAGCTTTTACCGCTATCACCGCGGGGTGGAGCGCGTCGTGGACGCCCTCTCGCAAGCCCAATCCAGCTCGGGCAACCGCTCGCTTTCGCCCGTTGCGGACAACTTTGCGGCCGCCATGAGCAAGATTCAAAACGGCAATGGGATCTACCTGACCCAGGATACCGGTGCGCCCGAACAAGCGAGTTTCGTCGTGCCCAACCTAGGCATTACCATCGTGCCGTTGGTTTACGGCGATCATCACTCCTGGAACCTGGCCTACTTGACGCCCGAAAACCTCGATGTCCCCAACCACCGTCACCGTTTCGGCGTCGAGATTCACCTCGGATACCAGCCGATCGAGGGATACATGGTGCTCGGGGATTCGAAGGCTCCCGTGACCGAAGGCTACGCTCTACCGATTCCGGCGATGACTCGTCACGGTTGGGTCAACACCTTTGGGAAGGTTCACCATGTTCCCTTCATCTTCGGCTCCCTCATGCACGCCGGATGGGGAGTTTTTATGGACGTCGAACCGCGGCCGATCCCCGTCGATGATTTGGAAACCGTCGACCGGAGCCACTGGAAGATGGGGCCCGCCATATTCTTGGAACGCGAGATCGCCAACTTCTCTTCCTCGATGGCCTCTCAACGAAGCATCCTGATTCCGGCGGCGGTGATGGATCGTAACGGCAGCGGGGGACTTGAATTAGCCATCGCCAGAGCTAACCCCGCCGGATTCTCCTATCCCATGGATCACTATCGTACCGCCTCGGTTGTCGGGGGGAACGGGATTCTCGAAATCGGCCCCGTAGCTTGCGAGATCCGGCCGCACGACCATTTCGGCGTCCCCGCCGGAATGACGGCCTCGATGCGCCAAGTGGGCGAAGAGCCCCTCGTCGTTCTTGACGCGTTAATCCGAACGTTGTAGCGGGCCAGCAGCCCGTCGTAGACGTAGGTCGGGCGAAACACGGGGACTATAGGCTGTGAAGAAATCGGGGGCCGTAGGTACAACCGGAGAATGCTCGGGGCGGCCTACGCGCACGACTCAATCGTAGCGGACGAGTTGAATCTTGAGATCATTCGCATCGAACAGATGGGCTAATCTGCAACTGCTGGAATGGATTTTCTTGAATAAGAAAGCTCCTTGAGGGACGTCGGCGGGCTCGTCCCCTGAAGTCAGGCCCGACGATGCCAGCCTTTCAAATTCCGCATCAACATCTTCCACTTCAAAAGCGATGTGGTCGAGTTCGCCCGATTTACCGTTCGGCTTCGCAAGCAGTTCCATCCTGTGGCCGGTTTTCGGCTCCTCGACGAAGGCAACTTCGGTTATTTCCCCGACGCCTGCATGGCGAAGGACGAGCTTGAGACCGAGTAGCTCGCAAAAAGTGCGGATCGCGCTGTCCATGTCCCTGACAACGATGGCGTGATGATGTAGACGCATCTGTTTATGCTGTTACACTGCTGTCCGGTTAAAAGTCGAATAGAATCAATTGGTTGGGGTCATAGGGGGATTCGTTTGGGGAGTCGGATGGCTGGAGTGCCTGTAAAAGGGGCATTTTTTCGAATTGCGTAACGCTGAGAATCTGTAGAATCTGGTAAAGACTCGCTTCCAGCCCGAGCCGTTTCCGGACGATGGCGATGAGCACGTAAATCGAGACAGCGATCCAGATCTGCGTCTTGACGGCGTTCTCGCTGGTGCCGTAAAACGAGTTGATTCGCAGATGTTGCTTGATCCACTTGAAGAACAACTCAATCTGCCAACGCGACTTGTAGATGTGGGCGATGGTCAGCGCCGGGAGCGCGAAGTTGTTGGTCAGAAACTTCAGCCGCTTGTTCGTCCGGGCGTCGAAGTAACTGACCCTCCGCAACGGGTCGGGATAGGCTTGGGCCGATTCGATGGCAGCCAGTATGACGGTCTGATCCGAGCGCAAGCCCGTGGATTTGTCGACGGGATGCGAGTAGCGCCGTTGGAGCAAGATGTTCTTCTTGGTTCGCACGACGAAGAACGACGAGCAGAGAGTGAACACGAAGAGGCGTTCGAAATCGACGTAGGCCCGATCCATGACGTAGAACGCGCCGGCCTCCGGGCCGATCTCGTCGAGGATGTTGATGTCGTGCACTTTGCCTCCAGTAATGCGGATGAACGTGGGAATATTGCCGTGCAGATCCAGCAGCGTGTGCATCTTCACGGCGGCCTTTTGCTTGCGGAATCTCGCCCACGGAAACAGCGACAGGCAGAGGTCGATTGTTGTCGAGTCGAGAGCGTACAGAGTCTGGTCCAAGTCCACACCGATCGGGTCGTGGGCATATAACGGCCGTGCCATGCCAATCAAGACCTGCGCGAAGTCCGCGTAGATCCGCCAGTCGCGCGACTCGTTCGCATCGGCCAGTGTCGAGCGCGCTACCCTGCCGCGGAATCCCATGTGGTAGAGTTTGCCGTGCATCGAACGCAGGCACGTCTCGATGTCGCGGAGGCTTGCCCGATAGGTCAGCTGGGCGAATGCCATCGCAAGAAACTGATCCCAGCAGGAGAAACTTTTCAGATAGGAATCGCCGCGGTAGCGCGATACACATTTCTGAAACTCTTTGCTCGGTAGGTGCTCGATCAGTTGGGAGAAAACCGTACGGCCAAGGTTCATCCCTCATTGTGCCGCGTCCGGATGCTCCGTTCAGGCGACCATTTGCGGCCTCGGGATTTCAAATCGTTCCCGAGCAAAACAGGCCATAAGACATTGAGCGGTCGAGACTTACCGTCCGATGGCGCGACTTTCCCCGGACAGCACTGATGCTGTTACGTCAGCCCAAGGGTTCATTTCCCTATTGAGTTCGGCAAAAAATTCCAGAGTCTTGCCTGCAAAGCCGTGAGAAAGCCCCGAAAGAAAGTAGAAACCGCAGGCTAGCCAAGGCCCAATACCCGTATGGTCACGTGATCTCTAAAGCTCACGGAGGGACTATTTTGCGTCCGAGTCCAAACTCGTTGCCCATTTCCACAACTTTGCCATCGCGGAAATGAACTTCGATAAACTTCGAACCACTCACCGGTTTGCCCTTTTCATCCCTCAGAGTAGCGACGAGCTTTTTTGTTCTTGCGTCAAAGACGTCCGGTGTATGGGACCAGGCGTATTGGCCATCCAGACTAAAGCATACCCAGCCGTGACCACCCTGGGATAACTCGACGTGACCTTTCGGCTCGGAGGGCATTTTCGTGGCATCGAAAATAAACAGCTTCCGGCCCTGTTGGTCGCTGATCCACAGTTCCCTCTCATCGGGGGTGAGAGCCGCTCCATGCGTACGGTGGGGAATCGGTTCATCCCCCGCAAAGACGCGGTGCAAAACCTTTCCCTTTTCAAGGTTGACCACGTCAAAGCCAACGTGATCCCCGAGGCACACGTAGCCGATCCGGTTCCGGCTATCGATGGTGTAAGGAAACACTCCGCGTTCACCCACGTCCTTGATCTGCCGGATCATGCGGTCCGTACGGGTATCAAAGATCGTCAACACGGTTCTCGTGCCGAGAAACACCCGACGCCCGTCGAGACTCACGATGCTGTTGTGGGCCTGAGGGCCGACGCGGATTCGTTTGATGAGTTCCCCGTTTTCTGCGTTGACGACCAGAAAGCCGCTATCTTCTCCGGGGTACCACCATCCGGTGGGAACATAGATCTTCTTGCCGTCCGGAGTGATGGACGATCGGTCGCAGCCGGCGTCATAGGTCTTTTCCCAGACGATCTTTTCCTTCTCGAGATCGAAACATCCCAATCGGCGATTGGTTGTGGAGTAATAAACACTATGTGTCTTGAGGTTTCCCGTGAAGCCGCGAAGTCCCTCGTTGAAGATGGGGACATCGATCCGCCGAACGAACTTATGCCCGCCATCGATGTCGAAAATCAGGATACCGGGGAGGCCGGACCGGCCTTCCTGCTGAGCTCCGTCGGGCATGCCGAGGTAAAGATAGCGTTTTGTCCGCGACTCTCCAAAGGTTAGGCTGGCAACCGACAGGGAAATCGAAATAAGCGAGACCAACAAACGCATGAGCGAAATTTTACTACCCCAAGTTGGGGGTGTCAACGATCACAGCGCCCAATTCTACCGCGGCCAAGATGACTTACAACTCAACGCAGGGGCGGCGTCGCCCTTCGGGTTTCTTCTTCGGCCAAACGTGGTTGCCGACTTGAAGTCGGCTGAAACTCCTTTCGGCCCTCACGGATTGGCTCATGGTCGCGCAGGCGACCACATCGCCCCACTTCGCTTCGCCTGAAGGCGAGTGGTTTCCACCATCCCCGGAAGAGACACCAAGCGTTCGCCGCCCGGCAGCGCCGCCAATCTGGCGTTTCTCAGCAAGAACTTCCCGCTTATCAGGCGATCGAGCCGCTTACTGCGGTTGCGCAGGACCGCCAGCCGCAAGACAACCTCGCCGGGACCGGGCGTGAAGTAGAGTTGCACCTTGTTCCAGGGGGTCGTCCGTCTAATCGCGGGCGAAGCTGTGAGGAATCTTCGATGCGAGCTGACGGCCAGCCGCACTCCTTCGCTGCCGGTGATCCCTTCGCTGCTGATTTCGGCCTCGAGCAGATAAGACTCGAGCGGCAGGACGGCGAAATCACGCGTGAGATGGCAATAGTAGGGGTTCCGCGGCTGTTCAAAGTCGACTTGCAGAGAGCGCATGCCCGCAACGTCCCTTCCGCGATAGACGCGCACGCCTTCGACGGGCCGCGCAACCCAGTCGAGACCGAAACCATCTTGCCCGAAGCTCTCTAGAAAGCGCGGACGGTCAGCGGGACCCGAAGTGTTCGCGGAGATGCGGAACACCGTCGGACAGCACTCTCCGGCCGGCTTGCCGAGTGATTCCCACAGCGTTTTGATCTCCCCCCCGCGGCCGGCGTCGAAAAGCTTGTCGAAAAGCGATCGCAGCATCTCGGGAGGAATAGTGAAATCCCCCCTCGCCGATAGGGCGCGATATGCCGGTACAATCTCGCTCCACGAACCCCGGTCGGCAAGCAGCCGCAGGCACTTGGCCGCCGCTTCGCCGTTTGCCGGCACAACCTGATTGGCGAGTTCTTTGGCGGTCATGCCGGCGCTCAGGGCGGAGTGAAAGATAGAGCGCTGCAGTTCCGCTAGTGCGGTGGCAAGGATCGCCAAGCGTTCGGCGGCTCGCGCGGTCCTCCCGCCGCGCAGGTAGAGGTCAGCCAGCGCCCATTCAACGCGAAGAGTGTAGGGCTCGAGTTGCCCGGCCAACTCCGCCAATTCGACGGCCCGGTCCCGATCCCCCTTGAGGGCCTTCACTTCGCCCAGCTTGAGCCAGACCAGCGCGGCCCTTGGGTTTGCCCGCACAGCCCGGGCAAAGAGGTCCTGGGCGTCATCAAGCCGGTCCGCGATGAGAGCGTGTTGGCCCCTGGCATAGAGTGACTCGGCGTTCCAGGCCTTCGCGGACTCGGAGATGGAGAACAGCCCGAGACCGAGGAAGGCTAAGGCGCCCAAGGCTCCGGCCCAGCCTGGAATGCCCGGGCGAAGTCTCCCTGGTCCGGCTAGCCCACAGGCGAAACCGAGCAACGCGGCGAACCACCCCGCCAGGGCCGACATTTGGAGCGGGAATCCGATGATGGCCGGGAGTAGGAGTCCCGCGGAGCCCAAGATGCACCCCGCCAGCAACGCTCGCCGCCGAGCGTGTTCCACTCGCCGCAACGAGCGGCAGGCTGAAACGAGGACTACGCCCATAGCGCCCGCCAACAACAAGGCCGCGGGCAGTCCCAACTCGACCAGCCACTCGATATAGTCGGAGTGGGCGTGGTCCACGGTCTTGCGCGGGAAGTACATCTCCGAGCGCCGGAACACAAAAGGGAAAGACCCCAGGCCTGAGCCCATCCACAGGCGGCTTTGCGCGGCGTCCAAACTGTCCCGCCAGATTGAGAACGGCGGAGCGAAACTAGACCATAGAGCGGCGAATCGAAGCTGCTTTTGGGCGGAGTAAAAGTAGACCGTCCGAGTGGTCCAGCGAACATTCCTGTGGTGTTTGTGGGACACGAGAGGGATGTATCGCGTGGAGCTATACGCTCAAGTACGGCGCAGTGTCTTTGTCGAAGGGCTCAGTGAGCGCGAGGCCGCCAAACGGTTTGGCCTGGCGCGAGGGACGGTGCGCAAGATGTTGCGCTACGCCACTCCGCCGGGCTATCGGCGGCGCCAACCAGCGCAGAGGCCGAAGCTGGATCCCTTCACCGGAATCGTCGATCAGATCCTCATCGACGATCAGGAACGTCCGAAGAAACAACGCCACACCGCAAAACGCATCTTCGACCGCTTGCGCGACGAGTACGATTTCACCGGCGGTTACACGATCGTCAAGGACTATGTTCGCGACAAGAAGCTCGGCGGGCAAGAGATGTTCGTGCCGCTGGTGCATCCGCCGGGCGATGCCCAGGCCGACTTCGGTGAAGCTCTGGTGGTCATTGACGGCGTACAGCGCAAGGCGCACTACTTGGTGGTCGATCTGCCGCATAGCGATGACGCTTTCGTAAAAGCTTTCCCGGCCGAGACGACGGAAGCGTTTTGCGAGGGGCACAACGCAGCGTTTCGGTACTTCGGCGGCGTGCCACGCAGCATCCTCTACGACAACACGACCTTGGCGGTGGCGAGGATTCTGGGCGACGGCAGGCGCAAGCGGACCAGGGTGTTCAGTGAACTGCAGTCGCACTATTTATTCTCCGATCGTTTCGGGCGTCCGGGCAAAGGCAACGACAAGGGAAAGGTGGAAGGACTGGTCGGTTATGCCCGGCGGAACTTCATGGTGCCGGCGCCAAGGTTTCCAAGCTGGGAAGCGTTCAACGAGCAGCTCGAAGCGCAGTGCCTCAACAATCGTAAGCGGCGCTTGCGGCGGCACACCGAAACGATTGAGGAACGTTTCAAGCGTGACCGCCAAGCGTTGTTGCCCTTGCCGCCCACGCCCTATGACGCCTGCGACAAACGCACCACGCGGGTGACGTCGCTGTCATTGGTGCGCTATCGCGCCAACGACTACTCGGTGCCCACACGCTACGGACATCGCCAGGTGTTGCTGAAAGGCTACGTCGATGAAATCGTGATCTGTTGTGGCAGCGAAGAGATCGCGCGCCACCGGCGCAGTTACGAACGCGAAGAGTTGATCTTCGATCCGCTGCATTACCTAGCACTGCTGGAACGCAAGACCAACGCGCTCGATCAAGCGGCCCCGTTGGCGGGCTGGGAGCTGCCCGAACAGTTCACGTGCTTGAGACGTTTGCTCGAGGCACGGTTGGGAATGCCAGGCAAGCGCGAGTACGTGCAGGTATTGCGATTACTGGAGGACTTCCGATTCGAGCACGTTGCCGCGGCGGTGCGCCAAGCCTGCGAGTTGGGAGCGATTGGCTTGGATGCAGTCAGGCACTTAGTGCTGTGCCGCATCGAGCAACGGCCGCCGCGCTTGGACTTGACGAAGTATCCGCACCTGCCGGCAGCCCAGGTGGAGCAAACCTCCGCTGCGGACTATTTGGCACTGCTGGCACAAGGAGGGGGGTAATGGCGAGGTCGAAACTTCTGCTCGAAGCGCATTTGAAAGCGTTGCGGCTGCCAACCTTCCTGCGCGAGTACGACAAACTGGCGCGGCAATGCGCCGCCGAGAGCTTGGATTCGAGGAGCTTCCTGCAACAACTCTGCGAGCTGGAACTGCTCGACCGTGAACAGCGGGCCACCGAGCGCCGCATCAAGGCCGCGAAGTTTCCCGTGACCAAGAGTCTGGACACTTTCGACTTCCCGTCCTTGCCAGCGTTGAACAAGAAGCTGGTGCTGGAACTGGCGCGCTGTGAGTTTATCGACCGCCGCGAAAACGTGCTGGCACTGGGTAATTCCGGCACGGGCAAAACGCACATCGGCTTGGCGTTGGGACTGGCGGCTTGTCAGCGCGGCTATCGAACACGCTTCACAACAGCGGCGGCACTGGTCAATGAGCTGTTCGAAGCCCGAGATGAACGGCGCTTGCTGCGATGTCAAAAGCAGTTGGCCAAGCAGGATCTGCTGATCGTCGATGAACTGGGCTACGTGCCGCTATCGAAGACCGGAGCGGAGTTATTGTTCGAAGTGTTTTCCCAGCGCTACGAACAGGGCTCGACGCTGGTCACCTCGAATCTGCCGTTTAACGAATGGACGGAGGTCTTCGGCTCCGAGCGGCTGACCGGCGCCCTGCTCGATCGCCTCACGCACCACGTTCCTAGAGATGAACGGCGAAAGCTTCCGTCTGATCCAGAGCAAGAAGAAGCGGGCTCACTCTTTGGGCTGACCCACCGGCCACTCGCCCGGTTTTCGTGGGACGGCCTCCACTACGCCTGGGCCGCCCTAAAGGGCGACCGCAGGCTCCGTTCCAGCCGTCCCACGAAAACCGCTACCCCTTCACCAACTGGTCTACTTTTGCTCCGCCGAAGTGGTCCAAATTTACTCCGCCCTTGAGCTTTCCACCTACCGGGCCAGTTCGCTTGGCCGGTACCGTCCCCGGCCATGGTAGCCAAGCGCACGCCTAGCTATCGTCGCGGGTTTGCCCAGGCTATAGAGAAGGCTCGAGGCCGGGGCCGGGAAGCGAGAAGGGGTTCGTTTGAGGGCCTTCAAGACGGCCCTCAGAGGGCTTAAGCTTTACCTTCGGATATCTTTCTGTAACATTGTATTTATAAGTGCTTAGAGATTAACAATAAGAAGTTGGCTTTGTTTGGTATTTTTCTTTTTCGCTTCGAGTCGCCGCCGGACGAAAGAGCGGTGCGCGAAAACAGGCCGCACTCATTCTAGCGTGGCGGTCCAAGTTTGAGCCTGACAGAGGCCCGAAGTCAGTGAAACAGGAGTGGTTGGGATCTGTGACCGAGTGGACAAGCAAGACCAGAGGCTCGGTGTCCGGAGACTCGTGGCGAGTCAGAAACAACCCGGAGGGGCACGGGATGACGACCGGTCCTGAAAGCTTCTCTGGCCAGAATGGGTGCACACTGCGAGCTCGATGAACGTCAGTGACACTAGAGACACATCACTGAGAGATGTGATGCTCTCCGATGACCTTACGCACGCTCACCAACGGACCCGTGTGGCAGCTCTCCATTGGTCTCGCCCACCTAATCGTAGGTGGGGTTTGCACTATCCGCCTACGATCCTGCACCACAGAACGCGCATGAGTTGCTAAGGATTCCCGCCGATCCGGCGAAGGGCTTCCTCTGGCCGAGCCCGGTCCCTGCTTGAAGTTTGCGAACATGATCGTCAAACGGGACCGAATACTCCCCGTCAAAAGAGCATTCTCTCCGACAGCGACTCGTAGGCGAGATAGAAGGAAAGGGCGACCACGGCGAGCGCCGTGCCCGCGGCCACCTTCCAGACCGATTCGATCGGGTCGGAGATCCTCGGCGTGCCTCCAAAATAGGCGATCAAGAATCCTGCCACGAGACCACCGACATGGGCTGCATTATCAAAAGGAAAGAACGGCAGGAAGCCTATCACGAGAATAATGAGCGCCCACCGTAGATACATGGACGACATGATCGGGTCGCCACTGCGGCGCCCGTCGGCGATCATGGCCCCGATCAGGCCGAAGATGCCGGCCGAGGCCCCGATGGACAAATACGGAGTCCAAAACGTGCTGGCCACGAAACCACAAGCACTTGAGACGAGGTAGATCACCAAGAAGCGCGCCGTACCGAACAGTTCCTCCACGCGGAAACCCAAGTCAAACATGACCCAGGAATTCATCAGTATGTGGAGAACGCCGCCGTGGAGGAAACCTGCCGTGACCAATCTCCACCACTCTCCATGGAGAATCAGGAATCTGTCCTTGGCGCCGAACAACCGCAGGACGTGGCCGTCTATGCCGGCCATCAGACCCGTGGAGTCGCCTTGCTTGAAGGTCATGATCAGCGTCGCGGCGAACAGACCGAAGTTCACGAGCAAGATAATGAGCGTAGTGAAGTTGCTCTGAGGAATGAGGCCTCGTCCCCCGGTTGAAGCCGCTTGCTGCTTCCACAGCGGTTTTCCGAGCTCATTGCCGCAGTAGTCGCAGATCTTGGCCTTGGGATCTATGAAGGCCCTACAGTGAGGGCACATGCGCGGGTGGGCCATGGTACGGAGAAGCAGCCGTGCCGGGTCGAGTCAGGAAGTCCTGAAGAGCAGCACCGGACAACCAAAGAATCCCCCCGGCGCTTCGTCGGCACTTCGCTTGGGGACCTTACAACCATTGTAGAAGGCCGACGCCCGGTTGCGTTTCAGTGTTGGCCTCGACGCCACGTTTCAAATGGCCGCGGCTGAAAATCCACCTACTCATCGGCCCAGCGGGCAGGCCGGCGTGCGACTGGGACATGTCGCCAGGCATGGTGACACGGCACGCAAGAATGCGCGCGCCACAAAAGGCCGCGCGAGGGGCCGGAAAAGACCGCAGGTCTGGGCCAAACGGCGACCCAGCCCTTCGCTACGGGACTTGTCCCAGCAACCCGCGTGATTCACAACCTTGACCGCGGGCTTGCGCCCGCGGCTCTGTCTGGTCCGGTTGGTCTCCCGAGGCGTTCGCTTTGAGGCGGAACACACCTCGACAGAGCCGCGCCCGCAAGGGTGCGGTTGAGGGCCCCGCGGCCGTTGGGGTTGCGTGCTCAACACACGATTGCTCGTGCCGCTCGATGTCGCCAAGAATGGCGACACGGCACGCAAGAATGCGCGCGCCACATGGGTCGTCTTCCGCCGCAATGGATCAGGCGGGGAGACCCACACCCGGCCCCCGCGCGGCCCGGAGCTACCAGCCAGCATGGTTCAAGAAATTCGGCGCGGAGCAGCGCGCGCCTTGTACTGACGAGCTTCTCACGCACTTCGCCTCGCCACGTGGTGAGAAAAGCGTCCCTACTACACCCCGATCACCAGGGCCTCGTGCACTTCATCGGTCTGCAGCCGGATCGTACGTCCCTTCCGTTTGGCCTTTGTGCCGGCGCCTAGGACCTTGACGCTGCGAATCGGCGAGCGCACTTCGACGCTTGCCTTGTAGAGACGTGGTTCCTGAACCGGCCCCAGCGAATGCGGTGAGAGACCGCGCGTGTAGACTCCCCCGGCAACGCCCGAGAGGAAGTGGATGATCCAGCGCCGGCCGGCGTCGTCCTTGGTAACGACGATCTCGACGGTTGAGGGAGCATCCACGACGACTGGAGGCGCCGGGTTCAGGTAGCGAATGACGTTGCGGATCAGGAGGCGATGCTCGGGCATGCGATATTCGGCGCCCCAACTGGCGTCCGGTGAAGCCGGTATGTAGACAACCCGCCCTTCGCCGACCTGGTTCACGAACACCGCCGGTCCCACGGCCTCCTTGGCCGACATGGCGCGGTGCGGATCTTCACCTTCCCAACTGCGCTTCGGCGTGCGATGCGGAAGCCACAACCGGCCGATCGTCTGGGCCCCGTTCGGCTCGAACACGCCCCAGTCGCCCCAGGCCAGCATGAACCAATCCGATGGAATATCCGCTTGCAACGACCTGCCCAGCTCGCCGTCGGGAGCGTCAAATCGAAAGTAGTGGTCTTTGGTTTCCATCCGCCGGACGAACTTTGCGCCGATCAACTCCGCGATCACCGATTCCTTCCTCGGCCTGCCCATCCCGTCATAGAGGCCGGTGAGGCCGGTGGCGAGCAGGTTGCCGCCCGTCTCGACGTACTCTCGCAGCAGGCCGGCCTGCTTCTCGGTGAGGCAGGCCGCGTTCGGCAAGTAGGCAACCGGGAACTCGCGCAGCTTTTCGACCGAGAGATTCCCGTCGAAAAGGATCCCGCAAGGTATGTGGCCCTCGACCATGGCGCTGTGCGCCCCGAGAAAAGACTGGTAGTACTTTTGCGTCGGCATTCGCTCGATCCGCATGATCTTGGCGGGCGTCTCATCCCCTTGGCCGTACCAGTCCCGCGTGCGCTCGGAAAAGTAGATACCCGCCTCCCGCACCGGCCTGTGACCGAAGTACTCGCTCTTCGCTCGCGCCTCGCCGAAGGCTTCGCCCATGCGGCGGTAGGCTTCATGGTCGAGAGTGCCCTCGTAATCGGCCTTGTCCACGATGGTGCAAAACGCTCCGTGGGCCAGGTAGGTCATGACCTCGGCCTTGATGTCGATCGCCGGCCGCACCGTGTAGTCGTGATACTCGCGAATTCCCCGCCAGGTTACCCCCTGAGCCAACCCCTCCGGATGGCTGGCGACCATGAAGAGCGTAATCAGGCTCGGCATCGTGTAGCCGAAGGCCCACGGCAGCCCCTCGGCCGTGACGAAGTCGCTCATCGCCGAGTGCGGTATCGGCAGCTCGCCCACCTGCCAGTCAAAGGGCGGATAGCCGTGGTAGTTGAAGTCAACCGAGACTCGCGGATTCTTGGAATGGACATAAGCGCGAAGCTCGTTGCAGAAGCTCGAATTCGATGCATACCGGAACTGTAGGAACTTTTCCCAAAGCTCGTCCCAGGTTCGCTTCCGAGGCATCTCGACGCCGTGCTGTTTTTGAAATAAGTCCCGACAAGTCGGGCACCAACACCCGTAGGGCTTGCCAAAGCCGTAGTCGAGCATGTCGAAATGAAACCCGGCAATCTCGTATTCCATCAGCTCATCGGCGACTCGCTTGGAGTGCTCGAGATAGCCGCGGTTGTAGCAGAGCCGGTTGGGGATGTCCTTTCCGTCGACGTCCTGCATGCGGTAGTCGGGGTACTTTCGCCAAGCCGCCGAATCGTATTGGATCTGCTGGTAGACGATGATTGGCATCTCGTGCTTGGCCGCTTCGTCGAAGCACTCACGCAACAGATCGCGGCCTTTCAGATTCGGACACTGCCGGGCGATGCGGCTGGCGTAAAACGCAAACTCAAAGTCCTTCATGAACAGGACGGCGTACTGCGCCTTGGCCACCACCAGCTGCTCGATCCACTCCTTGCCGGTAGCTTTTGACATGAAAATGTCGTCACCGTCGTTGTTGCCCGTCGGCCCGATCTCAATGCCGACCTTGAGCTTGCGGTACCAGGGGACGAACTCTTCGTCCCGGCTGGCGGCCGCGCTCGACTGCGCCGCGGCGGGCAGTCCCGCCGCCAGCGACATCATCCCCAGACCGCGTCCGAAATCTCGACGATTCATTCTCACGGTTTTCTCCTATTCACAAAGATCAGAGCGCATGGACAGACAGCGCCGGACTCCCTCTGGCAGGCCGCCCCGCCGCGAACGCTGAAGTCTACCACAGCCGATTCTTCGCCGGTCAGCCAGGCGCGTCTCGGCACGGTTCACTATTCAGAAACTGAAGCGCAGCTGCAAACGGATCGTACGGTTCCCGGCGCCCGAGCTGCCTCGGCCAAATCCCGCTGACGCGTTGGACTGTCCGAATAGCTGTGAGGTCAGGTTTCCGATCGGGGCAGCCGGGTTGGTTGTATTGAAAAGGTTTCGAGCGGAGAGGGAAAAGGTAAGGCTGTAGCGGTGCTCGGAGCTGCCGCCTCCGAAGAAGGACCCGCGGCGTCCTCGGCGACCGCCGCGGCGGCGGTGCCGAGGGCCTCCGATCATGATCCCGTCGCCGGGCCTGCGGCCTCCGGAGGCGTCCGCCGAGGCGGACGCCTTCTTTCCGAAGCCGAACGTCCTGCTGATGCGAAAATTGATCGCGGCGTAGGAAGGCCCCTCGGCGAAGTTCCTTGCGATGACCGGGGTTCCCGGCTCGGGAGTCGGGTCGAAAACGCCGAAGCGGGTGACAATCGCGTCCGGGTCGTTCGGGTCGGTCGCCAGGGCCGGACGGTCGGTGAACATCAGGTCGGCGTTGTTGTCCCCGCCGGTGGTGATATTGAAAGGTACTCCGGAGCGCAGGATGATGAACGGGCTGAATCGCAGCCCGGCGGGCCCGGTGATCGATCCACCCATTCCGAAGCGATGCCGGATGTCCAGGGCGGAGCGTCCATATTCGGTGCTGAGGTCGTATTGGTTAGCCGGAAAGCTGCCCACGCCGTCGGTGTCGCTCTTGGCCTTGTTCAGGGAGTAGAAGCTGAACAGCGACACGCGGGAGTGAAAGCGGGTTCGGACATTGGCAATCAATTGGTTCTGGCGCATAAACCCGGTCGTTTCGAACTGGAACAAGTCGTCACTGCCGAAAGGGCGTTCCCCGCTCCCCGGCAGGGGTGCGTTGATGTTGCGGCTGCGCAGCAAATTCAGGCCGCGCGTGTGCGTGTAGGTGGCAGCCGCCGTCGTGCGGCGCGGGAGCTGGCGTTCGATGCCGATGGCCGTCTGCATCAGGTAAGGGGCCCGCGCATCCGCCGCCAGCCGCCGGATGGTCTGCGGCGCCAGCAGATCGGCGAGGGTGTCGGTGGAAGGAACGAAAGGGTAGAAGTCGGGATTGCGAACAATGTATTGCTGCTGGGTAAGACCATTGAAACGGAGCGACTGCAACGTCAGGTCCTCGGAGACGCGGTCGTAGAACATCCCAAAGCCCCCGCGGATCACCGTCTTGCCGCGGCCCGACGCCCCGGCTCGCGGAGACCAGGCCACTCCGATCCGCGGCGCGAAATTCGTCCCCCGGCTGATATTCGTTTGCGTCTCGTAGCGCAGGCCCAGGCTCAAGGACAGATTGGGGCGCGCGCGCCAGTCATCGAGTAGAAAAACACCCAGATCCATTTGGCTTACTTCCGCCCCAGGGTTTCCGCCGGCAATGGAGAATTGAGTGGCGCCCCCGCCGAGACTACGAATCTGCTCGCCGGTCAGTCCCTGCTGCCCGAACAGAACCGTTCGGCGATAGCGCTCGACGGAGGTGATCGGGATCATCACGGGTTGCCCCGAGGCGTCGACCACGACCCGGTTCGTCGCGTCGAGTTCCGGGGCGAAGCCTCCGCCAAAGGTGAACGTACCGCCGAAGTTCTGCGGCGAGAAGTCCAAAACATCAGTCGTTCGCGCGCGCCCGCCGAACTTCAGGGTATGCTTGCCCAGCGAACGGGTCGTATAGTTTTGGATCTCCCAGCTATCGACCGTGTTTTCCGATAACCCCACCTGCGCGCCGCCGTCCTGAAACGCCTGCAGGACGTTCGTCGTGGGGATGGAGTTGTCTCCCAACCGATCGAACCGGTTTCTCCGGAACTGAAGCCGGGTCTCGTTCACCGTCTCCGCGCTAAGCACGGCCGTCTCAGTCACCTGAACGGTGTGCCCTGATCGGAGGGTGTCATAGGCGAGAGACGGCAGGGAGAACTCTCCGACTCCCCGATCGTCAAGGTCATCCCGGAAGTGACGGTAACGCATCACCAGCGTGTGCTTTTGGCCCAGTTGGTAATCGAAGCGCGGGCCGATCGATGTGCGACGCCGCGGCGTGACCACCGCTCGGCTAAATGGGACGATCGACAGGCTTGGGTCCAAGACCGTTGCATTGACAACCGCGTTGTCGTCGATTGCCCGGCGCTCGACATCAAAAAAGAAGGAGGATTTCTTGTTGATCGGGCCGCTGAGATCGCCTCCGAAGAGCCTGGATTGGTAGGGTGCGCGGTTCGGAGCGAACGGGTTCCGGGAATTGAGACTCTCGTCGCTAAAGGTGAGGAACGTGCTGCCTCGGAACTTGTCGCTGCCCGGTTTGGTAAACACCTCGATGCGCCCGAAGCCCAACCGATCGTATTGCGCGGAGAAGGGATCGGAATTGATGCGGATCTCCCGAATCGAGTGTTTCGGGGGCAGGCGGGCTCCGGAAAACCCGTCGACGAAAATCTGGCCGCCGCTCGGGCCGGCCGAGGGCCCGGCGAGCGCCTGGAGGTCGGCGGCGAGATCGTCCGGGTCATCGGAAAGTGCGTCGAGATCCTCTCCCCGCAGGACGAGGGATCCCACATTACTTTGAGGATCCACGCTGATCCCCTCCGACGACTCATCGTCCACGGTTACCTCTTGCTTCTCGAAAGAGACGCGCAAGAGGAGATCGATCGTCCGGCCGGAGCCGGCTTCGATTTCCACCCATACTTCCTCATACGGCACATAGCCTTGGGCAACCGCGCGGACCGAGTAGCGCCCGGGGGCAAGACCGCTCACCTCGTAGGCGCCCAGGTTGTCCGCGGCGGCCGTGCGGGTATCGCCCTTCGGGCTCCTGACCAAAACCGTAGCGGCGGGAATGACGGCTCCTGTCTCGTCGAGAACACGTCCGCTGATCGTACCGGGTTTGGCGGGTTCCTCGGCCGCCGAGCAGGGCAGCGCGAGCAACAAGCAAACGGCGACCCACACGAAGAGTCTCGCGATCGAATCCAGCTTTTGTGCTCGAGATTTTGATTCAGGCATAGTCTTACTGGGGTACGTTGATGCTCATGCTCCAGGGACCGCCCAGCGGACCCAGTGCCCCTGGGCCGGCGGCGAGTAGTGGCTCGACACCGGCTACTACCGTGATGGCTTTGATCGGCGTATCGCCCTCGCCCGTCGTGCTTGAGACGATGAGCGGCTCTCCAGGTTTCAACTCGTCAATCGAGAATTCCGGCGCCCGCTGAAGAACCTCTTGAAGGCTCATGTTCGGGCGCCGCCCGCCCATCGCGCCGGGCCTCGATCCCCCGCCCGCGCCGCCGGACCCGCCGCCCGGGGGCCGTCCGCCGCGCCCCGATCCGCCTCGGCGGAAGTTCCGCGGGGGGCCTGCCTCCCCGGAATTTGACCGCTGCAGAGCCATTCCCAGAAAGAACGCCATCCGCTCAGGTAGGCGCCGCAGGACGGATTCTTCGACGATGTGGACCGAGAAGGTCTTGCCCGTCTCGAGGTCTTTGACTCTCACCGTGCTTTCGCCCGCCTCGACGCCTCGAACCGTCGCCGCGAAGTTGCGGAAGGCCCCGGCTACAAGCTGTTCCGCCTCGATGCGCGCCCCTTCGGGATTCTCTTGGCTTTCGCCGAGCACCCAGAGTTGGTCGCCTACTTTGAGTTCCTCGAACGAGCTGGGGCGAGCCTCCTGGAAGCGAATCGACCCCGGTGCGTAGCGGCGGATTCCGGTCTCCCTCTGAACGGCAACAATCGTCGTTTTGGTTTCCCGAAGAGACTGCGCTACGAGCGTGACTTCTGTTGCCGAGGCGTCAAGCGAAGCGATTCTGCCGACCGTGCCGCGGGTTTTCCAGTCCGCGAGTTCCTGCTTCCGCTTCTGCTCCAAGTCGGCTCGGGGCATGACCAGAACCAGGCTCGCCGCCGCAGGTGGACCGCTCGTAGAGGTCGGAACCCGGGCAAGCACGCGGTCACCGAGGTTGATGTCGGCGATCACGGTCGGGACCGCGTTCGCTAGGTCCTTTTCGCCCGGAGGAACGCGCATACATCGAGTCGAGCCGTCAACCCCGACGGTTACGGTTTCCCCTTGGTCGGTTTCGACGGTGAGCTTCCCTTGCGCAACGTTCGTGGAAGTCACTCGTCCGACCAAGCGGCGCTCGGCGGTCGCCGCCCCTTCCGTTGCCGATTGAGCGGCAAGGAGGGTTCCCAGAACCACCGACAGGCCGGCGGCTGCAATCAATGTAGAGCGTCTAACCACGCCAACCTCTCATCTCGCGACCCTAGCCCTCATTTCTCACCACCTGACGGTCGAAGCACGCAATAAGCCCGCCATTACTGCGTTGCGCTTGCTCGCCGTGCTCAACGTACTGTTCAAGTACGCTCGCATTACTCAAGAAATGCGGCGCCGAGCGGCGCGCTCCTTGTACTGACGGGCTTCTCACGCACTTCGCCTCGCCGCGCGGTGAGAAAAGCGGGCTAGCAGCCCGTGGTAAAAGCGAAGGTTGCGAAAAATCGGGTACAGACAGAAGTGTGAAAAAGTCGGGACTGCCACAAGCGGCGCGCCTCCTAAGCTTCTTGGATTCATCGATCTTCACCCGCCACGGCTGGCTGTTCCAGTATTTTTTTACGCCTTCCAGCCAGCCAATTCGCTTCCGGCTAAGTGCATTTTTCTAGTCCATGACGAGGAGCGAATTGATGGCAGTCCCCGTTTTTCGCTCCTACACGACTATCGCCACGAGCTGTTGGTCTCTTCAGCATACCCGGATAACGCGAAAACAACTTTTCCGCGAGATTAAGCTTTGTGAAGCTTTGTTCAGAAAACGAGCTGTTGGTCTCTTCAGCATACCCGGATAACGCGAAAACAACTTTTCCGCGAGATTAAGCTTTGTGAAGCTTTGTTCAGAATTTACGGTTCGCCCTTGCCTGTCCTGCTACATTCGAGGTAGTGCAGGTACTGCTGATCGATGACGACGTGGAGTTGGGCGTTCTCCTAGAGAAATTTCTCAAAAAGGAGGGCTACCATCTTGACCGTGAATACGAGGGGACGCGCGGCTTAAGGCGGGCTCTGGAGGGCGGTCACGACCTTGTGGTCCTCGATGTCATGCTCCCGGGCCTGGACGGTTTTGAGATACTGCGTCAGATTCGCCAAGAGAGCCAAATCCCCATTCTGATGCTGACCGCTCGCGGAGAGGACGTAGATCGCATCGTAGGGTTGGAACTCGGCGCGGACGACTATTTATTGAAGCCGTTTAACCCCCACGAGTTGGCGGCGCGCATACGAGCCATCCTTCGACGCGCTAAATCGCAGTCGGCTTCCGCCCCTCGCCGCTTGGAGGTCAATGGGGTCGGGTTGGACTTTGCAGCTCGGCAAGGGTTCGTCGATAGCCGAATGGTCACCCTAACCACGCTGGAGTTCGACATCCTTGAGATGCTCATGCGCTCGGCCGGCGCGGTGGTCTCGCGCGACGCCATCACCGAACGCCTCTACGACAGGAAAGCCTCGGCGTTCGACCGGTCGATCGACGTCCACATCAGTCACCTGCGCAAGAAACTGGAGGCGGATCGAACCCTGATCAAGACGATCCGCGGCGTGGGTTATCAGTTTTGTTTGCCCGTCGAGGAAGCAGTTCGATGAAATCCCTTTTCAGCCGCATCTTGCTCTGGTTCGCGGCCACCATTGCCATCACCTTCGTCGGTTTTTTTGTGATTACCGCGATGACCATCGACTCCTCTTCGCGTCGGCTTCGGCGGCCGAGTTTCCTTTTGCAGGAAGCGCGGCATACTTACGAAACCGGCGGCAAGACGGCTCTTGCCGCTTTCCTGAGTCGCCGAAATACCGGCATCGGGGCGGAGTATAGTTTCACGGATTCCGAGGGGCGAAATCTACTGACAGGGGAAGACTTATCTCATTGGAAGTCGACCAAACGCAGTCCCTGGCGGTTTTTCTTTCGAACGGGAGGCCCCTGGACGCTCGTTTCGACCGATGGTGAATATCGTTTCATCGTCCGCATCCCGCGGCAAGACTCGGCTTTCTGGTTCTTCCATCCCCAGCATCTCTGGGTTCTGGCGGTGAGTATTTTGCTCTCCTCCGCGCTGGCGTTTTATCTCACGTCGCCATTGCGGGAGTTGGAGAAGACGGTGGAACGATTTGGGGAGGGCGATCTTTCCGCCCGTACGGGGTCGAAGCGGGGAGACGAGTTGGGCAAGGTGGCCCGATCTTTCGACCGCATGGCGGAACGCATCGAACTATTGCTGGCCGCGGAGCGGCGCCTCTTGCAAGACGTATCGCATGAGCTGCGCTCACCGCTGGCGAGGTTGAATGTCGCCGCCGCTCTCATACAGTCGGAAGCGGATCGGCCCGCTGCCCTGGAGCAGATCCGCAAAGAGTGCGAACGCCTCAACGCTTTGATCGGAGAGCTGCTTCAACTGACCCGCGCGGAAGGTGAAGCGGGGAATCTCCAGAAAGTGCCGGTCGATTTGCACTCTCTGCTTGCGGAGGTGGCGGAGGACTGTGCTATCGAGGCCCAGGCAAGAGACTGCGAGTTGGATCTGCGAGCGCCTTCGGGCATCGCGGTCCTCGCTGACCCGGAACTTCTTCGCCGCGCCGTCGAAAACCTAGTTCGCAATGCCATTCGCTATGCGGCGGAGAGCACGTCGGTTGAGGTCATGCTGGATCGGAGCGGCGAGACCGCCGTGATTTCCGTTCGCGATCGCGGGCCGGGTGTTCCGGCGGAAGATCTCGATAGAATCTTCGATCCTTTCTATCGTGTCAACGGGGATCGCGATCGGTCCAGTGGCGGCGTCGGGCTGGGACTTTCCATAGCGCGGCGAGCGGTGGAGCTGCACCACGGTGATCTCCGGGCGCGGAATTCGAGTCCGGGGCTGACCGTGGAAATGCGGCTTCCGGGGCTGTTGTCCGATGCGGCGACGGCTGCGTAGAATCGTTGAGGGGCCTCAGGGCCCCCGGTATGAGATAACGGAGAAAGCCAAAGGTCGAGGCGCCCAGAGACAGCGCAACCGGGAGCGGGATCAAGCCCGGTAAACTGATGACACGGGCGGCGCGCGGCAAGCTGCGACCGTCAGCTCGCGAGAAAAGCGGGCTAGGAGGTATACCTCTAATGATGAAACCCGAACTTAAACTTTTCGGACTTGGTCTGGTTGGGGCGGCCATCCTTTCGGCCGCGAACTTTTGGGAGACGAAAGATTACACCGAGTGGAGCGCGAAGGAAGTCCGCAGAATCCTTAACAATTCTCCCTGGGCGAAAAAGGTCACCCTCAGCTTCGGGGGCATGGGCGGCTCCGGTGGACAAGGGTCTCGCGGCGGAGCCGGCGGGGGCCGTGGCGGCGGCGGAGGATTTGGCGGCGGTGGTGGCGGAGGCGGTGGTGGCGGTGGCGGTGGTGGCGGAGGCGGCGGTGGCGGAGGATTCGGTGGCGGTGGTGGTGGTGGCGGCGGAGCTTCCCGCGGTGGCGGCGGCTACAACCGCGCCGGTGGCGGCCGCATGCCTCCCTCCCCTGAACTTACGATTCAGTGGTCCAGCGCCCTGCCCATCAAGCAAGCCCTGATGAGAGGCCGTTTCGGCAGCGAGGCCCACACGGCCGCGGAAGCCAAGCAGTTCCTTGAAAGCCGCGAGACGCACTACGTCGTAGCGGTGGCCGGGTTCTCGGGCCGGATGGCCGGCATGACGCAAAACACGGATCGTTTCAAGGAAACCACCTCCCTGAAGCGCAAGAACAAGGATCTCATTCGGCCTGAGATCGTCCAAATGCATAAGCGGGAGTCTGTCACCTTGTTTTTGTCCTTTCCGCGTACCGATCCGATCGCCCTCGAAGACAAGAACGTAGAGTTCGAGATGAAGCTCGGGCCGATGACGCTCAAGCGCAAGTTCAAGCTGAAAGACATGGTTTTCGACGGCAAGCTCGAGCTCTGAGCAGTTCCGCGTTTTGGGGTTGCCGAATGGAACTCGCCGGTTGCCGATCAAAGTTGCGCGATTTGCTCGACAGCGGACCACAAATCCAGCTGATCGACCGCGTGGCTGCGGTAGATTCCGACCGCGTCCGCTCCGCCGGCTCGCACGCGGCGGGCGGCCTCGACCATTCGTTTCGGGTCCTGGATGCTTCCAGGGTGATAGCAGGAAATCTCGGCAATCAGAGGGACGCGGCCGGCTACGATTTCCGCGGCCTGCTTGACGTGGCGTTCCAGCGTACCCATGTCCGAGGTCGTGCGGAACCACACGTAAAGCTCGTCGATCAAACCTTCCTCGACCCAACGACGCAAGTCCTGGCCGACTTTGATGTAGTCCTCCCGGTCGCGGTCAATCACCGTTACCGATAAGAGCGCCCGCGGAAACTTATCCTTCAGCCTCTGCCGCAACTCCCGTAGGCATGTCGTGACCTGGTCCGCGCGGAACCGCACCCAACCAGGATCGTTGTTGGCCAGCTTAAGGGGACTCTTCCCGAACTTCTCCCGATATGCGGTGACCATCGGCTGCTCGTAACCGAAGATCGCCACGCCATCCTCATCCTTATTCTCGGAAATGAACTCTACTTGAACACCGTCTCCGCCGGTGTCCTCGAGCAGCGACAAGTACTGTCTGTTTTCATAAGCGCGTACCTCGGGCACGGCTAGGCTCATGACGCGCTTTCGGCCGACGTCGAGCTCCTTGGTTAGCTGACGGTCGAGAGCCCACCACTCGGGATGCTGCTTGGCGAATTCGCTCACCCCTGCTGAATAGCGCCGATGGGCCCAGATGGGGCGATGGTGATCTAGGATGTCCTTGGCTTCGGGCGTCCCTATAGGCGGCCCAACGTAGTTGACGGACCAGGTGTACCTCACGTTCTTTCGACCATGAGAGTTGAAAGCCAGATACGGATGGACCTCGATGTTCTTTTCGCGAGCGGCTTCTACCAGCACGCGCGACCCGGTCCACGGGAAGAGCCTCGTCACCCCGTGGTCGGCGCATTTCCGGACGAAATCCCTGACCTTCTTTTCGTCCCCCGGTTCGGTCGGATCAATGAGCCCGCCTTTGTCGCACCACAGGGGGAATCCGATCTTCTTGCCCGCCGTGCTCGGTATCGGTGGCTGCGCGGCTGAAGCGGCGTTGCCCGCCGCGGCGGCGGTCAGAGAAAGCGTACCGCCAAGGAACGTCCTGCGGCTGACGCCGGCGGACCGGGGGTTGTTGTCTTGCTCGGGATTTTCCATTTCGCTCACCTACCGAGGGGATTGTACGCCCCCCACTCTCGGGATGCAATGGATCTTCCGCGTGAGAGCAGGGCCGACCGAGGTCGAGGCTCGCCCTGGGGATCTGCTGAGTCTCGCAAACTGTTGTGACATGGCATGCGTGCGGACCGTAGGGGCACAGCATGCTGTGCCCGTGTTCCAAAACCACTGTATTTCGCGAGCCCGTAGCGCAGGCATCTGAGTTGAGCTGTCAAGAGAAAAAGCGGCCGGGCCGTCGTTTTGCCGGATCCGCGGCCTTCTGCTTTTGTGGCGCACGCATTCTTGCGTGCCGTGTCGCCATTCGGGGCGATATCGAGCCCGTAGTAAATCCCCTTCAGTAGAAACTATAAGGGCCTGGGCCGTCGTTTGGCCCAGACCTGCGGCCTTTTCTCGCCCCTCGCCTGGGAGAAGGATGACACAGGGGCCAGCCTCCTTCCCACCCCGAGTCGAGGCCGATCGTTCATCGCGCCACGGAGACACTTGACACGCTCGCTATTCTGAAGGAGGAGACCACGAGCCCGGCACGACGCTCGACGGGCGAATTAAGAAAAAGAGAAACCAACCCAATTTCGCGGAACCGACTTGTAGTCAATGGGTTACGGTGGTCCGGGAGCGGGGAGACTGACTAGCCTGCATTTCTCGCCACCTGGCGAGGCGAAGTTCGTGATAGGCCTCGCCGTTGAACCTGGGCAGTGATCTCAGCTTTGGGAAACCTTCGACAGACTCTCGAGGCTTTCGGTGTGTGCCGACTGACCATGGTTTTCCGGCGCCGGCAGGCTTAGACGCAAGCGGATCTCCTCGTAGATTCGCGGGATCGGGCGGTTCGCGTCTATGGTGATCAGTATTTCCTTTTCGCGGTAGAGATCCAGAAGCGGTTGCGTCTTTTCGTGGTATTCACGGAGTCGGGTGGTCAGCGCCTCGGGGTCGTCGTCAACCCGCTTCGTGAAGCGGCTACCCTCCCCGACCCTGGCCCGATGCATGACTCGCCCGGACACCACTTCGTCGGGGATGTCGAGGTAGATCACCTTGTCCAGGTTCCAGTTCTCGAAAAGATACTCCGCCTGCCGCTGGGTTCGCGGAAAACCGTCGAGCACAAACCGTAGTTCCAGTCATGCTCTTCGAGGCGCTTGCGCACGATTTGTTCGACAATGTCGTTGGGAACCAGAAGTCCTTGCTCGGTGATGTGACGGATTCTCGCCGCCAGCTTGGTGTGGTTTCGAACGTGCCGGCGGAAGATTTCACCGATCGAGATGTGGACGAAGTCGTAATCGCGGCAAAGTAGCTCGCTTTGGGTGCCTTTGCCGCAGCCCTGCGGTCCGCAGACAACGTATTTATGCATCGGATTCGACGGTTCCTCTCTCTACGGTCATTATCGATCCGGCGCCGATAGAACTTGAGCCCGCCGGCCCGGTTCTTCGGATGCAAGCCGGCGCTTCCGCGTAAGCGCTGCGGAATGGCTGACGCCGCTACTCGATCCAGCCGCCGCCGAGCACTAGATCGCCATCGTAAAAGACGGCGGCTTGACCGGGCGTGACCGCCCGTTGCGGCTGGTCGAACTCGACTTCGACGCGCTGAGGATCCGATGTCGGGCGGACCTCGGCCCAGGCCGGTTTGAACTGGTGCCTGATCTTGACCTCGACGCGCAGCGGCTCGCGGAGATGTTCCACCGCTATCCAATTGACGCCACCGGCTGGAAACTGCTTGCGAAGCAGCGCCTGCCCGTCCCCGACGACGACCCGTTGGCCGGCGGGTTCAATCTTGACGACATACATGGGCCGCCCGGTGGCAACCCCCAGTCCGCGCCGTTGGCCGATCGTATAGTGATGGATGCCCGTGTGCTCGCCGAGCACACGGCCATCCTCGGAAACAATCTCTCCGGATGACTCCTTGCGTTCGGACCCCTTGCTCTCGACGTAAAGTTCCACAAAGCGAGCGTAGTCGCCGTTGGGCACAAAGCAGATCTCGTGGCTCTCACCCTTGTGAGCTACGGGAAGCCCCATTTCGGCGGCCAGGCGGCGAACTTCCGACTTGGGCACGCCCCCGAGAGGAAACAAGCTGCGCTCCAACTGAAGCTGAGTAAGCCCGAAAAGAAAATACGACTGGTCTCTGGACGTATCGACGCCGCGGCGCAACAGGTAACGGCCGCCGGCGGGGTCGAAGTCGATGCGAGCGTAATGTCCGGTGGCGATACGCGACGCACCCACCTGCTCGGCCAGCCGAACGAATTGGTCGAACTTGACGAAGTTGTTACACAGCGTGCAGGGAATCGGTGTTCTGCCCGCGAGGTAATCGTTGACGAAAGGTTCGACGACTTCTTTTTCAAACCCGTCTTCGAAATTGACGACGTAGTAGGGGATGCCGAGATGCTCGGCAACGTGGCGGGCGTCGTAGACGTCGTCGAGCGAGCAGCAGCGTCCGGACGTTGCACCCTCGACCGCCAGCTCCGGGAAGCGGCGCTGGTTCCAGAGCTGCATCGTCAGCCCGACGATGCGTTGGTTCTGCTTTTTGAGCAGACCGGCAACCGTCGAGCTATCCACGCCGCCGCTCATGGCGACGGCAATGAGATCATCAGCCATTTGTTTTCTTCGAATCCCGATTACAGTCGATCGTCGACGCCTGACATCGGCGAGAAACACCGGCCAACGCTAGCCTGCATTTCTCACCACCTGACGGCCGAAGCACGCCATAGGCCCGCCATTACTGCGTTGCGCTTGCTCGCCGTGCTCAACGTACTGTTCAAGTACGCCTCCGCTCGCCGAGCGTCGCGCGCCTTGTACTGACGGGCCTCTCACGCACTTCGCCCCGCCACGTGGTGAGAAATCCGGGCTAGGAGGCTGTCGCGGACAAGGGCTTTCTGATCGTCCGGGTAACTTGGCGCACACATTCTTGCGTGGCGTGTCGCCATTCGTGGCGACATCGAGTCTCGGCGTGGCCCCGGCTTTCAGTGTGCTGTGTCGAGCTTTCGATCCCGACATTTCCGCATCTATAGTGAACTCATCTCAAGGGCGGGCTAGGGCCGCTCCGCCGATCCGGCGTAGGCCGGGGAGAGCTGGCGCAAGTGCCGGACGACCCCGGGAAGGGCGCCGAGCAGGGCGTCCACCTGCCGCGCGTCATTTTGCCGGCCCAGGGAGAATCGGATGCTCGAGCGCGCTTGATCGGCCGACAGGCCTATGGCGATCAACACGTGTGACGGCTCGACAGCGCCGCTGGAGCAAGCCGCGCCGCTCGAGACCGCTATACCCTTGAGGTCGAGAGCGATGACCAGTGCCTCCCCTTCCAGACCATCGAAGCGGATGTTGGTCGTGTTTGGAACTCGATCCGTTCCGCGGCCGTTGACCCTGGCGCTTTCGATGCCCTCGAGGATGCCGGCTTCAAGCCGGTCACGCAGGCCGGCGAGCCGCTCGGCTTCCGCGGACATTTTCTTTCGAGCTAAGGCCGCCGCCTCGCCGAGACCGACGATGCCGGGCACATTCTGCGTGCCGGCGCGATACCCTCGTTCGTGACGCCCGCCGTGTTGAATCCGCTCGAGTTGGCTCCCCTTCCTCACAAAGAGCGCTCCGGCGCCCTTCGGCCCATAAAACTTGTGGGCGCTGAGACTAAACAGATCAACCCCCAGTGCGTCTACGTCCGTCGGGGCTTTCCCCGTGCTTTGCACTCCGTCGGAGTGAAACACGACGCCGGCTTCGCGCGCGATTTCCGAAATCGGGGCAACGGGCTGCGCGGTTCCCAATTCGTTGTTGGCGTGCATGATCGAAATCAGCTCGGTGTGTGGCCGCAGGGCAGCCCTCACATCGTCGGGAGAGGCGACGCCCTCCGAGCCGACCCCGACGTAGGAGACCTCGATCCCCTCCTTCTCGAGCTGTTGGCAAGTATGCAGGACCGCGGGATGCTCGATCGAACTCGTGATGACGTGCTTCCGGGAGCGGGTCGAGGCTCGCACGGTCCCGAGAATGGCTAGGTTATCGGCCTCGGTTCCGCCGCTCGTAAAGACGATTTCGGCGGGGCTGCAACACAACAACTCGGCGACTTGGCGGCGAGCGTGCTCGACGCGCGCCTTGGCGTCCTGTCCAAAACCGTGAATGCTCGAGGCGTTGCCGTAGGATCCTTCCAGGCACAAGACGATCGCGTCTCGCACCTCGGGTGCGACAGGGGTCGTGGCATTATGGTCGAAGTAGTAGCGCTGCATACCGGGGGGCTGGCATCATTGATTATAACGTGCGCTCCGGAATCATCACCCTCACCACGGACTTCGGTCTTGCCGACCATTATGTCGGCGTCATGAAGGGGGTTATGTTGACGATTCACCCCGAAGCGCGGGTGGTTGACGTCAGTCATGACATAGCCTCCCATAGCATTGCGGAGGCCGCCTTTACGGTTGCCCAGGCCTATCGCTACTTCCCCCGCGGGACGGTACACGTCGTCGTGGTCGACCCCGGGGTCGGAACCGAGCGACGGCCGATCGTCGTCGACGCGGGGGGCTATCGCTTCGTCGCTCCGGATAACGGAGTGCTCTCGCAGGTTTATGAACGAGAAACTCCGTCCGTAAGGGGTGTGGATACGGACCGCTACGCGCTCAAGCCAACCAGCCGGACTTTTCACGGCCGCGACGTTTTCGCGCCGGTCGCGGCGCGGCTTTCACAAGGAACTCGGAGCGAGGAATTCGGCGAGCTGATTTCGGACTACCTGTGGCTAGCCCCGACGGCGCCGCGGCTCGTCGAGCCGGGAAAATGGCAGGGGAGAATCCTGCACGTGGATCGATTTGGGAACTTGGTAACAAGCTTCCCCGCCGATCTGATCAGGGATGAGTCGCGTTTCCATCATTTGATCGCCGGAGGGAAAGCAGTCGACTCGTTTGCCGAGGCCTACGCGCTGGGGCCGGACGATTCCCCGTTTGTGATCGCCGGCAGCTCCGGCTATCTGGAAGTGTCGATCAACCGAGCTTCAGCCGCGGACTGGGCGGCGATTGGGGTCGAAGACACGGTCGAGCTCGCGCTTGCGCCGGGACGCGGTCCCGCGGTGTGACAGCCCGCGGTAGAAGTCCTTGGCCTTAAAGAAGTGAGTGCCGTCATGCCGTAACGTAATTCATGTTACGGACAGACCTATTTTCAAAATAGAAAGTGTAGGCTGAGCACCTCCCGTGCGTTCAAAACCGGCGCGGTTTGCACCGGCATGTAGAAATAAACATCAAAGGCCAAATATCTTGACTATTCCGACGTGTGGTGAACATAATAAGAGCCTCAATCCTTTGAAGAAAGGTTCGATGTCGGGGCCAAAAAACCTGGTTGATGGGAGAACTGCCTCGCGACGGCAGGTGCCTGGGAAGTCTTCAGAAAACAGGGCGGCCGATCGCGGCCCGAGAGATGCTCAGGAGTCACGAGTGACTTGACGGCTGATGCGCTGCCGCGAGTTTGGCGCGCGGCCGTAGAGAGCCAGAGCGGCGCCGCCCTGCGACCTGATCCCGACGGCGGGATCGGGCGCGGTCACCCGCTGCTCCTAAGTCAAGACGGCCGATTCGAAACAAGACCGTAGTAGTGCTTGAACGACGCTTCTTGCCGGAGATGCCTAGTGCCCGAGCCGAAGCTCCAGCCGCAAGCAGCTGACCGGGATCGAACATCCGAAGCCGCGCCAAAACGGGCGGAAACCGGCGGCCTTCCCTTGACCGTCACCGCGTATCGCCTCAAGCCGGTGACGATGAAAATCGTTCCCGCTTCGGAAGAGCGCCGCTGGATGGACTGGCACTCGAACGGTGCCTACCGCTGCTTGCCTTTGCGCATCGCCAACCAGGCCGGCTGGTTTCTTCTCAACGACTGTGACTGTGAAGTGCTTTGGACGGGGAAACCCCACGTTGACAGTCTGAAAATCAAATACCCTCGAAACCAAAAGTCGCGGTTTGTTCTGAATATCTTCGGCCACGGTATTCTCATATGGCATATTCCCTATCTCTTTCGCACGCCCCCGGGATACAATCTCGTGGTTCGCGGTCCGACCAATTGGATTAAAGACGGCGTGTGCCCCCTCGATGCTATTGTGGAAACCGACTGGGCAGTAGCAACGTTCACGATGAATTGGAAGCTGACGCGGCCTCTTTGCAGAGTAAAGTTTCGCAAGGACGAACCGATCTGCATGATCATTCCTCAGCGCCGCGGCGAATTGGAAGCCTTTCGACCGGAAGTTCGCAATATCGAATCCGAACCCGAGATCGACAAAGGGCATCAAGAGTGGTCCGACGCACGGCGCCAACTTGTTCGGGAGAAGAAGGTTCTCGCGGAGGAAACTACGCGGGGCCTGCATAAAGCCAAGCCGGCTCCGTGGCAGCCGGAGTACTTCCTAGGGACGGCGCCCGGCGGCGCGAAGGCCCTCGAGCACCAGATCAGGCTAGAGGTTCGCGCGTTCGACGAGATGGAGGCTCCGCGCGAGGCTGTTGCGGTGCCGGAGGACGGTCAGCCATCCCGAGAGCGCGGTTCCGTACTTGATCGTGTGAAACGGCTTTGGCGCAGGGAGAACAGCTAAGCCCGCACTTCTTACCAGCGACCGGCAGCCGTGGAGCAAAAACCGGCCGGCGGGGATGCCCGGGCACGGCATGCCCTGCCCCAGGCGCGATTCATAGCGCCGGCTTGCAGACAGACTGTACGCTGGACGATATACACAAACTGTTGCCGCGAGTCCTGGCCATCGGGTCTTCCCGATCGCCGTGACAGTGGAAAGAAAAGCAGGCTAGTCGTCCCTGCGCCGCCGAAAACGGGGCGGCCCTCGGAGATCCATCGCCTCATAGATCATGGGCATGACGCCAAAACTTTCCGCCGCCGACTCCCGTCGCGAAACACGACTCTGCATTTCGAGGGGACGCCCAGCGCGAAGGGCCGTGTTCGCCAGCTTGGCCGCTTGCTTGTTTGTACTTGCGCTTCACGCCTTGGCGTGTGGCGCGTTCTCGCGTCTTCCCACCGTACGCCTTGGCCCCGGCATGCTTGAAGAGGAGGTGTTTGTCGACCATTGGCAATTGATCGGGCCGTTCCGGTTCGATAAGGAAGAGCTGCTCGCTCCCGACGCCCACACGCTTCCGGTCGGGTTAAATCGCGATTTCCTTGCTCTTTTCGGCCTTAGCGAAACGGAAATCACCGAGGAGCGGCTGCTTAGCCTCACGAAGGACCAGGCTCGGGACGCTTCGGTCCTGGCGCCCGACTTCGGCAATTTCCGATATCGAATCCGAGAGATTCCCAAGATCGATTTCACGAAGGTCTTCGACACGCCTCAAGGCTTGGTCGTCTACGGCGCCATCGCCGTCGAGAGCCCCGACGATCGGCGAATCGCCCTGGCCCTCGGCAGCGACGACACCATGAAGCTGTGGTGCAACAACGAACCCGTGGTCGCCGAACGGAACACCAACTTTCATGGCGTGAAAAAATACGGCCTTTTTGCGTCCGTCGAGCTCAAGAAAGGGCGTAATTTTGTCGTTGCCAAGGTCGCCCACAAGTCGGGCGGCTGGGGCCTGTCGGCGAGACTTTTGGCGCTTGACTCGGCTGTCGAGAAGGCCAAGCACTACGGATTACTACTACCCCTGCATGACCGCATATTGGCACAAGACGACCTGTTCAGTATCGATCTCGACCTCTACGGCCAGGACTTCCCCGGCACGTTGGACATCGTCGACGAAAACGATGCAGTGGTTCACTCCGAGCAGTTTCGCTACCAACGGACCACGACGCAGGCGACCACGATGCCCGTGCCCGTTCTTCCCAAAGGTCTCTATACCGCTCGACTGACGTTCCCCATGGATACGCTGGAGACACCCGTCTACTTCGGGGACCCCTTTGAACTGCGATCGGCTTTCCGGTCCCGCCAGAGGGCCGCTTGGATCGATCCCCGAAAGCCATGGGCTCAATTTGGAGGCGATGCTATTTCGCTACGAGCACCTGCTGGCACACGTACATGCCGATCTGGAAGGACGTATCCACTCGGCGTGGCAAGCTAAGACCATCCATCTGATCGGTGAAATCGAAACGACGCTCAGGGCATTGGAAGCAGGCCTAGACCCGTTTCGAGAGAGACGAGGCCGGCACTTGCGGGCGTTCGTGTCCGAGATTGACGGGCAAGTCCAGCACTATATGGTTTACGTGCCGAAGAACGCCAAGGCCCCGTTACCATTGGTCATGTTCATGCCCCATCAAGTTGCCACGCTTCGACCCTTCTTGAAGAGTATTTACGTCGCCTTCTTGCGTGAAATTATTCCCGTGGAAGGGTCGGCCAACAAACACGGTTTCGGCGTCGTTTGGGTCAATGGGCGGGGCCATAGCTACGGCGCGGCTATGGGTATGACGGACGTCTTCGAAGTACTGAACGATTTGAAGAGGGACTATGCCATTGATCCTGATCGCCTTTACTTGACCGGTCAGTCGGAAGGTGCGAGATTCGCTCTGCTGATGGCGGCGAGGTTTCCCTCGCTGTTCGCCGCGGCCGGCGGGATTTCACCGATTTTCGGCAAGAATTCAAACTCCCCGCGTCGCAGCCCAAAAACGATCGGTCGGAGCTTGCGAAACACTCCTGTGTACATTCTGCACGGCCGCTACGACAAGAGCTTGCCTTTGCAAGTGATCATCGACTTCACGGATGAACTGCGCCGGCAAGGCGTGGATGTGGAACTCGATATCGGAGACGATGAGCACGGCATGCAGAACTCCGGCGACCCCTCCGAAAAAACCTTCGCGTTTTTCGCGGACAAAAAGAGGGCTCGTTTTCCGAAAGAAGTTTCCCTTGCCACGGCTCAGCTCCGGCACAACACCGTCCACTGGCTGCGAATCACGGGGATCGAGGACTTGAGCCGCACGGCGACGATCGACGCCAAGCGAGTGTCGCCCGAGCTGGTGACGGTCGAAACCGACAACGTCAGCAGCTTCGAAATCATATTGAGCGAGCTGGGTTCTTCCCCCGGCGAGCATCTGACGGTGAGGAGTAACGGGCGGACAAGTTTCGACGGTATTCCGCGGGAAGAGACAATCCGCGTGGAGGTGAGCGGCCCGGAGGCGGCAGTCGCCGGTCCGTGGCAAAAAAGCGTTTCGCTTTCAGGCCCGGTGGAGGACGCCTTCGGCAGCTCCTTTCTCGTGGTCGGAGGTAGCGGCGGAGACAAAGCCAGTGTCGAGAGCATGACGGCCGCGGTGACGTCGCTACGCGAGTCGTGGCGGAAGGAGCGGTTCGTGGACTGCCGATACAAGATTGACTCGGCGGTCACGGAAGATGACATTGCCAAAATGAACCTGGTTCTGGTCGGCCATCCAGGGACAAACAAGATCCTCGAGAGGGTGGTCCACAGCCTGCCGGTTGCGTTCAGGCCCGATGGCGTCGAAGTCGGTGGGAGAATCTATCTGGGGGATAACATCACCGTTGAAATGATCCATCCGAATCCCTTGAATCCGGCAAAGTACGTCGTCGTCCTCGGATCGAATAACACCGAGGCGTGGGAGGTGGTCGACGCGGACCCGGCGACACGCGGCATCTTTGATTTTCGGGCTCTTCCGGGTTTTTAGTGGGTGGCCAACGGGTAGCCGGCTCCTCCATCCTGCCGACCCGACGTCGCCCGCAGTCACATCGGAGCCCAAAAGGCGGCCAAGAAATCCCCAAATACCCTACACGCCAGTCCGGTCGTGGGCAACTCGTAAAGGGAATAAGATACTGATAAACAGGGAGTTATCTCTTTGAGTGTGGCCACTGGATGACAGTTGTGGATCCGCATTTCACAGCCTTCGGGAGACTGTACGACTACCTGCCAGCAGCCTTGCTCTACTCGTAACCCTTTGTTTATCAGTAATTCTTTTTGGCCAACGCAGTCGCCGCCCGGCCTTGGGGGCCGTAGAGTTGTCACGAAGCCCTTGAATGGCACCGAAGCAGGCTCCGGGAGGTCGGCCTCACAGTGGCGAGGGATCCGTCACTCACCGCCGCCAGCCACTAAAATCCCAGAAGAGCCGATTTTCGAGTCTGGAAAGACAACCGCCCGGTTGACGCGGGATATTTCGATTCCTCCTGGGAAAATGCTCTTCCGGTAGGTAATGAGGCTTTGTCGGGGCCTGGCCGGCGCAATCGGCGACAGGCCGGGGCAGCGAGATAGTCGAGGACGATTGCCGGCCCGCCAAAGAGTCGCCGCCCGCCGGGAATTGACCACCCCTCAAGTTTGGGAACTATCCAACGACTGGACAGGGCGAGTTGATCTGCTGTCGGAACAGAGCACCCGCTGAATCTTAGTGAGGGATGCGGGCTAATTCCGCGGTGATCCCATGATGATGGCTGTCCGGGAAACGACTTGGTCCGCAAAACTAGCCGGGCTTCTCGATCACCCAGTCACGGCGCGGCCGGTCTGGGAGCTGCTTTCGGTGGGTTCGGTGATGGCCGGCATTGTGGCCAGCCTCCTTGGTCGGCCCAATGTCGCTGTAGTGCCGCTCACCGCTGTCGTCCTGGTGGCCCTAGCCATGTTGGCCCGTGGTGGACGGCTTCGAACAGCGCTACGGCCGGGTTGGGCCGGGACCGCCCTGCTGATCGTCATTGCCGTCGAGACGATCGGTGTATTGGCATCGACATACGCGCACAACTCCATCCGATTTCTAACCGGCCTGTACCTGCTGGGCGTCGTGTACTTCCTCGCCAGGAACACTTGTCATCGTGTCGAATATCGCCGCTTCTACCATATGGCGATGAGTCTGCTGGGAGCGGCCCTAGCGATCGTTTTTGTTTGGAATGCCCTGACAAAAATTCCTGACCTTCGTTCTCTGGGCCTTGAGGATCTCGCCCGCTTCAAGAACTTGATTCCCCCTGTCGCGGGAGGAGCAGTGGCGGAGACCGTGACCGTCCTGCTCTCGTTGCTGCCGTTTACCGTTGTCCTGCTTTGGATCCCCGGCGACTTGAAGCTTCTGTGGGCGGCCTCCTCCGTCTTATCCGTCGTCGCAATTTTGCTTACTTTGTCGCGAGGCGGATACATCGCCCTGGTCGCTTTCGTAGTCCTATCGGCGGCTTACTTGTGTGTCGGGGCCGGCCGGCGACGGGGACGACGGCAGGCTTTGCTTGCTCTCGCCGGTCTGCTGCTTGCCTCTGCCGCGGTCATCAGCTTGACACCCGCCGCGGGGGCGGTTCTGCGAACCTTCCGGATGGTGGACTCGGCTTCCCACTCTCGCAGCATCGATGGGCGGTTCCGGATTTGGGGAAGAGCAGCCGAAATGGTCGAATCTCGTCCGCTGTTCGGGGTTGGGGCCTCCAATTTCGCGCTGGCGAATGTGGCCTTCGGCGCCAAGAGCGACGGGGTTCCGTTTGCCGCGCAACCCTTTAACATTGTTTTGGAGGTTCTTGTAGAAAGGGGTGTGATCGGTGCGATCGGTTATCTCTGGTTGGTCTTCTCTTTCTTTGCCGTGTCGATTCAAGCCATGAGGCGATCACCCGACCGAGTCACAAGGGACGCGGCGGCCTTATTGGCGACTGGTTTTTTCACGGTTCTCGTGCGGGATGGAACGTACTCATCGATGATCAGCAACGCAGGCGTATCGGCAGTGGTCATTTTTCTGATGGCCCACAACAGCTCTCTGCTCAATCAAGCCTCTCCGCGCCGAGCGGCGGCTCCGGAATCTGCTGGAGCGAGCGAAGCGAACTAGGATCAGGACTAACTAATGACCTTGGACGGCGCAGGTGCAAAGTTCAGGAAAAACGCCGTGCCGGTGTTCCTGTTGGCGGTCGCAATCTGCTGGTCCTGTTGGGTGTTGTCTTGGTTCTTGCGCCACGTTCAAGCGGACGCGGAGTTCGCACGGGCAGTTCTGTTGGCCTTCAGCGGCGATCATGTCGCGGCGCTCGAACACGCGAGGCGGGCGGCATCCGCCGATCCTGACAACGCCCACTACTGGGGCACGGCGGCACTGCTATCGGAGAGGGCGCTCGGACACCCCTTCGACGTGGAGCCGATTCTGCGGCCGGGCGCGGAAGCGGAACTCTCGCCTCTCGGCGTCGAGGCGCTCGGCGAATCAATGGAGCATTATTCCCGGGCGCTCGCTCTGAGTCCCAACGACGACTGTTTCCTGCACAACATCGCTTGGCTCCACGCGCTGATGGGGCGATGGGAGCCGGCCTATGCCTACGTCGAGCGGGCGCTCGCCGTGTACAAGACGGGTGAGTATCAAATCAGCGCCGGTCTGATGCTCGAAAGACTCGGGCATGAGGATCGGGCGTTCAGCGCTTACGTAGAAGCGCTTTCCTTGGAGCCCGACATTGTGGATTCCAGATTCTCCCGGGATCTGGAGGTGCGGCATCCGGGAAAATTTCACGCGCTTGTCGACACCGCGATCATACGACTCGAGCAGAGGCCGAGAACTCCGATCCTCCGGGCGAGAATTGGCAAACTCTGTCTGTTCCGCGGCCGGCTGAAAGACGCCCGCCGCTATCTGGAAGAGGCGACGACGGAGTTGCCGAATCTTTCCAGGCCCTGGTTTAATCTCGCCATGTTGGCTAAGACGTCCGGTCACAGTCGGGAATGGGAGGCTCACCTGCGGCGTGCCGCCGAGCTGGGTCGAGGAAACGAGCAGGCGTGGCATCATCTGGGGAGGCTATTGGAGAGTCGCGAGAAGACGGACGCGGCAATCAGAGCCTATTTGAGAGTAGCCGGGATGCGGGGTCTGCGAATATCGTCGCACGCCCGCCGATCTTCACGAATGTACAAGACGCGGTTCGTCATGCCGGACGACATTGTTCCCCATGGCCTGCTTGCCTACAGCAATCCTCCCAGTCGAAGAGTGGAAGCCCTCGAACGGCTTGCGGCCCTGTACTCGATTAGTGGCAAGCGGGACTTGGCGGAGCGTTTTTCTCAGCTATCACAAAAAGCTCGGGCCCAAGAAGAGAATCGATCCAACCCCTAGCCCGTATTTCTCACCGGCGGTCGCCGGGAAGGGAAGCCAATGCCCGCCGTTAGGGATGTAGGTGCGCGATTCATCGCCGCTTGCCGGCATACGGCACGCTGGGCGATGTGCACAAAGTTTGACGCCAGCCGTGGCCGTCGGGCCTTTCGTCCCCAGACGGATATTTTCGGGATTGCAATTTGCGATTGGTGGGTCGAGAGAAAGCGAAGAAGGCTGCCTTGATCGCCATTGTGCGGTTGCGGTTGAGCGGGCGGAACCAAATAGCGAAACACGAGAAGACCTATGGTCCGGAGATGCTGCCGGCGGCCAACGGCTGGTGAGTCTTGAACTCACTTTCCCCTTGACTTTCGACACAGTCGCTCCCGGGCTGGAACTCCAACGACAGTGTAGAATGCTGGAATGCGCGGGCACTTCAGTTGGCTTATTCGGCTGCTTGCTCTGCTGGGACTCGCGGTGGCAAGCTTTTTGTTGGGCGTATCGTCTTGGAGAAGCGTTACCGGCTATCAAGCTAAGCACGTCTTTCACGCCACGCTGCCTGCCGGCGAACCTCTGACGCGCCGGGTCGTGTTGGTCGTCCTCGACGGGGTCAGAGTTGACGTTTCCCGGCAAATGCCTTCTCTCCAAGAACTGGCGCGGAGCGGAGCAGCGGGTACGGCGTGGGCCGGGATGCCTTCGTTGTCGAATCCCGCTCGAGCAGCCATGGCGACCGGCGCATGGGCTGAAATTCACGGAGTTACCAACAACGGCCGCTACGAACCTCCGGCCGCTGATTCCATCTTTTCGCTGGCCCGCGAAGCCGGCGTACCCCGTGCAGCCGCCGGTTCGAGTTTTTGGGTGAAGGCCTTTGAAGCTCAGCTGGGAGAAGCTGTGCTGGTTCACGACAAGCACCCCCACGGCCAAAGCCAGGCCGATCGCCTAGTTGACTGGCAGCGGCAGGTTTGCGGAAAGGATGTCGACTTCCTGAGAAAGTACGAAACCGGCCTGCTGGTCATGGGGATCACCGCGGCCGACTCGGCCGGGCACGACTTCGGAGGAGAATCGACGACGTACCGGCGCGTCGCGCAAGAAGTCGACGCCTGCCTCGGCGCGCTCATCAAGGAGCTGGACGACGGCGAGACGACGTTCGTTGTCTGTTCCGATCACGGCCATATCGATCGGCGTGGCCGGGGCGGCCACGGCGGCAGCGAGGAAGAGGTATTGAATGTGCCGCTCGTGCTGGCCGGCAAGGCAATTCAGCGGAGCAGCGGTTGGCAAGCCCAACAGATTGACGTCGCGCCAACCATTTGCGCGCTGCTCGGCCTGCCGCTGCCTTCGACGAGCCAGGGAAGAATCCTATGGGAGGCCCTGGCCGTGCCCGAGGGGATAGCCGGCGCGCTTCGAACCCGGGAACACGAACAGCGCCGGCTTGCTCTCTCGAAGTTGCCCCGCCGCGAGCAGTCGCTTGAGGGGGGGCGAGCGGGCCGCAGGATCGGGTCACTCGCGGCGGCGGCGCCGTTCACGTTGCTGCTGGTTGGAATATTCGCCCACTACAGATCTCGCTGGGCCTGGTTGGCGGCGGCGACGGGCCTCTACTATGCGGTTTACTACGTCCTGTTTTGGGCTCTCGGCCTGGGCTACTCGCTGAGCGTTGTGGGCCGCGAAGAATATCTAGTCGATTTCTTCACCCGAGACGTGGCCTGCTCGGTTGCCGCGCTGATCGTCTCTTCCGGATTTCTGTACCGAAAAGCGCCCGGGGCGCGGGGCGTTCTCGTACTGGACCAGGCCTTGCTGATTTCGACCACCGTCGCTTTGCAAGTGATCGTGATGGACTATTGGTTCGGCTTGCGCATGAATGAGTTCATGCCCAACCTGACGGCCAGCTTCAAGGCCTGCCTGGACTTGCTGCAGATCTGCGCGGTGGGGGGCGCGTCGCCGCTCGTATTCGCCGCAACGATTTTGATAGAGCGGCGGCGCGAAAGGCGAGTCATCGAGGAGACTCTTTCTTAAAACGAGGCGGCCGAAAGCCGCCGCGCACCATGCAACAACTTCCACTCGGCTTTGCACCCGACCGGCGGATCTTCACGGTTTCGGAGCTGACGGCACAGGTTCGCGACCTTCTGGAGGAGAGGTTTGCGGATGTCTGGGTCGCCGGTGAAATCTCGAACACGCGGGCGGCCCCGAGCGGGCACTACTACTTCACCCTCAAGGATCGAGATGCTCAGCTTCGCTGCGTTTGTTTTCGCCAGAATGCTCTCTACCTCAAGCTCAAACCGCAGGATGGCCTGGCCGCGCTCGTACGCGGCCGGGTGAGCGTGTACGAAGCCCGGGGCGAGTATCAACTGTACGTCGAATACCTCGAGCCGCAGGGCTACGGCGCGCTGCAGCTTGCTTTCGAGCAGCTCAAGAGGAAGCTGGCGGCCGAGGGCCTCTTCGATGAAGAGCGCAAGCGCCGTTTGCCCGAGTTTCCTCGCCGGATCGGCATTGTGACTTCCCCGCGGGGCGCGGTGATCGCCGACATGCTGCGTATCCTCGAGCGGCGCTTCGAGGGTCTGCATATTTTGGTCTATCCCGCCCTTGTACAGGGGGAGGGAGCGGCGGCGGACATCGGCAAGGCCTTACAGCACTTCAGTGACACTCGTTGCGTCGATGTGGTGATTGTGGGCCGCGGCGGCGGGTCACTCGAAGACCTGTGGGCCTTCAACGAAGAGAGCGTGGCGCGGGCGATTGCAGAGTCTCAGGTTCCAGTGATCTCCGCGGTGGGGCATCAGACGGACTTTACGATTGCTGATTTCGTGGCCGATCTGCGGGCGCCGACCCCCTCGGCGGCAGCCGAGTTGGTCATCCGGCAGAAGTCGGAATTTGTCGAGATGATCTCGGGCATCGAGGAGCGGCTCCTGCAAGCAGTGAGGTATCGGCTTGCAATCACCGGACGCCAACTGTTGGAGGCGAGCGTTGATCGTGCCGCGGCTTCGCTCCGCCGCCGTCTGGGATCTCTGTGGCAGCGCGCCGACGAGCGCGAGTTTCAGCTCCGCCAGGCGGTCGTCCGGCGACTGCGAACGGCCGAGACTCGCTATCGAGACGCGCGGCAGTCGCTGGCGGCGCTCGACTTGCGGGTTCGGCTGGCGCGCACTCGCGCGCGAGTGGAAAGTCTCCGGGAGCGACTGATTCCGTTGATGACCTGGAGGCTCGAAGCGAGCCGATCGAAGCTCGAATCGCTGGATCGCCAGATGCACCAGCTCAGCCCGCTGGCGATTCTCGAGCGCGGTTACGCGATCGTCGAAGCCTCCAATGGCGCCATTGTCCGGTCGTCCGAACAGACGGCGCTCGGCGATGCCCTGGGCGTCCGCCTGCACGCGGGAAGGCTGCGTGTGCGGGTCGAAGACCGCCGATTGGATTGACTGGCTTTTCTCGCCATGTGGCGAGAAATGCGGGTTAACCCAGGCGATCTACACAAACTGTTGCCGCGAGCCGTGGCCATCGGGCCTTTCACTGCTGCGAGCCGCTGGTGAGAAATGCGGGTTAGCCGCTTGGGGTTGAACGCCAACCTTGATCTGGCTTCCATTTTCCTGACGATTCTTGTTTACAGCGCTTTCATGCGAAGCGTGGTTTTGGGGACGTTATAATCAATGAAGGGTTGGAGTGACTACATGATCATATTGCGGTCGCAGGTGATGCCTCTGCCGTTGATCGTCGGGTTAGCTCTCGTCTCTTGTGGCGGGAGTTCCGGACCCGGCGAGTCTGCCGTCGCGCAAGCCGCCGGCGACGCCGAACAGCGGGAACCCGCGCCTGACTTCTCTCTCCGCGACGCCAACAACCACGAGCTCAAGCTGTCTGACTTTCAAGGCAAGGTAGTGCTGCTGAACTTTTGGGCGACCTGGTGCGGGCCTTGCAAGATCGAGATGCCTTGGTTCGTCGAGTTCCAGCGAAAATACAGAGACCGCGGGTTCTCGGTAATCGCGGTGGCGATGGACGAGGAGGGCTGGAGGGTAGTCCGTCCCTTCGCCGACCGATTGAAGCTCAATTTCCCGATTGTGATCGGAAACCACGAGGTTGCCGACAAGTACGGCGGCATCGCGGCCCTGCCGACCACCTACATCATAGATAAACAGGGAAAGGTGGCCCTGATGCACCAGGGCCTGACCAGCAAGGGCAGCTACGAAGATGAGATTGAACGGTTGCTCTAGGGCGCCGCTGACGGCATTCCTGATAGCGGCAGCAGTCGGGTTGGCCGGCGCCCAATCCTTTAGCGGCTTTCACGCAGCCTCCGTGCTGCCGTCGGGCACGGTAACTCTGGAGCCGGGCCAGATGGTCGTCATCCCCGTGGCTGTTCACATTCGACCGGGCTTCCATGTCAACTCTGACCGGCCGACCGACGCCTACCTGATCCCGACAAAATTGACGTGGCGGACGGAGGCCCTTGCATTGAAGGGGATCGAGTACCCGCCCGCCGAGTTGGTCGAATACAAGCACTCCGACGAGCCGCTCTCGGTTTATTCGGGCAAGTTCGTGATTCGCTCTTCTTTTAGAGTGCCGGCGCAAATTCCCGACGACCTGACCGAGCTTACCGGGAAGCTGCGCTACCAGGCATGCAATGACAAAGCCTGCTTTCCTCCCAAGAGTCTCCCCGTCCGCATTCCGCTCGCCGGGTCCTAGCTACTCTCCGGCGCGAAACACGCGTAACACTCTATGCGGGGACTGTTTCACCGATTTCGCGCCTTCAAAGAATCAACAACTTACGGGCGGCGCATTCGGACGCGAAATTGGCTGACTGTACCCAGCCACCACGCAGTTTCTCCTTTTTGCGCCTGAAAATAGCTAAACTGCATTTCTGATGTCAAACTAGTTCTCTGACCGCGTGACAATTGTTCTTCGCGCGGCATGGCGGTCGAAGTTCCGGTAGATCTGACGCGCTCGCGGTTCACCAAGGACCTTTTTTCAAACCCTCGCTGAAATCATGCCCGGCATAGTGCGTCTATACTGAGAGAGTCCTTGCTCCTTCATGCGTGCCCTGTTGCTTTCGACGGTTGCGTGCTGCGTTTCTGCACCCTGTTGGTCCCAAACACCAGCAGGGCGCATCGCCGGCTGGATTCTGGACCCCTCGGGCGCGGCTGTAGCTCAGGCCCAGGTGGAAGCCCTTCACCTGGAAACGGGCCGTCGGCACCTGAGCAAAAGCGATGAGGCCGGAGTCTACCGCTTTGCGGTACTCCCGGTCGGGAATTACGAACTCACTCCCTCCGCTGCGAAGTTCGCTGGACGGCCTCGTCGCGTTCGGCTCGAGGTCGGACGCCATCTCAACGTCGATCTGTCTCTGTCGCTCGAGACGGAGCGGGCGAGGATCACCGTCACGGATTCGACGCCTCTGATCGATCCTGAGAACGCCGCTTTGGGTGCGGTCATCAGCCGCGAGACCCTCGCCGACCTCCCTCTCAATCAGCGGGAATTTCTGCAACTAGCCTTGCTTTCGGCCGGCGCGCTGCCGGCGGCCCCGGGATCTGAGCTTGAGCGGCAGAACAACAGTGGCCTGCACGTCAGCGGGGCTAGAGAGGCCTCCAATAACTTCCTATTGGACGGGGTGGACAACAACGATCTCTATATCAACCGCATAGTCGTCAGCCCGCCGCTCGACTCGGTGCGCGAATTCCGCTTGCATGCGGCAAACTACCGAGCCGAATACGGCCGCAGCGGCGGCGCCCAGATCAACGTCGTGACCCAAGGCGGCACCAACCGGTTGCACGGATCTTTCTACGAGTATTTGCGCAACGATGTCCTCGATGCGCGCAACTTTTTCGACCTGCCGGATCAGCCGATTCCACCCTTCAAACGAAACCAATTCGGTGGATCGTTGGGCGGACCGATCCGCCGGGAGAAAACATTCTTCTTTGCGGGGTACGAGGGCACCAGAATCCGCGACGCCGTGACGAAGACGGCTCGGGTGCCGACGGCGGCGGAGCGCGCCGGTGATTTTTCCGCGTCAACCGGCGCCATTATTGACCCTTTCACCCAGCAGCCGTTCCCCAACAATCAGATTCCCCCTGAGCGAATCGATCCGATCGGTTCCGCACTGGCGTCCTATTGGCCCGATCCGAACCGCGAGAGCTTGGCGCAGAACCTGAACCTGGTCTCGACGCCCGTCGGAGACGCGCTGATCAACCAGACGTATGGCCGCCTCGACCACTATCTTTCTTCCAAGGATAACGTCTACCTCCGGTACAACTTGAGTCATGACCGCAGCCTGGCACCCTTCAACGAAGGGAACACTAACGTGCCGGGGTTCGGAAGTTTCGTGCTCAATCGCGGCCAGAACCTCGCGCTGTCGGAGACGCACTTCTTCAGCCCGAGATTGATCTGGGAAGGACGGTTTGGGTTCAATCGCCTTCGCCGCGAGGTCTTGCAGCAAAACGTGGGCAACGATATCGCGGGCCAGTTGGGCATCCCGGGGCTTTCCACCGATCCTGACTTCGTCGGCTTTCCGGCCATTAACGTCGCCGGCTTCGACAATCTTTCCGACAACATCGCCCAGCCCATCCTGCGGCAAGACAACACTTTCCATGTAGTGCAACAGCTAACACACGTCCGCGGTCGGCACACACTGAAGGCCGGCCTCGAGTACCGGCGGTTTTCGAACAGCGGAATTCAAGGGTTTTTCGGCCGCGGCCAATTCAACTTCCTGGGGGTGTTTACAGCAGAGGAAGGGCAGGTCGAGCGAGAGCCGCGCAAGTTACCGGACCCGGAGAACGCTGTGGCGGACTTGCTGCTCGGATTACCAACCTTTACGATCCAGACGCTCATTGATAACCCGTTCCGTCAGCGGGCGGCGTCATGGAACGGCTACCTGCAGGATGACTGGAAGGTTACGCCGCGGCTTACCTTGAATCTTGGCCTGCGCTACGAATGGAACAGCCCGGCGACGGATGCCGACGACCGGTTCACGTTTTTCGACCTGGCAAGCAACGAGTTGGTGAGAGCGGGCGCTGAGGGGGCCTCGCAGTCGGGATTTCGGTCCGATGCCAACAACATTGCTCCTCGTGTCGGAGTGAGCTGGAGCCCTGTGGGATCTGATGATCTGGTGGTTCGCGCCGGATACGGTGTCTTCTACGACGTCGCCATCCTGGAAGCCAACTCGGGCCTCTATTTCAACCCGCCTTTCTTCGAGCTGCGATTTTTCCAGCCGACGCAGCAACAGCCACTGACCCTCAGCAACCCCTTTCCTGAAAGCTCCGGCTTCGCGCTGCCGCCTTCCGTGAACGCCATGCAGCCGGATTTCCGCACGGGCTACTTGCAGCATTGGAATGCGTCGGTGGAGAAAGCGCTGCCGGGGCGCGTGGTGGTGCGCGCGGCGTACGTCGGCTCGAAAGACACAAAGCTATTGCGGCGGCGGGACATCAACCAGCCGGCCCCCGAGGGGCCCGTCCAAGGCCGCCGGCCCATACCGGGTTTCGCAAATGTGGTGGTTTTTGAATCAGGCGCGGCTTCTACCTATCACTCAGGCCAGTTATCGGTGGAGCGACGCTTCGGACGCGGTTTTACTTTTTCGGGAGCTTACGTTTTGTCGAAATCGATCGACGACATGTCGGCGTTCTTGCAGACCGACGGCGACCAGAGCTTCGCCCAGAACAACCACGACCCGCGGGCGGAACGAGGCTTGTCGGCTTTCGACCGACGCCACCGATTCGTCCTTACCACCAGCTATGCCCTGCCGTTCCAGCGCAACCTGCTGGCCCGCGGGTGGCAGCTATACGGGATTGGATCGTTTCAGTCAGGGCCCCCGTTTACACCGCGGTTGAGCTTCGACAACAGCAACACCGGCAATACCGGCGATGTCTCCGGCGTCGATCGCCCCGACGTTGTGGGAAACCCCCGGCAGGGACCCTCAACCCCGGAGCGTTTCTTCAACACCGCCGCCTTTGCGACGCCGCAGCCGTTTCGGTTCGGGAACGCCGGGAGGAACATTCTCACAGGCCCGGGACTGGCGACCGTGGATGTGGCCGTCGTTCGGACGTTCGCGCTTTCGGAGTCGGTGAGCCTCGATTTTCGGACCGAAGCCTTTAACCTCGCCAATCGGGCGAATTTCGATCTGCCGCGGCGGGTCTCCGATCAGCCTGACTTTGGCAGCATCCCTTCGGCGAAGTCCGCGCGCCAGATTCAATTCAGCTTGCGACTGAGGTTTTAGCCGCTGAGTCTCGCAAGTTATGGTGACACGGCCCGTGTCCAGACCGTAGGGGCACGGCATGCTGTGCCCGTGTTCCAAAGTCACGTGTATTCCGCGAGCCTCAATAAGACACCGGGTGCTGCTCAAGCAGAACGGATTTCTCGCCCGTCGAGGTAACTCGCAGCCAGGGTCTTGTCCGAGCGGTCGAGGTCATCCGCCATCTTGATCGCGGGCTCGCGCCCGCGGCTCCGTTCGACCCGGTTGGTCCCGAAACGTCCGCTTTGAAGCAGAACACGTCCGAATTGAGCCGCGCCCGAAAGGGTGCGGTCGAGGCCGCGTAATTAGCCCGCTTTTCTCAGCGCCTGACGGTCGAAGCACGCCATAGGCCCGCCATTACGTCGTTGCGCATGCTCGCCGTGCTCAACGTACTGTTCGAGTACGCTCGCATTATTCAAGAAATGCGGCGCCGAGCGTCGCGCGTCTTGTACTGACGGGCCTCTCACGCACTTCGCCTCGCCACCTGGTGAGAAAAGCGGGCTAGTGGGCGGAAGTGGTAGAAGATCTTTACCGCGATTGGCCTGTCACTAGTGTTCCAGGCTCAGTTGCTTGCTTCCGCACATTCTCCGGACGAGCAAATCGGAGCCGCGAACGCCAGTGAGCGGCCACGGCGCAATTGTGCAAGAAAACGGCCGCGGATCTGGCGGGCGACTAACCCATGGCACGAAGGGGAAGTGTGATCATCGCCCGCCTAGATCAGTGCTACGAGCTGGTGAGAAAAGCGGGTTAGTGGGCGGAAGGTCGTTCGAGTCCAGATGCTTTATCAGCGCTTGCGCAACCGCCTCGTGCCCGCGGCTGGTCAGATGATAGTCGTCCCGGAAGAGAGCAGCTCCTCCTCCCGCGGCCAGTACGGGATAGAGATCAAGCAGCGGAATCCCTAGATCGCCGCACGTCTCGGCCATCATTGACTGCGGCCAGAGCACGTAGGAGCGGTCTCGCGAGAGGAGCTGGGAATCGAACTGGGGGCGGTAGGGAGCCATCAGAACCGTCAGTCGGCTTCCTGTCTCGGCGAGCGAGCTTTTGATCGCCGCCAGCTGCCGTCGAAACTCGACCCACGCGGAGTCCTTCCAAGCCGGGGCCACGTCCGCCGATCTCTCCCAGGGGTAGTCCCCCCCCTTGGTGCGCCATTTGAGCAAGGCGAATCGGACGCGAAACGCCAAGTAACTTCCGCGCGGCAGCCACCCTAACGGGTCGCCCTCTTCCGGCAGAAGCACCCGGCGGGCCTCTTCGGTGAAGAGCATCCCGCTGTCGGGATCGAAGCGATGGAGAAACCTGTGATGGTCGTTCGCGCAGTAACTGCAAGACGACCACATCCGGCTCGAGCGGCAAAAGGTAGCGCTCCAGCAAAAGTCGCTCCTGGTACGTCGTATAGCCCGGAATAGCGGCGTTGATGACCTCCGCGCGTCCTGCGATCTCTTCACGCAACAGCGAGACAAAACCGCCCTCGTCTTGGGCAACGGAATCCCCTAAAACGATAACGCGCTGTAGTCCGTCGAGCTTCCCGGGAGGTATCTCCGGGTGCACGCACGATCCCCAAGGCATTGACTTCGCCGCGTCTGGGATTGAAGCGATAACCCAGAGCAGGGTCGGCCACGAACCAGCCTTCGCCGGCGAATTCTGAAAACGGGACTTCTCCCGAGGTCAACGTCCCCCAGACACCCCGCGCACTCCCCTCTTCTCGCCAGCGCAAGGCAAGCTCGGCGATCAGCAGCAGCGAAGTGACGCTGAGCAAAATCGTGGCCACGCTGAAAAAGATTCGTTTCACGGTTAAGGCCTAACAGCCCGCGGCGACAGTCGTTCCCAGCCGGCCCGCAGTTTCTCCTTCTTGCGCCGGAAAGTAGCTAGCCCGCATTTCTCACCACCTGACGGTCGAAGCACGCCATAGGCCCGCCATTACTGCGTTGCGCTTGCTCGCCGTGCTCAACGTACTTTCCCGGTCGGGCGCCGAACGCGGGTCGCTGCTGCTTTCGCTAGAGCCGAAATACGAAACGGTTAGGCTGCACCCGCGAAAGTACACCTCCGCGCGCCGAGCGTCGCGCGCCTTGTACTGACGGGCCTCTCACGCACTTCGCCTCGCCACCTGGTGAGAAAAGCGGGCTAAGACCTGAGGTCACCGCCAATCGGGTGTGCTTCAAGCCCCCCGGCAACGTGCTATTCCTCTCCCAGGGACCGCAAGCGCCCCCGCTCCACCTTGCCCAACGCGTTGCGAGGCAGACTCTCCAGCGGGATAAACCGCCTTGGTATTTTGAAGGAGGCCAAATATTCCCGGCAGCAGCTTCCCAGGGCTTCCTCATCGAGAGCGCACCCGGCGGACAAGACGATACAGGCGACGGGAACCTCGCCGCGCATCGGATCCGGCCATCCGACCACGGCTGCTTCGGCAACTTCCGGCTGTTCTTTTAGAAATTCCTCGATCTCTCGCGGGTAGATATTGAAGCCGCCGGAGATGATCAGATCCGTCTTGCGGGCGCAGAGCGTGTAATAGCCATCCGAGGAGCGTGTCGCCAGATCGCCCGACCGGAAAAAGCCATCCCCCGTGAAAGACGCTTTGGTCGCCTCCTCATTGCGCCAGTAACCCGGGAAGACATTCGATCCCTTGATCAGAACTTCGCCGACTTCTTCCCCCGTCACGTCGCTACCGCTCACGGGGTCCGCCAGCCGGATCGAAACGCCCGGCAAGGGCTTCCCGACCGTACCGGCCCTCCTCTCGCCCCTATCGGGATTCGAGAGATTCATCAATGTCTCCGTCATCCCGTAGCGTTCGAGGATGGAGTGTCCGTAATGTTCCCTGAATCTCTCCAGCGTTCGCGCGGGCAAGGGGGCGGATCCGGAGATAAACAGTCTCATGAAGCCGCCAATCTCCTGGGCGAGGGCCCTCGGCAGTTCCAACAGCCGTTCGTACATCGTGGGCACGCCGAAGAAAACCGTCGGGCGGAAGCTGAGAAACTCTTCCGCGATGGTCTCCTTGCGAAACCGCTCCAGCAGCCTCATCCGGTAGCCCGCCGCCAGCCAGGTGTGCACGCCGTTGCCCAACCCGTGGACGTGAAACAAAGGCAACGCAAGCAACAAGCGATCTTCTTGCGTCATCCGCCAGGCGGTGATTAGGTTTCGCGCGTTGGCGGCGAAGTTCCCGTGGGTCAGAACCGCGCCCTTTGAGCGGCCGGTCGTTCCCGAGGTATAGACGATGGCCGCCGGCGTTCCGCCCTCAGCCCGAACGCTTGGCCGCTCCGTGGACTGATCCCGAGTCAAGCCGTACAAATCCTCGACCCGATAGAGTATCGGCTCCTCGAGTCCGCTCATTGCCGGCAGCAACTCGTCTTCCAGGTCGGTGCTCGTAAAAACGGCTTTGGGCTCGGCGTCGGCGAGAATGGGTTCGATCTCGCGCGTCCGGTAAAGCACGTTCAGCGGAACGAAGACCAGCCCTGATTTGACCGCCGCCAGGTACAGGTCGATGAACTCGACCGAGTTCCTGAGGTAAACGCCAAGGCGGTCGCCCCGGCGCAGGCCGTCTTCGGCAAGCCGGTTCGCCAGACGGTTGCCGCGGACCTCGAGATTGCGAAATGTGTGCTCTTCCCCGGCGAATTCCAGGGCGACCTCGGTCTCCCGGCCGTGAAGTGAGGAGTCAAACAGCTCGGTAAGGTTCATAAGGCCCGCGGAAGAGGCCCCCGGTGCGACCGGACATCTCATCGCCTCCGGGCTTCCGGACAACCCATGGCGCGACGAGGTCAAGCACCGTCGGCGGCGACGACAGGCTTCGTCACGTGCGGCCGCAGCAACAGGTTCACCACAACCATTATCACCGACATGACGGGCAGAAGCAGAAGAGCCGTTCCCAGCGTCGAGAGTTTCGCAACCCAGCCAATGATGGGCGAGCTGACGACCAACCCGATCCAGCCCGAGGTGATGACGATCCCCATGGCCGTCGCCGTCATGCGCGTGAACAGATTGCCGACCATCCCAAGAATGGTCGGAAACATCGGCGCCATCGCTAGGCCGGCAAAAAACACCGCCACACCGGCCAGCATCGGGCTTCCAGCGACGAGCATCCCTAGAGTGGTGACCGCCATGGCGACGGACGCGGCCGTGGTAACCGGAATCTCAGAAATTCCCAGCAGAACCCGCGAAGCCGCCAGACGGCCGACGAGCAGGCCCAAGGCGAATCCGAGCGAAAGAATATTCTGCGCGAAATCTTCCCCGACGCCTTGCGAGACCAGGTATTTCACAAGCCAGTTCCATATGCCTACTTCGCAAGCGATATAGAGAAACATCAGCACGCTGAGCAAATAGAGCGCCGGCTGGTTGAACAGCCCGCCGGCTTCAGAGAACACGAATCGCCGCTCGCCGGTCGGCCCCGGCATGGCCGTCGCCAAGTGAACGAGCAATGTCACGCCGCTGATCGAGGCTAGGAACAAGCACAGGGCAAAGCTCGAATCGAGGGCGGGAATATTGGCCGCGAAAAAGGGCGTCCCCAGGCCGCCCAGCCCGAAGAAAATGTTGAGTAGGTTTAGCGTGGACGAGCGTTTCCGCTCGGCGACATCGCTGACCAACGCGTTCAAGCTCGTCACCAGCATGCCGCCGGCGAGTCCCAACAGCAGCATCGAGACCAGCAACGTGCCGTATCCGCCGGCAAAGGCAAGCCCGGCCAAGGAAAGAGTAATTCCGCTCAGCCCGGCCACGACCCCGGTCTTCTTGCCGCGGTTGTCAAGAATTGGGCCGATCGCGACGGAAGCGATGGCCAGTCCCAACCCCTGGGTAAGGGCCAGGTAGCCGAGCCCTGCCTCGTTCAGGCCGAACTGCTCGCCGAGCTGGGGCAAGATCGTCCCCAGCAAGGCGGCAATCGAGCCGTAGACGTAGATCGCCAGAATGATGGGCGGAATGAGCCGAGACTTCGAGTAGGTGTCCGTCATGGAACGGGGATCCGGAAAGAGGGCTGCCCTAAATCTTACACTGCCGCCGGCTACAGCATCTGGCTTGGCCGTACCCAATGGCCGCTCACTGGCGTTCACGGCTCCGAATCGGGCATGGCAAGGGTGTGCGAGAGCAAGAAACTGAGCCTGGAGCGCTAGCGACGGTTGCAATAAAGCGGGGGCACTTAGGTAGGGAACTCTGAAGACCTCAAAAGGCCCGTGCTTACTCAACCCGCCGGCGCAGCAAATCGAGCGCCGTCTGAGCCGCCAGGACGCGCACTCTGTGGCGATTTCCGCCAAGGTGAAGTTGTTTGACCTCGACGCCGGCGTCATCGGCTATGCCCACGAAGACGGTTCCAACGGGAGTCTTTTCGGTGGCTCCGGTGGGGCCCGCGACCCCCGTGATCGAGACTCCGACCGACGCTCCGGCTTTTTGCCGCACGGCCCGAGCCAATTCGGCGGCCGTTTCTCGGCTCACGGCGCCATGCTTCTCGATCGTTGCCGGGTCGACACCAAGCCAGCCGGTCTTCGCCCCGTCGCTATAGGTTACGAATCCCCCGGCGAAGTACTCCGAGCTGCCCGGGACCGACGTGATGCGCTGCGCCAGTAGGCCGCCCGTACAGCTTTCGGCGACGGCCAGCGTCGCGCCCCGCCGGCGGTAAAGTTGCGCGACAACCTGTTCCAGTGTTTCGTCCTCTCGGGTGTAGATGCTCGTCCCCAGCTCGTTCTCGACCTTTTGCGCGAGCGATTTGGCGACCTCTCGGGCTTCCTCGGCGGTGCTTGCCTGCGCCCGCAGGTGAATCTGTATATCTCCTGGCGCGGAAAGGATCGTCGTGGCTACGCGAGACTCCGCGGTGTAGATGGGCGCGATTCGTTGATCGACTTCCGACTCGGACACGCCGACCACCCGGAGAGAAACCGTGTGGTACTCGTAGGGGGATTCAAGCCGCTCCAGCCGAGGTATGCACTGCTGTTCAAACAGCGGCTCGAGCTCCCGGGGGGGGCCCGGAAGCAAGACCAGAATCCCGTCGTCATCTTCAAACCACTGGCCGGGCGCGGTTCCGTTGTCGTTGTGCAAGACTTCGGCGCCCTCAAGAATGTAGGCTTGCCGGCGGTTGATGTCGGCCATCTTGCGCTTGAAGCTGCGGAAGAGAGCCTCGATGCCCTCGAGGATCTCGGGGTGAAAAGCCATCCCCCGGCCCAGCGCGTCCGAGGCTGCCTCGCGGCTGATGTCGTCCAGCGTCGGGCCGAGACCTCCGGTCATGATGACCACCCGCGAAGATCCCCGCGCCTGGCGAATCTCGTCGGCTAGCCGCTGTCGATCGTCGCCGACGATCGTCTTGCGCACGACCTCGATGCCGCGTTCATTCAATCTTCGGGTTAGGAATAAGGAGTTCGTGTCGACCCGCTGCGGTGTGAGCAACTCCGAACCTACTGCAATGATCTCCGCGGTCACGTTCGGTTAGCCGTCGATCCAGCCGGAGGTGTCAAGCCGGTAGAGCGTGTTCGTCGTGGCCAATACCATCTCCCGCGTCGGAAGCAGGGCCAGCCCGACGATGCCGGGGCCCGAGACGACTTGTTGCAGTTCGCCCTGCGGGCTGATTCGGAAAACCCCTCTGCGCCCTCCGTGGGAGGCGGCGACATACAGGTTGCCAGCGGAGTCCAGGACCATCCCCTGCGGCCGGCCGAAACCTCGATAGAGGACTTCCACTTCCCCGTTGGGATTGACTCGGTAGACGCAGTCGAAGCTGGACGTCGTCGGGCCCGCCACGTATAGGCTCCTGTCCGGACCCATAGCCAAGTGGTAAGCCGATATGGACGGTTCGAGGGTGGCGAACACGAAGATCTGCCGGTCGGGGCTGATCTTGAAGATAGTGCCCGTCCGGTCCCCAACGTAGAGGTTGTCTTCGTTGTCCAAAGCCAAACCGGTGGCCACGCCCATACCCTCGGCGTAAACCTCCATCTGGCCGCCGGGGGTCACCGCATAGATCGTCCCGTTGTGACGGCCCGAGATCAAAAGTTGGCCTTGCCGATCAAAGATCAGGCCCGTTGGATTGACGATATCGGAGACGAAGGGTTTGACATCGAAGTTCAGATCAACCTTGAAGACGGAGACGGGGACCTTCTCTCCCCGCGCCCCACTTCGCGTGGTGTAAATGTTTCCTCGCTCATCGACCGCGGGGTTGGCGACCGGGTGCAGGTTTTCAGCGATCGTGACGCCGATCGAACAGAAATACGGCGCGCTTTCTCGCGAGCCGGCCTCGAAGATCAGCTTGCCTTCCATCACATCTTCGGGCACGCGAACGACCGCTCGCCGGCCACCCCCAATGACCAAGCGGGCGGCGACCGAGCCGAAGCGAACGCGCGCCGGCGCTCCGCCGTTTTCCGAGAAGCCTGATCCCAACACTTCCAACTCGCCGCCCGTAATCGCCGCCGGCGGACGAACACTTTCTATATGAGGCGCTTGATTCCCCTTGCCGCGACTTGAACTCATAGGCGCTTCAGTGTGGATCGATACCTAAGAACCTGGGTGAACGCAGCCATTAGACATACCCCAGCCGGCCCAGGACTACTAAAACAATCATAACGCACAGACCCGCGGCAACGTCGTCCGCCACTACGCCCCAACCTCCCGGCAGCCGCTCCAATCTCCGCAGGGGAAAGGGCTTGGCGATGTCAAGCGCTCGAAACAGCACGAACGCGGCCAGCCACTGTTTCCAGTCCGTGGGGTTCACGGCCGCAAGCGCCAGCCATTGCCCCACGATTTCATCGATGACCACCTGGGGCGGGTCCTCGCGGCCGAAGTGTGTGGAAGCAACGCCGGCCGACCAAATAGCGGGCGCCACCAGCGCCAGCGCCAGCGCCGCCAGCCATCCGGCGGCCAGACCTAGGCCCTCGGTGACTGCGTACGCCAGGCCGACCGCGACCGCCGAGGCGAGCGTGCCCGGGGCCGCCGGCACGAATCCACAGCCTCCCCAGCTAGCCAGCGCGACCGCGAAGCGCTCACTCCTCATCGCGGTCCGGTCGTTGAGCGGTGTCCAGCTGTTCGTCCGCTTCCGTCAGAGGCGAGTGCGCCACGTAGTTTTCCGCCGACCAATTCCCCAGGTCGATCGTCCGGCAGCGGTCGCCGCAGAAGGGATAACTCTTCCCATTAGGGTTCGCGGCCGTGCCGCAAATGGGACATTGTTTGACGGCCTTCGGCATCAGCCTCAAGGGAATTGCTATTGGATGATCGGCAAACCGGGCGGTTGGGAGGCGGCCAAAGGACGCTCGTAGCTCACCGGGGCTGGGTACACGCGTTCGAGTACGCCCACCAGGTCGTAGTCCCCGGCCTCCGTGATGCGAACTTCACCGAAATCCCCGGGCTTGGGAACACCGTCGGCAAACTCGACGAGGTAGGTCTTGCCGTCGATTTCCTCCGCCTGCGTCGGGAGGCGGCCTTCCCACACCAACTCGGATTCCGCCGAAGGCCCCTGAACCAATACGGGAAATCTCTGCCCGACGAGGCGGCGGTTGAGCTTTCCGGATATCTTCCGCTGCAAGCCCATCAGCCGCCGCTTGCGGTTGTAGATCGTTCGCCCATCCACCTTGGCGGGCAAATGGAAACTCTCGCTGGTTTCATCATCGGAATACCCGAACACACCGACACGATCGAATTGCGCGGCCTCGACGAACTGCCACAGGGCGTCGAAATCCCGCTCCGTTTCTCCCGGAAAACCGACGATGAAGCTGGTGCGAATCGCAACCCCGGGTATCGTCTCGCGAATCCGCTCCAGCAGCCGCAAGAAATGATCGCCCGAGCTGCCGCGCTTCATCCGTTTGAGAACGCCGGCGCTGGCGTGCTGCAAGGGAATATCGATGTAGTTGCACAAAGGCCGGTGCTCGGCGACAGTATCGAGCAGCTTTTGCGTCACACGGTTCGGGTAGAGGTAGAGAAAACGGATCCAGCCGGCGTTTTCTATGCGCGCCAGACGGTCCAGCAGAGTCGCCAAACCATCGTTCAAACCGAGATCCTCGCCATAGCTGGTCGTGTCTTGGCCGACCAAGCTGATCTCACGAACCCCCCGCTGAAAAAGCTCCGTCGCTTCCCGAATGACCGACTCGAAGCGGCGACTGCGGAAGCGGCCGCGAAATTTCGGAATGATGCAAAACGTACACGGGTGGTCGCAGCCCTCATTGACTTTCATGTACGCCATATAGGGCGCCGTCGCCAGGCGCCGCGGCGTCAGGTCGTGGTAGAGATACGGCTCGGCGGCGGGCAAGGGCTCTTCGTAGGCGCTCTCGCAGTGCGCCACGATGTGCTCAAGCTCGTTCGTCCCCAAGACCGCATCCACCTCGGGGATCTGCTCGAAGATCTCATCGCGGTAGCGCTCGACCAAGCAGCCGGCCACCACCAGCCGCCGGGCGCGGCCCGTCTTCTTGTGCTCCGCCATGTCGAGGATCGTATCAATGGATTCCTGCTTCGCCGGGTCGATGAAACTGCACGTATTGACGACGATGGCGTCCGCCTCGCCGGGGTCGTTGGTTAACTGGTGTCCGCGGGCCTCCAAGATGCCCATCATCACTTCGCTGTCAACGAGATTTTTGGGGCACCCGAGGCTGACGAAACCGATTCTCATGGAGGGTTGACGCGGGGCGAATTTTTCATTCTAGCATCGGGCACGGAGAACACAAACGCATCTGAACCGGGCCGAGACCGTCGAGCTGGGAGGCCGGCTTGACGTGGAGAAGCCGATTCATGCATCATCACGACGATGAACCGCGGGACCTCGCTTGCTTTTTTGCTGGGCGCATGGTGCGCGGGCACGCTCTTCATGTGGTTCGTGGCGGTTCACAACTTTGGGGTTGTGGACGGCATTCTGGCTTCAAAAAACCCAGAGCTAGCGCAAGTTACCGAAGCCCTGTCGGACGAGCAGCGCCGGCTCATGGCGCGCCACCAGGCTTCGGAAGTCAACCGGCTTTTCTTTGACGGCTGGGGGAAAGTTCAACTGCCGTTGGCCGCTGTTGTGTTCCTGCTCGCCTGGCGTGGTCGGCTCGGCAAGTTCGTCGCGGCCTCGGCCGTCGCGATGTTTGTCATCGTAGTCGTACTACAGCTCTGGGTCGTTCCTGAAACCATTCGTCTGGGACGAATCATGGACTTCCTGCCGCGCGACCCGGCACCCCCTGAAGCAGCCCTGTTTTGGACCCTGCACCACACCTACACGGGGCTCGACATGCTCAAGTTCTTGATTGCGCTCGCTTCGGGAGTGTGGGTCGTACGGAAAGTGTGAGCCCTCGAGCAGTGGACGAGGCGAAAGGCTCACGGACGGTTCGGTGGCTCCAAGGGGCGTATCTCAAGGCTGCGAAGTTACGTCGCGGTAGATTTCAAGCACCTGCTTGACCGAGGAGTCCCAACTGAAACGCCGTACCTGGAGGAAACCACGCTTCCGCAGCCGCTCTCGAAGAATGTCGTCCAGAAGGACCTGGCGCAGGCCGCGGGCGATGTCGAAGACGTTCTCGGGATTGACGAGAACCGCGGCGTCTCCGACCGCTTCAGGCAGAGAAGAAGCGCTGGAGGTGATGACCGGCGTGCCATGGACCATCGCTTCCAGGGGCGGCAGGCCGAATCCCTCGTAGAGAGACGGAAAAGCGAAGGCTGCGGCGGCATCGTAGAAACAGCGTAGAGTCTCGACGGGCACGAATCCGAGAAACCGGACGTTCTCTTGAACGCGCGACTTGATGACTGCGTGCCGGACGGCGGGGTAGGCGTCGAGTTCATCGCCGATGACGATGAGGCGCAGGTTCGAGTATTGCGGATGATTCTCCAATTCGGCGCGGACGACCGCGAACGCCTCGATGAGCCGGGGGATGTTCTTGTGTGGCTGAATGCGGCCGGCGTAGAGCACGAAGGGATCATTGATCTGATACCGCTGCAGGGTGTGCAGGCGTTCGTGCTGGCGGACCGGCTGCGCGACCCGCTGGTCAATCGCGTTGGGAACGACTTGGATCTGTTCAGCCGGAAGCCCCAGATGCTCGATGGCGTCCAGCTTGGTAGCCTCGGAAACAGCAATGACGCGGGCGGACCTCCTGAGACCATGGCTCAGCAGATGTCGTCGAACCCTCTCCCCCAGCACGGAAGCCTCTTCTTGGGGATAAAGAATATTGTTGATGTCGTGCAGCGTCGCCACGTAAGCGCCGGGCATGAAATAAGGCACCCAGCGGTGAGTCATGTGGAACAGGTCCAGGTTCAAGCGGCGGACCAGAACAGGAAAGCTGGAACAGGTCCAGGTTCAAGCGGCGGACCAGAACAGGAAAGCTGAGGTGGCTCCGGCGAGAGTTAAACGCCAACCGGTACGGCTCAAAAGAGAAGTTCGGGGGCAGCCGACCCAGGCGCTTGAACTGTTCTTGGGTGTGCCCGATTAAGACATAGGTTCCTTGATCGCCCAGCCGCGCCAGGCCGGCTACGAGGTTACTGATGTAGGTGCCGACGCCGAAGTCGCCCAAGCGGCGGATATCGATGCCGACTCGCAGGGGAGGCGAATCGGAGCCGGCAGCCCCGTGTTCCGGGGTAGTGCCGCTCCGCGGCGTCTGGGCGGTGGTTTTGGTTCGTCTGGCCACCGAAGTTCCTGACTGGGCCCCCGCCTTCCCCTTGGATGACTTACCGCCAGCGATGTCGGCGGACTCCCGTGGCGAGGGTGTCCCGCGAGCGCCCGCCGATTTAGACAGAATTCTAGCATGATACAATGGGGCTTTTTTAGCGCCCTAAGTCCTGTTTTCCGAAACCTTTATGCGCTGGAGCCAGTTGTTCATCCCGACACTGCGAGAAACGCCGGCGGAAGCCGAGGTGGTCAGTCACCAGTTGCTGTTGCGGGCCGGCTACATTCGGCAGTTGGCTTCGGGAATATACAGCTACTTGTTTCTCGCCAAACGCTCGCTACTGAAGATCGAGCGCATCGTCCGCGAGGAGATGGACTCGATCGGAGCCCAGGAATTCCATCTGCCCGAACTTCATCCCGCCGAGCTGTGGCAGCAGAGTGGACGCTGGGAGACCATGGGCTCGGACATGTTTCGGCTCCGCGACCGCTGGGGACGGGACCTGTGCCTGGGTATGACCGAGGAAGAGGTGATGACCTCGATCGCCCGCGGCGAGCTGAGAAGCTACAAGCAACTGCCCCAGCTCTGGTATCAGATCCAGGTCAAGTTCCGTGACGAGCCGCGGCCCAAGTCCGGGTTGATGAGGGTGCGCCGGTTCACGATGAAGGACTCTTACTCCTTTGACATTGACGCGGAGGGTCTCGACGCCAGCTACCAAAAGCATCACGACGCCTACTGCCGCATTCTCGAGCGCTGCCGGCTGCGCTATTTGGACGTGGAGGCTCACTCCGGCGCGATGGGAGGCAGCCAGTCCCAGGAGTTCGTCGTGCCTTCGGACGCGGGTGAGGATGTCGTCGTTATCTGCGAGGGCTGTGGCTATGCGGCCAACCTCGAAAAGGCCGAGTCCGCGCCCCGATCTCCCGATGGCGAAGATGCGGAGGGAAACGCCCACCCGGAGGAATTCCGAACCCCAGGCAAGAAAACCATCGACGAGGTAGCGGAGTTTGACGGGCTGCCGGCTACTTCTCACATCAAGAGCCTGGTCATGGTAGCTGGCGAAAAGCCGCTGTTGATCCTTCTGCGGGGTAACGATCAACTGAGCGATGCGAAGCTGGGCGCGCTGCTCGGCACAGCCGACGTGCGACCGGCTCACCCGGAGGAGATCCGTGAATGGCTGGGGGCTTCGGCGGGGTCGATCGGGCCGGTGGGAGTCGAAAGCATGGAGATGCTCGCTGACGCGGCGCTTGAAGGCCGTCGCAACATGATCGCCGGCGCGAACAAAGACGACCATCACCTTCGTCATGTGACGCCCGGCGAGGATTTCAAAGCCCGCTTCGCGGACCTGCGTCAGGTGGAAGCCGGTGACGGCTGCGTCCGTTGTTCGAAGCCCTTGCGACGCCGCAAGTGCATCGAGGTCGGCCACATCTTCAAACTCGGCTATAAGTACTCGGAATCGATGGGGCTGCGCGTGTTGGACGCCAATGGAAAGGAAGTCGCGCCGATCATGGGTTCCTATGGCATGGGCCTGGAGCGCATCCTCACCGCCGCCATCGAGCAAAACCATGACCAGTTCGGCATCGTTCTGCCCGCGCCAATCGCTCCCTTCGAGGTCGTCATCACTCCGGTCAACATGAAGAAAGACGACCAGCGGGAGGCCGCCGAGAGCACCTATCGACGCTGTCGCGAGCTGGGTCTCGACGCTCTATTCGATGACCGCCGAGAGCGTCCGGGCGTGAAATTCAACGACGCGGACTTGGTCGGTATCCCCTACCGCATCACGGTGGGCAGGAAGGTGAGCGAGGGTACGGTCGAGCTAGCTGATCGCTCGACACGCCAATCGACCGATGTTACACTCGAAGAGTCGCCGTTGCGCGTTAAGGAACGGCTACAAAAGGACTTTGTCGGTTCGCCCGTATAAGTCTTCCTACTCACAGGCGGGCTTCTCAACCAAGAAACACGATCACAGCGGTGGTTCTGTCCTGCACGAATCTCCTAGCCCCGCCCGCACGGGGCCGATTTCCGCCGGCGAGAAACGAGCTTCGATGAAAGCCTCGCGGCTATACGGCCCCTGGCTCTTGTTGCCACCGCGCATCCGGCGGGCCGGGGCCCGCTACGGTCTCTGACGGTCATGGCCTTGCGAAAGCGGTCCCGTAAACGGAAGCCACGGCGCGGCCTGTTCCGCCGAGGGGCGCGCTCTCTGCGCTCTCCCCTGGGCAAGGTGACCGTAGCGCTCCTGCTGATAGCGGGACTGGCCGGGGGTCTGACCTTTAATCATTACTACTGGAAATACGCGAAACTGATCGACGCCAAGCTGGAACGCGGGCCCTTCAACCGCACCTCGAAGATTCTAGCCGCGCCGAACGCCGTTTTCTTAGGGGAAAAGATATCGCCCGACGAGGTGCTGTCGTTGCTCCGCAACGCCGGCTACTCCGAAGCCCGCTACAACCGAGTCGGACAGTTTGAGCTCAAGCCCGACTCGGTTGGGATCTATCCGGGCGGCATGTCCTACTTCGCCCCCGAACCGGCCGTCCTTCACTTCAAGGGCAACGAAATCACCCGGATCATCTCGGTGAGCGACAACCAGCCGCGGGACGTCTACGAACTCGAGCCCGAGCTGATTACCAATTTTTTCGACAAAGACCGCTCGAAGCGGCGACTGGTCGAGTACCACGAGATCCCCGAGGTCATGCGTAACGCCGTCTTGGCGATCGAGGATCACCGTTTCTTCGATCATGCCGGGATAGACATTGTACGAACTGCCAAGGCCGCCTACGACGGAATCGTCACCGGCAGAAGGCCGCGAGGCACCTCCACACTGACACAGCAGCTCTCGCGCGGCTTCTTTCTGACTCCTGAGCGGACTGGGCTACGGGCTTATCTCCGGAAGCTGGCGGAGTTGTTGATCGCCTTCCAGCTCGAAAGCCGCCTTAGCAAAGAGGAGATCTTCCAGCATTACTGCAATCAGGTGCCGCTTGGCCGGCGGGGAAGTTTCAATGTCATGGGAGTCGGCGAGGCCGCTCAGGCTTACTTCGACAAAGACTTGGTGGAACTCTCTCTGGCCGAAGCCGCGCTCTTGGCGGGCCTGATCCAGCGGCCCAGCTACCTGAACCCTTACCGGCATCCCGAGCGCGCGAAAAATCGGCGCAACACCGTGCTGCAGGCCATGCTGCGGCACTCCTTTATCACCCAAGAAGAGTTTAAGGCCGCCGTTGCCGAGCCCGTCGAGCTGTCGGTGGGACACATCGAGTCGAGCAACGCGCCCTACTTCGTCGACTTGGTCAACAAGCGCTTGCGGGAGTCGTTTCCCGAAGATGATCTCATTACGCGGTCCTATTGGGTCTATACGACTCTCGACATGGATCTGCAGCGCGCCGCCGTGGAGGCCGTTCGCATCGGCATGGCGGAGGTGGACGAGCGCGTCCGAAAACAGAGGCGCTTTCGGGATCAAGAGCCGCCCCGCGCGCAATGCGCCCTCGTCGCTCTCGACCCCCTCACCGGCGAGGTCAAAGCAATCGTCGGGGGGAGAGACTACGGCCAAAGCCAGCTTAATCGCGTGCTGGCCAAGCGGCAGCCCGGTTCGGCGTTCAAACCGTTTGTTTACGCCGCGGCGATCAATACGGCGATCGAAGCCGATCAAGAGGTGCTGACTCCGATTACGACGGTGGACGACGTGCCGACCACATTTTGGTTCGACGATAAGCCGTATGAGCCCGCGAATTTCTCCAATCGTATCCACGGCGTCACGACGCTGCGCACGGCGCTGATGCGGTCGATGAATATCGCCACGGTCAAGGTGGCCGAGCGAGTAGGTTTTGACCGTGTGGCGGAGATGGCGCAACGCGCCGGTCTCGGGGACGAAATTCAACCCACGCCGGCGATTGCTCTAGGCGCCTACGAGGTGACGCCTCTGGATATTGCCGGGGCCTACACCGTGCTGGCCAACGGCGGGATCAAGATGAAGCCCTATTTCATCCGCCTGGTACGGGATAAGACGGGCCGCAATCTGATCCGCAACCGGCCCGAAGAAGAAGAGGTTCTGGACCCCCGAGTCGCCTACGTCGTGACCAACATGTTGCAAGACGTCCTGCGGCGGGGTACCGGGGTCCGCGTGCGCGCCATGGGCTTCACCGAGCCGGCCGCGGGGAAGACCGGGACCGATGACGACGGCTGGTTTGCCGGCTACACTTCAAGTTTGTTGGCCGTCGTGTGGGTCGGCTTCGACGACAACATGGATCTCAGCATCGAGGGATCCAAGTCAGCGCTGCCGATCTGGACCGAGTTCATGAAACGCGCCCACGACTTGCCGGAGTACCGCGATCCGGAACCCTTCGAGCCGGTCGAGGGTATCGTCACCGTGCCGCTCGATCCCGATACCAACGAGTTGGCCACCTATGCCTGCCCGAACCGCGCGGAGGAAGTGTTTATCTCCGGGTCCGAGCCGACCCAATATTGCCGCCTCCACGGCGGCGGCCGGCGCGGCACTTTGCTGGCCACGAACGTGGCCGGCTGGGACAGCACGGCCGCGAGCGCTCCGGCCGATGCCCGCGAAGGGTCTGCCCGTCGCGGCCGGGGGTCGAGACGAGCCTCGCGGCCTCCCAGTCGATACCCGGCCCCACCGGGATCCCCGCGCCAAGACGGGGACCAAACGTCCGAGAAAAAGAAAAAAGGCCTCTTCGGACGCATCCTGGACGTGTTTCGGTAGTAGCGTTTTAACGATCGATCCAGCCGCCAGTCCGTAGCGCGGACCTGGCGCCGTTCCAGGGTCCGCGTCCGTGAGCTGCGGCCGTTGTCACAAAGTCCCGTAGCGCAGGCCTCGGCGGCCGTTTTGCCGAGACCTGCGGCCGTTGGCCGTCCAATCGCACCCAACGAAGCCCCGTAACGCTGATCTAGGCGGGCAATGAGATCACTCCCCCTCGCGCTGTCAGTTCGTCGCCCGCCAGATCCGCGGCCGTTTTTTCATCGCCCAGCCAAGACGCTTGACACAGCGCGCTATGCTGAAGAGGGAGGGACTCCAAACAGCATCACACTCGACAAACGACAAAAAAACGAAACGAACCAAATTTCCAGCAACCAACTTGTAATCAATGGGTTGCGGGGCACTTTTCTCGGCGGTCGAGACGCAAGCCGGTCGCGCGACTACTCCCATGACCGCTAGCCCGCTTTCTCACCACGTGGCGAGACGAAGTGCGTGAGAAGCCCGTCAGTACGAGGCGCGCACCGCTCGGCGCGCGGAGGCGTACTTGAACAGTTACGTTGAGCACGGCGAGCAAGCGCAACGCTGTAATGGCGGGCCTATTGCGTGCTTCGACCGTCAGGTGGTGAGAAAAGCGGGCTAGGGCGCAACTCGACCTTGGGGGTGAGCCATGCTTACGACAGCGCTTCTCTTGCTGGCCCTGCTTCCCCAGCTCGTCGATCGTACGAAGGAGCCACTCCAGCCCCCGCCTCCCAGCCCAGAGCTGTCTTTTGAGAAGCGGGCCGCCATCTACATGGCCCGCAAGATGTACCGCGAGGCGATCGACGTCTATGGCGACGCTCTCAGTCAAGAGCCCGAATCGGCGGGCCTCTATAACCGGCTCGGCATCGCTTACCACCATCTCAACAGGCTCGACGATGCCAAGAGATGCTATCGAAAGGCGGCCAAGCTCGACAAGCGGCAGGCGGAAGCTATCAACAATTTGGGAACGGTCCACTTTGCGACCCGCCGCTACCGCCGCGCGATCAAGGCTTACAAAAAGGCGCTGCGATACGCGCCCAGTTCGGCGTCTATTCACAGCAACCTAGGCACTGCCTACTTCTCGCGAAAGAAGTTCAAGAAGGCCGTCAAGGAGTATTTGATCGCCCTGGAGCTCGACCCAGAGGTGTTTGAGCGCCGCGGCACGGTCGGAACGTTGCTCCAGGATCGTTCGGTCCGGGATCGTGCGAAATACTATTACTCTCTGGCGCAAAGCTACGCCGGCGCGGGTCTGTACGAGCGAGCTCTGCGCTACTTGCGGCGGGCTTTGGAAGAAGGCATCAAGAGGGGGAAAGTCTTACGGGACGCCGCTTTCGAGCCGCTTTGGGAGACCGCGGAATTTCAACTCTTGGTGTCGAACCCGCCGGATTCCGGTCTTCGCCAATGAACGCGGCGCGGCCTCTTGTCACCCATCGGCCCGTGGGGACTACATTTTTAAGCTAGGATAATACTGATCGGTTGTTTTTTGGCCCTATCCCTCCTTGAGCGTTTGGTTGCCGGCGTAGCTACTCATTGCTGTTCGCCGTTTCGGGCTCGTTAATCAGTCTGAAGCGGAGAGATGCCAGGCTTTCCCCGGCACGTAAACTGTTGGCCGTCGACAACCATGAACTCGACTTCTTGGCAAGCCGTCGAAGAGCAGGCTCAACCTGTATGGAAGTCCCTGCGCGCTTGGCCGGCGGTTGCGTTGCTGTTCGCGCTGTCGGCTTGCGGCGGGGATGATCCGGCCTCTTCGAATTTAGGGCCGCCCAACATCGTGATTGTCATGACCGACGATCAGGGCTGGGGCCAACTGGGGGCGCACGGAAACGAGGTCCTGCGCACGCCGAATCTTGATCGCCTGGCCGGGGAAAGTGTCGAGTTTACCCGCTTCTACGTTTCCCCCGTGTGTTCGCCGACCAGGGCCAGCTTGATGACGGGCCGCTACAACTACCGGACGGGCGTCGTCGACGTCTCCCTGGGGCGGGCCATGATGCACGCGGACGAGACCACGTTAGCGGAAATACTCCGTGACGGGGGATACCGCACGGGCATCTTCGGCAAATGGCACCTCGGCGACAGCTATCCCATGAGGCCCCTGGATCAGGGCTTCGAGCAAGCGCTCGTTCACCGAGGTTGGGGCATCGGCGCCCCGGGGGACCCTCCGGGGACGGACTACTTCAACCCGATCCTGCAGCACAATGGCGAAGAGAAGCAGTTCGAGGGGTACTGCACCGAGGTTTTCTTCGACGCCGCCCTGCGGTTCATCGAACAGCATCGCGATCAGCCATTCTTCACCTACCTGGCCGCCAACAGCCCACACTCGCCCTACCTCGTGCCCGAGTCCTACAGCGAGCCCTATCGCGCCCAGGGCCTCGGCGATGAGGACGCGCGCATCTACGGGATGATTACGAACATCGACGACAACGTCGGCCGGCTGCTGAGCAAACTCGAAGAACTCGGCATCTCGGAAAACACTGTCGTCATCTTCCTAACCGACAACGGACCCACGACGCGGCACTTTACGGCGGGGCTGCGGGGCCAGAAGGGCACGGTCTACGAAGGTGGGATCCGAGTTCCCTTCTTTGTGCGCTGGCCCGCGAAGTTGCGCCCTGAGAAGGTCGACCGCATTGCCGCCCATATCGATGTCTTGCCGACACTGCTTGAAGCAGCCGGAATAGACCCTCCCGCCGGCCTGAAGCTTGACGGGGCAAGCCTGATGCCGCTGTTGGTTGGCGACGACGGCGACTGGCCCGAGCGAACTCTCTACATTCAGTGGCAGCGGGGGGACGAGCCGCAGCTCTACGGCAACTTCGCCGCGGTCTCGGAGCAGTTCAAACTCGTTCAGAGCCGAACCCTCGGAGGGCAGATCAGGCGCGAGCCGCGCTTCGAACTCTACGACATCCAAGCCGACCCTGGCGAGCAGACCTCGATCGGAGGGCTGCGGAAAGCGACCCTCGGGCAGCTGAAGGCAGGCTACGAGCGCTGGTTCCGCGAAGTCTCGGTGACTCGAGGCTACGACCCGCCGAGAATCGTAGTGGGGTCCGAGCACGAAAACCCCGTCATCCTCAGCCGGCAGGATTGGAGATCCCTGGGAGCGGAGGGTTGGAGCGACCGGCACCTCGGCTACTGGGAAGTTGAGGTGGCGACCGCCGGCAGCTACGACATACGCTTCCGGTTTTCGACGCAAACCAGGGCAGGACGCGCCGAATTCAGATTAGGCAAGGTCAAGCTGCGGAAGCCGTTCACCCGATCAGCTGAATCCGTCACGTTTCGCGAAGTCGAGTTCGATGCCGGTCCAGCACGGCTCGACGCCCGCCTCGTCCGCGGCGGCAGGACCGTGGGCGTAAAGTACATCGACGTGACCCGCTTGGATGAGCCTTCACTTTGAACCTCCGATCGACGAAATCCCCGATGTCGGCCGTCGCGCGCACTCATATTGTCGCTTCCTCGCGGTTGCCGAAAGGCAGCTTCTTTCCCACCGACCGAGGGGTGTATTGCTAGACCCGTGGGAACGTTGAGCGGCCCGCATCGGATCGTGTACAGTGAGGAGAAGCCGCCATCCGAGGAGCCGATCGGCCTCGGCGGCAACAACTTCAGGACGCCGCTTTCACTACCCTGAGGCGAACTCACTCTAAGTCGAGGTACTGCGCAGCGCAGCTATGCCGGAAACTCGTGACCGAATCATGATTGAGGCCGTGGGCCTCACCAAGCTTTATGGCAGCTTCGCGGCGATCCGCGACGTGTCGTTTTCCGTCTCTCGCGGACGAGTGGCCGCCTTCCTAGGACCTAACGGGGCGGGTAAGTCGACGACTTTGAAGATCCTGACGGGATACTTGACCCCGAGTGAAGGGACGGCCCGCATCGCCGGCATGGACGTTGCCGGCCAGCGCATTGAAACGGCGGCTCGGGTGGGTTATCTGCCTGAAAACGGTCCGCTCTATCCCGAGATGACACCGCGAGAGCTACTGCGCTTTTTCGGCGAGGCCAGAGGCTTGACGAACGGCGTGCTCGTGCGGCGGATCGACGCTGTGGTGAACCAGTGCAGCCTCGAGGCGGTCATCGAAAAGAGCATTCACAAGCTTTCCCGCGGCTATCGCCAGCGTGTCGGCATGGCGCAGGTCCTGTTGCACGAGCCTGACATTCTGATTATGGACGAGCCCACGGCCGGGCTCGATCCCAATCAAATCCGCGACGTTCGAGAACTAGTAAGGCAGTTGGGCAAGACCAAGACGATCTTGATCTCAACTCATATCCTGCAGGAAGTCCAGGCCGTCGCCGACCACGTCATCTTGATCAACGAAGGCCGCATCGTTTTTGACGGGACACCGCGGGAAATGGCGGCGGAAACAAGTCTCGAGGATGCCTTCCATCGGCTGACGGGCCGGGGCGGGGGAACGGGTCCCTCCGAAGGCGCCGCACCGGCAGTCGAAGAAAGACCACCCGCAACGAAACCGGAGACCGCGGAATGAACCACAGCTGGCGAATCTCGAAAGCCGTTTTGAAGCGCGAGCTGATGAGCTACTTCAGCAGTCCCACCGGGTACGTCTTTATCACTCTCTTTGTCTTCCTGAGCGCCGTCGCCGCCTTCTGGCAAGAAATTTTCTTCACGAACAATCTAGCGAACCTCGACGCTCTGAATCGTTTTTTCCCCTACCTGCTGGTGTTTCTTATCCCGGCGATCACGATGACGCTTTGGGCCGAGGAAAAGCGCACCGGCACGGACGAGCTTCTGCTGACGCTGCCGGCCACGGATTTCGAGATCGTGCTGGGCAAGTATTTGGCGGCGTTGTCGATTTACACCGTCGCGTTGGTGTTCTCGTTCAGCCACGTTCTGGTTTTGTTGTGGCTGGGAAGCCCGGACGCGGGCCTGATGTTTTCGACCTACCTGGGCTACTGGCTGATGGGCGCGGCGTTGCTGGCGCTGGGGATGGTTGCCTCGCTGCTGACCCAGAATTTGACGGTCGCCTTCATCCTAGGCTCTGTGTTTTGCGCCGTGCCGGTCTTCATCGACCACGCGGGTGTAATTTTCAGCGGGCCTCTCAAGCGCCTGATCGAAGGCTTCTCGTTTACCGAGCAATTTAGAGATCTCTCGACCGGAGTCGTTTCGCTTTCGTCGGTCGCCTACTTTGTGTCTTTCGCTTTGGCGATGCTGTATTTGAATGTCGCCCTGCTGGGCCGCCGCCATTGGTCGACCGGCAAGGGAGCGCCGCATCTGGGTCGCCACTATTCGATTCGGGGGCTGGCGCTGGTCGTAGCCGTCGCCGCCTTGACGGTGCTGGCCGATCGGCTCGGCTGGCGCATCGACGTCACCGCGGAACGAATCCACTCTCTGTCCCCCGGCACGCGGGAACTGCTGTCCGGCTTAGATTCTCAGCGGCCCGTGTTCGTTCAAGCGTTCCTCAGCCCCGACGTCCCGCGGCGCTATTTGCAGGCGCGCAATAACATCATCACGCTGCTGCGCGAATTCGACGCAGCGGGTGGCGACAGCGTTCTGGTGCGCATTGTCCGGACGGAAAAGTATACCGAGGAAGCGCGCGAGGCACAGGACAAATTCAATATACGCTCGCGCCCGGTGCCTGCTTGGGAGCAGAGCGCCGGGGGAGCGACGGAAATCTTTTTGGGAGTTGCGTTCAGTTGTGGTCCGGAAGAATTCGTGATCCCTTTCTTCGACCCCGGTCTGCCGGTCGAATATGAGCTGATGCGCTCGATGCGGGTCGTCGCGCGCGCGGAGCGCGAGCGAGTGGGCGTGCTGGAAACCGGGGCCAAGCTTTTTGGCGGGTTCGATTTTGAAAGCAAGCGGCAGTCGCAGGACTGGTCGATCGTCCCCGAGCTGCGCAAGCAGTACGAGGTAGTCCGCGTACCGCCGGGAAGAGACTACCCCGACAACCTGGACGTGCTCATGGCGGTGTTGCCTAACACCCTACAGCAAGAGGAGTTGGACCGGCTCGCCGCCTACGTCAAGGAGGGCAAGCCCTCTCTGCTGCTGGTTGATCCCCTTCCCGCGTTCAACATCGAACTGTCGCCCGAGCAGCTGCCGCCCAGCCCGTTTTCGAGAGGGGCGCCGCAGCGCCAACCGGCCAACGTGAAGCCCCTGATGGAGGCTCTGGGCGTCGATTGGCAAACGGATCGCATCGCCTGGGACAAGTACAATCCGCACCCCCAGTTTCGTAGCTTGCCCGACGAAGTGATCTTCGTCGGAGCCGGCAGCGGAGCGGAAGCCCCTTTTAACCCGGATGAGGCCGTTTCGTCGGGTCTGCAGGAGGTCGTGCTCATCCATCCCGGGGCGCTGAAGGCCGCCGAGGACGGAGGGACCGAGTTCACCGCGCTGCTCGAAACCGGGATTGACTCGGGGCAAACACGTTGGCATCGCCTGGTGCAGCGCTCGCTGTTCGGTATCCAGTTGACCCCCAATCTACCGCACGAACCGGACGAGGAAAGCTACGTCCTGGCGGCGCGTCTAGAGGGGACCTCGGAGGAGCACGCCATCCATGCCATCGTGATTGCCGACGTCGACATGATGGGCGAGCAGTTCTTCCAACTACGCCGGCAGGGCGTCGAAACCTTGAACTTCGACAACGTCACGTTCCTACTGAACGCCGTTGACCAGTTAGCCGGCGACGATTCGTTCATCGCCCTTCGGAAGCGCCGCCGTAAGCACCGCACCCTACAGGCGGTCGAAGCGGAAACCAAGGTCTATGAGGAACAGCGGCGCGAGGACACCCAGGAGGCCGAGGCGACGGCGGACGAACGCCTAAAGGAAGCCCAGACGCGCCTCGACGAGGCCGTCGAGGAGATCCGCAAACGAACTGACTTGGACGAGCAAACCAAGCGCATCATGATTGCCAACCAACAGGCGGCCGAGAACCGTCGCCTGACGGTCGCCCGCGCGAATATTGAGGATGAAAAACAGCGCCAGGTCGAAAATAGCCGGGAGGAAATGGAATCCTCGATCCGGGGAATCCAAAATACGATCAAACTGTTGGCCGTGGCCTTGCCCCCCGTTCCGGCGTTTGCGCTGTTCGTGGTCGTCGCGGTGCGCCGCTTGCGGCGGGAAACGATGGGCGTCTCGCCCGACCGGCTGGTGGAAGAGAAGCGATGAAAGCGAGAGGCGCGGGGGGAGGCCTGTGGGCCCGCGGCCTCACGAATCGACTCGAATTTGGACACTGGGTAGTGAACCATGAGTGAACTGCAACGAACCGCGATATTCTGCGCTGTGGCCGCCGTCCTGGTGGCCTCGGCGACCATCGTCGACCCGGGCCAGGTGACGCCGGAGATCTTCGATGATCAGGGCGAAGCTTTCTTCCCCGATTTCACCGACCCGCAAGCTCCCAAGATGATCGAGATCATCGACTACGACGCGGCCACGGCAACGGCACGCCCATTGAAGGTCGAGTTCAAGGACGGCAAGTGGTCGATTCCCTCCCACCACAGCTACCCGGCCGACGCGGAAGAGCGGCTGGCGAAAACCGCCGCCGCGCTGATCGAGTTGCGCAAGGACATGATCATATCCGACCGCGTCGAGGACGAAGGCGAATACGGTGTTATCGACCCTTTGGGCGAGAGGGCCTCCTCACTGGCCGGGCGGGGCAAGCGCGTCACCCTGCGGGATGAAAACGGCGATGCGCTAGTCGATTTCGTGGTCGGCAGGAAGACGCCCGGCAAACCCGGTTATCGCTACATGCGCGTGCCATCCCAAAAACGCATCTACGCGGTCAAGACCGACGTCGACGTATCAGCCAAGTTCGAAGACTGGATCGAGACCGACCTGCTTAAGCTCAGCATCGCCGATATCCGCAAGGTCGCCATCAACAGCTATTCCATCAACGAGCGGATAGGTAGACTGGAAAACATGGAGAAGGTGACGCTCACCAAGACGAAAGACAAGTGGAGAATGAGCGGTGGCGGCACGCCGAACACCGACAAGATGAGCGACCTGACCGCGGCTCTCGACGACCTGCGCATCGTTGACGTCCAGCCCAAGCCAGCCAATCTCACGCGGGATTTGAAGACCGCCAAGGGGATCACGCTGTCGATGCAGTCGGTGGCCTCGCTTCGCCAGAAAGGGTTTTTCATGGTCCGCACGGGCCAGTTGTTCTCGAACGAAGGCGAGATCCTGGTCGAGACGGCCAACGGTCTTCGATACACGCTGCGCTTTGGGGAAATTGCATCAGGCGGGTCGAGCGCCTCGGCGGGGGAGGCGGGCGGCTCCGAACCCTCACCGCCGGACTCGAAGGCAAATCAACAGCAGGAGCGGCGCTACGTCTTCATCACCGTCGACCACAGCGCGGCGCGGGCCAAAAAGTACGCCGACGGCAAAGAACCCGATGACAAGGGAAAAGATCTTGCCCGCGAACTGCGAAACCGTTTCGCCGATTGGTATTACGTCATCTCGGGTGCCGACTTCAGCAAGTTGAGGCCCAGCAGGCGCCAGTTGCGGAGGGGGTGAGGCGCCAGGGGCGACCGAGACCGGCTGATTGAAAGTGGAAACGCCCAAGGTCCTGTTCCTTTGCACCGGCAACTCTTGCCGCAGCCAGATGGCCGAGGGCTTTCTGCGCCGGCGTGCCGGAAATCGGATCGAAGTCGCCAGCGCGGGAACGAATCCCGTTGGTCTTAACCCCGCGGCGGTCGCCGTCATGCTAGAGGTAGGAATCGATATCTCCTCGCAAGCCTCCAAGCATGTCGATTCCCTGGTGGAGGAGCCCTTCACCGACGTCATCACCGTGTGCGACAGCGCTCGCGAGTCTTGCCCCACGTTCCCTTCTGAAACCAACCAGCTCCATTGGAGTTTGGAGGATCCGGCCCAGGCTGAGGGCAGCGAGGAAGAACGATTGGCGGTTTTCCGTCGGGTGCGCGACCGGATCGACGCTCTGGTGGGAGACTACGTTGACCTCTAGCGCGAGCGCATCTTAAACTCCCAGGCGTCGCGAACCGCCGATTCGAGGTCGTGGTTGGCCCGCCAGCCGAGCGCCTGCTGAATCTTCCTGGGATGGGCAACCAGCTCCGGGGGGTCGCCGGCGCGTCGGGCCGAGACGACATCCTTCACCGGCCGTCGGGTGACAGCGCGAACGGTGTCGATGACCTCGCGGACCGAATGGCCGCGGCCCGTGCCGAGGTTATAGCATCCACTCAGTTCGCCGGGCGCTCGCAAGGCCTCGATGTGCGCGTCGGCCAAATCTTCTACGTGGACGTAGTCGCGGATGCAGGTACCGTCGGGCGTTGGATAGTCGGTCCCAAAGATAGCGATGGAATCACTCTCTCCCGCCGCCACGTTCAGTACCAGGGGGACAAGGTGAGTTTCGGGATCGTGACGCTCGCCCCGCCCGTTCGATGCGCCGCAGGCATTGAAATAACGCAGCGCGAAATAGCTCATGCCATGAACTTCTCGGTACCAATGGAGCGCTTTCTCGACCGCCAGTTTCGATTCCCCATAAGGGTTGATGGGGTTGGTCGGCGCCGCTTCGGAGAGAGGGGACGGGTTGCGGTTGCCGAAAATGGCGCAACTGGAGGAAAACACGAATCGATCCACGCCGGCCCGCTGCGACTCCTCCAGCAAGCCAAGCGTATTCGCGAGGTTATTGTGGAAGTACAACCCCGGCTCGTGCATCGACTCCCCCACGAGCGCGAAGGCCGCAAAATGAATGACCGCGCGAATCGAGTGGTCTTCCAGGACACTGCGCAGCCGATCCCGGTCGGCCAGGTCCGCCTCCACGAAAAGCGCGTCCGCGGGCACGGCGTCCCGATGTCCGCGAGACAGGTTGTCATAAACGCAGACTGTTTCGCCCCGTGCTATCAGCCGCTCGGCGACTATGCCTCCGATGTAGCCGGCGCCGCCTGTTACAAGAATCATGAGGAATTTCCGGGTGTGTCTGTCGGACCCGTAGGGGTCCGACAGCCACGCCCACCGAGCACTAGGTTAATGTTCAGAACCATAAGAGGTCAAGGTAGCCGGCGTGAAACTAGCCCGCTTTTCTAGCCGCCTGACGGGCGAAGCTGCGCTTGCTCGCCGTGCTCAACGTACTTTCCCGGTCGGACGCTGAACGGAAGTTGCTGCTTATTTCGGCAGCGCCAAGATACGAGCGGGCCAGGCTGCACCCGCAAAAGTACGCCCCCGCTCGTCGAGCGGCGCACGCCTTATCCTGACGGACCTCTCACCTGCTTCGCCTCACCGCGTGGCGAGAAAAGCGGGCTGGTTTCGGTGAGGAACAAGTACAGGGCCTCGGCGGCCAGGCGGTGTCCGGCTGGACTGAAGTGGGCGTCGGGATAGTAGAAAAGCCCTCGGTTCGATTCAACGGCGGCGCTTTTTCGGAATGGGGGAAGCAAATCGAGAAAGGGAACCTCGCGCTGCCGGGCCCATTCACGGAGAATTCTTTGGGGCCGGTCGAGATCCAGCTCGGCGTCCCTTAACCCCAAGGCGCCCTTGAGTTCCACCAACTCCCCCGGGTAGACCTGAAAGCTGCGCGGCACTGCCACTAAGGCGAAGACGGTGGACCGATCCCGGCAAAACTCAGAAAGGCGCCCGAGGTAGTCCAGGGTAAGGCGTACAGCCCTCTCCGTTCGCTCCGGATAGCTCCTTAAGTGAACCTGAGCGAACTCCCGCAGCCAGGCGTCCCATCCTCGTGGGACGGAGTCGGAGTGCTCGGTCGAACCCGACTCGGACCGCGCCCGGTTCCATTGCGCGGCGCGGAGCCATTGCACGAGTCGTGAATATCGCGTCAGCGACCAACTGACGTCCTTGATCCAGGAGTCAGGCTGATCCGGGAGCCGACGACGCCTAAGGTAGCCGTCTCGCACCTCGAACTGAGACGAGCCGCCCATCTGGACGTCGGTGAAATCATTGCCCACGAAAAAGACCAGCACGACGATCCTCGGCCGGTAGCGTTCCCACAGCGGGGGCAGCAGCTTCCACTGGTCGCTCGGCCCTGTGCCCGGCACGCCGGCTTTGACGAAACGGGTTGTCCGGAATCGGCTGAGCCGCTTTTCAACCAAAAACAGCAGCGACTCTTCCAGCTCGACACCCCAACCGAAAGCAAACGAATCGCCCAGCCCGAGTAAAGTTGGCTCCGCGCTCGGCATCGGATCGCGGGAGTCGCGCCAGCCCTGCTCGTTGATGTCCACAGTCACGTCCCAGTGACGGCTGACGTGACGCCGGCTCGGACCCGGCCGCAGCAACAAGTTACCCTGGGCGTCGCGCCGGTAAATGGGCAGGTCGAGCAACGGCGCCGCAAAAAGGTAGCGGGCCGCAACCTCCGCGGTCGCCAGCGCCAACAGGACTGCTGTTGCGAATAGGGCGATTTTCGCTTGCCGGGTTCGAGGCTGATCCATGGGCGCTGTCAGGGGAGCGGATCAAAACAAAGCATCACTTGGACGGGGCTTCCCTTCTACACGTTTTGAGGCTGATGCAGTGCGCGGGACCGACTGCCTTCGGCGCTGACCAGCCCCGAGGATAACCTAGCAGAAACCGATGATTGTTTCGAGACGAGTCGAAGCGGAGGGGCGATTTCCCGTACGCCATGGCCGCTCACTGGCGTTCGCGGCACCATGCCGTCCTTTCAGCCGGTCGGCTTTTCTCGGATCGGGCGAGGACAGCAGGGCCAGGCCTTTGGTTTTCCAGTCATGCGAGCCATACCCGTCCGCCCCGCTCCTCAGCTTCCATGCCTACCGCCGACCACGCCGGGGGGGGGACCCTTGGGATCCCGTGGCGAAAGTCGTACGGGAAAGAAAAATGGGGGCTGCCACCAATTCGCCCCCGTCATGGTCCTCGAAACAAAGTACTTAACTTGAAGCAAATTGGCTGGCCGTACCCGATTTTTCCCACCACCGGCTACCCGTCCGCGCCGCGGTCCAGGAAAGCCGGCAGTCTGCCGACATTTTCCAGAAACTCGAGCACCGAGTAGCCGTTGAATTCGTCCCGGCTTGCGACACCTGATAGCACAGCCACGAAGGGGACCCCGGCCCGGCGTGCGGTTTCGGCATCCGTAGCATTGTCGCCCACGTAAAGTGTTCGGCCGGGTTGGCTTCTAACTTGCTCTATCGCAAGCAGCAAGCCATGCGGGTCGGGTTTGAACTGCTTTACGTCATCGCCACCGATGATGACGTCAAACTTGCCGAGCAGGTTTTCCCGTCCGAGGACAGCTTGAATCGGGGAACGGAATTTCGTCGAGACGATGCCCAGGCTCAGTCCGCGATCCTTCAAGGCGTCGACCGCGACTTCCACTCCAGGGAGCAGCGTCGTCCAGTCGACCATCACATGCACGGATTTCGTGCGCCACAGGCGGCGGAACTCGTCCGTTCTGTTGCAATGTTGCTCTCCGGCCAGGCGGAGAAGAGTTTCAGGAAGCGACAACCCGATCGTTCTGCGTACTGCATCATCGGAAGCCGGAGGCAGCCCCATGCCCTGGAGAGCCGTGTTCGCGCACTCGATGACGGCGCGCGAAGAGTCAGCGAGCGTATAGTCGAAATCGAAAATAACGGCTTCAAAGGGTCGGCTCAATTGTCTGATAGTTTCGTGGATGAACGCTTAGTGTGGCATCGTGCGCCGGGACGTCGCGGCGACGTGGCGCACGCCTCCCGGCGTGCAGTGTCGCCATTTCTGGCGCCATGTCTCGTGGTTGCGCTGGCCGGTGGGATGCCGGCAAAAATGCCGACACAGCGCGCTGAAAGCGTGCGCCACGTCGTTTTCAAGCCCGACATTTCCGAATCCTATAGTCAACTCGTCTCCACGACAGTCCGCTAGCGTTGCTGAAACAGAGCCGACCGCCGGACGCGTTCACCTTTGAAGACCACCAGAGAGATTCGCTCGGTAGCGCTGATGTCCTCGAGCGGATTGCCGTCAACCAACAGCAAGTCGGCGTCATTGCCGGGGCGGATGGAGCCGATCCGCTGCTCGGCCCTCAGTAAAATGGCGGCGTTATGGGTCGCTGCTTGGAGGGCGACGCGGGGCGGGATGCCGGCATCGACCCAAAGCTGGAGTTCGCGGTGGACAGTGGGCCCGTGGATCACGAGAGGATTTCCGGCATCGGAGCCCACGACCAGCGGAACACCGGCCTCATAGGCCCGGCGAAGGTTCTCCTTCGCCAGATCGAGCGCCCGAGCCCAATTCTCGACGCGCGCAACCCGCTCCGGCAGCCCGCCGCCCAACAAATCTTCCCGGGTGCTGTCGAGAAGCCCGCGGGGACCGACTTGCTGCACCAGAGTGCGGCTCAACAGACGCTCGCTTCCGGCGGCAAGATCGGCAAGCGCCTCGATCACGCTCAGCGTCGGCGAGTAGGCCGTGCGGCGCTCGGCCATGCGAGCAAGCAACTCATCGGGAAGCGTTTCCCGGTAAGTTCCGTGCTCGATGCCTTCCGCTCCGGCGTCGAGAGCGTCCCAGATATCCGCCGCGCTGCCCGTGTGGACAACCAGTGGCAGTTCTTCGCTGCGGGCCTGCGCCGCGATCGCTCGCAACACCGCGGTGTCCATCCTCTCGAACAGCATTCCGGCTTGACCGGTCTCGAGGACCGCTTTGATTCCGTCCGCCCCTGTTTGCTTTAGCTCGCGCACGTAACGTCGCGCCTGTTCCGGATCCCCGGGCAGCCGCAACAGTTCTTTCTCGGCGATATCGCGCCAAGGTTCGGGCAGGTCTTTGAGGTACTCGGTGCCATGGCCTCCGGGAGTCGTGAATAGAGGTCCACAGGCGAACAGCTCCGCCCCGAGACGCTCGGCGCGATTGACTTCCTCGCGCAGACTGAGCGACATGCCAAGCGGATCGCCGACGCTCTTGACGGCTGTAATCCCACAGTAAAGGTAGGAAGCCAGCGCGCGTCCCATCGCTTTTTCGGGCGACGCCCTCACTTGCCCCTCGGGGAAGGAACCTCCCGGCGCCGCGAGGTGAACGTGCATGTCGATCAGTCCCGGCAGCAACGTTTTCCCGGACGCTTCGATGATCTTAGCGTTGAGGTGTTCTGGGTCGGGAGTCTCGTCCTCGTACACCCGGCCGATCTTGCCGTTTTCGATGAGCACGGCTCCGGATTCAATGACTCGGCCATCGCCCGTAAAAATGCGCGCTTCGCGGATGAGCAGCTTTTCAGAGCGCTGCAGGCTGCGCCACAGCGTTTCGGCTTTCTGCATGTGTTCGCGGCTGTAGATGTGGTAGCTCCCCAGCAAGAAAAACGGGGCCAGGACGGCCAATACCCACAGCTTCCCGGCCGGACGAATCTTCTCTTCCTTATCCCAGCGGAACAGTTGTCGCGAGAGAAACAAACCGACCACGAGCGTAGTCGCTAAGGCGGTCACGGAAGGCCAAATGTCGCCAAGCGATTCGCCGCGCAAGAAGATCCCCTGGAAACCGGTCACCAGATACGATGCCGGCACAAACTGCGCCACATACTGCGCGACGTCAGGAAGCAATGTGATCGGGAACGTTGCTCCGCTCAGCAGCAGCATAGGAAGGTAGAGCAAATTGATGACGATGTTGCTCTCTTGCATCGAGTTGACGACCGACGCCACAATCAACCCGATGGCCCGGAACGACATCACGCCCAGCGAGACCAGAACCAGCAGCGACATCGTGCTGTCGGGAGCCGGCATCTCGTAAATAAAGTGGGCCAGCAGCAAGATCAACAACACAGCCGGCATGTAAATAAGCCAACCGGTAAACGTCGAGGCTACCAGCAGCGGAGTCGGGGTAATGGGCGCCACCCGAAAACGCCGCAGAATGTTGTTGTCTCGCTCCTGAACCGTTCGCATGCCGGCGCCGAAAAGACCGTTGCCCAGGATACCCAGCACCAGAACCATGCTGACGACGTAAGAGATCGTGCCGCCCTGCTTGACGCGTAGTAGCTCCGCGAACCCAAAGAAAAACACTAGTGGGAAGAGGTAGGTGAAGAAGATCACCACCGGCTGACGGTAGGCCAGCTTGAGGTCGATCTTGATGAGAGCCAGGTAAGGGTTCACTCGCGCAGGCTCCTTCCCGTCAATTCGAGGAAGACGTCTTCGAGCGAAGGCCTCTTTAGACGCACATCTTCCAAATCGATGCCGTGTTGGTCTATCCAGCGAACGATTTCGACCAGAGTCCGAGCCGGATGGCTGGTGGCGACCGAAAGATGCGTTCTCTCCGCATTGAACGAGGCGGTGTCCGAGTCGGGCCAGTCAGGGAGGTCCCCGTCGGGCAAAGGCGTCTCGCAACGGATCTCGATGACGCTGTGGCCCAACGTGCGGTTCTGGATTTCTTGGGGCGTGCCGCTAGAGATGATCCGGCCGCCGTCGATGATGGCGACTTGATCACACAGCTTCTCGGCTTCCTCGATGTAATGGGTGGTGAGCAGGATCGTGCGCTTTTCTGTTCGCAGTTCCGAGATGAGACTGTGAATTTCGCGGCGTGCTTGCGGATCGAGGCCCGCCGTCGGCTCGTCGAGAAAAAGAACCTGGGGGTCGTTCAGTAGGGCCATGGCTAACACCAGCCGCTGTTTTTGCCCGCCCGAAAGGGTCGAGTAGTACTGCCGGCGTTGTTCCCAAAGTTGCAGCCTGTCCAGCAGATCCGCGATATGCAGGTTCCGGCTGTGGAAGCTCGCAAACAGCTCCATCGCTTCCATGACGCGGATCTTGTCGGGCAGGTTGGTGGATTGCAGGCAGACGCCGATTTGGTCTTTGAGCCGTGTGCTCTCGGTGGCCGGGTCGAAACCTAGTACAAAGACCTCGCCCGATGTACGCGGACGGAGACCTTCTAGGATCTCGACCGTCGTCGTCTTGCCGGCGCCGTTCGGACCGAGAAGTCCAAATACTTCGCCCGCTCGGATCTCGAAGTCGATCCCGCCCACCGCTTGCAGGGAGCCGTAGCTCTTCGTGAGGCTACGGACACGAATGATTGGATCGGAATCTGCCAATGTCTAGGGAGAATATCGGCTAGGGACGGCTCAGTCTCTTCACGAACGTGAAGCACCCGATCGGCGCCGCCATCATGGGACAAGCGCCGGAGCGTTTGTCCCTATTTCGAAAACGCTTCGTCAAAAACAACCGCGGAAGGCTCAAAATCAATTCTCCTGACGAACTCCAAAGCCTCCTTGGCGCCGTGCTCGCGATTCATCCCGGTATCTTCCCACTCGACCGACAACGGACCCTGGTAGCCGATGTGGTTCAAGTGACGGATGATTTCCTCGAAGTTCACGCCGCCGTGGCCCAGTGAGCGGAAGTCCCAGCCGCGATCGGGGTGGCCGAACTTCACGTGGGATCCCAAGATACTGGTTCGCCCATCCAACTGCCGGGCCGCGTCCTTCATATGGACGTGGTAGATGCGATCCTTGAACTCCCGCAGGAATTGAACCGGATCCACCATCTGCCAATGCAGGTGGCTCGGATCGAAGTTGAAGCCGAAAACTTCGCGGTGGTTGATCGCTTCGAGCGTCCGGTGAGACGTGACGATATCGTAGGCGATTTCGCCCGGGTGAACTTCCAAAGCGAAACGCACGCCGCACTCTTCGTAAACGTCAAGGATCGGATTCCACATCTTGGCGAAGTATTCGTAGCCTTTGTCGACCATTTCTACCGACACGGGAGGGAAATCGTAGACTAGGTGCCAGATCGAGGACCCGGTAAAGCCGACCACCACGTCCACCCCAAGATTTTTTGCGGTGCGGGCCGTCGCCTTCATGGCCTCGACGGCAAAAGCACGCTTCTTCCCCGCTTTGCCCGCGCAATCGGCCGGGGCATACGCGTCGGTGCGGCTGTCGTTATTCGGGTCGCATACCAACTGGCCCGCCAGGTGGTTAGAGATCGTGAATAGCTTTAGATTGTGCTTCTCGAGGATCGCTCTTTGCCGTCGGCAATAACGGCGATCCCGGGCGCCTCGAAAAACGTCCAAGTGATCTCCCCAACAGGCGAGTTCAAGGCCGTCGTAACCCCAGCTCGCTGCTTTCTCCGCCATTACCTTCAAGGGCAAATCAGCCCACTGTTGCGTATATATCGTCACCGGTCTGCTCATGTCTCTCTTCTCCTCGCGGCAATTGTTTGAAAAGCCGTTCTCTATTATCCGCCTTCCGTGGCCGGCTGATGCAACGATTGCCGTTCCGAATCCCCGCCCTTAGCCGCCGTGGCCGTCCGTTTCTCAAGGGCATCGCAGCGAACGGCGTTCAGACATCTCTAGCAGCCCGTGGCAAAAGTCGCGCAGGAGCGAAAATGGGGACTGCCAGGGACTGCCACCAATTCGCCTCCGTCATAGTCCTAAAAACAAAGTGCTTAGCCTGAAGCGAGCTGGCTGGCTGTACCCGATTTTCGCGACGTATGCTTCCGCCACTGGCTGCTAGGGGAAACCGGCGGTTGCCTCGGAAGGGGGTGCCACGTTCGGTCGTGATCCGAGGCCGCGCGGCGGGCATGGCCTCCATCCGAGTGGAAGATGTCCTAAGCTGGTAACTTCTTCGGAGTCCTTCACCGTATCGCCGACTTCCGGGGCTTGATCGCTCGCCCACTTTTCTCGCCACGCGGCGGGACGAAGTGCCTGAGACGGCCGCCAGGACGAGGCGCGCGCAGCTCGCCACGCGCAGACGTACTTGAACAGTACGGTGGGCACGGCGAGCAAGCGCAACGCAGAAATGGCGGGCTTATCGCGTCCTTCGACCGTCAGGTGGCGAGAAAAGCGGGCGAGCTGGGCAAACTTCAAAATGCGGCACTTGCCAGGTTAGCTCTGTCTAGTGGCCGGCTGGGGAAGAAGGGGGCCACCGTGGCACGTATTATTGAAAATTTCGACCGACTGAGGGAAATGGTCGGCCAGGAGGTCGGCCTGAGCGAATGGGTTGAAGTGACCCAGGAGGGCATCCGCGCTTTCGCCGACGCCACCGACGACCGGCAATGGATTCACATGGATTCCCGGCGCGCCCAGCGGGACTCGCCCTACGGCGGGACGATTGCCCATGGGTTCCTGACTCTTTCCCTCTTGTCGAGCTTCTGGCGCCAGGCCGTAACAATGCCCGCGGGATCGAAGATGACAATCAACTACGGCCTCAACCGCGTGCGTTTTCCCGCGCCGGTTCCGACCGGATCGAGGATCCGGGCCCGCTTCCAATTACAGTCGGTCAGCGATTTCGAGGGTAGTGTTCAGATGACGTGGAAGGTCGCCGTGGAGGTCGAGAATGCGCCTAAGCCCTGCTTGGTCGCCGAATGGATCGTGCGCGTCTATCGATAAGAGGGGGGACCGACGTGAGTGGTTACCTCGATGACCCCGGAAAAGAAGGTCGTCTAGGTTCTTCGGAGAGGTTGAAAGCGAAAGGGCCGCCCGTCTCACTCGCGGATAGCGTCGATCACCCTTTTGTTCCGCGGGGTGTTAATCTACAGGCCAGGGGTCTTGAAGATGCGCCGTTTCGCTCGGATCGCACGGTACACGTTGTGGGCCGGGGTTGTCTGCGGGACCCTCGTGCCGGCGGCGGCGCAAGAACCGCTCCCGATCTCGGCGGACATCGAATTCTTTGAAACCCGCGTCCGCCCGGTGCTGGCCACGAATTGCTACGGCTGCCACGGTCCCCAGAAGCAGTTCAACTCCCTGCGCCTGGACTCTCGCGCGGCGATGATGCGCGGCGGCGGACGCGGCCCCGTCATCGTCTCGGGCAAGCCTGAAGCGAGCTTGCTGATCCAAGCCGTCCGCCACCAGGGATTACAGATGCCGCTCGGCGGCCGCCTCGAGGAATCTCAGATCGCGGCGCTCGAAGAGTGGATTCGACACGGCGCTCCCTGGCCCGCGGTGCCTGCCATAGCCGCTGGCAACGAGCAATACAAAAAGCTTGCTCGGGAACACTGGGCCTTCCAGGCGGTGAAGAAACCCCAGCTTCCCAGAGTTGCCGAGGCGAAGTGGTCACACAGTCCGGTAGACCCTTTTGTCTACCGGGCGATCGAGAAGGCCGGCCTTTCTCCCGCCGAGCCAGCCGACCGCCGCGTTCTGATCCGCCGCCTGAGCTACGTTCTGACCGGCCTGCCTCCGACGGCCGCCGAAACCGACCGCTTCGTCGCCGAGCACTCGGCCGACGCCTACCCGAAGCTCGTCGACCGGCTGCTGGCTTCGCCGCGTTTCGGAGAGCACTGGGCGCGGCATTGGCTCGACCTGGTGCGCTACGGAGAGACGCGCGGCTACGAGTGGAACTACGAAATCATCGGCGCCTGGCGCTATCGCGACTACTTGATTCGCGCCTTCAACGCCGACGTTCCCTACGACCAGTTCGTGCGCGAACACATTGCCGGCGATCTGCTCGAGGAACCGCGCATCAACCGGGATGAGCGCATCAACGAGTCCGTCATTGGTACCGCGTTTTATCGTCTCGGCGAAGCCGGACACGACGACTGCATCCAGTTCCGCGGGATCGCTCTCGACGTCATGGATAACCAGATCGACACGCTGACCAAGACGTTTCAGGCGCTCACCGTCTCTTGCGCGCGCTGCCACGACCACAAGCTCGATCCGATTCCGACTGAAGACTACTACGGGCTCTACGGCATCTTAAATAGCAGCCGCGTTGTCGTTCACGCCATCGACACAGCGGAGGTCAACGCCAAGGAAACGGCGACCCTCAGCCGCCTAAAGCTCGAGATCAGAAGCGAGCTAGCGAAGATTTGGCTCCGCGAGGCGAAGGACGCGGCGCAGTATCTGCTCTCCGTCGCGCCTTCTTCAGAGTCTGGCCAAGCATCGATCGCCGAGGGGTTGGACGCCGATCGCCTCGAGGCTTGGCGCAACGCCGTGAACTGCTCGGAGCAGGGACTCGACAATCCCGGACACCCCTGGGCTGCCTTGTCGAATGATGCGGGCGGCCGGTCGCAAGAGTCGTTCCAGGCTGTGTCCAGGGAATTGGCGGATCGCTACCGCCGGGAGTTGGCCGAGCGTGCGGAGTTCAACGCCGCCAACTTCCAGCCGCTTGCCGACTTTCGGTCCGAAAATGGGGGTGGCTGGCAGGCGTCCGGCGCCGGACTGCGGCGGGGACCGGTTCCGAGCGGCGAGTTCGCCGTTGCGCCGGCGGGAGATCGAGCGGTCTCCGGCGTGTTCCCCGCGGGCCTTTACACGCATACGTTGTCGAGCCGCTTGAACGGGGCCCTGCGGTCTCCCACTATGCCCAAGAGTAAGAAGTATCTGAGCATCCGCGCCATGGGGGGCATGCTCGGTGCTCACCGCAAGGTCATCGACAACTGCGCCATCGGGGAAAAGTACAAGATTCTGAGTAGCGATTCGCTGAAGTGGAACAAGCTGGAGACCGAAGCCGAGCAAAAGCAGCTCCCGGTGTTCGTCGAATTGGTGACCAAATGGGAGAATCCGCGTATCCCCGATCGCCCCAAAAGACTGAAAGCCCCGCCCGGCCAAATCGAGTCGCCGGCGTCCTATTTTGGGGTCGTTGAAGCGGTGCTGCATGACGTTGATGAGACGCCCCGCGAGGAGCTCTCGCACATGATGCGGCTGTTCGACTCCGATCCGCCGAGCGACTGGAACGATCTGGCGGCCCGCTACGCCGCCGCGGTCCGGACGGCCGTGACGAACTGGGCCGCCGGCCGAGCCACGGACGACGATGCCCGCTGGCTTGACTGGCTTGCCCGCAACGATCTGCTTTCGAACCGAACCGGCGCCGGCCCGCGGTTGCGCGCCCTGATCAATGAGTACCGCGCCGTTGAGGCGCGCATCTCCCCGCCGCGCGTCGTCGAGGGCTTAGCGGACGGCGGTCCGGGCCGCGATTTCCCGGTTTTGATTGGCGGCGATCCGAAAGGTTACGGAAAGCCGGCCTCGCGCCTTTTCCTGAGTCATGTTTTGGGAGCACAACCGACCGCGCCCGCGGGAAGCGGCAGACGGGAGCTGGCCGAAGCGATCGCGAGCCCGGATAATCCGCTCACCGCGCGGGTGATGGTCAACCGCATCTGGCATCACCTCTTCGGACGCGGAATCGTAGCATCGGTCGATAACTTCGGGCTTATCGGCGACAAGCCGACGCATCCGGAGTTGTTGGATTACCTGGCCGCCCGTTTCGTCGAGGAAGGCTGGTCGATCAAGAAGATGATCCGTTTGCTGGCGCTTTCGGAAACTTTCCGGCAGGGCGGCGAAGCCGTCCCCGGCGCCCTCAAGGCCGACCCGCAAAACTTGCTGCTGCACCATTACCCGCTCCGCCGCTTGGGGGCCGAGGCGCTGCGCGACTCGATTCTTTTGACGTCGGGCAAGCTTCGGGATTCGATGTTCGGTCCCAGCATTCATCCCCACCGAGCGGCGGCACAAGGGTATCGCCGCCTCTTCTCAGGGGCTCTTGATGGGGAGGGCAGGCGCAGCATCTACATCAAGGTGACCCGCATGGAAGGGGCCAGGTTTCTGGAGACTTTCGATTACCCGATGCCCATGGCCACCCGGGGCAGGCGCGACGTGACCAACGTTCCGGCGCAGGCGCTGACGCTTCTCAATGACCCCTTCCTGGTCGGCGAGGCGACGGCCTGCGCGAACAGGCTTCTGGATCGTCAAGCCTCCTCCGTCGAGGAGCGCATTACGGACCTGTTTCGCACGGCGCTCGGCCGCGACCCGACCCAGATCGAACAGGAGCGGTTTCGCGGACTGGCCGGCGAGCTGGCCAGTCTGCTTCAAGTCCCCCGCTCGGACCTGCTAAACAGCGAGAAGGTCTGGAAAGATTTGGCCCACGCGGTTCTCAATCTCAAGGAATTCATGTACATTCAATAGGTGGGTGAGGGATGAAGCGGCGATCCACCAACGGCGACGGCTGTCCGGGTTCCATGGCCGCGATGACCCGCCGCGACGCGCTGAAGCTTGCGTCGAACGGCTTCGGTTATCTTTCCTTTTCCGCCCTGGCGACCGGCGAAGCTCTCGCTGCCAAGCAGTCCATTCAACCTCACTTTGCACCGAAGGCCACCAACGTCATCTTGCTTTTCATGCCCGGGGGCGTCTCCCACATGGAAAGCTTCGACCCCAAGCCCAAGCTGGCCGAGCTCGACGGCAAACACGCCAAGCTCGACAACTACCTTGCGGGACCTGACCGAAAGTGGCTGCGGTGCCTCTGGGAGTTCAAACAGTACGGTCAGTGCGGCGCTCCGGTCAGCGAGCTGTTTCCCCACACGGCGACTTGTGTGGATGATTTGGCCATCATCCGCTCGATGAAGTCGGAGTTTCCACTCCACGCTCGGGGCAATGTCTTTCTCCACACGGGACGCAACATCGGCGGGTTTCCCAGCCTCGGTTCCTGGGTCACCTACGGGCTCGGCAGCGAGAACAAGAATCTGCCCGGCTACGTCCTTCTCCGCGACGCCTACGTGCCGCCGGGCGGCATCGAGAACTTCGCCAACGGCTTCCTGCCCGGGACTCACCAAGCCACTCACATCCGCGATGAAGGTCCGCCGATCGATAACATCGCTCCGGCCGACAAGGACCAGCGAGTGCAAAGGGCCAAGCTGGACGCCTTAGTCGGGCAGGATCGCGACTTCCTCCGAAACACAGGCGGCGATGATGTCGTCGAGTCGGCCATCGCCAACTACGAGATGGCCTACCGCATGCAGTCGCTGGTGCCGGATGTGCTGGACTTAAACAAGGAATCCGAGGCGACGAAAAAGCTCTACGGGCTCGATTCCGAATACAAGCCGAAACGTCTTTACGCCTTGCAATGCCTGCGCGCGCGACGCCTGATCGAGGCCGGCGTCCGCTTCGTCGAGGTCACCTGCCCGAACCAGTTCGGCATGAACGGCACATGGGACCAGCACAGCAACCTGAAAGAGGACCACGAAAAGAACGCCTTGGTCACCGATCAGGCCGTGGCAGGCCTCATCAAGGATCTGAAGTCACGCGGCCTTTTCGAGCAGACGCTGATCATCTGGGCGGGCGAGTTCGGACGCACGCCCGATACCGGCAACGGCAACGGGCGCGATCACCATCCGTTCTGTTTCACGATTTGGATGGCCGGCGGCGGTGTCAAAGGCGGCGTCACCTACGGCGAAACCGACGAGCTCGGGGACCAGGTGGCGAAGGATCCCGTGACCATCCACGACTTGCACGCTACCATACTCCATCTTCTCGGTCTTGACCATGAGAAGCTCACCTACAGCTTCGGCGGGCGCGAGCAGCGGCTGACCGACGTCCACGGCCATGTGGTCAAAGAAATTCTTGCCTGAGTGACGCACTTCGCCCGCGGATTCCGGCTGCGGCCGCCGGGCCTTTCGCCTCGTCCATCGCCGGCCGTGGTAAGAAATGCGGGGCTAGCGGGCCGGCGAATGCCGCCGGTCGCTTTCTGCCAGAATGAATCAAGGTGCCGCACCGATGAAGCTTCTGTTGACCAATGACGATGGACTCGGGGCCCCGGGCCTTGAGGCGCTTGGCGGCGCCGTCGACGGCATGGCGGAAACGCTCGTCATGGCCCCCGACCGCGCCTTGTCGGGTTGCAGCCACCGGGCGACGACCGACGAGGGTTTTCGGGTGGTTCGGCTCGACGTGGATCGCTATTCCGTCGAAGGGACACCGGCCGACTGCGTACGGGTGGCCATCCACCGCTTCGGCAGCGAGATTGACTGGGTGTTATCCGGCATTAACAGGGGCGGCAACCTGGGAGTCGACGTCTACCACTCCGGGACGGTAGCGGCGGCGCGCGAGGCCGCGTTACGCGGCCTTCCGGGCATCGCCGTCTCGCGGTTCCACAGTCGACCGCTTACCGAAGCCGACTGGCGGCAGGCTTCCGATTGGACCAGACCGCTGCTGGAAGAGCTGATGAGGCGGCCCCACCCCGGGGGGACATTCTGGAACATCAACCTGCCCTGTCCCGAGCGTGGGAACGGTCAACCCGAGGTGGTCTTCTGTCCGCTCGATCTTTCTCCCCTGCCCCTGGGTTTCCGTGAACAGGACGGGCTGCTGCATTACAGCGGCAAGTACGTCGAAAGACAACGCAAGCCGGGAGCCGACGTGGACGTCTGTTTCAGCGGCAAGATCGCAGTCACCGAGATTTCCCTTGCGCGGGCAACTGGTTAGGTATTCGGGCTAGCAGCCCGTGGCAGAAGTGAAGGTTGCGAAAAATCGGGTACAGCCAGCCAATTCGCTTCAGGCTAAGTGCTTTGTTTCTTGGGTCACGACGGGGGGCGAATTGGTGGCAGTCCCCATTTTTCGCCCTTTTTCGTTCCCTGTACGACTTTTGCCACGGGCTGCTAGCCGCGAAGGTAGCTATATACCAACGGTTCGGCGTCGACAGTCAGCTCCCAAACACAAGGTAGGTCGTCCGAGCCAGTGCCCCTCCGGGGCATCACAAGATCAGATGAGCCCTGGAAGGGTGACACAGATGCTGCGCCGAGTTGCGACCCCGCGCCTCCCCGCAGACGGCTAGTTGGTCACCTGCTCCAGGATGGCGAAGTCGCCTGGGTTCCAGGCCTGCGCGATGACGTAGTATTTTCCGCCATGTTTGCGCAGTACCGCGTTGTGGATATGGGTGAAGTTCTCGAGCCCGAGTTCCTCCTTGGGCATGATGGTGGAGATCAGCTTGTCATCCTCGTAGATATAGATCGGAGCGCCCTTTTTCTCGTCCGGACCGCGTAAGGCGCCGACGATCGAGTAGTTTTCGAGGTAGTCGATATCGCAGGGCAAGGAGCCGGACGGCATGTCCAGCGTGGAGATATATTGACCGTGGCGCGTGAAGCGATCGATCTCGGATTTCGGCCGATCGGCGATGTCTATCCGCCTCGTCCCCTGGGGCACGGTAATGCCGTGCGCCGTTCCGAACTGACCGACGCCGTCGCCTTTGCCGCCGAACGCCAGGTCGTGCCAGGCGGCCTTGAAAGGATTCGTACTCAGAACGCGAGCGGTAAGCACATAGTCGAGCTTAGAGTAGCCGGTCGCCACGTACAGCAACCCATCCAGGTACTCGGTGTCGGTGGGCACGAAATTGCCTTGTCCGAGGAAGTAGTCGTTGGCTGTCGGGTGACCAAGGTCGCTGCTGCCGTCGGGCCTCTTCAGCGAATGAACCAGCTTTCCGTCAAGGCCGGTGGTGAAGACTTGAGCCACGTTATTGCCGGGAAAAGTGGTGAAGACTTGAGCCACGTTATTGCCGGGAAAAGTCAGGAAGCCGGTACCATCTGATGAGTACCAGATGGTGGCATTGTGCATATTTGCGTCTTTCATGTCGGCTGCGGTAGCCAGCAGTTTTGTGCTCTTCAGATCGGCGCTGATGCGAATGATTCCGGCACCCTTCAGCGCGAAGTAGGTCTCGCCTTTACCCTCGCGGCGATCGATGGCAAAGCCTCCGTGCGCGGAGGTCAGCACTTCCTCCTTCTGAGCTTCGGGTGGCAGATGATCCGACGTATAGAGCACTTTGAATTTCATCTTCCCCTGGCCGCTGGCGTGCCCCGCGCTTTGCGCCGTGTCCATCGGAGTGTCGTAACCGACCATCCAACTCACTGCAAGCAAGCCGACGAATAACGCGCTGATAGAAAATCGTTTCATGGAATATGCCTCCTGCCGATATGACATTAGACCACAATCCGCGGGAATCTTCCAAGCTTCATGCTCTTGTACTGAGGGGCCTTTCGCGTACTTCAGATCGGCGCTGATGCGAATGATTCCGGCACCCTTCAGCGCGAAGTAGGTCTCGCCTTTACCCTCGCGGCGATCGATGGCAAAGCCTCCGTGCGCGGAGGTCAGCACTTCCTCCTTCTGAGCTTCGGGTGGCAGATGATCCGACGTATAGAGCACTTTGAATTTCATCTTCCCCTGGCCGCTGGCGTGCCCCGCGCTTTGCGCCGTGTCCATCGGAGTGTCGTAACCGACCATCCAACTCACTGCAAGCAAGCCGACGAATAACGCGCTGATAGAAAATCGTTTCATGGAATATGCCTCCTGCCGATATGACATTAGACCACAATCCGCGGGAATCTTCCAAGCTTCATGAGGCGCCGAGCGGCACGCGTCTTGTACTGAGGGGCCTTTCGCGTACTTCGCCTCGCCACGTGGTGAGAAAAGCGGGCCAGCAGCCCCTCGTCGAAGTTTCTGGATTTAAGGGGGTTATGAGAAATTGGCTTTGTTTGGTAATTTCCTTCCAGCCTTCGGGTCCGGCTCAAAACTGGTCCGCCGACCTGCTGGTTCCATTTTACCCTCCGGGACCAAAGTTACCCTCGATCGGAGGCCCTAGTCATTGCAGGTCTTATGAAGTTTCTCCCGTGACGCCCAGATCGTTTTGGGGGAGCCGGCCACGGTCCGAATCGTACTCTTTCCGACTCGAGCGTTCAAGCGAAGCTGAAGCTAAGAAAGGCCGCGGATCTCAAAAGCGAGATCCGCGCTACGCTACTTTTGAAATTAGCGGGGACATGACGCCCCAACGCTGGCAGCGGATCAAGCGAGTCGCTTTAGCGGCCCTGTCCACTACGAGCCCGACCTGTGCTTCATCCGCCGCGAGTGAAGCCATATTCTGCACGAGGTTTTCATCGAAGCCCCCCCCTGACCTGATCATCGAGGTCATCTCGGAATCGAACCGCACCCACGATACGGTGGTCAAGTTCAGTCAGTACGCGCAGTATGGAGTGGAAGAGTACTGGCTGGTGGACCCACGCGAGGAAGTCATTGCAACGTGGTCGTTGGAAGGAGGCGAGTACTCTCCCCTCGGCAGGTTCGGCCGCGGACAGGAAGTGGGAACACGAGTTTTGGCCGGCTTGGGACTGGACGCCAAAGACATCCTGGTTCCCTCCGAACAGTGATTCGCCGCCGGGCACCGCGCCACGTCCATTCCCAACGGCGGAACATCTAACTCACAAACCTTCCCCGTCCGCCTCCGGGCCGCCGAAAAACTCCGGCCCTGCCGCTTGATCTCGGGGGCCATAGATTGTACCTTGTAGCCATGGCATCGCGAAGTTTGAATAAAGTTATGTTGATCGGCAACCTTGGCAAGGACGCCGAGACGAAGCACACGGCCGGCGGCGTCGCCCGCACCTACTTCACCGTGGCCACCTCGAGACGCTGGAAAGACCAGCAAACGGGCGAGTGGCGAGAAGAGACCGATTGGCACGACGTGATCCTGTGGAGATCGGAGAACGTCGCGCCTTATCTGCAAAAAGGAAAACAGGTCTTCGTCGAAGGCCGGCTGCAAACCCGGAGCTGGGAGGACCAGAGCGGGAACCGCCGCTATCGAACCGAGGTGGTCGCCGACAACTTGATCCTGCTGCGGGGAGGCCCGGCGGACGCCGACAGTCCCCCGGCCGAGGCCGGAGACCAGCCGGCGTCAGCGAGTGGCGCGGCGGCCGGTGGCGCCGCCGATCAGGGCATCACCGATGACGATGTCCCCTTCTAGCCGGCTTTCTCACCATCCGGCGGGCGAAGCACATCATAGGCCCGCCACTACTTCGTTGCGCTTGTTCACCGTGCTCAACGTAGGGTTCAAGTACGCGCTTATTCAAGAAATGAGGCACCGAGCGGCGCGTGCGTTGTACTGACGGGCTTTTCACACCCTTCGCCGCGCCACGTGGCGAGAAAAGCGGGCTAGCCGATACGGGCTTGCCCGCGTCGCTGCTAAGATAGCTTTAGACTACGTGCATCATTTCGCTATTTCGATTGCGAAGGTGGTCGACGGCGGACGCGATGAATCGCTTCCTTACTGACAGGCTCGCGAATCCCGCGTGCGAAGGCAGGGACTGATTCATTGGCCCCCGAGTTGATGAGCTGGGACACCTCGACAAGCTGATCGATACATAGCAGTATTTGCGAAATGCCGTAGGTAGAGCAGGCGCTCCGGCTGTCGGGGGAGTTTTTGTGAGGGGGCAGGGGCCTTATCACGACTCAGCGGATTTGACGAGCGGTCGGCGCGTTCCATAGCAGGTCAGAGCGTCACGGGGGCTCAGCGTGGGGATATGGGTCAAGCGCGGACTGGTGATCCTGATCGCCGGCGGGGCCGTGTTCCTCGTCGCCACGCGCGTCTTCGAAGCTCGTGAGGACGCCGCCCGCGCCAAGTCCCGCCGGCAGGGCTGGGGCGGAGGCCGCGTGGTCAATGTCGACCTCGCGCAAGCCTGGACGGGCGACGTTAGCGACGTACTCCTGCTGACCGGCGCTCTCAAACCCAAAGAACAAGTTGACGTTACCCCGCAAGCCACGGGGCGGGTCGAGAGTCTCCGCTTTCAAGTCGGCGACCGCGTCGGCGCCGGGGACTTGGTCGCCGAACTCGAGGACGACCAGCTGCGGCAGCAGGTTCACCGGGCCGAGGCCGCCATCGCCGTCGCTCGCGCATCTTACCGGCAGCGCCGAGCCGAGCACGATAACGCCGGGGCCGAGCTGAGGCGCGCCGAAAGGCTTTTCCAAGACGGACTCATTTCTTCCCAAGACTACGAGGCGCAAAAGACCAGCCTGGCCGTTGTGAACGCTCAGGTGGAGTTGGCCGAGGCCCAACAAAAGCAAGCCGAGGCCGAGCTGAGCGAGTTGAAAATTCGCCTGGCGCAAACGAAAATCTACTCTCCCATGAGAGGGATCGCCGCCACGCGCTATGTAGATGTCGGGGCGCTGGTGAGTCCGACGACCCCGATCATCCGAATCGTCAATCTCTCAACGATGGTCACCCAAGGGAACGTTCCCGAGCGGAACATCGGCAGGCTGCGCGTGGGAAACCCGACCACGGTGCGAGTGGACGCGCTGCCCGAGCGGCCGTTTACGGGCCGCGTGGCGCGTATCGCTCCGGTTCTCGACGCCGCCACCCGCAGTGCTTTGATTGAAATCGACATCCCCAACCCGAAGGGCGATCTCAAGGCCGAAATGTTCGCCCGCATCGAGCTGGATCTTGGCGCCACCCGTGAAGCTACATTGATTCCCCGCGACAGCTTGGTCTACCGCGGCCAGCAACCCGGCGTCTACGTGGTGGAAGACTCTCGCCCGGTGTTCCGGGCCATCGAGACCGGCATGACGCGGCAGGAGACGGTTGAGGTACTTTCGAACCTCGACCCGGGGACGGCCATCGTGGGCCGGGGCGCCACAATGATTCGCGACGGAGACCGCATCGCCGCTCCCGAGACACAAGAAAGAACCGGTGGCCGCCCGGCGGCGGGTGGTGCGGAAAGCGGCGGGCGCCCGGGCCGAGCCGGTGGTCCATCCGGCCAGGGGCGGTCCGCCCGCGGGGGGCAAGGCGCCTCCAGCAAAGCTCAGTAGGATATGGCTATGAATCTGGCGGAGTTTTCCATTCGGCGTCCCGTAACGATTCTGATGATCTGCCTGGTCGCCATCCTTTTGGGGACCATCGCGTTCGTTCAAATCCCCGTGGATTTGATGCCCGAAATCGAGTACCCCATTATCAGCGTCAACACCGGCTATGAGGGCGTTGCGCCGGAGGAAATGGAAACGCTGATCGCACGGCCGCTGGAGCAGGCGCTCAGCTCCGCGCCCAACGCCGAGGAGATCACCTCTTCCTCTTCGGAAGGCCGAGCCAGCGTACGGGTGAGGTTTGTCTACGGAACCGACTTAGATGTCGCCGCCGCCGACCTTCGCGCGCGCATCGACGCGCGCCGGACAACCCTCCCCGACGACGCCGACCCGCCCACGCTGTTCAAGTTCGACGTGTCGCAGTTCCCCATTATGTTTATTACGGTTGCCGCGGAGGGTATGGACTCCAAGCAACTGCGTCACTTCGTCGAAAAAAGCATCCAGTACAGGATCGAACGCCTCCCCGGCGTCGCGCAGGCCCGCGTCAGCGGCGGTTTGCGGCGCGAGATCCACGTCGATCTGGATCTCGACAAGTTGCGCGCCTTGGATCTATCGGTGGCCCAAGTCGTCCAGACGCTGCGGAGAGAAAACCTCAATCGCCCGGTGGGGCCGGTCCGCGAAGGCCGCTACGAGGTGTTGATGCGCACGTCGGGCGAGTTCAAGCGCCTCGAGGACATTCTCAACGTGGGCGTCACGACTCGCAACGGAGTGCCTGTCTATATGCGCGACATCGCCTTGGTGGAAGATTCCCACGAAGAGATCCGCTACATCGTTCGGGTGAACGACGTGCCGGCGGTGCGCATGTTTGTCTACAAGCAGTCCGGGGCCAACACCGTCAAGGTTTCCGACGCGGTGTGGGAGGAAGCGGACAGGATCCACCGCGACCATGGCAACGTCAAGCTGGACGCGACGTGGGATTCCGCGGATTTCATACGCACTTCCATAAACAACGTGCGGGACGCTGTATTAATCGGAGCCGGCCTGGCGATCTTCGTTCTGTTGTTCTTCCTGCGCAGCATCTCGAGCACGCTGATTATCGGCGTGGCCATCCCGATCTCGGTGATCGCCACGTTTGCGCTGATGTACTTCAACGGCTTCACGCTGAACACGGTTTCCTTCGGCGGACTGGCGCTTGGCGTTGGCATGCTCGTCGACAACGCCATCGTGGTCCTGGAAAACATCTTCCGCCACCGCGAGCGAGGTAAGCAGATCGAAGAGGCGGCCGTTGTCGGCAGCCGCGAGGTGGCCATGGCCGTCACCGCCTCGACGCTGACGACGATTGCCGTCTTCGTCCCGGTGCTCTTTATGGCGGGTGTTTCGGCACAAACGTTCCAACAGCTTGCCTGGGTGGTTGCTTTTTCCTTGTTTTGCTCGCTGACCGTCGCGCTGACGCTGGTGCCGATGCTTTGTTCGCGTTACCTGCGAGCTCGCGAGGCGGGCGGGGATCCCCGGGGTGCGTTGGCGCGGCGGGTGGCGGAGGCCCACGAGGGGATGTCCGACCGCTACGGACGAGTTATTTCATGGGCTGTTGACCATCGCTGGACGGTCGTCGTGACGGCGGTAGGGCTGCTTGGAGCTGCCTTTTACTTGGCCGGGTTCGTCGGTGTCGAGCTCCAGCCGGAGGTCGATGAAGGACAGATTCGGGTGAACGTCGAACTGGAGCCCGGCACGCGGGTAGAGATCACCGACGCCATCATGCGGCGGTTGGGCCGAACCGTCCGCGAAAAAGTTCCCGAAGCCAACTACGTCATGGTCGAAGCCGGCAGCAACAGCACGTGGCGCGCGGAGGGCACCAATCGCGGACAGTTGCGCATCGACTTGGTCGAGCAAAAGCTCCGCCGGCGCTCGGCGGCGGAGATCGCGCGGACGCTGCGTCCGATGATGCAAATCGAGCCCGGCATGATCGTTCGAACCCGCGTCAGCAGCGGTCTGTTCCGGCGCGGCATGGGGGAGGGCGACCGGCTTTCGGTGGAAGTCCGAGGGCACGAGATCGAAGTGGCTCAGAAGCTTGCCGAGCAGGTCCAAGAGGCGATGGCGTCCATCTCGGGCGTGACCAGCACCCAGGTAAGCCGCCGTCCGGGCATGCCTGAAATGCTGATTTCGGTTGACCGCGCGAAGGCTACCAGTATGGGCTTGTCGGTATCCGAAATCGCCGACACGCTGGAGACGGCGATTGGCGGAACGCGGGCGTCCTTCTACCGCGAGGAGGGCGACGAATACGACATCGTGGTTCGTCTGCAAGAAAAGGACCGTCTGAAGATTGGGCAAGTTGCTCAGGTGCCGATCACGCTCCCCGACGGACGAACGATTCCCGCCGAGAGCATTGTCCGCATGCGCCGTCAGGAGGGGCCGGTCGAGATCACGCGTTCGGATCAGCAGCGCATTGTGACCGTCAACGGGACCATCGCCGACCGCGACCTGGGCGGCATCGTGGGCGACCTGCGGGTGTCCCTCTCGCAGATCGAAATTCCAACAGGATACGAGCTCAAGTTCGGCGGCGAGTACGAAGAGCAGCAGGAAGCCTTCTTGCAGATGACCTTCGCCGCCATCCTGGCTCTGGTGTTGGTTTATATGGTGATGGCGGCGCAGTTCGAGTCTCTCCGCGACCCGTTCATTATTTTGTTCTCGATTCCGCTGGCCTTCGTGGGGGTTGTTTTGGTTCTGCTTCTGACCGCCACCACGTTCAACATTCAAGGATTTCTGGGGGTCATTGTTTTGGTCGGCATTGTAGTGAACAATGCCATCGTCCTGGTGGACTACACCAACAGGCTACGTCGCGACGAGCACCGCTCGGTTCGGGAAGCGGTCATCACCGCCGGCAGCCGCCGGCTGCGGCCGATCTTGATGACGACGATCACGACGGTGCTCGGGCTGACCCCCATGGCCCTGGGTATCGGCGAGGGCGGAGAGATGCAAGCGCCGCTGGCCCGCGTAATCATCGGGGGGCTTTGCACCTCGACGCTGATCACCTTGGTGTTCATTCCGGTCGTCTACATGACCCTCGAAGAGCGCACCGAGCGGGCCCGAGCACGCCGGCCGGTGCTTGCCCAGCCCGTCGAATCCGCCGGGGATTAGCCCGCTTTTCTCACCACGGCCGCCGCGGATTCGGCGAAAGGCCCGGTGGCCACGGCTCGCGGCAGCAGTTTCTCTACATTGCCCAGCGTACAGCTATGTCGGCAAGCGGGCGCGATGAATCGCGCCCCCAGGCTACACCCTTGACTGCGGGCATTCGCTTCCCCTCCCGCCAGCCACGTGGTGAGAAAAGCGGGTTAGGTGCGGTCGCACCCCCCTCCGCGCGCCTTGTACGACTGAAGCGAACCCCAATCGTGAGACAGTCAGTTAAGGGGGTAGTCGCCGTTGGCCGCAAAAGTATTGCACGGCGGGGTTGAGGTGATCCACTCTGGAAGTAGCTGAGCGGAGGATGGGGCCAGGCGAACGATCGCATGATCCCGCGGCAGAGGGCTTTCAAGCACGCGAACTTTTGCAACCAAGGGTCAGCCCTTGGTGTCGCGGACCTCGATGACGAGCCGCAGGCCGCGTTCGCGATTCAACTGGACGGTAAAGTCCATGTCTACTTGGCCCAGGGTCACGCGGTTGTGATTGCCTTCGGCGGTTACAAAGTGAAGAACGCCACCCTGCAGCCAGTGCTCATGGGAAGTGTAAATGGGACCGCCCTTGAGAGCGATCAAGTAGTAGACGGGCGCGTTTTCAATCTCGGCCGGCGGAGTGCGCTTGCCCGTTGATATGTCGATCCGCTCGACCCCCGATCCCGCGCCGGCCGCGGAATCCGTCGGCTGCACTTCGTAAATCTTGGCGCTGGCGGCGACCACTTCAGACGACCGTCCCGGAATCACATATTGCGCGTAAGGCCGTGCAACGACCTCGGGTTCGACTTCGGAGACGTCGGGGCGGCTATAGCCGACGTCATATCCTCGGTAGCCATAACCATAAGGGAAGACGATCGTGGGGACGCCGAAGCGATGCCCGTGGCCTCTGTCGAAAAAGCGTCCTCGACCGAACCGCGGACCGCCACGACGGGCTTTGCCCCGGTTGACGAAGCCGACGGCGGATCCGCCAATCGTCGGGATGGCCGGAGCGATCGGATTACTGGGAGAGCGGGGCCTACGATAAGGGTTGAGGACAACTCGGTCGGTGAGAGGCTCGCTGTGTGATCCCCTTACCGCGTAAGAACGCCCTCGATTCCCGGAGCCGGCCCGCGGTCTCGCCGACAAGCCGCGCCGGGATGATCGGCCGCTGCCACCAAGGGCACGAACGCCCCCCCCGCGGACGCTGCCTAAGGCCGCCCCCCCGGATCGGACGCCACCAGCTCGCACACCCCCGCCGCGCACACCGCCCCCGCGGACGCCCCCGGCCGAGGAAAAACCTTGACCGTACGCCTCACCACTCCACACGAGGCCCAGGGCCAAGCCCACGACGCCAACCCTACGAGATGACTTTAAGATGGACACGGTTAGTGCCACTCTTAGCGTAACGCGAAATCGAGCTGCTGACAAGCTTTTGCTTGCGCTTCAGGCCGTTCCGAGGATGTCGCCGACCGATGCATCCGTTTAGGGAGCTTTCAGGCTACGATAGAGTGAACATCATGTCACAGACATTCGACGTAGTGGGAGTCGGCCTCAACGCAACCGACACCGTATTGCTCGTACCACACCTACCGGGCTACGGAGGCAAGGCTGCCTTTCAAAAAGAGATATTCAGTCCAGGAGGGCAGGTAGCCACCGCCATGGTTACTTGCCAAAAGCTCGGGTTGCGGGCCAAGTATATCGGCTCGGTCGGGGACGACCAGAGAGGCGAGATTCAGATCGAGAGCCTCCAGGAGAGCGGCGTGGATATCGAGGATGTGCAAAGGCGGAAGAATTGCCCCAACCAGTCGGCGTATATCCTTGTGGACCAGAGCACCGGCGAGCGAACCATCTTCTGGTACCGTGACGATTGCTTGCGTATTGATCCGGAGTACATTACGCCGGAGAAAATTTCCTGCGCCCGGCTGCTGCATATCGACGGCCACGACACGGCTGCCGTCGAGCGGGCCGCTCGCCTCGCGCACGAAGCGGGAATCCCGGTGACCGCGGATGTGGACACGATCTACCATGGCTTTGACCGCGTGCTGCCTTACGTCGACTACTTGATCGCCAGCACGGAGTTCCCCGGACGATGGACGAACGAGAGAGATCCTTTCCGCGCGCTAGAGATGATCCGCGAGGAATTCGGCATTCGAGTCGCCGCCATGACGCTGGGGGCCCACGGCGCATTGGCGCTGGCGGAAGGCAAGTTCCACTATTCGGCCGCCTTTGTTGTTAATTGCGTCGATACGACGGGCGCCGGCGACGTTTTTCATGGGGCGTTTTGCTATGCCGTTCTCGAGGGCTATCCGCTGGAGGGGGCGCTGGATTTTTCCAACGCCATGGCCGCCCTGAGTTGCAAGTGGCTGGGAGCAAGAGGTGGAATTCGCCCTCTCGATGAGGCGCAAGAATTGGTCCTCTCCGGCGAGAGGCGGGTGAGCGAAGAGTATCAAAGTTCCGGCTAGAAGGGTTGAGGCTCGATGATCCCGATCCGCGACGATGCTCCCTGCTGGAGCTTCCCTTACGTCACTGTCGTTTTGATCGTTTTCAACGTCGCCGTCTTTCTCTATCAGTGGTCGCTTAATATCGCATCTGCGGACGCCGGTCAAGCTTTTGTCGAGACGTTTGGCGCGATTCCCCAGCGCGTGCTGGCGTCGGCGACCGGCCGTCATCCCCTCGTTGAGGGGATCGCGCCGCTGTTCACGTCGATCTTCCTGCACGGAGGGTGGTTGCACCTGATCGGAAACATGTGGTTTCTGTGGATCTTCGGGGACAACATAGAGGACGAATTGGGGCACTTCGCCTACCTGGCTTTTTACCTAGGATGCGGCCTGTTGGCGTCGGCGGCACACTTTTTCTCTGATCCGCACTCGACGATTCCGACCGTGGGCGCCAGCGGAGCGATCGCGGGTGTCATGGGCGCCTACATGATCCGCTTTCCGTGGTCACGAATCGTAACCTTGATACCGCTGTTTTTCTTCCTCACGACAATCGAGGTGCCGGCCATTCTGATGCTGTTTTACTGGTTCGCGATCCAATTTTTCAGCGGCGCGATGTCATTCGGGCAAGCCTCGATGGGCGGGGTGGCCTGGTGGGCCCACGTAGGCGGGTTCGTGGCGGGCGCCATACTCATCTGGTCCCGTCCACGGCGCCGACGGCTGCGGCAAGCCTACTACCGATGATCGATTCCTCCAGCCCGCCTGCCGACGACAGGCCGCAGGTAACCCTTTATACGCGAGACCGTTGTCATCTCTGTAATGAAATAAAACATCGGCTTGCTTTACTGCGCCGGGAGGCTGATTTTGAAATCCGGGAAGTAGACATCGACGAATCCGAGGAGCTGCGAAAACGCTACGGCGAACGAGTGCCGGTGGTGGCCATTAACGGGCGCGAGGCATTCGACTACCGCCTCGATGCGAAACGGTTTCTGAAGCTGCTGAAGGCCAAGGCATGAAAGGTCAACGATGAGCTCGACGGTCGACGTTCTCGCCATGGCCGCTCATCCTGACGATGTTGAACAGACCTGCGCCGGCACTTTGATTGGAATGGCGGAGCAGGGTTACCGCACTGGGGTGCTCGATTTGACCGCCGGCGAGATGGGCACCCGCGGCAGCGCGGACGAACGCGCCTCGGAGGCGGCCTCGGCCGCCCAGGAGATGCTGCTGGCGGAACGCCACCACCTGCATCTGCCCGACGCGAAGCTGGAAAACACGCTCGCCGCGCGGCTGGCGATCGCTCAGAAGATCCGGGACCTGCGGCCGCGGGTGGCGATCCTTCCCTACTGGCAGGCCCGTTATCCCGATCACTATCGGTGCTCGCAGTTAGGATACGAGGCGTGTTTCCTGGCGGGTTTCGACGGAGCGGTCATCTGTGGGCAACGATGGGCGTTTTCCCATCGACGCGGGCCTCGGCTTTCACCGGACAGAGCCGTGCCCGTCGCTGCGCCGGACGCACGGCCTGTCACTAGCGTTCCAGGCTCAGCTTCTTGCTCACGCACACCCATGCCCGATTCGGAGCCGCGAGCGCAAGCGAGCGGCCATGGTCCTCACAGCCCGCCCAAAGCAATGAACGCGGCTGGGTTTTCGACGGAGACAACCCAGGACTCAGCGTGTTCGACCGATTGCTTCCAGGTAAGCATTGATCCGCTCCGTGTAGGTGCGAATTTTGCCCTCTTGCTCGTAGCGTTTTCGTGCAGCTGCTTTGTAGATCTCGAACGCTTCGGTCCGCTTGGCCTTGAGCTGGTTGGCCAGTAGCTGTTCCCGTGCGTTCTCAAAACCACTCATGTCGGCCTCGCGGCGCGCCTGCACTCGGTAGACAACAAAGTCCGCGCCGGATCGGACGGGACCTTCGATGGTACCCGGTTGCGCCCGAAACGCCTCAGCGCCGAGAATCTCGGCGCTACCAAGATCAGGAATGGAGTCACGGCCGGTCACGAAGTCGCTTCTTCGCGTACGCAGCCGATAACGGGCAGCGACCCGGCGGAGATTACCGTTCGCCTCCCGAGCTTGGGCGGTAACGGCTTCAGCCCGCTCCTCGGCCAAGCGGCGGGATTCGCTGATGATGAAACTGCCGGCCACCTGTTCTTTGGCCTCGTCGAACGCAAGGTCGCGCGGCGGCAGCACTTCGGTGACCACGACGATCGTCGTCCCATCCGCATCGTCAGTAGAGGAAAACACTTCCCCATCAACCGCTTGGAAGATCGCGCTCAATAAATTTTGAGAGCCGGAAAGCTCGGCCGGAGGCTGCGCCTGGCGGAACTTTTCAAAAGTGGCTACCGGAATGGTCAACTCGCGGCCGGCGGCTTCCATGTCCTTGCCGTGCCGCTTGGCAACAGCGAGGGCCTCGTCGGTGAACTTCATGCGGTTCAAGTAATTCTGTTCCCGGAGAAGCTCGGCGCGGATCTCTTCCCTGACGTCTTCGAATTTCTGGACTTGCGCGTTTTGCCGCTCGTGAACCTTGATGATATGGAATCCGTATTCGGTCTTGATCACGTCGCTGATCTGGCCCGGTTCAAGCAAGAAGGCCTGCTTCTCGAAGTCGGGCACCATCTGGCCGCGAGTCACCCAGCCCAGCTCACCGCCTTTGTCAGCCGTACCAGGGTCTTCCGAGTACCGTCGTGCACGGGCTGCGAAATCCGCCCCGCCCCGAATCTCTTCCAGCACCTTGGCCGCCTCGGCCTCCGATTCGGCCGACTCCTCCTCGGTCTCGCCCTCGGTCATGAACAAAATATGGCTGGCGCGGATGCGGTCCGGGACCTCAAACCGGGCGCGATTCCGTGCATAGTAGCCGCGGAGCGCGCGGTCATCGAATGTAGCGCCCGGCATGCCGCTGTTGTCGATTTTCATCAGTTTGGCCGAGCGCATGGGCTGCGTCCGGTAGCGTGGTTTATTGGCCTCGAAATGCTCTCGCCGTTGCTCTTCCGTGGGCTTGACTTGGGACTCAAATTCGCCGATCGAGACTTTGACGAACTCGAACTGGGCTTTCTCGTTGGCTCGCCTATAAGCATCGCGCAGTTCGTCATCGTCGACAGTGACATTGTCCGTCAGCATTCTCTTCAGACGAGTGTCGATGATCAGACTGCGACGAAACTGCTCCTCGAACAAGGGAACCGACAACTGGAAACGCTGCTGCACAAACGCTTCGTATTGTTGCCGGCCGACGAAGACGCCGCCACGGGAAAACTTGCGCTTGATCCCGGCCGCGAGCTCTTCGTCGTCGGGGGTCAGCCCCAAGGCGTCGGCTTCTTCGAGCAGCACCATGTCGCTGATCAGAGTCCGGACCACGCCTTGAGCAACGTACCTCCGCGACGTGACGTCCAGCCGGTCGTTGCGCAGATAGTCCCGCATGCGGTAGTACACATCCGCAGAGGTTACCGAGTGGCCCCCGACTTCGGCGAAAACTCCCTGCTCGACGGCCGCCGGATTGCTCATCAGTCCGGGGATCAACGTGATCACCAACGAGGCCGCGACGACAAGCAAAATGGCGCCCAGAAAAATGCGAACGGCCTGTTTTTGGCTTCGAAAAAGGTTGAACATGTCAGTATCATTATACTATTGGGGTCGAGACGCTCTCGCCCCCTCGCCGTCGGTTCCGAGTCGCGGGCAAGGACCAACCGGCCACCCGAGTGGCATGCCTTGGCAAGATAATCTCCGCTTTGTCCTTGTCCGCTCCCGCAACTCATTGAACATGGGGGCCGCGGCTCGGGCCATGTTCAACTTTGGGTTCTCCAAGCTGTGGCTGGTTGATCCCTATGATCTGGCCTTTCGGAAGGCGCGCTCCGCCACCGGAGCGGCTGAGGTGCTGGAGTCGGCCCGGGTTGCGTCGGACCTCGAAGAAGCGCTGGGGGAGGCTTCGCTGATCGTCGGAGTTTCAGGCACGGCGGGGCGCACCCAGCGGCATGTCCGCAGACGGTTACCCGAGGGTGCACTGGCCATCCGCACTCACCTCGCCAAGCGGGCGGCGGCATTGGTCTTCGGTTCCGAGAAATTCGGCCTAGGGAACGAAGATCTCAGCTACTGCGACTGGGTTTTGACGATTCCTACCGACGAGCGATGCCCTTCCATGAACCTAGGGCAGGCAGTCGCGGTCTGCGGCTACGAAATAGCTCGCCGCGCCAAGCCCGTTCCTTCCCTGAAGACGCCGGCGACGGTGAGCGCCGAACAAAGGGACCGCATCAGCGGGAAGCTGACCACGGTCCTCGATAAGAGCGGGTTTATTTTCCCCGACAGCCGCCGGTCGCAGCAAATGAAGATCCGCCGTTTCGTCAACAGGCTGCGGCTGGCCCCCGAGGACGGACGGATGCTGCAGGGCATGCTGCGCCAAATCCAATGGAAGCTGGAGCAGGGTTGACGGCAGGCAAGCCGCCCCCAGGGCGTTGAACAAGACGTTCCTTTGTGGGGGCCGACTTATCGTGTCAGCCCATCGCAAACCTCGTCGACTCCTGCCATCTCCGCAGGTGTCATCTACTTCCGAACCGCTCAAGCTGCTGATTGCCCTAGGCGGGCCATGAACCGTTGGTTCGGCACCAGTGACGAAGGGGCCTTAGCTGCCGCCGCCTGCCGACCGCCAGCGTATCCGAACGCTCCGCTGCGCCGCCAAGTTTTCTCCCCTGAATGATCCGGCCCCGCCTGTGGCCGCACTAGCCTGGGTCAACCCTTCGCCCAGTCAGGGTTCGCAGGCTCTTGACGTGCAGAACGTAACAGATCATTTAAGTCGAACCCATCCCGCTCTAGAATGGCTTCGGCACGCTTGTCCGACGGCAGGCCGAGTCTGGCGGACAGAAGGTCTTGGTACAGAGCTCGAAGATAGTCCTCTAAGTCCGATCGGTAAACAGGTACGACGCCCTTGTGAAGCGTTTCGCCGCGAAGACCAAAGATTAGATTCAAGCCGAAGCGCTGTCGAGCGTCATCCCGTGACGTCCCGTAAACCCGCGCTAGCGTTTCTTCCAGGGGTCGGAGGTTGTCCTGTTTCTCCATCCCGAGGGCTTCCAGGGCAATCCACTGATTGATGAAGGAGTCGACGCCTCGCGCCCGCCGGGCTCGCTCGTGCCAACGCAGCGACAGTTTCACGCGATTGCGTTCGTGGCGACCCAGTTTCCATAGCGCCGTATAGGCTCGCTGGCTGAACTCTATCCTCGAAAGGTCAGGGTTCTGATCTCTGGCAGGACGGCGCACCGACTCACTGAACCCCTTCTGCAGGTTCGTCTCCGGACTAAACCCAAACTCAGACAGGGGTTCAAAAGCGATATTCTCGCCAAGAGTCGACCGCAGCAAACCTGTCAAGGCCTGAGCGTCTTCGCGGGCCACATAGTCTCCCCCTGAGTCAGTCTGATAGGGAATGGCTGTCAGCAAATATGTACCGGCTGGGCCGACCTCGGGGCGCACCTCAAGAGCGAACTGAGGCGGGGACATCGACAGGATCCTGGGCCGCGTCCGTGGGTAGTACTGCGGCGCGCCACTGAAGATCAGAGCAACGGCATCTTCCGCAGCAAATCGCTGCTGGTTGACTAAATCACTGTCCACGCCTGTCGCGAGAAACAGACTGATCCAAGCCCAAGGCCCGTAAGTGGCGAGCCACTCCTCAGGGAGAACCTCCTCGTACGGTATCCCACAGATTTGAGCATGCTCATTGGGTGGACTCTCACTTTCGGTGTCCTTCATTTGCTTCACTCCATAAACTTCTCAGGCTGTCCTTGATCCAATTCTAGGTCAGCTCGAAAGTGGGAAGCCGCTAATACTGGGTTTCGCGTTGCGGTGCGCAGCTCCGGTCCTCCTATCGCAGAGTGCCGTCGGAGTTCAATTGCGAAGCACCCGCGCTGAGTGAGTCTCACGTTCAGGGCGTTGTAGTCCAGGGGTCCCACTCTCCGCCACGTCAATGGCTTCCGTCCTGGCTTCCGCGAATGGGGATTGTCGGACTTAAGACCCGCAGTTCCTGGTTACAGCCGGGATATCGCGCCCTGTCACTAGGAATCCGCCGGAAGCCTACTGCACTTCTCCCCGCTACAAAATATCGAGGTTCGTATTCACCGGCGTAGCCGCGCTGATATCCTAATACTTGTCTGCCCCGTTTGTTAAGGCTCGCGAGCATCCGGGGCGATCCCAACGTCGAGCTTTTCAGAGATCCCCCTTTACTGTTGCATTCAATTGGTGGTGCAAGAGTTGGATTAGGCGTTTTCCCGAATGACGGTCGCCGTTCTCAAAGAGAAGCATCCCAACGAAAAGCGCGTCGCCTTGATTCCGCGGCACGTCTCGGCTTTGGCCCAGGCTGGCGCCGATGTCGTTGTGGAGAGCGGCGCCGGCAGTGAGGCTCTCCACGAAGACGAAGAATTCGTGTCGCGGGGGGGCCGCATCGAAAGCGATCGGCAGCGCCTTCTCTCGGAAGCCGACGTGCTGCTCGCCGTGCGAGGTCCCGGGTCGGATCCTGACTTCCCGGCGGCTGACCTGGATCTGCTGCGAGCCGGCGCGGCGCTCGTCGGATTCTTGGAGCCGCTGGCCGCTCCCGAAATCATGCAGTCGCTGGCCGAGCGCCGTTTAGCGGTCTTCTCGATGGAATTGATGCCCCGAATCACGCGAGCGCAGAGCATGGATGCGCTGAGCTCGATGGCGACGATCGCGGGCTACAAGGCGGTCCTACTGGCGGCCCAGCACTCGCCGCGGATGTTTCCCCTGATGATGACGGCGGCGGGGACGCTGATGCCGGCGCGGGTCTTGGTGCTGGGAGCCGGGGTTGCCGGATTGCAGGCCATCGCGACAGCCCGCAGGTTGGGCGCCGTCGTCGAGGCGTACGACGTTCGCCCCGCCGTGAAGGAGCAGGTGGAAAGTTTGGGCGCCCGATTCGTCGAATTGAAGCTGGACACGGGCGACGCCGAGACCAGCGGGGGGTACGCCGCCGCGCAGTCGGAGGAGTTTTACCGGCGCCAACGCGAGCTCCTCGGCGAACACCTCAGCGAGTCCGACGTGGTCATCACGACCGCCGCGGTACCCGGCAAACAAGCGCCGATACTGGTATCCGAAGAAATGTTCACTTCCCTACGCCCGGGTTCGGTGATCGTCGACCTGGCCGCTGAAAAGGGCGGCAACTGCACCCTAACCGAAGCCGGGAGGCGGGTCGTTCGAAACGGTGTAACCGTCCTCGGGCCGGTCAATCTGCCGTCGGAGGTCCCTGTTCACGCGAGCCAGATGTTTTCGAAGAACGTGTCCGCGTTTCTTGGCGAAATACTCAAGGACGGCAGCCTGCACCTCGATCTCGAGGACGAAATCGTACGGGGGACTTTAGTCGCGCATGAAGGCCGCCTCGTGCACCCCGCGGTGATCGAGGCTTTGAAGGGAGATTAGCGAAAGTGGAAGCGTTTCTTGTTTCGGTGACAATTCTTGTACTGGCCGTGTTTGTCGGCTTCGAAGTCATCACGAAGGTCCCTTCGACGCTGCACACCCCGTTGATGTCGGGCGCGAACGCCATCTCGGGAATCACGCTGGTGGGTGCCATGATCTCGGTCGGGGCCGACCAGGCCACCCTGGCTACGGTCCTCGGCGTGGGGGCCGTGGTATTGGCCACCGTCAACGTCGTGGGCGGATTTCTGGTCACCCATCGCATGCTCTCCATGTTTAAGCGTAAAGAGCGATAGCAGGTGCAATCGAATCTGATCAATCTCGCTTACCTTCTGGCGTCGGTGCTTTTCATCGTCGGCCTGAAGGGCCTGAGCTCGCCCCGTACCGCGCGACGGGGAAACCTAACGGGCTCGTGCGGCATGCTGATCGCCGTACTGGCGACCCTCGTCGACCGGCACATCGTGACCTTCGAGTGGATCGTGGCCGGGGTCGTGGTCGGATCCCTGATCGGCGTGGTTTCAGCCCTGAAGGTGCCGATCACCGCCATGCCTCAGCTTGTCGCGCTGTTCAACGGCTTCGGTGGCGCGGCCTCGGCGTTGGTCGCCGCCACGGCGGTGGTGAATCCCGACACATTGACGGCGGTGCCCCCGGTTCAACTTTACGGGGCCAGTTTGACCAGCCTGCTCATCGGCATGGCGACATTCACGGGTAGCGTCATCGCCTGGGCCAAGCTGCAGGAGGTTTACGGCGGACAACCTCGAGGGGCCGCCGTCAGGGTTGGCAATAAGCTGTCGCTCGCGGCCTCGGTGCTGCTGGCCGGATACTTCCTCTATGACCCCACTCGGATGTGGGCTTTCTGGGCGTTGGCGGCGACCGCCTCGCTCTATGGTCTGCTGCTGACGGTCCCGATCGGCGGCGCCGACATGCCGGTTGTCATCGCCTTGCTGAATTCTTGGTCCGGCCTGGCGGCGGCGGCCACCGGATTCGCCTTGAGCAATAACGTTCTGATCATCAGCGGATCTCTGGTCGGCGCTTCAGGTTTGTTCTTGACTCGCGTGATGTGCGAAGCCATGAACCGCTCGCTCGCCGACGTGCTGTCGGGAGATCTCGGTGCGACGGCCGCAACGCCGAGCGATGACATCTATCAAGGGCGGGTAAAGCGAACATCGCCGGAAGAAGTAGCGCTGATTTTGGAGAGCGCTCGGGCGGTGGCTATCGTACCCGGCTACGGCATGGCCGTCGCGCAAGCACAGCACGCCGTGCGGGACTTCGCCAACGTGCTCCAAAGTCGTGGAGTCGAGGTGCGCTATGGGGTCCACCCGGTGGCCGGCCGCATGCCCGGCCACATGAACGTGCTGCTGGCCGAAGCCGACGTGCCTTACGAGGAACTCTACGACATGGATCAGATCAATTCCACCTTCAGCGAGACGGACGTTGTCCTCGTCATCGGCGCCAACGACGTCGTCAACCCGGCCGCCCGCGACGATCCCGCGAGTCCCATTGCCGGCATGCCGGTCCTCGACGTCGACAAAGCGCGAACGGTGATCGTGATCAAGCGCAGCCTGAGCCCGGGCTTTGCCGGCATCCCGAATAAGCTATTCATCGCTCCCAACACACTGATGCTCTTCGGCGACGGGAAAGAAACGGTCCGGGAGCTGGTGGCGGCGATGAAGGCGTGAGCGAGCGGCCTCCGCCGCACCCCGCGACTGAGGATCACGAAGTCGTCCGCGTAGTCGATGATCGATCACGGCTCGCCACTCTTTGCCCTTTTCCCATCCGCGCCAGTACTTCAGAAAACGGTTTCCGTAGGGGCCGGTAGGTGTTCGAGCGCAACTCTTCCCGCAAACTTTGCAACCACTCCCGGCGACCCTCGGCCTCGATTTGCTGAAACGTCACGCCATCCACTCCCGCTGCACCTCCGTTGGCCTTCGCCAGCCGGTAGGCATGCTCGAGAATGTCGCGGCTCCAGATCTTGTCCCAGAGCTGATAGAAGCGGAACCTCGGCTCCTGCTTCGCTTTGAAATAAAGCTTCTTCTCTCTCACCCGTATTTTCTAATGTCACCCTCTTGGCCCTCTCGAACGTGCTAGTGCTGTATTTCGTTGTCGGCGTCGCGATGTTTAGCCGGAGATTTGACCGCTGGATATTGGTGGTAAGTGCGATTACCAGCTTCATTCTGTTGAGCTTCCAGTCCATCCTTCACTGGATGTACGTGGCGCAGGTCCTGCCGATAGTGGCAGTTCTATCGACAGCATGGATTGTCCAGGTGCGGCCTCGCTGGCTCGCCACAAGTCTCAGTCTGCTCGTTCTCGCTGCGGGATTGGTGAACCTGATGATAGTTGCATTCGGCGCTCAACCGTGGATCCGTCCCGCTGCTGTCTTGTTGGGAACGTGCCCGGAGAAGGGTCACGCAGCCTTGTGCCCGGGACCAGTCTCTCCAAGTGATAGGAAACTTCGAAAGGGCGACTCGCCTGAGCGGGAGATCTTAGCGGCCGCGCTGGAAGATCCCAGTTGCGGTGGGAGCAAGCCTTGTCGGCTGGGGTACGTAAACATTGGGCGCTCACCTCGCTTCGGCTACTACCGAGTGAGGTACTGGCCCGGTTCGAAGTCGGTGTTAATGAGTACCGGGAGCCCTGATTGGGGTCGACCATTCAATTTGCGGATGCTGCTCAGCAGCGACTATCTGGTATGCCCCACCACACCTTTCTGGAAGGGACGTGCCCTGTACCACACGGCTGCGGTCCGCTTCCTCCAATCACCGCCGCCCGAGTTTGCACAGGCCCACAAGGCGCTCAATGAAATCGAAGGGCTTCGTGGTAGGAAGGTACAGCTTCTGAGGCGCGTCAAGCCGTTGACCGCGGCGGAGGCCGAGGCCTCGATATCGGCTCTCGATCTGCCCGAACGCTACAAGAGTCAAAAGTACGAGATCCTGGTTTCGCTCTATGACAAAGAAGGACGACTTGACAAGCTGCTTGAGCTGTGTGCGCGGCCACAGTTAGGCAAAGCCGCCGCGGCCCGCTGTGCGACTGCTCGGGTCGGCCTCGCCCGGACTCGGAAGTCCGAAGGCAAGACGGCCGATGCTATTGCCGAGCTGAAGGCGGCCATGCGACTCGCCCCACAGAATTCTTTGCCTGTTCGCATGCTGGCGGATTTGCACCGCGAGCGGAGAGAAAACGACGAGGCATTGACGCTTTATCGGGAGGCTCTGCGAATCAACCCGCGGGACCTGCCTGCCCGAATCCACCTGGCGATCCTCTACCACTGGAATCTCGGAAACTCCGAGAAGGCCGTCGAGGAATTGAACGAGGCGAGGTCGCTCTTTCCGGAGACTTCCTGGCCCCTGCGGGTGCAAGCGGACATCCACCGCGAGCGGGGAAAAAGCGAGGAGGCGTTGCGGCTTTACCAGCAGGCCCTGCGAATCGACCCCAAGGACCTGGCCGCTCGGGTCCAACTGGCAGTCCTCTACCACCACAATCTGGGAAGATCTGATAAGGCCGTCGAGGAATTGAACGAGGCAAGTTCGCTCTTCCCGGAGAGTGCCTGGCCCGTTCGCGTGCGGGCGAATATGCACCGCGACCGTGGAGAAATCGACGAGGCGGTGAAGCTGTATCAAACGGCTCTGCGAATCGACTCGCGGGACCTGAATTCTCGGATAAACCTGGCAACGATCTACCGCATCCGCAAAAGTTTCAAAAAAGCCGTCGAGGAGTTGAACGAGGCAAGGTCGCTTTTTCCAGAGATGTCCTGGCCGCTTCGTGAGATGGCGGCCACCTACTCGGATCTGGGAGACGAGAAACTGGCAATCGAACACGGCAAGAAGGCGGTCCAGGTTGAGCCTGGGGATATTCAGGCCAGATTATTACTGGGCAGGATCTATGAACAGTATGGGAAGCCAGAAGAGGCGAAGCGGGCCTACAGGGACCTCTTGGTGATAGATCCCGATCACAGAGTGGCCAAGAACGCGTTGTCTCGGCTCGCAACGCCCGAGTGAAATCCTGTTCCTGGGGGGGCGTGTCTATCGAGGACTATGGCTGGGAACGAAGCGGCGACGAATGGCGTCAACCCTGGGTAGGGAGCGATGTTCTTTGGCGCGGGGCACGCCGCCTGGCGGCGGCGTAGCCGACGTTGCTGTCGCGCCGGCTCCGGCTTGGGGTCGCGGGAGGCATGCACGTTCTGACCGGTCGTAAGTGGGACCGGATACAACGAAGCGTCCGACTATGTTCAGCTGGGCAACGGGGTTGCGGGTCTGTGAGAAAGTGGACAGTCCGCGTTTTATCCTCACGTGGACCGCGGACTTCCGTCCTCGGTCGGAAAGTTTGGGCTAGGCTCGCAACGAAAGTCCGCCGTCAACGGCAATGACCTGGCCGGTGACGAAATCAGAAGTGAGCAGGTTGACGACCGTTCCCGCGATCTCTTCGCCGCTGCCCGGCCGGAGCATCGGCGTGACCGACACTAGGTGTTCGATTTCAGCGGGCATCTCGGAGCCAAAATGAACGACCCCCGGCGCGACGCTATTGACCGTGATTTCAGGCGCCAATGCTTTGGCCAGGGCGCGCGTCACCATGATTACCCCGGCTTTTGAAGAGCAGTAGGGGACATGGCGTCTCCAGGCGCGGAAGCCCCCCAGCGAGCTCAGGTTGACGATCCTCCCCCCTCCGTGCTTGAGCATGAGCCGCGCGGCGGACTGGCAACAAAAAAATGTGGCCTTCAGGTTCACCTGGTGAATCCAGTCCCAATCGTCCTCGGTGACCTCCAGCACTTTCATTGCGCGGTAGCGTCCGGCGTTATTGACCAGGCAATCGAGCCGGCCGTAGTCGGCTTCGACCTCCTCGAACAGCCGCCGAATTTCGCTGACCTCGGCGAGGTCGGCTTGGAAAGTCTTCCCCGCGCACTCGACCGCGGTCTCTTCGGCTTCTCGCTTCGATTGGCCGAAGTGGATCGCCACGCGGGCGCCCTCCTCGGCCAGGCGGAGAGCAATAGACCGTCCGATCCGCTTCGCTCCGCCGGTCACCAGCGCAACCTTTCCCTCGAGCCTTCGATGCGAGGTGCTCATGGTTCAGCGGCACTCCTCGATAAAGACTAGCAAGCTGCGACATGTCGGGCCCCGCCTCGATCCGAGGGGGACCAGAGATCGCCCCTGGACCGGCGGGATCGCCGGTCTCTACCGCCGCGGCTGGTGAGGAGTCCCAGTAGGGACAAGCGATCGCAGCAACATTTCCAAGCGATGTGGTTTGAGATAAACCTGACCTTCCAGTTGCTCGACTTCGTAATGTTCCGAGTACTCGCGAATCAGCGCCAGAGGGACGGCGAGGGGCGTTAGGCCTTGGCGGTATTCGTCGATCAACCCAGCCAGGCGGGTCGGCGAACCTCGGTCCAAGTGTAGCCGCAGAAGCCCAAGCGCGTGATGCAACGCACGGGCGTGTTTCGTCTTCGTAGTCGGGACTGCCATGGCACGCATGAACAAAGCCTCGTAGCGCGCTAGAAAATCCTTCCTGGCGAGTTCTTTGATCCGCGCGACCCAGCGGTTCAAGTCGCGACAGCCCTGTATCGAGTGTGCCGTCAGCAGCAACTCGTGATCGCGGTGAAAGCCGATGGCGTCTCGAATCCCCCATCGCCGGCCGAACAAACTCCGCAGCCGATGGTAGGCGAACGCCCGTTCGATGAAGTTTTCCCGGAGGCCGGGACGGTCGAGGCTGTTTTCCTCTTCGACGGGCAGGTTCACAAAGTACTTGGTCAAAGCGTCGGCAAACAGCCCCCGGCCATTTCTCTCGGATCTGTCGGCTTGGTGGTAGACGGGAACGCTTTGTAGGCCGCAGCTTGGCGACCTGCTCTTGAGTACGAACCCGGACAAGCCCTCCTTGCTTAGCTGCGCCACCTTCCGGCGCGCCCAGGCACGCATCGGTTTTGTGAAGTCCCGCCGGCTTTCTGACGTTATCAAGCGGATTTCGTGGCCCTGTCGCACCAGTTGAATCGTTTCCCGCGGGGCGCCGAGCCCCAATTCCATCTCAGGGCACACCGGGACCCACTCGACGTGCGGCGCCAACACATCGGCCAGGAAGGAATCCCGCTTATGGCCACCGTCGTAGCGGACCGGCTCTCCCAACAAACAAGAAGAGACGCCGATCCGAAGCGGGCGATCTTCGCAGTGCGTATTCATGCTCGGTTCCGTTCGTCAACGAGGTCCGGCGATTTTTCCCCCTGCTTGCCCGTCTTCTATAGTATGTTCTTCTCGTCAGGCCACCGCCTTGGGTTCAGGAGAAGGTCGAGGCGCTGATCGAAGGCGGCTAGCCCGCAAGAGTAGGGCGCTAGGCTGAAATGGTGGTTCTCCGAGGCGGCTTCGCTTTAGGGGAGTACCGCTTCGTGTACGAGTCGGCCATCGGTTATGATGGGCATGGTGCCGGGCCGGCTGCCGCGGCATCCCCGAACTGGGCGTAGCCGAACGCCCATTTAGCCGACCCTTACCTTAGGAGATCCCTTCCATGGCGTCAGCAGCCTATGACAATCTCGCGGCCAAGGCGGCCGGCAATGCCATCGATCTGATCAGCAAGATCTATGGCGTCGACAACTGGGGATTCGGTTATTTCCACATCAATGGAGAGGGCAACCTGTCCGTGGCGCCCTCCAAAGACCGGGCGCGGGCGATCGACCTATACGGGGTTGTTCGCGAGCTGATTCGACGCAAGCAGTCGCCGCCTTTTCTGTTGCGGTTTCCGCAAATCCTCGACGAACGGATGGCCGCTCTGCACCAAGCGTTCGCCAAGGCCATCGACGAGTTTCACTATGAGGGCCGTCACCTCGCCGTCTACCCGGCCAAGGTCAACCAAAAGTCGGAGGTCGTCACGCGCCTGTTGGAGTCCGGTTACCGCTACGGCTACGGGCTGGAAGTGGGCAGCAAGGCGGAACTGGCGGCCGCCCTGGCCATGCCCTTGGCCGACGGTGCTCTCATTGTCTGCAATGGACTCAAAGACGACCTGTTTTTGCGCACGGCTATCCTGGCTGAGAAAGTCGGGAAACGAACCATCATCGTCGTCGAAGACCTTGACGACATGATGTTGGCGCTTGAGTTGGGCGGCAAGCTGGGCGTCGAGCCGCAAATGGGTGTTCGGGTGAAGCTGTACTCGCGCGGCAGCGGTAAGTGGGAAGACTCGAGCGGGGAATTCGCCAAGTTTGGCATGAGCACGGTCGCCTTGGTGAATGCGCTGGAAGCGCTGCGGCAACGGGGCAAGACTTCTCTGCTCAAAATGCTCCATTTCCACATCGGCTCGCAGATCAACAACATTAAAAGGGCCAAGCAGGCTTTTAAAGAGGCCGCCCGGGTCTACGCGAAAGTTCGTGAGATGGGGTTTGACGTCGAATACCTCAACGTCGGCGGCGGCCTAGGGGTTGACTACGACGGCAGCAAGACGGCGTCGGAATTCTCGATGAACTATTCCGTGCAGGAGTTCGCGAACGATGTCATCTACGTTGTTGGCGAGGTTTGCGACAACGAAGAGGTGCCGGCGCCGATCATTGTCACCGAAAGCGGACGCGCCATGGTCGCCTATCATTCGGCGCTGGTCACCGACGTGAAGAAGGTTGTGGCCCCGGGCGGACCCGGCCGCTACTCGCTCGCTCGCATGAAATCGAAAGCCGAGCCGGTCGCTGAACTGATCGATCTCGCTCGCGACATCAACGCCAAGAACTTCCGTGAGTACTACCACGATGCGATCCAGCAGCGAGAAGACCTGAATTCCTTGTTCGAGCTCGGCTATTTAGAGCTGGAGGACAAAGCCAAAGGCGAGTGGCTGTTTTGGGAGATTTGCCGCCGGGCGGCGAAGCTCTCGCGCTCGATGAAGCAGCGTCCCGAAGAGTTCGACGACCTCGACAAGCTGCTGGCCTCGAAATACGTCTGCAATTTTTCCGTGTTCCAGTCTCTGCCGGACTTTTGGGCCTTTGGCCAGCTGTTTCCCATGATGCCGATTCATCGCCTCAGCGAGATTCCGACCGAGCGCGGCGTCGTATGCGACGTGACCTGCGATTCCGACGGTTCGGTCGATCGATTCGTGGACGTGAAGAACGTCAAACAAGCACTGGAGTTACACCAGATCCGGCCGGGCCAGCCCTATTACTTGGCCTGTCTGCTTTTGGGCGCTTATCAGGAAACACTCGGCGACCTGCATAATCTGTTCGGCGTTGTCACCGAAGCGAACGTCATCGTCGCCGGCGACGGCAAGACCGCGATCGATGGTCTCACGCGCGGCGACTCGGTGCGCGAAGTGATCGAGTACAGCGGATTCGAGACCGACGAATTGAGAGCTTCGGTCGCCAAGCAGTTGTCGCAACGGAAAGACCTAGGGATTATTTCCGCCGACGACGAGCACGAGGTGTTGGCTACCTATTCACGCGTGCTCGACGACTACACGTATTTGGAGTAGCCTGGTCGTCGATTTGCGGTCCCCCGGCTCGACGCAAACTTCCGCCCCGAACTTTGAATCCGTAGCGCTATCATGGTGAAGAGTGCGTACTCCGCCAAAGCGAGCCGGCTTGGCTCCATCAGGCAAGTGGTGATGAATCCTCGAACCCCACGGTGGATCCTGCCGGCCTGTCTGGCCCTGGTCATGGCGCCCGAGGTCAGTTTGCTCGGGCAATCCGCGACGGTGGACCCGGCGGTTCTCGAGCACATCAACGCCGGCCTCCAAGCTCGACGGGAAAACCGCTTGGAAGACGAAGCTCGCGAATTCGAAGCCGTCGCGCGGCTGGCCCCTAATCTTGCCGAGGCCCATTTGAATCTCGGGTTGGCCCGGCACAAGCAGGGCAGGCTGCGAGAAGCCGTCGAATCTTTTGAAGCCGCCCTGCGACTCAAGCCCGATCTGGGAGGTGTTCCGAAATACCTGGGTATTGATAGCTTGCGAATCGGCCGCTTGCGTCAGGCTATCAATAGTCTCGAAAAAGCTCGCGAATCCCAGCCCGCGGACGCCCTGGTCAGTGCGTGGCTCGGAGCTGGGTATTTCCAGGCGGGTCGGCATCGCGAAGCCATTCCGTTGCTCGAGGAGGCTCTGAAAACCAGGCCGGATGACTACAATGCGCTCTTCTATCTCGCCAAGGCCTATCAGGCTCTTGGAGATTCTCTCTCCGACCATCTTTTCCATCGCGCGCCCCACTCAGCCCGTGCGAGACAGGCGGCGGCGGAGAACTATGCCGCCGTTGGACGCAGGGAAGACGCGTTGCGGGAATACGGGCGAGCGCTCGAACAAGACGCGGAACTGGCCGGTATTCATGCGGCCGTGGCAAAGCTATACGTCGAGGACGGCAAACTCGCCGAAGCGGAGGCGGCTTATCAGGCGGAGCTGACAATTCAGCCCGAGAGCAGTAACGTCAACTTCGCGTACGGCGGGCTGCTCATCAAGCTGGGGAGAGCTGAAGCCGCTGTTCCCTACCTGGAAACGGCGGTACGACTCGAACCCGGCCTTGTCCCCGCCTATTACCAGATCGGCTTAGGTCTGCTCGAGAACGGCCATCTGGCCGAAGCTGGAAGAGTCTTCCTTCGAACCACCCAGATTGACGTTCCCATTGAACTCCAGATGTCCAGTCATGAGAAACTGACCCGGATCTATAAGAAGCTCGGTTCTAAGCAAAAGGCTCACGAACAGGTGAGAATCCTCAAACAACTCCGAAAGCAGATTGCAGCGCAAGAATGATCGTCGCTAGCTCGCCAAACCGAGCCAGCTTTTCTCGCCACGGCGCGTGAAGGCCGCGCCTGTGACGCTCTTCCGCGGCCATGAGTGACCAACCTCGGAACGGAGAAAAAGTTCTGCCCTGGTTCCCTATCCGAAACAACGAAGCGAAAACGATTCTTACGAAAACGTCGGGATTCATCGCCACGGCCGGATTCACCCACTCCCTCACGCCGGCCCGCAACTGCACCTACGGATGCACGTACTGCTACGTCCCCACCCTCCGCGTCTACGGTGGTCTCAAGAGGGAGGACTGGCGGCGTTGGGGGCAATTTACGACCATCAAGTCGAATGCCGCCGAACTCCTCCGCCGTGAAACCCGCCGGGAGCAGGTGATTTATTGTTCTCCGCTTGTCGATCCCTATCAGCCGGCCGAGGGGACTGCTCGGGTCATGCCTCCTATCCTCGAAGCTTTGATCGAAGAGCCCCCCGCTGTGTTTGTAATTCAAACCCGAGGCCCTTTGGTTCTGCGGGACTTGAAGCAACTTATCGAGTTGAACCGGCGCACGATTCTGCGGGTGAGCTTTTCGCTGACGACCGACCTCGAGGAGGTCCGTCGGCTCTATGAACCCCACTGTGAGCCGCTCAGCCAGAGGCTGTCAGCGATTCGATCCCTTCGCGAGGCCGGCATCGCCGTGTACGCCACACTGGCGCCGCTGCTTCCCTGCGACCCGGAAAACTTGGCTGCCCGGGCGCTTGAGGCGACGGACCGGGATATTATCGGCGACCCGCTGCACGTGCGGTCAATGAAGCCGCACGGGGCGACCACTCGCGAAGCCGCGGCTCGCATCAGCTCGGCACACGGTTACGAGGCGTGGCACGAGCCGTCGTTTCAGCACAGGGTCGCTGAACGGGTCCGCGCGGTTGTTCAGGCCGCCGGCCGGCGCTTCTCGACCGGTCCGGAGGCCTTCGCCTGGCTGTCGGAGCGCTAGCTGTGATCTTTCAACAGCTAGCAGCCCCAGCCGTTGTAGGCGGAAATTGGGTTAGAATAGGCCTCACATGCGAATAGGAGACCCAGTACTATGAAACCGCACCTAGTGAACGCATTCCTTTTGTCTGTTGGGCTTATCGCCACCGCCTGCGCCCCTGCTCCAAAGCAGCCGGATCCGGCCGCCGAAGCGACCGCTCAAGCGGCCGACCGAGCGGCGCTCGAAGCCATCGCCAAGGAGTACGAAGCCGCCTTCAGCGCCGGCGACGTGGAGGCGCTTGTGGCCCTCCACGCCGACGATGCTATTCGCATGCCCCCGAACGCGCCGCCCGTTGTGGGTAAGGAAGCCATCCAGGCCGCTTATCAAACCACCTTTGACGAATTCGCCGCCAAGATCACGCTCTCTCTGGAAGAGGTCGAAGTGGCCGGCGACTGGGCCTTCGTGCGGGGCACTTCCCCAGTCACGGTAACCCCGAAGGCCGGCGGCGAGCCGCTAGAAGACGAGGGCAAGTACCTCTCGATCAGAAAAAGGCAGCCCGACGGCTCGTGGAAGATCTTCCGGACAATCTGGAGCAGCAACACCCCCCCTCCCGGCGCGGGAGATTGAGAATTCTCACTGCACAGGCACCCTCGCCACGTGGTGAGAAAAGCGGGCTAGTGGTGGGAGGTTATGAGGCCATGAGGAAACTTTTTGCCCTGGCGACTCTGGGGATATTTCTCGCTAGCGGCATCAGCTTTGCCGACAATATCAAGAAGCGCGAAAAGCGACAGCAGAAGCGCATCAACCGGGGAGTCCAGAGCGGGGAACTGGCCAAGAAGGAAGCCCTGAAGATCGAGAAGAAAGAGGCGCAACTGCACCGCGAGATCAAGAAAGATCGCAGGGACGGCGACGGCCTGACCGTGAAGGAGAGGGCCAAGATTCACAAGAAACAGGATAAGCTCAGCCGCCGGATCGCCAAAGAAAAACACGACGATCAGAAACAGGACAAGTAGACATCGGGTTGGTCCGCAGGCCTCCCCCGACGCCCCCCCTGTCACTGCTCCAGGTCGGAGAGATCCAGCGTCCCCGCTTGTTGCAGACGCCTGAAGCCGTTGAGTGTTTCTTCGATTCCCGGGCGCAGGGATGTGTTCGGCATGGAGGGCAGAAACGCGCGCAGCTCGCTGTCGTCGTAGTCGACCGCCACGGGAATCGGATCACCCCCGAATCGAATCAGCCCCTGGGCGGAGGGCAGCAGATCCTCAAGCTCGGCGACGAACTGGGCAATCGCCGCCACTTGGCCCCGCATGTTGAACGTGAGCGCCGCTGGGCGGTTTTCGAGCGCGCTCAGGACAAATGTCGCCGCCACGTCGGGGGCGTACTGGAAGGCGTTGTCTCCTCCGAAGCGGATCGTAAACGGCCGGCCGACCAGCGCGGCCTTGACGGCTTTGGTCGGGTCCGACGTGAGACCAAAGTCTCGGCCGACCCCGTAGACCGTGCCCGGGCGAAGACCGACGCTGCTGACCCCGTGGTCCTGGAAGTAGACCCTGGCGTTGCCTTCGTTGCACTGTTTGAATACACCGTAGTGCGTCGCCGGCAGCGCGGGCGCGTCGCTGGGGATCAACCCCGGTGGATAGTCCTCGACCCGGCCCATGACGCCGGCCGAGCTGGCATAGGCGATCTGTCGGATCCTGCCGCACTGTCGGGCCGCCTCGAAGACCGCCATCGTGCCCATCACGTTGATCTGGGCGCCCAACAGCGGCGTCGCGCGGCAAATGGGAATCTGTGCGCCCGCCAGGTGAATGATGGCCGTCACGGCGTTGTCTTCGATCGCTCGAGCGACGACGTCGAGGTCGCTCACATCGCCGGTGATCACTTTGAGATCGGACGGCAGTTCCGGCAGCAGGTCTCCTAGCCTGCGCAGGTTCGGGTCCCGATCGAGCATCACGAACGGCACGCGGCGCTCGATCAAATCCCGCACCACCCACGCTCCGATGAAGCCGGATGATCCAGTAACCAGGATGCGGTCGGCCATCGTACATACAGTAACAGCCCGGCGAACGCCTCACGCAGGTTGGTAGTGCGCTAACCCGCATTTCTCACCGGCAGTCGCCAGGAGTGGAAACAAATACCCGCCCTCAGGGATGTAGGGGCGCGATTCATCGCGCCCGCTTGCCGACATGCTGTACGCTGGGCGATGTAAACAAACTGTTGTCGCGAGCCTTGGCCGCCGGGCCTTGCGCCTTATCCACCACGGGCCCTAGTGAGAAATGCGGGCTAATTCCTACATCAGGGCCCGCCCAGAGAAGCGCCGTTGGAAGTCGACGCCTGGTTTGATCGTTGACGCCGGCAGAAGGAACGAAAATTGAATAGCTGCAAACGGGTGTCGGTAAGAGTACCGACACGGCAGGTCTGGGGACCTGCGCCACCCTGGGGCCGCGTGGGTCTCAGGCGAGAGTTTCGAGCCTAAGGGCGTGTCGCGTCTGTTAGTGTGATCAAGGTGTGTCGTCTGTGCTGTGGCGCAGACGCCGACGTCTGCCGCACCGACACTCGTGTCGCCGCTTCGAGTTAGCTGGTTTGCTGCTTATCCCTCCCGCCCCGGCTCACCGCCAAACCCACCACGACGGCCACCACGCACCCCACGACGTTGTACCAGAGATACGATATCTCGGTACTCACACTGATCCAGGCCACGGCGGCGAGGCCGGCCAGCATCCCCGAGAAGGCGCCGTTGCCGTTCGCCCGCCACGGCCCGAAGGCCAGAACGAAGGCCCCCAACAGCGAGCCATAAAAGAACGACCCCACCAGGTTGACCGCTTCGATCAGCGCACCGAGTTGTCCGGCGAAACCGGCGAACGCCATCGCGTAAAGGCCCCAGAACACCGTCGCCAACTTCGCGACCCGCGCGTAGTGGGGGTCGGCGGCCCCGCGGCGAACGTATCGCTGGTAGTGATCGATCACCGTGACCGCCGCCAGGGCGTTCAGTTCGGACGAAATGCTCGACATCGCGGCGGCGAAGACGGCGGCGATAATCAGTCCCACCAGTCCCGTGGGCAGATATTTCAGCACGAAGTTCAGGAAGACGTAGTTCGTATCGTCGTAGGCCTCGCCCCCGCGGCTCTTTTCGACCGCCGCAATACCTTCCCGCCGAGCGTCGAGCAGCCGATCCTGGGCGGCGGAAAAGGCCGCCCGAGCGCCCGGCTCATCCGGCCGCAGTAAAGAGAGCGCGGCCTGGCGGCGCGCGCCGAACGCCTCCCGGTAGTGCGCTTGGGCACTCTCAAAAGAAGCGTCCTCGGCGCGTGTCATCCGATCGCGCTCGACGTTGTCAAAAAGCATCGGCGGCTCTTCGAACAGAAAAAAGACAAACACCAGAGCCCCGGTCAGCAGGATCAGAAATTGCAGCGGCACCTTCACGACGGCGTTGAAGAGCAGGCTGATGCGCATCTGAGCGATCGAGCTGCCCGTCAGATAGCGTTGCACCTGTGACTGATCGCAGCCGAAGTAGGACATAGCCAGGAAGGCTCCTCCGATCAGGCCCGACCACAGGTTGTAGCGGTTTTCCCAGTCAAACGATAGATCGACGGCGCGAAGTCTTCCCGCCGCGCCAGCCAGCTCCAGCGCGTCGGAGAACGATACCTCGGCCGGCAACGCCGCGATCGCCGCGACCAGAGACGCCACAATGCCGAAAAACATCACCGTCATCTGCTGCACGTCGGTCCACATCACGGCGCGGATCCCACCCAGCGTCGTGTAGCCGACCACCACCACGCCCATGGCCAAAATCGTAAAGGCCTCAGGCCAACCGAGGATCGCCGAGAGCACGACGGCGGGCGCATAGAGCGCCAAGCCCACACCGAGTCCGCGCTGCATCAGAAAGATCAGGCTGGCCAGAATCCGGGTCTTGGCGTCAAAGCGCCGCCCCAGGTATTCGTAGGCCGTATAGACTCCCGAGCGGTGGAAGAGAGGAACCGCCACCGCTGAGATGATGACCATGGCGATCGGCATCCCGAAGTAGAACTGCACGAAGCGCAGCCCATCGCTATAGCCCAGGCCGGTTGTCCCGATGAAGGTGATGGCACCGGCCTGGGTGGCCATGATCGACAGACCGATCACCCACCAGCGCATGGTCTTCCCGGCCAACAGATAGTCGTGGACGGTCTTGCTTCCCCGACCTCGGTAGAGGCCGTAGCCGACGATCCCCGCCAGCGAGGCGATCAGGATCAGCCAGTCCAGGGTGCTCATCGGGGAAGGTCGAAACGCATGGTGAAGAAATAGAAGACCGCGATCCAGAATGCAAGGTGAATCAGCACGGCGGTGTAGAGCCGTCCCCAGGAGCCGAACAGCGGCGCCCTCTCATGGTCGTCCGGGTCCAGTTGATCGTGGGCTGATTGAGTCAAGGTTGATTGAAATACTTAGTACAGCATTTCGCAAGTGAAGTTACACATTGAGTAGCCTGCCGGTTAGCCAGAAGCCGAACGGACGATCGGGAACCTCGGGCAGCCGACAGATCGCAGGAGCACAGCATGCTGTTCCTTACGGCGACCAGACGTCGCCGCCAGCCTGGGCTAGGCCGGGCCCCCCGATTACCAGCCCATCAACTGCTCCCACCGTTGGTGAAAGGCGATCGCGGAGATTCCCAAGAAGAAAAGGAACGAGCCGATCAGGCCCACCTGCACATACCAGGCGAGACGGAGCTCGGGCGGAAGAAGCGAGCGGTTCACGTACAGGGCATGAAGAGAGCTAAACGCCAGGCCGATGTTCTTGAGCGTGTTGGTGACGATGGCCAACACCAGAGGGTTCGGCGTCAAGCGCAGCGCAATCAGGCCCCAGATGCCGTAGGCGGTCATGATCGTGTAGTAGATGTTTTTGACCTGGTGGCCTTCAAGGTGCCGGACCCGCCGGCTGCCGGTCCAGATCACGTCCGTCCAACGGCGAACCGTACCATCGGTACCGGCGATCTGTCCGGGGGCGAGAATGATAAATCCGCACAGAAGGGTCAGCGGCCAAAATATCTCACCGGCGCGATCGGCGACGCCCCGGGCCATCATGGCGGCGGCGGCATGCCCATCGGCTTGGGCTCCAGCGCGGAACTGCAGCGCCAGCATGGCCGGCAGCACCATCCCCAGCAAGCAGCCGACACCCCATATGGCCACCTGATCGCGGACGATATGGCGAACCCACCCGCGCCACCGTTTCAGACTTTCCTCATCGATCGGAAAGACCTTACCGACGTGGGAAAGTTTCACTTCTCTACCGCCTATCATGCTGGGGATCGCGCCGACCAGCGGTCCCATGCCCCAACCCTTGTCGCGCGTGTAGTTGGAGAAGTTCATATTCGACAGCCCGCCGGCGCCCGCGGCCGCCGCGAAGGCGGCCATCGTGGCCCAATCGATCTCCGCCGCGGGAATCGATCCGAACTTCACCAAGCCACTCAGAACATCGCGCCAGACAGCGCCGTCGACCATGACCAGACAAAGGCCCCCCAGGTATCCCAGCACGAGAAAGACTTTCACCGTCATCACTCGCTCGATCGAGTTGTAGATCTTTCCCCCGAAGATCAAAGGAACAAAAGTTGACAGAAAAATGGCATAACCCAAAGTCCGCACAAGAGGGTCATCTTCCGGGCCGGGCAGGCGTCCCAAAATAGCGGCGGCCAGAGGCACGGCTGCGTTCGACGCCAAATAGGGCCAGATCCCTCCCAGGTCGATGAGCAGGTAGAAAAAAGCCCAAAACTTCGGCCCGGGCGGCGTGCGAAAAAACCCCACAAAAATGGGCTCACCGGTGTAGAGGGTGTAGCGCATCACGGTCAGGTTGTAAAAGATCTGGAAGCCGATGCTGACCGTGGCGATCCACATCAACTGGCCGCCGTGGCGAGCCGCAACGATGGGCCCGAAAAGCCACTCCCCGCCGCCGATATTGCTTCCCACCATGAGCAGACCGGGGCCGATCAGGGCGCTCCAGTGGCGCCAGCCAAACTCGGGGGCTCGGGGAAGTGCGCCGCGATCCCAGGGAGGAAAGTAGCGGGAGGCCTTCGCTTCGATGCTGTCGGACTCAGCCGGAGGCATCTCGAAATACTAGCAAACAAGACGCTAGCCTGCTTTTCTCACCACGTGGCGAGGCGAAGTGTGTGAGAGGCCCGTCAGTAGGAGGCGCGCGCCGCTCGACGCGCGGAGGTGTACTTGAACAGTACGTTGAGTACGGCGAGCAAGCGCGACGCAGTAATGGCGGGCCTATCGCCTGCTTCGACCGTCAGGTGGTGAGAAAAGCGGGCTAGCGCGCGGGAGATTCTTGGACGCTGGCGAGTAGGTTACGCAGGCCCTCTTCGGCCAGGGATTGCGAGCCGGAGACAACCTCGCAACCGGGACCGCAGCGGTGTTTGGGAAACAGCGCCTCAAGCACCTGATGAAGCCAATCGGCGGCCGCTGTACGGCTGGTCAGCGAATGGGCCAGGCACATGCCGCCTCCCTCCACGAGTGCTAGAAACTCATCGGAGGAACCGGTCTGCCGGACTAAGAGTTGCACCTGATCCGACCCAACCCGATGGACCTCATGGCACAACTCAGACACTTACTCACACTTTTCCCAGTACTCGATGACCCGCCACAATAGTCGGAAAGGTTCAATTCCCTTCGCGAGACTGATGGGACTAAGGTACCAAAGCTTTCGCCTCGTACTAGCCCGCATTTCTCACAACGATTCGCGTGGTCGGCGTTGAACGAACATTATTGTAGGGGCCGCCCACCGTGTCGGCCCGCTACCGATCAGTACATATTGTCCGGTGCGAATGTGTGCCAAAGATCGTACATTGATACTACTGGGCGGGCACGGTGGCCCGCCCCTGCGCACTCCTCGTGAGAAATCCGGGCTAACCTTTCGAGACCGGCGGCGGCGCCATGACCACCGCCACGACCAGTCGCTCGGGACCCGGATTGTGCAGCGAATGATTCTCGCCAGCCCTCGCGAGCACGAGGTCACCCGGATGGACGCGCGATTGCTCCTTGCCGACCCGGACTTCACCCTCGCCCGCGAGGACAAAATAGAGCTTGTCCTGTCCCGGGTGAGTGTGTAACCGGTGTTCTTGTCCTGGCTCGAATGCATTCAAGCCGGCGAAAAGATGGTCTCCGGCCAACAAGTTCGCCTTGCCCATCTTGTCGGGACGGAAAACCGCTCGGGAAACCGCGTCTTTGACGATCATTGCATCGGGCCTTCCTGCCAACAAGGCTGCGGAGAGAGCAGGTCACTAGGCTTACTCCCCGACGTGCAGCATTCTGACCATAGCGGCCGGTCCCTTCGGTTCGGCGTCTGAGGACCGGGAACCCACTCTGGAGCTCCCACATTGTACTCCGGTGACGGCCGGATGATCGCCGCTATGCGCCCAGCCGGGCCAGCCAGATCAGCAGCACGATGAACACGCCGACCAGACCCCAGGCTGTGAGGAAGCCGCCCCAGTCGATGCGGGCGAAGCGCGGGATCTCAACTCCGAAGCGCTGCAGGCCGCGATAAGCGAAGGCGGAAGCTTTCCGGTAGTCCAACTGAAGGGCGACGCCCTCTGTAGTCGACGCCGGCTCCTCAGAGAGGGCCGCCGCGACGGAGTGCGCTGCGGGGTCGGCCTCCGTTTTCGTGGTCCTCGCCGGCCCGGTCAATCGCACGTCCGACTCGCGGCCGACGGGGGTGTGCAAGCGGGCGAAGAAAGAATCAAGTTGTTCGGCCGGGAGCGGGCGTGTCAGCAAACTCACGGCAATCAGCAGGCCGAACGCCGCGGCCAGCATGGCCAGAATCTGAAAAGCCTGGCCGCTGTGTTGAAACGACGAAAGCAGGCTCTCTAGCGGAGGGAGCGCGGCGAAGCTTGCGGAGGGAAGTTTCGATGCCAGCCAGAGGGCCAACGCACCCACGAAGCCCGCCCAAACGCCGGCGGAATTGGCCCGCCGCCAGGTCACGCCGAGCCAAAAGGCGCCGCCCAGCAGTCCGACCAGTTGGATCGACCAGACCAGGATTTGCGTCAGACTTTCGGCCCCGAAAGCGATGATCAGACCCGCGGCGAGCAGTCCCGCCGAGGCAATCCGCGCCACCCAGAGGTAGTGCCGGTCTGTCCTGTGCCGAACGACGTGGCGGTAAAAGTTGTGCGTAAAGATCGCCGATCCCGTCACCATGAACGTTTCCGCGCTGGTAATGCCGGCCAGCAGGCAGGCGATCATCAGCCCGCGCCAGCCGTCGCCCAGCAAAAGCTGGATCGAACGCCCGAAGAGCGTCTCGCTGGCCAGCGCCGCTTCCACGCCGCCCGCCGGAACGTCCTGAAGCACCTCGGGGAAGATCACGACGGCAATCAAACCCGTAAAGGCCCAAGCGATCGTCAACAGCCGCTTGACGAAGTTCCCATAGCAGAACCCGACCCTCGCTTCGAGTTCCGTCTTGCCCGAGCCGGTCGCCGTCATGACGTGAGGTTGGACGACAACGCCCACCAGGCCGAGCAGAGATAAGGCAATGACAAATCCCAGATCCCCCTCGCGCGCTCCCTCGGGAGCGACGATAGAAAGCATGGCCGGATCGAGGCCCGCGTGCAGTTCCGTCATCCCTCCGATGACGTTCAGCCCCGCCGGCACCAGCATGAACGAGAGGACGATAATCATGACGCCCTGCAGGACATCCGTATAGGCGGCCGCCATCAATCCGCCGGCCATGATGTAGGTGGAGAAAAGAATGGACAGCAACACCACGGACTCCTCGGTGGGGATGGCTCCCCCCGTCGCTCCTGAAACGGCCGCCCCCGCTCCACGCAACAGCATGGCGATCGAAAGGATGAGGTAGCCGAGAGCCACGAAGGAATAGAGCACTTCCAGGGATCGTCCGTAGCGAATGCGGAAGAAATCGCCCGTGGTCGTCACTCGGAGCCGGCGGATGATGGGCGCAATCATCCAATAAAAAGGCGTCGAGAACAGGTACATCCACTGGTACCAGATGCCCCCCAAACCGACGCGCGCGGTGGCCCCGCTGACTTGGACGGCCTGCTCGCTGTGCGTCCCCGTGCACAGCCAGTGCATCACCAGCAGGCCCTTGCCGAAACTCCGGCCCCCGAGAAAAAAGTCGCCTTCGTCTTTGACGCGCCGCGAGGCCCAGAAACCGACCGCCATGACGGCGGCGAAATAGCCGACGATGGCGGCCAGGTCGATCAGCTTCAAGCCGTAGAAGGTGGACATGCGCTCAGGCGTTCAAGGATAGCATCGAGTGGACCGGAGTCCCTGCGGACACTTGCTGCGACCCCAGTCGAGATCGCGATCAAACGGTGCGCGACCCCGCCTAGGGCGTCATGGCGCGGCCGCCGCTCACCGTCAGCGTGTGGCCGGTCATGAAAGCGGAAAGATCCGACAGCAAGAAGTAGACGACGTTGGCGATATCTTGCGGCTCGCCGAGTCTGGCGAGGGGCGTGGCGTCGATGAGCTGCCGCGTCTTCTCGGGACCGAGCAGGTCTCCCATTTCCGTCTTGATCAGACCGGGCGCGATGCAGTTCACGCGGACGTGCGGCGCAAAAGCGTCGGCGCAACACTTGACCAACGAATGCAGGGCGGCCTTGCTGGACGCATAGTGGATCTGCATCGGGCGCGGACGCAAGGCGGCGAGTGAGGAAATGCACACGATTCGGCCGTATTGGTTGGCCAACATCTCGTCCTTCACCGCCATGACCGTTAGAAAGGTCCCATCCAGATTGATCGACATCGTCTTCCGCCAGGTCTCCCAGGAGATCTCTTGGTGCGACTCCAGGATGCTGATGCCGGCGTTGGCAACGAGCATTGAGATCGGCCCCACCGCCCGGCGGGTCTCGGCGACCATGGCTTCGACGTCCGAGGGTTTCGAGATGTCGGCCTTGACCAGCGCGCATCGAACGCCCTCCTGCTCCACCAGCCGCTTGGCCTCTTGAGCGTCTTCGTCGCGGCTCAAGTAGTTGATGGCAACGTCGGCGCCATGTTTGGCGAGTTTGATGGCCGTGCCGCGGCCGATGCCCCGCGACCCTCCCGTGATCAGTACCGTTTTGCCGGCGAATTCTTTTTCAGGCAATGGAACCCTCCCCAGTCGCGAGCTGCTATTGAGATGTGACGTGTTGATAACGGCGCAAGGCAAACACTTTCACATACATGCCGCGGTGAACGCAAACCGTTGGGCTGTACCCAGCCGCCGGCAGGGCTTCGCTAGGGATAAAAAAAACCCGCCCGGTCATCCCGGGCGGGTAGATTCAAGGAGAGGGGGGATAAACTATCCTCGTAGCAGTGCCAGAACGGCTTGTGGTGCCGAGTTGGCTTGCGCCAGCGCGGCCACACCGGCCTGCTGCAGAATGGCGGCTCGAGTAAGGTTGGCCGCTTCAGCCGCTAGGTCGGCATCTCGGATGCGACTTTCGGCAGCCGAGAGGTTGGTGATCTGAGTCGTAGCCAGACCGATCGCGAATTGCAACTGGTTCTGGCCCTTACCGACATCGGCTTGAACCGACGCCAGTTTCGACACGGCGGTCGCCAGCAGCGTCACCGCGGTCTCCGCGTTTTCTTTCGAGGAAATGTCGGCGACCGAGCCTCCCGCGAGCTGCGTGGCAGCCTTCAGTAGGGCGGCCGGGTCCGAGTTGGCAACGCCGTGGTTGTTCACCAAGTCGCCAATACTCACCGAGAAACCGGACGACAGCGTACTGAGGAAACGGATATTCTCGGTGGTACCGCCGGCAACTATCTCTTTCACAGCCACGATCTGCTTCAGGGTGTTGTTGTTGGATCCCTGCAACTCACTGTTGATCCTGTCGACCACCTGGTCAAGCGTGAAGGAGTTACTGAAAGTAAGGCTCACGACCCGATTTTGGACCACACCGAGGGAGTCCTTCGCGTTGAAGGACAGGCTTTGAATGTCATCTCCGAAGTTGAGCCTGGTGAATGCCGTGGAGGCTGTCGCCTGGGCTCCTCCGGAATTGATGAAGTTCGTGCTGTCCACGACTTCGGCGAAGGTGCCGGCGGTAACGCTACCGGTATCGTTGTCGCCGAACTTCAGAGCAGGCGTCGCAAGATCGTCCACCGAGATCCGGAACAGCGTGCCCGCGGCGGATGCAATCGTAATCGTACCGCCCGTCTGCGTAGCCTGTATGTCGGTGGTGCTCAACAAAGAGTTCGCCTGGATCAGGGAATTGATCTGGTCGACCAGTTCGACATCGGTCGTTGACGTGGCGATTACGACCGCTAGAGTTTCGGAGCTGGCGTTTTCCGATCCCTCGACGTAGATCGAGAGTGTGGCGGTCCCGGCAGCGGTGTTGACGAAAGCGGCGCTACCGGTAATGGTGGAGTAGGTTACGTCGGTCGCCGTACCGTGCACGCCGCCGCCCAACTCGCCCGTACCGAAGCCGAACGTGTTGCCCACGTCCCCGGCGACGATGACGTCGAACCTCTCGCCCTCGTCGTTCGTGAAGGTCAGGTTCGTTCCGTCGGACGCCACCGAGTAGCCGGCCGAAACCAGATTCGTATTGGCTGCCAGTTGCGTATTGAGCAGAGCCGTGAGAGCGGTTTGATTTTCGCCGCCGGCGGCGGTAACGGTAAGGGTCTGCGCTGTCGTGAGTCCGCCGCCGTCGATGCGGACTTTGATGGTGCCGGCCGTTGCGACACCGCCCGTCGCGGCGCCGGTGCGGGTGACGTTGAGCGATTCGCCGGTCGCGCCGCTGGCAAAGTTGCCGAGCAACGCATTGGCCAATCGGTCGCCGGCCTGCACTTGAAATGCCGTACTGCTGGACGTGAAGGCCAACTGCTGCTTTCCGGTCGTATCCGTATTGACTACGGCCTTGACGCCGGCGTCCTTGAAAGCCTGCCCGGCGGAGGAGCTGACCGAGAACCCGGAAATGGCGGAATTGATCGCGCTGGCCAGGGTCGTGGTGTCGACCACACCCGTTAGGTTCACGGAAAGCTGCGCCTGATCCGTGTCCGCGAAACCGGGGCCGACGAAGTGAAACTCCGTAAAGCCGCTGGTGCGCACCGAGCCCGTGTTCGTCGCATCCGCGGCGATTGATTGCACGCTGGTGGTCGAGGAACTGCCGATATCGGTGGTCCCCTCAGTGCCTCCTAGCGCTTGGACACCCTTCAGGCCGAGCCTATTGGCATTGACGGACGAATTACTTAGGTCGATCTGAACCGATCCGTTGGTGGTCTCCGTGATGTTGTTGTTGGCGCGCCCGCCGCCGATGAATACCGACAGCAGCGCGTTGAATGAGCCGCTCGGATCGAGGCCGATAGCCTGGGCCTGGCGGTCGATTTCGGTGAGAACCGATGCGAACTCGGTGTTCAGCACGGCTCGGTCGCCCGTAAACGTGCCGGATGCCGACTGCGTGGCCAGCGTTCTGGCACGGTCAATCAGCAGCGAAATGTTGTTGAGGCCGCCGTCGATCGTCTGCAGGGTGCTGAGTCCGTCCGCGGCGTTTCGAACGCCTTGTTGCAACACCGAGACATCAGACCGGAACCGGTTGGCAATGGCCAACCCGGCCGCGTCGTCCGCCGAGGAGTTGATACGGAGGCCCGACGTCAGCCTCGTAATAGTTCGCAGTTGCAGGTCATTGGTAAAACCCAGTTTCTCCTGAGCGATTAATGACGCTACGTTGGTAACAATTGAAAAACCTGGCATGTTATTTGTCCTTCCTTGGGTATGAGTTTCGCCAGGAGTCCCTTCCTGGCCGGTGCGGGCTGGGCCCCACCCGTTTATGGGTTACAACGCAGCTTATCGGTCCGGCCTTCGTAGGGTTGAGAAAATTGGTTCTTCCGGGTTTCTAGTGGGCGAGTGTGGCTCGGTGGTAGTCTCGCGGGATGCAAGACCGCGAGCTATACCGCCAGATTCTGGGCATCGAAAGTCCCTGGAAAGTCGCGCGAGTGGAGCTGCGCCGAGCCGACGGCGAAGTCCACATCTTCCTCGAACACGACGAGCAAGTCCGCTGGCCGTGCCGCCAATGCAGCGCCGTGTGCGCACTCCACGATCATCAGCCCGAACGCCGCTGGCGTCACCTCGACACCTGTCAGTACCGCACGATCCTGCACGCCCGGCCGCCGCGCAGCGACTGCTCCGAGCACGGGCCGCGCGTCGTGCGACTGCCCTGGGCCGAGGCTTCCAGCCGCTTCACCGCGCTGTTTGAAGCTCTCGCGATCTCGTGGCTGAAGGAAGCCAGCCAGCAAGGCATCGCCGAGTTGCTGGCGCTGAGCTGGGACGAGATTCACGGCATCCTGGAACGCGCCGTGCAACGTGGGCTCGAACGTCGCGCGGCAGAGCCGATTCCCTACCTGGGCGTCGACGAGAAGAGCTTCCGCAAGCGCCATCGCTATCTCACCGTCGTCAACGATCTCAACCGCTCGCGCGTGTTGTTCGTCGCCGAGGGACGCCGCCAGGCCAGCCTGGACGGCTTTTGGAAGACGTTGAGCGCAGAGCAACTCGCCCGAGTCGAGGCCGTCGCGATGGACATGTGGGATCCTTACGTCGCCTCGACCCGGGAGCATCTCGACGAATCGGAGAAAAAGATCGTTTACGACAAATATCACATCGCGGCGCATCTGGCGAAGGCGGTGGACCAAGTGCGGCGGGCGGAGAACAAGCGTTTACTGGCCCTCGGCGACGAACGTTTGACAGGCACGAAGTACGCTTGGCTGCGGCATCCGGCGAACTTTTCCGAGGACGCCTGGCGCGAGTTCCGCGCGCTGCGCGAAAGCGACTTGAAAACGGCGCGGGCGTGGGCGTTGAAGGAAACGGCGATGCGGCTGTTCGACTATCGTCGCGAATCGGCGGCGCGAGCTTTCTTCGAGCAATGGCGCGGCTGGGCGAGTCGCAGCCGGCTGACGCCGATGGTCACCGTAGCGCGGATGTTGACGGCTCGCCTCGAAAACATACTCACGTATCTGAAACACCGCATTACGAACGCGGTCAGCGAGGGGTTGAACTCAAGGATTCAATGGGTCAAGGCCACGGCGCGCGGTTTCCGCAATCAACAGAACTTCATCAACGCCATCTACTTCCACTGTGGGAAACTCGATCTGGCTCCTTCGCCCACTTAAAACCCGGAAGAGCCGAAAAAAGCGGGCTAAACCTGCATGCGCATAACCTCCCGATAGGCTTCGACGACTTTGTTGCGAACGCCCATCATCAGCTCGAAAGCTAGGCCGGCTTGCTGGCCGGCCATGATGACTCGATGCAGCTCGACCGGCTCGCCGGCCATCAGCCGTTTCACTTCCTGGTCGGCTTCGTCGCCGATCTGTTTCACCCGCTCAAGCGCCTCGCCCAGCATGTTCGCAAACGAAGCGGTATCCCCCGCTTGAGCCTACTCGCCTGTCTTGTAAGCTTCCTGATGTCCGGGGACGAGATGGGGAGCTAACGGGCAATCTCAATCGTTCGAGTGATCATTTCTCTGACCGCCGATACCACCGCCAAGTTGGCCTGGTAGGAACGTACGCCCGCCGTCAGGTCAACCATGTCTTCCACGGGATTAAAGGGCGGAAAATCGACATACCCTTCCGCGTTGGCGTCGGGATGGCTGGGCAAGTAGCGCCTCTCGGCGGGCGTATTGTCGACACTCACCTCGGAAACGCGTACGCCCTGGACGTCGGGGAAAACCGACGATCCCGACGGAGACTGCACGCGCGCCAAGACCGCCTCAAAGCCGGACGCGGGCTGCGGCTCGGCTTGGAAAATCACGTGACGCCGCCGATACGGCCCTCCTTCGGGAGTCCGCGTCGTTTCGGCGTTGGCGATGTTTTGGGCCAGCACGTCGACCCTCATTCGCTGGGCCGCGAGCGCCGAGGCGCTGACATCCAGGATGGAAAACAAACTCATAGGGGTCCTCGATGATTGTTACGTTACGTCTGGCCTTCCCGGATCGCCGAACGAACCGATTGGATGCTGTTCCTGAGCATCAAAGAGGCCAGCGAATAACGGATGCCCGCTTCCCCGAGGATTCGCAATTCTCGGTCGAGGCTGACGTTGTTGCCATCGTTTTTGATGGGCAGGCCTTCGACCTGCCGGACGATCAGCGGCGAAGCGGCTCCCGCGGGCGACTGCTCGAGCGCTCGCGCCATCTCTTCGCCGAAATCGATGTCCCGAGCCAGATAGCCCGGGGTGTCGGCGTTGGCAATGTTGGTCGCCGTCAATTTCTGTCGCACCGATAGCAAGTCCATGTATCGGGCGATCAGCAGCGCTTGTGAACCGAGCAGCATGTCCGCGGGCCCTTTCTTGCATGGCAGGGGCCAAAAGGCGGCCCTTTAGAATCAAAGAACCGCCGGTCGGGGAGAGACAAACTGTTGTCACCTCCCGAAATCTTGTCGCCCGGCCGACCCGGGGAACACTTCTTCGCCGGCCATTCTCGCCCGTCCGTCTCGGCTCGACGCTCGCAACTTGGCCGCAAAGGTCGTGCGTTTGATCCTTAGCAGCTCAGCCGCCCGTTTCTTGTTGCCCCCGGTTCGTTCGAGCGCCTGTTCGAGCAGGCTGCGCTCGAACAGGCCGACGACCGAGTCGAAGTCGATCCCCTCGTCGGGCAGCCGCACATCCGGCGCGACCGCGGGCGCCGTACCGGCAGCGGGCGCGGGAAGGGGGAAGTCGCTGGGATAGAGGATCTGGCGATCTCCGCTCAAGGCGACGGCCTTCTCGATCGCATTCTCGAGCTGTCGCACGTTTCCCGGCCAACTATATTCCATCAATCGAATTACGGTCTCCGGCGCCACCCGCACCAGGGGCAAGCCTTCTTGACGGCAAATCTTCGCCAACAAGTGCTGCACGAGCGACGGCAAATCTTCAACCCGCTCGGCCAGGCTCGGCAGGGACATAGGAACCACATTCAGTCGGTAGTAGAGGTCCTCGCGGAACTTGCCCTGTTGGACCAGTTCTTTCAGGTCGCAGTTCGTTGCCGCGACCACGCGAACGTCAACCTTGATCGTCTCCGAGCTGCCGACCCGCTGGAACTCTCGCTCTTGCAACACCCGAAGCTGCTTGCTCTGCATCTCGAGCGGCATTTCACCGACTTCGTCAAGAAAGATGACGCCGCCGTGCGCCTGCTCGAAACGCCCGACGCGGTGACTGATGGCGCCGGTGAAAGCGCCCTTTACGTGGCCAAACAACTCCGCCTCAATCAGGTGCTCGGGGATGGCCCCGCAGTTGACCACCACCAGTGGACGAGCCGCCCTCGGCGAGGCGGCATGAATGGCCCGCGCGACGAGTTCTTTGCCCGTGCCCGTGCGGCCGGTGATCAACACCGTGGACTGTCGCGGTGCAATGAGTTTGATCAGCCGGTTGACGCTCCCAATGGCCTTGCTTCGGCCGACCAACTCGGCTGCGGCTTCAGAAACCTCCCCCTGTCCAGGGGATGTTCGTAACAGATTATTCTCATGGGCTCGGGTGATTCCCCCTACGACTTCGTCCGCCGAAAAGGGAGTCTCGGGCGGAAGGGGCAAGTAGTCGTCGGCGCCAAGGCGAGCTAGCCGGGCGGCCTCGGAATAGTCCGGCTGTCTCGCCAGTACCACGACGGTGAGAGTCGGACAGAGGCGTAACGCCTCTTCGATCAGCCGGTCGACGGCGATGTCGTCCAAGTCCGTGCCGGTGACCAAAATGTCATGTTTCTCCTCGGCAAGCTGCTTCAGACACTGCCACCAAGATGCTGCCTCTTGCAAATCCCACTCGGCCCGCTGCTGGTTCGCCAAAGACTCCTCGGCGGCCCCTCCGATGCCGATGCAAAGGGCTTTGATTCGTTCTCTCATTCGATCGCCGACAAATGAATGGGACAAGACGGGCGCAGAACGGAGGGAGGAATCTTACTGGAAGGCCGCTGCGCCGCCACTCTCCTAGCCCACATTTTTCACCAGCTGACGGTGGAAGCACCTCATAGGCCCGCCATTACTTGGCCGCGTTTTTGCTCAGCGTGCTCAACGTAGGGTTCAGGTACGCCCGCATTATTTAAGAAACGTGCTCCGAGCGGCGCTCGCCTTGTGCTGGGAGACCTCTCACGAGCTTCGCCTCGCCAGCTGGTGAGAAAAGCGGACCGACTTTAGCTATCCCCAAGACGAACGGCGACCCACAAGGTTCTTCGCAGCGCCTTGGGACCGCGCTGCGACGCGTGACCCCATCTTCTCCGAACTCAAACAATCAATCGGTCTTTCCAGCGCCCTCGTGCATCTGTCGCCAGGTGGACGGTTGTCTATAACCGTCGGGACCTAGCTGACTGAGAGAAAAAGGGTTATGACACTTACCGGATGGCGGCCGACTGGTCTTAGCCAGGATTTCCGTTTTGGCCTTGGCACGGCCACAGTATACATCCGCGCCGGCCCGAATGCCACGTCTTTTCGCGCTGAACCCTGCACATCCCCTCCGCCGGTAGGCGCCAGGGCTCGTCCGTCCGCTCACAGACGTTGATTGCGCGGCCTGAACGGCGCTGCGGCCGACACTGCTCCCTGCCAAACCTTTTTGGAGCCGAAAACTGTTGATCCTAGCCCGGTCAACGCTACCCGCTCGGCAGCGGCAGCGCCCAGATCCTGTGCAGCATGTCACCGAACAGCCGCCGGTTCAGATGCCCCTCGGCCAGCAGCAACCAGTAGTAGCGGGCATGCTTGACCAGCCGCCCGCCGGTCTTCATCAGCCGCTGCTGCAAGCTCGTCAGCGACCAGCTCTTGATGCTTGGTGGCAGTCCCAGCCGCCGCCACAGGTTGCCGAGGTTGTAAGCCAGGACGCTGAGTTGCAAGCGAACTTCGTTCGCGCGAAAACGATGGCACGACAACCGTGTCCAATTCGTGGCCTGCTTGCCTTCCTTGATCCACTGCTCGGCCGTGCCGCGCTTGTTGTAAAAGCGCACCACCGAGCGACTGGGCCGGGTCATGTTGGTGACGATGAAGCCGGGTTGCGCGAACAGTTCGCCCGGGTGGTGCTCAACCTTCGCTACGATGCGCCGCGGTTTGCTCCAACTGGCGGCCTGATAGCGGAAGCTCTTGTAGCGCACCAGGGGCTTGGCGCTCGGCCTGCCCGGTGGCCGAAACAGGATGTCCTCGATCTCCAACTCCAGGCTCTTGTTGGCCGGAATGCGAATGGCGTACTGTACTCCGCGTTCCTCCGAAGCCTCATAAACCTCCGGCTTGGCAAAGGCCGCATCGCCCCGGAAGGCGACCTGCTTGCCCGCAGCCTGTTGGCGCTCGATCTCCGGCAACAATAGCTCATCCCAGTCGTCGGCGCTGTGCACGTTGCCTGGACGCAGCTTTGCAGCGAGGCAATCACCATGACCGTTGAACAAAAGCAACGGATGGTAGCAGACCGACTCGAAGTGTCCGTTGTAGGCACTGCCTTCCTGTTGGCCATGGACCGGACTCTCGGTGGAGTCCATGTCCAGAACGACCCGCTCGGAGTCGTCGAACGCCTCCGCTTGCCCGACCAGCTCTCGGTTCAGCGCCATCAGCCCCAGCAGGTTCTCTTCGCTCGCCAGCATCTCCGTCTCGAAGCCGTGCAGCGTCGAGGTCAAGGCCGCACCGCGATCCCAGATCTTCTGCGAACCGATCAGCCGAAACGTCGGATCGATCGAAACCCGCTCGGCGTCGTTGAGGTCCTCGTAGCCCGCCAAGCGGCTGTAGACCGACTGCCGCAACAGATCAGCGAGCGTGAACTGCTTGTTTGTGCCTTGCCGGGAGTCGCTGAGATGCTCGTCAATCAGTTCTCCGAGACCGAGCCGTTCGTCCAGTTCGCGAACCAAAATCAGGCCACCATCAGAAGTGACGTGCGATCCCTGGAAATCGACTTTCAACAAGCCGTTGAAACTTAGCTGGAATGGCTTGGTTTGTTTTTCACCCATTGGGTGTTGGCCTCCATGGCGTCCTCATCGGGCTCTAGCCCCTATGAATAAAGACGCTCAAGGCCGCTGGAAGGTCGGGATGTCAAACATCAAATTGAAAATGCGGGCTTAGATCGCTTTTCTCAATGCCTGACGTCCATGCACGCGGGAAGGAGCCGCTTTACTTCGTTACACTTGCTGACCGTAGGGCTAGTGCTGACGGCCCCTCTCACACGCCCGACCCCGTCCACCAGCGACAGGCAGGAGTGGCGGCAAATACCCGCCATCGGGAATGTAGCGACGCGATTCATCGCGTCATCCGCCGTGGGCCGGCCAGCGGCGAGAAATGAGGGCTGGCCCGCTGTAGATGAAACCTTGCCATGATGGCGACTTCGGACGTACACTGCCGGTGAGGTTGCCGTGGAACGATGCGGGAACGGGTGTCACCGGGAAAGGGACGAAAAGCCATGATCTTCAAACAGTACTACCTGAACTGCCTGGCGCATGCCTCCTTTCTGATTGGAGACGAGTCCACCCAGGCGGCCGTCGCTGTCGATCCGCAGCGCGACGTCGATCAATACCTCGAAGACGCGCGGAAATCGAACCTTGAGATCCGCCACGTGTTTCTGACGCACTGTCACGCGGACTTCATCGCCGGGCATCTCGAGCTTCGGGACCGGCTCGGGGCGCGGATCCATCTTGGAGCGCAGGCCAAGGCGGAGTTCGAGTTCGCGCCGATGAAAGACGGTGATGTCCTCGATTTGGGAAGGATCCGCCTACAGACTCTCGAAACGCCTGGGCATACCGCGGAATCGATCTGCATCTTGCTCTATGACCTTGACGAGAGCGAGGACGATCCCCATGCCGTTTTGACGGGCGACACGCTGTTTGTTGGAGACGTAGGCCGTCCGGACCTGCGGGCCTCGCTCGGCTGGTCGGCGCGCCAATTGGGTGGAATGCTCTATGACTCCGCTCATGAAAAGCTCCTGAAGCTTCCCGACGAGACCCTCGTCTACCCAGCCCACGGAGCCGGGTCACTCTGCGGCAAGAGCCTTAGCGCAGAGACGGTTTCAACGATAGGCGACCAACGACGCTATAACTACGCCCTGCAGCCGATGAGCAAAGAGGATTTCATCCGCATCGTGACGGCCGACCAGCCCGAGGCGCCCCAATACTTTACTTACGATGCCATTCTGAACACGAAAGAGCGCGAGACGCTCGAACAGGTCCTGCGGCGCGAGCTGAAACCGCTCTCAGTGGACGAGGTTCTTGCCCTGCAGGGGTCGGGAGCGCAAGTTCTCGATGCCCGGGACCCGGGCGATTTCGCCAAAGCTCACCTCGCCGGCAGCATCAACATCGGACTCGGAGGCCAGTATGCCACTTGGGCCGGAACCCTCCTCGACCCGGAAGAACCGATCGCCCTCATCTGTGAACCGGGAAGGGAGGAGGAAGCCGCCAGACGTCTCGGGCGTATCGGTTTCGACCGCGTCAGCGGGTACCTCGGGGAGGGAATGCAAGCTCTCGAACAGCGTCCCGATCTCATGGACGGGTGGGACCGCATCGATGCGGCAACTCTGGCGGACCAGCTTTTGTCCTCTTCAGCCCCGCTGGTCGTCGATGTCCGAGCACCCAAAGAACGCGAGGCAAAACATATCAGAGGCAGCGTGCACATTCCGCTGAACCAGCTCAGAGGCAGAGCTTCCGAGCTGCCCAAAGACCGAACCCTTGCCCTACATTGCGCGGGAGGATATCGCTCCTCGATCGCCGCCGCCATCCTCCAACAGGAAGGGTTCACGGAGATCGAAGAGCTGGCCGGCGGCATAACAGCTTGGGAAGCCAACAGACGAGAGACCGTCGCGACGCTACCCTAAGCCGAGGGCCACGGGCGTCAAGGTCCGATTTACCGCACCCTCGATCCGCTCCACGACGATTCACGGACCGGTTCTCTCCGGCGTGGGAGATGCCCTCCCGCGGTCGATATGAAGGACGAGCAAACGGCTCATGATCAATCTGACCCGGCTCAACGGTACTGAGATCGTGGTCAACGCTGACGTCGTGGAGTCCCTCGAGGCCACTCCGGATACCGTTCTGTCGTTGACCAGCGGCCAGAAGCTCGCTGTTCGAGAACCGATCACCGAGGTGGTCGAAAAGGTGATCCGCTACCAACGCCGGGTTCACACGCCGCCGGGGCAGGTGCGTCAGGAGTGGGCTCCTGCTCCAAGCGAGGCTGGGTCACCCAGCCAAGGTAAGCGATGAGAACTGATGTGGGAACCATTTTGGGCGTCGTGCTCGCAGCGGGGGGCATATGGTGGGGCTTGGTGCTCGAAGGGGGATCCCTCCATGAGATCTTCCAGCCAACGGCCGCCCTGATCGTTTTTGGGGGAACCTTCGGGGCAACCCTGATTTCGGTTCCCTTCCCCACCGTGTTGGGAGCCTGCCGGCAGGTGGCGGTGATCTTTTCTCAACCCACGCTCGACCTCGACGCCAAGACCGAGCAGATCGTGTCGCTGGCGAACAAGGCCCGTCGCGCCGGCATCGTCTCACTCGAGAAACAACTGAAAGAGATTTCCGACCCCTTCTTGGGCAGGGCGATCACGTTAGCCGTTGACGGGACCGAACCCAGTGACATCCGCCACATCATGGAAAAGGAGATCGACCAGGAGTTCGGGCGCCGCGAAGCCGAGGCGCGGGTGTTCGAAACCGCCGGGGGCTATGCGCCGACGATCGGCATCATCGGCGCCGTCATGGGGCTGATTCAAGTGATGAAGCACCTCGAAGACATCGATGAAGTGGCCAAGGGCATTGCCGTGGCTTTCGTGGCCACGATATACGGAGTTGGCGTGGCCAACCTTGCTCTTTTGCCCGGCGCCAAGAAAATCATCAGCCGCGCGCAACAGGCGGCGACGTCGAAAGAGCTTACGCTGGAAGGCGTAATTGCCCTCTCGGAAGGGCTCAACCCTCGGCTGATCCGCAATAAACTGTCGGCCTTTCTGGAGACAAAAGACGTGGAGCCTTCGGAAGCCTCTGGATCGCGTTGCAGAAGGCGGACGCGGCAGTACAGGTTCGCGGACTGGAAGAGCGCATGGACATCGTCGCGGGGACCTCCTATACAAGCTTAAAGGACTTGGCCGATCCGGTAATCGGACAGATCCAGACGGCGATCAAATTTTTGAAGGAGTCCGACGAGGGCCTTGCGGATGAGATTGCCGAAGCGCAGGAGCGGGTCGATCGGCTCATGGTGACGACCGAGGCGTAGTTCGCCGCCGCCGACCTCGCCCTGGCCCGGATCGAATCGCAGCAAGCGCTTCTGACGGCGATTTTCGAGGCTCAAGCACTCGCCCAAAAGTCATGACGAAATCAGCTTCCTCTTTAGATGTGCTCGTGGATGATCTGCTGTCCCACACCGAGTCCTTGCTCCAGGCCGGGGAAACGTCCCCGGAGCTAGCAGCCGACCTTCTGCTCGAAGAACGCGGCCGCGTGGCTCGCGCCTTGGGCCAAGAGGCCGCTCTGAACCCGCTGACCCCGGAACAGCTCCGGAAACTCCAGCGGGCCATCGATTTCGGCGGGAAGATTCGCTTCCCCATCGCGGCGCGGCGGGAGAACCTGCGCAACCAATTGCAGGAACTCCGCGAGAGCCGAAAGGTTCTTGGAGCGCTGAAGCCCTATCGCCAAACCAAGGGTCGCCGGTTGAACGTGACCCTCTAGTAGCCCGTGGCGAGAGTCGCACGGGAGCGAAAAATGGGAACTGCCACCAATTCGCCCCCCATCATGGCCCTGGAAACAAAGAACTTCACCTGAAGCGAATTGGCTGGCTGTACCCGATTCTTCCTTTCACCACAGGCTGCTAGGGCCGGACCGTCGATCCAAAAAACGCGATCCTAGCTTAGTTAGTTAGCCCACATTTCTCACTTGGCGGGAACATTATCTACAGATTGCCGCTCGAACAGGTCGCCGCCGCACTGCGAGAACGAGTCGGCCGATGATGCGCCAAGCGCGGCGTAAGCAACGAATTCCGGAGAGCCGTCCGTTTCAACGCCAGCCCGAGTGGAATCACCAGTGACGCAGCGAACAACAACAGCATCATTTGCTCGCAATCTGGGCCGGTAGTAAGTTTTCGAGCGCCCAGATTTCCTGTGAGTGCTTGTTTCCCGGCAAAGAAAACAATCTGCCGATCATTTGAGCGCCTCTGCTCTATTGAAACTAAAGGCTTAAACCGTCGGCACTAAGGTTTACGCTGTATTATGTGGAGTCTGGGCGGGTACCTATAATCGAGGTACTCCGGCGTGATCGATGCGCGGGACGCTGAATCTTCCCTCGAGGTGAACCGTGACTTGCAGAAAGTGTGTTGCCAACCTCCAGGCCGCGGATAAATTTTGCGACAATTGCGGCGCAGTCACAGCCGTCTTCGAAAAGTCCCGTAACGCAAGAAACTTTCTTTGTTTCCATTGCGGCACCGCGTTCAAACGGACGAAGCACTACTGCACCGCCTGTGGCCAGTTGGCTGCGCGGAAGCATCGCGCCGGCGTGTTTGGTCGCGTGCGGCGCTGGGTTAACTCGCCGAGAGCGCAACTGGCCTTGGCCCTCGGGCTTTTCTTCCTGCTGGTTGCGCCTATCCTTTACCTGATGAATGCGCCCGAAAGACCCTACACGGGTGAAAACTCGAAAGTCATCTCCGCTTACACGATCCACACTGTGGTTACGCCCGGAGAGGAAGGCTCTCGAAACCAGTTGAGGCTTCCCGCCGGCGTGGCCATGGACCAACAAGGCAACCTCTACATCGCCGACGCCGAACGTCACCGCATCTTCAAAATAGATACCGCCGGGGTGGTCTTCCCCTACGCGGGTACCGGCGAGCCGGGATTCGCGGGTGACAAGGGGCCGGCCTACGCCGCGCAATTCTTACGTCCCTGGGGGCTTGCGACTGACTTGGCCGACTCTCTTTACGTCGCCGACAGCGGCAATCACCGTATCCGGCGGATCTCGACGGACGGCAAAATCACCACCATTGCCGGCAGTGGCGCTACGGGCAAAGGCAACGGCGGGTACGAGGGAGACGGAAACATCGCCACGCTGGCGAGGCTCAGCAATCCCAACGCCGTTTATACGGATCAGTCGGGCGACATTTACATCAGCGACAGCGGCAACAAGAGCTTGCGAAGACTCAAGCCGCTCGAGGAACGTGTCGCTTCGACAGCACCCTGAATGCTTCCGGGGACAGTTCCCAGCCCGCTTTTCTCACCAGGTGGCGAGGTGAAGCGCGTGAGAGGCCCAAGGAGCGCGCCGCTCGAAGCCGCATCTCTTGAATCATGCCAGCGTAGTTGAACCCTACGGCGGGAAACCGCTAGGCACGGCGAGCAAGCGCAACGAAGTAATGGCGGGCTTCTGGCGTGCTTCGACCCTCAGGTGGTGAGAAAATACAGCCAGCCCGCGGAGATTTCAGGCTGTCGGCCTCGGCCGCCCTCCGCTGACGGAGGTTCCCCACGCGAGTCGCATCTCCACCTGACAAACCGCTGTTGATTTTTGACGGGGACTGCGATTTTTGCCGTTACTGGATCGCACGCTGGCGGGGGCTGACCGGCGACCGGGTGGACTACACTCCCTCTCAGGAACCCCAAATCGCTCAGCGCTTTCCCGAAATCCCGGCTCAATCGCTCAAACAGGCCGTTCAACTGGTCGAACCGGATGGGCAGGTCTACGCCGGGGCCGAGGCTGTCCTGCGCACGTTGGGTGCTGGCGGAGGGCGGCGGGGCGCCCTGTGGCTCTACGAGCACATCCCGGGCGCGGCGGGTGCGTTGGAGTTCGGCTATCGCGCTGTCGCAAGCCATCGCTCAGCCCTGGGGACTCTGACGAATTGGTTCGCGCCCGACGCGACGCGCAAATCCAGCTACATCATCACTCGCTGGGTGTTCTTGCGGATGATCGGGTTGATCTACCTTTTTGCCTTTGCTTCCCTGTGGACCCAAATCGACGGGCTGATCGGCAGTAACGGCATCTTGCCTGCGGCCGACTTGATGACGGAGGCCCAAGAGCAGATCGACGGGCGCTACGACCTTCTGCCCACCCTGGCCTGGGTCAGCGCCTCGGATCGCTTCCTCCACGCCCTGTGCGCCGCGGGATGCCTGCTGGCGGTTCTGTTGCTCCTCGGCTTGGCGCAGGCGTTTGTCTTATTCGCTCTTTGGGGTGTTTACCTATCCTTGTCCATCGTTGGACAGACGTTCTTTCACTTCCAGTGGGACGTGTTGCTGCTCGAAGCGGGGTTTCTTTCGATTTTCTTCGCGCCGCTGAGTTTGCGGAGCCGACCGACCCACGAGAAACCGCCATCGACGATCGCCCGCTGGCTGCTGTGGTGGCTCTTGTTCCGGCTCATGTTTCAGTCCGGGGTGGTGAAACTGCTGGGCGGCGACCCGGCCTGGGCTGACCTTACGGCGCTCGCCTACCACTACGAAACCCAGCCTCTGCCAACCTGGATCGGCTGGTATGCCCATCAGCTTCCCCTAGCACTGCAGAAATTTTCTTGTGCCGTGATGTTCGGCATCGAACTCGGAGTTCCTTTTCTGATCTTCGCCGGCAGAAGGCCGCGGCTTCTTGCCTTTTGGCTCCTAGCGACCTTTCAGGCGCTGATTGCGGTTACCGGAAACTATAGCTTCTTCAACCTGCTGGCGTTAGCCCTATGTGTAGTTTTGCTGGATGATCAGGCATGGCCCGACCGGCTCCGCCTCGTCGTATATCGGTCGAAGAGGCGGAGGGAAGCGCCCCCGCCGGGAAGCTCGGTGAAGACATCGCCAAGGCGATGGCCGTGGTGGGTGACGGCGCCTGTCGGCCTGCTATTGGCGATGCTCTCGTTGGTCCCGATGGCCCGCACGTTGGCGATCGACGTCGCCTGGCCCCAAACGTTGCTGACGTTGTCTGAGAGGGTGCAGCTGTTTAGTACGGTCAACAGCTATGGCCTTTTCCGGGTCATGACGACCGACCGCCCGGAGATCATTGTGGAAGGCAGCGACGATGGCCAGAACTGGAAAACCTACGAGTTCAAGTACAAGCCGGGGAACCCTGGCCGTCGACCGGGGTATGCGGCTCCCCATCAACCGAGGCTCGACTGGCAGATGTGGCTCGCCGCTCTAGGCGCCTACACGGAAAACCCGTGGTTCCTCGCCTTCGCCGAGCGGCTGCTCGAAGGATCGACCGCGGCGTCGGCTCTGCTCGAAAACAATCCTTTCCCCGATGAGCCGCCCCGTCTTCTGAGAGCTGTTCTCTACCATTATCGTTTCACCCGTCTCGGTGATCGGGGATCAGCCGGGGCATGGTGGCGTCGGGAGAAAAAAGGCCTGTTCTGCCCGGTGTTGACTCTCGACGCCGACGGCCGGGTGCAGGCCTATGGCGGGGGAAGGATGAGGGGGGATTGAGTATTCAGCGGCCCCCATCGGACGCTCCGGCCGTTCCCCGCGCCCTGACGGGCACGGCTCTGTCCGCTTCTCACCTGCTCCGTCTCGTGGTTAGCGGCGAAGGTAGATGAGGCGAAAGGCCCGGTGACCATGGCTCACGGCAACAGTTTGTGCACATCACCCAGGGTACAGTATGGCCGACAGGCGGGCGCTATGAATCGCACCGCTACATCCCTGACGGCGGGCATTTGCTTCCTGAAAATGGGGGCTGCCACCAATTCGGCCCCCATCATGGCCCTGGAAACAAAGAACTTCACCTGAAGCGAATTGGCTGGCTGTACCCGATTTTTCAAACAGAAAGGCGATGCGAGCGTTGCCGCGTATCGGCCGGCCGCGTTACCCGATCTCGAGGATCTCTTTTTCCTTGGCCTTGCCGGCCTCGTCGAGTTGGCCGATGGTATGATCGGTGATTTTTTGGATCTCGTCCTGCGATCGGCGTTGCTCGTCTTCGGAGATTTTCTTGTCCTTTTGCAGCTTCTTGACGGCTTCGTTGGCTTCACGACGAACGTTGCGCGCGGCGACGCGGTGCTCCTCGACGACGTGGTGTAGGTGCTTGACGAGTTCTTTCCTGCGCTCTTCGGTCAAGGGCGGGATGTGAAGCCGGATCACCTTGCCGTCGTTCATCGGGTTCAAACCCAGGTCGGAACTTTGAATAGCCTTCTCGATGGCTCCGATTTGCGAGACGTCCCAGGGTTGAATCAGGATCTGGGAAGGCTCGGGCACGCCGAGATTAGCAAGCTGGTTGAGCGGCGTCGGGGTGCCATAGTAGTTGACGCGGATCGGTTCAAGAATGCTCGGCGACGCGCGCCCGGTGCGGATCGTAGCCATTTCATGATGAAGATCCTCCAGCGTCTTGCGCATGCGGGCCTGGCTTTGGGTTTTGACTTCTTGGATGGTTTCACCGTGTACGTATGACATGGCGTATCCCTCAGCTAATTAGAGTACCGATTTTTTCGCCCATGGCAACCCTTTTCATGTTCCCAGGGGTGTTCATGTCAAAGACGACGATGGGAAGGTTGTTGTCTTGGCAGAGGGCAATCGCCGCGGCGTCCATCACGGCGAGACGTCCGGAGAGCACCTCGACGTAGGAGATCTTGTCGTAGCGCTTGGCCTCGGGGAAGCGAACGGGATCCCGGTCGTAGACGCCGGCCACCTTGGTCGCCTTGGCCACCAGGTCGGCTTCGACCTCGACCGCCCGCAGCGCCGCGGCGGTGTCGGTGGAAAAAAACGGACTTCCCGTACCGGCGGCGAAAAGCACGACCTTGCCCGCCTCCATATAGGCCAGCGCGCCGCGCCGCGTGAAGCGCTCGGCGAAGGGTTGCATTTCCGTGGCACTCATGACGTAGGCGTCCAGACCCCTGTCTTTGAGGAAATCCGCCAGCGCCAGGGAGTTGATGACGGTTGCCAGCATACCCATGTAGTCGACCGAGATGCGCCGCAAGCCCGTCGCCGACGCTTGCACGCCTCGGAAAAAATTGCCGCCGCCGACCACAATGCCGAGCTGAACGCCGAGGCCGGCGACCTGCTCGATTTCACTGACCAGAGAAGCCGCCCGGTCCGGGTCGATGCCGAAACCATCGGGAGCGGCCAGGGCCTCGCCGCTTAGTTTGAGGACGACCCGCTTGAGCTGGGGCATCGGATTGGGGCGCGACAACCCTCGCGAACGGCTACGACGATGACGGGGCGTCTTCGCCTACTTTGAAACGCGCCATTCGGCTGACAGCGATTTTTTCCCCGAGCTTGGCGATTTTCGAAGTGATCAGTTCGCCGACGGTCACCGAATTATCTTTGACAAACGGCTGTTCGAGCAGACAGATCTCTTGATAGAATTTTCCCAGCCGGCCCTCGATGATCTTGTCGAGCACGCGCTCGGGTTTGCCTTCTTGCAAAGCTCGCTCGCGCTGAACCTGCTTTTCCTTCTCCAGAACGTCGGGGCTGACGTCCTCTTTGCGAATAAACGGCGGGTCGGTCGCCGCGATGTGCATGGCGAGATCATGCACTAACTGCTGGAACTCGTCGGTTCGGGCGACGAAATCGGTTTCACAATTGACCTCGACGAGCACGCCGAGTTTACTCCCGGCGTGAATATAGCTGCCGATCGATCCTTCATTCGCCTCTCGGCCGGCCTTTTTCTGGGCCACGGCGATCCCTTGCTTGCGCAAGTAGAGTTCGGCCTCGGCCATATCGCCCTCGGTCTCGACGAGGGCCTTCTTGCAGTCCATGAAGCCGACGCCGCTTCTCTCGCGCAGCTGTTTCACCATCTGTGCGGTGATTTCCGCCATAGGCCAAAATTCCGTTACTGTTTCGCTTGAGGGACCGCCCGGTTTACTCCCCTTCGCCGGTTGTCGCGATCGGGCTAAGGTTAGGCTTAAGGGCTTCGAAGTCCAGCGGATCCGGCTCGGGCGCCGCGGCCTGCTCGCCCGTCAACTCCTGGCCATTGGCAGCGCTACCCGCCCCGGCGACATCCTCGCCTTGGGAAGCGCCGTCCTCGGACGCCTCCGCTTCGGCGAAGTCTTGTTCACTCGCCAGCGCCCGCCCTTCTTGAATCGCCTCGGAGACCTTGCCCGCGAATAGCCGGATAGCACGCAGGGCGTCGTCGTTGCCGGGAATGACGTACTGTACGGGGTCGGGATCGCTGTTGGTGTCAACCACCGCGACGACCGGGATTCCCAGCTTGTTGGCCTCTTTCACGGCGATCTCTTCCCGGTTGCTGTCGATGACGAAGAGAATGTCCGGCGGTCCCGCCATTTCCTTGATACCGCGAAGGTTTTGGTCGAGGTGCTTACGCTCGCGCTCCAGGCGCGCGGCTTCTTTTTTGGAGCGCCCTTCGTAGCCCTCTTCCTCGGCGAGGTGCTCCAACTCCTTGAGGCGCTTGATCGACTTCTGAACGGTCGTCCAGTTGGTCAACAGCCCGCCCAGCCAACGGTTGTTCACGTAGTACATCGCGCAGCCGGCGGCTTCCTCGGAGATGGCCTCCTGCGCTTGCCGCTTTGTTCCGACGAAAAGAATGGTCTTTCCCTCGGCCGCCGAATCGGCCACGTAGCGGGCCGCTTCCTTGAACAGTTTCAGCGTTTTCTGAAGGTCAATGATGTGAATGCCGTTGCGTTCGCCGAAGATATATTGCTTCATCTTCGGATTCCAGCGCCGGGTCTGATGTCCGAAATGGACGCCGGATTCGAGCAACTCCTTCATCGATATCTGCATCCGCGGCGATTAATCTCCTCTCGTCCCAATAACCCGGTTCAGCCGATCGGTATAGGCGATCGGGACGGCGGTCAGGCTAAACATTGGCCCCCGCTCGCTCCCCGGGTCACGCCTCGCTGCGCGGCAACTCGCCGGCACCCGTCTCGGCTTGTCTTAGCGTTTCGAATACTGGAATCTCTTTCTGGCCCCGGGACGCCCGTATTTCTTGCGCTCGTGCTTGCGAGGGTCGCGCGTCAGGAATCCCTGCTCTTTCAAAATGGGGCGAAGCTCCAGATTGAACTTCTCGAGCGCTCTGGCTACGCCCATACGGATGGCATCGGCCTGACCGGTCAACCCGCCTCCGTGAGCCAGCACCAAAACGTCGAACTTGCCCACTGTTTCGGTGACCAACAGAGGTTGGCGCGCGCTATGCCGCTGCGCCGGGGTCGCGAAGTAGGTCTCCAGCGGCCGGCCATTGACCGTGATCTTTCCGTCGCCGGGACGCAAAAACACTCGTGCAACCGAAGTTTTTCGCCGCCCCGTGCCCAGATATTGGACCTGTGTAGGAAACCTGCTTGGGATTTCGTTCATATGCTCAATAAAGGGTGGCCTTCAGGCCTTGCCCCGCAACGTCGCTCTACCATGCCAACACTTGCGGGTTCTGGGCCTCGTGAGGATGATCCGGGCCCGCATAAACCCGCAGGCGCCGGGCCAGGTGCTTCCCCAGTTTGTTCTTGGGCAGCATCCCGTGAATCGCCTGCTGGATCAATCGCTCGGGAAACTGGGCCCGCACATGACGGGCGTCGATTTCCCGCAGGCCGCCCGGATAGCCCGAGTGCCGCCGGTAGATCTTTTGGTCCTCTTTCTTCCCCGTCAGCCGCACTTTTTTCGCATTGACGACAATCACGTGGTCGCCGGTCTTGAGGAACGGCGTATAGTCGGGCTTGTGCTTGCCCATCAGTACGACCGCCGCGCGGGACGCAAGCCGGCCCAAAATCTGATTGTCGGCGTCCAGCAGATACCAGTTGCTTTCTAGCTGCGACGCGCGCGGGACAAATGTCGCCATCGTTACAAACTCCCACTACCGGAAAACCCCAAATGAATGGAACTGGGGGTATGGGACCAACAACACCCCACACCCAGAGGAAAAGCTCTCTGGCGAATGTCGGGCTTTCAAATTAGTCTAGCCCACTCCGCGGTCGGCTGTCCACGGCAGAGGGTAGTGTCTGAAATCTGCGTTGGTCCGAAAACAGCGATCTTGGTTCTTGCTGGCGAGCGTTGCGAGAAGGTGATGGCCCAGCGCATCGCGAAGGTTCCGGTCAAGGACGTTCAGTGCGATGAGCTTTGGAGTCTCATTTTCAAGGAGGAAAAGCGGCTGGAATCGGGCGATGATCCGAACTTCGGCGACGCCTACTGCTTCGTTGCCATCGAACGCCACTCAAAGCTCGTTTTGAACTTCGCCCAACTCATCAAGGTCTACCGAGCAACCCTCGAGGGTGAGCGGCGCTATTCCCCCCCCGAAGTCGTCTCAACGGAGGTGGTCTCAGTTGTGGGGCACCCTGACCCCAAGCGCATCTGTACCAGTCATGTGGAGCGCCAGAATCTGACGATGAGAATGCAGATTCGACGGCTCACCCGGCCGACGAATGGCTTCAGCAAGAAGTGGGAGAACCACTGGGCAGCGCTTGCGCTCTATTTCGGCTACTACAACTTCTGCCGGATTCACACGACGTTGCGGGTTACCCCAGCGATAGAGTCGAAACTGACGGATCACGTCTGGACGCTTGAGGAACTGCTGGCGTAGAATCCCAGGGGTCATGCCGCCCCCGGTCTCGGCGTCTAGAGACCGAGCTGGACGAAGAAGCCGATTGAACCGTATCGCGTGAAGTAGGCTCTAACCGTACTTCTGCACCGCCGCCTCGATCGCCGGACCAGCCTTCGCGAGATCCTCCGGGATCATCGCTGGGGTTGCTTCGATTTCTGCGTTCAACGCCAGAAACCAAGGCTCGGCCAGGGCGGGTAGCTGCGAGGGGTCGTCCATATTCACAATGAGCAGGCCGGTGCGCTTTCCGTTGTCGACAAAGAAATAGGCCGCCTCGGGTTTCTGCTCTTCAAGAATGTCTTGATCGGGGTATGCACTTGACTCCCGAAGCCCCAACATATAGTATGCGGGCTCATGGAGGACTACCCGCGTACGCTGGAGGAGTTTGAGGGGCGTTTTGGCACTGAGCAGGCGTGTCGCGAGTATCTGATGCAACTGCGCTGGCCGCAGGGTTTTAGGTGTCCCCGCTGTGAAGGGCAGCGAACTCGCCGCAGTCGGCGGGGCCTGCTGCGCTGCGGACAGTGCGATTATCAGGCTTCGGTGACGGCAGGCACGATTTTCCAGGACACGCGTCTGCCGCTGCGCACCTGGTATCGGGCGATGTGGTGGGTGACGAGCCAGAAAAACGGGGCGAGTGCTCTGGGACTGCAAAGCATTTTGGGTCTGGGAAGCTACCGCACCGCCTGGGCGTTGCTGCACAAGCTGCGGCGCGCGATGGTGCGGCCTGGCCGCGAACGGCTCAGCGGCCGCGTAGAGGTCGACGAGACCTATGTTGGGGGCGAAGAAGAGGGACTGCACGGACGGCAGACGCAGAAAAAGGCACTGGTAGCCATCGCCGCTGAAGAAGACGGTGCGGGGCTAGGAAGGATCCGCATGAGGCGCATCCGTCGAGCTTCCAAGCACCAGCTACACGGCTTCATCCAAGAGGCTGTTGAACCCGACAGCACCATCCACACCGACGGCTGGGAAGGTTACGTCGGTCTGGAGGCGCTTGGCTATCGGCACGAATACGACTTTCTGGCAACTTCCAGCCAATCAGCCTCTGAGCTGTTGCCTCGTGTTCACCGTGTGGCTGCCCTGTTGAAGCGCTGGTTGATCGGCACGCACCAAGGCGCGGTAAGCCGTGAGCACCTGGACTATTACCTGGATGAGTACACGTTTCGCTTCAATCGACGACGCTCTCGGCACCGGGGAAAGCTCTTCTACCGGCTTGTCCAACAAGCCGCGGCCGTTGGCCCCACTACCTATTCAGAGATGGTCCAACACGTACGCGGCAGGCGGATCAGCCGACCACAAGATATGGGGTAGCCGGGAGTGAAGTGCATACCCCGATGTCTTGAATCGCCTTGAAGCTGTTTTTTGCCTGGGCGTTGCCGGCTTCCGCGGAGAAGGAAACTTTCATTACGAATCTCATATCAACCTCCAAGAGTAACTTCGGACAGGTGATCCTACCAGCTTCCGCAGGTGGGTGTATGTAACCGGAATTTCAAATTTGGACATCCGGCCCACACAGGATACAAGACCTGCTTCCCGGAAGCAAGAAATTTTTGCTGTCCGACGAGGCTGTCTCGCTGCTGCTCAGTCGATTTGTCACACACCCCTCCGATGCAAGCGCACTTCGTTCGTCCGGAGAAGTTTTCGCCCAACGCAGATTTCAGACACCACCCATCAGAGTGGTCCAAGGGTCCAAGGGTCCAAGGCAAGATGATCCTGAACGGGTGGCGTGTTTCCAACACGATGATCCTGAAACAACGACGCCCGGGAGAGCTTCCCCCTTGATCCCGCCGACCAGACTCAGGTTGTATATGCCGTCGGGCGGTTTAGGTCTATTTCCGGTTAACTCTCTGGCAAGAGCGCGTTCAACTGTTCCAGCAGGAGTCGGGCGGCCGCTTCGGGGTCGTTCTTCAGCACTTGGCGATAGAAGCGGAACGACTCAAACTCCAGGCTGCAAAAGCCGTCGTAGCCGATCTCTTCAAGCGCCTCGAAGAACTGCTTCCAGTTGACCCTCCCTTCGCCCAACAACGGGAACACAAACTTCCCTGGCTGAGGGACGCCGATGCCGTCCTTGATGTGGACATGCGCGATCCTCTCGCCCCACTGCGTGATCAGCCAGCGCATGTCCTCGAGGCCGTAGAGGACATGGTGGGACGGGTCAAAGTTCACCCTGTGAGCCGGGCGGTCGGTTTGATCCACCAACCATTTGTGCGTGTAAAAGTCATGGGCCAGCATGCCATAGACCGCTTCGGAGGTGATCAGAACGTTCGCGGTCTCCGCGGCTTCCAGGAAGATGTTGAAGGCCTCAATGGCCTGCTCCCAAGCGGCGGACTCGCTCATGTCCTCTCCGATTCGGACGGCCGTCGGCTCCCAAATGGCGGGTCCGGTGAGAACGCTCACGGCGGACACGCCGCACTTGCCGGCAGCCTCGATGGTGCGCACAATGCGGTCGATAAGCCGCTTCCTCGCCTCTTGGTCTAGTGAGATTAGGTCCTCGTGGGCCATGATTTGGGAAACGTCCATCCCCGCGTCACGGGTACGATCAATCAGGGCGCGGAGTTCCTCGATCGGCTTGTCGGGGTCAAAATGGGGGTCCATGGTCCACTCGATGCCCTCGTAACCAAGCCGGTGCAGCGACTCGATTACGTCCACCGAGTCCATCGTCCTGTAGTCGAGAATGGTGAGGAACGCGGTTTTCCATTTGCGGTTCATCGGTCGTGAATCCTTTCTTCCCAGAAGTGCCCCTGGGCCTCACCGCCTACTTTAAACGCGAGCGTACTTGCGCAGAACCTTCGCGTCCGGCGGTGCCTGACGGTGAGAGTAGGAGAAAGCAACCTCACCTACGTACAGGTCGCCGCGGGAGTCCAGGGCCACGCCGTGAGGAGCAAAAAAACGGCCTGCCCCCTGCGGGTCTTCCTCGCCCCATTCGGACTGAACATTCCCCTCCAGGTCGCGGACGGTAATGCGCGCGCCGTGCTGATCGAGCCTCGCTTCTTTTCCAAACATGAAGATCCCGCCTACCTCGCCGACATATAGGTTCTGCTCCGCGTCCTGGCAAATGGCGTCGGGCCACCAGATGTCGTTCCACTGTGTTAGAAATTCGCCCTCCGGAGAGAAAATCTGAATGCGCTGGTTCTGACGATCGCCCACGTAGACCCGTCCCTGGCGATCGACGAAGACACAGTGAGGTTGATGGAACTGGCCCGGCTGGTCCCCGGGATCGCCCCAGGAACGTAGCAGCCGGCCTTCAGCGGTAAATTTGTGGATGCGGGCATTCCCGTAACCATCCGAGACATAAATGTCGCCTTCGGGCGAGAGCGCCACGTCCGTCGGCCGATTGAACGGCGGTCCCCCACGCCGCACGGTTTTCCAGTCGGGCGGGACATAACCGGTATCCGCCATGCCGTTCTCCGGCGCAATGGTCATCAGGAGTTTGCCGTCGGTCGTGCACTTATGCACGCGGTGCCCCTCGTCATCGACGCAGTAGACGGAATCGTCGGGGCCGATGAGGATCATATGAGGACGCACGAACATACCTTCTCCCCACGACCCCAGGAAACGACCGTCTCGGTCGAAAACAACGACGGGATGCTCCGCCCGGCAGAAAGCATAGACGCGGTCTTGGGAGTCAACGGCGATTCCCGGAACCTCTCCCAAATCCCAACCGGGCGGCAACTTCGCCCAGCCTTCGACTTCTTCGTAAGTGAACTTGCCGCTGCCTAGTTTCACCGGCTTTCCGCTCATGGCTTAACCTCGATTCAATCGCATTGCAAGGGCACAACGAGTACGCGTCCCAGACAAGATTTTCTCATCGTTCCAGCGACGTGGCGTACGCTTTCGGCGAGCTGTGTCGCCATTTCCGGCGACATGTCTCGTTGATGCACCGGCCCTTCGCCTGGCCGGCGGGATGCCGGCAAGAATGCCGACACGGCACGCTGAAAGCGTGCGCCACGTCATGTTAAGGCGGTCACATCCTGCTTGCGAGCCCGACATTTCCGAATCTATAGTCAACTCATTTCCAGTCCGCCAGTCATACACGAAGGTCTTGGCGGCTCGGCGGCGCTGTAGCAGGAGCAGCGGATCGCTTTCGCCGAGCGTCCGGCTCACAATTCACTCCCGGCCTCGAATAGGCCGTCGACAAAGGCCCGGGCGTCGGCCAGCGCCTTGCGGGGCTCGATCTCGTATCCCCATCCCGGCGACTCATCCTCGACGGAAAGGAATCCCCGGTAACCAGCCTCCTGCACGGCTGACAACAGTCCCTGGAAGTCCACGTCGCCCATGCCGAGCGGAGGACACTCGAAGTTCTCGTGGTGACCCCTGGCGTCTTTGAGATGGATGTGGACAATACGGTCGCTGAATGTCGCGAAGGCTCTAGCGACGTCCTCGCCCCGAATGTGAAAGTGCGCCGAGTCAAACAGCAGTCCCAGCGAATCCAGACCGTCGTAGCTCAGCAGGCGATGCACGCCACTGGCGCCGAATACCAACACACCAGGCTGTGAGGCCGCTTCGGCCGCGATCGTGACGCCCAACGACTCGGCCACGGGGAGCAGTTCCCGCAGTGCCTGGATAAAGCGGTCCCAATAGACGCTTTCCCAGCCGTAGAAGTCCTTTTTGCCGGCTCCTATGACGACATAACGAGCGCCCAGGTCGGAAGCCAATTGCAGCGCGCCCTTAACGTAGTCAATGTTGGCGCGTCTCTTCTCCGGCCGGGGATCGATCAGCGAATTGTGTGCGTTGAGGGCAACGATGGGGATACCCGCCTGCTCGGAGCACTGGCGAGCCTCTTGGCGCAGGGATCCGTCAGCCTCGGGGGTCAAGTGAGGCGGAGGTAGGGGCAGGTACGGGGGGCCGCCCGTCTCGGCGCTGATGTCAATGCCTTCGTAGCCGGCCTCCGCCGCAACGCGGATCGCTTCTTGAACAGGAAGCTTGCTCAGCAGCGTGGAATTGAAACTCAGTCCTAGTTTCATCGAGGCGACCCTAGTGGGAGGTTACTTCGATCAGGTCTCACCGGAATTTGACAGCGCGGTAATTATCTCATACACTTGGCTGCGCGCATCGACTCAGGCCCAGGCAGCCGAGCGGGTAAGCCCGCATTTCTCACCAGCAGACGGCCTAAGCACGCGACAGTGGCTCCGTAGCCAAGGCCTTCCATCAGCGGCAGTGAATTCGGATACGGCTGATCCCATGAAAGCGGCCATTCTAAAAGAGCTAGGCGGCCCTCTCCAAATCGAGGAGGTTCCCGAGCCGGCGATCGAGCCGGAGGAAGTGCTGGTCAAGGTCATGGCCTGCGGGACCGACGGGACTGACTTGAAGATGGTCGATGGATTCGGCTATACGCCGGAACTGCCATTCATCTTGGGTCACGAGATAGCCGGGGTCGTGGCGGAGGCCGGATCGGGAGTAAGCGCGCTCAAGTCGGGCGACCGAGTGATTGCCTACAATTTCTCCACCTGCGGCCGATGTCGATTCTGTCTCACTCATCGCGAACAGTTATGCGTGGATATGGCCGGCGTCATGGGCGCTCGGAACAAGCACGGCGGCCACGCCGAGTACGTTGGCGTTCCCGCGCGCCAGCTCGTTTCCCTGCCTGACAACGTCTCGTGGCCCGACGCCGCCGTCATCCCGGATGCGGTCATCACGGCGCTGCACGCCGTCGACCGGGCCCGAGTGCAACTTGGCGAGACCGTGGTCATCATGGGGGTGGGCGGCGTGGGTTCATCGGCCGTTCAGATTGCGAAGCTGTCGGGAGCAAGGGTAATCGCCGTGGACCGAACCGACGAAAAAGTCGATCGCGCCAGCGAGATGGGAGCCGACGTTGCCGTCAACAACACTGAGACGGACGTTCCGAAAACAGTCCAAGAGATGACGGCGGGACTCGGCGCCGACTGTGTGATCGACTGCGTGGGGCTGGAGCAAAGCTTGGCGGCGGGCATCGACTCTCTCCGGCCGGGGGGAAGGCTGACCGTGGTCGGCTACACGCCGGAACTCTACGGGGTCAACGGCAAGAGGCTGGCTCAGAATGAGCTGGAGATCATTGGCACCAGGTGCGGGAGGCTGCAAGACTTGATCAACGCGGTTCGCCTCGTCGCGGAGGGAAAGATAAGGTCGATCGTCACGGATGTCTATCCCCTCGAAGAAGTCAACGAGGCCATGGCGGCGCTACGAGCGGGAAAGGTCCTCGGACGGGCGGTACTGCTGACGCCGGCGGGTCAACAGGCCGTCGGACGGGCGTGAAAACGGATCGTGAAGACGCTGCGGGGTCAACCGAATGGTCCGGCGACTTGCTGACAAGTTTCAAGATGCTTGACCACCCCCGTGGCCGAAAACAGAACCCGCGGCCGCGGTTCACCTCCGCGCACGGGAACAATAAAAGGAATGGAGCTGCTTCATGGATAAGCTGATCATCACTGTCACCTGTGACTCCAAAATGTCGTTCCCGGGGAACCCCCATTGCCCCGAGCCAAGCGACACAAAGGCCGTTAGCGACGAGTACATCCGCGGCGTGAGCGCGGGAGCGGCTATCGCTCACACGCACGGTTCCTACACCAGCGACCCGGAGATACAGCCCGACGGCCGGAAGCTGCAAATCCCCGTGGTCGAGGGCTGGCACGAGATCGTCGGAAGGATCCGGTCGGCGGGTGATCCCATCCTTCAATTCGGGCTGGCCAGCATGCGTCTGGAGCAGAAGCTCGAGCTGTGGAAGGATCTTGGCGCCGACATGAGCTCCATCGCTTTCAACGCCCACGATGAATACTTCCACCCGGACGCGGCTTATCCCGCGAATGAGATCTACGCCGTTCACCCTGTCTCGGAGCTAAAGCAATACGCCCGGCTCGCCAACGAATACGGGGTCAAGCTGGAAATCGAGGCCTTCCATACGGGAGCCTTTTGGAATATCGGCAAGCTGCGAGAGGAACCGGGACTTTTGCCCGACCCGCTTTGGGTTACCTTGTTTCTGGGCTGGCCGGGAGGATCTTGGACGCCTCCCACGGCCGCAGGCCTTCAATACCTCGTAAACAACCTGCCGCCGCGCGCCAACTGGAATATGAGCTGCATGGACCCGTCCGTCTATTGGTCGGTCGTCGCCCACTCGATCGCTCTCGGCGGTCACGTACGCGTCGGCATGGAAGACTGCCCGTATCTAGAGGACGGGGAGTTTGCGACAACTAATGCTCTGCTCGTGGAAAAGGCCGTCCGGATTGCAAACGAGGTGGGGAGAGGGATAGCCTCGCCCGAGGAAGCGCGCCGGATGACCGGGCTGCCCGAAAAAATCGCGGCTGCGGGGTAGCGGCTGTCACGGTGCGTGCTGGTCCCCGACTTTCCCGCAAGCCCGCGCCACGCGCTGGGTGTGACTGGATGGCCAACGGCCGCAGGTCTCGGCAAAACGGCCGCCGAGGCCTCTGCTACGGGATTAACCCAGGGCCAGCCCGCGCTACGAGCTGGAAAATGTAGGGGCACGGCATACCGTGCCCAAAGTCCCCGATCGTCCACCTGGCTTCCAAACATGCGTGAGCGAACCCATGAAATGGACTGCTGAAGGTCGGACGTGGGAACACCGTGAATCCGCGGCTACGGCTTCCAGGTCTTGGCCAGCGCCTCGTACTCGCGAGCTTGGCCCGCTATGTCGACTCCGACTTCCTCACCCCACGCCGCCAGTAGCCGACGGTAGATGCTGCCCGGCTTGCCGTCGCCGACGGGCTGGAAGTTAAAACGGGTGACCGGGAGCATAGAGAACGGGGTACTCGTAATCCAGGCTTCGTCCGCCTCGCGTACATCATAAGGAGCGACATCGGTTTCTTGTACCGGGATGCCGAGTCTTCCCGCCAGGTCGATACAGGCATGGCGGGAAACACCGCGCAGAATGTCGTTTGGTTTTGGCGTTAAGATCACGCCCTGCCGCGCGATGAAAAAGTTGCTGCCGCTACCCTCGGTGATGAATCCGTGTTCGTCCGTGAGCAGAGGCATGGCTCCCGGCTCCAGTCTGGCCGCTTGAAGTTCGGCCAGCTTGTAGTAAATGCGGCTGCGGTTCTTTACCTTGGGATCGATGTAGCGCGCCGGCACCGACTGTTGCGGCGTAATCACCAAATGGGCGCCCGTCTCGTACTTCTCCGCGATGGAGCCTGTGTGGCGGACAAGAGGAATAACGTTAATCGAGACGATGGGAGCTGTCCCTTCTTTAACGATGCCGTCATAGAGCGGCAGCGCTCCGCGGGTCACATCATGCATGATCTGGATGTCCAAGCCGTCCAGCTCCGGCAGATTGCGCTCGATCGTCTCGTGGGTGGCGGCCTCCATTTGGTCGATGGTCAGTCCACAGTCGATTTCGGCATAACGCATGGAGGCATAGAGACGGTCTAGGTGCTCGCGCAGGCGGTAAGGCTTCTGGTTGAAAGTGCGAGTCGCCTCGAACACCATGTCGCCGAACATCAAGGCCGAGTCGAAAATCGAGATGCGGGCTTCAATCTCGGGAATGAATTCGCCGTTGAAATAGACTACGCGATTCGCCATAGGATGACTCTCTCCGGATGATCTTAGGTGGAACAGGCAGGTCTGTGGAACCTTCTAGCCGGCAAAGCCTTCCCGTACAGGAACGATTGTTGCTCACGGGCGGGTCCTGCAGCGGCGCTTGTCCCGGTGGAAGTTGCGTCGGAAGGTCTCTTCTCATGATGCGTCTCTCGACCGCCGCCGAGTTTTTCCGGGCGCGGCTTACGTCATAGCCGTCGAGTTGACCCGCCCGCGCCTAGTAAAGATGGTAAGTCCCTCGAGAGATCTCCGGTCAGGGGGGAACGCCAAGCTAGCCAAGTACCCCACAATCGAACAGGTCACGATTCCCACCGCGGCGTAGAGAAAAAAGTGCACTTGCGTGTAACTCTGTACCAGGTAGAGCACCACGGCGCCGACGACGGCTCCGATCAGGGCTCCCGGGGCGTTGGCGCGGCGGGTAAAGATCCCCAGCAGGAATAAGCCGGCCATGCTGCCGCCGAGAAGCCCGATCAACTTCTGGAAAAGATCCCAGAGCGACTGGATTTCATAGGTCGCCATGAAGAGCGCACTGGCCGTCGCCAGCAGACCAAGCGCCGCGGTCAGCCGGCGAGCGAGCGTTAGGCAAGCATGGTCTGACACGTTGCGTTTGAAGCGGCGGTAAAAATCGGTGACGACCACCGTTGCCACGCTGTTCAAGCTGCTGTCGACCGTGGACATCGCCGCGGCGAACAAGGCTGCGATCACCAGCCCGGTGACGCCCGGGGGAAGCTGTTGCGCGATGAAGAAGGGGAAAATCGTGTCCGTGTCGACCGCCGGGCTGACCAGAGCCGGCTGGCTTTTGTAAAAGACGTACAGGGCGGTTCCCAGCCCGAACCAGAGGATGCTCTCCGGGATGATGAGGGCGGCATTGGCCCAGATCGCCTTGGCCGCTTGCTTTTCGTCTTTGGTGGTCAAATAGCGCTGCACCACGGCTTGGTCGGATGTGTAAGGTACGAGATTGACGAAAATATTGCCGATCACCATCACCCAGATGGCCGTCGTGGTCATGTCCCAAGTCCAGTTGACGGCGTGAAATTTAGAGTCGGCCATGCCGACGGAAACAATGCCGCTGAACCCTCCCTCCACATGGGCGGCAATAATCACCAGGCTAATGAACGCGCCGCCAATGAGAACGATGACCTGAAGAAAGTCCGTCCAAATGACGGCTTCGATTCCGCCCAGCACGGTGTAGACGGTGCAGAGGATTCCCATGACCAAGATGCAAGCGTAGACGTCAATGCCGGTCACCGCGGAGAGAGCAATGGCCGGCAAGAAGAGGACGATCGCCATCCGGCCAAGGTGAAATAGAATAAACGCCGTGCTCGCAAAAAGCCGCACCGCGACATGAAATCGTCTTTCGAGGTATTCATAAGCCGTCGTCAGATTCAGCCGGCGGAAAAACGGCAGATAGACGAACACCACAAGGGGCGCGATCAGACCGGCCGCTAGAGGATTCCATAAGTACACCCAGTCCGTCGCATATACCTTCGCCGGAATGGCCATGAAGCTGATGGCGCTGGTCTGAGTCCCGACGATGCTTACGCCCGCGGCCCACCAGGGAATGCGACGCCCGGCTACAAAGAAGTCCTCGGTGGTTTTCTCGCGGCGGGAAAAATAGATTCCCATTCCAACCAGGGACAGCAGGTAAGCTCCCAAGCAGGCGTAGTCCCATGCGCCGAACCCCGAGACAGACGGCCTCAGCCGGCCGGCTCCCACCACGGCGGAGGAGCGCCCAAGGGCCACCTCTCCGCCCGGGATAACGATCCGGTCCCTCCAATGGACGGCGGTCGTCGAGGCTAGCCCGGCGGGCAGTGTTCCGACGGTCGCCCAGGTATCGGTAATCGTGTGATAGGCGAGGATGTCTCGTCGAAAGGCCGCGGGTTCGGTTTCCGGCTCATCCCTACGCTCGACCGACGTACCGTCGTCGCCGCCGAAGACAAGAACATGAGACTGTCCGATAGGTATGCCCGGCGCCGCGACGGCCGCTCTGGGAAGGCTGGCCACAGCATCCCACCCCTCGCCGGGCCGGTAGCGGTAGGCATCGGCGAGGGCGCGGCGCGTCAGTTGACCCTGCTCGTCACGTAGAAGCTCAGCTCCACCAAAAAGGTAAACCGCCCCGTCTTGAGCCGCCGCCAGCGGGGAAATGCGCGCCGGACCCGGCCAGGGCTCGAGTACTTCCCACTGAGGATCGGCTTCAGAGAGGTCAAGGGCCCAGAAGTTTTTCATTGCACGATCGGCGCTCGGCGTCTCCTGTCCCCCGGCGATATAGATCGTGTCGCCAAGCAAAGCGGCGTTGGTCATGGCACAACTCTTTGGCAAATCCGGGAGGGAACTCTGCTCGATCTTTCCGCTGCGCCAGCGGAGGCGGTACACGGTTCTGTAATGGCGGTCCGCGTCTCGCCCCCCCATCAGGATGAGCGAATCGCCGCTCGAAACGCCGGCGCCGTAGGCCAACGGGTGCTGCAGCTGGAAGCCGGTCTTCCACGAGCCTGCGCCCTCTTCGAGCACGTAGATCCGCCGCCGCCAAAGTTTGCCTACGTCTTCTATCCCCGAATCGGAAAAACTCACGCCGCCGGCCACGATGAGTGCGCCGTTACCGGCGCCGGCGAAAGGACCGCTGAGGCCCAGGGAATCGGGCAAGTCGGGCAGATTTGCCCATTCGAAGAGATCCTCTTCCTCACCAGCTTCGGCGCAAATCGCGACTGACACACTCAGAAGAAGGAAAGCGAGTAGCCGAAGTGGAGGCTTCATGTTTTGCCAGAAGAGGTTTATACCAGGATTTCCATTTTGGCCCTGGCACGGTGAAAGTATACACCCGCGCTGCCCCGCATACCACGTCTTTTCGCGCTGAACCCTGCACATGACCTCCACCGGTAGGCGCCAGGGCTCGTCCATCCGCTCACAGACGTTGATTGAGCGGACTGAACGGCGCTCCGGCCGACACTGCTCCTTGCGAAACCTTTTGGAGCCGAAAACTGTTGATCCTCGCCCGGTCAACGCTACCCGCTTGGCAGCGGCAGCGCCCAGATCCTGTGCAGCATGTCGCCGAACAGCCTGCGGTTCAAATGTCCTTCGGCCAGCAGCAGCCAGTAATACCGCGCGTGCTTGACCAGCCGACCGCCGGTCTTCATCAACCTGTGTTGCAAGCTCGTCAGCGACCAGCTCTTGATCCTTGGTGGCAGTCCCAGCCGCCGCCACAGGTTGCCCAGGTTGTAGGCCAGCACACTCAACTGCAAGCGCACTTCGTTCGCCCGGAAGCGATGGCACGACAGCCTGGTCCAATGCGTCGCCTGCTTGCCTTCTTTAATCCACTGCTCGGCCGTCCCGCGCTTGTTGTAGAAGCGCACCACGGAGCGGCTCGGCAGAGTCAGGTTGGTGACGATGAAGTTGTCCCGTGGAAACAGCTCCCCAGCGTGATGCTCCACCTTGGCCACGACCCTTCGGGCCTTGCTCCAGCTCGCTGCCCGGTAGAGAAAGCTCCTGTAGCGCACCAAAGGCTTCCGAGTGGGTCTTCCCACCGGCCGCACCAACAGCTCGGCAACTTCACGCCGCAGGTTCTCGTTCGCCGGAAGGCGGATGGCATACTTCACGCCACGCTCCTCCGAAGCCTCGTAAATCTCTGGCTTGGCAAAGGCTGCATCCCCCCGGAAGGCAACCTCTTTGCCATGGTTCTGCTGACGTTCGATCTCGGGCAGGAGCAGTTCATCCCAGTCCTCAGCGCTGTGCACATTGCCCGGACGGAGCTTGGCCGCCAGACAGTCGCCGTGACTGTTGAACAGCAACAGCGGGTGGTAGCAGACGGACTCGAAATGGCCGTTGTAGGCGCTGCCTTCCTGTTGGCCGTGGACGGGGCTTTCCGTCGAGTCCATGTCCAGAACAACCCGCTCGGAGTTGTCTTGGGTCTCGGCTTGGGCGAGCAGCTCCCGGTTCAACGCCATCAACCCCAGCAGGTTCTCTTCGCTCGCCAGCATCTCCGTCTCGAAGCTGTGGAGCGTCGAGGTCAAGGCCGCACCGCGATCCCAGATTTTCTGCGAACCGATCAGCCGAAACGTCGGATCGATCGAAACCCGCGCGGCGTCGTTGAGGTCCTCGTAGCCCGCCAAGCGGCTGTAGACCGACTGCCGCAACAGATCAGCGAGCGTGAACTGCTTGTTTGTGCCTTGCCGGGAGTCGCTGACATGCTCGTCAATCAGTTCTCCGAACCCGAGCCGTTCGTCCAGTTCGCGAACCAAAATCAAGCCACCGTCGGAAGTGACGTGCGATCCTTGGAAATCGACTTTGAGAAGTCCATTGAAAGTTAGCTGGAACGGCTTTGTTTCTTTTTCACCCATTGGGTGTTGGCCTCCCTGGCGTCCTCATCGGGCTCTAGCCCCTATGAATGGCTCTTCCGGGTTTTTAGTGGGTGGCCAACGGGTAGCCGGCTCCTCCATCCTGCCGACCCGACGTCGCCCGCAGTCACATCGGAGCCCAAAAGGCGGCCAAGAAATCCCCAAATACCCTACACGCCAGTCCGGTCGTGGGCAACTCGTAAAGGGAATAAGATACTGATAAACAGGGAGTTATCTCTTTGAGTGTGGCCACTGGATGACAGTTGTGGATCCGCATTTCACAGCCTTCGGGAGACTGTACGACTACCTGCCAGCAGCCTTGCTCTACTCGTAACCCTTTGTTTATCAGTAATTCTTTTTGGCCAACGCAGTCGCCGCCCGGCCTTGGGGGCCGTAGAGTTGTCACGAAGCCCTTGAATGGCACCGAAGCAGGCTCCGGGAGGTCGGCCTCACAGTGGCGAGGGATCCGTCACTCACCGCCGCCAGCCACTAAAATCCCAGAAGAGCCCTATGAATAAAGACGCTGAACGCCACCGCAAAGTCGGAATGTCAAACTCAAATCGAAAATCGGGGTTATAAGCCGTTGATTGTAAATTGGTTGCGAGAAATTGGGTTTGTTTCGTTTTTTTTGTTCGTCCACTCGACGCCGGTCTGGGCCGCCTCCCCCTTTAGGATAGCGAGCGTGTCAAGCGGCTTCGTCCGGCGGGTGATGTCAAGCTGCTTGTGTAAAAACTTGGAGGGTGCGATTCCACTCCAGGTTGAAGCGGTGGAAGATCGAGTAGATGATGCGGTCCACGCTTTTGACATTCACAAAGCAGACCATCGGCCGGGTGCGGCGGCGCACTTCCACAAAGAGGCGTTCGATGACGTTGGTGGTGCGCAACTTGCGCCACAGATGGCGCGGGAAGCTGAAAAACGACAGCCGCTCCGGCAACTCTTTCTCCAACCGCCGTACTATCGTCGGATAGCCGTCGCGCCAGCGGCAACGAAAGTGGTAGAACGCCTGTCGCGCTTGTCCCGCTCGGAATCCGAGCTGCGCTCCTGCCAGCCTACTCCACAGTAACGCTCTCGCTCGCGGATCGACTCCACCTCCCACAACTTCTTCCACGCCAAACGGGTGCGACCGTATAGATCGCCCCAAAACTCTCGCTCAGCTCCTCCCAAAAATGTTGAAACTGCTCCCTGATCGCTGCTATTTCCTCATGGGTGTAAGTCTCCTTTCCTTCTAAGGACTGGTTTCTTCTCAAAACCAACTTGCACCCTCCTCCCTTTTACACATTCAAAATTACGCCACCCCGCTTTTCTCACCAGCAGTCAACAGAAATGAAACCAAATGCCCGCCGTCAGGGATGTAGGGGCGCGATTCATCGCGTCCGCTTGCCTTACATGCTGTCAGCCGGCGATATATGCAAACTGTTGCCGCGAGCCACGGCCACCGGGCCTGTCACGCCGATTGGCGTGACAGTGGTGAGAAATCCGGGCTAGTGCTTGGTCCCATAAGTTGGCGATCGTTTATAGGCGGCAATTACTGGACCGTTCCGTCGAAAACCCACCGTTTTCATCCCCTTGGGTGGGCCGCGGGCTCATCGACACTCCCTCACGGTCGCGGCTCGGAACGCTCTCGGAACAAATCACTTCCGGGTTGGACAGAGATCCCTGTAATCCTTCGGGAAAGGCCTTCGTAGATACGCGAACTTTTGTCAGTAGGCACTCGATCCAGTCGAGCGGAGAATTCGGCGCCCCCCCCCAATTCCGAGTTTTCGCGCAGCCGGGCCTTACTCGGTTTTGGTGGAAGCATCCTCCTGGGCTTTGAGTTTCGTGAAGGTATTCACCGCTGCACTCGCCTCCTCGGTTTTCCCGAGCCTCCTGTAAATGACCCACATCCTGTAGTGAGGGGTTGAATCCTCTGGAGCAATCTCGGCAGCGTCTCGGAGTTGGGCCAACGCTTTATCGTACTGACCCCAATTGGTGTAGATTTTCTCCAGAGCAAGACGCGTCTCCACAGCCGTAGCTTTCGCCCTCAGGCTTTTCAGAAAGTATTTCTCGGCGGCCTCGAGATTGCCCTGGGCAAATAGGATGTCGCCAATTTCGTAGAGCGCTTCCGGGTGATTCGGGTTGAGGGCGATCTCCTCTTGGAGTTCGGGAAGCGCCTCCTCAAGGCGGTCTCTCTTCCAGTACAGGTTGCCGATCCAAAAGTGCAGCTCTCTAAGATCAGGTTTCAACTCGAGCGCTCGCCGATACTCCCGGATAGCCTCGTCGTTCTCGCCGTTCGCTTCGTAGTGCTCACCCTTGAGCTGATGGGCCCGATGAGAGTTTGGGCCGCTTTCGAAAAGCGATAGCGACGCCAGGTAGGAAACCACCTGATACCCCTCACCCAGCAGGTAGAGTTTCTTGCCCGACTGATCGTCCTGCTTCGCCAATTCGCGAAGACGGCTCTGGAGCCGGCGAAATTCCTTCGCAAGGTTGTCGCCTGTCGGCGGATTGTAGAAAAACCTAAGCTGACCGTCTATCACCTCGTCCATGGAGTCAGTGTCCTCCGGGCCCACCGAGCTTTCCGCCTCCTTGCGAGCGACCCAGGCTAGTTTTTGTCTTAGACGGTCGCTCCCGGGATTCTGTTTGAGAGCCTCGTCATACTCGATCCGAGCTTTCTTCCAATCCTTCTCAATCTCGAAAGCGTGCGCGCGAGCCAAGTGGACAAGAAAGGATTCCGCAAACTTCTCGGCCAGAAGTACGAAGTACTTGTTGGCCAAGTGAGAGTACGACTTGCTGAGGTGATAGAGGACATCCAGGTAGGCGTCTGTTCTCCTCTCGGCGGCCTTTTCGAAATGACGAGCCGCAAGCTCGTAGCTTGACTGACCATAGTACGCGTGGCCGAGGTAAAGGTTTACTTCGACCTCGGGAGCACCTAGTGCCTGTGCACGCCTCAAGTACTGAACGGCTTCGTCGTGTCTGCGATCATCGACGGCAAGGATTCCCAGAAAAAAGTAGGGCGCCGCGAGGGCGGGCTTGAGCTCGATTGCTTTTCGAAAATGGCTGGAAGCCTCGGAGGACTTCTTCTGTTGGTAGTACAAGATCCCAAGATTTGAGTGAACCTCCGCCATATCCGGGCGCAGAGTGACGATGCGTTGATATTTTTGGGTCGCGGTTTTGTAATCCCCAGCCGCCTGCGCTTCACGCGCCTCCGAATACAGCCTGAATAATCCATCTTCCTGGCCGAAACACACGAAGGCAGTAGCCAGAGCTGCCGACAGAGCGACCGGCGGCGTCCTCATAATATTTCTCAATAGGACCCTCACAGGCGAAAAACCTCTGAATCCCTGGCTACCCACAATGTACAACAGGGGAATCGACGGGCTAAGTCTCGGTTTAGCGCCGGCGGGCGTCGAAGATCTTCTTGGCGTAGAACAGATCTTCGAGGGTGATCCCCTCTATGTCTTTTCGTTTAAGGCCGCCTTCGGTCACGAGGGCATTCTCGATGTCCTCAAAGCGGATCTTCCAGTAGAATCGCCCCTCCGGGTCGAGCACCTGTTCGGCAAACTGCTCGTCGGTGCTCAGAAAAATCTCCATGACGTTCCAAACGCGTTTGAGGTCTTCCACCTCCATGACGGATCCGGCGTCCCTCAAATGCCGGGAAATGATGGGGAAGGTCTCGTCGGGGTCGTTCTCGATGTAAGCCAACGTTCGGAAGATCACCTTTTGTATTTTCATCGCTAGATCCAGGTTTCGGTCAACCCAGTCGCGGCGGGATAGGAATCCGCTCACCGCGATCGTGGAGGGAAACAAAGTCTGCTCCAGCAGCGATTTGTAGCCAAGTTTCTGGACGGCCAGACGCTGCGGAAGGCCGCCGAGCATGACGTCGATCGAATCGGCCAGGATGGCCGGAGGCAGTTCCTCCTGCAAAAGATCAACGATCTGATAATCGTCATACTTCATGCCGGCTTGCTCCAGCATCAAAGCGAAGATGATATATTCTCCGCCGACCTTACTGGCACCGATTCTCTTCCCCTTGGCCTGCTCTAGAGTCCTTCGTATCGCTCCCTTCCAGTCGCCCCCGGCTTCCTCCAGGTTTTCGGAATGGTCCCTCCAGTCAGGGAACCGAGCAGGGTCGTACATTAACGCACCACCCGCGAAATAGAAGAACGGGAAAGCGAACGTGGCGTCCACACCCTGGGCATTCATCAAAAAGGTCTTGATCGCGCTTCCGCCGGCTAAATCGACCTTGTCGGCTACCAACAACTCGTGGCCTGTCGCCTCGTCGACCTGAAGAATCTCCAACTCGATTCCTTCTTCGGCGTAAAACCCGTTCTCAACCCCAACGAAGATTGAGTTAAAGTCCTGGAAAGCGGGCAGGGCGATGGTGACCTTTTCTAGACCTTTGGTGGACTCTGCTTCGTCAGTTGTGCATCCTCCACCTGAGAGACCTGCTATTGCCAACAACAGCGACGTCCATAGGAGTCCCGAAAAGCGTGAGGGAATCGGGGTTTGAGACGCGGCGTGTACTCGGGTAAGTCTGTTCGGCGGCGGAGCCGGAGGCGTAAGCCCGCGGGCCCGCGCTCTCACGAGCGCGGCTCTTTTCGCATTTTTGGGAGATCTTCCGGTGCGGGGCAATCTGGGTATGTCGGTCATGATGCTCGGCTTGGTCCTCTAGTCCGGAGGAAGCCTCAACTCAGCTTCGCGCTTCCCTCTCTGACCACCTGGTTACGTAAAACGCCAGTCCGCGAAGGAGCGTATCCGTCGTAAAAGACATGATCCCAAATAGAATGACGCCAAGGAGGATAACATCGGTATTGAAGAGCCTGCGGGCTTCCAGGATTCGATACCCCACCCCGGCCTGGGCCCCCATGAACTCGGCGGCCACGACAAGCGTATACGCTCCGGCCGCCGCGGCCCGTAGCGGTCCGATCAATTCCGGAACGATGGCGGGCAAGATAATCATCCGGAAAATCTGTCCCCGAGATGCTCCCAGCGACTCGGCCGCCCGTGTGAAAATCGGAGGAACATTCCGCACCGACTCGACCGTCACCACCACCATGAAGGCGGCAACACTCACTGACACGAGAAGGAACTTCCCGATCTCATTAATTCCAAACCACATCAGAATGAAAGGGATCAGTGCGATCGTCGGGACCGGACGGAACGCTTCTATCAAGGGATGAAAAAAGTAATTGGCCTTCTTGTTGAAACTTATCCACAAACCAAATCCCACACCCACCAATAGGCCGGCCGCCCATCCAATAAACACACGGGCCAACGTAGCAGCGATGTCCTTGGCGAGGACATGGCTGACGACGACAGCCCCTTCGACAACCATTCGCGGCGAGGGGAACTTGATCGGCCTGACCAGATCGAACCCATCTTGGGTTACGGCGAACCAACTCAGAAGTACCAGGGCCACGGAGATAAAGCCGAGATACTTGCCTTCTCTCCACGGGCTTCCTGTCGCCGTCGGCTCCGCCGGCAAGGGATCGCTGACCGTTTCGGCGCCCATATCTTTTGGAGTTGAATCCGAAGCCGTACCGGGTTTTCCGATTCGCATGGCGCGGTTCCCTAATGGACTGTCCTGGAGAGGCGTTCTATAGATTCGGAAATGTCGGGCTCGAAAGCGACGTGGCGCATGCTTGCAGCCTGCTGTGCCGGCCTTCTTGCCGGCGTCCGACCGCCCGGAAGAAGAGTTGGCGCACCAACGAGACATATCGCCACGAATGGCGACACGGCACGCAAGAATGCGTGCGCCACCTCGCCGGGACGATCAGAAACTCTTCTCTCGGACAGTTTACTAGTTCAGAAACTCTTGCTGAATCCGAGCTCGAAGCTCGACGAACCGCTCGGTCGTCTTGAGCAACATACCGCGCTCCTTCGGAAAGCGCGGCTCGTACTGCTGGCGAATCGTGCCGGGCCGAGACGTAAGAACAACGATTCGATCACCTAGGAAAAGCGCCTCTTCGATGTCGTGCGTTACGAGGACCGTTGTGCGCGGCACCGTCACCCGAATTCTGTGCAGCTCTTCCTGGAGAGTTTCTCTGGTAAGGATGTCAAGGTTGCCGAATGGTTCGTCGAGCAAGATGACTTCCGGATCCGCCGCATACCCGCGGGCCAGATCGACACGTTTTTTCATCCCACCGGAAAGTTGTTTAGGCCAGGAGGAACGGAAATCTTGCAACCCGACCAGTTCCAGGTAGCGGTCGACGACCTTCCTGACTTCTTCGCCCGACTTCCCTCTGACCTTCTGGCTGAACTCGATGTTCTGTTCAACGGTCATCCATGGAAAGACGGCGTCTTGCTGAAAGACAACCACGCGGTCCGGTCCGGGCTTGGTGACAGGCTTGCCGCCCACCGTCACTCTGCCGGAAGTGGGCGCAAGAAAACCCGCAATGATGTTCAACAGCGTTGTCTTGCCGCATCCCGAAGGACCGAGAATACACAAGAATTCGTTTTCCCGCACCTCGAGATTGATATCGTCGAGCGCCTGGAGCGACGATTCCTCCATGCGGAAGAGCATGGATACGGATTGAACAGAGATCTTGATGGGGGCCTGATTGTTCGGGCTCGACACGTGACAAGCGTTTTGTTGCTCAGGGCAGGGGAGTTTGGGGGTTGACTTTATTCACAACCACGTCGCCACCTAGCATGACAAACCCGACTTGCTGAAGGGAAGCGATCTCCTTCACCGGGTCGCCCGCGAAACCTATGATGTCGGCCAGTTTGCCGACTTCGAGACTGCCGATGCTATGGTCCATCCCAAGGGCTTCCGCACTGACCCTGGTGCCTGCCGCGAGCGCATCCATGGGCTGCATTCCCCATGAGGTAGCGAGTTCGAACTCCTTGGCCGCCATATGCTGAGGATGAGTCGGTTCACCCGTCAGATCGGTCCCTAGGGCAAAGCGAACACCGGCTTCGAGGCCGCTCTCGAAATCCGCCCGCATCGTATCGATGTGCCTTTGAAAGATTTTGCGCAGTCCGGCCGGGTAGTGGTATGAATCGATGGCTTGGAGATGAAAATATAGCTGGCAGATCGTCGTGACGACCAGTATGTTGCGGTCCACCAACATCTTCCGCGTGTCCTGAGAGATCCCGTAACCGTGCTCGATAACATCGACGCCGGTCTTTAGCGCCAGGCGCACCGATTCGTCTCCAATGCAGTGCGCGCTCACCTTGAGCTTATTTCGGTGGGCCTCGTCGGTCAGCGCCCGGACCTCTTCCGCACTATAGGAGGCCACATTCTCGTAGGGATCATCACCCCAGCCGGCGTACTCGTCGTCGGTGACGCCTTTCGACAGTCCGACCTTAATTACATTCGCTCCCTGCCGAATGCGGCGCCGGACCATCTCCCGAACGCCGTCGACTCCGTCGGCGATAAGTCCTTGCAGCCTGATCCACTCCAGCGGATACGTGATGTGGTCCCAAGTTCCTCCGGTCGAGCTAATGAACTCGCCGGCGGCAACGATTCGCGGGCCAGGCACGTGACCTTCGATAATCGCGCGTCGCAGGTCCGGGCCGATCGACGAACCCAGGCAGCGAGCAGAGGTGACGCCCGATTCAAGCATTTTTCTCGCCTCACCGGCTGCCCGCAAGGCCCGATAGGCGTCCGATTCGGCGGCTTGGATCTGCCACTTGTCCGTCGGCAGCCCGATGAAGTGCATGTGGGCGTCGACGATCCCAGGCATGATCGTCCAGTCCCCAAGATCCACGACCTGGCAGCCGGGCGGAGCGGAGATCTCGTCTTGAGGGGCAATTTCGCGGATGGCGCGGTCGACGACCAGGATCGCTGCGTCAACTCGAACCGGGGATCCCGTCCCGTCGATCAGTTGCTTCGCTTTCAGTAGGGTGGTTGGCTTTTGGTCCGGCATTTTCCTCTCATTACTCTGTGCCCCGCCCAACTCCCGCACCAATCCCTCACGGTTGCGGCTCCGAAGACGCTGCGAACAAACGACCTACGCGCCGGACGGACGATCGCATGGGTCCTTTGGCCCCAGCTGTAGCCACAACCTGGGATCTCCATTTCGGTTGGTCGGGTCTTGTCCCCCGAAAATAAAGATTGCCCCGCCTTGTCCAGCGTACTATACTACCAGCGTACTGTACTAAAGGATGCGGAAAGTGTGCGGGCTGAGCCGGCGGGCGGCTGAGCTGTGCACTTGGATTGTCCTTACGGCGCTTGCCGCCTAGATCAGGTTGTTGTCACCGCTTAATGCGGGGACTTCAGGGCGTAAGCGCGTCGCGGTGAGACAGACAGGGCCTATGAGCGTCCCTAGCCTACGTCGGAGGTCAAGCAGGGCGCTCGCGGTCCTGACGCTTCCCTTCTTCCTTTGCCTCAATTCCCAGATACAGGCGCAGGAGAAAGCGGAACCGACGACGGGTCCGGAGGCGATATCCATCTTTCCCTTGGCTGCACAGCAGGGATCGGTCTTCGAGGCGCAGGTCCGGGGGAAGAAACTTGAAGGCCTCTATGCAGTTTGGTTCGCCCAGCCGGGCGCGAGTGCCGAGATCGAAAGAGTCGAACCGATCCAGTTCGACGTCGAATGCGCTGTCAATTGCGCCCAGACGGGAGAGGAAAAACCTCTCCTTGGTCATCAGGCGTTCTTGAAGATCAAGGTCGACCCTACGGCGAAAAGAGGGAAGCACGCTTTCCGGTTGGTAACACCGCGTGGCGTCTCAAACGCCTTGGAATTCGTGGTGGACACGCAGCCCGTGATTTTAGAGACCGGCAACGACAACAACGAGGCCGCCCAAGCCCAAAAACTCGAGATTCCTTCGCTGATCGCCGGCCGGATGTCGGAGATGGGCGATCGAGATTTCTATTCCTTCGACGTGGCCGCGGGCCAGGAGCTGATGTTCCACGCCGTCTCCAACACTACTCTGAATAACTATGACTCGGCCCAGTTGACGCTCTACCGAGAGGCAGGAAGCTGGTTTGACGCCGAACGGCCGAAGCATATGGTGTTTTCTCAAGATTCTCGTTTGAACTACACATTCGACACGGCCGGGCGCTATTTCGTGGCCTACACGTCGTTCCAGGGAGTGGGGGGGGGCGACGTGGCGTACCGGCTCTGTGTGGGCCACCCGGATGCGCGGCATTTTTCGAAGTATGAGGAGCAGATCATTCCCCCATCGTTGCTCGATAAGTTGCAAATCCCTTTTCAGAGAAAACTCGAATCGGATCGGCTGCACGCTCTGCAATCAAGGACCGTCGTGGAGGAGCCAGGGGGATACAACTCCGGGGAGGGGCCGTCCTCTTCGACCACGGGCAGGGTGGCTGCGAGCGAATGGTCCTCGGGTACGGATATGCCTCAGGTACCCGCAGCCTACGCCGTCTTGGTCGAACAAGAGCCCAATGAAACCGCGGACCAGGCATTGGAACTAGCCCTACCGGTTCTGGTGGAAGGCGTCATCGAACGTCCCGCGGACGTAGATACATTCAAGCTTAGGATCCCAGCGAAGGCAAAGCTGGCATTCGAAATCGAGGGCCCCGAGGCGGTTACGCCCACATTTAATCCGCATGTATCGGTTATCGACGCCAACGGCGAGGAGATGCTCAACAACCTCTTCCGAAGGGTCGCCGGGGATGGCGATGACTGGGTCAGGATGATCCGGAGCAAAGTGCTCTACACGTTCGAGAGAGAAGGCGACTACACCTTGCAGATTCGTGATGTTACGGCTCGATATGGAGAGCCGGCTTTCAAATACCGAGTTCTCGTTCGACCCCAGATCCCGCATGTCGGTAAAATTGAGGTGCAAGAAGACGCGGCGAATCTCGTTCCCGGCCAGGCGACCAAGCTGACGATCATCACCGACCAAGAGGAAGGTTTCGGCGGTGAAGTCGTCCTCAAAATTGAGGGCCTGCCGCGCGGAGTCGAGGCGCTGGCCGGCGCCGATGTAGAGCCGGACACGGCGCCCCCTGCTCCCGAAGTCCATAAGGAACGTTTCGTCCCCAAAAGCAAGAAAACGACCATCGTGTTGGTGACGGCGGCTGACGCGCCCGCCACCCAGATGCCTAAAGTGGCTCGCGTCGTCGCGAGGCCGGTGGTCGGGGGGAAACTGGGAGCGCCTTTGAAGGTTAAAGACCTTCCGGTTATGGTGCTGAAGCCGAGTCAACAGTTAGCCGTTGGAGGCGATTCATCGGGGAGGCTGTAGGAGCGATGACAATGCGGAAAATTTGGTTGAGCTGTTGGCTTGCTATCGCTGTTGTGGTGGGATTCGCTTCCTCTGGAGCGTTGCTCGGCGAAACTACGCCGCCAAAAGTTCTTTCCCTGCGCCTAGCCCCGGAGAATCCCACGCTGTGGGGATCCCAAGCCGCGCAGCGGTTTCTGGTCTTGGCGAAGTACAGCGACGGGCTGGAGCGGGACGTCACCGCGCAAAGCCGCTTTTCAGTCACGGATGCTGCGGTTGCGGAGGTCGATGAGACCGGTCGCGTTGTTGCGCTGGGCAACGGCAACTCTGGGCTGAAGGCCCAATTCGAACGACGATCAGCCACCACGCAGGTTCGCGTATCCGGGTCGGACGAATCGCGTCCCTTCAGTTTTGCCCGCGACGTCGGAGGCATTTTCACGAAACGGGGCTGCAACGACAGCTCCTGCCATGGCGGCGTCAAGGGGCAGGGTGGGTTCAAACTCTCGCTCAACGCCCTCTACCCCGAGGACGATCACAAGTGGATCGTTGAAGGCGGCACCTATCAAGTCCTGTCGACTGAGACAGGGACCAAGAATCCCCGAGTAGATTTGAAGCAGCCTGAGAACAGCCTACTGCTGATGAAGGCCGCCATGCAGCTTCCGCACGGGGGCGGGCAGCGACTCACTCCCGGCTCGACTGACTATCAGACGATTCTCGACTGGGTGCGCAACGGAGCACCCCTCGGAGAAGAGGGCGAAAAGGAGAGTATCCAGATTGCTCGCGTAGAGGTCTACCCGACTCAAACCGTCTTGGACGCGGAAGGTAAGCAGCAGTTGTTGGTGACCGCTCATCTGTCGAATGGACAACGCGAAGACATCACCGACGAAGTGCTCTACGCTTCCAACAACTCGGAGGTAGTGACAGTCACTTCCAACGGCGAGGTAGAGGCAGCCGGCCCCGGCGAGACGGCCATCATGATTCGAGCATCCGGGACTGCCGTCAGCGCCCTGGTAGGCGTGATCTCCGAGCCGATTGCAAATTACCCCGAGGTCGAGCCTAAAAACTTCATCGACAAGTTCGTCTTCGCCAAGCTGCGCCAGTTCAACATCATCCCTTCCGAACTGTCGAGCGATGCGGAGTTCTTGCGGCGCGTGTGTCTGGATCTGACCGGGACTCTGCCGCCACCCGAGCGAACGCGGGAATTCCTTGCCAGCAAGGATCCACGGAAGCGGGACAAGCTTATTGACACGCTCCTGAACACCCCCGAATACGAGGATTACTGGACATACCGCTTCGCGGACCTGTTCCGCATAGCGTGGTTCCAGATTGGCATGGGTTTAGACTGGTGCGAGGATTACTGGGACTGGATCAGAGAAAACATTAAGACGAACAGGCCCTACAACGAGGTGGCTCGGGAGCGCATCTCGGCGCTCGGCTACAGCGCACCGTCGCGGCACTTCCTGCCGAACGGCGAGGTTCGCTACCCCCAGAACAAGATGGCCGAGGAAACCAGGGTATTTCTCGGACGCCGCATGGATTGCGCGCAGTGCCACAATCACCCCTTCGAGGCTTGGAGTCAGAATCAGTTCTGGGGCTTGGCCGCGTTTTTCGGACGCATGAACCTGATCAACGGCCGGGGAGAAGAGGCGGGAACAGTTATTTTTGAGGATCCCACCGGTCAGGAAATTGATCTGTTCGACACGGGCAAGAGCCGTAAGGTGCTTCACCCGCGAACGGGAAACGAAGTTCACCCGACGTTCCTCGACGGAACCGTGCTGCCGGAAGAGCAGCGGGCTGATCTACGCGTGCATTTGGCGGATTGGATGGTTTCTCACTCCTATTTCGCGGAGGCGGCCGTCAACCGCTTCTGGAGCTACTTCTTTGGCAGGGGCTTCGTGAACCCCGTGGACGACTTTCGCTCCACGAATCCGCCCACGCACCCGCAGCTGATCAAAGCGCTCGCTCGGGATTTTGAACGGGACGGTTACGATCTCAAACGCTTGATGCGAACGATTGTGCGTTCGAAGACCTACCAGCTCAGCGCCGAGCCTAATGAAACGAACAAGAACGATCAGATTAACTACTCTCATGCAACATCCCGTCTGCTGGACGCCGCTCTGCTCTTTGACGCTATCTCCAATGTGACCGGCGTGCCCATGGTTTTCGAGCAGGACAAATACAAACGAGGAAGACTGCCGAGGGGGTCGCGGGCGATCCATGTGGTGATGCCGGATATATACAGAATGCGGGTTCTGGAAGTCTACGGCCAGACGATGCGAGCGATGTTGCCGGAGGGAACCCCTAAGCCGAACCTCGGTCAGGCCCTGCATCAGCTCGTGGGAACCACGTTTACCGACAAGATTTCCCATGACGCAGGGCGGATTCACCGGCTCATCGCGGCCGGCGCGTCCGACCGAGAAATCATCGAGAAGCTCTATTTGCTGAGCCTTGCACGGTTTCCGACCGCTGGAGAAGAGGCCGAGCTGCTGAAGATGATCTCCGAGCACTCTTCGCGGCGGCAGGCTCTGGAGGATCTGCTGTGGGCGTTGCTGAGTTCACGAGAGTTTTCAAATAATCACTAGCCCGCTTTTCTCACCACGTGGCGAGGCGAAGTGCGAGAGAAGCCCGTCAGTACGTTGAGCACGGCGAGCAAGCGCAACGCAGTAATGGCGGGCTTATTGCGTGCTTCGACCGTCAGGTGGTGAGAAATGCGGGCTAGACCCGGTGGGCACGATGCGATGTGAGCTATGAACCCTGTGAAAGAGTGTGAGAAAATGGTCGGGGAGCGATTGATCGTGCCCGCGGAAGTTCTGACGGCTTATTGCGTAGGGGGGCAATTCATTGCGCCCGGCAAGGACCAAAGGCTATGAGAAAATTCGGTTGCTTGGACATCAATGATCCGGCCTTAAAACGCCGCCACTTCCTGAAGGTGGGGTCGCTGAGCCTGCTTGGCATCAGCATGAGCCAGTTTCTACAGGTGGAACGCCTGATGGCGGCCGTCGAAGGCAAAGGGGCCGCGAAGAAGGGTAAGGCGCAGTCGTGCATCCTGCTGTGGCTTGAAGGCGGCCCCAGCCAAGTGGACACCTGGGACCCCAAGAAGAACAGCTCCTTTAAGCCCATTCCGACGAACGTGGCCGGGATTCAGGTTTCCGAACTTGTGCCCAAAATCGCCAAACGAATGGACAAGTTGGCCATCATTCGCTCGCTTCACAGCCTCGAAAGCAATCACCCGCAGGCCACTCATTATGCGGCGACCGGCCACCAGGTCAACGCCGCAATGCGGTTTCCCTGTCTGGGTTCCGTGATTGCCAAAGAAATGGCCCCGCGAAACAACATGCCGGCTTATGTCCTGCATCCTGAGAGCGACAACGACCACCATCTCACCGAGAATTTCAGCGGCGCTTTCCTCGGCGGCAAGTACGGCCCGATGATGCTGCCCGACCCGAGCCGCGCGGATTTCGAAGTGCCCGATCTGACCCTGCCGAAATCGATTACAGCGGGGCGCATCGAGGACCGGCGATCCTTTCTAGGAGTTGTCGATCGCCTCTATCGCCAGAAGGCCGAGACGGCGGAATCCCTAGAGATGGACGCCTACACCGAGCAAGCTCTGAAGATGATCTTGACGCCATCAGTAAAAGAGGCCTTCGACCTCTCGAAGGAATCAGAGAAGACAAAGGACGCCTACGGCCGCGACGCCGCGGGACAAAGCATGCTATTGGCGAGACGGCTTGTGGAGGCAGGCACGCGCTTCGTGACGGCGGCCGGCTACAAGATCAACCAGTGGGATACGCACGGCGACAACGATAGGCTTCACCGCGATGAGCTATGCCCCTCGTTCGATCAGAGCTTTTCCACCTTGCTGGACGATCTCGATCAGCGAGGGTTGCTCGAATCCACCGTCGTGATTGCGATGGGCGAATTCGGACGAACCCCGCACATAAATCCCAAGAACGGCCGCGACCATTGGCCTCAATGCTGGTCGCTGATAATGGGAGGCGGCGGCATCCAGGGGGGTACGGTCATCGGCGCCAGCGATGAACGGGGCGCCTACGTTGCCGACCGCATGATCACGATAGGCGACATCTTCGCGACGGTTTACAAAGCCTTCGGCATCGACTGGGAGAAGACCTACATGACGCCCGTCGGCCGCCCGATCAAAATCGCCAACTCCATCGGCGACGCCACCGGCGTGCCCATCAAAGAATTGGTGTAAGGGCCATATCACTAGCTACGCCGGCAACTTCCTAACGACGCGCTGGAGGACGTCTGAATAGCTCTTCCGCCTGGCAGGGCGCGAGCCGTCCCTATTGCGAACAGCACCCACGACGCCCGTTCCGGTGTCGGGATTGTCGTTTTTCCTGCCGTGGCGGGCTAGTGCTTACTTCCATAAGTTCGCGTATTTAAAAAGGGCCTTTCCCGAAGGATTATACGGCCATCCGTCTGGATCGGAGGTGCTTTGTTCACAAAGCCTTCTGAGCCGCGACCGCGAGGCAGCGGTCCCCGGATGGCCGCCCCATAAACGATCGCTAACTTATGATAGTAAGCACTAGATCTCGGCACCGGCGTGCAGAGGACCCAACGTTTTCGTCAACGTCCCTCACAGCCAGCCCCGATTGTCGTCGCATCACCCTGGCCGCCGGGCCGCCTTTGATTCATCCCAATTTGGGCCGGCAAATCTAGCGTCGTAGCGCGACACTCGGTTTCCCGGTTGGCGCGCTCGGCCGCTTCAAGCGCCGCGATCCTCTCGCCTTGCCATTTATCTAGTGAATCCTTCTGCGAACGATCGAATTTCTCGACGATGGGGTCGCTACCTGGGTCGGCCCATGAAAGCGACCATTTCTTTTTCACTTTGTGTTTGGATCCGTTGACGGACACGGTGGCCTTGCCATCGAAAACCTTGAGCAGAAGAGACCCTCCGGCCGAGGTGTCTAGGCGATATACGCCGCGCTTGCCAAACCTCGCCTCGGCCTCGCCGAACTGAACCGAAAGCGCCTCCAAATACACGTCGTCGAGCACGTTCAGAACAGCAGAACCCGAGATCAGCCGCACTATGAGGTTGCTCAAGTGAGGCTTGACCATCTCAAACTCAGTGTTTTCCCCCACACCCAAGAGCAGACCAGGTGCAAGGGCCATTTCCGCCCGCCCGGCTCCTGTACGGAGACGCTGGCCCGACCCTAGATGCTGTTGCTCCCGGCTAGGCCCAGACCCGGCTCGTCCACGTAGGACTACGTCGCCTTCCACGTAAAGAATGAGTCCCGCGCGTCCGGAAAACGGGCTTTGCCCCCATGAAACGAGCGGAGCGAAAGCAAGCAGAGCCGGTAGCAAACGACGGACGAGTTTTACAATTCCCCGCCTTCCGCCTAACGCACTACACACGGCGATTCCGCCTCCTGCCCCGAAAGCTTCAAGACCCCGCTCACTCTACTCCGATTGTCGAAGGACTACAACCGGCCGGTAGGACTGCCGCCAATTCGCCCCGGTCCTAGCCCTAGAAACAGAGCACTGAACCTGAACCGAATTGGCTGGCTGTACCCGAGTTTTCGCGATGTTTACTTCTGCCACGGGCTGCTAGGCTAAGGTTCTTGCTCGGCAGCATCCTTCGGCTCCTGGACGGTCAAGATTTGGTCGGCCGCGACGTTTTCAAGACTCTGAACGATCCCGCTTGGCCATCTAACCTCGATCAAGCGCACCTTCTTGTCCCCGCCGAGCCCGAAATGTACCCTTTTGTCGCCTGACGATAGATAGCTTCCCGCCGTACTCACCATGGCATGCTGTTCCAAACCCGATTCGGAGATTATGCGGATCTGGGCGCCGATTCCGTCTCTATTGCTGACGGTGCCCACGGTGTCCAACAAGAGCCAGTGTCGACCCGGAACTCCCTCGTTCTTCAGCACAACAGACGACTCGTTGTTGCAATTTACGGCTAGGTCCACGAAGCCGTCGTTGTCGAGATCAGCCGCCACCGCGCCCCGTCCCGGTCGGGGGACGAGAAACGCGTCCCCGCTCTGCTCGGAAACATCCTGGAAGCTGCCTTGCCGGTTTTTCATGAGCAGGAACGGCTCCAGGTAGCGCATCGAGGGCTGCTTCAATTCGATGTTATCCATCACGTGGCCTTGGGCAACAAACAAGTCTTTCCAACCGTCGTTGTCGTAATCCAAAAACGCCGTGCCCCACCCGGAATGTAAGGCCGTGATGACGCCGACCTGGCTTGGACCAGTGACGTATTCGAAAGAACCTTCCCGGTTCCGGTAAAGGGCATACCGTTCGTTAGCTAGAGCATTGATAAAAAGATCGGGCCATCCGTCGTTGTCATAGTCGGCGAAGTCGAGGCCCATTCCGGCGAACGTATTACCGTCCTCGTCATAGGCGACCCCGGCCCACAGACCGGCCTCGGCGAATGTACCGTCGCCGACGTTGCGAAAGAGTTGCTGCGGAAATGAGTCGTTAGCCACCGCAATGTCAATTCTGCCGTCGTGATCGAAATCATTGATCGCGATTCCTAATCCCTTTCCGGGATGCTTGGCGAACCCGCTCGCCTCGGACACGTCTTTGAAGACACCACTCCCTTTGTTGTGGTAAACGAGATAAGTAGCCGGTTCGAAATGCCTCGGGTGACAGTAGGACCGATAGTACCCACGCTCGCCGCACCACTTGTTGGTTGAAAAATCCCACTCCAAATATCGAGCCACGATGAGGTCGAGGAGTCCGTCGTGGTCGTAATCAACGAAAACTGCTGAGACGGACCAGTCCCCACCAGACACTCCCGCTTCCTTTGTAACGTCGGAGAACGTCCCATCGCCGTCATTCCTGTAGAGAATGTTAGAGCCGAAGTTCGTGACGTAGAGATCCGACGCGCCGTCGTTGTCATAGTCGCCGACTGCCACCCCCATTCCATAGGAGTGTCCGGCCAACCCGGCGGCCTCGGTGACATCGCGGAAGCCGCCCTTCCCGTTGTTTCGGTACAGGCGGTTCCAATGACTGGCTTGGGATTTGTCCGGCGCGGCCCTAGCCGGCATGGGGTCCGCCAACTCGGCAGCGTTCACGAAGAACAAATCTAAGAACCCATCGTTATCGTAGTCAAACGCCGCAAGGCCCGCTCCCATCGTTTCCGGCAGGTATTTTTGTGACGAGTGTTTTGAATCGTGTTTGAAATTCACACCCCAGCTTCGACCTACGTCCGTGAAAATGGGCCCGGCATCGGAGCCTTCCTCGGCTGCCTCTAGCGTTGTCTGACCGGATAGCCGCGGCCCCCCGATACATGTCAACAAAGACAAGATCACGGAAGCCCTCTTCAGGGCGCGGCAAAATGTTCGCTTGTTGGACCTGGCGGAAACGTGGCCCCAGATTTGTCGGCTAGAATCCCGCCGTCTAACCGGCGAATCGCCGTTACGCGTAGGCGCCGGAGGGGTACTAAGCATGAAAAAGCCCAGGAGATTCCACAGTAAACCGACCACGCATGAAAAGGGGTACGAGACCCTCAGGAGGACTCTCGGCGCGAATCATTGTCGCCGTGGCGGCCGGGAGCAGCCCGGCTGGATTACTGCAACTTGTCTACTGCTTCGATGATTCATGTTAACCCAGCACTGGATGGACGGGACAGTATTCGACCACGGTTCCGGCGGTTTTTTCACACATGAGGCGCTAACAGCCCGTGGCGAAAGTCGCACGGGAGAGAAAAATGGGGACTGCCACCAATTCGCCCCGGTTTCGGTTCCCGACGGCCGTCTCCTCGCATTTACTGCCGGAAAACAGGAAGCCGAGGTCTGGGTGATGGAAAACTTCCTGCCGGAACTGGGAGTCGGGAAGCCTGATTAAGTCGTTGGTCTTTACCACTCATGCAAGGACGGATAGTCCCCGTAGCGCGGGCCTGGGCCGCCGTTTGGCCCAGACCCGCGGCCTTGTCTCATCCCTCGCGCGGAAACACTTGACACGATCGCTATTCTGAAGGGGGGAGCGAGTAGGCCGGGGTGTGACGCTCGACGAGCGAAGAAAGAATACGAAACAAAGCTAATTTCTAGCAACCAGTTTGCAATCAATGGGTTACGAGGGTCCAAGCGGGCCTCTCCGGGCATTCCACCCGCCGAGATCCGCGCGGCCTTCGTTTCGTGCCCATTCCCGGCGGCATCGAACCCCCGTTGTGGCGCAAGCTCTCAGCCTGATGCCGCTTTGGAACACTCGCGCGGCGCGACGCCTGAGATCCGACCGTGACATTGACGCCTTTCGCGCGGCGGTGCTGCAATGGGGGCGTGGAGGCGGTCGAGCGAAAGCGGCGCTACAAGGATCTTCCTGCGGTGGACGACCTGCTGGGCAGACCGCGGATCGCGGAATGGCTCCGGGCCAACCCCCGGGAACTCGTGGTCTCCGAAATCCGAGAAACACTCGAGGAAGCCCGTACGGGCATCCGCGATGGCCTCTGGGACGGGGGACCGCCGGCGGAGTGGAGCGGCGACATGATTGAGCGCGTCGAGCAACGAGTCGGTCGGCGGCTCGCGGCTCGCGGGCAGCCCTCGCTGCGAAAGGTGATCAATGCCACCGGGGTGATTCTCCACACCAATCTCGGTCGAGCGCCATTATCGCCGCGGGCTGTCGAGGCGGTCCGGCGTACGGCGGGAGGCTACAGCAATCTCGAGTATGAGCTGAGTCAGGGGCGCCGCGGCAGCCGCGATGTCCATGCCGGGGAGTTGCTGGAAAAACTGCTCGGCGCTCCGGCGGTGGTCGTCAACAACAACGCCGCGGCAATCTTTCTCGTGTTGAATGAGCTGGCCCAAGACGGAGAGGTTGTCGTCTCCCGCGGCGAGCTGATCGAGATCGGCGATGGCTTTCGCATTCCTGACATCATGTCCCGCAGCGGAGTCCGGCTCCACGAAGTGGGCGCTACCAACCGTACGCACATCGCCGACTACCGCAAGGCGGTGAATCCGAAGACACGGTTGCTGCTGCGCGTGCATCACAGCAATTTCCGTATGGTCGGTTTCACCTCCCGGCCCAGCCTCGAAGAGCTAGTCTCGCTCGGCAAGGAGCTGGGGCTGCCGGTGGTGGAAGATCTCGGCAGCGGCTGCCTCTGGAACCTGAGGGGGGCCGGCTTGGACGATGAGCCCCGGGTTACGGAGAGCCTAGGGGCCGGGGTGGATTTGGTCACCTTTAGCGGCGACAAGCTTCTCGGCGGGCCACAGGCCGGCATCATTGCGGGACGGGCGGAATGGGTGCGGCGGGTGCGGCGCAATCCCTTGTTCCGGGCCCTACGCGTCGGCAAGCTCACCTACGCGGCCCTCGAAGCCACGCTCAACGACTATCTGTTCCAGCGCTATGACGAGATCCCCGCCTTGGGAATGGTGCTCGAATCGGCACAGAGCGTCCGCGAGCGCGCTGAGCGTTTCCTGAAGAGCATAGCCGGCGACACGGGGGAAATCATGGAGCTTGTTGCGGGCCAATCCGTCCTTGGCGGGGGATCCGCGCCCGCCGAAGCCCTGCCGACGACGTTGATCGCCGTTACGCCCCCGAACGGGTTGTCCGCGGCCAAACTCGAGCAGCGCCTCCGCCAGGGCGACCCGCCCGTCATCGCACGCTGTGAACGTGACCGCGTGGTGGTTGACTTGCGAACGGTTAGCCGAGAGGACGAGGAAGACCTCGCAAGGGGCTTGCGGGAAGCTCTGGCAAGCGCTTGACGGAGCCGAAAGAAGTCCCCCTCAGGGCTTCGTGAAGCCGCGGATATCGAAAGCGAAATCCTGGGCGGTAGATTCCCAGCGGTTCCTACAACCGGCGCCCTTACTCCTCTCGCCGAATGGCGTCCCGATCGAAGTCGGACATCACCTCCGCCATTTCAATGAACTATCTATTTGATTACATGGATACTTATCAACACGAGGTTTCCACTGCTCCCCAATTCGCTCCCCATCCGCGCACGCGCTTGAACCCGTAAATTTCCCATTTGTGAATTTGACCGTCCATGAGATGCTTTTTCCAGCATAGACGGTCAAAGACTTCTACGACTGCGGACGGTGATCGAATTGGTCGGGCTGCGACGGTCGGCGATTTACGTGCGGTGCTCCGACGGTCGGTTCCCCCGGCCCCGCCACGTGGGACGGGCAGCCGTCTGGCTGTCCGGCGAGATTGACGACTGGATTTGCCGCGTCCGCGACGACGGCGAGCCGCCAGCGGGGACCTACGCGCCGCGCAGCAAGGCGTCCTAATGCCCGCCGCTGACGCACAGTCGCGGTCCTGGGGGCGGCCATGAGCGTTCACTCGTCGCAGCGCTTCACCCGCCACCAACCTTGCCCTATCTGCGCGGGGTTTGACGACGCTCCGCGCTCCAAGGGCGTCCGCTGTTTCGGCTTCCTTAGCGACGACGGAGAAATTGCTCATTGCACCCGCGAGGATCACGCCGGCGCTTTGGAACGACACCCGGAGAGTGAGACTTACGCCCACAAGCTAGCCGGGGATTGTCGATGCGGAGTGCAGCACGGGCCGGCGGGCCTCGGGGAAAACTCAACGAATCGAATCGCGGCGACCTACGATTACACCGACGAGACCGGGTCCCTGCTCTTCCAGGTCGTTCGCTTTTCTCCGAAGACCTTTCGACAACGCCGGCCCGACGGTGCCGGCGACTGGATTTGGAACCTCAACGGTGTCCGCAGAGTTCTCTACAATTTGCCGAAAGTGATTGAAGCGCCGACCTTACTTGTCGTCGAAGGTGAAAAGGATTGCCAAACGCTTGGTAGATGGGGCTGGGTCGCGACCACCTGTTCGGGTGGCGCAGGAAAGTGGCGGGAGGAGTACTGCAAATTCTTTCGCGGCAAGCGGGTTGCAATTCTACCCGACGCCGACGAGCCCGGCCGTGGGCATGCCCTCCAGGTGGCCCATAGTCTCTCGGGCGTTGCCGCTGAGGTCCGAATTGTCGAACTGCCCGGCGCAAAAGACGTTAGCGAGTGGGCCGAGCACAACGGCTCGCGCGAGTTGCTTATTGAGCTGGCTCAAAACGCGGAGCCGGCGACGAAGGAATCGCTTGAAGCGCTACGCGCACGATGGCTTCCTACTCAGGGCGCAACCGCTGAAACAAAGACAGGCAAGAGCACCCGGCCTGATGCGGGCAAAATCATCCTCACCCCCGCCGCCGATATTAAGCCCGTGCCGATCCGTTGGCTGTGGCCCGGCCGCATTGCACGTGGGAAACTCTCTCTACTCGTCGGGCACCCGGGCGTCGGGAAATCTCAACTCGCGCTGGGTTTGGCGGCCACCGTCAGCCAGGGGTGGGATTGGCCGGACGGTTCGTCGTGTCTCTGTGGCCACTCGCTGGTCCTATCCGCCGAAGATGATCCCGCCGACACAATATTGCCGCGCCTTATCGCAAACGGGGCAAACCTGGGGCGGGTGCACCTCCTGGAAGGCGTCAGGGAAGGCTTCACCCCGGAGGGGCGCGAAGTGCGCCGGGAACTATGCCTGGCGGACGATATCGATAAACTCAGCGCGGAGCTGGAGAAAATTCCGGACGCAGCGCTCGTGGTGATTGATCCCATCTCGGCGTACTTGGGCGAGTTGGACTCTCACCGCGATGCTTCTGTCCGGGGGGTACTGGCTCCATTGGCTGCGCTGGCGGCTGAACGCCGCGTGGCTGTTCTCGCCATAGCTCACCTGAACAAAAACGCCCACGCCGACGCACTGACCCGGGTCACCGGCTCTCTTGCGTTCGTCGCCGCTGCCCGCTGCGCCTGGCTGGTCGGCAAAGACCGGGACGATGCTGCCCGCCGCCTCTTTGTGCCGCTGAAAAACAATCTGGGTGCCGACGGGACAGGCCTGGCCTTCGAGATTCGGCCGGCAACCGTCCGCACTGAAGCCGGGGAGCTGTCGACTATTTCCCTGCTGTGGTTTGACGGGGAAATCACCACCACGGCCGCCGAAATTCTCGCGGCCGGAGGAAGCGCCCACGAACGAGGCGAAGCCTTGACGGGGGCGGCGGCGTTTCTCTCCGAGTTGTTGGCCGAGGGGCCGGTCTCCTCGGAGGAGGTCAAGCGACAATCGAACGCGGCCAGCCTTTCGTGGGCAACCGTCCGGCGGGTCAAGGAGGCCCTAAAAATCTCGGTGCGTAAATGCGGCTTTGCCGGCGGCTGGGAGTGGAGCCTGCCACCGAAGGGGCTCAAATTTCCCGAAGGGGCTCAAGCCACGGGAGTGAGCCCCTTCGCAGAAAATGAGCATCTTCGGAGGGGTAGTCGTCCGCCAAGGCCGGCTGAAGGATGGAGAGATACGGACATATGAACGTTGTTCAAGCGTTCTGTGCCATCGAATCAGCAGGCGGCCGAGTCAGGCTCGAAGGAGACCGCCTTCTTTGCCGTATTCCTGAACCCACGCCCACGCCCGTAGCTGTCGCAGTAGAGGTTCTGCGCCGACACAGGCCCGAGGTCTTGGCGCTGCTTGGGCGGCAGTCTGGACCGGCTCCCGAGACCGGTTGGCCCCCTGAGTGTCTCGCGGCTGAGCGGAAATTCGGCGTTCCATCGGCCCGTCTCTACCCGTTCCTCAATCGCGTCGTGCTGACTCCCGAGGGGCCCGCAAAGCTGCTACAGGTCTTTACTTGGCGCGTGCGCGTCCACATCGCGGGCGAGGACAAGACGCGCGAGTATCGCCCCGAGCAGATCGCCATTCCCGCCGATTGAGCCATCCTATAAGCGCGCGTCGCGAAGAGAACGCGACACCGCCTGCCGCATTTGGCACCAGACCCAAAACCGCACGGCACCGCTGAAGCTAGTGGGGGGGGTGACGTTCGAGCGCCAGGCGGCTTACACGGGCCGCTCAACGGGGGGGCGGAGCGCTGGAAGGTTCAGCCTCTGGCGTCAGGTCGATCGGTTCCGGGCGGTCCGCATGGATGCGCCGCATCACCTCTTGCTCGGATTCTTGCATCATTTCATGCTGCTCGGCGGTGATGATGACAAATCGTGGTTCCGGTGCCAGATGGCCCGTTAATTGGCTCAATAGGTGGACAGTTTCCCGAAGTTCGCGCAACGCCTTCAGCCCGGCGTGAACCGCAAGGACGGCCAGTCTCTTATCCCCTTCGGCTCTTGCCTCACGCTGAATCGCTTCCGTCTCCGCGAGAAACCCTTCCGCCCTTCCGCACAGCCAGCGCACACGGTCCAGCAGGCCGTCGGCGTGGGCCAACTCTTGGGCTTCCTTGGCCTTAGCCAGACTACGCGGGACGTGGTCATGCTTGTGCCTCTGCAGGGCCGCCGTGCTTGTACCGGTACGTGTCGCTATGTGACGGAAAGGTTCTCCAGAGACGAGAGCCTGATCGATCGCTTCCCTGTCACGGTGCGAGCAGACGGTGCAGGTGCGGGGCATAAGTCTATTATAATCTATACGTTCTAGGCTTAGGTTAGCGGACATGGAAAGACGACCCCGTGGCCCTCAGTCGGAGCCGAGGTCGAGATTCACGAGATGTCCCCGTTAGGGGTCTGGAGAAATGGGCTGTGGACTTCTGGGGGAAATGCCCAATGGGAGGCGCGTCGGGCGCCACAACACGGCTGAACACCGCCGCCTTGTGGCCTATTTTCTCTCCGCCGCTAACATACGAGACAATCCCATGACTCAATTCTCCTTTGGATGGATTTTGAGCCTTAACTGGTTGTCTCAGTTTTGGGGGCCACTCCAGTCGCACCCATGAGAATCTTGCCTGAAACCAGATCCGTCCTTTTCGCATCGATCCGATACGGAGGTGTTCTTATGAGACTCGCGCGCTTCGCTGCTCGATTTGCCTGCGTTACCGGCCTGGCTTCTGCGGTTGTATCAGCTCAACCGCTTGCCCCGATCGCGGATGACGGAGAACGAATCAGCTACAAGCTACTTGCTACGAACAAGACCAAGACGATGCAGAAGGAGATGAACGAAGCCGCGGCGCTTGGCTATGAGTTCTCCGCCACGATGACCGGCCCGACGTTGGGCGGAAATGAGGTCGTCGCCGTTATGAGCAAGTCCACAGACACCCCGGCCAATCAGCGCTACGAATACAAGCTGCTTGCAACGAGCAAGACATCGACCATGCAGAAAGAGCTGCGTCAGGCCGGCGCCGAAGGGTTTCACCTTTGCGGCCAGTCCGTGGCCGAAACGGCGTTTGGAGGCCAGGAAGTCGTCATCATTCTGCAGCGTGAGATCGGCAGTCCTCACAAGACCTATTTCTATAAACTGCTCGCGACGACCCGAACGAACACAATGGAGAAGGAGCTAAACCAAGCCGGAGAAGAAGGCTTCGAGCTGATGGGCCTCACGGTTTCGGAAACGGCTTTCGGCGGTCAAGAGCTCGTCTCGATCCTCATGAGCACCAGTGACTAGGGTGCAGACCGACGTTGGGCGGGGTCAACCTGACGTGAACTCGCCCGCCAACGACGCCCGATCGGTTGCGTGTACTTTGCCGTGACGGGAACTCGGTGATCTCTGAGTTCCACGCTACAAATCCAAAATAGCGGGCAACCAAAGCCGAACTTCACCTCGGGGCACCGCTCCTGAATCCTCCCTGGTCGGCTAGGGTTTACCGAAGCCGTCCCGAACCTAACATTCGCAACTTGACACTTTTGTGACGTTCTTGCCTCATTCAGACGACTGGGCGAGGGAGAACTTCAGAGACTCCCGGGCGTCGCGAAGTAATTCTCCGTGCAAATTTTATAGGTAGATTTGTCTAGCGCCCTCCGATCGCCAGCTCGGCCAAATAGATTGCCGTGATCGGTTTGCCGGCACTGTCTTTCTCGTGACTCGAATAGTAGGAGACCCAGGCGCGGGTCGGGCTGAGCGCGACAAATCCCGGATAGGAGTTGTCGCCATCGCTGGGCAGATCGAGCAGCTCGTTGAGGCGATCTTGGGCAAGCCAGGAGAGGGCCATCCGCGGCCCCGCCTCGGTCAGCTTGCGGCCCCCGACAAGGTAGCGTGCCCCCCACCTAACCAGCAGTGGCCCGCCGATGTAGCGGCCCAGATCGGTCCGCGTCCACTCTTGATAAGGGGGCCGCGCCCGTACCAGCTGGGCGTTGCGTCGTCCGCCGCCACGGGCCACGGCGAGGATCGAGCCGTCGGGCTCGAACAGGAAGGCTGTCTCATTCCCGTAGCTCTCCTGAAACAGCCCGATCTTCCGCCAAATAAGTCCGTCGTCGCTTTCGAGTAAAGCTGATTCCACAAGTGGGTTGCGCTCCTCCCGCGTCTTGGTCTCGGCGAACTCGTGCTTCCGACGGCCGCACAGATAGGCCTTACCGCCGAAGACCGCCGCCCGCCAAATATAGTGGCCATAGGTGCCTTCGAGCATTTGGGGGCCTTGCCAGCAGCTACCGTCTTCGGTCCACGCGGCGTACCCGAGGTGCTGGTTCATGTTGTAAGGCTCGGGGGAAGTCTCACCGCAGTACCACGTTCCGCTGTAGACGAAAAGCTTGCCCTTGAAAATCAGGAAGTGGGGGTCTCGCGTGTCTCGCTTGGGCACATTGAAGCGGTGCACCTGGCGCCACTCTCGGCCGTCACGGCTCGCAAGCACCAGGATCGAAGAGGTCGGATGCACCATGTGCCCATCTGGGCAACTCCGGAAGGTGAGATAGTAGAGGCCCTTGTAGCGGATCAGGTCAGTGAAGGCATTGTGCTCGCCGTTGTGGAAGACCCGCCGCACCGACTCGACCCGCAGTCGCGGAAGCGAGTCGGCGGCGGAGCGCAGATTCCACGAGAACAGCGAAGCGCATACGAGGAGAGTTGTTCCCGCGAAAACCAGCTCTTTTCTGCTGAGCACATGCATGTCGGTGTTATTAAGGTAGCTGGGAGGCCGTAGATTCTCAACTGCGAAGGTCTCGATCGATGAGCCGGCTATGCGCAGACCGATACTGCCACACTCCCAGACTATCAATGTCTTCTTCACCTTCGTGCGCGACCCCGACCATAGGGTCGGCATAGACTCAAAGGTAGGGTCTATGCGAGGATTCGAACATCGCTTGGGCGGCCTCTGCCGATTGCTGAGCAGCACGCGCAGATTGCTTGCCGACAAGAGACTATAGTCTGGGAAGCTTTGCGACCGTGTCTGTCCATCGGTATCCCGGCCAGCAGCGCGCGGACCACCAAAGCTCACTCTGAACCCAAAGGAAAAGTGAGGGTACCCCACCATGCGCATTCCTGCGTTAATCGTGCTATTTGCCTTTACCGCTTTCGCTGCTGACCCACCGGTTAAGGAATCAGGCTCCATCGCCGAGGGAAGTGTCCTACCCCAAATCGTGCAAGGCGGATCCTGGGTGGCAGAGCTTCAGGTAGTCAACACGGATGACGAAGAACGACCTATTCCCTACACAATCAGTTTTTTTCGCAACGGCGGTACGCGTATGGATGTGCGCGTCTTGGACGGCAATGGGTCTGATCTCGGCATGATGAATATCATCGCGGGGGTTGTCGCTTACCCCGGCGTCGATTTCTACACGCTACCCTCAGGTGGGCCGCTGAACGTCGGATACGCTGTGATCGAATCCTCCGACTTCCGCGCCGTTATGGTTAACGCCGTGCTGGACGCAGCAAGTGCCGGGACGTCCTGACTTTCAAGCGTCCGTACCCAGCCTCGACAGGACCATGGATCTTATGCGGTTCCCATTCCGAAACCGGCGGCCCTTCACGACGACCGTTGCGATTGCCAGCTCCTTTTCCCGTAGTGACCTCACCGCTATCGCGCGGGACACAGGCGGGCAGGAGCTATGCCGAAAATCGTTTTCGATGGAGGAAGGTGATCACACGGCGTTGGTTTTGTCGGACTTCCTGCCTTGTATGGCCGATCGAGACGGATTGGTAGAGATAACGGATGACAGATTCGGTGTTACAGTAATCGCATTCCTTTTCAATGACTTCGGGGCATTCACGACGCAGTTGCCGTTTGAGATCTGCTGTATTTTCTAGAGTTGTTTCAACTACCCGTTTCTTGGGCGAAGCGTCTATGTAACGTAGTTGGAACTTCGAGTCGGCTCCTTCTATGAAACCACCAGTTTGGGCCAAGCTAGTTCTCGCTCTTGCCCTCGGGGCTTTTCTGTTCCTGGGGGGGCTGTGGATCGAGCGTCCGGGGCTTTATTACGACGAAACGCTCTTCGTCGCCGCGTCCTATCCGAGGCCAAGAGGTTGTGCGTGGACCGAGCGTCTCTTCGGAGCCGACGCGTGCCTGATGGTGATGCCCTACGTCGGGGCCTTGAAAGGATGGGTTTACCGTGGCCTGTTGGAGCTGGCACCTGCGTCGGCAGCCGCTGCCCGGGTACCGATGCTAGTCTTGGCGGCGTTAACGATCGGTGTGTTTTTCTCGTTTGCGCACCGCGCTTGTGGCTGGAAGGTAGCACTTGCGGCAGCAGTGCTCGCTGCCACCGATCCTAGTTTCTTGTGGACGTCCCGACTCGACTGGGGCCCGGTGGTCATCCAAAGGTTTTGCTTGGTGCTGGGATGTTTGCTCGTGCTCCGATGGTGGGAAAACCGTCGCTTGCGGGACCTCGCCGCCGGCTTTTTTGTCTTCGGACTCGGTGTCTTCGACAAAGCCCACTTCCTGGTGTTGCTCTTTGCTCTGTCCCTCACGGTGCTAGTCGTGTTTCGCAAAGAGACGATCGCGAGGTTCAAAGCCCCACGCCTCGCCGCTGCCGGTTTCGCGTTCCTGTTCGGTTCAGCCCCCTTTTTCTTGGGCTCTTCCGGGTTTTTAGTGGGTGGCCAACGGGTAGCCGGCTCCTCCATCCTGCCGACCCGACGTCGCCCGCAGTCACATCGGAGCCCAAAAGGCGGCCAAGAAATCCCCAAATACCCTACACGCCAGTCCGGTCGTGGGCAACTCGTAAAGGGAATAAGACACTGATAAACAGGGAGTTATCTCTTTGAGTGTGGCCACTGGATGACAGTTGTGGATCCGCATTTCACAGCCTTCGGGAGACTGTACGACTACCTGCCAGCAGCCTTGCTCTACTCGTAACCCTTTGTTTATCAGTAATTCTTTTTGGCCAACGCAGTCGCCGCCCGGCCTTGGGGGCCGTAGAGTTGTCACGAAGCCCTTGAATGGCACCGAAGCAGGCTCCGGGAGGTCGGCCTCACAGTGGCGAGGGATCCGTCACTCACCGCCGCCAGCCACTAAAATCCCAGAAGAGCCTTTTCTTGTACTTCTTACAGCCTTTCTCCCAGCCTCCGGCCATAACCCTAGAAACGAACTGGGAACGGTACCATGCTAAGTACGCGATGTTGCGAGGCGCGCTCGATGGTACGAAGTTCCAGGGCTGGGCCTCCGAGGTATCCGCGGAGCGACCCTCCGAACCGCAAGACGCGTTGGGACGGCTCGCGTATCAGGTCAGTGGCGAAGGACTGCTGAGTCGGAGCTGGATGACGTCCGCCGTGGTGGCTTCGCTGCTGCTTCTGCCGCTGTCACTGCGGTCCCATTACAGGCGTCCCATTCTGTTCTCCTTGCTGTTCTGTTTGTTCACCGTAGCCCCCATGTTCCCCATCCGATCGGCTGGTTCAGTGCACCATTTGGTCTTGATGTATCCGTTTCCCTGTCTGTTAGTAGCGGCAAGTTTGGCGGGGGCCAGCGAGCAGGTGGAGAGCCGGTTGCGAAGAACCACGACGGCTGTGCGCCTTTTGCTCCCACTGGCCATTCTGGCGCTGGCTTGCGCGAACTGCCGCACCACCGTTCAGCAGCATATCCAACTCCTACGATTTGGTGGTACGCCGTATTGGTCGGAAGCCGTTTACACACTCCACGACTCGCTGCGCTCGATCGGCGCTCAGCAGGTCGTCGTGTTGCCATGGGGGATTGCGAACCAGTTGCGCTTTCTCTCAAAAAACCGCCTTCCTCTCACCGAAGTGCCCCAGCCCAACCCGGAGACGTCGCACACGTTGAAGGTAATCGGCGAGTGGATTCCAAAGCCCGGGACCGTTTTCGTTTCGTACGCTTCCTCCGAGGGGGAGCCGTATCCTGAGGTTCGCGATATGTTTTTCGACACGGTGGCGGCGCTTGGACACTCCCCGAGACTCAAGAAAACGGTCTCAGATCTACACGGTCGGACCATTTACGAGCTTTGGGAGGTCCAATAATGATCCTCCCGCCAGTACGCCCAGGAGCAAGGATATAATCGCCGAACCAGATGACCACTCGGCATCAGATCCGCACCCCGCGACTACGCTTACGTCCCTTGCGTCTCGACGATCTAGACTATATGCCTCCGGGGTGCGCCAGAGCCAAAGCCTTCGACGCAGCGGCACGTTCGTCGCCCACTCGTGGGTTCCCGTGGGAACAACCTCATCTCGGTCGCCGAACCCGATCTGATGGCCGATGACCCTACCCGTGTTCTACTGCGACAGATGATGGGCGCGGTTGCGCAATATGACAAGTCGCTGATCGTAGCAAAGCTGCGGGGCGCGAGGATGCGAAAAAAGGCCCGTACGGGACGCTGTGAGGGCGCAAAGCCCTACGGCTACTATCCGGGCGAGAAGGCGGTCATCGAGCGCATGAAGACGCTGAGAGCGCAAGAAATGGGCTTTGACAGAATCGCCCGGAAGCTCAATGAAGAAGACATCCTTCCCAGGCGAGGAAAGCAATGGTGGGGTTTGAGTGTGAATAAGATCCTTACCCGGGTGGGGGGCAAGTAGGTCCCGGCTGCGTCGCGGTTTGATCGAACCCCGCCCGATGCGGGCGGCCGTCCTTCGCGCGATAGCCGGGATTCCGGCGACGCCGACCGCTCTCCGCGCTAAGGCAAACAGCGAGGTTCGAAGACCACGAGTCCGGGCCGGTATCAGACACGAAATTTCTGCCCGCGGATGTATCATTAAGGTGGCCACCTAGCGCGACGGCGCACCCCCTTTTGGCTTTCATCACCGCTTCCAGTTGTGGTACGTCGCGAGTTCGCCACCCATCAACTGCTTGAATTCCAACCGGCACGAGTTCATTGCAGGATTCTCGCTCTTCATCACCTTGAAGGGGGAACTCTGACCCGGAAGAATGGGTCGATACTCAATCAGGGCGTCGGCGGACGTGATGAAGTTGCCGTTCTTATCTGTAAAGATAGCCACGGCCTGGGCAGCAGTTGGGGTTGTTCGCCGACCGCACCTCGACGGCTCTGTTTCGATCGAATCAGATTCGATTATATTTTTCCTCGCTCGCCTACTGTGTGATGGAAGCGCTGCGGCGGTTGGGGTTGACGGGGACGAAGATGGCGCGGGCGCAATGCACAACGATCCGGCTGCGGTTGTTGAAGATCGGGGCGCGGGTTCGGATCACGGCGCGCCAGGTGTGGATATCGCTGGCGACGGGGCATGCCTGGGCCGGGGTGTTTGAGCAAGTCCACGCCAATCTCCAACGCCGCGAGCCGCTGCGCTGCTGAAAACGACGCGGCGACTTCAAGTCATACTGGAAGCACACAGGCCTCGAGAGGGGCAGCCATCGAGACTTGGCCGAAGCGGACAAAAAACGTCCCCCAAGGGGCCACTGACGCCGTGCCGGGCTGTTTCCGCCTCCCGGCGACGCCACTGAGAGGCGTTGCCGTCCCAAGACCATGAAAATCGCAGTCCGCACGCGCCTCCAACCCTCCTTCCGAGGATTGATGAGAAATCCGGGCTAGTCGGTCCGTAGGTAAGCCCCTTCTGAGATGGGTGTTAGGGAGGTAAGCCTTTTCCAGGTAGGCTCGTTCCTCTCGGTAGCAGTGATCCGGCGCCAAGTGAGGTAGAGGCCGATCAAGAGTGCAAGGCCGCCAAGGATTTGGGCCAGGGTCTTCTATCGCCTGGCCGCGCGGCCCATCGCTGGTCTGCTGCTTGCGGGGCCGGCCCCCGCACAATGAACACTATGAGGGAAGCAGTCAAATGTACCATCGGTCGAAACGACCTGCGCGGGAATCGCCGCAGCGCCGGCCAAAGCCAGGGAGGACGAACCACGCGTGGCAGCCGCTGTCGGGTTGGAGCGCCTGGTAGGATGGCTCTTGGGCGGCTTAAATACCTCATAGATTCTACACTGGTGATCAAGGGCTCCGCCCGAACCACGCATAGAACGTCCGGCCTGTCTCAAGGCAGCAGGGTTTTATCCCGCATTTTCAATTTGATGTTTGACATCCCGACCTTCCAGCGGCCTTGAGCGTCTTTATTCATAGGGGCTAGAGCCCGATGAGGACGCCATGGAGGCCAACACCCAATGGGTGAAAAACAAACCAAGCCATTCCAGCTAAGTTTCAACGGCTTGTTGAAAGTCGATTTCCAGGGATCGCACGTCACTTCTGATGGTGGCCTGATTTTGGTTCGCGAACTGGACGAACGGCTCGGTCTCGGAGAACTGATTGACGAGCATCTCAGCGACTCCCGGCAAGGCACAAACAAGCAGTTCACGCTCGCTGATCTGTTGCGGCAGTCGGTCTACAGCCGCTTGGCGGGCTACGAGGACCTCAACGACGCCGAGCGGGTTTCGATCGATCCGACGTTTCGGCTGATCGGTTCGCAGAAGATCTGGGATCGCGGTGCGGCCTTGACCTCGACGCTGCACGGCTTCGAGACGGAGATGCTGGCGAGCGAAGAGAACCTGCTGGGGCTGATGGCGCTGAACCGAGAGCTGGTCGGGCAAGCGGAGGCGTTCGACGACTCCGAGCGGGTCGTTCTGGACATGGACTCCACCGAGAGTCCGGTCCATGGCCAACAGGAAGGCAGTGCCTACAACGGACACTTCGAGTCGGTCTGCTACCATCCGTTGCTTTTGTTCAACGGTCATGGTGATTGCCTCGCTGCAAAGCTGCGTCCAGGCAACGTGCACAGCGCCGACGACTGGGATGAGCTATTGTTGCCGGAGATCGAGCGCCAACAGGCTGCGGGCAAGCAGGTCGCCTTCCGGGGCGATGCGGCCTTTGCCAAGCCGGAGGTTTATGAGGCTTCGGAGGAACGCGGAGTACAGTACGCCATTCGCATTCCGGCCAACAAGAGCCTGGAGTTGGAGATCGAGGTTTATAGATCTTGTTAGTGGTAGAGTCTGCTACCCACAAAAACTGGCCATCCCAAGTCACTCCCCGGGCCTCGGGCCCAGGTGCAACAAAAGTGGCCGCAATGGATAGGGTGGAGTCGAGATTCAACTTGTAAACTGTGCCCTCCGCGACAGCAATGAGGAAGCCATTCATGAAGGTGATGTCGGAATATGCCCGCACAACGATCTCGCCAAGGAAGGTCCCGCTAGTATTGAATCTCTGCATGGCGTTCTCGTTGGTTACCCGCATCTCGCTGCCCGTCCAGGCAACACCGTCCGGACTGCGGCGGCCCTGCAAACCGAAGGTTGCCTCAATGGATGTGATCGCTCCCGTGTGTTTAATCAGTCTGTCGCTGAAATTATCCACAGACCACAGGCGCCCATTGATCCATTCGATCCCCGTTGTATAGTTGGAGGGGCTGGGGTACGTGGTGTTTACACTCAAGGTCGCGTCTAAGTTGTGCTTGTAGATGGTGCTGGAGAAGCCGCTTGGGGAAGTGTTCGACCAGAGCGTGCTGCCATCCCAGGCCAAGCTTCGCAATTGCCCCGCATCGGGACCGTTATACTCAGCCACCACCATCAGGGTGTTATTTGGTGGCATCGCGGGATTCACCGTCAACGTGGCGGTGCGGGTCGTATTGTTATAGCTGGCTGTGATCGTCACACTCTGCGTCGAAGCAACGCTCTGTGTGCTAATCTCAAACGTTGTCGAGAATTGTCCCGCCGACACGGTCGCACTTGCCTGAACCTGGGCGGCACTGTTGTCGCTCTGCAGGTTCACTACCGCTCCTCCGACCGGCCGGCCCATCCAAGGTCACGACCCCAGTGGCCGAGTCACCCCCGGTCACCGCAAGGGGAGAGACCGACACGCTCTGCAGGTTGGCTATCGCGGGATTCACCGTCAACGTGGCGGTGCGGGTCGTATTGTTATAGCTGGCTGTGATCGTCACACTCTGCGTCGAAGCAACGCTCTGTGTGCTAATCTCAAACGTTGTCGAGAATTGTCCCGCCGACACGGTCGCACTTGCCTGAACCTGGGCGGCACTGTTGTCGCTCTGCAGGTTCACTACCGCTCCTCCGACCGGCGCCGGCCCATCCAAGGTCACGACCCCAGTGGCCGAGTCACCCCCGGTCACCGCAAGGGGAGAGACCGACACGCTCTGCAGTGCAGGTGCCGCCAGAACGGTGAGCGTTGCCGTTTTCACAACGCCATTCGCACGAGCTGTCAGGGTCACCTGACGATCCGACGGCACTGCATAGGTTTGCACCGCGAACTCTTCGACTGTCCGCGAGCCCGGGACGACGACGCTACTAGGAACCGAAGCGGCACCGGAATCGGAACTCGATAGCTGCACGCCATATCCTTCTGGCGGCGCCGCTGCCGTCAGAGTCAACTGCGCCGTCGCTACATCTCCGCCCCGCACCGGGCTCGGCTCAACTCCAAGTCTGGCCAGTTCGGCGCGAGCTGCTTGAATCGGCAGATCAAAGCTCTTTGACGAATTCTCAACGCGCGCCGTGATGCGGACGGTCTGATCGACAAAGACTTGTCTAACCTTGATCTGGAAAGGTGCTGTCGTCCGTCCGGCTTCAACAATCACGAAAGGCGGCGGCTCTGCAGCAGAGAGGTTCGAGCTGCCGAGCTCTACACTGACGCCACTATTTGGCGCTGGGTGGCGCAAAGCGACCTCGCCGGTGACGCTGACGCCGGAGGTTGTTTGTCTTGGCAGAACTATCAGGGACTCCAGAGTTGGTGTTGGGGGCTGAATAACCAGGACTGTCGTTACGGTCAGCGATCTGTAAAAGGCAGACAGAGTTATATGGGTCGGTCGGCTGACAGGTGATGTCGAGACGCTGAAAGAAGCTGACGTGTGCCCCTGGGGAATGGTCACATTCGGCTGCACCGACGCTGCGGAGGGGACCGAGCTTTGAAGGTCAACGGGAATGTCCGAGGTCCCCGAGGGAGAATTGAGACGGACGGTTCCACGAACAGTCTGGCCCCCGAGGACGGTGTCACTATCGACTCTGATTGATTCAAGCCAGGATTTCCATTTTGGCCCTGGCACGGTGAAAGTATACACCCGCGCTGCCCCGCATACCACGTCTTTTCGCGCTGAACCCTGCACATGACCTCCACCGGTAGGCGCCAGGGCTCGTCCATCCGCTCACAGACGTTGATTGAGCGGACTGAACGGCGCTCCGGCCGACACTGCTCCTTGCGAAACCTTTTGGAGCCGAAAACTGTTGATCCTCGCCCGGTCAACGCTACCCGCTTGGCAGCGGCAGCGCCCAGATCCTGTGCAGCATGTCGCCGAACAGCCTGCGGTTCAAATGTCCTTCGGCCAGCAGCAGCCAGTAATACCGCGCGTGCTTGACCAGCCGACCGCCGGTCTTCATCAACCTGTGTTGCAAGCTCGTCAGCGACCAGCTCTTGATCCTTGGTGGCAGTCCCAGCCGCCGCCACAGGTTGCCCAGGTTGTAGGCCAGCACACTCAACTGCAAGCGCACTTCGTTCGCCCGGAAGCGATGGCACGACAGCCTGGTCCAATGCGTCGCCTGCTTGCCTTCTTTAATCCACTGCTCGGCCGTCCCGCGCTTGTTGTAGAAGCGCACCACGGAGCGGCTCGGCAGAGTCAGGTTGGTGACGATGAAGTTGTCCCGTGGAAACAGCTCCCCAGCGTGATGCTCCACCTTGGCCACGACCCTTCGGGCCTTGCTCCAGCTCGCTGCCCGGTAGAGAAAGCTCCTGTAGCGCACCAAAGGCTTCCGAGTGGGTCTTCCCACCGGCCGCACCAACAGCTCGGCAACTTCACGCCGCAGGTTCTCGTTCGCCGGAAGGCGGATGGCATACTTCACGCCACGCTCCTCCGAAGCCTCGTAAATCTCTGGCTTGGCAAAGGCTGCATCCCCCCGGAAGGCAACCTCTTTGCCATGGTTCTGCTGACGTTCGATCTCGGGCAGGAGCAGTTCATCCCAGTCCTCAGCGCTGTGCACATTGCCCGGACGGAGCTTGGCCGCCAGACAGTCGCCGTGACTGTTGAACAGCAACAGCGGGTGGTAGCAGACGGACTCGAAATGGCCGTTGTAGGCGCTGCCTTCCTGTTGGCCGTGGACGGGGCTTTCCGTCGAGTCCATGTCCAGAACAACCCGCTCGGAGTTGTCTTGGGTCTCGGCTTGGGCGAGCAGCTCCCGGTTCAACGCCATCAACCCCAGCAGGTTCTCTTCGCTCGCCAGCATCTCCGTCTCGAAGCTGTGGAGCGTCGAGGTCAAGGCCGCACCGCGATCCCAGATTTTCTGCGAACCGATCAGCCGAAACGTCGGATCGATCGAAACCCGCGCGGCGTCGTTGAGGTCCTCGTAGCCCGCCAAGCGGCTGTAGACCGACTGCCGCAACAGATCAGCGAGCGTGAACTGCTTGTTTGTGCCTTGCCGGGAGTCGCTGACATGCTCGTCAATCAGTTCTCCGAACCCGAGCCGTTCGTCCAGTTCGCGAACCAAAATCAAGCCACCGTCGGAAGTGACGTGCGATCCTTGGAAATCGACTTTGAGAAGTCCATTGAAAGTTAGCTGGAACGGCTTTGTTTCTTTTTCACCCATTGGGTGTTGGCCTCCCTGGCGTCCTCATCGGGCTCTAGCCCCTATGAATAAAGACGCTGAACGCCACCGCAAAGTCGGAATGTCAAACTCAAATCGAAAATCGGGGTTACAGCTTGTAAGGCAAGCGGGCGCGATGAATCGCGCCCCTACATCCCTGACGGCGGGCATTCGCTTCCATTCCCGGCGACCGCTGGTGAGAAATGCCGGCTAGCCGCTTGCGGCGGCGAAACGCTCGGCGACCGCATCCCAGTCGACCACGTTGTGCCAGGCGTCGACGTAGTCCGGGCGCCTGTTCTGGTAGTTCAAGTAGTAGGCGTGCTCCCAGACGTCAATGCCAAGAATCGGCGTGTTGCCGTGCGAGATGGGATTATCCTGATTGGCTGTCGACTCGACGACGAGGCTCTTGCCGGCGTCCACCGAGAGCCAGGCCCAGCCGCTGCCGAAACGCGTCAGAGCGGCTTTCTTGAAATTCTCCTTGAAACCGTCTAGGCTTCCAAACGTGCTGTCGATGGCGCTAGCCAAGTCGCCGCTCGGTGCGCCGCCGCCGCCGTTCATGATTCGCCAAAACATGGAATGGTTCAAGTGGCCGCCGCCATTGTTGCGCACCGCGCCCCGAATCGCCTCGGGCACGGCATCGAGATTCCGGACAAGATCGTCGACAGACTTGCCGGCAAGCTCGGAGTTATCACCGATCGCGGCGTTGAGATTCTTTACATAGGTGGCGTGATGTTTGCCGTGATGGATCTCCATCGTCCTGGCGTCGATATGGGGTTCCAGCGCATCGACGGCATACGGCAAATCGGGAAGAGTAAAAGCCATAGTACTCAGCTCCTTGTGTAGTTGTTGAGTGGGTGATTCGACCTCGCCCTGAACTGGCCTCGTCGGTGACCTTCGCCCGCCGAGCTGCTCGGCCACACAGAGCAGAGACGCCGTCGAGACCGCGATAGAGCCTCTCCATCTTACACGATTGGGTTGGCACTTCTCTTGCCGGCGACTAAGGATAGGGGGAACGGCGCCAGCCTGGCCGGCATTTCTCAAGAAACGGGTCGCTGAGCGGCGCGCGCCCCGGCTACGGCGAGCTAGTGCTTGGTCCCATAAGTTCGCGGTCGTTTATAGGCGGCAATTACTGGACCGCTCCTTCACGGTCGCGGCTCGGAAGGCTCTCGGAACAGACCACTTCCGCGTTGGACAGAGATCCCTGTAATCGCGAATCCGGCCGGGGCCGCTTCGGAAGCGGGATCAGCCGATATACTTGGAACTGTCGATGCGTACCCACGCGTGGCAGTATGCAGGCCTGATCGCCGCCGCCGCGGTACTCGGGTTGATCTTGGGCTGGAGCCGGATCGGCGCCCAACTCGACGTCTGGGTCTACGACCTTTCTTTACGCTTGTGGCCGCCCCCGGTCGAGCGTTCAGCAGCACTAATCCTTGCCATCGACGATGAGACCCTAGAGGCGTACGAAGGCTTGCTGAGGCTTCGCGGGCCGCTCGCCGAGGCTCTCGAAATCATCTCCCGGCACGATCCGGCAGTCGTAGCGATCGATATCGTTCTCTCCGAACCGGGTGATGAAGCGGAAAACAACAGGCTCGAAGAGGCGCTCGGCGGCGCGCCGAACGTTGTCCTGGCGACGCACTTGCGGCTGAGTAGTGGTCCGGAAGCCGGCGCTTGGGTGGAGCCGCTGGAGCGGTTCGCGCGGCAATCGGCGGCGCTGGGCCACGTTCACGCCGAGCCGGACGACGACGGCGTCTGTCGTCGCGTTCTGCCGGCCAAGGTAGGGGGCATGACGCGGCGCTGGGCCATGGGGCTCGAGGCGTATCGGCTGGCTCATGGGGCCGAGATCATCAGGGAGTCCGGCGAAGGCTTGGAAGTCGGTGGACGATTCATCCCGGCTTCGCGGCGCGAAGCTCGGTCGCTGCTCATTCGTTTCGCCAACCCCCGCTCACCGATCGAGCGAATCTCGTTGAAGCAAGTGCTCGAGGATCCTGAATCCGCTTCCATCGCAAAAGGCAGAGCCGTTTTCGTGGGTGTGGACATCGCCGGCGGGATCGACCGCTACTTGATGACCCCCTATTCGTTCGGCAGGGCCATGTCGGGCGTCGAGATCAACGCCAACGTTCACGAAACGTTGGAGCGGGGGCGTTTACTGCACCCGGTGACGGACTCGACCGTTTTGGCGGCCGTTTTGGCGCTGGCGACGGCGCTCGGGGCTTGCTTCTGGAAGCTGCGTGGAATCCCGGCTTTCTCCGCCGCCGCCGGGTTGCTGGCAGCTGCCCATCTGGCTCCCGTTGTCTCCCTGAGCGGCGGATACGTGGTGAGCGCGGCGCCACTTGTGGCGGTGGGGTGGCTGACATTTCTCTCAGGTGGTGGCTATCAGTATTTCCTCCTGCGTGGAAAGCTTGCCTCGGCGGAGCAGCAGCGGGAACGCTATCAGCGAGCCGTTCACTATGTGACCCACGAAATGCGGACTCCGCTAACCACCATTCAGGGGTCGAGCGAGCTGATGAGCCGCTATTCGCTGAGCGAGGAAAAGCGCAAACAGATCGCCGGGCTGATTCATCAAGAGTCGAAGCGGTTGGCGAGGATGGTCGAGATGTTTCTGTCCGTCGAGAGACTCCGGGCGGGCCAGTTGGAGCTACAACGCCAAGCGGTCGGGGCCGACGACATCTTGGCGCGTTGTATCGAACGCGTCCTTGGGCCGGCGCAGCGTAAAAGCATACGCATTGAGCACGTCAGGGGAGCGGCCGGAGCAATCTTAGGAGACCCTGAATTCCTCGAATATGCCTGCTATAATCTATTGACGAACGCCGTAAAGTACTCGCCCGCAAACACTTCGGTTACCGTCCGCGCCTGGCGTCACCATGAGAATGTACGTATTTCGGTGGAAGACCGCGGCCACGGCATGGACGAAAACGAGATAAAGCAGATCTTCCGAAAGTTCTACCGCACCAACAGAGCCCAGCGATCCGGCCAGGACGGCACGGGCTTGGGGCTGGCGATTGTAGAAGAAATCGTCGTCCAGCACGGTGGATCCATCGAAGTGGAAAGCCGCATCGATCGCGGCTCGCGTTTCACTCTCTCCTTGCCGCGCGCGGACGGTCGCGCCGCGCGGACGGCGTAGGCCGGGTTGTTCGGGAAACCGACAGGCGGGGTCAACCCATGAGCGAAAAGCCACGCATTCTGTTTGTCGAAGACGATCCTTCGGTGGTGATCACGTTTGTGGCCGGGCTGGAAGCGGAAGGATATCCCGTCGAGGCCGTTACCTCCACATCCGAGGCGTTGACGAAGCTGGCCAACGAGAGCTACCCCATCGTCATCACCGATATTTACCTGGATGAGCGGACAGGACTTGACGTGCTTCGCGCGGCTCGAGACTATGATCCCGGCTGCGCGGTCATCGTTATCACGGGACAGGGGACGGTCGAGACGGTCATGGAAGCCACTCAGGGAGGCGCCCTCGACTATCTGGCCAAACCTTTCGACATCAGCGAACTCCTGCGGGCTATCCGCCAGGCAGAGGCTTTTCTCTCGGAACGCGGCCACGTCCAAGCTCCCTCAGCAGAGACGCCGCCCACCGAGATGGTGGGATCATCGGCTCGGATGGTCGCGGTCTATAAGACAATCTCGCGGGCCGCGCCGACCGACGCTCCGGTGCTGGTCGAGGGCGAATCCGGTACCGGCAAAGAGCTTGTTGCACGACTGATCCACCAAAACAGCCTTCGCCGGCAGGGACCGTTCGTACCCGTCGATTGTGGCTCGATCGCCCCCACCATCATGGAAAGCGAGCTTTTCGGCAGCTTGCGCGGCGCTTTTACAGGCGCGGATCGCGATCGCAAGGGGCTGATCGAGTCAGCAAAGGGCGGCACGGTCTTCTTGGACGAGATCGCCGAGGTGGATACGGGATTTCAGCTCAAGCTGTTGCGGTTCCTTCAAGAAAAGGAAATACGTCCGTTGGGGTCTTCAGTCAGCCGTCGGGTGGACGTTCGCGTTGTCGCCGCGACCAACCGCGATCTCCAAACTCTTATCGAGGAAGGCAAGTTCCGACAGGATTTGTGGTTCCGGCTCAACGTCGTGCACATCCGCTTGCCCCCGTTGCGAGAGCGGCGAAGCGATATACGGCTGCTCGCCAATCACTTCTTACGGCTCTTCAACAGCCGATACGAGCGAAACGTTCGGCTGGCAGCGGGTGGCCTGAAGGCTCTGGAAGAGCATGCCTGGCCGGGTAACGTGAGGCAGCTGCAGCACGTCTTGGAGAGGCTTTTGATCCTGAGCCCGGTTGAAGTGCTGGAAGCAGATGCCGTTGCGGACGCCTTGAACAGTCTGGAACCGCGCAGCAAGCCGGTTCAGTCACTGATGGACGCGGAAGAGGAGCAAATCCGCAAGGTTCTTCGGGCGACCGGAGGAAACAAAACGCGGGCCGCTCAGATCCTCAACATCGAACGCAAGACGCTCTACCGCAAGCTGGAGCGGATGAAGCTTGATTCGTGAGGTTCGGGCGGCTAGCGGCGTCGGCTCGGCGTTTGCCGACCTCTCGCGCGGACGAGAAGGCGAACCACGATAACGAGGGGCTTCCTGCTGTGTGGCGCGCAAACCTGCGTGCCGTATCGCCATTCCTGGCGACATGTCTCGTTGCTGCGACTGGTCTGCCCGCCGGGCGGTGCAGCCCCATGGCGGCAGGAGTACTGGCCCCAATGCCGGCAAGAATGCCGGCACGGCACGCCGGGAGGCGTGCGCCACGTCTGTCAAGCCGAGTACGTCTTGAACACTTTTCTACTCCGATCCTGGACGTTGCCGGCGGCGGAGGGATCCCGCAGGGCGAGCGGAGTCCGGCACCCTCCCCGGACGAGCGCCCGTCCCGCCGGTTCTCTGGCCACCGATGGGCGCTACGGCACCGCCATCCCGCCGACGTTTTCGAATCGCCCTTCTATTCGCTCAATGAACTTCGAAGCGAGGCCCGCGGCCGAATAGGCTCCCAAGTGTGCCAGCGGCTCGCCGGTCGCCACATAGCCGCGAATCTCTTCGTCGCTGAGTTCGAGCAGTTGGACTTTCGTCTCGTCGACCTTCGTGTGGCTGCCGGTTGAGCCGATCCTGCATTCAGCAGTCAAGACGTTGTGTTTGCGCCCGGCGAGTATTCGGAGCATACCGACGGCTTCGCTCGAGCCCCCCGGCTTGCCGAGAAGGATGCCGTCCGCCGAAATCACTTTTGCGGTCCCCGAAGCGATGTTCTCGGGCCCGGGTGGGGCGGCTCTTGCGGCAATCCCAGCCATCCGTTTGACGTATTCGCGCGGCGACTCGTGCTCTTGCATCTCCTGGGGCAAGTGGGGGGGGCGTTTCGGAAGCCGGGTCTCGGCTTCGAACAACCTCTTCGAGCGCGCATCCGAGGCAGGCCGAAGCATACTGTAGAGCCGAGCTACCGGCAGACCAACGACGTTAAAATAGCAGCCCTCGATGCGCTCGACAAACTCGCCGGCGCCACCCTGTATCGCGTAGGCGCCGGCCTTGCCGAACGGCTCACCGCTGCTGACGTAGGTCTCGATCTCTTGTTCGCTGATCGCCCGAAAGCGGACCTTCGTTTGCTCAACGGCCACTCGGCAGCGGTCCGCTTCGAGCAGACAGACGCCCGTCAGAACATCGTGCGTGCGGCCCGACAGCAGCGTGAGCATGCGGGCTGCATCTTCGCGATCGCTAGGTTTACCGAGAGCGGCGCCGCCAACAACGACGATCGTGTCCGCCCCGAGGACGAGCTCGCCCGCGCGCCAAACAGCGAGCGCCTTCGCCTCGGCCAGCCGCCTCACATGGTCGAGCGGCGTCTCCGCTTCGTGCTCGCTCTCATCCACATTCGCCGGCCTTACCGAGAAAGGGATCTGAGCCTTTTGAAGGATTTGTTGGCGTCGGGGCGACGCTGAGGCGAGAACGAGCACTGCCTATATAGTGTGCCCCAAGCGGGGGTTGGACACCCTGAGCTGGGCCGTGAAACTATCGCTCAATCTAAAAACCGAGTACGGAACGGTATTCCGCTTTTCTACTTTGGAAACCGGCGAGTGGGCCGGAATGCGGGCGGTATTGAAAGCCGGTTGTCACCGAAACTTGGTGCGGTATCGCTGGAGCGGCTGACCGGCGCGAGCCGCTGATGTGAACGTATCTTCAACTCGATACAATATCCATTTTGACGGTCGCGACGGCGTCGTCGGCCACAAAGTCGATCGGAAGCAGTAACTTTGGACTCGCGGGGAGAACACGATGCCGGGCGAAGGAACAACGAGGGAGAGGGGCCGGCGGCCCCGATCAAGCGAACTATTTGAGCGAGCACAGACCTCCATTCCCGGCGGCGTCAACTCGCCGGCCCGCGCCTTTCGGGCCGTGGGGGGCGACCCGCCGTTTGTCGTTCGTGGCGACGGGCCGTCGCTGTTTGACGCCGATGGTAACGAATACGTCGACTTCGTGGGATCGTGGGGGCCGCTGATCCTCGGGCACCGTCACCCGGCGGTCATCGAAGCTCTCGAGGGCGCTCTTCAGACCGGCACCAGTTTCGGCGCGCCCACGGAACAGGAAGTCGAGATGGCCGAGCTGATCGGCGAACTGGTGCCTTCGGTCGAGATGGTACGTCTAGTCAACTCCGGCACCGAGGCGACGATGAGCGCCGTTCGGCTCGCCCGAGGCTATACCCAGCGCGATTTGGTGGTCAAGTTCACGGGCTGTTACCACGGCCACGTAGACTCCCTGTTGGTGAAGGCCGGCTCGGGATTGGCGACGCTCGGAATTTCCGATTCGGCGGGCGTGCCGCAGAGTCTCTCCGCGACGACGATTCCCCTTCCCTATAACTCCGTCAAGGCGGTTGAGGAATGCTTCCGGCGCCACGGTGACCAGATTGCCTGTGTGATCCTGGAGCCGGTCGTGGGCAACATGGGCTGTGTCTCCCCGGCCGAGGGATATCTCAGGGCTCTGCAAGAGATCACCAGCCGCCACGGGGCGCTGCTGATTCTCGACGAAGTCATGACCGGATTCCGGGTCGCGCTCGGCGGGGCCCAGGCGCTCTACGGCATCCGGCCGGACCTGACGACACTGGGCAAGGTGATCGGCGGAGGGCTGCCCGTCGGCGCCTACGGCGGGCGCCGCGACGTCATGGAACACGTAGCCCCCCTAGGGCCGGTCTACCAGGCGGGGACGTTGTCGGGGAACCCACTGGCCGTGGCGGGAGGCTTGGCTACGCTGCGCACGCTGCAACGGAACCCGGGGATCTTCGAGCAACTCGAAGCCAACGGCGCACTCCTCGAGGAAGGTCTCGCCGGGGCTGCGCAGAGGGCCGGCGTAGCGGTCACGATCAATCGCGTGGGATCGATGTTTACCGTTTTCTTTACCAGCAGTCCTGTCACGGATTTCGACTCCGCCTCGAACAGCGACACGGATCGCTTTGCGAGATTCTTTCGCGGGATGCTCAACGCCGGCATCTATCTGCCATGCTCGCAGTTCGAGGCCGCTTTCCTCTCGGCGGCCCACGGCCAAGCCGAGCTCGACAAGACAGTTGCGGCCGCGGAAAGCGTCTTCACGGACATGGCTCAAACACCCGCGGAATAGCCGTCCGGCAGGCCACGAATGTCTTTGCAAGTAGGGCCGCCGTGAGCCGATGAGAAGTCAGCTTCGTGTTACCCTTTCCCTGCGTGGCCGAGCATGCATGATCGAATCTGGCCGGCATGAGATGGCTGAAAACGCCGGCCCTGACAAATTTGTGAGCTGAATCTGACGCTTCGGACACCGGCTACGGGAGGCGGCGATGGAACTGAAAACGGTTAGGATGCGGATTCCCGAGGACGCTAACCTGATCCTCGGCCAGTCCCATTTCATCAAGACGGTGGAAGACCTTTACGAAATCATCGTTGGGACGGCGCCGCGGATGAAATTCGGCATCGCTTTTAACGAGGCCTCGATGGCGCGTTTGGTGCGCGTCGAGGGGAACGATGACGAGCTGAAGAACGTCGCCGCCGAGAACGCGGAGGCGCTTGCCGCCGGACATGTGTTTGTCATCGTAATCAAGGACGGCTACCCCATCAACATTTTGAATCGCGTCAAAGATTGTCAGGAAGTAGCGCGAGTTTTCTGCGCTACCGCCAACCCGCTTGAAGTGATCGTCGCCGAGACGGACCAAGGGCGGGGCGTGCTCGGCGTCGTGGATGGGTCTTCCCCGGTTGGCATCGAGCAGCAAGCGGATGTCGAAGAGCGACAGGAGTTACTGCGCAAGATCGGCTACAAGAGATAATGACAGCGTCGGGGATGCTTGTTGATCGAGCGAGCTGCCTCGGCGACCGGCGTGGAGACCTAGCAACTAACTGAAAAGCCGGACCCAGTGCCGGCCGCGAGAGCCAAAAGGCGCGCTATTTTTCTGGCGATCCTGGCCGCCGGTCTTCCAATGCCCGGCAGCATTGCACCGGCCGTAACCGCGACAAGCCCGGCTATGAGGGCATACTCCACCATGTCCTGTGCTTTTGTGTCAGCCAGGGTTTTTCGCCAACGCGCAAGCCGGTTTTTCATCGATGAGTCTTCCCCACTTGGTCCAACCTTGCTAATTGTGACAGTGTAGATCTTGGTTGCCAAGGTTACTTCGGTACCGAAATTGGGAATGGTACAAGAGTCCCGAATGATTACGCTCATGGCCGTAGAAGCATAGGGCTTCTACACTACGGGGGCCACGGCCGACAAACGGGGGCGTTGTCTAACGACGCTTCTAACCAGGATTTCCATTTTGGCCCTGGCACGGTGAAAGTATACACCCGCGCTGCCCCGCATACCACGTCTTTTCGCGCTGAACCCTGCACATGACCTCCACCGGTAGGCGCCAGGGCTCGTCCATCCGCTCACAGACGTTGATTGAGCGGACTGAACGGCGCTCCGGCCGACACTGCTCCTTGCGAAACCTTTTGGAGCCGAAAACTGTTGATCCTCGCCCGGTCAACGCTACCCGCTTGGCAGCGGCAGCGCCCAGATCCTGTGCAGCATGTCGCCGAACAGCCTGCGGTTCAAATGTCCTTCGGCCAGCAGCAGCCAGTAATACCGCGCGTGCTTGACCAGCCGACCGCCGGTCTTCATCAACCTGTGTTGCAAGCTCGTCAGCGACCAGCTCTTGATCCTTGGTGGCAGTCCCAGCCGCCGCCACAGGTTGCCCAGGTTGTAGGCCAGCACACTCAACTGCAAGCGCACTTCGTTCGCCCGGAAGCGATGGCACGACAGCCTGGTCCAATGCGTCGCCTGCTTGCCTTCTTTAATCCACTGCTCGGCCGTCCCGCGCTTGTTGTAGAAGCGCACCACGGAGCGGCTCGGCAGAGTCAGGTTGGTGACGATGAAGTTGTCCCGTGGAAACAGCTCCCCAGCGTGATGCTCCACCTTGGCCACGACCCTTCGGGCCTTGCTCCAGCTCGCTGCCCGGTAGAGAAAGCTCCTGTAGCGCACCAAAGGCTTCCGAGTGGGTCTTCCCACCGGCCGCACCAACAGCTCGGCAACTTCACGCCGCAGGTTCTCGTTCGCCGGAAGGCGGATGGCATACTTCACGCCACGCTCCTCCGAAGCCTCGTAAATCTCTGGCTTGGCAAAGGCTGCATCCCCCCGGAAGGCAACCTCTTTGCCATGGTTCTGCTGACGTTCGATCTCGGGCAGGAGCAGTTCATCCCAGTCCTCAGCGCTGTGCACATTGCCCGGACGGAGCTTGGCCGCCAGACAGTCGCCGTGACTGTTGAACAGCAACAGCGGGTGGTAGCAGACGGACTCGAAATGGCCGTTGTAGGCGCTGCCTTCCTGTTGGCCGTGGACGGGGCTTTCCGTCGAGTCCATGTCCAGAACAACCCGCTCGGAGTTGTCTTGGGTCTCGGCTTGGGCGAGCAGCTCCCGGTTCAACGCCATCAACCCCAGCAGGTTCTCTTCGCTCGCCAGCATCTCCGTCTCGAAGCTGTGGAGCGTCGAGGTCAAGGCCGCACCGCGATCCCAGATTTTCTGCGAACCGATCAGCCGAAACGTCGGATCGATCGAAACCCGCGCGGCGTCGTTGAGGTCCTCGTAGCCCGCCAAGCGGCTGTAGACCGACTGCCGCAACAGATCAGCGAGCGTGAACTGCTTGTTTGTGCCTTGCCGGGAGTCGCTGACATGCTCGTCAATCAGTTCTCCGAACCCGAGCCGTTCGTCCAGTTCGCGAACCAAAATCAAGCCACCGTCGGAAGTGACGTGCGATCCTTGGAAATCGACTTTGAGAAGTCCATTGAAAGTTAGCTGGAACGGCTTTGTTTCTTTTTCACCCATTGGGTGTTGGCCTCCCTGGCGTCCTCATCGGGCTCTAGCCCCTATGAATAAAGACGCTGAACGCCACCGCAAAGTCGGAATGTCAAACTCAAATCGAAAATCGGGGTCTAAAGGTGGTCTCGAACTCGGGGCGGCGCACAACCCTGCCGGTCATTCCGACCCAGCGGCGGTTACTGCTCTTCGACTACCGTAACCTCGGCCAGCGGCGACTCCGCCGGATAGTGGGAAGCTACGTAGCCCTCTAAGATTTCGATAAACTCCCCGACGATGCCTTCTCCCTTGAGGGTTTTCAGCAGCCGGCCGTCCACGTAGACGGGGGCCTTCGGCTCCTCGAAGGTTCCCGGCAGGGAGATTCCAATGTTGGCGTGTTTGGACTCGCCGGGGCCGTTGACGACGCAGCCCATCACGGCGACCCCCATCTCTTCCACGCCCGGGTGTTGCCCCTTCCAGATGGGCATCTTTCGGCGCAAATAAGTTTCGATCTCCTCGGCCATCTCTTGGAAGAAAGTGCTGGTCGTTCGGCCGCAACCGGGACAGGCCGTGACCTGAGGAGTAAAACTGCGCAACTCGAGCGACTGCAACACCTGCTGGCAGACGAGGACTTCCTCCCTACGATCGCCGGCGGGCGCGGGTGTCAACGAGACCCGGATCGTATCGCCGATTCCCTCTTGGAGAAGGATCGACAGCCCCGCCGTCGAGGCCACGATTCCCTTGCTCCCCATACCGGCCTCGGTTAGGCCGAGATGCAGCGGATAGTCGCAACGGGCGGCCAGATTACGGTAGACGGCCACCAGGTCCTGGACGTTAGAGACCTTGGCGCTCAAGATAATCCGATCATGCGCCAGCCCGTAGGACTCGGCCGCTTCAGCAGACCGCAGTGCGCTGAGGACGATTGCTTCACGGGTGACCTCCCCGGCGTCCTTGGGTACGGCCAGACCGGCGTTTTCATCCATCAACTGGGTGAGCAAGGCCTGGTCGAGCGATCCCCAGTTGACCCCGATGCGCACCGGCTTGTCGTTGTCGATGGCGACCTCGATCATCGTGCGGAAGTTGTCGTCGTGCTTCTTGCCGATATTGACGTTGCCCGGGTTGATGCGATACTTGGCAAGCTGTTCGGCGCAGCGGGGATACTTCTTGAGCAGAATATGCGGGGAACCGCTTCCGCGGCCTTATCGTGGTTGACCGTGATCCTCACCAGCTCGGAACCGGCTCCCAGCTCCATGTTGTAGTGAAAATCCCCGACCCATGCTCTGGTTCACGGTGGAGGGGGAGTCCGCCGTGTCGGTGTTCGTCATCGACTGGACGACAATGGGGTGATCGCCGCCTACCTTGACGCCGCCGACGTCACAAACAGCTGCTTTTCTGCGCGCAATCGACATGGATTCCTAGTCTTGGCCGCCTTGAAAAAGAACCCTTGATTCTATCAGAGGAGCGAGATTCCCTCCTGGGAAGGACGCGATCGCACTTGCACACCGTGGCCCCAGGCAGCGTTGCCGCCGGCGGCGGCGTTGATCGCTTCGACACGAACGGCCGTTACCGCCGACTATCGCAACCAGTCATCCAGGTTAGCGGCTACGAAAGCGTCGTCGTTCAGGTGAGGATAGGCGGCGTAGATGCGGTCAATCTGCCGTATCTGTCCCGGGGAGAGCGCCTGTTTCGGATCTAGGCACCATCGCCCCTGTAGCAGCCCCTGGCGGCGCAGAACCTCATGAATGCCGGGGATGGCGCCTCGAAAGCCGTGGGCGGCGTCGAACAGCGCGCTGTTGACGTCGGTCACCTGGGCGGCCAGCGTAGCCAGAGGCTGCGGAATGGGCAATCTTTGCTCGTCGATGACGCGATGGCACTCCGCCAGTTGAAGGACCGCTCGACGGGTCCAGACCGCCCAGTGGCCCAGCAGGCCGCCGACAATGCGAACGGTTTTGCTGTTGCGGTCTTGGGAGAACCGAAAGGGCGTGAGCAGATCCATGAGGATGTTGTCATCGTTCCCGGTATAGAGAGCGATGTTTCGCTCGCGTCCCGCTTCGACGACGGCCCGCATCACGTCCAGGGTCTGATAACGGTCAAACGCCGCGATCTTGATGGCGACTACATTGTCGATTTCGACACAGCGCCGCCAGAAGTCGAGGTCCAGGTTGCGTCCTCCTAACGACGGGTGAAGATGAAAGCCGAATACCGGAATCACTTCCGCCACCGCCTTGACGTGAGAGATCAATTTCGACAGGGAAGCCTGAGGAAGGCTCCCCAGGTTGAGCAGCCCGGCGTGGTAGCCTAAGTCCGCCGCCAGACGCGCCTCGCCGACGGCCTGCCGGGTGGTCCCGCAGATACCCGCCACAAGGATGACCGGAGCTGACTTTCGCGGCTGGGCGTCCCTCGCAGTCTCGGCCGCCAGTTCCAAGGCCGGCCGAAGCAGGCCGACCTTTGGCTCGTGAATGGCGAACTGCGTGGTGTGGACGCCGACGGCCACGCCGCCGGCGCCGGCTGCCACGTAGTAGCGAGTGAGCGCCCGCTGCCTTGGCTCGTCCAGCTGCCGGCTGCTGTTCAAAGCGAGCGGATGCGCGGGAATGACCGTTCCCTTCCGTAGGCGAGCCAGAACGGCTTTGGGCGGCGTCGGCGGTCGACTCATCGGCTGAGGGTGGACTCGTGACAGGGCCGAACGCGATAACTCGGCCCTTCAGCGCTGTTTCGAGAGCTCCTCGGGGAAAAGGGCGCGGCCCTTGGGAGGGGGTAGGACCCGGCGCAGCAACTCCAGCCGCCGCCGGATGCGAGGGCTCGCCAATTGCCTGGGACCCGGCTCGATGTCGATATCGCAGCAAAGGCCGTGGAGGTAAAGCGTCAAGGTATCCGCGAGTGCTTGGCGACAGTAGTTTTCCAGCAATTTGGTCGGGCGAGTCAGGTCACTCTGGCGCCGGATTAGCTGCTCTTTCAGGCGCCAGCTCCTCTCGTCGATTTCACCGTGGGCCTCGGCGGAGAGCTCGTCCCGCACCAAATCCTGAAAGCCGTTGATGGATTCTTGTTCGAGGCGGTTCGAGAGCAGCGTCGCTAAAGCGCCGTACAAGCTGTAGTGACAGTCCGTCACTTCCTCGTCCTTGATGGCGAGAAACAGGAAATCCTGTTCATTAAAGTCGATGGTGGCCGCATAAAGCCGCCGAGTCGCCGCGGGGGGATCGAAGCTGACGCCGGGGGTCGTTCCAGCCTTTCGCTGCCCCCCGTTGCGGCCGCCTTCCGCTCCCGTCAGTTTGTGCTTTTCCAAGAACGGAACCAGCACAAACCCCAGATTTGGGAGTGTGTCGCCCACTTTGGGAGGTACGGCCGCTATCGGTTCATAAAGCAGCTTGCGAAGAGCCGCTTCCTCCAACGGAAGCGCCGAAAAGTAGCTGAAGGCCTTGTTCAACGGAATCATCTGGCCGCGGCACTGGCGGGCAAAAGATTCCACCGTGGTAACCTTCGAATCCCGTGGCATGATGCTTCTTTTTAGCTACTTCCTGGTGCAAAATACGCTTGCGGCCGGCTGTACCCGGCCGGGACTTAATTTTCCCTCTTTGCAGCGGAAAGCAGGTGGCGCAAACCAATTCTATCATGTGCCGCTCTGAACCCAGGCTGGCGACAAGACACGTCTGCCATGCGGACTCTTTCGCACTTCCGGGCTGCGCCGGTGTGGCAACAGTACCGGGGCTCGCGCACACAAGGAACCCCCGGCGCAGCTCGGAATACCAAAGGAGCAGCGCGAGCGACCCTCGACCGCTAAGTGAGGACGCCGAGGTTGTAGGAACACGGAAGGCGGTAAGAGAAGTACTGAGGACGGAAGCTCGGAGGGGTGTCTGCGAAATTGACTTGGCAGCGGCGGATCAGCCCCCATGAGGGGCAAGAAGGGGGCTCGATCGGTCCCGCCTCAGCCGCCGCCTCTACCGGGTGGAGAAATGGTTGCGCTTCGCCGGGTGAGGGTGTAGACTCGTGCCGTCAGAGCAGCCAAATCGGAAATCCTGGCTAAGGGTTTAATGCGGGAATTTTAAGGCGCGAGCACGCGGCGAGGAGGCAGATTGGGTCTATGAGCGACCCTACCCTACATTGGAAGTCACGCAGGGTACTCGCGGTCCTAGCGCTTCCGCTCTTCCTTTGCTTTAATTCCCAAATAGAGGCGCAGAAGAAAGCAGAGCCGACGACGGGTCCGGAGGCCATATCCGTCTTTCCCTTGGCTGCACAGCAAGGCACCGCCTTCGATGCACAGGTCCGGGGGAAGAAACTTGAAGGCCTCTACGGAGTTTGGTTCGCCGACCCGGGCGCGAGTGCTCAGGTCGAAAGAGTCGAATCGATCGAGCTCGACATCGAATGCGCTGTCAGGCCTTGCGCCGCGGATCTGCAGACGGGCGAGCAAAAACCTGTCCTCGGTCATCTAGCGTTCTTGAAGATCAAGGTCGACCCCACTGCGAAAAGAGGGAAGCACGCTTTCCGGTTGGTAACACCGCGTGGTGTTTCGAACGCCTTGGAGTTCGTGGTCGACACCCAGCCCGTCATTCTGGAGGCGGGCAACGACAACGACCAGGCCGCCCAAGCCCAAAAACTCAAGATTCCTTCGGTGATCGCCGGCAGGATGTCGGAGATGGGCGATCGGGATTTCTATTCGTTCGACGTGGCCGCGGGGCAGGAGTTGACCTTCCACGAGGTTTCCAACACGACTCTCAATAACTATGACTCGGCCCAGTTGACGCTCTACCGAGAAGGGAGCAGCTGGTTTGACTCCGAGCGGCCGCAGCATCTGGTGTTTTCTCAAGATTCTCGTTTGAACTACACTTTCGACACAGCAGGGCGCTATTTCGTTGCGGTCACATCGTTCCAAGGAGTTGGCGGGCCGGACGTGGCTTACCGGCTCTGTGTGGGCCACCCCGATGCGCGGCATTTTTCGAAGTATGAGGAGCAGATCATTCCCCCATCGTTGCTCGATAAGTTGCAAATCCCTTTTCAGAGAAAGCTCGAATCCGATCGCCTGCAAGCGCTGCAATCGAGGACTGTTGTGGAGAAGCCAGGGGCACGCGACTCCGGGCAGGGGAAGTCTTCTTCGGCGACGGGCAGGGTGGCTGCGAGCGAATGGACCGATACGCTTCAGGTGCCCGCGGGTTACAGCGTCTTGGCCGAACAAGAGCCCAACGAAACTGCGGACCAGGCATTGGAGGTAACCCTTCCGGTTCTGCTGGAAGGCACAATCGAACGTCCTGCCGATGTGGATACGTTCAAGCTGAGAATCCCGGCTAGGGCAAAGTTGGCATTCGAAATCGAGGGCCCCGAGGCGGTTACGCCCACTTTCAATCCGCATGTATCGGTTATTGACGCCAACGGCGAGGAGATGCTGACCAACTACTTCCGAAAGATGGACGACGGTGCGAATAGGTGGGTCAGGATGATCCGGAGCAAAGTGATCTACACGTTTGAGAGAGAAGGCGACTACACTTTACAGATTCGGGACATTACGGCTCGATATGGAGAGCCGGCCTTCAAATACCGGGTTCTCGTTCGACCCCAGATCCCGCATGTCGGTAAAATTGAGGTACAAGAAGACGCGGCGAATCTCGTTCCCGGCGAGGCCAGCAAGCTGACGATCATCACCGACCAAGAGGAAGGTTTCGGCGGTGAAGTCGTCCTCAAGATTGAGGGCTTGCCGCGCGGAGTCGAAGCGCTGGCCGGCGCCGATGTAGAGCCGGACACGGGGCTCCCTTTTCCCGAAGTCCATAAGGAACGTTTCGTCCCCAAGAGCAAGAAAACGACCATCGTGTTGGTGACGGCGGCTGACGCGCCCGCCACGGAGATGCCTAAAGTAGCTCGCATCACCGCCCGGCCTGTGGTCGGGGGGAAACTGGGAGCGCCTTTGAAGGTTAGAGATCTTCCGGTTATGGTGCTGAAGCCGAGTCAACAGTTAGACGTTGGAGGATAGAGGGCGCGGTGGACCTGTGCAGTTGTTGGATTCGTACAAGAGTGCAGATACGTTGCCTGTCAACCCTGAACGATTTGCGTGGAGTAAAAATGGTGTTCCGTCCGACGTAAGCTTCACACTGACTGGGACATCCGCCGTACTAGCGGTTTGATCGGCCAAGCATTCGTCAAAGACCCGAGAGATCGTCGCACTCATACGTCTCCTTGGCCTGGCCCTTGCCCACGGTGAGCAGCTTCGCGGCGCGGACAACAGCGGAGCGAGTCGGGATCGTCAATACCAATCTCTCAGCCGCACCTCGATCCTCTTTTCGTCTTTCAGCGCATCGGCAAATACGGCGAGGTCCGAACCTCGGTAGTGGTAGGGGTAGACGACCTTGGGGCGAAAAGCCCTGACACCGTCGGCGGCCTCCCCCGGAGGCATGGTATAGGGAAGGTTCATGCACACGAACGCGATGTCGATGTCCTTGAGCGCCCTCATTTCGGGAACCGCCTCGGTATCCCCGGAAATGTATACTCGTTTCCCCCCGACATTGAGAACATAGCCGTTGCCGCGGCCCTTGTCGTGATAAAGCTTGCCGGGTTGCGGCCCGCGTTTGAGGTTGTACATCGGGACGGCTTCAATCTCGATCCCACCGACGGTTGTCTTCGCGCCGTTGTTCAGCACCGTGGCTTCGGTCACCGTCTTGGCTACGGCCGCGGGTGCGACGATGACGGTCGAGGCTTTCCTGACTGCGGCGATGGCCTTGGGATCCAAGTGGTCGCCATGGATGTCGGTGACGAGGATGACGTCCGCCTTGGGCAGAGCTGAATAGTTGGCCTGACTCCAGGGATCGACGTGCCAGACCTGCCCGCTGAACTTCAACATCAAGCTACCGTGCATGATAGGAGTAATTTTTAGCTCCCCATAGGCAATTCTTTCAATGTCGGTCGCCGCTAGCGGCGCGGCAAGAACGAGCACCGGCAAAAGGGTGGGAACGAGCTTCATGGCGCGGCTCCTTGGGTGGGTGTTCGTTTATTACACCACCGTCGGGAAGGCTCCGCAAGGAATTCACTTTGGGTCGCGCTCGAGGTGTCTCCGAAATACGTTTCCGTGGGCAACAACAGGCAGAGCGTTCGGCAAGTTAGTATCCATGGGCCCGCGACCGGCCCAAGGGGACGAAAAGCGGTGGGTCTAGCCCTCCACCCAGTTTGATGGACGCTTATGGTGGCGCTAACGCTGTGACAATCGGCTGCGCGGGCCACGGGGGCGGACCTGTGGGCTATCTTGTGCTCGGCGGTCAGGTAGCGGGGAAAGCGGGCTAAATCACGCCCCTTCTGCCTCCGCTGCCGACGAAGCGAGGGTCCGCGAGATCACGCGTGTCGTGGTGGAACAAGCGCCACCCATCGTAGACGAGTTCGCCGACATAGTAGGCGTCGCGGTAGAGACTGTGCTTGTCGGGCAACTCGTCGCGTTGGCGGGGGTTTTTGAGGTGAGGGTACATGACGAAATCCAAATAAGTATCGGCGTGAAAATATGTGCCCTCAAGAGCCAGTTCGGAGATCACGTCCGGACAGCGCCGCCGCAGGAACGAAGCGGCCTGCTCGGCGGTCGGGTCCTCGGGCAGGTTGGCGATCTCATCTTCGATCGCTTTCAGGTCGTCTGAAACTGTTTTTCGGCCCCGTGTTTTCCACAGTTTCAAACGTTTTAGAAAAGCTCGAACTCTTCCCAGCCCGGAGAGCAAAAAGACAGCCGCCATCAGCGGCGCCACGTATTTTCGGAAGAAGCCGAGGTCTACCCCTTCAGCGCTGATGCTCTGAATCCACCAGTACCCGAGAACCACTCCCATCACACCGACTGTTAGGCCGACAGGCAGCTTCCGGCCCGCGACAAAGTGCCAATAGAATGATTTTAGGGAATCCCTCGTCCGGCGCAATGCTTCACCGGCTCGGGCCGCGGCGAAAACCGATTTGTCCCAATCGTAGTGCGCCATGGTCGGCGGGTAATAGATCACGAAGAGCTTGTCGATCGGGGTTTCACGCCCGGAGAGGTGGCATTTCATCGGAACGGGAGACGAAGAATCGCGATTCTTTGCCAAGGATATCACACGGCGCGCAACCGTCAGGCGACTTGAATCCGAGTCTGAAGACCCGTCCGCGCCGGTCGGTCTTGGGTAACGGCGAGGAGATCGCGCGACCCCGAAACCCCCGTATTCCCCGGGTCTCTCTGGAGCAAGTGCGCCAGTAGGATCAACGCCTGCCTCCGGCTCTCTAGGCCGCATACCATGCACGTCCGCCTGTCGCCGAGCGGACTGAAGCCGGCTGAGTCGGAGTTTCCGCCGGAGGCGCTAATTCAACGGAACCCCGAACAAGGCTTCCACGATGACCGGCTCGTCTCCGCGAAACGCCGGCAAGAACTCCCAAGAGCGTAGGTTGGCTAGTATCACGTTATCCGTTTCGGGGTCGGACCCATGCACGACGCGGAAGTTCTTGAGGATCCCTTCCTCGTCAACGACGGCGTAGATGATCACCCGAGCCGACCTGCTGCCGGCGCTGGCGCCGGCCATAGACGCCGCCAATGGCCGCATGCGCATAGCGAACGGAGGGCTAACTTTCTTGCGGGGGCGGATACGAATCACGCCGTTCGAGATATTGAGGCGTCGCGGGCCTGAGTTCGGCAAGCAAAACTGCATGATCCATTTGCGAGGAGCCCCCGGCACGTCTAGGTAGACCGTGTAGATGGGACTGCCCGTCAAGGTGCCGTGCGCTTCCATAAGCGCTGTCTGAGAGCTCGAAACGAGGATGATGCCGTACTTCTTCCGGGGGAGTGGTTTCAGAGGCCCCTGACGCGATCCCCTGCTCGCCGCCACTTGCGCTGAGGCCGAGGACGTTTCCTGGTCTCCTTCCCCTGGGCCGACCGAGCCGCTCGCCTGGGCGCTGCGAGCGCCCTCCTCGGTCCTCTCACCCGTTCCCATCGTCTCCTCGAACGGCGTGGGCAAAGATAGAGGATTCACCCCGGCATTGAGCACCGCTAACGCGTCGAGGATTTCCTTGCTGCCCGGCGCCTCACCGAAACCGCCAAGCACTCCATCGTCCAATCCGGTCTCCATGGCGGACTCGCTGTGGGACCCCTCCTCGGCGTTCGACTGACTCTCCTGAGGGGGGGTATCCTCAGCGGCAGTAGGGCTAGCGCTGTCGGCCTCAGCCAGTTCAATCGGAGGAGACGGCTGCAAAGGAACCTCGGGCGCCGAGACGTCCGAGGGTGTCAACTCCAGAGCGTCCGTGCCCGTGAGACCCTCGAGAAGATCTTGCTTCAAGTCGGTTAGGGTACCGAGCTGCAGCCCCATTTCCAGTAAGAACGAAGGAGTCCGCGGCGTGGGGTTCTGACTCAATATAACTAGCGTCGTTGAGCTCGATCCCTCCCCCAGCGAAGGGATCTCTTCGATAGGTTCGAAGGGCGGCTTCACTCCGCTAATGGGTATGACGTCGGCCGGCGGGACAGCTAGTGCCGGGTCCTCGGGTGGCGCCGGACTGTCGATGATCTGTAGATCCGCCAGGTCGGGCTGTTCGTTGGAAGCCCGCAGCTGGGGTTCCGCTTCGGGTAGCTCCCAGCGACTTCGCTCCTCGGGTCGCTCCCAGCCCGGCTCGACAAGCAAAGCGTTTTCCAACTCCCGCGGGTCTGCGGCCCACTGCATCACCGGCGGCAGTTTCGGGCTGTAGTCGGCCGGAAACTCCTGCGCCAAGTCCGGCCGCAAGATGATGTCTCGGAGCGCCGGGTCCCGTGTTGCGATCTTAGGCAGCACGATCTTGAACCGGTGCGTAAGTAGAGGCCTCTGGGGAGGCCTTTGCTTTTGAGAGGCCTTGGCTAGGGCCGCGGCGGGGGCCGGCGGTTCGGCGGCGTCTCGCGCCTCTTCTGTCTCGAGACGGGGAGGGGAACCCGGCGGCTCCGCTTCGGGCCGCTCTTCCTTCTCCGGTTGCGCCTCTTCCGGTTCGGCTTCTGCTTCCAGGTCATCCGGAGAGACCAGCGGAACGTCAGGTATCCGATACTCCAGCACGACCAGATCATGCCTTTCGAGATCCAGCATGAGCTTGTGCGGGTGGAGAACCTGCAGCCACGGAATCAGCGCAATGCCAAACACGTGCACGAACAACGAGCCTAGAAAACTCAGTCGGGTCCCGAGGTAGTGGGAGGGCAGCGGAGCAAACAGAAACAGTTCCCCGTCCTGATCGGGAGCGCCGATCTCGATCGGCGAATGCTCGGGCCGCGAGCGAATCAGGTAAACCAAAGCCGCAAGCAGAAGCCCCGCGGAGGCCACTCCTACAACGACGTCCAATGGGGGGATTTCGGGTAGTTGTTGCATCCGAACGCTGGCAGTCCCTGGGAAGTGTGGAAACTTTTAGGGCTCTTCCGGGTTTTTAGTGGGTGGCCAACGGGTAGCCGGCTCCTCCATCCTGCCGACCCGACGTCGCCCGCAGTCACATCGGAGCCCAAAAGGCGGCCAAGAAATCCCCAAATACCCTACACGCCAGTCCGGTCGTGGGCAACTCGTAAAGGGAATAAGACACTGATAAACAGGGAGTTATCTCTTTGAGTGTGGCCACTGGATGACAGTTGTGGATCCGCATTTCACAGCCTTCGGGAGACTGTACGACTACCTGCCAGCAGCCTTGCTCTACTCGTAACCCTATTGTTTATCAGTAATTCTTTTTGGCCAACGCAGTCGCCGCCCGGCCTTGGGGGCCGTAGAGTTGTCACGAAGCCCTTGAATGGCACCGAAGCAGGCTCCGGGAGGTCGGCCTCACAGTGGCGAGGGATCCGTCACTCACCGCCGCCAGCCACTAAAATCCCAGAAGAGCCACTTTTAGTATACGATCGAAATCGGGGGCATTAGGTGCTTAGGGACCTGGCGGACTCTCCGCCGGAAGTATTCCACCCCCTCACGCGGCCCCCCATGGCAAAACTATCTCTGCGACAGCCCACTAACCCAGTTTTCTCACTAGTACTTAATTGCAAAACTAATACATATTACGATAGTCACCGCCGGGCACTACTGGCGACGCCGGCGGCGCGAATTTCTCGACTTCATGAACCAGTTGGTCGATCTCTATGGGGGCTTCGAGATCCATGTCATCCTCGATAACCTCAACACGCACAAGCCCAAGCACGATCGCTGGCTGCAGCGGCGCCCCAACGTGCATTTTCATTACACGCCGACCTACAGCTTCTGGCTCAACCAGGTTGAGGTGTGGTTCAGCATTCTCAGCCGCCGGGACCTAAAGGGTGCAAGCTTCACTTCACCCCGGGGGGGTGCGCGAGGCAATTGACAAGTTCATCCGCGCCTACAACCAGAAGGCCACTCCATTCGAGTGGACCAAGACCACGGTGAGCAACAAAGGCCTGGCTCATCATTATGCTAATTTGTGCACTAAGTACTAGGGCATTCAGTGTCCGACCGGGAAACTACCTTGAGCGCGGCGAGCAAGCGCAACGCAGTCATGGCGGGCTTGTTGCGTGCTTCGACCGTCGGGTGGCGAGAAAAGCAGGCTGGTTCCGCCACATTCAAAAGTACCGGGACCATATGCCCGCCGGGTCAGCCGCAAGAAGCATCGCGGCAAACAGCAGCACAGCCGTGCTAGAGGGGCGGCTTGGGTCGCGATGTGGAGGGATCTGGTGGTAGTGAAATGTCGGTCGAGGTCTCCCAGACACCGTCAAATCAAGGGGTTAGGGCATTTCCCGCCCCAGTTCGGTAATCTGCTCGATTGCCGGTTAGCCCTCCAACAGCGTAGAATAGAGGTCACGAAGCTGGTTGGGGGGCGGGGTGTTCTGTCTATAACGGTCGCAGGGGCAATTTGTGTCGTTCGGTCTGCTATGGGTGACCGAGAAGGTAAGTACGGTGACCCGACGTCAGGGGGGAGAAAGTGAATGAGTGCACGTAACTTCGATTTCGCGCTAGCCATTGGCGGCGCCGCCGGCCAGGGCATTGCCACCCCCGGCAGCGTCCTGGCGCGATTGTTCGTCCGCCGCGGGCTTCACCTGTACGCCTATAACGCCTACCAATCGATCATCCGCGGTGGACACATCTTCCTGACGATTCGCATGAGCGATCAACCGGTCGGCACCCACGGTGACAAGCTGGATCTGCTGATGGCGCTCAACCAAGACACGATGAACCGTCATCTGGGTTTGCTGGGACCGGGGGCGCGCGCCATCTATAACAGCGACACGATCACCCCCGGCGATGCCGCCGAAGGCGTGCAGCTGTGCGGCTTGCCCATTGCCGAGCTGACGAACAACAACCGCAACAAGCTGGTTCAGAATACCGTAGCGCTGGGCGCGGTGATGTCGCTGTTCGGGCTGGACTTCCAGATCCTCGAAGAAGCGCTGACGCTGCTGTTCCAACGTAAGGGACAGGCCGTCGTCGACGAAAACGTCAGCGTGGCTCGATCCGGCTTTGATTACACCCAGGAAAAATTCGCCCCCTTCCCCGATGCGCTGCCCCAAAACCCCAAACCCCTGGCCGTTTGGACGGGCAACGAGGCGCTCGCCATGGGGGGCGCCGCCGCCGGTGTCACGTTCTACTGCGCCTACCCGATGAGCCCCGCGACAGGCGTCCTGCACTGGATGTCTCGAAATGCCCGCGAGCTGGGCATTATGGTGCGACAGGTCGAAGACGAGATCGGCGTTGCCAACATGGCTGTCGGCGCCGCTCATACCGGGTGCCGCACCATGTGTGCCACCTCGGGCGGGGGATTCGCGCTGATGACCGAGGCCATCGGCTCGGCCGCCATGATGGAAATCCCGGTGGTGTTTATCAATGTGCAGCGAGCCGGGCCTTCCACCGGCGTGCCGACAAAGACCGAGCAGGGAGACCTGTGGCAGATGCTGGGGGCCAGCCAGGGCGATTTCCAGCGTTTCATCGTCGCCCCCCTGGATGCGCTGGACGCCTTCAACTTGATTCCCGAGATCTTCAATCTTTGCGATAAATGCCAGTGCCCGGGAATTGTACTGTCCGATCTTCTGATTTCGGAAGGCACTTTCAGCTTCGACCCTGACCAGGTCGACATGCAGCCGAAGATCGACCGCGGCGAGCTGATTACAGAGCCTTCGAAGACCGATGGCTACAAGCGCTATCTGGACACCGAAAGCGGCGTCTCGCCGCGGGCCGTCCCCGGCCTCGAAGGCTACGTCCACGTCGTCGCCACCGACGAGCACGACGAAGATGGCATCCTCATCAGCGACGAGTTTACGAACCCGCACAAGCGCCGCCAGGCGGTCGAGAAGCGGGCCCGCAAGATGGAGGGCATCTTGAAGGAGATCGCGCCGCCCCGGCTCGAAGGCCCCGAGGATGCCGACGTCACTCTGATCGGCTTCGGGTCAACGTATGGAGTCATCCAGGAGGCCGCCGAGCAATTGCGGGATCAGGGCGTCAGCGCGAACCATTTACAGATCAAATGGATCGTTCCTCTGCACGGCGAGGTCATCAGCAAGGTGATCTCGAGTGCGAAGCGGACGATCATGGTCGAAAACAACCACTCCGGTCAGTTCTACCGCTACTTGCGCGGCGAGACCGGATTGTCGGTCGACGGGCACATCCGCAAATACGACGGCGAGCCGTTCATGCCGCACCACGTCGTCAGCTGCGTCCGCGAACAGCTTGCCGGCGAAACGACGCATTCCGTGCCCCATCAGGAGATTATGGTTTAAGGGAGACACTATGGCCACAGGCACCACGATTACCGAAGACAGAGAGCTCGTCAAGCTTAAGCCCAAGGACTATAAAGGTAAAGTCAATCCAGACTGGTGTGTCGGCTGCGGCGATTTCAGCGTCCTCTCAAGCCTTCAGAAAGTCTCGGCGGATATGGGCATCCTGCCCCACGAGATGATTGTGATTAGCGGGATCGGCTGCTCGTCCAACTTCCCGGGCTATTTCAATGCCTATGGCATGCACACCCTGCACGGCCGCATTCTGGCGGTGGCAACAGGCGTCAAAATGGCCAACCACGAGCTGACCGTCATCGGCGCCGGCGGGGACGGCGACGGCTACGGCATCGGCGGCAATCACTGGCTCCACACGGCTCGCCGCAACGTGGACATGACCTATCTGGTGATGAACAATCAGATCTACGGCCTGACGACCGGTCAGGTTTCACCGACAAGTTGTGAGGGCATGACGACCAAGAGCACGCCGTTCGGCAGTGTGGAGGAGCCGATCAACCCCATCACCTCCTCGATCATGCATGGCGCCACGTTCGTCGCCCGAGCTTTCAGCGGCGACCCGAAACACATGCAACAGCTCATGCAACAGGCCATTCAGCACAAAGGCTTCGCCATCATCGATATCTTTAGCCCTTGCGTGACCTTCAACCACGACAACGACTATGCCTTCTTCCGCCCGCGCGTCAAAAAGCTCGAAGACGAAGATCACGACACGAGTGATTGGAAGGCGGCCTGCGAAAAAGCCATGCTTTGGGGCGACACGATCTATACCGGTCTGTTCTACCAGAAGCGCCGCCCAACGCTCGATGAGTTGGAGCCTGTGCTCGAGGAAGGCGGTCCGATGGCCCGGCGACCGGGTTTTGTCAGCAAAGAGCAGAGCGATAGAATCATTAAGCGGATGATGTAGCCTTCCGCGGAATCGATCCTCCGTCGGTCGAAGACTTCGCACAGCTTGGTTGGCCCTGGGCAGGCGGCGGCGCCCTTGAGAATTCGTCCAACTCGAAACTCTCTCCCATTCCGCCGAAGACCTGCCATTGTCATCCGCTCGCGAAAGGCCGGGCGATCTCTGCTTATATCCGCCGTCCTGTTTCTACTTGCTTGCGGGTCACTCCAAGCTGGTGAGCCGAAGGTAACCGCAGCCCAGGCCGCAGATCTTCCCGAAGCCTCCGGCGACGGCTCCGCGTCCGGAGAGGGCGAGGGGAGCGCCAAGCGGGTTCAACCGAGCACCCCGGCCGAAGACGCGGAATCAACACCCTCCCGTTCCCAGCGGCCCCCGGATACTCCCACCGTTCAGGCGCCCCAGGACGCGCGGCGGACCGAGCTCAACCTGTTGGGGCAACTCGATGCCGCCTCCGGCGAGACCCGGCGCAACGAAAACGTGCGCATCACGCTCATCGACAACGCGGTGGTTAAGGAACTCAATATTCGAATGGGAACCACCGCGACCGTTGTCGATGAGTTTCGCGCCGATCGAAACTATTTCGGTTCCGAGTTTGGAAGCAAGCCCTCTTCGCCCTTGCATCTCTCGGCAGCAGCCTCGGCACGGCGTTTCCACGGAAACTTGCATGCGTCTCACGACAACAGCGTCTTCTCGGCTCGATCGTTTTTCCAGGCGGGCGATGTCCGGCCGGCCCGGGAGAACGACTATGGATTCAGGGTCGGGTTCCCCGTGTGGCCGGGAGTGCTGATGACTATCAACGGTAGCCAGCAGAAGGTTCGCGGCAGCGTTAACGGCAACGTCTTGGTCCCGCGAGCCGACGAGCGCACGCCGCTCACCCAGGACCCGCTGACCGGCGAGCTTGTCGATCCAGCCGCGCGTGAGTTCGTAGCTAGAATATTCTCCGCCTACCCGGCTGAGCCGCCTAACCGGCCCGATATAGATCCCCACGCCTTGAACACCAACTCGCCACAGTCGATCGACAACAATCACCTTGGCGCACGTCTCGACCAGTCCTGGTCAACCGGAGACCGCTTGGCGCTCGACTATCGGTTCACGGCGCAGGATGTAGAGGCCTTCCAGCTCGTCGGGGGGCAGAATCCGGACACGACCACCAAAAACCATGCCGCACGCATCAGCTGGAACCGCGCCTGGTCGCCCGGGACGACCACGGATTTCTCGGTTGGTTTCGACCGTCTTGGGTCGTTGCTCGTAGCGGAGGAGACTTCGCTGGGACCCGTGATCCTGCCGGGTTTCGCGCTCGACTGGCTGGGGCCCGGCTCGATCATCCCGATCGACCGCGCCTGGAATAGCTTTCGCTATGCCGGGCAGGCGAAGCGTGTTCGAGGCCGCCACGAAATCCACGCCGGCGGAGAACTACTTCGTCGCCAGGCAAACGGTTTTGAGAGCGCCGGCCACCGCGGCATCTTCGTCTTCGCCGATGACTTCGGCCACGACGCCATCACCAACCTCAGACTAGGCAAGCCCCGACGCTATATCCTGGCGACGGGCCACATCTATCGAGGATTTCGAAACTGGGACATGCAGTACTACCTAGGCGACCAATGGCGGGCCGCGGCGAACCTCACCTTGAACGCGGGGCTGCGCTACCAACCGGTCACTCCCGTCAGCGAGGTGAACGGGCTGACCGACATCCCCTACGAATGCGACTGCAACAACTGGGCGCCCCGATTCGGTTTCGCCTACCGGCCGGGCGGAAAGCGGGGCGTTTTGAGAGGCGCCTATGGGATCCACTACGGGCAGATATTCCCCGTCACGTTCGGACAGTCGCGCTTCAACCTGCCTTGGAACGTGCGGCTTTCGATCGACGCGCCCAGCCTGATCGATCCGCTGCAAGAGCTTGGCCCGGAAACCCGCAGCACGGTCTTCCGCATGGACCCGGAACTCGTGGCGCCTTACTCCCATCAATACAATTTCAGTTGGGAACGGAGTCTGGTCGGAGAGTGGAAGCTGGCGCTCGGCTACGTCGGCAGCCGCACGCTCCGCTTGCTGAACATGTGGTACCTCAATCGCGCGAGGATCGTTCCCGGCGTTGCGCAGACTACCGAAACGATCAACGACCGCCGGCCCGACCCTCGCTTCTTCGACATCCGGCACGTCCAGAACAGCTCCCGCGCCGCCTACGACGCCGCTAAGATTACGCTGACGATCCCTCGCTGGAAGGGGCTGTCGAGCGAGGCCTCCTACTGGTTCAGCAAAGCCATCGACCTGGGAAGCGATTACACCGGGACAGCTTCGGGCCACGACGCCCGGTGGGGCAGAAGCCAATCCGAATCGGACAGTCACGCCGAGATGAGAGGGCTGAGCTGGTTCGACCAGCCTCATGCCTTTTTGTGGAACGCGGATTACGAGCTGCCTCGTTTCGCCTCCCGAGAGCGATGGCTGCGGCAGGCGTTCGGAGCATGGCGGCTTTCGACCGTCTTGGCGCTGAAGTCAGGCACTCCTTTTACCGTCATCTCGGGATCCGACGGGCCGGGCTTCGGAAACGTCGACGGCGCCGCCGGGGACCGCCCGCACCTGCTTGATCCTTCCATACTCGGCCGCACGATCGACAACCCGGATACATCTCGACAAAGGCTGCCCGCATCCGCTTTTGCCTATATCGAACCCACCGAGCGAGCCGGAACCCTGGGCCGCAACACGTTCCGCAAAGACGGCGTCTGGAACATCAACGCCGGTTTGTCTCGCCGCTGGCCGCTTGGCGGGGAAAGCTCGCTCGTTCTGCGAGCCGAGTCGATCAATCTGCTGAACTCGCCGCAGTTTGCCGAGCCGGGCCGGGAACTGACCTCACCCAACTTCGGCCAAATCACGAATACCTTGAACGACGGCCGGACGTTCCGATTTCTGCTGCGGCTGAGTTTTTGAGTCCTCGGAATCAACGAGGGATGATCCAAAGGGGCAGGAAGGCAGTGCTTACAACGGGAAATTCGAGTCCACCTGCTAGCACCCGCCGCCGCTGTTTGACGAGCACGGCGACTGCTTGGGGGCGAAGCTTCGTCCGGGCAATGTGACAGCGCCGAGGACTGGGATGACCTGCTGCCGCCGGAGATCGAGCGCCACCAGGCCGAAGGCAAACAGGTCACGTTCCGTGCCGCTGTCGCCTTCACCGGGCCCGCGATCTGTGAGGTGTCAGAGCAGCGGGACGTGGGGAGCACACGGCCACAGCATGCTGTGGCCCTACGGTCCGAACGCGGACGATGGCGCCACAATTCCGCGAGACTCAGCAACCACCTCGACTGGAGGCGCGAACTGTTCGCGCCTCCGGTCATGCTGACTCTCGCCGCGATCTCTCGACCACAGGGCGGCCGGAGAGAGCCCGCGCTGCTCAGGCGGCGGCGCCCAGGCTGTTGTGCGGGTCAAGAAGGAACTTCTTCGCTGCTCCCTTGTCGAAGTCCTTGTATCCGGCCGGCGCGTCGTCGAGCGTGATGACGGTAGCGTTCACCGCCTTGGCGATCTGCACCTTGTCGTGCAGGATGGCCATCATGAGCCCGCGATGGTATTTCATCACCGGGCACTGGCCGGTCGTGAATTCGTGCGACTTGGCCCAGCCCAATCCAATGCGGATGCTCAATCGACCGAACTGCGCGTTCTCGTCGACGCCGCCGGGATCCTCGGTTACATAGAGGCCCGGGATGCCCAGTGCGCCCCCGGCGCGCGTGACGGTCATCAGCGAGTTGAGAACCGTGGCCGGCCGCTCAACAGCAGCGTCTGCTCCATGTCCGCGCGCCTCGAAGCCTACGCAATCCACCCCGCAGTCGACTAACGGCTCGCCGACGATTTCCGCAATCTGGTCTTCCAGCGAGGCGTCTTGAGTCAGATCAACCGTTTCACATCCGAAGCTGCGAGCCTGCGCCAGCCGTTCGGGGATCAGGTCGCCGACGATGACCACGGCCGCGCCCAGTAAATGGCAGGAGGCCGCAGATGCAAGACCCACCGGCCCGCCGCCGGCCACGTAGACAGTCGAACCCGTCGTGACCCCTGCCGAGACCGCACCGTGATAGCCGGTCGGGAAGATATCCGAGAGCAGAGCCAGATCCTGGATCTTCTCCATGGCCTGGTCTTTGTCGGGAAACTTCAGCAGATTGAAGTCCGCGTAGGGAACCATCACGTACTCCGCCTGGCCGCCGACCCAGCCGCCCATGTCGACGTAGCCGTAGGCGGCTCCGGGCCGCGCCGGATTTACGTTCAGGCAGATGCCGGTCTTTCGTTCCTTGCAGCAGGCGCAGCGGCCGCAAGCGATGTTGAAAGGCACCGAGACCAGATCGCCGACACTGATGAACTCAACGTCTCGACCCGCCTCGATCACTTCGCCGGTAATCTCATGTCCCAGGACCAGCCCGTTCGGCGCGGTCGTGCGGCCGCGGACCATATGCTGGTCGCTTCCGCAAATGTTCGTCGCCACGATCTTGAGAATCACACCGTGCTCGCACTTGCGGTCCCCGAGCGCCAGTTCGGGAAAGTCGATTGATTGTATTTCCACGTTGCCGGGGCCCATATAGGCAACTCCACGATTCGAAGCCATTGTCGCTGTCCTCCTAAAGAAAATTCCTTGTTTCGTACGTTACGGCAGGTCCTAGCATAACTCCCCCGACTTGCGGAGGCAACCCGGTTTTGGGGCAATGGGGATCGCGGGCGATTTCCTAAGCACGGTTCACGGTTCCGGGATCTCTTCGAGCTCGGTCTCCGCCTGGCAGCACATACAGCGCCCGGGCTCGTGGCTTCGGATGTAGCAGATTTCGCACCAATACGTCACGCGGTGACGCTTCCCTTGCCGAATCGTGAACAGCCGCAGGATTTCGAAATGTCCTTCGGGCCCGAACTCGCCCTCGAGTTCCCACTCGCGGCCGGTGAGCCGCGGGTCCCGCAGTTGAGCGTTGGAGAAAAGATCTCCGGCTACACGAACCCTTTTCCCTTTGGTAGTGAGAAACGTGAGCGGCGCGTTTTCTTGTGGATTGGGGTCGGCTCCGGTTTCCACGTGTCCGCGCAGCAACTCGGTCGATGCCCCGAGGCCATCGGGGACGGGCCATAGAGCAACCACCATGGCCCAGCAAGCCAGATTTGCCAAGCGCGGCATCGAGACGTGTAACGAAAAGCAGGAAGCTACCAGCAAGTATGGCACGAGATAGCTGCTTTGCCGGGGCAGGGAGAGTTGTCCAATGAAAGTTGATCCTGAAGGGGGGGGAGTGTTTCCAACACAAGATGATCCTGAAGCGACGACAGCGGGGAGAGGGCACACTGCGGGTGAATGCGAATCGCCATGCAGCATGCTCAACGTCTCACGCTGGTCGAGATGCGCGAATTCGTGGCCTCTAGCGGCCGGCTCAGCTTTACCGGCGCCGAGCGCAAGTAGATCTACGGCCTCGTCGAGCGCACCTTACAGGCGCACGAGTAGCTGCGGCTATCGAATGAAAGACAAAGGCGTCGTGCGGCGCTATCTGGCCAAGATCAGCGGGCGCAGCCTGGCGCAGATCACGCGGCTGATTCGACGCTACCGCCAAAGCGGGCCCGTCGATCCCGCCCCGCCCCGCCGGCATCGCTTTCCGCGCCGCTACACACACGACGACATCGGTCTGTTGGCCACCACGGTCGATGCGGCCCACGAGGGGCTTTCGGGCCCGGCGCTGCGGCGCATCCTATGGCGCGAACACCACGTCTACGGCAGGCACGGCGGATGAGCGATACCGAATGCGCCCGCAACATGCAGCAACGCAAGAGAAAACTGCTGGCGAGCTGCCGCTCCCGTTGGTAAACCCCAGCACGACCGGGCGGGGCCTGGCGGCCCCGGACTCGGCATTGATGGGAGGGGGAAGGGGAAGCTCGACCAACGTCCGTGGTCCGGGCCACACCCGGCTCCGCTTCCCCCTCCCCCTTACCCCCCTCCCCTCTCAAATACCCTCAGAAAGGAGATCCACACGCAACGCTGGCCCATTGCCCGATCAACCCCAGTTCAGGATCATTCTTGGATTGGAAAATGCTGACGATCCCTTAGCCGGCGAACCTCAGCCTAGGGCGAGCGGCACACGAAGGAAATTGGTCCGCGAGGACGTTATTCGGGAGGGGGCGGCGGCGGTTCGGGTGCGGGAGTATCGCCGGGAAGAGGAGGGCTCGGGGCGGAAGTGTCCCCGGGAAGGCCGCCCCCACCGGCCGAAGGAGCGGAGCCGCCCCCGGCGCGGCGCGAACGGGCCCAGATGTATCCGAGGGTGCGGGCGACGTCACCGGCGGCTCGCACCACCTTGACTTTGTTGACTCCCGCCTTGGCCAGCGGGGCGTCGCGATAGATCGTGAGGCTCTGTCCTTGGGCGACCGGAATTTCTTTGTTTGACGGCAGTAAGCGGTGCCGAACGCTCACCACTCCCTCTTCGACCGAGACAACCGTTGTCTCGTTCTCGTCCACGCTGACGTCGAACGTCGTTCCGCGCACGGAAATCACCGCCGTCGGGGTGAAGATTCGATGGCGGCTGGGACCGCCGCCCAGCCTTTGGATATAAATTTTGATGCGCCCGAGGAAAACGTCGACCAGATCATTGAGGCTGCCGGGATTCTTCCGAAAAACAACGTGCGAGTTGGGGTAGACGACGAAAGAGCTACCGTCACTCACTTCCAAATGCGCGAAGCCGTCGTCACCGGTGACGATCGTCTCGCCGACCCCGACGGTCTGGTTGGGGAACAGCGCCCAGAGCGAGTCCTGGCGGATGAGGGAGACGTTGCCGCCGGCGTCGACGACCTTGGCCACCGTATCGTCGGCTGCCCGAGTCGAGCCGCCGAACAAACACGCCAAGACCGCAGCCGCGGCCCACGCCGTGACACTTTTCCTGAGCGCAATCACGCCTACTACCTCGGTGTCCAATGAAGCACGTTGCCGACCGCTGGCCCCTAGCCAAGTTCACCTGAGAGTTATCAACGATTTCATCTAATTCCGCAATTTTACGCGCGGCGATGAGTAGCCCGTTAGGACATGGAGTTGTGTCGATTTGACACGGCCCGCGAGCGTTGCCGGAGACCGGGCAACCTTATCGCCACTCCCGCGCGGCTCAGGCCACGGGCGGCCTGTGGTCAGCAGCGGCGACCTCCGGCTGTCGTCGGGCACAGCATGCTGTGCCCCTACAGATCTGTCGGCGTCCTGGAAATGCCTGCGCGCAGGCACCTAGCCCGCATTTCTTAGCGCCTGACGGTCGAAGCACGCAATAGGCCCGCTGTTATCGCGTTGCGCTTGCTCACCGTGCTCAACGTAGGGTTCAAGTACGCTCGCATTCCTCAGAAAATGAGTCGCTGAGCGGCGCGGGCACCGCGGTTGACAGCGGCTCAACCCGAGGTATACGCTGGTACCGTTGAGGCTGCGGTGAAGATTGGCCGCCGCCTCGCCCGCTGCAGGTGCCCTTTGGGCATAACAGGGAAGTCCGGTGAAAAGCCGGCGCGGTCCCGCCACTGTATGTGGGAAGCAACCGGGAAGAAGCCACTCGAACTCCGGTTCGGGGAAGGCTGAAGGTTGCGCTAAAGGTTGAGTCGGACCTTTTGAACTCACGAGCCAGGAGACCTACCTGTCAGCGGGAAAGACTCAGTTTCCGCGAGGGACGGAATGGTCTGGCCACAATTCGATAGAGCGAATGTCCCTCACCTCCACCCGGGAGTGAGGGATTTTTTGTGCGGTTAGTTTCCCGCGACGCGGATCGGCGGTTGGATCGTCGTATCCGGATGCTCCGCGGTTTTCCTCATTGCGATTGGCGAGCTCGTCTACCTGGGTCACTGGACCGCCTGCTTGCGCGCGCGGGTCGGCTGGCGACCGCGAAGGGCGCTTCAAGCCTCTGCTTCGCAAATCCAGACTGCCCCAAGCGTCGAGATGAGTCTCGACGCGGCAAGCTAGAGAGCTTGCGCCACAAGACAACCGGCGCGGCTGGATTTCCCGCCGACAACCATGACCTATCGGGTTGGCGCGCCTTTTGTCGCGCAGGCATTGTCCGTGCCAGACGCGCGCTCCGAAACAGCCTGTCGCCTGGTCGTTCCGTTTCCTCGCATCAGGAGGTCAAAGGATGATACGAATCATTGCACTTTTCGCGCTCGTGCTTTTCAGTTGCGTCATGCCGGGGGAGGCCCAAGACTCCGGGAGTGTCGCCGGGGTGGTGACCGACCCGTCGGGCGCGGCGGTAGGGAGGGCCGTCGTCACGCTGTTTGCGCGGGACAACAGCTTGCGGCTCACGACCCATACAAACCGGCAGGGGGGATACCGTTTCGTCTCCGTCGCTCCGGCAGAGTATTTGATCGAGGTCGAGGCCCGCCATTTCGCGCCGGCGGCCGCTAAGGCGGTTCGAGTTGAGGCAGGGAAGACGTCGGTTCTCGATGTTGGAATCGAGCTGGCGAGGGTACGAACGAAGGTCGTGGTCACGTCGTCCGGCACGGCGCGAACCGCGGAGGAGGTCTCCAAAGCCCTCGATACGATCGACGCGGAACAGATCGAAAGACGCGCCGGCTTTTCCTTGGCCCAGGCGCTGCGGGGCGTGGCCGGCCTACGCGTCCAGCAGCAGCGGGGCCCGGGAAGCTTGACGACGATACAGATTCGGGGGCTGCGATCGCAGGACACCGCCGTTCTGGTCGACGGCCTTCGTCTGCGCGACGCCGCCGACGTGCAGGGGGCCGCGACCCCGCTGATACAGGATTTAATGGATGTCAACACGGAGCGAATCGAAGTCCTGCGGGGATCGGGTTCGTCGCTCTACGGTTCAAACGCGACGGGCGGTGTCGTCAACATCGTGACCGACCGGGGCGGCGGGCCTCCTCATGGGGAATTGCTCGGGGAAGGCGGAGGTCTCGGCCTGCTCCGCGGGCGAGCAAGGGTCGGGGGAGGGGCGCTCGACCAACGCCTGAACTATAGCGGGGGCATCGCGCATCTGAACGTTCGCGACGGGATCGACGGATCCGACAGCTTCCGAAACAGCACGGGGCACGGTTTCCTCGGCTACCACTTCACGCCGTCGCTGTCGCTGGGCGGGCGCGTTTTTGCCGCCGACGGTTTCGTACAGTTGAATGACAATCCCTTTGTCCCTTTTGACGCCACCGGGAACCTGCCGCTATCGGGGCCTATCCGAGCCACTCCCTTGGCGCCGGAGGAACAGCGCAAGCTCGAAGCCGGCGAGGCGTTTCACGTCGGCCAAGCCAACTTCGCCGCCGACCCGAACGATCCCGATAGCCGGCGCTCCACCTCGTACTTGGCGGCCGCCCTCAATCTGTCGCAAAGAATCAGCGACAGGGCGTCCTATCGACTTGCCTATCAAGGCGTCACCACAAACCGGAACTTCCAGGATGGGCCCGGTGGAGTTCAATTCGAACCGCTGTTCAATAACTCCAGCAGCTTCGACGGACGCATTGATGTTGTCGAGGCGCGGACCGACCTGCGGCTTGGCCCGCACAACCTCTTCTCCCTGGGATACGAATTCGAGCGCGAGCGTTACGACAGTCCGACACGGGACGAGAATCCCGATCCGGCGCAGCGCGTCGACGTGCGTCTCGAGATTGAGCAGCGCAGCCATGGCGCTTTCTTCCAGGACCAGTTGAGGCTGCTGGACTCTCGCCTACAGATTTCGCTCTCCGGGCGTGTGCAAGGCTTTAGCCTCACCCAACCAGAATTCACCGGAGGGCCATCGCCCTACGCCGATGTCGCTTTTGAAAGTCCGAAGTCAGCCTACACGGGCGACGGGGCGGTTTCCTATTTCTTCGCCGGCGCGGGCACTAAGCTCCGCGGCCACGCGGGAAACGCCTACCGAGCGCCCTCGCTGTTCGAACGCTTTGGCTCGTCCTTCTTCTTCGGCTCGTTCAGCCCGTTTGGCGACCCTACGCTTCGCCCCGAGCGGACGATCGCTTTCGACGCGGGAGTGGATCAGTGGCTGGCGCGGGATCGTCTAAAAGTCAGCGCGACGTATTTTTATACGGGCCTGCAGGAGATTATCTTCTTCGACACCGGCGGGGGCATCGATTTTACGGCCGATCCGTTCGGCCGCTTCATCGGCTACCGCAACACGGGCGGCGGCCTGGCCCGCGGCGTCGAAGTCAGCGTGGACGCCAGTCCCGGGGCGCAGTTGGATCTGAGGACCTCCTATACCTATACGAACTCCGATCAACGAACTTCGCCGGTCGCCGGAGGGGACTTCTTCAAGAGCTTCGGTATTTCAGAGCACATGTTTACGCTCACGGCGGCGCAACGGATCGGCCGGCGGCTGAGCCTGGTGTTCGACCTCTTCGCCGCCGGCGACTACGCGGCGCCGCTGTTCACCGCGGGTGGCAGTCGCGCTTTCCTGTTCGACGGGCCGGTCAAGGCCGACCTGGTCGTCAGCTACACGGTCCCCGTGTCGGAAGGCAAGAGTTTACGGCTGTATGGAAAGGTCGAAAACGTTTTCAACCGTTCGTATTTCGAGGATGGATTTCGTACGCCGGGCGCGTGGGGAACCGCCGGGTTGGCTTTTGGTTTCTAGTTCTAGAAAATACCCGCGGATACGGCGGGCGACGACGCGGTGTTGCGAAGGGGCAGAAACGGCCGCGGGTCTGGCAAACGGCGCCTAGAGACCACATGGAGGGGCCACGATATATTCTGGGTCCTCGCGGAGCAGGAGGGAAACATATACGGATAGGGGGAAACGGGCGTGCAGCCGGGGGATGTGGTGCTCGATTGCGGAGCAAGCGTAGGACTGTTTACGCGCGAAGCTCTGGACCTGGGAGCCAGTGTTGTGCTGGCGATCGACCCGGATATTGAAAGCCTGAAGGCGCTTAGAAGCAACTTCGCGGCTGAGATTGAACAGGGAAAGTGTCGAGGTGAAGCTGGTTGGCCATCGGGGGAGATGGAATTAGCGGCGCCCGCTGGTAGTGTGCTGCTCAACTCCGCCGCCGCGGAACAAGCGGACACGGGTGTCCAGGATCTGTAATTGGTTGGTTGAGGGTTCAGCGTGAGGGTGCCCCGCTTGCGCCGCCTCTGGTTTGCCGGGCACCCCCGGGCTTCGCTCTTGAGACGAAAATTAACTTCTTGGAGTATAATTAGGAGGAATGGAGTAATCATGCCGCAGAAACTGCCGCCGCTCAATATCAAAGATCCCGAGGCCTATCGGCTGGCTCGAGAGATTTCGGGACGTACAGGGGAGTCCCTGACCGAGGTGGTGAGAAAGTCGCTCCGCGATCGGCTTTCCAAGGAAAACAACCGCACGCCCGATCCGGTCGTGATGCGAAAACTGATCGAGATCTCAGACCGCTGCGCACAGCGGCCGGTGCTGGACGCTCGCTCAGATGAAGAAATCCTTGGGTATGACGAGCACGGCATCCCCGGCTGAGAATGGTAATCGACACGTCCGCACTCACGGCGATTCTTAGAAGCGAACCGGACCGGCAGGCGTTTCTGGACGCCCTTACAACGGCTCCGCTGCGGTTGGTTTCATCCGTCACGTCCCTGGAAGCGCACATGGTACTTGAAGGTCGCTACGGTCCGGAAGCCGGCGCGGATCTTGAGCTGTTCCTGTACACGGCCGAGATCCGGATCATCCCCTTGGATGCCAGGCAGTCCGAAATCGCGAAAATAGCGTGGCGGGAATACGGTAAGGGAAGGCACCCGGCGGATCTCAATCTAGGCGATTGCTGCGTGTACGCGCTAGCGAAGGCACAGGGAGAACCTGTCTTGTGCAAGGGAAACGATTTTCCTCGAACCGATATTCAGGTTGTGCAGCCTCATCTGGGTTCCAGTTCCTAAAGGGCGAAGCCGCGGGGCACGGTTCGCCTCCTCACTCCGGGCCAAACTGACTCGTAAAGCGAACCAGCTCCTCTAGCTTCCGGGCCGCCTTGCCCGAGTCAATCGATTGCGCCGCCAGCTTTGCACCGGCTCGCAGGTCCCTAGCCTCTCCGGCCGCTACCAGCGCCGCCGCGGCGTTGGTCAGAACAATGTCCCGTTTGGGCCCGGGCTGGCCCGCCAAAATTTCGCGAAGAATGCCGGCATTCTCTTCTCCATCCCCGCCAACGAGGTCTCGAGCATCGGCTTCCAGTAAGCCGAAATCAGCCGGCCGGATCTCACTTTCGATCACCTTGCCGCCGGCAACCTCGGCCACCGTTGTCGGCCCGGTCGTGGTGATCTCGTCCAGCCCATCGCTGCCATGGACGACGAAGGCGTGCTGCACGCCCAAGCGTCGAAGCGCCTCGCCCAGCATCGGAACAAGCGTTGCCTCAAAGACTCCGACCACCTGCGCCCCCGCCGCCGTCGGATTCGTTAACGGTCCGAGCATGTTGAACACGGTTCGCATCTTCAGCTCGGCGCGGACCGGCTGGGCGTGCTTCATCGCCGGATGGATCAGCGGCGCGAACAGGAACCCGATGCCCACCTCCTCGATGGACGCCGCGATCTGCTTCGGCTCCAGCCGAACGTTGACTCCAACCGCCTCGAGTACATCGGCGCTCCCACAGCGGCTGGAGATGGACCTATTGCCGTGTTTCGCTACCCGGACGCCCGCGCCGGCGACGACGAAGGCGCTGACCGTCGAGATGTTGAACGAGTGCAGCCCGTCGCCTCCCGTGCCACAGGTGTCCACCAGCGACGACGGATCGATCGAGGGACTCTCGACCCGAGCGGCGGCGGCCCGCATCGCGCGCGCGAACCCGACGATCTCGTCGACCGTTTCCCCCTTCATTCGGAGGGCCGTCAGCAGAGCGCCGATCAACGTCGGACTTACTTCCCCGGCGAGGATTTCCCGCATCACTTCGGCGGCTCCCGTTTCGCTCAAATCGTCTCGTCGGGCCACCTTGTGCAGGGCTTCCAGGGCTGCGGCCATCGGTTTGCGTTCCTCTCTTGCGATATCTTATAGTTGAGGATTCTGATTTCCCCGATCCTACCACGCGCCGCTTTTCGGAATGAAAATCCACGAGTATCAAGCTAAGGTGATTCTGTGTCAGCATGGCGTTCCCGTGCCGCGGGGCCGGGTAGCGTTTTCGGCGGAAGAAGCCAAAGCAGCCGCCGAAGAACTAGGCGGCCGAGTCATCGTGAAAGCGCAGATCCATGCCGGCGGCCGCGGCAAAGGCGGCGGGGTAAAGATTGCCGACAACGCTGATCAGGCTGGGGAAATTGCGGGCCGGATGATCGGCATGACCCTGGTGACCCACCAGACCGGACCCCAAGGACGCCTTGTCAAGCGCGTGCTCGTCGAAGAGACCCTGCCGATCGATCGCGAGCTCTATCTCGGTGTTGTCCTTGACCGTAACGTGCAAAAGCCGGTGCTGATGGCGTCATCGGCGGGCGGCGTGGAGATTGAGGAAGTCGCGGCCAAGACGCCGGGGTTGATCCTCAAGGAGACGATGCACCCCGGCGTCGGGCTGTCGGGCTATCAAGCGCGGCGTTTGGCCTTCGGCATGGGCGTGGGGACGGAAACAGTCGGAGCGGTGGTCGAAGCCATGACGGCCTTGGCGGAAACCTATCGGGCGACCACCGCGAATCTGGTCGAAATCAACCCGTTCGTACTCACCGAAGATGGCCGGGCCGTCGCGCTTGACGCCAAAATGGATCTTGATGACAACGGGCTGTTTCGGCATCCCGAATTAAGCGAGCTGCGCGATCTCGATGAGGAAGAACCCCTCGAAACCGACGCGATTAACCACGGACTGAACTACATCAAACTCGACGGCAACGTCGGGTGCATGGTCAACGGCGCCGGTCTGGCCATGGCGACGATGGACATCATTCAGCACGCGGGCGGCAGCCCGGCCAACTTTCTCGACGTCGGCGGCGGCGCCAACGCCGACCAGATCAAGAACGGATTTCGGATCATCCTCTCCGATCCCAATGTGAAGGCGATCCTCATCAACATTTTCGGCGGCATTCTGCAGGTGGACGTTTTGGCCGAAGGCGTAGTCGCCGCCGCCCGGGAGCTAGATATCAAAGCGCCGATCGTGCTGCGTCTCGAAGGGACGAACGTCGAAATCGGACGCAAGATTCTCAATGAATCGGGGATGAACTTTACAGTCGCCCAAAATATGCGGGAAGCGGCCGAAAAAGTCGTCGCGCTGGCAGGCTAAAACCGAAACGATCGATCAATGAGCATTCTGGTTGACGAGAACACGCCTATCATCGTCCAGGGCTTCGGGCGAGCGGGACAATTCCACGCCGAGCAATGCATCAACTACGGCAGCAAGATCGTCGGCGGCGTTAGACCGGGCAAGGGCGGAACCAAGCAGCTTGGATTGCCGGTTTTCGATACGGTTCGGCAGGCGGTGGAGCAAGTTCAGCCGCAAGCCTCGATCATCTTCGTTCCGGCGGCGGGCGCGGCGGACGCCGTCATGGAAGCCGCCGACGCGGGCCTTGCCCTGGCCGTTTGCATCACCGAAGGCATTCCCGCCCAGGACATGGTGGCAGTGGCTGATTTCCTCCGCGACCGGAGAACCCGTTTGATCGGTCCTAACTGCCCGGGCATCATCTCGCCGGGTAAGTGCAAGTTGGGGATCATGCCGGGCTACATCCACGAGCCGGGGAGCGTGGGCGTGGTGTCGCGTTCGGGAACGCTGACCTACGAAGCCGTGGCTCAACTGACCGCGCTGGGCATTGGGCAGTCGACCTGCATCGGGATCGGCGGTGATCCGATCATTGGGACAAGCTTTGTCGACGCCCTCAAGCTTTTCAACGAAGATCCCGAGACGAGCGCCGTTTTGCTGATCGGCGAAATCGGCGGCACGGCTGAAGAAGAGGCTGCCGGCTACATCAGGGAGTCTTTCAAGAAGCCCGTTGCTGCTTTCATCGCCGGGCGGACAGCTCCTCCTGGCCGCCGCATGGGGCACGCCGGGGCTATCATCTCCGGGGGAAAGGGTACGGCCGCTGAAAAGGTTCAGGTGCTCGAAGCCGCCGGCATCGCTGTAGCACCCTCGCCGGCCGAGATGGGCACGACGCTGGCGAAGCTGTTGTTGGGTTAGCTTCAAACGCACGGCCCCGATTCTCAGTAGGGCGCAATTCATTGCGCCCATGCAGCGGATGGGGAATGAGGTATTTGGTTTCCTATGGCAATCGAACGAACACTGACCATCATCAAGCCGGACTCGACCGCCGCCGGGCACATCGGCGAAATCATCGCCGAGATCGAGAAAGCCAGCTTCCGCATACTGGCCATGAAAATGGTACACCTTGATCGGCAGCAAGCCGAGGCCTTCTATCAAGTTCACCGAGGGAAGCCGTTTTTCGACTCATTGGTCAAGTTCATGACCGAGGGCCCGGTCGTCCCCATGGCCCTCGAACGGGAAGACGCTATCTCCAAGTTGCGGAAAATCATGGGCGCGACCGACCCGGCGAAGGCCGCGCCGGGCACGATCCGAGCCAAGTTCGGGACGAACATCGAACGCAACGCCGTCCACGGCTCCGACGCGCCGGAGACAGCCGCCGTCGAGATAGCCTTCTTCTTTAGCGAACTGCAGGCGGGCGGTTAGGCTTAACGCATCGAAGGCTCGATTTTATTCTATACTTCGGACTCTGCCTAACAACCTCGCGGATCTGCGAAAGTAGGAAGAAATCGCCGACATGACCAACGCCAAAATTCTCGCCACCGGCCCCATCGACCAGATCGCTATCGATATCTTGAGCTCAAAGGGCGAAGTGAGCATCGCCCCCGACGGGAAGCCCCCGTCGCTGCTTCCCCTGCTGGATGATGTCATCGGACTCGTTGTTCGCGGCGACGGCCTGGCGAATGCGGAGGTCATCGACGCGGCGCGGGATCTCAAGGTCATTGGCCGCTGCGGGGTCGGCTATGACCAGGTTGACGTAGCCGCGGCTACGCGCCGGAACATTCCCCTGGTGTACGCTCCCGGCGCCGGGGCGCGAGCCGTAGCCGAAGCTTCCGTCGCTCTGGTACTGGCTCTCGCCAAGCGTCTCAGCTATTGGGATCGAGAGTTCAAAGCCGGCAATTGGCGCAGCCGATACGAAACCAAACCGGGTGACCTCGATGGAGCCACGCTAGGCATCATCGGGTTGGGCCGCATCGGTCAGATCTTGGCCGAACTGATTCGCCCGTTCAATATGACGATCCTCAGCTTCGACCCCTACGTGACGGCCGAGCAAGCCGAGCCCCTGGGCGTCGAGATCGTGGACCTCGAGACATTGCTTGCGAGGGCCGATTTCATCTGCTTGCACGCTCCCTCCACCCCCGAAACCCGCGGGCTCATCAACCGCGAGAACCTCAAGTCGGCCAAGCGAGGAGCCTATCTCATTAACCTCGCTCGGGGGGGTCTAATCGAGAGCTTCGATGTGCTGCTCGAATCCTTGGAAAACGGGACCTTGGCCGGTGTTGCACTAGATGTGTTCGAACCTGAACCACCCGATTCCAGCCACCCCTTGTTTCAACACCCCAATTGCCTGACCGCTCCGCACGCTCTCGGCATGACTCCTGGAGCGATGGGCCGCATCTTTAAGTCCATGGCCGACGATATGGTCGCGGTCTTGGAAGGCCGCCGCCCGCAGTTCGTCGTCAATCCCGAGGTTCTGGCGTAGCTAAGGCCCTTTCGCTTACCGGACTGCCCTCGAGACAAGCTAGCCCGATTGTCCCCACCGGCGTCTCCGGCGAAATCGGTTTCGCCACACCCGGGATGAGGATACACTGGGGAGGGCCTCCCGGCCCCCGGACCATTACCCGCTCGAAATCACCAACATGGACGACGCCGACCCACAGCAGAAGCACAGCATAAAGTACGCCTTCCTAGTGGCCTCTGTTGCCGCCTTCGGGGGGCTTCTGTTCGGCTATGACCTTCACATCATCGCCGCCGGACAGCTCTTTTGGAAGGACTACTTCAACCTTGCGGACACGGACGCCTGGTTCGGGTTTTCCGTCGCCAGCGGGACGCTGGGCTGCATCTTCGGCCCTTTTGGCGGGATCTGGTTTTGCGACAAGTTCGGCCGGCGAAACACTCTCATCTTTGCCGGCCTCCTATTCGCGGCCAGCGCGGTAGGTACCGCCCTACCCAAAGACCTCGTCACCTTCAACGTGTTCCGCTTCATCGGCGGGGTGGCGATCGGCCTGTCTTCCATCGCGTCGCCGATGTATATCGCCGAGTTGGCCCCTGCCCGATTTCGGGGCCGCTTAGGTCTCATGTATCAGATGGCCATTACCGTGGGCTCCACGAGCTCGATGCTGGTTGGCTACTATCTCTCCTTCGGAGCGCACTGGCGCTGGATGTTCGCCTCGGAGATCGTGCCCATCGCCATTTTCGTCGTCCTGCTGACGATGGTGCCCAAGAGTCCGCGCTGGCTTGCGGAGAACGGACACGAGGAGGAAGCCGAAGCCATTTTGACCCGCATTGACGGCGCCGAGTCGGCGAAGAAAGGAATGGCGGAGATTCGGGCGGATCTCTCTCAAAAAACGGGGAGCTTTGGGGAGCTGTTTCTGCCGGGCATGAAGATGGCGCTGCTTTGCGCGTGCCTGCTGGCGTTCTTCAACAACTTGACGGGCTGGAGCGGTGTCGCCTACTACTTGCCGGTCGTGTTCCAGCGGGGAGGGTATGACGACCCCAGTATGGCGATTTTCAACTCGCTGATCTTGAATGTCTTCAACATGATATTCACCGTGCTCTGCATTTCGCTGGTGGATAGAGTCGGACGCCGGCCGCTGTGGATTTGGACTTCCGTCGCGATGATCTTTTCACTCGCCTTCGCCGGAACGGCCTTTCAACTCGCCTGGACCGGGCCGATCATCATCCTGGTCATCATTTTCACCACGATTCCCCATCACCTGGGGCTCGGGCCGCTGCCGTGGCTGATGATCTCGGAGCTGTTCCCGACGCGAATTCGAGCGAAGGGCGTCGCCATAGCAACGACAGTCGTCTGGATCGGCGGTTTCTCGGCGGCGCAGATCTTTCCGGTTCTGGCGGGGTTTTCCGAGAAAATCATCGGCTCAATCGCAGGGGTCTTCGCGGTTTCTGCCGTGATCTGCGTATTTTCGATCCTATTTGGAGTGAAGCTGCTACCCGAGACTAAGGGCAGAACACTGGAGGAGATCGCCGCCTCCTGGCGGAAGGCCTGAATGACGAATAAGGAGCCGTGGCCTGGGATCAAACGCTCGACCTACGGTGCCCCGGGTAGCCGCCCGCCACCGTTGATGGTTTAGTTTCGAGTACGGGCCGGCGATCCTGCCGCCTTCCTAGGCCTTGGTCGCATAAGTTCACGATCGCCCATGGGCGGCAATTACTGGACCGCTCGGTCGAAGACCCAGCGGCTTTCATTCCCTTGGGTGGGCCGCGGGACCATCGACACTCCCTCACGGTCACGGCTCGGCAGGCTCTGTGGACAAACCACTTCCGGGTTAGACAGAGAGGCGTACGATCCTTCGGGAAAAGCCTTTGTCAATACGCAAACTTTTGCGAGTAAGCGCTAGATAGCCCGCTTTTCTCACCACGTGGCGAGGGCCAAGTGAGTGAGAGGCCCATCCGTACGAGGCGCGCGTAGGCGTACTTGAACAGTACGTTGAGTACGGTGAGCAAGCGTAACGCAGTAATGGCGGGCCTATTGCGTGCTTCGACCGTCAGCTGGCGAGAAATGCGGGCTAGCCATTCTTGCTGATAAGGGGACAACAAATGCCGGACAGACTGAAGGACAAGGTCGCCATCGTGACTGGTGGCGGCGCAGGTATTGGCGCGGCCATCGCGACGGCGTTCGCGCGCGAGGGCGCTAAGGTTCTGGTTTGCGGCCGCACAGCGGCCACACTCAAGCAAACCGTGACCACGATACGGGAGGGACAGGGGGAAGCGTCTCACATCGCATGCGATGTTTCCCAAGCAGCGGATGTCGAAAACATGGTCGGCGAAACCGTGAAACGCTACGGCAAGCTCGACATTCTCGTAAACAATGCCGGGGTTCGCGGCAGCATCAAGACGATTTTGGATCTCGACGAGGAAGAATGGCAGCGCACCTTTGATATCAATGCCAAAGGATCATGGCTTTGTTCCAAGTACGCCATTCCCGAAATGAAGAACACAGGGGGCGGGTCGATTATCATGGTTTCCTCCGTCTCGGCCTACGTGGGCCAGACAAAAACCGGTTGCTACAACGCCGCCAAAGCCGCCCAGGAGCTTCTGATGAAATGCATGGCTCTCGATTTCGCGCCCGACGGGATTCGCGCCAATTCGATCTGCCCGGGCTGGGTGCGCACCGAGCTGAACCGCGAGCAACTGCGGGAAATGGAAGCCAACCCCGACAAGAAGTTCCCGCCGGGCTTGAGTTACCGCGATGTCGTGGATCTGCATCCCATCGGCAGGGTAGGAACTCCCGAGGACTGCGCCTGGGCCGCCGTCTACCTGGCATCCGATGAATCGAAGTGGGTAACCGGATCTTCTCTCATGGTGGACGGCGGTTTCACGTGCCAGTAGGTCCCGAAAGCGCGCCGCGGGCGTCCCCAGCCGTGGCGCCGGTCCGCTGACCGATCAGTACACATTGTCCAGTGCGAATGTGTGCTAAAGATCGTATATTGACTTACCGGGCGGGCACGGTGGCCCGACCCTACGCAGACTTACTAGGCAGGCACGGTGGCCCGACCCTACGCACTCCTCGGCTAGGGCGGGTCCGGCGCAGCAACGCTTGAGGCAGGTTATGTCCATCGAGAAAAGGGTTAGCGATCATTACACGCTCGGCGGCCTGGCCGAGGCCATCCTAGAGGGTCTCGAGAAAGCCGTAGCGCATGGCGGCGACATCACTCCGGCCGACCTGGCTCCGGTGGACGAATTTCATATAGGGGGGCGCGCCGCCAGCGTTCACCTAATCGATCAGCTCGGTTTTGAGCCCGGCATGCGGATCCTGGACGTCGGTTCGGGACTCGGCGGTACGGCGCGCTATCTGGCGGAAAACCATGGCTGCCACGTCACGGGCATCGACCTCACGCCGGAGTACTGCGACGTCGCTCGGATGTTGGCCGCAAAGGTCGGCCTTGGGGACAAGGTTTCCTACCGGGAGGGCAGCGCTCTCGATATGCCCTTCGCCGATGACGCCTTCGACGGCGCCTATACGATTCACGTCGCCATGAACATAGCCGACAAACCCGACCTCTATCGAGAAGTCCATCGCGTTATTCGGTCTGGGGCGACGTTCGGTATCTACGATATTCTCGAAGGGCCAGCTGGCGGCGACCTGACGTTCCCGGTACCCTGGGCGGCGACTCCGGAAACCAGTTTCCTGGTTTCGATCGACCGGCTGCGCTTGATGCTTGAGGCAGCGGGCTTTGAAATCGAGAGCCGGAGCGACCGTACGGCGTTCGCTCTGGGTTTCTTCACCCAACTCCAGCGCAGGGCGGCCGGCGGCCCTCCGCCGCTCGGTTTGCACATTCTGATGGGAGAAGATTTCCCGGCCAAGGCCGCCAACATGCTCGACAACGTGAAGCGAGAGCGCTCGGCGCCATGGGAGATCGTTTGCCGCAAGAAATGAAGAGTTCGCTGTCAGGCCGGGAGTGGGGCAAGCCAGGGCCCACACCCCTTTTTCGACGACCACCCTTCGGCAGGGCGTAAGTGCATGGAATCGCTGGCGGGAGCAGAATCCCGAAATCTCCCCGGACCTGAGCCGGGCCGACCTCGCCGGCATGGTTCTGCCGGGCGCCAACCTCGCTGGAGTGAACCTGCAAGGGGCAAATCTTAGGGAAACCATCCTCGAAAACGCCAACTTCCTCGGAGCCGATCTACAGGCCGTTAATCTCCGCCAGGCCGAGTTGCGCAAAGCCGACCTTTCGGAAGCGAATCTGACCCGCGCCAACCTCCGACAGGCGGATCTCCGGGACGCGAACTTGGTGGAAGCCTCCATAGCCGGCGTTGATCTCGGCCAGGCCAAGCTTCAGGGTGTAATGCTCGGCAAGAAAGGTCCTCGACGGGCCAAGCCCGGTCTCGGGGATCGGAGCCAAACGCCGCCATCTCCGGAGAGCAGGTCGTCCATGGCTCCCGGAGCGCCCGCGAAACGGAGAAAGAGGGCGGCATCGGGGTCGGTTGTCCGTCCCGCGGCAAAGCGGCGGCGGCTCCTCTTCCTCGTTCTGGGGCCCTCCATGGTGGCTATCGTCATCGCGGGATTGGCCTTTCTACCGACACCCCAACGGGTTCGGCCGGAGCAGGTGCGGAAGACCTTCGAACAAGCTCGGACAGCGTCCATTTCCGAGGTCGAAGCGACGCTCACTGAGGCCCTGACCGCCGGCTGGGAGCTGCAGTCGATAACGACCGAGGACGGCGTCATGAGTATTCGCTTGAACGTCGAGAGTATCCCGCCTGATGAATACTACGCCATGATGACAGCCGCTTGCCGGGCAATCGACCCCCTGGGACCCCCCCCAACTTCCTTGCAGGAAATGAAGTTCCTCCCCGCTCCGGGCCGCCAAGGGTGGATCTACACGGCCCCGCGCATTTGCCCTCAAATCGTGCGCACACCCGCCAATCTGGTGAGGCTTCGAATCGCCGCCAACACGACCAGCTTCTGAAGCCGCGAAACGCGCGTCGTTCCGGCCCGAGGACCATAGCCCCCATACTCGTTACCCAAGGCCGGCCCAGCCCGGCAAGGGCGCGGGAAAACGTGGGAGTTCAGGCGAAGCACCGTTTGGCGATTTGGTTGCGATACAGCGACACCAGCGTGTCTTCGCTCACAGACCCGAGGGTTACGGCCGACCAGGAGGACTCGGCGGACCAGGAGGGCCACAACCCCCAACCGCCTTGCGAGCATTCAGCCAAGCCTGTTTGTACGATGCCACTGCGTCGTCGAAAAACATCAGGGCTGCGATGCCCACACAACCAGGATCAGGTATCTCGAAGCTTATCTCGATCTGGGAGCCTGGACTGACTCCATTGGCCGGCCCAGGTCGACGATCGTGGGAAGAGCTGCCGGGTCGCTACTGGTGCGCAGATAGGTGCCTCTGGCATCAACGACGACGGAAGTACCAACACCCCCACTTGCCATGGAAACCATTAAGAGACCCAGAATTACAATCCCGAGCAGCGCCCCTTATGCCTGTGGGCGGGGACGGTCTTCGCGGGCGCTGAAAATGATCTTGACAGCCCGGCTCCATCGGTTAAACGCTTGTTAGCGGCTGATTCTTCCTTCACGTTGTGCCGAAATGGGCTGTTCGTTCCGCGGCAATTCGGTACGTTCAGTCGTCTGTTCGGGGACCTGGAAACAAGAAACCCGCCCGGGCGGGCGGGTTTGAGGGGTGGAAAATTGGTGGCCTTTGGCGGCCTAAAGTTGGCCTAAAGTGAAACTCAATCTCCGCTGCAACCGATCAACGGCTGTTCTTGCGGCTGGTCGGCGGTCTCTTTTCCATTCGCCCCCCCGAGAAGGACTAGTTTCGGAGCGGGCTTTTCCTTGAGGACTTGCTCGCGGTACATCTTGAGCAGGCGGGCCTCCTCTTCGGGTGAGAGGATCACGTTCTTGCCGTTGCCATTGCCGTTCCCGTTGCTGACGCCCTGGGAACCGTTGTGGCCGTCGCTCTGTTCCTGTTCCTTTAAGCTGGCGGCCAGTTTGCTCTTCTCGAGAATCTTCTCGTCGCGGGCATTCTGCGGACCCGCGGACTGCTGAGCACCGCGGGCTGCGTGCTCGGCATTGACGTCAAGGTAGCCGGCCGGGCTGGCGATCTCGACTTCGCGGCCGCCCGCGTAAATCTTGTGCCGGCCGTGCTGGCCGTACCACTTGCTTAGGGTGGCGGACATGTGCATCTTCTCGATGATGTTGCGCCAGCCGACGCCGGTGTTATACGCGCAGAAGGAAATTTCACCTTCTTGCGTGCCGTAAGGGATGACGCACATTTCCGTTCGGCGGAAGTCGTAGTTGAACAAATCCTGAAACCACATCCCGGCGACAAACAGAAAGTTCCAGGGATCGTTCCGGCGGGCCGCCCCCTTGCCGTAGTTCTTGCCGCTCAGCCCGAACGATTTGTCGAACTTCTTGAGCAGGGCGAACAGATCGAAGCTCTTGGGAGCCTTGTAGGGGTCGTAGTTCTTCAGTAGGGCCAAACCCATCTGCAGGTTGGTGAGCCAAGGCGAGCGTCCCGAGTCCGTCGCCTTGCGAATGTCCTGCACGAACTGTGGCACGTTGATGAACTCCGCCACGGGCGCCATTTCCTTGGTGTTCTTGTTGATCATCAAGGCGGTCCCTACACCGCAGTTGGGATGACAACCGCAGTTCACCTGTCCCCATTGCGCCTCAGGTCCGTGGGCAGCATCCGCCGCATCGACGAAGGAAGACATCACGGAAATCGGGAACCAGTCTCGGTTGGGTTCGGTGATGCCCAATTGAGATTTGACGTCACGAGCTAGGTGCGAAAGGGTGTAGCGTTGCCGCAGCCGCCGTTCGTCGGTGATTTCCTCGTCGCGCCCGGTGAACGACACCGGCTGGAAAGAGATGAAGGCGATCTTGCCGGGGTTGTTGCGGGCGAAGTCGATGATCGGCCCAACTTCTTCGTTGTTCACGTTGTTGACCAACGTGGTGACCAAAACAACCTCGGTGCCCGCACTGTGCAGGCTCTCAATGGCCTTCAGCTTGACGTCGAAGAGGTTGCCGACTTTGCGGTGCGAGTTCGGGGCGTTCCCAATGCCGTCGAACTGCAGGTAGGCGTACCGCAAGCCAGCGTCGGCCGCGACCTCGGCAAACTTCCTATTCTTGGCGAATTCTATACCGTTGGTGGCCGCCTGTACACTGTTGAACCCGATCGAGCGGGCATAGCGAACCGCCTGGATAAAAAACGGCGACATCGTCGGCTCGCCGCCGGAGAATTGAACCGACAACTGACGGCGAGGTTTGATCTTCAGCGCATTGTCAAGGACCGTTTTGATCTCGTCCCATTCCAGTTCATGGACGAAGCCGACCTGGTTGGCGTCCATAAAACATGGGTCGCACATCATGTTGCAGCGGTTCGTCAAATCGACCGTGAGCACAGCGCCGCGACCGAACTTAACGGTACTACTGCCGTGATTGTGAAGATCCCGGTCGTTGTGAGCACGGATATCGCGGCCCGGGAAATTCGACTCGATGTGCTCGAGGAATTTGGAGTCGATGGCCATCAAATCTTCGATACGGCCGTGCGTGGGGCAATCCTTGACCATCCAGATCTCCCCATCTCGCTCCAAGATGGTGGCCTTGACTTCGCCGACCTTCTCCTCCTTGAGGACGGTGTAGGGCACCTCGCCGCTGAGGATCTTTTCACGCGCCTCCCGGACACATTTGGGGCACAGGGAGTCGGTTTGCCGGGGCCAGCCCAACGGCGGCTTACTCTTCTCCCAAGATTTGAGCATGGGCTTGTCCGACCAATTCGGCCGGAATGACGGGTTGGCTTCAATCTTGTGATTAAAATATTGCAAGCCGCTCCACATACCCGCGGCGAGCCTCGTCATGCCCTTCTCGACGTACTTGATTGGCCTATGCATTCGAAACTATCTCCTCGATCGGGTCGTTTCCGGGAGGACCGGAGATTGCGCTCTGCATGGCGGGCGGACACACTCCGCAATTAGCCGCAGGGCGCACTTGACCTCCCTATAGCATACGCAACATTGCTTAGGACTGCCTACCAGAAATATCTGAATGGGTATAATCGCAACCTGTACGGCAATTTTCTCGGTTAAACGGGGCCGTTGTTCTTACAAGTATATGAAAACACTACCCGATAGAGTGCTCACGTCAGGGCAATCATGCGGCCGATTCGAGGGAGCTGAAAACCGTCCGGTGATCCGAGAACACGTAGAACCAATGTGCCGCCCGTGCGGAGGCTGTGCTCGGAAATACGTCCTTCCGCAGCGAACATCTGTGATCTCACTTACTTTTTGCTCGCCCCGGATGCAATATCGTAGCGGCACCCTTGGCACGCGTCCGAGCCGGGGCTGTGAAAGAATAGGGGCTGCCGACCCGGGCGGTCAAGGGTCGGTAATTTAACCCAAGGAGAAATAGAAAAATGGCTAAGCAATACGGTAGTTCGAGTGCTTACGACGATTTCCGCGCTTTCTCAGCACGAGCGCCGAAAAGCATCCTACTGGGTGTCGTCGTCATCGTTATCTTGGTGGTCGCCTTGAATAGCTTCGAAACCGTCGGCGCCGGCGAACGAGGCGTCGTCTTCAGCCAGTTAGGGGGCGTTCTAGAGGATGTTCTCGGCGAAGGTCTGCGCTTCAAGATCCCGTTCGTAGAAGACATCATCAAGATGGATGTGACCATCCAAAAGTCCCAGACGCAAGCCACAGCTTCCTCGAAGGATCTGCAGATCGTTTCGTCGACCATCGCGCTGAACCACCATGTTGACCCGCCAGCAGCCAACACCGTGTATCAAGACACCCGGGGAGCTTACAAGAGCCGCATTATCGACCCGGCCGTCCAGGAATCGGTGAAGGCGGTTACGGCGCAGTTTACGGCAAATGAACTGATCACGAGGCGAGCGGAAGTGTCGACTCTAATCAAAGAGACACTTGCCGAAAGACTGAGGGTGCACAACATCGTTGTGGATGAGTTCAATATTATCGACTTCAGCTTTTCGAAGGTGTTCAATGACTCCATCGAAGCCAAGCAAACCGCGGAGCAGTCGGCCCTGAAAGCAGAGCGTGACCTGGACCGAGTAAAAGTTGAAGCCGAGCAGAAGATCACCAGCGCGCGCGCGGAAGCCGAGGGACAGCGACTGCAACGAGAGACGATCACACCGGCTTTGCTGCAGTTACGCGCTATAGAGAAATGGGACGGACATCTGCCACAGGTGACCTCGGGTGCCACACCGTTCATCGATCTCAAGGGTATGCGCCAAGGCGGGTGAGAGATCGCGGGACTCAGCCGCCACAGCGTGGACGTCCCGGCTGAAGCTCGAATCGAAAGCGAGGCTGAAAAGATACTGAACAGGTAAGGCGACCACCCGCCAATCGCCGGTAGGTTCGAGCAGGCGGACGACGTTCAACGGCGGTTGGGTCTTGCGAGATCAATGGCTCCCAGCGTCGGAGCCGGCGGCGTTTGGTAAACTCCGAAGCGGCGTCTTGGCCGAGCGTAGCTCTTGGCCCGGCAAAGATCTCGTGGCGCGGTGGGCGGGCATAGCCGGCTGAGTCCGGAGACACGCCGCGGTGAAGATTCGGTTGAGTCGAGCAGGGCCTGTCTTTCGTCGCCTTAGAGTGGACGTATTGGCTGCGTAGAGCAGCAGCAAGGAGGAGAACACAATGAGTCGACCCGTGACATTGGTGACCGGGCAGTGGGCGGACTTGCCCCTTACCGTGCTGGCCGAGAAGGCGCGAGCTGGGGCTACGACGGGCTAGAGCTAGCCTGTTGGGGAGATCATTTGAACGTCCGCCGGGCCGCGAGAGACCGTCGCTACTGCGAGAAACAGAAGGGAATTCTCGAACAGCACAACCTGCAACTGTTCGCCATCGGCACGCACCTCATCGGCCAGTCGGTCTGCGACCCCAATAACGATGTCCGCTCGGACCCGCTGGTTCCGGCCGATTGCAAGGGCAAAGCCGGCAAAAAGCGCGCCTGGGCGGTTGAAACCATGAAATTGGCGGCCAAGGCCGCCCAGAGACTCGGTATCGACGTGGTGACGGGCTTTACCGGATCCTCCATTTGGCATCTTGTCTACGATTTCCCTCCCACGCCGCCCGAGATGATCGACAAGGGTTACGAATACTTCGCCAAGATGTGGAACCCGATCCTCGACGTCTTCGATCAGTGCGGCGTACGGTTCGCGCTGGAACCTCACCCGACCGAAATCGCTTATGACATCGAGACGGCTCACCGCACTCTGGAAGCGGTCAACCACCGGGAGGCGTTCGGGTTCAACTTCGATCCCAGCCACTTGCAGTGGCAGATGGTCGATCCGGTCGAGTTCTTGACGGAGTTCAAGGACCGCATCTACCACGTCCACATGAAAGACGCCGTGGTGCGGCTCAACGGGCGCACCAGCATCCTGAATTCCCATCTGCCCTGGGGACATCGAAAACGCGGCTGGGACTTCCGCTCGCTCGGGCACGGGGACGTCAACTTCGAAGAAATCGTCCGCGAGCTCAACGACATCGGCTACGACGGCCCGCTGTCGGTCGAATGGGAAGACACCGGGATGGACCGGGAACACGGTGCCCAAGAAGCGTGCGAGTTTGTACGTAGCGTGGACTTCCAGGCTTCCCGGGTCGAGTTCGACGCGGCCTTTGGGGAGTAGCATGAAATCACCCGCGACCTGGTGGGAAGGCCCTATTGTGCGACTGTGACCCCTACCCCCCCCTAACCCGCTTTTCTCACCACGTGGCGAGGCGAAGTGCGTGAGAGGCCTGTCAGTACAAGGCGCGCGCCGCTCGGCGAGCGGTGGTGTACTTTTGCGGGTGCGGCCTGGCCCACTCGTATCTTGATGTCACCGAAATAATCAGCGACTTCCCCGCGGCGTCCGACCGGGAAAGTACGTTGAGCACGGCGAGCAAGCGCAACGAAGTCATGGCGGGCCTATTGCGTGCTTCGACCGTCAGGTGGCGAGAAAAGCGGGCTCGATGAACTGCAGTGCTATTTATTACGTGCCGGCCCATCTCGTCTGAACACTTTCGCCCCTCGCAGCGTCATTACACAATGTAAGATCGCACGCGGCCGCCGCGACAATCTAAACCGAAGGAGATCAAGATGAAATCACTGTGGATTAGTGTGTTTGCCATCGCGGCGCTGGTGTTTTGCGGAATTAATCTGGCGCCTGACGTTGTCCAAGGAGAATCGACCAAGCCGCCACAGACTGCGCCCGACAAACCCCAGCCGAAACCGACCATCTCACCCCAAGCCGCCGTTACGCACGGCCTTGATTGGCTCGTGTCCGTGCAAGGGGACGACGGGGGCTGGGGCCAAGATGGAGGAGAGACCTCGTTTGTTCGCCAGGGCGAGAGGATCGAGACATCAGGCAACGACGTTGCCAACACGGCCGTCGCAACGCTGGCCCTGATTCAGGCCGGCCATACCCCGACCAAAGGAAAATACCAAGCCGCGGTACGGCGTGGATTGGACTTCGTCCTCCGCCACGTGGAGGAAAGCCCTCAAGAAGGACTGGCCGTCACATCGGTCAAGGGAACCCAAATCCAGCGCAAGCTGGGTCCCTACATCGACACCTTCCTGACATCAACGCTGCTGACCGAAATAGACGGCGAAATGCGGCTGGCGAAATCCAACGAGCGCGTCCGCTTCGCGCTCCAAAAATGCGTCAACAAGATCGAGCAGAACCAGCAGGCCGACGGCAGTTGGAACGTCGCCGGCGGGTGGGCCCCGATCCTGGGAACTTCCATGGCCTCTCGGAGCCTGTTCGAAGCCAAACAGAAGGGACTCGACATTGACGGCGAGGTTCTGGCTCGGGTCGACGACTACACGAAGACCAGCGCCAAGCCGGCGACCGGAGGCCCCGGTGTTGCCGGTGGTCGCGGCACCGGAGTGTTTGCGGCCGATGCCAGCTCCGCCGGCGTCTCGCTGTATAAGAGCGCCCAGGTACTCGAACAGCTCAGCCGCACTGAAGAAGACCGCAAGGAGAACGCGAGGGAAATCGCCGCCGTCAGCGGCCAGCTCTCGGACGAGCGCTTCGTGCGCGGTTTCGGCTCGATGGGCGGAGAGGAATTCTTCTCTTACCTGAACATCAGCGACAGCCTGCGTCGTACGGGCGGGAAAGAATGGCGGGAGTGGAATCCGAAGATCAAGACGCAGCTCGTCCGTCTGCAAAACGAAGACGGTTCGTGGGCGGGCCATCACTGCATCACCGGCCGCGTCGCCGTAACCAGCGCCGCTATCCTAACGATGCTCGTTGACCGTACGCCCGCTGAAACACCCAATGAGTCGACGAAAGGCTAAGTCACCGCCTCTGGCTGGCTTGAGGAAATCCATCCGGCGCGAGGAAACTTTCTCGCGCCGCGATTTTTTTGCCGCGGGCCTGGCGATCGCTGCCGGCCTTTCGGCTGCCTGCCGGCCCGACGAACGAGGGAATGTTCCCCTCGATCGGGTTCTGGCGAAGGCCGCGCGCTACCTGTGGGCGCGGCAGTCCGAGGATGGCGGCTGGCACAGCGCAACCTACGGACTGCTGGGCTCCGGCCAGTCGCTGACGCCGTTCGTATTGGACGCTTTGGCGCGCGTGTCCAGCGACGTTCTGGTTCGTCCCCCGGAAAAATTCTCCCGGGCGATCCAGTTCATTCGCCGGCACACCGACGCCGCCGGAGCCGTGGGCCGCATGGACCCGCTGCTGCCCGATTACCCCAACTACTCGACGGCGCTGGCGGTCAAGGCTGTTTGCCTCACCCGGCCTTCCGGGTGGGAGCAAGACGTTGCCGCCATGGTGGAGTATCTCCGTGGGCAGCAGTTCAGCGAGGCCAACGGCTGGCGTCGAGATGACGCCCCTTACGGCGCTTGGGGCATGGGAGGCGACCGTCGGCGCCCACCGAGTCCCGGTCACGTCGATCTTTCGATGACGCGCCATGTGCTCGAAGCGCTATCCGCCGCCGGGGTCTCTAGCGCGGACCCGGCCTTCGGGAAGGCCGCGGTGTACGTCGAGCGCTGCCACAATTTCGACCCTTCTCTGCCGAACAGCCGAGACGGCGGATTCTACTTCTCGACCGTCGTGCTCGACGCCAACAAAGCGGGACCCGACGGCAAGGGCTATCGAAGCTATGGAACGGCCACGGCCGACGGTATCTTGGCGCTGCTGGCCATGGGTCGCTCACCCGAAAATGAGCGCGTCGAAGCCGCGCGAAGTTGGCTCGAGTCACATCACCTTCCCGACCGCGCCACCGGCTTCGTCGGAGAAGCCTACCGGCGTTGGCCGGGCGGCCTGCGCTTCTACTACGCCGCCTGCGCGACGAAAGCCCTCCGCCAACTAGGCGCCGCGCGATCGCAGTCTGTCTCACGATCGCTTCAAAGCGAACAAACCCCCGACGGAAGCTGGTCCAACCCCGAAGATCTGGTCAAGGAAGACGACCCTCTGATTGCCACGCCGTTCGCGGTAAGGGCTCTGGTGAACGAGAGGAGTGTGTTCACCGTCGGTGGACGAGGTCACCATACTACGTAACCTGATTCGGAGCCGCGAACGCCAGTGAGCGGCCATGGCGTACGGCCAGGCCCCAACCGCGCTTCAACCGAGTCTGTCAGAGCATTTTCTCATCGAAGGATGAGCCTGAAGACGGGGGTTGGGGCTTTTTGAGTCGCTGGGGCTCCTTTCGGGCTTTTTGATTTTGAGTTTTGGGAAGGGGAGAATCGTCGTCGGGGTTGTGGGATTGTGGGAATCGCGGAGCGATTTCCAAGGGCGGTGGGAAACGAAGGGAAACCTGGTTTTGGTTTTCCTCGTTTTCCATCGCCCGTCATTTCCACAGCCCTCTTCCTGCTGTTCAGCACGGCGTGTTCGCGGAACGGAAACTGGCAAACAGCTTCTGCTTGGCTCGCTGCATCCGGCGGGCCGCCGCCGTGTCGCTTTCGGCCTGGGCAATGCGGCCCAGAGCCTCCAGCCTCTGCCCTGGCTTGAGATAGCTGGCGGCCTCGGGCAACTTCTCGAAAGATTCCCAAGGCGTCTGGTAGTGGCGGTACACCCGCTTCTGCTTGCCTTTGGCGTCGGTCTTGATCTCGGGCTGTCCGCAGGGCCGGTGGAAGTTCAAATAGGGATTGAAGTGCTGTTGGTAGAAGCGCTGGATGCGCCCCGCGTGCGGCGCCGCGATGTACGTATATCCCATGTGTTTGCGGATCACCGCGCCGTTTTTCGATTCCACCAAGCCGTTGTCGTTGGAGTGCCGCGGACGCGACTTGGTCTGTTCGATCAGCAGCTTGTTCAATAGCTTCTCCACCGTGCGATTGAGGAACTCGCTGCCGTTGTCGGAATGGAAGCCGCGGATACGAAAGGGAAACTGCTCGATCATGGCTTTCAGCAACGGCTCCAGCCAGGCTTCACTGATCGCGGGCGTGGCGCCGACCACTTGCCACTGGGTGACTTCATCCACGGCATTGATGTGGTAGACGCCCTTGACGCCATCGCGATCCCCTTGATGCACCGTATCCACTCGCAGAAAGCCGGGTTGGCCTTGCGGGTCGGGCCGGCGCCGCTCGCCGATCGACACCGCCGTGGGCCGGGTCTTGGTGAAATGCAGCCGCCGCTGGCGGTAGGCTCTGCGCCGCCGCAGGCGATAGATCTGGGCCACCGAGATCCCCGCCAGCCGCTCGTATTCGCGCTGCTGGTACTGCTGGTATTCCCGCTCGAGGATCTTGCGCGTGGCCGGGCCGCTGAGGGTTTCGTGGGCCTCGTCCACCGCCGCCAGCAGTTCGACGTCGGCGGGCGTGTACTTGCGGGCAAAGCGATGCCGCCGGTAGCGGGCGGGTTGGAGTTCTCCGCCCTGCCGGTACTGCTGGATCAGCCGCGTGATTTGCGCCCGGCTCAGTCCGGTCATCTTGACCAGATACTGCCGCAGCAGCCCTTTGTCGGCGCGGTTTTGGCGGCTGTAGCCGTGCTGGCGAAGCGTGCGCGCCACCCACGTGTAGATCTCGGCCCGCCCTTTGCCTTTGAATCGAATCTCCTCGCTGGAGTGGAGAAACTGCTGGATCTGTTGCAGGTTCAGCTTGCTGGTGTTTTGCACTTGGATAGTCAATTCCCAGCATGCCCACTCCCCGATCCTTCAGGCTCATCTTGTGTGAGAAACAAACTCCTCGTTCAGACTCATCTTGCATGAGACAAGACTGTCAGTGGCTTGCATCTTTTCGTCGTGCTACCATCGCAGCAACCGTGAGACTGCTGCTGGGGACGATCGCCGCGCTGCTTGCTCTCGTGGGTTCGGCGTGCCAAACCGCCGCCCGCCGGCCCCTGGCGGACCGCTTCATCAGCGGAGAGCGGATCGCCGCCCACGTGGGCTTTCTTGCCTCTGACTCGCTTGAAGGCCGCGGCGTTGCGACCCGCGGGGAGACGCTGGCTACCGAGTACATCGCCACGCAGTTCGCGCTGGCCGGATTGCAGCCCGTCGGCGACGGCGGGACCTACTTTCAAAAGGTCTCCCTCGTCGGTGTTGAGTCGCTCCCGGAGACAAAACTCTCTTGGCTGCGGCCGGGCCGGACCATCAACGTAAATCTTCCCGATGACTTCGTGGTCATCAATCGGCGGCAGCGGACCGACGAGGCCGTCGACGCCGAAGTCGTATTCGTCGGCCATGGAATCTCGGCCCCCGAGTATGAGTGGGATGACTACAAAGATGCGGACGTCGAAGGCAAGGTTGTCTTGTTGTTCACCAACGAACCTCCCTCGGATGACCCGAATTTCTTCGCCGGCAAGGCGCTGACCTACTACGGTCGCTGGACGTTCAAGTATGAGGAAGCCCTTCGCCGCGGGGCCCTGGGCGCCGTCATCATCCACACGCCCGACACGGCGGGCTATCCCTGGGGAGTTGTCCGCAACTCGTGGGGTCGCGCGAACCCTTATGTGAAACTTCAGCCCGGTGAACCGGCGCTCTCGGCCGCCGGCTGGGTGACGGCCGAGGTGGGTGAGCGGCTTATCACTTCAACCGGCAAGAATCTCGATGAGTTGCTGGAGCTGGCTAATTCGAGTGACTTCCGGCCGATCCCGCTGGAACTTCGCTTGCGCGGGCGCATCGCGAGTAAAATCACGACTCTGAACACGCATAACGTGCTCGGCATCGTCGAAGGCAGCGATCCGGACAGGAAGAGCGAAGCTGTTCTCTACACCGCGCACTGGGATCATTTGGGAGTCGGTGTCCCTGTCGATGGGGACAGCATCTATAACGGCGCGGTCGACAACGCTACCGGCTGTGGCCTGATCATCGAGCTGGCCCGCGCCTTCGCCCAACGGATTCCGTCGCCCCCAAGATCGATTGTCTTCGCCGCCGTGACAGCGGAAGAGGGAGGTCTGCGGGGATCGGAATTCTACGCTCGCCACCCGGTTGTTCCGACGGGGATGACGGCTGTGAACATTAATTTTGACGGCTTGATGCCCCTCGGACCCAGCCGAGACATCACGTTGCCGGGTTATGAGCGCACTACTCTTCGGGGTCTCGTCGACCGGACCGCCGAAGAATTCGGACTGTCGATTAGCCCCGAAGCCCATCCCGAACAAGGCTACTACTACCGCTCGGACCATTTCAGCCTGGCGAAGGCCGGCGTGCCCGCCTTTTCTTTGCGACTCACCGGCGACTTCCTGGGCCGGCCGCTCGGGTCGGGAAAGAAAGCTCGTGAAACCTACGTCGCCAACCATTACCATCAGCCCTCGGACGAGGTCGATCCCTCTTGGGACTTTTCCGGACTTGAGCAACTCGCCCGGGTTGGTTTCGAGATTGGACGCCGCGCAGCGGAACTGCCCGACCTGCCCACGTGGAACCCCGGCGACGAGTTCCTAGCGGCTCGAGAGGCGTCGTGGCGCAAGGAACAATAGCGCCGAACCAGGTAGCGCCGGGTCGGAGAGTCGCTGCTTTCTAAGGCTTTACCGACATCCCGGAGAGCGCCTGCCAAGGAGATAACGTTTCCTGCCGATAAGAGTCTGGTTGGCGGCGCGCCCCTGGGCTAGCCTGCATTTCTCACCGAGTGGCGAGGCTATGGCGTGCTTCGACCGTCGGCTGGCGAGAAATGCGCGCTAACTTCCGCCACGGGCTAGGGCCGCGCGGCTTTGACGATACGGCGGTACGGCCGTCGGATTTTGTGAGACTCAGAAACGCGCAGGCCTGCTTTGCCACGCTCCGCGTTGCCGCCTCATGCGGTGGGGGCATCGGGCGCTGGGCGAAACCGGCAGGCGGGTTGAGTCGAGCCGCATCTTCCCCGCCGGATGCGTTTTTCGGTAGGACTTCTTCCTAGGCGGGTTGTTCATGCCAAGGGCTTCCAGAGGACTCGGTGAAAATCACGAGCGCTGGCTCGTCTCCTACGCGGATTTCGTGACCTTGATGTTTGCTTTCTTCGTTGTCTTATTCGCCTACTCCACGGCGGACCAGACGAAGATGGAATCTTTCGCGGCAACATTCGAGTCTTACGTGCAGCGGGGTGCCGCCCCGTCAGGAGTTGCGCCTCGACGAGCAGCGACGGGCGACCCTTTCGGGGAACAACCAGCGCCCGATCAAGCCGTCTTGCAGCATCAAGCTCTCACACGGTCCGAGATGAGTGAGTCCATTCAGCAAGTGGAAGCAGAATTGCTGCCCGAGATCAAAAGCGGCGAGATCGAACTCTCACTTCAGCCGAGAGGCTTGGTAATGAACCTTCGGGAATCCACTTTTTTCGCCCCCGGAGCCGCCACTTTGCAAGCGGAATCGCTGGGCGTGATGGCCCGAGTGGCCCAAAGCTTGACGAAGATACCGGGGCAGATTCGTCTGGAAGGCCATACCGACAACACGCCCATTCACACCCCCAGGTTTCCTTCCAACTGGCGACTCTCGACGGCCCGTGCGATCACGGTGCTGAAGTTTCTAACGGACCGCCACAACATTTCCTCGGAACGGCTGGCCGTCTCCGGATATGGCGAGTATCGTCCCGTCGCCCCGAACGATACGCCGGAAAACCGGGCCAAGAATCGGCGCGTCGCGGTTGTCATCCTCACCAAGGATGCGGCTGCCATGGAACCCGGGGGAGAGGCGGGGGCGGACTGAAACGGTTTGTCGCCGCTCGGTTTCGGCGCCAAAGGCGAGGCTGACCGGAGTGCCTGTGCGAATGGAGCGGACTGGATCAGGGAGTAGGCCGTGACCCCAGCGGGCGATGCGGTGCTTGTGCGCGCCCGGTTACCGCCCAGGCCGGCGAGGAGTGGGCCGGCTAAACCCACTGCGAAGGCAGGGGAGATCAGCGGACGCCGGCTGTCGGGCGGCTGGGACAGGTACCTGAGAAGCGGTTGGGCTTTAGGTGAGAGCTGACCTCCACGAGCGACCGCCGTTTCGGAGGAGCTGGGCCTCAGGCGCCTGTCCCTTGGGGGTCAAGAAACTGGGCGCCGAGCGGCGCGCGCCTTCTACTAACGGGCCTCCCCAGGACTTCGCCTCGCCAGGTGGCGAGAAATGCGCTCTAAAGCCAAAGGGTTTTCCATGTCGAACAGAGAACTGAGGTGCAAATGGACGAGGCGGGCGCTTTCAAGGTCTTGATCGTCGATGATGAACCCACGGTCCGTCATCTGCTGGTACGGTGGATAACCAGGTCGATGACCGCCGATGTACTGGAGGCGGAAGACGGCTTGCAGGCTCTGGAATCCATCGCCGCGCAAGGGGTCGACCTGGTCATTGCGGACGTCAAGATGCCGGTCCTCAATGGAATCGAGATGCTTTCCATCATCCGAGCCGATCCGGCCAACGCCAACCTAGAGGTAATCGTAGCTTCCAGGTTAGGGGACGAAGACACGATCAAGCAAGCTATCGGTCTTGGCGTCTCCGACTACATTCTCAAGCCGCTACAGCAGGATCGAGTCATCACTCGCGTGGAAAAGGCCCGGCAGCGAGTGATAGAAGCACGACTGCGGGGCGGCAGCAAGAACGACCGCTCTCGGATGCGTATCCTGGTCGCTGACCCGGACCCCAATTTCTGCGAGTTTGCCGACACCGCCCTCTCCGTGCAGTTCGACGTGCAAACGACCCGCACGGTGGGGGATGTCTTGGTTAGGGTGCTGCGCTGGAAGCCGGACCTGATTCTGCTCTCCCCTGAACTACCGGGACCGCCGCTGGAGTTCATGCTCGGCAAGGTTCGGAATCTGGGCGAGAAGAACGAGTTACGGGTGTTTCTGCTTGCCGACTCGGAATCCCAAGTGCCCGATTCTGAAGATGTTGCTGGATGGCTGCCTCATACCTATGTGCCCGAAAGCTTCTTGTCCAACGTCGTTCAGTTGTTGGCGGGAAAGGCACCGCCTAAGCATGGCATTCTTTCCTGGGTAGGGTCGCTCGAGCCTGAAATCGTCACCGCCTTGCGCCAGAGCCTCGGCATGATGACCGGCGAAGAGCCCGCGGACGCCGAACCGCCGGAAGGCGATCCCGGGTTTGACCTATTTGGCACAATGGGCCTGCACGCCGACAGCGACGACCTTAGGCTGGCTGTGCACATGGACTGCAAGCGCAGTTCGGCTCGAACGCTCGTAACAACGATGCTTGACTGCGAGGAAGGGGACATCGACGAAGAATCCGAATCCAGCGGTATCCAAGAGATGCTCAACGTGATCGCCGGGCGCATCAAGAACTCCTGCGGGACGCGCAAGATCGATGTGGTGCTGGGCCTACCGGAAATCAACAACCAGCCCTCCGAGGCGCCCTCGAATGTACTTTACAAAAAAGAGACGTACTTCGCTTGGCGCGAAGATCATCTGTTTCGGTTGACGTTCTACGCAGGCACGGGATCCCAAGCGTCTACTTCTGAAGCGTAAGCCTACGAACTCCCGCCCGTCGGCGCCGCCACCGCGGAGAAGTGGGAACGCCGAGCCCGCCGGGACCCGATGCCGCTCCAAGCCGACTGACGTCTCGTCGCCGGGTTGGAGCCGTTCTGGGTTTTGTAGGATCATGAAAACCATGGATCTGACTGAAGTTTTTCAAGCGCTGGGCCGTTCTAGCTTTCAGGAGCTCGTGGAGGGCGTCTCGATGGGCCGGTTGCGCACCTATGATGTTTATGAATCGTTCAAAGTCCGCGCTCATCTCAGCAAACTCAATCGGGAGCGGCTGCGCCGCGCCGTTCCCAGACTTTGGGATCGGCTGATGCAAGGAGAGCAAGATTTGGCGCACGAGCTGGCGCAGGGCATCCTGGTGTCGAACCTTCCCTTTGTCGTCGAAGTGCTCGACTTTCTCGAAATTGAGCATGACGGCAGCGGGTTTTTCGACAAGAATTCCGCGGCCGCGAAAGAGTTGGAAGATGGATGGCAGGCGAGAGTCTTCGAGCAGTTTCGCCGGCGTTGTTCGGAGTCGCTCATCGTGCTCTATACGAATCATCTGGCCGGGGAACTCGACCGCTCTTCGGCGATCTTTCTGCCGGCCGGCCCGACACGGGGGTAAAGCGAGATGGCCGACAAAACCATTGCAATCCTGACCGGCGGCGGCGACGTTCCCGGCTTGAACTCCGTCATCAAGTCAGTCGTCTACGGCGCCACGTCGAAGCCGGGTTACCGAGTCGTCGGCATTCGCCGCGGCTGGGCCGGTTTGACGTACCCGAATCTTGACGACGGCTTCGATGAGGAATATTTCGTGGACCTGACCCGCGCCAACACCCGTACGATCGACCGCACCGGGGGCACGTTTCTTCATACCTCTCGGACCAAACCTTCGCGGCTGAAGGTAGACCGCTTGCCCGAGCACGTCAAGAAAAGACTGGGCGGGTGCAAGGAGGTGGAGCCCGGCGTGGTCAACATGACGCCGATTGTCCTCGAAAATCTTCAGCGGCTAGGGGTCGACTATCTGTTGACCATCGGCGGGGACGATACGTTGAGCTACTCGTCCGTGCTCAACGGCGAGCAGTTTCCGGTAGTGGCCGTTCCCAAGACGATGGACAACGACGTGCAAAACACCGAATATTGCATCGGCTTCTCGACGGCAACAACCCGCGCGGTCGATGCCATTAACCGCATTCGCACCACCGTGGGATCGCATGAACGAATCGGCGTCTTTCGTATCTTCGGCCGCGACGCCGGGTTCACCGCGCTTTATGCCGCTTACGTGACTTCGGTCCGCTGCGGCATTCCCGAAGCCCCCTTCGATCTCCGAAAGATGATCGATCTGCTGGTAACCGACAAGAAGAACAATCCCAGCCGATACGCTCTGGTCGTTCTTTCCGAGGGCGCGACCTGGGCGGGGCGCGAAGTGGAGGAATATGGCCCGCCGGACGCCTACGGCCATCGCAAGAAGGTCAACATCGCCGAAGCGTTTAGCGACCAACTCAGAGGCATCGCCGGTGAAGAGACGGTGGTCTACGACCTAACGTATCAACTGCGCAGCGGCGACCCGGATTTCCTGGACAAAATGGTGGCCACCACGTTCGCCACCATGGCTCTGGAGTGCATTCAAGACGGCGGACAAGGGCGCATGATGAGCGTTCGAAACGGCTGTTACACGGACACGGAAATCCCCGACCCCGGCCTCGGAGCGAGAAGGGCCGACGTGGACACCATGTACAATACCGATCGCTACCGCCCGAACTACTCGGCTAAGACGAACCTGCCGCTGTTCCTGACACGGGCGTAGTCCAGGCGCCCGGGTCCGCCATAATGTGAGAGGAAGGCCGGCGCGCCATGAAAACGGCTCTCAAGGAGTGGGCGGTCCTCGTCGAGGCGTTGGCCGAGGGCGGGCAAACGTTTCTGCTGCGAAAGGGCGGAATCGCCGAGGGCAAGCGAGGTTTCGAGCTCAAACATGACCGGTTCGTATTCTTTCCGACATGGGAGCACCAGCACGCCGACTCCATTCGCCCCCAGTTCCATAGCCTCTTCGAAAAGCTCGAACCTCCGGAGCCGAACGTTGTGGAAATCCGCTACCTGGCCCAGGTGACCGACGTTTTGCGGGCGCCGGTTGAGATGGAGGCCATCGAGCGGCTTGTCCGTCACCACATCTGGGGGCAGCCTTTTATCCGCCTGCGCTACGAGTACCGGCCCGACCTACCCTTGTTTATCGTATTGCCGCGGATTTTTCGACTGCCGCGGCCCGTTCCCATTCCCCACGACCGCCGCTACGCAGGTTGCCGCTCGTGGGTCACACTCTATCAAGACGTGGATGTCGCCGGCGCGCAGCCTGTTCTTCCAGGCAATGAGTTTCAGTCCGCCCGAGCCGACCTACTGGCGAGCTTAGGCGAGGCGGAGCGGCGAGCCGTTAATAACGAATGAGGGGATGCCTTCTTTTCTCTCCCGTGTCACTTTGCACGAACGATAAACTGGCGCATTTCGTCGCGCCGTTGGTCCTTGTACGACCGAACGGTATGTGTTCCTCGCTTAGCTAGACTCGCCCGGAACGTGCGTCCGATCGCTCACCCATTGTGCCTCGCCCATCGGAGCTTGCAAACGTGGAGAGAATTTCGTTTTAGCACTTGCAGCATCGAGTCAGGCGTTTCTGAGCGAAAGGGTCGCGGACGACCGGACTCTACGACTGCCGCGATGATGAGGTGTTGCTCGATGAGGTGGAGAGGATTTCGATTTGAGGTTGACGTGCGGCGGCGGGCGCCTCTGAATCTAAGCCATCTACCGCGGCATCTGCCCGTGTGAAGTGAAACGTAGCGCCCTGCCCAACGTCGGATTCTGCCCAAAGCTGCCCGCCGTGTTGGTCCACGATTCTTCTACATTCCTATGGCTCAGCTTTTTGCACTTCGGTCGACGACCGATGCAACCGAAGGGAGATGTAGTTCCGCCCGGAGATTTTCAGGTGGTTCACGTCATGGGCGAGCTTCGAAACAAGCACGAGTCCAAGGTCTCCCAACTCCTCGGGACTTGCAGCCTCGAGGTCGTCGGGAACGTGGGGCAGATCGACGTCCCCGACCGATGAGCGGTCCGTAATCTCGACAAGTACGGTGTCCTCCTCCAAAGTGGCGCGGACAGTCACGCTACGTTCGGGACCCTCCTCCGCGCCGGCCTCGCAAAGGTAGACGAATACCTCTTCACAGCACAAGTTCAGATCGTGCCGCAGCGAATCGTCGAGTTGAAAGCGTTCCTTGGTTTGGTCGACGAACTCCTGAAGCTTCGGCAGACTTGTCAAATCAGCCCGCAGGGTTTCTTTCCTCCGCCGCACTGGCTTGAGCTGAAAGATCACCGCTAGCAGAAGAGCGATGGCGCTGCCCGTTGCAATCGCGTTGCTCACCAGCGGACGCACGGCCCCAGGTATCAGATCGGCGAAGAAAAGCTCATTCTCCGCGGCGTATCCGCCCCAAAAAGCGATGCTGACGATCATCGCGGTTTGGGGCGTTATGCCTTCCATCGTGGCGACGCGGAGACCGGTAACGAAAAGCATCCCAATGAGAACGAAGATCGCCGCCCCTAGGGCCGGGGCCGGTATGTCCAGAATAAGCCCCGATACTTTCGGAAAGAAGGCGAGCAGCCCAAGAAGGATTGCCCCGTAGAGTCCGACCCGGCGGGAAGCTACGCCGCTAAGTTCTAGCAAAGAGATATTGCCCGAGTACGTTGTGTTCGGCACGGTACCCGCCAGCCCGGCCAGAAAATTACCCACGCCGTCCGCGTACAGCGCCCCTTGAACAGAGTCGTAGTCGACCTTTCGGAAATTCCGCTTCGAGACCTTCTGGACCGCGACGACATCGCCGACGGTTTCAATCGTCCCCGAAACGGTTGCGATCAAGAAAGCAATGAAGACCGGCCAATGATCGGCTTGAAACCGTATCTCAACTCCGGGCCAGTCGGCCTGGGGCAGGCCAAACCAGCCGGCGGTGTTGAAGTTCGTCATCTCGAGCTGTCCGAAAAACGCCGCCGTGACGTAGCCGGAGCCAATGCCGAGCAACGGCCCCCACTCACGTACCTTCTTGCCGCCGAAGACGGCGCACCCAAGTATCGTCAGGAAAGTAGCCAGGCCGATCAGCAGATTCGCACGCGATCCCGCGCCCGGACTACCCTCTTCTCCCACCCACAGCCCGAGCGTAATGGGGATGATCGTGACGGCGACAAGCATGATCACGACACCGCCCACGGCGGGCGTGAAGATCTTCCTCAGAAAACGAAAGAAGTAAGAGATCAGGAATTCCAAGGGAGCGGACAGCATAGCCAAGGTCGCAGCCAGAGCCAGGCCGCCCTGATCGACGGCGTCGAGAGTGCAGGCGATGAAGGCTCCCGACGTGCCCATAAAGAGCACGTAGCCGGAACCGACGGCCCCGATCCGCACGACCTGAATGAGGCTTGTCACTGCCGACACCAGAATGCTGACGAAAGCCAGATACTCGACTTCCTCAGGGGTTGCACGGCCGGTTTTCGCCAGCAGGATCGGGATGAAAACGACCCCGCTCAGCATGAACAGAACATGCTGCCCAGCCAGCCCAAGAGAAAGTAAATGGGGAGGGTTTTCGTCCGCGGAATATTGCAGTTGGGCGGTTCTCGTCTCCATGGGATCGATCGCTTCGGTGGCCGGGAACGGTCGGCCTCCCGCGGCTCAGATCGTCAGTGTATAGCAGTCGCAACCTCGTTGGCCATCACGGCGCCCGCTAAAAAGAGGCTCCATCGGGATTCCGACTCTGCCGGGGCCGAACGTCCTTTGGGCGGAAGCCCCCTCATGGCCTGTAGCTACGCTTCGACTCACCGCGGAACTGCCGTCGGGTGAAGGATTTCTTGTGCTCCGGGGAGCAGGTCGGGTACCCTGTGTGAGCTGGATGCCCGGTTCGCGAATCCTTCAGCAGACCCGATTCATTACTTAAGAATGCCTGAGCGATTGGCCTGACCATGCCGCCGACTCTGATCCGGCGGGCCGACGAGATTCTTGGCCACTAGCCCGGAAATCGCGATCGACATACCGTCTTCGCGATCGAGGGAGCAAACGGGCGAATACTGTACGATCTGTAAGGCGCGCCCCTCGGCGCCTAGTTTCCTGAGTAATGCGGGCGTACTTAAACCCTACGTTGAGCCACGGCGAGCAAGCGCAACGCAGTAATGGGCGGCTTATTGCGTGCTTCGACCGTCAGGTGGTGAAAAAGCGGGCTAGGCTATGGAGATCGACGAGCGACAATTAGCAGATTCCGTGGAGCTGGCTGTCCGAGGGCGCCTCGACTCCTACTGGGCTGATCATTTAGCGGCTCGGCTAAGCGACGTCATTCAGAAGGGGCATCACCGTCTGCGGTTGAATCTCTCCGCCACCTCCTATCTCAGTTCGGCCGGCATCGGTATCGTTGTCCAGTTTTACAAACAATTGCACGGCATCGGCGGGTCGTTGCTCGTCGTTGAGCCGTCCCCGCAGGTCGCGAAGATCCTGGGGATGTCAGGCCTCCTGGAATTGCTTTCTACTGTCCGCGTCGAGCGGGAGAAGGTGGAAAGCGCCCAAGATGGTGTCCGGAAAGTCGAGCGCCAAGGGGTCCGCTTCGAGGTCTACGACGAGGCGCCCGGTGAAACTCTGAAGTCTCACATCGTCGGCGACCCGGGGCTGCTGCGGGGCTGCCGGTTCGGCGAGGAACATAGCTCGACGATATCCTTTCCCGACAACGGATTCGCACTGGGCTTGGGCGCTATCGGCCCGGATTTTGCGAGCTGCCGGGAACGGTTCGGTGAGTTCCTAACGGTTGCCGGCGCGGGAGCTTACCTCCCGACCGACGGTACAAACACCCCCGACTACCTGGTTTCGGCGGGAAACAGTGTGCCGGATATCTCCGTCCTTTATGGACTCGAGTGCCGTGGGAACTTCTCCCACCTGGTTCGATTCGAAGCCGCGGACGATCACGGTGCGGCGACGCTCTCAGCCCTAGCCGAGTCGTGCCTTTCTATCGCGGATGCCGACGTCGTGGGGATGGTGGTCGTCGCGGAATCGAACGGTCTCATAGGTGCTGCTCTGCGGCGGTCTCCTGCTGTCCCCGCGGATCAAGGCGCGCCCTTCTCTTTCCCCGCGATTCGTGAGTGGCTGTCCTTTACGCCTGAGCGGGTCTTCACGCGCTCGGTGACGTTATTGGTCGGCGTCGCTCAGCGTGAAGGCGAGGGTGAATTGACTTCCATGGTCAGACCCCTGGGCGGCGAGTCAGCCGTGAGTGGCCACTTTCATGCGGCGGTGTTCACCTATGGTCCGCTTCAGCGGGGGCGCGTCGAACAGCGAGCGGTTGTGAAGAAACTCTTTGAGACAGAACGGCTTCAATCTGTCCTCCATTTGCTCGACGATGACCGCTCGATCGTCGGCGTGGGGCAAAGCGAGTTCACGCGCGGCGCCTGCTGGATTGGTCCCTTGTCCTCGCCGGTGGAAAGGAGCTAGATCTCGATGACTCTCATGATCGGGGCTTGGACGATTGGGCTGATTCTATCCCTTCTCGCGCTCGGGGTCTTCATCAGTTTTCGAATCTTCCACTTTCCCGACATCACGGCGGACGGCTCCATCACGTTGGGCGCTTCGGTAGCCGCCATATTGCTCGTCAGCGGGACGAACCCGCTGCTGGCTACTTCGCTGGCCTTTGTTTGCGGGGCGCTGGCCGGCGCTACGACCGGTATTCTCCACACGAAGTTCCAGATCCACAAGCTGCTGGCGGGCATTTTGGTCATGACCGCCCTCTACTCCGTCAACCTCCACGTCATGGGCAAGAGCAACGTTCCGCTGTTGTCGGAAACTACGCTCGCGACGCTTGCCGCGAACGCCGGAACGATGCTCCTGGGCGGCACCGAGCACGTATTCGTTTGGGGCTGGGAAGTCAGCACGCGGGACGCCTCCGTCCTAGCCGCTGCCTTTCTAGCGGCTCTGGTAACGGGAGGAATTCTATACATTTTTTTCCGCACAGACCTCGGAACGGCTATGCGTGGCACCGGTGACAACAACCAAATGGTCCGCGCCCTGGGAATCAGCGATGGCAACATGACGATTCTCGGGATTGCTTTGTCCAACGGCCTGATCGCCCTTTCGGGTGCGCTTCTGGCGCAGTACCAAGGCTTTGCCGACGTTCAAATGGGGATAGGCATGGTGGTTTGGGGACTCGCTAGTGTGATCATCGGCGAGGCGCTAGTTGGATCACAACTGTTGGGACTTACGATCTGTGGCGCGCTGATGGGGTCGGTATTGTTTCGCCTCATGGTGGCGATCGCCCTGCGCTGGGGTCTGAACCCGAACGACCTGAAGCTGATTACCGCGATCTTTGTTTTCATCGCGCTGATCCTCCCCGGAGCGATTAAGAGAATTCAAAAAAGGCTCTTCCGGGTTTTTAGTGGGTGGCCAACGGGTAGCCGGCTCCTCCATCCTGCCGACCCGACGTCGCCCGCAGTCACATCGGAGCCCAAAAGGCGGCCAAGAAATCCCCAAATACCCTACACGCCAGTCCGGTCGTGGGCAACTCGTAAAGGGAATAAGACACTGATAAACAGGGAGTTATCTCTTTGAGTGTGGCCACTGGATGACAGTTGTGGATCCGCATTTCACAGCCTTCGGGAGACTGTACGACTACCTGCCAGCAGCCTTGCTCTACTCGTAACCCTTTGTTTATCAGTAATTCTTTTTGGCCAACGCAGTCGCCGCCCGGCCTTGGGGGCCGTAGAGTTGTCACGAAGCCCTTGAATGGCACCGAAGCAGGCTCCGGGAGGTCGGCCTCACAGTGGCGAGGGATCCGTCACTCACCGCCGCCAGCCACTAAAATCCCAGAAGAGCCTCAAAGGCTCTTCCGGACGTTTTTAGTGGCCGCCTTTCCGACGTGGCCGAAAAGGCGGGTAGCCCAAGCGGCTCCTCTCCATCTCGATGGTGCCGAACACCGGCGCGCCAAGTTGATTGGGCGCGTATTTCAAAACCCGTTTAGCGGTACGGCCCCCAGCATGACCATCGCGGAGAACCTGGCGCCGGCTCGCTGGGACTCGACCCGACGCGAGAATCTGACGACGATGATGTACGCACTCGACAAGGCAGCGAGCCTCGGAATCGCCCGCCTGCTGGGTCGCTTCGAAGCTCTCAGTCATGTTTTCCGTCAAAGGCATCGGAGCCCAAAGCGGTCTCGGATGGACGGTCTGACATTGCTGGGAACCGGTGTTGACCGGATCGAACCGCCTCGTCCTCCAGACCCGACATCAATATGCCCGGCCAAGAAATCCCCAAATACCCTACACGCCAGTCCGGTCGTGGGCAACTCGTAAAGGGAATAAGACACTGATAAACAGGGAGTTATCTCTTTGAGTGTGGCCACTGGATGACAGTTGTGGATCGCGCATTTCACAGCCTTCGGGAGACTGTACGACTACCTGCCAGCAGCCTTGCTCTACTCGTAACCCTTTGTTTATCAGTAATTCTTTTTGGCCAACGCAGTCGCCGCCCGGCCTTGGGGGCCGTAGAGTTGTCACGAAGCCCTTGAATGGCACCGAAGCAGGCTCCGGGAGGTCGGCCTCACAGTGGCGAGGGATCCGTCACTCACCGCCGCCAGCCACTAAAATCCCAGAAGAGCCGCTATTTCTTTATACCGACGGGGTAACGGAAGCGATGGACGCGCACGAGGACTTTTATGGGGATGAGCGTCTCGCGAGTACGCTCGCCGAACTGCAGGAGGGTGCCCTCGATGAACTGGTCAACGGAGTCGTGCGCTCCGTTCGTAGTTTTTCGGGGGGTGCGCCCCAATCCGACGACATCACTGCGATGGCCGTCTCCTACCAACAGCGCTGACCCGGGTCCGTCGGCATGGTCGAACAAACCCACCTCGTGTTAGGAAACGACACGGCGGAGCTGCCCGCGGCGAACGCGGCTCTGAGATCCTTCTGTCAACAACACGGTATCAGCGAAGACGCTGTCTTTGACTTGACTCTTGCTCTGGAAGAGATCCTCACCAACATCATTCGTCACGGGTACGACGACGAAGGGGTGCACGAAATCGACATGGTGATCCGCAAGCAGGGCGACTGGCTCATTCTCCGAGTCGCCGACGACGGCCGACCCTTCGATCCTTCAAAAGTAGCCCCGCCGGATCTCCATCTGCCGCCGGAGAAGCGCGCTGTCGGCGGCCTTGGAATCCATCTCGTTAAGAGTGTGGCCGACGCGCTGGAATATCGCAGGGAAGACGGCAAGAACGTCGTTACGGTCAAAAAGAAAACCTGTCGTTAGCGTTTATTCCATGAGGGATTGAGACCCCGGCTTCCTGCTCCCAAAGCCAGAGTCCGCCGCTCTTCGCAACCGCCTTGATTTCAAGCACTTGGATTGCAGCGACTTGCGGCCTACCAGGCGACGACGTCATTGCACTGAACCGAAGATCCCGCGGTCACAGTTGGTCTGACCGGTCCGCGGCGGACTCCGACCCTGGCGGTGTTAAGCCAGGAGCAGCAGATCGTAGGAGCTGTGGTCTATAAGGAGGACGGTCTGCTGTTCGCCCAGTATCGCCGGGGAGATTTGACTGATGGCCTCGCACTCCCTGACCGGCCTCGGGACGGCCACCACTTCGAAGACAATCATCTTAACTTCTCCCAAGGGATCTTCCTCGATGAGGATGACGGCGCTTCGTCAGGGCAAGGCGGAGGGAGATCCCTACCGGATTGCCATCCTGGATTACCAGATGCCCAGCATGGATGGAGAGATGCTGGCGCGCGCCATCAAATCCGATCCGGCGCTGCGGGAGACCGTGCTGGTGATGCTCAGCTCATTAGGTCAGCGGGACGATGAAGATCGGATCTCGGACGCGGGATTTGCCGCTTACCTGCTCAAACCGGTGCGTCAGTCATTGCTGATGGACACGCTGACTACGGTTTGGGCGGCCCACAAAGATGGAGCGCCAACCCGCCTGATCACCCGCCACACCCTGGCCAAAGCCGGTGCCGTGAAGACCGCCTTCACTACGACCGACAGCCGGCCCCTCGCCGCCCGCGTTCTGGTAGCCGAGGATAACGTCGTCAACCAGAAAGTCGCTCAGCGATCACTGGAGAAGCTTGGTTGCCAGGTGCAGGTGGTCGCCAATGGCAAAGAGGCAGTCGAAATGCTGGAGATATTTCCCTTTGATGCCGTGTTCATGGATTGCCAGATGCCCGAGATGGACGGCTACGAGGCCACCGCTGAGATTCGTCGGCGTGAAGGCGACTCGCGCCATCTTCCGATCATCGCCTTCACGGCTCATACCATGCAGGGGGACCGAGAGCGGTGTCTAGACGCGGGAATGGACGACTACGTTCCGAAACCGGTGAAGTTCGCCGACCTTCGAAAAGCCCTCGAGAAATGGATCACAGCGCCCGCTTCAGCCGCGTCTGGCGATCGGGGGCCCGAAAAGAAACAGGATCATCGCGGGGACCCGGTGGATCTATCGGTGCTGGACAATGTGCGGAAACTAGGGGGGGCGAACGAGCCCGACCTTGTGAGCGAGTTGATCGACCTGTTCCTCCGCGACTTCCCGACGCAGCTGGCCGCCTTGAGGGAGGCTGCAGCAAAAGGAGACCACGCGGCCCTTGAAGCGACGGCCCACACCTTGAAAGGCAGCAGCGCCTATCTCGGGGCCACCGGTCTGAGCGCGGTCAGCGGCGACCTGGAAAAGACGGGACGCGGCGGCTCGGTCGATGAGGCCGGCCCTCTCCTGGCTCAGCTCGACCGTGAGTCTGAGCGGGTGCGCCGCGTGCTCGAGCGCTACAAAGCGTCGGGGCGGTCCGTAAATCGAGGAAACCAACAGGAAGCCATCGATCCCGAATCGTTTGCTCGGCTGCGCTCGGACCTCACGGACGACGATGACGCGCTCCAAGAGATCCTCGACGTCTTCCTGAACGAGACCCCCGAATACTTTCAGCAGGCTCGGCAGGCGCTGGCGTCAGGAGACCATGAGGCCGTGAGCCGCGGCCCATACCGTCAAGGGGAGCTGCCGGGATCTGGGAGCCGCCGCGGTGGCCGACCTGTGCGCCCGACTCGAGGAGGTCGCCGGAAGCAATCAACTACAAGGCGGCGAGGACCTGCTCGCGGCGATCGAGAAAGAATTCGAGAAGGTGAAGAAGTAACTGCAAAAAATTCGACGTTCGCAGGAATCAACAAGCGCGGCAGCCCCTTGAGTTAGCCGTCGTCGTGACGGCTCTCGCGGGGAACTGACAGCCGAAGGGGGAGTGTGGATCATCGCGCGCCTAGCCCGCATTTCTCACCAGTTGACGGTCGAAGCACACGATAGGCCCGCCGGGAGGCGTGCGCCCGTACTGTTCAGCCTTGCCAAACAGCTCTTCGAGTGTTTCACGAGCTCGGTCGTAATGCAGCGGCATTGCGCCACCGTCGTCAGTAGTTAACCCACAGAGCTTCTTGTTTATCTTTCTTTGACGAGTGGCACTGCTTCACAGCGGCGTCGACCCGCTTCCAGTCCCCGTAAAGCTTGTCCATAAGGCCGCACCGGTAGCCAGAGACAGCGACCTTTCCTTTCGAGGAATTCAGCAAGGCCGCGAGTTCGCGGTGTTGCTCGTCACTCATTTCGTACCCGTAGGCTTTGTTGTCGCCCCGGGCGTCGTGCGGGTAGGGAGGATCGCAGTAAAACAGCGTCCGCTCGTTGTCGTACAGCTTGATGACCTCGACCGCCGGCCGATTCTCGATCTGAACCCGCAGGAGCCTGGTGGCAATCTCCGGCAAATCCTCGACCCCTCCGAGCCAGCGGGAGACCACGCCCGACATGCCCGCGCGACTCGTATTCTTGCAGTTCGCCCAACGCCCGAGAGACGCGGTCTGGGCGAGTCCGGTTCGAGCCTGGCGGGCGCGAATGTAGAACAGCCGAGCGCGCTCCAAATCAGAGACCGGTCGAGCGCCGTTCTTCTCGACGGCCCGAAAAAACTCTTCCCGTGAAAACGGCGTCAGCGCAATCTTTCGGATGAGATCATCTTGTTCGTCGCGCAGCACCCCAAAAAAGTTGACGACTTCCCCATCCATGTCGTTATACGTCTCGACCGGCGAGGGGGGGCGATTGATGAGCACGGCCGCAGAACCGCCAAACGGCTCGCAGTAGTGATGGCACTCGGGAAGCAGGGGCATCAGCCAATTGAGGTGGCTGAACTTGCCCCCGTACCAGCCAAAAGCGATAGCCCTCTTCCGCCGGCGGGGAAGAGTGCCCGCCTGGCGGCGCGAGTCGGCGTCTTGACCCGACAGGTAAATCGGTGAGGGAATGCGGCCCTTCCCAGCCATAGCGCAATCCCATCATAGCAGCGGGATGACCGCTGGCAGCACTCGGCTGAGGTAGCTGAGGCGGCGATCGTCGACACTTAGCTCGCTCTAAGGTCGATTACCGGTCCATGAACAGACATATCCCCAACGGTTAGGGCGGTCTACGGCAAACTGCCAGGGAGAAATGCAGCGGGATGCCCATTCCACGGGAACGACCGAGGACCGACAGTATATTATGTGCACCTGGAAAGTGTCCCCCGACCGACCGTGAAAGGCATTCTGGCAACTGTCGGAACCCTGGCCTTCCTACTGTCGGGATTTTTCTGGCTCGGTTACTGGACGGCGGAGCTGGAAGGTCGCGCCCAACCGGATATTTTCTATCTGCAACCCCTCGAAAGCAAAGAGGCGGATCCGGCGAAATCCACCGAGGGCGGCGCCTGCGAACAAACCCCGCAAGAGGAACTGCAACCCGAAGATCCCGAGCCTGAAGCGGTACAAACGGTTCTTCTGTAGCCTAACCGGCTATTCTTTCCCCGTGTTCTCGGAGGAGTTTTCCACGCCCAGGGGGTTGTGCGCGAAAACAAATTCCTCGACCGGCTGCCCGCCGATCAGGTGCTCTTTGAGAATCCGCTCGGCGACGGCCGGTGTCACCGAGTGGTACCAAACACCCTCCGGGTAAACGACGGCGATTGGCCCCTGTTCGCAGACCCTCAGACAGTTGACTTTGCTGCGGTAGACACATCCTTCACCGGCGGCGAGGCCCAGCTCGGCGAGACGTTTCTTTACATAGTCCCAGGAGGAGTTTGTGACTCCGCGCGGCGCGCACTTGGGCTTGGTCTGGTCCGCACAGAGCAAGATGTGACGAACGTAACGCCCGGTGGGGAGGCCGGGCTTCGCGGAGGCAGCGGGCTTTGAACCCTGAGGCTCCGCCCCGACAGATGTGGCGGCTTCTTGCTTCATCGGCTAGGCTGCATTTCTCGCCATCTGACGGCAATCGGCCCGCCACTACTGCCTGGCGCTTGCTCGCCGTGCCTGGGGACAGGCAACTGGATAAGTAATCGGCTTCAGGTGTAGAGCCGATCTCCGCGACGAGGCCGCCGTTTCAGAGAAGATCGGTCCCCAGGCGCCTCTCCTCTAGGGGTTCCTCACCATAGGGTTCAACCACGCCCGCATTGTTCAAGAAACGGGGGCGCCGAGCGTCGCGCCCTGTACTGACGGGCATCTTACACACTTCACCTCGCCGCGTGGTGAGAAATGCAGGCCAGGCTATTATATCGGGATCGTGGATCAATGACCACGGTTCGAGAAATGCAGGGCAGCGGCGGAAGGGAATGCAAAAGGCCTGTCCTTGCCGTGCGAAACGCTATAGGATATAGGTAACCGCGGTTGGCCCGCGAGAGTCCAACGATGGGGGAGGTTCGTGGAACCTCAATTGGGGAACAGGGGGAAACCATGATGCGCCGCCGATCGAGCGCGAAGTTGCCGTTCCTTGTCGCGGTTTTCTTTCTGTTGGGCGCGGCTTACCAGGCGCTTCCTCAAAAAGCCGGGCCGCTCTCGAAGGGACCGCGGCGGGGACCCGGACCTACCGCTCCCGCCCCTTCCGACCCCGAAGAGCTGGCGCCGATCGAAGGGCGAACCCGCCAGGAAATCCCCGAAAATGCGCCCCTGTTCACCGCCGACACCTACGTCGTTCAAGTAGACGTCGCCGTCGTCACGAAGAACGGCCAACCGATTCCGAACATTCCCCAGGGCAACTTTCAAGTTCTCGAGGACGGAGTGCCTCAAAAGGTCCGCGCTTTCGGCCATTCCGAGGGACCGATGACCGTCGCCTTGGTCATCGAGTTCAGCGGCCGCTACCAGCGTTTTTGGAGTGAAACCTGGTATCAGACCCTGACGGCGGCTTACGGCTTCGTCGAGACGCTAAAACCCGAGGACTGGGTCGCCGTCGTGGCCTATGACCTGCGGCCGGAAATCCTCAGCGACTTCACACAAAACCGGCGCGAGACCCACGAAGCGATGCGGCGGCTGCGCATCGCGGGATTCTCGGAATCGAACTTGTATGACGCGCTGACCGACACGATCACGCGCATGAAAGGCATCGAAGGACGCAAGGCGATCGTGCTGATTTCCTCCGGCATCGACACCTTCAGCAGGCAGACCTTCAGCCAGGCTCGTCGCATCATACAGGACGGTGACGTGACCATCTACTCGATCGGCTTAATGCAGGCTTTGCGGATGTATTACGACTCCCGCACGGGACCGCTGCAGCGCATGGACTTTCTACAGGCCGACAACCAGCTGAAAACCTTCTCGCGAGAGACCGGCGGCATGTCTTTCTTCCCGCGCTTCTACGGGGAGTTTCCCACTATCTTTCAGAACATCCGCATTTCCATGCGGCAGCAGTACTCGATGACCTATCATCCGACGAACACGAAGCGCGACGGCGAGTGGCGCAAGATCGAAGTGCGCTTGATCAATCCCAAAAACAACAAGCCGTTGCGGGTAACGAACCAAAAGGGCAAGTCCCTCAAGTACCGGATTATGGCCAAGCGCGGCTATACGGCTCCTCGAGAAGTGGAATAGCCCGAGTCCTCTCAAATCGAAACGCGCCGCTTCGAGTGTTTGGTTGCCGGAGTTCGCCTAAATCCTGGTTGATTCCGCCCCGCGAAGTTGGCAAGCTGATGGGCAGCTTGCCGGAGTTGCCTGACATCGTCGTCTATATCGAGGCGCTGGAACGGCGCGTCTTGGGTCAACGGCTGGCCCAGGTGCGGATCGCCAGTCCCTTCTTGCTGCGTACGGTCGAGCCACCTCTTAACGATGTCCGGGACAAGCAGGTCCGTGAAATAAGGCGCTGCGGCAAGCGCATCGCGCTGGGCTTCGAGGATGATCTTTGGCTATTGCTGCATCTGATGATCGCCGGTCGATTGCACTGGCGAGACGCAGGCGCGAAGCTCGCCGGAAGGAGCGCCTTGGCTGCGTTTGACTTTCCCAGCGGGACCGTCGTGCTCACAGAGGCCGGGTCGAAGAAGCGGGCTTCGGTGCATGTTTTCCGAGGCAGAAATGCACTGCGGGCGCGCGTCCCGGGCGCGGTGGAGGTTCTCGAGGCGGATTTCCATGCTTTTTCCGCCGCCCTTACGTTGCGAAACCACACCCTCAAGCGGGCGCTGACGGACCCTCGGCTGCTAAGTGGAATCGGCAACGCCTATTCCGACGAGATTCTTCATCTCGCCCGGCTGTCGCCTCTCGGCTTGACCCGGAAACTCGCGTCCGACGAGATGCGGCGTCTCTACGAGGCTGCCCGGCAAACGCTGACGTCGTGGATCGACCGCTTACGCGCGGAAGCTGGCGGGGGCTTCCCCCGCAAGGTGACGGCATTCCGAGAAGGAATGGCCGTTCATGGACGGTACGGGAAGTCCTGTCCTGATTGTGGCGCGCCGATCCAACGCATTCGCTACGCCGAAAACGAGACGAATTATTGCCCGCCGTGCCAGACCGGAGGTCGGCTGTTGGCTGATCGGGCCCTTTCCCGTCTGCTCAAAAAGGATTGGCCCCTGACTCTCGAAGAACTAGAGGCTCTTGGCGGCCCGCCAGAGTGCCGGAAAGCCGCCCATTGAAGTCACACGGAGTCTCGGGCGAGCAAGCCGTCCTGGCGGATGATCCGCGCCCCGCACTTGTGGTTCCTGGCGGCCGCTGGTGAGAAATGCGGGGTGGAGATCCCCATCGGGAAACGCAGCATGCCCGCCTGTTCAGGCACAATGGTTGGTGCCGGACCCCATTCCAATGTGAGGAAAATTGAACATGACCAGCAATGCCAAAATCGCTCTCGTCACCGGTGGTGGCAGCGGCATAGGCCGTGCGGCCGCCCTGGGCCTGCAATCCGCGGGGTACTGCGTTGTGCTCGCCGGGCGCCGCGCCGCCGAACTTGAACGAACAGCCGCGTTGGCAAAACCTTCCGGCGGCAAGATGCTGGCCGTGCCCACCGACGTCGGCAAACCGGATTCCGTCCAAGCGCTGTTCACCGCGACCAAGGAATCGTTCGGCCGTCTGGACGTTCTGTTCAACAACGCCGGTCTCGGCGCCCCGGGCATCGCGATGGAGGAGCTGACCTACGAGCAGTGGAGCACGGTCGTGAGCGTCAACCTGACGGGCGCATTCCTGTGCGCCCAGGAAGCGATCAAGATCATGAAGGCGCAGCAGCCGCGCGGCGGGCGCATTATCAACAATGGCTCGGTTTCGGCCCAGACGCCCCGGCCCTACTCGGCGCCTTATACGGCGACGAAACACGCCCTGACCGGGCTCACCAAGTGCATTGCCCTCGACTGCCGGAACTACGACATCGCCTGCGGCCAGATCGATATCGGCAACGCCGTCACCGAACGGACCGAGAAAATGCTCTCCGGCGTTCCCCAGGCCAACGGCACAACTATGGTCGAGCCGCGAGTGGATGTCCGCCATGTGGTCGACGCGGTCCTTTATATGGCGGGTCTGCCCCTGGACGCCAATGTGCTGTCGATGAACATAATGGCCACCAAGATGCCCCTCGTCGGACGCGGGTGAACCCCTCGGGCGTCCGCTGGGGAGAAAAGCGGGTTAGCCGGTTTCCCCCTCCGTCGGCGCGAACCCGCGGCGAATCGTGTTTTCGACCACGTTGCGCGGCGTCATGAATTGAAGAAGATAATCGGGGCCGCCCGCCTTGGACCCCACTCCCGACATCTTGAAGCCACCGAAGGGATGCCGCTCAACAATCGCGCCCGTGCATCCGCGGTTGATGTAGAGGTTGCCCACCTGGAAATACTTCTTCGCCTCGGCGATGTGTCGGGGGCTTCGGGAGAAAACCCCACCCGTCAAGGCAAACTCCGTGCCATTGGCCATGTCTATCGCTTCAGCAAAGCTCTTCGCCTTCATCACCGCAAGCACGGGCCCGAAAATCTCTTCCCGCGCCAGCTGATGCTCGGGGCGGATGTCGGTGAAGATCGTCAAGGGGACGAAATGCCCCTGGGCATCGTCGGGTTTGCGTTCGATCACCAGCGTCCCCTCTTGTTTGCCGATCTTGATGTAGTCTTCGACCTTGCGCTTGGCCGAGGCCGAGATCACGGCCCCCATGTAGGATCTCGGATCTTCCGCGGGTCCGAGGTAAAGGCTCTCGGCCGCGGCGCGAAGCCGATCGACGAAGCTGTCGTGAATTTCCTCCAACAGGATCAGCCGCGAGCAGGCCGAGCACTTTTGGCCCTGATAGGCGAACGCCGAATGGAGAATCTCGGCAACCGCTTCGTCGAGGTCGGCATCGTCGTCGACGATGATGGCGTTCTTGCCTCCCATCTCCGCGACAACCCGCTTCACCAGGGGAGCTTGCTCGGGGTTTTCGCCGCCTAGCCGCACAATTCGCAGGCCCACTTCTTTGCTGCCCGTAAATGCGATGAGCGCCACGTCGGGGTGGCTGACAAGAAGGGGCCCGATCTCACCGCCGGGTCCGGGCAAATAGTTCAGAACGCCGGGTGGGAGGCCGGCCTCCTGAAACAGCTTCGAGATCATGTAGCCGGTGATCGGAGTGTCGGAGGAGGGCTTGTAAACGACCGCATTGCCGGTCACAATCGCGGCGGAAACCATGCCCATCGAAATGGCCAGAGGGAAGTTCCACGGCGCGATGACAGCAGCGACCCCACGCGGTTCATAGAACAAATGGCTCTTCTGGGATTTTAGTGGCTGGCGGCGGTGAGTGACGGATCCCTCGCCACTGTGAGGCCGACCTCCCGGAGCCTGCTTCGGTGCCATTCAAGGGCTTCGTGACAACTCTACGGCCCCCAAGGCCGGGCGGCGACTGCGTTGGCCAAAAAGAATTACTGATAAACAAAGGGTTACGAGTAGAGCAAGGCTGCTGGCAGGTAGTCGTACAGTCTCCCGAAGGCTGTGAAATGCGGATCCACAACTGTCATCCAGTGGCCACACTCAAAGAGATAACTCCCTGTTTATCAGTGTCTTATTCCCTTTACGAGTTGCCCACGACCGGACTGGCGTGTAGGGTATTTGGGGATTTCTTGGCCGCCTTTTGGGCTCCGATGTGACTGCGGGCGACGTCGGGTCGGCAGGATGGAGGAGCCGGCTACCCGTTGGCCACCCACTAAAAACCCGGAAGAGCCGAACAAATAACTGGCCTCCCCCGGAACCCGGCCCATGCGACGCGGGGTTCCGAGCCGGATCATCTCTCGGCCGTAATACTCCAGAAAATCGATGGCCTCGCAAACGTCCCCGTCGGCCTCGTCCCACGTCTTGCCCGCCTCGAAGACTTCCAGCGCGGCTAACTCGTAGCGTTGCTTCCGAGCGGCTTCAGCCGCGTTGAACAAGTACCCGGCGCGAGCCTCGGGAGGGACGTCTCGCCATGCACGGAGCGCGGCCTTCGCCGCACCCACGGCGCGCTCGGCTTCCGCGGCGCCGGCCGAGGCCGCCACCCCGATCTTCTCGCCGGGATCGTTCGGGTTCGACGAGCTGATGCTGCCTCCCGCTTCCACCTCCGTCTGCCCGATGACCAGAGGGGCGCGTAGGGGGAATCGCTCCCGGACCGACTTCAGCGCTTCGGAAAATCGCTCGCGGTCTTCGGCCCGCGTCCAGTCAAGCGGGGGCTCGTTTTGAAACGCTTGAAGTTGGCCCTGCTTCGTTTTCAGCGGCGTCGGGGCTTTCGCCTCCCCTTTTTTCGCCGCCGAGTCCCCCGCCCGCGGTTCGCCCCCTGTGCGGGTGGAGGCTCCGTCGGCCCCCAGGGAAGATCGCGGATCACCGAGCAACTCTTGCTTCGAAACCGATTCCCGGAACGTCTGGCGCAGGAACGACTCGTTGGACGTGTTTTCGAGCAGACGACGGACAAGGTACGCCATGCCGGGTATCAGCTCCCCAATCGGCGAGTAGAGTCGCAAGCGGAGACCTTCCTTCAACAGCGCGTTGCGAACGGGCTCCGCCATGCCGTAGAGAATCTGAAACTCGAATCGATCCGCCGGCACGTGGAGTTCCTCGGCGGTTTCGAGGACCGCCGCAATCGAGCGGATGTTGTGAGATCCGCAAGCCAGGCTTAGGAACTCGTCGTTCTTCAGGATGAAGCCGGCGACCTTCTCGAAGTTGGCGTCGGTTTCGCGTTTATCCCGAAACACGGGGACCGCCCAGTTCCGCTGTTCCGCATGCATCAGCTCGGCATCCCAGTAGGCCCCTTTGACCAGCCGCACGGTTACCCGCCGGCTGCCGGCCCGGCACCACTCCAAAAGCTGTTCGACGTCTGACTGCGCGTCGCGCAGGTAGGCCTGGATGGCGACGCCGGTGTGCGGGTAGTGGCGAAACTCCGGCTCTGCCATCAGGCTTCGGTACAGCCCTAGCGTCAGATTCTTGAGTTCGCGGTGCTCCATATCGAGGTTGACGAAGGCACTCATCTTCATGGCCTGTCGAAAAATCGGCCGCAGACGTTCCTTGGCTATGGCAACAGAATGGTCGAAGGAGCGGGCGTTCATTTGCGAATACATCGCCGACGCTTTCACGGAAATGTTGACCTTAGGCGAGGATCCCCAGTCGAGGCCGCCCACGCCATCCCCAATTCCCTCCCAACGGGTCTGCTCCTGGGCGAGGACGTCCAGCAGATCGAGGTAGCGCCGCAGATACCCCTCCGCCTCCTGCTCGGCAACAACCGTCTCTCCGAGCAAGTCGATGGTGACGGCGAAACCGTCCTCTCGCAGCTTCCGGATCACCGGCAGCGCCTCTTCTGGTGTTTCCCCCAGGATGAACTGCCTGCCCATACCCTTGATATTGCTTCCCACGGCGGCGGCCAAGACTTTCTCCACCGACGAATCCGGCGGCACCGCTTTGATCCCCCACTGGAGCAATTCTGGGAAGTGCTGCTCAGGGCGCGCAAAGTATTCGCGCAGGTGCTGGGTCACCTCCCCCGGTTCGTCGAGAGCCGGAAATACGTCCACGAAGCGAAACATCTCCGTCTTGAAGGCCTCGTCGTGCATGGCCCAGTCCATCATCTTGGTGGTCCAATAGCCTTTTTCGAACAACGACGGGGCCTGCCCCTCGATGAGGTCGTAGATCCTGTGCCCGTGCTGCACGATGCGCTCTTCCAGTGTGGTCGCCATGGCAGCCCCCTGTGATACTTAGTCGTATGGTAAACCCTATGGGGTTAGACGCAAGCCGCGCTTTCTGATGTTACGGGCTTAGGACGGCCTAACAGCCGCCCGTCCAGACAGCGCGTAGCGTTCCATCCGTGGCGCGCGACCTCAGCCGCCGTGGCAAAGGCATGCCGCGTGGCGCGCGCATTCTTGTCTGCCGCGTCGCCATTCGTGGCGACATGGAGTCGAGATCTCCGGTTCCTGGTCCTACTGCCCTCGCAGCCCGTGGTGGAAGTATAGGTCGCGAAAAATCGGGGACTGCCACCAATTCGCTCCCCCGCGACTTTCGCCACGGGCTGCTAGGCGGCGCTGCAGACCGCGTCGCGGATCGAGCGAACTTGGGCCGTCGGCTCCGACAAGTTATCGTAGACTTCCTGGAGCGTCTGTTCGTCGAGCGACAGCTCGTCGAGTGCATCCGGTCGGATGGAGGCTACCGCCTCGTCGAAGCTGGGTTGGCGTGACCAACAGCGGCCCAGACTCACGCCCACATGAATCAGGTTGATGAACATCAGGCCGTGAGAATCGAGGGATGGCGGCCGCGGATCTCCCCGCTGCGGATTTTCCTGCCGCGGATCTTCCCAATGCTCGGCAGCCTCCCCTAGGAGGCTCGGAAGCCTCCAAGCCTCAAGCAGCCAACGGCCGGCCTGGCGCGCGTCAGTACCGAAAACCTCCCTTTGGGCTTGGTAGTGGAGCATGCGGTCGGTGAGGGAGATGGCCCTTTCGTAGTCCTCGCGGAATTGAGAGAGAAGAACAAATTCGCCGATATTGTGCAGCAGCCCGCCTACCAGCAGCTCGTCGGCATCCAAGTCCGGAAAGAACTCGCCCACGGATTTGCAGGCGGCAGCGGCCCCTACCGAGTCCTCCCAGATCTGGTCGCCCAGGGGTTCACGGCCCACCATGCGGTGAAACAGTCCCGCAAGAAACATTTACAGCATCAGCGTATGCAGTTTCGCCAGCCCGACGACGGTGATCGCCCTCGATATCGTTGTGATGGACGGCCGCGCGGCATAGAACGCCGAGTTCGAGAGCCGAAGCAATAGGGCCGTAAGCGACTGGTCGACGGAGAGAACTCGATCCAGTTCTTGGAACGAGCAAAGAGGGTCCTCGACCAACTTGAGCGCCTGGCGAAGCACGGGAAGCGACGCCGGCAGTCTCTTCAAGCGCTCGACGGCGTTTTGAATTCGCCTGGGATCGGGCGGCGACGGCGCGGCGCGCCCTACATGGGAAGCGTGAGGAGTCACCCATTGTCTTATCGGCCGAACCCGAGCAGCCTAGAGCTTGGTTCCATAAACTCACGATCGATATTCGGGCTTCTCGTTGTGTGTTCTCTCACACCGGTCAGGGGCGTGCGCGCGACGCCGATCCAAGCGGCCGCTCAGTTGCATAACCCCTCAACCGTATATACTTGGTCACGCCGCCGGATAACCCTCACCGGTCGTGTCCTCGTCGTCGAGCCGCGTATCGGGTCGCCCCGTCCACCGAGTCGAGACGACCGCGTCCATCGAGCCGTGGAGCCATGGAGGAGGAGTGACAGATTCCACACTCAACCCATCGAAATTTTTTGAAAGCCTGAGGGCGTCCGCATTCGTCAAGGCCCTGCTCATCGGCGCCCTGGTGCTGTTCTTGCAGATACCGGTGCTGCTGATTTGGGGCCTCGTCTCCGAACGAAGCCAGACCCGGCAAGGCGCCGTGGCCGAGATCACCGACAAATGGGGGAAGGCGCAACAGGTATACGGGCCCTTCCTCGTCGTCCCGTACCGCTACGCGCAGACGGTCACCAACGCGGAAGGAAAGAAACAAACTCGGGAGTTGGAAGACCGAGCGACATTCCTCCCGCGGTCCCTGAAGGTCGATGGGAAACTTGCTACCGAAGTCCTCTACCGCGGTATCTTCGAGACCCCGGTCTATCGCTCTCATCTTGAGATTGAAGGAGAATTCGACCGACCCGACTTTTCCGTCCTCGCCGTTGATCCCGTGCGTATTCTGTGGGACCGTGCGCAGCTTGTATTCGAGGTTAGCGATGCCCGGGCGATCCAAAACCAAGTGCGCTTGAACTGGCGAAAAAGTCAGATTGACTTTGAGCCCGGCACGGGCGGCCGAGAGTCGAAGCGCTCCGGGATTCACGCCTCCCTAGAGGGCCTAGTTGAGGGATCTTCCTTTGGTTTCTCCTGCGAACTCGACCTCAACGGTAGCCTTCAATTGCGGTTCGCCCCTTTGGGCGATAACACCGAAGTGCGCCTGAGCGCGGATTGGCCGCACCCGAGTTTCCAGGGCCGCTGGTTGCCGGTCGAGCGAAGTGTCGGGCCGGAAGGGTTTTCCGCGACCTGGCGCATCCCCCACCTGGGCCGCAACTATCCTCAAAGCTGGCGCACGGGGAACAACGGGGATGCCGTTACGGCGTCGCAGTTCGGCGTAGACCTGTTGTCTCCGGTCGACGCCTACCGCCAGACCGAACGAAGCCTCAAGTACCAATTACTGTTCCTCGGTCTTACCTTTACGGTGATCTGGCTGTTCGAGGTGCTCGGCGGGCTTCGCCTGCACGTCATCCAATATTCACTGATTGGCGCGGCGATGTGTATTTTTTACCTGCTTGAGCTTTCGCTCGCGGAACATATTGGCTTCCCGGTTGCCTATACGCTCGCGGCAGTGGCCGTTGTGGCTCTTGTGGTGTTTTATGGTTTCGCGATACTCCGATCGCGAGGTCGGGCGATCCTGATTGGCGTCGTCCTGGTGGGCTTATACGTCTGCCTCTACGTGCTACTGCAAATTCAAGACTATGCCCTATTGATAGGCTCATTGGGGCTTTTCATGATCCTTGCCGCCATCATGTACGTCACCCGGCGCGTCGATTGGTACGCCTTGCGCCTGAAAGGAACACCCGGCGATTAGCGCCGGCGAGCGAGTCGCAACGGTGAGAGTATGGTCAAGTCGTCGCGACCACGACGGGCTTCTCGCATCCACGAGGTCGTTCGTGGCCTTAACCGCAGGCTCGCGCCCGCGGCCCCGTTTACCCTATCGTTATCCTCGGAACACTCGCCGCTTCAAAAACTTGAGCCCCGGAGGGCGGGAGTATACAATCACGGGTTGCCGAAGAATCGAGGTGAGAAATGAAAATCGGAATCATCACTGACAGCTTGCAGGACATGCCGTTCACGGAAGCTCTGGATTGGGTCGCCGGCCAAGGCATTCAGGCCGTGGAGATCGGCACGGGCAACTTCTCCCACGGGAAACACTGCGAGTTGGAAAAACTGGTTAACGACGCCGGCGCGCGCAAGGAATTCATGGGCGCCATCGAGAGCCGCGGGCTGATGCTGAGCGCCCTAAACTGCAACGGCAATCTGCTCGATCCGCACCCGGAACGCGGCAAGAGTGCCCAGGATGTCTTCCACAAAACGGTGGAGGCCGCCGGCAAGCTCGGGCTCGACACCGTGGTCACGATGAGCGGCTGCCCCGGGGAACCCAATGGCTGCGAGTATCCGAACTGGGTGCTCCATCCCTGGCAGAAAGAGTATCTGGATCTCTACGAATGGCAGTGGGACAAGGCCATGCAGCCGTTCTGGAAGCAGGCCGGCCAATTCGCTTCCGACCGGGGCGTCAAAATCGCCATCGAGATGCATCCCGGCCAGTCCGTCTATAACACGAGCAGCCTGCTTCGTCTGCGTGAGATCGCCGGGCCGAGTCTGGGGGCCAACCTCGATCCCAGCCACTTGTTCTACCAGGGGATGGACCCCATGGTCGTGATTCGCGCGCTGGGCCGGGACTTCATTTTTCACGTCCACGCCAAGGACACGAAGATCAACAGGCGCGAGATGGCGGTCAACGGCGGACTCGACCTGCGTCCCATGTCTATGGTCGCCGAGCGATCTTGGACCTACCGCACGCTGGGGTTCGGACACGGGGCCGATTGGTGGTCTGATTTCTTGAGCGAGCTGCGACTGGTGGGCTATGACGGCGTGCTGAGCATCGAGCACGAAGACCCGGTGATGAGTTCAAAAGAAGGGATCGTCAAGAGCGTCGAGTTCCTCAAGCCGCTCGTAATCGAAACGATGCCGGAAGAAAATCTACCCTGGCTGTAAGAGGCGGCGATGAAGCGAATCCTGAAGGTCTCAGTCTCCATGTTGGCGCTCTACCTGCTTGGCGGTGCTGTGCTTGACCGGTTCGTTTTTCCTGAACCGGCACCCGACGAATCCTACTACCCTCCCGTCGGGTACGTCTTCGCCAGCAAGATAGAGGGGTTCGAGCAGCGCATCCTACAACGCGAAGACGGATTGTTCTGGCTCGAGTTGACCATGGGCCCCAAAGCGCCGGGACCGCCCGAGCACGTCCACACGTCTTTCTCGGAGCGATTTATGGTCGCCGAGGGAACGCTGAGTCTGCTGGTCAACGGCGAGGTCAGGGAGTTGGGCCGGTCGGAGTCCTTTCTTGTTTCGCCCGGCACGCCGCACAAGCCTTTCAACCGGACGAACAGACCGGTCGTCGTGCGCGGCCCGCTGACTGAGGAGTACGGGATTCCCGAGCCGTTCAGCGTTTTTCTCGCGCAGGCTTACGGTTTCTTTGACGAAGACCCGGCGAATGGGCAAGCACCCAAGGCTTTGCTTCAGATGTCGCGCTTCAGCCCTGTTTATGATTCGTGGTTGGCCGACCCGCCGGTGCCGGCCCAGCGGCTCCTGTTCCACGCGATCGGACCGACGGCGCGCCTTCTGGGGTATCGGACGCACTATCCACGTTTCAAGCCGCGCTGAGAGCCCGCAAGTCAGCTTTCGCCGACGGCACCGGAGTTCCTTCCGTGAATTGCCGAAGCTCGAGTTTGGCGGTGCCGTGGAAGATGCGGCTCCACGCGATAGGCGACTCTACGCCAACGCCTTTTCGATCACCTGGCCGCCCACGTCGGTAAGACGGAAGTCTCTGCCCTGAAAGCGGTAGGTCAGTTTCTCGTGATGGATGCCCAGGCAGCGCAGGATCGTGGCCTGAAAATCGTTGATATGCACGGGCTCCTCCACGGGGTTGTAGCCTAGCTCGTCGGTCGCGCCGATGGTTACGCCGGGCTTGATGCCGCCTCCGGCCATCCAAATCGTGAAGGCTTTCATGTGGTGGTCGCGGCCGTAGTTCCCGTCGGCCGTGCTTCCTTGGTTCATCGGCGTGCGACCGAACTCGCCGGCCCAGACCACCAAGGTTTCATCGAGCATGCCGCGGTCCTTGAGATCCCCGATGAGAGCCGCGGAAGCCCGGTCGGTCTGCAAGCATTGCCGGGAAATGTCGGTCGGCAGGTTGTTGTGGTGATCCCAGCCGCGGTGATAGAGCTGAATGAAGCGGACGTCGCGCTCCGCCAATCTACGCGCCAACAGGCAGTTGCCGGCGAAAGAGGCCTTGCCCGGCTCGGCTCCGTAGCGATCGAGCACCTCGGGGGGTTCGTCGCTGAGGTCGGTCAATTCGGGCACGGTGGTTTGCATACGGAACGCCATCTCATAGGAGCGAATGCGGGTCATGATTTCCGGGTCGCCGACCGTATCGAGCCTGTGCTGGTTGAGATCGCGGATGCCGTCGAGCAATCGCCGCCGGGTTTTGGCATTGATGCCCGGAGGGTTTGAGACGAACAGAATCGGGTCGCCCGTCGAGCGGAACTCGACACCCTGGTGCGTGCTGGGCAAAAAGCCGCTACCCCAATAGCGCGACAGCAGCGGCTGTCCGGTGCTGCCGCCGGAGGTGAGCACGACGAAGGCCGGCAACTGGTCATTCTCGCTGCCCAGGCCGTAGGAGAGCCACGATCCCATGGTCGGCCTGCCGGGCTGCTGGCCACCCGTCTGGATCAACGTCACTGCCGGGTCATGATTGATGGCGTCGGTATGCACGGAGCGAATGATGGCGATGTCGTCGGCGATCTTGGCGGTATGGGGAAGAAGCTCCGATAGCTCGGCGCCCGACTGCCCGTGCCGCTGAAACTTGAACTTCGACCCCATGCAGATCAGCTCTTGACCGCGTAGTTGCGCGATTCGCTGCCCCTTGGTGAAACTCTCCGGCATGGGTTGGCCGCTCAACTCGTCGAGTCTGGGTTTGTGGTCAAACAAATCGAGCTGCGAGGGCGCGCCGGACTGGAACAGGTAAATAATGCGCTTCGCCTTCGGCGCAAAATGCAGCGGGTTGACGACGCCGCGCGACTGCACCGGGGACTTGGCGCCTGCGAGCAGGTCCCTATTGAGCAGAGACGCCAGTGCCATGACGCCGATCCCCCTCGATGAGCGGCTGAAGAAATAGCGCCGCGTCATGTCGCGAGTAAACTCTTCGAGATAACCCATGGCCTTACTCCTTGGTAATCGTCTCGTCCAGGTTGAGGATCACGCTCGCCACGCCGGTCCAAGCGGCCAAGCGGACGGCATCCAGGTTTTCCGCTTTCTCGGACTCCCCTACGCTAAGCAGTTGATGCGCGGCTTCCCGGTCCTGCTGGTAGCCCGTCAACATGTCGCGGTAGACGTCCTGGAGAACCCCGACTTCTTTTTCGTCCGGCATGCGGGCCAGAGCCAACTTATACGCATAGTCGATCCGATCGCGATCGCTATCGCCGCCCTCGCCGAGGATGCGCTCGGCGAAATTGCGGGCTGCCTCAACGTAGGTGTCTTCATTGAGCGTGACAAACGCCTGCAGCGGAGTGACGGTGATTTCTCTTTCCACCATGCAAACTTCGCGGTCCGGCGCGTCGAAGGTGGCGAACATAGGATTGGGCACTGAGCGCTTCCAAAATGTGTAGAGACTCCGCCGGTAGAGATCCGCTCCCTCACTGGGGACGTAGGATTCTTGGCAGTCGAACGCTTTTTCCTCCCACAAGCCGGGCGGCTGGTAGGGGAAAACGCTCGGCCCGCCGGGTTTGCGCTCCCGGTCGAGCAAGCCGCTGATGGCCAGTGCGTTGTCCCGGATCACTTCGGCCGGCAGTCGCTGCCGAGGGCCTCTCGCCAACAAGCGGTTCCGGGGATCTTTGGCGAGCAGATCATCGCTCACTTGAGAAGACTGTTGATAGGCGGCGGACATCACGATCCTCTTGATCGTCGCCTTGACGTTCCAGCCGCTTTCGACAAACTCCGTGGCCAACCAGTCCAGCAGTTCGGGATGGGACGGCAACTCACCCTGCGAGCCGAATTCGTTGGTCGTCTTCACTAGGCCCACGCCGAAGAAAAGCTGCCAAAAACGATTGACGGCGACGCGGCTGACCAGAGGGTGATTCGGGTCGACGAGCCATTTGGCCAGCGTCAGCCGGTTGGGCCGCTCCCCTTGCGGCAATGGCGGCAGAAAGGCCGGGACGCCGGCGTTGACTCGCTCGCCCCGGTTGCGATAATCCCCCCGAACCAGCACGTGCGTGGGCCTCGGGTCTTCCATGTCCTCCATGACCCGCATGGCCGGAATCTCGCGGTTAAGCTCGGCCAGGGCTTCACGAAGCCCCTTGAGCTGCACGGACAATTGCCGGATCGCCGGTGAGCGCTGCTCGCGGAAATACCACTTTACTTCCCTTCTCTGCTCGCGGGTCCACCCGGCGGGGGACGATGCGAAGATTTTCTTGATCTTCCTCGTGGCTTCGTCATCCCATGACATTTCGGTTGAAAAGTAAAACGTGAACCGTTCGGCGCGGTTGACGATCTTTAGCAGGATCTCGTTTTGGCCGGGCTTGAGCTTGGCTGTCAACTCCTTTCCAAAGGAAGGAGTACAGCCGGGGAACTCTTCCGAGAGAATCAGCTCGCCGTTGACCCAGAGCTTCTCGCCGCCGTTGATGTTGGCCAGCGTCACGAGGCTAAGGTCCTCGGCGCCGATAAACAGGGTTAGCTCACGCGGAGCTTCCGCTTGGATCGTGCGATAGAGGTAGGTTGCCGCATTATCGCCGACGAGCTGCCGGAAGACGCTGTCTTCCCAGGAAGGCTGCTGTCTCCAAAAAAGCTCACCGCTGCGATAACTCTTGCCCAGGTTGATTTCCCGCTCGGGCGGGAACTCCGTGGCGAAAGCCGCTGAACTTGAAGCGTCGACAAAGGGGCCAATCGAGTACCAGTCGCTGATCACGAGCGACTTTGTAGCGGCCTCTTCGATCACCCGTTGCTGCCACTGTTTCCGTGCCGCGTCCAGAGCGAAGTTCGTGGTCTCCAGCAGAGCCGCCCGTTTGGATTCGACGTATTCGATCTCACTGCTGAGCCGCGCAAGCTCGTCGCTTTGCTCGCGCGACGGCAGTCGAATATAGGGCGGGGCCGGGTCGGCGACTAATCCTCTTTCGGGCAGCCTGTTGAAGAAATCGTAGAACTGATAATACTCGCGCTGCTTGAACGGATCGTATTTGTGATCGTGGCACTCGGCGCATCCAAGAGTTGACCCCAGCCATACGGTCGCCGTCGTGTTCACCCGATCGATCACGTACTTGGTGATGTACTCCTCCGGGTCCGCTCCACCCTCGGTGCTGGTCGTGTGATTGCGGTTAAAACCGGTGGCGATCCGTTGCTCCAGCGTTGGGTTCGGCAGCAGGTCGCCGGCAAGCTGCTCGACGGTGAACTCGTCAAAGGGCTTATTCTGACGGAACGCCTGGATAACCCAGTCACGATAGGGCCACATCTTGCGCTCGAGATCTCTGTGGTGGCCGTCGGAATCGGCGTAGCGCGCCAGGTCCAGCCAGTGCTGAGCCATCCTCTCCCCATATTGGGCTGAGGCCAGCAGGCGGTCCACCAGTTTTTCATACGCTTGAGGGGTGTCTTCGCCGAGAAAAGCGTCCACTTCCGCCGGCGTCGGCGGTAGGCCGATCAAGTCAAGGCTCAGGCGGCGGATCATGGCGCTCTTGCCCACTTGCGGCGAAGGTTCCAGCCCCTCTTTTTCTAGGCGAGCGAGGATAAAGTGGTCAATCTCGTTCCTCGCCCAATCACTTCGGCTCACGTTCGGAAGATCAGGGCGCCGGGGCGGAATATACGCCCAATGGGTCTGCCACTTGGCCCCCTGACTGATCCATTCGCGGATCAAATCAGTCTGCTCTTGGGTCAAGCTCTTGCCGGTGAAGGCAGGCGGCATACGCAGGGCGCCGTTCGTTGAAGCGATCCGGGCAATCAGTTCACTGCGGGAGGGGTCGCCCGGCACAATGGCAAACCTGCCGGAAGGCAGTTTCGTCAGCGAACTCTCTTTATGGTCCAGCCGCAGGCCCGCCATGCGCTTGTTTTCGTCCGGCCCGTGGCAGGCATAGCAGTTTTCCGAAAAAATGGGGCGGATCTGGCGGTTGTAGTCAATCGAGGTTGTGGCCTTCGGCGACGCGGCCAAGAGCGCCGCGGTCCAACAAGCCAACAAACACACGGCGCGCGCGAGCGGTGTCGACCACAGCCCTACCCCACGCCTGCGCGACCCTCGCAATTCACAAGCCATCAGCGACCTCCAAACACAATCAACGGGACGCTGTATGGTCATTGTAACTTGACGCTCGCGCGCCCGGCTAGCCCGCTTTTCTCACCACCTGACGGTCGAAGCGGGCTAGTCCCGTTTGCCCAGTTGGCGATTTAAGCCGAACGCCGCGCTAATCAGCCCGAGGTGGGTGAAGGCTTGAGGGAAATTGCCCAACGCCTCTCCGCTGGGGCCGATTTCCTCGGCGTAGAGGCCTAGGTGGTTGGCGTAGGTGAGCATCTTTTCAAAAGTGAATCGGGCCTCGTCCACGCGGCCTGCCCGCGCCAGCGCTTCCACGAGCCAGAAGGTGCACATGCTGAAGGTGCCTTCCTGTCCGGTAAGCCCGTCGCCGGCGCCCTTGCCGATTTCGTAGCGGTAGACGAGGCTGTCGGAGACCAGTTCCTTCATCGTTTGGTCGATGGTCGACATCATCCGGGGGTCCCTGGGCGAGATAAACAGCACCAGCGGCATCAGCAGGTTGCTGGCGTCGAGCGCGTCGGAACCGAAGTACTGGACGAAGGTCTTACGATCCGCGTTCCAGCCCTTTTCCATGATCGTTTCGTAGATGCGGTCGCGCTCGTTGCGCAGACCGACGCGGTCGATCGGCAGACTGCGTTTGAGCGCCAACCGCAGCCCGCGATCGAGGGCCACCCAGCACTGCATTTTTGAGTAGACAAACTGCTGCCGGCCGCCGCGAACCTCCCAAATTCCGTCATCGGCCCGTTCCCAGTTTCGGCTGACCCAGTCCAGCATGCGACGCAGTTGCAGCCAGCCGTCGTAGGAGATCTGAACCCCGTACTTGTCGTAAAGGTAGACCGAGTCGATCAGTTCGCCGTAGATGTCAAGCTGAAGCTGATGGGAGGCCGCGTTGCCGACCCGCACCGGCTTCGACCCGCGGTAGCCCTCCAGGTGATCGAGTGTCTGCTCCGGCAGTTCATGTCGACCATCGATGCCGTACATAATCCGCAGGGGGCCGGCCTCGCTCTCATCCTCTTCTTTCTCGGCCACTCGCTTGAAGAGCCAGCTCATGAAGCGAGCCGCCTCCTCGGTATGGCCCAGACGAAGGAAAGCATAGGCGGTGAAGGCGGCATCTCGGATCCAGGTGTAGCGATAGTCCCAATTGCGCACACCGCCGATTTCCTCGGGTAGGCTGCAGGTCGCGGCAGCCACGATCGCCCCGGTCGGCTCGAAGGTCAGCAACTTCAGCACCAGCGCCGAGCGATCGACCATCTCGCGCCAGCGGCCCTCGTAACGCCCGCGCGACAGCCACCTTCTCCAGTAGTCCACGGTATTCTCGAGGGCTTCCTCGCCGCTGGGCGGGGCTTCCAGCAGATCGGTTGACCTCGTATTCTCCTCTTGCCGGAAGACAAAGGTGGCTTTTTCTCCCGCCTGGAGCGCAAATTCGGCCACGGCGGCGCCATCGTGTCCCTGAAGAGGAAACGGGCTGGTCAACGCAAACTTCATCCCCGAGACTTCAAAAACCGCGCCCCGCTTATCGAGGACAAGGCGGTGAGACTGGCGAGCGAAGTCGAACGCCGGCTTACACTGCATCCGAAAGTGAACGGTCCCGCGCACGGCATGAGCGATGCGTATGATCTGATGGCGGCCGGCTTCGCTCCCCGTCTGATCGTTCCGGACGGGCATGAAATCGATCACCTCGCCGACTCCCTCGTCGCTGAGGAAACGAGTCAGCAAGACATTCGTCTCGGGTAGGTACATTTGCCGGCGGCTGCCTTCATGCGTGGCCGCAATCTGGAAACGCCCTCCTTTTTTGTCGTCGAGGATGGCGGCGAAAACGCTCGGTGAATCGAAGTGCGGCAGGCAGCACCAATCGATCGAGCCATCGGTACCGACCAGTGCGACCGAATGCATGTCGCCGATCACGCCATAGGATTCAATGGGTTTGTAGGCCATGATGTGCTTCGCTGACTACAGATTCCTTATCGGTCCACTGGGAAGACCCGTTGCGCCGACGAGCTTCGTTCGCCCGCGCTTCTTGGGGTAATGCGCCCCCGGTCGGGGACGGGCCGGGGTGCGGATCCATCCGCGCCGTCCGACGGGTCGCGGGCTGGAGCTGTCCTCTCGGCGCGGGTACAAAACCGGATCTCCGAACAATGGTAAAAAGGCTTTCCCGACAAACGAAGGCTGCTTCAGCCGCCGCCTATCATGACGGTCCGGACGCCTCTAAGTCGGGAAACCGATTATCTCCAGTTCGCCAAGTCCCCGCAACCGGCATCCGCGGTGCACGTCCGTCCGCAAACGAATGCCGGCCCCGTGCGACTGGTTCTGACGCGTACTTGTGGTCTGTCTCGGGAGATATCGTCAGTATGCGATGGCGGCTGGAGGGGCCGGGTCGCCTCGTCTACGAGCAGCTACCACTGCCGTTAGCACGAATTAGTTGGACAGCAGGAGGCTTCTACTAATGGGGGGTCTGCCCCGCCGCAAGCCTCCTGGGGGCACATCTTGTCCCGTAAAATCAATAGCACGGTTAGCAAATCGCTGCTAATTTGGACAGCTCAGCGACATGCCGTGGGCGAAAACAAGCCGCCAAACGGCCGAAAGCCCCGCTCTCCCGAGTAAGCGCTCGTGGGGTCGCCATGCCCGCGGTTTCTTTCCTTGATCTGTCCTCACGACGAAAATGGTAGACTCTGAGCCGCTGAACGGCAACGGTCCCGTGGCAGGGAAGTGGGTGGCGTTTTTGTCACCGCCCGGCCATCGATGGCGGCGGGCTGGATGTCATGAGTGGAGAACACCAGGCTCTTGAGCATTCCAGATCCCGTCGTCTCGTGGACGACCACCATAACTCAGAAGCGATTGCGGCGATTCCTCACGGCTGTTGCCGTTGGTCTTGCGCTGCTCTTGGCCCTGGGCGTCTGGGGCGCCCAGCAATTCCCGGGTCTTACTGACGGACCGAAGTCCAGCGCCGAGATTCTGGAAGGCTTATTCGAAACTCCGATCAACGTGCTGGCGCAACCCTGGGACTACATCCTCAAGCGCATCAACCAAGCTGCCGTCGAATCGTTCATTCGAGCATGCCATCTGCCTTTCGACACCGAGGGCCGGCTACGCGCTATGGTCCGCGGGGAGCGCTTCGAAGAAGTAACGATTCCTTTCGTTTTCTTCCTCTACGAGCTCTACGGGGCTCCGGAGCAAGCCGAGGCAGTCGCCATCAGCGATCTGGCCTACGCGGAGCCGATCGAGCCAGAGCGGGCTAGCGACGGCCGACCGGGGCTTTCTGAGCTCGTGCAGCGGTCGCTCGTCCTCAGAAAACACGCCTCCTGGGGGCTCCAACTCTTCGACGCAATCTTCCTGCAGGCGAAACCTGGAACGGTCGAGCAAGACCTACCCCCGCGGGACCGCTACGACGAAGCGGCTTACGAACGAGTCCAACACATTGTGCGCGAAGTGGCCGACGACTTTTTGACCCCCGCGGACGATGCTCTGAACAGAGAAACCGAGGAGAACGAATACCGAAAGATTCTGGGAGAACTCCTCGACGACGAGGAGCGCCTAGCGGAGTTTGTGGAGTTTTTCACGGATTTGATCCGCCAGCAGTCCGACAGCTGGCTGCAGTCGTTCGTTCAACGGCAACATCGCAAGCAGGCCCGGCTGGACTGGGTGCAGGATCGTATCAACCGCAACCAGTATTACGAAATCGCTGATTACGCTCGGGCCCGGTCTGAGCGGAAAATGGTCGTTCACGTGGCGGTTGACGGTCTGCAGGGCAAGCTACTCGAAGGTCTGGTTCAACTCTCTAGCGGCGACCGTCGAGGTTCTGGCGCGCGCTACGTTACCGAGTTGGTCCGTCTTCACCAATCCGAACCGATGAAGCCTTCTCGTTCCAGCCCTGACATGAAACCTCCTCTGGGAACAGATGTGATCGAGTTCGTCGAGAGCGCTCCAAACCGGCCCGATTACCTTCAGAATTTTAAGAAATATTTCTTTTCCCCGCAGGCACCGGCAGTTACCGTCAACGTGGCAACCGTCGATACGCCGAGCATCTCGGTACGGAACCTGCCGATCATCAAGACCGGCCATCCGGTGGCTGGGCCTTTCGGCACTGGGATTCCCAACTTTTCGTATCTTGATCGACGGTCTGGCCGCGGCTGGTACTTCTGGGGCAGCGACGTGTTACATATGCGACGAATCGTCGCAAACCACGAAGACGAAATCGTTAACGGGGAAAAACGCCCCGAAGGGCCAGGGGCGCGTACCCTCTTTGAACGGCTTTGGCGGTACAACACAGTCAGTTCGATGGCGACGGTAGATAATGGAGCGCTGGAGAGAGTCGCTGCGGAAGTTGGAATGGCGATTGGTGAAGTGAAACGCAATTACGTCGAAAAGGTACTTCTTGTAGGCTTTCGCCGTCGGGCGCGGATGGAACAAGAACTCAACAAACGGCGACGCTGGCTCCAGGCCCATCGCACTCTCAGCCACAGTTTTCTGGGGTTGCTGCTGTTCGATTCGATCGAACTCGGAACCTTCCACGACTACGCGCGCTTCCTGGCCGAGCACGAGGATCAAGGACTGCCCGATTACTTACTTTGGTACAACCCCTGGCCCGACCACTTTGCCCATTACGAGGGCCCTTATTCGGATGCCATCATTGGTTTCGAGGGCGAGTACGACCGACTGGGCTTTTACCTGGGGAAATTGATCAAAGTGTATGAGTCGGTCGACACGGTGGATGGGCTCTCTAGCTATGCGGACCGCACCCTGTTCGGCATCGTAAGCGATCATGGCTTGGTCTACACGCCCCGGCTGGTCTCGACCGACAAGCTTCTCTTCGACACCATGCGCACGGAGGGCATCCAGATCAGTTACCAGAAACTGACCCACGACGAGGGTGGTCTGCCGGCGATCCATGGACGCGACAACATCAAGCCCACGCGTCCTTTTGATGCCGTCGTCGGTTCCACGGCGGGTGGGTCCTACGTCATTGATCTGTTTGACATCAAGGGGTTACAAGGGGACGACGCAGCCTGGGAGCGGCATCCCAGCTATCATGCGTTGCGAAGCCATCGCCTCCTAAGTGGCCAGACGATCGACTGGATCGAACAAGTCAAGCGTCTTCTGAAGGACACGATGGACTTTACGCTTGTCCGGGAATATGGTCCGAGTGCCGACGAACGTTGGCCGGCGGAGATTGATTCGGTGGTTCGCATCGTCACCCCGGACCGTTGGGATGCCCGCGTCTACCGCATCCGTAGGCGCGATGACCGTAGCGGTGAGACAGTTCTTTACCGCTATGAAGTCCTTGGTGAGCGGGACCCACTCGATTTGGCGGCGGGCGTCCGTGAGTATTTGATTCCTCCGGACGGCGCTTCTCCCGAGCAGGTTCGCCAAGCGATTCGAGAGTGCGTGGAATCGCTAGAGGGTTGCGAGGATCGTAGGTGGCAGCGGTTGCTCTCATCCACGCTCCGCCCAGACGCGGTCTACCAGTTTTCTCACCTTTACGACTCCGAACGCGCGGGCACCATTAACCCAGGATTTCCATTTTGGCCCTGGCACGGTGAAAGTATACACCCGCGCTGCCCCGCATACCACGTCTTTTCGCGCTGAACCCTGCACATGACCTCCACCGGTAGGCGCCAGGGCTCGTCCATCCGCTCACAGACGTTGATTGAGCGGACTGAACGGCGCTCCGGCCGACACTGCTCCTTGCGAAACCTTTTGGAGCCGAAAACTGTTGATCCTCGCCCGGTCAACGCTACCCGCTTGGCAGCGGCAGCGCCCAGATCCTGTGCAGCATGTCGCCGAACAGCCTGCGGTTCAAATGTCCTTCGGCCAGCAGCAGCCAGTAATACCGCGCGTGCTTGACCAGCCGACCGCCGGTCTTCATCAACCTGTGTTGCAAGCTCGTCAGCGACCAGCTCTTGATCCTTGGTGGCAGTCCCAGCCGCCGCCACAGGTTGCCCAGGTTGTAGGCCAGCACACTCAACTGCAAGCGCACTTCGTTCGCCCGGAAGCGATGGCACGACAGCCTGGTCCAATGCGTCGCCTGCTTGCCTTCTTTAATCCACTGCTCGGCCGTCCCGCGCTTGTTGTAGAAGCGCACCACGGAGCGGCTCGGCAGAGTCAGGTTGGTGACGATGAAGTTGTCCCGTGGAAACAGCTCCCCAGCGTGATGCTCCACCTTGGCCACGACCCTTCGGGCCTTGCTCCAGCTCGCTGCCCGGTAGAGAAAGCTCCTGTAGCGCACCAAAGGCTTCCGAGTGGGTCTTCCCACCGGCCGCACCAACAGCTCGGCAACTTCACGCCGCAGGTTCTCGTTCGCCGGAAGGCGGATGGCATACTTCACGCCACGCTCCTCCGAAGCCTCGTAAATCTCTGGCTTGGCAAAGGCTGCATCCCCCCGGAAGGCAACCTCTTTGCCATGGTTCTGCTGACGTTCGATCTCGGGCAGGAGCAGTTCATCCCAGTCCTCAGCGCTGTGCACATTGCCCGGACGGAGCTTGGCCGCCAGACAGTCGCCGTGACTGTTGAACAGCAACAGCGGGTGGTAGCAGACGGACTCGAAATGGCCGTTGTAGGCGCTGCCTTCCTGTTGGCCGTGGACGGGGCTTTCCGTCGAGTCCATGTCCAGAACAACCCGCTCGGAGTTGTCTTGGGTCTCGGCTTGGGCGAGCAGCTCCCGGTTCAACGCCATCAACCCCAGCAGGTTCTCTTCGCTCGCCAGCATCTCCGTCTCGAAGCTGTGGAGCGTCGAGGTCAAGGCCGCACCGCGATCCCAGATTTTCTGCGAACCGATCAGCCGAAACGTCGGATCGATCGAAACCCGCGCGGCGTCGTTGAGGTCCTCGTAGCCCGCCAAGCGGCTGTAGACCGACTGCCGCAACAGATCAGCGAGCGTGAACTGCTTGTTTGTGCCTTGCCGGGAGTCGCTGACATGCTCGTCAATCAGTTCTCCGAACCCGAGCCGTTCGTCCAGTTCGCGAACCAAAATCAAGCCACCGTCGGAAGTGACGTGCGATCCTTGGAAATCGACTTTGAGAAGTCCATTGAAAGTTAGCTGGAACGGCTTTGTTTCTTTTTCACCCATTGGGTGTTGGCCTCCCTGGCGTCCTCATCGGGCTCTAGCCCCTATGAATAAAGACGCTGAACGCCACCGCAAAGTCGGAATGTCAAACTCAAATCGAAAATCGGGGTTAACATCTTTCCGCTGCGGCACGTCGGCATGAACTCCGAGCTGAATGGCCGGCACGCGGGAGAAGCGTTCGGCGAAAAGAACGGCACACAGCTTTACTTCGGGGCGGGACTAAAGCGTGCATCACTCCAGACCGCCCGCAACGGCTCACTCCCCGTGACGCTCTACCATTGGCTCGTTGGGGACGAACAATTCTATACCGCTCAGAGCGAAGTCAGCCCGGCCCAGCAGTTCGGCTATCCATCGCTGATGGATGAGCCGGCCTTTGAATCAATCCGTTAGTTAGTGTAGTGCCACATAAATAACTGGACAATAACACCCTTTTCGCGGTAGGATGGTTTATGTGGCCATCCGCTGACGCTCTACCCCTCACCGCTCCGCAGTGAAACGCTCTTCGTCGCCTCGTTCGAGGCCGCAATACGACGCAGAAAATGGCCTTGCGAGCGCACATTGTTTTGCGCTGTGCGCAGGGGTTGGCGAATCACGCCATGGCCCGCGAACTCGGCGTCAACCGCAAGACCGTCATCCTGTGGCGAAAGCGCTTCGCCCAGTCCGGCCTCGACGGACTCCGCGATCGGACGCGCCCCGGACGCAAACCGGCGCTCTCCGCTGAATTCGTCCAATGCATCCTCGATACAACGCTTCACGAGAAGCCCCGGGCGGCCACGCATTGGAGCACCCGCACCCTCGCCAAGCACTTGGGCGTCTCCAAGATGGCCATCCAGCGCGTCTGGAAAGCGCACGGACTACAGCCCCATCGCCTTGAAACTTTCAAGCTCAGCCGCGACAAGCAGTTCGTCGAGAAACTCCGCGACGTGGTCGGGCTGTACTTGAATCCGCCCGAGCACGCGCTGGTGCTCAGCGTCGATGAGAAAAGCCAGATCCAGGCCTTAGACCGCAGCCAGCCGGGACTGCCCCTGAAAAAGGGTCGTGCCGGCACCATGACCCACGACTTCAAACGACATGGCACAACGACGCTGTTCGCCGCCTTCAATGTGCTCGACGGTAAGGTGATCGGGGAGTGTCTGCCGCGACATCGGCACCAGGAATTCCTCAAATTCCTACGCAAGATCGACCGCGAAACGCCACCGGCGCTGGAGCTGCATCTGATCGTGGACAACTACTCCACGCATAAGCATGAGCAGGTGAAGAAGTGGCTCGCGAAGCACCTCCGCTTCCACTTTCACTTCATTCCCACGTCTTCTTCTTGGCTCAATCTCGTCGAGCGCTGGTTCCGCGAGCTGACACAGAAGCGCATCCGCCGCGGCGTGTTCCGCAGTGTTCCCGAACTCGAGGCCGCCATCCACGAGTACCTGGAAGCGAGCAACCAAGCGCCCAAGCCCTTTGTCTGGACAGCTCCGGCACAAGATATCCTCGCCAAAGTCAAGCGCGCCGCCAAAACCCACGCCATTGTCCAGAACCGTTAGTGGCACTACATTAGCCCGCTTTTCTCACCAGGTGGCGAGGCGAAGTGCGCGAGAGGCTCTTCGTTCGGCTACGCAGATTGTTCGACAGGCTCGCGCGATGCTTCTAAGAGCGGAAGCGAGTTCGGGGATTCGCCGGGGCCGGCGTCTTCAACATAGTCCACACCGTCGAAGGTAATCGAGTATCGTCCGGAATCGGTTGGCTGAATCAGCAGCTTGCCGTTCAGGTACCAGAGCGTAAACTGCAGCTGTTCGCGGGAATAGCCAAGCATGTTTTCGAGATCACGCATCGATACGCCCGGCTTATGCGGCTCACGCTTCCTTTTCGTATAGAGAATCATCAGCAGGGCCCAACGCTTGCGTTTCTCTTCCTCGTATCCTTCGGCATCTTCTGGTTGGCTGAATATCTTCCAGCGTAATGACTGCGAGGCTTGGTGCTTAACGTCGTAGGCCGCCCTCTTTTCCGGGTCGCTGATGACGCGGTAAGCCCGAAGTATCAGCCGAAACGCCTCTTCGTTGCCTGTTTCGGTGTTGTCGGGGTGGTAGCGCTGGGCCAACATGCGATAGGAACGTTGTATGGCTTCGAAATCCGCGTTCGGACTCAACTGCAGCGCCTCGTAATGGTCAACAAACGAGCTGTCTACCGTGGGGTCTGTGCGATGCGAACTGCCGCTCTCGCGAGAGCCGTTTCGATGTTCGTCGCGAGCCGTACCCTGACTCCCGTTGAGAGTCTCGTTCAAAGCCGGTTCATCGAACGCGAATCCCACTCGATAGACGCTATCGTCCATCGGACCGCAATGAATGACGCGAGCGCTCCGCTGCTGATGTTTGGCGGGGCCTTTAGAGAACAAGCGGCTTCGTAACACGACCGGAGTTCCCGCTTCGAGAGAAAAAGTGGTGTCAGCGCCGCAACCAAAGTCACTGAGATCGGTCAACTTGCCAACGACTCTCTTGGACCGACCAGGCTCCGTAGCCAAGTCGATCTCGAGGCCGCCGGGCACGTCTTTCTTACGACGCGCATTCCGTCGCCGCTCAACGTTTTGTGCCATAGCTTGTCTCCGACGTCGCCCTAGGGCTTTACTCCGGAACAAATCAAGATTGCAGCACTAGGAGATCCCGCGGAACGAACCTGTATCTGACCCGCGGGAAAGCGCTATGGGCCCCAAGTCCCGGAGTCTGCAACCACCGACGTATCCGGGGGGTCTTCGACACCGGGTAGTCGTTACAGTCCTCTCTGTCGGTTACATTACACCGAAAGGTTCGGGGTGTCCATGGCTAGAAAGTCATGGTACTGCGAAAAAAATCCATGGTACATACAATACTAAAGTAGTGCCACGGGTCCTTCTATCCGGCGAGAGTGGTTATATGCCAAAAAAACTTACCCGGCTCTGACTTTTAGAGGTCGGAGGACTAGCGCTTTTCTCACCAGCGGTCGCCAAGCCGGCCCCCGGCTTGTTGGCAGACGGCTCGCTAATCGCCGGAACCGGCGGAGGCGGTGGCAACAGGTTCTGGAACGACCTTCAGCAAGATCGGTTCAGCCGCGAAGGAGTTTTGAAGCGGTGAGCGGGTCTGCACGCCGCCCGCAAGGTGAATCCACTGCTCGATCGGCTTCGCCTGCGGCAGGGCGCGAATGTGAAAAGTGCGGCTTTTCTCTCCCGCTGGGATCGCGATGGCGCTGAGGCCGATCTCTGGAATGTCGATATGAGGCGGCAAATTCCGCAGCTCTACCTGTACCCGCCCGGCAAAGCCGTTTCGCCGGTCCGTGCTCACGGTGATCTCGATATCTTCGCCCGGCGTAAGAACGATTTCCCGGGCATCGGCGGCCAGTTCGACGTCAGCGGCGGGAGAAGCCGATATGAACTTCAAGTTGTCTTCGGGCGCGGCCCAGCGGGTAACCGGGCGGCCACTGATATTCGCCGCGGCCTTGACCTTGAAGGGGACCGCGCGGTCCAGATCGGTCTCGGGATCGGCGGAAGCCAGCAGGGTCGTCAAGCCTTGGCCGGGCGGGATGACACCCGCGGTTGCGCTCATGCCGGGAGGCAGGTCTTCGACCGTGACATGGATCGGTCCGTCGAAGCCATCTCTGCGGGATGCCAGTACCGTGATCGGAATCTGTCCACCCCGCGGGACGTTCGGATTCCGCGGCTCGACAAGCAGCCGAAAGTCGGGCCTCGGGCGGCGCATTGTCAGCCGGTAGGGATAGTCCTCTCCGCCTCCGCCATGCACATCCTTGAGCCGAACGACGTAGGAGCCGTCGGCGGGCGCGATAAAGCGCAGCCGTGAGTCACCCCCGTAACCGGGCCCTCCATCGTCGTTGGCATAATACAGCCGAACAAGAGGCAACCCGTTCGAGGCGAACTTTCGCCCGGGAGGGTGGACCAGCACTTTGTAAACCGGTGTGTTCATCGCCTGACTTTCACTGGAAGTCCCCAGAAAGGCAAGCCTTTGCGCGGCTTCCTCGAAGGGGCTGTTTTTTCCGGCGCTCGTGGGCGGAAACGAGGCAAAGGTCGTATCTTCATCCGGCTGGCGCGGTATGCGAGCTATGCGCATGATCTCGCTGCCCATCATCACGTAGTCTCCCGCGAGGAGTTGTTTGAAAGAATGAAGGCGAATCGCCTGTTGGGTTGAGGTGAAGTTGCGCAGTGTTACGTTCGTTTGGGCGACCGCTCGAACCGTTGCCCGCTCGATGGGGTTTCCGTTTTCGTCGAGTACGTGAATTAAAGAATCAAGTCTGGACCCCAGACGGCCGGCGTTGACCTCGAGAACAATTTCGTCCCCTTTTTGCGCGCCGAACCGGAAGTAGTTCGAAACAGGCCCCGCGCTTGTGGGGGACGCGATGCGGCCGTTCACCGTTTGAGGTACGGCGACGGTTTGAGCTTCCACGAGCGAGGTGTTGGCTCCGCTTGACTGGGCCTCCGGGTAGTCTTCGAGCGCCAGCCTCAATTCGTTGACACTCTTGCCGGCCGGTCCCTGGGGACGCAGAGTGACGGCGTAGCGATTCTGCCCGGAAGGCTCGCCGGCCACGGAAACCTGCTTGCCGGAAAGGTTATAGCCTTCCAGGGAAATCTTGCCCGTTTCGCCTCTTTGCAGCCCGAGCGGGTAAGCCGACTTCACGATCGGGAACTTGCCGATCTTCAAGCGATAGAAACGGTCTTTGCCGCCGCCCCTTTCGTAGTCCGCGAGCCGGATATAATACGTCCCCGCCTTCGGAAACCGATGGGCGAACCAGTGCCTGGAAGCCTCTTCGTAATCACGGCCGAATTCGCGAAGCAGCTCGTGATCAGGCGTCAGGATCGAAATCAGAGCCTTGAACTCGGACCCGATCATCCACGCTGCTTCTTCAAAGATCCACTGCTCTCCCTCGCGGACCGTAATCTCGAAGTAGTCTTCGTCGCCGGGAACGGAGATGGCGCCGGTGAGGATCGCGGGCAAAAATGTCTTGGTTGCACTCAGCGCACTGTTGTTCGGTTCCACGTCGGGGCGCTCGCCGTAGTAGGGTTCGACGAGTACTTTGCCGGCCGGGCTGGTGCCTATCGGCGTATCCAGACGGAAGCGGAGGGTTCCGATGTCGGCGTCCGGGCTGATGTCGACTTCGACCGCTACCTCATACCTCGGCGGTAGAGGCCCCAAGTCGATCGTGGACGGCAGCCCGCCCGCGCCTAGCCGCACTTCCTCCGGTACCGCCGGGAGCTCTTTGACCCCGCTGATTCGAGCCTCCACGCCCGGCTCGCTGAAGTAAATCGCCCGTGTCCCCGCCAGGTTGAAGCCTTCGATCTTGATCTCCTGGGAGATGCCGCGAACGACGGCGCTGGGCGAAACGGACTCGATCGTCGGTGGCGTGGCGCGGTTCCCGCTGGGGTGATCGACCAGCGGACTCGCCAACGCCGCAAAAACTAGGCACGGAAAGACGATGAGCTTTTTCATGACAGTCACCTCGAAGCTCGCAGCGTGTCGAGCTGATCCTGATAGGTGTCGAGATCGTAGATGCTCAACGACCCGTCGAATCGCCCGGCGGCGAATCGGCTGCCGTCCGGCGAGAAGCGCAGAGACGTGACCCAGTCGGGCTGCGGGGAAAGGATCTTCAGTTCAGTCAGATCGGCGGAGCGAAAGACCTTGATCGTTCCGTCAATCGAAGCGGTGACCAGCTTTTCTCCGTCCCGAGAAAAGGCGATCTGAAGAATAGGACCCTGGTGGGCGATCAGCGAGTGTTGCAACTTACCTTCCTTTTCGCCCAATTCCCAGATGCGGATGGTCCGGTCCAGACCGCCGGCGGCCACAAGCCGTCCCGAAGGATGGACCGCGATGTCGTTGATCCCCTCGATCGGATCACTGACGGTGTAGAGGCGTTCTCCACTCGATACGTCCCAAATCTTCAGCGAGCGGTCGGCCGCCCCCGAGAGTAGCCACTTTCCGTCAGGCGTGAATTCCAGCGCGTAGACGGCGTCGATATGGTCCTTCAAAGTACGGAGTTCCTTGCCCGAGTCAACGTCCCATAACTTGATCAAACGGTCGTAGCTGGAAGTCGCCAGGATGCTGCCATCGGGCGAAAACACTGCGGCATAAATAGTGTCGGCGTGGCCTTCGATGGTCAGCTGCAGCTCACTCGAGGCCACATCCCAGATCTTGACTTCGCCGTTTCTGGCCGGCAGCCCGCCCGCGGCCGCCAGCAACTCTCCATCGGGGGAAAAAGCCACGCTGCGAACGACTTCTTGCATGCCTTCGAGAGTCGCCGTGGTCTTGCCCGTCGACGCACTAGCCAGTCGCACCACCTGAAAGCCGCCCAGGGCCAGCACTGCCCCGTCCGGCCGATAGGCCAGCGAAAATATCTGTGGCTTGACTGGCGTCCTCGGCTCGATCCTTTCTTGGTCGACCGGGGGTTGTTTGACATCGGCGGCCTCACCGGGCTTGGGGCCCGCGGCCCCCGCGTCAATCCACCGCCTGATGAGCTCAATCTGCTCGGCCGGGAGACTCCCGCCCCCGAGCGGCATCGAGGGTTCCAGCTTGCCGGCGACCATGCGGTACAGCCGGCTGCCTTCGCTGTCTCCGGGTACGACTGCCTTTCCGTGAGAGCCGCCCCGTTGTAGGTCCTCGAACGTCTCGAGTCCGAGCCCGCCCATCTTGGCGCTGCCGGCGTGGCAGGCCACGCAGTTTCGAGCCAGAAGGGGAGCGATGTCCCTCGCGAATGACGGCGCATCTTGAGCCGCCGACGAGCCGAGAGCGCCAAGCGTCACCAGGGCGGCGCGGATCAGGGCTGCGGAGCGAATCTTGGCCGGCATCAGTGGTTAAACAGGAATTCTTTTTTCGTCAGCAGCGCCCACATCATATCCTGCAAGGCCTCGCGACGCGCCTGCCGGCGAGCCTCGACAGGCCCTTGTTCCCGCCGAGATTCCCGCAGAGCGGCCAGAATGCTTTCTCGTTCCGACTCCGTCGGATATCGGCTGAAGGCTGACAGAAACACGTGCTCCAAGATCCGGCGGTCGGAGAGCCCAAGCTTCAGGAACAAGTTGATGCTGCTTCCCCCGCTGCGCAGCTTGTTGTTCAGTGTGTCTCCATTGATCACGTGAAGCGCCTGGGCGACGCTCGGGTCCGACGAGCGTTCCCCCACGTCACATACCAACCGATCAGGCCGGCCAAAGGAGTCCAGGAACTGGGAGTCGATTTCAACGTCCGGCAGCTCGAGAGCCCGCATGCCGCGCGGATACCCCTTGAACGCGGACGGAACGCCGGTAATCTGCGAGTAGGCGTCCAGGATCACCTCGGCCGAAAGGCGCTTGACGATGTATTTCGAATAGTATTTGTTGTCCGTCTGGTTTGTCGCCGTCGGGTCGGATGCCAACTGGTAGGTTCCGGAATTCATGATCGTACGGATCACGTGTTTTACTCCGAAGTTGTGGGCGACGAAGTCCTTGACCAGCGCGCGGAAGAGTTCTTCATTCGAGGACGGATTCGTGGCCCGCAAATCGTCTTCGGGAAACACCAACCCTCGGGCAAAGAAATTCGCCCATACTCGGCTGACCAGGTTACGGGCGAAGTAGGGGTTCTCCGCGCTCGTCAACCAACGGGCCAGGTGAAGCCGGCGGTCTTCGGGGGAGTCGAGGGGCAATGGCTCGCCGTCGAGAGGCGTAGGCGGAAGCGGCCGCAGCAGACGGGGGTGCGGGATGTCTCCGCTTGCTTTGGCGAAGACGATCGAATCGCCCGGCTCGCGTCCGTCTTTGATCGCTACCCGCGCGAAGAGGTTCGCAAAGCGATAGTACTGCCGCTGGGTCCACTTCTCGAGCGGGTGGTTGTGGCAGCGGGCGCACGTTAGCCTCTGGCCCATGAAAGCCTGCGTCACGTTCTCCGCCAGCTCGGGCGTTTCCTGGTGAATCACGAAGTAGTTCAAGGCCGGATGACGCCGCGTGCTGCCTGAGGAAGTGAGTATTTCACGCGCGAAATCGTCCCACGGCTTGTCGGTTTTGACGGCGTCGCGGATCCAGTTGTAGAAATCCCACATCGCCGTCCGGTCGAGATTTTCGCTCGAAACAAGCAGTAGGTCCGACCACTTATACGCCCAGTAGTCGACGAATTCGTCGCGTTCGAGGAGACTGTCGATGAGCCGAGCGCGTTTGTCGGCCGAAGTGTCGTCGAGGAACTGCTCGACCTGTTCGGCGGTGGGCAGGGTTCCGGTGGCGTCGAGAAAAGCGCGGCGGATGAACTCGGAATCGGTAGCCGGGCGAGAAGCCGTGATCCTCAGTTTTTTGAGCTTCGCCAAGACCAAATCATCAATGAAGTTGTTGCGCGGAAAGTCGCGGTAATCGTCATCGGAGATTTCATTCGGGAAGGGGACCGTCAAACGGGAATCAACCACTCTGCTCGAATACCAGACCGTAATGGCGACTTCGCCGTGGCCCGTCATGGTCACCATGCCGGCGTCGTCCACCGAAGCGACGGCCTCGTCGGTGGTGGCGTATTTCGCCCAACGGGACACATCGGCGACGCTTCCGTCGGCGTAGCGGGCGTTAACCACTACCTGTTGGGCAGCGCCGGGGCCCAGAGTGGCCGTCCGGGGGTAGATATCCAGCCCGATGACGTCGGGCGCATCGCGTCTTGGAGCGGGGGCGCCGGCGGCGATCCACTCGGCGATCACGCGGTACTCGAGTGAATCGGGGTCGAATCGCTTCCCGCCGCCATGGGGAACCGCCGCTGTTGGCTTCAAAAGCATCAAACTCGAGGCCGGATCGGCCAAGGTGACGCGGCGCGCCACCGACTCCCGAGTCAGCGCCCGGTGGTCGGCCGGCGGGTCGTAGCCGCGCAGAGTCAGCTTGAACCCGTTCTTCCCGGCCAGGGCGCCGTGGCAAGCTCCCTGATTGCAGCCCATCTTAGTCAGCACGGGAATGACTTGGTTGCGGAAACTCCAGGTGAACGGCTTCGCGGTTCCCTGAACGGCAACGCTGACTTTGCCGCTCACTCCCTCGGCCTTCGCGGAAATGACCGCCGAGCCGTCCGAGACGGGCCGCACCAAACCTGTCTTGCTAACCGTCGCAATCTCGGGGTCGGAAGAGCTCCACTTCACGCGGCGGGTCCAGTCTTGCTGGTATCCGTCGAGCGAAGCCTGGGCCAGCAACTGTTGCCACACCTCGGGCCCGGTCAGTTGAATGCTTTCTGGAAGTATCGCCAGCGACGGTCCGGCATACGCCGGCGCGGCAAAGCAGAGGACGCCCAACAGAGCCGTCACGAGCTGGAGCTTGTGGTTCATCGAGAGGAGAATCTCCTTGCGGCTAGTAAGCTGTCCCAGACAACGCTTTCGGACCGCCCGGGCGACGTGGCGCACGCCTCCCGGCGTGCCGTGGCGCCATTCCTGGCGACATGTCTAGCTGGTGCGCCGGCCCTTCCGCCGGGCGGTGGGATGCCGGCAAGAATGCCGGCACAGCACGCTGAAAGCGTTCGCCACGTGGCTTTCGATGCCGATATTTCCCGATCCAAGGCGAACTCGCCTCTCGGATAAGCCATTTGCCGTCTGCCGACCACGGCATTACCCGCGCAGACCTAAGATAAGGTCTCCAAGATGGTTGTACACCTCAAATCACGAAAACAGTTCGCCGATCGCTTCCGTGCCGCTGTCGACGGCGAAGATCGGCCGGCCCTGAGCACCGGGCAATTCCTGGTCGAGCTTAATGCCCAGCCCTCGGTAGACCGTTGCCGCCAGTTCCGGCGGTGAGACGGGGCGATCTTTCGGGAACGCCGCATGATCGTCGGACGCGCCGACAACCTGGCCGCCCTGGATGCCCCCCCCGGCCATGACCGCGGTCCAGACTTGCGGCCAGTGGTCGCGTCCCCCGGCGGGGTTGATTTTCGGAGTACGGCCGAACTCGCCTACCGCCACGATCATGGTTTCCTCGAGCAGGCGCCGGTCGTGGAGATCTTCCATCAGCGATGTGAACGCATTGTCGAACATCGGGCCGCAGAGGTCTTTGACGGCGCTGATCGGACTAAAGGGCGGCGAGCCATGGATATCCCAGGTAATCTCGTCGAAGACGGTCTCGAACATGTTTACCGTCACAAATCGTACGCCCGCCTCGATGAGCCTCCGCGCCAGCAAGCATCCCTGGCCGAAGCGGTTCAAACCGTATCGCTGGCGCACTTCTTCCGCCTCGCGGTGCAGTTCAAAGGCCGCCCGCGCCTTCTGAGACGTCATCAAGGTATAGGCCTGATGGAACGTGTCGTCGAGCAGGCGCGCGTCCTGTGACGTTTCAAACTTGCTGACCGTCTTGTCGACCATGGCGCGCCAGTTCCTGCGCCGGTCAACCCGGAGCGCCGACATGTAATCGGGCGGCAGCAGGTCGGGCACCTTGAAACTAGGCGCCGCGGGATTGGCATTCAGCACGAACGGGTCGTAGCGCTTGCCCAGGTAGCCCGCCGTTTGCCCGTGGGGCATGTTGCCCCCTGTGGGTCCGATCGGCTTGGGCAGCAGCACATGGGGCGGCACGTCCCCTTTGGAGCCTTTCAGGTACGACAGCACGCAGCCGTAGTGGGGATGCTCGACGCCGGCTTGGAAAAGCCGGCCCGTCTGCATCATCTGGTGCCCGGTATCGTGGACCGCCGGCGCCGTGTGGTAGCAGCTGCGGATGAGAGCGTACTTGTCGGCGTGCCGCGCCATGCGGGGGAAGATCTCGGAGATCTCCATCCCGGGAACATTGGTCTTGATCGGTCTATGGGGACCGCGAATTTCGGCCGGCGCGTCGGGCTTGGGGTCCCAAGTATCGAGCTGAGACGGGCCGCCCACGAGCATCAAAAAGATGCAGTTAATGTCCGTCTTGCCCTTGTCCACGGCCCCCAGGGCCTTCAGCTCGAGAAACTGGGGAAGACCTAAGCCCAGGAAAGCCAGCGATCCCGCATGGAGGAAATCACGGCGGCGCAGCCCATCACAGAAATGAACCGGACGATCGGCATCGAGACGGATCATACGCGCACCTCACCCAGGTTAATTCAACATCAGTTCGATGATACTATATTTGGCTAGAATCCGGCGTATGAAATGAAGCGGGCCTGTCTTCGAGCAGGTTATTGGGGCCTGCTGAGTCCCCCCCGGCGGCGGGCCGCCCTCGCTGGGGCTTTGATTCTGTAAGGCCACTTCCCCCTACACCAGCAGAACCTCCCGCATCTTGGATTCGAACCCCGGATCGCGACGCTCCACATAGTATTTCACCTTCTCCGGGTGCAGGGGTTGCGCGGCTAGAATCCGGTGCACCGTCGCCTTCGCCGCTTGGGCCAACACCGCTGCCCGCCTCCACGGCGGGGGCCAAGTCACTTACGCAGGGCTTGCCTGTCGGCCTTTCGCAGCTTCCGTGCGAGATATCTTGCCGTTCCCAGCTCCCGCTGCTGCTTGTTGAGACGTCGCACGTGCACCAGCACGGCCCGCGCTTTTTCCTTTTCCCCCGTCTTGCGGTATGCGATCGACAGTTGATAGTAGGCAGTCTTGTTGTCCGGGTCCAATTTGACCGCTGCCTCGAGCTCGCGGATCGCCGCGGCATACTCTTTGCTTTTTACGTACAACTTGCCCAGATTGGCGTGAATCGCTGCATAGCCGGTCTCTAACGCCGCGGCTTTCTTGGTATATCGCAGCGCTTCCTCGTTTAGCCCCTCTTGAAGGCGAATCTCCCCTAAAAGGTAGTAGCCGAAAAAATTAGAGGGACTCGACTGAATAACTTGCTTTAGCAGCTTGTCAGCCTCTGGATAACGCTGGGTAGTAAGCAACAGGAAAGCCAACTCTATTGGGGCGGAATCGGAGTCGGGCTGAATTTCGATCGCTTTGCGATAGTCGGATTCCGATTCTTTGTTTCGCCCCAGCAGCAGATGCAGGTAGCCGCGCTGCATGAGCAGGGGAAAAGAGTCCGGCATGTAGCGCAGACCGTAATCGAGCCACTCCAACCCGATGTCAGCCCGATCTTCTTGGTCAGCGAGCTGCGTCAGCAGCAAATAGAGCCGCCGGTCTCGGGGATTGTCTTTGATCAACTCCTGAAGCACTTCGTACGACTTCTGCGGCCGCCCAGCTTCGAGATACGCTTCCGCCAGCAGGCGGAGGACATCAGAGTTGCTGCCGCCGCGCGCGCGCATTTGCTCGAGCGTAGTGACGCACTCCGGGTATTTTTGGGCGTGCAACTGCGCCAGAGCCAGGTTGTACTCGACGACATCAGCGTTCGGGTAGCCTTCTCGCGCGAACTTGAAGTGGGCTTCGGCCGCTACGAAATCGCCGGCCCGCGCAAGCAGCAGGCCGGACTCAAACTGAGCAGCGGCATCGCTTCTCGGCAGGCGCTCGAGCTCCCGCTTGGCGGCCTCCAGTGACTCGGTTTCTAGAAGTGCCTCGGCATAGTTGACGCTTAGAACTGGATTTTCCGCCAGAATGCTAGGCGCCTTCCGAAAACGCGAGGCGGCCTCCGCATAATTCTTCTGGCTAAACGCGATCTGTCCAAGGAACCCTTCAATTGGTTCGGCCCCGGGATTTTGGCTCAGCAGATCGAGCAACAGCTTCCTTGCCTCTTCCACTCTCCCGGTTTCTAATAGTTTGGCGGCGGTCTGAAAGGGGTCCGTCTGCCCCAAGACAAGACCAGCGAAGAGCAAGAGAAGGCTGCTTCGTAAGAGCCACAAGAGCGCCGACTTCATAGCCCGAACCCCGTTTCTACCTGGCTCTTCCGGCATTTTAGTGGCTAGGGGGCGAGGTTCGGCCCGCCGCGGTGCTCCGCCCACGCCAGTTTCACCACACGCGCGCCGTGCTCGGGGCAGGCGCTGCGCGGCGGGGTGGCGTGCAGGATCGTACGATATTGGCACCTATCCAAGTGCCGCCACTGCCGCTCGGGCTGATGGTCGTGGAGCTTCGATGCCGCTCCACATTCGGGGCAGGGCCAATCGCGCTCTTGCCGCGCCAGATGAACGTGGGCCTCGCCGGCCTCCAGCTTCAACTCCACCGACTCCACCTACCACGGAGTCTCGATTCCCAGGATGCGCCGATACCGTTCGCAATCTTGCATCCCGAAATTGTCGCATCCCCGCCCCGCCGCCCCTCAGCGACCCACTATAATCCCGGAATACCCAAACATTTATGGCTCTTCCGGGTTTTTAGTGGGTGGCCAACGGGTAGCCGGCTCCTCCATCCTGCCGACCCGACGTCGCCCGCAGTCACATCGGAGCCCAAAAGGCGGCCAAGAAATCCCCAAATACCCTACACGCCAGTCCGGTCGTGGGCAACTCGTAAAGGGAATAAGACACTGATAAACAGGGAGTTATCTCTTTGAGTGTGGCCACTGGATGACAGTTGTGGATCTGCATTTCACAGCCTTCGGGAGACTGTACGACTACCTGCCAGCAGCCTTGCTCTACTCGTAACCCTTTGTTTATCAGTAATTCTTTTTGGCCAACGCAGTCGCCGCCCGGCCTTGGGGGCCGTAGAGTTGTCACGAAGCCCTTGAATGGCACCGAAGCAGGCTCCGGGAGGTCGGCCTCACAGTGGCGAGGGATCCGTCACTCACCGCCGCCAGCCACTAAAATCCCAGAAGAGCCACATTTATGGAGAAAACGTTAGCGCCACGGAAGACCAGCAGCCCTCCGGTTACACAGTGTAGCCAATCGAGCTTCTCGTTTGCCAGGCATTTCGCCGCCAGGTGAGCGCCCAGTTTGACGGCGGGGTGATCAGCTCCGATGGCGGGGCGCTGCTGTTGCGCGAGGTGGACCGGCGCATCCATAAACGACGGGACAATCCATGATACGTAACTGTCTGGGGGGCCTCAGTAAACCTGAGCCCTCGTGGTCGAGAATCCGGGGGAACAACCAAGTATCGGCTATGGCGCTTGCGAATCGGGCGTGAGGTCCCCAAAGGGGACCAGACATCCATGTGCTGCCTCGGGCTGCCGGCGAACCAATGAGCCGTCGCAGCCTTGTGGCGCCGTCAGCCAAACCCGCGGCTCTTAGCTGGGGCCCATTCTCTCACCCGTCAACGCAGTGGATCACGCGCACCCCGCCAAAGGGGATCTCGACCTCGAAGCCGCCATCCTTGATTGCCAACTGTTCTCTGCCGGTCTATGAGGTCGGCGAGCCAGCCGAGATGGGCCGCCATATTCTCGTAGTGGAACCGGCGGTACCGCCTTCGAGAAAGCGCTCCGGCGGCGGAGCCTGCGAGGTGCTCAACCTTGATGATCTTCGCGGGGAGACTTGTCCAAGTGTCCGGCTGTCTTGAGGCGCTGGTAAAGACGCTCCACCTCGGCTTCGTCTTCCGCGCGAAGAAGCTTGGATCGCCGCGAAGGGAACTGCTCAGACGGGCTGCTCAGCGAAATCACCTCGTCTGCATGGTGGGCGCCGGCCAGATCGTCGACCGTAGCCCGGCGGGTGAGCCGTTCCATCTGTTCGAGCAAACTCTCGATCGCGTCGGTGTCGCCGGGGTAGATGAGCCTAATCCAACGGCCGTCCTGCAGCCAGATCCGCAACACCAGCGGCGACGCCCAAGCCGTGGGCTCGATGCGCTCCACGTCTCGCCAGCGGAAGCTTCGCGGACCGATCTTGATCCCCGACCTGTTGACCTCGATGGCCGGGCGCGTGGCCAAGTAAAAAAGGGCTGCCGAGCTGCCCACAAACAGGGCCGCCGGAATGAACGCAAAGGGCCATTGGGTTCCACACCAGAAGGAAAAACCCGCCAGAGCCAGAGCGACGAAGCCGGCTATTCGGTGTTGGCGGGCTGGAAGGTAGCGGTTCATGACCCGTCACCCATAAGCCTAGCGCTGACGGAGTCCTCCGTCAACCGGCTGGACACCAGAGCCTGACAATTGATTTGCCGGCGGCTGTTCGGCTCGCTGGGGAGAGCGCGAACGCCCTACTCGCAGCCTGGCCGCACAGCAGGGTTACCGCTCGGGCGACTCGCTCGAGTGCTCCTGGATTCGCTGCGTGGTTTCAATCATGTAGTGGGCCGCGCTGATCAAAGTGGTCGCTGTCGTGGCCCAAATCAACACGCCGACGGCCTCGCCGCTCCACCAGTTTTGCTGGGCGTTGTGTACAACGATGGCAAGAATCGTCAAGAATTGGACAGCCGTATTCACCTTGCCGAAAAGGCTTGGCGGGAAATCTCGAATCGGCGTGGCGAGTATCATCACCACCACGGTGGCCATGATGATCAGGTCCCGGCTGAGCACCAGGATCGTAACCCACCAGGGGATAACACCGATCAGCGCCTGCACAACAAACGCCGAGCTGAGCAGCAACTTATCGGCCATGGGGTCCAGAAACGCTCCCAGCCGCGTCTTTTGGTTAAAGCGCCGGGCGACAAGTCCGTCGACCACGTCGGTGAGCCCGGCCGCGATGAACAACCATAGCGCCGTCTCATGCCGGCGGTAGATCATCGCAATCAGGATGAACGGCAGCACCAGCAGGCGGAACATCGTGAGCTGGTTGGGAATCGACAAGGCTTGCCGAATCGCCGACGGCGCAGGATCAGCGGCGGCCGGTGCGGCTTGATCGAGCGAGTTCCGCGTGCTCATAGCGACGTGAAATGACGTATGCCCTGGCTGGTTTGCTTGAGCAGGGCGGTAGCCAGATCCTCGATCATCGGCAGGTGAGCCAGCTTCTCCCGCCACTCGGCGGGGATCCCGTCAATCCCATAATAGGCGCCCGCCAATTGGCCGTAGACGGCTCCGCTCGTATCCGTATCGTTGCCCAGATTGACAGCCAGCAGCGCGCCGTCTCTGAATGTCGTTGTGCGATCAAACGCCCATAGGGCGGCCTCGAGCGTGTCGACCACATAGCCGCTCGCCGGCAACTCGGAAGCCTCTTTGTACTTGTAGACGCCTCGCGCAATCGCGTCGATGCGCGGGGCCAGCGCGACTTCCTGAAAGAACCAATAGTTATAGACGGGCGAATAGAGATCCCCGAGCAGATTCTGCTTCGAATCGCCGCGCAGCGCCCCGATTATCAAACCGGTGAGATAGCGGCAAGCGTCTACGGCTTCCACCGCCGCGTGAGTCGTCCTCGACATCTCGACCGCCAGAACCATGGCGCGCGACGCATCATGAAGCAAATACATCGGGACGGGCGCCAGCCGCATCAGTGATCCGTTACCGGCGGTATCGGCGTCGGTCACCCCGGCGCAGGGATCTCCCGTCGCTTCGTAACGCTCGAGCGCCGCCGACACGGTTCCTCCGATGTCGAAGCACCTTCCCGTACTGCTGAGGTAACCGTCCCGCATCCAGCGGAGATAGCGATCCATTTGGTCTTTCGCTCGGAAGCCGCCGGATTCCACCAAACTCGTCGCCAAGCACAGCGCCATCGAGGTGTCGTCGGTCCACTGCCCGGCCTCCAGTCCCCAGGTTCCACCACCGACCATACCCTCGATCGGAGTGAAGCTGCCGGGCGGGCGCCCCTCGATCGACGCTCCCAGCGCGTCGCCGACGGCTAGGCCGACTAACGCGCCCAGATAGCGCTTGTGGACCCCCTGCTCCCTACCATGTTCCATGGCAACGTAAGCATTTATTCTAACGTGGCTTCGGAAGGGCGAAATTGCTCCCGTCAAAGCGGATGCAGCCCGTCACACAACCCTTTCGCGCCGCTGCTATCCTACCAGAGAGTTTCACCCCATGCGGATTCGCCTCATCGACATCGCCCACGCCCGCTCGGGCGATAAGGGTGACACCGCCAATATAGGCCTGATCGCCCGCGAGCCCCGTTTCTACCCGCTCCTCGTCCGTGAAGTGACGGTCGACCGCGTCAAGGCGCACTTCGGCGCGCTGTGTCTGGGCCGGGTGGAACGCTATGAGCTGCCCAATTTGGAAGCGCTGAATTTCCTGCTCCACCAGGCCCTCGGCGGGGGAGGAAGCCTGTCTCTGCGAACCGATGCCCAAGGCAAGACGTTCAGCGCGGCGTTGCTTCGGATGGAGATCGACGTCCGGGAAGAAAACCTCGATGGCAAGCCGCTCCCCAGCGAGCACCCTGGCAGCTAATCGCTATGTCCATCATTTCGCAAATGCAGTTGCGAAAGCCGGACGATGACGGGCTTATCGTCTGTTTCGGCCCCCAGCGGGGGGGAAGTGTTACCTATGTGCCCGGACTCAGGTGTTACCCATGTCCGCGGTTTATACCACCCGAGTTGCCCCCGAGCGAGCCGCCCACGTAAGCTGGTTCTACCCAGCCAGATTACTCATGGCCCGAATCCACGTTCTTCGCGACGTCGTGGCGAACAAGATCGCCGCCGGTGAGGTGGTCGAGCGCCCTGCTTCGGTGGCCAAGGAACTCCTCGAAAACTCGCTCGACGCCGGTTCGACGAGGTTACGCATCGAAGTCGAACGGGGAGGCAAGCGGCTGGTGCAGGTCACCGACGACGGCTCGGGCATGGTGCGCGACGACGCCATGCTCGCGTTTGAGCGGCACGCAACCAGCAAGCTGAGCGAAGTCAAGGACCTGCTCTCCATCGCGACGCTGGGATTTCGCGGTGAAGCCATACCCTCGATCGCCAGTGTTTCCCGCTTCACACTAGAGACGCGCAGCGAGGAGGAACCTACCGGTACGCGCGTGGAAGTCGCCGGCGGGAAGATGATCAATGTTACCGAAACCGCTCTCCCGAGCGGAACCACGGTGACCGTTCGGGACCTCTTTTACAACGTGCCGGCTCGGCGGAAGTTTCTGCGCACCGAGAAAACCGAATTAGCTCACATCGCTTCGCTGGTTACGCACTACAGCCTCGCTCACCTGGATAAGTCTTTTCAGCTCGTCCACGAGAAGGGGTCGCTGTTTAGCGTCACCCCGGTGAAGACCTTGCGGGAGCGCGTCTTTCAAGTGTTCGGGGCCGAGACTCTCGACCAACTCGTCGAGCTCTCACCCGCCCCGCGCGAGTTGCAGTCGGCGCCCAGCCCGGTTCCCCGCACACAGGCCGTCTCCGCCGCGCGCGCGGCGGAATCCCGACTCGAACAGCAGACATTGCGGGTCTCTGGGTTCGTATCCAACCCTCAGGTCCAAAAGCTAAACCGAAATTCCATCTATACCTTCGTCAACGGACGGTTGATCCGTGACCGTCTGCTGTTGCATGCCATCTCCAGCGCTTACTACAACATCATCCCGCCCGGCAGCTTCCCCTTCGCCCTGCTGTTTCTCGAGATGGGATGCGAAGAAGTGGACGTCAACGTCCACCCGTCAAAGACCGAGGTTCGCTTCCGCCATCAATCGGTCGTTCACGATTTCGTTCGCGACTCGATACGGGAGCGGCTGATGGAATCGAAGCCCGTGTCGACCTTTCCCTTACCGCCTGAAATCAGCGAGGCCGGCCCACAGCCGGCGGCTTCGCTGCCCTATTCGGAGTCCACCAGGCTCGCCCAGCAGGCCTCGGAAGGCTCGAGCTTTGAGCTGAAACCACCCCCGGCTGCCGCGGGACGCTTCGACTTCAAAGGCGCGCCGCCCATCGAATTCCCCTCCGCGCCGGGCTCGCACCCAACCCCGCAAAGCGCCCCCATGCCGGACGCCGCGGGACCGTCTCCCCCCGACCGGCTCCCCGAGGACTTGGCGCACGCGGTCGGAGAGACTCTGGACGTCCAGCCGCAACTCCACAGCCGCGCGCCGCTGCGGGAAGCGCCGCCTGAAACCATGGCCAAGCTGGGAGAGTTGCGGCCACTGGGCCAGATCAAAGAAAGCTTCATCGTGGCCGCCGGCTCAGACGGTCTGTGGATTATCGATCAGCACGTAGCCCACGAGCGGATCTTGTTCGAAAAAGTGCTCCGCGAGCGCTCGCAAGGTAAAGTCGAAAGCCAGCGTCTGCTGATGCCCATCATCATCACGCTGCGGGCCGACCAGCAGTTGAAGTTCGCCCAAATCGAGGAAGAGTTCCGCGCCGGCGGGTTCGACCTGGAACCCTTCGGCAACCGCACGATCGCGGTCAAGGCAGCCCCGGCAACCCTATCCGCCTCGCAGGTGGAAGCGCTGATTCAAGAGATTCTCGACACGCCGGAAAAAGAACTCCGGGCGTTGTCACTCGAGGATCTTCAACGCAGGATGTCGGCCACGATCGCCTGTCATGCGGCGATCAAAGTAAACATGCCGCTCGACGCCGCCAAGATGCGCTGGCTGTTGGACGAGCTGGCCGAGACCGACTGCCCGATGTCATGCCCCCACGGACGCCCCATCGCATTAAAGTATCCCATGAAGGACATCCTGAAGGCCTTCCACCGAATTTGACCCGCCGCCAAAAGCTCGGGAATCGAAGAGCAGTTGGGATCAAGGAAGGGTCCGTAGCCCGCTTTTCTCACCACGTGGCGGGGCGAAGTGCGTGAGAGGCCCGTCAGTACAAGGCACGCGCCGCTCAGCGAGCGGAGGCGTACTTGAACAGTACGTTGAGCACGGTGAGCAAGCGCAACGCAGTAATGGCGGGCCTATTGCGTGCTTCGACCGTCAGGTGGTGAGAAATGCGGGCTAGCACGTTGTCAAAGCAGGAAAGCGGGCTGGGTTCCCGGTCTGCTCACCGATCGGTACATCATTATCCTCCGCGCATTTGTGAAGAAGATGGTGCAGCTACATTATTGGGCGGGCGCAGCGGCCCCTACAGTTTTGTCGTGAGAAATGCCGCGTTAGACTGGAGCAGGAGATCAAAATGAGCGCACCAAAAAACGTCGCCTCGAATCCCGGACGGCGCGGTTTTCTTCGGGCGGCGGTCCTGGCCGGTCTGGGCGGGCTGGGTCCCGCGGGGCGGATGCCGGCGTCGGGGGCGGCGGTCGAGGAGCCGGGCCTTCCCGATTGGGTGGTCAAGGCGCGACAACAGATTCCGGCTACGCGGGAATCCCGCTACTTTCAGACGGGCGGCATCGGCGCATCTCCCGCCCCGGTCATCGAGCGCGTCAGCGAGCTTCTCCGGGTCCAAAATCAAGGCCCCGCCGACCCGCGGTTTTTCCGCGTCCTCAAAGAGGCGGAAGACTCTTGCCGGCCCCTGCTGGCCGAAACCCTCGGAGCGCGGGAACAGGAGGTCGGCCTCACGCACAACACCACCGAGGGGCTGAATATTGCCATCTGGTCGATCGACTGGAAGCCCGGGGACGAGTTGGTCATCAGCAACCAGGAACACCCTGCTCTGCTGATGCCGACCTACAATCTGCATCGCCGCTTGGGTGTTCGCTACCGTGTCGCCTCGATCGACTTGGAGAGCGACGTCGTCGAGAATGTGCTTCGAGAACTCTCGCCACGCACCCGTTTGGTGGCCATCAGCCACGTCTCGCGGCGTAGCGGCCGCGTCGTTCCCGGACGAGACCTCGCCCGCGCCCTCCACGAGCGCGGTGTGAGGCTGCTGCTGGATGGCGCGCAGGCCGCGGGGAACATCCCAGTTCGATTCCACGAACTCGAGTGCGACTACTACAGCCTCTGCGGGCACAAGTGGCTGCTGGGACCCAAGGGCGCCGGCGCCGTTCTGATCCGACAGGACTTGCTCGAAACCACACCCGTCTCCTGGACCGGAGCACACTCGCAAACCTCCCACGACAACGCCGGGAACTTCGAGTGGCATCCGAGCGCGCGCCGCTACGAGTTCGGCACCAGGGCGCAAGCGGTCTTCGGCGGATTCGCGGAAGCGCTGCGCTGGACGGGATCGCTGGGCCGGCGGAACATCCATGATCGCATCGCCGCGCTGTCGCGCCGGGCATCCAAGAAAATCCAGGAAGCGAAGAAATTCAACCTCCTTTCTCCGGCTGACGAGACATCCTCCAACGGAGTTGTCGTGCTCAGGTTGCCCGAGGGGCATGCCGCTCGGGAGATCTCCGTGAAGCTCGCCCACAGCGACCACATCTTGGTTTCGCCGCTCGACCATCCCCGGGACCTTCGTGTTTGCCTGCACTTTTTCAACACCTGGGGTGAGTTTGAAACGTTGATGAGCCGCCTCGATACCTATTGCTCATAGGCAGCATTCGCGAGAACGGTCCCACGAGATTGCTCCGTCCCCATGGACCAAGCCGTCCGCAGCCTCCCTGTTTACCTCCCTGGACCCCATCACACACAGAGTTGTAACCCACGGGAAGTATTTCTGGAAGGAGGTTCCGACGAGCCAGAAAACGAATGCCCTCCCGAAAGAAGCGTGGACCCTGGCCGAAGGGCTTGAGGTCAGCGGTCCTTCTTGAACAAGCGAAAGAGAAAATCGACTATGTGCATCTTCTTCACCACTCAGGGGATCGAGACCACATGTGGGATAATCTGCGAAACGGAAGCGTTCTGCTGAGGTTTGAGTGCGGCGGCCGAACCGCTGGTCTTTCTCGCGGGCGACGCTCGAACGCTACACCGAGATTCAGCGGGCGACCGGACACCGGCCGGGTTGGAGCGTTCGACGCCCCTAAAACCACCGAGAATGCGAGGCTTGCCCCCACAGATCCCGCGGCGATCCTGGAGTGCTTGGTTGGGGCTTGTTTCCCTGGCCGTCCTAGCCGTTTTCTTGATGCAAGCGTGCGAGTGGCTTCAGAGAGTAGAGGAGAAGCCCGACATCATCGTGATTTTGGTGGACGCTCTCAGGGCGGATTACTTGGGGTGCTACGGTTTTCAGGGTGAGATTTCCCCCGCTATTGATCGCTTAGCCCTGGAGTCTGTGGTCTATGACAACGCGATCGCCCCGTCCCCATGGACCAAGCCGTCCGTAGCCTCCCTGTTTACCTCCCTGGATCCCATCACACACAGAGTTGTAACCCACGGAAAGCATTTCTGGAAGGAGGTTCCGACGAGCCAGAAAACGGACGTACTTCCGACGGGAGCACGGACCCTGGCGGAAGCGCTCGCGGAACTCGGCTACGAAACCGCGGCCTGGGTTACCAACCCTTGGATCAATAAATCGCAGTGGGGATTCGACCAGGGATTTGACTATTTCTACGATTACCATTGGAAGAACGCGCAGGGAATAATTCCGGAGATCCAAGAGTGGTTGGAGGAGCGGGCCGAGGCCCGCGAGGCTGACCGTCCCTTGTTCTTGTACCTCCATTTCATGGACGTTCACGGCCCCTACGAATCTACTCCGAAACTTATCAAAAATCTCTCCCAAAGTCCATCCCTGGGCGAGGACAGGCTTCTCACTGAGCATGAGCACACGGCGATCGACTACTTGGGCGATCACACACCCTGGAGGGATTTGGAGCAGGGGAAGCAGCTGCGGAGTTGGAGGGCGGCCTACGCCTCCGGCGTGCGGCTTTTCGATGACCAGCTAGGCCTCTTCCTGAACTGGCTCCGGCACTCAGAACAATTGAAAAAGTCCGTCTTGGTTTTCACGAGCGACCACGGAGAAGACCTTCTAGAACACGGCCGGTGGAACCATGGCTACGCACCCAGTTTGTTTCAGCACTCCATCAAGATCCCTCTGATGATCCGCCTGCCGGGAGCCAAGGGGGCAGGACGACGAGACGACAGGATGACAAGTCTTTTTGATGTTATGCCCACTCTCCTTCGCCTCGCCGGCCAGCAGAAGCTGCCGGAGGACCTCGAAGGCAGAGTACTTCTGGATTCCAAGGGGCAAGGATCAGGCACCCCCCCCGCTTGGTCGTTCTCGGGGGCGGTGGCCGACAACCCACGCATGGTTTCGATGCAGGACCGCGACTACAAATTGATCTGGGAATTCCCACGAGGTTCCATGAGGCTTTACGCCCTGTGGGATGACCCCGACGAAAAGGTGAATCTCGCTTCGAGCGAGCCTGGGCAACGTTCCGCCAATTCGTCCATGTCGGAAGTAAAGCGGAACATGGCGCAGACCCTGGCCACCCGGATCCGCGGGCTTAGAGTTGGACCGTCGTTGCTGCAAACACAGGTGTCGATGGACTCGGACACCGTGGAGAAATTGAAATCTTTGGGGTACCTTCAGTAGCCCGTCTTAAACAAGCGAAACGAAGAGAAACTTGAGCTTCTCGCACCCCGCGTTACCAGAGTGGCATCGCCTAACGGGAAAGCCTCTCCAGCAGCCGAGGCCCCGCGACCGCGCCTCCCTTAAATCATTGAAAGCGTCGTGCCGTGGACGGCGCTTGAAACAGTCCCCGGTTTTTTCACCGAACTACATCGCTGCACCGCTTGCTAACGCGCGCGGCTCGGTGGCCGTGGCCCGAGAGCTTAGCCCGCTTTTCTCGCCACGTGGAGAGGCGAAGTGCGTCAGAGGCCCGTCAGTACAAGGCGCGCGACGCTCGGCGCCGCTTTTCTTGAACAATGCGGGCGTACTCGAACACTGCGTTGAGCACGGCGAGCAAGCGCAACGCCGTAATGGCGGGCCTATTGCGTGCTTCGACCGTCAGGTGGTGAGAAATGCGGGCTAGTCGGTCCATTTCACAAACGCTCTCACGTTTCGGACGAGTGAGGGCGGGCACGGCATGCTGTGCCCCTACAGGATGATCCATTGGGACGGCGGGAAATGTCGGGCCGCGGCGGGCCGGTCCCGAGGTGCCCGATCGTCTACGTGGCCGCTAGAGAGGCAGGAATCCCGGTCTTATACGACTTGTATCGCAGCCTTACCCCGAGCGCTCGCCGGACAGCCCCTCCGTCAACCCGCCGGTCCGAACGCCGCGTTTCGTCGACGTCAGACTCGGTCGTCGAAGCGGGCATGGGCAGGTCGAGCAGCTTAGAACAGAACTCCGCGATTTCGTGCGACCTGCACGGGGCCTCGTCGGCAACGGGGAAAGCCCCGGTAAGTTGGGACCCGAACGCGGCGACGACATGCCGAGCCAAGTCGTCCACGTGAATCCTCGAAACCCAATTTCCGCCGTCGCCGACAAGCTTAAACCGGCCTTCGCGCAGGGCGACGTGTACTCCACGCCCCGGGCCGTAGATCGCCGCCGGCCGCAGAATCAGCGCCGGCCAAGGCCCCCCGGCAATAGCCTCCTCCGCTTTGACCCGCAGCCTTTGCCGCTCGGTCACCGGTGCCGCGGCCGTGGTCTCATCGACCTCGCGTGTCTTGCCATAGACGCCGGTCGTCGACAAGTAAATTACCCGGGCAGGCCGGTCCCCCAGTGCTTCGAGAAGCTGAGGAGTAGGATCAAACAGCTTGCCTTCCTCGCGCAGAAGCGGCACGGAGAGCAACACCGAAGTTCCCTGGGGAACTTCGCCGCCTAGCTCCTCCAGAGTCTTGGGCTCGAACACGTCAACCCGCCGCTCGTCGGCTCCGGCGGCGCGCAACTCCCGGAGCTTGGAATCATCAGTGGCTGTCGCGATCACCTGGGCGTCGCGGGACAGCATCTCCAGCGCCACGCGCCGCCCCGTGTAGCCACAACCGAGAATGAGAACCGTCATTGGACCTTTTTGGAGACCGGGAGCTTCAACGACCCATCGACCTCCGCTCCCCGCGCCGAGAACCAACTTCCCAGCGCGCCGGCACGGCGAATGCGAGCAGCTCTCTTCCAGGATAACGGGCGTACCGAACCGACCTCGATGACAGGCTACAACATGACGGGCTGCATGCCCGTAGCGGGGGAGGATCGAAGACCCCCGCCGCTTTTTTGGCGCCGTTAGCCGACCCGGTCACGGTGCCGGCAAAGGCACCGGCCAAGAGCGGTGGAAAAATAGGACCGCACCCAGCGCGGTCCCCCGCAACGGGCACGCAAAGTTCAACCGCGGCGACGCGCGACGCGGACTGCCCCCCTGTCGGGCCCGGTCAGGACGGATTACAGGTCACCTGCTCGCCACTTCGTCTCTCGTCGGTGCTAAGCTGTTCCCACATCGTGCTCATTGTCTAACGGAGACAGATGAAAATGACAGCTGCCGAATGGTTTGTGAAAGGCCTTCAAGAACGCGGCGTCGAGTGGATCGCGACGTTGTGCGGTCACGGACTCGATCCGCTCTACGAAGCGGCTAAGAAGTCGGGTGTGCGTCTGGTTGACACGCGCAACGAGCAGGCGGCGGCTTACGCGGCCGAAGCGTTCGGAAGCCTGACCCGGCGTCCCGGCGTGGTCGCCGTTTCGAGCATCGGACACGTGAACGCGATCATGGGTGTCGCGAATGCCTACTACAGCCGCGCGCCCATGCTGCTGATCTCCGGCGCCGGAAACCAGAGCACCTCCGGGATGGGTCATTTCCAGGACTACGATCAGGTAGCTCTCGCGCGTTCTCTGACCAAATACGGACGCGTCGTCGATCGACCCGAACGCACGATTCAGATCCTCGACGAAGCTTGGCGGGCGGCCACTGATCTTCCGCCGGGGCCCGTCCATCTGAGCTTTCCGCTGGACGTTCAAGACACGGAAGTCGGCAGTGAACAGATGGTCCAGCCACCGCCGGTCGAGTTCTCCTCCATGCCGAGTGACGATCTCGAGCAGGCCGCTTCCTGCTTAGCGAGTGCTGAGCGTCCTCTCATCGTGGCCGGCAGCGGGGTTCACTACGCGGGTGAAAGCAGTACGGTAGCCGATTTTTCCGAAGAGTTCTCCGTGCCCCTGGGTGTTTTGGCGTTAGATCGCGACTCAATCAGACGCCCTTTGGGAACCTTCGTGGGCCTCATTGGCGCGCTCACCGGCGGGCCGAGACTGCTAGCGGACGCCGACTGCGTCATCCTCGCCGGCACCGAAGTCGACTATCGCCTCGGGTTTCTCGGTCCCGACACGATCTCCGGCGACGCTCGTATCCTGCGAATCGCCCAAGGCTGGCAAACTCTTGCCAAGATCTACGAAGACCCCAACGGGAAGCGCCATGCCGACTGGCTGGCCGAAGCTCGGCGGCGCTGGGCCGAGTTCCGGCAATCCATCGAGGAAAAGGGCGCTGCGCAGGCCAAGCAGGGCCTGCATGCCGTCCAGATCGCAGCCGCATTGCGGGAGGTGTTGACGGATGAAACGGTGCTGCTGATCGACGCCGGCAGCACGGGCCAGTGGGCGCATCATTTACTCTGCGCCGACTATCCCCGCCGCCGGCTCAACTGCGGGCCGAGCGGCGTTGTCGGGTGGGGTCTCGGCGGCGCGATGGGAGCGCGGATGGCGTTCCCCGACCAGCCCGTGATCCTGCTTACGGGGGACGGCTCCTTCACCTTCACTGTGGCGGAGATCGAATGCGCCGTCCGCCAGCGTCTGCCGTTCGTCGTGGTCGTGGCCGACGATCAGTCCTGGGGGATCACCATGGCGGGACATATCAAACGCTTCGGGGAACCCATTAGCAGTACTCTGGGGCCCATCGACTTCGTCAAGCTCGCCGAGTCGCTGGGCGCTCGCGGGGTCCTGGCCAAGACGCAAGAAGAAGTTCGCGGCGCTGTCGAAGAAGCAACCGCGCTCGACACCGTAACCGTGGTCCACGTACCGATTGTCGGCGGTAACCCTTAATCGCCTCCTGTTGACGCTCCCGCTTGATGCTCGGCCCACTCGCGATCGATCTCTTCCAGGTAGCTTTCGATTTCCTGTGGGGGAAGGAACGCATACCGGAACCCGTTTTTTAGCATCTCCAGCAGGTCTTGGTCGCCGCATCCCCGGCGGGCGACATGTTCGAACTCTTCGGCCAGGGTGGTCGAGAAAAACGCGGGATCGTCGCTGTTGATGGTCACCGGGACGCCTGCTTCGTATAACGCCTTCACCGGATGGGCATCGTAGGAAGGATAAATACCCGTCTGGAGATTGCTGGTCGGGCAAACTTCGAGTGGAATCCGATGCTCGCCGAGGTAGTCGACCAGCCGCTTGTCTTCAATCGCGCGCACACCGTGGCCTATTCGCTCCGCTTGCAACAGGCGGAGGGCGTCCCAGACGCTGTCGGGGCCCAGCCCCTCTCCCGCGTGGACGCTGCGACGCAGCCCGTGGTCGCGGGCCGTCCGGTAAACCTCCACGAACCCAGCCGGAGGGAACAGCCGCTCGCTTCCGCCTAGGGTGATCCCGACGACGCTCGAAGGCCGGATGCGCAGAATATCCCCCAGCAGGCTCAGCGCCGCCTCGGGGCCGATGTTTCGCACGAGGTCGACAATCCACTGCACCCGTATTCGTGATTCTTCGGCGGCAGTCTCTAGCGCCGCCAGGAGGTCTTCGAGGGCAATCCCTTGCTGCAGGTACTCGACGACGGAGACCGTGATTTCGGCGTAAACGATGTTCTGGGATTCCATGTCCCGAACGACGGCGGAGACGAGATCTCGGAAGCGGCTAATGTCGGCAACGAAGTAGGCGGTGAAAAGGTACGTCGCCAGAAACTGGTCGAAGGAGTGAGTGCGAAACAACGAGTCGACGCGATTCGCCAACCGGGGGCGAGACCTGAGAAACGGCCGGATGTTGTCCCATTGCCGGAACAGCTCCAGTTGGCGGGGCGGCGCTTTGGCTAGGGCCACCTCCGGCGAGCGCCGGCGGAGCAGATCGGCGAACAGCTTGCGGGGCATGGCGCCGCGCAAATGGACATGGAGTTCAGCCTTGGGGGCCGCGCGGATGAAGTCGCCGAAAGCCAAAGAGGTAGTTTACGTTATCCGACATCGCGTCTTCCCGGCGCCGGCGAAGCTGAGTCGGCTCATCGCCAGTCCGGTTACTCGCGCACTTCGCCGCGCCACGTGGAGAGAAAAGCTAGCCAAGCAGCCTCGCGGATTACACAAGAAAACCTCAAGCGCCCGTCGACAAAATCAGCTATAGTCCGAAAAAGAGAGAGGCGGCCCTCCGTATCCGGTTCAAATCTTATAGGCGCCGCCAACGATCCCTCACAAGAAACTATGAAAACCCTACACCAAGCGGCCACCCTAACAACTACGAGCATTCTGGTCGGCGCACTACTGCTAGCCGACTCAACCCTCGACTCATCCGGCCAGTGGTCCCGTTGGCGGGGACCGACAAACAACGGAATGGCCTCGGGCGATGCACCCACCTCGTGGAGCGACACCCGGAACGTCAAGTGGAAGGCCGAAATCCCCGGCAGGGGGAGATCGTCTCCCGTCGTGTGGGGCGACAAGATTTTTCTCACCACGGCCATCCCCGCCGAAGAGCAACCCGAGCAACCGGCCGCCCATGAGTTCGTTGTCCTGTGTCTCGACCGCAACAGCGGCAAGATCCTCTGGCGAAGGACGGCCATATCGGCCACGCCGCATGAAAGCTATCACGCCGACTACGGCAGTTTCGCCTCGGGATCGCCTGTCACCGACGGCGAGCATCTCATCGCCGACTTCGGCTCTCGGGGCGTCTACAGCTACGACCTGGAAGGAAACCTGGCGTGGAAAAAGAACCTCGGTGTGCGGATGCAAACCTTCTGGGAATTCGGCGAGGGATCTTCTCCGGTGCTCGACGGAGATCTGCTATTGCTGAAATTCGACCATGAAGGCGATTCGCTGATGGTGGCGCTCGATAAGAACAACGGACGGGAGATCTGGCGCGTGGAGCGTGATGAAGTGACTGCCTGGGCGCCGCCGCTGGTCGTCGAATACGAGGGCCGCAAACAGGTGATTACCAGCGCGACGAACAAGATCCGAAGCTACGACCGGGCGACCGGGGAACTCATCTGGGAGTCCAAGGGGTTGGGCCGGAACGTGATACCGGCGCCCGTGATCCACGGCGATATCGTGTTTGTGATGAGCGGTTACAAGGACCCAAACCTGCTGGCGATCAGGCTGGGCGGAAAGGGCGACATCACCGATTCGGACCGCGTCCTGTGGACCAACACGAAGGCTAACGCCTACACGTCCTCGCCCGTGCTCGACGACAACAAGTTGTACGTGCTTACCGACAACGGGTTCATTAGCTGCTATAACGCCACGACCGGCACGCCCTACTACAAGCAGCAACGGCTCCCCAAGCCTTACAAGTTCAAGTCCTCCCTCGTCGGCGCCAACGGCAAACTCTACCTATCGAGCGAAGAGGGGGACGTGATTGTCCTCAAGATGGGAGAGAAGTATGAAGTCCTGGCGACCAACACGCTCGCGGGACAGATCTTCGTTGCCTCGCCGGCGATCGCCAACGACGAAATTCTCCTGCGCAGCGAGACGGCGCTATTCTGCATTCGAGAGACGAACTAAGGGGTAGAGTTTCGGTCTGGTTGACTCATGCAACGGCTCTGCTCCGGGATATGATGTCGGCGCCGGAACGGGCGAAACGGACATCCTGAATGAACGGAAGCAGGAGATGCGGATTGTTGCCGTCGTCACTTTATTCGTCCTGATACCTCTACCTTCTGCTCGGGTGGGAGATTCTGCACGGATCTACGTGTACGCGAAGTTTGGAACGGCTGCGCGTTCGTGGCTCCCGATCTCGTGTGACGGACCGGTCGTCGCGAAGCTCAAGCACGGAAAGTTTTTCGCCGTTGACGTGGCGCTAGGCCAGCATGTTCTGGGCATCGCCAGTGGGGGAGTACCAGTGGTTGTTGATGTGCGCCCCGGCGAGGAGTCGTTTGTCCGCCTCGGAGGGCACAGGGATCGAGGCGCGCCTGCCATACCGGTGTTGAGCGTAGTGGAGCCGGCTCACTTACAGAGGGAGATAAATCGCCTGAGGTACATCGACGCCGACAAAACGATTTCGAAGTCGGTGCCGAGGGCAGACCCGCGTGATCCACCGCGTCTCAAGAGGCGAGGCGAATCAGCGGACACAACTCGTTAGAAAGTTGCCGGCATGCGCTGGAGCCGGTAGAAACACGCGCGGCGTCCCGCCGGCCCCAAATCGCGTACCATGAACGTCACCGGAGAAAGCGCCATGAAAGAACCACAGCTTGATCGCCGCAACTTTCTTACAACCACCGCCGGAACGGCCGCTGCGTTGGCCGCGGCAGGGTTGGCGAAACCGAAACCGGCACGGGCGGCGAGCCCCGGCGACACCATTCGCGTGGGCGTCATCGGGCCCGGCGGACGGGGCACCGTACTGCTCAAAGAATGCATTGAGTTCGGGAGCACGTACAAAGCCCGAGTCACCGCCGTGTGCGACATTTGGAATCAGCGCCTTGAAGCGGCAGCGAAGCTGGTGAGGGAGTCCTACAGCGTCGAGCCGAAGGCGCACAAGCATTACGAGCAGGTGCTCGACGACAAAGACATCGACGCCGTCATCATCGCCACGCCCGACCATCAGCATTCGAAGATGCTCAAAGCGTCGATCGAGGCCGGCAAGGACGTTTACGTCGAGAAGCCCATGGGCAACGTGCTCTCCGAGGTGAACGAAGCCTTCGCCGCCGTCGAAAAATCCGACCGCATCGTGCAAGTAGGCACGCAGCGGCGCAGCTACCCGCGGTATCGCTCGGCGATCGACATCATGCGGGAGGGACGCATCGGCGACATTGTCAAAGTGGACATCCTCTGGAATGGCTACGCTCCTTACCGCTGGGCGAAAAAGCAGGAGGAACTCGATGCGCTCAAAGAGACCGACGTCGATTGGGAAGCGTTTTTGATGGGCAAGCCCTACCGGCCGTTCGACCCGAAAATCTACCGCTCCTTCCGGCTGTTCCGTGATTTTTCGAGCGCCATCATCGACCAGTGGATGACGCACGGGATCGATGTCGTTCACATGCTCACCGGGGAGCCTTATCCGAAGAGCGTCGTTGCGCTCGGAGGAATTTACCGATTTCACGATTACCGCGAGAATCCTGACACGATGCAGGCCGTGCTCGAATACGGCCATGGCGGCAGGAACTTCCTGGCGACCTACGCGACCTGCCTGTCAAACCGGGCCGGCAGAGCGACGCGGGTTCTCGGCACACGGGGCACGCTGGAGGTTGAGGACGTCTGGCGGGTTTCCGGCGACGGTGTCGAGGGCGAGGACGCGATCCAGGAAGCCGAGGAAATCCCCGAGAAGCCCGGCGTCCTGCACCACATGGCCAACTGGCTGGACTGCATCCGCCGACGCGCGCCGCAGGATTTGTACTGCCCGGCCAGCGCCGGCTACGGCCATTCGGTGGCCTGCATCATGACCACCGATGCGATGTGGAGCGGGCAGCGTATGATCTTCGACCCCGAAAAGCGGGAGATTCGCGCGGGCTGAAGGGCGAAGTACTCCGGCAAAAAATGGTACAGCCACCGATTTTCGTCCTCGAACCCATGCTGGAAAACAAAGCAGTTGCAGAAGCGAAAAATCGGATGAAACAGTCCCTATTTTTTGCCGGACCCAGCTTCTACCAAGGGCTACTACACACCCGGTGGTGACAAACGTTCGTGTTTGCCCTTGTCGGCGGCGCCGGCAAGCTTCAGCTTGCCCTCCAGGCCGTCAAGGCTATCGCATGAGATGGAGGGTCAGCTATGCAGCGCAGAGCTTTCACGAAAATCATCGGGGCGGGCGCCGCCCTATTGCCTCTCTCGCAAGGCCGGGCCGAGCCGGCAAAGCCTATCAAGGTCGGTGTCGTCACGCACGCCGGAGGCGCACATCTCAGTCACTATTTCGCCGCACTGGCCGCCGCTCGAGACTGTGACTCCGTTGTCCTTTCAGACCCAAGCGGGGAATCGTTCGAGTCAGCCCGGAAAACTCTGGGCAACAGGCTGACAGCGACGTACGCCAAGCTGGGCGAAATGCTCCGTTCGGAGAGGCCGCGGATGGCGCTCGTCACCATGGAAGCCGTTCTGGCGCCGCCGGCCATAGACGCCTGCCTGGACGCCGGGTGCCACGTGCTAGCCGAGAAACCATCCTGCGTCCGCGCGGCGGACTTTGAAAAACTGGCCGCCAAAGCAAATGAGCGAAACCTTCATTTGATGCTGGCCCTTGCCAACCGGTTGAACCCGGAGATTGCCGAAGCCCGGCGGCTCATGGGAGAAGGCAAGATTGGCCGCATCTACGGCATGGATCTCTACATCATCGCCGACCAGACGCGCCTAACTCGGCCCTCTTATCACCAGAGGTGGCAGGCGCAAAAGGCTCGCAGCGGCGGCGGACATCTGATCTGGCTGGGCATCCATTGGCTTGATCTGGCGATGTATCTGACGGGATCGCGAATCACCGAAGTCGCCGGCTTCACCGGTGTTGTCGGCGGACAGCCGCTCGACACCGAAGACTCCGTCGCCATCGCCCTGAAGTTTGACAACGGAGCCTTCGGAACGATGACATCGGGCTACTACCTCGATCGACGCTATCACTCGCAGATCAAGATCTGGGGATCGAAGGGCTGGCTCGAACTTCGGCGGCTCCGGGGCGCCGCGCAAGAGTTCCCTCTGGAGTGGTACAGCACGACCGAAACCAATCCTCAAATCCATCGATACAAGAATCCGGGGACGCTGACCGGCTACACGCCCTTCGTGCGCGCCGCTGTGCGGGCTGGCGCCGGCCTGGAAGATCCTCCGCTCACGGCCGCCGACGGGCTTCAGGTTCTCAAGACCATCTTTGCCGCCTACAAGGCCGCTGAAACAGGACGCACCCAGCGGGTCGTGTAGATCGGTCGGCGTAACGAGATCGGTTATAGACCGGTCGGCTCACTTCTTCGCCGGAACCAAGCCGCCCTTCGTGTAGGTGAAGCTTCTGTAGCGCGGGATGGTCGCGGCACCTTGGTATTTCTGAGGGTCACCTAACAGGATCTTTCTGTCTTCGATTTTCGGGCGGCCCATCGAGTCGAAGGACCAAGTCAGGATGCCCTCCGGCGGAAAATCGATGATTTGCAGTTTGTAGTAAGGCCCTGTGCCCGGACTTCGGGAGATGACGATGTATTCTCGTTCCGGATCGTCGTCCAACTGCTCAAAGCGTCTTTGAATGAATGCGGGTTGCTGGGATGACGCCTGGGATCACATCGTCGAGCGATCCGGTGTCTTCGCGAGACCCGGTGTAACAGGGGACTTGACCGCACCCTTTCGGGCGCGGCTCGGTTCGGACATGCTCGGCTTTCAAGCCGACGTTTCGGGAGCAACCGGGTCAAACGGAGCCGCAGCCGAGAGGCTGCGGTCAAGATTGCGAATGACCCAGGTCGCCGGCACAAGGCCTTCGCCGTCGCGGGCCCACTTTTCGACGACCGACTCTCGGCACGAAGCCGGCCCGCTTGCCTTAGCCATGAACAACGGCTTTCTACAACGGCGCCACCCCGGCGTAGGGGATCCCCGTCAAGTAAGCCACGTCGCGGTTCCAGGTGGTCAAGTCGTCGCGGCTGAACTGCTTTAGGTGCCGGTGTCCGCAGGCCCGGGCGAGAACTCGCATCAGCTCGACCGTGGCTTCCAGATAGTTCTTGAGTTGCCGAGCCGATTGCTCAACGATTAGACGGGCCCGCAGGTCTTCTCTTTGCGTGGCGATTCCGACCGGGCAGTTGTTGGTGTGGCAGGCTCGCATCCCGAGGCAGCCGATGGCCTGGATGGCGGCGTTGGCCACGGCCACGCCGTCGGCCCCCATCGCGATCGCCTTCACAAAGTCGGACTCGCTGCGCAGGCCGCCGGTGATGATCAGCGTCACGTCGCTTCGGCCCCGCATGTCGAGATGCCGCCGAGCCCGCGCCAGAGCGGCCATCGTAGGAACGGAGATATTGTTTTTGAAAATCTCGGGCGCCGCGCCTGTTGCGCCTCCGCGGCCATCCAGGATGATGTAGTCCGCCCCGGCCTCTAACGCAAAGTCAATATCAGCCTCGATGTGCTGGGCCGACAGCTTGAAGCCGATCGGAATTCTACCTGTGACTTCGCGCACCTCGTCAGCGATCTTGCGATAGTCCGCGGGAGACTCCAGATCGGGGAAGGTCGCAGGACTGATCGCCGCCTCGCCGGGCTCGAGTCCGCGCACGGCCGCGATCTCGGGGCTGACCTTGGCCCCCGGCAGATGCCCGCCCGTACCGGTCTTGGCCCCCTGCCCGCCCTTGAAGTGGAAGGCCTGGCAGCGGGCAACTTTCTCCAAGCTCCAACCGAACCGGGCGGAGGCCAGCTCGTAAAAGTAGCGTGAGTTGTTTTCCTGCTCGGCCCCCAGCATGCCGCCTTCGCCCGAGCAGATGCCGGTGCCGGCCAGTTCGGCCCCCTTCGAGAGAGCGGTTTTCGCCTCGGCGCTGAGCGCGCCAAAGCTCATGTCGCTGACGAAGATAGGAATCCTCAGCGTCAGCGGCTTTTTGGCATTGGGGCCGATGACAAGGTCGGCGCCCACTTCGGCGTCGTCAAGAAGAGGCTTCCGGGCGAGTTGGCCAGTCAGAATCTGGATGTCGTCCCAGCGCGGGAGCGTCGTCAGCGGAACGCCCATGGCCGACACTTTGCCGTGGTGGCCGAAGTTGGTGAGGCCGTTCTTGGCAAGCTCTTGGATGTAGAGGGTGTGAGGCTCCTCGGGTCCTCCGTGGATGTCGGCGTAAAGCCCTTGGTAGGACTCGCGGTCGTAGGGCTGCGGGTTGTCTTGTTCCCAGGCGCGCACTTCGTACTCATCCACGTAGACCGCGTCGTCGCCCGTCTCTACCCAAGCAGTGAATTTGTGCAGAGCTTCTTGGTTGTTGTATTCGCTGACGCCGGTGTCGTAGCGATAGTCCCAGTTGTGGACCCCGCAGATCAGATTGCCCCCGTCGATCCGGCCATCGGCCAGCAGCGCCCCGCGGTGCAAGCACCTGCCGTAGAGCACCGAAACCTGGTCGCCGTATCGAATCACGACGAGGTCTACATTGGCGACTAGGGCATAGGCCGGTCTGCGCTCCTCGAGTTCGCTCCAAGTAGCGACTTTGACCTTTTGCCGGCTGACGACGTCGGAAGCGGACATGGGCAATCTTCCTTTCTAGGGCGGAGGAATGAGTGCGCCGCGGGAAACAGCTTTCTGCTGTACCGGTGCGACATGTCGCGCCCGGCAGGACAAGCAATCGTGCTGGCCGCGCAGCTTATTATCTCTCAGCCGGCGAGACGAATCCCGCCCGTATGACGAAAGGTCTCACTTTGACCCGTGGGCCCTCGGACGCCACTACTCGAGGCCTGTTGCCCGGCGCCGGGCGACGGTGGCAAACCGGTCGCGCCAGTCGTCTGGTCCATCCTTCGAGGAAACGGGCTATTCGGGAGCGAGCAATCGGCTGTGAAACTCGGCTAGGCGCTTTTCATACTCTGCGCCGGCCGCGACGATGATGTCATTGTGATGGGCCCCTTCGACGGTCCAAAACTGTTTCGGTTCCTTGGCGGCGTCGAAAACTTCTCGGCCGAGCTGGTAGGCGATCACCTCGTCGCGGTCGCCGTGGATGATCAGCACCGGCGCCTCCACACGGGCGATCTTCACCCCGGTTTCGAGCCCTGAAGCCACCAATGGCCCGAGGACTGGTAGGACGCGCGCGGCCACGGCGCGCGCCGAAGGGAAAGGCGCTTCCAAGATCAACCCGGCGCAAGGGCGGCGCGAGGCGAGATCGGTGGCCATGGCCGTACCCAGCGATTCGCCGTGCACGACGATCTGCTCGGGGCGGTATTCCCGCTCCAGCAAGTAATCATAGGCCGCCTCGGTGTCCAGATACGTTCCCCCTTCCGAAGGGCTGCCCTCGCTTTTGCCGTATCCGCGGTAGTCGATGATGAGCAACGAAGACTTGACGTTCACCAGCGCCTGGATGTGAACAACGCGGTGCGTCAGGTTGCCCGCGTTGCCGTGGAGATAGAGCGTGACCAATCCTCGGCTCTCGTCGGGTTCGATCATCCAGCCGTGGATGCGCACCCCGTCAGCCGTATCAAGCCAGACGTCCTCCGCATTCCAGTGGGCCTGAAGATCCCAAAACCCTTCCGGGTACTTTGACGGATGAAAGGTGGCCTTTTGGGCAAGGAAGGAGAGCACGAAATAGGTCCAAAGCGCCAGCAGCGGCCATCCAATCCATTTAGGTACCCGCGGAGACCGCATGGCACATTCTAGCGTAGCTGGGGACACCGACAGCCGGTAGAAGACAGCGAGCTGCTCGCGATCACGAAAAAAGGGGTTGTGCGGAACACGCTTTACTTGCGCGTGCTCATACACTGGCAGCAGTCGCTGCAGTTCAAACAGCGTTCGCAGATGTGGTTGCCACAGGCGTCACGGGTGCAGCGATGGCATATCTCCGACGACGGCTCCTCGCAGATATGGCAGTTGAAGGAGTAGTCAGGGCCGGCGCCGGCGACCTCCGCCGGTGAACCGCCGCCCGTCGGAGGCGCGGGAGGCTGACGGGGGTTTTCCATCATCACTGGAATCTAACGTCTCCTGGAGACGTAAAGTTTAGCCCTTCGATATTCATTTTCTGGAACGCGGCCGTCGGACGATCGTTTCCCGACAACGCTGCGCCTCGCTATGGGAGATCTCCAATTCCGCTTCCCGCTCCACCGCGAGTTGGCGCAAGTATGGTTTCAGCGAATTTTCAGAGGCCGCAGCGCGATCTCCGGCAGTCTCCAGGAGCTCGCCGAGAGCCGGGTTCTGATACTTGCGCACGGCGGCCGTCAGCGACCTGAGCATCGATCCCACCCGATCAAGCCACAGATACGTGTCGATCGCGATCGATAATTTTTCCGGCTTGCGCTGCATCGCTTGCGCGGAGAGGGATAGGCTGGAAAGGTCGGAGCGGAGAGCATTGTGCTGTCCGATGTAGGCATCGGGCGCGCCCTGTTGGACCCATTCTTCCGGGCGCACTTGAGACAGCATCTTCCGGATATCATGCGCGTTTTCGTCGAGACGCTGGGCGATCTCTACGATCTCCCAGCGAGGGATGACTCCCTCTTGCTGGGCTTCGAGGCCCCCGAAACTACCGAGGGCGATGAACAGTGCGGGTCGTAGATAAAGCCTCATATAGCCATGGTAGGAACTGACTGCCGTCCTGACAACCTATAGGAGGTCGCAAATTGTGGCGACATGGCCCGTCGTCAGGAAACTGTAGGGGGCACGGCATGCCGTGCCCGTCTCACTCGACCCCGGCGGAGGAGTGCAGCTACGAATCGGCGGCGATTTCGCCTTCCACTAGCTTGAACCCGGTGTCGTGAAGAGGGTCCGCGGAGCAGACCAGGGTTGGCTCTTCGTGCTTGCCGCGTAGTTCCGGCTCCTTGTTTCCGAAATCCGGGTCATCGGGATCCACTGTCCAGATCACCTTGCCCCTAAAGTCGACGCGGACTTCGAGGGCGGCTCGGCAGAGCCGGCATTCCAAGCGGTCCGGGGCGGCCTGCTCGTCGGGGCCCATGGTTGCCATTTTAGCTATGCGGGGTTGCGGACATGGCCAGCAGGCCCGTACTGGCGAAACCGCCCGGTTGCCATGGCGATCACAACCGAAATTGCCCGACCGACTCCCGTCTCGACCGCCGAGAAAAGGGACCCCACAACCTGTTGATTAAAAGTGGGTTGCGAGAAATCGGGTTTGTTTTGTTTTTCGTAGCTCGTCGAGCGCGATGCCGGTCGCTGAGTCCCTCTCTTGAGGATAGCGCGGTCTGTCCAGTGTCCCCGTGGGCGATGAACATGTCTCGCCCCCGAAATAGGAAACTGTCCCCGGTTTCCCCCCGGTTTCCCGGTTGGGTTTCCCGGTTGAAATAGGAAACTGTCCCCGGTTTTCCGGTCTCCCCCGGTTTCCGGTCAGACAAGCAGCGTGGAAACTGTTGGACTGCCCAACTCAAGGGGCCTCGGCGGACGCGGGGTCAGGCGCCAGCGGTGTGCCGCGGCAGGTTCCGACCCGAACGCTGAACTCGGCCTGGGCGTTCCATTCCTCGCCTCGCCGCCGTTCTACTACATAGACCGCTCTTCCCCCGTCCTCGCCCAAACGCCAGTCGAGCTGTCTTCTGACGAGAGGGATATTCTTGAGCTTCGCTTGGCGATCGGAGATCTCGCGTATGCCCCAAGAGAGGCCGCCATTCATCGACTCGTAAAGTTCGTAAGAGTCGATCTCCGACGTCGGCAAGTCGATGCTCAGCAAGCCGTGTTTCTCCGTGTCAAAGTAAAATTCGAGAATCGCTCCGGAGCGGTCTTCGTCCGCCCAGATATCGTACCGCCGCCAGCGAACTCCTCCATTACCGGTGCGCAACAGAAAAGGTCTCGAGGAACCGTCGAGCCGGCTTTCCTGCCCAGCAATCCAGCCGTATTCATCCTCCACAAACTGGACCGACTCAAAACCGGCAGCGAGGCGAGGATGCGGCTCGTACCAGCTCATGCCTTCGTCCTCACTGGCCAGGAGGATCGAGGATACGGTCGCCGACGACGTATGAAGGTTTCCGATCAGAAAGACTCTTTCGGCGCCTTGCTCCACGGCGGTTAGCTCTAGGTAGAGTTCACAAGGCATTGCCTCGGAGCACACGGTCGCCGCGCGCCGAAAATGGTCCCACGCGCACTGCAACTCTACGGCCAGGGGTTCGCCCTGGTAGACCAGCCTGAGGGGTCCCGGCTCTTCTTCTTGTTCTTGCGCGGACGCTTGCTCGGAAGGCCTCGGCATCGCCCCGGAGCTGAAGGGTAACCCTGCTATCAGCAAGGCCACAGCCAGTCGTTCGGCCAGGAAACGCATCTATTTATGCCAACAGTTTCTCGACACTTCTCCGGCGACGTCGGTGAGGCGGAAGTCGCGTCCCATGTGGCGGTAGGTGAGGCGCGTATGCTCGAGACCGAGGCGGTTCAAGATGGTGGCCTGCAGGTCGTTGACGTGGATCTTGTCTTCGACGATGTTCATGCACAGCTCGTCGGTCTTGCCGACCACTTGGCCGCCCTGGATGCCGCCGCCGGCCATCCACATACTGAACGCGTTGGGGTGATGGTCGCGTCCGGCGTTGCCGGCTTCCGATGAGTTGCGAAGCTCGACGAGCGGCGTGCGTTCCTTCTGGCTGATGGGGTCGTACTTGTGGTCGTGGCACCGGGCGCACCCGACGGTCAAGCCGAGCCATGCCATGCCGACGGTGTTGGTGCGGTCAGCCACGGCGTCGTCGCGCAACTGATCCGGGTCCACTCCGCCTTCCCTGCTCCAAAGCGTATTGCGGTGGAATCCGGTGGCCACGTGTTGCTCGACGGTCGCGTTGGGCAACAGGTCGCCGGCGATCTGTTCCGTCGTGAATTGGTTGAAAGGCATGCCGTCGTTAAGCGCTTCAATCACCCAGTGACGCCAGCGCCAAGCATGAGGACGCGACCAGTCCCAAATACAGGCTCTTCTGGGATTTTAGTGGCTGGCGGCGGTGAGTGACGGATCCCTCGCCACTGTGAGGCCGACCTCCCGGAGCCTGCTTCGGTGCCATTCAAGGGCTTCGTGACAACTCTACGGCCCCCAAGGCCGGGCGGCGACTGCGTTGGCCAAAAAGAATTACTGATAAACAAAGGGTTACGAGTAGAGCAAGGCTGCTGGCAGGTAGTCGTACAGTCTCCCGAAGGCTGTGAAATGCGGATCCACAACTGTCATCCAGTGGCCACACTCAAAGAGATAACTCCCTGTTTATCAGTATCTTATTCCCTTTACGAGTTGCCCACGACCGGACTGGCGTGTAGGGTATTTGGGGATTTCTTGGCCGCCTTTTGGGCTCCGATGTGACTGCGGGCGACGTCGGGTCGGCAGGATGGAGGAGCCGGCTACCCGTTGGCCACCCACTAAAAACCCGGAAGAGCCCAAATACAAGAACTAATGTCGCGCGGCGCATGGGTCATGCTCTACGGAGTCTATTGCAGAGTTCCGCTGCCTTTTGGTCGGCCCAATGCGACACCCGGCGCGGTATGGCAAGCCCCCCTCGATTCCTGCCTTATAAACAGCCGACTTTCAGGTTTCAGCATCATTATACGTATTCGTCACGAGGGTACGCGTGAGCAGGAAACAGAGCCTGGAACGTTAGTGACAGGGCCAACCTCCGTAACGAACCGGGGCTGCCATGAGCCCGGAGCGGCTATGTCCGGCGCGGCGAGGCCGAGCCGCTATTCAAGCGGTCGCTGGAGATCAGGGAGACAGCGCTGGGGGCCGAACATCCGGGCGTGGCGAGGAGCTTGAACAACCTGGCGGCGCTTTACGACTCTTAGGGGCGCTACCGTGACGCGGAACCTCTCTACAAGCGCTCCCAGGCGATTCTGGAAAAAACTCTGGGGGCCGGGCATCCTAATGTAGCCACCAGCCTCAATAATCTGGCCGAGATCTATCGCACGGAGAAGAAATTCCAACAGGCGGAGCCGCTTTATCGGCGGGCGCTCACGATTCAAGAAGGGACGCTCGGCCACAAGCACCCCGCGGTCGCCCAGACCCTGAACAATCTTGGCGCCCTTTATAACTTCCAAGCTAAACGGCAGCAGGCATTGCCGCTGTTCAACCGGGCCCTGGCGATCGTCGAAGGCGCCTTCGGTAGAGAGCACCCCAACGTGGCGACTACCTTGAACAATCTCGCGGAGCTCTACGACTTGCAAGGCGAGCACCGTCAGGCGGAGGCGCTGCTGCGGCGATCGTTGCGGATTCGAGAGAAGGCCCTGGGGCCCCAGCACCCCGACGTTGCTCAGAGCCTTAGCAAGCTGGCAACGCCTTACACTTTTGAGGGGAACTACGCCGAGGCGCCTTCTGGCATTCTAAGCGTTCCGAAGAAGCCGCTCCTCTACTCGGCGGTTTTCTCTGCGGCAATCTTGACCATGATGTGCGCGTAGGGCGTGTCCTTCCACATCACATAAACCGGATCTTTCGGATCGGTTGAAAGTCCCTCGAACGCCGCCCGGTCCGGCACGAGAATCATCAGGTGCGGACCTTCCTTAACCCACTGATTCTCTTCGGTCGGCGCGGGAGCAAAGGGATCTATATTGCTAACACCGAGGGCGTCTCCCTCGCCGGCGAGCATGTAGGAGATGCTGAACTGGTTGACTTCGGGAGTTTCTTTGCTCATCAGCCCCGCGAGCAAGGCGTCCCATTGGGGCTCGTTACACATCGGACCGATCGCTGCCGATCCGGGGTAGCAGGTCCAGCCGTTCGAACCCTCCCGCAGCACTCTTCCATCCATCGTTTTGATCGCCGCGTTCTGGGTAATCACCACCGGCGCCGCAGTCTCCGCCTCCGCGATCAGTTCGGCATCCGTTCTCTCCGCCTGCGCCTCGCAGTAGACGAACAGTCCCAAAGAAAAAACGGCTCTTCTGGGATTTTAGTGGCTGGCGGCGGTGAGTGACGGATCCCTCGCCACTGTGAGGCCGACCTCCCGGAGCCTGCTTCGGTGCCATTCAAGGGCTTCGTGACAACTCTACGGCCCCCAAGGCCGGGCGGCGACTGCGTTGGCCAAAAAGAATTACTGATAAACAAAGGGTTACGAGTAGAGCAAGGCTGCTGGCAGGTAGTCGTACAGTCTCCCGAAGGCTGTGAAATGCAGATCCACAACTGTCATCCAGTGGCCACACTCAAAGAGATAACTCCCTGTTTATCAGTGTCTTATTCCCTTTACGAGTTGCCCACGACCGGACTGGCGTGTAGGGTATTTGGGGATTTCTTGGCCGCCTTTTGGGCTCCGATGTGACTGCGGGCGACGTCGGGTCGGCAGGATGGAGGAGCCGGCTACCCGTTGGCCACCCACTAAAAACCCGGAAGAGCCGAAAAAACTACTACACAAAAAACCGCGCGTTTCATCCTAACCTCCTCTTAGCTAAGCAGCTGCTTGGTGCATCTCATACGATACACCAAACGATCCTGCCGAAGCTATTGTCTTGATTGGTTAGAACTACGGCGAGCTTTCGCCCGCTTTTCGCACCACAGCCACCAGAATGTCGTCTTTCTTGTCAACCACAGCGTCTCTTCTTACGGGACTCGTATGACTGGAGCGAACCTGACTGGGGCAAACCAGCGAAGCTGTGCCGGGGCTGTAGAGGCCGGAATGCCGGCCCCGACTGGGGGGCGCCGCATTCCGTGGCCAGCCGCTGCTCGCCGATCACGGCCGGCGAGGCGAGGTTTCAGCCTGCTCGAGATGATTGTGGCCACGGCCATCCTCGGCATCGCCATCATTGGGCTGATGACGCTGACCACCACGGTGTTGGCAAACGCCGCGCGCATCCGCGAATACGATCGGGCGGCGATGCTGGCGCGCACCAAAATGAACCAACTATTAGTCGAGGAACCACTGCCGTTGGGAATGAATCTGTCGGGGATGTTTGACGCAAGTCTGGGCTGGGAAGCGAGGGTGGATCCCTTTTTCCTGCCACCCATGCCCCAGCCCGGACGCCCCATGCTGGTTCAAATCAAGCTGAGCGTTTGGTGGGATTCCGACGGGCGACGCAAGCGGCTCCAGCTGGAGAGCTTTCGGCGGATGATTATCCGACCCGAGCATGGACTGGGATGAGGACGTTAGCGGTAAACCGAGGGGGCGTAAGCCGTGAAATGAGCCTGGTGTCGAATCTTGGGGAGGGCACGGCATACCGTGCCCCTACAGCTTTTCTCGGGAACCGCGCCTCCGCGGGGTCTGCGGCGCTAGCCTCCAACGTGGGCGACTTCGGCTCCACGGATCGCGGACGGCCTCACACGGTTCAGGCTCGCGTCTCGCGGCGCGGCATGACGCTCGTCGAGGTCATTGTGGCCATGAGCCTGCTCGGGTTGCTTTCCGCTGGTTTGTTCACCGCTTTTCAGGTAGGCGCTTCTGCTTGGCTGACGACGCGCGAGAGGCTGATGCTTGACCGCAACATCGCCGGCCAGAATCAGCGCTTTCACGCGCTCTTTGCCGGAATCGTTCCGCTAGAGGCCGCGATCCCGCCCGACCGGGAGATTAGGGTGCGTCCGTTCCCGTTCTTTCAAGGCGAGCCGCAATCAATGCGTTTCGTTACTTCGCATTCGATCACCGCCGGAGCGCGAGGGGGCCTGCGCATCACCGAGCTCCAGGTTGTCGACGCACCCGACAGGGGAAGGCGAATACTGCTGAATCAATTGCCGTATCTCGGGCCGTTCAGCGCCGGGGGTTTCGTCACCGGATGGGTTCCTATCTCGGAGCCGCCGGGGCGCCAACTGGTTTTTGAGCCGATCCGCGCCCTGCCCGACGTATCGCTGATCATTGCCGACCGGCTGGCCGATTGCAGCTTCCAGTATCTCGAGAGGCCTCGGGGCCGCGATCTCCCTTCCATCTGGGTTTCAACATGGAACGATCTGGACCGGCTGCCGGGCGCCATCACGATCAATTTAACGCCGGCCTCCCGGGAAGCTCGGCTCTTGCCCGTATCCATAACGACCGCGGTCCGCGCCGAGTATGTGCGTCCGCTGGAAAACACTCCCCCCACCTATCCCGATGGGCGGCCTCGCGGAGTCGATCTCTCCCGCCGATCGGCCGGAGGCCGGCGGTGACGCGCTCCGCGAGGCCGCTTTTCTCACCAGGCGGCGAGGCCAAGTGCGCGAGAGATGTGTCGGTACAAGGCGCTCGCCGCTCGGCGCCCCGTTTCTTGAATAGCGCGGGCGTACTTGAACCCTACGTTGAGCACGGTGAGCAAGCGCAACGCACTAATGGCGGGCTTATGGCGTGCTTCGACCGTCAGGTGGTGAGAAATGCGGGCTAGCGGATCTTCGCGCTTGGGCAGCGCCTTGCTGGCGGTGCTTTGGTTTTCGACTGCTCTCTCAGCCATCGCCTTTACGCTTTCCATGACGGTTCGAACCGAAATGGACCGCGCCGCCCTCAACATGGACGATGCTCGAGCCTACTTCCTCGCCCACGGGGCGATTGAGGCGGCCATGATGCAACTCGCCGACCGCTCCTCGCGCCGCGAGGGGGACGATCTCAGTGCGTTTCGTCCCGGTCAGCGCTTTCTCCGGTTCGCTTTCCCCACGGGGGAAGTTGAGGTTGAAATCATCGGGGAAAGCGGTAAGCTCAACCTTAACCGGGCTTCACCGGAGGCGTTGGCCGGAGTGCTGGTTGCCAGCGGTCTTGATCCGGCATCCTCCTTAGCCGTGGGGTTCAACATTGTCGATAGCCGATCGGGCCGTCTGCCTTCTCCCGACCTCGCTGCGTCCGGTTCGTCTTTCTCGCCCTCTCGGGCGTCTTTCAAACAGTTGGAAGATTTGCTGATGGTGCCGGGAATCGATCTCCAACTCCTATACGGCTCTTTCAGACGGAATCAACAGGGCCGGCTGGTTCGCGTAGGCGGCCTGTATCATCATGTGACCCTGTGGGGGACGGGGGCGGTGGACGTCAACTACGCTTCGATTGAGTTGCTGAAGGCGGTGGGATTGAGCGATTCGCTGATTGGGACGATTGTAAGAATACGCTCCCAGCGGCCCATCGAGGTCGGGGACGGGATTCTGGAGGAGATCTCCAGCCTGCACCCGGATATCCGGCTCGGTCGGTCTGGGCGGGAGCAAGCCTACACGTTATGGGCCACGGCTCGGGCCCGCAAGGACCGCGCCAAGCGGATGCTCGGCGCCCTCGTTCAACAAGGGCTGACGGCCGGGCCTTTCCGCATGCACGTCACACGCTGGTACGACACGGGTTTTTAGCCGATGCAGTGGAAACACATTCTTCGCTGGGGCGCCGGATGCGGCATCGAAGTACGCGGGCCGGATCTGCGCGTGGTCGCGGTCAAGTCTCGTCCGGGCAGCTTCAAGGTCCTGGGGCGGATCGAGATCGCCGACTTCCGCAACCGGCCGCCCTTGGAGTGGGGCGCCGCATATAACACCTTCCTGAGGGCCCTGAAATTGTCGCACCTAGCCGCCACCGTCAGTCTGCCGCGGTCGGAGATGATGGTTCGGCAGGTGACGCTGCCTCCTTTGAATCGCAAGGAGCTGGGGGCCGCGGTGGGCTACCAGTTGGGAACCCTGCACCCTTACGAGGCTGACCAGGTTTACACCGCCTTTTCTCCCTTGGGGGGGAGGGCCGAAGGGGTCAGTCAAGTCCAGGTAGCCGTTCTGATTGCCCAAAAGGCCATCGTGGAGGGCTACGCCGATTTGTTCGAGTCCGGCGGTGTCCAGGTGGCCTCGTTTACCGCGGGGGCGGCTGCTTTCTACACCGGCGTGCGAGTGCGCTGGGACTCGTCCCCAGCTCCCTTCCTGATTGCGGATTTGCACCCTGACGGGATCGAAATCTACGGGGAAGGCAAGAACCGTCCTTTGTTCACCGGCGCTTTTGAGTCGCAATCGCCGGAGAGAGTCTTGACTCTAGCCGGGGCCGATCTGCGACTGCAGGCGTCCGATCCCGCCTCGGTCGTCTTCTGCGGAGCTGACGGGGCCGAAGATGGTTCCCCCCTTCGAGATCTCGCACGGGACCTCGGGGACACTTTCAGCTTGCGCTCGGCGGCCGAGCTATTGCCCTCTCCCGCAACCGCCGTACCCGAATTCGACGAAGGCAGGGACGCCGCCGCGCTGGCCGTTGCGCTGGAGTCGGCCTGTCCGCGACTTGGCTGGCGAGCGAACTTGCTGCCCTCGGCGCGAAGGAAAAGGAACTCGCATTGGATGTACGCACCGACAGCGGTCCTCGTCGCGGCCCTGATCCTCTTAGTCTTTGCCTACCCTCTCCGGCGCGTGGTCCAGGACCGCGGCTACCTGGGGAAGCTGAAAGCGGAGACAGCCAGACTCGAGCAGGACGTGAGCACAGCCGCGGCCGCCCAGGCGCAGGGGCAAGAGATCGCGGCGCAAATCGAGGTGTTAGAGTCCCTCCGCACGCGTTCTGAAGCGGACCTAAGAATTGTCCGGGAGATCTCTCAACAGTTGCCCGATACGGCATGGCTCTCGCAGCTAGAGCTCCGTGACGAGGGTGTTCGGCTGTACGGCGAGGCCGCCGCCGCGGCGCCCCTTTTGGCGATCGTTGACGGCACTCGGACACTCGAGAACGCGGCGTTTATGACCTCGCTCATTAAGACGGACAAAGGCGAGCGCTTTCAGATTACCGCGCGGCGAAGTCTCGCCGCGGTCGAGCAGGGTGTCCCAGCCGCGGACCCGTCGACCGGTTCGCCGGCTCCCGAGCCGCTGTTTGAGCCGTCAGCTCCCTCGACGGCCGCCGGCGCCGAGGAGGTCCGCTGATGGCCCTCGAAATCCAAAGCCGCGACCGGCGCGCCTTGGCCATTTTGGCCGCCGCCGCGGCGCTGTTCGTCGTCATGCAACTGGATTTTTTCTTCCCCTCGACCGGGTCGCCGCTCGTGGGCGGCTCGATCGACGACGCCGAGGAACGTTTCTTGGATGCTCAGGTTCAGGCGCGCCGGAAACCCCTGGTGGAGGCCGCGTCCCAGGAGGCGGCTCAAACGCTGGCCGAGTTCGAGAGCGGACTATTGCGGGCCGAGAGCGCCGAGCTGGCCAAGGCCGAGATGCGGCAGGTGGTCGGCAATCTTCTGATCGCCGAGGGCATCACCATGAGGTCCTCGCGTTTCGGCAACGTCGAACTCGAGCGGGATCATTTCGCGCAGGTGCCCTTGACCGTCGATTTTGATTGCCGCGTGGAACAGTTCGTGAACTGGATGGCCACTTTGTCGAATAGCGAACGTCTGCTCACCACACGCCAAATTATCCTCAGTCCGGCTAATCCGGATACCAAGGCCGTGCGCGCCCGAGTGAGGGTCTCGGGATACCTCCCGGTTTCTCGAACGCCCGAACTTGTGGAGCGGCGACGGAACTCGACCCCGGGGGGGCGGCTATGAGTCGCAACCTGGTTCTTCTGAATTTTGCCCTGCTGGTGGTCCTCGTGGCGGGCGCGACGGAACTTTATCGCAGAGCGAGCCGGGCCCGGCAGCGATACGACGTCTTCGAAAGGACCGGGCCGGGTCAGCCAACCCCCGTCCGTTCTCGACCGGCCAAGCCGCCGGCCGTGCGTCCCTCCGACTACATGGCCGTGGTCGATCGCCTCCTGTTTTCCAAGGACCGCAATTCGATCGTCACCGTGGAGGTGCCCGTGCCCGAAGTGGCCGATCGCCCCGGTCTGCCGCATTTCATTGGTTTGATGGATCTCGGGGAGGGACCGATCGCCCTGATGGCTCCCGACTTGAAGGCAACACCCAAACCCGTGGCCCGCGGCGAGAAGGTGGGCGAGTTCACGTTTGTCGAAGCCCGGGGAGATTCCATCATCTTTCAATGGCAAGACGAAACCATCGAGGTTTCACAGGCGGAACTGAAAGGATCACCGGCCCAAGCGGCCGACGCATCGTCCGGTCCACGCCGCTCGGCGGCAGCGCGGCCTCAACCGGGATCGGCGGCAAGGCTCGGTCCCCAGCGGGAAGGGCAGGTCGGCGGACAGTACAACATCGGTCCCGAGCTGGCCGGGCGGGCGGGTGTGTACGCAGCCGATCCGAAAGATGCCTCTCCGCACGGCACCGAGCAGGGAGGCTTCGTCAAGACGGTGAAAAAAACACCGTTTGGGTCCCAATCTTGGTGGGCGAAGAAGCAACAGAAATAGAAAAGAGGAATAGGAACTATGATCGGCATCATGGTTGTTTTAGCGCTTTCGACTCTGGCTGTGGCCGGCGGCACGGCGGCTGACAAGAAGCAAGACTCGGCCAAGAAGCCGTCGCCGGAGCGCCTGGTCAAGATCAAGCAGACACCGTTCGGTCCGGCCAAAGTAGTGGCGGAACCTCAGAAGCCGCTCTCGTTGCTTGCCGACCCCATGATCACGGTCGAGCAACAAGGAGAAACGGTTGTTTTCCAGCGGAAGACGCCCTTCGGTGTACAGATCTGGAAGAAGCCGCTGGCGGAATTGGACGCCGTCGAGCGCCGGCTTCTGAGCCGGGAGCACGGCCCCAGCGACGAGCGGCCGGCCGCGGAAGGCGGTTCCACTGCTCCGCTCCCTTCCGTCCAGGCCCGAGAAGCTACGGCAAGTCGGCGGCAAAACAAGGAACCCGCCGGCAAGAAACCCAGTGATCCTCCGGTGACAGATAGTGACAGGTAAAATCATGCGATACGTTCTTCTATGGATACTGCTTCTCCCGTCCGCATTATTAGCTCAGCAGCAGAACCCCGCATCACCCCAGCAGCCGTCGGAACAGACGGAGGAGGCCGGGCAGGCCGGCGCCGACTCGTCGCCGGGCCCGGCTCCAGGGACAGGTGCGGCCGAGGCAAACCCGTCGCCGGCTGCTCCTCAGGCCTCCCCGGCGGTGGGGGCGTCCCCGCCCGCGCGGCAACCGGCGGCCGCCGGCTCGCCGGCGCCGCAAGGGGCTCCGGCGCAGCCGCCCCGGCAGCCCAACCAGGCGCGGCCTTCTTCCTCGTCAAGGGGGGGCCTCTCGTTCCGCTTTCGCGGGGCCAGCCTGCATGAATTCATTGATGTCGTCGCCAAGTCCCTAGCGATCAACTATATTCTTGATCCAGCCGTCGGCGACGCCGCGGTCACGATTAATACCTACGGCCGCCTGCGCCGCGGCGACTTGTTGCCGCTCCTACAGGAGATCCTAAGAATCCACGGAGCCGTCGCCGTCCAAGTGGGCAACCTCTACCGTATTGTCCCCTCGGAGCAGGCGCCCAAGTTGCCCATTTCTCCACGCTTGGACGCCGGCCGCGACCTGCCCGAAGACGAACGGTTGATTCTCAACGTCATCCGACTTCAGTATTCGCCGGCCGCTGACCTGGGCAAGGTTCTCGAACCCTTCCTGGGGGAAGGGGCGAGGTATTCCGTCATCGAGCCGCTCAACATATTGATCTTGCTCGACAACAGCCGCAACATGCGCCGCACCATCGAGCTCATCGAGCTGTTCGACACCGAGGAGATGGTCCAGCAGCGCATTCGCTTGTTCGAGGTCAAAAATAGCCTTGCCAAAACGCTAGCGGATGAGCTGGAACAAATATTTACGGCCTTTTCGCTTTCGGAGGAGCAGTCGGCCGTTCAATTCATCCCCATCGACAGGATCAATTCCATCCTCGTCGTTAGCGGCGCCACCCGCGTCTTCGACCAAGTCGACACCTGGATCAAGAGGCTGGACAAATCGGTGACCGTTGGCGGCGTCCAAAACTTCATCTACCGGGTACAGTACGGCTTCGCCCCCGACCTGGCCGGAACCCTGCTGTCGCTGTACGGCTACGGAGGATATGGTGGCGGCGGCTACGGCGGCGGTGGCTACGGTGGCGGCGGCTACGGCGGCTACGGTGGCGGCGGCTACGGCGGCGGCTTGGGGGGTGGTTTTGCTCCCGGCGGTATCGGTGGACGCGGCGGTGGACGCGGCGGCGGGCGGCGTGGCGGCGGCCGTGGCGGCGGCCGTGGCGGCGGCCGTGGCGGCGGCCGTGGCGGCGGCTATGGCGGAGGCGGCGGGGGTGGCGGAGGAATTATTCCCCTTCCCGGATCCTTGCTCGGAGGTGGGGGTGGAGGTGTCGGGACCGGCCCCGCGCCGGATCAGACCGGCGCTCTGCTCGGGGCCGAAGCCGTCGCTCCCGAAGGCGCGGCGGTCGGAATTCGCATCGTGCCCGACATGATCAACAATCTGATTGTCGTTCAGGCCACCCAACAGGAGTGGGAGGTCATTCGCAAGACTCTCCGGCAGTTGGATTTTCCCCCGCGGCAAGTCCTTATCGATGCCCAGGTTTATGAAATCTCGCTAAGCGGGGCGCTCTCCAGCGGAGTTTCGGCCTTCTTGCGCTCCCGTGGAGGTACGGGGGCGCTGAACGAAAGAAAGCTCACCGGACATTTTGGGGGCGGGATCTTGAACCTGTCGATGGGAGCGCTCGTTGGAGCAACGCGGGAGCTCGCCGTTTTCCTCCAAGCCAGCCAGAGTGACGGTCGGACGAAGGTGATATCCGCGCCCTCGGTCATCGCCACCGACAATATGCCGGCCACTATCACGTCGGGTCAGACGATCCAGCTCCGGGCCTCGGAAGGACTAACAGATGGTGGAGTGGGCTTCAATTCTGTGAACCACGTCCAAACGGGGATCACCTTGTCCATTACGCCTCGCGTCAACGCCTCGGGCATTGTCACCATGGAAGTGAACCAAGAGGTCAGCGTTCCGTTGCCTCCGAATTCCATCGACCGCCGTAATGTTCAGACCCAAGTGACGGTCGCTGACGGGGACACCGTGGCTCTGGGCGGCGTCATGCAGGAAACGAATGTTTACTCCCGCGAACGTGTCCCGTTCTTGGGCAAGATCCCCTTTCTGGGGGCTGTGTTCGGGAGCACCAGTGTCTCGAAATCGAAGACGGAACTCATCGTTTTGATCACACCCCGCGTGATCTACGACGAGAATGAAATTGTCACTGCCACCGCGGAACTAAAATCCAGATTGCGGGGCCTGCAAAGGATCATGCGGCGGTGAACCCCGCGGAACCCGCCGACACGCCGTCGAAACCGGCCGGTTTCGTCCCCTTGGAGAGGAGTTAACCGCTCCGTCGAAAACCCACACCGGGCGGGGGTCGGGACGCCGGGACTCGCACCTGTTTTCATCCCTATGGGCACGCCGCGGGCTCATCGACACTCCCTCACGGTCGCGGCTCCGATTTCGCTCATCATGAGGGTATGCGCGGGCTATTGGGCCGTTGTCTGAAGCCATGGGGGCGATATAATCGTATTAGAGGCGGCGGTGGATGATATTCTTGGCCGACAGGAGCATTCCCCGCTCGCCGATGAAAACCCGAACCTGTCGTGATAATTGTCTTCAGACGACGGATCCGCGCCTGCCGGGACGGCCTCCTCATATGTTTTATAGCCCGCGAAACCAGCTGCTGCCTCGGGAAAATTACCAAACAAAGCCGATTGGAAGGTAGGTCGATATAATTCAATAACTTAACATGCAATCCCTGGGCGAACAAAAGGGGTATACGGAGGGCCAGACGATCCCCCGATTGCGAGTTTGCCAGGGTGCGCGAGTTATCTCGAAGCCCGTTCGGGAGGCCCGCCCGGCTACCCAAGAGCAGTCACGGATCACTCGGAATCGGGAACAACCACCCGGGCGTCCGCCTGGAGCGTGGGATGTGTTACACTTTCACTTCGCCTGGGGCGGAGTACGATAGACTCTTCAGGCGTCCCGGACTTCGTCTGCGCGAGAGAGTAGGAGAGTGCTCTCCTTTGATTTTCCGTGCCCAGTTTGACGGTCCGAGGACCGTCCGAGTACTCCGGATGATAATACAACTCCGAAGCTGCTCCGGTCCGTGAGATGGCGAAGGCTCGCACGACAGGCGCGGGGTCTCGACCGAAAATGGAAACGGGCAGTTCAACTCGGAATCCCGCTTGCCGCAACAAGGGAATCTTGAAGAACCCGGCAACGTCTGGTCGCTTCACAACGGTGTGGCGCTCATGATTCGCCTCGCCGTCAACGAACACCACCACCTGACGGACCAGCTTAAGATGCTCCCGCTCGGACGCCCACCCGCTAAAGTGGGTAGCCCCCTTCTGCCGCCGCACCTCGTCCACCCAGCCGTCGACAGCATCGGGAACGATCCGTATGGGTGTGCCTCTCGAGGAGACGATAAGCTCTTGCGGTGTCTTGGACTGCGTCCGGACAAGAGAATAGGAGAGTGGGATCCTCTTGGCGCGTGACGCTGTGCTTCCAGCCGCCCCGGCGGCTGGGATGCTCCTCGAACCGTCCGCGTACATTTTCTTCAACGACGCTATGTCGGGCATGGGGGACTGACCGAAGGGGGATGATCCCGGCGTGCGGGCCGTATCAGGCCCGATAGTCTTGACGCCGAACGGCGTTTGAACCTGGTCGCCCGCTCGCCGTTTCGGCAGCACCAAGTACCAATCCCCGTCCAACCACGCCCATTGGGTTCCGATCGGCACATCGAACAGAGTGGAACCCGCCACGGGAATCTTCGCTTTCAGAGTCACCAAGACCTTCGCCGTCCTGAGGTCGGAGCTAAAGTCGATTTCCCTGACGCTAGCGCCATAAACGCGGCTTTTTCTCGCCGTGTAGTAGCTTTCTCGAGAGTCCTTGGCGACCAACTGCTCCGTGTCCCGAAACTTGCCTTCCTCGAGAAGATCGTAGAACTGGGTGATTCGAGACCGCAGGGCTTCTTCCAATTCCGGCGGAGGGGGTTGGTCGAAGGGGTCGCTCTGCGCCCACGCCAAACCCGCCGCTATCAGCGCCAGTAAGGGCAAAGATTTTCCGCCTTTCACGATCTCATTCATAGCAAGTTGTCTCCGAATTATACCAGCCGTTCGAGGGAGACCCGAGCGAGCCGATCCTTAAGACAAATCGCTAGTCTTTCTCGTGGATGTCTCGGTGCACGATCTTGATTGTGCAACCGGCCGCCGCCAAGTTCCGGCTGATCGCTTCCGCGATCATCACCGAGCGGTGACGGCCCCCGGTGCAGCCGAAGCTGATCGTCAGGTTGCTTTTGCCCTCGCGCGTGTAGTGCGGGATGAGGTAAATGGAAAGATCGGAGATGCGTCCGATGAACTCGTCCGTTTGTGGGAAAGACCGAATGTAGCGGATGACTTTGGCGTGTTTGCCGCTGAGATGACGGCAGCCGGGCACGTAGTTCGGGTTGGGTAGAAAACGAACATCGAAGACGAGGTCGCTGTCGCTTGGCACCCCGTATTTAAAACCGAAGCTGCGCACCGTGACAAGCAATAAAGGTCCCGTAGCAGAGCCGCTGAAGCGTGAGGTGATGAGGCGGCGCAGATCGTGAATGTTGAATTCCGATGTGTCGATGGTCAGGTCGGCCAGCTTCTGGATCGGAGCCAGCGCCCGGCGTTCCGCCCGAAGGTTCTCCAGAATGGTGTCCTTGCGTCCGAGCGGGTGGGGACGACGGGTCTCACTGAAGCGCCTTTGCAGCACCGCGTCACTGCTTTCCAGGAACAGCAACAAACCAGGGTTCTTCTCCCCCAGACTTCGAAACATGGCAGGGAACCGTTTCAAGGCTTGGCCCTCGCGGATATCGACGACCAGCGCGGCGCGAGAAATCTCGGGAGACTGGCGGCAGAGTTGCGCGAAGGTGGGGATCAGATCGATCGGCAGGTTATCCACCGCATAGAACCCCATATCTTCAAAGACTTTGAGAACCGACCCCTTGCCGGAACCGCTTAGTCCGGTGATGATTACGAGCGGCGGGATCTGTGCCGGCTCCGACGCGGGAAGGGCTTGCGGGGAAGAGGTTTGGGCTGGGGTAGGTGAACGGCCCGCCACGGCTCGCTTGGGCTTCTTCATCGTCGCGGTCCGGTCGAGCGGGGATGGGAGACCTATCCGGCTTCGACCAGCTCTAGGCAGCCGTCTCGCCGCCGAAGCAGTACTCTCATTTCACCGCTTTCCGCGTCGCGGAAGGTGATTTGGTCGCGGTCGAGATCATCAATCTGCATCACGGCTTCTTCGACGGTCAGCGGCTTGGGCGCCACGCGGCGACTGTGGATAACTTGCGTGCGGGTGTTCTCGCCGCGGCGTCGAAGCTCGCGCTCCTCGCCGGCGGTCTCGGGCAAGGTTGCCTCTCTCGTCGGCGAACGCTCCCCATGTTGCCTCTCGTGTCTCCGAACGTCAATGAGTTTGTGCTTGTTCTTCACGGCTTGCTTGCTGAGCTTGTCCACCGCCGCGAGCAAGGCTGAGAGAGGTTCCGCATGGCCGGCAGTGACCACCAGGGTGTGGCTCAACGCGCGCAGGGTGACCTCGGCCTCGCAAAGGCGCCGCTGACGAGAGAGGACGACATGCGCTTCCAAACTGTCCTTGGGACCGAGAATCCGGTGGATCTTATCGAATTTCAGCTGTAGCTTCTGCTTCTGCCGGTCGGAGATGTCAGCCTTCCGGCCCGTGTAGTGAACTCTCATCGCTGTTCTCCCCAGCGCCGGTTAGGCGCGCCGCCTCCGGCGGTGGGTAGAGAGGATGTGCATGTCCTCGCGATACTTGGCGACGGTGCGGCGAGTGACGAAGATCCCCTCTTCTCTCAGTAACTGGCTAATGCGGTCGTCGGTGAGGGGGGTGCTGGAGTCTTCCTCGGCGATCATCTTCTTGACCTTGCGTTTCAGCAGCATCAGGGGAAGCGAACTTCCCGACGGACCCTGCACCGCTTCCGAGAAAAAGAACCGCAACTCGTAAACGCCGTGCGGTGTGTGTGTGTATTTATTGGCAACGGCTCGACTCACCGTAGACGGGTGTACGCCGATTTCTTCAGCAATCTCTTTGATCATCATCGGCCGTAGATGGTCGAGACCGTGGGCCAGGAAGGCTTCTTGTCGCCTGACGATCGACTCACCGACGCTGAGAATCGTGTGCCGCCGCTGCTCAATATTGCGCAAAAGCTGCATCGCTGAACTGTAGCGGTCGCGGATGTAACCACGAACCTCCTTGCTGGCGCGGCCTTTTTTCAAAAGGCGGCGGTACTGGCGGTTCAAACGAAGGTCCGGGAGATCCTCTTCGTTCAAGACAACTCGGAAGCCCTCCTGCGTCTCGACGAAGAAGACGTCCGGCTCGACCGTGCGCGTACGCGAAACGGAGTATTGCTCGCCCGGTCGAGGGTCGAGGTGCTTGATCACCTGGACCGCAATTTCAATGTGCGGGAGCGGACGGCCCGTCCCGCTGGCGATCTCCGCCAACCTCCCGTCTTGCAGCTGCTGCCAGTGCTCGGTGATGATGTGGCCGGCGACGCCTCTGTCGGCGTCGCAGCCGCGCAACTGGATCCACAAGCACTCCTTCAAGTCACGGGCGGCCACGCCGAGAGGGTCGAACTCCTGCACCAGCCGAAGCGCTTCCGCGGCTTGCTCTTCGGAAACTTCGGCGCCGGCGGCGATCTCCTCCAGCGTGGCGGTGAGGTAGCCGTCCTCGCTCAAGTTGCCGACAATACCCTCCATCGTCTCGGCCAATCTGCCCGAGGCGTGAGAAAGACTGAGCTGCCACAACAGATGGTCGGTCAGCGTCGTTTGCTTGGCAAGGAAAGTTTCAAAGGAAGGTCTCTCGATGACTTCAAAGCCGAACGGTGTGTGATGGCCGACATCGAGGTAGTCGTCGAAAAAAGCGTGAAAGTCAATCTCGTCAAAAGGATCGGAGCCGTTATCTTCCGCCGCGGGCGACGCTTCCTCCTTCGCCGCTGAGTCGCTCTTCGCCCCGGCCTCGCCCGTTTCCTCGGCTGGCGCGGTTTCATCTTTGGCTTTCGACTGGTCCGACGCGTCGTCGACGGAAGCCTCTCCGTCCGCTGTCGCTTCGAGCAGCGGGTTTTCGACGAGCTCCTGGGCGATTTCCTCCTTCAGCTCCAGCTTATTGAGCGCCAACAGCTTCACGAGCTGGCGCAAACTCTGCGTCAGAACGGGCTTCTGCGCGAGTTTCAGGCTCAGGCGCTGCTGCATCAACATGGCGGCGGTCGCAGGTCAAGCTTTCTAGGATCAGTATACCAGCCGAAAAGTTTTCCTCTCCCGTCGGCGATGGTGCCGCGACGGGTGGGTTTTCGACCGAGTGGTCATGCCGCTTGTCTACCAACTCGGGCACGAGCGCCAAGCAGAGCCGCCGGAGGAAGCTGGCGGTCAAGGACGCAATTCACCGCGAGCAATTCAGAGCCGCGAACGCCAGTGAGGTCATGGACCGAACGGCTCGCCGAGGGAATGAAACCGGTAGTTTCCGGATCCGGTTATCCTAGCCTCGTGGGCGCGTCGAAGGTGTCGCCGAGATACACTTGTCGGACCTCTTGATCGGACTCCAGCTCACCCGGGCTTCCGGAGCGAAACACTTCTCCGTTGTGGATGATGTAGGCGCGATCGGTAACCCGCAGCGTTTCGCGGACGTTGTGATCCGTCACCAAGATGCCGATGCCCTCGCTCTTGAGTTCGGAGATGATTCTCTGCAGCTCGACCACTTGCTTGGGATCAATTCCGGAGAACGGTTCGTCCAGGAGCAAGAAACTCGGAGAGATGGCCAGTGAGCGCGCGATCTCCACCCGCCGGCGTTCGCCGCCCGAGATCTGGTATCCGAGACTGTGCCTCACCGTTTCCAGTCCCATCTCTTCAATCAGGCTGTCCAAGCGCTCCTGGCGGTCTCGCCGAGAAAGCGTCAACGTCTGCAGGATGGCGAGAATGTTTTCTTCGACCGTCAGCTTCCGAAAGACCGAGGGTTCTTGGGGGAGGTAGCTGATTCCCAGCCGCGCGCGCTGATACATCGGGTCACTCGTGATGTCTTCGTCGTTGAAAATGACGCGGCCAGCGTCCGGGCTGATGAGGCCGACAATCATGTGAAAGGATGTGGTCTTGCCGGCTCCGTTCGGCCCCAGAAGCCCCACGACTTCCCCCTGCTGTAACGACAACGAGACACCGTTCACCACGCGGCGGCCCCGATAGCTCTTGCACAACTCTTCGGTACGGAGGGTACTCATCAGGACGGGAATGGGGACTTGTTAGCGCTGACGGCGCGGGCGATAGCTGTAGCTGCGGTTCGCGCCGCTTCCCAGAACCAGCAGCCTATCATCGTTTACTCGGTAGGTCAATTCGCTTCCGCTGGTGCGCCGGCCCGAATCGCTCGTCAGCCGAGCCGGATTCCCGCGTAGGACGACCGTTCCGGCAGCGGGGTCGTAGTCGGCCTTCGCTCCCGATGCGCGCCTGCCGGGAGTTCCGGCATTCGGCGGTTCAAAGATGCGCACTTGGCCTCTCGCAAGGGCCCTTTTCAGTCCATTCTGTCCGGAGCCGGCTGATTCGTTAGGCTCGAAGTAGGCTTCGAGCTCGTCGGAAAGCACTCTTAGCCGGCCACGATGCAACTCGACTCCTCCGCGGTAGATCGCGCGCCGGCCGTCCTCCTCGTAGAGAATGGAATCCGCGCTGACTCGAATCGGCGAGCGGTCGGCGCCGCCTTGTCGCGGGGGTTTGTCACGCTCAGCTTTCGCCGGCTGAAAATAGCTCACAACACTTCCGCCGGCCGAAAGAGTCCGTGAGTGGCGGCGGATCTCAATGTGGTCGGCTTCGATTCGATTCCGGCCTTGCCATAACCGCGCCTGGCCACGATAATCGACCAGTCCCGTCGCCTGATTGGACAACATACGGTCGGCGGTTGCGTACACGGGCTCTTCCGCGGAGAACGGGCCCCCGGTCCGCGACCCTCCGCTGACGGGATTCCCGCCCGGCTCTCGGTGAGTGGATGAGACCTTCCCGAATGCCTGGAAGTGCCCCGTGTTCTCGTCGAGGAGAATGCGGTCCGCCGAAACCGAGCCCGTCGACTCCCAAACGCGTGCTTCCTGGCGCAACTCGATTTCGTTCGTTTGCCAATTGAACTCCGCCTCCCCTGAGCGGCCCCGCCGCCCCCCTTGATCGAAACGAAAACCGGACCACTGTCGCAGCCGGCGCATCTCTCCCGACGGAGGGTCGAACTCAGCCATCAAACCTTCGCTCCAGGTCCTTAGAACCGCCCTCGGCTTCTCCGTCGGCTGCTCCAGCACTGGGGGATGGGTCTCGACTTTTACGTCTCCCTCGGCGTTGAGTTTGCGCAGTCGATTGTCCGCGGCGTAATGGGCCGTCATTCGGTGAGCATGGAGTGTTCGTCTTCGGCCTCTTGGGTCGGTTGGGAGGAGATCCAATGTCCCTGGAGCCAGCGTCCTCAATACTTTTATGTTGCGGCCGTCTTCATCCATCGCGAGCTCGATCCAGTCGGCCCTTACGCGGCGGATACTCGCTCCCCGACCGCCCGTTTCATTGGGAACAGACTCGACGGGAACAGACTCGACGACAGCTCGGTCGCGAATATGAGCCTCCCGCAGCACGCTCTCTTTGCGGCCTATCGGGGTCACGTAACGCAGGTCGATCCGATCTCCCGATCCCGTGATTCGCGATGTCGCCGTGGTAGAGCTTACCTCGGCGCCGCCTGCCCCGCTCACCTGCTCGACGGTTTGGAGCGGCGAATAGAAGACGTCCACCCGTTGGGCGCGAAAACCAATCGTGCGCTCAGATTGTTTTTCAACGCCCCGAGCCACGGACGCTTCGATGCGGCGAATGTCGCCGCGTTCCATGAATACAATTGCCTTAGTCGACTGCATGCGTTGAGATCCTCGCTCAAGCGACACATCGCCCACTAGGTGCACCCGCTGGCCGTCTTCGTAATAGTGCAGCTCGTTTGATCGGATCTTCACAGCCGGACGGTGCGGGCCGCTGGGAAAACGCTCTACGTAGACTTGGGACTCCATGCGGACATAGCGGTGCGGCGAGTCGTAGCGAACCCCCACGGAACGGGCAATTCCCCCCGCGAACTCGTATTCCGTGTAGCGTTCGGTCGTTGCAACTCCTGTTCTGGTTTCAAACGTCACGCCGGAACTGCGGATCTTGGTGTATTCGCTGGACCAGGGATCGGACTCCTCCGCCGGAATCCCCAGTGCCAACCGCACCTCGCCCTCGCTGAACAAGGTCTCTGAGCGCGTATCGAATTGCGCCGCCTCGGTGACGACGTAGTCGAACGTGGCGCCGTCCTCGTGGAAGATCTTCAACTCCACGCCCCCCAAGTCGAACAGGAACGTCTCTTTCGCTTGCCGGAAGGAGTCCGCGACCACCTCTACCTTGCGGCGATCGCCGGAGGACTGCGACCAAGCCCAGCGGGTCGCCTGCGAGTTGATGTCGGACGGAATGGCTGTCGGCTGCTCGGCTTGAGACTTCTCCTCGGCGGTCCGGGAATCAAGGTAGTCCCAGACGACGGCTCCCAGTAACATCGCGACTCCCAATAACAACAGGACGCGAAGCTTTCTCAGTCTTTTCACGGGAAGGTAGGTGCGCGGACGCAGGTGAGATCGTCTGGAGACTTCAACCGCTGGTTCGATGATACCAAAGGCGAGTGTTTTCTCCCCCGGCGCTTGTCGGTCGAAAAGGCCGCTAGAGGGTGGAAGGGCAGAAATGCTTGTCCCAGGTTAGCCGGCCGCGACATCTTCCCTGTGAGACTTCGTCGGACGCTCAAGTGCCTCGGCCTCGACCAGCTTGACGCCGGCCTGACGCATCTCCTCCCAGGCCTTGTCGATATCGCCCGGGTTGAGGTCAATGCCCCGGCATCCGTCCGTGACGACGTAGGTCTCAAGCCCCAGCCGGACGGCGTCGAGTGCGCTGAACTTGACGCAGTAGTCGATCGCCAAGCCCATGATGTAGACGGCGGTGACGCCGTTTTCCTTCAAGTATTCGCTCAGACCGGTCGATCCGCGATGGGCGTTGTCGAAGAACGCGCTGTAGCTGTCTAGGCTGGGGTTGGTCCCCTTATGGAAGACTCGAGCGATCGGCTTGCGGTTGAGGTCGCGATGGAAGGCGGCTCCCTCGCCGTTTTGGATACAGTGGTCGGGCCAAAGCTCTTGCCGCAAGCCGTTGAGGTCAACGGTCTCGCCCGGCTTCTTGCCCTCGTGCGAGCTCGCAAAGCTGCCATGAGCGGGGGGATGCCAGTCTTGCGTGGCCACGACGAGATCGAAATGCGGCAAGAGCCGATTGGCGACCTTCACAACCGCATTCCCCTCGGGAACGGTCAAGGCCCCGCCGGGCATGAAATCGTTCTGCAAATCAACAAGGATTAGCGCCTTCATCGGAACCTCGAATACGCTCCCGCCTCGCAGGCTGAAAGCCGATCTCCTCGGCGTGGATGGCCTCCGCGGTCTCGCGCCCGTCGATCGACGCGCCTGCTTTCTCATGCGGGTCCAGGGAACCGCGCTCCCCGGCAGGGTACGGCCGGCGGCGACCCCGCTCTTGTCCGTATTATGCGCCGTGGGCCTTACGTGGGGCCACCGTTGCGGCAACTTCCGGCAATGATTCGCCATCTGACCGCGGGTCCGAACAGAGCCGCGCCCGCAAGGGTGCGGTCAAGGCCGAACACGCTCTAACAGAAGGGTGCGGTCAAGGCTGCATCAGCACAACGAGTGTATCACTCGACGAGGGGGGCCAGGGCCTGCCGGCTATCAAGCACAGCCGAACACGCGGACACTCCCCGCCGAGAAGACGAGCCTATCGTCGACGGAGACCGCGCCCGCAAGGGTGCGGTCAAGGCTGCATCAGCACAACGAGTGTATCACTCGACGAGGGGGGCCAGGGCCTTGTCCGAGCTATCCTTGACGAGCACAGGGTAACGACCGCCCCAGGACACCCCGCGGACACTCCCCGCCGAGAAGACGAGCCTCCATCGTCGATCGCATATTGGGCTTTTGACGACAAAACTTCCGCAATATAGCGTATAAATTATGATGTTTTTCTTGCAGTGAGGGCTGCCGCTGTGCTTAGATGGGTGCTACCGTCTAGCCTCTTAGCTCCGACCCTCCGTGAAGCGCGTCGTTCTGCTGCTGGCTCTGTCTACTCTGTCAGCCGCGCAACAACAGGATCCCGCCTACGATCCCCTCGACAAAGCTTATCAGGCCATTCGGTCGGCGGAGTATCCTCAGGCCGTCGACCATTTGAAGCGGGCGGCGGAGATCGCTCCCCGGCGCGCGTCGATCCGCAAGCAGTTGGGCTACGCCTACCTGAAACTCAACGACCTCGAGGCGGCCCGGAGGATGTTCGAGGAAGCCGTATCCCTTGACCCAAGCGACCTCCACGCCGCCCTTCAGCTTGGCTTTGTCTATCAGCAGGCGGGGGAAACTACTCGGGCGATCAAGCTCTTCCGGGAAGTGCGGGCCAAGGGGCGGGGCGCGCTGAAGCGCACGGCCCGGCGGGTCCTGCAAAACCTGAAGCAAAACCGGAACGCGGCGGCGGCGACGCCCGACGCAGCCTATGCGCTGGTCGGCCAAGCCTACGCCGCGCTGGCGGAAAAGGACTTCGAGGCCGCCATTCACCTGCTGCGCGACGCGGTCGATGCGGCGCCCCATAGGGCTTCGATTCGCAAGGAGCTGGGCTACGCGTATTTGAAGATCGGTGAGACGGAATGGGCTCGCGAGATGTTCGAGCAAGTGACGCGGCTGGATCCAACCGACGATCAGGCGACGCTCGAGCTGGCGTTTCTCAACTACGAGACGGGCCGGCGCGCGCGCGCACTCGAACTGTTCAAGGGTGTTAAGGACTCCGCTGATTCCGACTGGCGCGGGACGGCCGAAAATGCGTTCAACCGCATCGACAAGGAGCTTCGGGTTGCGATCGATCGCTGGTCGGAGGCGGTGCGGTTGGATCCCGCCAATTGGTCGGCCCAGCTTGAGTTGGCGAAGGTTTATGAGAATCACCTCCAGCCGGAAAAGGCCGCTCGGCATTTCGAAGCCGCCTGGCGCATCCAGCCTCCCCGGCGTGAGAAAATTCTGCTCCGGCTGGCGCGTGTCAGCTGGACGGCCGGAGACATCGAGGGGGCCAGGGGTGCCTGGCTGTTGGCCTCGCGGTCAACAGAAACGCGCATCGCCGAAGCTGCCCGAGCCAAGCTTCCTGACCGCCATCCCTACGCTTCGGAGTTTCGCCGCGCTCTCGAACTCGACCCGGGAAACGCCCGGCTACGGCGCGAACTCGCGTATCTCTTGTTGGAGGTGAAGCAGCCCGAAGCGGCGCTCCGTGAGTTTGAAATCGCCGTCGAACAGGATCCGAATGACCTGCTTTCAGGAGCGCAACTGGCGTTCCTCTACTTGGAGCGCGGTAGGGCCGAGGCCGCCGTTGGGCTGTTGCAAAAAGCACGCCACAGCGGCGACGACGAGGTTGCCCGCGGGGCCGAAGGGATGCTGCACAGCCTGAAGCAAGCTCCTGCCCGGCCCCACCGCGACCTGGCCGAGAAAAGCCTGCAATTGAGCTATTTGAGCGATGCGCGCCGGCTCTTTCTGCGCGCCTACGAAGTCAACCCTCACGATCATTCCGTTGCGTTGAAGCTCGGCGTGGTGCACAACCTGATGGGCTCTTCCGGGTTTTTAGTGGGTGGCCAACGGGTAGCCGGCTCCTCCATCCTGCCGACCCGACGTCGCCCGCAGTCACATCGGAGCCCAAAAGGCGGCCAAGAAATCCCCAAATACCCTACACGCCAGTCCGGTCGTGGGCAACTCGTAAAGGGAATAAGACACTGATAAACAGGGAGTTATCTCTTTGAGTGTGGCCACTGGATGACAGTTGTGGATCCGCATTTCACAGCCTTCGGGAGACTGTACGACTACCTGCCAGCAGCCTTGCTCTACTCGTAACCCTATTGTTTATCAGTAATTCTTTTTGGCCAACGCAGTCGCCGCCCGGCCTTGGGGGCCGTAGAGTTGTCACGAAGCCCTTGAATGGCACCGAAGCAGGCTCCGGGAGGTCGGCCTCACAGTGGCGAGGGATCCGTCACTCACCGCCGCCAGCCACTAAAATCCCAGAAGAGCCACCTGATGAAACGGGACCGGGAGGCGATCCGCTGGTTTCGCGTTGCTTCGGAAAGCCCTGACCCCACGATCAATGGGATCGCCCAGCAGTCGTACCGCAATCTCGCGGGTCAGTTTCGGCGAGTGACGACGACGCTATGGACCTATCCGTTCTTCTCCAGCCGCTACAAGAACCTTTTCCAATACGCGCAGCTCAAAACCGAGTTTCGGTTTGACCATGTGCCTATTCGACCCTATCTGTCGCTGCGTTTCGTCGGCGACCTGAGGCAACGAACGAGCGGGCCTTCGCCACAGTTTCTTTCCGAAAGCTCGCTGATCGCGGGATTCGGTCTGCGTACCCCGACGTTTCGCGGAGCCACGCTTTGGGCCGAGGCCGGAGAGTCCTTCCACTATCTCGGCGAGCGCCCTCTCGGTGTGCCGCGAGCCGGCCCCGACTACCGCGGAGGGCTGAACTGGTTTCGAAGCTTCGGAGCCACGTTGGGAGGCGGCCGTCGGGGCCGCTTCGCGGAAGTCAACTTTGACGGCGTCTACGTCAGCCGCTTTGACAACAATGTGATCGGTTACTGGCGGTTCCGGCCGGGCTATCGGCTGCCCGATCGCGGCCGCTTGAAGATGCAGCTGTTCGCCAGTCTGAATGTCACGGTCGACCGTCAGCGCGCCTATTGGGCCAACTTCGTGGAATTCGGCCCTGGGGTGCGGTTTCGCGTCCCTGGAGTCTCCCCGCCCATGAACCTCACCGTTGAAGTACTGCGCGGAGTTCACCTGGTCAATGACTTTAATCCGCGCCGGCCCAACTACTACGACGTCCGTGTTGCGATTTGGTACTCGTTTGGGCGCTAACCCGCTTTCCCCGCCACGTGGCGAGGCGAAGTGCATGAGAGGCCCGTTGGGACAAGGCGCGCGACGCTCGGCGACTGATTTTCTGAGAAATGCGAGCGTACTTGAACCCTACGTTGAGCACAGCGAGCAAGCGCAACACAGTAATGGCGGGGCTATTGCGTCCTTCGACCGTCCGGTGGCGAGAAATGCGGGTTAAGGCCCTTTCCTGGCTGTTCCTTCTCTGGTGGGGGTGCCTCGGCCTGTTGTGCGCCGATTCGGAGAGCGCGACCGCCGACCTGGCGGTCCAAGTCGCCCAACCCCGGCGGTGGAAGCCGATTCTCTCAACCGTGGGAGTAGAGGCGACCCTCGAACCGGCGCGGTTCCGCATTGCCGTCGGAGACTCGCGCTGGGCGCGAGATGCCGGCTTTCGGCCTAAGAAAAAAAGGGTTCGCGTTGCTGCTCTAGTAGACGAGCGGGACCCGCAACTGGAGATCGTCTGGAAAGACCCCCTCCGGCTTCCTGTCTACACTCTCCCATCGAGCGCCAAAGTTTTTATGCGCGAAAAATGGACGGGGGCCCCGCTGATGGCCGGCCTTACGGACCGGAAGGGCGGTCTGCTATGGGTCGCCGCCGACCCAGGGGACCGGGGCTACGAGCGTTTCCCCTATCTGATCCATGCGCTGGTCGATCTAGGACTGGTTCTGCCTTTCCGAGGCGCCGGAACCTGGGCGTTCTTCGACTACTCCTACCGCACGCGCGCCGACCCCGACTATCTGGCCCGTCGCTGGCGGGAGGCTGGTATAGCCGCGATTCACGCCGGCGCCTGGCACTTTTACGACCAGTCGCCGGAGCGCAAACGCTACTTGAAGCAACTGATCGCCGCGTGCCATCGCCAGGGAGTTTTGGTCTACGCCTGGCTCGAGTTTCCTCACGTCAGCGAAGACTTCTGGCAGGCCAAACCCGCCTGCCGGGAAAAGACCGCCGCCCTCCAGGATGCTCACCTTGATTGGCGCAAGCTGATCAACCTAGCCGAACCGTCTTGTTTCCAGTCCGTAGTTGGGGGATTGAAGAGACTTCTCTCCGCTTACGATTGGGACGGCGTCAACTTCGCGGAACTCTACTTCGAGTCCCTTCACGGGCCGTCGAACCCTCAGCGCTTCACACCCTTGAACGGTTGGGTGCGCGCCGACTATAGAACGAGGAGCGGGATGGACCCTCTCCGTTTTTTTGACAACGCTTCGATTCACTTCCATGAGCGGGACCGCGAGGGGTGGCGGGACTTCGTCGATTATCGAGCTGGGTTGGCTCTGCGGCTGCACGAACAGTTTCTCCAAGTGATCCGCTCGGCGTTCCCCGACCTCGACCTTGTCGTTACGCAGATCGATGACCGCTTTGACCGCCGCATGCGGGAGTTCCTCGGCGCCGACACGAGCGCTCTGCTATCTATTGCCGAACAGTATGACTTCCGGTTGGCGTTGGAGGACCCGGCGACGCTTTGGGACCGAGGGCCGGAGCGCTACGTCGAAATCGCCCGGCAATATCGTCGACTGGCCGCGGATCCCCAAAGGCTTGTCATCGACATCAATATTGTCGAGCGCTACCAGGTGACCTATCCGACCAAAAAACAGGTCGGAACCGAGTTGTTCCAACTCGTCCACCTCGCCGGCAAGGCTTTCCCCACCGTGCTGCTCTATTTCGAGCGGTCGATATCCCGCCCCGATTGGGATTTGTTGCCCCACGCGTCCGGGCAAGCCCAGGCCCGGCGCGAGGGGAATTCGCTCCTGGTCGACTCGGACCGCCGGGTCGGCGTGGTTTGGAGTGGTCCCGCGCTCGTCGACGGCCGGCCGTGGCCGTTTACGGACGGCTCGACGGTTTGGCTCCCCCCGGGCAGGCACCGAATCTCCCCCGCCGCTGAGCTCCCCAGCCTGCGCGTGCCGCACATGAACGCGGACTGGACGTGGGGAAAGATCGAGGACGGCGCGTTGGCGTTCGGCTACGATTCAGCCGGCCCGGCGGTGGCTCTATTGAGCGGCGTTCCGAAGCAAATCACGGTGGATGGAGAACCGATCAGGGGTCCCCTGTTGAAGGCTAGGTCTCACTGGGCGGTGATGTTACCTCGAGGGCGCCATTCGGTTCGCATCGCCGCCGAGGGTTTGTTACCATAGTGCCTCGAATGGCCGAGGCATCCATCCCCGAGATCCCTGATCGCCTGTTTTTTCGCATCGGAGATGTGAGCGAATTGGCCGGTGTCGAGAGTTACGTACTGCGTTTCTGGGAAACCGAATTTCCCATGCTGGCGCCGAAAAAGGCCGGCAACGGCCAGCGCCAGTACCGCCGTAAGGACGTCGAAACGGTCCTCGAAATCAAGCGCCTGCTCTACGATGAAGGATATACGATCGCCGGGGCGCGAAAGGCGCTCCGCCAACGATCCAAAAGAAAGCGGCTTGTTCCCACGCCCTCAAAGCGCCAACCGGCGCTCCCGTTCACCCTCAAGTCGCAAGTTCCCTCCGAAGCCCTCGCGCCCATCAAGAAAGAGTTGCGGGACATCCTCTCGCTGCTGGCGAAGGGCTGACTGCGCCTAGGCAACTTTTTTCAACACGCGGCGAGGCGACGTGCGTGAGAAATAGGGGTAGCGTTCCCGCGGTCCTAAGGAAACCGGGATCCTGTTGGTGGACGATGAAGCCGGTCTGCTCAGGGCGGCTTCAACCGGGCGCTGTGGGATCTTGGCCTGCCGGCCCTTCCGAGTTGTCCGCGCGCCCGGCGAGGGCCTTTTCCAGCAATCGCTCGATCCGATCGAGACGTTCCGTGATGCGCTGAATGTGTTCCTGCTCCGAACTTCCGATGAAGTACGAACTAATCGAGGCCGCCAAAGTCGAGACTAGGCCCAGGCCGCAGAGCATGAGCAGCACGGCCAGCATCCTTCCGCCCAGCGTCGCCGGGGCGATGTCGCCATAACCGACTGTAGATACGGTCACGACGGCCCACCAAATTCCCGTCCAGAAGTCGCCGCCGACAGCCTCGGGTTCGAGAACCGCCAGGAAGGCCCCCCCGGCGAAGGTCAGTATCGTTGTCAGCGTAGCCACGTAAAGAAGGCCCTGCCCGGCCAGCGATACTCGCATCGCTTGCATCGCCCGGGTCGTCACCGCGAGGACTCGAAGGAGGCGCAGAAGGCGAACCAACCGCGTCAGCCGGACGAGCGCCAGCAGGTGGGGCAGGGCGGGAAAGGAGAGGACGATCACCGTGATGCTGAGCCAATTGCGACGGGTGTACGCCCGGCGATCTTTCATCACCGTGACCATGACGCAATACTCGACCAGAAACACGGCCCAGACCAGCCAGTCAGTCGCGGTGGTCCAAATCGTGTCCACGCCGCGTCCTTGCACGACCGTGAGCGGGATGGTTGCGATGGCCGCCAGGATGACCAAGAAGTCGAGCGGCCGCTCAACCTTGGCCCGCAACCCGATGTACCGCGGTCGGGTGTCGTCGCTCATGCTATTTCTCCTTGCCAGGATCGCTCGCGAGCCGTTTCACCGCCACGGTTCATCCGACGATCATGGCGGTATCGGCGCCCGTAGGCTCCTATTGTGGGGGGTGTCCGCCGCGGATTTCCACCTTAGCCCGCTAGCGTCCCGTTGTTTGCTTGGAGATTTCGTCTAATTCTTTTCTTGACAATTCGTTACGGTGCATTGCCAGCGGGGTCGACTTGACGGGCCGACGGCCTGCAGGGGGCAAAATCGGAGACCATGTATATCGGCCGCACGGTCTTCTCCCAACTGCTGGATTCCGGGCCCGTTTCGTGCCCGCGGTAAGGCGGCTAAGGATCGTAAGTGATTGAAAGCATTGGTGGACCTGGAGGGATTCGAACCCTCGACCTCTTCCATGCCATGGAAGCGCGCTCCCAACTGCGCCACAGGCCCGTTCGGGGGATCTACTTTCCTAGAATACCACGGCCTTGTTGCGCCAACCCAAGGTCAGTCTTTGGCGTCGGGCCCGCCAATACTGACGTGGTGCTCAAGTCCGAGTGCAGTTAAAGCCAGCGTTGTCAACCAAATCATCCGAAAACCCCCGGCGGGTTCTACCGCGGGGTTTTTGTTGAAGCTGCTCAAGACGACCCCTTTTCGGGTGCTATGATGTGCGTGCGTTGATCCCGCCGGGGAACGTGAGTCGCCAGTGATGCAAAGCGAACGCCATTTTCGTGTGACCGGCAGGCTGCTCGCCGCCAGCCTCGTAGCGACCGCGTTTTCCCTATTACTGATCTGCCGATTCACCGCAATGGCTCCGGTTGAAGCCGCCTCCGAACAAAAGGGTCAAGACTCGCTGACCTTCGTCGTGCTGGGCGATCCGCAACTTGGGGAGGAAGATGTCCTGCGACCCATGATCAGACGGATCAAGGCGGAGGCCCCGGATTTCGTGCTCATCACGGGTGACTGCGTGATGGCCCGAGGGAGCGACCCGGAGCCATGGGACCGGTTCTTCGATCTCTTCGCGCCCTTATACCTCAAGCCCAACCGGCTGCTCTATGCGATTCCGGGGAATCACGACATGGATGGCGGTTACAACGCGGCCCTCGAGCAGTGGTTGAGGCGCTGGGATCTGCCGGGAGAGAAGGCGTTCTATTCCTTCAACCGGGGACCAGTCCATGTCACCGGCCTCATGATTACCCGTAACGCCCTTTTCCGCAAGTGGGATGTCGGCGGGCGGTCGATCACCCAGCTTCAGTGGCTCAAAGAAGACCTCCGCAACATCCCCCCGGCGGTCAACTGGAGTTTCGTCTTTCAACACGAGCCGGGGACTCGGTATTCTGTGTTTACCACTTCGCCGAACGGCCCCGGCGTTTCCTCGGTCTCGGGACTGGTCGAACCGCTGGCTTTCAAGGCGGGGGTGGACATTATCTTCCGTGGCCACCAGCACATCTACCAACGGACCTACCCGATCGATATCGAGAGCTGGCGACGGGACGACCGCCGCGGCATGGTGATGATTACCACAGGCGGAGGGAATCGGGCGGCCCTTATGCCGATCAAGCCCGAGGAGCGGAAAGGACGCGACGGCCATCTCTATGAGTTCGAAGAAGAAGACGCCGCTCCTCGCTGGTTTGATGCCGTCATTGCTGTTGGGCGGCCGCACTATTGCAAGGTGGTCGTCCAGGGGAACCGGCTGACGCTCGAGGCGCTCGATCTGAACGGCCGGGTCTTTGACCGCTTCGAGGTTACGAAGAGAGCGGACGGTACACGCTCGTGGCGGGGACTCCCCGAGAAATCCGTATATCTTCCCTGGCCGAACGACTCCTCGGGCATGCCGGGCAAGGAAGCGACCGGACGATAATGGGCCAACAGATGGCGCCGGGATCGAGTGCTCGACCGATCACCAAGAGCGGGAAGACCGAGCTGCCCCGGTCCCTGTGCGATGGGAGCCGTTTCGCACTCAGAGGAACCGCGGATCCCATAAGGATGGAAGGGCGACATGGCTGAAGGGATCTTCGAAGGCCGCACGGCGGTCGTTACGGGAGGCGCGCGTGGGATCGGGCGGGCCATCTGCCGGATGCTGGCGGCAAACGGCGCCCAGGTGGCCATTAACTACGAGCGGAACGAAACGGCGGCCCGCGAAACGCTGGCCTTGCTCGACGCAGCCGCGGGCCAAGCGATCATCATTCAGGCCGACGTCGCTCGGCGGGACCAGGTCGAGCGGATGATGTCAACGGTGCGCGAGCGGCTGGGCGGCGTCGACTTGCTGGTGAATAATGCCGCCATCGCGAAAAACGTACCGCACGCCAAGCTGACCTTTGCCGACTGGAAGCGGATGTTCGAAGTCAACGTGGACGGTCCTTTTCTCACCACCTGGGCCGTCAAGGACGACATGATCAAGCGACGCTATGGCCGCATCGTCAACGTGTCTTCGCTGGCGGCTGTCGCGCTCAAGAAGGACATGATTCATTACGCGACCTCGAAAGCGGCCGTGATCGCTTTTACCCGCCACTGCGCCGAAGCCTTTGCGCCGTTTAACGTGCGCGTCAACTGCGTCGCGCCCGGCTTGACGAACACCGAACTGGCTCAGTCGTCCAATCCCGGCCTTGTGGAGCAGATTATCTCCGCCACGCCGATGGGGCGCATGGCCGAGCCGTCTGAAATCGCTTCCGTCGTAAAGTTTCTGCTGTCGGAGGATTCCGGGTTCGTTACGGGCCAGACCGTAGTTGCCTGCGGCGGCCGTACTTGATGGGGGCTGCGATGCAGCGAACAAATGTCGGCTTGATCTCTACCACGCCGGCGCTGATTCTTTTCATCGATGAGGAGGTAACGTCCTAATGGCGGACAGTGAGAAATTTCGGGTCGGTCTCTCGGCCGATTTCTTGGACGCGGACCGGCAACTGGTGTTCCCGGATCTAGGCTTGTCGCTGCTCGATGACGATCCTCGCGTTGCCTACGAATTCATGGCCGCATACGAGGCCGAATATACGCCGGGGCAACTTGCGCCCTACGATACCGTGATCTCGCTCAAGCCGCTTGTCACCGCCGCTTCCTTGGCCGGCGTGGAGAGTCTCGCCGCCATTGGCCGCTGCGGGGTCGGATACGACAACGTGGATCTCGGGGCCTGTACCGCGGCCGACGTCGCGGTCTTCATCACGCCGTCGGCGGTGAGACGCCCGATGGCCGAATCGATCGTGCTCTTCATTCTTGCCCTGTCCCATCGTCTGGTTTGGAAAGACCGCTTGATTCGCCAGGGCCAGTGGACGGAAAGCAAACACGGGCTGGGAAGGGAACCGAGAGACCGCGTGGTGGGAACGATCGGCCTGGGGAATATCGCTTCCCAGGCGGTCCGCCTTCTTCGTCCCTTCGATATCGGCGATTTTCTCGCCGCCGATCCCTATGTGGACCCCAGCCGAGGCACGGAGTTGGGCGTCCGTCTCGTCTCGCTCGAAGAACTGCTGCGGCATTCCGACTACGTGCTTGTCAACTGCCCGTTGACCGACGAGACACATCACATCGTCGGGGAGCGCGAGCTCAAAATGATGAAACCCGACGCCGTGCTGATCAACACCGCGCGCGGTCCCATCGTCGACGAAGCGGCGCTGGTTCAAGCTTTGCGGGACGGCGTCATCCGGGCCGCGGCGCTGGACGTGTTTGAAACCGAGCCGCTAGATCCCGGCTCTCCCCTCCTACAGCTCGAAAACGTAGTTCTGACCTCGCACTCGGTAGGTTGGACGGAGGAGCTATTTCGCGATATGGGACGCGCCGATTGCGAGGGCGCTTTGGCCGTCTCTCGGGGAGAGGTCCCCGCCAACGTGGTCAATCCGGAAGTGCTCGAGCACCCCGGCTTTCTGCACAAGCTCGAAAGGCATCGAGAGGCGAGTTAACAAGCCGCGTCCTGGACGAAACCGCACCGAGACCATCGCCCCCCCCAACCCGACGGCGAAACCCCCGTTTTTGATCCGTAGGGGCACGGCATGCCGTGCCCGCGGCCCCGACCCGACGACAAAACCCCTCGTTTCCGATCCGCACGGGCGCGGCCCCCGAAGGGGGCCGTATATCTAGCCCACGGCTTCAGCCGTGGGTGGGCTACCCCGCAAAACAGAGCCGCGGCCGTCAGGCCGCGGGCCCGCTTTCAGTTAGTCCTCGCCGCCACCCCAAACCCTTTCACTTTACGAAACGAAACCCTTTTCGCCCCACAATCTTCCCCCGCCAACCCCTTCCACGACCGCTCCCAATCTCCGGTCACAGGCTTTCCCCATTTTTTGCCCTCCCGATTTCAACGACTTAACGACCCCGGCTCCCTTCGACTACCTATCCGCCCCGTATTCTGCAAAAGGGCCCAAAAAACAACCCCCGGCGGGAAAATCTTGATTTTCCTGCCACGGACGGCCGCCGCCTGCTCGCTGGGAGCCGAGGAGAACAACTATGTCTCTCGAATTGAATGACTTAACAATCAGGCAGGACAAGGCCATCGCCGCTCTGCTCACCTGCCGCACCATCGCCGAGGCCGCGAAACTAGCCGAAGTCGGTGAGCGAAGCATCTACCGCTGGCTCAAACAGGACACTTTTCAGTCCCATCTCCGCCGCGCCCGCCGCCAGGCCCTCTCGCAAGCTCTCGGACGCCTGCAGCAGGTCGCCGATCGCGCCGTAGACACCCTCGACACCATCCTGGACGACAAGAAGGCCACCACCGCCGGCCGCGTCAGCGCCGTCCGCGCCGCCTTGCGCTACGCCTGCCACGGCATCGAAATCGACGATTTTGAAGAACGCCTCACAGCCGTCGAACGGGCCCAAAAAACGAACAAGGCGTCCCGCGCATGATGATCCGCACCCGCGGCCGCCGCCTCGTCTCGCGCTTGGAAAACCTCGAACGCGTCTATGGTGCCGAAGGCCCCCACGAGATCCGAGTCCTCTTCGACTACGGCGATGAGCCCACGATTGTCCACATCTTCTTGAACGAACACCGCACCGAAATTATCGAACCCCCCGACCCGCCCGACGACGACCCCGACGAATTCTCCGGCGCCCTGAAACCCGCGACCGGCGGAGACCTCCGCCCACCCCGCAACACTGAGCCGCGCGCGTCAGCGTCTGTGAAAAAACCGGGGGCTGTCCTAGGCGCCGTGCGCGGGCGAGACGCTTTATCAATGACTTGCGGGAGGCGCGGTGGACTGTCCCAAGGTTTTTTCACAGACCCGCGAGCCAGCGGTCCATCGATGCCCTGCGGCTACTGGGGACCTACGTCATGCAAAGACTTCACAACGCCCGAGCAGAGCCGCACCCGGAAGGGTGCGGTCGAGGCTCTTGGGCGACAGGCCTTATTTTCATGCTGCGAGGTGCACGAAGTTCATGGCAACTCACCAGCGGGCGGCGGTCGGGGCCAGACGGCGGCCCAGCCCGGCGCTACGGGATTGGATACGCGACCTCGAGGGGCGAGGCGCCTCGTAAGCGGTGGCGTTAACCCTCAAGTCGGCTGTCCGTGAAAGCTGCCGCGGGTGAGTCCTTCTCCGGCGGCCATATAGTCATCCAGTTTCTTCTTGAGGTCGGTCACTATATCCGGATATTTTTCGGCGACGTTCGTCAGCTCGTCCGGATCCTTCTCTCTGTTGTAGAGCTGAGGCGCATAATCCCCCTCGTAGGCCTCCCGATTCCACACCGCGCTGAAGTTCCACTCGGGCGTTCGCACACAGCCGATCCAGCCGTAAGCCTGAACCGTAAACTCCCGGATGCTCTTCGTCTCACCGGTCACCAGCGGCCAAAAGTCCTGCCCGGTCACTCTCGAAGGAGACTGCAAGCCGAGCCTGCCCAAGAGCGTCGGCATGTAGTCGGGGATCTGGACAAAGCCACCGACTCGTTCTCCGGCGTGCTCTTTGTTCGGCAGGCGGACCAGCAGAGGGATGTGCGTCGCCTGCCGGCGCAACCGCTTGGGTCCCTTGCAGAACTGACCCTGCTCGCCAAGCAGAGCACCGTGGTCGGACATGAACACAACGATGGAGTTATCGAACAGGCCGAGTTCCCCAATCGTCTTCAAAACCTCGCCCAGCCAGTGGTCGACGCACTCGGTTTCCCCGGCGTAGTTGGCTCTGAGCCGCTCAACGCCCTCTTCGGGAATCTCGATGTCGGCGTAGGGCGGATTCGTCCACGTGTGCCCTTGGGCGTTGGGCCTGTATTTCTCGAGAAAGCGCTTCGGCGGGTCCCAGGGTTCGTGCGGGTCGAAGGCCTCCATATGCAGAAAGAACGGCCTTTCGGCGTGGTTCTGCTTCAGCCAGGCCATGCTCTTCCTCGCCGTCAGCTCAATAAGCGACTCGCCTCGTTGACTCCACCGCCGCATGTTGGCCTTGTATTGATGGCTCTTCCGGGTTTTTAGTGGGTGGCCAACGGGTAGCCGGCTCCTCCATCCTGCCGACCCGACGTCGCCCGCAGTCACATCGGAGCCCAAAAGGCGGCCAAGAAATCCCCAAATACCCTACACGCCAGTCCGGTCGTGGGCAACTCGTAAAGGGAATAAGACACTGATAAACAGGGAGTTATCTCTTTGAGTGTGGCCACTGGATGACAGTTGTGGATCCGCATTTCACAGCCTTCGGGAGACTGTACGACTACCTGCCAGCAGCCTTGCTCTACTCGTAACCCTTTGTTTATCAGTAATTCTTTTTGGCCAACGCAGTCGCCGCCCGGCCTTGGGGGCCGTAGAGTTGTCACGAAGCCCTTGAATGGCACCGAAGCAGGCTCCGGGAGGTCGGCCTCACAGTGGCGAGGGATCCGTCACTCACCGCCGCCAGCCACTAAAATCCCAGAAGAGCCGTATTGATTGAGAAACCAACGGACATCTTCGCCGGCGAAACTGCTCCAGGTCTCCAGGTAGTCGGCCGGAACGACGTCGCTGATATCGATGCCCTCGTGCGGTACCGTGGCGCTGTAGTCAAAGGAATGTCCGCGTTCCCACTCAAAGTAGCGATAGCCGCGGTGAAAGTTTCTTCCCGGCCGCAGAAAATGCAGGATGTCGCAAACGAGCGCCGTGATGTAACCCGCCTCGTGCAAGGTCTCCGCCCAGGTGACATCTTCGTGGTAAAGCTCGTGCCATCCCGGCATTTGGATGATTTCGTGCTGCGGGTAATAGTAGAAGGGAAGGATGCGGCGGCCGGTCATCAGGGTGCGGCGAATGGGAATGGTCGGCATTCCTTCCGGGTAGGCATCTTCGAAGATCACGCACTCCTGACTGAAGCGGTTGAGGTTGGGACAATCGATGAACTTGCTGCCATAACATTCGAGGTTATCGGCCCGAAACGTATCCACGTTCAACAGGATCAGGTTCAGCCTGTTCCCGCGATCTTTCTGGTCGGGAGGCCTCTCCCACACGCCTCCGCCGGAATGACTTTTTCCGTCGGTTTCATGCTCGGCGGCCACGCCGCTTAGACCCGCCGCGGCAGCCGCCGAAGTGCTAAGCAAAGCCCTACGCGAGAATTTGTTCTTAGACATGTGGAATCCCTCTTCGAGCGTTCATCCGGCAGACCCCGCGCCGATTCGGCCCATCGGGGTATGCACTTCACTCCCGGCTACCCCATATCTTGTGGTCGGCTGATCCGCCTGCCGCGTACGTGTTGGACCATCTCTGAATAGGTAGTGGGGCCAACGGCCGCGGCTTGTTGGACAAGCCGGTAGAAGAGCTTTCCCCGGTGCCGAGAGCGTCGTCGATTGAAGCGAAACGTGTACTCATCCAGGTAATAGTCCAGGTGCTCACGGCTTACCGCGCCTTGGTGCGTGCCGATCAACCAGCGCTTCAACAGGGCAGCCACACGGTGAACACGAGGCAACAGCTCAGAGGCTGATTGGCTGGAAGTTGCCAGAAAGTCGTATTCGTGCCGATAGCCAAGCGCCTCCAGACCGACGTAACCTTCCCAGCCGTCGGTGTGGATGGTGCTGTCGGGTTCAACAGCCTCTTGGATGAAGCCGTGTAGCTGGTGCTTGGAAGCTCGACGGATGCGCCTCATGCGGATCCTTCCTAGCCCCGCACCGTCTTCTTCAGCGGCGATGGCTACCAGTGCCTTTTTCTGCGTCTGCCGTCCGTGCAGTCCCTCTTCTTCGCCCCCAACATAGGTCTCGTCGACCTCTACGCGGCCGCTGAGCCGTTCGCGGCCAGGCCGCACCATCGCGCGCCGCAGCTTGTGCAGCAACGCCCAGGCGGTGCGGTAGCTTCCCAGACCCAAAATGCTTTGCAGTCCCAGAGCACTCGCCCCGTTTTTCTGGCTCGTCACCCACCACATCGCCCGATACCAGGTGCGCAGCGGCAGACGCGTGTCCTGGAAAATCGTGCCTGCCGTCACCGAAGCCTGATAATCGCACTGTCCGCAGCGCAGCAGGCCCCGCCGACTGCGGCGAGTTCGCTGCCCTTCACAGCGGGGACACCTAAAACCCTGCGGCCAGCGCAGTTGCATCAGATACTCGCGACACGCCTGCTCAGTGCCAAAACGCCCCTCAAACTCCTCCAGCGTACGCGGGTAGTCCTCCATGAGCCCGCATACTATATGTTGGGGCTTCGGGAGTCAAGTGCATACCCCGATCGGCCCATTGAGTCTAGCAACTTATCTGGGGGCGCCCACTACATCCATGCAGCAGCACTACATCCATGTCAGCAGCCAAAACAGCCCGTGGCAAAAGTCGCACGGGAGAGAAAAATGAGGACTGCCACCAATCCGCCCGCCGTCATGGCCCTAGAAACAAAGAACTTCACCTGAAGCGAATTGGCTGGCTGTACCCGATTTTTCGCGACGTCTACCTTTGCCACGGGCTGCTAGGTGATGGACCGCCCTACGGCTGCACCGCCCTTAATTAACGAGTATTGGGGCCGGCCCGCCTGGTTCCGCGGGGGAGTGGCGCCATACCCCCGCGGAAAGCGTTTGCGTAAAGCGCGCCCCTGAGCAATCACCCTCCAGAGGGCTCAGCGGGCGGTGCTCCAGTCGGTGCAGCGGCCGGCCCGCGAGCAGGTCCGATACTGGCCCATCCTGGAGAAACAGTCGAAACTGAGACACCGCTGCTACCGCCGCTCAGGGCGGACTCGAGCGACGAAGCCGCGTGGTATCATGAAAAAAGTAGATCTTGCGGCGCCGCCGAAGTTTTTCTCGGGTGGTCAGAGCCGCTCCATCCCGAATCCCGCGGGGGCAACCGGCAAGGAGACTCATCGATGGCGAAAGTATGCGTGGTCACGGGAAAGAAGCCCATGGCGGGTAATAACGTCTCCCACGCGAACAACAAGACGAGACGCCGCTTCTTGCCCAACCTCCAGGACAAGCGTTTTTGGGTGCCTAGCCAGAAACGCTGGGTGAAACTCCGCGTGAGCGCGAAAGCCATCAAAATCATCAACAAGGTTGGTATCGAGCGAGTCCTCGCCGATATGCGCAAGCGCGGCGACCGCGTTTGAACCCGATCCCGTACGGGAATCCTTGGCGCTGGAACGCTCCGTTTGAAGCCGATCCTAACCCGCTCTCTCGCCAGCCGGCGATACGAAGTGCGTGAAAGGCCTGTCAGTACAAGTCGCGCGCCGCTCAGCGAGCCTTTCGCTCTGCTTCCTCTTCGTAGCCTTCCAGGGTGCAAATGTCGGGGAAATTGCGGTAGCGTTCCGCGTAGTCGAGGCCGTAGCCGACGACGAACTTGTCGGGAATCTGAAACCCCACGTAGTTCAGCTCGACCTGTTGAATTCGGCGCTCGGGCTTGTCGAGCAGCGCCGCCACGCGCAGTGACCGAGGCCGGCGCTCGCTCAGCAGACTGCGCAGGCGGGCGATCGTTCGCCCGGTGTCGACGATATCTTCCACCAGCAAGACATCCAAGTTCCGGATATTCTGCTCGATGTCTCTGGTGATCTCGACGGCGCCGGAGCTAGTGGCGGCGCGTCCGTAGCTTTTGACGTCCAAAAAATCGAGTGTGACGGGCCCTTCGATCGAGCGGGCAAGGTCGGAGAGAAAGACGAAAGCGCCCTTGAGAACACCGATCAGGTGCAGGGGCGAGCGATCAGGCCGAGGGAAGTGATCCTTCGTGATTTGCCTTCCGATCTCCGACACTCGTGCCTGAATGTCAGCCGCGCGAATCAAGGTTTGCAGACGAGGCGACCGGGTTTCTTCCATGGGGCGGTAGGGGTGCTCACGCCGTAGCGGTGCGCACGGCTCACTTAGCGAATCGAGCGTCCGCCGTCGATGGGGATCGCCACGCCGGTAATGAACGAAGCCTCGTCGCCGGCGAGAAACAGGATGGCGTGAGCCACTTCCTCGGGCCGGCCTAGGCGGCCGATGGGATGTTTAGCCAGCAAGTACTCCCGCATTTTCTTCTCGTCCGGGGACTCCGCGATGGCGAAATCCAACATTCGCGTCTCTTCGATCGACGCCGGGCAAACACAGTTCACTCGAATATTTTGAGCCGCGTAGTCGAGGGCCATCGCCCGCGTCAGGGAGACCACCGCGCCTTTTGAAGCGCCGTACGCCGCCAGGCGGTGGTTGCCCCGCAGTCCATTGATGGAACTGTTATTGACAATCGACCCGCCGCCGCGCTCGAGCATTTCTCGGACCGCGTATTTGCAGCATAGAAACACTCCCTTGAGATTGACGTCCAGCAGGCGCTGCAATTCTTCTTCGGTCGCCTCGGTCACCGTACCCGATATGACGATACCTGCGTTGTTGACGAGAACATGTAGGCCGCCAAAACGTTCCACGGCCGTGGCGATCAGCCGTTGGGCATCCTCGTCCCGGGTGACGTCGATCTGAGCTCCGACCAGCTTGCCGGCGAGTCCTTGCGCCTTCTCCTCCAACGGGCCAGCGTCGCTGGACTTGTGGACGCCTGCTACGACGGACGCCCCTTCCCGGGCGAAGAGTAGGGCCGCGGCCCGGCCGATGCTGCTCCCGGCACCGGTCACAACCGCCACTTTGTTCTCGAACCTCAAGCTGTTCGGCATTGGGCGGGTAGCCCCCTTTCCTCACCACCTGACGGTCGAAGCGCGTGATAAGCCCGCCGTGACTTCGTCGCGCTTGCTCACCGTGCTCAACGGAGGGTTCAAGTACGCCCGCACTATTTCCGACATGCCCTTACCGTGTCCGCACACGTCACCGTGCGATGATACCATCGATTCTTTCCGCTGCTGTCGGGAAAGTTACCCCTTGGCCAAAGGGACAACGGAAGGCAAGCGTATCCGGCGTCGCCGGCTTGCGCCCCTTTCTCGCGTGAGGGTGGCGGCGCGCTGAAGTGCCGGCGGCGATTTGAACAGACGGCATCGAGTAAACAGAGGGGAAGAGGGAATGGCAACCGAACAGAAAATCGTTTTCAAAATGAAGGACGTGCCTTACTTGCAGTCTCCCGATAAGACCATGCGCGACCAGGTCATGATCACCGAAGATACCTGCGGGGCGCAACAATACACGGCCGGGTTTTTCTGGATGAAGCCGGGGACCGTAGGCGGCACCGACTACCACCCCGGCAAAGAAGAGATCTTCTACGTTTTCGAGGGCAGGGGGAAGTTGTTCATCGACGATGTGCCTTATGATGTCGAGACCGGCGACGTCGCCTTCATCCCCGATGGCGCCCGACACTACATGACCAACGAATACGAGGAAAGGCTCGGCCTCTTCTGGGCGGTCGCCGCCAAGTGGAGTGATCTGCCCGCTATTCAGGAAGCACTGGGCAAGTGGGACGTGATTGAACTGGGCAGCCCGTGGGAGTAGCCCGCTTTTCTCGCCAGGCGGCGAGGCGGGATGCGTGGCTCCGATGGGACAGGCGCCTGAGGACCAAGCTCGTTCGGAGCGGCGGTCGCTCGTGGAGATCGGCTCTACACCTAGCCCGCATTTCTCACCACGTGGCGAGGCGAAGTGCGTGAGAGGCCCGTCAGTACAAGGCGCGCGACGCTCGGCGAGCGGAGGCGTACTTGAACAGTACGTTGAGCACGGCGAGCAAGCGCAACGCAGTAATGGCGGGCCTATTGCGTGCTTCGACCGTCAGGTGGTGAGAAATGCGGGCTAGGGCCAACCGCTTCTCAGGCGCCTGTCCCACCCTGTTCTGGTTGCTCGGGAGCGCGCCGCCTGCGACTCCGCCAAGGCCGCGGTAGCCCCGCATACCGTGACCGCGCGATGATACGATCGATTCTTTCGTATGCCGGCAAGAAAAGTTGGCCGTCCCAGGCACAAGGGATCTTGAGCGCAGGCTTTCCGGCTCGCGGGCTTGCACCCCTTCCAGATATGACTCTGGTACGGTCCTGAAGCACCGGCGGCCGCTTAGGCAGGCAGCGCTGAACAAATCGAGCACAGGAGAGAGGGAAATGCCAGACCAACCGAAAATCGTTTTCAAAAGGACGGACGTGCCCTACCTGCAGTCTCCGGACAACACGATGCGGGATCAGGTCATGGTCACCGAAGACACCTGCGGGTCCCAGCAGTACACGGCCGGCTTTTGGTGGCTCAAGCCCGGGACCGTAGGCCACGAAGACCGCCACGTGGGTCAAGAAGAGCTCTACTACGTCTTCCAAGGTAAAGGAAAGGTGTTCATCGACGGCGTGCCTCATGACATCGAGGCCGGCGACGTAGTCTTCATTCCCGATGGCGCCTCGCACTATTTGACCAACGAACACGAGGAGAGACTCGGCCTCTTCTGGGCGATCGCCGTCAAGTGGAGTGAATTGCCCGGCATTCAGGCTGAACTGGGCAAGTGGGACGTGATCGAACTGGGCGCCCCGTGGGACTAGCCCGCATTGTTCAAAAAAGCTCGCGGAGCGGCAAGCGCCTTGTACTGACGGGCCTCTCCCGCACTTCGCTTCGCCACGTGGTGAGAAAAGCGGACTAGATGGGACCGGGATTCCGCGGCAAACACCCGGCAGTTGAATGCAATCGTTACAGAGGGGAAGGGGTACGGCAATGAGCAATCTTTTCAGTCTGGAAGGGCAAAATGCGATAGTCACGGGCGGAGGCCGGGGTTTGGGGAGAGCGATGGCCCTTGGTATGGCCGAGCATGGCGCGAATATCGCTATCGTGGACGTCGACCAGGAAAAGGCCGAGGATGCCGCGCACGAAATAGAGGGTTTGGGAGTCAAATCCATGGCGCTCCAAGCTGACATCACCGACGAGGACCAGGCCTTCCGAGCCATAGATGCGGTAACGGGTCAATGGAAGACTATTGACGTTCTGCTCAACAATGCCGGCATGGCCGTGATCGGGCCCGCCGAGGAGATGAGCTTGGCGGATTTTAAGAGCGTCTATGAGCTCGATGTGTTCGCCATGTTCACTTGCTCGAAGGCCGCCTTCCGTCCCATGGCCGAACAGAAGCGAGGTAACGTCATCAACATTGCCAGCATGTGTGGACTGACTGTCCTGGTTCCTCAGGAGCACGCCACCTACAACTCGGCCAAGGCCGCGGTGATTATGCTGACCAAATCGCTGGCCGTCGAGTGGGCGTCTTTCAATATCCGCGTGAATGCGATCTGCCCTGGATACATGGTGACGCCGCCCGTGGTCCAGCTACAGAAGGACGACCCGGATCGCTGGGACTTTTGGATGTCGAAGGTGCCGATGGGACGGGCCGGGCAACCCGAAGAGTTGAAGGGCACCGTGGTATATCTGGCCAGCGAGGCCTCGGCCTATATGACCGGCAGCGCGATCGTCATCGACGGTGGCCACACTTGTATGTGAGACCGGGGGGCGGCGGACATGGCGCGCACAGCCGGTGTGCCACGAAGCCATTCGCCGCTTTGTGAGCGGCCGGCCCGCTGTCGCCGGCGGCCCTTGGGCTCCGGTAGGGCAAGCACTCGTTCTTGCTTGTAAGATCAGCATTCCTGCTTGTCCTCGCGGGGACGGACGAGCCTGCTTGTTCTAGTGTAGTGCGTCGTAAATAGCAATGTTTATTATCTTGGGGACGTCTAGGCAATTGAGAGGACGTCCGCGATGCGTATTGCTCCCCAGATTGAACTGGACGCGGATCAGCGGTCGCGGGTGGAAGCCATCGTGCGGAGCCGAAAGCTGCTGGCCCGTCTGATTGAACGGTCGAGAATCATGCTGCCGGCTGCCACCGGCTGCGGCAACAAACCTGGAGAAAGTCAAACGCGCTCGGCGCTCTCTTGATAAACGTCAATCCGTTTGACGCACTACACTAGCCTCCATTGCTCTCTTTTCCCCGCCAGAGTTGCGACGCCGGTCCCTACGGTTTGACGAAAGCCCGGCGGGATCGCCGGTCTCTACCGTTTGAGGCGCCGCCGCGCAGTCAGCCGCGAGCAGAACCGCAAGCCGGCAACCCGGGGGCGGGGGACTTCAACCGTCTGCTGGCCGATCACGGGCTGGTCTTTTTGCCGATGGTCATCACCGTCGGCGCGGGCCACTCCCAACTGGGGGGCGGAGTGGGGGATCATCTGGCATCCCTGCGTCGCCAATTAGACCGCGCCGGGGAGTTAGTTCTCCCCGGAGCAGCTATCGGCGCACGGGGGAACCGATGCGATGACGGACGAGGAGGCCGTCGAGGTCTTTGAAGCCGCGCTCGAGATGGAACGGGAAGCGGGCATTCCCTTAGCCTGGGAGACCCACCGCCGCCGTATCTTGTACACCTCCTGGAGAACAGCCCGTCTTCTCCCGCGTTTCCCCGAGCTCAAGCTGCTGGCGGACTACAGTCACTGGGTGCTCGTGGCCGAGCGAATGCTCGAGGACCGCACCGATGATCTAAAGATCGCGAACCAACGGGTCATCCACATTCAGGGCCGTGCCGGCGGGCCCGAGCAACCACAGCTGGCCGGCGGCCCGTAACTTGTTGGAAACTGGTGGCCAGGGACGGAATTGAACCGCCGACGCCAGCCTTTTCAGGGCTGCTTACCGACACTCACAAGTCCTGTGTTTTCAATAGAAGTTGTTGACGCCAAAACACTTACCCTGCTGGGCTTTTAGTCTCATGTAGTCTCGTTTGGTCTGGTTCCGTCTGCTCGATGCACCCTTATTGTTCCCCGTCCACCAAATGGCCAACTACAGAGCAGTCGTAGCGAAGTTACACGGACGTGGAATAAAGTGCGGGTGGGAATCGAACCCACGAATAAAGGTTTTGCAGACCTAATATCTATTTTGGGAAGTCCTTTGCAATCAAGGGTAAAAGTCTTGCACTCGCAAATTTTGCCCGCTTTTTGTCCACTTACGGTTGCATGAAGCAGCCCGTTCTTAACAGGGGTACCAGGGTCGACTTCAGCACAGGGTTTGGCGAACCTGAGCGACGAAGAGAAACTCACAACTTGTTCGTCCCATCCAAGGCGGCCACCTTATAAGCCTCCGCCGAAGTGGGGTAATTGAACACGGCATCGCGCAGGTACTCGACCGTCCCGCCATGATCGATGATGGCTTGGCCGATGTGGACCAACTCGGTGGCTCTTTCCCCCAGGATGTGCACGCCCAGCAGCTTTAGATTCTCCCGATGGAACAAAAGCTTGAGGAGCCCGATTCGACGGCCGCTGATCTGAACCCGGGAAAGCTCGCGAAACTTCGCCACGCCGGTTTCGCAAGGCACTTCTCGTGCCGTGAGATCCTCTTCCGTAGGTCCCACCATCGCAATCTCGGGGATGGTATAAATGCCAAACGGGAGCTCAGACGAAATTCTCGGAACCTCCGCACCGAACGCATGCAGCGCGGCAATGCGTCCCTGTTCCCTTGAGGTCGAGGCGAGGCTGGGAAAACCGATGATGTCACCCACGGCGTAGACGTTCTCGACCGAAGTTCGGTAACCCTCATCCACCTTGAGTCGCCCGCGGTCATCAGGCTCGAGGCCGATCGCTTGCGGATTCAGGTCCTCCGAGGCGCCCATTCTCCCGGCCGCAAACATCAGTGCGTCCGTCGTCAGCTCTTTGCCGCTTTCCATACCCACCCAGACCTTTCCTTCGTCGGTGAGTTGAACTCGCGACACTTTTTCTCCAAATCGGACCGTGATCCCTTCGTCCCGCATGTAGAAGTAGAGAGCGTCTTCGATCTCGTCGTCTACGAATTCCAAAGGCCGCTGCCGCCCGTCGATCAAGGTGACCCGCACACCCAGGGTTCGGAAGATCGTGGCGTATTCCACGCCCACAATACCGGCCCCGACGAAGGTCATTGTGCGAGGAATCTCCGTCAGCTTCAGCAGCCCGTTGCTGTCCACGATTTTGCGGTCGTCAAATTCAATGCCGGTAGGCCGCGCCGGCTTCGTGCCGACAGCAATAATCACTTTCTCGGCCGTGAGCGTCCGGGTACCCTGCTCGTTGGTAATCAGGACCCTGTGAAGGTCCACAAAGGAGGCCGTACCTGCGGCGATGTCAACATAGTTCCGGATCAACTGGTCTTGGACGACGTCGGCCTCGCGTTCCGTGACCCGCTGCGTCCGAAACTGAAGATCCTCGATCGAGATCTTTTCCTTGACGCGGTAGGCGGATCCATAGAGCTCGCGCTGGCGGATCCCGGACAGATAAGACACCGCCTCACGCAGCGTCTTGCTCGGAATCGTACCTTCGTGCAGGCAAGCGCCTCCGACAGTGAAATCGCGCTCGACCAGGGCGACGCTCCTCCCGAGTTTGGCCGCGGCGATTGCCGCTCGTTGACCGGCCGGCCCGCTGCCAATCACTACCAGGTCATAGTCACTCATCGCACTTCCGGTATTGTTCGAATTTCATACGGGGGCATCCATTGACGCTCGCGGATGGGTGAAGTACAGGCCGATCGTCTATAGTTTCAGTCCCCGGCTGCGCAACACCGTCACCAACTCCGACTCGCTTGTCCTCTGATATCATAATTCCCCATCGGTCCTCTGGCATTCCATTGGTTGCCGGAGCTAGCGGGCTAAGGGGCCTCGCCCGGTCGGCTGCGGGAGAATGGCACCGTTTGGCTGGTCGCAGCGGCCCGTGAAATACACCACATGAAAACCGCAGCGCGATTAGTTCCGTCAGCCTTTGTGGCCCTGATGCCTGGCCGGGCAGAAGCCCATGTTAAGTGGTTCAGCGAATTTAGCTTCACGGACCGGCCCCTCTCGTTCGACGAAATCGCAAGTGTCACGTTTTGGGGTCTGCTCGCTTTGAGCGTTGCGGTGATTGTTCTCTTTTCCTGGCTCGACTGGCGCTTTGCCGGTGCCGGTTGGCACCGCGTCATCGACCGCTGGTTGGAGACCAGGAAGTCCTCGGGCCTCACGGTGATGCGCGTCGGAGCATTTGCTGTCCTGCTGCTGTGCTGGCAGGCCGATGCGGTCTTGGTTCCGGCGCTGAAGGCGGCGGCGCCGTGGATCGGCTGGTATCAGTTTTTAGTGGCTCTATTGCTGCTCTTCGACGTAACGGTGCCCCTGGCTGGGGTGGGTTTGATGGGCGTCTACGCCATCGGCATCCAACAATTCGGTTGGTTCCACATGCTTGACTACGTCTTGTTTTTGGGCACCGCCTATTACCTCATCGCTAGCAGCAGTTCGCGCGACGCCATTCGCAAAACCGCGCTGCCCGGCCTCTACGCGACCGTCGGGTTCTCGCTCTGCTGGGTAGCCTTGGAGAAGCTCGTCTACCCGAAATGGGCGCTCTCCATTCTGAGAGAACACCCAGTCCTGTCCCTTGGGTTGGAGCCCGAGTTCTTCCTCGTGGCGGCGGCGTTCATCGAGCTTTCTCTCGGCTATCTGTTGATTATTTGTCTACTCGCGCGACCGATGGCACTGACGATCACCTTGGTCTTCTTCCTGACGACGATGGTGTTCGGAAAGGTGGAGGTCATCGGCCACACGATGATTCACGCCGCGCTGATCGTCTTCCTGCTGGAGGGACCAGGTAGCGGGTTACGGCCTCCGGCGCGGTTTCACAAGACGCTGCCGCTGCGGCTTGCGTTTGCGGGCGTAAACTTCGTCATCTTGACCGGCGTCTTGATGGCACCCTACTTGCACTTGGCGTTCCAGGCCTACGAGCAGAACAAGTAGGGGCGATGGTCGTCTGATAGAGGACATGACCTTTGGACAACTTGTCTAAGCACGCAACGACCTCACCACGTCGCGAGCGTGCTGCATCACCTTGGAGTCCGTCAGGTCACTGCCGCGTAGGTTGTACGCCGCGGTGGCCAGCATGTGGGGACGCCACACCGGGTCGACCAGCGCGTAGTCTTCGAAAATAGCGGCTGCGTACTTGTAGTCGTGGGCGTCCCTTCCCTTGCTGAAGATCAAACTCCGCGCCGCTCGTGCGAACCCCTACGGCACCGGATGCTTCTGAGCGGATCGAAACGCTTTTGCGGCGGCCTGAGTTCGGTCAGAAGAGACCAACTCTAGGATCTCTTCAACAGCCTCCTCGGGATCGGAAGCGATCTCGGCGCCTTCGACATCCGTGATCTTGAGGGTACCGACTTCCCGATCTTCGGACATGAAATGCGAAAACTGGCTCATCCAGCCTAAGCCTTGCAATAGCAGATACAGCCGTGTTTCCTTCTCGGCCGCAATCCGGAACGCGTAATGAAGGGCGTTCGCCGAGGTGACCGTGTGGATGCCGAGGATCCCCGGCCGTCGCATCATCAACTCGCCGGCGGCCAAGTGCACGGCATCCCACACACAGGGGGCGCGTGCCTTCCCCTTCGCGAGCAAACCGGCAGCTTTTCGGCAGGCTTTCTCGGCGTGTCCTCCGCGCACCGCCGCCAGGATCTCTTGCGCCGCACCCGTCTCGTCTCCGCGCGCCGGTTCCGCCCAATCACCCGCCAGTTTGCCGGCTTAATCCGCGGAAGAGCGCATGTTGTTTGTCTTGAAAAACTTGACTACCCCCTCGAACTGGCGTTGGTGCATGAATCAGGTCCAGCGCGAGTTAGGCCGCTTTCCCAACCCCTCGTTCACGACACTACGGCGTAGGACCTCGGCTTGCCGAGCTCGGCCATGCGGTTGAGGATGTGACACCCGATGGTGGCCTCTCTCCTCTGCGCCTTGCTGTTCCTCGCCTTCAGGCCGCCGCCGAGCACTAACTTGTATCGGAAGAACCCGTTCTCAACCCGCGCCTGCTGTCGGTAGCCCGACTCCTTCTGCCACTCCCGTCGGCCGATCGTGCGAATCCTCTCAAGCGCCGCTTCTCGTTGCGCCCACGGGCCGTCCGTCGGCTCGGCCGACACCGCAGAGCGACGCGGCGGAATCACGATCACGACATCCTCTGTACCGGCCACACTGACCCGGTCGTAGATCGACCTGTGATCATAGGCCCCATCCGCTGTGAATCGCCGGACGGGAACCTCGATCTGGTCGAGCAGATCAGGAAGTGCCGAAGCGTCGTCCCCGCTGCTCGTCGTAAGTTCGGCCGCCACAATGAATCCCTCCTCATCCACTCCGATGTGCAGCTTCCGCCAGTCCCGTCGCTTCTTCGACGCCTTATATTTGTGCGCGTTCCATTCGCCCGAACCCAGGATCTTGAGCCCCGTGGAATCGACGATCAGGTGGATCGGGCCGTCGTGGGCTCGGGCGAGCGGCGGCACCGCAACGATCTGGTTCCGACGCGAGAGCGTGGTGTGATCCGGCGCTTTGAGGTCGAGGCCCATCAAGCTGAGCAGCGAGTCCAGGAAACCTTCGGTCTGGCGAAGCGGCAGGCGGAAGACGAGCCGCAGGGTCAAGGCGGTCAAGATCGCCAGGTTCGAGTATTGCCGCTGGCCTCCACGGAGACCGTTCTTTTCTGGTCTCCAGGCGGCGATCGCTTCCTCGCTCAGCCAGATCGTGACGTCGCCGCGACTCCTGAGGCCACGCTCGTACTGCTTCCAATTGCGGATTCTGTACTTCGTCTTGTATTTGCGGTTCACTCGACTCGACTTCGCTGCGGCCATGACGTCGTCTCCCCAATTTCCATGATGGATCAGAGCTGCGAGCCGATGTTACGCGACAGCCGATTCTGATTCATGCACCAACGCCCATCCGCACCGTCGCGCCGGGACTGCGCATGCCCGTCGGTCTTCTGCCCAGCCTGTCCCGCCAGACCGGCAAATACTGCATCGTCCGCTCGATCGAGGCATGGGAGATCGATCACGGGCGCGGGAGCTACTACGTGCAGGCGGGACGGCTACTCTCGCCCGCCCGCGTCAAAGAGATTCCGTCGGTCGGGGCGGTGATCGCGTATGAGACAGCCGGCCGGCGCAAAGAATCGGATTACCTGCCGGCGTTCTTGGCCATGAACGTGGTCACCAGCCCGGGAATGCAGTTGGTTGGCCCCGGCGTGCTGCCGGCCAGTTGCGGTCCCATGACCCTTTTCAGCACCGACCCTCCGCCCTTCCTGGTCCCGGAGCAGGAAAGAGACCGGTTCCGCCGGAGACTGGGGATGCTCAAAGACCTGGACGCCGGATGGCGGCAGGAGGACGGCGACCGCGGACGGCTATTCCACGAGCTCGACGGGAAATATCAGGGAGCCTATCCCCTGCTGGGCAATCCCCGCGTTTCCGAGGTGTTCAAGATCGCGAGCGACGAACACCAGCGCTACGGTTCGAGCGCGCTGGGCGACGCCTGCGTGCTGGCAAGAAACATCGTGCAGGAGAACGCCGGGAACAGGTTCATCCTGATTTCCTACGGCGGCTGGGACTTACACCGGCACGCGTATGACAAGACGGCCAAGGTGAACCAGTACACTCTTTGCAGGGAGCTGGATTCCGCTCTCGGGAGTCTGCTGGAGGATCTGGCCTCCCGGACCGATGAGCACCGGCGGCCCTTGCTCGACAAAGCTTTGGTTGTCTGCATGGGCGAGTTCGGAAGAACTACAGGTGAGCTGAGCACCCAGAAGGGCCGTGACCACTACCGCCACGCCTCAAGCGCGGTGTTCGCCGGCGGCGGGGTCAAAGGTGGCAAGGTGCTGGGAGTCACCAACGAGACGGGCGCCAAGATTGTCGAGCCGGGATGGAGCCAGAAGCGGTCCATCTACCCGGAGGACGTCCTGCTCAGTATTTATTCGGCCATGGGAGTCGACTGGACCAAGAAGGTCACACAAACCCCTTCGGGCAGGCCGTTCGAGTACATCGAGAACATCTCGCCCATCGGGTACATGCAGTTCTCCGAAGTGAGCGAACTATTCGCCTAAGTGCGCCTACAAAAAACCTTGAATGGATAGGACCTGACTCTAATCTCTCCGAGTTCGTTGACCAGCCCGGCCGCGGTTGTGAAGCGGACCCTCCGCTTCTGCCGGCACGCCGCCACATACAGTCCGGTCAGTAAATGTGTCTTGCCGGCGCCGCACTCGCCGATGAGCGGGACGGGTTCGCTTCCTACCAAACAGGTCACCTTGCGCGCGGCAAAGACGCCTCGCCTGAAAACATCTATCCAGACTAAAGGGTTCGGAGGCCGGTGGTGTGTTATTCCTGTTGAGTAACAATACGTCCGTCCACCTGGAAGCTTCTTCACATGGGTACAACCCACAGTTCGAGGTCAACCGTTATCGTGGGGGGCGTCCCAGCCTGGCGGCCAGTCTTCAACTTACCGAGCGCGATGCGAACTTCGCGCTATCGGAGGACGTCCAAATTGACGATGTCCGTTGAGTTGCTTCTTCTCTTCTGGATCGTCGTCACTGAAGTAGAAGCTTCGTGCAGCGCAATATCGGACGTAGGAGTTAGAGGAATCCAGTGCCTTCTTCCAAACGCGCTCCGCGACGTAGGCTGGGTACCCGATTTTGCCAAGTTGTTGCAGAATCCGAATCTGGGTTTCCGCTTGAAGTCGGAACCCACGTTTTAGAGCTGAGGGAGGGTTTCGGACGTTGTCCAAAACGTCGCTTGCCACCGACATCGTCGTATTCCTCCACTGACCAAACGTGAATGATCGATGTGGAGAATTGAGAAGAGAACGCTGGGAGGCAACCATAGCCCCTTGTCTTCCAGCAAGCGAAGCCGCCGGACGGTTTCCTCAACATCGTATAGAGTCAACTTTTCAAAGCCCCGTCAGAGCGAGTCGGGCCGGGCTGCCACGCTGGTCGCGGCTCAGGCCGTCGATGGTGTCAGACGAGCGTGGGTACAACGACTCGGCCGTCTGATCGGAACGTATCCTATAACCTCTGTGAGGCGTCGCGACAGAGCAGTTTCGTCGAGAGCGGTCATTGAATATTAGCGGTTACCGTATTAGCGGCCTTGCCATCTACTGTCAGAAGGATGTCCACCTCGCCGCGACCGATCAGCGATCGTGGCAGGGGGCCTAGGTTGGCCTGGTCGAGCCCGACCAAAGTCGGCTGGGCGAGAAGGTCGGCAATGGGTACCGCCTCGCCGCCAACGGTGGCCGTCGCTCCGGTCGTAATGCCTCGCATGCCGGTCCCGAACAGCACCAAGAAGACCTGTTCGTCCTCAGGGCCTAGATCGATCGGCAGGGCCTCCCGGCTGCCTACCGGGGCCGTATCGTCATAGATGAGCCGCTCTGTCTGGGTGAGGTCGGCGGCCACGTGCAGGGCCCTCGCGGCGGGCACACCCTGGCCGCTGACGTTGGCGGTGAATAGGCTCGGTGCAACTGCATGAATGCGTACCGTGCCCCGCGCGACCTCTTGGCCGTCGGTTTCCACAATCACCAGGGCGAGACCGAGTGCGGCGTCCTCGGGAATGAGGTAGTTGATCTGAAGGGGCGACACCAAAAACAGCTCTGCCAGATGCTCGGTTCCCGCGCTATCGGTGACTCTGACCAGCGTGCCCCCCAGCGAGGTCGGCAGGGGGATCGCGGGGGCTCCAACAGTCCCCGTGGCCAAACCCGGGCCGAAGCCGGCGGCAATCGAATCAGGCGCGGCGCCGAGTTCGCCGCTGAAACTGGCGGCCGAGACGGTGGTTATCTTGGGGAGCGGGTCGCCTTCGACAATCTTGGCCACGAAGACGTCTTTCCCTCCCCCTACGGTTGTCTGAAAGGCACCGAACGTCACTGGTGTCAAGGGCGGAGTAAATTTGGACCACTTCGGCGGAGCAAAAGTAGACCAGTTGGTGAAGGGGTAGCGGTTTTCGTGGGACGGCTGGAACGGAGCCTGCGGTCGCCCTTTAGGGCGGCCCAGGCGTAGTGGAGGCCGTCCCACGAAAACCGGGCGAGTGGCCGGTGGGTCAGCCCAAAGAGTGAGCCCGCTTCTTCTTGCTCTGGATCAGACGGAAGCTTTCGCCGTTCATCTCTAGAATATGAACGTGGTGCGTGAGGCGATCGAGCAGGGCGCCGGTCAGCCGCTCGGAGCCGAAGACCTCCGTCCATTCGTTAAACGGCAGATTCGAGGTGACCAGCGTCGAGCCCTGTTCGTAGCGCTGGGAAAACACTTCGAACAATAACTCCGCTCCGGTCTTCGATAGCGGCACGTAGCCCAGTTCATCGACGATCAGCAGATCCTGCTTGGCCAACTGCTTTTGACATCGCAGCAAGCGCCGTTCATCTCGGGCTTCGAACAGCTCATTGACCAGTGCCGCCGCTGTTGTGAAGCGTGTTCGATAGCCGCGCTGACAAGCCGCCAGTCCCAACGCCAAGCCGATGTGCGTTTTGCCCGTGCCGGAATTACCCAGTGCCAGCACGTTTTCGCGGCGGTCGATAAACTCACAGCGCGCCAGTTCCAGCACCAGCTTCTTGTTCAACGCTGGCAAGGACGGGAAGTCGAAAGTGTCCAGACTCTTGGTCACGGGAAACTTCGCGGCCTTGATGCGGCGCTCGGTGGCCCGCTGTTCACGGTCGAGCAGTTCCAGCTCGCAGAGTTGTTGCAGGAAGCTCCTCGAATCCAAGCTCTCGGCGGCGCATTGCCGCGCCAGTTTGTCGTACTCGCGCAGGAAGGTTGGCAGCCGCAACGCTTTCAAATGCGCTTCGAGCAGAAGTTTCGACCTCGCCATTACCCCCCTCCTTGTGCCAGCAGTGCCAAATAGTCCGCAGCGGAGGTTTGCTCCACCTGGGCTGCCGGCAGGTGCGGATACTTCGTCAAGTCCAAGCGCGGCGGCCGTTGCTCGATGCGGCACAGCACTAAGTGCCTGACTGCATCCAAGCCAATCGCTCCCAACTCGCAGGCTTGGCGCACCGCCGCGGCAACGTGCTCGAATCGGAAGTCCTCCAGTAATCGCAATACCTGCACGTACTCGCGCTTGCCTGGCATTCCCAACCGTGCCTCGAGCAAACGTCTCAAGCACGTGAACTGTTCGGGCAGCTCCCAGCCCGCCAACGGGGCCGCTTGATCGAGCGCGTTGGTCTTGCGTTCCAGCAGTGCTAGGTAATGCAGCGGATCGAAGATCAACTCTTCGCGTTCGTAACTGCGCCGGTGGCGCGCGATCTCTTCGCTGCCACAACAGATCACGATTTCATCGACGTAGCCTTTCAGCAACACCTGGCGATGTCCGTAGCGTGTGGGCACCGAGTAGTCGTTGGCGCGATAGCGCACCAATGACAGCGACGTCACCCGCGTGGTGCGTTTGTCGCAGGCGTCATAGGGCGTGGGCGGCAAGGGCAACAACGCTTGGCGGTCACGCTTGAAACGTTCCTCAATCGTTTCGGTGTGCCGCCGCAAGCGCCGCTTACGATTGTTGAGGCACTGCGCTTCGAGCTGCTCGTTGAACGCTTCCCAGCTTGGAAACCTTGGCGCCGGCACCATGAAGTTCCGCCGGGCATAACCGACCAGTCCTTCCACCTTTCCCTTGTCGTTGCCTTTGCCCGGACGCCCGAAACGATCGGAGAATAAATAGTGCGACTGCAGTTCACTGAACACCCTGGTCCGCTTGCGCCTGCCGTCGCCCAGAATCCTCGCCACCGCCAAGGTCGTGTTGTCGTAGAGGATGCTGCGTGGCACGCCGCCGAAGTACCGAAACGCTGCGTTGTGCCCCTCGCAAAACGCTTCCGTCGTCTCGGCCGGGAAAGCTTTTACGAAAGCGTCATCGCTATGCGGCAGATCGACCACCAAGTAGTGCGCCTTGCGCTGTACGCCGTCAATGACCACCAGAGCTTCACCGAAGTCGGCCTGGGCATCGCCCGGCGGATGCACCAGCGGCACGAACATCTCTTGCCCGCCGAGCTTCTTGTCGCGAACATAGTCCTTGACGATCGTGTAACCGCCGGTGAAATCGTACTCGTCGCGCAAGCGGTCGAAGATGCGTTTTGCGGTGTGGCGTTGTTTCTTCGGACGTTCCTGATCGTCGATGAGGATCTGATCGACGATTCCGGTGAAGGGATCCAGCTTCGGCCTCTGCGCTGGTTGGCGCCGCCGATAGCCCGGCGGAGTGGCGTAGCGCAACATCTTGCGCACCGTCCCTCGCGCCAGGCCAAACCGTTTGGCGGCCTCGCGCTCACTGAGCCCTTCGACAAAGACACTGCGCCGTACTTGAGCGTATAGCTCCACGCGATACATCCCTCTCGTGTCCCACAAACACCACAGGAATGTTCGCTGGACCACTCGGACGGTCTACTTTTACTCCGCCCAAAAGCAGCTTCGATTCGCCGCTCTATGGTCTAGTTTCGCTCCGCCGTTCTCACCCACCCTTTCGGCGACCGGTTTGCCTACGGCGATCGCCTGGCGGTCACGCAGAAATGCCTCCAACTGTTCCGGGGCGACTTCGTATTCAGAAGAGACCTTGAAAATCCTCTCAGGATCTACCGCGAAGCGCGCGAACTGGTTTTCGGGTTTCTTGTCTTTGTATGTCCCGCCGAACCAACTGCTGGGACAGATTTCTTTGGCTCTTCTGGGATTTTAGTGGCTGGCGGCGGTGAGTGACGGATCCCTCGCCACTGTGAGGCCGACCTCCCGGAGCCTGCTTCGGTGCCATTCAAGGGCTTCGTGACAACTCTACGGCCCCCAAGGCCGGGCGGCGACTGCGTTGGCCAAAAAGAATTACTGATAAACAAAAGGGTTACGAGTAGAGCAAGGCTGCTGGCAGGTAGTCGTACAGTCTCCCGAAGGCTGTGAAATGCAGATCCACAACTGTCATCCAGTGGCCACACTCAAAGAGATAACTCCCTGTTTATCAGTGTCTTATTCCCTTTACGAGTTGCCCACGACCGGACTGGCGTGTAGGGTATTTGGGGATTTCTTGGCCGCCTTTTGGGCTCCGATGTGACTGCGGGCGACGTCGGGTCGGCAGGATGGAGGAGCCGGCTACCCGTTGGCCACCCACTAAAAACCCGGAAGAGCCATTTCTTTGACGCCGTCGATCTGACGAATGCGCTCGCCGTAGTATTCGGGCAGCGCTTGCGTCAGAGAGACCCGATGCCGTGTGACGAGCCGGAGTGCCTGCTCTTCGGAGACTTCTTGCTGAAAGAAGGCAGCGTAGATTGACAGAAGCACCCCGACTAAGAACAGCGATACGGTGACGCTGAGGATTGTCAGTACGCTCCGGCGGCGGTTGCGCAGCAGGTTCTTAAAGGTGAGCGGGATGTATTTCCACATTGGGCTGAGCGTTGGTGTTGAGTTGTTTGGAATTATATCAGGTTCACTCCCAGGCCCCGTGCTGGGTAGGCGAAAGATGGACTGTCCCCAGCTCCCTGCTATTCCCGGAAGAATGTGCTGAAAGGGAAGAAACGCCGGCGTATGGTCCCAAAACACGATCGTGGTGTAAGCGGCTTGCTGACTACGATTTGCAGTTGGCGTTCGGATGAGCGCCGAGGTTCGTTTATGGGACGGAGTCGTGCTAGGTTGTGTCTCCATGCAAGCTCTGGACCCGCTCCGGTTCATGCTGGTCGGCCTGGCCGGCTGGATCAACGATCATCAACGGGACGTCAAGTCATCCGCGCACGAATGGGGCGTTCTCGCCAGCACGTTTGGGCGAAGGCCGTGCACCGTGGCGAAGCTGACTTTTCTATTGAGGCGCAGACCACCCAAAAAGTTGCTGGCGCACAAGGGGTTAATGCCAATTCGCCCGGTACCGTCTCATTGCCATTTGTCCAGGGCGCCCTTGATGTAGGGTGTAGGCCTGTTCAGGGTTATCCGAGTTTACCGGCTAATACGCGCGTTAGGAAGTTAATGGCAGAGGCTACACTACCCTACACCCCTACACTGATTCGGCCCTGGCCGATGCCCAGAAACCGGGGGTGTCCAAGGTGTCCAGGCAGTTTCCTACCTTTTCTCTCCTTCCCTCTCTATATAACAGGCGGAAATGAAAAACAGTTAGGATTCACTTGGACACCTTGGACACCCCCGGTTTCTGGGCATCGGCCAGGGCCGCGCGAGTGTAGGGGCAGGAAGCCCGGCGCACGTCTCCACCGGGCCTCATTCCCTCGGGTTAGAAGCTCGGAGGACATGAACGAGCATCTTATTCAAGACCCACGATGCCATATTGGAACCGGCCAGCCCGCTCAATGACGAGGTGGTCTCGTAACGGCACCGAAAAATCTGACGGAACTGGAAATTTTGGTGTACGGGATTTTTCCGGCGTGCACGAGCTTGTATATGGCGGATTTACTCAAACCCAAGGCTTCGCTAAGCTCGGCCACGGTGAGGAGCCGTTTGCGGGGCAGGATGTCGGCGAAGCGTTCACCGAGATTGGGAATGGGCTGTGTGGCCATGGGGCTAGGTTTTTCCCCTCTCGGCCGTTTCTTCGATGGGCGGTATAAGGTAATGCCGCGCGCCTTTCTGATCGCCTGGGCGGATGAAGATGGGGGCCTCAAGAAGCGGCGTTGGGTTGGTCATTGAAAAGGCGTCCTGGCTGGAAAATAAGAAGCGCTTGTGCGCTTCTGGGGGTAAGACTTCAGCCGCGATCCGGCAGAGGTTATAGGCTCTGAGGGGCGGGCAAATTGTGACTACGCGGGGAGGCTTGGTGAGGCCGTATTTCTTGGTGTGGAGGCACTGAACTCCCCATCAGTGCCACTGCTGGATAGCCAGCTTCTGTCAGCCGCATGCAGTCAAAGAACCCCTCGACCACTGCCACAGTCCGCACCCGCCTAGGAGCCGTCAACACCCGGTGCAGATTATAAACAGCAGGTGGGATTTGTAGAAGCCGTGCGCCTCTGATGACGGAAACAGATACTTCGGATCATCCTGCTGACCATTGAGTGCCCGACCGGCATAGCCAATCAGCGTCCCTTCTGCATCGTGAATCGGGATCGCCAGGCGTCCGGCAAGCCGACCGTTAACCTTCTCCAAGAAGCTATTTAGCCTGATTTCCCCGGCTGGCGCCCGCAAAGTCCCCTTCTCGGCCACCAGGGATGCCTGGGGTGGTGTGATCTGGAGCTTTGGGTCCACCCGGGTACCGAATGTGCGAACGTGTCTCGTGTCATTGCAGGACTCAGAGGGACTAGAGCATTCTGTAGAAGTCGACGCATCGTCGGTCTACGAGGCTGCCGTGCTTGGCCTCCAGGCCTTCCGCGCTTCAGATCTCGGTGGCTGCGTCAGACCGGGCAAGAGCACGCGGCTGGTCGTCACCACAAGGCGGCTCGAAGCGCAGCACGAGGTGAGGGTTGGTCAGCTTGAAGATTGGCTCCTGAGCGGTTCCAGATCACCTCGCGAACAGGTGTTCAAGGGTCGGCTACGAAAGTTGCTGGCGCGGAAGTAAGACGAGGGCATTACAATCGTGTCTTCTGGCGAAACCTGGGAAGTGTCATGCCCGACTAGCGGGAGCGGAAAGAGTTGCGGCCAATCCTGTGGGTGGGGCGCCTTCGGCGGCGGAGGTGGTGCCAGTATCTAGCCGCAGTCGACAACTCTAGGAACACCCTCAATCCCCATTATTGATACCTGGTTTCCTTCTCCAGGGTCTGCCCCCCCCGTGCCCGCAATCCCACCTGGGGGGGTATGCCCTTTTTCAAACTTTGGGTCCCATACCTACCGTGGGTATATCGCAACGTGTTGCCGCTTCATAGGGAAAAAGCGGTTTGAGAATTATGAACACCTATTGAGGGAGAAATACAACCTCTGACCACTGATTTCAAAAAAAGTTTGATCGGCTCTTATGCCGCTTCGCGGCTCAAGATGTTCGCGGCCTTGCCGGGCACAAACGAACGCACGATACTCTCGAAGGCTATCTTCGGAAGCGAAAATCGAATCGGCCGATAATCCTACTCGCCGGGACAGGTGAACCGAGCCAGGCGGGTTAGGGCGGCTTCTAGTTGGTTGCGGCGGGTTGGGGTGGGTTTTACCTTGGGTTCCCACCAGAGGCCCAAGACTTGTAGCTCGCCGCGCTTGCGGTCGGTTTTGAGATCGATGCGGCCGGTGAATCGCTCGCCTTCGAGAATCGGCAGCACGTAATAGCCGTAGCGGCGCTTGGCGGCGGGGACGTAGATTTCGAGTGCGTATTCGAATCCGAAGACTTGCTTGGTCCGGCGGCGGTCGTGGATCAACGGGTCGAAGGGGTTGAGGAGGCGAAGCGCGCGGGGTGCGGGCCGCATCTGATCGATTGTTTCCGAAAAAGACGGCAGCGCGTAGACCGGTCCGGCGACCGAACCGTCGGCGAGGGTGACCTCGACCGCGGTGACTTGTTTGCCGCGGTTTCGCTCGCACCAGCGGGCGGCGTCGGGTGTGGATAGGGCGTCGTAGAAATGGGCGATTTGAGCGGGGGTCGCCGCGCCCAGTCGCTCGAGCGCGCCGCGACATGCCCAGCGGACAAATTGAGATCGCGAAACTTCCGCATTGAAATGTTGGGAAGGAATGACGCGGTGCGCCAGGTCGTAGACCTTCTCTTGTCCGCGGCGGTGGGAGACGGCCAGTCTGCCGGTTCTCCACAAGAATTCCATGGTGAGCTTGGCGAGGGTGGGTTCGGCGAAGTAGGGGTCGTGGCGGCCGACTTTGGCGCTTTCGAAGTCGCGGGGCCTCAAGGGTCCCCCGGATTCCAGGCGGCGGAGGACGTTGTTGATGAGCTTGGGCGTTACCGGCGCGAAGTGCCTGCGATAGCCGGGATGGGCCTCGAAAGTCTTGGCCCTGGCGAAGTAATGCTTCCAATAGGGATACACGTCGGTTGGCAGAATCGCGGCGTCGTGGGTCGAATTTTCGAACAGAGCGCGGTCGATTTCGAGCAGGTGTTTGAGGGTTTCGCGGCGGTAGGACGGCCGGCGGGTGAAAAGGATGTGGTGATGCGCGCGTTCGACGGCCGAGACGGGGTCGATTTGCACGAAGCCAAGACGGCTCACTGTCTCATGAATGCGGGCGGCGGGGGGACCTGAAGACTCGGCGGCTGGTGACGGGGTGAGGGCGTTCAACGAAAGCAGGGCGCGGCGGTATTGGCGGTTGGTGATCCGAAGCATGGCTGTGAGCCGTTAGCCGTGAGTCGTGAGCCGTGAGCCGACGATGACGTTGGGCTGTTGACCAGGATTTCCTTTTTGGCTGTCCTGGGAAGAGAAGGGTAGCCGATCCACGGCCGCGATGCAACGGTTTTCGCACTACTGCAACGTTCGGTACTCCTTTCGCTGCCGCTCCGACCTTCGAATCTGCCCGATCGTACCGTTCCGGCGACCGCAGAGGGCTTTTTGGCAACAACTCCCCCGCGCCGACGCCTCGGCAACCCGCTAGGCCGGCTGTCCGGGCCGTCGGCGTTACCCTCCCGGCACAGGCAGCGCCCAGATCCGCCGCAGCATCTCGCCAAACAGCTTCCGGTTGAGATGACCCTCGGCCAGCAGGAGCCAGTAGTAGCCAGCATGCTTGACCAATCGTCCGCCCGTCTTCATCAGCCGGTGCTGCAAGCTCGTCAGCGACCAGTTCTTGATTCGCTGCGGCAGCCCGAGCCGCCGCCAGAGATTGCCCAGGTTGTAGGCCAGCACGCTTAACTGCAAGCGCACCTCGTTCGCCCGGAAGCGATGGCACGACAGCCGCGTCCAGTGCGTCGCCAGCCCTGTCGCCTTCCCCCCAGAAATCGCGACAGCAGCCCCGCCAACTCATCCATAAGCCCTTGGTTCTTGGCCCTGTGGACAAGAAGGATTGCGTCGTCCTGTCGCAATCCTCTCCAGAAGGCGACAGCACGAAAGTGCCCTTGCCCGAGGACCCATCGTCAGCAGCACCACAGTTACGGCTTCGATCCCCGGGTGCTAACTGAAGCCGCCCGCTTTCCGGCGCCGGGCAGTCTGCCCCTCTAAGTTTACGCGCTAGGTTCAAGCCGGGGCCAGCTGCCTTCAGAGTGTCCGTCCATCACAACGGCTGGTCGATCGACCCTAATCCTGGGCGTTCGGGCTGCCCACGCCCCATGAGGACAAACATGCTCCCTAACGCCCTGGTAACGATCGTTCTCGGCTAGCCAGTTGGACGTCAAAGGCGGCGGGTGCGAAGGGATGGTCAGGTTTGGGTTCCAGCTGTCGGTCCCGGCTGCATGGCGATTGAGCAGGAACCGATCAAAGCGCTGTCCCGGTTGGTTTGAAAGAGGGACAGGGGTCGCAGGTCGATTTTGCTCAAGGCTGCTCGGGGACGCGCGGGGGGATCCCCATGGCCGCCCGGGTGGCAGGCGAGGGGACGCCGGAGACACGCAAGCCGTTGGCCTTCTGGTACTCGCCAATGGCGTTGAGCGTCGCCTCGTCGAGCACGCCCGAGATGGGCCCGGCATAGAGGCCTTTGGCTTGCAAAGCCACCTGAACGTTTTTCATTACCGACGGGCAAACGTTCTCGTAGCTGCCGCCATCGAGACCTTGAATCATGATCCAGCCATTGCCTTTGAGTCCGGCCCACACTGGCGTACCGAGGGCGCCTTCAGCCGGGGCGGCGGCGGGTTTCGGGACCGGCGTCGGCTCCTCGGGCGGGGCGGGTTCCGGGTCGGGCGCGATGGGTTTTGGGGGCTGAGCAGGTTCCTGTTTGGCCACCGGCTCGGGTTCGGGGGCGCTGCTACAGCCTCCCGCAGTCAACAAGGAGAAGATCACTGCAAAAAGCGCGACGGTTGTGCTGTTCGTCATGGCTGCTGTCTCCTTGGGATCCCTGAGCGTAGAGCCGGCCACGCTTGCGCCAACCTGCGGGTCTTCTGCGGCCTTGCCCAAGACAATATCATGAAGTCCAACGTCACCGCTCCAGCGGCCGATCGTGCAGTGCACTTCGCCAGGGCCGGTGCCTTACTGCTGTCCGAGGTACTCCCGGAAGGTTACACGCCACGGCCTCCGCCCGGAACGGCGTCATGAAGCTGAGATGGGGAAGAGGGGCCGGGACGAGAGCATGGGCTGAACCCCGTGGCTGCGCTGTGCTCCTCCAATCGGAGCCCGTGGATGATGTGCGTGAACGCCCTCCCCGCAAAGCTGGTGTAGATCTGGGAGAGGCCCGACGGGCCCCTACCTGCAGCGGACCCTGAAAAACATCTGCACCCTGTGAGAAAGAGGCAAAGCCCTTTTCTTTCTTCCCTTCGAGTCCACACCCCCCACTTGTCTTTCAAGGGTTAGGGTTAAGGTGCAGCCACTGTAACTCCCTCGTTAGCGTCACGGAATTCGGTGGATTGCCGGCGGCGCTCCCCTTGCGAAGTTCGGCAAGGCCAAGTAACGCTAACTCTTTCAGGTAGTTTCTGGCGGTAGGCCGGCTCACCCCGCAAACGGCTTCACAGCGGGCGGCGTCTACCGCTTGCTGTGTCCGCAACTCTCGGATGATCGGCCTCAAGTGGGACGGAATGGAGGAAACGGCAACACCGTGTAAGTTTCTATCGTAGAGCGGGATAGAGGCGGTTTCGGGGGGGATCGATTTGAACGGCCTCGACGACCCGGTAGCCGCTCGGCGCTACGATGCTGGGCATGCTTGCCGGACGCAGTGTTTTCTCCCAGTTGATCGATCTGTTTCCCTTGGCCGAGTTCCGCCGTTCGGTCGAGCGCTAGGGCGGAAACTACAAAATCCAGCGCTTTAGCCGTCTCGACCAGTTCCTGTGTCTTGCCTTCGCCCAACTCACCTCCCGCGAGAGTCTGCGCGCCGTTCAACCACGGCTCTACCACATGGGTTTTCGCGGCCCCATCTCCCGCAACACGCTGGCCAACGCCAAACGCAACTGGCGCATCTACGCCGATGTCGCCCAGGTCCTGATCCGCCAAGCTCGGCCACTCTACGCCAACCTCCGTCTAGGCTTTCTGACCAACAATTTTCAGTTGCCCGCGCTCACCATCGCGCAGCTATACAAGCGCCGCTGGGACGTCGAGTTGTTCTTCAAGTGGATCAAGCAACATCTCCGCATCAAGAAGTTCTACGGCACCTCGCCCAACGCGGTCAAGACCCAGATCTGGGTCGCTATGATTGTCTATTTGCTCCTGGCGATCCTCAGGAAACAGCACGGTGTCGAGGCCGGATTTTACAGGATTCTACAGATTCTCAGCGTCACCGTTTTCGAGAAAACCCCCATTTTACCGGTGTTAGAGGGCCTCGACCCCCAACTTCCGCCACCCACCCTTTCTAACCAACTGACTCTATTCGACTTATGATGGGACAGTAGTGTGGCAGTCCCCATTTTTCGCTCCCCCGCGACTTTCGCCACGGACTGAAATAGGGCCGCCATTACTTCGTTGCGCTTGCTCGCCGTGCTTGGGTACATCCCATGATAGTCTGTTCGCGCGGGTCTTCAAAGTTCCCACTTTCTTCCTCAAAAAAGCCGATACGTATAGGTGGGGATGCCAGTTACCCGATAGCGTGGAATGCAATTCTTTCTTCGGTTTCTGATCGTCAGCTGCGTCGCTCTGTCGAGTTGGTGGCAGGTGCAAGCTCGCCTGGGGTCTTCGAACTCCGCCGCCATCCTGCTGGCGGGAATTGGAGTGCTGGCGGTGCTGTTGACCGCCAAGGGCAGCCGCTTGGGTCTGTGGCTTTCACTAGCGCTTACTTTGGGGTATGCCGCTGGAGTCGCCCTCTCGGTGCGTCCCGAGTATCTTGGTGAAGTCTTGCCTCTCCTGAGTTGGTGCGCCCTGGCGACGGTGTCATGCGCTGTGTTGCTTTGGTCCACCGGAGAGCGCACACCGAAGAGGGAGCCGACCTACGAGCGCTATCCGCAGTACTGACGGGCGGGTGGGAATCTACTAGAGGAAGGCCGCCCACTTCGCCGCGGAAGCGGTCTCGCAGGGGCAGCCCCCGCTTCGTATACCTCATCGTTTAGATTGGCGCACAATGTCGCGGCAAGTGCGGTTGTGGCGTCTCTAATCTGCGTCGTTAAACCCGCATTTCTCACCACCTGACGGTCGAAGCACGCAATAGGCCCGCCATTACTGCGTTGCGCTTGCTCACCGTGCTCAACGTAGGGTTCAAGTACGCTCGCATTTCTCAGAAAATGAGTCGCCGAGCGTCGCGCGCCTTGTACTGACGGGCTTCTCACGCACTTCGCCTCGCCACGTGGTGAGAAAAGCGGGTTAACCTTCCGACGGGTGTTCCCCAAGACTGCGGATGGTCGTCTTCCTTTCCGGGTTGGCGGCGGTCTTCGTCTTGGCACTGGCCTGGTTCGACCAGCAGGAGTCAACTGCTGGCAAAGCACTATCTGATTACCACGTGACGCTGGCTCGCCATCGGCTTAACCGCGAGGCGATCTTACGAGAACTTTTGGATGGGCTATTGCACTGACGGCGCTTAGAGTCGGCGAGGAGGTCGCACCTGGTGAGAAAGGCGCGCTAGGAGAGAGCCGAAGCCCTGCTCCTGCCACGACGCAAGGCGGCTCGAAAACTCAGGTACCCGGCCGTGCGCACGCCGAAAAGGCGCCGAAACCAAAAACGGTTGCGAAGATAGTAGACGTCGATTCGCTCCAAGCTTTCTCGAGGCGAGTCGGGGCGAAGATATCCGAGCCGGGTCGAGCAGCCCTGGTTGAAGTGCTCAGCGACCCATTCACGAAGCGGCCCCGACTCGGCGCCATAGGGATAGGCGAAGGCCTTAACCGGCTTACCCACCCGGTCTTCGATCTGTTTTCGGGAGCCAAGAATTTCTTCCCGAGCGGCTACCAAGGACAACTGCGTCAAGTTGGGATGAGTGACCGAATGAGCGCCGAACTCGATCCCCTGCCGGCTCAGCTCTTCAATCTCCGACCAGCCGAGTAAAGCTCGTCCGCCGAAGCCTGGGGGTTGCGAGGGCCAGTCGTTCGTTTTGCCGCAATAACCGGAGACCAGGAAGACTGTTGCGGGGAAAGCGTATTGGAGAAGCCAAGGGAAAGCCCGCGGAAAGAAATCGGCAAAACCGTCGTCAAAGGTGATTGCGACGGCGGGTTCAGTTTCCCCGCTCCGGCGAGGGCCGAGTATGTCGTCGAGCGGGACAACAGCGATTCCCTGCTCGATAAGGCTGCGTATATGGCGGCGGAATATCTCGGGACGAAGAGAAATGACCGCGTCGGAGGCATCGAGCGAATGGTAGGTCAAAATGGCGCGCGTCGGCGGCATTAGTCGGTCCGAGAACAGCTTCCACCAGGCCCGAAGAGGTAGCCGCTCAACTCGCCGACCACCCAGACGGCGTAGAGCAGCAACAGCAGCGGGGAACAGGCGAGGAATTCCCAGCGCCGTTTCCGCTTCGAGAAGACAGCCCCTCCGGCGCGGGCGAACAGCAGCAGCGGTGCCAGCGGAGACAGCAAGATTCGCGCTTGCAAAGCCCAAAACGCCAGTATGGGAAAGCGTCTAGCAGCAAAGCAGCGTCCGTGTTGAAACCTCAGCGCGCAATATCGAACCAGCCCATAGCGCTTCCCGTGGGCGACCGACGCATCGGGTTCAAGCCAAAGCTGCATTCCCCGGGCCAGCAACTCCTGATGGACCTCATGTTCCCAGAATCCATCTCTGTAAACGTCCTGGAGCGACTGCAGCAGCTCGCGGCGATAGCAGGCGTTGCATCCCGTAAGCGATTTTGCCGTACCACGCGAGGCGGGTGGCATAGCCGCGGCGTAACGGGAGAAATAGATCGCCCACTCCACGAGGCCGCCGCGGCGGCCGTTGATGACCGGGCCCCCGGCGGCCCCGACCTTTGGGTCGGCAAGCGATGGGGCGAGCGCCGCGGGCCAGAATTCGCTGAAGGAACAGTGATCCTCGGTGATGGCAACCAGCCGCCCGCGGGCGCGGCGAACTCCCCGCGCTCTGAGCTGCGGAACCGAACAAGCGCCGGGCACCTCAACGACTTCAAGCGCCGGTCGCTGGGCCTTCAGTTGGCGCAGCAACAGAGCGCTGGGATCTTCCGTGGAAACCGCGGCGATCACCTCGAGGCCCTGGCGGTCCAACAGGGCATGGAGTGTTGAGACGGCCGTTTCCGGAGCCAAGCGCACGGGTACCACGACAGACATCTCCCGGTCCTCACTCGTCATGACTCATCATGGGCGCAGATCCAGAGCGTAACACTTGTGCCCATGGATCTGTCGAAAAATGGACGGCTCGTCCGGCGAGTTGTCCGCCTCATCTCGCGTCCCCGCGGACCGCGGCAGGCTGAATACCCCGGCCGATGGCTAGCTTAGCCGCTCACCGGCCGATATATCATTAGGTAGGCGCCTCGGGGCCTAGGAGTGTGATTGTGCCCTGACGCCGAGACTCGGGAGGCGAAGTGGCAAGCCAGAACTACGACCTAGTGGTGATTGGAAGCGGCCCGGCCGGCCAAAAAGCGGCCATTGCGGCGGCGAAGCTGAGCAAGAAGGCAGCCGTGGTGGAACGAGGCTTTGCCGTGGGCGGAGCCTGTCTGCATCACGGCACCATCCCCAGCAAGACCTTGCGGGAAGCGGTCTCCTATCTGTCCGGGGTTCGTCAAAGGCAGCTCTATGGCGCCGCCTATCGGGTCAAGGACAAGGTCTCGATCAAAGATCTCACCTTCCGCACCGAGCGAGTGATCGAGAGCGAGACCAACGTCGTTCGAGACCAGTTGCTTCGCAATTACGTAGACATCCTCCCGGGAACAGGCTGTTTCATCGAGCCCAAGAAAGTTCTAGTTACGCAAAACGACGGTACCCGCATCTTGAAGACCGACAATGTCGTCATCGCCGTGGGTACCAAGCCGGCCCGTCCGGCGGGCATCGAATTCGATGATCGCACGATTATCGACAGCGACGGACTGCTGAAACTCGAGAAGATTCCCCGCACCATGACTTTTGTGGGGGCGGGGATCATAGGTCTCGAATATGCCACCATTTTCCGAACGCTGGGAGTTCGCGTGACGGTCATCGACGGACGGGAGCGCCCGCTGGACTTCGTCGACGACGAAATCGAAGATTCGCTCTACTACCACATGCGCGACGAGGGCATCGTTTTGCGCTTCGGCGAGAGAGTCTCAGCCGTTCAGAAAGCAGACGACGGCCAGGTGCTGGTGTCGATGGAAAGCGGCAAAAAGCTGAGGACGGAGTCTCTTATGTTCGCCGCCGGACGCGAGGGCGCGTGCGCGGATCTCAACCTTGAAGCGATCGGTCTTAAGCCCGACAAGCGCGGCCGCCTCCAGGTCAATGAGTTCTACGAGACGGAAGTCAAGGGGGTTTACGCGGTCGGCGACATCATCGGGTTCCCAAGCCTCGCCTCCACGGCGAGAGAACAAGGACGCCTGGCCGCCCTACATGCGATGGGCGAGGATCCCGGCAAATTGCGTCGTCGATTCCCTTTCGGCGTTTACACGATTCCCGAGATATCGATGGTCGGGCCCAACGAACAAGAGTTGACCAGAGACGCCATTCCTTACGAGTCGGGCGTGGCTCGATTTCGAGAACTCTCGCGGGTGCAGATCTCGGGCGGCCGAACCGGCCTGCTGAAGATCTTGTTCCACCGCGAGAATCTGAAGCTGCTGGCGGTTCACATCATCGGCGAGTCAGCCACCGAATTGGTGCATATCGGGCAGGCTATCATCGACCACGATGGCTCGGTCGAATACCTTCGCGACGCCGTGTTTAACTACCCCACCCTGGCGGAAGCCTATAAGGTCGCCGCGTTGGACGGCCTGAACAAGCTTTAGCCCGCGAGCCGTGGACGACGGGCCTTCGCCGAATCCACCACGGCCGTCGTGAGAAATGCGGGCTAGCTCAGGGCTAGCTCTGTCGCACTCCCCAAGACTGGAAGACCCTGGGTATCGAAACCAGGGTTGTGGGGTCCGCGGTAAAGGCGGTCAGACCTTCGATCGTGTCGTCGAGTTCGTCCTGACTAGCCAAGCCCTCTGCTAGCACAGGGTCCGTAATGTTTTCCAAAGTGACCAGCATGAGCCTCTTGTGCTCGCCTTCGAGGTGCAGGGGCTGGACCAAGCCTACCTCGATCTCCTCGAATCCGGCCTGGCGCAACAAGCTGGGCAGCTTGTGGCCAATGTCCGGGTCTCCGCCCTTTAGGCGGACCACTCTGCTATAGAGCTCGGTCAAACGGCGGAAATGCGGGTTCGCCGGATAGCAAAAGGCGCCGCTTACGTCGATGTCTTCCACGACGACAATGCCGCCAGGCCTTAGAGAGTCCCGCATCACACCGAGCACGGCGACCGGGTCGCTCAGATGCGTCAACAGGAAGCGCGCGTAGGCGTAGTCGAACGATTCGGCCTCGACCACCTCGCTCGCGTTGCCGTGCAAGAAGCGGACGTTCGTCAGCTCCGATTCTTCGGCGGCCCTCCGCGCCAGATCCAACTTTGTCTTGTCGAGATCGACACCAGTCACTGACCCTGCCGGTCCCACGAGCCGGGCCGCTTCGAGTGACACATGTCCGCCGCCGCAGCCGAGGTCGACGAACGTAGCCCCGTGCCCGACGCCAACGTTGGCCAACAGAGCTTTGGTCGAAGGCTCCATGATCTCGGCCAGCAGATCCAGACGCTGCTTGCCTGCTTCGCCGCCGCGAATGACGTAATGCTCTAGGGATCCGTCCGACTCAGCCATGATGTGAATACCTCCGTGCCAGCTTCCAGAGAGATCGAATCACGATTTACATGTTGGCCTCTGAATGGCCACAGTATATAGCCATAGCAAACCCAGCCGTGTTTCGTGTCTTTTCGGAGCTTTCACGAACGAGCGACTTAACAGTACAATCTAGCCAGGTTGAAAGAGAGCGATGATCGGCCAAACCATCTCGCATTACAAGATCATCGAAAAGCTCGGTGAAGGCGGGATGGGTGTGGTCTACAGGGCCGAAGACACCAAGCTCAAGCGTTCCGTGGCGCTGAAATTTCTCGGCTCCCATCTGCCGGGCGAGGGCGACGAGACGGCCCGCTTCATCCGCGAGGCGCAAGCCGCGGCCGCGCTCGATCACCCCAATATCTGCACCGTTTATGAGATCGACGAACTCGAAGGCCGGACGCTGGCCCGGAAAGTCACCGCCGGCCCGCTGGATCTCGACGAAGCCTCGACTTCGCCGCCCAGGTTGCTCGCGGCCTGCAGGCGGCTCACCGGAAAGGCATCTCCCACCGCGACATCAAGCCCGCCAACTTGATCATCACGGAAGAGTCGCCGTCACGGAAGCTCCTCAAGATCACCGACTTCGGGCTGGCGCAGTTGGCCAAGCGCTCACGGTTGACGCGCCCGGAGACGACTTTAGGGACGGTAGCCTACATGTCGCCCGAGCAGACCCTGGGCAAGGGGACGATCGGCACGCAAGGCGGCCGCTGGGATCCCTATCCCCAATACGATGTATCGCCCGACGGAAAGCGCTTTATCTTAGCCGAGCCCGTGGGCGACCCGGAAGCCTCCGAACCGTCGATTCACGTGGTCGAAAACTGGTTCACCGAATTTCAAGACCCGCGGGGCAGCGCGCGATAACACCCGGGCTGTTGGTGAATCGCTGGCCCGCCAAGTAACCGAATACGGAATTCGCGCAAGCTGGTCGGTAGACCGGTCTCGACAAACGCGCCCCCGATTGTTTGACCCCCTTCGCCGGAATCGGATATGCTCAGACGATACTGGTCGGAGCTTCTGAAACTTTCGTGGTAATGGGCACGACAAGACAATGGAAGTAGCGGCCCCAGCGGGTGGCGGCAGCGTTCCGCGCTGCTGAATGCCCTGTTCCCGTCCGCTGTTTCGAGTTTTGTTTTCCGGTACGCCGCGCCATGCACGTATTCGAATTGACTCGGTCACTGGTCGATATCGATTCGGTCACGCCGAACGAGTTCCAGATCGGCAACTTCCTGTATGACTACCTGCGTCCGCTGGCCGAAAACTACGGCGGCCTGGTGGAACGGAGCGAAGTGGAGCCTCAGCGCAACAACGTCTTCGCCCGCTGGGGGGATCCCGAGATCGTTTTCTCGACCCACATGGACACGGTGCCGCCGTTCATCCCCTCCAAGGAAGACGACGAGTTCATTTGGGGCCGGGGCGCTTGCGACACGCACGGTATAGCGGCTTCGATGATCAAGGCGGTCGAAGCCTTATTGGAAGAGGGTGTCCGGAACCTGGGAATCCTGTTTGTCGTCGGAGAAGAAGTGGACGGCATTGGCGCAATGCACTCCAATCTCAAGGCGTCGGGATCGAAATACTTGATCAATGGCGAACCGACCGAAAACAAGCTCGCCCTAGGCTCGAAGGGGGCGCTGCGATTGGATCTCGAAGCCGAGGGCAAGATGGCGCATTCGGCCTACGCCGAGTTGGGTGATTCGGCGATCGACAAGCTGCTCGACAATCTCGAGTCCCTGCGCCGAATCGAATGGCCGGTAGACCCCGTTCTGGGCCCCGGCACTTGTAGCATCGGGACGATCGAAGGGGGACGCGCCGCCAACGTGATCTCCGACCACGCGGCGGCCGCGGTGGCCGTTCGAGTGGTGTCGGATCTGGACGACGCCAAGAAACTGGCTCTGGGCGCGCTCGACGATCGCGTCAAAGTGACGATCAAAACCCAGACGCCGGCTCTGCATTTGAAGGCCGTGCCGGGGTTTGACACGACGATCGTCAAGTACACGACCGACGTCCCCAAGTTGACGAATTGGGGGCAGCCGCTTCTGATCGGGCCGGGTTCGATTCACTATGCCCATACGGAGGGGGAGCGAATACCGAAACAAGAGCTTGTCGAAGCGGTCGGCCTCTACCAGAAGCTGGTCAAACAGCTTCGGACGGTAAACTAGGGGGAACAAGACCAGCGGGTATCTCCGACCACGGCTGCGGTGGATTCGGCGAAAGGCCCAGTGGCCACGGCTTGCGGCGGCAGTTTGCGTGCATCGCCCAGCGTAGAGCATGTCGGCAAACGGGAGCGATGAATCGCGCCCCTACATCCCGGACGGCGGGCACTTGCTTACGGGGTCTCGCGAACCATGGAGACGTGGCCCGTGTTCCGAAGTCGCTGTATTTTGCGAGCTTCGATAGGCTGGTTGAATCTCAGGGTTTTTAGCATATGACGATGGACCGAAAGTTCGAAGTGGGAGTGCTGGGCGCGACCGGCATGGTCGGCCAGCAGTTTATCTGTCAGCTTCAGAACCATCCCTGGTTCGAGTTGACGTGGCTTGCGGCCAGTGGCCGCAGTGCCGGCAAGCCGTACCGGGAGGCGGCGAACTGGACGCTCTACGGGGCGATTCCCGACAACGTCGCCAATCAGATGGTGCATGAGTCCAAGCCTGAGAACGCGCCCAAGCTAGTTTTTTCAGCCCTCGACGCCTCGGTCGCGGGCGAAATCGAACAGGCCTTCGCGAGCGCGGGGCACTTCATCGTTTCAAATTCCAGGAATCACCGTATGCTGGCCGACGTCCCGCTGCTGATCCCGGAGATCAACGCCGATCATCTTGGCTTGATTCCCACGCAGCGAAAGAATCGCGGCTGGAGCGGGGCGATTGTAACGAATCCGAACTGCTCGACGATCACGCTAGCCATGGCCCTGGCGCCGCTGAAGCCTTTTGGCATCCGCAAGATCCTGGCGACGACGATGCAGGCCATTTCCGGCGCCGGCTATCCCGGACTGCCCTCGATGGACATCCTCGGCAACGTGATCCCCTACATCGGCGGCGAGGAAGAAAAAATGGAGCAGGAGACCCAGAAGATCCTCGGGGATTTCCACGCCGACAAAGTCGAGCACTTGCCGGCCGAGATGAGCGCCCATTGTAACCGCGTGGGCGTCGTGGACGGCCATATGGTTGCCGTTTCGGTCGAGCTCGAAAAGGGCCCGGGCGTCGGGGGGCTGCTCGATGCGTTTGCCTCTTTCCGCGGAGTTCCGCAGGAAAAGAACCTGCCCAACGCACCCCAGCGACCCGTTCACGTGATGGAGCAGCCGAATCGGCCACAGCCCCGCAAAGACCTCTTGACGGAGCAAGGGATGGCTGTCTGTGTCGGCCGAGTCCGCGAGTGCCCGGTGCTCGACTACAAGTTCGTTGTGTTGGGCCACAACACGATCCGAGGCGCGGCCGGCGCGGCCGTGCTCAACGCCGAGCTGTTGCTCAGCGAGGGTTTGCTGGACTGATCTTGCCGCTCGGTGCGCTGCCGGGATCTCTATGCGCGGAACTTGAGTTTCGATGGCCCGTCCGCGACCCTAGAGTGTGGGACAAGGGTGCTACCGAGGGAGTTGTCCGCCATTCGGCCCTGCGACCCCATCGCGGTCAAGTTCTGCCTTGCTTCATGCTGGCGGATGTGAGACACATCGGGATCACGGGACCTAGTGTGTCCGTTCCGGCTCCCACGGGGGAATCGTTGCGGTCGCGCAGCGTGGATTCCTCGTCGGCTAGGAGCGCACTGATTGAAAGGAGCAAACGATGCCACGATTCAAGCAGATCAAACATCCGGACGACCCGGAACTGAAAGCTCTGTATAAGGCGGCGATGGAGGGAGGTCTGGTGGGCACTGAGGAAGGTGTCCCCAACAATTTTGTTACCTCTCAATCCGAACGGCCGGACATTCTTGCGGCGACGTTAATTTTTGCCGACAAGATCGTGATGCAGGGGTTGCTTCCTCCCACCCTCAAGCAGATGATCTCCATGACGATCGCCATGCAGAACAATTGTCAATATTGCACCCGCCTTCACACCAGTGCGCTGGAGGGCATGGGAGTTCCTCGCGAAGTGATCCAAAGCTGCGCCAGCGATCCGGATTTGGCCGAGCTTCCCCCCTCGCAGCGGGCGATTCTCAAGCTCGCTCTGAAAACTTCGCGAGATCCCCTAGCGGTGACCGACGATGACCTGCAGACCCTTCGAGAGTTCGGGCTTAACGACGCGGAGATCATGGAAGTGGCAATGATGGCCGCCGCTGAAAACTTTTTGAACACCTGGGCGAGAGTCAGCCGCATCCCGATAGACGGGGAAGACGAACTATTGTGAGGGCGCGCCGGCGGCGGCGCGTAGCAGCGTCCCTGATGAAAATGGCAGGGCCCGCGAAGCACGTCTTGAGCAACGGAGAAAGATGGAGCCGGCGATGATGGCGGCCTTCGCCTATTTCATCAAGGGTCGGCCCGACGGGAGCGGCATTCTGATGGAGCCCCAAGAGGAATCGACATGAGCGAGTCGGCGGGGCGGTTGGCGACTTCCCGTGGCTTTCAAGTTTCCATCAGCAGTCTGACGCTAGGGACTCTCTATGAAGCAGTCCTGGCGTTTTCCAGCCAAGATAGCTTTGAAACTTTATGGCCCTCTGTCTGTCAAAATGCCCGCTGGCTTATCCCATCCCGGCGGGTGGGGATCCTGCTTCGTAACGGGGAAGCGAGCTTCGAGATCGTCGGGGTGTCCGAGCAGGGCAAGTTTCAGAGGCTGGTCGAAGCCCCATTCATTCCACAAAGGGATCAGCTCATGCGTGCGCTCGCGCAAAAGAGTGCTCAGTGGATCCCTAGACCCCGGCAAGAGCTTGAGGACGAAAAGGGCAATTTCAGCAAACTGCTCCTCCATGATGACCCCGACGTCCTCTTTGTTATCCCCATGAGCATGAAAGGGAAGACGATTGGGCATTTGCTGTTCGCGATGCCCTCTGTCGCGGACCGAGACCAGGCGATGTTGAGCACGCTGGGTACGATATACGCACTGCATGTGGGGATGACCTACACTCTGCTTCGCATTACCGAAGAGCGGAGACAAATGCAGGATCAGTTGATCGTGCAAGAGAAGATGGCTTCCCTGGGCAATCTCGTGGCGGGCGTGGCGCACGAAATCAATACGCCTTTGGGGGCTCTGAACAGCAATAGCGACACGATGGGGCGTATGGTCACGGCACTGAAGTCGTCGTTGAAGGATGATGGAAAGCCAACGCAGCCGGAGCCGGCAAACAAGAAGCGAGCAGACAAAACGAGCCGTCTGTTGGAGGAACTGCGCGCACTGGCTGACTTCAACAAGACCGCCTCCCAGCGAATGATCGCGATTGTTACCAGCCTGCGCAGTTTTGCGCGGCTCGATCGCGCCACCGAAGATCAAGTCGACGTGCATGAGGGCCTGGAAACCACGCTTGCGCTGATCGAAAACCAGCTCAAGGATCGCGTCGCGGTTCACAAGGACTACGCTGCGACGCCCCGGGTGAGGTGCTATCCCAGCCAGTTGAACCAGGTGTATATGAACCTGCTGCTGAATGCCAGTCAGGCCATCGAGGGCAAAGGGGACATCTATTTGAAGACCTTCGCTACCGACGATGCGGTAGCCGTGGAAATCACCGACACGGGCTCGGGCATATCCGCCGAGAATCGGAGCCGGATTTTCGATCCCGGGTTTACCACCAAGGGCGTCAAGGTGGGTACCGGCCTTGGGCTGTCGATCGTTCAGCGCATTATCGGCGATCACGATGGAAGGATCGAACTGGAAAGCCGGGTCGGCCGGGGGACTACCGTCAGAATTTTCTTGCCTCTCTCGTAAGACGCTTGGGGGCAAGTTCGCGCTAGGGTGTTGGTCGGGCGCAGTTGTGCCTTAACCCGGAAGTTGACTTTGACAACACCATGATCGTCATGAAATTCGGCGGCAGCTCGCTAGAGAGCGCCGAGGCTGTCGACAGGGTCGCGCACATCATCGGTCTCCAGGAGCACCCCGAGATCGTGGTCGTCGTCTCGGCCATGGGCAAGACGACCGACCGCCTGCTGGCGATTGCCGAGGCTGCTGTCGGGGGGAGCGCTGCCGAAGCCCTGCGGCTTTCCGACGAGCTTCGAGACTACCTGGTCGGCGAAGCGAAGCAACTGGCTCCCGCGGACTCGCTGGACGAGGTGGAGGACTTTCTTGGCAGCCACTTCCGGGAATTGGCTGAGCTCGTTGACGGACTTGCCGGCTTGGGAGAGCTGACGCCGCGCTCCATCGACGCCGTCTCGAGCTACGGGGAGAGGATGACCAGTTTCGTCATCACCCAGGCGCTGCGGCGGAGGGGTTTCGACGCCGTGCACCTCGACGCGCGCCGCGTTATGGTCACCAATGACCGCCACACGCGAGCGGCGCCGATTCTCGATCTGACCAACGAGCGTCTGCGGGCGACGATCCCGCCGCTCGTCGCGGAAGGCAAGCTCGTCGTGATGGGGGGATTCATCGGCTCGACCGAAGACGGTGTGACTTCGACGCTGGGCCGCGGCGGTTCCGATTTCACCGCGTCGATCATCGGAGCGGGCTTGGGAGCCGAGGAGGTACAGATCTGGACGGATGTGGACGGGGTCTTGACGGCTGACCCGTCGATCCTTCCCGGCGCCCGACGGCTGCGGGTGATGTCTTTCCACGAAGCCTCGGAATTGGCTTACTTCGGGGCCAAGGTTCTTCACCCCAGCACGATGGTGCCCGCCATCGAGAGCAACATCCCTTTGCGCGTGCTGAACTCTCGCAAACCCGAGCAGGACGGGACTCTGATCGTCGCCGAATGCCCCCCTTCGACGGCGACGGTCAAATCCATCGCCTACAAGGAAAACATCACCGTCGTCGACATCCATTCCACCCGCATGTTGATGGCCCACGGATTCCTGGCGAAAATCTTCGAGGTTTTCGACCGTCACCAGACGGCGGTCGATATGGTGGCCACGACCGAGGTCAGCGTCTCGCTGACCATCGACCGCACGGATCGGCTGGCGGCGATCACCGCCGAACTCGAGAAGTTTGCTGAAGTCAGTCACACCTCGGGCCAGGTCATCATGTGTGTTGTGGGAGAAGACATCCGCTATACTCCGGGTATCTCGGGGAAGATCTTCCAGGCGGTCGAAGGCATCGGCGTGCGCATGATCTCTCAAGGAGCCTCGCGCCTGAACATCAGTTTCGTGATCAATGAAGGGGATCTTCAGGCCGCCGTCGAAGCCCTTCATCAAACGTTTTTCGCCGAGATTGACGAGACCGTTTTCGCTTGACGAATGCCCGAACCGAAGACACCGCCCGGCAATCTTGCTCTGCTTGGCTACGGGAACATGGGGCGGCTCATCGAGCAATTGGCGCCTGAGTTCGGCTTCGACGTGACGCTCAAGCTCGACGAGTTTAATAACGAAGACGGTGCCGGCGTCACGGCCGAGAATTTCAGAGACATTGACGTCGCCATCGACTTTTCCATTCCCTCGGTCGTGGCGGACAACGCCGAAAAGGTTTCCCGGTTCGGCGTCAATCTGGTCGTGGGCACCACGGGATGGCTCGATCAGCTACCGCGCGTACGCGCGGCCGTCGAGCGCGGCAAGACCGGCTTCGTCTACGGAGCGAACTTTTCCGTCGGCGTGCAGGCTTTCTACGGGATCGTCGAAGCGGCGGCCGAGATTCTGGCGAACGAAGATTCCTACGATGCATGGGCCTACGAAGTCCACCACAAGATGAAGAAGGACGCGCCTTCCGGGACGCTGCTGCGATTGAAGCAGGTCATGGAGCAGAGCGGCTACCAGCGCCCGATTGATGTCGCCAGCAACCGCGTGGGAGCGGTCCCCGGCACGCACGAGATCGGTTTCGACTCCGAGGCGGATACGATTCGTCTCGTCCATAGCGCCCGCAGCCGGGTCGGGTTCGCCCGCGGCGCCCTGCGAGCCGCCCGCTGGATCCTTGGCAAGACCGGCGTTTACGAGTTTTCTTCCGTCTGGCGCGAGATGCGTTAGTTTGCCGCCTGCCGCGACCCCGCGGAGGCGCGCCAAGAGGATCGCCGCCCCAGTCAGGCGAAATCGACTCCCCGTTCGTAGTAGGATTGATGAGCTCGACGATTTTGCGATCGGCCAGCCGTTCACATAGTCGTCGCAAGAGGTGAGCCATGTTTACCGGATGCGGTACTGCGCTGGTCACTCCGTTTCGCTCCGACCTTTCGTTGGACGAAGCAGCCCTGGCCGCTCTGGTGCGGCGGCAGGTCGAAAGCGGCATCCACTTTTTGGTGCCCTGCGGGACAACGGGAGAAAACCCGACTCTCGACACCAAGGAACGTCTGCGGGTTGTCGAAATCACCCTGGAAGAAGCAAAAGGAAAGGTCCCGGTTCTAGCCGGCGCGGGAGGCTATAACACCGCGGAAGTCGTCGAGCTGGCCCGCGAGCTGGAGGCCATGGAAGTCGACGGCCTGCTCTCTGTCACTCCCTACTACAACAAGCCCACGCCCGAGGGTCTTTACGAGCACTACAAGGCGATCGCCGCCGCCACCCGCCTACCGATCGTGCTTTACAACGTTCCCAGCCGCACGGGGACGAACATTACACCATCCACGTTGGCCCGGCTCGCTTCGATCGACAACATTGTCGGCGTCAAGGAAGCCTCGGGCGACATCGGCCAGATGGCCGCCATTTTCCAGCATGTCCCGAAAACGTTCTCGGTCCTTTCAGGGGACGATTCGGTGACCCTGCCCCTGATGGCCCTAGGGGGGGTGGGAGTGATTTCCGTCGCGTCAAATGAAATCCCCGCCGAGATGTCGGCCCTTTGCGATGCTTGCTTGAAGGGTGATTTCCCGACAGGCCGAGCGATCCATCGCCGCTACCACGCTTTGATGGAAATCAATTTTGTCGAGAGCAATCCCGGTCCGGTCAAAGCGGCCCTGTCGATGATGGGGCTGATCCAGCCCTACTACCGCCTCCCCATGGCGCCCCCCCGGCCCGGCAGTCAGGCGAAGATTTCCGCCGTCTTGGAGGGGCTGGCGCTGGCCGCGCCGCTGGCGGCTTCGGGGGACTAGCGGTCTTGTTCATAAGTATAAATATATTCGCCGCCGGGTGTGAGGGTGGTCCGCACAGTCTCCCCTTTCGGAATGGCGGGCCTGTTAAGCGTTTTCCGTTGGGTAATAAGTGCGATCTCGACGCCTGGGCGGTTCTAGCCCGCTTTTCTTGCCAACTGACGGTCGAAGCAGGCTGGATGCGACTGAGATTCATGGATCTCGTTTCCGACAGCGCGGCCGGGAACGGGCGCCTGACGGCCTACCGCTGGGGGTAAACGCGCTTCACGCCTCGGGGAATCTTCAGCCGCAGATCGGCCCCCCGCAAGCGCGGGTTCAGCGCGATTTCCGTATAGGTGTAGAGACGATAGTCGCCGGGCGTGGGCAGGTAGAGCTTTTGCTGAACGGGCTGCCGGCTGGCGGTGGAAACCCACATCTCGAGCCGGGGGATGCGCTGGGCCGTCTTCTCATCCTTGGGGACTAACGCGAGCTTGACCGTGACCTCTCCGGCGACGGTCTCACGGCCCCGCCAGGTAACGTCATAGTGCTCACTCAAAAAGCGGCCCCCTGTGCCGAATCCCAACAGCAGCGCCTGCTCGAGAGCAGCCTTGGAATTCAAGAGGTCGTATTCTTCGACCGTCGCGATCCGGGGACGGTAGATCTCGGCCTTTTCTCCACGGACGGCGAAGAAATAGGAGTAGGGCGTCTGGAATTCCACCAGAAGACGGAACTCTCCGTCCTTGCCGCGAAGAACTTTGATCACCCCTTCCTCGACGCTCTCGTCCTCGACGATGGCGGTGTATTTGACCCAGCGGAGCTTGGCTTGCATGCCGCGGAATTCAGCGGCCGCCTCGTCCATATCCGCCAGCAGCGTTTCCAGATCGGAGGCGGCCTGCACCGAGGGGCAGATTAAGATTAGGAGAGCCGCGGCAACCCAACTACGCACGATCATTAGGACCCTTCAGCGCGCTTTACGGTTTCAGGATGGACTGCTTTTTCAAGGACGCGCGTAGACCAGGTAGGCACGGACTTCTCCCTCGGCGTCCGTGGTCGGTTGCGTGTCGATGATGCGAAGGTTCCTGCCCTGCCTCTGTCGCAACAGGCGGCGCAGCTTCTCGGTCACCTCTTCGGCGGGAGTGTCGTTGACGACGCTGGGATCAACCCAGAACACCACGGTTCCCTTGCCGTCGGAGAGATCGGCAATCTGTTGCACGCTCGGTGGCTGCGGCTGGTCGCGAAAGAGATCACGAGGAGTCAGGAAAATGAACGCGAGAATCCCGACGATGATCAAGTCGTACTGCCAAGATCCCCGCCGGTAGCTCCAAAAAACGGTGGGACGCAGCCAGCCCCAAAGCTTCCTTAGCATGGCGTAATTCTATCGTACAATGGAATTTAACGTCCCGGGTCGTCAATTGAGTCGTTTCACGGGCTCTATCGTGGTGACGGTGCCGGGAGCTATTTTTGATCGCTAGTTCGTGTAGATTCAATTAGTTGCCGCGCTCGGACGGCGGGGGGATTCCCGTCCTTCTCACGAACCGTTGATTGGCGGCAGCGGAAAAAGGTCCCCGAGAATATTGCATTTTGGAACCAGCTTACGCCGATTCTTCCGCCTCTCGGCACACGTGCAACTGCTGCCCGTGCTAGAAAGCGGCGATGATCCGCTCATCGGAGGGCAAGCCGTCATCGAAGGGGTGATGATGAGGGCCCCCCACAGCTACTGTGTAGCCGTGCGCCGGGCGGACGGGGAAGTCGTCACCCAGGAGGGCAGACTGGAGCGGCCGTCGGAAAAATACAGGATCTTCGGCTGGCCCCTGCTGCGCGGACTGGGCACGATCGGGCAGGCGCTCGGACTCGGCATTAGAACCCTTCGCTACTCGGCAAATGAAGCAATGCCGGAAGAACATAAGTCGAAGGCCAAACAAGGACAGCCGATTCCTGGTTGGATGATGGCCCTCAACGTCATCTTCTCACTGGGCTTTTTTATCGTTCTCTATAAGTTCATTCCCCTGCTGCTGACGACCCTGATCCAAAATCGCGTCTCCTGGCTCGATGGACAGCTTGGGTTCAGCGTGGTCGATGGCGTCATTCGGCTGGCTATTTTCTTGACTTTCTTAACGTTTGTGTCTCGGATGAAGGACATACGGCGAGTCTTTGAATTTCACGGCGCGGAACACAAAGTCGTCTTCAACTACGAGTCGGGGGATCCGGTCGGGGTAAGCCGCGCGCAGAGTTTTTCGACCTTCCATCCGCGGTGTGGAACGAGTTTTCTCATGGTGGTGATGCTGGTCAGCATCGCCGTCTACGCCCTGGTTCCCTTTGAAGACTTCTTGCCGCGGTTGCTGGCGAGGGTGGCCCTTCTTCCTCTGATCGCCGGGTTAAGCTACGAAGTGATTCGTTTCGCCGCCAAGAGGCAGGGCAGCGTATGGTCTATGATGGTGGCGCCGGGGTTGTGGCTGCAGCGCATCACCACCAAAGCCCCCGCCGATGATCAGGTGGAGATTTCCATTCGCGCGCTGGAAGGCGCCATGGCGCTCGAGCAAGAGCAACACGGCGAACTCGTTGTCGCCTGAAATCTCCCCCGCGGAGTAGGATTCCCGATGCAGTGGGTCAAAAAGCTAGACGAGATCGAGGCTCGCTACGACGAGCTTTCCGAAGAGATGGCCCTGCCCGAAGTGATCGCGGACCAGAGCCGTTTTCAGAAGGCCGCCAAGGCCCTCGCCGAGCTCTCGGATGTCGTCCATAGCTACCGCGAGTGGAAGTCCGTGCAGATGGAGTTGGAATCCACCCGGGGGATGCTCGATGAGTCCGATGCTGCTCTAGTTGAGCTGGCCGAGCAGGAAATCGCCGGCCTAGAGGAACGCGCCGCTCGGATCGAGGCCGACATGAAGGCCTCGATGCTTCCTAGAGATCCCAACGATGAAAAAGGGGTCGTCTTGGAAGTCCGTGCCGGCACCGGAGGCGACGAAGCCAGCCTCTTCGCCGCCGACGTGTTTCGCATGTATGCGCGCTACGCGGAGTCGCAGCGTTGGCGAGTGGAAATCATCTCCTCCAGCGAGTCGGAGGTTGGCGGCTACAAGGAGATCATCGCGCTGATCACGGGGAAACAGGTTTACAGCCGGCTCAAGTTTGAAAGCGGCGTGCATCGCGTGCAGCGCGTCCCGGAAACCGAGACGCAAGGCCGCATCCACACCTCGGCCATTACGGTCGCTGTGCTGCCGCAAGTGAACGAAGTCGAAGTCGAGATCGAGCCCAAGGATCTGCGGATCGACACTTATTGCTCCTCGGGACCGGGCGGGCAGTCCGTTAATACAACCTATTCGGCGGTGCGCATCACGCACCTGCCCACGAATCTCGTGGTCACTTGTCAGGACGAAAAATCGCAAATCAAGAACAAGAACAAGGCCATGCAGGTGCTCCGCTCGCGGCTCTACGAGTTAGAACGGCAAAAGCAACACGCCGAGCAAACCGAGGAGCGCCGCGGCATGGTCCGCAGCGGTGATCGCAGCGAAAAGATTCGCACCTACAACTTTCCAGAGAATCGGCTCACCGACCACCGGGCCGGACTCAAACTCCACCAGCTCGAGCAAATCATGGCCGGCAAGCTCGATCCGCTTACCGAGGCACTGGCCGCTCACTTCCAGGCCGAAAGACTCAATCAGGAGCTGGTTTCGGCCTGACAACGGCGGCTCGCCGGGCCGCGTTTCCGAAACTCGAAAACCGTGCCGTCTGAAACGTCTATTCACGCAGCCTTGCGAGAGGCCACTCATCTACTCGAGCAAGATCGAGTGTCCGCTCCTCGGCTGACGGCCGAGGTTTTGCTCGGCCACCTGCTCGACCGCGAAAAGGCCTTCTTGTACGCCCACCCGGAGGAACCATTAAAGCCCGATCAACAGGAAAGGCTGCTTGAGTTTGTCCGTCAACGTTGCGCGGGAAAGCCGACCCAATACATCACCGGCCGGCAGGAGTTCTACGGGTTCCCGTTTGAGGTAAGTCCGGATGTATTCATCCCCAGACCGGAAACGGAGTTGTTGGTCGAGGAGGGATTGGCCGGACTCGAAGGGAACGAACGAGTCCTCGACGTCGGAACCGGGTCAGGCTGCGTCGCGATCTCCATCAAGAAGAAAAGGCCCTCCGCGCGAGTCATCGCCTGCGACGTGTCGCGGCCAGCGCTGCGGGTGGCCCGCCAAAACGCACGCCGGCTCGAAGCCGATGTCGAATTCGTGGAAGCCGATCTGGTCGACGCCTTCGCCGCCGGCAGCTTCGACCTGGTCGTGAGCAATCCTCCCTACGTTCCGCTGCTAGCCCTAGCCGGGTTGCAGCAAGAGATCCGCTCCGAGCCGTCCCAGGCCCTATTTGCGGGCGAGGACGGACTGGAGGTGTACGGGAGGCTGACGAAAGCGGCGGCGGGGATCCTCCGGCCCGGGGGCCGGTTGCTGATGGAGCTAGGCTACACGAGCCGGTCGGCCGTCGAAGCGATGCTCGAAGCCGGAGAGTGGGGAACGCCGACCGTGCGTACCGACTTGGCCGGGATCGACCGGATGTTGGCGGTGAGGAAGACCCGGGATCACACAACGCAGGGTTTCCCGGGCGGCGGCGCCGGAAAGTGAGACAGCTCTATCTCCCGAAGCGCTCCCGCTTGGTTGACTCCCCTTTTGCGCCGCCGCTATCATCAAGACGAACGTTTCGGCTGCCTTGAGGCGGCTCCGTTCGCTAGGCTATCGAAGGTCCTCTATGGGTCCGCTTGGGATTCCGGAATTAATATTCATCTTCGTTCTCGCGCTGCTCATCTTCGGCCCGAGGAAGCTGCCCGAGCTGGGCAGGACGTTCGGCAAGAGCATGGCCGAGTTTCGGCGCGCTTCAAACGATCTGCGAACTACGTTTCAACGCGAGATGGACACCATTGATCGGGAAAGTCAGGACCTCAAAGACGTTGCCCGCGAAGTCAAGCAAGATCTGAACAGCGCCTATTACGAGGATCCCCCTGACGACTCCTATTCAAACCCCGACAGCGACCCCATAACAGAGACTTCGTCCTCCGACCTTTCCTCGTCTGAAAAGGCGCCGCCGGCTCAAAAGAGAGAAGCGAAGGCGACTGACAGTCCGACGAAAGCCTCCAATGGCAACGAGGCCCCTAGCAGCTCGCCCCCCTCGGACATCCTGAAAAGCAGCGAAGCGCCTGACGCCAAACCCGGTTCATGAGTCCCGACGAGCAGCAAGCGCGCGAGCAGCGTGACGCCGGCGCTTCTCGTCCCAAGGATTCGTCCGCGACGGAAGACGCTGCCGAGTCGCCCGACAGCGCAGGCCCGGCAGCCGAGCAGCCCGTCGCCGATTCCGGTCCTTCCAAGCCGAGCCCCAGCGGTGAGGCGAAGTCGCCCGATGCGGATGAATCAACCGTGGTCGGGGACCAAGCTCCGCCTGCCCAAGCCGCTTCATCAGCGCCCGACGGCTCGGCCATCGAAGGCGCGCGAGCAGAGTCCGGGCCCGGCGGCAGTCCGGCCCCTGATTCCAGTGAAGAGGCAGAGGAGGCCGCCCCTCAGCCTGACGCCGGCGAACTGCCATCAGCCGACGAGCCATCGTCTACGGCGAGCTATTACGAAGATCCTTACGAAGAGGAAGGTCAAGAAGGTCCCGACGCGCGCTCCGGCGCCGCAACGGGGTCGACGGCGCTGGAGAAATCCGCCGAAACCTCGCCGCCCCCTCCTCCCCCGCCGCCTCCGTCAGGGGGTGATGGCGGCGGGGAAGACGATGAGGAAGATGGCATGGCGCGGATGTCGTTTCTCGATCACCTGGACGAGCTCCGCACGCGGATTCTGCGGGCCTTGATCGGACTCGGCATCGCCTACCCCCTTTGTCTGCTCTTTGCCCGTGAGCTGTTCGAGCTGGTCAGAGGCCCCTACGATATGGCCCGCGAGCAGCTACCTCAATACGATAGCCCGCTCACACTCGTGGCCCTTACTCCGATGGAGTCATTCCATATGCTCTATCTAAAAATTCCAATTCTAGCGGCGGTGTTTCTAACTTCTCCCTGGCTGATGTACCAGGTGTGGGCATTCACCGCTCCCGGGCTCTATAAGAAGGAGCGTCGTTGGGCGCTACCTTTTGTTTTCAGTACCGCCACGCTGTTCATACTTGGTGGCGTATTCGGCTATTTCGTCATGCTAAGGTTCGCGCTGGTGTTTCTGGTGGGAATCGGCTTCGAATCCGACATCCAGCCGATGATCAGCGTCAGCTCTTACTTCAATCTGTTCATTACTCTGTTACTTGGCCTCGGCATCGTATTCCAAATGCCGGTTTTGATTTTTTCCCTCACCCTGCTGCGCATCACGAGCCCGTCATTCCTGCTGAAAAACGTCCGCTACGCGATCTTGATCATGTTCGTGATCGCCGCTGTCATCACCCCCACGCCCGACGTAGCCAATATGACTTTATTCGCCGCGCCGATGATCCTGCTCTTCTACGTAGGTATTGGCGCCAGCTATTTGTTGGTCTGGAAACGGGAAACGGGAAGAATCCCGTGGGGTAGGATTATGATCTTCGTGGTGCTGATCGTGCTGCTTCTGCTAGCCGGCGTTCTCTACTACCTGCACAGCGAGCTGGGGTATCAGTTCGTGGATCGATTTCCGTGGATCGTTCGCCCCTAGTACTACTGTGTGATAAAAATCCGGAGCGGCAAAAAGGGCGGCAGGGAAGCTGCCGGAGCAGGTGACGGGCGATGCCGATGCGCAGGGTAGGACACTAGGGTGCCCTGGCCCCTGCTCTATACAAACACGTCCCGGGGATTGCGGTTGCGCCGGGTTGTTCTTTTTCTTTCATGGATCGACGGCGATCGTCAGCCCCGGCTGGCTGGGGACCCCGTCGACCTCGATCATCACCTCCACGTTGCCCGTCGGGGTGTCGTCGGGCAGAAGCACATTGATTTGATAGAGGCCCGCGAATCCTGGGGCTTGCCCGACATAGAGCAACCTATGGTCGGGAACCGGCTGACCTTCTACCCAGACCTGAGAGGGCAAGATGATCCAAGCCGCAAAATTCGGCAGCTCGCCGTCGAAGACGAACGGAGCCGTCTGCCCCAGACCCGTGGCCCACAGGACCACTAGCTTGCCTGGGTGAGTCGGTGTCGCACCCTCGGGATGTCCCCGCCCAATGGGATCGAAGTCCTGGTGAGTCGCCACGGCTTGAAGCCGGCCGTCGGGCAAGGGTGGCGGCCAGGAAAACAGTCCCGGGGAAAGCTCGCTGATCTTGACCATTTCCGGTTCGCTCCGGAGGCTCTCTCTGGTGACCTCTAACGGCAGCTCCCCCGGTAGAATGGCTGAAGGCGCCTGGGCGTTGATCTGATTCGGAGAAACGTAGTAGAGAGGCGCCAAGACGCCCCCAATCTTAACGCTGACCCCTCCCAAGGTGACCGGCAGCCTGCCTCCCACCAGGTCGGCCCGGCTGGCCCGGCGGGTACGAAGGGAAAGGTCTTTACCGAAAATCGAGATGATGGCGTTCGGGGAGATGAAGTTATCGGGAGCGGGCGTGGAACTGGCCGCGTTGACGACTCCGCCGATGTTAATGGATGGGGCGTAGCGACGCCCCTTTTCGGCGCCGAGCACCGTCGACGCCGCGGCCAGCCAGACAGCCAGCCGGAGGGTCCAGAAGGTCATCAGTCGGTGCTGAAGCCCATTTTAGCGCACCACTCGCGATCAGCGCACGGCTTCCTGCCCTGTCGAGGGCGCAACACGAAACGGTCGCAGAGGCCACAACCTAGCCCGGGGCCGACTCGCACGTCTCGCGAGCGGGCAGCTTGACGGGACTGTTCGGCCTGTGAGCGACCCCTTTTGTTCGTCTCGGGAAACGGACTCCAAGTTGTGGAAATATCTTAAGTTCATTGGGGTATCTAATTCACTCCGCTAGCCCGCTTTTCTCATCACCTTACGGCCGAAGCACGCAATACCAGCCGCCACCACTTCGTTGCGCTTGCTCGCAGCGCTCAACGTAGTTTGCCGGTCGGGCGCTGAACGGGAGTCGCTGCTTATCGGTAGCACCAAATACGAGCGGGCCTTTCTGCACCCGCCGGAGCCTATACGCGGCCGGATACGCCGGCTCCTCCAGCCGTGAGGGATACTCCCGCGGCGACAACGTATAGCAACTCGCCGGCGTCTGCTGTCCCAACGCCTCATGCGGACGCTGCTCGTTGTACTCTTTCTGAAAACGTCGCAAGGCCTGTTGCTGCTGCCGCCATGTCCTCGCCGGCGGCGACGCCGCTTCCCGCTTCAACGTTTGATGCAGCCCCTCCAAACGCCCGTTCTGCTGCGGCTTGCCGGGGTCAATCCTCTCCGGGATGATCCCCAGCTTCACCCACCATACCGCCAGCCGCGACCATCCGCCTACGGCCAACGTCGCAAACGGCGGCCCATTGTCGGTGCGCAGCGCTGGCGGCAATCCATACTCGCGGAAAGCCGCTTCCATCACCGGTTTCACCTGTCCGTAGCTTGTGCCCAATAGCAACTGACAGCGCAACAAGTAGCGGCGGTAAGCGTCGCACAGCGTCAACGGCTCGCTCCACGGCGCCGCTACCCGACGCCGCCGCTTAGGCGCCACCGTCAGCCCCTGCTGCTGCAGAATCCCCGCCACCGTCGAGGCCGCCGGCCAGTGCTGCGCCGGGTTCTCCCGCTCCCAGATCGCCTTCCGCTTCTTGGCCCCGCGGTGGGGCAACTTCGAACGCAGCCCCACGATCTGCGCGACCACCTCCGGCGACGTCTTGTGCGGCTGCGAGCGGGGCGCCCGCGAGCGTTCGTCCAGCCCGCCGCAGCCGCAGGCGTTAAACCGCCCGATTCACTCATACACCGTCGTGCGGCTCATGCCGAAGCGCCGCGCCAGCTCGGCCTTACTGTAGCGACCGCTCTGCCATTGCTCGATCATCCGCTTTTTTGGGTCCATCACATCCGTCGTTTCCCAAGGCATAACACATTCTCTATCGAGAATGTTTTATGCCTCAAAAGTGTTCAGGATGTACTTGGACTATTCTGTTCAGTATGTGTCCGGATCGGACCGCCATTCGTGGCGACATCGATCCCCTCGTCCCATTGACGGGGTCGGGCGCCGGGACAAGGCATTTTGCCCGTCCCGACATGCTCGTCCTCAAAGCGGACATTTCCGGATAACCGGGTCAGACCGAGCTGCGGGCGCAAGCCTGCGGTTAAGCTTTCGAATTACGCGGGTTGCTGGGACAAGACCCCGGCCACCCCGTCGAACGAGAAACTCGTTGCCCGCACAAGCGCCGCGGGCGCAAGCCCGCGGTCAGGATGGCCAATGACCACTGTCCCAACGGTTCGGCGTCGATGTTTTCCTGGTTCAAAGACGAATTTCTCTCTTTGTTGATTCCGCCAAACCGATACGGATATGATCGGCTACACTATCTACGACTACGTATCACCGACGATCTCGGCAAAATAGCGGCCGGCGATCCCGCCGGTCCAGGCTCATGAGACGGCTATGACCGGCGCCACGATTTCGCATTACAAGATTCTCGACAAGATCGGCGAAGGCGGGATGGGTGTGGTGTATAAGGCCGAAGACGTGCGTCTCCGGCGCACGGTGGCGCTGAAGTTCCTTTCCGACGATGCCTTGGCCAACCAGTAAGACCGAGAGCGCTTTCAGCGCGAAGCGCAGGCTGCGGCGTCTCTCGATCATCCGAACATCTGTACCGTCTACGGGATCGAAGAAGCCGACGGGCGGGTCTTCATCGTGATGGCCTACGTGTGGACGGCCCCAGCTTGAGCGAGCGGGTCAAGTCGGGTCCGCTCGCGCTCGAGAAGGCTGTCGCCATAGGCGCTCAGATTGCCCAGGGACTGCAAGAGGCTCACCAAAACAAAATCATCCACCGGGATATAAAAAGCGCGAATATTCTGTTGAGTTCCAAAGGGCAGGTCAAAATCGGCGATTTCGGGATCGCCCTGCTGGCCGATCGATCGAGGCTCACGCAGTCGGGAACGAGTCTGGGAACGGTGGCCTACATGTCTCCGGAACAGGCTCTGGGCAAGAGAGCGGACCGGCGCTCGGATATCTGGTCGCTGGGGGTGGTGCTGTTCGAGATGGTTGCCGGGCGGCTTCCCTTCGGCGGCAAGCACGAGCACGTCATTACGTATTCGGTGCTGAATGAGGAGCCTAATCCTCTGGGAGCCGCTCGCCCCAATCTGCCGATGAGGCCTGGAACGCATCGTCAGCAAGGCCCTGAGGAAGGATCCCGGCGAACGCTACCAACACATCGACGATATGCTGGTCGACCTACTCGCGGTTCAAAAGAGGCTGGGGTCGAAAAGCCAAGCGCAGGAGATCTGACGCGGCTATTCTTCCGAGCTGTGGGGACCCAATAGCACTCTCTCCACCCGCCACCCGTTGGGGCTTTGGCGGAAGTGGGCGTGTCCTTGAATCGTTCGCTCGTCGACGACCACGCCTTCTTCTACCTCGCCGCGGCACCCTGAAGAGAAGAGGCCGTTGGTCCACATTAGGGAAAACGGTTCCGTGGTCGGGCTTCGGAACCCGACCAGCACGCGCCCGGTTTCCGCGTCCGCCTCAATGCTTCGGATTTCGATGCCCTCTCGATCCGGTTCCGGGGAGATTCGTACACATAGGTAGATGCTGCCATGGGTAAGCGACCGAAAAAAGAGTTTGCCCTCGGGCGACAGATCCTCCGAGTTGACCCCAATCCCATCATTCAGCTCCTCGAACCTGGTCAGATAACCGTTCCGGGTTAAGCTTTCAAGGGTCTTCCGCCATAGCGCATAGCAACGCTCGTCCACGGGGACCGGAGAGAGGGACGTCAGCGCCGGCCTTGTCGAAACAGCCCTGGGAAAGTACCCCAGCGAGCCGTTGATTGCGCCCCGGTAGCCGACGAGCTTGTCGCCAGCCTCGCTCTCCGTCAAAGGGGACTGCGCCGCCAGCGGAAGAACCGCCGCGGCGCTCGCTGTTATCACCAGGCTTACAAACCAGTTCGGTCGCTTCATGGCTGCGTCCATCCGTCTGCCTTGATCTTAACCCGCATTTCTCGCCACCTGACGGTCGAAGCACGCAATAGCCCCGCCATTACTGTGTTGCGCTCGCTCGCCGTGCTCAACGTAGGGTTCAAGTACGCTCGCATTTCTCAGAAAATGAGTCGCCGAGCGTCGCGCGCCTTGTACTGACGGGCCTCTCACGCACTTCACCTCGCCACGTGGTGAGAAAAGCGGGCTAATGGCCTGCCTTGTCACAAATCACGGCCGCCTCGCCTTGCTCAGCGATCTTCTCGTCGAAAAGCTTCAAGATCTTGCCCCGGCGAGCCAGGAGTCCCTTGATCTCGCTCTTTTTCAGATACGGCCCTAGTTCAAGCTTCACGGTTTCTTCGTCCAGATCGCGCAGGGCGTTGTAGATCCTGCGGTCGCAACGAACCAGATTCGCCGGGGTTCTCAGATCCCTACGGGTCCGAAAGCCGCGGGAGAAATCGACGATGCGAATGTTTCAGTCGTTGGTGATCAGCACGTTGCCCAGGTTGGCGTCGGTGTTGTAGATCAGCTCGTTGAAAATCCTCACCTGATACATTTGGTCGTTCCAGGAAACCCTTTTTGCCATCGGTGTTTGAATCTTCTTGGAGTAGCGCTCTTTGTCCATCATCATGATGTTGTCGCACCACCAGGTGACCGCGGCTAAATCCCCGGCAACCTTGCGCTCCACCGAGACCGGCACCATGTTCAGCCCCAGCAGCCTGTCCAACTTATAGGCGGCGACGTTGTACTTGTAGCTGTCGCGGAAGTTGAGCTCCAGGCCGGCGGGAGCTTTCCGGCTCTCGACGACTTTCGCCGTGCGCAGAAACTCCTCTTTTTCGGCGTCGGTGAGTCTTGCGGTCGTGGTGGCCGCGTTTGCCTTTGTCGGCAGGCTCGCCATCCCCAGCAGACTCGCGGTCAACAGTACCGGCACATAGGATTTCCAGTTGCGTTTCATTTTCCTGTCTCCTTTTGTCACTGCCGAATTCATTTGTCACCGGTATGAGCATGCGGTGCGCCAAACCCGCGGGGATGTCGGCGGGGCGGGGAGGGATGGACGCAACTCCTTGATTGCAAGAAACATAGGACCACGGGCGCAGGTGTGGCCGGGTGCGTCGACGGGACCTCGAAACGGACGCGTCTCTATCCGATGCGACAGCCTGACTATCCGATCGGATAGCGATTACCGCTCCCAGGTTGCTTCCGGTCGGGCAGACCTCCGTTCCATCGGCATGCAAACGATCGCCGGAGCCATCCATGTCGCCACGAATGGCGACACGGCACGCACGAATGCGCGCGCCACCGAGCACAGGCTGGAAATGGTCAGTCGAACACCAAGGTCCGAGCCCCTGTATGCGGCCTCCTCCCGAAGTGACTTCGGAACAGCCTCGCCTGTCAGTCATCCGCGGAAGGGGGCCAGCTTCAAACACCTCTCCAGCGAGGCGGGTACCGCCCGACCAGACAGCCGCCCTGGCCAGCGTCTATTTGAAATCTCGGACGTCGATTCGGGTGGCCTTCAGCTTGCCGCTCTTGTTGAACTTGCCGATGCAGATCACGCGCCAACCCTGTTTCACGTCTTCGAACCTACTCGGCTTGTTGCGGTAGGTGTAAAGCGTGTCCTCGTTGAACGTCACGAAGCGCATGTCGCTGTCCACGCGAAGAGTGATCGTTGAGTTGTCGAAGTCGACAATGTGCACCCGACCCTCGAGCTTGTCCAGTTTCGGTTTCGTTGGCCCGGCGCTGAGCGTCTGGCCGAACCCGATTGCGACCGCCACCGCCAGGCAGCAGGCAACAAGAATCGATCGAGTATTCGTCATACCGTTCTCCTTTCAACGCTTTCTGAAAAAGCTTTGCGGCGTTGGGGAGAGCAATCGCCGTGCCTAAGACCCGGCCATCGGGCGGCGCGGCGATTCATCCGCCGCAAGTTCCTTCAATTGTTGGGGATGGCCGGTACGTTGGCTTTGAAAATGTCCCCCGCCAAGTTGGCCACAGCGTGGCGGAGTTCTAACCGCTTTGCTAGCCCCTCTATCTGTTCGGATAGGCGAGGCGACGTTTTCGCTCATCCGCATGCGCAGTGGCGCCGGCAAGCTTTTCTGCTTGGATGAATTACGTTGCGGGGGTTGCGGGGCATATTTTCATGCCGCGGGGTGGACGAAGTGCATGATGACTCACCAGGTGGCGGGGCGAATTGCGTGAGAAGCCCACAGTCGCTTCGGGGGCTAAGGAGGTTGTTAAGTGACGAGTGTTGGGGTAGCCCGCATTTCTCGCCACCTGACGGTCGAAGCACGCAATAAGCCCGCCATTACTGCGTTGCGCTTGCTGGCCGTGCCCGAGGTCGCCGAGCGGCGCGCGCCTTGTTCTGACGGGCTTCTCACGCAGTTCGCCTTGCCACGTGGTGAGACAAGCGGGCTAGCCAACTGCGCGAGGACGGGTGACAGGGGGGCCGTCCGAGGGAAACTACATTCAGAATCTCAATAGCTGCCACAAGCCGGCGAAATCATCCCGCCACAGCAAAGGTCTCGCCTTCGGGTCCGAAGGTGGTCTTGTGGCTCGCCGAACCTCGGCCAAATCCAGAAACTCGCGATTGTTCGTCAAAAGCATCCAGCTTGCGGCGCTCACCCCCTGGGCGGGATCTGCCTGGTTGGGGATGTAGAGGGCTCGGCGGTCGGACCGGCGGGCAAGGCCCTCGACGACCGGTTCCAGGTTGAGGCTTTCGCTCGATATGTGGAACAGCAGAAGCCCTTCCGGCCTGAGATGCCGCCAGTAGGTGTCGAGGCATTCCCTGGTCAGCAAGTGGATCGGGATGGCCTCGCTGCTGAAGGCGTCGACGGCCAGGATGTCGAACCTCTGCAGCTGATTGCGGGCGGCCTCGGCTTCCATTTGCACCCGTGCGTCTCCTGTGACGATCTCGACGGCGGCGGGCGTGTCCTCGAGGAAGGTGAAGTAGCGCTTGGCGATCGTCACCACATCGGGATTGATCTCGTAAAAGCGAATGGAATCACCGGGGCGCGCGAGGGCGGCGATGGTTCCCGCGCCCAGTCCGATCACTCCCACCCGCAGACGGCTTTCTTCGTCGTGGGACGCGAGGCGGCGGGGATGATGCTCCATAGCCAAACCAATGGCGCTCTCCCGACCGTAGTAGGCGGTAGGCAAGCTGCGTTTCCCCTGCGCGACGAATTGCGAGCCGTGCAGCACTCGGCCGTTCGTGAGCACAAGCCTTTCGTCTTCCTCGCCATGGTTTTCGCGCGTCAAACGAAGGACTCCATAGAAGTTACGGGATCGCAACACGGCTTCGCCTCCGCGACCGACAGCAATAAGAATCGAGCATGTGGCGATCGCGAGCACCATTCCTGTCATCGGCGCCCAGATCCAGTAAGGGCGGTTGGCGTAAGGCTTCCAAGCCCGAGCGCGGTACCAGGCGACCAGCGTCAACCCAACGCTGCCCGCCATGGCGACGGGAAACTCCCAAAATCCGCTGAAGGCCAGCGGTGCGATGAGCGCCACCGCCACGCCCCCCAGCGTGCCGCCCGCCGCGATCATCAGATAGAACAGGGTCAAGTGCCGGGGGTGCGGCTTTGTTTTGACCAGCTCGCCATGGCAAACCATGCAGCACGCGAACAGTGTCAGAGAATACACCACGAGATGGTTGACGAGAGGTGCTTCCGGGCCCAGGACCATCATGATCAGCGCCAGCGGGACCATGACTCCAACGAGCAGGCCCAGCCATCGGCGGTCATATCTGGACTCGTGGCCGAAGCAAAGGATAAACGTGAACAGGTAGATCGCTAAGGGTAAAATCCACAAGAAGGGAACGACGGCGACCTCCTGGCAGATCTGATTGGTTGTCGCCAGCAGCATGGCCGAACCCATCGCGGAAAGGCCAAGCCAGAACAGCATTGTGGTCGCCGCCGGGCGTTCGCCGTGGAGGTCGGAGATTCCGGCGGTCGAGGTCCCTTCCCGGCTCGGCTCCGTGGAGGCGTCGTCCGCTGCGCGGTGTGCGTCCGGCCTGCGCCAAAGACCGGCTCCCAGCGCGCTCCAGCCCGTACAAACGGCGAACGCCAGGTAGGCCCAGGACCACACGGCAACCTGGTTCTCGAGCGCGAGCAGAGGTTCCACAAGAAAGGGATAGCTGAGGAGCGCTATCAAAGAACCTGCGTTCGACAGGGCGTAGAGCCGGTAGGGCGATCGTCCGGGAAAACTACGGGTGAACCAGTGCTGAATCAAGGGGCCTGTTGCGGACAGCAAAAAGTAAGCCGGGCCGACGGTCAGCACCAGCAACGCCAGGATCCGCCGAGTCGGTGCGCCTCCGGTCCCAGGCTCCAACAGATCGCTGGAAGGGGCGATCGGAAGCAACAGTAGCGAGGCTGCCAACAGAACCAGGTGAAAGGCCGCGAGCGTTCCAGGCGCTAGTCGCGAGCTGCCCAGGTGAGCGTAGGCATACCCGAGCAGCAAAAAAACTTGGAAGAAAAGGAGGCAGGTCGTCCAAACCGCCGGTCCGCCGCCGAACCAGGGAAGGATGTACTTGCCGATCAACGGCTGAACCTGAAAAAGAAGGAAGGCGCTCAGAAAGATCGTTACGCCGAATCGGACCATTCGATATCGATTGCAGTCAGGAACCTCGGCGGGGGGAGCCACTCTTCAGAGAGTTAGGTCAAAACCCCGGGGAGTAAATCGGCGAGGCGAGCAACAACATCCGACCCTTACCTGCATGATACATCACCGGAGTCCGGGCTCCGCGGGGCATCAGACGTGATTCGTTACCGGAACCAAGAATGCGGGTTAGCCGCACAGATCCCGCGAGAATTTCCTTGCACCTTCAGCCGCCCGGCGGCGTCACCGTATAATAGAGTCGTCGAGGGAGAACCATGCGCGCACATCGACAAAAAGGTTTTACCATCATCGAGCTTCTGATCGTAGTTGCGATCATCATGATCATCGCCGCCATCGCGATTCCCAAACTGGGCGATGCCCGCAGGCTAGCCTACGAGATGGCCGCCATCAGGACGCTTCAGACTCTCAACACCGGCCAGGTGCAGTACTTCTCTACCTACGGCCGCTTTGCGTCCACTTTGATGGAAATGGGGCCCGCTCCCGGAGGCGCCGCGCGCTCGGCGTCGGCCGCCGACCTGATCAGTGAAGACCTTGCGCAAGGCCTCAAATCGGGATACGTCTTCACCATGGTGGGAACGCCCAGCGGGTACACGATCAACGCCGATCCCCAGGTCTACGAGGTCACCGGCGGCCGATCTTTCTACACGGACCATGCCAATATCGTCCGGCAGCATGAAGGCAACGAACCCGCCTCCGAGAACGATCCCGAGATCAAGTAGCCGCGCCGATCGGCCCCTACGAACCCCGCTACCCCGGTCCGCCGCCTTGTGGCCGCGCATGGTCACGGCAGCGAAACTTTCTACGTCATTTCATAAATACACTCACGTTTCGGGCGAGTGCGGCCGGCCATTGCACGCTGGTTCCCTTCCGATCTGCTGGCCGGCTGGGAATGTAGGGGCACGGCATGCCGTGCCCGAAGGCGCCGCGCGTCCCCCCGATATCTACCCAACCGAGTGATCGGCCCTTGCTGGCGCCAAGGCGATATCATGAAACGGTGAAGGTATCGAAGGCCGTGATCCTGGCCGCGGGGCGGGGCACGCGGATGAAGTCACTGACCGAGGACTGCCCCAAGCCGATGCTGCGGCTTCACGACAAGCCGCTGCTCGCCCACCTGATCGAGCGTGCCGAGGCAGCCGGGGTCACCGAGATTATGATCGTCACCGGCTACAAAGCCGAGGTAATCGAGAGCTATTTTGCCCGCCATCGTCCGGCGCGGGCCAAGCTCGCCTATCGCCGACAGCCGACTCAGGACGGAACCGGATCAGCCTCGCTTGTGGGACGCGATTTCGTCGGGCAAGATCCTTTTTTGCTGACCTTTGGGGATATTCTCGTTGATTCGATCTCCTATGGGAAGGTGGCCGGACGACTCGACGGCGCGGAGGCCGTCCTGGCTCTGAACGAAGTCGATGACCCCTACCGAGGGGCGGCGGTCTACGTGGAAGGGGAGCGGGTTACGGAGATCGTGGAAAAGCCCCCCAGAGGAACGTCGACGACGAGGTGGAACAATGCGGGCGTTTACGCTTTTCGGCCCTCGGTTTTCGAGGAACTGGAGAAAATTTCCCGCTCGCCACGAGGCGAGTACGAATTGACCGACGCCATTCGGCGCATGTTGAGCAGGGAAGCTTCCCTGCACTGGCACGCCATCGGCGGGTTCTGGAGAGACGTGGGTCGTCCCGAGGACCTGGTCACGGCCGAGAAGCTCCTTTCGGCCGGCGGATAAGGCGTTCTCCAACCCGGTGCCGCCCCGAGTCGGAAAGCCTAGTGCTTACCTTTCCATAAGTTCGCGTATGTAAAAAGGCCTTTCCCGAAGGATCATACGGCCATTCGTCTGGACCGGAGGTGCTTTGTTCACAAAGCCTTCTGAGCCGCGACCGCGAGGGAGCGGTCCCCGGATGGCCGCCCATAAACGATCGCTAATTTATGATAGTAAGCACTAGCCCGCATTTCTCACCAGCTGACGGTCGAAGCACACGGAAGGCCCGGCGGCAACGGCTCACGGCAACAGCTTGTGTACATCGCCCAGCGTAGAGTATGTCGGCAAGCGGGCGCTATGAATCGAGCCCCTAGCCCGCTTTTCTCACCTCGTGGCGAGACGAAGTGCGTGAGAGGCCCTTCAGTACAAGGCGCGCGACGCTCGGCGCCGCATTTCTTGAATAATGAGGGCGTACTCGAACAGTACGTTGAGCACGGCGAGCAAGCGCAACGCAGTCATGGCGGGCCTATGGCGTGCTTCGACCGTCAGGTGGTGAGAAATGCGGGCTAACATCCCTGACGGCGGGCATTGCTTTCCACTCCCGCCGCTCGCTGGTGAGAAAAGCGGACTAGGCTTTCCGGGTGGGACGCAAAGGCTTCAGCGTGAAATAGCCGCGGGCTAATTCCGGCTTGATTTCCAGAGCGCGTTCGAAGCATTCCACGGCCTCAGCTTCCCGGTCGGTGCTGGTCAGCGCAACTCCTAGGTTAAGGTACGCCTCCGCAAACTCCGGATCAATCTCGACGGCCTTCGAGTAGTACTCGATCGCCTTTTTCACGTTGTCGGCCTTCTGCTCGAGCAGACCGGCATTGAACTGGATCTCAGCCGAGTCGGACTTCGACTCGGCCAGTCTAGCGTAGGCCCCGCGCGCCTGCTCGTAGTTTTCCTGCTTGGCAAAGGCGGAAGCCAGGCCAAGCAGCGCTTCCGGATCGTCGTCCTTGTATTCTAGGGCCTTCGAGAAGGCCTCCCGCGCTTTGTCGTAGTCCTCGAGCTTGAGGTGGGCAACCCCGCGGTTGAGCCAAGCTTCCGGCCAGTCTTCCTTGTGGCGGACACACTTTTCGTAGACCATGGCGGCTTGTTCCCACTGGCCGTTCTTGTGCAGGGAAACGCCGAGACGGAACAGAGATTCCGGAGAACTGGTCACCTCGGCGAGTTTATCGTAATACTCGGCCGCCCGGTCCCATTTGTCGTCTTTTTCCTGCAACAGGGCCAAGTTGTACAACGCGGGAGGCGATTCCGGCTCCAGCTTTAATACGCGTTTATAGAGCGCTTTGGCTTCTTTGTCCTTCCCAAGCTGTTGACAACAGGCCGCCAGATTCAGATGCACGCCGACCGAGTCGTCTTTCAGGTGCAAAGCCTCGGTATAGGCTTCGACGCCCTCCTCATGGCGCTCCATTTTCTGGAGGGAGAGGCCCAGGTTAAACCACCCCTCATAGGAATCGGGGGCGATTTTCACCGACTCTTGGTAATGCGCGGCCGCCTCGTCGAAGTTCTCCAGGCGGTAACTAGAGTATGCGAACCCTTCGTGGGCCGCCGCGGATTCGGGCTGAATCTCGAGAAGCGCGCGGAAAGTATCCGCCGCCTTCTGGTGCTCCTGCTGTCTGAGGTAAACGCTGGCGAGGTTGGTCAGCGCGCCTTCCGATTTCTCGTTTTTTTCCAAGGCGGCGAGATACTGTTGTGCCGCCTGTTTCCATTCCTCCGACAGTTGATAGGCAACACCCAGTCCAAAAATCGCGCTCTCGGAATTGGGATCTTTTTTCAGATGGGCTTCGTAGGCCGTTTTGGCGCTTTCGTGGTCTTCGAGCTTGAGGCAGCAACCCGGCACCCCCAGATGAGCCTCGCCGAGCTCGGTGTCGAGATCGGCGGCCGCTTGGAACGCCGTCTTAGCTTCTTCGAACTTCTCGCACGCCTGGAGCGCGAAGCCGGCATTGAACTGAGCCGCGGCGTTTTCCGGCTCGAGTTCGAGCAGCTTACCGTAGCACCGCGCAGCGTTGGAAAAATCCTTTTTTTCGAGATGGATTTGCGCCATAACGGTGTAGACCTCAATCAGGTCGTTGCCGTTTTCGCAAGCTTTTTCCAGGTGCTCCAGCGCGTCGTCGAGTTGGCCTCGCAAATAATGGCGCACGGCGGTGGCATAGGGGTCAGCAGCCGCACCCCCGTTCGCCGGAGACCCCTTTGGCTGCTTTTCCTGTTTCACTTCGGGCTGCTCCTCCTCGATACGCAAGGACTGGTTGGCCCCATTCTCCTTCGAATCACTTTCCTTCGTGTCTAAGAAATCGCCAAATAGTCTCATCGCTAGCTTCCTCGATTCATTGTCGGAACCCGGCTTTGTCGCTCCTCGGCCCTCATGCATGGTTCGCACAAGCTGCAAGGTGATCTTTTGAAGGTCGCGCAACAGCCTCTCAGACGATCCGTCGCAAGAGCAATGGTTACTGGGGAACACCAGCGGACGGCGTAGTTTCTTTCGTTTTTCATCGCAGTCCCCGTTAGGTTTCGCTCACCGACCCATTCAATAGCTAGGAGAAATCCCAGAGATCCGGATCCAACGGACACCGGACTTTCAGCAGTGGGTCCACCGGCTGGCTGGACACTGCGTCCTGTCCTTTTCCATTCCAATCAGCCGTCTCTCGGGCCTGACCTCCCGCCTTCGGGTCAACTTCATTTTGGTCCTCGGCTCCCAACGCCATTACCCCACCCTCGAGCGCCGAGGAGGGCAGCATCTCGCCGACCGATTCGAAGCTGCTGTTGAATCGTGGAAATTCCTCCACTGGCCTCCGAAGCTTCGGGGGCGTCCACAACTGTACGTCGTCCGTGGTCGCCTTCGAGAAGACCTCCGCCTCTGCGCGGTACGCGTTCTCGATCGCGGCCTCGGACAGGTCGCCGAGAGCAAACCAAGACTCTTCGCTCGCCAGCCGGTCAAAGCGGGCCGGTATGCACCCAGATAAACGGTATCTGGGTTCCCCTATACTGGGCAATCGGCATTCCACCTTAGAAACGATCACATCCGCACGCAATTCCGTGCTTCGACCCTGTGTTTCCTCCCACGGCGCCTGGGAAGCTCCGTGGTTAACTCACCGGCACGAATCGGGTTCCATGCAAAGGGGATCGCGCTCTGGGTCTCGCTCAGCCTGGAAAGACAATCTGCTCCGGTCGTGAATTCACGGGCATCGCAGCGAGCTTCGGGGGCAAATGTCAGCGGCTGCCCGTGTTCGGTTTCGGGCAGCGTCTCGGAGAACGCATCCTGAGCGGCGACGACTGGTCCAAAAGAGATCCTCTGGACACTTTCGGAGAGCACCTCCGTCAGCCCTGCTAGGGCGCCCACTCCGCGGCTTCGCACCGCGTCCACCGGCTCGCTGACCCCGGGCTCCGTCCCTAACAACCCGGCTGCTAATTCGGGCTCCCCCGTGAACTGAGAAGTACTTTCGTGGATCGCAACTTCTGCCTGCGCGATTCCCGGGAGACCCATGGCCTCAACGTAAGACGTATGCAACTGCATCCCCCTGTGGGGGAATGGGAGCGAAGTGGTCGACAAAGGCCTGGGTATCTCCAAAGCCTCGTCATGGGAAACGGCCGGGACCGCATCGTCGGCGCCGAGGTCCACCGTTTTAGGCAGGAAGGCTTCCGCACTGACAGCCCCTCCCGGGCCGCCCGACAGTGAGATCGGCGCTAGCGTTCCCCCCACTACGGCGTTTGATTGTACGACGAGCCTTAGCAAAATCGCCTGACTCGGCGCCGGAGACGGAAACACCTCCCTGGATCCACTTGCCGGCAAGCAGCGAAGTTCGGCGTCGAACTCCTCCGACCGCGGCTTCGCGCCTTCAACGGCTGTCGGCCAAAGGGGCGCCAGTTGGCCTCCTTCTGTATCCGGGAATCCCAGGGTCAACGGCACCATGTCTTGCGGCGCCCATCGCACAGTCGCCTGGGACGGATCGGCCTCCGGAACTTCGTACTCCTGACTCAAGCCCCTGGATAGTTCGACACCTCCAAGGGTCCGCGGATAGGTCAGCGCTACGTGCGCAACCGGGCCGAACGAGGAGCCGCTCGCAAGCGCCCGGGGCGCCTCCGGCGCCATGGGACGCCGCTCGATGTCAAGAGCATCTTCCGGCCGCGCGATCGCCGTCGCGAGGCGGTCGCCGCCCAGGCCGCTGATCCCTTGCGTCTCCTGGTCCCGATCCGCGGCAAAGGGAACAATCTCGCCTATATCGGCCAATTCGGTATAAGGCCGGCAGTCTTCGGCTGACCAGTAATTCTTAGCATCGGCCTTGACGAATTGATCAGCGACCGGCTCGGCTGGGTCCGGCTCGATGCTCTCCGCGGCGCTGGAAGATCGGTTCAGGATTTCCAACAGCGCGTTCAGGTCGGATTTGCTCCTCGCTACCGGGGCCGGGACTTCACCTTCCTCGAAGCCTTCGGGTGTCGCTGAGATCAGAGCTTCGTCGCTGACCGGAGGCTCGCCTTGAACTTGGGCCCCCTGGGAATCGACCTCGACGTGCGCGGCGAGATCGGCATCCTTCGCAACCTGTTCCAGCTCGGGCGCTACACTCAGATCTTGTTCCGGGCCCTCCAGCAAATCAGGGACGCCCTGCAGCGGCTGCGTTTCTCCCTCGACCTGTTCGAGGACGGAAAGGGACTCATCGTGGACCGGCGTCCATTCCGGAGGTTCGAGGGTATCGGACTGCTGCCGCTCCAGACGAATTACGGCGGGCTCCTCGGGCGAGTCTCCGCCTTCGGAAAACTGCAGGTCAGCAGCTGCGGATGGCAGCTTCGCTAACTCTTCTCCGCTCAGCGAAACTAATCGCTCGAGCGGGTCCACACCCGTTAGGCGCTCCGTCGCCTCTAGCTCAGAGAAGGACGGGATGGGTTCGCCTTCACCGTCGCGTGAGGTCGAGACCTGCTCCTCACCGGCTATCTGCTCCTGTTCAGCCGCTTCGTCGTCGTCCGCGACGGGAGCCTCGTCTTCCCTAGCGTGCGCCCTGCCGGGCGGATCCGCCAGGACTGGCCCTACCTCGACGGGCTGAGCGGGTTCCGGCTGCTGATAAGGTTCGACCGATGAGTCCGCGGAGCTGGAACTGACGAACGAAGGCGCTTGTTCTTCCGCGAATTCCTCCCCGGCGGGCAACGGCAGGCTGACCTCGCTCGTCGGGTCACTCTTGTCCAAGAGTCGCGCCAACGTCTGCTGCCGGTAGGTTTCGGCATGCGCGTCAGAGCAGAACTCCGACTTTTTCCGCCAGGATCTGAGGCGGGGGACTCTCCTATCGCAGACGAGACACCGCATGGGCCCACTATGAGCGTCGCCGGTCACCTAGCCGGCTTGGCGGAGACGCGCTCCATTATGCATTCTGGTCTACTAGGAGCAGACTTGCGATCGGCAGCGGGACCTAAACCCTAATCAAAAGTAACCTACGACTAATAGGTCGTAAAAGAGTACAACTAGTATAACTCGGTTTCGTATCCCTATGCCGGACCAGGCGCCGGGCAAACCTGGCGCATTGTCCGCCGAGTCCGTCGCCTGAGATCGTCCGACTCTCCCAGGCCGATCTACATCGGCGTCACGATAACCATCGCTATTGTAATAAGGTAGAGAACAATCGCTGGTTCTGAAGCACAGCAGGTCGAATGGCGGGAGGGATAAGCCGCCTCTTATGACGCAGGCGGCCTTAAGACCGTTACAGGCAAAATGTTCGCCGCCGCGCGACGCGGGTCCGGCGAAGGCATTCGTCCGCGGGGGAAAATTTTCCCGGGCCGACGCTTCCCTTATAACCGAAAGGGCGTTTCTTCTACGTCGTTTCGGAACCACGCGAACGCAACCGTCAACATCGCAGCCGGCTGCAACCGCTGCTCGGGGAACAAGAAGCCTCAGGGTCTCTTGCCCGGCGGCCACGGGCCGGACATCCTTTGCCTACTGAACGGGTTTTTCAGGGACTTCGCGCAGGAACTTGTCTACCAGTTCTCGCTGCTGCTGCTCGGTGAGCGACGACTCGATCAGCCGCCCGGCAGCCTGAATGGCCAAGTCCGCCGCGACCTGGCGAATCTCCTCCATGGCCGCGCGCTGCTCCGCCTCCAGCCGCCGCAATCCCTGTTCGGTGACGCGACGAGCTTCGGCTTTCGCCTCTTCGACCATGCGCTGACGAACCTGCTCGGCGTCCTGTCGGGCTTGCTGGACGATTTGCTCGGACTTGCTGATCGCCTCGTCGGTGCGGCGCCGATTCTCTTCCAGTACCGACTCCGTCTTCCGCTGCGTTTCTTCAGCCTGAGCGAGGGCGTCCTGAATCTTCTTCTCCCGTTCGTCAAGAGCCTTGAGCAGGGGTTTCCAAGCAAACAGGCGCAAGACGGTCAACAAAACCACGAAGACGATGATCGTCCAGATCATCAATCCGGGTTCGAAACGCAGCAGTGGGTTCTCTGCCGTCATGACATGACCTTCTTACTTCATGAAGATGACGACAAAGCACACGCCGAGCGCGATGACGGCAACGCCTTCCAGCAGGAACAAAGGAAGCTGAAAGGCCTGTACGATGTCGCGGGCCGCCTGGGGCTGGCGGGCGATGCTTTCGACCGCCGCGGCCGTCAGGCGCCCAATGCCGATGCCGGCGCCGATGACGGCGATGCCGGCGCCGATGGCGGCTCCGAAATAGTGCAGTACGTCGGGACCCGCCGCGCCCTGTTGCGCCAGAGCGGCGCTCGGGTTGAGCAATAGCACGGCGAGGATCAACAGCAAGGTGCGAGCGGCACGGTTCGCATTGAGTTTCATTCGAAAATCGTCCTCCAGAACATATTTCACATCACTCAGTGGGCCGGGTGGACCACCATCCCTACAAAGATCGCCGACAATAGGGTGAAAACGTAGGCCTGAATGAAGGCGACGATAAGCTCCAAAAGGCTGATGGCCACGGCCATGGGCACCGACAAGAAAAGCCCGGCGAGGATGCTTTTGAAGATAAAGACAAACGAAAGCATGACCAAGATCACAATGTGACCTGCCGTCATATTGGCGCCGAGTCGGATGGTCAGAGCGACCGGCTTGACCAGGGTGCCCAGCACCTCAATAACGATCAGCAGGGGCGCAATGGCGATCGGCACCCCCGGGGGCACCATGTGCTTGACGTAACCGATCGGTCCCAGCACGATCACGCCCGAGACCACGATCAGCAGCAGGGTCAAAGCCGCCAGAGTGGCCGTCACGTTCAAGTTACTGGTGGGCGAATAGCCGCCCGGGACCATCCCCGCCAGATTGCAGGTGAGAATAAAAAAGAACAGGGTCAGCAAATAGGGCGCGAAAAAGCGGCCATGTTTGGGGCCCATGTGCGTGACCGCGATCTCGTCCCGGACAAACAGCACGAGGGCCTCGATGGCGTTCGTGACCCCAGTCGGCGCCCCATTCGAAATCCGCGAGCGGCGCAGAAACCATCCCAGGAACACAATCAGAAAGGCCGCCGCCAGAAACATCATGACGACCGCTTTCGACAGTCCCCAGGAGGCCAGCACCGGGTCTTCCAAGTCTTGGTTGGCGATGTGATGAAGAATGACGCCGACCAGCGTTTCCTCACCGCCGTGTTCATCTCCCGCAGCGGCCAGAAACGCGAAAGGGATCGGGGAAATCATAGTTTCCGGACGAAACGCCGGTAGCGGGAGCCCTCAACGATTTGGGACGTCAGGTAGCCTCCCAACAAGGCCAACGTGAAGGGCTTAGGCTCCAACCAGTGACTATTTAAGACGAGGACCAGCAGCCCGAGCACCCAGGCGGTCCGCACGGCCACGCCCACAAACCAAAGCTGCCAATACCTCTCGATCTTGAACGAAGGCCCCCAGAGTCTCAGGATCAACTCCGACAACGCCATCGTCGACAACCCCGCCGCCAGACCCCAGAAAATCCCTATGCTCATTTGTTCAGCCACATGATTTTAGCCAGGTTCCAAAGCCCCACCACGATGCCCACAAACAGCCCGATCACGGTCGAAGCCGGGTTGACGTCAAAGTACTCTCCCAGCGCGTAACCGATCAGCAAGCAGCCGATCACGCTGCCGCTCAGGGTCGAGCCGGCATCCGCCGCCGGCCCGATTCGTCTGATCCAGGGGTCACGCCCACGCGGGTCTTTCATGGCCGGCCCAGGCACAGGCGGCACGTTTTCCACTCAGATTGGATCCGGCTTCCGGTCGGCGAGGTTGGAAACTCCCAGGGTAAACGGCCCAGTAAACTCCACGATAACAGACCGCTCCGAGGCCGGGCAAGCAGAGGGATCACCCCGATCACCCCGCCGCTCGGCGACTAGCGAAGCGCCGGAAGGATCGAATCGGCGGCCAGTTGGATGAAGGGCTCCGGATAAAGACCGATCCACAGAGTGAACACGCCGCTGGCCACCAGAGCGACGCGGGCGCCCCATCCCGGCGAGACCGAGGCGGGTTCGCCGTCTCGCGAAAGGAACATTACCCGCACGATACGGAAGTAGTAATAGGCTGCTACCGCAACGTACAAAGCCGCAAAGACGGCCAGCACGTAATGCCCCGTCTCGATGAGCGCCAGGAAGATGAAGTACTTGCCGTAGAAACCCGCCGTCGGCGGAATGCCGGCCAACGACAACAGAAAAATCAGCATCAGAATGGCGTACCCGGGATGGGTGCGAATCAAACCCGAGAAGTCCTCGACATCTTCGGCTGCCTGGCCCTCGCGCCTCATCATGACGAGCAAAGCGAATACGCCGAAGTTCATGAACATGTAGACCAAAAGGTAGACGGCAATCCCCTTCAGCCCGGTTTCGTTAGCCGCCACGAGCCCCAGTAAGATGTAGCCGGCGTGGGAGATCGAGCTATAAGCCAGCAGGCGCTTCATGTTTTCCTGGGTGATCGCGGCGATGTTTCCCAACGTCATGGTCACCAGCGCCACCGCCGCCAGCATCGGAATCCAGAGATCCCGCGCGTCGGCCAACGGCACCAGGAAAATCCGGATGAGCAGTGCGAAGGAGGCAGCCTTCGAAGCCACGGAAACGTAGGCGGTGATCGGTGTGGGCGCTCCTTCGTAGACGTCCGGCGCCCACATATGAAACGGTACGGCGGAGATCTTGAACAGCAGTCCGACCGAGGTCGTGATCATCGCCAACAGCAGCATCGGATCGCCGGCATCACGCCCCGCGACGGCTGCCGCCACATCGCGCAACAGCGTCGAGCCGCTCATTCCATAGAACAGCGAAAATCCATAGGCCAGCAAGCCGCTCGAGAAGGCCCCCAGCAGCAGATACTTGATCGCAGCTTCGTTCGAGCGCTTGTCGGAGCGCAGGAACCCGACCAGCACAAAGAAGCTGAGAGACATCAGCTCCAACCCGACAAACAAAGTCACCAGCTCGTGCCCGGCGGCAAGAATCGACATGCCCGCCTGGGCAAACAGCATCAGGGCGTAATACTCGCCGCGGTGTTCGCCCTCTTGCTCGAGGTATTTGGCGGAGATGATAATCGCCAGGATTGTCGAGCCGACGAAGATAGCGTTGAAGAAGACCGAGAATCCGTCCACGACAAGCGCACCGTTGAGTGCCGTGCGCTCGGCGATGTTGTTTGTGGTCAAGTCGCTGTAGTGCTGCCAGACCGCGAAGCCGACAAATAGCTCGCCCAGAAAGGCCGTCAGGGCGTTCAGGTAACGCCTGCGGCTGTTGCGGATGAGAAAATCCGTCATCAAGATGCCGCATCCGAACAGGCACAATAAGATCGCCGGCTTCAGCGCAAAGAAATCCGTTACCGTGAAATAACTGTTGATGTCGAGCGCCTGATTCATTACTTGATTAGCTCAGCGACTTGTTTGTGGTCTTCCAGCGGGTTCGGCAACCCGTTTCGCGCAAAGTATCCGGGGTCCACCCGCTCGACGACTTTGGCGACGGGCTTGTCGAGGATCTCAAAGTAGGGTTTGGGATAGAGTCCGATCCAAAAGCACCACAAGATCAGAGGGACCATGACGCAGATTTCGCGCAGGTTGAGATCCTTCAAGCCTTCGTTCTTGGTGTTGGTAATCGGTCCGAGCATGGTCCGCTGAAAGAGCCACAACAGGTAAGCCGCCCCCAGCACGATCCCCAGCACCGCGCAAGCGGCCCACCAGACGTTCTTTTCCAGCACGCCTCGCAGGATCGCGAATTCGCCGATAAAGCCGTTGAGCCCTGGCATGCCCGCCGACGCTAGCATCGATATGGCAAACAAGACTGTATAGACGGGCATGCGGTTCGAGAGGCCGCCGTATTCGGAGATCATGCGGCTGTGGCGCCGCTCGTAAATAACGCCGACAACCAAGAAAAGTAGCGGCGTGGAGATGCCGTGATTGATTCCCTGCAGCACCGAACCGGCAATTCCGTTCGGATTGAGCGCAATCAGCCCCAGGGTGCAAAAGCCCAGGTGACTGACGGAGGAATAAGCCACCAGCCGCTTCCAGTCCTTTTGCATCAGCGACACCAGAGCGCCGTAGATGATCGCTATGATCGACAAGGCTGCGATTACTTGGACTGTCGATGGAGCGCTGGCCCCCTCCGGCAGCAGGGGAATCGAAAAGCGCACCAGCCCGTAAAGCCCCATCTTCAAAAGGATGCCGGCCAGTATGACCGACCCCGCCGTCGGAGCCTCGGTGTGAGCGTCCGGCAGCCAAGTGTGGAACGGAAACATGGGAACTTTGATCGCGAAAGCGAAGAAGAAACCCCAGAACAGCCAGATCTGCAAGTCGACCGGCAGGTTTGTCTTCATCAAGTCTTCGAGGGCGAACGTGTAGACACCAAACTGCTCGTGATGCTGGAAGTAGACGAACAGCATGGCCAGCAGCATCAGCACCGACCCGGCCAACGTATAGAGAAAGAACTTAATGGCCGCGTACAATCTCCGATCACTACCCCAGATGCCGATGATGAAATACATCGGCACCAGCATGACTTCCCAGAAAACATAGAAAAGGAACAGGTCGAGCGCCATGAAAACGCCCAGCATTCCGGCTTGCAGAAATAGCAAGAAGGCGTAATATTCTTTCACCCGGTCTTGGATCGCCGACCATGACGACAGGATGGACAAGAACCCCACCACGGTCGTCAACATGATCAACAAGAGGCTGATGCCGTCGATACCCAGGTGGTACTCAACGCCAAGGGAGGGGATCCAACTCAGCCGCTCCCGAAACTGAAAGTTGCCGTCCGCCTTGTCGAACCAGAAGACCAGCGGCAGTGAGACTAAGAACGCGATGAAGCCCACAATATTCGCCGCGTAGCGGATGAGTTGCTTCTTCTCCTTCGGGATCAGCATCAGAATAAACATCCCCGCCAAGGGAGTAAGCCAAACAATGCTTAGAATGTGTTCTTTCATAGTCGTTACCGGATCGTTAAAACCGCAAAGTCAGGCCGTGCAAACAACTTCACTTCTTAATATGCCGAGCACCCGCTCTCATCAAAATACGTTGTAGGCCAACAAAACCGATACCAATACCAAATATAACTAGTAGGCCAAAAATAAGGTCGCCGATACCAAGACTCAACGTAGCCAGTAGGTCAGCAAGATCCGGAGCAAATAAATAGTAACTCAGCAATGCCAAGACGCCGAGAATAATCATAAAGGCATAGTTCTGCACCAACCCGGTCTGAAGCATACGGAACGGATAGGAAGAAACTTTAACTAGAAACGCGGTCAGCCGAACCAGCCCGTCTACAATCCACGTGTCCCACCAAATGCTGGCGCGGGAGATGAAGCGCGCCAGCCGGCCGGCGCCGTTCACGCCTCCGTCGACGACCCGACTGTCGAACTCCGTTAAGACCGTCCCACCACCTTTGGCGAATCCGTCCACGAATGCCGCTCCGTAGATCTTGTCAACGTAGTACTTGTTGTAAAACAAGCCGTAGGCCGGGCCGAGATAGCGCCGCATGGGCTCCCCCGCGAGTTTGCGGGCAAAGACCTTGCGAGCCAGTAAAATGCCGCCCACCGCCACGCCGACCGACAACACCATCAGCAGCCACTCGGCGCTCGTGTCATGGTGCTCGGCGGCACCCGCCTCGTGTCCCCCCACGATCGCCACCGCGGGAACCAGGTAATGCTCCAAGCTTGGCAGGGCGTCATGAATCGGGCCGAAGACGACGGGAGTTCCCACCCAACCGGCGACGACGCTGCCGGCGGCCAGCACAATCAGCGGAAAGGTCATGCTGGCGGGCGATTCGTGCACGTGTTCCGCCACTTTGGGATCGACGCGCGAGTCCCCGTAGAAGGTCATATACATCAGCCGGAACATGTAGAAAGCCGTCATCCCCGCGGTGATGAGCCCTAGCCCCCAAAGCCAGCCCTGACCGCCGGACCAGGTCTTCCACAAGATTTCGTCCTTGGAAAAAAAGCCCGCCAGGCCCGGAATGCCGGCAATGGCGATGGCGCCGATCCACATCGTCCGGAAAGTGATGGGTATTTTGTCTTTCAAGGCCCCCATCTTGCGCATGTCCTGCTCACCCGACACGGCGTGAATCACGGAACCGGAACCGAGGAACAGCAGCGCTTTGAAAAAGGCGTGGGTGTAGAGGTGAAAGATGGCCACCCAAAATGCACCCACGCCGCAAGCCAGAAACATGTAGCCGAGCTGGCTGACCGTCGAGTAGGCCAGGACGCGCTTGATGTCGTTCTGCACCAGCGCGATCGTCGCGGCGAAGATGGCCGTCAGCGCTCCGACGACGGCGACGATCATCATCGTCTTCGGCGCCAGCACGTACAGGGCGCTTGAGCGGGCAACCATGTAGACCCCGGCCGTGACCATGGTAGCCGCGTGAATGAGCGCCGAAACCGGCGTCGGACCCTCCATGGCGTCGGGCAACCAAACGTAGAGGGGAAGCTGCGCCGACTTTCCGGTCGCCCCAATGAACAGCAGCAGCGTGATCACGCTGAGCGCGCCGAAGCCGGCCGTTTCCGCGCTGAAGCCGCCCTTTTCGAGGGCCGGTCCGATTTCGGTGAACTGGAGCGTCCCCAGCGTCGTGAAGATCAGCAGCATGCCGACGATAAACGCCGCATCTCCCACGCGGTTCACCAGGAACGCCTTGTTGGCCGCGTTGGTGGCCGACTTGCGGTGAAAATAGAATCCGATCAGCAAGTAACTGCACAGCCCGACCCCTTCCCAGCCGACGAACATCAGGGCGTAGTTGTTGGCCAGCACCAGGATCAGCATGAAGAAAACGAATAGGTTGAGATAGCCGAAGAAGCGGTAGTAGCCTCCGTCGTGCGCCATGTATCCGGTGGAGTAGACGTGGATCACGAAACTGATCCCGGTGACCACAAGGATCATCACGGCGCTCAGCGGATCGAGCAAAAACCCCCAGTCGGCGGTGAAGGGCGCGAGCCCGGAATCCGTCTTGGAGGCCAAACCTGCCAGCCAGGTGTATTTGACGACTTCGTGGCTGCGACTCTCTATGCCCTGCAACTGGACCACGGCCCCGAGCGAAAAAATAAAGGAAACCAGCACCATCCCGGGACACAGCAAGTCGATCAGCTTTCTACCCGGCGAAGGCTCAGCGTGGCCCCCAACGCTTTGCGGATCGAGCCGTCGGCCGAACAGCAGCATCAACAGGGCCCCGAGGAGGGGGAACAAGGGAATCAGCCAAATGTTATCCAGGAAGAACATGAAAACCAGCGGTCTCTATGCGTCGCCGGGGAGCGAAACCCGCTCGCTCACCAGCGCAAAATATCCACCTCGTCGGCGTGTACCGTCTCCTTGTTGCGGAACAGCGCGATCAGAATGCCCAACGCGACCGCCGCCTCCGCCGCGGCAACCGTAATCACGAAGATGACGAAAACCTGGCCGTTCACATTCTGGAAGACGTTGGAAAAAGCCACTAGATTGATGTTGACGGCGTTCAAGATCAGCTCAATCGACATCAGGATGACAATGATATTGCGGCGCGTAAGGACACCGATCGTCCCGATGACCAGCAAAAGAGTGCTCAGGACCAGGTAGTGTGCTGTCGTTACTGGAAACATCTCAAAAACGAGTCGGTCGGAAGTCCCTCGCGCGACCGCCTCTCTTGTTGTCAGCCTGTTTCAGGGCGCACTTTGGCCATCACCACCGCGCCAATGATGGCCACCAGCAGCAGGATGGAAGCTAGCTCAAACGGCAGTAGATACTGGGAAAACAGGACCTCGCCAACCTGCTCTGAGTTGTTGCCGACCTCGCCCAGCGCGGCCGGCTCCACCGGCTCCGCAATAGGTAACGCGCCCGCCCCCCGCGACAGCAGAACGCCCAATTCCCCAACCAGAACCAATCCGGCCAGCAACCCTAGCCACTTCTGGTTGGCGAACCGCCGCTGCCTGGCCTCTTCGCTCACGGGAACCAGCATGATGACAAACAGATACAAAACCACCACCCCGCCGATGTAGAGGATGACTTGGACGCCCGCCAGAAACTCAGCGCCCTGCAGCAGAAACAGCCCGGCGACGCCCAGCAGCGCGCCAATCAGCCAGATAGCGCAGTGGACGACGTTTCGACGGGTAATCGTCAGGACCGCGCAAATCAGAATCAAGGCCGCGAAGGCGTAGAAAAGGACCGAGTCAAGCAACATCGCAGAGCTCAAACTTCACAAGCCGCGCAAAGAGTCTACCAGGATACACCAAAGCCCGTCCCAAAGGTTCCAAGGACTTACAAACTTCCTCGGCGGCGTCCCGACCCGGACGGCCGCGGCCATTTCAGAATTTGTATTGAGCCGGTAGGGGGCCTTCCTCGAGCATTTGGCGATCCCAGATGGCGCCGTCTCGCGTGTAGTAGGCCAATTCGAAATCCTGTGTCAGCTCCAGCGCGTCCACCGGGCAGGCGTCCTCGCAGAGGCCGCAAAACATGCAACGCGAAAGATCGTAGGTAAAGTAGGTCAGGTCCTTGCGGCGGGTCTCGGGGTTTCGTTCGGCTCCCACGACGATCAATTGCTCCGGGCACGCCAGCGCGCACAGATTGCAGGCGATGCATAGGGTTTCGTTGCTGTCCGGATGGACGTTCAGCCGCGGGGCACCGCGATAGCGCTCCGCAACGGCCGGCCGCTCCTTCGGGTACTGCTCCGTGTAGACCAGCGAAGGCTTCTGGTTGCGGAAGGTGATCCAAAGGCCCTTCAACAGATCCACGAGCAGGATAGTGCGCAGGAATTTCATCATCAGGCTTCTCTACTCACGAGCGTAACAACAAGGCAACCGCGTTGACAATCAGCGCGCCAATGCTGATGGGGATCAAGTAGACCCAACCGACTCTCATCAGTTGATCGTAGCGGTATCGTGGGAAGGTGCCGCGGTACCAGATAAACGTATAAATAAGGACCGCCACCTTCAGCAAGAACCAAAACAGGCCAATGATAAGCAGGTTGACCGCCGGGACGGCAAACAGGGCGGCGAACAGGAACATCCCTCCCGCCAACACGAGCATCACGATGCGCTGTTCGATCAGCAGCAGGCGCTTGACACCCACCAGACAACCAATGCCGATCGCCGCGAACAAAAGGATTGGGAACCCAACGCTCAACGGCGTCTCCAGGAAAGCGACGTTCGGGAACGGGCGCAGCCAGCCGCCGAAAAACACCGTCACCCCGACCGCGCAGATCACGAAGATGCTGGCGTACTCGGCCAAGAAGAAGAGAGCGAAGCGGAAGCCGCTGTACTCGGTGTGGAAACCGGCGACGATTTCCGACTCCGCTTCCGGCAGATCGAAAGGAGCGCGGTTGGTTTCGGCCACCCCGGCGATCAGGAACAAAACCGTGGGAACGAGCATTAACCCCCAGTTCGAAAAGGCGATCCATTCCCCCTGTTCCAACTGCTTGTGGACGATCCCCTGCATGCTGAGCGTGCCCGCTACGAGCAGGCCCGTGATCACGGCGAATCCCAGCGGCACCTCATAGCTGACCATCTGCGCCGCCGAGCGCAAGGACCCCAACAACGCATACTTGCTGTTGGACGACCACCCGCCCAGGATCAGTCCCAGAATGCCGACCGTGGACATCGCCAGCACGAACAGGATGCCGATGTTGACGTCGGCCACGTAAAACTTGTCGCTCAGCGGGAGGACCGCGAACGCCGTCAGGGCCGTAAAAGTCGACAGGACCGGGGCGAACCAGAAGATCCACTTGTCCGACTGCGCCGGAATGATGTCTTCCTTGAGCAGCAGCTTCACCGCGTCGGCGATCGGTTGCAGAAATCCGTAGGGACCCACCCGCATCGGCCCCAGGCGAACTTGCAAATCCGCCAGCACTTTGCGCTCCAGCAAGACGATATATCCGGCGACGAGCGGGAACAAAGCCACGATCAAGGCCGTGACGACAAACGGCCACAGATAGGGGGCCGCCGCCTGCGAGTAGGGATGGTTGAGCAGTTCCTCCATGCGAATCTCTTACCGGGAACGTTAGCGGTCCACCTCTCCCAAGACAATATCGAGCGTTCCAATGATCGCGACGACATCAGCCACCAGCGACCCGCGGCACATTTTGTCGAGCGCCTGTAGATTCACAAACGACGGCGGACGCACCCGAATCCGGTAGGGCTGCGTCGAGCCGTCACTCACGACGAAGTAACCCAACTCGCCCTTGGGCGCCTCGATCGAGGTATAGGCCTCGCCGATGGGCGGCTTCAGGATTTTCCCGACCTTGCCTTTGATGGGACCACTGGGCAGGTTTTCGACCGCTTGCCGGATGATGCGCACCGACTGCCGCATCTCTTGGATGCGCACCACGTAACGGTCATAGGTGTCGCCGTTCTCGGCGGTCGGTACCTCGAAGTCGTACTTTTCGTAGCCCGAGTAGGGCAGCGCCTTGCGGATATCCCACTTGACCCCGGCGGCGCGCAGCACCGGGCCGGTGACGCCCCAGTCCTTGCAATCCTCGGCATTGAGGATGCCCACGCCCTTCGTCCGGCCGAGCCAGATGCGGTTGGTCGTCAGCAGTGCCTCGTATTCGTCGACCTTGCCTTCCAGCCAATCACAGAACGTCAGGCAATCTTTCTCGAAACCGCCGTAGGTCTCATACAGCAGCCCGCCGATCCGAAAGGCGTGGGTCGTCAACCGCGCGCCGCAGTATTTCTCGAAGATCTTGAGCACTTCCTCGCGTTCGCGGAAGCAGTAGAAAACCGGCGTGATCGCGCCGATGTCGAGGGCGTGCGTACCCAGCCACAGCAGGTGGCTGGCGATGCGATTCAACTCCGACAAGATCACCCTGACCGCCTGCGCGCGCTCGGGAATCTCGACCGCCAGCAGGGTCTCGATGGCCAGGCAATAGCCCAACCCGTTCGATACGGCGGCGACGTAGTCCATGCGGTCCACGTAGGGCGCGAACTGAACGTAGGTGCGGTTTTCGGCGATTTTTTCCACGCCGCGGTGAAGGTAGCCGATGACGCACTCGGTGCCCAGCACCTTTTCCCCATCGAGCTTGAGAATGACCCGCAACACGCCGTGCGTCGAGGGATGCTGCGGCCCCATGTTGAGGACCAGTTCGTTGGTGTCGAGGAAGGTCGCTTGTTCCATTACTGCGCGCTCTCGATGTGCAGATTTTCGCGCACCCAGTTCTCATCCTGCCCGATGATGGAGTGATCTTTGCGCAACGGGTAGCCCTGCCATTCGTCGGGGAGCAGAATGCGGGTCATGTTCGGATGCCCGTCGAAAGTAATCCCAAACATGTCAAACACCTCGCGCTCGAGCCAATTGGCCGTCTCGTGCACGCCGGTAGCCGTCGCCGGGCTATCGCCCTCCCCCGCCTGGGCCTTGATGCGGATTCTTGTGTTGTGCGCGAACGAATAGAGAATCCAGATGAGATCGAATCGACTTTCTCTTTTCGGGTAGTCCACGGCCGTAAGGTCCACCAGATAGTCGAAATCCTGCTCGAGTTTCAGAAACTCGATGATGGGAACCACGGCCTGCAGTTCGGCGACGAGAAAACTCTGCTCGCGATAGGTGGAAAACTCCTTGACCTGGTCGCCGAAACGCTCCTTGAGGCTGTCGACCAGCGGGCCTTCCCAGGGGACCGCCTCCATGACCGTGGGAACCTTCTTCTTAGCCGGAGGCTTGGCGGCGGGCTTGGGAGGTGTCTCGCCAGCGGGCTTGGCTGGCGGCTTGGCGGCAGGCGCCTCACCGGTGGGATCGGAGGGTTTGTCAGCGCCCGGCTTGCTCTCTTCCGCCATACGTTTATTGTGCCACCGGACGGAGACGGGATCAAAACTAGCTCTGCCGCCGTCGCGAGGCGAATCTATCTGGTATCACAGTCCGAAAAGAGGTGTCAACAAGAGGCCCGGCCCGTCTTTCAGTGGATCGTCTTTTCAGTTCAGTAGCGACCGGCACTCCTGCCGGTCTGCTCACCGCAGTCAAGACCGGCAAGCCTGCTGGTCGACATAGCTGAAGCAGGATGCTGAATTCGTTATCCCGCTTTCTTCTGCCGCTACTCCGTGTCTTTGCGGATTTGACGGTTGAACTGCTCAAGGGCCGGCTGCATACGTTGCCTGATCCCGGGATCCTCTTCCGTCTCAAATCGCCGCTTGATGGCGAGTGGATAAGAGCACTCGGCGAATTCCGGGGGCCGACGATATTGAAAGCGGCACCGGAGCGAGAGGACGCGGTGGTGAGTCGCCGTCAGCTCGCGAGAAATGCGAGTTAGCTCGTGAGGGCGGTCGCGGGCTGCAAACCGGGATCTGGTACTGCGAGCACGCGGCGGGCCTCCTGTTGCAGCTTGCCCAGGGCGGATACCAGATCCACCGTGTCGGCGTGCACGAAGACGAACGCGCCCAGTAAGCAGCGAAGTTGCAGCACCGTGTAGAGGCCGTAGAAGATGACAAATTGCCGGAACACAACGGACCCTAGGAGAGGGTCTTGGCTGATCGGCACCAGATGACGGCAAAACGTCCAGAGTTGATGGAAATCGCCGCGAAGCTGACGGAGATAGAGAGAGAGTACCCGCCGCCGGTAAAGCCGAAGGCGACGTTCCATACCCCGTGTCCGACCTTGCCGGCTCCGTAGGAACTCCAGATCCTCCTCCGCGAAGAGGCGGGCCATTGGCCCATAGGTTTTCTCCGCTGGCGCTTCGTCAGTCCAGACGGGCGTAGGGGCGCCGTCACCGGCCGCGCGACCCAGCCGCCAAACGATCAGTCCCAAAGCCACTACCGCGAAAAATATCAATCCCGAAATGAGCCAAAAGGTCGTCATGATTTAAGCACCCTTACTAGTGTTTCGTTTAAACTGCGCAGTCTCGCTGTCAGCATCTCCTCCTGCCGTTCATCGAGCCGCCAACGGATTCTCGCCACAGCCGGTCCTGTCTCGCCCGCCTTTGAAAAGGCCAAAAGGCCGGCCAACAGACAGGGAATGTAGAAGAAGAACGTCACGTTGTTCCGAACTTCTCCGAATGTCAACCCAAATTGGGTATGAAACGCGCCTAGCAGCACTTGGCCCGCGAAATACAAGCCGAAGACACCGAAGACCAGCCGGACGTTCCCCGGTACGCTTAAACGAAAATGCGCGAGGAATGCCGCCAGCGCCAGGCAGAACATTATTAAACCCAGAAAGAGGCTTCCTTCCGAGCGGATCCAAAGGCTGACCCACCGCTCAACAGAAAGATTGCCCGAGGACCCCAGAATCACCACCGCCACCACCAGCAGACCCACGGTCACAGCGATACCGTACGTGGCTCGCCTACTCAACTCTTGCAGGCCCCCGTAACCTGCTACCGCCCGATTGAAAGCTTCTATAAGCAGGCAAAGGTACAGCGCCCAGGTAACAGGTTGGCTGGTGACGAAGAACCAACTGTAGAGCTGTGGAGATATGTCCCTCAGGCCCAGCGAGAGTTGGAACTGTGGATGTACGAAGAGGAAATAGCCGACCAACGAGGAGATCGTGCCAAAAGCGAGGAATATGACCAACGAAGGATAGCGTCGAACCAAGCCCAGACGCCAAAGGCGCAGAGCCCACGTTCCCTGCAGAAAGCAGGCCGCCAACCAACTGTATTCGAGAACCTGCGCCGAACCCAAGTGTCTTCCCCGACCTTCCAGCAGAAGTTCTAGGCCATTTTAGCACAGCCGGATAAAATGGCTACCTGTTTTTGTGTTCCGCGCAGTTTTATTTGAAGCTTTTGGCCTAATCCGGCAAAATTGCCCAGTGGGCCCTAGAAACACTCGCAAGGATCCCCTGGGAAGCAGGGGGGCAAGGGACAGGACGGACAATCCGCGGACGTCGTCGGCTGCGTCGCTACCGCAAACAAAGCCAGCTTGCTGACCAGAGCAGTAAGTACGACCAAATACTTAATCATGTACCTCTCCTTTACTTGGTGCGGCTTATTGATTCTTTGTTTTGAGGCCTTTAGCTCCTTGTGTGTTTTTATTTACCTAAATCTACCCTGGGTAGGTGGCGACCTCCCCGGTGCAGGACGTTTTTTCCGACGACGGAACGCTAGGGTCCCTGATCGACTCCTACACCCGTTCGGGTCTCACTGCTCACTTCTCGCCGACGATGGGCAACCGGGGGGCGGCGTTCTGAAAGAGGTGGACGGTCGGTGGAAGCAAGAAGTTTTATGGTTTCTTTATCACTCCAGACCTGCTTTGCTCGGAAGCGCGGGGCCGGCGGCTCCAGGCGAATGGCGCACAGAGCATTCGTCGGTGGGAACAAGCCTGCCTGGCGACCGCGGTCCACCTAAAAGAGCAATGATTCGCCCATTCCTTCCAACGACTTGGGAGCCGACGGCCGGGTATGTGTGTGTTAGGGTGGGTAACGATTCCTGCCCCGAGCAGCCGGGGGTGAAAGTCGCGCGGGGATGGGGACTGCCGCCAATTCTCTCCCTGTCATGCATCTAGAAAAAAAGTACTTAGCCTCAAGAGAATTGGCTGGCTGTACCCGATTTGTCGAGACGTTTCCTCTTACCACGGGCTGCTAGCCGGAGAGAGGTTCTTTTTCGACCGAGACAGGAGCAAAAGAACTACGCTCGAAAACACGCGGCCTGCCGCCGGGCAGGGTGATTGAGGCCCCTACGGAAATCGCGATACCACTCTGGCGATGACGTAACCGGAGATCGTGACTAGCCGGGGCGGACGGCCCACCCGAAAGGCCTGTGTTGAAACCAAGCCTGGCTCCCTCGCATGAGCTGACTCCACCGGCCCGGTACGACTTCGGGCCTTGGCGCGTGGGCCACCGGCTATCGATTAAAGGAAGTTCGCGCCGATCGGCTTCGGCCGGCGGCCCGGTGCGGCATCCGTCAGCGCCCATGGGCCGAACGGCATGGCGTGGCCAAGCCTGTGCCCACCTCAGGTGTGAACGCGGGTGGGTTTTCGACCGAGCGGTTTTGGGCCGCGGAGGCGGCCCGGAGCTGAGATGATTTGGGGCTGTGTGTTCCGAAATCACAAAAAAAGAACAGCGGTAAACGACGGTGGGTAGCTCGAATCTCAGCCGGACCACTAGGAAATGCGGCACAAAAAGAAAAAGGATTGGCAGCATATGAAGCTTTTGTTGGATGGTCAATACCACCTGGGAGGCCACCAGTTTAAGTAATTACGCACGCCGTCCTTGCCCGCCGAAATTCGCGGATCTCATTGCCCGGTAGGCCCTGCCTGTCGGCCTGCCGGAAACTAGCGGCGGGCCTGAAGGCCAGGGCTGCGCCACAGCCCTGGCACGCCGTCGGCACGACATGGGCTAATTATGGCGCTCGGTTTTAGCCTCACCGACTGGCCAAAAGACGTTGTGAAAAAGGAGTCTTCCGCACCGCTCCCGGTTCAAGCGGCTCGAAGAGGGCATCCTTACGGGAACAAAATGGCGATTGGTTTTGGGGGTAGCCTATGGCAACCTTTCGATACAGCGGACCGCTCTGGCCAAGGGGCCTGTGACAAAGGGCGAGGTGCCTGGCCCACATTAGTCGCCAAGGGCCAGTCGGGTTTCAAAATGTAGGAGCACCGTCTGAACGCTCGTGAGAAACGCGCGTAGATGCGGCGCGGGTCTGACGTTGAGGGTTTGTTTCTTCAAGCTCGGCGGGCTAGAATCAGGTAGGATGTCGCCGCAAGAGGGTTCCGGAACGCCGGTGCCGGAGGAGGAAGCCACCAGGCGCGATCGCGCGATGAAGGATGTGTGGCAGCGGACACTCTCTCAGATCCCGACGACATTTGGGAAGGTTGCCCATCTGGCGTCATTACGGAATGAGAACTCGGGCCAATACGAGCATTTCGGCCTGGCCCAGCTTTATTCCGACGAGGAGGCCGATCGGGTGCTCGGCCTAAGTCACCACCAGGTGTTCCGCGAGTGGCTCAACTTCCCTCTGGAAAGCAACGGCAGGATCTGGAGAACTATTTGGAGTCGATCGGCGACTACGCCGCTCGTCAATCTGGACAAGCGCTCCGGGACGCAGCATCGGATACATCAGATAGTCATCGGCGCCGATCAACCCGTAGCGGTAATCGTTGATGTTGAGATTGCCCAGCAAACTCAGCGGCACCCGGCCCCACTGCTGGATGGCGCGGCTCAAATACGTTGTCTTGCGAAAGTCGGTGCCCGGGTCCAGCTGCAAGGGCAGCGCCACGGAGCCGCGCGGACTGTCCGTGAAGTTCACGAGGTGCGTCTTCGCGGGCGCTACGGACTCGAAGTCTTGCCAAATCTCGTCCCAGCGGATGCCGTACCATTCGAGCACTTCAGTCAAATCAAGCCGGTAGATGGCGCAAAGGCTGTAGAATCGATGGAGACTGGGAACGACACCCTTGTTTTCGATGTCGGCGAGGCGGCTGAGGCCGACTACGTAGTCCGTGTTGCGGTGTTTCTGTGCGATCAGGTTGCTGGCGTGCTCCACCTGGCGGTATCGTAGACCGAGGCTCTCCCGCGTTTTCTTTAGTTTCAGCCCGGCATCTATCCGGAGACTCGAAAGCTGCTGAAAATGAAGGGCCAAATTGTGATTATATAGAGTTTCGCCGGGAGCGGGAAGAGGGCGAGGGCTATTTTTGTTCCGATTTCAGAACAACCCTATCTAGCTTGTTCCGTATTCGGTAACGGGGGACAGCATGGCAAATGTTGTAGTTGGCATGAGCGGAGCGAGTGGGTCGGTGTACGGCCTCCGTCTGCTGGAAAAACTCGGGCGGCGGCGCCCGAAGATCGAGTCTCACCTTATTATAACCCGACCAGCCGAGAAAACTCTTTACCACGAAACGGGGAAAACGCTCAAAGAGCTGCAAGCTCTTGCCTCTTATTGGCATTCGATCGATGAAATCGGAGCCACGGTCGCCAGCGGTTCCTTTTTGACATCTGGAATGGTCATTGCGCCCTGCTCGATCAACACCATGTCAGCGATTGCCAGCGGCACGGCCTCCAACCTCCTGACGCGCGCGGCCGACGTCACTCTCAAGGAGCGCCGTCCCCTTGTCCTCATGGTTCGCGAAAGCCCGCTCCATCTAGGACACCTTAGGACGATGGTTGCTCTGGCCGAGATGGGGGCCATCCTGGCTCCTCCGATGCCTGCTTTCTACCATCGTCCCGACACGCTCGACGATATCGTCAATCACAGTGTCGAGCGGACGCTTGACTTGCTCGGTCTGTCTGACGGCGAGGCGAAACGATGGTCGGGATGCTGACCAAGCCGCGGGGGAGGGCCGTTTCGTGCGTTGGTCCAGTCGTTCTCTTGCTACTATCGGCCGAGATACCGCTGCACGGCCAGCGTACCGAAGACGGGATCCCGCGGTGGTTCGACAGTTTCTATTCGGACGTCCGACAACTCGTGAGGCGGTATTACCCTCAGGCTACCTCCCACCTGCTCGTCGACAAAGTACACTTCGAGTACGACACCCGAATGTTCGTCGTTCACGAGCCGTTGAAGAACGGCCGATGGCAGGATCCATGGGAGCAGCGGGGACCGAAGAAGGACGGCATTCTGGGAGAGATCGAATTTCGAAGAGGTCGTTACGGCGGCCCCGAAGTTCCTACAGGAGTTCCAGACAACGGTTGAAAGCTTCAAAAGACTTTTCCCCCGCGGCCAAGAGGAATAGTCCCGCAGCCTCGAGCGCGTCTCGCCGGGCCCGCTCTGCTCCGGGCCGCGGACGACACCCGGTTTCAAACGCCCACTCGCGGCAGCCTTCCCATCCCTGAAAGTCCGACGCCCGCTTGGCAACTAGCTCCCCGGGGCAAGCGGTTGTTCCTCAGGAGGTATGATGAAGAGAGAAAGGGGGCGTAACGGATTCGACGGGATTGAATGGTCGTTGAGAGGCATACCGGGTTCCGAGCTCCCGTAAAACGATCGGAAAAACAACAACTGCCGACAACAACGTTCAGTTGGCTTACGCTGCCTAATCTTTAGGTAGCTCGTCCTGGCCGGCGGGCCCGCACGTCGGCAAAGGGCGTCAATCTTGCGGGATTGGCCGCAGGCTTCGGTCCGGAGCCACAAGCTGAAATCAATCGGACTAGGGCTGGCTTTCGGCGTTCGCTCCTGGGCGCCAGCCGACATCTAAGAGCGGACTAAGTATGTAGGCTCTCAGCGATTGGCTCTTCCGGACGCGGGTTCGACTCCCGCCGCCTCCACCACCAACACGTCCAACATGGACCTAGCAAGACACATAAAATACTGTCAATAGAGGGCTTGTTCATGCCATATTGTCCGGTATGTTCCCATGTCTTCCAAGGGAAGCTGCCCCCACGTGTGGGGCAACTTTGGGGGCAAGAGGGAGACTACCAACAGGAGTTGCCCCCAGATGCCGCTGACGGATACCGCCGTCCGTGCTGCCAAGCCGCAGGCCAAAGCACGCAAGTTGTTCGACGGCGGCGGTCTCTACCTGGAGGTCAACCCCGGCGGCGGAAAGTGGTGGCGCTGGAAGTACCGGTTCGGCGGCAAGGAAAAGCGGCTCTCGCTCGGGGTCTACCCGGTCATCGGTCTGAAATCGGCCCGTGAGCGGCGCGATGCGGTCCGGCAACAACTTGCCGCCGGCATCGACCCTGGGCAGGCCCGCAAGGCCCAAAAGTTCGCGCTGGCGGGCGCAGAGAGCTTCGAGGCGATCACGCGGGAGTGGCACGCGAAGTTCTCGCCAGGGTGGGTCGCAAGCCACGGCGATCGCATCTTGCGGCGGTTCGAAAACGACCTGTTTCCGTGGCTCGGCAAGCGACCAGTCGCCGGCATCAAGGCGCCGGAGCTGCTCTCGGTGCTGCGCCGGATTGAGAGCCGCGGCGCCGTGGAGACCGCCCACCGGGCCATGCAGAACTGCGGGCAGGTCTTCCGGTACGCGATAGCAACGGGCCGGGCGGAGCGTGATCCGACAGGCGATATTCGCCGTGTGCCCTGCCTCCGCCCAAGGAGCGGCACCACGCCTCCATCATCGAACCGAAGCGCATTGGTGAGCTGCTTCGTGCGATCAACGCGTACGAAGGTTTCTTTGTGACAAAGTGCGCGTTGCGGCTCGCCCCTCTCGTGTTCGTCCGGCCCGGCGAGTTGCGCAAGACGCAGTGGCCTGAAATCGACTTCGACAGGGCCGAATGGCGTATTCCTGCTGATCGGATGAAGATGCGGGAGCAGCACATTGTGCCGCTCTCCCGACAAGCCGTCAACATCCTTCGCGAACTTGAGCCCTTGACGAACCGCGTGATCCCCATCAAGCCGGACGCGCCGTGCTTTGTCTTCCCGAGCGCCCGCTCACGCGACCGCCCCATGAGCGAAAACGCAGTGCTCGCCGCGCTGCGGCGGATGGGCTACACGAAGGATGAGATGACCGGCCACGGCTTCCGCAGCATGGCGTCAACCCAGTTGCACGAGCAAGGCTGGAACCACCAAGTCATCGAACGCCAGCTCGCCCACGCTGAGCGCAACGCCGTCAGCGCCGCCTACAACTTCGCGGAGCACCTCCCCGAGCGGCGAAAGATGATGCAGACGTGGGCGGACTATCTGGATGCGCTCAAGGGCGACGCCGACGTGGTACCCCTGTTCAAGCAGGCATAGGCGGTTGGACCGGGACCGGACGGGCAGACTGTTGATGGCTCGGCACTACTCAACACGAGACTTCTTCCGGCAGATGCCGAACGATCTGCTCGCCCGCCATTTCCACGCACGCGGATTGTTCGGTGATGTGGATTTTGCCTCGATGAAAGAGACCCAGCCGGACGAGCTGTTCGCGGCGTGGCTTGGTCTACCCGACAACCAGCGCCACGAGATGGACGCGGAGTTTCGGGATATCTCCGAGCTGAGTTGCGAAAAGGGCTTCCGGGCGATCCTCGACGAAGCGTCATGGCACCTCGCCCAACGACCCAGAGGCCCGTACGGCGTTCGTCGAACAGCTCGCGTTGCTGTCGAACCATTTCGAGCGGGCGATGACGACGTTTCTCGACCATCGCCACTTCTGGAAGGGCGCGACACTCTTCTATCACGCGGACACGTTGCCCTACTGGCGAAAGCGCAAGAATCTGCCGCATGTCCCGCCGGCGGTGGACGACGCCAGCCTGTACGAACTCGCCGCCCTCATCCGCACCTACTTCCACCGTACCGAGGGCCGGGGCAAGAACTGCGTGGTGGAACCCTTCCGCCGTGGGGCGCTGGATTATTTCTTCGCCTACCCGGAGGACTACTCGCAGCAGGAAGGCTCGCTCGACCTGAACTTCCGCGGCTCGCGTAAAGCCGTCGAACCGTTGCAGGGCGTGTTCGCGACCGCGATTCTCAAGCTTCACGAGCTGCCGCCCGATCCGAAAGACGAGCGTGTGTACGACCTGAATCCGCTGCGCCAGCAGGGTTTCGAGTTCGTCTACAACCCCGGCAGTGGCATCCAGGACGTCGCGGTAAAGAAACTGCGCCTGTCGTCGAAAGTGAGAAAGGCGACCGCATCACGCTCGAAGCCAATGCGACCGGCAATCCGAATGCGGTCTACGAATTGCTCGCTCAGATCGGTACGGCGTTGCCACTCCACCTCTACAACGTCACGCAGGTAGAGCTTGCGGCGTCGGTAATCACGGATGCCAGCAAGCCACCCAAAGCGGTGACGATGCGCATCACGCATCCCAACTCCTGCTCCCTGAAATATGACGAACTCGACCTGAGACTCCGCGACATGCTGCACGCGTCCGGGATCGAACCGAAGGAACCGACCGAGGCGACCGAGACCACGGACGCCGTGAAGGAGGTTGAGCCGTGACAGCGCAGGACGCGTTGATCGAACTCGTCGAGCGCGTGGACGCGCGACACGGCGCGGCGCTACTGGTCAGTGAGGAGGAATTGAGCCAGTGACCCGCGGCCGCCGTCAGCGCCATGAAGTCGCACAAGTTACTGGCACGAGCGCGCCCCGCAACGACCGTGGTGTGTCCCGGCTGCGAGTGGGAATGCGCCATGCCGGTGCATACGGTACCCGCGGGACCGCGTGGTCCGGAGCGGTTTATCGTCTGTGACAAGCGTAGCGACATCAACCGCGTCGCCATTGCCTCCGAACGATTGAACCAATGGAAGTGCGATGCTCAGGCCATCGCCCGGTTTGTCGCCGCGCACCTCGACTTGCGCCAGCGCGGTCAGCATTCCGACCGTTCCGGCATGCTGCACATCGGCATCGGATCCGGCGACAAGCGTCGCCAGATGCTGTGCTTACGAACCGACGGTGACTTGGCCCTGGTCGCCGCCGATAAGGCGGTGCCTTTGGCAGAGCTGGTCGAGTACCACAACGGCGAGTACGCAGTGGACACCGGCCTGATTCGGTAATTGGTCGATTCGGCGGCGACAGCGGACCCGCGCTACACGCCAGGGAACGCCCGGCGCGAAGCGCGCAAGCTCAACACGCAGGCGAGGTACAAGAGCTGGCGGAATGCATACCGCGATCTGAAGAAGCGTCGCCCGAACATGTCCGACGTGTGGTACGCACGGCAAATTGCCGGGCAGGAGATCGCTGCTGGCCTCAGCGCGGAAACCATCCGCAAACACATGAAGACGTAGAAAGTTGGGCGGAAATTTTCCGCCCAGCCCTTCCATCTTTATCCCTCTGACTCCATAGGGTTTCCCCCCGCACTCGGCCGACCTCATTCCGTTAGGTCGGTGTCCGTCCTCCTGGCCGGGGTGCGGATTCGCGCCCTTTTCTGGGCGAGCGGCGCCGCGAGTCCCCTCTTTCATCGCCCAAATCGCCCAGCTACCGTGGTCTCGTTGGGTCCGTTTTCGCTGCGAGAGGTGTGAAGATGCCGCACACGGTACTGAGACTTCCGGCCGTCAAGGCCCGCACTGGGCTGTCGCGAAGCACCATCTATCTCCGCGTCTCCCAAGGCGCGTTTCCCGCACCCGTGTCACTCGGGGGACGAGCCGTCGGCTGGATCGAAGCCGAGGTGAACGCCTGGCTGACCGTGCAGATCGAGAAAAGCCGGAGGATCGCCCCCGCGGGGCGACGACCACAGCCATGACCGCGCGCTCAACGCTCGGCCCTGGCGATTCCTCCGACCTGCCTGGCGACGCGCGGGACCTCGGCCTGGGCGGCGTTGGCATTGGGCGGGACGCCGTTCCTGCCGTGCACGAGAGCCAGCAAGGTCTGGATGGGGATCGATTGGTGTATCGCCCCACCGCCACGTTGCGGCCGCATCCGACCTATCAGGAGGTGTGTGGTCCGATCACGGCGGCACGAGTGAGCCGCGTGGCGCAGCAAGCTGGGGCGATCCGCGAGTCGCTGTTGACGACCACGGATGGCACGATTCTCGACCGACACGCGCGGTGGCAGGTGGCAACGGAACGGCAGCAGCCGATCCTCCCCTGCATCGAGTACAACGTGACCGCGGAAGAAGCCCTGCAGTTCGTGATCCAACGTCACCGGACGTCCGAGGGCCTGAACGACTTCTGCCGGATCGTGCTGGCCTTGCGTCTGGAAGCGTATTTCAGAGAAGGCACCCGTCGACCGCAGTGTGGGGCTAGCAGCAAGAGGTCGCCGTCAAGTTTGACGAACGTCGGGCGCAGAGATGTGCGGGCCAACATCGCCCATGCGGCAGGCGTCTCGACCGGCAACGTGACCAAGGTCAAGCAACTCCTTGACAGCGTGATTCCGGCGATTCGGGAGCGGCTCCTCCGGGGAGAGGTGAGTATCCATCGGGCCTGGCAGTGGCGCCACCTCTCCGCTAAGCAGCAGCGCGAGGTCCTGTGGGAGCACCAGCATCGAAAAGGCATTCGACAGACAATTCGTCACTTGATCACGCAACACACCCGAAGCCAGCGTGTCGTCCCGACGGTCGATCAGGTGCGCGTTGCGCTCGGCGGAGTTGCGACGCACGAGACCGCTGTCGTGGTTGCCGATATTCCAGGAAACGCCATCGTGGTCACCCGGGAGTGCTACGAAGAGCTAGTTGGACGGAGAACCAATGGCCCAAAGGAACACGCGACCCCTTAAACGCGTCCTGAAGATGAACCGGGAGGCGTGGGATCGCGATGGCACCCGCCCAGCCGTGCGTGAGGCGTTCGTAAAGGTACTCGATTGCGGAACTGAGGCCCTCGGCGCGGAGATCTTTACCTCTGAGAGTGAAGAACGGGTGGTCTATCACACGTGCAAGTCGCGCGCCTGCCCCAGTTGCGGGCATCGAGCCACCAAAGCCTGGCAGCGGGATCAGTGGCGGGAGCTGCCCGACGTCCCGTACGCCCACGTCTGCCTGACCATGCCGGATGTGCTCTGGCCGATATTTCAACGGAACCGGCATCTCCTTCACGATCTTCCCGTCCTGGGGGCGCGGGTACTGCAGCAATGGGCGCGGCAGAAATACGGCATCCGGCTGATAATCGTGGTCATTCCCCATACCTTTGGGCACCACCTGAACTTCAACCCTCACCTGCACATCCTGGTCTCCGAGGGCGGCCTCAGCGAGGATGGGAGCGGATGGCGAAAACGAGCCCCGTTGGACCGGAAGGCGCTGATGCCGATGTGGCGCTACGCCATCATCACATTCCTGCGGGAAGCCGCTCGGTCAGCTTCCCGCCGCTCGTCTCCTTCGCCCGAAAGGTAGAACAGCCAGGCCAAGTCCGCCCTTTGACCGCCGAGTGCGGCCAGTTGCCGAAGTTTTTCCTCAGTGGTGCTGTCCGGCATCCTCCTCGATCAACCGCTTCTGCAGAGCCAGGATCTCCTTGAAGCAACGAATCTCGACGAGGAGCTTTTGGCGATTGATGTCGCCCAAGCTATCGATCAGATGCCGTGACTCCTCCTCGAGTCGCTCCAGCTCTTCATCAAGGAGCTGCTCTCGGTGGGCGATCAAGAACGTGATCGTCTCGTGCAACTCGCCGGCTTCGAGGTCGAAGAACTCGTCGAGCGGGTTCTGGCTGTCATTGTTGGATCCTTGTTCGTGATTGGTCTGGTTGTGTCCCATCAAGCGACCAATTCATCACGGCTTCTTAATTGTTGTAGTGCGGGACCGCACCTTGGCTCCCGGTTTGGGCGGGCGCTTCGCCGGGCCCAGCATATCTCCCCTAATCCAGCGCATCGCAACACGGCAGATGCGTGCCAAGGTGTCTCCAAACGCCCCACAGGACAGCGACGGCAACGACCGAGGACACCACGAGAAAAAGGTAACGCTGGCGACTCATTCCGCAGACTTCCTTGCCATCAAAGACATCACGTTATCCTGTAAAGATTCCGCGAAGACCAGAGCCGCCGAGCGGCAGCGGCCCATTGCCCACGACACGACCGGAGCAGGCAGGGGATCACGGGACTATTTCAGCAGCCTCGACAACGCCGTTTTCGCCAAACGGTTGTCGGAATCGATAGCTAGAACGTCCCTGTAAGCCCGTATCGCCTCTTCTTGCCTCCCATACTGCTCGTACGTCCGGCCCAGCAAGACTCTAGCATGAATATTCTCAGGTTCGACCTGGACCGCTTTCCTGCAGTGCGCGAGCGCCAGTTTCTCATTTCCCATCTCTCGGTAGATATCCGCCAACAGACGAAGGGGCCGGGAACTCTCGGGGACGAGTCCGCTTGCCGTTTTCAATTCTTCGATGGCCCTTTCGCGTCTCCCAAGGCTGCGATAGACCAAGGCCAGGTGGACCCGAGCAGCCAGATTCTTGGGGTCGATTCGCAGAGACTCTTTGTAAAGGCTCAGGGCCTCATCGTTTCGCCCGCGCTCCCTGTGAATATTCGCCATCACACTAACGGGCCAGGAGCTGTTCGGAGCGAGCAAACGAGCCGCTTTCAGTTCCTCGATGGCGGCTTCAGATCTTCCGAGGTGCCATTGATAAAGAGGCTCTTCTGGGATTTTAGTGGCTGGCGGCGGTGAGTGACGGATCCCTCGCCACTGTGAGGCCGACCTCCCGGAGCCTGCTTCGGTGCCATTCAAGGGCTTCGTGACAACTCTACGGCCCCCAAGGCCGGGCGGCGACTGCGTTGGCCAAAAAGAATTACTGATAAACAAAGGGTTACGAGTAGAGCAAGGCTGCTGGCAGGTAGTCGTACAGTCTCCCGAAGGCTGTGAAATGCGGATCCACAACTGTCATCCAGTGGCCACACTCAAAGAGATAACTCCCTGTTTATCAGTGTCTTATTCCCTTTACGAGTTGCCCACGACCGGACTGGCGTGTAGGGTATTTGGGGATTTCTTGGCCGCCTTTTGGGCTCCGATGTGACTGCGGGCGACGTCGGGTCGGCAGGATGGAGGAGCCGGCTACCCGTTGGCCACCCACTAAAAACCCGGAAGAGCCAAGTTCTTACGGTTACCATCGAGAGACGTCGCCGTTTCTAGATGAGCTTGCGCGCCGCGGAACGAGGTTTCCGAACTTCTTCATCAACACTTACGGAACCCTGCCTTCTCACGCCACGATCCTTTCCTCTCAGTATCAAGAGACTCATGGGATCATGTTCGACTTTCGTCAGCCGCGTATCCTGAGAAACCGATCCCTAGACGTGCCCGCGAGTCTCACGATGGTCCAGCAAGCGCTAGCGGATCGAGGGTACACTACCATCGGCGTGACCGAGAACGGTTATGTCTCGGCCAGCCTCGGATTCGATAGGGGATTCACGAATTTTTTTGATGGCGCCGTCGGCATGAAAGGGGGTATATCCAAGCTGATGGAATTGCTGGCAAAGTACTCGGAGAGCGACGACCCCATTTTTGCTTTTTACCATACCTACGAAATACATTCGCCGTATACGCCGCCTGAAGAATACCAGACTATTTTCGGACAGTTTGAAAGCGATTTTGTGCCGACCAACGACAACCTTAAGGACTTCACGGATCGTGCGTCAGAACTCAGCGATGCGGATTTAGCGTTTCTAAACGCGATGTACGATGGCGGGATTCGCTACGCCGATGACCTGTTGAGACAGTTCTTTGCGAGTCTGGAGGAAATTGGCTTTCTGGACCAGTGCTTGGTTATTATTACTTCCGATCATGGCGAGGAATTTGGCGACCACGGGGGGCTACTTCACAAGAGGACCCTTTATGACGAGCTACTTCGCGTACCCCTCATCCTAGTCGGTGAGGGAGTGAGTGTCGGTAAAGTCGACGAGCGGATGGCGAGCAGTGTAGCCAGGATTTCCGTTTTGGCCTTGGCACGGCCACAGTATACATCCGCGCCGGCCCGAATGCCACGTCTTTTCGCGCTGAACCCTGCACATCCCCTCCGCCGGTAGGCGCCAGGGCTCGTCCGTCCGCTCACAGACGTTGATTGCGCGGCCTGAACGGCGCTGCGGCCGACACTGCTCCCTGCCAAACCTTTTTGGAGCCGAAAACTGTTGATCCTAGCCCGGTCAACGCTACCCGCTCGGCAGCGGCAGCGCCCAGATCCTGTGCAGCATGTCACCGAACAGCCGCCGGTTCAGATGCCCCTCGGCCAGCAGCAACCAGTAGTAGCGGGCATGCTTGACCAGCCGCCCGCCGGTCTTCATCAGCCGCTGCTGCAAGCTCGTCAGCGACCAGCTCTTGATGCTTGGTGGCAGTCCCAGCCGCCGCCACAGGTTGCCGAGGTTGTAAGCCAGGACGCTGAGTTGCAAGCGAACTTCGTTCGCGCGAAAACGATGGCACGACAACCGTGTCCAATTCGTGGCCTGCTTGCCTTCCTTGATCCACTGCTCGGCCGTGCCGCGCTTGTTGTAAAAGCGCACCACCGAGCGACTGGGCCGGGTCATGTTGGTGACGATGAAGCCGGGTTGCGCGAACAGTTCGCCCGGGTGGTGCTCAACCTTCGCTACGATGCGCCGCGGTTTGCTCCAACTGGCGGCCTGATAGCGGAAGCTCTTGTAGCGCACCAGGGGCTTGGCGCTCGGCCTGCCCGGTGGCCGAAACAGGATGTCCTCGATCTCCAACTCCAGGCTCTTGTTGGCCGGAATGCGAATGGCGTACTGTACTCCGCGTTCCTCCGAAGCCTCATAAACCTCCGGCTTGGCAAAGGCCGCATCGCCCCGGAAGGCGACCTGCTTGCCCGCAGCCTGTTGGCGCTCGATCTCCGGCAACAATAGCTCATCCCAGTCGTCGGCGCTGTGCACGTTGCCTGGACGCAGCTTTGCAGCGAGGCAATCACCATGACCGTTGAACAAAAGCAACGGATGGTAGCAGACCGACTCGAAGTGTCCGTTGTAGGCACTGCCTTCCTGTTGGCCATGGACCGGACTCTCGGTGGAGTCCATGTCCAGAACGACCCGCTCGGAGTCGTCGAACGCCTCCGCTTGCCCGACCAGCTCTCGGTTCAGCGCCATCAGCCCCAGCAGGTTCTCTTCGCTCGCCAGCATCTCCGTCTCGAAGCCGTGCAGCGTCGAGGTCAAGGCCGCACCGCGATCCCAGATCTTCTGCGAACCGATCAGCCGAAACGTCGGATCGATCGAAACCCGCTCGGCGTCGTTGAGGTCCTCGTAGCCCGCCAAGCGGCTGTAGACCGACTGCCGCAACAGATCAGCGAGCGTGAACTGCTTGTTTGTGCCTTGCCGGGAGTCGCTGAGATGCTCGTCAATCAGTTCTCCGAGACCGAGCCGTTCGTCCAGTTCGCGAACCAAAATCAGGCCACCATCAGAAGTGACGTGCGATCCCTGGAAATCGACTTTCAACAAGCCGTTGAAACTTAGCTGGAATGGCTTGGTTTGTTTTTCACCCATTGGGTGTTGGCCTCCATGGCGTCCTCATCGGGCTCTAGCCCCTATGAATAAAGACGCTCAAGGCCGCTGGAAGGTCGGGATGTCAAACATCAAATTGAAAATGCGGGTGTAGATATCGTCCCCACCATTCTGAGTGCTCTCGATTTGAAAGAGATAATGCCGGTTGAGGGGACGAGCCTTTTAGGGCGAGTCCAGGAGCCAGAAAACGAGCAGGCCGTGATTAGCCAACTGGGCAACCGGTTATATGCCATAAGAACTCGGAAGCACAAACGGCTCTTCCGGGTTTTTAGTGGGTGGCCAACGGGTAGCCGGCTCCTCCATCCTGCCGACCCGACGTCGCCCGCAGTCACATCGGAGCCCAAAAGGCGGCCAAGAAATCCCCAAATACCCTACACGCCAGTCCGGTCGTGGGCAACTCGTAAAGGGAATAAGACACTGATAAACAGGGAGTTATCTCTTTGAGTGTGGCCACTGGATGACAGTTGTGGATCTGCATTTCACAGCCTTCGGGAGACTGTACGACTACCTGCCAGCAGCCTTGCTCTACTCGTAACCCTTTGTTTATCAGTAATTCTTTTTGGCCAACGCAGTCGCCGCCCGGCCTTGGGGGCCGTAGAGTTGTCACGAAGCCCTTGAATGGCACCGAAGCAGGCTCCGGGAGGTCGGCCTCACAGTGGCGAGGGATCCGTCACTCACCGCCGCCACCCACTAAAAACCCGGAAGAGCCAATTCGGCTCTTCCGGGTTTTAAGTGGGCGAAGGAGCCAGATCGAGTTTCCCACAGTGGAAGTAGATGGCGTTGATGAAGTTCTGTTGATTGCGGAAACCGCGCGCCGTGGCCTTGACCCATTGAATCCTTGAGTTCAACCCCTCGCTGACCGCGTTCGTAATGCGGTGTTTCAGATACGTGAGTATGTTTTCGAGGCGAGCCGTCAACATCCGCGCTACGGTGACCATCGGCGTCAGCCGGCTGCGACTCGCCCAGCCGCGCCATTGCTCGAAGAAAGCTCGCGCCGCCGATTCGCGACGATAGTCGAACAGCCGCATCGCCGTTTCCTTCAACGCCCACGCCCGCGCCGTTTTCAAGTCGCTTTCGCGCAGCGCGCGGAACTCGCGCCAGGCGTCCTCGGAAAAGTTCGCCGGATGCCGCAGCCAAGCGTACTTCGTGCCTGTCAAACGTTCGTCGCCGAGGGCCAGTAAACGCTTGTTCTCCGCCCGCCGCACTTGGTCCACCGCCTTCGCCAGATGCGCCGCGATGTGATATTTGTCGTAAACGATCTTTTTCTCCGATTCGTCGAGATGCTCCCGGGTCGAGGCGACGTAAGGATCCCACATGTCCATCGCGACGGCCTCGACTCGGGCGAGTTGCTCTGCGCTCAACGTCTTCCAAAAGCCGTCCAGGCTGGCCTGGCGGCGTCCCTCGGCGACGAACAACACGCGCGAGCGGTTGAGATCGTTGACGACGGTGAGATAGCGATGGCGCTTGCGGAAGCTCTTCTCGTCGACGCCCAGGTAGGGAATCGGCTCTGCCGCGCGACGTTCGAGCCCACGTTGCACGGCGCGTTCCAGGATGCCGTGAATCTCGTCCCAGCTCAGCGCCAGCAACTCGGCGATGCCTTGCTGGCTGGCTTCCTTCAGCCACGAGATCGCGAGAGCTTCAAACAGCGCGGTGAAGCGGCTGGAAGCCTCGGCCCAGGGCAGTCGCACGACGCGCGGCCCGTGCTCGGAGCAGTCGCTGCGCGGCGGCCGGGCGTGCAGGATCGTGCGGTACTGACAGGTGTCGAGGTGACGCCAGCGGCGTTCGGGCTGATGATCGTGGAGTGCGCACACGGCGCTGCATTGGCGGCACGGCCAGCGGACTTGCTCGTCGTGTTCGAGGAAGATGTGGACTTCGCCGTCGGCTCGGCGCAGCTCCACTCGCGCGACTTTCCAGGGACTTTCGATGCCCAGAATCTGGCGGTATAGCTCGCGGTCTTGCATCCCGCGAGACTACCACCGAGCCACACTCGCCCACTAGAAACCCGGAAGAACCCAAAAGTGAGGCTCAAAATCCGTTGAACGGAAGATGAGGGATGAGTTTGTCTCGACGGAGATTCACGTAAGAATGCAAGCCGTCGGCGGTGCGAAAGCTGGAGCGGGGCGCGTCAGCGACCGATCGACGCGGCTTGTTGGGAGGGAGATTCACACCTCTGGGGGCCGATCTCGCGGTGGGATTTAGGACAATGGAATAGTGGCTGCCGAATCCGAGGAAGGCGTTCCACGAGCGGGCAATCGCTGGGCGCTGGTGTTTCTTGGTCTGGGCCTGTTGCTGGCCGTGCTGGTTTCTTCCTGGGTGGTGTGGCAGAAAATCGGCGAGTTGGAATCCGGGCTGGCCAGGATCGAGAAGCAGAAGTTGGCGCTCGAGCAAGATCTCGCCACTTCCCGGGTCGAGGCCGCGGACGCCCGTGCCGAGGCTCAAACGGAACGCGTCCGCGCGGATGAGGCCGAAGAGAAGGCTCGCCGTCTAACCCGCGAACGCAGGCGGGCGGAGTTAGAGAGGGAGATGGCTCGCGAGAAAGCCGATCGTCTCCGAGTCGAGTCCGAAAGAGCGAGCGCGGAGGCGGAACGCAGCCGCCAAGAAGCCGAGCGTCTTCGAAAGCGGCGGCAGAACGAACTCGACCGCATGCACGAGGCGCTGAGCCGGATTGCCGAAAGCACACGTACGCCCATGGGCATGGTCGTGAATCTGGGACAAGATTCTTTTCTCTTCGATTTCGATAAAGCCGTGCTTCGTCCCGAGAATCGCGAGATCCTAAGCCGGATAGCCGGGGTGCTGCTGGCTTCCCACGGTTACCGGCTTTACGTTTATGGACACGCCGACGACACCGGGCCCGAGGCTTACAACCAGCAACTTTCGGAAAAGCGCGCCGGGGCCGTTCGACGGTATCTTGTCGAGGCGGGCATACCCGAGGAGATCATCGAGACACAGGGGTTTGGAGAGGTCAGCCCGGCGGTGCCCTTGAAGACCCGCCAAGCTCGGCAGCGAAATCGGCGCGTCGTGGTCGGCGTCGTCGACACGGTCATCGACTATACCGGCGCGATGGACAACCAGTGACGGCGTTGGTCCGTCGGGGGGAAGGGAGGAGTTCGTTTGTGATCCGGCGAGCGACGCTGCTGCTGGTGATCCTTACCCACTGCGGTCCGCTCGAACCGCCGTTCCGCTGCCGCCCGGACACCGTGGATCAGTCGTTTGAATGCCGGAAGTGGGCGGAAGAAAACGACATAGAGCACGAAATCTGCCTCGGCTTCTGGCGATGCCGGCAGAGCCGCTGCGAATACCATTGCGTCGCCGAGTGAGCACCCCCGGCGCACGCAACCCAACGCTTGATCAGGTCGAGCCGACTGCCGGCATACCCCTTTTGTTTGCCTCTGAAAGCTTCCCCTAAACTGTAGGAACAAATTGCCTTATATGCAAATTGGGTTTGTTTGGCAATTTTCTGAAACGGGACCGCTTTCAGGGAGGCGGCTGTCCCCGGCAACCTTGGCGGGCGCGAGCGGTCGAGCGAATGCCCACCCTGTGCGGGTTCGAGGCTGGACGGGGCTTTGTGGCAAAAGGCCGCGGATCTCAAAAGCGAGATCCGCGCTACAAGGCTTAGGATAAACAAGCTAGGACGAACAAGAGTGTTTGTTTCCCTACTGGACTCGGCCGATTTGGTAGGGACCGGCAACTCTTGCCGATCCTTCGCCGCGAAGCGGCGACACAGCCCGACGCTGACGCTTACCGGCCGTTCCGCTACCATGGGAGAGTCAAACTATGAACAAGGTAGCCATTTCTGTTCTTGTTCTGGTTGGGCTCGGCGGGGCGGCGTTGATGTTCGCGCCGCCGTCGGGTCCGAAGTTGGACCCCGCCCAGACTGCACAACTGCAGCGACTCCGCAACCTGGGCAAGGCCTTCTACGAAAACCCGGGAACGCAGACGCAAGCCGTGGACGAGCTGCGCAAGGCGCTCGAGCTGAACCCCGGCTCCGCGCTCGAGCACTTGAATTACGGGTTGTCTCTTTTGCGCGTCGGCAAGCCGGAAGAAGGCATCGCGGAGATCGAAAAGGCGCGCGAGATCGACCGCTCCATCCCGCACGCGTATTTCAACTTGGGCGTCGAGTTCAAGAGGCTCGGCGAGGCCGACCGGGCCATCCGAGAGTTCAAGGAGATGTTGCGGCTCGTTCCCGACGAGCCGAAGTCGCACTATAACCTCGGGGTTCTCTATCGGCTGAAAAAGGACACCGACAAGGCCATCGCGGCGTTCGAGCGGGCCTCGGATCTCGACCCCAGCTTGGCCGCGCCCAATTTCCAGCTTTATAACGTGCTGCGGCGCATCGACGCCGAACGCGCGAAGCAGAGACTCGACCGCTTCCGCGAACTCAAGGATCTGCAAGCCGGAGCCGCGATCGGCGAGGACATCAACTGGAGTTTCTACTCCGAACTGTACGACCCGATCGATGCAGCTCCGCCCGCGGCCGAAGCAGCGACAACTGAGTTTCGAGCCGTGGAGCTGGCTTCGGCGCTCAAGGGACTGCCAGTCGGGTTGACCCTTCTGGATGCGAATGGCGACGGAGCGGTGGATTTGGCCGCCTGGTCCCGCCAAGAGGTCGTCTTCGACCTTAGCGATGGTCTCACGCCGACGAAAGAAGTCGAAGGAGAAATCCGCTCCCTCGCGGCCGGCGACTTCAACAACGACGGATTCCAAGACATTTGCCTGATCACGGGTGATGGGGTTTATCTGGGCGAAGTCCGGGAAGGCCTCGTCAGCGGCGACCCGCGGCTGCTGGCGGAAGGTGATTTTCAATCGGCGCTGTGGGTCGACTACGACCACGACTACGACCTCGACCTGCTGGCGGTCGGGGGACAACAGGTTTTGCTCCGCAACAACGGCGACGGAACCTTTAAGGATGTTTCCGACAAGTTCCCGTTTGTGAAAGGTTCGCGCGGGTTGGCCGCCACGGCGCTCGAGCTGTGGGAGAACAACGGCTTTAACATCGTTGTGGTCTATGCCGACAAGGTCGTCGTCTACGAAGACCGCAAGGTCGGCGAGTTTAGGGCGAAGACGATTCCAGGGGTCAAGCCGGTGGATGACCGCGTGCGCTTAGACGTGGTTGACCTCGACAACGACGGATTCCTCGACGTCGCGATGTCTTCGGGAGAGGGGGCTGACACAGGCACGCGAATCCTACGAAATGATGAGGGACACTTGCGCGGGGGACCGGACATGCCCGGCGTGTTGGCATGGGGAGATTTTCAGAACCGCGGCTGGGTGGATGCGATTACCCCTGGCGGCCTACTGCTCAACCGCGGAGGCATGAAGTTTGAACCGGGCCAAGTCTCGGGACTGCCCGGCGGACTCGTTGCCGCCGTGGCCGCGGACTTCGACGGATCCGGAAGCACCGATGTGGCGGCCATCGCCGCCGACGGCAACACCTGTCTGCTTTCTAACGCCACCGAGACTACCAACAAGCACGTTTCGGTTGCCCTTGAAGGAGTCAAGAATAACGTTCGGGCCGAAGGGGCGCGCGTGGAAGTGAAGGCCGGACGGCTCTACCGCAAGCAGGTCTATCAGGGCGTACCGCTGACCTTCGGCCTGGCGGGGGCCGAGAGCATCGATACGGTTCGCATCACTTGGGCCAACGGGCTGATCCAGAACGAATCCCAGCAAGCGGTCGGCCAGGCGCATGTTTACGAGGAAAAGCCGCGGCTGTCGGGCTCTTGTCCGATGATCTTCACCTGGAACGGCCGGGAGTTCGAATTCATCAGCGAGGTGCTGGCGGTGGCGCCGCTGGGGACCAGTTTGGGCGAGGGCAAGTTTTTCCCGGTTGATCATGACGAGTATGTGTCGATCGACGGCAGCGCGCTGAAACCGCGCGACGGGTTTTACGAGATCAGGATTACCGAGGAGCTGCGGGAAGTCGCCTACATCGACCAGGTGAAGCTGATCGCGGTGGATCACCCGAGCGACGTAGATATTTTCAGCAGCGAAAAATTCAAAGCGCCGCCGTTTCCCGAGTTTCACTTGTACGGCGTCGGCGAACGCCACTATCCTCGGCGAGCCGCTGATCACCACGGGCACGACGTTCGGGAACGCCTGGTGAAGAGAGACCGTCGCTACCCCGACGACTTCAAGCGTGACTTTGCAGGACGCGCCGAGCACCATTCGCTGACGCTCGACTTTCCTTCCCTTCGGGGGCGCGACGACGTTGTACTGTTTCTTCATGGCTGGGTCGATTGGGCGGATGCAAGCATCCTTGTGGCAAGCGGACAGAGCAAGCAGAGCGCGATGCAGCTGCCCTCCTTGCAGGTTCGAGACGCTCAGGGAGATTGGGTCACCGTCGTCGCGGACATGGGTCTGCCGGCGGGGCGGCCGAGGACGATCACCGTGGACTTAGGAGGCAAGTTCCTCTCGGATTCGAGGGAAGTGCGCATCCTGACGAATATGTGCCTTTACTGGGACGAGGTATTCGCCGCGGTAGACACTCGGTCTCCCGAGTCGACGCTCACCCCCCTTCTGCCTCAAGAAACGGAACTGCGCTTCCGAGGATTCTCTGACCTCAAGCTCCACCCGCAACGCAAGCAGCCGGAGCGCTACGACTACGCGCGCGTCCATCTGACGTCGATGTGGAATCCGACGCCGGGGATGTACACCCGTTACGGCGAGGTGCGTGAATTGCTTGCAGCAGTCGACGACCGCTTTGTCGTCCTGGGCGCGGGCGACGAGTTGGTCCTGCGATTCCCGGCGGCGGGTCTGCCCGATCTTCCGCGGGGCTGGAGGCGCGATTTCTTGCTCTTCGCCGACGGCTGGGCGAAAGAGAACGAGGCGAACACGGCCTTTGGCGACAGCGTCGAACCTCTTCCCTTTCACGCTATGACGGGCTACCCTTACGGCCCTTCCGAGCGCTACCCGGAGGGCGAGATCCACCGTCGGTATCTGCGAGAATATAACCTCAGAGGCGCGTTAAGGCTGATCCGGCCGTTGAGGTGATTGGTGACCAAGGCAAGAGTAGCGGCGGCGGGTTTTTTGTTGCTGCTGCTCAACACGGGCTGGGTCTGGGCGTTTCCTGAAGCCAGCGTCTTTTATCTCGCCAACGTTTTACTTCACATTGTCTTGGGCCTGGGGCTGCTTCTAGCGCTTTGGGTCTGGAGGGCCGAGGCCGTCCGCTCGTTTCGACAGCATGCGCGGGCAGCGACGGCGGCGTTGTCGGCGGCGGGCGCTCTGGGGGTTCTTCTCTGCTTCATCGGGGCGACGAGGCCCAATCTCTGGGTCGTGGCCGTACACGGGTCGCTCGGCTTTGCGGGCGGCGTGCTTCTATGGCTCTATGCGCGAAAGCTCTGGCCGGGGTTTGCGAAGACTCTGGCCGCGGCGTTGCTCGTTGCCCTGGCGATGCCGGCGGGCAGTAGGCTGCGGCTCCATTGGTTTCCCCGTACGGGAGACCGCATCATCAATCCCGCGACAGCACCGGTGAGCATGGAGTATGAAGGCGCGGGATCGGAGAGCCCGTTCTTCCCCTCTTCGGCTCAAAGCAATACCGGGGACCTTATTCCCTCGGACTTCTTCTTGGACTCGAAGGTTTGCGGCGAGTGCCACGAAGATATTTACGAGCAGTGGAACAGCTCGATGCACCACTTCTCGTCGTTCAACAACCAGTTCTATCGCAAGTCGATCGAGTACATGCAGGAAGTGACGGGCGGCGTCGAGGCTTCGAAATGGTGCGCCGGGTGCCACGACCACGCGATGTTTTTCAACGGTCTGTTCGAGCGTCCCGTCAAGGAACAGATCGACACGACGGAAGCCCTGGCGGGGTTGGGATGCATGTCCTGCCACTCAATCACGCACGTCGCCGACACGATGGGCAACGGCGGATTTACGATCACCTATCCGCCGCTGCACGAGATGTCGAAGAGCGACAACCCCCTCGTCAAGACCGTTCACGACTACTTTGTGAACACCGCTCCGGCGGCGCACCGGCAGGCGTTCATGAAACCGTTCATGCGGCTCGACAAGTCCGAGTTTTGCGCCACGTGCCATAAGGTGCACTTGGATGTTCCGGTCAACGACTACCGCTGGTTCCGCGGCTTCAACGAATACGACAACTGGCAGGCGAGCGGCGTGTCGGGCCAAGGGGCGCGTTCGTTCTACTATCCCGACGAGCCGGCCGACTGTACGGATTGCCACATGCCGCTCGTGAAATCGGACGACCCGGGCAACATCGACGGCTACGTTCACTCGCACCGCTTCCCGGCGGCGAACACAGCCGTGCCCTACGTGAATCGAGATGAAGAGCAGCTTCGCGTGACCAAGGAGTTTCTGCAAGACGACATCGTCTCGGTGGACATTTTCGCCGCTTCGCCCGTCGAAGAAAGCAGCGCGGCCCCGGCGATGAAGCGCCGGACGGCGGAAGGGCCTCTACTTTCGACCGGTTTTGGCGTGGGCGAGGAAGCCGAGGCCGGCGGCGGGCCGGTGTTCATCCGCGAAGTGGGGGAAATTGCCGCGCCCATCGATCGGGTGTCGCCGGCAATGGAGCCGGGCAAGACCGTCAAGGTGGATGTCGTTGTCCGAACTCGCAAAGTCGGGCACTTCTTCCCCGGCGGGACGGTCGACGCCTTCGACCTGTGGCTTGAACTCCAGGCGGTCGACGCCGACGGGCGAATCATTTTTTGGAGCGGTCAAGTCGAAGACGGCGGCGAGGGCCCGGTCGAGAGCGGCGCGCACTTTTACCGCGCGTTTCTGCTGGACGGGCATAGCAACCCAATCAACAAACGCAATGCTTTCCAGGCTCGCAGTGCGCTCTATGTGCGGCTCATACCGCCCGGCGCTGCCGATGTGGCGCATTTCCGCTTACGGATTCCTGCAAACGTGTCAGGGCCGATTCGCTTGCTGGCCAAGTTGAACTACCGGAAGTTTTCGCATTACTACACGCAGTTTGCCTACGCGGGCCGGCCGGACCCGACCGATACCGCCAGCTTCAGCAAGGGCCACGATGATCGCCGTTTCACGTTTTCTCCCGCCGATATCCCGGAGAACGTTGCCGGCAAGATCAAAGACCGGATTCCCAACTTGCCCATCATCGTCTTGGCTCGGGCGGAAGCGAAGCTGGGGATCGGTCCGGGCGAGACGAATTGGGGCCCGGAGGTGCAACGGGAAGACGCCAAGCGTTGGAACGACTACGGGATCGGCTTGCTGTTGCAAGGGGACCTAAAAGGAGCCGAATACGCTTTTCAGCGTGTGACCGAGGCTGATCCGGAGTTTGCCGACGGCTGGCTGAACGTGGCCCGAGCGTTGGTACGGGAAGGCCAAACCGACGCCGCCAAGCCTTTCGTCGAGCGAGCGCTTGAAATAGACGACTCGCTCGCCAGGATTCATTTCTTCCATGCCAAAGTTTTGAAGGCGGAAGGGGACTACGACAGTGCTCTGGCCGCCCTGCGGCGGGCCGAGAGCCAGTACCCGCGCGATCGCGTCGTGCTGAACGAAATCGCCAACATCTTGTTTCTCAAGCGCCGTTACGAAGAAGCGATCACCGTGTTGGATCGCGTCGCCCGTATCGATCCCGAAGACCTCCAGATGCACTATCGCCGGATGCTTTGCTACCGGGGTTTGGGGGACGAGGAAAACGCGGCGCGTGAGGAAAAACTGTTCCGGCGCTTCAAGGCCGACGAGTCGGCGCAGACGGTCACCGCGCGCATCCGCCGGCTGAGTCCGGAAGACAACAACGAGCGCCAATCGATTCACGAGCACGTCTCGGTCGAGCTGCCGGTCGAGGTTGCCGCGGGGGCGGCCGGCGCGGGAATGGAAGGGCTCGGGGGCCTGCCGTGAAGGCAGACCAGCCCGGTGCGGCCAAGCTGGGCTATTGCCGCCAAGCCGGCGGCGTTCCCGCGACGAAGTTTCCGGGCCCGGCGGATGGTCGGCGCGACAAATCCGGCTTTCGCGCGGCGGCAAGCCGGCTGATGCTCCCGTTCGCAGCCGTCTGCTTGCTCACCGCGGGTTGCGGGCCGGGAGATCCACAAGCGGGGAACCCCACCATGACGACCGGCGCCGCCGACGTGGTTTTCACGGACGTGACGGCGGCAGCGGGCATCGAGTTCGAGCACCACAATGGGCGATCGGGCAAGAAGTGGCTGCCCGAAACGCTCGGCTCCGGCTGCGCCTTCCTCGACTTCAACAACGACGATTGGCCGGACGTTCTGCTCGTCAACGGCAGGAGTTGGCAGCGCGACCCCAAGCGAAAGACGACCATGGCCCTTTATCGCAACAGCGGCAAGGGGACGTTCACCGACGTTACGAAAGAAGCCGGACTGGCGATCGAAATGTACGGCATGGGAGTTGCGGTCGGGGATTACGACAACGACGGGTATCAGGATTTCTACGTCACCGCTCTTGAAGGCGATCGGCTCTTCCGCAACCAAGGCGACGGGACGTTTCAGGACGTCACCGGGCAAGCGGGCATTGACAATGCGAACTTCGGCACAAGCGCTGCCTGGCTCGACTACGATCACGACGGGCGGCTGGATATCTTCGTGGCCAACTACGTCGTGTGGAGTCCGGAAAACGACCTGTGGTGCTCGCTCGACGGGGAGACGAAGTCCTACTGCACGCCGGAGTCCTATGACGGTGTTTCGTCGCGGCTTTACCGCAATTTGGGCGGGGGGAAGTTTGCCGATCTAACGGAGAAAGCCGGGCTGCTCGACGACACCAGCAAGGCGCTCGGCGTGGCGCTGCTCGACTTTGACGGCGACGGGCGGCTGGATATCTTCCAAGCGAACGACACGCAGCCCAACAAGCTCTATCGCAACAACGGCGACGGCACGTTCAGCGACGAGGGCCTGGCGTCGGGAGTAGCCTTCGCCGAAGATGGCAAGGCGCGGGGCGCGATGGGCGTCGATGCCGCCGACTACGACCGCTCGGGACGCCCGCACCTTTTGATCGGCAACTTTTCGAACGAGATGCTGTCGCTTTACCACAACGAGGGGAACGGTCTGTTTGTTGATGAGGCTCCGACGAGCGCGGTGGGACGGGCAAGCCTGTTATACCTGACCTTCGGAGCATTCTTCTTCGACTACGATCTGGACAGCCACCTGGATATTTTCGCCGCTAACGGACATTTGGAGCAGGAGATCAGCCGCGTCCAGCCGAAGGTTCAATACGAGCAAACGCCGCTTTTGTTTCGCAATACGGGGCGGGGGCGGTTTGAGCTGGCCAACGAAAAAGTCGGGGCGGATTTCGTTCGCCCGGTGGTCGCGCGCGGCGCGGCCTACGGCGACTACGACCGCGACGGGGATCTCGACGTCCTGATCTCGACCAACAATGGTCCGGCCTATCTGTTGCGCAACGACGGGGGCAATGCGAATTCCTATCTGCGGCTGAAACTGGTCGGCCGCGAGTCGAATCGTAGCGGAATCGGAGCGGTCGTGAAAGTCCGAAGCGCGTCGGGCAAACAGTGGCAGACGGTTCGCAGCGGCTCGAGCTACTGTTCGCAGAGCGAGTTGCCGCTGACCTTCGGCCTGGCGAGCGACTTGCAGGTGGAAACCGTCGAGGTCCTCTGGCCTAGCGGCAAGCGTCAGGAGTTTAAGAAGATCGAACCGAATCGGTTCCTCGTGGTGTACGAAGAGGCGGGCATTCGGGAGGGAAGCTGAGCGGCGTGCGCTTACGCACTAGGATCGTCTGGTTTATCTGGGGGCCGGATGGTCAATCGGAGCTTCGGGCACGGCATGCCGTGCCCGAACACAGCATCCCGAAAACGTGAACGCATGTATGAAAAGCAACGTTCCCGTGTGATAATGCCACGCCGCGTAATTCACGGTGAGTCAATGAGGTCGATTGGTCGCAACGCCATCCCGTGGTGTGCTGTTCTGGCGCTGTTTTGCGCTTCGCTTTCTGCCCAGCAACCCGGTATTCAAAACCCCTACACATCGGCCGACGATGAAGCGGCCGGCGCTCGGCTTTTCCGCCCCTTCTGTGCCATATGCCATGGACTGGACGGCAATGACACACCTGGAATAGGCCGTCAGATCAGGAGAGGATCGCCCGGCCGCACTACCGAAGCCGAGCTGTACGAAACGATCAGAGACGGAATTCCGGGTACGGGGATGCCGCCGTTCACGTTTAGCGAAAAGGAACGTTGGCAGGTCGTAGCGTACGTGCAGTCGCTGCGGCGGAGGGCTGAAGCAAATGAAGCAAAGGAAAGCGCCGGCCCCGGCGACGCTGCTCGGGGCGCAATGCTTTTCCGGGGTAAGGGTAGCTGTTCGAAGTGCCACACTGTCAGGGGTGAGGGGGGGCGCCGCGGTCCCGATCTGAGTCACATTGGAGGGGACAGATCTCTCGATGAACTGAAGCGGTCCATCCTCAACCCGAACGAGAAGGTTTCTCCCGCTTACTGGGAGCTGCGCGCTACCACCAGGGAAGGAACCCGGGTCACGGGCCGGCGGTTAAACGAAGACACTTTCTCGCTGCAGCTCCTTGATTCCCAGGAGCGCCTGATCTCGGTCATCAAGAGCGACCTCGAAGAATATGAGCTGGATGAGAATTCCGTGATGCCCTCCTTCGAGCGCAAGTTGAATCAGCGGGAAATTGCTGATCTTGTCGCTTACCTAGCCGCCCTTAGGCCGAAGGGAGGGCGGCGATGAAACCTCTGGGACGCATGGTCTTTCTTGCCTTGTGGGCGCTCGCGTCGACAGCCCAGGTCAGCTACGAGGATCTACTTAGCGCCGAAGCGAAACCCGAGAATTGGGCGACGTATTCGGGGACTTATAAGAGCCGGCATTACAGCGAACTGAAGCAGATTACCCGGGAGAACATCGACGACCTCGAACTGAAGTGGGTGTTTCATGCCGGCACGGAAGGGAAGCTACAGGCGACGCCGCTGGTTGTTGACGCCGTCATGTACTTGACCGAAGGCAACAACAATGTCATAGCGCTCGACGCCAAGACCGGCCGCAGGTTCTGGACCTACGTCCACAGTTTGCCTAAAAGGGTCAACACGGTCGCCCGCACGAACCGCGGGGCGGCCCTCCTCGACGATCGGGTTTTTACGGGAACGCTTGATGGCCGGCTGCTGGCGCTCGACGCCAAAACCGGAAACGTTCTCTGGTCACGGCAGGTCTGTGACAACACGAAGGGCTATACCCTGACCATGGCTCCCCTGGCGGTCAAGGATAAAATCATCGTCGGGACCGCGGGCGGCGAGTACGGCATTCGCGGCTACCTGGATGCCTATGACGCTAAGACCGGAGAGCGGGCTTGGCGCTTCTACACGATACCCGGCCGCGGCGAGCCGGGCCACGAGACTTGGGAGAACGACGCTTGGAAAACGGGCGGCGGCTCGGCTTGGGTGACGGGATCGTTTGATCCCGACCTGAACCTGGTCTATTGGGGCATTGGCAATCCCAGCCCTGATTGGAATGGCGACGTACGCCCCGGCGACAATCTCTACACGGGTTCCGTCGTGGCCCTTAACGTCGATACCGGCAAGCTGAAATGGCACTTCCAGTTCACGCCGCACGACGTTTGGGACTGGGACTCGGCTCAAATCCCGGTGCTGGTGGACAGGGAGTTTCGCGGGCGGCCGCGCAAGCTGATGCTGTGGGGCAACCGCAATGCGTTCTTTTACGTTCTGGACCGCGAGACAGGAGAATTCCTGCTGGGAAAACCCTTTGCCAAGCAGACCTGGGCCAAGGGCCTCGACGAAAACGGCCGGCCCATCAAACTACCCGGCACGGAACCAACGAAAGAAGGCGTCAAGGTTTACCCGGCAGCGCAGGGAGCGACCAACTGGTATGCACCCTCCTACAGTCCAAGGACCGGTCTTTTTTACTTGTCGGTTTGGGCGGATTACTGGGGCATGTTTTACACGGGCGAAGCGATCCACACCGTCGGCAACCGCTACGACGGCAGCCTTGTGGAAAGGATCTTTCCGGACCACATGGCGGAAAAGGATGCGGGCTACGGGGCTATCCGTGCGATCGATCCCGAGACGGGAGAACGGAAGTGGCAGTTCAAGATGAGGGGGGTCTCGGAATCGGGATTGCTGACCACCGCCGGCGACGTCCTGTTCTCGGGCAATATCGAGGGTAATTTCATGGCCCTCGACGCCGAGACCGGCCAGCTGCTGTGGAGAAAAAACCTCGGCGCTCGGACGGACAATTCACCCATTACCTACCTGGTCGACGGCAAGCAGTACGTGTCCGTCAAAGCGGGCCTTGCGCTTTATACTTTTGGCCTGCGAGAGTAATGCGCCGCTCATTCGCCGAGGCGGCAGCCCGATACATGGAGCAGCAGTTCGTGTACGTTGCCCGACGCAGAGTCTGTGGGGCATGGGTGTCGTCAAGGCCGCAGGCTTCAGCTTGTAGTTTTGTCGGGCCGGCAAGAGTGCCGGTCGCTACCAGATCGGCTGAGACCTGTAGAAACGAACACTCGTTTTTGTCCTCGGTGGCAGTGCTAACAGGCTTTAGCTTGTCGGGACCCTAGATCCACAGTAGCCATATTTTGCGAGACCCGATAGCAAATCATCAACCGAACTAGCGAGGCACGATGAAACTAGCACAGATTCGAGATTTTTCAGGGACGCTGACGGCCGCCATCGTGGAGGACGGAAGCTATCGCCCGATCCCGGAACATTCCGTGGCTTCGTTGATTCGAAAGGCCGAAGAGCAGGGGCGAAGTCTCGGCGAAGTCGCCTCCGAGATGACGGTAACGGGAACGGTGAGCGTTGACCCGGCGATTCCCGTGACCCCTTCGGAAGTGTGGGGCTGCGGCTGCACCTACGCTCCGAGCGCGGAGTTCCGCGACGGAGAACTCGGCACCGGCGAAGGCATGTATGGCTACGTGCACAACCCGGCCCACCGCCCGGAGATCTTCTTTAAGGGGACCAGCCGCAATTGCGTTGGCCCCGGCGAGGCGATCGGCATCCGTTCCGACTCGAAGTTCACCGCTCCGGAACCGGAACTTGCGATCGTCATCAACAGCCGCGGCGACATCGTGGGTTACACGCTGGGCAACGATGTCTCGGCATGGGACATCGAAAAGGAAAACGCGCTTTATCTGCCGCAGTCGAAGGCCTATGAAGCTTGCTGCTCGCTCGGCCCGGTGATCGTAACTCCGGAAGAAATCGCGAATCCTTATGATTTGGAGTTGAGCTGCACGATCACTCGCAACGGAGAAACCACGTTCGAGGGCTCGGCTTCCACCGCGCTGCTGCGGCGCAAATTCGAGGAGTTGGCCGAGTACCTGCTGCGCAGCAATCCCGTGCCCGCGCCGGCAGTGATTTTCACCGGCACCGGAATCATCGTCACCGAGGAAGCGGCCTTGCAGCCGGGCGACGTGGTGACGATCGAAGCCGCCGAGATCGGAACTCTGGTGAATCCGGCGCGGGTGGTTTGATAATTATCGAGCGTTGGGTTCGGTAGCCTGCTATTCGGCGACAGAGCTTGACCCATCTTTTTTTGGGCGACCTGCCTGGGTTTCAAGACGAGCACTGAATATCCTAATACGTGGCCCCCTTCCCTGGGTTCGATGGAATAGTTGCCGCAGTCAGGAACAGATCGATCTACCTTGTTATCAGCAGCTTACACCATGCACAACGATTTCTGAATACAAAATCCTCAGCCTTGGCGGGCTAGCTTGGTAGGTCCTCTACAAAACAGGCCAACACACCCCACCCCTGAATTGACATATCGTCGTCTCCAAGGACGTCTTTCGCCCGACTGTATTTTGATCTGTTAAACGATGCATTGGGGAACGCTAGGCCGGGGCCAATGAAGTGACCTCCTGCCCAGTGATCAACAAGATATTTTCTGTAAAGCTCTTCATCCGAGGGAAAATGTGGATCTGCCGGACCGTTGGCCTTCTTGGTCTTCGCCACCCTAGCCTTCAAAATGTTGACGAATACGCTTGACCGTCGCCTCTGGTTGAATCACCTGCCAAACATCAGGCTCTTCGTCGCCCTGGTAGGTGGCGGCCAAGACGTCTCCGTCATTGAGACATTCAACGTCGGCGTATTTGTCAGCTCGGACCAAGACGATGGCAACCCCACCTTCTGACGACGGTACGATCCTGGCAGGAATGAGATTTAGGTGCTCATACAGGGTAAGAATCTTGGTCGCCTCTTCAATGGAGTTCTCGTTAGGCGGCGGCGCACCGTAACTGTCCCAGCCTTCTGACAGACCTTGAAGCCGATCAAGTTCGTCCTGCAACTCAGCAAACCGAGCTGGCCACTCCGGGAACAAAGACCTTGCCAACCAATTCCATGAAGGTTGAGGGTCGGGGTTCGCTGCCGCCGTTCCCTCGAACGGACGAGACCAGATGGTGGAATGTGCCAGGTCGGTATAGCGTAACGCGCAACTCGACTGAGGCCATCCATGCCGAGTCCGGGGCGGCCAGGCCCCGCCCCCTCGTGCTGGGATTTACCAACGGGAGCGGCAGCTGGCCAGCAGTTTCCGCTTGCGTTGCTGCATGTGGCGGGCGCATTCGGTATCGCTCATCCGCCGTGCTTGCTGTTCGAGATAATCGGCCGTGATGCCTTCCTTCAAGTGCTGCTGCCAGTGGTCGAGCGAGACCAGCTTTTCGTAAGGTGTGCGGTAGTCCCCGAGCCGATAGCGGCGCCGTCGCTTGCCGTTGTCCATCACCTCCACGGTGGCGAACCCGCAGGGACGGTGATAGTTCAAATAGGGGTTGAAATGGGCCGTGTAGAAGCGCTGGAACTCCGCGGCGTGGACGGCGGGGATCGGCTCGTGGCCGAGGTGCTTGCGCACGACCGCTCCGTTTTTGCCCTCCACCAAGGCGTTGTCGGTGGTGCGATGCGCCCGCGACTTGGTGAACTCCCCGATCAGCAGCTTGTTGAGCAGCTTGTTGAGCAGCTTGGCCACCCGGCGGTTGAGAAACTCCGAGCCGTTGTCGGAGTGAAAGCCGCGGATGCGGAAGGGGAACTGGTGCAGGATGGCCTCCAAAACGGGGATCAAATGGGCTTCCGAGATGGTCTGGCAACAGCCCACCACCTGACACTGCGTCACCGTATCGACGGCATTGACGTGGTACAGCCCGGGGCGCATGGTGGTGTCGCCCTGATGCACCGTGTCGACCCGCAAGTAGCCGGGCCGCCCGCACGGGTTGGGCCGCCGCCGCTCGCCGATGGCCACCGCGCGGGAGCGCGTCCGGGTGTGATGGACGTGGTGTTCGCGATAGACCGCGGTGCGTCGCAGGTTGTAGATGTGCGAGGCCGAGAGGGAGCAATCGTTGGAGGCGGCCTGGCCGTAGACGTGGTGTTCGCGCCATAGGATGCGCCGCAGCGCCGGGCCCGACAGCCCTTCGTGGGCCGCATCGACGGTGGCCAACAGAGCGATATCGTCGTGTGTGTAGCGGCGCGGAAAGCGATGCCGGCGGGGCGGGGCGGGCTCGACGGCTCCGCTTTGGCGGTAGCGCCGGATCAGACGCGTGATCTGCGCCAAGCTGCGCCCGCTGATCTTGGCCAAATAGCGCCGCACGACGCCTTTGTCTTTCTTCGACAGCCGCAGGTACTCGTGCGCCCGCAGGGTGCGCTCGACGAGGCCGTAGATCTGCTTGCGCTCGGCGTCGGTAAAGCTGAGGCGACCGCTGGAAGCCACAAACTCGCGCATCTCGCCCAGCGTGGGACGTTGTGCATGCTGCATGGTGATTCGCATTCACCCGCAGTGTGCCCTCTCCCGGCTGCCGTCGTTTCAGGATCATCGTGTGTTGGAAACACTCCCCCCGTTCGGGATCATCTTGCATTGGACAACTCTAACCCCGTCGACTGCGTGGCCGCTGTATTACACTGGCCATGCGGAGTTGACCGGACTCTCACCGCTTTATGGAGCTACAAATGCGCTTTGGGTTGGTCGGCGCCGGCGAAATCGGGCGAGTGCGCGCCGATGCCCTACGGCGCTCGCCGAGCTGCCGCTTGACGGCCGTCGCCGACCCCGTCCCGGAGCGAGCCCGCGAAGCGGCCCAGGCTTCCGCCGCTTCGATCTACACCGATTACCGGCAACTTCTCGATCAACCAGACCTCGACGCCGTCGTCGTTTCAACGCCTCCCGACATCCACGAAGAAGTTGCCATGGCTGCCCTCGAGCGGGGCAGGCACGTGCTTTGCGAGAAGCCCCTGGCTCCCACCCTAGACGCCTGCCGCCGCTTGCTGCGGACGGCCCGCCAGGCTGGGCTGACTCTGGCAACGGGTTTTAATCAGCGCTATTTCCCGGCGATCAAGTTCGTCAAGCACACCGTCGAAAGCGGAGAAATCGGGGAGCTGAGTTTCGTCCGCGCTTTTACCGGGCACACCGGCCTATCTGAATTCCGCGAGCCTTGGATGCAGCAGCCCGCGCGTGTCGGCGGCGGAGCCTTCATGGATAACGGTTTGCACCTGATCGACCTAATTGACCATATCCTCGGTGAAGTGAGTGAAGTGTACGGTCTGGCCGGCGAAAGCGTCTGGCGGCTTGGCTCGGCCGAAGACAACGGTTTCGCGCTGATGCGCAACCGCGAGGGCGCGGTCGCCAGTCTGCACGCTAGTTGGACGGAATGGACCGGGTACCGATTCTTCATTGAAGCCTACGGAGATCGCGGCATGGTCCGCGCCTCCTACGCCCCCATGTTCTCCAAAGCGATCTACCTGACAAAACCCGGGGTTGTGCGCCGCCGCCGGTTTAACTTTTACCCGTCGGTCGCCTTGCGCGAAGCAGTGCGGGGATGGAAATCCACCGTGCTGGTGGCTTTCCAGGAAGAACTTCGCGATTTCGTGCGTCTGGTCGGAGGAGAAACGGTCGCCCTGGCCGACGGGGTAGCCGGTTGCCGTGCGGTAGGGATTGTTCACGCCCTGTATGAAAGCGCCCGGACTCAGGCGACGGTCAATGTTGCGGACGTGGGGCAGGTTGAAGAGTAAGGCGAAGCTTCCACAAACTGAGCAGAAACGGAGGGTTTTGAAGGTTTCCCGATGCCGTGCGGCGAGAGGCGGATTGATCCGTTCCCGAGCCGGTCGAGGCGCTCAAGCCGGAAGCAACCAAGTGGACCGGCGGGCGGGGGCTGCAGGATGATATGAAGATGCACGTGGCGAGGCGGCGTGGATGAGTGTCCCGGTAGGGCGACTTTTAGTTGTCTTTGGTTTGATGTCGGCCGTGTTGGTCTTTGGCACGGTCGGCTTCCGTTTGGTCGAAGGCTGGGAGCTTTTCGATTGTTTCTACATGTCGCCGATTACGTTGACCACCGTCTTCACCCCCTATTCGTTCATCGGACATCGTCTGGCTCAGTCGATGCTACGGCCCCATGTGCTGACCTTTCTTGATGTCGCTTCCGCCTTCGGCAAGTCGGAGCTGGATCTGGAGTTCGAACAGGTGAAGGTTTCCGAAACCAGTTCCGTGGGGTCCAAGACTCTGGAGGAGTCCCGATTGAAGCAAGAGCACGGTGTCATCGTGCTCGCCGTGATGAAACCGCACGGGGAAATGGAATTCGATCCCTCCGGGGACACCCGCATCGAGGCGGGAGACGTGCTGATTGCGATGGGCGAAAGATCGAGGCTCAAGCAAATGGAGTTGGAGCTGGAGGCCTAGCTTGCGGAAGATCTTGACGGCCGCCGAGATGCGGGAGGTCGATCGCATCACGATCGAGGAACGCGGCATTCCGGGCCTGGTTCTGATGGAAAACGCCGGCGCGCGCGTTTACGGATTCCTAGCACATCAATTCTCCCCGCTTGATGGGCAAAGAGTCGTCATCATTTGTGGTCGAGGCAATAACGGAGGGGACGGGCTGGTGATCGCCCGCCACACGGTCACGCACGGACAGGCCCGTACGTTGCGGGTGGTTTTGCTAGGCGACCCGCGGCGTCTGAGGGGTGATGCGGCGGCCAATTACAAAATGCTCCGGGCAGCCGATTTCAAGCCGACGATCGTGCGAAACTCGGCTGACTGGCAGCGAGTTCGGCCCACGCTGCTGCCGGCAACCCTCGTCGTGGACGCGATGCTGGGAACCGGGCTGCGCGGTCCCGCCGAGGGCCTCTATCAGGAGGTAATCGAAGATCTGAACGCGAACTTCTCCCACACCAAGGTGGTCGCGGTTGACATGCCGTCGGGTTTGCCCTCTGATAGTGGTGAACCGCTCGGCGAGTCGGTGCGGGCCGATCACACCGTCACCTTCACCGCTCCGAAACGTAGCCAGATCTTCGCACCCAACTGCGAGCGGGTGGGGGAGCTTCACGTCGCCCCGATCGGGACGGCCCCCTCGGTCATGGAGTCCAATCCACAGTTGAAACTTTCAATGGTCGAGGCCGCCGACGTCGCCCCGTTGTTCGCGCCGCGGGATCGTTCGGCCCACAAGGGAGATTTTGGGCATGTCGTGGTTGTCGGGGGATCTCGGGCCCGGCCGGGAGCCGTCCTGATGGCGGGTACGGCGGCCCTCCGAGCAGGCGCCGGCCTCGTGACGGTCGCGACGGCGGCGAGCGCGACCGCCGCGATCGTCTCTCACACACCGGAGTTGATGACCGAGCCGGGCGAAGAAGACGAGGACGGCTCGCTCGGCGAGACGGCCTATCGCGCAGGCTGGTTCGAGCGCGCCACAGTGGCGGCGGTGGGTCCAGGCCTAGGCACAAGCCCGGCGAATCAAAAACTGGTCCGCCGCATTGTCAGCGAAGTTGAACTGCCGCTCGTCGTCGATGCGGACGGGCTCACGGCTTTGGCCGGGACGGGGAAGCGATCCTGGGACGCCAAAAGCCGCTTGCTTGTTTTGACGCCGCACCCCGGCGAGATGTCCCGGCTGACCGGCCTCTCCACGGAAGAAGTTCAGCGGCGTCGAGCTGAGTTGGCGCGTCAATTCGCCCAGGAGCGGCAGGTCTACTTGGTCCTCAAGGGCTTCCGGACGCTGACGGCGACGCCGGACGGGCGGGTATTCGTCAACCCCACCGGAACACCGGCCATGGCTAGCGGCGGTACCGGGGACATTCTGACCGGCATGATGAGCGGTTTCCTAGCCCAGTTCCCCCAAGAAAAGCCCGAACTCGTCATCTCCGCCGCCGTCTACTTGCATGGCCTCGCCGCTGAGATGGCGGCCAAGGAAACCGGCGAGCTGTCGATGCTCGCAACCGACATCTTGCGGCATCTGCCGCAGGCGATTGCAGCACTCAAGTCAAGTTGAGGCCCGTTTGGGCTACGCTCCACATTTGGGCTTCGCATTCGTCTCCTCCGGGAGCGGCGCTGCTTGTTCGGACAGGTAAGGCTGCCCGGCGACGAGACTTGCACGTTTCACGTCCATCGTAGATCATAAATTCTTAGTTCCCGCTGGGGTTTCGCTTGAGGCCCGCCGCGGCCGGGCCGGCAGTGTGAGGACCGAGAGGGGACGCATCTCTCATGAGCAACCGTTTAGAGGGGCGGATCGCCCTGATCACCGGTGCCGCAGGGGGCATCGGCAAAGTCACCGCGTTTCGCCTGGCGGAAGAGGGCGCCCATGTGGTCGTAGCCGATATTCTTGCCTCCGTGGCCGAAACGGGAAACCAACTACGGGAGCGATTCCCCGAGAACCGCGGCTACGCGACGACCGTCGACATCACCTCCGCCGAGCAAGTCAATCGCATGGTCAACGAAGTCGTCGAACGTCTGGGACACCTCGATCTGATGGTCAACAATGCCGGCGTCAATCACCCCATGACGCCGCTGGCGGAACTTACCGACGAGACCTTCGACCGCGTCATCGGAGTCAACTTGCGCGGAACGTTCAACGGCTGTCGCGCGGCCGCCCGCGTGATGCCCAAGCAAAACAGCGGCTGCATCGTCAACCTCGGTTCCTGGTACGGCAAGCAGGGATTCGCCTACTTCGGCGTCTACTGCGCCTCGAAGGCCGCCGTGATTCGGCTGACGGAGAGCCTCGCCCTGGAGTTGGCGCCGTCGGGCATTCGAGTGAACAGCGTCTGCCCGGGGAATATGGACACCGATATGCATTGGGACGCTCTGCGTGAAGAGGCCAGGATTCGCGGCATCACGTTCGAGGAAATGGACCAGGCGGTCAAGAAAATCATCCCGCTGGGTAACCAAGGGCGCCCCGAGGACATCGCCTCGGCCGTCGTCTACCTGGCGTCGGACGACGGGGCCTATGTAACGGGTCAGGCGATCAACGTCAACGGCGGCTGTCTGTTTCACTAGCGCGCATTTCTCAGTGGGCCCAGGCAGGCGCCAGTCCAACCGATCTGTTGTGAAAGAATGTAGTGGCGAGAGGCTGCGGCCACTCACCCGCGCGCTTGCCGCGGGCCACGGCTTCATCCGCGAAGGAGTTCCCAAGGGCCTGTGCAAAGCTGGTTTCGGCCGGCGGCGTCGCCGACATCGGAACAAGCGCGGGTCAACCCGCTACATCCATAATCGACCCCGGGACCGAGACAGGAGGAGAGCGTATGCGCACGGTGGGAATAGGGCTGATCGGCACCGGATTCATGGGCAAAGTGCACTCACGAGCGTACCGCGATGCCGTGGCCCTGTTTGACCCCACGGCGAAACCGGAGATGCGGGTCATTTGCGGGCGCGATGAAGACGGTGTCCGCGCCGCGGCCGAACGCTACGGCTGGCCGGAGCACTCAACCCGCTGGGAAGATGTCGTAACCCGCGCCGATGTGGACGTCGTCGACATTTCCACCACGGGTGATATGCACGCGCCGATCGCCATGGCCGCGGCCCGGGAAGGCAAGGCCGTCTTCTGTGAGAAGCCGTTAGCCAATTCGCTCGGGGAGGCCCGACAAATGGTGCGAGCGGTGGAGGACGCCGGCGTCGTCAACACCGTGTGTTTCAATTACCGCCGCGTCCCGGCGATCGCCCTGGCTCGTCAATTGATCGAAGGCGGCGAGATTGGACAGATCTACCACTGGCGGGCCGGCTGGTTGGAAGACTGGGCCATCGACCCGGAAACTCCACTGGTGTGGCGCTTGCAGCGCGACAAGGCCGGCAGCGGCTCGCTCGGCGATCTAGGGTCGCACCTGATTGACCTTGCCCACTACCTGGTCGGTCCGATCAAAGAAACGATCGGCATGACGGAAACGTTTATCAAAGAGCGGCCCTTACTTCCGGCCGAGCGCACCGCGGAGAAGACCAGGGGGCCGGTGACCGTCGATGACGGGGCCCTGTTTTTGGCCCGTTTCGACAACGGGGCGATCGGCAGCTTCGAGGCGACACGCTTTGCCGGCGGCAATCGCGACCGATTCACCTTCGAGATCAACGGAAGCAAAGGCAGCTTGTATTTCGATTTCCAGAGGCTGAACGAATTGCGTTATTATTCCTGGAACGATTCGGTGCAACAGCAGGGCTACCGCACGATCGTTGTCGGCCAGAGCGAGCATCCCTATGTCGGCAACTGGTGGCCAACGGGCCTTGGATTGGGATATGATGCTGCCTTCGTGCACACGATTTACGATTTCTTGAACCAGTTGGCGGAAGGCAAATCCGCCGAGCCCAATTTCCGACAGGGACTTCAGGTGCAATCCGTGTTGGAGGCCGCCAGCCGCTCTGTCAACGAGAGACGCTGGGTGCGGGTAGATGAAGTGCTTGCTTGAGACGAGGGCTAGGAGTGAGAACCGCGGAGTAAGGTGAGGCGAATCGCCGGCGCCGCACGAAGAGGGTGCGACGTGTCGCCCCTACATTGCACGGGAGGTAGAACGAAATGGCTAGTGGACGACTCGACGGTAAAACATGCGTGGTCTCGGGAGCCGCGCGGGGGATCGGAAAGGGCATTGCGGCCCGGCTGGCCCAAGAGGGCGGCAAGGTCGGTGTTGTGGATCTGGATCTCGCGGGCGCTCAAAAGGCCGCTGACGAGATCAACGGTCAAGGAGGCAAGGCCCTGGCCTGCCAATGCGACGTTTCCAGCCGGGCTGATGTCAAGGCCATGGTCAAGGCTGTGGTAGATGAATTCGGGTCGCTGGACGTTATTTTCAACAACGCCGCCGTCGCCGAGATCAGGCTGTTCATGGATGTGCGCGAGGAGCATTGGGAACGCATCATGAAGGTGAACGCCCTGGGCGTGCTGATAGCCATGCAGGAGGCGGCCCTCCAGATGATCGATCAAGGCAAGGGCGGAAAAATCATCAATACCGGCTCGATTGCCGGCAAGGAAGGCTATGACCTTCAGCCCCACTACTGCGCCAGCAAGTTTTCTGTCGTTGCTCTCACGCAGGCGGGCGCCCGCGCCCTCGGCAAACACGGCATCACCTGCAACGCGTTTTGCCCCGGCGTGGTCAAGACCGAACTCTGGGAACAGCTCGACAGCGAGTTCATGAAGCTCGGTCTGAGCGAGAAGCCCGGCGAGGCCATGGAAGGGTTTGCCTCACGGGCCCTGCTGGGCCGGCCGTCGACCCCCCAAGATATCGTCGGACTGGCCGCTTTCCTAGCTTCTGCTGATTCCGACTATATTACCGGCCAGTCGATCATGGTCGACGGCGGCATGGTGCTGCTCTAGCCCGCATTTCTCGCCACCTGACGGCCAGAGCACGCGATGGGCTCGTCACTACTTCGTTGCGCTTGCCCGCCGTCACGGATGTAGGGGCGCGATTCATCGCGCCCGCTTGCCGACATTACTGTGCGCAGGGAGTGGCACACAAACTGTTGCCGCGAGCCATGACCGCCGGGCCTTTCGCCTCATCCACCGCGGCCGTGGTGAGAAACGCGAGCTAAACGGAACGGCTTAAGTAATTGCGCATAAGCGGCGTAGGGTGTCGTTCGACTGACCCCATGCGGCAAACTCTGCCTCCACAGCTGCGGTTACGGCATCCAGTCGTGAAAAGTAGCGATTGTGCAAGCAACGCCGCCGGGTCAGCTTCCAGACTCGCTCGATCGGATTCAACTCGGGACTGTAGGGCGGCAGATAGTCCAGCGCAAAGTCTTCGCCATGCTCTTCTCTCCACGGATTGTGAAGCCGGGCGTGCTGATACTTGGCGTTGTCGGTGATCACCAGCACGCGGCGGCCGCTTCGGATGCTGGTGCGTCGCAGGCCTTTCAGGAAGGCAAGAAGGTCAGGCCGTTGAACTGGTCCGCCTCTCGGCAATAGTAAAACCTCCCGTCCCGCAGCCGTACCGCTGCAAAGTATCCTGCGCCGCGCCGCGTGGGAGCGTGTAGTAAGACCGGATCCTTGGTTTCGGGCGGGATCCACATCCGGCACCGCGAACCGTGCTGCTACGGCCCACAGATCCACTGTCGGGTCTGCCATCAGCGCCTGGAGTTTTTTTATGCGCCTTCTGCCGTGCCGCGTCGGCCAGCGCCACCCTCGGACGCGGCTTGCGCAGCCGAAAGCCCAACTGCCGGAACAGACGCTGGCATTGCCGCACGCCCAACTCAATCCCATAGCGCTTGGCGATCCAGGCCGCCAGGGTCTTGCCATCCCACAGGTTGCCGCCCAGCCCCACCTCTCGCGGCATCTGACGCAGGGCGTTGTTGATTTCCTGCAATGGCTTCTCGTTGAGGCTCGGCGGCCGGCCGGATCGTTCTCCTTCCCGCAAGCCGGCCAAGCCGCTTTGCTCGAACCGGCGCACCCAATACTCAACCGACCGCGGAGCATCCCCCAACAATTCGGCCACTTGCGGGCAGGTCATGCCTTGAGCCACCAGCAACACCGCGGCAGTCGATGGTCATAGCGGGATTCTTCGGACCGTCGGATCTCATCCTGCAATCCGAGAATGATCGTCTCCGAATAGGCAATCGTGAGCGCTCGCATGTCTCCATGAGAGCGTATTCGACAACGGTCCGCAATGACTTATGACGTTATGTTTAGACATCGCACAACTTCGCTGCTTCGCGAAGCGACGTCATCGGATCGCGTTCGGGAATGAACTCGTGGGCGAAGTAGCCGTCGAAGCCGAGCTCCACGATGGCTTCCGAGATGGCCTTGTAGTTGAGCTCTTGCGTCTCGTCGATTTCGTTTCGTCCGGGGTTGCCGCCGGTATGGAAGTGCGCGATGTAGGGGATGTTCTCCCGGATGGTGCGAATGACATCGCCTTCCATGATTTGCATGTGGTAGATGTCGTAGAGCAGCTTGACGCGCGGGGAGTCGACTCGCTTCATGAGCTCGACGCCCCAAGGCGTTTTGTCGCATTGGTAGTCGGGGTGATCGACCTTGCTGTTGAGAAGTTCCATGATGATCGTGACGCCGAGGTCTTCGGCTTGCGCCTTGAGCTTGTTGAGCAGCCGCGTGGAGTTGTCCCAGGCCCGTTCGTCTTCCATGCCGCGCCGATTACCGGAGAAGGTAATCACGTTCGGCACGCCGTGCTGCTTGGCCAGCGGCAGCAGGCGACGGAAGTTGGCCTCGATCGTGCCGTGGTTGGCCGGGTCGTTCGTGCCCTCCTCGATGGGATTCACGCCGCTACCGACGGCGCACACGATGCCGTACTTCTTCATCAATGGCCAGTCGTCCGCCTCGAGCAGATCCACCGCCGCCAAGCCGATCCGGGATGCGTTGTCGGCTAGGTCGGCCACTGTCATGTCCTCGTAGCACCACTTGCAGACGGACTGCTTCAAGCGGCCCTTCTTGACCACCCGCCCCGAGCCGGAACCCGCGGCGGATCCCGTGCCGAGCGCGGCGGCCGCGCTCATCGCCCCCGAGACCATCGAGCGTCTACTCATCTTTCCATCTGCCTCCATGGGAAACCCCCTGCGGATCGCAGGTACTGATTATGGGAATTCTACCACTCCGCGACCCGCCGACCGTTGAGAAATGCGGGCTAACGCCAATACCGTGCTTAGCGACCAGGGATGCTCGAATTACTCCCTGGGGCTCCGCGCCGGGTGTCGGTAGGAGTACCGACACGGCAGGTCTGGGGACCTGCACCACGAGGGCTGTTGTGCTCTACGCTGGGAGCCGCAAAGTTGGGCTTGGGGTCTGATGTTGTGGCGCGGACGCCTACGTCTGCCGCGTCGACACTCGAGTCGACGCTGGGCGAGACGCGTCGCGCCCGTAGATGACAAACGGCGTCATGCGGCAAAGATTCGTTGGTTCGTCACAGTTAAGTGCCGAGTATCGGGACTAACGCCCGACCAAGGCCACGATGCGGCAGGGCGCGCCCGACCCCTCGCCGATCTTCATCGGGAGAGCGAACAGGAAGGCCCCCGTCGCAGGCACCTGGTCAAGGCGGGCGACGTTCTCAAGACACGCGACCTCCGCCCCGGCAAAAACCTGGTGGGCCTTGAAGTCCCGCGAACGGCCGTGGTCGATGCTGGCGGTATCGATGCCGACCAACGCGATCCCGCGCTGCACGAGGACCTCGGCGGCTTCCGCCGAAACCCCCGGGAAATGCAAGTTCTCCGTATCGCCGGGCACATCGTCGCCGAGATAGGATTTGACGTCAGGCCAAAAACGGCCCCAGCCGGTATGGATGAGCACCCCTGTTCCTTGTTGGATCACCCCGTGCCGGCGTTCGTGAGCTTCGAGATCCCCGACCGAGAGCAGGTAGTCGGCGTCCGACTCGCATTGCGCTGATATGTCCACCACCACGGCCGGCACGATGAGCTGCGAAAGGGGAATGTCGGAGACCCCTCGTTTGCCCTCCGCGAAGTGAATCGGCGCGTCGAGGTGCGTGCCGCCGTGCTCGCTCCCGGCAAGGTTGTAGGAGCTATACCAATAGCCGCCCTCGGCCGTTCCCCACGAGACCCGCTCGTGCTCAAAATGCTTTCCGGTCGGCCAATAGATGGTCTTTTCGTCGAAGGTGTAGGTGAGATCGACGGGCCGGTAGTCCGCCAGGCTTGGTGCCGGGGGGCTGCCGCAAGCGCAGAGAGACACCAAACCGACGAGTAACAGGATCGTAGGAAAGTGATGCATGGTGCGCTCCTTCCTCAAAAGCTTGATGGCGGACGCCTTCGCGTGGACGATGAAGTCAATCCCGAACCGTGCCCACAACATTCGTTCAGGTTAACGCCCGCCCCGCGTTCGGGCAACCCGCCCACAGATCGCCGAGGAGCAGCTCGCCCGAGATGGCGCGGGGACAACACCCTCCCGGGCTTGACAGGCAATCTAAGTTGCGCATACGGCGCCACGGGGGAACCTTCGCCCGCGTGAACACGGCTGAAGGCGGTAGAGGGCCGATGGCCTCGACGGTATCTGCGGCGGGCACGTGTGGTCAGGTCGTCGGCAGCGCCTATAGGCCGGGTACGGTTTCCTCGCGATCCCCGCCAATATAGCGGATGACGTCGACGACGTCGATGACCAACGAGATGGCGTTCAACACAATCACAGCACGGATCCAAAGACTGAAGAACTCGCCCGCCGGGTGCAAATCAAGCCGCACCCAAAGGAAGCACAGAAGCGGGAACCAGAAAATGTGACCGAGTCCCAACAACCGCGAGAAGCCGGAAATCCCCGTCAGCAAGATCATGGACAGGAAACCTGCCACAAAGGCGCCCAAGACGGCCTGCGCCTCGAGTTGCTTCAGATAGAAGAGAGGGACGCCCATGTTGACGGCGACGAGCAGCTTGAGCCAGAGCTTGACGTGGAGCGGCTGTCTGAACAGACCCTTGTGGAATTTGACAAAAGCATTCATGCCCTGGCCTTCCGACCCCCGGGAAACTGGCTGTTCCAGCCGCCCCCAGTGGTTTGTCCCGTTCTAGCCCGCATTTCTCACCACCTGACGGTCGAAGTGCGTGAGAGGCCCGCCATTACGGCGTTGCGCTTGCTCGCCGTGCTCAACGTACTGTTCGAGTACGCCCGCATTGTTCAAGAAAAGCGGCACCGAGCGTCGCGCGCCTTGTACTGACGGGCCTCTCACGCACTTCGCCTCGGGCCACGTGCTTACTAAGTGAGAAAAGCGGGCTAGCCCCGCGTGCCGGGACCAACCACAAGATAGCTTACTAAGGTCAAGGCCGTATTTCGTCTTTGACGGTGTCGCTGGACACCCCGCATTTCGAGCCGGCCAAGAAGTAGAGAGCGCCCTTCTAAAACAAATCTCTACACAATTGATTTAAGCTGCATGGCTCCGTTTCTTGACAGTCGCGGGGGGATCTCGCTACCCTTAAGCCAAAGAGTCAATCGCCGCCAGCCTAGCCCGCCCCGCGTTGGGCTTTCACCTTAGTTCTTATTCTTAATCGACGGTATCTTTAAGGAGGCAGTGACACGTGATGTTGAGACCACTACACGACCGAATCCTCGTAGAACGCATCGAAGAGGAAGAATCACAGAAGGGCGGCATCATTATTCCCGATTCCGCTAGAGAGAAGCCCCAGCAGGGCATCGTCATCGCCGTGGGCAACGGCAAGCGACAGGAGAACGGCGACGTGATCCCGCTCGAAGTGAAAGAAGGAGACCGTATCCTTTTCGGAAAATATGCCGGGAATGAGGTCACAATCGACGACAAGGAATACATCATTTTCCGAGAAGACGACGTTCTAGCGGTGCTCGAAGGCGCCGAGGGGTCGAAAGAAGAAAAGGCTGCATAAAGAGAGGAAAAATCAATGGCAGGAAAGAGAATAGTGTACGGAGAAGATTGCCGGCAAGCGATCTTGAGCGGTGTAAACCGCCTTGCCGACACCGTGAAAGTCACCCTCGGTCCCCGAGGACGGAACGTCGTTTTGGAGAAAAAATTCGGCGGCCCCACGGTCACCAAAGACGGTGTCACGGTCGCCAAGGAGATCGAGCTCGAGGACAAACTCGAGAACATGGGCGCCCAGATGGTTCGAGAAGTCGCCTCGAAGACCAGCGACGTAGCCGGGGACGGCACGACCACCGCGACGATTCTCGCCCAATCGATTTACCGCGACGGCATGAAGAGCGTGGCCGCCGGAGCGAACCCCATGGCGCTCAAACGCGGCATCGAGAGGGCCACCGAGGCGGTTGTCGGCGCTCTCCAAGCCTCCGCCAAACCGGTGGAAGGCGACGCCATCGCGCAAGTGGCCTCCATCTCGGCCAACAACGACATGACCATCGGCAAAATCATTGCCGAAGCGATGGAGAAGGTCGGCAAAGATGGCGTCATCACCGTCGAGGAGGGCAAGACCATCGAGACCACTCTGGACGTGGTCGAAGGGATGCAGTTTGACCGCGGCTATCTCTCGCCCTACTTCGTCACAGACCCTGAGCGGATGGAATGTGTGCTCGAAAAGCCCATCATTCTCATCCACGAGAAGAAGATCAGCAACATGAAGGATCTTCTTCCCCTGCTCGAGCAAGTCGCGCGAGGCGGACGTCCGCTGTTGATCTTGGCCGAAGAGGTGGAGGGCGAGGCCCTGGCGACTCTGGTGGTCAACAAGCTGCGCGGCACGCTCAATATCGCTGCCGTCAAGGCGCCGGGATTCGGCGACCGGCGAAAGGCCATGCTCGAAGATATCGCCATCGTGACCGGTGGCCGAGCCATTATGGAAGAGACCGGCGTCAAGCTCGAGGGCGTCAAGATGGAGGACCTCGGACAAGCCGACCGCATCACCATCGACAAGGACAACACCACCATCGTCGAAGGCGGCGGCAAGAAGGAGGCCATCGGGGGTCGCGTGAAGCAGTTGCGCGCTCAGATTGAAGAGACCACCTCGGACTACGACCGCGAGAAGCTGCAAGAACGGTTGGCCAAACTCGTCGGCGGTGTCGCCGTCGTCAAGGTCGGCGCCGCCACCGAGACCGAGATGAAGGAAAAGAAGGCTCGCGTCGAGGACGCCATGAACGCTACTCGAGCGGCCGTCGAGGAAGGTATTGTTCCCGGCGGCGGCGTTGCCTTGCTGCGGGCCGGCTCCGGATTACAAGACCTCAAGGTGGAAGATGACGACGAGCGGATCGGCGTCAACATCGTCAAGCGCGCACTCGAGGATCCTCTGCGCTGGATCGCCCAGAACGCCGGCATGGAAGGCGCCATCGTGACCGAAAGGGTGCGCGCTCAGTCGGAAGCCACCCACGGCTATAACGCGCAGTCGGATGAATACGGCGACCTCGTCAGCGCGGGCGTTGTCGATCCTGTCAAGGTCACCCGGACGGCTTTACAGAACGCCGCTTCCATTGCGGCGCTGATGCTGACGACCGAGGCGACCGTACACGAGATCCCCGAAGACAGGGACGCCGGGCCGCCCATGCCGCCTCACGGAGGGGAACACTTCTAACCTCGACCACCGATTCGTGAGCTTAGGCTCGCGAGAACACTCTCAGATTAGGGCCGGCCTTTTCGGGCAACCGAGGGGCCGGCCCTTTTTGCGTCGCAACGTACCCGGCTTCAAGCGGTCGGGGCGAGATCGGCCTCCGAAGGCGAACCCCTCGCGGCCGTCCTGCGACAGGCTCGCCCCAAAATCCGCGGCGGCGCCGGTCGCCCTGCCGCAAACCCGCAACACGTCGCGGCGGTCGATGACAAACGGCGTCATGCGGGGAAAGATTCGTTTGGTTCCATCACGATTTACTGAGTCCCGTAAATTATCGCGACATGGCCTGTGTTCAGACTGTAGGGGCACAGCATGCTGTGCCCGTGATCCAAAGTCGCTGTATTTTGCGAGGCCCAATAAGTGACGAGTATTGGGGCTAGAGCGGGGCTGCTAGGGAGCTAATTAGCTCGCTTTTCTGTTTCGTGATCACATGCACGGCAGTGCAGTGGCGATAGGCTTCGATGATTCGTTTGCCGGTGATGGAGAGATCGAACAAGTTCGAACCTCTCGGAGCAGCACTCGGCGGGCGCTCCCTGGCCCATTATCAGCCAACAGCGGAGGCGCCTTTGGGCGGGATCGGCTGCCGGCTGGTTTTGCGTGAACGCCAACCGCTGCCTGAGCCTCGGACTTCAGTCAGGTTAAGGGGCATTGGGGCTAAGAGGGGGGAGAGGGGGCGGTTCTCCGCCGGTGAGAGTGGCTAGGGGCACTACAATCGCCGCCGCTCCGCCAATGATGATGTAGGGCAACAGGAGACGTTTTCGGCCACAACTACACGTGATGTCGTATCTCACCGATACGGCGCCCTCCTCAGCATTGACGAGGACCTCGTTCCCGGGCCCGTCAAATGAAATCATTCCCTCCGCGGGCGCTTGAATCTCAAGCCGGCGGCCGCGAGCACACACGAGCAACCGGGAATTCTCCGCCGCGTCGAATTCAATGGCTCCTTCTTCCAGGCAAACCATGGTCCCCTCGTCAACACGCTGCACTTTCACCTCGGAATTTTCGCCCATCCCTACCCGGCTGAAATCCAAAAACTGCAAGATGGCGGTCGAGTCCATCGTCAGTACCTCGTCGCCGTTCAACAAGGGCAGGGCGGCGGCGGCCGAGGCGGGAACCGCGGCTCCCCGTAGCTGAAAAGGCCCTGACCCCGTTATGGTGCCGACTTGCTCGGCGGCTGAGGCGCCTGACGCCAATACCAACGCACAGACGACAAGCAAAACATTTTGGCGGCGCATAAATCTACCCGATAAAATTATAGGCCGTCTCAACGCTAGATTCAATCAGGTTTGGCGGCTTGACGCGGCCCGCGCCAGGAACCAGCCCGCATTTCTCACCACATGGCGAGTCGAATTGCGTGAGAAAAACGGGCTGGAGTCATCACCCGGACTTCACGTCGATGACGGGGGGGATCTCCAAAACGTCCGATAGCGAAACCTCCTTCGATGATGACGGCAATCCCGCCGAGATACCCGCGATCCACGCCAGGACCATGGCGTTGGCCGGCATATACAAGTTGAAGTCCACCAAACTGTGAATGAGCATGGCCGCCATCGCACCCACACAAGCCAAGGCCAAGTAGCGGCCGTCGTGCTCCGCGACGGCCGAAGCCGCCCGAAGGGCCCTAGACAGCACCGTGATCGCGAGAGCGGCAGCGATGAGGAACCCGACGGCGCCCAGTTCCGCCAGCAACTGCAGGTAGTCGTTGTGAGCATAGTCGGTTCGTACCAGTGGATGGGACGCGTTGTATTTCAGCATGGCCGGCTCGTATGCCCCGAGACCGCATCCGAAAAGCGGATATGCGCTGATCAGCTCCCAGGTATCGCTCCAGAGTTCCAGCCGACCCTGTGCCGTGATCTCCTCTGTCGAAGCAATCTCGGCGAAACGATTCACCAGCCGGTCGGAGGGCAGGAACACGAAGCTGAGGACACCCAACCCGACGACGAGGGCGACGACAGGGACCAACCGGATGCCCGCCCACGTGCTGAACTACGCCAAGCGCGGCCTCAAAACTGGCCAGCGTAATGATAGGAGCGGCGAATATCCAAGGGCGCTCGGATCGGGACCACGTTAATTGACGAAGCAAGAGAAAAATGACCGCGCAGGAGCACACACGGACCAAATGGGACAGGGTCGCCGAGGGCAACACGCTGAGGCCGGCGAAGCCGCTATCGGCAACCACGGGCGCCAAGCCCGAAGCCAACTCCGCCCGGGCCGGGGATAAGATTCGGAGCAGAGCATCCGGTAAAGGGATGAGCTGAAAAGCGACATACAGCGGCAGCAGCAGCGCCAGCCAAGAAAGCACGCGGCCCGCGGGCGGGGTGGCCTCCTCCGGCGGGCGAGAGATCCAAAAAAGGAGTGCGGCGACGGCAATGGCGAACGCGCTGATGTTCTGGTGGAAAGCGACCGCGCCGCCGAACCAGAATGCGCTATAGCCTAAGGCGGCTCCCAGTAGAATTAGGCAGATATGCGAGCGAGCCACCGGGAGTGCTCTCTACGTGTTTTCCCCGCGACCGATGCGTTGTTCGGGGGTTTTGCCGATCGATCTGGGAAAGATTGTCTGTGCCACTGGCTGCTGCCAAAGGCCGGCGGTCCGGAAAAAGTCGTGGGGATCCGGGAGCCAACTCAGTAGATGGGCGCGCCACTCTTAAAAAGTGGCTCTTCCGGGTTTTTAGTGGGTGGCCAACGGGTAGCCGGCTCCTCCATCCTGCCGACCCGACGTCGCCCGCAGTCACATCGGAGCCCAAAAGGCGGCCAAGAAATCCCCAAATACCCTACACGCCAGTCCGGTCGTGGGCAACTCGTAAAGGGAATAAGACACTGATAAACAGGGAGTTATCTCTTTGAGTGTGGCCACTGGATGACAGTTGTGGATCCGCATTTCACAGCCTTCGGGAGACTGTACGACTACCTGCCAGCAGCCTTGCTCTACTCGTAACCCTTTGTTTATCAGTAATTCTTTTTGGCCAACGCAGTCGCCGCCCGGCCTTGGGGGCCGTAGAGTTGTCACGAAGCCCTTGAATGGCACCGAAGCAGGCTCCGGGAGGTCGGCCTCACAGTGGCGAGGGATCCGTCACTCACCGCCGCCAGCCACTAAAATCCCAGAAGAGCCAAAAGTAATAAGAAAAACCGTTGGGTCCCCTTTACCGTCGGGTATTCGACCCCTTCCCGTCGACTGCGTGAGTTCGTTGATGTCCCCGTAGACATGCAGCTTGGGCGGCCGGTAAACCTTCTTTTTCGGTCGCCTTTATCGGGTGACTGAGTTTTGGAATCCATCGCGGCTGTCCGGCAGGGTATGGGCTCTGGGTCTAGCGGCTCCCGTTCTGACGACACTGGCGGGCTTGATGAAAGCGCGCCCCTCTACTAGCCCGCGGTGAAAGTCCTTGGCCTCGAAAAATGGATGCACACAGTACACACACCCATTTCATTGTCTCAACCAAACTGAAAAAAAGCAGTTGCAGAAGCGAAAATCGTTGACAGTTCCCATTTCTCGCCGCACCTAACTTCTACGACGGCCTGCTGGCACTGTGGGTCGGGAACGTGAGATGCGTTTCATTTGCGCCTGCCTTCGAACAAGCAGCCGCGCGAGCCCTACTCTCCCAAAAGGACGTTGCCCGCCACATCTATAGTCTCCAGTTGTACCGCAGCGGGTAGCTCGGCGGTCGTTTTGCCGAGACCTGCGGCCGTTGGCTGAGAGCCAAGCGGATCAGAACCGCGACCGCAACAAGGGAGCGGTCATAGCGCAATAGTTGTCCAGACACTCGGCTGGACACTGACGCGGCTCAGCACCACGTCCTTCAAGTCAAGCCCTAGCTCTGCAGGAAGGAAAGAGGTTTGCTGCCGTCGGGGACGATCTTTACGGGTCGCCCGATGTTGCTCATGTATTCGTGCGTGTAATCGATGCCTAGCTTGTCGTAGATCGTGGCCATCAGATCCGGAACTTCGACGGGGTCGTCCTTGACGTACTTGGCAATTTCGTCGGAGGCGCCCCAGACCTTTCCGCCGGTGATACCGCCACCGGCCAAAACCAGGGAAAACACATTTGGCCAATGATCGCGCCCGACGACGGCGTTGATTTCCGCGGTGCGCCCGAACTCGCCGGTCACAATGACCAGGGTAGTGTCCAGCAGGCCCCTTTCCTCGAGGTCATCGATCAAGGTGGAAAAGGCCACATCGAGTGGAGGCATATTCTGGTCGGATCGGGGGAAGACGTCCCAGTGCATGTCCCAGACCTGCGTATCCTGGGAAATAGTGACGAAACGGGCGCCGTGCTCGACCAGCCTTCTGGCCAGCAGCGCGCCCTGCCCCATGGACGTACGGCCGTACTTCTCCTTCAACCCCTCGGGCTCCTGTTGAATGTCGAAAGCCTTTTTGGTAATCGGGGAGCTCATCATGCTGTAGGCCGTCTGATGGTAGGTATCCATCGTTTCGAACTGCCCCCCCGATTCCACCCGCCGGAAGACACTGTCCGCCAAGTTCAGAAGGCCGCGCCGGCGCGCCATGCGGTCCCAGTCCACGCCCAAGGGCAAGACTAAATCCCGCACCTTGTAGTCGTCGGTGTTGGGATCCCCGGCGTTAAACGCCTGATACTGCCGTCCCAGATAACCCGGGTTCTCTAGCGCCATCACCGGTCCGGGGACCCGCACAAACGGCGGCACATCCGTCTTCGGCCCGAGTTCTTTCCATGTCACCGAACCCATGAGCGGGAACTGGACGGTGGATAGCCGCTTGTGGCCCGTCAGCATCATCACACAGGCAGCGCCGTGATCGGCAAACGGATGTGTCATCGATCGGATGCAAACATACTTGTCGGCGCGTTTGGCCATTTCGGGCAACTTCTCGGAGATATGGAACCCCGGTACGTTCGTGGGGATGGGGTTGTAGATGCCCCGGTACTTCGGATCGGCGTCGGGCTTCATGTCCCAGCTTTCCAGTTGGCTGATTCCGCCCTGCAACCAGAAAAGAATGACCGACAGATCTTTCTTCGGCGCCTGGGAAGGAGGGGATGCCGCGCGCAGCGACAGAACGTCGCCCAGACTCAGCGACCCGAACAAGCTCAAAGAACCGACTTTCAAGAACGAGCGCCGATCAAAATAACCGTTGGTGAAATTCATCGCATCCGACCCCCTGATCCTATCCTAGTGGTTGAAGAAGAATTCATTAGAATTAAAGATAGACCAGTAAACGTCTTCAAAAACTTCGCGTCTCTGCCCACCGTCGCTCGCAAACAACTGTTCGACGTAACTCGCCTCATCCGCTTTGGGAAATCGACTCAGCGTCGACAGATACACTCGCCGGAGCAGCTCGCCGTCGGAGATCGATTCGTCCTGGAGCCATTTCTCCAAAGCGCCTTCCGGCGACTTCACTTTCTCGTGGATCGTGTTGCCGTTAATCAGATGGAGGGCCTGCGCCAAATCAATCTGCAAATCACGCTCACGGATGGCCTCGCCCGCTTCCGAGCGGCCCAGGACGCGCAGGAAGTAGGAGGGCGATCCCTCGGGAATCTCCATCGCTCTCGTTCCCGCCGGGTACGCCCCGTAATTCTCCGGCACCCCGGTCGCCCGGCTGACCGCGTCCGCCAACTGCTCGGCGTCGAGACGCTTGATGTAATACCGCGAGTAGTTGATGCTGTCGCCGCGATTGGTTTCGTTCGCCTGCGAGGAAAGCTGATATGTGCGGGAATTCAGAATCGCCCGCACAAGTTCGCGGATGCGAAACTCGTGCTCGACGAAATAGTCGGCCAGAGCATCGAGCAAAGCCGGATTGCTGGGCGGATTCGTCACCCGGAAGTCATCAACCGGCTCGACGAACCCCCGTCCCGTATAGTGCTTCCAAACTCGATTCACGAGGGCGCGAGCAAACCAAGGATTCCGGCGGTCGGTAATCCACTCCGCTAACTGCTCGCGAACATCCTCGCCGGGGGCCGCCTCGACGACCGGCCCATCGAGAAACTTAGGCGCCACGGGCTTTTTCGTCTTGGGATGAAGCACCTCCCCTTCTTGCTTCAAAAAGATCGTCATTTCGTTGGCTTGATACACTTCCTTCTGCCTGAGGCGCGTGAAGAAGGCGGAGAAGCCGTAGAAATCGTCCTGACTCCAGCGTTCGAAAGGGTGGTTGTGGCACTTGGAGCACTCCAGCCGCACTCCTAAGAGGGTTTGGCTGACGTTCACGGCAAATGTTTCGGGAGGTTCGTTCTGGCTCCCAATCGCGTAGAACTTGGCCTCGCCGTCCCAATAGAGCGTTCCCTTGCCGGTAACCATCTCCCTGACCATCCGGTCGTAGGGCTTGTGACTCGCCAGCGCCTCCCGTATCCAGCGGTGACCTCTGCGGACGCCCTGCGCCATCGACCCGCCGCGCACGCGGAACACCTGGTTGAAATTCATCGCCCAGACGTCGTTGAACTCCGGCCGCTCTAAAAGACGTTCGATCAGCTTGGCGCGTTTGTTGGCATTCGAGGACGTCAGGAATTCCCTTGCTTCATCCACTGTCGGCAGCACGCCGACGGTATCCAGATAAACGCGGCGCAGGAATTTCTCATCGCTGCTCAGGCGCGAGGGGATGATGTTCAGCTTGCGCAGTTTCGAAAACACCAGCTCGTCGATGAAATTGCGGCCCGGCACTTCGGGGTAGTCCGTCATCGGCGGATCGGCCACCACCGCCACGCGTACCGCGACAGCCTTGCCCAACATGCGGACCATGACCGCGGTTTCTCCCGGCCCGGCGGCGGTGAGACCGCCTCCGTCCTTGACGGCGACTACGACCTCGTTGCCGCTGCTGTACTGGGCCTTGCGGGTCGCGTCCTCGCGGCTCCCGTCGCTGTAGCTCGCGGTCACGACCAGCTGCTGGCGGCTGTTCTCACCCACCAGAATTCGCTCTTCCGGGAAGACTTCCAGGGAGGTGATCGTCGGCGACTGCTCTTGTTCGTAAGGGGCGCGTTGCTTCAACCATTCCAGCAGCAAGGAGTAATCTCGTGAACCCACTTCAAAGCGCACGCCGCCGCCATGGGGAATCGAGAACGTGGGCTTCAAAAGCAGCAGGCTTTTCTCGGGAGCATCGAGATCCACTCGACGGCCCTCATTGATTACCGTGATCGCCTGATAATCCGCTTCGGGTTCGAACCCGAAAAGGGACAGCTTGAACCCGTTCTTGCCGCGCACTGAACCGTGGCAGTTGGAGCCGGCACAGCCGCCCCGAGTCATCAGCGGGACAACGTCTCTGACAAAGCTCAACTCCGGAGACAATCCGGCGTTGGTGACCCTCACGGTCGCTTGCGTCGAAAGTCCGCCGTAGCTCGCCGTCAGTCGAGTCGTGCCGTCCTCTACACCGCGCACGACCAAGGCGCCACCTTCATCGATCCGGGCGAGATCGGGATCGCGCAAACGCAACGCAGCTCGATCGGTCAAGTCCCACTTCACGCCGTTGGCGTCTTCCGCCATCACGACCGCAGTCTGGCCGGCATCGCGGCCGTCCAAAACGATCTCCGCCGGATAGAGGCTCAACTCCACCACCCGGGCCATCGCAGCCGGGCTGTCGGCTGCCGGGGACGCGACCGATAGGCACGCCAGCCCGAGCGCCAGAGAAGCCGCGCGGCTCCGCAATAGCCAACCGTCGCTAGGGCGCATAGGCCACATCACCTTTCCCTGCATTTGTCACTGTAATAAGGATATCTCGGGAGTACAGAGTCGTGGTCTGCTGGCCGTTCGCCGCCTCCGCAAAAATGATGGCCCGCGTCGTCCCTTTCGCTGTTTCCTCGGCAGCGCCCACGATCAGAGTGGCTTTCTTTTGACCGGGTGCCGCTTCCGCTGGCCCGATGCGAACGCCTTGTGGTAACCCCGTCACGCGCAGGGTGACCGCCATTTCCGGCTCGCCCCACCAATGCAGCGATGCCTCGACTTCCTCCGACTCCCCTTGTTTGAGCGTTATCTCGCCCGGCGCGTCCACCGTGACCTTGGGAGGCTCCGCGACGGTGAGATGAATCCGCCCCTCGTCGGGAAGCGCGTTTTTTCGCCGTCGCGCCATAAAGCCCGTCGGGTTGTACTCGTACAATACCTTGCCGTCGCGCTCAACCGTTTTGCCCTCCATCACGCCCCTGGCCCGGATACGAACGGGATGAGAACCTAGGGGGGCGTCCGCCGAGGCGATGAGGGGAAGTTCCACCCGCGTGCCGTCAAGCCACTTGTCCTCGGCGTCGGTTCCCCGATAGTAGGTATTCTCGGCCGCGACGGTGATCTTGTCTCCCTGGATGCCGGGCGGCAGCTCCTCCGCCCACACCTCGACTGCGGTGTCCCAACCGCCGCGCCGCCTTACCTGCACCAGTAAATGTACAGGATCAAAACGGTCGGGACCATTGTCCTTGGTCGTTCTCCCTCGTAGGATCGTTTGGTGAGGGGTCAACACCAGTAACTCATATTCGGGCTCCACTCGGCGGATCTTGAGGCGGTACACCCAGTCGGGATGGCCGCGATACGTCAAGTCCCTCACCACGACCCGGTACTTGCCGGCCTTCTCGAACTTGTGCGAAAGGTGGGGGTCCAAATCGACCCGCGACTTCCACATGTCGTTCGACCCGGGATCGTCCTGAAAGGCGATTCTGCTCCCCTCGCTGTCATAAAGAAGGACGATGGGATCCAACAGCGACCCCAGCAGCATTCCCTGTACTTCGAAGGTAAATCGCTCGCCGGCCGCCGCCTCGATCTGGAAATGATCCGCCCTCTCATGACGCTCGATCCTGCCGCTCACAACGATCGGCGCCGAGACGGGGACAGGACTGTTTGGGTCCCGCGCCGCATCATCTCGCACGGCGATTTCCGGGATCGTATCCACGTTAAACAACACCGGCCACGTCGTGTGGATGCCGTCCGCCCGAAGCGCGTGCAGTCGGTAGTCGCGAGGCTCGAGATCGGCCGGAATCTTCATTCGGAAGGTGGCCCGCTTGGCGCTTCGCTCCAGCACTTCGCCCGTTGCCAGCCCGTGGCCGAGAACGGCCTTCTCAACTTGGGACAGATTCAGGCCTGCGAGAGTGAACTCCACCGTCTCCCCGCGCCGGCCGCCGTTCGGGTAAGCGTGAAGGATATAGGGCAGTTCTCCAATGAAGAGCCGGTAAGCGGCGGTCCGCGCGCCTCCGGCGGCGAAAGTCCCTACGCGAAGGACGTATTTCCCAGGGTCCTGAAACTCGTAGGCCAGGAAAGGATCCTTGTCCTGATAGTAATCCGCGTTCTCCGCCAGCTCGCGACCGTGGGCATCAAAGAGCGTGACGTAGGTGTCGGCCGTCGAGCCGATACGGGTCGAGACGACGTCAAAAACCAGGGTTTGCCCGGCGTCCGCCTGAAAGCGAAAGAAATCGTAATCTGTCTTGGTTCCCGCTCCGTCGCCGCTTTCGGAAACCCCCATGATCCCGTTCACAACCGCGGGAAGCTCGATCGTCCGCGCGGACTCAAGCTCACCGTTCGGCTCTTGTTCGGAGATCTCGCCGATGCCGACGACCTGAAAAATCGCCACCGTGCTGCCGGTCGGGGTCAAAAGCCGAAAATCGTGCTGCCCGACGGGAACGTCAGGCCCAATCCTGATCTCTGCCTTGACGGTTTGGGCCGTGGTCGAGACTATCTCGGCGCTGAGACCCGGGCCGGCGAATCGAACTTGCGTGGTTTCCAGCAGGTTCTTGCCTTCGATGGTGACCAGGACCCGGCCACCTCGCGGCCCGCCTTGCGGAATAACGGAACTCAGACGCGGTGCTAGCGTGGGAGTGCTGGCACTGACCGCCTCGTCACCTCCGCGAGCCGCGGTCGCGGAGAACAGGAGGAAAACAAGAAGAAGGCCACAGGCGCCGAGACGTCCGCGGTTGCGCCTAGCCCTTCTCGAGCGCACCTCGTCACTCAGCATTTGCCCGTACATAGCGCACCCGAACAAATTATAACCCGCTCAGAGTCCGCCTAACAATCCGATTGGCGGCTGGCGCGCATCGTTGGGCGGCCCGCGACGCCGCCGAGACTCGATCTCCCTGCCTCAACCCCGCCGTCGTCCACTACACTTTTTGTGATCTCCGTTTTCTCACAGGATTGGCGCGCCGGCTCCAGTACCGACCTTTTCCCCAATGATTTCAGTAGTATAGGATGAAACAGCCGTCTTCCAAATCCCATAGTAAACGGGGCTCGTTTCCGGAGTTTCATATCGGTCGTTTTTCGCTGAAAATCGCTTGACTCCTGTATTCGCGATTCGTCATACTATCAACCTATCTTCTCTATGGAGGGGTCAATGAGAATGAAAGCTTTTACAGGAAGTACGTTTGTACTCGCGGTGGCCTTGGCTCTCGTGTTTACAAACGTTGGCTACGGCCAGGCGGTTGGCGCGAATGCCCGCGTCAGTGGTACCGTGCAGGACTCCAGCGGCGCGGTCATCCCGAACGCCGATCTTCGAATCGAAAATCTCGACAGCGGCGCGCAGCGGGCGACGGTTTCAAACTCCGTGGGCGCTTATTCGCTCGACGAGATTCCTCGCGGAAATTACAAACTCACGGTCAGCGCGGAAGGTTTTGCCGATACGATCGTTACGCCCATCGCGTTGTCGGTCAAGCAGAGGGTGGACCTGACGGTAACCCTAAATCCGGGTACCGTCGTCGAGACCGTTGAGGTCACCGGCGCTGCCCTGATGCTGGAATCGCAGTCCTCCGACGTCGGCCAAGTCGTCACCAGCGTGTCGTTGAAACAGTTGCCGACTCGAGTGCGCAATCCCATCGAGCTGGTCAATATTACTCCCGGCGTAACGAATTCCTTTGTGAACGGGACCGGCGGCGGCTACTACGGCGCGAACTCGGACGGCAAAGGCGGCATCGAGGTGTGGTCCACCAATAACTTTTCGGTCGCCGGCGGGCATCGCACCAACGCGGTGATCATGATAGACGGCGTGGACATTCGCTCCGATAACGGTGGCGGCACCTCGCAGAACATCATCCTGAGCCCTGACTTCATCGAAGAATTCAAGGTGCAGGTCAACAACTACTCCCCCGAGTACGGGCAGGGCGCTGGGGTCGTCAACATGGTGACGAAAAGTGGCACTAACCAGTTCCACGGCACAGTGTTCAACTACCTCCAGAACGACAACATGAACGCCAATCTGTTCTTCAACAACACTCGCGGCGTGAGCCAACCGGAGTTCAAGCGCAATCAATACGGGTATCTCATCGGCGGGCCGATCGTTAAGAACAAGCTGTGGTTCATCCACGACCTCGAGAGACTCCGGCAGCGTGGTCCTCGTCAGGAATTGCGCCGCGTTCCCACCCGCGCCGAGGATGTCGGCGACTTCTCCGGCGTTTTCGGAGGAGCCGATCAGGAGATTCGGATCTTCAACCCGTTCGACACGTTCGAGGCGACAAATCCCGACGGCACCACGACAACTATGCGGCGGCCCTTCGCGAACAACCAGATCCCGACCAGCATGAGGGACTCGAGCGGCTTCATCGACAACCTGATCTCGTTTTGGCCCGAACCCACCATTGCCGGTGGTGATCGGACAGGAGGCGGCCTGCCGACGAATGCGAATAACTGGTTCAAGAACGTCGGGTCCTTGTTTAACTACGACCGGTTGAACTTCAAAATCGACGGCCAACCCAGTGACTCCCATCGCGTCAGCTTCCGCTTTGGGAAGAACGACCAATTTATCCCCAACGTCGACCTCTACGGGAACATCGCCAGTCCGTTTTTGAGCGGTTCGATCGACAGGCCGACGCGTGAGTTCCAGGTGACCCACACTTGGACAGCGACCCCAACGATCGTCGTCAACTCCTTTTTCTACAGGTACTGGGGCCGGTCTATAATTCCGAACCCCTCGGAAGGCTATGACCCAACACCTCTGGGAGGGATTTTCGAGGACGGCACGATCGTGGCCGCGGCCAACAGTTTCAATACCGGGACTTCGTTCCCGGCCATCCGGCCGGCCGGCTACGCCATCCTGGGGTCGGACTCGGGTTTCGGTGGTCTGGACAACCGCTACCAGTTTGGGACGGGAATTTCCCAGATCGTCGGCAACCATCAGATCAAGTACGGCGCTGTCTTCCGGCCCAGATACTCGTGGTCCTTTAACGAGAACGACCGCGCCTTGACCGGCCGCTATGACTTCTCGGGTACCTTTACGCAAGGTCCGAATCCGCTCTCACCCGACGCCTTGACGGGCAACGGTTTTGCGGACCTGACGCTGGGCTTAATCGGCGCCGGCGAGTTCGTGAACCACTTCCAGGCCACGCAGGCTGCCGAACAGTACGCCTTCTATTTCGAGGACACCTGGAAGGTCACTTCCAAGCTCACTCTGAACCTTGGAATACGCTACGACTGGTCCACGCCGGGGAAGGAAGTGAACAACCAGAATGTGAAATTCGATCCGCGCTTCCCGAATCCGGTCGGCCAGCTTTCGGGTCCCAATACCGGCGGCGGAACCGTCAACGACGTCCTCGGGCACCAGGTGTTGGGGGCATACATCTTCGCCGACAGCGCGGAACTCCCTACCCGGCGAGTCACTGACATCGACCGCAGCAACATAGCTCCGCGCTTAGGGTTCGCCTACAAGCTCAACCAAAAGACGGTGATACGCGGCGGGGTCGCCAAGCTGTATTGGCTGACGACTTATCGGGCGTTGTTCAGCCCGAGCACCAATCCTTTCTCGGCCAAGACCGCGGTGATAGGTACCGTGGACGGGATTAACCCCAATGTCGAAATCACCAACATCTTCCCCAACGGCATTGCCGAGCCGGTTGGCGCGGCCCGAGGGCCGCTGACCGACGTCGGCGGATCGCTGAGCGGCGGTACCGGAGGTCAGAAGAATCCCTACTCCTGGCAATGGAACTTCGGGTTTCAGCGTGAGATGCCTGCCAACTCGCTGCTCACGGTCTCTTATCTGGGGACCAGGGGCCGCCGCTTGCCTTGCCCCTTCTTCTTCTGCGGCTCGGGAGTCGGCCAGGACGTTCTACAGCAGTATGGATCGTCGCTGCTGGACGAGGTTCCGAATCCCTTCTTCGGGCTTACCGATCCCAGCGGGCGTTTGAACTCGGCCCTGAACCTGATTAACCAGGAGACGGTCCAGCGCAGGCAGTTGCTCACCGAGTGGCCCGCCTACAATTACGGTGGGTCGATCTACATTCCTCCCCCGGCCTCCAAGGCGGGCTTCGACATCTTCGAGGAGGAATATCCCTTCCAGAACCGTTGGCACGGCCTGACCGTGGGTTACGAAAAGCGTTACTCCGACGGTTTGCAGGCCATGATTGCGTTGACCACGGGCAGGAGCAATACCAATGCCGACTCGTTCGAGGCCGGCTATCTGGGGCCAGTCGCTGGACTGCAACAAAACCGCGACTTGTCCTTGGAAAGATCCTTGTCCGCGGAGGACACTTCCTACCGCCTGGCCATCAGCCACGTCTATGATCTTCCCCTTGGGCGGGGTCACCGGCTGGGTGGCGGTTGGCATCCCGGGCTCGACGCCATCGCTGGCGGCTGGCAGGTCTCGGGAATCTGGAGTTTCCAGAGTGGTTTCCCACTGCCAATTACGACTGCGGTGAACAACATCAATCACGGTTGGGGGACGCCTCGGCCCAATATGAGCGGGGATGCCTCCGTCAACTCGGGAAACCGCGGCAGCAGAGTCCAGCAATGGATTTCACCGGACGCTTTCTCGCAGCCGGCTGATTTTACCTACGGTAACGCTCCACGGCTGCTGAACGGCGCCCGGGCGGATGGTGTCAAGAACTTCGACGTTTCACTAATCAAGTTCTTCAAGATCAGCGAAGACATGAACGTCGAGTTCCGCGCCGAGTTCTTCAACCTGTTCAACCGGCCGCAATTCGCCATACCGAATATGGGTTGGGGTAGCGCGACCTTCGGCCAAGTCACCGGTACGACGGGGCCGGCGCGTTATACGCAGTTAGCCCTGAAGTTCAACTTCTAGCTTGCTTCACAAGCTAGAACCGGGCCTAAGGGCCTGAGTTCCACGAAGTTCGGCGGGGCCGCCTGAAAAGGCGGTCCCGCCTTTTTCTTTTTGGAGGGGAGTTTGCACAGCCGCACCCGCGAGCACGCTCTAACAGAGCCGCGCCCGCAAGGGTGCGGTCAAAGCCGAACACTGCCCGAACCGAGCCGCGCCCGCAAGGGTGCGGTCAAAGCTTCGTGCTAAACCGAGTCTCGCCTGAGCACCCCGGGGCCATTCCCTCCTTGACCGCGGGCTTGCGCCTGCGGCTCCGTATGATCCTTGCGCGGGCAATTACGTAGGTGGTAACCTGCGGCCATCTGCGCTTGGGAAGGGGAGCGTCCGGGCGACTGGCCTAGGGCCTACCTGATCACCTTCACCTGCTACGGCTCTCACTTGCACGGCAATCGTGACGGGTCCGTCGATCGACACCACAACTTCTTTGGTACCCGCCTCCTCGAGAAGAGCGAGGAGCGCGTGCGCTACGAACAATCGAAAATGCAAGGGTCACCGCGGCGTCTTAGCCGAAACAGCCGTGCGGTGGCGTTGCGAGTCATAAAGAGCACTTGCCTGCGCGAGAAATGGCGCCTGCTGGCGGCACATGTGCGCAGTACGCATGTTCACGTCGTGATTGCCGCGGTGCAGCATCCCGAACAGGTTATGGGCCGGCTCAAGAGCTGTGTGAGTCGGGCGCTGAACGTGGCGTTCGGACACCAGAAGAAACGCTGGAGCCGTCACGGTAGCACACGCTGGTTGTGGGAGCCTGAGCACATCGAAGCGGCGATTCACTATGTGGTCGGGCAGCAGGGCCAACCGATGTCGTTGTATGAAGATCCCGAATGGGAGGAACTTCTGTAAACAGAGCCGCGCCCGCAAGGGTGCGGTCAAGTCCGAACACGCTCTAACCGAGCCGCGCCCGCAAGGGTGCGGTCAAGTCCGAGCACGCTCTAACCGAGCCGCGCCCGCAAGGGTGCGGTCAAAGGCTTCGTGCTAAACCGAGTCTCGCCTGAGCACCCCGGGGCCATTCCCACCTTGACCGCGGGCCCACAGGCACGACCTACGCCCTTTCCTCGGAAAACCCGGCGACCCGCTTGCACTGCAACTCCCCTTGTGATAACAAATGAACAGGCAGTTAAAAAACTTCACGGTCTTTGCGAAAGGCAGGTCACGCTATGTCCGCTACTTGGCATCGCAGTTGGGGTACTTGGACGGTTGCGGTTTGGTTTCTGGCTCTTGTCGCCGGTGCGTCGTGGGGGCAGGAAACTCCTTTTTCCGCTCAAGCCGGACTGGTCTACGAGGCGGAAGGCCAGGCCGCCGTGTTGAAGGGATCGGGATCTGAACCTACCAAGGGGCAGCGCCATCTTGAGGCGGGCCAGCGGGTGCGAACCGAAGCCGGCCGGGTCGAACTCGTCCTGGCTCCGGGGATCTTCCTGGCCGTCGGCCACAATACCGAGCTGGAGATGACCCAGCCCCACCTAAGCGACCTCCAACTCGAGCTGATCTCGGGTTCCGCCGCGCTGCGCGCTGTCGACGACTCCTATCTGGAGGGACTGTCGATCCGTTCCGGTGACGCCGTGGTGAGGTTTGACAAGCGCGGTTTGTACCGCTTGGATGCGCCCGCCGGAGAGCGTCTCCGGCTCAAGGTTTTCGGCGGCAGAGCCGTCGTGTCCGCCAACGAGTGCAGCCACAAAGTCAAAAAGAAATGGTCCCTCGCCCTTGCCGAGGCGCCCGGCGAACCGATTCTCGAAAAGTTCGACAGCTCAAAGAAAGACGCCCTCGATCAGTGGCACGCGGATCGGGTTGCCGCCATCGAACAGGCTGCCCTTCGGGACCGCGAGCAGGCGGATCGTCCTAATCAAGGACCCGGTGTTTACGGCAAGGCGCCGACCCAGCGGGCCGCCCCTCCAGGATCGGGGGCGGTAGCGCCGAGAGGCGTGGGCAGCCCCGGGGCGCGCATCGGGCCGACGGTTCGCGCGCCGGGCAACTAGACCGACCCCTTTTTTCTCGCCACGTTCCCGGAGTGAAGTGCGCGGCGGGAAAACCCCGTAGCGCGGACCTGGCCGAACACGCCCTAACAGAGCCGCGCCCGCAAGGGTGCGGTCAAAGCCGAACACGCCCTAACAGAGCCGCGCCCGCAAGGGTGCGGTCAAGGCCGAACACTGCTCTAACGGAGCCGCGAACGCAAGTGAGCGGTCATGGCGTGAACGTGGTTAGGCCATTGTCGATCGAGCCCCGTAGCGACAAACAATCCTGTTTGTCCCAGCCTTCGGCGGCGCCCCCTCCGTCGCAACACCTCAACCAGTCACACCACTTCCCCAATCCCAACCTCTTCATTCCACCATACTTACCGCACCCAACCCCTCGTAACCGGCTAGCCCCGCCGTACCCTGGAAGCGGAGCCCCTGCTCCCAGGAAAGGAATCATAATCATGGCTACACGCGCCCAAATGAAAGCTAACCGCAACAACGCCAAAAAATCCACCGGACCACGCGCCACCGAGGGCAAGTCCCGCGCTGCCAAAAACGCCCTCAAACACGGCCTGCTCGCCCGCGATACCGTCCTGCCCGGCGAGGACGCGGCTGACTTCGACAAGCAGCTCTCTGCCCTCGAAGCCGATATCCAACCCGCCAACTCTCTCGAATTCGAACTCGTCCGCCAGATCGCTGACGCCCAATGGCGCATGCGCCGCCTCACGCGCTTGGAGACCGGCTTCATCGCCGCCGCCGTCGACGACACCCGCCGCCGTGCTGAAAAGTACCGTCCCCACACCTTGCGCCCCGGCTACGACGGCGAAACGATGCTCTTGGGCTCGGCCATGCTCGACCGCACCCAGGCCTTCGTTCATCTCGCCCGCTACGATGGACATCTCAGCCGCCGCTTCTTCCGCGCCGTCAAGCAACTCGCCGACCTCCGCCGCGACGAGCGCCAGGCCCGCGACAGCCGCCTCTCGGCCGACTCCGATCCCTACCGCGGCCGATATGTGCCGGCCCAGGCCCCGCCTCCGATCGACACCCCAAACCCCACGGCCAGCCGTATCGGCTTCCGACCCTCCAGCGATTCGGCCCCAGAAGCCGCGTTCTCGAACATGAACGAAACAGCCGAGCCCGTCAGCGCAAGGGCCCCACAGGCCGCATTCACACCCTCCACGGACCCCTCCCGCCGCGGTGCCAACCCGCGCCAATCAAAAAATACCAAACGAACCCAATTCCGCCCAACCCAAGTGGAATCAGTAGCTTCTGCGTTGAGTACGGCGAGCAAGCCGAACGACGTCATTGAGGGCTTGGGGCGTGCTTCGGCCCGTCAGTCGGTGAGAGGTGCAGGCTAGCGCTTCACTCCGGCAAACTCGTGGGTCTCGATCAGGCCCTTCCCCTGTTGGAGGACCACTGACCGGTTGACCGCCATCTTCTGAAACGTTTGTGTCTCGCCATCCGGCCAGCGGATTCGGATATCCGCCTGCGTGCTCGATGCAAGGCCGAAGTGCAGACGGAAGTCGCTCTGCGACATGTAGTGATCGCCGCTACGCACCTCATCCGTCCGAGCCAGCCCGCCGGCGGTGACCGTGATGCGGGCGCCGATGGCGTCGCGACCGGATGCGGTCAAGGCGCGCACCAACAGGGAATTGCCCTTCTCGCCGAAGTTCTTGAGCAAAGAAGGGGCTTCGTGCATGTTGACGATGACGACTTCCAACGCCCCATCGTTGTCGAAATCGCCCAGAGCCAGTCCTCGCGACGAGTGCGCCTCGACGATGGCCGGGCCGGCCTCCCGCGACAGGTCGTGAAACGCGCCGTCGCGGCGGTTCCAATAGAGTAGTCGGGACTGCTTGAACTTCTCGTTGATATTGGCTTGATCGACCGCCGCGTAGACATGGCCGTTGACCACGAAAAGGTCTTTCCAGCCGTCCTGATCGAAGTCCACAAAGGCCGTTCCCCAGCCAAGAAACTCCGTGTGGACACCGATCCCGCTCGAAAGCGTCTCATCAAGAAACATCCCCTCGCCGTCGTTACGGTAGAGGGTGTTCGAGTCGCCGATGAAGTTGGTCTTGAAGATGTCCAGCTTCCCATCGCCGTCGAAGTCGGCGGCGGCGGCACCCATCCCCGCCTGCTCCAATCCGTCCATGCTGTAGGCCGTGCCGGACATGGCGCCGACCTCCTCGAACGTTCCGTCCGTCCGATTCCGGTAGAGAAGACTGGGGGTAGAATCGCAAGCTACGTAAACATCCGTCCACCCGTCGTCATCGAAGTCGGCGGTCAGCACCGCAAGGCCGTAGAACTGCTTGCGTCCGGAGACGCCGGCCTTTTGGGAAACATCGGCGAACACGCCCTGGCCGTCATTCCGATACAGCGACATCGACTCTCCCGGCAGCCCGCGCGGACCGCAGACGACCGGGATTTCCTTCCAGCGGCACTCGGCGGCGTCTCCGGGCTTGGGTGTTTCTTCCAGGTCGAGATCCACGTAGTGAGCGACGAAAAGATCGAGGTCGCCGTCGCGATCGTAGTCGAGGAAGGCGCAACCCGTGCTCCATCGCCTTTTAGGGTTCGTCAGGCCGCGCTGCTTGGCCTCGTTGCGGAAGCTGCCGTCCCCCTGATTCCTGAACAGGGCGTTTTGCCCCCAGTGCGAGACCATCAGATCCGTGTTGCCGTCGTTGTCGATATCACCGGCGCAGACTCCCTGGCCCCATCCGGTGTGAACCAGGCCTGCCTTCTGGGTGACATCCTCAAACTTCAGCCCGCCGAGATTGCGGTAAAGGTAGTGCCGCGGGCGTGGCCCGTCGCGATCGAAGCGATCCCCGTTCACGAAGAAGATGTCCGGCCGATCGTCGTTGTCGTAGTCGAAGACGGCCACGCCGTTGCCTGTCGACTCGACGATGTAGACTTTGCCGCTCTCTTTCCCGGAAATGTTGACCCCGACCAGGCCCGCCTCGGAAGCCATGTCTCGGAATTCGACGCGGGGAGCCTTGAGACCCGGCGGCAAAGGCTTTCCGGCCAGGGCCTTCCGCTTACTCGTCGCCATGCCCTGAGGAGAGGCGCTGCCCGGGAACACAGCGCAGAGGGCGAAACCCGCGAGCAACGGGAGCAGCTGTCCGTAAGGCCGCATTCTTGGCTGACCAGGCGCTTCAGGAGGGCTGTCCAGGGCGGAAGCCTCGCGCTTTCGGGACGTCGTCCGCGAAGCACGCGATAAGCCGCCAACTACTTTGTTGCGCTTGCTCGCCGTGCCCAGCGTAGGGTTCAACTATGCCTCCGCCCGTCGAGCGGCACGCTCCTGGCGGGATTCTCCGGCACCTCGCCTCGCCACGTGGTGAGAAAAACGGTCTAGTCGTTTCCTGATTGCACGAGCATTCCCTTGACGTAGTCGACCGCGCGCGAATCTTTCTCGAAAGCCTGTTGCATCTGACCCAACTGCGTATAGCGGTGACTGATCAAGCATTCCACATCAATCCTCTTGTCGCGGATGTATTCCATCGAGCGGCGGTAGGTGGTGGGCGTACCGTCAGCGTCGAAACCGCCGGAGGCCCCGGCCGAAGCCACGATCGTGAACTCGAGCACCTGAAAGGGCGTCAGGCAGCCGATATCAACCCCGGAGTGGCCGGCCCCGTAGAGCTGCACGGTCCCTTGCTTCCGCAACACCCAGGGAATCTGCGCGAACGCCGGGCCACTGCCGGTCGCTTCAAAGACGCAGTGGGTCTTTTCTCCGCGGGTCCTTTCGAGGATTTCCGCCGCCAAGTCGGTCTTGGTGACATCGATCGGCGTCCCGCCGAACTTGCGGATCCATTCGATCTTCGCCGGCTTGCGCGCGGTGACAAAGATTTCCCCGTCGAAGTTCCGCACGTTGCGCAGGTACTGGAGAAACAACAGTCCGCCGGGACCTGATCCCAGGATCAACACATATCGAATCTTCCGCGGCCCGTCGAAACTGTACCGCGTGCGGACGGCTTCAACGCGATCGCAGGCATGAACGACGCAGCCGAGGGCCTCAATCATGGCCGCTTCGGTCCGCTTGAAGTCCGGCGGAAGAACAATGACGTTTGTCTCCGGGACGGCCATGAAATCCGCAAATGCTCCGTCGAGACCCGTAATCCCATATTCCTCGGCGAAGTCGCATTGGTGGGAATCGCCGGAATCGCAAAACTCACAAACGGGCGACCGCTTCTGGCTGAAACAGTTAAGAACCTGGTCGGCGGTGACCTGATCTCCGGGCCGGCACTTCGTGACTTGGGCCCCGACGGCCTCAACGATTCCGCACAGCTCATGGCCCAGGACCTGGTGCCGGCTGGCAAGCGGGATCGGCTGGTTTCGCTCATCACGGTTGTAATTGGCCAGCCCCTCGAAGATGTGCAGATCAGTCCCGCAGATTCCCACCGCCGAAATGCGTATTAACACGCCGTCGGGGGCCAGAGTCGGTCGGGCCACTTCGCGCACCCGAAAACGGCTGATGTCTTCTAAGAACAGAGCGTTCATTTTGAAAATTCCAATGGTAGGCCGTCCGTGCGGCCCCTCGTCGTTCGGTCGAGGCCCGCACCGACCACCCTCTGCTTGTCGCGGCGAACTGATCTACCGTCGGAAGTATTTTACTCGAACCTTTCATTGTAGACGGGCTGCTTGGGCCGCATCCTCGAGAGAGTTATCCCATGCAGATGATCCTGAAACGACGACAGCCGGGAGAGGGCCCACCGCGGGTGAATGCAAGTCCCTATGCGGCATGCACAACGTCTCACGCTGGCCGAGATGCGCGAACTCGCGGCCTCCAACAGTAGCCTCAGCTCCACCGGCGCCGAGCGCGAGCAGGTCCATGGCCTCCACCGGGCGGCCGTGGCGGCGACCTAATCGGTCACATGAAAACCGGACAGCGACTGGGTAGATGTTTTCAGGTAGCGGTAGGGGTTGATCGGCGTGCCGCGGTAGCGAACTTCGTAGTGCAGGTGCGGGGAGGTCACTCGACCGCTGCGGCCCACTCGCCCGATCACCTCGCCGCGGCGAATGACCTGCCCGGGCCGCACATAGGCGTCCGCCAAATGGGCGTAGCGGCTGGAAAGTCCATTGCGGCCATGGAGCAACTCAATGCGCCTGCCGTAGCGCCCCAACCAGCCGGAGGTGGCGACAATACCGTCGGCGGCGGCCACGACCGGGGTTCCGTAAGGCGCCGTCAGGTCGACGCCGGCATGAAACGCGCCCTTGCCTAGGAAGGGATCCAAGCGCTTGCCGAACGAACTGCTCAAGCGCCCCTGCACCGGCCAGGTGGAAGGCGTGGTGTTCTCCAACCAATACCACGGCGAACTACTGCCCGGAGACACTTGAACTTGCCGCAGAAAATCGAACTGATTGAGGGAGCTGCGATATCGCGGCGCTTGCGGCGTGTCTCCGATAACCGCCGTCGTCTCGGTGAACGGTCGTTTTATCCCGAAGGCGATCGACACTTCCGAGGCCAACTCGCCCAGCGACGCGAGCTGCGCATCCCGCTCGGCGACTTGCTGCTTGAGGTTGTCGTTTTGCTTCTGCAGAGCTTCCTTCTCCGCTCGAAGCTGATTGTACCCGGTGGCCTTCCAGAGCATTCTTCCGTAGCTCGAGAGTAGGCCGATACCCACAATGACGCCGAAAAGCGCCAAGCACGCAACGACATGGATAGCGTAGTGCGGGACGTGGATACGCCGAATCCGCCCGTGGACCGAATGGGCCAAGACGACGATGAAATGGCTCTTCCTCATCAACCCTCGTTCTTCCAACGCTGATCGGCCCTAAACGCCCGCGGGTTCAATCGTCACGCCTAGCGAAAACCACTACCGGGGAAGACCAAAAAACAGACTGCCTGCCGTAGGTCAAAACACAGTATCAATTTCGCGAAGCCGTGTCAACTAAAAAATCCAGCCGGGGGGGGGTGCTGCTGGACACGTCGGGATTGTCTGCGGGTACTATGCCTATTGTCACGCTTACAGCAGGGAAAATCAAGGGGAAAACGAGACGAGCGGCCAAGCCGGTAGCGATCGAGGGTCCTTCCCCGAAGGTGTAGTCCTCGATCTGAAAGCTTGCACTGAGCTGCCCCTGCCGGGACTCGTTCAAGAAACATCAGCCCCGGCATCGATCTAACCTGAACCGTAAGCGCTAGAAATCCCCCTCCAACAGTGCACCACGGCACCAACCGAGACGCTGTCGGGTGGCCCAGGACGATTTCCGACCGGTCCGCACCCCGGACATGAAAACATGAAAACCCAATCCAGCCACTCTGGGCTCAACCCCGGCCAGCTTTTTCGTGATACAGGCTCCTAGCCCGCATTTCTCACCAGCCGAGGGTAAAAGTGCAAGCAAATGCCCGCCGTCAGGGATGTAGGGGCGCGATTCATCGCGCCCGCTTGCCGACATACTGTACGCTGGGCGATGTAAACAAACTGTTGTCGCGAGCCTTGGCCGCCGGGCCTTTTCGCCTTATCCACCGCGGTCCCTCGTGAGAAAAGCGGGCTAGTGCTTGGTCCCATAAGTTCGCGGTCGTTTATAGGCGGCAATCACTGGACCGCTCCCTTACGGTCGCGGCTCGGAACGCTCTCGGAACAAAACACTTCCGGGTTGGACAGAGATCCCTGCAATCCTTCGGGAAAGGCCTTTTTACATACGCGAACTTTTGTCGGTAAGCACTACTCGGCCGGGAGGACGGACTTGAGAAACTTCAGACCGCGGCGCGCCAACTCGTCCTGTGAATCAGCGTAGGGACGCCAGGCACGGGCCAGCTGGGCCAGCCGGCCGGCGGGATTGAAGGATTCGATGATGCCGTAGCCTCGGTAATCGATGTCCTTGAGGGCCAGCGCGATTTCCGCCCACGGCAGGTGTCCTTCTCCGGGCGTGCCTCGATCGCCGGCGCTGGCGTGCAGATGGTACAGCTTATTGCCCGCGGCGCGAATGGCCGCCCCCAAGTCGGTCTCCTCGATGCTCATGTGAAAGCAATCGAGATGAATGCCCACGGCAGCGTGGCCGACCTGGTCGATGAACTCACGCCCTTCCGCGGCGGTCGTGAGCAGGTTGGATTCGTAGCGGTTCAGTATCTCCACGCCGAACATCACCCCTGCCTTCGCCGAGTGCTCCCCGATCTGCTGGAGGACCTCGGCGGCGAAGGCGAGCCGTGTGTTTCGCTGGGACTCGGTAACGGCTTGATCACATCCGGCGGCGACGACGGCGCCGGTAAAAACCCCGGCGCCCACCTCGGCCGTCAGGTCCAGGCAACGCCGGGCATGCTCTAGTCCCTCGCTTCGAACAGCAGGGTCTTCGCTTGCGAAATCACGTTGGGGCCCGAAAATCCCGACCACCGAACACTCCACCTGGTTGTCGGCGAGCGCTCGCCGCAGCAGCTTCGCATCGACCACGCCGTCGTCCTCGATGGCGAATTCGACGACGTCGGCTCCCATGGATTTCGCCTTGGCGATCAACTCGAGATCACGGTCCGTGCGAAACGGGGAAACCCAAATCCAAAAATTTGGTCCGATTTTCATGGCGGCGGTCCTTCTCGAAGGCGGCAACCCACTTTACTCGAACCACAGAGCGGTGGGCGTCTTTCGCGGCATGACCCTTTGTAGTAACTCGACGGCCAGCTCAAACCCTTCTTCCGGCTCGATCAGCGGGTCCTCGTGTTCGATGGATAAAACGTCATCGTAGCCCACCACCCTGAGCGTGCTGATGTAATCCCGCCAGAAGCCCTCCGCATGCCCGTAGCCTACGGTCCGGAACAGCCAACTCCGACTGCCTCTCTGCTGAAAGTCTTTGTGGTCGAGGACGCCGTTGACGCGAACTACATGGGGGTCAAGCTTACTGTCTTTTGCGTGGGCGTGCGCGATCAGGTGCCCGACCTTGCGGACCACTTCGATGACGTCCATGCCCTGCCAAAACAGATGCGAAGGGTCCATATTGCAGCCGACGACGCCTCCGACTTCGTCGCGCAATTGGAGCAGGGCAGCGGGCTTGAATACCATGTCGACGGGATGCATCTCGAAGCAGAGACGAACGCCATGGTCTTCGGCGATCTTGCCGTGCTCTTTCCAATAGGGGACCAGCCGCTGGTCCCACTGATAGCGGTACATGTCCATGAGGTAGGGAGGAAAAGGATAGAGAATCCAGTTGGGAACCTTCTCGCCGGGCGCCGCCTCGGGCAGGCCAGATAGGAGAGTCATGCGGGTGACGCCGAGTTTCGCCGCCAAGGCGCAAGTGTCGCGAAATTCCCGATCGTAGGCCGCGGCGATGGCGGGATCGGGATGCAAGGGCTCCCCATGCATGGCAAAAGCGCTGAGCGTCAGGTCAAACTCGGCCAATGTAGCGGTGAACGTTCCCAATGCGGACTCGTCGGTCAGCAGGTGAGCCGGATCGCAATGGTTTTTGGGGAAGAAGCCCCCGGCGCCGATTTCTATGTAGCTCAGCCCGAGATCGTGCATCCTCTGGGCCGCTTCTCTCAACGAGCGCTTCACAAAAACCGTCGTTATGGCTCCCAGTTTCACAAGACCCTCCTTAGCAGCCCGTTGGTGAAAGTCGCGGGGGAGCGAAAAATGGGGACCGCCACCAATTCGCTCCCCGTCATGGCCCTCGAAACAAAACACCTAGCCTGAAGCGAATTGGCTGGCTGTACCCGATTTTCGAGACGCTTACTTTTACCACGGGCTGTTAGGCCGCCTTTCTCATTCCGGTCCGTACCCGGACGAGCACATCGTGCGGTTCGAATTCGCCCGAAAAATCGGGCATCAAGCCGTCAGATTGCGGGCCGAACTCGAAACCAGGACCGCCCAGACTAGGGCGGAAGAACGTCGGTTGTATCGCTATCACGAAAACGCCGTTATGCATGTATTCGTAGTCGAGAAAGATAGGGGTCTCCGCCCCACTCAGGATACCGCCTAGCACGTCCACCTACAACGCCAGCGCGTAGCCCTTGTAGCCGCCGAACGGTAGGATCGCTCGGAACTCTACTTTCCATGTAGAAAACAATAGGAACCGTTCGAGCTGATGAAACCGAAGCAAGTACGACAAGCGCCATGGACTCTACTTAGGCTCGTCCGGGGGCGGCTTTCCGGAAGAACCAGAGTTTCTGACCCGTTCCGCCCAGGACTTGGGATCTTGCGCTCTTTTTAAGGGGGGGCGTAGCCCGTCGGCGGCTGTTTCGCTACGATGTTAGGGCGTGGGGCGAGGCCTCGATCAACCTGATGCCGAACGAGCTGCAACTTCATGTCGAAAATAACCGCCAACGCTTTCTCGACGAGCTTTGCGAGTTGCTGCGCATCCCGAGCATCAGCACCCTGCCTGACCACGCCGACGACGTACGGCGGGCGGCGGAGTTTGTCGCCGCGAGCCTCCGAAACGTGGGACTGGAAACGGTCGAAGTCATCCCCACCGAGAGGCACCCGCTGATCTACGCCGAGTGGCTGGAAGCGCCGGGCAAGCCGACCGTGCTCTTCTACGGGCACTACGACGTGCAGCCGGTCGATCCCCTCGATCTATGGGAGTCGCCGCCGTTCGAGCCGCGGGTGGAGGGGGGGAACCTCTACGCGCGTGGCGCATCGGACGACAAGGGACAGATGTATGCCCACATCAAGGCGCTGGAGACGCTTCGAGACGTCCATGGGAGTTTTCCCGTAAACGTGAAGTTCCTCATCGAGGGCGAGGAAGAGGTCGGGGGCGAATCGATCGCGGCCTACATTCCGGCGAATCGCGAGAAGCTCTCGGCCGACGTGGCGCTGGTATCCGACACGGCGATGTACGCCGCCAACATGCCGACGCTTTGTACCGGGCTGCGGGGCATGGTGTACATGGAGTGGGAAGCTCGCGGGCCCGCGCAGGATCTCCACTCGGGCCTCTACGGCGGGGTGGCGCCGAATGCCGTCTACGGTTTGATCGAGTTGCTGGCCAAATGCAAAGGGGCCGGAGGCGTGATTCGAATCCCTGGCATTTATGACGATGTGGCCGAGCCGTCGAGCGCCGAAAAGGAGAGTTGGCGGCGACTGCCGTTCGACGAAAACGACTATTTGAGTACAGAGGTCGGCTCGACCGCGCTAACGGGGGAGGCGGGTTACAGCGTCTTCGAGAGGATTTGGGCCCGGCCCACTTTCGAGGTGCACGGCGTCGCGGGGGGCTTTACCGGTCCCGGCGGAAAGACGGTCATCCCCGCGACGGCGACCGCCAAGGTCAGCATGCGGCTGGTGCCCTATCAGGACCCCGTCAAGGTGCTGGCGCTGGTCAAGGAATTCGTCAAGGCCAAAACGCCTCTGGGGATCGAGGTGGAGGTCCGCGAACTCCATTCCGCCCCGGCTACGCTGGTCGACCCGGACCATCCGGCGGTCAAAACGGCTGCCCGCGCGCTGGCCGACGTTTTCCGGCAGCCGACGGTCTACATCCGCTCCGGAGGGTCGGTACCGGTCGTCGGGGATATCACCCGGCACCTGGGGACGCCCACGGTTTTGATGGGATTGGGCCTGCCGGATGACCGGCTCCATTCGCCGAACGAAAAGTTCGCGCTGGAGAACTACTACAAAGGCATCACCGCAGTGGCGCATTTCCTCGCTCTGCTGGGAAAATCCGGACTGCCCGCGCAGTGAATGCGGCGCGCGGCCCTTTCCGCGGGTCTTTTCGGATCAAATCGTGCTCTGCCCCCAGCATTTTCTCATCGAAGGATGAGCCTGAAGACGGGGGTTGGGGCTTTTTGAGTCGCTGGGGCTCCTTTCGGGCTTTTTGATTTTGAGTTTTGGGAAGGGGAGAATCGTCGTCGGGGTTGTGGGATTGTGGGAATCGCGGAGCGATTTCCAAGGGCGGTGGGAAACGAAGGGAAACCTGGTTTTGGTTTTCCTCGTTTTCCATCGCCCGTCATTTCCACAGCCCTCTTCCTGCTGTTCAGCACGGCGTGTTCGCGGAACGGAAACTGGCAAACAGCTTCTGCTTGGCTCGCTGCATCCGGCGGGCCGCCGCCGTGTCGCTTTCGGCCTGGGCAATGCGGCCCAGAGCCTCCAGCCTCTGCCCTGGCTTGAGATAGCTGGCGGCCTCGGGCAACTTCTCGAAAGATTCCCAAGGCGTCTGGTAGTGGCGGTACACCCGCTTCTGCTTGCCTTTGGCGTCGGTCTTGATCTCGGGCTGTCCGCAGGGCCGGTGGAAGTTCAAATAGGGATTGAAGTGCTGTTGGTAGAAGCGCTGGATGCGCCCCGCGTGCGGCGCCGCGATGTACGTATATCCCATGTGTTTGCGGATCACCGCGCCGTTTTTCGATTCCACCAAGCCGTTGTCGTTGGAGTGCCGCGGACGCGACTTGGTCTGTTCGATCAGCAGCTTGTTCAATAGCTTCTCCACCGTGCGATTGAGGAACTCGCTGCCGTTGTCGGAATGGAAGCCGCGGATACGAAAGGGAAACTGCTCGATCATGGCTTTCAGCAACGGCTCCAGCCAGGCTTCACTGATCGCGGGCGTGGCGCCGACCACTTGCCACTGGGTGACTTCATCCACGGCATTGATGTGGTAGACGCCCTTGACGCCATCGCGATCCCCTTGATGCACCGTATCCACTCGCAGAAAGCCGGGTTGGCCTTGCGGGTCGGGCCGGCGCCGCTCGCCGATCGACACCGCCGTGGGCCGGGTCTTGGTGAAATGCAGCCGCCGCTGGCGGTAGGCTCTGCGCCGCCGCAGGCGATAGATCTGGGCCACCGAGATCCCCGCCAGCCGCTCGTATTCGCGCTGCTGGTACTGCTGGTATTCCCGCTCGAGGATCTTGCGCGTGGCCGGGCCGCTGAGGGTTTCGTGGGCCTCGTCCACCGCCGCCAGCAGTTCGACGTCGGCGGGCGTGTACTTGCGGGCAAAGCGATGCCGCCGGTAGCGGGCGGGTTGGAGTTCTCCGCCCTGCCGGTACTGCTGGATCAGCCGCGTGATTTGCGCCCGGCTCAGTCCGGTCATCTTGACCAGATACTGCCGCAGCAGCCCTTTGTCGGCGCGGTTTTGGCGGCTGTAGCCGTGCTGGCGAAGCGTGCGCGCCACCCACGTGTAGATCTCGGCCCGCCCTTTGCCTTTGAATCGAATCTCCTCGCTGGAGTGGAGAAACTGCTGGATCTGTTGCAGGTTCAGCTTGCTGGTGTTTTGCACTTGGATAGTCAATTCCCAGCATGCCCACTCCCCGATCCTTCAGGCTCATCTTGTGTGAGAAACAAACTCCTCGTTCAGACTCATCTTGCATGAGACAAGACTCCCCCTTGATTCCTTGGTCCGATTGGCGTACCATGCGGAACACGTTCGGACAGCTTGAATCACAGCTTGGGAGAATCGGAAATGAAAAAACTATTGCCGGCTCTTGTTCTTTTGTGCCTGCTGGGCGCTCCTGCCGCCGCTCAGTTGCAGGAAGGTATCCGCAACCCGTCGATTAATACCGAGAGTGACGAAGGATCTCTCATCAACCAGGCCATCCTGAGTGAGGATCCGGCCGAGAAAGCCCAGTTGTTTGAGGCTTTCGTCGCAAAGTACGGCGGACACGATCAGATCGGCTATGTCTATCTTCAGTTACAGGGTTTGTACGTAGAACAGAAGAACTTCCCGAAGGTGCTCGAGTATGGGAAGAAGCTGGTGGCGATGGCGCCGGATCTCATCGAGGCGCGTGACAACATGACGCTGGCGCTCTATGGCACGCAGAATTGGGACGCCTTGCTGCCGCATGTTCTCGAGACGAAGCCGATCGCCGATAAGACGGCGGCTACGCCTGAACCCGAATACGAAGACGAAATGCCGATGTGGGAGGCCGTCACCGGCGCCGGTGCCGCGGCGAATCGCAATATCGAATACCACCTGTACGCTTCGGTATTCAACCTGACGGATGCGGCCCAGAAAGTGGCCTACTTGGACACCCTCATCGAACATTTTCCCGACAGCCAGTACGCCAAGCTGACGCCCCCCCTCTACGTCGGCGCCTACCAGCAGCTCGGCAACTTCGAGAAGACGATTCACTACATGGAGCTCGCCCTGGAAAGCGACCCCAACAATGAGTCGTACCTTTACAACCTGGCCGATTCCAGCTTGAGAAAGGGGGGCCCCGCCAAAGCCAGGGACTACGCCAATCGAGTGTTGCAGGTGCTAGCGGAAAAGCCGAAGCCGGATAATGTGGCCGAGGAAGATTGGGCCAAACACCAGGCGTTGTTCACCGCGCTTTCTAAATACACTCTCGCTAGAGTGCTCGTGGTGGAGGGCGGCAATGATCTCCAGAAGTTTCGGGACTCACGAGTGCTTTTGCGCGAAGCCGAGGAGCCATTAAAAGCGCAAGGCGGCGCGCCATACGGCGAGCTGGCGTATTACATGGGCGTCTGTTACGTCAAGCTGGATATCGAGGGTGACAACATCCGCGCCGCCACGAACTGGATGGGCATCGCGGCGAAAGTCCCGAATCCTTACCAACAGCAAGCTCAAGCGACGCTGGCCAAAATCAGAGAGTCTCAGTAGTTTCCTCCGAGGCCCCCTCGGTGATGGTCGCCTGAGCAGGCGAGCAACGTTCGCCCTCAAAGGGCCGACTGCGAGGCCCTGGGGCGGGCGGCGGGCTGCCGGAACAGCCGCCGACTTTCCCCTCCTACGAACGACGCGAACGGGGGATCTCTCGTTTCTTAAACCGGAAAGGTGCGCAACCAGTGAACATCTTGGCGCCGAATTTAGGCTCCACGTCCCTGAAGTATCAACTGCTGGAGTTTCCCTCCGAAAAAGTTCTCGCCAAGGGGCGGTTCGAGCGCATCGGCCAAGCGGGCGGCGACGCCGCCGACCACCGCCAGGCTATTCAGGAAATTCTGGGAACTTTCGAGCGGGTGGATGCGGTCGGCTTCAAGGCCGTCCACGCGGGTCCGCGCTACCGCGGGTCGTTTCTAGTGGACGACGATTTGTTGGCGGCGATGCGCGAGTTCGAGCCGGCTGCGCCGCTTCACAACGGCATCTATCTGACGGCGATCGAAGCTTTCCGCCAATTAGGTCCCGAGTTGGTGTTGGTGGCGGTTTTGGAGCCCGGTTTCCATCGGACCATGCCCGAACACGCGACGCAATACGGGGTCCCGCGGTCTTGGGCGGAGAAGCACGGGGTGAGGCGCTATGGCTTCCACGGAGCATCCCACCGCTGGGTCAGCGAGCGGGTTCCCGAGATGGTCGGCAGACCTCGGGAAGAGCTTCGGCTCGTGTCTTGCCATCTCGGCGGCAGCTCTTCGATCTGTGCCGTAAGCCGCGGTCGATCGGTGGATACAACGATGGGCTTCTCTCCACAGTCGGGCCTCGAAAACGCCACCCGGCACGGTGATCTCGACCCCTTCGCCGTTCTCTACATGATGGACCGGCTTGGCCACTCGACGGACCAGATGCGCCAAGAGCTGCTCAAAGACGGTGGGCTGGCGGGATTGTCGGGTATCCAAGGAGGCGATATCCGCGACATTCAAGAGGCATCGAGCGGCGGCGCGGCTCAGGCGACCCTGGCTCTTGAAACGTTTGCCTACCAGGTCCGCAAGTCGATCGGAGCTTACGCGGCGGCAATGGGAGGTCTTGACGCGATCGCTTTTACGGGCGGCATCGGCGAGAATGCAGCGTCGCTGCGGGAGCTATCCTGCCGCGGGTTGGAATTCCTGGGCGTGCGCCTTGATCCCGCCGCCAACGAGGGTGGTCCCGGCGACCGCCTCATCTCGGGCAAAGACAGCCGGGTTCAAGTCGCTGTGCTGGGGACGAACGAAGAACTGATCGTTGCTCGGCAAACTGCGGCGTTGCTGGTCCAAGCTCGGCTCAAAGCAGCCGCGAACAAACACAGGTCGTAACCGTCGTAGCCGGGAATCTCACCTATCGGATGCTTCCTGCGCGCTTGCCATATCGCCCGAGGCGGGCAACCCCTCGGTTCCCGTGGCGCGTAATACGGCTGCGGCCACCGCTTGCGCCGTGACGTCCGCCGCTAAGGCGCCGATGCGGCCTACGAGGTCGGAATCCCCGTGCCCAGAGCGAAGATCGTGTCGCCATCGAACGGCATATGCGCGGGGCGGATGGCGCGGGCCAGGCCGTCATGGGCCATCTGGGCTACCTTCGTCGCTTGCGCCTTGGTCCAGTCGACGTTCGCCGCTACGACGCCGAGGGTCGTATTCTCACCGCGCGAAAGGACGGCCATGGGGATTCCTTGTCGGATTTGCCGCAGCGTGTCAACTAGACCTTTTCCGTCTTCGGTCCGGGCACCCGCGAGCAGCTTGCCGTCCTCGGGGTCAACAATGTCTCCCAGGGCGTTCACCGCGACCAGCGCGGCCACGACGAGGCCGTCTTCGAGCTTGATCGAAGCGCTGCCCAAGCCACCCTTCATCGCTCGCTCCATGCCGAAGAGCTTGCCGACCGTGGCCCCCGCGCCCGCACCCACGTTGCCCTGCTGAACCGGGTCCGCGGAAGCCGCTTCGGCCGCCTGGAATCCGCTTGCCGCGTCGGGGCGGATGCGGGGGTCGCCAATGTTCAGGTCAAACAGGATCGCGGCGGGCACGATCGGCACGACGGCGCCGCCGACACGGAATCCGACGCCCTTTTGTTCAAGGTAGCGGGCAACTCCGTCGGCGGTGGCCAGCCCGTAGGCGCTGCCCCCGGAAAGCACGACGGCGTGAATTTTTTCAACCGACGCTTCCGGCCGCAGCAAATCGGTTTCTCGCGTTCCCGGCCCGCCGCCCCTGACGTCGACGCCGGCTACCGCTCCTTGTTCGGCCAATACGACCGTGCAGCCGGTCGGACGTTCAGGGTGGGTGAAGTGCCCGACCTTAATGCCCGCGACATCGGTCAGCGAGCCTTGGGGAAGGTGTTTGGGGGCGGTTTGCGGCATGGCATCGTTTGTCAGGTTCGGGCGCTACACGTCACCCAGAGTGGACACGAGCGTCGACGCGGCTTGTACTGACGGGCCTCTCACCCACTTCGCCTCGCCACGTGATGAGAAAAGCGGGCTAGTGGACTGTCGTGGAGACAAGTCGACCATAGATGCGAAAATGTCGGGCTCGAAAGCCCGACACGGCACGCTGAAAGCGTGCGCCACGTCGCGAGGACGATCATAAGGTTCTTGTCTGAGACAGTTTACTCGTCCGAAAACGGCCAATCCCCCTCGTAGAGCAACTCTTTCTCGCGTTGTTCTTGGGGCACGGCGTCAGTACTGAGATTCTCGAACCAGTACTGGCCCGTCTTCCCGGCGCACAAAATGTCTTTGTCGCCGTCTCCGTCGAAATCGACGGTTACGAACTGCGTCCCGGCGCCCGCCGTCGAGTTGTAGGCGATCGGGTAGCGCGTGAAGGAAGCGGTCGCGCGGTCGATCGTGTAATAGAAAAGGGCTAGCGGCTCGTAGGCCCCCGGGTCTTTTCCGTTGTGGCCGCGATAGCGCTTGCCGGCGAGTATTTCCGGCTTATCGTCTCCATTCAGGTCTACCAGGTGGACGTTGTGGAGCTGCGAGTAGGAACCATCGATCAAGTGCTGTTTCCATTCCCGCTTGCCGCTTTCCTCCACTTGTTCGTGCCAGAAGAGGCCAAAGCTGTGCCCGCGACCGTAAACCAGGTCGTTCTTGCCGTCGGCGTTCACGTCATAGACTTGGATGCCGAAGCCGGTGGCCCCCAGCTTGAATTCCGGCAGCCACTCCCAGCGCCCCTTCGAAGCGTCCAACTGCCGATACCAGCCGTGGACGGTGATGATATCGAGCTTTCCATCCTTGTCAACATCGCCCACGCCCACGCCGTGTCCGTCGCCCTCCTTGCCGCCGACGCGGTGTTTCGTCGGCGTTCCAGCGGCGAAGCTTATGTAGAACACTTCCTGCTCGACGTAGTGAACGGCGACAACATCCCGGCTGCCGTCGCCATCGACGTCGGCCACCCAAAGGCCCTCCGTGTTCAGCGATGAGGTGATCAGGCGTTTCTCCCAGAGCGGACCGATCTCGCCGGGGTTCTCGTACCAGAAAAGGCCATCGTCCTGCCAGCCGGCGCTGACGATGTCGAGGTCGCCGTCTTGATCGACATCGATCGTGAACTCGCCGCAGTTGACGACGAATTCTCCGTCGATCCGCGCTTCACGGAACGCGTGCCGGGTGAAAGCCGGCGCTTCATACCAGTAGGCTCCGCTGGTTACGTCGAGGCGCCCGTCGCCGTTCATGTCCATGACGGCGATGCCTTCGGAATGATCGCCGCCGATCCGGTGCTGCAAGAAAACCGGCTGGTCTGAAGTGCTCTCTTCCATGTGCAGGGGATAAGTCGGGCTCGGTGCGGGCTGCATGGACCACGCAAAAGCGGCCGCCAGCGACAGGGAGAGGAGCTTCCAGAAATGCCTTTTCATAGCGCCGATTGTATCAGAGGCACGGGTGTGGCCCCGTGCGACATCTGGCGGGCACGGGGACACGTCTCGCGCAGCGTCGACGCGAGCAACGACGCGGTAGAGGTAGGCGTCCGCGCCACGACAGCAGACCCCAGGCCCAGCTTTGCGGCTTCCCAGCGTAGGGCAGCAGCAGCCCTCCTGGCGCAGGCCCCCAGACCTGCCGTGTCGGTCCTCTTACCGACACCAGCGGTCAGGCGGCGAGAAATGTGGGCTAGAATCGGAATCACCGATGCGTACTGCCGGGTCCCAATTCTGCGACGTTGCTCTGCCTGTCCCGCTGGATCAAGCGTTCACCTATACGCTGCCGGCCCCGGACGCCCTCCGCGCTCGACCTGGGTGTCGCGTCGTCGTGCCTTTCGGGCCCCGGAAACTGACCGGGGTGATTCTTCGCTGCCACGGCAACCGGCCGGAAAGCGACGTGCGGGAGGTCAGGCGATTGCTCGACGAGCAGCCCGCGCTGAGTGAGGAATTGCTCCGGCTTGGCCGCTGGATCGCGAGCTACTATTGCGCTCCTCTAGGCGTCGTGCTGCGGACGATGCTGCCGGTAAGCGACGACACCCGAACACGAACAGTGGTCTCGCTAACGCCGGCCGGAGTGCTGGCCGCCCGCCAGTTTACTCACGCTGACAGCGGCGATCCCCCGGTCAAGGTCCTGCAAGCCTTGGAAAATCGCCCGTTGACGGCCGCCTACCTGCGGAAAAAGGTTCCCGGAGCGGCCGGCGCCTTGGCGGGACTTCAGGGCAAGCGGCTTCTTAGCGTTGAGTCCGTCGATAGTACGCCCGACGCGCTCGCTCGGCGTGGAGGACGGCTCATGATCGCGGCGGGAGATCCCGACGCTCGACCGCCAAAGCCGGCCAAGGGGGAGCGGTGGCTCCTCGACTACGTCGCCACCGATGCCGGACCGCACGATGTCGAGAATCTCCGCGAGCAGCGGCGTGACGTTGGGAGCGTCGCGCGGCGTCTGGCCAAGCTGGGCGCCATCCGCTTGTGGCGGGAAAACATCGAGGCCGATCAAGTCGCCGCGGCGCCCGGCTCGCCGGTGACGCTCAACCGGGATCAGGAAAACGCATTGAACGAGATCGCCGCCTCGCTTCGCGGCCGCGCTCACCAGGTGTTCCTGATGAGCGGCGTCACCGGCTCGGGCAAAACGGAAGTCTACCTGAGAGCCATCGAGCAAACCCTGGCGGAGGGCCGAAGCTCGCTGCTGCTTGTTCCCGAGATCGCCCTGACCCCGGCCGTCGCCGCGCAGTTTTTTGCCCGCTTCGGCGATCAGGTAGCGATACTGCACAGCGCCTTTGGCGGCCTTCAGCGGTCCGCGCAGTGGCGGAGAATTCGAGAGGGGAAAGCGCACGTGGTCATCGGCACTCGCTCGGCGGTTTTCGCTCCGCTCGAAAACCTAGGGCTTGTCATTGTCGACGAGGAACAGGAAACCAGCTACAAGCAGGAAGAAACGCCACGCTACCACGGACGCGACGTAGCGATCGTCCGCGCCAAGGCGGCCGCGGCGACCGTCGTTTTAGGATCGGCGACGCCGAGCCTCGAGTCGCGTTACAACGTCGAGCGCGGCAAGTATCGGCTGCTTGCAATGCCCGAGCGCATCGAACGGCGCCCGCTGCCGGACGTCAAGGTCGTCGATATGCGGGCCGAGTTTGTCGAGACCGGCCGGCAGGATCTGTTCTCTCGGGTCTTGCAAGAGGCCATCCGAGAGAGGCTCGACACCGGCGAACAGGTAATGATGCTGCTCAACCGTCGAGGGTTTTCCGCCTTTGTCGCCTGCCGCCAGTGTGGGGAGCGGGTCGAATGCGAAAACTGCGCGCTGACGCTGACCTTTCATCGCCGCGATCAAAAACTTACCTGCCACTACTGCGACTACTCGCGGCCCGTGCCCTCCGTCTGTCCAAAATGCGAGAGCGAATACATCTACTTCATCGGGAGCGGCTCGGAAAAGGTCGAAGACTACCTACGGCAACTCTACCCGCGCGCCCGGATCGCCCGCCTCGATCGGGACACCGTCCGCGGACGCACGAATTACGAAACGATCCTCTCCGGCTTTCGCGACAAAGCTTACGACATCTTGGTCGGCACGCAAATGATCGCCAAAGGACACGATATTCCCAACGTCACCCTGGTCGGCGTTGTCTCGGCCGACATCGCACTGGGGATGCCCGACGTCCGCGCCGCCGAGCGAACGTTTCAGCTGCTCACCCAAGTGGCCGGGCGGGCGGGGCGCGGGGATCGTCCCGGCCGCGTCTTCCTGCAAACCCTCAGTCCCGACCACTACGCGATCCGCTTCGCCGCCGCCCAAGATTACGAAGGCTTCTATAAGAAGGAAATCCACTTCCGCCGCATGCTCCATTACCCGCCGGTTACACCGATGGCGACGCTGATTGTTCGCGGCAAGAAGATCGAGGAGGCCCTCGCTCTCAGCGGCCGGCTCGGACGCCACCTACGGGCGTTGCCCGAGGGGGTTCGCATGCTTGGTCCCGCGGCCGCTCCGATCGTCAAGCTGAAGCGGGAATACCGCTACCAATTCATCTTCAAGGCGCCTCGACGTAAGGTGCTTGGCGGCGTTCTCCACCGCGCCCGCCAATTCGCCGAAGACGACAACTGGCCGGCGACGGCGCTGGTGATCGACGTCGACCCGATAAATTTGATGTGAGCAGAGCCTGGGGGGGGCTACGCGTTCGTGCCGCGCCCCCCGGCATGGGGGCTTATTGATCGACCGAGTGCGGGCCGTGCCAGAGATGAAATGTGGAGTCTCGCCAGTCCCGGTAGTGAGCTTCGCCCCCGGCAACCGAGGTCATTCGCAACCTTGACCGCAGGCTCTCGCCCGCGGCTCCCTTTGGCCCCGGTTGGGCCCGAAAAACACTCACCCCCACAAATCTACACCGGGTCGGGCACGCTCCAGGGTTCGCGATATTCCTTCGTCAGTCGGGAATCGGCTTCCGCGTCGTCGGAGAACTTCTCGCTCTGGGGATCGAAGTGGAGCACCCGGCCGACCCGATAACCAATCTCGCCCAGGTGAACCAGAGCGCACGAGAGGTGCGCCACTTCCGCATTCGCGATCGGCTGTTTGCGGCTTCGGACGCAGTCGACGAAATTGTACATGTGCTCGGGATGTCCCCGCGGACCGCCCCGTACGCCCGGTCCTTTTTCGTCCTTCTTGCCAAGGTAGACCTGGAAATAACCGCGGCGCGAGAAGACCATACGCCCTTCTGTGCCGTAGAAGGCGTTGCCGCTGTCGAAGCCGTGTATTCCGTAGGGCGTCCAGCCGCGCTCCTCATAGAGCAGGACCTTGTTCTCTTCGTATTGGTAGGAGACCATCATGTTGTCGGGAAAGCCGCGCTCCCTGGTTAGCGCGATCCGGCTGCCGTGGGCGGTGATGCGCACGGGGTGGGTTTCAACACCCAGTCCCCAGCGGGCCAAGTCAAGATCGTGGATGCCGTCGCCGCCGATATCGCCGTTGCCGTATTCGGGAAACCAATTCCAGTTGCCGTGAAAACGATTGCGGTTGAACTCACCGTCGTATGCGGCAGGGCCCCGCCACATGTCGTAGTTGACGCCCGCGGGTACGGGAGCATCGGGGACCGCTTCGCGAGGCTTGTGTTTCTGGCAGTTCCAGGCCTTGCTCATCTTCACTTCACCGATGACGCCGTTTTTGAGCAACTCGTCGGCCCGTTTCGTCACCTCGCTCGAGCGCATCTGGGTGCCGTGCTAGACGATGCGGCCGTACTTGCGAGCGGCGTCAACCAGCAGCCGCCCTTCGCGGAAAACATGGCTAGCCGGTTTCTCGATATAGACGTCCTTGCCGGCCTGCATGGCCGGGATGGCGATGGGGCAGTGCCAATGATGAGGAGTGGCAACCACGACGGCATCCACATCCCGGTCGGCTAAGACATCGCGGAAGTCCGCCTGCAGCTTGGGCGTCCGCCCCCGGTCGCGGTTGACCGTCTGGCCGGCGCGCTCGAGTCTCGCCTGATCGATGTCGCAGAGCGAGACGAAACGGACATCGGAGCGCGGCAGCAACCGCTGCACGTGGCCGTGCCCCATTCCGCCGACCCCGATAATTGAGACACCCAATTGATCGTTCGGCGATGCCGACGAAGTTCGAACGGCGAGGCTTGCCGCGGCTCCCACGGCCGCGGCGCCGCCCAGGGAGCCGGAAAGGAACTTGCGTCTGGGAATGTGTTTCATCGTTGAGTCTCCGACGGCAAGTTTGCGTCCGCCGCCCATTCTATCAGGGTGGGTATTCGCGCCACGCCTGCCTGCGCGGGCGTTCGTCGGCCGGCGGAGTTCGGGCCGCGCCAGACCCGAGGGCGCGAGCTCGGCGCCGGATGGGGCGGGGGCCTACTTGCCTTTGCTTCCCGGTGGGGGCGGCGTTTCCGACCCGCCGCCGGTTATCTTCGAAAGCACCTCGTCAAACAGATCGGCCTTCTTGCTTTTTTTCTTCTTCGCGGCGCTTTTCCCGTGCCGGTAGCTGTGGGCGTGAAAGCAGGTCCTGCATTCAACTTTGGCCGGTGCCTCGTCGACGATGGCTACTACGGAGTGATTCGTCATCAGACGACACTTCGGGCAGTGGTCGTCAATGATGTCACCCAGGCGCGGTTCAGCCACGGGACGAATCCCCAGGAAGGAAAACTTAATTATCGCATACCTCTGGGCTACCAAATCTAGTGCCAGTCTTGTCTCATGCAAGATGAGTCTGAACGAGGAGTTTGTTTCTCACACAAGATGAGCCTGAAGGATCGGGGAGTGGGCATGCTGGGAATTGACTATCCAAGTGCAAAACACCAGCAAGCTGAACCTGCAACAGATCCAGCAGTTTCTCCACTCCAGCGAGGAGATTCGATTCAAAGGCAAAGGGCGGGCCGAGATCTACACGTGGGTGGCGCGCACGCTTCGCCAGCACGGCTACAGCCGCCAAAACCGCGCCGACAAAGGGCTGCTGCGGCAGTATCTGGTCAAGATGACCGGACTGAGCCGGGCGCAAATCACGCGGCTGATCCAGCAGTACCGGCAGGGCGGAGAACTCCAACCCGCCCGCTACCGGCGGCATCGCTTTGCCCGCAAGTACACGCCCGCCGACGTCGAACTGCTGGCGGCGGTGGACGAGGCCCACGAAACCCTCAGCGGCCCGGCCACGCGCAAGATCCTCGAGCGGGAATACCAGCAGTACCAGCAGCGCGAATACGAGCGGCTGGCGGGGATCTCGGTGGCCCAGATCTATCGCCTGCGGCGGCGCAGAGCCTACCGCCAGCGGCGGCTGCATTTCACCAAGACCCGGCCCACGGCGGTGTCGATCGGCGAGCGGCGCCGGCCCGACCCGCAAGGCCAACCCGGCTTTCTGCGAGTGGATACGGTGCATCAAGGGGATCGCGATGGCGTCAAGGGCGTCTACCACATCAATGCCGTGGATGAAGTCACCCAGTGGCAAGTGGTCGGCGCCACGCCCGCGATCAGTGAAGCCTGGCTGGAGCCGTTGCTGAAAGCCATGATCGAGCAGTTTCCCTTTCGTATCCGCGGCTTCCATTCCGACAACGGCAGCGAGTTCCTCAATCGCACGGTGGAGAAGCTATTGAACAAGCTGCTGATCGAACAGACCAAGTCGCGTCCGCGGCACTCCAACGACAACGGCTTGGTGGAATCGAAAAACGGCGCGGTGATCCGCAAACACATGGGATATACGTACATCGCGGCGCCGCACGCGGGGCGCATCCAGCGCTTCTACCAACAGCACTTCAATCCCTATTTGAACTTCCACCGGCCCTGCGGACAGCCCGAGATCAAGACCGACGCCAAAGGCAAGCAGAAGCGGGTGTACCGCCACTACCAGACGCCTTGGGAATCTTTCGAGAAGTTGCCCGAGGCCGCCAGCTATCTCAAGCCAGGGCAGAGGCTGGAGGCTCTGGGCCGCATTGCCCAGGCCGAAAGCGACACGGCGGCGGCCCGCCGGATGCAGCGAGCCAAGCAGAAGCTGTTTGCCAGTTTCCGTTCCGCGAACACGCCGTGCTGAACAGCAGGAAGAGGGCTGTGGAAATGACGGGCGATGGAAAACGAGGAAAACCAAAACCAGGTTTCCCTTCGTTTCCCACCGCCCTTGGAAATCGCTCCGCGATTCCCACAATCCCACAACCCCGACGACGATTCTCCCCTTCCCAAAACTCAAAATCAAAAAGCCCGAAAGGAGCCCCAGCGACTCAAAAAGCCCCAACCCCCGTCTTCAGGCTCATCCTTCGATGAGAAAATGCTGTGCCCAAGGCTCGCAATTTGGTCGTTCCAAGCCATCTTTAGCGACCGCGGAACTTCGGGATTATCTAGTAATTCGACCAGTCGTCTGTTGATGGAATCCCGACCGAGCCTCCCCGTTGTCGCGAGGTTCAGCTTGTCGTTTACCTTTCCGGCCGGCCGGATGGCCGGCCGCTACTGAAGCCAGGACCGGCAAGAGTGCCGGTCCCTACCACTCGTCTCCCCGGCGAGGGAAAACGGCGGAACAAGGGGTAACAGGTTAGCCAGGGAAACCGCTTAGAATATTAGGATGCCTGAAGCGAAACTCCAGACCGCTGCCGTCATTGGCACCGGCATGATGGGACCCGGTATCACCGCGACCCTAGGATTGGGTGGAGTCGAAGCCACCATACTCAGTCGCACCGGCGAGGGCGCCGGGAAAGGGCTGGCGAAGGTGCGATCGCTGCTCGGCGTTCTAAAAGAGAATGAGTTGGCCGGAAGCGACGTCTATGAGTGGGCCGTTCGACACATCCGGTCCTCCGCCGACTTCGACGAGACCATTTCTCGAGTAGACCTGGTGATCGAATCCGCGCCCGAAGATATGGCTCTTAAGCAGGACCTGTTCGCTCGCATGGACTCGCTGGCCAAGCCAGACGCCGTGCTCACGACGAATACCTCCGGTCTGAGCGTTACCGAGATCGCGAGCAAGTGCTCCCACCCCGAGCGCGTCCTGACAACGCACTTCTGGAATCCGCCCCATCTCATGCCGCTGGTCGAGGTTGTTCGTGGAGGAAAAACGTCCGGCGAAGTTGTCGCCGCCGTCCGGGAATTGCTCGAACACTGCGGCAAGTCCGTGGTCGTGGTTCAGAAGGACCGGCCCGGGCAGCTTGGAAACCGCATGCAGCATGCGCTGATCCGCGAAGCCGTCAATATCGTCGGCGAGGGGATCGCCAGCCCCGAGGATGTCGATCTTGCCGCCAAGATGGGTTTCGGCTTGCGGCTCCCGGTCTATGGCGTTTTGGAACACATGGACATCGTGGGGCTCGATATGGGCTTGGCGATCACCGACTACGTTTGCCAGGACCTTTACAACGAGCCTCGAACGCCCGACGCCATGCGAAAGAGAGTTGAGCGTGGGGATTTGGGCGCTAAAACCGGCAAGGGCTTTTACGACTGGACGAAAAAGGACGCCGACGAAGTCCGCGCTCGACGCAACCGCTTCGTGGTCGAATTCCTGAAGTCCGACTTCGCGGCCTTGCCGCGGAAAACCGGTCCATCGTAGGTGATGGAGTCCCTGTTGCCGCACACCGCGCCACGGCTTTGCACTTTAGAAGCATCGACCCCGAACGGCCGCCGGCCCTCTATTCCTCTTCATCCAGCCGCAACAGCCAGCGGATGGCGTTGCGAATCAGCCGCTGCGTCATGGGATGCCCCAAGCCTTCCGGCGTGTGCCCGGGCGATAGGTAAACGAAGCGGCCATGGTCGAGTTCGCGCCACCAGCCGGCCGGCGCGGCCTTGTTGTCACGCGCAACGTTCCGCAGCAGCAGATGCTCTCGGTCGAGGAAGTACTTGCTCATATGCTGCTCGTCGAAGATCTCGTAGTCTTCGACTCCCTGGGTAACGGGGTGGCCCTTGTCCTCGACACGGACCGTAAAAATCGCCGGTTCGGGATGGCCGCCGTAGTCGCCGCCGAATAGCTTGTAGTAGAGGCCGTCGGGGGGATAAATGCCGTGAGAATTGTGCATCGCCAAAAACCCGCCGCCGTTATGCACGAAATCCCAGATGGCTTGCTGATGTTCCTCGCTCATCCACAAGCCGTGCGCTTGATCGTAGCCGTTCGGCCAGATCATGCCGTCGCGAAACATCACCAATAAATCGAAATCCCGCAGCGCCTCGGCCGTCAGGGCCTTCTCGTTTTCGAGAAACGTAAGCGGGACGTTCTCGCGCAAAAACGCCGGCGCCAGTCCGTCTCGAATATGTACGGGACTGTGATAACGGTCCCCGATCAGCGCCAGCGCCCGCGGCCGGTCGGCGGATTGGTAGACGCCGGAAGTGTTTTGCGCGATCACGGGAGCAACTACCAAGGCCAAAAGTAAAGCGACCCGAAGCATAGCGAATTTCTCCCCGCTCAACGCCCCATCCCGCAGCCGTTGTTCGTCGCTATTGTAGCGGACTCAGAAACCGATCCGACGGACCGGGCGCCGAGGAACGGGATCGGCCCGCCATGACTTCGTGGCGCTCGCTCGCCTGCCGGCGGGGACTCGGAGTGAGTATTTTCCCGTCTACCATGTTGCTCCCTACGAGGGCAATGAGGCGGCGCTCGGCTTCGACCTGGCATCCAACCAAACTCGTCTGCAAGCCCTCGAAAGCGCGCGAGCGAGCGGACGCGCCACGGCGACGGCCAGAATCACCCTCGTGCAAGAGGACGCCAACCAGTTCGGGTTCCTGGTGTTCTCGCCCGTCTACGAAGCTAGCGAGCCGCGGACGGCAGACAACGGTTCAGGCTCCCTCAAAGGTTTTGTACTGGCCGTCTATCGCATCGGCAACATGATCGAGAAGTCGCTCAGCTACCTTACCGAGCAGCCGCTGTCTATCCGCATAGAAGATCGCGCGGCGGACACGGCGGCCGATCTGCTGTTTGGCCCTAAAGACCCGCCACCCCCGTCCGCCGGCCTCAGCTATCAGGCCGAGGTCGCGGTTGCCGACCGGCGCTGGACCATTCGCTGCACCCCGACGGCGGAGTTGCTTGCCGGCTACGATACGACGCAGAGTTGGTTCTTTCTCGTGGCCGCGCTTCTGTTCACTACCGCCGCGGCGGGTTTCGTGGGAGTCAGCCGCAACCGCGAAGTCCGCGTCGCCGAGCTGGTAGGCGCCCGCACTCGGGAGCTATCGGCCTCGAAGAGGGTCGCGGAGAAACGCGCCGAGGAATTGTCGAAAGCCAACCAAGAGCTTGAGCAGTTCGCCTATGCGGCCTCCCACGACCTCCAGGAACCGGTTCGAACTCTTGTCTCCTTCAGCAGCCTCCTCCGAGACGACCTGGGTGACGAGCTATCGCCCGTGGCCGCCACCGACTTGAAGCACATCACGAACGCGGCGCTGCGCATGCAGCGGCTGATCAGGGACTTGCTGGCCTTGTCCCGAGCTAGCCGTTCCGCCCTCCAGATGGCTGACGTGGCGCTCGAAGACTGTCTGGGGGACTCCCTGGACGCTCTGCGAGAACGCGTGGCAGAGACGGGCGCCCGGGTGGAACAAGCGCAATTGCCTGTCGTCTCGGGCGACCGCATGCTGCTGACCCAGCTATTTCAGAACCTTTTGAGTAATGCGGTGAAATTCCAGCGCGGCGACGTGGCGCCGGCGATAACGATCGCCGCCGAGCAGCAGGATTCCATGTGGCTGGTCGAAGTGAAGGACAACGGCATCGGCGTCGAACAAGAATATGCGGATCAAATCTTCGCCCCCTTCAAACGCCTTCACCGTATGGAGGACTACGAGGGAAGCGGGGTCGGATTGGCAATCTGCAGGCGCGCGGTTGAGCGGCATGGCGGCCGGATATGGGTCGAGTCCAAGCCGGGCGATGGAGCGAGTTTCCAGTTCACGCTGCCTGCCAATGGACAAAACACATGAGCGATAACGAGACGCAAAGTTACAAACGTTCTGTTGTAGTACTGCTGGCCGACGACAATCCGGCGGATCAGGAAATCGCTCGCCGCGTCCTGGGGGCCGGGGTGTTTCGCTGTGAGCTTTACATGGCCAATGACGGTGTTGAGGCGCTGGACTATCTGACGCGGACGTTCGAGGACCCCGATACCCACCCCCGCCCGGATCTCATGTTGCTCGACATCAACATGCCCAGAAAGTCGGGGATGGATATGCTCAGACATGTCAAAGGCAACGCGGACTTGCGGAGAATCCCGGCGCTGATGCTGACAACCTCGGAATCGGACCGTGATATCGGATCGGCGTACGACCTGGGGTGCAATTCATACCTGACAAAGCCCGTTGATGTGCCGCAGTTCATTGAGGCGCTTAAGAATCTAGGCAAATACTGGCTGGATCTCGTTGTCCTTCCCTGCGGTGTTAGAAACAACGAGCGGATGGAGGGGGCTCCCTAGCCCGCTTTTCCCGCCAGCCTCTTCGAGATCCGGCGGGCGACGGCACGGTAGCCCCAGTACGCGGACCCTGGAAAGGCGCCGGGTCCGCGCTACGGGCTTGGACCTGCGCCATGGCCGCTCACTGGCGTTCGCGGCTCCGAATCGGGCAACGCAAGGGTGTGCGACAGCAACCGACTGAGCCCAACAAACCACTTCCGGGGCCCGCGGCACCCTGCGCCACCTTCGCCTACACACCTCAAACCTCCATCGCCGCCCGCACATCCGGCGCCAGGCGTTCTTCTTCCCGCGGGTTGGTGTACCAAGAAACGAAAACGAAAACCGCAAGCGAGACGAGCAGCGAGAAGGCCCCGACAGCCATCCCGTGAGGCAGGATGTAGATGCCGTGCCGCGCCGATAGCTCTAGGGTGAAATTGAGGATAATGCTGACCGCGATGGAGATGACGCAGCCTTGGGCCGAGGCGCGTTTCCAATTCAGCCCGATAGCGACGCTGGGGACAATCGCGGCGGCGAAGGTTCCCCAACCAAACGTCCCCAGCAGCGCAATGAGGTTCTTCATATACATGGCGAAGATCGCCGAGACAACGAGCAGGACTCCCGTCACCACGCGCGACCACAGCAGCTCTCTGCCCACGCTGCGCCCGAGAACGGCGATCGGAATGTCGCGAACAACCGCCGCCGCGCCGATGTTCAAGAAACTGTCGGCGGTAGACATGATGGCCGCCAGCAGCCCGGCAAAGACGAGCCCGGCTAGCCACTGCGGCGTATAGTTGAGCAGAAATACAGGCGCCGCCAGGTCGGGCGATTCCAGCGGGCTCTGGACGCCCCGTTCGACCAGGGCGCGCATCGAGAGGCCGATACTCATCCAGAGCAGGCTCAGCAGCGCGTAGCAAAAGCCGCTCATTAGGGCGCCCCATTTCAACTGCCGAATGTCGCGCAGCATCAGAAACTTGGTGATCGCGTGCGGCTGGCCCACGTTGCCCAAGGCGAAAAGCAGGTACCAGCTCAGCGCCGTCAGCGGACCGCGAGATCCCCAGACGCTGATGAACTCCGGGTTCATCTCCCACAGCGTTGCACTGATCCGAGACATCCCGCCCCCGGCTTGGAGTGCATAGAAAAACACCGCCAGCGAGGCGACGATCATCAGCATCCCTTGAAACAGGTCGGTGTAGACGCCGGCGAAAATGCCCCCCGCGACGCTGTAGAACGCCAGCACGCCGAGGCCGATCAGCAGGGCCACGGGAAGCTTCACACCGAGAACGGCGACCAGCACCATCCCGATGGCGAGCACTTGAGTCCCCAGATAGCCCACCACGCCCAGCAGGATCGCCAAGGCCATCATGAAGCGGGGCAAGCGGCCGCCGTAGCGGGCGGCGACGGCGTCGGGCAGCGTAAGAATCTCCCTCGCGGCGGCGAGCAGTCGCAGCCGCTTGCCGACCAGAATCCAACCCAGAGCGAATCCGAACGTCGCCGAGAAGGTGATCCATAGCGAACTCGAACCGGACTCGAATACCAGGCCCGGCCCGCCGACAAACCCGAACCCGCTCATGATGCTCGACATGGCGGCAATGACCAGCACGATCGGACCCAGAGTCCGCCCCGCTACAAGGAAATCAGCGATGCTGTGAGTCCTCCGCATCGCCCACACCCCGATGCCGGCGCAGGCTATCAGGTAGGCGACCACACAAAGAATTACGATCGGCGACTCGGCGATCGGCATCAGCGGTCCTGTTCCTCGCGCCCGAATTCAGACATGAACTTCTCCAGCCTCTCCCGCCGCAGGACTGAAGTTTCAAAGATCAGCAGGTAGAGAATCCCGGGAATGAAGCCCAGCGGCCAGATGCCGTAGACCAGGAGTGCGGTGCTAACCGGGAAGCCAAGGAACAGCGCGGGTTCGCCTTCGCTCTGATACGTCCAGGCGATCGCGGCAAGCAGCGCGGAATAGATGAAAAACATAACGACAAGGGTGTAGAGGACCACTTTGCGAGAGCCCGCGCGTCCGAAACCGACCGCCAGCGCCGACACGAGCAGCGCCAGCGACACGAACCCGAACAAGAGCCAGTAGTCCAGCAAAGAACAAAGCAGGGCGAACAGAGAGAGGAAGCCGATGGCGAGTGCGGCGCGCGCGCCGCCCAATCCTGCGGGAGCTTGCGTCACGGGGTCAGCTTGCTTCCCAGACAAAGGCGGGGAATTTTCGGATGGTCCGAAAGCCGACTCGCTCGTAGAGGCCCACCGGACCTCGGTTCGAGCCCGTGACGGTGAGGCTGACGGCCGCGCAACCGTACCGGCGGAAGGCTTCAATCGAGCGGCGCAGCAGCTCATAGCCGACGCCGCGGCCTTGCATATGCGGTGCGACGCACAGCTGGGTGATATGGCCGACCCGGGGCTGCACCAGCGTAGCCAGGCTCATGCCGCAAAGCCCGTGCGCCCGCCGCTCTCGAGCCACCACGGCGGCGTCATGGAAGAACACTCCGCAGCCGGGATGCTGGGAAGTATTGTAAAGAAACTGTCGCGCTCCCGCGGCGCTGCGGTACTGGTCGTTGATGCGGCTGTCGACGTGGTTGCGATAGGCGTCGGCGATCAATTCGGCGGCACTGTCCAGGTAGCCGTCCCGCCATGGTTCATATTCGACTGTGGGCTGAGGCGCGGGGGGGTCGAGCGGGCGATCGATCCCATCGAGCAACATGAACAACCTTTCAAAGACATCCGGGGCCCGTCCGTAGATCGCTTCCCGGGCCGGCTCGAACGATATCGACAACAGTTGCCCCTCCACGCGCCTGACCCCGGGGAAAATGATCGCCAGCTTGACGACGTTGTGGAACAGATACCGCTCGGCCTCCTCGTTACTCTGAGCGGCCGTAATAAATAGATCGCCGATCAGAGCTTTATCTCTGTCGTGGATGAAGTAGCTGTACCCGATCGGGTCACCGTTGCTGACGAGCGCGTACCCGTACAGATTTCGCGTGTCGAGGAAACGGCCGATCAAGTCCCTCGACGAGGCGAAATCCCAGCGTAAATCCCGTGACCAAAAGACGTTCTGCTCTTCCAGCAGATGATGGAAGTCACGAGCGCGAAACTGCCGCAGGTCGACAGTCTGCAAATCTTGAGGCTGCACGGGCGAAGCCGCCATCTTGCCGATTATACCTTCTGGCTTCTGCTACGGAGACAGATTGGTAGCGCCTTCCCGTTACGGCAAGCGCGTCCCCGGGACGAGGGTTGTCGGGTCGTCGCCGAAACAGGCTCTCCAGGCGAGTGCGAAAATAAGGCTAATGTTTTCCAGACGCGAACTCGCTCAACTTCTGCTTTGGGGCAGCGTCGAAACCACGCTCAGTCGTGCAGAGTCTTCTCCCGCTCTCCACTTTGGAATTATCGGCGACAGCGGGACGGGCGAAGAGCCGCAAAAGCGAATGGCGGCTGCCATGGAAAGGTCCCAAGCCCGGCGTCCCTGGGAATTCGTCCTCATGCTGGGGGATAACATCTATGACGAAGGGGATCCCAACGACTTCGACCTCAAGTTCAAGAACGTGTATCGCAACCTGATGGCCGACGGCGTGCGTTTTCACGCCGCGCTCGGCAATCACGACCGTATCCACCCGGCGAGCCGTCGGGGGCTGGCGCAGGTCGAAGACGAGGCCTTCGGCTACGTGGGCAAGGTGGACGAATACGTGTTGGCGGCGGGACCGAAAGTCTCGACCGGCCGCCGGTTGGCGCGCTTCATCTGCCTGAATTCCGATGCCTGGGTGGAGGCGATCCGGAAGGATCGCGAACTCGAACTGCGGTTCCGGCTCCGGCGTCTACGCGGTTGGTTGGCTTATTCGGACCGCTACCGCTGGAACATCCTTTATGCGCACCACCCTTTGTACTCCTACACCAAGAAGCCGTTTTGGGGTTTGGTCAGCCGCGGCCACGGACCTTCTCTCGAACTAAGCGCCGTGCTCGAACCCGAGCTTGTCGGTCGAGTCGACGTATGCTTAGCGGGACATGAGCACTTCTACCAGAAGATCCGGCCGCAAAAGGGAATCCACTACATGATTTCAGGAGGGGCCGGTAAGCTGCGAAAGGGAGCCCTCACCGATCATCCCGAGGTCGAGTTCGCGGCCGTCGAGCATCACTTCTTGGACGTCGTGTTGTCCGAGAATTCCTTCCGCTATCAAGCCGTCAACGGCGAGGGGCGTGCGATTCACTCGGGAGTGATAGCGAAGGGGGACTGAAACCGTGCCGCCCTTTCACCGGCGCCCGATTCGTTTCAGCGCCCGGCTCTCTCACTCAAGCTCAAGTTCGAGAACGCCGATCCGAGAGGCCACCACCAAGCTCCTTGCCCAGTTGGCCCCCACATTTTAGCCTGCTTTTCTCGCCAGAGCCCGCGGTGGGCAAGGCGCAAGGCCCGGCGGCCATGGCCGCCGGCAACAGTTCGCGCAGGTTGCCCAGCGTACATTATCTCGGCAAGCGGGCGCGATGAATAGTCTTGTCTCATGCAAGATGAGTCTGAACGAGGAGTTTGTTTCTCACACAAGATGAGCCTGAAGGATCGGGGAGTGGGCATGCTGGGAATTGACTATCCAAGTGCAAAACACCAGCAAGCTGAACCTGCAACAGATCCAGCAGTTTCTCCACTCCAGCGAGGAGATTCGATTCAAAGGCAAAGGGCGGGCCGAGATCTACACGTGGGTGGCGCGCACGCTTCGCCAGCACGGCTACAGCCGCCAAAACCGCGCCGACAAAGGGCTGCTGCGGCAGTATCTGGTCAAGATGACCGGACTGAGCCGGGCGCAAATCACGCGGCTGATCCAGCAGTACCGGCAGGGCGGAGAACTCCAACCCGCCCGCTACCGGCGGCATCGCTTTGCCCGCAAGTACACGCCCGCCGACGTCGAACTGCTGGCGGCGGTGGACGAGGCCCACGAAACCCTCAGCGGCCCGGCCACGCGCAAGATCCTCGAGCGGGAATACCAGCAGTACCAGCAGCGCGAATACGAGCGGCTGGCGGGGATCTCGGTGGCCCAGATCTATCGCCTGCGGCGGCGCAGAGCCTACCGCCAGCGGCGGCTGCATTTCACCAAGACCCGGCCCACGGCGGTGTCGATCGGCGAGCGGCGCCGGCCCGACCCGCAAGGCCAACCCGGCTTTCTGCGAGTGGATACGGTGCATCAAGGGGATCGCGATGGCGTCAAGGGCGTCTACCACATCAATGCCGTGGATGAAGTCACCCAGTGGCAAGTGGTCGGCGCCACGCCCGCGATCAGTGAAGCCTGGCTGGAGCCGTTGCTGAAAGCCATGATCGAGCAGTTTCCCTTTCGTATCCGCGGCTTCCATTCCGACAACGGCAGCGAGTTCCTCAATCGCACGGTGGAGAAGCTATTGAACAAGCTGCTGATCGAACAGACCAAGTCGCGTCCGCGGCACTCCAACGACAACGGCTTGGTGGAATCGAAAAACGGCGCGGTGATCCGCAAACACATGGGATATACGTACATCGCGGCGCCGCACGCGGGGCGCATCCAGCGCTTCTACCAACAGCACTTCAATCCCTATTTGAACTTCCACCGGCCCTGCGGACAGCCCGAGATCAAGACCGACGCCAAAGGCAAGCAGAAGCGGGTGTACCGCCACTACCAGACGCCTTGGGAATCTTTCGAGAAGTTGCCCGAGGCCGCCAGCTATCTCAAGCCAGGGCAGAGGCTGGAGGCTCTGGGCCGCATTGCCCAGGCCGAAAGCGACACGGCGGCGGCCCGCCGGATGCAGCGAGCCAAGCAGAAGCTGTTTGCCAGTTTCCGTTCCGCGAACACGCCGTGCTGAACAGCAGGAAGAGGGCTGTGGAAATGACGGGCGATGGAAAACGAGGAAAACCAAAACCAGGTTTCCCTTCGTTTCCCACCGCCCTTGGAAATCGCTCCGCGATTCCCACAATCCCACAACCCCGACGACGATTCTCCCCTTCCCAAAACTCAAAATCAAAAAGCCCGAAAGGAGCCCCAGCGACTCAAAAAGCCCCAACCCCCGTCTTCAGGCTCATCCTTCGATGAGAAAATGCTTGAATCACGCCCCTACATCCCTGACAGCGGGCTTTTGTTTCCACTCCTGGCGACTGCTGGCGAGAAATGCGGGCTAGAGGAAGCGAAGCGAGGACGGGGGAAAACGGTGTCGCGGGAGGCCGCAAAACGCGATTTTCGCGAGCTTCATTTCGGACATGCCGACGGAGGGGGAGCGTCTCTACCGAAACCAGCCCTTAACCCAGTCGATGGCCAGCTCGAAGAACGAATAGTCTTTGCCGACGTCCGATTGATCGTTGATCCCCCAGTGATAAGACAGGAAGCTGATTCGCAGCCTCTTGTTCCCCAGTGCCGCCATTGTTTCCTGAGGCCCGTAGCGGCGGAGGAACCCCTCAAGTCCACCCGGATAGGCGGCGAAGTCTTCTTCGTACCAGGAAAAAATCGAGCTGACCTCGGCCTGCGCGCTCCGAGGGTCAAAACGGTTCAGTTCCGCGTTCGCCAGCCACTCGCGAGTGTTTTCGTCGAGCTGCTTGTCGATCCGACCGCCGACGTAGGCCTCGCGCCGCAGCGGAGGACAGCTCAGCGAGGCGCAAACGAGCACTGAGTGAATTCTTGGGTCGTCGGTTTGTCTCAATGATTGCTCGATTTCGTCAAGGGAAACAGATGCTCCCCCTAAGGTGTGCCGGCGCTCTCGGAACGGATTGGGTGTCGACTGGATGCTCCTGGTGGGATAGTTCTCGACGAGCCAGCGGATGGTTAGGGCGTTGTAGGCGTTGATCAGGGTGGCTTTCCGTTCGTCCGCGGAAACCACTTCCACACCGGCCTCACTCAGGCCGTGAACGTAAGCGTTGAGCCGGCTCATCCCCCGCTTCTTCAGACCGGCGTAGTCCACGAGATATTTCTCGTTGACAAATTCACCCAGAAGAGCATTCCAGCCAGCGTGATCGACTCTTGGGACCCGGGGACCCCCAACAAGCGCGACCGCCAAAAGAAGACCGAGCACGCTAAGACGAATGGATCTGATCAGCATGGGAATCGCGCAGGGATCTTTCAGGGTACGGAAAAGGCCGTGGAAACGCATCTCGGGGTTAGCCCGCTTTTCTCACCAGCGGCTAGCAGCGATGGAGCAAAGCACCGCCGATCGAGACGGAGGGCGATCGATCGCGCCCGCTTGCCTTACAAACGGTAAGGCCAGACGCTGTACACAAACTGCTGCCGCGAGCCATGGCCGGGGGGCTTGCGCCCCAATCGCTGCTACTAGTGATGAGAAAAACGGGCCCTGGGCTACAGCAAGGCGCATCCCGCCGGCGTCAGGCCCGCGACCCGCTACACGGTGGCGTTGGTCCGCCCCACGCCAGCCGGCAGCGACACACCCGGGGGGCTTGCGTTAGAAGACGCTCCGCTGCGTTGCAGCAGATACCCTTGGCGCACAACCGTGTGGATCAAGATGTCGGTTCGGCTGCGCAGCTTCTTGCGAAGCCGACTGACGTGAACGTCTACGGTTCGTGTGCGCGTATCGTCGCTGTACCCCCAGATCGTCTTCAGTAAGCTAAGATCTTGAGTAGCAACGACCGGGGTTGTTTTCCAGCAGTCTCAGCAATTGCCGTTCTTTTCGCGTCAGCACCGGTTCGTCGAGTGTCAATCGAGCGCGATCTACTCCCATCCGTAACCCCCTCGGGGTGTCAACCATGCCCCTGCCCTGGTTGTTCGCTCGGTGGCGAAGGAAGGTTACGCTAAGGGTCCGATTTCCCCGGCGGTCCGATGAAAACGGCGGGGTCGGATTCGACTCGATAGGGGCGCGGTTGGGTGGAACAGTCAGGGAGCGCTCCGGCGCTGTAATAGCGAAGGCCGTAGACCGCGTGCCGTCTCATCTCGCCGAGGCAGGTTTCCGCTACATACGGCTCCACCTGATGCCACAACGCTCTTGTACCCGCCGCCCGGTCGATGACCGGAAAAGTATTTATTTTCAGATAGATAAAACTGGCTGCCGCACAGCTCCCGAGCAGCGCAAAGGCCGCGCCCCTTCCGCCGCGCCGGGCCATCCACCAAATCCCGCCCGCCAAAACAATCGCCGCCAACGCCCCGGCCCACGAGACGGAGTCGGGCAGCCAAACCTTCGTCAGCCCATGGCTCAGAGCTTGCGGCAAAACGGCCTCGGCCACGGGAACCAGGGCCAGCAGCAGGGCGCTCGCCCCGAGCGCCAGGCCGGGTTTTTCGGCCCGGGAAAGGCGCAGACCCATCAGAGCGGCCAAAGGCGGCAAGGCAGGCAGGATGTAGCCCGGCAGTTTATTCCTGACCAGAGAGAAAAAAACCAAGGTAGCCAAAGCCCAAAAAGTTAGGAATCGCAGGCGCTCATCCCGTGGCCGGCCATCGCCCTGGCCGGCGCCGAAGAACAGACCGAGCAACGGGGTCCAGGGAAGAAGCCCGGCCAACAAGACCGGGACGAAGTACCACATAGGTTGAGCGTGGCGAATCGATTCGCCGGCTAGCCGCTCAAAATGATGCCGCCGGAAGAACTCGTCGAAAAACGCCTGCCCGTTCTCGACGTAGCACAAGACGTACCAGGGCAAGGCAACCACGGCGAACGGCAAGACAACGCGAGGGTGAAGGAATTCGGCAATCACCCGGCGAAACCCGCGGCGGAAACAAAACGGCACGATCGCCACGACGGCGAGCGCGGGGCCGACGAGCCCCTTGGCTAAGGCCGAAACCCCGACCAGAGCGCCAAAGGCGGAAAAGCGGTGCGCGCGCTGCTCTTGCGGGTCGCGCATCCACCCCAGCAGCAACAAAAGCGCCGCCGAAAGCGAGGCGGTCAAAGGCAAGTCAAACACCCCGATCTGGCTGAAGGCCACCCAACCGGCCGAGGTCCCCAGGATCGTCGTTGCATACCCGGCCGCGGGACCTCCGAACTCGCTTCTGAGCCGAAAATAGTAGAAGGTCAGGAATCCCAAGCTCATCAAAGCGACCGGCAGGCGGATGGCGCGGCCGTCGGAAAGGCCCAGCTTCGACGCTAGAGCGGCCATCCAGTAGAGCAAGGCCGGCTTCTCGAACCAGGGTTGCCCGTCGAGGCGGGGCGTGATCCAATCTCCAGACTCCGCCATTTCGCGCGCCACCGCCGCGTAGCGCGGCTCGTCGGGGCCCACCAAACCACGCTCCGACATGCCGGCAACCAGCAGCCAGTAGGCGACGATAACGAGCAAGCTTATGACAGCGACGCGGCGAAAGGTCATCGCAAGACCTCCCTAGTGTAGCCAAGCCACGAATCGGCTAGGCTTCGCCGATTTTCCGTGCGGTGGCGGTTGGGTTCATCTCTCACCCCTGTTACTTGCTATCTTCGTGGAGACGTGCGGAAACGCGGATGGCTAAGGAATCGAGCGGAATTCTGTCTGGTTTGGCTGCTGCTCAAGGTCCTGGAATGGCTGCCTTTAACCGTGGCCCGCTGGTTTTCGTTTGTTCTGGGCCGCCTCCTCTACCTCGTAACCCCCGGCCGCGGGGCCGTGGCGCATCGCAACCTTTCCCTGGCTTTTCCCGAGGTGTCCGGCACCCGCCGGAGACAGATCGTTCGCGGGGCGTACGACAATTTGGGACGGGTTCTGCTGGCGGTTGCCCGCATGCCCCGTTTGAACTCCACCAACATTCGAGAGTGGATTGACTACGAGGGGTTCCAGCACTACGAGTCCGCGATCAACAGGGGCCGAGGAATCTTGTTTCTAACAGCTCACCTGGGCAATTGGGAACTCAGCGCCGTCGCGCATGCGCTCTACGGCAACCCGATGCATGTGATGGTGCGTCCGCTCGACAACCCTCTGCTTGACCGGCTGCTGGAGAACCATCGTACGCGCTGCGGGAACCATGCTATCCCCAAGCAGGAGTTCGGACGCGCGATCCTGCGCGCGCTTCGCGACAACGAGCCGGTCGGCATTTTGGCGGACCAGAACATCTCGGACGAGCCCGGCTGGTTCGTTGATTTCTTTGGCGTCAAAGCCAGCGCTAGTCCGGGCTTTGCGAAAGTGGCCATGCGCACCGGCGCGACGGTCATTCCAGGCGTGGCTTGGTGGAAGGCCGGCGAGCGCCGTTACGTGCTGAAGTTTTACCCGCCGATCGAGATGGTTTCGACCGGCGAGGAAGCAAGCGACCTCATCGCCAACACCCAGCGCTGCCACGGCGCGATCGAGCGGATGATCCGCGAGCACCCCGAGCAATGGCTGTGGATGCACCGCCGATGGAAGATTCGTCCCGACGGGGAACCTTCCCTCTATTGACAAACCCCCGGGGTCGCTCCGGCATGCTTTGCCCGTGTTTGAAGAACGTGACGGTGGCGTCCTTCACTCTTGGGCGCGAGTAGGATTTCTTTCGGCGGCGCGATGCCCGCCAGTACCTTTGGGCACGAGACGACCCCCTGGAGCCGCCCAGGGTTCCGGTATACTGAGACCTGGAAATGCTGTGTTTCCCGTCTGAAAGGGTCTTCGTGAACCCCAACTTTGTTCGGCCGGCCTGTCGTAGGGTTCTCCCGTCTCTGATTCTGGCGCTGTTCGCCCTCGGGCGACTTGTCGCCGGAGCCGAGGACCAGGCGAGTGTCCCGGAACCCCCTGATCGGTCCCAGGCTTACTACCACTACGCGCTGGCGCACCTCGATGAGCAGCGCTGGATGCAGCATGGCAGCAAGAAGTACCTCCTGAACGCGATCGAGCAGTATCAGGCGGCCATTGAGGCCGACCCCGGGTCCGACTACGTTCGCCGAAAGTTGATTCGTCTTTACGGCCGAGCGGGTCGCATGGACGAGGCGGTTTCGAAGGCGACGGAGCTTCTCCAACAGGACCCCGAAAACGTCGAGGTTCTCCGGCTTCTCGGGGAAATTTACCACAACCTTTCGGTGGAACGCCGACGCGGGGAACCGAAGGAATCCCTGCTTCGCCAAGCCATTGAACAATACGAAAAGATTCAACGGATTGACCCCACCGACCGGGATTCCCTGCTGCAGTTGGCCAACCTCTACCGGCAGACCAGGGAGCGGGAGAAAACCGAAGAGGCGTTGAAGAAACTTCTGGACCTCGATCCCGACTCCGCCGCGGCGACCGCCAACCTGGCCTTCCTTTACCTGGACATGGGCGAGACGCGGCAGGCGATCGAACTGTTGGAGAGATTGGAGGACCAGGGCAACGCCTCCCCCAATCACCTCAAAGCGCTGGGTACCGCTTACGAGAGAGCCGGTGAGTACGGAAAGGCAAGCGAAGTCTTCGAACGATTGCTCGAAAACAGGGGCGACTCTCTACAGAATCGCCGCTCGCTGGCTCATAACCTGGTCCTCTCGGGTCAGTTTGAGAGAGCGCTAGAGGAGTATCAGAAGTTGGTTAAGGTGCAGCCGCGGAACTCCGAGCACCATCTTCGGCTTGCTCAGATCTATCGCGACTTGCGGCGCTTTCGAGAGGCGAGGGGGAGCTTGCGCGAGGCCGAAGTGCTCGACCCGCAATCGCTCGAGATCAAATACAACGGCGTACTGCTGCTCGAGGCCGAAGGCAAAACGCCCGAGGCCGTTCAGGTGCTGACCAAGCTTTTGGACGCGACCGCCAAAGACAGCTACACCCCGCGCGAGGAACGAAATCGCGCCATGTTCCAAGAGCAACTGGGGATGCTCCATAAGACCCTTGAAGACTATGCCAAGGCGGAACAAGCCTTCCGTTCGATGGGCGAGGCCGATGCGAGGGCCAAGCCCCGCTCCTGGGCTCATTTGATCGAAGTCGCCCGGGCGGCCCGCCGCTACGACCAGGCGAAGAGCCTGGCCGCCTCTGCTAGTGAGGAATTCCCCGATAGCGCCCCGCTGGCCCAACTCAGGGCGTCCGTGCTGGCCGAAACGGGCGACTTCGAGCAGGGGGCCAAGATACTCCAGGCTCTGTTGGTGGGCGACGCCGCCGATTGGGAGATCTACCTGGCCCTGGCCAAAGTCTACGAGAAGGGAAAGCGGTTCGACCAGGCTGTCGAGGCCGTCGGGAAAGCGCGGGAGTTATCCACGAGCGAACGGGAAAAACGGGCGACCTTGTTCACCCACGGTTCCGTGCTGGAGCGGGCGAAACGCTTTGACGAAGCGCGGGAAAAGTTTGAAGCCCTGCTCGAGGCGGACCCCGATAACGCATCGGTGCTGAATTACCTGGGCTATATGCTGGCTGATCGCAATGTCCAGCTCGACTACGCCCATGAGCTGATCCAAAAGGCTCTTGATCTCGACCCGAACAACGGCGCGTACCTCGACAGCCTGGGGTGGCTCTACTATCGCCAGGAGAAGTTCGAGCTCGCCGAGCGGTATCTTCTCCGCTCCCTTGAGCAGTACAAACACGATCCGATTGTGCTCTCTCACTTGGGCGATGTTTACCACAAGCTGGGCGGCCGGGAGAAAGCCAAGCATCACTGGGAGCGGTCGCTGCAAGAATGGCAGCGGTCCCCGAAGGCGGATCAGGACCCCTCCGAGATCAGCTCTCTGGAAAAGAAACTGGGCCAGCTGAAGCTCACCTCCTCCGGAGCGCTTTCTTCGAAGAAGAAAGGCCAGTAGCGGGGGGAAAGCCGCTGCTCAACTCGGGGCATGAATCTCCTCCGGCTGATAGCGATCGGCTGGTTGGCGGTCGCCGCTTGCTCGGCGCAGGTCCGCTTCAGCCGCGCTGAAGGCAAGATCGGGATCCGGATCGACGGCCGTCCGTTCTCGACCCTTTACTTCGGCCCCCCGACGACCAAACCCTTCCTCCACCCGCTCCGCTCCGCCGACGGCGTCATCGTCACGCGCGCCTACCCGATGGAAGACGTCGCGGGCGAAACCAAAGATCACCCCCACCACCGGGGACTGTGGTTCAGCCACGGCGACGTCAACGGCATTGACTTCTGGGCCAATGAGCCGGCGCAGGAGCCGGCGTCGAGAAAAGGGCGGATCGTCTTGCGCCATGCCCCGAGCATTGAGGTCGAAGAAAACGACGACGGAGGAGGAAGCGCGGCGGCCGGTCGGGGGAAGATCCGGATCCAGTTTACCTGGAAGACTCACGACGGCGAAGTCTTGCTGACGGAAGACAGGACGATGGTGTTTTATGCTGGCTCGAACGATCGCATCGTTGACTTCGATCTGCGATTGACCGCACGGGCCGACGACGTAACGCTGGGCGATACCAAAGAAGGGACATTCGCCCTGCGGGTCGCAGCGCCGATCGAAGAGGGTCGCGAGTCAGCCGAGGGCGTGCCTCGAACGGGAACGATTCTAACCGCTGACGGCAGGGTAGGCGAGGGGCAAGTCTGGGGCACGCGCTCCCCGTGGGTCGACTACAGTGGCGTGATCGAAGGAAAGCCCGTCGGCATTGCCGTTTTCGATCACCCTGGAAACCCGCGGCACCCGACGTACTGGCATGTTCGAAGCTACGGTCTCTTCGCCGCGAATATCTTCGGACTGCACCACTTCCGGTCCGACCCCTCACTCGATGGAAGCCTGAGACTCCGGCGCAATGACTCGCTGCGGTTCCGCTACCGGGTTGTGATCCATCCGGGGGACGCGGCCGAAGCCCAGGTCGCCAACCTATACCAGACCTACGCGCAGCGAACTGGCGGCGCAGGCGACCCATAGCCCCGGCAGCAGCGCCGCATCGGCTGCCGCCAGGGCCTCAGCCGCCCTGGTATTCCCGCGACGGCCGGCCGTTGGAGGCCGTCCGTGTGTCGCGTTTCCAATCTTCGAGGCCGGGGCCGGATATCCCTTGCGCCTGCTCCCGCATGTGAGCCATCCGCTCGGAGTCGTAGCGTTTGAACTGCTGCGCGATCCTGACGTCGTCCTCGATTTGACCGACTGTCGTGCAGCCGACCGTCAAACAGTGGATCGGCAGACTGAGGACGTAAGTGAGGCACTGCTCAACGCTGAAGGACTGCAGCAGCTTCGAGTTTGCCAGGCATTTCATCCCTTGAATGCCGAGGTTCTGTTTGCGCGCTTCCGCGAGGACCTGCGTTTCAAAGCTCAGATAGGAGGGGTCGGCGGCGTGAAGAGGCATGAGAATGGTATCGAAGTCCTTGTAACGCTTCAGCATTGCCAGGTGAGCTTCCGGGTCGTGGTGGCCCGTGAATCCGATGAAGCGGCATTTGCCCGCCTTCTTGGCGGCTTCAAACACCTCGATCGCTCCACCTGGGCTGAAGATCTTCTCTACGTCGTCCATATTCGAAACCGAGTGGATCTGCCACAGGTCGATGTAGTCGGTCTTGAGCCGTTTCAGGGAAAGGTGCAATTCACGCTCCGCCCCTTCCCGGGTTCGCTCGCCGGTCTTCGTCGTAATGAAGACTTCCTTGCGGAACGCCGGCAACACCGCGCCGTAGACTTCCTCGGATCGACCCTCCCAATAGGAGTGAGCGTTGTCGAAGTAGTTTACGCCCAGCTCATAGGCTCGCAGCGTGACCGCCTTGGCCTCGTCAAACGAAATCAGCGGGAAACGGCCGCCGGCTTGCCCGACGATGGTCAGCTTCTCGCCCGTTTTACCGAAAGTTCGTTTGGGAATGTCCCCGGTCTTGATCGTGGAGCCGCGCGCGCTACGACTCAGGACCGCTAAGCCCGCAACAGCACCGCCTACAAAGCTTCTCCGTTTCATTTTGGCCTCCCTCGGACTCGCCGAATCGTAATGCCATCATATCATTTGCCGGCGGCGCCTCAAGCCCTAGCTCGCACTTCTCACCACCCGCCGGCTGAAGCACGCAATAGCAGCCCGTGGTAAAAGTAGACGTCGCGAAAAATCGGGTGCGGCGGAAGGCGCGAGAGCGATAACAGGAGCCGTTGTCGGTGAGCAGGCGGCGGATAGGTACGCCGAGGGAGCTTGTAGTAGGCGACGGCGGCGAGGAGGAACTCCCAGCCGACGGTGCGAGAGCGTCGGGTCTTGTCGCCGGTAACGCGAAGACCCCTCTGCCCTCACCCTGAACCCTCAACCAACCGATTACAGATCCTGGACACCCGTGTCCGCTTGTTCCGCGGGGCCGGAGCTGAGCAGCACACTACCAGCGCGCGCCGCTAATCCCATCTCCCCCGATGGCTAACCAGGTTCACCTCGATATCCTTCTGCAGGGCGTAACGGTGTGGAATCACTGGCGGGAGCAGAACCCCGAAATCTCCCCGGACCTGAGCCGGGCCAACCTCGCGGGCATGGTTCTGCCGGGCGCCAACCTCGCTGGAGCGAACCTGCAAGGCGCAAATCTTAGGGAAACCATTTTCGAAAACGCCAACTTCCTCGGAGCCGATCTACGGGGCGGCAATCTCCAGGGGGCCGAGCTGCGCAAAGCCGACCTTTCGGAAGCGAATCTAAACCGCGCCAACCTCCGACGGGCGGATCTCCGGGACGCGAACTTAATGGAAGCCTCCATGGCCGGCGCTGAGCTCGGCCAGGCGAAGCTTCAGGGCGTAATGCTCGGCAAAAAACGCCCTCGACGGACCAAGCCCGGTCTCGGGGATCGGAGCGAAACGCCGCCATCTCCGGGGCGCGGGTCGTCCATCGCTCCGCAAGCGCCCAAGAAACGGAGAAAGAGGGCGGCGCCGGGGTCGGTTGTCCGCCCTCCGGCAAAGCGGCGACGGCTCCTCTTCCTGGTTCTGGGGCCCTCCATTGCGGTTGTCGTCATCGCGGGATTGGCCTTTCTAGCGACACCCCAACGGGTTCGGCGGGAGCAGGCGCCGAAGACCTCCGAACGGACTCGCGCAGCGTCCATCTCCGAGGTCGAAGCCACACTCACGGAGACTCTCACCGCCGGTTGGGATCTGCAGTCGATAACCACCGAGGACGGCGCCATGAGCATTCGCTTGAACGTCGAGAGTATCCCGCCTGATGAATACTACGCCATGATGACAGCCGCTTGCCGAGCGATCGACCCCCTGGGCGACGCCCCGACTTCCTTGCGGGAAATGAAGTTCCTCCCCGCGCCGGGTCACCAAGGGTGGGTCTATACGGCCCCTCACAATTGCCGTCAAATCGTGCGCACACCCGCCGATCTGGTGAGGCTTCGAATCGCCGCCGACACGACCACCTTCTGAAGCCGCGAAACGCGCGTCGTTCCGGCCCGGGGCCGTAGGAACCCTGCTCGCCGATTCCCGGCCGTTCCAAGTTGCCGCTAGCCCGCATTTCTCACCACCTGACGGTCGAAGCACGTCATAGGCCCGCCATTACTGCGTTGCGCTTGCTCGCCGTGCTCAACGTACTGTTCGAGTACGCTCCCATTATTCAAGAAATGCGGCGCCGAGCGTCGCGCGCCTTGTACTGACGGGCCTCTCACGCACTTCGTCTCGCCACGTGGTGAGAAAAGCGGGCTAACGGACAAGTCCCTTGCGCGGGTCCTTCAAGGGAGAGGCGGTCGGAACCCGGGGAAGATCGGAGGGCTTGTCCGCCGACAAGAAGTCAGGGCGATGGACCTACCGGGGCCGTTGACAAAAGGCGGCTACTGCAGGCGGTATTTCTCTTGCATCAGCCGCTGGAAACGGGGTTGGTAGATGAGGTCGTAGGCGAACTCCTTGCCGGGGAACAGATGAAGCGCGGCGCGGCGGGACGCGGCGATCAGCTCACTGGCTTCCTCGACCGGCATGCGGGCATCCTGACTGATGACGTTCATGACCATCGACATCATCAGTTGCAGTTTGCGAACGCGCTTGCGTTCCGCCTCGATTTCCGCCGCGCTCGCCATGGCCGCCGTTCGCTGCTTCGATTATACTGGTCAGCAGCGCGGGAGCCTCGGGCCCTGCGGGTCCTTCCTAGTCCTATGTCCGGAGAATTCTCCGACGACCGCTTCGTGACGGTCTTTTCCTCTCGCCGTCATAATGCCGAGGTCGAGGCGAAAACGATTCACGGCCTGCTGGAGTCGGCCGACCTGCGGTCGATGATCGTGCGGGAGAATGTTCCCGAACTCCCCGTGGGCAAAGTCTTCGTCCGCGTTCTGGCCTCCGACGCCGAAGAAGCCAAGGAGCTGATCCTGAACGCCCTCGACGCCGGGGAATCGCATTCGCCCGGGGAGAGCGCCGAATGAGGGGTCGCCCGGCCCAGTTAGGCCTGGGAATACTGTGCTTGCTCGCTCTGGTCGGACTCGCCTGCGCGAAAGACGGGCCTTCCGCTCCCCGGTTGATTGTGGTCATCGTGGTCGACCAGATGCGCTACGATTACCTGACCCGCTTTCAGGATCTCTATCAGGGCGGCTTCCGTACGCTGCTCGAGAAGGGCGCGGTTTTCACCGAGGCGCGCTATCGCCATGCGCTTACTCTCACCGCTCCAGGCCATGCCGCCATCATGACGGGTCGCCATCCCGCCACCTCGGGGATTACCTCCAACAACTGGTTTGACCCGCGTCTTGGTGCAAAGCGGGCCGCCGTCGCCGATCCCGATCACCGCTCGCTCGGGGGACCAGGCGCCGGCGTCTCGCCGCGGAGTCTGTTGGTCGATACCTTCGGCGATCGTCTGAAGCAAGCAAACCCCGCTGGCCGAGTGGTCGCCGTCTCGATCAAGGACCGCTCGGCGATTCTCATGGCAGGCCGTGATGCCGACGCGGCCTACTGGTACTCCGCCGCTTGCCGGTGTTTCGTTACCAGCAGCTATTTCATGGAGCAGCCCCCCGGTTGGCTGACTGCATTCAACCGCTCGCATCCGTCGGATCGATTTCAGGGCAAGCTTTGGGAGCGCCTGCTGGACGACCCAGCCGTATACGAAAAATATTCGCGCGCCGATCGGTTCGAGCATGAATTCGACGGCCGGCGAGTTGTCTTCCCGCATATTCTGAACGGCACGGAGACCCCGGCCGACAAGAGCCCCAACGCCCGACGCTCCCCCTTCGGAGACCAACTTCTTCTCGAAGCCGCTCTGGCAGCCATGGAAGGCCACGAACTAGGGTCCGACGACGCCCCGGACCTGCTGGCCGTTGGCTTCTCCGCTCCCGACTACGTCGGGCACGTGTTTGGACCTTTCAGCCAAGAGGCGATGGACCTCCACCTGCGGCTCGACCGCATCCTGGGGCGATTATTCACCGAGCTCGATCAGAGAGTTGGTCTGGATCGCACGCTCATCGTTTTGAGTTCCGACCATGGGGCGGCGCCGGTTGTCGAAGAGGCCAAGGAGCAAGGTTTGCCCGCGAAAACAATACCGGCGACAGCCTTGCCCGATGCGGTGACGGCCGCTTTCAGCAAACGGGCGCTCTTCATCGGCGACACGGTTGCCTTCTTCGACCCGCCCCACTTTTTCCTCGATTTCCCCAAGCTCGAAGCACGCGGCGTAACCCGCCGCGAAGCCGAAGAGATCGCCCGAGAAGCCCTGCTGAGCGTCGACTCCGTCGCGGCCGTCTACACGCACCGAGACATGCTTGGCGCGGCGCGGGGCGATGACCCGTTCCGGCAACTCTACCGCAACTCGTTTTTCGAGACCCGCAGCCCTCATCTGATGGTCCGCTTGCGAGAGCACCACTACATCGAGGCTTCGCAAGGAGCCACCGGACACGGCACTCCTCACGACTACGACCGCCATATCCCGATCATCTTCTTGGGGCGCCAAATTCCGCCCGGCCGGCATCCCACGGCCTGCGGCCCCGAGGACATCGCGCCCACCTTGGGCAAGCTATTAGGCGTCCCCTTGCCGCCCATGGTCGATGCGCGGGTTTTGACCGAGGTTTTGCAGTAGGGTTGGTGACTGTCCGTGCTGGCCCGCCTCTCGGCGACGAACCGACCGCGGCTCTCCCAGGCCGGCCTTGCCGGCCGCGTTTGCGTGCCACTCGCCTCTTGCGCCCCGCGCCGAGCTGTAGTCTGATGAAGGTTGCATGCCAAAGGGCAAGCCAAATGCACGCGTCGCCGAGCCCATGGCCGCCAAGCGGTTTACGACGCTCTCCGGCCTTCCCGTCAAGCGCGTCTACAAGCCTGACGATCTGACGGACTTCGATCCTTCCCGTGATCTTGGCCGGCCCGGGGAGTTTCCCTATACGCGTGGCATCCACGCCGACATGTACCGCGGCAAGCTGTGGACGATGCGGCAGTTTTCCGGGTTTGGGACGCCGGCGGAGACAAACCGGCGCTACAAGTATCTGCTCGATCACGGCCAGACCGGCCTATCCGTGGCCTTCGACCTGCCGACCCTGATGGGCTACGACGCCGATCACCCACTCGCGGCCGGAGAGGTCGGCAAATGCGGCGTGGCCGTTTCTTCGCTCGCCGATATGGAGGATCTCTTCGACGGTATTCCTCTGGCCGAGGTCACCAGTTCGATGACCATCACGTCATCGGCCGCGATCCTGTGGGCCATGTACCTTGTCGTCGCCGAAAAGCAAGGCGCGGATTGGAACAAGGTTTCGGGCACCATCCAGAACGACATTCTCAAGGAGTACATGGCTCAGAAGGAATACATTTATCCCCCTCGGCCCTCGATGCGGCTTGTCGTCGACACGCTGGAGTTCGGTGCCCGGCACGTGCCGCGATTCAATCCTATCTCGATCAGCGGCTATCACATTCGCGAGGCCGGGGCGACCGCCCTGCAGGAGCTCGTTTTCACTCTCGGGGCGGGAATCGAATATGTCAAATGGGCGGTCGAGCGGGGCCTCGACGTTGATCGATTCGCCCCGCGGCTGAGTTTCTTCTTCGACGCCCACAACGATTTTTTTGAAGAGATCGCCAAATTCCGCGCCGCGCGAAAAATCTGGGCCAAGGTCATGCGCGATCGCTTCGGCGCCAAGGACCCTCGCTCGGAACGACTGCGCTTTCACACCCAGACCGCGGGGGTCTCGCTGACCTGGCCGCAACCCAACGTCAATTTGGTCCGCACCGCGGTGCAAGCCATGGCGGCCGTCCTCGGCGGCACGCAGTCGCTGCACACCAATTCGCTCGACGAGGCCTACGCCCTGCCTACGGAAGAAGCGGCTCTGTTGGCCCTTAGAACACAGCAAGTCATCGCCTATGAAACCGGTGTCCCCAAAGTTGTGGACCCTTTCGCGGGAAGCTACTTTGTCGAGCGGCTGACGCTCGATCTGGAGAAGAAGTTCTTTGAAGAGCTGGAAAAGATCGACGCCATGGGCGGTATGGTCAGCGCCGTCGAGGAAAGCTACCCGCAAGCAGAAATCGCCCGCTCGAGCTACGAATACCAGCAGGCGGTCGAACGGAAAGAGGAGATCGCGGTAGGCGTGAACGCCTTCGTCGAGGAGGAGGAAAGGCCGATTTCCACCCTTTACATCGACCACGGGGTGAGAGACCGGCAGTCGGAAAAGCTTGCCCGGCTGCGCGAAGAACGCGACGGCAAAGCCGCGGAAGCCGCGTTGGAGGGCTTGCGCGTGGCGGCGGAAGGCGCCGACAATTTGATGCCGCCGATTCTCGAAGCCGTCCGCGCCTACGCCACGCTGGGCGAGATGTGCGACGTCTTGCGCGGCGTCTTCGGAACGTACGAAGAAAAGGCGGTGGTGTAGCCCGACATGGCCTGCGCGCTTACCCCGCCGCCCTAAGGCCGAAGCTGTCTATCGTGGCGTATACTCTCCAGTGTGCCGCGTCGAGATGAGTCCCTCCGCTTGCCTGCAACGTTGCGGATTACCCTCGAGAAAAATCCGTGCTAATAGACATTGAGCATGGGGTTTTGGCCGAGGCGAATCCGATCAAAACGAGCGCTCGTGCAGCTCCGATCGCCTTGGTGATGTACATTCTCTTGGGCGCGTGCAGTATTCCTGAACCGCTGCCGGAACTCCCCTGGTTTGGAACGTTCCTGGGCGGCGCTGCCGGCGATGACTGCGACGCCGTCACTACCGACAGAGAAGGATACGTTTATCTTGCGTGCCACGTCGTCTCGGTGGACCTACCTGGGATCGGCGACAGACAGCTGGACCCCGGGGACCCCATGAACGCGTATATTGTCAAGCTGACTCCTCAGCTGGATGCCGCCAAGTGGGGCGTGCTCCTAGCGGGAAGCGGATACGACGGGGCATTCGCGATCGCCGTTGACGAACGCGGTCAGGTCTTCGTGACGGGTTTGACAGCTTCTCCGGATTTCCCGACAACCGCGTCTGGATTGTAGGGCAAACCGACTCCGCGGATTTCCCTACAGCGGGTGCGCCCCAGGCGAACTTGGGCGGAGGTGACGGAGACGGGTTCGTGGCGATGCTGGACCTCAAGTCGGGTCTCCAGCTCGCAAGCTACGTCGGAGGCGAGGGCCGAGACATAGCGGAGGGGTTGGCTATCAGCCCCGTCAGGATCTGGATCACCGGTCTCACGAGTTCCAAGCAACTGCCATTCCCTCTGGTGTTTCAGCCGACCCACGGGGGCGGTCGATTCGACTCTTTTCTGGTTGCCATCGCGATACCGCCGTAATGCAACAGCCAGAGGGGCACAGCGTGTCGCTCGTAATCAAGTCTGAACAGTATAATCGGAATAAGGGAAAAGCGTCTCTTGTCTCTTCCATTGAGCGAAACTGAAGTCCGTGTTCTCGGGGCGCTGATCGACAAGGATATGACCACGCCCGAGTACTATCCGCTCTCGCTCAACGCCCTCATCAGCGCCTGCAATCAGAAATCGAATCGAAACCCCGTTGTCGGCTATGACGGGCCGACGGTGGCCCGTGCGATCGAGAGCTTGCGCGAGAAGAAGCTTGCGCTGGTGCTGACCGGAAGGGATCATCGGGTGCCGAAGTACCGGCACTGGGCCTGGGAGACCCTCGGTCTCGGCCCCCGCGAGATGGCTGTCCTATGCGTGCTGATGCTGCGCGGACCGCAGTCTGTGGGTGAACTCAAAAGCCGTACGCAGCGCATGTACGACTTCGATGACCTTGCCTCGGTAGAGGTTTGTCTCGATCACTTGGTCGAGCGCCCCGAGCCGCTAGTCGCCAAACTCGCCCGACGACCCGGTGCGAGAGAACCACGCTACGCCCACCTTCTCTCCGGTGAAGTGCGGCCTGAGGAACCGGAAGCTCAGCCCGCACCCGTTCAGACGCTCGCACCCGAGGAGGCATCGGCTGATCGCATCGCAAAGTTGGAATCCGACATCGACGAACTCAGAAGTGAAGTCCTCGAGATCAAAGAGCAGCTCTCCGACTTCCGCAAACAGTTTGAGTAACGCGAACAGCGCGCGCCGGAGGGCCTTTATCGCTGCCCCTCTGCCCGGTTGCCGATAACTGGTGTATCCTGGTCGAGATTAGTGCATAGCGAATACCCGCCCGCTACCTAAGAACTCTTTCGTCAAGAGGACGTTTGAGATTCCTTTTGGAACGATGAACAATCAGGAAAACCCATCTTCCTCACCGCCGATTCGCGTCCTGATCGCCAAGCCGGGTCTCGACGGCCACGACCGTGGCGCTAAGGTGATCGCCCGGGCGTTGCGCGACGCCGGCATGGAGGTCATCTACACCGGGCTGCGCCAGACACCGGAGCAGATCGTCTCCGCGGCTTTGGAGGAAGATGTCGAGTTCATCGGGCTCTCGATTCTTTCCGGCGCCCACACGGTGATCGTGCCGCGTCTGATGGAGTTGCTCAACAAGAACGGCATGCATGACGTCAAGGTGGTTCTAGGCGGCACCATTGTCGACGAAGACCTGCCCGCGATGAAAGAGCGCGGCGTCGCCGCCGTCTTTCAGCCCGGTGCTTCCCTCGAATCGATCATCCGCTTCATGCGCGAAAACCGCCCCGACCGAGATTCGTTGTAAGGCTGCTTCGACGGTCTGGACCAGGGACAGGGGTAACACATGAGTCGCCCCGAACCTTTGTGAGAAATCTGGCCTAGGGCCAAATTGGGGCGACGATTACGGCGATTGTCGCTTGCGGGCGCCAATGGAGTGGCTAGACTGAACAATAGGAATTCCCCCGGAGGTTTCGATGGCCAGACGGATCCCGATTCTTCTATTGGCTTTTCTGATGCCCTTGACGGCTCAGCAGGATGGTGAGGATCAAGACTCGCAGGCGGCCCAGGCCGAGCAAGGGAACGAGCAGGCCGAGGGATCCGCGCGCCAACCGGAGCTTGAGACGAGAGTCCGTCGCTCGCCGAGCGGCGTGATCATCATCAGCGGCTCGGTCGCTCGGGGCGAAGACGAACAGCCCGAGCCAGGCCAGGAGACACCGCAAGGAGAAACCCAACCGGAAGGATCGCGGGCGGAGAGTGGACTGGAGGAAGAGCCGGTAGCGGGTCAACAGCAAGCAGAAGAAGCGGCTGAAGCAGGGGACGCGGAAGGAGAGGCCGGCAAGGAAGAGGCCGAACAACCCAGCCCCCGCCCCCCTCGCTCAAGCGTCCAAAACGTCACGGTGTACGGCCTCAGTGGGAACCGGATGAGCGTCCCGATTTCCGAATCCCAGGAAAATCTTGAGGGTGCATCTCAGACCAGTCTCATGCTGACCAATCTGAACGGGCGCCAGGTTGCCTATCTCTCGGAAAAGGAGCGTGTCATCAAAGCGTCTCCAGAGGAAAAGGTCGTCGAGCGGAGAACCCAGCGTTACGACGCTAATGGGGAGCCGACACAGCAAGAGCTGATCCGGGAAGAGACACGCACGCTCGCCGATGGGACCGTCGTTACCACGGCAACAACCTACCTGGAGGACATCAATGGACGCATGAGGCCGGCGGAGCGGTCGGTAAGCCGGGAGAAAAAGACGGGAGACAAGACTCATACGACGGTGGTCTCGGAAAAACCTTCGATCAATGGCGGGTTTCGCGCCTACTCCCGGGAGGAATCCGTGGAAACGCAGCGGGACGAAACATCCGTCGAGATTCAAAAAACCCGTCGAGTCGACGACGGCAGCGGGCGGCTCATCGAGTCCGCGCGCGAGGAGACCGTCATGACCAAATCGGGCAACAAATCGACCACGCGAACCGTCGTCTATGAGCGAGACGCTATGTCGTCGAAGATGACGCTTTCCAACCGAACGGTGGGAGAGCTGATCGAGCGGCCGGATGGGTCGTCTTCCGAGACGGTCCAGGTCTACGGCCTCTCCCCCACCGCCGGCTCGCCCCGCTTCTTGAACGCGAGAGGACCGCAACTGATGCGCACGATCACTCGTGAGAGGACCTTGGGCCAGGCCGGAGAGGTTGTCGAAACGACCCGCACCCGGGTGCGCGGCTTCGCCGATCCCAGTCGTATGGGAGCAGTAGAGTCCCAGCAAAGAGTGACTCGGCCGAGCGAGGATGGGGAAAGCATTCAGACGTCGGTATACGAGCAGGATGTCAACGGGCGAATGCGGCCTACTCAGGTGGTTGTCGAGCAGGTAGAGAAGTAGGACCCATGACCATCGGCGCACCCATGCGCGGGTGTGTGCAAGAAGCCCGCGGAGGCGCGAGGGATGCTGGACTGGTCGAAATGAGAGCAAGAATATACTTGTCTAAGACCGCGACTGGCTTGGCCCGTGAATCGCGAATACCACTTCCTGATCCCTGGCCCCCGAAGCGCTCCCTCGCTAAGCCGTTTTTCTCGCCACCTGACGGCCAAGGCGCACCCTAGGCACGCCATTACATCGTTGCGCTTGCCCGCCGTGCCTGGGAGTTGTTCAAGTACGCCTCCGCGCGCTGAACTGCCCGCTCCTTGTACTGACGGGCCTCTCACCCACTTCACGCGCTTCGCCTGGCCACCTGGTGAGTCACATGAACTTCGTCCACCCCGCGGTATGAAAATGGCTCTTCCGGGTTTTTAGTGGGTGGCCAACGGGTAGCCGGCTCCTCCATCCTGCCGACCCGACGTCGCCCGCAGTCACATCGGAGCCCAAAAGGCGGCCAAGAAATCCCCAAATACCCTACACGCCAGTCCGGTCGTGGGCAACTCGTAAAGGGAATAAGACACTGATAAACAGGGAGTTATCTCTTTGAGTGTGGCCACTGGATGACAGTTGTGGATCCGCATTTCACAGCCTTCGGGAGACTGTACGACTACCTGCCAGCAGCCTTGCTCTACTCGTAACCCTTTGTTTATCAGTAATTCTTTTTGGCCAACGCAGTCGCCGCCCGGCCTTGGGGGCCGTAGAGTTGTCACGAAGCCCTTGAATGGCACCGAAGCAGGCTCCGGGAGGTCGGCCTCACAGTGGCGAGGGATCCGTCACTCACCGCCGCCAGCCACTAAAATCCCAGAAGAGCCATGAAAATATGCCCCGTAACGCAATTCATGTTAAAGACAGGGCCTATTTTCCAAGCAGAAATACGGGCTAGTAGAATAAGACAGGTCGCGTCCGCCTGAGCTTATGCATCGCCGTTTGCCGACACTGGGCTGCTGGATGGGGTTATTTATCGCCTCTTCGAGCCTTGGCCAAGGCCCCGCGGTTACCGAAGCCTCCGGGATTGCCCGCTACGGTGACACGCTGCTGATCGTCGACGACGGGCACAGGGGCGTTTACTTCCGCGTCCACCTCGAAAACGATACTGGGCCGATCATCCGTCTTGCCGAAAAGCGAATCGAGACGGTCTCTCTTCCCCAAGCCGGCTTAGCCACCGACCTCGAGTCCATTGCCTTGCTGGGGGACGGCCGGGTCGCGGTTCTCTCGGAAAGGCTGCGCGCGTTGTTCGGCGCCGAAGGGGTCATCGCGGAGTATGGCAGCCCCTTGGCCGAGTTCGGTAAGCGGGGCCTTGAGGGACTAGCAGTCAGACCCCAAGAGGACGGATCGTCGAAGATCGCTGTCCTGTGGGAGGGGGGCTACCCGGAGTACGAGCACGTACCCCAGCAATTACGGGGACGCGCGGGACGCGCGCCACTGCGGCCTATCGTGCAAGTGCACACGTTGAAACGGGGCGAGCGCGATATCCTCGTTCGCGGACCGAAGTTCACTGAGCTGAAAGTGCCTTCTCCCCGGGGTCGCGCGCCGCGTGCGCAGCGGTTTCGCGCGCCCGATCTGGTCTGGCACCAAGGTCCGGGGGGACGCTGGGGATTCATCGTGCTGCTTAGCTCGCACAATTCCCTCGGTACGCGGGAATACCGGCATCACTGGCTGCAGCGATTTTCCACGCGCGGCAAGATCATCGGCGAGCCGATCGACTTGGACCGAATCATGCCCCAAGATCTCAAGGGCGTGAACTGGGAAGGGCTAGGCTGGTTCGAGGAAGGGAAAAGCCTGGTGATCGTGCACGAAAGCCACCCCGCCCCGAACGCGGTCGCCTATGTGTTGCGACTACCCGCGGAGTGGCAGCCCCATTCTCCCGCTCGCACGGTATTTACGCACCGACTCCAGCGCGAAACCGATTACTATCTTGACGGCCCCGATAAGGAAAGCCGCGCCGACGGCACGTTGGCCGCCGGAACCAAGGTGACCATTCTCGAAGGGGCTGGCGGATTCTGTCTCGTCCGAACCGACGGCGACTTGACCGTCTATGTGGCGCGAAAGCGCTTGAAGCCCCACCGGCCGGACTGATCGTATGCCGACGGGCAACGGAATGCCGGCTTCCTTTTCTCACCACCGTCACGGCGACTGCCGTCCTGGCACGGACACGCTAGCAAGGTCCATGGCCGCACGCAACGCTGGCGCTTGATTCTGAGCTGGATTTTCCGCCATTTCCTGCGCGGAAGGATCGTCGGCAGCACCTCCTGGGTCAGCGACTCGCTCTAGCAACTGCCGTTTTTAGGATGATGGAGGTCCCCAAGCACGCTGAGCGAGCGCAACTTAGTATTGGCGGCCTATCGCCTACTTTGACCGCCAGGTGGTGCGAAAAACAAGATAGGTGGAGGGCTGGTCGGAGATGGGGTTACTCAGGAAAGCTTCGGCCCCCCTTGGCCCGTCAAGCCGCCTTTTCTGGGATGCCGAGATCCTTCAACAGGGCGACAATGTCGTCGTTCGTTACTCCCTTCCGACCATCGGCAAGCGTCGTAAACGCCCTGTAGACTTCGTTGAGCCGCTCTCGACCCAGATCGTCGAAACCCAGGTCCTTCACCCGTTCGTGCAGAGCGTGACGCCCGCTGTGTTTGCCTAACACGAGGTTCGTGGCCGGCACGCCGACCATCTCGGGCTTCATGATTTCATAAGTCAAGGGGTTTTTCAGGTAGCCGTCCTGGTGAATACCCGCTTCGTGAGCAAACGCGTTAGCGCCCACGATGGCCTTGTTGGGCTGTGGCCCAAAGGTGATCAAGCTGCTCAGTAACTGGCTGCAAGAATAGAGCAACTCGTTTCGGATGCCGGTATGGAAAGGCAACCGGTCGTTTCGCACGGCCATCGCCATCACCACTTCTTCCAGCGCGCAATTGCCGGCGCGCTCGCCGATGCCGTTGATCGTGCACTCGATCTGGCGGGCTCCCGCCCGCAGGGCCGCCAGAGAGTTGGCCTCGGCCATCCCCAAATCGTCATGCGTGTGGACGCTGACGATCGCCTTGTCTCCAACCGCCTCGACCACCCGTCCGATAAAGGCTGCGTATTCGTCCGGTACCATGAATCCCACCGTATCCGGAATATTGATGGTCGTCGCACCGGCCTCAACCGCGGCCTTCGAGATGCGGCAAAGGTAGTCGATCTCGGTGCGCGTGGCGTCCTCGGCCGAGAACTCCACATCCTCGACGTGCTCGTGCGCCTGTCGTACTGCTCGCACAGCATCGTCGAGCGCCTGCTCCTGGGTCTTGTGGAGTTTGTATGTGAGGTGAATCTCGCTGGTGGCAATGAAGCAGTGCACGCGCGGCTTTTTCGCGCCTTCCAGCGCCCGTAACGCACGTTCGATATCGTTCGGCACCGCCCGCGCCAGTGCCGCCACCCTCACGTCCGGAAACTCCCGCCCCACGGCCTGCACGGCTTCGAAATCCCCGTCGGAAGCTACCGGGAAACCGGCCTCGAGGATGTCGACGCCCAGCTCCGCCAGTTTCCCCGCCATCTCGACCTTTTCCGGTGTGGTCATACTGCAGCCCGGGGACTGCTCCCCGTCCCGCAGAGTCGTGTCAAAGATGTATACCCGCTCCGACATCTGGGCCTCCGCTTCCATTCCCTTAGTAAAACAGCCTACTCACTATAATGCAAATCTATAATTATAGTTACTACAGTGTGTAATACTTATGAGATAATAAATATTTATAATCTATACGGAATCATCACTGCAATGGCCGTAGCTGCCTTCCGATAAGCTCGTGCATACCGCTGGGGCTTCATCCCCTCTCTCGGCGGACCTTCATTTACACGCAAAATGCCGCCTGGCCAGCTCGGCCGCCGGGACAAGGGCGTGGCTCGGAAATCACCTGGTCAAGCGAGACCCGTTGTGCTCGCGATCCCTTGACCGTAGCCTTTCGGGTACAACTCGGTTAACCCGCTTTTCTCACCACGTGGCGAGACGAAGTGCGTGAGAAGCCCGTCAGTACAAGGCGCGCGCCGCTCGGCGCGCGGAGGCGTACTTTTGCGGGTGCAGCCTGGCCGGCTCGTATCTTGCTGCTACCGAAATAATCAGCGATTTCCGTTCAGCGTCCGACCGGGAAAGTAAGTTGAGCACGGCGAGCAAGCGCAACGCAGTCATGGCGGGCCTATGGCGCACTTCGACCGTCAGGTGGTGAGAAAAGCGGGTTAAGCGCCAAGGCGACAAGCAGGCCTGCTTATCCCACCGCGGCGCTCTTACAGGAGGCTCACTCCCATTCGATCGTCGAGGGAGGCTTGTGGGAAACGTCTAGCAGGACGGCCTCCACCTCGGGCAGCAGCATCAACTTCCTGGCCAGCGCGTGCAATTTCGCGCCGGGAAGCTGGGCTACTTCCGCAGTCATTCCGTCCACCGACGTGATCGGACGCAAGGCGATCGTCTCACCGCCCCGGCGGGAAAACGGCAACAAGACCACGGGACACTGCCAGACGGAGTTGTAGAGGTCGCTATCTCGTAGAAAATCCGTCACAATGCTGTCGGCTTCCTGAAGCAGCGCTACCCGCTTCTGGGTCAGGTAAGCGCGTTGGATCTTCCACTCGGAGGGCCGAAACCGTCTCGGCGTTAGCACCATCACGACACGGTTGGTGTACCGATACTGGTTTGTGATCTCCGTAGCCAACGGCAGACCATGGCGATACTCCGGTTCGCCGTGATAGAGAACCGTTATCTTCGCGTAGCTTCTGCTGTCGCCCTGTACGCCCACGCTCCGCAGCGGCAATAGAACGGCCCGGTACTTGGACTGCTTGGCCAACTCGTTGATCTCGGGATCTTTTTGCAGCTTGGCGGTGCGGGCGGAGCAAAGGCAACGGATCGCCAGTCCCGGGCCGGGGAACGGGTGGCGTCCGATGAGTTCCGCCGGCAGTCCCAGTACGCGACCTAAAAGCCGGACTTCATCCTTATAAAATTCCACCAGCGGCTCCAGCACACGGCCTTCTTTGATCAGCTCGTCGATGCGTTTCACCCGGTTGTGGTGAGTCTTGATGACCGACGAATTCGCCGAACCTCCCGATTCGATCGTGTCGGGATAGATCGTACCCTGTCCGAGCACCCAGTCATGGTTCTTGAATTCCTGGCGCTCGAGCACCCGGTCTTGCACGTCGATGAAAAGCTTGCCGATGAGCTGCCGCTTCTGCTCGGGATCGACGATTTTTCTCAGAGCGCTGAAGAAAAAGCCGCGGGCGGAGACGACCTCGAAGGACCGAAAGCCCACGCGATCGAAAGCCCTGCGGATTTGCCGCGTCTCGCCCGCGCGCATGAATCCCGTATCGACATAGATGCCATGCACGTGCTCGGGGCGTAACGCCCCGACCGTCAAGGCGTAGGCCACCGTCGAATCGACGCCGCCGCTCAGGAAAAACAGCACGCGGCGGCCTTTCGCGACCCGCTGAATCTGCCGTTGAATCTGAGTCACGCGGTCTTGTGGGTGCCAGTTCATGCGGCAGCGGCAGACCCCCGCGAGAAAGTTACGTAGGATCTCGGCCCCGTGGACCGTGTGGATAACTTCGGGATGGAACTGCACGCCGAAGTACTTCCGGTTCAGATCGCCCATGGCGGCCACCTTGCACTGCCGGGTGTCGCCGAGGACCTGGAAACCCGACGGAAGCTTGGTGACCTGATCGCCGTGGCTCATCCATACCCTCTGGCGGCGAACTTGTCCGTTGAACAGCGGGTCGTCCCGCCGGACTCGAAGGTCGGCTCTCCCGAATTCATGCGTCGTTCCCGGCTCAACCTCTCCATCCAAGTAATGAGCCATTAACTGGTGGCCGTAGCAGACGCCGAGCAGTGGACGCTTGATCTCGAACAGATTCGTGTCGGGCTGCGGACTTTCGGGAGCAAACACACTGGCCGGACCGCCGGATATGATCACCCCTCGGTACCCGTTCAGGTCCGTCGGCTTTACCGCCAGCGGTAGGATCTCCGCATAGACGCCCAACTCGCGCACTTTTCGCGCGATCAAGTGGCAGTACTGCCCTCCGGAATCCAGCACGGCGACTTTTTCCATGGGGAGAACTCGCGACCACAGCCGTCCGTCCAATCTAAGGGCGGCTTCCTAAGTGCCTGACATTATAGCATTTACGCAGAATATTTTGATTAAGTTGTTGATTCTATGAGCCTTCCCCCACATCCGACCCCCGAGAATCCGTAGAAATTGAAGTCGGTCGAAGTGGCATGGCGGTCTCCAGGCAATGACCGGGACAGTCACAGGGTCGGAAAGCCGCTTGTTTTCAGTACAGTAGGTGAGTGCAGTACGTTGAGCACGGTGAGCAAGCGCAACGCAGTAACGGCGGGCTTGTTGCGCACTTCGACCGTCAGGTGGTGAGAAATGCGGGCTAGCCGGGCGGGCAAAGAGCCGCTGATCATCAACGATGGCTCCGCGCCCGGCAGATCCGCAGTTCTAAGGTTCACCACTGCCGACTGGCCTTGCGCTGGATAAGTTGGATTTCGGTGGGGTAACCCATGGGACCTTTTGTCTAGTTATACAACTCGATAACAGAATGCCCAAAACATTTCTGGCCAGCAAGGCTTTTCACACTCTCGCCCCCCCCAGCCCAACTCCATGCAGGAATCTATCTAGTCAAACGCCAAACTCGAGGGCACGGCATGCCGTGCCCAAAGTTTTCGACCGTCCACCTGGCTTCTAAATATACGCAGCCGAACTGTGAATCGGACAACTCAGCAACAGACGGCGGGTGCGGCGGCTTTGACGGTCGTCACTCCGGCTACAAATTTCATCCCCTGCTTCGCCAAACCCTCGATCCTTGCACTGTCGTTCTTCACGGCTCGTCATGCACACTTTTCTGCAAGAAAGATTCTTGACTCTAAAGAGCCTCCTCCATCGTCTGACGTATCCGCTTCATTAGCTCCCCCCGCACCTCGGGGCCGAGTCCCTCGGTCAGCACGGGCGGATGAAACACGAGCGAGATTTCACCGGGCACGACGGTCGACTTGCCCTTGGGCATGAGGCGGCGGCTGCCGTGAACCGTCACCGGAACGATCGGCGCCTGAGCCTCGATCGCGATTGTGAATGGCCCCGGGCGAAACGGTAGCAACTGCCCGCCCCGACTCCGCGTGCCTTCCGGAAAAATAATCAGAGGGATTCCTTCACGCAGCCTCGCCACGGCTTCTTGCTGAGCCATCCGTCGGGAATCGCGGTCCTTGCGATTCACGTAAATGAACCCGCCCAAGCCCATCACATACCCCAGCAAAGGAATGCGTCCCAGCTCCTGCTTGAGGACGAAGGCCACGCGGGGCAGAACCATGAACAGGGCGGGAGGATCAAGGTTGCTGACATGGTTGCTCACATAGACGCAACTGGGATGTTCAAAGGCGTATTCCCGGTTCACGAGCTTCACCTTGACGCCTGAAAGCCGCAATCCCAATCGCACACCTGTCCTGGCCACCCAATAGATCGCTCGGATGTCCCGCGTGATCCAGGTGAGCGGGACGAAGATCACCGTCCCCAACAAAACGTAGAGACACAGAAATGGATACACCAGTAGGTAGGCGCGCAGCATAAAGCCGAGTTGCCATTGTGGTATCTTACCGACGGCAGCGCAACTCGCGGCGCGCGGAATCTTTCCACCCCACTCGAAAACCGCCGGAGGATCTCGATGGACAAACCCACAATCTCACGCAGAATGTTCGCGGCAGCACTATCAGCAGCGACCGCCGGCTCCGCTGCCGCTCAGCAGACCGCTCCCCCAACCGAGCGCCAACGCGCGACAGACTCCGAACTGGCCTCCGCCCTAACGAGATTGGGCCGCCGCGTCAATGCGCTGGCGCGGTTCGAAGTTCCCTTCGACACCGAGCCTGCCTTCATGTTCCGTCCTTGAGGGAGGCCGCCTTGTTCGAATCGATCACGGATCTAGCGTCCGGTCTCGCCAAGAAGGAATTCTCGTCGCGGGAGCTGACCCTGGCCTATCTCGACCGCCTACGTCGCTTCGGCCCCCGGTATAACGCCTTGGCGCACCTGATCGAAGGGCCGGCGCTCGGGCAAGCCGATCAAGCGGACACCCTTTTTCGAGCCGGCCGCATCGAAAGCCCCCTACAAGGTATTCCCTGCGGCGTGAAGGACCTTCTCGCCACAAAAGACGCCCCCACCTCGTGGGGAGCCGAGCCATATCGCCACCAGCAATTCGACTACGATGCCACCCTCATTCGGAAGTTGGAGGCGGCCAGAGCGGTCCTCGTCGCTAAGTTGGCGATGGTCGAGCTGGCCGGCGCAGGGGGTTATCGCTACGCCGCGGCATCAATGCACGGACCGGGGCTTAACCCTTGGAACACCGGTCACTGGTCAGGCGGCTCCTCCAGCGGACCCGGCAGCGGAGTCGCGGCTGGTCTGGTCCCCTTCGCCATCGGCTCGGAGACTTGGGGATCCATCACCACGCCCGCTTCCTACTGCGGGATCACAGGCTTGCGGCCTACCTACGGCTTGGTGAGCCGCCACGGCGCCATGCCTCTTTCCTGGACCATGGACAAGCTGGGGCCCATGTGCCGCTCGGCGGCCGACTGTGCGCTGGTGTTAGAGGCGATAGCCGGCAACGACCCCCAGGACCCTTCGTCCTCGGGGCGCGACTTCCACTATCGAAGCCAAACGAAACCTGCTCTCGACACGCTGCGCGTCGGCTTCTCGGATGTCGATTTCCGACATTGGGCGCACCCGGCTTCCCGTCCCGGTTTCCGAGACGCGCTCGACGTTTTCGGGGAGATGAAGCTGAAGTTCAAGCCGATTTCTTTGCCCCTGCTGCCCTACGGCGACGTTGCGGAAGTCATTATCTCGGCGGAGGGTTCAAGCGCTTTCGAGGCCCTGATCCGAAGCGATGGGCTGGAAACGCTGGCCGACGAGCGGCAGAAGGCGGGACTAAGAGCCGGTCTCGCAATCCCGGCATCGGAATACCTCCGGGCCATGCGGATTCGGCGGATCATCCAAGAGAAACTTCGCGATCTCTTTACACAGGTTGACCTCATCGTCTCGCCAACGACTCCGGAGACCGCCTCTCGCCTGAATGAACCCTTGGATGTCGGCCGGCCTCTAGAACTTCCCGACGGTGAGCGAGGCAATATTGACCTGTCCGCAGCCGGCAACCTCGCGGGCTTGCCTGCTCTCTCGCTGCCTTGCGGGTTCGGAGCCAACCGTCTGCCGCTGGGAATCCAGCTCGTCGGGCGCCCCCACGAAGAGCACACGCTGCTCCGGATAGGCGAAGAATTTCAGAAACGCACCGATTGGCACCGCCGCAAACCGCCGATCTAATACCTGGAAGCAACCCATCGGGGGAAGCGCTTCACGTCATCTCGGCGATCAACCCTGTGATATGATGCGCCCTTGAACGAGGCGAAAGACCTTGGCTGATTTTGCAATTGGCGTTGATCTTGGCGGAACGAATTTACGCGCCGCGGCGATCACGCACGACGGCGCCCTCCTCGAAGACTTCCAAGTTTCGACGGAAGCCGCCGCCGGACGCGACAAAGTGGCCTCAAACATCATCGCCGGCATTCGGCAAGTGCGGGCCGGCCACGACGGCGACAAGCTGCTGGGCGTTGGCCTAGGCGTGCCCGGTTTGATTCGCCTCGAGGAGGGCCTCATCGTAACCTCGCCGAACCTGCCGGGCTGGGAAAACTTCCCCCTTCGGGATAAGCTGGAGGGCGAGCTCGACTGCCCGGTCATCCTCGAAAACGATGCTAATGCGGCGGCGCTCGGAGAAGTCTGGCTCGGCGCCGGCCGGGACGTTGACGACCTGGTGCTGTTGACATTGGGTACCGGCATCGGCGGCGGCGTCATCAGCGGCGGTAAAGTGCTGCACGGCCAAGACGGCATGGCGGGCGAGCTGGGTCATATCACCGTCGAGCCTCACGACGGGGCGCTGTGCGGCTGCGGCAACTACGGCTGCGTCGAAGCCCACGCCTCCGCCACAGCGATCACGCGTATGGCCGAAGAGGCCATCGCGGCGGGCACGTCCCCCGCACTCGCCAAGCTCGCGGAATCGCAGGGAAGAATCAGCGCCCGCCTCGTCGAAGCCGCCGCGCAAGATGGCGACGCCGAGGCCATCCGTATCTACGAGCGTATGGGCGAAGCGCTCGGGCGTGCTCTAGCCAACCTCGTCAATGCTTTCAACTTCCCTCTCTACCTGCTGGGCGGCGGAGTCTTGGCCGGGTGGGACCGGTTTGCTCCCGCGATGTTCGAAGAAGTCGAGAAGCGCTCCTACACGTATCGTCGGACGAACACGCGCATCGAAAAGGCCCGGTTGGGTAATCAGGCGGGACTCTACGGCGCCGCCTACCTCCCGATCCAACAATCGCGCGAGTCCGGGCCTGTCGGGTAGCCGTGAAGAACGCTACAATCTCCTCCGCTGACAGCCGGTGCCGGGGCCTTACTGCTTGCGCGATCGCTGCGGCAGGGTGAACTTGAAATGCGCTCCCCGGCCGAGCTCGGACTCCACCCAAATCTTTCCCCCGTGGTGCTCCACCGCCTTCCGGCAGATGGCCAGGCCGATCCCCGAACCCTCGTACTCGGCTCGGCCGTGAAGCCGCTGGAAGGCCTGGAAGATTTGCTCCCCGTACTCCGGCTTGAGGCCGATTCCATTGTCGGCGACCCCGAGAACCCAGCGCTCGCCGTCTTGCTCCGCGGTCAGCCTGACCGCAGGCCTGTTGTCGGCGACGAATTTTAGTGCGTTGCCGATGAGATTCTGATAGATCTGCGTAACCATGATCGGATCGCACCACAGCTCGGGAAGGGAGTCGCGGCGGATCTCGGCGCCCTTGCCTTCGAGGGCCATCTGAAGTGCGTCAAGCGCCTTGTCGATGCACGTGTCGATGGCAACCAGTTGGCGCCGGGATTCCGACTTGCCCGCGCGGGAGAGAGCCAGCAGATCCTGTACCAGCGTTTGCATCCGCCCGGCGGCGTCGGTGATAAAGTCAAGATGTCGACCGGCCCTCTCGGGCAAGTCGTCCCCCAGATCTTTGCGCAGCAGCCCGCCGAAGGTGATCAGCTTGCGCAACGGCTCTTGCAGGTCATGGCTGGCGACGTAGGCGAACTCCTCCAGTTCCCGATTCCGATCCGCCAACTGTCGGTTAAGTCTCCCCTGCTGGCCCAACTGGGTGAGCCGGGAGCTTTCCAGTTCCGTAGCCAGTTGCTGCCGCCCGATGGCGTAGGAGAGCGCCCGCGCTATTAACTCACCATCGGCGGCTCCTTTGACCAGATAATCTTGAGCGCCCTTTCTTACCGCTTCGGCGCCCAAAGCTTCGTCGTTCAGACCGGTCAGGACGACGACCGCAACGTCGGGGGCCTTGGCTCGCACGGCGTCCAGCGTCTCCAGCCCTTGGCTGTCCGGGAGCGAAAGGTCCAGAAGAACTCCCGCGAGGTCGCCGTTTTCCAGCTGCGAGAGCCCCTCGGAGAGCCGATCAGCCAAGTCCATCTCGAACGAGAAACTCTTCACGTCAGACAGTTGCTCGCGGATCAGCCGAGCCTGAGCCCGGTTGTCTTCGATCAGCAGGACTCGACCCGGCCCTTCGCTCACTGTCTTCCGTTGGTCGGCAGCTTGACGACCGTCAGCCAGAAGTCTTCAATCGATCGAACGACACGAATGAACTGCTCGAAATCGACGGGCTTATTGATGTAGCAGTTGGCATGCAGGTCGTAGCTTTTGAAGATATCGTCGTCCGCCTGCGACGTCGTCAGTACAACCACCGGGATCCGCCTCAAGTCCGGGTCCCCTTTGATCTCCGCCAGCACTTCCCGTCCGTTCTTCTTCGGCAAGTTCAAGTCCAGCAGAATCAGATCAGGACGCGCCGCCGGCTTATCGGCCCCCTCCCGGTGCAGGAAGCGCAGGCCCTCCGTCCCGTCGCGCGCGACGTGCAGGTTGTTGGAGATCTTGCCGTCCTTGAGGGCCTCGATGGTAAGGCGCACGTCGCCGGCGTTGTCTTCCACCAGCAGTATCTCAATCGGTCTCATCGTTTCCATGTCGTTATTCCCCTGGAGTATCGGTTTTCGGAAGAGTGAAATAGAAGATTGATCCCTGCTCGGGCGCCGACTCCACCCAAATGCGCCCGTTATGCCGCTCGACGATCTTCTTGCAGATGGCCAATCCAATGCCGGTACCCGCGTGCTCGTCGCTCGTGTGCAGGCGCTGAAAGACCTCGAAGATTCGCTGCTGGTACTGCGGTTCGACGCCGATTCCGTTGTCGCGTACCGAGAAAACCCATTCGTTGTCTTGAACCTGCGCGGACACTTTCACTTGTGGCGCGGCGGCGGCGCGATACTTGATCGAGTTGCCCACAAGGTTTTGAAATAGTTGGCCCAATTGCATCGCATCCGCGATGACTGTCGGAAGCGGGTCATTGGTGACCGAGGCGCCGCTTTCCTCGATGGCTGCGCCGAGATTCCGAAGCGCCTGTCGAAAGACCTCTTCACAATCGGTGGCCTCGGGATCCTTGTTCCCCCGCCCCACCCGGGAATAGGCCAGCAGATCGTTGATCAGCCGCTGCATTCTGTTCGCCCCATCCACCGCGTAGGCGATAAACTCGTCGGCGTCGGCGTCCAGTTTGCCTTGGTATCGCTTGGCCAGAAGCTGGGTGTAGCCGGCCACCATCCGCAGCGGTTCTTGCAGGTCGTGCGAGGCGACGTAGGCGAACTTCTCGAGTTCGGCGTTCGACTCGGTAAGCTCCGTCCCCTGACGCTCCATGATAGCCTTGGCAGACCGCAAATCATTCACATACTGGACCAGCTTCTCCCGGGCCCGCTTGCGGTCGGTAATATCACGAACAGAACTGACAACTAGCGGTTCACCCGGGCCCTCGATCGGGCTGAGACTGATCTCGACCGGGAACTCACTGCCGTCTTTACGGCGGCCGTGGAGTTCCCTGCCAACGCCCATCGGCCGAAGGTGTGGGTCCGCCAGATAGCCGTCGCGCTGCGGGACGTGCCCCTCGCGGAGGCGCTGGGGCAGGAGCTTTTCGACCGCCTCGCCCAACAGCTCGGAGCGCTCGTAGCGGAACAGCTTTTCCGCCTGCGCGTTCACGAGTGCTATCGCGCCTTTCCTATCGACGATGACCATCGCATCCGGCGCGCTCTCGACCAAGGCGCGGAACTGCCTTTCTCTGGCCCGAGACGCCTCCTCAGCCCATTTCTGCTCGGCATTGGAACGGGCCAGCTCCTGAGCTCTGACCTCCAGATCTCTAGCCTGGCGTTCGCTGACGTCCCTGGCTTCCTCCAACTCCGCAAGGTATTGTTGAAGCTCTTGCCGCGCCCGCTTGAAATCGGTAACGTTGCGCGCGCTACCTACGAGACCGATAATCTTGCCCGCCGTATCCCGCAGGGGCACCTTGGTGGTCAAAAGCCACCTTTCGTTACCGTTCTCGTCAGTGACCGGCTCTTCCCGATTGAGCAGTGGTTCCCCCGACCCCATAACACTCTGGTCGTCAGCGGCATACTTTGCCGCTAACTCCTTCGAGAAGAAGTCGGAGTCTGTTTTGCCCACCAATTCATCCGGTCCCGACACTCGAAGAAGGTCGGCCTGGGCCCGATTGCAAAGAACAAAGCGGCCCGCGGTGTCTTTGAAGAAGATATTGTCCGGTAAGTTATCGATCAGGGTCCGAAACAGATTCCGCTCTTCGCTCAGCGCCTCTTCAACCCTCTTCTGCTCGGCATTCAAGCGGGCCAGCTCTTGATTTCTGCGCTCGAGGTCTTGGCCCTGACGCTCGCTGAGCTCGTTGGCCGCCTCCAGGCTATTCGCGTACTCCTGAACCGCGCGCTGAGCCAGCCCTTGCTCTTGGTGGGCGCGGACGTATTCGAGGACGAGTCCCATGAACGGCACGAGGTAGGCGATGATTTTCAGAAAGTGGGCGATGTTGAAATGGTGATCGAACAAGGCCGTCGAACCGAAAACAATGTGCAGCTGGGTGGTCGCCTGGGGAATGATGCTGAGCAGTAAGGCATGGGAAAAAAGACTCCTCTCCCGCCGGTGAAACGGTCGAAAGACAACGACGGCGGCCAGCAGGTAGACGAACAGAGGACCGACATCCCAGGGTCTGGTGATCAGCGAATCGGGGAACATGGTCTTGGGCAACCGGCTGCTGACGGTGCAGAAGTGAATCACCACGTAGGAAAGGATGCCCAACGACGAGCTGATCCCGAATACGAAACCGAGACCCCCCCGCGTGATGTCGGCCGACGGAACATGCAGACACTGACGCCGATCGTTAGGACCAGGGCGTTGAAAGCACGCGACAAAGCCCAAGTAAATGGGATGAACTCGCGATTGTCCGCCGCGGCCTCGATCAGCCGGTCGGCGGCCAAGGCGTGAAAGGCGTCCATCGAACCGGCGCAAAACAACGCTGAGCCGAGCACCGGCGTGGTCACGTCGCCGGTGATTCGGAAATGAATGAAGGCCAGCGCCACGGTGAAAATCGCCGCCCAAAAGGCGCTCCACTCGAGCAGCGTGTGGGTCAAAGGGCCGGAGACGAATTGAAAGACCCGGTCACTGAGTTGCTCGGCGGAAAGCGTGGAAACACCCCGCGGATCTAGAGTCTCCCCTTCGGTCCCGAGATCGACACCCGTCAACGTAAAAAGCGTCGGTAGGACGCAGATCACCACGACCGCCCACACCAGCGGCTTCGGTATGTGGTTTTTCTTCATGGAGCCAAGCTCGGTGGTGACGTCTCAGAGACAGTCGTTCGACCGTTGCCGGGGGGCGGCGTACGGCGGACAGTCAAGGCTTCAGCGCACGGCGGAACCTAGCCCGCCTATTGGGGAAGATCGGCCCGCGTGGGGAATGCTTTAGCTGGAGGTGCGGTGTCGCAAGGGGTTCTTCCACGGTTCAACGACGGGGCAACTCCACTCCGCGCGATAGAATGGAAATATGAAGGCGCCATTTGCCGACGCCGATCGAACCGCGGTCGTGGAAGGCGTAAATCTCCACCTCGCCCATCCCGACGAAATCTCCGTCCGCTGGGTCGGGCAAGCCGAGCTGATGCACCAGCTGCATGCGGCCTGGTTGACGATTCACGAACACGACGTGCCGATGACGCCCCGCCTGCTGGGCAAACCGGGGGTCGGCAAGACAACCCTGGCGTATGCCGCGGCTAAAAGTCTGGGCCGAGAAGTCTATATCACGCAGGCCACGCTCGACACCCGTCCCGAGGATCTACTGATTACGCCCGTCATTGAAGGCGAAGGCCGCCTGCGCTATGTCGCCTCCCCGCTGGTGACGGCGATGCTCCGCGGCGGGGTGTCGATCCTCGACGAGGGCAACCGGATGAGCGAAAAAAGCTGGGCCTCGCTGGCTCCTCTGCTCGACGACCGGCGCTACGTCGAGTCCATTGTCGCCGGGGTCAAGATTCACGCCGGCCCCGACTTTCGCATGGTCGCCACGATGAACGACGACGCTTCCACGTTCGAGTTGCCCGAGTACATTCACTCCCGCCTGCAGCCGCAAATCCTCATCGATTTCCCCGAACGCGACGAAGAGCGCCAAATTCTCAAGGAAAACTTGCCTTTTGCCGACGACGAAGTGCTCGACTACGTGGCCGACTTCCTGCAGGCCTCCCACGCCGCCGACGAACGCTACACCGCGCGCGACGGCATCAACATCGGTCGCTTTGGGATGAAGCTGAGCGCGAGTAGCAACGGACGCGACAAGACCCAAGCTCTCGAAACCGCCATCGTCCAAACGTTGGGCCGCGAGGCGCTACGCTATGTCTCCCGGGGCTGACTCAGCCTCCGTGCGCCGCGGGAATATCCGCTATGTCCCCGTCGTGCCCGGCAGCATGGAGTTCGCCGAACGCCTGCGCCGAGGATTGCTTGATGAAAAACCACAGGTCGTGGCGGTGGAGCTTCCCGTAACTCTGGAGAAAGCCTTCCAGCGAGCGGTGGACCGGCTGCCGGAGCTTTCCGTCATCATCTATCAGGAAGAGAAAAAGAAGGACCGCGCCGTCTACCTGCCCGTCGAGGTCACCGACCCCTTTGTTGAAGCCTTACGAACGGCTCGCGAAATCGGAGCGCGGACCGCTTTTCTCGACCCCGACATCGCCGTGCGGCCCCATGTGGCGGAGATCTATCCCGATCCCTACACGGTCACGCGCCTGGGCCCGGCACGCTACGTCGATTCCTACCGCGCTTGCCGTCGCACCCGGGTAGGCGATTGGACCGTCCACGCCCAAGGATTGGCCTCGAAGCTCCAGACCCTTGATCCCGGCGCCTCCGTCTGGGTCGTGGTCTCCTTGAACCTGCTCGACCCGTTGCTCGATGCCATGGAACAGCCTCAGGTTCAGCCCTTGCGCAAGGTCAGCCGCCGGGGCATTCAGGTGCTCAACTTGCACCCGGAAAGTCTGCCGGAAGTGCTGACGGACTTCCCGTTTCTGCAAGCCGTGTATGAAAGCCGGCGCAATGGGGAAGAGCCGCCTCCGCCGCCCGCCCCCGCGACGAAGCTGGTGCGGGGGTTCTCGGTGATCGGCGGTCAGCCGGAAAGTCCCAGCCTGGCGGCCATCCGGCGCGCGGCTCGAAACCCGCTGGAACGCCAGCGCTTGCACTTTCAGCTCTTCGCCGAAACCGAACGCCAATACGAAAAAAATACCGGTGAGCGAATTACCCACTGGCAGCGGCGCCTCTGGTCCCGCTACAGCCGTAACCTGGCGCTCATCCAGCGGCAGCTCGTTGGCGGGCTGTTTGATCTGACTGCGGCGGCTCGCTCGGTCGTGGACGACAACTTTGGGTGGGAAATGTGGGAGATGGGAGGCTCCTACCCCCAACAGAAGCTCGAGACCGACCTGGCCACGGTGAAAGTTTCCGGCGACCAATTGTGGCTCAACACGCGCCGCATCCATATACGCCGCAGGCTTCCTAGAAAGAAGATGCGGCGGCGTCCCGTCGGCCTTAAAGGGCGCAAGAAAGAGCGCTTTCCCGGCGAGTGGCAGATGCACTGGAAGGGCAGCTCTATTTGTTCTTACCCGCCCGAGGATCTGGTGATCGAGAACTACGGGTTGTTCCTCAAGAAGAAGGGCAAAGGCGTTCTCTCGGCGGAGCGCTCCCACAGCGAGCCGTTCACGACGTCTTTGCTGGATGGCATTGACCTGCGGGAAACCCTGCGCAACTGGCACGAGAAGAAGATCTACGTCCACTCCCTGCAACGCGTCTCGGGCGAGGTGGGCGCCGTGGTCCTCATCTTCGACGAAGACCGCGACAACCGCTACCCCTATTGCCTGACCTGGTTGGGCGAGCACCAGAACGAGTCGGACATGGCCTTCTACGCCACCAATCCCTACGAAAATACGGTTGGTCCCGGCATTGGGCGCGCCGAATATGGCGGCTTGTTGCTTACCCTGCCCTCCCAGCGCCTGATGGATGTCTGGACGGACATCGACTACTCCTTCGCCGAGACCAAGCCGGAACGGCTGCTGATGGCCGCGCTCGATTATTCACTCGATCGCCTCGTCGTTTACGTCGCCGGCCGCCCGCCGCGATCGATTTTCCGTACCATCGCCGGACGCCTAGGCCGAAAGATCATCTACATCCCCCTCGGCCGGCTCTCCCCCGTCGCCTTGAAGAAGATCCGCGTCATGCACCTGCTCGATAGTCATGACACGCGCGCTGTCGCCAAAGACTACATTTGGTAGCGAACGTTTGGCGCGGTGTCCTGCCGTCACCATGAGACGCGGCTCTCTACCTTATCCGAGGGGGACTCGCACCTGCAGCACGGTTTGGTATCGTGAGGGTCAGATAGAGGGGATAGTCGTTCTCATCCTGTTTGCTCTGGAGAGGCTTCGCTGGTGCTTACGAAAAGTAGGCCTGATTCGATCATAGTAAGCTTCCCCTTGCTGGCCACCATCCGCGACCTGCGCCTCCTTCTGTGCGCGCTCCTGCTGCTTTCGCTGCCCGGTCGGCTTCCCGCCCAACCGGCAACCGAGCAGATCGAGTTCTTCGAGTCGGCGATACGTCCGCTGCTGGCGGAGCACTGCTACCAGTGTCACAGCCAAAAGGCGAATCCCGTGTTTGCGGGGTTGCGGCTCGATAGCCCCTCCGATCTCGAAAAGGGGTCGGATTCGGGACCTGTCGTCATTCCCGGGAAGCCGGAGGAGAGCCGGCTAATCGAAGTCGTGCGAGGCACGGGCGCGCTTCAGATGCCGCCGAGCGGCAAGTTGTCCGAGGACAAGATCGCCGTGCTGGTCAAGTGGATCGAGATGGGCGCGCCTTGGCCCGACGAGAAGGCGCCGCTCCGTGCTAAGCCGGGCGACAAGTTTGACCTCGAAGCTCGCAGAAGCGAACACTGGGCCTGGCATCCTGTCCAGAAGGTTGCTCCCCCGAACGTCGAAAACGATGCTTGGGTGCGCAACGAAATTGACGCTTTCGTCTTGGCCAAACTCGAAGAGAAAGGAATGCAGCCCGCGGCGCCGGCGGCCCCGGAAACGCTTCTGCGGCGAATTTACTTTGACCTGACCGGACTGCCTCCCTCAGTGGCGGAGGTGGAAGCGTTCATCGCCGATCCGTCTCAGAGCGCCTACCAGGCAGTCGTCAACCGGCTGCTGGCGTCGGACCGCTTCGGCGAACGCTGGGCCCGGCACTGGATGGACCTGGTCCGCTACAGCGAGTCGCACGGGATGGAAGGAGACCCGGATATCCCTAGTGCGTGGCAGTATCGCGACTACTTGATTCGCGCCTTCAACGCTGACCTGCCTTACGACCAGCTTGTACGCGAGCATATCGCCGGAGACCTTTTCGAAACCCCTCGCTACAATCAGCGCGACGAGATTAACGAGTCAATCGTCGGCCCGGCCCACTTCCGAATGGTCGAGCACAACTACCTCCCCTTGGACCCGTTGGAGGATCGCGTCAAGTACACCGACAACCAGATCGACGTTTTTTCGAAGGCCTTTCAGGGCTTGACCGTATCTTGCGCGCGCTGCCACGACCACAAGTTCGACGCCATCAGCCAAAAAGACTTCTATGCGTTGTTCGGGATTTTCGCCGGAGGTAGGCCGGCGCAGATCACGATCGACGTCCCGCGGCGGCAAAGCACGCACCGCGAACGCCTTGGGGAGCTGAAGCGCCGGATCAAACAGGGCCTGGTCGAAGCGTGGCTTGAGGCGGCGGAGAGTCTACCTCAGACCCTACTTTCGGGGGAGTGGACCGACCGAGTACCGGACGAGACATACTGTGACGGCAATAGCCCTTTGCATGCCTGGTTCACCCTTTCCGAGAGGAAGGGTGAAAATTTCCGAACCGGTTGGGACGAGCTTGCGGCTTATTGGGAGAAGGAGTTGGAGCGCCGCCGATCGGCCAACGCCGAGGGAAACAAGAGTGTCTGGGAGCTTGACTCCGACGGTTATTCCGATTGGCTGCGCCAGGGTCCTGGTTTGGGCGATACGCCTTCCGCGAGCGGTGAGTTCTCCCTCGTCCCTGAAGGCAAGCGCATCATCAGCGGAATCTATCCTCGCGGGGTCTACACGCATCTGCTGAGCCGGAAGCACGGGGGCATTCTCTCTTCGCCGCGCTTCGTCGTCGATACCGATTACCTCAGCTTTCGGATCTTAGGAGGGAACTTCAGCTTCGCCCGGCTGATCGTAGAGAACTACCCTCTGCCGCGAGGCATCATCTATGACCTCAGATTCAGCCCCAAGCAGGACCGGATGCTGTGGGCGGGCTGGGATATCAGCTATTGGAAGGGGTCTCGCGCCTACCTCGAGTTTGCCACGCTCGACGATCTGACGAATTTTGAGTTGGATCCGTTCGATAAGCTGAGGGACCCGAAGCCCGAGCCCCGGCGTGACGGACGGTCTTACTTCGGGGTAAGCCAGGTGGCTTTCCACGACGGCAAGCAACCGCCCGCCGAAGAAATCGTACCCGTTCGCCATCTGCTCAAGGGGGCGGCGCCTGAGGGACCGGAAGAACTTGCGGCTCGGATCGGCCTCCGATTGCGGGATGCGATCGGGGCTTGGCGGGACGGCGGGCTGACCGACCAACAAGCGGCTTTCCTCGACGATTTTGTTCGCAAGGGACTGCTGCCCAACTCACTCGGCGAGATTGCTTCCCTTCAGCCTCTGGTCGACGAGTATCGGAAACTGGAGGCGGACATCCCCGTGCCCCGCCGCGCTCCAGGGCTGATGGAAGAGATCACCGCGGATCAGCCGCTCTTGGTTCGCGGGAACCATACGAACCCCGGCGAACCGGTACAGCGCCGATACCTCGAAGCGCTTGACGGCCAACCCTACGAAGACCCCAGAAACGTTCGCCTGCGCCTGGCCGACGAGGTGGCCAGCCCCCGAAACCCTCTGACCGCCCGCGTGATGGTCAATCGGATCTGGCACCACCTGTTTGGGCGGGGGATTGTCGAGACCGTGGATAACTTCGGAAAGCAGGGGCGAAGGCCCACGCACCCCGCGTTGCTGGACTATCTCGCCGGCAGGTTTGTGGACGGCGGCTGGTCGATAAAGGACCTGATTCGGTCAGTGGCGACTTCGCGGACATACCAAATGACCAGCCGGCCCTCAGAGACGGCTCGACGGATCGACCCCTCGAACCGCTGGTTGCAGCACGCTAATGTCCGCCGGCTCGGGGCCGAGGCGATTCGTGACTCGATCCTGGCCGTGTCCGGGAGCCTGGACAGGACCATGTATGGGCCCTCGATCCCCGTCTACTATGCGCGCGAAACCGGAAAGGCGCTCTTTGACAGGCCCAAAGGGCCGCTTGACGGGAACAGGCGGCGGAGCGTCTATCTCGAAGTGCGGCGCAACATTCACAATCCCTTCCTCGAAGTTTTCGACGCCCCGAAACCATCCACCACCCGAGGAAAGCGGGACATTACCAATGTTCCCGCCCAGTCGTTGACGCTCATGAACGACCCCTTCGTCATCGAACAATCGGCACATTGGGCGAAGCGGCTGGTGGCCCAGGGAAGGGCGTCATCTCGCGAGCGAATCGGACGGATGTTTCTGGAAGCGCTGGGGCGGAGACCGTCGGCTGAGGAAGTGCGAAAATCAAAGAGATTCTTGGCCGGCCTCCGAAACCAGCATCAGCTCGCCGCGGGCGACTGGCGAAACCAACCCCGGATCTGGCAAGATTTGGCTCAGGCGATGTTTAATTTGAAAGAGTTTATCTACCTTCAGTGAGAATGGCCGTGAACCGCCTCCCCAACAACCCCCACTACGCGAGGACGCGCGGCATGAGCCGGCGGGAAATGCTGGAGCGCTGCTCGCTCGGTTTCCCCATGGCCGCTCTGGCCGGCGTGCTGGCCGACGACGCCGCCTATGCGGGAGCGACGGACTCCCCCGGCAGCCGCCCGACCTTGAAGGCCCCGCACTTCGCGCCGAAGGTAAAGCACGTCATCCTTTGTTACATGTCCGGAGGTGTTTCCCAGGTTGACTCCTTCGATCCCAAGCCCAGGCTGACGAGAGAGCATGGCCAACCGCCCCCTATGAAGGTCGAGAAGACCATGTTCAACCAAAACGGGACGCTGCTGAAAAGCCCCTGGGAGTTCAAGCACTACGGCGAAAGCGGCATCCCCATCAGCGATCTGTTTCCTCACATCGGATCGTGCGCCGACGAGCTGGCGGTCATTCGGTCCATGACGGCGAAATTCACCGCGCACGCCCAAGCGAATGTTTTCTTCCACACCGGCCAACCCTTCAACGGCTTTCCCAGCCTGGGCGCTTGGACGACCTACGGGTTGGGGACGGAAACCAAGCAACTGCCCGGCTATGTAGTCCTCGGCGGCGGCGGGATTCCCGTCGGAGGAATCAACATGTTCGGGAACGGCTTTCTTCCGGCTGTTCACCAAGGGTCTGTGATTTACCCTGGTCGCTCGGAGCCGCTGAATAACATCCGGCCGAAGGAACCGGACTCGATTCAGCGCCGGCGCCTGAGCTTCATCGACGACATCGACCGCGGCTTTCTTGAAGCGGTCGATCATCACGCACCCGTCGAGGCGGCCATCCGCAATTACGAGACGGCCTATCGGATGCAGGCGGCCGTCCCCGAATTGGTGGACCTCAGCGGGGAGACCGAGGCAACGAAAAAGCTCTACGGCCTCGATAGCGACGTCCCTCAAAAAAAGCAATATGCCCAGCAATGCTTGCTGGCCCGGCGGCTGGTCGAAAGAGGCGTACGTTTCGTCGAGCTGACCGTGCGGTGCACCAAAGACGTGGCCACGAACGTCGGCAGTCCTTGGGATCAGCACAACAAGCTCAAAGAAGGGCATGAAGTCAACGCATGGCAGGTCGATCAGCCGATCGCGGGTCTGATCAAGGATCTCAAGGCGCGCGGGTTGCTCGACGAGACGTTGATCGTCTGGTCGGGCGAGTTCGGACGAACTCCGTTTGTCCAGCGTATCGACGGGCGCGACCATAACCCGTTCGGCTTCAGCATATGGCTGGCCGGAGGGGGAATTAAGGGCGGCACGATTTACGGTGCGACCGACGAGTACGGCTATCACGCTATAGAGAACGTCCATACCCTACACGACCTGCACGCGACGGTGCTCCATCTGCTCGGTCTCGACCACGAGCGGTTGACCTACCATTTCGGCGGCCGCGACTTCCGCCTGACCGACGTGCATGGGAAAGTTATCCAAGCGGTTTTAGCGTAGGTTCGCTGCTGGGGAAACCGAAAGGGCGGGCCGGCACCCGTCAAGGGTTCGCTGCGCCGCGCCCCCAGGGCGCGTCCTTGACTGAACCCGCCCTGCCGCGAAGACCTACCGGTTCAACAGGGCGATGGCAGGCTGACGAAACCCAAAAGTTCGTGCCCCAACAACAAAATCCTCTCACTGCGATTGGCACATACTATGGGGGCAGATCACCAAAGCCATAGGGATTTCACCCGGGGCCCAAATCTTAGCGAGCACATCAAAAAGCTTGTTAAGCGCGATGAGACTAATGCTGACTTTCGCAAGCCATCTCATGACACTGTCAGCAAGGCGCCGGAGCGACGATAATAATTGGCGCCATACGCCACCGCGCCGATAGTCGGGTACGGGCTGCGCCCCCTCCTTCGCCAACTCTGACTCTATGTACTCTCTGGTCTCATCTACAAGCCCTTTTCCACCGCGAAACTGGAGCGACACTATCGTGCCGTCTTCTCTATAGATTGCCGCCACAAGTAATTCTTCATCCTTCTTAACGATCACACCCACGTGCCTAGCTGCCCGAACGATCGAGCTTCTATCACGCTCCGTGACGAATCGATAGGCTGCGTAGTAGCCCGCATCAAATGGTCTCTCCGCAAGACGACCACGCTCCTTTAGTCTCGTGCACAACTCGATCTGAGCGTCCATGATCTGGTCGAATTCCGGAATCACTTTACGATCGTCATCAGTGATTAAGAACACTCGACGGATGTTAGCCCCGCGGACTACAGCAAGCTCGTTCATGGCTAAGAAGTGCCCATCAACACCGATGTTCTTGCTTTCCCAGAAAGATGGAATAGAAATTGTTAAATATTCGTCTCCGTCCTCGAGAAAAGACAAGAATTGTGTGAGACCATTCACACCCGCATTTTCAATTTGATGTTTGACATCCCGACCTTCCAGCGGCCTTGAGCGTCTTTATTCATAGGGGCTAGAGCCCGATGAGGACGCCATGGAGGCCAACACCCAATGGGTGAAAAACAAACCAAGCCATTCCAGCTAAGTTTCAACGGCTTGTTGAAAGTCGATTTCCAGGGATCGCACGTCACTTCTGATGGTGGCCTGATTTTGGTTCGCGAACTGGACGAACGGCTCGGTCTCGGAGAACTGATTGACGAGCATCTCAGCGACTCCCGGCAAGGCACAAACAAGCAGTTCACGCTCGCTGATCTGTTGCGGCAGTCGGTCTACAGCCGCTTGGCGGGCTACGAGGACCTCAACGACGCCGAGCGGGTTTCGATCGATCCGACGTTTCGGCTGATCGGTTCGCAGAAGATCTGGGATCGCGGTGCAGCCTTGACCTCGACGCTGCACGGCTTCGAGACGGAGATGCTGGCGAGCGAAGAGAACCTGCTGGGGCTGATGGCGCTGAACCGAGAGCTGGTCGGGCAAGCGGAGGCGTTCGACGACTCCGAGCGGGTCGTTCTGGACATGGACTCCACCGAGAGTCCGGTCCATGGCCAACAGGAAGGCAGTGCCTACAACGGACACTTCGAGTCGGTCTGCTACCATCCGTTGCTTTTGTTCAACGGTCATGGTGATTGCCTCGCTGCAAAGCTGCGTCCAGGCAACGTGCACAGCGCCGACGACTGGGATGAGCTATTGTTGCCGGAGATCGAGCGCCAACAGGCTGCGGGCAAGCAGGTCGCCTTCCGGGGCGATGCGGCCTTTGCCAAGCCGGAGGTTTATGAGGCTTCGGAGGAACGCGGAGTACAGTACGCCATTCGCATTCCGGCCAACAAGAGCCTGGAGTTGGAGATCGAGGACATCCTGTTTCGGCCACCGGGCAGGCCGAGCGCCAAGCCCCTGGTGCGCTACAAGAGCTTCCGCTATCAGGCCGCCAGTTGGAGCAAACCGCGGCGCATCGTAGCGAAGGTTGAGCACCACCCGGGCGAACTGTTCGCGCAACCCGGCTTCATCGTCACCAACATGACCCGGCCCAGTCGCTCGGTGGTGCGCTTTTACAACAAGCGCGGCACGGCCGAGCAGTGGATCAAGGAAGGCAAGCAGGCCACGAATTGGACACGGTTGTCGTGCCATCGTTTTCGCGCGAACGAAGTTCGCTTGCAACTCAGCGTCCTGGCTTACAACCTCGGCAACCTGTGGCGGCGGCTGGGACTGCCACCAAGCATCAAGAGCTGGTCGCTGACGAGCTTGCAGCAGCGGCTGATGAAGACCGGCGGGCGGCTGGTCAAGCATGCCCGCTACTACTGGTTGCTGCTGGCCGAGGGGCATCTGAACCGGCGGCTGTTCGGTGACATGCTGCACAGGATCTGGGCGCTGCCGCTGCCGAGCGGGTAGCGTTGACCGGGCTAGGATCAACAGTTTTCGGCTCCAAAAAGGTTTGGCAGGGAGCAGTGTCGGCCGCAGCGCCGTTCAGGCCGCGCAATCAACGTCTGTGAGCGGACGGACGAGCCCTGGCGCCTACCGGCGGAGGGGATGTGCAGGGTTCAGCGCGAAAAGACGTGGCATTCGGGCCGGCGCGGATGTATACTGTGGCCGTGCCAAGGCCAAAACGGAAATCCTGGTCACAATGTCATCGCGATTCCCGTAGAGGTCATACACTCCTTCGGTCATGTCCCGAACTGTCCGATTAACCAGTTCAAGTCGGAGGCCTGCCATCCAGGAATACAGTGGTCGGTTGGTTCTCTCCAACCGTTCGACGGCCTTACCGAGCTCGTTGACGGAAAAAGTGGAACGCTCCCGGTTAAGGAAGGTTTCCAAGTCGTGCAGAACGTACTGCGCATGCTGTGCACGATCGAATCGGCTGTGTCTCAAGCACCTAGCGATCACGTCGGCTACGCCAACATTACTGAGGTACAAACGGTTATTTTGTCGCCGTATCGCGTCTGCAACTCCCCGTTTGAGGGCATAGATATCTTGATCTTTCGGCACCTTTTCTCGCCCTGTTGCCATGTAGTACAAAAGGGCGCCCAACGAATAAATGTCGCCCTCAACACCGACACTTCCATCTGGGGCTCCGCTGAGACAATTTGCGATAGCGACACTCGCCGTTCAATGGTTTTTCCTTCTCCCCACAGTCTCTTCTCCGCTAGCATGGTCCTCGGCTGGTGAAGCGGAGGCGGGCTCTGGTGGAGACCAACCCGCCGAGGAATAGCCGGCCGGAGACTCATCGAAACGATGGTCCGGGGAGCCGGCTTCGGTCGGCTTCCCGTTCGCCCACCCCTTCCCATCGGATCGATAGATCTCCGGATGCCTAAAAAAACTCATCGTCGCTCCCGCACAAGCCGCCTTCGTCCCGGCGGCCCGCTCGAACTCCTCGGGGGACCGGTAGCCCAGCGCCGAATGCAGGCGGCAGCGGTTGTAGTAGCGCTCGATGAAGTCCTCGATATTCGCCCGCAGGTGGTCGAGATCCTGATAATCGTTGGCGTAGATCTCCTCCCGCTTGAGCGTCTTGATGAAGCTCTCACAACTGGCATTGTCGTAGGGGTTCGCCGGCCGACTCATGCTGGGGATCGCTTGGCGCCGGCGCAGGCTCCTCACGTAGGCGCCTGAAGCGTACTGCACGCCGCGATCGGAGTGATGGACCAGGCCCGGCGGCAGCTGCCGTTCGGCCATCGCCTGCTCCAGCGCCGCCAGCGGCAAGCGGGCGGCCAGCGTTCGCCCCAGCGCCCAGCCCACCACCTTGCGCGAGTAGGCGTCCACGATCACCGCCAGATACACGAACTCGACCTTCAGCCGGATGTAGGTGATGTCGGCCATCCACAGCTGATTAATCCCCCGCAGCTTGATGCGGGCGGCTAGGTTGAGGTACACCTCCAGCGGATGATCGGCGTCCGTGGTGGCCACGAAGGCCCGCGGCTGCGCACCGAGCAAGCCGTCCTGGCGCATGATGCGGGCCACGCGCTTGTGGTTCACCAACATCCCCCGCCGACGCAGTTCCGCCGTCACCCTGCGGTAGCCATAGCGTCGCCGATGTTCCAGGGCCACCTCCTGGACCGCCGACCGCACTTCCATGTCTTCTTCCTCTGGTATCCGCTCTTGCCAAGACCGATAGAAACCCGCCCGGCTTACTGGGGCCAGCCGGCACATCCGCTCGACACTCAGTCTGCCTTGCATCGGCATCGACTCCCGGATTTGGTCGTAGACGCCTTCTCGCCACAGCTGCCGCTGCCGTGGCGTCGAGCCTCGACTTTTTCGAAGGCGCCTTTGAAAAAATCCACTTCCAGCATCTTGTTCCCCAACAGGCGCTTCAAGGCGCGGATCTCCTGGCGTAGTCCCCGCTCGCGGGAGGCGGCCGGCGGACCGGGGCCCTCCTCGCTCGGCTCCCTCCGATTTCGCCACCTGTACAGCAGCCCTCGGTGAATCCCCAGTTCCTTCGACAGCGCCGTCACGCTCTCGCAGCTCTTCAGCCGCTCCAGTGCCATCTTCCGGTATTCTTCGGGAAACTTGTAAACTCGTCTCTTGCCCACTCGCAGTCCCTTTCCCCGCTAAAGTGTCGCTATCACAACTGTCTCATTCTTTGGGGTTCACTCCAGCACGCAAGAATGCGTGCGCCACAAGAGCGGGCTAAAGGCTCAGGGCCGTGAGCAAGAAGCTCTTCCGTGGAAGTCGGGCCCAAAGACGCCACGCAGATTCATGCCGTCCAAGGCCGGGTCGTCTCAGAATAGCCGCTCGAACTGTTCTCGGCGCTGGCGGGTTTTTGATTTGGGAATCCAGTAACTTTTTCGGCTTGCTCCGCGGCGATTCATCGTGTCGCGGCCCAACGCGCGGAGCACTAGCCCATAGGGAGTCATGAGGAGGAAGTAGATCCCCGACAGCAGGATGCGACTGTTGACGTAGCCCAGCGCGTGCGCCAACCGCATCCAGAAGCTGTGAAACTTGCTGGATCCCGCGGCCCAGAGCAGGCCGGTCAGCAGCAGGGCGACGCCCACAACCCCCGTCGGCCAGTAGACCATGGGGCGGCCGCGCCAACCATTCCAAGCGGCAATCAGCAGCAGGACGCCGCCGACTATCGCAGCCGACTTTCGCTCTTGGCGTTCGCTATCGCTCGCCTCAGTCAAGCTGAAACTCCTCTTGCCAGGCCAGGTCGTCGACAAACTCGCCCTGCTCTTCCTTTTCGAGCACGAAGTCCCCGAGTACGAGCATGTCCATCTCAGTACGCATGAAACACTTGTACGCTTCCTCGGGGCGGCAGACGATCGGTTCACCGCGAACGTTAAACGAAGTATTGACCACAACCGGACAGCCGGTCAGCCGGGCGAACTCGCTGATCAGCTCGTAGTACGTTTCGTTCTCCTCGCGCCGTACGGTCTGCACGCGGGCCGAATAATCGACGTGCGTGACGGCGGGGATCGTCGAACGCGGGACGTTCAACTTGTCGATGCCGAAAAGTCGCTGTTGGTCGGCGGTCATTTCCCGGCGGATCTCTTGGCGCACGGGCGCGACCAGCAACATGTAGGGTGAATCGCAATCCAATTCGAAGTAGTCCGCCACCGCTTCCCGTAGCACGGAGGGCGCGAAGGGCCGAAAGCTTTCCCGGAACTTGATTTTCAGATTCATCAGCGATTGCATCTTGGACGACCGCGGGTTCCCTAGGATGCTGCGCGCGCCCAGGGCGCGCGGGCCGAACTCCATGCGCCCCTGGAACCATCCCACGACCTTTTCATTCGCCAGCGCTCTAGCCGCCTTCTCGATCACCTCTTGCCTCGGCAGCAGCCGGTGGGGCGCTTCACTTGCCTCGAGAAAAGCTTCGATCTCCCCATCGGAATACGACGGCCCCAAGAAGGATCCCTTCATTCCGTCGGCGCCGCCCCCGCAAACCCGGACCGTACTTCGCGGGTTCCCCAAATGCTGATACCAGACCGACAGGGCCGCGCCCAGCGCCCCGCCGGCGTCCCCCGCGGCGGGCTGTATCCAGATCTTCTCGAACGGTCCCTCGCGCAAGACCCGCCCGTTGCCCACGCAGTTGAGCGCCACGCCCCCGGCCAGGCAGAGATTCTTCTCGCCGGTTTCCGTGTGAACGTGCCTCGCCATTCTCAGCATGGCCAGCTCGGTGACATCTTGGACCGAGCGAGCCAGATCCATCTCGCGCTGCGTGATCCGGGCCTCCGGTTCGCGCGGCGGCCCGCCGAACAGTTGACCGAAGGCCTTGTTGGTCATGGTCAGACCCTGGCAATAGTTGAAGTACTTCATGTTCAGGCGAAGCGATCCGTCGTCGCGCAGATCGATCAACTCGTCCAGGATCTTTTCGCTGTAGCGGGGCTCGCCGTAGGGAGCCAATCCCATGACTTTGTACTCACCCGAGTTGACCTTGAACCCCGTGTAGTAGGTGAAAGCCGAGTAGAGCAGGCCCAGCGAATGCGGGAAATGGATCTCGCCCATCAGGTGGATTTCATTGCCGCCGCCGCGGCCATAAGCGCTGGTGGCCCACTCGCCGACGCCGTCGACGGTTAAAATCGCGGCCGACTCGAACGGGGAGGGGAAAAAGGCGCTGGCGGCGTGCGACTCGTGGTGTTCGGTGAAGAGAACCTTGCCCCCATACTCGCACTGCTTGGCGATGTGCTCCCGCATCCAGAGCTTTTCGCGCAGCCACAGCGGCATAGCCCGCAAAAAGGACCGGATCCCTCCCGGAGCATAATCGAGATAAGTCTCCAAAAGACGTTCGAACTTCTGCAGCGGCTTGTCGTAAAAGACGACGTAGTCCAGCTCGGAGGCCCCGATTCCGCCCTCCCGCAGACAGTAAGAAACGGCATTCCGGGGGAAGCGGTGGTCGTGCTTGCGGCGCGAAAACCGCTCTTCTTGCGCAGCGGCAACGATCTCCCCATCGCGGACGAGACACGCCGCCGAATCGTGGTAATAGGCGGAGATTCCAAGGATATCCACGGCCAGCCTGACCCGATTCTAGCACGCGATTTTGGGAACGCCCGACGCTTGATGAGGACCCACGTTTCTTGCGGCGGCTGACTAACCCGCTTTTCTCACCAGCTGACGGTCGAAGCACACGATAGGCCCGCCACTACGTCGGTGCGCTTGTTCACCGTGCTCAACGTAGGGTTCAAGAATGTAGGGGCACGGCATGCCGTGCCCGAGGGCGCTGAGGGGCGCGTGCCTTGTACTGACGGGCCTCTCACGCACTTCGCCTCGCCACCTGGTGAGAAAAGCGGGCCAGGGGACATCGCACGAGTGACTGCGACGAAAGGCCTAACCATCGGCAGCCATCTGGAGTCCGTCGCTCTAGAACGAGTTGGCTCGGCTGCAGGTTTTCACTTTTTGTGGAGCCCGTCCAGCTCGTCCTGGATTCACCGGATCCCCGGATTTTCTTGCCCACGGTTTTTGGCCGGCTTCTTGCTTCTCCGCGGTGGTTGCGTCTAGGCGCCCGGCGGCTACATATCGAGCATGGCCGCCATGAGAGTTCCCTTGGCGGTCGTATTCAGCGGATCCTCGGCGAGCTTGACTTCAGAGATGGCAATCGGCAGATCGGCCGCCCGGATCTCCTTCTCCAGGTGTTGCCGGAAGCCCTTCACCTGGGCGCTGCCGCCACTGACGGCCACCGGAACCGGCTTGTCGAACTTGGGCAGCTTGCGTCGATCCGAGAGCGCCGTTTCGAGCCCGTCACCACGGCGCGGATCATGTCGTTGTAATAGACACCGATGGCCTGATCGACGTTGTTACTGGAAAATCCGTTGAACTGGAACTGCTCTTCTTTGTGCAGCCGGATCGTGGTTGGCGTCTGCCCGGTTACCGACGAGGCGCTGTGGTCGACGTAATCGCCGGCCTGCGGGGCGCTGAACGTCGCCACCGGCACTCCCAGATAGGCCAGACAGACGTTGCAGGTTCCGCCGCCAAAGCTGATGCCGATGCCGGTAAAGCTTGTACTCTCCAGTTCGGCATAAATGACGGCCAGACCTTCGTTCAGGCTCTTGACGCTATAGGCGAGCTGTTCGAGAATTTGCGCAATGGTACGCTCGTGGTAGACGACGTCGCTCTGGTTGTTCGGGGCGCCGCCGGGAACGCTGAAGCGAATCTTCTCGCCTTTTTGCGCCTTGCCACACATTTTGGCCAAGGCCAACTCGAGCATTTGCAGGCTCTTGGGTTCGGCCGGATTCAGCAATCCGGTACGAATCGGGCGGCGGGTCTCGCCGTTGAGAATGTTGGCGAACTCCTCGACCCGATTGCCGTAGGCGAGAATGTTCGATCCCTCCACGCTGAAAAGGATCCCCTCGCGGCGCAGCATGCCTTCGGTCATCTTCGAGTAGGGAAGACAGATGAAGGCATTCAACTGTCCCTCGTATTGATACGTACCCTCGCGGGTCTTGCGAGCACGATTCGGCTGGTGCCGACGTCGAGACCTTTTACTTTTGAGGCGTTTGGTTTGTTTGACATACGATGCTCCTCCAGTGTCGGTGCCCAGCACCGGGTTTTGAATCCGTTCTCTTCAGCCGGTCTCGCGGGATCGCATGGTCGCATCCGCGGCTCCAGCGGAGACCTCCTGCTCGGCGCGTTACTCGGTCAACTCTCGCAGCCGCTCCATCCACTCCCTCAAACGTGCAACCCGTCTCTTGCGCAGCCGCTCAAGGCTGATCTGGCGCAGCCCGGCTTCGCGCCCAAAGCGTTTTTCCGCCAGCCGCAACCCGGCCCAGACCTGGCCGCCGATTTGGTCGACGAACCGACGGTCGTAGCGGAAGCCCCACTCGGCGATGCTCGGCACAGCGAGCCGGTAGTTATCCGGCAGGCCAAGCTCGGAGAAGGGGAACCGGCCGCGCCAGTCGGTGTGATATCCGATTAGGCCGTTGGCGGGGTTCAGCGAAACCATCTCGTGGGTGACGACGTTGCCTTCCACAATGGCGAAGGTCTGCCTCAGAAGCGCGGTCAACAGCTGAGCCCTCGCCAATTGGGCTTTCGTCAACGGCTGGTCGAGCCTGTCCGCCGAGGCGCCAAGACCGCGCTGCGTCTCGAAGGCCACGCCGAGGAAACTGTGGTTTAGATTCACATAAAGCTCGTCGCTCTCGGCCCAAACCGAATGACCCGCGTGATGCGCGTATTCCTCCTCGGGAACGATACGATGGACTTTGCCGAAACGATCGATCGCGAAGTTGTAGAGCCCTTCCCGCTGCATGTAGAGGAGTAGTTGCCGGCCTTGATATCGGATGTGGTGGTTGTAGGCCTTGGCGAACGGAGCAAGGTCACTTTCCGTGGTGTGGAATACCAGACCGACGGGACGCTCACGCCACTGCAGCGCTTCCGGCTCAACTTCGCCGTCACGCGGCAAGACGGCGTAAGCTCGCGGCCCGGTGTGAGTCCGATAGCGATTGTCTACTCGCAGACCGTTGCTGTAAAGATCCTCGCCGTCGAGCGATTCGACGAACCAGATCTCGGCCGGAGGCTGATGCGGCGCGGCAACCTCGGTGCGTTCGCCTTCGGGGTTGGCGACCGCCTCCATCACTCTCTCCCGTTCTCCGCTGCCAAACCAGGCAACAACGGCCGCTGCACAGGCAACCACCCCGCTCAGCGCGGAGGCGAGCCGCCGATGGCGGATCAGGGCCGGCGGGCGGCCCGGCAGCCCAACAACGAAGGGTTCGCTCCCGGGGGCTCTCCGCAGTTCCGCTCGCCACCCGCGAAAGTACGAGGCGACCCCCAAAACCGCATAGATCACGGCGCGGATCGGCCGAAGTCGGAGGAAGCGACTGTCTTTTCGTGCTACGAGGGTGCAGGCGCGAACGTATCGCAATCGCTCGACCGGATCGGCGATCTTGGCGCTGTAGTCGGTAATCGCGCCGGCCGCGGCCCGATTCGGCCATCTAGACGGCCCACGTCTTGCCATAGCCTGAGCGACCCATAGGCAATAGAACTAAGCAGGGCCTGTAGTTATGCATATCGGCGTGGGCGCTGTAGCGCTTTACGCCTGAGAGTTTATAAGGGGGAGAAAGGGGTCACGCCACGGACCTGGTCCAGTAAATTCTGGCTTTCAGCCGGCCACAAAGGCGGGAATGGCGGAGGTTTGAACCCCTGCTGGTTGTCAAAGAGGCTTTCTCCCCATCGCGGACGAGACACGCCGCCGAATCGTGGTAATAGGCGGAGATTCCAAGGATATCCACGGCCAGCCTGACCCGATTCTAGCATGCGATTTTGGGAACGCCCGACGCTTGATGGGAACCTAGGGTTTGCAGCGGCTGACTGGAAACCGACAGCCGGAGACGGACAAGAGAGGTCGGGGGACCCAAGCGTCGGCTTCAGAGCAATGTGGCTGTGGTAAGCCGCCGGAAACGCTCGGACCGCCCCTCGGACAGGCGCTGGGCGCGGCCGGCGGTACGACGGGGGTAGAAGAACCCTTGCGATGGGGGTGACCTCAACAGTACACTATCGCTGCGAAGAGGCCCGAAATGGAAATCTTCGCTACGAGGCAGGAAGGAACGACTCAATCGAAAGATTCAACGATTATCCGAGGATAACGGCTGCGATTTCTCCATCAAATAATCCCGTAATCGAAGACCTCCGCGCAGCCGAAGCAGTCTCCGCGACAATTCCCGAGGAAACATTACCCAGGTGGTGCGGGAATCGGCCTGAGAGATGGGCGCGGATCGGGTGGGGCTCGCGAGCAAAAATGGACATCTACACGAACAGGAGACCGGTTCGCTAATGGCTGGATACAGGGGCATGGCAGGGGAGTGGGCACGATTGGGGAGGGAAGGGCTGGGCAGGACGAGGCGCCTGATTCAAGACCCGCTGCTGATTACCCTGACGCTTTTGGCCTGTACCGCCGCCGCGCTGGTCGTGTGGCGGGCGTCTCATCTCACGTCGCGAGCGGCCGAATCAGCGGCATTACAATACGCACGCGCCTATTCCGAGGCGGTCAAGGAGTTCCGGACGCTCTACACCGCCGAGGTGGTGTCGCGTGTCGGACCCGACGTCGAAGTCAGCCACGACTACGCGTCCAAGGAGGGAGCCATCCCCCTCCCGGCCACGCTGACCATAGAGTTCGGCAAGACCAGCGGCACGCGGGAGATCGGCATTCAGTCACGGCTCTTCAGTGATTATCCGTTCCCTCGGCGGAAGGACGGCGGACCGCAAGACGACTTTCAGGAGCAAGCGCTGCTCCGGCTCCGTCAGGACCCCGATCAGCCCTTTGCACGGTTTGAGAACCTTCAGGGCCGATGGTCTTTACGCTATGCCACCGCGGATCGTATGAGGGCCGCCTGCGTCCAGTGCCATAACACGCACCCTCAGAGCCCCAAGACGGATTGGAAAGCGGGGGACACAAGAGGGGTTCTGGAGGTGGTGCTCCCGATGGACAGCGTCGTGGCGCGGACCGAGTCGAACATCCGAGAAATGTTCTTTCTTGTGGCGGCGCTGACGGGTTTCGGGCTGCTGGGCTTTGGGGTGATTACTACCTTGAAGGACTCGTCGCACGAGGCCAGGAAGGCAGCCGCGGAAGTGGACAGGAGGAACCAGCTCATCCTCAGTTCGGCGGGCGAAGGTATTTACGGCCTAGATCTCGAGGGGAGTTACTACGTTTGTGAATCCGAGCGCCGCGAAAATGATCGGTTGGGACGCCGAGGAACTGATCGGCAAATCGCAGCACGACGTTCTGCACCACTCCCGGCCGGACGGCAGCCCCTACCCGAGGGATGAGTGTCCCATTTATGCCGCCTTCAGCGACGGAGTCCCCCGCCACGTCAATGACGAGGTCTTTTGGCGCAGGGACGGCAGCAGTTTCCCGGTCGACTATACCAGCACCCCGATTCGCGACGAGCGAGAAGAACTGGTAGGGGCCGTCGTTACGTTCCAGGACATCACGGAACGGAAGTCGGCCGAGGAGGCGCTGGAGGCGCAGCACAACCTACTGCGCACGGTGATCGACCACCTGCCGGATCTCGTCTACGTGAAGGACCTGCAAGGCCGCTTTACGGTCGTTAACACGGCCTACGCCGCATCTGTCGGGGCGGTGGGTCCGGACGCCGTGGTTGGGAAATTGGAGTTATTCCCAAAGAACCGGGCGGAGCGCTACCAGACCGAGGATCAGGCTGTCATCGAGAGCGGCCGGCGTCTCGTTGATCGGGAATGGTCGCTCAGCGAAAAATCGGGGGATCAGAAGTGGTATCTAACAACCAAGGTTCCTCTGCGCGGCCTTGGCGGAGAGACCGTGGGCCTGGTGGCCATCAGCCGCGACATCACCCGACACAAGCGCGCCGAAGAGAAGCTCCGTCGAGCGCACGCCGAGCTGGAGACCCGCGTACACGAGCGAACCAAGGACCTTGCGGAAGCCAACGAATCACTGAAGACGGAAATCGGCGCGCGCCAAGAGGCGGAAGAGGCGTTGCGCGGGAGTGAGGCGCGGTTTCGGCAACTCGTTGAGAGCGCTCCGGATGCCATGGTGCTTACGAACCGGGAGGGTGAGATTGTCCTGGTCAACAAGCAGACGGAGAACTTGTTCGGCTACCCGCGGAAAGAACTCGTGGGAGAGTCCGTCGAGCTTCTTGTTCCCGAAAAATTCCGCGGCGGTCACCGTGGGCAACGCGCCGACTACGTGGACGACCCCAATATCCGGCCGATGGGGGTCGCCCGTGAGCTGTGCGCACTCCGCAAGGACGGCACTGAGGTCCCCGTCGAGATCGTCCTCAGCCCCCTCGATACGGAACGAGGGATCCTGGTCATGAGCAGCGTCCGCGACGTGAGCGAACGCAAACGGGTGGAAGAAGCGCTCAATAGGGCCGAAGTGGAATTGCGTCAAGTCGCGGCGTCCGTTTCCGACTGTCTCTGGAGCGCCGGCATCGATCACCAAGGGAAGAGTCTTTACCGTTACTACTCCCCGGTGGTGGAAAAGATCACTGGACGGCCGCCGGAATTCTACATGCCGGGAATGGACCGCTGGCTGAGCACAATTCACCCGGAGGATAGAAGCCGGGTAGAGCAAGCCGCGGGCCGCATTTCCAAGGGTGAAACGGACCGGGAAGAAGAGGAATACCGAATCGTGCGGCCGGACGGAAGCGTGCGATGGCTCAGGGACAGCGTGACCGCTGAACGGCCGGGGGATGGGTCCTCCGTTTTGTCCGGCGTTGTCTCCGACATCACCGACCGCAAGGAACGAGAAAAGGCGGAAGTCCGACTGCGCCAGGCGCAAAAGATGGAGGCGATCGGTGTACTGGCCGGGGGGATAGCCCATGACTTCAACAACATCCTCACGGCGATCAACGGTTTCGCCTTTCTGGCGAAAGAGGCAACCCCGGCCGGCGCCCCGGCGGGCAGACACCTGGAACAGGTATTGAAGGCCGGGGATCGCGCCACGGACTTGGTCCGGCAAATTCTGGCTTTTAGCCGGCCACAAAAGCAGGAGTGGCGGAGGTTTGAACCGGGTCCGGTTGTCAAAGAGGCTTTGAAGCTGCTGCGGGCCTCGATACCGGCGACCATTGAAATCCGTGAAGACGTTCGGTCAGACTGCGGGATCATTCTTGGCGATCCGACCCAGATTCACCAGGTCCTGATGAATCTCTGTACCAACGCCTACCAGGCCATGCGCCACGAAGGCGGCAACCTCACGGTGAAGCTGAGTGCGGTGGAGGTGGATGCGGCCTTTGCCGGCCGGGTGGGAGACTTGCAGGAGGGATCTTACGTAAGGCTTGTGGTGACCGACACGGGTCCGGGGATCGATCCCGCGGCGCGGGAGCGCCTCTTCGATCCCTTCTTCACGACCAAGGAAGTTGGCGAAGGGACGGGGCTGGGTCTGGCGGTCGTTCACGGAGTTGTGACAAATCATGGAGGAGCCATAAGCGTGGAGAGCGACCCCGGCAAGGGAACAAGTTTTTCCGTCTACTTGCCGTGGGCGGAGCGTCGCGAGGCAGAGGAAGAGGAACAGACCGAACCCCTACCAAGAGGAAATGAGCACGTCTTGTTGGTCGATGATGAAGAAGCGATTGCTCAGTTTGGCCGGCAGGCGCTCGAACGGCTGGGATACCAGGTCACGGCACGGACGAACGGCGAGGAAGCCTTGGAGCTTTTCCGGGCCCAGCCCGATCGCTTCGACGTTGTGCTCTGCGACGTCACCATGCCGGCCATGTCGGGCGTCGATCTGGGGATCGAGCTCATGGCGATTCGATCGGACGTCCCCATCATTTTGATGACGGGCTTCAGCGAGCTTGTTACCCAGGAGAAAGCCAGGAGTATGGGCTTTCGAGAGCTTATCATGAAGCCGTTCGGCGTTTCCGATCTGGCCAAGACCCTCCGCGACGTGGTGAACCAGGCAAAAGGGGACGGCTAGTTTGGGCCGTATTCTTGCCGTCGACGATGTTCAGATTCTTGACATGCTCCAGTTAAACCTGGAGTCCGACGGCATCAATCGTTGAAGCCGGGATCGGTCTCTCCCATTCCTCCATCGCCACAAGCCGCATTCCTCCGCGGAAGCCTGTCTCTACCCCGAGACCTCAACCCGTCTCGGCACAGCCCCACCCTCGATTAGCCAACGCACAACCCCTGGTATAATACGATTCAGCTGGCGTGAGCGAAGCGTACAGGTTAAGGAGTCCGCTGCCCGACGGCCAGGCAAGCACTTTTTCGACCACTCCTTTCCGAATCCCAAGTCCGGGAGGTTGAATCCAACATGAGCGCCAAGGCAAGCCTAAAACCCCAAACCGTGAAAACCGATCCTGTCGAACCTCAGCAGCCGCCCGGCATGCCGAGTGTCAAGACTTTCGTGCGTATCGTCGACTGGATTACGAACGAGAAGTTCGAGCTGATCAATGCCACCGACCGGATCAACGAGATCGTGCGCAAGAGCGGCGTCCGAAACGGCACGGTTCATCTGCAGTCGCTGCACACCACGGCCTGTTTGTTCATCAACGAGTGGCAAGACGCGTTGCTGCACGACATCCGGACCTTGCTCGAGCAATTCGTAGGGCGCAATACCTCGTGGCGGCACGACGATCCGGCCTACTCCGATTGTGAGCGCAAGAACGCGGTCTCTCACCTGCGGGGGCTGTTCCTGGGTCAGTCGGTCTCGCTTCAAGTGCGCAATACGAAGGTACTGCTTGGGACCTGGCAAAGCATTATTTTGGCCGAACTCGACGGCCCGCGGAACCGCTCCATCTCGGTCCAAGTAATGGGCGTCTAGCGCGTCCCGTCCGGGACATTCTTGGGGGAGGCTAACCCGGAGTTGTTTGCGCTCACTTGGGTGGCGGCTCCCGGTCACGCCCTTGCGCGGCGCCCGGCGAGCAAGCGCAACGCAGTAATGGCGGGCCTATTGCGTGCTTCGGCCGTCAGGTGGTGAGAAAAGCAGGCTAGGCCAAGACTGGCCCGAATCAACGCTGATGGGAAGATTCTTTACCTTACAGGAAGCCGAAGCCCTCATTCCGAAGCTTCGCGAGTGGCTTCAACAGGCCATCGAAGCCAAGCAAGAGGCGGTCGAAGTCGAAGGTGAACTGCGCTCGCTCAGCGCCCGAATCAATGCTCTGGGCGGAGCCGAAATCGACCCCACCGCGGTGGCGAAACGCAAGCTCGTGAGAGACCAAGCCGTCGAGCGATTGCAAGGGGCGGCCCGCCATATCGAAGAATCGGGAGCGCTCGTCAAGGGCCTGGATACGGGGCTGATTGACTTTCCGGCCCTGTTGGAAAACGAAGAGGTCTATCTGTGTTGGAAGCTGGGAGAACCCCGGATCGAGTACTGGCACCGCATCCAGGACGGTTTCGCCGGCCGCAAGCGGATCGTCGATAAGTTCGGTCAAGCCAGTGGCTCGGGCAAGCCCAATTAGGGGTTCCAGCTATCGGCCCCTTCCCTCGGCCCGCTCAGGAGATCGGCTGCTCGACAATGATCTCCATAAGTTGGCCCAGTGCCGGGTAGTACTGTAGCCGCACCTTCGATCCCGCTTTCAGTGCCTCGAGTTTCAGCTTTTTCGTTCCCAGAATCTTGGCTGCTTTCTTCGAGACTTTGATCTGCTCCCGTCCGGCCGGCTGGGGGAACCCGAGTTCGAGACTCGTATTGCCCTTGCGGGGGCGAACCGTGACTGTGCGCTTCTCGAGGTCGATTCCCTGAACGGTGCCCTTCACCTTGAGGACTTTGAGAACAGACTCGGGCTTGTTGAGGGGGGCTTCGGGACCGCCTTTAAAGTCTATGTCCCGGCGGATCTTGGCGCCCGAGGACGTGGTGGATGTTTTCTGTGCCGGCAGCACGAACGTGGCCACAAGCACGAGTAGCAAGAGCCGATAAGCGGGTGTCATCTTTTCCTTGAATCCGGCGCCGAGCCGATACTTGTATTCTGCGGTTCGAACCGGCTGTTGGTCAAGCGGCGGCCGTAGGTGGCAACACAACCTCGGCCTGTTGTCGAATGCCGGTAGGGGCGGCGAGCAAGAGCGACTCTCTCTCCGCGCCCCGCCGGGGTGGTCCCCGCCTGGTGAGAAATACGGGCTAGGTCAGGGCTAGGTCGCCGACCCGCGAAAGGCGCCGCGGCATAGTAACGATACCCTTCCAGACGGTCCATCAGTGCATCTCACGGTCAGGAAACGAGTAAACTAGAGCGAAGCTGTCCCCCCCCGTGGACTAACTGTTCATGTTTTTCTGGCACGACTACTGGAGCTGGTCTTTCCTTTTTCAGCTCCTGATGCTGATTCACTTTTTCCGCCGCCGCCCGGAAGGGTATTGGTTCTTCGTGATCCTTTTCTTGGGTCCGTTGGGAGCGGCGGTCTATTTTGTGATTGAGGTGATACCAGACCTGAGCGTCAAGCCGCCGGTCATCCGCCGATTTGAGCGCAAGCGCCGCCGACAGTGGCTGGAAAAGCTCGTCGTGGACAGCCCTTCTCACGAAGCGCTAACCGGGCTGGCCGAGATTCACGCCGTCGAGGGACGGCACAGTGAAGCGATCGATCTATTTGGCCGCGCGCTGCGGCTTGATCCGGAAGACCCCGAGCGTCTTTACGGTCGCGGGCGCAGCTATCTTGAGACCGGACAGGTTGCCAACGCCATCGCCGATCTGGAGCGAGTCGTTCAAACGGCCCCTTCCCACAGCTTCTACGGCGCCCACCTATCGCTGGCCGAGGCCTACGAAGCTGCCGACCAGGTCGATAAAGCTCTTCAGGCCTATGAAGCCATCCTGGGGCGGACGACGGTCTCGCGCGCCTACTTCAACTATGGCCGCCTGCTGGCTCAGCAAGGGGAGATAGAAAAGGCGCGACGGATGATGGAGGAAATCCTCGCCAAGAAGGCCACGCTCCCTCGTTATCTGCGGCGTCAGGAGCGGCCCTGGTTCCGACGGGCCAAGGCTTTTCTGAAAGCGGGTTAGTCGGCCAGCCAGCCACCCGGGATCTCGAACAGTACGTAGCCCAAGACAAAAATGCTGAAGACTCCCGCTGCTCATTCAAGCGGCGTGCTACGTCGCGGCGGCGGCGTTTTGGCTTTTGATTGACGCGGAAAAGCCGCTGGCGGCGGAAAGCGATGCGGCTGCGGTCGGCGGCCAAGCCGGAATTGGAGTGCGACGCTAGCCCGCGCTCGCGCAGGCCGTCCGCTACTCCGCGCCCCCCAATTCTCGTTCCAGTTCTTCTTTGAAGGATTTGATCTGTTCGTGCAACCGCTGAGCTTGTTCTTGGACCCGGCTGCCGGCTTTCTCACCGAATTCCGCGGCTCTCTCAGCTAGCTTGCTCGCCTTTTCCTGCAATGCCTCGGCCTTGCCGGCCAACTCTTCCTTTCCTTCTCCAAGGGCCTCGTTGGCCTTCAGGCGCATCCTTTTGGCCTCTTCTCGAAGCTTTTGCAGGCGCCCGTTGATCTCCTCGGCCGACTGGCCGGTGTCCTCTCCACTCTGCTTGGTCTGCTCGCGCATCTGTTGGGAGTAGTGCTCGATCGCTCGATGGACGTCCTCGTCGGTCGTGTCGAGGTAAAACAGAGCCGCCGCCGTCGCCAAGCCGAGACAGAGCAGGAAGATAATCAGGCGCATCGCGAGCTCCTAGGATGCTCCTTTGATTATCCGAAATCAAGGGCCTCGTGGGCGGCGTCGGACGGAATGGGGCTGGGGGTGAATTCGGCCCCAGGGCAGGCCGCAATACGCAGCCGTGCAAGGCGACGTCTGAAAAACCCGGCTGCCTCCCGATCGGCCCGATTGGTCGCCCCCCGGCTTTGCTTGTCCTATATAATAGGAGCAGCAGCGTAGCTGTCTTTGGAGAGCCTAGGGCCCGCTCTGCTCGCAGGGAAGTTGTCGGCCTCGCTGGTCCACGGCATACTAGCTGCTAACTACGAAGGAGCCTACGATGATTCAGTTAACGGAAAACGCAGTGAACAAGGTCAAGGAAATCATAGCCCAGCAGGAACCCCAGCCCAGCGCTCTGAGAATCTCAGTGATGGGCGGCGGCTGCTCGGGGTTCCAATACTCGATGGCGTTTGAGAACAATCAGATGCCGCTCGACAAGGTCTACAAGTTCGACGGCGGCCTCAAGGTCTTTGTTGACCAGGCGAGCCTGCTTTATCTAGAGAACGTGAACATCGACTACGTCGAGAGCTTGGAAGGCGCCGGCTTCAAGTTCGAGAATCCCAACGTGAGCTCGACCTGCGGTTGCGGCAGCTCCTTCACCGTCTGAGCGTGATTCCCTGATCTATTGTTGCGGCGCGGAGATCCCCTCCGCGCCGTTTCTGTTATGACCACGCGGAAGGAGTGGGACGATCGCTTCCGCCAAGGTGATCACGTCGACAGCGCCCCCGACCCCTTTTTTACAACTTCGCGACGTTATTGGCCGATGATCCCCGGGTGGAGAGCCCAGGCGGAGAGACCCGGATCGTCGACCGGCTCCCTGAGCGCCCTCGACCTAGCTTGCGGCGCCGGACGTCACGCGGTCGAGTTGGCCCGGGCGGGGTTTCAAGCGACGGCGGTCGATTTCTCCTCCGAGGGACTTTCGCGGGCGCGGGCGCTAGCCCGGAAGCATAAGGTTTCGATTGAGCGCCTCGAGAAGGACTTAGAGGCGGAGGAGGCCGATCTCGGGGAAGCGGCTTACGACCTGGTTGTCGTCTTCTTCTATCTCCACCGCCCCTTGTTTTCCGCGTTGCGGCGCTGCCTCCGGCGCGGGGGCCTCATTGTCTACAAGACTTATTCGGTCGACCAGCTTCTCTATCCCGGCCGTCCCCGCCACCGGGCAGTGATGTTGGAACACAACGAGTTACTGAAGGTTTTCGCTGGTTTTCGCGTGTTACGCTACGAAGAAGAATGGGAAGGTAAGGGGACGGCAGCCTTGATCGCGCAAAAAGCATGAAGCTCGCTCTGGGGCAGATCAATCCCACGGTTGGCGATTTTGACGGCAACGTCAGGCGCATGATCAACTTTGCCGGGCGCGCGGTTGAGGGCGGCGCCAAGCTGGTCATTTTCCCGGAACTAGCCTTGAGCGGCTACCCTCCCCAAGATCTCGTCGAAGTTCCAAGCTACCTCGACCGCAACGAAACCGAACTGCAACGGCTGGCCGGCGAAGCTGCTGATCTTGGCATCGACATCGTCTGCGGTTTCGTCGGACGAGCGGACCGAGACGGCCCACAAAGGGCAGCCAATTGCGCGGCTCACTTATCCCGGGGCCAAGTGGCGTTCGTGCAGCGAAAGCTGCTGCTTCCCACCTACGACGTCTTCGACGAATGGCGTTACTTTGCGCCCGCCGAGAAGCAGACTGTAGTTGAAATCGGGGGGCAGCGCGTCGCTCTGACAATCTGCGAGGACGTTTGGAACGACAAGCAGTTCTGGAAGCGGCCGCTTTACGAACGAGACCCGGTTGAAGAGCTGGCGGCCCAGGGCATGGACTTGCTCGTCAATATCGCCTCGTCTCCCTACCACATGGGCAAGCGGCGGCTGCGGCTGGAAATGATTCAGGCCATCGCCCGCCGCCGGCAAGTCCCCATCGTGATGGTGAATCAGGCGGGCGGCAACGACCAGCTCGTCTTCGACGGCTCCAGCCTGGTCGTAGATGCTGGCGGCGAGGTTCGCGCCAGCGCCGGTTCCTTCGAGGAGGATCTTGTTTTCTTCGACACCGCGACTCAGCAGGGCGACCTGCACGAACAAATACCCGACGAGTGCGATGCAGTCTACAACGCGCTGGTAATGGGCACCAGGGACTACGTTCGCAAGTGTGGATTCCGGCAGGCAATTGTGGGCCTGAGTGGCGGCATCGATTCCACCTTGACCGCCCTCATCGCCGCGGATGCGCTCGGGCCGGAGAACGTGATCGGCGTGGCGATGCCGGGACCCTATTCGTCGGAGGGCAGTCTCGGCGATGCGCAGCTGCTCGCGAAAGCCCTGGGCATCCGTTTCGAGATCATTTCGATCAACACGACCTTCGAGGCGTTCCGGAAGACTCTGAGCCCTGCCTTTGCGGGAAAGCCGGCGGATATCACGGAAGAAAATCTCCAGGCCCGCCTGCGGGGCGACACGCTCATGGCGTTGTCGAACAAGTTCGGGGCGCTGGTTCTGACCACGGGCAACAAGAGCGAGTTGGCGGTCGGTTACTGCACGCTATACGGCGACATGGTCGGCGGACTGGCGGTAATCAGCGACGTACCGAAAACGCTCGTTTATCAGTTGACCCGCGTCGGCAATCAGCGGCGCTCGGGCGCTGTCCCTGAGTCGGTATTCAGTAAACCGCCGTCGGCCGAACTGCGGCCGGACCAAAAGGATACCGATTCGCTGCCCGACTACGAAGTCCTCGACCCGGTCTTGAAAGCCTACGTCGAAGAGTACAAGAGTCCCGCCGAGATCGCTGACGACCTCGACCTGCCCTTGGATCTGGTGCGCGATATCGCCGGCAAAGTCAATCGCAACGAGTACAAACGCCGGCAGGCGGCGCCGGGCCTGCGGGTGACCTCAAAGGCCTTTGGCATGGGAAGACGGTTTCCGATCGCGCAGCGGTTTACGCCGTGAGCCCCCGGCAAGGGGCAAGTTCACCCGCTGCTAACCGGAGGCCTCGCCGATATCGCCGCCGCGGCTGATCGGCAGGTCAATTTCGGCGTGATCTCCCAGTTGTAGAGAGCTCGACAGACGGGGGATGCCCGCGGACAGCTTTTTTGCGATTTCGGCCTGCTCCGGGGAGGCAAGACTGGCCCGACAAGCGTCTTCATAACCCACCGACGCGAAATAGATCGCCTCGTCAAAGAACTCCGAAATGGCCAGAACCAGCTCGTGCTCGAGAGCAAGTTCCGAGGGGTCCCCCGGCAGCGCCCGGCGGATGTAGTGGAGCAGCATCGTCTTGGTGAGGTTCAGAGCATGGATGACATGGCTCAAGGGAATGCCGTCCAGGTACCGCTGCCGGCCCAGCTTCCGGTATCGCGACTCGAGGGCGAACTTCGACCGCGCGCTCAGCCAACTTCCTAGGTTCACATAGAGATCCGACTTGAGTTCGATCAGCCGGTCAGGGGAGATCGACCGGTAGCCGTAGGTTCTCGGATGCTCTTGAAGCGCTTGCACCAAGTCCGTGGTCAAGCGGTTGGCGTTTTCCTGAACGAAGCGAAGAAGTTTTTGAGAGATCATGGCATAGCCCTCCGTCGGTTCCACAACGTACGAGAGTCTTTCCCGAGTTGGCCGCCTGGACTTCAGGGGGTTCGACAGCCTTCGGATCCCACGGTCTCAAGATCCGCGAACAGATGAGATGGTTGAGGCAGCCGAACTATCCGGCTGTCGGGTGATCGGCCAACTCCAGTAGTGAGTTTAGTAGCCGATGCCGCCTTCTGTCAACATGGTACCATTACGGCCCCAGTCGGCGTTGTTACACTCGGGTAAACCCCGGCGACCATGAAAGATTTGACCTTCCGTTCCGCTAGCGCGATGGCCGCTCTCGTTCGCGAGAAGAAGGTGTCTCCGAGCGAGTTGATACAAGCCCACCTCGACCGCGTCACGCAGGTCAACCCTACCCTCAATGCGATCGTCGACCTCAACGCGGAACGAGCCGCCGAGGAGGCGCTGGCGCTTGAAAAAAAGTTGGCCAGGGGGGAACAAATCGGTCCTCTCGCCGGCGTGCCGATCACCATCAAGAGCTCGATTGACGTTGCCGGATTGCGCTGTGAAGCCGGCACGAAGTTACGGGAAGGATATATCGCCGAGCAGGACGCGACCCTGGTCGCCCGCTTGCGGGAAGCCGGCGCAATCGTGATCGGCACGACGAACGTGCCCGACCTTCTTATGGCCTACGAGACCGACAATCTCCTCTATGGCCGAACGAACAATCCCTGGGACCTCGAGGTCACCGCCGGCGGCTCGAGTGGCGGAGAGAGCGCCGCCATCGCTTCGGGCTGCTCGGCCGCGGGAATCGGAAGCGACGGAGGCGGTTCGATTCGCGTCCCCGCGCACTTCTGCGGCCTCTGCGGTCTCAAGCCCACGCCGGGACTGATCCCTCGGGGGGGGCACTGGCCGGCTTGCATCGGCCCGTCGGCGTTTACCGGCGTGGTCGGCCCTCTGGCGCGTCGCGTGGAGGACTTGCAGCTCCTGCTGCGTGTCACTTCCGGCCACGAATACAGTGACCCTTCAAGCGTTCCACTCGCTGTGAAGAGCGCGTCAGAGACCGAGCTGTCCCAGCTCAGGGTGGGCTGGTTCGAGGACGATGGCGTCCACCCCGTTACGAGCGAGACAAGGCAAGCGGTGCGGAACGCCGCTCAAAAGCTCGGGGAACAAGGACTGCGGGTCGAGCCCTTTCAACTGCACGGCATGGAATCCGCGCGCGATCTTTGGTGGACGTTTTTCGGAGTGGTCGCCACGACTTTGCTGGCGCCGATGATCAAGGGACGCGAGGACGATCTCCATCCGGTCGTGGGAGACCTCATCGCTCCGGTCGAAGAAGCGGCAGCGGTTACCTACGAAAAGTTCCTCGAGACGTGGTTGGCCCGTGACACCCTGAGAGCCTCACTGCTCGAACAGATGCAGGATCATCAGGTTCTTCTCTGCCCCGTCGGATCGGTCCCCGCCTTCCGGCACGGCGAACGATCATGGACGATTGACGGCCGCGAGGTCACCTACGAACAGGTATTTGCGCCCTGCGTGATCTTCAATCTGTTCGGCAACCCCTCGGTCGTTGTACCGGTAGGCCGATCCGCCCAAGGCTTGCCCATTGGCGTCCAGCTCGTGGGACGACCGTTTGAGGACCAACTGGTCTTGGCCGTTGCCGCCAGACTCGAGGAGGCTCTGGGCGCTTGGCGAGCTCCACCCGAGTCGGTATGGCAGACCGCCGCCAAGTCCTGAAACCGCTGTCGGGACGGTTGCTGCCCATGAACACTAGAGCGGGATCCCTCGCTACAACCATGGACTCCTCGTTGGGCCGCCTTTCTCGCCTGGTGGCGAGGCGAAGCGTGCGAGAGGCCCGTCCATACACGGTGCGCGGGGCCCTGAGCATACCTATCTCCCATGTCCGGGTCGGCTAGCGGGATCAGCAAAGTCGAACTCAGCTGGTGCGGGTAGGGCTATCCGCCCGGGGGCGTGTATTGGACAGCTTTTTCGAGCGCCTGGTCCGTCTCCTCAACCGTAAGCAATGGCGTTGTCGTCACCCGAGCCAGACCCGCGGCAGAAGCTGCGAGGGAAACCGCGGCCACGCTGATGTTGTCGGGCGCGTCTACCAGCACGATGGCATCGTAGTCGCCGAAAGAGTAGTACAGGGACTCCACCGTGCCTCCAACGCTGGTCACGGCCGCCGTAACGGCTGCTCTTCGGCCCGAGGCTTTGTCTTTCATCAGGCCTTTCAGCCCCTCGGCTGAATAGGATGCTTGAATAAGATATTTCGGCATGATATTCCTCCTGGGCACAAGATAGCTCAGAGCCGCTCGAATGGCAACGGATGTCGCCGGCTTGCGCCTCAGCCGGCTAGCAGCCCGCGGCAAAAGTCGTGCAGGAGCGAAAAGGGGCGAAAAATGGGGACTGCGACCAATTCGCCCCCGCCATAGCCCTAGAAACAAAGCACTTAACCTGAAGCGAATTGGCTGGCTGGAAGCTGTGAAAAAATCAAGGGCTGCCACAAGCAGCTTAGCACTAACTTCTTTAGGGTCAGCGAGGATGAAGCTGCGGCTGCGCCGCTGATCTTAGCCAGATAGCGCCGCACGACGCGTTTGTCTTTCTTCGACAGCCGCAAGTACTCGCGCGCCTGCAAGGTGCGCTCGACGAGGCCGTAGATCTGCTTGCGCTCGGCGCCGGTAAAGCTGAGGCTGCCGCTGGAAGCCACGAATTCGCGCCGACCAGCGTAAGACGTTGAGCATGCTCCATGGTGACTCGCATTCACCCGCAGTGTGCCCTCTCCCCGCTGTCGTCGTTTCAGGATCATCTTGTGTTGGAAACACTCCCCCCTGTGAGGATCATCTTGCATTGGACAACTCTGGTCCGGCTCAAACGTAGCTCGACTTGTTACAATGACCCTTTCCCGCATCCGAAGTCACCTGGTGTTCACTCATGCTGCCCGCTTTCGTTCTTCCGGAAACCACCATCAATGAGAAGGGTACCGGACCTGCCGTCGAGTTGGGACAGGCGACCGGCCAACTACTTGTCCTAACCCTGGGCATCCTCGACGTTGTCGAGCAGGAGAGCTTGGACGTCTCGCTCGAAGGTTCCACCGATGGCGAAGAGTGGAACGAGACGCCGGTTCGCGCATTCCCGCAAAAGTTCTATGCCGGCACGTATTCCATCCTGGTGGACCTCAGCGCCCACCCGGATGTCCGATACCTGAGGGCCAACTGGACCTTGAATCGCTGGGGGGTCGGCTCTCTCACGCCGATGTTCAAGTTCTACGTGTTTGCCGAAGTCTTCGAGGAAGCGGCGTCGGAGAAAACCGCCTGAACAGGCCAACCTCCGAAGACCGGTAGCGGGCGCTGCCCGGGGTGAAGCCATCGATTTCCGCAGGTATCGTGAATCGCCACAGAGCACTTTCAACCCTACCGCGATCGGATGGGCCGTACCCATTTCTCCCCGGAAATCGAATTCGATCACGTGCCGATAGCCGTAGATGACGATTGTACCTGTCTTGCGCTATGATCCCCCGGACGGCTGCTCAACGGCTGAGTTTGAGACGTCCCAAGACCCCGCTCTATTGCAAGATCCCCACCTGCGGGTTTGAAAATCGGGGGCGGGCTCGCCGAGGGCCGGACGCCAGGAAGGCCGAATCGGACCAAGAGATGTTTGCGGGCTGGTTTCAGGTCCCTTTGCTAAGCGGTGCGTTTCTTGAAGTTTGCCCGCCCATGTTTCGAGGCCAGGTGGATGATCGGGAACTTCGGGCATGTCGCGCCCTACATTCCCAGGCGCCCAACAGATCGGTAGGGGCGCGGCATGGCCGCGGCATGGCTGCGCCCGCCCGGGCTCGCCCGAGAGGTGAGCGTATTTGTGAAATGGGACACTAAGGAGTCAACAATGTTGCGATTTGGACTAGTCGGGACCGGTCGAATCGGCACTATGCATGCGCGCAACCTGGCCGCGAACCCACGGGTCGAGCTGGCCTGTGTTTACGACATCGATGAACCGGCCGCGCGTAAGGCCGCCGAGGGCGCTGGCGCTCGCCTAGCCCCGGACATAGCCACGATACTCAGCGATACCGCCGTGGACGCGGTACTGATCGCCTCGCCAACAAATACCCATGTCGATCTGATCGCTCAAGCGGCCAAAGCCGGCAAGGCCGTGCTGTGCGAAAAGCCGATTGATTTGGACATCACGCGCGCCAACCGGTGCCGTGACCAAATAGCCGACTGCGGAGTACCGATACAAATCGGCTTCAACCGCCGTTTCGATCCCAGTCACGGGGCGTTGCGGGAAGCGGTTCAGGCGGGTGAGATCGGCCGCATCGAGAAGCTCATCATCACCAGTCGCGACCCCGCACCGCCGCCTGCCGACTACGTCAAGGTTTCCGGCGGCCTGTTCCGCGACATGATGATCCATGATTTTGACCTGGCGCGCTTCATCATGGCTGACGAGCCGGTTGCCGTCAGTGCCATGGGCAGCGCCCTCGTGGACCCGGACATCGCTTCGGGGGGTGATATCGATACCGCTATGGTCCTCATGAAGACGGCCTCCGGCGCGCTGTGTCACATCAACTGCTCCAGGCGGGCGGTCTACGGGTATGACCAGCGCATTGAAGCCTTCGGTCCGGGTGGCATGCTGATCTCCGACAATCATACGCGGACGACCGTTGAGCGCTACGGAAAGCAGGCCACAGCCGCCCGCGAGCCGTTGCTGAACTTCTTCATCGAGCGCTATGCGGAAGCTTACTTCAACCAGGTTAACGCCTTTGTTGACGCGGTCGAGCAAGGACGTCCAGCGGCGCCCAGCTTCGAGGACGGTCGCCGGGCGCTGATTCTGGCGAACGCCGCCGGCGAGTCGCTCCAAACCGGCCGCTCGGTCAAAGTGGTCTATTGACCGCGGTCCCGAGGCTGGGTTGGGGGAACGCATCCGAGTCGCATTCATAGCCCCGTACTACCCCTTGCCCATCTGTTCGGGAGGACACACGCGCTTGGCCAACCTCGTGGCGGGGCTCGTCGATTCTCACGAGATTTACTGGCTTTGCCTGGCGGAACCGGACGCCGATGCCCGGTCTTGGCCGATCCAGGGCCTGGCCGAACCGCCCAGGCTGGTCCGAACTCGCGCCAACCGGCCTTGGCGAGACAAGCTCAGTGACGCGCTGCGACCCCGGCATTGGGAGCGAACCGCTTCCCGCGCCCTGGGGCTGCTCGGCGGTCTCCCGCTCGACGTTGTGCGCATGCGCGCGCCGGACCTCAAACGATCCCTCAAGGGTCTTCTCACGACCCGCCGAATCGACGTCGTTCAGATCGAGTACGGCGCGATGGCGGCGTATCTGCCGGTGATTCGAACAGCGTCCCCGCGAACGAAGATCGTCGTCGATGAGTTGGAAGTGACTTCGATCGCCATCGACCGCCGAATGAAATCGGAGTCGCGCTCGCCACGGCGCATGCCCCGCGAGGCGAACCGCTGGGAGCGCTTCGAGAAGAAGGTTTGGAAAGCGAGCGATCGGGTGCTGGCGATGTCGGAATCAGAAGCCGCCTATATTGATCGAGTCGCCGGCCCCGGGAAAGCGCGCATCGTCCCTAACGGGGTCGATATCGACTTCTTTCGCTTCCGGCCGTCCGATGCCACGGTCTCGGCCGCTCCGCCTCGTCTGCTTTTCGTTGGGAACCTTCAACATCGGCCGAACGCTCAAGGCATCGACATCTTTCTGCGGACGTCGTGGCCAACCCTGGCGGAAACGTTTCCCCAACTTGAGCTGCACATCGTGGGCCCAGGGGCGAGCGAGAAGCTGCGGGCGCGGCACGGGCGGCGAGTAATCTTCCACGGATACGTGGACGACGTGCGTCCCCACCTGGCGGCTGTGACCGTGATGGTGGTCCCCATCTTTTCGGGCGGCGGGACGCGTCTGAAAGTCCTCGAAGCTTTGGCCTCGGGAACGCCGCTCGTATCAACGAGCCTGGGATCGGAGGGTCTGTCGATAACTAACGGGCGGGAAGCTCTCCTGGCGGACTCGGCACCTGATTTTCAGAACGGCGTGGCCGCGCTGCTGCGGCAACCCGAGCGGCGCGCCGCGCTGGCCGACGCGGGCCGGCGCCTTGTCGAAGAACGCTACAGCTGGGCGTCCATCCGCGGCGGCCTGGAGAAGGCTTGGATGGAAGTGTGTCGTTGATTTCGTTTGGAAGCTCTCATAGCGCGGGGCTGGGCGGTCGTTTTTGCCCAGACCAGAGGCTTTTTTGGGGCGGTCATGCGGCACGATGGCTCGGAAGCGCCGTGCGCGGGATTGAGCGCTCGGATCTGGCCATCACGCACATAGAACATATTTTCTTTTCAATGACTTGTCGCTCTGGTCAAGAGGGGTTTGATCCCCGGCTGGTAAAATGGAAGCAAGATGGCCCGGGGGGCCGCTGGCTCGCTCCATGCCAGAAAGAGAGAATGACCAAACGAACCCAATTTCTCGCAACTATCTTACAACCAACGGGTTGCGACGGGGTTCGAGCACGTCGCGGCTCGTGGAGAGCGACTGCTTTTTTGCCGGGTTGCGTGGGTAAAGAAAGGGAAACCAAGATGGCGCAGAGGCGACACCCTGCTTCCCGGTCCGAGTCGAAGCCAGGCGTCCATCGCCCAACGAGAGAGAAAAAACAAAACGAACAAAATTTCCAGTAACTATCTTGTAGTCAATTATTTACGACGTATTCTGGGTTCAGATCCACAGCCTTCGCCGCCGGTGAAACTCAGCGGCGGGAGCGGGGGTCGGGGGAACCGGGCGCCGTGTTGCTGCTGTCTTGGCGTGGGGCGGTGATCCCTGGGATCGGCGGCGGAGCGGGATAGGGTGATCCGGGCTCGTTCACGCCGGCCCCGGGTGGCTGTCCTGGCCGGCGCCGGCTCCTTCTCTGAGAGTCACTAGAAGTAGAGCGTCCGGTCGGGGTGGCGGGCAAGTTGGGAGTGAATCCCGGCCGCCTCTGGCCGTAAGGGGAAGACCCGCCGGAGGCTCCGTAGGGCGAGCCGGTTGTTTGCGGCCCCGAGGGCGTACCGCTTCCGAAGGTTCCACCGGCGCCTGTCACGGCCCCCGGCCTTACGCTTAAGAAGCCGCTCGACGTCAAGCCGGGCTGCCCGGCGGCTGGCCGCTGGCCCGCCATGGACCCCTGGCCGCCGGCGCCTGCCGTGCCGAAGCCCGTTTCTTGACGGTAGTCGTAGACGAACTCCCACTCGTTGTAGTTTTCGCGTCCCTCGTACACCATGACGCCACGGTCCTCGACCTTGCTGGCCACGCCGGCGATGCCCTTGCTGAAGCTAGACTGGCCGGTCGCCGTGGACTGGCGGCGGCCGCGGATCCCCTGGAGGCCTCCGGGGCGCGGCTGGGTTAGGAGTCTACCGATGACGTTGGCGGCTTGCTGGTTCATGCCCGACGCTCCAAACCCCTGCGGCTGACTCGTGCGGCGTCCCGGGCCGGGCTGTCCTCCAGCCGGGTTGAAGACTGGACTCCCGAAACCTGGGCGGTTCGACGACGGCCGATTTCCCCCTCCCCGGGGATAGCCCGGGCGGGTTTGGGTCCCGAAGGGTCCCGGGGGCCTCTGCCGGTTGCCCGATCGCTGAGCGGTGGGCGGAATCTGCCCCGGCAGCACTCGCGAATAGCCGGGGTATTGACCCTCAACGGGCCGGCGTCGCGCTCCCGGCTCACCGGTTTGTCCGGGCTGCCCAGGCGCAAGGCCGAAGGCGGATGCATTGGGGTCGACCTCGCCCTGGTTGCCCTTTTGCTCGGCCGCGCCATAGGCTCCGGGAGCCGGCTGGCCGGGAATGGCGGGGGCCGCGGACTCGCGAACCGCCCGGGCGCGCTCGGCGCCGCGGAAGCGGCCGTTAGGCGAGGCAAACCCCGCCGAGTAGCCCGGGAACCCGGCGGACGATCCCAGCGGCGCGTTCGGGCGAGCGCCACCGTAGTTAGACGATCCCTGCTGATCTTCTTCCTCTTCGATGTCATAGATGAGCGAATCGGTCATGCGCCCGTCCGCTCCCATGTGGATCAGACGCCACTCGTCTTCGCCAGTCAAGGGATCCTTGTAGCGGCGGCGCAAGAAGCGCTGGCCGTTGGTCTCTTCGAGGTCGTCTAGTTTTTCCGGATACTTCTGGTATTTGCGGAAATAAAGCTCCACGGCACGCTTGTACTGCTTGCCGCGATAGATCAGCCTCTCTTCGCGGGCCCTTTGGGCTTGCATGGCCACCCGGGGCAGCGAAATCGCCACCTGAACGGCGATGGCGGCGACCAGAAACAGCAGACTCAGAAGCACGAAGCCTTGGCTCCCCGCTCTGCCGGGCGAGTTAGCTCTTGCCGTTCGTGGTCGCATCATTCATCTTCTTTCATCCTAACAGCGGCCGTTCGGCCCGGGCTTGGTCGCATAAGTTCACGATAGACGATTGGCGGACAATCCCCGCACCACACGGTCGAAGATCCACCGTTTCATCCCCTTGGGTGGGGCACGGACTTGGCGGTACACCATGGTCGCTCGCTTGCGCTCGCGGCTCATTTTCGCTCCTCGCAAGGGTGTGCGAGAGCAGGCAACTGAGCCTGGAACGTTAGTGACAGGGCCAAATCCCAGTAACGGCCGGGGTGCCATGACCGCAGTCGAAAACCCACCCGCGTTCATTGCTTCCCTGGGGGCTGCGAGGCCCCGCTAGCTTTCCCCCAACGGCAGCTTCTGCTCCTGTTTGAACTGCATGTCCTCGATGACGATGGAATTGATCCCGATGCGCACAATACGATAGCGTTTCTTGAAGACATCTCCTTCGGTCGCAACGAAGATCTCTTCACCGTCCAGCAGAAACGCCCGCTTCCTGGTATCGCGGCGCGAATTGGCGAAACCGTAATATTTCCAATCGATCCGAGGAGCCGTCGGTTTTCGAACTCCCCCCTTCTTCTCAACCGACTTGCGCCTTTCCTCCTGGAGCTTCTTTAAGCGCTCTTGGGACAGCTTGATCTCCTCCGCCGACGGCGAGGCGACCAGCTTCTTGCGCTCTCCAAACTGAAACAGATTGCGCTCGACGCCCGCGAACTCCACCGAGCGCACCTTGGCGAGCAGATCCGTTTGCAGAGTCGGATCGACGCTCATCGGATCAAGCGGTTCGTCTGAATCCGCCCGGCGAAACGTGGGACGGAAGTTTTGCCCTCGAACCTGGCGCGGCGGGGCCTGGGCGCGCCTTCGACGCGGGGCCCGTTCGGGAGCCGAACCGCCGGCCGCCACAACAGGTCGCCGCCTCGCCGGCGGGGTCTCTTCTCCGGCGAAGAATTGGACGTAGACGGTGCCCGCCGCGACGACTGACGCCAGCGCCAGCACAATAACCTTGTTGCGCTCCGCCCCTAGCTTCATAACTCTCGAACGAAAGTGTCGATCTTCAGCGTTACGTTCAGCTCTTCGGAGTCGGCTCGCGGCGCCGCGCCGAGCGATTCGATGATCAGAAACTTCTCCGAGCGGTCGAGCCGATTCAGAAACTTCACCAAGTTCTCGTAACGCCCCCGACAATTGGCGCTGATGGTAACCATCCCGTAGTGTTCGGCGCCTTCGATCGGCTGGACGTCGTAAGCGCCCTCGCGCGGCTCGACGCCCGACTCCCGGGCCGCCTCGTCCAACTCGGCCACCAACGTCGAGAAGGTCGTTCGACGGACGAGAGTGATTTCTTCGATCAGCTTGTCGCCGTCGCTGCGAGCCTGTTCCACCTTGTCCACAACCATCTTCAGCTCTGATACCTGTTCGGCCCGTTGCGCTACCTGCCGCGACAAGGTCGAAATAAGAGCCCGTTTCTGCTGTTCGCGGGCGCTGAGAGGCCTGACCGCAAACAGATAGAAGCCGAGATCGAGCAGCAGGATCAACCCTAATGCGGCGCACACCTGCGTTCGCGTGACTTGAGCTAGCCGTGAAGCCGGCCAAGACGTGGACCGACCGATCTTAAAGCTGCTGGTCATAGCTCACCATCAGTTGGTATCGAAACAGAGGCTGGTTCTCGGTTGGCGGCGAATTTCCACGCAAGTCCGCCGCGCCGAACGCCTCCGAAGATTCGAGCGCTTTGAGCAGCTCAATGAAATCTTTCGGCGTTTCCGCGCCCACTTGCATTTCGAGCAACACTTTGTGGTCGGATTCGACTCGGGGGCGGATTTGAAACATCTGCACGCGAGGGGGCAGAATCTTCTCGAGATCCGCGAACGTGCGCGTCCAGGAGATACCCTTGCGATAGAGCAATTCGTTGAGAAACAGCGAGCGCTCCAGGACGTCGCCATTGGCCGGCTCCTCCAGCGTGGCCCTGAGCCGGCGTTCGCTCGCCGACAAGTCGCTCAAGTCGGAGCGAAGTTGGCGCTCCTGTACGAGAAGCTCCGGCGGAATCTCGTTCGCCTGGAAATACTGGGTCAACAGCCACGCCGCCGCCGCCGCGAGCACGACGGCCGAGATCCCGCTCAGCAACCAGAACAGCCGCGCTCGACCGAAAGGCTGCGTCGCGAGATTGAGAGTGATGCGCATGGCGTCAAGTCTTATTGCGTACTCAGATAGCCCCGGATCCCCGCTTCGCGGCCGTCGATCACGCCCTGGGGAGAGCGCAACGGCTCGACATCAACGCCCAACTCGCTTGAAAAGTACCCCACCGCGGACGGCAGAAGATGATCAAAACCACACAAAACCACCTTCGCCACGGGCGCGCCAAGATTGTCGGCTACGAACACGGTCGTGGGGAACAGATCGGCGGCCATCTCTTCCAGCGCCGCAGAGCCGGCCGGATCGCTATCGGGCACAAGTTCGACGGCTCGAACCAAACGGACGACACCGTTCTCAACCGCTGCGATCGTCAGTGACCGCTCGGCAAGCTTGACGAACATCGTCATCCCGTCAGAGGGGACCAAATTCAGCACCGAGGCCGCCGAAACGGCAACAAAACCGGGATTGAGTCCCACCTTCCGCAGCGGAGTTTCATACTGCTTGACGACTTCGGGCAGCGTCACGGCGACCAGCAAGGTCCAACCTGCCGCCGTGCGCTGCGGCTGGTAGGCGATCCGCGCCAGCTCGACGTCAAAGGGCAGGGTTTTTTTCAGACGCCAGCGAATCAGCTCCAGCCGCTCTTTTCCGTCTCCCGGAAGCTGATCGAAGTCGAGTGTCGTAAGGCGCGCGCAGGCATCAGGGAGAAGCAGGGCCGTATCGGGCCGCTTCACCGGGCGCAACTGTTGGACCACGCTCTCCACCGCCCGCTCAAGCTCGTCCGGCAACTGTACGTTCGGCTTCGCCGGCGACGACACGATAGCGCCTTCGGCGAGCTCCTGCTCGGCCTGGGCCTCCACCTCGCGGCCTCGCGGGCGCCGCCGGACCGCGGTGACCGATCGCTCGCTGATTTCAAACACCAGCAGCGGGGGCGGGTCTTGCACCAAATGCTTGAGTTGTTGGAGCATCTACTCGATGAACGTCACCTTGTTGATTTCGCGCAGCGTCGTGATGTGGCCCCTCACTCTTTCGACCGCCGACTCGCGAAGCGTCGTCATGCCTTCATCACGGGCGGCGCGGGCGATCTCCGAGGAAGGCCGCTTGGCCAGAATTAACTCCCGAATGCGGTCCTTCATGTCCAGCAATTCGTGGATCGCGGTTCGGCCCCGATAGCCGGTTCCGGCGCACTCGATGCATCCTTCCCCTTCGGCGAACTCAAAATCCCGCCATTGGGCGGGAGCCAATCCCGACTCTTCGAGCACCGCGTCCGGATACCGCTTCCCGATCTTGCAGTGTTCACAAACAACGCGGATCAACCGTTGCGCCAGAATGCAGTTGAGCGCCGAGACGAAGTTATACGCCTCGACACCCATGTTGAGGAACCGTCCCAGTACGTCGACCACGTTGTTGGCGTGCACGGTGGTGAAGACCAGGTGGCCCGTCAGCGCCGACTGGATGGCAATCTGCGCGGTATCGGTGTCTCGAATCTCGCCGACCATGATCTTGTCGGGGTCGTGGCGCAGGATCGAGCGCAAACCCCGCGAGAACGTCAGTCCCTTCTTTTCGTTCACCGGAATTTGGGTAATGCCCTTGATCTGGTATTCGACCGGGTCTTCTATGGTGACGATCTTGTCTTCGTCGGTTTTGATGTCGCTCAGCGCCGCATAGAGAGTCGTCGTCTTCCCGCTGCCCGTAGGACCGGTGACGAGCACCATGCCGTAAGGCTCCCGAATGTAGCGCGCAAACTTGTGCAAATCGTCTTCCGAGAAGCCGACGACGGCGAGCGAGAGCTGGTGAAACTTCTCGCTCATAGATTCCTTGTCGAGGACGCGCAATACGGCGTCTTCCCCGTGGACGGTCGGCATGATCGAGACGCGGAAGTCGATATGGCGGCCCTTGTAACGCACACGGAAACGCCCGTCTTGGGGAACGCGGTTTTCGGCGATGTCGAGCTCCGACATGACCTTGATGCGCGAGATGATCGTCTGGTGCCAGTCGCGCGAGATCGGCGGCATGGCATAGTGCAGGACGCCGTCGATGCGGTATTTGATGGCCACCTCGTCGCTGCGGGTCTCGATGTGGATGTCGCTGGCCCGGCGTTCGAGAGCGTTGAAAATCGTCGTGTCCACCAAGCGTATGACGGGGTTGATGTCCGTGTCGCCGGTCAGCTTCTCGATTGAGATCGTTTCATCACCGGCGGCTTCCTTCCCCACGACGTCAAGGACGAAGCCCTCGGTGACCTCCTCCAAGACCCGTTGGGACTGTTCGGTCTTCTTTAACAGATCGCTGATCTGCGAGAGCGTGGCGACCTTGATGCGGATCTTCTTCCCCAAAAGCAGCGAGATCTCATCGAGCGCGGGCAACTGCCGCGGGTCGGCGATAGCGATCTCCAGGCTGCCGTTGACCGACTGCACGGGGACGAAGTGGTGGCGAAACATGAGCTCGACCGGTATGGATCGAAACAGATCGGCGTCAATGTGTACTTCTTCCAGGTCGAGGAACTCGTAGCGGTAACGCTTCGCCACGGCCCGCGCTTCTTGTTCCTCGGCCTGTGGCTCCTTCTGCAACGGTTGTTCGGGACTAGTCCGCATTTCTCACCACCTGACGGCCGAAGCACGCCATAAGCCCGCCATTACTGCGTTGCGCTAGCTCGCCGTGCTCAACGTACTGTTCACCTACGCTTCCGCGCGCCGAGCGGCGCGCGCCTTGTACTGACAGGCTTCTTACGCACTTCGCCTCGCCACGTGGTGAGAAAAGCGGACTCGCCATTTTCAATAAAGCCTCGCGAAGGGCGTTTGGTGAAGCCGAATCGCCGCCGGCCTATTTATCACGTCGGCTCCACGCCCGCTCTTCTCATCACCAGACGGCCAATGCGAGCTAGATCCTTTCCGCCAGGCTGAAGATCGGCAGGTAGAGCGATATCAGCACAAAGGCGACGAAAATACCCATGAAAATCATGATCGCGGGTTCGACGAGCGCTAGAACGGCCGCCATGCGCGTGCTGACGTCGTCGTCGAAGAATTCGGCGACCGAGTTCAGCATTTCCGGCAAAGCGCCGGTCGACTCCCCCACATGGACCATCTCGATCGCAAGCGAAGGAAAGATGCCGGCCTCGCTCATGCCCTCGGAGAGGGTACGGCCCTCCTTCACCATCCGGCGGGACCCGCTGATCGCCTGTTGCAACATTTTCGATCCCAGCGATTCGCCCGTCGTTTCGAGCGCCTGCAGCAGGGGAATGCCTCCCGCCAACAGCGTGCTCAGCAGGCGGCTCAGCTGCGACACCTGATACTTGATCCAGATGGCGCCAAATAGCGGAATCTTGATCTTGAAGCGATCCAATCGCGTGCGAACGCTCTTCGACCGCGCCCACGCGCCGGCCAGAACGGCGATCCCCAGCAGCCCGCCTGCGATCAGCAACAGGTTCTCGCTGACGGTAACGCCGAAGGCCACGAGCAGTTCCGTCATGTAAGGCAACCGAGCGTCCATGCTGCTGTAGAGGTTCGCGAACTCGGGAACGACATAGGTCACCAGAAAGACCACCAGGGCCAGCACCAAGGTGACCAGAACAGAGGGATAGATCAAGGAAACGAGAATTTTCTTGCGCACCCCGAGCGCGAGCTTCTGGTATTGCACGTAGCGGTCGATGACATCCGCCAGGCTGCCGCTCTTCTCGCCCGCCATCAGCGAGGTCGTGTAGATGGGGGGGAAGACCCCCTGGCTGCGAAAGGCCTCCGAGAGCGCGACTCCGGTCTTCACCTCCTCGCGAATGGCGTCCAGGTAGCCGGCCAGCCGCCGGTTCTTCGTGTTGGCGGCCAGCAGTTCGAGCGATTTCAAGATCGGCAAGCCGGCCCGCGTCAAGGTCACGAACTGCCTGTTGAAAATCAAGAATTGCTCGAGATTCAGCCGGCGGCCGCGTTTCTCGAGGGCCGCGAGCTGGAGGTCGGCAAGACCGCGCCGCGCTTTGACGGAGTAGAGCAGCAGGCCGCGCTCGCCATAGCGCCGGCGCAGCTCGTCTTCCGATTCGGCCGATTCCACCTGTTGCCGGACTCGCCCGTCGAGGTCGGCGAACTTGCAGACGAATTCCGCCATCATCGAGCCTCCCGGTCGCGGAAGTCGTTGATTACCTCGGCCGTGGGCGGCGGCTCGAAGCGGAAGCGGCCGGGGTCCAGCGGCACGTTAATCCGCTCGCCCTCGAAGCGGAACGAGTTGATGGATTCGTCTTGGCCAACCACCCGGAGTTGAAGCAATCGGAAGTCTCCCGGGTCGTAGGTGAACTCCACCCGGCGATACGCTTCGCTGCCCGATCGGCCTTCCCCGACAAGAACGGCTTCTTCGTCGTTGTACTCGATGCGCAGGTTGCGGAAGAGTTTCCGGAATCGCAGACGGCCCAGCAGGAATGCCAAAGGCGTCCTCAGGTCGCCGGTTTCGCGGACGTTGAGGCGCCGAACCTGGTTGGTCCGAGGGTTGTACATGTGGAGAACCTCACCGTCGCCGACCAGCAACTTTCCGGGCGGGTTGGTGTACTCCCAGCTCATTTTCAAAGGCCGTCGCAGGTAGAGCGTGCCTTCTTCGTGGCGTCGCGGGCGGCTGGCGTACGACCAGGTATGCTCGAACCGCAGAACGAGCGTTGCCAGGCTGTTATAGCGTCTTTCGATCCTCGACAGCACTCCCCTCAGCTGCTGTTGCGCTCCGGCGGGGACCGTCAGAACCAGTACCGCCGCAAGCGCACGACACCCCTCCCTGGAGATCCGGGCCATAAAAGAGTGACGCCGAAACCGGGTCAAACGTGGATGCGAGTTGAGTTATTCGGGCGAGCCCGCGGACGCTCCGTAACCCGCCAGGTCCGAACGCCGTTCTCCTCGCTGGGATGGTGGGCGCGCGGGGCTGGGCTTAGGAAGCGCGAGCCGATCGGGCCGGCGCGGCGCGGGTGTCGGACTTCACGGCCTTCCTCGGACCGATGGGCGAAGAGACCCGCTTGATTTGATCGGACACGCAAACGGCGATCATTGGCTGATTGGCGTCATTGAGAATATCGACGATCCGCCGATGGTCGTCCTCGAGATAGAGATTCTTGCCGTCGGTCAGCAAATGGACTTCGTGTCCGTTGCGGACGGACTCGAACAGGCCTTTCCGCAACTCCTTCTGGAGAAACTTGAGGACACGCCGAATCTTCTGCAGCGAGATCCCTTTGCGTCTGAGTTCGGTAATCAGGCTGATTTCGATCACTTCATGAAGTTGGTAGAGTCGGCGGTGACCGCGCTGCATGGGACTGACGACTCCCTGCTCATCCCACCACTGCAGTTGACGTAGCGTGACACCGGTGATGTGCGTGACGTCGTGGCTCGTGAAGGTCCCGGTGGGTGGGGTACGTTCGGAGGAACTAGGTTTCCCTTTCGGCATGGTCGGTCTCACTGGGCTGAAGGACTATGAAATTGTACGACAACCCGGAGCGGTCTGGATAGTCCTTTTCGTCCGTCGGGAGGAAAAGTTTTCCGTTTATCCCCCGCCCACGAAATGGACCACCTCGATCGCCGCCCCAGAGTGTATTTCCGTGGAACGCCAATCCGGACGCCGTACGATCATGCGATCCACCTCCACGGCGACCTGGTCTTCGGCCAGTTTGAGTTCAGCCAACAGCAAAGAGATCGTGAATCCCCGCCGAACCCTTCGTTCTTCGCCGTTAAGGCAGATCAGGCACGATGGTTCACCCGTGGCCGGCTCGCCGAGGGGGAGCAGTTTCGAGGTCGTCGGCTGGCCCATCCTGTTCGTCGCTTCCCTCCCCAGTATAGAAGAAAACCATGGACGGCTCTTATCAGGGTTCTGCTTGAGACGGGAATCCTAATTGAGGTCCGCCGGCTCGGAAAATACCTTAGCCCGTATTTCTCGCCACCTGACGGTCGAAGCACGTCATAAGCCAGCCATGACTGCGTTGCGCTCGCTCGCCGTGCTCAGCGTAGGGTTCAAGTACGCCCGCATTATTCAAGAAACGCCGCGCCGAGCGTCGCGCGCCTTGTACTGACGAGCTTCTCACGCACTTCGCCTCGCCGCGTGGTGAGAAAAGCAGGCGCCAGCCTGCTGGCAACCATCGTAAGATGCGCGCCCCCGGCAGCCTCGTTGAGCCGCGGGAACGGGCGACGCTGGCGGCCACCCATGGGAAGGCTGTGGCTCCCCGGCGCGCTTGTGAAACAAACGTTAGCCACGGAACCCGACAGCGGGATCGCGCTAAAATGGTAGCTTCGGTTGGGGTCGGCGACTGTGCCGCCCCCGGGCGTGTCTTGCAATCGAGCGGAAGGGAAAGCGACCGGGCAGTTGACACCTCGGGCTGCGGACAGTAGCCGACTCATTGTCCTCGGCTATATCAGCTTCAGTTCGTTTTTCTCGCCACGCGGCGAGGCGAAGTGCGTGAGAAGGCCGTCGGACGGCGAGGGATACGGGCCGGCTTCAAAACAGTATGTGACTGACAAGACTGGGCTTGGGACGGGCCCGGGGCGGCGTATAGTCTCCAGCTTTAAGTCGCAAGCGCCGATAGACTATAGGCAGGAGAGTAACGGGGAGCCAATGTCGTCGGACATCCCGGAGGCCCCTCGGTCAGCTGCCGCCCCAAAACCATGCCGACGCAGCCGAGTGCCGTTGCGAGTAAGAATTCCGCGTCGAAGACTTGTGGCCCAGAGCCGGCTGGTTCGGTTCCCGACACACCGTGAGCGACCGGCGGTCCTGCCGCCCCGCGGGCGGCGGACGACCGGCAACCGCGGAAGAGTAACGGATTTGTAGAGGCCGGGCAATATCCGACAATAGACGTTTTAATGGGTCTGCATAAAATCAAAAAGGGACTAAACCTGCCGATCGCCGGCGAGCCGGAACAGCGAATCGAGCAGGCTTCACAACCCCGCCGCGTGGCGCTGATGGCGGACGATTACGTCGGCCTGAAGCCCACCATGCACATCTCGGTGGGGGATGACGTCCAGCGCGGGCAACTCCTATTTGAAGACAAGAAAACCCCCGGAGTCCGGCACGCCTCGCCGGCTTCTGGAACGGTCGTTGCCGTCAATCGCGGGGAACGCAGGGCGCTGCAGTCGGTTGTCATCCAGTTGGACGCGGCCGAGCTGGCCGGGCGCGGCGACACGGTCTCGTTTCGCTCCTATTCCGGCAAGCATCCCGGGGGCCTTTCGCGCCAAGAGGTCAAAGATCTGCTGCTCGAGTCGGGCCTTTGGACGTCGTTGCGAGGCAGACCGTTCGGCCGGGCCGCGGATCCCGCCGCCGCGCCGCATTCGCTGTTCGTCACGGCGGCCGACACGAATCCGCTGGCGCCGAGCGTGGACGCGGTTCTGGGGGGCAGGGAAGCTGATTTCGAGCGTGGTCTTCTGGCGCTCGCCAAACTGACCGAGGGGCCGGTTTACGTCTGTGCGGCTCCGGGCAGCTCGGTGACCGCGCCCGAGGGCCCTCAGTTTCGACTCGAGCACTTTGCCGGGCCTCACCCGGCAGGCACGGCCGGCGTGCATATTCATCGGCTTGATCCGGTGGATCGTAACAAGACCGTCTGGTACATCTGCTACCAGGACGCCGTCGCGATCGGCAAACTTTTCAGCAGCGGTGCACTCGACGTCGAGCGGGTGATTTCACTTGCCGGACCGGGGGTCCGGCGTCCCCGGTTGTTGCGCACGCGCCTCGGCGCCGCAACCGACGACCTCGTCGCGCGCGAACTCGCCGATGGCGAAAACCGCCTCATCTCAGGGTCGGTTTTGTCGGGCCGCACGGCCTCGGGCGATGTCTTCGGGTATCTGGGGCGGTTTCACCGCCAGATTTCCGTCGTTGCTGAAGACCGCAAAAGGGAATTCTTGGGCTGGTTGGCACCCGGATCGGATACGTTTTCCACGATCAACGCTTTTGTCTCCCGGCTCATTCCCGGCAAGAAGTTTCACTTTACGACCAGCAGCAACGGCTCCGATCGAGCGATGGTGCCGATCGGCATGTACGAGAGGGTGATGCCGCTCGACATTCTGCCCACGTTTTTGCTTCGCTCTCTACTTGTCGGCGACGTCGAAAAAGCCGAAGAGCTCGGCTGTCTCGAGCTGGACGAAGAAGACTTGGCGCTTTGTAGTTTCGTTTGCCCCGGCAAGATGGAATACGGCCCGCTGCTCCGCCAGGTGTTGACGGTCATCGAGAAGGAAGGCTGATGAGCGTGCTGCGATCAGTTCTTGACGCCGGAGCGAAGCCCTTCCAGAAGGGCGCCCCGCTCGAATTCGCCTATCCGCTATACGAAGCCCTGGACACGTTCTTGCTCACGCCGGGGAAAGTCACCAAGGGCGCTTCGCACGTGCGCGACGGCCTCGACCTGAAGCGCATGATGATGACCGTGGTGATCGCCCTGCTGCCCTGCGTGTTCATGGCCATGTACAACACCGGCTACCAGGCTCACCTGGCGATCCGCGACGGCGCCCTACCGCTGGACACGTGGCAGACCCAGGCCATGGGAACGCTGGGATACGGGTCCTGGGACCCGGGCGATTTAGTCGCCTGCGTCCTCCACGGAGCCCTTTATTACGTTCCGGTGCTGTTGGTGACTTTCCTCGTCGGCGGCAATTGTGAAGCGCTGTTCGCCATCGTCCGCAAACATGAAATCAACGAGGGCTTTCTGGTCACGGGCATGCTGTTCCCTCTGGTTCTCCCTCCGACGATCCCCCTCTGGCAGGTCGGGCTCGGGATCGCCTTCGGGGTCGTCATCGGCAAAGAAATCTTCGGCGGCACGGGAATGAACATCCTGAACCCGGCTCTGACGTCCCGGGCCTTCTTGTTTTTCGCCTACCCGGCGCAGATTTCCGGTGATCAGGTCTGGATCGCCGCCGATACGAGTATTGACGGCGTCAGCGGCGCTACCTGGCTGGCCGAAGCGGCGGTCCAAGGGCAGGCGGTCTTGGATCAGGGCATCGCCTGGTGGGATGCGTTCCTGGGGCTGGTTCCCGGTTCGATGGGAGAAACCTCGACACTGGCCTGCTTGATCGGGGCCGCCGTGTTGCTGCTCAGCGGCGTGGGTTCGTGGAGGATCATGTTTTCGGTGGCCGTGGGTTCGTTTCTGGCCGCCCTGTTGCTGAATTCCATCGGATCTCAGACAAATCCTCTTTTCGGCGTGCCGTTTTATTGGCATTTTGCGTTGGGTGGCTGGGCCTTTGGCGCGGTTTACATGGCCACGGACCCGGTTTCCGCGGCGCACTCAAATACCGGAAAATATGTCTATGGGTTTATGATCGGAGTGCTGGCGATTCTGATCCGGGTGGTGAACCCGGCTTATCCGGAAGGCATGATGCTAGCCATCTTGTTTATGAATCTTTTTGCCGCGTTGATCGACTACTTCGTGGTGCAGGCTAACGTCAAGCGCAGGAGGGCGCGCTATGCGGCATAGCGTGGCGTACACGCTGCTGTTCGCCGCCGCGGTTTGCGTGGTCTGCGCCATTTTGGTTTCCTCCTCGGCGGTCTCGCTGTCGGAACTGCAACAAGCCAACGCCCGGCTGGACAAGATGAAGAACGTGCTGATGGCCGCCGGCGTGGCCGAAGCGACGGAAAGACTCAGCGCGGAAGAGATTAAGGAACGGTTCCGCACGATCAAAGCGGTGGCCATCGAGCTGGAAACCGGCCTGCCGGCTCCCGACATCGACACCGGCGCCTACGACCAGCGGAAAGCGGCGGCGGACCCCGCCACCAGCCGTGAAGCCCCCCCGAACCCGTCGATCATCAAACGATTGCCCAACCACGCGGTCGTCTATCAGGTGCTCGACGACCGGGGCGAGATGCAAATGCTCGTCTTGCCGATCGAGGGCTACGGACTCTGGTCCACGCTCTACGGCTTTGTGGCGCTCGATGCCGACACCAGAACCATACGCGGGTTAACCTACTACCAGCACCTAGAAACGCCGGGCTTGGGCGGGGAGGTGGACAACCCGAGCTGGAAAGCCCTTTGGCCCGGACGGGTGGCTTTCGATGAGACCGGGGCCACGGTGATCTCGGTGATCAAAGGGCGGGCCGGTTCCCCACAAGATGACCCGTACCGGGTGGATGGTCTTTCCGGCGCGACGATTACAAGCCGCGGCGTGACCAATATGCTGCGGTTCTGGCTCGGGGAGACCGGCTTTGGACCGTTCCTTAAACGGTTGCGGGAGAGCCGGACCAGTACCATGAAAGCAGAAGAAGAGAGTTCGGATGGCGACACCGGCGAAAAAAGTATTGCTCGATCCGCTTTTTGAGAACAATCCCATCGCACTGCAAGTGCTGGGGATCTGTTCGGCCTTGGCGGTGACCACCAAGATGGATACCGCTGTCGTCATGTGCGGCGCCGTGATCTTCGTCCTGACGCTGTCGAACTTCTCCATCAGCCTGCTGCGCAATCAGATCCCGACAAGCATCCGCATCATTGTTCAGTTGACGATTATCGCCTCACTGGTGATCGTCGCCGACCAGTTTTTGAAAGCGTATCTGTTTGATATCAGCAAGCAGCTTTCCGTCTTCGTCGGCCTGATCATCACCAACTGCATCATTATGGGCCGCGCCGAGGCCTACGCGATGCAGAACGGACCCAGCAGCAGCCTGATCGACGGCATCGGCAACGGCCTGGGCTACAGCCTTATCTTGATCGCTACGGCCTTGATCCGCGAGCTGTTTGGAGCGGGGAAGGTCTTCGGCTACGTCGTACTTCCTTCGGTCAATGAAGGCGGCTGGTATTACCCCAACGGAATCATGGTTACCTCGGCCGGGGCGTTCTTCATCATTGGTCTGTTCATCTGGGCCTTGCGGACTTGGAAGCACGACCAGGTCGAGGAGGAGGGCTAGGCGAAGCGGATGGCGAGACTGGAAAACCGCGGCGCATTCGGTCGCGAGCAAGCAATCGATAAGGGAAAACGAATCCGATGACCGAGCACTATCTCAGCCTGGCCGTCAAGGCGATTTTCATCGAGAACATGGCCTTGGCCTTTTTCCTGGGCATGTGTTCGTTCCTGGCCGTTTCGAAGAAGGTCACTACGGCGATCGGCTTGGGGTCGGCGGTGATTTTCGTCCTCGCCGTGACGGTGCCGATGAACAACTTGATCCTCCGTTACGTGCTCGAGCCCGGCGCCATGGCTTGGCTGCATCCCTCGCTGGCCGACTACGACCTGTCGTTTCTCGGGTTCTTGTGCTACATCGGCACGATCGCGGCGATGGTGCAGATTGTCGAGATGACGCTCGACCGCTTCGTTCCGGCGCTCTATGCAGCTCTCGGCGTGTTCCTGCCGCTCATCGCGGTCAACTGCGCCATCCTGGGCGCCTCGCTGTTCATGGTCGAGCGCGACTACACGCTGGCCGAAAGCACGGTGTTCGGCCTGGGATCGGGAATAGGCTGGTTTCTGGCGGTTGTCGCCCTGGCGTCGATCCGCGAGAGGATGCGCTACAGCAACGTGCCGGCCGGGCTGCGCGGGCTCGGCATGACGTTCGTTTTGACCGGATTGATGGCTATCGGCTTCATGGCCTTCATGGGGATCCAGTTATAGGGGCCGCAATGTCACAAGCCTTCGACAACACGGGACGACGAAGATGACCACCGTAGCGCTCGGCGTTTTCATGTTCACGCTGATGATCCTTTCGCTGGTCGTCGTGTTGATGTTCGCCAAAAGCAAGCTCGTGGCCGGCGGCGAGGTCAACATCGTCATCAACGATGACGCCGCCAACGCCATCTGTGTGAACACGGGCGGCACGCTGCTCGGGGCGCTGGCGGACCGGAAGATCTTCATTCCTTCGGCTTGCGGAGGCAAGGGCAGTTGCGGGGTTTGCAAGGTCGACGTCATGGAAGGCGGGGGAGCGATCCTCCCGACCGAGCCCCCCCACATCACCCGCGGCGAGTTTCGCGAGGGTACGCGGCTCTCCTGCCAGGTCAAGGTCAAGCAGGACATGAAGATCCGGGTGCCCGCCGAGGTTTTCAGCGTCCGCCAGTGGAAGTGCAAGGTCCGCTCCAACCACAACGTCGCCACTTTTATCAAAGAGCTCGTTCTCGAACTGCCGCCCGGCGACGAGGTACCCTTTCGCGCCGGCGGCTACATTCAGATCACCTGTCCCCCGCACACCGTACAGTACAAGGATTTCGACGTCGAAGAGGAGTTTCACGGCGATTGGGACAAGTTCCGCATCTGGGATTTGACCTCGACGGTCGGCGAGCCTGTCAATCGGGCCTACTCGATGGCCAATTACCCCGAGGAAAAAGGCATCATCATGCTGAACGTGCGCGTCGCCTCGCCGCCCCCGCGCGCGCCCCAGGGAACCCCGCCGGGGAAGATGTCCTCGTTCATCTTCGGCTTGAAGCCCGGCGACGACGTGACGATCTCAGGTCCGTTCGGTGAATTCTTCGCCAAAGATACCGACGCGGAGATGGTCTTCATCGGCGGCGGGGCCGGCATGGCCCCGATGCGCTCTCACATCTTCGACCAGTTCCTTCGCGTCCACACGAATCGTAAAGTTTCCTTTTGGTATGGAGCGCGAAGCCTGCGGGAAGCCTTCTACATCGACCACTTCGACAAGATCCGGGCCGAAAATCCCAACTTCACCTGGGAACTGGCGCTATCGGAGCCGCTGCCCGAGGACAACTGGACCGGCTACACCGGCTTCATTCATCAAGTTCTCTACGATCACTGCCTCAAAGACCATCCCGCGCCCGAAGATATCGAGTACTACATTTGCGGGCCGCCCCCCATGATGACGGCTTGTTTTAGAATGCTCGACGGTCTGGGCGTCGAACCCGAAAACATCGCCTTCGACGATTTCGGCGGCTGAGCCGTGTTAGGGTTAGCCCGCTTTTCTCACCAGGTGGCGAGGCGAAGTGCGTGAGAGGCCCGTCAGTACAAGGCGCGCGCCGCTCGGCGCCGCATTTCTTGAATAATGCGGGCGTACTTGAACAGTACGTTGAGCACGGCGAGCAAGCGCAACGCAGTAATGGCGGGCCTATGGCGTGCTTCGACCGTCAGGTGGTGAGAAATGCGGGTTAGCCCTAATACCGCGTGCTGAGCGGGCTCGGGTGCTCGAATTGCTCCCTGGGATCTGGGAGTGAAGGTCGTAGGGACATGGGAGCTGGCAACAGGCGGTCCCCGGGCCGCGACATGTCGCTGACTTGTCCCAGTTAAGTTTGGGCCGCTGAAGCATGACTTGCTTTGAGTTCGGCTTGTGGCGCACGCATTCTTGCGTGCCGTGTCGCCATTCGTGGCGACATCGAATCCCGTTGTCAAGCTCTCCAGCTTGCCGCGTCGAGACTCTTCTCGACGCTTGTGTTTCAGTCCGGCACGACGGAGGGAACCTCCGACACAACACACCTCTTCCTTTCCATGCTGCGGGGCGAGTGGTGTTCATGTTGACTAACCAAGGATTCGTAGGAGCGGGCCGCCGCGCCCGCCCATCCCGCTCCCGTGGGGCGGGAGCAGGAAGGTGTGAAAAAATCGGGACTGTCACAAGCGGCGTCCTAGGAAGCACGTAGAATCAATGACATCTTCAGCCGCGGTTGACTGTCCCAGCGTTTTTTCACGGCTTCCAGCCACTCTCTCCCTGCTGCTGATCGCGATCAGTTGTCAGCCGGTCGCCGAACCGACGGCCTATACGCTCCAGGGGCCGACGATGGGCAGCGCCTTCACCGTGAAGGTGGTGGCTCGAAATCTTTCCGAGGAACAACTCGATGCGCTGCGCCGCGCCGTGGAATCCGAACTCGAAAACGTCAACTCCAAGATGTCGACCTATTTGCCCTCCTCCGAGCTGTCGCGGTTTAATGCGTTTCGCCGAACGGACCCTTTCCCCGTCTCCCAAGAGACGCTTGACGTTTTTCTCGAGGCTCGGCGAATCAGCGCCGCGACCCGCGGGGCGTTTGACGTCACCGTCGGACCTCTGGTTCGCGCCTGGGGCTTCGGTCCGGGTGAACGCTCTCGGGAAGGGCCCGCCGAAGGCGACCTTAAGCGGCTGAGAGCACGAATCGGATGGGATAAAATCGAAATGGACGAGGCATCGTCGACGATTCGCAAGTTGCAGCCTGAAGTCGAATGCGACTTGTCGGCGATTGCCAAAGGATACGCCGTGGATCGCGTCTCGGAAGCCCTGCGGGGCCTTACCTACCGGGAGCATATGGTGGAAGTGGGAGGCGAAGTGCGAACCAGCGGCCGCAACGCGGCGGGGCAGCCATGGCGCATCGGTATCGAGCGTCCTGATGGTGCCCGGAGGACGCCCTACCGGACTTTGCCTCTGGAGGGGCTGTCGATGGCGACCTCCGGCGATTATCGAAATTATTACGAAAAGGATGGCCGCCGCTTCTCACACACCATCGACCCGCGCACGGGCCGACCGGTGCAACACAGGTTGGCCTCGGTAAGCGTCGTCCATGAGCGCTGCATCGCCGCGGACGGTTGGGCCACCGCCTTGATGGTGTTGGGTGAAACCGACGGCTATCAACTAGCCGTCGAACAGGAGTTGGCCGCGCTCTTCCTCGTGCGCCACGCTGACGGCGGGTTATCCGAGAAGGCTACGCCCGCGTTTTCGTCACTCTTTGGACCTGGGGACGCCGGCGGCGAGCAAGCCGAGCCGGCCGGGGGGAGATAGAAGCCGATGATGCTGCTGGCCCTTTCCATCGCCGCCATCGCCATCGCCATGCTCATCATGGCCGTCGGCGTCATCTTCAAGCGCCGTCACCTGCGGGGTTCCTGCGGCGGGATATTGTACGGGCCCGACGGTGACCCCCTCAACTGTGACGCCTGCCCCTACCGGGACGACAACCCGGATTGCGAAAGGCGAACAACTTCCACCGCCTAACCCGCATTTCTTGCCAGCTGACGGGCGAAGCACGCGATAGGCCCGCCATTACGTCGTTGCGCTTGCTCAGCGTGCTCAACGTACTGTTTGAGTACGCCTCCGCGCGCTTGGCGGTGAGCGGCGGCGCGGCCGCGCAGGACGCAATAGCCGAACAGCAGGCTAGGCGCGAAAATCGGGCGCGCAGGCTACGATTTGCACTCGTTTTCGTCTTCGGACAGAAAGGCTCGAGGCGCGAGCCTTGGCGCGTCTCTATTGACCGTGTCTTGTTCGAGTCGGGATGCAGCTATCTACGGCTCTTGCGGGGCTGGCGGTTCGGTCTCCACTTGGCGCTCGAGCACGGGGATTTTCTTCCTCACCGCTTTGGCCCTTTTGTCGTCCGGCGCCAGTTGGAGGAATTGCCGATACGCAGCAAGCGCATCGGACGGCTGCTTCAGCTTTTCCCGCGACCGGCCCAGCCGCCAGTAAGCTTCCGCGTAGCTGGGATTCCATTTCGTGGCTTCCAGGTAGCGCCCGGCAGCCCCTCGGTGATTGCCCTTTCTGGCGTAGAAGTTGCCGATCTTCAGATCTTTCTTGGCTTGAATGGGATTGAAAGCATACTGCGTACTGGGAAGAAGGTCTTCGTCTTCGTCGATCAAGGGCGCCTCAGGCTCAGCCGGGGTTTCCTCTCGCTGACGAAGCTGCCCCTGCGCAAACCCCAAACCGGCGGCCAGCGCCAAACCCAACAGGCGTCTCACGTAAGAATTATATCGCCTGCTCGGGGAGCCGCCGGTAAAGTGTACTGGCGCCCCCTGATCCGAACGAGCCTGAGACCCGGCACACCCTTGCCATGCCCGATTCGGAGCCGCGAACGCCAGTGAGCGGCCATGGCGTACGGCCAAGCCTGTGCCCCGCCCAAAGGGATGAAAGCCGGTGGGTTCTCGACGGAGCGGTCATGCCGCCTATAGACGATCGCGAACTTATGGGACCCAGCCCTAGCTCGGCTGAGCCCTTTCTTGCAGTGTCGTGGCCGCGGCGACGATTTCCAGGCCGCTGGGGTTTTGGAACGGCCGCAAGTCAAATTCAGGGAGCGCCGAGAAAATATGGTCGAAGATGTCGGCTTGAATGGCCTCGTAGGGCCCCCAGCGTTGGTCGTTACTGAAGACGTAGATCTCGAGCGGCAAGCCTTTGTCGGTGGGCTGGAGTTGGCGGATCAGGAAGGTCATGTGCTGGTGGATCTTCGGGTGGGCTTTTAGGTACGCCACCAGGTAAGCGCGAAACGTGCCGACGTTGGTCATCCTGCGGCCGTTGACCGGCACCGTCTCGTCGATGTCGTTCTCGCGATTATGGTCGGCCATCTCTTTCAGCTTTTGCTCCACATAGCCCCTTAGGATTTGGATTTTCGAGAAACGCTCAATCATCTCCGGCGTGCAGAACTTGATGCTGTTGACGTCGATGTGAAGCGATCTCTTGATGCGCCGTCCGCCGGACTCCGACATGCCGCGCCAGTTCTTAAAAGAATCGGAAATCAGCGCGTAGGTAGGAATGGTGGTGATGGTCTTGTCCCAGTTGCGGACTTTTACGGTGTTGAGCGTGATCTCGATGACGTCGCCGTCCGCACCGTACTTCGGCATCTCGATCCAATCGGCAGGGCGCACCATGTCGTTCATCACGAGTTGGATGCCAGCTACGAAACCGAGAATCGTATCCTTGAAAATCAATAGAATGACCGCGGTGAGAGCGCCAAGTCCGGTGAACAAGACCAACGGAGACTTGTCCATGATGACCGAGAGAGCAAGGATAGTGACCACAGCGGTAAGAATGATCTTTACGATCTGGATATAGCCGGTAATCGGTATTCGCCGGGAAATCGCGAAACTCTGATACACGTCGCCGCTCGCATTGAGGAGAGCGCTGACAGCGAACAGACCGGCAAGGAGCATGTAGACATCCGCGATTCGTCGAGCAGCGGTGACCAGCTCCGGGTTTCCGTCTAATACGAGCGGAGCCGCAAACCAGATCACCAGGGCGGGAGCCAGGTGTGACAACCGGGTGAACACTCTCCGGTTCACCATCGCGTCGTCCCAATCAGTCTTGGTTTTTTGGACCAAGTGCCGTACCACGCGCAGAATGATTCGCTTGGTAATCAGGTTGGCCAGATAGGCGAGCACCAACAGGCCCACCACGGCGCTGGCGCGGCCGGCAATGGTAATCCCCGTCTCGTTGAGCCCTAACCCTGTGAACCAGCCTTCGATGACTTCGATCATGTGGATTCCTTCTTTCGCCTTCCTCTCGCCCGGTTCAGCGTGAGCCAAACCGGTGAACGAGTCGATTCACCGTTTCAGACATCCAAATCGTCTGATTACGCGGGGCCCGATCGCCCGCGTTGGAGACCGTGTGCGGCGGCCGGCAAGCCCGAACACTTCCTATCTTAATGGGCCGCTCCATCCAGAGGTCCGGGCACGTAGCAGGCAAGCACGCCCGGCGCGATGGTCCGCAGCCATCAGAGTAAAACATTTCGCAGCCAATCTGTTGTATACTCCGTCCAGAACTTTCCCTTCTTGACAGCCTTCCTACGACAGACCGCGCACGAACCGGGTCCGGGGGGCGGCAATGAACTGGCTTGACATCATCATTGGGCTGATCCTGATCGTTTCTGTGATCGCGGCGCTGCGCAACGGGCTGAGCCGAGAGTTCGTGAACCTGCTGGCTCTAGCGGTCGGGATCGTGGGAGGAATGTGGTGGTACGGACCCGTTGCGGAGCGACTGGAGCCTTACCTCGGCAGTGAGCGCGTGGCGGAGTTCGCGGCCTTCGCATTGATTCTTGTCGCTGCTCTCATCGCGGGGGCCGTGGCCGGCCGACTGCTGGCGAAGATGCTGGGCTGGGTGGGCTTGCGATGGTTCGACCGCTTGCTGGGCGGAGCTTTCGGAGCGCTGCGAGGGCTGCTTCTGACGACCGCCCTGATCCTGGCGATTGTCGCTTTCGGGCCGGTTCAGGGGTCGGAGCGAGTCGTGGCGGAGTCCAAGCTGGCGCCGTGGGTTTTGTTTGCCGCGCAGGCGGCTGTCGGGTTGGCTCCTAAGAGCTTTCATGAGGACTTTTCCGAGGGGTTCGAGCGAGTTCGAAAGTCCTGGATCGACGCCGCGCCGGATTCGATCGTGCGGCGCTAGCTCGTATTTCTCACCACCTGCTTACGCGTCGCTCGGCAGCAGAACGAAAGGGCCTTTCCGAGGACGGACGGCGCGAAAGTCTTTCTCGTCTAGGGTTAGAATGCGGGGAATCCCGAGACGTTCCGCCGTGGCCATGACCGCCGTATCGGCCAAGCCGAGGTCAAGATCCCGGTAGCCGGCGATCAGTTCCCGGCAGCGCACCAGATCGTGAGCCGCTAGCGGCTCAAGCGTGTAGGCCCCGCCGGCGATCCCGTCGAGAAAATCCAACTCGGCGGCAATGCCCAAGAACTCGCGGAGTAGGTAGTCCACCTCGGCCAGGATGAGGGTAGGCACGATGATGGGGCCGCGCTCGCGTTCAACAACCCGTCGGACTCTTCGATGCTGCGCGTCCCCGGCGTCGTAAATCGCGTACAGGGCTCCCGAGTCGGCAATTAGGCTCACCGGCGGACGCGCACCGCCTTTCGGAGCAGCTGTTCGGCCTTTCGTGACACATCAGAGCGGCCGCTGCGGTAGGCGCCCACTCCGGGGATACTCGTTCCCCGCTGGCGTCGGTTCACATATTTGCACAGGGCGTCCCGGATGATCTCGGCCTGAGAGCGCTCGGTCGTGTCGGCGAGACGGCGCAGGGCAAGAGCGATTTCTTCCTCCAGATAGACCGTGGTTCGTACCATAGATATATATGTTAACATATACTCCGCCTACGAGCCGTAAACCGGCTGGCCTAATCAAGAAGGCCAAGACGAGTGAACGCCTCTAGAACGCGAACCCGAAGGCGCTGACCAGGCCGTAGTCGTTGCGCTCGACGGCGATGGGAGGGTTGGAATCGAAACGGTCAAACAAGCTTAGGCTCCAGGTGAGGCGATGGACGAGCGGAACGCGAACCGAGCTGTCGTATTCGATTCGGTAGCGGCCTCCGGGTTTCAGGCTGGGATAGAGCGAGAGTTTGGTCGAAAGACGGACATGGTCGAAACGAGTGGTGTCCCACTCCATGCCCAGCAGCGCTTCCCCGAAAGAGTTTGCCGGCAAGTTTCCCGAGGCGTCGTCTTGGAACTGCTCGTTCGTAAAGGTGACGCCTCCGAGGATGGACAGCTCCGTCAATTGCGTCTTTCGCACTTTCCAACCGACGCCTCCACCCATCTTCGACCTTAGATTCAACCGTTTGCGGTCGTTTCGTTCCAGTCCGCCCAGCGCGAAAGTCAGCAGCCTCGGCCCCAGGAACACGTCGTAGCGAACATTGGCCGCCTGGCGGCTGGTCGCCGCGGCGTCGTTTTGCCGGCTGAAGATGGAGCTCGCACTGGCCTGAACCTTGTAGCCTGGTTTGCGGTATCGACCGGTGAGGCCGACTGACGACTGCGTCAATCTCGAATTACCGCGCGTCAGGTTATACCCGGCGTCGACGTTCCCCTCCAGGTGCTCCCAGAAGCCGGGGCCGTCGCTGACCCGACTCATGGCAATGACTTGGGGCGGGGCGAGGGGTGTTCTCTTGTCAGGGGCTACGATTTCCATACCCCCGTCGGCCGGCTGAATCGTCCCGGTGTAGCTTTTACCCGACCGCGTCTCGACCTCGACGGGAGCCTCCGTCGTCAATCGGTCAATCATTTTCCAATCGATCTTAACGCCGCCGGCGTAGGTGGTCTTGAGAAACAGTTTTCCTTCGGCGAGTTTCTGAATTTCACCCGTGAGTCGGTCACCGTTGTTAAGAACGACTGTGTCGGCGCGCGCGCCGGTCGCGGCGAGCAGGAAAACAGTCAGCCACAGCGCAAGTCGAGAAACTGTAGGGGGAGTAGTCATCATGGGGTTGCTCCTCACGGAGTTCCGGCGCGGTGCGCGAAGGCTACCGACCAGAGGAAGCGGCGGACACATAGCGCCAATCCCAATTAAACCAAACGTTTGCAGACAGGGGCGGAGGGGGGGGCTGGCACGCGTTTCTCACCACTGTTACAGCGATTGGGGCGAAAGGCCCGCTGGCGGCGGCTCGCGACAACAGTTCGTATATATCGACCGGCCTACGGCTTGTAAGGCAAGCGGCCTTTGGTGAATCGCTCCCCTGCATCCCTGACGGCGGGCATTTACTTTCATTCCTGGCGACCGCTGGCGAGAAAAACGGGCTAGATCGGACTAGCAGGGCCGGAGCTATCAGCCGCATCGCTCTCTAGCGATACCAATACTTCGTTTTCTTCGCCCATTCGCTGTCGGGATAGCGGCGATGCAGCAGCCGGAACGCCTGTTGAGAGTAGCCGCCCGTTTCCGGGTCGGTGCAGCCGAAGCGGGTGGACTTGACTACCCGGTGAAGAGCCTCGGGGACGCGAGGGTCATCGCGATTATTCCGGGCCCATTTGACGACCTGTTCGCCAAGGTAGTTGGGACCGGTCGGAATCTTGAATAGGATCTCCGCCTCCGACCGGGCAGCTTGTTTCTGTTGCTCGGTCAAAAATGGTGGGAACTCGGGCGCGGGCCGTTCGGGGCCGGCGGACCAGAGGTCGGTATAGGCGATCAGCGGTTGACCGGGACCAAGCTGACACCACCAATTCTTCCGGAAGTTGTCTATTTCCCCGAGCGGGGTTTTTCTGCCTACGCCGCTTCTGACGTAGGGCAAAATGCCCGGGAACTTCAGCATGAGAACCGCAGCGGCAAATGCACGTGCTTCATCCGTCCCCGCAGCGGCGTATTCAGCCAGGTGGGAATCCAACAGCGGCGCCAGCTTCGCGAGGGTTGGAACTAGGGTGTTCCCCAGTTCTTGACGGCCGATCAGTGCCGCGCGCGACCAGGCGGACAAAGCGACCCGTCTCCTCAGGTGGGGAGCGAGAACCGGCTTGCTCGCCGACTCGGCCAGCAGCTCGAGCGGCATCTTTTGGTAAAGCACGGCGACGGCGTCATCTCCGAGGAAGGGGCGGCCATCCGCATCCTCCCTCAAAGCCCCACGCCAATCGGAAAGATTCTCGCCAGACTCCATCGACCATCCCATGGCGACAGGGACGCGCTGGGCGTATTTCAGGAATTCGTCGAGATCCTGGGCAAGCCTCATCCTCAAGCTCAAAAACAGGTTCAGCGAGGAAATGTCGGAGTGGATTGGCTCGAGGGCAAGCAGGCGGTCCAGTTCCGCGCGGGCTTCGTCCCGGGCGCCGGACTCGAGGAGTAGCCGAGTGGCGTGGTAGGAGATGGAAGCGTAGCCCGGGGAATTCACGTCCGTTGCCCGGCCGCGTTGAATCAGATCGCAAGCCCGGGGATCGTCCGCGGGCAGGCGGGCCAGCGCCGACACGAGCCACGGAGTCGAGGAGGTCCGCTCCCATTTTTCGATTGCCTCATCGACGCACGATCTGCAATCGCCGCGGAAATTCCGCAGCCACCCGGCCATGTCGCTAGGCGCCTCTTTCCCGTAGCCCCGTCTCACCAGACGCAGGTAGTCATAGAGGTCTTGCCCAAAGTTGCTGCTTCCGCCCGCCCGGCTGAGGGCTTTCGTGAGCTCTTGGAATCTTCCCTCGGGATCCCGCCGGAAGCGCAGGAAACCGAGCAGACCCCGGGCGGCCGAATGGGTGGAGCTGAGCTTCGAATCGTTCACCACCGCGGTCAAACGCTCCTCCGCTTGGGCGAGAGCTTCGTCGTCGAAGGTGTAGGCTCCCGGCGCCAGAGTCCCTTGGCGGGTCAGAGCCCTGGCGACGAGGTAGGGGGCCCAGGTTCTCCACGGGGATCGGTCGTCGGCGGATATGGCCTGAAAGCGCGCCTTGGCCTGGTCGAAATCGCCGGCGTAAAAATGCGCCGCGGCGATCTGGTAGTCGCGGTCGGCTCTAATCACTGCTGGAAGGTCGGGCGGAGCCGGTTCTGGGATCGACGGACCGGAGGCACAGTTTTCAAACACTTGGTCCTGCGCGAGGGCCCACTCTCTCACCTCTCTGCTTTCGATGCCGAAGGCGCGAATCCGCTCCGCTAAGGTTTCAGCGGCTGTACGAAAAGCCGCCCCGGGGCAGTTCAGATAGTAGGAATATGACTCGGGGAGCCGTCGATAGACTTCGATCTTCGGGATCTTCGGCAACCCCGGAACCTTTGATCTGGCTTTTCTCCAATGCCCTGGCTGGGCAGGCTCCTTAGGCAGACCCTTACGCCAGAAGCGGAGCATGCCCTGCTTCTCTTCGTCGCTGAGACCGATGCCCGACAAGTGGCGGTAGGCGACAAAGAGGTATGTCGTCGACAGCTTGGGCTGTAGGACGCCGAACTTGCCCTGGACAAACTCTTCGAGCGGGATCGTGGGGCGAGTGCGATAGGTGAAGATCGTCCGTAACGGGAAAGGCCCACATGCGAACTGCAGCTCGACCCATGCGAGATAGCCCGCGATCACGCAGGCAAGGTTTGTTAAACTCCTGGTTCTCCGCGGCAGCAAATCGATTCCTCTGCCTCCCGCACTGGTTCAGCTCCGAACAGTCGGTTAAAGTCCTTGAACAGTTCGCGTATTTAAAAAACCCTTTCCCTACGCATCGCACCGATCGTCAATCCGGCCGGAAGTGGTTTATTCACAGAGACTCCTGAGCTGCGCCAGCGAGGGCGCGGTCCAGAGATTGTCGGCCTACAAACGATCGCGAACTTATGGAACCGAGCACTAGCCGACATTTCTCACCACGGCCCGCGGTGGATGAGGCGCAAGGCCCGGCGGCCAAGGCTCGCGGCTACAGTTTGTGTACATCGCCCAGCGTACAGTATGTCGGCAAGCGGGCGCGATGAATCGCGCCCCTACATCCCTGGCGGTGGGCATTTGCTTGCACTTCTACCCTCAGCTGGTGAGAAAGCGGGCTAGCCGGCTTTCTCTCACGCACTTCGCCTCGCCGCGTAGTGAGAAAAGCGGGCTAACGGGCTGTTTTTGCCTTCTTGGCCGCTGCATTTCGCAGTCGGTCGAGCGAAGCTTTCTTGAAGGGAATCAAGGAAGTGGAAAAGCTCGGCGGGGGCTCGCGCGGCAGGGATCCCATCTGTTCGGTCACGTAGGAGGCGAACTCTTGCATCTGGCGCCCCATCTCTTCCATCTTCTCGCGCATGTTGAGGATAATTTCCACGCCGGCCAGGTTGACGCCCAGATCCCGGGTCAGCGAGAGGATCACTTCCAGGCGCTGCATGTCCGGGTCGGTGTAGAGCCGCGTATTGCCCTCGGTGCGCGACGGCTTGAGCAGTCCCTCGCGTTCATAAAGGCGAAGGGTTTGCGGGTGAACGCCGAATTGGCCGGCGACTACGGAAATCGTGTACCCGCCTTCGCTACGTTTTCTTCTGGCCATCTCAGACCTGCGACCAAAGAGCCTTACGCGGATCTTCGGGGTTCAGCTTACCAAACTCCTCGATGCTCGTCTTCGAGGCTTGGTCGGGAATCGGTGGAACAACGATTTTCACTTCGACAAACTGGTCTCCTCTACGGCTGGTGCGGCGATTCAGGACGCCTCTTTCGCGCAAGCGGAATTTCTTTCCCGAGTCGGTGGCGGGCGGAATCTTCAAGCGCGCTTTCCCATCGATCGTGGGTACTTCGACTTTGGCTCCGAGCACGGCTTCGGGAATCGTCACCGGCGCGAGGATGTGGATGTCGTCTCCCCTGCGCTCGAAGACCGGGTGAGAGCCGACCCGCGTGGTGATGTAGAGGTCGCCGGGCGTCCCGCCTACGCTGCCCGCGTTCCCCTTAGCCGCCACCCTGAGCCGAGACCCGTTCTGGGCTCCGGCCGGGATGCGCACCTCCACGGACTCGTTGCGGCCCACTCGACCGTCGCCAGCGCACGCCGGGCAGGCGTTGCGCAACTGTCCCCGCCCTTGACACCGAGGACAAGCAATGTTAAATCGCATGGCGCCGACGGTCTGGCTGACCTGGCCCCCGCCCCCGCACTCGGTACAAACCGCTACGCCGGCACCGGTGTTCCCCAGGCCCCGGCACTGGGAGCAGGTCTCATGCCGAAAGACGCTCAGCCGCAGGGTCGTGCCGCGAATGGCGTCCCAGAACCCGATATCGACCGTGTATTCGAGATCCTCGCCCGCCTGCGACTTAGCCTGCGGCTCGCGACCGCCCTGGCGAAAGAATTGCGAGAACAGATCCGAGAATCCGCCCCAATTCGACCCGGGAGACCCCTGACCTCGACGGGCGCTCTGCCCGGCCTGCGAAAAAACTTCGGAAAAGTCGAAACCGCTGAAGTCGATCCCCCCGGGGCCGGGGCTGGTGCCCGCTCCCGGATAGGCGCCGGTCTCCGAGTAGAAACCGAACTGATCGTACATCTGCCGCTTCTTTCGATCGCTGAGGACGCCGTAGGCTTCCTGGATGTTCTTGAAGCGGTCCTCGGCGGCCTTGTCCCCCGGGTTCACATCCGGGTGATGCTTGCGGGCGAGGCGGCGATAAGCCTTGCGAATCTCATCGTCGCCGGCCTTGCGCTTGACGCCCAGAATCCCGTAGTAGTCTTTCTGTTCCGTCGAAGCCACAGCCACCACCTATCCGCTAACCAAGGGCCGCGTCCTGGATATCCCAGAGCATCGAGCACTGAGCCGCCAGTGTCAGCGAGCGGTCCGCGGATGACCCCGCTCGGCACGGGTGAACCTCCGTGCGCCCCGACGCCGCCACCTAGTGAGAAAAGCGGGCCGCGCGCCATCCGCCCTAGGGGCTGTACCCGGCACGTCCTCGCGCTCCGGCGGCGAAGGCTCCGCAGTCCGGGAGCCTCCGACAACGAAGCGAGCACGGGAAACCGCCATCGGACCACCGGGAAGAAGAACCTTCCTCCCTCACGCCTTGGGTTTATCATCGACGTCGACAAATTCGGCGTCGACAACATCGTCTTTATCTTTCTTCTCATCCCCGGAATCGTCCGCACCCGCGCCATCGGGCCCGCCTGCTTCGGCGCCGGGCGGCGTTCCCTCCGGAGGAGTTTCCGATGCCGTGGACTGGTACATGGCTTCCGCCAACTTATGGCTGGCCTGGGTCAGCTTCTCGATGGCTTTGTTAATTTCGTCGAGGTTGCTTCCCTGCACGGCCTTTTTGGTTTCCTCCAGGGCAACCTCGATCTTGGCGGCGTCTTCGTCGCTGACCTTGTCGCGATGCTCCTTGAGCGTCTTCTCGGTGCTGTAGACCATCGCGTCCGCCCGATTGCGGGCTTCTACCTCGTCGTGACGCAGGCGGTCATCCGCCGCATGCGATTCGGCATCGGCGGCAATTTTTTCGATTTCCTCTTTCGACAAACCCGACGAGCTGGTAATGGTGATCTTCTGCTCTTTGGAGGTCGCCTTGTCTTTCGCGGATACGTTCAATATTCCGTTGGCGTCGATGTCGAAGGTCACCTCGACCTGGGGAATTCCCCGCGGAGCCGGCGGAATCCCGACTAACTGGAAGACGCCCAGCAAGCGGTTATCCGAGGCCATCGAGCGCTCGCCCTGATACACCTTGATTTCGACCGAAGTCTGGCTGTCGGCGGCGGTGGAAAAGACCTCGCCCTTGCGGGTCGGAATGGTCGTGTTGCGATCGATCAGCTTGGTGAACACACCCCCGAGAGTCTCGATTCCGAGCGATAGCGGCGTGACGTCGAGCAAGAGAATATCCTTGACCTCCCCGCCCAACACGCCGCCTTGCACCGCCGCGCCGATGGCAACGACTTCGTCGGGATTGACGCCCTGGTGGGACTCCTTGCCGAACAGATCCTTGACCATCTGCTGTACTCGGGGGATGCGCGTCGAGCCGCCCACGACAACAATCTCGTCAATCTGGTTGGGAGACAGCCCGGCGTCGGCCAGAGCTCGCTTGCAAGGCTCCATCGTGCGCCTCAAGATGGGTTCCATCATCTGCTCGAGCCGCGCCCGCGTCAGCTTGAGCTGCAAGTGCTTCGGGCCGCTGGCGTCGGCGGTGATGAAGGGCAGATTGATGTCGGTCTCGAGCAGCGTGGAGAGGTCCATCTTGGCCTTCTCGGCGGCCTCCTTGAGCCTCTGCAGAGCCATCTTGTCGCCGGAAAGATCGATCCCTTGCTCCTTCTTGAATTCTCTGACGATCCACTCGATCAACATGTGGTCAATGTTGTCGCCGCCCAGGTGCGTGTCGCCGTTGGTGGCCTTGACCTCGACGATGCCCTCGCCGACTTCCAAAATCGAAATGTCAAAAGTCCCGCCGCCGAAGTCGTAAACGGCAATCGTTTCGCTCTTTTTCTTGTCAAGGCCGTAGGCCAGCGCCGCCGCCGTCGGCTCATTAATGATTCGCAAAACCTCAAGCCCGGCGATCTTTCCGGCGTCTTTCGTGGCCTGCCGCTGTGAGTCGTTGAAATACGCCGGTACGGTGATCACCGCCTTGGTTACCTTCTCGCCCAAATACGACTCGGCCGCCTCTTTCAGCTTGCCCAGGATGGCGGCCGAAATCTCTTGCGGCGGATACTGCTTGTCTCCGATCTTGACCTTGATCAGCTCACCGGCGGAAGTAATTTCGTAGGGGACCATCCCCGTCTCCTCGGTCACTTCCTCGGCACGCCGGCCCATAAAGCGCTTGATCGAAAATACCGTGTTCTCCGGATTCGTGATCGCCTGCCGTTTCGCCGCTTGCCCGGCCAATCGCTCGTCGGTCTTGGTGAAGGCCACTACCGAGGGCGTCGTCCGTCCTCCCTCCTGATTGGCAATCACCGTAGGCTGTCCCGCCTGCATGACGGCAACGACCGAATTCGTCGTACCAAGGTCAATTCCAATAATCTTCGCCATTGCGGCTTCTCCTTTTGTGGACCACTCCCCCTGTGACATCCCACGCTTGCTGACCAGAGATCCATCTGGTTACGAGACCAACGAGGGGAATTTCTTAGCCTGTATCTATTATTAAACTTTAGTGTTTCATTGTCAAGATAGTGGTGATCTCTGTAACAGGATTCGTGTCAGTGGCGATGAATAAACCGCCTGTTCTTGCGACAAAGCGAAACTGAGCCGCGAGCGCAAGCGAGCGGTCCCGGAGGACGAATGGCCGTTGCGGGGATTTGGCCTGTCACTGGCGCTCCAGGCTCCCTGCGCGCGCCGACCCTCGCGACAAGCGAGCGGCCTGGGACCTCACAGCCCACCCGAAGCAATGAAGCTGGGTAGGTTTTCGACGGAAGGTTGGTGAAATTTCTCGAGCCAGTCCGCCTCCCCGGCCCCCTCTCCGGACGAGCACCCGCCAGAGAGGTTCTCGTTGGGTTGGCTGATCGAATGGGACGGAGTGTGAATCCCACACGAATGGGCGGACACGGCGGTGCTCCCCTGCCAAGCGAAGTCCATTCAACGCCGCTCGTCCGAACGCTGGCGAGAAAAGCCGCCAAGCAGCACTCCAGCTATAATCTCATCTAAGCGGATGACAACCCTAGAGACGGTAGATTGGTTTCCTTTGTGGCTGAGTTTGCGGGTGGCTTGTCTGGCGACGATCGTTTCTATTGCCGTGGGTTTAGCCGTGGCCTACGCGTTGGTTCACGGGCGATTTTGGGGTAGGAACCTGCTGGAGACATTGGTCACGCTGCCGATCGTGCTGCCTCCGACGGTGCTAGGCTACTACCTGCTGGTGCTATTGGGCCGCGCCAGTCCGCTGGGCCAGGCCTACGAGGCCGTCTTTGGCCAAGCGCTGGTTTTCACCTGGCAGGCGGCCGTGGTGGCGGCCTGTTTCCATTCCATTCCTCTGTTGGTTCGAGCCGCTCGGGCGGCTTTCGATTCGGTGGATCACACGTTGGAAAATGCGGCGCGCAGCCTGGGAGCGAGTGAATGGCGGGTCTTCTGGAGGGTTAGCGTGCCTTTGGCCCGGCGTTCGATCATCGCGGCGACGATTTTCGCCTTCGCGCGGTCGCTGGGAGACTTCGGCGTGACCATCATGATCGCGGGCAATATGCCCGGCAGGACGCAGACCATGTCGGTGGCCATCTACGACGCCTATCAGTCCGGCGACACCCAGCTGGCGAATTCGCTCGTCGTAGTCATGTCGGTGCTGGCGGTCAGCGTACTTTACGTGGTCAACCGCGCCGGCGCGAAGCAGGCGTACTGATGGCGACGCTAGAGGCAGAACTCGAAAAGGCCTACCCGAGCGGACCGGACTCCGCCGGTTTCAGGCTTTCGGTTTCCTTGGCCGCGGGAGACGAAATCACGGTGCTGTTTGGCCCCAGCGGCGCCGGGAAAACACTGACGCTGGAATTCGTCGCCGGATTCGTGCGGCCCGATTCGGGTTACGTCCGACTGGCCGGAGAAACTCTGTTCGACTCGGCTCGCGGCGTTTGCCTGCCGGCCCGCCGGCGACACTGCGGCTACGTCTTTCAAAAGGACGCTCTGTTCCCGCACATGAGTCTGCGCCGGAATCTCGAGTTCGCTGCCGCGGATCTGAAACCCGAGCAGAGAAAACGCCGCATCTTGCAGGTTCTCGAGTCGTTCCGGTTGGAGCCTCTGGCGGGTCGCCGGCCGCACGAGTTGTCCGGAGGCGAGCGCCAGCGCGGCGCGATCGCGCGCACTCTCGTCAATCGGCCGCGCTTGCTGCTTCTCGACGAACCGGCTCGGGGGCTTGATGTCGGTTTGCGCCGCCAGCTCTACGGGATTCTGCGCCAAATCCGTTCCGAATACAGGTTGCCGATGTTGTTGGTCACCCACGACCTCGAAGAGGCTTTCGAGTTGGGAGATCGGATGCTGGTTTATCGCCGAGGGCGCATCGTTCAGCAAGGGCCGCCGCGCGAGGTCTATGAGCGCCCGGCCTCGGCCTCGGTCGCTCAGCTTCTGGGCCTGTCCGAGGTGACCGAGGCCGTCGTGTCGGAACTCGACGCGGGCGGCAATCGGACCCGGCTGCAAGCAGGCGAGATTCGAATCTTCACGCCTTACCTGCCGGGCCGGCGCGCCGGAGACCACGTCCGGGTGTGCATTCGGCCCGAACGCGTGATCGCCGCGCCGTCTAACGGCACCGGGGAGCAACAGCAGCTCGCGCTGCCTCTCGCCGACGTGATTGAAATGCCCGATCAGGTGCGCTTGGTTTTCCCCGGAGCGCTCTCGGCCTATGTCTCCCGAGCGCTTTACGAGAAGGGGAAGAGTGCACGCCGCTGGACGCTCGAGTTTCCTCCGGACGCCGTCTGGGTTTTCCCGCAACAGGGGGAGACGGATTCCTGAGCCGAGGGGCCGGGCACAAAAGCCGGGCCCGCCGCCGCCGACCGTTGAACAGCGCGGTCTCGCCCCCCATCTCGGCTCCCCGATGATTCTCTACGCCATCACCGACCGTCGGCAGCAGGAAGGCGACTTGCTCGAGCACCTGGGCCGGCTATTGCAGGCCGGTCCCGACCTGCTGCAAATCCGCGAGAAGGACCTTCCGGCGCGAGAACTGTTCCAACTCACCGAGGCGGTCCTCAAACTGCCGAACCCCAAAGAAACGCGGATACTGGTCAACGGCCGGGTGGATGTGGCCCTGGCCGCCGGCGCGCAGGGAGTTCACCTGCCTGCCGGCGCCCCCAGCCCCTCCGACATCCGCTCGATCACGCCCCAGGGCTTCTTGATCGGCGTCTCCTGTCACAGCGGCGACGGAGTGCGGCAGGCGGAGGCGGAGGGAGCGGATTTCACGGTCTTCGGCCCGGTGTTCGAGACCGCCTCCAAGGGGCGATATGGTCCGCCTCGGGGATTGCAAGCGCTTGAGGAGGCTTGCCGGCTGGTGGAGATACCGGTTTTGGCACTGGGAGGCGTTCAGTTTGAGAACGCATCCCAGTGCCTGGGGAGGGGTGCTGCGGGAGTTGCGGGTATTTCCTTGTTTCAGCGAAGCGCCGCCGTCAGCCAGACCCTGGCGGCGCTTCGCCATCTCCGGCGCGTCTGACGGCCCGCGGGCTAATAACTGATGTTCAGATTCACTCCGCCAAGGTGGCCGGTGAAGAAGAAAGCATCCGGGCCGTGCCGCAACTCGTCGTCGCCCGTAATGTAGTTCCAAAACGGCGAGAGCGTAACGTGGTCGCTGATGGGAATATCGAGTCCCACTCCGAGCACGACGTCTGAAACAGCCGTCTTGTCGATCCACTGGTGCTGGTTGATGCCCACCGAGGTGGATAAATTCAGGGCGAAGCCGTGGCCGAGATCAACACCATGACCGATACCGAAGCTGTAGTACATGCCGTTGCCGTTGTGCGGGTCACCGTAGACGCCGATGCTCGGTTGCAGAATCGTGTCCACGCTGATCGCGCCGTAGATCTCGTTCGAATAGCGGCCGTCGTTGAAGTTCGGGAACGCATAGTTGATCCAGCCCACGTTGACCGAGACCTTGTCGTTGAGGGCGAAACCGTAGTCCATGGTGAAATCGTGCTCGGTCCAATGGTTGCCGGCGACGTCGCTGTCGCCAAAACCCGTATGGGAGAACTGACTCCACGAAGAGATCGTCAGGCCCTTGTAACCGATCGATATGCCGGGTTGGACCGACGCATTGTTGTTCAGGTTTTGGCCGCGCCAAATGTACTTGTTTACGAATGTGGTGTCGAAAGACACACTTACGGGGCTCTCGTCCTCGGCCGCCAAGTTGCCGACGCCCAGTAGCGCTACGGCTGCGAATACAATCACAATGCTACGAATCGATGTCATGTTGACCTTCCTTTCTCCTGTTCTCCCGCTATCAGCAGCGCTAAAATCACGTTGCGAACGTTCCTTCTTGTACGAACAGCAACTCGCCCCGGGACACGTTGCCCTTCAAATGTCTTACGTGTTCAACCGGTGCGCCTGACGGCGAAAATACCCAAATGTTCGTACGACCCTACTAGGCGTCATCGCTGATCGAATCATTAATTTCCACTCTATGCGAGGACCCTTACTCATGCAAGAAGATAATTTTTATGGGCCTGATTCAAAATGCTTTGCGTGCGGTTTCGCCGCTCACAACCGTCACGAAAATAGATATTTAGGCTTGTCTGATCGGCCGCCAAAGCGGCAAGGTTCGAGGATATAAGAGCGATCGGGTTGTGCCACAATAGTCGCTAATGCGCGAATTTTCCATCGCCATGATTCCCGGCGATGGCGTCGGTCTCGAAGTGATGCCGGAGGCGCGTAGGGTCCTCGACGCCGTCGCCGAACGGAGTGAAGTCGGTTTTCGATGCACGGAGTTGGAATGGGGAACGGACTATTATTTCCAACACGGCCGGATGATACCGCCTGCCGGTATCGACCAACTGCGGGAGTTTGACGCCATCCTGCTGGGCGCGGTCGGTCACCCGGATGTACCCGACCATACGACCTTAAACGGCCTTTTGTTGCCGATTCGGCGTGCCTTTGATCAGTACGCCTGCGTCCGTCCCGCGAAGCTCTACCCCGGCGGGAGCACTCCTCTGAGCGACCCAGGCCGGATCGACCTGGTCATTGTGCGCGAAAACACCGAAGGGGAATACAGCCAGGCTGGAGGGTTCCTCTACCGCCACACGCCCGCGGAGGTGGCGCTCCAGACAGCCGTTTTTACTCGACGCGGGGTCGAGCGCATCGTTCGCTATGCCTTTGATTTGGCGCGCCGTCGTGAGAGAAAGAAGGTCACATCGATCACCAAATCGAATGCCCAAGGCTACAGCATGGTGTTGTGGGACCATACGTTTGCGGAAGTGGCGCGTGAGTACCCGGATGTGGAGACCGAGTCGCTGCTGGTCGATGCCGCGGCCGTCCACTTTGTCCGACGTCCCCACACCTTCGACGTCGTGGTCGGGTCCAACTTATTCGGCGATATTCTGAGCGATTTAGCCGCTGCGATTACAGGCAGCCTAGGCTTGGCCCCAAGCGCCAACTTGAACCCCTCTCGAGAATTCCCATCCATGTTCGAACCCGTACACGGGTCGGCCCCCGACATTGCCGGCAAAGGCATTGTCAACCCGATTGCGATGATCCTCAGCGCCGCCATGATGCTCGATTTTCTTGGCATGGGCGACGCCGCGAAATCGGTTGAAAAAGCCGTGGGCGATACGATCGCCGAAGGCGAATCGCTTCCGGCGGACCTGGGAGGTCGCTCTCCGACCACGGAAGTGACAAGCGCCGTTTTGGCAAAGCTGGCCTAGCCCGCATCATTCAAGAAATGCGGCGCTGAGCGGCGCGCGCCTTGTACTGACGGGCCTCTCACGCACTTCGCCTCGCCACCTGGTGAGAAAAGCGGGCTAGCAGTCCGCCGGATTTCCTCCTCCGCTCAACTGCTTCGAGGAAGCGCTTGACCCACGGCTGGTCCTTGCATCCCGCGGCCGCGAGTGTCAGTGAGGGGCACAACGGGACCTGCCGACCATCTCGGCAAACCAGACTCTCTGAGCGTCTCCCGCTACACCGGCCGGTCTCCGGCAGCCGTCGTGCGGTGCATCAACCGAGGCATCGTGGCGTCGTAGTCGTAAACCGCGTAGTGCATCGTGCAGCGGTTGTCCCACATCACCAAATCCCCGGGCCGCCAGCAATGGCGGTAGAGATTCTCCTCGCGCGTCGCGTGCGCATTCAGCGACGCCAGCAATGAGATGCTCTTCTCCTCTTCGATTCCGATCATGCGCGAAGTGAAATAAGGGTTGACGTAAAGCGCGAGCCGCCCTGTCTCGGGATGGGTCCGAACCACAGGATGCTCGACCGGCGGAGGAAGACGTCGAATCTGCCGCCCGTCCGTCCCCGGCGATTCCTCATTTCGCCGCGCCAGCCTGGCGGCATTATGCTCGGCTCTCTTTGTCAACAACGACTGCTTAAGTGGCTCGGGCAGACCTTCGTAGGCCGCGTACATGTTGGCGAACAAAGTATCACCCTTGCCCTCCAGCGCGACGACAGCATGAAGCAGCGAGAGTTGGGGCGGTTTTTCGCTGAAAGAGATGTCGGAGTGCCAGAAATCATTTCTCGCGCTCGGCTTCCCCGGGCGCTTCTCCAGCACAAACACGCCGGGGTGATCCTCGTGGCCGCGTCGCGACCGGAGCGGATGAGGTTTCACCGCGCCGAAGCGTTCCGTAAAAGCCACTTGCGCTCTCGGCGGAACATTCTGGTTTCGGAACACCAAGACCAGGTTATCGAGAAACGCTTGGCGGATCTCCCGAAACGCCGCTTCGCTCACCGGACCGGATAGATCAACTTCGCCGATTTCAGCGCCCAGGGCGGGACTCAGGGGCTTGATGGTTATCGCCAAAACCGTAGCGACAAGCGCCGGCCGGTTCTTGCAGCCGAAGTTCGGCCAAGGGCCCGTCGTCTCCGTTGACTCTTGTACCACGAAACCGTTCCACGGCGTCTTTGTTCAACGGGATCGTGCGGCGACCGCCTTTTCGTGCGCTACTCGCGCTAACTCGAATCTCTCGACAGGAGCCGGCGGGAGTGGAAGCAAATACCCGCCGTCAGGGATGGAGGGGCGCGATTCATAGCGCCCGCTTGCCGACATAGCGTTCGCTGGGCGATGTACACAAACTGTTGCCGCCAGCCATGGCCGCTGGGCCATTCGCCTTATCCACCGCGGCCGTGGTGAGAAAAGCGGGCTAACCCCGCCGCCGTCGCCCGCGAAGTTAGTCTGATCGGAGGAGGAATTCGACCGTGTGCACGAACTGGGCGGCATCACTGGCTTTGCCCACCAAGGCTTCGGTCATCATGGCTACCGTGGAATGACACTGAACATACTGCTATGTGCGACCCGCCGACGGCGGCGTTCCGCGGTCCCGGGCAAATCGCCGGAGGACATTCTCGGTAACCCTCGATACCGTGTTGTCGTAGCCGTTCCACGACAGCCCGCCGCGCCAGCAGATCGATCCGGCTGCGAAGACCGCGCCGCCCCTCGGATAGTCCGTGTACGTAATATCGGCCCGCACGAAACGGTGCGGCTCGCCGTCTTGCTGCGGGTCGCTGACGCGCGCGCCATCGCGTCCGCCGGCGAACCAGAGCTCTTCGTCGATCAAGGGGGTCGCATACTGGGTCTTGAAGCCGATCGACGATGCCAGCAGGAGCGTATTCGGAGGCGAACCGAGCTCCGCCTCATAGCGATCGAATTCGTATCCGGCGGCGCCCCAGCGGACCTGGAGCGAGGGGTGGTCGCCGATGAGTTCTTCGTCGCCGATCCCCTCGAAGATGAAAGCGGCGCGCGGGTCGCGGCTATCGGGCATCCGCTTGAAGGGGACGCCGTCTTCGAACCCGGCCCCGGCCATCCCCACGCCCACGATCCGGTTCGGCGTTCGACCCCTGTTGCGCCACGTCCCGCCCGGCTCGCCGGTCATGCTGTGGTAGCGCTCGGCCGGATCGACCTCGAAGGGCCAACTCGTTCCCCAGCGGCGCAACTCCATCTTGTGCGGCCGCGCCGGATCGACGCTGACGACGCCGAAGAGGCCATCCCCGGATAGGTACATGAAGCGGCCGCCCTCGTCGAGATACGTCTCGAGCGAGTCGAGCATGCTTGCGGTCCAATACTCGTGGTGCGAGGAGGAAATGACCACGTTATAGCCGCGCAGAAGCTCCGGCCCCTCGGCGTTCAGGTCGTGGTCGGTAATGAAGTCGGCCTCGAACCCCTTCGCCTGGAGCCAGTCGACCAGATAGAGGTCGGCGGGGAAACGGGGCGGGGTCGCCATGACCCGGTAGCGGAATTTGGGACGCATGGTGAGGACCGGCTTGAGGGAGGAGCCATACATCACCCCGGAACCGTCGAGATGGCGATCATAGAGGCCGTAGAGCGCGTTCTCGTCGATGTAACGGAAGACGTCGCGAAACAGAGTCGGGTCGGCGTAGGGCGTTGCCGACGCCCAACTCCCGGTCGATCCCTCCCGCCAGGCGCCCACTCCGATATCGGTGAAATTGGAGTAGCAAACATAGGTCATCGTCGACATGAGAACCGCTATTTTCGAGCCGGCGGCGCCGCGCGGCGGCCGCACGATGAAGGGCAGATGATCTTCGTCCGAACCGGCTCGAAGCCAGGCGGCGTAGACTCCGCTCGGCAGGTCGGCGGGTATCTCGAGTTCGAAATCGACCCCCCAGCCGGCGTCCTCGAGGTCGTCGCGGTGAAAGTGGATCGCTCCGTACTCCTCGGGAGCGAGCCGGAAGCAGGTCTCCTTGCCGCTAAAGTTGTGCCCGGTAACGGCGCGGCCCGGCATGTTTACGACGCGTCCGTCCCGACCGGCGCCCGACACATCCTTGGCGACGTCGGAGTCCACATCCCGGCTGAAGTCCCAAGCGCCGACGACATCCGCTTTCAGGCCGTCGAGATGGTCCGGGGCGGCGGCGAGTCCCTCCAGCTCGGCGACACTAAGTGAACGACTGAAGAGGCGCGGCCGGTCGATGCGGCCGTCGAGATAGCGGCTGGTGCGGCCATCTGCCTCCAGGATGCCGGCGAGGACGAGCGTCGCGTCCGAGGGAGCGCCGATACCCCCATCGAGCGAGATCGACGCCGGCGGCCTCTCGTCGCCGGGCCGGCGGCGAACCGGTTGCCGCCACACAGTCGCCGCGCCCATCTCTGCATCAATCGTGAGCGCGACGGCATACCATTCCCAACGTTGCAGCGGCCCGGCGGAAACGCGCACGGGTTCGGAGGAGTCTCCTGCTCCCGAGTCTCCTGCTCCCGAGTCTCCTGCTCCCGCGACGATCTCCAGCGTCGCCTCGTCCGAAACGCCGAGGGACCAGCCGGCTCCTGCGTAGGGATCCCCCATGCTCGCGATCGTTTGCTCACCGGCGTCCGGGTTCGTCGGCTGGAAAAACGCAAAGAAGGTGACCGACCCCTCCAGCGTGACGCCGGAGAGCGGAAACTGCACATAGGAGCCGCTACGGATCTCTTCATGCTTACCGGGTTTCGATCCATCGATCCCCGACGGCACTTCCACCTGCTTGAAGCCCGGCCCCTCGGTGTTGGTGTCGCCATGAATGAGCCGCACCAGCCGCGCGTCATAGGTGGGGTGATCGCAGCTAACCATAAAGCCGATCGACTCCCCCGGAGCCACGCTCAATCGATCGCTATACCCGAGCAGTCGCATCGTGAACCTTTCCTAGCCCGCTTTTCTCACCACCTGACGGCCGAGCGGCGTTGAACGAACCTTCTTGTAGGGGCGGACCGCCGTGTCCGCCCATTCGTAAGATGCACACTCCGTCCCATTCAATCACCCAACCCAACCCCGTGAGAACCTCTCTGGGCGGGCGCAGCGGCCCGCCCATACGGTTGCGGTGAGAAATGCGGGTTAGCGCTCAATACTCGTCACGTAAGAACGTTCTTTAGCCCCCGAAGGGGGCGCCGGGATACTAGCCCACGGTGAAGCCGTTAGGCGGAACCGTGGGTTCCGTGCGGATACTCAAACAAGCCCCGCTAGGGGCGCAGGAAGCCCTGCAAATCGCTACATTGATCATTCTTTCTTACGCCCCTCCGGGGCTGGTTCGTGTTTGGCCTTCCCCCCGGGGTTCCGCCCAAACGGCTCCACCCTGGGCTACTATCCCGCGCCCCCTTGGGGCTGCCTTGCCGTTAAGTAACTCATGATTGGGGTTAGCGAGTGCAATTCCGGAGCGTCATCAGCGGTTTCTACATCCCAAATCCGAATGATCGAAACGGCTTGGCCGAGCAGAGATTTTAACCCGCTTCGCCTCGCCACGTGGTGAGAAAAGCGGGTTGAACATTTGAACATTCGTGCTTTGAATTTGTCTCGTATTTCGCATTTCGTGCTTTGCTCTGGTTGCGGCCGAAGGCCGCGTTACGGATTCGCGACTACACCCTATCTCATAAATAGCACGGACGAGGCTTGGTCCTCAGGGTAGTGGGACTCCGCGTTCTCGGCTGGCTGGATCAGGATGTGCTGGGCGGGGGCTTTATGGGACTTCCAAGCAAGTTAGGTAAAGGCTAGCCGACAAGGGCGGATCTATCTCGCGAATCTCACCCAACTCCCCCTTATCAGAGAGGGCAGAACCGGCGACCCGAATTGAGTAGGACGTGACTCCAGGTCTCTTCGAAAAACGGCCTGAACGAGGGTGTGGGAGAACGGCCGTTCTGGCGATACCATCAGGGAGCTAACGACAAAGTTCACGTGGCGGGCGCCTGAGACCTTAAGCTCGCAATCAGCGGCGGCGCCCGCTCGCGTGCAACGCTTTGTTCGGCATCCTAGTCATTAGCAGGCCCGGCCGTTACCACCGTCATTGGTGCTTGTTATCGCGGGTCGTGAGCTCGGTCAACGCGGGCAATCTTGCCGTCGGGCCGTCTTCTCGTCTGCTTCCCTACGGCTCTCGAAAACTGGCGAGTGAACTTTGACACTCTGGACAAACGAGAACGTCTGGCGGCGGGGCGAGCCCTTGAAGGAGCGGAAAGACGTTGCCGCACTCCCAACACGTCAGCTCTCGATCTTGAATTGGCGCGAACCTTCTAGCTGCCTCGGCCTTTCCGAGATCGCTTATTTTCTCAAGAATCTCCATGAACTGTAGTAGGAGTTCGGACTGTGATCTTCGAATTTCATGATTCGTCGCATCGAACTTAGCCACTGCGTCTACGCTGCCTCCGTGCTCTTTGGTCATCAGGTGAGTACGACTCTCCATGATGTTGGCACTGATCTTACGTACCAACTCTGGGCTTCCGATCTGTTGCGAGATCCCTTTACACTTCTGGTCGACGGAATCCGCTTCGTCCTCACGACCCTGTAGTCGCAGCGCTCTGCCCAGGGAACCGAGGCTACTCGCTTCGCCTATCTTGTCCCCAATGGACACAGCAAGGCCCCGCGCTCGTTCGAAGGACCGCACGGCGTCATCAATTCGCCCCAGATCGCAGTATGCGTTTCCGAGGTAGATTAGCTGGTGGCATTGCATCTGCGACCAGAAGCCCATCGCTACCGTCCTGACGCCCGGGTGATCCTTCGCGACCCGCTGGAGCGTCTTCTGGTTCTCTTTCAGGAGGTGGATTGCTTGCTTGGTGTGCCCCAATTGCCGGGTGACCTCCCCGAGAAGTCCGCCGTATTGTAAGAAGCCTGCGATGTCTTTTCGCGATCTGCTCGCATCCGCCGCTTGTGTGTAGAGCCCAGCGGCATTCTGTAGCTTGCCCTCCACCTGATATGTGTAGGCCAATCTCGATAGGATCTCGACCGAGTGGCTGAGCTTCAAGGCTGTCTTCAACTCTCTCCGCGCGAGCTGGTACTCGTCGATATGCATCAGGAGTGATGACGTGACCAGGTGCCTGACACTGTCGCCGTGCTCGGCACGGGTTTTGTCGGCCCATTCGTCAACGATGCCTCCCCACTGGTGCGCTGTCGTCGAATCGTCGCTGGGCTGCTCCTCGCCATGAAAGAAAGTACCCCATAACTGGGCGATGACTTGGCCTGTCTCCGCATACAGCCTCTCGCCCTCGTGGTCATGGAAGGGGTTCTTCTCCTGCTTCATTCCGACTGGTTCAACGAGAGCAGCTTTCCAGGGCCTCGAATAGGCATGATCAAGGAATAGGACTCTCGTCGGGCTCGGAGTGCAGGACTCGATTGCTGGAGTGATATCGAAGACGTCGGAGCAGCTATACCCCACGACGAGCACGGATCGGTATCCAGCGTCTAGGAAGAGCCGCCTCATCACTTCCCTCATCCTAGCCACTGCAGATCCCACAGCAATCGCGTTGAGCGTTACGCCGAGCTTTCCCTTGTCGCCAATGCTCCCATGGAGCTTGACGACCTTCGTCCGACGGTCAGCCCAGTCGATGCGCGAGAACTCGTGGGGCTCCGCTGCCACGACATAGTCCCTACCCTTAAGTGACCCCTCCATGTCCAACGAATGCTCGAACAGTTCATCGAAGTTGGTCGTGACTATCGTATCGATCGCACCTTGAACTGCGAGGCGCGCGATCAGGTGATGAGTTGCGCTTGGACGATCCGCATCGAATACGTCTAGAAGGCGGGTGATGGAGACCTCTTTGGCAATGGTCTCTATGGTCGCTTCGAAGGGAATGGCTGAGGTTGAGATCCTGTCGATGATCGAGCGCTCCGTTCCGAGTGAGTTGAGCATCCTCGAGACAAGCGGGATCACGATTGGCACGCCGGATTGAAAAGATACTCCCGCGCCACAGAGGACAGCTAGCTTGCGTTCCCTGAGGTCCTCCGTTACTTCCTCGACAAAGCTACTGGGATTCATTGGTATTGGTTCAATGCTTTATGCCAACGCCACTTTTCCGCGGGCCGAACTCTTGTTTAGACTAGCTGACCTGGATAAAACCCGTCCTGGGCGGCCTAAGACGAAGTCGCCGACGCCAAACCGGGCGGCAACCGGTTTGTTCGTAGCGATTTCTTGCGTGTTCGACAACTTCTCACCCATTTGATGCCGACCGGCTGGTCCGGATAACCCTACCGCTCTTGCTGGAGACGGCTTGTCGCAGATTGTCGAGGGGGCTGACCTCCAAAGGCCCTCACAGTACGTCAATTATGCCAGATAAAACCTCACTGACGGCGCAGCGTTCACGTATAGGCCCCACCCCACGACGAGGGGGTTGCGGCGTACGGTTGAGGTCCGCGTTCAGCCTATTCTTATCGCGTTTTCCCGCGGCATTGTTTTCCTTCGGCGTTTACGAGATAGCTTCTAGCCCGCTTTTCTCACCATGTGGCGGGTCTATGGCTGCTTCGGCCGTCAGCCGGCGAGAAATGCGGACCACATGTCATACAGCCTAAGTGGCGCATTAAAAGTAACTTAACCCCATCGGCACCAGGGCCTCCTTGGATCGGCAAGGTACAATGTAATTGAGTACGCGCGAAGCATTCGGGACCCATTCAAGCACCGGTCGTCGGAAGCCGCGACCGAGGAGCTTGTAGCACGGACCTGGCGCTGTTCCAGCGTCCGCGTGGGTGGGGGGCCAACGAGGCAACAAAATTACCAAACGAATCCAATTTCGTGTAACCCAAACGAAATCAATGGTTTCAGCTTGGTTTAGAGTATTGCGGGGCGGTCGGATCCGTAAGAGCCGTAGCCCAGCCCACTCTCAATGTGAAACATTATGGGCAATTCTGTTTCATCGCAGATCGCAGGCTCACCTCCTACGTTTCCGCAATACTGGAAGCCAGGCGCCAACACCTCATCCAGGCGATCTCCGTTGATCAGCCGGGGTTGACGGTCCGGAGTCGTCGCTGCAAAAGCTCTTTCACTGCCCGAGTCGGAGCCGATTTCAACGCCACATCCTGATAGCGTTTCGCCGCATGGGTGTTTCCGCAGCGCCGATGCAGATCGGCCAGTACCGCGGCCCATAGGTAGGAGCCGGCCAGCCAGGTAGGTGGTTCGAAGCCCTTGAGAACGCGGAGTCCTGCGGGAGGTCCTTGCCACTCCGCAACCGCCACCGCACGGTTCAGTCTGTGTATCGGGGAGGGTGCGATCCGCTCCAGCAGCGAGTAACACTCCACCACTCTGTCCCAACGAGTCTCTTGGAACGAGGGGGCGAGGCAGTGTTCCGCCGCGATCCCGGCCTCCGCATGGTACCGGGAAAAGTCATCGCCTTGTGCGGATTTGGTCAACCACTCCAACCCGACCCGGATTCTCTGCCGGTTCCAGAGCGCTCGGTCCTGCTCCTCCAACAGAAGCAACCCGCCGGATCCGTCCTGGCGAGCAGTCATCCGTGCCACGTGCAAATTCATCAAAGCCAACAGGGCAAACGTTTCGGGCACCTGGCCTACCGGATGCTCCGCCAGGACGCCCGCCAGCCGTATCGCTTCGGCACAAAGCTCTCGGCGAATGGCCATCTCCGCGTGGGAAGATAGGTACCCCTCGGTGAAAAGAACGTACAGGATCTTGTTTACCGCTGGAAGTCGCGAGGAATATTGCTCGCCCGTATGCTCCCCGAGACGTGCCGGATATTCCCGCAATCGACTGCGGGCTCGACCGAGGCGTTTATATACATTGGCTTCGCTGATGAACAACCGAAGCGCTATCTCCCGAATTCCGAATCCGCAGAGCGTCTTCAGCGCTAACACCAGCTGTGATTCCACGGGGATTGACTCGTCGCAGCAGAAAAACAGCATCCGCAACAGGTCGTCCCGCACTTCCCCCGCCATCAGGCACTCCGGACCGTCCTCCGGAGTACCGATGGTGTCGTTTGTGTATTGCTCCAGGATGCGACGGCGGCCCGTTCGGTGGCGCAACTCTCCCACAAGATCGTTGTGCGCCACCCGAAAGAGCCAGGCCGACGGATTGTCCGGCAAACCCGCAATCGTCCAAGACTCAAGCGCTTTCATCAAGGCGGACTGAACGGAGTCCTCAACAGCCTCGATGTTCTGCACTCCCACCCGGCGCGATAGAATGGCAACGAGCCTGCCGTATTCGTGCCGGAAGAAGTGCTCTACAAGTTTGGGCGTGGTCAAGGAGTGCTGATCTCTCGGACTTCAACGCTTGACCCGGGCATTGCGACTCCGGGGCTCTGACGAGCTACTTCAACTGCCTCTTCCATGCTTTCCGCCGAGACGATCATGTAGCCGCCGATCACCTCCTTTGCTTCCACGAAAGGCCCGTCCTTCGCACCTTCTGAGGTGACGATTTTTCCGCCGCCATTCAGTTTCCCTCCCATGTCGACGATGTTCCCCTGGAACTTCTCTTTCCAGGCGTTGAATTTGGCGTACATCTCTTCCATTTGGGCGGGAGACGGTGCTTGGCCTTTCCCGGGCTGCCCCGGCTGGCTTCGTTGGATACATAGATAGTTTTGCTTAGACATGTTTATCTCCTTTCTTGGGTTCCGTCGGTCGCTCAACTCAACCGACACTCTATGACGTATGGGCACTCTCGTTTTGGACACTTCCTGGGTTCTTTTTTTCGTGCCGCCGCAAGAGCCAATCCGAGGTGACGACCGCATCTCCGCCGTATTGCTCACGAAGGGCTCCCGCCGCCTCCTGAATCGAAGAAGATCTCCTCGATCGGCAGTTCGAAGAGGCGCGCGATCTTGAACGCGAGTGGAAGGCTAGGGTCGTACTTGCGGGTCTCGATGGCGTTAACCGTCTGCCGTGAGACGTCTAGTCGCTCGGCAAGTGTCGCCTGAGACCATTCGCGCTCGGCCCGCAACACCCGCAGTCGGTTCTTCATCGGTACACCCAGCCAAAGTACAGCTGACCGAAGGCCCAGGCGAATATCGGGACCATCAGGGCGTCGCTCGAATCGAGTGATGGCGCGCCGGCGGCCTCGAGCAGTTCCCAGTTCAGGAGGAAGACCACCGTCGCTCCCCAGCCCACAGCCAGCCCTTGCAACTGGACCAGACGCGTGAGCTCATCGGCCATCCGTAAGAAGCGGACATAGGCGAGCCCCGTGCCGGCGGCCAGCACGTTGGGTAGGACCGCCACCAGCCAGGCCGCCCAACCATCCACCCCCAGCCCCAATCCGTTGAGGTTCCCCTTCAGCGTTTGGGCGGCTGCCGTAAAGCCCAGCATCCAGGCAAAACTCCACGCTACGAACCGGACCTGATTGCGCCGGTCAGCGGCCGTCCCCACGCAACTGGCCAGCCACTCCGACGGACTTGCCCGTCGTGTCTGGTAAACATCTGTGGCGTCCCGGTCCTGTCGTTCGCCACGACGGTCTGTCTCATCTGACATGTCAACCTCCATTGTCTGTATGTAAGGCTAACTTGATACACGTAATGGTACAGGTTCCTTTTCTATATGTCAACTTTTATTTACATAAAATCCCATGATCAGTGCGTAGCGCGGACCTGGCGCTGTTCCAGCGTCCGCGTCGGTGGGGGGCCAACGAGGCAACAAACAATTACCAAACGAACCAAATTTCGTGTAACTCAAAGGAAATCAATGGTTTCAGGTTGGTTTCCAGTATGGTGGGGCAGTCGGATCCGTAAGATTCGACGGATCGGACCAGCCGGGTACAAGAGTAGCTTTGCCGCGGGACGGGAGACCCCGAAGAGCAACGGAGCGGCAGAGCTTGTAGCGCATGGCTCGGCGGTCGTTTTGACGAGACTTGCGGCCGTTGGCTCCACAACCCCGCGTGCCAGCCAGCTTATAGTCCGCGTTCGTGCGTAGCGCGGACCTGGTGCTGTTCCAGCGTCCGCGTCGGTGGGCGGCTACCGAGCAACAGAATGACCAAACAAAGCCAATTACCCGTAAAGACCTGTTTCCCAGTCACTTGCGTAAAGTCTTACGGACTGATCGCGTCCTTCGACCTCGCCTGGCGAGAAAATCCGGCTAGGAGCCTGTCTGCCCTATATCCTTTGGCTGCGGGGCGGTCCTTCGGCGTTTATGAGATAGCTTGATAGGTTCTGGTCCACTGCTGTCCGGTTAAAAGTCGAATAGAATCAATTGGTTGGGGTCATAGGGGGATTCGTTTGGGGAGTCGGATGGCTGGAGTGCCTGTAAAAGGGGCATTTTTTCGAATTGCGTAACGCTGAGAATCTGTAGAATCTGGTAAAGACTCGCTTCCAGCCCGAGCCGTTTCCGGACGATGGCGATGAGCACGTAAATCGAGACAGCGATCCAGATCTGCGTCTTGACGGCGTTCTCGCTGGTGCCGTAAAACGAGTTGATTCGCAGATGTTGCTTGATCCACTTGAAGAACAACTCAATCTGCCAACGCGACTTGTAGATGTGGGCGATGGTCAGCGCCGGGAGCGCGAAGTTGTTGGTCAGAAACTTCAGCCGCTTGTTCGTCCGGGCGTCGAAGTAACTGACCCTCCGCAACGGGTCGGGATAGGCTTGGGCCGATTCGATGGCAGCCAGTATGACGGTCTGATCCGAGCGCAAGCCCGTGGATTTGTCGACGGGATGCGAGTAGCGCCGTTGGAGCAAGATGTTCTTCTTGGTTCGCACGACGAAGAACGACGAGCAGAGAGTGAACACGAAGAGGCGTTCGAAATCGACGTAGGCCCGATCCATGACGTAGAACGCGCCGGCCTCCGGGCCGATCTCGTCGAGGATGTTGATGTCGTGCACTTTGCCTCCAGTAATGCGGATGAACGTGGGAATATTGCCGTGCAGATCCAGCAGCGTGTGCATCTTCACGGCGGCCTTTTGCTTGCGGAATCTCGCCCACGGAAACAGCGACAGGCAGAGGTCGATTGTTGTCGAGTCGAGAGCGTACAGAGTCTGGTCCAAGTCCACACCGATCGGGTCGTGGGCATATAACGGCCGTGCCATGCCAATCAAGACCTGCGCGAAGTCCGCGTAGATCCGCCAGTCGCGCGACTCGTTCGCATCGGCCAGTGTCGAGCGCGCTACCCTGCCGCGGAATCCCATGTGGTAGAGTTTGCCGTGCATCGAACGCAGGCACGTCTCGATGTCGCGGAGGCTTGCCCGATAGGTCAGCTGGGCGAATGCCATCGCAAGAAACTGATCCCAGCAGGAGAAACTTTTCAGATAGGAATCGCCGCGGTAGCGCGATACACATTTCTGAAACTCTTTGCTCGGTAGGTGCTCGATCAGTTGGGAGAAAACCGTACGGCCAAGGTTCATCCCTCATTGTGCCGCGTCCGGATGCTCCGTTCAGGCGACCATTTGCGGCCTCGGGATTTCAAATCGTTCCCGAGCAAAACAGGCCATAAGACATTGAGCGGTCGAGACTTACCGTCCGATGGCGCGACTTTCCCCGGACAGCACTGGTTCTGGTCATTCAGACACATCTCGCGAAACCACGCACGGTCACTTAGCGGCGGCGTGCCTTTGTCGTGGCCTCGGCAAAGGCGCGGACGAACCCCTCGGCGTGCTCCATGTGGCGCGAAGGATGGATCGACAGACGGATGTAGGGCCTGCCTCGAAGCTCGCCGTAGCTTTGACCCCAGCCGCCCTCGGCCAGCAGTTGGTGGACATCGGAGGATCTAAATTTAGCCCGATTTCTCACCGCCCGACGGCCAAAGCGGGCTAGGCGGGCCGGAAGCCGCGCGAAGCAAGCGCGCTGACGATTTCCGCCTGGAAAGGCCGACGGGAGTCCCGGTTTCGCCGCGGCGGCAAGCGGCTCCCCTCGCTAAGAGGCCTCTGTTCGATCAAGGGGCGGTCGATAGCGTCGGATCCCCGACGTGTTCTTCGAGTATCTCGAACAGACCGTTGTCCTCGAAGATGCTCCGATGGAACGCGTTATAGCCGTAATCCTCGACGATCCAGCCCTTGGGATCGATCAGGAAAAAGTGAGGGACGTCGATCTCGGGCTTGCCGGGCACCACCTTGGGAAAAAGATAGGAAGCGGTAACTTGCCCGCAGTCGAACAGCATCAGTTGGGTGACGCGGTTTCGGGCCATATAACTCCTCACGCTTCGCGGCGTGTCGGGTGGGTTGACGATGTCGATGATCAGCACGCGTCCGGCGTATCTGGCTTCAGCCTCGCCAAGTATCTTCGAGAAAGTGCTGCAGTGGGGGCAGCCCGTGTTCATGATATTTACGATGACGTATTTGCCGCGATACCTGGCCAGTGAATGCTGTCGCCGATTTTGATCAACGAGGGTAAAGCCCGGCGCCCTGCGGTTGGAAAGCTCGCCCGCGGCCCAACTCGTTGCCGCAAAAGCCAGTGACACTACGAACACGGTGAAGCGTGCGTACATAACCGTCACCTTAGCATAAAGGTTTGGACGAGCCGTCCCGGGGGTGGCGCTTTCCGGGGGTGGCACTTTGCTGCTTCGCAGCCGGCCTAGGCGAGCGGCAGACAGCCGGTTCCTGTCAACTACCCATCCGCGGTAAGGTATTCGGGCTATTCTCTTCAGCCCCTTGGCACCGTAGAATTAGCACCATATGTTGTCTTGGGGCGAGGTCGCCGCCGAGGGCCTCTTGCTGGATCGGCTGACGGGCGAGGAAATCAGCTTCTTGGACTGTTTAGCGGCGGACCTTCCGAAACAGACGTACGTTGCCGGCAGTGGCGAGGTGTTCGGAAAGTTCCACCGGCACCCGATTGTATGGCCGAACAGAACGGAATCGGCATGGCGCCCACCTGGAATTGTGTTGTGTGACGAAGGCAAAAGGCTGGGAAGCAGTTACTTCCATTATGACTGTGAAGAGTTGCTGAAGTCTACGATTGAGGAGGGATCGAAGGAAGCGACAGTGGGTGATTTCAGAATCAGCTACACCGCGCAAGTAGAAAGCCCCGTGGGGGCGTGTTTAGCGCCCCACGGAGCATCAGGCTAATCGAGATGCCGGTTCCTACATCGTCGCCGAGGCCGCTCAAGGTGCGGATGGAGTATGAAGGTCCAGCAGGTGCGGGGTATGTCGAATTAGTCGAATAAGCCCACGTGTTTGCCGGCTACGGAAGTGGACGGAAAACTTTTCCACGAAACGAGTGGTCCCGATCAACGCGCTCCGAGGCCACGGGGCTTTTCGCCCAAAGCGCTGTGACGGCGGTGAGAAGTGCGGGCTAGCCCCTCCCGGCTCGCTTTCCGCGCCGGCGGCGGTTCCGTCCGTTCGATTGGTCTTCGCAAGAAATGATTTCTGTGTGGTCCTCCGGCATCACACGAACCGCAGTCTGCGAGCGGAGAACCCCAGCATTCGAAACAGGAGCAATCCATGACGCCAGCGGTCAATGCTGGTTTCACCGTAGCTTCGCGCGCGGTAGCGGATCGGCACCTCCACAATTTTCATTCCCAGCCGGCTGGCGCCGAATAGAAGATCGAAGTCCCCGAACGGGTCAAAATCTCCAAAGAAGTTCCTGTGAGAGTATAGGCGCTGCCAATCAGACCGCAAAAGCACTTTCGTCCCACATAGCGTATCCTTCAGCCTTTGCCCCAGTACGTACGAGAACGCCCAAGCGAAGAATTTATTTGCGGCCATATTCAGGAACCGCATCGCCTGTTCTTCCAACGGATAGACCAGGCGGCTTCCATTGACGAATTCGCCCATGCCGCTCACAACAACCTCGTAGAACTTTGGCAACTCTTCGGGTGCTACGCTCAGGTCCGAGTCTAAGATCATCAAGATCTCATTGTCGGCCATTTCAAAACCTTTGTAGACGGCATCCGCCTTACCCACGCCGTCCTGTTGGGCGATCTTGATCCGAAACTGGTCTTGATAGATTTCACTGCATCTTTGTATTTCTCTCCAGGTATCATCCTCGGAGCGGCCCTCCACCAGGATAATCTCGTCACGAGGCCCCATCGGAGGTATTCGTTCAAATAGCGGTTGAATATTTCCGGCCTCATCCCGGGCAGGCACCACAATTGACACCGAGGGGGGCGGGGACAGGCGCTCTTGGGGGCGAGCTCTCAGAATGGTGATATTCACCAGGCAAAACATGCGCCAAAAAGGAAGAGGAGCAATCCAACGATTCACCAGCCTGCTGAGAAGCGGTACATAGACCGGCAACAGAATCTTCGGTTCACTTTGGACTATTTCCAGACCCGCCAAGGTTGCGAAGTTCACGATATCGCCGGGAGCAAGCCAGTTTTCCAGGGGTGTCCTGCGCCGAGCCCCCAGCAGCGTTGCGAATTCCAGCAAGGGACGCCAGAGGGTGCTGTAAGTGACCAGAATCAGCCGCGTGTGCTTTGAGCAAACCCGCTGGACTTCGCACAATAGGGCTTGGATATCCCGCACGAAGTGGACGTGACCGTCCACTAGAATGTAGTCAGGGCGCCACTCCGCAGCACTCTCTACGTTCGCAAATGGGGCTATCGAGTCAATCGCCGAACCCAGGTCGGAGGAAAGGCGGAGCGCTCGGATCTCAGCGTCACGCGGGGTGCTTCTCAGGGTCTCCTCTTCCGGGTCCACGCAGATCATTCGGTCCCCAGGCCTTACGAATACCCCGATGTAAGACGACAAAAGGTTATAGAAGTGGGACTTTAACGCCATTCGTACCTACAGAGACGCCAGAGCGCGGGGAGGACGAGAGGATATTACCAACACCAATCGCTTCCAAGGCCTCGATTCCGTCGAGTCGTCAACATCTGCCCCGGAGTTGTTTTGAGACTCCCATCCCTACGGTAAGCGACGCACTCGGGAACAAGCAATAGGTGTATCTACCACGTTGGACAACGGGAATCACCCGCCACTCAAGCCCCACCTCGCCGCGCACCGAGAAAAGCGAGCTAAAGGCCTTTTGGTAGATCGGCCGCTTCACGATGACCGTTCAGACTTGTAACTCCGTCAAATCTTCGAACAGCTCCAACGCTTTCGGGTTGGCCAGCGCATCGCGGTTTTTGACCGCGCGGCCGTGGATCGTGTCGCGGACGGCCAGCTCGGCGATCTTACCGTTGAGCGTTCGAGGGATGTCGGAGACCTGGATGAGCTTGGCGGGCACGTGTCGCGGGCTGGCGCCGGTTCGGATCTGCTGGTTGATAGCCTTCGTCAGCGCTTCGTCGAGGCTTGCTCCGGGCTTCAGGATGACGAACAAGACGACCCGCACGTCGTCGTTCCAGTCCTGCCCGACGGCGAGTGCTTCCAGTATTTCCGGGAGCTGCTCGACGGCCCGGTAGATCTCGGCGGTGCCGATGCGAACGCCGCCGGGATTCAGTACGGCGTCGGATCGGCCCCAGATGATGATGCCGTTGTTTTCGGTCAGCTCGCAATAGTCTCCGTGGCGCCAGACGCCGGGAAAGGTTTCAAAGTAGGCGGCGCGGTACTTTTTGCCGTCCGGATCGTTCCAAAAACCCACCGGCATGGAAGGGAACGGCGCCGTGCAAACCAGCTCGCCCTTCTCCCCTCGAACGGAGTTGCCTTGGTTGTTGAAGATCTCGACCTTCATGCCCAGGCCTCGGGTCTGCAACTCTCCGCGGTAGACCGGGCCGATCGGATTGCCGAGGGCAAAGCAGGAAATGATATCCGTGCCGCCTGATATCGACGACAGGCAAAGATCCTTCTTGATCTTGCGGTAGACGAAATCAAAGCTCTCCGGCGCCAGGGGCGAGCCGGTGGAAAGCATGGCCCGCAGATGCGTGAGATCGTGAGTCCGGGCCGGTTCGAGGCCGGCTTTCTCAACCGCCGCAATGTATTTGGCGCTTGTCCCGAATACGGTCAGCCGCTCTTGCTCGGCCATATCGAACAGCCGACTCGCTTCAGGGTGAAAGGGCGATCCGTCGTAAAGAAGAATCGTTGCTCCCACGGCCAGACTGCCGACAAGCCAGTTCCACATCATCCAGCCACAGGTCGTGAAGTAAAAGATCCTATCTTCACGTTTCAGGTCGGTGTGGAGCACGAGCTCCTTCAAGTGCTGGATCAGAGTTCCCCCGGCTCCATGGACGATGCACTTGGGAGGGCCGGTCGTCCCCGACGAGTACATGATGTACGCTGGATGATCGAACGGCAGTCGCTCGAAGGGAATCTTGCCGCTGCTGTGGGAATCCCGAAAGTTCGAGTACGCGACGGCGTTCGGCAGACCTCCGAGGGGCGGATCCTCGTGTGTATAGGGAACGACGACGATTCGCTCGATCGACGGAATGCTCTCGCCGATGCTTTTGATCTTCTCCAGCAAGTCGAAGGGTCGCTGTTTGAAAAAGTAGCCGTCGCTCGCGAAAAGGACCTTGGGCTCGATTTGCCCGAAGCGATCGAGGACCCCTTTGAGGCCGAAATCCGGCGAGCAGGAAGACCAAACGGCGCCTAGGCTGGTGGCCGCCAGCATCGCTATCACCGTTTCAGGCATGTTCGGCAAGTAGCCGGCGACTCGATCGCCTTTCGTCACGCCGGCGGCGCGTAGCGCGGCCGCCAACCGAGCGACTTCGTCGTGGAGTTCGGCGAACGTCAGAGCTCGCTGCCGGCCGTTTTCGTTCCAGAAGACGAGTGCTTCTCGATCATCTCGGTAGCGAAGAAGGTTTTCCGCGAAGTTCAGACGGACGCCAGGGAACCACCGAGCGCCGGGCATTTTTTCGAGGTCCGCGACAACGGTTTCCGGGTCGCGGACCGCTTGCATCCCACAGAACCGCCACACGGCGAGCCAGAAATCCTCGACGTGGCCAGTCGACCAGCGGTAGAGGTCATCGAAACTCGACAACGGCGGGAGGCTGTAGCGTTGCTCTACGAACCCGATGAACGCTTTCAGATTCGAGCGTTCAATCTGTTTGGGTAAAGGCTTCCAGAGAGGTTTCGCCATGGCTGCTCCTGATGAGCCTGGGCTGAACGCTGTCGAAGCTAGCGGCTTTCACGCGGCTTCGTCGGGGTCCTTGTTGAGGCTCGCAAGATACAGTGATTTTGGAACACCGCGGCATGCCGCGCCCCTACGGTCTGAACACGGGCGGTATCACCATAATTTGTGAGAGTCAGTGGGTCAGCCGTTTTACGGCTGGTTGCGAAACAGGTGAATCCCCGGCCCAAGGCTGCTGGAACGAACCGAATCAGGGTGTCGGGCCGTTTCACCGGTTAAACCATTCGCAAGTCGAATCGACGGCCTCGAGAACATTATCGCAATAGGCCTGGGCAAGCTTCTCGTCTCGGCGGCTTCCCGGGATCGAGATTCATTGAGCTCCACGCAGGCGAACCCGCGGCAGGCTCGGGTCGGGGCCGGCCGAATTCGCTTCCTGGCGAAATGGCCAACGCCCGTGTCCGCCAAGGGAGGCTGTCACTCAGAAAAAACGCGAGAGTAGTGGAATGTTTTGGTGGAGAGGGCGACACTAAAGAGATGGGGACCCGCTACCGTCGGTATGAGTGAGAAATGCGGACTAACCTCGCCATCCGTAGGCTCGAGACCGAAGCGGAGTTCCGTGAAGCCCTGGATGTCGAGAAGCGAGTCTGGGGCTTCGCCGACGTCGAGCTGGTTCCCTGGCGGCTGATGGTCGTGGCCACGGAATCGGGGGGCCTGGTGGCCGGGGCTTTCGACGGCGATACTATGATCGGTTTCAGCTTGGCCTTCGGGGGCATCCATCCTGACGGGACGTCCTACTGGCACAGCCACATGACCGGCGTGCTTGCTTCCCATCAAAATCGCGGCGTTGGCAAGCGCTTGAAACTTCATCAGCGGAAGCAGGCCATCGAGCGGGGCATTGATCTGATCGCCTGGACCTTCGATCCGCTCGAGATTCGCAACGCTTATTTCAACGTCGTGCGTCTCGGTGTGCAAGTCGAACGCTTTCTGCCCAATTTTTACGGGCTGACTTCCAGTCCACTACAAGGTGCTCTGCCGACTGATCGGCTGGTTGCCGAGTGGTACGTGAATAGTTCCCAGGTCGCGGCGACCCTCGCCGAAAAAAAGGGCGACGATCGAGATAAACAAGTGGAGACAACGATCGAGGTTCCAGCGGAAATCGAACAGTTGCGCCACAGCGACATCGAGGCGGCTCGGTCTATTCAGTTGCGCGTTCGTGAGGAGTTCCAGCAAAGCTTTGCCGCGGGTCTGGTCGTAGTCGGCTACCGGGTCACCGGAGACGGAGGGGTGTTTGAGCTGGGGCGAAGCTCGGAGGCTGTTTGACGACGTGAACGGTGCCGCGGGGACAAGCGATCCCGCTTGTCCTGGTGGACTGTCGTGGAAACGAGTTGACCATAGATTCAAGAATGTCGGGCTTGAAAGCCCGGCTTTTGATCCACGCAAAGTGGCGACAAGCGATCCCGCTCGTCCTAGGCCGCCGAAGGTGGCTTGGGCGATCTGCCGCGCCCAGACATCCTTTGCCTTGTAAACGTTACTCCGGGCCGCTCTTTGTCACTCGGCAATCCGTGCCGACTATTGTGAGGCCATGATTCTCGACCGCGTCACTCTACGCGAAATCCGGATGCCGCTGGTCCATTTTTTTGAGACCAGCTTCGGGCGGACGACCGAGCGCCGCATCCTGCTGGTCGAAGTTGAAAGCGATGGGGCCACGGGCTGGGGCGAGGTCACCGCGGGAGAAGGTCCCTTCTACAACGAGGAATGGGTCGATGCCGCTTGGCTCGTTCTGCGCGACTTTGTGGTCCCTCGGGTCCTGCGTCAGGAAGTCGGCTCGGCCGCCGAGCTCGCCGCGCGGATGCCTCCCATCCGGGGCCACCAGATGGCTTGTGCCGGCCTGGAAACAGCCGCGTGGGATCTCGAGGCGCGCTTGCTCGGGGTTCCTTTGTGGCGGCATATCGGGGGCAGTCGAACCGAAATCCCCTGCGGGGTGTCGATCGGCATTCAGGACTCGGTCGATGAGCTGCTCGGGCTGATCGAGCGCGAAACCGCCGCCGGCTACCAGAGGATCAAGATCAAGATTAAGCCCGGCTGGGATGTGGATGTGGTTCGGCAGGTGCGCGAGCGGTTCCCGGATATCCAACTGATGGCGGATGCGAACTCAGCCTACACGCTCGAAGACGTCGAGCACCTCAAGCGGCTGGACGAATTCTCGTTGATGATGATCGAGCAACCGCTGGCGCACGACGACATCATCGACCACGCGACGCTCCAGGCCCAGCTCGAGACGCCAGTCTGCCTCGACGAGTCGATCCGCAACGCCCGTCACGCCGAACAAGCGATCGAGCTTGGAGCGTGCCGCATCATCAACATCAAGCTGGGCCGCGTCGGGGGGTTCTCCGAAGCCCTGCTGATTCACAATGTTGCCCGCTCGCACCGCATTCCTGTCTGGTGCGGCGGGATGCTCGAAGCCGGCGTCGGCCGCGCCAACAACATTGCCCTCTCCACGCTCGACAACTTCCGACTTCCCGGGGATGTTTCCGCCAGCAAACGATACTGGAAGCGCGACGTAGTTGAACCTGCTGTCGAGGTGACGTCCCAGGGCACGATCCAGGTTCCCGACCAGGCGGGCTTCGGCTACGAATTGGACAACGACTATATTCGAGCAATCACCGTCCGCGAGGAGACCCTGCATTAACGATAGCCCCTGGAGAAGCCATCCTAATTTCTTGCTGCCTTGCCGGAACTACCATACAATGGATGGTAGCCTTGGCCTCTAGGGACACATCATCGTGTGATGGCTCCCGGTCGAGGAGAGCCTGAACAACTTATCGACCGGCTTTCTTGACAGAGTCAAGCGAAAAGTTGGGCACTGGAAGTGTGCCCAGTTTAAGGAAAGTGTATCCAATCCGTCGAGGGGGCATTTGATGTCAGAAGAGCAATCTGCTGGGTCGGGGCCGCATCTTGCGGCGGCCCTTCTGTGCGAAAAAGTCCTACACGAAAAAGACGGCGTTATGAGCTTCATCCGCGTCGTTGACTGATTTTCAGTTCCAGAACCAGAGCCGGGTAAGCCGCCATCTCCGGTTCAAACGACCTTAGTAGTGATGTTCAAAGCAGGTGACACTTCCGGGAAGCATTACATCAAGATCCGACCGCTAAAACCTTCTGGAAGACTCTTGTTTGATCAAGAATTTCCTGTGCTGTTCGAGAGTCAAGATCGGGGTGTCGCTATCGTGGCACCGATGACCTTGGTACTTGATGAAGAGGGGCTTTATTGGTTCGATGTAATCTTCGAGGAAAAGCCCGTCACGCGGATACCTTTGAGAGTCCTGCACCAAAGGGTTGCCCAATCACCGTCTGCTGGAAAGTGATCTCGCTTGATGATGAAGTCGATGGCTGCGGATCACCAATGTAAGAGACATACTGTTGCACCAACGGAAGCAGATTCTTCCGGAGAACATCTTCGTTGATGTGGTCCCCTGAATGCTCAGCAAGCTTAGCTTCAATCGAGAATGCAAGGTCTTGGGTTTCTTTGGACCCCCACTTGTGAACGTTCCAGGTGTTCTGGACGAGCCAATCCTCGAACTCATCAAGGTTGATGTTCTTCAACAGATACTCTAGAAGCTGTTCGCGGATTTCTCGATCGGAGATCATGTCAGTCTCTCCTGTTCCAATTATACGGGTAACAGTAGCAGAACTGCGACGGATGTTCAATGAGGAAGGTTTCGTAGAACGGGCTGAGAACTAGAGGAAGTTGTCACACACAGTGGTAGGCCGAGTCCAGAGATCGGTCTACCGCCTGGAAGCAAAACCGAAATGGTGTCGTATCGTACTAAAAACGGGGAAGAACTGGCGCGCGCACATCGTTTCGTGCGGCCAGATGGAACGATCGGTGCGAGTGGGAAAGCCGACCCTAAACGGATCTTTAAGGACGGTAAACTTTACAGGCTTGAAAAAAAGCCCAAACCGCTGTGACCCCCTCCTTTGATGCTTTGACTCCGACCTGTCACGCCAACCCCAGCCCACCTGATCTACTTGTCTAGAGGGGATAATTACCTTAACGATAGTTCCATGGGAAAAGCGCCCCTGGGTTCCCTGCATCCCATGACAAGAACAATCCAGCGCAGCACGGGTGGCGCGGACCTCCCGGTCCACACGGCGCGCCAAAACCATATTTTGGAACGGGAAGTGGCCAAGACAAGCCGACCCCGCTGACATGAATCTCATCGCCGCCAGCTTCTGGTTTTTCCTGCTTCTGTTCGTGGCCGTAGGCGCCTATTCCGCGCGAAGGCGAGCCCACACAATCGAGGACTACTTACCCAGGATTTCCATTTTGGCCCTGGCACGGTGAAAGTATACACCCGCGCTGCCCCGCATACCACGTCTTTTCGCGCTGAACCCTGCACATGACCTCCACCGGTAGGCGCCAGGGCTCGTCCATCCGCTCACAGACGTTGATTGAGCGGACTGAACGGCGCTCCGGCCGACACTGCTCCTTGCGAAACCTTTTGGAGCCGAAAACTGTTGATCCTCGCCCGGTCAACGCTACCCGCTTGGCAGCGGCAGCGCCCAGATCCTGTGCAGCATGTCGCCGAACAGCCTGCGGTTCAAATGTCCTTCGGCCAGCAGCAGCCAGTAATACCGCGCGTGCTTGACCAGCCGACCGCCGGTCTTCATCAACCTGTGTTGCAAGCTCGTCAGCGACCAGCTCTTGATCCTTGGTGGCAGTCCCAGCCGCCGCCACAGGTTGCCCAGGTTGTAGGCCAGCACACTCAACTGCAAGCGCACTTCGTTCGCCCGGAAGCGATGGCACGACAGCCTGGTCCAATGCGTCGCCTGCTTGCCTTCTTTAATCCACTGCTCGGCCGTCCCGCGCTTGTTGTAGAAGCGCACCACGGAGCGGCTCGGCAGAGTCAGGTTGGTGACGATGAAGTTGTCCCGTGGAAACAGCTCCCCAGCGTGATGCTCCACCTTGGCCACGACCCTTCGGGCCTTGCTCCAGCTCGCTGCCCGGTAGAGAAAGCTCCTGTAGCGCACCAAAGGCTTCCGAGTGGGTCTTCCCACCGGCCGCACCAACAGCTCGGCAACTTCACGCCGCAGGTTCTCGTTCGCCGGAAGGCGGATGGCATACTTCACGCCACGCTCCTCCGAAGCCTCGTAAATCTCTGGCTTGGCAAAGGCTGCATCCCCCCGGAAGGCAACCTCTTTGCCATGGTTCTGCTGACGTTCGATCTCGGGCAGGAGCAGTTCATCCCAGTCCTCAGCGCTGTGCACATTGCCCGGACGGAGCTTGGCCGCCAGACAGTCGCCGTGACTGTTGAACAGCAACAGCGGGTGGTAGCAGACGGACTCGAAATGGCCGTTGTAGGCGCTGCCTTCCTGTTGGCCGTGGACGGGGCTTTCCGTCGAGTCCATGTCCAGAACAACCCGCTCGGAGTTGTCTTGGGTCTCGGCTTGGGCGAGCAGCTCCCGGTTCAACGCCATCAACCCCAGCAGGTTCTCTTCGCTCGCCAGCATCTCCGTCTCGAAGCTGTGGAGCGTCGAGGTCAAGGCCGCACCGCGATCCCAGATTTTCTGCGAACCGATCAGCCGAAACGTCGGATCGATCGAAACCCGCGCGGCGTCGTTGAGGTCCTCGTAGCCCGCCAAGCGGCTGTAGACCGACTGCCGCAACAGATCAGCGAGCGTGAACTGCTTGTTTGTGCCTTGCCGGGAGTCGCTGACATGCTCGTCAATCAGTTCTCCGAACCCGAGCCGTTCGTCCAGTTCGCGAACCAAAATCAAGCCACCGTCGGAAGTGACGTGCGATCCTTGGAAATCGACTTTGAGAAGTCCATTGAAAGTTAGCTGGAACGGCTTTGTTTCTTTTTCACCCATTGGGTGTTGGCCTCCCTGGCGTCCTCATCGGGCTCTAGCCCCTATGAATAAAGACGCTGAACGCCACCGCAAAGTCGGAATGTCAAACTCAAATCGAAACTCGGGGACTCGCCGGCCGCACGATCGGCCCCTGGTTCACAGGGCTTTCGGCCGTAGCGACGAATAACAGCGGGTTCATGTTTATAGGACTCATCGGGACGACGTATTTGATGGGGATGTCGGCCATCTGGATCATGGTCGGCTGGATCGGCGGCGACTACCTGATGTGGTTTTGGGTGCACCGGCAGCTGCGGGAGTTGAGCGAGCAAAAACAGGCCCGTACGATTCCCTCGCTTCTCGCCGCGGGCCGGGGGGGCTTCGCTCAGTCAGTGAGAATCGTGGCGGCGGGGATCACGATTCTCTTCTTGAGCACATATGCCGCTGCCCAACTCAACGCCGGCGGCAAGGCGCTGCACGTGCTTTTCGGGTGGGACTACTCCGTGGGCGCGATCGCCGGCGCCGTGATTGTGCTGATCTACTGTTTCGCCGGCGGCATTCGCGCCTCGATCTGGACCGACGTCATGCAGTCGATCATCATGTTGGCGTCGATGCTGTTGCTGTTCGGCATCGCTCTCTGGGAGCTGGGCGGCTTCGCCGAACTGTGGACCGGCTTGGAGGCCATTGACCCGCGCTTGACCGACCCCGTGCCGGCCGATCTGCGCTTCGGATTCGCCCTCCACGTACTGGGGTGGATGGGCGCCGGCTTCGGTGTCGTCGGCCAACCGCACATCATGGTGCGGGCGATGGCTATCCGCGATTCCCAGCAGCTGAGGACAGCGCGGCACATCTACTTCGCCTGGTATGTCGTCTTCACCGCCGCGGCTACGGGTGTGGCGCTGGCCTGCCGCGTGTTGTTGCCCGATGCAGCCGGATTCGACGCCGAACTCGCGTTGCCGACGCTGTCGGTCCGGTACTTGCCGGGTATTTTGGTCGGACTGGTGCTGGCGGGACTGTTTTCGGCAACCATGTCGACCGCGGATTCGCAGCTGCTTTCCTGCTCGGCGGCCCTCACACAAGACATCTTCCGGCGATGGCGGGAATCCTACACGGCCGCCAAAGCCGGTACGGTCCTCGTCACCGCCGTTGTTCTGGGGGTCGCTGTCTTCGGCCACCAGAACGTGTTCGCCCTGGTAACCATGTCCTGGTCGGCTCTAGGCGCGGGCCTCGGTCCGCTGATGATGGTCCGTGTGTTGCGGCGCCCCGTCGGCCCGCCGCTGGCGGTGGCGATGATGCTCGGCGGTCTGGTGATGGTCATCCTCTGGAGATACGCACTCGGATTCTCCGACGACGTCTACGAAGTCCTGCCGGGGATGCTGGCCGGATTGCTGCTGTATGTGGTTTTCCGACCCAGGCAGGCCCAGCTCGCAGCATGAAAATATGCCCCGTAAGTGGCTCGACTATCGCCGCGGCTTCCGCAGCCGATAGTCGCGCGCGGCCATCTTCACCACGTGGCACATTTCGTAGACCCGCGAGCGCGCGCGCGATCCGATTCGATCGGCGAGCGTATCGCGCACGTGGTACTGACCCGATCCCGGATCTTTGCGCACGCTTTGGTCCCCCAGGTCGGGCTCGGGCAGATTCGTGGTGACGATCAGAGCTTTTCCGGCGTTATAACGGTGGTTGATAATGGCCGTCACGGTGTCCTCAACCCACTCGCTGGGTCGGTGAGACCCCAAATCGTCGAGTAGGACGACTTCCGCTTCGAGCGCCTGGCGGTACTCTCGTTTAGCGCCCGGCCCGGCGGAGGCGTCGTAGCCTTGCCGGATGCGCTCCAGCAGGGCTTGGTAGTCAAAGAAGAGGCATTCGAATCCGCGCTCGGCCAGCTCGCGCAAAACGGCGCAGGCCAAGTGGGTCTTGCCCACGCCGGTCGACCCTTGGAACATGATCCCCAGCTTGCGAAGAGACGGGTAGTCGCGCGCATAGCTCTTGGCCGTAACCTTGGCGCCGGCCAGCCTGTCGTCCTTGTCCGGGACCACGAAATTATCGAAGCCGGCATGCCGGAAATGTTCGGGAATACGAGCTTTCCCGAGCAACGCCTGCTGCCGCTGTTCCCGCCGGCACTCGCATCGCTCCACGGCGCTGACGCCGTCGCGGACGAGCTGTTTCCAGCCGGTGCCATCGCAATGCGGACAGTTCGGGTCTGCTTGCACGCAACTCGCCTTCTACTCAATCACGACCATCGGTTCGCCGGCGCCGATCGATCCGCCTTCTTCCACATAGACCGCCGTCACCGAACCTGACTTGGGCGACTTAATCTCATTTTGCATCTTCATCGCCTCGACGACCACCAGTCCCTGCCCCACCTCTACGGTTTCCCCGGCTCGGACTTCCACTTTGACCACCCTGCCCGGCATTGGCGAGGCCACCTTTTGGGGGCCCTCGACATCGGATACCTCTGCTTGTCTTCGCAGCCGCCTAGGATCCTGGACCGCTACCTCAAACCGGTCGCCGTTGACGGCGACCATGTAGCGTCCTTCCACTTCCTCGATCTTGACCTCGTAACTGCGCGCGCCAATCAGGATCGAGTAAACACCCGGTTCGACTTCCCGGATATCGGCCAGGTCCCGGCTCGTCCCGACTTCGAACGCGTAGCGGGAACCGGAAGCTTGTGCTTCAAGCTTGACTCTGCGCTCCGCGCCGTTAACCCTGGTGAGCAGTTCCATCTTGCTTGCCGGTTTTTCCGCCGTATCAGCCTTGGCGCTCAGGGCAACAGCCGTTCCGGCGTTCATTTGTTCCGAAACTCCTCCCGCATGTCGGCCCGACGCCGATCAACGCAGCATCGATCGCTTTCCCAGGATCTTCCAAGCGCTTCCGCTTCCGTTGGCCGACGGATGGGCGACTTGCTCCGGCGACTGGCGGGCGGAGTGCACTGCCGCGGCCAGCACGGCCACCCGCTCGTGATCTTCCGCCGACGGCGAGTCCGCGGAACGCTGTTCCAGCCAACGTGCAACGAAGCCGGTATCGATCCTGCCCGCCGCGAAGTCTTCGTCCAGCAACACGTCACGAAAAAAGCCGAGGGTCGTCTTGATGCCGTCTACCCGGTATTCCGCCAAGGCGCCGCGAAGCCTGCGGATCGCCTCGCCTCGGGTCGGCGCCCACACGATCAGCTTGGCGATGAGCGGGTCGTATTCGACAGGGACCGTCCATCCCTGATAGGCTCCCGAGTCGACTCGCACCCCGGGACCGGACGGGCGCTCCAGCATTGTGATGCGTCCCGGCGAAGGGAAGAACTGGTTGTCGGGATCTTCTGCGTAAACGCGGCATTCGATCGCGCTGCCGCGCCAACGGACTTCATCCTGCCCGAAGGCAAGTTTTTCCCCGGCGGCGACGAGAATCTGCTGCTTCACCAGGTCGATGCCGGTGACCCACTCGGTTACGGGGTGTTCGACCTGTAGGCGCGTGTTCATCTCCAGAAAATAGAAGTTGCAGGCGTCGTCCATCAGGAACTCGACCGTACCCGCGTTGGTGTAGTTCGCAGCCTGGGCAGCTCGAACCGCGGCCGCCGTAATCTTTTCGCGGACATGGGGGTGCTCCTCGACCAACGGAGAGGGCGATTCTTCGAGCACCTTCTGGTGGCGCCGCTGCAGGGAGCACTCCCGCTCGCCCAAATGAATCGTGTGACTGTGTTCGTCGGCCAGAATCTGCACCTCGACGTGCCGCGGGTCGGTGATCGCCTTTTCAATGTAAACATCGCGGTCGCCGAAGGCCCCCTCGGCCTCGCTCCGCGCTTGCTCGAGCGCCGAGGGTAACTCGGCCGCCGAGTGAACCAGGCGCATGCCCTTTCCGCCGCCGCCGGCGGCCGCCTTCAACATGACCGGAAAGCCGATTCCCTCGGCCGTGGCCAGGGCGTCAGCGCCGCTCTCCACGGGCGTTGTCGTACCGGGCACGACCGGGACCCCCACTTTCCCCATGGCCTGCCGCGCCCGGGTCTTCGATCCCATCAACGCCATCGATTCGGGACTCGGGCCAATGAACTTCACATCGGCCGAGCGGCAGGCTCGCGCAAACGTCTCGTTCTCGCTCAGGAATCCGTAACCGGGATGGATGGCGTCGGCCCCAACCGAGCGGGCCGCGTCGAGAATCCGGCCCATGTCGAGGTAGCTCTCAGCCGCCGCCGCCGGGCCGATGTGCACAGCTTCATCCGCCATGCGAACATGAAGCGCTGTGCGGTCGGCATCGGAATACACGGCAACGGTCGGGATGTCCATTTCCCGACAAGTGCGGATGATCCTGACGGCGACCTCCCCGCGGTTGGCGATGAGAATCTTGCGGAACATGCGTGGTTTGCCTCGCCACCTGGTGGGAAAGGCGGGCTGGGCCCAAAAGCCATGTCGATTGTAACACCGCGCCTCGGGATGGCAGGGGGTCGAGTTGTCCCATCCAAGATGATCCTGAAAGGGCGAGCGACACAAAGGTGAACGCCAGTCGCCATGCAGAATGCGCGGCGGATCGCGCGCCTGATCCGGCGCCGGCCCCAAAGCGGGGCCGTGAGCCGCCAACGCCCCGGTGCCGGCGGGCAGGTCGCTTATGAAAGCGGTCCTCGTCATTCCCGCGCTGAACGAAGAAGACTCCATCGGACGTGTTCTCGGTGAAGTGCCGCCTGGCCTGTTTGATCAAGTTTTCGTTGTCGACAACGGCTCGACAGACGCCACCGCCGCGCGCGCGTCGGCGCGGGGCGCAACGGTTTTCCATGAGCCGCGGCGGGGCTACGGCAATGCTTGCCTGAGGGCTTTGCGAGAACTTCCGCCCGACACGGACGTCGTGGTCTTTATGGACGGCGACGGGAGCGACGTGCCGGCTGAGGCGTCCGGGCTGCTCGGCCCCATTACCGAGGGGCAGGCTGATCTCGTGCTCGGTTCTCGCCGGCTCGACCGCTCGGAACCCGGTTCGCTGGGTCTCGCCCAGCGACTAGGCAATCGGCTGGCGACCGGGCTGATAGGCCTTATCTACAAGCACCGCTACACCGGCCCGGTTCGCTCCGATCTCGGTCCCTTCCGCGCCATTCGCCGATCAAGCCTCGCGGGCCTGGGGATGCGCGATCCCAACTACGGCTGGACGGTCGAAATGCAGATCAGGGCTCTAGAGCAGGGTCTCATCGTCCGGGAGATCCCGGTCTCCTATCGGCGGCGCCGCGCCGGGGCCAGCAAGGTGTCGGGCAGCCTGTGGGGCGGTCTAGCGGCCGGCGCGAAGATCCTTTGGCTGATCCTGCGGCTGAGCCGGGGAGTCGAGCGCCGAGAGCCGCTCAAGCGCAAACCGTAGCGGCCCGCGTCGCTCCCCACCACGGGGGGGTTGCATTCGAACCGCAGATGTGTAACTATCCATTTCTATGAATAATTATGCTATGGGGTCGGCGGGCAGCGTTGACACCGCAACGGCGCAGCCGGAAATCCCCAAAGTCGCCGCGCCGCACTTTTTGACCGACCTTGACCTGACGCCGACCGAATTGCGGACGTTGCTTGCTCTGGCGGCCCAAGTGAAAGCCGCCCCGGGCGATTACGCCGACTGCCTTGGGAGGCGCTCGATCGCGGTGCTGTTCGAGAAGCCCTCGCTTCGGACCCGGGTCACCTTCGAGCTTGCCATCAAGCAACTGGGAGGAGATTCGGTATTTCTCGATCACCGCGATGGCCGCATAGGAGAGCGAGAACCCGCCCGCGACGTGGCGCGCAATCTCGATCGCTGGGTGGATGCCGTGGTCGCCCGAACGTATTCCCAGTCGACTATGGAGGAACTGGCGCGCTGGTCTTCGGTTCCCTTAATCAATGCTCTGAGCGACCGCTACCATCCGTGTCAGGCGCTGGCGGATTTTCAGACGCTTGGTGAGCGGTTCGGCGAGCTCCGGGGCCTGAAGCTGGCGTTTGTCGGCGACGGAAACAACGTCGCTCATTCGCTGATGCTCGACGGCTCTCGCCTGGGAGTTTCGCTGTCCGTCGCGACGCCGCCGGGATACGAGCCTGACCCGACGATTACGGCCCAGGCCAAGCAGTTCGCGGCGGAGAGCGGCTCGACTCTCGAAGTCGCCAACGACCCCGCGCAAGCCGTCGAAGGCGCCTCGGCCGTCTACACGGACATCTGGACCAGCATGGGCTGGGAGGCGGAAACCCAGCAGCGCCGGATTGCCTTCTCGAAGTTCCAGGTTACCGGCGAGCTGATGGCCAAGGCCGGACCCGATGCCGTATTCATGCATTGCCTGCCGGCTTCGCGAGGCGAGGAAGTCACCGACTCGGTGATCGAGTCCTCGCGATCGGTGGTTTTTGATCAAGCGGAAAACCGGCTGCACGCCCACAAGGCATTGCTGCTGATGATGGTCCGCTGACGCTTTGAGTTTGAGGAAAGTGGAACAAGCGTTTATCGAATCGGTTCGGTCAGCCGGAGTGCTGTTTACAGCGGGTCTTTGGGGGGGGGAATGAAGGACCGTTTTCGCGTGATGAAGCCAAGAGAGCCGTTCCCGAAAGGTGCCGTCGAGAACTGCCGGCGACCGAGAGTTCGCCGCAATGGCCGAGGTTTTTCGCAACCTCGACCGCAGCCTCTCGGCTGCGGCTCCGCTAGACCGGAGACAAGGTAGCTGGGGAACTGAGAATCGGGCGCCCCCCCCGCGGCTTTCGTCCAAGCTAAGCTCTAGCGCGGGCCGACAGGGGCGGGAAGCGCCTGTCGAGGGAGACCGACAACAAATCAAAAGGACATTCACACTATGGCAACGAAACCCAAGAAGGTCGCGCTCGCCTATTCGGGCGGACTCGACACATCGATCATCATCCCCTGGCTGAAGGAAACCTACCACTGCGACATCGTGGCCGTCTGCGGCGACATTGGCCAGGGCGGGGACGAGCTGGAAGGCATCACGGAAAAAGCGAAAGACAGCGGCGCGTCCGAGGTCTTCGTCGAAGACATGCGGGAGGAGTTCATCCGCGACTATGTCTGGCCGATGGTGCGCTCCGGGGCTGTCTACGAGCACAAATACTTGCTCGGGACCTCGATTGCGCGGCCGCTGCTGGCCAAGCGCCAAGTCGAGGTCGGGCTGCGCACGGGCTGCGACGCCCTCTGCCACGGCGCCACGGGCAAGGGTAATGACCAGGTCCGCTTCGAGCTGACCTATAAGGCGCTGGCGCCCCACCTGACGGTGATCGCTCCTTGGCGGGAGTGGACCATCAGCTCCCGCGAAGATGCCATCGACTACGCCGCGGCGCACAAGGTTCCGATCGAAGCGTCGAAGGAAAAGATCTACAGCCGCGATCGCAATCTGTGGCACCTTTCGCACGAGGGCGGGGAACTCGAAGACCCCGCCAACGCGCCCTCCGAGGCCGTGTGGATGCTCACGCGCAGTCCCAAAGACGCTCCCGATTCGCCTGCCGAGGTCACGCTCGGCTTTGAGAAAGGAACCTTAGTTTCCGTCGACGGCGAGAAACTGGGCGCCGCGCGGATGGTGGAGAAGCTAAACACGCTCGGCGGGCTGCACGGCGTCGGCCGCGTCGATCTCGTCGAGAACCGCTTTGTCGGCATGAAGTCGCGGGGCTGCTACGAAACGCCCGGCGGGACGATCGTCCTGGCGGCGCACCGGGAGCTCGAGAGCCTCGCCCTCGACCGCGCCACGCTGCACTACAAGCAAAAGATCGCGCTCGACTATGCCGAACTCGTCTACAACGGCGAGTGGTTCACGCCGCTGCGCGAGGCCCTGGACGGCTTTATCAACGAGACCCAGCAGACGGTCACCGGAGAGGTCGCGCTGCGCCTTTACAAAGGGCACGTCGATGTCCTCAGCCGCCGCTCGCCCTACTCCCTCTACTCGCAAGACATCGCCAGTTTCACCATGGGCGCCGACTATGACCAGAAGGACGCCCAGGGGTTCATCAACCTGATTGGGCTTCCGATCAAAGTTCGCGCGGCCGTGACCGGTGGATTGAAGAAATCATGAAACTCTGGGGCGGAAGATTCGAAAAGGGCCCGGCGGAGCTGTTCGAGCAGTTTTCCGGTTCGCTCGATTTCGATCGGGAGTTGCTCGAAGCCGACATTCTTGGTTCGAAGGCGTATGCCTCCGCCCTGGAACAGGTTGGCATTCTCACCGAGGATGAAAAAGAGCGCATCCGCGAAGCCTTCGACAAGATCTTGCTCGAGTCCTCGGCGGCGGATTTTTTTGAGGGAGCGGCTGACGAAGACATCCACACCTTGGTCATTCGAAAGCTCGGGGAAAAGGCCGGCGATCTTGCCGAGAAGATCCACACCGGACGCAGCCGCAATGAACAGGTCGCCACGGACTTTCGCATCTGGGTTCGAAAACAGATCCGCTCGGCGCAACAGCGGCTGGCGGACGTCATGGAAGCCCTGCTCGAGTTCGCCCGGCGGGAGCCCGCTGCGTTGCTGCCCGGCTATACGCACCTTCGCCGAGCTCAGCCGATTCTTTGGTCACACTATTTGCTGGCGTACTTCGAGATGTTCAGCCGCGATTGGGAGCGCTTCGGCGCGGCCTACCGAAGCGCGGACGTACTACCGCTGGGCAGCGGCGCTCTAGCCGGCAGCGGATTCCCTTTCGATCGCCAAGCGATGGCCGATGAGCTGGGCTTTGCGCGAATCTCCGGCAACAGCCTCGATGCGGTCTCCGATCGCGACTTCGCGCTGGACTTTCTCTATGCGGCGTCGGTGACGATGTTACACCTCAGCCGGTTGGGAGAAGACTGGATTCTTTATTCGAGTGACGAATTTGGCTTCCTCGAGATGGGCGAAGAAGTCACCAGCGGATCGAGCCTGATGCCGCAAAAAAAGAACCCCGACGCGCTGGAACTTGTCCGCAGCAAGACGGGGCGCGTCTCGGGGCACTTGTTGTCTTTGATGATGACCTTGAAGGGCCTTCCGCTGGCTTACAACCGTGACCTTCAGGAAGACAAGGAACCGGTCTTTGACACCGCGGCGCAATTGGCCGGGTCGCTTGAAATCACGCGCCTGGTGATCGAGACGACCAAGGTCAACGCGGGGGCGATGGAAACGGCTGCCGACGAGGGCTGGAGTTGCGCCACGGCGCTGGCTGAGCTGCTTGCCCGCAAGGGGGTGGCCTTCCATCGCGCGCATCAGATCGTGGGGGGGCTGGTTCTTGAAAGCGTGCGCGCCGGCAAACAGCCGCAGGATTGGACGCAGGACGAGCTTCGCCGAGTTGCTCCCGAGTTTGATAGCGAGGCCGTGCAGTTGCTCGTCGCACGGCGGACGCTCGACCAGCACAACGCGCTCGGTGGCACGGCGCCGGGCACTGTAGCAGAGTCGCTCCGCCAAGCCGAGAAACGCTTGGCCGAGATGTGAAAATCGTTATGAAGAAAGCGTTCCGGCAAGCGAGGATCAGGAAACTCATCCGCGCCAGGCCCATCTTGACGCAGGACGAGCTGGCCGCCGAACTCGCCGCCACGGGGATTCAGGCGAGCCAAGTGACGCTGTCGCGGGACATCCGCGAGTTGGGTATCGTCAAGACCCCGGAAGGCTACCGGGAACGAAACTCGATTCCGCCCGCGGAGCCGCCCCGTGAAAACCTGCGCCGCGTTTTGCAAGAGTTCTTGCGCGACGTGGAGGTGGCGCAGAACCTCGTCGTGCTGAAGACAACCCCAGGCGGAGCTTCGGCGGTCGGGCTGGCCCTCGACGCGGAAGATTGGCCTGAGCTTGTCGGTACCGTCGCCGGCGACGATACCCTATTTGCGGCAACTCCGACCGACCGCGCCGCGAGGAAATTGCAGAAGGCGCTGGTCGAGATTTGGTGATGGGTGGGGCTAAGGGCAATACTCGTTAGGCCGGTCCAGCCCCGGAGCGACTGCGTCGAAAGTCAAGGGGAAAGTGAGTTCAAGACTCACCAGCGGGAAGAACCCTTCCCTTTAGCCCGCTTTTCACGCCCTTCGCCTCGTCAGCTGGTCAGAAAAGCAGGCTAACAAACAGGCAAGACTCGGATCCGCCCTTTCTCCGTACCTCTGGCTGTCGTCCTCGTCGCCATGGCCGATAAGGCTATGGGAGATGAGCATGGCTTTGCGACCGCGACAAACGGGGGAGCGCATTCGGGTTGCGCTGGTCGACGACCACCAACTATTGCGAGCGGGCGTGCGGACCTTGCTCGAAGAAGAGCCCGACCTGGAGGTCGCTGCCGACCTCGCCCACGGAAATGGAATCTGCGCGCTGATTCGCCGCGCCAAGATAGACGTCTTGCTTCTCGACCTGGATATGCCGCCCCCTGATGGACATGAGATTCTACGGCAGATGAAAACAGCCCGCTTAGCGGTGCGCACGATTATCCTCACCGGGGTCGATGACTCTCTGTCGCTGGCGCTCGCCTTGGAACTGGGCGCCAAGGGGATCGTGCTTAAGAAATCCGCCCCGAAGCAGTTGATTCAAGCCCTCCGCAGGGTGTACCGGGGAGACCCGTGGCTGGAGGAAAGCCTAGCTCATCTCAAGCCGCACATTCTCCAAACCCCGCCGCCGACCCGTCCTCACCAGAAGGCCCGCGTGCCGCGGCCCGTCGAGAAGGTTTCCCTGTGGAGTTCTCTGACGCCGCGCGAGCGCCAAATCTCTTTGCTGGTCGCCCAGGGTCAACGCTATAAACAGATTGCAAGCCACCTCGGTATCAGCGGTCAGACCGTTCGCAATCACCTGCGCAACGTCTTCGACAAGCTACAAGTCAAGGACCGAGTGCAGTTGGCGCTCTACACCGTTCGACGCGCTCACTAGAGGGCCTTTGGCCGCTTTCGGAGGGAGTGCAGACGGGCACAGCATGCTGTGCCCCTACCGATCTGTTGGCTCCTGGGAATGTGGGGGCACGGTTAGCAGCGAGTCCATTTGCTGTCGCTTTGGCCGCTCTCGACAACCTTCTCCATGAAGCGCACGCCGCGGGCGCCGTCGTAAACGGTGGGGAAGTCCAACTCGAGTTCGGTGGGCGGGCGGCCTTCAAGCCCGGCTCGAATCGTATCGATGTAGTTCACGTAAATGTTGGCGAAGGCTCCGAAGAAGGCTTCGGTAAGGCCGGGTGCAATATGGGCCGCGCGTGAGGCGGCTTCTCCCAGGTAGGGATTGCCTCGTTTGAGGATCTGGGCGGGTCTGTTTGGGGGCTGGAAGTAGAGGACGTTGGGATGCTGTTGTTCCCAGGAAAGCCCTCCCTCGGTGCCGTAGACCCGGATGTTGAGGCCGTTCTCTTCGCCGGCGGCTATTTGCGAAACCCACAGAACGCCGCGGGCGCCGTTGTTGAAACGCAGCAACACACTGGCATCGTCGTCCAGCCGTCGGCCGGGCACAAAGGTGTGCACATCGGCGCAGATGGCGTCGAGTTCCAGCCCGGTGACGTAGCTCGCCAGGCTTTCGCCGTGAGTTCCGATGTCGCCGACCGCGCCGACGATGCCGGAGCGTGCCGGGTCCGTCCGCCAGGCGGCTTGCTTGTGACCTTCTTTCTCGATGGGATTCAAAAGCCACCCCTGGGGGTATTCGACGACGACGCGCTGGATTTCGCCCAGCTTGCCTGACCTCACCCAGTCACGGGCTTCCTTGACCATGGGATGGCCGGTGTAGTTGTAGGTGACGCCGAAAACGACCTTGTGCGCTTCCACCGCCTGAACGAGGCTCTCGGCCTGCCGGCTATTGTGGACCATGGGTTTCTCGACGATCACGTTGAAGCCCGCCTCGACGAAAGCCAGCGCCGGCTCGTAGTGAACATGGTTGGGGGTGACAATGGAGACGAAGTCGATACGTTCCCCCTCGGGAAGGGCGCTTTCACGCTCGAGCATTTCTCCCCACGTCCCGTAGTTTCGTTCCGGGGGCAAGAGTAACTCTTCTCCTGATTGCCTGGCGGCTTCGGGAGTGCTCGCCAGAGCCCCGGCGGCGAACTCCGCGAGACCGTTCCAACTGGCTGATCGGCGGTGGGTCTCTCCAATAAAAGAGCCCCGCCCTCCGCCCACCTGACCGAACTTCAGCTTGCGGCCTAGCTTTCCCCGATTCGTCATGTCGATAGCGCCTCCGCATCGGCGAAGGCCTTGGCTGCGGCTCCGATCACCCCGAGGTCTTCCCCGAGCTGCCAGGGGACCACCCGCACACTATCCCACAGCTCCGGCTGGGTGTTCGCGCGCATCGCTTCGAGTGCGGGGTCCATCAGCATCGGACCGACGCGCGTCAAGCCCCCTCCGACGACAGTCACCTCCGGGTTGAGGATTTGGACGATCATCGACAGCGCCACGCCGCAGTAGCGGCCGGCTGTGCGGATGATGTCACCGGCAACCTCGTCCCCTTGCGTGGCCGCGTCGGCTACGGCTTCGACAGCAATCCTTTGCTTTTCGCCGCGGACCAGTTCGCCAAGACTTGTTTCGGCCCCGGCCTCAACCCTTTCATAGACCATCCGCGAGATGCCGATCCCGCTGCCGTAGGCCATCACGCATCCCCGTTTGCCGCACGGGCAGAGCGCCCCGCCTAGCTCGATAACGACGTGACCCAATTCGCCCGCCGTTCCCGTGTGGCCCGCATAGATCTGATTGTTGATGATGATGCCGATGCCCAGGCCGGTACTGAAGGTGATGTAGGCCATATCGCTGCAGCCGCGTCCGCCGCCGTAACGATGTTCGCCGACCGCGCAGACGTTGGCGTCATTGTCGAGAACAACCTGGACGCCGAGCTTTCGCGCCAAGGCGTCGCGCAACGGGAAATTATTCCAGGCCGGGAGATTCGAGCTGACCAGAACCACGCCGGCCGGACCGTTGGTGTTGCCGGCGAACCCGAGACCGACGGCTTCAACATCGGCGGGATTCACGCCGCTTTGGCTAAGCAGGTCTTGGTAGGCTTGCTCGATCGCCGCGATGACGGTCTCGGGGTCCTGTTCGGCATGGCCGCGAGTGGACAGGCGGTGCTCGATCGTCCCCGCCCGGCTTACCAAGCCGGCTGCGATCTTGGTGCCGCCGACATCGATCCCGATGGCGTAAGGTTTACTGGACATTGGCCAGATAGTCTCGCACCCCTTGTTGCCAGTCGGGTAGCGATCGGCCGGTGACCAACTGGAAGAGCCGGCAATCTAAGACGCTGCGGGCCGGTCGTCTGGCTACACGAGATAGAGTGGCGGCGTCCACGGTTTCGACCGGCTCGGAACGGCCCGCCGCCTGGAGCACGAACTCGGCAAAGCCGACGCGGGTGCAAGCGCCCAGACCGGTGACGTTATAGCAGCCGTAGGCGCCGGTGTCGACGAGCGCGGAAACCGCGTCCGCCAGATGGCCTGTGTAGGTCGGCGACTCGATCTGGTCGGCGGGCATGCGCACGACGCCGTCTTTCTCCGCCGCCGTGATGACTCGCTCCACGTAATTGTTGGGCGCGTGTCCGAACAGCCAGGCTGTCCTGGCGACGAACGTGCGCGGGCACGCCTGTAGGCTTAGCTTCTCCCCGGCCAACTTCGACCGCCCGTACTGGTTGAGCGGGTTCGGCTGCGAAACCTCGTCGTAATCCGAGTCGGACTCGCCGTCAAAGATGTAGTCCGTCGAAATGTAGACCAGGGCGCTGCCGGACTGCCGAGCCGCCAGGGCCAGGTTCTGCGCCCCCACGGCATTCACGCGCCAGGCCTTATCGGGGTCGGATTCACATCCTTCGAGGTCAACAAACACAGCCGAATTAACGACCAGCTCGGGGCGCTCGCCGGTCACGGCCGCCAGCGTCCGGTCGCGGTCGGTGATGTCGATTTCCTCGATGTCCCAAGCCACGACCTGGTGGTGCGCGTCGAAGACCCGGCACAGCTCCTTGCCCAACATGCCCTTGGCCCCTACGACCAGGACTTTCACCGCCCCGATCTCACTTCCTCGACGCTGACCCACCGTCCCTCGGCGGCCGAGCGCGTGGCCGCTTCCATGGCCTCTTGGACGCGGAGGCCTTCGGCAAACGTAGGCGAGGCGGCGGTATCGTCCGAAACGGCTCGGAGGAACTGGTACTGGCACTCGGCGTGGCTGCGGACGAAGGACGGCGGCATGGAACCATCGGGCGCCTTTTGGCCTTCGTAGCGCTGCACGGTTTCCACCTTGCGGAAGCCGCGCATGCCTCCCAGCGGTCCCCCCGGGTCGCGCGTGTCATACACCTCGAGCCAACTCGGATCGGCGAAGTTGAAACGCAAGGCGCCCTGCTCCCCAAAAATCTCGATGTGGAGATCGTTCGTGAGGCCGGTGCCCATGCGCGAAAACTCGACCAGACCCAGCGTGCCGTCGGACATGCGCAGGTGGATCAAGGCGATGTCGTCGACGTCGACGGCCGCTTTGTCGGGGGACCCGGCCGCCACGGGACGCTCCTTGATCAGCGTGTCGATCGTGGCCTGCGCCGAACCGAACTCGCCCAGCAGATAGTAGATCCAATCGAGGACGTGCGAGCCCAGGTCGAAAAGCGCTCCGCCCCCGGACACCTCCTTTCGAAGGCGCCAGGAAAGGGGCTTCGCGGCGCTGATGTAGCTCGATCGATAGTAGCGTCCGCGGAAAGAGAAAACGCGCCCTAGGAATCCTTCCTCGATCAGTTGGCGAGCCCGAAGGATGGCGGGGACAAAACGAAAATTGAAAGTGAGCTGGTTCTTGACCCCGGCCTTTTCAACTGCTTCGACCATGCGCCGCCCCTGGGCCACGCTCATGGACAGGGGTTTTTCACAGTAGATGTGCTTGCCGGCCTCGGCCGCCGCCAGCACGATCTCTTCGTGCTTGTTGTTGGGTACGCAGCAATCGACCACGTGCACATCATCGCGCTTCAGCAACTCCCGGTAGTCGGCCGTGGAGACGCCGCAGCCGATCTCTCGGGCCGCTCTTTGGGCCGTCTCGGCGCGGGTCGTCGCCACCCCGACGATCTTGAAACTGTCGGCGGGCAGGCCGTAGTGGTAGGGGATGGCGCGGTAGGCCAGGGCGTGCACCCGCCCGATGCCGCCGTAGCCGATCATGGCGATGCCTAGTGTTTTCATCGAGGGTTGGCCGGGGCGGCTACTTCTTCAACCCGGAGTCATCGCGATACTGCTGGCCGGCCTCGTCCATCACGGCCCGCAACTTTTTGACAGCAGCCTCGATCTGGCCGGTGCCGGGGACGAACTTGCCCTCCGGACCCTTGAGCAGGGGCGAAGAGAACTCGCCGACCGTCATCCCGGCCGCGACGAACTCCCCGACGTTACCCGTATTCAGGCCGCCGTCTTCCATCAAATCCATCGTGCCTTCGAGGCCCGCGTCGACGATCATCCGGCGCAGGCGGCTGATGTTATCGATCATGATGCTGTCCATGGTGTGCGGACTCTTGCCCGCCTCCCTGACCCAGAAGTGCGCGCGGCTCTCATATTCGATGATGTCTACGTAGGGCAGGATGTATTGCTCGAATGCGGCTAACGGCGTGCCCTGCCAGGCCCATACGCCTACCTTCAACTCGAGAGCGTCCTTGATATAGGTGATCGCCTGCATGGTCATCTCGCCCATGGTCTCCACGGGCAGAGTAATCAGGTCGACGCCTAAATCAGCGAGCTGCTTGAAGACGTCAAAGCTGGGACGAACCATCTGGAGTTGCGCTTCGATCTCCAGCTTGGTGCTCTTGCGTACCCCTTCGATGATGTCAAAGCCGCCGCGGGGCATCCCGAAGTCCATGTACTTGCCGTCGCGGACCTCGAGGTGCAGCCAATCGATGCCCGCCGCCTCCAGCTCCTCGACCTGGGCGCCCAGCACGGCATAATCCGCCCAGAACAGACCCGCCGCGATCTTCACTCGTTGTCCTACTTTGCCGATCGTATCCGCCACGTTTACTGCTCCTCCTAGCCTTTTGTCGCCTGCTTCGCCGAGTTGGTGAAATCCGGCGTGAAGGTAATTATCTCAAGCCGTTGCGCCGGCTGGCGAGTCAGCCGCGTCCCAGCGGCAGCGCGACGAAGTGAATCCGAGGTGATTCTTCGGGTACCGGGCACACGGCGGACAGGCTAAGATCGAGAGGCAGGATACGATCGACGACCGGAACGCCGATGGGAAAACGTACGAAGTACCTCGCCTTGGTCGTTGCGGCGGCGGTGGCGTTGATTGGCGGTTGCGGGAACGGTGAAGTCGCCGTCGAGCCGCCGCCCGTCGAACGTAGGCCGGCGAAGAACTACTCCATCACGGTCGTCCCGACGGTGCTTGAGGGCAACAAAGTGTCGGCCGATATCTCCACTAACATTCCCGGGAGGATCGAATTGGAGGTCGCTCTCCTTCAGGCCCCCATCAAGCCCGACGAGCAGCCCGTCGGCGCCAAGAAAATCGTCGCCGTGACCGGCGGCAAGGGACAGACCGTGCTCGGCGAAGGCGACCTGCCCGACGGCGACTATCTTCTGGCGGTGACACTCTACCCGCGTTGGGGCCTCAAGGATCAGTTGGCGGGGGCAACCGGGATTGGGGAGAAAATCGCAACCAAGGTGAACGTCACGCTTGGCGGACCGGGGAAATAGGTTGGCCCCGCCGGGGGTGCTTTGCGCCGTTCCGTAGTGACGGGCTGCCGCCAAGCCTTTTTCGTTGCGGATTCTCCCAAACGGAGTCGCCGTTTCGCATTGGGTCCGGCAGGGGTTTGAGAACCACAGGAGGGCTTGCGAAGTGAAACCCAGTATCGTCGACCTGAGCCATGCGCTAGATCCGAACACCCCGGTGTTCGCCGACTACCCTCCCGTCGAGATCGAGGTATTGGAATCAACCGGGCCCCCTCAGCCCGATGGGCGGCGGAGCCTGAACAGCAGCCGCATCGCGGTCGGCATGCACTGCGGCACTCACATGGACGCTCCGTTTCACTTCTTCGAGGACCGTTGCCGGATCGACCGCATTCCTCTTGACCGCTTCGTCGGTCCCAGCGTTCTTGTTGACGTGCAGCTTTCCGGCGGGCGCGGGCAGATCGAGCCCGAGCATCTGACGCACCTGCGGGACGCGTTGCAGCGGACGCGCAAAGTCGTCATCAAGACCGGATGGTATAAGCACTGGGGCGAGCCCGGCTACTTCACGGACTTCCCCGTGGTATCGGGCAGCGCTGCGGAGTTTCTGGTCGAATGCGGCGTGCAATTGTTCGGCATTGACACGCCGTCGGTCGATGATCCACCCTTCCCCGCGCATTTGGTTCTGCTAGGCAACGACGTCCTCATCGTCGAGAACCTGACGAATCTCGACGCCGTGGACGGTGATTTGTTTCAACTAGTGGTGCTACCCTTGAAAATCACCGACTGCGAGGCCTCTCCGGCGCGGGCCATCGCCATGCTGGTAAACTCGCGGGCGGAAATCACGTAAGCAAACGCCAATAGATGCCGACATTCACCGCCGCCGATCTTCGAAGCTTTACAGCACAGGTTTTTGGCGCCGTCGGAGTGAAACCCGACGAAGCGCGAACCGTTGCGGATTCCCTCGTCGGAGCGAATCTCGTGGGCCACGATTCCCACGGCGTAATGCGCATCCCCGAGTACATAAAGTGGGTCGAGCAGGATCGAGTGAATCTGGACGCCCATTTCAGCATTGCCGTCGAGACGGAGGCGTTCGCGGTCATCGACGGCGACTGGGGTTGGGGACAGGTCGTCGGCCGAAAAGCGATGGAGGTGGCGATCGAGAAGGCCTCGAAGGTAGGAGTTGGAACGGTCTCGGTGCGCAATTGCTGCCACCTGGGCCGGGTGGGGGAGTACCCTTTGCTGGCGGCGGAGCAAGATATGGTTGCCGTGCTGTTCGTGAACACGCATGGCGGGGGCAAATTGGTGGCTCCCTGGGGGGGCCGGGAGAGGCGGCTGTCCGCCAATCCGATCGCCATAGCGGCGCCCACGCCGGATGGACCGGCCATCGTGGTGGATATCTCCACTTGCGCGATCGCCGAGGGTAAGCTGCGTGTGATGCTGAATCGCGGCGATGCGGTCCCGCCGGGCTGTATCTTGGACGCGGAGGGCCGGCCGTCGACCGACCCGGCTGCTTTCTATGGGCCGCCGGAAGGGGCGCTGCTTCCGGTGGGGCGCCACAAGGGCTTCGCGCTCAGCCTGGTGGGCGACATTCTGGCCGGGGCGCTCTCGGGCGCGGGATGCAGCCGTCCCGATACCGACCGCGTGGGCAATAGTTTCCTCGCCATCGTGATTGATATCGAGAAGCTACGGGGGCGCGAAGAGTTTATGGTAGACGTGAAGCAGCTCGTCGAGTATGTGCGAAGCAGCGCCTTGGCCCCCGGGTTCGAGGAAATCTTGATCCCCGGCGAACCCGAGGCCCGCGAGCGGGCGCGGCGCGAGAAAGAGGACATTCCCGTCGATACGGAGACTTGGCGGCAAATCACGGAAACGGCCGTCCGCTACGGCGTAGCGGTTCCCGAATCCTAGCAACGGGCCGACAGGGGCGGATCGCGATGCTTTGGCGCGCCGTCGAGCTTGACCGGTGGCCGCCCCCAACTTGAAAAAGGTTACTCGCGTAAGTCGGCTTCAATCATGACTACAACAATAGGCAGATTAAGCAAGTTCATTCTGGTCCTTCTAGGCACAATCCTAGCCGGCGGATGCGAACAGCGATCCGAGAAGCCCCTCATTGGGGTCGTCTCCAAGGGACAGGCGCACAAGTTCTGGCAATCGATTCACGCCGGAGTCGTGGCGGCGGGTCAAGACTTCGATGTTGAGATTCTCTGGAACGGTCCCGCGCAAGACACCGACTACAGCCGGCAGATTCAGATCGTCGACTCGATGGTCGCTCGCGGCGTGGACGGGCTGGCTATCGCGCCGGTCGAGAAGACCGCTTTGGTGCTGCCTATCGAAAGGGCGGTCAAAGCAGGCATCCCCGTCACCATTTACGACTCGGGGCTCGACTCGGACGTCTACATGACCTTCGTCGCCACGAACAACTACAAGGCCGGAGAAATGGCCGGGCGCAAGCTGGCTGAGCTGCTCGGAGGCAAAGGCGAGGTCATCATGATCATGCACATGCCCGGCAGCGCGGCGTCGATGGACCGCGAGAAGGCTTTCGCTGATGTGATCGAAAAGGAGTTCCCTGGAATCAAGATCGTAGGAAAGCAATACGGGATGGGCGATCGCGCGAAGGTGCTGGCGGCCGCGGAAAATCTTCTAACAGCCAACCCCAATGTGGACGGTTTATTCGCCTCGGCCGAGGCTTGCTCGGTCGGCGCCTCGCGGGCGCTCAAGGCGCGGGGCTTGGCCGGCAAGGTGAAGTTTGTCGCCTTCGACGCCAGCGACGAACTCATCGAAGACCTCGAACAGGCCACGATTGACGCGCTCGTCGCCCAAGACCCCTTTCGCATCGGCTACGAAGCGGTGAAGTCCATAGCTCAGAAACTGAACGGCGAGACACCCCCCAGAGAGATTGATCTCAGCGCCCGGCTCATCACGCCGCTGGATCTCGACAAGCCGGAAGTCAAAGCGCTCTTGTTCCCCGACCTGGAGAAGTATCTCAAATAGACGGGTCCGTACCTTCTCGCGGGAAGTGCCCTCCATCCGCGGCTTTGCCTAACCCGTCTTTTCTAACCAGGTGGCGAGGCGAAGTGCGCGAGGATCCCGTCAGTAGAAGGCACGCGCTGCTCGTTTGGCTTGTGTCTCAGTCCGGGAGAAGGTCTTTCGGGCGTCGCAGAGGCGTACTTTTGCGGGTGCAGCCTGGCCCGCTCGTCTCTCGGTGCTACCGAAGCAGGCAGCGACTTCTGTTCAACGTCCAACCGGGAAACTACGTTGAGCACGGCGATGAAGCGCAACGAAGTCATGGCGCGCGAGGAAAGCGGACTGGGCAAAAGATATAGAGGCGCGACGCGCCCCGCCGATCACCCCAAGGCCTTTTTTAGCAGCTCATTCACAATCTTCGGATTGGCCTGTCCGCGGGTGGCTTTCATGATTTGGCCGACGAAAAACCCCAGAACTCCGGTCTTGCCCTTGCGGTAGGTTTCGACCTGTTTCGGGTTGCCGGCGATCACCTCGTCAACGAGTTTCCGCAACGCGTCCTCGTCGCTGATCTGCTTCAGGCCTTCGGCATCGACAATTTCCCGGGCGGATCGCCCGCTCTCAAACATCTTGGCGAAGACTTCTTTAGCCAACTTGCCGGTCAGGGTTCCGTCGGTAATGAGCTTCACCAGCCCGCCCAAAGCCTCGGCCGGGACCGGGGAGTCCGCCATGGACTTGCCGGCGGCGTTCAACGCGCCGGTAAGCTCCCCTTGCACCCAGTTGGCCGCCATCTTGGAGTCGCCCGAGGCCTTGGCCGCGGCTTCAAAGTAGTCCGCGGTCTGCTGCGTGAGGGTCAGTACGCGAGCGTCGTATTCCGAGACGCCGTACTGCTCGACGAGGCGGAGACGTCTTGCCGCCGGCAACTCGGCCATCGAGGCGCGAACCTCATCCCTCCACTCCTCGCTGATGATAAGCGGCATCAGATCCGGTTCGGGGAAGTAGCGGTAATCGTGGGCGTGCTCTTTGGACCGCATGGCCACGGTCTCGCCCGTATCGACGTTGTAGAGGCGGGTTTCCTGCCGGATGCGGCCTCCGGCTTCGATGACGCCGACCTGGCGCGCGATCTCGTATTCGAGCGCCTTGTGGAGGAATCGGAAGGAGTTGAGGTTTTTGACCTCGGCCTTCGTCCCGAACTCTTCACGTCCCCTCGGCCGCACCGAAACGTTCGCGTCGCAGCGCAGGTGCCCCTTTTCCATGTCGCAAGTCGAGACGTCGATGTACTGCAAGATCTGTTTGAGCTCGGTCAGGTAACCGAAGGCCTCGTCCGGATCGCGGAGATCGGGTTCGCTGACAATTTCGATCAGCGGAACGCCGGTTCGATTCAGATCGACGTAGCTGAACCGGTTGCTGTCCTTGAACCCGTCGTGAATGGTTTTGCCGGCGTCGTCCTCGAGGTGGATCCGCGTGATGCCGATGCGCTTGGACCCTTCCTCCAACGGCACTTCCAGCCAGCCGTGCTCGGCCAGCGGCTGATCATATTGCGAGATCTGATAGCCCTTGGGTAAGTCGGGGTAGAAGTAGTTTTTTCGGGCGAAGCGAGAGTAGGGCCGGACCTCGCAGTTCAGCGCCAGCGCCGCCATGATGGCCTTGGCCACAACCTTGCGGTTGAGAACCGGCAGGGCGCCCGGCAAGCCCAAGCACACCGGGCAGGTTTGCGTATTGGGAGATTGGCCGAAGTCGGTCGCGCAGCCACAGAAGATCTTAGTCCGCGTGAGTAGCTGGACATGGACCTCCAAACCAATAACGGGCTCGTATTTCGCGATCGTTTCAGGGCCGACGAGGCCAACCTCGATCACCTCCATAAAGCCTCCTTGGCGAGCATCGTAGCGGGCCGATCTTGCTGGGCATTATACCAGGGCGATTCGGCTACTCTCTGGAACAGAGTTGTCCAATGCAAGATGATCCTGAAACGACGGCAGCCGGGAGAGGGCACACTGCGGGTGAATGCGAATCACCATGCAGCATGCACAACGTCTCACGCTGGGCGAGATGCGCGAGTTTGTGGCTTCCAGCGGTCGCCTCAGCTTTACCGGCGCCGAGCGCAAGCAGATCTACGGCCTCGTCGAGCGCACCCTGCGGGCGCACGAGTACCTGCGGCTGTCGAAGAAAGACAAAGGCGTCGTGCGGCGCTATTTGGCCAAGATCAGCGGGCGCAGCTTGGCGCAGATCACGCGTCTGATCCGGCGCTACCGCCAAAGCGGAGCCGTCGAGCCCGCCCCGCCCCGCCGGCATCGCTTTCCGCGCCGCTACACACACGACGATATCGCTCTGTTGGCCACCGTCGATGCGGCCCACGAAGGGCTGTCGGGCCCGGCGCTGCGGCGCATCCTATGGCGCGAACACCACGTCTACGGCCAGGCCGCCTGCAACGATTGGCCTCCCTCTCGGCCTCGCACATCTACAACCTGCGACGCACCGCGGTCTATCGCGAACACCACGTCCATCACACCCGAACGCGCTCCCGCGCGGTGGCCATCGGCGAGCGGCGGCGGCCCAACCCGTGCGGGCGGCCCGGCTACTTGCGGGTCGACACGGTGCATCAGGGCGACACCACCACGCGCCCCGGGCTGTACCACGTCAATGCCGTCGATACGGTGACGCAGTGTCAGGTGGTGGGCTGTTGCCAGACCATCTCGGAAGCCCATTTGATCCCCGTTTTGGAGGCCATCCTGCACCAGTTCCCCTTCCGCATCCGCGGCTTTCACTCCGACAACGGCTCGGAGTTTCTCAACCGCCGGGTGGCCAAGCTGCTCAACAAGCTGCTGATCGGGGAGTTCACCAAGTCGCGGGCGCATCGCACCACCGACAACGCCTTGGTGGAGGGCAAAAACGGAGCGGTCGTGCGCAAGCACCTCGGCCACGAGCCGATCCCGGCCGTCCACGCCGCGGAGTTCCAGCGCTTCTACACGGCCCATTTCAACCCCTATTTGAACTATCACCGTCCCTGCGGGTTCGCCACCGTGGAGGTGATGGACAACGGCAAGCGACGGCGCCGCTATCGGCTCGGGGACTACCGCACGCCTTACGAAAAGCTGGTCTCGCTCGACCACTGGCAGCAGCACTTGAAGGAAGGCATCACGGCCGATTATCTCGAACAGCAAGCACGGCGGATGAGCGATACCGAATGCGCCCGCCACATGCAGCAACGCAAGCGGAAACTGCTGGCCAGCTGCCGCTCCCGTTGGTAAATCCCAGCACGAGGGGGCGGGGCCTGGCCGCCCCGGACTCGGCATGGATGGCAGGGGGAGGGGAAAGCTCGACCAACGTCCCTGGTCCGGGCCACACCCAGTTCCGCTTCCCCCTCCCCCTCGAACACCCTCAGAAAGGAGATCCACTCGCAGCGCCGGCCCCTCGCCCGACCAACCCCTTTTCAGGATCATTCTTGGATTGGAAAATGCTGCGCCGGCGGATCTGCTGATCCGCCTCGCGATCGCCTTTCCGACGAACCGCGAGCGATTTTCCCGGAGCACTCCGCGACTCGCTCGCCTATCATCACAAGTAGCGTGACGGCGGATGCAGCCAAGAAGCTAGTGTAGTGCGTCAAACGGATTGACGTTTATCAAGAGAGCGGCGAGCGCGTTTGACTTTCTCCAGGTTTGTTGCCGCAGCCGGTGGCAGCCGGCAGCATGATTCTCGACCGTTCATCAGACGGGCCAGCAGCTTTCGGCTCCGCACGATGGCTTCCACCCGCGACCGCTGATCCGCGTCCAGTTCAATCTGGGGAGCAATACGCATCGCGGACGTCCTCTCAATTGTCTAGACGTCCCCAAGATAATAAACATTGCTATTTACGACGCACTACACTAGCAAAGCAGACCGGGTTCGACTTGGCCGGGATCGCCTCGGCGGAGCCGACTTTGGAATCCCTTTTCTACCCCCAGTGGCTGGAGCGGGGCTTTGCCGGGGAAATGAGCTACCTCGAGGGTCGCCGCGGTGAGATGCGAAGCGACCCCCAGAGCCTTCTTCCTTCCGCGAAGTCGATCATCTCGGTCGGTCTGGTCTACAACACCGAAGATCCTTACTCAACCGAAGTAGATTGCGCGGACCGAGGCTGGGTCTCGCGCTACGCATGGGGCGAAGATTATCACCATGTAGTCCGGCGAAAGCTCGATCGGCTGGCGGAGTTGACGCAAGACGAAGTAGGAGCCTTTGACTACAAGATCTGCGTGGATACTGCTCCGCTGCTCGAAAGAGCCTACGCGCACCAGGCCGGTCTGGGGTGGATCGGCAAGAACACCTGCCTCATCAACCAGCAACTGGGCTCGTGGCTCTTCCTGGGCGAGCTGCTCACCTCTCTCGAACTGGAAGCCGACCAGTCCGCCCCCTTTCGCTGCGGCACCTGCACGCGCTGTATCGAGGCTTGTCCGACGGACGCGTTCGTGCCGACGGGCGAACCCGAAGGGCCCTCTCACGCGCTGGATTCGCGCCGCTGCATTTCCTATTGGACGATCGAGTTGCGAAGGGAGATCTCCGAGCGGAATCGGTCCGCGATAGGCTCCCACATCTTCGGCTGTGACATCTGCCAGGATGTCTGCCCTTGGAACGGGCGCGCCGCGACCACAGACGCGCCGGAGTTTCAACCCCGCCACAAGCTCCCTTCGCTCGAAGAGCTTGCTTCACTCACCCGAGAGGAGTTCACGCGTCGCTTCGCCGACACACCGATCGAGCGAAGCCGCTACCGGGGATTCCTGCGGAATGTCGCCATCGCCATGGGGAACAGTGGTGAGACAAAATTTCTCGAACCCCTGCGCCTGCTGGCCGCCAACCTGGATCCCATGATCCGCGAACACGCTGAATGGGCCATTTCACAATTAGAAGGCGGCGGGAACCGCGAGATAGACTCTCCCCCGGGGCACGAACAGGAACGCCTCGCCGCCAAGACGGACCCGCACTCCTGATTGGCGTCCTGGTCGGTCGCTGACCGGCACAAAAAGAAGAAGGCCGGCCCGTTGCTATTCCAGCACCGTACAGTAGACGGGCTGTTGGAGCCAACTCGCGTTGGCTCCCCTCGTCTCCAACATCAAGGCGTATCGGCCTGGAGGGGTCTTCGCCGGAATCACGAACCGAATCAACTCCGACGTCTGCTCCTTCATTCGTACTTTGTGGTCATGTTCGCCGTCTGTTAGGTAAAACGCCGACACCTGTCGCGCGTCAAGGTCTTCGCCCTTGGCAACCAACTCCGTTCCTGTTTGGCCACTGTCAGGCTCGACCGACTCAACCCGTGGAGAGGCGCCAAGGAGCGCCGCGGCAAAGGTCACGCTCAGGAGTACTCGCAGGCTCTTTGTTACCATCGCAGCCTCCCGATTTTCTATCCGAATACTAAACCCCTCGCCGCCAAAATGCAATACTTGTACCTTATGCGAGTGAACCGAACCAAGAAAATGCTCCGGGAAGGCCGCGTTGCCTTCGGCTGCAGCGTTTCGCTGTCGCGCTCGGCCGAGATACCCCGCATGTACGCCGCTGCCGGACTCGACTGGATCTTCATCGACACCGAACACGGCCCCTTTACCGTCGAGACGATTCAGGATTTGGTGCGCAGTTGCTCGATGACGACGATCACGCCGATCGTGCGAGTCGCTGATTTCCAGTACTCGCTGGTCGCCCGCGCGCTCGACATGGGAGCCGAAGGCATTATCTTTCCCCGCGTCGACTCGGCCGAAGTCCTGGCCGAGGCCATCAGTTGGACGAAGTTCCCCCCGCAAGGCGTCCGCGGTTGCGGCTTTACGCCGGCCATCGTCAACTACGCGAACGCGTCGATAACCGAAGTCACCGCACATCTCAACGAGCAGACCATGGTTGTTTTTCAAATCGAGTCCAAGGCCGCCGTCGAGCGCTGTGACGAGCTCGTCTCGGTGCCCGGCGTTGACGCCGTCATGATCGGGCCGGCGGATCTTTCGATTTCCTACGGAGTCGGCGGACAGTTCGAGCACCCCGACGTCATCGGGGCTATCGAAAAGGTGATCGAGGCCTGCAACCGCCACGGCCGCTCCCCGTCCATCCAGACCCGGGACCCGAAGATGGCCAAGTTTTGGATCGATCGGGGAATGAAACTGGTCGGCTGCGGGAACGACTTGATGCTGCTGTGGAACGGCGTCAGCCGGCTCGCCAAGGATCTCCATGCCGCGCGCGGAGACTGAGCCGGACCAGGTTGAGCGGGAAAGGCGCCCCGGCCCTTCGTGTTGCCGCTCTCGGAACCTCAACCGGCCTTGCAACATGGGACGTGACCGTAGGCGCGTAGTCCGGCGGCCCCTCCTTCCTTAGCACACCCTCGGCGGTAGATTGGTTGTGCTAAGCGGAAGGGAGGATGTACCATGTGCAAGCTGGAGTAAGCAAGATGCCCCGGTTCCTAATCGAAATACGCCACACTTCAGAACACGAGGGCTGCCTACGCGCCGCCCACGCCTTGCTCTCCATCGGCTCGCACTATATCACCAACGCCGATTGGGGTTGCCGAGCCGGCGTGCACAAGGCCTGGATGATTGTGGATGTGGATTCCAAACAAGACGCTCGGCGGATCGTGCCGCCGGCTTTCCGCGGCGATGCAACAGTGATCGAACTGAATAAGTTCACCCTTCAGGAGATCCAGGAAATGCTCCGGGATCTCGCGGGCGAGCAACCCGTCTGAGAGCCCCTGAAACAGAAGGCGCTGTTTACGCCCGCCACCGCCCCTCGAGGGAGGGCGGACACACCCGGCTCCGTCGAAAACCCACTGGCTTTCATCCCCTTGGGTGGGCCGCGGGACCACGGGCAGTCCCTAACCCGCATTTCTCACCAGCTGAGGGTAGAAGTGCAAGCAAATGCCCGCCGTCAAGGATGTAGGGGCGCGATTCATCGCGCCCGCTTGCCGACATGACTTTACGCGGGGAGTGGCACACAAACTGTTGCCGCGAGCCATGACCGCCCGGCCTTTCGCCTCATCCACCGCGGCCGCTGGTGAGAAGAGCGGGCTAGCGGCCGTCTTGCTGATGCACCGCTTGATCCCGCAATAATTCGACGAGCTCCGGCATACGGTCCACGAGCATATCCGGGGGATGCTCGTCAAAGCTCTCGGGCTGTAGGCCATAGGTGACCCCGCAGGCGGCCGTCCCCGCGTTGCGGGCGGTATTGACATCGACAGCGCTGTCTCCGATAACGAGGGTGCCGCCCTTGGAGGCCTCGAGCTCGTCTATGAGATAGTTCAGCCCGTAGGGGTCCGGTTTCTTCGTTTCGAAACTGTTCCCTCCGTAAACGCGCTCGAAGTGAGCAGCCAAGCCAAGCCCTTTGATGATTTCTTGGCTGAAGCGAACCGGTTTGTTGGTCAGCACGGCCATCCGCCTGCCGCCGGCCAGAAAGGCGTCGAGAGACTCCTGGACGCCGGGATAAAGGTACGTGTTGTCGAGCATGTGCTCGCGGTAGTAGCCGTAGAAAAACCGCAGCGCCTGGTCTACCTGTTGGTCGGCGGCCTCGGTCCCGAGCGAGCGCCGGATCAGCATGGGCGCTCCGTTGCCGACATAGGAATAGATCAGCTCGTGATCGAGAGGCCCCATGCCGGCATCCTCGCGGGCGGCATTCACCGCTAACGCCAAGTCCAGTCGGGAGTCGATCAGCGTGCCATCGAGGTCAAATACCAATAGATCGAACGTCACGTGACCTCAGTCTATCAGCAAGGGTATTCATGCCCCGAACCCGCGCGTCTCTTGCCAAGCCGAGAGCGGCCGAGTAGCGACTGGCGGCGTCCAAAGTCTCTTCGGGAAGATTGAGGGAGATGGCTTTCAAGATATTAGTGCAACATGTCAGCATTTTCTCATCGAAGGATGAGCCTGAAGACGGGGGTTGGGGCTTTTTGAGTCGCTGGGGCTCCTTTCGGGCTTTTTGATTTTGAGTTTTGGGAAGGGGAGAATCGTCGTCGGGGTTGTGGGATTGTGGGAATCGCGGAGCGATTTCCAAGGGCGGTGGGAAACGAAGGGAAACCTGGTTTTGGTTTTCCTCGTTTTCCATCGCCCGTCATTTCCACAGCCCTCTTCCTGCTGTTCAGCACGGCGTGTTCGCGGAACGGAAACTGGCAAACAGCTTCTGCTTGGCTCGCTGCATCCGGCGGGCCGCCGCCGTGTCGCTTTCGGCCTGGGCAATGCGGCCCAGAGCCTCCAGCCTCTGCCCTGGCTTGAGATAGCTGGCGGCCTCGGGCAACTTCTCGAAAGATTCCCAAGGCGTCTGGTAGTGGCGGTACACCCGCTTCTGCTTGCCTTTGGCGTCGGTCTTGATCTCGGGCTGTCCGCAGGGCCGGTGGAAGTTCAAATAGGGATTGAAGTGCTGTTGGTAGAAGCGCTGGATGCGCCCCGCGTGCGGCGCCGCGATGTACGTATATCCCATGTGTTTGCGGATCACCGCGCCGTTTTTCGATTCCACCAAGCCGTTGTCGTTGGAGTGCCGCGGACGCGACTTGGTCTGTTCGATCAGCAGCTTGTTCAATAGCTTCTCCACCGTGCGATTGAGGAACTCGCTGCCGTTGTCGGAATGGAAGCCGCGGATACGAAAGGGAAACTGCTCGATCATGGCTTTCAGCAACGGCTCCAGCCAGGCTTCACTGATCGCGGGCGTGGCGCCGACCACTTGCCACTGGGTGACTTCATCCACGGCATTGATGTGGTAGACGCCCTTGACGCCATCGCGATCCCCTTGATGCACCGTATCCACTCGCAGAAAGCCGGGTTGGCCTTGCGGGTCGGGCCGGCGCCGCTCGCCGATCGACACCGCCGTGGGCCGGGTCTTGGTGAAATGCAGCCGCCGCTGGCGGTAGGCTCTGCGCCGCCGCAGGCGATAGATCTGGGCCACCGAGATCCCCGCCAGCCGCTCGTATTCGCGCTGCTGGTACTGCTGGTATTCCCGCTCGAGGATCTTGCGCGTGGCCGGGCCGCTGAGGGTTTCGTGGGCCTCGTCCACCGCCGCCAGCAGTTCGACGTCGGCGGGCGTGTACTTGCGGGCAAAGCGATGCCGCCGGTAGCGGGCGGGTTGGAGTTCTCCGCCCTGCCGGTACTGCTGGATCAGCCGCGTGATTTGCGCCCGGCTCAGTCCGGTCATCTTGACCAGATACTGCCGCAGCAGCCCTTTGTCGGCGCGGTTTTGGCGGCTGTAGCCGTGCTGGCGAAGCGTGCGCGCCACCCACGTGTAGATCTCGGCCCGCCCTTTGCCTTTGAATCGAATCTCCTCGCTGGAGTGGAGAAACTGCTGGATCTGTTGCAGGTTCAGCTTGCTGGTGTTTTGCACTTGGATAGTCAATTCCCAGCATGCCCACTCCCCGATCCTTCAGGCTCATCTTGTGTGAGAAACAAACTCCTCGTTCAGACTCATCTTGCATGAGACAAGACTATGTCTATATTGAATATTTCTATTACGATATCCTCAGGACGACTGTAGGGCATCCGCCTACCCGTCTTGCCCCCTCAGCCGGAGAATACGCGTTCTAAGAAAAAGCGCACGAATCGGTCGGCTTCGACGGCCACGCAGCCGTGGATATCGCCGCCTCCCGTGAGCCGGGGCTGGTGGGAACTTTCCTCGGCCACCAGCATGCCCGCTGTTGCCCCCTCGGTTTCGACATCGGCATGGAAGGTCCGGCTTTCGACGAAAGTTGGGTCGATGGCGACGCCCACGGCCAACGGGTCGTGGAGATAAAATCCCTCGGTGTTCCGCGGTGCGCCGCCCTCGATCAACCCGGCGGAAATGTCGTAGGCGAATCGAGCGAGCGGGGCGCCTGCTTTCCGAGCGGCGTGTTCGACCGTTTCCAGAAGCAGCCGCGTTTGGTGCGTGACGTCCAGCCCGACGACTGTGGCGGGCAAGCCCGAGCGGACGACGCGCTGGGCGGCGTGCGGGTCGGCGTGGAAATTGAACTCCGCGAACTCAGTCATATTGCCGCGCCCGTCGAGCGATCCCCCCATGATGATGATCTCCCTCAGGCCCCGCATCGTCTCGGCGTTTTTCTCGATCGCCGTGGCGACATTCGTCAGCGGTCCCAGCGCGACGAGGGTGATTTCACCGGGGTAGCGTTCGACTAGGTCCAGGATGACATCGACCCCGTGCCGGCCAACAGGCGACAGCGCCGGATCGGGATAGCGGGGATTGCCGTCCCCATCGACAAGGCGGCTAATTCCCCCTAGCCCGTCCCCTCCGTGGACCTGCCCGACCGCCACCCGAGACCGCTTGAGCGGACGGTCACAGCCGCGCGCCACGGGCGGGAACACGGCGGGCGCTACGGCGTCGAGCGTTTGAAAAGTATTGCGGACAGACAGGTCCACATGCACGTTGCCGCTGACCGTGGTGATCGCCTCGACGGAAAGCTCGGGAGAACGTAGAGCGAGGATCAGCGCCAACGCATCGTCGATGCCCGGGTCGGTGTCGATAATGACGCGTTTTGGCGCGGTGTTCGGCAATTTTTGGGACGCCCCTCGATTCGCTGAGTCAGTGCATCATTTCGGAAGTATCGTTACCAAAGGCGGCCGACTCCGGGCGCGATGAATCACACCCCTACGGGCGGGCTTGAGCATCTCGCGTGCAAGCGTCGGAGCGCAATGAACAGCGCCCGCGCCGTCTCAGGCCAACCGCCCGCCGGCCACGATTCGCTCCGCGTCAAGATAAGGCCGCAGAGCGTCGGGAATCACCACGCTGCCGTCTTTCTGCTGGTAATTCTCAATGATCGCCAGCCAAGTGCGGCCTACCGCCAGTCCGCTGCCGTTCAGCGTGTGCGCGAAAGACGATTTGCCCTTCTTCGACGTCGCGTCACGATAGCGAATGCCGGCCCGCCGGGCCTGAAAACTTTCACAGTTGCTGCAGGAAGAGATCTCCTTGAACTCCCCTAGTCCCGGGAGCCAGACTTCGATGTCGTAGGTTTTGGAGCTGCCGAAGCCCAGATCGCCCGTGCACAGGCTGACCGTCCGGTAGGGCAACCCGAGACGCTGAAGGATATCCTCGGCGTCGGCGGTGAGCTTTTCCAACTCGTCATAGCTTTGCTCGGGCAGCGCCACCTTGACCAACTCCACCTTTTGAAACTGATGTTGGCGGATGATGCCGCGAACGTCGCGCCCATACGACCCGGCCTCGCTGCGAAAGCACGGCGTGTAGGCCGTCAGCCGGACCGGCAGCCGGCCGGCGTCGAGCGTCTCCCGTGCGAAAAGGTTGGTCAGCGGGACTTCCGCCGTGGGGACGAGCCAGTAGTCGGTGCCTTCGAGCTTAAAGAGGTCCCCCGCGAATTTCGGTAGCTGGCCGGTACCGAAAAGGCTCTCCGAGTTGACCATGAAGGGAGGCAGGACCTCCGTGTAGCCGTGCTCGCGGGTATGGACGTCGAGCATGAAGTTAATCAGGGATCGCTCCAGTTTCGCGCCCGCGTTCCAGTAGACGGCGAAGCGCGCTCCGGTGATCTTCGAGGCCCGGTCGAAGTCGAGGATGCCCAGGGAGGGTCCCAGGTCCCAATGCGCCTTGGGCGCGAAGTCGAGCTCCGGGGGCGTTCCCCAGTGGCGAACCTCGACGTTTTCCGAAGCGTCCTTGCCCACCGGCACCGACTCGTGCGGGATGTTGGGCACGCCGGTGAGCACTTTCTGGAGATGCGCGTCGATCTCGCTGACTTGATCTTCCACGTGCCTGATTTGCTCTCCGAGGCGGCGGCTGGCTGCGATCTGCTCCTGCGCCTCGCGGCCTTCTCGTTTGGCTTTGGCGACTTCCGCGCTGATGGCGTTTCGCTCGGCTTTTAGCCCCTCCATCTCGGTCACGGCGGCGCGCCGGCGTTGGTCGACTTCGTTAAACCCCTCCAGGCCGTCAGGACCGCCCCGAGCGGCCAAACGGCTCTTTACCTGGTCGAAATTCTTGCGCAGGTAGCTCAGGTCCAACATGAATTCCCAGTCTAGCGCAGCGTGCCTCGGATACGGTTGTTTCCAAGGGTTTGGGGTCGGTGGCCCTGCATTCTTGCTCGGGTGCGTAGTACCATAGCAAGACGGCAGCAGTCCGTTTCCGCCGAACGAGGAACCCCCTTAGGTCACGGTGGGCCTGGGGAGGGCTCGTTGTTGGCGGATTCGACGGGTGCCGGACCGCGAAACGTGGTCCCGAGACGGTGATCGAGTCGCGGTGCTGCTGTTTGTGCTTTTGACTATCCGACTGGAGGAACGCAAAATGACTCCCGCAGCGAAGATTCGGCGATCGATTGCCAATGGCGACTCGATGCACGTCGTCGGGGCGAATGACGCCCTTTCGGCGCTTTTGATCGACCAAGCCGGGTTCGACGGCGTATACGTAGGCAGCTATTCGACGAGCGCCGCTTTTCTCGGCAAGCCCGACATGGATCTGATGTCGAAGACCGAGCGGATGCTGATCGTGCGGCACATCGTCAAAGCCGTGGGAATCCCCGTGGTCGCCGACATCGAGGAGGGCTATGGGAACGCGATTAGCGTGGCGGAGACGATCCGTGACTTCGAGTCCTTGGGGGTGGCCGGGGTTCAACTGGACGATGAGACGATGCCCAGCAAGTGCCCCGTGATGCAAGGCGTGCCGCCGATCCAGCTGATAAGCGTCGAGGAGATGTGCGGCAAGATCCGCGCCGCCGTGGACGCTCGCACGGATCCTGATCTTCTGATCATCGCCCGCAGCGACCCTATCGGGACGGTTTCACGCGAGGAATACTACGCCCAAAACTTAATGGAAGAGGCCGTGCGGCGAAGCAATGCCTACGCCGAGGCTGGCGCCGACGCCATCATGATCATGGGCTTAACTACGGACGAACTGACCTACTTCGCCGAAAAGGTCAAAGCCCCCCTGGTTGGACTCTACGCTCCGGTCGAGCCGATCGCCTTCAAAGAATTCAAGAACCGCGGCTATGCGATGGCGATTGGGACCATCGCCACCCTCTACATGTACATCAAGGCGGTGAAGGACGGTCTTCGCGAGCTGAAGGAAACCGAAGACTGGAACGCCGTCACCCATCGCATGATCGAAGACCCCGAGTTCTTCGAGATCATGGGTCTCGAAAAGTACCGGAAAATGTTTCACCAGTACGCGATTTCCTAGTAGCGCGTTTCATGAATTCCGTCACGCATGTTTAGGCGCCAGGCGGACGATCGGGAACCTCGGGCACGGTAGGCTCTGTCCGACGGCGGCCGGCGGCCCGCTGGGCCGGCCTCGAAGCATTTGCCGATCCAAGAATGATCTTGAAATGGGGTTGGTCGGGCCGGGAGGCCGGGGCTGGGTGTGGATCTCCTTTCCGAGGGTGTTCGAGGGGAGGTAACGGGGGGGAAGCGGAGCTGGGTGTGCGGAGTACGCTCGACGAGGCTATAGATCTTCTTGCGCTCAGCGCCGATAAAGTTGAGGCTGCCCCGCTGGAGGCCACGAATTCGCGCATCTCGACCAGCGTGAGACGTTGTGCATGCTGCATGGCACCTCCCATTCACCCGCGGTGTGCCCTCTCCCGGCTGTCGTCGTTTCAGGATCATCTTGCATGGGACGACTCTTCTCCTTGTAGGGACCTCCCCGCCTTGATTACAATGGAGGATTGGACTGCGGCGACCGTGGTCAAACGAAGGGGTTAGGATGCCTGATCAGAAAGTCGGCTCAAGCGGCGAAGCGGCCGCTTCAGCCCAAGCAACCGAGGCGAAGCCCTCCACGCTGGCCAAGCTTCGACGGCTTTTCGGAAAAGCGCCGCAAGTCGATATGGTGAAGACCCGGCGTCGATTCGTGGGTTTCTTTACCGTGGCTTTCCTGGCGACCAACTTCTTGATGTTCCTGCGGTTCTTTTTCCCGCGGACCATCTTTGAGCCGAAGAAGGTATTTCGGATCGGGTCGCCGGACGCCTTCGGCATCGGCGTGGACACGGGTTTCCAAAAATCCAACAGAATCTGGGTTGTTCGCAACTCCGAGAGGCTGTTCGTCATCTACGCTCGATGCACTCACCTCGGATGCACGCCGGACTGGAAGGAATCGGAAGGGAAGTTTAAGTGTCCCTGCCACGGCAGCGGCTTCGATCCCGAAGGGATCAACTACGAGGGGCCGGCCCCTCGGCCCCTCGACCGCGCCAAAGTCGAACTGAGCCCGGAAGGGCAGATCGTCGTGGACACGAGTGCGCTCTATAAGTGGGAAAAAGGCAAGGCGAGCCAGTTTGATGAGGATGACTCCTATCTGGTCGTTTAACGAAGGGCGCGTCTTGAGACCGGCGGGGAATCGTAGTCAAAGCGGGGCCAACCCAATAGCGAAGGCCGGCGTCGTTGCGGTAACGCTCCGCGCCGAGTGGGATCGGGAGAGGAGACGGAATGGCTGAGGAAAACGGTGGCGGCAATGGAAAGCGGTCGCTTCTTGGGGTCATCGACCCTGATGTGATCAAGCAAAAAGCGGCCGACGACCTGCAGGCGCTGAAGAAGCCCACCAAGACCGAGCTCTATAAGTCGATTTTCCGCGTCAAGCACGACGACAAGCCGCGCAGCCGTACGCTCGGCGTTCTCAGCAACGTCTTTTTGCACCTCCATCCGGCCAAAATCAATCGCGACTCGGTGGCCTACAACTACACCTGGGGCATGGGAGGCATCTCCTTTTATCTGTTCGTGGTCTTGACCTGGACCGGTGTGCTGCTGATGTTCTACTACCACCCGACCAAGGTCGTGGCGTTTCGCGATATTTTGTACCTCGAACACGACGTCCCTTTCGGCAAACTGCTCCGGAACATGCACCGCTGGGGGGCCCACGCCATGGTGCTGACCGTCTGGCTGCACATGTTCCGCGTCTTTTTGACCGGATCGTACAAAAAGCCGCGCCAGTTCAACTGGTGCGTGGGCGTGATTCTGCTGGTTTTGACCCTGCTGCTTTCCTTCACCGGCTATTTGCTGCCCGACGATCAGTTGGGCTTCTGGGCCGTCACGGTGGGAACGAACATGGCCCGCGCCACTCCTATGCTGGGGCACGAAGGTCCGTTCGGCTCTGACATGGGTATGACTGCGTTCAATGACGTGCGCTTCGCCCTGCTCGGAGGGTCGATCGTGGACGCCAACGCCTTGTTGCGGGCCTATATCTGGCACTGCATCGCCATACCGGGATTCGCCGCCACGTTCATGATTGTGCATTTCTGGCGGATCCGTAAAGACGGCGGCATTTCGGGCCCGGCCCCGATGATGCTCGAAGGCGAGATCAAACCGATTCGAAGGATTTAGCGCCGGCGGATTCGACGAACTTAGAGGAGGACTTATGGACTGGGGCCAGCTTTGGGAAATTCTTTCGCTCCCAGATAACGTCCCCATCATCGGCTTGATGGTGCTGGTGCCGTTCTACGCCTGGTACGGGTTGCGGCAGTCGCTGGCGAATGACCGGCTCATCAAACAACTAGACGCCGACCCGGAGATGGCCAAGACCCATCACCGCAAGACGCAGCCGTATAAGAAGGGCTGGACCAAAGAGGTTCACGTTTGGCCCTATCTGCTGCGTATTGAATTTCTGGCCACGGTGATTGTCACCGCCATCTTGATGGTCTGGTCCATCACTTTGGACGCGCCGCTCGAAGAACCGGCCAACCCGTCGCTGACCATGAACCCGGCCAAGGCGCCCTGGTACTTTCTGGGACTGCAGGAGATGCTGGTCTATTTCGACCCCTGGATCGCGGGCGTCGTCATGCCGACGCTGATCATCATTGGTCTGATCGCCATCCCTTATATCGATGAGAATCCGCTCGGCAACGGCTACTACACCTACGAGCAGAGAAAGTTCGCCATCTGGACGTTCATTGTCGGGTTCATCGTCATGTGGTGCGCGATGATCATCATCGGGACGATGATTCGAGGTCCCGGATGGATGTGGTTCTGGCCCGGTCAGACGTGGGACCACAACAAGCTGGTCTTCGAAGTCAACAGGGATCTGCATGAAGTCTTGAACCAATACCTTCCATCCGCGCTCGCGATCACAGGTACCTGGGCCATCGGGATTTTCGGGGGTGTTGTCACGGCGCTGTTCGCTGTAGTGACGGGGGTTCTCGTCCACATGGTCATGGCACTGACGGAGTTCAGTCGCAAGATCCTGGGGCGCATGTCGCTCGCCCAGTATTTGGTGATGATGGTGGTCCTGATTACCATGGTCAGCCTGCCGGTGAAGATCGTTGCTCGTCTGGTGTTCCGAATCAAGTATGTGTGGGTGACCCCTTGGTTTAACGTCTAGCTCGGCCGCGCCCGGCTCAATGTGAGCGTGGACGCTCGCCGGTTCCCGACGATTCGAAAACGACAGAAATTTTCTGACGGAGTCTTTGAATGCCGCCAAATCCGCCGCCTGACCATGACGACCCCGTCGTCCACAACTCTCTGAGCGTCTCACTTTTCTTCTCGACGCTCATTTTGATGTTGACGCTCGTCTGGGCGCTCTACGACGAGGTGGTCACGCTGCGGCCGTGGAAGGATTATCAGGCTCGCTTCGCCGGCCTCTATGCGGCGCATTTGGAGCAATTGAAGCCCCAGCAGGCGAAGCGGGAAAAGGAGATCAAAGGGTCGGACGAATATCAGCGGCTCCAACAGCAAGTCGAGGAGGCCGGCCAAGCGGCGGCCGAGCGGATCAGCGCCATCAGGAACCGTGTAGCGAATGGCATCGTTCCACGCACGAACACCGTCCGTCAAGGTTTCCAGGCGCTGCGCGGCGAGATCGGCGCGCTCACCTACCAGCTCGAGACGTCAACCAGCGCAAGCGCGAAAGAATCGCTGGCCGCGGATATTGAAGGTGTCCAGCAGAGACAGCAAGAGATCAACTTGGCGCTCGACGACGGCTCCGACAACACGGAAACGGTCTCTTGGACCTACTCTCAGTTGGAAGCCGAAATGGCCCGCCTGCGGGATTTGGGGGCCAAGCTGCAAGCCGAGCTGGCTGGTCTCGGGAAGCCGGCGCGGCAGGCCCGGCAACAGCTCGACGCCTACCTCCAGAACCTCCTGTACGGGCTGACCGCGACGCAGATCCAGGGTCTCATCAACAAGATGGAGCAGTTCGAGGTCTCGATCAAGCAGATCCATCTGAACGACATCGACTGGGTCGACCGCTGTGAGTCCTGCCACGCGGGTACCCGCGAGCCGGTCGAGTTGACGAAGGCGTCGATGGGCGGCGAGGCGGTTTTTGCCAGCCATCCCAACCGCGACCTGCTCAAGATTCACGACCCCGAGGAGTTCGGCTGCACGCCCTGCCACAATGGCAACGGTCGAGCGACCAGCAGCATGACCAAGGGTCACGGGAGGTATAAGCATTGGCTCTGGCCCCTGTTCGAGAAAGAGAACATCGAGGCGGGCTGCCACCAATGCCACTCGCAAGAAGTCGTCACCCCCCAAGCCGAGGTGCTCAACAAGGGAAGGGAGCTGTTCCTGAACAAAGGGTGCTGGGGTTGCCACCGCTTCGAAGGTTTTGACAAAGAATCGGACTTGCTCTCGGACGTCAGGAATGAGATCAAGTTCCGCACCGACGAAAAGACCGCCAACGAAAAACGGGTTCGCCGCAACAACGACCTCGGCGACGAAGCGGCTGACGACGAGCAAGCCAATCGCTATTACGCCCGGGCCCAAGCCCTGCAGTTGACCAACAGTCAACTCGATGCGCGGCTGACCACTCTGGAGGCCGAGCGAAAGAGCCTGCTGCAGGAGGTGCGAAAGTTCGGCCCCAGCCTCAAGGAGGCAAGGGTCAAGCTTCGCAAGGAGTGGATCCCGGTCTGGCTGAAGAATCCCCACGAGTTTCGCCCCGGCACGAAAATGCCCGTCTTCCGGCTGGAGGAAGACGAGATCGAAGCCATCGCCGCCTACGTCTGGCAGAACGGCGTCCGGGGTTCCCTCCGCAAACACCCGCCGGGCAACGCGGAGCGCGGCCGGGAGCTGTTTGAGACCAGGGGCTGTTTGGGCTGTCACTCGATCGGCGAAGGCGAGCGAAAGATGGGCGGCTCCTTCGCCGCCAACCTGAGCCGTGTGGGAGAAAAGACCACCTACGATTTCCTGGTTCGCTGGATTCACGATCCCGCCGAAGTCACGCCGGAAGCCGGGGCGACGGGCGACAAGGTCCATCTGATCCCTGTGATGCCGAACCTGCGGCTGACTTTCGCCGAAGCCGGCGACATCGCCGGCTACTTGATGGCGCAGAAAACCGACGCCGTCTACGCCGCGGCCGATTACATGGATGACCCCCAGCGCGCGGAAGCGGGTTTGGCGCTGGTGAGGCGCTACGGCTGTGCGGGCTGCCATGAAATCAGCGGGCTGGAGACGGAGGGCCGGATTGGAACGGAACTAACCCTAGAGGGCAGCAAGCCCATCGAGCGCTTGGATTTCGCCCTGTTCACGCATCCGGCCAAGGTAGAAGGCTGGTACGACCACAAAGGTTTCTTCGAGCACAAGCTAGAGGACCCCGCGTTCTTCGACCAGGGGAAAGTGAAGGAGCCGTCCGAGCGTCTGCGGATGCCGAACTTCAACCTGACCGACGACGAGATCACGGCTTTGACGACCTTCTTGCTCGGAGCGGTCGATACCGCCCTTCCCGCGCAGTATCGCTTCGAGCCGGAAGACGAGAGGGCCGACATTCAGCGCGGCTGGTGGATGGTCCGGCGCTACAATTGCACGGGTTGTCACCAGATTCGGCCCGGCGACGAGACCTCGTTCATGACCATGGAGCGCTACGAGGATCCCGACTGGGTAGAACAGATGCCGCCGCAGCTCTATAGCGAAGGCGCTCGTGTGCAGCCGGACTGGCTGGTCCGCTTCTTGTCGAACCCGGCCTTGAGCGAGACCGACATCCACCGCAACGGTGTTCGAGAATATCTGCACGCTCGCATGCCCACGTTCCAATTTACCCAACGTCAGGTGCGAACCCTGATGCGGTTTTTCATGGCCAGGTCGTCCCAGCCACATCCCTATATTGACGATAAGCCGGCCTTGCTTTCGGCCACCGAGCGCACCTTGGCGCGACGCCTGTTCACCAGTCGAGGGGCGCCCTGCCTGAAGTGCCATATGACGGGCGACCCCGCCCATGACCGGGACGCGACCGCGCCGAACTTTCTGGTGGCTGCCGAGCGCCTCAAGCCCGATTGGACCTACCGCTGGATGCTCGAACCGGCCAACATCGCGCCCGGCACGGCGATGCCGTCGGAACTGTTCCGTCACGAGCAGGGCCGCTGGATCTTCGACGGCCCCCTGCCGGCGGCCTTCGAGGGATATGAAGGGGACCACGCGCAACTTCTGGTGCGCTACATGTTCCAGTTCACGCCGTCGGAGCTCGGGAGGCTGCGGTCGAGCGGTGTACAATGAAGAACTTACGAGCAGCGGAGAAGATTTTTGGAGCTAGAGGAGGCTTAGTAAGAACGATGATTTTTCAAAATAATTTCCGGGTCTTGGCTGCGGCCTTACTCCTAACAGCCGTTGGGTGTGGAGGCGGCCCCGAGACCGCCGAACCGGAATCTCCGGCGGTGGCCGAGGTATATTTCAAGGTTGATCCGGCGACGGCGGCCGGCGTGAGCGGCAAGGTCGGCTTTGAGGGCAAAGCGCCGAAAGCTTTCCGCATCAACATGAGCGCCGAGCCCGACTGCAAGAAGCTACACGCTGCGGCAGTTCACGCTGAACAGGTCGTGGTTAATGAAAACGGCACTCTACAAAATGTTTTCGTGTGGGTGAAGAGCGGTCTGGAAGGAAAAAAGTTCGAGGTGACGAAGAACGGCTCCCTCAACCAAAAGGGCTGCATCTACCGTCCGCACGTGGTCGCCATGCAAGCAGGGGGAACGATTAGCGTGAGCAACGGCGATCCCCTGACGCACAACGTGCACCCGCTGCCGAAAGTCAACCGCGAATGGAACAAGTCGCAGACCCCGGGCGCTCCCGACATCAACCGCAAGTTCGCCCGTCAGGAGATCATGGTGCCCGTCAAGTGCAATATTCATCCTTGGATGAGAGCGTACATCAGCGTGGTGAGTCACCCGTTCTTCGCGGTGACGGGCGAGGACGGCAGCTTTGAGATCCCAGGCCTGCCGCCGGGAACTTATACACTCGAGGCAATCCACGAGAAATACGGCGAGCAGGAAATGAGCGTCACCTTGGCGGATTCCGAATCCAAGGAAGTCGCTTTCACCTTTTCCGCCGGCTAGCGGCTCCAGGTGTGGAGGAACGCTAGGGAGCGTCCGGTCGCGGCGCTCCCGGCCCGGCAATCAACTCTTTTCGTCGCTGCGCCCAAAGCGCTTAGGCGGCGTTTACGGTGGCGACAAACACTCGTGTTTGTCCTGGTTGGCGGTGCGGACAAGCTTGTCGGGACGTGATCGCCCACGCCCGCTTGCCTTACAAACGGTAAGCCGGGCGATGTGAGCGAGCTGTCGCGGCGAGCCATGGCCGCCGGGTCTTTCCCTTCGTCCACTGCGGCGGCGGTGAGAAACTGGCCAAGTATCTCATTAAAAGTAGCTTAGCCCCATCGGTGCCAGGGCCTTCTTGGATTGGCAAGGTACAATGTAATTGAGCTTGTAGCTTGTAGCGCGACCTGGTGCTGTTCCAGCGTTCGCGTCCGTGGGCGGCTACCGAGGCAACAAAATTACCAAACGAACCCAATTTCGTCGAACCCAAAGGGAATCAATGGTTTACGGTTGGTTTCCAGTACGGCGGAACGGTCGGACCCATAAAATCCGACGGATCGGACTAGCCGGATACAAGAGTAGCGTGGACCTGGTGCTGTTCCAGCGTCCACGTCCGTGGGCGGCGACCGAGCAACAGAATTACCAAACAAAGCCAATGTCCCGTAAATCATTTACCCCCAGACACTTATGGAAGGTTTGGCGGGCTGATCGCGTCCTTCGACCGCAGTCTGGGTAGAAATGCGGGCTAGCGCCGCCAAGAGTGGTGGTCGCTACCGACAAAACTACCGTGACCACGAATACCTGGCTCCACCGATTCGCGGTGTTCACCGCTTTCTCGACGCTTGGCCTGATCGCGGCCGGAGCCCTGGTGACGAGCAACGACGCCGGGCTTGCGGTACCCGATTGGCCGCTCTCCTACGGTCAGTTGATGCCGCCCATGGTGGGCGGTATCTTTTACGAACACGGCCACCGGATGGTGGCGACTTTCGTGGGCTTTCTGACGATTACTCTCGTCGTGTGGCTCTGGCGCCGGGATTCGCGCGGGTGGGTGAAAAAGCTTGGGCTTGCGGCCCTGGCGGCTGTCATCGCACAAGGGCTGTTGGGCGGAATGACCGTCCTGTTGCTGCTGCCCACGGCCATCTCCGTCATGCACGCTTGTTTGGCCCAGTTGTTCTTCTGTATGATCGTCTCTCTGGCGCTGTTTACTTCTCCGGGTTGGCAAGAGCGAGAACGGCCCCCTGCCGCGTCATCGGACAACGAAGGTTTCACCGCCCTGGGGCGGTTGTGCTTGGCGGCCAACGTGGCCATCTTCGCGCAGTTGGCGCTTGGGGCGGCTCTTCGCCACAAAGGGTTGGGTCTGGCGCCGCACTTGGCGGGCGCCGCCGTCGCGGTGTCCCTCGTGGCTTGGGTGGTGGCCAAGGTGATGAAGCGGCATGCCAACCGGCCGGAGATCGTTCGCTGGACAATAACACTGAACTCGGTGCTGATGATGCAGCTTGTTCTCGGGGCGGCCGCTTACTGGATCCGCCAGGCGACGATTGACGCTCCGCAACCTCTTCCGCCGATGGTGTGGCTGACGGTAGCGCACGTGGCCGTGGGAGCCTTGGTATTGGCCGCGAGCGTGATCTTGACCATCCACGTCTATAGCCGAGTCGCGCCGGCGGCGGCAGCCGAGCGGGAAAGAGTGCCCGCCACGATATGAAAATGCCCACGTCCGCCGTCCCGGCTCTCGTTGCTCCGCAGTCAGCCCTGTGGGACTATCTCGAGTTGACCAAGCCGAGCGTGGTTTGGCTTATCCTGATGTCGACGGCGGTCGGCTTTTACGTGGGCGCGGTGGAACCGGTCTCCTACCTGCTTTTGTTGCACACGCTGCTGGGCACGGCGCTGCTGGCGGGAGGCGCCGGCGCTTTGAATCAATGGCTGGAACGCGAGGCCGACGGGAAGATGCGCCGCACCGAGCGAAGGCCTTTGCCGGCCGGCCGCTTGCAAGCGCCGCCCGCGCTCGTGTTCGGAGTCGCCGTTTCGGTCGCCGGCACAGTGTACCTCGTCTGGGCGGTGAACTGGCTGAGCGCTCTGCTGGGCCTGGGGACACTGGCGAGTTACTTGTTTTTCTACACGCCTCTCAAGACCCGCACGCCGCTTTCGACGCTCGTCGGCGCCTTCCCGGGAGCGATGCCGCCGCTGATCGGCTGGGCCGCCTCCGGCAGCGGGGTGGGAATCGAAGCGCTGGTCCTGTTCGCCATGCTTTTCTTGTGGCAGTTCCCGCATTTCTATGCCATAGCCTGGATGTACCGAGAAGACTACGCCCGGGCGGGGATCCTGATGCTGCCCGTGGTCGAGCCGGACGGCATCTCCACCTCTCGTCAAGTCATCTGTTACGCCGCGCTGCTCGTGCCGGTCGCTGCGGCTCCGGCCCTTCTCGGCGTGGCGGGCCCGATATACCTGGGGGGCGCCGTGGCGCTCAGCCTCGGTTACCTTTACGCGGGATTGCTGTTGGCGCGGCGGAGAACCATCGCGCAGGCCCGCCGCCTGCTGCAAGCCTCGATCGTCTATCTTCCCCTGGCTTACATCCTGTTGATCATCGACAAGGTCTAGCCCGTGGTAGAAGTGAAGGTCGCGAAAAATCGGGTACAGCCGGCCCATTCGCTTCAGACGGAGTGCTTTTTTTCTGGCTCTTCCGGGTTTTTAGTGGGTGGCCAACGGGTAGCCGGCTCCTCCATCCTGCCGACCCGACGTCGCCCGCAGTCACATCGGAGCCCAAAAGGCGGCCAAGAAATCCCCAAATACCCTACACGCCAGTCCGGTCGTGGGCAACTCGTAAAGGGAATAAGACACTGATAAACAGGGAGTTATCTCTTTGAGTGTGGCCACTGGATGACAGTTGTGGATCCGCATTTCACAGCCTTCGGGAGACTGTACGACTACCTGCCAGCAGCCTTGCTCTACTCGTAACCCTTTGTTTATCAGTAATTCTTTTTGGCCAACGCAGTCGCCGCCCGGCCTTGGGGGCCGTAGAGTTGTCACGAAGCCCTTGAATGGCACCGAAGCAGGCTCCGGGAGGTCGGCCTCACAGTGGCGAGGGATCCGTCACTCACCGCCGCCAGCCACTAAAATCCCAGAAGAGCCTTTTTTCTAGGGCCATGGCGGGGGGAGAATTGGTGGCAGTGCCGCGCTTTCGCTCCCGCATGACTTTTGCCGCTTGATTGCTAGACTAGGAGATCCATACATAACTGTCCATACATAACGGATAGTGTTCTTGGCATAAATGTTGCCTATATTCCGATCGGCTTTGGTGAGATTCACGCCGCGTCCCACTCCATCGCGTGACCACATCGCGCCAGAACTTCTCCGGGCAACCACAGTGGCCCGCCCCTACTGTTTTCGTGCGCCCCGAAGCATGGGAAGTAGGACCTGAGCGTAGTCTGTCTATTGCGGTGGGACTTGTTTTCAAAACAGAAAAGCGGGCTAGGCAATGCCGCCTTTTGCGGGTGGGGGCTTGAAACATCGGCTGCTTGAGGTGCATCGTAAAGTTATGGGTCGGTTTTCTCGAAGGATCTGTCGGCTGGAATCTTATCTTGGCTTCAGGGTAGGCCGATCGTCGGAGTGGAGCGTTGGCGTATGGGGCTGATTAACTCTTTCGCGGTCGTGAGCTACATGGATAACTCCATCGCGGATTTCGTCGAGCGCGTGCGCCAAGAGGTGCTGCCGGACCGCCCCCTTCGGGCGCACATCACGGTGCTGCCTCCCCGCCCGCTCTATGTTTCCACGCCGGAGGCCATCGCGCAGTGCCGCGAGATCGCCGGCCGCTCCGAGGCCTTCGCGGTGCGTTTCGGGTCGGTCGACCTGTTCGAAGACACGCAGGTCGTCAAGTTGTCGGTCGAGCAGGGGGTCGCCGAACTCAAGCTGCTTCACGACATTCTCAACACAGGACCTTTTGAGCATGTCGAGGACTTCGAATACGTTCCCCACATTACTCTGGCTCAAGAGCTGGCGCCGGAAAACGTTGCTCCGTCTCTGGAGGTGGCTCGCCGCCGTTGGGCGGAGTTTGGACCGGCCCCTCGGATCCGCGTGGAGCGGCTGACGTTTGTCCAACAGAACAGCGATGGCTCGTGGCACAACCTGGCGGAATTACCCTTAGGCAGCCTCGAGCCGGCCGCCGTCCGCCACTAGCCCGCTTTTCTCACCACGCGGCGAGGTGAAGTGCGTGAGAAGCCCGTCAGTACAAGGCGCCCGCCGCACGGCGAGCAAGCGCAACGCAGTAATGGCGAGCTTATTGCGTGCTTCGACCGTCAGGTGGCGAGAAATGCGGGCTAGCGGCGGCTAGTATTTCGCCGGCTGTGAGCCCGGAGATGAGTGGCGGACTGGCGAAGAGGGTGGTTGCGGTGCCTCCCGGAACCGCGATGCCGGTATGACAAAAAAATCCAGTTGGGTCGGCGGCATTACGGTACTGGCAATCGCGGTGGCGCTGGCCTACCTGGGCTGGCGGATGCTCGACCCCTCGGTGCAAGATGCTTGCGGCGCATGTGGCCGTCCGATTCACGTGCACTCCCAAGCCGTGGGTACGATCGAGGGCAGCAGTCAGACCTTTTGTTGTCCCGCTTGCGCTCTTACCGAACGCCGGCAGTCCCGGCAAAAAGTGCGCGTCGTCGAACTCACCGATTACCAAACCGGCCGACGGATCGAGCCCGAGAAAGCTTATATCGTCCGAGACAGCAATCTCAATCTCTGCATGCTCCATCAGGTGGTTGTCGACGACAAGAAAGAAGCCCGGGCGGTGGAGTTCGATCGCTGCTCACCCAGCATGATCGCCTTTGCCTCGCCGCGGGGCGCGGCGAGGTTCATTCGGCGACACGGCGGGGTTTTGGTTCCCTTCGAGCAGCTTGCGCGCATGTATGACACGCCCGCAGCTCCCTAACGGCAGGCGCCGGAGTGGCGAGCGGGCCATGTGTCGCGGGAGTTTACCCGCGGCTTCTCATCGAAGGGTCTGAAGAACACTACTCCGCGGCCTCGATCTTTTCTACCCGAATCGCTTTCACGCCACTCTTCTCGACAAGCGTACCGGTGACGGTGACCGCCTTCTCGACGAACGGCATCAGTTCGCTGTTGGCGGGCTTGTGATGTTCGGAGGCCAAAGGCAGATAAAGAGTATCGGTCTCGCTCTCGAGAATGGCCAAAGGGATCCCCTGCTTGGCGCAGGCGGTGGCGCAAGCAAGGTGCTTTTCGCCGATCGAGCCATGCTCGAGATAACAGGCGACGCCGACGATGCGACCGGAAACGGACACTTGCCGACTGTGTTTTTTCTCGTGGGCAAGCGCCGTCGTGAAAGTCAGCAACAGTATGCTTGACAGCACAACCGCGATCCCGAGTAGGGAAACGACCTTGAGACTTCGCATCTTGACCACTCCTCGATAGCGATTAGGTTATTTCGGAACGCTGCGTTCCTGCACTAAGTCTAAGTCATAGAGTCTAAGCTTGAGATCCCGATAGCGGGCCGGGTCCAACGGCTGCTTCAAATCGAACTTGTAGACGCGCGTTCGGCGGAACTCCCGCCGGTTGTTGTCGTAGACGTGCAACTCCAAATGATAGGGACTCGAGGACCACACCGACTCGACGTCCCGGTCGAGCCGCCACACCCGGGCGTCTTTGACGTGCTCGGTGGAATAGGAAACCGTCTCCGGGGTGAAGACGAGCATCCCCTCGCAGCCGCCGAAGCCGTGGAGGTGTTTCACGGGTACTTCAAACGCGGTTTCCGCCGGCTTTCGGAATACCCGGTCGGTGACAGGGCGGCCGAGCCGCTCGCTGATCGAGGCAAACAGCGCGTCGGTGAGCTTGCCGGAGGTCACGACAAAGTGGAATTGCCGGTCGCGGCCCAGCTTCCATTTCTCATCTTCGTAGCTGAGAACCACAAATTCCTGCTCGCTCACGCGGTCGAAGTATTGAATGTCCGAGTATGCCCAGCGGCGGCTGTTTTTCTCCTCGGCGGCACGGAAGGCGATGCCTTCCGCGCTGATCAGGATCTCCCCGCGCCCATCCTGCCAAAACCGTTTCTTGTGGATCACCTCGAAAGTCGTTTGCGCCGCGGCCCCTTGCAAACAGAAGAGAGTTAGCAGCAGCAGAGTGAGATATCTCATTTCGCCCCCTTCGTCTTGTCGAAACCCGTGAATTTCCCCCCCTTTGGTAAGCCGCGACCCTTCCAGAGATAGTAGAGGATGGGGTAGATCACGAGCACGACGATGGCGGAAGTGGCGACGCCGCCCACCATCGGCGCTGCAATTCGTTTCATGACGTCGGCGCCGGCGCCGTGACTCCACATGATCGGCAACAAGCCGGCAATGATGGCCGACACCGTCATCACCTTGGGCCGCACGCGCTGCACCGCCCCGTGATAGATCGCCTCGATCAAGCCGTTGCGGTCCTTGATCAGGCCTCGCTTTCGGTAGTCGTCGTAGGCGATATCGAGGTACAGCAGCATAATGACCCCGGTCTCGGCAGAGATCCCCGCTAGGGCGATGACGCCCACCCAGACCGCGATGCTCATGTTGTAATCCAGCAGATAAAGCAGCCAGACGGCGCCTACCAGAGAGAACGGCACCGCGAGGAAAACAATCCCGGTTTCGATCAGCGATCCCGTGTTGATGAAAATAATCACAAAGATGATCACGAGGGTTAACGGGATCACATACATGAGCCGTTGTTGGGCGCGCTGCATGTACTCGTACTGCCCGCTCCAAGTGACGGTGTACCCAGGCGGGATCTCGACTTGCTCCGCCACCGCCTTCTGGGCATTGGCCACGTAGGTGCCCACGTCAATATTGCTCAGGTCGACGTAAATCCAGGCGTTCGGCCGGGCGTTTTCACTTTTGATCGAGGGTGGCCCCAAAACGTACTTCAGGGTTGCTAGCTGACCCAGCGGAATGTGCTGCCCCCCGGGCGTAGCCACGACGACCGCGCGCAGAGCCGGCAGGTCATCCCGCAGTTCGCGGCTGTAACGCAGGTTGACTGGATACCGTTCCAGGCCTTCGACGGTGGTCGTGATGTTCATACCCCCGATCGCCCACTGAATAACGTCCTGTACGTCACCTACCGCGAGACCGTAGCGCGCGACCGCATCGCGGTCGATTTCAAAATCGAGATAGTTCCCGCCCATGACCCGTTCGGCGTAGACGCTCAAGGTTCCCGGAACATTACGGATCACCGCTTCCACTTCTTTGCCCAGGTCCTCCAGAACCTGCAGATTTGGCCCGCCCAATTTGATACCCACCGGAGTCTTAATGCCCGTCGAAAGCATATCAATGCGAGTCTTGATGGGCATCGTCCAGGCATTGGTCAGGCCCGGGATCTGAATCGCGGCATTCATCTCGTCGATCAGCTTCTGTGGCGTCATTCCTTCCCGCCATTCACTTTCCGGCTTGAGCATGATCGTGGTTTCGATCATCGAGAGCGGCGCTGGGTCGGTGGCGGTTTCGGCGCGGCCGATCTTGCCGAAGACGTGGTGCACCTCGGGGAACGTCTTGATGATCTTGTCGGTCTGCTGCAAAATCTCCCGCGCTTTCGTTATCGAGATGCCGGGAAAGGTCGTCGGCATATACAATAGATCCCCTTCCCATAAGGGCGGCATGAACTCCGAGCCCAGCGTCTGAAACGGAATCACCGTCACCGCCATCAGAATCACGGTCACAATCAGCACCGGCCACTTGAAACGCAACGAAAACTCCAAGACCGGATGGTAAAGCCAGATCAGGAACCTGTTAATCGGGTTTTTCTTTTCCGGCAGGATCTTGCCACGAATCCAGTACCCCATGAGCACGGGCACCAGCGTGATGGACAACAGCGCCGCCGCGGCCATCGAATAGGTCTTCGTATAAGCCAGGGGTTTGAATAACCGGCCTTCCTGCGCTTCCAGGGTAAAGACCGGCATAAAGGAGACCGTGATCACCAGCAGCGAGTAGAACAGCGCCGGGCCCACCTCCGTCGCGGCATCCGTGATGATGCGCCAGTGCGGTTTTTTCCCAGCGTCTCGCTCCAAGTGTTTATGGGCGTTTTCAATCATGACGATGGCGGCGTCGATCATGGCGCCGATCGCTATGGCGATGCCGCCGAGCGACATGATGTTGGCGTTGATCCCCTGGTAGTACATGACTACAAAGGCCACGAGTATGCCGAGCGGCAAGGTGAGAATGGCAACGAATGCACTTCGCAGGTGAGCGAGAAACAGCACGCAGACCAGACCGACCACGATGCTCTCTTCGATCAGCTTCTCCGCCAGATTTGCAACCGAGCGCTCAATGAGGCCGGTGCGATCATAGGCAACCTCGATTTCCACGCCTTCGGGCAGGCTGGCCTTCATCTGAGCCAATTTCGCCTTGACGTCCTGGAGGACTTGCATGGCGTTGACCCCGTAGCGAACGATAATGATGCCGCCCACCACCTCCCCTTCGCCGTTCCAGTCCGCCAGCCCTCGCCGGATCTCGGGTCCCAGTGCGACTCTGGCGACGTCGCGAATCAAAATGGGTGTGCCGCGGTCGTCCACGCCCAGGGCGATCTTGCGAATGTCGTCGAGAGACTTGATGTAGCCCAAGCCCCGGACCATAAACTCTTTTTCGGAGACTTCCAGCAGGCGGCCGCCGACGTCATTGTTGTTTCGCTCGACGGCCCTGCGGATCTTCGCGAGCGAGATATTGTAGGCGCGAAGCTTATTAGGATCGACCGTGATCTGGTACTGCCGCACGAAGCCGCCAATGCTGGCCACCTCCGAGACACCTTGGACGCTCGTCAGCTCGTACTTCAGGTGCCAGTCCTGGATCGAACGCAGCTCGCTCAGGTCGTGCCGATCAGACTTGAGCACATACATGAACGCCCAGCCGACACCGGTGGCATCCGGTCCCAAGGTCGGGCTCACGCCGCTGGGCAGCCGGCCTGAAACGAAGTTCAGGTACTCCAACACCCGGCTACGGGCCCAATACATGTCGGTCCCGTCTTCAAAAATGACGTAAACGAACGAGAAGCCGAAGAACGAGTAGCCGCGCACGACTTTCGAAAACGGGACGGCCAGCATCTGCGTCGTCAGTGGATAGGTGACTTGGTCCTCGACAATGCGCGGCGCCTGTCCCGGATACTCGGTGAAGATAATCACCTGGACGTCAGACAGGTCGGGAATCGCATCCAGCGGCGTGTTCATCAGGGAATAGCCGCCGGCGGCAATGAGAAACAGCGTCGCCAGCACAACCAGGAACTTGTTCTCGATCGACCATTCAATGACGCGTGCAAACATAAGACACCTAGTGCTGATCGGTCATCGGCGGCTCTTTTGTTTCGTCACTCTTGTCATCCTTACCGCCGCGCTGACTCAATATTTGGCTAATGGCAGCCTTCAGATTGCTTTCCGAATCGATCAGGAATTGAGATGAAGTTACGACGAGTTCCCCCGGCTGAACGCTGTCGCGGACTTCGTAGTAGCCGGCGCCGTTGGCTCCCAGCTTTACCTCGCGAGGTTCAAACAGACCTTCGGCTTTTTGCACAATCACCACGCTTCTTTCGCCGCTGTGCAAGATCGCTTCTTCGGGAACCTTGACCGCTCCGGAGACGGCTGGAACGCGAATCAACACATGAGCGAACATTTGCGGCCGCAACTTGAGGTCTCGATTGTCCACCTCGATAAAGGCCCTGAGAGTTCGCGTCCGTGAATCGAGGCCCGGGTTAAAGAGAACGATCTTGCCGCTCCACAGCCGCCCCGGGAATGCGTCTACGCCGATCTGGGCGCGCTGTCCCTCGCGGAGATATCGCAGCTGATGCTCGTAAAATTCGACTTCAGCCCAAAGAGTGGAGTGATCGGCAAGCTTGAGAACCGTCATGCCGGAAGTCAATTTCATGCCCTCCAGGGAATCGCCCATCTTCCAGACGATGTGCCCGGAGGCGGGAGCGAACACTTCGACCGTGCGCATGACACGACCGCTCTGTTCCAAGCGGGCGATTTGGCCGTCGGTGACATCCCAGTGACGGAGGCGCTCCCGCGTCGCTTCAAGCAAAGAACGCGTTCGATCGACCGCGTCGGGATAATTCGAAGACCTTAACCGCGCCAAGTATTCTTTGGCCGCCAAATATTCCTTTTGGGTCGTGACCAGCTGCGGACTGTAGATCTCAAACAGCGGGTCGCCCCGGTGCACATGCTCTCCGATATTGTTGAACTCAGCTTTTTCGATCCAGCCCTCGAATTTCGTGTTGACCGAGACTACGTTCTCCTCGTTGTGAGCCAGGACTCCCACCGTGCGGATCTCGACTGGAATCGACCCCTTCTCGGCCACGGCCGTACGAACGCCGAAATTCTGCAAGAAGTTGCGGTCGACGCGGATTCCGCCTGCGACAGGTTCCTCGTCCTCATAGACCGGAATCAGATCCATGCCCATGGGGGACTTTCCCGGCTTGTCGGAAATGTAGTTGGGGTCCATGGGCGCTCGCCAGTACTTGATCTTCCGTTCGCCTTGGGGAGCATCGCCGGGGCCCGTTTCCGCCGCCGTATACTTCAGCGGTACGAGCTTTATTTGGCAAATCGGACACCTTCCCGGTTCACGCCGAATGACTTGCGGGTGCATGCCGCAGGTCCACAGCCGCTCTTGGGCAACCGGCTCCCTGACGGATCCAGTAGGGGATTGGCGGCCGCTTCCGACCAGCCGGTCCGCCCAACTCCAGCCCGCCGGATTCCAGATCACGATGCCGGGCAGGGCGGCGCCCAGGAGGAATCCCACCGCTCCGACGACAACCATTCTTGGTCTTGCCGTCATGGTTCCACCTCCGGGAACGGGGATCCGATCGCCCGTTCCATCTCGGCCAACGCCTTCATGTAGTCGCTGTCAAACTGCGCCAAACCCAACCGGACTTCGAGCAGCACGCGTTCACTGTCCAACAGGTCGAGGATCCCGAGTGTTCCCGTCGAATAGGCGGCCTCGCTGGAGCGGAGTGTTTGTTCGGCCTGCGGTAACAGCAGGTCCTCGAAAAGGGCGATCTGCTGTTGGATCGTCTGTGCCCGAAAGCCCACGGAGCGAATCGATACCTCCACTTGATTGACCGTGTTCCGGTACTGTTCCCTGGCGGCCAGGAAGTCTTCGGTGGCTTCCAGGACCGCGGCATCGTATTTGCGGCGGAAGATCGGCAGGTTGACGCCGACTGAGAAGCTGTAGACGTTCTTTCCGTCGTCGGGTGGCGGGTTCAGCCGGGCAGCGGGATCACTGCGCCCGGCCACGTTGACGAAGCCGGCGCCGACCGTTACATCGGGCCAATAGTTTCTGCGGGACAACTGGATCCTCTTCTCATCCTTTTCGATCCGTAGGAAGGCCGCCTTTACTTCCGGACGCCGGCTCCGCGCTGTGCGATACAGGTTCTCGAGTTTGAGGTCTACCGTCGGCCTTTGGGCCGGGCTCGCCCGCGGGATCGGTGTCTCGGGTGGCCGGTCCACCAGTGTATTCAGCGCTGCTTCGGCATCGACGCGCCGGCTGCGGAGCGTCTCCAACCGGTTTAGGTCGCGCGTCAGCTCGGTCTGCAGTTTCACCACGGCCTGTTGCAGCCCGACTCCCTGCGAGTATCGTGCCTGGGCCAGAGTTTCAAAATACCGCAGCAATTCGTGGTCTTCTTCGGTGATCCGAATGGCGCGATCGATGTAAGCCAAGTCATAGTAGGCCAGCTTGACTTGTCGAACAACTTCGGCTTTCCGCGCCTCATGAGATTCGCGCCACGCAGCCGCTTCCTTGGTGGCCACCTTCCCCTGATCGCTGAGTTTCCCGAACCAAGGGAACGTCTGAGAAATGCTGAGCATCGTCGTCTGCGGCCCGACGCGCGTTTCCGGGGTACGAGCGTACTGCGTGACGTCGAGGACAGGGTCGGGCAGCGAGGTTGCCTGGGGAATGCGTTGCCGCGCCGCGCGATAGCGCGCCAGCGACTCTCGAATCGCCGGATTGCGATCGAGAGCCTTTTCGATGAGCGCCTCCAGTGCGCTGTCTCCGTTGGTGGAGTACGACTGGGCCAACACCGGCGCCGCCAGCAAGCCTGCTAACATCATTCGCCTAAACATCGTTTCCTCCGGTTCTCTTCCCTAACAGCGGGAACGCTGGTTTACTCGCAAGAAGGGGCTCGCGCGGCCCATCCAAAGCTGCTCATCGCTGGGAGTCGAAAGCCCAAGGCGCAGCCAAGGACCTATCGTGTGCTTCGCCTCGCCACCTGGTGAGAAAAGCGGGCTAACAACTCGGGTGAAGCGCCGAGGACAACCTAGGCGCGACACGCTCCAACTCGCACACCCCTACGGGGCCGATTGCAGAGCATCCGTCAGAGGAAGATAAACCTAGATCAGGAGGCGGGAATTCCGCAGATAGAGGCGAGAAAAATAAGTGAGGCCGGGCTGCAAAGCAGGGGTAGGTTCGCCCCAGGATACTTGCGTGTGGCCGGTGAAAGAGTTTTGCACCGCCGCGGTGGCGTCCGGAAGGAGTGACAGGTTCCCTGCGACGACCGCTTCTCTGCCCGACGTCGCACAATACCGTTCGCAGTTTTCGGGAAGGTTCGCCGAAGACTTTTCGTTCTCGTCGCAGCAGTCATGGCCGGAGGCGCCGGCGGCCGCGGGGAACATGCCGCAGGGCAAGCCCAGCAGGGCCGTCCCCAGCCACCCGACAACAAGCCAACTCAGCGCGCGGTTCATTGCTACTTTTACAGTAACCCCGAATCGCGATGCTGTCAATTGCAGCGATTAAGACGATTAACCCGCATCTCTCACCCCGGCCGCGGTGGATGAGACGAAAGACCTGGCGGCCACGGCTCACGGCAGTAGTTTGCGTACATCGCCCAGCGTAGAGTATGTCGGCAAGCGGGCGCGATGAATAGTCTTGTCTCATGCAAGATGAGTCTGAACGAGGAGTTTGTTTCTCACACAAGATGAGCCTGAAGGATCGGGGAGTGGGCATGCTGGGAATTGACTATCCAAGTGCAAAACACCAGCAAGCTGAACCTGCAACAGATCCAGCAGTTTCTCCACTCCAGCGAGGAGATTCGATTCAAAGGCAAAGGGCGGGCCGAGATCTACACGTGGGTGGCGCGCACGCTTCGCCAGCACGGCTACAGCCGCCAAAACCGCGCCGACAAAGGGCTGCTGCGGCAGTATCTGGTCAAGATGACCGGACTGAGCCGGGCGCAAATCACGCGGCTGATCCAGCAGTACCGGCAGGGCGGAGAACTCCAACCCGCCCGCTACCGGCGGCATCGCTTTGCCCGCAAGTACACGCCCGCCGACGTCGAACTGCTGGCGGCGGTGGACGAGGCCCACGAAACCCTCAGCGGCCCGGCCACGCGCAAGATCCTCGAGCGGGAATACCAGCAGTACCAGCAGCGCGAATACGAGCGGCTGGCGGGGATCTCGGTGGCCCAGATCTATCGCCTGCGGCGGCGCAGAGCCTACCGCCAGCGGCGGCTGCATTTCACCAAGACCCGGCCCACGGCGGTGTCGATCGGCGAGCGGCGCCGGCCCGACCCGCAAGGCCAACCCGGCTTTCTGCGAGTGGATACGGTGCATCAAGGGGATCGCGATGGCGTCAAGGGCGTCTACCACATCAATGCCGTGGATGAAGTCACCCAGTGGCAAGTGGTCGGCGCCACGCCCGCGATCAGTGAAGCCTGGCTGGAGCCGTTGCTGAAAGCCATGATCGAGCAGTTTCCCTTTCGTATCCGCGGCTTCCATTCCGACAACGGCAGCGAGTTCCTCAATCGCACGGTGGAGAAGCTATTGAACAAGCTGCTGATCGAACAGACCAAGTCGCGTCCGCGGCACTCCAACGACAACGGCTTGGTGGAATCGAAAAACGGCGCGGTGATCCGCAAACACATGGGATATACGTACATCGCGGCGCCGCACGCGGGGCGCATCCAGCGCTTCTACCAACAGCACTTCAATCCCTATTTGAACTTCCACCGGCCCTGCGGACAGCCCGAGATCAAGACCGACGCCAAAGGCAAGCAGAAGCGGGTGTACCGCCACTACCAGACGCCTTGGGAATCTTTCGAGAAGTTGCCCGAGGCCGCCAGCTATCTCAAGCCAGGGCAGAGGCTGGAGGCTCTGGGCCGCATTGCCCAGGCCGAAAGCGACACGGCGGCGGCCCGCCGGATGCAGCGAGCCAAGCAGAAGCTGTTTGCCAGTTTCCGTTCCGCGAACACGCCGTGCTGAACAGCAGGAAGAGGGCTGTGGAAATGACGGGCGATGGAAAACGAGGAAAACCAAAACCAGGTTTCCCTTCGTTTCCCACCGCCCTTGGAAATCGCTCCGCGATTCCCACAATCCCACAACCCCGACGACGATTCTCCCCTTCCCAAAACTCAAAATCAAAAAGCCCGAAAGGAGCCCCAGCGACTCAAAAAGCCCCAACCCCCGTCTTCAGGCTCATCCTTCGATGAGAAAATGCTGTAGTTCCAAAATCAGCTCCCAGATGGCTACGCGCTATCCAGGTGTTTGACGTTTGTCAACAGTCTGGGCGGGCTGACCAAAAAAAATGGGCGAAGGGCGGACGCCGGGTCCGAGGTCCCGCCAGCTTCTGGTCAAGCTCTCGCCTGTTTGCACGTCCAACTTCATCGATAAACCCCCTGATGGGACCCGCCGGCGTGAAAAGGGGCACGGGGGGCAGGGGATTGTGCCCTATTTTGTGCCCACACCATATAAAAACCGGTATGTCTCAATAGCAGCCGAGAGCAAGCAACTCGGGTAGCGCGCGCGGCTAACCGACTGGGCATATTAACCCATAGCAGCCGGTATCATCCGATCAGACATTGAAATTCCTAGCTGTTAACCGGAGGGTTGTAGGTTCGAGTCCTACCTGGGGAGCCAAACTTTTCAATCACTTAATCTTTCCCCTTTCTTATCGCTGCGCACAAAGCGGGGGGAGCGTGAATTTCGCCACGGAGCTTGCCAGTCCCAGGGGGACTCCCTCCGACCCTCGTCAGCGCGGAGGCAGTGGCTCCGGGTTTCCGGGCCCTGAGCTACAACGGTAGATCCGTCTCAGTGGGTTGGGCATAATCCACACCCTCCAGGTCGAAGCCGAGTTCCATAGGTTATTGAACTCTTGTCGGAAACCGGCGATGTCGGAAAGTTCCTCGAGATTTTCAGTGGATACTTTCTCCCACAACCCGGCGACCGCCGTCTGGACGTCGTCGCGCAGTTCCAGATCGTCGAGTCGAATGAGACCTTCCCCGTCAAGGGCAAGCTCCCTCCCGTTGGCCAAGTGGCCAAAGCAGAGCCTCTGCACCTGCTCGATGCACCCTTCGTGAACGCCCTTTTGTTTCATGACCCGCAACAGCAGGCTGATATAGAGAGGAACGACCGGAATGGCAACGGAAGCCTGGGTGACGACAGCCTTGTTGACCGAAACCCGCGCTCCCCCTCCCAGCCGGGAAGCCAGTAGGGCGTTTAACTCCCCGGCAGTCCGCTCGAGATCCTTCTTGGCCGCGCCGATGGTGCCTTGTCGGTAGATGGGCCAAGTGAGCTTGGGGCCCACGTATGAATAAGCCAAGGTCCGTGCGCCTTCGGCGAGCAAGTCCTGTTCACCGAGCGCGTCAATCCAGAACCGCCAATCTTCGCCGCCCATCACGGCAATCGTCGCGGCGACCTCTTCCTCATCAGCGGCCTCAATGGCCGCTTCCGTCACCGCGCCGCTGGCAAAGTCGACCGTCTTGCCTCGGTAGGGGGCTCCGATCGTCTTTAGCACCGCCTGAAACGCTTCGCCCTTGCGGGGGTGGACGCGACGAGGCGCGGCCAAGCTGTAGATGACCAAGTCCAACTTGCCGATGTCGCGGCGAACGAGGTCTAGGGTTTGGCGCTTGACCTCGTCGGAAAACGCATCGCCGTTAACCCCGGCCGCGTAAAGCCCCTCTTTGCGGGCCAGCCGGTGGAAGGCGACCGTGTTGTAGTATCCCGCCGCGGCGGTTTTTCGTCCGTCGGGGGGACGTTCGTAGAAGACGCCGACGGTGTTGGCGCCGAAACCCCAAGCGGCGGCGATCCGCGTAGCCAGCCCGTAACCCGTCGAGCCGCCGATGACCAGTACGTTGCGCGGCCCAGCGATGCTCTTCGGCCGGTTGCGCTTCACGGCTTCGATTTGCTGCTCGACGTTTCGAGCGCAGCCCTGCGGATGCGCGGTGATACAGATAAAACCGCGCGAGCGCTGTTTGACGATTTGTTCAGGCATCGCTGATAGCGGGGCGCCTCGCCGAGACGCGTTCGATTGCCGATCGTTCCCGGCCGCCTGTCTTTCCGCGTGGTCCCGCTTTCACGCTAACCAACGGCGGGGACGGTCTCACCCGACCAGAACGCCGACATCGCCTCCTCCACCGACGATGACGTGCAGGTCGCCGTAGATCATCTCCCCACGTGGTGAGAAAAGCGGGTTTGCCATCAGAAGCAATCTTCTCTTGTCAATCGGCAGAAAGCTCGTCGTAGAGTCCCGGAAGGCTCATTTGCAGCAAGTTGGTCATGCTCCAGCCCTGCAGGTCATCGAGCTTGACGAGTTTTTCGATCTGTTCGGCCGTCTTGCCCTGCCGGCGGAGTTGCCGCACGCGGGAGCGGAGTGTTTGGAAATCCTTCTTCCAACGCACTAAATCTTCGCGCTTCGCAACCGGTCCATGTCCGGGGATCACGGTATCGAAGTCCAACTGGAGGATGGCCGCGAGGGTCTTGTCCCACTCGAGGGCGCTGCCCCCGGAGGAATAGTCAATAAACGGCGAAGCGCGTATAAACAGGTCCCCGGAGTGGATTACTTTCTGGTCGGGATAATGGATCACGGCATCGCCGTCGGTATGGCCGCGCCCGAAGTAGTAAGCGCGGATCTCCTGGCCTCCCAAAAACACCGACGTTTGCTCTCGGAAAGTCACACGCGGCAGGCCGGCCTGGGAATTCTTGAGCATGTTCTCCCGAGCGTTGCGATGAGCGATGATTTCCGTGCTTTCGAGCAGGGTTGGATTCCCCCCGACATGGTCGCCGTGGTGGTGGGTGTTAAAGACATACCGTACAGGCTGGTCCGTAATGGCCTTGACCTTCTCAAGAATTTCGGGCACGTGCCGTTCGAACTTGTCATCGACCAGGACCACTCCTTCCTCCGTCACGAACACGCCGACGTTGCCCCCGCCGCCCAAGATCGCGTGGGCGGCCGACCGAATCTGTTCGGCTTCGAGGCTCCGGTCTGGCTGCTGGGTCAATCCCACCCAAAAGCCTCCGGCAGCTATAACCGCGGCCAGAGCTCGCACAACCGTTTGCTTATTCATAGTTCGCTCCACAAACGCCTTAGGCCGCGGGGAAGTGTCGGTTCGCGGCTAGCCCCCATTTCTCACCACCTGACGGCTGAAGCACGCCATAAGCCCGCCATTACTGCGTTGCGCTTGCTCGCCGTGCTCAACGTAGGGTTCAAGTACGCTCGCATTTCTCAGAAAATGAGTCGCCGAGCGTCGCGCGCCTTGTACTGACCGGTCTCTCACGCACTTCGTCTCGCCACGTGGTGAGAAAAGCGGGCTAGGAGAATCCCGGGCGCTCCATTTCATAAATGCACTCCCGTTTGCGGGCGGCCGTGGGCGGCGGCATGCTGTGCTCGACCGATCCGTTGGGCACTTGGAAATGTAGGAGCGCGTGCTGAGCCTCGCAATTATGAAGACATGGCCCGTGTTCAGACCGTAGGGGCGCGGCATGCTGTGCCCGTGTTCCCAAGTCACTGGATTTTGCGAGCCTTAATAAGTCTCTCATTCGGACGCGACGAGAATCAACTGGGGGACAGGTAGTCCATGCGGCCGCCGTCGGAGACCACGCACTGGCCTGTCATGAAGCCGGATTCCTCGGAAGCAAGAAACTTGACCAAGCCGGCAATGTCGTCCGGTTGGCCGACCCGCCCCGTCATCGACAGACCCGACGCCCTGTCGATCATCCGCTGCCTCTCCTCGGGGCTCTTCCCTTCCATCGGCATGTCGGTGATCACGAGTCCGGGCAACACGGCGTTAACGGTAATTCCATTGGATCTCAATGGCCGCTTTGTCGCCGACGTCGGCCTGCAGGGCGAGCGCTCGGCCACCTGAGTCTTCGATCCCCGCGACCACTTCTTTGGCGGCGCTCAACTCGCCTTCCCCAGGACCGGCTGGCGGGGGATCGCCGAGTCACCGGCCTGTCCGCACCGGCCGCGTTTCCATCTCCAACCGGATGAAAACAATAAGACGTTCATCCTTAAGTTGCCGCTCGGTCGGCCCCTCCACGTTTTTTCTCATCACTTAGGGCCCGAGGTTCCGCAATTAGACGGTATAGGTCCAGGAAACCGATTCGAGTCTCGAGACGGTACCGCGAACCTAGCAGTTGGACCAGTTCCGGGAACTCGATTCCCCGATTTTCGATTTGAGTTTGACATTCCGACTTTGCGGTGGCGTTCAGCGTCTTTATTCATAGGGGCTAGAGCCCGATGAGGACGCCAGGGAGGCCAACACCCAATGGGTGAAAAAGAAACAAAGCCGTTCCAGCTAACTTTCAATGGACTTCTCAAAGTCGATTTCCAAGGATCGCACGTCACTTCCGACGGTGGCTTGATTTTGGTTCGCGAACTGGACGAACGGCTCGGGTTCGGAGAACTGATTGACGAGCATGTCAGCGACTCCCGGCAAGGCACAAACAAGCAGTTCACGCTCGCTGATCTGTTGCGGCAGTCGGTCTACAGCCGCTTGGCGGGCTACGAGGACCTCAACGACGCCGCGCGGGTTTCGATCGATCCGACGTTTCGGCTGATCGGTTCGCAGAAAATCTGGGATCGCGGTGCGGCCTTGACCTCGACGCTCCACAGCTTCGAGACGGAGATGCTGGCGAGCGAAGAGAACCTGCTGGGGTTGATGGCGTTGAACCGGGAGCTGCTCGCCCAAGCCGAGACCCAAGACAACTCCGAGCGGGTTGTTCTGGACATGGACTCGACGGAAAGCCCCGTCCACGGCCAACAGGAAGGCAGCGCCTACAACGGCCATTTCGAGTCCGTCTGCTACCACCCGCTGTTGCTGTTCAACAGTCACGGCGACTGTCTGGCGGCCAAGCTCCGTCCGGGCAATGTGCACAGCGCTGAGGACTGGGATGAACTGCTCCTGCCCGAGATCGAACGTCAGCAGAACCATGGCAAAGAGGTTGCCTTCCGGGGGGATGCAGCCTTTGCCAAGCCAGAGATTTACGAGGCTTCGGAGGAGCGTGGCGTGAAGTATGCCATCCGCCTTCCGGCGAACGAGAACCTGCGGCGTGAAGTTGCCGAGCTGTTGGTGCGGCCGGTGGGAAGACCCACTCGGAAGCCTTTGGTGCGCTACAGGAGCTTTCTCTACCGGGCAGCGAGCTGGAGCAAGGCCCGAAGGGTCGTGGCCAAGGTGGAGCATCACGCTGGGGAGCTGTTTCCACGGGACAACTTCATCGTCACCAACCTGACTCTGCCGAGCCGCTCCGTGGTGCGCTTCTACAACAAGCGCGGGACGGCCGAGCAGTGGATTAAAGAAGGCAAGCAGGCGACGCATTGGACCAGGCTGTCGTGCCATCGCTTCCGGGCGAACGAAGTGCGCTTGCAGTTGAGTGTGCTGGCCTACAACCTGGGCAACCTGTGGCGGCGGCTGGGACTGCCACCAAGGATCAAGAGCTGGTCGCTGACGAGCTTGCAACACAGGTTGATGAAGACCGGCGGTCGGCTGGTCAAGCACGCGCGGTATTACTGGCTGCTGCTGGCCGAAGGACATTTGAACCGCAGGCTGTTCGGCGACATGCTGCACAGGATCTGGGCGCTGCCGCTGCCAAGCGGGTAGCGTTGACCGGGCGAGGATCAACAGTTTTCGGCTCCAAAAGGTTTCGCAAGGAGCAGTGTCGGCCGGAGCGCCGTTCAGTCCGCTCAATCAACGTCTGTGAGCGGATGGACGAGCCCTGGCGCCTACCGGTGGAGGTCATGTGCAGGGTTCAGCGCGAAAAGACGTGGTATGCGGGGCAGCGCGGGTGTATACTTTCACCGTGCCAGGGCCAAAATGGAAATCCTGGTTAGGGACTTCTCTTTGTCGTGAGGGTACTCCCAAGGCATACCGACAACGATGTAAATAGGACGCCCTCGGCGGAGCTGGCTGATATATTCGCGACGGTATGCGGAGCGAATAGCGCTAGGTCCTCCATAGGTGAGGGGCATACTGAAGACGAAGCGGGTGGGGCTTTGGCGTCCGCTCAGAAAAGTAATGATCGCTTCGTTGCCCCAAATAGCGACCTCATCCTGATCGTCGGTACGACTCCGTATGTAGCCCGCCGCTTGCATGTTGTCGCCGGCAACGTATTTGGTTCGCTGGTACGATCCATAGTACTCGTCTCCGGTGATCCCCCCTGACATGAGCTTCAGCCATTGGATGACATCGAATCCAGGAGTAATCGCTAACTGTGCGAACGTGATCACAGCGGCGGCCACGGCAAAGATGCGCGCAGCGCGGGATGGAAACTTGCTGAATGCCGGCAAGGCGTCGGTCACTAGGGCCCACAAACCACAGCCGGCAAGGACGGCGAACGGAGCGAAGGCGGGAATCCAATGATAGACGTAGAACTTGCCCTGCAGCACCACGCAAAATAGGGCGACCGCGACCCATGTAAGCAAGCTCAGTCCCACAGCCGGCCGTTTCCGCCACAACCCATAAGCCCCCACCAAAATTGCGGGCAATACGATCGCCACCTTGGCGCTGAAGATGCCTATCAACAGATACTCGAGAAACTCGCGGGCACTCTCAAACAGCCCCAGTGAAGTTACACCGGAAGCCCCCTCTGAAGTCACATCGGTATAGATCCGCGTGTTGTAGAGTAGGTGCACTTGAACCAACTCTTGCAGCGCCCCATGGTAGACAAACCATCCTGTCGCCAGAAGCAAAGGCGCCCCAGCCGCAACACAAGTCGTGACGACGGAAAGGATGCGCCTCCGGTGCGAAGCAGGTTGGCGCAGTGAAAAAACATATACAAGCGGTACTAGCAGGAAGGCGGCGTAAAAAGGTTTGATGAGCGCGCAGCAACCGACCAGAACCCCGGAAAGGGCCAATCGACGGAGGGCAGGTTGACCCGGGTGAGCAATCAGAGAACCTGCCCCCAGCAGCATGAACATCGTCACCCAGCCATCAGGCTGACACGTGAAAAACCACGTCAACGAGGCATACCAAAGAATGAAGCCCAGGGCGGTCCACAGACCTACGGCAGGCGAAGCCAGACGGGCAACCGTGCGCATCAGTGAAAGGCTGCTGGCAAGCAGCAAGAGCACGTCGACGACGCGGGCGCCCCACATGTATCGACCGAACACCCATTGCGCCAGCGCGTAACCGTAGTAGGCGAGGGGCCCCCTCAGTTCCCAGCCGTCGCGATAGGGCATGCCACCGCGGACGATAACGTCGCCGAGTGCCGCGAAGATCCCGTGGTCCCAGCCGAAGGGTAGCCAAAGGGAAGCAATGCACCAAGTTAGACTCAGAGCAACGGTACCGGCCAGGGCCAACCGTTCAGCCACGGACCAAGCGCTCTTCCCGAACACCTCAACCGCCCTCTTCAACTATCGCTTCTCCTGTCTTCGATCGGCAAAGAGGTCGCGCGGAGGTCTCGGCCGCTGATCGAGAGAGATCGCGGTAAAAAGCGGTCATCCGACCGGGAACTCTTTAGTCTTCTCCCAGCCCGGCGGATTATCGGTCCTGACAAGACGAACGGCTCCTTCGGGGCTGGCGTCGTGTTGCCGCAACCAGTCCAGCCAACCTCGAACCGTTCGAAAGCTCCGCGCCCAGCGGACAAGATCTTCGCGCCGCGCGCCCCCCCCGTGACCGGGGATGATTCTTTCAAACTCCAACTCTGGGACGGTGTCGAGCGCATTCAGCCACTCGATGTGCCACTGCCTCCGGCCCCCTAGTCAATCAACGGCAAACTAGGAGCAAAGAAGCCACCCATATGTACCACCCTGCAATGGGGAAAGTAAACGACGGCGTCCCCGTTTGCGTGGCCGCGACCGGCGTGGTAGGCACGGACCTCCTTGCCTCCCAGGAAAACCGAGGCCTCCTCCTGAAAAATCAATCGAGACTTCCCCTCGCGCGACCTCTTCTCCATCAGCTTTCGCGCATTGCGGTGGGTAATAATTTCGGAGCGGTCGATCAAAACTCGGTTGCCGTCGGAATGGTCGCCGTGCACCTAGGCGCTAACACATAGCGAACCGGGCGGTCCGCAAGAGTTTTCACGACCAAACCAGCCGAGGGATCCGGCCTTCCTATCCCAGCGTGTCCGCTCAGTGCGTGCGACCGAACGTATGAAACGGACTCCGAAGTCTCTCATTCGGACGCGAGGGCGTTCAACCGGGGGACAGGTAGTCCATGCGGCCGCCGTCGGAGACCACGCACTGGCCTGTCATGAAGCCGGATTCCTCGGAAGCAAGAAACTTGACCAAGCCGGCAATGTCGTCCGGTTGGCCGACCCGCCCCGTCATCGACAGACCCGACGCCCTGTCGATCATCCGCTGCCTCTCCTCGGGGCTCTTCCCTTCCATCGGCATGTCGGTGATCACGAGTCCGGGCAACACGGCGTTAACGGTAATTCCATTGGATCTCAACTCGTAGGAGAATCGTTTTGTCAGGGCTATGACGGCCGCCTTGGTCGCCGCGTAAAACGTCGTTCCCGGATAAGCGGTTCCCAACGCGGCGATGGAGGCAAGGTTGATCACGCGGCCGTACTTGTTTTCGATCATACCCGTCGCCGCCGCGGCCGTACAGTAGACCACTCCTTTCACGTTGGTGCGCCACATACGGTCGACTTCCTCCTCGTTGAAGTTGAACAAGTCTCCCGCATAGACCACCCCGGCGTTATTGACCAGAATATCGACCGGCCCGAGCTCGGACCTCGCTGTCTCGACCATAGCGGCCACGGCCGCTTTGTCGCCGACGTCGGCCTGCAGGGCGAGCGCTCGGCCACCTGAGTCTTCGATCCCCGCGACCACTTCTTTGGCGGCGTCGGCGCGCTTGTGATAGTTAACGCCTACGGCGGCCCCTAGCTGGGCTAGTGAAACGGCGACCGCCCTCCCGATGCCTCGAGAACCTCCCGTGACCAGCGCGACCCGCCCTGCCAACTTTTTCTTTAAAGCCATGGCTCCTCCGGTTCACCATTCTAGCCCGCTTTTCTCATCACCTTACGGCCGAAGCACGCAATACCAGCCGCCACCACTTCGTTGCGCTTGCTCGCAGCGCTCAACGTAGTTTGCCGGTCGGGCGCTGAACGGGAGTCGCTGCTTATCGGTAGCACCAAATACGAGCGGGCCTTTCTGCACCCGCCGGAGCCTATACGCGGCCGGATACGCCGGCTCCTCCAGCCGTGAGGGATACTCCCGCGGCGACAACGTATAGCAACTCGCCGGCGTCTGCTGTCCCAACGCCTCATGCGGACGCTGCTCGTTGTACTCTTTCTGAAAACGTCGCAAGGCCTGTTGCTGCTGCCGCCATGTCCTCGCCGGCGGCGACGCCGCTTCCCGCTTCAACGTTTGATGCAGCCCCTCCAAACGCCCGTTCTGCTGCGGCTTGCCGGGGTCAATCCTCTCCGGGATGATCCCCAGCTTCACCCACCATACCGCCAGCCGCGACCATCCGCCTACGGCCAACGTCGCAAACGGCGGCCCATTGTCGGTGCGCAGCGCTGGCGGCAATCCATACTCGCGGAAAGCCGCTTCCATCACCGGTTTCACCTGTCCGTAGCTTGTGCCCAATAGCAACTGACAGCGCAACAAGTAGCGGCGGTAAGCGTCGCACAGCGTCAACGGCTCGCTCCACGGCGCCGCTACCCGACGCCGCCGCTTAGGCGCCACCGTCAGCCCCTGCTGCTGCAGAATCCCCGCCACCGTCGAGGCCGCCGGCCAGTGCTGCGCCGGGTTCTCCCGCTCCCAGATCGCCTTCCGCTTCTTGGCCCCGCGGTGGGGCAACTTCGAACGCAGCCCCACGATCTGCGCGACCACCTCCGGCGACGTCTTGTGCGGCTGCGAGCGGGGCGCCCGCGAGCGTTCGTCCAGCCCGCCGCAGCCGCAGGCGTTAAACCGCCCGATTCACTCATACACCGTCGTGCGGCTCATGCCGAAGCGCCGCGCCAGCTCGGCCTTACTGTAGCGACCGCTCTGCCATTGCTCGATCATCCGCTTTTTTGGGTCCATCACATCCGTCGTTTCCCAAGGCATAACACATTCTCTATCGAGAATGTTTTATGCCTCAAAAGTGGTAGTGGGTCAGTTTGAATTTCTGGCTCTTCCGGGTTTTTAGTGGGTGGCCAACGGGTAGCCGGCTCCTCCATCCTGCCGACCCGACGTCGCCCGCAGTCACATCGGAGCCCAAAAGGCGGCCAAGAAATCCCCAAATACCCTACACGCCAGTCCGGTCGTGGGCAACTCGTAAAGGGAATAAGACACTGATAAACAGGGAGTTATCTCTTTGAGTGTGGCCACTGGATGACAGTTGTGGATCCGCATTTCACAGCCTTCGGGAGACTGTACGACTACCTGCCAGCAGCCTTGCTCTACTCGTAACCCTTTGTTTATCAGTAATTCTTTTTGGCCAACGCAGTCGCCGCCCGGCCTTGGGGGCCGTAGAGTTGTCACGAAGCCCTTGAATGGCACCGAAGCAGGCTCCGGGAGGTCGGCCTCACAGTGGCGAGGGATCCGTCACTCACCGCCGCCAGCCACTAAAATCCCAGAAGAGCCGAATTTCTAGCCATCTCAAAATCTTCAAGCACGTGAACGATGTCCGACATGGACCAGAGCCGATCCGTCACGCCAGCGGCCATGGCAGGCGAGACTCGCAAAGTCTGGTGAATTCTCACGAAGTTATAGTGCATGAAGTGCAGGCTGACTGCCGCTGCTAGATTCTCGACCTTCTTGCTGAAAGCATTGGTGAGTCGAGTAAACCGTCGCATTGACATCCGCATCGTGAGATTCGCCCGCTCTGCGTAGCTGGTGGAAATGTGGTCAGGGTCAGGGTTACCGCTCTGAATTGCTTTCTTGGCCCCGTTGCACTTTGCGGGGCTGTAGCGTGTCTCTGGTTCGCTCTCATCTCGCCCGTAGATCTTCTGGAGCATCGCGTAGTCGATGTTTCCTCGGAACGCCTCATCGACGGCTTCTAGATAGACCCTGTGGCCGTCTGTCGTCAACTGGACGCGCTCTGCGAGGCGGGGGGCTAGATCCCGCATGAACTCCCAAGCGCTACCCGCGCCCCTGTCGCCCACGTACCAAGTCGGAATTAGCTTTGTATCCGCGCAGATTGCCGTCCAGGTCCAGACGTCGCCGTAGCCGAATTGGCCTTGCTTGTCGGCGGGGACGTTTTTGGCCTTGGAGTAGCAGAATGACCAGATTTCGTCAGCTTGGAGTCGCTTACAGGGCAGGTTCCGCATTGCGCGGTCTTGGTACTTGGAGCAGGCCGCCCCAACGTCCACAAGCAGTTTAGTTACGGTGTTCTTCGCTACGCCAGTCATCCGCACAATAGAGCGGATGGAGTTTCCTTCAACAAGGGCGGCGATGACCTGTGTACGCTTCTCCCCGGCCAGCTTGTTCATACTGACCATTATGCCTGAGCGGGTAGGCAATGGCAAGCATTTCGGTCAGTTTGTTTTGTTGATCTAGAGAGCATCATCGGCCTGAGACGCCTCTCAAACGGGGACGCTAAGTTGTACCGATGACGACTGAACCCTAACCCTCTGAGTTTTGCGATAAGCTCGATTGACTCGTTGAGAACCGTCTTGTCAACCTTCGGGTTCCTTGCGATCAAGCTATCAACCGCCTCCACCTTTTTCTTTAGGGTCATCCTGCCTCCAACGGTATAAAGACACTCTTCGTGTGCAACGCTCCCTTGGCACCAATCGTGCCCATGTAGCTAGTCAGCAGCGTGTAATAGTGTTGAAGTGCTTGTTGAACCGCCGGTTTGCGACCAAGGTTTTCTATTTCGAGCTTCAGCTTAGACCGAAGAACATTCATGGATATCCCTCGACCGTGAGAATGCCACATTCGGGGTATGCACTTGACTCCCGAAGCCCCAACATATAGTAGCTCTTCTGGGATTTTAGTGGCTGGCGGCGGTGAGTGACGGATCCCTCGCCACTGTGAGGCCGACCTCCCGGAGCCTGCTTCGGTGCCATTCAAGGGCTTCGTGACAACTCTACGGCCCCCAAGGCCGGGCGGCGACTGCGTTGGCCAAAAAGAATTACTGATAAACAATAGGGTTACGAGTAGAGCAAGGCTGCTGGCAGGTAGTCGTACAGTCTCCCGAAGGCTGTGAAATGCAGATCCACAACTGTCATCCAGTGGCCACACTCAAAGAGATAACTCCCTGTTTATCAGTGTCTTATTCCCTTTACGAGTTGCCCACGACCGGACTGGCGTGTAGGGTATTTGGGGATTTCTTGGCCGCCTTTTGGGCTCCGATGTGACTGCGGGCGACGTCGGGTCGGCAGGATGGAGGAGCCGGCTACCCGTTGGCCACCCACTAAAAACCCGGAAGAGCCCATATAGTATGCGGGCTCATGGAGGACTACCCGCGTACGCTGGAGGAGTTTGAGGGGCGTTTTGGCACTGAGCAGGCGTGTCGCGAGTATCTGATGCAACTGCGCTGGCCGCAGGGTTTTAGGTGTCCCCGCTGTGAAGGGCAGCGAACTCGCCGCAGTCGGCGGGGCCTGCTGCGCTGCGGACAGTGCGATTATCAGGCTTCGGTGACGGCAGGCACGATTTTCCAGGACACGCGTCTGCCGCTGCGCACCTGGTATCGGGCGATGTGGTGGGTGACGAGCCAGAAAAACGGGGCGAGTGCTCTGGGACTGCAAAGCATTTTGGGTCTGGGAAGCTACCGCACCGCCTGGGCGTTGCTGCACAAGCTGCGGCGCGCGATGGTGCGGCCTGGCCGCGAACGGCTCAGCGGCCGCGTAGAGGTCGACGAGACCTATGTTGGGGGCGAAGAAGAGGGACTGCACGGACGGCAGACGCAGAAAAAGGCACTGGTAGCCATCGCCGCTGAAGAAGACGGTGCGGGGCTAGGAAGGATCCGCATGAGGCGCATCCGTCGAGCTTCCAAGCACCAGCTACACGGCTTCATCCAAGAGGCTGTTGAACCCGACAGCACCATCCACACCGACGGCTGGGAAGGTTACGTCGGTCTGGAGGCGCTTGGCTATCGGCACGAATACGACTTTCTGGCAACTTCCAGCCAATCAGCCTCTGAGCTGTTGCCTCGTGTTCACCGTGTGGCTGCCCTGTTGAAGCGCTGGTTGATCGGCACGCACCAAGGCGCGGTAAGCCGTGAGCACCTGGACTATTACCTGGATGAGTACACGTTTCGCTTCAATCGACGACGCTCTCGGCACCGGGGAAAGCTCTTCTACCGGCTTGTCCAACAAGCCGCGGCCGTTGGCCCCACTACCTATTCAGAGATGGTCCAACACGTACGCGGCAGGCGGATCAGCCGACCACAAGATATGGGGTAGCCGGGAGTGAAGTGCATACCCCGATGCCACAAATCCGGATTGTTCAACTTCATGCCGATCTCTTCGGCTCTTGCTCGTCTCATCTGCTGTGTCACCCGCAAGCCCCTGGTCTTGGTTTTCTTCCAGTTCTTGAACTTGTACTTCACCAACCATTCCTTCAGCAAAGCTATCGACAACTCACGAGCTTGTTCATAGTAGTACAGTTCTCCAAGATCGAAGTTTTGGATCAGTATGCTTAGCTCGGCGGTGGTCAGCTCTCCGCGAGATGATTTTCCTATAAGCCTCTCATATTGAGTCAGATAGCCCAGGGCTGGGACCTTGCTTCCGTCGGCACGGTCAACCTGAGGGTCGATTGGCCCTAGTGTCGAGTAGTAGTCCATCCAGATCTCGTCGCCAGACATGACAAGCACCGTGCCCGCTGACATCGCCCGATCAGGTACAACGAAAGAGACGTTCTTGTAGTGTTTCCGCAGCGTGTTCGAGATACGCTCAGCCGGTTCTATGTAACCTCCAGGTGTCGTGAGAACGAAGGCAAGGCTGCGCCTTGGTCTCCTACGCCGTCGCGAAGCTCTGAACTCAACAGCATCCCGGATCATTGCATCGACCGGCTCCACTATAGGCCCGAAATACGTCAGCACATCTGCCGAGAAAGCATCTTCAAGACTTTTCGCGCTTTCGTCCATCTGTTGCGCTACGATACGATTCGGAGAAGGCGGAACTTGTGGGGAGGCTGGCATCTTTGGATCGAAGAAACGTTACTCCTGTTCCTTAGCCCAACGTGCACGAGCAGCGTTTGCAGCGATTCGCGATCGCTCCTTAGCCGACAACGCTGCCGCCCGAGCCTTGCCGCCCTTCTTGCCGCCAAGCCTGCCTAGTGCTACGGCAGCCGGGTTCTTCCCCTCCGCAAGTAGCTGTTCCTCTTCCGATCGTTCGTCGGTCGCATCTGCAACGATCGACGCAGCCAACTTGTTCAAGTCGCGGGAGCGGGACTTCGTCCTTGAGCGCATAAGCACCTTCAGTGTACCGTGGACTGAGATGGACCGAATGGGGCGCTTAAAATAACTAGGAGAGAAATATTTGCTTCACAAAAAGTTTGCGAAGCAAACATTATAACCCCCCTTGTCAAGAGTCTTGTCTCATGCAAGATGAGTCTGAACGAGGAGTTTGTTTCTCACACAAGATGAGCCTGAAGGATCGGGGAGTGGGCATGCTGGGAATTGACTATCCAAGTGCAAAACACCAGCAAGCTGAACCTGCAACAGATCCAGCAGTTTCTCCACTCCAGCGAGGAGATTCGATTCAAAGGCAAAGGGCGGGCCGAGATCTACACGTGGGTGGCGCGCACGCTTCGCCAGCACGGCTACAGCCGCCAAAACCGCGCCGACAAAGGGCTGCTGCGGCAGTATCTGGTCAAGATGACCGGACTGAGCCGGGCGCAAATCACGCGGCTGATCCAGCAGTACCGGCAGGGCGGAGAACTCCAACCCGCCCGCTACCGGCGGCATCGCTTTGCCCGCAAGTACACGCCCGCCGACGTCGAACTGCTGGCGGCGGTGGACGAGGCCCACGAAACCCTCAGCGGCCCGGCCACGCGCAAGATCCTCGAGCGGGAATACCAGCAGTACCAGCAGCGCGAATACGAGCGGCTGGCGGGGATCTCGGTGGCCCAGATCTATCGCCTGCGGCGGCGCAGAGCCTACCGCCAGCGGCGGCTGCATTTCACCAAGACCCGGCCCACGGCGGTGTCGATCGGCGAGCGGCGCCGGCCCGACCCGCAAGGCCAACCCGGCTTTCTGCGAGTGGATACGGTGCATCAAGGGGATCGCGATGGCGTCAAGGGCGTCTACCACATCAATGCCGTGGATGAAGTCACCCAGTGGCAAGTGGTCGGCGCCACGCCCGCGATCAGTGAAGCCTGGCTGGAGCCGTTGCTGAAAGCCATGATCGAGCAGTTTCCCTTTCGTATCCGCGGCTTCCATTCCGACAACGGCAGCGAGTTCCTCAATCGCACGGTGGAGAAGCTATTGAACAAGCTGCTGATCGAACAGACCAAGTCGCGTCCGCGGCACTCCAACGACAACGGCTTGGTGGAATCGAAAAACGGCGCGGTGATCCGCAAACACATGGGATATACGTACATCGCGGCGCCGCACGCGGGGCGCATCCAGCGCTTCTACCAACAGCACTTCAATCCCTATTTGAACTTCCACCGGCCCTGCGGACAGCCCGAGATCAAGACCGACGCCAAAGGCAAGCAGAAGCGGGTGTACCGCCACTACCAGACGCCTTGGGAATCTTTCGAGAAGTTGCCCGAGGCCGCCAGCTATCTCAAGCCAGGGCAGAGGCTGGAGGCTCTGGGCCGCATTGCCCAGGCCGAAAGCGACACGGCGGCGGCCCGCCGGATGCAGCGAGCCAAGCAGAAGCTGTTTGCCAGTTTCCGTTCCGCGAACACGCCGTGCTGAACAGCAGGAAGAGGGCTGTGGAAATGACGGGCGATGGAAAACGAGGAAAACCAAAACCAGGTTTCCCTTCGTTTCCCACCGCCCTTGGAAATCGCTCCGCGATTCCCACAATCCCACAACCCCCCAAGCTGCTGATGTCAAGGCCCAATAGAAATGTCCCCTGAGTTAGCCCAGTAGAAATGTCCCCTTGGTTTTGTTGTTTGTCGGTTGGTAAGAGAGTATCGTCGTCGTCGGGCTGTGGGAATGTGGAAATCGCGCCCGCGATTTCCAAGGGACGGTGTCGAGTCATTGCCGGGAAAAGGTGGGGCAGTTCCAACCTGTCCGCGCACGGATCTTCATGCTTGCCGCTACGGGAACAATCAAGGCCGAACCTCCGCCGAACGCGGTGATGGCGGTGATGGCGATCACAAGGATGTTCGTTCACGGCGCTGCTAGAATACCAACAGCTATGAAATACAGGGTGCTGATCGAGCAGGACGAGGACGGGGCGTTCGTCGCCACCTGCCCCTCGTTGCCCGGGTGCGTTTCGCAAGGTGCGACGCGCGACGACGCATGCCGCAACATCCGGGAGGCCGTCACCGGCTATCTGAAGAGCCTCGAAGAGCACGGCGACCCCGTCCCGCCGGGGATTCAGGAAGAAGTGATCGAAGTTGTTTCTAAGTGAGGCTGCCTGTCGTCTCGGGCGCCGAGGCTGTCAAGGCGTTTCGGAAAATCAGCTATCAGTTTGACCGCCGGCACGGAAGTCACACTATTCTCCGTCGCAACGTTCCTCCCTATCGCCGCCTTTCGATTCCAGACCACAAGGAACTGGCCAAGGGCACGCTGCGAACTCTTATCCGTGAGTCGGGTAAAACCGCGGAAGAGTTTAGAAAGTTGCTCTAGCCCGCCTTTTCACCACGTGGCTAGCCCGCTTTTTTCACCACGTGGCGAGGCGAAGTGCGTGAGAGGCCCGTCAGTACAAGGCGCGCGCCGCTCGGCGCCGCATTTTTTGAACAATGCGGGCGTACTTGAACCCTACGTTGAGCACGGCGAGCAAGCGCAACGCAGTAATGCCGGGCCTATGGCGTGCTTCGACCGTCAGGTGGTGAGAAAAGCTGGCTAGGCGCCGGTCTGCTTGCCCGACGGGAAGGCCGGCGAGACGGGCAATCGCACGCACATCTCTGTTCGACCGGGCTTCGATTGGACCTCGATATGCCCCTGGTGGGTTTTCACAATGCGCATGGTGATATCGAGGCCCAGGCCGGTACCCTCGCCGACCGCCTTGGTGGTGAAAAAGGGTTCGAAGATACAAGCCCGCACTTCGTCGGAAATGCCGTGCCCATCGTCGACGACCCGCACGGCGACCCAGGTATCCTGCTGTCTCACGTCGATGCGCAGGTGGCCACCGTCGTTCATGGCGTCAAGGGCGTTGTCGATGAGGTTCGTCCATACCTGGTTCAGCTCGCCGGCGTTCGCGGGAATCATCGTCAGGTCTTGTTGGTAGTCGCGCGCCAGCTGGATGCTCTTCGTCTTGAGTTTGTGGCTCAGCATGGTGAGTGTGTTGTCCAGACCCTCGCGAACATCGGTGGGCTTGTGCTCGGGCGAGCGGTCCATATGGGAGTAGGTCTTGATCGAGCCGACTAGCTCGGAGATGCGCGCGGCCGAAGAAGCGATCTCCGCGACCATACGATCCGCGGCGAGAGTACTCGCTACCCAGGCGAGCGCCTCGGCCGCGACGGGCGGGGGAACCTGCCCCTCGAACTCCTCCAGATCGTCGATAGCCAATCCGGCCTCGACAAACGTCCCGGCGATATCCCAGGCGTTCGCAACGTCATGGTCTTCCAGCCACGCTGTGATCTCTTCTTCGAGTTCGCTGCGGAGGAGGCGATCAGCCGCGCCGCGGACAAGTCTGGGACTTATCGCGAATTTGTCAGCGGACTTTACGCCGAGTTCGCCGCGCAGCACGGCAAGCCGCTGGCAGGCGAGAAGACTCCCGATTACGTGAAATGCCTTCCCTTGCTCCACAGCCTGTTCCCGGAAGCGAAAATCATTCATATCATCCGGGACGGCCGCGACGCCGCGCTTTCTGTGCTGGACTGGGCCACGGAAACGAAAGGCCCGGGCAAGTTCCGCTTGTGGAGGGACGAGCCTCTGGCCGTGTGCGCGCTGTGGTGGGCAGAACAAGTTCGAAGCGGGCTTCGCCGCGGGCGTCCTTTGGGCCCGAGTCTTTATCACGAGGTTTCTTACGAAGAACTGGTTCGGGATCCGGAACAAGAAGCCCGCGACATGAGCCGCTTTCTCGGCCTTGCCTACTCCGACCAGATGCTACGGTATCACGAGGGCAAGGTTCGGGATAATCCCAATCGTTCCGCCAAAGCCGCTGGTTGCCCCCGACTCCCGGTCTCAGGGACTGGCGACGTGACCTGAAAGACCGCTATATCGAGCTGTTCGAGGCTCTGGTCGGTGACCTTTGACCGACCTAAGTTACGAGCGGGTAACAAGAGAACCATCACCGCAGATCGCCAAGTTCGCGACTCGGTGTCGCGAAGTCTGGGCAGACGAGACGGGTCGCCGCAAACGAAACCGCGACCGATAATATAAGCGGAATAGTTCTCAACCGGTCTCAACGACCACGAACAGTTCGCTCGGCATTGTCAAGTTAATGAACCCGAGGCGGTGTTGCCCTGAAATCCGCCTGGGGTTTCTCCCCTTCAGCAGATGCTCGACGGGCTGACGGCCCGGGTGTCGGCGTCGAGCATCATGAACGTCAGCCGCCGGTAGCCGCGTCAACACTGCTGTCGACGCCGGCCGGCAATCTACTGCGCCTGCGTGCGCATTTATGACGTCGGGCTGATTCTTTCACACGTGCCCCTCTACCAGGCCACCAGCATTCTTAGGTCGCGAATGTTGTTTCCCGTGGGCCCGGTGATCACCAGGTCGTCAAGCTGCTCGAAGAACCGGTAGGAGTCGGATCTGTGCTGGTAGTCGCCGGTGTCCATGCCGAGCTTCGATGCTCGCCTGGCGCTATGGCCGTCAGCGAGCGCCCCGGCGGAGGAGGAGTTGCCGTCGACCCCGTCCGTGCCGGCGCTGACGACGGCGATGTTGCGGCCGGCGATCCGCTGGGCGCAGGCCAAGACGAAGGCCTGGTTGCGCCCTCCCATGCCGTCTCCGGTCACCGGCCAGCTCAATTCGCCCCCTGTCAGTAAGGCTACTGTCTGCCCTGGATGGCCGCTTTGCAACTCCTCGATCTTTCCGAGCAAGTGCTCAGCGGCGCGTTCAAGAGGCCAGTCGTCGACGGACATATCGGTCCGGCAGACCCATCCTTTCGACTCGGCCTGAATAGCTAGCCGGTCCAGCCCGTCCTGGCTTCCCAGCAAGCAGTGCCAGGAACTGTTCTCGAAAGCGGCGTCCCCTGGTTTCGGGGTTTCAGGGATCGTGGATTGATCGAACATCTCTTGGACGGATCGTGGGAAACGCCCGGCCAGCTTCAATCGCTTCGCAATGGCATAGCAGTCTTCGACGGTGGACTCGTCGGGCATCGTTGGCCCCGACGCCACGGTGGACGGTTTGTCCGCCGGAACGTCCGAGACGTAGAGGGTGACCTGGTCGGCAGGGTGCGCGGCCTGCGCCAGGCGTCCCCCCTTGATCGCCGAGAAATGCTTCCTGAGGATATTCATGTCCACGATGTTCGCGCCACAGGTGACCAGCAGGCGGTAGAATTCACGGCAATCTTCAAGCGATATGGTCTGCGAGATGGGTCTCTCGCAGATGGCCGATCCACCGCCCGAGAGGAGACAGATCAGCAGATCTTCCCTCCCCAGACTCTGCAGCAGGTCTCGTGAGGCGTCGGCGGCGTGGAAGCTTTGCTGGTCGGGGTAGGGGTGTCTGCCCAGGTAGGCGTGGAAACCGTCTAGCTCTTGCTCAGGCTTCGCCGAGGCGACCACGATGCCCGCCAGGGCGCGTCCCCTGACTATCTCCGTCAAGGATCGAGACATCTGAAAAGCGGCCTTGCCGATTGCGACGACGATGATTTTCTTGTAGCGACCCAGCTCGATTCGGTCGCCGCCGACCTCGAGCACATCATCGCGGCAGGCCAACTTTTCCGGCATGACCCGATTGAGAGACAAACCTTCCAGCGTTGAGAGGAACAGTTGACGGAGGGTGTCCTTTATTTCCGACACGGCCGAGCCTAGCCGAAAAGCGCCGTGTTGACCAGGTTCGGCGGCCGGTTCCCTTGGAGGGCGGCTACGACGTTTTCCGCGGACATAACGCTCATTCTGCGCCGCGTGTCAATCGAGGCGCTGGCGATGTGCGGAGCGAGTACGGCGTTGTCGAGGTTCAGCAATCGTGGTTCCACTTCAGGTTCGCGCTCGAAGACATCAAGCCCGGCGCCGGCGATAACTTCTTCCGTCAACGCATCCGCAAGCGCCGCTTCGTCCACCACGGGGCCGCGGGAGGTGTTGATCAGAATCGCGGTCTCTTTCATCATCTTGAGTTGAGCCGTGCTGATCAGCTTGCGGGTCTCAGGAAGCAAGGGCACGTGGAGGCTGACGAAGTCGGATTCTCGTAACAACTGTTCGAGCGGAACGAACTCCAGACCGAGATCGGCTTCCGCCTCTTGCGGGGCGCGGATGGCGTCGTGGTAGAGCAGCCGCATCTCGAAACCCCGGCCACGGCGCGCCATGGCCTGGCCGATGCGTCCCATGCCGACCATCCCGAGCGTCCGCCTGTGAATGTCTTGCCCGCAGAGCAGATCGATGCTCCATTGCCGCCATTGGCCGGCGCGCATGAAACGATCCGCCTCAGCGACCCGCCGCGCGGTCGCCATCAGCAGCGTGAAGGCAAAGTCCGCCGTCGTATTCGTCAGCACGTCGGGAGTGTTGGCGACGGCAATTTTACGCTCGGTAGCCGCTTGGACATCGATGTTGTCAAACCCGACGGCGACATTGGCGATGACCTTGAGTTGCGGGCAGCGGTCCATCACCTCGGCGGAGAACTTATCCGTCAACTGGCTGATGGCGCCCGCCTTGTCTTCGAGCCGGGCAAGCAGCTCTTCCGGCGGGTAGCTGATGGCGGAGTCGTGATATTCCACCTCGGTGTGTGGCTGGAGATAATCGATAGCCTCGGGATAAACGCGCTTGGTGACAAGGACCTTCGGTTTCATTGGTGAATTATTGTCTCACAAGCCGCCAAAGCGTACAATTGGAAACCTGAGGTGAAACAGTATGGCTAAGCTAGGCTTTCTCGGACTTGGTTTGATGGGCTACCCGATGGCGCGCAACCTGCTCAGGGCGGGTCATCAGGTGGCGCTATGGAGCCACCGATCCGCAAAGGCGCGGCGGCTCGCCAAGGCGGAAGGCGGCCTGTTTTGTGAAACGCCTCGGCAAGTGGGCAAGTTCGCCGAATGCACGTTCCTCTGCGTAGGAAACTCCGAGATGTCGGAGTCCGTTCTGCTCGGAACCGAAGGCGTGATCAAGGGCATCAGGAAAAACGCCGTCGTCGCCGACGCCAGCACAATAGCCCCCAGCGTCGCCCGCAAGATCGCGAAAGCCTTTGAAGCGAAGGGCGGCTATTACCTGGATGCACCTTGCACCGGCTCGACCCCCGGCGCAACCGGCGGAACGCTGACCTTTATGATCGGCGGTCCCAAGAAGGTCTTCCAGCGAGTCGAGGAGTACTTCCACCCCATGGGCAAGACGTTGTTCTATTGCGGCAAACAGGGGATGGGGCTGCAGGCCAAGCTTGCGCAGAACTTGGTGATCGCCAACATCATGCAAGGCTTCGTCGAAGGGATGGCCCTGGCCGTAAAGGGCGGAGTCGATCCCGAGCAGATGCGCGATATCCTTGACGCCAGCGCCGCCAAAGCCGCCCTTATCAGCTTCAAGGCGCCCTACATCTTCGGACGCGATTTTCGCGCCAACTTCCCCTTGAAGTGGATGCACAAGGACGTCGGCTTGATGCTCGACTCAGGTCAGGAGTTGAAGGTTCCCCTGCCGGCCACCTCGCTCGTCCATCAGCTCTTCGGAGCAAGCGTTGCCCGCGGCCACGGGGACGAGGATTTCTGCTCGGTGGTCACTCTGTTGGAGGACTGGGCAGGAGTCAAGATCCAGACCAAGAAATCCAAGAAATAGAAGAATCCCACGAAACGTATGAACCAGGATTTCCGTTTTGGCCCTGGCACGGCCACAGTATACATCCGCGCCGGCCCGAATGCCACGTCTTTTCGCGCTGAACCCTGCACATCCCCTCCGCCGGTAGGCGCCAGGGCTCGTCCGTCCGCTCACAGACGTTGATTGCGCGGCCTGAACGGCGCTGCGGCCGACACTGCTCCCTGCCAAACCTTTTTGGAGCCGAAAACTGTTGATCCTAGCCCGGTCAACGCTACCCGCTCGGCAGCGGCAGCGCCCAGATCCTGTGCAGCATGTCACCGAACAGCCGCCGGTTCAGATGCCCCTCGGCCAGCAGCAACCAGTAGTAGCGGGCATGCTTGACCAGCCGCCCGCCGGTCTTCATCAGCCGCTGCTGCAAGCTCGTCAGCGACCAGCTCTTGATGCTTGGTGGCAGTCCCAGCCGCCGCCACAGGTTGCCGAGGTTGTAAGCCAGGACGCTGAGTTGCAAGCGAACTTCGTTCGCGCGAAAACGATGGCACGACAACCGTGTCCAATTCGTGGCCTGCTTGCCTTCCTTGATCCACTGCTCGGCCGTGCCGCGCTTGTTGTAAAAGCGCACCACCGAGCGACTGGGCCGGGTCATGTTGGTGACGATGAAGCCGGGTTGCGCGAACAGTTCGCCCGGGTGGTGCTCAACCTTCGCTACGATGCGCCGCGGTTTGCTCCAACTGGCGGCCTGATAGCGGAAGCTCTTGTAGCGCACCAGGGGCTTGGCGCTCGGCCTGCCCGGTGGCCGAAACAGGATGTCCTCGATCTCCAACTCCAGGCTCTTGTTGGCCGGAATGCGAATGGCGTACTGTACTCCGCGTTCCTCCGAAGCCTCATAAACCTCCGGCTTGGCAAAGGCCGCATCGCCCCGGAAGGCGACCTGCTTGCCCGCAGCCTGTTGGCGCTCGATCTCCGGCAACAATAGCTCATCCCAGTCGTCGGCGCTGTGCACGTTGCCTGGACGCAGCTTTGCAGCGAGGCAATCACCATGACCGTTGAACAAAAGCAACGGATGGTAGCAGACCGACTCGAAGTGTCCGTTGTAGGCACTGCCTTCCTGTTGGCCATGGACCGGACTCTCGGTGGAGTCCATGTCCAGAACGACCCGCTCGGAGTCGTCGAACGCCTCCGCTTGCCCGACCAGCTCTCGGTTCAGCGCCATCAGCCCCAGCAGGTTCTCTTCGCTCGCCAGCATCTCCGTCTCGAAGCCGTGCAGCGTCGAGGTCAAGGCCGCACCGCGATCCCAGATCTTCTGCGAACCGATCAGCCGAAACGTCGGATCGATCGAAACCCGCTCGGCGTCGTTGAGGTCCTCGTAGCCCGCCAAGCGGCTGTAGACCGACTGCCGCAACAGATCAGCGAGCGTGAACTGCTTGTTTGTGCCTTGCCGGGAGTCGCTGAGATGCTCGTCAATCAGTTCTCCGAGACCGAGCCGTTCGTCCAGTTCGCGAACCAAAATCAGGCCACCATCAGAAGTGACGTGCGATCCCTGGAAATCGACTTTCAACAAGCCGTTGAAACTTAGCTGGAATGGCTTGGTTTGTTTTTCACCCATTGGGTGTTGGCCTCCATGGCGTCCTCATCGGGCTCTAGCCCCTATGAATAAAGACGCTCAAGGCCGCTGGAAGGTCGGGATGTCAAACATCAAATTGAAAATGCGGGCCAAGATGACGCGGCTGAGTTGAGGACGGCCGCCGCCCGTCTGCGCCCCGGAGGTCATGTGATTGTCCTCGCCCCTGCCTGGAAGTTCCTGTACTCGCAGTTCGACCGCTCGATCGGCCACGTGCGACGCTACACCAAAAGGGCCTTGAGGGAAGTGGGGCCACCGGGCCTGGATCTTCGACGCATCGAATACCTGGACAGCCTGGGCATGCTGGCGAGCGCGGGGAACAAGCTCCTTCTGCACAGCGCGCTTCCGACAGACCGACAGATTCGCTTTTGGGATGGCGTCCTCATCCCTTTGTCTCGCGGACTTGACCCCTGGCTAAATCACGCCATTGGAAAATCCTTGCTGGCGGTATGGCGGCAGGCGGCCCGCGGCCGGCAGCCATGACGATCCCACGAGTGCGAATGAAAACGTCGTACGAGAAGATTCTTCGCGGAGTGCTCTGCGCCTTGGTCGCAGCCGGAGCCCTGACCGCGGTGTCGCTATTTCTTTATCTCCGGGCGTTTCATGAGTTCAAGTGGTATGACGACGAAGGCTACGTCATGCTGACGCAGCAGGGTTTCAATCAGGGCCACGCTCTTTACGACGAAATTTTCACTCAATACGGTCCGTTTTCCTACATCGTTCGCGACGTCATCTACCGAGCGCTTCCCGACTCGTCGGTTACCCACAACGCCAACCGACTGATATCCCTTACCTTTTACCTGTGGACGGCCGTCCTTCTTGCGGTGGCCGCCTATCGCCTTACACGCTCGGGACTACTGGCCGCCATTGTGTTTGCCGCTTCTGCTGTCGAAGCCGCGGAGCCATTGGGCGCTGAACCGGGGCATCCACAAGACCTTATTGTGCTCCTGCTGGCATGTCTATTGGTGGCCGCGACCCTAAAGGATACGTCGTTCATGCGTCCGGTACTGCTGGGTGCGCTCCTCGCCGCGATCAGCATGACCAAGATCAACGAGGGGATTTACCTTTCCGCCGCGCTCTTCGTGACCACGCTCTTTTATTGCCGCAATAGGACACGGGCCACGAAGATGCTGTGGATAACTGCATCCGCGGCGGTCATGCTGATGCCCATCATATTGATGCGGTACCACCTCTTTAATTCCATCACGTGGTCGATCCAGCACGGGGTGCGCGACAGACCCTGGATTTGGTTCGCCGCGGTACAGCTGGTGGCGGCGTTAGCTTGGCTCCTCGTATCGTCGAGCTGTGAAACGAGCGAGCGCGGGAAGACTTTCCCCTGGCGTCCCTTTGCCGCATGGGTGGTCCCCGCCGGCGTTGTCGCGCTTGGGGTGGTCTTCTACTGCATCGTTAGAGGCTCTTCTATACACGGACTCGTCGACGGTATTCTCCTTAGGCCTCAATCCTTACCGGAGGTCACTGCTGTCCGGTTAAAAGTCGAATAGAATCAATTGGTTGGGGTCATAGGGGGATTCGTTTGGGGAGTCGGATGGCTGGAGTGCCTGTAAAAGGGGCATTTTTTCGAATTGCGTAACGCTGAGAATCTGTAGAATCTGGTAAAGACTCGCTTCCAGCCCGAGCCGTTTCCGGACGATGGCGATGAGCACGTAAATCGAGACAGCGATCCAGATCTGCGTCTTGACGGCGTTCTCGCTGGTGCCGTAAAACGAGTTGATTCGCAGATGTTGCTTGATCCACTTGAAGAACAACTCAATCTGCCAACGCGACTTGTAGATGTGGGCGATGGTCAGCGCCGGGAGCGCGAAGTTGTTGGTCAGAAACTTCAGCCGCTTGTTCGTCCGGGCGTCGAAGTAACTGACCCTCCGCAACGGGTCGGGATAGGCTTGGGCCGATTCGATGGCAGCCAGTATGACGGTCTGATCCGAGCGCAAGCCCGTGGATTTGTCGACGGGATGCGAGTAGCGCCGTTGGAGCAAGATGTTCTTCTTGGTTCGCACGACGAAGAACGACGAGCAGAGAGTGAACACGAAGAGGCGTTCGAAATCGACGTAGGCCCGATCCATGACGTAGAACGCGCCGGCCTCCGGGCCGATCTCGTCGAGGATGTTGATGTCGTGCACTTTGCCTCCAGTAATGCGGATGAACGTGGGAATATTGCCGTGCAGATCCAGCAGCGTGTGCATCTTCACGGCGGCCTTTTGCTTGCGGAATCTCGCCCACGGAAACAGCGACAGGCAGAGGTCGATTGTTGTCGAGTCGAGAGCGTACAGAGTCTGGTCCAAGTCCACACCGATCGGGTCGTGGGCATATAACGGCCGTGCCATGCCAATCAAGACCTGCGCGAAGTCCGCGTAGATCCGCCAGTCGCGCGACTCGTTCGCATCGGCCAGTGTCGAGCGCGCTACCCTGCCGCGGAATCCCATGTGGTAGAGTTTGCCGTGCATCGAACGCAGGCACGTCTCGATGTCGCGGAGGCTTGCCCGATAGGTCAGCTGGGCGAATGCCATCGCAAGAAACTGATCCCAGCAGGAGAAACTTTTCAGATAGGAATCGCCGCGGTAGCGCGATACACATTTCTGAAACTCTTTGCTCGGTAGGTGCTCGATCAGTTGGGAGAAAACCGTACGGCCAAGGTTCATCCCTCATTGTGCCGCGTCCGGATGCTCCGTTCAGGCGACCATTTGCGGCCTCGGGATTTCAAATCGTTCCCGAGCAAAACAGGCCATAAGACATTGAGCGGTCGAGACTTACCGTCCGATGGCGCGACTTTCCCCGGACAGCACTGACCGGAGGTATTCAGTCTTCCAGTCCGGTCGCTACACAGTTACCACGCCATTTTCGCGATGCTTATCTTCTCTTTGGCGATTCTGTGTTTGTCCTATCCGGAGTTTTTGAAGCGTACCCTCGCGGGTAGGGGGATCTATGTTCTAAAAATCGTGATAGGAATCGGTTTTCTTTTGCGGTCGACACAATTCGGGTATGTGGAGGGGCACGCGACATTTGACACGGCGCACGGCTTCCTCGCTGCTCCCTGGGCGTGGTTACTGTTGATTCCGTCGAAACAGGGGGAGAATGCCGATAAGCTTCGTCCTCCCAGTTTCGCGGAGTATCTTCTCGGTATGGTCACCGTTCTCCATCCGCTCTATGCCTATCCGGTTTCCGGATCCCAAGCCTCTATTGTTGCGCTCGTGGTGCCCGTATTCGCGGCCGTGCTGGCGCATCAAGGGTTCAGAGCGCTCCTCTCAGACCTGGGTGCGTACGGGGGCCTTAGGCAGGCTGCGCACGTTCCCTTGCTCATGTCGGTCGCCGGTAGTGGACTGGTTCTGGCGTATTTTGTTAGCGCCTACCATGCCAATAGCGTCGAGAGAAGGGCTCGCCCTTTCCTGCGCAGCGATCCCGCGACGGGACTCCCCGGAGCTAGCCGCCTTCACATGCCGCGCGACCAGTACGCGGAATACCTTGCTCTGACCCACAACCTGTCCGCATACACGGATCGGTTTCTCGCCCTAAACGCTCTGGGCCCAAATGCCTTCAATAGTCTGTACTTTTGGACGAGAACAGATCCTCCGACATATTACAATGGCAGCAATTCCTGGTTTGAACTCCTCCGCACGGAGGAGAAAGCGGCCATCCGGAATGCACTGGAGGCCACTCCCCGTCCCGGGGTTGTGGGCCCGTTAAGGACGGTCGGGGTGGGGAAATGGAGAGGCCCATTGCGCGATTACCTTAAAAAATCGTATGTACCCGCCATCCGACTTGGTCAACATGCCATCTATTTGAAGAAGGATGCACAGCCCCGGAAACCTCTCAATATCTGGCTGCTGTATGGAGAGCGTGACTTCGCTACTTCCAGAGACACGCTTCCACTGGTTCACAGCCTGTTGGCCAGAAGGGCTTCGTCCACACTTTCGTTGTGGTTCCGCACCAGTCGGAACGGCGTTCTGCTGGGTCTTCAGGATGAGCAGGTCACGCAACGCCAGGTGGCTCTCTACGTGGGGATCGACGGGAAACTGCGCGGCGGTTTCGTTGCCAAAGGGCCGACCAAACCGCTGTTTGTGTCCCCGGCCCCCGTCAACGACGGTCAATGGCATCACGTCGTACTTCAGGTCAGAAAGACCCAACAGACGATGTTTGTCGATGAGGTCTCGCTCGGCACAGTCGATAGTGAATTTCAGTTGGACGTGACCCCTATGGCACAACTCGGTGCGGGCGCTTGGCGGGGTTTCGCCGGTGCTGACAGGACCCGATGGAAAGTCTTTCACGGCAGCATTCAGAATGCAGTTCTTGCTCCCCGAGTCGTCTCACCAAAAGCGTTAGCCCAGCTCGGGCCAACCTTAGAAATAGGGCCTTAGCGCGGGCCCGCGCCTGTTTCTTCTTCCATTTCCGCGGAGGTCGTGCACCAATCGGCTCCTGGACGTAGGGAACGCACTCGCGACGTCTACTCTTGCCGCGGGCTAACCGGCCCGCTTTCCCACCACGTGGGGGCCGAGTGCCTGAACAGCCCTCCAGTAGAAGGCTCCCACCGCTCGGCGCCCGGTTTCCTGAGTAATGCGGGCGCACTTGAACCCTGCGTTGAGCACGGCGAGCAAGCGCAACGCAGTAATGGCGGGCCTATTGCGTGGTTCGGCCGTCAGGTGGCGAGAAATGCAGGCTAGCACGTGCTGTTAGGGTCTCGCCGGGTACAACGTCAGGACGCTGATTTCCGGCGGTACCCGAAAGCGAACCGGAATAATGCTTGTGCCCAGGCCGGGCGTGACGAACAGATGTCGGTTCTCCTCGATGATCCAACCGGCTGCGTAGCGCTGTCCGTGGAGAGAGGGCACGATGGGCCGCCCGACGAGAGGAAGTGCGACCTGGCCCCCATGGGTGTGACCGGCGAGGGTCAAGCTTACGCGATCAGGCATGTTGGTGAAGACGTCCGGGTTGTGGGTAATCGCCAGAACCGGCGCACCGGGGGGCGCCGACGCCAAGGCTGCTGGAATGTCGGGGTTGCCGGCCCAGGCATCCCCGACGCCGGCCAGCCAAAAGACCGAGTCGCCGGACGAGATTTCAACCGCTCGGTCCTCGAGGACTTCGATCCCTTGGGTGTTTAGAGGCCTTCGCACGCCTTCGAAGCTGTACCACCAGTCGTGGTTGCCGAGCACCGCCCAGATTCCTAGAGGCGCTTCCAGGTTCCCCAATACCGGAGCGATTCGCGCCGGCGGCACGCGCGCGCCGCCCACGACCCCATGGACGACGAAGTCTCCCAGCAGGACGATGAGATCGGGATCGGATCGATTGGTCAGCGCAACGATCCGTTGAAGCTTGTCGATGCCGTTGTAGGGCGAGCCGACGTGGAAGTCGGAGAGGGCCGCCACCCGCAGCCCGGCCAACTCCCCCGGCCATCCGGGAAGGCGCAGCTCATACTCTCGAACGACCAGTGACGCCGGTTCGATCCAAAAGGCCCAGATCGCGAGCCCCAGCATGGTGGCGATGAACAGTGCTAGGGTCGGCCGCGGGCGTTGCATCGAGTTTCGTTGATCTTACCGATGGGAATGCAGGATCGCTCCGGGTCAGTGGACTAGCAGGGAATGGCCACCATCTTCCGCTGCACCTCGCCGGTGGCTTTAGCTTCCGTCGCGGAGACGTAGCAATTAATCTCGCTGCGGACGCCGAACTGCGAGAGGTAGATGCCTGGTTCGATGGAAAAACAGGTCTCGGGGATAATCAGCCGCTCGTCGCGGGTTTCCAGGTTGTCCATATTTGCGCCATTGCCGTGGATGTCTTCACCAATGGAGTGGCCCGTGCGGTGGGTGAAAAACTCAGCGAACCCCTTTTCGCCGATGTAGCGGCGCGCGACGTCGTCAACGTCGCAGCCCGCGATGTTGCGCCCGGCCGCGGCCGCTGCCCGCACAAACTCAAGCGCCCGGTCGCGGGTGTCCCGGACAATCTCGAAAACGTTCTGGATTTCATCGGGCGGCCGGTCTCCCGCGAAGCCGGCCCAGGTAATGTCGTAGTAGACGGCGCGGGGCCGATCGAGCTTGGCCCACATGTCGATCAGCACGAAGTCGCCTTTGCCGATCGGCGAACTCTGCTCGGCGGAGGGAGCGTAGTGGGGGTTGCCGCTATTGGCATTGACGGCGACGATAGGACCGTCGTCGGCAATAAGCCCCTGCTGCTGGAACCGCGAGCGGATGAACTCCGCGATCGTGATTTCCTGGACGGCACCGTCGGCTTGGATACGCCGCCCGATTTCTTGAAAGGCTTCGCGACGCGTGGCGTCCACTAACCGCCCGGCTTGCAGGTGCGAGTCGAACTGCTCGCCCGACCAGCGAGCCTCAAAGTACTGCACCAGGGCGGCTGAGCTCACAATCTCTTTGTCGAGGCTTCGTATCAGATCAACGGTGCCGGCGTCGACCAGGGAAACATAGGGAATCATGCACTGCGGCGAATATTGCATGGCCAGCCGCGAAACTCCTTCGAGTAAGGCAGTCAATTTTTCGTGCTGCTCTTTCCACGCCGAATAGACCTGTTTGGATCCCGGCAGGGAATCCAGATTCCAGTTTTCGATCCGATGTACAAGCTTTGTCGGTTCACCCGCGGCTGGAATCCAATAATACCAGCGCCGTGTCGCGTGCAGTTTCGGGTCAAGTTCGAGCACGCGGTAAGCGATCGGGTCCCGATGGTGATGGTCGAAGAAAAGCCACCCCTCGAGGCCGTGGTTGCGGAGCTGTTCTTGGATTTCAGCTAGGTTCATGTTGCAGCTCTTGGGAAATCCGCCCTATCTCATGTTAGGCGACCTGGTGATCTCGTCACCGATGCCTCGTCACGGCGGCACCGAGTTTCTCGGCGACTTCGTTCAATGACACCCCTTCAACCCGGAACAGCTTCCGCCGGCTGGCCCGACCGCGAACGAGATGGAGACGAGCGCGAGGTACTTCCAAAAGCCGTGCGAGAAAGTCGATACAGGCGCGGTTGGCGCGCCCTTCGACGGCTGGCGCCATGAGGGTGAGCTTCCATTCGTCCCCCATTCTTTCCACTACGCGGTCTTTGGAGGTGCCGGGTTGGACCTTCACGGCCAACATCGACGATGGATGAGCGTCCTTGCTGGGCGATCCCTTCGAGTTACTTTTCATCGTCGCCCGCCGTCGTGTCGGCGAAAAGATTCGGCTTCATCCGTGTCTCCGGGGGCCAGGGGCGGAACCAACCGCTCGCCGGTCGACGATCGAAGCAAGTGATAAGCCTGATCATCAATCAGGGGGAGGAGACAGCGGGCAGTTGCCGGCCTGGGTTGAGCCGGCATTCTATCCTCGGGTGCAAATTGGCCACGCCCGCCAGTTGTCGGGGGTCGAGCACGCGGAAAGTAATGACGTCGTCGAGCCAGTCGTGACTGTGCCCGTCCGGATGCTGTGTGGCGACGGTGAGGGTGTATTCTTGCGGTGTCAGCCAGCAGTTAAAGGAAAACTCGACCTCCAGATCGTCACCCATTCTACATGACGGAGTTTTAACGTTCTCAAGGCGCGTATTGGTGCCGAAAACATCCATCCCGCTTCGGGTCCGGATTAGCATGCCGACCATGGGGTTGGGCTGTTCCTGGTGGAAATGCGCGACCACCCGAACGCGCGCCGGGTCACCGGCCGCTAGTGTGCGGGTGGGCTCTCCGTCGGCCCCACAAAGCTCGACGCGGGTGACCTCGCCCAGGCGGTCGCCGTGGCGGTTGCTGGATGGCAGAGGATCCGAGCTTTCGGGCCCGCCGCTGCCGTCAAGCCCGCTTTCTCGTTCAAGCACTGTTCCGACGTAGCGATTAACGACGGACGAGGAATCGCTGTCTTCTTGGATCCTCCCCCGGAGTAAAAAGACGGCGCGCGAGCAGACCTGCTTGACGAGGCCGAGATCATGGGAGACGAACACAATGGTGACACCTTGTTTCTGCAACTGCTCGAACTTGCGGACGCAGCGGTTGGCGAACACGGCATCACCGACCGCCAGGGCTTCGTCTACGACGAGAATGTCGGGTTCCGTGTGGATTGCCGTGGCAAAGGCCAGGCGAACGTACATGCCACTGGAATAGGTCTTGACCGGCCGATCGATGAACTCGCCGATTTCGGCGAAACGTTCAATGGAAGGAAGAGACCGTTCGATCGCCGGGCGGCTGAGCCCCATGATCTCCCCGTTGATGAATACGTTCTCGCGGCCCGAGAATTCGGGGTTGAAGCCCGCGCCGAGCTCCAGAAGAGCCGCCACGCGACCCTTGCGGACCACTCGTCCGGTGGTCGGCTCCAGAATGCCGCACAGGATTTGCAGCAGCGTGCTCTTGCCGCAACCGTTGGGACCGATGACACCGACGGTTTCACCCTTCTCGATCGACAAGTTAACCTCGCGCAGCGCCCAGAAATCCTCGTGCAGCGTTCGGTGGCCGAGCCACAGAGCTTCTTTCAACCGATCAGCCGGCCGGTTGTAGATGCGGTAGAGCTTCGAGATGTTGCGGGCCGCGAGCATGGGATGTTGATCTCGGCGTCGTCAGCCTCGAATCGTGAGCGGTGAGAAGGAACCACGCGGCGGCGCGACAACTCCTCCTGGGCGTGCCCGCGCCTCTCACCCACTGCGCCTCGCCGCCCCGGTCAGAACAGTGGGCCGCTCACCGAGTCACAGCCTTTCTCAAACCAAATCCGCGAAAGACCTTTTCAGTTTATAAAACCAGGCGTGGCCGAGAACGAACACCGCAACACTAACCGCGGAGAGGACCGCCAAGGGTTTCCACGGAGGCGCGGTCAACTCCAAAAAGATCGCGCGGTAGGATTCGACAAACACGTACATCGGATTCAATTCAAACAGCCAGAGATAGTCTCGGGGCAGGGAAGCTTCCGGGTAGCAGATCGGGGTCGTGAAAAACCAGACCGTCAGCAAGAAGCCAATCAACTGACTCAGATCCCGGAAGAACACGCCCAGGGCCGACAACATCCAGCAGAGTCCCAGGGTAAAAAGGAATTGCGGCAACAAGATCAGGGGGAGATAGAGTGCGGTCAGCGCAGTCGGATATCCGAAGGCCCATAGCCCAACGACGAAGATCGCCAGGCCGAACGCCTCGCTGACAAGACCCGCCAGGACCAGGTTGACCGGCAACGTTTCCACCGGGAATAAGAGCTTCTTGACAAAGCTGGCGTGCTCGATGACCATCGTGGGCGCCCGTCCGACCGCTTCACTGAAAGCCAGCCACGGCAACATGCCCGCCAGGAAATACATCAGGAAACCGGCCGGCAGGCCGTCATCGCCGAAGCGTGTTCGCAGAACGACGCCGAAGACGAAATAGTAGGTCACCATCATCAGCAGGGGGTGAATCACCGTCCAGAAAAGGCCGGCATAAGACGCCCGGTAGCGTCCCGCGATGTCACGGCGCACCATCGAGCGGATCAGTGAGCGGTGCCGGATCATGGCCGCCAACGGATGGGTGAACGCCTGGCCCCAAGCGCGCCGTAATCTTCGCAGCCTGAGAGTCCGCAAGGTAGCCGCGGTCTCGCGGCGAACTCGGACGCCGCTGTCGCTCACCTCTACGTCGATCAGCAGGAAAGGCGAACGGCGCTCGAAAAACCGGGCGACGTCTTCCTGAAGCGGTGAGACGAACACTTGATAAGAGCCTGGATCGGCGGGCAGCTCGACCCTCAGAACGACCCGAGTAGAATCGCCCGGGGCCACCGGTTCGAGGAACTCAGTTCTGGGGCCGTCGAGGAGCCAGTTGTTCGTATCCGAGTCGAAGACTTGATAGCCTGACCGGAACCCATCGCTGGACGACCAGGTTTGTCGTCCCTTGTTGCGAAGCTCTAGCGTGACGGAGAGCCGCCCGTCGTCGGACACAGACACCTGCCAATCGAGGAGATGGGACCTCAAGACTCTCCCCCACAGTAGAGGGCTGGGGGATAGCGGTCTTGTACGCCCCTGACCTTCTTGCCGACGGTGTAGATAGCCTCGCCGCGCAGATGCGACGGCAAACCGTAGCGTCCGAGGACGTTTTTGACCCATTCGTGTTCCGCCGTTGGCTGGTCCGAGTATGGGCCGGTTTCCAACCGCTCCACGGAAAACCCGGCTGCTTCGAGCAGTTGATGAACGTCTTGCGGAGTGAATTCTCGGCTATGGCGCGGGTCGATCTCCCCCTCCTCGTTGGGTTTGATGTATTGGTGAAACAGCCCGGGATGGTAGCCGAGCAAGACAGCGCCGGCCGAGCGCAGGCTGCAGATGTTGGGGGTCGAAAGCACCAGGTGACCGCCGGGTTTTAGGATGCGGTTGATTTCGGCCATCATGTGCATGGGGTCTTTGTAAAGGTGTTCGAGCAGTTCGCAGCACAGCACGGTCGAGAACGATTCGTCGGCGTAGGGATAGGGGTCCTTTTCGGCGTCAAACAGGTCGATCCCACAAGCGAAAGTTTCGCCGTCGGGAAGACGGACTTGCTTGCGTCGCTTGGAGCCTAGCAAGCCGAGATAGCTTCCGCGTACGTCGCCATAGCCTAGTTTGGTCGCGAGAGCGGGCGTGATTTGCATGTAGGCGCCCATCTCGAGCACGCTCTGGTCTTTCGATCCCGGCGGCGTAATCTCCAGCGTGCGAACCAGTCGCGCCAAGTGGCACTCAACGTAGGGCCGCGGATCGGGCGGATCGTGCTCGACGCCGAGAATGTAGTCGGCCCACTCGGCTCGCCTTTGCTCGGTTTCGGTGGCCTCAGGCGAGGGCGCGGTTCCGCTGTCTGGGGAAAAGGCCTCCTCGGAGGGATCGCCGAAGCCGGCGGCGACGACGGCGGCTTCCGTTGGCGAGGACGCGGCGAGAGGGGTTGTGGCGTTCCCCGACGGCGTAGGCTTGCCTGATGTCCGGGCTGTGGGAGTTGGGTCATGGGGCTTTGTCCTTCCGTCGATGACGGCCTGGATCCAGTCGGCGTAAAGATCCGCAACGTGCTCCCAACCGCACTCGCCGGCCACGTACTCGCGGGCGCGTCCGCCAAGCGCCGCCGCAAACTCGGGTTGCGCGGTCAGCCGGCTGAGGGTTTCGGTCAGCGCGTCGACTTCACCGTCGCCCACTGGGATTTTGAAGCACACATCGTCGGGAAATTCCGAAAAGGCTCCCACGTCGGAAACCACAACAGCCCGTCCCAGCCCGAGAGCGCGCAGCAGCGTGCCGGAAGTTTCTCCCACCGTCGGATAACGCAGGTTCAAACAGATATCGACGGCGCCAATGAACTGCTCGAACTGATCGATCGAAACGTAGCCCAGAACGCGGACGTGCTCGTCGAGGTCCAACTGTGAAATCAAGCGGCGAATCGGAAGGTCCGGATGTTCTTCGCCCACCAGAATCATGCGCACCCTCGGATCGAGGCGAACCAAGCGCTTCATGGCGCGGAGGCATTCGGGAATCCTCTTGTAGGGCTTCAGGAAACCGAAGACGCCGATGAGCGGGTTGTCGTCACCGACGCCGAGGCGTCCCCGCCAGGCATTGCGGTTGACTTCGGGAATCCAGGCGCCGTGCGGAATTTTCCGCACCGGCAGCGAAAAGCCGGCCTCCCGGACCTGACGGACGAGATAGTGGCTGTGGACGACTAACGCGCGAGAACGCTCGAGTAAGCGGCGATTCATAGCCAGGCCGTTATAGTCAGGTCCGACCTCGAGTTTTCTGACTCGCTGAGCGTAGGCCACGTCCGCCGGCCCGCCATTGTAATCCACTTCCCTCAGATACTCATCCCAGTTGCCGCGCTTGATCGTCTGGTCCGCCACCAGATGATGCAAATTGAACTCGTGGAGGACCACGATCCCAGGGTGCTCGAGCGCGCATTCGTAGGCGTAGGTGTGGTAGGGATTGTTGGCGATGTGATAGAGCGTAGCGTCAAAAGCACGGGGTTCATATGCCGCGCGCGGGCGAATTTTCAGCCTGTTTTCGGCAGGGAAACCGCTCGGCTCGTAGTTGTCGACGAAGACCTCGATCTCGCCGTGCCGCGCCAGACGGGGAAGCAGAGCTTCCGAATAATCGGAGACTCCGCAACGAGCGGGGTTCAATGGCGTGAAAACCGCCAGCTTCATTTTGTGAGTGTAATGGAAAACGTCCCCAGTGCAAACGGCACCTGCATCAGCAGCGGGGTGCGTGCCGGATCCCGCCCGAAGAAGATCTCGAAACTGTGCTGCGATTTCGGGCCCGTCACATCGAATAGAAGGCGATCCGCTGTGCGCGGAGCGCCTCGGTCGAGGATGTCCCGCGTCTCGACATAGCTCAAGGTGATTTGGTACTGTCCGCCGAAGTTGATGTCATCGGGCGGGGGGATCCTTCCCTGGGCCAATTGCTGCCGCAAATAGTAGAAAAACGTTAACCCATCACGGGCGCAGGGAGGTATGTCGATCTCACTCTCGCCTCCCCCGCCCAAGGTCCGCCTCGTAGCGGTTTGGTTCTGCTGATCGAAAGCGACGGATTCCCGGGTCGTGCGGCGGCCGTGTTTGGTGTCCTTCCCGAACTCAAGGGAACACAGCTCATGGTCGGCAGTCGAGCGGTACTCGTCGCGGATCTCGATGAGGGGCAAGTTCGCGCTCACGTCGGCTTCGAATGACCACCCCTTCTGGGTGGCATGGGCTCGGAATTCGACCTCTCCCAGCGACAACCCACTTGGCCAGGTGACGGCATAGACCAGTACTTCGTTGTTGGCGAAGGGTAGGGCTTCGGGAAACAGGGGCGTGACAAAAAGAGACGCCCAAAGAGCCGCGGCTATGAGCGGCCGGCCGCCTCGAACCAGAGGCCGTTGGGCCAGCCGAAGTAAGCGCTGCATAGCTCGACGAGAGTTCACCGAGCCACGAGCTCCTTCTGCCTTTCGACGACGCGCCCGGCTTGAGCGACCTCGTAATAGACATTCAGCGTTTGACGGGCTGTTTCACGCCAATCGAAGAACGCCGATCGCTGGAGCCCCATCTTTGCCATGCGGCGGGAGAGCTCCTCATCGAGCAGAATATCGCGGATGGCCCGCATTTGTTCTTCGACCGAGTGCGGATCGAACAACAGCGCCGCTCCGTCGACGACTTCGGGCAGCGCGCTCGCGCTGGAACAGACGACCGGCCGGCCGCAGGCCATCGCCTCGACCGCCGGCAGTCCAAAGCCCTCGTAAAACGACGGAAAGACGAACAGGTCTGCGGCGTTATAAAGGGCCGGGAGAATCTCGTCATTGACGAAATCGGCGAAGACGATGCGCTCGGCAAGACCGGAACGGCGCACCTCGTCCATAACCCGCGAGGTAAACCAGGTTCTCTTGCCCGCTAGAACGAGCGCGTGCGGCAGTTGGGGATGAGCCGCGAGCAGCGCGCGGAAGGCGCGAATCAGTCCAATCTGGTTCTTGCGTGGCTGCAGATCACCGACATGCAACACAAAAGGACAACGGATTCCCAACTGCTGCGTCACCTTGCGACAAGCCAATTCACGATTCATCGGGCGAAATGACGCCTGCGACGCCAGCGGTGTCACGGCGATCTCTTCCGCCGGAATATTGAAGACGTGCGAAATCCGGGACCGCGAGAACTCGCTGATGGTGATGATCTTAGCCGCCCGCTCCAAGGTCTTGCGCGTGGACCAACGCAGCTGGGCCGCGCGCGGCGCGGGGAAGTATTCCGGGTGCTCCATGTAGCTGACGTCGTGGATTGTCACGACAATCGGAACGGGGCAAAAAACCGGCGCCGTGTACTGCACGTGGATCAGGTCAGGACGGTCTTGCCTGAGCTTGGCGCTGAACTGCCGGCCGAGCCGGACGAAGGGGTTCTTCGATATCCGCCGTTGCTGGAACCCGTCGGGAATCCAAAAGCGGGCTTCCTGTGTCGAGACGTAGGCGATGAACTCGGACTCAGAGTCCAGCAGAGCGTAACGGCTGATGAGGTTACGAATGTAAACCTCGTTGCCGGTCAACCTGCGGCCGATCGCGTGGGCATCGACTCCAATCCGCAACACGTTAGCGCCTTTCGCTGGTCAAATCGCCGCCAAAATTCGTTCCCGAGACATCAGCTCGTCGAAATGCGGCTCCATGGTCTTCCAGGCCGCCGGCCAACTGAATTCAGCCTCATACGTTTTACGGCCTTGCTCTCCCAACCGTTTCCTCGATACCTCGTCACTAAGCAATTCGAGTACCGCTTCCGCCATTTCGCGGGGTCCGTCGGCAATGCGGATGTTCTCTCCATTTCGGACGGCTAGCCCGTCGGCTCCGATCGCGGTCGAGACGACGGCCCGCCCTGCCGCCCATGCTTCTAAGATTTTGACACGGGTGCCACTGCCCGCGAGCAAAGGGACGACGACGACCTTGGCCCGCGCTAGCTCTTCGACGGCGTCGGCCACCGGTTCGCTGACCTCGATGCGGGGATCGTCCGCCGCGTAGCGGCGGACCGTGGACTCATTCCTGCCAATCAAGCGCCAGCGCAGGGACGGGGCTTTAGATTCGATCAGCGGCCACACTCGCCGGCGGAAATGCCGCACGGCGGTGACGTTGGGGTGGTATTCCATGTTCCCGGAGAAAGCGATCGCGTCCTCTTCTTCCACGCGCGGCTGGAGCGTCCAGGGGATCGAATTAGGGTAAACGGCCACATGTGCCGCCGGGGCGATTTCCAGCACGCGCCCGCGGTCCCTCTCCGAGGCAACGAGCACCAGATCGAAGTCGGCCAAGATCGCACCTTCCATGCGGCGCGCGGTGCGCTCGAAAAAGCGGTGTCCAACCTTCTGCGGCCACGGCTCGCTGGTCGAACAGGCTGCATGCAGCACCGACTCGATATTGTGTAGGTCGAGGACGACTCGTCGCGCGCGCGGGCGAAGCACCCCGAGGTAGGGTGCGCACCAAAAATGCTCGATGACGGCGAGCGAGTAGGACTGGCCGCGGATAGCTGCTTCAACGCCTCGCACGGCCTGGGCCTCTCCAAAGCGGTCCGTCAAGGGCAGCCGGCCTCGCAGTAGGCGTCCGGTGTTGCGGTAAATGCGGGAGAGCGTCTTTCTATCGTGATGGCGCAGAGGCACGCAAGTCACCGTCTCCGCCGGTCCGGGCAAAGGTCTGGGGTCGGTGGAATCGGCGTCCCTAAACGTAATCAAATGAACGGCTAAGCGGTCAGCCAGAAAATGCAGCAGGCTGGCCGAGCGCATGGGACCTCCGCCCGCCAGCGGGTACGGGGGCTCAGGGCACAAGAAAACCGCTCGTTCAGAAACCGCGGATGGCTTTGTCATAGACAGCGTGAGTCAAATGAGCCGTCGAGCGCCATGTGAACTGGGCCGCGCGCCGGCTTCCGCGCTCCTCAAGACTGCTCCTAAGCGGGGAACTGGTCGTTACCGCCACAAGTGCCTGAGTTAGTTCCTCGCGTGACGTGACGTCAACCTGCAGCGCGGCTCCGCCGGCCACCTCGGTGATCGCAGGATCGTACGAAGTCACGACCGGCACACCCACCTTCATTGCTTCCAGGACTGGCAGCCCAAACCCCTCGTAAAGGCTAGGATAAACGAAGGCGAGGGCCCCGGACAACAACCCTTCGACGTCTTTGTCCTTGAGTGGCCCCAAAATGTGCAAGCCGGGTTCTTGGAGAGTTTCGATTTCAGCCAAGCCGGGCTTCCCAACAAGCACCAGAGAGACTTTCTCCCCGTTGTTCGGCAACCCACGCCAGGCGTCGATCAGAAGCGGGAGATTCTTGCGTTCGTTTCGGTCGCCCACGAACAGCAAATACGGCCGGTCGATACCGAGCCGCCGTAACCGTTCTGTAAGGCTGGAACCCACTTGGCGACAAAAAGTCCCGGCAGCGGCGAGGGGAACGGCGGTGATCTTCGATGGGGCGATCCCGAAAAAGTCGCTCAATTCCCTGCGAACAGCCTCGCTGTGCGTCGTGATCTGGGTGGCCAGCCTCAACAGGTAGGGTGTTCTTCGCCGAATCCTCGCGGCGGCGCGAGCGCGCCGAGGGCCTCGTTTCCAGGGCGATAAGTCGTGGATCACTAAGACAGAAGGCCTCAGCGGCAGGTAGGGAATCGCAAAGTCCGTGCCGTGAAAAACATCGATCCGGCGTCGCCGCAGCTCCCAGGGAAGACCCAGGCTCCACCACTTCGCGGCCCATCTTGTGCCACCGGCTAAACCGAATCGCAGGTTTTCCAGCCCCAGCAGTTCCCCCGGCGGGGTGCCGAGTGACTGGTCCGATAACAGATGAAACTCGTCGTCGGGGAATTCCTGGGCCAGTGCCCTCGTCAACTCGACCACATAGCGCCGGGTGCCCCCGGTCGGGACCGTGAGGGGAGTGGCGTCAATGGCGACTCGCAATGAATTTCCGGAGGGCTTGCCTCGCGTCGGCACGGATAAGAGACGAACTCTTACGGCTGTCGGCCGGGGATTTTTGATGAATCGCTTGACTCAGTCCCCTTCAGCGACCCGATCGCCGGATTCAACGCCTGGGAGATCCAACTTATTGGCGCCGGTTTCGGCTACCAAGGTCGAAGCCCTTTGCAGCGAATCGATCGTACCGGCATCGGTCCACCAGCCTTCCAGCATCGAAAACGTCATCGTTCCTTCTTGAATATAAAGGTTGTTAACGTCGGTGATCTCCAGTTCTCCCCGCCGGGAAGGCTCGAGCGTATTGATCTTGTCGAACACGGTCGCATCGTACATGTAGATGCCGGTTACGGCGTAGTTGGATTTGGGCCGGCTGGGCTTCTCCTCGATGGCCATGATGCGCTCTCCCTGAATCTCGGCCACCCCGAACCGTTCCGCGTCGGGAACCGCCTGGAGAAGAATTCTCGCTCCAGCTTGCTGGTCGCGGAAGGCTTGCGCCGCGCCGACAATGTTCCCTTCGATGAGGTTGTCCCCCAAAACCACACAGATCTTCTGGCCGTCGGAGAAGTGCTCGGCCAGCCCGAGAGCTTCGGCGATGCCCCCTTCCCCTTCCTGGTATGTGTAGTTGATGTGTTTGAGTCCGAAGTCCTTTCCGTTTCCCAGCAGACGCAGGAAATCACCCGCGTTCTGACCGCCCGTGACGATCAAGATGTCGCTGATGCCGGCGTTGACGAGCGTCTCGATCGGGTAATAGATCATCGGCTTGTCATAAACCGGCAGCAGATGCTTGTTGGTGATGCGGGTGAGGGGATCGAGCCGAGTTCCCAGCCCGCCGGCTAACACAACTCCCTTCATTCCAGACTCCTCAAGAACCGCCCTCTCGTGGCCGGACGCTGGCGGCGCCGCGGCTTGCATATCCCCTCGCCCCCAGGGTGGCGGAGGACCCCGTAGTATAGCGTAGCCGGCGCAAAGCGCTGGTTGAAAATGCTCCCGCACTCGCCCGCCTAGCGAACCCCAAAAACGAGACAGCCGCGGAGCAGCGATTTCTCCACGCACGTTGTATCTCCGCTTCATGAGTGCCGCTGAGCGATCTCCTCGCCCGTGTAGCCTGGACGCCGCCTACCTAGATAACATAGGTGGAAACAGCCAGGCACGTGGCTAGCAACTGGGCCTTGTCATGGGCCCGCGTTGCGGCGGGGTTGGACGTAGTGAAGCGAAGAACTTTTCTCGGTGCCGCGCCGATCTTCATCTTGGCGGCGGGATGTCGGCTGTCTCGAAAGAAGATTATCGGTGTTGCACCCAAGGGCACGGCATCCGTGTTTTGGGAAACGGTTCACGCCGGGGTCGTCGCGGCCGGGCGGGATTTCGACGTCGAGGTCTTATGGAATGGCCCGGCGCGCGACACGGACTTCGCGCGGCAGATTCAGATTGTCGACGCGATGATCAACCGCCGAGTGGACGCGATTGTGCTCGGTCCCACCGAGAAGACAGCCCTGGTCAGGGTGGTCGAGCGGGCCATGGACGCCGGCATCCCCGTGACCATTATCGATTCGGGGATTGAGACCCACAACTACGTTTCCTACATCGCCACCGATAACATAGCCGCCGGCCACATGGCGGCCGATACGCTGGCGAAGCTGCTCGCCGGTGAAGGCCGCGTGGGCCTGGTGAGCCACGTCAGAGGAAGCGCCTCGACCGACGAGCGCGAAGATGCGTTCAAGGAAAGCATAGCCCGCAAATACATGGCAATCGAGATTGTCGCCGAGCAATACTGTATGTCCGACCGATCTCGGGCGCTGGCGGTGGCCGAGGACATTTTGACGGCACATCCTGATTTGGACGGTATGTTCGCCTCAGGAGAGGCCGCGGCCATCGGGGCGGCCCGCGCCATACGCACGCGCGGGTTGGCGGGAAAGGTCAAAATGGTCGGATTCGACGCCAGCCCGACGCTCCAAGACGAGCTCGGAAACGGCGTGATTGATGCTTTGGTCGTGCAGGACCCGTTCCAGATCGGTTATCTGGGCATTCAAACGATCATGCGTAAGCTGAGCGGCGAAACGCCCCAAAAAATCATTCATTCCCCCGCGCGCGTGATAACGGCCGCGGATCTCGAGGACCCGGAAGTGCAAAAGTTGCTCAAGCCCGACTTGAGCGGTATTTGAAGTGGCCTGCATGGCGAAGCCAATGTTCATAAGCTGATGGCAGTGAATAACTGACAAGCGAGCAATTACTGAGTCTCGTCGAATTATGGTGGCCCGGCCCGTGTGCGGACTATAGGGGAACAGCATGCTGTGCCGGCGTCCAAAGTCACTCTGTTTTGCGAGCCTCAATCCAGGATTTCCATTTTGGCCCTGGCACGGTGAAAGTATACACCCGCGCTGCCCCGCATACCACGTCTTTTCGCGCTGAACCCTGCACATGACCTCCACCGGTAGGCGCCAGGGTTCGTCCATCCGCTCACAGACGTTGATTGAGCGGACTGAACGGCGCTCCGGCCGACACTGCTCCTTGCGAAACCTTTTGGAGCCGAAAACTGTTGATCCTCGCCCGGTCAACGCTACCCGCTTGGCAGCGGCAGCGCCCAGATCCTGTGCAGCATGTCGCCGAACAGCCTGCGGTTCAAATGTCCTTCGGCCAGCAGCAGCCAGTAATACCGCGCGTGCTTGACCAGCCGACCGCCGGTCTTCATCAACCTGTGTTGCAAGCTCGTCAGCGACCAGCTCTTGATCCTTGGTGGCAGTCCCAGCCGCCGCCACAGGTTGCCCAGGTTGTAGGCCAGCACACTCAACTGCAAGCGCACTTCGTTCGCCCGGAAGCGATGGCACGACAGCCTGGTCCAATGCGTCGCCTGCTTGCCTTCTTTAATCCACTGCTCGGCCGTCCCGCGCTTGTTGTAGAAGCGCACCACGGAGCGGCTCGGCAGAGTCAGGTTGGTGACGATGAAGTTGTCCCGTGGAAACAGCTCCCCAGCGTGATGCTCCACCTTGGCCACGACCCTTCGGGCCTTGCTCCAGCTCGCTGCCCGGTAGAGAAAGCTCCTGTAGCGCACCAAAGGCTTCCGAGTGGGTCTTCCCACCGGCCGCACCAACAGCTCGGCAACTTCACGCCGCAGGTTCTCGTTCGCCGGAAGGCGGATGGCATACTTCACGCCACGCTCCTCCGAAGCCTCGTAAATCTCTGGCTTGGCAAAGGCTGCATCCCCCCGGAAGGCAACCTCTTTGCCATGGTTCTGCTGACGTTCGATCTCGGGCAGGAGCAGTTCATCCCAGTCCTCAGCGCTGTGCACATTGCCCGGACGGAGCTTGGCCGCCAGACAGTCGCCGTGACTGTTGAACAGCAACAGCGGGTGGTAGCAGACGGACTCGAAATGGCCGTTGTAGGCGCTGCCTTCCTGTTGGCCGTGGACGGGGCTTTCCGTCGAGTCCATGTCCAGAACAACCCGCTCGGAGTTGTCTTGGGTCTCGGCTTGGGCGAGCAGCTCCCGGTTCAACGCCATCAACCCCAGCAGGTTCTCTTCGCTCGCCAGCATCTCCGTCTCGAAGCTGTGGAGCGTCGAGGTCAAGGCCGCACCGCGATCCCAGATTTTCTGCGAACCGATCAGCCGAAACGTCGGATCGATCGAAACCCGCGCGGCGTCGTTGAGGTCCTCGTAGCCCGCCAAGCGGCTGTAGACCGACTGCCGCAACAGATCAGCGAGCGTGAACTGCTTGTTTGTGCCTTGCCGGGAGTCGCTGACATGCTCGTCAATCAGTTCTCCGAACCCGAGCCGTTCGTCCAGTTCGCGAACCAAAATCAAGCCACCGTCGGAAGTGACGTGCGATCCTTGGAAATCGACTTTGAGAAGTCCATTGAAAGTTAGCTGGAACGGCTTTGTTTCTTTTTCACCCATTGGGTGTTGGCCTCCCTGGCGTCCTCATCGGGCTCTAGCCCCTATGAATAAAGACGCTGAACGCCACCGCAAAGTCGGAATGTCAAACTCAAATCGAAAATCGGGGTCAATAGTCCTGGAGACAAGCGGACATGCCCAGCGGAGCGGTAAGTCACCAGCAAGCCGTCGAAGAACTTGACGTCGCCGGCTTCACGGTCATCGAAGGCGCTCTTTCGCCCGCGCAGGTGTCGGCTCTCAATCAAGCGGTGGATCGTTTTTGCGAGGAACATCCTGAACAATGGGTCGGCCTGAGTGATTCGCAGCGTCAAGCGCCCAACGTCTTGCCTTGGACCGCCGAGTTTGATTTCGTCATCGAGAATCCGGAGATCCTTGGCATCTTAGGAAGAGTCTACGGAGACGATCTTGCCTACGAAGACTTCGGCGTCATGATTCGCGAGCCCGCGGAAGATCTCAGCGACCCGCGAGGCTGGCACCGCGACCTGACCCGCGACCACGCCCGGCGCAAGGAGATCCAAGCGATCCAGGTCATCTACTATTTGACCGACGTGTCGGAGAACGATCACTGCCTGACGATTGTTCCTGAAAGCCACAACCGGTTGATCGATCTCCGCGTCGAGGAAGTTCAACCCCACGAAGGACGTGAAATCCAGGCACCCGCGGGCAGCGCCGTCATCTTCCACGTTCGCTGCATTCACGCCGGCAGGCTGAAACCGCGAAGCCGGCAGCGGCGAACACTGCATCTCTATTACGCGCACCGCGGCCTCCCTCGAATTACCGAGTGGAGCGAGATTCCCGAGAGGCTTTACAAAAAGGTGGACCCGGCCCTGCCGCCCCACTTCTACTCGAAATGGAATGCCCCGGAAATATTCGAAGGAACGGGAAAGAAGCCGAGCGACATGGATCCCGGTACCCCGACGGTCGAGGCGGTGAAGGAAGTCCAACGAAGGGCTCGAGAACAGGTGGAAAGGTCGAGGCGGGGAGCATGAAAACACGGCCCGAGCGCAATCGATCCGTAGGGGCACAGCATGCTGTGCCCGCCTGCTCTCTGAGCTGGATGCTAGGCGCGTCAAAATGTAGCCGCTTGTCGGTCGGTTCTGTTGCCGTCCCTCTGGCGAGATCCCCCTTGAAATGCCCCCGGTACTTCACCCATGCCGCTAGAGAAAATCCCGTATGCGCCTAGGAATCCTTGATTTCGTCGTCATTGTTGGCTACTTCGGGGTCCTCGCGCTGGTAGGAATCTATTTTTCCAAGCGCCAGACTTCCCGCAGCGAATATTTCCTTAGCGGGCGCACGACGCACTGGGCGCTCGCCGGGGGAAGTCTTCTGGCGACGGTCTTTTCTTCCATTTCGTATTTGAGCCTGCCGGGAGAGATGATCCGCTACGGTATCGGCTTGTCGACCGGTTACCTGGCACTTCCACTTGTTGTGCCTTTCGTCAGCAGGACTGTGCTGCCGGTGATCAAGCGATTGCCCATCACAAGCGCTTACGAATACCTGGAGAGGCGGTTCGACGTCGGCGTCAGAAGTCTTAGCGCCTGTGCGTTCATCGTCCGAACGCTGCTGTGGATGGGTCTTGTCATCTACATGACGAGCTTCGCCGTGGTGGAGATGGCGGGCTGGAACATTTACGTCACGATTCTCGTGACGGGAGTGCTGACGGCGGTATATACCAGCGTGGGCGGTATGCGAACCGTCATTTGGACCGATAACTTTCAGATGCTGATCTTGTTTGGAGGCGCGATTGCGATCCCGGTTTTGATCGGCGTGCTGCTGGGAAGCGGGCCGGGAACCTGGTGGCAGACTTTCTCGCAAGCCGGGCGAGCGGATGTTCAATTCTTCAGTTGGGATCCCGCGGTACGGGTCACGATGGTGGGGACGTTTCTGAACATTTTCTTTTGGAACGCGTGTACGCAAGGCTCGGATCAGTTGGCGGTGCAACGGCTGTTAAGCACCCCCTCGCTTGAATCCGCCCGCCGGACCCTCTGGTTCTACACGGGAGCGAACTTGGTGTTGCCCGTCTTTCTGGCACTTTGCGGTGTGGGACTATTTGTCTTCTACGCCGAACAATCCGCGTTGCCGATTCAAGATTTCCATCGACAGCTGACAACGGAAGCGGATCGGCTTATGCCGCGGTTCATTGTCGAGGTGCTGCCCTCGGGCGTCTCCGGTCTGCTGCTGGCCGCTCTGCTGGCGGCTGCGATGTCGAGCTTGAGCTCCGGGATCAACTCGATTTCGAGTGTCATCAGCAGCGATTTTGTCGAGAGGTTCGGGTGGGGAGGAAAGCGGACGGAATCCCTCTGGTTGGAAAAAGCGACGGCTTTTATCGCCGGCTTAGTGGGGGTCTGTGTGGCGATCGGCATCATGGCCGCTACGCGCCACACCGACTGGAACTTGATGGAGATGACGAGCCGCGTCAACCACATTTTCGTGGGACCCATCGCGGCTCTTTTTTTTGGCGGAGTGCTGCTTCGCCAAGCGAGAAAGCGCTCAGCGCTGCTCGGCTTCGCGATCGGAGTCTGCACGAGTCTTTACATCTGTTTTGGCAAGGAATGGTTTGGCCTCGAGCGCAGTATTTCGTTTGTTTGGGTGGTCGCCGCGTCGTTTGTGTTCGGCTTCGCCGCCATGGCTCTGGCAAGCCGCTTCGATCGCCGCCCGCCCGTCGAGGATCGAGCCGAAGGGTTGACGGTGTAGGGATCGATCCTGCTTGCTTTTTCAAACTGTCCCGTGCCGGCGATGGGCCGGGCGCTGTTCCGGGGAACACGCGTGGATCATTAGGCGTCGCTTGCTTACGTGAAAAGACTTCTCCAGAAAGCCGAACTGATTACGGCGTAGGAACGGGACTGACATGGCGAACTCGAACCGACAGATCACGCTGGCCGCGAGGCCCAAGGGCTTCCCCAAGGAATCGGACTTCCAAACCGTCGCTGCTCCCGTCGGCGCGACGGGAGAGGGGGAATGTCTCGTTCAAGTGATCTACCTTTCGGTCGACCCGTATATGAGAGGCCGGTTGAGGGATGTCGAATCCTATGCGCCCCCGGTCAAGATCGGCCAACTCATGGTGGGCCGTGTGGTGGGCCGCGTGTTGGAGTCGCGCCATGATGGTTATCAACAAGGGGATGTGGTCTTCGGGGATCTGGGTTGGCAAGAGTATGCGGTCGCTAAAGGGGAGGCGCTCGTACGAATCGATCCCCAAGCCGCGCCGATCTCTACGGCGCTCAGTGTGCTGGGGATGCCGGGCCTGACGGCGTATTTCGGGCTGCTCGACATATGCCGGCCCCGGTCGGGGGAGACCGTAGTCGTCTCGGCCGCCGCCGGCGCGGTCGGTTCGATCGTGGGACAAATCGCGAAGATCAAGGGCTGTCACGTGGTGGGCATCGCCGGCAGTGACGAGAAGGTTCACTACGTAACGCAAGATCTAGACTTCGACGCTGCTTTCAACTACAAGGTGGTAGACGACTATTCCACGGTACTGCGGGAGCTTTGTCCAATCGGCATCGACGCCTATTTCGACGGCGTAGGCGGTGCGATCACGGACGCGGTCATTCCTCTGCTCAATGTGAAGGCTCGGGTAGCCATTTGTGGCCAGATCTCCCAGTACAACTTGGAGACGCCGGAAATGGGGCCGCGGCTCCTGTGGCACTTGATCGTCAAAAGGGCGAAAGTGGAGGGCTTTTTGGTGATGGACTACGCGGCGCGGCGCGAAGAGGGTTTGCGCAAGCTGAGCGAGTGGGTGAGAAGCGGCAAAATCAAGTATCGTGAACGAATCGCCGAGGGCATTGAAAACGCGCCTCGAGCGTTCATGGAGATGCTTTCCGGCCGGAACATCGGCAAGCAGCTCGTAAGGGTGTCGGGAGAATGAGTGCGAGCCGTATCGCCATTCCTGGCAACATGTCTCGCTGCTGCGCCGGATCAACGTAGGGGCCCGGTATGCCGTGCCCGAAACGCCCGTCGCGGCGCAAGCACTCCGCTTGCCGACGACGACGATTCTTCCCTTGCCTGCACACCATGGCAATGATCCGCTGCCGTTGTTTGGCCGTCAGCAAACTGGCCGCACCGGGCCGTTTGCTGTCGTAGAGGGCGCGTTCGAGGCCGCCTTGTTGATAGCGGCGGGCGAGATTGCGGACGGCTTGCCTGGTCAACGGCAGAGCTTCGGTAATTTGCGGCGCGCCCTTTCCTTCCCCCAGCTGCAACAAAGCCACAGCGCGAAGCTCACCGCGGCAGGCGGAAAGCGACCGAGGCTGGTGAGCGCTTGGTCTCTCTGTGTAGCCGCTTCACTCCGCCCTACCAGTAAGATCCGATCCAGGTGGCCTCGAAAGGCAGCTCGACCGGCGGCCGCTTGAGGATGGCCTCTTCGTTGATGTCCGTCCCCAATCCCGGCCCGGTCGGTATCTTCAGGAAGCCGCCTTCGTACTCGATGGGATTGGTAAGGATCTCGTTGTACTGTTCCCAGTCGGGATAGAAGAACTCCTGAATGATGAAGTTCGGGATGCAGGCATCGAGATGTAAGCTCGCGACGGTCGATATCGGGCCGTTTGAGTTGTGCGGCTGCACGCTCACGTAATAGGCTTCGGCCATGGCGGCGATCTTTTTCAGCTCCAGAATGCCGCCCGCGTGGCAGATGTCAGGCTGGATAATGCGCGCCGCCTGTTTCTCAAATAGCGGTCGAAACTCCCAGCGGCTGTAGAGCCGCTCTCCGGTCGCAATGGGCAGGTTGATGGCTCGCTGCACCTCGGCCATGGCATCCACGTTGTCGGGGGGAATCGGTTCTTCGTAGAAGAACGGGTCAAACGGCTCGAGCTTTTGCGCCATGCGGATCGCGCTCCACATGTTGAAGCGCCCGTGGCACTCGATCAGCAGATCGATGTCGGGCCCGACGGCTTCACGGACGGCCTTGACCGAAGCGATGGCGAAATTTTCCTCTTCTTTGGCTATGACTTGGCCGCCGCGGCGAAAGGGGTCCCATTTCAAGGCGGTGAATCCGTCGGCGACCGTGGCCTCGGCATTCCTGGCGATCGACTCCGGTGTGTCTTTCATTCCCCCGAGTTCGATTGACTCAAAAGCCCAGGCGTTGGCGTAGGCGCGCACTTTGTCCCTCAGCTTGCCGCCTAGGAATTCGTAGACCGGCATGCCGAAGTGTTTGCCCTTGATGTCCCACAGGGCCTGCTCGACTCCGCTCAAAGCGGCGAGAGTAATGAGTTGGCCGTACCAGAAAGTTTGCTTGAACAGAGAATTCCAGATCTCCTCGATCTGAAAGGGATCGCGTCCGACAAGGAAATCCCTGAACGACTGCAGTGCCTGCCGGACCTCAGGCGCGTGGCGCTCAATGCTCGATTCTCCGACGCCGGTCAAGCCGCTGTCGGTGTAGAGTTTGACGAATGTCCAGTTGCCGTGCAACCCGTGGGTTTGGAAGACCTTTAGATCCGTGATTTTCAAGCTTGTGCCTCCTGTTCACGAGTCGGATGAACAGGGTTCCGTGTAGTCTGCTCGCCTTCGACGACCGATCCGCCACCAAGGGTCAGACGCGTCCGCGCGGTCCCATTCCGAGTCGGGCATGGCAGCGTACGCAGCCCCGTGCCGGCTGCGCCGCGGGTGGCCACCGAATTCCATAGTCTAAACCAACTGCTGTGTAGTACTCCATTTCACAAATGCACTCGGGTTTCGGGGGAGTGCGGCAGCCACGGCCCGCTCCGCCCCTGCAGTTCTGTTGGGCGCCTGGAGGCGTAGGTTGCCTGGAGACACACGCTGCCTGGAAATGTAGGGGCACGGCATGCCGTGCCCGAAGCCTAGACCGCCCACCTTGGTCCCAAATATGCCTGACCGAACTGGTGAAACGAACCACTTTCTGGCGGCGCCTTGGGGTCGACGAGGGAGCCATCCCCAGAGTGCGCCTCACCACCCTTCACGGGGATTCGGTCGCCGCTCCTAAGGATTCGGCCTCGTTTGCCGTCGGCGCCAGCCTGCATTTCTCACCACGTGGCGAGAAAAGCGGGCTAGGAAGCTCCGCTCAGAGGTTGAGCAACCGCCGAATTGTCAACATTAGACGCAGTCGTCGGAAGGTGAGAAACTCCCGTGCAGCCACGACGCCGAACTGGGGATTCGTACTCGTGGGAATGGCGAATCGCAGCACCGCCCAGAGGCGGAGGAACTCTCTCCAAATCCTTTCTGCCAAGTCCGAACGCAGTTGGCGTTGGGCGCTTGAGGTCGCCGCGTCAAGATCCCGGAGAGTGTCCCGATAGGTCTCTTCCGCGAGGGGTGTGGCTTCGACAGCCCGTAGGTCGTCCGGCGGCTCGATCGGAGGCCAGCCTAGCTTGACCAGCAGGGTGATGAGCGCCAGCGTCGACAGGGCCGTGACCGTCAGTACTAGGGCAAAGATCATTTGGCTCTTCTGGGATTTTAGTGGCTGGCGGCGGTGAGTGACGGATCCCTCGCCACTGTGAGGCCGACCTCCCGGAGCCTGCTTCGGTGCCATTCAAGGGCTTCGTGACAACTCTACGGCCCCCAAGGCCGGGCGGCGACTGCGTTGGCCAAAAAGAATTACTGATAAACAAAGGGTTACGAGTAGAGCAAGGCTGCTGGCAGGTAGTCGTACAGTCTCCCGAAGGCTGTGAAATGCGGATCCACAACTGTCATCCAGTGGCCACACTCAAAGAGATAACTCCCTGTTTATCAGTGTCTTATTCCCTTTACGAGTTGCCCACGACCGGACTGGCGTGTAGGGTATTTGGGGATTTCTTGGCCGCCTTTTGGGCTCCGATGTGACTGCGGGCGACGTCGGGTCGGCAGGATGGAGGAGCCGGCTACCCGTTGGCCACCCACTAAAAACCCGGAAGAGCCGATCATTTAGATCGAACCGTGACGAAATCATTACCGATGGAACGGCCGACCCTCTGTGGTAATACTGTAGAAAACGAATCCTTAGTAGGGGGAAGGCTGTTCCAGAAGGCGGTGGCAGGCCTGCCGATTAACCGCGTCCGGCAGGCGAATTAGGACAACTATTACCTATATGGATTGCGGGAGTCAACAAGAAAGGGCTCTTCTGGGATTTTAGTGGCTGGCGGCGGTGAGTGACGGATCCCTCGCCACTGTGAGGCCGACCTCCCGGAGCCTGCTTCGGTGCCATTCAAGGGCTTCGTGACAACTCTACGGCCCCCAAGGCCGGGCGGCGACTGCGTTGGCCAAAAAGAATTACTGATAAACAAAGGGTTACGAGTAGAGCAAGGCTGCTGGCAGGTAGTCGTACAGTCTCCCGAAGGCTGTGAAATGCGGATCCACAACTGTCATCCAGTGGCCACACTCAAAGAGATAACTCCCTGTTTATCAGTGTCTTATTCCCTTTACGAGTTGCCCACGACCGGACTGGCGTGTAGGGTATTTGGGGATTTCTTGGCCGCCTTTTGGGCTCCGATGTGACTGCGGGCGACGTCGGGTCGGCAGGATGGAGGAGCCGGCTACCCGTTGGCCACCCACTAAAAACCCGGAAGAGCCCAAGAAAGAAGCAACAAAAACGCTTTTTGGGAACTTGCTTTTGGTTGTTTCTTGCGAGGCGTTTCTAGAAACTAGACAAAAAGGGCGGTAAATACTGAGCGGCCAACCGGGTTAACCGGGACTCTCGCCCATCCAACCGCAGTGTCGGGTGTCGCCCCGGACGACAGGGTCCGCGTTCGACCGTTGACGGCGTGGGCGTCGATGGGAACCGGTCCGCAGAAGGGCGCCGGGCCGGTCCCAGGCTGGAGAAGTAGCTCGAAACCGGGATACTGCCGGGAAGACGACAGCGGGTGGGCAGCCGTTGTAAAATGTCACCGTAGGCAAGGAGGCGACAATGGCAAGTGAGAGTTCTCGGCGTGATTTGTTGCGTACCGCGGCTGGCGGTGCGCTGAGTGCAGTCGTCGGAAGTGTTGCCCGTGGCCAGCAATCGGGGTCTTCCGGCATTCCGACTCGAAGACTGGGGCGTACGGGCGAGCAGGTCTCGATTCTCTGCCTGGGCGGAGGGCACATGGCTTCGGTGGCTTCCAAAGACAAGCCCGAGGCGGTCCGCATCATGCATGCGGCGGTCGATGAGGGGGTCACTTTCTTCGACACGGCGTGGGAGTATTCGGGCGGCCTGAGCGAGCAGGTGATGGGAGAGGCCTTGGCCGGGGGACGCCGCGACAACGTGTTTCTGATGACCAAGAACTGCGAGCGTGACTACGCCGGGTCGATGAAGTGCCTAGAGGACAGCCTCCGCCGCCTGAGGACGGACCATCTTGATCTCTGGCAGTTTCACGAAATCGACTACGATAATGACCCCGATTGGGTGTTCGAGAAGGGCGGGATCAAGGCGGCCATGGAAGCCAAAAAGGCCGGCAAGGTCCGCTACGTCGGTTTCACCGGCCACAAGGACCCGAGCATTCACCTGAAGATGCTGCGCAAGCCCTATGACTGGGACAGCTCTCAGATGCCGATCAATATCATGGACGCTCACTATCGTAGTTTCCAGCGCCAAGTCGTGCCCGTGTGCTTGGAAAACGACGTAGGTGTAATCGGCATGAAATCCCTGGGCGGCGGTAACGGCATCATCCCCTCTAAGACGAGCCTGACGCCGGAGGAATGCCTGCGGTACGCTCTGAGCATGGACGTTTCGACGCTTGTCGTGGGTTTCACGTCCATGGGGCAGCTCAAGGAGGCGGTGGCCATAGCCCGTGACTTCCAGCCGCTCTCGGACGAGGCGAAGAAGAGGCTGTTGGCTCGGGCTAAGGCCGAGGCGAGCGACGGGCGCCACGAGCTGTCGAAGTCGACGCAGGTTTTTGACTCCACCCATCACAGGCTGCAGCACGGCTTTGAGGCCTAGCAGCCCGTGGTAGAAGTCCAAGGTTGCGAAAAATCGAGTACAGCCAGCCAATTCGCTTCAGGCTAAGTGCTTTTCTAGGGCTCATGATGGGGGGCGAATTGGTGGCAGTCCTTGGCAGTCCCCATTTTTCGCTCCATTTTTCGCCGAACCTAGCTTTTGCCACGGGCTGTTAGGAGGGCCGGGAGCTAGGCCGTATCAATGACAAACGAGGATCTCTCATGAAACAGAAAAGTCTCTCAAACGCCAAAGCAGTCGAAATGATGGAGGGCATCGTCCGCAAGACACTGACGTATAACGACGGGGCGATGCTTTGCCACATTGAAATGAAGCAGGGGGCCAAGATCCCGCTGCACCATCACGAACCGGTACAGATCGGCATGTGCCTGACCGGGAAAATCCGTTTCATCGGCGAGGCTCCCGAGGATGAGTTCATCGCGGCGGCGGGAGACGGTTACGTGATGGAATCGAACAAGCCTCACGGCGCCGTGGCGCTCGAGGACTCGGCCGTTGTCGAGGTGTTTACCCCCTCGCGGCCCGAGTACGCGGACTTTTAGGACGCCGGGTTAGGCTGGTCGTCTACATGTCCATGCTCGCCGAGATCCGGGTGCCGGCTGACTTCACCAAGCTGTTGACCTATCTCTTCACCGAAGTCCTGGACGGCCGCAACGTCTACTTGACAGACGATGTCCAACGTCTGCGATCCCCGGAACTTCGCTGACTACGCTTGGGACGCCGCCGCCCTCGGCGTTTGGCATTGAGGCCTCGACCATGATCTTCCTTTTGACACTCATCTCGGCGCTCGGGTGTGGCCTGATCGCCGGCGTCTTCTTCGCTTTCTCGGCTTTCGTGATGCCCGCCCTCGCGCGCATCCCGCCGGCTCAGGGCATCACCGCCATGCAGTCCATCAATGTCGTTGCCCTCAGGTGGCCGCTGATGGCTGCGTTTTTCGGAACGGCAGCTTCCTGTGCGTTGCTTGCTGTTGGATCGTTGTTCTGGAGTCAGGAGCATCTCGACTCGTTCCTCTTCATCGGCGGCGTGATCTACCTCGTCGGCACCCTCCTGGTGACGGCCCTGTTCAACGTACCCCGGAACGAGAAGCTGGCCGCTGTACGGTCCGACAGCGCCGAGGCGGCGGAGCTCTGGTCTCGCTACGTGGCCGAGTGGACAGCCTGGAATCACCTGCGAGCGCTCGCCGCGCTCCTGGCGGCGGCGTTGCTGACGATCGCGCTCTAGCGCACGCTCGTCAGGAGCGGCCCCAACGCCGGACGGCGGCCGAGTTGCATGAGCCGCGGCGATCCCTGTTTAAAGGGGTTTCAGGCGAGCGTTCTCCTGTCTGGAGTTGCCGTCCGTGGGCGAACCTGCAAAGATAGGGTTAGGGTTAGTCGACGGGCCGCAAGCAAGTCAATAGAGATTCCACGCCGTTATTCGTCTCTCGCCGCTGACTCTCGCCCAAATCCGGGATTCTCTCCGGAGGCAGTACTGCTATCCAGACGGGCGGAGCCGCCAAGTGGTCACAAGAACGCCCTGTCGGCTCTTTTCTGATAATTTTTGATGGAACCTAAGGTATCGAACATGGCAACAGACAACCAAATCAAAGTCGCGATCGCGGGTGTGGGGAATTGCTGCCAGGCTTTCGTTGAGGGGCTTGAGTACTACCGGCGAAATTCTGAAGACACGCGAGGGCTGATGAACGTCGATATCGGCGGCTTCAAGGTTACCGACATCGTTCCGGTGGCGGCGTTCGACATCAATCAGGAGAAGGTCGGCAAGGACCTGAATGAAGCCATCTTCAGCGAACCGAACATGGCCTACCGCTACGGCCTGGACCTCGAGCCGTCGGGCGTGACCGTCCAGATGGGGCCTGTGCTTGACGGCAACCCCCCGAACTTGGGAGTCACGGCGTCGGAGGCCGAGCCGAGCAATGTCGCCGAAGCGCTGAGCAGCTCCGGGGCTGAGATGCTATTGAACTTTATCCCCACCGAGTCGCATGACGCCGCCCGGTTTTATGCCGATGCGTCGATCAAGGAATCGAAGATCGGCTTCATCAACGGCATGCCCACGCTGATTGTCTGCGACCCCGCCTATCAGAAGGCTGCTGTCGAAAGTGGAGTGCCGATTATCGGTGATGACGTCAAGAGCCAGTTGGGGGGAACGGCCATCCACCGCGCGCTGGCAACCTTGTTCGACACCCGCGGTGTTCATATGCCCGAGACCTATCAGCTTAACTATGGTGGCAATACGGATTTCGCCAATTTGCAGGCCAGGGGCGAGAGCAAGCTGAAGACCAAGAAGGAATCCGTCACCAGCCTGATGCCCTATCCCGTGAACATGTCGACCGGATTCAGCTACATACCTCTGATGAAAGATCGGAAAACTTCGATTTTCTGGATCAACGGCGGCAACTTTGGCAACACGCCGCTGCATTTCGAAGGGAAGCTGGAGGTGGAAGACAGCGCTAACTTCGCCGGCGTCATCGTTGACATGGTCCGCTATACCCGGATTGCCCTCGACCGCGGCGTCTCGGGCGCGCTGAATTCCGCTTGTTCTTTCTTGACCAAACACCCGCCCGAGCAGATCCGCGATATGGACGCTTTTGAGCATCTGAAGGAGTTCGTCGCCGGCTCCCGGGAGAGATGAGCGCCGTGCGCGTCCCCTCGCCCCGGAGCGTCTGGCGAGTCTTCCCGCCGCGCGGGCGGTCTTCGGGTCTCGCCGCGCGTTCGGGTCTCGCCCGTAAAGGCTGTATAGTTCAGTAGGGAGCGGCGGAAAAGATAAACACGATGGCGGACGTAAGAATGGGAGTTCTCGGTTGCGGCAGCATCGCCCAAATCGCTCATCTTCCGGCAATCTCTCGCAACGATCAGGCCAAGTTGGCCGCTGTGTGCGACACGAGCGCCGAGAGGGCCCAGGAATCCGCCGCCAAGTGGGGTGCGGAAAGCCGCTTCACCGACTACCGGGAGATGTACGACAAGGCCAACCTCGATGCCGTCGTGATCGCCACGCCGAACTACGCTCACCGCGACCAAGCCATTGCCGCGGCTCAGGCCGGGATCAACGTGGTGGTCGAGAAACCCCTCGCCGTCACGAACGTCGAGGCCTGGGACATCGTCAACGCGTGCAACAAAGCCGGGGTGAAGCTGATGGTGGGCTGTGACCGGCGATTTTGGACGCATAATCAGTGGGCGCGGGAACTGATCGAAGCCGGTGTCATTGGCAAGGTGCTGATGAGCCGATCGTGCCTGCACGAGCACTGGTTCAACTATCAGAATCACGTTGCCGTCACCGACTTCCGGCTCGACGTGAAGCTTGCCGGCGGGGCGGCGATCAACGATACCGGGGCGCACGCCATCGACCTGCTGACCTGGCTCAATGGAAGCAAGGTCAAGCGAGTGATTGGAGTGGCCAAACGGATGGTCATGCCGGACGAGTACACCCACTGCGACGACACGGCCTTGGCCATGGTGGAGTTTGAAAACGGCGCTTTCGGCACCATTAGCTGCAACCGTTTTTCGCACGCCGTCAACCAAGCCACGGAACTATGCGGCACCGACGGCACGATCTTTACCGCCACCGATGCGACGAATCCCTTCCAGAGCTGGCCGATGGCTGTTTACACCAATAAGGAATTCACGGAAGAGACGCTTCCGCCCGTCTTGAAAAATTTTCGTTGGCCGGAGTTGTTCTGGGTGGAAGACAGGATCGAGCCTACGGTTCGCAAACGCTGGGTTCCCATCTGCCCTCCGCGTTACCCCAGCAACTACGAGCGCATGACGGCGCATTTTCTCGATTGCATCATCAACGACAAGCCTCCGCTGGTGAGTGGTGAAGACGGAGCCCGCGCTATCGAGGTGATGTGCGGCGCCATCAAGAGCATGGAAACAGGCGCCTGGGTCGACCTCCCGCTCAAGGAGGAAGTCGTGCCTCCGGGCTATGATCCCCCTCGGGACGGAGCGTAGCCGGCGGCCCGCCGCCAAGCCTTTTGGCCCCTACTCCGTCACAATAAGAGAAGATGCCGGTTCGCCTCGTCACCATGGGCCACGTTTTGTGCGAGACGATCGTCTTCGCCGACGGTCGGCGCGAAGGGCCTGTGTTGGGGGGGCCAACGGCCTACGCCGGAACCGTGACGGCCCGGCTCGGCGTGCCGACGGGCGTCGTAACCAAGTTTGGACCCGATGCGCCCGAAACCCTGCTCGACCCCCTCCGTGATGCCGGAGTCGATACCGAGGGCGTCGATACGAAACAGGGAATCACCACCACGAATGAGCTTGTCTACGCCGCGGACGGCACGAAGCAGCTGAAGTTCCTCAAGCAGGCCGGCCCCGTGATTCCCGCGGATATTCCAGACAGCTACCTGCAAGCAGCCGTGTTTCACGCCGGCCCCCTGGACTACGAGGTTCCGCTCGAGACCGTGCGGTCCCTGGCGCGGCTCGGAGGCCAAGTCAGCCTCGATCTGGGCGGCTACGGCGGATCTCACGTTCGCCGGGATACCTACGAGCAAAAGAAACTCTCCCGGTCGTCACTCGAGGAGCTGATCAGCTGTGCGCAGGTCGCCAAGGCAAGCGACGAGGACGCCCGGCTGCTGTTTGGGGAGGAAAATCTTTCCGAACGGCAAAGCGCACAGCGCTTGGTCGATTGGGGCGCCGGAGTTGGGGTCATCACGCTGGGGGCGCGAGGCAGTTTGGTTTTCACCAAGGACGCAAAGTATGCCGTGCCCGCCATTCCCGGCGATGCCGTCGATATCACCGGCGGAGGTGACTCCTATATGGGAGGATTTCTCACCGAGTATATGCGCACGGGAGATCCCTGGCAGGCGGGGGTGTTTGCCTCGGCCGTCGCCTTGTGCGTGATCGAAAGAACCGGGGGAGTCCGCGCGGAACGCATGCCGACGGCCGAGGAGGCGCGAAACAGAATTCCGCCGGATGTGAAACCGCGACGGCTATGACAGGGAGGTTCCTGGGGATCGTGTGTTGGATGAACGATCTTATTCGTTCGCTTTCGCCTCTCGGGCAAGCCAAGGAGTTGAACGTTTAAACCTATGTCGAATTACCTTAGTGATTTGAGACCCGACTTCGCGCCCTTTGAGATTGACTGCGGGAGGATTGGCGCCTACCAATACGAGGGCAACCTGAAGTCGGAATTGAGCGACGGGCGGACCGATGCATCAACCGCCCGTGATTTATTGGAAGACATGCTCATGGTCCGCGAGATGGAGGAGATGATCGTCAAGCTGCGCTCGGGCGCCTACGATCCACTTCGCACCTTCAACTACCGCGGGCCTACGCACGTCTCTATCGGGCAAGAAGGCAGCTCGATCGGCGCGTGCAGCGCGCTGGAAATCGAAGATTACATCACCAGCACGCACCGAGGGCATGGCGACAGCCTCGGCCGCGGCTCGCAAACCCTGCGGCGCATGACGGAGGTGCAACTGCGCGGCCGACTTCCCCAATCGCAGGCTTCTTCTCGGGAAGAGCTTTTGGAGGAAGCGCTCGAAGACCATCTCTACCGCACCATTGCCGAGCTCTTCGGCAAGGAAGACGGATACTGCCGGGGCCGCGGCGGCAGCATGCACATTGCCGACTATCGTGTCGGACACCTCGGGGCGAACGCCCTGGTGGGCGGAAACGTTCCCATTGCCACGGGCGCCTCTTTGGGGGTCCGCTACCTGCGCAAGCCTAGTGTCGTCTGCTGCTTCGCGGGTGATGGAGCTTATGCCAACGGCGTGACTCTCGAGTCGCTGAACTTTGCCGCGCAGGCCCAGTTCGTGAACGAGATTTCAGGCGACTACCGTTTTGGGCTGCCGATCATCTTTTTGATCATGAACAACCATTACTGCATGACCGGTCGCGCGGAAAACGAGGTCGCCGGCATCACCCACTTGGCCCGCCGGGCGGCCGGTTTTTCCGACGACAACATGCACGCCGAAATCGTCAATGGAATGGACGTCCTTGCGGTTCGTGAAGCCGTACAGCGGGCGAGGCAGGGCTGCCGGGAGGGGAAGGGGCCGTATCTCGTCGAGCTGAACACCTATCGCTATTGGGGACACTCGCTCAGCGATCCGCGCAACGAGTATAGAACCCGGGAGGAAGAGGCGGCCTGGAAGGAGGCTGATCCCATCGTCGCCTTGAAGAAGCAGATCGTCGAATGCGGCGTTCTCGACGCCGACGGGGTGGCCGGCCTCGAAGCCAAAGTACGTGAGCGCAATGCGACGGCCGCCATCCGAGCCTCGGAAAGCCCCGATCCCGCTCCACGTGACGTGATCAAGTATGTCTTTACGGACACGGTGTCCGATGTCGTGCCCGAGGAGTTTCAAGCCGGCGAGGTCGCGCCCGACGCCCTCGGCATCAGTAGAAGCGACGGAGAGTTGACCTACCGCGACGCGATCAAGGAAGCCATGGCCGGCGAGATGGCGCGGGACTCTCGGGTGATCTTCTACGGCGAAGACGTGGCCGATTATGGAGGAGCGTTCAAGGTAACCAAGGGTCTGCTCGAAACCTTTGGCCGCCAGCGGGTCTTCAACGCCCCGATTTCAGAGGCGGCGATCTGCGGGACTGCGGTGGGCGTTGCCATGGTCGGTCTGCGCCCGGTCGTCGAGCTGATGTACATGGACTTTGCGCTGATGGCGTCCGATCAGATCTCGAACCAAGCGGCGAAGTGGCATTACATGTCCGGCGGCCAGGTGGAAGTGCCCTTGGTGATCCGAGCCTCGGTAGGCGGCGGAAAAGGCTACGGAGGGCAGCACTCGCAGACTCTCGAATCGCTATTCGCCAACATACCGGGGATGTACATCGTTTATCCGACCACGCCCTCGGATGCGAAAGGGCTGCTCGCCTCCTCCATCCGCGACAACAACCCGATCATGTATCTGGAATCGCAACTGCTCTACGGGATCAAAGGTCCGGTCCCGGAGGGAGAACATCTGGTTCCTCTTGGCCTCTCCGACACCAAGCGTGCGGGGAATGACATCACCGTCGTCGCCTGGGGACCGGCTGTTCACGACGCTCTGGACGCTGCCCGGCAACTTGAGGGGGAACTCGGCGTAAGCGCGGAAGTCATCGACCTGCGCTGCCTGGTGCCGCTCGACATCGAAACCGTTTTGCAGTCGGTCCGAAAGACCGGCCGCTGTGTTGTTGCCAGCCAATGCGTCAGCTTCGGCAGTTTTACCGCGGAAATCGCCTCGACCGTCGAGGAGAAGATTTTCGATTATCTCGACGCTCCGGTCCTGCGCGTCGGAGCGAAAAACGGTATTGCGCCCCAGTCGCACGTTCTCGAAGCGGCATTTTTGCCCAAGGCGGATGACATCGTGACCGCCGCCCGAAGCATCCTGTGAGGTTCGACGCGAAATGATTCAGGCCATCGTCATGCCTAAGTTCGGGCAAACGGTCGAGGAGAGCAGCATCCAGCGATGGCTCAAGCAAGAGGGGGATTCGGTCTCGAACGGCGAGATCCTGTTCGAAATCGAGACCGACAAAGCGGTCTTGGAAGTGCCTAGCTTTTCCGAGGGTACGTTGCTGAAGATCCTGGCCCCGGAGGGATCGACTGTTCCCGTCCTAACCACGGTTGCTTACGTCGGTGATCCGGGAGAGAAGATCCCCGAGTCTGAACCACCGCGGGCGGTGGCCGCCAGTCAGGGCAGGGAAGCCTCGGTTGCGGAATCGGGTAGTGCGGCCGCCCCGCCGCCCCAACCGCAAGCAGCGCGGCGCGAGGCTCGCCCCCCAGTAGAGCGAACGCGTGCAGCCGCTGTGGAACCAGCAGCCGCGCCGCCTCCCGAGCCTGGCCCGGCGCGCTTCAAGATCAGTCCACGGGCAGCGAAGCTGGCTCGCCAAAGCGCCATCGACCCGGCTCCTATTCACGGGACCGGCCCCGGTGGCCGCGTCGTCGAGAAAGATGTGACGGCGTACCTCGAGGCGAGCGGCTACGGCCAAATTAGGATTGCACCGGCGGCGAAGCGGCTCGCGGTTCAGGAAAGCGTAGACATTCTCCTACTCGACGGGGCCGGAGATACGGGCCGCATCCGAGTGAGCGACGTTGAGAGGGCAATTGCCGAGAAGCCGAAGCCCATGAGCCGGATGAGGCAGACCATCGCTCGGCGAATGACCGAAAGCTTCACCACGACGCCTCACTTTTATGTCACCGTCGCCGTCGACATGACGGAGTTGGTTTCCTTGGCGTCCGAGATGAAAGCCCAGGGCGGGGCGTACAAGATCAACGACTTCCTGCTGAAAGCGGTGGCGTTGACCTTGCTTGAGTTCCCCGCCGTGAATAGTACGACCGACGGAAAACAAGTTCGCTGGCACGGCCGGGTTCATCTAGGGTTGGCGGTGGCGCTCGAAGACGGACTCGTCGTCCCCGTGATTCGCGACGCCGATCGGCTGAGCCTCGCGGATCTCCACGACCGCGCGGCTGAACTCGCTGCAAAGGCCCGCTCCGGCAAGCTGGGGCCGAAGGATCTCGGGGGAAGCACCTTCACGATCTCCAATATGGGGATGCTGGATGTCGAGAATTTCACGGCGATTATCAATCCCGGTGAAAGCGCCATCCTGGCCGTTTCAAGCGTTCTCAAGCAGCCCGTAGTCCGCGACGATCAAGTCGTGGTTCGATCGATCATGAAGATGACCGTCTCGGCCGACCACCGCATCGTGGACGGCGCCCTGGCCGCTCGCTTCGCCAACGCGATCAAGCATAAGCTGGAAGATATGTCCCTCTGGAAAAGCTTGTTGTAGTTTCCCCCTGAGATCTGCATTCATGAGATCAGGGATCTTGTCGTGGTGTAGGGTCCTCCAGCGATTCCATGCATTGACTCCGGAGCCAATGACCCCGACGTGTTCTTCGCTTGCCATTGCCACAAATTACCACACGCTCTCAAAAGCCACAGAGAGATGCGGTGCCTCGCGGGCGTCGGTGTGCCAGCGGTCTCTTCCACCTATGGTGTCCGCTTCGCGCCGAAACGGGTGCTGCCGTCGATGCCCATGGTCTTTCGATTATGGGGAAAGTCGGGGACAGGCTACGACTTTTCCGACTTTTCATTTCGATGGCGGGGAGTCCCGTAGCGCAGGCCTCGGCGGCCGTTTTGCCGAGACCTGCGGCCTTTCGTTCATCTCCCAACGGAGACACTTGACACGCGCGCTATCCTCAGGGTGGGAGGAACGCGGCGAGCGGTATCACGCTCGACGAAAAACAAAAAAACCAAACGAACCCAATTTCGCGCAACCCACTTGTTATCAACGGAAAACAGAGGGGCAATGACCCCCAGACCCCTCGCTAGCGCTACAAGAGACAGTTAAGGCGACTCTCCCCGAATGCCTGGTATCTTCGTTTCACGGCGACCTTCCTTTCCTCGAGACAGGAACACATCCCGAGCCTATCTCAGCCTCGGGCGGAGAGTCGCTGCTTTCCAAGGACTCATGGATATCCTCCGGCGGAGGCCGACCTCGCGAAGTCACGGGTTCCAGCTACTATAAGAAGTGCCTTGTTGAGGTGAGGTGCGAGAGTGGTTGAATCGGGCGGTCTCGAAAACCGTTGAGCCTTCACGGGCTCCGTGGGTTCGAATCCCACCCTCACCGCCACAATAACTCCTTCGACTTGCCCCCAAGAGTGAGAAAAGCGGGCTAGTTCAGACTCAAAATTCGTGGAACGGAGGATGAAGGATCAGTTTGTCCCAACGGGGATTCAGGCAAGAATACGAGCCGGCGGCGGTGCAACAGCTGGAGCGGGGTGCGTCAGCGACCGCGGTATCGCGGGTGTTTGAGATCAATCCCAACCTGCTGCATCATTGGCCTGGCGCTATCCGTCGATGTGAGCGACGAAAATCAGGCTATCCAAATGGTGGAGGAGACGATCAGGGCCTTCGGACGCCTTGACGTTTTCGTCAATAACGCGGGAGCGGTTCAACATGAAGCGGTCGCGAGGATCACCACGGACGCGTATCGACACTCCCTCGATGCCAACCTTAGCGGAGGGCGTCCCAACCGCCGTTGAAGGTTGAGACGGCGGGTTGAGTTCATTTTACGCCATTTTCTCCTTCGGAGAGGCAGTAGCGATACTCGTGGATTCAGCACCCCCGATTCTACGGAATCGGAGGAGAACCACCCTCTCAACCTTTAACTATTCCTGGGACACCCTCCAGCGGTGGCACCCAAGGATATAATAGTTGTAGTGGAAGAAAAACTAAACTTCGCAGTATTCGTCGACTTCGACAACATTGAAATCGGCGTGAAGTCGACTCTGAACCGGGCCTTCGACGTGCAGTGCGTTCTGGAAGGCATCAAGGAGCGGGGTGAAATCTCCGCCAAGGTGGCTTACGGCAACTGGAGCCACCAGGCATCGGAGACTCGCGCCCTGACCGAGTACGGTGTCCAGATGGTACAACGCGACACCACTCCGCGCGGGGACAAGAACGGCGCTGACATCAACCTCGCACTCGACGCCTTGGAGATGGCCTTCACGCGCGACCATATCAATGCTTTCGCCATCGTCAGCGGCGACAGCGACTTCATGGCGCTGGTCAACAAGCTGAAGCAATACAACAAGAGGGTATATATCGTCGGCGGCAAGGCCTTCACCAGCACGATTCTGCAGCGAAATTGTCATGAATTCATTAGCTATGAATCGCTGCTTGAGGACCATCCGCCGCGGTCTCGCCGGGGAGTTGCTTCGGGACAGAGGGGGCGGCGGCGGTCGCTGCCGCTTTCCCAAGCCATGGCTCTCATCAACCGGGCGCTCCAGGCCTTGGATCGCCGCGGGGCGCAGCCACAGCTAGGCCTGCTCAAGAGCACCGTGTTGCAGCTCGATTCCGCCTTCACCGAAAGGGATTACGGTGTCTCGTCCTTCTCGGGCCTCGTTGAAAAGCTGGTTGCCCAGGGGACTCTGAAGCTCATCACCGTGGATGGTCACCATGTGGTCGAGAGGAAATCGGAAGACGTGGAAGATAGTTCGGCTTCCCCCGACGATGCGATCTCGGTCCTCAGCGACGTTCTGGAAGCCAACCTGAATCTATTGGAAATGGGTGTTCCCGCGCGCGAATTGGGGGCCCTGGTCAAGGCGGTCAATCCCGACTTCAACGAGACCGACTACGGGTTTCCCGAATTCGCCGAGCTGCTGAACTTCGCGCAAGACAAGGGCCTGGTGCGAGCCGAAACCAGCTCCGAACACGGGATGCTCTTCTATGCGGGCGATGACTTGGTGCATCGCATCAGTACGGGGATGATCCCGGCCACCGGGGAGACCGGGGCCGCGGACGGCGCGAAACCGACGACCAGGCGCCCTGCCAAGCGGGCCGCGAAAGGCCGCTCTCGGACCCGAGCAAGGCGGCGGACCGTTACCAGGAAAGCAGCCACGGTAGATGAGGCGGAACCCTCCACACCGGAGGGCGATGGGGCGCCGGAGGAAGTCTCGCCTGCCGATCCTCCGGTGGCCGAGTCGTCCGGGATAGACCAGGCGCTACAAGCGGCAACCCCCGACGCCGAAAGCTCGACCCCTCCTGAAAAGCAGACCCGTGGGCGAAGAACCGGGTCGTCGGGCCGCGGGACAACTCGGCGGAAGCCCGCCGCCCAACCGTCGCCCGAGTCGGAGTAAGCCACTATTCTCACCAGGAGCCTCTAGGAGCGGAGGCAAATACTCGCCCCTTCCGCGCGTTACACGGTCGCCCCGCCTACTCTTGGATGGTGATTTTCAGGGCCTTGAGGAAAGCGTGGTCCTGTGCGGTGAAAGAGATTTGCGATGGTCGGAATTGAGCGCTGGGGGCTTGGCTGACCGCCCTGCTTCCCTCTTCCTCTGGCCGTTTGTTGAACCCGATGGTGGCTTCTAGTACGAGGAAGACGTCGTATCCGGCGCGGCGGATCTCGGCGATGGCCTCGGCGATGTCTTCCGATTCGGAGAGAGATTCATTGATGGCGCTTCCTAATTGCTGCAACAGTTCTTTTGGCTCTTCTGGGATTTTAGTGGCTGGCGGCGGTGAGTGACGGATCCCTCGCCACTGTGAGGCCGACCTCCCGGAGCCTGCTTCGGTGCCATTCAAGGGCTTCGTGACAACTCTACGGCCCCCAAGGCCGGGCGGCGACTGCGTTGGCCAAAAAGAATTACTGATAAACAAAGGGTTACGAGTAGAGCAAGGCTGCTGGCAGGTAGTCGTACAGTCTCCCGAAGGCTGTGAAATGCAGATCCACAACTGTCATCCAGTGGCCACACTCAAAGAGATAACTCCCTGTTTATCAGTGTCTTATTCCCTTTACGAGTTGCCCACGACCGGACTGGCGTGTAGGGTATTTGGGGATTTCTTGGCCGCCTTTTGGGCTCCGATGTGACTGCGGGCGACGTCGGGTCGGCAGGATGGAGGAGCCGGCTACCCGTTGGCCACCCACTAAAAACCCGGAAGAGCCGTTCTTTTAGGCGGTCATCCACAATCACTCTCCCTCGTTGGTTAACAAGCTGGAGTTGCCTGCCGGTTCGACGGCTAGGAGCCACGTAATGTTGCGGTCATGGCTCTGAGCGTTGATGCCTGGGCGAAAATCGGTGCCTGTCAACGATCCTCGTTTCCCGGCTTTTCACTAAACGGAGCCGCAGGCGCTAGCCCGCGGGGCCCGCGCCCGGGCCGCTGCGTTCACTCCATGAGAGTTGCCTGTCATGTATGTCGCCGACTTTCCCCCGCAACCGCTTTGTTCCCAGTATGGGTTAACCTGCTTTTCTCGCCAGGTGGCGAGGCGAAGGGCTTTCACCAGGGCTGCTCGGCGCCAGGTAACGTTGCGGTCGCGCTTCCCGGACGGTGATGCCCGTGCTCTTGCGTGAATTTCATTCAATCAGATTCCGTCTTCAGATTGCAATGGCCTCCCCGTTAGGAAAATCGGCCGATCGCCGGCGGGACGGGAGACCCATGCCGTGATCGGACAAGCTGGCGGTCGACGCCGAACTGTTGGGGACAGCTACCTCACGGCTAACTACACGACAGAGCACGCAAGAACCGCTCAGCGCCGCGCAGGGACGGGCTGTTTCGCCCTTCCAGGGCTCGGTCGCAGGGGTTCCGGCGCCCACGGCTCAAGCCCGCGGCTTCAGCCGCGGGCTTTTCCATTGTATAGTCCCGCTCGGGCTAACCCGCGTTTCTCACCACGGCCGCGGTGGATGAGGCGAAAGGCCCGGCGGTCATGGCTCGCGGTAACAGTTTGTGTGCCACTCCCCGCGTACAGTCATGTCGGCAAGCGGGCGCGATGAATCGCGCCCCTACATCCCTGACGGCGGGCATTTTCTTGCCCTTCTACCCTCAGCTGCTGAGAAATGCGGGCTTAGCGGACGGCTTCCAGCCAGTCGGCGATCCTGCCGGGCAGCTCGTCCGCTGGGGCGATCAAGTCGGAGATGACGGCAACCGAATCGGCTCCCGCGTCCAACACTTGGCGGGCGTTCTCGCGGCTGATCCCGCCGATCGCCACCAGGGGTTTCGAGGTGAGCGGCCGAAGACGCGCCAATTCTCCGATCCCCAATTCGGGATCGGGGTTTTCTTTCGAGGAAGTCCCGAAAATGGGTCCGATGGCGAGATAGTCTACCGGCTCCTGGTCGCCGGCACGCAGTTGGCCCTCGTTGTGCGTGGAGAAGCCGATGATCGCCGAGCTTCCGACGATCGAGCGAACCTTGTCGGGGAAAAGGTCGTCCTGCCCAACGTGGACTCCGTCGCCGCCGAGCATTTTCGCCACTTCAGCCCGGTCGTTGATGACGTAGGTGATGCCGGCTTCCTTCAGCACCCGCCCGACCCTCTCGGCCTGGGCGAAGACGTCGCGCGTGAACGGGCCTTTGTGACGGAATTGCGCGATTTCTACACCCGCTTTGACTAGCGCCTCGGCCATCTGCTGGGGCGCGATTCCGGCTTTGCGCAACAAATGCGTATCGATGATCGGATAGAAGGCGGGGAGCTTCACAATGACGGTTTCCGACCCACTTTCAGAGCTTCCTACGCGTAACGATCGCATATCGCAGGCGCGATGTAAACGGGCGGTGATACGGCGCACGCGGGCAAAGTGTACAATAACGACTCTTCCTAAGAACCTATTTGGATCTCTGCCGCTCCGTTACAACAATCTAGATGGAAAGAAAGTTCCGCGTAGGCATCAACTCCGACTGGGAAGCAATTGCCGCCGATGGATTCCGGCAGGCTGCCGCTCAAGTTTTTGATCCGCTGCCAGACCTGGAGTGCGAGTACATGGAAGATCGTGGCGACACGGCGATCCCCGATGTGCTGAACCGATACGACGCCGTCGTCGTCTTCGCTCACCGTTTTCCACGCGAGAGTTTCAGCGGCGTCAAGCGGCTGGCTTGCATCTCGCGTTGGGGGGTCGGGTTCGACCGAATCGACGTGGAGGCCTCGACCGAGGCTGGTGTTGCGGTGACGTTGACGCCGATGGGCGTGCGACGGCACGTCGCCGAGGGCATCATCGCGCTCATCTTCGCGCTGGCGAAGAACATTCGGCGGCTGGATCAAAATACGCGCGCCGGTCGTTGGCGGGAAGGCCGCCTGGGTGAGGCGATTTCGATCCGCGGCTACACCCTTGGCTCGGTCGGCGTCGGCGGCATTGCCGGCGAGATGTTCCGCATGGCGCGGGGTCTCGGGTTCGCTCGGCTGCTGGGTTGTGACCCCTACGTTTCGATCCCTCAGGCCGCCGAGCTAGGGGTTGAATTAGCGGACCTCGACACCGTGATGCGAGAAAGCGATTTCCTAGCCGTCAACACGCCGCTGAGCAAGGAAACGCGGGGTCTGATCGGCGCGCGCGAACTCGCTCTGATGAAACCCTCGGCCTACCTGGTCAACACCTGCCGGGGGCCCGTGGTCGACGAGGCGGCGCTGATCGAAGCGCTCCGGGAGCAGCGTATCGCCGGCGCCGGCTTGGATGTTTTCGAACAAGAACCTACCCCAGCGGACAATCCCCTGCTTCAGCTCGATAACGTTGTCCTTACGCCCCACGCCATTGCGACCACGCGAGAATGCATTTGGGATGTCAGCCTCGAGGCTTGCGAAAACGTTCGCGCAGTGCATGAAGGCAGGCTGCCGCCTTTCTTAGCCAACCCGGAGGTCGTCGATCGTCCGGAGATGGAGACCAAATTGGCCGCTTGGAGAAAGCCATGAAGATAAACCGGATTCGGGAACTGCGCGCTGAAGGGAAGATCCCCATCGGCCACATGATTAGCGAGTTTGGAACCCGAGGAGTGGCCAAGATCACCGAAGCCGCCGGCGTGGACTTCGTGATCATCGACATGGAGCACAGTGCCAACGGCATCGGGGCGGTAGGGGACCTGGTAGCCTGGTTCCGGGAGACTCGGGTGACGCCCATGGTGCGGATTCCCGACACCGAGTACCACTTCATCGCCCGCGTGCTCGACGCCGGAGCGCTGGGCATCATGGTGCCCCGCGTCGATACGCCCGAACAAGCACAACGAGCCGTCGAAGCGGCTCGTTATCCGCCTGAAGGCCGCCGTGGATTGGCCATCGGCATGGCCGTGACGGACTATGTTTACACGTCGCCGGCCGAGTACATGCCCGAGGCCAACAGGAACAACCTCGTGATGTGCCAGATCGAAACCCAGACGGGTCTCGACAACGTGGACGCCATCGCGGCCCTTGACGGTGTCGATGTGCTCTTTCTTGGCCAGCAGGATCTTTCACATTCCTTGGGCATCGTCGCCGAATATCAGCACCCAAGGTTTATCGAAGCGCTTCGAGAGATAACCGCGGCCGCCAAGCGGCATGGCAAGGCCGCCGCGGCGCAGCCGATGAACGCCGGCCAGGCGAGGGAATGGATCGATCTCGGATTCAATGTCATCTCCTGGGGAGCCGACCTGGCCGTCTACGAGTTGGCGTTGAAGGCGGCGGTCGAGGATCTGCGGCGAATCGAAGACGCGGGGTGAGACAAGCATTCCTGCCTGCCCTAATCAGCGTTTCTCACCACTGAGGGCCGAAGCGCGCCACAAGCCCGCCGTTACTTCGTTGCGCTTGCTCGCCGTGTTCAACGTGGGGTTCCAGTACGCCGGCGTTATTCAATAAATGGGGCGCTGCGCGCCTTGTACGGGCGAGTTTCTCACGCACTTCGCCTCGCCACCCGGTGTGAGCAATCGAGCGGAAGATACGGCCTGAACATCTTGGCGACGGGCCCCCATCGGATTTAACTCGATTTTCAGACGAACTTAAACTTGTCTTAACATTCGCGTAACACAACCGTAACCAGAGCCTGCGTAAATGTATAGTGCAGGCTGTGCTTTTTGAACGCCATGCGTGGATAGGTGTTTGTCGTGGGGACGGCTTGCGCGCGGGGCGGCACGCGTTTGATGGCACGCGTTGACAAGGGCGCGAGCCGTGCCCCGTCCCGTGTCAAAGGATTGGGAGTTTTTCGGAGGGTGATGATGATCAGTCGAACGATGATCAGTCGAACGATGATCAGTCGAACCAGGATCAGTCGAACCAGGATCAGTCGAACCAGGATCGTTGCTGCGGCATTGCTGGCAGTGGGGTTCTTTGCCGGGGGTAACTCGGCCGCGTTGGGGGAGACGGCGGGCGAGTCGAGCAGAGCTGATACCTCGGTCGAAGCCGGAGAGATCCAACAATTGAAGGCCGTTGTGGAGCACCAGCAGAGGCAGCTCGAAGAGCAGCGCCAGGCGCTCGAAGTCCAACGGGCCCTCCTCCAGAAGCTTGAGCGCAAGGTGGCCGAGCTGAGCCGGGGTTTCTCTTCGGAGCAACGCGCTTTCGCTGACAAACAGGCCCTCGCGGCTCAGGGGGCGCCATCGCCGCCGAGAGAGCCGGCACGAAGCGCTGCGCCCCAGACGCAAGCGGCACTGGCCGGCGCGCCGAGCTCGTCCGTCCCTGAAAAAGAACCTCGATCCGCCTCGAGCACTTCCGCGCAGAACCTCAAGCCCTATTGGAAGGAGGGTTTGCGTTTCGACTCGGCGGACAAGTCTCAGCGCCTCCGCGTCGGCGGCCGCATCATGAACGATTGGGGCTTCTTCTCCGCCGGCGATGAACTGAATGATGCGGTGGGACCTGTCGTGAACGGCACGGAGTTTCGCCGCTCCAGGCTATACGTTTCCGGACGCATGTACGACCGGGTAAACTTCAAGGCCCAATACGACTTCGCCGGAGGAAGCGCCGGTTTCAAAGATGTCTACATAGGGATCGACAAGATTCCCGGAGCGGGGAAACTTCGGGTCGGCCATTTCAAGGAGCCGTTTAGCCTCGAAATGCAGACCAGCAGCAAGTACATCACCTTCATGGAGAGATCCCTCGCCAACGTGTTCGCGCCGGAACGAAACAGTGGCATGATGATCGCCAACACGGGCTTCGACAAGCGCCTGACGTGGGCCGTGGGAGCGTTCCGCGACTCGGACGGTTTCGGCGAGGCCGCCGGGCCGGGAAACTACGCCGTCACGGGCCGGGTCACCACCAGCCCCTGGTACGCGGACGGGGGCTCGAAGCTGTTACATCTCGGGCTGGCTTACAGCCATCGCAATCCAACGGGCGACACCCTGCGCATCCGGCAACGGCCCGAGGCGCACCTGACGACGAGGTTCGTCGACACGGGGCGATTCCCGGCTGCATCGCAGGATTTGGTGGGTGTCGAGGCGGCGTTGGTCGTGGGGCCGGCGTCTTTTCAGTCCGAATACATTCACAATTCGGTACACCAGCCGAACGGCGGGGACTTGAGCTTCGGGTCGTTCTATCTGCAGGGCGGTTATTTCCTTACCGGGGAGCGCCGCCCCTATCGTGATTCCGGGGGCTACTTCAGCCGCGTAAAGCCGTTGCATAATCTCGGAGACCGCGACGGATGGCAAACAGCTTCTGCTTGGCTCGCTGCATCCGGCGGGCCGCCGCCGTGTCGCTTTCGGCCTGGGCAATGCGGCCCAGAGCCTCCAGCCTCTGCCCTGGCTTGAGATAGCTGGCGGCCTCGGGCAACTTCTCGGGGAGCCTGGGAAATCGCGCTCCGCTACTCGCAGCTTGATCTCAATGACCAAGGGCGGTCGGCTCGTCCGCGGCGGGGAGCTGCGAGATGTGACCCTCGGATTGAACTGGTATCTCAATCCGAACACTCGCTTCATGTGGAACTACGTATTCGCCGACCGGGTCGAGCTGGGAGAAGCTCACTTGTTCCAGACCCGTTTTCAAGTAGACTTCTGACGGGTTCCGGATTAGCCGGTCTTCTCGCCACGGCTCGCGGTGGATGAGGCGAAGGCCGGGCGGTCGCGGGCGGCTCGCTCAGCTTGTCGGTTGGCGGTACCATGTTTATGAAGCGAATAACAGGCGAGGTGGTAGCGATGACCAGCATGACTCGACGTAGTTTCGTGGCGGGAACGGTGGGCGCGTCCGTGGCGGCGCCGGCTCTGGCGACTCCGCGTCCGGGGCCCCGTGTCGTCGGAGCGAACGAACGGCTGCGCGTGGGAGTCGTCGGGTTCGGCGATATGGGCAGCGCGCACGTCAAAACGCTGCTCAGGATGAAGGAAACAGACAACGTGGAGGTAGTCTCTGTTTGCGAGATCTACCAGCCGAGGCTCGACGCAGCGGTCGCTCTCAGCTCGGCCAAGCCCTTCACCGATTACCGGCGGCTGCTTGACCAAAAGGACATCGACTATGTCGTAATCGCCGTCCCCGAGCACTGGCACTGCAAGATGACGCTCGACGCCGCCGACGCCGGCAAACACATCTACTGCGAAAAGCCGATGACCCACACGGCTGAAGAAGGGAAGAAAGTAGTCAAGAAGATCAAGCAGACCGGCGTCAAGATGCAGGTCGGCGTGCAGGGCATGTCGGATGATTCCTACGAGACGGCGCGGCGCTACATCCGGGAAGGCGCTTTGGGCAAGATTGTCATGGCCCAGGTCGATTATTCGCGCAACTATCTGGACGACTTCTGGACCGAGCCCGAAGAGGATGTGCGTCCGGGTGAAAACCTCGATTGGAAGGCCTTCCTGGGGCCCGCCAAGAAGCGCCCATTCGAGCTGGACCGCTTTCTGGCCTGGCGCCGCTACTGGGATTACTCGGGCGGAATCTCTACCGACCTGCTCGTGCACCGGGCCACCCGGCTCGTCAAGGCCATCGATTTGAAACATCCTTCCCGAGTGGTGGCCACGGGAGGCAAATTCTTTTTCACCGACAGCGCTGCCGAGATCCCCGACACGTTCAACGTCATGGTGGATTACCCCCAAGGCGTGACCTTGATGCTGGTTTCCTCGGTCGCCAATCGCGCGGGCATCCGGCACATGATCCGGGGACACGAGGCAACGTTGGACTTCAATGACGACGGCTTCGTCATCGAGCCGGAGAAAGAGTTCGCCGCGGAAAAGAAGCGCATCGTTCACGCCAAAAGCGGCAAGGAAGACATCAGCTTGCATCACCGGAATCTGCAAGCCGCTATTCGGACGAATGAACCGCTGAAGTGCGACGTTGACCTCGGTTTCTACGGGGCGCTTCCCTGCCAAATGGCGGTAGAGTCGTTCCGCCGCAAGGAATACCTCGCTTGGGACGCGCACCGTAACAAGGTGGTTAAAGCGTAAGCCAGCGTTCTCGCTGGGCGCCGCTACGACCCTGTGCTCGAATAGCTCTGCACGCCCCGGTTCCAGAGGACGATCGCCGCCAGCAGGAAGGAGAGGGTCACGACGGGCAGCAGCAGGGCATACGAGTCGTAACCGATATGGCCCAGTAGCTTTGCCGATGGATAGAACGTGGCGAAGCCGAAGGGAATGATCCAACTCAGCAGGAATTGGATCGCCGGGTGGTAGATGGTCAGGGGGTAGCGTCCGAAGGCCAGCATGTTGTAGACGGGCGGGACGATGCCCACTCGATCTTCCACCCAGAACGAAACAGCGGTGAGCATGAGAAACACCGACACATAGATCAGGCATCCGCAGACAGCCGCAAAGGCCAGGAAAAGCCAGTCGAGCGGTCCATAACTCAGGCCGATCCGTTGACTGGCATAGAGGACAATCGCGATTCCCACGGCAGTGTCGCTCACGGATTCCAGCCGGAACTGCTCGCTCATCACCTGAAACAAGGAGTGAACCGGCCGCAGCAGGACGCGGTCGAACTTCCCTTCCACGATATAGCTTTGACCGAAGTAATAGAGGTTGATGCTGACCATGTTGAAAAGCGACAAAGGGATCAAGCCGAAGCCGTAAAGAAAGAGGATCTCCTCAAAACTCCAGCCAACGATCCGCGGCGCTTTGTGGAACAGCAGGAAGACCAGCACGATGCCGAAGACCGTCGCGAGCAGCGTGGTGGCCACCGAAACCAAGAAATCTCCTCGATAGGCGAGGCGGACCTTGGCATACTGGACGAAGTAGTGGGCAAACAGTTCGGCGTAGCGGCGCATGCCGGCGAGCTCTTGATTGTATTACCATTGCCGAACCCGCCGCCCCTTCGAGAACCCAGGTGTAAACTTTCGGAGACCCTCGGCCCTGCCAGCCGCTCCGATAGCGATCTCCGCTAGAATCGGGTGTTAAACATGGATCAGCATTCGATAGTCCTCCGGGCCGCCAAACCCACGTTCGATGAAGGTCTGGCATGTGGTCGCTACCTCGACGAAGCAGCCGAGGGCTTCTTCCGTTTTATGCTCGGTCGACGGGCAGCGCACATTATCGCCAAGGCATATGTCCAACCTGACCACACCTACTCCTTCCAAAACGTGACTTTTGCCGAACATGACAAACAGATCGTTGGCATGGCCTTGGGGTTTACTGCCGAGCAGCATCGCCATTTTTCTGACCAGCCACTGAAAGAGTCTGCGGGATATCATGCCCTGCGAATGACGGCCGTGAAAATGCTCTGTGCGCCACTTCTGCGAATTCTCGAGACCATCGCCGATGGTGATTTCTACCTTTTGGCCATTGCTATCGACAAAGAACTTCGCGGCGAAGGTGTCGGCTCCGCCTTGATGGACTCTACTGAAGAACGGGCTCGCGCAAGCAGCTCGACTCGACTATCCCTCGACGCCTCAGCCAAGAATGAGGGCGCTCGCCGACTCTACGAGCGCCGCGGAATGACCGTCGAGTCGCAGTGGCCAAAGCGCTTGCCCATACAAGGATTGAGGTTCTATCGAATGACGAAAGCACTCTGAGTTCTCAACGGATGCCATCTCGGATGGCGTATTTTGAAAGTTTGGTTGAAAGTTATTAAAACGTGTTTCGGGATTAGCAAAGATGAGATCTGTGCATCCCAAGCGATGCGGTCGAAAAGCGGGTAATCTCTCGGGAGGATGGCCGGCCTGGGTGATGGCGTGGATATTGGGCGTGGTGCCTGTCTCGCCGTTGTGGGGTGACTGCATCCGCGTCCTCGTCCGCGATCCGGCGGGGCTGGCGATTCAGAATGCGAGGGTCCGCGCCGATGGACAAAGGACGCCGACCGATGAGCGTGGTTCGGCCGAGATTTGCGGGCTAGGGCCGGGGTCCCACCAGGTTGTCGTGAAGGCCGAGAATTTCCGCGAGTCGTCCCGTCTGGTGGACGGCACGGAAGAAGAAGTGATCTTTCAGCTCGAACTGAGGCCGCGGATCGAGACGCCGATCGTCGTCACCGGTACGCCCGAGCCGCGTGAACTCGCCGAAGTCAACCGCAGTATCGCTGTACTTCCCGTTGAAGACTCAAGCGTCCCGGCATGGACATTCGCCGACATCCTGAAACAGGACTCCTCGATCGACCTCAGAGAGCGGGGCCCGGACGCCACGCAAGCCGACCTGTCGATTCGCGGCTCCTCATTCGAGCAGGTGCTGGTGCTGGTCAACGGGATTCGCTTGAACGACGTGCAGACGGGGCATCACAACATGGACCTGCCGCTTCCGTTCGAGTCCGTGCGGCAAGTCGAAGTTCTCCACGGCAGCGGCGCGACGCTTTACGGCTCCGACGCCATCGGAGGGGCGGTGAATTTCGTCACCAAGAAACCGGAAGGCAAGGAGTTGAAGCTGATGAGCGGCGTCGGCGACTTCGGCTGGAACCGGGAGTCGATCAGCAGCGGATTCAAGCGGGGTTTCTGGAGCCAGCAGGTCTTCCTGTCGCGCGATTTTTCGAGCGGCTTCCGCGAAGGCCGGGACTACAGAAACATCGCGTTTTCGAGCGAAACCTTTTTTGATGAATCCTTTGGCTCGACAAGTGTGATGTTCAGCGCGAACGACCGCCCGTTCGGCGCCAACGGTTTCTACTGCCCGTGCGACTCGTGGGAAGAGACCGGGACGAAGTTCCTCGCCGTCAGTCAAACCGTGGGCAGGTCTGCCGATCGTCTCCAGCATCGTTTTAACTTTGCCTATCGCCGGCACACGGATCATTTCGTTCTTTTCCGTTACCAACCGGAGATCTTCCAGAACTTCCATACGACGAATATTTACCAGGGCAACTACGCCGTCAACGGGCGGGTCAACGAGCGGGTGCGCTGGTCCGCGGGCAGTTCGTACTTGTCGGAAGGCATTGACAGCTCGAACCTGGGCTTGCACCGTCGAGAGAGAGCGGCGGGATTTTTCATGCTCAACCTTCGACCGACGGACCGCCTGAATCTGGCGCTCGGGGTACGCGAAGAAGTGTGGCGGAAATGGCGGGGCGAGACAAGTCCCACATTTTCGATCGGCTACCGGCTGGGAGGGGGTTTCAAACTGCGAGGGCAGTTGGGCCACGCCTACCGGATTCCCTCCTACACCGATCTGTTTTACGAAGACCCGTTCAATAAGGGGAATGAGAACCTGCTGCCCGAGAGCGCCTGGAACTATGAGGCCGGCATAGACTGGTATTCCCGACGCGGGACGACGGTGTCGGCCACCTGGTTCCAGCGTCGCGAGGACCAGACGATCGATTGGATTCGCACGCCCGAGCTGGCGAAGTTTCAGGCCACGAATTTTCAGGATCTCACCTTCCACGGCGGAGAGATGCAACTCCGGCAGCGGCTGAACCGCTCGTCGGAGATTGCCGTGAACTACACGGTGATGCGCGCTTCACGGGTGCCCCACCCGGGTGTCACTTCACGCTACGTTTTCAACTTTCCCCTCAATTCGCTGAGCGCGAGCTATCGGGGTTCGCTCACCGGAAACCTGGCATTCAAGATGCGCCTTGGAGCCTTCAATCGAACGTGGCAGGAGACCAAAGCGTTGTGGGACGCCTCGGTGTTCTATACCGTGGGCCGCTGGCAGCCCTTCTTCCAGGCGTCGAACCTGTTGAACGTCCAGCACGAGGCATTTCAGGGACTGGCTCAACCGGGCCGCTGGATTCGCGGCGGGGTCATGGTCGAGGTGTTTTAGCCTGCCGGGGGGGGCAACCGGCTCCCGTTTCCTTACGTTTCGCTTCCCGATTGGAGCGGCGCACTGGACGATGCCGTGTGATCCCCGAGCAGCTCCTGCGATGTCGCCGGCTGTCGAGCGTCCGGGACGTGCCCGATCAGGGCAATCGCCGAGCTTTCAGATCAAACGACACGACCATCTCATCCTTCGTGCCGATCATGCCGAACGCCGCCGACGGAGGTCTCAGTCCGTAGTCGGTCATCTTGACCGTGGATCTGCCGGCGATTTGCAGGTGGCCGTTCGTCTCGGGCTTGAGCGTTACCCGCAGCAACACGGGACGACTAATGCCGCGAATCGTCAGATCGCCTTCGACCTCAAACTTGCCTTCTCCCTGAGGGCGAATCGAGCGGGAGCGAAACGTGATAGCCGCGTAGCGGTCGACGGCGAGCATCTCGGCAAACGTCAACTCTTGGATCTTCCTTAGGTCCTTCGGTTTGACCCAATCATCCTGACAGATCAGACTCGCCGCCTCGACTGTGATGTCGACTCGTGACTTCTCCGGCGCTGCGGCGTCGTAGGCAAGTAGTCCGTGGTAGCGCTGGGCAACAAATAGATGTTTCTTGCCACTCATCAAGCGCGTCTTGAAAACTTCCAGTGCGAAACGGGCGCCGTCCGCGGGAAGGATTTCGTATGCCAGGGGATCCGCGGCCAACGAACTTGGGGGCGGGAGAAACGCAGTCAAAGCGAGCAGGAGGGAGGCCGACAGCGCCGCCTCCGTTTGGAAAAAGCCTCGCCGGCTGAAGGTCTTCACGATTGAATCACGTCGTACCTGCCGCGCAGGTCGTTCCAGCGGACCCGCAAGATATCGACGAAGGCGTCCGCGCCGCCCAGCGCTTGCACCTTCGTGCCTTCGACATCGTTCCAGCGGACCGCGACCTCAGCGATCCCGAAGCCCAGCTTGCGCGCGAGATAGAGAGTCTCGACGTCGAATCCGAAGCGGTCGAGCGTTTGGACAGCGAAGATCTCCCGGGCGGCCCGGAGCGAGAACAGCTTGAATCCGCACTGCGTGTCGGCGAAAGACAAGCCGGCGACGACACGGACCGCCAAGTTAAAGACGCGCCCCATGGCCTCTCGGAAGAACGGCTGGCGTACACCGATCAACGAGCGATCCAGCCCGCGGGAACCGATGGCGACTTGGTGAGTGGAGCCGTCCACGGCCGCGAGCAGTTTGTCGCACTCCTCGATGGGTGCCGATAGGTCGGCGTCGGTAAACAGAACCCATTCATATTGGGCCGCGGTCATGCCATGCCGCACACTGTATCCCTTGCCGCGGTTGCCCGGGTTATCGAGAACCCTGATGTGTAATCGATCGCCCGCTAAACGCGTCGCCAGATCACGGCAAACTTCGGCCGTGCGGTCCGTCGACCCGTCGTTGACGATCAGGATTTCGGCCTGGCGCTCGGGTGTGCTCAGCAGGTAGGCCGCTACCCGCTCCAGGCCGGCGGGAATGCGAGCCTGTTCGTTATAGGCCGGGATGACAACGGAAAGTGAGGATTGCAATAATAGCCCGCTCCGCGAGAGGGATTATAGCATTGGGAACGGGGAGAGAGGCCGCCCGGTTGAAAACCGACCCGCGTTTATTCCTTTGCGCGGGCCGCGCACTTGGCCGTACGCCATGGCCGCTCACTGGCGTTCGCGGCTCTGTCTCGCTCGTTGCAGGGGTGCGTGTAAGCAGAAAGCTGAGCCTGGAACGCTAGTGACAGGCCAAATCCTCGTAACGACCCGTACGCCATGACCGCAGTCGAAAGCTTTACCCCGCGGTCATCCCTTTGGGCGGGCCGCGAGGCCAGTGGCTGCTCCATCCCGCACCATCTCGGCCATGTAGGAACTGCGCACCAGGGGTCCGCTATAGACCGCCCGAAATCCGATCGACTCGCCAAACTCGCGGTAGCGGTCGAACGCGGCGGGTGAAACATACTCAGCGACGGGGAGTCTGTTTCGCCGAGGTTGAAGATATTGGCCGATCGTGGCGATGTCCGTCCCGGCTTCTCGCAGGTCGCTCAGCAGTTGTCTGACCTCGTCCTCGGTTTCGCCGAGCCCGACCATCAGCCCTGATTTTGTCAGCGCCGGCTTCGCGCGACGGCGGGCGAAGGCAAGGACCCTCAGGGATTGATCATAGCCGGCTTGCGGCCGCACCCGGCGGTAGAGACGGCTCACGGTCTCCATGTTGTGATTGAAAACATCCGGCCCGGCGTCGAGAACGCGGGAGACAGCGTCCAGGTCTCCACAGAAGTCAGGCGTCAGCACCTCGACCCGTGCATTGGGAAGCCGGTGTCTCACCTGCCTGACGGTCTCGGCAAAGTGGCGCGAGCCGCCGTCGTGCAGATCGTCTCGGTTCACGCTGGTGACCACCACGTAACCCAGACCCATTCGGGCGGCCATCTCGGCCACATGGGCCGGCTCTTTGGGATCAAGGCTCCCCGGCATGCCCTGCGGCACCGCGCAGAAGCCGCAACGCCGGGTGCAGACGTTCCCCAAAATCATGAACGTCGCCGCTCCGCGGCTGAAACAGTCGTGAATATTCGGGCAGCGGGCCGATTCGCACACGGTGTGGAGACGGCGTTCCCGCAACTGGATTTTTAGGTCGTGAAGCGCACGGTGGTTCGTCCGGGCCGCGCGAAGCCACACCGGCAGGCGCGGTCCTGGTGGGGTATTGCTCGGCTGAGAGATTTGAACCAGCGTTTGGTCGGATAAGTTCACGGTCGTTTACAGGCCCGTCTCCCTGGGTCACTCGGTCGAAAACTCACCGTTTTCATCCTTATTGGGTGGGGCACGGGCTCGGCCCTACGCCATGGCCGCTCACCGGCGTTCGCGGCTCCCAATTGGTTATCGCGAGGGTGTGCGAGAGTAAGGGACTGAACCTGGAACGCGAGTGACAGGCCGTCCGGTGCAGCGGCGGGCCCGCGCCCTGACGGGCACGGCTCTGTCCGGTTAACGCAGCGGGCCTGCGCCGAGGAGAAACGCCCGTCGTTGCCCACAGATGACCACTCGGTCGAAAACCCACCTCCCGGGCTAAGCACTCCATCTCATAAATACGCTCATGTTTCGGGTGAGTGCGGGCGGGCACAGCATGCTGCCCCGACAGATCTGTTGGGCGCCGGGAAAAGTAGGGGCACGGCATGCCGTGCCCGAAGTTCCCGACCGTACACCCGGCTTCGACATGTACCTTGCCGAACTTGTGAAACGGACCACTAACCCCCGCGCAAGATCGAGTCGAGTCCGTCCGCCTTGAGTTTCTCCCGGTAGGTCTTGGCCGCTTCGACGTCAGAGAAAGGTCCCACCAGCACACGAAACCACCCGTCTCCCGCACCGTCGTAGAGAACAACCGGATATCGCTTGGCCCGCAACTCCTCCACCATCATGCGAGCATCGGCGCGAACTCGAGAGGCCGATACCTGGAGATGGATACCGCGGACAGCAGCCTCCCCCACGACGGATGTGGTCGTCGCCTTTCGGCGCGGAGTCGTGGTTGGATTTTCCGGGGCGGGGAAAGGACTGGCCTTCTGAGCGGCTCCGTTGTCTGCCGAGGGCCTTCGGTTTTCGGCGGGCGGCTCCGTCGCCGGGCGTTCGGAGGCTTCGCTCCGGAAAGTCTCCGACGCGGGTGCCTGCTCCAATAAAGTGTCCGGCAGTCTGACCCGGCCATTGGGCTCCTCGACCGCCTTGATTTCAGAGATCGTCTCCCGCTCGCTCTGGCCCCTGCTGTGTCCGACCGAATAACCAAGCGAAAAGAAAACCGCAAACAGGACGACAATCAGGAAAAAGGCGCTCAGGATCTGCTTGGTTCCCAGCACCAGTCCAAACTTTTCGTCCCCGCTCGCCATACGCTTCAGATTCTAATCTAGCTCGTCTACCGTGACCGCAACACGATCCATCAGCCGGCCCGCGGATTTCTAGGTCGACGCCGACCCTTCGTCGTCGCCCTTCTGCGACCACTTCGCCAAGGCGTGGAAGAGGTCAACCGGAAGGGGGAACACGATGGTGGTGTTCTTTTCCATGCCGATCTCGGTGAGGGTCTGCAGATAGCGAAGCGTTACCGAGGTAGGCTGGCTAGCCAGCATTTTGGCCGCGACCGTCAGTTTCTCGGCTGCTTGCGCCTCGCCGGCGGCGTGAATCACCTTGGCTCGGCGTTCGCGCTCGGCCTCGGCCTGGCGCGCGATCGCTCGAATCATCTGTTCGGGAAGGTCGACGTGCTTGACCTCGACCGCCTGTACTTTGATTCCCCATTGGGCGGTGTGCTCATCAAGGGTTCCCTGCAACCGTGCGTTGAGCTTTTCACGCTGGCTGAGGAGCTCGTCAAGGTCGGCTTCGCCCAGCACCGAGCGCAGACGCGTCTGCGCCAACTGTGACGTCGCATGCACGAAGTGCGCGACTTCGACGATTGCCTTAGCGGGATCGATGACCCGGAAGAAAACCACGGCGCTGACCTTGACGGTTACGTTGTCCTTGGTCACAACGTCTTGCGAGGGGACTTCCATGGTTTCCACCCGCAGGGAGATTTTCACCAGCCGATCGATGGGCTTAAAGACGACGATCAGGCCCGGACCTTTGGGCTGGGGAAGCAGTCGGCCAAGCCGAAAGATCACACCTCGCTCATACTCGGGCAAGATGTTGATGCAGTTAAAGACGTAGAGCGCAACAACGACAATGAAGACCCAACTGGCGTCGATGGGAAGTGGCATGGTAGCCTCCTTGGCTGTTCGAGATCCGTGACTTGCGGCAAGCGACGGCCATGTTTTCAGCGCGCGCAGATCGCCCGCCGCTCCAACGGTGGCGATCAATTCCAGCAGAGATTATCACACGGTCGCCCGAGCGCGCAGCGCCCGTCAGTCACTAGGCGTTTGCGCGGGTTCAACCGGTTCGACCGTTAGGGTAAGCCCCTTTGCCGCCAAGACCCGAACTTTCGACCCACTGGGAATCGGCTTTGCCGAAGCCGCGTTCCACAACTCGGAGTGTACAAACACTCGTCCCTTGGCGTTGATGGCCGTCCGGGCTTCGCCGATTTCCCCGATCATGGACTCTAAACCGGTCGCCACCTTATAGCGAAACGATTTCACCGCCAGCCGCAGTAAGAATACCGTAATGAGGGCAAAGGGGAGGGTTACGCCCACGGCCGTCCCCCAGCTGATCGATAGCTCGGGAATGCCGGTATCGACCAGCATGACGGCTCCTAGGATCATCGCACCCGTGCCCCCGATGGCCAAGATGCCGCCCGAGGCGATCGTGGCTTCGAGGACAAAACAGGCGACACCGACCAAAATCAACGCGGCCCCGGCCCAATTAATGGGAAGCACGCTCAGTGCCATTAGGCCCAAAATGGCGAGAATGCCCCCCGCCACTCCCGGAAAGATAAGACCGGGATGGGAGAATTCGACGTAGACGCCGAGGGCGCCGAGAATCAAAAGAATGAAGGCTAGATTGGGGTCGATGAGGGGAAGCAACACGCGCTGCCGCGTAGTGAGCTCGTAAGAGTAGACGGTCGCGCCCGCTAGCGCCAGGGTCTGTTCCGTGCCGTCAAAGCGTTCTATCGTGCGGCCGTCGAGCGCTTCCAGCAGGGACGGCACATCGTTGGCGACCAGGTCGATCAGATTCGACTCCAGAGCCTCTTTCTCCGTGAACGCCTTGCTTTCGAGAACGGCTTGCTCGGCCAGCTTGGAATTCCGTCCGCGCTTGTCCGCCACCGCGCGCACAGCGGCCGCGGCATCATTCTCGACCTTCTGTTTCATCACCTTGTCCATCTCCGCGCCGCCCATCAGGACAGGGTGGGCCGCCCCCGTATTCGTTGCGGGAGCCATGGCGGCAACGTCGCCTGCCATTAAAATCATGAAGCCGGCCGAGGCGGCGCGCCCGCCGCTGGGCGCCACATAAGTGATGACCGGCACAGGGGATGAGACAATCTCTTGGATGATGTCCTGCGTGGCGTTGAGCAGCCCGCCCGGTGTGTCCAGCCGAATGATGACCGCGGAGTCGCCCCGCTCCTCCGCCTGGGAGAGGCCTTGGGCAATGATTTCAACCGTTAGCGGATGGATAACGTGGTCGACATCGATCCGCAACACGCGAGCCGCGTCGGCCCGAACGCCCAGGCCACAGACCAGCCATAGCAGCGTGAGTCCGAGGTAAAACCGTAAGTGGCCTGATTTCACGGGTTTCTAACCGAATTCTAGCATAGCTCCCCCTCGCCGCACTCTCGGAAGCCTTCCCACTCCCTCGACCCGCGATGGGTATAATGTTGAGGTTGGCGAGCCTGTTTGCGGGGTCGGGGAACTTGTCGACGTCAGCCCGGCGCTTGCGGCCATTGCGAGGGCTGACTGATGCGAAGGACCGCTGCGATGAAGATTCATCAGTGGGATGCGATCGAGCACGAGGCGATGAGTCCGGGAATCGCGCGCCGCGTGGTCCATAGCGAGCGGATGACGATGGCCCGTATTTATCTCCAGCAGGGCAGCGTGGTCCCGCGCCACAGTCACGAGCACGAGCAGGTGAGCTACGTCCTCGAAGGCCGGCTGAAATTTCTCTTCGACGACCGCGAGCTGGAAGTCGGGGCCGGAGAGATGATGCAGATCGCTTCCCACGAAGCGCATCGCGTCGAAGCGCTCGAGAACTCCGTCGCCTTGGATGTGTTTCAGCCGGTCCGCGACGACTGGTTGCGGGGCGACGACTCATATTTGAGAAACCCTTCCGGTGACTCGTAACGTTATAAGGGTTAGGGACAGTCTCACCGGCCCCAGTTCGATGCGGTCATTGCGCCGATTTGGGATGTTGAGGGTATAGACGGAGTCATTAACGGCTCGATCGACAGCATGGACCTAGGTATCGAAGGTCGGGTGGCGGTGGTAGCGGCTTCCAGCCGCGGCTTGGGGCGAGCGGTGGCCGAAGCTCTGGCCGCCGAGGGGGTCAAGCTCGCGCTGTGCGCTCGAACCGAGGACGTATTGAAAGACACCGCGTCTCGGATTCGTGATCGCTGGAAGGTTCCCGTCCTCGAGCAGCCGCTCGACGTGACTGACTACGCGGCCGTGAAAAAGTTCGTCGCCGCGACTCGCGAGGAACTCGGGGCGATTGACATCTGTGTCGCGAACGCCGGTGGCCCGCCCTTGGGAAAATTTGCCGACTTCACCCCGCAAGATTGGCGGCAGGCTTTCGAGTTAAGCTTCATGAGTACCCTGTGCTTGATCCGCGAGGTGCTGCCCGACATGAAGGCGCGGGGCTGGGGGCGCATCGTCTCCATCACTTCGGTATCGGTCAAAGAGCCGATCGAGATGCTCATCCTCTCGAACGCCATTCGGGGCGCCGTGGTCGGACTGATGAAGACTCTGAGCCTCGAGTACGGGCCGGATAATATCCTCTTTAACAACCTCTGCCCGGGGATGACCGCGACCGATCGATTCCTCAGCGGATCGGAAAAAAGAGCGGAGAGCGAGGGTGTGTCGCCCGAGGAAATCATCCGCCGAATGACGGAGACCGTACCCTTAAAACGAGTGGGCCGGCCCGAGGAGTTCGGCGCCCTGGCGGCGTTCCTGTGCTCGGAAAAAGCAAGCTATGTGACCGGCACCAGCACGGCGGTTGATGGCGGACTCGTCAAGGGTGTATAGAGAATTGCGACAACGTTTTTCCATGGGTTTACGGAGCAGAGTTAGTCTCGGCTTTCTGTTACTAGGCGTCGTTTCCGCCGTTCACGCCGCTCCGGTCTGGAGTAACGGGCAGGCCGCCCGGCTGATTGTCGGCCAACCCAGCCCGACCCGCCAAGACCCCGTCCCGAGCCAGACCGTACTCGGGGCCGTTGGGGGGATTGCCATCGCCGCCGACCGTCTTTTCGTCGCCGACGGCAACCGGGTCGGCGCCATTTCGATCAGCAATCGGGCGTTGATATACGAAAACCTGTCCGGGTTTATCCCCGAACCGGCCGACGAACTTCCCCAAGGCGATCCCTGCCCCATTTGCGTCGGCGTAGCGGACGTAGTGCTCGGGCAGCAAGACTTCGACAGCATCGGCCCGGGACTGCAAGACGGTTTTCAGAACGCCTCGGCTGTCGCCAGCGATGGTGTCCGCCTGGCGGTGGCTGACAGCAACAACAATCGGGTCCTGATTTGGAACAGCATTCCCACGCTGAACGGTACGCCGCCCGATGTTGTTGTCGGCCAGCCGGACTTTACGACCAACGCGCCGGCGACAACTCGGGAAAAGTATCGAGGTCCCCAGTCGGTGTGGATCGATGGCGGGCGCTTGTTCGTCGCCGACACGGGGAACTCCCGAGTGCTCATCTACGACTCGATCCCGTCGTCGAATGGCGCTGGGGCCGACGTCGTGGTCGGCCAGCCTGACTTTGACACTCGCCCCGAGCCGGACTTGACGCAATCGAACGTCCAGCCGACGGCCTCGGGGATGCTCAATCCCGTTTCCGTCAGCGTCAGCAACGAGCGAATGCTGGTGACCGATTTGGGCTTTAACCGGGTTTTGATCTTCAACACCGTGCCGACGCAGAATACGGCTTCCGCCGACGTCGTCGTCGGTCAGCCCGACATGGAGTCGAACCTTTTGAACAATTCCCCGGCCCTGTGTGATCCTCTGCCGGAAGAGCCGCCGGAGGAAGGCGAGGAAGAAGAGGGCGCGGAGGAGGAAGAGGAGCCGGAACCGACGTTTCCGCGCCGATGCGCCGGCACGCTCAGCTTTCCTCGATTCGCCCTTTCGGACGGCCAACGGCTTTTCGTTGCCGACGGCGGCAATGACCGCGTTTTGATCTTCGACGAGGTGCCGACAACCGACGGCGTCCGGGCCGACACGGTGTTGGGTCAGCCCGACTTTGAATCGCTCGTCGAGTCGGATGGCGCGAGCAGCTTGAGAGCGCCTTCCTCGCTGGCCCATGACGGGGAGAACCTGTACGTGGCCGATCCGTTCAGCCGTCGCATCGCCGTTTTCACGGCCGGGGAAGATCTCATCACGAAAGATGGCCTGCGAAACGGCGCCAGTTTCTCGGTGCACGCCACAGCCGAGGTGATCTTCCGAAGACTCGGCGGCGTCGACCAGGAAATCAAAGTCATCGTCGGCACGCAGGAGTACGCCTTCACCGCACAGGAAGACGAGTCCCCCGAGACTGTTCGCGATGATATCGCGGCACAGATCAACGCCGACCCCGAGGCGAGCGCTGTCGCGCAACTCTTTGATGGGGAAGGCGGCACCGCCACGGTGCAGATCGTGTTCGGAGGAGCCACACAGGCGGGCGATGTCATCACCCTGCAAGTCGCCGATCAGCAGTACGAAGTCGTTGTGCGCCCGGAAGACGCCGTGACGGACCTGGTCGACATCTTCGTCTTCTTTATCGAGCAGGCCGGCGACCCGAACGTCATCGCGAGCCGTATTGCCGGGGCCGAGGGCACGCTGCGTCTTCGGTCCGTAGAGACTGGCCCGGCGGGCAACGACATCAGTTTTTCCATAACCGTCACCCCCGGATCGCCCTTGACGGTCGAACCCTCGGAGGGAAACCTGAGCGGCGGTAATCTCCAGTACGGCATTCGCCTGGTGGCGCTCGAAGGCGGAACCGCGGCGAATGGCCTCACCTTCCTCACGCAGGGCGAAATCGCGACCGGCATGGCTGTCGAACGCTCCGCGTCCATATTCACCGGGGGGGGGAACGCCGGTGACCTGCCTCCCGGCACGCTGGCGGCGATTTTTGGAACCAACCTGGCCGACGCGGAATTCGGCGCCGCGTTGGACGCTAGCGGCAAGCTCCCCACCGAGCTGGGAGGAGTGCAGGTTTATACCAACGGGATTCTCTCGCCGTTGTTTTACGTCGGGCCCGATCAAATCAACTTCCAAGTTCCTTGGGAAGTGGAGGGAACCAATATCAGCGTGTACGTACGGAGGCGGCTGGCCAATCGCATTATGGTCTCGGTGCCGCGTGCAACCGGCGCCCCCACGTCTGCTCCGGGACTTTTCAGTTTTCCCGGTTTCGGTATACGCGAAGGAATCGTCGTCCACGGCACCGAATTCGCCACCGCCAGCGTTGCGCTATCCCAAACCGGTACGGGCGTGGAAACCCCGGTGAACGGCGGCGTCACAGTCGCCATTACGGTCCAGGGTCGCGAATACGCCTATGTAACGGTAGACGGCGATACGCAAAGCTCGGTGCGTGACCGACTCGTAGAGCTGATCAACGCCGGCGACGGCGACCCGGACGTCGTGGCGACAGCTGGTCGAGAGAGCTTCTTCTCGGCGCGGGCCAACGTGACTTTCACGGGAGAAATTCAATCGGGCGACGTGGTCAGCGTCGCCATAGGTAATACCATCGAGGTTATCGTCGACGAAGACGTCGAGGAAGTCATCGAGGGCATTGTCTACAGCGTCGAGGTGCAGGCAGACGACACGCTCGAAGCAGTCCGGAACAAGATGGTGGTAGAGATTAACGCGGGCCGCGGCAACCCTCTCGTGACGGCTCGCAACCTCGAAGTGTTTGGTGAAGTAATTCTCCAAGTTGTGGCCCGCGAACTCGGCGTCGAGGGCAACGATATCGTGTTCGATATCAGTACCTCGACCGACGCTGTGATCGTGATGGAGACCGACGTCGAAGGAAGTACTCTGGAAGGCGGCTTGACGCCGCCGGTCGTGAGGCTCACCGCGCGCGCTTCCGGTACCGCCGGGAACGATATCCTACTCAGTGGATCGAGCACCGACGAGCAGGAAATCAGCGCCATCACCATTACCCCTAATCTTTGCTGCGGGAACGAACTGTTCTCTCTCGTCACCGACGAAAACCCCGCCATTCCGGGCGAGACCGTCGTCGTGTTCGCCACCGGGCTTGGTCTAACGAATCCAGTGCCGAGTTCCGAGGGGTTGGAATCGGGCGAGATCACGCCGAACGCCCCGTTTTTCGAAGCGCCTCTTCTGTCCGCGGATACAGTTTCTTCCCTCGTCGCGGAAAAGACAGCTTCCGTGGAGTTCGTCGGGCTGATGCCGGGCTTCGTCGGCGTGTTCCAACTGAATCTGCGGCTCAATGCCGATCTGCCTGATCTGCAGGAGGCCGCTCTGACCATTGCACAGCGAACCTTCATCAGCAACATTATTACCTTCCCGATCAAGAACCTCAGACCAATACGATCCCCGTAAGCCCGCGGCAAGGGTCGGCCGTGGTGAGAAGTGCGGGCCAGGAGATCAGCCATGCTGAAAGTCGGAGATCCGGCGCCGCACTTTACCGCTCCAAGCGACAGCGGCCAAAATCTAAGCCTCAAGGATTTTCGGGGCAAGAAGGTGATCCTCTACTTCTACCCCAAAGACAACACCCCCGGCTGTACCCAACAAGCCTGCGACTTCCGTGACGCCATGGGCCGGCTGCGGAGCAACGGCGTCGCCGTGTTGGGAGTCAGCCCGGATTCCGTCGCATCCCACCAAAAGTTCAAGCAAAAACACTCCCTGCCCTTCCCTCTGATCGTCGACGAGGACCACCGCATCGCCCAATCCTACGGGGTTTGGCAAGAAAAGTCGCTCTACGGAAGAAAGTTCATGGGCATCGTGCGATCAACCTTCGTCATCGACGAAAAGGGGAAGATCGCCGAGGTTTACGAAAAGGTGAAGGTGAACGGCCACGTCGAGAGCCTTATCGAGACGGTTTGACGCGTTCGGCGCAGAATAGCGTCTGTTGGACAGCGTCTGCACCTTGGCTGTTGGTCGGGGCGGCAAGACGGCGGACAAAAACCGTTGGCTGCCGGCTCCGAGCGGGCTAGCCCAAATACCCGTACTGCCGCAATACGGGCCATGTCAGCGCGGTCACCACCGCGCGTTGAAGAAACGTCATCTGCGCTCGCCACTCTTCATCGGCCCGAATCTCGAGCGCGCCCGTAGCGAGGCGCATCGGGTTCCCCGATACGGTGTGGCTGGTTTGGATTTCGACGCGCGAGGCCACGATCGGGGGAAGGTTTGCCGCGTCCTCGCCCACAAGTTCACAGACGGAACGCAAAACATTCCCCGGTCCAGCCACGAAATCTTCGTAACGGACTTTGAGCGTTCGCCCGGCCAGCGAGCTGCTCAGTGATTCGATGGCCAGGTTGTCCCTGAGCCACATCCGGCTGCTCTTCCAGGGCCCGTGGCGGGCCATGTACCTTTGCTCGGGAGCCCCTAGGTGCAGTTTCTTCTTGCCCAAAGAGTAAGCGACGCCACGTGCGTCCCGGACAAGGTGGAGCAGGTGCAGATCAATCGCCGGGAGCATGGTCAGCAACCAGCCGTGCACGGCGGTCTTCGAGGAATCGACGATTGCCTTGGCGCCGGTTCGCGACTGAATGGCCCGGTAGAGCTTATCCAGATTTTCCAGGTACGCGCTCAAGGTTGCCTGGAGATGCCGGCGTCCTTCCGAGCTAAAGGCCCGCAGGCGATTCTGTTTCGAATAGGCGATCATTCGCAGGTTGGCCATCGAGTGAGCGTCTACGCGGTCCGCTCCGCCGAATGCTTCCTCCAGCACGCCGGTCCACAGATCGCAGTCGCGGAAGGGGCGCCCACAGCCGCATAACCAGTTCCCGATCAGACCGCGGCCCCAGACGTGGTGAATCTCGCCGCCATGAAAGAAGTTCGCCCCGCTGCCCAGAATGTTGCCCACGACGGTACTGCCGCTGCGGTCGCAGGAAGCGATCAGCAAGACCTTGATCTTTTGTTCGCTCATCGGGGCCGACTTATTAGACCGCATTTCCCACTACTGTCACAGAGATGGGGCAAGGCCCGGGTGGCTGGGGCTCGCGGCAACAGTAGATGTCGCCATTCCTGGCGACATCGGGCGGCACGAGCAATCGTATGTTGATCCCCGCGGCCTTTCTTAGCCCGCTTTCACTTGAAACGGCCGACTCGGAAAGTGGACGGTTCAGACCCTTGACGACGCGGTGATCCATCGTCTGCTTCGCAGGGGTCTTGGTCCTAGCGGGGGTGAAACCGGTCAAACCCGGCGAAGCTACGCGGTTAGATCAACCTGGTAGAATACTCTCAGCCCACAGAGCCAAAAGGGGTTTAGTCCGGGTTAGCCCGGATTCCTCACCGGCGGCCGCCAGGGGTGGAAGCAAATGCCCGCTGTCAGGGATGTAGGGGCGCGATTCATCGCGCCCGCCTGCCGACATACTGTACGCTGGGCGATGTGCATGAATTGTCACCGCGAGCCATGGCCGGTGGGCCTTCCCCCTCATCGACCGCGGGCCATGGCGAGCAATGGGGGTTAGGATGCGCCAAACCACGATTTTCCCCGCTTTCGCAGCCCTAGTTCTGCTGAGCGCCCAGGCTGCGACGCTGGGCTGGTCCGCGGAAACAAAGATCGAGATCGCGAAGCTCACCGTCCAGCCGTCGTCGATCGTGTTATCGGCCCAAGGAGAAGGCCGGCACGTTCTCGTCACGGGCGAAACGGCCGACGGAGACAGAGTTGACTTGACGCCGGAAGCGCGGTTCGATCCCTTGGGCGAGGGTGTCCGAGTGGACGAGGCGGGCTTTCTCTACCCTCTCAAGGAAGGTGAAACGAAAGTTCGGGTCACAGCCGGCGGACGTACGGCCGAGTTGACCGCCAAGGTCGGCGATCTCGGCCACGGGGTTGCCCTCAACTTCCTACGCGACGTTGCCCCCCTGCTGAACAAGGCGGGCTGCACGGCCGGCGCCTGTCATGGCTCGGCCAAAGGCAAGAACGGTTTTAAACTCTCGCTGAGAGGCTATGATCCCCAGTTCGATTACGACGCGCTGCTCTACGAAGTCTCGGGACGGCGCATCAACCGGGCGGCCGCCGAGCAGAGTTTGATGGTCGCCAAGCCCACGCAGTTGGTTCCGCACGAAGGCGGCCTTCGCATCAAACCCGGCTCGCGTTATCACAAGACGATCCTGAACTGGATTTCCGAGGGCGTCCGCTTCGGGGACCCCGCTAAAGACAATGTCGTGAAACTCGAAGTCCTGCCCCGAGAAATCTTCATGACTCAGCCGGGCCGCAAGCAGCGCGTTTTGGTGACTGCCTACTACGCGGACGGTTCTCTCCGCGATGTCACCCGCGAAGCGGTCATCAAGAGCAATTCCCCCACCACGGTTAAGGTCGCCGACGACTTGATCGAGGGGCAGAGGACCGGCGAAGCGAACCTGATGGTTCGCTACCAAGGGAAGTTCGTCACCCTGCCCGTCACGGTTCTCAACCCGGAGCCGGGTTTCCGTTGGCGGCAACTGGCCCAGCACAACTACATCGACGAGCAGGTCGACGCCAAACTGAAAAGGCTAAAGATTCAGCCCTCTCCGGTTGCCGACGACACGGCCTTCTTGCGCCGGGTCTACCTGGATCTGATCGGCCTGCCGCCCACGCCTGAGGAAGCCCGAGCCTTCTTGGAGGACCCCGAAAGGTCCCGCCTCAAGCGTGGACGCCTGATCGACCAGCTCATGAATCGAAGTGAGTTTGTCGACCACTGGGCGCTGAAGTGGGGGGATTTGCTGCAGTCCAACCGCAAGTACCTCGGTGAGAAGGGCACCTGGGCCTTCCGCCACTGGATACGCGATTTCATTGCTTCCAACAAGCCTTACGACGAGATGGTGCGCGAGCTGGTCACCGCCAGCGGCAGTACGTATGAGAATCCCGCCGCCAACTTCTTCCGCGTAAACGACGACCCGAAGCTGGCGATGCAAAGCACCACCCAGATCTTCATGGGTGTGCGTATGGTGTGCGCCCAGTGTCACGATCACCCCTTCGAGAAGTGGACCCAGACGCAGTACTATCAGCTGGCCGCTTTTTTCGCGGCTGTTGGTGTGCGGCCGGGCTTCGACAGCGATGAACAGATCGTCTACCTCAAGCGCGAGGAGAACCAAGTTAAGCACCCCAAGACCGGGCGCGTCGTCGATCCCCAGTACATCGTGGCCAGCGCCGGCGCGCCGCCCATTCCCGACGCCGGCGACCGGCGTAAGGCGTTGGCCGAATGGCTGACTTCCGACAACAACCCTTTCTTCGCCCGGGCCATCGTCAACCGCATGTGGAGCTATTTCTTCGGACGCGGGATCATCGAACCGGTCGACGACATCCGGGCCTCGAACCCGCCGGTCAACGAAGCGCTGTTGCAGGCGCTGGCGAACGACTTTGTCGAACACGGTTACGACCTGCGGCACGTCATCCGCGCGATTGTCCACTCGCGGGCTTACCAAACCGGCATCGAGACCAACAAGTGGAACGAGAACGACGCGACGAATTTCTCGCACTTCATGCCGCGGCGGCTGCCGGCCGAAACGCTCTTCGACGCCATCTCGATCGCCACCGGTTCGACCCCCGAGTTTCCGGAGGTGCCCTCCGGCTTCACGGCGCAGCAGTTGCCCGACCCCCACGTCGGCAAGGGCGGATTCCTGGACATGTTTGGCCGCCCCGAGCGAGAATCCTCCTGCGAGTGCGAACGCCGCAACAATATGACTCTGCCCCAGGCCATGAACCTCGTCAACGGACCGACCCTGGCCGAAGCCATCGCCGACCCCGACGGTCGAGTCACGACGCTGATTCTCGCCGGCGAGTCAAATCGCCGCCTGATTGACGAGCTCTACCTAGCCACGCTCAGCCGCTTCCCCACGAACAGTGAGAACGACGCCGCATTGGCGTACTTGCGGAAAGGCCCCGGCCGGGCCTCGCGGGCTCAAGATCTACTGTGGGCGCTGATCAACAGTAACGCGTTCCTGTTCAACCGTTAGCCCGTTGTTCTCGCGCACTTCGACCGCCGGCTCGTGAGAATGCGGGTGAGACGCTCACGAGCGCGACGGGGATTGCTTCGGTACGTCTGACCGCTGCTAGCCCGCTTTTCTCACCATGTGGCGAGTCGAAGTGCGTGAGAAGCCCGTCAGCACAAGGCGCGCGCCGCTCGGCGCCTCGTTTCTTGAATAATGCGGGCGTACTCAAACAGTACGTTGAGCACGGTGAGCAAGCGCAACGACGTAATGGCGGGCCTATCGCGTGCTTCGCCCGTCAGGTGGTGAGAAATGCGGGCCAGCAGCGGTCACTGTTGGCCATCTTGGTTTCGAGTCGCGGCCGGCAATTTTGCCAGCGGCATGGTTTTCACGATGGTCGCTAGGGGCCGTTACCCACGGATGTCTTAAATCCCGTAAAATTGGAAGACGGAAAAATTTGGTTGAGCTGCCGAAAAGGCGGTGGACTTCGCTGCGGCCGGTGCCGGCGACCGACACGGGTCGTCGGAGGCGGGATTGCCTCTGCCGGTAACCCTTCAGCGGCCAGCCGCATGGAGTAGAAATCCACACCGGAAAAATGGGGGGCGCCTCCAATTTGCAGCCCCTTATAGCCTTCGAACCAAAGTACTTAGCCGGAAGAGAATCGGCCGGCTGTACCCGATTTTTCCGCGGGACAGGAACTAAAATCCACACGGGAAGGAATTGTTATGGCTTTGACCGAATCGACCATGCTTAGTCTCGGAACGGAGGCTCCCGCGTTTCAGTTGCCCGATCACGTTACGGGAGACACAGTCAGTCTTGACACCTTTGCCGGCAACCAAGGACTGCTGGTGATGTTCATTTGCAATCACTGTCCGTTTGTGAAGCACGTCCAGGATGAGCTGGCGCGGCTGGGAAGAGACTACGCGGACAAGTCACTGGGCATCGTTGCCATCACGTCGAACGATGTTCCGAATTTCCCCGATGATTCGCCGGAAAAATCGAGGGAGCTTGCCGAGAAGCTGGGCTTCACTTTCCCCTACTGCTATGACGAGAGCCAAGAGGTGGCCAAGGCCTACACGGCAGCCTGCACGCCGGACTTTTTCTTGTTCGACGAAGGCTGCAAGCTTGCTTATCGCGGCCAACTCGACGATAGCCGTCCGGAGAACGGTAAGCCGGTGACGGGCGCCGACCTGCGTGGCGCAATCGATGCCGTGCTCGCGGGTCAGCCGCTTAGCGCGGACCAGATCCCCAGCGTCGGCTGCAACATCAAGTGGAAGGTCGGCAACGAACCGGCGTACTTCGGGTAGTCCGTCGCGCGCGCCGGGGCGGACCGTCCGCTGCGCAGTCCAGAGTTCATCTCGGCGCTGGAAGCGCGTCTAAACAGAAGGCTGACGCAGCAAAAGCCAGGGCCAGCGCCGCCGGGAAAACCGGGGGGAAAACCGGGACAGCCTCAATCAGTCATGTTGTGAACTCCAATTTGCTGATTCTACGTACCTTGCTGCCTCCTGCCACCCCCGGCTTGGTTTTCCGTAATCCAGCTACCATATTGAAAAATTGAGGGTTGCTCGCTGCTCCCGGGGGTACCTGAGGCTGTCCCAGTTTCCAGTTTCTGTCGTGGCCTCGCCAGTCCCGTAGCGCAGGCCTCGGCGGCTGTTTTGCCGAGACCTGCGGCCGTTGGCCGTCCAATCGAACCCGACCCACTGCAGCCCGTAGCGCTGATCTAAGCGGGCGGTGGTCATACCTCCTCTTCGCTTTACCCTGTCGTCGCCCGCCAGATCCGTGGCCGTTTGTTCATCGGCCACGAAGACACTTGACACGCGCGCTATCCTCAGGGTGGGAAGGACCGGGCGACCGGCATCACGCTCGACGGACAAAAAATAACCAAACAAACCCAATTTCCAGTAACCAACATGGAATCAATGGGTTGTGGCTGATTCCCAATCCCGCTGGGCGGTCTGCGACCTTTTCTCGCTTCCTTTTCTCGCTTCAATGCCCCGCGGACGAGTTCTTCTCGAAACGTCCTTTCCGGCGCGCCCCCGGCCGCAATATTCTCACCAGCGAATGGACATGAAATCGAAGTCGGTAGGCGAGGAACGCCGCGTAGCGCATCCATTTGCGCCGCAGGAGCCGGGGTGTGATCCGCTCCTCGGGCAGGAACATGGCGTCGACGTGGCCGGGCAGACGTAGAGGCAGCAGCCTGCGGCGGATCACGCGCAATCGGTCGCCCAGTCGGGGTAACAGCGCAAGGTGCAGCCGAAGCTCGTCTTTGTTGGGCCGGAAGCGCGATGTCAGCGGAGAAGGCGAGAAGTCGGCGAACCAGCGGTGAACGTCGCTGGGGAGACGCTCGACTTCATTCTGGACGGCCGGCGGGAAGCGGCAGCCAAACCAGCTTTCGGCGAGAAGGAAGGGAACCGCTTGAAGTTGGCGCAGAGAGGGACGATGTCGTTCGTCCCATTGACGCCACAAATCCTCATCGTCGCACTGGTTCTCGAGAAAATAGGCCAGCTCGAAGGCGTGGGCGGGCTTGAGGTCGCCGCGCAGCAGATGACGTAGGGCATGGAGCGCCGCGTAGCCGAGCTGATGGACCGGCTGCAGGGCCGGTAGGGGTCTTTCGTCGAAATGCTGCCGGGTGCTGGTTAGCCGGAACTTGTCCACTCCGGGAGCTCGAATACGTTCGGTGTTTTCGTCCCAAAGCTGGAAGTGCAGCTCAACGATCGGCGGAATGTCGGGGTCAAAGTAATCCCCTTTCCAGTGCCAATCGGTGCGCCGAACCATTGGAGGCAGATGGTCGATGGGTAAGCGTTCATGGCCCCGGACGGTGTCAAACCCGAGCTCCAGCAGAGTCTTTCGGGCATGTCGCACGTCTTCGGGCGGGCACAGCAGGTCCAGATCGTACTGCATGCGGAGTCGGGCGTTGCGAACAAACCGCGGGGCTTGTAGGAAGCCCTTCAAAACAACGTGCTCGACCCCGTCGGAATCAAGGCGATCGGCAATCTGAAGGTACTCTTGCTTGAGGCGCTCGAGGCGTTGCGCATTGGCCGCGAAATTCTCTTCGATGCGTTCGCGGACACGCTCGGGCAAATGAGGGCGGCAGACGTCCCCAAAAACCAACGTGAGCTGGGAACGGTCGCAGAACCCGAGCGCCTCATCCCACTCGTTTTCACGTAAGGAGGAAAGCAGCTCTTCGGAGGGCTCGGCGAAATTCAGAGCGGCGAGGACGGCAGCGCAGGCGCGGGGAAGTTCAGCTACCTGCCGCCACCTTACGGGTGGCATTTCCTCACTCTACAACAGAGAACGGGAAACGCCCCCGTCGTCGAGGCGCGTGCCGGAGGTTTCATCCCGAAGCGCGAAACTCTTCGCTGAACCAGCGATAAGTTCGTTCCAGGCCCTCCCGCAAATTCGTGGGCGCACGCCAGCCCAGGGAACTCAAGCGGGAAACGTCTAGTAACTTGCGAGGCGGCCCACCGGGTTTCGAAGGATCAAACACGACCTCTCCCCGATACCCCACGATCTCAGCTACCATCCCGGCCAATTCGGCGATGCTGACATCCTGGCCGGTGCCGACGTTGATGATGTCGCCTGAGTCGTAGTTCAGCATCAAGAAGTGAACAGCGTCCGCCAAATCTTCGACGTATAAGAATTCGCGCCGAGGATTCCCCGTCCCCCAGACAGTAACCGGAGAAGCCCCTGAAACTTCGGCCTCGTGGAACTTCCGGATCAGCGCGGGTACGACATGGGAAGTTTCCAAATCAAAGTTGTCCCCGGGACCGTACAGGTTCGTCGGCATCAAGGAAATCACCGGGAACCCGTGCTGCCGCCGATAGGCTTGAGCCATTTTGATGCCCGCGATTTTCGCGATCGCGTACGATTCGTTGCTCGGTTCAGGGAGGCCGGACAACAGCTGGTCCTCGGTCATCGGCTGGGTGGCGTGTTTGGGATAAACACAGGAGGATCCCAGAAATAGAAATTTGCGAACGCCATACCGGAAAGCAGCGTCAATCACGTTCGTCTGAATCAAGAGGTTGTCGCGAATGAATTCGGCCGGGTAGGTGCTGTTGGCTAGGACGCCGCCGACTCTCGCCGCCGCTAAAAAGATATATTCGGGTCTCTGCTGTTCAAAGAATCTTTCGACGGCCGGCTGACTGGTCAGGTCCAACTCAGAGCGCCCGCGCGTAACAAGGTCCCGGTAGCCCGCTTTCCGCAGATGGCGCAGGATCGCCGATCCTACAAGTCCCTGGTGGCCCGCTATATAGACTCGGCTGGTCGGTTTCACGGGGCGTCGCTCAGCTATCGGTCGTGGCGAGGTTCGCCATGGCGTATTCCTTTTGGGCAAGCTTGTAGTCGTGATCAACCATCATCGAGACCAGTTGTGAAAAGTCGACCTTCGGCCGCCACCCCAGTCGCTCGCGCACCTTTGTCGCGTCGCCAAGCAGACTGTCCACCTCCGTCGGCCTGATGTAGCGTTCGTCAATCTCGACGTGCTGCCGCCAATCCAGGTCCAGCAAAGCAGCGGCTTCGGAAAGGAACTGGTCCACCGAACGCTGTTCCCCCGTAGCCACGACGTAGTCGTCCGGGTGGTCCTGCTGAAGCATCATCCACATGGCCTCGACGTAGTCGCCGGCGAATCCCCAGTCCCGATGGGCGTCGAGGTTGCCCAGGTAGAGTTTATCCTGAAGGCCGACTTTAATGCGTCCGAGCGCCCGCGTAATCTTACGGGTGACGAAGGTTTCTCCCCGTTGGGGAGATTCATGATTGAACAGAATCCCGTTGCAGAGAAACAAGCCATAGGATTCGCGGTAGCTGACCACGTACCAGTGGGCAGCCGCCTTACTCACGGCGTAAGGGCTGCGGGGTCGGAACAGGCTCTGTTCGTTTTGCGGGGGAGCCGTGGCGCCGAACATTTCCGACGACCCGGCCTGGTAGAAACGAATCACTTTGCCCGTCTCGTCAGCCCGGTCGCGGATCGCCTGCAACAAACGCAGCGTCCCGGTAGCGTTGGCGTCGGCTGTGTATTCAGGGAGATGGAATGAAACCATCACATGGGACTGGGCCGCGAGGTTGTAGACCTCCTGCGGGTCCGCTTTCGCCAGTACGTGACGCAGAGAGGATGCGTCCGACATATCGCCGTAATGTAAGATGAGCCGCGCGCCACTCTGGTGAGGGTCTTCGTAGATGTCGGTAAGCCGCTCGGTGCCAAAGGTGCTGGACCGTCTCACGATGCCGTGGACTTCGTAGCCTTTGGCTAATAGAAAACGCGCCAAGTACGATCCGTCTTGACCCGTGATGCCTGTGATTAAAGCGCGCTTCATGCAGCAAATACACCCTTACGGTGCTGGTTTCGCCGGGGCCTACTTCCGCCGCACATTGATAAGATCACCGAGCAGTCCCAAGGCAAATAGAATGATTCCCGTGGAAAACATAGTCGCCACGATCACGTCGGGCAAGTGCCGGCCGAGAAGTTGGGATATGATAGCCGCCGCGGCTGAAGAAATCATCAGCAACAGGGCCAGGGAGCCGAACACCTGCAAGGGGCGAAAATACATCACGGCCCGAACGACCAGCGAGAAGAACTTGACCGTGTCGCGGATGGGACGAATCGAACTCCGACCGATCCGTTGATGGTAGTCGATGGGCACGTATTCCACGGTTAGACCGTGCATGTGCATCGCCAGGGTGATGGTGGTCGTAAAGCTAAACGTGTCGGGCAGCATGAACCAGAAAGTCGCCAGATGGCGGGCCCACATGCAGCGAAGGCCGCTATTGATGTCCCGGATGTCCGCCTGCGACATCCAGCGGCTAAACTTGAGCAGCAGCGATTTAACCGGTCTTCGCAACAGTGGCACGTTGACGTTGGCCCCGGTGCGAGCACCCACGACCATGTCAGCCCGCTCGAGCAGTTTCACGAACTCGGGTATTCTTTCGTTGGGATAAGTGCCGTCGGCGTCGGTAATGGCCAGCCGGTCGTATTTCGCCTGGCGAAAGCCCCTCTTGAGAGAGGCTCCATAGCCCATGTTCTTCGGGTTGTGAATCACCCGCAGGCGCGTATTTCGCTCGCTTAAATCATCAAGAATCGTCCCCGTCCGGTCCGTGCTCCCGTCATCCACAAAAACCATCTCCCAATCGAACGACTCACGCTCGAGGACATCTCGGATCTGTCTGACCGTTTCGGCTACGACCGCTTCCTCTTGATAGCAAGGTACAACGACCGAGCACCCCGGGGATTGGTTTCTGTCGAAGGGCATGAAGTGTGATTACGGAAAGCCGGTTTTCGCGAACCTTAGGGGTCGTGAGCCGGACACTCCGAGTGGCCGATCCCCTCTAGTATGTACCAGTTTAAATCAGAAGATCGCCCGTCGCTGACGTCCTCGAAAAGCACACCGCCGAAAAGGCGGCCCGTTCCACTTCCCGAACCGGGAGTCGCCGAGACCGCGATCAGCGCCAGCAGTAAGTTTACTCAGGTGTTCTATGATCACCGTGGCGTGGTGATCGATCCGTCGAAAACCGACCGATCCCTTCATCGCTTTGGGTGGGCCGAGGGGGGCCGCAGGGATGCGGTCGAAAACCCATCCGTGTTTATTGCTTTGCGTGGGGCACAAGCCTGGCCCTACATCCATGACCGTCACTTGCGCTGGCGGCTCTGGATCGGGCATGAACAGAGATGAAATGAGGAGGCTCGCCATCCGGGGGGAGTGAGCTAAACTCCCCCCCGCGGGCTTTGCCCCGCACGGTAGTAGACGGGGGAGGCCCCCCACAAAATCGGCTCTTCTGGGATTTTAGTGGCTGGCGGCGGTGAGTGACGGATCCCTCGCCACTGTGAGGCCGACCTCCCGGAGCCTGCTTCGGTGCCATTCAAGGGCTTCGTGACAACTCTACGGCCCCCAAGGCCGGGCGGCGACTGCGTTGGCCAAAAAGAATTACTGATAAACAAAGGGTTACGAGTAGAGCAAGGCTGCTGGCAGGTAGTCGTACAGTCTCCCGAAGGCTGTGAAATGCGGATCCACAACTGTCATCCAGTGGCCACACTCAAAGAGATAACTCCCTGTTTATCAGTATCTTATTCCCTTTACGAGTTGCCCACGACCGGACTGGCGTGTAGGGTATTTGGGGATTTCTTGGCCGCCTTTTGGGCTCCGATGTGACTGCGGGCGACGTCGGGTCGGCAGGATGGAGGAGCCGGCTACCCGTTGGCCACCCACTAAAAACCCGGAAGAGCCACAAAATCTTCCCTAGAGGAAAAAAAACGAAAGGATGACGAGCCATGAAGAACGATAGCAAAAAGGTCGAGCGGTTGTCGAAGAAGCAGCTGATCGAGGTGATGTCAAGCTGCTTGTGTAAAAACTTGGAGGGTGTGATTTTTCCACTCCAGGTTGAAGCGGTGGAAGATCGAGTAGATGATGCGGTCCACGCTTTTGACATTCACAAAGCAGACCATCGGCCGGGTGCGGCGAGCCGGCCAACGGCCAGACCGTCTTTGGAAACTTGGCCCAGTTTTTTGATATCCGCACAGAGGTCTTTCCGGATTGCACAGCGTTTACGCTCCTTGTGAACAGGGAAACGGGAGAAGAGATTCAACGCTTTTACTGGGTGTTTGGAAACGGCATGCGAGAGGCCTTTGTGTTGGAAGTAGGGACCGTGATGCCACAAAACTCCGTCCCGTGGCAGCAGTTGTTCACCTTCAAGAGGATGGATGCCTTTGACCAAGGGCTGGAGTCGAAGGTGGACGCGCCGGCGGAGGAGCTGGCTTTTTGTTCGGGAGTTAGTCAGGCGGCTCGCTGCGGCACACAGTGTTCTATTTCGCGGTGAGTGAACTGCTGGGACTTAGGCAGCTCGATTCGACCCCCCGGGCGGTCCCGTGCCGCGGGCCTGGGCCAAACGACGGCCCAGACTCGCGGCCGTTTTCTACCCCGCTTTTCTTGCCGACGTGAGATCATTCAGGCGTCGCCGAAGGCAAACGGATACGCGGGCAGGTGCTTGAGCGAATATGCAGGCGGAGGCTGATCGGGCGGCGCGGTTGGGCAGCTCTCCGGGTGTCGTCGCTAGCCTACAGAATTAGCCGCTCGTCGCCTACTCTGCGGGTGATTTTCTCGCGGTCGAGGTATTCGAGCAGCGGGATGGCGTACTTGCGGCTGATGCCGGCAAGGTTCTTAAAAGCGGGCACGCCGATGGTTGTAGATCGCGATTTGTGCTCCTTGAGCAGCCTCTTGAGGCGCTCGATGGATTCCCGGTGGAAGACGAGGTCTTGGCTGACTTTGACAAGCACTCCTTCTCGTAGCAGCGTCTGGAGGATTTTGCGGGCGCGAGCGGGGTCGACCGGCAGTTTCGGCAGCAGCTCGCGCATCATCGGCGCCTTCAGAGCCGCATCTAGAAAAATGGAAACAATTTTTTCGCGGGCCTCTTGCTCATCCTGTTGGAGCTCGATCCGGTGCCCGGCTAGCCGTACCATCTCGCCATCCAACTCGATCTTGCCTTGCTGAACCAACTGTCGGGAAAGAGCTTCGGCAAAGAAAGCGGGTGCGTCGGGGAACCGGCTGCTGCGGAGCTGTTCCTTCGAGACCCCGGGCGTAAGCGGGTTCTTTCGGTGAAATTCCCCCAGGAAATCCACGACCCGTTGCGAGGCGATCCGGTGAGGCTTGGCGTGGACGAGCCAGGTCGGGTCTTGGTGAATGCGAACGGCGAGGCCTTCAGCCTCGAGCGACCCAGCCGCGTCCTCGATTTCGCCTTCGAGCCAACCCGTGCGGGAGACGATATCCGACTGCGCGAGACCATAGGTTGCATCTTGCAACAACGCTTCCAAGACCTTTTTGGGGTCGCCGCCGGCCAGAGCGTCGAGCCGAGTCTTCCAGTCCTTGGACGCGCCGCGCCCCGGTGGCCGGTTGTCGAGCACGACTCCCCCACCGATGGTGATCACGGGAGAGAACTGCCGGACGATGAATCGGTCTCCGGGCAACACCAGCAGGGGTTCTTTAAAGCGTGCTTGGGTATAGGCGCTGTCGCCGGGCCGAAGGCCGGGTCGCCGGTCGAGGTAGTAGAGCCGGGCTTCGAGTTCGGCCGTGCCGGTGTGAAAATGCACCGGAGCGCCATACTTGAGCGGCCGGGCGGAGGGCAGCAGGTCGAGGCGGCAGTCGATTCGGTCGCTGGTTTGGAATTTGCCCGGCGTCGCCAAGACCATTCCTCTCCCCAAGCTGGCGGCCTCCACGCCGGATAGATTGACGGCGGTCCGCTGACCGGCCGAGGCGATCGGGCGGGCCTGATTGTGGACTTGAAGCCCGCGGACCCGGACGCGCTTCCCGATGGGATAGACCTCCACCTCCGACTCCGCCCGCAAAGAGCCGGAAACCATTGTTCCCGTAGTGACCGTGCCGAACCCCCGCATGATGAACACGCGGTCGATCGGCAAGCGGAAGCGGCGCCGGCTGTCTTTGGGCTCCACTTCGAGAGCGATGTCGGTCAAGGCTTGGCGCAGTTTCTCCAGACCTTCTCCGGTTTTCGAGCTCACCGGCACGACCGGGGCACCTTCGAGGAACGAACCCTTGAAAAACTCCTGCGCTTCAAGCTTTACAAGCTCGACGAGATCCGGGTCGACCAGGTCCATCTTGGTCAGGGCGACCAGTCCCTTGCGGATACCGAGGAGCCGGCAAATGTCGAAGTGCTCTCGGGTTTGAGGCATGATCGACTCGTCGGCGGCGACGACAAGCAGCACCAAGTCGATCCCGCCGACACCGGCCAGCATGTTTCTGACGAAGCGCTCGTGTCCGGGAACGTCCACCAGGCCGAGTTTCAGATCGGGGCCGACGTCGAGATGCGCGAATCCCAGGTCGATCGTGATCCCCCGCCTCTTCTCCTCCGCGAGGCGGTCGGTGTCGATGCCGGTCAAAGCCCGCACGAGTTCGGTCTTACCGTGGTCGATGTGACCCGCGGTGCCGACGATGACGTACTTCGACGCAGGTGTATCTTCAGTTGCTGTCAATGTAAGGTTTCTCCGGCGAAAGTCACCCGGAGCCTTGGCGGCTACGATCGGTAGCCTAGCCCGCATTCTCCCAGCTGACGGTCGAAGCACGCGATAGACCCCCCATGTACTTCTGCTTCATCGGGCCTACTCGCTCTGTTCAGCCGGCTCACTTCGGCCAAGCTTTCTCGCCGAGCAAAGGTACGAAACGGCAGGGCGTGATGGTACGCTGCTCGACTCGGCCGGCGAACTTCCTGATGAACCGCAGCTCTTGGTCATGGGCGGAACCGACAGGCATGACCAGCCGGCCTCCTTCCCCGTCGAGCTGCTCAAGCAGCGGCGGGGGAACCTCGGGAGCAGCCGCGGCGACGGAAATGGACTGGAAGGGGGAGTGCTCTGGGCAGCCGAGCGTTCCGTCCCCCGCGATCACAGTCACGCGTTCGGCGAGCCCGGCGCGAGCCAGGTTGCCACGCGCCAAGTTGACCAAGGCCGGTTCGCGTTCCATGGCGTAGACGTGACGGGAAAGCAACGCCATAACGGCGGCGGCGTATCCCGAACCCCCGCCGATCTCCAGTACGGTATCGGTTGTGCTCAACTTTAGTGACTCGGCCATGACCGCGACCATGTAGGGCTGAGAAATGGTCTGTTGCGCGCCGATCGGCTGCGGCTCATCCTCGTAGGCCCGCCGCCGGCCGATGTCGGGAATGAACTCATGGCGGGGTATGCTGCCCATAGCTTGTAGAACCTTCTCGTCTCGGATGCCGCGCTCCCGCAGTTGGCGCTCCACCATCTCGCGGCGTAACTGTTCCCACGCGGGCACTCAGCGGAGCCTCTTCTTGTAAATCAAATCCGCTCCGACCAACCCGTTCTCGTCGCGGGTGACGATCATCGACCAGCGCCGAGTCGGCGCCCATTCCACCCGCACGGTCTGTTGCTGTGCCGAGGATAGATCGTAGCTGTAGGTCAAAATCAGATCGTTGGTGATGGGCTGGTCGGTGGAGATCCGGGCGCTGGGATTGAACTCGGCTCCGCCGGCCTGCGGGTCCACCTTCAGACGGCTGACTCCGAAGAAGCGCTGCACGCGCCGAGAACCGGGCTGGGCCAGGGCTTGCGCCATCACCGTATTGGCGCCTGTCTGGAGGAGATGCTGCTGCTGGACGGTCTGTTGGGCGGCGAGAACCGGGTCGCCCGGGTCCCGTCCGGAGGCGATGAGATAGACCAGCTCGTTGAACTGCAGCGGCGGATCGGAGCGGTAGCTGAGGTTCATCTTGCGGGCCGGCCCGGACAGCGTCAAAGCGATATCGACGTCTCGCAGCCGGCTCTCCAGGTCAAAATTCACGGTCGGCTCGATGCGAAACGGGTTGGCGAACTCGACGTCCCCGCGGTTGATGACGTATCGCGAGCCGCGGAAGTTGACGTCGCCTTGTGTGATGCTGACCCGGCCGAGCAGCGCGGGGGCAAGGGCCGTCCCTGCCAGGCGAAGGTCGACGTGGCTCTGCATATTTTTGATCAGCGAGGTTTCAACTTGCAGGTCGGGCACCGAACGAATCTGGATGTCTAGCTGCATGTTTTCGAGCACCGGGTTACTCGGCGGCGTGGGCGTCGGCTCGCCCAAGGACGCCAACACGACCCCGAGCTCGAATTCCTGCTCGATCGCAGCCCGGTGAACGACAACATCGCCCTCGAGCAAGCTCTGAAAACCGGCGCCGGAGAGCGTCAACCGGCCGTCGAAAACGCTCCTGATCGAAGTCGGGTACCTCAGCCGAACTTGTTCCACTTCCACATTCACGCGGTAGTTAGCCGTGTCCGCGCCGAAGCTGCTGTTGCCGCTCAGTCGTAGTCGCCCGCCCCCGGTGGTCGCCGTAACCCGTTCGATGCTCATGCGGTCGCCGGTGAAAGTGACAACCCCTTCCACCTGGCTTAGACCGTTGGCCAAATGGACGGATCGCAGACTCGCATCGTTGAGCTCCATGCGGCCTTCCAGTAGCGGGACCTGGAGCGAACCGCCGACTTTCATCTCCAGAGTCGAGCTTCCCCGCGCCTGCAGGTCGGAACGAAAGCTCTCGATTACGGCGAGATTAAACGTCCCCGAGACATCCACATTCACCTGTTCTTCCGGTGCAAAAGACACCTCGCCATTGATCTCAACATCGGTTCCCTCGCCCAACAGCCTCATGCGGTCCAATCGCAGGGTATTGCGGGCGTAGCCCCATCGCATGGGGAAGGGATTCCAGATGCCGTAGTGCTTCTCGACCGTCGGGATGGCGGCCAACTCGCCCTCCAGGCGCGTGACCTGGCCCTCGGCCATCAGCTCGTCCAGGCCCCAAGAGACCGCCGAAAACGTGCAATGGCCGTCGACGGTTCCCGTCGCTTTCTCGACCGAGACATCCGCCAAGCGGGCCAGCTCGACGACGCTCACGTCGGTGAACTGGGTTCGTCCCCGCAGTTTCCCGTTCTGGGTGGGATAGACGTGGGCGGCGCCTTCCAGACGGCCTGCTAGAAGCTCGGCTTGCCAATCGAGTGTCACCTCGTGATCCACCGTCTCCACTCCGCCCTTAAGGGATCCGATGGGCTTTCGGTTGAGGTGGAACGACTCGACGCTCCATAGTCCCGACAAGGCAAGCTCTTCGAACAGTTCCTCTCCCCGGTCAAAGCGGCCCGAGCCGCCGATCTCAAAGCGCAACGCCCCTCCAAAACCGGGCGGCAGCGCCTTGAGTTTTTCGATGCCCCAGTCCTTGCCTTCGGCATCGAATCGGAAGCGCCGCTCCGGCGGGTCGAACTGAGCCGTAGCTCGGATTTCGGCGTCTTGATGGGATAGATCGAACTTCCGAAGGGTGATTTTCTCCTGACTGAATTCAATTTCACCGGCCAGCAGATCGAACGGGCGGCCCCAAGCTTCTCCATCAGAGATTTCCACCTCGGCCGAACCCCTCGGCTGAACCGCGCTGCCCGCCACCTGAATTGTTCCGCCCGCTCGCCCCTTGATCGGGATCTCCCAGCCCGCGGCGGACACCAACCGATCCAGCGGTAGGTTTTCCAGCCGCACCTCGCCGGCCAGCGGCAACTCCTCGGCCAAGCCTCCCTGGTCGAGGGGAAGCGTGATCGACATCGTTGCCATGGCGGGGCCATCTTTTAGGCGCCCGTGGGCGATGCGAAGCTGGTCGGGGCGTAGCTCCATCTCGGTCTCGAACGACTTCCACTCGTGCCCCAGCAAACGAAGACCCCTGGCCCGCGCCCGCCCCTGCAACTCGTAGGCCGGACCGCCCTTCGAGAACAGGTAGCCTCGGAGATCTCCGTCGAAAGACGCTTCCGAGAACAGCCCGCTCAACGAGTCCGCCCATCGGGGAGCAGCGGCCTTGGCCAGGTGTACCAGCCTCTCGGAGGATTTCGTCTTCGCGTGCACCGCTAGGCTCGAGCGACCGTCCAGTGACAGGAAACCTGTCGCATCGAAGTCCGTGGACGGCGTGGAGAGCCGAAGCAGGAAGACGTCGGCCTGACGGTCCCGAGCGCTGTAGGCGATCTCGATCTGTCCCGCCAGCGGAGACAGGCCCTCCTCCATGGCTTCAGGAGCAGCCAGCTCCAACGACAGCGCGGCTTCAAACTCGTCCACTCCCGACCCGTGCCCCTGAAGTCGCCCCGTGACAACGCTGCTCCAAGGCCTGCCCGGCACCTTCCCATAGGGAAGCTCGACGGCATCGAGCACCGAGGGCAAAGCTAAATCCAACTCTCCCGCGACTCTATAACGAGGAGCGGCACCGGCCACAATATCGACATCCACCCCGCCCTCAAAACGCCCCCCCGGAACCGAAACTTCCAAATCGCGAATCGCTAGGCGCCGGCCGTCACCCTCGTAGCGGGCCAGCGCCTCGATCGGCTCGACAGCAATCGGAGTGGATCGCAGTGACAGCCCCTGGATCTCGACCCGTCCGCTATATGCCAACTTACCCCGCAGTATATCCCACGACGCTTCGCCAACCACTTCCGAGCGGCCTCGCTCAACGGTCGAAATCTCGAATCTCTCCGCCCAGGAACTCAGCTCGGCGCGGAGTTTGTAGTCGGCATCAATCCGAGGATGGCGAAAGTCATCGACGCGTAGGCTGGCTTCCACCTGGGAGTCGCCGGCGGCCAAGCGAATCCGCGGCGCCTCGAGGCGATCGCGATAGAGGAAGAACTCGAGGTCGCCCTCCGTCACCAGCGGCTCATAGTCGCCGATCCGAGCGGACGAGCTTCCCAGTTTTACCGAAGCACGGTAGCGGTCGGAAGCCTTTTCAAACCGCGTTTCCAAGAAAAATTGCTCGCTCGCCAACGAAACGGGGAACTGCAATCCGTTCCAGGAAACACTGCCCTCGCGGACGTGGAGGCGGTCCGCCACGAGGTCGAACCAACCCGCCGGCAGGGAGGTTCCCTCGGCCCATTTTTCCAGGGACGGCAGATTCGTCGACCCATCATCGGCCGTTACCAGCTCCACGCGCGGCGACTCGACTTCCATCGCCCGCAGGGTGATGTCGCGCCGCAGAAAGGACTCGATACCGAAGTTCAACCGTAGAGATGGGATGCGCAGAAACGGCGGCTGGGAAGACTCATCCGATCGGGCGAAGCTGACATCCCTCACCACGACCGTAAAACCCGTCAGCCCGACCGGATCGAGACTCAAACCGCCGATCTCGACGTCACCGCCGGTTGCCTCTCGCAATTCGGCAAGCGCCGACTGTCGAATTCTTTCTTCGAACCACTCTGTCCGGACAAGCAACGCAAACCCTGCCACGAAGATCACCGGTGCGCCGACAATCACAGCCAGCCAAAGCTTCCACCGTGTCTTAGCCAGTCTTCGGAGGAGTGGTTTCATCGTCGAAGAGTGGAGACGTCTTCCGCAGCTTCTTCCGCGGGCTTCGGTGAACAGACGGCGATTTCTCCAAGCCGTCCAAAATCAGCCCGGAGGCGGATCACAGCCTATCCTTATTGTTACTTAGACGGAGGGGAATCCTCCATGATTACCACGCGCGTTCGAGCGCGTGTTTCTTTCAGCCAAACGTCAAGCATCGACTCGGCACGCTCCTCCATCAGGACGGCGGTAATCTTGTCGCGGACTTCCTCAAGAGCAGGCGCCTCGGCTTGCAGGCGGCCGATCTCGGGGAGAAAAGATTCCTTGTAGTAGGCCTCCACGGCTTGCGCGGAGACTTCCAGCCCCGTCTTGAAGCGGAAATCCACGAACCGCTCGACGTTAGCCTGACGCACCAAGAACTGCTCCACATCTTCTTTCGTAAGTCTATGAGACTCAAGCTCCCGCTCAAACAGCGCTCCGTTTCGCGCCGCCCGACGCTCTAGGGCGGCCCATTCTTGGGCCACATCGTCCACCGTCGCCGGAGAAAAATTCTTGGCCGCGATCTCCTGCTCCACGAGCCGCCTGTCAATGAGACGTGCTAGAGCATCGCGGCGCTTCTCCTTGGAGAGATCAATGGGATCCCGGTTAAACAAAGCTTCCAATCTGAGTTGCTCCTCGACTTCGCTGGCGGTAACGACTCCTTTGCCGACCACGGCGGCCACTTTGTCGATGATTTCGGCCGCGGCCGGGCTGACCGGCCATGGGGCGGCCAGCAAGAGGATGATTCCTCGGGCGCCCGCCGCCATGCGCTTGCGCCTCAAAACGTTTGCCCGAGGGAAAAATGAAACTGGAAATGCGAAATGCGCTGCCGGGTGATCATTCCTCGGTTGGTCAGCAACTCTTCCCGTGTCCCGTCGAAACCGATGAAGCGAGGCGGGTTCAGACTGTAGCCCAGATCAAGACGCATCGGGCCGATCGGCGTTCGATAACGCACGCCAATTCCGACCGCATGGACCATATAGTCGAACTCGTAGCCGGCTATCTGACCGTCCACCATGATGGGATCTTGCTTCGCCCGGAAGCTGATGCGGCCCGGCCTTGAATAGGCGTTCCCGGCGTCATGAAACAAGACTCCGCCGATGTCGTCGCCAATGATGGGAAAGCGCAGTTCGACGCTGTTGAGAAGCACGGCGCCGCCGCCGATCGGAAAGCCGGTAACCGGATCACGGGGTCCGGCTTGGTTAACGGGGAACCCGCGGTGGGAGTTGGCGCCGCCGAAAAAGAAGCGTTCCGAGAGTGGAATCCGAGAGTCCGGGTCCGAGGCGAAGTTCATGGGAGCAGGTAGGTCCCGAGCCCCCTGTGGAACCTGGCCCCAGGGAAGCATCAGGCCAAGCTGGAGCGTCCGAGCCAGAATGAGCCGTCCGGGCAAACGATGGTAGCTGCTGTTCTGACCGAGCAGCCGCGTGAAGTCAGGCTCGGAGGCCCAAATGCCGGAGGCTATGCCCAAGTCGATCGTATTGTAAAGGCCCTTGGTCGCGTCGGTCGGGTCGTCGCGCCGGTCCTGGATGTAGGTTCCGCCCAACAGCCCGACGCGGACGGGCTGGGAAGCTCGGGGAATCAGCCCCGGGGTGATTTGCAGCGTATTCTCGTCGATGCTGGTCCGGCGGTAGGTGAAGCGGTACAAAGCCGTCGAAGGCTTGCTGAGTTTGTGGTGCAACTGGAAGGCCCCTTCCCAGCGGCGGCCGGTGAAAGTGCGGACGTTGCGAGAGGTGTCGAACAAAGAGCTGACGGTCATCCGCCAGCGGTCGGAGCCCGACCAACGGGGATTTTCATAGGTAAACAAAGCCCGCTGCTGAAGGTCGGAAAAGCGGGTTCTCAAACTGGCCGTGTGAGCCTTGCCGCGCAGATTGAGCCGTGTAAACTCGAGCGTCACGCGCGGGCTGAAAGAAGCGTCACCGACCGGCGAGGTCACATTCCCCGTGTTTCCGCCAAAGCGGGCGAACTCAGCTCCTCCACCCACGCCGAGACTCCAGCGCTTCGCCTCCTCCACCTGTACGAGGACGTTCTTCGAAGGCTCTTCGCTGTCAGGGTTCTGCAAGTCGACGTCGACCTTCGAGAACACACCCAGATCGTAGAGCCTGCGCTGTGTTTCGAGCATTGCCGTCTGAGACAACGGCTCGTCGGGGAAGATTCGAATTTGACGATCAACGAGTGCTTTGCGGGTGTGGCGCAGCCCCGAGACAATCGGTCTCCGCACCCGCAAAGGTTCCCCTTCCTCGATCTTGTATTCCACCGTCACGCGGTTGGGATCACCGGCCGCTTGATACCGCCAGCCAAACCGCGCGTCCTGGAAACCTTCATCGTAGTAGCGGCCCAGGATCAAGTCTCGATCGGTGGCCACGCTGATCTCGCTAAAAGGCTGGCCCGGCGCGGATGATAACTGGGGAAGGAATTCCCGTGCCGCGATCCGCTCTGTGCCGCGAATCGTCACCTCGGATATCAGCGTCGGAGACCCCTCGTCGATCGTTAGGAAGACGGCGAGGTTTCCCGTCTTCCCGCTAAAGTTGCTGTCCACTCGAGATGTTACGTGGACGTCTCGAAAACCGTTCGTGCGGTAGAGTTCCTCAATCGCATCGACATCGCGCTCGAGCAAGCTTTGGCTGAAGCGGCCTCGGCGCTGGTGCAGTGTCCTTTCTTGGATCAGCAGGCGCTCTCGAATGGTTTCGAGATCAAAATAACGATTCCCCGCAATCTGAATGCGGGAGAGCCTTTGGCGAGGACCCCGCTCGACGTGATAGACGATGCGCACCTCTTCCTTGCGATTGCGCTCGATAAAGTATTCCACCGAGGCGGAAAAGTGGCCCTGCGTCTGGAGGTAATCTCGTAGGTTACTCGCGCCTTCGGCAAGCAGATCGTCATCGACGTCGCCTTCCTCGAAAATAGGTAGATATTTTTGCAGCTCGGCCGCGGAGAAGTTCGCCCCGTCCACGCGAACCATCACCCGAGGCCCGGGTACGACGTGTAGGACGACGTCGGCGCGATTGACGTCGGGGTCATACACCAGGTCGACCTTGCGGGCTTGCGCCTGCCAATGATGACGTTGCTGGAGGTGTTCTTCGATGCGCTCCAAGCCCTTTCGCACTCGCCGCTGTGTGAGGGGCTTGCCCTCGCGCCATTTGGCGATTCGCCGCAATTCATCGGTCGAAAGAGTCAGCCGCGGATCGGGCGCGACGATGAGCGCGCCGATGCCCGCCCGTTCACCGGCATCTACCTCGAAGACGACGTCGATCTGTTGATATTCGGGGTGCTTGTTTTCCGCGACTTCGACACGGGCAAGATAAAACCCGTTTTCCCTCAGCAAACGCCGGATCCGGCGCTCCGCGTCGGCGATCTTTTCTTGCGAGTAGAGTTCGCCCGCCTCCAGCTCGGTAACGTTAATCAAGTGGCCTGAGGTGGGAGGTCTGGGCACGCCGGTGACGTCCACTAGGCCTACAAACCAGCTAGGCTTTGTGACAAAGGTCACCTTGACCCCGTCGCCGGCCCGGGTAGCTTCTACCTCGATGTTTTCGTATCTTCCGGTGGCATAAAGGTTGTGGATGCTCCGCCGCACGAGGCGAACGTCGAGCGGCGCACCCGGCTTGACGGCTACCAGCTCCGACAGCCGGCTGCCGGCCAGCGGCTGCGTTCTAGGATCGAACTCCACCCCAACAACAGTCAGGCCGTCCAGGGAGGAACTGTTCAGGGGGGTCCAGGCAAGCAGCAGGGCCGCCCAGAGACCGAAGAGGACTCTTCGCATGGATTACAAACGATTATATGACGCACGGGCAGGCCAGTCGGTATACGGGTTTGGTTATTCGTGGCGTTCGACGCCAACTTCGATGCTGCTAGGATCAAGGAAGTTCGTGCGAAATAATACGCCGAGGCCGCTGCCCGGCCCGGTTTGTGCTGGCGTGCGTGGGTGAGCGGGTGGTACGCAGCTTGCCAGCTACCACTATGACTGATGCCGACGAAGAAAGGTATTCCCGCCAGATCCTGTTCCCCGAAATCGGCCGACGGGGCCAGGAGCGGCTGCTCGCCTCGCGAGCCGTCATTGTCGGCTGCGGCGCCCTGGGGAGCTTCCAGGCTAACGCGCTGGCCCGCGCCGGAGTCGGCCGGATCGTCATCATAGACCGTGACTACGTGGAACCCGGCAATCTCCAACGGCAGTGGCTGTTTGACGAGGCCGATGCCGAGGAGGCGCTGCCCAAGGCAGCGGCGGCCGCCCGGCGGTTGGCCGCGATTAACTCCTCGGTCCACGTTGAGCCGCGCATCGCCGATCTAACGGCCGACAACGCCGAGGAACTACTAACGCCCGCGGATGTCATCCTCGACGGATGCGACAACTTCGAGACCCGCTACCTGGTCAACGACGTCGCCATCAAGCACGCGATACCGTGGATTTACGGTGCCGCGGTGGGAAGTTACGGTGTGACCATGCCGATTCTTTCCGGCCGCTCCGCCTGCCTGGCATGCGTTTTCCCGGCTCCCCCGAAAGGTCCGCAACCGACTTGCGATACGGCCGGCATCCTCAATGTAAGCAGTAGTTTAATCGCCTCCCTCCAGGTGGGGGATGCGATGAAGATCCTGAGCAGCAAAAGGAGCAGCGTCAAACCCGTTAAGCCCAGGATGCTCAGCGTGGACCTATGGGAGGGTGGTATCCAACAGCTTGACGTCAGCGAGCCCGACCCCGGGTGCCCGGTTTGCGGACAACGGAAATTCGAATACCTCGCCGGGCGTCATCGCCGGCCGGTTTCCCTCTGCGGACGCAACGCGGTTCAAATCAACGAACGGCCGCGGTCACTCGATCTGAAGGGCCTCTCGGCGACCCTGGAGCCGCTCGGTGCAGTGCGCCGAAACGAATTCGCGCTGCGCTTCATTTGCTCCCCCTATGAGATGACGATCTTCCCCGACGGCCGCGCCATCATCAAGGGCACCGACGACGTCGGCGTGGCCCGTAGCCTCTACGCCCGCTATGTCGGAACCTGAGCCTTTCCGCATCCCCATCACCGACGTCTTTGACTTGCACACCGTACCTCCGCGCGATGTCGAAGCGGTCATCGAAGCCTACCTGGAAGAGGCTCACCGCCTGGGACTGCGCGCACTGCGAATCGTTCACGGCCGGGGCATTGGGGTGCAGCGAGAGACGGTCCGCCGCGTGTTAGCTCGCACGCCATGGGTCGCGGACTTCTGCGACGCCCCGGGCGAAGCCGGCGGTTGGGGGGCGACCGTTGTCACGCTGGCCGGGCAAGCGTCCGCGCAGAGTGATTCCGGCCCCTAACCCCAATACCACTGACTTAACGGTAAGTCCGCCCCCTTCGGGGCTAAAGACGTTCTTACGTGACGAGTATGGGGGCTGAGGCACCGCCCGTCGCCTCGCAAGGAATCAGACCCGGGAGGCAAACCTTTTTCGCGTGGCCGGCCAGCCCGAGGCCGAGCGCCGACGGCGAGGTAGTCGCGACCGCGCCCCCATTCCACCTCTGGGCTTAGGCTCCCGGGAGCGCCGTGCATATTTGGCCACTTCCGACACCATCACCTGCAGGACTATCCCGCAGATGAACCAGGTTTGCCAGTGAGAAAGGACACCTTGATAAAAGGGATACGTCGTTACGAAACCGAGATCGAACAGCCAGCGCCAAACGCACAGGCCGAAGCCGTTGAGCGCCAAAGCCTCCAGAACTCCAACAGCAGCGCCGGCGAGTCTCCGACTCGGTCGGCGCCCTCGGACCCCTTTTCTCTGGGGTTTTGTCGGACGGGGGATAGCTAGCCGCATACTGCCAAGCTAAGAGATAGCGGGAGGGTCGCCCTGCCGGCTTCGGCCCGAACATCGCTTGCAGCCGGGCGGTCGGTCTCATCGCGGGCCGTTCCACGGCCACGACGCCCTCATTTAATGACTATCGGCCTTTTCCGCACCCGCCGGTAGAGAAAAGCGACAGGAAAAGACGCGAAGCGCCGCACGGATGATAGCCCAGGGTGAAGCGAAGTGAAACCCGGGTTGGAGGTCACCACGCAGAGCAGCCCTCCGCAATTGTGAGCGCCCCAGCTCCAAAGCCGCGCGGCAGCTATCACGGGATTATTCACGCGCAGCCTAGATTTGGATCACGAGGTATTATGATAACGAGGACAATTCGTTGGACGTGGAGAAAAAGGACTCTAGAACCTGCATTTATTGCCTCTCAATCAAGCCTCTTTCTGAGTTCAACTCTGAACATGTAATGCCGGAGTGCCTTGGTACGTTTGATCCCAATCTAACGCTGGACTGTGTTTGCCGGTGCTGCAATGGTTATCTGGGCCGTCAACTTGAGAACAAGTTCGCCACGGCCAGCTTGGAAGGGTACCTTAGGTATCTCTACGGAGCCAAGAAACCATCGACTTCGCTCAACTTTGGCAGCAAGGGCGTCACTTTCACCCTTGAACAACCTGACGAATGGCGGGGGGCGCGGTTCTTTGTCTCGGGCCTGCATGCCAGCGAGGTTTGTGACGTTCCTCCTCAAATTGGCCTGTGCAGAAAGGGAAGTAAAGACGGCTCTTCTGGGATTTTAGTGGCTGGCGGCGGTGAGTGACGGATCCCTCGCCACTGTGAGGCCGACCTCCCGGAGCCTGCTTCGGTGCCATTCAAGGGCTTCGTGACAACTCTACGGCCCCCAAGGCCGGGCGGCGACTGCGTTGGCCAAAAAGAATTACTGATAAACAAAGGGTTACGAGTAGAGCAAGGCTGCTGGCAGGTAGTCGTACAGTCTCCCGAAGGCTGTGAAATGCGGATCCACAACTGTCATCCAGTGGCCACACTCAAAGAGATAACTCCCTGTTTATCAGTATCTTATTCCCTTTACGAGTTGCCCACGACCGGACTGGCGTGTAGGGTATTTGGGGATTTCTTGGCCGCCTTTTGGGCTCCGATGTGACTGCGGGCGACGTCGGGTCGGCAGGATGGAGGAGCCGGCTACCCGTTGGCCACCCACTAAAAACCCGGAAGAGCCGTAAAGACTTCGTATATTACCTCGAGTCGGAGATCTCCTCGCTGACGCAGCTCGAGGACGTCGACACTTCTGAAGTCAAGCTTGTAGGGTCGTCAGAGAGCGATCGATTCAGGCTAGTGAAAAGGCTCCAAACCGTTGGCATCGACCTCAAAAGTTTTCGAGATTTCAAGACTTCCGCTGTAGATAACGGTCAGGTTGTGTCCGCAATCAACTTCTCGGTTGGCAACGGAGTAAGACGTACGATGGCCAAAATCGCGTACAATTACGCGGCGAAATTTCTTGGGGCGAGTTTCGTTCTTAGCTCCGACTTCGACGGGATCAGGCGGTTTGTTCTAGACGGCTCACCCTCGGGCCGCCGGCCAGTTTCTGAAGGCCAACGGCCGATTCTCAGGGACGACAGCGCTACGAACAGACAAACCCGAGGACACTTAGTAACATTGAGCTGGCGCCGGCTTACGCGCGAATTGTTCGCACAGGTAAGCCCCTTCAACTTCGTAACCTATGATGTCACTCTGGCTGCGGTCTTCACAGGTATTTGGCGAGAAATCCGCATCGGGCATTTGTTCGACCCCATGAGCCGACGGATCCTGCCCCTACAGGGTGTTCGCGACTCGCTGATCCCTGTGTCCAGGGGATTCGCGTCGCGATCCGGCTTCTGATCCGGTAGCCCTGTAGCGCGGGTCTAGGCGCCGTTTGCAGCAGCGCCTCGAACATCTCCGCGCCGCTTGGCCCGCCTTCGCGCAGCGCTTGGTAGGCCGGCACGGCGACCTCGCCGCCGCTCTTGCGGCAAGTCCCTCCGGAAACTAGCCCGAGCGGCGGATTAGCCGCGGACAGGTGTCTTTGCGTCCTTGGGCAGTCGCAGAGCCAGCAGGGAACCTAGCAGCGGCAGCACCGCCAGTCCCCAAAACAGCGGCTGCAAGCCGAAATGGTCGGCGAGCCAACCGATGAGCGGAACGAAAACTATCCCGGCGACTCCCCAGGAAAACCCCATCATCAATCCGCTTACCGTGCTCTCCTGGGTAGGAACCAGCTCTTGCGCCATAGCCAGAATGACCGGATTCGTCGAAAGCAGCATAAAACCGCCAACAAACAGGCCCGCGAAAGAAACCCAACCCGTAGCGCCGACAAACAGCGCCAGGAAGGGGATCGAAACGCTCATCGATAGCACCACGACGCGGCGAGATCCGAATCGCTCGGCGAGGCCGCCGCCGACGAAGGTCCCCAAAGCGGCGCTTGCAAAAAACGCCGTCAGCCCCAGGCTGGCCTGGCTAAAGGTCAACTCCCGTTCCCTATACAAATAGAGCGTCATGAACTGCGCCATGCCCACTTGCACGACTGACCGCAGCAAGACAAGCAAGTAGTACAGCGACAAGGGCTTCCACTTAGCGCGGACCGCTTTATAATCAAAATGGTTCCGGTTCCCCGCCGCAGCCGTTGCCCGGGCCGCAAGGCCCCACAACAGAACGCCCGAAACGACCACCCCCGGCAGAGCCGCCCAATAGAGCATTTCCAAACCCAGCCACTCGGTCATCCTCGAGAAGAACACCGGTCCGATGGAGTGGCCGATGGTCCCGCAGGTTACGAAGATGGCCAGCACCATTCCCCGCCGGTGGGGAGCGATGGCGGCGACTCCGGCCGCCCCTTGCGGGTGGAAAGCGGCGATCCCCAAGCCGCCAAGGAAAAGGAGGGCGAGCAGATCCGGGAAGCCGTCCGCCAAACCCAGACTGCAGAGAAACGCTCCCGCTACCACGGGACTAGCCAGCACGAACAGCGGGCGGCGCATGCGGTCGGAAATGAGTCCAAAGGCGAGCTGAAGGATGGAGGAGGAAAACATGAAAACTCCCCCCAAAATCCCGGCCTGCGTCAGCGAAAGAACATATCGCTGGACCAACACCGGCTGCAACGTGGCCAGGAGGCTGGCGTAGAGATCGATCGTCAGGTGTGCGATCGAAAACATCGCCAGCGGCCGCATGGCCGCCCTAGGCCAGCCGGCCCCCGGCATGGCGCCCGGAGCTTCCGCGATCGGTTCCACGCGGACGTTGAGCGGAGAAGTGCTGTTCAAGTTTCGAACTCCGAGGAAAGCCACTGTCGGAAGGGCAGTCTGGGCTATGCCCTCACTATCGTCGTCTGCGAAATATAGTGACACATCCCGCGCGGAGCCCTGGTAGAGAGATCAACGGCCGGGAAAACCCGACTGCCGGGCACGGGCCCGAGGGGGCAATTAAGTGTATCCTGGGTCACGGTCTTCTCGCGGGTGTTAAATTATGTCGTTGGGGTCTTGTCAGAACACCCTACGAAGGACTAAAATCGGTCGCAACGAAGGTTTCAGGCAAGGGGTTCCAGGCCAGCAAGTCGAACCGCCTGCAAGAAGTCGGTCGCGATGGGGGCAAGCGACCGTCGGGGGTTAGGGGAAATGAGTCGAGCAGCGATTCTGGCGTTGGTCGGTGTCTGCTGGCTGCAAGCCGAACCTGTCCGCGATGCGATCCGCCGGGCGGAGCAACTTGAGCAGGCGCAACAGGCGGCGGAGGCGCGCTCCGTCTTGGCGCGCACGGCGGAAGAATCCCCTGGTAATGCCGAGGCCTTATTAGCCTACGCGGAATTTCTGGATCGCTTTCGGGACTCCGCTCGAAGCGGCGCATACGCCAAGGTTCTGGAAGCGCTGGGTTCGTCGGGATCAACCGAGTCCCGCCGCCGCATCACCCGCCGGCTGGTTTTACTCTCGCTTGTTGAAGGCGACCTCGACGCGGCGCGCAACCATGTCGCCTCGTACCGGGAAATCGGTGGGTCGGGCCTCGAGGGATGGGAGGCGCCCACTGATCCCGGACCGACGACGGACGGGATCGAGTCCGGCTGGACGGAGGTTCCCGGCTTTCTCTATTCCTTCCGCCGGATGGCGGCGCTGTCGAGCGACCAGCAACCCGACGAGCTTTTCCCCGCCTTGGCTCGTAATATCATCACCTCCGGTTACCGCGCCAGTCACGCATCCGAAAGTCTGGTCCCGACCGAGTACCTGAAGCTGATTATTCAGTATCTTTCGCAAGCGCGAGAGCTGCGGCAGTTCGCCGGAGTCAACGAGACGATTGATGTCCCCTCCTGCGATTCGGAAGAAACTGCTCGGCTGCTGAGGGTCCTCGGCTTCCGTCTTCGCAGCTCTTGCGGAGCGAACGCGGTGCTCGAAACCGTCAACCCCTCGCGCGCTTTTCTGGTCATTGATTCGGGCTTTCCTCTCGCCGAGTTGGAAGACTCCTATCGCAGGGAAGCTGCCTTTCACAAGCCCTACCCGTCGAGCCGCCTGCCGGTGATATTCGGGGAAGATTACTGGCTATCTGCGACCCGCAAAAAGGGGGGGCGGCCGTTCGTGGACACCTTGCTGCGCGATCCCGCTTTGGCTCGGTTGTATGTCGCCATGTCCGGCCTCCACGAACCGACGGCGGCGGCGTTGCGCCGGGAGGTTCCCGCCGAGCGGCTGAAAGACTTCGCCCACGTGCTCGATTTTTTCGGCGGCTCGTTTGAAATCCGGGGGGGGGGGGCCGTTGTTCCCGGTGGGAAGCGCGCGGAGTCAACTTGGCGTGAGTTGGTTGGCGTGCCGCCGGCAGAGGGAGCAAGGTTCTTTCAAGCTCTCATTGAAGTCGACGACGGCTGGATGGCTTCCTACTTCGACGCACTTTCGCGGGCCCAGGGGCGCACGCTCGAATATTTGACCCAGCCGAAGCGGCTGAGGCGGTTTTACTTGGCTGTGCGAGGAGAGTCGACCAGCCCCGGGCCTGCACGGCCGATTTTCCGATCGAATTCCGACCTCCAGTTGCTGATCGCCCGGCTCTACATCGGCGCCGATGGGGAAGCGCACATTCCAGGCGGGGTCGAGAACTGGCGGCGGCTGTTCGATCGGCATCACCACGCCCGGATCGAGGGCAAGCGCAACAAGGCCGTCTCCCTGTGGTCCCACGCCGACGATGTCGTCGAAGCGATGTTCGTGTTTTGCCGGCGGCTCGTGGAGAACGCGCCGTTGAAGATGTTTATGGCCATCAATAACATCGAGCGGCGGCGCAAGGAACCGCTGTCACCGGCCACGGTAGACCGTTTGATGCGGGATTACGAAAAATACGGCGCACAGTACGCGCTGTTCGCCGAGGTGGAGACGCTTTCCGAAGAAACCATCATCGCCTACCAGGGTCTATTGCCCCAGCTGGTAAAAAAACGCAATCTGCTCCGGCGAGCGGACGCAACCGGCACGTTTCAGGCTCTCGTCGGGCTGTGGCAGATCCTTGTCCGGCAGGGGCAGATCGCTCAGCGCGACGCCGACCCCACCTTGCGACGGTTGATCCAACTGTTTGCCCGGACGGGGAGCCGGCTGGAGGTCTTCGACGCCGGACGGGCCGGCGCCAACCTGCTCCTGGAGAGGACCGGTTCGCCCAGCGACATCTCACCCCAACAGCGGTTCATTGAGCTGTTGGCCGGCAAGCCGTCGCCGGCCGACGCGTCTGCCCACGCAGCTATTGTCGAACGGATGTCCTCGCTGTTTGCTCTGCAACGATTGGTTTCCCTCAAAACGCTCTTCGACCTGGCGGATCATCTCGAGAGAGTATCGCGGGGCGAGGCCTTCAACGTGGCCATGGCGAACCGTCTGGCGGCTACGATCTCCGAGGTCCGTTTGCCGCGAGCGAACCTTTCGCCCGTGGAGTCGAACGCCTTTGCGCGTGGCAGCTGGGTCGAGAAGCACATCCACCAGCAACGTCTGCTGAATCTGCGCCGGGTCGTCGACAAGGCGCAGGGGAATCCACGGGAACTGTCTGAAGTGAGGGGAGAGCTGGCTCCCATTCTGCGAGACACGCTGGTCGGGCTGAACTACATCTATTACAGTCCGCCGGGCGCTCAACTGATTCGAGCGAACCCGCTCTTCGTTCGCAGCCACGATTTTGTCGGGCATCAGCCCGGTCGCGCCTGGAAGCCCGCGAAAATGCTGGGAACCGGTTGGCCGAATAGCGCCGGGGGGCGCCTGGTGGGATCGCTGGTCGAGCTTCCCTACGCCCTTGCCGCGGCGGAGCAAAACTTCCTGATCCCCAGCGAGCGTCAAGCGTTGGTCTGGCAGGACCTGGCGCCCCAAATCCTGCTCGGCGCGACCGTGGCCCGCTGGTGGGGTGTGACCACCTCCGAACAACACTTCGTCGCACTTCACCTTCGTATAGGAGAGGAACTCGTCGCCCTCACTGTCTTGAACGAAGAAATCCGCGCGGCTGTGTTCGGGACGTTGCGGAAACGAGTCGAGCCGGCGCGACTTTGGCGCCTCAGCGATCATCTGGCCCGCGGAGAAATGAAGGAGGGCGCGGCGGAGTTGACGCCGGCTGAACTGTTCCACCTCAGCGGACAAATGCTCGGGCGGCATCGGGAGACCTTGCGGAAGTGGAGTAGGCCCATGGTTGAGGAAATCGAGCAGCTCGAGGCCTCTGCCCCCGACCGGTTGAGCGAGGAGCGGATTTCCTCACTTTTCGGAGTGCCGCACCCGAAATTGGCCGGGTCCTACCGAACCGAGTTTCTGAGTTTGCCGCTGTTTCCGACCCTGATGGGTTATTCCAGCCGCGTGCTGGCGGAGAGCTGGGAATCGACAAACCTCTATTGGGCGTCGCTGGCCGACGAGTTGCACTTGCCTCCCGCCCAATTGAACCTGCTCGTTCCGGAATGGACTCAGCAGACTCTGGAGCGCATTTTCGCCACCCATTTGGACGATTGGCCCGCTCTTTGGCGGTCGATGCGGTTGGTCGCCGACAAGTACCGGGCCCAATACAGGCTTCGGACTGAGCAGATGACCCGGGCGTCGCTTGAATAGCCCGGAGAACGGAAAGCCATAGAATGAACCCCGTGTCAAGATCGTCAAGCCACGTTGTTGGGGCCATTGCATGCGCCTTGGGAACGTTGGGTTTGCTCTGTTTTACTCCCCGTCCCGGCTTGGCTCAGAACAAAGACATGGAGGGACCGCTCTTCCGTGTTGAAGTTGAACTGGTCGTTTTGAGCGTCGCCGTTACCGATCGGCGCGGGCGTCACATCCGCGGCCTGAAGTCCGGCGATTTTCAGATTTACGAAGACGGCATTCGGCAAACGGTCTCCAGCTTTGCCGAGGGCAACGTCGCGCCCCGGCGAGTCGCCGAGACCGAGCAGCGGCCGGAGAAGGGAACTTCTAAGCCCGAGGGAGGCCGTGGCGGCGTATTCGAGGAGCTCGGGGGGGACGACACATTCGCCGGCACCAACGTTTTTATCCTGTTCGACACGAGTAACTTCATGTACCGCAGTTTCGTATTTGCCGAGGATGCCATCGCCGACTTCATTCGGGGACTCGACTCGGCCGACTCCGTGGCCGTCTATGGCTACAGCCGCAATCTGACCCGCCACGCTCCGCTGGGCAATGAGCGGCTGGAGGCCATCAAGGGGCTGCGCATGTCGGTAGCCGGCGACGAGACCGCCCTCTACAACTCGCTCCTGCTGACCCTACGCGACGTGGCCACCGTCCCAGGCCGGAAAGTCGTGATCGTATTCTCCAATGGGCCTGACACGGCGAGCGCGGTGGGCCCCGACGATGTGCGCGCGATCGCCGAGGACGAGGGCGTGCCGATCTACGTCATCAGCACCCGCGAAGTCAATAAAGACCCCATTTCGAGTAATGTCTTCAGGCGCCTGACGGCCCGAACGGGCGGCCGCGCCTTCTTCGCCAAGAGCTGGCAGAAACAGTCCGAGGCTTTCACCAACATTCGCCAGGAGCTCTCCAGCTCCTACACCGTGACCTACTATCCGCAAGCCAATCCCAGCCAGAGATGGCGAAGCATCAAAGTCGAGCTGCAGGGGGACGATCTCCGCAAGTACCGCGTCCGTACGCGTAGCGGCTACCGGCCCAAGCTGTAATCGAGGGAAGGTTGTGGAAATAGGCGCCGTTTTTCCGATGCCGGAGCTTCGATTTAGGTAATAGGCCTACCTTGTTCCTTTTAACGCTCTTCCGGGCTTTAAGTCGGTGAAGGTGCCAGGTCGAGGCCTCCGCAATGGAAGCAGATGGCAGTGATGAAGTTCTGTTGATTGCGAAAGCCTCGGGCGGTGTATTTGACCCATTGCCTCGGCCAAGTGCCGTAGGACTGGCTTTCCGTCACAAGCCACCGCCGGCAGAGGGCGGGCCGGGCCAACTTCTACGGCCATCCACATCCGGAGGTGATCCGCCGGCTGGCGCGGCAGCGGGTCGCCGTCCTACGAACCGATCTCGAGGGGGCCGTATCCATCTCGAGCGACGGGCGCCGCCTTTCCGTAACAAGCTACCGCGGCCAAGGGTTGGGCCTGGCGGCTCCGCTTGGTCTGAACTGAGAATCAACCCGGCGGTTTCGTTTTTCGGACGCCGAGCAGATGTCCGTTCTGAGCCGCGCCCGCAAGGGTGCGGTCGAGGCTTGTCGGTACACCGGGTGCTGCTCTCACCCACCCGGTGTCGTTAGAAGCCGCGACGCGGCAGGTCCCGTGACGTGGGCTGCCGGCGCCTTACGCTCGGAGCTGTAAAGTTGGGACCAACAAAAGGAGCCATCCAGAGACCAAACAGGGATCGCCGCTCATCCCCGTGGAACGAATCGAGACCGAAGCGAATCGATCGACGGTCCTTTTTTTGGCGATAGGTCCCAAACAAGCGGTCCCACAGCGAGAGGACGCTGGCATAGTTGGAGTCGGTTTCCACTTTCTCGCGCGAATGGTGCAGTTTGTGCATGTCGGGAGACACCAAGGCATAACGAACGAGCCGGTCGATCTGGTCAGGCAGTAACAGGTTGGAATGGTGGAATTGCGTCGCGACTAGCAGAGTGGCGTCGTAGAGTATAAGTCCTTCGATGGGAATACCTAAGATCGGAATCAGCGGCAGCCGAAGTGTCGCTGAAATGACGATTTCACCGAAGTGAAAGCGGGTGGCCGTGGAGACGTCCATCACGGGATCACTGTGATGCACCTGATGGAAGCGCCACAGGATCGGGAAGCGATGGTTCAACCAGTGCCAACCGTAGTTCCAGGCATCGAGCAATAGAAATGCCAGGGCGACGCGGACCAAAGTGGTGAAATCCACGGAGTAGAGCAGCCCCCAGTGGCGAGACGCTGAAATTTCCGCCATCGCCACCGTGGCGCCGGAGAAGACAAGGAGCAGCACCGCCGCGTTGATGCTTGCCAGTATGAGGTTGCGAGCGGCATGTCGAGCACGGCTTCGTTGCACCATAAACGGTGCGAAGGATTCCCACACCCAAAACAGCAGGAAGCCTGCCACCGCCACGACGAATAGCCACTTCTCAAAGAGTATCTGCGGCATGGCAACTCGCGCTTACTGAGTCGCGCCAATTATGACCCTATGGCTCGGGTTCAGACCGTAGGGGCACGGTATGCTGCGCCCATGTTCCAACGTCACTGTATTTTGCGAGCCTCCATAGGTGAAAAGCTTACATCCGCCGGGCCCGCCGACGGGAAGGTGTGAAAAAATCGGGGACTGTCACAAGCGGCACCCCAGAAGGCACACAGAATCAATGACGTTTTCAGCCGCGGTTGACTGTCCCGAGCGTTTTTTCTCACATTCCTGTTCCTCAAACCGCCGCGGTCTCCCCCCCGACCGATATAGGCAAGCCTCGGGCCCGCCACTCCAGCACCCCGTCGTCAAGCCGCGTGGCCCGAAAACCGTGCGCGCGGAGAATCTCAACCGCCTCGATCGCCAAAACGCAATAAGGACCACGGCAATAGGCAACAATCCGTCGATCCGACGGCAGACGGGATAAGTACGATTCCAGCTCCTTGAGCGGGACCGATACCGCCCCCGGTATGTGTCCCGCCTGGTACTCCTCTCGCGGCCGCACGTCCACGACAGTGACGACGCCTTCTCGAACGCGGTCGAGAAGTGACTCCCTCTCCACCGGCTCCAACGACTCGCGGCCTTCCATGAACTGCCGCACGATCCGCTCGATATCGGCCAATCGATCCTCTGCCAGAGTACGCAGGGTCAGGAAGAAGTCGCCCACCCCTTGATCGGCGAGTCGATAGATGACAAAAAGGCCCCTCTTCTCCGCTTCGACGAGACGGGCTGCGCGCAAGATTCGGAGGTGCTGCGAGGCATTCGCTACGCTGATCCCCGCCTCGCGCGCGAGCCCCTCGACCGTTCGGGGGCCCTGGGTCAGTAAGTCCAGTAGTTCCAGGCGCCCAGGATTCGCCACAGCCTTGCCGACACGAGATATCTGCTGGTAGATTTCTTTCTTCAACTATTTAATTATACAATTGAATACTATACTATGTCAACTCCTAACGTGGCCAGCCGGCTTTCTAGTTTGAAGAGCCTCGCCGTTGGTTGTTAGACAGCTTGCACTTTGAGCGTGTGGCTGCTCACCGGCGGGGCCGCGGAGCGCCTGTGAGCGGCGGCCTCCGTCGTCAGGTGGGGGGTCTGGCCGGCACCGAAGACACTTGACACGTTCGCTATTCTGAAGGTGGGCGGGCGACGGCTGACATATCGTTCGCCACGGGAAAAAACGAAACGAAGAAAATTCCAAGCAAGTCGTTTAGAATAAACGGTTTGCAGAGACTTGTTTTGCTCCGGAAAAGCGGGTAGGCCCGCGGCTGGCTTGTGCTGGCGCCGGGAGGTGGGAGGATGATCCCTCGGTGGAGTCGGCAGGCAGAATCTGCGTAGCCGGTCTGGACACACTCGCTATTTTCAAGAGGGGACGGCCAGCTGACGTCTCGTCAGCCGCGAGAGGAAACCAAACAAAGCCAATTTCTCGCAAGCTACGTGTAATGAACGGGTTGCAGAGACTTGTTTTTTGCCACCGAAGAGCGGCGAGGCGACAGCCGGCCCTCATTTCTTCACCATATGGCCGGCAAGAGTGGTGCGAATCCTCGCCGTGCCAGATGTAGGGGCGCTATGGATCGCGCCCGGCGGCCCTTCGGCCTCATCCACTGCGGTCGTGGTGAGAAATGCCGGTTAGCCCCGGCAGGGGCGGTGGAGAGTAGCCCTGGGTGGAGCCGTCAGGAGGAACCCTGGTAGAGGGTGAGCACACCCAGCAGCCCCGAGAGGGCGCAGGAAACGCAATCGCTAGAATAGGTGGGTGATGAAAAGCAAACTAGCCGCAATACCTTGGGCACTAGCTGTCGTGGGAGTTCTTTCGTGCAACTCCGTCAGAGCGCCCCAGGAGGAAGCCGACGAGTTTCTGGCCATGTACGAAAACATCGCCCAGAAGCTCTACACGGTCACCGCCGAAGCCTATTGGAAGGCCGGTACCGACGTGACCGACCAACACACCGGCGAACGCATTGGCGCCGACCGCGCCTTCGGGGCATTCGCGGGCAGCAGTTACGTCATCGACCGAACCCGGAAGTTGTTGTCCCAGGAGGGAGAAGTCAACGATCTGACGCGGCGGCGGCTGCGCAAGGTTCTGCTGGCAGCCTCGGAATACCCGGGAACCATCCCCGATGTAGTCGGCGAGCGGGTGGAACAGGAAGCCCGACAAAGCTCCATCCTGGACTCGTTCGAGTTCTGCTATGAGCGGAAGGGGGAAACCTGCATCGAGACGGTGACACCGAACCAAATCGACGATACTCTGCGGGAATCCCGAGATGTAGCCGTGCGAAGGCGCATCTGGGAGGTTTCCAAGCAGGTCGGTCCGGCCCTCAAACCCGGCTTGGTCGAGCTGCGGCGCTTGCGCAATCGCATCGCGCAAGAGATGGGTTACAGCTCGTTCTTTGCCCTGCAGGTCAGCGACTACGAAATGAGCGTCGACGAAATGATGCAGACGATGGAAGGCTTTCAACGCGACTTGCAGCCGCTCTACGAGCAGGTTCACACATGGGCAAAGCACGAGCTCGCCAAACGCTTCGACCGGCCGCCGCCCCAGCGCATCCCGGCCCACTGGATCGGCAACCGCTGGGCCCAGGCCTGGCCCGGCTTGACTGCCTCCGCCGACCTCGGCGATTTGTTCGAGGGGAAATCGCCTGAATGGATCATCCGCCAGGCTGAGCGATTCTACACGTCGTTGGGAATGCCGCCTCTGCCGGAAAGCTTTTGGGCGAAGTCGGACCTTTATCAACTGGCGCCGGATGCGAAGAGAAAAAAGAACACCCACGCCTCGGCTTGGCACCTGGACCTCGATCAGGACGTGCGCTCGTTGATGAGCGTCGAACCTAACTACCGCTGGTTTCAGACAACGCATCATGAACTCGGACATGTGTACTACTTCCTGGCCTATTCGAATCCCCAAGTCCCCCTGACGCTGCGCGAGGGCGCAAACCGTGCTTTCCACGAAGCAATCGGGGACTTAATCGGGATCGCGGCCAGCCAGCCGGCCTACTTGAAGCAGATTGGTTTGCTGCCCGATGATTTCGAGATCGATCCCACCCTGTGGCTTTTGGACGAGGCGCTCAACCAGGCCGTGGTGTTCATTCCTTTTTCCGCCGGCACGATGTCGTTCTTCGAGCGCGACTTCTACGAGGGGGATCTCTCACCCGACGAGTTCAATCAGCGCTGGTGGGAATACGTCGGGCGCTTCCAGGGAGTTGAGTCGCCCGAGCCGCGCGGGGAACAGTTCTGTGACGCCTGCACGAAGACGCATATCAGCGACGACCCAGCACAGTATTACGATTACGCCATGGCGTTCGTCATCAAGTATCAGCTGCATACCTACATCGCAAAAAACATTCTCAAGCAAGATCCCCGCAACTGTAACTATTACGGCAATCGGGAGGTGGGCGAGTTTCTGTGGGACCTATTGGAACTGGGTGCAACCCGGGATTGGAGAGAAGTCATACGCGAGAAGACCGGGGAAGAAATCAGTACCCGGGCCATGCTCGAATACTTCGAGCCGCTGATGGGTTACCTGCGGGAGGCGAATGCCGGTAGGGAACCGGGCTGGTAGGAGTCTCCGTCTCTGGGCGGGGCCTATCCGGACAGACCGATGGCGGGTGTCTCCGCCGCAGAACTGATTCGCCGGGTGTCGAAGAGCCGGCTCAGGACGGGTAAGGCTCGCCCGGCCTGTAGGCTACCTCGAGAAAACCGAAACCAACTCGATAATGTTCCCGGTCGACACGGCGGCAATAGGCGACGCGAGCCCGAGCCTCGATGTTCATCGAGTAGTCGGGGTTGTGGAGCTCGCCGGAGATGGAGACGATTTCGTCCACCGGCAGCGCACACGGCGTGTCCATCCCGACACCGCCCTCGCTGAAATCCCATAGCACGCCGACGACCGGTTCCACGACCCGGCCTGTCCCGCGGTGGACGAACAGTTTTTGAGGACCCTATCTTCGGGTGCGGGGATGGCGCCGTTGCTCCGCCGCCTCTGTGTCCGAGGCTTCTACTTCGGGAGGTTCCGCCGTCAATTCCCGATCCACATCGCGGATGCCGCGAATGTCACTTTGGCCTTGGTTGGAGCTTGCTCTTCTTTCTCCTTGGGTCATTGTTCGTTTAAAGTTCCGGCTTCCGCGGACGGTCTACCGTTGGAGTAGTCGGAGAAGCGCGGATTCCTTTACTACTACTCTAATTTGAAGGTTTGCCTCACTTTTCTCAATAGGTGGGATACAGTATTTTTTTTGGCTCTTCCGGGTTTTTAGTGGGTGGCCAACGGGTAGCCGGCTCCTCCATCCTGCCGACCCGACGTCGCCCGCAGTCACATCGGAGCCCAAAAGGCGGCCAAGAAATCCCCAAATACCCTACACGCCAGTCCGGTCGTGGGCAACTCGTAAAGGGAATAAGACACTGATAAACAGGGAGTTATCTCTTTGAGTGTGGCCACTGGATGACAGTTGTGGATCCGCATTTCACAGCCTTCGGGAGACTGTACGACTACCTGCCAGCAGCCTTGCTCTACTCGTAACCCTTTGTTTATCAGTAATTCTTTTTGGCCAACGCAGTCGCCGCCCGGCCTTGGGGGCCGTAGAGTTGTCACGAAGCCCTTGCATGGCACCGAAGCAGGCTCCGGGAGGTCGGCCTCACAGTGGCGAGGGATCCGTCACTCACCGCCGCCAGCCACTAAAATCCCAGAAGAGCCTTTTTTTTCTGAGAGCTAAGAGCCCGTTGTTAAGAATCGTAGGTTCCACTGGCGGAGGTCGTACCACTTTAGTATCAGACACATCCCGGCTGATATCGTGACCTCGGGGACCGGTTTGCCGAAGTTCTATCCGACTTTCACCAGCTCGAGATCCTTGATCAAGGCGTACTGTTCGGTTTGCTCCATCGTTTTGCCCCTTTGGAAGTGAGGCACATAGGCCCGCGTCGGATCGAGCGCTGGAAAAACTCCCTGGGCCAGATCCTGGCGAACAAAAAGGGCGTTGACGCCCTGCGATTCGACACCGATCAGCGCATATCCCTTCGCTGCGCCGAGCTTCGCGAGGGCGGCAAGCGAAGCGCCATGATACAAGCGGCTCGGGTGAGCCTCGAAGCAGTTAAAGTCCGGGTCGTACGGTATGGTGACGGCCCGGTCGGGGCCAAACGAGGCGTTGTATTCGACGACAGCCACGCGCGGCGCCACGGCAGTCAGTGCCTTCCAGATCCAGTACTCGTTGCCGTCGAGATCGATCGAGAGCAGGTCGATCTCGCCGGAGACTCCCGCCCCGGCGAGAACCTGATTCACGTTCTCCCGAGTGAGATGAGAGTGGAGGATTTGCACTTGGGTGTCGCGGTGCTGGGCATGCGGCTATAGAACTGGCGGGCGGAGGCGAGCTTGAGTCTGTCCACGTCGATGAGAGTTCCCGACCAGCCGAGATTCAGGCTGAGGTTGGCGGTGTTGCACTCGCGTCCGTCGCCGCAGCCGATTTCGACGAACCTTCGGCGCGTCACGCCGACCTTCGAGAAAACGTGGAGCAGTATGCCGTCGACGCCCTCTTGCGAGTAGATGCTGAACTCGTGGTCGCGAATCGCCCCCGGCGGCGAGCCAGTTTCTCCGAGCTCCGGATAGCGCTGCTCGAGGAGCAGCCGGGTCACCTTTTGCAGGCGATATTCCAGGTCGATTGCCCGTTCGTCGGCGTGGGAAATGTAGTTCACGCGGGACAGAAAACGCGCGGGCAGCAGCTTGCGGAGTAACGAACGAAATGCAGACATCCTATTCCTGACGGGGCGTTTCGCGACACCCTATCAGTTCCGGGGGTTCTATCAACGCAATCCGGATTTCCACTTTGGCCGACCTGACGATGATCGGGTGGCCCAAGCACGGTTCCAGGTCCTCCACCCGATCAGTGCTTGCGCGGTAGACAGGGCGAGTGTACACTGTAGCCCCAGCAGAGCCGAAACAGCAAACCTCAGGCCAAATACCGATCTCGCCGACATGAATTCAAATCCCCATCCATCCGTCGGAAGCAGCCGGAAGTCGATGTGGAAGGACGGGTTGGCGCTTCTCCTTCTTCTCGTTTTTCTCATTCTGATATTTGACTACACCGTCGCGATTCGTCGTCCCTGGTTCGGTGTCTTGTCTGCTGACGAGCTCGGCTACCAACAAATATCAGGATTAATGCTCACCGCCGTCCACTACTGGCACCAAGAGGGGCCGGCGTCATTACACTTCGGCATGTTCTTGGATCCTCCATCGGTGGAGTTTGAAAACCTAGCCGAGCGCCAGCCAAATCTTTCGGTTCTTCCGGGTTTCTAGTGGGCGAGTGTGGCTCGGTGGTAGTCTCGCGGGATGCAAGACCGCGAGCTATACCGCCAGATTCTGGGCATCGAAAGTCCCTGGAAAGTCGCGCGAGTGGAGCTGCGCCGAGCCGACGGCGAAGTCCACATCTTCCTCGAACACGACGAGCAAGTCCGCTGGCCGTGCCGCCAATGCAGCGCCGTGTGCGCACTCCACGATCATCAGCCCGAACGCCGCTGGCGTCACCTCGACACCTGTCAGTACCGCACGATCCTGCACGCCCGGCCGCCGCGCAGCGACTGCTCCGAGCACGGGCCGCGCGTCGTGCGACTGCCCTGGGCCGAGGCTTCCAGCCGCTTCACCGCGCTGTTTGAAGCTCTCGCGATCTCGTGGCTGAAGGAAGCCAGCCAGCAAGGCATCGCCGAGTTGCTGGCGCTGAGCTGGGACGAGATTCACGGCATCCTGGAACGCGCCGTGCAACGTGGGCTCGAACGTCGCGCGGCAGAGCCGATTCCCTACCTGGGCGTCGACGAGAAGAGCTTCCGCAAGCGCCATCGCTATCTCACCGTCGTCAACGATCTCAACCGCTCGCGCGTGTTGTTCGTCGCCGAGGGACGCCGCCAGGCCAGCCTGGACGGCTTTTGGAAGACGTTGAGCGCAGAGCAACTCGCCCGAGTCGAGGCCGTCGCGATGGACATGTGGGATCCTTACGTCGCCTCGACCCGGGAGCATCTCGACGAATCGGAGAAAAAGATCGTTTACGACAAATATCACATCGCGGCGCATCTGGCGAAGGCGGTGGACCAAGTGCGGCGGGCGGAGAACAAGCGTTTACTGGCCCTCGGCGACGAACGTTTGACAGGCACGAAGTACGCTTGGCTGCGGCATCCGGCGAACTTTTCCGAGGACGCCTGGCGCGAGTTCCGCGCGCTGCGCGAAAGCGACTTGAAAACGGCGCGGGCGTGGGCGTTGAAGGAAACGGCGATGCGGCTGTTCGACTATCGTCGCGAATCGGCGGCGCGAGCTTTCTTCGAGCAATGGCGCGGCTGGGCGAGTCGCAGCCGGCTGACGCCGATGGTCACCGTAGCGCGGATGTTGACGGCTCGCCTCGAAAACATACTCACGTATCTGAAACACCGCATTACGAACGCGGTCAGCGAGGGGTTGAACTCAAGGATTCAATGGGTCAAGGCCACGGCGCGCGGTTTCCGCAATCAACAGAACTTCATCAACGCCATCTACTTCCACTGTGGGAAACTCGATCTGGCTCCTTCGCCCACTTAAAACCCGGAAGAGCCAATCTTTCTTACCCCCCTGGGGCGGCCTTGACTTTCTACGTTTGGACCAAGCTGCTCGACAAGTTGCCAACTCCCGCCGAACTCATGCGCTTCAATCTCATGAATCACTTTCTCATTGGGTGGGTGGTGACACTGACGGCCTATACGGTATCACGGCGGGGCGGCTATGGCCGTCCCGACGCGGTTCTGCTCAGCGCTACCACGGGAGCGTTCATTCTCCTCATGCCCGCTTCTTTGTATTGGCACCAGAACGTATATCTTTTCGACCAAGCTGTCATACTTCCGTTCTCGCTGGTGGTCCTCCTTGAGTGTCTTCGCGGTTCGACCGCCCCATGGTTTCCCGAACGCTGGATCAGTGTGCTGCAAGGCATGGTCTTTTTCGTGGGAGCTCTGACCGATTGGCTATTCCTATTCATTGCCTTGTGCATTTACGCCCTGCGTCTTCTCACCGGCGACCTGGGCGCCGATGTTCGGACCTTTTTTTGGAGAAGTACTCGCTTTTGGCTGCCGGTAGCACTGGTGCCATTGTTATTCTTCTTCCAACTGGAGAGTTTTGACGGCTGGAGCACGTTCTTCGACACAGGAAGACACCGCGCTTCGATCGGCCAGGAGGCGACTTATGATCACAGCGGCCCAGCCAACTTCACTTTTTGGTTCTGGGAACGCCACATGACCCATGCATACGGTTGGGAAGGTGTTGTTCTCGTTGGGAGCGGCCTGGTGCTGTCGTTGGCCGCCTTCTTCTATCTCCTGAGGCGTGGAGGGCGGCGGCTCGACGAGGGGGCCAAGGTGATGCTTCAACTCGTCGGCATTACCCTACTGCCCTGCCTGTTGCACCTATACGTTTTTCGCCAGCACTCGCTACAGCATTCCTTTTCGGCCCTCAAATTTTCCGTTCCCCTGTCGCTGGTTTCCTTCGTCGCCTTGCCGCTGTTAATCGATAGAGTGCTGCAGGGCCGGCTTTTTGCGTTCGCAACAATACCTCTCCCCGGGTCGGCTCGGGGCGCGGGCAAGGCGTCCGGCGTATCCCTAGCAGCGCTGTTAGTTGTCCTGCTTGGGACTTTCTATATTGAGGCGAATCACAGCAGATACCGCGAATACTTTCCAAACCCAATCTCTGAGCCGGCGGACATCGCCTATTTCGTAAGGGACAACACCGGGTATCGGGACATTGTGTTTTGCCACTCTTTCGAGATACCCGCCTTATCCGTCGAGCTGCTCAGCTACTCGAATAAACGCGTCTATCCCGCCCAGACCCTAGCGGATATTTATAGCAAGACGAGGCGCTTGGATGAACGGGATCGTGATTACATGATCAACCTGCTTGTCCTCAAAGAAGATCAGGAGTTGAGCGCCCGCATGAGGGATTTGATGAGCAGAGGACACGAGACTCGTCGCAGTGGATCGCTGAGACTAGTCAGGATGGAACCGGAGGCGTTTCGCCGTCTCATTCGTAATTCCGAGATGGAGCCGAGTCGCGTCTTGCTGCGGAACGATACCCATGAGTACTCTCTGGTGCGAGCTTTGGGCGGAGCCGCCCAAGAAAGTATCCTGCGTTCAAACGGCGAGACCATTCGGATCGTTCCGGGCGCAATGGACGGGGCAGTGGAAACGGTGCAGCAAGAGGACGCGCGGACCTGGTTCCGGGGCTGGGCGTCTGATGGAGACCGCCGCAAGCCCGCCGATCGCGTGGTAGCCTTCGTCGACGGCGAGTCAAATCACGAGGAGCACGTCGAGGTCCGAAGAGTCTACATCGCCGCGGATTTTCAGGCGCCCGCGCTGAGACAGGCTGGATTCCGAGTTGAGCTATTGTGGCCCGTTTTCGAGAGCGCCCCCCCACCGGTCGTGCGAGTCTTCGCCATCTCGGCGGCGGGCTTGGCTTCGGAGCTTAGCTATAGGCTGGAGTATTACGACAATTCCCGCAGGCTGCGTCTGGGTAGCAGTGCGAGAGCGATTAGATACTCGATTGCGACCGATGGGGAGACTCTTGCGGAGTCTCTGGTATCCCCGGACGGGAAGACGATTCGCATCGTTGCGGCCGCCATGGACGGCTCGGTCGACGTGGTCGAGCAGCAGGAAGGGCGTACGCGGTTGGGCGGGTGGGCGTCCGACAGCGCCCACCGTACATCTGTCGATCGGATAGCGGTCTTCGTCAATGGCGAAGCCGACCATCACGGTCACACAGCGGTGAGCCGAAGCGATCTCGTCGAGGGTTTCGGCTCGCCATCGATGATGCAGGCCGGCTTCGATGTCGTGTTATCGGAGCCCGCCTTCGAGCAAGATCAACCGCCCGTGGTACGCGTATTTGCGATCTCGACGACATCGGTTGCTACCGAGCTCTGGTACCGGTCCGAGTACCCCGACGGCTCGCATCAGCGGCGCCTGGGCACGAACGCGCGAGAAATCAGATACTCTCTTTTGACGAACCAAGACACTTCCGAGATCATCGTCTCCCCACGGAGAGAGACCGTGCGCGTCGTTTCCGGCACGATGGACGGCGCCGTCGATGTCGTACGACAGCAAGACGGGCGAACACAAATCAGCGGGTGGGCATCTGATGGAGACCACCGCCGGCCCGCCGATCAGGTGGCCGTATTTGTCGACGGCGAGGCGAATCACTACGGTCACAATGTCGTCGGCCGCCGCGACCTCGTCAAGGCGTTCGGCTCCCCGTCCATAGTGCGGGCCGGCTTTGACGTCGTCCTACCGGGGTTGGTCCTCGACCGGGATCCGCCGCCCGTCGTGCGCGTCTTCGCTATCTCCTCCGCCACGGTGGCCGCGGAGCTGCGCTATCTTTCGGAGTACTCGGAAGGTGATCGGACCGTTAAGCTAGGCAAGCATTGAGCTTCGAACTGGCGCACTCTTTTTCACGTTCCAACGCAATTCCGTCGCACTGCTACAAGCCTGCTTTCGTGGCTCTTTTCTGGTGATGGATGGATTGCCGAGTGAATCTGCGTAGGCAGCGCAGGGTATGAAGATGGGCCGCCGTTTCCCCAGAAGCCTGCACGTCTTCGCGCTGTTTGGTTTCGCTGTGGGCCAACCGCTGTTCGACCTGTTATCAGGAAACGCGGCATTCCTGGTTGCTCACCGCCTTCGCCCCGCGGATCTGTTGGTTCTTGTAGCTATCCTGTGCCTCGTTCTTCCCGGGCTGCCGGTTCTGCTTGAGACCTTGGCGGGTTTCCTGCATCGCCGGGCAGGGGACTACGTGCATCAGCTGGCAACCGGGCTGCTGGTCGGCGCCATCGCTCTTCAAGCTTTCAAGGCGCTATTCACCGGCCCAGGGACTGCTCTCGCCGTCGCCGCGCTACTTGTTGGACTCCCCGTAGGTTGGGCTTCTTGCCGAGTGCGCCTTGTAGAAAGGTTTCTCACTTTTCTGTGGCCGAGTATCGTGGTGTTCCCGGCGTTGTTCCTGTTGCGGCCCCCGGTGTCGGACCTCCTTTTTGTCGAACGGGAGCTGCCCGCCCTCCGGGGAGGCGTCTCATCCGATATTCCTATCGTTCTTCTCGTGTTTGACGAGCTTCCGACCTCCTCGCTGATGGATGAACATCGGCAGATCAATGCTTTCCGGTACCCGAACTTCGCGGCGCTGGCGCGGGATTCCCACTGGTTCCGCAACGCCAGCACGGTGGCTGAGACCACCGAATTGGCGGTGCCTGCCATGCTGACCGGCAGGTATCCAAAGCGGATCGCCTCGGGCATAGCCGCGAACTATCCCGAGAATCTGTTTACGTGGTTAGGTGGGGATTACCGGCTGAACGTTTTTGAGACTGCGACACGCATCTGCCCTGAAAAGCTATGCAGCGAAACGATGACGACAGAGGGATTCGAGGAGCGCATCCGATCGACGATTTTCGACCTTGGGTACGTCTACCTACACGTGATCCTTCCCGTTGATTTGAGTGAGGATCTTCCGTCCGTCAGGGCGACGATGAGAGATTTTGGGGGGACGGACCGAACGGCCAAGGCGGACCCACAAGCGGATCGCCGGCGTCCAAGGAAAGACGGGGGCTGGGTTTTCCCCCGGTTCGTGGATTCGATTCAGCCCGCTCGACATCCGGTTTTGCATTTCCTGCACATCTACGATCTTCCCCACGTCCCTTATGAATATCTTCCCTCGGGAAAGCGATACAGTGCCGTCCGCACCCGGCTCCCGGTTAGCGAGTATCGATGGGGAAGCGACGAATGGCAAACGGTTCAATTTTTTCAGCGGCACCTCCTTCAGGTGGGGTATGCGGACCGGCTGCTCGGAACTCTCCTGAGAAGACTCCGGGAGGTGGGACTCTACGATCGCTCCCTGGTCATCGTCGTCGCCGACCACGGCGCGAGTTTTTGGCCCAACCAACCACATCGCATCGCGGATCAGAAGAACTGGGCGGACATCTTGGCCGTGCCGCTCTTGGTGAAGCTTCCTCACCAACGGGAGCCCGTTGTCAGCGACCGCAATATTGAGATCATCGACATCCTTCCGACCATCGCTGACGTACTGGGAACCCAGCTTCCGTGGGGGGTAGACGGCCAGTCCGCTCTCGACCGCCACCGGTCGAAACGAGGCCAGAAATTGATTTCCAGAGATACACGGTGGAAACGGCGGTGGAATCTGCTACACCACGGCCCTTCTCGTAAGGCCAGCGAGGAGGTGGAGCACATGTTCTTTAACCCCGGCCTCGAGTGGCTAACAGCAACCGTCGAGCGGAAGGTCTCCTTGTTCGGATCCGGCGAAGATCCCAGGAGCATATACCGCATTGGCCGCTTTCGTTCCCTCATGGGTCGCGGAACCGAACAGTTGGGCTATGCCGGCCCGAAGGATCTGGAGCTGAAACTGAAGAATGAGTGGCGTTTCCAAGAAGTGCATATTGATGGGCCGTTCATTCCAGTCCAAGTAGCGGGCCAGATCCATTCTAGGCGGGGTTCTCCCAATCGTCTGCACTTGGCGGTGGCGGTGAACGGCGGGATCGAGGCCGTTACTCGGACCTACAAGGGTCCCGAGGGTCCGTGGTCGTTCACAGCCATGGTTCCCGAGACCGTCTTCAAGGCAGGCGCGAACCGGGTAGAAGTCTTCGTTATCTCGGGGACGGAGGACCGACCAAGATTAGCGTCGCTTCGAAAGAAGGACCCCATCTTGTTCTCCCTCGTGGAGGCACAGTCCGGGACAAATGAAGAATCTATCGTGTCTTCGACCGGTGAGACCATCCGCATCGTTCCCGGAGCGATGCGCGGTGTGGTCGAACAGGTGCAACAACCCAGAGGTTACAGCCGGGTTAGCGGGTGGGCGTCGGACGGGTCCCGCCGCCGGCCCGCCGATCGCGTGGCGGTCTTCGTGGATGGTGAAGCGAATTATGAGCGACACGCCACGGTTAGCCGAAGCGACCTGGTCGAGGGGTTTAAGGCCCCTTCGTTGGAGAAAGCGGGATTCCATGTTACTCTGCCAGGCAACGTCTTCGACCGGGACCCGCCGCCGGTGGTGCGCGTTTTCGCCATTTCCTCCACTGGGGTGGCGTCGGAGCTGCAATATCGGTCGGAATACGGCGAGGGTTCCGAGAAACGTAGATTGGGCAGGCACGCGGCGGAGGACGTCAGCTATTCCCTCGCCGAAGGCGCGGACGGACTCGCTGGGGAAAAGTTCATCATGGCCCCGAGCGGCGCCGCCGTCCGCATCGCGAGCGGGGCCATGGACGGCGCGGTCGACACCGTGCTTCAGCAGGACGAGCGCACGCAGATCAGCGGATGGGCGTCCGACGGATCCCATCGCCGGCCCGCCGATCAGGTGGCGGTCTTCGTGGATGGTGAAGCAGATCATTACGGACACGCCGTGGTCGGCCGAAGCGACCTGGTCGAGGGGTTTAAGGCTCCGGCGCTGGAGAATGCGGGATTCCATGTTATTCTGCCGGGCAACGTCTTCGACCGGGACCCGCCGCCCGTGGTGCGGGTTTTCGCCATTTCCTCCACTGGGGTGGCGTCGGAGCTGCGTTACCGCGTAGAGTACGAGGACGGGGTCCGGAAATTCCGGTTGGGGAATCAGTGAGGCCCAAACGTCCCCTCGGCATAGGAAGAGTCGAGGCTATTTTCGCCCCCCTCAACTACACGCTTGCTTGCATTGCGAAGCCGTTTGCCGTAACGTCGCGAGGACGCCGCGATGGGCGCGGTGGACAGGGCCTGGTGGGTGAAACAAAGCATGTTTCTTCGTGCTTTCTCAGAACGAGTCAACGTAAGCCGGCGCTTTCCCGGAACCCTTTGGGTCATCCTGGCTGTCGCCGCCGGTCTAAGACTGCTCGGCGCTTGGATCCGGAACCTCAACTACGACGAATCCATGATCATCGCTTGCGCCGAGGCGATCGACTTGCGGCCCGGCAACTTGCAGTTGGTCTGGCAAACCGTGAACCACCCCCCTCTGACCCTCTACCTGGTGAGTTTGAGTGGCTTTCTGTTTGGCGACAGTGACTTCGGACTGCGCATCCTTCATGTTCTACTCGGTACGGCGAACGTCTTTCTGGTGGCTCTTCCGGGTTTTTAGTGGGTGGCCAACGGGTAGCCGGCTCCTCCATCCTGCCGACCCGACGTCGCCCGCAGTCACATCGGAGCCCAAAAGGCGGCCAAGAAATCCCCAAATACCCTACACGCCAGTCCGGTCGTGGGCAACTCGTAAAGGGAATAAGACACTGATAAACAGGGAGTTATCTCTTTGAGTGTGGCCACTGGATGACAGTTGTGGATCCGCATTTCACAGCCTTCGGGAGACTGTACGACTACCTGCCAGCAGCCTTGCTCTACTCGTAACCCTTTGTTTATCAGTAATTCTTTTTGGCCAACGCAGTCGCCGCCCGGCCTTGGGGGCCGTAGAGTTGTCACGAAGCCCTTGAATGGCACCGAAGCAGGCTCCGGGAGGTCGGCCTCACAGTGGCGAGGGATCCGTCACTCACCGCCGCCAGCCACTAAAATCCCAGAAGAGCCTTCTGGTCTTCCTGCTGGGCAAGAAAGTCTTCTCCGTAAAGGCGGGCTTGTTCGCCGCGGCTCTACTGGCGGTCGACCGTTTCCACCACACTTGGTCGTACGCCTTCGAGCCGGAGAGTCTGCTGCTGTTTTTCGCGACCCTAGCCTTATTGCTGTACCTGCGGGCTACGGAAACCCAGACCTACCGGGACTTTGCACTGTTGGGCGCAGCCTTAGGGCTCGCGTACCTTTGTAAGGAAACGGTGATCCTGCTGTTCCCGATTCTTTGGCTTCACACCCTGGCTGATCCTGAGCGCCGGATGTCCTTGTTGCAAGGTACATGGTGGATGATGCATCTGGTTGCGGCCGTCGTGATTTCCCCGGACCTGATCTGGAACGCCACTCACTTTTATGAAGGCTATTTTTATCGCGACATCGATCTCGTGACGACAACCCTGGCCATCTCGCCCCGGGCTGTTTGGCTGTATCTCGGCGAGCTGTTTGTGGAGATTCCAGCCCCGGTTCCTTATTGGTGTCACTGGCCGGCAGGCGCCGTTTACCTGCTCACAGCGACCCTGGCTCTGTTTTCTTGGCGCCGGAAGAAGCTTCGTCTGTTGTGTTGGGTGTTTTGGGCGGTGTTCTTGTTTTTTACCGTGCTGCCGGCGAGGGAAGATTTTTTCTGGTGGGCTTCTATCACCCTAATCCCGGCCGTCGTGATCTGTGGCGAATATCTACGACGTTGGCCCCTGCCCTTAGCCGCGGTTTTCGGGGGCTATCTGAGCGTCCAGGCGATTCTGGTGACGTTGCAGCCGGGCGTTGAGTTCCCGAGGGTTAAGGCGTCGAAGCGGATAGAGTCAGCGGTGCGGCTGGCGAGCATGAGTACGGATTTGGATTGGAAGAGGGGTCGGCACTTGGAAGAAATCTTGTTTACCAACCTGCAGATAGCCGGGCCCGACGCGAGGCTCCATGGCTACCTTGCCCGGGCCGCGTTTGCCCAACAGCAACTGGACAGGGCAAGGTATTTTGCGCGGCGGGCACTGGAGCGAGACCCCGAAAAAAGCTTTAGCGCCCTGGTTGGTCGCGAGGTCGAACAAGTGGCCTATGCCGGGCCGTCGGGTTTCGAGTTGGAGCTGCAGCACGACTGGATTCCCGCGAGAGTGGATCTTGAGGAGCAATTCATTCCGGTCCCTGTTTCGGGCCTCATCGATCCCGGAAGCGGCTCCCCAGGCCGCCTCGATCTGGCAGTGGCGGTGAACGGAGTAATCGAGGCTGTGACCCAGAACTACGAAGGTCCCGGAAGTTCTTTCACGGCCATGGTTCCAGGAACGGTCTTCCAGGCAGACCCGAACCGGGTGGAGGTCTTTGTCATCTCAGAGTCAGAGAATGGACCGAGCTTAGCCTCTATTCGTAAGAGAAAGAAAGATGCCCTGCGGTACTCTCTTGCCCAAACAGCGTCCGGGGCGGGGGAGGAAATCATAGTCTCTCCGGAGGGGAGGACCATCCGCATCGTTCCTTCTGCCATGGAGGGTTCGGTGGATATCGTGCAGCGCCACGCCTGGTTGTGGCGCACTTTTGTGATTAGCGGATGGGCGTCGGATGGATCTCACCGCCAGCCCGCCGACCAGGTGGCGGTCTTCGTGGATGGCGAAGCCGATCATTACAGACGCGCCGTGGTCAGCCGAAGCGACCTCGTCGAGAAGTTCAAGAGCCCTTCACTGGAGCAAGCGGGGTTCCGCATCAGTCTGCCGGGCAACGTCTTCGACCGGGATCCGCCGCCGGTGGTGCGAGTGTTTGCCATTTCCTCAGCCGGCGTGGCGTCGGAGCTGCAATATCGGCCGGAATACGGTGAGGGTTCCGAGAAACGCAGATTGGGCGAGCACGCGGCGGAGGAGGTCGGCTATTCCCTCGCCGAAGACGCGGACGGACTCACTGGGAAGGATCTCATCATGGCGCCGAGCGGCGCGACCGTCCGCATCGCAGACGGCGCCATGGACGGAGTGGTCGACACCGTGCTTCAGCAGGACGAGCGCACACAGATCAGCGGATGGGCGTCGGATGGATCCCACCGCCAGCCCGCCGATCAGGTGGCGGTCTTCGTGGATGGTGAAGCAGATCATGACGGACACGCCGTGGTCAGCCGAAGCGACCTGGTCGAGGGGTTTAAGGCCCCTTCGTTGGAGAAAGCGGGATTCCATGTTATTCTGCCGGGCAACGTCTTCGACCGGGATCCGCCGCCGGTGGTGCGAGTGTTTGCCATTTCCTCAGCCGGCGTGGCGTCGGAGCTGCGATATCGGCCGGAATACGGCGAGGGTTCCCAGAAACGTAGATTGGGCAAGCGCTCGGCGGAGGACGTCAGCTATTTCCTCGCCGAAGACGCGGACGGACTCGCTGGGAAGGATCTCATCATGGCGCCGAGCGGCGCGACCGTCCGCATCGCGAGCGGGGCCATGGACGGCGCGGTCGACACTGTGCTTCAGCAGGACGAGCGCATGCAGATCAGCGGATGGGCGTCCGACGGATCCCATCGCCGACCCGCCGATCAGGTGGCCGTCTTTGTGGATCGTGAAGCAAATCATTACGGACACGCCGTGGTCCGCCGAAGCGACCTCGTCGAGGGGTTCAAGAGCCCGTCACTGGAGCAAGCGGGGTTCCGCATCAGTCTGCCGGCCCGCATTTTCAAGCGGGATCCGCCGCCCGTGGTGCGGGTTTTCGCCATTTCCTCCACTGGGGTGGCGTCGGAGTTGCGCTACCGTGCGGAGTACGAGGACGGGGTACGGACCGTGAAGCTCGGCAAGCGTTGAGTTTCGTTCGGGCAACCTGTATCGGGTTCCGGGCGAACCCGCCGCCATGCATAACCCGTCGTCGGGGAAATCCCAGATTCCCGGCACAACCCGCACATCGTTTCCTTCCCCGCCGCCGCCCGAATCACGAACTCCACTCGTTGCTGTTGCACATCCACACTCTTCCAGGGCATGGCTTTGTTCTCGCCACTGCAAGGAATGTCTTGATAACAAGCGTAAGGAATCTGTTGACAAGAAACAGACGGCGGTCCGCCCCTACAAGATGAAAATCCGTTCAACGCCGGTCATCCGAACGTTCGTGAGAAACGAAGGCTAACGGCGCTGCCGGAGTGGAGTATTCGCCACGCTTGGTACGAGTTTCTCTATGAAGCGCCGGCGCTCGGACTGGGTTTGACAGGAGTCCGATCTGCTCCTACAATCAAGTTTCCCGGCCAGGTAGCTCAGTCGGTAGAGCGCAGCCCTGAAAAGGCTGGCGTCGGCGGTTCGATTCCGTCCCTGGCCACCAGTTTTCAATAACTTACGAGCCATTCTTTTTACTCTTGGTTGCGTTTGGTTGCACTTACAGCCCTTTTCCTATCCCAACAATAAGCCACTCACTGAAGCGAGCTTGTCTGCTGTGCGAGGGCCGTCAGCTTAGCTACCGCTCGCCGCTGTGACTCAGGCACCAACTGCTGGTACACGTCCATCGTCGTGCTGGCGCGGCTGTGGCGCAGCAGCCCTTGAGCGTCTTTGACATCGACGCCCGCCTGCTGCAGCCAGGTCGCGCACGAACGGCGAAACACCTGCCAGTTTACCCACTCGATACCGAACTTCCTCGCCGCCGGTTTAATGTGGCGCACGAGGATGTTGTTATCACGCATCGGGGCCCCTTTGACCACCGACTGAAACACTAGATCGTCGGGGCCGCACGACTTCACCGCTTTGTAGCGGCGCCAGGCTCGCCCGGCGCGTACTGTGACCTCAAGGGACTTGAGCCGGTGAATCCTTTGGATGACGGGCGCATCCACGGGGATCGTGGATTTGCTCGCTTCGGATTTCGGCTCGTCCCAGTCACCGCGGCTGAAACGCTGCTCGATGGTAATCGAGTCAACGTGAATGTTGCGCCAGAGGAGCCCTGCGAGTTCACTCACTCGCAACCCCACGAAAACAGCCACGTACACCATCGTGGCGTAGGGTTCTGCGATCAACTCCAGGAGCTGGAAGAATTGACCTGTCCGAAGAAAACGCTTGGGCTTAGCGAGACTTCGCTTCTTCAGTCGGATCTTCTCCGCCGGATTCATGTCCAGCCGACCATAGTCGACAGCCGTTCGTAGAACCGCCGACAGCACATCCCGAGTCTTGTGGACGCTCTCTGGTGATAGCTTTGAGCGCTGCAACTCCGCAAAGTAATGCTGCAATCGCTCCAAAGTGATCTCCCGCAGCATCGAGCCACCGAACGCGGGATTGAGATAATTCTTCAACACACTCTTGCTGCGCTCCTGCGTGGTGCTGGCATGAGTCGACAGAACATCTCGCTCATAAATGTGGGCGAAGTCTCGAAACAGACAGGCTCCCCCGATACCCACCGCGGGCTCATTGATCGAGACCAGATAGTCATCTCGAAGCCTCTCGGCCTGCGCTCGGGTGAGCGAAGCGGGCCCGAGGGCGACCCGCCTGACGTTCCGATTCCTCTGCCCATCGTCAACAACCTCCTCGCGAACGAGGATGGTCCACTGCTTGCCCCGCTTTTTGGGCGTGGGCTTCTGATACCTTCTGCGAGCCATCTTTTGAAAACCTCCTGTGTTGGATGGCCCGCTTCGGTTTTGCTCGGCTCGCAAGATACCACAACCTGGGTGCTATCAGCTTCGCCAGGTCGCTCTTGTTGCTAGGCTGGCGGAGCCGATCGAGATAGCAAGAGGAGGAAGCTTCTCGCTATTAATAAGGGTGGGAAATTCAGTGGAGGCACTGAGAAACGGCTGTTGGCGGCATGGCCACTTGCCGCCAATGCCTTGGAAATGCGTCAGTTAAGGACTGAAAGGCCTGGCTGGAAAAATCTTCGCTCCCGGCTGCTAAAATTCAGTACGGCGTTGAGATTCAGCGGCGACGTCGGTAGAGATCGATGTTGTCCCTTGGAATTTTGCCCGGTAGGATTTCTCGTCAGCATCATACTCGATAGGGTCGTCGTCGAGGCCGAACACTTTCTTGAGGCGCTGCCGCAGTTTTCGGACCCCCTTCTGGAGTGCATTCCGGCTTTTGAAACCAGCCTCCAGATGAGTCTCGACGCTGCCGCCGTTTCGGACAAAATGCTTGAGGAGCCTCCACTGAAAATCCGGCTTCCTATTCTTCCCCTTCTTCCCCCGCTGATCCTCGAAACCCAGGTCCGCATAGTTCCGAGCTTCCGTGGGCTGGCCTCGGATCGTGGCCTGTATCTGAAAGTCGCTGGTGAAACGAATGGACACGTCCTTCCAGCCGGCACCGGTGGGTACTGGAATTGCGACCAACCTCGACGGTTTTGCACCGACCTCACTGGCAAGGTTCGTCACTACAGGAGAAAAAATTGGCTGGACTATAGGAGAGGTGGCCGGCGCTTGACGTTGCCTTGCTAATTGCCTTTCTGCGCGATAGAACTGATCGGTCGTTCGAGCTGCTTGCTCCTCAAGGTTAGCCAGCGTCTTCTGCGTTTTCGCTAGCTCTTGCTGGAGCGAAGTTGCTCTTCTACGGCGGTTGAGGAGGATCGTCGGGCTGCTGGTGTGAGTGATGTTCCGCTGAACCTGAACGATACCACGCGAGATGCGGCCCGCTTTTTCGCTTTCGCGCGCTACCTTTTGACTGAGATCGGCGAGCTTCTGCTTTAGTCGAACTACTTTCTGGTGGTAATGGGAAGCCAGCATTTTTGAAGCGCTGATGTACGTGGCAAAACCTATCGCCGAGAAGGCCTCCTCCCCACGGGGCCGTTGCGGCCCAAAACAATCGTACCAGAAATGTTCTGCATGGCATCCGAACGGTTTCGAGAGGACACGGGTGTGCGTGGAGCTACCGAGCCTCCCAAGATTCCTGGCGAGGCTATTGGCGACCTTCCCATGTTGACTGTCAATGCAGGCGCGGAGGAAAGCTCGTACAACGGGCCGCTGTGGTTCCCGTTTATTCCATCGCGGTCAGTTGAAAGAAGAACACTGACAGCAAGATGAGTTCAGGGCGGTTCAGCTTTGGAGCAAGAGCGGCTATCGCCGGCACGGATGCGATGGTCCAGCTTCGCTCAGTCGTCACGCTCGCAGATCCGTCTGTGCCGGCGTATGAGTCGACCCTGGTTGTGCGGGCTCTCCCTCAATCCTGAGAAGCGTCCTCAAGCCGCTTGGCGCTCGTAACGATGGTGCAAGCCGCCGACTTCGGGAATCTCGATCACCTGACCGAGTTTTGGAGGCTGGACCTTCCTCGTGATCGGCGCGTCTTTGCCCAGCCCCAGGTGTGTGCGCCAACGCTGATGGTAAGCAACGTAGGATCGTAAGAATGCGCCGCAGCGATCGTTCGTTGAAGACGATCACGTGGTCCAGACACTCTCTGCGGATCGAACCAATCAGCCGCTCGACATAAGGATTCTGCCAGGGACTTCGCGGAGCGATTCGGATCTCCTCGATGTCCATCGCTGTTGCACAATCCCGAAACGCCTTGCCGTAGATCCCGTCCCGGTCACGCAGCAGGAACCGGGGAGCCGTTTCCCAAGGGAAGGCTTCGCGGATCTGTTGTGCCGTCCACTGTCAAGGGCGGAGGAAAATTAGGCCACAAGGCGGCGGTGTTCAGCCGTGTTGTGGCCTATTTTCTCTCCGCCGCTAACATCTTGAGGGCCGGCGACTTGGCTGAGTAGCGGCGGCGCAGGTCAGAAAGCAGCTTCTAGATGGCGTTATGCGCTTCGGTAAGGTCAGCCAGGATCTGTTCTCGACCCCATGTCAGTCAGCGGTGATGGCGTGTTAAGTTATTTATTTGCCATAACATAGGCAGGGAAGGGAAGTCGGGTCTCAGCTATAGCCGAGGCGCCGGCAGGTGAAGCGTAGCATCGTGGCGAAAAGAGTCAAGGGGTTCGGCAGAAGTACTGAAACTGTGAGTAATATAGGGAACTACTTACGGAAAACGGAGCTGTGATTGTGGAGCGAAAAACGTCTTAGCGTGTAGAATCGCAGCATTCTGCCCGCTACGCTAAATTGCGCATCAGAAGCTGGGGAACAGAAAACCAAGAACATGAGCACACACTTCTGCCATGGATAATCGATTCTTCACCGAGCCCATTCGCAACTCGCCCTACGAGTACCCCCGTGAACACTGGGAGCTTGATGCACAAGGCCAGCCGACCCAGAAAATCATCGAGGGCCGCCGCCGGGCGGAGTTCATCACGCCCATTCCGAAGCCTAAGAAGCGTAAGACGGCGGCGAATCAACAGGCGATGGTCTTCGACGAAGGTAAGGGAATCTCGACCGAGAAGCAGCAGTACGACCCAATTCCGATCATCAATGAGCTTCGTTACCAGGTAGACCAGTGGCGGAACCTACCAAGTCCGAATGACTGGCAGGTGACACCGGAAACGGCGCGCCTTCTCCAGCATTGGCGGCATCACAAGTTCAGCGGCGTGCGGCCGTTCTTTTGTCAGATCGAGGCGGTTGAGGCCGCAATCTGGCCGACCGAGGTCGCCCCTAACGCGGGAATCCGGGGCAAGCGCTTCATCGAGCACCTTGCCAATGCGAATCATGACGCCAACCCCGAGCTGATGCGTCTCGCTCTCAAATTGGCCACCGGGGCGGGGAAGACTACCGTGATTGCGATGATCATCGCATGGCAAACCGTCAACGCCGCGCGCCACCAGAGCAAACGGTTCACGCGGGGTTTCCTTGTTGTTGCACCGGGCCTGACGATCAAGGATCGCTTGCGTGTCTTACAGTCGAACGATCCCGACAGCTACTACGCCAGCCGCGAATTGGTCCCAACCGACATGTTGGACGACGTCAATCGCGCCAAGATCGTCATCACCAACTTTCACGCCTTCAAGCTCCGCGAGCGCCTCGATCTTTCCAAAGGCGGACGGTCCCTGCTTCAAGGGCGCGGCGACGCGCTGCATACCCTCGAAACCGAGGGACAAATGCTGCAAAGGGTCATGCCCAATCTGATGGGCATCAAAAATATTCGGCTCTTCCGGCATTTTAGTGGCTAGGGGGCGAGGTTCGGCCCGCCGCGGTGCTCCGCCCACGCCAGTTTCACCACACGCGCGCCGTGCTCGGGGCAGGCGCTGCGCGGCGGGGTGGCGTGCAGGATCGTACGATATTGGCACCTATCCAAGTGCCGCCACTGCCGCTCGGGCTGATGGTCGTGGAGCTTCGATGCCGCTCCACATTCGGGGCAGGGCCAATCGCGCTCTTGCCGCGCCAGATGAACGTGGGCCTCGCCGGCCTCCAGCTTCAACTCCACCGACTCCACCTACCACGGAGTCTCGATTCCCAGGATGCGCCGATACCGTTCGCAATCTTGCATCCCGAAATTGTCGCATCCCCGCCCCGCCGCCCCTCAGCGACCCACTATAATCCCGGAATACCCAAATATTCTCGTGCTGAACGATGAGGCGCATCACTGCTACCGGGAGAGGGCCGTCGCGGAGGACGAAGAGAAACTGAAAGGTGATGAGAGGAAGGAGGCGGAGAAGAACACCGAGGCCGCGCGCGTGTGGATTTCCGGCCTCGAAGCAGTAAACCGCAAGCGCCACGATGGTTTTCCCTGTTCCCGCCGAGCCTCTGATCCGACATGTATCCCATGGCATACAGATTGAGCAACCTGCCAGGGACCAAAGACCCCAACCGTAGGAAGTCCTCCATCCGTTTCTTTGGCAGACAAGCGCCCACATTCATGATGGCATCGCCATTGGGTGACGTGTCATAGAAGCGTTCGTAGTTCACGACCGGATACGAGTCATGTATTTGGTCACTGTGGATTCCTAGGCGCTCAAGAATCGACCTCGAGAAGGGAAAGGCTACTATCCCAAGACACAAGTCGCTGTTTATGATTGGGGCTATCTCAGAAATTGTCTGCTCTGTACCAGGTCCCAGAGTGTCAAAAGAGTGTGCTCGAATCGTGAAGGGGACCATCCCCTGCGACAGGCGTCGCCCGAAGTACCCGGCGAAGTATCCCAGAAGGCGAGCGTGAAACAGCCAATGACTGTGCAGTACATGCGGTTGAAACGCGTCGATCGCCTCTATCGTTTCGCCGACATCCTCGATTTGGCAGTAGGGAGAGTGTTTGCTGAACGAAATGTCTGGCGGTTCAAGACTAATGATCTGGATCTTCGCGTCGTGAGCCAGCGACTCAATTTCTGACTGAATATAGGTCTCCGAAATCTGAGGATAGTGGTGGACTATGTAGGTAATCCGTAGCCTATCCATTGTCGCCTATCAGAAATTGTCGAGTGTCCCGCGTACCGGCGCGGTTTGCGAGCGGGGTAAGGCTCCTGATGAGTCCCTTCCTCGAGGCTGCCCTCAGCGGTCCCCCAAGCGGCGTTTTTGAGGGCCGTCCTTGTATTCTGAGCGATAGCTCAGCTCCGACGCTACCCCGGTCGATGAAATAGCGAAAACCCGCACCACAGGTGGGGGAGCCCGGTCGAAGATGGAGCCCGGCACAGCAACCTGGAATCCTGCGTTTACTAACGATGGGGCCTTGAAAGCCTCGGCCAGCTCGCGGCGAGGCACTGTGGTGTGGCCGTAGTGATCCGCTTCACCGTCCACGAAGACCGCCACCTGAGCCGCGGGCTTGCGATGCGCCCCATCCGACGCCCAGCCGCTAATCCGAGTGTACCTTCTCTCTTGACGGACTCTATCGACCGCCCCGCCCATGACCGCTGGGACGATCCGGATGGTCTCCCCGGTCGAGGAGAGGATGTGCTGCTCGAGGCCGTCTCCGCTTCTCGCAAGGGAGTATCTAATCGCTCGTGCAGCATTACCCAGCCGCCGTTTCCGGGAACCGTCGGGGTACTCGCGGCGATACTGTAATTCGGAAGCTACGCCGGTCGACGAGATGGCGAAAACCCGCACCACGGGCAGCGGATTTCGCTCGAAGACGGAAACCGGCAGAATAACATGGAATCCCGCCTGCTCTAGCGACGGGGTCTGGAAACCTCTGGCGATGTCCTTACGACTGATCACAGTGTGACCGTCATGATTCGTTTCATCATCGACGAAGACTACAACCCGCTCGGCAGGCTTGCGGTGGGCCCCGTCGGATGCCCACCCAAAAATCGAAATGTGCCCCCTTGGTTCTCGTAGCTGTCGTACCAGGTCGACTGCACCGTCCATGGCGCCGGGGACGATCCGGATTGTCTCCCCGGTCCAGGAGTTGATGAATTCGTCGCAGGTAGGGCTTACTCCCCGAAGCAGGGAAAACTGCGGCCTGCGGCGGTTGCCGGCTGAGATCAGCTGTGGGTGGCCCTGGGAATCAGAAACTACGAAGACCTCGACCTGGTTCGCGCCTTCGCGGAATGCCCATTCGGGAACTATCGCCGTGAAAGACCAGCCGCCCTTCGGGCCCCGGTAAGTCTGAGTCACAGCTCGGATAGTTCCGTTGACCGCTACCGCCAAATGGAGGCGATTCGGAGACCCCCTTTCGGGATAGATCTGGCCAGAGACGAGGGCTGGAATGAACGCCCCATCAAGAGCTACTTCGTCGAAACCCGAGTCGCCCTCTAACTCTATCTCCATATCCAGCGCCTCAACATGGGCCAGGTGTGCGGTCTGAGCTCCGATCAGCGAACGAAAGCGGCCGATACGATAGATATCGCGGGGATCTTCTCCCGATCCGAACAAAGACATCTTGCGCTTGACGGTGGCTTCCAGTCCCTCAAGCTCGGGACTAAACACCAGGCGCTCGATATACGTTGGGAAGTTCCCGCGTACCTTGCGGAACACGAGCTTCTGGGACCGTTCTGGGCGGAGGTGGTCCAAAGCCGACTGGCCGTCTACGGCCCACCGGATTTCCGCGTCGAGGACATCCGCGATAGTGGGAAGGATGTCGATGATTTCAACATTTCGGTCACTTACGACGGCCTTCCGCTGGTAAGGGACCTTCACGAAGAGTGGCACGCCGTGGGTGTCCGAGCCGTTCTTCTGCGTCACCTGTCGTCGCTTGTTGTCGGGCCAGAAACTCACGCCGTGATCTGCCGTCACGATGATCAGTGAACGATCGTAGAGCGCCACCTCATGGAGTCTTGCGAGGACAGTTCCCAGCAACCGATCCGCATACTGAGCCTGCAGGAGATGGCGTTGAAAACCCTGGGTTGTCTCCCACTCATCACTTGTCCATGTCCCTTCAATGACTCCGTGGGGGAAACGAAGCAGCTCAGTGGGACCGTATTGCTTCCCGGAGGGAAGATACGCATAAGGGATGTGGGTAACGAGCGTATGCAGGAAATACAAAACCGGTCCGTCGGCAGGCTGAATGCAGTTGACAAACTGCGAAAAAACCCAACTGTAGTCTCTGCTCCGACGCCCCATATCCTCTGCCGTAGCGCCTTTTGGGGCCCGCGAGGTGACCCCAAAGTCTCGCATTGTCATCGTAACTGGAGGGAGATCTTGGGTCATGTCAACGGGAAAAGTCGCGTGCAGGTAGATGAACCACAGGTCGGAAAGGGTCGTTCGGATGCGCTCCCTGAATCCCTCTCTCGCTATCGTTTCGCTACATAGCTTTTCAGGGCAGATACGCGTCACAGTCTCAAAGACGTTCAGCTCGTATTCCCCACCTAACCAGGTAAACAGGTTCTCCGGATAGTTTGCGGCTATACCCGGGACGATCCGGTTTGGATACCTACCGGTCAGAATGGCAGGCAGCGCTAAGCGGGTGGACTCAGCTACCGTGCTGGCGTTGCGGAACCATTGGGAATCCCGCGCCAACGCCGCGAAGTTCGGATACCGGAAAGCGTTGGTCTCCAGATGCTCATTCATTAGCGTCGACGTAGGCAACTCGTCGAACACGATGAGAACGATCGGCGTATCTGACAAGACTCCTTCCCGGGCTACATGCTGTTTCCGTTCCGGGAAAAGCAGCCCCGACACCGGGGGCCTCAACAAGAAAAGCGCCGGAAACAGCAAGACGCTCGGCGAGAGGAAAGTCAGGAAGGTCTGCAAGGGCCGCATTCGCAAGGAAGTCCAACCCGCGAGCAGACCCACAACGCCGGCACCTGTTACAAGGGCGAGGCCAGGGCCATCCAAGAGTTTCTTGAAAGCTTGGAGGGCCACCGCCGTAACTAGCAGGCTGACGATCAGCCCATGCACAGACTCCGCTAGTCGGTGGTGGAGGAGACCGGCGAAGACCTCAACCAGGACGAATAGCCCGGGAAGCAGCAGAGAAAGAATGCACACGAGAATCAAAAGGTCCGCCGGACGAAGGTCGTGAGCGACTAGGAAATCCGCGTTTCGGGACAACAGATCGAACAGTGGCTGGGCGACAGCAAAGCCAAATAGCGCAAAGATGTGAAGGGTTTTGTGGAAAGAGTTGCCGAGGCTCATACCCGCTAACTTGCGCAACTGACTTCGTTGTGGTAATCCGTCATCAATATCAGGATATCAGCACGATCGTACAGTGGTTGAAAGGGATCAGCTCAGGAGTGCTTCTGCAGGAGTTTCCGCACTTGCGGAAGCAGTTTTGGGGCCGACACTTTGGGCGCGGGGTACCTGGCGGTCAGCTCCGGCACGCTCACGGATGAGATGGTACAGCAATGCATCGAGGCGAGGGGACCGCCTTTCTTGAGTTGCCGTGACAGGCTCGCAAACGGCATTCAAGGGACCTCCGACGAAGAGGGAAACCGGGAAAACCGGGGAAACCGGGGACAGTTTCCTATTTCTGGTCGGGGACAGCCCGTAGCGCGATCTAGGCGGGCTGTGGCTACCGTTTATTTCATCCGGACGAAAGAAGGCTGAGTTCCAGAAGCCCCGAGCTCGATCGAACATGCACGAATCGCCTCCGGCTTGGAGAAACGGCCGGTGTAGGGCTCCAGGATTCAGCGCGCCGAACGTTGGCGTGTAGCATTGCGTTGGGCGAGGCACGTACTCGGCTGCAACGGGCTGGCGCATGATGGCCAGTCGCCGTCGCTCAGGCCGCTTTTCGCATGTAGCGATGATGCAGCCCGCCGACAACCGGCATCTCGATCACTCGGCCAAGCTCGGGCGGCTGAACATCCCTCGTTGCAGGCGCGTCCTTGCCTAGCGAGAGACGAGTCCGGGAATTGTGATAGTAGTCGACGTACGATCGCAGGATACGCTTCAGTGATCGCTCGTTGAAGACGATCACGTGGTCCAAACACTCTCGGCGGATGGAGCCGATCAGGCGCTCCGCGTAAGGATTCTGCCACGGGCTCCGCGGTGCGGTCTTGACCTCTTCGACGCCCATCGCTTTCACGCAGTCCCGGAAGGCCTTGCCATAGATTCCATCCCGGTCGCGCAGCAGGAATCGAGGGGTTGTCTCCCAAGGAAACGCCTCGCGAATCTGTTGCGCCGCCCATTCCGCCGTGGGATGAGACGTAACGTTGAAATGCAGAATCCGGCGGCGGTCGTGGGCCAGCACGACGAAGACGAAGAGGACTCGAAATGTCAGAGTTGGCACAACGAAAAAGTCCACGGCTACGATTTGCCGAAGATGATTATCGAGGAATGTGCGCCAGGTCTGCGAAGGCGGCTTCCTTCCCCGAACCATGTAGAGCGCCACCGAAGTTTCGCCCACATCGATGCCGAGCTTGAGCAGTTCGCCGTGGATGCGCGGAGCACCCCAGCTTGGATTCGAGAGACACATCTTGCGGATCAGCGCTCTCACCTCCCGCGAAACCTTTGGCCGGCCCGCGCCTCGGTTCCGGCTTTTCTGCCGCCAGTAGAGCTGGAAGCCGCGGCGATGCCAGGCCAGGACAGTTTCAGGCTTGACGATCACCAAGGCGCGCCGCCAGCCCGACCACAGCCGCGACAGCCACGTCCAAAAAATTCGATCGCTCGATCGCAGGCGTGGTCGTGCTCTACTACGCTGTCTCAATATCTGGAGTTGGTGATGCAAAGCGGCGATCTCGACTTGCAACTCAGCGCGGCTCCGCAAGCTCGCCGAAAGTCCGATCAGCAAGGGAATCAGGACGCTACGCATGGATCTCCGAGACTATCAGCTCAGATCCACAACCTCCATGTTTTCAACGCGGACGAAATTTTCGGGAGGGACAAGCAAGCGCAACGAAGTCATGGCGACCTATTGCGCGCTTCGACCGTCAGCCGCTGGGAAATGCTAGCTAAACACTTCCTTCACGACCCGCCCGTGGATGTCGGTCAGCCTCATCTCCCGGCCGGCGTGGAAGTAAGTTAGCAGTGTGTGATCCAGGCCCATCAAGTGAAGAATCGTGGCGTGTAAATCGTGGACGTGGACCTTGTTTTCGATCGCCGCGAGCCCAAACTCGTCGGTCGCTCCAATGACCTGACCTCCTCGCACACCGCCTCCCGCCATCCAGGTGCTAAAGCCCCGGGGATTGTGGTCTCTGCCGTTTGCGTTCTGACTAGTCGGAGTGCGGCCGAACTCGCCCGCCCAGACCACCAACGTCTCCTCGAGTAGCCCCCGGCGCTTCAGATCGGTCAGCAGAGCGGCAATGGGTTTGTCGGTTTCCGCGCTGTAAAGGGCGTGGTTCTTGTCCAGTTCGGAGTGGGCATCCCACGATTCTTGGCCGGGCCCGCCTCCCGAGTAAAGCTGAACAAAGCGCACTCCTCGCTCGACCAGCCTTCTGGCGATCAGGCACTTGTGCCCGAACTCTTGCGTGGTCTCATCTTCCAGCCCATACAAACGGCGCGTCTCCTTCGACTCCTTGCTCAGATCCACGGCCTCCGGCGCGGCCGTCTGCATGCGGAACGCCAACTCGTAACTGGCAATGCGGGACATCAGTTCGCTATTGCCGGCGTCCGCGGGCCCGCGCAGCGCGTGCAGTTTCTTGAGAAGGTCGAGTTGGCCCCGCTGCTGCGCCCGGGATATGCCTTCCGGCGGCTGAAGGAACAGGATGGGGTCGCCTGACGTCCGAAAGCTTGTCCCTTGGAAGGTGGCCGGCATGAAGCCCGACCCCCAGTTGGGTGGTCCGGAGATGGGGCCGCCCCGGCGATCGAGTAGTACAACGTAGCCGGGCAGATTTTCATTCTCCGTACCCAGACCATACGCCAGCCAGGAGCCGAGACTGGGAAATCCCAGTCGCAAGTTTCCGGTGTTCATCTGAAGAAGACCCGATCCGTGCGCGAAGCTGTCCGCGTGATTGCCGCGAATCACCGCCATGTCATCCACGCAGCGAGCCAGATGGGGGAAGAGATCGGAGACTTCGATACCGGATTCTCCCCACTTGGTGAATTTACGATTGGACCCGAGCAAGGTGCCGGGCGTCCGGCCGGGCGGGAGCGGAATCTCAGCGAGATTCGGCATCGGTTGGCGGTGCCACTTGTTCAATGCCGGCTTGGGGTCCCACGTATCCACCTGGCTGGGGCCCCCGTACATAAAGAGGAAAATGCAGGATTTCGCTTTGGCGGCGAAATGAGGTTCCTTGGGCGCCAACGGAGAAGACGAACTGGCCGCCAAGGCTGATGTGCCGAAAAAACCCTCTCGGGCGAGCAGAAACGTTAGAGCGGTTCCTACGAATCCTCCGCCGGACTCCCACAGAAACTCCCTGCGGTTTCGCCCGCAAGACGTTCCCCCAACTGGAGAGTGATGCATTGAGGTCCCCCTAGCTCAGGTAGAAAAATTCATTGGTGTTTAGCAATACCAGGCAAAACGCCTCAAGTGCCGCTCGTTCCGGGTTAGAGCCTTCCGCGGGGGGCGCTCCATCGGCCGCAATCTGCTGGCTCTGTTTCTTTAGGAATTGCAGCGCCGCCTCCAGCTCCTGAACGCCCGCCTTGCGGCCAAAGACCAGTTGGAAAGCCCTGGAAACACGGGCACGGGCGTCGTCGCCGGCTTCGCGTTCCAGCCGGGAAGCCAGATGCCGAGCCTGTTCGTGCGTGAAATCACCGTTGATAAATACCAGGGCCTGGGGTCCCGTGGTGGAAACGACGCGCTGCTCGCAGCTCGATGTGCTATCAGGAGTGTCCAGCAACTCTAACTCCGGTACCGCCAAGCTCCGCTTGACGAAAATGTAAACGCTGCGGCGATTCGCCTGCTGTTCGTCGGACTGCCCCCAGCTCTCCGGTTTGGGTAGCCCTGCCAGCACGGCCCGCGGCAGTGGCGGGTAAACGCTGGGACCGCCCATCTCCAGATTCAGCCGCCCGCTCACCGCGAGCATCGAATCGCGAATGACCTCCCCCTCCAGGCGTCGCGGCTTCCATCCCCAAAGCAGGATATTGTCGGGATCGATAGCGGCGGCTTGATCGTTCCCCATCGAGGACATCCGGAAGGTGTTGGATTCGACGATCAATCTCTGAACGTGTTTGATGCTCCAACCGGAGTCTACGAGCGCGGTAGCTAAGTAGTCGAGTAGATCGGGGTGGCTCGGCGGCCGGCCCGTTACCCCGAAATCGTTCTCGCCGGCTACCAACCCTTCCCCAAAATGCCACTGCCAAATACGGTTGACAATGACGCGCGCCGCCAGCGGATTGTCGCGGCTAGTCATCCAGCCCGCCAACCAGGCTCGACGGCCGGTGCTCCCCCGGGTGGGCTGGGGAGGCTCGATCGACGCGGTTGAGAGGATAGCCGGAAATCCGGGTCCGACCTGGTCGCCGGGGCTGTCAGGGTCGCCGCGCTCCAGAAGGTAGGTCGGACTCGCTCTCGAACCCTCTTCACGCCATATGTAGCCTCGGGGGGGGGCCTTGGGGCGACCTGCCTGGACATCTTCAATTCGTTTTTCCCAGCCTTCCAGTTGCGACAGCTCTTCAGACTGCGCCTCCCGCCGGATCTGTTGATCGAGCTTCTCGTTGAACGCTTGGACCAGTTTCTTCTGCTCCTCAGTCCGCTTGTCCGCGGCCGTCTGGAACGCCAAGACCGTTTCGGCGTGCTGGAGCCAATGCATGCCGAGCGTCTCGGCTTCGGCGGCGAAGAGGCGTTTGAGAATCACTTTCCTGACTTCTTCGATCTTTCCCTCCAGCCAGACGATCTCGGAATTAGCGGTCTCGGTAGCGGCGCTATAGGCGGCCAGCTCTTCCTCGGCGCCGACGAAGACGTCCAGCTCCGTCGGAAGGACCTCCCGCTTGTCCAGGGGGCGTTTCAGTGGCTCGAAGACCGCCAGCATGCGGTAGTAATCTCGTTGCGTAAAAGGTTCGAACTTATGGTCGTGGCAGCGGGCGCAGCGGAGGGTTAGCCCCAAGAAGGCGGTAGCCGTGGTGCCCAGCACGTCGTCGAGTTGGTCATAGCGGTCGCGGAGCGGCTCGGCCGGCTCGTCGTCCCAGGTGCCCAAGCGTAGAAAGGTGGCGGCAATCTGCGTTTCCGCGTTCGAGCCGCTGATCTCGTCTCCCGCCAGTTGCTCGAGTAGGAAGCGGTTGAACGGTTTGTCCTTGTTGAAGGCGTCGATCACGTAGTCCCGGTAACGCCAGGCGCTCGGTTTGGTCCCGTCCCGCTCGTATCCGTTGGTTTCCGCGTAGCGGACGACATCCAACCAGTGACGCGCCCATCTTTCACCGTAACGCGGGCGGGAGAGTAGATCCTCCACCACTTTTTCATAAGCTTCGGGCGATTTATCCTCCAGAAAACTACGCTGCTCCTCCGGGGACGGCGGCAGTCCGACGAGGTTGAGGTAGATGCGGCGGAGCAGGGTGGGGCGGTCCGCCGGCGGGGCTGGCTGAAGGCCCTTATCTTCGAGCCGCGCCAGGATAAAAGCATCGACGGGCGTGCCCACCCAGGTCGGCTCGCTTACCCGGGGCGGGGCGGGGCGCCGGGGCGGTCGAAAGGCCCAGTGCCGCGCCATCTTTTCCGCTTCGGCATGAGTTTGTTGGCCCTCTTCCGCCAGGGATCCCGCCTTGATCCAGTCGCGGATCGTGCGGGTCTCGGCGTCGCTGACCCTGGCGTCACCCAGAGGCATCGACCCGTCAACGATCCTCTGGTAAATGAGACTTTCTTCCGGAGATCCCACAACCAGGGCCGGGCCCTTGCTGCCCCCCCGAAGCATCGATTGCCGAGTCCGCAGGTCGAGGTCGCCCATCCGGACCTCCTCGCCGTGGCACTGAAAGCAGTAATGATTCAGGATCGGGAGGACGTCCTTTTCTAACTTCAGGTCCGCTGAACTAGCCGGGGCGCCGGCGACAAAGAGCAGAATCAAGAGCGCGGTCGAGGAACAAAAGAGCGACCTTTGTTTGGGCGGACAGCGCCATGGGCCCGGCAGGCTTAAGGATGATCCCGCTCGAGGAAAGCCGCCTCTCCCTACACGGACGCGGCGGCCACTGGGACCTCCCGGCTTTGTCATTATTGAGGCTCGCAAAGTACGGTGACTTTGGAACACGGGCACGGCTCGACACTCACATAGGTTCCGCTGATACCACGCTTCGAGAGACTCCAGAAATTCTCAAGCCCGTTGGTATGAATCTTACCATCAACGTAGGTTACGGCATGATCGATGACCTTGTGTGCGTAATCACCAGCAAGACCGTCATAGGATCGAAGCGCGTCGCTATAGAGTGCGGAACCAGCCTCGACATGCTTCGTTATTTCTCTTTGAACTGCCCCTTTCTTGCGGTTCGGAATGACGGCAGCGCGTACCTTGCCCCACGCTGAAGAACGCCCATAACCACGGTCTTGTCCTTGCCCCCGGTGCCAGTAATCCGTCGCTTGCGCTTCTCAACATGCATGTTCCGAGCCTGCCACCGATGAAGGTCTCGTCGGCCTCTGCCCTCATTAGAATCCTCGGCAGCCTCCCCTCAGCGACTTGCGGCCAACCCCATAGCCCCCTCTAACTCTGCCTTCCTCCCCAGAGGCCGCCGGATCGGCGGCTAAACCAATTCGGGAATCGGCCGCCCCGGCTTGTCTCCGACGGAGTTGGCGATATAGATCGGCCGCCGAATGGGGCTCATATAGGTTTTTGTCCAGTCGATGCCTAGGGCTTTGTAGATCGTCGCGAACAGATCTCCCATGGTCACCATCTGTCCGGCCACCTGCGCGCCCCGGTCGTCACTCGTCCCGATGATTTGACCGCCCTGGATCCCGCCTCCTCCCAGCAGCATAGACCAGCAGGCGGGCCAATGGTCGCGCCCTTGGACGGCGTTGATATAGGGAGTGCGGCCAAACTCGCCGGTCACGATCACCACGGTCGACTCCAGCAGCCCCCTCTGATCGAGATCCGCGAGCAAGGCGGAAAGAGTCTGGTCCAGCGTGGGCGCGAGCTGGTCGCGAAGCGTCTGATCGTTGCTCAAGCGATCCACCTCCGTCTTGCCGTGGGTGTCCCATTCGCCGTGCTGGTAACCGGCAACCAAGGCAAAGCGGCATCCCGACTCGACCAGCCGGCGCGCCAGCAGCGTGCTCTGCCCCACTCGCGTGCGCCCGTAAGCATCTTTGGTCTTTGCCGACTCCCGAGAAAGGTCGAAGGCTTTTCGCACCCGCGGTGACAAAAGCATATTCAACGCCTGGTCCAGGAAGCCATCCATCTTGAGAAACTCGGCATTCGTTTGCTTGCCGCGGTAACGCCGATCCACGATTTCCAAAAATGTCCGCCGGTCTCTGACATCCTCGACGGAAAGCGGCTTGGGCAGACTGAGATCCGGAATCTCGAAATCTTCCCGGCTAGGATCGGGAAGGATGATCGGATTGTATTGGGGACCCAGAAAAGCCCCGTCGAACGAATCGGCATAGGACACATTGAAGTCGAGCTCCCAAGGTTTTGGGATGAGCATGTAAGGGGGAATGTCGTGGCGCGGGCCAAGCTCCTTGGCGATGACCGACCCCAGACTGGGGAACTTCATGGCCGGATTGGGCCGGTGGCCCGTCATGGCATAGTGGGTCCCCTGCGGGTGATTGCTTTCTTCCGTGTACATGGAGCGGATGATGGCCAGTTTATCCATGTGTCGGGCAATGCGGGGGAACAGCTCGGAAATCCGAACGCCGGGAACATTCGTCGAGATAGGCTTGAACCCGCTGCTGGGTTTCGGGTCCCAGGTGTCGATTTGACTGGGGCCGCCCTCCAGCCACAGTAGGATGCAGGCTTCCGCCTTGGCTTTCCCGACCGAGCCGCCGCTCCCACCCGCGGCCATCGCACTCGAGGCCTGCCCAAAGGGACTCAGGCCGAGGCCCGCTAGACCCAGGGAACTTGCTCGAAGAAAGTCACGCCGTTTTACGTCCTGCGGGGAGGAATCTTTTTTCATGACGTTCCTTATCATTTAGTGGTTGTAAGTGAATTCTCTCGAGGCGATCAATCCCCAGACTAGAGCTTCCATCGCTTTCTTGCGCGAAGGCTGCCGGTGGATCGCCGTTTCGAGTTCAGCCAGTTCCCGACCGGTCGGAAACCGGGAAAGCGCCGCCAGGTAGAATTCCTCAATCATTTGTTCGTCGGAAGCATTATCTTTCAGCAGCCGGTCCAGGCGCCCCTCCGCTTCGGAGATCTTTCTGGTGTAGGTGGAGCCGGCCAACATGTGCAAGGCCTGCGCCAGATTCGCCTGTCGCTCTCGCACCGGTATGGTTTCCCGCAGCGGCGGCCGTCCGTAAACATCCAAAAAGTGCGTCGGAGAACTCTCGGGCACCAAATGGATCGCTCGCGTGCCCGGCAGCTCCACCCCTCCACCGACATAGTGATCGATCACGAATTTCTCCTCGACATCGGTGACCCGAGAGATGGCATCGAGAAGGATTTCCGCCTCCAGCCGCCGAGGCAGGGCGCGAGAGTAGTTGATTTCGTCGTCTTTGTTCGTTTCGTTCCCCTCCGCCGACAACTGATACGTCCTGGATTGAACGATCAGCCTGATGAGGTGTTTTAAGTCGTAGCCGTGCCCTTCGAAGTCGCTTGCCAGCGCTTCCAGCAGATCAGGGTGGCTGGGAGGGTTGGTGGAGCGGAAGTCATCCACGGGATCGACAAGCCCTCTCCCCAAAAAGTAGGCCCACATCCGATTCACGATGACCTTGGCAAAGTAGGGATTATCGGGCGAAGCGACCCATGCCGCCAATCTCATCGTCGGGTCGGCCCGTCCGCTCTCGGGAAGAAGCGATCCATCGAGGAATTGCGGCTGAGCTTCTTCGTGAGTTCGCGGATGAATGACTCGGGGTTCCCGGCGCTCGCCGTGGCCGGCCGGATCATCGAAAATCATCCCCGCATCTCGGACCCGGCTGACCCGGCCGTAAAACGCCGCCATCCCCCAAAACTGATCCTGCGTCCAGACCTCATAAGGATGGTTATGGCACTGGGCGCAATCCATGCGCAGCCCCATGAACGCCCGAATGTCCTCGGTCATCCTATTCTCGGGCAGCAATATCTCGCCGGTGCGCTTGAAGTAATGTCGGGCCGGGCCGTTCACGCCTTGGGCGGAGACACGCTCGCGCGCCATCTGATCATAGGGCCTGTTTTGGGCGAGGCTCTCCCGGATCCAGGTTCGATAAGTCGACGCGTTCGACCACATCACGCGGAAGAAGTCGGCGAAGCGAAAAGTCCAGTAATCGACGTATTCCGGCGAAGCCAGCAGAATCTCGATGAGCTTTTCCCGCTTTCGCGAATCTTTGCTCGCCAGGAATTCCCGCACGCGCTCGGGCGGCGGCAGGGTGCCCGTCAGGTCCAGACAGACCCGCCGCAGGAATTCCGCATCACTGGAAAGTTCGGACGGGATGATGTGAAACCTGCGCAGTTTCGAAAAGATGGCATCATCGATCAAGTTCCTGCGAGGTGCGTCGGGATAGTCGAGGATCGGCCGGGAAATGACGCCCACGCGCACGCTCGCGGCATGTCCCGCCGCCCGGATGATGACGTCGGTCTCACCCCTTCTGACACCACTTACCAAGCCTGCGGCGGTGACTTCGGCGATCTCGGGATTGTTCGAGACGTAACGCACGTGCTCAGTGATATCTTCCCGCCGGCCGTTGCTCAGACGAGCGGTCACCAGCAAGCGCTGTTTCCCGGCGAGATCCATGACCGCTTCCTGGGGAAAGACTTCGATGGAGTCGATTTCCCCGCCCCGCTGCCCGTCTTCCTCCCCGTAATGCGCCCCGCCGCGGACCCAGTTCAGAATGGCACGATAATCCGAAGACCCGACCTCGAAACGCTTCCCGCCTCCGTGGGAGACGCTCAAGGTGGGCTTGAGCAGCAGTAGGCTGTTTTCCGGCTCTTGCTTATTCACCCGAGGATTGTTAGGCCCCGAGGCCGGCGCGAGACCGTGGTAGCGCTCTCCTTCGACAATCCACCGGTGGTCGTTTTGTGGAGAGCGGCCGTTCAAAGAGAGCTTGAACCCTCCCTTCCCCTTCACGGCGCCGTGGCATTCGCTGGCGTTACATCCTCGCTTGGTCAAGATCGCGCCGATGTCGCGCCTGAAACTAAAAGGCCTTTCGTTTTGGGAATCCTCAATACGAACATTCGCCTTGGCGACCCGACCATCCAGTTCAGCTTTCAATACTGCCCGGCCGTCGGCTAGCGCCAACACGCGAGCGCCTTCCCCCACCGTCGCCACCGCCGGATCGGAAATGGAAACGCGGCTCCGCAAAGTCACATCCCGCTCTAAACCGTCGGCGTAGGTTCCGAGTACCAGGAATTGTTGCCCGTCCCCAGATCCCCAGAGCGTGACCTCTTCCGGGGCCAGCCTCAGCAACAGTAGGCGTTTCCCATCTTCCGCTTCAGCAGTTGGGAGCCCGGAAAAACCGGCACTGAGTATTGCCAGCAAGACAACTACCCTGTTTCGCTGAGCGGACCTGCCGACGCGCGGTTTCAAGCCCGCCTCGTGCCCGTCCTTCTTGTTCCGCCCAATGGTAGCTATTGAGGCTCGCAAAATACGGTGACTTTGGGACGCGGGCGCAGCCTGCTGTGCCCCTACAGTTTGAACGCGAGCCATGTCACCATAATTTGCGAGACTCAGTAGGTTCCGCTGAATCAACCCCTTGTACGGCGCCATCGGATGCCTCACTCGCCCTCACCCGCCGGTTTCTTTGCTGGCCGAAGCACCATCAGAACCATCTTTCCAATCGAGATCTCCGTGCCCGGCTTTCCGTTGACAATCGGCCGCGCCTTGAAGCGGACGACCTTCGGCATGCTTGTCGCCGGGGCATCAGCCTTGGCCAGCAGGATAATGGTGGCCTTTTGGGTTTTAGGTACAAAACTTCGTTCCCGGACGCTCGGATCCGCCAGAGGCCCGTCGTCTTCCACTTCCGCCCCCGTCAACGCTTCGACGCCCCGCGGAAGACCCTCGACGCCGATAACAACCTCGCCGTCAAAACCTTCCTCCTGCCCGGTTGTCACGGTCAGCTTTCTTGCTTCGCCGGCAACCAGATTCACACGGTCTTGTTTGAACTCGATCTCGCCGACATGAGCAATCTGGGGTCGAATTAGCACCCGATAGGCGTAGCCGGCGCCGCCGCGTCGAGGAGTGAGGTCGCGAATCCGCAGATAGTACTGCCCCGGCTGATCGAGGGTCTCAATGACCTTTGCCTCCAGCGCCTCAAGGTAAGAGATTGAATGAAGGTTACACCCGGCTCCCTTCGCTAGACACTCGAGAATCGAAAAATAGGACAGGGGGTCCGTGACGTCGATTTTCATCTTCTCGTGTGCGTTCGTCAAAAGCTCACGGCCAGCCGAGTCAAGTAGCTCAAGCTTTGGATAGAACCGTGGGGGCGCTGCTTCGGGGGTCTCGATCTCGAAAGCTAAGCGCTGCCGGGATTCGACCTTGAATCGAAAAGTGTCTACGTCACCCGGTTGTTCGATGGTTCCCTCAATGAGGGCGGGCACGGACACCTCCAAAGCCTGGCCCAGGCCTTCGTTAGGTTCCTGCTCCCGTCGGATAGGGATGAGCGCGGCGCCGCCGGAGGGATTGGCGCCCTCATGCTCCGCTTCCGCTTCAGGCCCCCCCGGCGGAGCTGACAAACTCCCTCCGTCACCGTGCCCCGTCCTCTGTTTAGGAGCCTTGACCGTTCTTGACCACAATGCCTCGAGCCGGTCTGCTTCGAGTTTTCGTGTGAAGGCCCGCTCTTGCCAGGCATCGCCGGCAAGCCGCGCGGACCATTTTTCGTAAATCGGCGGGCGCCCCTTGGGGACAATGCGAAGTTGGTAGACAAAGTCCGGCGAAGTTCGACCGTATATGGTCTTGGCTACTTGGTGCTCAAAGTCAGCCTGTCCATCCTTATTAAACTTCAGACGGGCCTCGTCAAACTTCAGACGGGTGGGCTCAAGCGGATTCAGCCAACTCCCGGCGGTCTCGAACAGGCCAATTTGCGGGATGAAGGATACCACCGTCGCTACCAGAACAATCTCCACGATGCGGGATGATTCGACCCGTACGAGGTAGCGGCCCTGTTTGGGAAATCGGTAAGTCCATCGCATTTTGGGAATGGCGTCAAAGGGCCTGCCCTCTCCCTTAGTAGGGGCGCTACGCCGTCCCTTGGCAAAGACCTCAAAGGCCATCTGTTGACCTTGCAAGGCGTCGAACGCGTAGTAGTCGCGTTCCCTCCCTTTACCGATTTTCCCATTCACGACAGCCGGCAAGACGATCTGCTGGGCTTCCGCGGGTGTATCGTGAGGCGTCGCGGCCTCCAGAATGACCGCGTCGGAATTGACCAGAAAGACCAGGGCATTGGAGACTCCGCTCGCTGAGACCACCCTCAGAGAGCGAGGTCCGGTCTCGGCTGCCGGATCAATTCTCACTTCCAGCAGAATCCGTTGACCCTGACTACCTTCTCCCGCCGCGGAGTTTTCCTTGTCGGCGCTTTCCCCGTCGGGATCAATCGCCTCGATCCTCTTAATACGCGCCTCAAGACCCGCGCCTTCAAACCGGACGGCATAAGCTCCGCCGAGGCCTCGACCTCGGATCTCAGCCTCCAAGGACGTGCCTTGCTGTCCGCCTATAGGGAAGATAGAGAACGCCTCAGGCTCGCTCGCAGCTTGCCCCATGCCGCGGGGTGCTCCAAGGACCGCGAGTAGAACGAAGACAATCGGGACGAGTGAACCGTTAACTCTTGTCCTCATCACGCTTCCTTGAGAATCGCCTGGACAAGCTGTTCCAGCCCGCATTTCTCACCATCTGACGGTCGAAGTGCGCGATAGGCCCGCCATGACTCCGTTGCGCTTGCTCGCCGCGCTCAACGCGGTGTTCAAACTATGCCTGCATTGTTCAAGAAACGGGGCGTCGAGCGGCGCGCTTTGTACTGACGGGCTTCCTTAGGTACTTCGCCTCGCCGCCTGGCGAGAAAGCCGGCTAGAGTTGTCAGATCTTCCTCCCCACCAAGCCGATTTCCGCCGTTCCCCAAGTACGGAAGAATCGCCACAACAACTCAAGCTAGCTTACCAAGGATGTCAGCAGAGCCAGGGGGTTCGTAGGAGTCAGGGTTTCGTCGGGGATAAGTGCTTTATGCCGAAGACGAATTACTTGGGCTGGATGCCCGTACTGTCCCAAAACTCGAACGTGATGTAAGTGGCTTGCTGACTGCGAGTTGCAGTTCAGGTGCGGACTCGCACAGGAGTCGGTTTTTGGGATTGATTCGTGCTAGGTTGTGTCCCATGCAACCTCTGGACCCGTTTCGGTTCGTGCTGATCGGCTTGGCCGGCTGGATCAACGAGCACCAACAGGAGGTCATCGACTATCTCGAAGAAGAGAATCGCGTTTTACGTAATCAACTGGGCGACAAACGCTTGCGGCTGAGCGATGATCAGCGTCGCCGTTTGGCGCTGAAGGCCAAGAAGCTCGGACGCCAAGCGCTATCGGAAGTGGCCTCCCTCGTCACGCCGGACACTCTGCTGAGATGGCATCGAAAGTTGATCGCCCGCAAGTACGATGGCAGCCAACTCCGCAGTCCCGGGCGGCCTCGTGTGATGGAGCAGATTCGAGAACTGGTCGTTCGCTTGGCGCAAGAAAACAACACCTGGGGCTATTCGAGGATACGAGGGGCGCTGGCCAACCTCGGTCACCAGGTGGGACGCAATACCATTGCGAGAACACTCCAAGAAAATGGCCTGGAGCCCGCGCCGGAGCGGCGCAGGAAAACGAGCTGGCAGCATTTCCTGCAGGCCCATTGGGAAGTTTTGGCCGCCGCCGACTTCTTCACGGTGGAGGTCTGGACACGGACAGGATTGGTGCGGGTGGTGGTGCTGTTCGTGATCGAACTGTCGACGCGGCGAGTCGAGATCGCGGGTATTTCGAGCCAGCCGGAGGGAGTCTGGATGACTCAGGTTGCTCGCAACTTGACCGATTCGGAGGACGGCTTTGTCGTCGGCAAGAAGTTTCTGATCCAAGATCGCGACCCGCTGTTTACGAAGGAGTTCCGGGAGACGTTGGCAGCGGCAGGGGTCGAGAGCGTTCGCTTGCCCGCACGGTCGCCAAACCTGAATGCCTACGCCGAGCGCTTTGTCCGAACGATCAAGGAATCCTGCTTGGAGCGGATGATCCTGTTTGGGGAGCAGTCGCTGCGCCGGGCGATTCAGCAGTTCATCGCCCATTACCATAGAGAACGCAATCACCAAGGGCTCGACAATTGGCTCATCTTCCCCGCTCCGGCAGACACGGATCCGAGCGCGCCGATCGAGTGCCGTCAACGGTTGGGCGGAATGCTGAACTACTACTATCGGCAAGCCGCCTAAAGTCAGCTCACCGGGCCCGGCGGCTCCCGCCGCAAAACCCCCTTTGCTCAGTCTCCCCTCGCCGGTCGAGATACCAGTAGGTTGCGCACTGTCTGGGGACGGCCAGCGGATTCCAGCAGCGGGCGACCACAAATCAACGCACTCCGTGCGCCAGCTCGGAGTGCCTTTGTCTTCCTCGGAATCGGTCGGTCGTGTTTTGGAACCATACGAGCGGTGTGTTCATGCTGCCGATGGTGCTGGCAGCCACGGGTATTTATCGCGCCGACCCGGGCCGCATGTACGCGGCGGCTTTGGTCGCCTTCGACTCCGACGTCCCAAATCGTGGGCCGACCAGGCATCTGGCCATTCCCGCTTCGACAGCGGCCACTCTCGGCATCCCCACGAACTGCAAGGCGGACGGGGTGGCTGCTTTAGCAGACTGCGGGGAGCCGGTGTCTCCGGGCGTGATCCTACAAATCTTCCTTACCGGACTGGGCAAGGCCACTCCGGGCGGCGACCCGGAGGGCGATCCCTTGCTGGCGGGAGAGCTAAACCCTGGCGGGTACAACACGGTTGAGACGCCCGAGGTGACGATCGGAGGAATGCCGGCGATCGTTGATTTCTCCGGGCTGGCGCCGGGCTTTTCCGGGTTGTATCAGATTAACGCTCGGGTACCTCTAGGGGCGCTGCCGGGCGATCAGGTTCCGCTTACGATCCGCATGCCCAGCGAGGCCGAGGGCGATACGTCGAACATAGCGATTGCCAGCCCGTGAGGCCTGTCCTGCCGCAAATATTCTGTCCGCCGCGTTCACAACATTTCATCACCCTGGCATTTTTGTGCGGGCGGGGACGCGGTCAAATCACGGAGGGCGTCGCTTGGGCGCCACTGTAGATAATTTTGTGGCTCTTCTGGGATTTTAGTGGCTGGCGGCGGTGAGTGACGGATCCCTCGCCACTGTGAGGCCGACCTCCCGGAGCCTGCTTCGGTGCCATTCAAGGGCTTCGTGACAACTCTACGGCCCCCAAGGCCGGGCGGCGACTGCGTTGGCCAAAAAGAATTACTGATAAACAAAGGGTTACGAGTAGAGCAAGGTTGCTGGCAGGTAGTCGTACAGTCTCCCGAAGGCTGTGAAATGCAGATCCACAACTGTCATCCAGTGGCCACACTCAAAGAGATAACTCCCTGTTTATCAGTGTCTTATTCCCTTTACGAGTTGCCCACGACCGGACTGGCGTGTGGGGTATTTGGGGATTTCTTGGCCGCCTTTTGGGCTCCGATGTGACTGCGGGCGACGTCGGGTCGGCAGGATGGAGGAGCCGGCTACCCGTTGGCCACCCACTAAAAACCCGGAAGAGCCAATTTTGTAGCTGTCGAGAGCACCCTCCCCCCACCCTCAGCCGGCTCACTGAGTTAACACACAACCCGATCATTTTCTTACAAGGCAAAGGCGGGGTTTTTCTTGGTGCTCAGCTACTCGGCAGTCGCCGTTCGACGGTGCGTACGCCGGAAATTGGGCCTGGAATGCGGCTCGTCGATATAGGAGACGGGCAGGCGGAGATTCAACGGATGCGGAGATTCCACGAGCAGCGAGTTCTTTTCGCAGGATCTCTGGTTGGGGATTGTCTTTCCAAGCTGCGCTAAAGCGGAAGAACGAAGGCTTGAGGCGGCCCTTCTCGGAGAATCCGGGGTCGGTAAGCCCGATGTCGTCGAGGTTGCGAAGAAGCTCGAAGCATGCCTCCTGCCGCGCAGCAACACACTTCAGGGCGGCCGGCGTTGACATGTCCGCGATGTCCGCGAGTCTGTCAGCATTTTCTCATCGAAGGATGAGCCTGAAGACGGGGGTTGGGGCTTTTTGAGTCGCTGGGGCTCCTTTCGGGCTTTTTGATTTTGAGTTTTGGGAAGGGGAGAATCGTCGTCGGGGTTGTGGGATTGTGGGAATCGCGGAGCGATTTCCAAGGGCGGTGGGAAACGAAGGGAAACCTGGTTTTGGTTTTCCTCGTTTTCCATCGCCCGTCATTTCCACAGCCCTCTTCCTGCTGTTCAGCACGGCGTGTTCGCGGAACGGAAACTGGCAAACAGCTTCTGCTTGGCTCGCTGCATCCGGCGGGCCGCCGCCGTGTCGCTTTCGGCCTGGGCAATGCGGCCCAGAGCCTCCAGCCTCTGCCCTGGCTTGAGATAGCTGGCGGCCTCGGGCAACTTCTCGAAAGATTCCCAAGGCGTCTGGTAGTGGCGGTACACCCGCTTCTGCTTGCCTTTGGCGTCGGTCTTGATCTCGGGCTGTCCGCAGGGCCGGTGGAAGTTCAAATAGGGATTGAAGTGCTGTTGGTAGAAGCGCTGGATGCGCCCCGCGTGCGGCGCCGCGATGTACGTATATCCCATGTGTTTGCGGATCACCGCGCCGTTTTTCGATTCCACCAAGCCGTTGTCGTTGGAGTGCCGCGGACGCGACTTGGTCTGTTCGATCAGCAGCTTGTTCAATAGCTTCTCCACCGTGCGATTGAGGAACTCGCTGCCGTTGTCGGAATGGAAGCCGCGGATACGAAAGGGAAACTGCTCGATCATGGCTTTCAGCAACGGCTCCAGCCAGGCTTCACTGATCGCGGGCGTGGCGCCGACCACTTGCCACTGGGTGACTTCATCCACGGCATTGATGTGGTAGACGCCCTTGACGCCATCGCGATCCCCTTGATGCACCGTATCCACTCGCAGAAAGCCGGGTTGGCCTTGCGGGTCGGGCCGGCGCCGCTCGCCGATCGACACCGCCGTGGGCCGGGTCTTGGTGAAATGCAGCCGCCGCTGGCGGTAGGCTCTGCGCCGCCGCAGGCGATAGATCTGGGCCACCGAGATCCCCGCCAGCCGCTCGTATTCGCGCTGCTGGTACTGCTGGTATTCCCGCTCGAGGATCTTGCGCGTGGCCGGGCCGCTGAGGGTTTCGTGGGCCTCGTCCACCGCCGCCAGCAGTTCGACGTCGGCGGGCGTGTACTTGCGGGCAAAGCGATGCCGCCGGTAGCGGGCGGGTTGGAGTTCTCCGCCCTGCCGGTACTGCTGGATCAGCCGCGTGATTTGCGCCCGGCTCAGTCCGGTCATCTTGACCAGATACTGCCGCAGCAGCCCTTTGTCGGCGCGGTTTTGGCGGCTGTAGCCGTGCTGGCGAAGCGTGCGCGCCACCCACGTGTAGATCTCGGCCCGCCCTTTGCCTTTGAATCGAATCTCCTCGCTGGAGTGGAGAAACTGCTGGATCTGTTGCAGGTTCAGCTTGCTGGTGTTTTGCACTTGGATAGTCAATTCCCAGCATGCCCACTCCCCGATCCTTCAGGCTCATCTTGTGTGAGAAACAAACTCCTCGTTCAGACTCATCTTGCATGAGACAAGACTCTGCTGGTACTGCTGGTATTCCCGCTCGAGGATCTTGCGCGTGGCCGGGCCGCTGAGGGTTTCGTGGGCCTCGTCCACCGCCGCCAGCAGTTCGACGTCGGCGGGCGTGTACTTGCGGGCAAAGCGATGCCGCCGGTAGCGGGCGGGTTGGAGTTCTCCGCCCTGCCGGTACTGCTGGATCACGCGTGATTTGCGCCCGGCTCAGTCCGGTCATCTTGACCAGATACTGCCGCAGCAGCCCTTTGTCGGCGCGGTTTTGGCGGCTGTAGCCGTGCTGGCGAAGCGTGCGCGCCACCCACGTGTAGATCTCGGCCCGCCCTTTGCCTTTGAATCGAATCTCCTCGCTGGAGTGGAGAAACTGCTGGATCTGTTGCAGGTTCAGCTTGCTGGTGTTTTGCACTTGGATAGTCAATTCCCAGCATGCCCACTCCCCGATCCTTCAGGCTCATCTTGTGTGAGAAACAAACTCCTCGTTCAGACTCATCTTGCATGAGACAAGACTGCCATTTGAATTGACAGCACCGGGGTGCTATACTAGATCCGTCGGGGCGCGCAGATTCGCCTGTTCTTCCTATCCGGGCAATTTGACTTTTGGGGACTGCTGGACTTCGTGTGTGCAGTACTAGGAAAGTTTTCTATCACGGAACAGCCAGCCAGGCCTGCGGTGCCTTTCCGCAAACTGGGCTGGACGCAAGGTCTATCAAGGCAGAGAGGGGTCAATCCCCGCTCGTGTTTCGGCATACGTTCCTACCTCATCTTTTGTGGTTTGCGCAGCCGCCTGGACGGTGCCGCTAGCGCGTACTGACCGGGAGCTGACAGGTATTACTTGCGGTTGGCATCACCATTTCCTCTTCGATTCGGTCGCTGGATCGGAACTTTTCAGGAGTAGCAGATGGAATCGACCACGATGAACGGCTCGCACGCAGAGCGATTTGACTTTTCCAGAATCCGCACCGCCATCCCGATCCCCAATCTGATCGAGGTGCAAAAAAATTCCTACGAGCGATTCTTGCAGATGGATCGCTTGCCCAGCGAGCGAGACGACACTGGTTTACAGGCGGTTTTTAGCTCCGTATTCCCAATCACCGACTTCCGCGGCTTGAGCCAGTTGGAGTTTGTCGACTACTCCATCGGCGATTGGGAGTGCAAGTGCGGCCATCTGCGGGGTCTCCATCACCTTCGCTCGACCTGCAAGAACTGCGGCGCTACGATCCAGACCGACCCCTACGGGCTGGAGGAGATCGCCTGCCAGGTGTGCGGAAACTACAACGCGAATCTCGTCACCTTCTGCACCAAGTGCGGCGATCCGGTCGGCTTGAAGCTCAAGTACGACGTCGAGGAGTGCCAGGAGCGGGGGATGACCTACGCCGCGCCCCTTAAGGTCACCATCCGGCTGACCATTTACGAGAAAGACGCCGACAGCGGCGAGAAGATCATTCGCGACATCAAAGAGCAAGAAGTGTTCTTCGGCGAAGTGCCGCTGATGACCGACGGCGGGACTTTCATCATCAGCGGAACCGAAAGAGTGATCGTTTCGCAGTTGCACCGCTCTCCTGGCGCCTTCTTTGAATCGACCAACCGGCGAACCTCCTTTTTGGGCAAAATTATTCCCTATCGCGGCAGTTGGGTCGAGTTTGAATACGACGCCAAAAACCTGCTCCATGTCAGGATCGATCGAAAACGGAAGTTTCTGGGGACGGTCTTTCTGCGCGCGTTGGGACTTAAAACGGATGAGGAGATCCTGCGGGGCTTCTACACGGTCGACGGCATCCGTATTAGCGGCCGGCAGCTACTGCGCAAGGTTTCAGAAAGTCTGTTGGGAGCCAAGCTGTCCCAAGCAGTCACCGACGCGAAGGGGGAGGTGCTCGCCGCCAAAGGCCGCAAGCTGACGCGCGGCCTGCTGAAGGAGATCCAGAAGGCGAAAGTCAAGAGCCTGCCGGTCGAGCCGGCGGATCTGGAAGGCGCGTTTCTGGCCGCCGACGTCGCCGATAAAAAGAGCGGGGAAGTGTTGGCCGAGGCCAATACGGAACTCACCGCCGAGCAGATCGTCGCTTTCATGGACGCTTCCGTTAAAGACTTCGACGTGTTCTTTCCCGAGCGCGATGAGGTGGGCGTGGTCATCTCAACGACGTTGAAGAAAGACAACGTCACCTCCCAGCAGGACGCTCTCATCGAGATCTACCGCAAGCTCCGGCCCGGCGATCCCCCAACCCTGGAAACGGCGACCCAGTTGTTCCGCGGCATGTTCTTCGATCCCCGCAAGTACGATTTCTCGCGTGTCGGTCGCATGAAGTTCAACATCAAGCTCTATGGAAAGCTCGATGCCACGCCGCTCGACAAGCGCACCTTGGAACCGGAGGACTTCTACGTCACCATCAACTACCTGCTCAAGCTGCGCCGCAACATCGGCGACGTCGACGACATCGACCACCTGGGTAATCGCCGGGTGCGCGCGGTCGGCGAATTGCTCGAAAACCAGTTCCGCATCGGCTTGGTGCGCATGGAGCGGGCCATCAAGGAAAAGATGTCGGTCTATCAGGAGATGTCGACGGCGATGCCGCACGACCTGGTGAACGCCAAGCCGGTGATGGCGGCGATCCGCGAGTTCTTCGGCTCCAGTCAGCTTTCGCAGTTCATGGACCAAACGAACCCGCTCTCGGAGATCACCCACAAAAGGCGTCTGTCGGCTCTGGGTCCGGGGGGACTGTCCCGCGAGCGGGCCGGTTTTGAGGTGCGCGACGTCCATACCACCCATTACGGGCGGATCTGTCCGATCGAAACTCCCGAAGGCCCCAACATCGGGCTGATCAGCTCGCTGTCCTGCTTTGCCCGCATCAATGACTACGGCTTCATTGAAAGCCCCTACCGGCGGGTGGAAAACGGCATGGTGATTGACGAGGTGCAAATCATCAGCGGTGGCGGCACTCGTCTCAAGACGGGAGGGGTAGTCTCCAGGGATGTCGTCGACAGGGCCAACAAGGCGCTAAGCGCTTCCAAGCGAGCGGCGGAATATCAATCCCACTGCCATTACCTTTCCGCCTGGGAGGAAGACAAGTACATCATTGCCCAGGCCAACATCGAGGTGAATCCGAAAGGACGGATCGTCCCCGAACTGGCCAACTGCCGCGTGGCCGGCGATTTCCAACTCAAGCGCCGCGCCGAGATCGAGTACGTCGACGTGAGTCCGAAACAATTGGTTTCCGTGGCCGCCAGCCTGATTCCCTTCCTGGAGAATGACGATGCCAACCGCGCGCTGATGGGCTCCAATATGCAGCGCCAAGCCGTGCCGCTGTTGCAGGCCGAGGCGCCTCTGGTCGGTACGGGTATGGAGCGCGTAGCGGCCCGCGACTCCGGCGCGGTCGTTTTGTGTAAGCGCGGCGGCACCGTGGATTCGGTGGACTCGGAAAGAATCATCGTGCGCGTGGACGGCAGCTTCCACGAGGGGCACATGTCGCGGGAGGTCGGCGCCGACATCTACCAGCTGGTGAAGTTCAAACGCTCGAACCAGAACACTTGCGTCAGCCAAAAGCCGATCGTTCGCGTCGGAGATCGGGTGAAGAAAGGACAGGTGTTGGCCGACGGCCCCTGTACGGCGGCCGGCGAACTGGCCCTAGGCCGCAATGTCCTGGTCGCCTTCATGCCCTGGCGGGGCTATAACTTCGAGGACGCGATTCTCGTCAGCGAAAGATTGGTCAAGGAAGACTACTACACCTCGATCCATATCGAGGAATTCGAGCTGGAGGGCCGCGATACCAAGCTGGGCCCGGAAGAGATCACGCGCGACATACCGAATATCGCGGAAAGCTTTCTCCGTAACTTGGACGAAAGCGGGATCATTCGGATCGGCGCGACGGTGCGCCCGGGAGATATTCTCGTCGGCAAGGTGACCCCCAAGGGAGAAACGCAGCTCACGCCGGAGGAAAAGCTGCTGCGGGCGATCTTCGGGGAAAAGGCCGGCGACGTCAAGGACGCCTCGCTCTACTGCCCGCCGGGTATTTCCGGCATCGTCGTGGACGCCAAGGTCTTCTCGCGGAAGGGTCAAGACAAGGACGAGCGAGCCAAGGCGATTGAGACGGCCACCGTCGCCCGCCTGCAGCGCAACCTCGACGATGAGAAAAGGATTCTCTATGACGAGCGGGCCAAGCGGTTGGCCAAGCTGATCGAGGGCAAAATTGTCGCCTCCGACCTCCATGATGAACGTACGAACAAGAGGCTGCTCGAAAAGGGCGACGTTCTGACTCGGGAGATCCTGGAGGGGCTGCGGGGGCGCGATCTCAAGAGGATGCGCATCCGCGAGAAGAAGGCAGGCCTCAACGTCCAGATCGACGAGATCGAAGAGATGACGGTCCGCCAGGTTCAGGTGCTCGAAAAACTCACCGACGAGCGTGTGGCGAAGCTGAAGAAGGGCGATGAGCTGTCGCCCGGCGTCATCAAAATGGTGAAGGTCTATATCGCCATGAAGCGCAAGCTTTCGGTCGGTGACAAAATGGCGGGCCGGCACGGTAACAAGGGGGTCATTGCCCGTATCCTCCCCGAGGAGGATATGCCCTTCCTTCTCGACGGCAAGCCGGTGGAGATCGTCCTCAATCCGCTAGGCGTCCCTTCCCGGATGAATGTGGGCCAGATTCTGGAGACCCACCTTGGCTGGGCCGCTAAGGTGCTCGGCGTCCAGTTCGCTTCTCCGGTCTTCGAAGGTCCGGGGGAGACCTTGATCAAGGAGCAGCTCAAGAAGGCCACTCTGCCTACTTCGGGCAAGACGATCATGCGTGACGGACTGACCGGAGAGCCGTTTGAGCAGCAAGTTACCACCGGCTACATCTACATGTTGAAGCTTTCCCATCTCGTCGACGACAAGATCCACGCCCGCTCGATCGGACCGTACTCGCTGATTACTCAGCAGCCGCTGGGCGGAAAGGCTCAATTCGGCGGCCAGCGATTCGGCGAAATGGAAGTTTGGGCCCTCGAGGCCTACGGCGCTGCTCACATCTTGCAGGAGTTGCTCACGGCGAAGTCCGACGACGTGCACGGCCGGGCCAAGATCTATGAAGCGATCGTCAAGGGCGAGGCCGCGATCGAGCCCGGCATCCCGGAATCGTTCAACGTGCTGATTCGCGAACTGCAGTCGTTGTGCCTCGACGTGGAGTTGATTAAAAAGCAGCAGGACGTGATTCAGACGGCCTTGGCGGCCGACTGAGCCTGTGCCGGCGGAAACGGCGCGAACCAAGAGGCGCTCCCGCGGCGCTTCGATCGTAAACAGGGCGGGATGTATGGCCCGCCAAGCCCATTCGTGGAATGAATAGCGCAGGAGGTCACCTTGTATCGATCTAGTGCTTATGAGCGTGTCGGCGCCATCGTGGATTTCGACAGCATCCGCATCGGATTAGCCTCTCCCGAAAAAATTCGCAGTTGGTCTCACGGCGAAGTTCTCAAGCCCGAGACGATCAACTACCGAACGTTCAAGCCGGAGAGGGAGGGCCTTTTCTGCGCCAAGATCTTTGGCCCCACTACGGATTGGGAGTGTCTGTGCGGCAAGTACAAGCGGATGAAGCACCGCGGCGTCATCTGCGACAAGTGCGGCGTCGAAGTCACCCTCAGTCGAGTGCGTCGAGAGCGGTTGGCGCACATTGAACTGGCCTCCTCGTGTTCCCACGTCTGGTTCTTTAAGGGCCTGCCCAGCCGCATCGGCCAGCTCTTGGACATTACCATGCGCGAGCTCGAGCGGGTTCTTTACTTTGAAGCCTACGTCATCGTCGAGGCGGCCGAGGAGACCGGGCTGCGTGAAGGGGAGGTTGTCAGCGACGATCGCTATCGACAGCTCGAGCAAGAACACCCCGATAAGTTCGTCGCCATGATGGGCGCCGAAGGCGTCAAGGAGCTGCTGAAAAAATTGACCCTTCCCGCCTTGGCCGAAGATTTGCGGGTCAAGATGAAGGAAGAGACGTCCCAACAAAAGAAGCTCAAATACACCCGTCGGCTCAAGGTGGTCGAATCCTTTCGTAGGTCGGGCAACAAGCCGGAATGGATGGTCCTCGATGTGATCCCGGTGATTCCTCCGGAATTGCGGCCTCTGGTTCCACTCGATGGGGGCCGCTTCGCCACCTCGGATCTCAATGACCTCTATCGGCGCGTCATTAATCGCAACAACCGGCTCAAGAAGCTGATGGAACTGAACGCACCCGATGTGATCGTGCGCAATGAGAAGCGCATGCTGCAAGAGGCTGTCGACGCGCTGTTCGATAACGGACGCCGCGGCCACGTGCTCCGCGGAGCCAACAATCGGCCGCTGAAGTCTCTCTCCGACACCCTGAAGGGCAAGCAGGGCCGCTTCCGCCAGAATCTGTTGGGCAAAAGGGTCGATTATTCGGGCCGCTCGGTGATCGTCGTCGGACCCGAGTTGAAGCTGCACCAGTGCGGATTGCCGAAGCAGATGGCCCTCGAGCTGTTCAAGCCGTTCATCTACCAAAGACTCGAGCAGCGCGGGCACTGCACCACGATCAAGCAAGCCAAGGAACTCGTCGAGCAGCAGGACACCGTGGTTTGGGACATCCTCGAGGAGGTGATTAAAGATCACCCGGTGCTGCTCAATCGCGCCCCGACGCTTCATCGGCTGGGAATCCAGGCCTTTGAGCCGGTTCTCGTCGAAGGCAAGGCGATCAAAATCCACCCCTTGGTCTGCACGGCTTTTAATGCCGACTTTGACGGCGACCAGATGGCCGTCCATATCCCGCTTTCGCCCGAGGCGCAAGTGGAAGCCCAGGTCCTCATGCTGAGCTCTCACAACATCCTCTCGCCGGCCAACGGCGCGCCCATCACCACGCCTACCCAGGACATGGTCTTGGGGCTTTATTACCTCACCAAGGCTCGGCCCGGCGCCAAAGGGGAAGGGCGTACGTTCGGCAGCGTCGAGGAAGTGCTGTTGGCGCTCGAAATGAGGGCAGTCGAGACCCTGACGCCGATCAAGTTCTACTACAGCGGTTGGGTCATCGATCTGACCAACGCTTTTGACAATCAAGACATTCTGCATGCCGAACCCGTCCAGTACAGCAAGCAGTACATGAATACCACCGTCGGCCGTGTCATTCTCAATGACCATCTGACCGAGCGGATGCCCTTCATCAACGGGCTTCTCAAGAAGAAAGGGATGGCCCAGTTGGTGCAGTATGCCTACCTGCGCTACGGCCGGGAAGAAACGGTCGAGATGCTCGACAAGCTCAAGACTCTGGGCTTCCATTACGCCACGCAGGCCGGCATCTCGATCGGCATCGACGATATGGTCGTGCCGGCGGAGAAAATGGGCCTCGTCAAGGGTGCTCAAAAGGAAGTCATGGCGGTCGAGCAGCAGTACCTCGACGGCGCGATTACTCACGGGGAACGCTACAACAAGATCATCGAGATTTGGTCCAAGGTCACCGAACGCGTCTCCGACGAGATGTTCGACGGGTTGGAGTCGCAAGATCAGAGCGGTGAGGCAATCAATCCGATCTATATCATGGCCGACTCGGGCGCCCGCGGCTCGAAACAGCAGATCCGCCAGCTCTCGGGCATGCGCGGCCTGATGGCGAAGCCGAGTGGTGAAATCATTGAAACCCCCATCACCGCCAACTTCCGCGAAGGGCTCAACGTACTGCAGTACTTTATCTCTACCCACGGCGCCCGCAAGGGCCTGGCCGACACAGCCCTGAAGACAGCCGATTCCGGGTACCTGACGCGCCGTTTGGTCGATGTCGCCCAGGACGTGATCATCACCCATGCCGACTGCGGCACCAACGAGGGGATCTACGTCGAACCGATCGTCGAGTCCGGCGAGGTCATCGAACCGCTCAGGGACCGTATTGTCGGGCGAGTCTCCCTGGAAGAAATTCGCGATTATGAGGGCGGTCTGATCGTGGGCGTCAACCAGGAGATCACCGAAGAGCTCGCGGCCGCCATCCAGGCGGCCGGCATCGAGCGGGTGAACATCCGTTCGGTGTTGACCTGCGAGGCCGAACGCGGGGTGTGCCACATGTGTTACGGGCGAAATCTAGCGGCCGGCCGGCTGGTCGAACGCGGCGAAGCGGTGGGAGTCATCGCGGCGCAATCGATCGGAGAGCCCGGTACGCAGTTGACGATGCGCACGTTTCACATCGGCGGCACCGCCACGCGGATTTCCGAACAGTCCACCCAGGATGCCAAATCCGATGGCTTTGCCAAGTTTATTTCCATCACCACGGTCCGCAATCACCTCGGCGACCTGGTGGCCATGAACCGCAACGGCATCGTGGCCGTCGTTGATGATAAGGGGCGCGAGAAAGAGCGCTACCAGGTCGTCTACGGCGCCAAGCTTCGCGTCGACAATGGACAGGCCGTTTCGGCCAACCAAATCCTTCTTGAATGGGACCCTTATACCTTCTCGATCTTGACCGAAGTCGGAGGTTTGGTCCGCTTCAACGATCTGCAGGAGGGCGTTACCTTGCAGGAGCAGGTGGACGAGGTGACCGGGCTGTCGCAGTGGGTGGTAACCGACTCTCCCGATGAGAAAAAGCAGCCCCGCATCGAGATTCGCGGCCCAGACAACAAGAAGCTCAGAAAGTACCTGGTTCCCACCAACGCCCACCTGATGGTTCGCGACGGAGAGGATCTCCACGCCGGAGATGTGCTGGCCAAGATTCCCCGCGAGACCACGAAGACGAAGGATATCACCGGCGGGCTGCCGCGGGTCGTCGAGCTGTTCGAGGCGCGCCGTCCGAAAGAAACCGCCGTCATCTCCGAGATCGACGGAACCGTTCGCTACGGAGAAATCACCAAAGGTCAGCGAAAGATCCTCGTCGCGGCCGACAACGGGGAAGAACGAGAATATCTCATCCCGCGCGGGGTACACATCAATGTCCAGGAGGGCGAGCACGTTGTCGCCGGCGAGCCGCTGATGGACGGCCCACGCGATCCCCATGACATCCTGGCCGTCTTGGGGGAAAAAGAGCTGCAGAAGTACTTGGTGAATGAAATCCAAGAGGTCTACCGGCTCCAGGGGGTGAACATCAACGACAAGCACCTCGAGGTCATCGTCCGCCAGATGATGCGCTGGATCAAGGTTGAGGATGTCGGCGACTCGGAATTCCTGCTCGAGCAGGTGGTCGACAAATTCAAGTTTCAGCACATCAACCGCGCGCTGCTTGACAAGGAGAAAGCTCCGTCGGTCGGTCGGCCTCTGCTGATGGGTATCACCAAGGCGTCGCTGGCGACCGACTCGTTTATCTCCGCCGCCTCTTTCCAGGAGACCACCCGGGTACTCACCGAAGCCGCCATCAGCGGCAAGGTCGATTCCCTGCGCGGTCTGAAGGAAAATGTGATCGTCGGACGGCTCATCCCGGCCGGTACCGGCCTCGACGTCTACCGCCAAGCGAAGATCGCCGGCGAAGACGAGCCCGAGGAAATCGTTCCCGAAGTCGAATACCTCAGTGGAATCCCCGGCTACGGCGAGGAGACGCCCATCGAGTACCCAGGCGGCCTGGGCGAACAAACCCCGCTGGAATCCCCGGTTCAGCCGCCGGAGTGACCGGTGGGCGGTCCGCGAATCGGCTTCGAGCCCGCTAGCTAATTGCTGCGGTAAGCTCGAGATCGTTTGTAGGCCGACAATCCCTGGATTTCCAGCGGGTCCCCAACAGGTCCTGGTCAGCTTCAACTATCAACTATAGAAGCCACGGCCGTTGGCTTTTGTGGCGCGCGTTCTTGCGTGCCGTGTCGCCCTTCCTGGCGACATCGATCCCCATAGCGGCGCACCCCCCTGCGAATCGCCCACCGAGGCGCTTGACACACTCGCTATTCTGAAAGGGGGAGACAGGCGAGAGTGGGCTGACGCTCGACAAGCGAAAAGAAAATACGAAACGAACCCAATTTATTATAAGCCGTTTGAGGGCAATGACTTATGGCCGGTTCCCGATCCGCGGACACGCGGCTCTCTGGTCGTCGCATCCAACCGCCCGCCGGGACCCGGACCGTCAGGCTAGAATTGGACTAATTCTCGAACCATGGATTTCGCCCAGCACGTCAAGTCCTCGGTCGACATCGTGCGCGTGGTGGGGGAATATGTCCGGCTCAGAAAGCAGGGCGTGAATCGCCACGTCGGCCTCTGTCCTTTCCACACGGAAAAGACACCGTCGTTTTCCGTACACGAAGTCTTGCAGATCTATAAGTGCTTCGGTTGCGGCAAGGGCGGGGATGTCTTCAACTTCCTGATGGAGTTGCAGGGCCTCACCTTCTACGAGTCCCTGAAGACGCTGGCCGAGCAGCACGGCATCCCGCTGCCGAGCCCACAGCGGGGGGATCTCGCCGATGCCGATAGTCGGCGTCGGGCTGCCCTCTACCGTATCCACGAGATCGCGGCGTCGTTTTTCCGGGAGCGGTTGCGGGCGGCGGAGGGGGCCCCAGCGCGCGACTACCTGCTTCGCCGCGGCGTTGATGAAGAGACCGCCGACCGGTTTGACCTGGGCTTCGCACCTGCTCAAGGGCGAGGCCTTTTGCGTACCTTGGAACGGGAAGGAGTATCCCGAGACTACTGGGAGGCCTCCGGGCTAATCCTCAAGCGCCAGGATGGGACCGGCTTTTACGATCGCTTCAGGGACCGGCTCACGTTTCCCATCTCTGGCGAAAGCGGCCGGGTTATCGCCTTCGGCGGGCGCCGGCTGAGGGATGACCAGCAGCCAAAGTATCTCAACTCGCCGGAAACCCCGATCTACGCCAAAAGCAACGTTCTTTATAACCTTCACCGCGCCAAAAAGAGCATGCGCGAGCAAGACCGCGTCGTGCTGGTCGAAGGCTATACCGACGTGATCGGCTTGGCTCGCGCCGGCGTCTCGGCGGTCGTGGCCAGCTGCGGAACGTCGCTGACGCCGCAACATGTCAGGACGCTGCGGCGTCAAGTCGGCCGGGTGGTGGTCAATTTCGATCCCGATCAAGCCGGGCAGAACGCCACCGAGCGATCCATTCAACTCTTCCTCCAGGAGGGTTTGCAAGTTCGCGTACTCACCTTGCCGGAGGGCTTGGATCCGGACGAATTTTGTGAACGGCACGGGGGGGATCGTTATCAGCAGCTGCTCGACAGCGCCCCCGATTATTTTCTTTGGTTGGCGGATCGATCTCGTTCACAGTTTGACGTGCGCTCGCCCGACGGACGTGTCGCGGCATTGCGTTTCTTGATGCCCTCGATCAACCTGTTGCCGGATAAGATTCAGCGGGCGGCGCTGACGAACGATTTGGCCGATCACCTCGGCGTTGACCGGGGGCTGGTTTTGGAGCAGCTGCGGCGAGCGGCCGTGGACCGGCGCCCTCCCCCTCCAGCCTCCTCCTCGGGCCCCGGGGATGCTTCTCCGGGAGAAAAGCTTCTTCTGCGACTGCTGACGGAATCGGAGGAGGCTCGCCGGGAAATGCTTCCCGGCGTGGTCGAAATCGCCGGTCGGGAAGGCCTTCCCACCAAGGCTATCCTTGAGGCGGTGGTCGCCGTGGCTTCCTCCGGGGAACCCTTTCAGTACGCGGCCGTGGAGGGCCGGCTGGGTGAAAAGGATCGCGAGTTTTTGTCGAGAATCATTTTCGAGACGGACTCGCAGCCCTGTTCGCTTGACGACGGCCGGCAAGCCTACGCGGCGCTTCGCAAAATGGGCTGGGAGCGAGAATATCGATCGGTCCGGCGCCGCATCGCCCAAGCTGAGAAGTCGGGCGATCGGCGAGCCGCCATCGAGCTGCTCCAGACAAAGGCGGACCTGGAGCGCCGCCTCGGGGGTGAATAGCGTAGCGGCGCGCGAGAGGCTTTTCCATGGCGGCAAATAAGACTCTAATGTCTTTTTTTGTTTCCGAAGCCGATGTTCTCCTAAAGTGAAGTTTTTCAGAGCACGATGCCGTCGGCCGGGCCTATCGTGTGTTTCGACCGTCAGGTGGTGAGAAATGCGGGCTAGTTTAAGGCGGTCTCGTCTTAGGCGAGGGCGCTCCCTGATATACTGAAGGCAATCTCCTTCCTCTCGGTGTAAGCTTCCAGGAAGCAACCCGGTCAGGTCATGAGTTCGAATCGGCGCCTCGCTCTAATAGCACCCCTCGTTGTCCTCTTCGCTACATTGCTGGGTCGAGGTTATGGCCTCTCGGTGGGCGCAACGTCGGCAGCCTCGGAAGACCAGGTGAAGGTAGGTTTTGAAAAGTTTACCCGGCTTCTCGCTGTTGTCGAACAGAACTACGCCGAAGATGTTGACCTTCAGAACGCGATTTTCCAGGGCGCGATCCCGAGTATGTTACGGGCGCTGGACCCTCACTCGCAGTTCTTCAGTCCCGAAGCCTTCAAGCAGCTTCGCGAAGACCAAAAGGGCCAGTACGCCGGCGTGGGGATGACCATTGGCCCACGCCAAGGCCGTACCGTCGTGATTGCTCCGTTTCCCAGGACCCCGGCCTATCGGGCCGGCCTACGCCCCGGCGACGCGATTGTCGAAGTGGACAGGGAGTCGACCGAAAGTTGGAACACTACAGAGGTTGCCAAGCACCTACGAGGCCCGGCAGGCACCAAGGTGCGCATCGGCATCGAAAGGCGGGGGGTCGAAGGTCTGCTTGAGTTTGAAGTCACCCGGGCTAGGATTCCTCGCAGAAGTGTTCCGGTGGCGTCTTTTTTGCAGCCGCGTGTCGGCTTCATTCGCATCGAAACCTTTAACGAAACGACCGGTAAAGAACTGGACCGGGCCCTCAAGAAACTCAAAGAACCTTCTTTGGAAGGCCTGATTCTGGATCTGCGCTCCAATCGCGGTGGCCTGTTGAGCGAGGGAGTGCGCGTCTCCGATCGGTTCGTCGAGAAGGGCCAAACGATCGTTTCCCACTACGGACGAATCTCCGAAGAAAAGGTCTACCGCGCCAAGAACGGCAATGGGGGGTTTCTCTATCCGATGATCGTTCTGGTGAACTGCGACTCGGCTTCCGCCTCGGAGATCGTTGCCGGAGCTCTCCAGGATCATGACCGCGCGCTGATCGTCGGAGAAAATACATTCGGGAAAGGATTGGTGCAGACCGTCTACCCGATGGCCCAGACCGTGTACCCGTTGATGAAGGCGGCGGGGTTGGCGCTGACGACGGCGCGCTACTACACGCCCAGCGGCCGCCTTATCCAGCGGCGCTACGATAATGTTTCTCTATTCAACTACTACTCCGACCCTTGCAGCGACCGCTACCAGCCCACCAATAGCGAAGTGAGACGGACCGATCAGGGCCGCCAAGTTTTCGGCGGCGGCGGGATCACCCCCGACGTGGTCCTAGAGGATCAAAAACTCAACGACTTCCAAATCGCCTTGCTGAGAACACACGCCGCGTTCGCCACCTACGCTCAGGAATACACGCTGCAACATCCTGACTTAGCGCCGGGCTGGGAAGCGACCGAGGAAATCATAGAGGACTTCCGCCAGTTCCTGCTACGCGAGAAGATCTCTTTCAGCGAGGCCGACTTCATCGAAAACACCGGCTTTATCCGCCGTTTCTTGATACGCGAAGTCTATGTCTCGGCCTACGATCTCGAGGAAGGCGAAGAAGTCTATTACCAAAAGGATCCTGACGTGGAGAGGGCGTTGGAGCTTCTGCCCAAAGCGCAGGAGTTGCTGCAGTCCTCGCGAAGAATGATCGCCGAGCGCCTCGAGCCCTAGTTTCCGCCGTACACGACTGAACCGCTCGGCGGAAGTCTGACTCCCATCATCTCGATTAACGTTATTCCTCTAGTCCGCCACACCGGCGCCATGGTGGAGAAGTATACGAGAGGCGCCCATTTCGTGATCACGCCGCAACAGTCGGTGCCGGCGCGCTACATCGATCCCAAGGTGAAGAACCGCAGCCGCATTTACTACAAGCTGGCCGAACTTCAAGCGGCCAGACTGGAGCCGGGAGCCATGCCTCTGCTCACGGACGAACACGGATTCATCACCGAGGGTAGCGGCAGCAACTTTTTCATCGCGCGGCAGGGCGTGATCTTAACGCCAAAACCAAACGACATTCTGCGCGGTGTTTCCCGCCATGCCTGTATCGACCTGGCGGGAAGACTCGGCATCCCGGTACAAGAAACCGATGTCGCTCCTTACGATGTACGCGAGGCGGACGAAGCCTGGATTACGAGTACCCCGTTCTCTATGCTCCCGGTCACCCGTTTTAACTTCCAGCCCGTCGGCGACGGCAAGCCGGGCAGCATCTACCGTCGGCTACTGGCGGCGTGGGGTGAGGAAGTCGGAGTCGACATAGCGGGCCAAGCTCGCGAGTACGAGGCGCTGGCCAAGACCTGGAAGCCGTAAGCACAGATTTACGGGTTGCCGGTTGCGTGTCCCTGGTGGCGTTTGGGAGCCACTAAGACTTTCGTGTCAAGGGCGGAGTAAATTTGGACCACTTCGGCGGAGCAAAAGTAGACCAGTTGGTGAAGGGGTAGCGGTTTTCGTGGGACGGCTGGAACGGAGCCTGCGGTCGCCCTTTAGGGCGGCCCAGGCGTAGTGGAGGCCGTCCCACGAAAACCGGGCGAGTGGCCGGTGGGTCAGCCCAAAGAGTGAGCCCGCTTCTTCTTGCTCTGGATCAGACGGAAGCTTTCGCCGTTCATCTCTAGAATATGAACGTGGTGCGTGAGGCGATCGAGCAGGGCGCCGGTCAGCCGCTCGGAGCCGAAGACCTCCGTCCATTCGTTAAACGGCAGATTCGAGGTGACCAGCGTCGAGCCCTGTTCGTAGCGCTGGGAAAACACTTCGAACAATAACTCCGCTCCGGTCTTCGATAGCGGCACGTAGCCCAGTTCATCGACGATCAGCAGATCCTGCTTGGCCAACTGCTTTTGACATCGCAGCAAGCGCCGTTCATCTCGGGCTTCGAACAGCTCATTGACCAGTGCCGCCGCTGTTGTGAAGCGTGTTCGATAGCCGCGCTGACAAGCCGCCAGTCCCAACGCCAAGCCGATGTGCGTTTTGCCCGTGCCGGAATTACCCAGTGCCAGCACGTTTTCGCGGCGGTCGATAAACTCACAGCGCGCCAGTTCCAGCACCAGCTTCTTGTTCAACGCTGGCAAGGACGGGAAGTCGAAAGTGTCCAGACTCTTGGTCACGGGAAACTTCGCGGCCTTGATGCGGCGCTCGGTGGCCCGCTGTTCACGGTCGAGCAGTTCCAGCTCGCAGAGTTGTTGCAGGAAGCTCCTCGAATCCAAGCTCTCGGCGGCGCATTGCCGCGCCAGTTTGTCGTACTCGCGCAGGAAGGTTGGCAGCCGCAACGCTTTCAAATGCGCTTCGAGCAGAAGTTTCGACCTCGCCATTACCCCCCTCCTTGTGCCAGCAGTGCCAAATAGTCCGCAGCGGAGGTTTGCTCCACCTGGGCTGCCGGCAGGTGCGGATACTTCGTCAAGTCCAAGCGCGGCGGCCGTTGCTCGATGCGGCACAGCACTAAGTGCCTGACTGCATCCAAGCCAATCGCTCCCAACTCGCAGGCTTGGCGCACCGCCGCGGCAACGTGCTCGAATCGGAAGTCCTCCAGTAATCGCAATACCTGCACGTACTCGCGCTTGCCTGGCATTCCCAACCGTGCCTCGAGCAAACGTCTCAAGCACGTGAACTGTTCGGGCAGCTCCCAGCCCGCCAACGGGGCCGCTTGATCGAGCGCGTTGGTCTTGCGTTCCAGCAGTGCTAGGTAATGCAGCGGATCGAAGATCAACTCTTCGCGTTCGTAACTGCGCCGGTGGCGCGCGATCTCTTCGCTGCCACAACAGATCACGATTTCATCGACGTAGCCTTTCAGCAACACCTGGCGATGTCCGTAGCGTGTGGGCACCGAGTAGTCGTTGGCGCGATAGCGCACCAATGACAGCGACGTCACCCGCGTGGTGCGTTTGTCGCAGGCGTCATAGGGCGTGGGCGGCAAGGGCAACAACGCTTGGCGGTCACGCTTGAAACGTTCCTCAATCGTTTCGGTGTGCCGCCGCAAGCGCCGCTTACGATTGTTGAGGCACTGCGCTTCGAGCTGCTCGTTGAACGCTTCCCAGCTTGGAAACCTTGGCGCCGGCACCATGAAGTTCCGCCGGGCATAACCGACCAGTCCTTCCACCTTTCCCTTGTCGTTGCCTTTGCCCGGACGCCCGAAACGATCGGAGAATAAATAGTGCGACTGCAGTTCACTGAACACCCTGGTCCGCTTGCGCCTGCCGTCGCCCAGAATCCTCGCCACCGCCAAGGTCGTGTTGTCGTAGAGGATGCTGCGTGGCACGCCGCCGAAGTACCGAAACGCTGCGTTGTGCCCCTCGCAAAACGCTTCCGTCGTCTCGGCCGGGAAAGCTTTTACGAAAGCGTCATCGCTATGCGGCAGATCGACCACCAAGTAGTGCGCCTTGCGCTGTACGCCGTCAATGACCACCAGAGCTTCACCGAAGTCGGCCTGGGCATCGCCCGGCGGATGCACCAGCGGCACGAACATCTCTTGCCCGCCGAGCTTCTTGTCGCGAACATAGTCCTTGACGATCGTGTAACCGCCGGTGAAATCGTACTCGTCGCGCAAGCGGTCGAAGATGCGTTTTGCGGTGTGGCGTTGTTTCTTCGGACGTTCCTGATCGTCGATGAGGATCTGATCGACGATTCCGGTGAAGGGATCCAGCTTCGGCCTCTGCGCTGGTTGGCGCCGCCGATAGCCCGGCGGAGTGGCGTAGCGCAACATCTTGCGCACCGTCCCTCGCGCCAGGCCAAACCGTTTGGCGGCCTCGCGCTCACTGAGCCCTTCGACAAAGACACTGCGCCGTACTTGAGCGTATAGCTCCACGCGATACATCCCTCTCGTGTCCCACAAACACCACAGGAATGTTCGCTGGACCACTCGGACGGTCTACTTTTACTCCGCCCAAAAGCAGCTTCGATTCGCCGCTCTATGGTCTAGTTTCGCTCCGCCGTTCTCACTTTCGTGTGTTTCTCGTTGTGCCCTTCAAGTTCGGTTGAATCGAGGCAAAGCCATGATCGAAAAGTCAGTGAAACTAGGAAGCGGCAAATTCGTTTACGAAGAAGTCGGAGGCTGGGCGAAGTTGCCGCCGGATCGGAGTCTAGGAGAGGTGCCTGGGATCGCCGTTGAGTATCTCGTCGAGTACGTCGGTTACTACCTCCACCGCCTCCATCAGCGCCTCCTCCTCAATGACCAAGGGTGGTGCGAACTTGATGAACCCTCTGCCGGTGACGAACAGCATGATCCCCCTCCGCACACACTCCATTGCAATCTCGTCGCAGAGTTCCACCAGGGGCTCGCCGGTGTCAGGATTCTTTAGGTGAAGGGAGTAAAACAGCCCCCGCCCGTCGAGCCGGCCGACGTACCGGCCGTATTTCTCCGCTTTCTTATCGAGGACATTGGCCAACTTTTCACCTAACGAAGCGGAACGCTCGACAAGCTTTTCGTCTCGCAACACATCGAGGTTTGCCAGCACGGCCGCGGCGCTTACCGGATTTCCTCCAAAAGTACTCGACATCTCCCCCGGTTCGGCGAGATCCATAACTTCGTTGCGGCCAATGACCGCGGAGGCCGGAAGGCTAGAACTCAATCCTTTACCACAGGCAATCAGATCAGGCGTGATGCCGTAGTGCTCAAATGCAAACCAGCGGCCGGTGCGACCCATGCCTGCCTGCACTTCGTCTACCGCGACGAGCGCACCGTGCTTTCTTGCCCAGCGCATCAAGTCCCCTACGTACTCCTGGGGAAAGAGGGTCGTCGACCAGCCGGGGATTGATTCCAGGATGATGCCTGCCGTGGTCTCGGGGTTGACCCCGCGTTGTCGCAAGTCACGCTCAAAGCCTTGGGACTCAGGGCTGCCCGGCAAAGGCAGTTGCGTTTGAAAGACCGTTGCCCGATCGAGACCGTCCGACGGTCCGGGTGAACCGCCGGCGAACTTCGCCGACAGCGTTCGGCCATGGTAAGAGCCTTCAATCGAAACGATGCCGACCTTCGTAGCAGACTGTTTCGATCCATGCTTTCGCATGAGGCTGATGCAACATTCGGTGGCTTCGGTCCCGGAGGAAAACAGAATAGCTTTGTCGAGTCCGGGTGGGGCAATCTCTACCAGGCGTTCGAGTACTTGCTCGCGGACGCGCGTTGGAAAGGCGTAGCTGAAAATAAGCTGCGACTCCAATTGGTCCCGGATTGCCTGCATGACCCGCGGATGACAATGGCCCGAGTTGGCCATAACAATGCCGCTCGTCAGATCGATCCATTGGTTGCCGTAGGGGTCTCGGATCAGAAAGCCCTCGGCTTGCTCCCACACAACCGGCGGCATTCCCAGCATTGAGCGGGGCTCCACCTTCCGCAAGCGTTCGATAAGGTCGATCGATTCCGGGACCGGGATCGCAGTGCGAATACGGCGGTATCGGGTCTCGACCGGCTTCGTCTCAACCGGTGTCAAGCCACTGATTTGGATGGCCATGGACTCAGCTCCTTTCTTGCAACTGCTGGGCCGATTGCTAAGGCACTTGCTGATGTGAGCTGCGACACAGTTGAGTCCGACGCGGAACCGCAGTACTGCTGATTGCAGCTGGCGTCCCACCGCAGATCTCGAGGGAGCAACGAAATCCGTTACGGCTTTGTTGCCAACAATAGTCCGCCAGAGACTCGGAAGGATCGGCGCTGGAGTCGAAGACTCCCACTACCGATTCAACTTTTTCAGACTGTCGTTTCCGTCCGTCAACCATTCCAGGTTGAAACGGGCCAGGGCCAACCTGGAATATTGGTCTGCTTCGTAGAGGGAAAGGATGGTCATCTCGTCAGTAACCGCCAAGTCAGAATAGGCCGCCGAACCCTCGTGAACGACTTTCGAGACGGGCCATGTCTGGCATTCGTCGGGGCTCATCCTCACGGTGAGCTGCTTTCGCTCGGTCTGGCTGGATGGGTGAGCAACCAACACGCGATTCGTCGAGAACCGCCGTTCGTCGGTGAAACGAATTAAACTTCCCTGAACCGAGGGCTCGGGCAGGCTTTGATCGAACTGGACGGGCGACCAAGAAACGCCGCCGTCCTCGCTCCAGGCAAAGGCCCGCATTCTCTTTTCCCGGCGGCTGCGCATGTTCATATAGACGGAACCGTCCGCGGTTTCAACCGCCATGGCCTCGTCCGATAAGTCCATGTCAAGGGACTTTCCGCGCTTCCAAGTGGTGCCGTGGTCGTCGCTGTACATCACGTAAGAAAACTGCTCTCCGCCCCAACCCGGCCGCGGCCAGGTTGCTGGGCCCGGGCTTAAGTCGCCCCAGCTAGGGATCAGAAGCCTGCCGCTGCTCAGTTGAATTCCGTGGCCCGGGCCGCTGCCGATATAGCTCCATGCCGGGTCGACGACGTCCTCGGTAATCTCCACCGGCTCGGACCACCGGACGCCGTCGTCGCTGCTCTTCGTCACGAAGACTCGCTGGTTGTTCCTGCAAAAGACGAGCACGACCTCGCCGGTCTCTCGATCCAGCACCGGGGCGGGCTGATTCACGGAGTCGGTTCCGTAGTCGAAAAGCACTTGCAAGTCTCGCCAAGTCTCGCCCTGGTCGAAACTCCGTTTCAGCACAAGGTCGATCTCCGCATCATCGTGACAGGTTAGTTTCCTCGCTTCCGAGAAAGCGAGAACGGTGCCCTTCGCCGCAACGGCGAGGGCGGGAATGCGAAAGCAGTAGTAGCCGGCCTCGCCGGCCGAGAATACCGTGAGCTTTTCGAAAAGAGGGGGGGGCTGGGCCCGGGTCTGGTTACCTGGGGTCCCCACGTCGCTGCAACTTTGCAGGACGCAGATTAGTAAGAGCGCGGATAGGAAAACGGCGGTTTTCAAAGCGGCATGCCTCTCTCTTGGGTTGAGTCGCTCAAGTGGCCGTTAGTTGGTGATATTCAGGAAGCTTGCCGCGCGGTCTCCTCCGGAGTCGGGCTGCCGACAACTCCCGGTACTCCACTCTCGATGAGCATCTGGCGCGCCCTTTCACGAAATTCATCCCGCACGTCCCGCGTGGGCGGGCGGCACCGGCTGGAGGGCAAACCGACCAATTCCATGCACAGCTTGTCGAGGTACCCATCGCCGCCGGTGTACTGAAACATCTCCTTCCACAGTGAGTAGAAGGGCATCGCCACATGCACAAGTTCTTTCTGCGCCTCGATGTAGCGCCGGTTCTCGAGCAGCTCCCACAGCCGCACGCCCCACTGCGGCCAGTAATTGCAGGTGTGTACTTCGATGCCCCGCGCACCCAGGATGTGCTGGTGACAAACCGCAGTTGGTTGTCGATAATGCACAGCCGCTCGGCGAAACGTGACACAACCTGTTCGGATTCCATGAAAAGCGCCGTGGGAACAGCCCATTTGAGGCCCACCACGTTGGGCAACTCGCAAAGGCGCTCGACGACGTTCAACGAAACGTTGTGGCTTGTCCAGAAGGTGTTGTAAACGACAACTCCTATATCCGCGGCCTCCGCGGCGGCGATCGCATATTCGAGAAAGTCCTCCGCGGTGTGCATGTAATAGTACGGCGGTGAAACCTGGACATACTCGGCACCAAGTGTCTTGGCGGAGCGTATCAGTTCGACGAGTTCACGGGTATTCGTTGTCTGGACGCCCATCACGACGGGAATCCTACCGTTGGCCTCCTGGATAATCGCTTCGGCCACGCCCAAGCGCTCCTCGACGCTCATCGTGGGGAAATCGCCCGCCGCGCCGACAGCCAAGATTACGGCGTTACTTTCGTTGACGCCTCCGTCGATCAAAAACCGCACGTGCTGCCGGGTGGCTTCGAGATCCACCTCCAGATCATCGTCGCGAAACATCGTCGGCACGGTCACGTAGCAGCCGGACAGGCGGCTGCGAGCTCTCTCTCGATCCATCAGACTTTCCCCTTGTTAGCGAACATTTCGCTGTTGCCGTGTGCGAAGGACTGGCCGTCAATGGTGAAATCGGACTGCGACACGGTCGAATCCCCGGAACATTGTAGCGACAATCGATAGTGGGAGCAAGGCAGAGTGCGAGACCGCTTTGCTCACCACCCGACAGCCCCAATTCTACCGGTAGGCCACATCCACTTCGAGCTTCTCGATGGTGACATCGCCGTCGGCGTCGGACCGCGGCTTGGAGAAACGAACGCTGATCAGGTTGCTGCCGACGGCAAACAGCTTGGGGCTGGTTACGAACTCAGACCAAAGTCCACTGACGCCCGGCGCGGGAAGGAGCGTCCCGTTGAGACGCACTTCGATGGAGGCGGCTTTCGACAGGAGAATCCGCAATTTGACGCTCTTCAGCCGATCGCCGGCGGCATTTACGTCGTCGGCCATATCGAGAAAAAGCAGGTTATCGGCCTTGGCCGCTTCATCGAGGGTCGCCGGCAACTGTCCAAGCATGTTGGTATTCGCATAGGCGAATCGGGGCGTGCTCCAGTCATCGGGATAGGGTGTCAACAGCGGCGCATGTCCTCCGCCACGGCGTTGAATGACGAACGTCTTGTCTTTGTGCTTGAGTGTTTCGGGGCTGCCGATCTCGCGGTATAGGCGCCAATCTTGATCGTGGTAATGGAAGTTGAAGGTGTAGACGCCGTCCGGCGCTTGACGCCACCAGTTAGCGTAGATGCCACGCCCCACTTTGAGTGGGATCGGCTTGTAACCGTCGGTCACATGGACGAAATCGTTGCTCGGGTAGAACTTGACCGCTGTGCCGGCCGTAAGTCGACGGAAGGCGGGAATATCTACCTCCATCGACCGACAGCCGACGTTAAGGATGTCCACCAACTGATCGCGAACCCAGGCCTCAACGTCAATGCCGTCAAAATGACACCCGACAACGGTCTCCGGCACCCGGGCAGAAAGCAAAAACGGCCGCCCACGCTTCCGCTCCACCTCGAGCAACACCAATCGTAGGGAGCGCATGAAATCAGTCAGCTTGTCCCGATCCCGCCATTGCTGATCGGGCTGCAGCACCGGACTGTTTCGCGCGAAGTCGACTTCAATGCCGTCGAAGTCGTAATTCTCCGCCACTTCCCGCAGGACGCTGACCTTGTGGTCCCGTAAGCCCTTGGCGGCGAAGTTCCAAAAGGCCGACTTGTGGAAGGGAGACATGTACTCGGGCGGCCCCTTGGGGTCCGGATTCCAGTTGATCAGCCAGTCCTTGTTGTTCCATTTCTTGGGCAGTTTGGGAATCCTTCGCTCCAGGTACGAACGGTCGTGGTCCCCACCGTTGATGCGCAGGGAGAAGAACGCCTCAATCCCCCGCCGATGGGATTCCTCGCAGCCCATCCGCAGCAGATCGATGCCCTCCGGCACGACTTTGAAAACAGGGTGGTCGAGCAACGTGGGCAGGATTTCGCTGGGGTAGGGCGCCTCATTGCCTTCGCTCCAGCACCATCCCACGCTGTCGATTTGGTTGTCCTCGTAGTCGAGAATGCCCAACATGTGCCGCTTGAAGCTGTCAAGGTCCTGCTTGCCGCCATGTTTTTGGTATTGGAGCAGCGAGGCGAGCGCGTCGTAATTCATGACGATTCGTCGCTTCCTCTCCACGGCGGCAATGTGAGCTTTTGAAAGCGAGACCGCGCCGGGGCTAGGGACCGCAGCCGGGGCAACCAGGGCCGTCGGCAAGTTCAAACTCAGCGCTAGCCCCGGTCCGCCCACAGCGGCCTTCAAAAAACTTCGGCGGTCCGGCTTGGTTTTGTCCGTTGGCATGGGATTCCCTCCGAAAGATCCAGCCCGCATTTCTCGCCACCTGACGGGTCGAAGTGAGTGAGAGGCCCGCCATTACTGCGTTGCGCTTGCTCGCCGTGCTCAACGTACTGTTCAAGTACGCCCGCATCATTCAAGAAATGCGTCGCCGAGCGGCGCGCGCCTTGTACTGACGGGCCTCTCACTCACTTCGCCCCGCCACGTGGTGAGAAATGCGGGCTAGACCCAGATTCGGATCGGGGCTGTCGGCCGCCGGATGACTCGCGCGAATGCTTCGGGTCAGTTCTCAGCGGATCACTTCGCCCCGACCTTCACAAGCTGGTATCGATTCCTCTCGACTTCTTCCGCTTTCTCTCGCTGCAACTGGGCCCGCACTTTTCGCGCCAGTGCAGCCGCCTCTTGGGGCCGTCCGGCTTTCCGCAGGGCGAACATGAGCTGATACGTGGCCGTCCGTTGCGAGGGATCGAGAGTCAACGCCTGCTCGAACTGGGCAATTGCCTGATCGAGATCTCCGGATTTCAGGTACAGTTTGCCCAGATCGACTCGCGCCACCGCCACATCCGGCTTCAGCTCGACGGACCGTCGCAACGCGGCCCGAGCCTCGTCGAACTCCTCTTGTCCCGGCTCGGCGCCGTTCTTGACCAGGGCCTGACCGAGCATCAACCGGGTAGCGGCGTCGTTCGGATTTGTTGTGGCTCTCTTTCGGAGGAGATCGATGGATTCGGCGAGCCGCCCGGTCTGCTGCATGGCGACCGTGAGGCCAAGCGTAGCCGGCTCTTGGTCGGGGCTCAGTTGAGCAGCTCGCTGGAACGCAGCCTCCGCCTCTTCGTAGCGGCCGAGTTGTGCGTGGATCACCCCTTGCATGGTGGGGATCCGCGAAGACCCGGGTATGTTCTTGGTTCCCACCGAGAGGATTTCAAGTCCCAGATCGTAGGCGCCGTGCTCTGAGCAGAGCTCGGCCAGCGTGGTGTAATGACGCTCTTCACGGGGGTACAATTCGACAGCTTTTTGCAGCGTGGAAAGAGCATTTGGAGTTTCCTGGTTGGCTTCGTGCACATCCGCCATCAGGCTTAGTACATCGGAGTCCGGCTTGGCGCGATCGGCCAGCGGCCGTAAGACTTCGATTGCTTCCGCGTAGCGGCCGGACTCATACAGACTTAGTCCCAGGTTATGTCGGGCGGTATCGTTCTCAGGCTGAGCGGCCATTAGTTGCCGAAATACTTCGGCGGCATCGCCAGAACGTCCCACCAGAAAAAGGCACCGACCATACTGGCCCAGCGCCACTGGGTTGCGGCGTGTCGCAGCCCCGCCCCGCGCGAAATGGTCCACCGCCGCGGCGCAATCCTCTTGCTCGAACGCGACAACGGCCATCATGGCGTGTGCTGTCGCGTTGTCAGGTTGTATCGCAAGGATCTTCTCTAGCCTCGCTCTGGCCTGGGAATCTCGGTCGCGGTATTCGATCTCCGCGGCTCCTTGGAGGGCCGGCAGATAGTCGGGCTGCTGCTCAAGGGCTTTGCGGTAGGAAGCTAAGCTCTGTTTGCGCTGCCCCGCGGCAGCAAGCGCCATGCCCTGGAGAGTCCATACGCGCGGATCGCCGGAACCGGATTCGACGAGCGGCCTTAGTAGATGCAAGGCTTGCTCATACTGCTTGGATCGCAGCGCTTGCATGACCGCCTCGAGCTCGTTGCTCTGTGCGGACGCCGCCGAACACCAAACAGAAACCAGCAGAATGACCAGCCAGTTCCACATCTCCTTCCATCCTAGACGAGTCGCTTGAACATGAGAAGTCCTTTTTCTTGAGACGCTAGGGGGCAAAATTCGGCGATATAGGCCGTGGCACATCTTCGTCGGGATGAACTATTCCGGCTCGGATTCGCCGCTGATGGCATAGTTGACCGCCGGCATGACTTCGCGGGCCATCCGTGTCATCGACGCTTTCATCTTGTCCTTATCCACCCAATCGTGTGCCGTCATAAGCAGATTGCCGAAGTGGCCAATCTCCTCGCGCAGGGCCAGGATTTTCTCCGTGACCGTGCGTGCATTGCCGTGAATCACGAAATTGTCTCGTAGGTCCTCGGCAGTCAGGTCGTCGGGGCTGTCTCCCATGTTAATCACGAAAGCCCCCTTCATCTCGGCACGGTCGAATATTGAGAAGAGGTACCGATAGTAGAAGTCAAAGGCTCCGTTCGGGGTCTTGACGAAGTCCTCGGCTTCCTGGTCGCTTTCCCCCACATGAATACTACGCGCGACCCGCCACATTTCCCGGTGGGCCTTGTGGCCCTGTTCCTTCGCCGCGGCCTCGTAGACTTCCCAGTGAGTCTTGACCGACCAGGCACCGATGAAATTCGCCGACACCGGTTGCCAGCCACGCTTCCCGGCCAGCTTGATCGAGCTGGAATACGGACTCAGAGCGGAAACCGCAATCGGCGGGTGAGGCCGCTGCAGCGGCTTGGCCATGTAGCCGAGCTTCATCTCCGGCACGGTCCATTTCTCGATTTTCGATTTCCAGTATCGGGGTATGCACTTGACTCCCGAAGCCCCAACATATAGTATGCGGGCTCATGGAGGACTACCCGCGTACGCTGGAGGAGTTTGAGGGGCGTTTTGGCACTGAGCAGGCGTGTCGCGAGTATCTGATGCAACTGCGCTGGCCGCAGGGTTTTAGGTGTCCCCGCTGTGAAGGGCAGCGAACTCGCCGCAGTCGGCGGGGCCTGCTGCGCTGCGGACAGTGCGATTATCAGGCTTCGGTGACGGCAGGCACGATTTTCCAGGACACGCGTCTGCCGCTGCGCACCTGGTATCGGGCGATGTGGTGGGTGACGAGCCAGAAAAACGGGGCGAGTGCTCTGGGACTGCAAAGCATTTTGGGTCTGGGAAGCTACCGCACCGCCTGGGCGTTGCTGCACAAGCTGCGGCGCGCGATGGTGCGGCCTGGCCGCGAACGGCTCAGCGGCCGCGTAGAGGTCGACGAGACCTATGTTGGGGGCGAAGAAGAGGGACTGCACGGACGGCAGACGCAGAAAAAGGCACTGGTAGCCATCGCCGCTGAAGAAGACGGTGCGGGGCTAGGAAGGATCCGCATGAGGCGCATCCGTCGAGCTTCCAAGCACCAGCTACACGGCTTCATCCAAGAGGCTGTTGAACCCGACAGCACCATCCACACCGACGGCTGGGAAGGTTACGTCGGTCTGGAGGCGCTTGGCTATCGGCACGAATACGACTTTCTGGCAACTTCCAGCCAATCAGCCTCTGAGCTGTTGCCTCGTGTTCACCGTGTGGCTGCCCTGTTGAAGCGCTGGTTGATCGGCACGCACCAAGGCGCGGTAAGCCGTGAGCACCTGGACTATTACCTGGATGAGTACACGTTTCGCTTCAATCGACGACGCTCTCGGCACCGGGGAAAGCTCTTCTACCGGCTTGTCCAACAAGCCGCGGCCGTTGGCCCCACTACCTATTCAGAGATGGTCCAACACGTACGCGGCAGGCGGATCAGCCGACCACAAGATATGGGGTAGCCGGGAGTGAAGTGCATACCCCGATTCCAGTATTTGCCCTCAAAGTTGTACGGCGGGTCGGTAGTCCAGTACCGCAATACCGTATCGATCGACTCGACGAACATTTCGTTGCGATCGGCGTCCATGGTCCCGAAGAGTTCGAAATCCGGCGGCAGACCTCCGGGCCCAACGCCGAGAATGAAACGACCGTTGCAGAGGTGGTCGAACATCGCGGCCTGGCCGGCGATCGTGGCCGGGTGATACTGCGGCATGCAGATCATGCCGGTGGCGAATTTGATCTGCTTCGTACGCGGGATCAGGTTCGCCAGAAATATCAGCGGCGAAGTAACCGGCTCGGCGCCGGACGAGTAATGCTCGCCGACCCATGCCTCGGCGTACCCCAGCTCGTCGGCGTAGATGATCGCCTCGATGTCTTCTAGTAACTGCTGGTGGTAATCCTTTTCCAGGCCGTGCAACGGCATCATAAAGTACGACAGTTTCATAAGACTCTTTCTCCCACCGGACGCTGGGAGCCGCGTTCACTTGAGCGCGAGCGGCGTTGACCGAACTCCAGCAGGGTATCAGATCCGTCTCTATCGAACAAAATGTGAAATCGCGGCCCCACTAGCAATCAATGGTTGTTGTCTCGTAACGTCCTCCAACAAAGCCACTTGGCCTGATTTCGCCGGCTGGCGCCGGACTCAGCATGCAGAGAGTTGTATCTTGTCTCTGTGAACATAACGCCTCCTCGTTGCCCCCGCGACCTCACCGACGAGCAATGGAATATCCTCGAGCCCTTCATTCCCGTACCGACCTGCCGCGAAGATGGTCGAGGGCGACCCGAAAGACAGGCGCGCCGTTCTCAATAGCATTTTGTGGGTGCTACGGACAGGCGCTTCTTGGGCTGCCCAAACGCTACCCGTCGTATCAGACTTGCCATCGGCGGTTTCAGCAGTGGGTACGCGACGGCATTCTGAAAAGCGTACTCGAGGTCCTCGCGGAAGCCCCGCACGATGAAGGCTACCTTGACCTCCAAGAAGCCTTCATCGACGGCAGCTTTGCACCAGCCAAGCACGGAGGCGCACGGGTTGGCAAGACCAAGCGCGGGAAAGGGTCCAAGATCATGGCGGTAGCCGACCGAAACGGCCTTCCGTTCGCGGTGTACGTGGAGAGCGCAACGCCTCATGAGGTCACACTTTAGAGCGTCACACTCGCGGAGAGGTTTGTTCTGCGAAGGGCGCTCTCAATTTTTTTCTCAGCTTCACCTAATCGTCCCTGGACAGCTCTTGTGCCGGTTCAGCCGGAACGGGAGAGCGGGCGCTCCGCGTTAGTGTAGACGCCGGCCTGCCGGCCTCCCGGACCTATGGGGATGTCACCAAGACCGAAGTCCCGAAGGTGGCCGAGGAAGATCGGCAATACTGGGCTTTCCAGAAGCTGGCGCGCCCGAAAGTGCCGGCGGTGCGGCGGAAATCTCGGGTCCGTACGCCGATCGACGCCTTCGTGCTCGCCAAACTGGAAGAGAAGGGGTTGGGACTCTCCGCCGAAGCCGGCAAGCGCGCGCTGATCCGGCGGGCCTATTTCGACCTTATAGGTTTGCCGCCCTCCCCGGAAGAGATCGACGAATTCCTCGCTGACACGTCGAAGCAGGCCTACGAGCGGTTGCTGGACACCCTGCTCGCTTCGCCACACTTTGGCGAGCGCTGGGGGCGCCACTGGCTCGACCAGGGCGGCTATTCCGACTCGCGCGGGATGGACAATAACGCCGCGATTATCACTAATGCGGAAGGCAAGTGGCGATACCGCGACTATGTCGTGCGCTCGTTCGACGACGACAAGCCCTTTGATCGTTTCGTCACCGAGCAGCTGGCCGGCGATGAACTGGTCGACTGGCGCTCCGCCGAGAAGTTCACCCCCGAGATCCGTGAGCTTCTTATCGCGACCAGTTTTCTGCGCTCGGCCCCCGACCGCACGGATTTGCGCGAGTTGAATACGGCCGACCAGCGCTACGGCATCGCGCACCGCACACTCGGGAACGTGTCGAGCAACATACTGGGGTTCACGGTGGGTTGCGCCAAATGTCACAGCCATAAGTACGACCCCATCCCGCACATGGATTATTACCGGCTGCTTTCGATTTTCACGCCGGCTTTCAATCCGCAGTCATGGATACAGCCCCAAGAGCGCCGGCTGCCGGATGTCTCGGAAGCGGAGAAGAAGGAGATCGAGCGCCACAACGAGGAAATCGACAAACAGGCCGAGCCGTTCACCAAGCCGTTGGCCGAGGTGCGCCGTCCCTACGAAGAGCGCCTTTTGGAGGAGAAGCTGGCCGCTATCCCCGACCCGCTGCGGGATGACGCGCGGGTGGCGGTACAAACTCCCACGGAAAAGCGCACCGCCCTGCAGAAGTACCTCTTCGCGAAGTTGGGGAAGATGCTGAAGGTCTCCGCGGAAGAAGTCGACGCCGCCTTGGAGAAAAACGAGCAAGACAAGGCTCGAGCGGAGGCCTTGCAGCGGCAAATCGATCTTTACGACGTGCGACGAAAAAAATACGGCACGATCCAAGCGGTATATGACGTCGGACCTCCGTCGCCGGCCTACTTGCTGCGGCGGGGAGAGTTCAAGAATCCTGGGAGGGAAGTCGAGCCGGGCTTCCTGTCAGTCCTCACGGAACCGGGTCAAGACCTTGGCTTCGAGAGCTCGGGCGCGAAGGGAAAACCAGCGGCCGCCGCCTGGCCTTTGCTAAATGGCTCACCAAGGACGATACACCGGCGTCCTCCCTGATCGCTCGGGTGGCCGTAAGCCGCCTGTGGCAGCACCTTTTGGGCGAGGGCATTGTGGCCACGGCAGACAATTTCGGCCGCTCCGGGGTCCCGCCGACGCACCCGGAGCTGCTCGAATGGCTGGCCAGCGAGTTCGTCGACTCCGGCTGGCACATCAAGCCCCTGCTGAAGCAGATCATGACATCAAGCGTTTATACGCAGGCCACCTATCGCGCCGAAGACGAGAGCACTCGTGATCCCGATCCGGTTGTGGTCGATCCGGGGAATAAACTGCTGTGGCGGATGCCGTTGCGCCGGCTGGAGTCGGAGACGATCCGCGACGCCATGCTGGTAGCCGGCGGCAAGTTGGATCGGACGATCGGCGGCGATCCAATACCGATCGAGATCCTGCCCGGCGGCAAGGTTGTCATTTCCACCGAAGATCTGCCGACTCCGACCAGCCAGTGGCGTCGAAGCCTGTATATCTACGCACGGCGAAACTACAACCACAGCCTGCTCGCCGTTTTCGACCAGCCGGTGCTCATGACTATCTGCGCGCGGCGCGACTCCTCGGCGGTCGTGTTGCAGTCGCTGGCCATGATTAACGACGAGTTCGTAATGGACCAGGCGAAGTATTTCGCCCAGCGCGTGGAGAAGTCCGCGGGGGGATCCTTAGGCGAAAAGATCGGCCTGGCATTTCGAATCGCGCTGGGGCGCAAGCCCACTTCCAAAGAAAAGGGGTGGAGTACCGCGTTGTTCGAGCGACAGGCTGCACGGCAGCTGGCCGACCAAGTTCCGGCCGAGCAGGCTGCCGATAACGCCTTGGTCAGCCTGTGTCACACACTACTTAACACCAACGAGTTTTTGTATCTGGAATAGGTGCGGCCATGCGCAACTTGAATCGGCTGAGTCCGCTGTCGCCACTTCCTTCTCGACGCGAGCTGTTGCAAATGTCGGACTTGGGCTTCGGCAGCGTTGCCTTGTCGTATCTGCTCAACGCCGACGGTCTGGCGGGCGCCGCCAATCGAAACGAGGCGAATCTGGAACCGAAACCCGGGCATTTTCCGGCTAAGGCGAGGGCCGTGATTCAGATTGTCCAGAACGGCGGGCCCAGCCAGATGGACTTGTTTGACCCCAAGCCCGAGCTGCAGAAACATGACGGCCAGAGACACAACGAGAAGGTGGAGATGTTCCAAACGGGCAGCGAGGCCAACGAGCTAATGGCCAGCCCGTTTGAGTTTCAGAAACACGGTGCGTGCGGCATGGAGCTTTCCGAGGCACTCACCCATACACCGAAGTACGTGGACGACATTTGCCTCGTGCGGTCCATGCATACGGGCACAACAACCACACGGAAGCCCTGATTATGTATGTGACGGGGAAGATCTTCCCCGGCCGGCCGGGGATCGGGTGCTGGGTTAGCTACGGGCTAGGGCTACGGGCTAGGGACAGAGAATCAGAACTTGCCCGCGTTCATCGTGCTGCGAGATCCGGCGGGCTACAACACCAGCGGCAATCTGCTCTGGAACAACGGCTGGATGCCGGCCACCTATCGCGGGACGGAGTTTAGCACCGAGGGTGCGCCGGTGTTGAATTTGAATCCCATTGTGCCCCAGCAAACGCAGCGGGAGAACCTAGATCTCCTAGCTAAACTCAACGAACAGCATCGCAAGAAGTATCCCCACGACTCGGAACTTCAGGTTCGGATCATGAACTACGAGCTGGCGGCACGGATGCAGTTGGCCGCCGGCGACGTGCTGGACATCGGCAAGGAAACCGAGGCGACCAAGAAGATGTATGGCATGGACAACCCCGTCACCGCCGGGCACGCCACCCGCTGCCTAATGGCCCGCCGGCTGGTCGAAGCCGGTGTGCGCTTCGTCCAGATCTTTCCGCCGGCGAAGTGCTCGACCCAGCCCTGGGACAGCCACCTAAATACGCGGACCGAGATCGACAAGATCTGCCGGCAGACGGAACTGCTCGTACACGGGCTGATCCATGACCTCAAAAGCCGCGGCCTGTTGGACAGCACGATCGTCTGGTGGGGCGGGGAATTCGGCCGTTTGCCGGTTTCGCAAAACGGCTCGGGACGTGACCACAACCGCAACGCCTTCAGCCTGTGGCTAGCAGGCGGCGGCTTCAAGGGAGGCCACATTCACGGCGCCACCGACGATTTCGGCTACCGTTCGGTCCAAGACCGAGTAGGCGTCTCCGATCTTCACGCCACCATCCTTCACCAGCTCGGCCTCGACCACAGCCGTCTCACCTACCAGCGTCACGGGCGCGCTGAAACGCTAACCGATATTCCCCTCACCGGCGCTAAAGTCGTCGGCAATCTCATCGACGGCCCGCTCGGCGCCTAACCTGTTTTTCTCAGGAGTGGTTTTGCGAACGGTTGAGGGAAGCGGAAATGGGGGCTACGCTGAGCGCCGCGACGGCCAGGACCGCGGGGAGCGCTTTCATGCAGAGGGGGGGTGGAACTCGGCGTGGAGGCGACGCCACGTTTCCGGCAGCTCTTCGGGGAGGACGCGAGTTTCGCCCACCACGGTGACAAAGTTGTTGTCGGCTATCCAACGGGGCAGCACGTGTAGATGGATGTGACCGCCGATCCCGGCCCCGGCGGCCTTGCCGATATTCATGCCAAGGTTCAGCCCGTCGGGCTTGTAGAGCTTGCGGAGAGCAGACTCGGCCCGGCGGGCAAGCCGCATCATCTCTTCCAGCGCTTCGACCGCCGCGCCTTCGACGGTCGCAACATGAGCCGTGGGGACGATCATCACGTGGCCACTGGTGTAGGGGTAACGATTCAGGACGATGAAGTTCGATTGGCCGCGAAATACGACCAGGTTGTTTTCATCGTCGTGCGCGGTGTGAATCTCACAGAAGACACAGCGGGATTCTTTGTCCGCTTGCTTGACGTAGTGGTATCTCCAGGGGCTCCAGATGTAGTCCATCACAACTCCATCCGGAAAGCCGGCGGCTCGGTTTTCCCGGCTATGGGAGGGCGGAAACAGCGCGGCGGGCGGGCGGATCGTCCACCGCGCGTCAGCTGGGGTCTTCGAAGCTGGGCCTTGGTTCAACGGGTGTCGCCGGCGGAGGCGGGCCTCCGTTCACGACATCGCGCAGTTCCTTGCTCGGTTTGAAGAACGGAATCGTCTTGGGAGGAACTTCCACTTTGGCGCCGGACTTGGGATTTCGCCCCATCCGACCCTGCCGCTCGCGGGTACGAAAGCTCCCAAAGCCTCGCACCTCTACCTTCTCGCGCTTTCGCAGCGACTGGACGACGCTGTCAAAAATCGTCTCCACGATGACTTCAGAATCCTTGCGGGTGACTTCCACCACGCGAGAGACTTCCTCGATTAAATCCGCTTTGGTCATATCACCCCTTTTTCTCCCTGCAGACTCTACATCCGCTCGAACCCGCCTGCCTAACAGACTGCCTATACCGAGGGATCATAGCACGACTGGCAACCCGTTGCTTTCAGTAACTTCGCTGAGGGACTTGCTGCGGCGACCCTATGTCCTCGCGTTCGCCGGCGGCTTATGTCCGGCCGGTTGCCGAAGGCGGTCGCCCCACCTGCGGGGGCTTGGCCGCGGCCTCGCCGTTGCTAGGGACCGCCGAGTGAAACCGCAGTCCGATTCTCTTTTCGAACTCGTCAAGGCGAATGATCTTGAACTCATACTCTTGGCCCATCCGGAGTGGATTCGTCCGTTTCTTATGAGAGTCTCCCGGAAGCTCTGAACGGTGACAGAGGCCCTGGACGCCCGGCGCCAGCTCGACGAAGGCGCCGAAGTTCGTCCGTCGTTTGACAGCTCCTCGGATCGTGTCACCGATCATGTATTGGGAGAAGAATAGATCCCACTGATCGGACTGAAGCTGCTTGAGGCCAAGCGAAACACGACGGTTCTCCTCGTCGACGCGCAGAACGACGGCCTGCACCTTCTGACCCTTCCGCACAGCCTCGCGCGGGTGCTTTACCCCGCCATCCCATGTGAGGTCGGAAATATGCAATAACCCGTCCAGCCCTTCTTCGATTTCCACGAAAGCGCCAAAAGCGGCCAAGTTTCTCACCTTGCCTTCAACGATTGATCCGGCAGGATAGCGCGTAGACGCCTCGGTCCACGGGTCGGGCCGCAGGCGCTTGACGCTCAGCGAAACACGGCGGTGTTTTTGGTCCACGCTCAAAATAATCGTGCTGAGATCCTCCCCCGGCTTGGCCACTTTCGAGGGATGCTTCGCGCGCCGAGACCAACTGATCTCCGAGGTGTGGACAAGGCCTTCGACGCCCGGCTCCAGTTCGACAAAGATGCCGTAGTCGGTGACGCTCGCCACGCACCCGGAGACCCGATCGCCCTGCTTGTACCTTTCTTGGGCGCCCTGCCAGGGATCGGGTTGGAGCTGCTTCAGGCTCAGTGAAACTCGCTCACGTCGGGGATCGAAACGAAGTACCTTGGCGGTGATTTCGTCGCCTACACTGAGGACCTCGGAAGGGCCTTGGATGCGTCGATACGAGATGTCGGTGACGTGGAGCAAGGCGTCGAGACCTCCCAGGTCCACGAAGGCCCCGTAGCCGGCAAGGCTCTTGACAGTCCCTGTGATGACACCGCCCTCGCCGAGCTTTGCCAGCGTCGCTTTCCTTCGCGCCCGCAACTCCTCTTCCAATACTTGCCGCCGGGAGACGACCAAATTGCCGCGACCGCGGTTCAGCTTGACGATGCGAACTTCTATCTGTTCTCCGACGATTCCGTCCAGATCGATCGAGGAGTCCAGATCCGCCTGCGATCCGGGCAAGAAAGCGGGAATCCCCAGGTCCACGCTCAAGCCGCCTTTCACCCTCCCGACGACTCGCGCCCCGAGGGTCTGGCGTCCGCGGTAGGCTTGCTCCACCTTCTCCCAAGCGCGCAGTCGGCGGGCGCGCTCATAGGACAAAGCCACATAGTCGCCCGCCGCGGCCCGACTGACGACAAAGACTTCGATCTCGTCGCCCGGCGCAAGGCCGGACTCGGCGTCGCTGTCGCCAAAATCGGAGCTGGGGATGAGACCCTCGGTCTTTCCTCCTATGTCGACGACCGCGCCTTCCGCCAGGATGCCCACAACGCGGCCTCGGCACAACTCTCCCTGTCGAACTTTCCCCAACTCGGAATAATCACTGGGCGGCTCTTCGTAGACGGGATCGTCAGCGGCGACCGGCTCGGCGTGTTGCCCTTCGTATCCGTTCGTTTCGCTGCTTGAAGGTAACGGAAGTTCGCCTGGGGCGCCCGGGCTTGGCAGCTCCCCGTTTTCGAGCCGCGACCTCGCCTCGAACGCTTCGGACGGCCCCGCGGAAGGGCGCGCGTCCTGACCAGCCGGTTCCGTTTCGCCGGACGTCAGGGGATTGTCCGAAGCCAAGCCAAACCTCTCCCATGCACCAAAAAGATGTGTCCGTCGCCGAACGCACCCGTCCCTATCATAAGCAACTCAGCGCACTCAAACAAACCGCGCATCGCCGAAGGCAATATTTCGTTTGCTTTTGCGAGACTACGCCCCGCCGCCCCGATTCTTCTCAGCAGAGAAGCCTCAACCCGATTCCGGGGCCGCGAGTGACTTAAATATAGCCGACGTCAGTCGGAGAGTCAACGCGATTTGTGATCTTCCCCACCAACATTCCAACAGCGTCCTAAGCCGCATTTCTTCCCACGTGGCGAGGCGAAGTGTGTAAGAGGCGGGTCAGCATAAGGCACGAGACGCTCGGCGCCCCGTTTCGTGAATAGCGCGGGTGTACTTGAACCCTACGTTGAGCACGGCGAACAAGCCCAGCAAAGAACGGGGGGCTATCGGGCGCTTCGACGGCCAGGTGGCGGAAACGTGCCCTAAGCGGCCTCGGAAATAGGCGGCAGGGCCTCGGTCTGCCGCAAGCTTTCGCGATAGCCCTTCAGCATGCCGGCGGCCGTAGCCACGACCAGCGGACCGAGCACGACGCCCAAAAAACCAAAAGCCTGAATGCCGCCGAGGACGCTGACAAACACCAACAAACCGTTGATCTGCGCCCTGCCGGCGATCAAGATGGGCCGAAGAACGTTGTCCGCACCGCTCACCAGGATAAAACCAAGCACGACCAGCGCCACCGCGCGCACCGTGTCTCCGTTGAGCGCCGTCCCGATGGCCGCCGGAACCCATATGAGCCATGGCCCCACGACCGGCAGGAAGGCCAGAAACCCCATCACCACCCCCCAGAAAACCGGCGAGGGCATACTCAACGCCCAAAGAATTATTCCTCCCAGTAATCCCTGCACGCCGGCAACGAAAAATCCGCTCGAGAGCGTAACCGAAATCATCTCCGTCACTTCTTGGATCATGTGATCGCTGTGCGCCCCGCCCAACGGTGAGATGTCTTTGAGCAGCTGCAACAGCTTGGGACCGTCGCGGAATAGATAAAACATCGCCAGCAGCATGACGATCAGGTGGAAGACGAATAGGGCTACGTTGCCCGCCAGCCGGGCGGACTGCTGCGCCAGCAGGGCGCCTGCCTTCTGGCTTACTTCACGAACGATCTCCTCGAAGTTCCCCAGCGGAACCGGCGCCCGGGCAAATAACCCCTCGAGCAGGGATTTCATTTTCGGAAGAGCCTCTTCGGTCGGAATGGATCCTGCCACCGACACGGCCTCTTTGACAAAAGCGGGTACGAGCCAAGCCAGCGGCGCCAACAGCACAATGGTCACGGCCGTCACGCTAATCAACGCACACACGTTGGGGCGGGGGAGCCACGAGCGAACCCGCCGGTGCAGCGGAAAGAAGAAAATAGAAAGCACGGCGGCCCAGGTCAGTGGAATCAAGAAAGGTTTCACGACGCGGTACAAAAAGTAGATCACCAGCAAGGCCAGGGCCCAGGTAACGACCCTTTGAAACGCACGCGTATTAATCGGGGCAAGCGGCACTGTTTCGAGTATAACGTGGCCCGCGAAGCAGGGAACGAATGTCCGGATTGCTCGCCAAGCAGGGGAGGTGCGGAGCGACTCGGCGGATACTAGCCCGCTTTTCTCACCACAGCCGCGGTGAAAAACCCGGCGGCCATGGCTCGCGGCAACAGTTCATGCACATCGGCCAGCGTACCCTTTGTCGGCAAACGGGTGCTATCAATCGCGCCCTGAGGCGCGGTCGAGGCCTCGTGAGCACACCGGGTCGTTGCATGACCCAGGCACCTCCGGCGTGGCATGGCAACACTGGACCGCTTGCTGACGCGCGCGGCTCGGAAGGGGCACCGCGTTGAGCACAACGGCTTGTCGCATCGAAGAGGTCATTGGCACCTGGACCGCAGGCTCGCGCCCGCGGCTCCGTCTGGCACGCTCGGGAGGTCGTTGCATGACGCAGGCACCTCCGGCGTGGCCGTCTACGGCTGCCAATCGGCCACAAAGATGTTGAATTCGTAGCGGCTCTTGGCGTTGTGGCTCGAGGTGAACACCAGCTTTTCCCCGTCCGGGGAAAACTCGGCAAAGGACGTAAAACCGCCGAAGTCGCTGATCTGCTCGAGGTTGTTCCCGTCGAGGTCAATCAGAAAAAGCTCAAACTCACGGCTGTCGCAGCGGTTCTTGTTCGAGGAGAAGATGATGCGCCGGCCATCGGGGGTGAACTGCGGCGCGAAGCTGGCACAACCGAAGTTCGTGATCCGGCGCGCATCGGAGCCGTCGGAGTTGGCGACAAACAGTTCCATTTTCATGGGCGCCGTCAGATTCTGGGCCAGCAGATCACGGTAGCGCTTGATCTGCTGGGCTTCGGTTGGATGATGAGCTCGCCAGACGATCTTGTCGCCGGCCGGTGAAAAAAACGCCCCTCCGTCATAGCCCAAAGTTTTCGTGAGTCGCCGCTTATTTGCCCCATCGAGATCCATGGACCACAGATCCAGATCGCCGGACGCCTTCGAGGTATAAATAACTTGGCCGGTTTTCCAGTTGACGGTAGCCTCGGCGTCGTATCCTAGAGTTTCGGTGAGCTTTCGCGGGTTGCTCCCGTCGCCATCCGCGACGTAGATCTCGTAGGTTTCATGCACGGCCCAGAGGTAACCCTGGCTGCGGTCAGGGCGCGGCGGACACTCCGCCTGGCCCGCGTGCGTCGAGGCATAGATAATCCCCTTGCCCTCGGGAAGAAAATATCCGCAGGTGGTTGCGCCTTTTCCGGTCGAGACGCGCTCGATCCCCGAGCCGTCCGCGTTCATGAGGTAGATCTGGTCGCAGGCGTTTCCCTCACGAGTGGATTGGAAAATGAGCCGGCCCCCGTCGGGCGACCAATAAGCCTCTGCGTTTTGGCCTCCGAATGTAAGCTGGCGCACGTTTGAGAGATGCAGCGAGGTCTGGCCAGCCAGCGGCAAGGCCGTAACGGCCACAATCAGCGTCAAGGCCAAAGATCGTATACCGCCAAGGGTGGGCGTCACGATTAGTATTGTACCGCTCCGAGGGACGTCAGCGTAGGAACCGTAGCCCCAGATGTAGTACGGTTTGCCCGATTTCATACTAAATGTTGTTGCTAGGGCTTTACAACGGGATTCGACGGAGTTACCATAATCAAGTGTAGGCGGACTCGTACTCCTGTCCAAACTCATTTGATCGCTACAGTGTAAGCTGAAACGAGCGTTACCTGAACCCAGCCGGGCCTCAAGGTGAAAGACCGTGCTAAGTCTCAAGAAACTGGAACTTTTCGGTTTTAAATCGTTCTGCGACCGTCAGGAGTTGCGGTTCAGCGGCGATGGTATTGCGGCCATCGTCGGTCCTAACGGGTGCGGGAAGTCGAATATCGGCGACGCTATCAGTTGGGTGATCGGCGAACAGTCGGCCAAAAGCCTCCGCGGCGCTCGCATGCAGGACCTTATTTTCAACGGCTCGCGGGACCGCAAACCCTCGGGCCTGGCTTCGATCAGCTTGACGCTGGTGGACCCGGAAGCCTACGTGGCCGCAAGAAACGGGAACGGCTCAAACGGGGTCCCGGCAAGCTTGGCCAAGCGGCCCGAAGAGATGGTCGTTACACGCAAGCTATTTCGATCCGGTGAAAGCCAATACCTGATCAACGGAAAGGCCTGCCGCCTGCGCGACGTCCGAGAGCTGTTCATGGGCACGGGTCTGGGACCGCAGCACTACGCCATCATCGAGCAAGGAAGAATCGAGCAGATCCTGAGTTCCCGCCCCGTGGACAGGCGCGCGTTTATCGAAGAAGCGGCGGGCGTTACGAAGTTCAAGACGAAAAAACGGCTGGCGGAGTTGAAACTCGAAAGCGCCCGTCAGAATCTCGATCGCGTCAATGACATCCTGCAGGAAGTGACCAGGCAGGTCAATTCGCTGAAACGCCAGGCGTCGAGAGCACGCCGGCACGAGGAACTCCAGAATCGGCTCAAAGCGACTCTCTCGGTTCTGCTGGCCGGCCGATTTCGGCTCCTCGATGGGCAGCTCAGGTCGTGGGCGGCGGAGTCGGAGGAAGCTGAAGGCGAGAATCGTCTGTTGACCGAGCGGCTGCAGCGGCTCGAAAGCGAATTGACGTCGCATCGCAAGCAGCAGCAACTCCAGGATACGGCGCTGACCAGCCGCCGCGAGGAGCTCTCTGAGCTCGTGGTCGACATCGAGCGGTTGCGCTCTCGCGTGGAACAGCAGGCCGGGACCGCCAAGGAGAACGAAAAACGCGAAAAACAGTGGCAGGTTCAAATCTCCTATCTTGCGGAGCGGCTCGATCAGCTTGAGGCCGAGTTGGCGTCGGAGGAGGTCGCCTTGGAACAAGTGGCGGCGGAGAAAGACAGCGCCCGGCAAGCGTTGATGCAAAAGACCTCCGGCGTTGAGCAATGCCAAGCCGCCGCCGTTGAAGATGAGAAGCAACAGGAGCGCGGCCGCCTTCGCATACTCCAGCTTCTTGGTGAGATCGCCGCGGCGCGGAATGAAGTCGCCAAACTCGAGGAGTTCCTTGCCGGCACCGGACGCCGGATCGCAGGCCTGCGGCAGGAAGAAGAGGACGCACAGCAGGAGCTCGCGGGTCTGTCAGGCCGCCGCGAAGAGGCAGCGTTACAGGTTGAACGGGAACGGAAGAATCTCGAAGTTTTGGCGGCTCGCGGGAAGAGCATCGAGCAGCAGATCGGTTCACACAAGGAGCAGGCCGCAACCGGGCGCGAACAAGTCGAGCGGCTGCGGGAGGAACTCTCTCGGTCCAGGGCCAGGCGTGATTCACTGGAAGAAATTCTCTCCCACCACGCGTATACGGCCGAGAGCGTCAAAAACTTTTTCGCGGCGATAGATAGGCGTGCGGAGCAGGGCTTCCATCCGACCGGCATCCTGGCGGATTACATGGAAGTTGCTTCCGAGCACGAGAGGATCGCCGAAGACTTCCTGCGCGATGAGCTCGAGTTCGTGGTCGTCAAGAGTTGGAACGACGCACGGCAGGGCGTGCAGCTTGTCCGTCGAGACCTGCACGGCGAGGTTACGTTTCTCGTTCACCCGGACTCCGAACTGGCCGAAGAGATTCCCGCTCTGGGGCCGGAGACGGGCGTCTCGGGGCGCTTGGCCGACTCGATTCGCCTGACCAATGGGCTCTCCGGCGCGGCGTCGTCCCTGCTGCCTCGTCTGCGCGGCTGTTACCTGGTCGAAGACGAAGAGGCCGCTCGCCGGCTGGCGGTGCAGTATCCCGATCTTTCGTTCTTATTGCCGGACGGCGTTTGCTACCGCGGCCACACGGTGCGAGGCGGCAAGCCGGGCGCGAGCGGTCCCCTGTCGCTCAAGCGCGAGCTCCGCGAGCTGACGCCGAAAATCGCCGCTTGGGAGACGTCGCTTCATGAAGCCCTGGCCATCGCGTCACAAGCCGAAAACGAAATCCAGAACAAAAGTACGGAGTTGGAAACTGTCAAGTCCGAATGCCAGGAGACGGAGAAACGGTTGCTGGCCGGCGAGCATGAACTGCGCCGGCTTGATGAGGAGATTGACCGCGGCGAGCGGCGGTGCTCGGTGGCGGGCGTCGAAAGGGAGCGGCTGCAACACACGGCACAAGAGGCCTCGGCGGATCGGGACGCTCGTAGCCGGCGGATCGAGCAGAAGGAGACGGAACGCGGCCAAGGTGAAAAGTTGCTCGTCGATTTGGAACAGCGCATCCACGAAAATCAGGGGAGGCTCGCCGGCCTGCTCCAAGAACAAACACAAGCACGCACCCAATTGGCAACTCTTGAAGAGAGGCACAAGGGAGCGACCGCCTCGTCCGCTCGGGCTCGGCAGCGCGTCGAAGAGCAGAACGAGCGGATGCAGTCCCTCTCGACGCAAATGCGAGAGTCGGAACAGGAGCGTGTCCGCCTGCTCGAGGAGAACGTCGAGCTTGAAAGCCGCATCGAGCAACAGTGCGACCGGCGCGTCGAGGCGGAACAAGAAGCGAGCGAAATTTCGCGGGATCTGGCTGAGTTGCGCGGCCGCGTTGAGACGTCGGAGGAGCAGATCGGCGTCGAGCGTTCGTCTTTAGATCAAATTCGTGATCATCGTTCCGCGATCGACGTTCGCTTGGCGGAGATCCGCTCCGAGGTCAAGCACCTCGAGGAGGAATGTCGGCGCGAGATCGGGAAGCCTATCCGCGAGGTATCCGAGGGCGAAAGCGCGGAGCTTGCCGACGAGGAACTCGCCGCGGCCGAAGCCCGGCACCAAGAGACCAAGGCGAAACTGGAGAGCCTCGGCCCGGTCAACATACTGGCTCTCGAAGAGTTCCAGGAAGCCAAGGAGCGGCTGGACTTTCTCGAAACGCAAAAGAAAGATCTGGTGGATTCCATCGCCGACACGCAAACGGCCATCGCCGAAATCGACGCCGTCTCGCGGCGCAAGTTTCAAGATGCCTTTGAAGTAATCAACAAGAACTTTCATGAAGTTTTCCGCACGCTGTTCGGCGGCGGCCAGGCGGAGATGAAGTTGACCGACGAATCCAACGCCGCCGACTCGGGGATCGACATCATCGCCTCTCCTCCGGGTAAGCGTTTGCAGAACGTCGCCCTTCTTTCCGGCGGCGAAAAATCGCTGACCGCGGTCGCCCTGCTGATGGCGACCTTCCAATACAAGCCCAGTCCATTTTGCGTGCTCGATGAGGTGGACGCCGCGCTCGACGAGCCTAACCTCGCTCGTTTTAGCCGCCTCGTCAGCGAGATGAGTGGCCGCACGCAATTCATCCTGATCACCCACAGCAAGACAACCATGGAAACCGCCCAGACCCTCTACGGCGTGACCATGCAGCAAGCCGGCGTTTCACAACTCGTATCCGTTCGCATGGCGGACCAGCAGAACGGGCGAACCGCGACGAGCCGAGAAGTCGTAGAGCGGGGCTGACCCAGGCTAAGCACCTAGTGAAAGCCGAAGTTCTCCCGGTGTAGTGAAACGTCGCTGCGCACCAACACCTGAGATCCTAGAAGCTGCTCAAGGTCCTGCAAGTAGGTGTTGTCACGCGATTTGAGGACGCGGGCGACTTCCTGGTTCACCCGCAGAGTGACGTCTTTGCGCTTTTTCGCCGAACGGGCCATCTTTTTGGCCTCCGCCAAGATCTCGAGGGCAACCGTTTGAGGCGACTTGACGTAGGCGGAGCCATGGCAGTAGGGGCAGGGCGTACAGAGGGTGCGCTCGAGCGACTGCTTGATTCGCTTTCGGGTAATCGCAACGAGGCCGAAATCGTTAAACCGCAAGGCCTTCGACGGCGCCCGGTCAAGCTCGAGCTCCTGTTCGAGCGCGGCCATCACCTTGCGGCGGTTCGTCCGATCGTTCATGTCGATGAAGTCGACTACGATGATGCCTCCCAGATCCCGAAGACGCATCTGCCGTACCACCTCTTGCACGGCCTCGAGATTGGTGTTGACGATGGTTTCCTCCAGGCTGTCGGACTTGCCGACATACTTGCCCGTGTTGACGTCGATGGCCACGAGCGCCTCGGTCTGGTTGATGACGAGGTATCCGCCGGACTTTAGCCACACCTTGGGCCGTAGCGCCTTTTCCAACTCAGCCGTAATGTTGAACTCGTCGAAGATCGGTTTCTGCCGTGTATAGGGCTTGACCTGCTCAAGCAGATCCGGTTGAAAGCGTTCCACAAAGCGCAGGATTCTTTCATGCTCCTCTTCACCTTCGACCCAAATGGTCTTGAACGGGTCGGCCAATTGGTCGCGCAAAATCCGCTCCACTACGTCGAGATCCTGATGGACTCGGCTAGGAGCTGGGGAGGCGTCCGCCCGCTCTCGAAGTCCCCGCCAAAGGCTGTGGAGGAAGTTCATATCGTCGGCGATCTCTTCTTCTTCAACGCCCTCGCCAGCCGTGCGGGCGATAAATCCCCCGGGCATTCCTTCGCTATGGGCGAGAACAGCCTTGCGCAGACGGCGGCGCTCGGCCTCGGAGACGATCTTGCGGGATACTCCGGTGTGCTCCACCGTCGGCATGTAGACGAGGTAGCGTCCGGGAAGAGCGATATGAGAGGTGATGCGCGCACCCTTTCTGCCGAGAGGCTCCTTGGAGATCTGTACCAGCACCTCCTGTCCTTCCTTGAGGAGGTCGGTGATTCGCGGCTGCTGGGGCGCGCCTACCGGTGCGGCAGACTCCTGGGGTGCGTCCTCTCCGGCCGTGCCGGCGGGCACTTCGCTCGGCCTTTGACGCCGGTTGCGACGGCGAAAATAGCGAGAAGACCTGCCGCGCAGCCGAACTTTGGCCGGGCGCGCCGCCGAGGGCTCGTCCGCCGAAGATTCCGCGGCATGGGGATCCCCGTCCGTCTCGGTCTCGGTCATGAGATCGGAAGATCCGCGGCCGCTCTCCGCGTCGGACGCCGGCGCCCCGGGAGACTCGAGCGAACGCTCATCCAGAGACGCTTCCGGGTCTTGATCCGCAAGGCCCGCTTCCGCCTCACTCTCATATCCGTCCGACGAAACGTCGTCAGCCTGTTCGGTCGAGGGAGCCGCCTGGCGGTCTCCCGTGTCCGACCCCTCGGTCGCCTCGGTGGGAGACCCGCGCGTACCCGCGGGTGGGAAGGCCCTCGGTTGGTCGTCCTTATCGGGTGTCGACTTTGAAAGCAGCCGATCCCAGAACGAGCTGCCTGAGCGGGGAGAGGTCAAGGACTTCGGGGCCGCCTGCTCGGAAGCCGGCTTGCCTGTATCGCTCCGCTGCGATTCGAATTGACCGGGGCGTCGCGGTGAGTCGGCTTCCCCTGACTCGGCTTCCGATGTGGGGAGCAGGCGGGGGATCCCCTCCGAGACCGTAGCGCGGGAGGTGTCCGGCTCGTCGCCTGCCGCCGGGATCTCCCCGCCGGTCTCGGGCGGGTCTGAGTACTGGTTCGCCGAGAAAGAGGGGCCCGTGTCGGCGTCGCTCGCCAGGCTTGATGGATCGGCTGGAGACGGCTGCTCGGCTGGGGCGCCGCCTTCGTCGGAAACCGCGGGCGATGATCCGCCATCGGAGGCGGACTGCCGATCGTCGGGATCCGGGTCAGACGTAGTCTCGACCGTAGAGGGATCTCGCTGATCAGGCTCGGCAACACGCTGCGGCTGATCGGCGGCCTCACCCGCCGGCTCAGAGCCGCCAGAGTCCTGCTTCCCTGCAAGAGGCGGCCGGTCTCGATATTTCGCTAAGGATTCACCCGGCAAGACCGCAAACTCGGTTTCCGGGGCAGTCGGTTCGGAGGGGGCGTCTGCTGGGGGAGAGGTTTCCTGCTCACCGAGCGGAGCGTATTTTGACTCCGGGAAGCCCTCTCTAGTCGGCGGTTTCCGGCGAGACCGGCGGCCTCGTCGCTCCCGGCGACTCGGCTTAATCGAGGCATCAGTCTTTGTGGGGGCCGGTTCAGGATCGGTCGCGGGGGACTCGGCGGTTTCAAAGGCTGCCTCCGGACGGCTGGCGATCGCATCGTGTTCTTCTTTTTTGCCGTCGTCAAAGAAATCAGAGACGTAGAGAAAAGCATCCCGTCCCAGCCCGATGTCCACAAAGGCCGACTGCATGCCCGGCAGTACCCGGGTCACTCGCCCCTTGAAGATACTTCCAGCTAAAGGGTATTCCGACTCGCGCTCTATGTAGACGTCAACCAGCCGGTCATCTTCCAGAATGGCTACGCGAGTCTCGTGAGGCGACGAATCAACTATCAGTTCCTTCGACAAGGGATTCCCTCCTCAGGAAGGAGGGCCCAAACCAGAGCGCGGCATTTTCAGGCAAGACATGAGGCGTCCTTGAGACGCCGGAATCTCGTTTAAGCGGAGGCCCGCCGCAACAAACAGGCGAGCGTTGTCATCCCGCTTCGTTCGGCCTTGCCCGGCGGAGCGCCACGCACATCGCGCTCAACGCCGGCGGCCTCTCCAGCCGCTGTTCCGCTCCCGCGGAGGCTGGGCTCTCATCCTTCCCTTGTGCTCAGTGTTATCTTTCGGGCCGTTAGGTTTCAGCCCAAACCCGCCCAACGGGCGTAAGAACTTTTCGTATGCCGTTAGTTCGTAAACCGGCGGAGCCGGACGTTAATCACCAATCCGAACAACAAAAACGTCGTGAGGGCGTTCGATCCTCCATAGCTCATCAGCGGCAGAGGCAGGCCTGTCACCGGCATCTGGCCGATCACCATGCCGACGTTCACCACCAGATGAAACAGCAAAAGCCCGGCCACGCCCATACAGATATGCATCCCGATCGTATCCGCGGCCGTCCGTGCATTGCTCGCAACGCGCATTAAGACAGCGAAGTAAAGCCCCAACGCCAAGGCCACCCCGACGAAACCCGCCTCCTCGGCGTACGCCGAGAAGATGAAATCCGTGTGCGGAACCGGCAGAAAACGCAACTGCGTCTGCGAGCCGCGGGCAAGGCCTTGGCCCCATATGCCGCCCGCGCCGACCGCGATCTTCGACTGAATGGACTGGTACCCCCCGCCCCGGGGGTCTCTTTCCGGGTCCACAAAGGCGATCAGGCGCTCTTTTTGATAGGGCTGCAGTTGGCGCCAGGCGATCGGCGCCGCCAGCAAGCTGAGTAGGGCCAGAATAACCAGGTGTTTCCATCGCACGCCGGCCAGAAATACGCCCAGAACAAGGATCGGCAAATAGCTAAGGGCCGTGCTCAGATCCGGCTGCCTGAGCACGAGGACCATGGGAACCCCAAACAGCACCGCTATGGCGCCCAGTCTCGCCGGAGGCACCGGCCTTGCCGACGAGCCCATGAAGAACCATGCCACCAACAATACTAGCACCACTTTGACGAATTCAGAGATCTGCAAATGCAGCCCGGCGGGCAGCGGCAGCCATCGCTTGGCCCCGCCGAAGGTGGAGCCGAAAAGCTCGACGCTCACGAGTAGGACGATGGCGATGGCGTAGAAAACCGGTGCCTGGTCGACCAGAGTTTTGTAGTCGATCCGCGAAATCGTCCACAGCAAGACGAGACCCAACCCGATCCACAACAGCTGCTTGAGGTAGGCGCCCTCCCAAACGGTGTTGCGGGTAGCGCTGTAGATCTCGACCACTCCCAGGGTCGCGATCGCCAGCACGAGACCCAACAACGTCCAGTCGAAGTCCCGAGTCGTCCGCTCTTCTCTCACGGCAAGTTCTCCCGGCTGGGGCGCGAGGCGGCAAGATCCCTCCGCGAACCGGCCCCGCTGTCAGCCTGCCGAACGTTTCCGGGGTCTCGCCGCTGCTTGTCGAAATAGGCTTTCAATACGTCCCGCACGATGGGAGCGGCCAGATGGCCGTGCTCGCCGTGTTCAAAAAGCGCGACTGCTACAATTTCCGGGTTGCGGCAAGGAGCGAAGCCCACGAACCAAGCGTTGTCTCGCAAGTCTCGATCGCCGCGGGGGGTCGAGCGATTGGAAATCAGTTGCGCGGTCCCCGTCTTGCCGCACACATCGTAGCCCGCCAGCCGAGCTCGAACTCCAGTCCCGCCCCCGTTCACCACTCCCCAAAGCCCCTTCACGACCGCGTCGACGCTTTTCCTTCGGAGTCTGACGATGCGAGGAGCCGGAGGCTCATAGTCGTCGCGAACCGCCTTCCTGTGGGTGGAGGAAACAAGGCGCGGCTGATGCCACACGCCGCCTGACGCCAAGCCGCCGATGGCGTAAGCCACCTGGAGCGGGGTGACGGTCAGCGCGCCCTGGCCGATGGCGACGGAAATCGTTTCGCCCGCGTACCACTTCTCGCGGTAGTGGCGCAGCTTCCAACTGGGGGAGGGCACAATCCCTCCTTTTTCGTGGGGCAGATCGATTCCCGTGGGTCTCCCGAAGCCGGCACGCTCGGCGAATTCGGCGATCCGGTTGATCCCTAGCTTGTTGCCGGCCGCATAGAAGAAGACGTCGCAGGAGTGGACGAGAGCTTGATATAGGTTGACTTCGCCGTGCCCGTCCCTTTTGTGGCAGCGGAAGTAGTGGCCGTAGAAAGAAGCTCCACCTTGGCACTGGACGGTAAAGTCCGTGTCAATGACACCGCTTTCGAGCGCCGCAACGGCCACCACCGGCTTGAACACCGAGCCCGGAGCCAACTGGGCCTGGATAGCCCGGTTGAGCAGAGGCTTGTCGGGGTTGCCCGTCAACCGCCGCCAGTCGTGAAGGGAGATGCCCCCCACGAACTTGTCGGGAAAATAGTTGGGCGAGCTGACCAGAGCGAGGATCTCGCCATTGCGGGGGTCAAGCGCTACGACGGCCCCTTTGCGGCCCTGCATGGCCAACTCCCCGACGACTTGCAGATCCAGGTCGATCGTCAGGTGAACGTCTCGTCCCGGCCGGGCGGGATCGCTTCGCAGAAACCCCCGCTCGCGCCCGCGACTGTCGACGACCACCACGCGGCTGCCGTCCGAACCCGTGAGCGCGTTGTTGTATTGACGTTCCACGCCGGCCTTACCCACCTCGGCCCCGGGCTCGGCGAGCACGAATTCGACCTGTTCGAGTTCGCGGTCATTGATCTCCCCGACGTAGCCGATCAGGTGGGATGCCAGACCGTCGCTCGGGTACAGCCGGTTCTGTGACCGCAGCAGTTCCAACTCTTGAAACTCCGCCTTGTGAGCTTCCACGAAAGCGACATGGCCGGGCGTCAGATTCTCCTTGAGAACTACGGCCCGATAGCCGGGAGCATCCGACTCTCGCAAGCGTCGCAGCTGGGCTTCAAGGTCCTCGTAGGGGATGTTCAAGCCTTCCGCGATCAGCGCGAGGTGTTGTCGCCGAGCCTCGGCCCCGGACATCCAGACCTTGAAGTTGGGACGGTTGTCCACCAGGATACGGCCCTCCCGGTCGCGGATTTTCCCCCGCGGGGCAAGCAGTGGGCGTGACTTGATACGATTCCGCTCAGCGCGCTGCTCGTACACCTCCGGACTCTGCACCTGCAGTTGCCAGAACCCGGCGAGCAGCCACAAACCGGCCAACGCCGCTACATATTGAAACACGACGATTTGCACTTCGCCGCTGGTTCGTCTTTGCGTGGAGTAAGGGCTCACGAGGTCTTCTTCCAGCGGTCGAATAAGCGGTAAAGCAGGAGTGCCGCCGCCGCGTGGCCGGCGGCCAGGCCGAAGGTGAGCGCGAGATCCACCGCGAGTTCATTGCCCAACAGCACGATCTGAACGGTCCAAAACAGGAATTGATGAAGGAGAAAGAAAGCCCCGACCAAAATGCCGCGGACGCCTGGGAAACCCACTTGGATCACCTGGCTGGCCCAGCCGGCCAGGTATCCGACAACCGTCTTGGTCATGCCGAAAACCCCCAGCGGACCATGCGTCAGCCCGTCCTGCGCCAATCCGACCGCCGCGCCGATCAGCAGTCCCACGATGGGCCGGCGACCGAGCAACGCCAGATAGGCGACAACGAGCAGGGGCAGATCGAAGAGACCCAACGTTCTGACATGAAGCGGCAGGTATACCTGGGCAGCCAGGGCGACTACGGCGATCACGACGGGCACGCCCGTGGCCATCCTGGTGGCATTTTCCCGGACAAGTGAAGGAGAAAGCGGCTGCCCCACGGCTTCCCTCAGCGATGTTCCCCGCGCCCTTCCGATGTGCGCTCATCCGAAGCGCTCGAGCGCTTCGCAGGGTCGGGTGCGGCGGCCTGTGTGCTTGGAGCGGGGGGCGGCTCCGGCGCGGATTCCGCTTGCCGGCGCCGAGCCGCCCCGGAGTCGCCGATCTCCGCCCGGGCTGTCGAAGTGTCCCCGGGAAGGGGCCGGGGCCGCGCGGTTCGCAGATTGAAGTCGGGAGCCGGAGAGCCGGGCTCGCCTTCCCCGAATCGATGTCCTTGCGCCTCGCCGATTCGCAGGTAGCGCCGCTTCAATCGATCCGCGGCCGTGGCTCGAGGAGCGGCGCCGGGGGCAGCGTCTTCGATCTGATCAAAACCCAAGGCCCCGGCGCCGGTCCGGTTCCTCATCAGACCCGACTCTACGGGGTTTGCGGGCTTGAAATCCGCGGGGGGGAGCGGCAACAATCGCCCGGGCTGCTGCCGTGCGGTCGAGCTGGGCAGTTGCTGGTGCACTCCCGAGGTAATCACCAACACTTCTTCCAGCCGGTTGAGAGGGACGGCCGGCTTGACGTAGATGCGCTGGAATTCGCTCGCTTGCTCAAGGCGGGTGACGGTTCCCACCAAAAGCCCCTTAGGGTAGACTCGGTCGTCCCCGGAAGTATAGACCTCTTCGCCGATGCTCACTTCGACATCACGATCCACGTAATCCATCAGACAAAAAGAGGAACCCGTTCCCTTCAAGACCCCGCGCGCGCGCGAACGGGCAAGCAACACGCCGACGGCGGCTTCAGGGTCGTTGAACAGCAGCACCAAGGATGTACCGCCATGGGCGGCGTGTACCTTGCCCGCGATTCCATCGGCCGTCACGACCGCCATGCCGGCCGCGACGCCGGCATTCGTCCCGAGATCCAGGAAGATTTCTTTGGAGTTCGGATTGGACCCTACGCCGATGACCTGGGATCTCACGGTCTGGGAAGCAATGCTCTCCTGGTACCCCCTCAGCGCTCGCCCGCGTTCGAATCGTCCCACCGACCGCCGCAACCGTTGATTCTCGAGCTTCAGTTCGTCAACCTGTCGGTTCAATCGCTGGTTTTCTTCGCTCGTATCGACCAGCCAAACGTAGCCGTTCCAGCTTGACGTCACAAAGTGCGATGTCGTACTCATCGCTTTCTGCACCGGCGCGATCGCCGCCGCCGTCCATACGTGCAGCAAGCTGGCGTCACCGCCGCGCTTCACCTGGTAGGCCAACAGAGTGAGCTGGACAGCCAGCACGACAATGAGGGCCGAGGTGTTGCGGTAGCGGGTGAAGAGTTCAACCACGGTTCTTGTTCGTCGCGCCTCGCGATCGGAGGTCGCCCACCTCGTCAGCCGCTCGGCGACGGTCCTTGCCAACCGGAAGGCGACGCCAAGCCCCGAGCAAGCGCCCTAGGGGCGTTACTCGATGGAAATGCGGCGGAGCAACTTGAAATCGCTCAACATTCGGCTCGTGCCGATCACCACCGAAGCCAGCGGGTCCTCGGCAATGGAGACCGGGAGACCCGTTTCCGAACGAATGCGCACATCAAGGTTGCGAAGCAGCGCGCCGCCTCCGGTCAGCACGATGCCGCGGTCGCTGATATCGGCGCTCAGCTCGGGGGGAGTCCTTTCGAGCGCCACTCGTATCGCATTCATGATCGTGTTGACGCATTCTGAAAGCGCCTCTCTGATCTCGCTGTCGTCCACCGTCACCGTTCGCGGCACGCCCTCGATCAAATTGCGCCCCTTGATGTCCATCGTCGAAGGATCGTCCAACTTGTAGGCCGATCCCAACTCGATCTTGACCTGCTCCGCCGTCCGCTCGCCGATGAGCAGGTTGTGCTTCTTTTTGAGATAGTTGATGATCGCTTCGTCCATCTCGTTGCCGGCAACGCGTACGGAACGCGAGTATACGATCCCGGACATGGAGATGACGGCCACATCCGTTGTTCCCCCTCCGATGTCGACGACCAGGTTTCCACAAGGCTCGGTGATGGGCAGCCCGGCGCCGATCGCGGCCACCATGGCTTGCTCGACAAGATGGACCTCGCTGGCATGGGCGCGGTAGGCCGAATCGCGCACCGCGCGTTCTTCGACGGGAGTGATTTCGCTGGGCACGCCGATAACGATTCGGGGATGCACCAGCATTTTCCGGTTGTGCGCCTTCTGGATGAAGTAGGCCAACATCTTCTCGGTGACCTTGAAGTCCGCAATCACGCCGTCCTTCATGGGGCGGATGGCGACGATGTTTCCCGGTGTCCGTCCGACCATCTCCTTGGCTTCTTTGCCCACGGCTTCGACGTCGCCGGTGGTCCTGTTGATGGCGACGATCGAAGGCTCGTTGACAACGATCCCCTTGCCGCGAACAGAGACCAGCGTATTGGCCGTGCCCAGATCAATGGCCAGGTCTCGCGAGAAAACGCTGAAGAGGGAACGAAAATTCACTGGTCCCTTCCTGTCTTTCCCGCCTCGCGGCACACGACCGCCGGATGGACGTTACCCCAGCAGGGGCATCGAAGTCCCTTGGGGGTCAAGGGCCGCTAAGGCGTGCAATCCTAACGATATCAGAATAGCGTGCTCCGCAAGCGGCGTGGGAGCCGGGCAGCCGGGCCGGTTTCCTCTTGCCCCCGAAGGAGCTAATACAATGCAAAAGCCCGTGGCTTCAGCCAGGGGTGGCGGAACGTGTAAGGAATGTGTTGACAACAAACACGCGGCGGCCCGCCCTTACAAAGTTCGTTCCGCGCCGCTCGTCCGAACGATCGCGAGAAACGCGGGCTAGCGGCCCGTGGCGAAAGTCGCACGGGAGAGGAAAATGGGGACTGCCACTTATTCGCCCCCCATCATGGCCCTGGAAACAAAGAACTTCACCGGAAGCGAATTGGCTGGCTGTACCCGATTTTTCGCGACGTCTACTTTTGCCGCGGGCTGTTAGTGCTTACTATCACATCAGTGCTGTCCGGGGAAAGTCGCGCCATCGGACGGTAAGTCTCGACCGCTCAATGTCTTATGGCCTGTTTTGCTCGGGAACGATTTGAAATCCCGAGGCCGCAAATGGTCGCCTGAACGGAGCATCCGGACGCGGCACAATGAGGGATGAACCTTGGCCGTACGGTTTTCTCCCAACTGATCGAGCACCTACCGAGCAAAGAGTTTCAGAAATGTGTATCGCGCTACCGCGGCGATTCCTATCTGAAAAGTTTCTCCTGCTGGGATCAGTTTCTTGCGATGGCATTCGCCCAGCTGACCTATCGGGCAAGCCTCCGCGACATCGAGACGTGCCTGCGTTCGATGCACGGCAAACTCTACCACATGGGATTCCGCGGCAGGGTAGCGCGCTCGACACTGGCCGATGCGAACGAGTCGCGCGACTGGCGGATCTACGCGGACTTCGCGCAGGTCTTGATTGGCATGGCACGGCCGTTATATGCCCACGACCCGATCGGTGTGGACTTGGACCAGACTCTGTACGCTCTCGACTCGACAACAATCGACCTCTGCCTGTCGCTGTTTCCGTGGGCGAGATTCCGCAAGCAAAAGGCCGCCGTGAAGATGCACACGCTGCTGGATCTGCACGGCAATATTCCCACGTTCATCCGCATTACTGGAGGCAAAGTGCACGACATCAACATCCTCGACGAGATCGGCCCGGAGGCCGGCGCGTTCTACGTCATGGATCGGGCCTACGTCGATTTCGAACGCCTCTTCGTGTTCACTCTCTGCTCGTCGTTCTTCGTCGTGCGAACCAAGAAGAACATCTTGCTCCAACGGCGCTACTCGCATCCCGTCGACAAATCCACGGGCTTGCGCTCGGATCAGACCGTCATACTGGCTGCCATCGAATCGGCCCAAGCCTATCCCGACCCGTTGCGGAGGGTCAGTTACTTCGACGCCCGGACGAACAAGCGGCTGAAGTTTCTGACCAACAACTTCGCGCTCCCGGCGCTGACCATCGCCCACATCTACAAGTCGCGTTGGCAGATTGAGTTGTTCTTCAAGTGGATCAAGCAACATCTGCGAATCAACTCGTTTTACGGCACCAGCGAGAACGCCGTCAAGACGCAGATCTGGATCGCTGTCTCGATTTACGTGCTCATCGCCATCGTCCGGAAACGGCTCGGGCTGGAAGCGAGTCTTTACCAGATTCTACAGATTCTCAGCGTTACGCAATTCGAAAAAATGCCCCTTTTACAGGCACTCCAGCCATCCGACTCCCCAAACGAATCCCCCTATGACCCCAACCAATTGATTCTATTCGACTTTTAACCGGACAGCAGTGCTATCAGATAGTTAGCGATCGTTTATGGGGCGGCCATTCGGGGACCGCTCCCTCGCGGTCGCGGCTCAGAAGGCTTTGTGAACAAAGCACCTCCGGTCCAGACGGATGGCCGTATGATCCTTTGGGAAAGGCCTTTTTAAATGGCTCTTCCGGGTTTTAAGTGGGCGAAGGAGCCAGATCGAGTTTCCCACAGTGGAAGTAGATGGCGTTGATGAAGTTCTGTTGATTGCGGAAACCGCGCGCCGTGGCCTTGACCCATTGAATCCTTGAGTTCAACCCCTCGCTGACCGCGTTCGTAATGCGGTGTTTCAGATACGTGAGTATGTTTTCGAGGCGAGCCGTCAACATCCGCGCTACGGTGACCATCGGCGTCAGCCGGCTGCGACTCGCCCAGCCGCGCCATTGCTCGAAGAAAGCTCGCGCCGCCGATTCGCGACGATAGTCGAACAGCCGCATCGCCGTTTCCTTCAACGCCCACGCCCGCGCCGTTTTCAAGTCGCTTTCGCGCAGCGCGCGGAACTCGCGCCAGGCGTCCTCGGAAAAGTTCGCCGGATGCCGCAGCCAAGCGTACTTCGTGCCTGTCAAACGTTCGTCGCCGAGGGCCAGTAAACGCTTGTTCTCCGCCCGCCGCACTTGGTCCACCGCCTTCGCCAGATGCGCCGCGATGTGATATTTGTCGTAAACGATCTTTTTCTCCGATTCGTCGAGATGCTCCCGGGTCGAGGCGACGTAAGGATCCCACATGTCCATCGCGACGGCCTCGACTCGGGCGAGTTGCTCTGCGCTCAACGTCTTCCAAAAGCCGTCCAGGCTGGCCTGGCGGCGTCCCTCGGCGACGAACAACACGCGCGAGCGGTTGAGATCGTTGACGACGGTGAGATAGCGATGGCGCTTGCGGAAGCTCTTCTCGTCGACGCCCAGGTAGGGAATCGGCTCTGCCGCGCGACGTTCGAGCCCACGTTGCACGGCGCGTTCCAGGATGCCGTGAATCTCGTCCCAGCTCAGCGCCAGCAACTCGGCGATGCCTTGCTGGCTGGCTTCCTTCAGCCACGAGATCGCGAGAGCTTCAAACAGCGCGGTGAAGCGGCTGGAAGCCTCGGCCCAGGGCAGTCGCACGACGCGCGGCCCGTGCTCGGAGCAGTCGCTGCGCGGCGGCCGGGCGTGCAGGATCGTGCGGTACTGACAGGTGTCGAGGTGACGCCAGCGGCGTTCGGGCTGATGATCGTGGAGTGCGCACACGGCGCTGCATTGGCGGCACGGCCAGCGGACTTGCTCGTCGTGTTCGAGGAAGATGTGGACTTCGCCGTCGGCTCGGCGCAGCTCCACTCGCGCGACTTTCCAGGGACTTTCGATGCCCAGAATCTGGCGGTATAGCTCGCGGTCTTGCATCCCGCGAGACTACCACCGAGCCACACTCGCCCACTAGAAACCCGGAAGAACCTTTTAAATACGCGAACTTATGGAAGTAAGCACTAGGTCGTCCTAGTGGGACGGGGATGCCTCCCGATAACGTCCCTTGGGCAGGAATCCTCCAACTTGCCGCACGTAATTCTCGTAGCGGGGTCCGAACTCCTTGCGGAGATCCCGTTCTTCGAAGGTCTTCACCCCAATCACGACATACGCCGTCATCCCCAGGGCGAAGATCAAATGCCCGGCCGTCATGGTCGGCGTCGCCCAAAAAGCAATCAACAAGCCAGCCTGAATCGGGTGTCGCACGTACCTGTAGAGGCCAGGCGTTCGGAAACCGAGACTACGGTAAGGCAAGTCCTGAAAACGCAGCCAGACCTGGCGCATTCCCAAGAGATCGAGGTGGTGGATCATCAGGGTCGCCAGCAGGACGGTTAGCCAGCCTAGGGCGAACAGGGCCTGAGCGACGGCCTGACCGCCCCCGCTTTCGACCTTCCAAATCACCTCAGGCAGGGGTCGCCACTGCCAGTACAGAAGAACGAGCGCCAGGCTGGAGAACAACACGTACGTGCTGCGCTCGATCGGTTGCGGGACGAACCGAGTCCACCAGCGCTTGAACCCTTCGCGGGCCATGCCGCTGTGCTGGAGGGCGAAGATTCCCAGAAGAACCGCATTGATCAACAGGGATGGAATCGGACGCCCCGGGTCGCCGGAGTCGATGGCCTTGGGCACGCCAAAGTTGCCCACGAACCCGATGGCGTACAGGAACGCTCCCAGAGAGACCAGATAGCCGATCGCGCCGTAAACCAGAACTAGCACTCGGCGCATCCCGCTCTCCTGTCTCGGCTCACCGGTTTCTCGTATCGGAATCTACCTGGGTCAACAGATCTTTCTTCGCGCGGGACTGCGTTCGCGGGCCAGTCGGGGGGCTAGGTTGCTTGTTCCGCATAGCTACTCAACGGTGCTCCGAGCACAGCTTTTTTTCGGTGCGAGAAAGAAAGACTGCGTGATGGCTGAGGACAGTCAGTCAATCTGGCGTCCGGACGCCCCCATAACTTGTTGCCTCTTCGAACACGCTAAATTGGTGGCAGTCCCCGCCGCGAGCCGCAGGCGTATTTCTGCGTCCGATCGCACCATTCTACTTATCGTTTGCCTAGCGCGCAATGACCTGGTGGTGGCCTGGATGCTCGGCGGCTAACCCGCTTTTCTCACCACGTGGCGAGGCGAAGTGCGGGAGAGGCCCGTCAGTACAAGGCGCGCGCCGCTCGGCGCCGCATTTCTTGAATAATGCGGGCGTACTTGAACAGTACGTTGAGCACGGCGAGCAAGCGCAACGCAGTCATGGCGTGCTTATTGCGTGCTTCGACCGTCAGGTGGTGAGAAAAGCGGGCTAAGTGCATCGTTCCGCTAATACGGTTTTGCGAAACGCGGCCGGCCGCGGACGCGATGAGTGGCGCCTCTACTGATGGGTTTGAGTATCTCGCGTTCAAAACGTAGGGGCGCAAGTTCCTTGTGCCCGAGTGAATGAGCTGCCATACCTCGACAAGCTGATTGACGCGTAGCTGCATTTCCCAAATACAGTACTTAGCCGGGAAAGGGCGCCTCGCGTTCCGGGCGCAACCAGGCGAGCGGTTTGAGATCCACCGGCGGGACAACGTGTTAGAATGGACCCGAAATCGGACGTCGTTTGGGCCGCGTTTTCCTCCAGCCGGTCGCGAACTCATCACGTGCCCATGAGCGAGGGCGAGAAGACTAAACTGCTCGAACCTCCACTCGGTTCCGTCCCAGCCGCGAACAGTGGGAAATTCCATGAAGAAGAACGACGCTGGCATTCCTGTACGTCCGCTGGGTAAAACCGGGGAAGAGGTGTCGATCATCGGGTTAGGCGGAGGCCATTGCGGGTTTGCCAGTATCAGTGACGAGACGAGTATAGGCATCATTCAAGCCGCCGTCGAGCAGGGCGTGAGTTTCATGGATAATGGCTGGTGCTACGCCAACGGCGAAGCGGAAAGAAGGATGGGTCGGGCCCTCGAGGGTCGTCGGGACAAAGTTTTCTGGCTCTTCTGGGATTTTAGTGGCTGGCGGCGGTGAGTGACGGATCCCTCGCCACTGTGAGGCCGACCTCCCGGAGCCTGCTTCGGTGCCATTCAAGGGCTTCGTGACAACTCTACGGCCCCCAAGGCCGGGCGGCGACTGCGTTGGCCAAAAAGAATTACTGATAAACAAAGGGTTACGAGTAGAGCAAGGCTGCTGGCAGGTAGTCGTACAGTCTCCCGAAGGCTGTGAAATGCGGATCCACAACTGTCATCCAGTGGCCACACTCAAAGAGATAACTCCCTGTTTATCAGTGTCTTATTCCCTTTACGAGTTGCCCACGACCGGACTGGCGTGTAGGGTATTTGGGGATTTCTTGGCCGCCTTTTGGGCTCCGATGTGACTGCGGGCGACGTCGGGTCGGCAGGATGGAGGAGCCGGCTACCCGTTGGCCACCCACTAAAAACCCGGAAGAGCCACTAGTAATATAGTCCTAGGCTAATTCCCGAGTTGTCCTGAGAGTTCTAGCCGCTTTTCTCGCCACGTGGTGAGAAAAGTAAGTGAGAGGCCCGTCAATAGACGACGCGAGCCGCTCGGCGTCCCATTTCTTGAATAGCGTGGGCGTACTTGAACCCTACGATTGAGCACGGCGAGCAAGCGCAACGAAGTCATGGCGGGCCTATTGCGGGCTTCGACTGTCAGGTGGTGAGAAATCCGGGCTAGGGGTGAATGGCGACCTTGCTCGGGGTCTCTCCGGGAAGCCCGACAACCTCCCTCCTGTTTAGGACGACCGATGAACGCTGCTTCGTTGTTTTCGAGCCGGACCGTGAAACGATTTGCTCCAGCTTTCACAAAGCCGGCAGCGGTTGAATCAACCCGTGGCCGCTGTGCATATTTTGAAAGGTCGACCCCAGTGCCAGTGCGGTTGAGTAGAGGGCTTGCTTGATCTGCGTCGCAGTGGCTTCAGGGAATGCTTCCCATAGCAAGGCGGCCGTTCCCGAGACGTGCGGCACCGCCATGGACGTTCCATCAAGCCGATCATAGGGATCTGCTCCCGTTTCCCGGACATAGGGAGTCGGTATGGCCGAGAACACCGACACGCCCGGAGCGCATAGGTCCGGTTTCACGTAAACGTCCTCGTCACCCCAAACGAAAGCACCGCCACCGCTGAAGTCGGCGACCTCGTTGCCCGCATTGACGGCGCCGACCGCGCAAGCGTCACGGTGATTAGCCGGGCTGCCGGTGACGCCGAGACCGGCGTTGCCGACCGAGAACGACGGGAAAACGCCAAGCAGCCCGAGATTGTGCACGGCCGGCTCATAAGCCTGGTTGTACCCCGATCCTCCCAGGGAGAGGTTGAGGATGCGGACACCTTGCCGCACGCACCATTCCATCCCGGTGACGATTTGCTTGGTCGTGCCGCTGCCCTGGGGCAGTACCAGGGCTGAAACGAGTTTCGCCCGAGGGGCGATGCCGATGGCTACGCCGCTCTTGTTGCCCCCTACAATCGTGCCGGCGGTGTGCGTGCCGTGGAAGCCGGAGTCATACTGCGGAGTACCGGTTAGGCAGTGTCCGAACTGGTCGAAGGCTTCCCAACCGACGACGCGGTTTCTCAGATCAGGATGGCGGGGATCGACTCCATTATCCAGGTGTCCGATTCGGATGCCCTTGCCCTTCAGGCCCTGTCGCCACACCTCCGGAATCCCAAGATGGGCGAGTCCCCAGGCCGCCTCTTCCGATTGCGAAAGCGGCGCGCCGACCGCGGTACGAAAGGGCTCGGGGTGACATTCCGCCTTGTTGGTTGTGATGCGGGCGACTTGTTTGTTCGAGGCGAGCTTCTTGATCCAGTCCGGCGAGGCGAGAAACGAAACCGAGTTGGCCAGCCACGAAGAAACCAATAATCCGCTTCCTACCGTGGATGTGGGCGGGTGTTCCTCCGACGCCTCCAGCGTGACGGGCACCCCCGGAATCGACTGCCTCGCGTTGCGGCGCAACAGCGCTCCGGCCACGACATCGAGACTTTTCATGACGGCTGATTCGAGCACCTGGATCTTCTCTTCGCGCGCTTCCGGCTCAAGGGCTTCCAAGATCCGTCGCTCGGCCTTCCCGTATTTGGGATGGAACAGGACGATCACGTCGGTGACAAAGCCGGCTTCGACTCTTTGAGCAACGGTTTTTTCGACCTTCTCGCGATAAACAGCGGGGGGAGTCTGCCGGCGGGCCATTCGAAGAAGGGTTCCTCCCTTCCATTCTCATGGGCAACTGAGAGGAGGCGGCCACCGCGTTTCAGTAAGTGATTGTTAACGAGGGAGATAAAAAAGTCGATTCGGCGTGACCGCGAGAAGGGTTCCCGCGGCGGCCGAGACTTCAATCGTGCTCTTCGTGGCGGCAGGCAAACGTGTCGGGAACCTGCCCGTCTTTGTTGAGCTCGGCGGCGCCAATCTTCGACGTGTAGTAGCCTTCGACCGTCAGCCGCTTGATGTGCCGGAAGAAACGAGCGCCGGGTTCTAACTCCGGCCCCTTAGCGCGATCGAGGGATTTCAGTAGGGCGACCTGCTGACTAGCGCTACACTTGGCGAACGGGGAATTGTGCTCGCGGAGGGCGTATCCGTCAAGCCAACCGAGACCTTCGAGAAAACCGCGGCGCTCTTCGGCCTCACCATCGTGCAAGATCAAGTCGATGTATTCGTTGACGCGGGCTTCGCCGGCTCCCGGCGTGTCCGTGGCGGGGATGATCAATGCACTGAACGCGATGACGGTTCGGTTTTGGTGTTCGTCGAACAGCAGCGGTTTCCAAGCGCCGTGCCCGGGCGTCTCCGCCGAACTCGCCGCTGAGGCCGCTGCCGGGACCGCCGGATTCGGGGGGGCAGCGTGAGCTCCCCCCGCCAGGGCCGCTCCTCCACCTAACAACGCGCTCTTCAGGACATCCCTACGTTTCATCACAAGCTTGTACGGCAACTCTTCAACATAGCAGCTCTATGGCGGGGACCAGCAACCGGCGGGTCCTGCCCTCAGGAGCGTTTCCAGCGGCTAGTGATCTCGCACGCGCCGGGCGCGGCAATGGAGGCTTGACACGCATTTCTCGCCACCGGACGACTTTCCCACGCGCTTCGTCTCGCCACGTGGTGAGAAACGCGAGCTAGTCTCACAACCCCATGGGCATAGAGGCTACGGTTACACGAACCGGCTATTGAAGCGGCGGGATGGCCGGCGCAACTCGAAACTAGGACCGCCAAGAGTGGCGATCGCCGGGGGTGTGCTATCGTAAGGGTCGCCTGTCGAGCACATGCCCGCCATGCGACTCAAATCGCAGTTAATGAGCGGTTCGGAGATTGATCGTACCCTGGTCCGTCTGGCGCATGAGGTGGTGGAAAAAAACGAAGGCCTTGAGCGGCTGGCGATCGTCGGAATCCACCGCCGCGGGGCTGTCTTGGGTGAGCGGCTGGCGGGCAAAATCGAGCAACTCGAAGGCCGCACCTTGCCGGTCGGAAGCTTGGACATTACTCTCTACCGCGACGACCGTTCCCTAGTCGGCGACAGACCTGTCGTCAACGCTACCGATATCCCTTTTGAAATCACTGGGAAAGACGTGATCCTGGTGGACGACGTGCTCTACACGGGCCGGACCACCCGTGCCGCCCTGGATGCGTTATTTGATCACGGCAGGCCCCGCACCGTGCAATTGTGCATGCTGATCGACCGAGGTCATCGCCAACTGCCCGTCGAGGCGCGCTTTGTCGGCAAGGCTATCCCTACCGGCGAGAACGAGGCCATCGAGGTTAACGTTGGGCCAATCGACGGCCGGGAGAGAGTACTGCTGGTCGAGGAGGAAGACGAGGCTTGAGCACTCTGGCCGGCAAACCATCGAACGGGTCGGCGGCGCCCCCGGCCTTGGGGACTCGCGAGCCCGAGCTTTCCCAGGGCCTGCTGGGGATAGAAAATCTCAGCCGCGAAGAGATCCAATGGCTGCTGGAACGCGGCCGCTACCACCAGCCGATGCAGTCCCAGGCGGTGAAGAAATCCGATACCCTGCGCGGCAAGACGATCGTCAACTTGTTTTTTGAGCCTTCAACGCGTACGCGGACCAGCTTTGAAATCGCGGCCAAGCGTCTGGGCGCCGACACGGTTTCGATCTCCGAGCAAGGCTCCAGCTTGTCCAAGGGCGAGTCGCTCGTTGACACGCTCAATACGCTGGCGGCGATGCGTCCCGACGTCATCGTGATGAGGCATTCGGCTTCCGGGGCGCCCCATTTTCTCTCCCGGTTTCTCAAAACGCCTATTGTGAATGCCGGCGACGGCCGGCACGAACACCCCACGCAGGCGCTGCTCGACGCGGTCACGATTCTCGACTATCGGCCCTCGCTCGAAGACCTGCGGGTAGCGATCATCGGCGATATCGCGCATAGCCGGGTGGCTCGCTCGAACGTGCACCTCCTGTCGAAGTTTGGGGCGCGGCTGGTCCTGTGCGGACCGGCCACCATGCTGCCGCGCTCTCTTTCGTCCCTGGCTCCCGGCATCACGCTGACCCATAGCATCGAAGAAGCGGTCACCGACGCGGATGTCATCATGATGCTGCGCGTGCAGTTGGAACGCCAGAGCGTGCCGACGTTCCCCAAGAATGAATACTTCCAGTTTTATGGACTGGAGCTTGACCATTTGCGGCTGGCGCGTCCCGATGCGATCGTCATGCATCCCGGGCCGATCAATCGGGGAAGGGAGCTTTCCTCGGAAGTGGCCGACTTCCCGCGCTCCGTGATCCTACACCAGGTCGAAAACGGCGTGGCGGTGCGCATGGCGGTGCTCGAGCGGGTGTGCGGATCGTGCTGATGAGCGTTTCGGTTTCGGGGGAACACGGCCGGCGAGCGGCGTCACGCGCTGGTTTGCCTAGGCGGGTTTCGATCCCCCAACGCGTATGAGTCGTCTACTGATCAACAACGGCCGCGTGATCGACCCGGAATCGGGTCTTGACGCGCAGCGCGACGTGCTCGTCGAGGACGGGCTGATCGCCGCCGTGGAGCCTCGTCTCGAAGTCATCGAAGCCGAGGTGTTTGACGCCTCCGGGTACGTCGTCGCGCCGGGTTTTATCGACATTCACGTCCACTTGCGGGAACCGGGCATTGAACACGCCGAAACGATTGAGAGCGGCGCCCGAGCGGCGGCGGCGGGTGGATTCACCTCCGTCTGCTGCATGCCGAACACGATTCCGGTTAACGACAGCCCAACGGTGACGAGCTTCATCGTGGAACGGGCCCGCCGCTATGCCGCGGTCAATGTTTTCCCGATCGGCGCTATTACTAAAGGCAGCGAGGGCGAGCAGTTAGCGGAGATCGGCGCCATGAAAGGCGCCGGGGCGGTCGCGATTTCCGATGACGGGCTGCCGGTCATGAACTCCGGCGTGATGCGCCGAGCCATGCGATACGCTGATTCGTTTGGGATGACGGTCATCGACCATTGCGAGGACCTCAACTTGAGCATCGGCGGGGATATCCACGAGGGCGAGCGAGCGGTCCGCCTGGGCTTGCAAGGGATCCCGGCCGGCTCGGAGGATGTGATGGTGGCGCGGGATGTGATTCTCAGCGAGGCGTTGCAGGCGAAAGTCCACATCGCTCACATTTCCACGAAGAACTCGATCGAGATGATTCGCCATGCTCGGCGGCTGGGCATCCCCGTGAGTTGCGAGGCGACCCCGCACCATTTTGCGCTGACGGACGCCGAAATTCCCGACTACGACAGCAATTACAAGATGAAGCCTCCCCTGCGGGGGGGGCGCGACCGGGACGCCGCCCTGGATGCGCTCGCCGACGGCACCATCGACGCCATTGCCACCGATCATGCGCCGCACACGGGCAACATGAAAATGCAGGAATTCGAGCGCTGCCCGTTCGGCGTCACCGGCTTGGAGACGGCCATCGGACTGGCGCTTGAACATCTGGTTCACTCGGGCAGGATCGAGCTGAGGCGCATGGTCGAGCTTTTCACCAGCGGACCGGCGCGGGTCGTGGGGCTCGATCGCGGAAGTCTCGCCGTCGGCGCTCCTGGCGACATCACCGTCCTCAGTCTTGACCGCGAGTGGACGTTTGACGTGAATCAGACGCAGTCGAAAAGCAAGAATTCACCCTTTGATCAGCACAGTTTCCGAGGAGGGCCGGTCGCTACTATCGTGGCCGGTGAGTTAGTGTGGGACCACCGTCGAGCGACGACGTCCGAAGTCCCGGCCCGAGGGCTCGAGACGGCACCGGCGTCTTCCTCGCCTTGAATCCACCTAGCTGAGGGAATCGACAAAGCTTATGAATCGTTCGCAAATCCGCAACATCATTCTCCTCGCTGTGGCGCTGGCTCTTCTGGCCAGCTCCCGGGCCATCGCCAGCTTGACAATCGAATACAGCTGGTGGAGCGCGCTGGGGCAATTTGAAACCTGGCTCCGGTTGTTGCTTTACAAGATGTTGCCGGCCGCGGCTGTGTCCCTGATCGCCTGGCTGGTCTTGCTGTGGGCGCACGGCCGCGGGGTCGCCTTCGCCGGGGCGCCCGCGAATCGTTACTCGTGGTACTCGAAATTGGTCGCGGTGGTGCTTTTGGCCGTCGCCATCGTTTTTGTGGGGACGTCGGTCAATCAGTGGACCGTGATGGCCTACGTCGGATCGCGCGGCATTGAGTCTGCGCCCGATGCCTGGACGGACCCGGTCTTCGGCCGGGGACTGGTGTTCTACCTATTCGAGCTCCCGTTTTATTCGTTGCTGCTGCGAGTGGTCTTCGTCGTAGCCGTGTTTTCCACGGTCATCTTCTGGGCGGCGGGCCGCGGCTGGCAACTGTTCGAGCGTCTACGCCAGTTCCGCGCCTCAGGGGGGGCTGTCGAGGAATTCGACCCCGGTCCGAACCCTCTGCTGTTGCCCGGAGCGACCCGCGCCGGGTTTGCCCGCACGTTGGGATCGTTGGCCCTGCTGGCTTTGGCCGGATGGTTATTCCTGTCGCAGTACTCGCTGGCCCTGAATCAGCATGCCTTCATGACCGGTATTGACTACGTCGATCAAAACTACACCTTGCCGCTGCGCTGGGCGGCTATCGCGGCGGCGCTGGTGGCCACCCCCCTGGTGGCCGTCGCCCGCTACAAGATGGTTCTGATCATCCTGGCCGCGTCGCTGGGGGCGAACGTTCTAATCCCCGGCGTGGTCCGTTCGGTCTATGTACGCCCCAATGAGCTGGAGCTCGAAAAGCCCTACATCGAGCGGCACATTGAGGCGACCACGCATGCCTTCGGCCTGCAGACACGGGCAACAGAGCAGCCGTTTACGGCTTCCCGCGAGGAGATGTTGGACGTCAATGCGCACGCGACTTTGGTGGATAATATTCGACTCTGGGATTCGCGGGCTTTTTCCGATACCATCACGCAGATCCAAGCCCTGCGTCCCTACTACCGTTTCGCCGACGTCGACATCGATCGCTATATCATCGACGGCAAGATCAAACAGGTGATGCTTTCGCCGCGCGAGATCGACGTCAACCAGTTGCCTGTTGAGGCCCGCGCCAGTTGGATCAATCCACACTTCGTCTACACGCACGGCTACGGTGTGGTGATGTCGGAGGTGAACCGTACGACCGACGACGGCCTTCCCGTGTTGTTAATCCAAGACGCCCCCCCCGAGGTCAAGATTGCGGACATCAAACTGGACCGCTCGGAGATCTACTACGGGGAGTTCACCCACGACCCCGTGTTCGTTACGACGGATCAAAAAGAGTTCGATTACCCGTCGGGCGACCAAAACATCACCTCGAGCTACGCGGGGCAGGGAGGGTTCCCGATCCACTCCCTGCCGCTTCGATTGGCGGCGTCCATCACGCAGGCGGATTACAATATTTTGCTCACGGGCCAGACCAACGAAAAAAGCCGCATGATGCTCTATCGCAATGTGGGGCAACGGCTGGGGCATCTGGCGGGCTTTATCCACTGGGAGCCGGACCCCTATCTCGTCATCACCGATGACGGTCGGCTGGTCTGGATCGTCGACGGCTATACAAGCTCGAGTGCGCACCCCTATTCCACCCAGCTGAACGTTCCCGCATTCGGTGGAAGCACCAACTACGTTCGGAATGCGGTTAAAGCCACCGTCGACGCTTACGACGGCACGGTGGACATCTACATCTTCCAACCGCAAGACCCCATCATTCAGGCCTATCGGAATCTCTTCCCCAAGCTTTTCAAGAGCGAGTCGGAGATGCCCGCCTCGCTGCGGCAGCATGCTCGCTATCCGGAGTTGATGTTCGGGATCCAGGCCGAGATTTACCGCACCTTCCACATGCGGGACCCGGAGGTTTTCTACAACAAGGAAGACGTCTGGGACGTGGCGAAAAGCTTGTTTGGCGACACCGGCACGGCGGCGCCGATGAAGCCTACCTATATCGTGGCCACGCTGCCGGGCGAAACCGAACCCGAATTCATCCTGATGCTGCCGTTTGCCCCGCGCAGCAAAGACAACCTAATCGGCTGGATGGCCGCTCGCTGTGACGGGGACAAATTGGGGGAGCTGATCTTCTATCACCTTTCGAAGCAGGAATTGGTCTTCGGGCCGAACCAGATTGAATCGCGCATCAACCAGGACCAAAACATCGCCAAGGACCTCACGTTGTGGAATCAGCAGGGCTCGCGAGTGCTGCGCGGTGACATCATCGCCTTGCCGGTGGGGGAGAGCTTCCTTTACGTGGAGTCGATCTACATCCAGGCCGAGACGGCCCGCATGCCCCAGCTCAAGAAAGTTGTACTAGCCATGGGCAATCGTTTGATCTACGAAGACACCTTTGCGCAGGCCCTTGATCGCCTCAGCGGCGGGCAGTTCTTGGCCAATTTGGCGTCCGCGGCGTCGGATACGGGAGAACCGGAGAGCGACGCGGTATCCGCGGCGGCGACGACCGCGGACCCGGGCGCGGGACGCCTTCGCGCCCTCGCCCACCGTCTCAGGCAATTGCAGGCGCAAGCCCAACAACTGGTGGATAATTTGGGAAGCGTGGAGCGGGATCTCCAAAGGTAGGGGTTGGCTTTTCCGGCGGCCCCTTGCCAACAGCCGATCCGCGCTCCGCGGCACCCTTTCCCCGCGGTCACGACCGCGTCTTTTTCAAGTAGGCGTCCCTGGTTTCCCTGGACTCGAAATAGACCGTCTCGCCGTTGACAACTTCCCGGATAGCCAGCTTCTCGTCGATATAGGTTCCCGATTGCGGGTCGCGAACCATGTGACCTGTGGCGGTGCCCGAACCCGGCGCTGATTTTCCCTTGTTCGCCTCGGCGGGCGAATTACCGGAGAGACCTAGGGCTTGGGTTACCGCCCGAACGACGTCCTTGACCAGCCAACGCACGAGGGCCAGCCCAACCGTGATGAGGATGAGGATAAGAAGGTTACGCAACATGGGATCTAAAGCAGAAGGACGCCGGCGTTGCCGGCGCCCCTGGAAGATCTAGCCCGCATTTCTCACCAGCCGACGGTCGAAGCGCTCGTCAACCCTGCCACCCGGTGGAAAAGCGGCTAGCTTGGGATAACCACCTGTGCGGCTACGACGACTTCTTCTTGCGCCTCTTTCTCTTTCCTCTGTCCGGATCTTCGTACTGCGTCTCCACCTTGCCGGTTAATCCCTGAATCATCTGCTGGGAAGCCGCTGCGTAGGGGCCGTTAGGGTCCAATTCGAGGTATTTCTGGAAGGCTTCGACAGTTCCGGCGACGGGCTCCACCGAGCCGTCCTCCTTCATCTTCGCGGATCCGACCAGGGCGGTCGCCAGTTGATAGTAGGCCAGGGCGTAGTCGGGCTGGACCTCGGTGGCTTTCCTGAAGGCGGATACCGCATCTTGGGTCCTGCCGGTGTTCACCATCACCGCGCCTAGATTGAAGAAGTAGGTGCCGGCCTTGAGCGGGTCGAGCGCCGCCGCCTTTTCCAATTCCGCGGCGCCTTCCTCCAACTGGCCGCTTTTGGCTAGGGCTAGCCCGAGGTTATTGTGGTAGTTAGCGTTCTCCGGATCCAGTTCAAGGGCCTTGCGGTAGTGTGCGAAGCATAAATCGAGAATCCTCTTTCGCTCGGCGCCGGCCTTGGTCAGGGCGAGACTTCCTTCCGCCACGGCTAGATTGGCCCAGACGACGTGCTGCTCGGGTTCCAGCGCGGCTGCCTCACTGAAAGAAGTGACCGCCGTCTGATAGTCCTTGGCTCGGACGGCCCGCTTGCCGGCGTTGAAGGCTGCGTTGAGCTTCTTGTTCTTGCTGAGAATCTCCTCCTTTTCCTGGTTAAACTTCTCCCATTTTCTTTTTTCCTCCGGGGTCATTTCATCGAGCTGCTTCTGGTTTGGCCCCCCCTGGGCCTCCATTTGCTGCTGACGCTGAGCCATCGCGGCGAGGTTGAAATCGAGCTCCGTGGGCTCCGAGCCGACCCGGGCGTTTTGCACCTTATCCACAATCCTACCGTCGATTTCGACGCTAACATTGTAAGTGCCCAGCGGCAGTCCCCCGTGGTAGTACTTCCCTTTCTTGTTCGATTTGACCTTGTAGTTGCCGCGGATCTCTATTCGCTCGATTCTAACCAGGGCTCCCTTATAGGGGTTGCCGTCTCGGCCTGTAACCTTACCCGAGACCGCACCGGTTTGAGCCGACGCAAGACCGCTGAACCACAGCATTCCCGCCGCCAGCGTGGCGGCCGTGCGAGTGTGGGTTAGCATTCTCAACTCCTTGTCCTTGAAGGGATTCTTCTAGCAGGATACAACATGTCCTCCCCGGAGGCCAACGCCTCCCGGCACGATTGTTGTAGCCCACGGTACGGAAGATTCCATCACGCTTCCGATATGCGAGCCGCGTAGGGGATCGAGTCCGGCGCCCCCGCCCGCTCGAACGCTCGCAGGCGGAGCACGCAACTGTCACACATACCGCAAGCCACGTCCTCCGCACGATAGCACGACCAGGTGAGATGAAGCGGCGCCCCGAGCGCGACTCCGCAGCGCACGATCTCGGCCTTCGAGCAACCGATCAGCGGCGTCGAAACCTCGATTTTCGTCTCCGGTCGGGTGCCGCGGTCGATCACCTCGCTGAAGGCTTGGTAGTAGGCGGGCCGGCAGTCGGGGTAGCCGGAACTGTCCTGCTCGACCGCGCCAACGAAGATCTGCTCGGCTCCGAGAACTTCCGCCCAGGAGACGGCCGCCGACAAGAAGTGGGCGTTGCGAAACGGTACGTAGGTGAGGGGGATATCTACCTGTTGGGCGGCTGGGAGATCGGAGTTCGGGACCGCAAGCGAACGATCCGTCAGCGCCGAGCCCCCGATGGTCCTCATATAGCGCTGTTCAATCCGTAGTCGGTGAGGCGCCTGGAAGTGGTCGGCGATCTCCTCGAACGCCCGGCGCTCGCGCTCTTCCGTCAACTGCCCGTAGGAAGAGTGAAGCAGGGCCAAACGATGGCTTCGGGCAGCAATGGCGGCGCAGACGCAGCTATCCATGCCGCCGCTCAGCAGTACGACGGCGACGGGCGCTTGAGGCCTCATTGGCTTCATCCTAGTCTTTACTTCTCACCAGCGTTCGGACGACCGGCGTTGACATCCACGTAACCCAACCCCGCGAGAACCTCTCTGGGCAGGAGCAGCGGTCTGCCGCGACTGTTTCGCCACGAGAAATGCGGGCTACAGCCTGGTCACTTGCTTGTCCCGTAACAGGTAGACGAGCGCGATAAAAAAAAGAATGACCCCGTTGGCCGCGATCACACGCGGGGCACCGAACTTGTTCGCCAGCGACCCGGCGGCCAGATTGCCCAGCGGCATCGCGCCGCGGAAGGCTGTGTGGTAGACGCTCAAGATGCGACCGCGCATTTCTTCCGGCGCAAGCAACTGCACGAGGGAGTTGAGCAGCGCGAAGACGGCCAAAATCGCTCCCCCCGCCAGGAAGACGAAGCCGCAGCCTAGCCACAGATGGGTGCTCAGCGCGAAGGTCACAGTGGCCACGCCCAATGCCATCTGCATCAGCAGAGACATGCGGCCCTTGCGGGCCGCGTTGCCCAGCCAGGCGACGAACAGGGCGCCCGTGATGGCGCCGGCGCCGCTGAACGCCATCATCGTGCTGTAACCCCGCGCTCCCAGCCCGTACGTTTCGCGAGCGAACACCGGTAACAGCATGATCAGCGGCACGGCTAGAAACGCCGTGATCGTCGACAGCAAAACCAGCGCCCGCAGGCTGTGATGCCGGTAGACAAACGACAGGCCCTGTTTCAGACTCTGGAGGACATGAGCCTCGGTCTTTTGGGGCACGAAGCGGAGGCGAATGATCAAAAGCGAAACGATGACGGCCATGAAGGATAGCCCGTTGATCCCGAAACACGCCGCGGCTCCAAGCGTCGTGAAGGCGAGTCCGCCCACCACGGGTCCGACCACGCGGGCGAGGTTGAACTGGATCGAGATCAAGGCGATGGCATTGGGCAGATCCTCCTCATCAACCAATGAAGGAATGAGCGCCTGGTACGCCGGACCGCCGAAGGCTTGGCCGACCCCGGTGGCGAAGGCGGCCGCCATGATGTGCCAGACAGCGATCACCTCCATCCAGATCAGCAGCGCCAGCGTTAAGGCGCTGAGCGTCTGGACGTATTGCGAAAACAGCAGCAGCTTCCGGCGGTCCATACGATCGGCTGCCACACCGCCGAGCAGCGAAAACAACAGGATCGGGGCGCCATTAAGGAACGCCGTGAGACCTAACAGGAATGCCGATTCCGTCAAGGTGTAAACCAGCCAGCTCTGGGCGACCTCTTGGACGAAGGCTCCTGTCGTGGAGGTGAACGCGCCCGCCCACATCAGCCGGAAATTTCTGTACTGGAAGGCGCGGAAGGTTGTCCTAACGACACCGGGCTTCGCGGAGGGCGGGTCGGCCAGGTCGGATTCGGCCTTCGGGGAGGGCGAGCTCATGGGGCGGAATTCTAGAGTGAAGCGCTTTCAGGCTAGCAGCCCGTGGTAATAGCTAGGTTCGGCGAAAAAAGGGAGCGAAAAATGGGGACTGCCAGGACTGCCACCAATTCGCCCCCCACCATGGCCCTAGAAAAAAGCACTTAGCCTGAAGCGAATTGGCCGGCTGGTACCCGATTTTTCGAGACCTTGACTTCTACCACGGGCTGACACGCTAGGCCGGTCGACCGGCGGAACCATCTTCTCACAGACTACGCTGTACGCGGAAGCCGGCGGATTGCGGTGGCCTGCGGGCACCTTTGTGGCGCGGAACCGCGGCGTTCGGCCGACGGATCGATGGCCGGCGCGAGCACACTGTCCGGCCAGCACGGCGAGCGCGCCGGATGACCGCTTGATCGGGCTATAATCGGTAGTTCATTTCAGGGGATAGGCCGACCAACAAGCCCTCCCTCGGCCGTATTTCATTTGTCAAGCGCGGAACGCGAACCATGTCCCAGGTAGAAGAAGCGAACCCCCAGCCGGCCTCCGGCGAACCCTTTGACCGCGGCGGCATTGCCGGACACCCGCGCGGGCTGACGACGCTATTTTTCACCGAGATGTGGGAGCGCTTCAGCTACTACGGCATGCGGGCCATTCTGGTGCTCTTCATGACCGCCCCGCTCGCCGGGGTCAATCCGGGGCTCGGCTTCGACGTAGCCAAGGCCACAGCGATCTACGGTCTCTACACGTCGATGGTTTACCTGCTCGCACTGCCGGGCGGCTGGGTTGCGGACAAGCTATGGGGACAACGGAGGGCCGTGTTCGTAGGTGGTTGCATCATCGCCTGCGGCCACTTTTCCATGGCCGTTCCAGCGGTGCCGACCTTTTACCTCGGGCTGATCCTTATCGCCCTCGGTACCGGGTTGCTGAAACCGAATGTGAGCACGATGGTGGCCGACCTGTACCCCGAGGGTGGCGCCAGGCGCGACGCCGGTTTCTCCGTCTTCTATATGGGGATCAACCTGGGCGCGTTTCTTGGAACAATCCTGTGCGGATTTATCGGCGAGGGACACAACTTCCACTGGGGTTTTTCGCTGGCCGGCATCGGCATGGTACTCGGGCTGGTCCAGTACAGGCTTGGCGCTCGGCGACTGGGTGAGGCGGGCCTGTTGCGCTCGGCCGACGAGCCGCACGTCCTCCAACAGCGTGCCCGCAACTTCTACCTCACGGCAGCGGGAATTGGAGCGGTCGTTACGATCGCGGCGTTTCTCGCCACTTCCGGCGCAATCGTTGTAACTATTCGGCAACTGGCGGAGTGGCTGGGGTCCGGGATTCTGATTCTCAGCGGGCTGTTTTTCCTATACCTGTTTACCGCGGGTGGCCTATCGAAGACGGAAAAGAAGCGCCTCGGCGTGATCGTATGGCTTTATCTCCTGGCGGCTGTATTTTGGTCCGGCTTCGAGCAGGCCGGCTCGTCCATGAATATCTTCGCGCGCGACCTTACTGACCGGGTCGTCTTGGGCTGGGAGATGCCCGCCAGCTGGCTGCAGAATGTCAATCCTGTTCTCATTGTCCTGATGGCGCCGGTGTTTGGGTGGCTCTGGACGTGGCTGGCCCGCCGCAAGGCCAACCCCTCGATCCCGGCCAAATTCGCTCTCGGCCTATTCGGGCTGGCGGCGGGATTCTTTGTGATCTCTTGGGGTGCGGTGAACGCAGGGGCGGAAAGCCGGGTATCGATGTCCTGGTTGGTAGTCACTTATTTCCTTCACACGGTGGGTGAGCTCTGCCTGTCGCCCGTGGGGCTTTCCTCGATGACGAAGCTCGCCCCGCGAGGGCGAGTCGGACAGATGATGGGCGTCTGGTTCATAGCCGCCGCCCTGGGCAACCTTTTCGCGGGTCTGGTCGCCGGACGATTGGATGAGCTGGCGCCAACAGCTCTCTTCTGGAATGTGGCTTTGATCGTGGGCGCTGGGGGTTTGGTTGCGATTGTCGTGAGCCCCGCCATCCGCCGCCTCATGCGCGATATCGACTAGCCACTTTTCTCACGAGCTAACGATCGAAGCACGCGATAGGCCCACCATTACCGCGTTGCGCTTGCTCGCCGTTCTCAACGTAGGGTCCAAGAATGTAGGGGCACGTCAGGCGGTGCGCGCCTTGTACTGACGGGGCTCGCAGGCACTTCGCCTCGCCACGTGGTGAGAAAAGCGGGTTAGCGAAACGGAAGCGCCGCTGCCGAGCTTAGTTGAGAAAGTACGTCTGATACAGCGTGTCGCGCTGTTTGGGGACGAAGCCGGCGCCGCGGATCATGCAGCGCAAGTCTTCTTCACTGGCTTGATGAGAAGCGCCGGCCTGGCGGACGACGTTTTCCTCGAGCATCACGCTGCCGACGTCGTTGCCGCCGAAACGCAGCCCGAGCTGGCAGACCTTCAGTCCCTGCGTGACCCATGAAGTCTGCACGTTGACAAAGTTATCGAGGTAGATGCGCGAGAGCGCCAAGGTTTTCAGGAACTCGACGGCGGTGACTTCTTCCTTGACCGATCTCCCGAGCGAGGTGTTCTCGGGCTGAAACGGCCAAGGAATGAAGGCGGTGAAGCCGCCGGTCTCTTCCTGAAGCCGCCTGAGCGTCTCCAGGTGATTGACGCGGTGTTCGTAGGTTTCCCCGCAACCGAACATCATGGTCGCGGTCGTTCGCAGGCCTAGGCCGTGGGCGGTCTTATGCACGTCGATCCATTCGGCGGTATTGCATTTCAGCCGGGCAATGCGATGCCGCACCTCGTCGTCGAGGATTTCCGCCCCGGCGCCGGGGATCGAATCGAGGCCCGCGTCCCGTAGCCGCGCGATCGTGTCGCGAATCGTCAGCCCGCTGACCTCGGCGATGGTCAGGATTTCCGGGGCCGACAAACAGTGAAGATGGATCGGGTAGCGCTGCTTGATCCAGCCGAAAAGGTCTTCAAAATACTCGATCTTGAGATCCGGGTTGACGCCGCCCTGCATCAGCACGCCGGTTCCGCCCAGATCGATCGTCTCTTGAATCTTGAGGCCGATCTCTTCTTTCGGCAGAACGTAGCCTTCCTCATGCCCCATGGGGCGGTAGAAAGCGCAGAAGCTGCAATATTCGCTGCAGAAGTTGGTGTGGTTGATGTTGCGATCGATGATGTAGGTGGCAACCCGCTCCGGGTGGAGCTTGCTCCGAACCGCGTCGGCTTCGACGCCGATGCCGATCAGGTCGTCGCTGCCGACGAGCTCGAGGGCTTGCCCTTTGGTCATCTCACTCCCGCTCGGCGACGGCGGGCTCTTCCAAGTAGGCAAGGTCGGTGAGCGGTCCGACGAGGCCGAGCTCGGCGGCCGAACGGAGGAATGTGGCCAGACTATGTTGCTCCCGCTCGCCGAGATCGAAGCTCGTGTGCTCCTTCAAATAGCGGCTTACGAGTTCAGGCGGCAGGTTTCGCTTTTCGCTCTCCAGGACGACGATATCGTCGAGGTGTTGCCGGCCGTAGTCCGCGGAGTCGGCGAAGTGCATGGGCAGGTTGGGATAAGCAGCCAGATTCTTCACGGCCCACACGGCAAATACCATCGGCAGGCCCGTCAGCTCGACCCACTCCGACCCTAGGTCGTAGACGAATATCGGACGCCCGCGCCAGTCGGTCTGCTCGGGATCGATCCGCAGAGCAGGGTCTCCGATAATCAGCCCGGCGTCAGCCACCTCCAGCATATCGTCGATCTTGGGAGGATACGGCCTCACCCTGGGACGCAAACCGTACTTTCTGGCCAGCAGCACCTGCGCCACGACCGAGGTTCTGGGCCAGCAGCACCTGAGCGCCAGGGCGACCGAGGTGCGGGAGCTCGTGTCGGCGGCGAACGACTCGATCGTTTCGATCGGCTTGAGCGATACGAGCAGAACACTGCGCACGGCTCCCCGGCACGAGATGGAACAGCCGGGGAGAACCAATAGGTCGGGCTGACGGGCCAGCTCGATGGTCGGCACCAACCCGATGTCGGCTTCTCCCGCCCGCAACGCGTCGGCACACTCGGAGGGCAGCGAAAATTGCAAGTCGAACAGGCCCCGTTGCGGGCCGTGTGTCAGACCCCATACCAGCGGCGCGGTGTTCAAGTAGCTGACCGCCGAGACTCTCAGCCGATCACTCATAAGAAACCTTTCAATTGTATCAAACCGCTGTTTGAATTCTATCGTCCCTGCTTCAGGCAGTGATTCCGCAACGAGTTGGCCCAGGAGGGCGGAAGTGGCTCAAGGACGAGTTGCTTAGGGGCGGGGGAGGGAAGCGGGCAACACCAAAACACTTGCTATCAAATGTTTCCGACCCTCAAAAAATGTGGATGCGGAACCGCTGCGTCGTCGCGTCGGCGTCGTCGCTGGCCCGGGCCGAGGGGAATCCGACCCGGCTTTGTGCCCCCTACGACCCCGGACATGTTTCGACCCGGCAATCTCGCCCCCGCCGCGGGGAGATCCATTTTCCGATCGTCCGATGTCCCGCCAACTCGGGAAGAATCCGACCCGCGAGTCGCCAACAGTTGACAACAGGCCCCAAAGATAATAATCATGAGAAGCTGGTTCCGCTCTAACCTAGGTCCCCGCAAGCGTCATCAAACTGGAGGTGAACCGTGACATCCGCTCCCCGTTTCAAATTGGTTGCCCTGTCCGTAGCCGCGATTGTTCTGTTTGGTATCTCGTGCGCGCCGGAGCCAGAACCCGAAGTTGCCCCTCCGGCTGCGAAACCGATTGGGCAGCCTGTTGAAATTTCGGTTCCCCTGGGGTTGCCGCCGTTGCCCATCCCCGAAGATAATCCGCCGACGGCGGAAACCATCGCCCTGGGGCGGCAACTTTTCTACGACACTATGCTGTCGGTGGACGGCACGATCGCTTGCGCCTCTTGCCACCGGCTTGACGCGGGCTTCGCCGACCCGGACCAGTTTTCGAGCGGCGTAGGCGGCAAGAAAGGCGGACGCCAGGCGCCCAGCGTGATCAACGCGGCCTACTACACGGCCCAGTTCTGGGACGGGCGAGCCGCCAGCCTCGAAGACCAGGCCGGCGGGCCGATGCAGAATCCCATTGAGATGGCGCATACTGTCGAAGGCGTGGTCGGCAAGCTCTCCGGCGACCCCGGCTACGTCGAGCAATTTGAAAAAGCCTACGGGCCGGGCCCGGTAACGTTCGACAAGGTCGTCAAGGCGATCGCTTCTTTTGAGCGCACGGTTCTGAGTGGAAACTCACCTTTCGACCGCTACATGTACGGCGGAGAGGAGTCGGCGTTGAGCGAGTCCGCCAAACTCGGTTTGGAGGTTTTCCGCAACGAGGAAAAAGGCAACTGCGCTGTTTGCCACAGTATCGACGAGAAATCGGCGCTGTTTAGCGACAACAAGTTCCACAACCTGGGCGTCGGCGTCGATGACGAGGGTGAGCTGAGCGACCTAGGTCGTTATGAGGTGACCAAGCAGGATGCCGACCGGGGCGCCTTCAAGACCCCCACACTACGAAACATTGCGCAATCAGTGCCTTACATGCACGACGGCAGCCTGACGACGCTCAAGGACGTTGTGGACTTCTACATCGGCGCCGGCAATTCCAACCCCTGGCGCGACAAGGAGCTAAAGGAGCTGGACCACCTGACCCGCAAGGAGCGCGACGCACTCGTAGCGTTCATGGAAGCGCTCACCGCGGAGATGCCCGATAATGTTGGCGCTCCCGGCGGCGAAGAGTCCGCGAGCGATTAGGCGTTTTCACGTTCGGCGCTTGCGGCAAGTCGCGGTGCGCAGTAGGGGCCGGCAGTCTTGCCGGTCCTTGGCCGGAGGCAGCGAACACGCCGCCGCCCCAACACCTGATAGCAAGAAGTTCTTTCCCAACGCCGGGATCTCGAGCGTTGTGTAGAGACCGACGCGCCGGGCGTTCGACGCCGTCGCCAGGGAGGCGGCCCCGGTGGGAATGCCCCTCCAGCGCCGGACGTTCCCGCTGTTCGGTGCGATTCCCGCGTCTTGACCGATAAGAGTTCCGATGCGATCAGACGGTTGTTTCGGGGCCGCGCAGGCGGGTGTTCCCTGGCCGACTTGGTGGGGGCGCGGCGGCGAACTTTGGAGAGGCAATCAAAGTTTGCCGGCCACCATTGTTTTGGTAGGCTGCGAACACAGCTTGGTCAGAAGCATCATTTTTCGCGCATGCTGGAGGGGCTGATCGGCAGCCATGCGATCGATTTGATCGGTGAGGAGACCCGGGCCGGGGAGGAAACCATCGCTCAAAGACTCGCCGACACCCACGGATGCGAATACGTCAACATTGATGCCGTCAAGCAAGAAAGACGCACGCTGGGGATCCCGGCCGACTATCTCCAGCCGGACGCCCGATATCCGCCCGGGCAGGTTGCCCGCTGGCAGGCGCGCCGAGAGCAGTTCATGTACGAAAAGCTGAGACGGCACCGCGGCCGGACTCGCAATGCGCTGGTCGTTTGCGGCTTGAGCCATCTGGAGCGGCTGGCGGTCCTTCTCGGGGAAGAAGGTCCGGACCTGCGGCTTTGTGACGTCCGGCGGACGAAATGGTTCGTCAACTGCTGGCGATCCTAGCCCGCATTCCCGCCGGCTGCCGGGGCGGGACAGACAGGAACGCCTACCGGCGAAGTTTTCGACGAGCTGTGAGGCAGCGGCCTGCAACGGCACGAGGGTCCGGCTGCGCGTTAGCGCAGCCAATCTCTCCAGTTGCGAGGAACCCCTCGAACAAACAGCAACGCCAGGGGAATGCCCCAATTGGGAAAGCGCTCCACGAAATCCCAAATCTCCTTGCCGGAAAGAGGACGCGCCAGTCCCGTCAGAAACCCCCAAATGGTCCCCCACAGCAGTACGGCGCGGATGGGCTTGACCAGAACCAGGGCTGCGACCATAAAATCTATGATCCCGATCACGGGGAGAACCGCCGCCGCCGTTTCCTCGGAGACTCCGATTGCCCCCATCATCAGCAGCCGAAAATGAGGAGCGGCTTGGTAGGCGAAAACGCCGTGGCCGAGAAACTCCCCGCACATGGCGATCCGCAGCGTCCACTCGATCTTCTTCACAAGTCAGCCTCGACGGTTTGCCGCCCGGAGTGCGTTTTCCGCAGCATGAATTCTATACTACTGAAAGAACGCCGGGGCGAAAGACGTGACTAACGCTTGTGGCCGGCGGTAAGGAGAACATCAATTTGCGGACGGTCGTGCTGGGAGCGGGAGGGCAGCTTGGTACGGAGCTAGTCGCTGAGTTGCGGCGGCGCGGCCAAACGGTTGTCGGACTGAGCCGGCAAGAACTCGACATTACCAACGAACAGGCGATCGAACGAGCCTTTCAAGACCATTCTCCGGCGTGGGTCATCAATGCCGCCGCCTATAACCACGTGGATCTGGCCGAACAGGAGCCGGAGATCGCCATGCGGATCAATGGGCTGGCCGTGCGTTCCTTGGCGACGGCTTGCCGGCAACACCGCGCGGTACTGATGCACTTCTCGACCGATCACGTCTTTGATGGGAAAAAGGAAGACCCTTATGTCGAAGAGGATCTCCCCAGTCCACCTTCCGCCTACGGGGTATCAAAGCTGGCGGGTGAGCTTTACGCGCAAGCTTGCCTGGACAAATTGTACGTCGTGCGCGTGGCTGGTGTTTTTGGCCCCGCCGGGCGACATACGAGCCGCGGCAATTTCCCGGAACTGGTCCTGCGGAAAGCGGCGGAAGGCAGCCCGCTACGGGTCGTCGAGGACTTTTTCGCGACTCCCACCTACGCCCCGGTCTTGGCCTCCCGATCGATTGATTTGCTCGAGCGCAGCGCGTTCGGTCTTTACCATATCGGCGGAGGGACGCTTATCTCTTGGTATCAGTATGCCTTGAAAATCCTGGGCGCGGCAGGTCTGGAAGCCGACATACAAGCCACCAATCACCGCGAGTTTTCGACGCCCGCGCGGCGCCCGATGCGCTCAGGCCTGTCAAACGCGAAGATCGAGCGCCTGGGCCTAACCAGGATGCCGCCGTTGGATAAGGCCCTCGCGGACTACATGGACCGGCGGAAGCAGGTGAAAGCTCCGCGGGCCCATCACTCCTAACTCGCTTTTCTCACCACCTGGCGAGCCTATCGGGTGCTTCGATCCTCAGCCGGGAAACTGCTCCGTGATCGGTGTTACTTTCCTCATGGGTGTAAGTCTCCTTTCCTTCTAAGGACTGGTTTCTTCTCAAAATCAACTTACCCAGGATTTCCGTTTTGGCCTTGGCACGGCCACAGTATACATCCGCGCCGGCCCGAATGCCACGTCTTTTCGCGCTGAACCCTGCACATCCCCTCCGCCGGTAGGCGCCAGGGCTCGTCCGTCCGCTCACAGACGTTGATTGCGCGGCCTGAACGGCGCTGCGGCCGACACTGCTCCCTGCCAAACCTTTTTGGAGCCGAAAACTGTTGATCCTAGCCCGGTCAACGCTACCCGCTCGGCAGCGGCAGCGCCCAGATCCTGTGCAGCATGTCACCGAACAGCCGCCGGTTCAGATGCCCCTCGGCCAGCAGCAACCAGTAGTAGCGGGCATGCTTGACCAGCCGCCCGCCGGTCTTCATCAGCCGCTGCTGCAAGCTCGTCAGCGACCAGCTCTTGATGCTTGGTGGCAGTCCCAGCCGCCGCCACAGGTTGCCGAGGTTGTAAGCCAGGACGCTGAGTTGCAAGCGAACTTCGTTCGCGCGAAAACGATGGCACGACAACCGTGTCCAATTCGTGGCCTGCTTGCCTTCCTTGATCCACTGCTCGGCCGTGCCGCGCTTGTTGTAAAAGCGCACCACCGAGCGACTGGGCCGGGTCATGTTGGTGACGATGAAGCCGGGTTGCGCGAACAGTTCGCCCGGGTGGTGCTCAACCTTCGCTACGATGCGCCGCGGTTTGCTCCAACTGGCGGCCTGATAGCGGAAGCTCTTGTAGCGCACCAGGGGCTTGGCGCTCGGCCTGCCCGGTGGCCGAAACAGGATGTCCTCGATCTCCAACTCCAGGCTCTTGTTGGCCGGAATGCGAATGGCGTACTGTACTCCGCGTTCCTCCGAAGCCTCATAAACCTCCGGCTTGGCAAAGGCCGCATCGCCCCGGAAGGCGACCTGCTTGCCCGCAGCCTGTTGGCGCTCGATCTCCGGCAACAATAGCTCATCCCAGTCGTCGGCGCTGTGCACGTTGCCTGGACGCAGCTTTGCAGCGAGGCAATCACCATGACCGTTGAACAAAAGCAACGGATGGTAGCAGACCGACTCGAAGTGTCCGTTGTAGGCACTGCCTTCCTGTTGGCCATGGACCGGACTCTCGGTGGAGTCCATGTCCAGAACGACCCGCTCGGAGTCGTCGAACGCCTCCGCTTGCCCGACCAGCTCTCGGTTCAGCGCCATCAGCCCCAGCAGGTTCTCTTCGCTCGCCAGCATCTCCGTCTCGAAGCCGTGCAGCGTCGAGGTCAAGGCCGCACCGCGATCCCAGATCTTCTGCGAACCGATCAGCCGAAACGTCGGATCGATCGAAACCCGCTCGGCGTCGTTGAGGTCCTCGTAGCCCGCCAAGCGGCTGTAGACCGACTGCCGCAACAGATCAGCGAGCGTGAACTGCTTGTTTGTGCCTTGCCGGGAGTCGCTGAGATGCTCGTCAATCAGTTCTCCGAGACCGAGCCGTTCGTCCAGTTCGCGAACCAAAATCAGGCCACCATCAGAAGTGACGTGCGATCCCTGGAAATCGACTTTCAACAAGCCGTTGAAACTTAGCTGGAATGGCTTGGTTTGTTTTTCACCCATTGGGTGTTGGCCTCCATGGCGTCCTCATCGGGCTCTAGCCCCTATGAATAAAGACGCTCAAGGCCGCTGGAAGGTCGGGATGTCAAACATCAAATTGAAAATGCGGGCTTACACCCGCCTCCCTTTTACACATTCAAAATTACGCCACCAGTAGGAGCTAATTTAGCTAGGAGCCCGAATCCAAATTAGGCCGCGCAACCTGAATATCGGTTCGAGGAAATCGTGTGCAAGCCGGACGATGCACGAGCTTGGTGGGGCGGGCATTCTCGCCTGTGGGGAATGGGGCCGGGCGGCCGGCCCAGCGGGGAGGCCGATGCGGCGCAGGGGATCAGGCCGCGGCGTTTAGGATGGTGCCGGAGAGCGGACTTGAACCGCTGACCTAGGGATTATGAGGCCCTCGCTCTGACCACCTGAGCTACTCCGGCACGTCGGGCAGAGAGTTATCCTTATCGTAAGGGCAGCTGTTTGAGGTGTCAACGCGAAGGCCATGGAAGTCGACGCCCAATGGAAATGTCTCCTATTTGGCAAGAGAGAATCGTAGTTGTCGGGGCTGTGGGAATGTAGGAATTGCGGCGGCGATCGACTCGCCGCGGGAGTGGCGGTCCTACCCGTTTCGTGAGATCAAGTTGCCGCCCCCACCTCAAAACGTCCAGCGGAAGCTCGAATAGCCGACGTGGGCGTGGTAGTTTTGCCGCCCGAGGAACTCCTCGCTGTAGTTATAGAATTGCCAGCCGAAGTTCCACGAGAGGACTTTGTTCAGTTGGACCGACAGTCGCGCCAGCGGTGACTGGTAGGCCAGGGGAAAGCTGTTATAGAAGTTCCCGTCGAAGCTGAAGTTGGGGTAAGCGGGAGTCACGCCCGAAGTGAAGGTCGGGCCGCGGCCGTCGCCGGTGTCTTTGGCCAAGCTGTAACCGAGGTAAAAAGTCAGCCGCGGACGAGCCTGGATACGCGAACCAAAGTAAAGGGTGTGCAGGTTGCTCGTATAGAAGTTGTGCCGTTCCACGGCGGGTTCGGTCGCCGGCAAGAAATTGAAGATTCCCGACGCAGTGTCGAGGTCCAGCTTCGTATAGTTGGCGTCCATCGTGAATCGGCCGTCCTTTTGGGTCCACGATGCGTTTACGCCGAACTGCCGGCTGGTGGAGCTGTGGTTGATCAGGGACGCGGAATTGTCGTTGACGGCGCTCTTAAAGCTAGCCCCGAAGACAAATCCCTTCTTTCGCCACTGTACGCGCGCCGTTTCGTTGTGAAACTCGCGTTCGCTGATCGGGGTTAGCGGCCGATCGGCCCGGCCCACTTCGGTGTCGAACGAAACGCGAAGTCCGCGGACGGGGCGCCAGCGGAAACCTCCCACCCCGGAGTGGATGTCGTTCTCCTGGTCGGCGGGGGAAACCTCAAAATCAGACCCCGGGAATCGAAAGAACTCGCGCGTTCGGATGCGGCGCGTACTGAACCGGTAGGCGCCGTAGAGGCCGAACTTAGGGACCGGCCGAAAGTTCACCTCCGTGGCGTTTGAAATGTGGCGGACGCCCAGCTCTTCCAGGCGCAAGAATTCGGTCGTAAATAGGCTCATCTCAAACAGCGCCGCGTCTCCCCCGATTCGCGAATTGTTGATCGACGTTGTATTGGTGATTGTCCATCGGTCCGTTGGCATCACGGTTAGGGTGAAATCACCCGATCCCTGTTTGCGGCGGCCTTCCCCCAAGATTACGGTTTGCCGGAGCGTGGAAAGCCCCAGGGCTGGGTCGAGCGCCGTTACGTCTTCGCTGAGCACAAAGTTGCGGCTGCCCGAGGCGTAGACATAGCGGCCGTGAAAGCCGACTAGATGCTCGTTCTCGGTGCGTATCACGACGCTCGTTACCGGCGTGTTCCCGTGGATCGGTTCGTCGCGTCTCAACGTTTCAACCGGCTGCACGTTGGTCGCCTTTGTCGGGAAGATGGAACCGTCACCGTACTCGGTGTCTTCTTTGTAGTTGTCGAACGCTTGCATGAACGTGATGGCCAAACCGGCTGCCCGGATGTTCACCCCCGCCCGATACTGATTGTTGAGCTGCCGAAGGTTGTTGGTCAGCCGAATGAAGCGATCTTTCTGAAACGCCCCCACGCTGCTCGTGCCCTCGGAAGAAAAGCCGGGGCCGGTGTGGTTCGAGCGGTCGTAACCCAATAGAACCTCGAACTTCGTGCCTGGAAACAGGATCAGGTCGTGGTTCTGGAAGGTCCGCTCGGAATCCACGCCGTGTTCGCCGTTCCAAAGCGACGGCAGGCGGTTGAAATAATTCACGGTGCGGAACTGCATGTCGTAACGGTAGAGGGCGTTCTTTTCGACTCGCAGGGTACTGGATTGGTAAGGATCATTTCCCGCGCCGACCGTGTGGAATGCGAATTCGTCGAAAAGCGAGCCCTTGCCCTCTTGGGTATTGACTCTCAGTTGCCCCTCGAACAGCCGCAACCCGTTGCCGAAGTTGACGCTGCTGCGATAGACGTCGCGGTTCCCGCTGACGTCGCTGAATCGATAGCCGGCTTCGAAGGAATTCGAGACGGTGTAGGCGCCTGCCTTTTCGATCTCCTCAGGCCGATCCGGCGTCGGCGCGACGACCGGCTGCGCATCGAGGATTAAGCCCGCCAGCAGGAAAGCTGTCGCCAGCCGGATCGTCGTCGGCGTCTTCATCGGCGAAACAGGGGGTCGCTGTTCGAACCGTGTATTCGCGAGTGACAGGTGAGGCAGTTCTGAAACCGCGGATCGGCCAGGTTGTGCAGCGATGTCCCGGGCGCCGGAATCCCCCCTCCCCGCGCCCCGAATCCCATGACGTTGTTGTGGCACTCCAAGCACATCGTGAAGACGGCCGGACGGGAGAGCAGCCTGGGGTTCACGCTGCCGTGCGGATCGTGGCACGCCTGGCAGCCCTCCACCCGCACCGGTGGGTGCTCGTGAACGAACGGACCGCGCTTATCCGCGTGACACTTCAAGCACGCCATGTCGTTACCGAAGGCGTGGGAGACCATGCGCGGGGACTGAGCCGTCTTCCAAGTCGCCATTGGGGCGCCATGCGGATTGTGGCAGTCGCTGCATTGGATGGCGCCTTCGTTCACGCGATGCTTGTAAGGCAGCTCGAAGCGGACTCGAACGTCGAGATGACACTCGTAACAGACCTTACGCTGCTCATCAGCCAGCAGGTACTTGATCTGATTCGAATGATGAATGGAATGGCAACTGATACAGCTCACCTCGCCGGTGGAGTGAGAAGAGCGGCGGATGTGCATTTTCCCGATGTCTTTGGCATGGCAGGAGAGGCAACGGTCGAGAACCTGGTTGGGCGGAAGATAGGGAAAACGGATGATCTTCGCTTTATCCCCCATCCCTTTGACATGGAGTTCTCCCGGGCCATGGCACCCCTCGCAGCCGGTTTTCTCGGGCGGTGCTTTCGCTAGTGCGATCGATTTGAAGTGTGGATTACGGTTGAAGCCGTGCCACAGGTCGGGATGGCAAGCTTGACAGACCTGGCTGCCGACGTAGTTGTTGGGCTCGGGCGGCGTCTGGCCCGCGGCGGTCCACAGGCAAACCCCGGCGAGACCGGCGACACGCGTGAGTAGGCCAGCGAGACGCAAAAGACTCCCCTGATCACATGATATGCCTTACCCTCGGCAAGCGACAAGAGAATGGGAGTGTCATTGAACCCACCTGAACGGAGAAACAGTGCTGTGTGTCACAAAGGGTGCGGTTGGGGCTAGGGGATCGCCGCGGGGAAGCGTACGAAGGCGCGTCGGGGGGCTGCTAGTGCTTGGCGGCATGGGTTAACGATCGTTCATGGGCCGGCAAATTCCTGGACCGCTCCCTGACGGTCGCGACTCGGAAGGCTCCGCGAAAAACCACTTGCGAGCTAGAGCGTTCTTGCTCTGGCGGCTCGGCCCGGTACGGCTGGTGGCGCGGTTGGGACGGGCTTGGACCCATGCTGAGCTGCCCACATGGCCGGCGCGACGTCAGGTTTCAGCACGACCCCGAGGTGGTTGTGATAGATCGGGTCGGTGTAGTCTGGGACAGCTCCGCGACGGAGTGCACGAGAGACTTCCTCAATACCTTGGAGCAGCGACGTCCGGCACTCGAACCCCAAAACATCACGGATCTTGTCGAAGCTGACGCGATAGTTCCTTCGGTCTGAGTTGGATTGGTGGACGACGGAAACCCCGGGGAACACACGACCGATCGTTTGGGCTACATCGCTGAGTTGGTGGTTGGTTTCGTTTGAACCCACGTTAAAGATCCGTCCGCTCACTTTCGACAAGGGCGCTTCCAGCACCCGGCAGAACGCGGAGCCGATATCGCCCACATGAACGAACGGTCGCCACTGGTTGGAGTTATAGACAACGATCCTGCCTTCGATCCGCGCCTTGGCTGTCAGTAGATTCACCGCCAGGTCGAAGCGAGGGCGATGAGACCACCCGAACGCGGTTCCAATTCGTAGGACGGTCGGATGGAGGCTATCGCTTGCCGAAGCCAGCAAGGTCTTCTCGGAATCGATCTTCGTCGCCGCGTAGAGTGAAACCGGCCGCGGGACCGCCGTCTCGTCAACGGTGTGGTTACTCGTTCCGTAGACGCTGCAGGTGGACGCGAAGATCACCCTCGGTATGCCCAGATCCCGAGCCGCTTGTGCGATCAGCGCGGTGGCCTCATAGTTGGTTTCCACCGTCGCCCGCTCGTCGAGGTCGCAGGCGGGGTCTCCGACAATGGCGCCCAAGTGGATGAGGGCATCCATCCGCTCCGCTGCTTTGGCGACGACATGGGGGTTGCGGAAGTCCCCTGGGAGCAATTCAAAACGCGGCAGCAAGGACAAATCGAGGATCGGTTCCCGGCCGAACATGAGCCGATCGAGAACCCGAACTCGATAGCCGCGGGCGAGCAACTGTCTCACCAAGACGCTGCCGATGTAGCCGGCCCCACCGATGAGCAGGACGTTTTCGACCGGACGGTTTGAAAACACGGTTTTTGGAGCAGTCGGCACAAACTCGCTCTCCACCGGGTAAGGCGACCAAGTGGCTAGCCCGCATTTCTCACCACCTGACGGCCGAAGCACGCCATAAGCCCGCCACTACTTCGTTGCGCTTGCTCGCCGTGCTCAACGTACTGTTCAAGTACGCCTGCGCTCGCCGAGCGGCCCGCGCCTTGTACTGACGGGCCTCTCACGCGCCTCGCCTCGCCACGTGGTGAGAAAAGCGGGCTAGTAGACCTGCCATCTGGTGAAGTGTGTGTTCTTGAAGTCGATCGACCAGCGCCGGGCAGCGCTTTAGCGGGTATTGATAAACTCGCCCGCCGGTAGGGCCGGCGGTTCCCCATAGAGCGCACGGTTTACCCAGTGACCTCTTGGAGCCACTGTTCCGTTCGAGTTTTCAGATAGCGGTAGAACCGGTCGCGCTTGGGACGAAGAGCTTCCTCCCGATAGTTGCGCGCTCTTCTCCAATTGCGCACGGACATAGACCGCAGGCGCCGCGGGTCAGACAGAACCTCGCTGATTTTTCCGGCCAGTTCTCGGGCGTCATCAGCGTCTACCAAGTCGGTTGGATCCAGCAGTTCCGGAATCCCTCCAACCCTTGACCCGACGCAGGGCAGCCCGCGCGCCATGGCCTCGATCATCGCCCGTGGGAGTCCCTCCTGGCGGGAGGGAAGGACGAACAGGTCGGCACGGTCGAGCTCGCTGCCGACGGCTTCCCCTGAGGGCAACTGCCCCAGGGGGCGAATTCGCTTTGCTAGACCGAGACGGCCGGCGCGGCGTTCGAGCGCTGCCCGCCGGCGCCCCCCCCCGACGAGGGCAAGCTCGAGATCCCATCCTCGCCGCACGCATTCGCCGACCGCGTCGATGAGCACATCGGGAGCTTTATATAGGTGATCGAGCGAGCCGACGCTGATGAGCCGGAATGAGGGTTTCCCCGGGCTGAATCCGCGAGGTTGGGCGGCAAGGAACTCCTCGGGCAGCTCGACGCTCGAATAGGTAGCCGTGAACGTTTCGGGCGCGGGTGGATAGCGTTTTCTCAGTGTCCCGCCCGTGACGTAGGCCGCCGCGCACGCCCCCGCGCACTGGTCTTTGAGTCGGCGGGCGTGGCGCCACCGGAACAAACCCCGCAGAGGGTGTAGGCCGGTGCCGGGGGAAAACGCGTCGTGGGGGTCGCCAACCACCTCCACGGCGTAGGGCTGATTAGTCGAGTGCAGCGCCGACTCCGCGCAGATCGCCACCTGAGAAGGCACCCGCAGGATCACGGCTTCCCGGCGGCCGACGGCTTGCCGGGCCCGGGAACGCACTTGGGGCGCTCGCGCGAGATATTGACCGGGCCCCACATAGTAGGGCACCGAGGAGAAACAGACTCCTTCCCCGCCGGCTCGCCGCCAGTTTGCGTTCGGAGTGTCCGCCTCTCGAACCCGCGCGACCACGCTCACACCGTCAAAGGTTGTCAGGTATCGGGTGAAGAACGAATAGGGGAACGGCCCGTCGGTCCACACGTTTCGATCGGGTGTTCGGATAAAGCGATGTTCCAAGACGACGGAAACTCTCATGGCTTGCCTCGCGCCTAGCGGTTGTGATTACTAGCTGACCTGTAGGCCTCGATAGTGGCTGATGATTTCCGCATCGGAAAGGCTGCGCTTACTTTTTCTCCCTAGGAAGTAAAGCGCCGAGGCCGCGTCGATGGCCCCCGGTTGCCGAACAAGGTAAGGGTCAAGATATTTCAGCCAGAAACCGGTGACACGGGCAAAAGCAATGGCGGCCCGCCGCGCGATCCTCGAGCGAACGAAACTCAACAGAAAATATTGATAGGCCCAGGCCAGAGCCATGGCGGGTCCGCAACTCACGCCGCTCGAGACCTCCTCGAAGTTTCGGAACAAGCGCCTCTGTCCCACATGGGTAAATCTCGTGAAGTCGTGGCCTCCCGCGTGAACCTGCTGCATGAAGGGCGTGTCGGCGTAAACGGCCCCGCCCGTCTTCAGCACGCGATGGATCTGCTCGACGCAGCGATGGGGATCGGCGACGTGCTCCAGCACGGCTTGCACGATCACACCGTCAAACGTTTCGTCCTCAAAGGGGATATCGTGAGCGTCGCAAACCAATGCTGTTCGGTCACTCAAGTAGACGTCGGATTCGACGAAGTTGATCGACGGCAGCGAAAGGATGGATTCCAAGCCGGCTCCGACGGTCGCTCCTCCGATGACGAGTACGTTGGGATCGTCAGAAACAGATTGCAGTAATTCGGCGAACTGGGCGTAGTTTTGCTCGGCCCGGATGTTTCCGCTGATCGTCGGTAATAGGCGGCCGGCCCACAGGCTCTTCCTGCTCGAAGGCCGTGGCGAAAAGCGACTCTTTCCCGGTCTCACATGGCTGGGGTCAAATACGCTCGACTCTCGGTTCAGCAGTAGAGGTACATCGTCGATAACCCTGAACAGCCCTCGGCATGCCGAATCTAGGCAAGCGCAGCTCTCGGTCTCGCGGCGAATTTTGCCCTGGCACACCGGGCAGCGCAGGCGATCTGAAATGCGGGCTAATGGCGAGGCCGATCCATTTCGTGCGGAGCCCCCATTAGCAGCCGGGAGGTTCAGTCGAACGGTTTCCTCGTCGCCTGCGACGGACAACTGTGGCGCTGACTGCACGCAGAGGAAGATCGGCAACATGAGGGGATTTCTTCACGGCAGAACCCAACTCCACCGAGGGCGAGGGGCGGCGGCGAAGAGCGACGCTCATCGGGAAATGCAACCGGCGGAAGTCCGCCCAGTAATTAGCGAACGGCCACCACCGTCCGAAGCGGGATCACGGTCAAAGTTGTACAATGCGTCGTGGCCGTGAACAGCTTCGGGGCCTAGGAAGAACGGCCTACTTCGGTGCGGCGCCGGTATCGGGAAACGCGGGCATGGGGCGTCGACCGATCCCCGAGGTTCCCCAAGCAAGTGACCGAAAGGAAGAGGTTATGACGACGGATCTCTATGACGCAAACGCAAGTTGGGCGCAGCTTCCCGAGGGCTGGAGTTTCACCGAGGTAGTGGGCGTAGCCACCGACTCCCGGGACCGGGTCTTCGTCTTCAGTCGCAGCGAGCATCCGGTGACCGTCTTTGGGCGCGATGGGCAATTCGTGGATTCCTGGGGCGAAGGGGAATTCGTGCGGCCTCACGGCTTGCATATCGGTCCCGACGACAGCGTTTATTGCTGCGACGACCAAGATCACACCGTTCGCAAATACACGGCCGACGGAAAGCTACTGCTGAAGCTCGGCGTCAGCGGGCAGGCGTCCGACACCGGCGCCACCACGGCCGACTACCGCGACATCAAGCGCGTCGGGCCGCCGTTCAATCAGCCCACGAATTTGGCGCTGTCGCCGGATGGAGCCATGTACATCTCCGATGGCTATGGCAATGCGCGGGTGCACAAGTTTTCCGCGGACGGGCAATTGCTGTACTCGTGGGGCGAGCCGGGAGACGGTCCCGGGCAATTTCATCTTCCTCACGGCATCGCCGTCGACCCACAAGGCACGGTCTACGTAGCGGACCGCGAAAACTCCCGGATTCAGCTATTCAGTCCCGAAGGGGAGTACATCACCGAATGGAAGGATATGCTGCGCCCGGGCAACATCTGCGTCGGCTCGGACGACCAGTTCTATGTAGCCGAGATGGGCTGGCGAGCCGGCCTGTATCCCGGCATGAAACCACCGACGCCGGACCCGATCGGCGGCCGGCTGAGTATCTTTAACGGCAAAGGCGAGTTACTGGAAAGGTGGGGCGGCGGCGACAATCCCTGCTCGGAAGGAGACTTCTTCGCTCCTCATGACGTGTCGGCGGACAGCCACGGGGATCTCTACGTCGGCGAAGTGGTCTTCGCCGCGGGAGTCAGGCATGGCTTGGTGCCCCCCGACTGCAAGTGCCTGCAGAAGTTCGTCCGCAAGGGGTAGGAGCCGAGCCACCGGGCAACCCAGCAGAGTGGCCGGGCCCACCAGATCTTGCTAGTGTAGCGCGTCGTAAATAGTAACGTTTATAATTGTGGGGAGGTCTATACAATTGAGAGGACGTCCGCGATGCGTATTGCTCCCCAGGTTGAACTGGACGTGGATCAGCGGTCGCGGGTGGAAACCATCGTGCGGAGCCGAAAGCTGCCGGCCCGTCTGATTGAACGGTCGAGAATCGTGCTGCTGGCTGCCACCGGCTACCGCAACAAACAGATCGCTGCCGAGTTGAATATTACCCCGGAGAAGGCGGCGCGGTGGCGGAAAAGGTACCTCCAACTCGGACTCGCCGGCCTGGGAAAGGACGCCCCTCGTCCCGGCCGCAAACCGAGGATCACCGCGAAACTTATGAGGGAACTTATCGCCAAGACCACGCAGCAAACTCCGCCCAACGCCACTCACTGGAGCACCCGCTCGATGGCCGCCGCCATGGGAATCAGTGAAGCCAGTGTGCGGCGTATCTGGCACGCACACGGCTTGAAGCCGCACCGCACCGCCAATCCTGTGCCCCACCCAAGGGGATGAAAGCCGGTGGGTTTTCGACGGAGCGGCCATGGCCTACGGCCAGGCCTGTGCCCCGCCCAAAGGGATGAACGCGGGTGGGTTTTCGACGGAGCGGTTATCACTTCCGTTCAGGTCGGACCATGAACTCGCAGCTTTCCTCGGGCAGCCTAAGCGTAAGGACCAGGTTGTTTAGTTTCGTCAGTTTGCCGCGGTAGGAGAAATAGACGTAGCCGGCCGACGCTTTGGACATGGGCTCGTTGGGCAGGGCGTGTAAGAGCACAATCCTTTCCGGTAATTCGTCGGGATGCGGCTCACGCTCGGGTTTTCGAGGAGCACCAGGGACCTCCGGTGGAACATCCCTTGGTCTCCGCGGGGGATCGGACGGTCGTGGCCCGCCGACCCTCACCCGCGGCCCTCTTCCGGTTCGCGGATCGACCTTTCCCGCACTTATCTCCAAACCCGGGCCGTCGCTCCACCAAGGATTACGCAGCAAGGCGACCAGATACTGATAGTCCACGGGAACTAACGGCGGGTTCTTGTTCCCTTTCCAGTTCAGTTCGAAGCTATTCTCCGTCAGATGGAGCGATTTGCCCGAAGCCGGGAACGCTCCCACCTCGAAAACTAGCACGCCGCGGATGTGTTGCATACCTTTGGGTGTCGGAAGGCTCCTGCGGAGGTACTCCACTCCTAGCGAGCCATGTTGTACCGCGCAGGTGAAGGGGTATTCGTCCGCGCCTTTTCGGGGCTCGAGCACCGATGCGCCCACCGTGCCGGCGCTCAGAGCCGCGCAGATCACAAAGGCAACTACTTTCATCCGGACCTTCCGTTCGGGTTCCGAACCTCAGCAAGCTAAGACCGCCCCTTGGACGTTGGGGATGGCTTGCCGGTTACGACAGGCAGATTCCGCGGGACTGCTATCGCTCATCCTAGCCCGCCAGACACTATGTAAGTATATTAAAACACAGAAATTATAAGGAATTGGCTTTGTTTAGTAATTCTGTTGCCGGCAGCCGCGCCGCCCCCATCCTGTGCCGGCGCGCCGTGGGTCGTGGGGACCTCCCGCTCCGAGGCGAATCTACTCTTGTACCCGACTGGTCCGATCCGTCGGATTTTGCGGGATTCCGACCGTGGGCCGTACCGGAAACTGGCTGTAAATCGTTGATTCCTTTTGGGGTTGTACGAAATTGGGTTTGTCTGGTAATTTCGTTGCCTCGTTGGTCCATCGCTTCCGAAGGCCCATCGTCGGATGGGCCTGGGACGTCTCGCGTGTACTCAATCACATTATACCGCGCCGGTCCAAGGAAGCCTTGGCGTTGATGGGGCTAAGCTACTTGTAATGATATATTTAGGTCGCACGGCGTCTAGCCCTGGTTTCTGGCCACCTGGTGCGGAAAGCGGGCTAACACTGCGCACGTCCAGTGAACACGTCCGCTTTGACCGGCCTTGCGCCGGTGTAGACTGGGGCAAGGGCACGTCGGGCCCGAAGCGCGACGACTTGCGCCGGCCGGCAGCGGGTTGGTCACGATGATCACAGGAATCTCCAGAAACCACGTCGTCCGAGGCCATCTGCTGCTGGCTTTCTTGGTTGGCGGCGCCTGTGCCGCCCAGGACGGCTGGCGGGGATCGGCAAGCCTTGACTCGGTGGTCGACCAGGCTATCCGAGACGGTACGATGCCCGGCGCCGTGTTACTGGTCGGCCACAAGGGCGAAACGGTTCACCGCAAGGCCTACGGGTTCCGCAGCCTGGTCCCCGGCCGCGAACCGATGACGGTCGATACGGTCTTCGATTGCTCATCATTGACCAAGGTTCTGGCGACGGCGCCCGCCGTGATGATGCTTGTCGAGAAGGGCCAGGTTCGGCTCAACGATCCTGTCAGAAGGTTTTTGCCTGAGTTTGTCGAGGCGAAGCCTCCCGTCACGGTCCGCCGCCTTTTGACGCACTTTTCCGGATTACGCCCCAATCTCGATCTCAACCCGCCCTGGACGGGCTATGAAACCGGTGTCGCCAAGGCCTGCCGGGAAACGCCCGTAGACCCGCCGGGGACTCGATTCCGCTACAGCGACATCAACTACCTTCTGCTCGCAGAGGTCGTAAATCGGCTGAGCGGCGAGCCGTTGGATAAGTTCGCCGCTGAGCGCATCTTCGAGCCGCTGGGCATGGAGCACACGAGATTCCGGCCGCCCGAGGAGTGGCGGCCGCGTATCGCTCCGACCGAGGAGCTGGCGAATGGGACCGTCCTGCGTGGGGTCGTCCACGATCCCACCACCCGCTTTATGGGCGGGGTTGCAGGTCCCGCCGGCGTTTTTTCGACGGCCGATGACCTGAGCCGCTTCGCGCGTATGATGCTCCAGGGGGGGCGGCTCGACTCAAACCGCATCCTGAGCCCACTAAGTGTAGCGGCGATGACGAGTTCTCAAAGCCCCCGAGGTCAACACGTCCGGCGAGGCCTGGGCTGGGATTTGGACTCGCCCTACTCCTCCCCAAGAGGAGATCTTTTTCCTGCCGGCTCCTACGGTCACAGCGGCTACACGGGAACATCGATTTGGATCGACCCGTCCACCAAAACCTACGTCATCCTTTTGACGAACCGCGTGCATCCCAGGCCGAGTACTTCGGTCGTACGGCTCAGGAGCTTGGTGGCCAACCTAGTCGCGGCTTCGCTGACTGCTGTTAATCCCGAAGAGATTCGCCGGGCCAATCGATCGAATCTAAGGAAAGCCCCCGAGCGAGCCCGTCGTCCATCGAAGGTTCTAACTGGGCTTGACGTACTGGTGCGGGACGGCTTTCAGCCCTTTGCCGGCAAGGCGGTGGGGCTGATCACGAACCACACGGGCATCAATCGCCAGGGGCGGCGAAACGTGGATCTTTTCATGACCGCCCCCGGCGTCCGGCTCAAAGCTATCTTCACACCCGAGCATGGCCTCGCAGGCAGGGCCGAATTGGAACACGTGGAGGATTCCAGGGACCCCAAGACGGGGGTACCCATCCATAGCCTCTACCAACGGGACCGGCGGCGTCCGAGCCCGGAGACTCTACAGGGTATCGATGTTCTGGTTTTCGACATCCAGGACGTAGGAACCAGGTTCTACACCTACATCACCACGATGGCCTATAGCATGGAGGAGGCCGCGCGGGCGGGCATTCCCTTCTACGTACTGGATCGGCCGAACCCGATCACCGGCACCCGGGTGGAAGGACCGATTCTGGAAGAAGCCTCCCGTTCGTTCATCGGCTATTTCCCGATGCCGGTTCGCCATGGGATGACCGTTGGCGAACTGGCCACGATGTTCAACGAGGAAAGGAAGATCGGGGCCAAGGTCAAGGTGGTGCGCATGGAAGGCTGGGAACGCCGGCTCTGGTTCGACCAGACGGGCCTGCCGTGGGTCGATCCGTCGCCCAACTTGAGAACGATCGAGCAGGCTGTCCTCTATCCCGGGGTCGCGCTGATCGAGGGGCTTGGCAATTGGTCGGTAGGCCGGGGTACCGCTACTCCGTTCCAGTTCGTCGGCGCCGATTGGATTAACGGAACAGCACTCGCCGAGGCTCTGAATCAGCGTGGGCTGGCGGGAGTGAGTTTTTATCCGGCGCGCCGCACGCCAAGTTCGTCAAGGTTTGCCGCGACGGAGATCGACGGCGTGCAGATCGTGATTATCGATCGGGAGTCGCTCGAGCCGACCAGGCTAGGCCTACATATTGCAGCCGAGTTGGTACGGTCACATGCCGGGCGAATCGATCTTAGCCGGACAGTGCGGTGGATCGGCCACATGCCAACCATCCAGGCCCTTGACCGTGGGGACGGCGCACCCTCCATCTGGGCGCTCTGGGAAGAAGAAAAGAAGCAATTCCTGCCCATCCGTAGCCGTTACCTTTTCTACTGAGACCGCAGCTATCCGACACACACATGAGGCCGGCTCGCCGTGCTCACCCCCCAGCGAAGCCGGTGGCCTCAAAAGCTCACTACTGAACGGGTTTGGATTTGGAGCCGCTGCCGGGTGGGCGTCCTCGCTTCCTCTCGGTGGCATTTTTCATCCAGGCCGGAGGGCGCCCTCTTCGCTTGCCGCGGCCGCGCGCCAGCCTCTCTAGAGAGATGATGGCATCCTCAATCTGCTCTCTTTCCTGCCGCAGCTCCAACAAAATCTTGTTGACATCCATGTTTCTACCCCCCTCAATACGCCCTAGGCGTCTCTAATTCAGAGATATTCCCCTGCGAGGGTTTCAGCGGGATTCGTTCTGGAATCAGAACAAATCCTCTCAAAACCTGTCTCTCCAATGTTTTATACCAAACGAAACCGCCCAAAGTCAACCAGTTTGTTCCGGTTTCAGAACAGCGGGAGAAAAATTTCCCCTTTCAGCCCGCTATGTCCACACAAACGCTTGTAGACAAACGAACTTGGGTATAGAATCAGCTCAAAATGGTCCGCTCGCAAGGACGATCTAGATGGAAGAAATCGTTGGGGTCATGACTTGCCTGACCTCTTTCCAGCAAAAGAGGCCCTTTTCCTCCAGAAAAGATAGAAGGGAATGCCGGCGCAGATTAATCCGCCGCCCATCAGGGATTCAGGAGGGGAGTCCCACAGCGTCATCAAGACCAGCGAAACGGCCGCCAGGATGAAGAGTGCGGGTACGAACGGGTATCCGAGCGTGCGGTAGGGCCGCGGAAGATCGGGGCGCTTGGCTCGCAACACGAAGACCGCCGAAGCGGTCATCGCATAAAGAATCCAACTGGCAAATATCACATAGGTGAACAACTGCTCGAAATGTCCCGAAAGCACCAAAACGGCCGCCCAGCCGCTGACGGCAAGGATGGAGTAGTGCGGGCTTCGATGAGCCGGATGAACTCTCGCCAAGGGGGCGAAAAATAAGCCGTCCCGTGCCATGGCGTAGGGGACGCGGCCGCCCGAGAGGATTGCGCCATTGAGCGCGGCGAAGATCGAGATCATGGCGGCGAACGCGACAGCATCCCCTCCCGCCGGGCCCAAGAAGCGGTGAGCGGCTGCGCTGGCGACTCGGTCGGTGGCGGCTACGTCCTGGGCGGGAAGAACGTAGAAGTAGGCTAGGTTCGTGACAACGTAAATCGCCAGGACGGCGAGCACCCCGAGAATCAGCGCTCGGGGAATGTTGCGCTGGGGGGCGCGGATCTCGCCGGAAATCATGGTCAGATTGTTCCAGCCGTCGTAGGCCCAAAGCGCTCCAACCAGGGCGGCGAAAAACCCTCGAAATCCTCCGGTATGGGCGACGCTGGAGACGAGGTGTTCCGAGCGCCCTCCACCCAGCACCGCCGCCAGTCCCACAAGAGCCAAAATCAGAATGATCTTGAGCGCCGTCACGCTCGTTTGCACGCGGGCGCCGGCCTTAACGCCAAAATAGTTCACCCACGCCAGGGCGAGGATTAAAGCGATAGCCAGAATTTGTCCGCCGGAAACATCAAGCGGCGCCCCACCCTCGCCGAGCGGGAGCGGGACGACGAGGAACGGCGTCCCCAGCAGTGGCCAGAAGTTGGCGAGATAGAGGGAGAATGCTGTTGCCAGGGCGGCGATGGAACCGCTTTTAGCCACCCAAAACTGGGTCCAGCCATACAGGAAGCTCCACAACGGCCCATACGCCTCCCGCAAGTAGACGTATTCTCCGCCCGCCTGGGGCATGGCGGCGCCCAACTCCGCGTAGGTTAGGGATCCACCCAAGGAAAGCAATCCCCCGAACACAAAAACGAGCAACACGAGCGACGGCGTCCCCACCTCTCTAATCATGGTGCTGGGGACTAGGAAGATACCGCTTCCGATAATAGTCCCGACAACCACGGCGGCCGCATCCCAGGCGCCCAAGCGCCGAAGCAGCGCCGGTTGGTCTGTTTCGAGATGGTCGTTCACAATCCGTTTCATTCTTACCGTCCGTGGGTGAACGCCTCAGGTTGCCCGGCGGGCCTCTCTTTTTCCCAGGCAGCACAGCGCCGTTGCGATCGCGGTGGCAATCAATAGTTGCCACGGGAAGGCGAGGGTCAATGGCTGCCAGGCGGAGGGCGCCCAGCTTCTCCAAATCGGCGGCTGTAAGAGCGCCGTGGCGCAGAATCCGCCGGCCAATGCCATCACGACGCTTCGTCCGTTGCCGCGAGAGGTCAGGGCCGCCGTCAGAAAAACCGCCACCAACCCGGCGTAGGCAAAGGTCATCACGCTCAGCGCGAAATCGATCAGTGACTGTTGCGCGGCCTGCTGCCAGTAGACGCAGACCATGGCGAATCCGCCCAACACGACGCCCCATCCCGCCACCGCGCAGCGGCCGACCCGCAGGTAGTGACGTTCCCCTCGATCGGGGAACACCGTACGATACCAATCGTTGACAAACGAGGACGCCATGGCGTTCAACGCCGAATTCAAACTCGACAATCCCGCCGCGAACAGGCCGGCCATCATCAAACCCGGCATGCCGGCCGGCATCTCCTCGAGAATGAATGAAAGGAAGACCTGCCGGCTGTCGTCCACCCGGTAACCGGGCGCCGCCGCGGCCATCAAATCGGGGCGGAGATAGAAGACGTAAAGCAGCGATCCGATGATCAGGAACAGAGCGATCACCGGAATTTGCATTAGGATCGCGCTGATCAACGACCAGCTTCCCTTCTTGGCGCTGCGGCAGGTCAACATGCGCTGGACAAGGTCGTGGTCGGTGCCGTAGGCTCCGATACTGAGCAGCGTCAGGCCGGTCAGTGCCGTAAGCAAGGTATAGCTCGCTGAGGGGTCGAATCCCAGCCCCGGTTGGGTTAGGTCGAAGCCGAGGTCGATCACAGTCAGCTTCGACGGCATGTCCTCACCGGCGCTGCCGAGCGCCGTGACGATCTCCCCTAGGGATAGCGGAATCCTCTCGAGCAGCAGCAGGCAGGACCCCGCTGCGGCGCCGAGGAAAACCACTGCCTGGATCACGTCGCTCCAAATGACGCTTCGCACGCCGCCGGCCAAGGTGTAGAGGACGCCCGCCAGGGTCAGAGCGGCGATCGCCAGCCATAGATGGACCGGCTCGAGGTCGCCAAAAAGAATCAGCGAAGCCGGCAGGGCGGCGATGAAGATCCGCGCGCCGCTCGCAAACACGCGGCCGATCATGAAGGTCCAGCTCGACGCTAGTTTAGCCTTGGTTCCGAAGCGCAGCTCGAGGAACTCATACACCGTGGCGACGCGATAACGGTAAAAAGCCGGAAGCAGCACCGAGGCCACGAATACGGCGCCGAGAATCGCGCCGATGCTCATCGTCAGATAGGTCAAATCTCCGCGGTAAGCTTGCTCAGGAGCCCCGATAAAGGTCGCTGCCGAGAGCGAGGTGGCGAGAATCGACACGGCCACGGCCCAGGCCGGCATCGCCCGCCCGGCCAAAAAATAGTCCTCGGTTCCCGTCTGCTTCTTGCGCCCCAGCCATAGGCCGCTCAGCAAAAGCACCAGCCCGTAGCAGCCCAGGGCGGCCCAATCATAGAAGCCAAAGGTGTAGTTGCCGTTCAAACGCGTATCTCCGGCACGGCGATGTCGCCGCTAAACCGCTTTCCCCGCCACAGTCACGGCGATCGGGGCGAAAGGCCCGGCGGCCATGGATCGCGGCAACAGTTTGTGCACATCGCCCAGCGTATCAGTACGTCGGCAAACAGGCGAGATGAACGCGCCCACGGCAAGCTAAAGCTTGTCCGCACTGCCAACCAGGACAAACACGAGTGTTTGTCCCTGCCGCTAGCGTAGTGACCGCCACTGTGGGCGGCGCTAGCAAGGCAATCGCGCCGGCCAGGTGGAAGACAAGCTAAAGCTTGTCCAGGGCGCGGCGATTCGTCACGGCGGATTCCGGTGCGCAGCCGCGGGAGTCGTTGTCATTTCGCCGCGCCCGGCGAGAGAAAGCCGGCCGCCGCGCCCGGGCCAAGAGCCGTCCTGCAAAGGACTTCCGCCGCCGCCGGCGGTAGCATTCGAAAATCGTGACGGTGATAAGATAAACGAGAAGGGGTCCCAGATCATACTAGCCGCTCTACGAACAGGACTCCGCGGCCGATCCAGGATTGTAGCAAACCCCCCTGAGAAGATATGGGACAATCATCAGGTTCGGCAGTGTGTTCGCGAACCGAACCGCTCTGATGGTACAGACCGCTGCCGCCGCGGCAGCTCACGGCTGAGGCGGGACCGGATTGAGAAGAAACCGCTTGGCCTCCTGAAAGAGTCAAATAGAATAAATAGGGCCCTTGCCAACTGTCCCGTGGTGCTCTATACTCCCGTTGATACTGGAACGAATTGCTCTTGCCCGCAACGCGAGGGAACAAGCTGACCGGACGAAGAGGAAAAGAAGCTCCATGGAGAAAGTGACCATGCTTAGACGATTTGCTCCGCTGACCCTGAGCGCTGTCGTTTCGATGTGCATTTGTGCCGTGGCGCTGCCTCAACAAGGCGGCGAGCAGGCAAAGAAGGAGATGACCGAGGAAGAAAAGAATGAAAGAGCCCGGCAGGAGTATGCGTTGATTAAGCCGCTCTACGAGCAGCCGGCTATGGACCCCGCTAAGAGGCTTCAGATCTTGGACGAGTGGAAAGAGAAGTTCCCGGAAACTGACCATGCAGAGCATCGGCTGCGCTTCTACTTAGACGGCTACCAGAAGACCGGTCAGAACGGCAAGGCTGTCGGTACCGCCAAACGGATCCTAGCGGTGGTCCCCGGTGACTTCAGTGCGAACGCGACTATCTCGTCCCTCGCACCAAATCTCCGCAAGACGGATGCGCAAACCCTCGCTGATAGCGCGGCGGCGTCGAATGCGCTGCTGAACGGGGGCATTGAAAAGTATTTCGCGAACAAACCGGCCCAGGTCCCGCAAGCAACCTGGGATAAGACTCGCAAGCAAGTTGAGATATCCGCTCGCCAGACTCTCGGCTGGGTGGCCATGCATAAGAAGGACAACGTTGCAGCAGAACGAGAGTTCACCAAAGTCCTTGCCTCGAGTCCCCAGTCGGCCTTGGCTTCTTTTTGGCTCGGCCAGGTGGTGATGGCCCAGGGCAATCCGGACAAGAATGAACTGGCAATGTTTTCTCTGGCTCGCGCTGTCGCCTACGAGGGGCCCGGCGCTCTGCCATCTGATTTTCGCCTCAAGCAGGCGGAAGAGTTGAAGATGAGATGGGTTAAGTTCACTGGCACCGAAGAAGGACTAGCCGAGATGAAAGAGCTAGCCAAGAACCAGCCCTTCCCGCCTGCCGACCTGGAGATCAAGTCGGCTTCCCAGAGGAAGTTCGAAGCCGAGCAGCGGCACCGGAAACAGAACCCGAAGCTCTACGTCTTTATTGACCTAAAGAAAACTCTGCGGGGACCCGGCGGCGACTCCACCTGGTCGCAATTGAGGGGGAAGCTCACCCCGGAGATGAGACTCTATGTCATTTCAGCGACCCCGGCCAGCCGGCCCAAAACGATCAACCTCAGCAGCAAGAGAGGCGGGGCCGTGGAAGTGGTTCTGACCTTAGAAAACCGGCTCAGGAGCGCCGTGGGGGCCGGGCGGCAGGTCACCATCGAGGGCGTCGCCGTTTCCCTGACGAAAAGTCCATTCCGGCTAACTTTAAACGAGGGCAAGTTGCTGTAGCGGTGGACAAGCGCTTCCGCGATGCCGCTGCTTCGCCGGACACTTGAAGCACGAAAACTCGATCTTCTGGGACGCGGGGCTGCCGAGCGCTTCTGCCTTGGCGGCATAGTTAGGGTGCGGTGGGCTACCGCGGGTTCCTCCAATCGATTGCCCCCTTGGGAGTGTTCTGGGATACTAGGAATGCCGCCGACGTGGGATGTATCGCTCCCACGACTCGTTCCTTAGCCCGCTTTTCTCAACAGCCGGCGAGTCTATCGCGAACAGGGGGGCTGGTCTCATACCCGGAGAGATCAGTGCTTCTCGATGAGTCCGGGTTGAAGCCGGCGGAAAGCAGAATGGAGGGCAGTGGCAAAAGAAGAAGGCATTGAGGTAGTTGGAACGGTCGTCGAAAAACACCCCGGCGGCATCTTCAGCGTCGAGTTGGACGACAAGCACAAAGTCCTCGCCCAGATCGCTGGCAAGCTCCGCAAGCACCGCATTCGCATCTTGACGGGCGACAGGGTGCAGCTCGAGCTTTCGCCCTACGATCTTACGCGAGGCCGAATCGTTTACCGCTATCGCTGACTACGGTCGCCCTCGGCTTCTCGAAAGTTCTCAGGCGGGCTGTTCGGTCCCTTCCGACGAGCGGCGGCGTGGCCTCTTACCGCGGGGAGGTTTCGGTCCGGTCGGAAAGTCAGCGGCGGATTCTCGATTTGTTCCCTGGCGCCGGGCCTTGCCAGTTCCCGCTCGACTGCGAACCCACCCAGCGAGCACGAAAGATGGCGAAAGCAATTTGGGAAGGCGCCGTGATCGCCGAAAGCGACGAAGGTGTCCTGGTAGCAGGCCATTACTACTTCCCGCCGAACTCGGTTCGCACGGAATACCTGAAGCCCAGCGACAAGACATCTGTCTGCTTCTGGAAAGGCACGGCCCGCTATTACGACGTCGAGGTCGCCGGCAAGCAAAACCCCGGGGCGGCCTGGTATTATCCCGAACCCAAAGAAGCCGCCGGCCAGATCAAGGACCACGTTGCTTTCTGGCGCGGAGTCAAAGTCGAGACCTGACGTTTGGCGGGTGAACACCGGCAAGGGGAATCACACCGGAGCAGGTCCCCTGCGTCTGGTTCCGCGCACCCGGCGGACCACCCGGCTTCTCCACGGGCTGACATCACCCACCGTTCCGCGCCCCGTCAGGCGCCGACATGTTTGTAAACGAATGCCGGTTTTCCTCCCTCGGGCTTGACTTCGCGGAACCGGCCGCCGTAGTGTCTCAGTGTATGGCCGTGCAACCATCCATATGGGAGGTCAGCCCCGAGGTCGAGCAGTTGCGCGGCCATTTGCGGCGTTACTACGGGCGCCACTTGAAGAAAAGCTCCGACCTCAGCCAGAAGGCTTGCTGTACCGAGGAGACCAAGAAGCGCCACGCCGAGGTCCTGGAGCTGATCCCCGACGAGGTTAAACAGCGGCACTACGGCTGCGGATGTCCTATCCCCGACGACGAACTCAGCGGCCTTACCGTGCTCGACCTCGGCTCCGGAGCCGGCGTCGACGCCTTTATCATGGCTCACAAGGTAGGACCGGGCGGTTTCGTTCACGGCATCGACATGACCGACGAACAGCTCGCGATCGCCGGCCAATACGCTCCCGAAGTGGCGCGCCGGTTTGGCTACCATCGTCCGAATACGGCCTTTCACAAAGACTTCATCGAAGTAGCCGAGTCCATTCCGGACGAGAGCATAGACCTTGTGATTTCCGACTGCGTCATCAACCTCTCGCCTCGCAAGGATCTTGTCTTCGAAACGATCCACAGGGTTCTCAAGGAGGGCGGGGAATTCTATATTTCCGACATTGCAGCCGACCGTCGCTTGCCCGACAACGTTCGAGAAGACCAGGAACTGGTCGCGGAGTGCCTGGGCGGCGCCCAATACGAACACGACTGGTTCGATACGATGCGGGATTCCGGCTTCACCGATCCCCGGGTCGTCGGGCGAACCGTCGTACAGAGGGAAGCCAAGGGGCAGCCGATTACTTTCTCGTCGCTCACCGTTCGCGGCTTCAAGTTCGGGGAACCGCTCGATCGCCGCTGCGAGGACTACGGCCAGGCGGCGGTTTACGATGGAAGCTCGCCCGGGTCGGCGGCACGGTTTCTCTTCGACGACCACCACGTTTTTGAAACCGATCGCCCGACTGCGGTTTGCCGCAATACGGCGCGCATGCTCGGGGAAACCAGGCTGGGAAAGTACTTCGCCGTGACGCCCCCGGTCAAGCATTTCGGGCTTTTCGCTTGCGGGGCGACGGCGGGGGCCGAGGAAGCCGCACCGGCCGGCAACTGCTGTTAGCTGATATCCTGATTCTCTCCGGCTTCAGATCGCTTCCTCAGGCGTCGTAAACATAGGCTGAGACCGGCACGCCGTTCGGCGGCTCCCAGAAGGCGCATTCGATGGTTGCACCCGAGAAAGACCAACTCATCAAAGGGATGCTCGAGCACTATCCCTTTGTGGTGAAAAACTTCAGGGCCTATTTCCGCAACCTGTATCGGCGCAAGGTCCTCAAATCAACGATCGTTACTCCTTACTCAGCCATCTTCTACGCGACGCACAAGTGCAACCTCGACTGCGGCTACTGCACGCAGAAAAACCCGGAGGTCTTCAGCGAGGAGGTCTCGACCCAAAAGACGATCGACATCTTTCGAGCCATCCGCAAAGACGTCGACACGATGGTGATTACCGGCGGCGAATGTCTGGTGAGGCCTGATATTGAAGAGCTGGTCCGCGCGGCGCGCGAAGACGTCAAATTCCGCTCGCTGCTGGCCGTTACCAACGGCGTATTGCTTGACTCCCGGCGCGGCATTCTCGACCATCTCAACGGCCTCGTTGTCAGCCTCGACGCTTTGACGCACGATCCCTCCGAGCCTCTTTCGAAATCGAACGCCGTGCCGAAGGTGATCGACAATCTCATGATGGTCAAGGAGAAGATGCCTCCTCAGTCGGTGACGGTAAGCTGTGTCCTCGAGCTGTGGAACATCTCGGAAGTAGAGAAAATTATCGAGTTTTGCCGAGAGCACGGCTTCGTCTTCTCGGTGCAGTCGGCACAAAACAACGGCAAGTACCCGAACTTCGCTTTTCTTCAGGACGAGCGTTACCGCCGGTTCGTGGACAAGCTCATCGAACTGCGGCGACAACGAACCGTCAGGATCAACGGGACCCCCAAGCTGTTGCAGACGCTCCTGCGGTTCGAAGAGTTCAAATGCTATCCCACGATGTTTCCGCGGATCTACCCGAACGGCGATATTTTTTACCCTTGCGAGGTCTTGCGCAAAATCGCCGGAAACCTGCTCGAAGACGGCTCGATCTCGGCGGCTTTCGAGCGGGGCAGGCGTTTATACGGAGAAGTCCCGCAATGCAAGGCGAACTGTTACCTGTTCGGCAACGTCCTATCTTCCTATTACGTGGAAGACTTCTGGGGACTGGCCGGCGACACCGTGCGCTAGCCGGCGGACGCTGTGAACCGCGTGAGCCGCCGTTTCCGCCAAATGCTTTGCAAAAGCGCCTCCATATTCGACGCGGAGGCGATTTCCGCCCGTCAGCCCGATCTCGAGAGTGCTGATCGCTGCTTGGTTTACCGAGCTCTCTCGTACAGGTGGGTCCTTGGCCTCGGACACGTAGACCGGGTGGTAGGTTTCACCGTTGACGAGGATACGCTCGATTTGTCGAACGGGAACGGCCGAATGCACGTCTTCAGGCCGTTCGCGGGGCACGACGAGAAGCTCTTCCCCGCGCAGCATCAAATAAAGGGGGATTCCCCTAGGCAAGGGATCGCCAGGCAGCTCGCCCGCGACAAGCACTCCACCATTGAGCAGGTAATCCGCCTGGTGGAGCCGCTGCAACTTCCTTTCCCGCTCGGGATCGTAGGCGGGACCGAGCGCCGCAGCGCTGAGGAGCGCGGCCGCCGCGACAGCAGCCACCCACCAATACGCGGCTGAGACGCCCCAAGCCAGCAACCCCAGCGACCCCAGGCCGATCGTCAACCGAACACGGTTCCATTCTTCGCGCCTTCGCCAGCGACGGACGAGTGGCACAAGCAGCAGGAACCAGAACAGGGCGTAGAGCAGGACCCCAATCCATTTGGGCACACCGAAGGGCCGCAGCGGATCTTTGCTGGGGCGCTCCCGCAAGGACGGGTCCGCGCGGCGGATTTTGGTTTGCGACTCTGGATTACCCACGGCCCGAAACTCCCTCAAAGCGGCGGCCTTCAAGATTGAGACAGTAACGGCAACTAAGCGCGGCTGTCAACAACCCTCCGCGGGCGCGTGGAAGCAACGACCCTCACTCGCCCAGCTCTCTCTGAAACACCTCGGCCAGCCGGCTGACCTGCCGCTCGACGAAACCTTCCTCTTCGGCTTCGACCATGATTCTTACCAAGGGTTCGGTTCCCGAGTAGCGGACCAACACACGGCCACGATCGCCCAGCTCTTTTTCGGCGGTGGAGACAGCGTCGCGCAACGCGGGGACCTCGTCGAAGGGCGTCTTTTCGGTGACCCGAATGTTCTTGAGGACCTGCGGAAAGACACGCAACTCGCTCGCGAGATCGCTCAGCGGCTTTCCCGACGCGGCCAGAAGCTCGAGCATCATACGTGCCGTAAGCAACCCGTCGCCCGTCGACGCAAAGTCGCTGAAGATGATGTGTCCGGATTGCTCGCCGCCTAGGGCGGCGCCGCTTCGAAGCATTTCTTCCAGGACGTACTTGTCGCCGACCTGCGTACGGCTCATCCGGATCCCGGCTTCGGCCAGCGCCTTCTCAAGCCCCATGTTCGCCATGACGGTAGTGACGACAAGCCGGCCGGGCAGGCGATCTCGATCAGCAAGGTGGCGCCCGACCGCCAGTAGAACAACGTCCCCATTGATGAGGCTCCCTTTTTCATCGACAAACAGCGCTCGGTCGGCGTCGCCGTCGAACGCCACGCCAAGATCCGCTCCGCTCTCGGTGACCCGCTGTTGGAGCGTTTCCATGTGAAGCGAGCCGCAATCGAGGTTGATGTTTCTCCCGTTCGGCTGGTCGGCGATGATTTCCGCTCTGACGCCCAAACGCTTGAAAAGATCAGCGGCGAGATCCGACGCCGCTCCATTGGCGCAATCAACCACGAGCCGCGTCTCGGAGCTCGCCGCGGGTTCGCCAACGCCCACCAGATGATCCAAATACTTCCGGACGAGCGATTCATCGGCTTCCAGTGCGCTTCGGCGAGGCCGGCAGTCTTGGCTCAGCGCGCCGAAAATCGCCCGTTCGACGCGCTCTTCTTCTTCATCCGGCAACTTGTAGCCCAACGGCCCGAAGGCCTTGATTCCGTTGTCCGAAAACGCGTTGTGCGACGCCGAGATCATGACGCCCCTAACGAAGTCGTCCTTTTCCGTCAGATAAGCCACGCCCGCGGTGGGCATGACCCCGGCGAATTTTACGGCGACGCCGCCCTGATCAAGTCCGGCGGCCAGAAGCTCGGCCAAACCTAAGCCGGATTCTCGCGTGTCCATCCCAATTAGGACCTTGGTCCGCTGACCCCGGGGGATAGTCCGGGCCAGGGCCAAACCCGCGGCGAAAACAGTTCGGTCGTCGAGAGGCGGCTGGCCGGCGCGCCCGCGGATTCCGTCGGTACCGAACAATTTCTTGGGCATGGGTTGAACTGCGACAGGCGTTGAGCTATTCGCCTACATTCACTTCCACCGTGACAGATGCGTCTCCGTCGAAGCGAAGGTAGGGATCGGGAAGGTAAGCCGTCGCGGAAACCATCTGCCTGCCGACTGGGCCCGTGATCTCAATGGGATCCGTGGTCACTTGAGCGAGCAGGGCTAACCGCCGCTCGGGACCGACAACGGTCAACCGAGGAGGCTCAACGCGGAAAGAAGAGACGGTCCGCGAATCGGCCGCCGCCCCCACGAAGACGGGTTGAACCGGTACCTCCCGACGGCCCTGTTTTTCCAAGGATAGGCGCAGTTGCGAAGGGACCGCTCGTATCAGGCCAACGCCATCGGGAAGACCCAGGCTCGCGCCCGTCACATCGAACGTTCGCTCGCCGGGCCGGTCCACGCCGGCGAAGTCGATTCGCACGGCTGCTCCTCGCTGTTGCAATTCCTCCACCCGGCCGCGCGATCCCCTGACGACGATTGTCACCTGGCCGGCCTGGTCGGGGTTAAATTCCAATCCCGGCGGCACATTGACATAGTGGATGCCCGCCTCGAGGACAGTTTCGACTTTCGGCTGGCTTCGAACCACGACCCACAGCAGAACGGCGATGCCGACCGCAAGGAGTTTGGGGCCGATATTTCTGCCGGGCCGCTTCCTTGTCCACGACATAAGAGAATCCTCGGCTAGTGGGTCTCCGCCGAACGCCCACGAGAAGAAGTCTCCGCATATGCCACCGCGGACGCTGTCTTCCGCACGGGACGCTGGGCCGCCTCGACCCCGCGCGGCGGTGACACCACGGGGCCAAAGGACTGAATCAGGCTCTCGCGAAGCCGGTCAAGCGTGACGTCCCGTTCGATGCTGCCGGCGGCGGCGACCGAGATCTGCCCATCCGCTTCGGAGACGACGATCGCCAGGCAATCACCTTCTTCCGAGATGCCGATAGCAGCGCGGTGACGAGTCCCCAGGGAGCTGATCTGGGCCGGGTTGGTCGTCAGCGGAAGAAAGCAGGCCGCGGCGGCGATTCGTCCCCGCTGAAGGATGACCGCGCCGTCGTGCAAGGAAGACCCGCGGTCGAACACGCTCTCGAGCAAATCGGTCGATAGGCGCGCGTCAAGTGCAACGCCGCTTTGAATGAACGTTCTCAAGCCCGTCTCCCGCTCCAGTACGATGAGCGCGCCCACTTGCTGTTGGGACAGATGGTCGACGGCAAGAACGACGTCCTCGTACTCGTGGAACGCCTTCTTGCGTCGTCCCGAAGGTAGGAATTGCAGGGCGAATTGCCGCAAGGCGCGCCGAATTTCCGGCTGAAAGATCACGATCAAGGCGATGATCGTGTAGGGGACCAACGAGCCGATCAGCCGATGGACCATATCGAGACCCGCGGCCCCCGAGCCATAGTAAACGCCCCCCAGCAAGGCAAGGCCCCCTACGATGGGAGTCGCCCGCGTTCCTCGCACTACCAAGATTAACTGGTAGACGAGATAAGTTAGGACAACGATCTCGACGACGGCGCGCGCTAACGCGGCCGGCCCTCCGGTCACGATTTCGTTGACGAGGTCCCACATGGGCGTCGGTCAAAAAGCTCTCATGAATTAGTGTAGCCAAATCGATGGAATGAAAATCTGTTTCCCGAGTTGGCGGCCACCCGCCGCCCTTTCGGGCACGACGGCCATGCGCCCCCGCTAACCCGGATTTCCGCTTTGAAAAATGGCTCTTCCGGGTTTTTAGTGGGTGGCCAACGGGTAGCCGGCTCCTCCATCCTGCCGACCCGACGTCGCCCGCAGTCACATCGGAGCCCAAAAGGCGGCCAAGAAATCCCCAAATACCCTACACGCCAGTCCGGTCGTGGGCAACTCGTAAAGGGAATAAGACACTGATAAACAGGGAGTTATCTCTTTGAGTGTGGCCACTGGATGACAGTTGTGGATCCGCATTTCACAGCCTTCGGGAGACTGTACGACTACCTGCCAGCAGCCTTGCTCTACTCGTAACCCTTTGTTTATCAGTAATTCTTTTTGGCCAACGCAGTCGCCGCCCGGCCTTGGGGGCCGTAGAGTTGTCACGAAGCCCTTGAATGGCACCGAAGCAGGCTCCGGGAGGTCGGCCTCACAGTGGCGAGGGATCCGTCACTCACCGCCGCCAGCCACTAAAATCCCAGAAGAGCCTGAAAAATAGGCCCTGTCTGTAACATGAATGACGTTACGGGCCGTATTTTCATGCCACGGGGTGTGCGAAATTCATGGCGACTCACCAGTGGTCGGCGGGAGTGGAAGCAAATGCTCGCCATCAGGGATGTAGGGGCGCGATCCCCATCGCGCCCGCTTGCCGACATACTGTACGCTGGGCGATGCACATAAACTTTGACCCGAGCCGTGGCCGCCGGGCCCTTCGCGCCGAGCGCCGTGACAGTGGTGAGAGAAGCGGGCTCGTGGCGCAGCTTGTTTGGCCCGCTGGGTAGAGTTTTTCAAAGGAGAGAATTCCCCATGGCGAAAATGCCGCCCAAGGCATACAACAACGTCAAGTTCCTCAACAGCGCGGGTGCACGCACGATCCGCATGCTCGCCGAGTACGTCGAGCCCAAGAGCCGGCTCGACCGCAAGAAGATCCGCGACACGATCGTCTTTTTCGGCTCCGCGCGCTTCAGCGATGCGAAAGAGGCTGCCCGCCGGGCCGCTCAGGCCAGGACGCCCGCTCAGAAGCGAGAAGCGAAGCGGCTTCAGGCCGCGGCGCGCTACTACGAAGAGGCGAGGGAGCTTGCCCGTAGGCTGACTCTTTGGTCCGAGCAGCGCTCTCCGAACGGCAGACGTTTCGTCATTTGCTCCGGAGGGGGCCCCGGCATCATGGAGGCCGCCAACCGCGGCGCCCACGAAGCCGGCGGGATTTCTTTGGGCCTCAATATCAGCTTACCGCTCGAACAAGAGCCCAATCCCTACATAACCCCCGGGCTGTCTTTCCAGTTTCACTACTTCTTCATGCGCAAGCTGTGGTTTGCTTACCTGGCGAAAGTGCTGGTCGTCTTTCCGGGTAGATACGGCACGATGGACGAAATGATGGAAACGCTGACCCTGACGCAAACGGAAAAGCTTAACAAGAAAGGCTCTTCCGGGTTTTTAGTGGGTGGCCAACGGGTAGCCGGCTCCTCCATCCTGCCGACCCGACGTCGCCCGCAGTCACATCGGAGCCCAAAAGGCGGCCAAGAAATCCCCAAATACCCTACACGCCAGTCCGGTCGTGGGCAACTCGTAAAGGGAATAAGACACTGATAAACAGGGAGTTATCTCTTTGAGTGTGGCCACTGGATGACAGTTGTGGATCCGCATTTCACAGCCTTCGGGAGACTGTACGACTACCTGCCAGCAGCCTTGCTCTACTCGTAACCCTTTGTTTATCAGTAATTCTTTTTGGCCAACGCAGTCGCCGCCCGGCCTTGGGGGCCGTAGAGTTGTCACGAAGCCCTTGAATGGCACCGAAGCAGGCTCCGGGAGGTCGGCCTCACAGTGGCGAGGGATCCGTCACTCACCGCCGCCAGCCACTAAAATCCCAGAAGAGCCACAAGAAAGTACTCGTCGCCGTCTACGGCAGCAAATATTGGAAGAGGGTTATCAATTTCGACGCCATGCAAGAGATGGGGACGATTGACGCTTCCGATCGTAAGCTGTTTCGCTTTGCCGACAGCCCGACGGGAGCTTTTGATTTGATCAGCTCTTGGCTCGAGAAGCACTATTTGTGAGCCGAACGGCCGCCGTGGCAATGTACGATTTCGTACATGAAGGGCCGGCCGTTTAGCCCTTTCCTCGCCCTATGGTGAGCCGCCATGAACTTCGTACACCCGGTGGCATGAAAATACGGCCCGCAAGGTAGTTCATCTGACAGACCGGGCGTATTTTCAAAGCAGAAAAGCGGGCCAATCCCGCTTGGGGCGGAAGCGAACAGGGTCTCCCACAGCACCGCGATCCTCATCCGAATACTTGCTTGGTGAAGCACGGGAGCATGTGTTAGTCTCATTCCAGGCGGACTATCCGACCGGTCGGCAGTTGCGGTAACAGGGGGCAAATCATGCGCATGAAAAGCCTTTGTACCATCGGCTTGTTGCTGGCGGGGGCCGTATTTTCCTACGCTCAGCAAGGGCGGTCGCCCGGGGGATCCGGTAATACCTCGGGGCGGCAGCCTTCCAGCTCGACACAGGGCAGGTCGGGCGGGAGTACCGGGCAACAGGGTTCTTTCGGCCGTATGGGCCAGCAGCAGCAGGGGCTCAATCAACCTGAGTTCCAGCGCCCCATTTACCTTTCCGGGAAGGTCATGCTGGCGGACGGCACTCCGCCCGGCGAATCCGTCACGATCGAGCGGGTCTGCTGGGGCGAGCGTCGGCCGGAAACCTATACCGACTCCAAGGGCCGTTTCAGCTTCCAACTCGGCGATAAGCATTCGCTGGCTTTTGCCGATGCGAGTACCTCGCCGGCGAGCGACGATGCCTTTGGCGGCGCCGGCTTCAACTCGGGCGGGTTTGACTCTCGGGGCAGTCCGGGCGCGCCCGCCGTGAGCGCCTTCGGACGGGTCGATCTGTCGGGCTGTGAATTGCGGGCGGTGCTGCCGGGGTATCGGTCGGAGTCTGTCCAACTCAACCAACGCAGCATTTTCGACAAACCCGACGTTGGTGTAATCATCCTCCATCGGATCGCCAAGGGACATGGTATCTCGGTGAGCGCTACGTCGCTGGCGGCTCCCAAGCAGGCGAGGAAGGCCTACGAGAAGGCCCTGAAAGAGCTGCGAAAAAAGGACGCCGAGAGCCGCAAACCGAAGAAGGCCGCCAAAGAGCTCGAAAAAGCCGTGGCCGCGTATCCCGAATACGCCGCTGCTTGGACTCTGTTAGGCCGCACCCGGCTGTCGATCAACGACAAGGAAGGGGCCCGCGAGGCTTTTGACAAGGCAACGAAAGCGGATCCGAAATACCTCAGCCCCTATATTCCTTTGTTGAGGATGGAGTTACAGGACGAGCGCTGGGCCGAGGTGAATCTGGTTTCCGAGCGATTGTTGAATCTCAATCCGCACATGACGGAGGTGCAGTTCTACCGCGCGGTGGCGGCCTTCAATCTGGGGAACATGGATCTGGCGGAAGACCTTGCGCTCGACATTCAGTCCAGCGAGGGCGGCAAGAAATTCTCCGGTACGCACCGCCTGCTCGGCATGATCCACGCCCGGCAAGGCAACTTCCCCCTGGCGGCGACGGCCTACCGCGATTTTCTCGCCGCGCAACCAATGGGCCCGATGGCCAAGGACTTGCGGCGCCAACTCGGCGATTGGGAGGCTCTGGGGGTGATCCCCAAGGCGAAAACTCCGGCCTTGGCGGCCCAGAAGGATGATCCCGCCTCCCCGGTCGGGGAAAAATAAGCAGTCAGAATCATCCTGATTCGACGGTTCAGCAGAGACTCTGGGAGGCCTAATGAGCGTATTCACTAGAAGACGGGCAGTGTTCGCGCTAGCCGCGTTCGGGGCGGGCGCTTCATCCGGGACGGCGGCCCCGCGGGTTGGCGAAGAGGCGCCGGATTTCTCGCTGCCATCCACCGCCGGCGGCGCGGCGAGTTTGTCGGACTACCGCGGCAAGAGTACCGTCGTGCTGGCGTTTTTCCCCAAGGCGTTTACCGGCGGTTGAACAAGAGAGTTGAAGGCGTACCAGGCTGGTATCGCCAAGTTCACGGGATCAAACGCGACGGTCTTTGGAATCAGCACCGACGACGGGGAAACCAACGCCCGGTTCGCCAAGTCGTTGGGATTGGAGTTTGCCCTGCTCAGTGATCATACGGGGAAGGTTGCTAAACAGTACGGCGTCTATCTGTCGGAGCATCACATCGCTTCACGGACCACTTTCGTAGTCGACAAGGACGGGAAAATCAAACACATCGATACGGGACAGGACGCCATCGACATCGCCGGAGCGGCCAACGCCTGCAGCCGGCTAAAGAAATAGCCGGACTCGGCAGCGGCTGGGGGAATGAACCGGAGGCGGCTCTCTATTCGGGAAGCGGCGGCAGCGTTACTTTCTTAGGAGCTTCCGGCTCGTGTGGTGTCTGCGTGAGAAACTGCTCGTTCTTGCGCTCGATCGATATCCCGCGTCGGATCTTATCGATCTCTTCCTTGAGCTTCACGCCGCGGACCTTGCGGTCGACCGCGTTCTTCACTTTCTCCAGCGGTTTGGCTCGCCGCTCGGTGACCGTCAATACGTAAAACCGCCGGCCGTCCTTGACGGGGTCGGAGATCTCGCCCTGCTCTAGCTGGAAGATCACATCCTTGAGCACTTCGGGAATGCTGGTCCCCGGCGAAAAGTAACCCAAGTCGCCTCCCTGGTCCCGGGAAGCGCTGTCGTCGGAGTGTTTCTTCGCCAGCTCGGCGAAATCAGCTCCTCCCCGGAACTCGGCCACGATGCCGTCCGCCTTTTCTTTCGCTTCCGCTTCGGTCGGTTTCTTCTCGCCATCGCCGGTCGGCGGGGCCTCTCGGGTTACGAAGTCGATGTAGATCGCCGAGACCCGGAACTCTTCAAAGTCCGACTTATGCGCCTCGTAGTATTGGAGGACGTCTTCGTCGGAGACTTCGAGCAAAGACGTGAGACGCGAAAGATAGACCTGCGCCAGAAAGTTCGAACGCGCAAAGGCAAGCTGGGTCTTGTAGGGATTCCGATCGGGAATGCCTTCCTTTTCGGCCATCTTGGCGAAGCCCAGCAACTCGCCATAAATGGTCACGAAGTCGCCATAGCTCATCTTTTGCGTTTGCTTTTTGTACTGCGGGGGCAAGGCGTTGCGGATGATTCGGAGGTCGCGGGCCGTATACTCGACGTCGTCGATGACCACGACCACCTCGTCGGGAGAGACCACCTGTGCGGCCTGGGGCGCCGGAGCCGAAGACTGCGCCCAAGCGCCGAGGGACCATAAAATCGAAAGGAAGACACTACCGGAAGCGCTGCGGTTGAAGTTCATGTTTGCGAAAATCCTCTTCTCTGGCGGGCAGTCCTCGAATTCTAACACAGCGCTATTCGGGGTCTTTTCCCGTCGCCCGGCTTAGCCCGTTACGAGACCCGCTCCCCTCGAGCCTCGGTCCTTCGAGCGTCTCACCCCGCGCCCAACTGTGTTGCGATTTGCCGTGGGGCGCCCATCTCTCTCTTCGACCTGCTCTCCCTCAGCTTTCGGGCGGCTTCGCGTAATACCCGCTGCGGGTTTGCACCTTGAGGCTCTTGTTGCGCGTGCGCAGCCTGATGGGGCGAAAGCCGGTGTTCGAGGAGTCGCGGTTGGGCGTGTACCCAAGGCTGTATTGGCTGCGGAGCTCTTCTTGGATCTGCTCGAAGATGTCTCGCAGCGGCTGCTTCTTGCGGACCTCGAACATTCCCCCTCCCGTCTCATGAGCCATCTTCTTCAGCGCTGAGCCGCCGCCCCCGCCCCCGATGCCCACTCGGCTGTAGAAGTAGCGGTCAAAGTAACGCACGCTGTAGACAACCACATCGGCACGATGCGCGGCGCCAATCGCGTCACGGAGTTTCACGCGACTGCCGTAGTCGAATCCGTCCGAGATCAGCACGACCGCCTTGCGGCCCGCCTGGGCTTCGAGAACCTCACCGCAGGCCAAGAAGACCGCATCGTAGAGGGCCGTGCCGACGGGTCTCTGTGAGGTTGGCACCGGCGAAGGATGTAAACCGCCGCGGCTGCCCTGGATTCGCAACTCGTCTAAAGACGCCTGCAGCAGCTTACGCGAGTCTGTCAGATCCTGCAGTAGTTCGACGTCAACGTCGAAGCTGATCAGGAAAGCAAGATCTTTGCGGTGCCGCAGCACCTGCGAGAAGAATTGCGCGCTCGCTCGCCTTTCGTCCTCGATGAGCCGTTCCTGACTTACACTCGTGTCCACTACCAGGCCCAGTGTCAGTGGCAGGTCAGTCTGGCGGGAGAAATACCGAATCTGTTGCGGAACGCCCTCTTCCTCGAGGATGAAATCGTCGCGCGTGAGGTTGTTGATCAACCGTCCTTTCTTGTCACGAACCGTCGCCAGGACGTTGACGACCGAGACGTCGACAGTAATGGTGGCTTCGCCCTCGTCTTGTCCACTCGTCGGAGGAGCAAGCGCCAGCCAAGGAGTGCTACACAGCACGACGAGAAAATAAGCCCTTGCTCGCATAAAGTTCAGTCGAATCAAGAGACGCCCGAAATCGAGCCGGCGTTTCCCGATCGCGGCTCGCGGCGACAATTTTGCCTACATTGCCAGCGTACAGTATGTCGGCTGGCGGGTGCGATGACCATTAGCGTCCCGCTGCTAACGGATCTCGGCAAGAACCTCTTCGGTGTTCTGATAGCGTTCGTCAGGGTCTTTCCGCAGCAGACGCTCGACGACCAGCAGCAGCCGTTCCGGCACGTCCTCGCGCAGTGTGCCAAGGGGCGTTGGCTCTTCCTGTGTGATGGCATAGGCTACGGCCTGCTCGTAGTTTCCTTGGAAAGGCGGCTTACCCGCCAACATCTCATACAGAATTACCCCTAGAGACCACAAATCGCTTCTGGCGTCCGCATCACGTCCCAGCGCCTGCTCGGGACTCATGTACGCCATGGTGCCTAGGATCGTCCCCGCTTTCGTCAAATTCACATTGGCAACCTTGGCCAAGCCGAAATCGAGCAATTTCACGAGGCCATGCTCGGTGACCATTACGTTGGCGGGCTTGATGTCGCGGTGCACGATACCCGTTTCGTGCACGCGGGAAAGCCCTTCGGCTGCCTGCGCCGCATAGTCGATCGCTTGTTCGACCGGCAAGGGGCCCCGAGCGATCTTCTGCTTGAGCGTCTCCCCTTCGTAACAAGGCATGACAAGAAACAGCCGGCCGTCGTCGGTTTCGCCGATGTCGTAGATCGGGCAGATATTAGGGTGGTCGACCGCGGATGCCGCCTTGGCCTCTTGCAGGAAACGCCGCTTCGCTTCTTCATCCGCGCTGAGGGAAGGCGGCAGAAACTTCAAAGCCACCGGGCGGTCGAGTCTTTGGTCGCGCGCTTTGTACACGACACCCATGCCTCCGGCGCCGAGCTTCTCAAGAACCCGATAGTTCGACAGCCCGCGTCCTTCCAGACCCGAAGTTGCCGACTTTCTGAAAGAGGCGTCATGAGGGGTAGCCGTCTCCGACGTACCGAGAAAACCAAACACCGCTTGCACGAATCGCGGCCACGCCGGTTCGCTTTCCAACAGAATGTGGTTCTTGCTTTCCAACAGAACGAAGCGGGCATCGGGGATCGCGGCCGCCAGGTTGCGACCGGCCTCAAGGGGCACCCTGGCGTCCTCTCGCCCATGCAATACAAGGGTGGGCACGCTTAGCTTGGGAAGCAAATCGAGTACGTCGATGTTGCCGAACACTTCATAAAACCGAACCGCGTTTTCCGCCGAGGTGGACTTGCGTTGCAGCTCATCAAGCCAGCGCAGTTGCTCGACCGTTGCTTCGGGCATGAATAGATTCGAGAATACTTGCCGGAAGGCCGGGTTTTCCTGTCCCCATCCTATTCTCGCCAGGGTCATCAGCGCCTGATGTTGCGCGGCTTCATCCTCTGACAACTGTCGGCGCAGGCGGCCCTGTGCGTAACTGCCATAGAGGACCAGCTGGCTTACCTTTTCGGGATGGCGCACGGCGTAGTCGATGGCGACTGCCCCGCCCTGCGAAATTCCCAGCAGGGCGAAGCGATCCAAGCCCACGGTATCAACGACGGTTTCCAAATCCCGTACCCAAGCGTTGAAAGAAAAATCTTCGGCTTCCCAATCCGAAAGTCCGCAGCCCCGTTCGTCGTAGCGGATCAGAGTATGGCGTCGGCTCATCTCCTCCAGCCAATGCCGCCAGACGGGGCTATCCCAGTCGTAGTCAAGATGCGTCAGCCAGTTTGCCGCTTTGACCAGAGGAGGACCATTCCCCGACGTCGCATAGGCGATGCGGACACCATCACGCGCCGTGCAAAAGCGGATCTCTTGTTCCATGAGCTCGCGTCCGACGTCTTTCAGAGCTGATCCGGCGAGAGGCGATGGCCGAATACTTCCCTGAGCCGTTCCGCCGGCCAACCCCCTGATTTGCTCGTCAAATTTCTCACTGCCCAATCCCGGGAAGGGCTAGTTCGCCTCTACGCACCCGACTTGGACCGCCGGCCGCCGGGCGTGACTTCCAGGATGCCTTCGAGCTGCCGGCGAGCAATCAGCGCCCGAGGGCTGGTGGAATCGAGATTGAGGTAGGAACGCCAATGTTTCGCCGCCCGCATCGGTTCGCCCGCGCGTTCGTAGACGAGGGCGATGTTGTAGTGAGCGTCGGCGTATTCCGGCTGCATGCGCAGCGCCAGCCGGTAGTGATTTACGGCTTCGGGTAAGCGCTCGCTCTCCTCGCAAATGTTTCCTAGATTAAAGTGCGCCAGAGCGTAGCCGGGAGAGGCCTCGAGCGCTTGACGGTAGCAGCGTTCCGCCTCTTCCAATTCGCGCTGTTGATACAGCAAGGTTCCAATGTTGACCCAAGCGCCCGCCGCGTCCGGATTCAACTCCACAGCTTTGCGGTAGGCGGCAATCGCCTCCTGCACGTCAGAGCCGGTCTCCTCTAACTCCAGGCCCCGTCGGAACCAGTCTTCGGCTTGGCGCGTCCGATCGGCGGCCGCCCCCGCCCGGTTCGACAGTTCCGTCACTGACTTGAGCGAGGAGGCGTCGAAATCGAATAGCATCTGTCCGGTCAACGCTTCCATCTTTCCACCGGGCAGCTCCACGGCCACCCGTTTCCCGTCGGAGACGATCTTCAGATCCCAGAGCGGACGCTTGATGCCCGCCAGCTTCTTGCTCAACGACGCCAGGGAAGATTTGATGCGGGTTGCCGGAATGCGTCTTTCGCGCAGTTTCTGTAGTGTCTTGAGGGCAATAAGATCGGCAAATCCAAATTCGCTCCGCCGCTCACAAAGGTCGAGGCGCTCCCAGGAACGCAGCCGATTCTCACTGATCTTCAGGATACGCCGGACTTCGCTTCGGGTATACGTCTCGGCGGTATTGGGGGATGCCACGCCGCAATTCTAACTCAGCTCGCCCTGGTTTCCAAATCTTTCTCCGATCCCGTCACGGGCGGAAGGGCTGCCTGGCCCTGCCTAGCCCGGATATTTCACCAGGGCGTAGGGAAAGGGCTGCCTGTTGTGGAAAAACATTTATGGACAAAACGTTAGCGCCACGGAAGGTCGACAGCCCCGCGGTTACAGAGTGTGAGCTGTGGGTCGCCGATATCACTTACATCCGGCTGCGCCGAGAGTTCGTCTACCTGGCCGTGCTGTTGGACGCCTATTCCCGGCGGGTGATTGGCTGGGCCCCAGGGCGGCACTTTGGGCTATCTGCCTCCAGCTGAGTTCGAGCACCAGGCGACGGAAGTGCAATGAGGTCACTGCGCGACAACATCTTTGGATGGGGGCGCCGCCCCCCCCAACCCCCTTTCAAACGCCAAACTCCAGCGGCGCGATGAATCGCGCCCGCCTGCCGACATATTGTACGCTGGGCGATGTATGCAAACTGTTGCCGCGAGCCATGGCCGCCCGGCCTTCGCTTTATCCACCGCGGCTGTGGTGAGAAATGCGCGCTAATCAATACAAGTGACCGCCATGGATTCCGCGAACAAACTCCTTTCCGACAAGAATATCCCGCCCCGCGAGCGGCTTATCTTCGCGCTCGACCTCCCCACAGTGGACGCCGCCCGGGGGATGGTCGACACGCTCGGTGAAAGCGTTCAGTTCTACAAGCTGGGTTTGGAGCTGTTCATGGCCGGCGGGTACTTTGAACTGGTAGATGCGCTTATTGCCCAGGGCAAGAAGGTTTTCGTGGACCTCAAGTTTTTCGATGTGCCCCAAACCGTCGAACGCGCGGTGCGGCGGCTGGATGGAAGAGGCGTCTCGTTTACGACCGTCCATGGCAACGACGCGATCTTGGAAGCCGCATGCTCGGCGAAAGGGGAAACGAAGATTCTTGCGGTGACTGTCCTCACCAGCCTCGACGCCGGCGACCTCGAAGACCTCGGGTTTCAGTGTGAGCCTAAGGAACTTGTCCTCTCACGCGCTCGCCGTGCACTCGCGATCGGCTGCGACGGCGTCATCTCCTCGGGTCTCGAAGCCGCTGATCTCAGACGCGAGCTCGGTGACCGGCTGCTCATCGTGACCCCGGGCATCCGTCCGGTTGCGAACGTCGACGACCAGAAGCGTGTCGTCAGCGTTGAGCAGGCTTTTCTCAACGGGGCCGACTATATCGTCGTCGGACGCCCGATCAAAAACGCCCCCGACCCCCGCCAAGCCGCCGAAGACATCCAACAGACGATCGCGACGTTGTTTGGGTCTTGAGGGGACAACGGTGGCGGTCGCGTTTCCGGTCGACAAGATAGCCGGCCGCTGCTCGAATGAGCAGACCGGACGGTCTCTACCCGGAAGCCGGGAACGGCAAAGGGCCGCGGAATTTCGTTTCGTCACCGAATTCCGCTTCCATCGTCTCACTCGAGCGCTGTTGGCGGCACGAGCGGTTCCTTGGGGATCTCGGGGAGTTTGATGATAAACCTGGCGGTCAGCAACCAAGTCTGAACTTGATCCTTGCTGGTATTGATCACGGCATGGGTGGTCTTGTAGTTGGGCGGCGGCAGAAAGGCGGTATGAGGAGGCATTTCTCGCAACTCGCTGCCCAACATCATGTAGGAATCGTGGGGCGGGAGCTTGGTCCAGACTTCTTCCCAGCTCGGGACATGGGCGTGGGGTCCCCCCATCGACATCGGTGCGACGGAGACGAAGAAGAATCCCTCGTTGGGATGAAGTCCATGAGCGGCGCCCGAAAACACGGTTTTCCCCATATAAGACCAGTGACACAGATCGTCGCCGCAAGCTTCGAAAGGCAGTACATCGAGATCGCGAACCAAGATTGTTTTCGCCGGAGACGCCCCTTCCGCGGGGGTCCACCGGACCATGATCATTCGCAGCGGCGCGTCCGAGGTGCTCGCCAGCCGGTGCTTGGCGCCCGGTGGGATCAATACTCCCGTTCGTTTCTTGAGGTCCCAGTATTCATCGCCATTGTCCAGACGGCCCTTGCCCTCGGTGACGAAGAAAAGGATCTGGTCGGGCATTTCGACCAGGGGAGTCCGGTTACGCCCCAGCAACGTTGCCTCGGCGAGGTCCTTTCTGTATTCGAGCACGGCCCCTGGCTCGCCGGGCTGGTAGGGGTCTCCCGGAGTAAGGATCGAACGGACAAAGATGCTGCCGTGAGACTTGCGAACGGCCGACTGAAAGGAGTTGCCGATAAAACGGTCGATGTCGATCCCGACCTTGTGGTTCGGGGGGAGCTCCGGCGGCGTCTTGGCGAACTCCGCGGCGATCTCGGGCGGGAATTCCTGCTGTGCCGGAAGGTTGTTGCCGGCGAAGGCGCCGAAAACGCAAACCATCAGCACAAGCTGAGTCCAAGACCATCTTGGTTGGCCCACACGATGTGACCAGACAAAGCGCGTTTTCCGAGGCTCTCTACAAGTCGCTCTTTCTTGTTTCATCTCCGTATCATCACCCGTAATATCGCACTCAAGCACTTTGCCGACTCGATCGCGTAGCGCTTGATCTTCACTTGCGCGCGACGGCCGTGATTTCGATTCTGGCTCCACCCGGGAGAGCGGCAACGGCCACCGTCGTCCGGGCGGGACGGTCTTTCTTGAAATACTCGGTGTAGACGGCGTTCATTCGGGAGTAGAGTGAAATATCGGCCAGAAAGACTTTCACGTCGACGACGTCGGAATAGCCGTACCCGGCAGCCTCCAAGATGATTCTGATGCGCTTGAAGATATTGTGAACCTCGTCCTCGAACTTGTCCGGATATTGCCCGCTTTTGACGTCGGGACCCGTCTGTCCGGAACAGTACAATGTGTCGCCAAACTGAACGCCAGGGCTGTAGGGCCTCCCGGCGGGGAATTCGGGGGGATGGATGATCTTCTTTTCGGCGGCGAAAGTTGGAACCGTCAACACCACTAGGAAAAGTGCTACTGTCAGGTTTTTCATTGTCGGGTACGCTCCTGAGGACTAGTTTGTACGAAACCGGAGCCGAACCTGTCAAGCTTCAGCGGCCTGCGATCCTTGTCTCCGAGACACGCGGAGAAGCCCGTCGCCGCGCCGCTCATTTGACGCGTTTTCGGCCTGCTCATTAGAATCAAAGGGAAGCTTCTTCGTCCGCCTCCCACAAATCATGCTGGATCGGATCACCGTACGCGGAGCGCGCGAACACAACCTCAAGGACGTTCATCTCGAGATTCCCCGTAATAGCTTCTCCGTCATCACGGGCCTGAGCGGTTCCGGCAAATCGTCGCTGGCGTTCGACACGATCTATGCCGAGGGACAACGCCGCTACGTCGAGACGCTCTCTCCCTACGCCCGGCAGTTTCTCGATCAAATGGAGCGGCCCGACGTCGATTCGATCGAAGGGCTAAGCCCGGCGCTCTCCATCGAACAGAAGACTTCCAGCCGCAGCCTGCGCTCGACCGTCGGGACGATCACGGAAATCTACGACTACCTCCGTCTGCTGTATTCCTCGATCGGTACGCCGCATTGTCCGACCTGTGACATCCCTATCAGCCGCCAGTCAAGCGATCAAATCGTGGCCCAGATCGTCGAGCGGCAACTGGGCAGACGGGTGATGATTCTGGCTCCAGTCGTTCGCGGACGGAAGGGAGAGTTCAAGAAGGAATTCGAGCGTCTCGCCCAACGGGGCTTTCTACGCGCGCGAGTCGATGGCGAGATCCTCCAGCTCGATGAGGAGATTCGTTTGAACCGGCGGCGGAATCACACGATCGAAGTTGTCGTCGACCGCCTCAGCGTGCGCGAGGGCTTGGAGAGACGGCTGACGAACTCCGTGAACACGGCGACGCAGCTCGCCAATGGGTTGGTCTTGGTGGCGGAACCGGGAGGCGCCGAGCAGTTGTACTCGGAAAAATTGGCTTGCACGCGCTGCGGAGCGAGTGTGCCTGCCCTTGAGCCGCGCTCGTTTTCCTTCAACAGTTCCTATGGCGCCTGTCGAACGTGCTCCGGCCTGGGCAGCCTTTGGGGTTTTGACCCTGACAAGGTGATCGTCGACCCGTCGAAACCGCTTCTTGACGGCGGGATGGCGGTGGCCCTGCTTTCTCGCGTGCTTGCGAGAGAGGTGAAATCCGCCGCGAGGAAAGCCCGCATCCCTCTTGCAAGACCCTTCGAGAAGCTGTCCGAGCGCCACCAGAACCTACTACTTTTCGGGTGCCACAAGGGTGCTCGCGGCGCCCTATCGGATACCCGCTTCCCCGGGTTGCTGGGGTTGCTCGACGATTGGAGTGACGAGTGGAGCGAGGACGTTTTGTCGGAGCGGCATGGGCATGGGCGAGACGAGTTTGCTTCTCCGGTCCCGTGCCAGGCATGTGGGGGACAGCGTTTGCGCCCAGAGAGCCTGGCCGTGAAGGTTGGCGGCGTTTCCGTTGCCGGCGTTGTCCAGCTACCGATCGATGGGGCGCTGCGTTTCGTCGATGGCCTGAAACTAAATGATCGCCAACAGCAGATCGCCGGACGGCTGGTAGACGAGATTCGAAAAAGGCTGCGGTTTCTCCTTTCCGTCGGGTTGGACTACATGAGTCTGGATCGATCCGCGGCGACGCTCTCGGGCGGAGAGGCCCAGCGGGTTCGGCTGGCTACCCAAGTCGGGTCGCAGTTGCGTGGCGTCCTTTATGTGCTCGATGAGCCGTCGATTGGCTTGCACGCCCGCGACAACGACCGTCTGCTCAACACCTTGGCGCAACTCAGAGACATGGGAAACACCATTGTGGTTGTCGAGCACGATCTCGAAACGATTCAACGGGCGGACTACGTCGTGGATCTCGGTCCCGCGGCCGGAAGACTGGGCGGCCAGGTCGTCGCGACCGGCGTTCCCGCCGAAATCGGAAGATGCTCAAAATCCCTTACCGGCCAGTACCTGAGCGGCAAGAAACAAGTTCCCTCCCCGACAAAGCGCCGTTCGCCAAATGGAAAATTCCTTACGGTGCGCGACGCCCAGCACCACAACCTGAAGAGCATCGACGTAGATTTTCCGCTGGGGATGCTGATCGTCGTCACCGGCGTCTCGGGCAGCGGCAAATCGACACTGGTCAATGACATTCTCTACCCCGTGCTGGCCAGGAAGATCTATCGGTCCCGCGGACACGCGGGACGCCATCGAGGCATCGACGGACTGGACGAGATCGACAAGGTCGTGCGCATCGATCAGTCGTCCATCGGGCGGACTCCACGTTCGAATCCGGCCACCTACACCGGCGTGTTCACCGCAATCCGAGCGCTCTATGCGATGCTTCCCGAGTCCCGCGCGCGCGGCTACAAGCCCGGGCGTTTCAGCTTCAATGTTAAAGGGGGGCGCTGCGAGGCCTGCCGAGGCGACGGCCGGCGGCGGATCGAGATGAGCTTCCTTCCCGACGTTTACGTCACCTGCGACACCTGCCGCGCGCGCCGCTATAACTATGAGACGCTCGAGGTCAAATACAAGGGCCTCTCGATTGCCGACTTGCTCGAGTCGACGGTCGACGACGCGCTGCCCGTGATGGAAAAGATTCCTCAAATCCGCGCCAAGCTAGAAACCCTCTCGGACGTCGGTCTGGGCTATATCCACCTTGGCCAGTCAGCAACCACGCTTTCAGGCGGCGAAGCCCAGCGCATCAAGCTCTCCCGCGAGCTCAGCAAGCGCCAAACGGGACGGACGCTCTATCTACTCGACGAGCCGACCACCGGCCTTCACTTTGACGACATCCGCAAGCTGCTGGAGGTGCTCGATCGGCTGGCCGAGTTGGGGAATACCGTCATCGTGATCGAACACAACCTGGACGTGATCAAGTGCGCCGACTGGGTCATTGATCTCGGCCCCGAAGGGGGTGAGAAGGGAGGCGAGGTCGTGGCGTGTGGCCCGCCCGAAGAAATCGTGAAGTGCCGGAAAAGCTACACCGGGAGGGCGCTGGAAAAAGTCCTGGGCAGGCTTAAGCCGCCGCGCCGACGCAAGCGAACCCGCGAAAATTAGCCTTCTCTGCCGCCCAGGTCCCGTGTCGGTGTCTCGGTGAAAGCATTTTCCAATCCAAGAATGATCCTGAAAAGGGGTTGGTCGGGCGAGGGGCCGGCGCTGCGAGTGGATCTCCTTTCTGAGGGTGTTCGAGGGGGAGGGGGAAGCGGAACTGGGTGTGGCCCGGACCAGGGACGTTGGTCGAGCTTTCCCCTCCCCCTGCCATCCATGCCGAGTCCGGGGCGGCCAGGCCCCGCCCCCTCGTGCTGGGATTTACCAACGGGAGCGGCAGCTGGCCAGCAGTTTCCGCTTGCGTTGCTGCATGTGGCGGGCGCATTCGGTATCGCTCATCCGCCGTGCTTGCTGTTCGAGATAATCGGCCGTGATGCCTTCCTTCAAGTGCTGCTGCCAGTGGTCGAGCGAGACCAGCTTTTCGTAAGGCGTGCGGTAGTCCCCGAGCCGATAGCGGCGCCGTCGCTTGCCGTTGTCCATCACCTCCACGGTGGCGAACCCGCAGGGACGGTGATAGTTCAAATAGGGGTTGAAATGGGCCGTGTAGAAGCGCTGGAACTCCGCGGCGTGGACGGCGGGGATCGGCTCGTGGCCGAGGTGCTTGCGCACGACCGCTCCGTTTTTGCCCTCCACCAAGGCGTTGTCGGTGGTGCGATGCGCCCGCGACTTGGTGAACTCCCCGATCAGCAGCTTGTTGAGCAGCTTGGCCACCCGGCGGTTGAGAAACTCCGAGCCGTTGTCGGAGTGAAAGCCGCGGATGCGGAAGGGGAACTGGTGCAGGATGGCCTCCAAAACGGGGATCAAATGGGCTTCCGAGATGGTCTGGCAACAGCCCACCACCTGACACTGCGTCACCGTATCGACGGCATTGACGTGGTACAGCCCGGGGCGCATGGTGGTGTCGCCCTGATGCACCGTGTCGACCCGCAAGTAGCCGGGCCGCCCGCACGGGTTGGGCCGCCGCCGCTCGCCGATGGCCACCGCGCGGGAGCGCGTCCGGGTGTGATGGACGTGGTGTTCGCGATAGACCGCGGTGCGTCGCAGGTTGTAGATGTGCGAGGCCGAGAGGGAGGCCAATCGTTGCAGGCGGCCTGGCCGTAGACGTGGTGTTCGCGCCATAGGATGCGCCGCAGCGCCGGGCCCGACAGCCCTTCGTGGGCCGCATCGACGGTGGCCAACAGAGCGATATCGTCGTGTGTGTAGCGGCGCGGAAAGCGATGCCGGCGGGGCGGGGCGGGCTCGACGGCTCCGCTTTGGCGGTAGCGCCGGATCAGACGCGTGATCTGCGCCAAGCTGCGCCCGCTGATCTTGGCCAAATAGCGCCGCACGACGCCTTTGTCTTTCTTCGACAGCCGCAGGTACTCGTGCGCCCGCAGGGTGCGCTCGACGAGGCCGTAGATCTGCTTGCGCTCGGCGCCGGTAAAGCTGAGGCGACCGCTGGAAGCCACAAACTCGCGCATCTCGCCCAGCGTGAGACGTTGTGCATGCTGCATGGTGATTCGCATTCACCCGCAGTGTGCCCTCTCCCGGCTGCCGTCGTTTCAGGATCATCTTGTGTTGGAAACACTCCCCCCGTTCAGGATCATCTTGCATTGGACAACTCTCTCCGGGCCAAAGCATTTTCTCATCGAAGGATGAGCCTGAAGACGGGGGTTGGGGCTTTTTGAGTCGCTGGGGCTCCTTTCGGGCTTTTTGATTTTGAGTTTTGGGAAGGGGAGAATCGTCGTCGGGGTTGTGGGATTGTGGGAATCGCGGAGCGATTTCCAAGGGCGGTGGGAAACGAAGGGAAACCTGGTTTTGGTTTTCCTCGTTTTCCATCGCCCGTCATTTCCACAGCCCTCTTCCTGCTGTTCAGCACGGCGTGTTCGCGGAACGGAAACTGGCAAACAGCTTCTGCTTGGCTCGCTGCATCCGGCGGGCCGCCGCCGTGTCGCTTTCGGCCTGGGCAATGCGGCCCAGAGCCTCCAGCCTCTGCCCTGGCTTGAGATAGCTGGCGGCCTCGGGCAACTTCTCGAAAGATTCCCAAGGCGTCTGGTAGTGGCGGTACACCCGCTTCTGCTTGCCTTTGGCGTCGGTCTTGATCTCGGGCTGTCCGCAGGGCCGGTGGAAGTTCAAATAGGGATTGAAGTGCTGTTGGTAGAAGCGCTGGATGCGCCCCGCGTGCGGCGCCGCGATGTACGTATATCCCATGTGTTTGCGGATCACCGCGCCGTTTTTCGATTCCACCAAGCCGTTGTCGTTGGAGTGCCGCGGACGCGACTTGGTCTGTTCGATCAGCAGCTTGTTCAATAGCTTCTCCACCGTGCGATTGAGGAACTCGCTGCCGTTGTCGGAATGGAAGCCGCGGATACGAAAGGGAAACTGCTCGATCATGGCTTTCAGCAACGGCTCCAGCCAGGCTTCACTGATCGCGGGCGTGGCGCCGACCACTTGCCACTGGGTGACTTCATCCACGGCATTGATGTGGTAGACGCCCTTGACGCCATCGCGATCCCCTTGATGCACCGTATCCACTCGCAGAAAGCCGGGTTGGCCTTGCGGGTCGGGCCGGCGCCGCTCGCCGATCGACACCGCCGTGGGCCGGGTCTTGGTGAAATGCAGCCGCCGCTGGCGGTAGGCTCTGCGCCGCCGCAGGCGATAGATCTGGGCCACCGAGATCCCCGCCAGCCGCTCGTATTCGCGCTGCTGGTACTGCTGGTATTCCCGCTCGAGGATCTTGCGCGTGGCCGGGCCGCTGAGGGTTTCGTGGGCCTCGTCCACCGCCGCCAGCAGTTCGACGTCGGCGGGCGTGTACTTGCGGGCAAAGCGATGCCGCCGGTAGCGGGCGGGTTGGAGTTCTCCGCCCTGCCGGTACTGCTGGATCAGCCGCGTGATTTGCGCCCGGCTCAGTCCGGTCATCTTGACCAGATACTGCCGCAGCAGCCCTTTGTCGGCGCGGTTTTGGCGGCTGTAGCCGTGCTGGCGAAGCGTGCGCGCCACCCACGTGTAGATCTCGGCCCGCCCTTTGCCTTTGAATCGAATCTCCTCGCTGGAGTGGAGAAACTGCTGGATCTGTTGCAGGTTCAGCTTGCTGGTGTTTTGCACTTGGATAGTCAATTCCCAGCATGCCCACTCCCCGATCCTTCAGGCTCATCTTGTGTGAGAAACAAACTCCTCGTTCAGACTCATCTTGCATGAGACAAGACTCCAAGCGACTCCACCAAACCGCTAAGCTATAATTACCACCTTATGCCGGCTGCGACCACAGTGCGGGTTCCCGCCTCTTGCGCCAATCTCGGGCCGGGATTCGACACTCTCGGCCTCGCTCTTGAAATCTACTTGCAATGCCGGTTTCAGCGAGCCGGCGAACTACAAATCACAGCGCACGGCCGGGACGCCGCCTTGATTCCGCTCGATGACAGCAACTTAATTTGGCGGACCGCCCTCAAAGTGGCTGCATTCGAGGGTCTGCGGCTACCGCCGGCGGCGATCGAGATCGCAAACGACGTTCCGGTCGGTAAAGGGCTTGGATCGAGCGCCGCGGCTCTTGTTGCCGGGGTGACGATCGCCGAGACACTCCTAGAACTGGACTGGGACCGGCACCGTATCCTCGATGCCGCGGCGCGCCTGGAAGGCCATCCCGACAACGTGGCGGCTTGCGTGATGGGATCGATCGTGACCGCGGCCATCGGCGCGGACGGCGTTACGCGCGCGGTGCGCCTTGATTTGCCCGAGCACTTCCGCATCGCCGTCGTTTGTCCCGACTTCGCGCTGGCCACGAACCACATGCGCTCACTCCTGCCGGATTGCTATTCGAAAGAGGACACGGTATTCAACCTTCAACGGGCCACCCTGCTGGTCGCGGCGCTGGCGACGGGCAATCCGGAGGCTTTTCCAGACGCGCTCGAAGATCGGCTTCACCAGCCGTACAGATTGGCGTCTGTTCCCGGCCTGGGCGATGTTTTAAAACTGCGCGCCCCGGGACTGTTGGGCTGCGCCCTTAGCGGCGCGGGCCCGGCCGTCCTTGTGTTCTTCGAGCGGGGATCGGAGGCGGTCGTTGAGCAGGTGCGACACGAGTTCCAGCGCTCGGGACACTCTAGCGAAGTCATCCTGGCCGGCGTCGATCGCGAGGGGCTGCGAATCGTATGAAGCGGACCCGCGCCTTTCTTCAAAAGCACGGCTGGCCGGAACGAGATTTTCTAGATTGCCCCGCCTCGGGAAAGCGCTTCTCCGACGGCGCGCAGTATCGCATCGAAATTCCGAGCACGGAGGGGCCGCGAGCCTTGGCGGCCGTGGTGGAGGAAGCCGCTCGGCGGTCCGTGCCGGTACATCGAGTGAGCCAGGGAAGCGGCATCATGCTGCTGAGCGACGACGAGATCCGTGAGATGGTGCGGGTGGGAGAAGAGCAAGGCATTGAGGTTAATTTGTTTGTCGGACCGCGCGCGTCCTTCGACATCGGCGCCCAGGCGGTCTCGCCGGCCGGAAAATCGCTCGGCCTCAGCCTGCGAGGCGCTGACCAGTTGGTTTACGCGCTGGAGGATATCAAGAGAGCGGTCGGGCTGGGCGTCGGAAGCGTGCTGGTTTCCGACATCGGCCTTTTGGCCGTATTGGCCAAGATGAAAACGGCCGGCGAGCTGCCCCGAGATCTGATCATCAAGACTTCGGTCATGATGGCCCCCGCCAATCCGGCGTCGGCTCGGATTTTGGAAGACCTGGGTGCAACGACGATCAATATTCCCTCGGATTTGTCGTTGCCCCAAGTAGCCGCCATCCGCGCGGCCATCGACGCGCCCATCGATTTCTACGTCGAAGCGCCGGACAACATCGGCGGGTTCATCCGCAACTACGAAGTACCCGAGCTGATTCGTATCGCCGCTCCGCTCTACGTTAAGCTCGGCCTGCGCAACGCGCCCGACATCTATCCCAGCGGCACGCACATCGAGGAGACGGCCATCCGCCTGTCTCGGGAACGCGTGCGGCGCGCGCAAATCGTGCTCGAAACCATCGCCCGCTACTCCCCGGAAGCCGTCACGTCGCCGTCACGCCTCGCCGCCGCCTCCGCACAGTAAGAAGAATGCTTGTCTCCGTGGCAGGCGCGGTTCATCCCCGTTGCCGCACAATTGCAAACCGCCGCACGCGGCCTAAAACTGTCTTGCTAAGCTGTCTTCGATGCGTCTCGATGTTGGGTTTAGTACAATGACGTGTCTCGCCGGACGAAGCTCAAGAAAGCGATTACCCCCCCAAGAAAGGGGGTGGCCCGCTGTCCGACCCGTGAACGATCCCTTCTACATCCTGAGTACGCTGGTAGAGAAGGACTTCAAGGTCCGCTACCGGAATATGTCGCTGGGGGTCTTTTGGTCCCTGGTCAACCCGCTGATCATGATGTCGGTGCTGACGTTCGTCTTTGCGAGTGTCTTCAAAACAGAGCGAGAGCACTTGTGGCTGTTCGTCCTGATCGGCCTGTTGCCGTACAACTTCTTCGCTCTGGCCTGGTCGACGGGAACGGAATCGGTCGTCGGCAATGCCCCGTTGATTAAACACGTGCCTTTCCAGAGAGAGTTGGTGCCGGTGTCGGTAGTGCTGGGCAATACCTTGCATTACCTACTGCAGCTCCTCCTGTTGCTGATCGCGGTGATCGTCGTTCGCGGCGTCAATGTACAGTGGCTTTGGCTGCCGGTGGTGCTGGTGCTTCAACTTGTGTTTGTGTGCGGGCTGTCGCTGATTACGGCGGCTCTCGACGTTTACTATCGGGACGTGGCGTACGTAGTGCAGGCGATCAACCTGGTTCTATTTTGGCTATGTCCGATCTTCTACGGTTTCGAGGACGTGCCAGGCCAGTACGCCTGGCTATACGAGATCAATCCTATAGCGGCCGGGATATTGATCATGCGCCGGATCTTTCTGAGCGATGTTTCACCCGGTTTTACGATCCTGAAACTGGCAGCGGTGTTCGCGCTGACTCTCTGGGCCGGCTATATATTTTTCGTGCGTATGGAAAAGGATTTTGCGGACTACCTTTAACCGAGACGCTGGGCAGCCATGGCGATCATCGAGCTCGATCAAGTCAGCAAGCGATACTTGCTGCACCAGAGAAGGCAGCTGCTCTCGCAGCAAGCCTGGAAGCGGATCCGGCGCGACGTCAAGTCTTTTTGGGCCCTTCGGGACGTCTCGTTCCGACTCGAAGAGGGAGAAAGACTAGGGATCATAGGCGCCAACGGCGCGGGCAAAACAACTCTCCTGCGGTTGATCGCGGGTATCGCCCATCCCACGTCGGGAGCGATTCGGGTTCACGGTCGAGTGGGCGCTGTGCTCGGACTGGGAACCGGCATTCATGAGGACTTGACCGGTCGAGAAAACATCCACCTGATCGCCTCGCTAATGGGATTGACCCGCCCCGAGGTTCGCAAGAGATTTGACTTGATCGTCGAGTTTTCGGGGCTTGCGACGTTCATAGACGAGGCGGTACGCGCCTATTCGAGCGGCATGGTCAGTCGGCTGGGTCTCTCGGTCGCCATTCACTCCGACCCGGAGGTCCTCGTTCTCGACGAGGTTTTCTCGGTGGGCGACGCCGCCTTTATCAAAAAATGCGAGGCGAAGATGGAGGAGTTTACGAGCTCGGGCAGGACGGTCGTCTTTGTTTCGCACAGCCTGGAGACCGTGGTTTCGATGTGCAACCGGGCAATCTGGCTCGACCAGGGCATCGTTCGACGGGATGGCCCTACCCGTGAAATCTTGCGAGACTACGGGAAATTCGCCGCGGGGACATCCGCGCCTTCACTCTCCGAGTCCTCGACGGAGGTTCTTGCGGTCGCTGATCAACATCAAGAATCTTAGTCGGGCTTCGTCGTTAGATGGGGAGTACCGGCAACCCTCAGGCCCTGATTTTCACCTACCGTTCTGTGCTTGATGCGACTTCCGACGAGCCGCGGGTTGAACGCCAACTCCCCTCCCTCCCGAGGTTGGACCTCGAAGCTGATCTCGCCGGCGGCGGCCTGCCCTTTTTAAAATTTGCCCGGGAAGCTGCCGCCAGCTCCCAGCGTAGCCGCAAGATTCCTTCCATCCCGCTTGCCGACATGACTGTACGCAGGGAGCGGCACACAAACTGTTGCCGCGAGCCATGACCGCCGGGCCTTTCGCCTCATCCACCGCGGTCGCGGTGAGAAACGTGGGCTACGCCAAACTCGAGGCGTCGACACGAGTGTCGACGCGGCAGACGTAGTGCGTCCGCCCCACAAGATCAGGCGCCGCAAGCGCAACGGTCGAGCTCCCAGCGTAAGGCAACAACCGCCTCGACTTCCGCGCAGCTCCGGAGGATAGCCTCGTTGTGGACGGAACCGCGGACTCGAATCCCGGAGCCCACATGCTCCGCGAAGGAAGAAGAGGGAGCTATGATGACGGAACAGCTGTTACCTCAACTTCACTTCCCCCGCACGCAGGTATGATCTTGTTAAAGTCACTGACGGCCCATCGCGCAAGCAGAGCGCCTCAGCCGGGTGGATGGTCTCCTAAGCGCGGCGGAGATGGCTTTCAGCCGGGCCGCGCAAGATCTTCCGTTCTGCTCTTGGGAAGTTTGGTCGTCACCCTCCTGTCCGTGACGGCGTTCGGAGTCCCGCCCGGAAACTGGATCTCATTCGTCGACGTCAGCGCGGAGACTGGTCTCCGGGAGATCATTTATGGAGGTGTAGAACACCAGAAATACATCCTGGAAACCACCGGTACCGGAGTGGCTATTTTCGACTACGACCAGGACGGGCGGCTCGACATTTTCTTCGTCAACGGAACTAGGCTTGACCTTGCCTCCGACCAGTCTCCGACCAATCGTTTGTACCGCAACCTTGGGGAATGGAGGTTTGAAGATGTGACCGTCGAGGCCGGCCTAGTCCATTCAGGGTGGGGCCAAGGGGCTTGTGTGGGCGATTTCGACAACGACGGTTGGACGGACCTTTTCGTCAGCTACTACGGCGAGAACGTACTGTACAGGAACAAGGGGAACGGTTCCTTCGCCGACGTTTCGGAGAAGGCGGGCATCCGGGCCCCTCGGCGCTGGAACTCGGGGTGCACTTTCGTCGATTACAACCACGACGGACGACTTGATCTTTTCATAGCCAATTATGTCGACTTTGGCGATGCCGTCCGATATGAGCCTGGTTCTGTTCAGACCTGCAAATGGAGAGGAATAGACGTCATGTGTGGTCCTCGCGGGTTGAAGGAGGCGAAAAACATCCTCTACCGCGGCAACGGAGACGGCACCTTTACCGATGTCTCGGTTCCCAGTGGAATCACGGAGGCCGAAGGGTTCTATTGTTTTATGCCTGTGACGCTCGACTTCGACCACGATGGATGGAGCGACTTGTATGTCGCCTGTGACGCTGCTCCGAATATTCTCTATCTCAACAACGCAGACGGCACTTTCACGGATGTCGCGATGGAGTCAGGAACGGCTGTCAACGAGAACGGTGAAGAACAGGCCGGTATGGGGGTTAGCGTTGGAGACTACGATTTGGATGGTCATCTTGACGTATTGGTGACGAACTTTTCCGATGAAACACCAACGCTCTACCATAACGACGGGATCGGAGCCTTCACCGACACTACCTTCGCCGCCAAACTGGGCCGCGAACGGAAATATGTAAGTTGGGGAGTCGGCTTAGTTGATTTGGATAATGACGGCTGGAAAGACATCTTTATCGCCAACGGCCACGTTTATCCCGAAGTCGATGGGTATCCGTCGGAGACCACCTATCGTCAGGCCAAGCAGGTCTTCCGCAATCTGGGGAACGGGACTTTTGAGGATATGTCCGGGTCCGCCGGAGCGGCCATCCAAGCCGAGAAGGCGAGTCGAGGCGCGGCCTCTGGCGACCTTGATGGCGATGGGGATCTCGACCTCATCGTCGTGAACCTCAACGAGCGTCCCTCGGTGCTGCGAAATGACGGAGAACAGGGAAACAACTGGCTAACGGTTCGTCTTGAAGGTGCTCAGTCGAACAGAAGCGGCATCGGCGCGCGCGTTCAAGTTACGGCCGGAGGCAGAACCCAGACCGATGAAGTGCGCAGCGCCGGGAGTTACTACTCCAGCGATGGTTTGCGAGTTCATTTTGGTCTTGGGAGGACGGGGGAGGCGGAGCGCATCGAAATCCACTGGCCCAGCGGAGCCCAGCAGGTGTTCAAGAACGTAGAGGGCAATCGGCTGGTCTTTATTCACGAGACCAAGGGGATACAGGGGGAGGGATTCGATGAGTCATTAGACTCTTCTGAATGAGAATGTCGCAAGGCCGTGGTGGGCGAGTACTGACACAGAAGGCGGCAGGATGCCGAAAGCCCCGCCCGGGATAGGTGCTCTTGCCGGCTCGGGATCTAGCCCGCCTTTCTCATCACATGGCGAGGCTAAGCCCAAGCCAGGGAGGCAAAAACATGTCTCGTTTCATGACAAGAAGGGACACCCTGCATTTCGGGGGGACGGGCGCTGAAACCTGCCACCTGCTTAGACGATACGCTAAAGCTCGGCGTGAGCTCGCTCAGGGTCGGAAGCTCTGTAGCCTTGGCGTTCAGGCGTGCCGCGAGCCTGTCGGAACGATCTCTCACAGCAGCGAGCACCCCGCGAAGCTGTTGGGCGCGTTGCTCCAGCTCGGGCAGGCGTACGCGCAACAATTGCGAGGACTCGCGTTCGATCAAGGACCAACGTCGATTGCCGAAGCTTACCGGCCAATGCCCGGGCCATGCTGGCGATCTCGGACGCTTTTTGCACCAGAGGGATGGCCGAGTTGTCGCGCTCGACCAGCTTGCTGTTGAAATCCCGCTCGATGCCGTCAATAGCCCGGCGGGAAAAGTCGAGCTGCTGTTCAGCGTGGGAGATGATTCTTCGGCTTTCTTCCGCGTCCGGCTCCTGAGCCGGCAGGGTCGTCAGCCACAACGGAAGTGCAAGAGCAGGACTAGGAGCCCGCCGATGGCCGCCTTACGGCCGCGCCGCGCGCCCGAAACTTCATCCCTGCAGCAGATCCTGAACGAGTCATACACCACTCTCCTCTCAGCACGGAGAAGGTCTCCAGCAGGACATCAAATTTCGTTCGGAGCATCGACTCGGGGCCGAGACGAAGCTTGGCTCAAGATGACGAACCATTTAGCCGGAGCAGTGCTGTGCCAAGCGAATGGGAAGATCGAGGGCTGAGAAGTAGTGTCAAAGGCGGAGGTGTGCAGCATTTCCGACATGATCGCCATCGCCGCCAAGCTTACGGAAGCCGGGATGGAGGACTGTTACGATGATGTGGACCACGCGGTGCGCAATCACCTGGTGGAAACCCAGATGCCGCCTGAAAACAGGGTAGCCCTTATCACGGGCGCCGGACGTGGAATCGGCCGTGCCATCGCCTTGGGGTTCGCCCGCGAAGGGGCCTGGATCGCGGCGGCCGGCCGAACCCAAAGTGATCTAAACTCGCTGGTCGAGGAAGTTTCCGGGATCGGAGGCAAGGCCGTTGCCATCCCCGCCGATCTCTCCGATCCGGCTGTGCCGGTGAAGGTTGCTCGGCAGGCCGAAGATGCCTTTGGAACCCTGGACATATTAGTAAACAACGCGGGCATTGGCAGCGCCTCGAATCCCAAACCGATCGTTGATTTTAATGACGAGTTCTGGAATCTGTCGCTGGCCCTCAACCTGACGGCCCCCTATCTTTTGTGCAAGGCCGTGCTGCCCACGCTTCTAAAGAAGAAGCGAGGACGCATCATCAACATAGCCTCGATTGCGTCCAAAACAGCTTCGCTGCATGGCGTCGGATACGCGGCCTCGAAACATGGACTCTTGGGACTGACCCGAACTCTGGCCCTGGAGCTCGCCAGGGAAGGGATTACGGCCAACGCCATCTGTCTGGGACCGGTTCGAACTGAGCTGAATGATAAACGCGTCCGCTATGATGCGGAGCGACTCGGCGCGACCTTCGAAGAGTTAGAGACTCGTCTCAACCCGATTGGCCGGCGATTGGACGCGGAGGAGCTGGTCCCCATGGCGGTCTTGCTAGCCAGTGATGAGTCGGCGGCCATTACGGGACAAGCCTTTAATATTTGTGGCGGGATGGTTTTGGACTAGCCCGCTTTTCTCACCACGTGGCGAGGCGAAGTGCGTGAGAAGCCCGTCAGTACAAGGCGCGCGCCGCTCGGCGCCGCATTTCTTTAACAATGCGGCGTACTTGAACCCTACGTTGAGCACGGCGAGCAAACGCAACGCAGTAATGGCGGGCTTATTGCGTGCTTCGACTGTCAGGTGGTGCGAATGGCCCAACAGTGGAAAGCCGGCCATGAGGTATACCTTTACCTGAATGAGTTGACCCCCGAACAATGGCAGCAGCGTTACCTCGGGTCCCTGCTGCGTTTCTATCCCTCTGAGTTCGACCCCGCCTCGCAGCCGGTGCGGGTGGCTCCCACGGTACACTTCATGTGCGGTGGCGTGATGATCACTGCCGATGGGGAGACGTCGCGGCCTGGCGTCTATGCTTGCGGGGAAGTCGCGGGCGGGCTCCACGGCGCCGACCGAGCGTGGGGGAATGCGTACAGTGAAATGGTTGTCTTCGGGCAGAGGGCTGGGCTGGCGGCGGCCCGCTGGGCCGGGGAGCAACCGGCCTCCAAGGGGGAGATAGCGCCCGGGGAAGCCACGCGGAACAAAATTCGGAACTGGACGGCCAACACAGAGGGCATCTTACCTGGGGATCTCTGGCAGCGCCTGAACGAAGTGGTCGACCGCCGCTTGGGGCCTTTGCGAACGGGGACAGGCCTCGAGCAGGGGCTGATTGAAATCGAGCAACTGGAGGAGCAACTGCCCCGCATGCGCTTCGAACGGGAAAGTGATTTGCGCAAGGCACTCGAGATGGAGAACCTTTGTTTGACCGCCAGGCTGGTAGCGCAGTCGGCTCTGGCCCGTAAGGAGAGCCGCGGCCAGCACTTCCGAGAAGATCACCCTCAACAAAATGATGCCTGGCTTCGTCATGTCGTAATTCGACGGGGGGCGCAAGGTCCGCTGCTGGAGCTCAAGAACGTGACCCAACGTGAGGCGAACCATCGAAAGGTCAAACGGGGCCGGGCGATTGATTAAGGGGGATTAAATGGCTTTTAGATACTCAGTCGCATGCCCGACGCTAAGGTGGACGGGCTACGACGTCCGGGAGAACCCAGAGGAGGTTCTTACAGCGATCAAAGGCGCCGGTTATGACGGCGCCGATCTGCCCGTCGAGGGGATCACGGCGGAATCCATTCGCCCGATTGTTGACTCTCTGGGACTTGAAGTTCCCGAAATCATGGGGACCTGGGGCTACGTGCATTCGGGGGTAGACCGAGACCTAACCAGCGCGGATGAGCAGGCCAGAGAGCGAGGGATAGAGTATTCTAGGGCAGCGATTGATCTGGCTGTCGAGATGGGAGCGAAGTTCTTTAACATCTGCGCCTCCCAGCCAGCGGTACCTCAGGTCCCGTTTCCCAAAACTCCTATTGCCACGCTGCGGAGCAATTTCGGCGAATCACTCCGGACGATCTGCCGGTACGCGGCGCCTCGAAACGTCACCATTCTTCTTGAGCCTTTGAATCTCTATGAAGCCCTGCCGGGCGTGCTGACGAGCGTCTACGACGCCATCGGCTTAATCGACGAGTTGGGTTTGGAAAATCTGGGCGTTCAACCCGACGTGTTCCATATGAATATCTCGGAGTCGTCGATGACCGGCGCTCTGCGCGCCGCCGGCAAGCGCATCCAGGTTTTCCACATGAACGAGACTAACCATTACCGTCTGGGAACGGGACACGCCGACTACCAGGCCATCATAAGGACGCTCAAGGAGTGCGGCTTCGACGGATACGTGACGGTTTACGCACCGTTGATTTCCGAGGACGTGTTCCAAAAAAAGGGACAATCACCGGATCGGCCCGACTTGAAGACGGTAATGGGCGAACAGCTTCGATTTCTGAAAGAGGTCGAAAGCATCGTTGATGCCGAGCGAGCAATCTACGGCGCAGTGGAGCAAAGCCTCGCCGTTTGAGATCTAGCCCACTTTTCTCACCACCTGACGGTCGAAGCACGCGATAGGCCCGCCATTACTGCGTTGCGCTTGCTCGCCGTGCTCAACGCACCGTTCAAGTACGCCTCCGCTCGCCGAGCGGCGCGCGCCTTGTACTGACGGGCCTCTCACGCACTTCGTCTCGCCACGTGGTGAGAAAAGCGGGCTAGGGGCGCGATTCATCGCGCCCGCTTGCCGACATGCGGTACGCTGGGCGATGTGCAGCGAACTGTTGCCGCGAGCCATGGCCGCCAAGCCTTCGCCTCGTCCAGCGCGGTGGTGGTGAGAAACGCGGGCTACTTTTCGTCCACCCGCCGGGTAACCAGCCCCGCGGGCGTGCAGTCGAATCGCTGGCTCTCTAAGTCGGTCTCCGGTTCGGGCAGCCCGCTGAACTCACGGTCGGTGAATTTGAAGCTGTGTCCGGCGGCGTAGAAGGGTTTCTTGTAGTGGCGACAGCAAAGGGCCAAGGGCAGGGTCCCCAGCTTGTGCAGGATCGCGCCAGTTCGGTCGAAGGCGTCGATCCCGACCAGGGCGCAATCGACGCGGGCGACGGCGTTGCCCATGGCGGCGTCAGGGATCACGGCGACGTTCGCTAGCCCGGCAGCCCTTGCAGAACCCTTTCGTAATTCTGCCACCATCTCAGCGCCCTCGCCCCCCGGCAGTGACTCCAAGATCCGAACCGATCGCGGCCGGACGGCGAGGAGAGCGTCCCGCGCGGTCGAGCTGTTGCTGAGCGTGATGACGGCAGCGTCGGCGGGGACCAAGGTTTTCAGCTTCTCCGCGATGCGGCGGTTACCTTCGGCCAGAGACCGCCGGAGGTCGCGCAGCGCGGCCGGCAGATCGTCCGCCCCCTGCAAAAGCAGTGCGCCCACGTTGCGGACGGTCGCGATCGCGGGATGCATCGCGGCCAGCTCTCTCGCCAGATCCGGCGGACTTCGGCCGGCGGCCAGCCAAGACTCAGCCAAGTCGATCGCTTCCAAAGCCAGATCGATTGCGCCTGAAGTGCGATTGTCGCGAAGGTGATCGAGCGCCGGGTTGAAGTCTCGGTAGGATGTATCCATCGGCCAAGGACTCGGCCGGAGCATTACTCCGGACAGTGACCTCCTATTCTGGGGATAGGGAACGACGGGCGTGCCTCATCGAGCAGAGGATTCCGCAACGTGCAGCTTTCCGCAATCCCATCTCCGAAATACCTTATAAGATGCTAAATATATGGCAGTTATATGGAATTGGCTTCGTTTGGTAATCTTGTTCCTCGACATCTCCGCTGTTCCGATAGGTTGATGCCCTGGGCTGCTGTTCCTTGGGGGCGCCTGCTCTCCTGCCCCGGTTGAGCCTCCGTTCGGGTTTTGCCGAGCCGTCGGCTCCAGCCGTACTGGAAACCAGCCGCAACCCATTGATTCCCTGAGGGTTGTGTGATATTGGCTTCGTTTGGTAATTTCTTTTGCTTCGCTGGTTGTTGGTTCCCAGATTAACCGTGTTCGCGAATTGGCCCGGAATGCTTCGGCTGCCCCATCACATTGTACCCCGCCGATCCAAGGACGCAGCGCTGTTATCGGAAGTAAGATTTTTTGAATGAACAACTTATCTTACATGGTCTGCCGGGAATCGGAGGCTGGAGCACCGGTGACATGGAGGCGGGATTTAGGTTGGCTCTCATGGGGCGCGAACAAGAAACGGCCGCAGGTCTGGGCAAACGACCGCCCAGCCCTTCGCTACGGGACTCGGTTTGGACCATCCCTGTGTGCAGATACATCTTCTGCGTGCCAGTTTCTGCAGTTGTTGGCGAGCGTCCGACCGGGCCCAGGGTGCTGAACATAACCGCACAGAGCCGCGGGCGTTAAGCCAGCGGGCCCGTGCCTTTACAGGCACGGCTCTGTCCGCTTCTCGCCGCAGCCTCGTGTCCTGAGGGCGCGGCTTCCATGAGGAGGCTCGTCATTGAGTCTGGAACGTTAGTGACGGCCCAAGTATCCGTGACTACCAAGGCGGCATGACCGCTCGGTCGAAAACGCACCGGTTTTCATCCGCTTGGGTGGGTCGCAGGCCCATCGGACACTCCCTTGCGTTCGCGGCTCCGATTCGCTCGTCGAGAGGATGTGTGGCGGACCTGGCCGGCTATCGGACGACTGCCTTTTCGGCCGCCAGGTTTTCGAAGGCGTCATAGACGCGGACGGCGACCGTGTGTTCGCCGGCCTCGACAGGGTCGGTCTGGAACTCGAAGGAAAGTTCTTTGGAGTCGAACAGAAGACTTGCGGGCCGAATGGGTTTCCAATCGGAACCGTCCAGCGAGTATTGCGCCCGGCTGATCTTCGTCGTCGTGTCAGCCGCGCGGAAGCTGACCGCCAAGCGCCCGTCTTCGAAGTTAGCCGTCAGATCACTGATGCTTGCGGCGCCGTTATCGATAACGAAGGGCTCGCTGATTCGCGACGTGTTCAACTCTTGTGCCGAGGGGTTTGAAAGCCGGTCCGACGCTTTGATTCTGACTCGGTACCAGCCGTCTGGAAACGACGTGGAATCCCAGCTTAGATGGTCGCTTTCGACCTCGTCCTTGAGCGGCTTCCACGCTGTCTCCCGATCCCCGCGAATCTCGAGCGTAAAGACCAGCTTGTCTTTATTGGCATCGTTGGCCGCCCAGCGAATCCCTACGTAACCGTTCGCGGGGATGATCGCTAGTTGGGGTTTTACCCTGACCACCTGCCGGGGAGGCCGGCCCAGCGGAGGCAACGTTCGGTTCTGCCGAACCAGGGGTGCCGGCTTATCGGGGAACTTGTGGTTGGGCGGAGTTGCCTCGACATGGGTGATGGCCGGTTCGACATTCTTTCGCAGGTAGAACAGCGAAACCGAGTCGAGAACCGGAGACTCGCCTCCCACAGGCGCCCGGAGCAGCGCTTTCCACTGAGCGAATCGAGCAGAGGGAGACGGGGAGCTTTCCCCCTCGGGGGACGTCACCGGCGGCGACCATGCGCTCCAATTCCTGACCGTGCCTCTCGAGTTTCCCGATCGGGTCGAGACTTCGATTGCGGACGAGTCCGCCGTTTGACCGCGCCACTCGATTCGGCCCCAGCGGGAAAAGATCTTGCCGTCAAAACGCTCGGCCTGGAAGTAGCCTTCGGTTTCCAGTTGCGGGCCAAGTTGATACACCTTGCCGATACCGCTAGTAGCGACGAAGACCTTACCGTCGGGGTCCGACGCCATGGCGGTAATTTGACTTGAGGGGGCTGTAAGAACCAACGAGTATTGCGTGCTTGAATCAAGCCGTATCAAGCGCCCCCGATTGCCCGTGCCGATCAGTGGTCTCTGGTCCGCGTCCAAGCCGATGGCGTAAACAATGTCGCTAGCGGACTTCCAGACAACTCGCGGCTCGCCATCGGGAGAGATGCGGTATACTTCGCTGCCTCCCTTGAGCTGGGATCTGGGAACGGCCGGCGGGGGCAGCGCGGGCGCAGTCACAAGTTGCGCTGGTGCAGCCGGATTCTGAGGATCGAGCGGAGCAGGCATAGCCGGGGCGGGAGCCGCGGCCGTCACGGTGACGCTGATGCTTGATACCGGGGAGACGGCGGCCGGCCGGGCTCTCGCTCCCACGCCGGCCGCGTAGATTGTTCCGTCAGAAGCTTGGCCCAGCGCGGTGATTTCCTTCTTCGACGATTGATACAAGACAAACCCCTTGGGTTCGCCCTGGTCGGGATTCGACAGCCGAATGATCAGCCCCCCGGGGTCGGTTCCTATGATCAAGTTGTCGCCGGCGTCTACCATCACGGCGCGGACGTGCGTCTGCTCGGTCTCGAAAAAGACATCTCCCTTTCCGGAAGGACGGACGCGATAGACGCGGCCCTTATCGCCCGTGGCCAGGAACAGATTTCCCTGGGAGTCGAAGGCCATATCCCAGACGTAGTTGGCGTCGGGCTCAAAAAAGACCGCGGACTCCCCCGAAGGGCTGATCCTATAAACTTTGGGATCCGGGGACGTTGCCGCGTAGACGTTATCTTCTCCGTCGACCGCGAGAGCGTGGATCTCCGCGTCCTCGACTTTGAAGAACGAAGCGCTTTCCCCCTCGACCGCGATGCGCAGCACCTCCGCGTCCGGTCCGCCGCTGGCGAAAAGGTTGCCCTGCCCGTCTCGCACCAAGTCCCACAGATAGGAAGAAGGAGTCTCCAGCAACTCGCGAAAGCGCGGCGCCAAGAAAAGCTTCCCGTCACTGCGGATGGTGACTTTTTCCGCCTTCCCCTTTTCGAAGTCTTGGAAAGTCTGCTGTTCCCATGTGCGGGTCTTCTCGGCAATGGACGGCGGCGCGCCCAGGGCGCACGCAATCGTGGCGGCTATACCCAGGCGAGACAGCCGCGGGATCATTGGGGACGGTCTTCTCACTCGACCCTCAAGTCAATGCTGTAGCTGCCGCTGACGATCGAGTCGAAAGCAATGGGGAATCGTTCCAAGGGAGATTCGTACTCCAACCACAGACGCCGCTTCGAGGACTGGCGCATCACGCCGAGGACGGAAAGCGGCAAGTTCGGCAGTGTGCGGGCTTCCAAGCGGGCGGTCACGTTCGGCTGGAGCAAGGAGATGAATAGCTGATGATTACCGCGCTCCCTATTCAGTAGCGAGACGGTTTCCGACAAATTTGGGAGCCTGGTGCGCGCGGCGGCGATCCGCGTGGCCCGGTTCAGGGTCTGCGCGTCACTGACGAGAAGCCGCAGCCGTCCCTTGGGGGCGCTCGGGGGTATGCGGATCTTGAACGGGGTTTCGATCCGCTCGCCTCGGTAGGGCCGCAAGAAGACCTTTCCCCGCACCTCATCTCCCGGCCGTACGGTCGTTTTCTCCAACCAGGCGTGATCGACGGCGACGAAACGCCTCTGGGGGATCAAATCGATGGTCACGTCGATCCGTTGGAGCGTGGGCGTCTCGCCGCTGCTGCGCAGAAGCCGATGCGTCTTCATCCCTACCCAGCTCGCCAGCGCAAGAGGCGCCGGCACGGGCATGTCGGTGGTTGTCCGCATGGCCTGCAACGGGATCGTGTGCTCGCCATCGACCTCGATTCGTCCCTTTAGCCGGAAGGTGCTCTCCGCCGCGAATTCGTTGAGCCGAAATATCGAGTTGTAGATGGCCAAGGTGAGCAGAGGGGGAGTCCACTTGCGGTTCTGGAAGACTTCAAAACGGATGTTCTTTTCACCCAGTAGGTTGTCCTCGTTACCGAATCGCCTCACTCCCACAGATACGGGGATCATCGCAGCCGTCTCGCCGAGAACCCCCATGATTCCGGAGTGGCGATCTTGGTGCAAGGCGCCGACGATCTGGGCCGAGTTCGCCAACTTGACGGGCGAAAACTTCGACGCCAGAACGGTCAATACATCGGCTTCGGCCATGGGCATCTCGATCGGACCGACGTTGAACAGCGCGTGGCCGAAGGCCAACACACGTTCTCCGTCGTTGTAGGTGACCGTGCCGATCCCGCTAATCGAGAGGTCGCCGGCAACGAGCACGGCGGCAACGGGCTCGCCGGGGTTGAGAGATCCCGACGCCTTTCCAACTACGGTCGAAGAGCCTCCGCCCGCCCCGCCTTGCATGGCCAGCACTCCGGCCTTTCGGAAGTAACCGTCGAAGAGCTTCAAAACATCGTCGTGAACCCCGGAAAACGTCAGCGGCGTTTCGATGGCCGTGACGTGCGAAGGGGGTGGAACGGCTCCGGCGCTGTTCCAAATCTCGAGCGCCAGCTCGTCGCCGGAGATCGCCGCCACTTCCTGGGCGGGCGTTATCCCGGGTGAGTCCGCCGGTCTCGAGAATTTCGCTTCGAGCGGACGGCTCTGATCGAGCCGATCGATTTCGAGCATCAACTCGATGGGGGTGATGCCGGCAATGGCGTCGGGCGAGAAAACGCTGTAGCGCAGGGAGATGGCGCCGAGTAGCTTTCCTTCATGGTAGACCGGACTGCCGCTCATCCCGGCGGCGACGTTCGTTCGGGCCGCCTTGCCCCCGAGCTTGGCCATGATGACGTCCTGGCCCGGCCCAAAGGAGTTCTTCATCACCCCCAGCACTTCGACCGGCACGGGCTCGGCCGTGTTGCCCTTGAAGACCGTCCAAGCGGTCGCCTTCATGCCCGGCTTGACGTCGTCGAGCTTGAGGATTTCCACGGGACCCGACTTGGGCGGGACCGCCTCGTCAGCCGCCTGGGCGGCTAGCGGGTTCGCCGCCAGCAGGCCAAGAAACAGAAGCGAAAGGAGGGGTCGCACGTCGGACTGGCTAGGGAAAAATCGCGATTTACGCAAGACAATCAGCCACCAGTGGCTTACGTTCTTAAGGTATCACACGGCTGGTGCGGGGCTTGCTGAACCTACCAGGAGATGTACGGGGTCCTCCACGGGCCCTTTTACCCAGGATTTCCTGCTTGGCCGTCCTGGCACGGAATTAGGATAACCGACCCCCGGCTGCGATGGAACGGTTCTTGCACTGCTGCCACGGTTGTAGGCCAGCACGCTGAGTCGCAGCCGCACCTCGTTCGCTTCAAACGAGAGGGGATTCCCGAGCGACTGACTCTCCGTTGCCCGCGAATCAGATGAGAATCTGGGGTATGTGCAGCGTGCGCCACGTCGCCGGGATGATCAGAACCGTAGCGCAGGGCTGGGCGGTCGTTTTGCCCAGACCTGCGGTTTCTTCTATATCCGCTCTGACGTATTCAGCGGCAACCGTACCTCGTCCACCTCGATGAGACCTATCCGCTGTGTGACCCACCGGGCACTCGACCAGCGCCAATCCAACAGGTCCTGAACCAACCCTCGGTGGACTGGGTTGTGGTGGATGTAATCGAAGGCCTCATCGTATTCGCCTCGCGTTCTCAATGCTCGGTCGTAAAACCGTCTCTGCCAAAACCCGTGACCCCGCAGGGGCCTAATCCGTCTTGACGCGGAGATCTTGAAACGCATCATGACGTCGGAAATAGTCGTACCTTCCCGCACAAACAGAATGGCGTGCAGATGGTCCGGCATCATACAGTAGGCGCAGATCGATACAGGGACGCGCTCGCGCATCCTTGCGAGGCAATCGGTCAGTAATTCAAGTTCGAGTTGGTTGAACGGGCGCAGCCCTTTCCGCAGATTAGTGGTGATGAAAAAGAAGCGCGAATGCAAAATGGGACGACGCAGGCGCGACATCGAGTTTTATCATGCCGGGGATTTCGATGGCATGCAAGGGGAGTGATTCAGGATGTGTTGTCACACCAAACGGCCGCAGGTCTGGGCACAACGGCCGCCCAGCCCTGCGCTACGGGGCTAAGTGAACGGTATCGTGGCTGGGCTAATGGAATCTCATCGAGCAGCCGATCCCACTGCTGTTTGTGAAGGGAGTGTAACCGCCGGAGCGAGACCGTCGAGCGCCCTATTGTAAAATAACTTCGTGGATCAAGAGCAGGAATCCCCGAAAGTCAAGGTAAGCGATCGGCGGAGGTTCTCGGCCGAAGGCGATCCCCTCGAAGAGACGGACGCCGAGCAAGTGCAGCAGGCCGCGGAAGAGTCTTCTACCGCAGACGAGGCGTCGGAGCCGGAATCTCCTCCGCCCGAGTCCCCCAAGGCCGAGACGGCGGCGGGTGAGGGCTCGGCGGGGGCCTCTCCTCCGCCCGAGTCCGGGGAGGCCGACACGACGCCCGAGTTCGAGCAGGCCGAAACGCTGACCGAGTCCGCCGAGGCCGGCACGGCGCCGTCGGAAGACAGGGGCATGCCCCCGCTTCCCCCGGCGAGCTTCGAGACTTTGGTTTTGTCGTTCGGTATGCAGGCCCAGTTTGAGTTGGGTTTCGGGGGTCAAGCCGATCAACAGCCGCCGAATCTCGATTTGGCGCGCCACTCGATCGACATGTTGAGCGTCTTGCAAGAAAAGACGAAGGGTAATCTGTCGATGGAGGAAAGCCGGCTGCTCGAGAACACGCTGACTGAGCTTCGTTTCCGCTACGTGCAAGTAGTTGGGGAAATCAATAAACAAGCCAAGGCGTAGCAGCCCGTGGCGAAAGTCGTGGGGGAGAGAAAAATGTGGACTGCCACCAAGTCGCTCCCCATCACGGCCCGCGAAACACTGCACTTAGGATGAAGCGAATTGGCTGGCTGTACCCGATTTTTCGTGACCTTTACTTTACCGCGGGCTGCTAGGTTGCGAGCAGGGAGTCGCCGGGCGTTGGAGGCCGCTTGCGCGGCGGCCTGACGGCGAAAACCATGCCCGATTGCGGTCCCATTTCCATCACGGTCCTCGGGTCGGGCACGAGCGTCGGCGTGCCGACGATCGGCTGTTCGTGCGCGGTTTGCCGCTCCGAAGATCCGCGCGACAAACGACTGCGCCCTTCCATCGTGATTCATCTTCGAGACGGTGAGGATGAACGGAATGTGTTGATCGACACGACGCCGGATTTCCGGCAACAGGCCCTCCGAGCGGGGTTCAAAACCCTGGACGCGATCCTCTACACGCACTCGCACGCGGACCACATTATGGGCCTCGACGACATCCGGCCGTTCAATTACGGGCGCGCCGAGCGGATACCAGTCCACGCCACCCCGGATACGCAGCAGAACTTGCAGAGAATCTTCCCCTATGCCTTTGAGGGAGAGGCCCCGCACCCGGGGGGCAAACCCCGGGTCGAGGCCCACCCCATCCACAATGGCCCGATCGAGTTGTTCGGCGTTTCTTTCTTTCCGATTCCTCTGATCCACGGACCGAAGAAGAGCACCGGATTTCGCTTCGGCCGGGCGGCTTATTTGACCGACCATAGCGACATTCCGGCGAGCTCGGTCGAGTTGCTCCGCGATCTCGACGTCCTCTTCCTTGACGCTTTGCGGCGCGAGCCCCACCCGATGCACACCACGTTGGACCGCGCGCTAGCCTGGGTGGAGGAGCTGCAACCGAAGCGCGCCTATTTCACCCACATCTGCCACGATCTGCCGCACGCCGAAACCTGCGCCGGCCTGCCGCCAAACGTCGAGCTCGCCTACGACGGGCTGCGCATTGAGCTGCCGGGGACTGATTCATGATCCCGACGTATTGGAAACTGGAGGACATACCCGCCGACTTCGGTCCCTCCGCCGTCACGATAGGGAACTTTGACGGCGTCCATGTCGGTCATCAGAAGATTCTCACCGCCACGCGTGACAAGGCGAAGAAAAATGCCTGGCAGTCGGTCGCCGTCACGTTCGACCCGCACCCGACGACGATCGTTGCGCCCGAGCGGGCGCCGGCGCTGCTGACACGGCCGGCTCGACGCGTGGCCTCGTTTGCGGAGCACGGCATCGAGAGCGCCCTCATCCTCCCCTTTACCACCGAGGTCGCGCGACTCAGTCCCGAAGAGTTTGTTCAGCAAGTCTTGGTGGACGTGCTGCGGGCTAAGGCCGTCGTGGTGGGCGAGAGTTTCCGGTTCGGCCGCGGCCAAGCCGGCAACACTGAGGTGCTCAGGCGGCTCGGCCAAGATCTGGGCTTTGAGGTCGAAATAGTTGAGCCGGTTGTTGTGGGAGGCTCGGCGGTGAGCAGCTCTCGTGTCCGCGACCTGGTGTGCCAGGGGCAAGTCGATCAGGCCCGGGACTTGTTGGGACGCCCCTTCGGTTTCGAGGGGCGCATTGTCGCCGGCCACGGCGTTGGGTCAAAGAAAACCGTGCCTACCCTGAACCTGATACCGGATATGGACTTGACGCCGGCGGACGGCGTCTACGTCACGTCGAGTTGTGATCCCGGCTCGGGACGCCGCTGGGAGTCGGTTACCAACATCGGTTTTCGCCCGACTTTCGATGGGACCGAGCACGGCATCGAAACTTTCTTGCTCTCGGAGTTTGACGGCCAAGCTCCCGATAGGCTCGAAGTGACTTTTTACGATCGATTACGAGATGAAAAACGCTTCGCCTCAGCCGAAGAGCTGCGCGAGCAGATCCTGGCCGACGTCGCCCGAGCCGAGCGCTTCTTTCGTCGGATGGGGGCCGCCGGCGGTAGGCCGGCATGAGCGGCGCAGATTGTCCAACCAGGGGTTTGTGTCTCAGCGGCCCCTTGCTAAGATTGGTTTAACAGGAGAAAACGAATGTCTGCCAAACTAACTCCCGGAAAAATTAAGCATCTCACTGCCCTCGCCGACGACCGAGGGGTGATCGCGGCCGCGGCCATGGACCAGCGCGGATCGCTGCAAAAAGCCATTGCCTCCAACAAGGGCATCGACAAGGCGGACGTGACCGACCAGATGATGAGCGAGTTCAAGACCGCCGTCTCGAAGGTCCTGACGCCTTACGCCAGCGCTATCTTGCTGGATCCCGAATGGGGCCTGCCGGCGGCGAAGGCGCGAGCTTCCACGGCCGGGCTGCTGCTTTCCTACGAAAAGAGCGGCTATGACAATGATCGCCCTGGCCGGTTGGCCGATGTTTTGCCCAACGTTTCGGTGAAGCGAATCAAGGACATGGGCGGGAACGCCGTCAAGGTTCTGATCTATTACACGCCCTTTGAAAAAGAGGCGATCAACGACGAAAAGCATGCTTTCGTCGAGCGCATCGGGGCGGAATGCGTGGCCCACGACATTCCGTTCTTTTTGGAGTTCGTCGGCTACGACCCAGCGGGTCTCAATGAAAAGGGATTCGAATTCGCCAAGAAGAAACCCGAAGTCGTCATCGGCAGCATGCGCGAGTTCTCGAAAGACCACTACCACGTCGACGTTCTCAAGGTGGAGATCCCCGTCAACCTCGCCTACGCGGAAGGAGCAACGGTCTACAAAGTGGAAAAGGCCTACGGCAAGGAAGAAGCACTCGACATCTACCGCCGGGCGGAAGAAGTGGCTTCCAAGCCGTTTATCTATTTAAGCGCCGGCGTCAGCAACCAGCAATACACGGAGTCGCTGCGCTGGGCCGCCGAGGCCGGGGTCAAATTCGCCGGTGTTCTCTGTGGGCGCGCAACCTGGAAGGAAGGCATTCCCGTTTACGGCAAGCAGGGGGTCGCCGCCCTTGAAGAGTGGCTCGGTGGCGAAGGAGTGCGCAATATCCAGGCCGTCAACGAATGCCTGCAAGCGGCCAAACCCTGGTATACGATCTACGGCGTCGCGAGCGCGGACGAACTGGCGGCTTAGTAGCCCGTGGCAAAAGTAGACGTCGCGAAAAATCGGGTACAGCCACCAATTCGCTTCAGGTGAAGTTCTTTGTTTCCAGGGTCCTGATGGGGGGCGAATTGGTGGCAGTCCCCATTTTTCTCTCCCGTGCGACTTTCGCCTCGCCACGTGGTGAGAAAAGCGGGTTAGCCTGGGAGACGGCCGTTCGGCTTCCGCGTGCATCCACGACGCCGCGGAATTTACTCGGAGGCAGTAGCCGGCGGTTCTTGGAGAACGTTCAAGGAACGGCTTTTCCACCCCAACTCGATGGTGAAGGCCAGCAGCGCGATCGTCACCAACCAAGACATTCGTTCCATGTAGTGGAAATGAGGCCACAGTCCGAAAACGAGAAGAAAAGCGGCCATGTAGACCCGGTGTCGAGTCCAGGCGAGGTACAGCAACGGCAACGCAACCACGTAGTCATAGTTGAAGCAGTGCCAGGAAACGAGCAAGGATCCGGCCATACTTAGCCAGAACGCCGTTTCAAACTCCAGCTTCCGCAACAACACAACGAACCAGGCCAGCACGAGGACCGTTAGAAGAACGTAGAGCGCCTGGTTCCATCCGAACCGCGACACCAGTGCGCGGATGTTCCAGGCATCCCGAAACATCGCGTCCAGCGAACCGTCGGTCAAAAGCCGGTAGTAGGCCCGAACGCCATCCAGCCCAATCAGGGCCACGCTCAGAGCCGCCAGTCCCGCTACCACCGTGGTCAGTCTCACCAAGAACGGCGTCTTCTTGTGCAAAAGCAGGGCCGCCGGCAGAAGAAAAACCATGTTGAACTTTTGAAACGCGAAGGCCAAGCACGCCGCCGCCGGCCAGTCGCGACCGCGCCGGTGGAAGTGGATGGCCAGCAACGCGCCCAGAAGAATCAGGGGAGAGTCCTGGCCATTGCGAAGGGCAACGGAGAAGGGGTAGAAGCTGATCAGCAGGAAGAGGATGCCGGGCCCCCCGCCGTAGAGTTCTCGAACAAGAAGCGCGCTCGCCACGCAGGCCAAAAACAGGAGCACGAGCCACATGTGAAGGGCGGTCACATAATCGAGACCCGCCAAGGGTTTGAGCAGCAGAGCGTAGAAAGGTGGCCGGGGAAAGGGTGACGTTACAACGTTGTCGAACTCCGGCCAAGCCTTCCAGAGCTCTTTTTGGTAGACGGCCTGGTTCTCGAAACGGTAAAGCTCATCCAGGGGCAGCGAGGCGGCGGTGTAGAAGATCCGAAAGTCCAAGCCACGACTGGGGACGCTCGGCGGTCCGAGGATCAGGCAGCACCAACAGGCGAAAACAACCACGCCGAGGACGGCGTAAATCCGGTCATAGGGAAGTCCCCTCTCCTTAGCCGAGGTTGGCGACATGTTGGATCAACCCAGAGCTTGTGCCGCGGCCTCGGGGCGAACCGTCAGCGCTGGTTTCCGGCGGGTCGAGCGGGACATCGGACACGGCAACTAGACAATTATACAGTCAGGGCGTCATCGAGCGGCCCGGATACACGTGACCGGGCGAACCGGTGCTTTGTCGCTCCCATCCGCGGAGGCGGGCGCGCTTTGGTACATAGTGACTAGTGCCGGGTACGCTGCAACTGATCCAAGTATTAGGAGCTTTTCTGCTGGTGGGTTAAGGTTCCACGACGATTTGTCGCGCCTATCGAGGTCTGATACAGTGACCTTGTATGGTTCTAGTACTCATAGGACGTGTCGTCATGGACGGGAGTCCCAGGGGGGCCTAATTAGGATGATCCGAGTTTGTGCCTGCGAGTCCCACCCGATTGTTATCGAAGGGCTGCGCAGGACTTTGGAAGACACAGAGGGGCTGGAGTTCGCTGGATCAATCAGTGAGCTCGGGGCGGTCTTGGAGTTCGCTTCCGAACGGCTGCCGAAAGTGTGCTTGATTGACAAGTCGTTTGGAACCAAAGCCGTCTTTCAGGTGATCTCAGACCTAAAAGTAAGCTCTCCGGCCGTGGAAACCGTGTTGTGGACAGCCGAGATTTCCGAAGTGGAGTCCTTCCGCGCACTGCAGGTCGGCGCTCGGGGAATCCTGATGAAAAGCTTGCCGGTGTCGACGATTCTCGATTGCATCGACACGGTGGCCAAAGGCAATATCTGGATCGAGAACTCGGTATCGAACCACTTCGTCGGCTTCATTAATCGTCGCGCCACGCCCCGCCTGACGCCCCGTGAAGAAGAGATACTGAGTCTCGTGATGCGGGGCATGAAGAACAGGCAGATTGCCGAGGAACTTTCGATTACCACGGGGACGGTCAAAGTACACCTGATGCACGTCTTCGAGAAAACCGGAGTCAAGGATCGCTTCGAGTTGGCGATGTATGGGCGCAAGCTGCGCGGCTCCTCGGGAGATCTGGATAACGACGGCGTCCGACTCGCCAAAGCTTTGGCTGCTTCCTGATCCGCGCCGCTCCCCTCAATTCACATGCTGGGCAGACGCTCGACGGTCGGGCTACTCTCGATCGTTGTCGCTTTTCTGGTTACTGTTCACCTCCAGTGGTCCCCTGCGGGCTTCGGCCTCTACCACGATGACTCCCTCTATTTGAGCTCGGCGCGCGCGCTCGCGACGGGAGAGGGCTATGTGATCCCCAGTATTCCCGGCGAGCCGGCTCAGACCAAGTACCCGATCTTTTATCCCTGGTTGTTGTCTCTGCTGTGGAGACTTTGGCCGACGTTTCCAGACAATCTCTACGGAGCTTTCTGGTTGTCCGCACTCGCCGCGGCCGCCTTTCTTCTGGGATCGTTCGCTTTGCTCAGGCAACTGGGCGCTGGTGAAAAAACGGCTTTGGCGTTGACGGCTGTGGTGGCGTTTCATCCGGCGACGCTGGCGCTGGGAGGCGCCCTCCTCAGCGACATCGTGTTCATGGCTTTGGCCACCTGGTCGTTGGTTCTGGCGGGCGGGGCTTTGGCGACCGGTTCGACCGGTGGCGGAGCCTATTCGAAGCAGTGGCTGTCGGCAACCGCTTTTGTCTCGGCGGCGGTGATGACGCGTTCGCTCGGAATAGCCGTAGGGGCGGGGATCGCCGCGGCGGCGATGGGGAGGCGGTCATTTCGGGCCATGGTCGTGGTCGTTCTAGTGTGTGTGGCTACCTTTTCGGCCGGGTTTCTGGGGTCTTGGTCGCGGTACGGGGGATTTGATCTCGGCTTCGAGGAAGCCTCCGGCTATGAGCAAACGGTGCTGTTTTACACGAGCTATTTGGGATTTTGGAAGTTGTGCGTTCCTGACTGGCCGACTTTCGGGGCGATGGTTTCCTTTAACCTTGGCGAGCTGCTCACACAGCCCGCTGCATTGTGCTTCCTGTTGCCGGTGTATGCATTTTCGCCGATGGCGTTTCGGCTGGTCTCGATCTCCGTGTCGTTTGTGATCTTGAAAGGCGTGGTTACGCAGGCCCGAAGCCATGGCTGGCACCCGGTCCATTTTGCGGGCCAACTCCTGTGGTGGCAGCCGGCCCGCATGTCGCAGCAGCGGAGCGACCGCGAGATCCTGGCCGCGGCAAAGCAGGAGGCCTACCGCTGGGTTCGGAATCGAACGGAGCCTGAAGATCGATTGATCGCCTACGAGGATGTAAGCTTGTTTCTTTACACCGGACGCCAGGGTTTGCGGCCGATCGCCTTCTCAACCGCCGCCTTCTACCGGCAGAGCAAGGAGATTATCGACCATGACCTGCGTCGATTTGCTGAAACTGCCCGCGAGTTGGGAGCACGCTACTGGATCGTTGCCGCCGACGATTTTGATTTGGAGACTGGCGAGGAGATGGCACTTGATTACAGAGACGACTTCATCGGCGCCTATCCGGTCGTGTTCGAAAGTCAGGATGGAGAAGTCAGGATCCACGCCCTGGGGAGCCTGTATTCCGAATTCCCGTTGGCTCGGCAGACCGAGCGGGCAATCCCGCGCCCGAGGAGCAAGCCGGACGGGCTAGGCGTTCAAAAGCGGGGCGCCGGGGCCGACTCGTCGACGCCGGGACAGGACCAAAGAGCCGTCGGGATCGAGGCGGCGTGGCCTGTTGGCCGTCGAGCGGCCGAGGAACCGGCTCCGGTTAACGTGGTGTTGCCCGCTCGCCGAGCTGTGGCTTCTATGTACGGGATCCCAGGGTTCAAATGACCATACTGACGTTTTTTGCCTTGACGGCTGGTCGCTGGTGCTGGCCGCGGCGGGTCTTCCTGGAGACGGGCAAGGGCGACGAGTATGGTGGAATCGATGGATTGTCGCTTCCTTGTTGGCTGCCCTGGCGGTGATGGCTCGTTCAATCGGCGTTGCCCCGGGATTGGGTATCGTCGCCGCGGCCTTGCTGTGTCGGTGTCATCGAGCCGCGCTCGTTGGCTTTTGCGACTCAGGATGGAAGTGTCAAGATCTATGACATCGCGGACCTTCATAACCGAAATCCTGCGAGCGAACAGAGTGGCCGGAGCGGAGGCCCGTGGGGCGTGCCGAGGGGCCCGGGAAGATTCTCGCCAGGGGAAGGAGTATGACAGGAGTAGTACAAAGGTCATATGCCTTTCAGGTCCTAGGCCGTTAGGGCTATTGGAACGAAGTGCGTATTACGCTAGTATGGTGGCTCTTCTGGGATTTTAGTGGCTGGCGGCGGTGAGTGACGGATCCCTCGCCACTGTGAGGCCGACCTCCCGGAGCCTGCTTCGGTGCCATTCAAGGGCTTCGTGACAACTCTACGGCCCCCAAGGCCGGGCGGCGACTGCGTTGGCCAAAAAGAATTACTGATAAACAAAGGGTTACGAGTAGAGCAAGGCTGCTGGCAGGTAGTCGTACAGTCTCCCGAAGGCTGTGAAATGCAGATCCACAACTGTCATCCAGTGGCCACACTCAAAGAGATAACTCCCTGTTTATCAGTGTCTTATTCCCTTTACGAGTTGCCCACGACCGGACTGGCGTGTAGGGTATTTGGGGATTTCTTGGCCGCCTTTTGGGCTCCGATGTGACTGCGGGCGACGTCGGGTCGGCAGGATGGAGGAGCCGGCTACCCGTTGGCCACCCACTAAAAACCCGGAAGAGCCAGTATGGTTTACGGGGGACGCGTCAGCGGCAGTCATATTGCTCCTGATACATTTCTATTACCGTTTGGGGGGAGCTTTGATTGCCCCGACATTGGGGTGGGCGCGGAGCGCGACGGCGTACGGATGGACGAAACAGCATGCCGGATGAAGAGCTAAAAATCGACACCGCCGAGGGGGACGCCCCCCCAACCCGCTGGCGCCGTTTCTTGGTTCCCTCGATGGCGGATTGGGTGTTCGTCTCGATCCTTTGTTGGCTGTTTTTTGGGCATGCCGGCGCCACCACGCTGCTCGGAGACGGCGACACGGGCTGGCACATTCGGACGGGCGAGTACGTGCTGGCGAACCACGAGTTTCCGCGCGAAGACCTATTCTCTTTTTCGATGGAAGGCGAAACATGGTTCGCTTGGGAATGGCTGTCCGACGCTGTTCTGGCTTCGGTTCACCACCTATGGGGGTTGAAGGGAATTTCGCTGCTGGCCGGCATCGTCATTGCCGCGACGATGGCGCTGCTGTTCCGATACATGCTCTGGCTTGAGATCAATGTCGTGGTGGCTATCGTGGTCATGCTGGCGGCGACTTCGGCGTCGATGGTTCATTGGCTGGCTCGCCCCCACATGTTCACGTGGGGATTGCTGCTGATAACGATTTGGTTGCTGGAAGCCGATCGGCGGCGGCCCAGCCGGAGGGTCTACCTGCTGATTCCGATGGCCATGGTGTGGACGAACTTGCATGGCGGCTTCATGACCTTGCTGCTGGCGCTCGCCATCTACGCGGTCGGGGTCGGGGCGGAGCAGGCCTGGGCTCTTTACCGAAGCGGGGACGCCGGGCGGCTTTGGAGGGTTCCTCAAGGGGTGAAGCGTTACGGGCTGCTACTGCTTTTCTGCTCTGCCGCGACTTTGGCCAATCCCTACGGCTACCACCTCCACGAACACATTTACGGCTACTTGGGGTCGGACTTCATCCTCGACAATGTGCAGGAGTTTCAGGCGCCCAGCTTTCGCGGCGAAAGTCAGCGAGTGTATGAGGTGATCCTTCTGGTGAGCATCGTCCTGCTGGCGAGGCTGGCTCGGTGCGGCGAGTTCGCTTCCGTGTTGCTTCTGCTCGCCTGGGCCCACGCATCACTGATGTCGGTACGGCACATGCCGTTGTTTGTCATGGTGGCCGCCCCGTTGATTGGTAGGGAGCTGACCCTCCTGCTGCGGGAGGGCGCCAAGAGCGGCAGCAGTTGGCTCAAGGCGATCCACAGCCTGGCTGAGGACTATGGCGGTCGCGGTAAGGTGCTACCGGAGTCAGGTCCGCTAACGGTTAGCTGGTTGGGAGTCGCTGCGGTTGGGGTGGTTGCGGTGATGCTGCAGGTCCGCGCCGATGAGCTGGGCTGGAAAGCGGAATTCTCTGAAATGCGCTTTCCCACGATGGCTTGTGAGGCCCTGAGCGAGCCTTTGAAACAGAAACGGGTTTTCAGTACCGATCAGTGGGGGGATTATCTGATCTACCGTTTTTATCCCGACGTCAAGGTATTCTTCGACGGCCGAAGTGACTTTTATGCGCCGTCGATTCGGAACGCGTACCTGAGTTTGATGCGATCGCACTGGGGCTGGGAAGAGATTTTCGAACGGAATCAGTTCGAGGCGGCGCTATTGCCGGTGGACTGGTCATTGACGGCCGCCATGAAATTGCACCCGGACTGGCGTTTGACCTATGACGACGGAAGTGCGCTGTTTTTTGAGAGAGTCCGCTAGCATCCATGGCGCAGGGCCCCCGAGTGGGGGCGGCGTCTGAAAGGAGAACGACACAAGCGGGGTGGTCGGGCCGTTTTTCCGCCCTAAGGGGGCCTGGCGGATGTACCGGGTCGGTTCTCTTAGGCGAGCCTAGGTAAGGTTACCCTGAAAACCGCAGGGTTCTGTGAATTTCTTTCATTCCGGGGAATGGTATATCAATGAAACGACTAGGTAAAATGTGTCCGCTGAAGGATTCCGGAATGGTCTGCGCCGGGGGTGCCTGGCGGCGAATCGAGGCGTGTTGTGGGGTCCCGAGAGGGTTGCTACAGTGGCCGCCTCCGCGGTTGGTGAGGGTAGGATGAAGTGGTTGTTGGTGCTGGCGATTATTTTCGCTGTCTTGGCGAGCGGTGAGGATTTGTGGCGCCGCAAGGTGTCGAACCCCATCGCGGTGGGGGCTTTTTTGTCCGGTCTGATCGGGCACACGGTTCTCGACGGCCTGCGTGGCGCGGGAGGCGCCCTGGCGGGCAGCCTGATGGGTTTCGTTGTTTTCCTGGTGTTCTATTTACTCGGAGGCATGGGCGGGGGTGACGTGAAGCTGATGGCCGGATTTGGGGCGATCCTCGGTGGTTGGTGGCTGACCTTCATGGCCGCCATTATGGCCGCCCTGATCGGGGGCTTGATGGCGGTAGTCTACTTGCTGGTCAAGGTCGTCCGGCGTTGGGCCCGTCCGGCAAGCGTGACGTCGGGGTCGGGTTTCAAAGACTCGATTCCGTATGCCCCGGCGATTAGCCTGGGAGTGTTGTTGTCTTTCTTAACTAAGCTTAATTGAGGGGGGAGTTATGGACAGACGCCTTTTAACCGTTGTATTGATGGCCGTTTTCGTAGCGCTCGTGATTACCGCTATTTTTTATCAGATCACCGTGGGTCGCAGGACCGTGCAAACGGAAGTGCCGACCAAGGAGTTGGTTGTCGCCAAGGAAAATCTCCCGCTGGGCAGCGTGATTACCGCCGAGGATGTTCGGCTGGTGGATTTCCCGGAGCAGGCTTATCCCAAGGAAGCGTTCGGGAGCATCGAGGATGTGATCGACCGCTCAGTGATCAATCCTGTGTTGGCCAACGAGCCCATTCTGGCCGGCCGGGTCACGGAGAAGGGAGCCGGCGTGGGTTTGGCGCCACTTATTCCCGAAGGCGAGAGGGCCGTCGCGGTTCCCATTAGCCAGGTCACCGGCGTGTCGGGCTTCATTAACCCGGGATCGGAAGTGGATATTCTGCTGACCGGCAGTCCCGGAGAGGGCGGTGAACGCGTCACGACGACGATTTTGGAAAACGTTGTCGTCCTTACCACCGGCCACCGGCTGGAGGTCAACGCCAAAGGGCAGCCGGAAAACGTACCCGTGGTGAATTTGCTATTGACGCCGGAAGCCACCGAGTTGATCACGTTGGCAACGAGCGAAGGGCGGCTGCAATTCGTTCTTCGCAATCCGATGGATGACGAGGCGACGGCCGCCCAGCGGCGTCCGGCTCGCAAAGCGGACCTTTTCCGCAAGGCTCGCCAGCGGGATCCGGCTCCGCGGGTTGTGCGGAGGGCGGCCCCGCCGCCGCCGCCAAGCCCTCCGCCGGTGGTGCGTATCGAGATGATTCGGGGTAATCGGCGGTCGATGGAAAGGATTGCCTCACCTACGAAGTAGAACCGTAAAGGTGCCCATATGTCACTTTGTCCCCCTACACTTATGCGTGCTTGCTCCCGAAAGGTTGTCCTGGCTCGTGGGCGTTGCCCGGTGACGACCCTTGGCGGATCGCTGTGTCTGCTCGTAGTCAGCCTGCTGAGTGGAAGTCTGCTGGCGGCAGCCGAACCCATGCAGCAGACGCCCGCCGGTGATGAGATCCCCCTAACGGTGGGTCGCTCCGTCGTGTTGGATCACCCTGACGACATCCAGCGCGTGGCGATCACCAATGACGCCATTGCCGATGCCGTCGCAATCTCGACTCGCGAGATACTCATCAACGCCAAAAGCACCGGATTGACGAGTATGATTCTGTGGTCCAGGTCGGGAGAGCGGAACTTCTTCACGATCACTGTCAGCATGAACGTCGAGCAGGTTCAGAATCACATCCGCGTAGCTTTCCCGGGCGAGAGTGTGCTCTTAACAGCCAGCAAAGGGATTGTTACGCTAGAGGGCAAGGTCTCCAGCCCCGACGTGGCCGATCGTGTTCTGGCCATGGTCAGCGCGGACTCGCAAGCGACCATCATCAATAACCTGGAAGTGCCCCCTCCGCCGCCCGAGCGCCAGGTTCTGCTCAAGGTGAGGTTCGCTTCGGTTGGTCAAATTACGGGTAAGATTCCCGCCGAGCTCGGCGGCACTACGACGAATTTCACGTTCCAGGACGTACTCACCAGGATTTCCATTTTGGCCCTGGCACGGTGAAAGTATACACCCGCGCTGCCCCGCATACCACGTCTTTTCGCGCTGAACCCTGCACATGACCTCCACCGGTAGGCGCCAGGGCTCGTCCATCCGCTCACAGACGTTGATTGAGCGGACTGAACGGCGCTCCGGCCGACACTGCTCCTTGCGAAACCTTTTGGAGCCGAAAACTGTTGATCCTCGCCCGGTCAACGCTACCCGCTTGGCAGCGGCAGCGCCCAGATCCTGTGCAGCATGTCGCCGAACAGCCTGCGGTTCAAATGTCCTTCGGCCAGCAGCAGCCAGTAATACCGCGCGTGCTTGACCAGCCGACCGCCGGTCTTCATCAACCTGTGTTGCAAGCTCGTCAGCGACCAGCTCTTGATCCTTGGTGGCAGTCCCAGCCGCCGCCACAGGTTGCCCAGGTTGTAGGCCAGCACACTCAACTGCAAGCGCACTTCGTTCGCCCGGAAGCGATGGCACGACAGCCTGGTCCAATGCGTCGCCTGCTTGCCTTCTTTAATCCACTGCTCGGCCGTCCCGCGCTTGTTGTAGAAGCGCACCACGGAGCGGCTCGGCAGAGTCAGGTTGGTGACGATGAAGTTGTCCCGTGGAAACAGCTCCCCAGCGTGATGCTCCACCTTGGCCACGACCCTTCGGGCCTTGCTCCAGCTCGCTGCCCGGTAGAGAAAGCTCCTGTAGCGCACCAAAGGCTTCCGAGTGGGTCTTCCCACCGGCCGCACCAACAGCTCGGCAACTTCACGCCGCAGGTTCTCGTTCGCCGGAAGGCGGATGGCATACTTCACGCCACGCTCCTCCGAAGCCTCGTAAATCTCTGGCTTGGCAAAGGCTGCATCCCCCCGGAAGGCAACCTCTTTGCCATGGTTCTGCTGACGTTCGATCTCGGGCAGGAGCAGTTCATCCCAGTCCTCAGCGCTGTGCACATTGCCCGGACGGAGCTTGGCCGCCAGACAGTCGCCGTGACTGTTGAACAGCAACAGCGGGTGGTAGCAGACGGACTCGAAATGGCCGTTGTAGGCGCTGCCTTCCTGTTGGCCGTGGACGGGGCTTTCCGTCGAGTCCATGTCCAGAACAACCTGCTCGGAGTTGTCTTGGGTCTCGGCTTGGGCGAGCAGCTCCCGGTTCAACGCCATCAACCCCAGCAGGTTCTCTTCGCTCGCCAGCATCTCCGTCTCGAAGCTGTGGAGCGTCGAGGTCAAGGCCGCACCGCGATCCCAGATTTTCTGCGAACCGATCAGCCGAAACGTCGGATCGATCGAAACCCGCGCGGCGTCGTTGAGGTCCTCGTAGCCCGCCAAGCGGCTGTAGACCGACTGCCGCAACAGATCAGCGAGCGTGAACTGCTTGTTTGTGCCTTGCCGGGAGTCGCTGACATGCTCGTCAATCAGTTCTCCGAACCCGAGCCGTTCGTCCAGTTCGCGAACCAAAATCAAGCCACCGTCGGAAGTGACGTGCGATCCTTGGAAATCGACTTTGAGAAGTCCATTGAAAGTTAGCTGGAACGGCTTTGTTTCTTTTTCACCCATTGGGTGTTGGCCTCCCTGGCGTCCTCATCGGGCTCTAGCCCCTATGAATAAAGACGCTGAACGCCACCGCAAAGTCGGAATGTCAAACTCAAATCGAAAATCGGGGACTCAATGTTTTTGCGTTCCGGCCGGATCTGAACATCGCTGCTTTGATCAAAGCTCTGAAGAGCCGCGGGTTGGTTCAAGTCCTGGCCGAGCTCAACATTATCGCCACCTCCGGCAAGGAGGCGAGTTTTCTGGTGGGAGGCGAATTCCCTGTCCCGGTCGTCCAGGGCGGCGCCACAGCCGGCGCGATTACGATCCAGTTCCGAGAGTTCGGCATCCGGATCGACTTTCTGCCGGAATTCACCGAGAGAGGGTCGATCAAGATGCATGTGATGCCCGAGGTCAGCGCTCTCGATTTCGCCAACGCGGCGACGATCACCGGGTTTGTCATACCGGCGCTGACGACTCGTCGGGTGGAGACCGATGTCGAGTTGATGCCGGGGCAAAGCTTTGTGATCGGGGGCCTCATCGACAACCGCGTGACCGAGACGGTGAGCCGCATTCCGGGACTGTCGAGCATTCCTCTGATCGGAGCGATCTTCAAGAGCAAAAGTTTTGACAGGCAAAACTCCGAACTCATGGTGTTGGTGACGCCGGAGTTCCCGACGGTGATTGAGGCCGGTGAAGAGAAGCCGATGCTGCCCATGCCACTCGATTTCTTGGAGCCCATGGCTGAGTACACGGAGAAAAGACGCGAGCGAGGGCGGAAGTAGCAAACATCCGCGACCGCGGCGAGACGACCTAACAATGGAGCCTTACGGAATCAGAAAAAGGGCCGAGTTGATGGCCTTGCTCATCTGCCCCAACCGTTCGTTGGCGCAGCAGTTGAGTGCCAGCATGCCGCACGCGAAGGCGTTCGAGATCATGGCGGACTTGAAGCGTTATCCGTCGGCTCGACAACTGGACACGCGACTGCGACAGTCGCGGCCGGACGTGGTGTTGCTGGATTTGAGCGCGGAAACGGAAACCGCCATCGAGTTGGTCGGCCTAATCACCGCGTTCCGGCCGGCGATCCATGTCATCGGTCTGCACGAGACCAACGACGCCGGCGTCATCATTCGGTCGTTGCGCGCCGGGGCCACGGAGTTCTTGTGCTCGCCGTTTGATGTGGATTCGCAATCCACGGTAATCACAAGGATCCTGAGGCTGCGAGAGTCCGAAGACCAGGCTGTACAGGAACGCGGCAAAGTGATCGCATTTGTCGGGGCGAAGGACGGTCAGGGCGCCTCGACGGTCGCTCGCCAGACGGCGTTCGGGGTCTCGCAAGAGGGCAAGCGACGAGTGCTGTTGGTGGACTTTGATTTGAGTGGAGGAACTGTATCGTTTGCCCTGCGAACGAATCACAGCTATGGGGTGCTGGATGCGATTCGGCACGCCGAGAAGCTGGACGATGCGCTATGGGCGGCTTTGGTCACGAAGAAGGATGGCGTCGACGTCCTGCTGGCGCCTGATAGACCTGAGATGACGGGAATTGACGGTCATCGGATTCACGAAGTGATCGAGTACGCGCGATCGGCTTATGATCTGGTCGTCGCCGATCTTCCGTCCGCGTATGAGCGCATCTCCCAGGTCGTGCTGGGCGAGTCGGATCATGCCTATGTCGTTTGCAACCCGGAGCTGTCCTCTCTGCACTTGACCCGCAAATTGCTGTCGTATATGGACCAGATGGGGTTCGGGAGCGAGCGTTGCTCGCTGCTGATCAATCGCATGAGTCGTCGCTACGAGCTCGGTAGCGGCGACATGCAGAGGGTGTTTAATTTCCCGATCACTTTGGTGTTGCCCGAGGACTACGGGGCGATCCATCGCGCATTGACAGCCGGCAAGACGATTCCGCCTAATTGCGACCTGGGCCGGCGCTTGCGTGATTTCGCGGCGGCGATCGCCGGTCGTCAGGGCAAGGAAGACAAGAAGAAGGGGGTGGCAGCGCTGAAACTCTCAGCACTGCTATCGCAGAGTTAATGTTTTCGTGGCAGCTTAAGCATAGGTTTGTGAGGTTTTCATCTTGGGCACGCCAATAACACAAAATCTTCAGCCAACGTCCGATTTGAGTTGGGAGGATCGTCTACGACATAGCTCGGCTAGGGGTCGATTGACTCTCAACCCCGAGTATCAGGAACTGAAGTTCCGTCTTCATCGCCGGCTGCTCGACAAGATCAATCTGGAGGCGCTGGCCAGCATCGAGAACGAAAAGGTCCGTGTCGAGGTCCGTAATGCGTTGATGTCGCTCATGGACGAAGAGTCCACGCTGTTGAGCTCGCTCGAGAGGCAGCAGATCTGCGAGGAAGTCCTGGACGAGGTGTTCGGTCTGGGTCCGCTGGAGCCGCTGCTGCAGGATCCAACGATCAGCGACATCCTGGTCAACACGCACCGGCAGGTGTACATCGAGCGAAAAGGCCAGCTGGAACTGACCAGCGTGACCTTCAAGGACGATCACCATCTCTTGCGGATTATCGACAAGATCGTCTCTCAGGTCGGCCGGCGCGTGGACGAGTCGTCTCCCATGGTGGACGCACGTCTTTCCGATGGCTCCCGTGTGAATGCTATTATCCCGCCGCTCGCGGTGGATGGTCCCCTGGTGTCGATTCGACGTTTCGGCACCGACAAGCTCCTGCCCGAGGACATGGTGGCCAAGAAGTCGATTACTCCCGGGATACTCGAGATCCTTAGAGGTGCAGTGAGCGCCAAGCTCAACATCGTGATCTCCGGCGGGACAGGTTCCGGGAAGACGACCATGCTCAACGCCTTGTCGGTTTACATCGCGCCCACCGAGCGGGTGGTGACCATCGAAGACGCCGCCGAGCTGCAGCTCAAACAGCCTCACGTGGTCAGATTGGAGACGCGGCCGCCCAACCTGGAGGGCGAAGGGGCCGTCCGGCAGCGAGAGCTGCTGATCAACGCGCTGCGTATGCGCCCGGACAGAATCGTCATCGGGGAGTGCCGTGGCGAAGAAGCGCTGGACATGCTGCAGGCGATGAACACCGGCCATGACGGATCGATGACCACGGTTCACGCCAACAGCCCGCGGGATGTCATTGCTCGTCTCGAGGTGATGGTGAATCTGGCCACTTCCAGCCTTCCCATAGTGGCCATTCGCAGCCAGATCTCCTCGGCGGTCGATCTGATCGTTCAGGTGGATCGGATGAGTGATGGGACTCGCCGATGCCGGAGCTTGACGGAAGTCACGACCATGGAAGGTGACATGGTGATGCTCCAAGACTTGTTTGTTTTCGAGAAGTTGGGTGTTTCCAGCGAGGGTAAGGTCATAGGACGGTTCGCCGCCACGGGGATTCGGCCCCGATTTTACGAAAAGCTGCTGAGTGCTGGGATAAAGGTGCCGTCGGAAATCTTCGAGGAGATTGTGGAGATTGGTGAATAGGGGGCGTCGATGCTATTTTTTGTGATTTTATTTGTCATCCTTGCGGTGGTCATGGTCGTGGTCGGGGTGATCGCCAATCGCGCCTTCCGGAAGCGCGACGTCGAGCAGATGAAGAGCATGGTCGCGGGACGCGCTCCGCTGGGGGGAGGGGCGGAAGCGACCCCCCTGATGAAGCAGCAGAGACCGGCCGGCCGAGAGGCGCTGGCTCATGCAGTACTGGGCAAAAACCTCACCGAGAAGATGCGGGACTATATCGAGCAGGCTGGCTTGGATTGGGACCCGACCAGGACCATCTATCTCTCGCTGCTGCTCGCCTTGATCGGCTTCAACTTGTTTTGGTACATCATTCCGCGCGGTCAGATCATTTCCTGGGTCGGCGTGATCGTCGGGGCCGGCGCCCCGTTTTTCTTTCTCTACCGCAAGCGATTCGCCCGCTTCCGACAGTTCGAAGCGCAGTTCCCCGATGCGCTCGAGTTTGTGGCGCGCGCCATGAAGTCGGGTCACGCGTTCTCCGTTTCTCTGGAGATGCTGCACAAGGAATTCCGCGCGCCGTTGGGCACGGAGTTCCGCCGTACGTTTGACGAACAGAACCTGGGACTTCCCATGGAGATAGCTCTGGAGCGGCTGGGGACGCGCGTGCCCCTGCTCGACGTGCGGTTTTTTGTCTCGGCCGTCATGCTGCAGAAGCGAACGGGAGGCAACCTGGCGGCTCTGCTCGAGAATCTTGCCTACCTGATTCGAGAGCGCTTCAAGCTTCGCGGGCGCGTCCGTGCCGTCAGCGCCCACGGGCGCATTTCGGGGTTGGTCTTGTCGATGATTCCTCTCACCGTGGCGATTCTCATGTTTTATACCAACCCTGAGTACGTCTTGTTTTTCTTTGACGACCCCGACGGCAAGATCATGCTGGTGATATGTATCATTCTTCAGTTTTTGGGTTTTGTCTCGATTCGAAAGATCGTTGATATAGGAGTGTAATAGCGTATGAGTGTCCTGCTCGCGTCGATTTTCCTATTTTTGTTGATCAGCGCTCTTCTCTCGCTGGTGGGCTTTAGATTCTGGGTTCAGCCGAAGGCGGCGCTTGAGCGCGTGATGGGTGAGGTGGGCGTCGCCCAGCACATGGAGCGGGATCCCAGCTTGAGTTTCCGCGACCTGCTGACGAAAATCGGCAACGTCGTGCCCTCCAACCCCACCGATGTCGGCATTCTCCAAAGGCGCCTGTTGTCCGCCGGGATTCGCAGTCCGCACGGGCTGAAAGTCCTCTACGGCCTTAAAGGGTGCTTCGCCGCGATCTTCACTCTGTTGAGCTTGGGCCTCATTTTCGGCCTCCAGGTGCAGAGCGAAATGTCGATATTTCAGATTCTCGCGGCCGGTGCATTCGGTTGGCTCGGTCCGAACGTGGCTTTGAATCGCCTGGCGACGAAGAGGAAAAAGGCGATCAAAAAGGGTCTCCCCAACGCTCTCGACATGCTCGTGATCTGTGTCGAGTCGGGACTGGGTCTGGACCAAGCATTGATGCAAGTGAGCAAGGAGCTCCAAATCGCGCACCCCGAGATCACCGATGAGTTGGCTGTCATGAACTTGGAGATGAGAGCCGGCAAGCGGCGATCCGAGGCGCTTCATAATTTCGGCGAGCGGACTGATGTCGACGAGGCGAAGCGGATGGTGAGCGTCCTGGTCCAAGCGGACCGTTTCGGCACCAGTATTTCTCAAACGTTACGCAATTTTTCAGACTATATGCGGGTTCAAATGAGACAAGAGGTGGAAGAAAAGGCGGCCAAGATCGGCGTGAAGCTGGTTTTCCCGATCTTCTTTTTCGGCTCTTCCGGGTTTTTAGTGGGTGGCCAACGGGTAGCCGGCTCCTCCATCCTGCCGACCCGACGTCGCCCGCAGTCACATCGGAGCCCAAAAGGCGGCCAAGAAATCCCCAAATACCCTACACGCCAGTCCGGTCGTGGGCAACTCGTAAAGGGAATAAGACACTGATAAACAGGGAGTTATCTCTTTGAGTGTGGCCACTGGATGACAGTTGTGGATCCGCATTTCACAGCCTTCGGGAGACTGTACGACTACCTGCCAGCAGCCTTGCTCTACTCGTAACCCTTTGTTTATCAGTAATTCTTTTTGGCCAACGCAGTCGCCGCCCGGCCTTGGGGGCCGTAGAGTTGTCACGAAGCCCTTGAATGGCACCGAAGCAGGCTCCGGGAGGTCGGCCTCACAGTGGCGAGGGATCCGTCACTCACCGCCGCCAGCCACTAAAATCCCAGAAGAGCCTCTTTTTCATTCTCCCGTCTTTGTTCGTAGTCACGGTGGGACCGATCGTCGTCAAGGTAGTTCGCGACTTCCTGCCGGGTCTGCATTCGCGATAAGGTCGCGGAAACGAATTGGAGTGGTTTGACTATCGATTGAAGGAGAAGTAAAACATGGATGCCGTTATTGTTCGCGTTATTTGTGGTGTCTTGGCCGTGGCGCTGTTGGCCTTGATTATTCTGAGACGACGACAGAAAGCACAGTCTTAAGCCGGGCTCGCTGGACGTCCCCTGTGAGTGAGGCCGGGCGGCTGCATGACGGAGCCGTACCCAGGCTTTGACTGGCGCACTCTAACGGGGCGCCGCGGAGGCGGACTGGGTATGGATATGGAGACGAGGTTATGACGCCTGGTCGAGAGGGGGCAACGGCGCCGGTGAATGGAGCGGCCGCGGCCTAGGGATGTTCACGCTTAGGGCGGTCAAGACTCTGTGCGGTATGAATGATCGGAGCAAGTAAGGAAATGAAGAAGCTACCCCTGCAGTTTCTTAGGTTCTTGGCCGGCGCTGTCGCTGTGCTGCTGATGGCCGCCGTCCCCGGGGCCCGGGCGCACAGCATTGAACAGGCCAACACCTTTGGTCAGATCATCGCTCTTCCTGGTCACATCAACGACCTGGCGGTGGACGAAGTGCGTCGGTTGGTCTACGCGGGCAATTTTTCCGCCGGCCGGGTCGAGGTCATCTCGATGACGACCAACCAACGGATAACCTCGTTCCCGACCAGCCCTCAACCCTCGGCCATGTCGGGTATGGCGATGTCTCTCGACGCCCGTTTTCTGGTGGCGATTAACGTCCCGGTCACGTCCGGCGTGTCTCAGCTCTCCAGCATCACGGTGATCAATCTGAACGACTCCACCGATCGGCGCCACTTCTCGCTGCCCGACACCCCGCTGGCCGTGACGTTCATCAACGGGGGAGACGCGCTGATCGTCACCACATCGAGGTTGCTGCTGTTCGACCCCGAAGACGGTTCGACGAGGGTGCTGATCGACCTGGAGAATCCGCCGCCGGATGTGGTGTTGCCGACCCCTTTGCCCGCCTTCCCTCGCGAGCATGTGACCGCTAGTGTGGCGACCTCGGCCGACGGAAAATGGGTCTACGGGCTGAGCGATGCATTCCTGTTCGTCTATCAGGTCTTCCAACCGACTGGCCTGTTGAGCTTTCGCCTGACGGACGGGTTGGTGAACCTGCCGGTATTTAACGATGTCAGCGTCTCCGGTGACGGCCAATACGCCATGATGGCGCAACTTCTGGTGAACCGCCGGTTGCGGATCGTAGCCGATACGCCCGAGGCCGTCGATAACGCGCTGGGCTTGGTTGGCTCTCAAGCGATCGACAGTGAGATCGATACGGTCTACGTCTCGTTTGACACCGCGCCCGAGTTCGAGACCGGGGACGATGAACATCCACTTAGCGGCGTCTTGCAAATGATGGACCTCGACAACCTCCTGGTCAGGAAGCGCATACGCATCACCGAGCGTCTCACGGGTCCCCTTGCGCTTGATTCGGCCGGTGAGATGATGTATGGGGTCAGCGAATCCGGATTGCTTTATATGCCGCTCAACCGCCTTAGCGAAGAGCCTCAACTCGAGTTCCACCCAGACGACCGCGTGATTTTCGAGCAGTTTGATTCCTGTCGTCGACTGCCCGCCGTGCACACCCTTCGTGTGGAGAGCGCCGGCGGCAGCCCGGCTCAGTTCCAGCTGTCGGTCGACGACCAGCGCAGCAGCGGACGCCCGGCTGTATTGTTCGAGCCCGATGTCGGCTTTACTCCGGCTGACGTGAAGGTGACGATCGACCCGTGGGCTCTCGGTCCCGTGCAGGGAACCAGCACGTTTCCGGTCAACATCTTGACCAATGCCGTCAACATCCCCCTCGGGGGAATCGTTCACGCAAATGTTGTCGGCGTAGACCAGAAAGGCACCCTCTACCCGGTGCCCGGGAGTTTCGTTGACGTCATCGCCGACCCGTACCGAGACCGCTTCTACGTGCTGGACCAGGCTGATTTCCGCGTCCTGGTCTTTGATTCTGATTTTCGCTTAACCGGGTCGTTCCGCACCGGCAATACGCCAACCGCGATGGCGATGACCCAAGACGGTACGTCGCTCTTGGTAGCCAACTCCCAATCGGAGACGATCACCTGGATCGATCTCAACGTTTTCATCAACCGGGGCCAGATTTTCTTCCCCTGGCGGATACTGGGTTCCGGGCATTACCCGCGCTCGATCGCGACCGACAGCACGAATATCATGATGTCGGCCCAGTCGGCGGCGGGAGGCGTTTTAGCCTTTCTCGACATGCGTTCGCGGATCATCTCGGTTCCCGACACGTTGGGCATCTTTGATAACAATGTCGACGCCGGTGCGGGCCTGGCGGGAACCCCGGACGGCCGCGGTATTCTCATCGCCGAACCTGGCGGCGGCGTGAGCTTTTTTGAAGCGCAGACCTCGAGGATCATATTGTCCCGCAACGACCTGCCTGGCCTTAGCGGGGCTGTTGGCGCCGGGCCTGACTACTTTATTGTCGATAATCACGTGCTGAACTCGGCGTTGGTGGAGATCGGTATGTTCGAAGATTCCGCCACCAACCAAGAATCTTCCGGATTTACGTTGAATGCAGACGGGATTGGGGTGCGCTCGGTCCGCCCAACGTCCCAAGTCGACACCGGTGCGCTTCAAGAGCTCGATCCCCGTGACCCGAGGCGTCTGGTCAACCCTGTGCGCATGGTCGAGCCGCCTCCCCCAGCCAGTCCGTTTTTTCCGTTTACTCGGTCTCTGGCCACTCTTCGGGATGGACGCTTAGTCTCGACCAGCAGCGCAGGCGTCATCGAGTTCCCCGTAGGCTATGGCAGTGGCTTGGTGAACCCCAGAGTGTCGTTGATCACCAACGCCGCCGACTATTCTATCGCCACGGGGGCGGGTGGTCTCGTCGCGATCTGGGGCGAGAACCTGTCCGTGGAAACCGCCGGCGCGACCTCGATGCCTTTGCCGACTAGGTTGGCCGAAGTCTGTGTCACGGTCGACGGAGCGAATTTGCCGCTTCTCTATGTTTCCCCGACGCAAATCAACGGCCAACTCCAATTCGCCGCCGGCACGGCGAATACGGTCGTACACACGCCGGGCGGGCGAAGTGACACGTTTATCAGTGAAGTGTTTTCGTCGGCGCCGGCTATCTTTAGAAGTTCAGGGACCGAACGATACCCTTTTCGCCGCCGTGTTCCGGGCAGACAACCAGCTCGTGACATTGTCGGCTCCCTTGCGGCCCGGCGAAGTCGCCGTCATTTACCTGACCGGACTGGGCTTTGTGTCACCCTTCGTCGAGCCGGGCTATCCGGCCGCGGAGGTTCCCCTTTCGCTCACCACGGTGCAGCCGGAGGTCACGTTCGGGGGAGCGCCAGGCGACGTTATTTACTCCGGCCTGACCCCAGACTTAGTCGGCTTGTACCAGATCAACGTCCGTGTTCCCGGTAACGCGCCGAAGGGGCTTCAGGTGCCGTTGACGATCAATGCTGGCCTCTCGACGACCGTGCTGGTCAGGATCGTTGAGTGAGTCGTTCGTCTGACGACGACGGACCGTGCGGTGGGGCCTACTCTCGAAAACGATTGAGGAACCAATGAGACAAGCAACCCCTCTTGCGTTGTGTTTCGCGGCAGTGCTTCTGGCAACTCTTCTGGCGCAGCCGGCCTGGGCCCAGAGAGCCTATGTCGGTGCTCTAGGCGGAGGCACGGTCTACAACAAAGTGAACATCACCAGCGGCTCGGGGAACGGACAGGTCGGTCCGGGCTTCGGCCCGGCCGGCGGCTTCGTTCTGGGGCAAACGATGAAGAACGGTCGCTGGGGCGGGGAATTCCGCTACGTCTTCTTCCAGAACGATATCAGGCTGGAGGGAGGCTCGCAGGCGGTCGACTTCGGCGCCCGGTCTCACTCGGCGGCTTATGATGTCCTGTATTACTTTGACAACGAGCCGGACGCCAAAGTCCGAGGCTACGCCGCCTTCGGCTTTGGCGTGAAGGTCTTCCAGGGCACGGGCAAAGAGGATCCGTTCCAGCCGGGAAGTAATCTGGCGCTGCTTACCAAGGCGAGCCAGACCGTGCCGGCGGGCGACGTCGGACTAGGCGTCCGAGTCCGAGTGGGCGGGAACATGTTTATTCGCCTGGAGTTCCGCGACTACATAAGCGCCGTACCGAAAAACGTCATCGCTGAATCGCTTGACTCTCAGGTCGGCGATATTTTCCACCACTGGGCGCCCCTGTTCGGCATCGCCTGGACGTTCTAGCCCGCATTTCTCACCACCTGACGTTCGAAGCACGCGATAGGCCCGCCATTACTTCGTTGCGCTTGCTCACCGTGCTCAACGTAGGGTTCAAGTACGCCCGCATTATTCAAGAAATGCGGCGTTGAGCGGCGCGCGCCTTGTACTGACAGGCATCTCACGCACTTTGCCTCGCCACCTGGTGAGAAAAGCGGGTTAGGGGTTATCGCTCTTAGGGGCCGACCTCGGCGACTCTCCTTCAAGGAATGATTGCCGCCAGTTGTCGAGCTGTCGGGCGGCAATCTCGCGTCCTCCCAAGCCGAAAGCAATCGCCACGGCCACGGCCACGGCTCCGAGAGTCAGACCAAACGCCAGACTGATGATCTCGTTGGCCAGCCCCATCTGTCTCAGCCCCATGGCGGCCGCCAGTACTACAATCGCAATCCGCGCCGTCGCAGCCAAAACACTTGCATGAGCCGAACCGCCGGCTCGTACGGTCGACGCCGCCAAGTTCGCCAGAAACAGGCCGATCCCCAGAATGACCAGCCCCACAACGATGTGGCCCGCGAAACCTAGGAACTCCGAGACGATATCGGTGAGCGCCGTGAACCCCAGCAGACCGGCGGCTTCGGTGGCGGCGAAAAGCATGATCGCGATCAGCACCAGGGATCCCACGATCGAAGACGGCGTCTTCGTCTCTCCTTCCGCCGACTCTCTACCAATCCCCAAACGCGCCAAGATCGCATTGAAACCAATGCCGCTCAACAGACTTGTCACCAGCCCCGCTACCACGCGGCCCACCATGTAAGAGATGGTCAGCACCAGCATGGCGGCGAAGACCGCCGGGATGGACTCCAGGATCATCGTCAACATGCGGCTCAATGGCTCCGTAACGGAGGTCAACTGCAATGCGCTGAGAGCCCCGATAAGAATCGGGATGAAGATCAGAACATAGACCACCACCCCTAATACGCGCGACAGCTTCTGACCACCCAGGGCGCGCGCCAGGCCGACTCGTTGACTCAACACATCCAAGCCGACAGCAGCCAACAAGCTCGTTACGATGCGCTGCACGATGCGGGCGAGAAACCACCCCACGGCCAGAGTGATCCCCGCCGTCAGCAGATTCGGCAGAAAACCTGTAACCTGGCCCACCATCTCTTTGACGGGGTCGAGCATGCCCTCTAGCCCCAGCGCGTCCAGGACTCCGGGCAGAAACAGCAGAAAGACGAACCAGTAGAGAGCATCGCCGATGGACTTGCTCATGGGCGCCGGCGCTTCCTCGTCTTCCCCTGCTTCGTCCGCCAAACGCTGATCGAACTTCGTGGCCCCAAGCGCGCGGGTGACGATAAGCCGTGCCGCCGAACCAAGGGCCCAAGCGACAAACAACAGCAATCCGGCACCCAGTAGCCGGGGACCGAATTCAAAAATCTGAGTCAGCAGCCCCCGCAGAGGTTCGGTCAGCATCGTCAAACCAAGCGTCTGGAAAACCGCCACAAGGACGAACAACATGACAAGGCAGTAGACTGCTCTGCCGACCCACACCTCAACATTGATGTTCTTGGCCGCTTCCTGGCCGGCAAACCAGCTTGCCAATCGGTTGTCAAGGGTCGTGCGCCGCATTGCTCCGCGGATCAGAACACTGGCGATCGCGGCGACAATCCACCCAACGACAAGGATGCCCAGGGCCGACACCAGCCTCGGCAGATAGGGTGCTACGACCTGCGTGATCTGGTTGACTAATTGCTCCATGACCGATCCTCCTGTTTTGAGAGATGAGATCTGTATAGTCTTGCACAAGAAGGTTAGCGCATCACTGCTCGGCATATCGCCTTGAATCAGTGCTGTCCGGGGAAAGTCGCGCCATCGGACGGTAAGTCTCGACCGCTCAATGTCTTATGGCCTGTTTTGCTCGGGAACGATTTGAAATCCCGAGGCCGCAAATGGTCGCCTGAACGGAGCATCCGGACGCGGCACAATGAGGGATGAACCTTGGCCGTACGGTTTTCTCCCAACTGATCGAGCACCTACCGAGCAAAGAGTTTCAGAAATGTGTATCGCGCTACCGCGGCGATTCCTATCTGAAAAGTTTCTCCTGCTGGGATCAGTTTCTTGCGATGGCATTCGCCCAGCTGACCTATCGGGCAAGCCTCCGCGACATCGAGACGTGCCTGCGTTCGATGCACGGCAAACTCTACCACATGGGATTCCGCGGCAGGGTAGCGCGCTCGACACTGGCCGATGCGAACGAGTCGCGCGACTGGCGGATCTACGCGGACTTCGCGCAGGTCTTGATTGGCATGGCACGGCCGTTATATGCCCACGACCCGATCGGTGTGGACTTGGACCAGACTCTGTACGCTCTCGACTCGACAACAATCGACCTCTGCCTGTCGCTGTTTCCGTGGGCGAGATTCCGCAAGCAAAAGGCCGCCGTGAAGATGCACACGCTGCTGGATCTGCACGGCAATATTCCCACGTTCATCCGCATTACTGGAGGCAAAGTGCACGACATCAACATCCTCGACGAGATCGGCCCGGAGGCCGGCGCGTTCTACGTCATGGATCGGGCCTACGTCGATTTCGAACGCCTCTTCGTGTTCACTCTCTGCTCGTCGTTCTTCGTCGTGCGAACCAAGAAGAACATCTTGCTCCAACGGCGCTACTCGCATCCCGTCGACAAATCCACGGGCTTGCGCTCGGATCAGACCGTCATACTGGCTGCCATCGAATCGGCCCAAGCCTATCCCGACCCGTTGCGGAGGGTCAGTTACTTCGACGCCCGGACGAACAAGCGGCTGAAGTTTCTGACCAACAACTTCGCGCTCCCGGCGCTGACCATCGCCCACATCTACAAGTCGCGTTGGCAGATTGAGTTGTTCTTCAAGTGGATCAAGCAACATCTGCGAATCAACTCGTTTTACGGCACCAGCGAGAACGCCGTCAAGACGCAGATCTGGATCGCTGTCTCGATTTACGTGCTCATCGCCATCGTCCGGAAACGGCTCGGGCTGGAAGCGAGTCTTTACCAGATTCTACAGATTCTCAGCGTTACGCAATTCGAAAAAATGCCCCTTTTACAGGCACTCCAGCCATCCGACTCCCCAAACGAATCCCCCTATGACCCCAACCAATTGATTCTATTCGACTTTTAACCGGACAGCAGTGGCCTTGAATCTAGCCCCCGACCCGCTTTTCTCACTGCGGTTCGAGGCGACGGCATCCGGCATTCACAGCCAAATTCGAGTCGCTGAGCTGATGGTGACCCAAGTCGGCGACCCGGCTGCTGTCGCTGAGCGGACCCTTCTCTCATCGCGCCTTTGGCCGGGTACGGCGCGATTCATCGCCCCCGCTTGTCGACATACGCTACGCTGGGCAATGGGCGAACTGTTGCCGCGGGCCAGGGTGGAGGGCCTTTCACCCCGTCCTCCGCGGCCGGGATGAGAAATGCGGATTAAGTTCTTGGCGATGCGGCTTGTCGCTCTGCTTCTACTTCTGGCCCCTCTTGGGCCGTTATTCCCGCAACAAGATTGCGGCGAATTGGTCGTCGCCCGGATTCGCCTTGACCCGGGCCATCCCTGGCGGCCCCCTTTTGGGCTTGAGCGCGTTGGAAAGCCGATCACCGCGTGGGCCGAGGCCGAAGCGGCTGCCCGGCCGGAGAAGCTGATCCACCCGCTCGATCTGGGAACGATCTTCGTGCCCCACGACTGGCTGATCCTAGTGTAGCGCGTCGTAAATAGTAACGTTTATAATTGTGGGGAGGTCTATACAATTGAGAGGACGTCCGCGATGCGTATTGCTCCCCAGGTTGAACTGGACGTGGATCAGCGGTCGCGGGTGGAAACCATCGTGCGGAGCCGAAAGCTGCCGGCCCGTCTGATTGAACGGTCGAGAATCGTGCTGCTGGCTGCCACCGGCTACCGCAACAAACAGATCGCTGCCGAGTTGAATATTACCCCGGAGAAGGCGGCGCGGTGGCGGAAAAGGTACCTCCAACTTGGACTCGCCGGCCTGGAAAAGGACGCCCCTCGTCCCGGCCGCAAACCGAGGATCACCGCGAAACTTGTGAGGGAACTTATCGCCAAGACCACGCAGCAAACTCCGCCCAACGCCACTCACTGGAGCACCCGCTCGATGGCCACCGCCATGGGAATCAGTGAAGCCAGTGTGCGGCGTATCTGGCACGCACACGGCTTGAAGCCGCACCGCACCGCCACCTTCAAGCTCAGTAACGATCCCCGCTTTGCCGAGAAACTCGAGGACGTCGTCGGGCTGTATCTGAACCCACCCGAACACGCCCTGGTGTTGTCGGTCGACGAGAAAAGTCAGATTCAAGCGTTGGATCGCACGCAACCCGGTTTGCCGCTGAAAAAGGGGCGAGCCGGGACCGGGACCCACGACTACAAACGCTATGGCACGACTACGTTGCTTGCCGCCTTGAATACGCTCGACGGCAAGCTGATCAGCACCTGCATGAAAAAACACCGCCACTCTGAATGGCTGAAGTTCCTGCGGCTGATTGACCGCCAGACCTCGCCCGACAAACAACTGCACTTGATCGTGGACAACAACTACGCGACCCACAAATACGAAAAGGTGCAACGCTGGCTCGCCCGCCACAAACGATTCCACATCCACTTCACCCCAACCAGTTCTTCGTGGCTGAATATGGTCGAGAGATTCTTCCGCGATCTCTCGGAGAACCGCCTGCGCCGAGGGGCGTTCCGCAGTGTGGATGAACTTGTTGCGGCCATCGACGCCTATATCGACCAACACAACGACAACCCCAAACCTTACATCTGGACCGCTGCCGCCTCCGATATCCTGGAGAAAGTCAAACGCGCTCGGCGCTCTCTTGATAAACGTCAATCCGTTTGACGCACTAACTAGTTGAGAAGGTCGCGAACCGCGGCTACGGCCTTCTCGCAGCCTTCGCGGTTCACATCGTGGTGAGTGACCATCCGAGTCCGACGCTGGTCGAGGCCGATGGCGAGGACCCCGTTTTCCTTGAGGCGGGCGCAAAAATCATCACTGCTCAGGTCGGTCCCTGAAACATCGAATATGACGATATTGGTTTCGACCTTCATCGGATCGATCGCGATGCCGGGCATCTCAGCCAGCGAATCGGCCAAATAGCGGGCATTCGCGTGATCGGTCGGCAAGTCGTGGGGTGATTTTTCGAGCGCCACCAAACCGGCCGCGGCCAACACCCCCGCCTGGCGCATACCGCCGCCCAGTGCCTTGCGAACCAACCGCGCCTGGCTGATGAACTCGCGGCTGCCGGCGAGCATCGACCCGACTGGAGCGCCCAGTCCTTTCGACAAGCAAAACATTACCGAATCGACCGGAGCGGCCACTTCATCAACGCGACGCCTGGAGTGCGTGGCGGCGTTGAAGATGCGCGCGCCGTCCATGTGGACGCGAACTCCCACCCCGCGCGCCCAGTCGCAAAGCTCTTCGATCACGCCTGCCGGATAGACTCGTCCACCCGCTACGTTGTGGCTGTTTTCGATGGCGATCAGCCCGGTTCCCTGATAGTGATCGCTGGCCGGCCGAATTCGTCCGCGGATTTCGTCCCAGCGAAGGATTCCGTCCTCGGTGGCCACGGTGCGCGTCACGCAGCTTGAAAGCTTCGCCGGCCCGCCCATCTCGTAAAGCACCACGTGTGAACGCTCGTCGCAGATGATCTCGTGGCCGGGGGAAGTGTGCACCTGAACAGCGATTTGGTTGCCCATCGTACCGGAGGGCACAAACAGGGAGGCCTCCTTGCCCATGATTTCGGCGGCGCGAGCCTCGAGGCGATTCACGCTCGGGTCTTCCCCGAATACATCGTCGCCCACTTCGGCCTCAGCCATGGCGCGCCGCATCTCGGGCGTGGGACGCGTGACCGTGTCGCTGCGAAGATCCACCCATTCGTTCATAGTTTTTGATTATCACTCATCGCCGCCGGGTTGAGTGTGCGAAATCGGGGGTGAAAGTTTTCTTGATTCTTTCCTACGTGAACTTTTGAAACCCAACAGTAGCGCGATATTCCCTCCCGGTAGGGTTTGCGTCGCTTGCACAGTTCCAGTCCCTTGAGCGCCCGGTCAGCAAGAGCGCCTGGATGGCGGACGCGTCGCTGAGCGATGCTGAAGTCGTGAGCAGACTTTTCCGCGCCACCTTGGTCAGGCCGCCGGCCGAGGCTGAACTTTCTCTGGCACTCGCGCCGGTTCGCAGTGAAGGCCCCGCCGCTCGCCGCCGCGCCTTTGAAGACACCCTTTGGGCGATCCTTAATTCCCAAGAGTTCCTGTTTAATCATTAGTGAGGTGAGCCATGGAGCACTTCGACCGACGGGCGTTCATCAAGTTGGGTTCTCTCAGTCTGTTTGGATTGATAAGCTACGGCGACATTCTGCGCCTGCGGGCACAGTCGCCGGCCAAGGATTCCGCCAACAAGGATATCTCCATCATTCACTTGTGGCTCAGCGGGGGCATCAGTCATTTGGACAGCTTCGATCCCAAGTCTGATATCGATTCCCGCTACCGCAGCCAGTTCAAGAAGATTCCCACCAACGTCTCCGGCATTGAGCTTTGCGAGCACCTTCCGCGGACCGCTCGCCAAGCCGACAAGTACGTGATCATTCGTTCCATGACGCACAAACAGGCTGCTCATGAGGCAGCCTCCGCTCTCATTCTAAGCGGCCACGATCCCCTACCGACCATTCACTATCCGGCGATGCAGGCAGTGGTGGCCAAGGAGCTTGGCCCGCGCAACGAACTGCCCCCGGTGGTGACGATGCCCGCTCCCACCGGGAACTGGGAGACGGCCGGCTTTCTGGGGCCTCGCTACAACCCCTTCAGCGCCGGCAACCCCAACGAGGATAACTACCAGGTACGGGACATGAATCTGCCCATGGGAGTGGATTGGAGCCGGGTCGACCACCGCCGATCGCTGCTTTCCGTGCTCGATAACAAGTTCCGGCGCATGGACACGACCGGTATCTCGGAAACCATGGACTCCTACTATCAATCGTCGTTTGATCTGATGCGATCGGAAAGGGCCAAGAAGGCGTTTAACATCGCCCAAGAGCCGGAGAAGCTTCGCGAGAAATACGGCCGCACGTCGTTGGGCCAGGGGGCGCTGCTGGCGCGGCGACTGGTGGAGTCGGGAGTGCGCTTCGTCACCGTTTCTCGCGGGCTGAACACATGGGATCATCATGGCGGTGTTTTCCGGTCCCTGGCAAACGAATTTCTCCCCGAACTCGATTGCGCTTACGCCACTCTGCTCGAAGACTTGCACCAGCGCGGCATGCTTGATTCCACGATTGTCATCGTCGCCGGCGAGTTCGGACGCACGCCCGAGATCAACTCCAACGCCGGCCGGGACCACTGGCCGAACGTCTTCTCGCTGTCAATGGCCGGCGGCGGCATTACCGGCGGGCGCGTACTGGGAGCATCGGATCAAGACGGCAAGTTTGTCAAAGACGATCCGGTCGAGGTCCCCAATCTCATCGCCGCCATCTACAAAAAGCTTGGCATCGATTACCACAAGGAATACCTAAGCAATATCGGCCGGCCGGTCAGGCTGGTGCGAGACGGCAGCACCCCGTTGGATTTTCTGATGGTGTAACGCATCGGCTTGAGCGGCTCTCATGCAAAGGTAGGGGCGCAATGAATCGCACTCCTACCTCCCTGACGGCTGGCATTTGCCTCCACTCCCGCCGGTCGCTCGTACCGACCGTCGAGCAGACCGGGCTCCGGGTCCTCGTTTGTGATGTTGTAGGCCACCGGGGTCTTTGCTCCGGCGTAGCGCGGGCGGGTGAGGATTGCTGTCTTCTTTGTTCTCCGCTTTCCTCAAGAGTGCGGTTTTGCACCGCTACTCTCCAAACACTTCGGTTCCGACAGAGCCTCCCGCATTCATCGCCAGGTTGCCGCCGTCCATCGGAATCACCGCGCCGGTGATCCAGGAGGAGGCATCGGAAGCCAGAAACACAGCGAGACCCTTGATGTCTTCCGAGGCGCCGAATCGGCCCGCGGGTATGCCGCTCAGAAAACGGTCTTTGATGCGCGGATCGGCGTCGATTCTGGCTCGCAAGCCGGGGTTGAGAACTTGGGCGGGCAGGATCGAATTGACGCGCACGCCGCGTCCGCTCCATTCGGTGCTTAACTCGCGCGTCATTTGGACCACCGCCCCCATCCCCATGCTGTAAGCAATGTGACCGCGCCCAAGCGCCGTGACGCTCGCCAGCGAACCGAGATTGACAATGCTTCCTTTCCCGGCGGCCAACATGCGGCGCCCCGCTTCCTGGCAACAGCAGAAGCGTCCGTAGACCAAGCTGCGCCACGACCATTCGACCTCGTCCAGCGAAATATCTTCGGGTTTTTTGCGTACCGCCTCGCCGGCGATGTTGGCCAGGAAGTCAATCCGGCCGAACTCGTCGTCGAGCCGCGCGAACATCGAACGAATCTGTTCGGGCTCGGAGACGTCGCAGACCAGTGGCAGTGCTCGGCATTCGAGCGATTCGATCTCGCGCGCGGTCGCCCGGACGCCATCTTCATTGATGTCCGCCAAGACGACCGCGGCGCCCGCTTCCGCCACGGCCATCGCGGTCGCCTTCCCCATGCCGCTCGCCGCGCCCGACACCAGTGCAACACGGCCTGAGAGGTCAAACATGTTCGTATCTTTTGTCATCCGTTATTCACCGTTGGCGAAAGCGAAGTGACATTCCGACCCGAGCCGTTAAGTCGAATCTCCGATCCGCCGAATGCAGACACCCGCGCGTAGCTACCAGTTCAGTAATCCGGGCTTTTGCTGTTCCCACCCATCGTCCGACGGAAAGACGGTCTTCATTACGATTTTCTGAATGTCGCCGTCGAAAAACGGGCTGACGGCATCTCTCCATGTAAGGAAGTGGGGAGCTTCGAGGTGAGCTTGGAAAGCGTCTTCGTCGCGGTAGACTTCGTGGAGATAAAATCGCGCAGGGACTTCCGCATCCTGGTGAATGTCGAACCGCAAACACCCCGGTTCATCGCGCGTTGAACCACGCGCGTCTCCAAGGCTGGCTTCTTGGAATTCCCCAATGTGTTCAGCCTTGACGTTGACCGTGACGAAGATTGAGTACATGTTGTCCGTGGCCTCGCTTCCAGGATTCGTTCGTTCGCGGCTTGGATCTTTCGTGGCCCAAAGATCTCGCCGGCAGCCTTCTCAAGGCTTAGCTTGGACCTAGTATACCTAAAGACCTAGCTTGGCCTTTTTGAGGGAGTCTCTACACGGGGGGGGGCGGAAGTTGCCGGCCGACTATACCAATTACGGGCGTTTCGGAGGCAGATTCGAAACCAGAAACGGGCACCTGGCCCTGGGTGTTCTTGCGGTGCGGGAAGCGAATCAAGAGCTTCAAAGGATGCTTGGACCGAGGGCCTGCAAGCGGCGGGCCTAGAGAGCCCGCGGCAAAAGTCGTGCCGGGAGCGAAGAAACGGGCAAGCCGACCCGCCTGTTTCACGACCGAAGACGAACGGCAGCAGAGAATCTGCTGCGGGCCGGCGGGCCTGAGAAAGTCGTCATGGAGATTGGCGACTGGAAGACTCTCACCGTGTTCGACCGCTACAATATCGTCAGCGAAGGCGATCCACATGATGCCGCCGCCGGGTTGGAGAGGCACGTCGCGGGCGTTGAAAAGGCTCGTGACAAGGACAAAGCTTGCGGAGGCGAGATCGATTCCTAACTTGTCGAATTCACACGCGCGAACGTGGCGGAACTGGCAGACGCGCTAGATTTAGGTTCTAGTGCCCGCAAGGGCGTGGGGGTTCGACTCCCCCCGTTCGCACCAATGATATCAGTCACTTAGAGCACCCCCTGTGGGCGGCGTTGCGGGCTATTCGTTGCAAGTCTCCGAATAGCCCTAGGGCTGATCTAGGCGGGCGATGGTCACACTTCCCGTTCGCTCTACTGGTTCGTCGCCCGCCGGATCCGCGGCCGCTTGTTCATCGCCGACGGAGACGCTTGACACGCCCGGTATGCTCAAGAGGGAGGGACCCGGCGACCGATATCGCACTCCACGAACGAAAAAAACGAAACAAACCCAATTACTCGCCAGCCACTTGTAATCAACGGTTTGGGGAGCTTTTCGCGGCAGTCGAGACCGGCGGTTGATCCCGCAACTTCTGGAGAGCCGAGGGGAAATGGGGCCCCGAATTTCTCACCAACCGTTGCCAGGAATAGAAGCAGATGCCCTCCGTCAGGGATGTGGGGGCGTGATTTATCGCGCCCGCTTGCCGACATACTGTACGCTGGGCAACATACACGAACTGTTGTTGCCGCGAGCCATGGCCGCCGGGCCTTCGGCACGTCGCCCGCCGCCTGGTAAGCCTGTTAAGGCGAGCGGGCTGGGGGAATTGCAACCGCAGTTGAAAACCGTTCGGCTTCCATGAATCCGGCGTTAGGACGATTCGTAAAACAGCGGTTGCCCGGGCCGTTACGCCGCGTCGCTCGTTTTCTCTACTATCCTCTTTACCGGATATTTGTCTGGGCTTGGTGCGCCTGGACCGGCATCAGCGAGCGGCTTCTGGGCAACGGTGCCGGGACTCACCCGTTGCCGCCTCCTCGCTTGCGGTTCCGCGTGGCCGGTTCTCCTTCCCGCGATCTCTTTCTCGAGGTGGGCAAGCGTTCCTCGGAGGAAATGGAGGCGAGTCTTGATCAGGCGGGGAGGCCCCTGGCCTCGTTCGGTTCCATCCTGGATTTCGGCTGCGGTTGCGGACGCACGCTCATCTGGCTGGCGGAGCGATACCCGGCGACCGTGTTCCAAGGCGCGGATGTGGATGCGGCGAGTATTCAGTGGTGTAAGCAAAACGTGCCTCCCGCCGAATTCAATCAGAATCGTCCCCTTCCCCCGCTGGATTACTCGGACGAGACGTTTGACCTGGTCTATGCCATATCCGTGTTTACGCACCTGAGCGAGGAGTTCCAACTCCGTTGGATCGGAGAGCTTCGGCGGATTCTCAAACCCGGGGGAGTGCTGCTGGCGACTGTCCATAGCAAGAGAGTTTGGGAGCGCTTGGATGCGACGACGGTGACCGAAATCAAGCAGAAGGGGATACTCTTTCAAACGTCGGACAAGCTCAAGGGGATATGCCCTGCGTGGTATCAAACGGCCCTGGCAACCGAGGAGCATGTGAAAGCCACGTTTAGCCGCCAGTTCCGCGTGCTGAAGTACCTTACCCGGGGCATGGGTGACCTCGACGTCGTGGTTGCCGAGCGGCCGACTTTAGGGCGCGCCGACTTCCATCAGCAGCCCGGCTGTTTTGTTTGATTCCTCCGGGAGGACACCCCGCGCGACCGCCGCCACGAACCGACTGCTACTGGAGGGGTGAATAGTCAGTGGCCTTCATAAAGGTCGACTCGACCTTGCTGACCAGCTTGCCGTGCTCAATGGACGCCGCGTAGGCGGCCTTCCACTCGGGGTCCTCCCCGAAAGCCTTCCAGTTGGCCTTTGCCGCCTCCCGGCTTGGATGTCCGACGACGTAGATCAGGGTGTTGCCGCTTCGCTCGCCATCGGTGGGCGTCCAATAGGCGATCAAGCTGATTCCACGTTTAACGAAAAGGGGATTGGTCTTTTCCCGAAAACGCCGGTGAAGATCGTCCAGTTTTCCCTCTTGCGCCGTATACACCCGAAGCTCGAAGACGCGCCCGGCCTCGGCCCCGAAACTCGAGGGGATCGATACGCCTAGCAGCATGAGAACCACCGGCATGATGGGGAAAAGAATTCGTAATTGGGGAAAGCGAGAAGCAGTGCGGTCCACGACATCCTCCTAAGTAGCGTCTCAAGTGGGGCAAATGGTACTGGCGCCCGGGATCGCCGGGGACCTCCGTGCCCACAGTCAATGTATCATTGAAGGCACAAGGGCTGTAACCTGTTGACATCACAGGCCCGCCAAGCTGGTTCTCTTTACACGTCTTGGTTTTGCCCGATTCCCCCAAGAACCGGGCTGAGAACCGCCGCCCTTCTCACTACCAACTAGCCCGCATTTCTCACCACCTGACGGTCGAAGCACGTAATAGGCCCGCCATTACTACGTTGCGCTTGCTCGCCGTGCTCAACGTAAGGGTTCAAGTACGCCCGCATTATTCAGGAAACGGGGCGCCAAGCGTCGCGCGCCTTCTCCTAACGGATCGCTCGCGCGCTTCGCCTCGCCACGTGGTGAGAAAAGCACGCTAGATCCGGGACAACCTGTCGCTTTGAGTCGATCGAGTTTTTGGACACTACCCCCCGCGGAAGCGGCAGTTGATCGAGCGGCGGCCGTTGGCGCGTGAAGTCGAGCTGCCAGTTCGTCGATCGGCCCGTTATTGGCGAAAACATAGTCAGTGTTTTTTTGTTTTCTTCGGTGAATTTCCCGCAGTTTCTTGCCGAAGTGGCGCCAAAAGGAACATTGACAATCGTAACCCGGCACTCGTAAGATGCAGGGTACCCCCTGGAGAAAGGGGCGTAAAAAGCTTCGGACTTCTGTAAAGAAAGCGTGTTCGGGGAGGGAGGCGTTGTGGGTTTCCCAGTAGCGGCCTATCGCAGTGGGTGGGCCAAGGAAATTGAGCCTGAGAGTTTCGATTGGTCTGAAGAACGATGACTGACCCAACGAGCCTGCTTATCGTGGACGATCACCAATTGTTCCGGGAATGTCTTTGCTCGGTTCTGCAGGAGGACGCGAGCTACCGGGTCAAGAGTGTTTCGAGGCCGGCGGACGCGCTCGACCTCCTCGCCGATGAGACACCCGATATCCTGCTGGCCGATATTCTGCTCCCCGGGGACGGCGCACTCGACTTGGCCCACTGGGTCAGCACCGGCTTTCCAAAGGTAAAGATACTCATCCTCGGCCTCGAGGAATCCGAGAGCGAGATCCTGCGATGCATCGAAGCCGGAGCGAGCGGCTACGTGCTCAAAGAGGCGTCTCTCGAAGATTTGCGAGAAAGCGTCGCCATGGTCATGCGCGGCAGCGCTCCTTGCTCGCCGAAAATCGCCTATCGCGTGTTCTCGCGCCTGGCGGAGCTTTCCGACCGGCACTGGGATGCCCGGCTTGCGCCCTCGAGCGAACTCTCCGTACGGGAGGTTGAAATCCTAGAGCTTGTTTCCAAGGATTGCAGCAACAAAGAGATCGCTGATCGGCTATGCCTTTCGCTCCATACGGTCAAGAACCACATGCACAGGATTCTGGCGAAGCTCCCGGCGAAAAACCGGCGCGGCGCCGTCACTTGTGCGAGGGAGCGGCGGCTGATCGCCTAAAAGCGGGCTAGCAGCCCGTGGTAGAAGTGAAGGTTGCGAAAAATGGGGGCGGCCACCAATTCGCACCCCGTCATGACCCAAAAAACAAAGCACTTAGCCTGAAGCGAATTGGGTGGCTGTACCCGATTTTTCGAGACGTCTACTTTTACCACGGGCTGCTCGCTCACTCCCCCCCGGATGACGAGCCTCCTCATTTCATCTCTGTCCGGTTAACGTCGCAGGCGCGCACCGATAAGAAACACCCGTCGTATACCCGCGGGGTCGATGAAGGAGAGGCGCTTTCAGGGCGTCACCCCGCAGGGGTCCGTGCACCAGGAGTCGGTGCGCGGCTATAGGACGGCTACGAGACGGAAGCACTGCGCTCGCCGACCTAGGCAGCCAACCCCGGCTTGCTTCTCGGCCTCGGGCGAGATAGGGTGAGACTTCATGTCCAAAACCGCGTTCGTTTTTCCGGGCCAGGGATCGCAAGTCCCCGGCATGGGGCGCGAGTTGGCCGAGCGCTTTGCCGCCGCCCGCCAGGTCTTCGAGCGGGCTGACCAAGCGCTGGGCTTCCCCATCTCGAAGCTCTGTTTCGAGGGTCCCGAGGAAGACCTCAAGCTCACCGAAAACACCCAGCCGGCTTTGCTGACCTGTTCGCTGGCGACGTTGGCCATGCTCGGTGAGCGGGGAATCGAAGCCGACTACGTGGCCGGGCACAGCCTCGGAGAGTACTCGGCGCTGGTGGCCGCCGGGTCCTTGCGGTTTGAGGATGCGGTGCGTCTGGTCCGCAAGCGGGGCCGCTATATGCAAGAGGCGGCGCCCCCGGGATTGGGGGCCATGGCCGCTCTTCTCGGACTGCCGGGAGGAGAGATAGCCGCGGTTTGCACCGAGGCGGCGAACGGCGAGGTTGTTTCCGCCGCTAACTTCAACGCACCAGGGCATGTGGTCATCGCCGGACACGCTGGCGCCGTGTCGCGCGCGGTCGAGTTGGCCAAGGCCCGAGGGGCGCGTAGGGCGGTGCTGCTTTCGGTCAGCGCCCCCTTCCATTGCGCGCTGATGAAACCGGCCCAGGAACAGCTCGCGGGCGATCTCAATGCGGTCGCGTTCAAGGACCTCGCAATCCCGCTGGTCAACAATTACGCGGCGCGGGAGATTCGAAGCGGCGTGCAAGCCCGCGAGGGTCTGAACGAGCAGGTGCCGAACCCGGTTCGTTGGGAAGAGTCCGTGCGCTGCTTGGCCGCTCAGGGGGTCGGCCACTTTGTCGAGGTCGGGCCGGGAAGGGTGTTGACCGGTCTGTTGAAGCGAATCGACCGCTCGCTGAAAGGATCGAACGTGGAAGACTTGAAGTCTTTGGAGAAGCTCGCGTCATGAAAGATCGGGTTGCATTCGTCACCGGAGCCAGCCAAGGCATCGGCCGCGCCTGCGCCTTGGAGCTGGCGGAGGCGGGCGCTCGGGTGGTCGTCGGCGCAAGACAGCAAGACAAGCTGAATGAGCTGGTGGAAGGGATTCGCTCCCAAGGCGGGCGGGCTGACGCCGTGCCCCTCGACATCGCATCGGCTGAGTCGATTCAACAGGCCTTTGCTACAGCCCGGGAGATCTCAGGCGGGATTCACATCCTGGTGAACAACGCCGGCATGACCCGGGACGGGCTGGCCCTGCGCATGTCGTCTGAAAACTGGCGACGGGTGATCGAGACCAATCTCACCGGAAGTTTCCTCTGCATTCAGGCGGTTCTGCCCACGATGGTGCGCGGACGCTGGGGCCGCATTATCAACATCTCGTCGGTGGTCGGACAGTCCGGCAACCCCGGTCAGGCCAACTATGTAGCGTCCAAGGCGGGACTGATCGGATTGACCAAGGCTCTCGCCCAAGAACTCGCCTCCCGGAGCATTACCGTCAACGCCGTGGCGCCCGGATTCATTCAGACCGCCATGACGGAGTCTCTCGATGAAAAAGTGCGCGAGAAGATCCTGGCGTCGGTTCCCCTCCGCCGCATGGGAGAAGCCGGCGACGTAGCGCACGCCGTCCGGTTCCTGGCCAGTGAAGAAGCGGGTTACATCACCGGCCACGTCCTCAACGTCAACGGCGGCATGTATATGTAAAGGTCGCCCCCGGCTAGTTGCGGAAAGGGCGAAGCCGCCCCGACGGTAGCAGACTGGGACTTAGCAGCCCGTGGCGAAAGTCGTGCGGGAGCGAAAAATGGGAACTGCCGCCAATTCGCCTCCATCATAGCTCTGGAAACAAAGAACTTCACCTGAAGCGAATTGGTTGGCTGTACTCGATTTTTCGAGACGTTTACTTTCGCCACGGGCTGCTAATACTACTGTGTTATAAAACATGACATACTATTTTTGTTGTGAGCGCCAAGAGATCGGGGCCAGGCCCTCAGCAGAAGCGCTTTGCGGCATACCTCGACAGCCTGGCGGCGGCCGCGGGGCATGCCGACCGGATTCAGCCGCTGAAGTCCTATTGCACGGGGCTGCTGCTGCCGGGCGAGCGCAAGAGCGTCGAGCCGATGGCAGCCCGACTGGCTCCCGGCAATGTCCGCCGCCTGCACCAGTCGCTGCATCACCTGGTGGCCGACTCGCCCTGGAGTGACCAGGCGTTGCTGAGCCGAGTGCGCAGCCGCGTGCTGCCGGCGATGGAAAGACACGGTCCGGTGGCGGCTTGGATCGTCGATGACACGGCATTTCCGAAAAAGGGGCGGCACTCGGTGGGCGTAGCGCGGCAGTATGGCGGGCCGTTGGGCAAGCAAGAAAATTGCCGGGTGGCGGTGAGTCTGTCGGCGGCCACCTGGAACTCCAGCCTGCCCATTGCCTACGGCTTGTACTTGCCCGCGGCTTGGGCCCAGGACAAGAAGCGTCGGCGCAAAGCCGGGGTGCCCGAGGAGGTTGGCTTCCAAACCAAACCGCAAATCGCGCTCGATCAGATTCGCCGAGCCCGGGAACAGGAAGTGGAGCCGGGTGTGGTGTTGGCCGACGCCGCCTACGGCAATGACAGTGCGTTTCGCGCCGGACTCAGCGAACTCGCACTGCGCTACGTGGTCGGCGTGCAATCCTCGACGACGGTTTGGGAGCCGGGCGCCGCCCCCTTGCCGGTCAAGCCGTGGAAGGGCCAGGGACGACCGCCCCGACTGTTGCGCCGCGACCCGCGACATCAACCGATCTCGCTCGAGCAGTTGGCACGGGCGCTGCCCGCCGCGGCCTGGAAAACCATCGTCTGGCGCCAAGGCTCTCAACGCCGGCTGCGCTCGCGCTTTGCGGCGGTACGAGTACGACCGGCGCATCGCGACTACGGGCAAGCCGAAGCGCATGCCGAAGAATGGTTGCTGATCGAAGGGCCGCCGAGAGAATCCGCGCCCAGCCACTACTGGTTGTCGACGCTGCCGCCGGAGACCCCGCTGAAAGCTTTGGTGAAGATGGCTAAACATCGCTGGATCATCGAGCGCGATTACGAGGAACTTAAGCAAGAGCTGGGGCTGGGGCACTATGAAGGCCGCGGCTGGCGTGGCTTCCATCATCACGCCACTTTATGCATCGCGGCTTATGGGTTCCTGATCGCCGAGCGGAACTGTTTTTCCCCCTCTGCCCGGGTCGGCCATCTTGCCCTACCCGCCGCGGAGATCCCCCCCCGCTTCCGGCCGCGCGGCGCGCCGCGTTCGCCCCGAGCGGCATAATCCCCATTCGATCGCCACGGGCTGCGCCGCGGCATCGCCCGCCATCTGCTGCGGCAGCTTCCTTGCTGCCCTTTTTGTGGCTCCGGATTGTTGTAACACAGTAGCAGTAGTAGGCGGTTGCCCCGATGGCCAGAAAAGCGGGCTAAGCGCTTCTCCCATGTTTTTCGCGTATGTATGCTTCTGCAATACGGCGGATCGTCTACCAAGGGGCGACCAGCGTGGCCGGTCACGCCGCTTTTCGGTTTTTATGGAACTTGTTTTCCAACGCCTTAGAGCAAACCGACCACGGAATCGCGCAGGCCCAATGCTAGCCTGATCCCGGAGACAGAAACCGCGCGGGGCGGATTGAGAAGCCCTCGCCCGGGGCAATGACCTGGGAGGAGTTCGACTAGGAGCTGAAGCGTCTTCACATATCAGCTCAAGACCTTGATTCCAAGCGCGGAAGTTTCAGTCTCCAGAGACGGCGTCCCCCCGGCAAACAACTGGCGTGCCGCGACGTGGCGTGAATGGATAAAGCATGCTCACGCGCGGTTCCAGCTAACGATTCGGGACGCCCAACCATGGCGGTGCATATATGATCAGAAAAGCGTTCTTATTGTTTGTCTTTTGTGCCTCGGTGCTTTCGTCGCAGACCCAGGTTGAGCTTTCCAAGCAGGTCAAAGGGGCTCTCCCTCCGTCGAACGGCGGGACGGGCTTGTCTTCCTGTGGGGAGGATGAAGTTCTCGTTTGGCAGTCGGGGGCCTTCGTCTGTTCGCCCAATTCGGCTGGCCCGCACGCGACAACTCACCAGCACGGCGGTACGGACCAAGTGGCAACAGCCACCCCGGCGGACAACGCGATTCCCAAGGCGGGAGGTAGCGGCACGCTCGATATCGGCTGGATACCGACGGTCCCCGTCGGCAGCGGCGGTACGGGTACGACAAGTCTCACTGGGATTGCTCAAGGCAACGGCGGGTCGGCCTTCAGTTCTGTTGCCGCAGCGGACCCGCTGCAGCTCATGCGCCGCAAGGCCAATACGCTTTCGACCCAGTATGAGTTTGACAGCCCGGATACGTTCGCCGTGGAAGATTTTTCATGGGTCCAGTCTCCTTCACAGACCCTGACGGCTTCGACTCTGGCGACGGTCACGTTGTCTCCCTGCCCCCTGGGCGTAAACGGCTCTAACTCCAATCACGTGCTGCGCATCACCGATGGCAGCTCGGGTAACGAAAATGTGACTATGACGGGCGGCTCTTGCACCAGCGGTCTCTCCAGTGGAACCGTTCAGTTCACTCCGACGCTCAATGACACCAGCGGCAACTGGTCGATCCTCACGGCGACCGGGGGTCTGCAGGAGGGGGTATTTTTCGTATCGGGGGGGCAAGCGCTGAAGATCACCGGCGATCTGAGTGTTTTTGCCGAGACCACGATTACGAAAAACAGCATAGCGATTATTGGAATCGGGGTATGCACTTCACTCCCGGCTACCCCATATCTTGTGGTCGGCTGATCCGCCTGCCGCGTACGTGTTGGACCATCTCTGAATAGGTAGTGGGGCCAACGGCCGCGGCTTGTTGGACAAGCCGGTAGAAGAGCTTTCCCCGGTGCCGAGAGCGTCGTCGATTGAAGCGAAACGTGTACTCATCCAGGTAATAGTCCAGGTGCTCACGGCTTACCGCGCCTTGGTGCGTGCCGATCAACCAGCGCTTCAACAGGGCAGCCACACGGTGAACACGAGGCAACAGCTCAGAGGCTGATTGGCTGGAAGTTGCCAGAAAGTCGTATTCGTGCCGATAGCCAAGCGCCTCCAGACCGACGTAACCTTCCCAGCCGTCGGTGTGGATGGTGCTGTCGGGTTCAACAGCCTCTTGGATGAAGCCGTGTAGCTGGTGCTTGGAAGCTCGACGGATGCGCCTCATGCGGATCCTTCCTAGCCCCGCACCGTCTTCTTCAGCGGCGATGGCTACCAGTGCCTTTTTCTGCGTCTGCCGTCCGTGCAGTCCCTCTTCTTCGCCCCCAACATAGGTCTCGTCGACCTCTACGCGGCCGCTGAGCCGTTCGCGGCCAGGCCGCACCATCGCGCGCCGCAGCTTGTGCAGCAACGCCCAGGCGGTGCGGTAGCTTCCCAGACCCAAAATGCTTTGCAGTCCCAGAGCACTCGCCCCGTTTTTCTGGCTCGTCACCCACCACATCGCCCGATACCAGGTGCGCAGCGGCAGACGCGTGTCCTGGAAAATCGTGCCTGCCGTCACCGAAGCCTGATAATCGCACTGTCCGCAGCGCAGCAGGCCCCGCCGACTGCGGCGAGTTCGCTGCCCTTCACAGCGGGGACACCTAAAACCCTGCGGCCAGCGCAGTTGCATCAGATACTCGCGACACGCCTGCTCAGTGCCAAAACGCCCCTCAAACTCCTCCAGCGTACGCGGGTAGTCCTCCATGAGCCCGCATACTATATGTTGGGGCTTCGGGAGTCAAGTGCATACCCCGATATTGGAAATCAGCCGGGCGGTCCCAGCGGGTCTCGAATTCTCCCTCAAACAGACGGGCAAAATGTGTTTGACATCACGACGGCGGCCGGGTTCCAGAAGCTCTACTTTTCTAATTTTGAAATCGACGGATTCTTCGCGGTGAACGATGTGGCTTTCCACGGCATACTGGCAAACGGATTGACCTTCAACAACATCCACTTCAACCTGATTAAGGCCTTTCACCTCGATCGGGTTGATGAAGTCTACATTCACAACACAGTTGTCGGGTCAGACGTGGATGCTTTCTTCGGCAGTACAGTCGACACGGCTCATAGCTTCGACATCATGATTGACGGTTGGATCCAGCAATCCTCCTCCCCGTATACGATCAGCGGACCCCTACTCCATTTTCAGCGGGCGGTAAGTGCCGTGTTGAACGACATAAACTATAGAGGTCTCAGTGATGTTCCTCTTGCCATCCAATTCTCCAACGACTGCCAGGGCAACAGCATCACCGATTCCACGATCGTCAATGCGGCTACGGGCGTCAAGTTCGCGCGAAACACCGTCGGTTCGACTACAGCCAGTCCTAGCTGGAACCGCATTGACAATTTCATGTGCGACGCCTGTGCCGTGATTGGGATCGACGTGGAGAATGGGTCTTGGTTCAACACCATTACTCAAGCCTATTTCACGACCATCGCCAGCGGTGACACCGGCATCATTTTAAGAGTGGGGTCTTTGGCAAACATCGTCACGGGCAGCGTTTTTCAGAACATGCTATCGGGCGGCACCGGCATAATGGTTGAGGCCGGAGTGTCGGAGTTTGCCATCTCGGATAGTTACTTCTCCGGGCTCTTCTGGGATTTTAGTGGCTGGCGGCGGTGAGTGACGGATCCCTCGCCACTGTGAGGCCGACCTCCCGGAGCCTGCTTCGGTGCCATTCAAGGGCTTCGTGACAACTCTACGGCCCCCAAGGCCGGGCGGCGACTGCGTTGGCCAAAAAGAATTACTGATAAACAAAGGGTTACGAGTAGAGCAAGGCTGCTGGCAGGTAGTCGTACAGTCTCCCGAAGGCTGTGAAATGCAGATCCACAACTGTCATCCAGTGGCCACACTCAAAGAGATAACTCCCTGTTTATCAGTGTCTTATTCCCTTTACGAGTTGCCCACGACCGGACTGGCGTGTAGGGTATTTGGGGATTTCTTGGCCGCCTTTTGGGCTCCGATGTGACTGCGGGCGACGTCGGGTCGGCAGGATGGAGGAGCCGGCTACCCGTTGGCCACCCACTAAAAACCCGGAAGAGCCCTTCTCCGGAATTGGGGGCAGCACGGGAATCGATATCCAATCGGGAGTGAGCGACGCGTACAACATCATAGGAAACGTATTCAACGGGGCGGGGACGTATTTGTCGGATGGCGGGACGGGATCAAACAAGAACATCGTCGGCAACGTCCCGGGGGTAGCGAGCAATTTATCATCTCCACTGCTGCGGCTGGACGCTCAAACACAGTTCGTCGACACCGGGACCAAGCCATCCTGCGGCGTCTCCAATCGGTTTGTACTTTGGGTGGAGGAAGGCGGTAGCGGCATAAAGGACGCCGTCGAGATTTGTGCTAAGAATTCTTCTAACAGCTACGGGTGGAGGGTGATCTACTGACCCGCTTTCTCACCAGCTGACGGCAGAAGCACCGGATAAGCCCGCCGTTACTTCGTTGCGCTTGCTCGCCATGCTCAGTTTCAGTGCGAGATGAGCCTCTACGTTTCTTGCCCCGCGGCGAGCTGATCTCGTCCTTTGGCCTCAGGTGGTGAGACAAGCCGGATAGGGAGAGCTTGTGACGGAGTTCATCATCCAGGGTGGATCCCCTATGGATTCCAGGAGGCCTTTGTGTTAGTGTGGCTTTGAGTTCATTGGACTTACGCGAATGAAACGACTTGCGATTCTCGGCTCGACAGGGTCGGTTGGCCGCAACACCCTGCAGGTGGTCCGCGAAATGGGGGACGACGTCTCCGTAGCAGCGTTGGCAGCCGGATCGAATGTGGGGGAGCTGCTCGGTCAGGCGCTCGAGTTTCGCCCGGAGGTGATTTCGCTGGCCGATAAGAAGGCTCGTGACGGCTTCTGGGAAAGACTGGCCGAGGAAAAAGGGGCTGCCGGTTATCGCCCGGAAGCGTTGTGGGGTCCGCGGGGGAATCTTGCCGTTGCCACAGGCGCCCAGGCTGACGTCCTTGTCTCGGCGGCCGTGGGCGTCGCTGGGCTGGAGGCCACCTATGAGGCCGTCGCCCGCGGGACCCGGGTCGCCCTGGCGAACAAGGAAGTTTTGGTCGCGGCCGGGGAGCTTGTGATGAGCGAGTCTCGACGGTCGGGAGCGGAACTGCTGCCGGTCGACAGCGAGCACAACGGCGTCCATCAATGCCTGCGGGCCGGACCCGCCGAGGAGGTGGAAAAGCTGATCCTGACGGCCTCGGGCGGACCGTTTCGAAAGACGCCCCAGGCCGAGCTGGCCCAGGTGACGCCGGAGCAGGCCTTGAACCACCCGACTTGGAAGATGGGGCGGCGTATTACCATGGATTCGGCGACGCTGATGAATAAAGGGTTCGAGGTGATCGAGGCCTGCCACCTGTTCGACTTCGCGCCTCATCAAGTGGAGGTGGTGGTCCATCCCCAGTCGGTGGTTCACGCCCTGGTGGAATTCCAGGATGGTTCCGTGTTGGCGCAGATGGCCCCTCCTGATATGAAACTGCCCATCCGCTACGCGCTCTCCTATCCGCTGCGAGAGCCGGGTCCGCCCGAGCGCCGACTGCGCTGGGATTGTGTGAGACAATTAGACTTTGAGCCGCCTGATCTCGAACGGTTCCCGTTGTTGGCCCTCGCCTACCAGGCTTTGGAGGCCGGGGGAGCCGCGGGTTGTGTCTTGAATGCGGCTGACGAGGTAGCTGTTGGGGCTTTTCTGGAATCCAGAATCCCCTTCCCGGCGATTGCCGCCGTGGTAGAGGAGACGTTGACGCGGGTGCCGGCCCAGGCTCCCGATTCGATTCACGGCGTCTTGGAGATCGACCGGCAGGCGCGTCTGGTGGCGGAACAAATCACGAGCGATTTTGAGGTGACGGTACACTCCTGATCGCCTTTCCTTTTCCGATGGGTTTTCTAGATTACGTCATAGCTTTTGTCTTCGTGCTCGGAGTCATGGTCTTGGTCCACGAACTGGGCCACTTTCTGGCGGCGCGTTACTTCGGTGTGCGGGTCGAAGCGTTCGCTTTCGGCTTCGGACCGAGGCTTTTCGGCTACAAACGCGGCGACACGGATTACAAGGTGTGCCTGGTTCCTGTCGGCGGCTACGTAAAAATGGCCGGCGAAACCACCAAGGAACCAACCGGCGACCCGGGGGAATTCCTCTCCAAGCCGCGATGGCAGAGGGTCGTCATCGCGTTGATGGGTCCCGTTTTCAACATTGCTCTGGCTTTGCTGTTGCTCACGGGTCTTTTCATGATCCGCTACGAGCGGATGGCTTTTCAGTTGGAGCCCGCCGTGATCGGGTACGTCGCCGAGCGTTCCGCGGCTGAACAGGCCGGGATCCGCGTGGGTGATACCATCGTGGCCATCGATGGCGAGGAAACGCCGACTTGGGAAGCGGTACGGCTCACTGAAATCACGGCGGCCCTGAAAACGGTTACCGTGACCGTCGAGCGCGAGGGGGCAAGACTCAATCTTCCCGTGGCGATCGGCGTGGACCGGACCACCGGTGTGGGACAAGCCGGCTGGAGCGAAATCGTCGCCGTTCGGCTGGGGAATACGGTGGAAGGCATGCCGGCCGAGGGAGCCGGCATCCATGACGGAGACATCCTGGTCGCTCTCAACGGAGAAGAGATCAATTCTCCAGCCAGAGTTCCTGACTTGATCCAGCAAATTGGCGGGCAGCCGATTGCGTTGGAAGTCCTCAGGGATGGGCGAACCGTTTCGCTCGACGTAACGCCCGTATATGATGAATCGGACGCCGCCCACCCTGCCTGGAGGATTGGTGTGGAGCTCGGCGCCAAGTACGACCGCATCAGTACTCGTCTCGGATTTGTCGACGCCTGGCGCGAATCGGTTGACCAAAATACCAAGAACGCTTCGCTCATCTTTAGCTTTCTGGTGGGACTGATCGAACAGCGCATGTCGCCGAAGTCTCTCGAGGGTCCGATCGGCATCGCTCGCCTTTCCGGGCGGGCCGCCCGCGCCGGGTGGCCGCAGCTGGTCATGCTCATGGCGGCCATCAGCCTGAATTTGGGTATCTTTAATCTGCTTCCCATTCCCATCCTCGACGGCGGCGTCATCACCCTGCTGCTGATGGAGTCGGTGATGCGCCGGGATATCAGCTTTGCGGTTAAGGAACGAATCGTGCAAGTCGGGCTGGTGTTCATCCTTCTGCTCTTCGCTTTCGTGATCTACAACGATATTGTCAAGAGCCTCTCCTCCGGTTAGCTGCTAGCCCAGTGAGTTTCGCAAATCATGGCCGCGTGGTCCGTCTTTAGACTCTACGGGTACAGCATGCTGTGTCCCTATTCCAAAGTCACTGTATTTCGCGAGCTTCAATAGTGCTAGCCCGCCTCCGCCCAGTGGGATCGATGTACGATGTTTTCCACAAATTCAGACACGCGGCCGCTTTTCTCATCACGCCGAGGTGGTGGGCGGGAGATCGCCCGTGCCGGGACGAGCAACCTCAAACGCCGCTCGACAGCATTTTCCAATCCAAGAATGATCCTGAAAAGGGGTTGGTCGGGCGAGGGGCCGGCGCTGCGAGTGGATCTCCTTTCTGAGGGTGTTCGAGGGGGAGGGGGAAGCGGAACCGGGTGTGGCCCGGACCAGGGACGTTGGTCGAGCTTTCCCCTCCCCCTGCCATCCATGCCGAGTCCGGGGCGGCCAGGCCCCGCCCCCTCGTGCTGGGATTTACCAACGGGAGCGGCAGCTGGCCAGCAGTTTCCGCTTGCGTTGCTGCATGTGGCGGGCGCATTCGGTATCGCTCATCCGCCGTGCTTGCTGTTCGAGATAATCGGCCGTGATGCCTTCCTTCAAGTGCTGCTGCCAGTGGTCGAGCGAGACCAGCTTTTCGTAAGGCGTGCGGTAGTCCCCGAGCCGATAGCGGCGCCGTCGCTTGCCGTTGTCCATCACCTCCACGGTGGCGAACCCGCAGGGACGGTGATAGTTCAAATAGGGTTGAAATGGGCCGTGTAGAAGCGCTGGAACTCCGCGGCGTGGACGGCGGGGATCGGCTCGTGGCCGAGGTGCTTGCGCACGACCGCTCCGTTTTTGCCCTCCACCAAGGCGTTGTCGGTGGTGCGATGCGCCCGCGACTTGGTGAACTCCCCGATCAGCAGCTTGTTGAGCAGCTTGGCCACCCGGCGGTTGAGAAACTCCGAGCCGTTGTCGGAGTGAAAGCCGCGGATGCGGAAGGGGAACTGGTGCAGGATGGCCTCCAAAACGGGGATCAAATGGGCTTCCGAGATGGTCTGGCAACAGCCCACCACCTGACACTGCGTCACCGTATCGACGGCATTGACGTGGTACAGCCCGGGGCGCGTGGTGGTGTCGCCCTGATGCACCATGTCGACCCGCAAGTAGCCGGGCCGCCCGCACGGGTTGGGCCGCCGCCGCTCGCCGATGGCCACCGCGCGGGAGCGCGTCCGGGTGTGATGGACGTGGTGTTCGCGATAGACCGCGGTGCGTCGCAGGTTGTAGATGTGCGAGGCCGAGAGGGAGGCCAATCGTTGCAGGCGGCCTGGCCGTAGACGTGGTGTTCGCGCCATAGGATGCGCCGCAGCGCCGGGCCCGACAGCCCTTCGTGGGCCGCATCGACGGTGGCCAACAGAGCGATATCGTCGTGTGTGTAGCGGCGCCGGATCAGACGCGTGATCTGCGCCAAGCTGCGCCCGCTGATCTTGGCCACATAGCGCCGCACGACGCCTTTGTCTTTCTTCGACAGCCGCAGGTACTCGTGCGCCCGCAGGGTGCGCTCGACGAGGCCGTAGATCTGCTTGCGCTCGGCGCCGGTAAAGCTGAGGCGACCGCTGGAAGCCACAAACTCGCGCATCTCGCCCAGCGTGAGACGTTGTGCATGCTGCATGGTGATTCGCATTCACCCGCAGTGTGCCCTCTCCCGGCTGCCGTCGTTTCAGGATCATCTTGTGTTGGAAACACTCCCCCCGTTCAGGATCATCTTGCATTGGACAACTCTGGGAACAACGAAGAAGCACCGGGTACTGTTAGCATAAAAGGCCAGCCGTGTCAGAGGAATCCTCCGAACATCCGTCGAATGGAGTTGGGCAGCCTGCTATCGGATCCCTGAGCCCGGCCCGCATCCAAGGCCCCGTCTCCTCAGTTGCCGCCTCCCCAGGCGCCGAAACCTCACCCGGCGGATGGACCTTTTGGGATCTGCTGCTGCTGCTGCTGCTGTCGATTCCCGCGCTGATCTTCTCCATCGTGGTTACAGTCGCCGCCTATTACGCTCTCAACTATGTGACGGGCACGGGGGTGGAGGTGGAGGAACTGCTTGGCAGCCCTCTGGTCGCGGTCGTTACTCACTTTGTGTGGTGGGCCATCCTGCTCAGCTTCATGTACGCGGTCATTACGGTCAAGTACGGTCTGCCTTTTGGGGACTCGATAGGCTGGCGTCGACTCGGCAAGCCCTGGCTGGATACAGTCCTCTACTGTTGGGGGGGAGTCGCGCTAGCAGTCTCGGTGGGCTTGATCGCGAGCATAATTCCCATGCCCACTGACCCGCTTCCTATCGAGGAACTATTGAAGGGTCGTCACGCGGTTCTCGTTTTCGCGGTCTTCGGGGTTCTGATCGCGCCGCCCGTCGAAGAGATGGGTTTTCGCGGTTTCCTCTACCCTGTGGTGGAGAGATCCTGCGGCAAGAGCGCCGCCGTCCTCATGACTAGCGCGATCTTCTCGGCCCTACACGGATGGCAGTACGGGTGGCATTGGCAAATCCTCCTGTTGCTCCTTTACGTCGGTATCGTGTTTGGCGCGCTTCGCGCCAGGACCGGGTCCCTCGTGCCTTCAACACTTGTCCATTGCGCCTATAACGCCACGTTTTTCGCGGTGCTGATCTGGGGAGGAGATGCGCTTCAGAAGATGGATTAGCCAACCTGCCGGTGTGAGAGCCGACGATTCGGCGAGGAGAAAAGTGATGCCGTCAGACGGCAAGCCGCGTCAGGTTCTCTGCATCCCTGTTGGCGCTGTGCTGTAGACGGTAAGGGCCGATATGGTCAACACGATTGAGTGGACCTCGCGCGGCGTGGTCATGATCGACCAGACCCGCCTCCCCGGCGAGGAAGAATACGTCACCTGCACGACCTATCAGGAGGTTGCCGACGCGATCCGATCGATGGTTATCCGAGGTGCGCCGGCGATCGGTGTAGCCGCCGCAATGGGCGTCGCCCTGGGCGTCAAGGGCGCCTTGCCGGAGAGCGATAGTTCGCTAGAGAGCGATCGGAGGGGGGCTGGGTTGATCGCGTCCTCCGCCGAAGAACTCGACCGTGCCATGGAGACGATTTGCTCCACGCTCGCCGCCACGCGCCCCACCGCGGTAAATCTCTTTTGGGCGATCGATCGGATGAAGCGCCGCTACCAGGAGATGCGAACGAGCGGCGCCGACCTTAAAGCCATCCGGGACGGACTGACCGAGGAGGCTCTCAGCATCCATCGAGAGGACATCGAAATCAACAAAGCCATGGGCCGACACGGGGCGAAACTGCTGCCGGCCGGAGCCAGTGTCATGACCCATTGCAACGCCGGCGCACTGGCGACGGCGGGCTACGGGACCGCGTTGGGGGTCATCCGCGCCGCGGTCGAAGGGGGCAATTCGGTCGCAGTGTTCGCCAACGAGACGCGCCCTTTTCTGCAAGGCTCGCGGCTGACCGTGTGGGAGCTGCAGCAGGACGGGATCCCGGTTACCCTGCTCACCGACAACATGGCCGGGCATGTTCTTTCCTCCGGCCGGGTGGGTGTCGTCGTCGTGGGCGCCGACCGCATCGCCGCCAACGGCGATGTCGCCAACAAGATCGGCACCTACAGCTTGGCGGTGTTAGCCAAGGAGAACAACGTCCCGTTCTATGTAGCCGCTCCCATCTCGACCGTCGATCTCGAGACCGCTTCCGGCAAGCAGATTCCCATCGAGGAGCGAAGCCCCGCCGAAGTCACCCACGTCCGCGGGGTCCTCGTGGCACCGGCCGAAACGGCCGTACTGAACCCCGCCTTTGACGTCACCCCGAACCGCTACGTCACCGCCATCATCACCGAGCGGGGGGTGGCTCGAGCACCCTTTGAAGAATCGCTCCAGGAGATGGCCGAGCGAGTTGCCCCACAGACAGCTTAGCTGACCGCCTAGCCCGCATTTCTCACCACCTGACGGTCGAAGCACGCGATAAGCCCGCCATTACTGCGTTGCGCTTGCTCGCCGTGCTCAACGTAGGGTTCAAGTACGCCCGCATTATTCAAGCAATGCGGCGCCGAGCGGCGCGCGCCTTGTACTGACGGGCATCTCACGCACTTCGCCTCGCCACGTGGTGAGAAAGTCGGGCTAGTGCTTGGTTCCTCCAGGCTATAATCAGACGGGTAGACGTGACGAAAGAAGAAGACTGGCCACGCTCCGCGCACAGGTCGAAGAGCGGCAGCGGCAATGGGCGGAGTTCCATCGCTGGGAAGCTCAGCAGCCCCCTCCCGAGCGGGAGCCGGCCCGCATCCTGGCCGACCGCGGGACCATTTGGAGCTGGTTGCCGCCCGAAGTGCGCGCCGAGGACCTCGATCCGGAGAAGCGAGGGGTGCGGGCGATGCACGCTTCTCTGTCCCATCTCACGCTCCGCTCATGAACGACCTCGAGGCCTTTTCCCACTGGTCGGCTACCTTGATGGCGAAAAGCAAGTACAGCCCCACGAAAGATCCGGCGATGGCCAGTGTGGGTAGTCGGAAAAACAGATACGCGGCCGACCCCAGCGTCGAACAAACCGTAAACAGCAAGAGACCTACGGTGCTGACGAACTGGCGTTTCCCTCGCACTCCGGGTAGTTCCCGACCATGGCTTAGCAGAGACACGGTCTTTCCCTCCTTTTGGCTGGTCCGGCACGAGATCCTGCAAACAGTCGACGACCTCTTTCACGCTGAAACCGTCGCTGCCGGCCCCGGATACAAATTGCCCCACCAATTGGGACAGCCGGCGTTGACGTTCGACCTCATCCTGCTCGATTTGTTTGTGAGCGACGAACGTCCCCGTGCCCTGATGAGTAGTGATGATCCCTCGAATCTCCAGCTCTCGATAGGCGCGGATCACAGTATTCGGGTTGACCGAGAGATCCACAGCGAGTTGGCGAACAGTGGGCAGTTGATCGCCATTAACTCATTCACTTGTCAAGAGAAAAGTTCAGTGAGTGATGGCTTACCAGCCGATTCCTAGTCAGCTTTTTGAGCCTACCCAGAATCTGCGCTTGGTCCCCCGTTCGATTTCCTTCGAACGCGAAACTGTTCGAGTTTAAGAAACCTTGTCCGTCCGCGGGCGCCTTATGCGTTGGCGGCGCGCCACCGTGAGGCCGGCGGCCCATCCGCGGGATCGTGGTATCTTTTGGATGCGGGGAAGACACTCTTGCCGCGAGCGACGGCGGTTCTCGACCGCGCCTTTGAAGGAATTGGATCTGTGAAAGGAACCCGATACTTTTATCTGGCCGCTGGATCGCTGCTGCTGGCGGCGGTGTTGAGCGCCTCTTCTTTGCTGCTTTCTCCCGCGGCCGGCCTGTCCGCGAAAAAAAAGATAGACGGCATCAACTCAGGCAGTCTGCGTAACGGGGAAACGGTCATCCTCTCGGAAAACGAGATTAACTCCTTCTTCAAGTACGACCCTTCAGGAGAGATGCCCGATGGTGTCCACGAGGTCAACGTGCATCTCGGCGAGGGCGGCGCCGTGGTGCGAGTCTTAGTCGATCTTTCCCGAGCGCAAGATCAACAGGGAGCGCCCGGGGGAATCGTCTGGAGTTTCCTGTTTCGCGGCGAGCGTGAAGTCATGGCCAACTGCCGTTATCGCTCGGCCAACGGGTACGGACGCCTGGACGTAGATTCCGTTGCGATCGACGGCGGGAAGGTCCCGCGATTCATTGTCGATTGGCTCATTGCCTCCTACGTCAACCCCAAGATGCCGGATTTCGAGGTGGGCAGGACCGTTGCCCTGCCCAAGAAGGTGCGGGAAATTCGTATCGAGCCCGGCCGCCTGGTCGTGGCGGCGTATTAGTCCGGACTCCCAACCGAGCGAGCCCGAGCGGGACGGCGAGCGACTGAAATTTCAGCGCAAGAAGGACAAGATTCTGGACAAGCAAACGGGGAGCGCTTGGAACGTGTTCGGAGCGGGTTAATCGCAATGACCGCGGGGCACTGGCCGGCCCTTGGAAGTCCCTATGAAACGGGCGTCTGGGCGATCGCGGAGCGCTTCAACCGCCGCTACTCCGGCGCGAGCGGGCGCATCATGAGGTTTTTGTAGTGAACGACGCTCCCCGGGTCGTGCTGCTGGATGGCTAGATAACCTTCCGTGTATCGATTCTCTTCGTCGGTATAGTCGACCACGACCTTGTCGTTGACTTTGATGACGATACGGTTCCCTTTGACGATGACGTGCTGGCGCCACCAGGTATCCGGGGGGACGAGTTGCTCTTTGATATCCTTGATGTCCCAGAGGCTGCCCGTACGTCTGGGGTCGGTATGGGTGCTGTTGACCTGCGCCTCATAGCCCTTGGGCCATCCCGGCTCGAAGCCGACCCGAAAGTACATCCCCGAATTGCCGCCGTCGTTGATTTTGACGTCGGCCTTGAATTCGCAGTCCCGACACTGCTCGGTCATGTAGAAAAGATGGCTTCGCTCGCCGCGACCGACGATCACGCTGTCTTCGACCGACCAGTTCTCGGGTCTCTCCGCGGCTTTCCAGCCTGCCAGGGACTTGCCGTCGAACATCCGGACCCAGCCTTCACCGGCCGCGCCGGCTGACGCCAAGGCGGTGAAAAGCACGAGAGCGGCGATCAGTCGCATCGCGTTATTCGCCAAGTCCCTTACCCGCTCGGCGGGGTGGCGCATGAACGATTGAGGTGCGAGCACCGAAGTATTATTGCACGACGGCTGCACGGTTCGCTAAGGATAGTCTTGTCTCATGCAAGATGAGTCTGAACGAGGAGTTTGTTTCTCACACAAGATGAGCCTGAAGGATCGGGGAGTGGGCATGCTGGGAATTGACTATCCAAGTGCAAAACACCAGCAAGCTGAACCTGCAACAGATCCAGCAGTTTCTCCACTCCAGCGAGGAGATTCGATTCAAAGGCAAAGGGCGGGCCGAGATCTACACGTGGGTGGCGCGCACGCTTCGCCAGCACGGCTACAGCCGCCAAAACCGCGCCGACAAAGGGCTGCTGCGGCAGTATCTGGTCAAGATGACCGGACTGAGCCGGGCGCAAATCACGCGGCTGATCCAGCAGTACCGGCAGGGCGGAGAACTCCAACCCGCCCGCTACCGGCGGCATCGCTTTGCCCGCAAGTACACGCCCGCCGACGTCGAACTGCTGGCGGCGGTGGACGAGGCCCACGAAACCCTCAGCGGCCCGGCCACGCGCAAGATCCTCGAGCGGGAATACCAGCAGTACCAGCAGCGCGAATACGAGCGGCTGGCGGGGATCTCGGTGGCCCAGATCTATCGCCTGCGGCGGCGCAGAGCCTACCGCCAGCGGCGGCTGCATTTCACCAAGACCCGGCCCACGGCGGTGTCGATCGGCGAGCGGCGCCGGCCCGACCCGCAAGGCCAACCCGGCTTTCTGCGAGTGGATACGGTGCATCAAGGGGATCGCGATGGCGTCAAGGGCGTCTACCACATCAATGCCGTGGATGAAGTCACCCAGTGGCAAGTGGTCGGCGCCACGCCCGCGATCAGTGAAGCCTGGCTGGAGCCGTTGCTGAAAGCCATGATCGAGCAGTTTCCCTTTCGTATCCGCGGCTTCCATTCCGACAACGGCAGCGAGTTCCTCAATCGCACGGTGGAGAAGCTATTGAACAAGCTGCTGATCGAACAGACCAAGTCGCGTCCGCGGCACTCCAACGACAACGGCTTGGTGGAATCGAAAAACGGCGCGGTGATCCGCAAACACATGGGATATACGTACATCGCGGCGCCGCACGCGGGGCGCATCCAGCGCTTCTACCAACAGCACTTCAATCCCTATTTGAACTTCCACCGGCCCTGCGGACAGCCCGAGATCAAGACCGACGCCAAAGGCAAGCAGAAGCGGGTGTACCGCCACTACCAGACGCCTTGGGAATCTTTCGAGAAGTTGCCCGAGGCCGCCAGCTATCTCAAGCCAGGGCAGAGGCTGGAGGCTCTGGGCCGCATTGCCCAGGCCGAAAGCGACACGGCGGCGGCCCGCCGGATGCAGCGAGCCAAGCAGAAGCTGTTTGCCAGTTTCCGTTCCGCGAACACGCCGTGCTGAACAGCAGGAAGAGGGCTGTGGAAATGACGGGCGATGGAAAACGAGGAAAACCAAAACCAGGTTTCCCTTCGTTTCCCACCGCCCTTGGAAATCGCTCCGCGATTCCCACAATCCCACAACCCCGACGACGATTCTCCCCTTCCCAAAACTCAAAATCAAAAAGCCCGAAAGGAGCCCCAGCGACTCAAAAAGCCCCAACCCCCGTCTTCAGGCTCATCCTTCGATGAGAAAATGCTAGGATAAAGTCCCAGGAATCGTCTTAGAATCTTACCGGGAACTACGCTGACCCACATGGCAGGCCCCGCTTAACTCGCCAGTTTCTTGCGGCGAACGTTTTCTATGTGTTGCAGATACGAGCGCAGGTGCGGTTCGGGGGTCCATTTCTCGATGTGTACCCGGTACCCTCGCTCGCCGAGTTCCCGGCGGAGTTGCGGGTCAGCGGCGAGGCGGTCCATCTGTTGCCGCAGCTCGTCCTGGCTGCGGTAGATGAACCCCGCGCCGCTTTGTTCCACGATCTCCGGCAGGGACCCCAGGTCGTGAACAATGGCGGGTGTCCGGTGGGAAAAGGCCTCAATGATGATGATGCCGAACGTTTCATAGGTGACCGAAGGCACCACCACGGCGACGGCATGCCGGTAGTAGCGCCCCACGTCGCTCGGGTTCAGCCACCCCACGAAGCGGACGCGCGGCATGCCGGCGGCTTGCTCGTGTAATTGGCGTTGATAGAGGCCGCCGCCGACGACGACCAAGTCGTAGTCGCCCGGCCCCTGGAAGTGGTGCAGAATTTCTTGTACGCCCTTGATCTTCTCCAGCCGCCCCACGAAGAGAAAATAGGGCCTGGAATGAGGCGACTCGCCCGCGCTGTCGGGCTCCCTCTCCACGCGGGGGACAAAGTAGGGCAACACTCGCATTTCCTGCTGAAAGCCGCGGGACCGGTGCATCTCACGGCAGAAATGGCTCGGTGTCAGAAACAGGTCAATCTCTCGGACGCACTGTTCCAGCAAGGGCGTGTAGCGCCACAACTGGGGTGGGCGTTTCGAGCGTAGGCTACAGGAGAAACACGTCGGCTTGTCGCAGGCGTGGCTGTTGTTCTTCCACAGTACGTTCACCGGGCAAACCAGCCAATGTTCGTGGGCCGTGTAAAGACGAACGGCCGGGTAAGGAGCGGGGGTTTTGAGAATGGCCGGTCCGAACAAGGAGATGTTGTGAAAGTGGATCACGTCGTATTTTTTCGAAGCGAGAATACGAGCCACTTTCTCTCCGCGTAACATGGGTCGGCCAAGCTGGTGAGACAGTAAAGGCGCCAGCATGCCGAAGCCGCTTTCCAGCTTATGGACCGTGATGCCGTCGCTGGTGGGAAAGGCATTCACATCCACGGTGGACATGAAGACGTGATACGAGTCGGCACAGTGGATAACGTCTACTTCGTGACCGGCCTTCACGAGTTCGGTGCACAGCCTGTACAAGTAGATCGAATCGCCCCCAAAGCTGTAGGGGGGATAGAAGATCGAGATCATGCAGAACCTAAGCGGTCTACGCATGGCTCGCCCTCGTCTCCCCGCTGACTTCTTCGAGCAGCGACAACCATTGCCTCGCGGCTTGCTCCCAACTTAGGCGCGCGGCAGCCCGCAAGGCCGCGCGGCCCATTTCCCGGCGGAGAGAATCATCCTTCAAGAGGCCTCCCACGGCCCGCTGGAGATCGTCGGTTTTCTCAGGGTCTATCATCAACGCGCCGCCCTCGAGCAGTTCTCCGAGCGGGCTTTCCCGTGTGGCGACGACGGGAATGCCGCAAGCCGCCGCTTCGACGGCGGGCAGGCCGAATCCTTCCATCAACGAGGGGAGCACCAGCATCGACGAACAGTTCAGCAAGCGGACCAGATCGCTGTCGGGAAGAAAGCCCGTAAAGATCACCCGCGACTCGACCCCGCAACTGGCCAGCTTCCGGCGGAGCTCTGGATAGCACGAGTAGAAAGGATCCGATTCGTAATCTCCGACGAGCACCAGCAGTACGTCGCCGAAGTCCGGCTCACTCGCTATGCCCTCAAAGGCGTCAACGAGACGCGACAGGTTCTTGTGAGGACCGAATCCACCCACATAAGTGACAAGTCTGGCACTAGGCTGAACCCCTTTTTTCGTCAGCTCCGCTGGAATCGTTGCCTCCGGAAGCTGTCGAAAGATCGGGTGAGGGGCTTCACCGATCACCTTGACTTTCTCGGGCTTGAGACCGAACTGCTCGATGAGCGCCCGGCGAGAGAACTCTGAGACGGTCAAGATCCAGTCGGCCTGCCGTCTTGCCAATGCTACCTTGAGACGCCACCGCGTCTTCCCGGCCAGGGTGGGGAACACGTACTCGGGCAGGCGCTCGGCGATCACGTCATGGATCATCAGTAGTTTTATGGCTCGGGAGAAAACGGGGACGTAGGAATACACGGTGGGGAAAAACAAACAATCGACGGCCGCGCGCGACAATGCCCGGCTTACGGCCCACATATCACGCAGGGACCGGCTGCCGTCCGCTCGAGCCGCTTCGGCGGCCGGAACCCTGGTTCTAACCAGAACCGCCTCCGCGTTTTTGGGCAGGTCAACCTGCTCGATCAAGGGGCCGTCGACGAAAAGCTTGTACTCGTGCGGTTGATCGACTTCGGCGAGAGCCGCAAGCAGAGAACGCAGATGCCGCCCGTATCCCCGCCGGTTGTTCCAGCAAGTCGCCTCAACACCGATTCTCATCCTCCACTATAGGGTAACGCGATAGTCTGCCTAGCCCGCTTATCTCACCGCTGACGGCAGGGGGCTACCCCAGGTCGGGCCCCGCGGCGGCAAAGAGGGATCGAACCGGCTCATGGTTCCGGCTATCGAGATCAACATCTCCAACCGATCAAGTTGCTTAGAGCACTCACAAAGCGTCGGCACCGGAGTACCTGGAGCCCCCAGCTAAGTGTCTCGTCTCCGCGAAAACGGTGCTCTCCCCTATTGTTCTGGGACCGGCGCACGAGAATAATCTCAGATAGTCTTCGACCAGAGGTTCCGCGTGATGAGCAAGCGAGAAATCAACCAGTTTCGTAGGGCGCTCGAAGACCAATTGAGAAAACTGGGCGATCCGCAAACCAAGGCGGACGGCTTGGCCGTGGAAACGACCGCTGATCCGGTCGAGGACGCCCAGTCGAGAAGTTTGCGCGAGCTGGCCATCCATGTCATGAACGCGGATTGGAAAGTCCAGCGGGCCATCGAGGCGGCGTTGGAACGAATCAGGACGGGGGGGTTCGGCGCGTGTGAAGACTGCGGTGAAGCGATCCCTTCCAGCCGCCTCAGGGCCGTCCCCTGGGCGCCCAAGTGCGTGGCCTGCCAGCAGACAACCGAAGACAACCTGGTGGCCGAGGCATCGCTCCAAAGCTAGCCCGCGTTTCTCGCCGCAACCCATTCCGGTTCTTCTCTTACCTACCCCGGTAGACTCTTACCTGCCCCGTAGACGCCCGCTCAATTTACGGGGGCAAGCGCCGCCATTACTTCGTTGCGCTTGGTCACCGTGCTGAACGCATTCTCCCGGCCCCACGCCGAACGGAGTTGCGCCTTATTTCGGTGGCGCCAAGATATGAGCGGGCCGGGCCGCACCCGCAAAGATACGCCTCCGCTCGCAGCGGCGCGCGCATTGTAGTGACGGGCCTCTCACGAACTTCGCGGCGCAGATCGGCGAGTTGCTTGACGGCGCGGAAGAAGCGGCGGGCTGAGGTGTCCGTCTGTTACTCGCCTCATCTAGTTTATTCTAAGCCGCTTAGAGGTAGCCACTTTTGGCCGCTCCCCACCTGGCTCCCCACTTGCGACGGCGCTTGAAATTCATGAAACCCTCACTTTCTGACTAGATCACCCTTGAACGGCTGAAGCAGCCGGCCCCGCGCTTCCAGAACGTCGCGCCCGAAATTCGTCACTTCGGTGTACTTCCAGCGCCGATACCGTCTGTTCCAGGCCCGCATTTTCTTGGCGAGTGTTTCGTTTTTGGGGCGCAGCGCCGAGAATGCACAGAACCACATCCGCGAACAGATCCAGCAACGCATCGGCAAACCACTGCCTGATGCGATGTGGGCCGAGCTGGTGAAGAAGGGCTTCCCGCGACAGAGAACCATTTCAGAGATCGTAGAGTTCGTGAAAGAGCAGTACCGACTAGTGGGGTACCGTTGCCGAAGTCCGGCAAGGAGCTAGAGTTTGTTCGGTCGGCGGTCCGGCACCACGAACAGCCCAGGCCGCCATCAGCGGCCGACGCTTCTCGAACAAGTCGCCGCGCCGATAGGCTGCTTCGACCTTGCTGGCGAGAGTGTGCGCTAGCGCTTCCTCACACACCTCGCGGGGAAAGTTAGTGGCTTCCGCACACCAGTCCCGAAACGAGCTGCGGAACCCGTGCACGGTCGAGTCGTGTCGGCCCATGCGCTTGAGCACTGCGCTGAGCGTCATGTCGGATAATGGCTTACCAGGCCGCATTCCGGGAAAGACAAGTTGTCCTGGCTCGCAGCCGAAGCGTCGCATCTCGTCGAGAACCGCGCCTGCACGGGGGGAGAGCGGAACCCTGTGCTGCACGGCGGTCATGATTTTTTTTCGTATTTCTAATTTCTCTTGACACGACTGCGCCGAAGTGCTTATTTCTAAAGGACTTATCTGCTATACTCGGAAGCACCAGGAGAGGCCCCCATGGACCCGAACAAGCTTTTGCGTCTGCCAAAACTAATCGATTTGGTTGGTCTTCAAAAAAGCTCCATCTACGCCCGAATCTCCGACGGCAGGATGCCAAAGCCGGTGCACTGCGGCACTGCGGCGTTATGGATTGCGACCGAGATTGCGAATTGGCTCAATTATGTTAGGGAAAACCGGCAGGAACCCCCACGTGGTTTCTACCCCCAGCGCAACCCGGGGACGTGATGACTCCGAGCGACATCATCGCGCGCGCTTCGATCGTCGATGTTTGGCGTCGGCTAGGCGGCGGTCCGTTGCGCCACGGACGTGGCAAAGGGTTCTGGCGGGATGGCAGTGGTTTCAACGTTTCCCTCGGTGATGCGAAGGGCGTTTGGTTTGACCACGCCCGCGCCGAGGGCGGAGGAACCCTTGACCTCATCCAGACGGCAACGGGCTGCGACAGACGCGAGGCCCTGCGATGGCTTGCAGACTCTCTCGGTCTCGCGTTAGACAGCCATCAATTCACGCCGTCCGAGCGCCGTCAGTGGGCCGAAGACGACGACGAGCGGAGCAGGTTGCTGAAAGGCTGACTGGCTGGCGTACGCGCCTACTCACTGATCTTCGCGCACGGCGAAATGCCGGTTGGGATGGCGAGCGTAGGGTGAGCGCGTGGGCCCGCGAGCATATCAATGATCCCGCTATGGCGGAGGACTGGCGCTGGGAAACGGTGTGGGGGCACGCGCTGGACAGCCACCGTGGGGACGAACTCGACAGGCTCATCGAGCGGATAGAATCGGCCAGCCCCGCGAAATTGTTCGAGCTGCGGCGCAACTTGGAGGCTCGGGCGGCATGACTTCATGGCGTGATTCGGATAGTGAGTTCGAACACCGAGCTATTGCAGAATTGACGCGCAACCCAGAGTTGCTCGGCGAGGCAAGTAGGACGGAAGTGGCGGACAAGTGGCCCGACCCCTTGGCGATTCAAAGCGAACTTCCACCAGTCCAACCTTTCGGTGAAGATCTTCTTCCGGTTTCGTTCCGTCCCTTAGTGCGGGACGTTGCGGAGCGTATGCAAGTCCCGATTGACTACCCGGCAGTGGTAATGGTTCTCTGTCTTGCCGGCGCGGTGAATCGGCGGGCCACCATTCAACCAAAGGCACAAGATAGCAGTTGGGTGGTTATACCGAACCTGTGGGGCGGGATCGTCGCGCCACCGGGATTCATGAAGAGCCCCGTCATTCAGGCTGTAACACGTCCGCTGCTTCAGATTCAGACTGAATGGCAACGGAAGCATGAAGAGGCCTTGAAGAACTACGGGTGTGAGAAGGAGGAATGGGAACTTCGGCGGGCGGCGTGGCGTGAACAATTCAAGGCAGCCGCGAAGAACAAGAAGGGAGCACCCGAGAAGCCGGAGGATGATCCACCAGAGGAGCCAGAGTTGCGGCGACTCATCGTCAACGATGCGACTTTCGAAGCCCTACACCTTACCATGAACCAGAATCCGGCAGGCATCTTGGTAGTCCGGGATGAGCTTACTGGCTGGTGGAGTCAATTGGACCGCGCAGGCCGGGAAGGTGAGCGGGCATTCTGTCTGCAAGCGTGGAATGGGGACACTGGACACACTATAGCCCTGTCGGGGTATGCACTTCACTCCCGGCTACCCCATATCTTGTGGTCGGCTGATCCGCCTGCCGCGTACGTGTTGGACCATCTCTGAATAGGTAGTGGGGCCAACGGCCGCGGCTTGTTGGACAAGCCGGTAGAAGAGCTTTCCCCGGTGCCGAGAGCGTCGTCGATTGAAGCGAAACGTGTACTCATCCAGGTAATAGTCCAGGTGCTCACGGCTTACCGCGCCTTGGTGCGTGCCGATCAACCAGCGCTTCAACAGGGCAGCCACACGGTGAACACGAGGCAACAGCTCAGAGGCTGATTGGCTGGAAGTTGCCAGAAAGTCGTATTCGTGCCGATAGCCAAGCGCCTCCAGACCGACGTAACCTTCCCAGCCGTCGGTGTGGATGGTGCTGTCGGGTTCAACAGCCTCTTGGATGAAGCCGTGTAGCTGGTGCTTGGAAGCTCGACGGATGCGCCTCATGCGGATCCTTCCTAGCCCCGCACCGTCTTCTTCAGCGGCGATGGCTACCAGTGCCTTTTTCTGCGTCTGCCGTCCGTGCAGTCCCTCTTCTTCGCCCCCAACATAGGTCTCGTCGACCTCTACGCGGCCGCTGAGCCGTTCGCGGCCAGGCCGCACCATCGCGCGCCGCAGCTTGTGCAGCAACGCCCAGGCGGTGCGGTAGCTTCCCAGACCCAAAATGCTTTGCAGTCCCAGAGCACTCGCCCCGTTTTTCTGGCTCGTCACCCACCACATCGCCCGATACCAGGTGCGCAGCGGCAGACGCGTGTCCTGGAAAATCGTGCCTGCCGTCACCGAAGCCTGATAATCGCACTGTCCGCAGCGCAGCAGGCCCCGCCGACTGCGGCGAGTTCGCTGCCCTTCACAGCGGGGACACCTAAAACCCTGCGGCCAGCGCAGTTGCATCAGATACTCGCGACACGCCTGCTCAGTGCCAAAACGCCCCTCAAACTCCTCCAGCGTACGCGGGTAGTCCTCCATGAGCCCGCATACTATATGTTGGGGCTTCGGGAGTCAAGTGCATACCCCGATAGCCCTGATCCGAGAGAGAGATTGGCCCGTGTTCGATTTGTTTCCCAGCTTTGACGTCTGACGGATGACTTAGAGATACTCCTTAAATTGTTGTCCAAAAGCAATATGCAGCCTAACTCTATTCTGTCATGAGACGACTCTAAAGAAGGCGAGAGACTCTTGGATGCGAATCTCCTTTGGTTCGATCACCGCAGATCCGAACCCTGTTCCGGTGTCCGACTTTGGCAATTCCGGCTTCACGACATTAGCCTGGACATGCGAGAAAACGGCACAGATCGAGGTGCGTTCGGACGCTCCCGATGGTCCTGTTGTTGTGAAAGGTGGTCCGAGTGGAAAGATCCGCGTTTCCAAGTTCGGAATGAATGGAACAACCTTCTATCTTCAGGATGTATCCCGAGGAGCTGGGCTAAGCAGGGAACACACGCTCGATCGAGTAACGGTATACCTCTGCAACACCCGGTTCACCGGGAATCTATCTTCCCGGGATAGCCAGCACAGTTGATCTGTGGTCAGCGAGCCAAAGGTCAGAGGAGAAGGTCTTGGTCGCCGGCTGGTTCAGTTTTGATATGGGCGGGACGACCGCAGGGGATCTTATGGCGCGCGATGTGACCTGCCGCTGGCTTCAGGAGGCGGGCTATTCCTACGACGTAGCGATGGCCAACTCGCTCCCCGGGGGTGTTGACTGGCAGGAGGTCGAGCCTCAGAGCTACTCACAAGTTATATTCGTCTGCGGTCCATTTGCCAAAAATCCACTATCGGTGCCATTCTTGCAGCGCTTTCGGGATTGCCGGCTCATCGGCTTGAACCTGTCGATGACCGAACCCCTTGATATTTGAACCAGGATTTCCGTTTTGGCCTTGGCACGGCCACAGTATACATCCGCGCCGGCCCGAATGCCACGTCTTTTCGCGCTGAACCCTGCACATCCCCTCCGCCGGTAGGCGCCAGGGCTCGTCCGTCCGCTCACAGACGTTGATTGCGCGGCCTGAACGGCGCTGCGGCCGACACTGCTCCCTGCCAAACCTTTTTGGAGCCGAAAACTGTTGATCCTAGCCCGGTCAACGCTACCCGCTCGGCAGCGGCAGCGCCCAGATCCTGTGCAGCATGTCACCGAACAGCCGCCGGTTCAGATGCCCCTCGGCCAGCAGCAACCAGTAGTAGCGGGCATGCTTGACCAGCCGCCCGCCGGTCTTCATCAGCCGCTGCTGCAAGCTCGTCAGCGACCAGCTCTTGATGCTTGGTGGCAGTCCCAGCCGCCGCCACAGGTTGCCGAGGTTGTAAGCCAGGACGCTGAGTTGCAAGCGAACTTCGTTCGCGCGAAAACGATGGCACGACAACCGTGTCCAATTCGTGGCCTGCTTGCCTTCCTTGATCCACTGCTCGGCCGTGCCGCGCTTGTTGTAAAAGCGCACCACCGAGCGACTGGGCCGGGTCATGTTGGTGACGATGAAGCCGGGTTGCGCGAACAGTTCGCCCGGGTGGTGCTCAACCTTCGCTACGATGCGCCGCGGTTTGCTCCAACTGGCGGCCTGATAGCGGAAGCTCTTGTAGCGCACCAGGGGCTTGGCGCTCGGCCTGCCCGGTGGCCGAAACAGGATGTCCTCGATCTCCAACTCCAGGCTCTTGTTGGCCGGAATGCGAATGGCGTACTGTACTCCGCGTTCCTCCGAAGCCTCATAAACCTCCGGCTTGGCAAAGGCCGCATCGCCCCGGAAGGCGACCTGCTTGCCCGCAGCCTGTTGGCGCTCGATCTCCGGCAACAATAGCTCATCCCAGTCGTCGGCGCTGTGCACGTTGCCTGGACGCAGCTTTGCAGCGAGGCAATCACCATGACCGTTGAACAAAAGCAACGGATGGTAGCAGACCGACTCGAAGTGTCCGTTGTAGGCACTGCCTTCCTGTTGGCCATGGACCGGACTCTCGGTGGAGTCCATGTCCAGAACGACCCGCTCGGAGTCGTCGAACGCCTCCGCTTGCCCGACCAGCTCTCGGTTCAGCGCCATCAGCCCCAGCAGGTTCTCTTCGCTCGCCAGCATCTCCGTCTCGAAGCCGTGCAGCGTCGAGGTCAAGGCCGCACCGCGATCCCAGATCTTCTGCGAACCGATCAGCCGAAACGTCGGATCGATCGAAACCCGCTCGGCGTCGTTGAGGTCCTCGTAGCCCGCCAAGCGGCTGTAGACCGACTGCCGCAACAGATCAGCGAGCGTGAACTGCTTGTTTGTGCCTTGCCGGGAGTCGCTGAGATGCTCGTCAATCAGTTCTCCGAGACCGAGCCGTTCGTCCAGTTCGCGAACCAAAATCAGGCCACCATCAGAAGTGACGTGCGATCCCTGGAAATCGACTTTCAACAAGCCGTTGAAACTTAGCTGGAATGGCTTGGTTTGTTTTTCACCCATTGGGTGTTGGCCTCCATGGCGTCCTCATCGGGCTCTAGCCCCTATGAATAAAGACGCTCAAGGCCGCTGGAAGGTCGGGATGTCAAACATCAAATTGAAAATGCGGGCTTACAGCTCTGGTGGCTGTGCTGGTCATCGCTGGAGCTGGTTGGGGCGTGAAAGCGATCGCTCAAAGTGACGCGGCGGCCAAGCAGATGGAAATGATGAAGAAAATGATGATGAATCGCCCGCAGGCGATGAAGGATGCACATCAGGCGATTCAAGAGTACAAGCAGAAGGCGGCAGCCGACGGCAAATATAGCTGCTGTTTGAAGCACCCCTGCGACGACTGTGCGCTGAAGATGGGACAGTGCCCGTGCAACTTCTGCTCGTGGGAGGCGCCCGGACTTACCAGGAAAACAAATGTGGTAGCTGCCACATGATCAATGAAATTGGGGAGAAGATCGGCCCTCCACTGAATGGAGTTGGCGAACGAAGAACGAAGGAGTGGTTGACCGGGCACTTCCGTGATCCGGCAAAGTACTCTCCGGGGACTATCATGCCGCCTTACGACTTCCCGCCTGAGCAGATGGAGGCGATTGTCGCCTACCTATTTGAGCTGCCGGCGCAGTAAGCGGCAGGCAATAGAAAACGGATAACAATGAACCGCAGTTGCCGGGGCGATTGACGATGTCGCGGGCGGCAAACAGAACGCGTATACTATCTCACCATGAACTTTGACAGGAGGTAACCATGAAAATCAACAAAATGAAACGGCTGTTTACAGCCCTGGTGGCTATGCTGGTCATCGGTACGGCGGGTTGGGGCATTTGCGCCTTGGCCCAGACCGACGCGGCGGCCAAGCAGATGGAAATGATGAAGAAGATGATGATGAATCGCCCGCAGGTGATGAAGGATGCCCATCAGGCGATTCAGGAGTACAAGCAGAAGGCGGCAGCCGAAGGCAAATATAGCTGCTGTCTGAAGCACCCCTGCGATGACTGTGCGCTGAAGATGGGACAGTGCCCATGCAACAAGAATGTCATGCAGGACATGGCCGTCTGTAACGAGTGTAAGGGCGGTTGGCATGCGGGCGACGGAGCCATCTCAGGCAAAACCGCGGATCAGATCAAGACCATGCCGCGCATGGGAATGTGAATTGAAACGGTTCGGTAGAGAGGAGTGATCACCTGTCGCCGCAGCTTAACCCAATCACCTCAGAGACAAACAGGAGGAAAAATGCCATGAGGCTCACCACTTCACTGCTACTCACAGTCTTACTCATCGCCGTCGGAGGGCACGCATGCACCGGCGGCACTTCTACCACGAAAGGGGATCCTAGGAACATGACGAATCAAGACCGACAAGATCTCCAAACGCTCCTCGACCGCTATGAAGGGGCGCTCAACACGTCGGACGTCGACGCCGTGATCGAGCTCTACGCCGCTGACGGGGTCTTCATGCCCTCGTCGGCACCCACTGCGGTGGGTATCGAGAGCGTGCGTGCGGCCTACGAACACGTCTTCACCACGATCAAGCTGAACATCGCCTTCACTGTAGAGGAGATCGTCGCCGACGGCTCAATCGCCTTTGCCCGCACTGGCTCGAAGGGGACGGTGACCGTGCTCGCCGACGGCACTACTGCTCCTGAGGAGAATCGCGAGCTCTTTGTTTTCCAGAAAGAGGATGACGTCTGGAAGATCGCCCGCTACATGTTCAACAAGACCTCTTGATCCCTGCGGAGCACGGGCGTGGCTATGGAGAGCCCGCTCCGTTCTCCCGTTTTTCACCGCGTCGCAATGCGTCAACCCGAGAATAAGGAGCCAATCCATGTCACAGAACACGCGTTACCTCCGCGTCGACTGACGAGGGCCGACCATGCGCACGAGCATGAAAGCTGTCGTCATCGAACGACCAGGACCCCCAGAGGTTTTGAGGCTCCAGGAACGGCCCGTGCCGAAGCCGAAGCCGGGCTGGGTGCTGATCCGGGTCCGCGCCTTCGGGCTCAACCGCTCCGAGCTGTTCACTCGGCAAGGCCACTCGCCCGCGGTCACCTTCCCGCGTATTCTCGGGATCGAGGCGGTCGGGGAGATCGTGGCCGCTCCGGACACCGAGTTGTCGCCGGGCCAGACCGTCGCCACGGCTATGGGAGGTATGGGCCGACAGTTCGACGGTTCCTACGCCGAGTACACGTGCGTTCCGGCCAGGCAGGTGCAAACGCTCGAAACGACGCTTGACTGGCCGACGCTCGGTGCGCTTCCCGAGATGATCCAGACCGCGTGGGGATCCCTCCACACCTCTCTCCAGGTGCGATCCGGCCAGACCCTCCTCATTCGCGGTGGCACGACCTCCGTGGGACTAGCGGCGGCGGTCCTGGCGCGGAAACACGGTGTCACTGTCGCAGCGACGAGTCGTCGCCCGGAACGTGAACAGCTCCTCCGCGACAACGGTGCGGATACTGTCTTCGTCGACACCGGCAGCATCGCCGAGGGGGTCCGACACACGTTTCCCGGTGGAGTCGACTACGTTCTGGAGCTCGTTGGGACGACGACGCTGCTCGACTCGCTCCAGGCCGCCAAGCGTCACGGCGTCGTTTGCATGACCGGGATGGTCGGCGACAAATGGCATTTCGAGCGTTTCACACCGATGGAAGCCATTCCCCCCTCCGTCTGCCTGACAACCTACGCCGGCGGCGCCGAGGATTTCGCCAGGACTCCGCTTCAGGATTTCGTCAGCGAGGTCGAAGCCGGGCACAGCCGCGTTAAGGTCGGGCGAGTTTTTAAGCTGGACGAGATCGTCGAGGCCCATCGCTTCATGGAAGAGAACCGCGCCGAGGGGAAGCTCGTCGTCGTCACCGGGTAGGCGGCTGGGATCCCGGTCTACGGGACCGACCACGTCGAAAACAGGGTCTGGGAGTTCGCGCTTCCCGGTTGTAATCCCAGGCCGCTACTAAAGCGCCAGGGTCTTTGTTGGGACGAGCGTCGTCGGGAACCGAGTCTACGAAATCAACTAATCTAGTGTAGTGTCTCTAAAATAGTTTTACATTTGGAGACCTTACGGAGGATCTGCTCGGCCGAAGCTGCCCAAACGAAAGGCTTGGGGTCTTGATTGTGACGCTCGATGTAGGCATCGATGGCAGCGGTGAGTTCGTCGACGCTGTGAAAGACGCCGCGGCGAATGCGCTTGTCGGTCAGCTCGCGAAACCAACGCTCCACAAGGTTCAGCCACGAAGCGCTGGTCGGCGTGAAGTGCAGTAGGAAGCGCGGCTTCTTGGCCAACCACTGGCGCACCTTCGGATGCTTGTGCGTGCCGTAGTTGTCCAAAATCAAATGCAGCTCGCGGCGCGGGAACTCCTTGTCGAGACGACGCAAGAACTTCAAGAACTCCTGATGCCGATGCCGCGCTTGGCATTGCCCGACGACCTTGCCGTCCAGCAGGTTCAGGGCGGCGAATAACGTGGTGGTCCCGTGGCGCTTGTAGTCGTGCGTCAGCGTGCCGCAACGGCCTTTCTTCAGCGGCAGTCCCGGTTGCGTGCGCTGCAAGGCCTGAATCTGACTCTTCTCGTCGACGCAAAGCACCAGCGCCTTGTCGGGCGGGTTCATGTAGAGGCCGACGACATCGGTGAGTTTTTCGACGAACCGCCGATCCCGCGAAACCTTGAACGTCTTGATGCGATGGGGTTGGAGACCGTGGGCGTTCCAGATGCGCTGGACGCTCGCCGCCGAGACGCCTTGCGCGCGGGCCATCGTGCGGCAGCTCCAATGGGTCGCGTTGGGAGGCCTAGAATGCAAGGTGGCCTCGACGATTCGGCGTACTTTCTCGGCCGGGATCGAGGGCTTGCGACCGCGGCCGGGACGCACCCAAGTGAGGCCGTCGAGGCGTTCGGCTGCGAAGCGCTTGCGCCAATCGAGCACTGTGGGCCGGGAAACTTCCAGGCGCCGTGCAATCGTGGAGTTGGAGACGCCGGCGGCGGCGAGCAGAATGATGCGCGCACGCAGAGCCCACTGCCGAGGTGTCGAGTGCGCTTGCGCCAGATCTTCCAACTCCACTCTTTCGCGATCCGTAATGGTTAAAGCTTTCGCCGCCAACCCCATAAAACAAGTCTACGGCGCGGCCGTCTATATGTAAAGTTATTTGTGATACACTGCACTAGGTTAGGCGTCACAGAAACATGGAGAGCGATTATGCCTGAAAAGAAAGCATCGACGGATTATCCAATTCACGAGCTTCTGGCGGAACGGTGGAGCCCCTACGGCTTCGAAGACCGGCCGGTTGAGCAGGCCGACCTCCGTTCTTTGTTTGAGGCGGCTCGCTGGGCAGCGTCCTCCTATAACGAACAGCCTTGGAGCTATCTCGTTGCGACGAGGGAAAACCCTGTGGAGTTCGCACGACTCCTCTCCTGTCTCGTAGAGGGAAATCAGGCGTGGGCGAAGTCCGCACCGGTGCTTGCGTTGGGTGTCGTTAGTCTGAGATTTTCGCGGCACAACAAGGAGAATCGCGCCGCCGTTCACGACCTTGGTCTGGCCGCCGGAAATTTGCTTGTCGAGGCGACGGCCCGAGGCCTGTGTGTCCATCAGATGATCGGCATACTTCCCGACAAGGCGCGTGAGGTATACGAGATACCGGAGCATTCTGAGGCGTGGACGGCTTTCGCGATCGGATACAAGGGAGACCCGGCCAAATTGCCCGATGCTCTCAAGGAGCGCGATCTTGCACCGAGGCAGCGAAAGCCGCTGAGTCAGTTCGTGTTCAGCGGCAAGTGGGGGGATCCGTCGCCGCTCGTGCTGAAGCGCGACACCTAACCATGCGGTCGAGCGAACTACGGGCCTTGGGTCGTTAGGCGGCTTATGGTTTGCCGGACGGCAAGCTCGCCGAGCACTTGCAGCTCTTTTTCCGAAGACAGATCTAGGGTAGACGCCGAAAACAACTCGTTGTCAGCCGCCAGAACGATTCGTTCGTGGGACCAGCGACTCGGGCTGGGCGGGCTCATCGACGAACATCTCAGCGATTCATGGCAAGGTTCGAACAAGCAGTTCACGCTTGGGGATCCAGCTGCACTAGCCTCGATCGCCAGAACCAAGTCGGGGAGAAACCAAAGTGGAAATCCGGCACGCGAAGCCCCAGGTTCGAGGCCCTGTTGAGGTACTTCGTCCGCTCGGTCTTATAACCACTCGGAACCGAGCAGGAGCTTCCGTTGAGAGACTTCAAGAATCGCTATTCGGTCCGTTTGCATCGGATGGAGGAAGGTTCCTCCCAGGAAGACGACAGACCCCAGAACGGCAGAGGCGGCGACGATGCGACTGAGGACAGGTCGTTGTGGCGGCGGTAGTGCTGTCCGTGACTACTCCAACGGTATGAGGTCCTGCAGCATTGTTGGAATCAACTCCGTTACGGTCGGGTGATTGTGGACCGCCCGCTGGAGCACAGTGTAGGGAACATCGGCGTACATCGCTTCCAGGATGGAGTGCACGACCTCGTCTCCACCAACGCCGAGGATCGCCGCTCCTAGAAACCGCTTGGTCTCGGCGTCGACGAGGGCCTTCATGAAGCCCTGCGTTTCGCCCTTCTCGACAGCGCGTGCCACGCGCGTCATTGGGCGAGTGGCGATCAACGCCTTGCGGCCGGACGCGCGGATCTCTTGCTCGGTCATCCCCACACGGCCTAACGGGGGATCGATGTATAGGCCGAAGTTCAGAATCCGATCGCTTACACGCCGTGAAGCGTTGTCGAAGAGATTGGCGGCAACAATCTCGAAGTCGTTGTAGCTCGTGTGCGTGAACGCCCCGCGGCCGTTGCAATCGCCCAATGCCCAAACTCCCTCCACGCTCGTCCGGAGTTGGTCGTCGATCCGGATGTAGCCGCGCTCGTCCGTTTCGATGCCTGCCTTGTCCAGCCCGAGATCGTCCGTGTTCGGGCGCCTCCCGGTCGCCACCAGTAGGTGCGACCCGACCACTTCATGCGGTTCGGCTTCGCAGCGCATCCGCATGAAGATACCGCCGTTGCGATTCTCCACTCGGTATGCCCCAGTATCGATGCAAACGTCGATGCCTTCGTTCTTCAGGATCTCGGTAATCGCCTCGGCGATGTCGTCGTCCTCTCGAGAAAGGATCCTGCCGTTGCGCTGCACGATCGTGACCCGGCTTCCAAAGCGGCGGAACATCTGGCCAAATTCGAGCGCGACGTAGCCCCCGCCTAAGATCACGAGGTGTTCCGGCAGGAAGTCGACGTCCATGATGCTGGAGTTGGTCAGGTAATCTACGTCCTCCAAACCCCCGATCGGCGGGATAAACGCCCGGCCACCAACGTTGATGAAAATCTTCTCTGCCTGCAGCGACTCGTCCTCGACATCAACGGTTCCGCGGCCTGTAAAACTGGCGTGGCCACGATATACGGTCACGTTCTTCATCGTCCCGAGCCAGCTTTCGAGCCCCTGATTCGAGCGTCCGACGATGGCGTCCTTGCGCTCCTTGACCTTCTTCATGTCGATGCTGACGAGCCCGTCGATGATCACGCCGAAGTCCGCCGCCCGCCGAGCCATGTAGGCGGCGCGGGCGCTTGCGACCATGGCCTTGGTCGGTGTGCAGCCGGTGTTGACACAGGTTCCGCCAAACAGCTTGCGTTCAATGACCGCCGTTTTCAGGCCTTCCTCCGAAAGACGGGCTGTCAGTGAAGGTCCCGCCTGGCCCGTGCCAATGACGATGGCGTCGTATTGTTTAGCCATGCCGACCTCTACAAAGGCTCATGTCCGATGAGGGCGACAGCGCGATCGTTGTCGAGACCGATTCTTCTCTCCTGTGCATAACCTACCTCGATCATCGAGATTGCCCGCTCGACATTAGCTCAATCCTTGGGAACTTCTTCGCTCGTTGGTCCGCGGCACATCTCATCCTTGGGCTCTGCTGTACGCTCCACCGGGGAACCCCGGCCTTTTCTAATCTATCCTGAAACCCTTCTCGCCATCCCGGCGATAGTGCCTTGATGCGAATCGCCTTCCTGCAGTCCTCTAGATTGTCCGGATCGAAGTAGTAGAGGCAGCCGCCAACTGTGATTCTAGCGTCTTGTTCTTGGCTTCGAGTTCCGCAATCCTGTCGTGAAGTCCCTGTACCATGGGCTGCATCTCCCCGACCGTGAACCGTTGTTGGATGTGTTGCGTACAGTTGATGTCCCAGGCCCTCACATGGAAGACGAGAACCCTTTGCGGCCGCGCTTGATAGTCGGCGTCGGTCACCCGCTCAAGTAGCGACGGATCGTCTTCAATGAACGCCGCTGTTCCCCAGATCTTGATCCGGTGTTGGTTGGGGTAGTCCATCAAGAAGATGGCTGCTTTGTCGTTCTCCACGAGATTGCCCAGTGAGATGTACTGGGCGTTGCCGGCGTAGTCGGCCATGGCCAGGGTCTGCTCGTCGAGCACCTTCAGAAATCCCTTAGGCCCTCCGCGATGCTGGATGTAGGGCTGGCCGTCGGCGCCGGCAGTGCCAAGGTAGAAGAATTCGCGTTCAGCGATAAACTCCTCAAGTGCTGGGGTAATCACGTTGTTCCAGCCCCCCCGCTGCTCCATCTTGGCGTAGGCGGTTCGGGAGCCTCTTGCTTCTTGGGCAGCCTTTACGGCTGGGGTAAAAGCAACGTCGCTGATTGGGCGGTCCATAGTTCACCTCCTTTTGAGAAGGGCCGCCGGTTTGAGACCGGCGGCCCGCATGAGTTTCCCTGGGTTCATGCCACAGCGGCTGCGTCCTCTTGCCGCACAACATTCCTCTCGAGGAAATCGCGCATCAAGTCGGCAATCACTTCCCCGTCTTCTTCGAGTGCGAAGTGCCCGGTATCAAGCAAGTGGAGGTCGACATTGTTCAGGTCACGCTTGTACGGTTCGGCGCCTTCACCGGGAAAGATGTAGTCATTCTTTCCCCAAGCGATCAGTGTCGGGGGCTGGTACTGGCGGAAATAGGCCTGCCATTCCGGATAGAGCGGCGGGTTCGTCCCGTAGCTGTAGAAAAGCTCAATCTGGATATCTTTGTTCCCGGGGCGATCGAGCAGGAACTGGTCGTTGAACCAATTGTCGGGTGCGATTGTCTCGACGTTCCGCACGCCGTGGGTGTACTGCCACTTCGTCGCCTCGAGCGTTAACAGAGAGTCCCGAAGGACCTTGGCGTTCCCGGGCGTCTTGTCCTTCCAGTACGCCTTAATCGGATTCCAGAACTCCCGAAGTCCCTCTTCGTAGGCATTGCCGTTCTGGACAATCAGGGATTCTACGCGCTCCGGACGACTTGCGGCAACGCGATAACCGACCGGCGCACCGTAGTCCATCAGGTAGAGGCTGTAGCTCTTTATTTCGCGTCTGTCGACGAACTTCTCGACGACGCGTGCGATGTTGTCGAACGAGTACTCGAACTCGTCGAGACCGGGCATTGAACTAGCCCCGAATCCGGGAAAGTCCGGGGCAACGAGATGAAAGCGATCCGACAACCTCGGAATCAGGTTGCGGAACATATGGGAGTTAGACACGGCCGGTGACAACGAATGGATCGGACGCGATGGCTGGCTGCATCGAGAGGGCATTCGGTCGTTTGTCGGCCATCCACTCCGTTTTCGAGGGGAGATTCTCGGAGTTTTGGGAGTGTTCACCCGGGAACGGCTGGGTCCGGAAAAGGTGGCTTGGCTGCGTCTGTTCGCGGACCACGCGGCGGTAGCGATCGCCAACGCCCGGGCGTTCGAGGAAATCGAGCAGCTCCGTCGCCGGCTGGAACTTGAAAACGAATACCTGCGGGAAGAAGTCAAAGTCGCACACGGCTTCGGCGACATGATCGGCCACAGCCCAGCACTGCGGAAGGTTTTGGGCCAGATCGGCCTTGTGGGACCCGCCGATACGACCGCCCTGATCTGCGGCGAATCGGGAACGGGGAAAGAGCTAATCGCGCGGGCGGTTCATGAACACAGCCGCAGGAAGGACCGCCCCATGGTCAAAGTAAACTGCGGTTCGGTGCCGCGGGAGCTCTTCGAAAGCGAGTTCTTCGGCCACGTCAAGGGAGCGTTCACCGGGGCGATTCGCGACCGCGTCGGTCGCTTTCAGCTAGCCGACAGAGGGACGCTTTTTCTGGACGAAGTTGGCGAGATCCCCTTGGATCTGCAAAGCAAGCTGTTGCGCGTGCTGCAAGAAGGGACCTTCGAGCGAATCGGGGACGAGCGCACCCGCAAGGTGGACGTAAGACTCATCGCGGCGACCAACCGGAAACTGGAACAAGAGGTCGCAGCCGGACGGTTTCGGGAGGACCTCTACTACCGGCTCAGTGTGTTCCCAATCAACGTCGCTCCTCTCCGCGAGAGAGCGGGGGACATACCGATGCTGGCCGAGTACTTCCTTGGGGAATCCTGTCGGCGGGTGGCCGTACCGCCGCTGAAGCTCAGGCAACGGCACGTCGAAAGCTTACAGCGCTACAACTGGCCGGGCAATGTCCGGGAGCTCCAGAACATCGTTGAGAGGGCGGTCATTGGAGCGCAGGCCGGCCCCCTGGAGTTTGACTTGCCCGGGGATTCAAGCAGCAGCCAACCGGTGTCCGAAGCAGAGGTTAAGCCCAAGAGCCGAGCCAGGGAGATACTGAAATACAGCGCACTCAAGCAACGGGAGCGTGAAAATCTGGTGGCCGCGCTGGAGGCGGCCCATTGGAGGATCTCCGGGCCGTCCGGTGCCGCGAAGCTGCTCGGACTCAGGCCCACTACTCTGGCCTCTAAGATCAAGGCCCTGGGGTTGCGCGAGGAATAAAGAGGAATACGCGTGAAGTCTGCGATTCGGAAGCCTATGAAGCATGCACAGTCGCGACATGTTGCCCCCGGAAACCTTGTGTCGGCCCCACCCCAGAGGTGAACGCCTTGGTTCACGTGTTGCCTTAGCCCGCTTTTCTCACCAGGTGCCGAGTCTAAGTGCGTGAGAGGCCCGTCAGTACAAGGCGCGCGCGGCTCAGCGAGCGGAGGCGTACTTGAACAGTACGTTGAGCACGGTGAGCAAGAGCAACGAAGTAATGGCGGGCCTATCGTGTGCTTCGACCGTAAGCTGGTGAGAAATGCGGGTTAGTAGTCCCTTTCACAAATGCACTCATGTTTCGGGCGAGTGCAGGCGGGCACAGCATGCTGTGCCCCTACAGATCTGTTGGGTGCCTGGAAACGTAGGGGCACGGCATGACGTGCCCGAAGTTCCCGACCGTCCACCTGGCTTCTAAATATCCATGACCGAACTTGTGAAACGGACTACGCAGTCGGATTTTTCAAGCTCCGCTGGCGGTTTGCGCTGCGGCAGCCATCAAGAAAGCGCGCGGCCGCCGCGGCAACCGGCTAACGGACGAGGGAGCGAATGATGGGACCGCCCGCCTTGAAGGGACGCGCCGAAACCATGCCAGTCGACCCGGCCTTCGATCGGCGAATGATGCGGCGCTGTATTGACCTCGCCGCTTCAGCGACAAAGTCCGGCAACACGCCGGTAGGCTGTGTGATTACGCTGCAGGGGCGGATTGTGTCGCAGGCCGAGGAGCAATCTCCCTCTGGTAGCGACCCCTTCGCGCACGCCGAGATTCTTGCCGTCGTGGCGGCTCTGCGAGCCGTCGGCCGAACGAAGCTGCCGAGGGCGACACTTTACACAACAAACGAACCGTGTTTCCTCTGCTCCTACGCGATCCGCGAGGCTCAGATTGCCCGCGTTGTCTTCTCGGTTGAGAGTCGGGGTGTTGGCGGTGCTACGTCGGAATACCCCATTTTGAAAGCGCGTGGTATCGACCGCTGGGTGGCGCCGCCCCAAATCGAAAAGGGCCTCCTAGCTGCCGAGTATCGGAATCTGCGCGGCCTCGGCAAGGCGAACGAACACTGACCATCTACTAAAGCGTCCGAAAAATAGAGAAGATACAAACGAACACGCTCCAACTCGGGGATCGTCAAAGCGAAATCACGCTACCGGCAACTTGCCCTACCTACAGGTCAGCGGTTGACCGACAGATACATACGATGGCGATCGCCGTCGGCGCCCGAAAGTCCTTATCGGCAATTCTCCGCGACCACCTATAGGGGACTTCGGATTGCCTCCGACAATCCCGGCTTCCCGGCACCAGTGCAGACTTCCCCTATTGTTAGCCGTTCAGCGGTACAATTCCTTCAGGCTAGGGCAGGCCGTGATCGGCCGCACCACAGAATCTCGATAGACTCGACGAAGGCGGGAGCGGACGTGATCTGTGATCTGAAGCCACATCGGTCCTAAGCGGCAGTCTTGACAGACCAGGGTTGGAAAACACCACCGCAGCTTTGGAGGGCAGCCATCATGGAAAACGGCGTGTACGACATCGTCACGGTTGGTGGCGGTCTTTCCGAGCGTGGATCAGATGCTGGTAAGTTATGGCCATGGAATCGGCCTCTCGTACTCCAATGAAAGACGCCGAAAAATCAAAAGAACAGCTCATCCGTGAGTTGCAAGAGATGCGCTCAAGGCTGGCCGAGATCGAGCCTCCACAGAAACGGTGGGGGGCTGCCGGGGCGGTCCTCGGTAGGAGCGAAGAGTCCTTTCGAAAGATTTTCAATCATTCGAACGATGCGATCTTTGTCGTTGACCCGCTGCAAGACAGGATTGTCGAGGTCAATCGCAGAGCTTGCGAAATGCTGGGGTTCACTTCCGAAGAGCTCCTTGCGATGCCTTTATCGGCAATCCATCCAGATGAAATGCCCAAGTTCCAAGCCTTTGCCAAATCTGTCTCCGACCGGGGTTACGGGTGGACCAATGAACTGACGTGCTTGACTAAGCTTGGGAAGAAACTGGCTAGCGAGATGTCGGCGTCCGTTATGGATATGTCGGGCGGGAACTACATGATTGCACTGGTTCGCGATATTTCCAAGCGCAAGGAAGCAGAGGAGAAGCTACGCCAGGCGAACGAACGCATGAAGGCCGATCTTGAGGCTGCGGCCGAGATGCAAAGATCTCTCCTTCCGAGTCCTTCCACTCCCGTTGAGGGTACGAGGTTCGCCTGGGAAGTCCGCCCCTGCGAGGAACTGGCCGGGGATATTCTCAACATTTTTCGCCTGGATGACGGTCAGACTGGTTTTTACATCCTTGATGTAAGCGGGCACGGTGTTGCGGCGGCCTTGCTTTCTGTCGCTATCCATCGGGTTCTGTCTCCTTCTCCCGGCCCAACCTTTCTATTGACGCAGGAAAAAGGTAACGGTTCCAGGCGGGAAATCGTCTCTCCCGCCGAGGTTTGCAAGCAACTGAATGCCCTGTTCCCAATGAAAGAAACGGATCCCCGGTACTTTACTCTCGTCTATGGTGTTCTCGATTTGACAACACAGGAATTTCGATATACGTCGGCCGGCCATTGCGCTCCCGTGTACCTGCCTCCTGGGGGGAAGGCCTATGAAGTTGCAGAGTACGGTTTTCCGATCGGGATGTTCGAGGAAGCGCAGTATGAGGAGCAGCTGATAGAGATGAAGCCTCGCGGTCGGCTTTACCTGTATTCAGATGGGCTAACGGACGCGGTCAACTTGCGAGGTGAAGCCTTTGGCAAAGATCGGCTTATACAGGCAATCGAGGAGGGCCAGGGCCGATCTCTGAAAGAAAGCCTTTCCAGAATCCTCGGGCGCGTGAACGAATGGAGTCACGCTACAAAGCTAGAAGACGATGTCTCGGTCTTGGCGGTGGAAGTGGGCGAGTGATTGCGGGAGTCGAAGAACCGGCCTCCAGCGTCATCGCCAGCACACGCAGTCGAGAGACTCCCAGGCTGAGCATTGATACTCAATGAAGAGATCATCGAGAAGTATCGCGTTTCGCACGGTTGAGCGACGCCGGTGGAAACAGGTAACGGGCGGACACTGGGGCCCGCCCCGAAGTGTTAGAAACGTAGCTCAGGCCTTCGCCGAAAGGGCCGGCAGGTCCGAGCCGCCCCCTTAGCCAGAGAAGCTGAGGACGGCCTCGGTTTCGTTCTCGAAGACTTCGAACACCGTGTAGAGTTTGGTGATCAGAAGCAGGTCGTTGACGTTCTGCCCCACGTTGACCAGCTTCACAGTTGCTCCTTGCTTGGAAGCCGTAGCGTAACTCGACACCAACCAGCCCAAGCCCGAACTGTCGATATGGCCCACGTCGCCCAGGTTCAACAGAATCTTCTTTTGCCCCTTGCTGAGACTTTCGCGGACCGTGTCCCGAAGCGTCTCGGAGGCTTCTCCGAGCGTAATCCGCCCGCTCAGATCGACGATCGTGACTCCGTCCTTTTCACGAATGCTGGTTGATAGGCTCACTTTCTCCCCCTTTGTGGCACGGCTCGAAATTATCTTATCATCTTCACTTCGGTGCTCCGGGTCGCCGGGTTTCGCCGCGATGGATGCTGACCTCGTCGGCGAAGGGGTGCTTCCGCTATTAACTGTTGCTGACTCGGCCGCATCACCTTCTGACGAAAGCACTTATCCCTAGTTTTCGCAATAGTTGAAGCTGCTAACGGAAAAATCGACTGTAAGTGATTGCAATGGTAGATACTTAAGCTCTTCTCGGCAACACTCGATGACGGAAGCACCCGTGCGATGGCGGACTTGTTCAGACCTTCGACGCTGAGGGCGGCGACCTCGTCGAAGGTCGTGCGGCGATGCTGCAGCCGATGGTAAGGCGTCCCGGTGTTGGCGCAGAAAGTCTGGCCGCATTCCCGGCAGCGGTATCGACGACGCTTTCCCCTTTTCGTCCGGTAGAAGCCGTGGCGAATGACCCTTGCAGCGGTGGCTTTTCCCAACAGCGGGCATTCCCTGTTTGTGCAACTGAGACTCTTCATTTCTCCTGGACCGGTCAACCGTGGGATTGGCCACTCGAAATTGAGTCTTAAATCCTAGCAGCTACGCGAGTTACGATTGGATCGCCAACAGTTGATGGCGGAAGCACCGCCGCACGACGCCTTTGTCTTTCTTCGACAGCCGCAGGTACTCGTGCGCCCGCAGGGTGCGCTCGACGAGGCCGTAGATTTGCTTGCGCTCGGCGCCGGTAAAGCTGAGGCGACCGCTGGAAGCCACAAACTCGCGCATCTCGCCCAGCGTGAGACGTTGTGCATGCTGCATGGTGATTCGCATTCACCCGCAGTGTGCCCTCTCCCGGCTGCCGTCGTTTCAGGATCATCTTGTGTTGGAAACACTCCCCCCGTTCAGGATCATCTTGCATTGGACAACTCTATGGCGACAAGTCCAAGGCCGCGTTTCCCTAGAATAAGAGTTCACTCTTTACATGGAGGAAGAATCCAAATGAAAACCAGTTGGGGTGAGATAGCGGTCCGCGACGCCCATGCGCATCTATTCTCTCGCGGTTTCTTTAAAGCCTTGGCCGCGCAAAAAAAAAACCTGCCGTCGGAGCGGCCTGTTGAAACCATCGTCGAGCAACTCGGCTGGGACCTGCCTCCCGAGGACAACACGCAACTCGCGACCCAATGGGTGGAAGAGCTTGACCGACACGGCGTCGAAAAGACTGTCTTGATGGCCAGCGTCCCGGGAGACGAGCAATCGGCTGCTGACGCCGTGCGGGCATTTCCCGACCGTCTGTCGGGTTATTTCATGCTCAACCCGTTGGCGCCCGACGCCGTGGAGCGAGCCGAGGCGGCGCTCGACAAATTCGGACTGCGCGGCGTTTGCCTGTTTCCGGCGATGCATCGATTTTCCGTCCAAGATGACCGCCTCAAGCCCATCTACGAGCTTGCTTCCGAGCGCCCCGGTGTCGTCGTCTTCGTTCACATGGGTGTGCTGACCGTTGGCGTCCGGAACAAGCTGGGGCTGCCGTCGAAATTCGACATGAGCTACTCGAACCCGATCGACCTGCACCGAGTGGCGCTCGAGTTCCCGAACGTGAACTTCGTGATTCCTCACTTCGGCGCGGGCTACTTCCGGGAGGTCTTGATGCTGGGGGATCTCGCGGCTAACATTTATCTCGACACGTCGAGCTCGAACTCCTGGACGAAGTATCAGGTTCCCCCGCTCGACCTCCATGCCGTCTTCGCGCAAGCGCTTGCAGTCTACGGCGCGAACCGCCTGCTTTTCGGCTCGGACTCGTCCTTCTTCCCACGCGGGTGGAATGCGGCGGTTCTCGAAGCGCAGCTCCCGGTATTCGAGCAACTTTCGCTCGCCGCGGATGAGGTTGCTGCGATCCTGGGCGGTAATTTGCGGCGCCTTTTGGCCTAACGAATCGGTTTGGGTTAGACTGCGCGCTGACGAGACAACGGAAAATCGGTACAGGCGGCCAATTCGTTTCAGGCTAAGTGCTTTGTTTCTATCCCGCTCTTGTCACGCACTTCGCCTCGTCAGTCGGTGAGAAAAGCGGGTTAGGTGCTGGTACAATAGCCTGCGGAGCACGACGATCGATGGTGCGTGACGGGATCCACTACGGGGTTGGCCTCTCTTCGGCGGGGCTTCTGGCAAGTCTATTTTCGTCGCCGGCTTGGGGGCTTCCTTTTTTCCTGATGGCCGCCTTCTGCCTGTACTTTTTCCGTGACCCGGAGAGGGAGATTCCCGGTGGCGCCGTCGCTGTTTCGCCGGCCGACGGGAAAGTGGTCGGGTTGCAGCCGAGCGGAGACGGTGGCCGGCGGGTTAGCGTGTTCCTCAATATCTTTGACGTCCACGTCAATCGCATGCCTGTTAGTGGCCGCATTACGGCCTTCGAGTACCGGCCGGGGAAGTTCCGCTTGGCGAATCGGGAAAGCGCGTCTTTGGAAAACGAACAGACGAGCTTGACGATCGAGTCAGGAAGCGCGACAGTGGTCGTCAGACAGATCGCCGGGCTGGTGGCTCGCCGCATTGTTTGCCACAAGTCGAAGGGCGACGTTGTCAAAAAGGGGGAGCGATTCGGCTTGATCAAGTTCGGCTCGCGCGTCGACATCTTGCTGGGACCGGAGTGGGATTTATTGGTGCGACCGGGGGAGCGCGTCAAAGGCGGGAGTTCGATTCTAGCTCGTCGACGAGATTCATAGAATGGGCGAATTCCAAACCACGAGGAACCCTCGTCGAACGTATGCCCTGCCTACGGTTTTTACCGTCGGCACGCTGTTTTGCGGCTACTACTGCCTGATGAAAACCGTGCAGGCGATCTCGCTGCAGCCCGCCATGGGGGACGAGGCGGCCCGGCTTTACAACCACGCTGCCTTGGCCATCGGTCTGGCGGTGTTTACCGACGGCATGGATGGCCGCATAGCGCGGATGACGAACGCCGTCAGCGATTTTGGGCGGGAGATCGATTCGCTGGCCGATGCGATCACTTTCGGCGTGGCGCCGGCCACGCTGGCGTTCGCTTGGGGGATCCGCTCCCCTGAGCTGGCCGCCGGCCTTTGGTTGGCCGACTGGCTGCCGGCCATCGGGTACCTGATGACGTTCCTTTACCTGACCTGCGGCGCCGCCCGCCTGGCGCGCTTCAACGTGCAGAAGAATCCGACGCCGAAGAACCCGGGGCACCCGGGACGCCGCTACTTCGTGGGTTTGCCGATTCCTCCGGCCGCGGGGATGCTGGCCGCGGTCGTGCACTTTTGCGGTGGGTACCCGATCCAGAATTGGTGGCCGTCGGGCATTCTCTGGCTGGTGCTGATCGGACTGCTCGCGTTTTTGATGATCTCGACCTGGCGGTACTCGAGCTTCAAGGACATCGGTCTTCTCCAGATACCTTCGCTCGTCATGGTCGTTTTCTTCGCGACTTTGATTTATCTCATCTGGAACTTCTCGCAGCCGGTGTTGCTGGCAATGGCCTCCGCCTTCGTGCTCAGCGGCATTGTGACGCGCATTGGGGGGCCGTTTCGGCGCCAACGCCGGTCGGTCGCGAGGTCGGAACACGCGGTCAGGGAGTCGGTCGCGGACCCGCGCTAGGACTCTGTCACCGAGAACGAAATTCGGCGTTTTTGACTACAACATGTTGAGTGGCGCCTGTTTTATTTGCCTAGATGGGGCAAACTCTTCCGCGGGCTCGTGTCCGCCGTTCGGGAAGCTTGGTCCCCACAAAGGAATGGCGCCGTTGTACGCTCGAAGGCGCGCTAACCCCGCGTATGGTTCCGCCGTCGTCTGGTTGGCGGTTGCTTTTTCCGCCGGATCCTGCGGCTATCACCTCGCGGGACGGGCCGACACGGTGCCCGATACCGTCCACACCATTGCCATTCCCACCTTCAGAAACAACACGACCGAATTCAAGATCGAGCAGTACGTGACGGGCGCGGTCGCACAGGAATTCATGACGCGCACGCGCTATCGGATCGTCAGCGACCCAGCGGAGGCCGACGCGACCCTGGCGGGCACGGTACTCAACTTCTTCGTTTTCCCCGTCGTGTTCGATCCGAAGACGGGCCGGTCGACCAGCGTGGCCACTCTGACCCAGGTCCAGGTCGCTTTGATCGAGCGGAACACGGGCAAAGTGATCTACCAAAACCCGGCCTTCGAGTATCGTGAGCGCTACGAGGTCACGACCGATCCGGAAGCCTATGTGGAGGAGAGGCAGGCCGCCCTAGTGCGGACGGGCGACGGGTTGGCGCGGAGTTTGGTTTCCGCCGTGCTCGAAGGTTTCTAAATCCCGATGAAGCCCAAACAGTTTCTCGCCAGTCTGGGCCGCTCCCCAGCAGCCCCGGCCTACCTGTTTCTCGGCAATGAGGGGTTCTTTCGAGACCGCTGCCGCCGGGCGCTGATCAAAGCTGTCTTGGGCGACCGGGATCATCCCGAATCCGGCTCCCCGGAAGGGTTGATCGAGATCGATCTGAGCGAGCAGCCCTTGAACCGGCTTCTCGATGAAGCGCGGACGCTCTCATTGTTTGCTCCCCGCCGGCTTGTCATTGGTCTGAATGCGGAAGCCGTGCTGCCCAAGCGACTCGCCGCGCGGGCCGGCGCCCGTTCCCCCGGTACCGACCCGCTTGCGGACTATCTCGCCGACCCCGTAGCCGGAGTCGTATTGTTGTTCGAGGCGACCCGCTACGATTGGAATGATCGAGGCGACAAGGCTAAGCTCGAACGAGTAGCGAAGTTCTATGCGGGGGTCCCCGCGGCCGTTGAGCTGGGGCGGCTGACCCCGCAAGAGGCCGCCGCGGCGGCGACGCAATTGGCAAAGGAGCTGCGACTGAACATCGCGCGGCCCATCTTGTCCGAGCTGGTGGAAATGTTAGGGAACGACATGGCCCGCCTGAGCAACGAATTGGAGAAGCTAGCCCTCTACGCCGCCGACGGGCGGGCGATCAACGCTCAAGATCTAGAGACCTTGATCCCCGAGGCCCGCCACCGCGGCGTATTCGAGTTCTCCGACGCGCTGGCCCGGAAGAACCGTCTGCGGGCGCTCGAGGTGCTCGATACTCTGACCAGAAGCGGCGAGTACTGGCCCATGCAGATCAACCTTCTGGCCGGGCTGTTCCGCCAGGCGTTGGCGGCCAAAGAAGGGGGTGCACGAAACAGCGCGGAGCTGATGCGGCAATGCCAACAGAGCGGGGTTCGCATGTGGCCGTCGAGAGCAGGGCAAGTGCTTGATATTGCCCGTCGATTCTCCCAAGATGAACTCGAGGGCGCGCTGACCTCCCTATTTCAGGCCGATCGGGATCTTCGGCGCGAACGGCCCGGCGACCGCATCATCATGGAGCAACTGGTGGTGAGGCTGACGGGCTAGCCCGCTTTCGCCGTGAGGGTTTTCGCGAGAACGGTGAGCCGGGACTTCATGCGCGAGGCGGTGTTTTTCTTCAGCACGCCTTTCTGTACCGACTTGTCGACGAGGCTCAGCGTGGGATTCAACAGTTGCTGGGCGGCGGCATCCTTGTCGGCAAGAGCTTGTTCAAGCTTCTTGACCTGGGTTCGCATCCGGCTCCGATTGCGGCGATTGACCTCGGTCTGCCTCGCCGTCTGACGGATGCGCTTGATCGCGGAACGCGTATTTGCCACGAGAATCCTTTGGAAGAAACCGTGCAGTGCACCTGTTAGGGGCAATTAACGGCTCTTATCCAGCATAGCTGTCCGCCTGAGGGCTGTCAATGAAAGGGGCGGCGTCGCAGCGATTCCGCAGCGAGTTGGCCCGGGAGGGCGGAAGTGGCTCAAGGACGAGTTGCTTTGGGGGCGGGGGAGGAGAGCGGGCAACACCAAAACACTTGCTAAATCAAATGTTTCCCATGCCCAGAAAAGGTGGTTGCGGAATCGCTGGTGTTCAGACGGTAGGGGCACGGCATGCCGTGCCCGTGTGCCAAGGTCACTGTATTTTGCGAGCGTCAATCGATGTTTGGAAGACAGATTGCAACACCTCTTAAGAGAGGCTCTCGGTGTCCAGGGTATTCACGTCGTTGAAAAAGGAGAAAGAATGAGGCTTCAAATGGAGACAAGAAGTCCAAGACGCGGCTCGTGGTCTTGGCGTCCATTGGAGCACTGGTTCTGGCGCTGTTGGGTTTGGCCTGCCAGCCCAGCGGGGAGGTGGGCCAACACGCGCCCGAGGGGGAAGCCAATATCGCCCAGGAGCCTCTACGGCCCGAGGACAACGCGCTGCTCAAGACCAATCCCATCGAGGCCGTGCTCGAAGGCGAGCGTTATCAGGCGTCGGTGCCCGACACGCTCGATTTGGTCGCCAGAATGGACCTGGCGATCAATGCCCTGGTAAATGCTTTCGTCCCCTCCGAACGATGGGCTCTGGCATTCAACGTGGATTTTTCGCAGCGTCCTCCGCTGCTGTTCGTGAACCATTCCACGGACGCCTGGCTGAACATTCCGGCGAAATTTATCGAGGCGCTGGTCAACTGCCGGTTGGCCTCGGGCAGTAACCGGGATCTCGAGGCGGATCGTAAGATTATCGCCACTCAGTTGGGCCTCATCGGTGGCGACGTTCGAAGTTGTTGGGCCAGCCGGGGACAAAACCGCCCCGACTTCGAGGAGGTCTGGATCAGAATTGATCTTCCCACCGAGGCCTTGGTCGACCGTGTTGTGCTCGTCGGGCACCCGGAAGGAATGGGCCGCAGCGGGCGTACCAAGAGGCACGATCGTGTCGGGCAGTCCTTTCCGCGCCGACTGGAAGTAAGGCTCGCCCGCGACTCCTGGCATTGGACCACGGCGTACAAAACCGACGATTATGCACCCCAGAACATCGGGGGGCGTAATGAAGTTTCTTTCAACCGCCGGCAGGCCAAGCAGATCTGGGTCCTCGCCTCCGACCCGCCAATCACTCACTACTTCGGGCATTCGTTTTCGATCGCCGAACTCGAGGTACTCGACGAAGAAGGCAAAAACGTAGCTCTCGCAAGCCGGGGCGCGGGCGTGCAAGTCTCCTCCACGCACAGCGGCTACGGCATGGACCGCTTCACGCAGGACATGCTGTGGCCGACGCAATACGACCTGGGCTTCAAATGGACCCGCGTCGGCTACGACATGAGCCTATTCCAATGGGCCTATGTGGAGCGAGAAAAGGGGAAGCTGCAGGTGGATGAGAGAGCCGACGCCGTCGTGACGGAGGCGGTCAAAAACGGCATCGAAGTGGTCATGTGCCTCGACAAGGGGAACTGGCATTACGCACCGGAACCGAGAACGCCCGATCGGACGAAAGACCTGATGGAAACCTATGCCAATAACCCGGGGGGCACTCGGGATTGGCAGCGGGTACCCCTCGATCACCCTGCCCAATTGGAAGGTTTCCTCAACTACGTGCGTTTCATGGTGCGGCACTTCTAAGGATCGCGTCCGCTATTCGAAGTCTGGAACGAGTGGAACCCCTATACCTATGAAGAAGCGAAGAACTATGCCAAGCTGCTGAAAAAGGCCGTCAAGGTCATCCGAGAAGAGTATCCCGAGGCGAAAATCATACCGGCGTCGCCAGGATGGATCCAGCGCCTCCCGGACCGCGACAAGCATGAGTACAGCTGGTTCAAGGCGCTGGGCGAAGAGGGACTGCTTTCTCAAATGGGCGCGATCGCGTTTCACCCGTTTTATGACCCTTCCCCCCGTGATTCCTGTGCAGCTTCTTTCACGGAAGACTTTCCTCGATTCAAGCGTTTCGTCGAGGGGTTTGGATTCGAGGGTCGGTATATCGCCAGCGAGTGGGACTACTTCACCGCCTATCCCCACTCGGACCTGCCGGGCTACGTCAACCGGGAGAAACACAGCGAGATGCAAAAGGCCATTTACGCGTCGCGGCTCAGCATCACGTTCGCCCACCTGGGGGTCATCAATCTGTGGAACGAGACATTTCAGACCATGCAAACGATGCGCGGGTTGAGTCTTTTTCGCAATACCTTCTCCGGCGAAGTGATCTGTCCCACGCAGCCGGAAGTGATCTATTACATGCTGCGGACCCTGTCTACGGTTCTTGAGGACGTGAGCGGCGTGTGGACCTTCCCGTCACCTTCACGGAAAGGCGCCGGGAGGCCGCTCCGGTAAACGGAAAATTCCGGGAAGTGGAGCACTATGCATTCGCCAACAGCAAGGGTGAAAAGCTGATCGCTTTCTGGCTGCCGGGTTACGTGGACGAGAACGGCCGGGACCGCGCGAATTTCCTGTCGGACGTCGCGATTCAGGGGGCGGGCGGCAAGAGCGCCTCGGTCATCGACGTCCTCAATGGGACCGAGACGCCGCTGATGGCGGACCAAGGCGTATCCGATGATCTGGTCCTCCGCAAGATGCGGGTGCGGAGTTGGCCATTGGTCATCCGTTTGCGGAAGTGAGAGAGTCTAGTTTGTCTGTCTGTGACAGACTTCAGTATGCGAGGAAGAGACGACAACCCCAGTGCGAAGTCGAGGAGAACCAACCATGAAACGACATGAGCTTGTGATGAACAGCGTCCTTGCGGTTTTTGCCCTGCTAGCAGTCCTGATCTTCTCGGCTTGTCCCCAGCCGGAGGCCGGAGACGCGGACCGCGGCGCCCGACCCGCCGACGCCTTGCCGATCGAGGGCGAGTATTACGAGGCGGAGGTTCCCGACACGCTTGATCTCGCTGAACATACGAGTCTGGGGCTGCAGCACTTCACCGAAATCATCGATGAGGACCTGAACTACGAGATGTATTTCGGCGGTTACTGCGACCGCACCAATCCGCCCTACGCCTATGCGCACGTGACCTCGCTGGGCGCCTGCCAAGACAAGGCGGTGGAGGCCATGGTGTTCGAGCGCGTTATCAGCGGCAGCACTCTACACGTGGAACGCGAGGCCAAGATGGTCGAAATGATGGCCTCGATGCTCGGAGAGGACGGGCTGCACTGGGTGTCGGCCGACATCACCAAGAAACCGTGGATGAAGATCGGCGAACCCTTCGTGATGGTCCACGGCCAGGGCCGCTTTATGCGGGCCATGATCGCCCTCTACCAATACACCGGCGATCCGATTTGGAAGGAGCGCATCGATAAGATGGTCGAGGGGCTGGAGAAAATCGTCGTCCACAAGGACGACTACGCCTACATTCCCGTCTACGGCTTCTATGACGAAGAATATTTGCGCTCCTGCTACACCAAGGAAGGCTGGAAAGATACGGTCGAGCCCACGAACGAGAAGTTCGGGGAAGAAGGCTCGCTGTTTAACCATCAAGGACACATACCCGGGGCGCTGGCGACCTGGTATCAGCTGACGGGCAACGAGCACGCCCTGCGGCTGTCGGGGCAATTGGTCCGCTTCTACAGCCAGCCTAAGTTTTGGGCGGACTTCGAGCATGAGTATCCGAAAGTCAACGGCGCCGAACATGCCCACTGGCAAGGCGGCTTCGCGCGCATCGGCTACGTCGGAGACGGCCAGGGCTGTGCGACGGGCCGCATGATCGGCATCGCGGTCAAGCTGTCCCAGGCCGGCATTGGCGACTACTGGGAGGATGTGGACCAATACATCCGCAACCACGGGGTCGCCATGCAGTTCACCCCGGACGACAAGCAATTCATGGCTAAGCTCTCCGAGGGCAAGCCGCCGCCGCCCGACAAGCCGTACACGAGCGCGGAGGCTTCGCACTCCGTGCATCCGTCAACCGATATCACGACCGTCAATGTGATCAATCGGATGGTGGGCGGGTTTGCCGGCAACCCCGACAAGAGCCGCTATTATCTCTGCTGCAGCACCCACGGAAACATGGGTCTTTTCTACGCCGCGGATGCGACTGTGCGTTACGAAGACGGCACGGCTCGGGTCAATTTGCTGTTGAACCGCTCAACCCCTTGGCTCGATGTCGACAGCTACCTGCCGTATGAGGGGAAAGTAGTCCTCAAGAACAAGCAGGCGCGCGAAGCTTTCGTGCGAATCCCGCTGTGGGTGGACCGTGCGGCGGTTCGCGCCGAGCTGGATGGCAAGCAGCAAACTTTGGTTTGGTTCGACAATTACCTGCGTTTCGACGGCCTCAAGGCCGGCGATGTGTTGACTATCGAGTTCCCTATGGTCGAAAAGACGGAGCTTTGGACGATCCCTAAACTTGGCGGCTGGAAAGCGCCGGACGAGCAGGTCCACACCTGTAAATTCAAGGGGAACACGCTGGTCGAAATCTCGCCGCCGCTGGTTCCCGGATCGCCGCTCTACCAACGCGGCCACTATCTGCAAGCCAAAGCGCCGATGAAGAAAGTGACTCGCTTCGCCACCCCGGCGGTGATAAAGTGGTAGGGATGCGTGCACCGAGCCTAGCCGGAAGGTAGTGTCGGTTGCTGGTCTTTGGGGTATTAGCTCAGGGGGAAGTTGATATGTCTGTCTTGAGGGGCTTTTGCCGCCCGTCGTCAGCGGGACTTTCTGCCGCTCTCCTGCTCACGGCCGGGCTGTTTTTCTCGTCTTCGACCGCCCGGGGCGGAGAGCTAGATCAGCCGCCGCGCTTCGAGTCCGACGTCCTTCCTGTTTTTGAAGCCAATTGCCTCGTCTGCCACGGCGAAAACCTGCGGCAGAACGGGCTGGACTTGCGCACCCGCGACGCCGCGCTCAAGGGAGGCGAAACAGGAGCCGGCATTGCGCCGGGCCGGCCGGACGAGAGCTTGCTGTTTCAAAAGATCTCCTCGGGCGAAATGCCCATGGGTCCCGGCAAGCTCGGCGACGACGAGATCGAGCTGATTCGAAAGTGGATCGAGGCCGGAGCGCTCCAGCAGGGAGAAGACCCCGAAGCCGCCAAGTCTCAACTGGCCGCCCGGGAGGTCACCGAGCGCGAAGCTCTAGTAACCATCCTGCACGTCAAATGTATCGTTTGCCACGGCAAGCGAATCCAGCGAGCGGGGCTCGACCTTCGGACGCGCGCCGGGCTGCTGAAGGGGGGCAAGTCGGGACCGGCGATTGTTCCCGGCAAACCCGATGAAAGTCTGCTTATCAAGCGCATCACCGCGCGGGAAATGCCGCCTCCCGAGTGGCAGTTCTCCTACTTCACGCGGGATATCACGTCAGGAGAACTCGAGAAACTTCGCCAGTGGATCGCCGCCGGCGCGCCCGCGGACAGCGGGGAGGTCGCCCAAGTCGGCGACGGCCCTGACCCTCTTATCAGCGACGAAGAGCGCAAGTTTTGGTCGTTTGTGGCGCCGAGCCGTCCGGCGACGCCGAGGATCGACGAGCAAGACTCGGTGCGGACTCCGATTGACGCATTCCTGTTGCGGAAATTGCAGCAGAAGGAGCTGAGTTTCTCGCCGCGGGCCGACCGCCTGACACTCATGCGCCGTGCCTATCTCGATCTGACCGGTCTCCCCCCCGACCCGGAGGAAGTCGTGGCCTATCAGAACGATTCTAGCCCGGACGCCTACGAACGCCTGATCGATCGCCTGCTCCAATCCCCCCATTACGGTGAGCGCTGGGGAAAATATTGGCTCGACGCGGCAGGATACTCGGACTCGGAAGGCGGAGCGGCGGATGACCGCGTCCGTCCTCATTCCTACCGCTATCGGGATTACGTCATCCGCTCGTTGAATGCCGACAAGCCCTACGATCAGTTCTTGACGGAACAGATCGCCGGCGATGAATTATTCGACTACAAGGCGGTCAAGAAATTCACTCCCCAGCAGCTCGATTACTTGGTGGCGACGGGCTTCCTGCGTATGACGCCCGACCCGACGAATTCGCACGACGTGAACTTCGTTCCGTTTCGGTTCGACACCATCGCGGCGCAGGTGCGGATGCTGGGTTCGACGGTGATGGGCCTTACCACAGGCTGTGCACGATGCCACAGCCACAAGTTCGATCCCATTCCCCACCGCGACTACTACAGTCTGGGGGCCATACTGCGTACCGCCTACGATCCCTATGACTGGCTGATGCCCAACAAGTTGACGGGAGCAAGCTTCGAACGAGAACCCTACGCGCCCAAGCGGCTGCTGCTCATACCTTCCGACGAGGGGCGCGAGGAGCGGGAAGCCCACAACGCTCCGATCAAAAAGGAAATCGAACGGCTCAAGCAGACCTTGGAAGAGAAAGCAGCCCCGCTGCGGGAGGAACTGCTTGGCGAAAAATTGGCCCAACTGCCCGAGGACGTTCGCGAGGACGCGTTGAAGGCCGTTCAAACCCCTGAGGAAGAACGGAGCAGCCTTCAGAAATACTTGGTGAAAAAACTTTCTCTCGAAATACTAGAGAAGGCGTTGGAGGAAAGATTTCTCAAGTTCAAGGATGAGGCCAGGGATATTCGAATCGCCCTTCTCAAGGCCGAAGACGAGATCAAACCCGAGCCCATGGTGCGGGCGCTCTACGACATGGGAGGCGAGCCGACGCCGGCCTACATCCTTCGGCGCGGTGACTCGTTGAATCCCGGCCCCAGGGTGTTCCCCGGGGTACCGTCGGTTTTGCGGGATGGCATCGAGCCGTACAAGGTCGTCAAGCCGCCTTGGACGACCGACACGAGTGGTCAGCGCCTGGCCTTCGCACGCTGGCTCACCCAGCCCAACCACCCCTTGACGGCCAGGGTGATGGTCAACCGCATTTGGCAGTATCATTTCGGAACCGGGCTGGTGCGCACGCCCGGCAATTTCGGCAAATTGGGCGTACCGCCGTCGCATCCCGAGCTGCTCGATTGGCTGGCTACCGAGTTTGTCCGCCAAAAGTGGAGCATGAAAGCGATGCACCGCCTGATCATGACCTCGGCCGCCTACCGGCAGAGATCGAAGATTGATCCGGCCGCGCGAGAAACGGACCCCGACAATTCGCTGCTGTCGAGGTTCCCCTTCAAGCGCATGGACGCCGAGGCCCTGCGGGACTCTGTTCTCAAGGTGGCCCAGAGGCTCGACCCGACGCCGTTCGGGCCTCCCGACGAGATCGAGCAGACCGAGGAAGGCGAGGTCGTCGCCAAGCCCACGGAAAAGGGATTTCGCCGCAGCATCTACATGTTGCAAAAACGAGAGACGCCGTCAACCCTGCTTACGAACTTCGACGCGCCGCGACTCGATGACGGCAGCCCCAATTGCCTGCGGCGCGAGTACTCCACGGTTTCGACCCAAGCCCTCCAGTTGCTCAACAGCGACTTGCTCCGCGAGAGCGCCCGCTACTTCGCGGGCCGGGTGATGGATGCCGCGGGGGATGACGTCCGGAGCCAAGTGGACCGCGTGTACCTCGCTGCCCTGTCACGCACGCCGTCGACCGAAGAGAAGGAGATGGGGGTCCGGGCACTGGGGGATCTGAGGCGTCACTGGCGGGAATACCTGGATCAGGAAACCCCGGCGGAACCTAAAGAAGCGAAAGCGCGCTGGCTGGCGCTCGGCGCCTATTGCCACACGATCTTGAACTCGCCGGACTTTGTCTACATCGACTGAGGAGGGAATGCGTTCGATGCACGATACCAACGTCAACTCTATTTCCCATCGGATGGCAGCCCCTTCGCGGCGCGACTTCTTCTCTAAAGTGTCGGACGGGCTCTACGGGGCCGCCCTGGCGTCGCTTTTGGGCGCCGATCTATTTTCTTCGAACCCGGCCCTGGCCGCAACTGGGCACGAAACTCCTTCTGACGTAACGCCAAGGAAGCCGCATTTCGAGCCCGGCGCGAAGTCCGTCATTCAGCTTTTCATGCACGGCGGCCCGAGCCAGGTTGATCTGTTCGATCACAAGCCGCTGCTGACGAAATACGCCGGCCAGCCTCCCGGACGTGACTTGGCGAACGACGTTCTTTTCGCCGACGAGGCCGGGGGCTTCATGCCCTCGCCTTTCAAGTTCGTCCCGTACGGCAAGTCGGGCCTCGAGATGGCCGACGTCTTGCCCTATCTGGGCGAGCACGCTGACGAGCTGGCCCTGATCCGCTCAACTTTTACCACCAACTTCACGCACGGCCCGGGCATTTTTCTGATGCAATCGGGCAGCGTGTTTCCGGGGCGTCCGACCATTGGAGCCTGGTCGGTGTACGGGTTGGGCAGTGAGAATCAGGACCTGCCCGCCTACGTCGTGCTGGACGACCCCATCGGGCTTCCCACCCAGGGAATCAAGAATTGGGAGTCGGGGTGGTTGCCCCCCATCTTTCAAGGGACCCGGCTGCGCTCGGAGGGTTCCCCGATATTGAACCTGGAGGCGAAGGATGAGTTCCCCACGCCGGTCAGAGACCTTGCGCGGGATCTGCTGAGCCGGCTGTCGGCCAAGCACCGCGACCAAAGGCCCTTCCAGCCCGATCTCGACGCCCGCATCGCCAGCTACGAGTTGGCCGCGCGGCTGCAGCTCTCGGCCACCGACGCCCTCGACGTCTCTCAGGAATCGGAGGCTACCCGGGAGATGTACGGCATCAACAAGAAAGTCTCGTCCTCCTACGGGCGCCGCTGTCTGATGGCGCGCCGGCTGGTCGAGCGCGGCGTTCGTTACGTCCAGATTTATATCGAGCAGCAGATTTGGGACAACCACTCCGGTCTCGAAAAGAACCTGCGCTATTGCTGCAATAAGACCGACCAGCCGATTGGAGGGTTGATCAAAGACCTCAAGCAGCGCGGCCTGCTTGACAGCACGTTGCTCGTCTGGGGAGGCGAGTTCGGCCGCTTACCGCTCTCCCAAGGCGGCGACGGGCGCGACCATGGCCCGGCCGGCTTCACCACCTGGATGGCCGGCGGCGGAATCAAAGGCGGCACGGCCTACGGGAACACCGACGACACAGGTTACAAGGCCGTCGAAAACCGCGTCAGCGTTCACGATTTCCACGCCACGATTCTCCATTCCCTCGGGCTGGACTTCAAAAAACTCATCTACAACCATAACGGCTTGGACGAGAAGCCCACCGGCCAGGAACCGGCGAGAGTGGTCAAAGAAATCCTGGCCTAGACTCATTGAAGCGGACCGCCCTGCGGCGTACGACTGTCACTCTTGCTTGCCGGGAGGACAAGCCTCGCTCCGGACGAATTCATGGTCGTATGAACAAGCTCGTCGATAGCAGCACCGTGTTCACGGCTCCACGTTCAACAAGAGAGGATCAGATCCCTCGATGAGAAAACTTCTAGGTCATCGCATGACTCTTCTGTTGATCATCGGGACAGCTGCGGTCTTGAGGCTGTATCGCGCCTCTGTCGCAAAGTATATCTGGGATGAGGAAATGCACTGGATTCCCTTGGCGCAAAGTATTTCCGTTCGACCAGGCCATCTTCACCTACCCCTTCACGGGGGCCATGATCCTTTCTTGCCGGCTTACTTCATCAAAGCGAGCTCGATCTTGTTTGGCGAGACTCCGGTTGGATTTCGTTTTTTAAGTCTTCTTGTGGGATTGCTGGCCATCCTGGTCGTTTATCTGATCGCTCGGGAATGGAAGGGTGCGACGGCAGGGCTTTGGGCAGCGGGCCTGCTGGCTTTCAATGAGTATCATATCGGCATCTCGTCATTCGCGGTAGAGAAGATCTATTACCTCTGTCTTGTTTCGATCGCGGTGTACAGCTTCAGCCGCTTTCTTCAGAAGGGGAAGCCTAACTTCTTGTACCTCGCTGCTGTGGCAACAGGCTTAGGTTTTCTATGCAAACTGCTTTCGAGCCTCCTCGTACCGGTGTTCTTTGTAACACTGCTCGCGTCCGGCTCACGCTCTTGGTTTCGACGGAAGGAGCCTTACATCGCTTTACTGATATTTTTAGTGCTCATCTCGCCTGATATCTATTGGAATGTGGAGAATCCGGACACGACGGTCCCGGCACTCAATTACGCCGGTCACCTTTCGCGTATCGGCGGCATAGGATTTACTTCCCACTACTTCCTCTTCTATGGCCGGGACGCGATCCGGGGAGCGTACCATCTCCTCGACTGGCGGCTTGTAGAATACGGGAGAGCGTATCCCTCCATGAATACGTTGTTTGGTGCGATTCTGCTGGCAAGTGTAGTTATAACCACGTTTCATTACAAACGCGAGGGTTCGGCTACTAGGTTCTTAATTGTGCTGTTTTGGTTTGTCCTGGGGTTCTTCGTCCTGATCCGCCCCGGGGACCCTCCAGGGAACACCGACCCAGTCGGTTTTTTCTGGGTTGATATGAGTTTGCTGCCTGCCGTTGTTCTGACCGCGGGTTACTTTTCGCAGCTAAAGGGCTGGTGGCGCCGTGTGGGATATTTTGCCGCAGCAGGCGCTGCTGTGTATGCGGTATTAGTCATAGCAGCCGGATGAGCGGTGGATTAGTCTTGCTTGTCAATAGAACAAGCACTCTTGCCAACCTTCCCAGTCCCCCGCCCTACTCACTCTCTGCCCGCCCAATCGCGTAAAGATTCCTCTCCCCCCGGATGAAGATCTTCCCGCCGGCAATCGCCGGGGAAGCGTGGACCTGTTCGCCGATCGAATTCGTACTGAGTAGTTCGTAATTGGGCCCTGCCGTAAAAACGAAAGATTCTCCTTCTTCACTTGTCAGAAGGATCTTGCCGTCGAACGCCACGGGAGAAGCCGAGAACTTGGCTGGGCCGGGCACCCGGTCGCGGTATTGCACTTCGCCGGTTTTGGCGTCGAGACAGGTGACGATCCCGTTGTCTGTGAGCAAGTAGAGGTAGTCGCCGTAGAGAATAGGCGAGGTGATGTGCGCCGTGCCTTTGTTGTACTGCCAAGCGATCTGGGACGTGCCGGTGACGTCGCCCGATCCACCTAGCCGGATAGCCATCGCTCGCTTCTGGCCGGCGCCGGCCGAGACGACAACTAGGTCATGTCCGGTCACCGGCGTCGGGACCGGGTTGACGCCTACCCCGTCAGACCGCCACAACTCCTCACCGGTAGCGGGATCGTGGGAGATCACCAACTCCCGCGAATTGACCACCAACTCCGTGCGCTTCTTTGTCGCCACCACGATCGGCGAAGACCAGCTTTCGAAGGCGGCCCGCTTGACTCTCCAGACCTCCTCGCCGGTCTTTTTGCTGATAGCCGCTAGGAACGAATCGATGCCGTTATCCTGATCGCACTGCACGATCACCAAATCTCCCCAGAGAACAGGAGATGTCCCAACTCCCATGCCCATGGTGGCGATTTGCCCCAGGGACCCTTTCCAGACCAGATTTCCGTCAAAGTCGTAGCAGTAAACGCCCTCGGCGCCAAAGTAGACATAGACGTATTTGCCGTCCGTCACCGGGGTCGGGGAGGCGTACGTGTTCTTGCGGTGCCTGCCGTCGTAGACCCGCCCCTTGTAGGCGGTTCGCTCCCAGAGAATCTTGCCGGTATCGGTGTCGAAACACAGAACTTTGAACGCGTGCTCGTACTCGCCTCCGACGACGTCGGGGTGGAGGAAAACACCCCCGTCTGCGGTGAAGTGTTGCAGAGTCTTCGCTCCTGGTATCACCGGCCCTTGGATAGCCGTCGTGACGAACAGGTTGTTTCCCCAGACAATCGGCGAGGAATGGCCGCGACCGGGAATCGGCGTTTTCCAAACTATGTTCTTGGTCGCGGTCCATTCGCTGGGCAGGTTGTTTTCCGAAGATATCCCCTGGCTTTCAGGACCGCGCCATTGGGGCCAATTCGACCCGCTGACGGACTCGCTCGACGCTGGGCTCGGCAGGATAAGAACGCCCAGCATGGCCACAAGCGTCGACGCGCGGTGAAGTCGAACGCGGGACGATCTTGCCCCCGCACGCACTTTGTCTGCGATGTACATGGAGCCGTCATTATCGCAAAGACTGGGGCGAGGTTTGGGTGCAGGTTTGCAACCTCGACCTCTGGTGAGGAGATCGATTACTCGGGGGAACCGCCAAACTTGAACCGCTTGACCGACTTCGTTGTGTAGTCTTCCTCTGATTCAACGACCCCGATGTGCTGGTCCATGGGCACGTCGCGGAAGGTCTGGGTCGAATCCGAAGTCGGCCAGTACACTTCAAGAAGTTCGATCTTCTGCGTTTTCCCTAGACCGATCGTCTGCCGCAAGGGATTCGCGCCGAAGCTGCCGCCGCTATTGACGCGTTTGTAGATGGACCGGCGCCTCCCGTTTTCGACGACCTGGGCCCTAATCCGCGCGCCGATCGCCGAGCGGTTCGTTTCTACGCCGACCAGATCGACGGTGATCCAATGGTTGCCGAAACCAGGGTTCTCGTAGAACGAATCCTTGAACTTGTCTCCCTGAAAGGCCCCGCCCATCTCTTCAAACACGTCCTGGTCGCCGTCGTGGTCGAAATCCGCGAACACGACCGCGTGGCCTTTTTGTAAATGCCCGAATCCTCCCGCGCTGGTAACATCGGCGAAGCTTTTGCCTTCCCGGTTGCGGTACATCACGTTGGGCATCAAGCTGCTGTAGCTCGGGTAGCCGGTACCCAGGTAGAAATCAAGGTGGCCATCGTTATCAATGTCACCGAAATTCGAGCCCATCGGAGCAGTCGGCCGGCGCAGGTTCCGCTGTCGGGCAACGTCTTCGAAGCCTCCTTTCCCGTCGCCGCGGTATAAGCGCGCGAGTTCCGTCCCGAAGGGCAAGCCGAGATAAGCGGCGCCGACATCTCCGATCGTCGCCGAGTAGGCGGAGACGAAGATGTCTAGAACCCCATCGTTGTCGAAGTCCCAAAACCACGCCGGAAAGCTTGCTCGGGGACCGCTGACTCCGAGCTCGGGCGCGACGTCGACAAACGTGCCGTCGCCCCTGTTTCTGTAGAGCCGGTTAGCGTCACGCAGATTCGAAACGTAAAGGTCCGGCAATCGATCGCCGTTGTAATCGCCCCACACGACAGCCTTGGTGAATCGGTCGTTGGTCACGCCGGCTTCCCTCGCAATGTCGGTGAAGGTCCCGTCGCCGTCGTTGCGAAAAAGCCGGCAGGGGGCCGGCAGTCCGGGAAGAGCTTCGTTGCCGACATAAAGGTCCAAATCGCCGTCGTTGTCGTAGTCCGCCCAGGAAGCAGTCTGGGTCGGGTGGTGGACCCTCCCCAATCCGGCGTCGAAGGTCACATCGGTAAACGTGCCGTCGCCGTTATTGCGAAGCAGCGAGTTGGGATGGTCTCCGCCGTGCGCCAGCCAGGCTCCCCGCAAGACCAGAATATCCACGTGACCGTCGTTGTTGTAATCGGCTTGCACCAGGTTGAGTCCGCCGGTGATGCCCAGAAGGTTAGCTTCCTGTGTGCGGTCGGAGAAGCTCCCATTCCGCTCATTGCGAAAGAAGCGGATTTGCGCCGCGGGATCCCAGCTCGAAACGACCAAGTCGAGATAGCCGTCGTTGTCAAAATCATCCCCGATGGCCCCGCCGGACAGGCTGAACGTGTCGAGCCCCAATTGCGGTGCAATGTTAACGAATCGCGGAAACGCCTCTTCCGATTCGAAGGCTTGGGCGGGGATTCGATAGTCTTCGGGAACCGTCTCCGGGTAAGCGCCGACCGTCATGTAGGCGATATTCAGCAGCCAGCGCGACCCTAAATGGACGCGCGTATCCTTAGGAGAATTTTCGAGCACCTCGGTGAAATACTCGATCGCCCGCTTCGATGCTTCCTTTTTGGCGTGGATGCCCTGTCCGCGTATCGGAAGAATACAGCTATCGGGCGTGAACCGATTGCAGCAGTTTTGCGTCTCGCCGGTTCGCATGTAGGCCACGCCCAAGTCAAAGACCAGCTGGTTGGCCTCACCCGGCGCCAGGTCTTCTCTTACCTCAGGAAGCAGGTTGTAGGCCTTGCTGAAGTGAAGAATGGCTGCTGTTTCATTGCCCAAGTTCAGCTCATTTGCCGCCAACCGGCGGTGGAGGCGCCAGCGGTTGGCGGCGGATGCATCAGGGGGCAGGTCCGCGAGCTTTTCTCTCAGGGAGCGCGTCTCCCTGTCTCCCAGGAATGTGTGCTCGTTCGGTGTTCGGGCAGCGATTTCCTTTAGCAGGGACAGCATCTTTCGATGGCCGTCCAGGCCCGGTTCTTGCTCGTCTCCCAAGGCTTGATGCTCGCCGTCGGGGCGGTCTTGTTGAGGAAGCGCGGTGGGGGAAAGCAGAAAGTAGCAGAGACAAACGAACCCAACGAGGAGGCGTTCCGACATTTCCGCCTTAACTATATCACCGGAGATTTTGTGCTTATGAACGGGTCTCCGCCAAGAGGCGTCCCGCCGTAGGATCGAGATCAGCGAGCCGGTTCGTTCTCGATACCCTCCCTCTCATGAATCGAGACGGTTTGATTGCCCGCGACCTTCTCGAACGTTTGACGTGCGCCGCTCGGCCAATGCACTTCGACGTAATCGGCTCGCTGGGCAGCGCCAAGACCGAAGTGCGCGGTCAAGCCGCTCGTCGAATAATAGCTGGACGCGCTGCGTACTTCCTCGACCTGGGTTTGGTCTCCACTTGTGACCTCGATCCGCGCGCCGATACCGCCGCGGTTGGATTTCTCCCCTTCCAGCCGAATCCTCAGCCAGTTCTGCCGATGCCCACCGTCGTTTCGCAGCAGCATAGGGCGGTCGTTGATGTTCACAACAGCGACATCCAGGTCGCCGTCACCGTCAAGGTCGTTGAAAGCGGCGCCCCGGCTTGCTTTCTTCAATTGGACTGCCTGGCCGGACCGAGACGACATGTCTTCGAAAGTAGCGTCACCGAGATTGCGGAAGACCTGCATGGGCTGCCGGTAGGAGGTCCCTGAAGGATGCTGATCGACCTCCGGATAGACGTGCCCGCTGGCGACGAAGATATCCTTCCAGCCGTCGTTGTTCAAATCCACCAGTCCTACGCCCCAGCTCAGATATCGCGTAGCGGCGCCGAGCTTGGCCTCAAGGGTCGCATCGAGGAAGCTTCGACCGCCGCTGTTGCGGTAGAGTGTCGTCGTTTCGCCGGCAAAGTTCGTCACCAGCAAGTCCGGGCGGCCATCGAGGTTGTAGTCTCCCACCGCCACGCCCATACCGGCTTGCTCTTGCCCGTCTTCGCTCAGAGCCGTGCCCGACTCCATGCCGATGTCGGCAAACGTGCCGTCCCCCTGGTTGTGGTAAAGGATGTTCGGAGTCGCGTCGCAAGCTACGTAGATGTCGCTCCATCCGTCCCCATCGAAATCGAGCGTCACGGGCATGAAGCAGTAGTAGCCGTCCGCGCGCGCTATGCCGCTCGGGGCGGAAACGTCCGTAAAACTACCGTCCCCGTTACCGTGGTAGAGGATGTTCGTTGATCCTCGCAGGCTCGTCGGACCACACAGAACGTCCATGCCCTCCCATTTGCAGTTGGGGCCCGACCCCGGTTCGTACTTGGCGGCATCCTCATAGTGAACGTAGTTGGCGACGAACAGGTCGAGATCGCCGTCCAGGTCGTAATCGAGAAACGTGCACCCGGCATTCCAGCGCTCGGCGGTTTCGACCTCGGCCGTTTTTGCAACCTCCTCGAAACTTCCGTCTCCCCGGTTGCGATAGAGGCGGTTGCCGCCGTAGTAGGTCACGTTCAAGTCGGTCCATCCGTCGTTGTCGAAGTCCCCGACACAAGCGGCTTGGCCCCAGCCGGTTTGGCGGAGACCTGCTTTTGCCGTGACGTCCTCAAATTTCCAGTCCCCAAGGTTGCGATACAAAAGGTTGCTGGGGGCCTTTTCTAGGGGGAGATCGAGTCGGGCGCCGTTGACGAAGAAGATATCTGGGCGTCCGTCGCCGTCATAGTCGAAGATGGCAACGCCCGTGCCGGAGCTTTCGAGGATGTATTTTTGCCTCTCGACGCCGCCATAGACGATTTCCGGCTCGACGCCCGCCTCCGTCGCGACATCGACAAACGAAATCCAGTCGCCCGCCGGGAGCGGCCCGTGCCCGGCAATCAGAAGGGTCAGCGCGAAGCCGCCCATCCGGGCCCAACCGCCCCCACCACGGCGGAACGTTCGGTTCCGTGCGCCTCCCGGTCGATCCGCGGAGCCGCCGGGGGCCTCTGTGTGGGAGGTAGTTCTCAACTTTATGCCCACCCGCTCCGGTCGTGTGGCGCCTCCGCGGATCCGCCGTCGATGCTTCGTTTCGCGCGGGAGAGGCCGGCCGGGGCGTGTTTTTCATTATGCAGGAACCTGTCTTCGTGCCGGACCAAGCCCCGCCAAGCAGGTGCAACGAGCTGATAAACAACCTCCTTAGCTGTAGCCCTAGCAGCCCGTGGTGAAAGTCGCACGGGAGAGAAAAATGGGGACTGCCACCAATTCGCTCCCCGTCATGACCCTCGAAACAAAACACTTGGCCTGAAGCGAATTGGCTGGCTGTACCAATTTTTCGCCCTTTTTCGTTCCCTGCACGACTTCGCCACGGGCTGCTAGGGATGAAAACTGGCGCGAGTCCAAGCGGGGCCGGTATTGGATGAAGCGGCGTGGAGTGATCGGGAAGATCTTGCACGAGGCGGCACCCTATATATCCCGAACTTATAGGACCAAGCACTAACCCGCTTTTCTCACCAGCGGTCGACAGAAATGAAACCAAATGCTCGCCGTCAGGGATGTAGGGGCGCGATTGATCGCGCCCGCTTGCCTTACAGGCTATCAGCCGGCGATATATGCAAACTGTTGCCGCGAGCCACGGCCACCGGGCCTGTCACGCCGATTGGCGTGACAGTGGTGAGAAATGCGGGCTCGGCGCCTGGTTGCCGTTTGACGCCCTCGGCCAGAGTCTTCTTGCTCTGCCAAGGAACGCAAGAATCGACGGCAACCCCCAGCGGTTTTCTGGTAGGGTCTCAGTTTGAACACTACCCTTCAAACAGGGCCCAAAGTGTTAGAATCTATGATAGCTAGGTGTGCATCAGGCGGGCCGCCGCTGCTTGCAGCGGAGGATGGGGAGAGCATCTCGGAAGGCCGTTTGCTGCTGCCGGCTCAGAGCCTGCTCAGGTAGGGGGTTTCGGCACTCATGGCCGTGCTGTCGAGTGTTTTCGCGAAAGGGTCAACTGGGATGGTCCCCGGGCTAGTTCCGTGCGCCCTTGTTGCGACTCTGCTGTGCGTCAATGCGCCCCGGTTGACGGCTGAGGACACCACCGACAACCCGCCCGGCGAGCCGCAACTTGTTTCCGTTTTCCCGGTTGGCGCCCGGCAGGCGGCAACCATCCGAGCCGAGGTTCGAGGGAGGGCGCTACAAGGCGCCTACGGAGTCTGGTTCGACAGCGAAAGTTTGCGCGCCGAGGTCGAGGGCATCGGCGAAATCGAGTTCGAGGCGGCGAAAGATTACGACCTGAAGGCGATCAAGAATCGCCAGGGCCACCGCGTCTCGCTGAAAGTCGAAGTCGATCCGGACACGCCTCTTGGGGTTCACCAGCTTCGCGTTCTCACGCCGCAAGGGATCTCGAACTCGCTCGAATTCGCCGTCACCTCCCTCTCCAGCGTAGGAGAGGCTGAAACACCGCACGACTCAGCCGGCACGGCGCAGGCAGTCCGAATCCCCACGACGATCGAGGGGAAGATCAGCCAAGCGGGCGAAGTTGATTTCTACGCGTTTGAAGCGTCCCAGGGCGAAGACCTCGCGTTCGAGGTTTTCTCGAATGCTCCCCCCGGATCATTTATGGGCCCGCCTGGGCAGTTTGACCCCGAGTTGACTCTCTATGAGCCCACCGGAAGTTGGTTCGATCCCCAGAGAGCAACACGTCTTGCGTTCAACGACGAGCCGTCCTCGCCGTTTGTTTCTAATACCCCAAAGTTGACTTACCGGTTCAGCAAGGCAGGCCGCTACCTAGTGCGGGTCTCTTCCTTTATGTGGAAGGGGTCGCCGGATTATTCCTACCAGCTTCGCATCACGCCCTCGGAAAGTTCGAAGGGCGATGAGCGGCCGGGGGACGGTGCTGATTCATCCGCGGCTGCGCCGGGGTGGCGGGAGCGGGCGTTCAAAAGAGTCCTCGAACGGGACCGGCTCGAGCAACTATGGTCGCGGAGCGTTCCGAGGCGGGCAACCGAGCCGGCCACGACAGCGGGCGGATCGGCTGCGGGAGAGGCGAGCAGCGGCGTCCCAGCGGAACGAGATAATCTGTCGATCGATTCAACCGTTCCCGCGATAGTGATCGCGGAAGAGCCGAACGACAGCTTCTCCCAAGCGTTGGCGGTGACCGTGCCGACGATCCTCGAAGGAGCAATCGAGCGCCCCGGCGACGTGGATATCTTCAAGTTCAAGGTGGATCCCGGGCAGGGCCTCGCTTTCGAGATCGAAACTCCCGATACGAGCTTACCCGCCTTCAATCCGCGACTCGGAGTTTTCGACGCCGACAACGAATTCTTGACCAACATTTACAAGCGGATCTCGCGGAACTTCACCTTCTATTTGAAGACCGTCGAGCCGAAGACCATCTACACGTTCGAGCTCGGCGGCGAGTACTACTTGCAGGTTCGCGACGTCACGTCTCGCTACGGCGACCCGAGCTTCCGCTATCGCGTGCTGATTCGCCCGCAGGCGTCGCACGTGGGGGATGTTGTCGTCGAGCAGGAGCAGATCAACTTGGCGCGGGGCGGCGCCAAGAAGCTGACCGTTACCACGGACCAGGAAGAAGGCTTCGGCGGGGAGATCGCACTGAAAGTGGAAGGACTGCCGCCGGGTGTTGACGCGGTCACGGGTACGGAGGTCGATCCCGACCGCGGCCCCCCGTTGGACGAGGGCCACAAGAAACGATTCGTGCCCAAGTCGCAGACAGCGGTCATCATGCTGGTGGCCGGCGAGGACGCCCCGCTCACCCGATGGCCGAAGTTTATTCGCGTTGTAGCGCGGCCGGTCGTCGACGGCAAGATCGGCCCGCCCCTGCCGCTGGAAGAGATTCCGTTGATGGTCGTCGAGTCGGGGCAGACATCTTCTGGCGACTAGGCGTTGATGGGGAAGAAAACCGAAATGAATAACGTTGCCAAGCTCGCTCACCAGACAAGAGACTTCCGGCGAGACCTAAGAAGCCGGTGGGTTTTGTCGGCTATGATTCTCAGCCTGGCCATTCCGGCTGCCTCGGGATCAACCGGCGAAGTGCTGTCGGTGAGGCTGGTCCCCCAGGAAGTCAAACTCTGGGGGGCGGGCGCCGTGCAACGCGTTTTCGTGCTGGGCCGGTTCGCCGACGGTCTGGAGCGGGATGTAACGGAGCAGAGCAAGTTTTCCATTTCAGACGCCACGCGAGCCAAGGTAAGACAGGCGGGGGAGGTCGTGGCTGTGGCCGATGGGCAAGCTACTCTAACCGCCGAAGTCGAAGGGGCGAAGGCGCGGGCCAACGTCCGGGTGGCCGGCTCCGAACAGACCCGTCCATTTAGTTTTGCCCGAGACGTCGGCGGCATTTTAACCAAGAGAGGCTGCAACTCGGACGATTGCCACGGCAGCGTGAAGGGCAAGGGAGGATTTAAGCTTTCGGCCAATGCCCTGTACCCCAAAGAGGACTACGAGTGGATCGTCAAAGGGGGAACCTACCAAGTTCTTGCCGCCGGGTCCGAGGGCGCCCGGGTGTCTCGAATCAACTTGGAAGCCGCGGAGAAAAGCCTCTTGCTGGCCAAGCCGACCATGCAGGTCGCACACGGCGGCGGCCCTCTCATCGCCGTCGGTTCAGCGGACTACGAGACGATTCGAAACTGGATCCGGCAGGGCGCGCCCTACGGCGAGGACGACGCTTCGGGAGCCGTGCGGGTTGAGGGGATCGAGGTCTTGCCGAAATCGGTCGTGCTCGACGGAAACGGGAAGCAGCAGCTGTTGGTTACGGCCTATCTTTCGAACGGGCAGCAGGAAGACGTCAGCGGGCAAGTGCTCTACGCGTCGAACAACCCCGAGGTCGTCGAGGTTTCAGAAAGCGGACTCGTGCGGGCCGTCCAGACGGGCGAAACCGCGGTCATGATCCGCGCGGCGGGCCACGCCGTCAGCGCCGGGTTTGGGGTGATCTCGGAACCCATCGCGGACTATCCCGAGATACCGCGAAGAAATTACATCGATGACTATGTGTTCGCCAAGCTGAAGAAGTTCAACATCATCCCGTCGGAAACCGCGAGCGACCAAGAGTTCCTGCGCCGAGTGTGCCTGGACGTGACCGGTACTCTGCCGCCGCCCGAGCGTGTCCTGGAGTTTCTCAACGATCCCAACCCCGACAAGCGAGACAAGCTGATCGACATTCTGCTCGCTTCGCCCGAATACATCGATTATTGGACCTTCCGCTTCGCCGACCTCTACCGCGTGGCCATGGGTCCGCAGGGCGATCTGAAGTACACGAAGATGTATTGGGAATGGGTCCGGGACATGATCGCGCGCAACGTCCCCTACGACGAAATCGCCCGCCGGCGCATTGCCGCGCAAGGTTACGACGGGCCCTCGCGCCACTACTACCACATCGGCGGCGAGTTGCCCGCGCCAGGCAACATGATGTCCGAGGAGTTGCGGGTATTTCTGGGCCGCCGGCTCGACTGCGCCCAGTGCCACAACCACCCCTACGAGAAGTGGAGTCAGGACCAATACTGGGGGTTGGCGGCGTTCTTCGGTCGCCTCAGCCGGATCGGGCAGCTCGGTCAGGACATGCTCATCATCGATGATCCGGCCGGACACGGCGAGTTCGGACAGGGCGCCAAGGTCATTCATCCACGAACCAAACAAGAAATGGAACCGACGTTTCTCGACGGCCGGGTTCTGGCGGAGGATCAACGGACCGACCTGCGCATGGGGCTAGCCCAATGGGTCACTGCCCAGGCCTACTTCGACGAGGCTATTGTGAACCGCATGTGGGGGCTGTTTTTCTCTCGAGGGATCGTCGATCCGGTCGACGATTTCCGATTGACGAATCTTCCGACGCACCCGGAGTTGCTCGATACATTGGCCAGGGACTTTCGCAAAAATGGACATGATCTGAAGTATTTGATCCGTTTGATCACACAGTCGCGGACCTATCAGCTTTCGAGCAACCCCAACGAATCGAATAAGCAGGACAAGATCAACTATTCGCACTCCGTGGCGCGGCCGCTTGACCCCGAGGTCCTTCTAGACGCGGTTTCCCAAGTGACGGGAGTGTACGAAGACTTTGATAACTGGATGTACAGCAAAGAGCCGCCCGGCACGCGTGCCATCAACCTGCCCTGGCCCGATGCCGTGCCTTCTCAGTTCATGGATGTCTATGGGCGCCCGAACCGGCTGATGGTTCCCGAGCGCAGCGTGAAGGCCAATCTGGGTCAGGCGTTGCATCTTCTGGCGGGTCCGACCTATACCAGCAAGCTCGCGGCCGCGGGCAGCCGCATTGATCGCTTAGTCAACCGTGGAGCTTCGAACGGCGAGATCATCGACGAGTTTTACCTGGCCGCGCTGGTTCGCCTTCCGACCGCGGAGGAGCGCGCCGCACTCGAAGAGGCCATAGCCGCATTCGGCGACCGCCGAGAAGCTCTTCAAGATCTCGCTTGGGCTTTAATTGCCACTAGGGAGTTCGCCTTCAACCATTAGTGGCCGAAACCGTAACGAGGAAGACCATGGACATACCGAACGAGATCAACTTCAGGCCACACAAGCCGCTGCGCCGAGACTTTCTGCGAGTCGGCTCTCTGAGCCTCCTGGGCATGCACCTGAGTCAGTATCTCGGGATGCGGAGCGCGTTGGCGGCAACGGGTCAGAGAACCAACCCGGACGCCCAGGCGCAGGCCTGTATCTTGCTTTGGCTCGAAGGCGGGCCGAGCCATGTCGACACGTGGGATCCCAAACCCAACAGCAACTTCAAGCCGATCTCGACGAACGTGGACGGAATTCAAATCTCCGAGCTGTTGCCGCGCATTGCCGAGAACATGGACAAGCTGTCGATCATCCGCTCGATGCACACCGAAGAAATCGACCACCCGGAAGGCCACCACTACGCCTTGACGGGACACCGCCCGAATCCGGCGATGCAGTTTCCGAGCATCGGGTCGATCATCGCTAGAGAAACCGGGCCGCGCAAGGGTCTTCCGCCCTACGTCGTTTGCCCCCAGTGGCCCATCCATCGCGAGTACGAGGATTATTTCAAGGCTGCGTTCATCGGTCCTCAATACGATCCCATGTTCGTGCCCGATCCCAGCAAGGGCGAGTTTGAAGTTCCCGACTTGACGCTGCCGAAATCCGTTCCCCTCGCGCGGATCGAAAACCGCCGCGGCCTGCTCGATATCGTCGAACGCCGGTTTCGCCAGAAAGAGGAGTTGGCCGAATATGCCAACATGGACTCCTTTACCGAACAGGCGCTGAACATGATTCTCTCCCCCAACGTGAAAGAAGCCTTCGACCTGTCGAAGGAGCCCGACAAAGTGAAGGACCGCTACGGCAGACACGGGTTCGGCCTCAGTGTCTTGCTGGCCCGCCGCCTGGTCGAGTCGGGATGCCGCTTCGTGACGGCTTCGGGGTATAAGTACAGCCAGTGGGACGCCCATAACGATAATGACAAGAAACATCGTGAAGAGCTGGTTCCCAAGTTGGATCAAGCGCTCTCGGCGCTTCTTGAAGACCTGGATCAAAGAGGCCTGTTGGAATCCACGGTGGTCATCGCCATGGGGGAGTTCGGGCGCACCCCGCACATCAACCCCGCCAACGGCCGCGACCACTGGCCGCACTGTTGGTCGATGGTGCTGGGCGGAGGCGGCATCCGAGGCGGTCAAGTGATCGGCGCCAGCGACGAACGAGGGGCTCAAGTAGCCGAGAGAATGATCACCATCGGCGACCTTTACGCAAGCGTCTACAAGGCCTTTGGGATCGACTGGACGAAGACATACATGACGCCCATCGGCCGGCCGGTCAAGATCGCCAACTCGATCAACGACAAGACAGGCGTGCCGATCGAAGGATTGGTGTAAAAGTTGGCGCCGGGAAGATGGAAGATAGATGCTGCGTCGCGGGTTATCGGAATGAAGATCATGAGCACTAGGTCTGGAGGAACATTTTCACTACTGGTTGGAGTGCTGCTGTTAACGGCCGGTTGGACAGTCGCGGGCGATCAGAAGACGGCGAAATCGACGGGCTCGGGCGCCCCGCTCGATCGATCCCATGACGAAGCGGCCCAGACTGTCCGGGACGAGGCAAGCGCTCTTACCGAGAGCGTTAGCCGCGAACTTGCCTTGGGCCCACAGGGCAAGGTCGAGCGAAAAAACCTCATCGACGAACATATCTTCGGCAAGATGGAGCGGGACAACATTCCCCATGCCGGCCTCTCGAGCGATGAAGAGTTCCTGCGCCGCATCTACATCGACTTGTGGGGGAAAATCCCGCCGCCCGATAAGATTCGCGAGTTCGTCAAAGACGAAACCACCGACAAGCGGGACAAACTCATCGAAGAGATGATGGGTTTGCGCTACGAAATCGATCCCAACGATCCCTACCAGGGCAAGGCGCATGGGCCCTGGCTCGTCGACGCAGCCTTCCTTCACAAATGGACTTACTGGTTCGGTGACCTCTTCCAGAACAGCCGGGCACAGCTTGGGGACGGCCGTAACTCCTTCCACGACTATATTTATCTCTCGCTCAAGCTCAACATTCCCTACAGCGAATTCGTCCGTCGGATGCTCACGGCCACGTCGCTGACTGGGGCGACCTCGGGCCCGGCGAACTTGCTGCTCCGCGATCACGTAGATGATGCGATGGACATCTATATCAATCACGAGGATACGCTGGATGAGATCGCGATCAGCACGGCGAAGTACTTTCTGGGACTCAATCTCGGATGTGTAAGCTGCCACGATGGGGCGGGCCATCTCGACGACATCAATCTTTATCTCACCCGGAAGAAGCGCGTCGATTTGTGGAATCAGGCGGCGTTCTTCGGCAACATTCGCGTCTCCCGGCCGGGCATGGCGAACCAGGAGTTCACCTTGCTGGAAGGCCCGGCGATGCGGCCCGAGGAGCATTGGCATATGGGTGGCCACGGCTACGACACCAAGGCTCCCAGCATTGTCCGCATCCCTCGGTACAGAGCCGATGTCGAGCCGGCCTTTTATGTAACCGGCGAGAAACCCACGCCCGGTAGAAACCCGCGCGAGGAGTTCGCCCGCATGCTGATCGACCAGCCGCAGTTCGCGCGCGCCACGGTGAACTGGATCTGGTCCGAGCTGATGGTGGTGGGCATCGTGGACCCGCCTCACGATTTCGATCTTTTGCGGCAGGACCCGGCGAATCCTCCACCCGAGCCGTGGACGATTCAGCCGACGCATCCCGAATTGCTCAACGCTCTGGCCGAAGATTTTCGCAAACACAACTTCGACCTGCGCTACTTGATGAGTTTGATCACAAAGTCGAGCGCCTACCAGCTCTCCTCGCGCTTCGACGGCGAATGGAAACCGGAATACGCTGAATATTACGCTCGCAGGTTCGTGCGCCGGCTCTCGGCCGAAGAGCTTTTTGACGGCATCTCCGAGGCCACCCAGGTGTTCCCGGAGCTGGCGATCAACGGAACGGACAAGAAGGTCAACTACGTGCAAGAGACTTATTCGAGCGAAGACGTTACCGACACGGAGATGAAGCGGTTTCTCAGCTTTTTTGGGCAGAGCAATCGCGATAAGCAAGAGCGGAATCTGGCGGGATCGATTGTGCAGGCCACGCTGTTGCTCAACAGCGACCTGATCCGCAACAAGGTCTTGCGGAGAACCGAGGGAAGCCGCGTTGCTGAACTGCTCTGCGCGGAATCGCCTTTGAGCACCGCCCAACTCGTCGAGGAACTGTTTCTGTCAACGCTCTCGCGGTTCCCCACCGACGGAGAGCTTGCGCTTGCCGAACAGATGTTGCGGGAAAACGTAGAGGACGGCGTCGAGGATTTGCAGTGGGCGCTCTTGAACAAACGGGATTTCATATTCAACTACTAGCCGTAGCGGGAGCTACACCATGACCGCGGACCTGAAACGAACTCGGTTTCCGAGACTCTCACGACGCGACTTCTTCCGAGTGGGCGGAGTTACGGTAGGGGGCTATGTTCTGTTGCCCATGCTCAAGCCTCTCAACGTGGCAGCGGCGTCGTCGACAAGAGCTGCGCCTCGCGGCTCGGCGGAACACGTTATTTTCCTGTTCCTCGAAGGCGGCCCCAGCCAGCTTGACACCTTTGACTTCAAGGAAGGGGAATGGACGCCTCCTGATTTCGACGCCCGAACCGTCGGCCCCGGGCTGAAGATGCCCTACGGCCTTTTGCCGAACCTCGCGGGCATGACCGACAAATACGCCATCGTGCGCGGCAACGAGGCCTGGGAGAGCGCTCACGCCAGAGGGCAGTACTACATTCAAGTCGGCCACGTGTTCAGTCCGGCGCGGCTGAAGGAGATGCCCTCGGTGGGATCGATCGTGGCGAGCGAGTTCGAATCGCGGCGCAGGGACTCCGACTTCCTTCCGCCCTTCGTGGCCATGAACTACGGCAATGGGAACGCCGGCTTGATCGGTAGCGGCATGCTGCCGGCGACCCACGCGCCCATGGCCCTCTATACCAAGGGAGACTTGCCTTTCGTCCTGCCCGAGGAAAACCGAAACCGCTTCAACCATCGCAAAGAGTTTCTCGAACGTCTGAATGCCGTTGTCGCTAGTGGCGAGGCCTCGCGCGGCCGCATGATGGTCGATTACCGTGACTTCTATCAAGCTTCCTATAGCATTCTTGATGCGCCTCAAGCGGCTTCTATCTTCAAAGTCGGCGAGCAGGATCACGAGCGCTACGGCGGCTCCCAGACCGGTGACGCCTGTGTCATCGCGCGAAATCTGATCGCCGCCGACGCGGGAACGCGCTTCGTCGCGATTTCGCACAACGGCTGGGATCTGCACGGCAAAGCTTACGACAAGACAGCCAAAACCAACCAGTACACACTGTGCTGGGACCTTGACGCGGCGCTCCCCAATCTCATCACCGATCTAGAGTCCCAAAAGGATGAGAACGGCCGATCGTTGCTGGATAAGACTCTGATCGTCGCCATGGGTGAATTCGGCCGCACCCCGGGAGGGCTGACCATCAACAAAGGGCGCGACCACCACCGCTACGCGGCCGTCTCTCTGTTTGCCGGGGCCGGCGTTGGCGGCGGCCAAATCCTCGGCGCCACCGACGAGATCGGAGGCAAGGTCACCCGCTACGATTGGCGCCGCAAGCGGGCTATTTATCCCGAGGACGTCATCTGTACGATCTACTCGGCCCTAGGTATCGACTCGGCGAAAAAGGTCACCGAAACCCCGTCGGGCCGCCCCTTCTACTACATCGAAGACCTCTCTCCACTCGGTCCGATGCGCTTCGACGAAGTAAGCGAGCTGTTTGTCTAACACAGCTTCTGATAGCGGTTACTTGGTGAGTCTCGCAAATTATGGTGACGTGGCCCGTGTTCAAACTGTAGGGGCCCAGCGCTGCCCCTTCCTGGCAGCCTCAAGTCAAACGGTTAGTCTGTAGCCCTAGAGGTACCCAATTCGGGTCGGCGGTGGGATAGAATCTTGGGGGGGTATTTAGGGCAGGCCAATCGAAGTCGGAATTTGGCGTTTGGGGGACGATCTTCAGGAAGTCACCTTCGGATCGATCGACAGTGAAGCCAAGCTCGAAGAGACGCTCGCTAAAGAGATCTCTATCCTCTCGCCCAAACTGATGCTGATCGGCCGTCAGATTCCGACGGCTTACGGAAAGTTTATCGACATGCTGGCGATCGATGTCGAAGGGAACCTGAGCGTCATCGAACTCAAGAGAGACCAGACGGCTCGGGAGGTCGTCGCTCAGGTCCTTGACTATGCTTCTTGGGTGGAGAACCTCTCCTACGACGATATTGCTGAAATCTACGCCGAGAAAAACGGTGGTCGAGAACTCGAAAAGGGCTTTGCGGAAGCCTTTGATGGGAACACGCCCGAAAAGCTTAACCAGAATCACGAACTGATCATCGTTGCTTCGGACCTGGATCCCAGCACGGAACGGATCATCGGCTATCTCAGCGACAACTACGGGGTGCCCCTAAACGCGGTTTTCTTCCGCTACTTCAAGGATGGTGAGAGGGAGTATCTGACCCGAACTTGGCTTGTCGATCCCCGAGAGGCAGAAGCTAAAGCCAGCGGAACGAGGAAGCAGAAAGGTCGTGAGCCCTGGAACGGTCGAGACTTCTACGTGTCGCTGGGCGATGGCCGGCACCGGACCTGGGAAGACTGCGAGAAGTATGGGTTCATTTCCGGAGGCGGCGGCAAGTGGTACAGCCAGACCCTGGACCTCCTGTTCCCTGGGGCGAGGGTCTTCGTCAACATCCCCGGAACCGGATACGTCGGATGTTGGTACGGTCAAAGCGAAGTCGGTCCCTGTCACTGAGTTCAGGGTGAGCCACGATGGTAAGGAGGTGGCGGTCCTTGAAGCTCCCCTGAGGGCTCCGGCCTTGGCCGAACATGCCCAAGATCCCGAGAAGTACGAATACTTCGTTCCCGTCGAGTGGATCAAGACGCTGCCGAAGGAACAGGCGTACTGGGAGAAGGGACTCTTCGCAAAGCAGCACACGGCATGCCGTCTGCGGAGTCAATTCACATTGGAGCGGCTCGTCCAGCAGTTTGGCCTCGACGACTGAGCAAGTCGCTACCGATATATGCCTGACACCCTGCAAAAGCTCGATTACCTGACGATGCACTTGCGCGGAACTGTTCGTCTAGCCCGCTTTTCTCGCCACGTGGCGGGGCGAGTTACAATCGCGCCGACAACCATTGATGGCGGAAGCACCAGAGGGGAACAGTGGTTCACATTATTTAGCGGACGCGCCCGCCGCCTTCGGCGGAGCCTCCAGCACCCGGCGGACTGTCTTGACAAGCAGGCGGATGGGGTAAGGCTTCTGCAGGAACGCAGCGGCCCCCCGGCCCGCGAAGCGTCTCCTGACTTCCTGCTCGTCGTAGCCGCTGGAAACGATCACCCTCACGTCGGAGCGTAGGGCGCGGAGCTGCTCAAACGTCTCTTCCCCGTCGAGATCCGGCATCATCAGATCCAGCACCACGAGAACGATTTCGTCAGCCCGGCTCTTCACCTCGGGCCGGCCGTTCCCCGATGGCCACCGCGCGGGAGCGCGTGCGGGTGTGATGGACGTGGTGTTGTCGATAGACCGCGGTGCGCCGAACACTCCCCCCGTTTAGGATCATCTTGCATTGGACAACTCTTGGTTCATCGACCCGCCGTTTTTACGCTACCATTGAGAGGTTTCTCTCGTTCCGCCGAGTATGTCCTCCCACCCGAAAGTCTTAGTGATTGGCCTCGACGCCGCCGAGCCAACGCTCATACGGCGATGGTGTGAAGAGGGCCATCTGCCGAACCTGGAGCGGCTGATGGCGGCCGGGAACACGACCCATCTGAAATCACCCGCCGAGCAGTTCCCGGACGAAGTATGGCCGGCCATTTATACCAGTAGTAATTCGGCTCAGCTAGGCAAGTACTACTACATCCAGCCGCGGCCGGGGAGCAAGAATCTGGAGTTGGTCGAAGACCGGGCAGTGGGTGCGGAGTTCTGGATTACGGCTTCGAACCACGGCAAGCGCTGCGCGGTCGTTGACGTCCCCAAGACCGGCCTTGGGCCTCCGATCGACGGGATTCAGCTCGTCAATTGGGGAGCCCATGCCACGCATGCCGAGAGGACCTCCCATCCGCCCGAGCTGCTACGGCGCGTCCTAGATCGCCACGGCCCTTATCCGCTGCACAGTTGCGACTCACACGGTCTCAAACTCGAGGAATATCAGCAGCTCCGGCGCCAACTCCTAGCCGGGGTAAGACTTCGCAAGCAACTGATCGAAGACCTGCTTGCCTCCGACGCCTGGGACCTGTTTTTTTGTGTGTTTTCCGAAACCCATTGTTCCGGGCACCAGTTCTGGCACCTGCAGGACCCCAACCATCCGCGATATGACCCGCGCGATCCCTTCGGTTTGCAAACGGCCATGCGGGACGTCTACCAGGCCGTGGACGACGCTGTAGGTTCAATTGTCGAAGCTGCCGGTCCCGAATGCGTAGCGGTCATCTTTTCGGGACACGGTATGCAGCCTCAGTATCACGGCCGTGAGCTGCTACCGAAACTGCTCGAATTGTGGGGAATGAAAGGCCCCTCGAACGTAGAACCCAACCCCAGCGGAGAACGGCAGATCAAAATGGGGCGGAGCCTTCTGCGGAAGCTCAAGCAAACCATCCCCATGCCGTGGCAGTATGCCGTGAAGAAAATCTTGCCGAAAAAGATCGAAGATGCGTTGGTGTGCCGCTTCATGGGCGCCAACAAGCTCGATGCCGACGCCCGAGCTTTTCATGTTCCCAACAACGACCTAACACCGGCTATCCGAATCAACATCAAAGGCCGAGATCCCCAAGGCTTAGTAGCGGAAGGGGACGCCTGCGAAAAGCTTTGTGAATTCATCTCGGCACGCCTGCGCGAACTCGTCAACCCCGCCACCAACAGGCCGGCCGTGCGCAAGGTCTCCCGAACAAGCGACCTCTACCGCGGACGCCACCTGGAAATATTGCCCGATCTCACGGCCATGTGGAGCGACGAAGCTCCCATCGAAGCGCTCTATTCACCGGGCTACGGGACTGTCGCCGGCCGTCACCACGATCTGCGAACCGGAGGCCATGGCGCCGAAGGCCTGCTGATCATCCGCGACCCCGCCGGCAGGTCGATCGAGGCCGGGGAGGCCAGCGGCAGAGACTTGGCCCCCAGCATCCTCGATCTGATGGGCGTACCGGTTCCCGAAACCATGGAAGGGAGAAGCCTCGTGAGGGCGTCCGAACCCGAGCCGGACGAGGCGGAACCAAACACGGTCACTGCCCCGTGGGCTGTTCGGGGAGAAGGTGAAAGACGGTTCTGATCCGCCACCACAGTCCATCCCCTAAGAAGTTTTTTTCCGGGGGAGTTGCGAAGGCGTTCGCGACCACAACTCCTATGGCTTCTCGATGTGGCTCGCCGGCGGCGGCGTCAAGGGCGGCTTCGTCCACGGATCGACGGACGAGTTCGTCTTTGGTGCCGTCGACAAGCCGGCTCACGTCCACGACCTTCACGCCACCATCCTGCACTTGCTCGGACTGACCACGAGAAGTTCAGCTACCGCTATTCCGGCCGCGACTTTCGCCTCACCGACGTGCACGGGCGAGGGGTGGGGGAATGGCTCGCCTGATCTAGGCCAAACCGGAAGACGCTGGGCTTGGCGACTCGGAGGTAATCGGCAACCGTCATGAAGATCGAATCCGTCAGCGCCCCGGCGTTGAAGGCGATCCGGTCGTTCTCCACAATCGAGGAGTCTACATATAGGTCGAAGGGCAACAGCGGCCTGCCAAACGGAGGTACCGAACCCGGTGCCAACCCGGTGAGCTCTTTAAGCTCGGCGGCCGTGGCAAAGCGGGTCTTTCCGACCCCGAAGCGGGATCGCACGGCTTGCGAGTCGACGCGAAGCGCCGCACTCAGCACAAACAGTCGAAAGTCGTCTCCGACCTTGATTAGAAGAGCCTTGCCTCCGATGCGGATGTCTTCTCCCCGGACACGGGCCGAGTCCTCGGAGGTAAAGGTCGGCTCATGATGAAGTTCCCGATACGCCACGCCGTAGGCGTCAAGGAATTCACGGATTCTTTGGAGTACAGGCGATGAGCCCACGAGCGGTCCCCATCGAAAGGATCACCCACATTTAGCAGGCAGGTCAAACCGGGGCAGGATCTTCCGGCCCTTCGATCATCGTCACTCCTTCTCGAAAGCGTCCAATGCGTCGATCTGGCCCTGCAACTTGCGGGCCGCGCGTCCATTCAGTATCCCTGCGAAAACAAAAGCCAGAATGACAACCGTTCCCCTCATTCCCAGGGACACCAGGGTGTAGTCGCCTGCCGCCGCGAGTCCCCAATAGACAACTACGATGCCGGGAATCACCGGTCCGATGTACCACGACCATACACGCCCGGTCAGATCTCGCTGGCGTTCAAGTTCCGATCGGTAGAAGGCGATACAGTTCGCGAAGGCCGCTTCCGCGGGCATAGTTTCAGCCGCACCCTTCCTGCGTATCTGATGCACGATGTAGAGAATGCCTGCGATAAGAAGGCCCCCGCCGATGTTTGCGATCAGATTGTTGGAGAAGACGATTCGCCCGGTACACACCGCAATCACAATAGCAGCAGCGATGTACTCACGCCGATTCCTCCGGGAAATCCTCTTCTCGAACTTGTGAGCCTTTCGGCGAACGTCGTCTAAGGACATTTGGACAACCTCCACGCTTTGGTCTTGCCACACTACCCTCCCTCAGCTGGTGAGAAAAGCGGGCTAGTCGTTTAACCGTGCGGCGCTTCCCGTGTATAATCCGAGATGCAAAAGCGGCCTTGGCCTGCGATGATGCCACATCGACGACAGCCGATTTTGGTGACAAGTCTTGTTCTACTCGGCCTCACGAGGCTAGCCGGCGCGGGTGATTCCGGCCAACAAAACGTCGAACCGGGGCAGGTCAAAATCCATCCGAAAAGCAAGCTGGCATACGTCTGGATTCCGCCGGGAACTTTCTCGATGGGGTGCGTCCCCGAGGACGGCGACTGCGATGTGATCGAGGAGCCGCGGCACCGGGTCGCGATCACGAGGGGGTTTTGGATGGGCCGCACGGAGGTCACCGTGCGCGCTTACAAGCGCTTCGCCCGAAGGACGAAAAGAAAAATGCCTCCCGAGCCGCGCGTGGCGGCGTTCAATTCTCTTTCGCTGGGCGCCAAGTCGATTGCCGACCGTTTTGAATCCGGGCCGGGCAAAAAAGAGGAACGGCCGATCGTCAATGTGACCTGGGAAGAAGCGCGGGCGTTTTGCTCCCACTCCGCCGGCCGGCTTCCGACCGAGGCCGAGTGGGAGTATGCCGCCCGGGGGGGCGAAGACGGGCTGGTGTATCCCTGGGGAGATGCTCTCGGTCACGAATACGCCAACTATGGGGGCGCCGCCGGCAGTGATCAGTGGCGGTATACGGCCCCGGTGGCTAGTTTCCCGCCGACAGGCCTCGGCCTTCATGACGTCATCGGCAACGTCTGGGAGTGGTGCGCCGATTGGGTGGGTGGAAACTACTACGTCAAGTCGCCGAAAGCCGACCCCACCGGCCCGGCGAGCGGCAAGGAGCGTGTCGTCCGCGGAGGATCTTGGGGCTTCGGCCCCCGTTACCTGCGGATTTCGACGCGGGTCATGGCCAAACCCGACAGTCGAGGCGACAACATCGGCTTCCGCTGCGTCCTGGAAACGCTCCCGTAACGAGGGGTGAGCTGCAGTGAACCCCAATCGTGAGACAGTCAGTTAAGGGGGTAGTCGCCGTTGGCTGCAAAAGTATTGCACGGCGGGGTTGATGTGATCCACTCTGGAAGTAGCTGAGCGGAGGATAGGGCCATTTGGGGGCGCCGCCCCCAACTAAGCAGGCTGTCGCGAAGCGACTTCATTGTTTTCCCCCCGCCTGCTGCTCGAACTCAGCTGGAGGCAGATAGCCCAGTGCCGAGTGGAGCCGTTTTTCGTTGTACACGCGTTCGATGAATGCACCGATCGATGCGTAGGGTCGGTGAGCAGGCGGCGGATAGGTACGCCGAGGGAGCTATAGTAGGCGACGGCGGCGAGGAGGAACTCGACAGCGGAAAGGATACGCTCATCGGGCAGGATCTGGGAGAAGGCGATGCGGGAATGGTCGTTCGACGGCGACGTGGAGGAACTCCCAGCCGACGGTGCGAGAGCGTCGGGTCTTGTCGCCGGTAACGCGGTGGCCAGCGCGCCGGAAGCGGCCGAGCTTCTTGATATCGAGCGGCAGCAGCTCGCCGGGGGCGGGGTGCTCGTAGCGGCGAACGGCGGGAGCGGGTTCGAGATCAGGGAGACGGTTGAGTCCGGCGCGACGCAGGAGGCGGCTGACGGTGGCGGGCGATAGGGTGACGGCTTGGGCGATGCGGCGACCCGTCCAACGTTGTCGGCGCGCAGGGCGAGGACGCGGTCGACGACGGCCTGGGGGGTGCAGCGCGGGCTGTGACGGGGCCGCGAGGAGCGGTCACGCAGTCCGGCTTCCCCCTCGGCCCGATAGCGGGCGAGCCAACGGCGGGCGGTTCGTTCTGAGACTCCGCAGGCCGCCGCGGCGGCCTGCGGAGTTTCTCTCCGGCCAGGATGCGTCGAACCAGAAGGGCTCGACCTTTGGGCGTCAATCGGGCATTCTGATGGATGTTCATTCGGTCTCTTCAGGGTCGTTGTTGTGCGACAACTCCAGCTCCCCCCGTCGGGATCGAATGAACAACGTGTTGAGACATCACAGCTAGGCCACGTCCCAGTCCAAACCGGCCGAAGCGAAAATTTGTTCTCGTTCGGTGGGTCGTTGGGGCGGACTGCGGATTCATCCCTGCCAAGGGGCATTGTCGGTGGACCGCTCGCTTGCGTTCGCGGCTCAGCCGGGTGACGCGATTCACCTCGGTCTTCGACGCTCTGGAATATCAGGGGCGAAGCCCTGGGATCGATCGCCGCTAGTCCGCGCCTATCGGAAAGGCTTGCGCGGCTCTTCCTCGGAGTGTTCCGAGATCTCTTCTTGGCAAGGAACGCAATAGCGGGCCCAAGCGACTGCGTCCAACCGTTTCAGCGAGATCGGATCGTCGCAGCCCATGCAGATACCGTAACTTTCGTCCTCGACACGGCCCAATGCTTCGCCAATCTCCCGCAGCAACATAGCATCGATGTTGTTTCGGTTGAGGAAGATCCACTCTTCGTGGCTTTGCGTGGGGAGGTCTTCGAGGTCGAGCGGCTCGTCGCCCCGAGCCAGCGCCTTGGCAGCCGATGAGGACTGCAGGCTGGTGCGAATCTCGCTCGCCTTGGCTTCCATGAGTTTCCTAAAGCGATTGCGCTGGGCTTTCGTCAGCCCCTTACTGACCGTCCTTGCCATGACTCACCTTCAATCCTCCCCACCGGTGGGGAGGTAAACCTGTGACTATATCGTCCTTTTGCCCTAGCTGTGTTAGACTGCTCCGGGCAGCGGTCCGTTACACTCTTGCCGGTGCAACTTGTGGTAGTTCCGCTTTGTTGGCTAGCGCCAACTGCACGGTCAATTCGTACCGAAGAAGTTGGATCCCCTATTGTGTTCCCCGCAGCCCGGAGAACCCACCACTTGCTTTCAACTCAACCAAGCGTTTTACTTGGGTAACATATTATACGTACCACCGGTCGAGTTGGCAAGGGAAATCTCTGATTGCCCGAGAAAAATCCTGAAAGGTCGGCCAGCCCCGCGGGGAGCCTATCCCGGAGGCTACATTATCAGGCGGCGAATTTCTCGTTCCCGTTCCGGGCGGAATCGCGGCCGCGATCCAACAGACCGCCCAGTCCACAGGGCCGTAACCTTATCGGCGACTCGCGCGAAGTAGCGAATGTGACCGTCGGGTATAGTGTGTGGGGGGTGCCGCCGTGGCTGCATGGTAGGGCGGAGAAGACGGTGAATTCCGGGGCCCGATCCGTGTCCGTTCCCGACGTTGATGAAAAGGAGCAGCTGCAGCTGTTGATGGGGCGCTACCAGCAGGCGGATCGCCGGGCGGCATCAGAGCTGGTGCGGATGCTTTCCCCGAAGCTGCTTCGTTATCTGGCCGGCCCGATCTACACTCGCCCCTACGCGGAAGACATGCTGCAAGAGTGCTGGCTTCGCATTCACCGCGCGCGCCATACGCACCGCCCCGGCACTCCGGTGTTGCCCTGGATTTTCGCGATCGCTCGACACACGCGGATCGACGCCTTCCGCCGGAGACGGCGAATCCAATCCCGAGAATCAGCGTTGGAAGAGTTGGGAGAACCGCCCTCCCCGGCTCCGAACGTGCCGCGCATCCCGGAAAGCGACCTCTGGCGACTCGTTCGCAAGCTGCCGCCGAGCCAGCAGGAAGTGATCGAGATGCTTAAGGTTTCCGGGATGAGCCTGGAAGAGGTCGCGCGCGCGACCGGCTCGACGGTCGGCGCCGTAAAGCAGAAGGCCCACAGAGCGTACACGAAATTGCGAGTCATGCTGCGGGATGCGCCGGAGGCGAGAACATGACCTGCGCCGAGGTGAGTAGCCATTTCGTCCAAGCCGGGGCGAGAACACTGGAAGCATTGCCTCAAGGGGTCCGCCAACACTTGGGGGCCTGCCCGCATTGCCGCTCGGTCTGGGAATTTTTAGTTGGCGGGGATGCCCGGGAAGAGGTTTCGTCGGAAGTCCGATCCCGGATCGAGAACACCGTGTTGGGATCGCTTGCACCCGTATCTGCTTTGCCCAGCGCCCACGTGCTGACGTCGATGTTCCTGCTGATATTCGCGGGGCTCTCGGCCATCGTGATCGGCCTCACGGGGTTGCGGCAGGGTGCGGTCGGCCTGGACGCGATGCAGTTCGCCGGTGTCCTGGGAATCGTCGGGGCGGCGGCGATTCTTACCGCCCTTCAGTTGAGCCGGGGGATGGTCCCCGGCGAGAAGATCTGGGTGCCGCCGGCGCGGCTGACTGTACTGGTCTTGCTCGCTCTGTTTGGCGTCGTCGGAATCCTCTTCCCGTGGAGTGGAACGCAGAACTTCTTCGCGACCGGCTGGAGGTGCTTTAGCCACGGGATCATGTCCTCTCTTCCAGCCGGTTTGTTGTTTGTGCTGATCCTGCGTCGGGGCGCTGTTTTGTCGCTAGGCGCTGTCGGAGCCGCCGCCGGACTGCTCGCCGGACTCATTGGTGTCGTCGTGCTGCACTTTGCGTGCGGGATGCACACCGCCCCCCACATCGCAATGGCGCACCTGGGCGTACCTTTGGCCGGAACCGTTACGGGCTTCCTGATGGGACGTTTTCTGCCACCGCTGTTGCCCGGCGCCCGTGCAGCCCCGTACAGGCAGTGACGGGAAGGTTATGAGCATAGCGGGTTAGGCGCGCCAACCACCGTGGCGGCGGCGAGAAATGCGAGGCAGGACCTGCTTCCATAAGTCCGCGTATTTAAATAGGCCTTTCCCGAAGTATCATACGGCCATCTGTCTGGCCCGGAAGTGTTTTTTCACAAAGACTTCTGAGCCGCGACCGCGAGGGAGCGGTCCCCGGATTGCCGACCCATAAACGATCGCTAACCTATGATAGTAAGCACTAGCCCGCTTTTCTCACCAGGTGGCGAGGCGAAGTGCGTGAGAGGCCCGTCAGTACAAGGCGCGCGCCGCTCAGCGCCGCATTTGTTGAATACTGCGGGCGTACTTAAACAGTACGTTGAGCACGGTGAGCAAGCGCAACGACGTAATGGCGGGCCTATCGCGTGCTTCGACCGTCAGGTGGTGAGAAATGCGGGCTAGGACCTCGGCAGCATACGGGCTGCCCCCGAGAGAGCGCGTTCAGCGGCCATAGATGATGAGGATTCCGGGTAGATGCAGTATCGGGTTGTGGGCGCTGTGTCTTTTCTTAACGGCCCACTTCGCCGTCTGGGGACAGGAGGGTTCGACATCAGTCCCTTCCTTTCCGACCGGACCCGAGGTGGGCGAGCGAATCCCGGCTTTTGCGGTTGTGGATCGCCTGGGCCGGCGGCAGACGTTCGACAGCCTCAAGGGACCGCGCGGCTTACTGCTTCTTTTCCACCGCTCCGCCGACTGGTGACCGTTTTGCAAAGGCCAACTGGTCCAGTTGGAGCGCCGGCGCAAAGATTTCGAAAGGCAAGGCTTCCGGGTAGCCGCCCTGAGCTTTGACACCCCAGAGACACTCGGGCACTTTGCCGAGCGAGCGGGCATCCACTACCCCATGCTTTCGGACCCCGAATCAAAGGTGATTCGCGCCTTTGGTCTCTTGAACCGGACTGTTCCGGCGGATCACCCTTTCCACGGGATTCCCAACCCCGGCGCCTATTTGATAGACGAAAAGGGAGTCGTTCAGGAGAAATTCTTCGAAGAGAAATACAGTGACCGCTTCACGGCCGGTCATGTGCTGGTCCGAGCCTTCGGCCGCGACGCCGATGGTTCCCGAGTCGAGCAGGAAACGGATCACCTCTACTTGACGAGCTCGGCGAGCGACGAGCTGGTAAGAGCGGGAAATCGGGTCGCCCTGGTGGCCACGGTTGATCTCAAGCCCGGGATGCACGTCTACGCGCCCGGGGTGGAGGGGGGCTACATCCCGGTCAAATGGGAAATAGAGGCGGTCAAGGGATTGGCGAAGTTTTCATTGCGCTATCCGGAAGCGGAGACGCTATTTTTGCCTGCCATCGATGAGACCGTTCCGGTTTACCAGGGATCGTTTCGAATCGTTGCCGATCTGACGTTGGGGATGCGGGAGGACCTGGAACCCCTTCTCGACTCGGACGGTGGCCTGGTCGTCATCGGGTCTTTCCGCTACCAGGCCTGCGACGACAAGATGTGCTACCTGCCTTCGACGATACCCCTGGAGTGGAGGTTCCAGGTCGAGCCGCTCGATCGGACGCGCGTGCCCGAGGAGCTGCGGCGCAAACAGCGGGCTCGGTGACAACGCGGGGAAAAGGGGCGTTTCAGTTTCTTGAAGAAGTGAGACGCCAAGGCTAGATTCGGCCGGAGTGATTAAGCTCGCAGGCCTGTGTGGAGCAAGTTGATCTTTAGACAACCGAAGGCTCTGCGGCCTAGCTTTACAAGTTACTGAAGAAAAAGGAGAAAACACAATGAGGACCCAAACCATCGGGGACCTTCGAGCGAACATAGAGCGGGCCTTGAGGTCTTTGCACGGGTTTCGTGATCTGCCCTCGGAGCTGCAGGCCTTGCGATACCTGGTTCCTGAAGGCGCCGTTCCCGAAGTATCCCTTCGTTATAGAAACGATAACCGCAAGATCCGCCGAAGCGCCTCGGCCGATTACTGGAAGCCCGCCTCTTGTCAGGCCGTTGTCACCTACAAAACGCACCCTGACGTTCAACGGTTGAAACAGCCCAGTGTTCTTACTGGCGAGCTATTCCGGCCTATTCGAATCAGAGGTGAAAGGCTCTCTCAAACTGTTCTTGATCAGCGGCGGTAGGACGCTGAAGTCGAAGTTGTGCTTCCTTTCCGGTTAAGGTAACAGCATGCTCGGACTGGGAGTGGGGATCACCGCGGCGGCGGCCCTCGGTCTATTCGCCGCCTACTGGCGAAGCGCGAAGACCGGACCCTATGCCGCCTACGGTTGGATCGGCCTCAGCGTAATCGCCGCGGCGGAAATGGCCCTCTACCTCGAGGTCAAGCCGGTCGCCGTCTACTTCACTCCCATCGTTTGGAGCGGCTATATTATGGCCGTTGACGCCGCTGTTTTCAGCCTCCGCGGACGGTCACTGCTTCGCACCGAGCCCCAAGCCTTCGTTTGGATGGCCGTCCTTTCCATCTTCTTGTGGTGCATGTTCGAGGGCTACAACATTCGACTGCGAAATTGGACCTACGTCGGCCTCCCGAGAAATTTCGTGGCCCGCTATATCGGCTACGGCTGGGCCTTCGCAACGATCTGGCCGGCCTTGCTCGAAACAACCGAGTTTCTGCTAGCCACCTGCCTTGAAGGACGGCCTTCCGCCCCACGGCCTCCCGTTCCACGGAAGGCGACGGCTCCATGGCTCGTAGTAGGGGCGGCCCTGGTGACAATCCCGCTGCTTGTTCCACTCGATTGGGCCGTTTATCTGTTCGGCTCGGTCTGGTTGGGCTTCATTCTGCTGATCGATCCGCTGAACTATCGCGCCCGCAGGCCGAGTGTGTGGGGCGATATCTCGGAAGGATCTTGGGGACGGCTGGGGGCGCTGATGCTGTCGGGTGGCGTATGCGGCATCTTTTGGGAATTCTGGAACTACTGGGCGGCGGGTAAGTGGTTCTACATCTTCCCTATCCTCGAGCAGTGGGCGATCTTTGAGATGCCGGTAGTCGGGTATCTGGGGTTTCCCGCTTTCGCCGTCGAGGCCTTCGCCCTCCATGTCTTTGTGGCTTCGCGGCTCGAACTGCCGCTCTACGAGCCACGGTGAACATACGGGCCGGAGACATCCATGATCGGTAAAAGTCAAGGGATCGATGCAGAGAGCCCGAGCCTCCTGGCTTCAAGTGCGCCCGCATTGTTTAAAAAAAGTTTCGCCGAGCGGCGTGCGCCTTGTACTGACGGGTCTTTCACCTACTTCGCCTCGCCACCGGCCGAGAAAAGTGGGCCGATTGTCTCCCTGGCGATACGGACGTTCGGTTTAGCTAATAGGGGCGAACGCCAAATACAGCGCGGCGGAACTACATGAGACAATTGTGTTTAAGGGATCGAATATGGTCAACGAGACGAAATGCGGATCGACTATCCTGACCCACTAACCACCACCATAGCCGGGAAACCGAGCGCCGCGGAATCGGCGGCCCTGATTGCCCATGAATGAGCCAAGCTTCATTCCCTATAATCTTCCCGCCATCGGCCAGGAAGAGATTGATGAAGTCACAGCTGTGCTTCGCTCCGGATGGGTCACGACGGGGCCGAAAACGGCCGAGTTCGAAGAAGAATTTCGGACCTACCTTGGGGCCACCCACTCTCTAGCCGTCAACTCGTGCACGGCCGGGTTGCATCTTGCGCTTGCCGCGCTTGGGGTCGGTTCGGGAGACGAGGTGATAACCACGCCGCTGACGTTCTGCTCGACCGTCAGCACGATCCTCCACGTTGGTGCGACACCGGTTCTAGCGGACATCGGCGACGACGGGAACGTCGATCCTGATTCGATTGCTCGTCGAATCACCGAACGTACTCGGGCCATCGTGCCGGTTCATCTGGGCGGTCTTGCGTGCCACATGGCGCGAATTTGGAAACTGGCCGGCGAGCGGGGTTTGTTCGTGGTGGAAGACGCCGCCCACGGCGCGGGCAGTCATTATCAGGGCTCGCCCCTTGGTGGATTCAACAAGACTTCTAACGCCGGGAGTGACGCGGTCGCGTTCAGTTTTTACGCCACGAAGAACATGACAACCGGCGAAGGCGGCATGGTCACGACCGAAAACGAAGAGCTTTCCGAAAGAATGAGGCGTCTCTGTCTTCACGGCATCAGCAACGACGCTTGGGGGCGCTACGCCGAGCGAGGGAGTTGGTACTACGAGGTTCTCGACCGCGGCTTCAAGTACAACATGAGCGATATTCAAGCGGCGATGGGGGTCGTTCAGCTCCGCAAACTGGAGAGTTTCATCGAGACAAGAAAGCGCTACGCCGGCATCTACGATGCTGAATTGTCCGACGTGGACGAGGTGGAGCTGCCGCCGAACAGCGACTCGTGCCGCCATTCTTGGCACCTATATGCGATCAGGCTGAACCTCGACAGGCTCAACATTGACCGCGCCGAGTTCATTCGGCAACTGCGCCACAGAGGAGTCGGTACAAGTGTCCACTTCATCCCCGTTCCTCTGCACCCGTTCTTTGCGTCCTTGGCCCGGCTTCCGGGGAACCAATGTCCGCGGGCCATGGCGCTGTACCCGCGGCTGATTTCTCTGCCGCTCTATCCCGCGATGAGGGAAGAGCAAGTTCGCTACGTTGGGGACGCCGTCAAGGAAGTGGCCCGGGCCAACAGGAAAACCAGGGTCATGGCCGCACGGGCGGGCTAGTCCGTATTCTCACCACGTGGCCGGCGGGAGGGGCAGCAAATGCCCGCAGTCAAGGATGTAGGGGCGCGATTCATCGCGCCCGCTTGCCGACATACTGTACGCTGGGCGATGTAGAAAAACTGCTGCCGCGAGCCGTTGCCACCGGGCCTTTCGCCGAATCCGCGGCGGCCGTGGTGAGAAGTTCGGGCTAGTCGCCGGCCTTTTTCTTGGGGGCGTACTGACTCAGGATTCGCAACAGCTCATGAGCCGCCGCCGGAGCCTCAACGTCTCCGCGCAGAATGTCTTGGGCGCGGGCATCGAAGCCGTACAGGCTGCGATTGGCCCCGTGGGCGGGACGCAACGTCGCGCCGTCGAAGGCGACCCCTGCGAACAGGCCCCGGGAGCGAGCGTACGTCAGGATCTCGTTCCGTAGGAAGGTGTCCGTGTTTCCCGACGCGGAGCGTCCGATCGGCCCCGCCGCGACCGCGCCGTCCACGCCGATCGTGAAGCTCGTCCGGAGAAGCTTCTTGATGCTTTGCTTCCCGAGGAACACCAAGACGAGGTCCGTCGAACTGCCGCCGATCTGGAATCCGACGTTGCCGCCCTCGATACGGAACGTGGCCGGGGCGCTCCAGCCCTGAGCGGCCGTGCGACAACTCACCACGCCCTTGCCGTATTTGCCCCCGAAACCGAACGCCCCCTTCCAAACGGAGGGGAACACGCCAACGCACTCCGCCCTTTTGAGAAGGCGGTGGGGAATCCCCCGGTCGCTTCCGGAAAGTGTATCTCTGAGCACCATGGCGGCCGCGTCCACCCGCTTGGCAGCCTTGCGCGAATCGGCCATCAGCTTCGCGGGGCCGATCAGCGCCGGCAAAAAGAGGGCCGCTCCAACCGCAAACAAGCAGCGAGCCGTTGCTGACCTCCAATCAACCTTGGTCCAAAACGGGCCCGACTGACCGACCCGGTTACAGGATCGCCTTCTCGCGGCCTTCATAAGACCTCCTTATCGTTACTTGTGCTTGGAAGTCGAATACTTGTTCAGGGCGGCCAGCAAGGCCCGGGTTGACTCCGGGGCGGGTATTTCGCCGTTCAAGATCCGTTTCGGCTCAACGTCCCTGCCGTAGATCTTGAAGTTGGCGTCATGGTCGGGCCGCAGGGTGGCGCCCTCCAGTGAAATTCCCGCGAAGACGCCGCGCGATCGAGAATAGGACAAAATCTCGGCGTGCATCTGGGCATCCGTCTGCGCTGTCGCCGTCCGCCCCACCGGACCGCCCGCCACCGCAGCGTCCGCTCCTAGCGTGAACTTGCTCTGAATCAATTTTTCCGCCCCACGTTCGTTCATCACCAACAGCACGACGTCGGTCGAGCTCCCGCCGATCTGCAAACCGAAACTGCCTCCCTCGATACGAACCGTCGAAGGTCCGGTCCAACCTTTGTTGCCCTTGCCGCGGCAGTTCAGCAGACCCTTGCCGTACTTCCCGCCGAAGCCCAAGCCGGCCTTCTTGACGCCGGGGATGATAGCCACGCATTGTGCCTTCCCCAGTAAATCCCGCGGAATGGCGCTATCTCCGGCCCCCATGATTTCGTCCAGGACCCGCGCGGCAGTATTGCAGCGCTCGACGGCCTTGTTCTTCCTGGCGGACAGGCTTACGACGGTCAGAATGAGCAGAATGCCGACTCGAAGTTTCATAAAATCCCTCCTTCAACAACCCTCATTCTAGACCAGCCGACCACAAGCCGGGCCCGTCAATCCGTTTCCAGACTAAGCCGCCCGGCAATGAGGCGGGCGCGATCGGCCTGAAACATGTTCTATTGTTTATGTTTTAACATATCCGCCCGCCGGTTCTCCCGAACCAGTCCGCTTTTCTCGCCACCTAATAAGGTCCGACGCACGCGATCAGCCGGCCACGACTTCGCTGTGGTCGCTCACCGTAGTGTTGGAGTGCACCTCTTCGCACCGCGCCGCTCGCGCCGGCGGGTTTGCGATCACTCCCGCGACGAACGCGGGAGCCAAGACAGGGCCGGATAGGTGGTTCGCTTCGCTGTGTTATATTGGTCTCGGATGCCGCGCGGCTACATCCCCATCTTGATCTTTCTTGCTCTCGCCGCGGCCTTCCCCGTCGTTACGATCTTGGCGGCGAAGCTGATTCGGCCCAGCGTGCCCGGAAAAGTCAAGGCCGAGCCCTACGAGTGCGGCATCGAGCCGGAAGGCGACACGCGGGGACGGTATTCCATCCGCTTCTATTTGGTCGCCATACTTTTCGTCATCTTCGACGTCGAAACGGTCTTTCTGTTTCCCTGGGCCATTCAGTACGGCGTCCTCGGGCTGTTCGGCCTGATCGAGATGTTGGTCTTCCTCGCCATTCTGATCGTCGGCTACATTTGGGTCTTTCGCCAGGGCGCCCTGAAGTGGGTCTGACTGAACACTCTCACCTCGGTTCCTCTAAACCGGCAAAAATCGCAGAGGCAGAGCGTGTCTTGCCCTGCCCGTCTCACGCCAAACGGGATAAGACAGAGCCGCCAACGCCAGTGAGCGGGCGTGGACCCGCGGCAAGAACCGGACAGAACCCTGCCCGTTAGGGCGCGGGCGCGCCCCACGCTTGGCGACCGCCGGCGGGAAGAGCGGCCTACGTACACTTGAGGGTGAAGCCGCCGTCGACCACCAGTTCCGCTCCGGTCACGTACTTGGCTTCGTCCGAGGCGAGAAAGAGGGACGCGTAGGCCACGTCCCAGGCATCGCCGCCTTTTCCCATGGGTACCTGGGCCGCCCGGATTTGGAACATCTCCTCGACATCTCCGTCGGCGTAGTGGTCCGCTAGCAGCTTCTCGACCAAGGGAGTGCGCATCAAGCCGGGGCAAACGCTATTGCAGCGAATCCCCTTGGGAGCATACTGCGCCGCGACGACGCGCGTGAAGTGGCTCACCGCCGCCTTCGAGGTGTTATAGGCGATATAAGGGATGCCGACGTCGCGTAGCCCCGCGATGGAGGAGATGTTGACGATGGCTCCGCCTCCCTGCCGCTCCATCAGGGGCAAAACGTGCTTACAGGTGAGGAACATGCTCTTCAGGTTCACGTCGTGGACTCGATCCCAGTCCTCCTCGCTGGTCTCCACCGGCCCGCCCATCGCCAGCGTGCCTACATTGTTCTGTAGTACGTCGATACGAGCGTAGCTCGCCAAGCAACCCTCCACCATGGCCTCGACCTGATCCGAGCGGGAGACGTCGCACTCCCAGGCCTCGGCCCGGCCGCCCTCGCCGCGGATGAGGTCGCGGGTCTCCTCGGCCGACTCGCGGCGGATATCCGCGCAGAAGACCGCGGCGCCCTCGCGGGCGAACAGCACCGCCGTCGCCTTTCCGTTACCCCAGCCCGGTCCTACACAACCCGCGCCGGATACGAGTGCCACCTTGTCCTTGAGTCGCGTGCCCATTTTTCTGGGCCCTCCGGCCCTTTCGTCTTCATGATCATTTCGCAAATACGGTTAAGCAAGGTGGCCGACCGCGGGCGCGACACACCGACAAGCTGATTGATACGTCACTGTATTCGCGAAATGCCGCGCATAGTTACCCGGACATGTTCTTCTGCTCCATTTCACGCAGGGCGGTCTTCAATATCTTCCCGTAATTGTTCTTCGGGAGACTGTCGAGGACCCGATAATCTTTCGGCCGTTTGAAGCGCGCTATGTGTTCGAGGCAGAAATCGTCGAGATCACTCGCGTCGATGCCGGCGTCCGCGGCCGGGACCACGTAGGCGACCACGGCCTCGCCCCATTCACGGTCCGGCCGGCCGATCACCGATGCCTGCGCCACCGCGGGGTGCCTAAGCAGCACTTCCTCCACCTCTCGGGGATAAATGTTCGCGCCCCCCGAGATAATTACGTCGTTCGAGCGGTCCTTGAGAGTGAGAAAGCCGTCCTCGTCGAAGACGCCCAGGTCGCCGGTGTGGAGCCAGCCGCCGCGAAGAGTGGACGCCGTCGCTTGCGGGTCGCCCCAGTAGCCCGACATTACCGAGTCGCCCCGCACCAGCACCTCGCCCAACCCGCCCGGGGGAAGAGGATGGTCATCGGCGTCGGCCACCTCGACCTCGACCACGCTCTGCGGCACGCCCGCCGACGCCAATCGCTCGAGCCGGCGGGGATGCTCCCTATCAGCGTGCGCCGCGGCGTTCAACGCCGTGATGGTCATCGGGCTCTCCCCTTGGCCGTAGAGCTGAGAGAGCTTCGCGCCGAAGCGATCGATCCCGGCAAGGCAGTCCTCGACGTACATCGGCCCCCCGCCGTAGATGATTGTCTTCAGGTTGGCGGTGTCCTGGTCGCGGGGATGGTCGAGCAACCTTTTGACCATGGTGGGTGCCGCGAACAACGAGATCCCCGGCCAGCGTCGGATGAGGGCGTAGACTTCATCCGCGTCGAAGCCGCCGCTTTCGGGAACAACGTGGCAAGAGGCTTGGGTCACGTGGGGCAGGCTGTAGAGCCCGGACCCGTGACTCATCGGCGCGGCGTGGAGGATGGCCTTCCACGGGCCGCCGGGATCCACGTCGGCGAAGTAACAGAAGCACATCGAGAGTAGATTGCGGTGGGTCAGAGTCGCCCCTTTAGGCTTGCCGGTCGTCCCGCTCGTGTAGAACAGCCAGGCGGAGTCGTCCGCTTCCCGCGCCACAAGGCTCGATGGCTCGCTCGCCAGCAGCTTCTCGTATTCTTTCCCCGGCGCCGCCATGACCCTCTCGAGCGCGCCACCGACCAGCGTAGCGACCGTATCCGCCAGATCCGCCGTGGCGAAGCAGAGTCGCGCACCGGCGTTCTCTAAGATGTAGGCGAACTCGCTCGCGTGCAGCTTCGCATTGACGGGAACCACCACCAGGCCGGCATGCCAGCAGGCATACAAGATCTCGAGATACTGAGGACAGTTCTTCATCGTCAGGGCCACCCGGTCGCCGGGCCTGAGATCCAACCGAACGACCAGCCCCCCGGCCAGCCGCGCGACTCGCTCCGCAAGAGCTTGATAGGTGAGCAGCACGGCATCGGCGCGGGCCACCGCCGGCCGTTCGCCGTGGGCAAGACCCGCCCGCACCATGTGATTGGCGATGTTCATCTCCATCCGCCCCGAAGATCGCGAGTCCGGACGAGCGTCAGGCCTCGGCTTGACGCAGAAGCCACTGTTCCAGCCTCACGGGCGCGGACGCTGGAACGGAGCCAGGTCCGCGCTACGAGCTGTACCCGATTTTTCGCGGCCTTTACTTTCCACCACGGGCTGTCAACCGAGAGGCACACGTTCGACAACCCGGACTTCCATCTTGGCGATGTGGTCTCTTGGCAAATCACCTAGGGCCTGGCGCTCGGGCGAGGCGAAATATTCGGCTTCCCGATCGGGGATGACCTCCGCGCTGTCAAAGCTTCGCACCCAGATAAATTCGTTTTGCTCGGCGTTGACCCAGGCGGCTTCTACCGGGATGGCCAGCTTTCGGTGGATCGGTCGGATCTGCTCGTTGAACAGCGTCAACCAGGAGCTCATCATGCCCGGCTTGATGGTGTAGATTCGTAGCTGCGAGACCATTGTTTTACTCTCCTACAGGATACCTCTAGATTTCTACGAGTCAGTCCCCCACCCGGCGATCGAGAGGACCGGGAAACGGGGGGGGCCGACAACGGCGACGATGTTTTTGGCACTTACTAAGGTCCCCGACGAAGCCGCGTGAACGCGGCCAGCGCCGGCCGGCAGGTGCCGTAGAATAGATTACGCCCACTTTTGAAAGCGGACACTAGCCCGCTTGCACGCTTCGGCCTCAACCATGACTCCGCGAGTTGCACACCTCGTTACCTCCGTTTTCCTGTTGATCGCGTGTCTGGCCGCTCCGGCCGGTCTTCCAGCGCAAGGGGACTTTCTCGATGACCTCGTGTTCGAACAGGTCGCCGGCGGGCTTCAGCGGCCGGTGGCCATCACGCACGCCGGTGACGGCTCGGGGCGCCTGTTCATCGTCCTGCAGGACGGAAAAATTGTGATCTACGACGGGGAGACGGTGCTTGATCCCCCCTTCCTCGATATCACTGCGCGGGTGATCTGTTGCGGCGAGCGAGGCTTCCTCAGTGTCGCCTTCCACCCCGACTTCGAGAGCAACGGCTTCTTTTACGTCGACTACACCGACCGCAGCGAATATCCCGGCGACGTCATCGTCTCGCGATTCAAGGTTTCCGACGATGATCCGAATATCGCCGATCCTGACTCGGAGAAGGTTATTCTTCGCCTGGATCAGCCCAACGACACGCACAACGGCGGCCAACTTCAGTTCGGGCCCAACGACGGATTTCTGTATATCAGCGTGGGTGACGGCGGAGATCACAGTTTACCGGTAAACCCGGCGCGGGAAATCTCTTCGCTCTTTGGAGCGATCTTGCGTATCGACGTCGACCAGGGCGACCCCTACGCGATTCCCGCGACGAACCCCCTTTTCGGACAAGAAGGAGTGCGCCAAGAGATCTGGGTCTATGGCTTGCGAAACCCTTGGCGTTTCAGCTTCGACCGCTTGACCGGCGACTTGTTTATCGGCGACGTCGGACAGGGCCGCCGGGAGGAGATTGATTTCCAGCCGGCAAGCAGCCTGGGCCTCGAGAACTATGGGTGGGACGTTCTGGAGGGGAGCCTTTGTTTCGACCCCGTCTTCAACTGCGATACGTTCGGTTTGCAGGCGCCGATTCTTGAATACTCCCACGACGTCGGATGCGCGGTCGCGGCCGGCTACCGCTACCGGGGCGCGGCCGCCCCGGAGCTTGACGGCGTCTACTTTTACGGCGACTATTGCTCGGGCGTCATGTTCGTCGCCACGGAGAACAACGGCCAGTGGAGCGTCCTTGACACTGTTGAAACGGGTTTCTCGATCACCGCCTTCGGTGAAGACGAGAAAGGCGAGATCTACCTGACCGACTACAGCGGGCAAGCCGTCTATCGCATTGCGAATCGGCAGTCGCCGCCGGAGGTCACCGCTTTCCAGCCCCAACAAGCCGTGGCCGGAGGGGCCGGCGTCGAAGCGCGCTGGGGAGGCCAGGTCCGGCCTTCGACGGTCATCGACACGAACCGGCTCAGCGTTACCGTTTTTGAACAGGACCTCGCGGCCGAGGGGACCGTCGAGGTCACCGTCGTGAACAGCCGGCTGGAAGAGAGCGTTCCGGCGCGATTCGACTTCCCCGTCAACCCGGCGCCGAATCTGTCGCCGCGGATCAATCCGGGCGGGGTGGTGAGTGCCGCCACCTTCGCGGCCACGCGTCTCGCTCCTGGAGTGATCGCCGCCGTGTTCGGTCTTGACTTGGCGTCGGAGACCGAAATGCTGATTGCCACCCCGCTGACAACGACTCTAGGGGGAACGACGCTATTCTTCAACGGCAGCCTCAAGGCGCCACTGTATTACGCGTCGCCGAGCCAGGTCAACATGATGATTCCCTGGGAACTGGAGGGTGAAGAAGAGGCCGAACTCAGTGTCCGCGTGGGCGGCGAGACTAGCCAGCCCGTCGTCGTCCCCCTAGCTCAATACAGCCCCGCCATTTTCACCGTCCCCGACGTCAGACCGGGCCAGGGAGCCATCTTGATCGTAAACACATCAGGAGCGCTGGCCGCTCCCCTCGGACTGGCTCCCGACTCCCGTCCGGTTCGGCGCGATGAGATCCTAGAGATCTTCGCCCTGGGTCTGGGGCCGGTCACCTTCCCGCCGGCCAGCGGCAGTGCCGCGCCCCTGTTTCCCCACTCCGAAACCGTGACCGAACCGCTGGTCACCATCGGCGGCGTCCCGGCCCGCCTGTTGTACACGGGATTGGCGCCCACCCTGGTCGGTCTTTACCAGATCAATGCCCGCCTGCCGGAGGAGGCTCCCAGCGGCGACGACGTGGTGGTCAAGATCAGCATCGAGGGCCTCGAGTCGAACCCGGTTACGATTGCGGTCGAGTAGGCAAGCCGCCTTTCGCCGCTCGGATTCCGCGGAGCCTCGTCATCACGGCCAGCCTCGCTAGCGGGAACGGCTGATGAGGAAGTTCGCATCCGTTCGCCGAACAAACAACGCCGTGTTTCGCGTTTTGATCGACGTTTATCGACCTACAGGGCGATCAGCAATCTCTTCCGGCTTTGGTGTGGCCCTCCACACCGCACACTATCGTTTCCGAGCCGGCCTCAGCCCCTCGATCAACTACATTCAGGAACACCAGGGGACGTGCGTCGTCTAGCCCGTTTTTCTCACCACGTGGCGAGACGAAGTGCGTGAGAGGCCCGTCAGTACAAGCCGCGAGTCGTTCGACCGCGAGTCGGGCGGTGGCACGGCCTTACCTTGCCGCTAACGAGAACGAAGTGTTCGTTCGGACCGGCAAGATTACCGTCCCTACAAAAGTTCCTACAAGAGAATGCCCCGTTGATCCGCGACGAAACCAACAAATTCAGCAGTACGCCGGAGGGCGAGTTCCGGGATGATCGTCTGGCCGTACCGTGTCCTTGCGCGCCTCCCTGTCTGCCGCGTCTCGGGCTCGTAACGGGCCTTAGCAGCCCGTGGCAAAAGTCGCCGCTTCGCCCAGCACATTTGGTACCCTTGAGGAAATCGACGGAGGAAGATTGTTCATGACGGGAGAGAAGATTAGCAGGACGCTGTTGGGAATCGTGTTGCTCGCGCTCTTGCTGGCAACGGTAAGTTTGAGTGGTTGCGGGGAATAGGCGGAAACACCAGCGCCACCCTCGCCTCCAGCTAAAGAGTCGGCGGTCACCGAGGAAACCGCGGAGCCGGCGCTCTATGAGCGGTTAGGTGGTGTCTATAGCATCGCCGCCGTAGTGGATGATTTCATCGAGCGCCTCTTGATCAATGACACCCTCAACGCCAATCCGGCCATCGCTAAAGCAAGGGACAGCGTGCCGAAGGCGGGTCTCAAATACCGCGTCACCGAGCTTGTATGCGCGGCAACCGGCGGGCCGTGCAAGTACACGGGCCGCTCGATGAAGGACTCGCATACGCACTTAAACATCACAGAGCAGCAGTGGCAGGCGATGAGGATCGATTTCAAGGCTACTCTGGATGCGTTTAAGGTGCCTGAAGCAGAGCAGGAAGAATTGTTCACGATAGTGGAAAGCACCAAAGGAGATATTGTCGTTCCCCCTCAAGACTGAATTTGCGGACAGGTTTAGCAGCCCGTGGTAGAAGTGAAGGTTGCGAAAAATCGGGTACAGCCAGCCAATTCGCTTCAGTTAATTGGCGCCATTTTTCTCTCCCGCACGACTTTTGCCACCGGCTGCTGTGACGGGTCTTAAGCGGCGCTTCTCCAGCGGCTCCTAACCCGTTCACCGCCAGGTCACTGCTTTGAAGCTCTCGTTCCCCGACTTTTCCGCAAGTCTTTGGACCGTCGCTCTTCTCGTTGCGGCCCCCTCTGCGTTGGTAGCGCAGCAGGATCCCCCGAAAAAGACCGGTGTTGAGATCACCGAGATGGAGACCAGTTTTGACGAGAGTGGTATGAACTTTGAAGGCTCAATCACCAGCCACCGCAAGAAGCCGATCCCCGGCCTGGTCATGCAGCTCGAGTTCTTCGACTCCACGGGGGCGCTGCTCAACATTCTGAATCAAACTATCGAAGAAGAGGCGGTCGAAAAAGGCAACGAAGTCGACTTTTATCTGGTCTGTGACGAAGTTCCCCGTGCCGTGAGCTTTCGGGTGGTCATCTTCAGCGGTCGGGGCCAGCAGTTAAGAACCTCACGAGCGGGACCCTATCCGCTTTGATCCTTCCCCGCTCCAGCGGATGTTGGAAGCTGTGAAAAAACTGGGACAGTCAACCGCGGCTGAAAATATCATTAGATTCCACGTCCCTTCTGGGACGCCAATTGTGACGGTCCCTGGTTTTTTCACACCTTCTTGCCGACCGACCCTGGCGACAAGCTACTACTGAGCAACCATTTCGGCTCCACACGCCATCTTGGCACTCGGCGTTGAAACTGATCCACATTAGCAAGTGATCTGAATATTCTTGCATCATGTTTTACATACATGTAAAATATGTATTGAAGGTGTGTTGATTCATTAATCATGTATGATCTTTGCAACCCCAACACTTGACCATAGCGAACAAGAGGCCCTAGGCATGATAGAGGACCTCAGGCGGAACTTAGGCTATGCAGTCAGCATCCCGCCTAGGTGGATGGGACTGCTGAGAAGGAACCTATTCGCCCGCAATGTGCGTGGGTCAAACACGATTGAGGGCTACACCGTCTCGATTGACGACGGGATCGCAGCCGTGGATGCGGAGGATCCCTTTGATGCGAAATCAGAGACCTGGGCCGCGGTTGTCGGCTATCGGCAGGCTATGACTTACGTGTTGCAGTTGGTGAAGCGCCCGCACTTTGCGTATTCCACCGAAACCATTCGCGCGCTTCACTACATGATGGTGCAGCAGGACTTGTCAAAGCTTCCTGGAAACTGGAGACCTGGTCCGATCGCGGTCTTCGACGAGCGAAAGAACGAACTCGTATACGAGGGGCCGGACGCCGACCTGGTTCCCTCGTTGATGGAAGAGCTGGCGCAACACCTCAATGCGGATACGGAAGAGCCTACCCTAGCAAGCGCGGCCATGGCGCATCTGAATCTGATCATGGTTCACCCGTTTAAGGACGGGAATGGAAGGATGGCTCGTTGTTTGCAGACGCTGGTGCTGGCGCGCGCTTTGACCCAGATCGACCCAAACTTTGTGAGCATCGAAGAATACCTTGGACGCAATACCCAGCAGTACTATGACGTGCTTCTGGACGTTGGTAAGGGCCGCTGGAATCCGGAAAGAGATGCGAAGCCGTGGATCCGCTTTTGTCTAAGGGCACACTACATACAGGCCACGACCATCAAGCGCCGGCTGCGGGTCATCCAAAGGGTCTGGGAAGCGCTTGAGATCGAAATCAAGAATCGAGAGCTTCCCGAAAGAGCGATACCGGCATTGGCCGAGGCCGCGTGGGGACTTCGCATACGAAACACGGGCTACCGAAGGGCGGCTGACGTTTCCAGCCAAGTCGCCAGTCGCGACCTAACTAGCCTGGTCAAAGTCGGACTGCTTCAGATGAAGGGCGGAGGAAGGGGAGCCTACTACGTTGCCTCCGACGTGCTTCGCGCGATCTATTCCCGGTGTGCCGAGCCGAAGCGAGTCGAAGATCCTTTTGAGATTCTCAAAGCCCGAGGATCGCCTTTACCCCTGGAGGGCAACGTCCTGTCGACGGCCTGATTTAGGTTGGCCCGAGACCAGGCCGGTTCTTCCATCGCTGGTCACGAATGCCTGACTCCGCTCCCCGCTTCGAAATCGTAGCCCGCTGTCCTCACACCCGCGCCCGCACGGGACGGCTCCACACCGCCCACGGGGTCGTCGAGACGCCTGTCTTCATGCCCGTGGGGACGCAGGCGAGCGTCAAAGGCCTAACCGCCCGCATGCTCGAGGAGGAGCTTGGAGCCCGGATCATCCTAGCCAACACCTATCACCTCTATCTGCGGCCCGGGCAGCGGACGATCGCCAACCTCGGCGGGCTGCATCGTTTCATGAGCTGGCCCGGCGCGATCCTCACCGACTCGGGCGGATTTCAGGTGTTCAGCCTCAGCTCGCTGCGCAAGATCACCGACCAGGGCGTCGTCTTCCGCTCTCACTTGGATGGATCCGAGCACAAGCTCACGCCCGAGTCAGCGGTCGATATCCAGCGGGACCTGGGCAGCGACATCATGATGGCGCTTGATGAGTGCACCGAGTATCCGGTCGGCCACGAGCACGCCCGGGCGTCGATGGAGCGCACGATTGCATGGGCCGGGCGGAGCATGAGCCATTGGGAAGAGCTCCGGCGGCGAGCAGAGAATCCGTCTCCGAGCGTTGAGTCAATGCTTTTCCCCATCGTTCAGGGATCGATGTTCGCCGACCTGCGGCAGGAGTGTGCGCGACGGCTTTCCGAGCTCGACGCTCCCGGCTACGCGGTTGGGGGATTGTCCGTCGGCGAGCCGCGCTCACTGAGTTTCGAAATAATGGAAGCCGTGGAAGGCATCCTCCCGCGCGATCGGCCGCGTTATCTGATGGGCGTCGGGATGCTCGAAGATCTCGGAGCCTACGTAGCCGAGGGAGTCGACATGATGGACTGTGTGCTCCCCACCCGCAATGCCCGTAACGGCTATTTATTCACTTCCAGCGGGCCGCTGATCATCAAACACAGCGCTTGGACCTCCGATCCCCGGCCGATCGACGAGAACTGCTCCTGCTACACCTGTTCCTACTACTCGCGAGCCTATCTGCGCCACTTGTTTCTTGCCGGCGAGATTCTCTACTCAACTCTGGCGACCCTGCACAACGTCTTTATCTACCTTGACAGCATGAAAAAGATCCGCCAAGCTATTGAGATCGGCGAGCTTCCCGGTTATCTGGCCCGTGTTCGCTCCGCCCAGGGGAGTGGGTGAACGTCAGACTCCCAGGTAGGTTTCGAGGACTCCCGATTCCGCATGCAAACGCCGCGCGGCCCATCCGGCCATCGTTCCGCGATCGTGTGAAGAACGAATGCTCGCTGACTTGACGCATCCGGCTACCATGCTCCCCGCGAACGGGATCGGCTTGGCGATTTTGCTGCAAGAGTCTTCGAGCCCGCTGCAAAACCCCCTCGTGCCCATCATCATGATGGTGGTCATCTTCTATTTAGTGCTGTTTATGCCCATGCGGAGAAAACAGCGCAAGATGGACGCTATGCTGAAGGATCTGAAAAACGGCGACCGGGTGATGACCGGCGCCGGATTCGTCGGTACGCTCGTGGCCATCGGGGATGATAATACGGTGACCCTGCGAATCAAGCCTGACAACGTAAGGCTGCAGTTCGCTCGCAGCGCCGTCACCGCGCTTGTCAACGAAAAGGAAGAAGGCAAGTAGGCCCGCTCTCTTGGCACCCGGTAAATCCCGCGAATCCCGCGAATCCTTATGACCCAAAAGCTCTGGCAGAAATTCTTCTTGGCGCTCGCCGTCACCCTTGTCTGCGTTTACGGGGTAATCGGACTGCCCGGCTCGATGGAGGAGTTGCGAGCGAACTTGCGGGAGCGCATCAAGCTGGGACTCGACCTGAAGGGCGGATCGCACTTGATTCTTCAGGTCCAGATTCAGGACGCCACTCGCTCGGAAGCCGACCAGACGATAGGCCGCCTGCGGGCGGATCTCAGCGCCCAGGAGATCGCCTACACCTCGATGGAGCGCAACGACCCCCAAGATGTCGAGGAAGCGGATTCGATTGAGATCACGGTCTCGGGAGTTCCCGTCGATCGCACCAGTGATTTTCGGGCGACGATCGAGCAGACGTTCCCCAACTGGCTGCTATCCCCGGTAGATTCAGTCACCTGGAGGTTGCGCATGCGGCCCGCGGCATTGGCCGCCCTCAAGGGCAACACCGTCACCCAGTCGATTGCCACGATTGAAAACCGGGTCAACGGCCTGGGGCTGACCGAACCCGTGATTCAGCAGCACGGGCGGGCCGACGCCGAATACGAAATTCTGGTGCAGCTACCGGGTGTCAGCGACCCCCAGCGGGTAATGGAAATCCTTCAGATGACCGCGCTGCTCGAGATTCAGGAGGTGATCGATGGCCCTTTCCTTTCCCGCCAAGGCGCGCTGACCTCGCGGGGCGGCATCCTGCCCCAAAACAGCGAAATCTTGAACTACAGCGACCGCCGTTCGGGCGAGCTGGTCAACGAATGGTACCTTCTCAACCGAACTGCGGTCGTCAGCGGCCGCGACCTGCGAAACGCCCAGCCACGAAGAGACTCACAGACAAACCAATGGGAAACAGGGTTCAGCTTATCTCGTGAGGCTGGACGCCGTTTCGGTGACTTCACCCAAGCCCACATCGGGGACTCGCTGGCCGTCGTGCTCGACAACCGCATCAAGAACGTCGCTTCGATCGAAAGTCGCATTGACACGGAGGGCCGCATTACAGGGATGGGCGGTCAGCAGGAGACGAACGACCTGGCCCTCGTTCTGAGGGCCGGCGCGCTGCCGGCTTCCATCGAATTCCTGGAGCAGCGTACCGTGGGCGCTTCGCTGGGAGCGGACTCGATTCGACAGGGCGTCAACAGCTCTTTGCTGGCCATTGCGCTGATCATGGCCTTAATGCTGGTGTACTACAAGAGGGCCGGCGTGAATGCGGTCGTTGCGCTGACCCTCAACCTTGTCATCCTGTTGGCCGTCTTGAGCTACTTTGGGTTTACGCTAACCCTGCCCGGTGTGGCAGGTATTGTCTTGACGATAGGAATGGCAGTTGACGCTAATGTCCTTATTTTTGAACGAGTTCGAGAAGAGCTACGAGCCGGGAAGGGTGTCATAGCATCTCTCAACGCGGGCTTCGCGAAGGCGTTTCTCACCATTATCGACACGAATCTGACGACGATCATCGCGGCGGCTTTCTTGTTCGCCTTCGGCCGGGGGCCAGTGCGCGGGTTCGCCGTTACGCTGGCGACCGGGCTGTTGGCGAACCTGTTTACATCGATCTTCGTGTCCCGGCTGATCTTCGACGTGGGCTTGGTCCGCAAGCAGCAAGTTAAGGAGTTGAGTATCTAGGGCTACTGCTCTGGATAAGACCGGGGAACTTTTGGGGAGCCGCCGGTGTCTACGACATCGACGGCCTATATAGGCCATGGAGCTGTTCAAGTCTTCGGACATCGATTTCGTCGGTCGGCGGAAATACTTTATCGGCCTGTCGCTGGTGTTGCTTGTCGTCGGAGCGGCAAGCATTGTTCTGAAGGGCGGGTTGAAGCTGGGCATCGATTTCAAGGGTGGCACGCTCGTGTACGTGAAGTTCAAAGACGCCCCCGACGTGAGCCAGATTCGGGAAACGTTGACCAGCAAGGGGCTAACGGTCGCGACTCTGCAGCCGTTTACCGAGGGAGCCGACAGCCATGAGCTGAAGATCGATCTCGATCTAGCCAAGGACGCGGCCCTGACTTCCGGGCGCTCCCAAGTCGTTGAAACGCTCAGGGGAATCTACCCCGGCGAGGGCGACATGCTCGATTTCAACAACAGCTCCGCGGAACAAATCTCCGAGCGCCTAAAAAGTAACGTGACACTATCTGCGCTCGAACGCTCGGAGATTGAATCGGCGGCCAGCGCTTTGATCGCGTTTCGGGACCAATCTCCACAGTCTGGGCTGGTAAAAGATTTTTCTCAGTTGACTTCCGTTGAGGGGGTCAATCCTGATATCATATCTGCGCTCCAGCAGGAGGCCTACCTCGGCTCGTTCGCGATCCGGGGTGTGGAAGCCGTTGGACCGAAGATCGGGAAAGACCTTCAACGCCAAGCGCGTAACGCCACTTTGGCGGCGTTGGGCGGGATGCTGATTTACATCGCCCTACGCTTTGAATGGATTTACGGGGTTGCGGCAGTCGTGGCGGTCTTCCACGACGTGTTTATCACGCTGGGGTTCTTCTCCTTGTTCGACAGGGAGATCGAGCTGACGGTGATTGCGGCGTTGCTGACGTTGGTTGGTTATTCGATGAACGACTCAATCGTCATTTTCGATCGGGTTCGCGAGAATCTAAAGCTGACCCGGAGGCAGCCGCTGGAAGTTCTAGTGAATCGGAGCGTGAACCAGACGTTGGCTCGCACCCTGTTGACGTCTGGGCTTACACTGATAGCCGTGCTGTGTCTATTTTTGTTTGGCGGTGAGGTGCTGAGAGGGTTCTCGTTCGCGCTGGTGGTCGGCGTGATTGTGGGAACCTACTCCTCGATCTTCGTCGCCAGCCCGATCTTGTTGTGGTGGCAGGGCGTCGTGTCAGCCCGCGCCGGTGGGAGAGGGCGTTCGAGGTAAGGGAGAACAGACGTAGGCAAGAGAAACAAGAATTTGCTAGCATCTACGATTGTGACGGAAGGGAGGTCACACGATGTTCGAACAAAGTCTCATAGAACTTAACATCCAAAAAGGAACTAGTAGGTGGGCCATAGTGATTTCTAGCGCGTTGCAGGCCCTCCTTCTAGGGGTACTTATTCTTATTCCGCTGCTCAACTACTACGAACTGCCGGCGGCGGAGTTGATGACCTTCCTGGTGGCCCCGCCGCCCCCGCCGCCCCCGCCGCCTCCGCCTGAAATGGCCCCGCAGAAAGTCGCCCCCGAGAAGTTTGACCCCATGGCTGCCCCGACAGAGATCCCCGACGAGGTCGCCATCATCGAGGAAGCGATCCCCGCACCCTCGCAAACTATCGCCGGGGTCGTGGGCGGCGTCATTGGAGGCACGCCGGGAGGGCAAGTCGGCGGCGTCATTGGAGGTATTATCTCGAACGCTCCCATGATCGCGCCGCCCCCGCCGCCCAAGAAAAAGCCGCCCCCCACGCCCAAACGGATTCGTGTGGGCGGAGCGGTGCAGAGGGCCAACCTAATTAGGCAAGTGAGGCCGATCTACCCGGCGCTGGCCCGCCAAGCCCGTATTCAAGGCACGGTAAGGCTTACCGCCATCATCGCGAAAAATGGATACATCGAGAAGCTGGAGGTCCTGGGCGGCCATCCGCTGCTGATTCCTTCGGCGTTACAGGCTGTCAAACAGTGGCGCTACAAACCCACTCTGCTGAACGGTCAGCCGGTGGAGGTCGTCACCCAGATCGATGTTAACTTCACCCTCAGCGGGTGAGAGCGCTTGCTATGAAGAGTATCGAAATCGCTCGGGCTTGCTTGTCGGTAAACCAAACGGTGTCAGGCCCGTCGACCATGAAGAGACATAGGAGGAAGGATTGATGCTTACTCAGTTTTCGGTTTGGAGCATGTTGCTGTTGCAGCAAGAAATCGGTTTTGACATCGTGTCGATGTGGAACCAGATGGGATGGGGCGCCCGGGCGGTCGTCCTCGTCATGTTTTTCATGTCGGCCTGGTCGATCGGCGTCATGATCGACCGCCAGTTAGCGTTTTCGGCGGCACGAAAGCAGTCCCGCCAGTTTGCACCCGCCGTGGCCGGCGCCCTGCGGGACGGCAAACTCGACGAAGCCGTCAAAATCGCCGACCGGCACAAGAAGAGCCATCTGGCCAAGGTCGTCGTCGCCGGACTTCAGGAGTTCAAGGCTCACGAGATGAGCACGGAAATTTCTGGGGAGACGATTGAATCGTCGAAACGCGCCCTCGATCGCGCTCACGCGATCCAACATGCCGAGTTGAGAAGAGGATTGAGCGGTCTCGCCACGATCGGCTCCACCGCTCCTTTCGTGGGCCTGTTTGGAACCGTGATCGGCATCATTAACGCTTTCCAGGGAATTTCGACGGAAAAGTCGACCGGACTGGGCGCCGTGGCTGGCGGAATCTCCGAGGCTTTAGTCGCTACCGCCATCGGACTGTTCGTCGCCATTCCCGCTGTCTGGATGTTCAACTACTTCAACTCTAAAGTTGAGGGGTTCGACGTCGAAATGGACAACGCCGGTTCCGAGCTGATCGACTACTTCCTTAAGAAAACTCAGAAGGCCGCGGCCGGCTAGGCCGCCAATTGACTCGGGCCCCCCCGGGCTCGCCCGTTTCAGACAGGAGGTTGAGATGGCAAAACGAGCGTCAAACACGATATCGGTGATAAACGTCACGCCCATGGTGGATGTGATGTTGGTCCTGCTGATTATCTTCATGGTCATCACACCCATGCTGAGCAAAGGTGTCAGCGTGGACATGGTCCGTACTCGCAACCCGATTGCCATGGAGGACGCGGACAAGGAAGACGCTGTTGTGGTAGCCGTGACGCGGGACGGCCGTGTTTTCTTGGGCCGTGGCCAAACTGACCCCGACGAGTTGGGGCGGGTCGTAGGCGACATCATTGAAAACAAGCTCGATAAGACCGTCTACATCAAAAGCGACGCACGGGCGCGCTATGACCGCGTAGTCGATGTGATCAACATACTGCGCACCGAGGGCGTGGATCAGCTGGGACTTCTGACGGAAAAGATCCAGGAAAGAGGAGCGCCGGTGGTAGCCGTAGAGTAGCTGGCGCAGGCCACCCGGCGCCTCAATTCGTCTAAGGGAGGAAATCGTTATGGCAATGGAAGTCGGCGGCGACAGCGGTGTCATGGTGGACATCAACATGACGCCGCTCATCGACGTGCTTCTCGTTCTGCTAATCATCTTCATGGTGATCACACCGTTGACACCGAAAGGGTTGGACGCGATGGTCCCGCACCCCAATCCGAACCAACCCGATCAACCCCAGGAAGTGGACGTTCGTACGGTCGTGGTCTCCATCGACAGCAGCCGCAGAATCATGATTAATCGGGATCCGGCCACCAAGGACAATTTGGAAGCTCGGCTGCGGGACATCTTCAAAACCCGAGCCGATCGCGTCATGTTCGTCCGAGGTGATGCGGCGTTGGAGTTTAGAGACGTGGCCGAAATCATAGATATGGCCAAGGGCGCGGGTGTCGACAAGGTCGGCTTACTCACCGAGGACATGGAGTCCGGACTCTAGCAGTCCGTGGCAAAAGTCGCACGGGAGAGAAAAATGGGGGCTGCCACCAATCCGCCCGCCATCATGGCCCTGGAAACAAAGAACTTCACCTGAAGCGAATTGGCTGGCTGTACCCGATTTTTCGCGACGTCTGCTTTTGCCACGGGCTGCTAGGCCGCGTGGCTTACCCCTGATCCCACCTAAGGTGACGGGGGACTCTTCATTAACACGGAGCTATATAAATGGACCGAACTATGAAGTTTCTTTGGAAGAGCGGGACCGCCGCTGTTTTAGTGGCAGGCTTGGGTTCTTTCGGCTGCCAGGGATACATCGACTACCTAAAGGCGCGAAATGAGCTGAACAGAGGGGTGAACGCTTTTAGTCGCTCCGATTACACTTTTGCCATCGAGCACTTTGAGAAGGCGATCGATCTCGATCCGGAGTTCCTCGAAGCCAGGCAGTATCTGGCCAGCTCGTACATGATGCAGTATGTCCCGGGCGCCGAATCGCTGGAGAACGAAGCGGTGGCCGAGAATGCTCTTGTAGGCTTCCTGGACGTGCTCGACAGAAATGAGGACAACGAGCCGGCGCTGGCCAGCATAGCCATCCTCTACTTCAACATGAAAAGGATGGAAGACGCCAGGGAATGGTACGCCAAGCTGCTGGAGAAGTTCCCGGAAAACAAGGACGGTTACTATACGCTGGGTGTGATCGCATGGACCGAGACGTACCAGCCGCGGCTGATGGTTCGAGCCAGTCTGGGAATGAAACCTGAGGATCCAGGCCCCATCAAAGATGATGACGCCCGACACGAACTGGCCGAATTGAACTTGCCTGTCGTCGAGGAAGGCCTGAAAAACCTTGAGAGAGTGCTTGAGATCGATCCCGAGCACGACCCCGCGATGGCCTACATCAACCTGCTCTACCGCGAACTCGCCGACATCAGCGAGACGAAGGAAGACTACGACAAATACACCGCCATGGCGAACGAATGGTCGCTGAAATCACTGGACACCAAGAAGAAGAAAGCCGAGGCGGCCACCGCGGAAACCTTCCAGGACGAATCGTAGACCCCGTATAATAGCCCTGAGGGATGTCCGAGAGGCCCGTGCTCTCGACCCTCGGGGTTTTTCTTTGTCCACAAGTTAGCCCCGGCAGCGACCGGCGTCGAGATGTCGAGCAATCCAGCGAGTACTCTTCCCGCCTCCTTTTTCGATCCTATCTCACTGCGTTTTAAAGAGTTAGAAGAAAAGGTGCGCCGCTCGCGGGGGGGCGACGATGTGTCGACCCTGCGCCGCGCCTTCGAATTCGCCGCCGCTCGGCACCAGGAACAGAAACGCAAATCGGGGGAACCCTACCTTGCCCACCCCGTGGAGGTGGCGCACCTGCTGGCCGATATGCGTCTCGATCCGGTGTGCATTTCAACCGGACTGCTGCACGACGTCGTCGAAGACACCGGGGTCCGCATCGCCGAAATCAAGAAACGGTTCGGTAAGGAGATCGCCCGTTGCGTGGACGGGGTCACGAAACTGAGCCGGCTTGACTACTATTCCTCGGAAGAGCGTCAGGCCGAAAACTTTCGCAAGATGCTGCTGGCCATGGTCGAGGACGTGCGGGTCATTCTTGTCAAGCTCGCCGACCGTTTGCACAACATGCGGACCCTCGGCTACCTCGATGCCGATAGGCAGCAGCGCATCGCGCGCGAGACCCTGAAAATCTACGCGCCCATCGCCCTGCGATTGGGCATGGGGAAAGTTCGCGGAGAACTCGAAGACATAGCCTTTTACTATCTTGAGCCGCAATCCTGCGCGGAAATCACCAAGCACATCGAATCCCGCCGGGAAGCCGGCGAAGAGTTCCTGTCCACAATCAAGGCCGTTCTCGAGAAAAAGCTCGCCGAAAACGGCGTGCCCGCGCGCACCGAAAGCCGCATCAAACGAGCCTACTCGATCCACCAGAAACTCAAGCGCCAAAGAATCACCTCCGACGAAGTGTACGACCTGCTCGCTCTGCGCGTGATTACCGACTCGGAAAAAAGCTGTTACGCCGCGCTCGGGATCATCCACAGCCAATGGCGGCCGGTGCCGGGCCGTATCAAGGATTTTATTGCCATGCCGCGCCCGAACCTGTATCAAGCGTTGCACACTTCGGTGATCGCGGAAGGGGGTCAGACCTTCGAGGTGCAGATTCGCACCGAGGAGATGCACTATAAGTCCGAGCAAGGCATCTGCGCCCACTGGAAGTACAAGGAGGGCCTGCGGGGGCCGGATGTCGACGAAGGCCAGATGGCGTGGCTGCGCCAACTTGTCGATTTGCAGCGAGATGTTAAGGACCCGAGTGATTTTCTCTCCACGCTCAAAATCGATCTTTACCCGGAAGAGGTCTATGTTTTCACCCCGCGAGGGAAGCTGATCGTCCTTCCCCGGGACGCCACTCCCGTCGATTTCGCTTATCTGATTCACAGCGAAGTCGGACACCGTTGCTCGGGCGCCAAGGTCAACGGCCGCATCGTGCCGCTCAAGTATCATCTTCGCAACGGGGACATTGTGGAAATCATCACGCAGCACAATCACCCTCCCAGCCAGGACTGGTTGGGCTTCGTCAAGACGTCGCGTGCGCGCCAGAAGATCAAACAGTGGCTTAATGCGAACCGGCGCAAGAAGGCCCAGGAGATCGGCGAGAAGCTGTTAGAAAAAGAAGCGCGCCGGCTGAACGTAGCGCTCAAGAAAATCGCTCCCAAAGTACTTCGCCAGGTTTGCCAAGACTATGGCTGCGCTGAGCCCGAAGATCTATACGCCGCCTTGGGCTACGGCAAGTGCTCTCCCCGCAGCGTCGTGGCGAAGCTGGCCCCGGAAGCCGCGCAGCCGGCTGCCGGCCACGTGGCGCCGGAGGCCTCTCCCTCCGACAGCAAGCCCGGCCCTGTATCAGCCGGCAGGGCTGTCCTGACGGTCAAGGGAATTGACGATATTCTCGTCTACCGGGCTCGCTGCTGTAATCCGATCCGCGGGGAGCCGATCGTCGGTTACGTTACGCGCGGCAAGGGTGTTTCGGTCCACTCCAAAGACTGTCCGAACGTACAGAACCTGATGTACGAAGAGGAGCGCCGAATGGCCGTCGAGTGGACCCAAGCGCCCGATGTGACGTACCAGATCCGGCTCATCATCTACGTCGAAGACCAGCCCGGCGTGCTGAACGAGCTGACCAGCGTCCTCTCCGAGGAGAAGGTCAACATCGGCAGCGTCGAGACACGCACCGCCAAAGGACCTAATCCGCTCGCCATTGTTGAGCTGACCATCGACATTCAAGACGTCAAACAGCTGGATCGCATCACGGCCGGCATGCGCCGGGTCCCCGGCGTTCGCGAAGTTGGCCGCCGTCAGCGGGGATAGCTCGGCGACCTCGTCGCCTCGCCCACCACGGAACCGATGATTTCGTCTGCGCCCTGCGCACGCAAATCGTCGGCGGCCTTGCGGCCGAGCGCTTCGGGTTCGCGCGGATCGCCTTCGACGTGGGTTGCGACGGACTGCCTGCCGTCCGGGCTGACGACAATGGCCGAGAGAGTAAGGCGCCCGTCGTCAAGTCTCGCATGGCCTCCGAGAGGCGCCTGGCAGCCGCCGCCCAAGGCGGCGAGCAGGGCCCGCTCGGCGCTGACGGCGGTCTGCGTCGCCGGGTCGTTGAGCGAGGAAACAAGCTTGCGGGTGGCCGCGTCGTCGGCGCGGATCTGAACGGCCAGCGCACCCTGGCCGATCGCGGGGCACATGATGCTCGGCTCGAGGATTTCCGCCAGGCGGTCTCGCCATCCGAGGCGCTCGACCCCTGCTGCTGCCAGAAGCACGGCGTCATACTGACCTTCGTCCAGCTTCCGCAGACGCGTATCGACGTTGCCGCGTATGTCTTCTACCCGAACATCGGGACGAAGGCGACGGAGTTGCGCCGCCCGGCGAAGCGAGCTCGTCCCCACTCGCGTGCCCTCTTCGAGCTCACTGAGTTTCTTGCCGGCCAGTGCATCTCGGGGATCGGCGCGCTCAGGGGTCGCGGCAATAGCTAGGCGGGAGTCGATCTCGGTCGGCAGATCCTTCAGGCTGTGGACAGCGATATCGACGCGGCCATCGAGCAGCGCTTCTTCGATCTCCTTGGTGAAGACGCCCTTCAATCCCGTGGTCGAGCCGACCTTGGCGAGGGCGACGTCGGTGATCTTGTCGCCGGTGGTCTTGATGATCCGAATGCGAGTCGGAGCGTCCAAGGCTTTCAACCGCCGCTCGATCCACCGGGCCTGCCACATCGCTAGTTTGGAGCCGCGCGTTCCGATAACGAGGGGGGTCATTTTCGTTGTGGGTGCGGGGTGAGCGAAAAATCGGGTACAGCCAGCCAATTCGCCTCAGGCTGGCCATACGTTACGAGCATTCCTACTTCTTCAAGTTAAACGCGCGCTTGACGAAGTCGACGAAATGCAGTCCGTCGGGGTGGCTGGCGAGCTTTTTCATCTCTGAGATCGGAGGGTGGGCGATCTTGTTGATGATGCCGCGCGTCAAGCTTTCGAGAGCTTTTTCTTGTTGCGGGTCGAGAGGGCCGAGCTTCGATCGAAAACGATCCACTTCGGCCCTACGGAGATCCTCGAGTTCACTTTGCAGGGAAACGATCGTGGGCGCGACCTCGTGCGTCTTGAGCCGGTGCATCATTTTGGCGACTTCCTCGGAAATGATGCTTTCGGCGCGTTCGGCTTCCCGCTGCCGCTCGCGGAGGTTCGCGTCGGCGACCTGCTGAAGATCGTCAACGTCGTAGACGAACATGTTGTCGATCGAGTTGATGGCCGGATCGATGTCCCGGGGGACGGCAATGTCGACAAAGAAGATCGGCCGGTTCTTGCGGGCCGCGATCACGCCCTCCGCCGTCTTCTTGTTGAGGATGAAAGTGGGCGATCCCGTCGAAGAGATCACGATATCGGCGCGATTCAGATATTCCAGCAGGCGGTCGAAGGCCACGGCTTGGCCGGAAAACAGTTTGGCCAGCTCCACAGCTCGTTCATGGGTGCGGTTGGCCACGTAGATTTCGGTCGCACCAGCGCGATGGAGGTGTTTCGTGGCCAACTCCGACATTTTTCCGGCGCCGACGATCAGCACGGCGTGTTCACGCAGGTCGCCGAAAATCTTTCGCGCCAGCTCTACGGCCACATAGCTGACGGAAACCGCCATCTGTCCGATGCCCGTCTCGTTACGAACCCGACGAGCGACTCGAAACGCATGATTGACGATTAAGTCGAGCTGACCGCCGACCGTCCCGGCTTCCTTGGCCGCGGTGTAGGCTTCTTTCACCTGGCTGAGGATCTGCGGCTCGCCCACGACCATCGAGTCGAGGCTCGATGCCACACGGAAAAGATGCCGAATCGCATCTTCCTCGAGGTAGCGATAGAAGAAAGGACGCGCTTCATCGAGCGGGATCGCCGGCGATGCTTCGAAGAAGGAGTGCAGTTGCTCGACCGCGCGGGCTTCCGAGTCGGCCCGCACCAGGAATTCCACGCGATTGCAGGTCGACAGGATCAGGGCTTCTGAAACTCCCGGCCGCCGAGCCAACTCTCCGACCAACTCACCGGTCGCGCCTTCAGGCACCGCAAGCCGCTCGCGCACTTCCACCGGCGCGGTTTTGTGACTCAGGCCCATCAGCAAGACGCTCATCGTTCGATCAACGGCCGGCCGCGGCCGTAAAGGAGTGAACGCCGCTATTGACAATCCAGGTCAGAGCGGCGCAACAGAACCCTACGATCGAGAAGTACGCAGCCTTGCGGCCTCGCCAGCCAATCGCCACGCGGCTAAAGACCATCGCCAGGTAGATCGCCCACGTCAGAAACGCCAGCGCGATCGTCGGATCGACAATCCAGCTCGATCCCCATTCGACGAACGCCCAGAAGCTCCCGGCGATCAGTCCCAGCGTGACCAGCACAAAGCCGAAGGCCAGCGTCTGGTAGGCCATCTCGTCCAGCGTACCCAGAGGCGGCAGCCGGTAGTAAAACGTCCGCGGCTGCTTCGACTTCAGCTCCCTTTCCTGGATGAGATACATCACCCCCGCGGCGAAAGTGATGAACAGCGCCGCGAAGCCCAGCAAAAACAGTCCCACATGGATCGACAGCCACCACTTGCCCAGCGACTGCCGCGCCCAGGGCTCGACCGGTCCCCCGAGACTCGCTATCAGCGTGAGCAGAAAGACCGTCGGAAAGACGAACACGGCGAGGCTCTCGTATTTGTAGCGCCAGTAGGCCAGTAGAAAACTCGCGGTAGTCAAAAAACCGATCACCGACGCCATTTGCTGCAGCGTGACGACAGGTAGGCGTCCCATGGCCATACCTTGATCGACGATTGACACCAAATGCAGCACCGCGCCCAGCGAGATCGAAGCCAAGGCCGGCTTGAACATCCTCTGGCGGCGCCGTACCAGCGTCACCAAAGCGTGGCCAAGCCCCAGAGAATAAAGAACCAGCGTCACGCGGAGCCAGAATACACTCGACTGATCCATCTATCGGTCATTATAACGTTGCGGGTTGATGACGTTGGGGGTTGGCGGGGTTCGCGGCGCGGACCAAACTCGTTCGCTGCTACCGGTAGGCCTCACTCCGCTTTCGGACTCGCACGATGAGCTTGTCATCTTGAATCTGATAAATAACGCGGTGCGGGCCCACGCGTAGGCGATAGAGATTCATTTGAGCTTGGAGTCTCTTGACCCCGGATGGCCGCAGGACATCGCTGGGTGACTGGATTTTCGCGATGATCGGTCGAAGGGCCCTCGATCCCGCCATCGCCCCTGTTGCGCGCCCTACCCGTTGCGGTCAACACTAAATTCATGCCCTCAGAGAAGTCTTCCCCTGTCCGCAAAGTGGTATTCCCCGCTGCCGGCCTGGGAACCCGCTTCCTCCCGGCCACGAAGTCGCAACCCAAGGAGATGCTCTCTGTAGTCGACAAGCCCATCATCCAGTATGGGGTCGAGGAAGCTGTCGCCTCGGGTATCGAGGGCATCGTCATCGTCACGGCCGAGGGCAAATCCGCGATGGAAGACCACTTCAACGCCAGCCCCGAGCTGGAAAAGGAGCTTGAGGCGCGAGGGAAGCGCCGGGAACTGGATCTTGTCCGTAGAATCTCGAATCTCGCCGACATCTCCTACGTTTTGCAGACCGAGGCGCTCGGACTTGGCCATGCCGTCGGAGTGGCGCGGGGGATCGTTGGCCGCGAGCCCTTTGCCGTCAGCCTGCCCGACGACATCATCCATTCCACCGTTCCCTGCTTGAAGCAGTTGATCGATGTCCACCGGCAATGGGGTGGGGCCGTCATTGCCGTCATGGAGGTCCCCCGCGAGCGGATCTCCGCCTATGGCGCCATCGACGCCGAGCCCGTGGAGTTCGACGGCGCGAACGGCCGGCTGTTCCGAGTCAACGACGTAGTCGAGAAGCCTCCCGCCGAGGAAGCCCCCTCGAATCTAGCCATTATCGGACGTTACGTTTTGCCGCCCGACATTTTTGACTGCCTGGACTCCATCCAGCCCGGCGCGGGCGGCGAGTTGCAGTTGACCGACGCCATCAAGGCTTTGATCGAGAGCCGGCCGGTCTACGCCTATCGGTTTGAAGGCACGCGCTACGACGCGGGCGACAAGCTGGGGTTTTTGAAGGCGACTGTCGAATACGCGCTGCGGCACGAGGAGCTAGGGCAGGAGTTCGGCGCGTATTTGCAAACACTCAAGTTGTAGCCTGTCGCAACGGGGGTCCACAGCTGAGCACGCACAACCGCCTGATATAATTACGTATGTGTTCTCTAGTAGCGCGGGGTGAAAGTCCCTCGCCTTGAAGAGTGGGTGCGGTCACGGATTTTCGTCGTCTAACCGTACTCGAGACGAATCAGTTTCGGAAGCGAAAATCGGATGACAGTCCCCATTTTTCACCGCAACCCACTTTTACCGCAGGCTGCTAGCCCGCTTTTCTCACCACGTGCCGAGACGAAGTGCGTGAGAGGCCCGTCGGTACAAGGCGCGCGACGCTCGGCGCCGCATTGCTTGAATAATGCGGGCGTACTTGAACAGTACGTTGAGCACGGCGAGCAAGCGCAACGCGGTAATGGCGGGCTTATGGCGTGCTTCGACCGTCAGGTGGCGAGAAATGCGGGCTAGTTCCACGAGGAATCCCTAGATGCCTTTGTACGAGTACGAATGCCTCAAGTGCGGCGGGCGCTTCGAGGAAATCCAGAAATTCTCCGACGAACTGTTCACGGAGCACCCCGGCTGCGGCGGTAAAGTCAAGAAGCTGCTGTCGGCCCCGGCAATCCAGTTTAAGGGCACGGGATGGTACGTCACCGACTACGCTCGGGCCGGTCAGAAGGACGGCGAAGAGAAAGAGAAGAAGGCCGACAGCGGAGATAAGAAGGCCAAGGACAGTAGCGACAAATCCGCCGCCAAAAGCTCGAAAGACTCGGACTCCAGCTCGTCGTCGACAGCGAAGTCCTCGACAACCGAGTCTACAAAGAAGTAAAGTTTCATCGGAGCGCCCCGCCCACTCACAAAGGAATTGTCGGTCCAATGGAATCGATTCGTGTAGCGTTGCCGGACGGCTCGGAACGGGTGGTTGAAAAAGGCGCCACGCCTCTATCGGTCGCCGAGTCGATCGGTCCCCGTTTGGCGAAATCGGCTCTTGTGGCCAAGCTCGATGGTCAACTCGTCGACTTGACCGCGCCGATCGAGCAAGACACCGAGCTGCGCATTCTGACCGACCGCGACCCGGAGGCGCTCGAAGTCTACCGCCACTCCAGCGCTCACCTGCTGGCGGCCGCCGTGCTCGAGCTCTATCCGGAGACCAAGCTCGGAATCGGTCCGCCCACCGAACAAGGCTTTTTCTACGATTTTCAGCGCGACACGCCTTTCACCCCCGACGACCTCGAAGAGATCGAAGCCCGCATGAGGGAGATCGTCAAGCGTGATCCCTCCAACGAGCGCGTTCGGCTGCCGCGAGAAGAGACGCTCGCCAAGTTCAAGGAAATGGGCGAGCAGATGAAGTGCGAGCTGATCGAAGACAAGACCGAGGGCGACAAAATTTCGGTCTATCAAACCGGAGAGCAGTTCCTTGACTTCTGTCGGGGGCCGCACATCCCCAGCATGGGCCGCATCAAAGCCTTCAAGCTGCTCTCGATCGCCGGCGCCTACTGGAAAGGCGACGAGCGCAACGCCCGCCTGCAGCGCATCTACGGGACATCGTTCTTCAGCAAAAAGGATCTCGCGGAACACCTCCACCGCCTGGAAGAAGCCAAGAAGCGCGACCACCGCAAGCTGGGCAAGGAACTCGACCTTTTCAGCATTCAAGAAAGCGCCGGCCCGGGCCTGATCTTCTGGCACCCCAAGGGCGGCACGATTCGCCGAGTGATGGAAGATTGGCTGCGGGACGAGTATGTGAGGCGCGGCTACAGCTTGGTCTATACGCCGCACGTCGCCCGCCATGACTTGTGGAAGACCTCCGGGCACGCCGAGTTTTTCTCCGACGACATGTTCTCGACCATGCAGCTCGACGACTCCGACTACCAGCTCAAGCCGATGAACTGTCCTTTCCACATCCTGATGTATAAGGACCGGCTGCGCAGCTACCGCGATCTCCCCGTTCGGATGGGCGAACTCGGGACCGTCTACCGCTACGAGCGCTCGGGAGTGATGCATGGGCTGTTGCGGGTGCGCGGTTTTACGCAAGACGACGCCCACATCTTCTGCACACCCGAACAGGTGAAAGACGAAATCCTGGGCTGTGTGGACTTCGCGCTCGATGTGCTCAAGACCTTCGGCTTCGACAAATTCGAAATCGAGCTATCAACCTGGGACGGCGGCGCGGGCGGCAAGTACGCCGGCTCGGCCGAGGAATGGGGGATGGCCGAGGACGGCCTGTTCAACGCCTTGAAAAAGCGGGAAATCGAAGCCAAGGTCATGGCTGACGAGGCGGCTTTTTACGGGCCAAAGATCGACGTCAAGCTGGTCGACGCCATCGGGCGCCCTTGGCAGCTCTCGACGGTGCAGTTCGATTTCAACCTGCCGCGGCGGTTCGAGCTGGAATATATCGCCGCGGACGGAAAGGCGCACCAGCCGGTGATGGTCCATCGCGCGCTTTGGGGATCCATCGAGCGGTTCTTCGGCGTGCTCATCGAGCACTACGCGGGAGCCTTCCCGGTTTGGCTGGCGCCGGTTCAGGCGATCGTGCTGCCCATCACGGACCGCCAGAACGAGTACGCTCAGCAGGTTCTCGAGCAGCTCAAGGACGCCGGTATCCGCGTCGAGATCGACTCCCGGAGCGAGAAGGTCAACTTCAAGATCCGCGAGGCGCAACTGCAAAAGATTCCCTACATGCTCATTGTCGGGCAACGCGAAGCCGAAGCCGGCAAGGTCGCCGTCCGCCACCGCAAGCGCGGCGACGAAGGAGCTAAGCCGGTCGGCGAAGTGGTTGCGCACCTCAGGGATCTCATCGAATCCAAAGATACGGCGGACTAAATGCGTTCGCCGGCGAGGCGGATGCGCTCGGCGCGTGGGGTGGAGCCGATCACCTCGCCGGCGTTTGTGCTGCATCTCGATAACAACCCGCGGCGATGGCGCCGCGGCCGGGACCCGTCACCGCGCGGGCCCGCGGGCTAACGCCGGAGGCTCTGCGCGGTTATGTTCACCAAGCCGACCGTTGCGCCGAACCGTGGGAAAAGCTACCTTCCCGGCTAACCGCACGACACAGCAGGCAACAACCGGACAGAGCCGTGCCCGTTAGGGCGCGGGCCCGCGGCAACCACCGTACAGATGGGGCGCCAGAGTGCGGGCTTTTCGGGCTAACGCCGGCGGCTCTGCGCGGTTGTGTTCGGCAAGCCGACTGTGAAGGGCCGAACCGTTGGGACGACTACCTTGGCAAGCCTAATCGCTGATCCCTGCCCGGCAAGGCGGGCCCACAGACAGCATGGTACAAAGAAAGGCATGCGGATTCCCGTCCGGACACCTCGGGCGAGCTACGACGTGGTTGTCGAGCGCGGTTCGTTGGAGCGCGCCTCGGATTACCTGGGCCCGCTGACAGGCGGACGCCGCGTCTTTGTCGTGGCCGACGAGGGGGCCTGGCGTCATCAGGGGCCGCGTTTCGAAAAGGGCCTCGGGGGGCTGGATACCACGATCCTCCCGATGCCCGCCGGTGAAGAGGGCAAGCGGCTGGAGCAAATCGAGTCGCTGGCCGACCAAATGTACGCCGCCGGCGCTGACCGCGGCTCCTGCGTGCTGGCGTTTGGCGGGGGCGTGGCCGGGGACGTTGGCGGCTTTTTGGCGGCTGCCTATATGCGCGGCGTGGATGTGGTTCAGGTTCCCACGACGCTTTTGGCGCAAGTCGATGCCGCGATCGGAGGCAAAACCGGCGTCAACCTGCGTGCCGGCAAGAATCTGCTGGGCGCTTTTCACCAACCCGTGCTGGTGCTGATCGATCCGGCTTCACTCGAGACCCTACCGGAGCGCGAATACCGCGCCGGGCTGTTCGAAGTCATCAAGTACGGCATCATCTGGAGCCGTAGCCTCTTCGACTTGCTGCGAGACCAACGAGAGGCGGTCCTGTCCCGCGAGCCGGAGATCCTGGAGTCGATCATTACTGAATCGGTGAGCATCAAGGCGGAGGTTGTCGCGAAAGACGAGCGTGAAGGGGACCTGCGGCGGATCTTGAATTACGGCCATACGCTGGGGCACGCCCTTGAAGCAGAGTCCGCCTACCGGCGCCTGCTGCACGGAGAGGCCGTCGCCTACGGGATGACGGCCGCGGCGCGGCTGGCTGAGTCAGCCGGGCTGTTGGCGAGCGAGGAGCGACAGGCCATCGAGGAGGTCATCTTCACCTATGGGCCAATCCCGAGTCTGGAAGGGATTTCGGCCGCCAAGCTGGTTGCTCGCCTCACGGGCGACAAGAAAACGATAGGTGGACGAATCCATTTCGTTCTGCCCGAGCGGATTGGGCGTGTTCGCGTGGTGAGCGAACTCGATCCGCGATTGGTTTTGGAGGCTGCCGAGAGCGCCTTGAGCCTGCACGGCGAGGTCTCGCGGACGTCGTATTCGGCGGCCGGCCAATCGCTTGACAGATGAGCGCAGGGGCCACTCCAGCCGGTGTAGAGCCTGGCGATGAAGCGCGGGCAGCCCGCGCTATCCGCGGGATGTTCGGACGGATCGCCCCGCGTTACGATCTTCTCAACCGGCTGCTTTCCTTGCGCATCGACCAGTACTGGAGGCGGCGGCTGGTCCGCGAGGTTGGCAATTATCTGGCGGAACCCTCGACTTGCTGGATGGATCTCTGCTGCGGTACCGGTGACCTGCTGCTTTCTCTAGAGCTTGAGCGAAACCGCCTACTGGGCGCGGCCGCGAAGCCCGGCTTGGGCGCTGACTTCTGCCGTCCGATGCTGGCGCGGGCGAAAAGCAAGATGCGCCGGCGAAAGTTGCCCTCTGTGTTGGTCGAGGCCGACGCCCTCGCGATCCCTCTGCCCGACGAATCGTTGGATTTGATCACGATCGCTTGGGGCTTCAGGAATCTGGCGAACTTCCAGAAGGGCTTGCAGGAAGCGAATCGGTTGCTGCGGACGAACGGGTGCTTGGCGATTCTGGAGTTTTCTCGACCCAAGAACCGAATTTGGGGGCCCCTGTTCGAGTTTTACTTCCGCCGCATTCTCCCACGGCTCGGCAACACGATCTCGGGCTCGGGACACGCCTATTCCTACCTACAGCACTCGGTGCGAGAGTTCTTGGAGCCGGATCAGCTGGCGACCCAGATGAGGTCGTTCGGCTTCGGACGGGTGGAGGTTCACGCTCTTACCGGGGGGATCTCCGTGCTGCACCTTGGTTATAAGTGAACGCGCCATGTCTCCCCCAGGCGTCGACAAGAATGTCGACGCGGCAGACGTAAGCGTCCGCGCCACAACAGCAGAGGGCCAAGCCCAACTTTGCAGCTCCGAGCGTAAGCCGACAACAGCCCTTGTGGCGCAGGTCCCCAGACCTGCCGTGTCGGTACTCTTACCGATACCCCCGGCGCGGAGCTCGCTGCCCTGAGGACCAAGCCCCGTCCGTGCTACATATTCGCCAGATACGTCGTGAGAATCTGTGGCGGCGCCTTGGGGTGAGGGCCTGCACAGTTCCCTGTTCCCCCCCCATATTCTCCGCGCCAACCCCGCGGACGAAAACCGCTTGGCGCGAAAGCGATCCCGACCTACCTGCGGCGAGCCCTGGCAATGATGATACAGTTGTCCAATCGGAGGAGGACTACCGCACATGGCTGAACGCGTCAGACTGCGCCAAATTTGCCACTCCCGGGCGGGAGATAAGGGGGACATCGCCAACGTGGGTCTCGTCGTCTACGATCAAGCCCACTACGAGTGGGTGAAACGCCACGTCACCGCCGAAGCGGTTGCCAAGCACTTTGAACCCGTCGCGCCGGGACCCGTCGAACGCCACGAACTTCCCAGGGTCGGTGCTTTGAACTTCGTCATACACAACGCGCTCGGGGGAGGCGTGAGCCGCTCCCTGAAAATTGACGCTCACGGAAAGGGTTTCAGCGCCATTCTATTGGAAATGGAAATCGAAGCCCCGCCGGCGCTCCACCAACAGCGTCCTAGGCAAGCGACTGCGAAAACCGCGGATGAGAAGACCTCTATTCGCCTGGGAGCGGGTTCAGCGGCTTTCGTGGAGCGCCTCGATGCTTCCCTGGAACTGGCTGAAAGCGGGGAGGTCGACTACTTGATCTTCGATTCTCAGTCCGAAAAACAGTATGTCGAGGCCGCCGAGAGGAAAACGCGAGGCGGTATCGGCTACGACGTCCTTCTCGAGGCGAAGCTGCGGGCCGTCCTTCCGGCGTGTGTCAAAAACGGGGTCAAGATTATCAACAACGGGGGAAGCGCGGACTTGGAGGGAACGGTTCGTTTGATCGAGAAAGTCTGCGGGGATTTCGGAATCAAAGGTATCAAAGTAGTTTATTTCCTGCCCGACAGCATCCTCGACCTCATCAAAGAGGTTGACCCGATCGTGGTTGAGACGGGCAAGCCGGCCTCGGCGCTCGGCGACAAGCTGGTAGGGGCCCAAGCCTACCAGAGCGCACCACTCATCATCGAGGGACTGCGGCGCGGCGCGGACATCGTGATGACGAGCCGGGCCGGCGACGCGACCCAATTCATGGCGCCGATGGCCTACGAGTTCGACTGGGCGCTCGATGACTGGGATCTGGTAGCGAAGGGTCTGGGCATCGGACATCTGATGGAGTGCGCCGCCCAGCTCTCGGGCGGCTACTACGCCGACCCCGGATGGAAGGAAGTGCCGCACCCCGAGCACATAGGTTTTCCGATCGCCGAAGTGCAAGCGAACGGAGACGCCACCATCACGAAGCTTCCCGGTACCGGCGGAGAGGTGTCCGAGCGCACCTGCACGGAGCAACTTCTCTACGAGCTTCACGATCCGGCCGACTACAAGCACAACGACGGCATCGTCGATTTCACCACGACTGAGTTCAAGCAGGTAGGGCCGGATCGAGTCAGTGTCAGCGGAACGACGGGCCATCCCAAGCCTCCCACGGTAAAGATATTTCTCGGGGGCCTGGAGGGTTTTGTGGCTGTGGGGCGGGTCTGCTACGGCGGAACCGGCGCCTACGCCAGAGCGAGGCTGGCGGCCGACGTGATCGTTAAAAGGATGACGTCGGTTCACGGTGTCCCCGAGTCGGATCTGCGGGTCGATTTCATCGGCGTCAATGCTCTCTACCCCTGGGACACCGGAATCGACCCCTCCCGGATCAAGGAGGTGGAGCTGAGGCTGGCCATCTATTCCGAGGCCCGCGACAAAGCCGAGGAGCTGCTGCATGAGGTGGAAAAAATCTCCACCAACGGCCCTGCATCGGTGAGCTTGGGACTGCGCCTCGACTATCAGGCGGGGCCGGACAGAGTCGTCGGCCTATACACGACTTTTCTGCCCCAAGAAATGGTGAAGTATGATGTCCATGAGCTTGTCGTCGAGTGAGGATTGGCGTCTCAATCGGCCCGCCTTCTTCACCACCTGACGGTCGAACCACGCCACAGAGCAGGCAACAACCCGACAGAGCCGTGCCCCCAAGGGTGCGGGCCTGCGGGCTCACGCGCGCGGCGCTGTCTCGGCTCTCGTGATGTTGGGACACCGAGGTTCAAACGTCCTTGGGAGTGCTTGACGGAAGCCGCCCCCCAAGGGTGCGGATGAGGTCTCGTGACGCCCAAAATTTCTTGTCCCGGGGCCCGACCCGATCAAATGGGGGGACGGGACGCGATGTCGCTACGCATGGCGACACGGCCCGCGTCACGGGCTACCTTCCGTTCTCTTCCACCACGGGCAGGGTAAACCGAAAGTGTGCCCCCTGCCCTGGTTGCGATTCCACCCAAATGGCGCCGCCATGGCGTTCAATCGCCTTTTTGCAGATCGCAAGTCCGACCCCGCTGCCCTCGTATTCGGCTACTCCATGCAGCCGTTGGAAGGGTTGGAAGATCTGGCCAACGTATTCCTCGGGTATGCCGATGCCGTTATCTTGGATGCCCACTGTCCATTTCGAACTGTCTTTGTCAGCGGTTACTTCGATCCGGGGCCGCACCCCCGGAGGGACGAACTTCATGGCGTTGCCGAGCAGGTTCTGAAACATCAAGGACAATAAGGTAGACTCACCCAAGACTTCGGGCAGAGGAGCCGAGCGGATGGAGGCGGAGGTTTCTTCAACGCGCCTGGCCAGGCTCTGAAGCGCTTCGTCAAAACACTGCTGCAGCGACACTCGGGTCGGCTGCATGGGTTTGCGGCCGGCTTGCGAAAGCTCCAGCAAATCGGTGATCAGAGTCTGCAACCTTCGCGCAGCCGCTTGGATGTGGCCGATATCCTCCCGGGCAGCCTCGTTGAGGTCGTCCCCGGCATGTCGGACGAGCAAGGCGCCAAAGGAGATCAGCGTTCGAACCGGTTCTTTGAGGTCATGGGAGGCTCCATAGACAAACTGCTCGAGCTCGCCCTGTGCCGCCTTGAGATCTTCCGCCTTCTGCTCGGCCAGCTTTTTGGCCCGAAACGCCTCATCGCGCATTTCACGGTAGGCCTGAATGCGGTGAGTCAAGTCCGTCACGTCCTGAATCGCGAATAGGGCCCAGTAATCGCCCGATTCGCTCTGTGGAAGCGCGGTGACCATCGCCTGCTGAATCCGCGGACAGCCGTCGGGCAACACGGACGGGATGATCTCACCGTGGAGTTGCGAGGAGAGAATAAGCGGCGCCCCGGCCTGGAAAACGGCTTCGAGCCGCCGCTGATATTGCGGCCGGCACAACGGCTCGCAGAAATCGCCGATCTGCCGGTCTAGGATGTCCGCGCGTGCAATTCGCGTCCACTGCTCAAGACACCGGTTCCACTCGGCCACCGTGCCGTCAGGGCGCAAGACGAACACGCCCAAAGGCAAATGATCCAAGAGGGCGAAATTTTTGCCTCCAGCCGGCTCCAAACCACCCTTCCTCTAAACGGAGAGCTCCTCATGCATTTGGTGGATACGTTTTACCAAGGACTGAAAAGAACCCATTCCAAACAACAGAGTTACTTCGCCCTCGATTTTCTCCTGCTCCAGCGAGAAGTGACTCTGTGCCACGAGGAACTGAGTCTTTGCCAGCAGGACGGCTCCGTCGGCCTGCGAACGGACAGCTCGGAAGAGATCCTCCGGCGTCTCTGCGCTGTAGGTCGGAAGCTGGTAGCTGATTCGCTGCTCCAACACATTGGTGATCGATCCCATGACCCCGTTCAGCAGGATGTTTCCCACCTCGGTGAGCGTGCCGGCTCTTAGACTGTCGAGATCCGGCGCTCCAAGTTCCTCGCCCGTCAGCAAGGTGACCAGCTTGGAAGCGCTATCGGCCGGAAACACGAGTTCAGCCGTGCCTTCGATTTCGCCCGAGAAACCCAGCCGAACCGCCGCCAACGTTTTCTCCTCAATCGACCCGACGATTTCTCCGATGTCGGCGGTAGAAACGAGGCGAACCGAGGGCACGCGGAGCTCGACATGCGCTCCGACCATGTCGTTGAGCGCCCCGGCGGCACGGCCGACACCGATGTTGATGAGTTCTCGAAGAGCGTCGGTTTCTTCCGTCGAGACGTTCACGCTTGCACCCGTTGGATGGACAACGCACGTTCCAGGACGCCTTGCAGCTTTTCTGCGCTTGGCGGTTTGTGGATAACGTCGAACGCGCCGAGCTCCCGGCAGCGCTCGGTCGCAGTGTCCTGAACGTCCGCGGTAAGCACGACTCGCGGAATGGGCACTGTTTTTCCTGCAGCTGCGCCAGCACCTGGAAGCCGTCGAGTTCCGGCATCAGCAGGTCGAGGAGTATGACGTCCGGCGACTCGTGTTGCAGAAGCTCGATCGCGGCCCTTCCGTCGCCGGCCTCGATCGTGTCCTCTGCCAAGGGACCCAAGGCGCGTCGAATCAGGCGTCTCTGGAATGAAGAATCGTCAACAATGAGAATCTTGGGCATATCTCTCCTCCGTGCGGCGGCACCCTTTTCGGCGCTCCGGCGCTACATGAATCTGATCAGCCGGGCCACTGAAAACATGAAGCCCTTGAGACGGAGCCGGCTTCGGAGGTAGGCCAATCCAACCGTCGAACCGTGGCGCGGCGAGAACGTGAGTTGCCACGGGACTCGATGTCGCCATTCGTGGCGACACGGCGCGCAAGAACGCGTGCGCCACGTCCGGACCTCGGTTGGCGCATGACTCACGCGACAATGCGTGCGCCACAAAATCATACAGGCTGTGGAAACGACGGAGCCGTGGAAAGGTTGAGAAACCGAGCGGATGATCCCCAGGCGGGCGGAGGATTTTCTGGAACCCTACTTGCGCCAGAAAGCTGGGGTGAAGATGACCAGCACGGTATAGAATTCCAGCCGGCCGGCGATCATGCAGCCGGCAAGAACCCATTTCGCCAACAGCGGCAGATGTCCGTAGTTCTCGAGCGGGCCTACACCGCCTAGACCAGGGCCGATATTGAACATCGAGGCCGCCACGGCGGCGATCGACGTAAAAACGTCAACACCCATCGCCGCCAGCAATACGCAAGAGACAAAGTTCACGACGAAGGCGAGATAGATCAAGTTGAGAAGACTCTGAATCGTTGACTCACGAATCACTTGATTACCCAGCCGCACGGCGAACACACCGTGACGCTCGACCATCCGTTTGAACTCGCGGTCCACCACGCGCGCCAGCAACAAGATGCGGGAAGTTTTTAGACCCCCGGTGGTGGACCCCGTGCAGCCGCCGATGAACATGAGCGCCAGAAGCAGCAATTGCGGGAGCGGATGCCAAACTTCGAAATTGTCGGTCACGAGACCGGTCCCCGTTAGAATGGCACTTACCTGAAACCAGGCACGCCGGAAAGCCAGTGACGGGCTGTAGCCGCTATCGATGACTAGCGTGATGAAGATGACAGCCGTCGCCGCGGCGACCAGCAGAAGGTAATATCGGACCTCGACATCTGAGAAGAAGCTGCGAGGCCGCCTTTCTACCCACAGCCGGTAATGCTGCACGAAGCTGATCCCGCCCAGTAGCATGAACCCGATGACGATGTACTCGATCAGGGGACTTTCAAACGCGCCAATGCTGGCCGTGCGGGTAGAAAACCCGCCAGTGGCAACCGAGGAAAACGTGTGGCAGATCGCGTCGAAACTATTCATGCCGGCCGATAGCAGGGCGACAAACTCGGCTACGGTCAAGGCGGCGTAGATCTTCCATAACGACAGGGCCGTTTCGGTAATCCGCGGTTGCAGCTTTTCTGACTTCGCGCCCGAGAACTCGGCACGGTAAAGTTGCATGCCACCGTGACCCACCAACGGTAAAACGGCAATTCCCAACACCACGATGCCCATGCCGCCGAGCCAGTGGGAGAAGCAGCGCCACAACTGCAATGGGTTGGGCAGGGCCTCGACTTTGTCCAAGACCGTGGCGCCGGTCGTTGTAAACCCGGAGGTCGCCTCAAAGAAGGCGTCAGTGAAGGTCGGGAATACCGGAGAGAAATAGAAAGGAAGACAGCCGAAAAACGCGACGCTCACCCAAACGGCAACGACCATGAGCAAACCTTCGCGCTGAGTCAGGTCGCGAGCCGGCCGCGACCCCAAGCCCCATAGCAAGCCACCGCTGACAGCGGTGATCGCGATCGAGGGCCCGAACAACTCGACAGCAGACTCCCCGACCGCCAAGCCGTAGGCCAGGGGGACAAGCATCGTGCCCGCCAGAGCTAACAGAAACTGTCCCAAGATGTAGGCGATCGCGCGATAGCGAATCACACGTATTCCTTCTTGGGCTCGACGAGAAAGGCGGACTCCAGTTTCGGCACGATACTTTCGAGCGTAAAGAAGATGACGCGATCCCCCGCTTGAATCGAGGCATTCCCGCGAGGAACAATGACTTCGCCGCCCGGCCTGGCGATCGCGCCCACGATCGCCTCGCGGGGGAAGTGGATGTCACAGAGTTTCGGGCCCACGTATTTCGACCCTTCCGCGGCAATCAGCTCGATCGCTTCCGCCTCTTCGACGCCAAAGGTCGTCACCGACAGCACGTGCCCCTTGCGCACAAATTGCAGGATGCGATCAACCGCGGCCAGCCGAGGGCTGACCGAGGTGTTGATGCCCAGCCGCTGCACCATGGGCAAGTAATTCAGGCGGTTGATGAGGGCCACGACCTTCTTGGCTCCCAGGCGGCGGGCCAGAAGCGAGGCGATGATGTTGTCCTCATCGTCGTTGGTCAGCGCCAGGAAGGCATCGACTCCGTCGACGTTCTCTTCCTCGAGGGTTGCCTGGTCGGTTCCGTCGCCGTGGACGACGATCGTCTTGCTGAGAATGCTGGAAATCTTTTCGCAACGGCGGATGTCGCGCTCGATCAGCCTTACGTTGACGCCCTGCTTTTCAAGAGCTTCCGCGACCCAGATGCCCACCTGTTTGCCGCCGATGATCATCACGCGATCGAAAGATTTCTCGACCGTGAGACCCATGAAGTGCATCACGTCGTGGAGATTCGCGGCGGTGGCGACGATGTAAATGTGATCTCCCGGGCGAAGGACTTCCGCGCCGTGAGGAATGATGACCTGCTGGCCTCGGAAGATCATGGCGATGAGCGAGTCCCGGGGCGGGCCCGCCCGGTCCAGCTCCTCGAGAGTCTTGCCGGCCACCCAGCTGTCAGCTTCCACGTTCATGCCGAACAGCTTTACCTCGCCGCCGGCGAAGTCAACGATGTCGGAAACGCCGGGGACGCGCACCACGCGCATGATGCGCTCGGTGATGTCGGTCTCGGCGTGAATGATGAGGTCGATGTCCAAGCCGGCTTGGGCGGTGACGCGGCGCCAATGCTCGACTTCGTGCGTGCGAACTCGCGCTACCTTCACCCGGACGTTCGATTCCGCCTGGGCGATGAGGCAGGCTAGGACGTTGATTTCGTCCGAACTCGTGACGGCAATCAGCATCTCCGCGTTGCCGAGGCCGGCTTCCCGCAAGGAGAGCACGCCGGCGCCGCTCCCTTGCACCACCTTGGCGTCGAGCGCCTCCTCGAGTTGGCTACAGCGCTCTTCGTCCTTCTCGACAATGACGACTTCGTTGCCCTCTCGAGTCAGCCGGCCCGCGATGAGTGCGCCGACTTGGCCTCCGCCGGCGATGAGAATGCGCATCAGACGCGGACCTCGAGCGGGTTCATCCGTTGGCTCGGCAAAGGGCCAAGCAAACCTCGCTTTTGTGGCCAAGGGAGGGAACGGATCGGGGAGTTTTTTCGGCTCGACGTCACAATCTGACTTGAGACTAACATACGCCACCGAGCGGTTTTCGAAGGCAGTGAATACCGTGCCCCGGCCGGCTTTCTAACCCGCATTTCTCGACACCCGACGGCCCGAAGCAGGCGATAAGCCCAGGATGACTTCGTTCGGTTTGCTCGTCGTGCTCAACGCATGCATGCAAGCTCGAGTTCTTCAAGGGGCTCCACGCTGAGCCTCCCGCGCCTCGCGCTAACGGCCTTCTCACGCGCTTCGCCTCGCCGCCTGGCGAGAAACGCGGGCTAGATCAACTTACTTTCGCACCGTAGCGCCGTGGACAGCAACAGATCTTCTTGGTCCCTGCCGGCGGCGAGTTGCATTCCCAGCGGCAGCCCGTCCCGGCTGAAACCGAACGGCAGCGACACAGCGGGAACGCCCAGAGCGGTGAAGGGCACGTTGCAACAAGGGTCGCCGGTCGAGGCCAATCCCTTGGGAGCCGGACCCGGCGCCGCGGGCGTTACCCAGACCGGAAATTTCTGTGTCAGCGCGGCGAAATCCGCGCGAGACCGAACCAGCGCTTCGAGCGACGATTCGTACTCGCTGCGCGTCGTCCCGCGGCCTTCGGCGAGCAACTCGAAAAGCTTGGCGCCGATTTCCGGCCCGTGCTGTTCGAACTTCTCGCCGTGCGCCTGGGCGGCTTCGAATCGCATCACGCACTTCGCCGCCCGCGGCAGATCGTGGAAGCTTTCAGGCAGCGAAACCGGGTCCACGGCGAACCCGGCGGCACGAAGACGTTCCAGGGCTTGGCCGAACGCGCTTTGCATGTCGGGCTCCAGGACGCCGTCAATCGGCCATGCCGGAACCGCCAGCCGGTCCGCGGCCGGTCTCGTCCCAGCAGCTTCACCCATGGCGCGCCACAGGAACGCCATGTCGTCGACTGTTGAGGTGAACAGCCCGACCTGGTCGAGAGTGGGCGCGAAGGGCAGGACGCCTCCAGTCGGCAGTCGCCCAAAGGAAGGCTTGAGTCCCACCACGCCGCAAAACGACGCCGGGCGAATGACCGATCCTTGTGTTTGGCTCCCCAGCGCGAAGGGAATCATGCTCTCCGCGACGGCTGCGGCCGAGCCGCTCGACGAACCACCCGGCGTGTGCTCCGCATTGTGGGGATTCCTGGTCGGCCCAGGGTCGAAGTAGGCGAACGCGGTCGTATGCGTCTTGCCGAGAACAATGGCTCCCGCTTCGCGAAGGCGAGCCACCAGGGCGGCGTCTTTTGCAGGGACCCGCCCTCGATAGAGCGCTGATCCCCATTCGGTTGCTAGGCCGGCGGTGTCAAAAATGTCCTTGACGCCAAAAGGAATGCCGTGCAGGTCGCCGCGGGGCGGCCCGGTCTTGAGTTCGTCGCTGAGGCGACTTGCTTCGCGGCGGGCGCCGTCGCTGTCGAGGCGGGCCCAAGCTTCGGTGACTTCATCCGTTTCGTCGATGCGCTCCAGACAGTACTCGACCACTTCGCTTGGGGTCGTCTGACCGTCCAGAACTTGACGGCTCAGCTCCCGCAGCGGGACCGGGGTTCGAGTGCGCATCTCAGCGATTCATTGTAGGGGAAAGACTCGGCCTCCGCAGTGGACCGGGCGCGCCGCCTGGTAGTGAGAAAAGCGGGCTAGTAGCCCTTGTGCTTGTCCACCACGTTGATAAGCGGCAGGCCCTCGGCAAAGCGCCGGATGTTTTCCTTCACCGTGCCCAGCATGCGCGCCCGGTCCCGGTCCGAACGGCCGGCGATATGCGGTGTGATGACCGCGTTGTCGAACTGCCACAATGCATGCCCCGTCGGAAGCGGCTCCGGGTCGGTCACATCTACACCCGCCCCGGCCAATCGCTTTTCGTCGAGCCCCTTGACCAGTGCATCGAGGTCGTAAGTTCCGCCCCGGCTGACGACGATAAAGTACGAACCCTTCTTCATTCGCTCGAACTGGGCCGGGCCGATCATCTTGTGGCTCTCCGGCGTGTGCGGCGCGGCCATGAAGACAACATCGGCCAGGGGGATCACCTCATCAAGCTGGTCCGGCTTGACGACACGCTCGATATAAGGGGTGTAGGGCATGTCTTCGGGATCGACGCCGATCACCTTCATGCCGTGAGCCCATGACCGCAAGGCGATCTGTCTCCCTATGCCGCCTACCCCGATCACCAGCGCTGTTTTGGCGTTCAACTCGAATAGATTCTCGGGGTCCCTTTGCCAGCGTTGTTCCCCCTTTAGCTTCAGCCACTTGGGAATTGCGCGAGTCAGCGCCAGCAACATGGCCATGGCATGGTCGGCGATCTCGGGTCCCTGTACGACTTGGTTGTTGGTGAGGACGATATCGCTGTCGCGCAGATCGTTCGAACCGGACAGGTGAAGCACCTTCTCCACACCGGCGCTGATCGTCTGCGTCCACTCAAGATTCTTGCCGGCACGCACCCATTCCGGTTTGATGTTGCCGATCAGCGCGTGAGCGTCGGCGATTTCGCTCATGACGGTTTTATTGGTCACGCGGACGAGCTTCACTTTGTCGGAGGCCGTCCGCCACTCGCGAACGATGTCGTCATTCTGGCCCACAACAAGGATCTTCTTCGTCTGACCTGTCAGCGCTACGGCCGAAACCAGCAAGGCTGCAAGTAAACGGAACTTCATGTGGATTCTCCTGACGTTGAACATTCTAACTAGCAGGCCGTGGTGAAAGTCGCGGGGAGCGAAAAATGGGGACTGCCACCAATTCGCCCCGGTCATAGCCCTGGAAACAAAGCACTTAGCCCGAAGCGAATTGGCTTCCTGTACCCGATTTTTCGAGACGTTTACTTTTATCACGGGCTGCTAGGCGCGAGCGGGCCTTCGCCGTTGGCTGGCAACAGCGAGATATCGCCATCCTACCATCTATTCCGGCCCGGACCTCAGGCCATGGACCACTCGCTCGCGGCTCAGCTTTGTTCGTCGCCAGGGTGTGCGCGGGAGCCGGCCTGACGGCGCCGGCTCGGGAAGCGGCGGAAGCCGGGCCCTTGCTCAAGACAAGCGGGCTAATCCGATCCGGAAGCGCTTCGTGATTGAGCCCGAGGGCGGCGGCGCGCTGACGTGGGGAACTGTCGGCCTCGGTGGATCCCTTTTCGCAAGTTCGAGCGCGCGTTCCCCAGATGCCGCCCAATGTTTCTCAGGCCGTCGACGAACTGCCGTCCCGGACCGCTCGACAGCCGGTTGAGCCAGGCGATCCGCACCCCCCGCTCCCGGTTCCATTCGTCTAAGGCGTCGGGGGTATCCGCGTCAAAGGCGTACACCCCGATGGAAGACGAGTCCAGCCGGACTGCCTGGCGGCTCTTCAATCTCCATTCGAACCCATCATCATGGGCGGTAGCCTTTCCCCGAAACACCCTCAAAACAGGGGTCTGGTCCAGCGGCGCGTCCAGCCGATAAAGCCCGCCGGATCGGATGTCAACCAGCGATGAGCCGGAGACCAGGGAAACGATTGCCTCGGTGGCCCCTCTCGAAGAATCGATTACCGCCGAGCCCCGAAGTAACTCCAGCTTCGGGTGGATAATATCGTCGGACAGCAGCTTGACGCGGCTGTTGGGGCCGAGACGGAGGATGCTGTGGGGCGAAAGAAGAACTTCCGCTTGACCGTCGTCGGTAGCCAGAACTTGACCCGGATCAAGCTGGACGAATCGGTGTGAGTCGAAAGGAACCGGTTGGCCGTCCACCATCACTTGCCCGACGTGATGGTGGATGAGTCCCGCCTGCGTCGAGATGGCAACCTGCGCCAGGCCGGTCGCAGCCAGGCACAAAAACACAAGCACGCCTAAGACGCACCGACGCTTCATTTACCCTCCCGCGGCGCCGTCCTCCCCAGGAAGCACCGGAGACAATTGTACTCCCAGCCATTCCCGCGCGCAATGGGGTACAAGCCTGAGGTCCGAGCCTGTTACTCTCAGTACCCGTTAGGGCGTTATAGAGGTGGAGATATTCGCCGGTTGTTCCCACCACGCGGCGGCAACAGCCAGTCAGAAGAACTCCGTAAGTAATTGATTAACAAAGAGTTGAAAGAAATTGGCTTCGTTTGGTTTTTTTCGTCGTTCGTCGAGCGCCATGCCTGGGTCGCCGGGGTTTTCCCCTCTTGAGGATAGCGGGCTGCGCCGGGTCAAGGCAGGACGGATCCCACACAGGGACAAGAGATCAGCTTCGCCGAGGGGAACTTGCTCAACATGCGATAGCCGTCGCCGGTAACAGCCAACCGTAGCGTCCCAGCGGAATCTCCTTGAGTTCGAGCTGCTTCATCTCTTCGACTGTGATCCCCCGGGCTTTGGCGTCCGCCTCGACGAAGGACCAATGCATCTCGGTGGCCGCCAATCCCGGGCACAAGGCATTGACGTTGACCCGGTAGGGGGCAACTTCCATCGCCAGCGCCGGCGTCATGGTGTGTATCGCTCCTTTGGAAGCGCCGTAAGAGGCCGACCTTGCCGAAAAACGAGCCGATATTGATGATGCTGCCGCTTTTTTGCCGCACCATCTGCCGGCTGGCGTACTTACAACCAAAGAACGTCCCTTTGAAGTTGACCGCCATGATGCGGTCCAGCTTCGCCGCGTCGGTCTCCCGGACGTTCCCGGTATCCATGTGCATGCCGGCGTTGTTGACCATGATGTCGAGCTTGCCAAGCTTCTTGACCGCCCCTTCGATGGCTGCCTGGAACGCCTGTTCGTCCGACACGTCCAGCACCACCGCATGTCCCTGGTTGTCCGGAGACGCCTTGCTGATCTCCTGAAACGATTCCTCCACCAACGGCAGCTTGTCGGCCATCACGACGTGAACGCCTTCCCGCGCCAATGTCTCCGCAATGCCCTTGCCGAGACCTCGCGCCGCGCCGGTAACGAAAGCAACTTTGCCGCTGACATCACGAAACGTACTCATCGATATGTAGCCCTTTCTTTCAGCACGGCGAGTTTCCGAGCGCTATGCGTGGTCGCGACGTCTGGCGAACGCCACGAATGAGCGACCGTGACATTCTTGCTCAGTGTAAATAGAAAAACTCATTCGTGTTGAGCAGCGTCAGCAGAAAGCCTTCCAGCGCTTCGCGGCCGCTCGCGTCTACGTCTCTTTCGGCGGCCTGTAGGTCGGCTCGGATCTGTCGTTCGTGAGCACGGAGAAACGTGAGCGCCATTTTGAGCTCGCCCGGCCGCGGTGACCGCCCCAGAGTCCGCTCAAAGGCCCGCGTGACTCGCTCTTTCGGATCCTCACCCGCTTCTCGCAGAAGTCGATCAGCGAAGTGACCGGCTTGCTGATGGATGAAGTCGCCGTTCAAGAATATCAAAGCCTGCGGACCCGTAGTCGACACCCGTCGCTGCTCGCAACTCGACGATGTATCGGGAGCGTCAAGAGCTTCAAGCTCGGGTACGGCCAGGCTCCGTTTCGAAAAGACGTAGACGCTTCGGCGAGAGGCCTGTTGCTCCGTGGATTCTCCCCAGCCTTCTCCGGGTCTGGATTGTCCCTCCAGAACGGCCTGCGTCAGGGCGGGGTAGACGCTGGGTCCGTGCATTTCGAGGTTCAGTTGCCCGCTGAGCGCCAAAACGGAATCGCGAACCGCCTCCGCCTCCAAGCGCCGCGGCTTCCAACGCCAGAGCAAGCGCTGATCGGGATCGATTTTCGCCGACTGCGGGTCCCAGGCCGAGGAAAGCTGAAACGTACTGGATGTGACGATCAACCGGTGGATATGTTTCAGACTCCAGCCGGACAGGATCAACTCCGTGGCTAGGTAGTCAAGCAACCGCGGATGTGTCGGGCGCTGCCCCATTAGGCCGAAGTCGTTCTCGCTGGCCACCAGACCCTCTCCGAAATGGCCCTGCCAAAGCCGGTTGACGATGACTCGCGCGACGAGCGGGTTGTCAGGCCGCGTCATCCAGCGCGCCAGCGCGAGCCGGCGGCCCGTCGACTTCTTGATGGCCGAAGGCGCTTCCAGTCGGTCCGCGCCGAACACCGAGGGCACGCCCGGCTCTACTTCCTGGCCCGGTCGGCGGACGTCTCCCCTGGCGAAAACGCGGGTCGGAGAAATCTCGGCATCCTCGCGCCAGATGTAGGCGCGGGGCGGTTCCTTGGGTCGGGACGCATTGATTTTCGCGATCTGTAACTGATACTCCAGAAGCTGAGCGCTCTCCTCCCGGGAGGCTTCCCGACAGATAGCCTCCTCCAGAAGGTCGTGGAAAGTCCCGACCAACTTCTTCTGCTTGTCGGATCTTTTCTTCGGATCGGCAAGAGCGGCGAGCACCGTCTCCACCTGTTCTGACCAGCTCAATTCCGCGGGCAATCCCTGATGCTTCTCAAGGGCGCGCTTGAGAATCACCCTTCCGACGTCTTCGAGAGGCTCTCGGACCAAGTCGGCCTCGGCATCCGCTTTTTTCATGGCTTCGCCGTAGACCGCCAATTCCTCTTTGGTTCCCACGAGAACATCCAGGTCCGCGCGCCCGTCCTGCGGCCGCTTCAGCGGTTCAAAGACGGCTAACAGGCGGTAATAGTCTTCCTGCGGAAAGGGTTCGAACTTGTGGTCATGGCAGCGCGCGCAGCGAATGGTGAGTCCGAGGAACGCGGTCGCGGTCACCCCGAGAACGTCATCGAGCTGGTCATAGCGATCGACGTCCGGATCGGCGGGCTCGTCGTCCCAGCTACCCAAACGCAAGAACGTCGTGGCGATCTGGGCCTCCGCATCGGAGCCTTCGATCTCGTCGCCGGCAAGGTGTTCGGTCAGGAAGCGGTCGAAAGGCTTGTCGTTGTTGAGCGCGTCGATGACGTAGTCGCGGTAGCGCCAGGCGTGCGGCTTCGTCCCGTCTCGTTCGTAGCCATTCGTCTCCGCGTAGCGGACGACGTCGAGCCAGTGTCTCGCCCATCTCTCTCCATACTGGGGCCGCGACAAAAGATCGTCCACGACGCGGGCATATGCATCGGCCGACTCGTCTTGAAGAAAAGCCTCCACTTCTTCCGGCGTCGGAGGCAAGCCGGTCAAATCCAGGTAGACACGGCGCTGTATCGTACGGCGGTCCGCGGGCGGGGACGGCCGGATGCCCTGCTTCTCGAGCTCGCGCAAAATAAAGGCATCGACGGGAGAACGGACCCATTCGCCGTCATGGACTTGGGGAATTTGGGGCCGCTCAGGCGGAACAAAGGCCCAATGGCGGGTAACGGGCTGTTCGTTTGAGGCTTCCGAGGTCCCGGATGCGTCCGCGCTCGCGCCGCTGTTGATCCACGCTCCGATAAGGCTGATCTCTTCTTCCGAGAGCTTCTCTTCGCCCATGGGCATCGACTGGTCGACGATGCGCTGATAAAGCAGGCTTTGTTGAGCCGATCCCTGGACCAGCGCAAGCCCCTTATTGCCGCCTTGGAGCATGGACGCCGGAGACCGCAGATCGAGGTTGCCCATGTGCACAGCCTCGCCGTGGCATTGCAGACAGTGGCGGCTCAAGATCGGGAGGATGTTGCGTTGGAAATCGGGAGGGGAAGAGGCGACGCCGGAAGCGCCGCAAGCCACGAGCAACAGCAGCGGCTTGATCGGCTTCATTGTATACAGGGTACTGCAAGGGGTGGGGAAAAGCGAGATGATGGTTTCAGAGTAATAAGTCCGAGGAAGCCTCGACGATTTCTTTCGAGACCGCTACCCTCGTGCCGCTGCTTAGCTTGGTGCTGAGAAGCAGTTGAACGTCGATTTGGTCGACCCCGAGCCGCCCGCAAGAAATCTCGAAAGCTCTTTGAGTGAACAAAGCGAGATCGCCCCACACCAGTCAAGCCGTTCCTGCCCTTCCTCCCGATTTCCCCTGATCGCGCCCCAGATGTATACTGGTCCTCCGAAGACCTGCTCGGGCGAGTCTTCCTTCAACACAACCGCAAAGGCTGCCGAAACTCGTCGGTAAATCGTTGTACACGGGGGAATAGGGATGAACCACAGAGTGAACCGACGCAACTTCCTGAAGGGCACGGCGGCGCTGGCGATGCCGGGATTCACAGGAAGCTCGGCGGATGCCGCCCAAAGCGGGACGGCAAAGCCGGCCAAACGCAGCCTCGTCGTCGACAATCACGCGCACGTTTTCCCCGACCAAAGAGGCGCCGTGGGATACGACGATCCGACCACCCATACCCGCCGGCTGCAGGCTGGGGTGAGCACCATCTGGGGACGATTCGTCAGCAGCCACACCGACCCCAAATACATTCCCGAGCCCGGCGAGGACGTGGGCTTCACCATGGACAAATACAACATTTGGCGCTGGCGAAAGCACGGTGAAGACGTCTGGCTGCGTCGCGGCGCGGAGTCCATGATCGACCCCGTTCACGATCCCGAGCAGATGCTGGCGCATATGAACTTCGTGGGCGTCGATATGGCGGTCATTCAGACGGGGTACGTGAACGCGGTGTGGGGCCGCGAGGTGTACTTCCTCGACTGCATCCGCCGTTGGCCGGACCGCTTCATCGGCGCCGCGGACATCGACTACGACCTGGCTAAGAGCGACAAGCACCTCGGCACGGAGCTGGAAACGCTCGCCAGAGCGGTCGAAGAGTTGGGCTACCGCGGGCTCTACTCCCACATCCCTCGGGGCCAGCCCGTCGATGACCCCCGCTGCGATCCGCTTTGGAAAGAGTGCGCGCGTTTGAAGATCCCGGTTTTTCTCAACACGGGGTTCAGCCCAAAGGCCGACTACTTGCGGGAAATTCAGCGCCTGGAGAGTGTTTCCCGGCGCTTCCCCGAGTTGAAGATCACCAGCAACCACATGGGCAGCAACGTGTTGCATCCCAGCGACCCGAACCACGTCGATAACCCGACGGAGTTCTTTGGCCTCTTCAAGCTGGGCAACTTCCACCTCGAGGTCGGCTACGTCCTTGCCTGGGAGAACGAAGCCGTCTGGGGCCGGGATGCCGAATACCCCTACCCGCGGCACAAGGAGCTGATCCGCCGGATTTACGAGGAATTCGGGGCCGGCGTCATGGTCTGGGGCGCCGATCTGCCCTGGCTCCTGCGGTCATGCACCTACAAGCAATGCTTCGACAGCGTCCGGCTCCACACGGAGTTCATGACCGACGACGACCGCGGTCTGGTTTTGGGCGGCAACGCGGCCCGGATTTACGGGGTTTCCCCCAAAGGCAAGCGAAGGGTAGCCTGCATTTCTGCTTTGAACACAGGCCTTGTCCGTCCGCGTGGACACGACTGACGGCTGACGGCGAGTGCCGTAGAATAATTGCGCCAACCTTTGAAACCGGACACTAGAATGCCGTGGCCCCTGCTGCTGCTTGTGCTGCTCGCCTTCGGCTCGACGATTACCTCGTCTTTTCACTTCGACGATTATTCCCTGTTTTCCGATCCCATCCTGACCGCTCCTTCGGGTTGGTGGGAGGTCTTTCGGTGGGAGCGCACCCGGCCTCTCACCTACCTGACGTTTTGGCTCAACTACCGGCTGGGCGGAACCGAAGCCTGGGGGTATCACGCGGTGAACCTGGCCTGCCATCTCACGGCGGTTTGGTTGGCTTGGTCCGTTTTCCACCAGCTGGTGGGGAGGCGGGCGGCGATCCTCGCCACCGTCGTGTTCGCGGTCCACCCGGTCCAGACCGAACCGGTCGCCTACGTGTTTGGACGAGCCACGCTGTTGGCGGCTTTGTTTTGTCTTTTGTCCTGGCGCGCTTGGAACGGCGCGAACCGCTGGCGCGCCGTAGCGTATTTCGCGGCGGCATTGCTGGCGAAAGAAGAGGCCATTGCTTTCCCGATTTTCCTGGCCGGTTGTGAATGGATGCGTCGCCGAGCCGGCCTGACAGGCGGCGAAAGCCGGATCGAGTGGTCCCGCGAGCCGTCCCCCGAATGGTCCCGAGTGATGCCACCGCTCGCCGCTGCTCTGGGAATCGGACTGCTGGTCGCGGCCCGGCTCTTCTACGCGGCTCTCATAACGGAGGGAGCGGGTATTGGAGTTGGATTGGGCGAGATCACCCCGCGGACTTATCTTCTGACTCAAGGCCGCGCTGTTTGGGAATATCTGGCGCTCATTGTTTGGCCCGCGGGGCTTAATTTCGATCGCGACTTCCGGCTCTCCACCGGATGGGACACCGCTACGACGGCGGCGTGGATAGCGCTGGCGCTGCTCGTCATCGCCGCTGGCTGGTCGCTTCGCAAGTGGCCGGCGGCGTTTTGGCTGCTCGGGGGTCTGGTGCTGCTGGTTCCGACATCGAGCATTGTTCCACTGGCGGACTTGATGACGGAACGTCGGCTCTATCTGCCTTTGCTCAGTCTGAGTCTCGCGATCGGCATCATAGGGTCGCGCGCCCCGCGATTCGCGGTCCCGCTGTTGGCTCTTCTGCTCGCCGGGCTTAGCTTTCAAAGAAGTTGGGTGTGGCACGGCGAGGAGAGCCTTTGGCGGGATACGGTGGCTAAATCTCCCGCCAAGGTTCGCCCCAAGATTCAGCTCTCCAGGGCCCTGGGAGCCAAGCACCCGCCGCCGCACGATGAACAGCTTCGGCTGTTGGATGACGCACGATTTCTGGCCCCTCACGATCCCGACGTAGCGACCGAGATGGGCGTTGTCTACCTGCAGATGGGCCGCCCCTCCGATGCTGCACGCGAGTTTTCGGCGGCGCTGAGAGCGTTTCCAGACGACCCGGGAGCGCTCGCGAACTACGGAGCCGCCCTATACGCGCTTGGGCGCGGTGACGAGGCCGCCCGGACTTTTCGGGCCGCGCTCCGCCACGACCCATGTCACTTCGATGCCCGCAATAATTTGATCCTCGTTTTTCGCAGCCGAGGAGATGAGCTCGCCGCCCGACGCGCCGCGCGGTTACCCCAAGGCTGCCGGTTTACCCCCGAGCAACGGGAAATGATCGAAGCGGTGAGATAGGGCGCTCGCCACCCCTAACCCGCATTTCTCACCAGCCGAGGGTAGAAGTGCAAGCAAATGCCCGCCGTCAGGAATGTAGGGGCGCGATTCATCGCGCCCTCTTGCCGACATGACTCCTGCCGGTCCGTGCGCCGCCACGTCGCGAATCGGCCGCCCGCTGGTCGCCCGCCGGATCCGCGGCTTTTCGTTCATCGCCCAACGAAGGCGCTTGACAGACTCGCTATTCTGAAAGGGGGAGACCGTACGGAATCCATGACGCTCGGCGAGCGAAAAAAATACAAACCGACTCGATTCCGTGCAACCCACAAGGAATCAACTGGTTAGAGTGGGTTCGTAGGCGGGTCTCGACTTTAAGATCCGCGGCCTTATGCTTTGTGGCGCTTGCCTTCTTCGCGTGCCGCGTGGCCATTCGTGGCGACATCGAGTTCCCTGGCGGCGGGTGCTCTCGGTGCGCCGCTCGAAGGTAACTGTCGCGCGGCGCAGCAACCCGGTAGGGGAGCAAGGAATTGACCAAACAAAGCCAATTTCTCATAACCACGATGAAATTCAGTAATTTACGCGTAGCTGTCAGGCGGCCCGGCCGCGTTTGCATTCAGGTCGCGCCGGCAGTACACTACCTTCGCGACATTTAACCGAATAGGACGCCCACAATGAACATCACAACGATCGAAACCTTGCATTGCGATGCCGGCTGGCGGAATTTTTCGTTCGTCAAGCTGACGACCGATACCGGCTTGGTTGGCTGGAGCGAGTTCCAAGAGGGTTTCGGGTCCCCGGGTGTTTCAGCGGCCATCGAGGGGCTTACACCGATGGTGGCGGGCCAGGACCCGCGGCACACCGAAAAGATCTACTGGGACCTCTACGCAGCCACTCGTCCCGCAGCCGGCGGGGTCGCCGGGGAAGCGGTCGGGGCGATAGAGAACGCCCTACTGGACGTCAAGGCGAAGCACTACGGCGTCCCCGTCTATGAGCTTCTGGGCGGCGCCGTGCGAGACCGGCTGCGTGTCTACTGGTCGCACTGCGGCACCTATCGAGTCAATTGGCCGGAGACTCATCCATACCCGCCCGTCGCGTCACTAGACGATGTTGAAGCTCTCGGCCGAGAGGTGAAGGACAAGGGCTTTACGGCCCTTAAGACCAACATCTTCTTATTCGACCGCAAGCCGTCGGGCTATCTGCCCGGATTCAACCGTCCGGCGGGTTATCCCGAGCTGAACGCCGAGCGCGACGTCGTCGCCGGCCTGAAAGCCGAGATGGAAGCCTTCCGAGAGGGGGCGGGGCCCGACATCGACATCCTGCTGGATCTCAACTTCAATTTCAAGACCGAGGGCTATCTCAAGATGATCGAGGCCCTGGCGCCGCTGGGGCTGTTCTGGATCGAGATCGACAGCTACAACCCACAGGCTCTGGCGCTAATCCGGCAACGCTCGGCCACGCCCATCAGCTCCTGCGAAACCCTGATCGGGATCCGCGAGTTCCGGCCCTATTTCGACTGCCAGTCGATGGACGTAGCCATCGTCGACGCGGTCTGGAACGGCGTGTGGCAATCGATGAAGATCGCCGCCTTGGCCGAGGCTCACGAGGTCAACGTCGCGCCGCATAACTTCTACGGGCACCTCTCGAGCATGATGAGCGCGCACTTCTCAGCTGCCGTCCCGAACTTCCGCATCATGGAGACGGACGTCGATGAAGTGGGCTGGCGGGACGAGCTGTTTACCGTTGCCCCCGAGATCGAGGAGGGTTATCTGATCCTGCCGAAGACTCCCGGCTGGGGGACCGAGCCCAACGAGGCTGGTCTGAAGGCTCATCCGCCGCGGCAGCTCGGCGGGATACTCGGCAGCCGCCGATGAGGCCCAACGTTTGGGCCGGGTGGTCGAAGCAAAACGGCAGGCAGTTCACAGCCATTGCGGTGGGAAGGAAGGAGCTGCCGGAATGCACGTCACCGTAGGACAGCACGCCGCCCGAAGTTTGACCCTCACCGAAGACCACGTCCGCAAATACGCCGAGATCACATGCTCATTCACGGGACATTGGCCGAGAGTTGTTAAGGCTCTTCTGGGATTTTAGTGGCTGGCGGCGGTGAGTGACGGATCCCTCGCCACTGTGAGGCCGACCTCCCGGAGCCTGCTTCGGTGCCATTCAAGGGCTTCGTGACAACTCTACGGCCCCCAAGGCCGGGCGGCGACTGCGTTGGCCAAAAAGAATTACTGATAAACAAAGGGTTACGAGTAGAGCAAGGCTGCTGGCAGGTAGTCGTACAGTCTCCCGAAGGCTGTGAAATGCGGATCCACAACTGTCATCCAGTGGCCACACTCAAAGAGATAACTCCCTGTTTATCAGTGTCTTATTCCCTTTACGAGTTGCCCACGACCGGACTGGCGTGTAGGGTATTTGGGGATTTCTTGGCCGCCTTTTGGGCTCCGATGTGACTGCGGGCGACGTCGGGTCGGCAGGATGGAGGAGCCGGCTACCCGTTGGCCACCCACTAAAAACCCGGAAGAGCCGTTGTTAATTCGCATCCTCAAGCAGGCGGGAGCGTCGAGCACCGAGCCGCGAGTGTGAGCGAGCGGTCCAGGGATGAGGCCGCTCGGCGTGGATGAATCCTTGTCCTCCCCCGCGCCCATCTAACGACAACAAACTTCCCGTCCCGCGCTTTGCCGCGAGACCGCCGAAAGGCATAGAATCGAAACATGAGTCTGAAAATCTCGGATCGGGAGTTTCAGTCGCGGCTGATTGTCGGGACGGGCAAATATCGTAGCTTTCAAGAGATGAAGCGCTGCCATGAACTCTCCGGCGCCGACTGTGTAACGGTGGCCGTCCGGCGAGTGAACCTGACCGACAGCTCCAAGGAGTCGCTCATCGACTATATCGATCGAGAGAAAATCTTCATCCTGCCCAACACGGCCGCCTGCTACACGGCCGAGGAAGCCATCCGCACCGCTCGTCTGGCGCGCGAGGTGGGTCTGTCGAACTGGGTCAAGCTCGAGGTCATCGGAGACCGGAAGACGCTGTTTCCCGACAATGAAGGCCTGCTCGAGGCCACCCGCGTCCTGGCGAAGGAAGGCTTTGTCGTGCTGCCCTATACCAATGACGACCTGGTCAACGCCCTGAAGTTGGTGGATGCCGGCGCGGCGGCGGTCATGCCCTTGGGCGCCCCGATTGGCTCGGGCCTGGGAATCCAAAATGAGACGAATCTGCGGATTATCCGAGAGATGATTACCAGCGTCCCGCTGGTGGTGGACGCCGGCGTCGGCACTGCATCCGACGCCGCCAGGGCGATGGAACTCGGCTATGACGGCGTGCTGATGAACACGGCAATCGCCGAGGCCGAGGAACCGGAGAAGATGGCTCTCGCCATGAAGGGCGCGGTCGAAGCGGGCCGGCTGGCCTGGGAGGCGCGGCGTATGGAGAAGAGACTCTATGCTTCGGCCAGCAGTCCCTTCGAGGGGGTTGTGCGCTGACCGCGAGCCTATCGTTTTTCGGGGATTTTTACTAGCGTCTCGTCCTGGCGGGCCATCTGCAGTTTCTGCCGCGCGATCCGCTCGATGGCGGGTCCCTCGGGCGCCAGGTCGTCGATGGCCGCCTCCAAGCGGGCATTCTCTTCGCGGAGAGATTCAAGGCGGAGTTGGATCTGTTCTTCCCGCTCCCAGGAAGCGGTGAGCTCCGTCATCCGCTCGTAGATCGAGAGATGGTAAAAGACGAGGCCGACCAAAACGAGAGCGAGGAAGCCCAGCCACCGCCACCTGTTTCTCCTTGGCTCGGGTCCTTCCATCATGTCCAACTATACTTCAACGAGGCTGTTGTCGCCATAAGAAGAATGTCCCAGTCCGGTTTCGCGTCGAGCCGCAATGGGTTCCGAGGGAGAAGACTTAGCCATGACCGATAAAGTCATTGTCTACACGAGCTGTGCGGACGCCGCCGAGGCGGAGAAACTCGCTCGACACCTGGTGGAGCGACGGCTGGCGGCTAGTGTGAGCATCGTGCCCGCGGTGAGATCTTTTTACCGTTGGAAGGGCGATATACAGGACGAGCAGGAATTGTTGCTTATCATTAAGGCATCGCGGGGCTCGTTGACCGCCCTCCGCCGTGAGATCGAAAAACTCCACAGCTACGATCTGCCTCAGCTCGTGGCGATTCCCATCGTGGACGGGTCCCCGAACTACCTGGCATGGCTGGAGAGGGAGCTCGCTGCCTCGTGACGCGCCACGTGTTGAGGCATCACAGCTAACCCGCCCCTCCCGTTCTGTTACGCTATACGCGTTATGGTCGCCACTCCTCCGAACCCCGCCTCCGCCGAAGGGGGCGTCGTTGAGTTAGAGAAAAAGTGTCTGATCCAAAGCTATGGCCGTCTTCCCCTGCTCATCGTCCGAGGGAAGGGCTGCTACGTCTACGACGAGGCCGGCAAGCGCTACCTGGACTTCGTCTCCGGGATAGGCGTGAATGCGCTCGGCCACGGCCACCCGCGAATCCTCAAGGTCATTCGCGAGCAGATGAGCCGCTTGATTCACTGCTCAAACCTCTACTACCACGGCTTCCAAGCGCCTTTGGCCGCCCGGTTGACCGAACTCACCGGACTCGACCGTGTGTTTTTCACCAATAGCGGCGGGGAAAGCGTAGAAGGCGCGCTGAAGATCGCCAAGGCCTTCGGACGGCGCCAGAGCGAAGAGAAGTTCGAGATCGTGGCGCTCAACGACGGCTTTGCCGGGCGGACGGCGGGCGCCCTGTCGGTGACGGGCACGGCGAAGTACCGCGAACCTTTCGAGCCTCTGTTGCCGGGAGTCAAATTCGTCGACCTCAACGATCTCGACGGGCTCAGGGCGGCCGTCGGCGATCGCACTGCGGCGATCCTGCTGGAGCCGATTCTCGGCGAAGGTGGCCTTCAGGAAGTAAGTCGGGCCTTCGCCCGCTGCGCGATGGAGCTTTCGAAGCAGCACAACGCGCTGCTGATCTTCGACGAGATTCAGAGTGGCCTCGGACGCACGGGGAGTTACTTCGCCTTCCAGTGGTGGCATCAGCCGTCCGCTGACGATAGCAGTCCGGAGCCGATTCAGCCGGACATCGTCGTCACGGCCAAACCTCTCGGCGGGGGGCTGCCGATAGGCTGCGTCATTGCCAACGAGCGAGCCGCTGAAATGATCAGCCCGGGTCTGCACGGCACGACGTTTGGGGGCAACGCTCTGGCCTGCCGGGCGGCGCTCGAGTTTCTGGACGTCCTCGACGAGGAGCTGCCGGCGATTCGAGAAAACGGGGATTACTTCAGGCGGCGGCTCGAAGAGTTCGTCATACGCTACGACTTCGTCGAAGGGGTGCGCGGCAAGGGATTGATGGTCGGGTTGAACCTGAAAGTCCCCGGCAAGGCCGTCGTGCAGCAGGCGATGGAGATGGGCTTGTTGATCAACTGCACCACCGAGACCGTGTTGCGATTCCTGCCGCCCTACATCATCGAGCGGCGGCACATCGATCAGGCAGTCACCGTTCTCGACAAGGTCTTTCAGCAAGGCCCGCCCGCGGCGGCCGGCTAGCCCGCGGGGCTGATTTGAACGTCGAGGTAAACCACCGGTTCTTGCGGGTTGTTGTAGGGCGTCGGCCACGACGGGACTCGATGTCGCCAGGAAATGGCCGCACAGCACGCAAGAATGCGCGCGCCACGTTTGTGCGCCACGTCCAGGTGCCGTGTCCCGGTGCCGCGTCCAGTGAATCTCGTCAAAAAGCCTGTGTTAGACTCGGTGTTTGCAGCCCGGCTTTGCTCTAAAGCGAGTGTCCATTGGAGCGTCCGCCGAAAGTCTTGGTCATTGACGACGAGGAAGCCGCTCGCTACGGAATTGTCCGCGCGCTGTCGGGTCAGGGATACGAAATCCAAGAGGCTTCCGACGGCGACCAAGCCCTCCAAACGATCCGCCAGTTCCAGCCCGACGTTGTTCTCTCCGACATCAACATGCCCGCGATGGACGGGCTTTCCCTTCTCAAACACCTCCAGGCCCAAGCAGAAGACCAGTCCGAAGTTCCTCTAGTTGTTCTAATTACCGCCTACGGCTCAGAAGAAGTCGCCGTGAAAGCGCTCCGTCTCGGAGCCTACAACTACATCTCCAAACCCTTCGAGATTGCCGATCTGCGGGTGATCATCCGCAACGCCATCGATAAACAGCGCCTGCTGCGTGAAAATCGCCGCTACCTGGACCGGCTTCAACAAACTCTAGCGGAACTACGAGCATCCCAGACGGCTCTCGTGCAGGCTGAAAAAATGGTTTCTCTGGGAAGACTGGTTGCCGGTATTGCGCACGAAATGAATACCCCGCTGGGTGTGCTCCAGAGCGGTCTGAAGACGATCGAAACAGCCGCCACCAGACTCAAGGCGGATTTGACCGAGCCGTCGGCCGATGACGCCGGCGCCTCCCGGATTGCCGCCCAACTGCCGGACATCGCCGTCCAGCTACACCAAGCATCCGCCAGGATTGCCGAGACCGTAGCCAAGCTTCGGCAGTTCGCCCAACTCGACCGCGGTGGTTTTCAAACCGTCGAGATCCACGACGGCATTGAAAACACGGTAAGCCTGATGCGACACGAACTCACGCCCGACATCGAGGTCAAGCGGGAATTCGGAGACGTCCCCGAGGTCTATTGCGCTCCCCGGGAGATCAATCAGGTTCTCATGAACGTTCTGCTCAACGCTCGAGACGCGATTCGCCAGGCCGGCGTCGACGGCGTCATCCACATCCGTACTCGCCGTCTCGAGGACTCCGTCCAAATCGAGATTCAAGACAATGGCTCGGGCATCGACGAAGACGATCTGAGCAAGATCTTCGATCCCGGGTTCACGACCAAGGGAGTGCGTGTCGGCGTGGGCTTGGGGTTGCCCATCTGTTACCGGATTTTACGGGCGCACCACGGGCGGATCGAGGTCGACAGCCGCGTGGGCGCAACAAGGTTCATCATCACCTTGCCGATCGGACCGAACTGAAAGCCATGCTGCTCGACTTCACGCTGCGGTTATTGGGCTTCGCGGCGGGTGCCGCGGTGCACCTGTTTCTGGGCGTCCTGGTGGCGCGCAAACCCGGAGCGGGCAGACCCGATCGCTTGTTGCTTGCCGTCATCACATCTGCCGGGATGTGGCACGCCGGCAACGCGCTGGCGATGTTCGTTCGACTCAACACCGGCGCCGAGACGGGTCCTTTCCTCAACCCTCTTGACCAAATCGCCCGAACGGGTCTGGCCCTGACGCCGGCTCTGCTGCTTCACCTGGGACTTGTCTGGGCGAAGCGCTCGGCCTGGCCGGCGGTGGTGGGATACGGGGCTGTGCCCATTACCTTGTGGATGCCGGCAACGGATCGTCTAGTCGACTATCGCTTCGCTCTGGCCGGCGTCCTCGTTGTAACGTGCGTGCTGGGGCTGCTGGCTGCCAGTCGCGAGGCCAAACCCTTGTACCGGAAGTTCTTCCGTTGGTCGGCGGCGACCCTGCTGGCCCCCGCCGTCGGCGTTTTGCTCGGCGAGAATTCCGCTCTGGTCGTTTGGACGGCCCTCGTGCCGCCGGTCTGCTTCGCCTATTTCGTCTACCGCTACGATTTTCTGGGATTGCTGATTAGCCGGCGTCTTGTTTTCGCCCTTGTGCTCGGTGTTTTCTCGGCCTTCTACCTCTTCCTGGTCCGTCGCGTAGCCGACTTCGTGGAAGACGAGTTCGACTTTTTGGGCCCGCTGACCGAGCTGGCTCTGATCTTCGCCGCCGCTTTGATCTGGCTGCCCCTTTATGCCTGGATGAACCGGTTTGTTTCCAAGCGAACTCAGCTTTACGGCGACTTTAGCAAGCGAGTCATCGAAGAGGCCGCCGGCATCCTTGATTTGGAGAAACGCGTTCAGTTTCTAGCGGAAGAAGTGGGCCGAACATTCGATCTGCGACGGGCTGTTTTGGCAACCCGGGGCCGGCGAATCGTCTTTGGCCGATTCGGCCCGCGGGAGCCGGGGATAACTGCCGCCACGATCCGCAGGCTCGAGGAAGCAACCCGCGGGCAGGAGGTGGAGCTTGTCCATCGGAGCCGGCCGGGACCCGCCGAGCTCCGTGAGATTTTGACCGACTCCGATTTCAACTACCTATTCCCTCTGCGCTACGAGGACCACCCCACGGGCTTCCTGCTGCTCGATACCTCACCACGCATCTACCTTGACCAGGATGAGCCGATTCTGCTGGGACTCTGCCGTCAGATTTCCCATTCGATTGAGACTTGCCGCGTAGTCGACGAGAAGATCGGCCTCGAGAAAACGCTCCTGCAACAAGAACACCTGGCGCGCCTCGGCAAAGCGGCCGCCACGATCGCACACGAGGTCAAGAACCCGCTCAGTTCGATCAAGACCCTCGCGCAACTCATGGGGGAAGACCCCGAGGTCAAGCAACGATACGCGCGCGACTTGTCTTATATGGTTGCCGAAGTCGATCGCTTGAACAGTAGCGTCCAACAGCTGCTCACGTTCTCGCGGCCGGCGCCGGAGACGAAAAGCACGATCGATCTTAGCGGCTTATTGGAAACGACCACAGGTGCTCTGGCGCGCGAGCAGGCGACAAACGGCGTTCAGGTGGAGTATGTCGCCGGACCGCGGGTTCACATCGAGGGATCCAGTCCGGAACTCGTGCAACAGATTGTCCTCAACCTGGCCTTAAACGCCATCCAAGCTTCGCCGGCGGGATCCCGGGTGACCGTGGAAGTTCAGGACCGCCCACCCGGAAAAGTGGCCGTCGTTGTCGGCGACCAGGGGCCGGGCATTGCTGAGGATCTGCAACAGCGGGTGTTCGAGCCCTTCTATACCACGAAGCAAAAAGGGACCGGGTTAGGTCTCGCGATCGCCAAGAAGAATGTTCGCCAGTTGGGTGGGGAGATCAAGATTGAGAGCCCCGTCTCGGACGATCGCGGAACCCGCGTTACGGTTACCTTGCCCACCTCATGAAGAATACGATCGTCTATCCGAGACCCGTCGGACGCGTGTTGCTGTCGCTATCCCTGCTTGGCGCCACGGCCGTCGCCGGCGAACCCCTGTTCCCCGCTCAACAGATGGAACGTATTCAGCGGGGCGTCAGCGCGATCTACAACCTGGAGCATGGCCGCGCCGCCGAAATCTATCAGGCGATGATCGATGAATCTCCCGACGACCCGGCCGGATACACCTACCTCGCCAAAACGTACTGGCTTCAAGAGCTCGTCTCGAAGCAAGAACTTAGTATCGACCGCTTCGCGGCTTCCGACTTTTTCGCCGAAACGGTGAAGTACAAACCGCAAGTCGACCCCCTCGTCGAGCAGCGCTTCCGCCAAGCGAATGACCTGGCTATCGCCAAAGGCCGAGAGAGACTGAAAAGCCAACCGGACGACCGCGCCACACTGTTCTTGCTGGGACTGGCTTACCAAAACCTGGCCAGCTTTGAAGCCTCGCTGAAGAGGAGCTGGTGGGCATCGTTTCGCGCCGGCAGCAAGACCTTCCGCTACCACTCCGAGCTGCTCCGGCGGGACCCCTCCTTCTACGAAGCCTACCTCAGCACGGGCGTGTTCCACTACGTCGTCGGACGGCTGGGCTGGAACGTCAAATGGCTCGCCTTTATGCTCGGCTACCGAGGCGGCCAGGAAGAAGGTAAGCGCGAGCTTCGTACCTGCACGGAAAAGGCTCAGCTCGTCGCCGACGACGCCCGCGTCATGCTGACGCTGATCCACACCCGCGAGAAAAACCTGCAGGCCGCTTTCGACGAGATGTCGGTGTTACTGAAGCGCTATCCCAAAAACTACCTGGTCCACTTGGATATGGGCGGTATCGCCATGCTGATGGATCGCACCGACGCCGCCGTAACGCTCTACCGAGACATTTTGCGAAAAATGCGAGACGGCGAGGACACCTACGACAGACTGGAACCGGCGATCGTACACAACCGGCTTGGCGTTACCTTTCGTGTTCGTGAAGAGTTCGAGCACTCGGTCTCGTGGTTTCGGAAATCTCTCGAGGACGCCTCCACTTCCACGCTTTCCAGGGTCGTCGCTCACCTCGAGATGGGGAAGACCTACGACCGCATGGGCAGCCGGCAACAGGCGGTACGCCATTACGAATCCGTCGTCGCGTTAGAGGACTTCGCCGGCTCGCGCCAAGAGGCACGGCAACTGCTCAAACAAGCCTATCAGCGGGACTAACCTGAAACTTCAATTGGGCGGGGCCAGCCCCTGCGCCAGCGCCGCCCCAATCGAGGTTCTCCGCGGGCGGATTCTCGTCCGTCTGCTGCTTCTCTTCCTCCCAGTTTTCCAGGTCCTCTCGGGATGTGTTGCGAGGGGCCCCCCGCGGTTTGCGCCGATCTTCCATCGGCCCGGCGCCGCCGCGCTGTTTCGCCGGAGCAACGTAGGGATTTCGTGGCTTGGGGCGTTTGTTTTTCACGGGGAAAGACTCAGGTTGCTGAGATCGACGGAACGGTGTTTACTCCCTGACAGCCAGGTCCTCTACAGCCGCTCCCACGACCCGGCGTGTCTTGCGTTCCTGAAGGAAGATGACTGCTTGCAGGTGGTTGCGATTCCAGTCGGAATTCAGCTTCACCGCCGCTTCAAACGATGCGGGCCGGTCCCCTCGCGGGTCGAACGTGGCGACGCGGCCGAGGTGGCGAACGACCGACTGATGCTTCAACTGCTTGCCGGCGTTTTCCCCGCGCCGGACGGAGTTTTGGAGGTTGTGTTCGCGGACGGCCAGCATAACGTCCAGGCGTTTTGCGCGGACGCCAGTGGGTAGGGCGTCCACCTCGATTACGAGCGGCACGACCTTGGCGGAAGCACCCTCGTCATCTTCCGCGCGCGACACCCGTAAGCGAGCCTTTGGCGCTTCGGCGGCCTGGGCGATTGCGTGCTGGGATCGCGGGCCGTCGCTGCCCACAAACACTTCACGGCCGTCAACGATCATCTGGGGCGTGAGCACCGGGCCCTGCCGTAAAGCTCTCCTGTATTCTCCTTGCCGGCGGCTGAACTTGGCGGAGGAGTAGGGATCTTTCCAGCCGAGATAATTCCAATAGTCCACATGCTCGCTTAGGGTGATGATGCGGGCGCCGGGCACGGGCTGAAGGCTCTCTAAAACCGCGAGCAGAATGTCGGCTGGAGGACAGCTCGAACAGCCTTCGGAGGTGAACAGTTCGACAAGAACCGGATTGCCGGACGTATTCGCCGCGTCGGGGCTGCGAGCCTCGCCGCCCGCCTGGCTGAATCCAACCGCCGAGGCTATTAGGGCGACAGCCGGCAGCAGCGCGGGGCGAAGCCTCCCGGCTGAAATCGGCGACCTCATAAGGACAGTATGGCGCGTGCTCGGTTCCGCTGAAAAGGTCCCTGGAGCCGGGTTTCGAACGCCCCGGCTGGTTCGACATCGGAAGCGCCCCGCGGACTCCTCAGTCCGAGACCCGTGCCACGCGCCGCCTCAAGGTCGGCCGCTCGTCTTCCCCTTCTTCCCCTTCTTCGCCTTCCGGCGATCCGTCATCCTCGGAGGGGATTGTACCGCTGGGGGGCTTGCGCTTGAGAGTTGGGCGGTCGGGGTCGAGTTCCTCTCTTCGATGCCCGGCCTGAAGCTGCGTTAGCTGCGCTTTCACCGTGTCGAACTCGCTTGTGTTGACGGCGTATTCCGACCGATCGGGAAGCAGTTCGTCGATCACCTTCTGGATTCGCTTGATGCGGTCTTCGGTCAGCGGGTGCGATTTGAACACCTTGGCAATCATGCTCTTGCTGGTTTTCTTCTTCTTCTGGGCTTTGAGGCGCTCGAAGAACTGGATCATCGCGGCCGGATCGTACCCCGTCTTGTAGAGATACTGCACGCCGAGAAAGTCCGCCTCGCGTTCGAAGTTGCGGGAGAACTTCAAGAACGTCAGGGGTATCGCCAGACCCGCCGCCTGCCGTATGCCATAGCCCGTCCAGCCACCCAAGAAGATTAAGGGGATGGTCGCTAGGTTCGTGATTTGGCCTTTGGTGGCTTGCTTGGTTCCGTGCCGGGCGGCGACATGGGCTATTTCGTGGGCCATCACGCCGGCCAGCTCGGCCTCGCCGCCGGCCAGCTTGATCAGGCCCGAATTGACATAGAAATACCCGCCCGGCAGCGCAAAGGCATTGATTTCGTCGCTGTCAATGACTTTGATCGTAAACGGCACGCGCGCGTCCGAGTTGCGAACCAGATTCTGTCCCACCCGGTTGACGTATTCGGAAATGATCGGGTCGTCAACGATTTTGGTGTTGCGTTCGACCTCGGCGGCCAACCGTTTGCCGAGCGCGATTTCCTTTTCGATCGAGTAGAAGTTGACGCCCTTACCGACGTTGCGTTCACCGATCGCCTCGACGTCTTCCTTGGGCTTTTTCGGCTCTTTCTTATCGACTTTGCCGAAGGCGCTCGGCGAGGCCGCGAGCGCCGCGGTCAACAGCATCACACAGCTTAGATGTTTCATGATCCCTGCTCCTTCTTCTCCTAACCGCGACACCGATTAGATGCAGCCGAGAGCGCTTTCGGTACAGTTGTTCTTGTGCTTGCGGAAGCCGCCGGGGGTGCGGCGCTCCGTTCAGTTGACTCCCGCCAATACGGCTTCGGAATCGGGGATCGATTCGGATTGAACAGGCCGTAAATCCCCCACGATCCCGGAAGATAGAAAGAAATCGCGAACGGGCGCGGCCTCTTCCCCTTTCACCGTAACCGTCAAGGAAACGTCGGCGGCGGGACCCAGCAGCCGAATGTCGATTCGGTCAAGATCCTCATACATCCGAACGTACGAAATGGCCGCGACGTTGATAATGCGGCTGCGGATACGAATGAATGGCGTATGCACGGATTCCTCCTCCTCGGTTTTGGCTTCCTAGCAGAAGAGACGGCTTATGGCCGGTTTGCGATTCAAGAAAGTTGGTTTTTTTGCGTTGATCTTACGTTCCACAGTTGGGATTGCGGAGTACGGCAGGCGATAGCCACAAAAAACTACGCCCGGGCAGCCTGCTCATGAGGTCGCCCGGGCTGAACTGCAAAGGCAAAGAGAATGATGGACTTCAGCTTTTGTTCGAACGCTTGACCTGAAGATCGTTGGTCACCGAGAACACGCCGGATACGCCGTTGGCCTGCAAGAAGGCCACGTTCTTTTCCGACTCTCGGGCGACTACACCCTTGAGGGTGACGTCCCCCTGGTTGACGATGATATGAATGTTGGGCCTCGCGCCCAAGCCGTAGCGGCTCAACATCGGGCTCCCATAGATCGCTCGCGCAACCGCGTAGCGAACCCGGCTGTCGTGTGTGGAGAGAGGCAGCACCTCAATCCGGTTATCGACGCTGGTAACGCCCTCTAATCGGGCAACGACTCTCTCGGCGGCGGTCTTCGTCGTCGGCCGCACGACCTGGCCCGAGAGTGTGACCCGGTCACCGTTTACCTGGAATTCCAGGTTGTCGAACAGGTTGTGATAGGGCAGCAGGATAAGCTCGTGGCGAACTTGCCGCTCGAGCGGCGTCAGATCCGTCGCGGCCGAGGCGAGAGCCGGCAAGGCTGCCAGGCCCAGCACCTAAACCAGTGCGAAACTTCGAAGATTCTTCCTCATGACTTCTCCTTTTCTTTGGCGGCTTCTTAGTTTGGTGTCGGTTTCTCGGTCGTGGCCACTTCCCGAAACTTCATTGTGTACACCCGTTTGGATGCCTCGACTATTCGTTGGGGTACAAGAAAGTTTGACTGTGACGGGCCGTTCATGCCCCCTACATCGAGGAGCGGAAAGGGGGAGTTGCTTGCTGAAAAAGAGAAGGGTCGGGCGTACTTCAGGGTAAAAGCGCCTTGGGCTCATTAACTTGACAATGCCTAGAAAAAGCGAGCGGGGACGCATTTAGTTGGTTCTTCCTGGTTTCTAGTGGGCGAGTGTGGCTCGGTGGTAGTCTCGCGGGATGCAAGACCGCGAGCTATACCGCCAGATTCTGGGCATCGAAAGTCCCTGGAAAGTCGCGCGAGTGGAGCTGCGCCGAGCCGACGGCGAAGTCCACATCTTCCTCGAACACGACGAGCAAGTCCGCTGGCCGTGCCGCCAATGCAGCGCCGTGTGCGCACTCCACGATCATCAGCCCGAACGCCGCTGGCGTCACCTCGACACCTGTCAGTACCGCACGATCCTGCACGCCCGGCCGCCGCGCAGCGACTGCTCCGAGCACGGGCCGCGCGTCGTGCGACTGCCCTGGGCCGAGGCTTCCAGCCGCTTCACCGCGCTGTTTGAAGCTCTCGCGATCTCGTGGCTGAAGGAAGCCAGCCAGCAAGGCATCGCCGAGTTGCTGGCGCTGAGCTGGGACGAGATTCACGGCATCCTGGAACGCGCCGTGCAACGTGGGCTCGAACGTCGCGCGGCAGAGCCGATTCCCTACCTGGGCGTCGACGAGAAGAGCTTCCGCAAGCGCCATCGCTATCTCACCGTCGTCAACGATCTCAACCGCTCGCGCGTGTTGTTCGTCGCCGAGGGACGCCGCCAGGCCAGCCTGGACGGCTTTTGGAAGACGTTGAGCGCAGAGCAACTCGCCCGAGTCGAGGCCGTCGCGATGGACATGTGGGATCCTTACGTCGCCTCGACCCGGGAGCATCTCGACGAATCGGAGAAAAAGATCGTTTACGACAAATATCACATCGCGGCGCATCTGGCGAAGGCGGTGGACCAAGTGCGGCGGGCGGAGAACAAGCGTTTACTGGCCCTCGGCGACGAACGTTTGACAGGCACGAAGTACGCTTGGCTGCGGCATCCGGCGAACTTTTCCGAGGACGCCTGGCGCGAGTTCCGCGCGCTGCGCGAAAGCGACTTGAAAACGGCGCGGGCGTGGGCGTTGAAGGAAACGGCGATGCGGCTGTTCGACTATCGTCGCGAATCGGCGGCGCGAGCTTTCTTCGAGCAATGGCGCGGCTGGGCGAGTCGCAGCCGGCTGACGCCGATGGTCACCGTAGCGCGGATGTTGACGGCTCGCCTCGAAAACATACTCACGTATCTGAAACACCGCATTACGAACGCGGTCAGCGAGGGGTTGAACTCAAGGATTCAATGGGTCAAGGCCACGGCGCGCGGTTTCCGCAATCAACAGAACTTCATCAACGCCATCTACTTCCACTGTGGGAAACTCGATCTGGCTCCTTCGCCCACTTAAAACCCGGAAGAGCCATTTAGTTAAACTAACGACATTCCTGGTCAGAGAAGGACGAAAAAAGGAGCAACGTGCCTGAGACAGCTAAGGCCGTCACGATAGTCGAGCCATACGGAATCGAGGTGCGCGAGTACAAAATTCCACCGCTGCGGCCCGGCGGGCTGCTGCTGCGGATGGAGATGAGTGGCATCTGCGGCACCGACAAACACACCTATCGCGGCGAGACCACTCAGTACGGAGGCACGGTCAACGAACAAACTTCGCCTTTTCCACTGATCCCGGGCCATGAGAACGTCGGAATCGTCGCGGATATTACGCCTGGCGTGGTCGATTTCTACGGCGAACCGTTGAAGGTGGGCGACCGCATAGCGATGTGCCCCGACGTGGTGTGCGGCAAGTGCTACACCTGCCGCCACATCTTCGGATACTCCTGGTGCGAGCACTGGCGTGGTTATGGCAATTCGTTCCGGGCCACCGAGCACCCCTTGATGGGTGGTTGGGCGGAGTACATGGTGATTATCCCGGAGGCATTCATTTACAAGGTGCCGGATGGTCTCGCGCCGGAACTGGCGGTTTATACCGAGGTCATGGCATGCGCCTATGCGTTGGACAAGGCAAAGGAATTCTCGTCACTTGCCTCGGAAGGCTTCCTGACTGACGACTCCGTGCTGATCCAGGGCGTTGGCCCCTTGGGTCTATGCCACCTGATCAAAGCGCGCATGATGGGTGCAGGCACGATCATTGCGGTCGACAAGTCCGATTATCGCCTGAACATGGCGAAAGCTTTTGGCGCGGACCACGTCATCAACGTGTCCAACACGACTGCGGAAGAACGCATCCAGCTTGTGCACGATTGGACGAGAAATCGCGGGGTCGATCTCGCCGTTGAATGCGTGGGCTACCCGGAGGCGGTGCCGGAGGCATTGCACATGATCCGGCGCGGCGGGATGTACATTCTGGAGGGTGTATTCGTTGATATGGGCGATATCTTGTTGAACCCTCACTTGATCGTCAGCAAGGCGCTGCGGCTGGTCGGGTTGAGCAACCACCCATTCACGGCCTACCGTCCGACCATGGAACTGATGCTGCGCTACCAGGATCAGATGCCCCTGAATACGTTCGTGACTCACTGCTTCCCGCTAGAACAGGCCCAGCAGGCAATGGACACAGCACTCGGCCTGGAATGCATGAAAGTTGCGTTTGCGCCCGGGCATTGAACTCTTCCGGTGCTTCTGTCATCGAGTGTTGCTACGCAGCCCGTTGCATGTGCCTATCGTCAGCAATGACCCATCTGGCAGAGCGGACGAACACGCATGTGACCTTCTTCCATACCAACAAGGATGATCGTCATTAAAAAAGGAGGCTTGCTGATGACGAAGATTGGCGTTACGCAACGCCCGCGTAAACTAAAACGGCTCTTCTGGGATTTTAGTGGCTGGCGGCGGTGAGTGACGGATCCCTCGCCACTGTGAGGCCGACCTCCCGGAGCCTGCTTCGGTGCCATTCAAGGGCTTCGTGACAACTCTACGGCCCCCAAGGCCGGGCGGCGACTGCGTTGGCCAAAAAGAATTACTGATAAACAAAGGGTTACGAGTAGAGCAAGGCTGCTGGCAGGTAGTCGTACAGTCTCCCGAAGGCTGTGAAATGCGGATCCACAACTGTCATCCAGTGGCCACACTCAAAGAGATAACTCCCTGTTTATCAGTGTCTTATTCCCTTTACGAGTTGCCCACGACCGGACTGGCGTGTAGGGTATTTGGGGATTTCTTGGCCGCCTTTTGGGCTCCGATGTGACTGCGGGCGACGTCGGGTCGGCAGGATGGAGGAGCCGGCTACCCGTTGGCCACCCACTAAAAACCCGGAAGAGCCACTAAAACTAACTCTCATACTCGGCCTGAGCTTCCTACCGCGGATACTTTCAGCCCAGTCGGACTCGATTATCAACTGCGGAGATCCCCCATGACCAGCTCCCCGGAAGCCGCCGCCTTGGAGGCGGTGATTGTCCGCTTGTTTCTAACAACTGTGATGCGGTAAAGTGTGACTCACACGTACCTCTCCTCAACCTATGCGGAGGCGCCGCTTCGGGGGAGTCTTCGTTCTGCTGATTCTCTTCGTGTTCCAGGCCCCGGTCCGGGCCGGCTTCGAGATTCGGAACAGCCAACTTTTTCTGGAAGATGAGCGTTTCCTGATCCGAGGCGTTGTATACGGCAACACGCCCATCGGAGCCCGTTGGTCGGACGGGCCCGAACCCACCGGTTGTCTTTACGCCCGAGACTTTCCCTTGATTGCGGGAATGGGGGCGAACACCCTCCGAACGCGGGCGATCGTTTCGCCCGAAGACAGTGCCTTCCGCCGATCTCTCGCCGACGCCCGCCTCTATTGGCTCGCAGGCTTCCCCTTGGACCGCTTCTACGACCCCGAGCGGTCGCTTTCCCCGTCGACCGGCCTAGGACGGGCGTTGAGGGGACAGATTATCGAGGAGTTTCAGGCATTCGTCGAAGGTTGGCGAGAGGAGGAGCGAATTATAGCGTTTGTCTTCGGAGATGAGGTTGGGCGTGACTATGAAGAAAAGTTCGCCGGCTCACCAACGGATTTCTATTCCTTGCTGCGGGACGCCGCCGAAGTATTGGTCGGCGCGCAAGGCGGCACGGCTTTGCTCACCACGACAGTCGCCGGTGCGTTTCAAATCGGGGACTTTACTCTCGGCACGGACGACCTAAGCCAACCGGGTCTTTCGTTTTGGTCGCTTGACGCCGTCGGCGGCGGGCCTTTGGAAGAGCTTTTCGCGGCAGGGAGCAACAGGACCGCGAAACCATTGCTGGTGTCAGCCTTCGGTGTCGACGCCTATGACCAACAAGGTCAGATCGAGGATGCTTCGACGCAAGCCGAAGTTGGGCGGGCACTCGCGTCCGAAATAGAATGGCGGCTCCCCGGCGACGTTTTCCCCGTTCTCGGCGGCCTGTGGGCGAGCTATGTGGACGAATGGTGGCGCGGCGGAGAGGCCCCCTCATTGCACTCGACCGACGGTTGGCCGGATCAAAGCTTCCCGGACAACTATCGGAATCCGGCGTGGTTCGGGCTGTTCCGGGCCGAGAGCGGCCCGATCGCCGGCTTCGACACCTTGCGGCCTCGAGAGGCCTACTTCGCTCTGGCGCACGTTTGGGGCGGACTTCCGCCTGACGAGCTGTCCGCGGGCGCCGGCCCCCTCATCAACGAGGGCGGCGTGGTCGGCGCCGCCGGTGGACAGCCCGCCATAGCGCCCGGCGGACTCGTTAGCCTGTGGGGGGAGGGGTTCGCCCTCGGTTCGCGCTCGGCCGGAACGACTGTGCTGCCGAATCACTTAGGGCCTGTGAGCGCTTGCCTGCAAGGCGAGGCCGTGCCGCTACTTTTTGCCGACCGGACGGAAGTCCGCGGCCAGGCGCCCTGGGCCGCGCCGCTTGGGGTTGCCGAAGCGTTCGTCTATCGCACGGGTGTTGCCAGTAATGTCGCAACCGTCGAGGTGGCTGCTTCCGCGCCCGGCATCTTTGACCGTGGTGTCTATCGGGCGGGCTTACCCTGCCCGGTGAACGAAGCCAACGGTGTCCCACCCGGCAGCTACCTTGAAGTTTATGGCAGCGGCTTGGGACCTGCCACGGCTGAACTGGCCGACGGTATGGCGCCGGCGGGCGGTGTTCTTACCCTAAACGTGCCGCTCGGTCGTCTCGGGTCCGAGCCGGTACCGGTTGTTTACTCCGGCTTGCTTGAGGGAGTTGTCGGGGTCTATCAGACCAACATCTTTATCCCGGAAAACTTCACTCCTTCCGTGGTTGATCTGCGGCTTATGCAAAACGGAGTTGCCAGCAACCCTCACCTCTTGCGAGTCATCGACGAAGGTCAGCCGCCGGGGTTTTCGATCTCCGGCCCCGAGCCGAACACCCTGGTTGTTCAGCAGGGCGGCCCCTCGCGGACGGCTTTTGTCGAAATTGAGGGCTTCAACTCCTTTTGCGATCTTGTGCGCTTCCAAATCAGCGGACTTCCGACAGGCGTTCGCGCTTCGATCCCCGTCGGAGTACCTGGGGAATCGCCTCCGCTGACGCTCAGCGCCGACCCGGGCGCGCCGCGGATCGAAAACGTTCCCGTTTCGCTGACCGCGCTTACCGTGCTCCCCCAGATCGTTACGCGAAGCTTCTTGCTCACCGTGCTGCCTAGTCTCAGCGACGTGCGATTTCGCGTCATCTCCGGGGGGTACAAGAGTGCGGCCTCGGTTGCCGCCTTTGAAGTGGATGGAACGCTGGCTTACGAAGTGCATGGCGGCGGGCCGGGCCGCGGGTTCAACTTTCTCACCGTCGATCCGCGGACGGGCCTTCTCGGGACCGTGCGGAATTTCGACACCTGGGCGCGTGAGGAAGACGTGACGGCCATGGAAGTCTACTTGCGATCGCTGCCGGACGGCACGGTCGTCATCGGCGCCATTGCCGACGAGGGGGCGTTTTTGCTCACCGATCAGGCCCGAGCGACCATACAAGAAACCCTCGGCTCCTACTTTATCGACCTGCTGGACTACCAGTTCTCCTGGGCCATCATTACCCGCAAGGCAGCTCCCGCGCCCATCGCCGAAGGCCTCGGTCCCGCCGAGATCGTCGTTCTGGACGAAGTGCTGACGTTCCCGATGGATTGAGGGCGCCCACGGCGTCACGTCGAAATCGGGCTGGCGGCATAGCCCGCTTTTCTCACCAGGTGGCAAGGCGAAGTGCCTGAGAGGCCCGTCAGCACAAGGCGCGCGCCGCTTGGCACCTTGGGCACGGTATGCCGTGCCCCTACATTCTTGAACCCTGCGTTGATCTCGGCGAGCAAGCGCGACGCGGTAACGGTGGGCTTATCGGGTGCTTCTACCGTCAGGTGGTGGGAAGGGGAGCGGCTAGGCGACTCCGTTCGGCGGGAAACGCCAGCCCGGGGGCGTCACGCCCTTAAGACGCAGGTAGGTGACAATCTGCCCTCGGTGATGCGCTGTGTGCATATAGGCCCGCAGGAAGACATCTTGAGCGGTGTGTGATTTCGAGCGGGGGCTCATACGCACATCGCGGCGCAGGAACTCCTCTTCCGTCAAGCTGGAGAGTACGGCTTCGACATAATCGAACATCGCTCCGACAAATTTGCGCAGAGTGTCTTTGGTCAGCGATTCCGGGCGAGTCGGCCGCGGCTCGCCGACCTCTTTTTGGAAGTGTGAAAAGTATCCTACGTTGCTACTGGCGAAGTGCTCGAATTGCTCGGCGAAGGTGTCCTGTTCCTTGACCGGCTTAAAGTCGAAGTGCTCGGCGGGCATCGCCTCCAGCATCTCCAGTGCGTACTCACGGGTGCTGCGCCAGTGGCTAAGAAAGTCGCTGCGGAGCTGTTCGGCGAAGCCGTTCGACCAGCCCGATGAGGCCGCCGCCAATGGGGCTGCACTAGCCGCCGCGAGGCCCTGAATGATTGTGCGCCGTTTCATCTGTTAATTTCCTTTCACTCTCAATCGAATCCAGCAGCCTGTGACAAAAGTCACGTAGGAGCGAAGAATGGGGGCTGCCACCAATTCGCTTCCCGCCACGACCCAAGTGACAACGCGCTTAGCCCGAAGCGAATTGGCTGGCTGTACCCGATTTTTCCCCTCTGCTGTCGGTAGGCTGCGGCCTCGCCGTCGCCCGACCGTGGCTGTCACAAGCATTGAAGCATAATACTCTGTATGATTGCCAGATCCTTGCATTCGTCAAACACGGCTACTGAGAGGGAGTCAAAGATCTCACCGCGGTCGGGTTGCACCGCCCCCACTCGAAGATCTTTGCTAGGTTGAGAGTCAGACCAAGCGAGGCGGCTTTCAGGAAGCCCAAGGCACGGACCCCGTTTTACTCTCTGGGAACCTTGCCCGCGAACCACGAGGGAGGAGAGAAGTGAAGGGGCGCTTTCTTTTCTGCTTGTTCCTGAGCGGTCTTGTGACCGCCTGGCTCCTCACGCGCCACTCAGCCGCCGCCGCCTCGACCAACCCGGATCCCGATCGGGTGGACTTCAGCCGGGACATCCGTCCCATTCTTTCCGACAATTGTTTCGCCTGCCACGGACCGGACGAAGGGCAGCGACAGGCCCATCTGCGGCTCGATACCAAAGAGGGCGCTTTCGCGGATCGCGGCGGCTATCGGGTCATCGTCGTGCGAGACGCCGCCGCCAGCCGACTCTATCAGCGGATTAGTCACCAGCAGGAAGTCGCCCGCATGCCTCCGCCGGGGTTCGAGCGCCGCCCAACCCCGGAGCAAATCGAACTCGTCCGCCGATGGATCGACGAAGGGGCGGAGTGGGAAAGCCACTGGGCGTTTAGAACTCCCGTCCGTCCTGACCCGCCAAAGGTCAAAAACGAAGCCTGGCCGCGAAATCCGATCGACCAGTTCGTCCTGGCGCGTGTGGAGCAAGAAGGTCTCGAGCCGTCTCGGCCGGCGGACAAGGCCCGGCTGCTGCGCCGGGTAAGCTTCGACCTCACGGGCCTGCCGCCGACGCTGGAGGAGGTCGAAGCGTTTCTCGCCGACGATTCCCCCGGCGCCTACGACAAGGTCGTCGACCGGCTGTTGCGATCACCCCGCTATGGCGAGCGAATGGCGATGCCCTGGCTCGATCTGGCGCGCTATGGGGATACCCACGGCTATAACATCGACAGTCTTCGAGAGATGTGGCCTTGGCGCGATTGGGTGATCGGCTCCTTCAACCGCAACATGCCCTTCGATCAATTCACGATCGAGCAGATAGCCGGCGATTTGTTGCCCCACGCCACCCGTGAGCAGAAGGTCGCCACGGGTTTCAACCGCAATCACATGATCAACTTTGAAGGGGGCGCGGTTCCCGAGGAGTATCAGACCGAATACGTCGTTGACCGGGTCGAGACGGCGGCGACGACGTGGCTGGGGCTGACCATGGGCTGCGCCCGCTGTCACGATCACAAGTACGATGCCATCAAGCAGAAGGAGTTTTACCGCTTCTTTGCGTTTTTCAATACGGTCACCGAGCGAGGGCTGGATGGAAGACTGGGGAACGCAAAGCCTTTTGTCCGGCTCGCCTCACCCGAGCAACAGCAACAGCTCGACGGAATCCAGCAAGAGATCAGCGCTCTCGAAGAAGCGATGCCGCTTGCAGAGGTGGATCGATGGGTAGCGGAATGGAGAAAGGCGGCTCTTTCGGAAATCCCCGCGGCGACGGCCGAGGGGCTTGCGGCCCACTACGAATTCGACGGGGGGTTGGCCGATACGTCCGGTCATCACGAGGGCGGGGAAGTCCCGCGTGGCGAGATGGCGTACGCCGAGAGCCCGGCGGGCGCGGGGGCGGTTTTCGATGGGGAAACACACATTCGTTTGGGCGCGCCCGAGTTGCGGCGCGATCGTCCCTTTTCCGTGGCGTTCTGGATCGCCGGGACCGGCGAGGGGGATCTGATCCCCGCCGACCGGCTTCTCACCGTGCTGGAGAAGGTGGACGCGGCCCAAGGCCGTCGAGGATTCGAGTTGCTTGCCGGCGAGTCGAGACGCGAGCCTCCTTTCGACCTGAAGTTTCGCCTCTACGTCCGTCTGAGGAGTCACCAGCGTCTGAGGAGTAACCAGCCCGACAACGGGATCGAGGTGAGGACCCGGGAAGGCGTCATAGCCGGCAAGTTCGGCAGCCACTTGACCCTGGCCTATGATGGGTCGGGCAAGGCTTCAGGGCTCAAGCTCTACTTCGACGGCATACCGCGGGAACTCGAGGTGATCCAGGACAGCCTGTCGGGGCCGATCACGAACCGGATGCCGCTCGAGATCGGCAACAAGCAGAGCGGGAATCCCTATCAAGGGGCTGTTGACGACCTGCGCGTCTACGACCGTGTACTGACGGAGGCCGAGATCCGACAGCTTCGTCTCCATGAGCCGATGCGAGCAGTCCTCTCCTCGCCGATTGAAGGTTGCGCGGAGATCGTCAAGGCCTACGACGAAAAAGAGGCCGCCGACATCGATCAGGTCGAGGACAAGAACAACGAGCAATACGACCAGACGGTTGAAGGCAGGCGGCGAAAGGCTTGCTTGTCACGCCGAGAGAGGCTGCGGCACTATTATCTGAGCCAAGCCGCCTTGCCTGAGCATCAAAAGCTCTACGCGAAGCTCAAGGATCTCGAAGCCAGGAAAGAGAAGCTCGAATCGCTTATCCCGACCTCCATGGTGATGGAGGAGATGAAACGGCCCCGCGAGACCTTCATCCTGCGGCGCGGGAACTACAGCGACAAGACGGAAAAGGTAACGCCGAGCGTTCCCGCCGTCCTCTCGCCGATGCCGAAAGACGCGCCGCCCAATCGCTTAGGCTTAGCGCAGTGGCTCGTTCATCCGTCCCATCCGTTGACCGCGCGTGTCACGGTCAATCGCTATTGGCAAATGCATTTTGGCGCGGGGATCGTCAGGAGTTCGGAGAATTTCGGTTCTCAAGGCGAACCGCCCACTCACCCCGAGCTGCTTGACTGGCTGGCCACGGAGTTCATCCGCGTCGGCTGGGACGTCAAAGCCATCCAGCGTCTGATCGTCACTTCGGCCACCTACCGGCAGGCGTCTGAGGTCACGCCGGCGTTGCTCGAACGAGACCCCGAGAACCGTCTGCTGGCTCGCGGTCCGCGGTTCCGGCTGCCGGCCGAGATGGTCCGAGACAACGCCCTGGCCGTCAGCGGCCTGCTGACCGACGAAGTCGGAGGGCCCAGCGTCTATCCCTACCAGCCGAGAGGCCTGTGGCTGGAGTTGGCATACGGGTTTCAGTTCAGCGGCCAGGAATACCATCCCGCGACCGGCAAGGACCTCCACCGGCGAAGCCTGTATACGGTTTGGAAGCGCACGGTACCGCCGCCGTCGCTGGCCACCTTCGATGCACCGGACCGCGAAGAGTGCACCTCCCGCCGGTCGCGCACGAACACGCCGCTGCAAGCGCTCGTGTTGATGAACGATCCCACCTACGTCGAAGCCGCCCGCGCTCTGGCCGAGCGGATAATCACGGAAGCGGGCGCTGAACCCGCCGGGCGAGTTCGGCATGCTTATCGGCTCGCCATGGCGCGAGAACCCTCCCCCGAAGAACTAAACGTGCTGCTGCCGCTCGCCGAGCGGCAAGAAGAGGACTATCGCGGCGACGGGCCCGCAGCTCGCGCACTACTCGATGTCGGCGAATCCGAACCCGATCCGACGATCCCGGTGGCCGAGCTGGCTGCCTGGACCACCGTGGCCGGCACCGTGCTCAGTCTCCGCGAAACGATCACCAAGGAGTGACGATATGGCGCCGCGAGATGAATACGAACTGTTCATGACCCGCCGGCAACTGTTCGGCCCGACGGCCGCCGGTATAGGCGCGGCGGCTCTGGCCTCGTTGCTGAACCCGAATTTGCTTGCCGCTCCCGGCGGGGCCAACGATCGTGAAATCGATCCCCAGACGGGCGGACTTCGGAGTCTGCCGCATTTCGCTCCCAAAGCCAAGCGCGTCATTTATTTGCACCAAACGGGCGCTCCGTCGCAAATCGAGCTGTTCGACTACAAGCCCAAGCTGAAAGCTCTGTTTAACACCGACCTGCCCGACTCGGTGCGCCGCGGCCAGCGCATTACGGGCATGTCGTCGCAGCAGGAATCCCTGCCCGTCACTCCTTCGCTGTACGAGTTTCATCGGCACGGCCAGTCGGGGGTGTGGATCAGTGAATTGCTTCCCCACACCGCCAAGGTCGTCGACGACATTGCCCTTGTCAAAACCGTACATACCGAGGCGATCAATCACGACCCGGCGATCACCTTCATTCAGACCGGCAGCGAGCAGCCCGGTCGGCCCAGCATGGGGGCGTGGTTGAGCTATGGGCTGGGGAGCGAAAACCGCGACCTGCCGGCCTTCGTGGTGCTCATCTCGCAGTCCAATACACAGAATACCGACACGCCTCTGTTCTCCCGCGTGTGGGGCAGCGCGTTTCTGCCCTCGGCCCACCAGGGCGTCAAGTTTCGCTCCCGCGGCGACCCCGTGCTCTATCTGTCCGATCCGCCGGGAATCAGCAAGACCATCCGCCGCCGCATGCTCGATAGCGCGGCCAAGCTCAACCGTTTGAAGACGGAAGCGTTTCCCGATCCGGAGGTTGACGCGCACATCGCACAGTACGAGATGGCGTATCGGATGCAGACTTCCGTCCCCGAGTTGATGGATCTCTCGGCGGAGCCCGAACACGTCTTTGAAATGTACGGGGCCGATTCGAGAACCCCCGGCAGCTATGCGGCCAACTGCCTATTGGCCCGACGCTTGGCGGAGCGCGACGTACGCTTCATCCAGCTCTACCATCGAGGGTGGGATCAGCATTACAATCTGCCTCGCGATATTGCCCTGCAAGCGAAGGGCACCGACCAGGCGTCGGCGGCGCTGATCCAGGACCTGAAGCAGCGCGGACTGCTCGAGGACACGCTGGTCGTCTGGGGCGGCGAGTTCGGCCGAACGGCCTATTCGCAGGGCAGGCTCACCGCAACCAACTACGGCCGCGACCACCACCCGCGCTGCTTCACCATGTGGATGGCCGGCGGCGGCGTCAAGCCGGGCATCACGATCGGCGAAACCGACGATTTTTCCTACAACATCGTGCGAGACCCAATCCACGTCTACGACCTCCAAGCCACCATCCTGCACTGCCTGGGCGTCGATCACAAGCGGCTGACCTTCAAGTTCCAGGGACGCCATTTCCGCCTCACCGACGTACACGGCAACGTGGTCGAGAAGTTACTGGCCTGAGGGTGTTTCCTTAGAAAGCATTGATTTCACTGGGGTTCTCCGGAATCGGGCTTGTTCGGCTGTTCTGGGTTGAAGTCCCGTAGCGCATGGCTCGGCGGTCGTTTTGCCGAGACTTGCGGCCTTTTTTGGCGGCCGTTGGCTTGTCCGAGCCCTTGCTGCGCCAGCCTCTTTACGTCTGGCGCCGCACCCCTCACGGCGTTGTTTCTTTCTGGCACTCGACCGCCCCCAGCGAGCCGCCCCCGGCGGCGCGCGCTCGTCGTAAAATCCCACTGCTAGTCACGCCGCTGATATAATCTTATCTTACTCATTCCACGCTACTTACCGTACCTAGCCCCCTGCAACCGGGCAACTCCGCCTTACCCTGGAATTGGAGCCTCCGCTCCACGAAAGGAATAATAATTATGTCTACAAATGCCCAAATTAAGGCCAACCGTAAGAACGCAAAGAAATCCACCGGGCCGCGTACCAAGGAAGGTAAAAGCCGCGTCGCAACGAACGCTCTCAAGCACGGACTTCTTGCCCGCGATATCGTCCTGCCCAGCGAGGACCCCGCCGACTTCGACAGCCAACTCGCTGCCCTTGAAGCGGACATCCAACCTGCCAACTCGCTCGAATTCGAACTCGTCCGCCAAATCGCCGACGCCCAATGGCGCATGCGCCGCCTTACGCGCCTGGAAACCGGCTTGCTCGCCGCTGCCGTCGCCGACAAGCGCCGCCTGACCGAAAAATATCATCCCGAGAGATTGCGCCCCGGACACGACGGCGAGACCCTGCTGTTAGGCTCGGCGATGCTCGAGCGCACCCAGGCCTTCGTTCACCTGGCGCGCTACGATGGACATCTCAGCCGCCGCTTCTTCCGCGCCGTGAAGCAGCTGGCCGACCTCCGCCGCGACGAACGCAAGGCTCGCGAGGCTCGCTCCTCCGCCAACTCCCATGCCGCCGCCGCTTCCCACCCCGGCCGCTACGTCCCAGCCCAGGCCCCACCCCCGATTGACACTTCAAGCCCCGCGGCCGGCCGCATCGGCTTCCGGGCCAGTCGCGACTCGGCCCCGCAAGCCGGCCTCCGAAGCGGTCAAGCTCCAGCCCACCAGACCACACCTAAACAAACAACCAAACAAACCCAATCTCGCCGAACCCCTGTGAAATCAACCGTGGCGCACGCATTCTTGCGTGCCGTGTCGCCATTCGTGGCGACATCGATTCCGCTGGCGCACGCTTTCGGCGCGCCCGACCGGGCCTTCGATCCCGACATTTCCGAATCTATGTAAGCCGGGCGATGTAGACGAACTGTTGCCGCGAGCCATCGTCACCGGGCTTTTCACCTCAACCGCTGTGACAGTAGTGAGAAGAGCGGGGTAATGGAATTCGTGCCAGGCGTCGATAGCTGGCACAGGAGGGCTAGCCGATGAAAACCGCCGCGGCGGAGAAAAAAGAACCGTTCACTCGCAGCGCCCAAACAGCGGAGGAGGCAGGCGTTAGTCCCAACACGATGCGATTGCTGTCCGCGGCGCCCCAGGTCATGGAGAACGTACCGGGGGGCATGCTGGGACTAGAGCTGCATCCTCCTTCCACCAGGATCTCGATTCCGGCCGGCCGCGGGATTACGGCTTCCAGTCAGTTGAGAGGCGCTTGGGAAGGGGTCATCAGCATCCATTGTGAAAAAGATCTTGCGGCGGAAATCGCATGCAAGTTTTTTGGCGCCCGGACCGGAGGGCTGGTGGCCGAAAACATCGCCGACGTGCTGACCGAAGTCACCAGCATGGTCGTGGGAAACCTCAAAGGCGCTCTGCCCGGCCTATGCTCCCATACCATACCCGCGCTGCCTTCACGAGCCGTGGTCTGACCGAAGTCACCAGCATGGTCGTGGGAAACCTCAAAGGCGCTCTGCCCGGCCTATGCTCCCATACCATACCCGCGCTGAGAGATCCGACCGACCCTGCCTTCACGAGCGCCGGCGGTCCTGGAACGCGAAAAATCACCTTCCCCACCGGTGATGGCGCGCTCACGCTGAGCCTCATCAGTACCGACCGCTCTTCACAGGCGGCATAGCTTTCTCCCACGGCTGAAGCCGCGGACTGTGTTTGTTGCGGCCCCTGACGGGGCCAGCCTCGTGATTCATCCGCCACTGATCGGGGTGATAGGAACTCTATAGCTCTGAGCACACGGGGTTGTCTGCTCCAGCAGTACTCGCCGGTTCAGCTTGGGCTGTACGATTGAAATCTCGCAGCCCACGGCGGCCGGCCCGGGTTTTACTCGCTACACTGGAGCTGTGCCTCGCGCGAAACCGCGCCCCCCGTGGGGTCAGCATTTCCTTCGCGACCGCGAGGTGCTCGAGAAGATCGCCGCGGCGCTCCCGATCGAGCCTGGTTCCCTGGTCATCGAGATCGGTCCCGGACGCGGGGCGCTGACGAAGCCGTTGCTTGCCCGCGGGGCCCGGGTCGTGGCGGTGGAAATCGATCCCCGGCTGGTGGTGAGTCTGGAGGAGAAGTTTGCCGGGGCGGGGGGAGTGGAAATCGTCCCGGCGAATATTCTCAATGTTGATCTCGGGAAGTTGATCGCCGACCGGACTGAGGATCGCGTGCTGGTGGCCGGGAATCTTCCCTACTACATCACCTCCCCGATCCTTAAGAAGACTTTCGCCCTGGCCGACCGGGTCTCCCAGGCCGTGTTTCTGATGCAGGAGGAGGTGGCCAGGAGGGTGGTGGCAACCAAGGGGGATGCCGACTACGGCTTTCTCAGCGTTGTTTGTCAGCTCTATAGCCGGCCGGAGTGGCTGTTTGGCGTGCCGGCGGAAGTTTTTCGGCCTCCGCCGAAGGTAAATTCGGCGGCGGTGCGGTTCACCTTGCGGCGCGGCGGGAATGTCGAAGCCGAATTTGTCCGCTTTCTGCAGCACTGTTTCCGGCAACCCCGCAAGACGTTGCTTAACAATCTAGCGGGTCTCTACGGCCGGTCTCAGGTGTCGAAACTGAGCCAATCAGGGCACAGGGTCCATCAACTGGACCTGGAAGACCTCCGCGCGCTGTGGAGACAGCTCGAGTCGAGTAGATCGCCGGTTTCCCAAGGCAAAGCCCGCTAGCCCGCTTTCGCCTAAGTCTAGCCCCGAACAAACAAAGGAGGCTGCGTAATGGCCTACCCACGCGGACGCTACGGCGGGCGTTGTTTCAACGGGATCGCCATGGTCTGCTAGGCTATGATCCGACCGCCGCTTCGCGGCTCCCGAGCCCTAACGAGCGGGGCTCTGTTCGGTTCTCGCTGTGGTCCCGCGCCCTGGCGGGCACGCCCCCCCCCGCGGGCACCGCTTTATCAGGGGCGGGCGACGGCAAAACTCGGGGAGATGCTATGGAACTCTCGGTTTTCCTAGCTAAAGTTTTGGGTCTCTATTTGGTTATTGTGGCGCCTGCGGCGCTGCTGAATCGGAAACATTTCCCGAGACTGATCAAAGAGTTTTCAGATAGCCTCGCGATCGTCGTTCTCTCCGGCCTCGTGGCGCTGGTGTTGGGGCTTCTGTTGGTTGTCAGCCACAATGTTTGGACCGCGGACTGGAGAGTAATCATCACCCTGCTGGGGTGGCTGACCTTGATCAAAGGTATTGTCCGGTTCGCATTCCCGGACAAGGTCGCACGGCTGTGGACGGCGGCGGCGAGCCGTTGGTGGGCCGCTGTACTCGTCGCGTTCTTCATCCTCGGCGTTTACTTGACGTACAAGGGCTTCAGCGCCTGAAGGAACGCGGCAGGGAACCTGGCGGTCAAGATTTTGAATGATCTCGGTTGCCGGACAAGGAATTTGGGGCGTCACGAGGCCTTGACCGCACCCTTGCGGGCGCGGCTTCCATGAGGAGGCTCGCCATTGTTAAGCGGAGAAGGCGGAGGCAACTTCAGTTAGGGGCGAAACACCAGAAGACGTATGATCCAGGGATGCTGCCGGCCGCGAACCGCTAAAGGGAAGGGGTCTGGAACGCGAATTCCCTTACGCGCGAACGAATTGCCAGAACAAGCCGACTTGATTCGCTAGGGCGCGAAATTCGCCCTTCGCAAGGCGGGAAAACAGGTAAGACGGCCGAGTGTAATAGCGCAGGTAGGCGTTGCGCGTCATCGACTTCAATTGCTGCACCGAAAGCGGCCCCTCGTAGGCTTCAGGGAAAAGGGTCCCGTCGCTGAAGCGGACGTTAGGGTCGTTCTTTGCTTCGTCGTACATCTTGGTCCCCGGATACGGGGCAGCGACGTGAAACAACGCATAGGTGGGATTCAGTCGGTTCGCGAAGCGGCGGATGTCGTCCATGTCTTTCGGCTGGGATCCCGGAAAACCCATGATGAAGAAACAAGCCGACTCGAGGCCGGCGGCCTTGACCTTCCCCATCCCCGCTTCGATTTCTTTCATGGTGATGTCTTTGTCGACCGTCTGGAGAACTTCTTCGCTGCCCGCCTCGACGCCGAAGTGGATCAGCCGGCAACCGGCCTGCTTCATGAGGGCGAGCAGCTCTTCATCCACGAGGTCGAAACGGGTCTGGCAACACCAGGTGAAATCGTAGGACTTCTTCCTCATGTAGTTGCAAAATTCAACGACCTGCTTGCGCAAGACGGTGAACTCGAGATCGATGAAGTACGCCGTGCGAACGCCGAACTTCTTGATGCCGTGCTCGACGTCGGCGATCAGACGGTCTACCGATTTCTTCCGGACTCCTACGCCATAGGGCTTGAGCAGGCAAAAAGTGCAGTCGGAAGCGCAACCGCGCGACATCTCAAACAGAGAAAAGTTCCTTCCGAGCACCTCGTAGTGGTAGAGGTCCATCGGCAGAAGGTGGAAGGCCGGCAGGGGAAACTCGTCCATCTTCAGCGGCTTGGGGTCGGGGTTGCTGATCGCTTGGCCCCCGTCCTGGTAGGTGATCCCGGGAACCTCCGAAAGGGAACTCGTGCGGCACAATTCGCGGACGGTGACCTCCGGTTCGCCTCGAATGATCGCCCGAGCGCGAGTTTCCTCTAGCATCTCGACCGGCTTCACCGTCCCATGGCTGCCCATGACATACACTTCGGGAGCCACGTCTTGAACCGCTCGCACTGTTTTCAAGAAGGGATTAATGTCGAGGTGGGGGCACTGCCAACGGTCCAGACTCGTGGAGGTAATGAAAACCTTATCGAAGCCCCGAGCGCGCCCCGCCGCCTGCCGGGGCCCGAGCTGCTCGGCGTTGGCATCGACGATCGCCGTCTCGATTCCCTCTCTTTCCAACACGGCGGCCGTGTTGGCCAGGTCGAGCGGAGTCCAGCGGCGATTGTAGATGCGGCCCCTTTTGTGGACCAGATCCACCTGAAACGGATTAACGAGCAGGACCCTCATGAGTCTTCCCGGGGTATGTGGGGCGCCTGTTCCGGCGCTTCTTTCCAGCCTTTCAACCGGCGTCGAAGTCGGAACACGCCTTTAAGATCATCCCATGCCGTTGGAATAATCCGCACACGGCTGTCGTCGTCTTCCGTCCAGGCGACGGGGACGTCCTTGATACGATAGCCTTGCTTTTCCGCTAGCACAAGCAACTCGGTGTCGAAGAACCAGGACTCGTCTTCGACCTGCGGTACTATGCGATTAACGACTCGGCGGCTCACCGCCTTGAAGCCGCACTGCGCGTCGCTGAAACGGCTGGCCAGGCACAGTTTGAGGACGGCGTTATAGACCCGCGACGTGATCTCGCGTATCAGCGAACGCTTGGTTCGCGATTCCCGCATCAGGCGCGAGCCGACCGCGATGTCGTAGTTCTCATCGGCGACCGCGCGGATCAACTTCGGCAGCTCTTCTAAATCAGTCGATAAGTCCACATCCATGTAGCAGACAATCTCGGCTTGGCTCCTCAACCAGGCGTGCCGCAGGGCGCGTCCGCGACCCTTTTGCTGGAGTTGGAGGAATTCGACGTCGGCATGCTTCTCGGCGATCCCTTGGGCTACCTGGTGGGTGCCGTCCGTCGATCCGTTGTCGACAAGCACAAGCTTCCAAGAATGTTCGAATCCACGGCCAAGAAAGGCCCGCACCGTCTCCACGGATTTTTCCAACACGTGGGCCTCGTTGAGAACGGGGATCACGACGTCGACCGTGATCGAAACAGTTTTGGCCGTGGGCTGCGACATTTACTTGATACGGCCCGCCGTCTGCTTCCCCAGCGACGGCGACCATACCCCGTAGAGTATCATCGCCGTCAGGACAAACAAAGGGAGCGGGGAGAGCCCGGCTGTGAAGAAATCGCCGTATGCCCCTTCCACGCGCGACAGCACGGTAAGCGCGGGCAACTGCAACCCGCCGGTCACGATTTGCAGGATCGGTTCCGCCATGCCCCAGCCGCGCTCGACGTCGCGATACATGGCCAGGCACCAAGACTGGGCTAGCGACATCGCACCGATGACGAAAGCCAACGGGCGAGGCAGCCGAGCCAGTACCACCGCAACGGCCACAAACAGGAACGGGAACGCCGCGGATAGATAGCGAATCCCCGTGCCGTACTGCAGCTTCGTGTAGTGCACTCCACCGAAGAACAGCCACAGCGCTAGCGGCACGACCAGCACAAACGCCAGTTCAAGTCTTTCCAGCCGCCGGTCTTGGCCTCTGTTGACGAACGGAGCCGCCAGAGCCAAAAGCATGATGGGCGAGCTTACAAACAGGCCAAAGCGATAATCGAAAGCCAGCATGGCAAGCAAGTCGAGTCGAGGCCAGGTAAAGCCCTGATAGCCCAGTTCGATCCATTCGACCGGCGGCATCCAATGCTGGCCCGGGTAGAAAGGATGGCCGAAGCTTCTCCACTGATAGAACCAAAGCAGAAGGATCGGGCCCAGCGCTCCGAGTCCGACGAGCAGAGCGCGGCGCATTCGAATGCGAGCGGCGTGTTGATGATTCGGATGGCTGGCGGCTTCCTTCCCCCGAACGACGCCGTAAACCAGTAGCCCCGCCAGCAGAATGACGCCCGAGTAATCCAGCAGGATGGCGGCCCCGCCCGACAGCCCGGCGAGAAGGTATCGCCTGCGAGCGGAAGGGCGAGCTGATCCCGCGGGATTCCACAACGCCAGGAAGCCCCAAAAAGCGACATGGCCGAGCATTAGGTTGTGGTTGAGATAGCCGGTCCGGAAGAAGACCGGCGTCCCGAAGGCGTAGAGCAGGGCAAGCCAAAAGGCAGCTCGGTCCGAACCGAAAATCCTGCGCAGGACGAAAAACATTGCTACGACGCCCAGCGCCGATATCGGCGCCATGCAGAACGCCTGCATGACGAGGGCCGCCAGGCCGAACTTGATGTCGTAGCCGCGTCGCCAGGCTTCGCTATAAAACTCGCGCGCCATGGGCCACGGGGAATCGTAAGCCGGAGGGGCAGTCAGCCCAGCTTCCGCCCGCCGTCGATTCGTCCGCTCAACCAACCAATCGATCAAAGGCCGGGCCACTGCGTAAGGAACCGCCGCCGTCATGGAAGCGCCCGGGTTCGCGCCGATATGCCAACCGTAGCCTTCTTTTTCGAACAGGTCCGGGTGAAGGTGGGCATACTCATCCACCCGGAATGAAAGGTGGTCGCCAATCGCCAAAGCCAGATAAATTTCGCGCACCGTATTCGTGGCAAAGTGCAGCACGTAGATGAGCCAGCAGGTGATGAACAGACGGAAAGCGATGCCGCGAGGCGAGAAACGCCAGCCGATGGGCGGGGGGTGAAGTCCCGCTGTGGAGTGAGTTTCTAACTCCATGCGCGTTTCCAGGCGTTGCCGGCGGCCCTTCCTTTCAAGGGTTCCCCGGGGTGCGGAAGGGGGCCACAAACCGATGGCCGGAGCGGCCTGCGTCTCCCCCAAGCTTTCACGATCAGCTTGACCGTCTTGCCGGTCTCCATGGCGTTACTGGCCTCTACGCTACGACGTTTATCGGCCCACCAGGCTTCGAAACAGTTCGCCGAGACGACCGCGCTCGAACAAAACAAATAGTCCCAAGTAAATGGCCGCGACCAGCGCAGCCCGTAGCCAGGGATCGACTTCCCAGGGCGCCCACAGCGGGGAAAGCGAGATGGCCAGGGCCAGCAGCGGCCGGACCAGCCGCGCCGCGAACGGAATCCTGGCGATACGCCGGCTGACTGTTTCGTAACACAGCGCGAGCACGGTGGCATTGGCTCCCAATACCGCCACGGCAGCGCCCAGAGGTCCGTATCGGCCGATCAACAGGGGTCCGGCCAACGCTCCGGCCAGCGCTGAGAGAGCCGTCCAATAAAGCAGCCATTTCTGGAGATTGTACGCCACCAAGGCATAGCGGTAATGTCCGCTTATCAGGGCGATCGGAGCTGCCCAGATGAGCACTGAGAACGGCGCCGCGGCGTTTTCGTAGGCGGTCCCGTAAGCCAGTGTAAGCAACTGGGGAGAGAGCACGGTCAACAGCAGCGCTGCGAACACGCCTCCCCAGGCGACCGCCGTCTGAGAGCGCTCCATCAGTCGCAGAAGCAACTCTCGCGGTTGGCCGACGCAGCGGCAAATGGATGGCAGCAGGTTGAAAAAGTAGAGCCACACAAAGGTGTGTACCGCCCCGGAGGCGCGATGCGCGGCTCCAAACCACCCTAATTCCTGATCCGTCACCATGAAACGAAGCAGTACCGTCGAAAAGTACCAGAGCACCGCCCAGGCTAGGTCACAGAGGCCGATCGGCGCGGCCTCCCGGAAGTGTTTCAGCAACGCCGGCCAGTCGAATCCCCACGCCGGGAGTCGCCAGCTTGGGTTTCTTCGGACGATCCAAACGCAGAACAACACTACTGCCGAGACGGAAGCGCACTCGAAAAGACCGATGTAGTAGAGCGGCGTCGCCTCCGTGAGGAAGCCCAACACAAGAGCCGCGAAAACACCTTGGCGGATGATCTGAGCCGCCGCCACCCAATGCATCAGGTCGTGTCCCTGGAAGAACCAGAGCAGCAGGCCGGGAATGCCCAAAAGGCTTACGCCGTATGCGATAAGCAGAACCTTGGCCTTGCCGTTGTCTTCGATGAGCAGCGCGAGCAAGACCACGACGGCGAGACACCCGAACGCGAGCAGCGTCCGCAGAAGGCTGATATCTCTGAGAAGGATGGGCGCTTGTGAGCGCCGCTTGGCGATTTCGCGGGCGCCGTAAGTGCTCAAGCCTAAGTCCACCGACAAGGCGAAAAAGGTCATCAAGGCGAGCGTAAATTCGAGATTGCCGTAGGCGGCGGGCCCGAGCACTCGGCCCAGGTAGGTAAAAACGAAGGCTCTTCTGGGATTTTAGTGGCTGGCGGCGGTGAGTGACGGATCCCTCGCCACTGTGAGGCCGACCTCCCGGAGCCTGCTTCGGTGCCATTCAAGGGCTTCGTGACAACTCTACGGCCCCCAAGGCCGGGCGGCGACTGCGTTGGCCAAAAAGAATTACTGATAAACAAAGGGTTACGAGTAGAGCAAGGCTGCTGGCAGGTAGTCGTACAGTCTCCCGAAGGCTGTGAAATGCGGATCCACAACTGTCATCCAGTGGCCACACTCAAAGAGATAACTCCCTGTTTATCAGTATCTTATTCCCTTTACGAGTTGCCCACGACCGGACTGGCGTGTAGGGTATTTGGGGATTTCTTGGCCGCCTTTTGGGCTCCGATGTGACTGCGGGCGACGTCGGGTCGGCAGGATGGAGGAGCCGGCTACCCGTTGGCCACCCACTAAAAACCCGGAAGAGCCAAAACGAAAAACGTCAGGACCTTGACGACGGACTCGCCCGCCGAGAGGATGAGAAAGTTTCGGGGCGTTGCTACCACGCCGTGCCCCTCACCGGAGGATCTAGCCCGCATTTCTCACCACCTGACGGTCGAAGCACGCAATAGCCCCGCCATTACTGTGTTGCGCTTGCTCGCCGTGCTCAACGTAGGGTTCAAGTACGCTCGCATTTCTCAGAAAATGAGTCGCCGAGCGGCGCGCGCCTTGTACTGACGGGCCTCTCACGCACTTCGCCTCGCCACGTGGTGAGAAAAGCGGGCTAGCCGAGCCATCGACGACCGGCGCACGTTGCGGTTCAGGCTGAATCGTGGCGACAGGGTCGTGATCGGGGGCCAAACGGTTTGAATCTCCCTTATCTTGCGGGTCTGAGGGGTTTGGGAAGAGGCGCTTGAGAAGCGACCGCCTTTAGGTGTAGAGCGGCCGCCCACGCGCGACCGCGGCTTCGGAAGAGATTGGCCCTCAGTCGCCTCTCCCCTTGGGGTATTCGGCAGTCGGCTGCAAAGGCGGTTTGCCTGTTCGCGCTTTCGGCAAGGGAAGGGGGACGCACTCTTGTGTGTTGTTGCGAGACCCGGCTAGCTCGCCTACTCACTCTCACCCGCTTCGCTAACTGGGATCGGGGCTGGACCCCCGGTCGAGGGAGGTGGAGCGGACTGGGGTTGCTGAATACGAATAAGCCGATCGAGGTTTGAATCCGACTCTCCATGGTTCGCGGTCGTCGAAACGGCAACTTTTTCCTCAGGGCGCAGCCCTTCGACTCTCCGCCACGCCGCGGATCCCAGCAGCGAGCGCACAAAGGGGCCGGCCTGATGGACCACGCTCGGCCACAAGAACGTTTCATTCGTGCAATAGCACTCCTTCCGCCCGATCGATTGCCGGCGTTCGCGCGCTTGTTGGGAACCCCAAATCTCCCGGAAAGACTTCTGGCGCAGGTTCCCCAGCGGCGGGTGGTTTTCGCAGACGCTGACGTCCCCGTTCGAATAGACGACGGCGCTCAACACGCCGGCCCGACAAGAGACGACCTGCCGCTGCTCGCGGGCGGTCCGTACCTTCACGGACTGGGTAATGGGCTCGACAATCGAGCCGTACCGGCCCTGCTCGCGGGGCTTCCAGAGGCGACGGATATAGTCGTAAAGCTGCTGGTAGTCGTCCAACGCGGGGCCCTGTAAAGAGGGGTTCTTGCGGTCTCCCCGAATCAGGACCAAATTGTGGTGCTCCATCCGCGGGCAACGGTCGAATAAGTAGGTTGTGAGTCGCCGGATCTCGTCTAGGTTGACGTCGGTAGCGCAGGAGGTGGCGTGGATCCGCAGCCGCGGGTCCCGCTGCTGCAACTCAACCAGCGCCTCGTAGCTCTTCATGGCTCGCTCGAACGATCCCGGTGATACCCGAAAGCGGTCGTGAAACTCGCCCACGCCTTCGAGAGAAAACTCGGCCACAAATAGTTCCAGCTCCTTCTCCTCGAGCGTCTGGCGGATCTGGTCGACCATGCGGTCGGTGAAGTAGGCGTTTGTGGGAACGTAGATCTGGCGGACCTTGTTGTGGCGAATGAACTGCCGGCAGATCTCTGCGAACTCCTTGCGCAAGAAGGGCTCGCCGCCCGAGAGGTTCAGGTTTTCAACCCGCCCCAGAGACCGCGAAAGGGCGAACATCTCATCGACGGTCAGGTCGTCCGGGCGGTTCAGGTTGCGCCAATAAAAGCAATGCTCACACTTTTGGTTGCAAATCGAGTTGATGAAAAGAATCAGAAACGGAGGACTAGGGCGAGGCTCGACATTCCTCCAGGCAATGCGAGCGTGGCGTGCAATGCGGGCGAGCGTGTTCATCGTGGAGCTGTCGGTGATCCGAGGAGACCACTCATGTCCAGTCTAATGGAAGGCCGCCGAAGCGTGCAGATCCGTCGATGATCCCTTTGGAGGGCGACACCTACTGATGTTCGCAAAATGCAGTGACCGGCTCGGCCTTCGGCAGAGCACCAAGCATTCATAACGCAGGACAACGATGACGTTTGTTCGTGCGGGCGCGGCATGCCGCGCCCTTTCCAAGATCGACAGTTTCCGACCGGTGTATGGGTCGCTATATAGCGAACATCAGTAGAAAGGACAGGTCGATCCCAGGGTAAAAGGAGAGATCGGACCTTGCAGCCGAGATGGGCCCGGCTAGAATCGTGAAGGAGCAGCAATGCCTGCCCGACTTGCCTGGCGGCCCCTTCGGTGGTATTTTCGTCGATGCTAGCGGACGCTCCTCGAACGCCACTTCACTTCGGCTGACAGTTTCTCTCACCCATGCTCAAGCGCCGCGTCGATGACCAGATTTGGCTGATCAGCCAGCCCGACCACGCCGCCCTGTCCGGCTACCTGGCGGCACATTGGGGCAACCGGGAATTCAGCGCAGCGGGTGGTTACGCCGACTGTCCCGACCCCGAGTTACTGCGGTCCGAAGTGATTCTAGCCATTGCCGAGCACGACAACGGCTGGTGGGAGTGGGAAGCCGATCCCCAACGGGATCCGAACGACGGCCTTCCGTTGGATCTTTTGCAGCTCACCCAAGACGAGGGTTTGGCCCGCTGGCGACTGGGCGTCCCGCGGTTCGCCAAGGAACACCCCTATGTGGCGTTGCTGATCAGCTTTCATGCTTACTGGCTGCAGGCTTACCGCATAGAGGAGAATCCGGACGCCTCGTTTGCGCATCCGCTTTTCGGCGACCCGCACTCGTGGCCCCCGGCGAGCGCTGACGAGCTGGAGCAGGCCAGGCGCTTCGTCGCCGAGCAAAGGGTGCTGCAGAGGGAGTTCATGGCCCGCTTGCGCAAAGACCCCGTCTGGGCTTCGGCCGTGGCGCCCCAAAACCTGAACCCTCACGCACGGCTGTTGCAGATCGCGGATGCGCTCTCGCTTTCCCTATGTTTCGGCGGCGCGGTAGAGCGGACACTGGCCGGAGTCCCGCGCAAGAGCTGGGAAGACCGCATCGCGCTGGAGCTTCACCCCGCCGGGTCGAGGATCGTCTGCCGCCCCTACCCGTTCGACCAGGACCCGCTGCCGGTTATGCTGCGGGCTCGGATTTTGCAGGATCCCTTCGAGCGGCCGGCAGAGTTTCAAGTCTGGTGGCAGAGTTTGGAGCGGCAAGAGATTCGGTTCGAGTTCTGTTCGGGGGAGTAGCTGTCCTCCCGCCCGAAATCCCCGTTCATACTTCTAGACGTGCCTTGATGCGCCGACGATTTTCTGAGCCCATTAGTGGGTATTCGACCCAGGCCTCGATCAGCCTACGAGTTGCTTCAATCGTTAACAGTGGTCGCATTGACTTGTGGTTTGCAACCGAGTTCAACGCGGTCGACAATAACGATGCATCTAATCCCTTACAAATTTTCGTCGCACTCGACACAGCTGCGAAAGCCGGGGACTACGATGCCAGAAAAGTACTGGCAATTACACACAGTCTAAAGGCCTGGGTCCAGCTGTGGGAACAGAAGGGGCTGGTCGACCGTCTATCACAGGGGCGAGCGCTACAGGCTATCAAGACCGCTTTCGATGAGGATGGCTTCAAGCCTAGGGTCATGTACCTTGACGTCGTAGACGGTGTCAAGAAGAGAGAGCAACCAGACGAGTACTTGGTAGAGAACGAGCTGATTGAAAGAGGCAAGCTGCGACAGATTCTTCCACCCGACAGCCCCAGTTTGCAGGTCGGATCACGAGCGTCCGGCACCACTCTATGAAGAACAAACAACACGGCTTACATAGGAACCGGGGTCCCGTTTAGGGATCCACAACCGACCGCCGGTGTAAACTCTTTAACAGAAGAGGTCGATCATGCAAGAGTTTGTGAAGGTCAACGAAGAACTGGCCGATCGCTCAGCGGTTTACCTCGCGATGTGGAAAGCGTTGGAGGAGTTCGATCCCAAAGTAGATCGCTGGTCCGAGCCGGTGTCATTCGGAAGCCGAAAGGAGCGGACCAAGGCGGCTGAAGATGCTATTTCCCGCTTCAATCAGAGACATCCGAATCCTCCTCACGATGATCTGGACCGTGACATCCCCACCTACAAGACCCACTTGAACTCGCTCGCCAAGGGTCTCGCTTACACGGCCCAAGTAGCCGAGTTTGCTTCCTACGTTCGAAGCCAAGGCTCGCGCCTCGCCGATGAGAGCGTCAGTGTCGGAAAGAAAATCGGAGTCTAGCCGCCACCTGCCCAAAGTCACGCGGTATGCCGTTGGCGAACCGGCCCGGCCTCTTACAGCAGCCGGAAGTTGATCTCGATGTTGGCGACGACGGTGACTTTCTTTCCGTCCTTGCGCGCCGGGTTGAACGTCCACTGGCGGACGGCTTCGACGGCCTTTTCGTCCAGCCCCAGACCGAGACTGCGCAGCAGGCGGAAGTTTCGCGCCCGCCCGTCGTCAGTGATGGCAACCTGTAAAACGACGGTTCCTTCCTGACGGGCGATGCGAGCCTCGTCGGTATATTCGGGCTCAGTTTTGTCCGTCAGCCTTGGCTGTTTGCGGACTTCTCGGCCAGAGTAGACCTCGCCAACGTCCGCACTCGGGGGACCGAACGCAAGAACTCGTTTCTCCCGCACGGCGCGGGCGCGATCTTCCATCATTTTCGCCTCGACGCTGCGTTGCATTTTCTGCAACAGGCGGGAGAAATGCTCCAGTGTGGTGATTGTGTCGAGGTGGTCCCTTCCTAGAGCTTTCTCGCGGATCTCAAGCGCGTGCTGGTGATAGACTTCCGCCCGCGCAAGCTGTCCTAGATTCTCGTAGAGAACGGCCAAGTTGCTGATGCTTTCCGCCACCAGAGGGTGCTCGCGCCCAAACTTTTCGACGCGGATGGCGAAGGCCTTGACGTAATAGTCTTCGCTGCGCTCGTACTTGCGGCGGGCATGGTAGTAGCGGCCGGCTTCGTTGAGGTAACCCGCGTAATCGGGGTGCTTGAGGCCCAGCGCCCGGCGGGCGACTCCAAGCCCTTCCTCATAGAGCAATTCCGGCTTGGCGTAATCGCCTTGCAGGCGATAAAGCCGGGACATGCGCATCAACGTCTCAGCCGTTTGGAGATTGTCCGGGCCGAGCGCTTTCGCCTGTTTCAGCGCGGACTCGAACCGTGCCTGGGCCCGCTCGAAGTCACGCTCCTCAAGAGCCAGCTCTCCGACGGCGATGGTCTGTTCCCAGCCCGGAGCCTGCGCGTCCAGGCGCGCCGCGGCGCTGTAGATAACCACAGCCGCCGTGCCGATATAGAGGCTGATTTTCGTTGCCGAGACCGTCATCCGCAGCGCTGGACCGTAACCAGGCCTCCCCCAAAGTAACTTCAGTCTAGCAGGCTCGAATCGGGCAACTGCTCGGCCCGCGGGGGTGGACAAGCGAGGACCAATCTGATTCACTAATCAGTCATTAGGCCGCGACGTAACCATGAATCTTTCCCTCACACCGATCCGGTTTTTGTTGTGGGCCGCTGACGAGTATGGTTCCAAGGTCGGCGTCGTCGACGGGGACCGAAGACTGACCTACACCGAGTTGCTGGACCGCTCAAGCCGGCTGGCGGAGGCACTTGGAGGATTGGGTGTTAAGGCTGGGGATCGTGTCGCCACCTTGAGCCTCAACTGTCACCAACTGCTTGAAGCCTATTACGGCGTGCCGATCGCCCGTGCGATTTTGTTGTCGCTCAACGTTCGGCTGTCGACGGAAGAGCAAGCCTACATCCTTGAGCATTCAGGGACGAAGTTAGTTTTGTTCGACCCGGAGTTGCTGCCGCTGGCGGCCGGCTTGCACGCGAAATTGCCGGGCATACTCTGGATCAGTCTCAGGCCGCACGAGGAGCTGCCTGATTGGGTCGATCCGCGGAAGTACGAAGAGTTGATCGCATCAGCCGATCCCCAACCGCCCGACTTCACCACCTACGACGAGAACGCGGTGGCCGAGCTGTTTTACACCAGCGGCAGCACGGGCCGGCCCAAAGGCGTGATGCTGTCTCACCGCACGCTCTATCTGCACGGTCTCTACACGGCGCTGGGGACCGGCCGGCGAGGCCGGCGAAATGCCGCCGACCGCGGCGTGGAAATGCACGCGATTCCGCTGTTCCACGCCAACGGGTGGGGCCGCCCTCACACGGTCACCTTCATGGGCGGTCGGCACGTTATGCTCAAGCGGTTCGATCCGGCTACGGCGTGCAATCTGATCGAGCAAGAGGGGGTGACGGCATTCTCGATGGTGCCGACCATGGCCAACATGCTGCTGAGCTTTCCTGAACTCGCTCAGTACGACCTCAGTAGTCTCGAAGAGGTCATGATCGGCGGCGCCCCATCGTCGCCGGGGCTGACTCGGCAGTTGGAGGAGCAGCTCGGTTGCCGCGTCTTGGCGGGCTACGGGCTAACCGAAACGTCGCCGGTCGTCACCATGGCCCATTTGAAAGAAACGTTGGGAGAAGTCTCCGATGAGGAAAGGACCCGCCGTCAGGCGATGACCGGCTATGCTCTTCCCGGTTCGCAAGTGAAGGTAGTGGGACACGATGGCGCCGCAGTCAGCAAGGATGCGAAGACGATCGGCGAAATCATGATCCGCGGCGACGTCGTCATGGACGGTTACTGGAGCGAGCCGCAGGCTAGCGCGGAGGCTGTCGTGGATAACTGGCTCCACACCGGTGACATGGCTTGGTGGGATGAGCATAACTATCTGCTCATCGTTGACCGCAAGAAGGACATTATCATCAGCGGCGGTGAAAACATCTCCTCGGTCGAGGTGGAAAACATCATTGCCTCGCACCCGGCTGTTTACGAGGCGGCGGTCGTGGGAGTTCCCGACGAGAAGTGGGGCGAGGTCGTCAAGGCTTTCGTTGTGGTTAAGCCCGGCTTGACCACAAGCGAGGACGATGTTCAAGAGCACGCTCGCGAACATTTGGCCGGCTTCAAGGTTCCCAAGAGCGTTGAATTTCGTGATGAGTTGCCGAGGGGTGCGACAGGGAAAATCCTCAAGCGCGTGCTTCGCGAACCCTACTGGGAGGATAAGGGGAAGGGCGTTCACGGAAGCGGATAGGATAGTCGCACCGAGGCCCCGCTTATAATGATGAATTAGCGCTTGCTCGAGCCCTGCCGACGCCGGAGAGCGAAAAGAAACCGACATGGCCGACCCACGGATGATCGCGGAACGTGACGCAATACCGGACGAGTTACTGGAGAGCTTTTGGGAGAAAGGTCTGGTCCTGTTCGGTGAGCGCGTCCGGCAGGAATATGGGCTGGCCACGCCTGTCTTCATCGACCTCAGGCATAAGCTCTACGACGACCTGACGGCCCTGGCCGCTCTCGGCCAAGCGTTGCACGAAAGGCTGACCTCGATCATTGCCGCCGAGGGGGGATCGGATTCCAAACCGCAACAAGTTATCGGTATTCCCGACACGGCGACCCCTCTGGCTCTCGCAACAGCGCTTGCTTCTCGGGCGCGGTCGTCCCCCTTGGTTTACGGGCAAATGAGGAAAAAGCCGGCGGCTTACCCCGGGGGACGCTCCGGCGTGAGCGCCTATATGGGGTCGATCCAGAAAGCGCGCGAAATCACTCTGATCGACGACGTGATGGCCTCGGGCCGAAGCAAAGTTTGGGCCATCGAGGAGCTCAAGAAAGACGGCCTCGAGGTGAAGCGAGTTCTCGTGGTGGTCGATCGCGAGCAGGGGGGCGAGAAAGTCCTGGAAGAAATAGGCTGCCCGCTGTATAGCCTCTACGGGATTTCCGAGCTGATTGACTACTTTGCTTCCCGCGGTAAATTGGACCCCGATACGGCCCGCGCAGCTCTCGAGCACATTCGGTCCAAGCGGTTCGGCTAGCCCGCATTTCGAGCCGTCCGACCAAGACCGCTTTTCTCACCACGTGGCGAGGCGAAGTGCGTGAGAGGCCCGTCAGTACAAGGCGCGCGACGCTCGGCGCCGGATTTCTTGAATAATGCGGGCGTACTTGAACCCTACGTTGAGCACGGCGAGCAAGCGCAACGCGGTAATGGCGGGCCTATTGCGTGCTTCGACCGTCAGGTGGTGAGAAATGCGGGCTAGACCCAACCCATGAGCGACCCGGAGTTCCCCGACATGGAGTGCCTGGTTGCCATGGCCCGCGAGGCCGGGACAGCCATTCTGGAGGTGTACGAAACCGATTTCGAAGTGACCCGCAAAAGCGATGCATCGCCTCTGACCGAAGCCGACCTGCGCTCCCACCAAACCATCACACAGCGGCTGAAGGAGCGCTACCCCGAAGTTCCGATCCTTTCCGAAGAAAGTGCCGAACACACAGCCTATGAGGCTCGCAAGAGCTGGGACCTTTTCTGGTTGGTCGATCCGCTGGACGGAACCAAGGAGTTCGTCAAGCGCAACGGCCAGTTCACGGTCAATATCGGGCTGATTCGAGGGACGCGGCCCACCGCCGGTGTAGTTTATGCCCCGGCGTTTGATTTGCTCTATTACGGCAAGGTTGGCGAAGGTGCGTTCAAAGTCGAGGGTAAGGCAGGGCCGGTTCCCTTGACAGCGAATCAGCCGCGGGATCCCAGCCGCCTGGTGATCGCGGGGAGCTTGTCGCATCCCACCCCGGAAATGGATGCCTTCGTGGCCGAGCAGCGCCGAAAATACACAAAGGTCGAGTTCGTGGCCATGGGCAGCTCGCTGAAAATTTGCATGGTGGCCGAGGGTAGCGCTGACATCTACCCGCGGCTGGGGCCGACCATGGAATGGGATACGGCCGCGGCCCACGCCGTCGCCGCGGCGGCGGGGCGAAGCGTGGTTCGCTACGGTACCGAGAATGAATTGTCTTATAACAAAGAAAACCTGCTCAACGACTGGTTCGTGGTGCGCTAGCTTGGATCCGCCGATGGCTTTTTGGGGTATAGACCTAAGGAGGTCGCTGTGAGAGTTGCCGTCGTTGGGCTGGGCTACATGGGCGCTACCCACCTGATCGCCTACCAGAAGGGTGGCCTTGCGGAGATCGCCGCCGTGGTCAGCGGTGATCCCAAGAAGCGGTCCGGTGATCTTAGCGCCATTGGCGGCAACCTGGAGTTCAGCAGCCCGGCGACGGAGGCGATGGATTTCGGCCAAATCGCCCGCTACGCCCGAGCCGAAGAAGCTTTCGCCGACCCGACGATCGACGCCGTTGACCTATGCGTGCCTACCTTCTTGCACGCCCCGCTCGCGCAAGCGGCGTTAGCCGCCGGAAAGCACGTGCTGGTCGAAAAGCCCATGGGCCTAACCGGCGACGAGTGTGACGCCATGATATCGGCGGCCTACAAGAACAGGCGCGTCCTCATGGTGGCGCAGGTGATCCGCTACTGGCCGGAGTACGTGGCCACGAGAGGAATCGTCCGCTCGGGCAAGCTCGGCGCCGTTCGAGCCGCTTCTCTGTCACGCAAGTGTGCCGTGCCGAGCTGGAGCAAGTGGATGCACGATCCCGCCAACAGCGGCGGCGGCGTTTTTGACCTGCTGATCCACGACTTTGACTACTGCTTGCAGCTTTTCGGACGCCCGCGATCGATCAGCGCCGTCGGCGTCGAGGCCATCGACAAAGGGATCGACGTGGCCGAGGCTCGGCTGCACTACGAGAACGACGCGCCGGTAACCGTCTCGGGGGGCTGGCATCCCGGTGGGTATCCGTTTTCGATGGCCTTTTCGATCGCTTGCGACGCTGGGGTGCTCGAGTTCAACTCGGCCTCCCGGCCATTGGCGCTCTACCACGCCGACGGCGGCTCGGAGACCATCGAACTCCCTCCGACGGAGGGATTCCAGGCCGAACTCGGGGCCTTCGTGGATGCCTGCGAGCGCGGACAGCCGCCCGCGGATTGCCGTCCCGAAGAATCAGCGCTGGCAACAAGAATGACCATGGCCATGTGGGCGTCGCGCGAAATGCGCGGCGAGCCGGTGGCGCTTTAGATTCTAGCCCGCCAAGTCTGAGGATTCTGTACTCAGAAATCGTTGTGCATGGTGCAACATGTTGATAATAAGGTAGATCTGCTGCCGGCCCCCAAATTCCAAATATTTTGGTGCTTCCGCTATTAACTGTTGCTGACTCGGCCGCATCACCTTCTGACGAAAGCACTTATCCCTAGTTTTCGCAATGGCTAAAGCTGCTAACGGCAAAATCGACTGTAAGTGATTGCAATGGTAGATACTTAAGCTCTTCTCGGCAACACTCGATGACGGAAGCACCGACCGATTCCAGACTGCGGGGAGTGAGTCATCCGGTTGAAGCCGAGGCCGATCCGGATTGGCTCGTTCGCGAGGATGTGATCCGTGGTTTGCGCGATGTATCCCGACGAGGTCTAACCTACGACCTGCTGGTCCGGCCACGCCACTTGAAACATGCAGTCGCGTTGGCCGACCGCGTGCCCGACTTGGCATGGTCGTGGACCACCTGGCCAAACCGTCGCGCGAGTCCGCGACGATGAAACAATGGTCCGGAGATTTGGCGGCCGTTGCGCGCGTTCCGTCCATCTATTGCAAGCTGTCGGGAATCATTACCGAGGCGCCGGCCGGCCAGTGGAAGCCGGCGGATTTCAAGCCCTTGGTCGAGACCGCGGTCGAATTGTTCGGTCACGATCGCGTCATGTTCGGCAGTGACTGGCCGGCCTGCCTGTCGGCCGGAACCTACGTCGACGCCTATGAGGTCTTGGTTCAGGCGCTGCGTCCCATCTCCCCTGAAGTATTCGCCAAGATTTTCGGTCGTAACGCCCAAAACTTCTACGGGCTTGCTGATATGGAGTATTTCATTAGCCCGCAGCATTAAAGCGTCAGCAACGGACAGACATGAAATACCGCCGGCTGATTCGCGATGGGACTAAAGTCTCCGTGCTTGGTCTGGGCGCATGGCCGCTCGGCGGCGCTATGGGACGGATGGATGACAAGACGGCCGTTGCTGTTGCCCGTAGAGCCATCGATCACGGCATCAACCTGATCGATACGGCCCGCGTTTACCTCGAAAGCGAGCGGCGTTTGGGCAAAGCTCTCAAGGACGGTTACCGCGATCGTTGTTTTTTGGCCACCAAGGTCATCGGCGATTATACGCCTGCCGCAATCAACGCGACGCTCGAAACCAGCCTGCGTGAATTGGACGTTGACTACGTCGACCTCTACCAGGTGCATCACCCCGATCCGAACTTTCCTTTCGACGAGACAATGGAAATCATGGCGCGGTTGCGCGAGGCGGGCAAGACGCGCTACATCGGAGTGTCCAACTACCACGTTGATCACATGCGGCAGGCATGGCAAGGATCTCCCTTTCATACTTGCCAACCCCGCTACAGCATGTTCTACCGACCCGCGGAGTACGGCGTAATTCCCTACTGCGAAAAAAACCGCATCGGTGTTCTTGTTCACAGTCCGCTCGCAAAGGGATTGCTCACCGGGCGATACCGAGCCGGCCATCAATTCGCACCAGACGACGAGCGGTCTCGATTGCGACGGTTCCAGGGAGAGACGTTCGCGCGCTATCTTGCCGTCGCCGACCAACTGAGTCAACTGGCGTCGGACAAAGGCGTCACCCTTATTCAATTGTCCATTGCCTGGGTCCTGCGGCTGAATGCCGTTAGCTGTGTGCTTGTCGGAGCGAAAACGGTGGAACAGATCGAGGAGCATCTTGGCGCCGTCGATGTCGCGCTGAGCGATGATGAAATTCGCCGCCTCGACGCCATTTTGCAGGATACGCCGGCGGAATTGTACGATGCGTAATGGCGCGTCCACGTTCTCGCCACGGGCATCCCCCTTTGTCTTCACTCATCGGGGCCAGTTGTGACGTAGATTGTGACGTAGCCCTTCCCAACGCCTGCAACCCCCACGAAGAAAAACTAGTTGCCTGGAAGACGCCGCGGAAAGCGCCGGCAGTTTCGGAATCGAAGCCTTGGGAACCTCGCTACGGGCTTCGCTTGGCGGCGAGCAAAGGCCGCAGGTCTGGGCCAAACAGCAGCCCAGCCCTTCGCTACGGGCTGAGGATAGCGGGCGTGTCAAGCGTCCCCGTGGGTGATGGACATGCCCGGCCACCGAAATAGGAAACTGTCCCCGGTTTCCCCGGCGACGCGCAGTTTTCGCTAATCCGCCCGGTCACCGCGCGCGCCGCGGACGATGCCCTCTTGCGGTGAGGCGGATCCGGTAGAGGCCCGTGCCCGCGGTTACATAGAGCACGTTCGCCTCATCACCGATGCCGAATTCGACGTTGCTCGGCAGGCTCGCCTCGTTCCCGGCGTCTCCGGGAGCGGGTGAACGCGGGGGGATGAAGCCGACCTCTTCGCCTTCCGGGTTGATGATCATTACGCCCGGGCGTTTCGCGCTACGGGCCGTTAGGTAGATGTTCCCTTTCTCGTCTACCGTCATGCCGTCGCAGCCGGATTGGTCTCCAAAGTCCACTAGCGTCTTGCGCTCGCCCGACACCAGACCGTCCGGCCCGAGCGGGAAGGCATAAATTTTCATCGGCCCGGGCGTTGCGGGCGGCGCATTCGGATCGTCGACGCTCTCGCCACCGTTATCGTGGTCGGCGGCGTAGAGCGTTTTCTCATCGGGACTGAGAGCCACGCCGTTCGGTTTGGACACCTCGCGCGTAACTTCGATGACCGTCCCGTCCTTGTCGACCCGGAAGATGGCAAAGTAGTCGAGATCGCGGGTCTCCGATCCCAGATATCTGGGATCGCTGAAGTAGATGCGCCCCTGGCTGTCGATGACGAGGTCGTTGGGGGAGTTGAATTTCTTGCCCTCGTAGTTGTCCGCCAATGTTGTTCGCTCGCCGGTTTCAACGTTCCAGCGGGAAATGCGCCGGCCGCCGTAGTCGGACCCTTCGGCAGCGATCAAATGACCGTCGGCGTCGAATGCCAACCCGTTCGATTTGTGGCTGTCTTCGGCGAAGACGGTGGTTTCGCTGGTCTTTGGGTCGAAGCGCAGGATCATGCCTTTGTCTTCTCCAAAGGGGATGTCGGAAAAGTAAATGCTGCCGTCGGGCGCCGCGGCCGGTCCTTCACTCAGGCCTCCTTTGATGTCGGCCGTGCGGGTGAACAGGTGTTCCAACTCGGCGTCGGCCGGAACGATTTGCGCCTCGGCCGGAGCAGCAGCTTCCTCCGCTGGTTGCGGAGTTCCGCATGAAAACAGCAATGCCGTTGTCAGCAGGAAAGGGATAGTGGTTTTGCTAAGTTGCATGGTTAAGATTGTTCCATTCATCGCGACACTCGCCACGGTGGGACCGGCGGGATCGCCGGTCTTTCGATGCGCGGCAGTGACGCAAAATCTGAGCTTGTCGACGAACTGCGTTGCGACGCTAAAACGAGCCGCCTTTGCCGGCTAGGACGCGAAATCGCTTGTCCCTACGAGTTCATCGCCCGGCCGCGATCGGGCGACGTCGCCATTCGATCGTTCTCTATACTAACTCGTCGTCGTGCCGAACGGTGAAGATTTCGTGCTCGGACCAGAGAGATCGCCCGCCCCACGGCCCGGGACCCTCGATTCCACTTGATGGTACTATTCCCAGGAACTCGGATGATCACGGATTGGCTAACGGTTCGCGCGCAGTTCCCGGTTCTAAAGAAATGGGCCTATCTCAACACCGCCACGTTCGGGCCTTTGCCCACCTGCGCCGTCGAAGCCGCCGCGAACCACTTCCGCCGTCGGGAGCAGGAAGCCTGCCTAGACTTTCTCGACTGGTATAGCGATGCGGATGCCGTGCGCGCCCAAGCCGCCGAACTCATCGGGGCCGAGCCGGACGATGTCGCCTTTATCCCGAACACCGCCACGGCGCTCTCCTGGGTAGTCAATGGCATCCGATGGACTCCCGGCGACCACGTAGTTACCCTGCCTCACGAGTTTCCCAACAACGAGTATTTCGCCAGAGTTCTAGAGCAGCGTGGCGTCAAGTATACGCAAACAGAAGTGCCTGAAGGGCCCTTCTCGGTGGACAAGTTCCTCGCCGAGATTACCGACCGAACGAAACTCGTGATCCTGAGCTCGGTGAACTATTCAAGCGGCCTTCGTTTACCGCTGAAGGAAATCGGCCCGGCGCTCCGCGAACGCAACGTATTGTTCTTTCTGGACGGCACGCAGAGCGTCGGGGCGCTCGAGATGGACATCAAAGCGGCCCAGCCCGACGTGCTCGCCGTACACGGCTATAAGTGGCTGCTGTGTCCCATGGGGATCGGCTTCGCCTATGTTCGCGCGCAAGTGCGGGAATGGCTGGCGCCGAGTCTCTACAGCTGGCGCAGCCATAAGGACTGGCGTAGCGTTGATCACCTGCATGAGGGTCTGCCGGAGCTTCCTCGGAGCGCCATGAAGTACGAAGGGGGCGGACAGAATTTCGCCGGGATTTACGCCATGGGAGCTGTGCTGGAGATGCTAGCGTCGCTCGGTCCGGCGGAGATCGAGAAGCGAGTCCTCGAGCTGGCCGCAAAAACTCGCCACGTCCTGCGAGCACACGGCGGCATCCTGCGCTACGATCAACATCCTTACTACGACTCGCCGGTCGTTACGGCACAGTTTCCCGGACTGGATATGTCAACGTTGGCTGCCGGGCTGCGCCGCGCTTGTATCGCCGTAGCAGCCCGCCGGGGAAACCTCCGTGTCTCGCCCCACTTTTTCAATAATGAAGACGATTTGGGGAAGCTTGACGAGGCTCTCGGCACGCTTGTCAAATCTTGATCCCGCCTCTGAGCGGGATCGGGCTTCACGGGAAAACCATCATGACAAACACGGCTTTCCCACCACCTGACGGCCAAAGCACGCCGTAGGCTCGTCACTACTTCCTTGCGCTCAGCGACAAAGGTGCGGCTGCCGCTGGAGGCTGCGAATTCGCGCATCTCGGGCAGCGTGAGACGTTCGGCATGCCGCATGGCGACTCGCATTCCCCGCGGCGCGCCCGCTCCCGGTTGTCGTGGTTTCAGGGTCATTTTGTGTTGGAAACACTCCACCCGTTCAGGGTCATCTTGCATGGGACAACGCGTCAGGCCGACCTTCAAACCCTATGTTAAGATGGGCGAAAGCTTGCCCTTATCCTCGCCACGGTAGCTCAGTTGGTAGAGCAGCGGTTTCGTAAACCGCAGGTCGTCGGTTCGAGTCCGACCCGTGGCTCCATCTTTTCAGTAACTTAGGAAGACGGACCGCCCTCTCAGCCGGTCGGTTGCAACCATTTTGCAACCCTAGGACACAATGTTCCGCTGTTTCTCGATTTCTTGCCGCAACACCGTATCGATCTTCTGGGCGGCATCCTCTTGGATGCTGGGCATCACGTGGCTGTAGCGATCCAGCGTGATTTGGACGCTCGAATGTCCTAGCCGCTCGCTGACAACCTTCGGATTGACGCCTTGCCCAAGGAGTTGGGTAGCGTGCGAATGCCTGAGGTCGTGAAACCGAATCTTGAGCCCGCACTTCTTTCGGAAGCGCCCGAATGCGGATGAAAAATCATCAGGCGGCCACGGGCGACCGTCTGGCAGCGGGCAAACGAGGTCTTGGTTCTGGTAATCCTTCCCCAAAAGCATCTTCAGCTCGTCTTGAGCCTTGCTGTGGTCGCGCAGCACATCAACGGTCAACCTAGGAAGGCTGACAGGCCGCCCTTTCCCGTTTTTGGGCATCTTTTCCTTGAGTCCCGCCCTTGTCTGCTGAAGAGAGCGACAAATGGTTGCCATGGCAGCACCTAGGTGAAGATCCGTCCATTTGAGCCCGAGTATCTCGCCCCGACGTATTCCGAGGGTTGCCTCCAGCACGATTGGAACATAGAAGCGAGTTCCTTCGGCGGCCGTGAACAGCCAGGCAGTAGCCGGTTCGTCGAGTGTGCTCATTTCCTTTGGTTCGACCTTAGGGGGATCGACTCCATCGGCTGGGTTTCTTGCGAGGAGCTGCCAACGAACAGCCTGTGCCAACGATGCGCGTAGGATGCGATGGATGTGAAGGACAGTTTGGGGCGAGAGCCCGCCCGCGCCCTTCCGGCGTCCGTTCCGCAACCTGTCCTCGTAGAATTCTTGGAGTGCTAACGGCTGCAGCCGCGGTAGGGGGATCGTACCGAGACGCGGGATGATGTGATGGTCGGCGAGCTGCTGGTACCTCTCAAGGGTCTTGGCACCGACCTTGCTCTCGATCGACCCAAGCCAGCGAGAGAGAAATTCCTTCAGGGTCATCCTTGTCTGCTCGACGTACGCGCCTGTTTCGAGCTGGTGGAGCAGTTCATTCCGCTTGCGCTGTGCGTCCTTCTTGGTGCCGTGGACCGTGTGCCACTTTCTGCGGCGCTTGAGGTCTGGGCCCCTTGGCAGGTCCAGGAGGATTGCCCAGCTTCTTTCGCCGCGTTTACGAATGTGTCCTGTCATGTCTTTATCCACCTTGTGACTGTCTTACCGTGAGACTCTAGCCGCCGTGCGATTTCTCGCACGGGTACCCCCTCACTGCGCAACTTCCGCGCCGTCTTCTGTCGTTCGCGGTAGGCCTTCGATCGACACGCACTCTGGCAGAACTTCGCGTCTTCTCGGACCTGTGCTCCGACCTCGAACCACCGGCGGCACTGCTCGCATTGACGGTACTGCTTGTTCCCCTCGATCGCCTGCGCGAACTGCAACCAGAGCGCGCCTAGTAGGGTAGTTGGAGCTAGGTAAAGGCTCATTCGTTTGTAATCCGGGTCCCACAGTAGGCGGGGATTTGCAGGATGCTTTTCGAAGGTCTTGTTGATCTCCCGTTGCAGCGCATGGAGGGCAGGTCCGACATGATCGCCTCTCGTGAAGTCGCCGAATAGCTCTGGTCGATGGATCTCCGAGGCGATCAAGCTGAAACTCTGAGTGGGTTCGATGATGCCTAGACCTGAGGTGGGTTCCCAGTACGAGACCGAAGTCGGTCGCCCGGTACCCGGGTCGCTTTTCCACTCGATGTACTCTGCCAAGACGCTGTCGTCACCGTCAGACGCGGCCTGCCACAGTCTGACCAAGTGATGCATTCGTTCGATTTGGTGCTGCCAGGTGACGAGCGGCTCTCCAAACATCCAAGTGAAAACGCCGATGGGGACCCTTGACTCCGGGTAGATTCGGCTCACACGGCGGTGCTCGACTCCGAGCCAACCATGCCGGTTAGCGAATCGAACTACTTTGTCGTCCGTGGCAGGGTAGAGTGCGGCAAATTCCTTAAAGAGACCGGTTTCTGCTTCAAGCGGCACGTAGGTCCAGGCCTTGCGATTGGCAAGGTCCATCCTCTCTGCAAGGAAGGCCTGGCTCTCTTGGGCCTTGCGATCTTCGTCCGTCCAGCTTGTTTCGATGACTTCGTAGCCAGCGTCGGGTAGGGTCCATTGGAACTGATAGAGGGGAGCGCTCATCGCGATACGGATATAATACATCGCTACGTGTCGACTGTCAAGAGACGAGGTGGTATGCTTCAAGCAGTATCAAAGGAAGAGGGTACAGACATGGATCAGAAAAATCCCAGCGCCACGCTCCGGGTTGACGAGGCTCACGCCATCGTGGGCAAGGATAAAATCTCCCGGAACGCCTTCTACGCCGCTGTAAGAAGGGGGGATGTCCCCAGTCTTCGGTGGGGTCGTAGGCTCCTTATCCCTCGCGAAAGGTTTGAGGAACTTCTGCGGACCGGTGGGCTGATGGTGAACGATGGCTAGTCTTCGCCAGCTCCTCGATGAGGAGCCTCGATCACGGACGTGTGGACGCCACTTGCCCGGCGGGAGGCTACGCCTCCGCGTGCCCGTGTTAGCGCTGCTGGAAGCGTAGGACGCCGAGCCGTGATTCATACCGGCGGACGTTCTTCAAGAGTGGGTTCGCCAAGAGCAGAAGGAAGCAACAACGGCAGGTAGTAGTGGGTAGTTCCCGGAGGTGTGGCTATGCCGAACCGTCCAACCTGGGTGAAGTCGTACCCCGACCGGTGGCTGAGTGGCGAGACCCGGCTATCGATGAGTCTTGCGGAGCGCGGGGCTTTTCGCGACTTGTTCGACCACGCTTCAGTCCACGGTTCAATCCCCTCTGACCCCGCCTTGCTGACACGAATTCTTGGCACTGATGAAAACGAGTTCGAAACCATCTGGCCGCGCGTTTCGAAAAAGTTCAAGAACAGCAAAGACGGGCGTCTGATGAATGAGGGCGCAACGAAGGTGCGGAATGAAGCCTGTAAGTTCATGAAGAAACAGGCCGAGAACGCGCGCAAGGGGGGCAGGCCTAAAAAAAAAGGCTCTTCTGGGATTTTAGTGGCTGGCGGCGGTGAGTGACGGATCCCTCGCCACTGTGAGGCCGACCTCCCGGAGCCTGCTTCGGTGCCATTCAAGGGCTTCGTGACAACTCTACGGCCCCCAAGGCCGGGCGGCGACTGCGTTGGCCAAAAAGAATTACTGATAAACAAAGGGTTACGAGTAGAGCAAGGCTGCTGGCAGGTAGTCGTACAGTCTCCCGAAGGCTGTGAAATGCAGATCCACAACTGTCATCCAGTGGCCACACTCAAAGAGATAACTCCCTGTTTATCAGTGTCTTATTCCCTTTACGAGTTGCCCACGACCGGACTGGCGTGTAGGGTATTTGGGGATTTCTTGGCCGCCTTTTGGGCTCCGATGTGACTGCGGGCGACGTCGGGTCGGCAGGATGGAGGAGCCGGCTACCCGTTGGCCACCCACTAAAAACCCGGAAGAGCCAAAAAAAACCACCTGAAACCCAAGTGAAACCCATGGGTTTACCCACGGCTAAGCCATGGCAAAGCGAACGGGCAACCCACTCGAAACACAGACATACAGAGAAACAGACAATCGTCGGTCGAAAACAAACAGAGAAAGATAGCAGTGAGCGGGCTGCTGAGGGAAACGGAGGATTGGAGCTTGTCGAGCCTTCGGAGTTCCAGGCGCAATTCCATAACGACCGACGACTCGACAACGGCTTCTATCAACCGACGATGAACGACGCAGAGGAGCTGTGTCGAGTGATGTTTGAAGCGACAAGGAAAGCGGAGCCGGTTGAGACGGCATGGGATTGGCTGAGACTCGCGAAACGGGCGAAAAGTTGGTCCCACGTCCGGCAAGTACTCAAGGGCAAACTCTCCAACCCGCGGAACAAACCACAGAACAACGCCTGGTTCCGCAAGGTGCTTGAGAATGAGTTCGGGCTATCCCCAGACTCCAGAAAGTCGCTCCAAGCTGAGCTAAAAAGCCGGTATCAGGACGCCATTAGGAATCACGAGCCCGGAAAGCCGAACCTGAAAGCCCAGCGGCTTCTGGAAGAGGCAGTTAGGTCTGGGATACCTCAGTCAGTGTTGTTGTGGTCAATATGAAGCGCAGACAGCCACGGGCGTGGTGATGTAGGAAGCAGGGGAGGGCCGGGTCGAATCTCTAGCGAGGAAACGCCGTAGACCATGCGGTCAGCGGACTTCGAATTCCCGCGATTTGCTTATAACCCCCCCCAAGGTAGAGAACAATGGCGAAACGAGGCCGAAAACCGAAGCATCCCGGCTTGGCAATACTGGATGGTGGCCGGGGCAAGCGAGCACAGCCGCAAGATGTTGAGCTACCGGGTGACTATCCTGCCTGTCCGGCAGACTTTAAGGAGGATGAAATTTGGGCCGAAGTTCAGTCTCTTTTTGAGGTTCTTCCGGGTTTCTAGTGGGCGAGTGTGGCTCGGTGGTAGTCTCGCGGGATGCAAGACCGCGAGCTATACCGCCAGATTCTGGGCATCGAAAGTCCCTGGAAAGTCGCGCGAGTGGAGCTGCGCCGAGCCGACGGCGAAGTCCACATCTTCCTCGAACACGACGAGCAAGTCCGCTGGCCGTGCCGCCAATGCAGCGCCGTGTGCGCACTCCACGATCATCAGCCCGAACGCCGCTGGCGTCACCTCGACACCTGTCAGTACCGCACGATCCTGCACGCCCGGCCGCCGCGCAGCGACTGCTCCGAGCACGGGCCGCGCGTCGTGCGACTGCCCTGGGCCGAGGCTTCCAGCCGCTTCACCGCGCTGTTTGAAGCTCTCGCGATCTCGTGGCTGAAGGAAGCCAGCCAGCAAGGCATCGCCGAGTTGCTGGCGCTGAGCTGGGACGAGATTCACGGCATCCTGGAACGCGCCGTGCAACGTGGGCTCGAACGTCGCGCGGCAGAGCCGATTCCCTACCTGGGCGTCGACGAGAAGAGCTTCCGCAAGCGCCATCGCTATCTCACCGTCGTCAACGATCTCAACCGCTCGCGCGTGTTGTTCGTCGCCGAGGGACGCCGCCAGGCCAGCCTGGACGGCTTTTGGAAGACGTTGAGCGCAGAGCAACTCGCCCGAGTCGAGGCCGTCGCGATGGACATGTGGGATCCTTACGTCGCCTCGACCCGGGAGCATCTCGACGAATCGGAGAAAAAGATCGTTTACGACAAATATCACATCGCGGCGCATCTGGCGAAGGCGGTGGACCAAGTGCGGCGGGCGGAGAACAAGCGTTTACTGGCCCTCGGCGACGAACGTTTGACAGGCACGAAGTACGCTTGGCTGCGGCATCCGGCGAACTTTTCCGAGGACGCCTGGCGCGAGTTCCGCGCGCTGCGCGAAAGCGACTTGAAAACGGCGCGGGCGTGGGCGTTGAAGGAAACGGCGATGCGGCTGTTCGACTATCGTCGCGAATCGGCGGCGCGAGCTTTCTTCGAGCAATGGCGCGGCTGGGCGAGTCGCAGCCGGCTGACGCCGATGGTCACCGTAGCGCGGATGTTGACGGCTCGCCTCGAAAACATACTCACGTATCTGAAACACCGCATTACGAACGCGGTCAGCGAGGGGTTGAACTCAAGGATTCAATGGGTCAAGGCCACGGCGCGCGGTTTCCGCAATCAACAGAACTTCATCAACGCCATCTACTTCCACTGTGGGAAACTCGATCTGGCTCCTTCGCCCACTTAAAACCCGGAAGAGCCCTTTTTGAAGAGAACGGCGTCCCAGTACGGTCGACGGATGTCTATGCGATTGAGGAACTTTGTAGCCTGATTGGACAGGTTCGGGAGATGCGCGAAACACTTGCTGTGGAGGGGTTCATCACCATCGGCACTGATCGGAATCCCGACTCCAAGCGGGTTCACCCGATCGCAGCGCAACTTGAGAAGACTCGTACCGCGCTGTGGAGAGCCTTTGAGCGTTTTGGCATGACGCCCGTGGATTCCGGTCGGCTACCCCTGAAATCCAAGGTAAAGACGCCACGCGAAAAAGTGATGGAAGGGTTTGTGCCGCCGGCCAGCGACTAGAACCTATCAACCTATCCCATAAAAAGGCAGGCTGGATCAACACTTGCCGACAAGGGAGGATCTAGGTGCTCCCTGTGCCGGGAGGCTAAGACGCTTAGCGTGGAGCAGCACGCGGTGGGGAGTTGCCGACAGGCAAGGTCGAGCGGTGTCGGACAGCTGGGTACGGGCGGGGCTGGATCGCCCTGACCAGACCCAATCCAAGTGCCAGATCGACGAAGACGGAAGGCCGAACGTGGCAGTACGAAGAACGTTGCAGCGCGGGTGTGGCTCAGCTACCCTGTCCGTACCGCGATGGCACCCCAATCAAAAGAGGAAAACGGCGCGTCTGATGCGCCGAAGAACGAGGAGGAGTTTGGCACAGGGCGTGCGCCGGGGCAACAAACTGGACCTGTGTGGTGGGGACGGCTCAACTGGACCGCTTGGCTGCAAGTGGTGTTCAGCGCGTGTCTTGTCTTTTTCGCGTACAAAGCGCTCGACATCAGCGACAAACAGGCAGAGATCGCCGACAGCCAAGCAGAGATCAGCCGGATGGTCCTAGAACTAAGTCGCAACCAGATGGCGCTGAGTGTGGATCCGATCATCTCGTTACCGGACCGAAGGGTCAAAGCTGAGAATGGAGTGTTTTCCCTTGCAATGCGAAACACCGGGATGTCCGAGATTAGCAGCGTCGAGGTCTACGAAACCTGCTTCTTGATGCACAGGCCCGTTGGCGGGAACCTAACGCCACATCCCTCGGTGCAGTACGTGGTCACATCAAATCAACCCAGAATTGAGCCGCTCCCGGCGGGTGAAACGGCGACGATCGAGGTGGCTTGCAAGGGGTTTCAGGACAAGGTAAACCAGGTACTGAAGCAGGACCCGCCTGGGTTCTTAAGCCAGGTCCTCCTCGTCAGGCTGGTCTACCAACGATCCCTCGACGGGAAGACATTCACCAAGAGCAAGTGCTACCGCATGGCGCTGAGCGGAGACTCCCTTTCCGCCCCGATCATCGACGACATGAAGCCGTCGGATGGGATCGTAACCTTCGCGGAAATGAAAGCCGAGCTTGGCTGTGAATAACGGTCGTTGGGGAGACGCGCGACGACCGCACTTCCGGCAGGAATTCGTCAATCGCGGCGGGTAGGTCCACCCTGACGGCCAACCCTTGATCCAGGCCGCTGGCTCTACCCTTGGCGACAAGAGCGGATTTGGTCTAGGCGTTCCGGTGGTTTCCGCCGTTAGGACGAGTGGGAGTCCCCGTCAACATCAGGCCGGGTGAACACTTTCCTAGTATTCTGTTCACCTTTCTGCTTAGGTCGCGCATCGCTTCCTGCTCCACGCCGGGGGGCTGGCGTACCATGCTTCCCCGTCTCAAGGCGAGCTCCGGCGACTGTTTTTCTCCATTACGAAGCTTGATCCCCTATCATTGTCCCTGTCGGCGACCCCGCGCATGAAGAGCAATCGCCCATGACTGACGTCTTTACCATCCGTCCTCAACGGCGGGCGCCATCGGCGGCGCTCGTTCCCTATGCCCTGATTACGTTTGCGATCGCTTGGGGTATTATCGGGCTCTATATCTTTCGCCCGGAGCAGGCCGTCGCCTGGTTTGGCGAGATCACCGGCACACACCCGCTCTATGTCATGGCCACGTGGGCCCCCGCCTTTGCGGCATTCGCCGTGGTGTGTTTCTTTGGCGGCGGCGCCGGACTCAAGGCATATCTCACGCGCCTCGCTCTTTGGCGATGTTCAATCGGGTGGGGCGTGTTTCTGCTGATCGGGGTGCCGTTGACCTTCGCGGCGGGGGCTTTGGTGAAAGGCACGCTGACCGACCCATTGCCGTTCGACAGTCTCGGTTCTGCTTTGGCCCTGATGGGCTTCATGCTGTTTCTCGGGCCGGTGGAAGAGTTCGGCTGGCGCGGGGTGGCCCAGCCCCTTCTGCAACGGCACGTGGCTCCGATTTGGGCCGGACTGCTGATTGGCGCGACGTGGGGCTTTTGGCATTTCCCGGCCTTCTATTTGTCCGGGACGGTGTACACGGATTGGAGTTTTCTGCCCTTCTTTATCGGCAACGTCACCCTTGCCGTGATCGTGACACCGCTGTTCAATGTCTCGCGCGGCAGCATCCTCTTGCCGGCGCTGTTTCACTTCCAGCTGATCAACCCGCTTTGGCCGGATGCCCAGCCCTATGACACTTGGTTCTTCGTCCTGGTTGCAGTCGTCGTCGTCTGGGTGAACCGCAAGACGATGTTCACGCGGGAAGGCGCCGTGACCGAAGTAATCCCGGGGTCGGGAGGGTAGTCCGATGGCGCCTCGAGGGTCTCGACGAGACGGCCGAGCCGTAGATCATCGCCGACGCGCCGGTGGGTTGCCGCCCCGAGTCGCTCGCGGGCGACTTGCTCGGGCGTGACCGAGAGACGATGCAGACCGGAGTAGAGGCGAACGGCGAGGAAGGCGAACTCGGCGGCAGGGCTCGGACTCCACACTTTGGCCGTGGTCGCGCACGACTGCCTGGAGACGGGTGCGCGCGGTGATGAGGGCGGCCCGAGATCGAAGGATCTGCCGCTACCCCCAAGGGAAGGCGACATCGAAGCTTCCGACAATCCCCATTCGCGGAAAGTGGAGCGCAGCTTTACTCGGTCTGCAGGCCAACGAGAAAACAGTCGAATTCGCCACCGCCTTGGGGCCCGTATTTGTGACATCGGTAGTCCGACGTTAATGTCTACAATGAGGCAGATGAGAACCGGGAGCCCACTGCCGCATCTCTCAATCATCCTCATCGCCGGGTTTGCTTGGGCCCAGCAGTCTGCGGCTGACCAATTTGATGGGGTCCGAGAGCAAATCCGGCTGACGCTCGTCGAAGGATCAGCGCCCTCTATCGCAGTCGCGGTCGCCAGGCACGACAAGATCTTGTGGGAACAGGGTTTCGGTTGGGCTGATCGTGAAAACCGAATTCCCGCAACCGAGCACACGATGTACACGTTGGCATCGGGGTCGAAGCTGGTCACCGCCACCGCAATCATGTTGCTTCGAAAACGCGGCCTGCTGGATTTGGATCGGCCGATCAACGACTACCTCGGGGATGCGAAGATTCGAGCGCGAATAGGTGACGTCTCGAAAGCCACCGTTCGGCGTGTGCTCCAGCACACCGCGGGACTGCCCGGTTATTACGAGACTTTCTACCCGGATGAGCCTGAAAAGCCGCCGGTGATGGACCTTGTGATCGCGCGCCACGGCTATACAATGATTCCGCCGGGCGAGGAGTTTTATTATTCGAATCTCGGTTACGCGATCCTCGGTGATGTAGTTTCCCGTGTGTCCGGCAAGGAATATCCTTACTTCATTCGCGAGGATCTCTTTCAGCCGCTTGGGATGTATCGCGCCGGCGTAGTAATTACGGAAGCGCTAAAGAAACATCGGGCGATACGCTACCGGGCGATTCGCTACAGGTCTGAGACGCGGCGGTTGCCCGATTATCAGTCCTCTCATCCGCCGGCCTCAGACGTCTACGCAAGCGCTCACGATCTCTTACGACTCGCGATGTTTCACAACAAGGCTCGGCTGCCGGATCAGAAAGCGCCGTTGACAGAAGAAGCGATCGACGAAATGCAAAACTCAACCGTTCCTGTAGGAGATGACACCTACGGCCTCGGGTGGTATATCCAGGAGGATGCCGAGGGCCACCGGCTACTGTTGGGTGGCGGTGGTGGTGCGGGTGTTGACGCCCGATTCACTCTTATCCCTGAAGAGAAAGTGGCTGTCGTCGTGTTGGCTAACGTTACAAGCGCCGGTCTGGGGACAGCCGTGAGCGATAAGATCGGTGACGCGATCATAGCCGTTCTGCTCGGCGATCAGGGGCGCCAGACGCCTGAGGCAAACGCTAGTAGGAGCGATTCACCGGAAGAGTCGGGCCTGCCGGGCGAACTGCTCGGGACCTGGGGAGGCACGGTCCATACGTACACGAAGGATCTTCCGGTCACCCTTTGGTTTAAGGAAGCGGGAGAGGTCCATGCAAAACTGAGCGACCAGATGACGACACTGATCAACGAAGCTCGCCTCAGCGATGGGAAGTTCAAGGGGAAAATGGCAGGGGATATTGGCACCGAAGATGCAAACCGCCGGCGATACTACTTGGAATGGGATTTGAGGTTGCGCAGCGAAGTTCTCAGCGGCATGCTGAACGTAGTTGGGCACCACCCTTCTCGGGGTGTCCGTTTACCTCACTGGGTAGAGCTGCGGAGGAGGCCGGCGGACGACCCATAGATCAAGCGGCAGCTCCTGGGCGGGTTGCTTCATATTGTGGTAAGCGGTTCGGGCTTGTACTGGTAGCGCATAGAGGCATTGTGCGGCTGTCGTAAATTCTCTAGGATTGCGACAGGAAAGGCAGAGACTGGGAACTCGGTGGTTCGTCTCGTTCGCCGAAGTGCTCCCAAGAGGGCCGGTCACTTCCGAGAATCCCCATTACCGGAAGCCAGACGGATAGTTGTTGTGCACAAGGCTTCGCACTACCGCCCGGGCAATTCGATTCTAGTACCCAGCGCGCGGCGGCACAACGCCCCCATGGGTGCCAGGGAGCGCCAGGTGTGCAGCTGGTCAAACTGGACTCTTGGTTGAGGGTTCGTACCGACCAAGGGGATTGTCGGGCCCAACCGAGGTGCTACCAGGGACAGGCCGCGGGCTGAACCTAGACTTCTACGCCCACTGAGACCGAATATACGGGCGGCAGGTGCCCCGCTAACGTGTGCCAGTGCTCGCCGCCGTCACGCGAGTAGAAGAGCTGCCCATTTGCTGTACCGAAGTAGAAGAGTATCGGCTGACCCGACGTTCCGCTTGATCGGCTCGCAGAGGAACTGGGATCGCCGAGCGGCCTTGACCTCGACGCTGCACAGCTTCGAGACGGAGATGCTGGCAAGCGAAGAGAACCTGCTGGGGCTGATGGCGCTGAACCGAGAGCTGGTCGGGCAAGCGGAGGCGTTCGACGACTCCGAGCGGGTCGTTCTGGACATGGACTCCACCGAGAGTCCGGTCCATGGCCAACAGGAAGGCAGTGCCTACAACGGGCACTTCGAGTCCGTCTGCTACCACCCGCCGTTGTTGTTCAACCAGCACGGTGATTGTTTGGCGGCGAAGCTGCGTCCCCGCAACGTGCACAGCGCTGAGGACTGGAACGAGTTGCTGCTGCCGGAGATCGAGCGCCAACAGGCTGCGGGCAAGCAGGTCGCCTTCCGGGGCGATGCGGCCTTTGCCGAGCCGGAAGTTTATGAGTCTTCGGAGGAACGCGGCGTGCAGTACGCCATCCGCATTCCGGCGAACAGGAGCTTGGAGTTAGAGATCAAAGACATCCTGTTTCGTCCGCCGGGGAGGCCCGGCCGCAAGCCGCTAGTGCGCTACAAGAGCTTTCGCTATCAGGCGGAGAGCTGGAAGAAGCCGAGGCGGGTTGTCGCCAAGGTCGAGCATCACCAGGGCGAGCTGTTCCCGCGCGTCGGATTCATCGTCACGAGCCTGAGCTTGCCAAGCCGGTCGGTGGTGCGGTTCTACAACAAGCGCGGCACGGCGGAGCAGTGGATCAAGGAAGGCAAACAAGCGACGCATTGGACAAGGCTGTCATGCCATCGGTTCCGGGCCAACGAAGTGCGACTGCAACTGAGCGTGCTGGCCTATAACCTGGGGAACCTATGGCGGAGGCTCGGGCTTGCCGCAACGGATCAAGAGCTGGTCGCTGACGAGCTTGCAACAGCGGCTGATGAAGACGGGCGGACGGCTGGTCAAGCATGCTCGGTATTACTGGCTGCTCCTGGCCGACGGGCATCTCAACCGCAAGCTATTCGGTGACATGCTGGGCCGGATCTGGGCGTTGCCTGTGCCGGGCGGGTAGCACCGCACTTGACGCATGCGAAATCTGAGTACTGAGGACGGAAGCTCGGAGGGGTGTCTGCGACATTGACTTCGCAGCGGCGGATCAGCCCCCATGAGGGGCAAGAAGGGGGCTCGATCGGTCCCGCCTCAGCCGCCGCCTCTTTCGGGTGGAGAAATGATTGCGCTTCGCCGGGTGAGGGTGTAGACTCGTGCCGTCAGAGGAGCCAAATCGGAAATCCTGGTTCAGATCAAACCGCGTCTCACCGTACGCGGCAAGTGGCACGAAGCTTGCCTCTTGTCTTAGTGAGAAACGAAGAAGAGTCCTCTTTGGACCCAAGAGGTGGGTTAATGCGGGTCCGCCTCCTGTTTGACACCCCATGACGAAGAAGGGAGCAAGGCGATGAAAAGGTTCAGGAAGGTTCTCGTGTACGTCAACACCGAGAACAAGAGGCACGCGGCCCTTGATCGCGCGGCTCGGCTGACGGAGGCCACTGGCGCCAGTCTCAAAGCCGTGGACGTCGTGCCGGAACTGCCTAAGTTCCATCCCAAGCTCGATACGCCGCCGTGGGTGCTGCCGAGTGAGATCGCCAAGAACAAGCGTGAGGAATTGTTACGGCTGATGGCCCCCGTCCGCCGCCGCGGCGTTCCGTCGGAGGTCGAGATTTTCTACGGTAACCCTGCCGTCGAGCTGATCCGCGAGGTCGAGAGAAACGGCCACGACCTGCTGTTGAAGACAGCCGAAAAGGGCGGACTGACGAAGCTCTTCGGCACCACGGCGATGCGGCTGCTGAGGAAGTGCCCGTGCCCGGTCATCCTCGTCAAACCCGGCCGAGCGACACGACATGCGCGCATTCTCGCCGCTGTAGACGTTACACCTCAGGATCCGGAGTCTTGTCTCATGCAAGATGAGTCTGAACGAGGAGTTTGTTTCTCACACAAGATGAGCCTGAAGGATCGGGGAGTGGGCATGCTGGGAATTGACTATCCAAGTGCAAAACACCAGCAAGCTGAACCTGCAACAGATCCAGCAGTTTCTCCACTCCAGCGAGGAGATTCGATTCAAAGGCAAAGGGCGGGCCGAGATCTACACGTGGGTGGCGCGCACGCTTCGCCAGCACGGCTACAGCCGCCAAAACCGCGCCGACAAAGGGCTGCTGCGGCAGTATCTGGTCAAGATGACCGGACTGAGCCGGGCGCAAATCACGCGGCTGATCCAGCAGTACCGGCAGGGCGGAGAACTCCAACCCGCCCGCTACCGGCGGCATCGCTTTGCCCGCAAGTACACGCCCGCCGACGTCGAACTGCTGGCGGCGGTGGACGAGGCCCACGAAACCCTCAGCGGCCCGGCCACGCGCAAGATCCTCGAGCGGGAATACCAGCAGTACCAGCAGCGCGAATACGAGCGGCTGGCGGGGATCTCGGTGGCCCAGATCTATCGCCTGCGGCGGCGCAGAGCCTACCGCCAGCGGCGGCTGCATTTCACCAAGACCCGGCCCACGGCGGTGTCGATCGGCGAGCGGCGCCGGCCCGACCCGCAAGGCCAACCCGGCTTTCTGCGAGTGGATACGGTGCATCAAGGGGATCGCGATGGCGTCAAGGGCGTCTACCACATCAATGCCGTGGATGAAGTCACCCAGTGGCAAGTGGTCGGCGCCACGCCCGCGATCAGTGAAGCCTGGCTGGAGCCGTTGCTGAAAGCCATGATCGAGCAGTTTCCCTTTCGTATCCGCGGCTTCCATTCCGACAACGGCAGCGAGTTCCTCAATCGCACGGTGGAGAAGCTATTGAACAAGCTGCTGATCGAACAGACCAAGTCGCGTCCGCGGCACTCCAACGACAACGGCTTGGTGGAATCGAAAAACGGCGCGGTGATCTGCAAACACATGGGATATACGTACATCGCGGCGCCGCACGCGGGGCGCATCCAGCGCTTCTACCAACAGCACTTCAATCCCTATTTGAACTTCCACCGGCCCTGCGGACAGCCCGAGATCAAGACCGACGCCAAAGGCAAGCAGAAGCGGGTGTACCGCCACTACCAGACGCCTTGGGAATCTTTCGAGAAGTTGCCCGAGGCCGCCAGCTATCTCAAGCCAGGGCAGAGGCTGGAGGCTCTGGGCCGCATTGCCCAGGCCGAAAGCGACACGGCGGCGGCCCGCCGGATGCAGCGAGCCAAGCAGAAGCTGTTTGCCAGTTTCCGTTCCGCGAACACGCCGTGCTGAACAGCAGGAAGAGGGCTGTGGAAATGACGGGCGATGGAAAACGAGGAAAACCAAAACCAGGTTTCCCTTCGTTTCCCACCGCCCTTGGAAATCGCTCCGCGATTCCCACAATCCCACAACCCCGACGACGATTCTCCCCTTCCCAAAACTCAAAATCAAAAAGCCCGAAAGGAGCCCCAGCGACTCAAAAAGCCCCAACCCCCGTCTTCAGGCTCATCCTTCGATGAGAAAATGCTTCCGGAACGGCAGGCGGTCAGTGAGAAAGTGCTCGACTTGGCGCTGGCCTTGGCTAAGTTCGAAGGCAGCGAGCTTCACGTGCTGCACGCCTGGAAAGCCTTCCGCGAAGCGACGCTCAGAGGCCGAGCCGGTGTTCGACACGACGAAGTGAGGAAGTACGTGGCGTCGGTGCGGACGGGCGCCCGCAAGGCCTTCGACGAGCTCCTGGCCAAGTTCGATCTTCCCAAGAAACGTGGCCGCGTCCACCTGCTGGATGGTGACGCCGCAGTCGTCATTGCCGACCTCGTGAAGAAGAAGAGAATCGACCTGCTGGTGATGGGAACCGTGGCACGTACAGGGATCTCAGGCCTGCTAATCGGCAACACCGCCGAGCGAGTGGTGGGGAGCATCGGCTGCTCGCTGCTGACCGTCAAGCCAGACGGCTTTGTGTCACCGATCCAGCTCGAGGGGGAGGCCGGTGCCGGATAGGCAGGAGTGCCCAGGTGTTTCGGAAGTGTGTCAAAACTCTATCCTTTTGTCCTTCAGCGGGTTTCTTATTGAGCGAAAGCCGATTCCCCGAATCAGTGCAAGTCCATGGAAACTAAGGACAAGGCGGAAACATTGGAAACGGGGCGCAGGCGTGTGAATAATCTGTGCTGAGTCTGATGCGTTGTGATGGACTGCTATGGAGTGATAGATTGGCGGGACTTTCCAAGGACTTAGCGAGAATCTGTCTACACCAGTAACAACTCGTAGCATTCAGTGTTTCCCCTGCAACTTGCCCTTTTATGTGGACATCTGTGTGGACGCACGGTCTACCGCACAATCAGTGCACAGGCTGCCGCTCTTCCGAAGTACTCTCTACAGGCTTGAAGGAATCGATGGCTTGCACAGCTTCACGCTTGGCCTTCTTGCGTGGGTGGCAGAGGCAAGAGATCGGTCTGATCTGGATCGACGCTCACGCCGATATGAATACGCCCGAAACGACCGCGACCGGAAACGTCCACGGTATGGGGCTTGCTTGCATAGTGGGTCACGGCCCGGCGCCGCTCGTGAATCTGAACGGCCTGGGCCCGATCCTCGAGCCGAAAAACGTTGCTCTCATCGGCGCCAGGAGCATTGACGCCCGCGAGAAAGAAAACGTGCGCAGCGCGGGTATTCACGTCTTTACGATGCGCGAGATCGACGAACACGGCATGCGTGGAGTGATCGGCCGAGCGATCGATGCTGTCTCTGATGGCACGTCGGGTTTTCACCTCAGTCTCGACATGGACTTTCTCGACCCAAGCGAAGCGCCGGGCGTCGGGACTCCTTGTCCGGGCGGCGCGACCTATCGCGAGGCGCACTTGGCCATGGAGCTGGTCGCTGATTCGGGCCTCATGCGGTCGTTTGAGGTTGTGGAAGTGAATCCGATCTTGGACACCGCCAACCGCACCGGCAGACTGGCGGTCGAACTGGCCATGTCGGCCCTCGGGAAACGCATTCTTTGAGGACCTCGGACCCGCGGTTTTCGGGTGGTTAGTTGAAAACCCACGGCCGGGGGCCCAGGTTCTCGGTCCGCTCTTCCCTGCCACCTTCGCTATACTCCCACTCGGGATGGTGAAACAGCGCTCGCCGACAATCTTCATCGTATCTGACGGCAGGGGCAACACAGCCATGCAACTGGTCACGGCGGCTGCGCTGCAATTCGAGGGCGTACGCTATCGCATCGTTCCCGAGCACCGCGTGCGAACACCACAGCGGGTCCAGAATATTGTCAAGAAAGCCGCCGAACTAGATGCCGTTATCTTCTACACGCTGGTGAGTGAACAAACGCGGACAATGATGCAGAAAGCCTCCGCGGAACACCTCGTAGCGACTGTAGATATCTTGGGACCAGCGTTTACTGCCCTGCACGACTTGTTCAAGAGCCAAAGGGTCTCTACCCCCGACCTACTCTACAAGCAGGAGCGGGAGCGATTTGACCGAATGGGTGCTATCGATTACACCCTGAAGCACGATGACGGGCAACGCCCGGGTGAACTATCCCAGGCGGACGTGGTTCTCGTGGGCGTCTCGCGAGCAGCGAAGAGTTCCACGTGCTTCTTCCTCGCATACCAGGGCATTCGTGCGGCGAACGTTCCCTTGATTCCCGACATCCCTCCGCTGCCGCAGCTTCTTTGCCTACCACTTGAGAAGGTGATCGGCCTCAAGGTGAATGTGCGCCGGCTGATGATCGTGCGTCGGGCAAGAGCCCGCGACCTGGGTCTTGACAATGACGCGTTCTATACAGACGAGCGCAGTGTGGCGCGGGAGGTTAGGGGAGCTAACGGTCTCATCGAAGAGATGGGCTGGGAAAGCATCGACGCGTCGTACCTAGCCGTCGAAGAGATCGCGAGTGAGGTACTGCGCCTGCGTGGGCTGAAGGGCTCTACCGACTAGACAGGCGTTTGTAGATTGCTGCTGACCGATCTGCCTTTCAAAGTGATCCCGACGATGGGCATCAAGGTCGATATGTATCTAGCTTCTTGCGTGTCATTTTGAACCTATAATCATAATATAGTTTTGTCTTGACAGCGCCCGCGTTGGGGTGCATACTGGGAATGGAAAGAAATCGAGACAAGCCTTGCTGGTCGCGCATTGGGCGCGACGTGCGGCTAGGAAAGGAGGTATGCCATCGAACCACCCGACAACTACAGGCGGCCCACTGGCGAACCACGGCGTTACCGCTCAGCTTGATTCAGAAACGCAGTCGGGCTTCGGGTGTAACCCGTCGACAGGACTCAACCGGGGCTACGTGTTCAGACACAGCCCAAGGACTTAAAGTCAACGAGATTGTCGATTAGTGGGTAAACCAGTGGGCCGCCGTATCTAAAACTTCGTTTCCGCTACACCCCCTTCCCGCTTGTAAGTCCTACCTTCACTCTAGTTGCCCGGCAGCTCTCGCGCGGGCTCAATGAAAAATCTCTCGGTGCGCTGTCCCGACAATCGAAACCACGGCCGGGTGCTTCAACTTCCGTTCGAGAGAGATCGCGTAGAACCGCTCCTGGACGGATTCCAGGCGTCCAACGACGTTGACGCTGTATTGCAACCTGACCTGCTTTTCAATGGCGGTAGGGGCGGCGAATAAGCCTACCCCGCCCTGGCCAAACACTTTCAGCAATGCGCTGTCCTCGAATTCACCGACGATCCGCGGGCGAATGCTTTCGGTGGCGAACCAATGGTTCAGCGTACGTCGGAGTGAGAAGTTCTCTGTGGGTAGCAGAAACGGGGCGCCGTCCAGCGATTGAGGGAACCGTTGTCGATAGTCGGCGGCCAGGCTCTTCGCCGCAAGAATCGAGACGCCGCACTCGCCTAGTTGGTGGTTAAAGGCGCCTAGCCGGACCTCGGGCCCGATCGGGGATTCAGAGAAGATGATGTCCAACTCATTAGCCCCCAGACGGGCCAGCAACGCCCCCGGCTTGCCTTGGTAACAGACAGCGTGGACGGGCTCGTCCAGCTCGAAGGCCGGCGCGAGGAATTCGTAAGCAAGCAGCTTGGGGAACACATCTGCTATTCCAACCCTGAGTTGTAAAGGCCGGCCCGCTGGTTGGCCCTCTAAAGCATCCATGAGATCCCGGCCGACCGAGAAGATTTCATCTGCGTAGCCGTACACAATTCGACCCGTCTCCGTGAGAGCAAGCTTTCTTCGACTGCGGTCGAAGAGCTCGTGGCCCAAGGCATTCTCGAGCGCGCGAAGTTGAGCCGAAACCGTCGGCTGGGCCAAGCTCAGGTCCTTACAAGCGGCCGTGATCGTGCCTTTTTTCGCAACGACCCAAAAGTAGAGAAGGTGATGATAATTGAGCCAGGTCATATGCCTATGATACATCTACAAAACCTATGTATCAGTTCCCTATTTTCTATTTTTCAATAGCTCGCACGGGCTATATAATGTTCCTAACAACTCGGTCATCCCGAAGAGCCTAAGCCCGCATTTTCAATTTGATGTTTGACATCCCGACCTTCCAGCGGCCTTGAGCGTCTTTATTCATAGGGGCTAGAGCCCGATGAGGACGCCATGGAGGCCAACACCCAATGGGTGAAAAACAAACCAAGCCATTCCAGCTAAGTTTCAACGGCTTGTTGAAAGTCGATTTCCAGGGATCGCACGTCACTTCTGATGGTGGCCTGATTTTGGTTCGCGAACTGGACGAACGGCTCGGTCTCGGAGAACTGATTGACGAGCATCTCAGCGACTCCCGGCAAGGCACAAACAAGCAGTTCACGCTCGCTGATCTGTTGCGGCAGTCGGTCTACAGCCGCTTGGCGGGCTACGAGGACCTCAACGACGCCGAGCGGGTTTCGATCGATCCGACGTTTCGGCTGATCGGTTCGCAGAAGATCTGGGATCGCGGTGCGGCCTTGACCTCGACGCTGCACGGCTTCGAGACGGAGATGCTGGCGAGCGAAGAGAATCTACTGGGGCTGATGGCGCTGAACCGAGAGCTGGTCGGGCAAGCGGAGGCGTTCGACGACTCCGAGCGGGTCGTTCTGGACATGGACTCCACCGAGAGTCCGGTCCATGGCCAACAGGAAGGCAGTGCCTACAACGGACACTTCGAGTCGGTCTGCTACCATCCGTTGCTTTTGTTCAACGGTCATGGTGATTGCCTCGCTGCAAAGCTGCGTCCAGGCAACGTGCACAGCGCCGACGACTGGGATGAGCTATTGTTGCCGGAGATCGAGCGCCAACAGGCTGCGGGCAAGCAGGTCGCCTTCCGGGGCGATGCGGCCTTTGCCAAGCCGGAGGTTTATGAGGCTTCGGAGGAACGCGGAGTACAGTACGCCATTCGCATTCCGGCCAACAAGAGCCTGGAGTTGGAGATCGAGGACATCCTGTTTCGGCCACCGGGCAGGCCGAGCGCCAAGCCCCTGGTGCGCTACAAGAGCTTCCGCTATCAGGCCGCCAGTTGGAGCAAACCGCGGCGCATCGTAGCGAAGGTTGAGCACCACCCGGGCGAACTGTTCGCGCAACCCGGCTTCATCGTCACCAACATGACCCGGCCCAGTCGCTCGGTGGTGCGCTTTTACAACAAGCGCGGCACGGCCGAGCAGTGGATCAAGGAAGGCAAGCAGGCCACGAATTGGACACGGTTGTCGTGCCATCGTTTTCGCGCGAACGAAGTTCGCTTGCAACTCAGCGTCCTGGCTTACAACCTCGGCAACCTGTGGCGGCGGCTGGGACTGCCACCAAGCATCAAGAGCTGGTCGCTGACGAGCTTGCAGCAGCGGCTGATGAAGACCGGCGGGCGGCTGGTCAAGCATGCCCGCTACTACTGGTTGCTGCTGGCCGAGGGGCATCTGAACCGGCGGCTGTTCGGTGACATGCTGCACAGGATCTGGGCGCTGCCGCTGCCGAGCGGGTAGCGTTGACCGGGCTAGGATCAACAGTTTTCGGCTCCAAAAAGGTTTGGCAGGGAGCAGTGTCGGCCGCAGCGCCGTTCAGGCCGCGCAATCAACGTCTGTGAGCGGACGGACGAGCCCTGGCGCCTACCGGCGGAGGGGATGTGCAGGGTTCAGCGCGAAAAGACGTGGCATTCGGGCCGGCGCGGATGTATACTGTGGCCGTGCCAAGGCCAAAACGGAAATCCTGGCTAAGGGATGCGGGCAGTTCAGTATTAGGGTTGGGGAGGGCGCCATGTGTGAAGGTTACGAAGAGGACCTCGATATGTACTGTGAGGTCCCGGACTTTCCACCGGACCGGCTCGACGCCCAAGCGCTTCTGCGTCCGATCAGCGATCTGAGCTATCCGAAGTGCCCTCCCCGCGTTGGCCCCGGCACCAGTGTGGCAGAAGCTCTAGCAGCCATGGCGGAGGAGAAGGTCGGCGCTGTACTTGTGGTCGAGGGTGGGAAGCTGGCTGGCATCTTATCCGAGCGTGATGTCCTGACAAAACGTCTCTACGAAGGGAAAGACCTCGATCGACCGGTGCGGGACTTTATGACGCCGGATCCGGAGTGCCTGACACCCTATGATTCCATCGCCTTTGCCCTGAACCGCATGGCGCAAGGTGGTTATCGTCATGTACCTCTGACGAACGCGAACGGAGATCCAGTTGGCGTTCTTCCCATGCGAGATGTCGTGGGCTACGTGGCGGTCTTCTTCCCGCGCGAGGTGCTCAACGCGCCACCACACAGCGAATGCAACCCGCCTGACCGAAGGGCCGAAGGAGGCTAACCCTCGCAGTGCACCCCTAACTCAGAACTGCACCGAACTGAACAGAGAATTCCCCGGAACCAGAGCATGATTTCAAAGAGACTCCTGGAAGAAATAGAGCGCCAGGCCCCGAAGTTGACGGGAGAACTAATCGAGGCCATTCGTCGAGAGGAACGTGCCGAGGCCTATCATGCCTTCGCCACCGAAAAGCTTCGCGAACTGGCGGCTGATTTGTATGAGAATCTTGGCGGATGGCTATATTCCCGTAGCGAATTTGCGTTGGAGCAGCACTACGTAAAGGTCGGGCGAGACCGGTTTCACTTCGGCATTCCATTGGAGCAGGTGATCTTTGCGCTGACCTTTTCAAAGGCAAAGCTGTTGCAGTTCATCGACGGGAGCATTGCCGGCGACTCGTCCGAGTTGAGCCTTGAACTGCAGTTGGTATCATCGATCTCCCATTTCTTCGACAAAGTGATCTATCACGTGGCGGCCGGCTATGAGGATGCAAGAAAGGCCTCGGAAGCCGCTCAGCGCTCAGTCGGCGAGACGGAACCGACGTTCGCAAAAGCTCCCAGGAACCACACAATCGTCGCCGCAGTAGAAGTATCGCAGGAAGAATTGAACTTGCCCATCAGCCGCGGTGGAGAGATCGGTGAGACCTCCGGCTGAACCGCACGCAGGACTTACATAGGACGCTGACGGACACATAGGCTTTACGAAATAGGTTCTCTTCGACCATCTCAGGACGTCTGAGCCATGCTAGAAAGCGTCAGAGACCTATGCCGCTTCCGGGTCCGCGCCCTCGACGGCAAGGTGGGAAAGGCGGCCGACTTCTATTTCGACGATTCGACGTGGTCGATTCGTTATCTGGTACTCAACACGACCGGGTGGCTCTTTGGCCATCGCGTGCTCATACATCCTGACTGTCTCGGCCAGCCCGACGGTTCAGTTCGGGTGCTCCCAGTCTCATTGACGAAGGAAGAAGTGGAAAGTCGCGAATCTACCGGTCACGATGAACCTCTCTCTTACCAACTGGAACGATTGATGGTTGACCGATACGGTGGGTCGCCGAGTCGTCGCGGTGGAGGCCCGCTGGCCTCTCTTCACGGAGCTGTATCCCGGCAAGCGCTCGCGGTGGCCGAGGCGGATCAGGTCGAATCCACTCGTGTCGACTCTGAGGCCGCCCACCTGTCAAGGGCGGAGTAAATTTGGACCACTTCGGCGGAGCAAAAGTAGACCAGTTGGTGAAGGGGTAGCGGTTTTCGTGGGACGGCTGGAACGGAGCCTGCGGTCGCCCTTTAGGGCGGCCCAGGCGTAGTGGAGGCCGTCCCACGAAAACCGGGCGAGTGGCCGGTGGGTCAGCCCAAAGAGTGAGCCCGCTTCTTCTTGCTCTGGATCAGACGGAAGCTTTCGCCGTTCATCTCTAGAATATGAACGTGGTGCGTGAGGCGATCGAGCAGGGCGCCGGTCAGCCGCTCGGAGCCGAAGACCTCCGTCCATTCGTTAAACGGCAGATTCGAGGTGACCAGCGTCGAGCCCTGTTCGTAGCGCTGGGAAAACACTTCGAACAATAACTCCGCTCCGGTCTTCGATAGCGGCACGTAGCCCAGTTCATCGACGATCAGCAGATCCTGCTTGGCCAACTGCTTTTGACATCGCAGCAAGCGCCGTTCATCTCGGGCTTCGAACAGCTCATTGACCAGTGCCGCCGCTGTTGTGAAGCGTGTTCGATAGCCGCGCTGACAAGCCGCCAGTCCCAACGCCAAGCCGATGTGCGTTTTGCCCGTGCCGGAATTACCCAGTGCCAGCACGTTTTCGCGGCGGTCGATAAACTCACAGCGCGCCAGTTCCAGCACCAGCTTCTTGTTCAACGCTGGCAAGGACGGGAAGTCGAAAGTGTCCAGACTCTTGGTCACGGGAAACTTCGCGGCCTTGATGCGGCGCTCGGTGGCCCGCTGTTCACGGTCGAGCAGTTCCAGCTCGCAGAGTTGTTGCAGGAAGCTCCTCGAATCCAAGCTCTCGGCGGCGCATTGCCGCGCCAGTTTGTCGTACTCGCGCAGGAAGGTTGGCAGCCGCAACGCTTTCAAATGCGCTTCGAGCAGAAGTTTCGACCTCGCCATTACCCCCCTCCTTGTGCCAGCAGTGCCAAATAGTCCGCAGCGGAGGTTTGCTCCACCTGGGCTGCCGGCAGGTGCGGATACTTCGTCAAGTCCAAGCGCGGCGGCCGTTGCTCGATGCGGCACAGCACTAAGTGCCTGACTGCATCCAAGCCAATCGCTCCCAACTCGCAGGCTTGGCGCACCGCCGCGGCAACGTGCTCGAATCGGAAGTCCTCCAGTAATCGCAATACCTGCACGTACTCGCGCTTGCCTGGCATTCCCAACCGTGCCTCGAGCAAACGTCTCAAGCACGTGAACTGTTCGGGCAGCTCCCAGCCCGCCAACGGGGCCGCTTGATCGAGCGCGTTGGTCTTGCGTTCCAGCAGTGCTAGGTAATGCAGCGGATCGAAGATCAACTCTTCGCGTTCGTAACTGCGCCGGTGGCGCGCGATCTCTTCGCTGCCACAACAGATCACGATTTCATCGACGTAGCCTTTCAGCAACACCTGGCGATGTCCGTAGCGTGTGGGCACCGAGTAGTCGTTGGCGCGATAGCGCACCAATGACAGCGACGTCACCCGCGTGGTGCGTTTGTCGCAGGCGTCATAGGGCGTGGGCGGCAAGGGCAACAACGCTTGGCGGTCACGCTTGAAACGTTCCTCAATCGTTTCGGTGTGCCGCCGCAAGCGCCGCTTACGATTGTTGAGGCACTGCGCTTCGAGCTGCTCGTTGAACGCTTCCCAGCTTGGAAACCTTGGCGCCGGCACCATGAAGTTCCGCCGGGCATAACCGACCAGTCCTTCCACCTTTCCCTTGTCGTTGCCTTTGCCCGGACGCCCGAAACGATCGGAGAATAAATAGTGCGACTGCAGTTCACTGAACACCCTGGTCCGCTTGCGCCTGCCGTCGCCCAGAATCCTCGCCACCGCCAAGGTCGTGTTGTCGTAGAGGATGCTGCGTGGCACGCCGCCGAAGTACCGAAACGCTGCGTTGTGCCCCTCGCAAAACGCTTCCGTCGTCTCGGCCGGGAAAGCTTTTACGAAAGCGTCATCGCTATGCGGCAGATCGACCACCAAGTAGTGCGCCTTGCGCTGTACGCCGTCAATGACCACCAGAGCTTCACCGAAGTCGGCCTGGGCATCGCCCGGCGGATGCACCAGCGGCACGAACATCTCTTGCCCGCCGAGCTTCTTGTCGCGAACATAGTCCTTGACGATCGTGTAACCGCCGGTGAAATCGTACTCGTCGCGCAAGCGGTCGAAGATGCGTTTTGCGGTGTGGCGTTGTTTCTTCGGACGTTCCTGATCGTCGATGAGGATCTGATCGACGATTCCGGTGAAGGGATCCAGCTTCGGCCTCTGCGCTGGTTGGCGCCGCCGATAGCCCGGCGGAGTGGCGTAGCGCAACATCTTGCGCACCGTCCCTCGCGCCAGGCCAAACCGTTTGGCGGCCTCGCGCTCACTGAGCCCTTCGACAAAGACACTGCGCCGTACTTGAGCGTATAGCTCCACGCGATACATCCCTCTCGTGTCCCACAAACACCACAGGAATGTTCGCTGGACCACTCGGACGGTCTACTTTTACTCCGCCCAAAAGCAGCTTCGATTCGCCGCTCTATGGTCTAGTTTCGCTCCGCCGTTCTCACCCACCACTTGCGTAGCGCCCAGGAGGTCTTCGGCTACCAGATCGAAGCCCTTGATGGTCCGTTTGGCTGCTTGCAAGATCTGCTCGTTGGAGATGGCCACTGGGTTATTCGTTACTTGTTGATCGACACCAAGAAGGCTTCCATGCCCAATCCGCGGGTGTTGATTCCGACTTCTTGGATCGAGCACCTCAGCTGGGCGGAATCCCGCGTTCATTTACGGGTCCGCCGAGACAAGATTAAGCACAGCCCTCGATACGAGGCTGCGTCTCACAGCCATTCCGGGAAGCCCAAGCCATTTCTCCGGCCCTAGGACTCGCCATCTGACAGAATGTTTGCTGGAGGCCCATCATGCCGCAAGACACTTTCGAGTTCCACATGTCTGTGCGAAGGCTACTCATCGGACTGCTGATCACGATCGTTCCCATCAGTCTTTTTTCCCTATACACGATTTCGACGACTACGGATGATCTGCGGGAAGCGATAGGCTCACACTTCAAGACCATCGCCGAGGTAACCGCCATCGATCTTGCACAGTTCATTCATCGCCGCGTAGAACTGGTCACCCTCATAGCGGCTGATCCCCTAATTGCGGAGGCGATCTACCCATCTAATCAGTCGTATCAGGGAATGAGCGAAGAAGTGCTTGCTGCGAAGATTCAAAGCATTGAGGACAGTTGGAACACGCCGGCGGCTAGGCCGCTGCTGGCGCGGATACTCACATCAAGAGCATCTCTGGCGCTACGCCGCTACGTGCAGGTCGACCCCTCTTTCCTTCGGATCAGCACGACCGACATGAGGGGTGGGACGGTCACAGCCACTCGGAAGCCTTTCGATTACTTTCAGGGCGATGAGGAGAGTTGGCTGAATATCTATGCCGACGGCCGCGGAGCCATGGGTCTGACGGAGATCGACTACGATGAGGTGACCAAGGCCAATCATATTAGCATCGGAGTTCCTGTCTTCGAGCAAGGTACCGGCCAGTTTGCCGGCGTCATACACGCCAACGTCAACGTGACTGGCCTCTTTCCCCTCATCAGCAAAGCTGACCTCGGCCCACAGACTCGAACCCTGTTGGTCAACCAGGACAGTACGGTCATTGCTGGACCTAATGTCAGCTTTTCCGCGAAGCTGAAGTCCGAGGAGCATAAGGCCGTTATCGACGCCTTCGGTACCCTGCAGGGACGCCAGGCCGGCTATCTCGTACGCAACTTGGAAGGTGAAGGCGAAACCCTCATCGCCTTCGCCGACACTGGCCTGCGGGACGATTACGAGGCGCTAGGTTGGACGGTTATAATAGCTTAACCGACCCGAGACGCGTTTGCGGCCATAGTTAACGTTGAACGCTTCATCCTGTGGATGGCTTTCGTCTCCCTGGGTGCTGTGATTGTCTTGGCAGTCTATTTCTCACTCCACAGGAAGGGCGAAATCCAAGGAATTGGGAAAGGCCGGACCATCGAGCAGCCACCGAAGGCGACCGTCGGGTAGAGGGGCCAGGACGGATTCTGCATCATCGAACCCGCAAGGTGGCCGCATTTCCGGTTTTCTTCGTGGGAAACCAAGTTACCTGCCTGAAGGCTTTGGCAATTTCGACTCGTTAACCTTGAGGAGGAGATCCAAAGATACACTTCAAGGAACTGAATCAGGAACGATTCTACCGTTCCATCCCTTGGGGTATGCGGATCCCTTTATTCTGCGGGAGATCGACAACTCTTGAGAGGTCTTTTTAACGCCCGGGAGACACGGGTAATGCACAATGGCGGATAAAACGATCGGTGTTCTGACCGGCGGCGGGGATGTACCCGGACTGAACGCGGCGTTGGTGCATGAATCGACTGCGGCTCCCACGCCAGGCATCGGCACGGGGTCTCGATCCATCATGGAGATCGAGGGCAACGTCATGGCCGCAGGCAAGTCGAGCCGAGTCAACCGCAAGTACAAGACGAAGTACAGAATTCGGAACTGGCGGGAGTACGAGCGCGGCCTCAGGAACCGCGGCGACGTCACGATCTGGTTGAGCAAGGAAGCGATCGCCGCGTGGACCCCAGCGAAGAACGGTCTGCGCGGAGGCCAGCGGCGGTACTCGAACCTGGCGATCTTGACCGCCTTGACCCTGCGGGTCGTCTTCCGCCTGCCGCTTCGCCAGACCGAAGGATTCCTGGACTCGCTACTCAGCCTGATGGGCCTCGACCTCAAGGCCCCGGACCACACTACGCTCTCGCGCCGGAACCAGATCGTTGAGCTGCCTGCGCTGACCCGCGCCCACGACGGCCCGATCCACCTGATCGTCGATTCCACGGGGCTCAAGATCCTAGGTTCCGGCGACTGGAACGTGCACAAGTACAAGGCGTCGAAGAAACGCCGGGACTGGGCGGAAGCTGCACATCGGAGTGGATGAGGAGGGGTTCATGGTGGCGGCCGAGCTCACGGCGAGCAGCGGGGACGACGCCTCCGCTCTCCCTAATCTGCTCGACCAGATCGAGATTCCGATCCGGCGTTTCACGGCGGACGGGGCCTACGACCACAGGTCGATTTACGAGCGGGTCGGCGCGGCCGGCACAGAGGACGCTGTGATCGTGATCCCGCCGCGTCGCTGTGCGGTGTCGGCGGGGCCGACGGACGGCCCGTGGAGGCAGCGAGAAGCGGCGCTTGAGAGGATTCGCAAGGTCGGACGACGAGAGTGGCAGAAGGAGTCGGGCTACCGCCAGCAGGCGCGGGTCGAGAACGGGTTCTTCCGATACAAGTCAGTACTCGGAGGAAGCCTGAAGGCGAGGAATAGCGACGCGCAAAGGAGAGAGGCCACGATCGGCTGTCACATCCTCAACCGGATGGCCGAGCTGGGCAGGCCGCAGTCCTACGCTGTGGCGTCGTGAACGAGGGGCTGGAAAGGCGGCCCGGCTCGCGCCGAGGTCGAATCGTGCAACAACGCCGTGAGTAACTGGTATCAACTCGATTCGAACGAAGTACTGGAGCGGTTAGAAACCAATCCAGACCAAGGCCTATCCGGCGAGGAAGCCAGGGACCGTCTCGCCCGATACGGGGCGAACGCTCTCGTTGAAAAGCCACCGAAGAGCCGATGGTTAATCCTCTGGGAGCAGCTCACGGCGGTCCTCGTGGTGGTTCTCATCGTGGCTTCGGCCCTTTCCGCCGCCCTGGGAGACTACAAGGATGCGATAGCGATCTTAGTCATCGTTATCCTAAACGCTTTTCTGGGTGTGCGGGAGGAGTATCGGGCCGAACAAGCCATGGCCGCACTAAAACGCATGGCGGTGCCCAAGGTTAAGGTTCGGCGGGACTCGCATCTGCGTGAAATCTCCTCGCGCGACCTGGTACCAGGGGATATCGTCTTGCTCGAAGCAGGGAATCTTGTGCCCGCCGATGGGCGACTGATCGAGAGCGCGAATCTGCGAATCGGGGAAGCTGCCCTAACGGGGGAATCGGAACCCGTCGAGAAAGATGCACAGCTTGTATATGAGGCTAGCCAAGCTTTAGGCGACCGACTCAACATGGCCTACATGGGCACGACGGTGACCTACGGCCGTGCCTTGGCGGTGATCACCGCAACCGGCATGCAAACCGAATTGGGCCGCATTGCAGACTTGCTCCAAACCGTCGAGCAGGAGCCGACACCCCTACAGCGCCGCTTGGACCAACTCGGGCGAGTGCTGGTAATGGTCGCTGTGGGAATCGTGGCCGTGATCTTCCTCTTCGGCGTGCTGCGCGGTGAAAACCTCCACTTAATGTTTCTCACGGCCGTCAGCCTCGCGGTTGCGGCAGTTCCCGAAGGGCTGCCTGCCGTCGTGACCATCGTGCTTGCCTTGGGTGCGCAACGAATGTTGAAGCGGCGCGCGCTCATTCGCAAGCTGCCCGCCGTCGAGACGCTCGGCTCAGTGACTGTCATTTGCTCCGACAAAACGGGCACTTTGACGCAGAACAGGATGACCGTTACAACGCTGCAGACGGCCGACGGGCGAACCGACCTGAGTCCGGTTCGTGATGCTTCTTTAGAACGGGCAGAAGCCACAGAGATCGCCCGGCCTACGAAAGCACTGTTGCTTACAGCTGGTGCCCTCTGCAACGATGCGGTCTTGGAGGTGAATGATGAGCCTGGCAATCCTTATCGGGCAATTGGGGACCCGACCGAAGGCGCACTGATCCTTGCAGCCGCCCGTGAAGGGTTTGTCAGGACAGATCTCGAACGAATCTTCCCGCGTGTTGACGAGATTCCCTTCGATTCGGAACGGAAGCGCATGACGACGGTCCACCGCCTCCCTACTGACCGGCGTCTTATCCCTCCAGGGTTGGCGGCCACCTTCAGGGATCACCGATCGATGGCATCGGCTACCCATCTAGCCGTGACAAAAGGCGCCATGGATAACCTGTTGCAAGTGTCCACCCATGTTTGGGAAGGCAGTCATCCTGTTCCGATGGATGAGGCGTGGCGCAAACAGATTCTGGGCGGGAACGACCACCTGGCGCGGGAGGGCTTGCGCGTTTTAGGCGTGGCGATTCGGCCACTTGAAACGTTCGCAGGGAATCACGGCGAGGAGACTCTTGAAAGACACCTAATCTTTGTTGGCCTTGTAGGAATGATCGATCCGCCACGGCCCGAAGTGAAGGACGCGGTTGCGACCTGCCAGGCCGCCGGGATCCGGGCTTTGATGATCACAGGCGATCATCCGTTGACAGCCTGGCACATCGCTCGACAGCTTGCAATGACCACCAACGGCAAACTCCTGACCGGTCAGGATCTGGACAAGCTGTCGCTTGAAAAACTGGAGGACGTCGCCGAAAGCACGGGAGTGTACGCCCGGGTCTCTCCGGAGCACAAGCTCAACATCGTCGAAGCGCTGCAAAACCGAGGGCACATTGTGGCCATGACGGGCGATGGGGTCAACGACGCTCCGGCTCTGAAGAAGGCCGACATCGGTGTGGCAATGGGGATCACCGGCACTGACGTCTCCAAAGAAGCTTCCGACATGGTATTGCAGGACGATAACTTCGCCACCATTGTGGCAGCCGTCGAGCAGGGGCGCGTTATCTTCGACAACATCCGTAAGTTCATCAAGTACTTGCTCGCGTGCAACTCCGGAGAGCTTTGGGTCATGCTGGTGGGGCCGTTAATGGGAATGCCTCTCCCCCTCCTGCCTATCCAGATCCTCTGGATGAATCTGGTCACAGACGGCCTGCCGGCTCTGGCCCTCGGAGTGGAGCCGGCCGAAAAAGATATTATGCAGCGTGCCCCCCATCCGCCCGGTGAGGGAATCTTTGGTCGGCACGGCGTCCGGGACATTATTTGGCTCGGCATCCTGATGGGGCTGGCTTCACTCGGTGTCGGTTACATCTATTGGCAAGCCGGTGAAGCGAAGTGGCAAACGATCCTGTTCACGACACTCACCTTCTCCCAGATGTCACTCGCGATGACCATCCGTTCCCAGCGGGCATCGCTGTTTACCATCGGCCTGTTGACGAACAAAGCACTGCTTGCCGCCGTAGGGCTGTCCACGCTGCTGCATCTTGGCGTGGTCTATCTGCCGTTTATGCAGGCTATCTTTGAAACGGTAACTCTCTCGGTGCGAGACCTGAGTGTTACTCTAGCGCTCAGTATGGTGGTCTTCTGGGGATACGAGGCCCAGAAATGGTTTGAGAGACGGCGGGGCCAGAGCGGGGCCGTCACCCCGTCAAGGGACCCACCAGCCAGATAAGGGCGGGCTGATCACGACTCAATTCCTCCCTTGTGGGTGAACGTGGACGTGCTCGCCCTTCTGAAGAAACTGACGGGTCGCACGGCGCAGCGACCGCTCCCCAAATAGGATCAGCCGCTCCAGGCAGGATTCCTTTGATCGTCCGTATAAAGCGCTCGGCGTAGGCGTTTAAGTTGCGTGACCGCGCCGGTAAGCGCACCCTCTCCACCTCTGCCGCAGCCAACGTCTCGCGGAACTCCGCCGTATGCCCGCACGTAACTCTCGTCGCTGTGGGGTAGATCGATGACGAAGTAGTGCGCCTTCGCCAGCCCCCCGCCGATCTCCACCTGCGCCTCGCCGAAGTCCGCCTGGGCGTCGCCCGGCGGATGCGCCAGCGGCACGAACATCTCTTGCCCGCCCAGCTTCTTCTCGCGCACGTAATCCTTGACGATCGTGTAGCCGCCCGTGAACGCGTACTCGTCGCGTAGGCGGTCAAAGATGCGCTGGGCGGTGTGGCGCTGCTTCCTCGGACACTCGCGATCGTCGATCAGGATCTGATCGACAATGCCGGTGAAGGCCTCCAGTTTGGGACGCCTCACCGGCTTGCTCCGCCGATAGCCCGGCGGAGTCCGGTAGCGCAACATCTTGCGCACGGTCTCGCGAGCAATCCCAAAGCGCCGTGCTGCTTCGCGTTCGCTTAGCCCTTCGACGTAGACACTTCGCCGTACTTGAACGTATAGCTCCACCCGATACATCCCTCCGGTGTTCCACAAAACACCTCGGGGATGCTTGCGGACCACATCAGCGGCTTGGTCCTCCACCTCCTTCACGGAGCCTTCACACCGCCGCTATGTGGTCTAGTTTCTCTCCGCCGTTCTCAGCGGTCGTCTGGACGAAAAATATTTGGTTGTTCATGACATCGATTGTTCTCGCCAGCTATCACCACACGGTAGAATTGGACGGGTCGCGATGGGCTCCGCCATTTCTCACTACAAGATCATCGTCAAGCTCGGCGAGGGCGGCACGGGTGTCGTTTCCAATGATGCCGTTAGCAGGATGCTACAAGGGGAATCCTGGTAAAGCACCATTCCGACCCGGCCCCTGTAGATCTCTGGGCGCTAATCACCTAACGGAGGGGGGCGAGTTTGCGATCCTCGAGCATCTACTACCGCGTCGCGGACTTCCTGAAGGAGTTTCCGCCATTCTCCTTCGTCGGCGAGGAAGATCTGCTGCGGCTGGCCGGCAGCGGGCGTGTCAAGTTCCACGAATCCGACGAGTACGTGTACTGGCAGGGGCGCAAGGCGGGCCGATTTATCTTCGTCATTCAGCAGGGGACGGTGAAGCTCGTCGACGAGAGTCATCAGGCCGCGGTGCTGCAGGACGTGCTCGGTGAGGGCGACATCATCGGCGCGGAACCGCTTGCGGGCAAGGGCGAATACCAGTATTCGGCGAAAACCGCCAGCGACGTCATCATCTACGCCCTGCTCGCCGAAGAGTTCGAGGCGCTAGCCGAGCGGTATTCCAGACTCGCCCGCTACATCGAGTCCAACTTCTCCGTGGCGCCGGTAAACATCACCGGCAACTCTACCGATGGCGCGGCCGGCGGCCCGGGGGGAGCCTGGCTTCCGGTCGACTTCCTGGCCGGCCGAACGCTGACCTGTGCCGGCGATACTCCTCTTCAAGAAGCCGTCGAGCGGATGAGCCGACATGGCCGCGACACGCTGGTCGTGATCAGGAACGGTGCTCCCGCAGGATACCTCGACGACACTTCGTTTCGCCGGCTGGTGACTGGTGACATCGGAAGGGCCGGCGGCGTGGCCGACGTGATGGCCACTCCGTTGCCGGTCCTTTCCGATGTGCTCCCGCCACATGCCTATGCGATGGAGATGCTCCGTGGCGGCTGCTCGGCAGTAGGCATCATGGATTCCGAAGGTGCTCTGAAAGCGGTCATCACAGAATCGGATCTGATGCTGCTCGGCGTTCCGAATCTGCCGCAGCTCGGGCACGAGATCCGACGGTCGCAGACGCTGGCCGAGCTGGGCGAACTGCGGCGCCTGGCCCTCCGTTTCGCCGCACAGTCCCTCACCGATCCGTCGGCCGTCGTGTGGGTCGCCGAGGCTTTTACCGAGTTGAACCGCCTGATCGTGAGCCGGGTAATCGAGCTGACCGAGGGCGCCGCCGATGGCCAGCGGGGTGCAAACCAGTGCTGGGTGTTCTTTGGAGCCACAGCCCGCGGCGAGCTACTCACTGGCGCTATGCCGGACGTCGGGGTTGTTCATGAAGGAGACGGCGAAGTTCCTCGCCATCTTGGGGAGCAGGTTTCCGAAGCGCTTCGTCAGTGCGGTTACCACTCACCAGACGATGCGATCACGCCCAGCAACGAGAGAGGGTGCCGTTCCCTGGCCGAGTGGAGGGATAGTTATTCGCGGTGGATTACGGATCCGGTCCTCTCGGGGATCTATGCAGCCCTGCCGTTCTTCGAGCTAGCTGCAGTGCGGGGAGACGCAGCGCTGGCCACAGCACTCCAGCAGCACATCCGAGAGCGAGTGAAAAAGGACGAATCCTTCGTTCCCATCCTCGCAAACGACTCGATGGCGAACCTGCCGCCGCTCACCTTCTTCCAGGGGCTGGTGGTCGAGGACGACGGGGAGCGCACCAGCCGATTCGACCTGCGGCGCAGCACCCTACGGCCGCTTGCCGATGTCGGCCGAGTCTTCGCCCTGGAGCGGGCCGATACATCTCAGACCCCGACCATCGTCCGTCTCGAGGCGACCGGCGCGGAGGTTGAGGAACAGCGCAACCTGTTTGCCGATGCAGCCAGCACCTTTCGCGTAGCACTTTACCACCAGGCTCGCATCGGGTTGCGCGATGGCACCGGTGGGTGGACGATCGAGCCGAAGGCCCTGAGCAAGCTGGAGCAGCAGGTGCTCAAGAATGGATTCCGAACCATTATGAAACTGCTCGAGTTCACTACCGAGAGGAACGGGTTACTCCCAAGATGAGCACCGCTGAAACGTCGGCTTTCGTTCGTGACTACGTGGCGCTCTTTGACCGCACCTGGAGCGACGACGCCTCCGAGCGAGACATCCGTTTTATCGTGCTCGACTCGGAAACCACTGGACTGGATGCCCGTAAGGACCGCCTGATCACGATTGGCGCGGTGGCCGTGCAGGGCGATGAGATCCTGCTCGAGGACTCCTTCGAGGTACTGATCAAGATCGAGCACAACTTGCAGTCAGTGACGGTTCACGGCATCACCCGCGAGGAGAGTCAGGCCGGGCTGGACGAGCCCGAGGCGCTGCAGCAGTTTCTGGATTATCTCGGCAGCGGCGTAATCGTCGGCCACCACATCATGCATGACGTCGAGACCTTGAATGTTGCGTACGAAAGGCATTGGGGTTTCGAGCTGAAGAATCGGTGGCTGGACACAATGGATCTCACCCTAAACCTCGAGCGGGATGGCGCTTTCGCTGACCAACCGGCAATCCGTAGTTTCTCGCTCGACTCGCTCTGCGACCTGTTCCATGTGAAGCCACATGATCGCCACACCGCGCCGGGCGACGCGTTCATTACGGCTCAGATTTTCCTGCGCCTGCTCGCATTGGCCCGCAAGCACGGCCGCGAAACACTGGGGGCGTTGTGTGAGCCAGTTCAGGTCGAAGAGGGGGCGTGAGGGCAAGGATGCACGGCTCTATCTGCGGATTGACCTCAGTGCGCCGCGACGGCCGGACTTCAGAAGCCGGGGGTCGTCACGTCGCAAACTGAGCAAAGGTGCGTCCGAGTCGGCTATTTGTCGGAAGTTACCCCCGAAGGTGCAAATTCCTTCACCAAGGTTAGGACGTTCTTGTCCGCCTGACGCTGGTAGGTTGCCTCATCAGCGAGCGTTCTTACCAGGTGAATCCCCAACCCTCCGAGTTCGCGCTCCTCGATCGGCGTATTCGTATCGGGAGCCTCCGCTGTCAATGGGTTGAAGGGGATTCCGTCATCGGTGATCGTGAGGAGAAACCTGTTATTTGCGACTTCCATCCAAAGCTCGATCTCGTGGTCTTTGTCATCCGCATACGCATACGAGATTATGTTGCTAAGTAGCTCATCAAGAATGATCTTGAACTTGGAGACAATGTCGGCCGGGATTCCGTGTCGTTCCGCAACGGCGTCTAGTTTGTCGTCGGCAATCGGCATGTCGTCAAAGTTACTACGAATCCTGAATACCTCCGGGGCCGCTTTGCCGTCGCTGCTTGCCCCAACGAAATGCAGGGCAAGAACGGTTATGTCGTCGGATTGCTCGACCTCTTTTTCAAACTGCTCCACTCTCGCGGTGACCAAATCCACGGCCGCTCGACACATGTTCGAGTTGGAATCACTCAAGACCTTTTCCAGGCGGTGTTCCGAAAAGAGTTCTCCCTGAGCGTTCGTTGCTTCGGTTACACCGTCTGTATAGAGAAGCAGAAGATCGTTCGGTCTCATGCGAAGGCGGGACTCCCCGTAAACCAGGCCCTCCCTTGCCCCGACTACTGGTCCGTGGACTTTCGAAAGACGCTCGATCGAAGCATCTTCCCGACGCAGTAACGGTGGATTATGTCCTCCGTTGCTGTAGACGAGTTCACCTGTTTGTATGTCCAGAATGCCGATAAAAATGGTCACGAACATGCAACTGCTGTTGGATCGGCTAAGTTCGGCATTGACCTGTGTCAGGATGTTCGCCACCGACTGCTCGGACGCGGTCTGGGATTTGATTACCGTCTTCGCTACAGCCATGAAGAGTGCAGCAGGAACTCCCTTGTCAGAAACGTCAGCAATGCAGACGAGCAACCGTCGCTCATCCAGGAAGTAAAAGTCGTAAAAGTCTCCGCCGACTTCCCGAGCAGGATTGAGCTTCGCGTAGATCGAGAATTCGTCATGTTCAGGGAACGGGGGAAACATCAAGGGAATCATGCTCATCTGGATTTCACGGCCGAGATCGAGCTCTTGCTCCATGCGATCGTTGTGCCCGCGAATAACCTCGTTGGCCTTTTCGAGTTCCATGTTGGTTTCGGTCAGGTTGTCTACTGTCACCTGGAGAGATCCCATCACCTGGTTGTATCGATCCGCAATTCGACCCACTTCCGTAAACGGCTCCATGTGCGCACGAATGCTCAGATCTCCAGAACGCGTCTGTCGATCTATCGTTTCAAAAAGATCGATTAAATCGGTTCGTTCACCATGTTCAACGACATTCAAGCCGATTTCTTCCTCTTCCGGAGTAACGCGAAGAACCATGAAGCGGTTGATGGTCTTCAGTACCAAGAAGGAAACGACGAACGCCCAAAACCCGACCACAATAATTCCAGTGATCTGTGCCTGAATCTGTTGAAGTTGCGACAGTCCCGTAGCGAGAAGTTCCGGGTTTCCGAAAATCCCAACGGCCAATGTGCCCCAAATTCCAGCAGCCAGGTGAACCGGGATCGCCCCAACCGCATCATCGATCTGAAACCGATCGAGCAGGTGGGTTGCGCCTACCATGACGAGCCCCGCCACGGCACCAATCACGGCCGCGCTTAGAGCTGACACGGCATGACATCCCGCTGTGATTGCGACCAAGCCCGCGAGGCAACCGTTCATCGCGTAGTGGATCTCAACGTGCTCGCTGTTTCGCCAACCAACAAAAATGGCCCCCAAAAGTCCCATCGCGCCTGCCAGCATCGTATTTGCAACGAGTGGAGGCACCGCATCTGAGAACGGCGGAGCGAAACTAGACCATAGAGCGGCGAATCGAAGCTGCTTTTGGGCGGAGTAAAAGTAGACCGTCCGAGTGGTCCAGCGAACATTCCTGTGGTGTTTGTGGGACACGAGAGGGATGTATCGCGTGGAGCTATACGCTCAAGTACGGCGCAGTGTCTTTGTCGAAGGGCTCAGTGAGCGCGAGGCCGCCAAACGGTTTGGCCTGGCGCGAGGGACGGTGCGCAAGATGTTGCGCTACGCCACTCCGCCGGGCTATCGGCGGCGCCAACCAGCGCAGAGGCCGAAGCTGGATCCCTTCACCGGAATCGTCGATCAGATCCTCATCGACGATCAGGAACGTCCGAAGAAACAACGCCACACCGCAAAACGCATCTTCGACCGCTTGCGCGACGAGTACGATTTCACCGGCGGTTACACGATCGTCAAGGACTATGTTCGCGACAAGAAGCTCGGCGGGCAAGAGATGTTCGTGCCGCTGGTGCATCCGCCGGGCGATGCCCAGGCCGACTTCGGTGAAGCTCTGGTGGTCATTGACGGCGTACAGCGCAAGGCGCACTACTTGGTGGTCGATCTGCCGCATAGCGATGACGCTTTCGTAAAAGCTTTCCCGGCCGAGACGACGGAAGCGTTTTGCGAGGGGCACAACGCAGCGTTTCGGTACTTCGGCGGCGTGCCACGCAGCATCCTCTACGACAACACGACCTTGGCGGTGGCGAGGATTCTGGGCGACGGCAGGCGCAAGCGGACCAGGGTGTTCAGTGAACTGCAGTCGCACTATTTATTCTCCGATCGTTTCGGGCGTCCGGGCAAAGGCAACGACAAGGGAAAGGTGGAAGGACTGGTCGGTTATGCCCGGCGGAACTTCATGGTGCCGGCGCCAAGGTTTCCAAGCTGGGAAGCGTTCAACGAGCAGCTCGAAGCGCAGTGCCTCAACAATCGTAAGCGGCGCTTGCGGCGGCACACCGAAACGATTGAGGAACGTTTCAAGCGTGACCGCCAAGCGTTGTTGCCCTTGCCGCCCACGCCCTATGACGCCTGCGACAAACGCACCACGCGGGTGACGTCGCTGTCATTGGTGCGCTATCGCGCCAACGACTACTCGGTGCCCACACGCTACGGACATCGCCAGGTGTTGCTGAAAGGCTACGTCGATGAAATCGTGATCTGTTGTGGCAGCGAAGAGATCGCGCGCCACCGGCGCAGTTACGAACGCGAAGAGTTGATCTTCGATCCGCTGCATTACCTAGCACTGCTGGAACGCAAGACCAACGCGCTCGATCAAGCGGCCCCGTTGGCGGGCTGGGAGCTGCCCGAACAGTTCACGTGCTTGAGACGTTTGCTCGAGGCACGGTTGGGAATGCCAGGCAAGCGCGAGTACGTGCAGGTATTGCGATTACTGGAGGACTTCCGATTCGAGCACGTTGCCGCGGCGGTGCGCCAAGCCTGCGAGTTGGGAGCGATTGGCTTGGATGCAGTCAGGCACTTAGTGCTGTGCCGCATCGAGCAACGGCCGCCGCGCTTGGACTTGACGAAGTATCCGCACCTGCCGGCAGCCCAGGTGGAGCAAACCTCCGCTGCGGACTATTTGGCACTGCTGGCACAAGGAGGGGGGTAATGGCGAGGTCGAAACTTCTGCTCGAAGCGCATTTGAAAGCGTTGCGGCTGCCAACCTTCCTGCGCGAGTACGACAAACTGGCGCGGCAATGCGCCGCCGAGAGCTTGGATTCGAGGAGCTTCCTGCAACAACTCTGCGAGCTGGAACTGCTCGACCGTGAACAGCGGGCCACCGAGCGCCGCATCAAGGCCGCGAAGTTTCCCGTGACCAAGAGTCTGGACACTTTCGACTTCCCGTCCTTGCCAGCGTTGAACAAGAAGCTGGTGCTGGAACTGGCGCGCTGTGAGTTTATCGACCGCCGCGAAAACGTGCTGGCACTGGGTAATTCCGGCACGGGCAAAACGCACATCGGCTTGGCGTTGGGACTGGCGGCTTGTCAGCGCGGCTATCGAACACGCTTCACAACAGCGGCGGCACTGGTCAATGAGCTGTTCGAAGCCCGAGATGAACGGCGCTTGCTGCGATGTCAAAAGCAGTTGGCCAAGCAGGATCTGCTGATCGTCGATGAACTGGGCTACGTGCCGCTATCGAAGACCGGAGCGGAGTTATTGTTCGAAGTGTTTTCCCAGCGCTACGAACAGGGCTCGACGCTGGTCACCTCGAATCTGCCGTTTAACGAATGGACGGAGGTCTTCGGCTCCGAGCGGCTGACCGGCGCCCTGCTCGATCGCCTCACGCACCACGTTCATATTCTAGAGATGAACGGCGAAAGCTTCCGTCTGATCCAGAGCAAGAAGAAGCGGGCTCACTCTTTGGGCTGACCCACCGGCCACTCGCCCGGTTTTCGTGGGACGGCCTCCACTACGCCTGGGCCGCCCTAAAGGGCGACCGCAGGCTCCGTTCCAGCCGTCCCACGAAAACCGCTACCCCTTCACCAACTGGTCTACTTTTGCTCCGCCGAAGTGGTCCAAATTCACTCCGCCCTTGACAGTTTCTCTCCTCCACTGTCCTACTAGATCCTCCCAGACTCTCACCCAGAAGAGCCACGCGCTCTTGCTCGCCGACGGCATTCAAGTCAAATCTGGCGAACTCATTGATAAAAAGAAGGTTCCAGTCTGCATCCTGCCGCCCGTCCAACAGCATGCGGCGGCTAGTCAACAGCACTACGGGGGCTCCATCATTCGGGATCTGCAGCCCCAGGGCACAGCACTCGGGAGCTTGGAATCACGGCTTCAGGGGCTGCCAGCGGCCGAAAGAAGCGCGTTGCGCCAAGCTTTGGAACCCGTAGAAGAGGTGCTGGCTCGAAACCCGAACGACCAGGCTGCCCGGGTGGCTCGTGCGGCCCTGTTCGATCGGTACAACCTGTCGACCGATGCCTTACGAGAGTACCGATACATCGCTGAGGAATGGCCCGACGCAGCGTGGGTGAAGAGCCGTCTGTTCATTCACGATGAGCAACAGGCAGCCGAGAGCTTGGACGAAGCGCAACGCGAGACGGCGCTGGAGGGGGAGGGTGAGACTTTCGCTCTGCTGGTGGGTATTTCGTCGTATCAGGATCCCCAAGTCCCTTCTCTGCAATTCGCGCACGAGGACGCGATTCTCTTCGAAAAGCATCTGAAGAGCCCCCGCGGGGGTGGGCTGCCCGATGAAAACGTCGTACGACTCATCAACCAGGAAGCGACAACGGCGGCAGTGAGACTAGCGTTCGACACGTTCCTCAAGGCCGAGGCGGGTCCGAAAGATACGGTCTTGGTGTTTGTGGCCAGCCACGGCACCGTCGATCCCCAGACGCGCGAAGGCTTCGTGATCACCTATGACAGCGACCCCCAAGACTTGGCCAGCACGGCTTTACCCATGGCGGACCTTCAAAAATTGATCCGGGAAGAGCTTTCCCGCGTCAATCGTGTTCACGTCTACGTTGATGTCTGCCACGCCGGCAAAATCGGTACGATCGAGGCCAAGAAGAACAGGATCAACTCGGTTATCGAACGATTGGGAGAAGCCGACGGGGAGATTCTGGGCCTAATGGCCAGCCGGCCGAGGGAAGTTTCCTACGAAGGGCCGCAGTTCGGGGGAGGTCACGGAGCCTTCAGTTATTTCCTCCTGAATGCTCTCAATGGGGCGGCCGACTACGACCAAGACGGTCTCGTTCAAGTCGACGACGTGATCGACTATGTCCGCGAGAAGGTCGCGGAGGGAACCTTCAACCGGCAACATCCTCGTGATTTTGGCGACTTCGATAATTCTTTAGCGATGGCGAAGCTGGAGCAAACAGGGATCGAAATGGCCCCATGGACCCCGCCTGAGCCGGGAGCCGCGCGTCAATTGTCGCAGGTTGGTGCGTTAACTCGCTCGTTCGTTCCCCCTGCTCCCCCGCCCCGCCAAAGGCGAAGAGGAGATATTGGCCAAGAGCTGCAACGGTTCGACGATGCCGTTGGAGCCGGCCGGATTCTGCCCAGCGATCCCGAGAACGCGTTCACGGCCCTCAACGGCCTTCGGCGGAAGTTGGCGAAGCAGGATTACCTCGAGCAGGCCAATCGGCTGCGGGCAGCGCTCGAGATTCAGGGCCAACAGGTGCTGCTCCGCTATCTCAAGGGCGAGCAGCAACCCCAGACCCAAGGGGAGTTCATTACCGGCGCGGCCTACTTCGAAGCCGCGAAGCTGCTTACACCGGAGTCTCTACTGCTCGACGCACGGGCGGCGTTTTGCTTGGGCCGGGCGGCAATTTTCGACAAGGAATACCTCAAGGCGAGCGGTCACCTCGAGAGGGCCGCGCGGCTTGACCCCACAGGAGCCTATTCCTACAACGCTCTAGGAATCGCCTACCTGGAGCAGGCAAACTACGAGCAAGCAATCTTGGCGTTTCAGGACGCAATGCGCCTTGCCCAGCGATGGGCCTATCCCGCCCATAATCTCGCGCTGGCCTACACGCAGCTCGGCGATTATGCCAGGGCGGTAGAAACCTACAAGCTTGCCATTGAGCGGGCCCCCAACTTCGCCTACTTACCTTACAATCTGGGGTTGGTTTACCAGCGCCTCAACCGGCGGAAGGAAGCCGAGAAAGCATATCGAGAAGCGATTGGAAAAGCGGAAAAGGTGGAACCAGGGCCGAGGGAACTCTATCTCGCACACGGCCACAACGCCCTCGGATACCTGAAAGCTTCGAGTGGTCGCAGGGATGAAGCCGAGAAGTTCTATCGCCTGGCATTGACCTATCGTCCGGATCTGTTGGAAGCACGCCACAACCTGGCTGTACTGCTGTCGGGCGAACCGAGCCGCGGCCAACCCGACCGCGTCCAGGAAGCTTTCGATCTGTGGCGGGAGAATCTGGCCCAAGACCCCGAACACCTACCCTCGCGCATTAGCCTGGCCCGAGCGTTGTCCCGTAGCGGGAAAAGCTCCGAAGCTATCCGACAGTACGCCGCAATCGTTGAGACTCTGCCGGACTACGTGGCCGCCCGCCTCGCCCTAGCGGAATTACACGGAGAAGCGGGCGACCCGGCCGCGGCGCTTGAACAGCTCAACCAGGCGTGCGCTCGCCAACCGGGAAACGCCGTCATCTTTGAACAGATCGGAGATCTGGAAAAGACCCGGGGACGAACGGCACAAGCTTCTGGTGCTTACGAGTCCGCGCTACAGTATGCTCCGGACCGAAAGACGAAAAAGCGCCTGCGCAAGAAGCTAAGCCGGTGAGGTGCTTCCGGTTGTCGTGCGCAAATAATCCGTCCGCGTACTGTCCAAGAATAGGATCGGCGAGTTCCGGCTGGCGGATGAAGAGCGAGGCGTTGAGAACGAGGCTGTGGTTGCTGCGAGGCCCGTGGTCAATCGTTGCTGAGATGCTGTGCAGTCGCCGAAAGCAGTCTCGACCTGCGTCAGAGCCAGCGAGCAACAAACGGTAGGTGAGCACAGCCCAACGGAGCCCTGCCTGTCGCTGCCGCGATGGCTGCGGATCGCCGTTCCGATCAACCTGCTTCAGGCGGCCTGTCGATGGTAGTACTTCAACATCCCGCCCAGGCGCTGGCGGCACTTGACCGCAGCGCCAGGCTTGACTGCCCACTTCTCCGGGAAGATCAACTGATTGTCGAGTCCTTGGTGGTTGCGTTCGAAATGATAATGGGCGATGAACTCTTGGGCCGCCCGGCGCAGTGATCGCTCCCCGAAAAGAATCATGCGGTCCAAGCAGGACTCTTTGATGCTGCGCACAAACCGCTCCGCGTAGGCGTTCAGATTCGGGGAGCGTGCCGGCAAGCGCACGACGCTTACCCCCACTGCCTCCAGCGTCTCTCCGAAGTCCTTCGTGAACAACGGGTCCCGATCGTGGATCAGATACTTCTTGCCGATCAGAAAGCCATCGGCGGCGTCGGTCAAGTTGCGGGCGATTTGAGTCATCCAAGCCCCATCAGGCTCAGTCGCCATTCCGGCGATTTGGACTCGACGAGTCGACAGCTCGATCACAAAGAGCACGACCACCCGTACCAGACCCGAACGCGTCCACACTTCGACGGTGAAGAAATCCACGGCAGCGAGCACCTCCCAGGGTGCCTGCAAGAACTCCCGCCAGGTGGTCTTCTTCCGCCGATCCGGCGCAGGCTCGATACCGTGCTGTTTGAGGATGTTGGCGATCGTACCACGGGCGACCCGATGATCAAGATTGGCCAGGGCTCCCCGGATCCGCGTGTAGCCCCAGTCGCGGTTCTCCGTCGCCATGCGCACGACTAAGCAACGGATCTGTTCCATGACACGGGGTCGCCCAGGTCCGCGCCTCTTGCTGCCGTCGTACTTGCGAGCAATCAACCTCCGATGCCACGCCAGCAAGGTGTCCGGGTTGACGATCGAGGCCACCTGCCGCCGGACCTTGTAGCCCAGCTTCTTCGCTCGGACCGCTAGGCGGCGACGCTGCTCGTCATTGAGTCGTAGCCGTCTGTTGCCGATCTGTTCACGCAGGACTCGGTTTTCTTCGCGGAGGTAATCAATGGCGTCCTGTTGCTGTTGGCTGAGCCAGCCGGCCAGGGCGACGGCAACGAATCGTAGGGGCGTGAGATGCAGCGACATCGTGCGTCAGAGTACCACGTGGACGTCCAAAATCGCGGCTTTTCGCGGGTCCGACCAATGGACACAACTGCCAGCGAGTCAACAACTTCGTTTCCGATCGAGTTTTTGGACAGAACGAGCTAGCCCACGACCGCAAGAGTGGTATACCGCACATTTTTGCGCGGACACTCGGCGGGCGATCTTGTTGAGATGACCCTATTCGTCCGGAGGTTGTTGATCTGTGAGGCTTTGAACAGCTACAGAATTATCTACAGTGGGTTTTCAGAGATTTTGAAATGGGCCGTAAGTTATTGAAAACAATGGTCGGGGCGGAGGGATTTGAACCCCCGGCTTCCTGCTCCCAAAGCAGGCGCGCTACCAGACTGCGCCACGCCCCGATCCGTCGACTGCGAAAAATTACAGTTGCGCCTTGAACCCGACCACCCAGGGCTGCCCAGGTTCATCGGCGTTGGTTTTTCCAGCCCGCGTTTCTCACCCCAACCGCGGCGGACTCGCCGAAAGGCCCGGCGGCTATGGCTCGCGGAAACAGTTCGCGTACATTGCCCGGCTTACAGTTTGTAAAACAAGCGGGCGCGATCAGTCGGGCCTCTACTTCTCAACAGCGGGGATTTTCTCCACTGCCGGTTAGGCGCTGGTGAAAAATGCGGACTAACCGGCGGAGAAGGCCCACGCACCGGCCTGCGCTGGATTTTCCCGCCCTCGCAAGGTAAAACAACCCGCTCGAGAAACAAGTCTACTAGCTGATTCTAACTCAGTCCGTCTGGATATGACGCAGATTCCACCTTAGAGGGGAACTGCCCGGGCCAGGCGGTTTCATGCCCATGGGAGGCTTCGCTGATGCGGATGACAAGGTCAGATCCGGGTGAAGGAAACCGCTACCGGCCGCACTCACACGGCTTGCCTTCGTAGGGGACGGTTCGACGCCCAGCAGCCCGGGGCGAAAGTCGTGCAGGAGCGAAAGATGGGGACTGTCGGGACTGCCACCACTTCGCCTTCGCCACGTGGCGAGAAAAGCGGGCTAAATTAGCGATAGCCGAGCGAGCGAGTTGTGCTACAATTCCTCCGCCACTTCCCGGCTTCCCCGCCTGTGGCGGAGTAGAGAAACATGATCACTCGCTTTTTGCTGGCCGGCTGGTTGGCCGTTCTCTCCCTACCGGCACAGGTAACGGTTCTGACCCATGCCACGCTGATCGACGGCGGTGGCGGCCCTCCTCAGCCTGACGCGACGATCGTTTTGGCGAAGGGCAAGATTCGCGACATCGGGCCGACCGCCAAGGTCCGGATTCCGGCTTCGGCCAAGAAAGTCGATGTGAGCGGAAAGACGGTCATCCCCGGCATCATCAACCTGCACGGTCACGTGGGAATGGCCCGCGGCCTAACAAGCGACGTCGGCAACTTCACTCGCGAGAACGTCGAGGCGCAGCTTCGCACCTACGCGCGGTACGGCGTCACCACGACGACCAGTCTGGGCGCGGACCAAGATCTGATCCTCGAAATTTGCGATGAACAGCGGCGGGGGAGGATAAGCGGCGCGCGGGTTTTCACGGCCCTGCAAGGATTCACCTCCCTCGGCGGGTATCCCAGTCATATACCAGGCCTGAAGGGGGTCATTCTAGAGGCGGCCAGCGCCGCGCAGGCTCGTGCCTGGATCAACAGGCTGGCCGACAAAGGCGGCGATGTCGTCAAGATCTGGGTGGACGATGGGCATGATGCGTTCCCCAAGTTGCCCCCCGCGATTTACTCCGCCATTATCAAGCAGGCTCACAAGCGAGGGCTGAAAGTTTTCGCCCATGTCTACGAACTCTCGGACGCCAAGGGCCTAGCCGATGCGGGGGTTGACGTACTCGCTCACAGCGTTCGAGACGCTGCCGTCGACGAAGCATTGATTTCCACAATGAAGCGGAACAAGGTAACTCTGGCGGCGACGTTGGCTCGCGAGCAATCGACCTTCGTGTACGCCGATCCTCCCGCTTGGCTCGATGACCCTTTCTTCCGACTGGCTGTCGGCCCGGCTGTCGTCGAAGGCGTGAGGACCCAATTGAGGGCGAAGCAGGCTAAAGATCCCAAGCTAGAGGTCAACAAGAACGGATTTCAAGTTGCAGCGCGCAACCTGAAAGCGTTGGCCGACGGCGGAGTCCGTATCGGCTTCGGCACGGATAGCGGCCCGCCGGGGCGCTTCCAAGGATACTTCGAGCATTGGGAGATGGAGTTGATGGTCGAGGCCGGGCTAACCCCGATGCAGGTGATCGAATCATTCTCGAAAAACGCCGCCGAAGCCCTCGGCGTGTCGAATCAACAGGGAACGCTGGCTAAAGGCAAAGCGGGCGATCTCATCGTGCTGGACAAGAACCCGCTCGAAGACATCCGCAACGCTCGTTCGATCCATGCAGTGTATGTAGGGGGCGAGAGGTTGGAGTAGCGCTCGCCTCCGCGCCGGCCGACTCGTTTGCCCGGTCCCTTTGCCTATTAGTATGATCGTGGTTGCCCTATGAGGAAACTGGCGCTCGCCGCATGGCTGGCGGGGACACTTCTCTTCCTAGCCTGTCCAAAGAATGAGCCGGAGTTAAATCCCCCGGCGGGGGAGGGGATAGCCTCGCCCATGCAGCCTCCGGCGGAGCTGCTCTCCAGAGTTCATGTGGCCGACCCTCGTGGGGCGGTTCAGTTGCTCAAAGGGTTTTACGACGTAGAACAGGGCGCCTGGCGTTGGACGAAAAAGGATTTTTCGGTTGCCCTGAGACCACCTCCGGCGCTACCAGACCAGCCAGTTACTCTAGAACTAAGGTTGACTGTCCCGGAAGTTTCGGTCCAACGACTCCAAACTCTTACCCTGTCCGCGACGGTGAATGGCGTGCCGGTGGGCGCCGAGACGTTCGACAAAGCCGGCGACTACGCCTTCACCAAGCCGGTGCCGGCGGAGGCTCTCGATCAGGAGATCGCCAAAGTGGAATTCCGGCTCGATCAGGCGATCGCCGCCGGTGAAATCGAGGGGCGCGAGCTCGGGCTGGTGGCTACTTCCATAGCCCTAAAGTGAGCGAAGCTCCGTCAGAAACCCGACTGCGTCCCTTTCTCGCCGGGCTTTACTGGACGATACCGGCCTTTCTTAGCCTGCTGCTTTACTATCGTGGGCTGTGGTGTTGGTTTCAGGGCGACGACTTTTCTCTGTTGCTCCTGGTCAGCCTTCCCGATCACGAGTTCTGGCCCGCGCTTTGGCAGCCGCGCGCCCAGGGGACCTTGCGGCCTCTGAGTGAACGCCTCTTTTTCTATTACTTCTATCACTGGTTCGGTCTCGACGCGTTCCCCTATTGGCTGTTGGTCTTCGCCACCCACGTTGTCAACCTAAGACATATCGTCAGCAAGGGCGACACGGCACGTCGAGGCCCGGTAGGATGTACTCGGCTTGACAGACCGGCAGGCCACGCAAGAGTGCGTGCGGCACGTCCAGGCGCCAGATCCGTAGGCCCTGTGGCCAGGGCGATCAGAGTCTTGTTGGGGACTGATTACTCGACGTAGAACCGGAGGCTTCCATGTCGGATTTTGATCTCGATCGGCACGTCGCTGAGTTGGAAACCGACGGCTACACCCGACGAGCGGGGCCAGCTCCAGACAGTCGGTGACAGGAAGGCCCAAAAAACATTGCGTAAAGTGCGCTTCGGCCGAATGGCGCTATCACAGCTAGGGCCGCGTCTGGAAAAGGCTCAGATCCGCACACTACAACCAGGATTTCCGTTTTGGCCTTGGCACGGCCACAGTATACATCCGCGCCGGCCCGAATGCCACGTCTTTTCGCGCTGAACCCTGCACATCCCCTCCGCCGGTAGGCGCCAGGGCTCGTCCGTCCGCTCACAGACGTTGATTGCGCGGCCTGAACGGCGCTGCGGCCGACACTGCTCCCTGCCAAACCTTTTTGGAGCCGAAAACTGTTGATCCTAGCCCGGTCAACGCTACCCGCTCGGCAGCGGCAGCGCCCAGATCCTGTGCAGCATGTCACCGAACAGCCGCCGGTTCAGATGCCCCTCGGCCAGCAGCAACCAGTAGTAGCGGGCATGCTTGACCAGCCGCCCGCCGGTCTTCATCAGCCGCTGCTGCAAGCTCGTCAGCGACCAGCTCTTGATGCTTGGTGGCAGTCCCAGCCGCCGCCACAGGTTGCCGAGGTTGTAAGCCAGGACGCTGAGTTGCAAGCGAACTTCGTTCGCGCGAAAACGATGGCACGACAACCGTGTCCAATTCGTGGCCTGCTTGCCTTCCTTGATCCACTGCTCGGCCGTGCCGCGCTTGTTGTAAAAGCGCACCACCGAGCGACTGGGCCGGGTCATGTTGGTGACGATGAAGCCGGGTTGCGCGAACAGTTCGCCCGGGTGGTGCTCAACCTTCGCTACGATGCGCCGCGGTTTGCTCCAACTGGCGGCCTGATAGCGGAAGCTCTTGTAGCGCACCAGGGGCTTGGCGCTCGGCCTGCCCGGTGGCCGAAACAGGATGTCCTCGATCTCCAACTCCAGGCTCTTGTTGGCCGGAATGCGAATGGCGTACTGTACTCCGCGTTCCTCCGAAGCCTCATAAACCTCCGGCTTGGCAAAGGCCGCATCGCCCCGGAAGGCGACCTGCTTGCCCGCAGCCTGTTGGCGCTCGATCTCCGGCAACAATAGCTCATCCCAGTCGTCGGCGCTGTGCACGTTGCCTGGACGCAGCTTTGCAGCGAGGCAATCACCATGACCGTTGAACAAAAGCAACGGATGGTAGCAGACCGACTCGAAGTGTCCGTTGTAGGCACTGCCTTCCTGTTGGCCATGGACCGGACTCTCGGTGGAGTCCATGTCCAGAACGACCCGCTCGGAGTCGTCGAACGCCTCCGCTTGCCCGACCAGCTCTCGGTTCAGCGCCATCAGCCCCAGCAGGTTCTCTTCGCTCGCCAGCATCTCCGTCTCGAAGCCGTGCAGCGTCGAGGTCAAGGCCGCACCGCGATCCCAGATCTTCTGCGAACCGATCAGCCGAAACGTCGGATCGATCGAAACCCGCTCGGCGTCGTTGAGGTCCTCGTAGCCCGCCAAGCGGCTGTAGACCGACTGCCGCAACAGATCAGCGAGCGTGAACTGCTTGTTTGTGCCTTGCCGGGAGTCGCTGAGATGCTCGTCAATCAGTTCTCCGAGACCGAGCCGTTCGTCCAGTTCGCGAACCAAAATCAGGCCACCATCAGAAGTGACGTGCGATCCCTGGAAATCGACTTTCAACAAGCCGTTGAAACTTAGCTGGAATGGCTTGGTTTGTTTTTCACCCATTGGGTGTTGGCCTCCATGGCGTCCTCATCGGGCTCTAGCCCCTATGAATAAAGACGCTCAAGGCCGCTGGAAGGTCGGGATGTCAAACATCAAATTGAAAATGCGGGCCTAATCCTGTTAGCGGCGGTCACCCACAGGCTGACGGGACGGCGATGGGCGGGCTGCGTGGCGGCCTCTCTTTGGGGACTGCACCATGGGCTTGCCCGCAGCCTTACTTGGAATTCAGCCTACAACCAGGTCCTTTGCGCGTTTTTCTTTTTGCTTAGTTTTTGGCTTTTCTTGCGCTTCGTCACGACGGGCCGCCGGCGCTATTACTGGATGCAGTGGACGACGTTCATTCTCGGCTTCGGCGCGCATGAAGTAATGGTGGTGTATCCTGCCGTTCTGTTCGCCTACGTGGTGCTGTTTGACCGGCGCCGCTGGCCGCACGTGGCCCTGATGTTGTTGGCCTCGGCTAGCCTCGGGTGGCTGCAATGGAGGACGGTCCAAGCTCTGGCTAGCGGCGTCTACCAGCCGTACTTTGACGCCGCCAGCCTCGTGAGCGGCCTGCTGCACTACGGGAAATCGTCGGTGGCCGGTTACGAGCCGGCCGTTGTCGCCCTGCTTGTTGGTATTCCGTTGCTGGCCGTGGCGGTCCATCAAGCGCGCACAAAGAACTTCTTGGGGCTGTTCTTCCTGGCATGGTTCTTGTTGAGCCTCACCCCTTACCTGCCCGCTCGCGAACATCGCTCGGACTACTATCTCGTGATTCCGACGCTCGGTTTGGCCATGCTGGGCGGCTGGGCGGCTGTGTTAGCGATGAAAGCGGCGAAGGTGTACCGCGTTGCAGCGGTCATGTGCGTCGGGTTGTTCTTGTGGGGCTCGGTTCGAAGGGCCCATCAACAGGTGAATTACTATCAACTGTTGAGTCTCTCCGTGAAGCAGTTGATCTCTGACGTCTCCCAAGCGAGAAATCTTCACCCCACGAAGACGATCGTGTTGACCAACGTGCCGGAAATGGTTTTCTATCTTTCGATCGCCCACGAAGCGTTCCGGCTGGTTCATCTATTCGACGTCTATTTGGGGCCCAGCCACGATCACATTTCGCCGAGGCCCGGTACCCCGCCCGTAGAGACATTCGTTTTGAGCAAGCGAGACACGCTGCGAGCCGTGCAGCGCAAGAATATCGTGGTGTACGACGCCTCGGGACCGCGCCTCGTCGACGTCACGCCGCAGTATTCGGCTCTGGTCAAGCTCAAGCTGGAACCGGGCTGAGGGCCACGAACGCTCGGATCGGAAATCGGATCGATCCCGGCATAGTGCTCTGTCGCCATCGACGGCTGGGGTGGCCGGGCAGCTCATTGCCACGCAAGAGCGATAACTTCGGGAAGCGCCGGACGCCGACCATCGGTTATAGCCCTCACTGAACCATGCCCATGGAAGCCCTCGACAAGGTGGCCGGCATTCTGTTCGGCTCGGCTCTGACGGTCTTGACCGCCTGCCTTTTGGGCCGCCTCCTGCTTGCCCGGCTGACGAGCATTACCTCGGCTTTAACCACAGCCGAGAGGTGGATATTCGGCTTCGCCCTAGGGGCTGCCTGCCTCAGCAACGCGGTTTTTCTTCTGTGCTCGGTGGGCTGGATCTATGATCCCGTTTTGCTCGGCGTGGCCGTTGTCACAGCGCTTCTGTGGCGGCGTTGGGGCCGCCGGTTGCCGGCCGCTCCCGCTATGGCCGGGAACGGCGAGCGGGAGCCGTTTTGGACGGTGCTTCTTTGTGCTGCTGGAGTGGCTTACGGCGCTTTGTATCTTGTCCACGGACTGGCCCCTGAAACCCGCGCCGACGCGGTCGACTACCACCTGGGACTCGTTGGCCGTTACTATCGCGATCACGGCTTTTCCCTCATCGAGACCAACGTCTACGCCTACCTGTCTCAGGGCGCCGAGATGCTCTATTTGTTCGCCTATGCCTTCGGGCGACACTCGGCCGCGAAGATGGTGCATCTCTGTTTCCTCTTCGCCACGGTGGCAGCCATGCTGGCCTTCTCCCACCGCTTCGGTATCTGGCGGGCGGGAGTGGTCGGGGCCTTGCTGTACGCCTGTTCCCCCGTGGTAGGCACTGACGCGACCAGCTCGTATAACGACTGTGCGTTGGCTTTCTATCAGTTCGTCGCCTTCTACGGCCTCCTCCTATGGTGGCGCCGCCACGATACGGCCTGGCTGTGGGTTTTGGGCGCGCTCGCGGGTTTCTGTTTCGCGATCAAATACACAGGCTATTTGGCCCTGCCGGTCGCGGCGGCGGTCGTGGTTTGGCGTGAGTGGAAAGACGGGGCGCGGATACCACGCGTGGTGCGCCGCCTCTTGATCGTCTCGGCGGCGGCTGCGCTGTTTATCTTGCCCTGGACTGTCAAGAACGCCGTGCTGGTAGGCAATCCCGTCGCCCCGTTTTTCAATCGGCTATTCCCGAACCCCTATGTAACGGTCGGCTGGGAAGACGCGTACCGAAAGGGACAGAAGCACTACGCGGTGACGTATCCCGAGAATCGTTTGCTGGAGTTGATGGACGCCCCGCTCGAGGTCACCGTCAAAGGCAAACGATTTCAGGGCTTAGTCGGCCCGATCTTTCTTCTTGCGCCGCTGGCGCTGTTGGCGTGGCGGCACCCGCTGGGTAAACCGTTGCTTGGCGCCGCGGCAATCTTTGCCACGCCCTGGCTTTCAAACGCGGGCACCAGGTTCCTCATCCCGTCGCTGGTGTTCGTCTCGCTGGCGATGGGTCTTGTCTTATGCCGGCTCTCTCACCGAGTGGCCGCGGCAGCTGGCGGAGCGCTACTCCTTCTGCATGCCCTGGCTTCCTGGCCCACCCTTTACACGCATTGGCACCCTGAAGCGTTCTGGGCGCTGCCCGACATTTCTTGGCAAGCCGCATTGCGATTGCAACCGGAGAGAGAATTCCTGCATCGTTGGGTTCCGCACTTCACGACCGCGGAGATCCTCAACGCTATTGCCTCTCCCAATGATCGCGTGCTCTCGCTCGAACCCCTGCCCGAAGCTTATACCCACGCTGACGTCATGGTTTCCTACCAGGGAGCAATAAACGAAGAGTTGACCCATGTGTTGTTGGCTGCCCGCGAACCCGACTTTTGGCCTCGGCGGCGAGTGTGCATCCGCTGGAGTCCGCAGCCGCTGGTGGGGTTTCGCATTGTACAGGAGAACGAACGCGAGTCCAGCCAATGGCGCATGTCGGAGGTCCGGCTTTTTCGCGATGGCCAAGAGCTAGCGCCCTCCGACGAATGGAGGATCACCGCCGACCCTCGCCCCTGGACGGCCCGCCGCGCCTTCGACGGCAACCCCGTCACCGCGTGGAACAGCTGGCAACCGCTCCGACCAGGAATGCGGATCCAGGCGCAGTTTCCCGAAGCGCACGTGCTCGATGAAGCAGAGCTCATCTACACCTGGGAGCAATACTTCACCAAGCTCAACTTCTTCGGACAGCGGCCCGACGGCAGCTGGCAGCCGCTCGACGTCGAGTCCGAAGAAACCCAACGCGAAGTTTCAGACGCCGAGATGAAAGCCTGGGTTGGCGAGGAGCTCAAGCGTCACGATGTTCGGTTCTTGGTCACCAATACGGCGGGCGGCGGCCAGAACGTCGTCGCACCCTTGATCGACCGCGAACCGGCCGCTTGGGGCCTGCGAGAAGTCGGACGTGACGGTCCTGTCCGTGTGTATCGAGTGGAGTGACAACAAGCCCCCTGCGGCGGCTAGCCCGCATTTCTCACCAGCGGTCACCAGGAATGAAAGTAAATGCCCGCCGTCAGGGATGTAGGGGCCGGCGGTCTCGCCGGTCCTGACGGCGGCCGGAGGCCCGCGCCACCGGGCAGCAGGGCGCGATTCAGCGCCTCCGCAGCCGGCCGCCTTTCGTCACCGTATTTGCGAAATGACGCACTTAGCGAGTGGGCTTAGACTCGTCGTCTCGGTCTGAGGTCTCTTGGCTCTCCGTGGATTCCGCAAGTGTCTTTGGCGTTGGCGGCGGATCCGGCGCCAGGCGCAATCTCCGACCGATGCGGTATGCGAGGGATCCGTAGAGAGCCTGCAGCTGCTTGTGTGCCTGTTCCAGTTCCGCGTCCAACCGCTTCGCCCAGCGGGTCCGGTCGCTGAGCTCGCTCCCCAGTTCGATGAACGTGAGGTCCAGGTCCCCCAGCATACGGCTCTTGAGTTCGAGCTCAGCGTGCAACAACTCTACCTGGCGCTTGAGCAACTCGGCTTCGGGCCGCTTGAGCGGTGAACCGCCCTCCGCTGTCGGCTTGACGTACCAAAGCCAGAAGTATTGCTTCCCCAATCCTTCATATCGCAACAGCCTGAAGCCGCAGTTCTCCGCCATCTTGATGGCGTCGCTCCCCGAAATGGTCGCACCGAGCCAGGTGTCCTCTTTCGCCTGTGCAGCCCGGTAGCTGCCCTGCACTTGGAACTTGAACAGCCGCCCGGGCCGCAGGGCCCGGCAAACTTCGCGACCATAGCTCTCTATGATTGCCCGGCTGGGAATGTGCTGGAAGACGATAAAGCTGAAGGCGAAGTCGAACTCCAGATCCCCCAGCACCGACAGGTCGGTACCGCTATTTTGGTACAGATGGACATTGGAACAATCGGCGAGCAACTCGCGAGCCCGCTGGATCATGCCACCGCTTACATCAACGCCGTGGACTTCTCCGAACACCTTCGCCAGGGCTCGGGTCATGCGCCCGGCGCCACAACCGATCTCCAGGACGCGCATTTCCGTGGGGGACATTCCCTGGCAGATGCTATCCATGTCGCTCAGGATCAATCGGCGGACCGAATCCTCGCCCGAGGCAAAAAACTCCTCCGGGCGCCATTCGTCCTTGGAATCGTCAATGTAGTGGAAAGCATTTTCGCGCGCGCGGATGTCCCACTCCTCCCGCATCTCCTGCTCGACGTCGCGCCCTGCACTTGGCTTGTCGGGACTCAAGTCGGTCACCTCTCCACTACGCATCACTACACGTGACGGCTGGAGTCTCGAGGATCGTTAATCTTTCTATAGCAGCCCGCCTAGCAGCAGCGGAGCAAAGCCCCCGTTTGAGATGTAGGGGCGCGATTCATCGCGCCCGCTTGCCTCACAAACTGTTGCCGCGAGCCATGGCCACCGGGCCTTTCGCCCCCATCGCCGTGACAGTGGTGAGAAAAGCGGGCTAGTCGTTCTTGCGTCGCAGCCATCCTCCGGGATTGAAGGTCATGACCATCGCCTCCCGAGAAAAGTCTTGCTCGAAAAGATCGCCGCCGCCTTCCGCCAGGAACGCATTGACCGCCGCCATGGGCCCGGGTCCAAAGTGGGGGTAGATGGGTACGGAATCGTAATGGGTGTCTTCAACCACGATATAGCTGCCCGGGCTGACCATCGGGGAATACATCCTCAGCTCCTGACGAACATGATGCATGTGATGGTCGGAATCCAAAACCACCAACACTTTCTTTCCTTTAACACGCTCTGAAATCTGAGTGACGAGATCGGCGTCTGTAGAACCGGCGTGGAAGAATTCAACATATTGATGCCAAAGCGGTACGTGAATCGCGTCCTGCACCATGTCCTGAATATCTATGGTCAGCACCCTCGAGTTCGTCAGTCCCATGCCGTTGAGCGTGTGGGCCCAGTAGAGGGCCGAACCGCCTCGCATGGTTCCCGTCTCGATGATGAAGTCCGGTCGAACTTCATAGATCACCTCTTGCATCATCCACAGGTCGAGAGGGTTCTTGATGATCTTTACGCCCAAGAACCGCATGTTGTCCCAGATGCCAAGATCGTGGAACAGCCTCATCAGCTCGTTCTGTTTCTTAAGACCAAGCTTCAAGTTGCGCTGCTCAATAATCTTCAGATAGCCCTCACGAGCCAGCCGAGCTTGCTCCGTTAGATATTCCTTGGTGAACTCGTATTCCTTCAGACCTGCCGAGACGACAATCAGGGATCGCTCGACATCGTCGTCAGGTCGAAGCGACTTATCCGCCTCGAACTCCAAGACGACTTTGTCCGACTGTAGCGCGCGGGTCGGCACGCGCTTCGCAAACATGTACCGGCCGTCTGTTTCGTAGGTTTCACGCCCTATTTCATGGCCGTTCGCCTTTGCCGTAAGGGTGAGTGGACCGAAGCGATCCAAGGCAACCGCGGGGAGCGCGAAATCAAGTTCCAGGAACACGGGGTGGGTTGTCTTTGGGGGATCGAGCAGGACGGAGAAACTCTTCGCGGTCCAGCGCCACTGCCCTTCGGACGGATAGAGTCCCTTCAATATGCGGTCGGGGTGGTCCTCTTTCGAGAGGTCCAACGATGTGATCCTCTCGACCCCCTGCTCCTGCGGAGACGCAGGGCTTGAACGGTCGGCGCTGGAACAACCGGCTAGGCCTAAGAGGCCGGCCAAGAGGATGGAGGTGATCGCCGGAATAGGCCTGGTCACGGCCGCCTCCTGCCGGCAGGCGCTTTCGAACAGTCCAACGGGTCGCCACTTGCGGGCAGGGACCGCTCGCCTTGAGCATCACGGGAGTGAAATCGTAGAGTCTTCCTTCTACGTCCCATGGGCCCTAACGAATCCCGGTTACCCCACATCCTCGTCTTTTTCGACCATGCCGTCGCGCAGACGGATGACGCGTCGCGTGTGCTTGGCCACGTCCCTCTCGTGGGTCACGATGATGATAGTATTGCCCTGCCCGTGCAGACGATCAAACAGATCTAGGATTTCATTGCTTGTCGCGCTGTCGAGGTTCCCCGTCGGTTCGTCGGCCAGCAGAATCGAGGGCCCGTTGACAAGCGCCCTGGCGATGGCCACGCGCTGCCGCTGCCCCCCGGAAAGCTCATTCGGCTTGTGGTCCATGCGGTCGACGAGATCGACTTGCAGCAAGGCGTGACGGGCGCGCTCCAGCCGCTCGCCGGAGGGCGCTCCGGCGTAAATCAGCGGGAGTTCGACGTTCTGAATCGCCGTCAAACGGGGGAGTAAATTGAAGGTCTGGAACACGAAACCGATCTCTTCGTTGCGAATCCTGGCCAGCTCATCGTCCTCCAGATCGCTGACCAGGCGGCCGGAAATGTGATACCGCCCCGTGGTGGGCGTGTCGAGGCAGCCGATGAGGTTCATCAACGTCGACTTGCCTGAACCCGACGGCCCCATGATGGCGACATATTCACCTTTCCCGATCTCGACATTGACGGCGCGGATGGCGTGAATCCGTTCCTCGCCCATCGCATAGGTCTTCCACAAGTCCTCGGTGCGGATCACGAACCCGTCTTGGGGAAGCCGCTCACCGCGATGAGGGTCCTCGGCGGCTGTCGCTGGTGTCATTGTTGCTGGTCGCCCGATGAAAGCCGATTCCGCGGGGGAAGGAAACGGTCTCCCATTTCGCCGGGGACCTTCCGCGGGCCGATCAGCGGATCAGCGAGACGGACGACCCCATTGGGACAATTCATTGTCGACCTTGACCGAGGCGCCGGGCCGAATCGTTCTTAAGACCTTGTAGCTTCCGGTGATAATCTCTTCGCCTTCTTCGAGGCCCTCGATCACCTCAATGCTCGTGGCGCCTGTGATGCCGGTCCGCGTGGGGCGAAACGCAACGCTGCCGTCGGCAACCACGAATACTCCTTCGACCTCTTCGCTCGGCTCTCCCAGGGAATCGGCTGCTCGGGCCGTATCCGGGGATTGGCGGGGCTCGAGGGCCGAGGACTCGCGTACCGTTAAGGCTTGAATCGGTATCGTCAACGCGCCTTCCCGGGTTGCCGTGGTAATTCGCGCTGTGCAGGACATCCCCGGACGGATCGCCTCGGTCGGCGCGTCAAGCGCCACGACAACCTTGAAATCTTTGGCCTCTTGGCTGGCCACGGCGCTCTGGGAGGCCGCTAATCCGGTGGTCCTGAGGATCGCGGTGTTGCCGATCTCGGTGACGCGCCCCGAGAACGTTTGGCCGGGAATGGCATCAATGCTGACCTCGGCGGCCTGTCCCAAGGTAACGTTGACGATATCCGTCTCGTCGACTTTGACCTCCGCCGTAATCAGCGACATGTCGGCAATGGTCATGATCAGGCTGGCCGCCGAATTCTGAATGCCGGGCACCACCGTTTCACCCACTCTTACGGGCAGGTTGGTGACGACGCCCTCAATGGGCGCAACCGAGTAGTGCTTCTCGAGCACGTCGCGGACTCGGCGGAGTTGGGCTGCGGTCTGCTCGACCCGCCGCCGCGCGGAATTCCTTTGGGCGACCAGTTCTTCCCGCTGCGCTCGGAACTGCTCGAGCCGGGCGGCCGCTTCTTCCACCGCCGCCTGGGCGGCATCGTAGTCGGCCCGTCTCTGATCGTAGTCTTGCCGGGCAATTAACCTGTCTTCGAGGAGCTCGCTGGTGCGGTCGTAGCTGATCTTGGCGCGCTGGAGTTCAGCTTGAGATCGTTTCAACGACGCCTGTTGCGCCTTTTGGTTCGCTGCGTTCGATTCGATGGCGGCGTCGCGAGCAGCAAGCTCGGCCCTGAAGAGTTCGAGCGAGGCCCTCTGGGCAGCGACCTCGGCGGCGGGCTGTACCGTTTCCAGCTTGGCCAACTCCTGGCCTTGCTCGACCGTGTCGCCTTCCCGCACATAGATGTCGGTGAGTCGGCCCATGCTGTTAGCGCCTATATGGATGTAGTTGCGGGGCTTGACTTCCCCGGACGCCGTAACGACCGAGACTAAATCCTGTCGGGCGACCTTGCCCGTCTGGACCCTCACAACCCCTCGTTGGAGGTAGGAGTAAACGCCCCAGCCGACGCCCGCGACGACGACGAGGCCAACGATCGCCACCAGAATCTTTTTGCCGCTGCTCACGCGCTATCAGATTAAGACCCGGCCTGCCGGGTCCGGGCCGCCCCCTTTGCGCCTTGGCGAGCCGACGCCGCGACTGGAGCAAGACTCAACATCCGGCAATGGCGGAAGCGAGCCCAAGCCACCTCTAGACCAAGCACAGGGCCAAGCTCAGTCTATCAAAGACTTCGGAGTCGCACGCTTCGACCGTCACGACCGTCAGGCGGTCAGAAAAGCGGGTTGGACTTGACCCCTGCTCGAAAGGCCCGATACACTCCGATGACAGCGACAAATCCACCCAGTCCGCCGGTTCCCGTTGGAGGTTCTGAGCGCAGGAGACCCATGCCCAAGACGATCAGTCACACAGTCAAGCACCCGGGGAAAGCACTTGCAGACGCGGATGTCGAGATTCCTGTTGCCGAGGATCTCGTCACGGTCCCCGGTATACCGGTGCGCGAGAAGGACGTTTCGTTTTACGGCCGAATGTATCCCTTGGAAGCCCAGTCCCTCGAGAAGTCGGCCGACCGGGAATGGGAACAGACTGTCTGGAGTGATGAGCTGGCCGAGTTCCACAAGAACCACCACGAACGAAACCGCGCTCTGGTGGACGCGGCCGAGTCATCGGGCGACCTCGAGCCGACCGGTACGGCCGAGCCGGGAAGGGACCTGACGGAGGAAATACGGACTAAGGCCCGGCAACTGGGCGCCGCGGAAGTCGGTTTCGCCAAGCTGGACCGAAGGTATGTCTACGCGAGCAGAAGGGACTGGGTGAAGTACCAGCACGCTGTTTGTCTGGCGGTGGAGCAGGACTACGAACGGACTCAGACGATCACCAGCATCGAGGCCGAGCACACTCACTTCGGCGCTTACGAGAAGATCGGAGCCTTGGGTCTGGAACTGATCGACTACATCCGCGATCTGGGCTACCGCGGCCAGATGCACAGTCCCAGCGACGAGTCCGTGGTATACGTACCGATGTTTGTCGCCGCCGGCCTTGGCCAGCTGGGAGCGAACGGACAGCTGCTGTCGCCGCACTTCGGGTCCAGGTGCCGTCTGGCGATCGTCACGACGAATGCACCGGTGACCTACGACCAGCCGGTGGACTACGGAGTCCACAAGTTCTGCCAGACATGCCAGGTCTGCGTCAGGCGATGTCCCGCGCGGGCCCTGGTCAAGGAGCAAGTTTGGTGGCGCGGCGTGCATAAGAACAAGGTCATCTACGACCGCTGTCGTCCTGTGATGTCAAGGTTCGACGGTTGCGCCGTGTGCATGAAGGTTTGTCCCATCCAACGCTATGGAATGAAGGCCGTCATGGAGCACTACGTGGCCACCGGCGAGGTACTCGGCAAGGGAACGGACGAGCTGGAGGGCTTCACCCTGAGCGGCGAATACTTCGGCGTCGGCCGGCTTCCCGAATTGGACGGCGGGACCTTTGAGTTCCCCCACGGGCCGAAAGATGAATGGCTGTTTCAGCGGTTCAAGGAGAGGCTCAAGAAGGAAGGCATACCCCCCGCCCACCAGTTGCAGCGGTTCGCCGAGACGGTAAAAGGGATCCTCGACAAAGGACAATCAACCCGATACGACCAGGTTGAGCGCACCGGCGACATCGAGTAGGGGCCGGCCCGGCCCGCGCTGAACACCGGGGATTTCTACGCGCCGGACCTCGAGATGATTTCGTCGATCCGCCGGACGATCTGCTCGGTCTGACGGAAAGAATCGAGTACCAGCTCGGCCTTGGTCAGATCATGTCGCGGGTTCATTTCATGTCGGCGGGCCAGGGTCGGAATCCCGGCGGCGACGGCGGCCGTTACGCCGGTCTGAGAATCTTCGATGACGGCGGCGTTAAGAGCAGTTACACCTAGCCCCGCGAGCGCCTGATGATAGGCGTCGGGCGCGGGCTTGTGCCGCTCGACATCCGCCGCGGTGATCACTGCCTGAAAATGCTCTCCGAGGCCGGTCTGGCGCAAAATTCGGTCGACCATCCAGGGCTGGCTGGAAGTGGCGACCCCCAGTCGATAGCGGTGATCGCGGAGGGCGACGACAAGTTCGCGAGCGCCGGCGGTCACTTCCAGATCTTCCAGCATCCGTTCGTAGATCCCGTGATAGAGGGAGGAGTATCGTTCCGGCTCGACAGGGAGATTGCCTTCCCGGATGAACGCTGCGCGCACAAACTCGTGAGACGCTCCCATAACTTCGCTGTAGTAACTTGCAGGCGCCTGGCCACCCAGTTTCCCGACCGCCGCGGAATGGGCCTTCGCTTTCAGCGATTCGCTCTCGACGAGAACCCCATCAAGATCAAAGATGACAGCGCGCGGGGGGAGTTGATCATTCATCGGGAAAGTAGGGACTCCGCCGCGTCAGCGGCGCCCCGGCGGGTTGTCTAGCCCGCGTTTCTCACCACCTGACAGCCGAAGCGCCCGCGAGACCCGCGAGGTCAGGGTCGCGGTGCTGGTCAGCCAGGCGGCGGCCACCACCGTTTCTTGGGGCCTAAGTAATACATCGGTCTTTGGACCCGATCGCAGGACCGTCCGCCGCCGCGCGGCTTCGTTTTGGGATGCTCCTTTAACCCGCCAATAATACCGCAACTTATAGATAGAGTTCCGTCGCGGAGAGAGAAGCCACCCCAGGGAAACGGGCTGACCAATCTCAAGTTCCCCTACCCGCCGGGAATGATCAGTGACTCTTGGGAGGCTTGCTCGAAATCAGGGAAATGGACGCGCAGGAAGTCAAGGAACGCCTTTCCCCGCGGGCGAGCGTTGTCGCGATCGAGGGCCATGCGTTGGAGAAAAACCAGCATCCGCAGAACGTCATCATCGCGGGTTTGCGTCATTCCCGCCTCGCGGGTCTGTTGTTCGCGAAACTCCCGGACTTGCTTCTGCACATGGTCCCCGATCCGCTGCGCCATCAAGGAGACCGGCCGGCTCTCGTAGTAGATCCCGCTTTCCAGCGTTTTGTAAGTTTGAACCAAGGCATCGAGAGCTTCCCGCGTGTCATGGTCCACGACGCCGGGCGTCTGCGAAGATCCCTCGAGAAGGCTTCTTCCGCACGCGGTGAGCAGCGCCGCGTTCTCGTGGAGGAAACTCTCGTCGATGCGAATTTCCTTGAAGGGGAAGTTCGCGGGATCGAGGCCGTCTTTCTGTTCGTGCAGCCGGCTCTCCTGTAGATAGCGGCACTCGAAGGGGCAATCAATGGTGACTTCCCGTTCGCGGCCGCAGCAAATGGAACAGATCTTCCCGCCCCTCGCCGGGCAGTCTCGCTTGGCCTTGCGCTTCTCGCAGAGCGGACAAACCATCTCCGTATTATAGGGGGGCTAGCCCGGACTTCTCACCACGGCCGCCGCGGATTCGGCGAAAGGCCCGGTGGCTACGGTTCGCGGCAACCGTTGGTCTACGTCGCCCGGCGTAGAGTCGGCAAAGGGGTGCGATGAATCACGCCCCTACATCCTTGACTGTGGGCATTTGCTTCCCCTCCCGCCGGCCAGCTGGTGAGAAAAGCGGGCTAGGGTTTCTCGCTCACAGCTTCGAACTTCCGAGATGCCGGCTCAAACCAGTGTCGGCCAAGCGGCCCGGCGGCGTGACCGTCCGGCGTTTGGCCAATTTTGATCCACATCACTTTATACTGACATTTGCCGGACCGCCGCCTGCCGTGTCACGCAGGCCGAATGATGGAAGATGCGCGTTCCAAAAAGGAGACGGTAATGTCGAAGTCGATAATGAAACGGGGAGCGCTGGGCCCGGCGCCCGTTTGTGTGAAACCGCGCCAGAAGGAAACAGTCACGCTGGCTCGATCGGAAAACGGCTCTATCGTCCGTACGCCAGTCGGTCTGCCAGAGTCGGCGGGAGACCCGCTTCCCGGATCTTGCGCTGAGCGGTATCGAGATCGTAGGCGCAGCGGCGAAATTCGACGGCGCGCTGTTCGCTGTGGTAGAAAACATAGCCGCTCATCCAATTCAGATCTCGGGGCTGACCGACCGAGCCGGGGTTCAGGAGGGGCGTATCGCCCTCGGCGATCGATAGTGTGAGATTGCTGTGATCAGAGTCGTTGTAGATGACTTGGCAATCGTTTGCCGAGAGCAGAAACCCACCCTGGACATGTGTATGCCCGAAAAACGCCAGGCGACCCTGGAGAAGGGGAAGCTGAGCCAGCGCCTCGCGAGGGTCGACGACATACTCGTCCTCGTCCTTAACGGAGCCGTGGGCCATGACGAAGTCGGCCAGCTCCAGAGGCCCTTTCTTGAGATTGTGTAAATAATCCCGATTCTCGTCGCTGAGATTCTGAAGCGTCCATTCGGCGGCCTGCCGCGCGACCGGGTTGAACATGATGGGCTCTTCGATCCCGCAGCAGACCTTGTCGTGGTTGCCCCGGATCACGTGTTTTATATTCTTGCGAACCCAATCGGTGACCGCGTTCGGGTCGGCGCCGTAGCCAACGACATCACCGAGACAGCAGATTTCGTCATAGGACCCCTCGGCATCCCGTAAAACCGCCTCCAGCCCTTCCCAGTTGGCGTGAATGTCGCTAAGAATCAGATACCGCATGGTTTAAGCGTTCCCCCTCGAGGCTCCGCGGGGCGCGGCTCGAAATTTCAAGCTCGGAACTCACGATCATCGCCTACCCGACTGCTTTTCTCACTGCGGGTGTACGGGGGGGGCGCGAAAGAAATAGTGAACTTTATTCTAAAATATTCATGCTCGTTCGACACGACGAGCCCGTCCTCGACGAGTCAGGTCTCGCGGACGACACGCCGCTCGATCGACGAAGCTTGGCCGGTGGTCTCGTCTACCTCGACAATAACAGACGCTAAACGCACGTCCCCGGTTTCCGGTTCGAAGCGGGTGGGAACACCGTGCAGGAAGCGCGAAATCGAGGCTTGTTTGCTCATCCCGATCACGGAATCGTATGGTCCCGTCATTCCTACGTCGGTGATATAGGCCGTTCCCTGAGGCAGCACGCGCTCATCGGCCGTGGGTACGTGCGTGTGGGTGCCGACAAGGGCCGACACGCGGCCGTCTAAGTACCAGCCGAAAGCGATCTTTTCGCTGGTCACCTCGGCGTGAAAATCCACCAGGCGGACTTTGACGCTGTCGTTGATCTGTTCCAGCAGCTTGTCGGCTTTCCGGAAGGGGCAGTCGATCGTGGGCAGATAGACGCGCCCCTGCAGGTTGAGCACGGCGTAGGGTACGCCGGTGGATGTCGACGCTTGACAGACGCCGTGGCCCGCGACGCCGTCTGGATAGTTGGCCGGCCGCAGCAGTCGAGGCGTGGTTGCCAGATATTCGTTGATGCCCTTGCGATCGAAAATGTGATTGCCCGAGGTCAGTACGTCGACGCCCGCCTCGAACAGTTGATTCGCCAAATCCGGAGTAATCCCGAACCCGGCGGCGGTGTTCTCGCAGTTGGCGATGACAAGGTCGATATCCAGGTTTCCCACCAGGCCCGACAATCTCTCGCGAACGATCCGCCGCCCCGGTTTGCCGACAATGTCTCCAATGAAGAGAACTCTCATCCCAGGGGCCGAGGTGGGCGGCTTTTGACCGCTTCGAATCGGTCAGTCCGCCGCAGGGAAAACGGACGCCGATTCTTCCTCGTTGTTGATCTTGTCGAGGAGGGAGACGAGGCGATTGCTCTTCGCGGCCACTTGTGACCTCAACTCGTCGTGGTCCTTTTTCAAGTTCAGGTACTGGTCGGCGAGGTGAAGCGCCGTCAATACAGCCACACGATAATTGTCCGGGACGCGGGTCTGGGCAGCGACACGGTTCATTTGCTCGTCGACCAGGTTGGCGACTGCCTGGGTATGTCCGGGGTCGTTGCCTCCCTTGAGGTGATAAACCTGCCCATAGATATGTACTTGGGTTCGCTCGTCCGTGCCCATGAGAACCGCCTTCAGCTCGGCGCTTGCCGCCGGCTCGCGAGCCGCCGAGTTCGGGAACCGCTACTCTTCGATTGTCTCGAGCCGTTGGAGCAAGGCCTCGATCCGGGACCGCACTCGGTCGCGCTCGGCCTGGGCCTCGGCCAAGTCCCGTGTCAGGCGGACGATCTGCTCTTCCTTCTCCGACACGATTCCTTGCAACCGGCCGGCCTCCTGCTCGGCGGCCTGCTGCGCCTGCTGAGCTGAGCGATAGCGCTCGATCGCGTCTTCGATACGGCTTTCCAACGTTTCGAGAGGTTTGAAACCCTCTCCACTCGACTCGGAAACAATCAGTTCTTGCTGCATCGTGGCTTCCTGACTTCGCTTCGTTTTCTCTATCCTAACGCAGATGGTTAAGAGACAACTGAAATTCCGCGATGACAATCTCGGCCCCGGTTCGATCCGCCTGGTTGTCGGACGTCGCATGCGCTCTCTCCAGGCGGTGAGAAAATGCGGGCCAAGGGGGAGCGGTCCGCCCCCCCGCCCCCGACCGCCTACACGCGGTCACGCCTATTCAGGGAATTTATCTCCCATGTTAGCCATCACTTAGATGTTGGGCCGGTATTCGCCCCGCGAACTGGCCCTTACCCTGTAAACGACAGTAACTTGCCACCAGCATTTTGTCTGCCTCGCGCGACTTGCCGGCACTACGACGAGGCGTCCGGCGACAAAATCTGAATGCTATGGAGGAGATATGCCAGGGGGAAAATCCGATTACCTAGAAGCGGAGATACTCGACCACGTTTTGGGTGGCCCGGACTTTGTTCGGCCCGCAACCGTTCACTTAGCGCTCTCAACAACCACGCCAACCGATAGCGGTGGGATCACCGAGCCGTCGGGAGGCGCATACGCCCGTCAAGCGATCACCAACGACGCAACGAACTTTCCGGCGGCGAACGGCACCAATCCGACGGAGAAGAAGAATGGAACCGTCGTGACTTTCCCGGTGGCGACCGCCGCTTGGGGCACGATCGTCGGCTGGGCGCTGTTTGACGCCGCCACCGCCGGCAACATGCTCTATTGGGGAGACGTTACGCCCTCCAAAACCGTCGGTCTCGACGATCAACCCAAGTTTGCCGTCAACGGCCTCAAGGTAACCGAGGACTGACGTGCCGCTGGTTGATTTAGCTGGTCAGGGCGATGGCACGGCGACCGGCGTCGCGGCCGTGGATCTCAATCTGTCCCTTAGCGGCCAGGGGGACGCCGCCGCGACGGGTGCGGCCGCCATCGCCTTAACCTTAGCGCTGGTCGGTCAGAGCGACGGGGCGGCTGCCGGTCCGTCGGTTCTGGGTGTTGCGCTCGATCTGCGGAACAACCCGCCTGCCGGTCACTTGCTCATCGCCCTGGCCGGCGGGACCAGCTCGGCGAATGCAACCCTCGCCGCTCCCTCTCCTCTTGGCGGAGATGTGACCCTTAAGGCATCCGCCCGCGGCGGAGCGCAGGCCGAGGCCCTCTTATCCACCACCATGACACTGACGGGCCGCTCCGATGGCAATAGTGTCACACCGAGCTCCTTCCTTACCGGAATCCTCACGCTCCAAGCCCGCTTTGCCGGGGAGAGTAGCAACCGCGCACGGGCGATCCGGAACCGGCTGTTCAGTGTTCAGTCCGCTGGCCAGGCGTCGGGCAGCGCCGGTTTAACCGTTTAGACGAACGTCCGGCCGCGAGGACCACAATGGGGACGATCGCCAATTCGCTTTTGGCACTTCCAGGCAACCCCGACGCAACAGACAGAAAATTGGCACGGGAACTGGCGCCCACGGCGGTTCGGGGCATGCCGCCCGGCTCAGCCCCGTAAACAAATACAAGAGAACGCGGGGAGGAATACCCGCTTTTCGATCGACTACGATAACCGGTCAAGATTTTGTTGAAAACAGTGATATGTTCGTGCGGGTGAACCCCGGCGCAACGCTGTTTGCCTGAATATTGAGCGCAGCCAACTCGACGCCCATGTGGTGTTTCAGATTCACGATAGCGGCCTTGGCTACCATGTACCCCGACCGCGACCCGCTCGAAACGAGGCCCGGAAAGCCATGATGAACGCGGTCGTGCTAATTATTTCGCGCCGCTGTGGCCCGATGACTTCGCCGCTTCACGAGCCGTCCCGGAGACGCCGGTCAGCAGTCCGTCGCGCTCCGCCAGTCTGAGGCAGGTAGGGGTCCAGCCTTTCCTCGTACCCGTTTCCAGTCAAGCCGGAGACGAGAGAGCGGCCGCTGCCGAAGCCATTGGAAGCTATTGAAAGATAGGCTCAGGCCCGTGGAAATGGAACCCCTCCCGGGATTTTGAAGGTTCCGTAGCGACCTAAGTTGTTGAAAAACTGGCGCGCTCGGAGAGATTCGAACTCCCGACCTTCTGGTCCGTAGCCATCGACCCCGAGAAAATCAACAACTTAGAGGGATTGCTACCTGTTCTGCACCGTTGAGAATAGGTGATTGTTTTCAACGGCCTGGCGACGTCGTCCGGCCACATCGTAGCAACCCATCACAACGCTTCTATGTACAGGGTGGGCACAAAACTGGGCACAATCCCCTGCCCCCCATGCCCCTTTTCACGCCGGCGGGTTCCCATCTGGGGGTTTATGGATGAAGCTGGACGTGCGAACAGGCGAGAGCTTGACCAGAAGCTGGCGGGACCTCGGACGCGGCGTCCGCCCTTCGCCCATTTTTTTTGGTCAGCCCGCCCAGACTATTGACAAACGTCAAACACCTGGATAGCGCGTAGCCAGCGGGGAACTGCGGCGCCTTCGCATGTCGATAGGATACCGCTCGGCGCGCGGTCCCGGTAACGCCCTACCCCCCAGGCCCTTTTCACCGCAGCGGGTTCCCATCAGGGGGTTTATGAATATTCTGACGCGGGCACGAGGTCTGTTCGGCCGCAGACCGCACGCCAACAGTAAACGCGGTATTCTTTGAATGAAAGGCCGCCTAGCTACCGGAAGCGAACGCGGGGCACCCTGACCCGTTGGCGGCCTACTCACCCCAGGGATCGCTGCAGGGGCGATCGTGGAACCTGACGACTACGAAGCTCACTTCATTAAGCGACAGCAGGAAGCAAACTTTGAAGAACTGACCCGAATCACCAAAGAGCAGATGGTCGCACCATCAAGACCTAAGAGTCGCAGGCCATCTGCAAAATCTCCCCTCGACCGCATAGCGTTAAAGATCTTTCACAAGCAGCTTCACTACGACCAGAATCCGGATGAGTTCGAGGAGTGGTGGTTTGCCCTGAGCGATCCCCTCCGGAAGACGATTAACCGAGCTGCCAAGCGTTTTCCAAACTGCGCCGCCCTGAGGCGAGCACACCTCGATTCACAGGGGCCGGGTACGGCCCTATCAACGGCGCAAGTGCACTGGTACGTTCTTCAGTCCTCTCTTCCCCAAGTAGATGAGGCACGCTTCACAGCATTGCTTCGTGCCCCTACGAGGGAAAGGAGTCGGGTTGCCGAAGAAATCGGCAGCCGGACCACTGCCGTACTCAAGGAATACCTCGGGGTCAAACCTCACCGACCACGGCAGCATCTCGACCGCGACTGGATGCTCTCGAAATGGGCTAGAGAAGACGGCCTGTCCCAGAAGAAAGCAAGAGAGAAGTGGGATGACCTAAACCCAGAGAGCAATCCGCTGACCCCTGAGGCTGTGAAACAAGCAATAAGCCGGATGCGGGAGAAGGTCGAGAGCGATCTCTGGGATCGTCGGCTGTACGTCTACGTCACCAATTACCCCCAGCTAAAGGATCTGGCTCTTCTGGGATTTTAGTGGCTGGCGGCGGTGAGTGACGGATCCCTCGCCACTGTGAGGCCGACCTCCCGGAGCCTGCTTCGGTGCCATTCAAGGGCTTCGTGACAACTCTACGGCCCCCAAGGCCGGGCGGCGACTGCGTTGGCCAAAAAGAATTACTGATAAACAAAGGGTTACGAGTAGAGCAAGGCTGCTGGCAGGTAGTCGTACAGTCTCCCGAAGGCTGTGAAATGCGGATCCACAACTGTCATCCAGTGGCCACACTCAAAGAGATAACTCCCTGTTTATCAGTGTCTTATTCCCTTTACGAGTTGCCCACGACCGGACTGGCGTGTAGGGTATTTGGGGATTTCTTGGCCGCCTTTTGAGCTCCGATGTGACTGCGGGCGACGTCGGGTCGGCAGGATGGAGGAGCCGGCTACCCGTTGGCCAGCCACTAAAATCCCAGAAGAGCCACTACTACTACCCAGGGCCTCCTCCCCCCCGCCAGAAACTTCAGAGCGACGTGGTACCCGAGCTTTAGGTCTTCAGCCTTGTAGACCTCACCCATGCCCCCGGAGCCGATGCGTTCCAGGACCTTGTAGTGGCTGATCGTCCGGTCGATCACGACGGTCCAATTCTACCGCCGCCCGATAGCTGGCGATAGGTTCAACAAGCCTTGTCACTAGCTATCCGTCCAGAGCCCTGTTAGCCGCCTGATCTAGCTCGACTTTCGCGCGTGCGGCGACCGGTTGCGGAGGTTCTGACGGCTGATTGCTGGATGCGAAGTTATTTCTCGGTAGCTATCCGACGGCGCTTGTAAGCAGGCCAAGTGGCCTGCGGAAATTGTACCGCTGAACGGTTGCTGCGAGCGAAAGGCTGTGCTGGTGCCTGTGAAACGGGCTTTCCGTCCATCAGGCTCCGCCTTCGGATGCGAGAGGTGACAATCCGCTGAGCTCTTCGATCGTAGCCTCATGAGGGACTTGATTTAAACCGGCTTTCGACTCCTTCGACGGTCTTCCGAAGGGCCTCAGGCAGGCGTTTGTTGGTGCGTACGAAATTTCCTGGCAGCTACCCTGAGCCGTCGGCACGCCTTCCGCGTTAAGCCCCTCAGCAATAGCGCCCAACGTCAACGCTAGCATCCGTCTCTTTGGCGATCAACCGCTGGCTTCCACCTTGAAGGCTAGGTGTAGGGTGTGGGTTGGAAGGGGGAAGGTAAAGGGGTTAGACCCTACTCACAGGGTGCACTTGGCTTTCAAGGTCCCCTAGTCCCGAGCCTTTGGCCTGCCGCCCCCTCGTGAGCACGCTGAAGGGCGCCAAGCCCCCAAAGCCCGGGCAGACTAACTCGACCGAAGAGCCTCAACAGCAGGCTTCGATAACGGGAGGGGTTGACTTCATATCCAAAACTCTTTAGGATATGCATATGACCAAAGCAGAACTTCGGCAGTTCACCTCCTGGCTCGGCAAGCGTAGTTACAAGTCCCGACTAGAGCGGTTGGGCCTTGAGCGCATCCAGGAGATCGCCCGCGAGAACGGCAAGAAGGGTGGGAGGCCGAAGGGAAGCGGGAAGAAGAAAGCCAAGAGCAAAAGGGGGGCGTGAGATGGCGGTCTACAAGCGGGGCAACGTGTTGAGAACGGCGGAGCGAAACTAGACCATAGAGCGGCGAATCGAAGCTGCTTTTGGGCGGAGTAAAAGTAGACCGTCCGAGTGGTCCAGCGAACATTCCTGTGGTGTTTGTGGGACACGAGAGGGATGTATCGCGTGGAGCTATACGCTCAAGTACGGCGCAGTGTCTTTGTCGAAGGGCTCAGTGAGCGCGAGGCCGCCAAACGGTTTGGCCTGGCGCGAGGGACGGTGCGCAAGATGTTGCGCTACGCCACTCCGCCGGGCTATCGGCGGCGCCAACCAGCGCAGAGGCCGAAGCTGGATCCCTTCACCGGAATCGTCGATCAGATCCTCATCGACGATCAGGAACGTCCGAAGAAACAACGCCACACCGCAAAACGCATCTTCGACCGCTTGCGCGACGAGTACGATTTCACCGGCGGTTACACGATCGTCAAGGACTATGTTCGCGACAAGAAGCTCGGCGGGCAAGAGATGTTCGTGCCGCTGGTGCATCCGCCGGGCGATGCCCAGGCCGACTTCGGTGAAGCTCTGGTGGTCATTGACGGCGTACAGCGCAAGGCGCACTACTTGGTGGTCGATCTGCCGCATAGCGATGACGCTTTCGTAAAAGCTTTCCCGGCCGAGACGACGGAAGCGTTTTGCGAGGGGCACAACGCAGCGTTTCGGTACTTCGGCGGCGTGCCACGCAGCATCCTCTACGACAACACGACCTTGGCGGTGGCGAGGATTCTGGGCGACGGCAGGCGCAAGCGGACCAGGGTGTTCAGTGAACTGCAGTCGCACTATTTATTCTCCGATCGTTTCGGGCGTCCGGGCAAAGGCAACGACAAGGGAAAGGTGGAAGGACTGGTCGGTTATGCCCGGCGGAACTTCATGGTGCCGGCGCCAAGGTTTCCAAGCTGGGAAGCGTTCAACGAGCAGCTCGAAGCGCAGTGCCTCAACAATCGTAAGCGGCGCTTGCGGCGGCACACCGAAACGATTGAGGAACGTTTCAAGCGTGACCGCCAAGCGTTGTTGCCCTTGCCGCCCACGCCCTATGACGCCTGCGACAAACGCACCACGCGGGTGACGTCGCTGTCATTGGTGCGCTATCGCGCCAACGACTACTCGGTGCCCACACGCTACGGACATCGCCAGGTGTTGCTGAAAGGCTACGTCGATGAAATCGTGATCTGTTGTGGCAGCGAAGAGATCGCGCGCCACCGGCGCAGTTACGAACGCGAAGAGTTGATCTTCGATCCGCTGCATTACCTAGCACTGCTGGAACGCAAGACCAACGCGCTCGATCAAGCGGCCCCGTTGGCGGGCTGGGAGCTGCCCGAACAGTTCACGTGCTTGAGACGTTTGCTCGAGGCACGGTTGGGAATGCCAGGCAAGCGCGAGTACGTGCAGGTATTGCGATTACTGGAGGACTTCCGATTCGAGCACGTTGCCGCGGCGGTGCGCCAAGCCTGCGAGTTGGGAGCGATTGGCTTGGATGCAGTCAGGCACTTAGTGCTGTGCCGCATCGAGCAACGGCCGCCGCGCTTGGACTTGACGAAGTATCCGCACCTGCCGGCAGCCCAGGTGGAGCAAACCTCCGCTGCGGACTATTTGGCACTGCTGGCACAAGGAGGGGGGTAATGGCGAGGTCGAAACTTCTGCTCGAAGCGCATTTGAAAGCGTTGCGGCTGCCAACCTTCCTGCGCGAGTACGACAAACTGGCGCGGCAATGCGCCGCCGAGAGCTTGGATTCGAGGAGCTTCCTGCAACAACTCTGCGAGCTGGAACTGCTCGACCGTGAACAGCGGGCCACCGAGCGCCGCATCAAGGCCGCGAAGTTTCCCGTGACCAAGAGTCTGGACACTTTCGACTTCCCGTCCTTGCCAGCGTTGAACAAGAAGCTGGTGCTGGAACTGGCGCGCTGTGAGTTTATCGACCGCCGCGAAAACGTGCTGGCACTGGGTAATTCCGGCACGGGCAAAACGCACATCGGCTTGGCGTTGGGACTGGCGGCTTGTCAGCGCGGCTATCGAACACGCTTCACAACAGCGGCGGCACTGGTCAATGAGCTGCTCGAAGCCCGAGATGAACGGCGCTTGCTGCGATGTCAAAAGCAGTTGGCCAAGCAGGATCTGCTGATCGTCGATGAACTGGGCTACGTGCCGCTATCGAAGACCGGAGCGGAGTTATTGTTCGAAGTGTTTTCCCAGCGCTACGAACAGGGCTCGACGCTGGTCACCTCGAATCTGCCGTTTAACGAATGGACGGAGGTCTTCGGCTCCGAGCGGCTGACCGGCGCCCTGCTCGATCGCCTCACGCACCACGTTCATATTCTAGAGATGAACGGCGAAAGCTTCCGTCTGATCCAGAGCAAGAAGAAGCGGGCTCACTCTTTGGGCTGACCCACCGGCCACTCGCCCGGTTTTCGTGGGACGGCCTCCACTACGCCTGGGCCGCCCTAAAGGGCGACCGCAGGCTCCGTTCCAGCCGTCCCACGAAAACCGCTACCCCTTCACCAACTGGTCTACTTTTGCTCCGCCGAAGTGGTCCAAATTTACTCCGCCCTTGACACGTGTGGTGGTACAAGTTCACTTATCGCGGTGAGCTAATCCGAGAGAGCACCAAGCAGGGCAACAAGCGGGTGGCTGAGCAAATGGAGGCAGCTCACAAGACGGCCCTTGCTAAGGGTGAGGTCGGCATCCGCGAGCGGAAGGTAGTCCCAACCCTGGCTGAATTTGCCAAGAAAGACTTCCTGCCCTTTGTTGCGTCCACCTTCAAAGCCAAAGAGAAAACCCGCAGATACTACGAAAACGGGGTAAAGAACCTCTCGGCTTATGGGGGACTGGCAGAAGAGAGGCTCGACAACATCAATACCGACAAGATCTCAGGCTACGTCGCAGAACGCCAGCGCCGGGGTCTACAGATCAGCAGCATCAACCGGGAGCTTCAAGTGCTGCGTCGTATGTTTCGTCTCGCCGAAGAGTGGGGCAAGGTCGAGAAAGCTCTCCCCAAAGTCAAGATGTTACCTGGAGGGTAGTGGGTCATAGCGTGGAGACGGGGTGGCGCAGACTCTACTCGTGTTTGGTCGTCTCAGGCTCCGCTACCGTTTCGAGGCTATCGACAACCGACTTCATTGCTCTGAGGAAATCCTTCGCGTGCCGGTGCGACATGACCAATCCAATTACGTTTAATGGTTGTTTCGATGCTGGATTGATATCGGCGACGGCAATTCGAACATCGATGCCAGTAGCGGCGACGCGCATATGGTTGACATATGAGTAATGCGTTACAAGGCCAAGCGCGTCTGCGATCGTGATGGTCTCCGGCGCGCTTGGCTCTTCTGTTTCTAGTTTGACTTCGGTTTTTCCTTTTCTGACTTTGGTTTTGCTTTTTCTGGCCATAGATTCTCAACTTAAGGCAATCTGTGTTCTGGCTTGACTGACGAGGGTGTCGACAGATTCCGTTGCCGGTGCCCTGTATATTTCTTTGGCGGCTAGTGACCTAGCATCTGCAATGCTAACGACGTTGCCGGGCCGTGTGACAGCCGGGCTCGTCGCCTGCACAAGTTGGGCTTCTTGCACAAAATTGTCGTCTTTGAAACTGACAACCGAATAGTCTTTCGGACTCAGCGTCACGAGTCTATCCAGCAGTTCCGAGAACGTGGCAAAACGGATCACTAGTGCAGTATCAAACGCCTCAGCTAGTTCCAAAAGGGTGGCAACAGTGACCTTCCCGTAGTCTGGATCTTCTAGGCGGGAAATCCAGGCTTGCGCTTTGCCCATCAACACGCCTAGCTGTGCCTGCGTTATCTTCCTCTCCTGTCGTAGAGCACGCGCCTGAAGCGCGATGAATGCGCGGACGTGTTCCGCTAGAAAAGCATGACGGTACTCGTCCCCCTGGAAGCTATTAAGCAGTTGAGTCTTAGCTGAAATCATGGGGGACGAGCTTACTGTTGTCCCTGATAACAAGTTTTCGCCGCTCATGTGTCACCTCCAGCAAATTCGTTGGTATCTTGTCGCCCTTTTCCTCCGCGCCAACCAAGATGGCGAATTGATGGTCTGGTAGGTAGCACCCTAAGGGGCGAAACTCCCGCCCACCGAATCCAATCTTCAGCTCGAAGATACCTTCCCAGCCTCTGTATGCGCTGATGTACTGAGGGGGGAATTCCGGACAGCTCGCTAGTGTCAAGATCCGGGCGTTGATCTTCGCCTTGGCCTTCCTGGGTAAAGAATTCAGCCACGACAGAATCTTGTTCTCTCCGCGCGCGTTGACGAAGTCGAGAAAGGCCCACGGCATCATTATATTAGAAAAAACTTATGAAATCAAGCCCAAGTCTTGTCTCATGCAAGATGAGTCTGAACGAGGAGTTTGTTTCTCACACAAGATGAGCCTGAAGGATCGGGGAGTGGGCATGCTGGGAATTGACTATCCAAGTGCAAAACACCAGCAAGCTGAACCTGCAACAGATCCAGCAGTTTCTCCACTCCAGCGAGGAGATTCGATTCAAAGGCAAAGGGCGGGCCGAGATCTACACGTGGGTGGCGCGCACGCTTCGCCAGCACGGCTACAGCCGCCAAAACCGCGCCGACAAAGGGCTGCTGCGGCAGTATCTGGTCAAGATGACCGGACTGAGCCGGGCGCAAATCACGCGGCTGATCCAGCAGTACCGGCAGGGCGGAGAACTCCAACCCGCCCGCTACCGGCGGCATCGCTTTGCCCGCAAGTACACGCCCGCCGACGTCGAACTGCTGGCGGCGGTGGACGAGGCCCACGAAACCCTCAGCGGCCCGGCCACGCGCAAGATCCTCGAGCGGGAATACCAGCAGTACCAGCAGCGCGAATACGAGCGGCTGGCGGGGATCTCGGTGGCCCAGATCTATCGCCTGCGGCGGCGCAGAGCCTACCGCCAGCGGCGGCTGCATTTCACCAAGACCCGGCCCACGGCGGTGTCGATCGGCGAGCGGCGCCGGCCCGACCCGCAAGGCCAACCCGGCTTTCTGCGAGTGGATACGGTGCATCAAGGGGATCGCGATGGCGTCAAGGGCGTCTACCACATCAATGCCGTGGATGAAGTCACCCAGTGGCAAGTGGTCGGCGCCACGCCCGCGATCAGTGAAGCCTGGCTGGAGCCGTTGCTGAAAGCCATGATCGAGCAGTTTCCCTTTCGTATCCGCGGCTTCCATTCCGACAACGGCAGCGAGTTCCTCAATCGCACGGTGGAGAAGCTATTGAACAAGCTGCTGATCGAACAGACCAAGTCGCGTCCGCGGCACTCCAACGACAACGGCTTGGTGGAATCGAAAAACGGCGCGGTGATCCGCAAACACATGGGATATACGTACATCGCGGCGCCGCACGCGGGGCGCATCCAGCGCTTCTACCAACAGCACTTCAATCCCTATTTGAACTTCCACCGGCCCTGCGGACAGCCCGAGATCAAGACCGACGCCAAAGGCAAGCAGAAGCGGGTGTACCGCCACTACCAGACGCCTTGGGAATCTTTCGAGAAGTTGCCCGAGGCCGCCAGCTATCTCAAGCCAGGGCAGAGGCTGGAGGCTCTGGGCCGCATTGCCCAGGCCGAAAGCGACACGGCGGCGGCCCGCCGGATGCAGCGAGCCAAGCAGAAGCTGTTTGCCAGTTTCCGTTCCGCGAACACGCCGTGCTGAACAGCAGGAAGAGGGCTGTGGAAATGACGGGCGATGGAAAACGAGGAAAACCAAAACCAGGTTTCCCTTCGTTTCCCACCGCCCTTGGAAATCGCTCCGCGATTCCCACAATCCCACAACCCCGACGACGATTCTCCCCTTCCCAAAACTCAAAATCAAAAAGCCCGAAAGGAGCCCCAGCGACTCAAAAAGCCCCAACCCCCGTCTTCAGGCTCATCCTTCGATGAGAAAATGCTGCCCAAACCACTTGACATGATACAAGAAAATTCTTATACTCTATGTAAGTGATTGACAACAAAGCAAAAGACCAGCAAGTCCAGGTTGCAAAACCCGTACTGCTGGCCCTTGCGTTCGCGGGGAGTTGGCAGAGCGGTCGAATGCATCCGCTTTATAAGCGGTCAACGGCTCAGCCGTTCGCGGGTTCGATTCCCGCACTCCCCGCCAGTTCAATTGATTGCCCCACGGGTAGCGCAAACTACCCGCAGGGCGCACCCTCGGGCCGAAGCCAGAAGATGGGTTGTGACACCACCCCCATTTTGGCTCAAAGCCCGCAGAAAGGCAAGAGTCAAAATGACGTGCCATTCATGTCAGGTCGATTGTGTGAAAGCTGGAAAGTACGGGCGTAAACAGGTCCAACGCTACCTCTGCAAGCAGTGCAGCAAGCGCTACAGCGAGCCGCAGGACAAGCCCTTAGGCGACATCCGCCTACCCGATGAGAAGGTCCTGCTGATTCTCCATTGCTTGGTGGAAGGCAATTCTGTGCGTGGCACAGCGCGTCTCTGCGGCGTCGAGAAGCGAACCGTCCTCAACATCCTCAAGGCCGCTGGCGACAACTGCGAGCGCCTTTTGGAGAGTCGAGTTCAGGGCGTTTCAGTTGAGGACGTCGAAATCGATGAGGCGTGGACATTTTGCCTCAAGAAGGAGCGCCGCAAGCGGCCCGAAGAGAAAACACGGGACGACATCGGCGACCAGTACGTTTTCATCGCAATCGAAAGCTCCAGCAAGCTCGTACTCTGCTGGCAGTTAGGGCGTCGGGAAACCTGGAACACCCGCAGGTTCATCCGCAAGCTGCGTAGGGCTACCGCCCCTGATCGGTTCCAACTCACTTCCGACGCTTTCCCGGCTTACCCCGACGCGATCGCAGCGGCCTTGTACGACCGAGCTGACTACGCCCAGTTGATAAAGCTCTATGGCCGCCTTCCGGGAGCCCGGGGAGACTACTACCGGCCCGCCAAAATAAAGGGCACGGTCTCAGCCGAGATAATGGGGATGCCCGCCCCGAAGCGGATATGCACGAGCCACGTTGAGCGCAAGAATGGTACGCTTCGGCAATGGTGCAAGAGGTTCACGCGGTTAACCTACGCCTTCTCAAAAAGCCGGGAGAACCTACGGGCGGCGCTGGCGCTGCACTTCGCGCACTACAATTTCTGCCGGATTCACGGTAGCCTGAGGGTGACGCCAGCGATGGAGGCGGGAATCAGCGGTCACGTTTGGGATCTCAGAGAACTTATTGCTGGGTAACGGAGGGAGTCTGATGTTTGTGAAATTGACGGTAGAGGGTAACGAGGGCCGTGAGAAGGTTCTGAACCTCGATCGGATATGTTGTATTGAGCTTTACGAAAGTGGTGGTTCCACGGTCCACTTCGGTCGTGACTATGCTGTCCGTCTCAGCGCGGACGAAAACCAAGTACTGGGAAGCGCAATAGCGAAGGCCAAACAAGTCATCGCCACACAATGACCCCACTACCCGGCGCCGAGCGGCGCGTGCCTTGTACTGACGGGCTTCTCACACACTTCGCCTCGCCACCTGGTGAGAAAAGCGGGCTAGACTCCCCGCTCATTCGCTCCCCAGATGATCTTGTGCAGCTGGCACCCCAAGCGGACCCCCGACAAACCATCCCTAAGCATCCACTCCGCCAGTTCCTTGGGGTCGAGCCCGCCATGGACGGGTGAAAAAATAACCGCGTCCACGCGCTCGGCAAGGCGATGTTTCCTGCTGAAGTCGCATGAAAACTCATAGTCGCGGCGCGTCAAAATCACAAACTTGACTTGGTCCCGCCGAACTAAGTGTTCCAGATTTTCGATCGCAAAGCTGTTCGCCTCGCCCGAGTCGGGGCACTTGACGTCCACGATCTTGACGACCTCGGGCGGGATGCGGTCGATCTTCCGTTGGCCGCTTGTTTCGAGCATCACCTCGTAGCCCTTCCGCAGGAGCTGGTCCATCAGCGGGTAGACTTCCTCTTGCAGCAGCGGCTCCCCACCCGTGATTTCCACCAACTCGCCCCCCAACGAACCGACCCGTTTCACGGCCTCCTCAATGCTCAGCTCTTCCCCCCCGAAAAAGGCGTACTCGGTGTCACACCAGCTACACCGCAGGTTGCAGCCTGTCAGGCGGATGAAGATGCATGGCGCGCCGACGTAGGTGGACTCGCCCTGGATGGACTTGAAGATTTCAGTGATTCGCATCGGGATCGGGCCTTCCCCCGCCCATCGAAGACCGCAACTACTCGGTCATTGTCCAAGGTAGCAGAAGCCGGCCGCCGGACGGCTCGTCGCCGCGCCGCGCCGTCGAGGAGGCCCGACGGCTGGCCGATGCCTCCGAAAGTGACACCTTGAACGATGCAGCCCGAACCGAAAAAGCCGGGTTGTCCCCGTTTGAGTCCGCGGTGGGGATCGGCCCCCCCGCCATGGCTGAATCATGAATCTTAGCCGATCTCTCTAGTTGGTTGAATCTCGTCGGCCGTTTGGCCGTCGATGAAATCAGACTGACGAGGAACCATGGGGCCTGCCATCGGATTTTCGCGTCATCGACGTGCTTCGTTGCCGGTTGGAGACGGACTCGGAAATCTTAGACTCCGCGGACACCGCACTTTTCGCGGCAAAGGTCTGCGCAAAGGCGGCTAGCCGCAATACTCGTTAGTGAGGGCCGGTTCAGCCCCGGCGGGCGTAGGATAGTAGCCCACGGTGCAGCCGTAAGGCGGAACCGCGGGTGGAATGGTAGACTCGGCAAAGCCCCGGCGGGGGCACAGGAAAGCGCGGGAGTTGCCCCGCTCAACAATCTCGACAACCGATTCTCCCCAGCCGGCTTCTGTATGGGCAAAAAAGCTAAATAAAGAGTATTGGGGCTAGACGGGCAATGAAAAGAGACGAACTAGTCCTGTCAGTCATGGCCCATCCCGGCGATGCGGAAATCTTCTGCGCGGGAGCCCTGGCCAGGCTGCAGGAAATCGGCTTTGATGCTCACATTGCCACCATGACGCCGGGTGACTGCGGAAGCAAGCACCAAAGCCCCTCCGACATCGCTCGCGTTCGGCTCGAGGAAGCCCGCGCCGCGGCCTCGCGAATTCGCGCCGGCTATTCCTGCCTTGACTGCCGGGACCTGCGAATTACCTACGATCCGCCCACCATCGAGAAAGCAGTCGAACTGCTGCGCCAACTCGACCCGGCGATCGTGATCACCCATTCGCCTCGGGATCATCTCCTCGACCACGAGATTACCAGCCTTGTGGTTCGCAACGCGTGCTTTGCCGCGCCGGTCCCCAATTTCCACACCGGACAGCTCCCCGGCGCCCCGCCGACCGAGGGAATCCCGCATCTCTACTACGCTTCTCCGCCGGCCGGTATGGACATTTTCGGGGACCCCGTCCCCACGGCCGTTTACATCGACATTTCCGCTGTTATCGGTCTGAAGAGCGATATGCTCGCCTGCCACAAAAGCCAGCACGCCTGGCTTCGCACGCAGCATGGGATGGAGGAGTATCTCGATGAGGTGCGCCAGTGGAACGCTGATCTTGGCAAGCAGATCGGCGTCGAGTATGCCGAGGGCTTCCGTCAGCATCTCGGCTACCCCTATCCCAACAATGACCGCCTAGCCAAGCTGCTGGACGGGACGGCGAAACGCGCGTCCTAGCCGGGACCGCTCGATTTCCCCGAAACGAACCCGTCCGTGAGAAAACTGACCGGCCGGCCCGTCCCGTTGGGCGGGTGGCGTAATTTTGAATATGTAAAAGGGAGGAGGGTGCAAGTTGGTTTTGAGAAGAAACCAGTCCTTAGAAGGAAAGGAGACTTACACCCATGAGGAAAGTAGCAGCGATCAGGGAGCAGTTTCAACATTTTTGGGAGGAGCTGAGCGAGAGTTTTTGGGGCGATCTATACGGTCGCACCCGTTTGGCGTGGAAGAAGTTGTGGGAGGCGGAGTCGATCCGCGAGCGAGAGCGTTACTGTGGAGTAGGCTGGCAGGAGCGCAGCTCGGATTCCGAGCGGGACAACCGCAATGGGTTCTACGAGCGAGATGATGTGACGCGTTTCGGGACGATCCGGCTGCGCATAGCGCGCACCCGCGGGAAGAACTTTCTGCCGGCGGGGCTAGGGCGTTTTCAGCGGCGCGCCGACGAGGCGGCCTTACTGATTCGGGGAGCGTTTTTGCGGGGCATCAGCAGCAGGCAGGTGGGGCGAGTGGTAGCGACGTTGACCGACGAGGTGGTCAGCGCGCAGACGGTGTCGAAGTTGACGCGGGATCTGGACCGGGCGGTCAAGAAGTTTCACCGCGCCCGTTTGAGCGACGATTGGGCCTATTTGTTTTTGGACGGGGTGAGTTTGCGAGTGTGCCGCCCGGCGGGGCGCCAACGGGTGCAGATGCTAGTGGCCTAGGGGGTGCGTGCGGACGGCAGCCGGCAACTGTTGGGATTCCTGCGCAGTCGAGGCGAGAGCCAGGCCGCTTGGGAAGGCTTATTGCAAGATCTCTACCGGCACGGGCTGCCGGGGAGGAACTTGGCTTTGATCGTAACCGGCGGCTGCGCCGGGTTGGCGGGGGCGATCGAGACGGTCTATCCGCGGGCGCTGCATCAACGCTGTTGGGTGCACAAGATGCGCAACCTTCTCGAGAAGGTTCGCAAGCGCGACTACGAGGAGGTCAAACAAGGCGCCCAAGCGATCTACCGGGCCGACAGTCGGGGACAAGCGCGACAGGCGTTCTACCACTTTCGTTGCCGCTGGCGCGACGGCTATCCGACGATGGTACGGTGGTTGGAGAAAAAGTTGCCGGAGCGGCTGTCGTTTTTCAGCTTCCCGCGCCATCTGTGGCGCAAGTTGCGCACCACCAACGTCATCGAACGCCTCTTTGTGGAAGTGCGGCGCCGCACCCGGCCGATGGTCTGCTTTGTGAATGTCAAAAGCGTGGATCGCATCATCTACTCGATCTTCCACCGCTTCAACCTGGAGTGGAAAAATCGCACCCTCCAAGTTTTTACACAAGCAGCGTGACATCACCCCGGAGGGGCTCTGCTTTAGCTGACATCAGGTCTTTCGTGGTGGAATCTTGACAGATATGTGATTTGGTAAGCTTTTGGGGTTGAGTAGTTACACTTCCTGATTCAAGATGTCCACCCTTCCGGCGCAGTAGATTTCCTCTTGCATGGTAGTATTATACTAGGATTTCCATTTTGGCCCTGGCACGGTGAAAGTATACACCCGCGCTGCCCCGCATACCACGTCTTTTCGCGCTGAACCCTGCACATGACCTCCACCGGTAGGCGCCAGGGCTCGTCCATCCGCTCACAGACGTTGATTGAGCGGACTGAACGGCGCTCCGGCCGACACTGCTCCTTGCGAAACCTTTTGGAGCCGAAAACTGTTGATCCTCGCCCGGTCAACGCTACCCGCTTGGCAGCGGCAGCGCCCAGATCCTGTGCAGCATGTCGCCGAACAGCCTGCGGTTCAAATGTCCTTCGGCCAGCAGCAGCCAGTAATACCGCGCGTGCTTGACCAGCCGACCGCCGGTCTTCATCAACCTGTGTTGCAAGCTCGTCAGCGACCAGCTCTTGATCCTTGGTGGCAGTCCCAGCCGCCGCCACAGGTTGCCCAGGTTGTAGGCCAGCACACTCAACTGCAAGCGCACTTCGTTCGCCCGGAAGCGATGGCACGACAGCCTGGTCCAATGCGTCGCCTGCTTGCCTTCTTTAATCCACTGCTCGGCCGTCCCGCGCTTGTTGTAGAAGCGCACCACGGAGCGGCTCGGCAGAGTCAGGTTGGTGACGATGAAGTTGTCCCGTGGAAACAGCTCCCCAGCGTGATGCTCCACCTTGGCCACGACCCTTCGGGCCTTGCTCCAGCTCGCTGCCCGGTAGAGAAAGCTCCTGTAGCGCACCAAAGGCTTCCGAGTGGGTCTTCCCACCGGCCGCACCAACAGCTCGGCAACTTCACGCCGCAGGTTCTCGTTCGCCGGAAGGCGGATGGCATACTTCACGCCACGCTCCTCCGAAGCCTCGTAAATCTCTGGCTTGGCAAAGGCTGCATCCCCCCGGAAGGCAACCTCTTTGCCATGGTTCTGCTGACGTTCGATCTCGGGCAGGAGCAGTTCATCCCAGTCCTCAGCGCTGTGCACATTGCCCGGACGGAGCTTGGCCGCCAGACAGTCGCCGTGACTGTTGAACAGCAACAGCGGGTGGTAGCAGACGGACTCGAAATGGCCGTTGTAGGCGCTGCCTTCCTGTTGGCCGTGGACGGGGCTTTCCGTCGAGTCCATGTCCAGAACAACCCGCTCGGAGTTGTCTTGGGTCTCGGCTTGGGCGAGCAGCTCCCGGTTCAACGCCATCAACCCCAGCAGGTTCTCTTCGCTCGCCAGCATCTCCGTCTCGAAGCTGTGGAGCGTCGAGGTCAAGGCCGCACCGCGATCCCAGATTTTCTGCGAACCGATCAGCCGAAACGTCGGATCGATCGAAACCCGCGCGGCGTCGTTGAGGTCCTCGTAGCCCGCCAAGCGGCTGTAGACCGACTGCCGCAACAGATCAGCGAGCGTGAACTGCTTGTTTGTGCCTTGCCGGGAGTCGCTGACATGCTCGTCAATCAGTTCTCCGAACCCGAGCCGTTCGTCCAGTTCGCGAACCAAAATCAAGCCACCGTCGGAAGTGACGTGCGATCCTTGGAAATCGACTTTGAGAAGTCCATTGAAAGTTAGCTGGAACGGCTTTGTTTCTTTTTCACCCATTGGGTGTTGGCCTCCCTGGCGTCCTCATCGGGCTCTAGCCCCTATGAATAAAGACGCTGAACGCCACCGCAAAGTCGGAATGTCAAACTCAAATCGAAAATCGGGGTTATATGTATTGATACGGCTTAACTCTTATGCAACCAATCCGACGTGAACGGCTCCACGATACTCTCAGCAGGCATCTTGCGCTTGCCATTCTGCGTGGTGAAACTGAGAACTGGTCTTCCGAGAACAACCTGTGCCTCAAGCTCAAAGTCAGCCGGTCGGTGTTGCGGGAATCGGTCAAAGTATTGGCGTCGAAAGGCCTCCTCGAAGTTCGCCCTAAAGTCGGCATACGCGTTCGTCCGCGCTCGGAGTGGAATCTACTGGACCCGGAGTTGCTGGTGTGGCAGTTTGAAGCGGGAATGGACGACCAACTGCTTCGAAACTTAGTGGAGGTTCGCTTGATCGTCGAGACAGGGGCCGCCGGGCTGGCGGCGATGCGCGCGACCTCCGAAGAGATAGCGTGGCTAGGGGACTGCTATCGAGAGATGAAATTGAATGTCGACGACCGGGAAGCGTATAACGCCGCCGACCTTCGCTTCCACGCCGCCGTTTTCGCCGCCTGCCACAATCCCCTACTGGAGCGCATGACCTCGACGCTGCGGACGGGGCTCGCCGCCACCCAGAGGGTCACTTCGAAGCTGCACGCCGACGTTGGTCTGCCTCTTCATGAAGCGGTCGTCAACGCTGTTTCCGAGCGCGACCCGGCGGCGGCTCGAGTTGCCGCGGAGAAGCTCATCCTACAGGCGGCCCACGAGGTTTACGACGTTCTCCATCCGGATCATCCCAACGGCTGGGAGGCTATCAGTTGGGCCGACATCGAGCGCGACACGCCCGTGGAATTGCTAAAGTCTTAGCCTTGGAGCGCGCAACTTTCCGCAGCGTTCTCGCAACGAGCAGCGCCTCCTGTCGCTCTGCATGCCAATTGAAGAGCCTATTTCCACTCGCTTGTTGTTCCTCGCATGCCCGCCCCCTCGAACGCTTAGCCGGCTTTTCTCACGAGGTGGCCAGGCGAGGTGCGTGAGAGGTCCGTCAGTAAGAGGCGCACGCCGCTCGGTGCCCCGTTTTTTGAATAATGCGGACGTGGTTGAGCCTTACGTTGAGCACGGCGAGCAAGCGCAACGAAGTCATGAAGATTGTTCGCTGTTGACACGCCACACCTTGATTGGTTGACATAAAATGATTGATGGGGCTTACTGGTCGCTTCACAAGCCGCTCGGTTTCCAGGCCTTCGGGACACACGTGTTGGACTTGCCCGGCTTGTCGGCGCCGCTGCTTCCCAGCCGAGACAGCCGCAGCGTTCCCCCAGCCGAGGGATCGTGGCCCGACTGCACTTCGCCACGCGACAAACAGAGCTCTCGGGCAAGAGATGCGGTGAGCGGGATCGAACGGAAGACGAATGCCCGGTGCCGGCGACCAGGTTGCCCAAGTATCTTCACAAACGCAACCCCGGCGGGAGAAGGGTGAACTATAGCCTATGACAGTCCAAACCGATGCTTCGAATGGCCGCTACCAGGCGATTACCGAGCACAATGTATCCCGGGCGCCCGAGTGGGAAAAGATCGAACCCGAGCTTCAACAAGCCATCCAGGTCGTCTCGCGCGTCCTGCCGTTTCGCACGAACAACTACGTGATGCGGGACCTGATTGACTGGGGGAACCTGCCGCGTGACGCCATGTTCCAGCTCGTATTCCCGCAGAAAGGAATGCTGGGCGACGAAGATTACAATGCCGTTCAAGCTCTGCTGGCGAAAAACGCGCCGCGGGAAGAACTTGGAGAGGCCGTCAACCGGATTCGCATGGGTCTCAATCCCCACCCCGCGGGACAGATGACCCACAACGTTCCCTCCTTGGATGGACGGCCCCTACACGGGTTGCAGCACAAGTATCGCGAGACCGTTTTGTTCTTCCCCTCTCAAGGACAGACTTGCCACGCCTATTGCACCTACTGTTTTCGCTGGGCGCAGTTTGTGGGCATGCCCGAGATCAAGTTCGAGTCGAGCCAAACCGAAGACCTGGTGGGTTACCTGCGTGCGAATCCGAGCGTCAGCGATGTCCTGTTCACCGGCGGAGACCCGATGATCATGAAGACTCGCGTTCTGCGCAAGTACATCGAGCCGCTCCTTGCGCCCGAGCTGGAATCGGTCCAAGACATCCGCATCGGGACGAAAGCTCTTGCCTACTGGCCCCAGCGTTTCGTGACCGACGCCGATGCGGACGATTGCCTGCGCTTGTTCGAGCAGATCGTTCAGTCCGGCCGCCACCTGGCCATCATGGCTCACTACAGCCATGGGGTGGAGCTGGTTCCCGAGATATCGCGCGAAGCGGTGAGAAGGGTCCGAGCCACCGGCGCTGAGATCCGCATGCAGGCTCCCATCATCCGGCACGTGAACGATAACGCCAAGGTGTGGGCCGATCTGTGGCGAGAGGGCGTCAAGCTGGGGATGATCCCCTACTACATGTTTATCGAGAGGGATACCGGGGCCAAGCGCTACTTTGAAGTGCCGCTTGTGCGTTGCTACGAGATCTTTCGAGATGCCTTCGCACAGGTCTCCGGTCTCGCCCGCACCGTTCGAGGCCCCTCGATGTCAGCCTTCCCGGGAAAAGTCCGGGTCTCGGGCATCGCGGAGATTCGAGGCGAGAAGACCTTCGTGCTGGAAGTTATCCAGGGGCGAAACCCGGACTGGGTCTACCGGCCCTTCTTCGCTCAATTTGATCCCCAAGCTACCTGGCTCGATCAACTCAAGCCTGCCTTCGGCGAGGAGAAATTCTTCTTCGAAACCGAGCCGGCTCACGCGGCTCCGGAAGGAACCACCCAAGCGATCCCTCTCTTGTTGAACTAGCGTCCGGTTTTCACGGGTTTCAGAGGGGCGTTCAAGAACCGTAGAAAGGGCATCATCTCCCGAAAGTGTTTCACCAGTTCCGCATAGAGTTGGGGCGTCTCGGCCAGCGCGGGGTCAAGCGTCTTCGATACCAGGAACTGTTTGAACATCAGCAAGTCAACGGCGGGATGATCGGTCGGGAAACCCTTCGGCGCGCGTTTCAGCTGCTCGCCTGTCATCTCCCCGAGGAGCCGGCGAAACCCGCGATCTTTCAGAATGGCCCGAAGCTCCCCGTCCCGAGCGGCGATATGCCTGCGAATGGCTAAAAGCTCTTTCGGTCCCGGCGCGTAAACGCCCCCGGCGACGAGAATTTCGTCAAACGTCACGTGGAAGTAGGCGCCCGCGCCGGCGTGTTTTTCATGTCCTCTGGGAGGGAACACCGCCGCGATCCAGGTCTTGTAGGGACTCTTGTCTTTGCTGAACCGCACGTCGCGATAAATGCGATAGATGGCCTTTTTGGGGTCGGCCGCCAACTCCGGCGCAAAATCGCGCATCGCTTCCCCCAGCGTCAAGACCAGCTCGGTCATCGGAGCCTTCACCTTCTCTTCGTAGACGCTTTTGCGGGGCATGAACCATTCGCGGTTGTTATTGCGCTTGAGTTGCTTGAGAAACTTCCGCGCCTCGGGCGAAAAGCCGGGGAATCGTGGGTTCATGTCCTAACCCTAGCGGGCGGCGGTCCTGAGCGGCAAGATGGCCGGGCGCTGGATAGAGCATCTCCTCGTAAGTGAAGGTCTTGACTCGAATCGCCGCAAAGACAGGGTTGAAGCCGACAGAGCTTTGACCCATCACACGCTTTCGTCTCTGGCCCGCGGGATCCGGTACGTCAGTTGGTCTCAGCCCCAACCACCACACTCGTTCTGGTCTCCGGGAAGATGGCGGGGATTTCGACCGGCAGGCCGCTGATCTGTCGGACGACGTGATGCGCCGACAGAACCGCCCCTTCTTGCCAGCCGCTTAAATAAGACACCTGGTCTCCGCAGACGTGGAATCGTTTGTCGGGTTCAAGCAGCCTTAGGTAGGCGACCCTGTCGGCGTACTTTGTCCAGTCCCAATCGGCCCAAGCGCCTTCCTGGTAGGGCACTTCCTGCCAAGCGATCGACAGTCCAAGGTTGATATCCGCGAACTGGCGGAACCGGGGATGCACCCGCTCGGCGCCCTCGAGGGCAACTTCCAATCTTCGGGACAGGCTCAGATTGCCGAATTCCCGGGCGGTCCGCGAAAAGTTGTAGGCGCCCGTCAACACTCCCTTTGTTGCAAAGTAGTCCGCGGACGGGTACCACATCTGGGTGATGGGGTGGTTGATCCAGCTGATCCCGCCGTAGATCTGGTCCTCGCGGGACTCCCAAAAGCGTTCGGATTGCCAGGCCACCTTGCACGAATCCGCGAAGCGCACCGCGCTGACCGCGGATTTGAACTTTCCGTCGAAAGTATCGTTGCTGATGATGGAGCGCAAGAGAGGCAACGGGATGCTGCTAATGCAGTAGTCAGCCGACGTTCGCTTCTCCAGCCCCGTCCGACTGTCCCGATAGAACACTCGCACTCCATCGTTGGAGTTCTCTACACGGACGACTTGCGCGTTGCGGGTTATGCGGACGCGATCTTCCTCCAGCTTCTTCTCAAAGGCTTGGACGATCTTGTCCATCCCGCCGACCGGCTCGAAAAGGGTCGGCTGCCACCCGTGGTCTTCCGGTTGATAGAAGTGGTGCAGCCAGAACTTCGAGCGCAGCAGACCTTTCAACGGCAGCGGGGGAACCGACTCCCAGGGCTGCTCGACGCCGGGCTCGACCACGTACCCGGACCGGCGAGATCCCTCGTATCGATAGCCTTTGTCCCACCGCACCTTGCCGAACTCCGACAGCAGGCTGAGCAGATTCTCTTGCTCTTCCGGGGCCAGCTCCTTGTCGAGAGCCTGGCGGTTGACCGCCTTGGCTAGCAGCTCGGCGATATAGCCTCGCGAGTCATTAGCGACGCGGCGATTCCGTACCGCTTCGCCGCCGAAAGCGTCCGGCGTCTGGAAAAAATTCGCCCGCGTTTCCATCACGTACACCTGCAGCTTGACGCTCAGCTCGCGGCAGTAGTCGAGGATGGCTTGATGGTGATGAGGGAGCCGTCCGGGGCCCGCATTGAAATACTGGTCTTCGTCGAACATGCTGGTCTGATCGGGCCGGCCGATTTGCTCGATCTTGTCATCGCGGCGCACGGTATAACTGCGGCCGCCGACGCGTCCAGCGGCGTCCAGCACTTCGACGGTGTACCGTGCCTTCCGAAGTTCGTAGGCGGCGGTCAACCCCCCTATGCCGGCCCCGAGAACGACAACTGACCTGCCGCGACGTGCCCCGGATCGAAAAAGCGGAAGCCCTCTATAAGGGTAATGTGGGGTTTGCGCGAGGCCCATCGCGACCATGGTCTCGTAGACAGCCGGAGCGCCCCCGGCCAGTCCGATCGCTTGCAGCAATTGGCGGCGTGTCAATCCGTGGCGTTTTGGATTCGTTGTCGTGTCCATGGGGAACTCTCGCCTGTAACATCAAAGGGCCAGTTCAGTCTATCCTCTTCGCTTCCGGGTTTTGATCAGAATTTCCAATTTGGAACTCGAACATGGTACTCCCTCTCTTCTCCTGAAGGCAACGACTAGTCTTGTCTCATGCAAGATGAGTCTGAACGAGGAGTTTGTTTCTCACACAAGATGAGCCTGAAGGATCGGGGAGTGGGCATGCTGGGAATTGACTATCCAAGTGCAAAACACCAGCAAGCTGAACCTGCAACAGATCCAGCAGTTTCTCCACTCCAGCGAGGAGATTCGATTCAAAGGCAAAGGGCGGGCCGAGATCTACACGTGGGTGGCGCGCACGCTTCGCCAGCACGGCTACAGCCGCCAAAACCGCGCCGACAAAGGGCTGCTGCGGCAGTATCTGGTCAAGATGACCGGACTGAGCCGGGCGCAAATCACGCGGCTGATCCAGCAGTACCGGCAGGGCGGAGAACTCCAACCCGCCCGCTACCGGCGGCATCGCTTTGCCCGCAAGTACACGCCCGCCGACGTCGAACTGCTGGCGGCGGTGGACGAGGCCCACGAAACCCTCAGCGGCCCGGCCACGCGCAAGATCCTCGAGCGGGAATACCAGCAGTACCAGCAGCGCGAATACGAGCGGCTGGCGGGGATCTCGGTGGCCCAGATCTATCGCCTGCGGCGGCGCAGAGCCTACCGCCAGCGGCGGCTGCATTTCACCAAGACCCGGCCCACGGCGGTGTCGATCGGCGAGCGGCGCCGGCCCGACCCGCAAGGCCAACCCGGCTTTCTGCGAGTGGATACGGTGCATCAAGGGGATCGCGATGGCGTCAAGGGCGTCTACCACATCAATGCCGTGGATGAAGTCACCCAGTGGCAAGTGGTCGGCGCCACGCCCGCGATCAGTGAAGCCTGGCTGGAGCCGTTGCTGAAAGCCATGATCGAGCAGTTTCCCTTTCGTATCCGCGGCTTCCATTCCGACAACGGCAGCGAGTTCCTCAATCGCACGGTGGAGAAGCTATTGAACAAGCTGCTGATCGAACAGACCAAGTCGCGTCCGCGGCACTCCAACGACAACGGCTTGGTGGAATCGAAAAACGGCGCGGTGATCCGCAAACACATGGGATATACGTACATCGCGGCGCCGCACGCGGGGCGCATCCAGCGCTTCTACCAACAGCACTTCAATCCCTATTTGAACTTCCACCGGCCCTGCGGACAGCCCGAGATCAAGACCGACGCCAAAGGCAAGCAGAAGCGGGTGTACCGCCACTACCAGACGCCTTGGGAATCTTTCGAGAAGTTGCCCGAGGCCGCCAGCTATCTCAAGCCAGGGCAGAGGCTGGAGGCTCTGGGCCGCATTGCCCAGGCCGAAAGCGACACGGCGGCGGCCCGCCGGATGCAGCGAGCCAAGCAGAAGCTGTTTGCCAGTTTCCGTTCCGCGAACACGCCGTGCTGAACAGCAGGAAGAGGGCTGTGGAAATGACGGGCGATGGAAAACGAGGAAAACCAAAACCAGGTTTCCCTTCGTTTCCCACCGCCCTTGGAAATCGCTCCGCGATTCCCACAATCCCACAACCCCGACGACGATTCTCCCCTTCCCAAAACTCAAAATCAAAAAGCCCGAAAGGAGCCCCAGCGACTCAAAAAGCCCCAACCCCCGTCTTCAGGCTCATCCTTCGATGAGAAAATGCTCGACTTTGCCTCGTAGGGCAGGCCACGACGGCATCGAAGGGTTCCCATGGCCAGTTCTTGTCCGGTTGGACGGTCCAGCGGCATCAAATAGGGGCATGGAGACGCCATCGGCGAGTTCGGGCCGCGCCCGGTGCTACCATGCTCTTTCTATGAGCTGGTTGAGCCGGCGGGCCTTTCTAAGCGGGGCGGCGGCGCCCCTGCTGGGGGCTCGTCGAGGGCCGGGTCGGGGATTCCGCGTCGCCTCCGCCGTCACGGCGCTGCGGGACGGGCTCACCGAGCGAGAACTCTTTCGACTGACCGAGCCTTCGGTTCTCCATCACTTGCCGCACTACCATCATCGCTTCATCGCCCGCAACAATTCGTTCATCCTGCTCGCCTCCGAGCGGTCGGGAACCCGGCAGATCTATCGTATGGATCTGCCCCAGGGCAAGATGGTGCAACTCACCGAGGGTCCGGAGGTTCACTCCTATTCGCCGGCGCTTGAGCCGGGCGAGCGCACTTTCTTCTACCTTCAGAGGGATACCCTCAAACGGGCCGCCGTCCGCGGGCGATCCGAAAAAAGGATCTATGAGTCGGAGCCGGGTTGGCGCATGAGCGGGCATCTGTCGGTGAGCGACCAAGGCAGGTATGTGGCCGTAGTCGAGATGAAGACGGGCCACCGGGTCGACGGCTTCGAAGAGCAGTTCCGAAGGCGGCCGAGGTGCCGGATTCGAATCATCGAGACGGCAGGGCGTCGAAGCTGGGTGGCGGTCGAGACCAGCCATTGGCTGGTCCACGCCCAGTTCCAGCCGGGGGGAACGGACATCCTCTACGCGCACGAAGGACCCTGGGAGAAGGTCGAGGGACGGCTGCGGCTGGTCAGGCTCGACGGCTCCTATCGCAAGAACATCCGCCTTCGACAAGGGTCTGAGGCCCGCGGGCACGAGCATTGGTCGAGCAGCGGCAAGGAAGTCTGCTTCGTGTTCTATCCCGACGCTCCCGGGTCACGGTCGACGGTGAATTGCATTCACATCGACTCCGGTCGCGAAAGGACCCTGGCGGACTGCTCCCAGTTCGCCTGGATGTCGCCCAACGCGGACGGCTCTGTGTTCGTGGGCGCCAGCGGCCAAGTTGCCGGTCCTAATGTTTACTTGCTTTTCCCAGTGCTCAAGCGGGAAGTCACTATCGCGGAACACCTCAGTACCGCGAAACCCTATCCGATCGCCGGTACCCGCCGCCTCGACCCGTTTGCCGCCTGGCCCGAGCCGGTGTTTTCCCCCGACAGCCAGTGGGTGTATTTCGTCACCGATCGAGAGGGAAAGCCGGCGATCTATCGTATGGATCTGTCGGATCTGGTGGAAGAGACCAGGCCGCGCTGAGAGCCTCGGCGGCCGAACGTTGTCTACGATCGACAGAGTTGGACACGACGCATTAAAGGCCGCGGGGTCTGGCAAACGGAGATGGCCGCGCTACAGAGCTTGATCCCACGGCGCGCGAAGCCGAGCGTCACCTAGTCATCATCATCCTCGTCGTCCTCCTCCTCGTCGTCGTCATCGTCGTCGCCAGGCACAATGACGTCAATCTTCGCCGATGGCACGCAGAGGAGCTCGGAGTCGTCGACCTCCAGGGTCTGCTCGCCAAACTGGTTCGCAATGACCACGACCCGCTCAACCTCCCCGCCGGCCTCGATTTCGTAGCACGTCAAATGCGCCTCGGGATCGTTGATCCCCTCGCCATTCTTGTCCACCGGATTGCAGAAAAGCTTTGGCTCACCGACCAGGACCACCGGCTCGGGACCGAACTGATCCTCCAGGTCAACGATTAGGTTGACGAGATCCCCCTCGGCCTCGTAGCACTGGAAGTGGTCGAGAGTTCGTTTGCACTTGCCCGCCTCACCCGCATCGAAGATGGCCTGGATTTCCGCGAGGGCTAGGGCTCGGTCGTAGACCTCCACTTCGTCGATGAGCCCGTCAAAGTGGGTGGACGATGAGCACCCGTTTGCCTGGCCGATCTGCACGTCTGCGTCGACAAGACCCCCGATCGGACCGTCAGCGGCCACTCCGAGAACAGTGGCGCCGTTGACAAAGAAATCAACGGTTTGATTCGCATTGCGGAAGACTACCGCCAAAAAAGACCACTGTCCGTCGGGCACTGCCACGCCTGAAAGGCTTTCTAGAAACCCGCCAGCACTGGCGGTCACTGTGTTATCCGGTCTGAGCTGAACCTGATAGTCCAGGTCCTGGCAATTCGCCGACCTGCGGGTGAAGATGTGGTCGATCGTCGAATCTGCGATGGGGTTAATCCATACGGTGATGGTGAAATCCCCAGTGAATCTCAGATTGGCTGGGTTCCCCAAGCTGACATGGGCGTTCGTCGCAGCCGGCAAACTGAACGCCTCTCCCGTTCCGGATGCTACGAAGCCTGGCGCAAAGGTTGCGCCTGCGACCAGCGCGCCGTTATTCCCGTCGACGATATCATTGGCGTTCCCATCACCCGGCCACCAACTCACCATCCCAGCCGGTGGCTGAACACAGGTTTGAGCCGTCGCCCGGGTCTCGAGGAAATTCCCCGCAGTCAGAAGAATCCATCCGCACAATAGTCCAACGGTTCTTTCGCCGCAAGCTCTCATTGCCTACCCCCTCTCACGCGTCTTTTCTGGGCCGTAATAATTCGGCCGCCAACAACATACAACTTGAGGGCCTTTAGTCTCAACTACACCTACATTGATTCAACAAGCACCGGCCTACCTCAAATGCTTTGATTGCTGGACATCGAACAGCAAGGCACATCACTACACAAAAGGTCAATAGATCCCGGGTACTGAAATTCTTCGCACTTCGTAGCGTACATTTTGGAGTTGTTGATTCGACGGCTTCGCCGCCACATCCTTCCGTTAGGGGAAGCGGTAGTCGCCTGCACAGACGATGGTTTGGGAAGGGCTTTGGGGAGTTCGCAGGCGCCGGTCGTCGTGCCCGTCCGAGGTAGTGAAGCCTGTAGCGCGGATGTAGGCGGGCGGAATAACATTTCCCCTTCGCTCCATCGCCTCGCCGCCGGGCCGGATCCGCGGCCTTTTATTGCCGCAACTTGCGTGTTGGAGCGCTTGGGCGAACTTAACCGGCAGGAGTGCCGGTCCTACCGGGCTTGGTAGGAAGCCACCTTGCGGCGGCAGCGTGGCAGGAGCGGATCTACGCTTTGAGCTTCCAGGGTGGGCGGTACTTCTTCTTGATGTAGTTTTGGGCCTCGGAGTCGCCGATGACCCGTTCCTTTTCAACATCCCAGTCCACCCGCCGGCCGAGACGGAGGGCAATATTGCCGAGATGACAGGCGATCATGGAATCGTGTCCGATTTCGACGTCTGATCGCGGACGCTCCCGAGAACGCATGCAGTCGATGAAGTTTTCGACGTGCAAGAGATGGTAGTCTTCGTCCTTTGGGGCACTCTGGCGGGGCAGCCCCGGCGACTTGTATTGGCGAACGTCCTTGTCGATCTTGTCCGTTTCGGGGTACACTTGCCAGCCCCCGCGGTCAACAACAAGCACGCCGTCATTGCCGTGAAACTGGACCCCGTGTTCTCGCGCTTCAGGTCCCCGGCCGACGCCCAGGGCATGCTCCCAGATCATGCTGAAGCCGGGGAAATCCCAGAAGACCTGCTGCGTGTCGGGCGTTTGCATGGCATCGTCGGGGTAGCCGTACTTCCCGCCGACCGACATCGCCGAGCTAGGGGCTTTGACGCCCATCGCCCAGTTCGCGATGTCGATCATGTGAGCGCCCCAGTCGGTCATCAGTCCGCCCGAGTAATCCCAATACCAGCGAAACGAGAAATGGAAGCGGTTCTCATTGAACGGCCTCTTCGGGGCCGGTCCGAGCCACATGTCGTAATCGACGCCGGCCGGCGGCTGCGAGTCCGCGACTTTCGCCAACTCCCCTTTCCAATCCAAATAGGCCCAGGTGCGAACCAGGCGGATTTGGCCCAGCTTTCCACTCTTGACGTAGTCCACCGCATCTCTGTAGTGGGGCGCGCTGCGCTGCTGCGTTCCCATCTGAACCACGCGCTTGTACTTCCGCGCCGCTTCCACCATGACTCGGCCTTCGGCAACGGTCAGGGCAAGCGGTTTCTCGACGTAAACGTCTTTGCCGGCCTGGCATGCCATGACAGTGGGAATGGCGTGCCAGTGGTCGGGTGTCCCCACGATAACGGCGTCGATGTCTTTTCGATCCAAGACATGGCGGAAGTCCTTGGCGCGGAGTTCGGCCTTCTGCGAAACGGGATCCAGCACTTTTTCCTGCGCCTCGGCGATGTGCGATGGGTCAACGTCGCAGAGGGCGACACATTCGGCGCCGTCGATGGCCAGACAATCCTTGAGATCCGTCCGCCCCATTCCCCCGCAGCCTATCAGTCCGACTCGGATGCGTCGTTGGCGCCGATGATGCGCTTAGCCGAAGCCGCGGTTGCAGCGGCGCCCGGCTTCGCACCGGCCAGAGCGGCGCCGGCCGTCAGCCCGGCTGACGTCTTCAGAAAACGGCGGCGGCTGGAAGAACTCATCGTTTTCTCCTCGAGCAGGTGAAGATGCAAAGGAGCGGCGACTCGCTCGGGGCAACGGGGCGTCCCGGAGAAGGTCGCCACGAGTCGACACGCCGAGCGCGGCGGAGTTCGCTCAGCTAATTATTGCAGATTGCGGGAAACCGTCCCGGGCCGGCTCGAGAACAAACAGCGGCGCGTGCGCCGGTCGGCGAGCGGAGGCGTACTTGAACAGTACGTTGAGCACGGCGAGCAAGCGCAACGCAGTAATGGCGGACCTATTGCGTGCTTCGACCGTCAGGTGGCGAGAAATGCGGGCTAGCTGGCTCGGATGGGAATTACGGGAGCCGGCGAACTCTGGGGGGTGTCCGCCGAGGCGGCGGTCTTCTTCAATCAAGACCGACGCCAAAGGCAAGCAGAAGCGGGTTCCTCAGGTACGAGCGTTGACTGCTTAGCACCAACAGTTGCTCCGCCGAAGTGCCCTCGGAGGGGAACACGGCCGTGCCGATGCTCACGCCGATGAGTCTTTCCGCATCGCTGACACGCAATGTGAGGCTGTCCTTGAGGCGTTTATCGAGTCTTGCCATCGACGTCCTGAGCCCCTTGGGGTCGATTCCTCCCAAAACAGCCAAGAACCGATCGTCTCCCAGACGTCCCAGGAAGTCGAGATCCCGAAGGGAGCCTTCCAGGATGCGGGCAAGGGACTGCAGTAACTGGTCTCCGGCGGCGTGCCCAAAACGGGCGTTGATGACCTGGAACCGGTTGATGTCGAAGTAGACGATGGAAGTCGTTCTGCGCTCTTCACGGGCAAGGTCGATTTCGGATCTCAAATACTTGAGAGTGGCTCCGGCCGTCGGCAGCCCCGTCAGTGAATCGGTGCCGATCCCACTTGTCTGATAAAGAGCCGCCCGTTCCAGAAGGGAGCCGAGCGGCTGCGTCAGTTTCTCAATCAGCTCAGCGTTTTCTCCAGAGTAGGCCGCTTGCGTGTTTGAGTAGAGGTTAAACGTGCCGACCAGCTCGCCGTCACTCCACAGCGGAGTCACGAGTGCTGCTTTGAGCCCCTGCATCCAGGTCATCAGGCCGAGCTCGGAAGTTTCGGCTACCGGATTGCCGTTCACCAGGGTCTGGCCGTGTCCGGCGACCCACCCGGTCGGGCTATTGTCGACCGGCACGCTGAGTTTGCTGATCAAGTCCGCCTTCGGGCCGGTGCAGTAGACCGGCCTCAACTCTCGCTCGCCCTTCATGAACACGACACATTCGTCGAAACTCAGCCGGCCCGCCAGGTTGGGAATGACGAACTCGATTATCTCCTTGACGGAAAAGCTTGATCCCAAGCTACTAAGCAGCCGCGACCAATGCGCAAAACTGTCCGGGTCCAACTCCCGCCTGGCTACTTCACGACCTTGCTTGAGACTCTCGATACGCTCTTCGTGGGTTAGCGACGTCTGATCGGCGCTGAATGAACGAGGACTCTTGATCGAGAAACGGCTTGACGAATTGCGACGGTTGGTGCTGGGATTGCGCCGGATCTGTTTTTCCATACGGGGGAGCAGCTCGATCAAGGTGTCGGTGACCCTGGGATCATAGGCCGTGCCGCGGCGCGAGCGGATCATCTCGATGGCCTTTTCCACCGTCATGGCCGGGCGATAGGGGCGGTCGGTCGTCAACGCGTCAAAGGCATCGACAACCGTGAGGACGCGCGCGGTTAGCGGAATTTCCTCGCCCCTCAGCTTGCGCGGGTAGCCGGTGCCATCCCAGTTTTCATGGTGGCACAGCACGAGTTCCGCGACGGGAAACGGGAAGTCAACAGCCGCGAGTATCTCGGCGCCGATTTGAGCATGGCTGGCGACCCTGCTGAACTCTTCCGGCGACAGTCGGCCGGGCTTGGTGAGAACGTTTTCGGGAACCGCAATCTTGCCGATATCGTGAAGCAGCGCGCCGAACTCAAGCGTGCGGATCTCATACTCCGAGCAGTTCAACGCCTTGCCGATCTCGGTACTGTAAATCTGAACCCGCTTGAGGTGCCCGCTGCTGACGCTATCCTTGGCATCTACCGCCAGCGCCAGAGCCTCGACGGAGCGGAAATAGATGCGGTCGGTCTCGGCCTGCTGGGACAAATCCTCGTAGAGGGGCCCGAGGAGCCACTCAACAAAAACATAGAAGAGGGTGACCACGGCGAGCGCCGTCCAGAGCATGACTTCCTGACTGCGCGCGGACACAACCGCCAAGCACACCGCAGCGGGCGCGAACAACAATGACATCCCCGCCGCCGGCGGCAGGTTGCGACCCGCCAGCTTCCTCCAATAGGTCAGGCGGCTGACAGTTGATTCCGCCCAAGAGCTCACAAGCAAGTAGAAGATGGCCGCGCCGCCAAGGGCGATCCACTCGCCTCCCAGACTCAGCACTATCGAGCGATAGATCAGGGAAGTCCAAAGCCCGGCCATAGCGCCGAACAAGACTCGCACGGCGTACTGCACGGGCTGTTGACGAACGCTCCTCTCGCAGCTCCAGCGGATCGCCACCACGGTGGCGGACAAAGCTGCGGCCGGCAGAGGCTCAGCGGCGAGCACAACTCCCACTACAAACAGATCAGACGGTGCCAACACCCCCCGGAATCGATTAACGCGCAGCCGCGTACCCGCGAAGAGACAGCCTATGGCGAAAAGAGCCGCGGCGCCCAACTCTCGGTCGGGCGCGGTCGGAAGCACGGTTGCCGCGAGCAGATACAGAGAGACGAAAAACAGTATCAGGTAGCTGCGGAACCGCAACAGTCGCGAAGCCATTTGATCCCGAACCCGGGCTACTCACCGGGCCAAAACCCCTTGCCGCCAGCCGAAAATTACAGGCAGCGGCATTTCGTCCCGGCTGGTTGCCGAGATCGTAATACCCTGCAGTCAGATAATACTAGTACTTGGACCTGGGGTCAAGGGGGTCAGCGCGATCGTCGGCAGCGGACGGAAAGCTTCCATCAAGGGATGGAAAAAGTAGTTGGCCTGCTTGTTGAAACTTATCCACAAACCAAAGCCGACACCCGCCAGCAGCTCGATCGAGTCCGACAGCGGCTCCCGTCCCATCGATCAGTTGCTTCGCTTGGCGTCTGACATTCTGGGGGGAATCCTCTCATTTTTTCGCCGCTCCGTCGAAAACCCACTGGCTTTCATCTCCTTGGGTGCGCCGCGGGCTCATCGACACTTGCTCAAGAAAAAAAGAGGGCGCTCCTTCGGACGGCAACCCCGGGAGCTTCCATCGCTCGAGCTATAAGGAGGCTAAAGGAAAACTTGCCCCCAGCCTCGGCTAATCTTGACCGTCTTTCCGAGCGGCTGGTAAAATACGCTGGCGAACTATAATGTAACTCAGCAGCTCACCTCGGACGCGGCTCTAGCCCGCTTTTTCGGGTGAGTAATGGGCCCAGGGGGATCCTGAAAATCATGACAACCGCCCGCAGCCGCCCTCCGGGGCGCTCCGAGTTGCCGTCGAAGAGGGTGGGGCCCGCCTCCGGCCTGTCGGCTCCCGACTTGCTTTCCAGGACGAGAAATGACTCGGGCGCGCGAGCAGAGGTACGCCCATCTAAGAGCCTGCAACTAGTGCTGCTTGCCCTGTTGGCGGGGGCATCCTATTCCCCCGTCCTGGCCAGTCCGCCCAGGGGAAACCCTCTTTTCGAGCAAGACATACACCCCGTACTCGCGGCCCACTGCGTGGCCTGCCACCAAGGTGAATCCGCCGCCGCCCAGCTCGACTTGCAGACGGCGGAAGGACTGCTCAAAGGTTCCGCCAACGGCCCAGTCGTCTTGAGCGGCGCTCCGGAAAGAAGCTACCTGTTCGAAAAAGTCACCCGGCGGGAAATGCCTCCTCCGGGTATGGGCGCGCCCTTGAACGAAGAGCAGATTCAGCTCATCCGGCTGTGGATCGAGGCCGGCTTGCCGACCGAGGAGAGCGAGCGGCAAAGAAAAGAGGCGATGCGCGCGGAAACCAGGGTGGTCACCGACGAGGACCGCCAGTTCTGGGCGTTTCAAAAACCCGTCCAAGCGGAACCGCCCAAGGTCGAAAGCCGAAACCGGGTGCGCACGCCGATCGACGCTTTCATCCTGGCGAAGTTGGAAGAAAAAGGCCTCGGTCTCTCGCCCGACGCCCCGAAGCTGAAGCTGATGCGGAGGGCCTATTTTGATCTGACCGGGCTGCCTCCCTCCCCCGAGGAAGTTTCCCGGTTCGTGCGCGAGAAACGGCCCGGCGCCTACGAGCGGCTGATCGACCGCCTCCTGGAGTCTCCCCACTACGGGGAGCACTGGGGACGGCACTGGTTGGACGTCGCGGGTTTCGTTCAAGAGTATGGCTACGGCGGCGATATCGACTACCGAGCCAAGTTGAAAGGGATGTGGAGGTACCGCGACTACGTCATCCGCGCCTTCAATCAGGATAAGCCCTACGATCGCTTCATTGCCGAGCAGCTTGCCGGCGACGAGCTGGTCGACTGGCGCAATGCCAAGCAGTACACGCCGGAGATTCTCGACGCCCTCGCCGCCACCGGGTATCTGCGGAGTCAGCGAGACGTCACCCATGAGGGCGAGACCAACAATCCCCGCCATCGCCACGACATTCTTTCCCGACTCGTGGACCATGTGAGTTCCGGCATTTTGGGACTGACGGTTGGTTGCGCCCGCTGCCACAACCACAAGTTCGACCCCATCCCACAGAAGGAATACTATCGCTTGGCGGCCCTGTTTTCGACCTCCTACAACCCCGACGATTGGCTGACGCCCTTCGACCGCTACTTGCCGGACGTGCCGAAACCCGTCCAGGAGGAGATCGAGCGGCACAATGCCGAAATCGATAGGCCGCTGAGTGAGTTAAAGAAGCAATTCGAGGACCTGCGGGGGCCCTACGAGCAGCAGGTGTTTGAGTCGAAGATGACCGCGGCCGGCGTGCCCGACGCCTGGCGGGAGGACGTGATCGGGGCGTTTGAAACAGACGAAAGGCGGAGATCGCCCATCCAGAGGTATTTCTTCCAAAATCTGGAGACGGCGCTGAAGATCACGCCCGAGGAGGTGGACAGGCTGCTCAGCGAGAAAGACAAGGTCGCCGCCGCCAAATTACAGCAGCGCATTGAAACACTAGAGAGTTGGCGCCGCTCCTACGGAGAGATCCCGGCTTTGTGGGACGTGGGCGAAGCGCCTACCTATCACTTGTTCCACAGGGGCAATACCGATACGCCCGGCCCGGAGGTGACGCCCGGCTTTCTCACCGTGCTCTCCGCCCCCGGCAAGGCCGAGTTCGCGCGGCCTCCCGACGCCAGGGAGGGATCGAGCGGCCGCAGGCTGGCCCTGGCCCGTTGGCTGGTCGCCCGCGACAATCCCATCACCGCCCGGGTGATGGTCAATCGCATCTGGATGCACCACTTCGGCCGGGGCATTGTCGAGACCGCCGAGAACTTCGGGGAATTGGGCATGCGGCCTACCCACCCCAAGCTGCTCGACTGGCTGGCCGTCGATTTCATGGACAACGGTTGGAAGATCAAGCGCCTGCATAAGCTGATCATGACGTCCAGCGTCTATCGCCAAATGTCTCGACGGGCGGACGAGGCCGAAGCGGCTCGCGGCGAAGAGGTGGACGGGTCGAATTATCTCCTGTGGAGAATGAATCTACGGCGGCTGGAGGCAGAAGCTATACGGGATTCCGTGTTGGCCGTCAGCGGCAAGTTGGACCGAACAATGGGCGGTGAGCACACGCCGCTTACCTGGGGCTCGGACGGTTTGGTTTTGGCGGCTGAAAAAGACCCTACTCCGAACAGCGAATTCAGGCGTAGCGTCTACTTGTTTGCTCGGAGAAACTACTCGCTGACTTTTCTCGACGTGTTCGACTACCCGGTCGTGCCCATCAATACGCCACGCCGCTCGCTTTCCGCCACGCCGCTGCAGTCGCTGACGCTGTTGAACGGACAGTTCGCCATGGAGCGAGCGGGAGACTTCGCTGACCGGGTGAGCGACCTGGCCGGCACCGAGGCGGCTACCGAGAAGAAGGCCGAGGCCGCCTTCGAGATCGCACTGGCACGAAAACCGACGGTCGAGGAAATGAACGTTTCCACCGAGCATTTCGGCAGGCAGGTCGAGCGATATACGGCGCTAGGAACTTCTCGCGAGCAGGCGTCGCATGCCGCGCTCACCAGTTTGTGCCAAATGCTGATGGCGACGAATGAGTTCTTGTACGTGGAATAGTTGATGATGCGTGCCGGAACGCAGAGGTGGGAGCTTTCAAAAAGGCTGAGTTTCTAGCGCCTTCTCACACTCGCGGCTCAGTGCTCGACGTTAGGGGTTATCAAGGGCGGATCATCCCTTGGTTAGGGGGCGAGACTCCTAACGCGGCAAGCTAATACTCTTCGTTTCGAGGGCAATATATGGAACGCGACAAACATCGGAGATCAGGGGCCGGCGTCCCGCTCACCCGGCGGCAGCTGCTGGAGCGGTCGGGGCTGGGGTTCGGCGGGATCGCATTGTCCTACATGTTGCAAGGTGATCCCCTGGTGGGCGCCACCGCGGGCCACGACACCGTTTTCAACGATCTCAAGCCCCGCAAGCCCCCTCACAAAGCCTCGGCCAAGTCGTTCATCCAGTTGATGCAGAATGGCGGGCCGAGTCAAATCGAGCTGTTCGACCCGAAGCCGGCGCTGAAGAAATGGGGCGGCCAGCCACATCCACAGGGGGTCGAGACGTTTCAGCTCAACAATAACAACGTCTTGATGCCCAGCCCCTTCGAGTTTGAGCCCCGGGGCCAGTCCGGGATGGAGCTCTCCGAGCTGATACCCCATATCGCCAGCGTGGCCGACGAGTTGTGCCTGGTGCGGTCGATGTACACCGAACATAACAACCACCCCGAAGGGCTGACGATGATCCAGACCTGCCGGATTTTCCCGGGCAGGCCGGCCATGGGGTCTTGGATCAGTTACGCTTTGGGCACGGAAAACCAGGACCTGCCGGCGTACGTGGTGCTGCGCGATCCCGCGGGCTACAACACGAGCGGGCGCATGGTCTGGTCGAGCGGCTTCCTGCCCGCCCTCTTCCAGGGCACCGAGTTCAGCTCGAAAGGAACGCCGGTGTACCATTTGATTCCCGGGGTGCCGCCCCCTCCGGGCGCCCAGAGGGACAATCTGGACTTACTGGCCCAGTTGAACGAGTTGCACAAAGGGGAGCACCCTCGCGAAACGGAGCTGGAGTCCCGCATCCAAAACTATGAGTTGGCCGCGCGGATGCAATTGGCGACCACCGAGGTGCTGGATCTTTCGAAGGAATCGGAATCCACGAAGAAACTCTATGGTTTGGACCATCCCAACCCCTTATCCGCCGGTTACAGCATGCGCTGCCTGATGGCGAGGCGCCTCGTCGAGGCCGGCGTGCGATTCGTGCAGATCTTCCCGCCGCTCGATCCCGGATTCCAGCCTTGGGACACCCACGGCAATTTGACGAGCGACCTGCCGACAATCTGCGGCCACTGCGATCAAGGATCAGGCGCGTTGATCCGAGACCTGAAGGAACGCGGGTTGCTGGACGAGACAGCCGTGATGTGGACCGGCGAGTTCGGCCGCTTACCGATCGTCCAAGGGGGTATTGCCGGCGGGTTTGGAGACGCCGCCGGCCGCGACCACAACCGCCACGCCTTCACGACCGTTATGGCGGGAGGCGGCTTCAAGAGGGGCTTTGTGTACGGCGAGACGGATGAGTTCGGCTACAAGTCGGTGATCAACCGCGTGAGCGTACCTGATTTGCATGCCACCCTCTATGCTGCTTTGGGTCTTGACCACACGGATATGACCTTTTCGCACAACGGCCTGGTAGAAACCCCGACTGACGTAAGAGTCCACGGCGCTAAAGTTGTAAAAGACCTGCTCGAATCCCCGCCCGAGGGAGTCGTCTAGCGCCGGTGTCGGGCCGGGCCATTCCTCCCGACGGGCGACTCGTCGCCCCCCCCACGGCGAGATCAGAAGATCAGCAGCCGCTTGCGCGCGGGAACCGGAGAGCGGCTAAATCAAGGCGGGGAGTCGGACAACAAGGAAAGTGAGCGGGAACGCGGGGGGCACAAAATTCAGCTCGACTCCCTGCTTGTCGGTGACCGTTATCCCGCGCACTTCGCGTGACCCAAGCACATAGACTCTTAGATCATCCGGCCCGACGACGACAGTCGAAGGAAAGCCGCCCACCTCGGTCGTCCCGACGATGCCGTAGGTTGCCAGGTTGACCACAGTCAGGTCGCCGCCGTTGTCCCTCGTGTTGGTGATATAGGCTCGGGTGGCATCCATTGTCGTCGCCACCGCCTGCACTCCATCAAACCCCTCGATTTTATGCACCACCGAGTCCGAAAGAACGTCGTACACCCAACCGCTGCTGGTGCAGGAGAACAGGCCGCGCTGCCCGTCGGCTGTAAATACGAGCGCGCGAGCGCCTTCGCAGCCCGTGAACTCTCGAATTTGCGCGCTTCCGGCGCCACCGTTGACAGAGTAGAAGCGAACGGCGCCGTCGCCGGAGCAGGCCACGGCGAAATCGTTCGTTCCTGGAATGAAGGCGATCCCCCTTGCTTTGCAGTCCGTTGGGAGTTCGATGGTGCCGGTGAGGGTCATGCTGCTCAGGTCAAGGATGTCTACTCCGCCTGGGCCGTTCGATTGCCCCACAATTACAGCCGCGAAAGCGCCGTCTCCCGAGACGGCGACACGAATCGCAAACTGGCCGCTGAGTTGTACCTGGGCCCCTAGGGTGTTCGTGCCTAGATTCAGAATTTGAGCCGTCGTGCCTCCAACGAGGATCAGTCGCGGTTCTTCCGCGGCTACATCGACGGCAGGTTCGGCGCCGACCCTACTCGCAACGGAGAGCTTGTTCCCGCGTTCTCTGTGGGAATCACAACGCCGTGCTCGGGTGCCCCAGGAACCGGCAGCGTTTCGCTGTTGCTGCCTGTGGTGTCCGTTTTTTTGACGTTGAAGCCCGACGGGCCAGTATCCATCCAGATCAAAAAGTCTTCAAAGCTTCCGATTTCGAATGTGCCTTCGAATGTGCGTATGTAGAATCTGCTTATGCCGCAAGAGACGTTCAGCCCAAGGACCAACACCAGGCAGATCAGCATTGCGAGAATGTGGCGGGGTTTTTTCTTGTTTGCCATATTTTTTCCTTAGCGGGGCATCCTCCTCCTAGCGGAATCGGACCGTTTTGGAATGGATCGACTGGGACATTACGGCGCCTTGATCGAGGCCGTCGGCAGTGAAGTCCTCTAGTATGCCCGTGGGCCATGACCCGAGGATGAGGAAGCCGTCCGACTGGCCGAGAATCGAGCGGAAGGCGGGAAGATTGGCCAGAACGGCGGTGGGCACGCGGAAGCTGGACGAGCCCGCCGGGGCTAGACACAGAAACATCCCCGAAACGTTGTTGGGCCTGTCGACGCTCACCCCGGCAACGACAACCCGAGCCGCGCCCGGCGCGGACCGACGTGAAGGTAACGTCGTTGCCGCGAGGAACTTCGGTGAATACCCCGCTGTTGGTCCATTGCGGGGGGTCGGAAACGTCAGCGTCCGCATTGATCGCGCCGATATCCGCCCCTCCCTCGCCGGTTACGCCATAGTTGCCGGGGGAAAGGTAGAGTGGAGCATCCTGTGCTTCGCTGATCCCTTCCGGACCGCCAACGACCGTTGGATCGTAGTCCGTCGAGTCTCCCATCACGGTCCGTAGCAGCTCCGCCGCCCCGTTCGGCCCGTTCAGCGCAAGGTCACCGGCATCCAAGCCAATTGCAGGAACGAAGGGTATGGGAGCACCCGTGAGTAGATTGCCCGACCTTGCGTAAGCCGTGCAAGCGCCAGCCGGAGGCAGCGCAAAGAACGGATTGAAGGCAAATTCACCTCCGGTTTCCTGACGGAAATAGCCGGCGGCCTGATCAACCGTGAAAGTGAAGGGCGTGAACACGTCGACGTCCAACTCAAACATCGTTCTTGCCAGGCTGATCGCGCCGAGCTTCCCTCCGCCCAGAAACGTCTGCATCAAAGGATTGTCGGGCTCCGAGCAGGGCTCTCCATCTTTCTGAATCGCCATGGTCACCGTGTTGCTGACCGCCACTCCGCCCACTCGTACCTGCACCGGCACGTAGCAGCCTTCCGGCGCGTCCTCGGGGGTGTCGAAGACGAACTGGTCGACGCCCGAGCAGCACGGCGTACAGCCCCATAGCGCAAATTCGTGACCGTCTTGCCCCCCACAAAGATCTCGACATCGAAGGGTAGGGGTCCGACCGGCGGCGCCTCGCCGTCGGGGCTGCTGATGGGACCTAGACCCGTCGCCCACATGATTACGATTTACCCTGGCCTAGCGGTGTTCGAGGGTGAGTTGAACGGTTGCTCGGTTTGCGAAATAAAGTTCTGGAAGATCCCTGGCCCGATTCCCGCAAGGGTTGCCGTGAAGATCCCAACGCTGTTCTCTACAACCGTAATGGGCGTGGGATTGCTCTGCTCGCCATCGAAGGTGAGCCGCACCGACACTCGTCCAAGCGGCGCGCCGGACGGCATGATGGCACTCACCTGCCGGTCCCAGACGAAGATGGGGATGGCGTTCACCGTGACATCCCCCTGCGTCACCTCAATCGAAACCCCTTGGAAGGTGGCCTCAAGAGGAAACGCGTTCACCTGCGCCTGAACCACGGGGCCGAGGTCAACGCCCGAATATCGCGAAGATCGAACCGCGGGCGATCGAGCCGCCCGGCCCTTCCGCCGGCATGAAACTTGCCGCGTTGACGACTCCTCGAAAGAAGATCAGCGGCTCAGCGTGCAACCGGCCGGGGCCGGCAGCGCGACGGCGCAGATAAACTGCAGCAAGAAAATAGCGCGAAACTTCCAGTTGGTATTTGGCATAGCGGAGGAGTGAAAATACCCGATCGGGTCTTCTCCTCGTGCAAGTATAGGAACAGGACTGTCTCGCCGCAAGGTCGAACCGGTTTTGGTAATTCGGGGTGAACCCAGGGAAAACCCTTCGCCTTCCCGTACGGCAGGATGCCCGTGACCGCTGTTCGCGGTGACCGCGGAGAGAAATGCCGGTTAGGGTCGTCTAGCGCCGGCATCGGCACTCAGGTCGACGAGAACGGGAAAACTTCGCTATCTTCTAAAGAAACCCGCAGGAGAAAAAATGGCACACACGCGTCGAACTTTCATCAGGACAACCACCGCGCTCGGAGCGGCGGCGGCGTTGCCGCCGGGGGCCGCGGCTTCGGCGGAGGAGTTTCCCTCGCTCGAGAAGCTGAGAGCGGCTCACCGGCAAAAAGGCATCATCGCTCCCAATAAGACCTACCGCATGATGGAGTGGGAATGCCACACTCCGCCGGAGGGCAATTTCGAGGTGGATTTCGAGGGCGCGGTGAAGGCCGCTCGCGACTCCGGCGCGGAATCCATGATGTTCTACTCCCAAGACCACTGGGGACACGCCTTCTACCTGAGCGACCACGCCACGCGGCACCCGCAACTGAAGTTTGACGTTTTCGGCCGGGAGGTCGAGCTGGCGCGCAAGCACGGCATGTCGGTGGTCTGCTACTACAGCCTGCAGTTCAACAACCAGATCGTGCTCAAGCACCCCGACTGGGGATGGCTCGACGAGGCCGGCGACCCGCGGCAAATTCGCTGGTACGTCGCCAGTCTTTACAGCCCCTATCGGGAGTACGTCCTACGGATGATGGAGGAAATCTTTTCGCGCTACGAGGTGGACGAACTATTCCTGGATATTTTTGGTGTCCAGTTCTACGTGTTTCACAGCCGAGGCGACGACCCGTTCGGCTACAGCAAATACGACCAGGAAGCTTGGAACCGCGACCACCCGGGGGATCCCTATCGAGAGGGGTTCAAGAACCGCGAGGGCTGGGAACGCCGCTATCGCTGGCACCAGAAGCGCACGATGACCGACATGCTCGACGAGATCATTGCCATCGCGCGCAAACACCGTCCGAACATCATTCTTTCGCTCAACGGCGGGCCCGAGTCGTTCCCCAACGACATCATGCAGAAGGTCAGCTTCATCTATGCCGAGCCGATCACGACGCATACGGGGATTTCGATCGGCTCGATGCTGATGCGCGGCTGGGGACGGCCCGACTACCAGGCCGGCGTGTTCAGCCGCCAAGGCTATCTGGACACATTTCCCGGCGCGATCCCGCAGGTGAAGGCCAACGCGCTCATGCTGCAGAACGCGCGTACGTTTATCGTCGGCAACGCCCCCATCGTCGGCAATCTGGACGGGCAGGGGTTCTCGAAGCGCTGGTTCGAGGTAGCGAGTGAAACTTGGGAAGACCTTCGCGGCGTGGATGCCGCTTTGGAAGACGTCCAACCGCTCTACAGCGCGGCGGCGCTTTACAGCGAAGGCACGCGGCTGGAGAGGGCGACCGAGAAACGGCCCACGGCCTTCCGGGCCTCGGTCGTGGGAGCCCTGGAGACGCTGACCTATTCGGGTCGGCCGGTCGAGGCGATCCCCGAGTTTCGCCTTACCAGCGACGTGTTGAAGGACTTCGAACTGTTTGTGCTTCCCGAAGTCGATGTACTCTCGTCGCGCAGCGCCGACGTCGTTCGCCGCTGGGTGGCGGACGGGGGAACGCTCATCGCCACCGGTAAGTGCGGCCTGCTCGACGAAAACCGCAAGCCTCGCTCCAACTTCCCGCTGGCCGACGTCTTCGGCGTTGACTACGAAGCGGAGGAGAAGAAGTACGCCTATGACCCCGAAGGCAACTTCAAGGAAGGGGTGGTGCAAACCTACCTCGAGTCGAGCGGACATAGGCTGACGAAAACGCTGGCCGCCAGCACGGTGGGCCTGCCCGGCACGTTCCTGAAGCTGAAGAAACAGCCCGGAGCCGAGGAAATCTTCCGCTATCGGCTACCGCTGATGGTGGAGGACTTGAAGAACAACAAGTGGTTCAACTGGGGACCGCCGCCGCCGGGGACGGAAACCGGGGGGACCGCCGGCGTATACAACAAGTTCGGCAAGGGGCAGGTCGTCTACGTTGGGGCGCCGCTATTCGAGGCGCTCCACAGCGTCCAGCCGGAGGTGGTGTTCGACCGCCGGGACCGGTTCTGGATTCGCAAATGGATTCCGCGTCTGGTGCGGCAGTTGGCGCCCGACCCGGTCGCTGAGATCGGGCGCAAGCTGTTGCCGGAGTTTATTCACGGCACCTTCTTCTACGATAAGAGCCGGAGATATGTGCTGGTGCAAATCCTGAATGCCATCGAGCTGGCGACCGAAGCACAGTTTGTTCCAGCCCCGGTCGAAATCGTACTCAATCCGACGAAGCTCAACGTCACGGCGGCGCGCGCCGTCTGGCCGACCGAGCAAGATCTGGAAGTGGTATCGAAAGACGACGGTAAGCTTCACATTTTCGTGCCAATGGGATCTCCCTACACGGCGCTGTATTTGAAGCGTGGGTAGTGGCTGCCGAAAGATTCACCGGGACGGGCGATCTTGCCGGTCCCTCGGCTCCGCTACGCGACCTTGGGACTGTCTTGGTTTGCCGTTCGCTGTGGCGGCACTTCTCCCGCGGCACGCCGTTACTTGCAGCCGGAAAGCCAGTTGATGGTTCGCACCTCCCCTAGCCCGCTTTTCTCACCACGTGGCGAGACGAAGTGCGTGAGAGGCCCGTCAGTACAAGGCGCGCGCCGCTCGGCGCTCGGAGGTGTACTTTTGCGGGTGCAGCCTAACCGTTTCGTATTTTGGCTCTACCAAAAGCGGCAGCGACCCGCGTTCGGCGCCCGACCGGGAAAGTACGTTGGGCACGGCGAGCAAGAGCAACGCAGTAATGGCGGGCCTATTGCGTGCTTCGACCGTCAGGTGGTGAGAAATGCGGGCTAGTCTGCCCCGTGCTATCGGCTCTTCTGTCCGAGCGTTTCTGATTGGCCTGCCGGCCGCCCTCACGCTGTTGCTGGCCGGCTGCGGATATCAGCAGGCCGAACGATCGCTGCTCGTCGCCCTGAACGCCGGGACCGAGGGGGATGCCGTGCAGTTGGCCGCGCGCGAGTGGGGTGCCGAGCAGGGCGTCAATGTCGAAACCGTCGTTCTCCCCTATAACAGCCTTTTCGAGAAGGAACTGCTCGATCTGACGAGCGGCAGCGGCTCCTACGATGTCATGCTGATCGACGATTCCTGGTTCCCCGCCATGGTCGAGGACGGCAACCTGGTTGCGCTCGACGAACACCTGGCCAAGCGTGGCATCGATGCCGGCGACACGGACTTCGTAAAGAGCGCCCTCGACCTTTGCCGCCATCCCTACCGCACGGGGCCCTACTACGCCCTGCCGTTCGTGGGCAACACGCAGATTTTCTTCTATCGCGCGGACGTTTTTGAAAAGCACGGCCTCGAACACCCCCCTCGCACGTGGGCGGACGTATTGCACGCCGCCAAGACGATCGGCTCGGGCGAAGAAGGCATGTACGGGTACGCGCAACGGGCGGCGACCGGCAACGCCGTCGTCTCCGCTTTCATGCCGCTTCTGTGGGCCTTCGGTGGTGAAGTGTTCGACGAGCATGGGCAGCCTTCCGTCTCGAGTCCCGAGGCCGCTGAAGCGCTCGAGTTCATGCTCGAGTTGGGCAAGCACTCTCCGCCTGGCTACGCCGGCATGAACGCCGATGAAGTAGCGGCGCACATGCTGCAATCCACCGCGCCGATGAGCGTCAACTGGCCTTCCTGGATCTCGGCGATGGACAATCCGAACAAGTCCCGCGTGGCCGGCAAGATCGATTTCGCGCAGATGCCTTCCGGCAAGTACCCGGGCACGCCCATGATCGGCGTTTGGGTGCTGGGCATTTCGTCTCGTTCGAAAAACGTCGACCTGGCGGTGGATTTTCTCGTTTGGATCACTCACCAGGACCGGATGAAACAAGCCGCGCAGCGCGGCAGTCCACCGACCAGAAGAAGCGTTTTCCAGGATCCCGAGCTACAGGCCCAGTATCGTTCTTACCCCGTTCAGCTCGATTCCCTCGAAACCGCCCGGGCGCGCCACCGGACGCCCTATTGGCTTGAAATCGAGAATGTCTACGGCATTTTTCTCTCGCAGGCGAACGCCGGCAGCATGGCCCCCGAGGAGGCGCTCGAGCGATCCAACCAAGCGATCGCCGGCATCCTACGCCGATGAAGGGCAGAAGCAAGGATTACAAGAAATATGGGTGGCTGGCTCCGGCGGCGGTGGTCGTGTTGGCGCTATCGGTCTATCCGCTGATCTACATGCTGCAGATCAGCTTCACCGGGCAGGACGAGCAGTTCACGACGGTCCACTATGGCCGTCTTTTGGGTGACGAATTCTTCCATCGCGCCGTGTGGCAAACCTTCTTATACACGGGGGCGGCGCTGATCGTGGAGTTGACCCTGGGACTGGCTCTGGCGCTGCTGGTTGACTCGCTCGGGCGTGGGCGCGCGTTTTTTCGAGTCGGCATGCTGACGCCGATGCTGGTGCCGCCGGTCGTGGCGGCCCTGCTGTGGCGGCTGATTTACAACGCGCAATTCGGCGTCCTCAACGGAACGCTGCGCTCGCTAGGCTTCGACACGACCGATCTCACTTGGACCGCCGCCGAAAGCTCGGCGATGTTTTCGGTCATCGTGGTCGACGTCTGGGAGTGGACCCCGTTGATGTTTCTGCTGCTCACGGCCGGTTTGCAGGCCGTCCCGCGGGACCCGATCGAAGCGGCCAAGATTGACGGCGCTTCCTACTGGCGGATCTTGCGGGACGTCATCCTCCCGCTGATGAAGCCCACGATTCTGCTGGCGGTAGTACTGCGATTCATGGATCTCATTCGAATTTTCGACCAAATCTTTATTCTGACGCGGGGAGGGCCGGGGTTCGCGACCGAGACGGTCAGCTTGTATATCTATAAGACCGCGTTTCGGTTTTTCAACTTCGGCTATGCGGCGGCGATGTCGTTTGTGGGGTTGTTGCTGACGATCTTCTTCGCGCAAGGGCTGATGAGGGTCATGAAAGCGCGGAGGGCGGCATGAACAAGTTTTTCCGCTACTCTCTCGCCGTGCTCGCGCTCCTGGCGTCACTAGCGCCTATCTATTGGCTGTTGACGATTTCCCTCAAGCAGGAGGTCGATCAGTTCGCGTTCCCACCCGTCTGGCTTCAGTTCCAGCCGACTTGGGAGCACTATCAACAAGCTTTCTGGATTCGGCCCTTCGGGAAATACCTGCTTCACTCGGCCGTTGTCGCCGCGAGCGCGACTTTGATCGCCCTGCTGGCGGGCGTCCCGGCGGCCTACGCGCTGGCGCGCTTTCGCTGGAGGGGCAATCTGGGGGAGCACATCGGCTTTTGGTTTTTGTCGACGCGCATGCTGCCGCCCATCGTCACCTGCCTGCCTTTGTTGTTGCTGATGCGGCAGGTCGGGTTGCTGGACTCGCTGGTCGGTCTGACGATCGTCTACACGGCCTTCAATCTTCCTTTCGTCATCTGGATGATGCGCGGTTTCTTCGAGGAGATTCCCTCCGAGCTCGAAGAAGCGGCCATGCTGGACGGAGACTCGCGGCTCGGCGCGCTGTTGCGGGTGGTGCTGCCGATCGCCAGCCCCGGTCTGGCGGCCACGGCCGTCTTTTGCCTGATAGTCGGTTGGAACGAGTTTCTATTCGCGTTAATGCTGTCTCAAACCGATGCCGGCACGACGCTGCCCGTGGGCATTGCGGCCAGTGTCACGCAGTATGAGATCAAGTGGGGCGTGATGAGCGCGGCCGGTGTTGTCGCCATGGTTCCGGTACTGCTGTTTGCGGCGGCGGTACAGAAATACCTGGTTCGGGGCCTTTCTCTCGGGGCGGTCAAAGGTTAGTGTCTCTTCCGGGGATGGCCATGGCGCCCCTGGGTTGAGTTGGAACCTCCCAGCTTTAAGCTGGGAGAGGATTCAGTCTGACGGGAAACGTTTATGGATTTCAGCCTAGAAGGCGTCAGTAAACGGTTCGGGGATATCATCGCGCTGGACGACATTACCCTGACGGCGAAGGCCGGTGAGTTCGTCGTGCTCCTGGGGCCTTCCGGCTGCGGCAAGACCACGCTACTGCGCATCGTCGCCGGCCTGGAGACGCCCGATGCCGGCGGCGTAACGATGGGCGGCCGGGATATTACGCACCTTGAGCCGCGCGACCGCGACGTGGCCATGGTGTTTCAGAGTTATGCTCTCTACCCGCACATGACGGTCGCCCAAAACATCTCCTATCCGCTGAAGATTCGGAAGCGGACCCAGGCGGAGATGACGGCTGAAACAGCCGCCGTGGCGGGGAAACTGGGACTAGCCGAACTGCTCGGCCGCCGTCCGAAAGAGCTATCGGGCGGCCAGCGCCAGCGGGTCGCTCTGGCCCGTGCGATGGTGCGGCGGCCGCAAGCTTTTCTCATGGACGAGCCGCTTTCGAATCTCGACGCGCAGTTGCGGGTGGAAACGCGATTCGAGCTGAAACATCTGCAACAGGAACTCAATGTCCTGACGCTCTACGTCACCCACGACCAGGCCGAAGCGATGACGCTCGCCGATCGCATTGCCGTGATCGATCGAGGCCGGCTTCTCCAATACGAGACGCCGGCGAATATCTACAATCGGCCGGCGAATCAGTTCGTGGCCGGTTTTCTGGGTAGCCCAGCGATGAACTTCATCGACGCCCAAGTCGAAGGGGGCGCGCTCGTCCGCCCGGGATGGAGTGTCCCTCTCAGGGGGGATCAGTCGGCGGCCGTCGGCCCGCGGTCGCGGGTGACGTTGGGCATCCGCCCCGAGGACGTACAGGTTTCCACGATCGAAAGGGACGCCTGGGGCCCGGCGAACGTCTACGTGGCGGAAGAATTGGGCAACGAGACCCTGGTGCGGCTTTCGGCCGACTCGTTCCGCATCACCGCCCGCGTGGACCCCGATCAGCCCATCGGCTCCGGCGACCGAGTGTGGTTCCGGCTGAACTCGGGCAAGCTGCATTTCTTCGATACCGACACGCAAGAGGCCCTGCGTCCGGTCGGCAGGTGAGGCTGGGCGCGCCGCGCGGGGCGCACGTTCTACGGAGGGGCCTCTCGCCAGCCTCGCCCGGCCGCGTGGCGAGAAAATCGAGCTGGCCCCTTGACCTTTCGTAGGCTGTTGAAGAAAGTGGTAGGCTCGGCGCGATTCGAACGCGCGACCTGCCGCTTAGGAGGCAAGTGGGCGTCTTTCACGGTTTTCTCCCAACTCCTTCCTCTCATTAACTTTACGCGGTTTCAGGGCGTCTGCTTTCGCTCGCAACGCCAACGGCCTAGCCCGCTTGATAGGCGAGTTTTCTGACAGTTTCTTGACGGTGGTTGCTGCCACGGCCATGCTCTACTAACTGCGCAACGCGTTGTTGCAGTAATGGTTTTTCATCTGCAATAGCCCCGCTCGTCGTGAGGACGCATTTTTTCGAGCCAGGAAATCCACTTTCCCTTTCATCGTGATAACGGCCGAGTTCCCCAGGGACGACCTGGTCGAGGCGAAGATCGCGGTCGGGCCGGAGGGCACGTGCGCGGGCAAGATAAGCACTGCCGATACGCACATTGCGTCTACGGCGCCGGACGCTCGGTCGTTCGAGCAGGTTCTGAAGAAGCGGCTGGCGGAAGTTGGAGTGCATGGGAGGGAGGGTGCCGGCCGTAGTTGACGTTTGCGCCCGACGACGCGGCAGGCGTCGCGGTCGCGACGCGCTCGGTGTTGGGTTGCAGACGCGCTGCAAGCAGGCCGTTCATGTCGGGCGACCTGCCGCCGCTGCCCGTCGTTCGCGCACCCCGCGGGGGGCTACAGGATTGTCAACTTAAGCGGTCGTCCCTGGAAGAAACAATAGGACACTCGGAGGAGTTCCTCTACATGTCTAATCATATCTTTCAGTAGAGTCATCGCATCGTATTTTCCCATCAACAGGACGACTCCCCCTTTCTTTCGGCCTCGCAAATATCGCATGCTCTTTTTCCACCAGATACACGAAATAGTCTTTGAACTTCTCTCTTTTTGCCAGTTCGGCAAAGTATATATCAAATCCCGTCTTGTCCCGTATCACGCCTTGCTGACTGGATTGCTTCAGCCACGAAATCGCGAGTGCTTCAAACAGCGCGGTGAAGCGGCTGGACGCCTCGGCCCAGGGCAGTCGCACGACTCGCGAACCGTGCTCGGGACAGCCGTTGCGCGGCGGCCGGGCGTGCAGGATCGTGCGGTACTGGCAGGTGTCGAGGTGACGCCAGCAGCGTTCCGGCTGATGGTCGTGAAGCGCGCACTCGGCGCTGCACTCCGGACAAAGCCAATGCAGCTGTTCATCGTGTTCGAGGAAGATGTGATCGTGCAGAAGCTTACCAAGCGCGGCGTGCGCATCGAGTTCGTCAAGGAAAACCTGACCTTCAGGGGCGAGGACTCACCGCTGGCGAACCTCATGCTGTCGGTCATGGGGGCCTTCGCCGAATTCGAGTGGGCTTTTGCTCTGTGAACGTCAGCGCGAGGGCATCGCCCTTGCCAAGCAGCTTGGCGTCTATCGCGGACGCCAGAAATCACTATCGCCGTAGCAGGCGGCCCAGCTACGCCAACGGGTGCGGGCCGGAGAGCGGAAAGCCCCGCTGGCCCGCGAGTTCGGCATCAGTCGGGAAACCCTCTACCAATATCTGCACAGGCAAGACTGACGATGCCTCGCCGCAGTTTGCTGACGCCCGCTGTGCGGGCCTCGCTAGCGTACGATTTTTTTCCGTTTCGTGAGGTGACCCCTTATCGGGCTGTAAGTGAGAGATCCTAAGGAATGAGTGATCCTCGCTTCAAGGCGTGCCAGTGGAGCAGCGTGCCAATCCCTACCGATTTGAGATTAGCAACTGGAACCGCAGCTATCGCGCGCCAGGTCAAACTTCTCGACCGTAGATGTAATCATCTGGATCGGTTTTGGTGGGATCAACGCCGAGGGCGAGAGCAAACTCCGAGTTGCTCACTCCAGCCCGGAAAGGCAGTCCATCGGCTGTCCCTGTCCAACTCGGATTCCAGCAGACGAATGCCGGTTTTACGGGCAGACCTCCTTCAGAATAAGGCTCTTCCGGGTTTTAAGTGGGCGAAGGAGCCAGATCGAGTTTCCCACAGTGGAAGTAGATGGCGTTGATGAAGTTCTGTTGATTGCGGAAACCGCGCGCCGTGGCCTTGACCCATTGAATCCTTGAGTTCAACCCCTCGCTGACCGCGTTCGTAATGCGGTGTTTCAGATACGTGAGTATGTTTTCGAGGCGAGCCGTCAACATCCGCGCTACGGTGACCATCGGCGTCAGCCGGCTGCGACTCGCCCAGCCGCGCCATTGCTCGAAGAAAGCTCGCGCCGCCGATTCGCGACGATAGTCGAACAGCCGCATCGCCGTTTCCTTCAACGCCCACGCCCGCGCCGTTTTCAAGTCGCTTTCGCGCAGCGCGCGGAACTCGCGCCAGGCGTCCTCGGAAAAGTTCGCCGGATGCCGCAGCCAAGCGTACTTCGTGCCTGTCAAACGTTCGTCGCCGAGGGCCAGTAAACGCTTGTTCTCCGCCCGCCGCACTTGGTCCACCGCCTTCGCCAGATGCGCCGCGATGTGATATTTGTCGTAAACGATCTTTTTCTCCGATTCGTCGAGATGCTCCCGGGTCGAGGCGACGTAAGGATCCCACATGTCCATCGCGACGGCCTCGACTCGGGCGAGTTGCTCTGCGCTCAACGTCTTCCAAAAGCCGTCCAGGCTGGCCTGGCGGCGTCCCTCGGCGACGAACAACACGCGCGAGCGGTTGAGATCGTTGACGACGGTGAGATAGCGATGGCGCTTGCGGAAGCTCTTCTCGTCGACGCCCAGGTAGGGAATCGGCTCTGCCGCGCGACGTTCGAGCCCACGTTGCACGGCGCGTTCCAGGATGCCGTGAATCTCGTCCCAGCTCAGCGCCAGCAACTCGGCGATGCCTTGCTGGCTGGCTTCCTTCAGCCACGAGATCGCGAGAGCTTCAAACAGCGCGGTGAAGCGGCTGGAAGCCTCGGCCCAGGGCAGTCGCACGACGCGCGGCCCGTGCTCGGAGCAGTCGCTGCGCGGCGGCCGGGCGTGCAGGATCGTGCGGTACTGACAGGTGTCGAGGTGACGCCAGCGGCGTTCGGGCTGATGATCGTGGAGTGCGCACACGGCGCTGCATTGGCGGCACGGCCAGCGGACTTGCTCGTCGTGTTCGAGGAAGATGTGGACTTCGCCGTCGGCTCGGCGCAGCTCCACTCGCGCGACTTTCCAGGGACTTTCGATGCCCAGAATCTGGCGGTATAGCTCGCGGTCTTGCATCCCGCGAGACTACCACCGAGCCACACTCGCCCACTAGAAACCCGGAAGAACCAAAATCTTTTAGGGAGGTTGTGGGACAGTCTGAAACCCCGATTTTCGATTTGAGTTTGACATTCCGACTTTGCGGTGGCGTTCAGCGTCTTTATTCATAGGGGCTAGAGCCCGATGAGGACGCCAGGGAGGCCAACACCCAATGGGTGAAAAAGAAACAAAGCCGTTCCAGCTAACTTTCAATGGACTTCTCAAAGTCGATTTCCAAGGATCGCACGTCACTTCCGACGGTGGCTTGATTTTGGTTCGCGAACTGGACGAACGGCTCGGGTTCGGAGAACTGATTGACGAGCATGTCAGCGACTCCCGGCAAGGCACAAACAAGCAGTTCACGCTCGCTGATCTGTTGCGGCAGTCGGTCTACAGCCGCTTGGCGGGCTACGAGGACCTCAACGACGCCGCGCGGGTTTCGATCGATCCGACGTTTCGGCTGATCGGTTCGCAGAAAATCTGGGATCGCGGTGCGGCCTTGACCTCGACGCTCCACAGCTTCGAGACGGAGATGCTGGCGAGCGAAGAGAACCTGCTGGGGTTGATGGCGTTGAACCGGGAGCTGCTCGCCCAAGCCGAGACCCAAGACAACTCCGAGCGGGTTGTTCTGGACATGGACTCGACGGAAAGCCCCGTCCACGGCCAACAGGAAGGCAGCGCCTACAACGGCCATTTCGAGTCCGTCTGCTACCACCCGCTGTTGCTGTTCAACAGTCACGGCGACTGTCTGGCGGCCAAGCTCCGTCCGGGCAATGTGCACAGCGCTGAGGACTGGGATGAACTGCTCCTGCCCGAGATCGAACGTCAGCAGAACCATGGCAAAGAGGTTGCCTTCCGGGGGGATGCAGCCTTTGCCAAGCCAGAGATTTACGAGGCTTCGGAGGAGCGTGGCGTGAAGTATGCCATCCGCCTTCCGGCGAACGAGAACCTGCGGCGTGAAGTTGCCGAGCTGTTGGTGCGGCCGGTGGGAAGACCCACTCGGAAGCCTTTGGTGCGCTACAGGAGCTTTCTCTACCGGGCAGCGAGCTGGAGCAAGGCCCGAAGGGTCGTGGCCAAGGTGGAGCATCACGCTGGGGAGCTGTTTCCACGGGACAACTTCATCGTCACCAACCTGACTCTGCCGAGCCGCTCCGTGGTGCGCTTCTACAACAAGCGCGGGACGGCCGAGCAGTGGATTAAAGAAGGCAAGCAGGCGACGCATTGGACCAGGCTGTCGTGCCATCGCTTCCGGGCGAACGAAGTGCGCTTGCAGTTGAGTGTGCTGGCCTACAACCTGGGCAACCTGTGGCGGCGGCTGGGACTGCCACCAAGGATCAAGAGCTGGTCGCTGACGAGCTTGCAACACAGGTTGATGAAGACCGGCGGTCGGCTGGTCAAGCACGCGCGGTATTACTGGCTGCTGCTGGCCGAAGGACATTTGAACCGCAGGCTGTTCGGCGACATGCTGCACAGGATCTGGGCGCTGCCGCTGCCAAGCGGGTAGCGTTGACCGGGCGAGGATCAACAGTTTTCGGCTCCAAAAGGTTTCGCAAGGAGCAGTGTCGGCCGGAGCGCCGTTCAGTCCGCTCAATCAACGTCTGTGAGCGGATGGACGAGCCCTGGCGCCTACCGGTGGAGGTCATGTGCAGGGTTCAGCGCGAAAAGACGTGGTATGCGGGGCAGCGCGGGTGTATACTTTCACCGTGCCAGGGCCAAAATGGAAATCCTGGTGAAAAGGGATTTCGCGGCCTCTACTTTGAGATGGATGTCGCGGCCGAACTAATCAATCAGGGTTTTGATGTCGAATTTCCCGATTTTGAAGGCACTGGTGCGCCCGATATTCGCTTTGGCGACGGGAACATTGTCGGCGAAGTCGAGTGTAAGAGCCTCTCAGCCGACGCGGGCCGTAAGATCCACCGCAAGGATTTTTATCGCTTTATCGGGCTCTTCCGGGTTTTTAGTGGGTGGCCAACGGGTAGCCGGCTCCTCCATCCTGCCGACCCGACGTCGCCCGCAGTCACATCGGAGCCCAAAAGGCGGCCAAGAAATCCCCAAATACCCTACACGCCAGTCCGGTCGTGGGCAACTCGTAAAGGGAATAAGACACTGATAAACAGGGAGTTATCTCTTTGAGTGTGGCCACTGGATGACAGTTGTGGATCCGCATTTCACAGCCTTCGGGAGACTGTACGACTACCTGCCAGCAGCCTTGCTCTACTCGTAACCCTTTGTTTATCAGTAATTCTTTTTGGCCAACGCAGTCGCCGCCCGGCCTTGGGGGCCGTAGAGTTGTCACGAAGCCCTTGAATGGCACCGAAGCAGGCTCCGGGAGGTCGGCCTCACAGTGGCGAGGGATCCGTCACTCACCGCCGCCAGCCACTAAAATCCCAGAAGAGCCAAGATTTTTTCTTGCAGCGCTGCCAATCTCCTTATGCGTCTCGACAACCATGCCAGCAAAAAAAGAGCCGCCATCGATCGAGGAGAGATCTCCCCTGGAAGAAGCCGCCCATGTTCCTGCCAGAAAGCGATTTGGGCGCTTAGCTCAAACTCCAACCAGTGGTGATCGGACATAATCTTCAACAGAAAGGGCGACTTTCCCCCTTCGTTGTCAAGCTGATCCACACGCTTCCACCAACGTGTCAAGGGCGGAGTAAATTTGGACCACTTCGGCGGAGCAAAAGTAGACCAGTTGGTGAAGGGGTAGCGGTTTTCGTGGGACGGCTGGAACGGAGCCTGCGGTCGCCCTTTAGGGCGGCCCAGGCGTAGTGGAGGCCGTCCCACGAAAACCGGGCGAGTGGCCGGTGGGTCAGCCCAAAGAGTGAGCCCGCTTCTTCTTGCTCTGGATCAGACGGAAGCTTTCGCCGTTCATCTCTAGAATATGAACGTGGTGCGTGAGGCGATCGAGCAGGGCGCCGGTCAGCCGCTCGGAGCCGAAGACCTCCGTCCATTCGTTAAACGGCAGATTCGAGGTGACCAGCGTCGAGCCCTGTTCGTAGCGCTGGGAAAACACTTCGAACAATAACTCCGCTCCGGTCTTCGATAGCGGCACGTAGCCCAGTTCATCGACGATCAGCAGATCCTGCTTGGCCAACTGCTTTTGACATCGCAGCAAGCGCCGTTCATCTCGGGCTTCGAACAGCTCATTGACCAGTGCCGCCGCTGTTGTGAAGCGTGTTCGATAGCCGCGCTGACAAGCCGCCAGTCCCAACGCCAAGCCGATGTGCGTTTTGCCCGTGCCGGAATTACCCAGTGCCAGCACGTTTTCGCGGCGGTCGATAAACTCACAGCGCGCCAGTTCCAGCACCAGCTTCTTGTTCAACGCTGGCAAGGACGGGAAGTCGAAAGTGTCCAGACTCTTGGTCACGGGAAACTTCGCGGCCTTGATGCGGCGCTCGGTGGCCCGCTGTTCACGGTCGAGCAGTTCCAGCTCGCAGAGTTGTTGCAGGAAGCTCCTCGAATCCAAGCTCTCGGCGGCGCATTGCCGCGCCAGTTTGTCGTACTCGCGCAGGAAGGTTGGCAGCCGCAACGCTTTCAAATGCGCTTCGAGCAGAAGTTTCGACCTCGCCATTACCCCCCTCCTTGTGCCAGCAGTGCCAAATAGTCCGCAGCGGAGGTTTGCTCCACCTGGGCTGCCGGCAGGTGCGGATACTTCGTCAAGTCCAAGCGCGGCGGCCGTTGCTCGATGCGGCACAGCACTAAGTGCCTGACTGCATCCAAGCCAATCGCTCCCAACTCGCAGGCTTGGCGCACCGCCGCGGCAACGTGCTCGAATCGGAAGTCCTCCAGTAATCGCAATACCTGCACGTACTCGCGCTTGCCTGGCATTCCCAACCGTGCCTCGAGCAAACGTCTCAAGCACGTGAACTGTTCGGGCAGCTCCCAGCCCGCCAACGGGGCCGCTTGATCGAGCGCGTTGGTCTTGCGTTCCAGCAGTGCTAGGTAATGCAGCGGATCGAAGATCAACTCTTCGCGTTCGTAACTGCGCCGGTGGCGCGCGATCTCTTCGCTGCCACAACAGATCACGATTTCATCGACGTAGCCTTTCAGCAACACCTGGCGATGTCCGTAGCGTGTGGGCACCGAGTAGTCGTTGGCGCGATAGCGCACCAATGACAGCGACGTCACCCGCGTGGTGCGTTTGTCGCAGGCGTCATAGGGCGTGGGCGGCAAGGGCAACAACGCTTGGCGGTCACGCTTGAAACGTTCCTCAATCGTTTCGGTGTGCCGCCGCAAGCGCCGCTTACGATTGTTGAGGCACTGCGCTTCGAGCTGCTCGTTGAACGCTTCCCAGCTTGGAAACCTTGGCGCCGGCACCATGAAGTTCCGCCGGGCATAACCGACCAGTCCTTCCACCTTTCCCTTGTCGTTGCCTTTGCCCGGACGCCCGAAACGATCGGAGAATAAATAGTGCGACTGCAGTTCACTGAACACCCTGGTCCGCTTGCGCCTGCCGTCGCCCAGAATCCTCGCCACCGCCAAGGTCGTGTTGTCGTAGAGGATGCTGCGTGGCACGCCGCCGAAGTACCGAAACGCTGCGTTGTGCCCCTCGCAAAACGCTTCCGTCGTCTCGGCCGGGAAAGCTTTTACGAAAGCGTCATCGCTATGCGGCAGATCGACCACCAAGTAGTGCGCCTTGCGCTGTACGCCGTCAATGACCACCAGAGCTTCACCGAAGTCGGCCTGGGCATCGCCCGGCGGATGCACCAGCGGCACGAACATCTCTTGCCCGCCGAGCTTCTTGTCGCGAACATAGTCCTTGACGATCGTGTAACCGCCGGTGAAATCGTACTCGTCGCGCAAGCGGTCGAAGATGCGTTTTGCGGTGTGGCGTTGTTTCTTCGGACGTTCCTGATCGTCGATGAGGATCTGATCGACGATTCCGGTGAAGGGATCCAGCTTCGGCCTCTGCGCTGGTTGGCGCCGCCGATAGCCCGGCGGAGTGGCGTAGCGCAACATCTTGCGCACCGTCCCTCGCGCCAGGCCAAACCGTTTGGCGGCCTCGCGCTCACTGAGCCCTTCGACAAAGACACTGCGCCGTACTTGAGCGTATAGCTCCACGCGATACATCCCTCTCGTGTCCCACAAACACCACAGGAATGTTCGCTGGACCACTCGGACGGTCTACTTTTACTCCGCCCAAAAGCAGCTTCGATTCGCCGCTCTATGGTCTAGTTTCGCTCCGCCGTTCTCACTGTACCTGATTTTTTGCGACGTCTACTTTTGCCACGGGCTGCTAGGCTGCTTTTCTCACCACCTGGCGAGGCGAAGTAGGCGAGCGGTCCTCAAGGACGATTACCCATGCGCTGTCTGAGGTGAACCAGCACGGATCGACAGAGTAGCGCGCTCGATCGCGAACTGGCCGCGGTGGACGCAGGGAGTGAGATGGTGAACTGATACACTCTCCTTATCGGTCCCGCATTCTCGCCGATCTCGGGCCATCTAGGGTTGTAAGCGGTTAGAATTCGTAAGCAGATAACATGGGCGGTTAGCTCAGTTGGTTAGAGCGCCTGCCTTACAAGCAGGAGGCCACTGGTTCGAGTCCAGTACCGCCCACCAATGTTCTCAAGGAGTTACGTGCTACCCGCTCGGCCCGACCCGCCAATTGTGACGCAGATTGTGACGTAACCCCGCCCGACCGGCACATTTCAGTTCACCTCCGCGGCCTTCTCCAGGCCCTCCGACCTGACGCTCATCAGCCCCGAGGAGAGTTTTTCTACCGCCTCGCGCTTGGCCTTCATCCGCACGTGGCTGTAGTGCTCCAGCATGCGCCGCGACATGTGACCGGCAATCGCCATCAGCGTCGCATCCGGCGCCCCGGCTTCCGCCAACTCCGTAATCGCCGTGTGCCGCAGGTCGTGGAAGCGGAAACCTTGCAACCCGGCGGCCTTCCTGAGATTTCTCCATGCGCTTCGCCAGCTCTTCTGGTGCCGGGTCGGGTCAATGTGTCCGTGCTGGCAGGCCGGAAAGACGTAGTGCTCCGGCTCGGCGCATCCCAGCGCCTCCGCCCGCTTTCGCAGTCGCACCAGCGCTTCCACGGCGTCTTTATTCAGCGGGATCGTGCGGCGACCGCTGTCGTTCTTGCTGCGCTCGACGGTCAGAACCTCTTTGAACAGATCCACGTTCAACCACTTGATATTTTCAACTCCACCCCGCGGCAGGTGGTGCTCACCGCCAATGTTGCCGCACAGTGGGCAACCATCCAACTTGGCCTCTGGCCAGCCGTGACGAACAGCCGCCTCTTCTCCTCGTGGATCAGGGCCCAGCCGATGTGCGAAGCCTCCGGGTAACGCGTGACGTCTTCGGCCAGCAGGTCCCAGCGCTTGGCCTTCTTCAGCATCCGCTGCACGACGCCGATCTCCATGTTGACTGTCCTGCCAGAGATGCCCTGTCCCACTCTTGCTTGCTGGTAGGCGGCAATGTCCTCGGCCGTAATTCTCCCCAGAAGCTCATTACCGAAGCGCCTCTTGAGGGGCACCAGCCGTTCTTTCTCAAACTGCACGGTGCGTTCGCTCACCCGGTTCTCCCGACCAGCAAGGTATTTGTCGGCCGCCTGGTCGAATGGCAACCGGGCGAAGGCCTTTCCCGTAGCGGCAGCCACCTTGCCTGCCTGAATCTTGGCCACAAGCTCCTTCTCCTTGGCCTTTGCTTCTCGGTGGTCAGACGTCTCAAGCGACTGACGATAACGTGTGCCGTTAACGGCCACGTCCGCCCACCAGGTCTTATTGCGTTTCCACAGACTCATTTCACGTCCCCCTTTTCTTCTTGGCTTTCTTCTTCCCGCTTCCCTTCGGGCGTCCGCCCTTCTTGCCGTTCTCTCGGGCAATCTCCTGGAGCCGTTCAAGCCCCAACCGCTCTAGTCGGGATTTGTAGCTCCTCTTGCCGAGCCAGGAGGTGAACTGCCGAAGTTCTGCTTTGGTCATCGTATTATCCTAAACTGTTTTGGATATGAAGTCAAGCCGTCCCGTCATCGAAGCTTGCTCTTGAGGCTCTTCGGTCCAGTCAGTCTGCCCGGGCCTCGCGTCCTGGCGCCCCTCGCCGTGATCAGGGAGGGTGGCTGCGGAAGGCCAAAGGCTCAGGACTAAGGGACCTTGAAAACCAAGTGCACCCTGTGAGTAGGGCTTAAGCCCTTTACCTTCCCCCTTCCAACCCACACCCCACACCTAGCTTTCAAGGTGGAAGCCAGCGGTTGATCGCCAAGGAGACGGACGTCGGCGTTGACGCTGGGTGCTATTGCTGAGGGGCTTAACGCGGAAGGCGTGCCGACGGCTCAGGGTAGCTGCCAGGAAATTTCGTTCGCACCAAGTAACGCCTGCCCGAGGCCCTAAGAAGGTCGTTGGACGAGTCGAAAACCGGTCTGGATAAAGGGTCCTAGCGGTGCTACGATCGGATAGCTCAACACAACGCTTGTTATCACCAGGTATCGCGACGGCGCTACAATGTCCCCATCTTGATCGGGCAAACTATCAGCCACTACAAGATCACCGAGAAGCTCGGCGAGGGCGGAATGGGAGTCGTGTATAAGGCCGAGGACACGAAGCTCCAGCGTCCGGTCGCCCTCAAGTTCCTGCCGTCAAACTTGCTGGAGGACGAGCCAGCCAAGGCGCGGTTTCTTCGCGAGGCGCGGGCGGCGGCTTCACTGCAGCACCCGAACATCTGCACGATCCACAAGATCGACGAAGGACACGATACTGGATTGCGTAATGATCCACATCGTCCAGATTGGCACGAAGAGTTCGGCGACCACCTGCAGGACTAAGTCCCCCGGATCAAACGACATAGTCCTTGTCCGCCGATACCTGTTGAGATATCGCCTTCACACCATCTAACAGCCGCGTGAGGCCGTTAGAGGGCCCTCAAAGGAGTTGAAAACCGGGCTGAATCAAGGGTCTGGCGGTGCTACGATCGGTTAGGGTCTCAGGTTTGCGTTGGCCCGAATCTCGCCGAGATACAACGAAGTGCTCAACCAAGAAGTCGAAGTTGTGCAAAAGGAACCAACAAAATGATGGTGCGCCGATGCTCAAACGACGAAGCTTCCTAATAACCTCTCTTGGACTTTCCGCAATCCCGGCGTTAGCCAACTGGCCGCAATTTCGCGGTCCCGGCGTGCGGGGGGTCGTGGACGATGATCCGCGCCTGCCCGAGAGCTGGAGCAGCGCGAAGAACGTGGTCTGGGAAACGCCTATTCCTGGCTCGGGCTGGTCGTCGCCGATCGTTTGGGGAAGTCGTGTTTTCCTGACGACGGCCGTCGCCGACCGCATGATCGGCAGTCCGCGGGCGGGTTTCTATGAGGGGCGCGTCATCAACGCCGTGCCGACCGAAGAACACCGCTGGATCGTCTACTGCATCGACCTCGAAAGCGGTGCCCCCATCTGGCAATCCGAAGTTCATCGTGGAGTACCCAGGGTCCCCCGCCACAAGAAGAGTACTTACGCGTCGGAAACCTGCGTGACCGACGGCGTTCACGTCTGGGCACACGTCGGCGACCTCGGTACATACTGCCTCGACATGGCCGGCAAGCTGATCTGGTCGAAGGATTGGCCCGCCGTTGAAACCCGTTACGGATACGGCACGGCCTCTTCCCCCGCGCTGCATCAAGGTAGGCTCTATATCACCAACGACAATCAAGAGCAGTCTTACACGATTGCGCTGGACAAGAGCAACGGGAAAGAAATCTGGCGTACCAATCGTGAGGAGCCGACCACCTGGTCGACGCCATTCATCTGGGAGGCGGGGCACCGTACCGAGATCATCACGGCGGGCCGCGAAAAAGTCCGCTCCTACGACCTTGATGGCAGACTGTTGTGGGAAATCAGCGGCATGTCGTCTCTGTCGATCCCGACCCCGTTTGCAGTGGACGGCCTGCTCTATGTCACATCGGGCTACGTGGGTAGCGAGGAACGCCCGATCTACGCCATCCGCCCGGGGGCGTCGGGCGACATCAGTCTCGCCGAAGGTGAAACCTCCAACGAATTCATCGTGTGGAGCGTGTCGCAAGGCGGACCGTATCATCCAACGCCGCTGGTCTACCACGGGCTCTTTTACACGCTGCATGACCGCGCCTTTATGACCTGCCATGACGCCAAGACCGGCGAAGTGGTATATGGCAAGAAACGTGTCTCCCGTGACGGCACGAATTTCACTGCTTCGCCGTGGGCCTACAACGGAAAGCTGTTCTGTCTGGATGAGTCCGGCACGACTTTTGTGGTCCAGGCGGGTCCCGACTTCAAGGTATTGGGCCAGAATCGCCTCGAAGAAATGTGCCTGGCGACGCCGGCCATTGCGGATAGCAGTTTGTTGATTCGTACGTACTCGAAGTTGTATCGCATCGGCGTTATGGGATAGGCCCGCTCAGCCTCCAGATCGCTATCCGGGTGGTCATGAACTGGCACGAAGAGTTCCGCAACCACGAGTAGAACTAAACCACTTAAAACGAACCGCCTAGAACGTCTGCGAAGATAGATGTCGGGATATCGGGTTCCCACCAACAATCCGCACAGACTGAGTCGATTGCAGAGGCGAAGAAACGGGCTCAACCTAAGAGCGCCAACTCGGTCTCCGATCAAACGGTGCGCGATCTCGGGAAACCTACGTTTACTGGTGGAGTGACTTAACTCCATCCGCGAATTGGTGAAGAGCCACGACCTCCTCACCCGTCAACGCGCGGTCGAAAACGGCCAGATCGTCAAAGAGTCCCACGTAGTTAACACCCAGGCGAAGGGCTGCCTCTTCAGCGTCCCACGTAAACGGCTCGCTGATCCCTTCCGCCGTACCCCGGAGTTCGCCGTCCAAGTAAAGTTTGGCAATCCCGCCAACAGCCGAGTTCAGGCGGGAGTAAGTGACCACGACGTGATTCCACTGACCACTGCGAAAGGGTGGCTCATCAACCGCGTACTGTCCAAGAATAGGATCGGTGAGTTTCCGGCTGGCGGATGAAGAGCGAAGCGTTGAGAACGAGGCTGTGGTTGCTGCGAGGCCCGTGGTCAATCGTTGCTGAAATGCTGTGCAGTCGCCAAAAGCAGTCTCGACCTGCGTCAGAGCCAGCGAGCAACAAACGGTAGGTGAGCACAGCCCAACGGAGCCCTGCCTGTCGCTGCTGGCTGCGGATTGCCCTTCCGATCGACCTGCTTCAGGCGGCCTGTCGATGGTAGTACTTCAACATCCCGCCAAGGCGCTGGCGGCACTCGACCGGGGCGCTGGACTTGGCAGCCGACTTGTCGGGGAAGATCAGCTGGTTGTCGATCCCTTGGTGGTTACGTTCTCGATGATAATGCGCCAGAAACTCACGGGTCGCCCGGCGCAGCGATGGTTCCCCGAACAAGATCATGCGATCCAAGCAGGATTCTTTGATGCTGTGCACGAAACGTTCGGCGTAGGCGTTGAGATTCGGGGATCGCACCGGTAGGCGAACGACTCCTACTCCCGTTGCCCCCAGCGTCTCTCGGAACGCTTGGGTAAACAGGGGGTCCCGATCGTGGATCAGGTACTTCTTGCCGACCAGAAAACCATCGACGCCATCGGTCAAGTTGCGAGCGATCTGCGTCATCCAAACCCCATCGGGCTGGGTCGTAATCCCGGCGATCTCGACTCGACGGGTCGACAGCTCAATCACAAACAGCACCACGAACCGGACCAGACCCGAACGCGTCCACACTTCGACGGTGAAGAAATCCGCAGCAGCAAGGACCTCCCAGTGTGCCTGCAAGAACTCCCGCCACGTGCTCTTCTTCAAGCGCTCTGGTGCAGGCTCGATACCGTGCTGTTGGAGGATGTTGGCGATCGTGCCGCGTGCAACCCGATGCCCGAGATTGGCCAGCGCTCCGCGGATGCGGCTGTAGCCCCAGTCGCGGTTCTCCGTCGCCATCCGCACGACCAGGCTGCGGATCTGTTCCATCACCGGAGGCCGTCCGGGACCGCGGCGTTGGCTGCCGTCGTACTTACGCGCAATCAGCTTTCGATGCCAGGTTAGCAAGGTGTCCGGAGTGACAATCGAGGCCACCTCCGCGAGCACCTTGTGGCCTAGCTTCTTGGCCCTAGCCGCCAAACGGCGGCGCTGCTCGTCGTTGAGTCGCAGCCGCCGATTGCCGAGTTGCTCCCGCAATACCTTATTCTCTTCACGGCGATAGTCAATGATGTCTTGCTGCTGTTGGTTGAGCCAGCCGGCGAGAGCGACGGTAACGAAACGCAGCGGACTAAGATCGAGCGGCATTGGTGTCAGACTAGCACCGAAGCGTCCAAGATGACCGCTTTCCAACACCTGGAGCGTCGGACGCAACTCTCTGACAGACCACAACTTGAGGCTCGATCGAATTTTTGGACAGAACGAGGGCGTTTTCGTCTTGCCAGATACAACAATCGGCCCAAACGGGCCGGAAAGGGTCATCTTTCAAAATGCGGTATGACGGGGAATGGTTTCCGTACCCCTGCGATAAGCCGGCGGTTTCGGGTCGAGCCAGTCGACGACAGCGTCCTTCACGGCAAAAGCGAAGAAGTGATTACCCAGTGGATTGTAGTGTCCAATGTAGTATCGTCCTACGTACGCCCTGGGACTGAGTCGAAACGTTCTGAAGTCTTCCACATGCTTCTGCAGGGTGTCGACAAATCGGATATTGTTGTCCCGCAAAAACCTGACGAACTCCCCGTCCTCGCGAGAGAAACCCTCACACGCGCGCTTCACCGCGCCGCTATCGTAACTCAGGAAAACCATCAGTTTCCTGCCGTTCTCTCGCGCGAAGGCCTGGGCCTTCTCAACGATGTGCATGCTCGCCTTCAGCGCGTACTTGACATGCACAGAACGGGCCGTGCGAGAAATCCCCTCCGGCGTCCTGAAATCAGCTGGAACGCGAAGTTGCCCCGCCAACGTTTCAAGCAGCTGGCGGTCAACTACGGTCCCAGAGCGTTCCGCAACTATGAGTTTGACGACCGGATCATGCCGGAAGCGTTCCACGACATGGTCCTCGTCGGTCAGCTGGTTCAACGACTCCGCCGTGGGGTAGGGGTTTTCGTGCTCCACCGCCTGGCCGCTGTCCAGGTCTGGGCGGATATGGACCCAGGGGTTGCCAGAAAAGTGATAGAGATATCCCCGGTGCGCCCGCCACCATTTGCCAAAGCGAAGATATCTCCAGGCGTCGATGCTGCGAAGATGATCATCGATGCCCCAGATGTTCAGGATCAAGTATTCAGCTTTTGACGGCGTGGCTTCTTCTCGCAGCAGTCGCCGATAGGCCTGGTAGACTCCGTAGCCGCCGACCCCGAAGTTTCGGATCGGCTCGCCCAGGTGGGCCGCCAGATATTCCTCCCAAGTCTCGCCGTCACTGACCTGATTGCCCTGGGTGAAGCTGTCGCCATAGGCATTGATCCGGCAGGGCCGATCGGCGTAGCTGATCATCTTGCGCTCGCCGGTTTCAGAAAAACGGGAGGTCGTCCGGCAGCCGTCGACACCATCTTGGCTCACATAGTCTCGCATCGCATAGCCGAGCTCGGGGTCGAACCTCGCGACGTTCGTCTGATTGGAATCTAAGAACGTGGCGACTTCTTCCCGTGTATAAGTAAGCTCGCGAAGAAAGGCTTCGACAGACTGGGAGTTACGGGACTGCTGCCCCGGCGAGGTGGATGAACGCTGCTGGGAGAAGGCCCGCTTCGTCGGCCGCACGGCCAAAGGAAAGAGGGGCGAAGCCCACAGGAAACTTCTACGAAGCATGGTTTGGGGGGGGAATATCTTGTGCTCGTCTTTCACGTTTCTCCTCCGGGAGGCGCTCCTGCCGTTTCTCTAATGGGCGGCGCGCCGAGCGCCACATCGCGGCCTACAATCTACGAGGGAGGTGTAAGTTTATAACAGACGATATGTCATTCTCAATTGCTACACCGGCTTTTGTAAACGGGAGAGCGATTCCCGCGCGCCATACATGCGATGGTTCGGATCTCTCGCCTAAGTTGTCTTGGAACGACGAACCGGAGGGCACACGAAGTTTTGTTCTCATTGTTGACGACCCGGACGCCCCCGTAGTGTCCCAAAACTCGATCGATTCATTTCTGATAGATGTTGTGATGGGAGATCCCCCGGGCGGACCCAACTCGCTGTTCATCAGCCGGCATTTCAGTGTGGCGAGGCGGCGGTCGAACCTCAACGGAGGGGTTCACCCCAGGGTACTGTAGCTCGCGCCAAGGCGATCTGGGGGATCTCGGAGAAAGCGCCGAAGTAGGTGGGCTGCCGGTTTCCCTAGGACATGCAAACGAGTTCGATCAGTTCGGATCGGTGTCCAGGCCGAGCCGACGCGCCAGTTGATTGAGAGCCGCGGACTCATCGCCGTTTGGATCTTGGGCTGTAAAGGTCTCGCTGCCGCTGAGATTAGTAGCGGTGACGATGATGGGACCACGAGAATCGCCGATTGTGTCGTGGTAGCCACGAACGCGGTAGCCGGCGGCTTCGATCCGGCGGAGGAGTGCTTCGGCTTTAGTAAACACAGGCGATAGGTCTAGAGTTATAACGTATTTGGCATCCGTTGCGGCCCGAAGCGCCGTAGGCGTTACTTGCGATCGGGCCGCCTGCGCAACATGTCCAGGTCGACCGGTTTTCCCCTGCGGGTCAGTTCGGCCAACGGCTCTCAACGGGGCGCATCGTCGATGTCGAGCTGTTGCAGTTGACGCTTGAGCTGAAACAGTTCCCGTTCAGCTTTCACGGCAGCCTTGAGCGCGGGGGATTTGGCCGAAAACTCGCGGCGCAGCTTGAAGACAACCTCTGAGACGCTCGAGTGGGCTTCAGCCACGCTCCCTACAAGCCGCTGTCTCTCGTCTTCATCCATTGCCGTCGTCTGACTCTACCGCAAGATGGTTGCCAATGGCGATCTAATACTGCCGCTAACGCTGTCAGCCTGGTCAAGGTCCATCCCGCCACCGTCAAGGCTACTGGTCTCGAGACCGACTCCTTGCCACGCGCCGGCACCCCAACACCGGCCTAGTGATGAGGAATTCGAGTACGTTGGCCGGATTGCGATCACGTCTTCGCGACGCCATGGTCGCAGTCCGGCCAGGTGTGAAGGATCCTCCATTGCCTGGGACCCCATCGCTTGTCCGTCCGGTTTCGTTTTGAGGAATTGGAATCTCCCCTTTGATTCGTACGTGGCCACCCTCGAAGACGACTTCTCGGAGTAGGGTTCGCAAATTAAGCTGCCGCCGCTGACCCGAACCGACAACGGTCCGATCTACCTGATCGTCGATTCCACGGGGCTCAAGATCATGGGATCGGGCGAATGGAACGCGCATAAGTACAAGGCATCGAAGAAACGCCGGGACTGGCGGAAACTGCACATCGGCGTGGATGATGAGGGGTTCATTGTGGCGGCCCAGCTCACGGCGAGCAGTGGAGACGACGCCTCCGCCCTGCCTGATCTGCTCGACCAGATCGAGGTTCCCATCCGGCGTTTCACGGCGGACGGGGCGTACGACCACAGGTCGATCTACGACCGGGTCAGTGTGGCCGGTACAGAGGATGTCGTGATCGTGATTCCGCCGCGTCGCTCTGCGGTGTCGGCCGAGCCGACGATCGGCCGACGGGAGTGGCAGAAGGAGTCGGGCTACCGACAGCAGGCGCGGGTTGAGAACGGGTTCTTCCGATACAAGTTAGTGCTCGGCGGCGGCCTGAAGGCGAGGAACAGCAAGGCGCAGAGGAGAGAGGCCACCATCGGGTGTCACATCCTCAACCGCATGGTCGAGCTCGGCAAGCCGAGATGTCATGTTAAGTGATTTCCAGAGACCACGTTATGAACTTCGGTGACCTGGGCCAACATCTCTTCTCTCTGCGAAGCTCGAAACACTGCGCTCGGAGCTGGGACTGTCAGTTTCCGGTGAACGGGCCTCCCTGTCCTCCTTCAAAGAACGTGCACATAATCGCCGACTGTACAGTTGGTTTTTGTCCTTGCTTTTGTCCTTGTCAGGAGGGGATTGGGTGCTAGGTGGCGTGATGCGAGACCGTGTAGAATCAGTAAGTTACAACCTGGCGCAACTCGGGGAGACCCGGTTTACTAGCACCTCAAGCTAGCGCGTCTACCAAATTCCGCCACCTCCGCACAGCTGGCCCGTCTTTCTCCCCCGATGGCGAGGCGAAGTGCGTGAAAAAAGCGGGAACCACAGAAGGGAGACCGGGTTACTGCTGCTTTTCGTCAGCGCCGTCTTCCCCCGTCGCGGCCCCATCCCCGGGGGGAATGACCTCAACCTCGGTCTCGAGACCCGACGGCTGCCCAGCAGACTCGGCGTCCCCCGGTTCAGCCGGCTCCTCCGTGCCTGTCCGCTCGATCACCGACTCGCCTGTGCCGCGGGTACGCAACTTTTCTATTCCCAGCCAAATCGAGGTCAGCATGAAAATTACGGCCGCTGTTGTCGTGGCTTTCGAGAGTAGCGTCGCCGCTCCCCGAGGGCCGAAGGCCGTCTGCGACCCCATACCCCCGAAGGCCCCCGCCAGATCCGCCGCCTTGCCGCTTTGTAACAGCACGACAATGATGAGAAACAGGCAGACAAACACATGGACGATGGTTAGCAGAAGCTCCATGATTGCTGAGTTCCCTTCTCGGCCCGACGCGGCTAGGCGTAGTTGACGATAGCCGCCATCGATTCCGGCTCCAAGCCGGCTCCCCCGACCAAAGCGCCGTCAATCTCAGGCCTGGCCATCAACTCTTGTACGTTGGAGGGCTTGACGCTCCCCCCGTAGAGAATGCGCAAACGCTCGGAGGCGTCTTCGCCGAACTGTTCCGCGGACCTTTCGCGGAGAAAACGGTGGGCGTCGCCAGCGATTTCCGGAGTCGCGGTGCGACCCGTTCCGATGGCCCACACCGGCTCGTACGCTAAGATTATACGGGAGAAGTCTTGCCCGGTCAACGAAGCCGCGGCACCCGCGAACTGCCGCGCCAAGACGCTTTCCGTCCGTTGTTGTTCGCGGTCCTCCAGACTTTCTCCGACACAAACGATCGGCGTCAAACCCGCGCCCAGCGCCGAGAAAACGCGCTTGTTGACGGTCTCGTCGGTTTCACCGAAATACCGACGGCGCTCGCTGTGTCCTAGGATTACGTGAGTGCAGCCGGCAGCGGCGATCATTGGGGCCGACACTTCACCGGTGAATGCGCCCTCGTCCTCCCAGTAAAGGTTCTGGGCGCCAATCTTGATGTTGCTTCCCCGCGCGGCGTCCACAGCGGCCGACAGAGCAGGGAAAGGCGGGGCGATGACGATTTCACAATGAGCGGCATCTTCGACCAGGGGCTTGAACCCGCCGAAGAACTCGACCGTCTCGGCGGTCGTTTTGAACATCTTCCAGTTAGCCGCCAGGACGGGCTGTCGCGAGGATGCCGTGTTGTTCGACAAGGTGCCTTGCTCTCCTCAAGATAGAAGTAGGTTGATGGGGCCGAGACCGGGCGCCCGCGGGGAGCCGCTGGATTCGGCAACCGTGACTGCCAAGTTCAGGTCGTTCACGCCCCCAGCCTCCCGAACGGGGGATCAATCACCCTCAGCCCGGTCCTCGTGATCTTCCAGTAAAGACTTTAGGTCCCTTAACTGTTGCCGCAGCCTCTTCTCGCGGACGGAAAGCGACCAGAGATAGAGAATGTGCAGTATCCACGCCGCGCTGAACGCGTACCAAAGCCACTTCAGGTTTTCTTCCATCACAGCCCTCCCCTTACCTCAAGGAGCAAAACCTCCCGCCGCAAAGCTTCCGCCTCGCGGCGTGTCTGTTCTAAACGTCTCCGGGCCCGAACCAGACACCACAGAAGCGTGAACATAGCGACCGTGGAGACCGCCAAAGCCACTCTCATATCAGGGTGGAGACCCGAGCCGTCGCCGCCTAATATGACCGGCGCCGGGTGCTGGGTGCGCCACAGGCGATTGGCCATGTAGACAATAGGGATATCCACCATCCCGAAAATCGAAACAACCGCGCAGGCGACGGCCCGCTGGCTCGGTTCGCTGATCGATGCCCGCAAGATCAGATAACCGGCGTAGATGAGCGCCAGCAAGAGCATGGTCGTCAGGCGCGCGTCCCAGGCCCAGGAAACCCCCCACACCGGCTTAGCCCACAGGGACCCGGTAACCAGATTCACGAATGCGAAGACCAGGCCCGACTCGTTACAAGCGACCGATAAGTCATCGTAGCGGTGGTCGCGCTTGACGAGATAGAGAATGCCGGCGGCGCCGCCAATCACGAACGCCAAGAAGGCCGCGAACGCCGAGGAAACGTGGAAATAGAAAATCCGCTGAACGATGCCCATCGAGCGCTCCGTCGGCGCCCAGACGAAAATCAAATAGAGAGAGACCAGCATCATGGCCAAGGAGGCAATCAGCAGCAAGGGCGTCGACTTGTCCGCATTGCTGCTGCTTGTAGGCTGTGGCATGCTGGTCGAAAGCCTTTTCCGGTAAACAGTGTAGCAATTGGGCCGGAGCCGGCGGCTACGACGATGGAACACGAGAGCCGGTGCGAAGTGAGCAAGTGGCGGCGTTTGAAACGCGAGCGGCCGGAGAGAATCGAGACGCCCGGACCAGGTCAAGAGAGCGTTTGGGACTACCCGCGTCCGCCACGGGTTGAGAGAGTCGGCCAGCGCGTCCGGGTGGAGCTGGCGGGAATCGTACTGGCCGACAGCGTCGAGGCCTGCCGGGCGCTCGAAACCGCCAACCCGCCCGCGTATTACATCCCTCCCCACCATGTTCGACGCGAGTGGCTGGAGCCGAGCCGCCATTCCACCCTTTGTGAATGGAAGGGCGCTGCGCAGTATTGGTCGATTCGAGTTGGCGACCGATTTGTTGAGAACGGAGCTTGGAGTTATCCCGATCCGTTTGACGGCTACGCCGGTATGGGGAACTTCCTCGCGTTTTTCGCCGGCAAGATGGATGCCTGCTACGTGGGAGAGCAGTGCGTCATCCCTCAGCCGGGCGGCTACTACGGCGGTTGGGTGACTTCCCACATCGTGGGACCGTTCAAGGGCGGTCCGGGCACAGAATTGTGGTAGGGCGGCGAAGTCCGCGGCCGGCGCGACAGGCGTATCGCCTAGCAGCCCGACCACCTGGCGGTTTGGGACCTTCGGGCGGAAAGACATTGCAGCCCCGGGGGCCGGGCTGGTTTCGACGAAGGCCTCCGTCGAGAATCGAGACGCTGCCCGACACCTGGGGAGGATTCGTTGGGAAGCGCGCCAACCCCTGACGATGCCACTCGCACGGCCATTTTTCGCCGGCTCTCCCAGGTGCGGTTTGACGCCCCCGAAACGATTCCCTATGCTGCTAAGTAGAGGCGTTTCGCTCTCTCCTGATGGTCTATTACACACGGCGCCCCTCGATCGGATTCGGGCCCGGGGGCAGAGTCCCCCCTGCCATCAAGTGGCTGCTGATCTCCAATGCGGTCGTCTTTGTCGTCTACTTTCTCGCCGTGCAGCTACGGATCGCCCCGCTCGTGTGGCTGTTCGGCGCCCTGAGTCTGACGCCGGCTTGGGTCGTCAAGGGCGCCATCCTTTGGCAGCCGGTCACGTATCTGTTTCTGCACAGCCCCCACGGCTTCAGTCATGTCTTGTTCAATATGCTCATGTTGTGGATGTTCGGCTCCGATTTGGAGCGGGATTGGGGAACCAGGCGTTTCCTAAACTTCTATTTGTTCTGCGGCATCGGGGCGGGCTTGTGTGATGTCGCGGCCCGATTCCTATGGGGCCATCCTTCTGAATTGCACATCCCCACAATTGGAGCGTCCGGCGCCATTTACGGTGTGCTGTTGGCGTATGGTCTGCTGTACCCGAACCGCACCATTCTCTTCTGGTTTTTCTTTCCCATCCCGGCGCGCATTTTCGTGCTGATTCTTGGCGGCATCGCCTTCCTGTCTACTTTTGGGGCCAGCGGCAGCGGGATCAGTCATGTGGCGCACTTGGGAGGCATGGCCTTTGGGTATTTCTATCTCCGCTATCGGCCGGACTTCCTCAACATCGATTGGGTGGGCAGCTATCGACGGTGGCAGCGGCGGCGGGCACAACGCAGATTCGAAGTCTACATGCGTAAGCGAGATCGGCCGGGACCGGGGGGGCCCTGGGTCAACTAGCAGTCGGTTTTATAAGTTCGGTCAGCTACGTTTAGAAGCCGCCAGGACGATCGGGAAATTCGGGCACGGCATGCCGTGCCCCTACGTTTCCGGGCGCTCGACGGATCGGTAGGATCGCGGTATGCCGTGACCAAGAGCAACCAGAGGCTGTCGCTACGAGCCGGAGGCCCGCGCCAGCGGCACTCGCCCGAAACTTCCGTGCATTCATGAAACGGGCTACTAAGCGGCGGGACCCTCGGAGCCTTGACTCCCCTCCGGCGCTGCGCCTACAATGAAGCTGCGGGAGACCATATGCAACTATTCGATCCACAAGCTCCCATGGCGCTGTTTCTGCCGACACTGGGCGTGCCTGAGTTGTTGGTCGTGCTCGGCATTGCCGTGCTGCTGTTTGGCGGCCGCAAGATCCCCGAGATCGGCAAGGGGCTCGGGGAAGGTATTCGCCAGTTCAAGGCATCTCTGAAGGGCGACGACAAGACGGAAAAAGACGAAGACAAGGCGGCGCAAAAAAGCAGTCAGCCGCAGCAGTCCCCTTGAGCCCGCGGTCTCTGATCTCCCTGCTAGCCTACCGCGGTCGGCGAGTCCGCTTTCTCCCACCTAGCGGTCGAAGCGCGCGACAAGCCTCCGATCAGTTTGTTGCGCTCGCTCGCCTCGCTCAACATACTTTCTCGGTCCGACGCTGACGGAAATCGCTGTTTATTGCGGTTGCACCAAGATACCAACGGGCCGGGCCGCGCCCCCAAAAATACGCCTCCGCACACCGCTTGGCGCACGCCGTGTCCCGACAGGCTTCTAACTAGCCCGCTTTTCTCACCACGTGGCGAGGCGAAGCGCGTGAGAAACCCGTCAGTACAAGGCACGCGCCGCTCGGCGCGCGGAGGTGTATTTGAACAGTACGTTGGGCACGGCGAGCAAGCGCAACGCAGTAATGGCGGCCTATTGCCTATCGCGTGCTTCGACCGTCAGGTGGTGAGAAATGCGGGATAGTCGACCTACCGTTCGCTGGGCGCTGTACACAAACTGCTGGCACGAGCCATGGCCGCCGTGCTTTCGCCTTATCCACCGCGGCCGTGGTGAGAAAAAACAACTACGGCCGTCCGTATCCTCAAGCGGACCACGCCTACTGTTGTGGGTTAAGGCCTGGAGAGAGCGAGCCGATCCGGGCTTCTAACGTACAGGAACCGGCGGTTCTGCTGCTTGCCTGGACCGCTCCGTGGAAGTGGAGGCGCCCCCATCCGACCGCAGAGCCGGATGGGCACAAACCTCGATCGATCAAAGTCGGAGTTATTTCTTCTTTCTGGGCGGCACGATCGCGTCCTTGGCCGCCTTGGCGACACGGAACTTGACGACCTTCTTGGCGGGAATCTTGATCTGCTCGCCAGTGGCTGGATTGCGGCCAATCCTCGCCTTGCGGTCGGATCTGACGAGCCGGCCGATGCCAGGAACTATGAACACACCGGTCTTCTTGGTCTGCTTGACGGCCATCTCCGCCAGGTTTTCGAGAAACACCTTGGCGACCTTCTTGCTCACGTCGGACTTCTCGGCAAGAGCGGTCACGATCTGTGACTGCGTCATCTTGGTTGCGGCTGCTGCTTTCTTTGCCATGACTCTCCTTTTACTGGTACCCAACAACCGTGTGGTCGAGGGGGGTTGGGAAGTTGCGAGACAACTTGTGTTTAATAATAGGAAACTTTAGATCCATTGTAAAGAACATACACTTTCGAAGCCCCATTTTTATTGGGTTTGAAGACATTTCTTGTGCAAAGTGTATTCGCTCGGCTTCCGCCGCCGCCCGCTCTGTTCGGAGGCCAAGCCGATGATGTCCGATTCCAGCCCCTCCCGAAACCGCACCCTGGGGGAACCGGGCTCGGCCGCCGTATAATTAGGAAGGTTCGATCGGCATGACGGCGCCTTCTCCCATCCACGTCATCGGCGGAGGGCTGGCGGGGACGGAGGCGGCCTATCAGATCGCGCGCCTCGGCCGGCCCGCCAGACTCTACGAGATGCGCCCCGAGGCCGCCACGGCTGCTCACCAGACCGCGGACCTCGCCGAGCTGGTTTGCAGCAATTCGCTCAAGAGCGAACTGCCGAACTCCGCGCCTTGGCTCCTCAAACAAGAGTTGCGGCGGATGGGATCGCTTTCGATGGCCGCGGCATCTGGCGCCCGCGTACCGGGCGGGAACGCGCTGACGGTTGACCGCCGGATTTTCTCCCAACGGGTTACCGCGGCGGTCGAGAAAGAACCGTTGATCGAACTACGCCGCGAGGAGATCCGGGCGCTGCCCCTTGACGAGATCGTCATCGTCGCCACGGGTCCGCTGACAAGCGATGCACTGGCGGGTTCGATTGTAGCGCTCACGGGCAGCGAGCGTTTGTTTTTCTACGATTCGATCAGTCCGATCGTCGACGCCGAGACGATTGACGGCAACATCGCGTTCCCGGGGTCGCGCTACGGCTCGTCGATCGACGGGACCGACGATTACCTCAACTGCCCGTTTTCAAAACAAGAGTACCTTCGATTTCACCAAGCCCTGTTAGAAGCGCACCAGCACCAAGGCCATGATTTCGACAACGCGAACTATTTCGAGGGTTGCCTGCCCATTGAAGAGCTGGCGCGCCGCGGAACCGACACGCTTCGCTTTGGCCCCATGAAGCCGGTGGGCCTGCGCGATCCCGGGACGGGCCGGATGCCCTACGCGGTCGTCCAGCTTCGTCAGGAGGACCTGCGGGCCGGCTCGTACAACCTCGTCGGCTTTCAGAATCACCTCAAGTACGCGGAGCAAAAGCGCATTTTGCGGATGATCCCGGGCTTGGAGCAAGCTGAGTTCTTGCGCTACGGGCAAATCCATCGCAACACCTACATCAATGCGCCGGCGCTATTGTCATCCACGCTGAGCCTTCGCGCACGCCCCAACGTTTTTTTCGCCGGCCAGATCTCGGGCGTCGAAGGTTACGTCGAGGCGATGGCCACCGGATTGATGGCCGGCTGGAACGCGGCTCGACTCGCCGATGGGGTCGAGCCGGCGGCGTGGCCTCGCGAAACGGCTCATGGGTCGCTCGGCCGTTACATCTCGGGTGCGAACCCGCAAAACTATCAGCCGGCCAATATCACCTTCGATCTACTGCCCCCGCTGCTGCCCGAGGAACATCAGGCTTTGCGGCGAGACCGCAAAGCGCGGCGCCGGCGGCAGTGCGAGAGAGCGCTCGGGTCCCTAGAAGCATTCTTGGAGCAACATGCTCCGGTCGAACACAACGTTAGCCGCTGAGGTCGGCCGCTTTCTCGAGTCGCTGGCTCGCGGGAATCTGTCTGTTCACACCCGCCGAAGCTACGCGTCGGACCTCAAGCTGTTCGCCGAGCACTTCTCGCCGCCGGGAAAGGCGCCGCCGGCTCCTCGGGAATTCGATGTGCTGAAGATTCGCGAATTCATGGCCGCATGCTATCGCCGCGGCAACAGCAATCGTTCGGTGGCTCGAAAGCTCTCGGCGCTGCGCTCGTTTTTCGACTTCCTGGTCCGGGAAGGGGTGATCCTGCACAGCCCCGCGAAGCTGGTGGCGACGCCCAAGACTCCGAAAACCCTGCCGGCGGTCATGACCCCGGAAGAGACGAATACGCTCATTGACGGCCTCCCGCGGCAAGAGGGTAACGACAAAAACGCCGCTCCCCTGGCCAGGGACCGGCTCATCTTCGAACTGCTTTATGGCTGCGGCCTCCGGGTTGGAGAGTTGGTCGGCATCAATCTCGAAGACCTAGACCGCGCGGAAAGGTGGATTCGTGTGCGCGGGAAAGGCCGCAAGGAACGTCTTGTGCCCTTCGGCCGCGCGGCGGGCGAGGCGCTGGATCGTTATCTCCAAGTCCGGCCGGCAACGGATCAACCGGCGTTGCTGCTCAACTTGCGAAAAGGGCGTCTGACGGCTCGAAGCGTCGAGCGAATCGTCAAGCGTTACGCCGTGGCGTTGATGGGCGATCCCAGCCTCCACCCGCACTCGCTGCGGCACGCCTTCGCCACGCACCTGTTGAGCGACGGCGCCGATCTGCGCGCCATTCAAGAACTGCTCGGCCACGCCAGCCTCTCGACGACCCAGAAGTACACCCAGCTCTCGCTCGAGGAGCTGATGAAGATCTACGACCGCAGCCACCCTAAGGCGTGAAAATTTGGAGGCGGGCGTAAGCGGGACGGGCGTTATGCCCGCCCACCTCCGTGCGCCGGGGCGTTTCGTAAGCTAGGCCAAGCCTGTTTATCAGCGTATGCGCGTCGGTTTCAAGCAACAACCCAGGACCCGGCGTACCGTTGGGATGTCGCCAAGAATGGCGACACGGCACGCAGGAATGCGTGCGCCACGTCCGTACCCGGGACAGGCAGAATCCGTATGTCCTGCAAAAGTATTTCATCAGGGAACCTCGTGGCTTGAGCGGACGACGCGGATTTTCTGGGCAGGGAACGTCGCTATACTATGTCGCCGGCGCCGGCCGCTCGCTCGCGAGCGTATTGCTCCAGCGCCTCAGCGATCCGCTCGCAGGCGTGACCGTCACCGTAGGGGTTGTGACGCTCAGACAGGCGCTCGTAGTGCGCCGGGTCGTCGAGAAGACGGGTGGCTTGCTCGACAATGCGCGCCCGATCGGCTCCGACCACAAGGGCCGTGCCCGCCTCCACCGCCTCGGGGCGTTCGGTGACCTCTCGCATCACCAACACCGGCTTCCCCAAGGATGGCGCTTCTTCCTGTATCCCGCCGGAATCGGTCAGAACGAAGTGAGAGCGCATGAGAAGGTCAATCAGCGGGATGTAGTCGATAGGCTCGAGCAACTCGATGCCCGGAACTTCGGCCAGCCTTCGGTGCACCGCCTCGTGAACGTTGGGATTACGGTGGACAGGGTACACAATCTGCACGTCGGGCCGATGCGCGAGATCCGCCAATGCCTCACAGATCTGCTCCAAGCCCTTTCCGAAGCTCTCCCGGCGGTGGGCGGTGACCACGATCAGCTTTCGTGCCGGATCGAAGAAAGGCCAGGAAGGCCGCGGGATGTCCCCGGACTCCAGCGCCTTGCGCATCGAAAGCAGCGCGTCGATGACCGTATTCCCCGTGACGAAGATGGATTGCTCGCTGATCCCCTCCCGCCGCAGGTTCTCGGCGGCGAGCTGAGCTGAGTGGGGGCGAAATGGAGGCTGCTCAGGCGGCTAGTCAGCGTCCGGTTCATCTCTTCCGGGAACGGACTGTGGACGTTGCCTGTCCGCAGACCGGCTTCAACATGGCCCACAGGCGTCCGGGCGTAAAAAGCGGCCAACGCCGCGGCAAATGTGGTCGTCGTATCTCCCTGTACGAGAACCATGTCCGGCTGCTCTTCGGCAAGAACCCGCTCCAGACCTCTTAAGGTTGCCGTTGTCACATCAAACAGTGACTGGTCCGGCTTCATGAGGTTCAGATCCCGGTCCGGGGTGACCTCGAAAGCCTCGAGCACTTGGTCCAGCATGGCGCGGTGCTGGGCGGTTACACACGTACGGACGGTGAACGATTCGGGAAGCTCCTGAAGGCGTCGGATGAGGACACAAAGCTTAATCGCCTCGGGACGGGTGCCGAACACGACGAGCACTCGAAGAGGCGACATATCAGTTCATCATAGCCAAGATTTTCGCGGTCGCCTTGATGTAGAGTTGTCCTATAATAGGTACGCACAGAAGTCCGGCGGGGAGGAGCGCATCTATGCTGACAATTCCGGGTCGTTTCGGCGCGACGTGTGACGGCGTATCCCGACGCAATTTTCTGCAGGTCGGTTCACTCGGTCTGCTGGGCATGAAGCTTTCGCAGGTCCTTGCGTTGCAGGATGTGGCAAAGGCCGCTGCGTCGGCCCCGCGTTTTCAAGGGGCGCAGGGGTTTGGTTCCGCCAAGTCCGTGTTGCTGCTGTTTTTGCAGGGTGGCCCCAGTCACATCGATATTTGGGATCCCAAGCCCGACGCGCCGTCGAACGTCCGCGGCGAGTTCAAACCCATCAAGAGCAAAGTACCCGGCATTTGGCTAAGCGAGACAATGCCGAAGCTGGCCTCCTCGATCGACAAGTGCACCTTGATCCGCTCGATGAGCTACACGCCGAAGGGGCTGTTCAATCACACGGCGGCGATCTACCAAATGCTGACCGGATATCCCCCCGACAAGGTGTCTCCTTCGGGCCAACTGGAACCGCCCTCACCGATCGACTTTCCGACGGCGGGTTCTTGGATCAGCAAGATGATACCGCCCGACGGGCCGGTTCTCCCGTTTGTCGAGATGCCGCGTCCCTTGCAGGAGTCGAGTGTGATCGGCAAGGGCGGCGCCGCCGGATTTATCGGCAAGGAACACGATCCCTATCGGCTTTATCAAGATCCCAATAAGCGGATCAAGCTGGACGACCTCGCGCTCAGGCGAGAGACCCCGGTGCAGCGGCTTGAGGACCGCTTCGAGCTGCTCAAGGGGATCAACAACTCCATGAAGGACCTCGAGAAAGCGGTCGAACCCCAAGCCCTCGACAAGTACTACGAGAAGGCGTTCGACTTGGTGCTTTCCGGCAAAGCTCGTGACGCCTTCGACCTTGAAAAGGAGTCCGACAAGACGAGGCAGCGCTACGGGCGAACCACCTTCGGCCAGGGTGCGCTGATGTCCCGCCGCCTGATCGAAGCCGGTACGCGGTTCGTGCAGTTGAACTGGCCGGCGGTGGCCAACGGCAATCCGGAGATCGACGCCTGGGACACCCACGCGGCGAACTTCGGTCCGCTCAAGAACCTTCACTGCCCGGTCTTGGACCAGACACTCTCGGCGCTGCTCGGCGACATGTCGGAGCGCGGCCTGCTGGACGAGACTCTGGTCGTCGCCGTCGGTGAGTTCGGCCGCTCGCCGCGGTTGGGAGTCAGCACATCGGGGAACACCAATTCGCCCGACGGCCGCGACCACTGGCCCTATTGCTACACAGCCATGATCGCCGGCGCCGGCATTCCCGGCGGCAGGATTTACGGGGAATCCGACGCCACGGCCGCGTCTCCGAAAGAGAAGCCCGTCCACCCGAACGATCTGTTGGCGACCGTCTACTACGCGTTGGGTATCGACCCAGGGCAAGAGATCCTGAACCACTTGAACCAGCCCCGCGTGCTGGTCAAGGGTCGGCCCGTTGCGGACTTTTGGGTCGGTTAGGCGACAAGGAAAGATTCGCCCGGGGGTGGCGGCAATCGTCACCCTCTTTGTTTACCCTGCCGGCTTTTCTCACCACGTGGCGAAGCGAAGTTTGTGAGAAGCCCGTCCGTGCGAGGCAGCGCCGCTCGGCAACGTGGTGTACGCTGGGACGACGTACACAAACCGTTGCCGCGAGCCATGGCCACCGAGCCTTTCGCCTCACCTACGAAGACCGTCGTGAGAAATGCGGGTTTGCAGCCTGGTTCTCGTCAAATGAGTGTGATAAAGAAATAGAGTCCAGAGGGAGACGATGGCTCAAACAACTGTAGAAGACCTCAAGGGCGGCCTACGGGGTGGACTCATCCAGCCCAGCGACGACGGCTATGACGATGCGCGGAAGGTCTACAACGCGATGATCGACCGCCGACCCGCCTTGATCGCGCGTTGCGCGGATGTGGCGGACGTGATAACCGCCGTCAATTTCGGGCGGGGAAACAATATGCTGACCGCCGTTCGAGGGGGCGGCCACAACGGCGCGGGCCTGGGGATATGCGATGACGGGCTGGTCATCGATCTCTCGGGGATCAAGTACACCCGAGTTGACCCTAGGGCAAGTACCGTCCGTGTGGGCGGCGGTTGCACCTGGGGCGACGTCGACCACGCCACGCACCCTTTCGGGCTGGCCACGCCTACCGGCATTATTTCGACTACTGGCGTCGGCGGGCTGACCCTGGGAGGCGGAATCGGCCATCTCACCCGGAAGTGCGGCCTGACCATCGACAATCTGCTGGCCGCCGATCTCGTGCTAGCCGATGGGAGTTTTGTCACCGCCGGCCCCGACGAAAACGAAGACCTCTACTGGGCGATTCGCGGCGGCGGGGGCAACTTTGGCGTGGCCACCTCTTTCCTGTTTCGCTCGCACCCGATCAGCACCGTATATGCCGGTCCCATACTTTGGGATCTCGAGCAGGCGACCGAAGTAATGCAGTGGTACCGAGAGTTTTCTCCCAACGCGCCGGACGATGTCAACGGCTTCTTTGCGTTCTTGACTGTGCCGCCCGGCCCGCCATTTCCCGAGCATCTGCACAACAAGAAGATGTGCGGGGTCGTTTGGTGCTACACGGGACCCCTCGACCAAGCGGAAGAAGTGTTCAAGCCGATTCGTGGTTTCGGGCCGCCTGCCTTGGATCTAGTGGGCCCAATGCCGCATCCTGTGCTCCAAAGCATGTTCGATGGACTGTACCCGCCGGGCCACCAGTGGTACTGGCGGGCAGATTTCGTCAACGAGTTGAGTGATGAGGCGATCGCACTCCACGTCAAGCACGGTTCCGAGATGCCGACGATGCAGTCATCGATGCACCTGTATCCGATCAACGGAGCTGCCCACAGGGTCGGCAACGACGGGACTGCTTGGGCCTATCGTGATGCGAATTGGGCGGAGGTGATCGTCGGCGTGGACCCCGACCCGGCCAACAATGACCGCATCATCCCCTGGACCAAGGACTACTGGGAGGCGCTGCATCCCCACTCGGCCGGCGGGGCGTACGTGAACTTCATGATGGACGAGGGACAGGAGCGCGTCCAGGCAACCTACGGCGACAACTACGACCGTCTGGTCGCTATCAAGAACAAGTACGATCCGGCCAACCTGTTCCGCGTGAATCAGAACATCAAGCCGACGGCCTCCTGAGCAAGCGGGCGCGATGAATCGCGCCCTGTCCAGTGACGGCGGGCATTTGCCCACGCTCCGCCGAGTGGAAGGGTTGCCGACTGATGCCGCAGCGGGGGCCGCGGCGGCGCCAGCAACCGCCCGCGAGACGCACCAAGCGCCGCGCACATGGCCCCAAACACCCTGCGGGTTATAGGTTCAGAGGATTCTCATCGCTTCCGATATCTTCCCGCGTTGAATCTGGGTAGCCTCGACCTCTCGATGCGCTCTCATCTACCGCCGGTCAAATCGCGTACCCAAATGTCCTTGAACCGCATGCGGCCTTCGCCGCCCGAATGCAACTGAAGTGCGATGACGCCTTCGGTCGAACCCGGCGAGGGGTAGGTATAGTCAATCATGCGGACGCCGTTTAGGTAGGTCCGGTAGCGGTTGCCTTCCACCTTAATCAAGAGATCGTTCCAGTCGTAGGGTTTGATGACGGTTTCGAGTTCGGGCGCGGGCCAGACGATCCAGCCCTTGCCGTCGCCGTAGATGCCGCCCGTGTGATGACCGACGCGGCGGTCGATCTCGATCTGGCGCCCGGCTGTGATTTTCGGCGTATCGCCGTCGAACTCGGTGTGCAGGTAGACGCCGCTATTGCCGTCGGCTTCACATTTGAAGCGCAAGAAAAGGTGAAAGTCTTTGTAGGTTTTTTCGGTGGCCAGGTAGCCGTATTCGTCCGTCACCCCCATGCCGTAGATGGCGCCGTCTTCGACGGCCCACTTTTCTCGACCGACTTCGCGCCATCCGCCGAAATCGTTGCCATTGAACAAGGAGACCCACTTTGGACCGAGAGTCTTCGGCCGATGGCTCGGTTGGACCGCCAGGAGGTTCACCCCAAGCGCCCAGGCTGAGAGTATCAGCCACACGCTCAGGCGGCTGAATCGATGGAGAGTCGAACCGCCCGACTCGGCCGATGCACTTGCGGGAGACCTCGTTGTTCGCCAACCCGCCAACGGAGTCGGTAAGTGTTCAGCTTGTTTCATCATGGCTGTCCGAATTTTTTCCTCAAGCCGGCGGCGAACCGCTCGACATCGATAATGAATCGCTCGTGCGTGCCACGGCCGACAACTTCCCGTTGATCGGAGGCTTCGACCTCGAACGTCAGCCGCCGTCCGTCGACCGCCGCGAGCTTGGCGTCGTAGGTTACCTCGGCACCCAGCGGGGTCGCAGCCAGGTGTTCGACGTTCACGCGGGTACCCACGGTGTCCTGGCCTTCTTCGAGGTGAGGCTGTACGGCGTCGTGGGCCGTGATTTCCATTCTGGCGATCATCGCCGGCGTCGCCAGCGACGGCTTCACATCGGTCCCCAAAAAAGTGATGGCGTCTTCCTCAGTGACGACGATCCTTCGTTCGAGTGAGACCCCAGGTTCGACCATAGGCAACATCATAGCGAGCCAGGGGCGCGGTGAGGAATATCCCGGACCTGAAATACTCAGTTAGCCCGCTCTTCTCACCACGTGGCGAGGCGAAGTGCGTGAGAGGCCTGTCAGTACAAGGCGCGCGCCGCTCGGCGACCTCGGGCACGGCATGCCGTGCCCCTACATGCTTGAAGCCGGTTTCTGGATGGGCAGAAACGCTAAGCGAACAGTATTGGGGTTAGCCTCGCCACGTGGCGAGACAAGCGGGTTAAGGGAAAAATCGTAGTACGTGAGAGATAACGCCCTAAGTTTCATTCCAAGTAAGATTCAGGGGCCGTCTTTACGGGCGAAAATGAGCCTCGGTGTTAGCGTGGAATCAAGTCGCACTCGAAAACACTCACTCTTTTGGGAAGTCAATTATCGTGTTTCGTCGCCTCCTAGCCTGGACCAGTTTGCTGGCGGCCCTGCCGTGCATCGGCGCGGGGACGCTATTCTTGCTTCACCTTTTGGACGGGTCGCGAGGCTGGTTGGGCTGGAGTGGCGGCGTCTCGGGCCTAGTTCTGATCGCCCTGGGCCTCCCATTTCTGTTCCCAGCGGTGAAACCGAGGAAACGGCGCCGCCGCAGCCCCCCGGCCCGGCAAGATCGTGAAGACTCCGTGGACCTTGAATTCCTCGTGAGGTGGCACGAGAATCATATCAGTCCACCTTCCGGCGAGCCGGCCTCCCTTGACCAAGAGTTGCGACCAGCAGCTCGCGAGAATTCCCGCCAGTTCGGCCCTCGGGTGGCGAAAAAAGCGGGTTAGACGTCCACAAGAGCACGTGCTCCGCCCCGCGTTACCAACGCCACGGGATTGTGAGCGCTCCGTCCCGGCGACTGGATGGGCAGGCCGATCGCGATGAACAGAATCGCCCCAGCCCAACTTGCCACCCAACGTGTGAAAGCCAAGCCTCTGATCACCATCGGCGGGAACTCCGTGAGAACCGTGCACCCCGCGCCGGACGGGGCCACCCAGGCGCCGTGTTCCGGAGCAGCCGGATCACCCTTCGACAAGCCGGTGTGATCGGCTAGCGAGACCGACGGGGTCGGCGAGCCTGAGAGCTTTTTCTACCGATCCACTCCCACCAGCAACGGCAAATCCTCCCTGGGATCATGAGACGCGGCTCCCCGTTTGGGGCGCTCGGCCGCTGCAAGCGCGGCGACCTGCTCAGTTTGCCACTGATCGAGGGCGTCCTTTTGCGAGTGATCGAATTTCTCGACAATAGGTTGGCTATCCGGATCGGCCATTGCGAGCGACCATTTCTTCTTCACTTTGTGCTTGGACTCGCCGGTGGAGACGACCGCCTTGCCGTCGAAAACCTTGAGCCGGAGAGACTCTCCGCCCGGGGCGTCCAAACGGTACACGCCGCGCTTGCCAAACCTCGCCTCGGCCTTGCCGAAGTGAACCGCCAGCCCCTCCAAATAGGTGTCGTCGACCACGTGCAAGGCGGCAGATCCCGAGATCAAGCTTAGTCTGAGGTCGCTCAAGTAAGGCTTGACCATTTCGATCTCCGTGTTTTCCCCCACGCCTAACAGCAAACCGGGCGCCAGAACGACTTCCGCCCGCCCGGCTTTTGTGCGGATACGCTGGCCCATTTCCAGATGCTGTTGCGCCCGGCTAGGTTGATCCCCCAAGGGGCCACGCAGGACTACATCGCCTTCGACGTAAAAAAATCCCGCTCGCCCCGAAAACGGGCTTTGTGCCCAAACAGCAGCCCCGCCAAGCATCAGCACCGCCCCCAGCAAACTCGTGACGAGTTTCAAAACGCGACAACTCCGGCCTAAGACATTACGCATGGCGACACCTCTTCTTTGTTCGCCTCGAAAGTTGTAGGCAGTTTACAGATTTCGGCAAGAGCCGCGGCAGGCGAGCATCAGCACCGCCCCCAGCAAACTCGTGACGAGTTTCAAAACGCGACAACTCCGGCCTAAGACATTACGCATGGCGACACCTCTTCTTTGTTCGCCTCGAAAGTTGTAGGCGCCTAGTTTACTGTACCCCGATTTCGGCAAGAGCGCTACCGTACGTGAGAAGCGTTTGGGCCCGAGATGCTCAAGCCCCTCGGTAAGGGTGGGATCAAACGCGCCCCCAAAAGGCTACTCAACCGCCGGGTTTAGGTTCAAGAGTCCGTTCTTTAATTCGAGCGGCTACGGAGTTTTGGGGAAGGACAGAGAGATGTCAAGGGGGAATGATTCCGTTAACCGGCGCGAACTTTCCGTGTTGCCGGAAAAGCTTCCCGGCTCTGAAGCCCCGGCCTCTGTTCTTAGCCTCCGGCGCTGCTCTACTCGTTGCGCCGCAGCGTCATCGATGATCCGGCTGAGTCAGGCGGCGCCGACACCTCGTCGGCAGCCACCACGCTCCGCACTGTCAGGGTCAGCGCGTCACCGTTGATCTGAAAATCCATCGTGGAGTGTCCGCCGATGAACTCGGGACTCTTGGCGACCATCGGCCGGAAGGTGATGGTGGAGCCGTCGGCCTCATAGGTCCCAGCGTTGACGATGATCGTGTCGTACTGGGCGACCTTCTCTTCCGACGTCGGGTTGAAACCGGCCGCGGACGCCGGACGCGGGTCGGCCCCGAGCGAGGTGACCTCGCTGTAGTACCCCTCTGTGAAGATGAAGAGCCCGGGCTGGGAGGGATCGATCGTCGCCCCGCCGCTTCCAGAAGTCATCGCGGTCATCGACCACACGCCGAGCAGCGGGTTGACCGGTGCGCTTGGCTCGGCCGGGGTCGGTGCCTTACCGCAGGACGCAGTGCTGACGAGAGCGACGAGCACGACGGCGGCGGACACAATGGGTGGAGGGAATCGCATGACAGCTATGCTCTCTCTTGGGAGCAGAACTGTCAAGGGCGGACATTGTCAAGTTAACAAGGCCAAGGCCGCTTTACCCTGAAAATCGTCCGGGAGTTCTCTCTTTCAGCCGGCGCCAGTCGCCGTCTGCCAGTCGGTGAAAGTTTGCTCCCTGAGCACGCGATGATGGATCGCTTTGAGATCATGGCGGCCAACTCGGAACAGATCGTGAATGGGGCCATGGGCGCCGAGAAAGGGCGCTTGCGGTCTGTTCCATGGTTTTTCCGCAAATGAACGGGGGCTACATGAGCGGATTGAACCAGCGCAAGGTGTGGGGATATGAGTGATCTCTCACATCTATCTCCGCACCAGACTGGACCTGTCACTGGCGTTCGACGCTCCGCTCAGCAGTCTGGCAGACTACGGCACGATAAAGAAGCGGCTACTACTCCACCGACCGCAGGAATCCGAAATCGCAGCCTTCGTGAGCCTGCGTGACGTTTTCGAGAAAGAGCTTGCGATAGCCGCGATTGTAGGCGTGCTCGGGCGGGCGGTAGTCGGCTAGACGGCGCCGGATTTCGTTCTCCTCAACGCGAACTTCGATCTTGCGACCGGGAACGTCGAGCTCGATCTCGTCCCCCGTCTGGACCGCGGCCAATGGACCGCCCACCGCTGCCTCGGGAGAGACGTGCAGAACATCTGTCCCGAAACTGGTCCCGCTCATGCGGGCGTCGCTGATGCGGACAATATCTTCGACGCCTCGCTTGAGCAGCTTGGTGGGGATCGGCAGGTGTCCCCACTCGGGAAAACCGGGACCACCCTTCGGGCCGGCATTCTTCAAGACGAGAACGGAGTTTTCGTCAACGTCGAGATCTTCATCGTTGACGCGCGCTCGCAGTTGCTCGTAGCGCTCGAAGACTACGGCGCGCCCGCGGTGTTTGAGCAGATGAGGGGAAGCGGCCGTTTGCTTGAGCACGGCGCCGTCGGGCGCCAAGTTGCCGTATAGGATGACCGTGCCCCCTTCGGCGTGGAGGGGTTTGCCGAGAGTACGGATCACCTCGGGGTTCATGCAACGCGCTCCTCGCGCGTTTTCCTCGATGGTCTTGCCGTTCACGGTCGGCGCGTTCCGATGAAGCAGGGGGAGGATTTCCTTGATCACGACGGGCAATCCGCCGGCGTAGAAAAAATCCTCCATCAAGTATTCACCCGAGGGCTTGACGTTGGCGATGCAGGGGGTCTGGCGGGAGAGCCGGTCGAAATCAGACAGTCGAAGATCGACGCCGGCCCGCCCGGCGATGGCGATAAGATGAACCACGGCATTCGTTGAACCGCCAACGGCCATATCCGCGCAAATGGCATTTTCAAACGCTTCCCGGGTCAGGATCTTCGAAGGGCGCAGGTCCTCCCAAGCCATTTGGACAACATGGCGTCCGCTGGCTTCGGCGATCTGATAGCGGCGGGAATCGACGGCGGGGATGGCCGCGCACCCGGGCAGGGTCATGCCGAGCGCCTCGGCGACAGCGGCCATCGTGGAAGCCGTCCCCATCACCGTGCAGTGGCCCGCGCTGCGGGAGATGCAGCTTTCCACTTCGCTCCACTGTTCTTCGGTGATGCGCCCGGCGCGGAACTCTTCGTGAAGCTTGCGGCCATCGGTGCCGGACCCCAGTGCGCGCTGCCCCCATCGCCCGGTCAGCATCGGGCCTCCGGTGACCATGATGGCGGGCACGTCGGCGCTGGCCGCGCCCATCAACTGAGCCGGAATGGTCTTATCGCAACCACTGAGCAGCACGACGGCGTCCATCGGGTTGGCGACGATCGACTCCTCGACGTCCATCGACATCAGATTGCGGAAGAGCATGGTGGTGGGACTCATAAAGGGCTCGCCGAGTGAAATCGTCGGGAATTCGAGCGGCACGCCCCCGGCGGCCCATACGCCCCGCTTGACGGCTTCGGCGAGCTGGCGCAGGTGAGCGTTGCAGTTGGTCAACTCGCTCCAGGAGTTACAGATCCCGATGATCGGCTTGCCCTCGAAAATCTCGGGCCCGAAGCCCTCCGAGCGCAGCCAAGCTCGATGGAAAACGTGCTCATACTCGTGGCCGGCAAACCAGTTATGACTTCGCAGTCGATTCGGATCTCGCATAGAAGATACGATAACAAAGGGGAGGGAAGCGGTACGCCGGGTGTCCTCGGGTCGCCGGCTAGCCCGCTTTTCTCACCACGGCCGCCGCTGCTGTTGCATCCGCGGCGTGTGAAAACCCCGACGATGTCTCGCACGAAGCTGGAATACCGCCGCTTCCACAGCGCGCTTCTGGCAGTCTTTCTGCATGAACTGGAGCACCTTGCTTACCCGAAACGGGAGGAAAGCCTGATCCGTCGGCGCAGCAACGATCTCTATTGCAGCGGCCCTGCGAGACTACGTCGCCAATGAATTCGGCGTGGCCTACGGGCCTTTCGCCTCATCTACCCAGACCGTGGTGAGAAATGTGGCCGGTCCAGCCCCGGCAGGGGGCGCGGGATAGTAGCCCAGGGCGGCTGGTCAAGCTGATCTCTCACCCAGGCCGGTCCGGCTTCAGGAACGTCCCCTGGCCAAGCTCGTGGAACGCCTGTTGGAGCTCGTCGGGCGTGTTCATCACGATCGGGCCGCGCCAGGCCACGGGCTCCTGCAATGGCTGCCCCGAGACCAGCAGGAAGCGCATCCCTTGCTCCCCGGCCTGCACCGTGACTTCGTCGCCGCGGTCAAACAGCACGAGCGAGCGGTTCTCCACCTCGTCGGGGGGCGCGGTCTCGGTCCCACCGACCGTCTCGGTGGGCACGGCCAACGGACCGGAAGCGTTGCCGAACTTGCCGGTCCCCGCGAAGACGTAGGCGAAAGCATGGCGCGTCGTCTCGACCGGCAGTGTCTTGCTCCGCCCCGGGGGGATGGACACATCGAGATAAATGGGGTCGGCGGCGATCCCGTCCACGGGCCCGGACTTCCCCCAGAAACTTCCGCAGACAACGCGAACCCGCGTCCCGTCGTCATCGCTCACCTCGGGGACGTCGCCTGCCTTTACCTCCTGGTAGCGGGGCCCGGTCATCTTGAGCGAGGCGGGAAGATTGGCCCACAGCTGAAACCCGTGCATCCGGCCCGCTTCGTCTCCCTTCGGCATCTCCTGGTGGATAATCCCGCTGCCGGCGGTCATCCACTGGACATCGCCGGCAGCGATGGCGCCGCTGTTCCCCAGGCTATCACCGTGCTCCACGGTTCCGGCCAGCACATAGGTGACGGTCTCGATTCCGCGGTGCGGGTGCCAGGGGAAACCCGCCAGATAATCCTCCGGGACGTCGTTGCGGAAATCGTCCAGAAGAAGAAAAGGGTCGAAATCGGACGTTTCGCCGAAGCCAAACGCCCGGCGCAAGTGTACGCCCGCGCCTTCGAGGGTCGGCTTGGCTTGGATCAACCGCTTGACAGGACGAAGTGACATAACGGCCTCCCGTACCGAGAGTCTACCTTGAAATCGGGTGAAGCGACTACTCGGCCGGGAAAACACAGTCGCCCGTGTTCAGAGCGTAGGGACCGTGTTCCAAAGTCACTGCAATGGGGAGCCTCGATAAGACACCGGGCGCCGCTTCATTCCCGCTAGTGTAGTGCCACTAACGGTTCTGGACAATGGCGTGGGTTTTGGCGGCGCGCTCGACTTTGGCGAGGATATCTTGTGCCGGAGCTGTCCAGACAAAGGGCTTGGCCGCTTGGTTGCTCGCTTCCAGGTACTCGTGGATGGCGGCCTCGAGTTCGGGAACACTGCGGAACACGCCGCGGCGGATGCGCTTCTGTGTCAGCTCGCGGAACCAGCGCTCGACGAGATTGAGCCAAGAAGAAGACGTGGGAATGAAGTGAAAGTGGAAGCGGGGGTGCTTCGCGAGCCACTTCTTCACCTGCTCATGCTTATGCGTGGAGTAGTTGTCCACGATCAGATGCAGCTCCAGCGCCGGTGGCGTTTCGCGATCGATCTTGCGTAGGAATTTGAGGAATTCCTGGTGCCGATGTCGCGGCAGACACTCCCCTATCACCTGGCCGTCGAGCACACTGAAGGCGGCGAACAGCGTCGTTGTGCCATGTCGTTTGAAGTCGTGGGTCATGGTGCCGGCGCGACCCTTTTTCAGGGGCAGTCCCGGCTGGCTGCGGTCTAAGGCCTGGATCTGGCTTTTCTCATCGACGCTGAGCACCAGCGCGTGCTCGGGCGGATTCAAGTACAGCCCGACCACGTCGCGGAGTTTCTCGACGAACTGCTTGTCGCGGCTGAGCTTGAAAGTTTCCAGGCGATGGGGCTGCAGTCCGTGCGCTTTCCAGACGCGCTGGATGGCCATCTTGGAGACGCCCAAGTGCTTGGCGAGGGTGCGGGTGCTCCAATGCGTGGCCGCCCGGGGCTTCTCGTGAAGCGTTGTATCGAGGATGCATTGGACGAATTCAGCGGAGAGCGTCGGTTTGCGTCCGGGGCGCGTCCGATCGCGGAGTCCGTCGAGGCCGGACTGGGCGAAGCGCTTTCGCCACAGGATGACGGTTTTGCGGTTGACGCCGAGTTCGCGGGCCATGGCGTGGTTCGCCAACCCCTGCGCACAGCGCAAAACAATGTGCGCTCGCAAGACCATTTTCTGCGCCGTATTGCGGCCTCGAACGAGGCGACGAAGAGCGTTTCGCTGCGGAGCGGTGAGGGGTAGAGCGTCAGCGGATGGCCACACAAACCATCCTACCGCGAAAAGGGTGTTATTGTCCAGTTATTTATGTGACACTACACTAGCCCGCTTTTCTCACCAGCTGACGGTCGAAGCACGTGAGAGGCCCGCCATTACGTCGGTGCGCTTGCTCACCGTGCTCAACGTAGAGTTCAAGTACGCCCGCATTATTCAAGAAATGCGGCGCTGAGCGGCGCGCGCCTTGTACTGACGGGCCTCTCACGCACTTCGCCTCGCCACGTGGCGAGAAAAGCGGGCTGGGTTTTTACAGTTTCCGCCTGAATTTCCGAGCCCTGTCGAACTGCTGCGCCGGCCCTTCGCTCCCCAGCTTATCGCGGCAATCCTCCAGGCTCTCGATGTAGGCCGACAGAGCTTCCGCCAGGTTGCCGCGGTTCGTCGACACGATGTCTTTCCACACGTCGTAAGAGCTTTCGGCCAGGCGGGTCATATCACGCAGCGCCGGGCCGGCGACCGCCAAATCTTCCCGCCGCTTCAGGTTTTCATCCACGCAGGAAGCCAGCACCGTCGAGACCAGTTGCGGCAAATGCGACGTCCAACTAACAATCTTGTCGTGCTCGGCGGCCGAGCGGAGCTGGAGTTGACAGCCGAATTTCTCGAGCCAGGCAACGAAGGATTCCACGACCGGGTCGCTCGGGAGAGCACCGTCAAAGGGAGTTAACACATAGGTGCATCCCGCGAACAACCCGGGCTCGGCGAGCTGGACGCCCCTTCCCTCCTTGCCCGCCATCGGGTGCCCTCCGATGAACCAAGGCGCCTTGTCGAAAACTTCGCCGGCGCGCGCGACGATCGCTTCCTTCGTGCTGCCGCAGTCGGTAACCAGGGTGTGCGGTTGCACGAGCCGGCGAACCTGTGGCAGTAGATCGAGAATTCGATCCACCGGCTGCGCTAAGTAGACCAGGTCGGCCGCGCCAACGCCTTCTTCCAGCGGGGAGGCTGCGTCAACGGCTCCCCGCGCCAGTGCGGCTTCCAGAGTGCGGGGCGAGCTGACCCCGAGAATCCGGCCCTCGAAGCCGTGTGCTCGCAAGGCCAAACCGAACGAACCTCCGATCAGGCCGACTCCGACGATCGTTACGGTTTGCACTGCCATCTCTGATAGGCTCGCCTCTGCAGGTGGATTCGGGATCCCGGCTACCGCGGATCGGCGGGCTTTCCGCGTGGTTCGCCCTCTTCCTCCGACGCCCGAGCCGCCTCCTGGACAGCTCGCATCTCCCTCATAATGGCCTCGAAGATGCGGCGCACCGCGCCGTTATCGAGCGGCCCATCGTTGTGCGTCTCCAAGTTAGAGACAACTTCGTTCTCGCGGTTGGGCTCGTGGACCGGAACGTTCATTTGGCGTTTGATGGGAGCGAGCCCAAGCACGCAGCGGCCTCTTTCATTGAGTATCGCCAGGATCTCGCGGTCCAGCGCGTCGATCCGCGCCCTCCATGCCCCAAGATCCGACGGTTCGTTCGCCATGAGATCAGATTGCCGTCAACTGCTTTTTACCTTTAGCCCCTCTTTCAACTCGGCCGCGAAGGAGCTGAGTTTATCGGCCAGGTCGGGGTCCTGTTGGTTCTCGGCGATCAGGCGAACGAATGCACTGCCTACGACCGCGGCATCGATGTACGGGGCCAGCGCCATCATATGCTCTGGTTTCGACAGGCCGAAACCCACGGCCAGCGGAAGGGAGGTCACGGCTCGCGTCCGCCGGATGAGCGGTAGGACCTGGTCGGAAAGCGCGGTCCACTCGCCGGTCACCCCCGCCCTCGAAACAAGATAAACGAATCCGCTCGACGATTGCGACAACAATCGCAGGCGGTCGTCCTTCGTGGTCTGCGACACGAGGAACACCGTCTCCAGCTTATGCTTGCTCATTTCGCGGATATAAGGGGCCGCTTCCTCGACGTTGAGATCCGTCAGCAGCGCCCCGTCGGCGCCCGCCGCCGCGGCATCGGCCGCAAACTTTTCAAAACCGTACCGTAAGACGGGATTCAAATAGCTGAAGACGACGACCGGAATCTCTGATTTCCGACGCAACTCGCCGAGCATCTCGAGCACGCCCTTCAAACTCGTGCCGGCGCTCAGCGATCTTTCCGTGGCTCGTTGGATAACCGGCCCATCCGCGATCGGATCTGAAAAAGGCACGCCGAGCTCAATGATGTCGGTGCCGCCTTTTTCCAGTCCGAGAATCAGTTCAACGGTTCGGTCTGGCGCGGGATCGCCCGCCGTCAAGTAAGCGATCAGCCCCCGGGTCTTCTGCCGCTTCAGCCGCTCAAAGACTTTCGCGATACGATTCATCTGCCTGACAGACCTTCTCGAACGATCGCTGCCCTCGGCCACCCGGTGATCGAGTTCGTACTTCGCCGGTTGATATTACCCTCGCCAGACCCAGGGGCCGCACAGGTAGCGACCGCCGCTCTCGGCGGTCCTGGTTTCGAGTTCGGCCCGCAATCCCGCTGGCCTTCTACCTTTTCCCCGCCCGGCATGGTTTGTCATGTACGGGCGCGACATGTGGCGCCCCGAACCGCCCGTTGCCGCCTTCCGCGTCCTTACGACTCCGGTTCGGAATGCGCGCATCCGCGGGCGCCAAGTGAACGGCCCCGGCACTAACCCAACTCCGGCATGTGTTCCCGGAAGATGGTGATATCCTTGTCGCCCCGGCCCGAGAGGTTGATCAAGAATACCTGACCCTTCGCCTCGGGCGCGCGCCCAACCGCCTCGGCGACCGCATGGGCGGACTCCAGCGCCGGGATGATTCCTTCCAACTCGGAAAGCAACCTGACCGCCTCCAACGCTTCTTCGTCCGACCGCGATACATACTCGACGCGCCCCGCGTCCCTTAACCAGGCGTGTTCGGGACCTACCAACGCGTAGTCGAGACCGGCCGAAACCGAGTGAGTGAGCGCGATCTGGCCGTCGGCGTTCTGCAATAAGTAGCTGTAGGCGCCGTGCAGCACGCCGGGGCTGCCGCCCGAAAAACGCGCTGCGTGGTCGCCCAACTTCGCCCCGCGGCCCCCTGCCTCCACCCCCACCATCCCTACGCTTTCGTCCGCCAGAAAGGGATGAAACAATCCGATCGAGTTGCTGCCTCCGCCGACGCAGGCCAGCAGCAGATCGGGCAGCCGTCCGCCGCTGGTCTCGAGAAATTGCTGCCGCGCTTCCCGTCCGATCACGGTCTGAAAATCCCTCACCATGCGAGGGTAGGGGTGCGGACCGAGCGCCGATCCCAGCAGATAGTGGGTTGTTTCAAAGCTCGCCACCCAGTCGCGCATGGCTTCGCTGATAGCGTCCTTGAGCGTGCGGCTGCCCGCGTCCACGGAGACCACCTCGGCCCCCAGCAGACGCATCCGGAAAACATTGAGGCTCTGCCGCCGCATGTCTTCCTCGCCCATGTAGACGCGGCATTGCTGGGCGAACAAGGCCGCCACCGTGGCCGACGCAACCCCGTGCTGCCCGGCGCCCGTCTCGGCAATAATTCGGCGTTTGCCCATACGCCGCGCCAACAGGGCCTGGCCGAGACAGTGGTTGATCTTGTGGGCTCCGGTGTGCAGCAGATCCTCGCGCTTGAGATAGATTTCGGCGCCGCCGAGGTGCTCGCCCAGCCGCCGGGCGTGGAACAGCGGCGTTGGGCGGCCCGCATACTGGCGGGAAAGCTCCCCCAGCTCCCGCTGGAACTCGGGGTCTTCCACGGCTTCGTTATAGGTCTGCTCGAGCTGCTCGAGAGGAGCAACCAGGATCTCCGGAACATACTGGCCTCCGTAGGGACCAAAATGCCCCTGTGGATCGGGCAACGTTGCAGTGCCGCGCTTAGCCATCCTGTTTATTGAGCGGAGCGGGCAGCTTCCAGATACCGCCGAACTTTCTCGCGATCCTTGACGCCCGGCCTCCGCTCCAACCGCGAGCTGGCGTCTACTCCCCAGGGATCGACTTGCCGAATCGCTTCCCCCACATTGTCCCCGTCAAGTCCTCCCGCCACGATGATCTTGCCGTGCCGTTTGGCCTGTTGCGCCGTGGGCCAGGGGAAAGTTCGACCGCCCCCGCCGTAGGAGCCTTCCTCGGACGCACCGTCCAGCAGAAAGGCCTCGCACGAGTATTCCTCGATTTCTTGGAGAGCGAAATAGGGTCTTACCCGGAAGGCCTTCCAGACCCGAAGCTCATCAAGCGATCGGCAAACCTCCGCGGTTTCGTCTCCGTGCAATTGCACGACGTCGAGGTTCACCGCCCGTTTGACATGGAGAATTTGCGCCGGCTTCTCATCGACGAAAAGTCCGACTCGCAACACGTCCTTCGGCGTCGCGGCCGAGATCATGGCCGCCGTCTCCACCCTGACGTAGCGGGGGCTGCCGGGGAAAAATACGAATCCCAAAGCTGTGGCGCCGTGTTCCGCGGCGAACAAGGCGTCGGCCACCCCGGTGATGCCGCAAACTTTGATGATCTCAGGGGGCAAGACGGCTCACTCCTTGAATCATACGGGATAGCGCCTCGCCCGGGTCAGGCTGCTTCATCAGACTCTCGCCGATCAGGAAGCCCCCATAGCCCGCCTCGGTGAGGCGATGGATGTCCTCGGTCCGGCGGATGCCGCTTTCACTAATCGCCAGTACCTGCGAGGGAATCCGCTCCGCCAGCCGTATTGAGGTGTCCAGAGAAACTTCCAGCGTCTTGAGGTTGCGGTTGTTGACGCCCACGAAATCCGCCCCGGCCTCGAGGGCTTGATCGAGTTCCCGCTCATCATGGACTTCGACAAGCGGCTCCAGTTCGAGATCCCGGCCCGCTTCGAGCAGCTCACTTAGCTCTTCACTCCTCAGGGCGGCGACGATCAGCAGTACGGCATCGGCCCCCGACGAAGCGGCCTCGACCAGATGGTAGCGGTCGAGCGTGAAATCTTTTCGCAGAACGGGCAAGCGCGTCGCCTCGCGAGCCCCGCTGAGATCGTCTAGCGACCCTTGAAAAAACTGCCGGTCGGTCAGCACCGACAGCGCCGCCGCCCCGGCGGCCTCGTAACGGGCGGCGATGGCAGCGGGTTGGAACTCGTCCGCTATGACGCCCGCCGACGGGGAAGCCTTCTTGATCTCGGCAATGATCGCTGGATGCCGCCTCCTCAGCGCCTCGCGAAACGAACGATGCGCGGGTCGAGGACGCTCCTCCAGTTCCTCAATCTTGACCAGCGCCCGCTGCGCGACCAGCTCCGCCCTTTTGCGAACGATGATTTGATCCAGAATGGTTAGTTCCGCGGCCCGCACAGCCCCCCTCTTCCTATTAACAAACCCTCCGAAAAGTCGTACCTCATCGTACCCGCAGCCCCCGAAGGGCGTCAACGGAAGGGGCTTTGCGGCCGGCGTTGCTGAAGCTCCAGCGATGGTTCTAGCGTTCCAGGATTAGAGCAGGCCGGTAGAAAAAGGGTGCACGACGCTTTGTTCAGACCAGCCTTGATCTATCAACATCTCCTGGAGCGCCAGCCGTAGATGTGGGAAGGTCCCAGGTTCCCGCCAGCGCTATCGTGCTGGCAAAAGTTGAAAAGCCGCGGGTCTAGAAACGGCGCCAACCCAGCCCTGCCGGACTAGCTGAACATAACCGCACAGAGCCGCGGGCGTAAGCCTGCGGGCCCGCGCTCGGCCGGCGTGAATCTGTGGAGTGCTAGCGGGCCCGCGCCCTTACGGGCACGGCTCTGTCCGGTGCTCGCCGCAGGGCCCGCGCCGCTGAGAAACGCCCGTCGTATGCCCGCAAGGTATGATCGCTCACTTGCGGTTCGCGACTCCGATTCGCTTGTCGCAAGGCTTTTAGGCCCCGACCTGTGTTGCCGCGACGCCTACGAGCTGGCGAGCCACGCGACCGTGTCGCCGGGCAATGGGCTGAGCAGCGCGGCGGCCCGCCCGGGTTCCTGCTCGGTTGATACACTGGGTTAGCCATGGCGGACGTGAACTCGCTTTTCGACTTGACCGGAAGAGGCGCTCTTATCACGGGTGGGTCTCGGGGACTGGGTCTGGAGATGGCGCAGGGTCTCGCGGAAGCCGGCGCGGCGACTTTTCTCGTCGCGCGGCGCGAGCAGTGGCTGAAACCCGCCATCGGGGGGATGCGGGGGCGAGGATTCCGCTGCGAGGGTGCGCTGTGCGACGTGTCAGAAGAAGAGCAAGTCGCTCAGACGGTGGACAAGGCCATGGCGACCATGGGCAAAATCGATATCCTGGTGAACAACGCGGGCATCACCTGGGGCGCCCCGGCCGAAGATATGCCCCTGGAAAAATGGCAAGCGGTCGTGGACGTTAACTTAACTGGAACGTGGCTCTTCTCTCGGCGTGTCGGGCGTCATATGCTCGGGCGCCAATCGGGTTGCATAGTTAATATCGCGTCCATTTCGGGCCTTTCCGGATCGGTGATTCCCGAAAGTGGTCTCGTCGGCTACGCCGCCAGCAAAGCCGGCGTGATGGGAATGACGCGCGAATTGGCCGGCCAATGGGGTCGCCGAGGGATCCGCGTAAACGCCGTGGCGCCCGGGTTCTTCCCTTCCCGCATGACGGAGAAAGTCCTGCCTCGCGTTCAGCAGGAGTACGAAGCGGGCGTTCCGTTAGGGCGAATCGGGCGGCCGGGCGAACTCAAAGGAGCGGTGCTGTTCCTAGCCTCGGACGCCTCCAGCTACATCACGGGACAAACCATCGTCGTTGACGGCGGCGCTACGATCGTGTGATCGGCCGGCTGGCCGTGATAGGTGTACGCGAATCCGCCCTTGCTAACCAGGAGGTTCCAATCGCTTCTTGCGTCTCGGAATCGGATGTTTCGCCCTGCATAACTCGACACCTAAAAGGGGCTGTCGAGGGCCAATCAGCGTCGTTGTTCACCGTCTGTCCTGCAATGCTCACAACCGCAAGCGCCACGTGGTCCACGTACCAATACCCAAGCGGTCCTGCCCGGTTCGCAAGACGCGCGTCTTCAGGCCGGCGCGGGACTCACCGTCATCGCGTCAAGGCGTCCTCCACCGAAGGAGGAGTCGCTGGGATGAGGTCCCCGAGGTGAGGTTCGACTTCCAGGATTCGTTCCCGCATCTGCCAGGCGACCCTTCTGTAAGAGATATGGCCTTTCACGCCTGAGCGTACTCGAGCGATGTACTCGGCTTCGGCGAAATCCATCTTGAAAAGCGACCGCACTCGAGCCGCGAACGGTAGTAGGTAGTGAGAAGCCTGCGCGGAGACCGTCTTGATCGTTCGGCGCGCCTTGGCAACATCCTCGATGGCCTCTAAGTAGGCCGCTTCGACACCGGCTTCGGCGAGTAGCTCGGGCGTCTCAAAGCCCAGCTCGTCGGTAAATGTTTGCTGAATCTGCTGGCAGCGCCGGTGGCGGTGAAGGTCCCGATAAGCGCCGATATCGCAGACGACGTCAAAAACGTAGGCGTAGCCGCTACGGAATTCTCGCAACAGTTCCTCGCGGTGATCGCGGTCTTCGAGGGCGACATCAAGCACTTCGCGCCTCCGCGCCCGGCTCCAGCCACTTACTTCGTCCAGCAGACATCGGAACGGAATCGAGCTGGCCGGATACAGCAGCGTGGCGGCAATCTCGTCGAGCGGATCAGTGGGCCGGAGGAGATCCACATCCGCGACCGCGGCGTCCGCGGCAATCGTCAGGTTTTGCGTCGCCCAGAGCGCGACTCGCTCGCGAGCTTGCTTTGACCACAGGTCCGGGGAGGCATAGCGAGCCAAGGTCGGCGCCAGCGGTTCCCGAGCCTGCGATTCGTCCCACACGCAAGCCGGGGGGGCGGCGCAAGCCTCGTGCATCTCCCGGGCGAGGTCGCGCACCTCGGCGTAGGGAGAGCCGCCGAGCCGCCTCATCTGCTTTTCCAAGGTCCGGATGCTGGTCACTTGCCCGATGTTGGTCGAAATACCCAGAAACAACAGGTAGCGGGCGACGTCATAGGCGCGGGCGTGGATTGTCCGCCGGTAGGCGCCTTGTTTCATCTCGGACGGCTTGGGGTGCTTTTCCGTCAGGTATTCGACTAGCCGCTCGTGGATCTGCTGATACGCGTGGCAGAGGCCGCTCGCCGCATCCTCGTAGACTGGGGCGGCCGCGCTTCCCCTGAGCTCAGTCGGAGTGACGACCTTCCCTTTCATGAAGTCCTGGTAGCGGCTGGACTTGGCCTGGCCGTCCCAAAGCGGCTCGTCTTCGACCTCGATGGCCGCCAGCTCGGAGATTCCCTCGAAACAGAAGATCGTGTGCCCTAGGTCGGCAATCGAGGCGTGGCCGTACTGAAAGTAAAAACTCTCGAGAAATTTTTCCGAGCTGTGGCCGCGGACCCACTCCAGACTCTCCCTGATCGAGTCGGGCGAACGGCTGTAACGCGCCAACGCATAGGCGCTCTTTTCCGGCGGCATGGGAGCGACGACGACGACCCTCGGCGGGGAAGCCGGGCTTGTGGTCTCGGACATTGGCCCGATTATAGCGAGAACGAACAGACGGCCCTTTGACGCCTAGAAGCGACTGAAAGTTTGACGATATTGACGGATGCGGAGGCTGGGCCGACCGTTGGCTATTCGGTCCAGCCCCGTAGGGACAAACACTCTTGTTTGTCCTAGCCGTCGCCAGACGGCTCGCATGATGTTCGAGCCGCGTTCACGCGGCTGGTCTGGGCCGTTGCGAAGTGCGTGAGAGGCCCGTCAGTACAAGTCGCGCGGGAGAGAAAAATGGGGACCGCCACTAATTCGCCCCCATCATGGCCCTGAAAACAAAGAACTTCACCTGAAGCGAATTGGCTGGCTGTACTCGATTTTTCCGCGCCAGGCGCCCAGTGGCTGTGACCAACGAAAAGACCCCACTTTTTCAATAACTTGTGGCCTATCCTCCGGAGCAAATTTGGCGGCGTCTGCTAAAGTCGAACCGGAAGGCCCTTGGGCGGTTCGCTTTGAATCGGCTCGCACGAGGGACAAGAAAAAAACTACCAAACAAACCCAATCTTTGGGTGGGTTAGAACGCACTTAACATTCTATTGTTCAGCATCTTGTGACTTTAAAATTGGGGCGAAGAAAAAGAGAAATCGGTCGCCGAAACAAGGCCCCACAATCCGTTCGTGAGGAAACCGCCCTGGCCTAGCAGCCGACTCAAGACCGCCCGCCGGGCTCGGTCGGGCTTCTGCAGACGCTGTCGATCAAGCGACAGACCTGAGTGGAGTCATCATCCGGCTTTGGTTCGTGCATCAGTAGCTGCGGCTCCAAGGTCACAACGGGTGACCCCTTGTCGCCTGTCGAGAAGGGCTTCGAACCTACTTCCCGCAAGAACGCCGAAAGCTCCTCGCGAAGTTCACTGGCCGCTATGCGGTCGCCGAATGCGACGAACACACCCCGCTCCCAAACGTAGAGATGAACCCGCGCCGCCAGCCTGTCGCCGAGCTGCCGGGCAAAGTCGGCCAGTACGGTCTCGGTCGGGTTGCGGCCGTATCGGCGCTCCAAGAGATCAAGACGGGCAAGCGTCACGACTGCCAAGCAGAAGGGATGCTTTCCGCGAAGAAGGTCTACGAGAAACTCCTCGCCGTGGGAGCGGGAGGGCAGGTTGGTCAGCGGTTCGGTCGTGACAAACCGGCTCATGGCGTCCACCTGAGTCTTGGCGGCGTTGATCCCGCTGGAGATACCCTTCATCATTTGTCTGGCGGCAACCTCCTGTCTGGTGACGGCGCTCTGCAGGTTTTTCACATGCTCGGAAAGGGACCGCCGGAGACTCGAAATATCGTCGATTTTGCTGACGGACTCCAGGTTCTCCACAGCCCGGTGCAGGTCCTCGTAGAAGCCTTTGTTGGCCGTGTCCAAGCGGCTTGCAGTCTCCGCCAGCAAGGTGATGATGCCCGCCAGTTCACGTTCTCGCTGGGAAAAGTACGTGGCGGCGGTGGTCCAATGCTCCCTCAGCACACCGACAAAGGCCGCAGAAGATTCCCGCACCGCCGAGGCGTCGTCTTGCTGCCTCAGTCGCTTTGCCAAGTGCTCCAGGTTTTCCGAGAATCGCTGCCGGGCTGTCTCGTCCGCTACGGGTGCATGTTCGCAGGTGGCGGCAAGAATGGCGTCAATGACCTCATGAAGCGCTCGCCGAACGGCAAGAGCGCTCTTTTGCTCATCGAGGTGTTTCTTGATCGAGATCATCGAACGGCACTTGCGGGGTATTCAGTTCCGCTGTCGGACTTCGCCCGCTAGGACTACCGTGGTTCGGACCTCGCCTCCCGCGGCTGGCCTTTACCGGCACGCCGGCGGCCATCGGGGTCGTTGGCCCTAGGGCGCCCTAGGATTGATCGACGGTTTTGATAATTGCTGTGAGAGTACACCCAAAATCGGCCTCGCGGACGCGACGACTGCTGCAATCGGAGCGGGCCTAGAGTCTGTTATGATCGCTCTCTGGACGACGGCGCCCGGCAAACTATGGAGAAACTGCGGATCGGGTTCGTCAAGCTCCGGCCTGCGGCTCAGGCGCCGCGCTTCGCGCACGGGCCGGACGAGGACGCCGGCATGGACTTGGTCGCCGCGGAGGCGGCCACACTCCGGCCTGGGAGTTGGGCAAGCGTCCCTACGGGTTTGATGATCGCCATCCCAGCCGGATATGAAGGCCAGCTGCGACCTCGAAGCGGGCTAGCGCGGAAGTTTGGGGTGACCCTGCTCAACAGCCCTGGCACGATCGATCCGGGGTATCGGGGCGAAGTGCAGGTATTGATGATCAACCATGGCGATCGCGAATACGCGGTTCGGCAAGGAGATCGCGTTGCGCAACTCGTGGTAGCGCCCTACCGTCGAGTGGAGTGGGTAGTCGAAGAGGAACTCTCCGGCACGGATCGCGGACAGTCCGGTTTCGGCTCCACGGGGTCCTAGCCTTGATATATCACCAGGGGGGCGGAAGGTCGACAGCCCAGCGGTTACAGAGTGCAGCCGATCGAGCTTTTCGTTTGCCAGGCACTTTCGCCGCCGGCTGAGCACCCAAGTTGACGGCGGGGTGATCAAGCTCCGACGGCGGGGCCCTGCTGTTGCGCGAGGTTGACCGGCGCATCAACCTCCTGCCGCGCTTGGCCGCCTGCTTCGAAGACCGGCGCGCGACCCCCAGGTCATCGAGCACCAGGTCAGGGAGCTGGTCGTCCCAGCGGGTCTACGCGCCGCGCCCGCTGATCTTGGCCAGATAGCGCCGCACGACGCCTTTGTTTTTCTTCGACAGCGGCCGGTACTCGCACGCCTGTAAGGTGCGGTCGAGGAGGCCGTAGATCTCCTCTCGACCCGTAAACGTCGGGCGCAAGATGATACACTGCGTACTTGTCTTTCGCAGGGCTGTTCCAGCCGCGAATCCTGACATCATTTCGTTCTTCGAATCCGCCGATCCTTTTCCTAGCCCGGAGATTTCCCTATGCCGACCGAAGCTTCCACTTCACTGCTGACAGGCCTCAAGGATAAGGCCACCCGGTTGAGGATTCACTCCATCCGATCGACGACCGAGGCGGGCAGCGGCCACCCGACCAGTTGCGCCTCGATCGCCGAAATCATGTCCGCCCTGTTTTTCTCGGTGATGCGCTACGACCCGGCCAATCCCGCCAACCCGGCGAACGATGTCTTCGTTCTCTCGAAGGGGCACGCCGCGCCGGCCCTGTACGCCGCCTGGGCGGAGGCCGGCTACATCCCGGTGGAAGATCTACTCCGCCTTCGCAAACTCGACTGCGACCTGGAAGGGCACCCGCCCACCACGCTGCCGTTCGTGGACGTCGCCACCGGTTCGCTCGGCCAAGGCCTTTCGGCCGGCCTCGGCATGGCCCTCAGCGCCCAGCTCGACGGTAGCGACCAGCGGATCTACGTGCTGCTTGGGGATGGCGAGTCCGCCGAGGGGTCGGTCTGGGAGGCTGCGGCCATGGCGGCTCATCGAGGCCTGAGCAACCTTTGCGCCATCGTCGACGTGAACCGCCTGGGACAAAGCGCTCCCACGATGCTCGAGCACGACATGGACGCACACCAAGCGCGGTGGGCCGCGTTCGGGTGGCAGGCGCTGGTGGTAGACGGGCACGACATCGCCAGGCTGCTTGGTGCGTTCGAGCAAGCCGCGACGACCGGCGATCGGCCGACGGTGATTCTAGCCCGCACGTTCAAGGGCAAGGGTATCGCCCTCGCCGAGAACAAGGACGGCTGGCATGGAAAGCCGTTTCCCAAGGGCGAGCAAACCGACGAAGTCCTGCAGCAACTAGAGGCCCAACTCAGCGGGACGGATTTCTCTTGGACTCCCAAGACGCCCGCTTCGAACGGCGTCCGATTGCCTGAAGCGGCCTCGCCGCCCGGGCCTCCCTACTCGCTGGGAAATCAGGTCGCCACCCGGCAAGCCTTTGGGTCCGCGCTGGCAGCCTTGGCGGAGACCGATCCCAGAATCGTCGCTCTCGACGGCGACGTGAAAAATTCGACCTTCACGCAGGATACGGAAAAGACTTCGCCCGAGCGGTTCTTCCAGGGTTTCATTGCCGAGCAGAACATGGCCGGGGCGGCCATCGGGTTGGCCGCCCGCGGGAAAATCCCTTTTGCGGCGACTTTCGCCGCCTTTCTTTCCCGAGCCTATGACTTTATGCGCATGGCCGCCGTCAGCGATCTCAACGTGAAATTCGTCGGCACCCACGTCGGTGTTTCTATCGGCGAAGACGGTCCTTCACAAATGGGCCTCGAAGATATCGCCATGACCTGCGCCCAACCGAACTACACCGTGCTCTACCCGAGCGACGGCACCAGCGCCTGGAAGGCGATCGTACTGGCTGCTGAAACCCAGGGGCCCGCATACGTCAGAACCAGCCGTCCTAAAACACCCGTCATCTACCCTGCCGACGAGCCGTTCGCGGTGGGCCGGAGCAAGGTGCTGCGCCAAAGCGACAACGATCGCGTGACAGTCGTCGCCGCCGGCGTGACTTTGTTCGAGGCCCTCTCCGCCCACGAGCAGCTCGCCGGCGCAGGCATCGCGATTCGCCTGATCGATCTGTTCAGCGTGCAGCCGATCGACCGCGAGACCTTGGCGGCGGCGGCCGGGGCTACGAACGGACTGGTCGTCACGGTCGAAGACCACTATCCGCACGGCGGCATCGGCGACGCCGTATTGGCGGCGCTGGCCACGGAAAAGGTTGAAGTCCACAAGCTCGCCGTCGGGGGCATCGCCCGCAGCGGCAAGCCCGCCGAACTTCTCGACAAGTTCGGGATTTCGGCTCGCCACATCGTCGAGAAAGTGAAAAGTCTAGTCGGGTAGGCGGGTTCCCCAAAAGTTCGGAATCCCCCCATCGTTCGACCGAAGAAACTTGCCTCGTCGAAGCCTCCTGGGGTGTGCGAACCTATTGCGTGCTTCGACCGTCAGGTGGTGAGCAATGCCGCCTAGAGCGAACCGAGAAACGCCAACAGCGCCGAGCGGTCTTGGGGGGTGAGATCGAGGAAGCTTTGGCGAGCCTGTTCCGCTTCCGCGCCGTGGCGAACAATGGCGTCTTCGACGGTGGAGGCGCTTCCGTCGTGCAGGAAAGGACGGCGAAGCCGCAGTCCCCAAAGCGCCGGGGTGCGGATCTCGTTGGGGGCGGCCGCGGCTTGCTCGATGCCGTCTCCCGTGGCGACGTCGTGCAACAGCAGATCCGAGTAAAGCGGCACCGGCTTGTTATCGAACAGGCGGTTCGCGCTTCGTCCGGTCATCAAGACCGGGACGTGACAGCGGGCGCAGCCCACCGCCTCGAAAACGGCCTGCCCCAGTCGAACCGCGTCGTCGATCGGCCCGCGATCGAGGGGTGCTAGGAATTTCATGAAGGCTTCGAAGTTGTCGATCCCCCGCAGACCGGTCGACGGCTCGGGAGCGTCTTCGGGATCGGGCCGCCGGTCGCAAAACTCGAGCAGTTCGGGGTCAAATCCGTTCGCTACCTCGTTCGGAAATAGCGCGTTGGTTATCCCCATTTCGTTCACATACGCGTCGGCCCCAAAGGCCAGCAAAGTAGCATGCTGAGCCTTCCAACCGAAGCGCCCCACGCGTTCCCGGCCCGTCCCCACGTCGGTAATGACGGCGGCGCGGCCGCTGATGCCGTCATTGTCGAGATCGTCGGGGTCTTCGAGGGACCGCAACGTTTCATCGGGAACGGCTTCGATCAACCCCGCGCCGAAGAGCGGAACCGGTATGCGTCGAGCGATGACGTTCGCCTCGGGCGGAATTTTGGGCTGGCAGAAATGGGTGGGAATCGAAAACAGGTGAAACAGAGTGCCGCCGCCAAGCACGTGGAAAACGCCCTCTTCGTCGAGATAACCGGCGCGAACTTCCGAAACGGGACTGATCCCTCCGATCGCGGGTGAGTTATGGCATTGCGAGCAGCCTAGTCCGTTAAAGGCGGGTCCCAGGCCCTCGTCAGCGTCCTCCACCTCGATAAAGTCCTCCAGCCCGAGCCGGAACCTCTCGAACTCTTGGGCGGTAATACCCGCCAGGGGATTGCCGGGCAGCGAGGGGCGCCCAAACTGTCCGAACAGCACCGGCGCGACGAAAAGCAGAGACCAGCTCGCGCTCAAAATCTTTACGTTCATCGATTACTCCACAATGATTGTGCCGCGCATGATGTTATGGCCGGCTCCACACGGTTTCGAGCACTCGAAATCATAGCGGCCCTTTTCCTTGGCATGGAAAATGACCGTGGCCCGACCTTTGCCGCGTTTGGGAACGACGATGTTGATGCCGGCTTTGCGGATGCGGAACCCATGGTTGGTATCCGCGCTGCGTATTCGAAATTCGACGGTTGTTCCCTGCTTGACCTTGAGACGAGAAGGAACGAAGAAAAAGCGCTCCGCCAGCATGTTGACTACACGAACCGGCGGGTCAGCGGTTTTCGGCGCCGAAGTCGCCAAGGACGGCAGGGCCAAGGCGAAGGCGAGCAAGACCGGAAGCCGAGCACGTAAAGCGCGAGCGGCGAGTCCGCTGGCCGGACCGGCGCGATGCGCACCGCCTCGACTACCCGAGGGTGCTCGCTCCCGCTGGAAATGGAACGGATTCATCGCCTTATGTCCTCTCAGAACCACCAACCGATCCCCAGATTGAGGGAGTTGTGCGCCTCGATGATAGAACTCCGGTTGCGCAGGACCGTGTAGTCGAACTTCAACGCAACGTCCGGTTCGGGATAGTACGTTCCCCCGATCACCCAGGCCGAGCGATCGAATTGCTTGAGCGGCAGAAAGCCGGACGCCATTCTGCGCTGGGTGTCGAAGTTTTCGTAGCGAGCAAAGGCCACGAAGTCGTGCGGAAAGTGACGGGGCAAAAGGTGGTAGGCCGACTCCCAGTAGAATCCCCGCATCGCGCGCGCGATATTCGGATTAACACCTGTACGAAGCTGCGTCAGGAAGTTGATCTCGTCGGTCCTTGTAATGTCGACGCGAGCGAACTGGCCGCGAAAATCGAACCGCGAAAAGCTGTAACGGCCGTCAAACTCGAACACGCGGACCCGGGGATTGACGTCGGGGAGATTGAAGCCGGTATTGCTCCACCACACACTGCCGCCCAGAGAGAGGCCGGGAAAACCGTGGTATTCCAGACGGCCCGTGTAGGCGGTGTTTTGCACCACCGATTGAAACGCCTTCTGGCGTCCGCCTCGAATCCCCTCCTCGGCGTCGAAAGCGGTGGCGTCAAGCGGCGACATGACGTAAGCCTTGTAGACAAAGCCCTTGCCAAGGTCGCCGAAGATCCCCGCTCCCGAGTCGAACCAGGTGCTCGGGATGATGACCGTGTCGACGAAGGGCCGCTCCACGCCGTTGAACGCGGGCGGTTCGTGGCGCTCGTTGATGAGGCCCACCGGAGCCAGCAAAATCCCTCCCCGGAAATTCAGCCAGGGCTTGACCAGGAAGTCGAGGTAGGCCTGCTCGAGTTCGAGCTCGCCGAACTCACCCTCCCCGGAAACGAACGCGTGCTCGAGCTCAAGCTCTGACCAGAACTGGATACGATCATTAAAACTGTGTCCGAACAGCAACACGAAGCGGTGAAAGTCGAGTTGGCTGGGCTCGTTTTGGGCGCTGTTGAAGTGAAAGTCCATGTACCCGGAGAAAGGCAGCCTGGTTTCCGAGGACGATAGATCTCGCCCTTCGTCGGGCATCCCCGGCGTGCTTGTCGGTGCCGAGGCGGTAACCTGCCGCGAGGCTTCGCGAGGGGGGGCGGCCGACGCCGGGAGTGGGTCGGCGGGTTCCTCTTTCTCGACAACCTCCGGCGGCGGCGGTTCCGCGGTTGCGCTGGGCTCGGCCTCGATCTGGCGAAGTCTTTCCTCGAGCCGAGCGATGCGCTGTTCCAACTCCTCGATGCGAGCTTGGGCGATTCCGGTCCCGTCGCTTTGGGAAAAGGCAGGGACCGCTGTCGCTAGAGCGGCTAGGGCGAGGCAATACATCACGCGAGACATTTAGCTGGCTCTTCTGGGATTTTAGTGGCTGGCGGCGGTGAGTGACGGATCCCTCGCCACTGTGAGGCCGACCTCCCGGAGCCTGCTTCGGTGCCATTCAAGGGCTTCGTGACAACTCTACGGCCCCCAAGGCCGGGCGGCGACTGCGTTGGCCAAAAAGAATTACTGATAAACAAAGGGTTACGAGTAGAGCAAGGCTGCTGGCAGGTAGTCGTACAGTCTCCCGAAGGCTGTGAAATGCGGATCCACAACTGTCATCCAGTGGCCACACTCAAAGAGATAACTCCCTGTTTATCAGTGTCTTATTCCCTTTACGAGTTGCCCACGACCGGACTGGCGTGTAGGGTATTTGGGGATTTCTTGGCCGCCTTTTGGGCTCCGATGTGACTGCGGGCGACGTCGGGTCGGCAGGATGGAGGAGCCGGCTACCCGTTGGCCACCCACTAAAAACCCGGAAGAGCCATTTAGCTAAACCTAAATCAACTATTCTATTCGATTAACTAGTAACTATAGTCATCCCAGCGCTGTCATGTCAAGTACCCAAATTTTCCTACGTCGGCCTGCGTTCACGTGGCATGCGGGTTCGAGGACCGACCTGCGAGCGATGGTGTTTGTCGGCAATCGTTCGGAAACTACGGTCAAGGGCCAGGACTGTCACTGAGGATTGGCAAAATGGGCCAAATAGCGGACGAAGTGACCGTTGCGACGTTTGCCTGAAAAGGAGGTTTGTGGCGGTGGGTATTAGTTAGCCCGCATTTCTCACCACCGGCTACCCGCAGCGGAGCAAAAGCCCGCCGTCAGCGCTGTAGGGGCGCGATTGATCGCGTCCGCTTGGCGGACAGGCGACACGCCGGACCGACCTACGCAAACTGTTCCCGCGGGCTGTGGTGAGAAAAGCGGGCTAGTCACCAGGGGCTCGGCGGTTTTCGGTGATCCTGCGATAGAGCATATAGATACCGGCGACGATCAGGATGACAGGCCAATAGCGAGAGAGTTGTCTGAGTTGCCAGAAGCCCAGCGAGTTGAGCAAGAAGAGCACACCAACCACAATGAGAACAATGCCTCCCAGCGGCGACTGACTGCCGCCGACCGACATCAATCCCGAGAACTCGTCCACCGCTTCGCCTCGCCGCAAGGCCCGAGCCGTGCGGTATGCCTCGATCGGCATGTAGAAGGTCAGCAAAATCACCAGGATGACGAATACCGGGGGCGGCTTGCCGCCCGAGGCCGCGACGCTAATCAGCCCCCCCCAGAGAACGGCATGGACGACCCCTTTGGCGTACTGCCCGTTGTAAACGGCTCCGACGCCGGGTACCAGGCCAAGCAGCGTGGCCAGCACGGGGGAACCAGGTCCCCGAACAGGTGCGGGCGTCGAGTTGGTATGCGGGTGGTTCCCTACCGGTTCTCTGGCGGTTGTTTCTTGTCCTGCCCGTAGCGGTTGGGAAGTCTCGTCCGGGTCCGGCGGCGCCCCGGCGCCCGGATCGATGGCCGCCTCGAGATCGGCCACGCATTGCTCGCAATGGGGCGCCCCTTGCCACTCACGCCGGCAGGCTTCACAGATCGCTCGACCGCAATGGCGGCAGAACCCCACCGCCGAAGCTTCCGGATGAGTCGTACAGTTCATCGCCGCGCCCCCTCGTCAGGCCGGGCCGGGGCCTCCCGTTGCCGCCGGTCAGGTGTCGCCGGAGGCGGCTCCGTTTCCCAGCCAAAATCAGCGGGGAACTCGTAAATCAGAACCAGCGATTCGTAAAGCCGGCCCGCTCCCGCCCACAGCGGCTCCAAAGCTTCGTCGGCGCCTTCGACGATGGCCGCGGGCGTTATTCGGGGGGCTTCCCAGCGCTCGAGAACTTCTTTTCCATGGAAGCTCACCATGGAGAACGACAAAAAGGTCATCGCCATGCTCATGGCAAAACGAGGATGCATCAACGGATGGACAAGGGGACGCAACCAACCCCAAAGCGGCGAAGAAACCTGGGATCCCCCTCCCGCCGTGGCCGCAGCGCCCTCCCCGACGCCGGCCGTTTGCCGCATGATGTCCGCGATCAGCTCGGGGGGCGGCTCGACCATCGGCGCGCGGCGCATGTAATCCTGGGCGAACCGCGTGTCATCGAGAGTCTCCCGGCAGGCGTTACACGACGCCGCGTGCTCCTCGAGAGCACGGCCCTCGGCAACCGTGGCGGCGCCGTCCAAGTAATCGCACAGCAGCTTACTGACTTCCCGGCACTTCACGGCCGCACCCCCATCCCGCGGAGACGCCGCGCCAGCTCCGACCGGCCGCGATTGATGCGCGACTTGACCGTGCCCTCGGCGATCTTCAAAACCTGGGCAATTTGCTTGTATTCCATCTCCTGAAGATCGCGCAGGATGACCGCCTCCCTAAGTTCGGGGGACAGCTTTTGGAGAGCGAGTTGGAGGACTTCACCCGCCTCCCGGCCCGCCACGATGCTATCCGCGCGCCCGGCGGAGGAGCTGTTTTCCCTCAGTGTGGGAAGCTGCTCTTCGAGCGAGCCGACGGCCTTTTCCCGGCGTGTCTTGCGATAGTGATCGATGAGCAGGTTACGGGTCAGCCGCATCAGCCAGGTGCGAAACGCGCCCGCCCGGGGATCGTAGGTGCGAAGACTTCGGAACACGCGGATGAAAACCTCCTGCGTCAGGTCGTGCGAGTCTTCCGAGGCTCCCGTAAAGCGGTAGCAGGTCCCGTAGACGAGCCTGGTATGTGAGAGCACGAGCTCTTCCCAAGCTCGACGGTCCCCGTGCAAGCAACGCTCGATCAGCTCGGCGTCACCATCCATGGGCCTGTCGGCAACCCGCTCAGCCGGCCATGCGGCCGCCACGCCCGCCCACGGGATCGCCCAGCCGCTCAGGGTAGCCTCCGACATCATTTTTCTACCACGTGTCTCTTATAGATAACGAGCGCCGGCGCGGAAAGTTCATGATTCCTGGTTTTTCCTTCATAGACGCCACCCGTCGAAGCGGTTATCCTGGAATGAAAGTCAGCGTCGTCTGCGACATTCCCATGCAGGAGGCCGTCGGAGAGGCGGTGTGCTTTCCGTTTCGGGCCGGCATGTCTGTCCTACCAGGCCTGTCAGCGCCCAGGTCCACAGCGCGCTTCCCGCCGTAAGACGCTGATCGGGTCCCAGACCTTTGTCTAACGCCCCGGAGCATCCACTCGAACTCGACACGCCCGTTCCGCCCCCACCCGCCGGGTTGAGGCGACCTCGGCGACGCACCTCGTGGATCGTGGGACTGATCGTAGTCGGCCTCGCCTTGACCTACTCCGTATTGACAAACCCCCAGTGGCGCAGTTTCGACACGGATCTGTTCCTTCGCAGCTTCGGCGAGGTTGACTGGAGGTGGATCACCCTGGCCTTCTTGGCCGTCTACGCCACCTACGGCACCCGGGCGCTACGATGGCGCATTCTCATGCGGCCTGTCAAGCCGAATCCAAGTCTGCGAAACCTGCTTTCGGCAACCATCATCGGCTTCGCCGCCATTGGAGTGATGGGGCGCGCGGGCGAGTTCGTCCGCCCCTATCTTGTGGCTCGAAAGGAGAATGTCCCCATCACCAGCCAGATCGGCGTGTGGCTGTTCGAGCGTTCTTTCGACGCATTCGCCGTTCTCGCCGCGGTCGCCTTTGCCATCGGCCATGCGGGGGTGGGCGATCCGCGTCTCCAACGGAGTCTGGATTCCAATGGCCATCTGGTTGGGATCGCTGTCGTTTCCCTGGTTGTGCTGATGATTCTGCTGCGGGGCTACTACGAATCCATCTCCAAGCGCTTCCTGCAACTCTTGCACTTCCTGCCCCGGCCCCGCCTGGACGCCGTCCGGGGCACGCTGGAAGTGTTCGGCCGAGGGCTGGCCGGTATCCGCGACGGCAGGAGCGTGCTGCTTTGCCTGGTGCTTAGCGCCGCCCAGTGGTTGCTGATTGCTGCCGCCTACCATGCCATTCTGTCAGCTTTCGGAGGGATGAACGTCACCTTTAGCCGGAGTGTCGTCTTTATGGGTGTCGTCATGGCGGGGTCAATGCTGCAGATTCCCGCCGTAGGGGGCGGCGTTCAAATCGCGTCGATCCTGGCTCTGACCGAGATGTTCCAAGTTCAAGTCGAGGTGGCCTCCAGCCTCTCCATCCTGATCTGGGCGTTAACATTCCTTGCCGTCATCCCCCAGGCGCTTGTCCTGGTTGTTTGGGAAGGCTGGAGCTGGCGTAAACTTCGGGAACTGGAGTACCAGCCTTGACAAGCCACCGCGGGTAACGGGTAGATAGAGGAGAGAAACGTCATGTTGTGTCCTTTTTGCGGCCACATCGAGGACAAGGTCGTCGATTCCCGCGAGAGCAAAGAGGGGGATACCATTCGGCGGCGGCGCGAGTGCCTCGGGTGCGGCCAACGGTTTACCACCTACGAACGGACTGACGAGATCCCCTACATGGTTGTCAAAAAGGACGGACGTCGGGAAAAATTCGACCGCCAGAAAGTACTGGGAGGGCTATTACGAGCCGGCGAAAAGCGCCCCGTCAGCATGGGCCAGTTGGAAGAGTTGGTGAACGCCGTCGAGTCCCTGGTGATTGACTCTTCTGAGAGGGAATGCGCCACGCGCGAGATCGGAGAGCTGCTGATGGCCCGCCTACGGCAGATGGACAAGGTGGCCTATGTCCGATTCGCCTCTGTTTACCGCGATTTCCAAGACGAGCGAGAATTCCTCGATGAGCTGACGGAGCTGATCAGGCAAAAGAAGTCGCTCTAAACAAACAGCTTACGGAATCATTCGATCTGAATGGGCAGACGGTAGCCTCGCCCGAATCGAAATCTCCGGCCCTCATTCTTCGACCCAACGGTACTGGCCTAAGAACCTGCAAAAGAGACACTTACCCACCTAGGGAAACTTTTTCCTATTGCAAATAAGACGTTTTTCGCCCATACTGTATAGGTAAAGCCCTACGAGCGGAGTAAGTTTCAGGCTCCCTCATGGGGTTCGATGGAACCGAGAATCGATCACCTACCCGGCTCCGGCACGGAAATCGACGGGGCGTCCCCTCAAAGGAACGAGACGGTTCAGTTTGGTCCATCGCACACAAGAGACCTAGAACCCTCCTTTCTACGCTGCGCCCCGGCAATAAGCTGACTGGCGTCAAAGGCCTGGGGCCGTTGAAGAGGGCAACAGTAAGTCCAACTATCGAACGACTTTTAGGAGAATCGTGGACCAGTTCGACGAACCACTCGCTTCCAACTCCCGCAACTCGAACCATGTAGCCGTGGAAGAAAGCCCCCCGTTTCTCGATAGTCGCGGGGCGGATCGTCAGGATCATCCCGAGTTTAGCCCCGGCGCGGGCGATTCGGTTTCGATTTATACCGACGATCCGGTGCGGGTTTATCTGCGGGAGATGGGAGCGGTTCCGCTGTTGACACGGCGGGGTGAAGTTGCTCTGGCTCGGCGGATGGAGCGCGGCAAGCTGCAGATGCACCGTGCCATTTCCCGGTCCTTACTTATTCAGAAGCAGGTTTTGGCGCTCTACGAGGAGATCAAGCGCGGTGAGTTGGAGGTCGATGCTATCGCCGTGATGGGCGATTTCGAGGAGGGCTCCCCCGAGCGGGATCAACAGAGAACCCGCGTCCGCCAGAAGTTCGTTCGGCTCACCCGGGTGAGCCGCAGGGCCCAGGCGATCAGCGACAAACTCGAACGCACCGCCAAGCGGAACGTCCATGTACGACGACGGCTCGATTGGACCAGAAAACGGGTGCTGGTTCAGCTTTCCAGAGCGTTTCAAGACATACCGTTCAAGCCCATTTTCTGGTTTGATTTTCGCGAGGAGTTGGAACGCGCGCTGGCTGACCTGGACCCGCTGGCCGAGGAGTTGAAGGCCTGGCAGTCCCGCCCACGCCGAAATTCGGCGGCCGCGATGGCGGCCATGCGGGAGATCCGCCGTGAGATCCGGCGCGGGGAAGGCCGATACTCCATGAGTCTTTCCCTGCTGCGCTACACCGTGAAGCGTATCCGGGAAGGCGATCGCGAATCTGAAAAGGCCAAGAAGGCGCTCGTCGAGGCGAACCTGCGGCTTGTGGTCTCGGTGGCTAAGAAGTACGTCAACCGCGGTCTGCACCTGCTGGATCTCATCCAAGAGGGCAACATCGGCCTCATGAGAGCAGCCGAAAAGTTTGAGTACCGCCGCGGATACAAGTTCTCAACCTACGCCACCTGGTGGATTCGCCAGGCCATTACCCGCGCCATCGCCGACCAATCGAGGACCATTCGTATCCCGGTGCACATGAACGAGAGCATGAACAAGTTCTTGCGGGCCTCACGCGAGCTTGAGAAGGAGCACGGCAGGACGCCGACCAACGAAGAGATCGGTGACCGCATGGAGATCCCGGCGGAGAAAGTCCAGAAGCTGAAAACCATCTCCCGCGACCCGGTTTCGCTGGAGACTCCCGTGGGCCGCGACGGCGAATCAGCGCTCGGCGACCTGCTGGAGGACCAATGGGTCGGCTCCCCCGTCGACACGGTGATCGATTCCACCGTGCGAGAGGACACGGCGGACGTTTTGAAGACCCTCTCACCCAAAGAAGAGAAAGTGATCCGGATGCGCTTCGGCATCGGCTGTGACCGCGAGCACACTCTGGAAGAAATCGGCCAGGAGTTTGCCGTCACTCGCGAGCGCATCCGCCAGATCGAGGCCAAGGCGCTTCGTGCTCTGCGCGGACCCGACCGCGCTCGCAGGTTGCGTTCCCTGATGACCGCGAAGTACTAACCCGCATTTCTCACCAGCTGAGGGTAGAAGTGTGACCAAATGCCCGCCGTCAGGGATGTAGGGGCGCGATTCATCGCGCCCGCTTGCCGACATTATTGTACGCAGGGAGTGGCACACAAACTGTTGCCGCGAGCCATGACCGCCGGGCCTTTCGCCTCATCCACCGCGGTCGTGGTGAGAAACGCGGGCTAGTCAGCTTTTCTTGGCCTGCTGCCATAGCTGCTCCATCTCCTCCAGCTCGGCGGTCTCAAGCGACTTGCCTTGTCGGCGGAGACCGTCTTCCACATAGGCGAAACGGTCTCGAAACTTGGCGTTTGCACGACGAAGGGCCAGCTCGGGATTGACCTTCAGGTGGCGCGCGATGTTGACCAGCGTGAACAGCAGGTCGCCCACCTCTTCTTCGAGCTGCTCGGCGGCGGCGGATGTCCGGGCGGCTTGAAGCTCTCCGATTTCTTCGTGAAGCTTCTCGATGACGTCGTCGACCCGCGCCCAATCAAAGCCCGTGCCGGTCGCTTTCCGGCCGATCTTGCGGGCTTCGAGCATCGCCGGCTGCGAGCGAGGGATGCCGTCGAGTATAGATTCTTGCGTCTCTTCCGAGGCGGCGTTGGTACGGCCTTTGTCGCGCTTTTCCTGCGCCTTGATCTGCTCCCAGCGGTGCAACACCTGTCCCGGAGTTTCAGCCGACTCATCGCCAAAGACGTGCGGATGCCGCCTGATCAGTTTCTCGTTGATGTGGCGGAGGACGTCTTCGATGGTAAACTGTCCCTCTTCCAAGGCGATTTGGGACTGAAAAGCGATTTGCAATTGAAGGTCGCCCAGCTCCTCGGCGAGTTGGGACCAGTCGCCACGCTCGATAGCTTCGATGGTCTCGTAGGTTTCTTCGATCAGGTAGGGACGCAGGGTTTCGAGCGTCTGTTCCCGGTCCCAGGGACAGCCGCTCGGGCTGCGTAGCCGCGCCATGATCGCTACGAGCCTATCGAATTCCAAGGAGGGCATGGGAGAATGGGTCGGACTCGTTGCTCAATGTAGCATAGGGTCCAGGCCGATCCGGTGGCGGCCAAGGGCGAACAAGAGGCCAACGGTAAAGGCCGGCGCTGTCGATCATCGGAAAACTTGGTATGGGTTTCCCAAATCCGAAAATGCGCGTTGTCGGTGTCATCCCTGCCCGGTACCACTCGAAGCGATTCGACGGCAAGGCTTTGGCGCTGCTTGGCGGCCGCCCGATGATCGAGCGCGTCTACGAAAAAGCGCGAGGGGCGTCGCGGCTGGCGGAGTTGGTGGTGGCGACCGATGATGAACGCATCGCCGGCGTCATCCAAGGTATTGGCGGCAAAGCGTTGATGACCTCGGCTGATCATCCTTCGGGCACCGACCGCGTCGCCGAGGCGGCGGCAGCGATCGAGGCCGACGTGGTCGTCAACATCCAGGGAGATGAGCCGTTCATATCCGGGAAGGCGATCGACCAGGCGGTGGAGCCGTTTCTCGAGCGAGACGATCTCCAGATGAGTACCCTTATGCGCGCCGTCGAGAGCGAAGCGACGCTCCGCGACCCCAACGTAGTGAAGGTGGTGGTCGATCGCGAGGGTTTTGCGTTGTACTTCTCACGCTCACCGATCCCGTTCGCCCACCGCGGCGAGCGGTTCCAGGCGTGGGAGCACATTGGACTCTACGCCTACCGGAAAGAGTTTCTGCTCGAATTCGCGCGGATGAGGCCGACCGAGCTGGAATACACCGAGGGGCTGGAGCAGCTTCGAGCCCTCGAGCACGGCTACCACATCCTGGCGGTCGCGACAACGCACCATGTCGGCGTCAGTGTCGATACGCCGGCTGATCTGGAGCGGGCGGAGGCGTACTTGGCCGGGCAGGGCGGCGGTTGATCGGCTTGTCGGGAGACCGCGCCAAGGGGGGCTTGGGGCGCAAACGAGTTGCAGTTCCCCGCCTTGGCGCCCGCAGAGCAAGCATCTATTTCTCCTTCTTGTGTTCGCAGTCGTGTCTCCGTTTTGATTGTTTCTCCATGAGAGGGTCTCGGACCGGTCGAGGCCCACGCCACAGACTGATTGCAAATCCAGCGCGTAGCGCGGATCCAGGCCTCGTTTGCCGGATCCGCGGTCGTTTGTTCGTCGCCCACCGAGACACTTGACACACCGCGCTATCCTCAGGGTGGGGGGAACCCGGCGACCGCCATCGCGCTCGACGAACGAACAAAAAAACCAAACGAACCCAATTTCTCCCAACAAATTTAGAATCAATTAGTTGCGGAGTGTTCCCAGTACGCCGGCTGGGCAAATCCCCAGCGACAACTCCTCGGGATACGAGTCCCCGACTCAAGGGTGGCCGGCCCCGAGGAACAGCCACAAGACCGGCAGCGAACCTATCGCAGGCTCCGTTTCCGATTGTTTCTCCAGTATGAAAGGGTCTCGGACTGACCGAGGCCGTGCCACGGGCTGGTTTCAAACCGGCTCCTACGCCGCTGAAAGTCAAATTAAGTCGCTACCGTATTGCTTTCCCAGTCAACTCATGGCACAATACATAGGCGAACAAAAGGCGAATAAGAGATCCCCTTGTCTGCTTCTACCCAGATCCATGCCCTTCAGACTCTGCTCCGCAAACAGGGCTTGGGATCTGCTTTGCGGCCGGTTGCGGCTAAGCCATATCCACCCGCCGCGACCGGTTTTGCCGAGTTGGACGACCTGCTGGGCGGCGGGATTCCACGCGGACAGATCACCGAGCTGGTGGGACAAGCTTCTTCGGGTTGCACAAGTGTAGCGCTGTCGCTACTGGCGGAAGCGACAGCACGCCGGGAAGTAGCAGCCTACATCGACGCCGCGGATTGCTTTGATCCGCCGTCAGCTCAAAGAGCGGGGGTAGCGCTCGACCGGCTGCTGTGGGTGCGCTGCGGAGACGAGAAGGCGCCGGGGATCAGGAGCCGGGCGCCGGGAGAAACCGGCGGGGCAGGTATTCCCGGCTGTTCACCACTGAGTCGCGACGGTCGGGAAGCAGTCCGGCCGGTGGACGTCGATATGCCCCAACAGGGCCCGGCATGCCGCGCCCCTACAACGGGAAAATCACCCGCCTCGCTCCGCGGCTCGACCGATCAACGGTCCAACCGATCAACGGTTCACGGTTCACAGTTCGCAATCGACGAGCGACAAGCCTGGCAGGCCGTCAACCTGGTGGCGGCGGCCGGAGGGTTCGGCCCAATCATCCTTGATCTGGGCGGGCTTTCGCAACGGAAACTGCGGCCATGGCAGAACCGCCGGTGGATGCGGCTTCCGCGGGTGATGGAAGACAGCGCGACCGCGCTCGTTATTATTTCCACCCAGCATCTGGCTTCCACCGTTTCGGGCTTGGTATTGGAGCTGTCACGCGAGAAAACAGACTGGACGGAGGGCCAGGGCTTTTCCTTTCTGTTGAATGGGATCACGAGCAAGGGGCGGATTTTGCACCAGCGGCGATTGCCGCGGTAGCAGCAGGAGAAAACCCGCCGGGGAGAGGTTTGGCCGTGAGAAGAGGAAGCACGGGGACACGGCATGCCGTGTCCCTACAAGGACTCGCGAAAGCGGCGCGGTTCACGGCTTACGGTGTTCGTTTGACGCCGACCACTTGATCGACCATGCAGCAGCTCTACACCTGTCTCTACATTCCTGACTTTCCCGTGGCGGCACTGCTGCGACAGGAGCGGAATCGACGTATTCCACCAGTGGCCGTCTATACCGGCATGGTGCCGAACTGCTTCGTATATGCGGCTAACCAAGTTGCACGCGCCGGTGGGGTCGAAGCAGGCATTCCTCTGGCGGAAGCCAAAGCGCGCTTTGCGGCTTCGAAAATCGCCCCTACTCAACAGACAGAAAAACGACGCGACGACGGCGACAGCCGAGGGATTCGTCCTTACCGGCTGCGTCCGGCGAGTCCCCTGGCCGGTCGGGGTCGAACCGGAGATCAGGAACAAGCGATAAGGGACAAGGAGATGGCGCCCAGCACGCTTAGCGCTCCATCAGCGCAACGCACAGTAGGGACCGGCATTCCTGCCGGTCCTCTTCCGAGCCGCGACCATCAAAGAGCAGTCCCGCCGACTCGGGTCAACATCCCGCCCAAGGGCGCGGCATGCCGTGGCCCCACAAGGACTCGCGAAAGCGGCGCGACAGAGGGCAGCTCTCCGCTGGGCGGAGAGCTGCCCTGCGCGTCAGGGATCAAAGACCAGAGGAAATCACCGGCGCAACAGGTCAACAGGTCCCCCGATCAACGGCTTACGGCTCACGGTTCACGGCTCACGGTTCACGAATGCAACGACACGCTGCAGATTTACCCTCGCGACCCGGAAGCAGAAAAACAGGCCCAGCAGGAGCTGCTCGAGCTTGCACTTGCCATTTCCCCGCGCGTGGAAGACACCGCGCCGGGACTGATTGTCCTCGACATGTCCGGACTGCCCGACCCTCATGCCGCGGCAAGCAACTTCTCCCTGGGCACCGAGAAACTAGGACTGGAGGCCCATGTCGCCGTCTCCCAAAACCGTTTCGTGGCCCTTTGCGCCGCTCGCACACGGCCGGGTCTCACGCATGTTTTTCCCGGGCAAGAAGCCGGCTTCTTGCAGGCGTTGCCTCTCGACGTCCTACCGCTCGACGCCAAAGAAGAAGAAACTCTGAAGCGGTGGGGAATCCACACGGTAGGCGAGCTGGCCCGGCTGCCGGAAAATTCCCTCGTGGCCCGTTTCGGTGAGCGGGGCGGGCAACTTGTGAAGCTCGCTCGCGGACAGCAAGAGTCCGTGTTGTCTCCCTACGAGCCTCCTCCGGCGCTGGAAGAAAAGATGGACTTCGACTGGCAGGTGAGCGAGCTGGCATCACTTTCCTTTCCACTCTCGGAGTTGCTAAACCGTCTTTGCCGGAAGCTCGAGGCGCACCGCCTGGCCGCCGAAGAAATTCGCCTTTCGCTGAAGCTCGCCGACGGCAGCTGGTTTGAGCGCGCGGTACCGCTGTCCTCTCCCCTAACGGATCCGCGAGTCTTGCCGGCGCTGCTGCGCTTGGATTTGGCCGCGCACCCGCCCGGCGAGGCCATTGAAGGGGTAAAGGTTTCCGCGCAAACCACTCCCAAGCGAATGGTGCAGTTCTGCTTGTTCGAACCGCCGTTGCCGAGTCCGGAAAAGCTGGCGGTCACCCTGGCCAGACTGTCCCATCTCGTCGGCTCCGGCCGTGTCGGCGCACCGGTTGTGGTGGATACACACCGCCCAGGCGCATTTGCCGTCGCCGCCTTTGCGCCGGTGAACGGCAGGGGCAAGAAAGTAGGAACCGGCATTCCTGCCGCTCCATCAGCGCAAAGCACAGTAGCGACCGGCACTCCTGCCGGTCCATTAGCGCAAAGCTGGGAGCTGTCGGCGCCCAGGTTTCAGATGTCGGAACCAACCAACGGAACAGGCGATCCTACCGGTCCGCTTCCGAGCCGCGACCGTAAGGGAGCGGTCCAGACGATGGACGCCGACATCCCCCGCGAGGACGCGGCATGCCGCGCCCCCGCAGGAATCCTAGAAAGCGATGTGACCGTGGGCTTCTTCCCGCCGAGCGGTGAGAAGCTGTCCCCCCAAATCACAACCGCGGCTACCGCCACGCAGGCAAGAATGCCGGCGCTACAGACCGGCGCCACGCCCTCTCGGTTTAACGAATCTCCGGCTCACGGCTCACGGTTCACGGCTAACGGTTCACGGCTTACGGCTCATATCTCCACGGCTCGCGGCCCGCGCCGCCGACCGCCGGCTTTTCGCTGCTTCCGTCCACCGCCGGAAGCGGAAGTCATCTTGCGCGGTTCGCGGCCCGTCTACGTGACCGCGGCCGGGATGCAAGGCCCTGTTCACGCTCGCGCCGGCCCCTGGAGGGTCTGCGGCGAATGGTGGACGGAAAACGGCTGGGACTACGAAGAGTGGGACGTCGAAGTGCGCGGCCGGCTGTATCGGATCTGCTGCGAGCGCTCGACGCAGAGTTGGTATGTGACGGGGATGTATGACTAGCCCGCTTTTCTCACCACGTGGCGAGGCGAAGTGCGTGAGAGGCCCGTCAGTACAAGGCGCGCGACGCTCGGCGCCGCATTTCTTGAATAATGCGGGCTGGGTGTCGAGGGACAAGAGGGTGTCGGGTGATCCGGGCTCGTGCCACGCCCTTCCGAGCTGTGACCGCAAGGGAGCGTCGATGAGCCCGCGACGCACCCATAGGGATGAAAAAACTGGCGGGTTTCGACGCAGCGGGTCATAGGGCTGGCGACTGGCCTGCGCACATCCCGGGGAACAGCGGGTTTTCGAAATGTCGTTCCGGATAGTTGGCCTGTCACTGGCGTTCCAGGCTCCCTGGCTTGCTCTCGAACAGCCTTGCGGTCTGACCTGCTTTTCCTGTCCCTGATCCCCGCTCCATGTACATCGAACTCCACACGGCCAGCGGCTTTAGCTTTCTCGAAGGCGCTTCCCTGCCCGAAGATCTGGTCGCCGAAGCCGCGCGCCTCGGCTACCCCGCGCTGGCGCTGTGCGACCGCGACGGCGTTTACGGAGCGCCGCGTTTCCACAAGGCGGCGACCGAAGCCGGGGTGCGGCCGCTGGTGGGGTGTGAGATTTCGCTGGACTTGGCAGCGACCGGCAATCCTGCTTGTCTTTCAGAGCCAAGCAAAGTAGGGACCGGCACTCCTGCCCGTCCGTCACGCCGGTTTTCGCCAACCCATGAGGGCACGGCATGCCGTGCCCCTACAGAAATTCGAGAAAACGTTGCCACTAGTCCGCCGATTAACGGCTCAACACCTCAACTGCTTAACGAATCTCCAGCTCGCGGTTCACGGCTCACGGTACTCGTCGAAAACCGCCGCGGCTACCAAAATCTCTGCCGGCTGTTGACCCGCATGCATCTGCGGGCGCCGAAGGGCGAGGGCCGCGCCGGCTGGGACGACATCGAAGAATACTCCGAAGGCTTGATTGCCTTGACAAACAATCCGCGCCAAGCCGATCGGATGCGCTCGATTTTCGGGCCAAAGAATCTCTATATCGAAATTCAGCGGCACCGCCGGCGCGAGCAAGAAAGACACAATCGCGCCCTGATCGACTACGCTCGTTACCACGGCCTGCCGCTGCTTGCGGCCAACGGCGTCCGCTACGCCAAAAAGTCCGGCCGGCGATTGTTCGACGCGCTGACCTCAATTCGCGAGAAGACGGTGCTTGACCAAGCCGGACGGCTGCTCGATGCCAATGCCGAGCGGCATCTAAAGAGTCCGGCTGAGATGGCCGGGCTTTTCAGCGACCTCCCCGAGGCCGTGCGCAACACCCAGGAGCTCGCCGCGCGGCTTGTGTTTACGCTGGAGAATCTCGGCTACGAGTTCTCCGACTATCCGGTTCCACCGGGCGAAACGATGATGTCGTACCTGCGCAAGATCACCGACCAAGGGGCGCGCGAACGCTACCGTCCCTACCATGAGCGCGCCCGCCGCCAGATCGAGCACGAGTTGCGGGTCATCGAAAAGCTGAACCTGGCGGGCTACTTTCTGATCGTCTGGGACATGGTGCGTTTCTGCCGCGAGAATCGCATCCTGGCGCAAGGACGCGGTTCGGCCGCCAACAGCGCCGTCTGCTACAGCCTGGGCATTACGGCTGTCGATCCGGTCGGCATGGATCTGTTGTTTGAACGGTTTCTCTCCGAAGAACGCGGCGAGTGGCCCGATATCGACATCGACCTGCCCAGCGGCGACCAGCGCGAACGGGTGTTGCGGCACGTCTATGAGCGATACGGCCCGCGCGGCGCGGGCATGACGGCCAACGTCATCACCTACCGCGGCAAAAGTGCTGTCCGCGAAATCGGCAAGGTGCTCGGCTTCCCCGAAGAGATGGTCGGCCGTCTATCGAATTCCATCCACAGCTTTGAATACACCGACGATGCCGACAAGCTGGCGAACCAGCTGCGGACGGCCGGCTTCGATGCTTCCCATCCGCGGGTCAAGCACCTGGTCAAGCTGTGTCTCGCGATGCAGAACGTGCCGCGGCATCTCGGGCAGCACTCCGGCGGCATGGTCATCTGCCGCGGCGATCTCGATGCGATCGTGCCGCTCGAAAACGCCCGCATGCCGGGACGAACGGTGGTGCAGTGGGATAAAGACGACTGCACGGATCTGGGCATCATCAAAGTCGATCTACTGGGACTGGGCATGATGGCGGCGCTCGAAGAATCGATCCGCATCATTCGATCGCGGGGAGGCGAAATTGACCTAGCGCATTTGCCGCCGGATGATCCGAAAACTTACGCCATGATTCAGAAGGCCGATACGATCGGCGCCTTTCAGATCGAAAGCCGGGCACAGATGGCTACCCTGCCTCGGCTCAAGCCCAAGTGCTTTTATGACCTGGTGGTCGAGGTGGCCATCATTCGTCCCGGGCCGATCGTGGGCAACATGGTTCACCCTTATATCAACCGCCGCCTGGGACGCGAGCCGGTCCGCTATCCGCACCCTTCGCTGGAGCCGATCCTGAAGCGGACTCTCGGGGTACCGCTATTTCAGGAACAGTTGCTGCGTCTGGCCATGGTGGCGGCCGGCTTCACCGGCGGCGAAGCCGAAGAGCTGCGCCGCGCGATGGGATTCAAGCGCTCCGCCGAACGGATGCAGGCTATTGAAGAGAAACTGCGCCGCGGGTTAGCCGCCAATGACATCCACGGCCAGGCGGCTGAAGACATCGTCCGCTCGATTACTTCGTTTGCACTTTACGGATTTCCCGAATCGCACGCCGCCAGTTTCGCGCTGCTGGCCTACGCCAGTTGCTATCTGAAGGCTCACTATCCGGCAGCCTTCTATACGGCGCTGCTCAACTGCCAACCGATGGGGTTTTACAGCCCGGCCGTGCTGGTCAAAGACGCCCAGCGGCACGGCATCCGCGTGCGTCCGATCGATGTGCAGGTTTCCGATGTCCGCTGCACGGTAGCGGCCGGCAATTCTGCCGCTTCATCGGAGCAGGGGAAAGTAGGGACCGGCAATCGCGCCGCTTCATCAACACAAAGCACGGTAGGGACCGGCACTCCGGCCGGTCCGTCACGCCGGTTTTCGCCAACCCATGAGGGCACGGCTCACGACCGCACCATCCGGCTGGGACTGATGTACGTCTCCGGCCTGCGCGCTGGAACCGCCGAGGGTATCGAGCAAGAACGGCGCAAGCGACCGTTCACCTCGATCGACGATCTCGTGGGACGAGTCCCCTTGCGCAAACCCGAACTCGATACTCTCGCCGAGCTGGGCGCTTTGAACTCGCTCGGCAAGGGTGTGCACCGCCGCCAAGCTCTCTGGCAAATCGAGAAGGCCTGGCGTCCGACAGGGCCGCTGTTTGAACAGAGGAGTAAACGCCAAGCGACAAGGAACACACCGGTAGCGACCGGCACTCCTGCCGCTCCATCGGAGCAAAGCAAAGTAGCGACCGGCAATCGGACCGCTTCATTAGAGCAAAGCGAAGTAGGGACCGGCACTCCTGCCGGTCCTTCGGAATCGCGGTTGGCGGCAGGTTTGAAACCTGCCCATGAGGGCACGGCAGGCCGTGCCCCTACACGGCCGGCACGGATGCCCGCGCCGCCATCGGGCGCCACTGCTGATGAGAAGCAGCCGTTAGGCGACAAGGTTCAGAGGGCAAGCAAAACCCACAGTTCAACGGTTCAACAATCCAACGAATCCCCGGCTCACGGTTCACGGCTAACGGCTCACGGTTCACGACCCCCGGCTCACGGTTCACGGCCCACGGCTCACGGGCAAGACCCTTGTCCGCTGGCGCCGATGAAGCCCCTCGAACGGCTTGACGCCGACTATCGCGGCTCCGGGATGACCACCGGCCCCCATCCCATGCACTATCTTCGAGAACCGTTGCAGGCTCTTGGCGTCCTGCCGGCCGTGCAACTCGAACACCACCCCAACGGACGATGGGTGCGGGTCGCCGGCGCCGTCATCACCCGCCAACGTCCGGGAACGGCGAAGGGCTTCGTGTTCCTTACGCTAGAAGACGAAACCGGGGTGTCGAACGTCGTCGTCACGCCGGACAAGTTTCAAGACAACCGTGTGCTGGTTACCGGCGAACCGTTCTTGCTCGTCGAAGGAGTTTTGCAAAAACAGGACGGAGTCATTCACGTGCGGGCGAGGGTGATCAAGCCACTGAAGCACGTGGCGTTAGAAATGGTGAGTCATGATTTTCACTGAAGCAAGGAGTGTCAGTTCAGGACCAGCCGCCGCTTGAATTCCTCAGTCGCTTCACAAAACCGCCCTTATGCCAAGCTGTTTGCATATTCTCAGCGCCAAGCGATTGTCAATCTCGACATGGCGCGGCACCACGGCCTTCTGTCCGTTCGCGGGATTCAAGAACTTCGAATGGTTGGCGCCTTCAGGAAATAATCGACAACCCTGCTCTCGCGGGTGCCGGACCAGTCGATGCCGCGTCACCGCGAGCCGGCACCGACACTTATTGAAGGGGCACTAACTCGGCGAGGTCCGCCTCGGGGTCTTCCAACGCCGGGTTCGGACTCGGTAGCGGCTTACCCTCCTCAAGGAAGGTCTCAGCCATCTCCTCAAGTGCGCTGGCGATCATCCGCCGGGCATCGGCCAAATCGAAGCCCTGGCTGAGGACTCCGGGGAAATCCAAGACATCGACGACAACCATCTCGCCGGGTTTCTTGGGCATATAGAAGGCCGCGTGGTACTCTAGCATACTCCCAGTTTAGTCCATCGTAATCACGACTCGCGCTCTGTTTCCAGTACCCAGTTCTTGGGCCGTTCCAGGCCCTCGGGCAGGTTCGTGTCGGCATCGCCGCTCGTCTCATCGATCTGCTCTTGCGTGAGATCCTCGGCCGTGCGGAGGTCGGTGCCGCTGAGGTTTGCACCGACCAAGTCCAGCCCGAGCATACGAGCACCGACAAGGTTCGCACCAGTCGGGTTGGCGCCGCGCAAGTCGGCCGCGTTGAGGTTCGCCACAATCAAACTCGCCCCGGCCAAGTCCGCGCCGGAAAGATTCGCCACCGTGAGGTCAGCCTGACTGAGGTCGGCCCCGGCAAGATCGGGCGACAGATCGGGATCCTCCCGCCGCCATTCGTTCCAGGCATCGACGCTCCGCTTGAGGATATCGAGAGGTTGCTCATTGGCCATAAGCGGCCTTCCAATCTAACAGAGGCCGGCTGTCCTACGAGATCCCTCGATCGGGGCCGAATCACCGTGCGCGAGCATTGCCGACGAAGATCACGCTGGTGCTCCGGAGCGGTGATATGATCCATTGAGGCTGACAAAATACAGTGACTTTGGAACACAGGGACAGCGCGCCGTGCCCCTACGGTCTGAGCACGGGCCGTATCACCATGATTTGCGAGACTCGGTAGGGGCGCAAGCGGGACCGTGGAGACCCCGACGGTTCGCAGCCGTTCCAAAGGTCGGCCGATATGGCGGATAGGCCAATGGGAGACCGCCGGTGAACGAAGATACCCGGGCGAAAATTCGGCAAACGCTGCTGCGGCTGCGGGCGGAGATGCTCGACCACCTGGATCGCACAGCCGAGAATACACGCTGTTGTACTCGCTGCCTGCTTCCTTATCCCGAGGATGATTTCGAGGCCTACAATTTTTGCCCCTGGTGTTCGCTCTCGATCAACGGACGGGACGCCCGGATAGACGAGTCTCGCAAGATCATCGAGCATGAGCGTTACGGCAACGACGAAATTCAGTGCGGCGAGTGCGGCGGAGAATACGAGCAGCCCACCAAGTACTCCTTCCAGTTTTGTCCCCACTGCGGCGCGCCCTTCGCGGCGCAAGACGAGATTCTGATCGAGCTGCCCTTCTTGGTGTGAGCGGCGGATGCGTTCGCGTCGCGGCGTGAACCGCGTCCAGGCTAGCGCTTTGCTCGTACTTGCCCGCCCAGCTCGCCGATCAGCCGAACGCACTCAGCCCGCGCCTGGGAGAAACCTTCCGGCGTAACGTTGCCGGCGTTGACGTAGTCGATGGTCACTTGCTCGGCGGCCACGAATTCTTCGCAGGCTTGGGCGACTTCGGAAGCGATTTCGTGAGGGATATTTGTGACCCCGTTTGCGTCGCCGTGAAGCAGGTCGCCCGGATGAATCACCAATCCGCCGACGCGGACCGCCACATGGAGATCAACGATCCGGGGATATCCGTGGGAGCAGATCGCGCCGTCGCTGAAACAGGGGAACTCGAGCGCGCGCACTTGTTCGAGATCGCGGGCGGTCCCGCTGGTCACCAGGCCGGCGGCGCCGAACGCCTTATAAGTACTGATCATGACCTCGCCGAAGGTTGCCGCCGCGGAGGGGTCGTCAAGATCCTGGAAGACGACGACCACGGGTTGCGACAAACCGGCAAAACCGGCCACTTGGGCGTCGAGGGAGGAATAAGCGTCCCCTTTGCTCGGTTTGGCGGACGTTCGCAGCGTAGCGGTCGAGGCGTACCCGACCATCGAAGGCAAGGAGGGATAACAGGCCCGGACGCGATCGTCCATATAGCCTTCCGTCTGGGGCCGGATCTGGAAAAGCTCGATGACGTTACAGATCGTCGGGGTGTCGTATTTACGAAGCAGGTCGAGGTCAGTTTCGGACAACTGAGATATTTCCACGGTTCCTCCCAGGGGTTACGGTTAGGTTGGCTATCGAGCAAGGCCTCGCCGAGGCTCTCACTGCCACGCGAGGGCCGCTAGCCCATCGGCGTCTACATAGGGCGGTGCGAAGGCTTCAATTGTACACCCCGACCACAGTCGAACGTGATTATCGCCAGCAGCCGCCAGGAAGGGAAGCAAATCCCCGCCCTCGGGATGTAGCGGCGCGATTCATCGCGCCCGCTCGCCGACATACCGTACGCTGGGCGATGTAGACAACTTGTTGCCGCGAGCCGTGGCCGCCCGGCCTTGCGCCTCATCTGCCAAGACCGTGGTGTGAAATGCGGGCTGGCCGTTTCTCGCTATCCGACGCCGGATGGGCGCCAATAAGCCCCTCATGACGTCGGCGGGATCGCTCACTGTACTGACGTTGCCCCATCGCCGCTCACAACACCATCCGCAGGCGGGCGCCGATCGCGCGTGAAGGGGCTATCGCCGTCCCCGAGAACAGGCCCGAGAAATTGATCAGGTTCAGTCGATCGCTGGCGTTCAGCACGTCCACTTGAAGCCGCAGCGAGCGGTGATCGCGTTGCCAAAGCCCTACTCCCAGGGAGAAGTCCAGGCTGAAATTCGGGCGAACTCGGCCACGAGCGAAATCGACCCGATTCAAGACTACCCGGGGAATCATGACCGGGCCCCCTTCCCCGGTGCCTGCGTTCGGAGGGCTATCTTGCTCCGCTGTCTCGGTCGGGTGCTCCGGTTGCAGCTCCACCGGCAAGCCGCTGCCGTAACGGCCCCCGAGGGCGAACCAAATCCGCGAATGCGGTTCGAACCGAAATTGCGCGTTCACGGTGTTTCGCTGGTCCTGTGAGATGGGGAAGGTCGTGACGACACCGTGCAACTGCTCGCCTTCGCCGCCCTCGATAAACAAACCTCCGGTGACCGGCGAGGTCGCCCGGCCCCGCAGATTCGAGTAGCTGATGAAGGACGAAACCGGTCCCGAGCGGGGCAACTCGATTCGCACCTCCGTTCCCTCGATTGCAGCTCGATCGAAGCTAATGGGCAAACTGACGCCCGTGTTGAGGAAAACGTCGTCGTCGTAAAAGTTTTCCATTTCCCTCCAGAAATGGTTGGCCTCGATGCGCAACAGGTCGACGAGCGACTTACGCAGACCGATTTCAAAAAAGTCCGCACGGCCGAGCGGCAGCGGCGAGCCTCCCTCGACACCACGCAAATTTTGCGCTTGCGCGGAACTGCTCAGCAGGAGGTTTTCAATCGCGGGGGTCTGGAAAACACGGTCGTAGCCGCCGCGGATAACGAGGTCTCCAGGCTGCCAATAGTAAGCCGCCGCTAGGCGAGGGCTGATCGCCGAGTCTTTCACCAGCAGCCGGTAGTAGTCGAACCGCATCCCCGCGTCGACGACCAGATTGCCGAAGCGGAAGTGGTCTTGCAGGAAGGCTCCCGCGTCCCTGCTTTGCCGGCGGTCGCGGAAGCGAAACTCGATTTCCGGCAAAGCTTCCGTTGCGGAAAAAAGGAACAGCTCCCGGATGCTCGCCTGGCGCAAGTCGGCCCCGAACTTAAAGCGATGATTCTCGGTTTCCACCGTCACCGAACCCGTGGCGACGCCTTCCCGGAACCCGCGGTCCTGCTGCGTAAAGACAGGGGTGGAAAGGTTGTTGCTCCACAATTCAGAAGTTACGTCGCGAAACATCCCCCGCACGGCCGCAAGCGCTCGGGGAGAAAGCGTTCGCTGAAAATGGATCTGGCCGGCCGTCTCGGCCCCGCGACGATCCTGGCGCTGGCCGTGGGCCTGCTGTTCGAGGTCATTAGGCACCATGAAATTGACTCGGTTCGAGCGCAAGTAAAAGGTGAGCCGGTCGCGGTCGCTCACGTCCCGCTCGAAGCGAACGTTGAAGCCGGTCGAGTTTGCTGTGTTGGTGAAATTCTCGAGAGACGGTGGGTCCAGGTATCGCTTCGTCCGGCCGCCGCGCAACCCCAAGGCAAGACTTGTCCGTTCACGGACGTACTGATGGGAAAACGCACCTTGCGTGGTGCTGAAACTTCCCCCCTGCAGGCTGAATTCAGAGTGATGGCCCGGTTGGCCCGAGCGGCGCGTGTAGAGTTCGACCACGCCGCCCAACTTGCGACCGAACTCCGCGGGGATCGCGGCCGTCATCACATTGAGAGCCTCGAACTCATCCGTTTCAAAAGCGGGGACGAAGGCGAGCGAGCGGTTATCGAGTAACGGGATTCCGTCGATGACGTACTGCGTGTCGTACTCCGAACCGCGTGGGTGAAGCACCGCGTTGGCTTCGAGCAGCCACCCAGGGAAGGTGTCGACGAGGTTGATCGCGCTCCGGCCCGACGTCGTGAAGGCGCTTTCACGCAACTGTCCACGAGCCACCTGAAAAACCGTTCCCGTCTGATCGGAATCCACGAGAGGGGCCGAATCCGATATCGTCAAGGAAGTCTCGATCTCGGCGACGTCGAGGGTGATCCGCCGAGCCAGAGGAAGTTCGGAGGGAACACGTAGACGCTCGGAATAGGGCTGAAACTCGGGGTGGCTGACGTGCAGCCGGTAGACGCCCAACGGGATGCGCTTGAAATGCGCCCGGCCGGAGGCGTCGCAGCGTGCGCGAGCCCGAAAAAGCGACACGCGGCTCAGTAGTTCCACCTCGGCCGGAAGAGGCAACCCGGTCGCGTCGTGGACGACGATCGTGAGATCGCCTTCCATGCGATGGCCCGCCAAGGGTGATGCAAATAAGAGAGCGGCGAAAACAAGAGAAAGCGGCCACGCTTTTTTCAAACGACGCGGCGAGTGGCTCGGTCTAACGGACACGGACGATTTTATCTTCCCATGCGTGGAAGCGCGGCGAGCAAAGCCGCGGCTGTCTGTTCAGCCGTCTTTTGCCAGCTGAACTGTTTAACGCAGTCCAGGGACTGTTGCCGCAGCCGGAGCCGCATCGATTCATGGGCGACGTTTGAAAGAGCACGGGTCAAACCTTCCGCGCTCGTGTCGCGGACCACCAGAGCCGCCTCTTCTACGCCGCGCTCGAGCGCAACGTGATCGAAGACCACGACCGGCGCGCCACACGCCATGGCCTCGAGAACCGTGAAAGAGAAACCCTCCCCCAGAGTCGGCAGCACAAAGGCGGCCGCTTGCCGATAGAGGTCGGCCAACGGCTCGCTATCAAGATAGGGGAAGTACGCGACTCTCCCTGAAAGCCGCAGAGCCGCGACACGCCGCCGCACGTCGACGCCGAGAGGGTCCGGCCCTACAATCACGAGCGAGTGAGGAACGGTTCCCGAATCCGTCAGCCGGCGAAAAGCCTCCAGGAGCAGCGGGACGTTCCGACGCCGGGATAGCTTGCCGACAAACAAGAAGAAGGGCCCGTTCGGGATGCCCAGCCTGTCTCGGATGTCCGGGGGCGGCTGATCCGGCGGCGGAGCGGGCGAAAACGGTTCGCCAACGCCCGGATAGATGACTTCGACTTTCGATGAGTTGACGCCATAAAAACGAACCAGGTCCCGGCGGGTCGCGTCGGAATTGGCGATCACCATTCGAGCCGCGTGAACGGCGTGATGAAAACCGGCCAACGACCGAAGCCGCCGGCCGAGGGGGAAATCGCGGGGCCGAGAATCGTAGATACCGAGATTCGATACCACAGCCGGCGCCGAACAACTCCACGGGAGCGTGTAGGGAGCAAACAGCAAGTCACAGCGATCCATCGCCGGCGGCAGCACAAGGTTTTCCCACAAGAGCAGGTTTCCCCACGGAAGCGAAGACCAGCGGTTGCGTACGATCCGCAGCTCCACCGGAGAGCGAATCGTATCCGCCGGGATGTTCGGCTCGCGTGGACAGTAGACGACGATGCGGCGGAAGGGCGTTTCCCGACGAGACCATTGGCGAAGGAGAGCTTCCAGATAGCGGCCCACCCCGGTCAGAGGTTCACAAAGTCGGTAGCCGATGACGGCGAGTTCCACGATCCACTCTCCACGCAACTAGCAAATCATTCGCGCCCTCGGCGGAGGAGACAGTGGCCCGGGAGAGCCTTCCGAGAGGAGCGATGTGGAACGATTCACATCACGCCATGACCGCTCCTACACGGTGGACCAGGCGTCATCGTTGCTAGGCGGACGCCCACCGATCCATCCTGTTTTTTCAGCGGCGTCGCGGCCGGCCTGCCCCAATCCGCGGCATTTTCTTGTGGCGCGCGCATTCCTGCGTGCCGTGTCGCCATTCGTGGCGACATCGCGTCCCGGCGACATCGCGTCCCCATAGTGGCCGACGCCCTCGGCGTCCGCGTCTCGACTCCTCTCGACGTCCGGCACGCTTCCCGCACTCCGGTTTCAGCTCCTAGTGCTCCGCCTGCTTTTCAAACACCACGGCCAGAAACGTGGAGCGGTCCAGCCGGTAAAACCATTGGCCGAGAGTGTAATGAAAAATCCCCAGCCCGACCTCAACCGCCGCCAGCGCGGCTGGAGCATCCATGATCCAGCGGCACAACCGCGCCCGACGATCGACGCCGCGGGAAAGGCGACGGTACTCGTTATCGAAATGCTTGAGAAAAACACGCGGGTGAAAGGGCCCGACGTCCATACGATAACACTGCTTGCAGCGCAGCCCCAGCCGCGCGAAGCGCTCCAAGACCCGCCCGGGCATCTCCAATCCGACGTGACCATCCGGATCGATAAAGAAACGTTCGTAGAGATCCCTCCTTCGTTTGGCAAACCGCACGAGAGGATGTCGGCTGTCGGTTTCGATCACGTGAAGGCTCATCCCTCCCGGCTTGAGGACACGCGCGATTTCCGACAACACCGCGTCCTTCTCGTGCTCGGGGACGTGGCCGATCACGTGCGAGCTCACGACGCATTCGAACGACTCGTCGGCGAACGGGATCGAGGCCAGGCTCGCTTGCAGGGCTAGATCGTAATGGTCGCGGCAGTCGCGCAGCGCCGTCAATGCGATATCAACGCCAACGCATGTCGCGGCCTTCTCGACGAAGATCTCCCTGCCCCGGGCGGAGCCGACATCGAGCAACCGGCCCCCTTTGGGAACATAGCGGCGCCAAAACCGCCACTCGCGCCACGACCAATAGGGAAGCGCTCGCAGCAGCAAACCTTTGGCCCCGGCCGGACTTTCGTGATAGGGGACGTGGTGGCGGACGTAGTCCTCGTAGAAGGACTGAACCTTACTAGCTCGCATTTCTCATCACCTGACGGTCGAAGCACGCAATAGGCCCGCCATGACTGCGTTGCGATGGCTCGCCGTGCTCAACGTAGGGTTCGACTACCCCCGCACTGTTCAAGAAACGGGGCGCCGAGCTTCGCGCGCCTTGTACTGACGGGCCTCTCACGCACTTCGTCTCGCCACGTGGTGAGAAAAGCGGGCTAGCGTTTCCCAGGCATCAGCACAGTCTTCGGCTCGTGGCAGCCGTTCGGCGGTACCGCGACCAGCTATCGGTGGACGATGAGGCAGACAGACGCCTCGCGGCAAGGTCTGGATTACGAAAAGCGGATCTTGACGGGCGGAGCGGATCATAACCCGGGCCATGCACGACTATTCCTCGAAGTAGTACAGCCAAATCGACTTCCCGATTTTCTCCCGCGGCGTGAACTCCAACAGCCATTCGAAGCCCGGTCGCCCTGGTAGACGGTAACTTCCTTGCAGAAGCGTCACGCTAGCGGCAACCCAACCCCTCGGGCGGTCCATCGGTTCAAGACGTTCAAAGTTACGAATACCTACGACTTCCGGGGATGTCGTTCCAAAGTAGCGCAGATAAATCTTTTCGATTCCGTTTGCTTCCAGATACCGGCCCAGCCTCGCCAAGTCTTGACCCCAGTCGAGGTTGCTGTCGCCTAGGACCCTATGTTCTCTGCCGCGGGCGATCTCATTGAAGTAAGCCAGGTGGTCAGGGTGAGCCGCCAAGGAAGCAACCCCGTGGAGAACAACTAGGAGGCACCCAATAACCGGCAAGGGGCTCTTCCACCAGGACCTTCCCGCGAGGTCTCGAAACACAGAGGAAGCCAGGATCGCCAGAAAGGGATAGATCGCCAGAACATGGCGGACGCCTCCATTGAGGTTGCCCATCATAGGAACGAGCACGATGGCAGCAGCCCCCAGGGCGCAACAGAGCGAACCGTCTTTCCTCGAAGCCGCCCCCTGGCAAAGAAAGCCGCCGCGGCTACACCGAGCAGTAGCAGCAAAGGAATAGTAGTTTTCACGGCCAGCGCCACCGGGAAGTAGTACCACCAACCTTCTTGGTGCTTCACCTGCCCGAGAAGATATTGACCCGCGGCACCCTTTCGACCCAAGCGGATGGCAATGGCCAGTCCGTCAAAAAAACTTGGCGCCGGCAACGGCGCCTTCTCAATCACAGTGTGTACTGAGCGGTTTAGATCCGAGCCGGGCGGGACCCATTGGTCGACGGTTTCGCTCACAATGGCTTTCGGGTCTGACAGAGCAAAAGGCGATCCCGTGGAAGACAATTTTGCGCGGGGCGATGAGGTTCCAGCGCTGACGATTGAAAAGCTTGTCCCGCTGAGCAATTGCAAAATACGCAATCAACAAGGGAGGCATGAAGCCGATCACCGAGTACTTGCACAATAGTGCCACGGCCAGCAGGCAGGCCGCCCACACGAGATTCCGGAAGCGGGGATCCTCTGCCCAACGATAGAGATGATAAGCGGCGCCGATGAAAGTGGCCGACAAGCCAAAGTCCACTGTGGCGAGCCCTGCATGGGCCAGGATGTTGGGGGAGAACGTGGCTAGAAGCACAGCGATAAGGCCCGCGGGCGCCCCATAGAGTCCGGCACTCCAGCGATAGACGTAAAAAATGAGGATAGGAACAAAAACCAGGTTTCCGAGCCGCGCCAGCGTCAACGTTTCCCAATAGCCCCCGGCTTCTTCGAGCGTATATCTTGCTTGTTCATACAGCGGCATCTCCGGCCTGGTTCTGACGCCGGAAAGGTAGGGCAGAAAACTGACCGCCATTCTCGCTAACGGCGGCTGCTTGGGGTCGTAGCTGTACTCGCCGGTCTGCCACCACTGTAGGCCGGTGCTGATATGAAACCCCTCGTCATAGGTGGCGCTGAAGATGTCGTGCGTGGAGGCGACTCTGGCTACTGTCAGGCCAGACAGGATCAGCAAGATGACCATGTGTTGCCAACGCATCTGATCCTCTCCGCAATTTCAACCGCGGGCAGCCCGCAGTCCGAATCGGACCTTCTGAGTATAGGAAACCGCTCACAAGCCCACAATCGCGGTCGCGGAAAGTACGACCACAAAGCGAGGTACTTGGGCAGGGAAACAGTGGGCTTGCGGAAAACGCCGTGCGATGGGTTGATCCGCTGTGAGCTACATTGATGAGATGAAAAGAGGCCCGCCGTTCGCCGCGGCCCGAGGGAGTCAAACAAGATGAGCTTTCTAAAGGGTCGGGCTCCGTCGTCTTGGGCCCAATGGACCGCCCACAAGATGCCGTCGATGGCCGCCGGCTTTCTGAGGGGCCGGTGGTTTCTCTCGCTCTGTTTTTTGGCGGCGGCAGGTTGTGTCTTTGACGCGATGGTTTCCGCCCCGCTCCTAGGGCCCGGGTCGAATTGGAACGACATTCGAGTGGCGCGGGCCTACGCGGCGGTTAGCGGGTTCGATCTGTACGCTTCCCCTGACTCTGGCGTCTTACCGGGTTTGATCTACGGACCCTTGGGGCTCTTCCTCTATTTCCCGGTAGTCCTTTTCGATTCGCCCGCTCCCACGATCGAATGCGGCCTGCTGGTTTCGTTTCTGCTTACGATGGGCCCCGCGGCGCTGTTGATCGGCAGCCGCAAGATCCACCCTGAACCGGATCAGAGAACGGCGGCGCGCTATTTCTGATCGTCGTCTTCCACGTGTTTTGGTTCGTCTATCCGGGAGCGGCCTGGTACCCCCACGTGGACGCTCCGGCGATCGGGTTGACCGGGCTGTGTTGCTACTTCACGCTGCGACTTGGCAGACACCCCGACAGTTGGGGAATGGCTCTCGCCGCCGCCGCCACGGCGGCCGCCGCGGTTTGGGCCAAGCAGACGATGGTTCCGATCCTCATTGCCCCGGCCGTCTATCTGGCGGTGATCAAGCAGCGCCGGGCAGCCGCGAGGTTTCTTCCGCTCATGGCGGCCTTCGGGGCCGCGTGGTGGGTGTTGTTCGGCGCTCTTTACGGTTTCGGGGATCTATTCTTCACCATGTTCGAGATTCCCGCCCGCCACTCGCTTTACCCCGGCGCGATCTTGCACGAGTACGGCCGGCTCGGCGACGTGCTCGACATTGCCGTTTTGGCGGTCATTGCCCTGTTTCTGCTGCGGCTCTCGAGCCCGGATACACGGTGTAAGGCGTCGCTGCGACAGCCGCTGCTTCTGCTGGCGTTAGCCGCCGGCATGCTCCCCACGGCGATTCTGGGCCGCATCAAAGCTGCCGGGTTCAGCAATAACTTTCTCGCACCGGACTGGTTTCTCGCGGTCGGCGTCTGCATGCTGATCCTCCGTCTGGCGACGGCTGAAGGAGTCGGAGCGACGATCAAGCGCGCGGCTCAAAGCGGCATCCTACTGTTACTGGTGCTTCAGGTCGCAAGGGGAGCCGGCTACGCCGCGACTCGCGTTTACAGCCGCCTGGTCGGACCGCCGCCGATCTCGCGCTCCGAGCAAGCGTACCGCTTCGCCAAGGCGCATCCTGGAGAAGCATATTTTCCCGAGCATCCGCTGGCTTCCTTGATGGCCGAGGGAAAGCTCTATCACACGGGACACGGGCTTTTGAACCGCCGTCAGGCTGGGCTTCCGGTAAGCGACGAGCAAATTCGCGAGCACCTGCCGGCGGCGCTTCGCTATGTTGCCGCGCCGAGCGAAAATCATATCCTGGGCGATTACTATATGAAGCGCCTGTCGAAATCGTGGGATCAAATTGAGTTGCCGGAACTTCCCGGTTGGAGCGTCTACGTCCCGCAATAGCTGATCGATCTCCGTTCCCGTGTGATACCGTCACACTAACCTGAAACTTCAATTGGCGGCGGTCCCGGCGCTTGTTCCGCCGAAGAACGCCGGTACTCACCGCGGCGGCAAACGCGATCGGAGCCCACAGTCGGTACGCTTGCGGCATGTGATGGACGGAAGAAAGGAATTATCATGCTCACATGGCGGTTTTTCGAGCACCGGCTCCTTCCTATGCGCTGCTGAGCCGCGGGCTTTCGGCGGTCGCGGTGATTGTGATCGTCTCGGCGTGCACGGAAAATCCACCGACGCCGGGGCGAGAGTCGGCGGCCAGTGCGTCCTCGGGGAGGATTCATCCCAGGGACGGGCTGCGGTATCAGCTCATTTCCTCGGGAAGCTTCGAAATGGGCTGCGGGGAATCCGACGATGACTGTCTGGAGTGGGAATACCCCAGGCACACGGTTCAGTTGAAGCAAGATTACTGGATCGGGCGCTCGGAGGTAACTGTCGCCGCCTACCGGCGGTTCGCCGAAAGCGCCGGACGCGAGATGCCGCCGCCGCCGGCATTCAATCGAGGCTGGCGCGGCGAAACCCACCCCATCGTCCGGGTCACTTGGGAGGAGGCTACTGGCTACTGCTCTTGGATCGGGGGCAGGCTGCCGACCGAGGCGGAGTGGGAGTACGCTGCCCGGGGCGGCGCGGGCAAATCAAAATATCCCTGGGGAAACTCCATCGATCGGTCCATGGCTAATTACGGTGCCGAGCAGTGCTGCGACGGCTTCGCATCCGGCGCGGACCGTTGGCGGTTCACCGCTCCGGTCGGAAGCTTTCCCGCCAACGCGTACGGCCTGTTCGACATGGTCGGCAACGTCTGGGAATGGGTGTCTGATTGGCATGCGGGCGGATACTATCAAGACTCTCCCAAGAACGACCCTCGAGGGCCTCCACAGGGAGAAACCCACGGCGTCCGAGGCGGCTCATGGGACGACCCGCCGCGCTTTCTGCGGCTGTCAAACAGAAACAAAGCACACACCCGCGGCTGGCGCTATTCCCACACCGGATTTCGCTGCGTGCTCGATGAGTGGCCTCGTATCGAGAGCCGCTACCAATCAGCTAGCTGATAAGCTGGTACACCTCTTCGTTGTAGGTCAGAGGATCGCTAGTCCGAATGACGATCTCGCTTCGAGAGTACATCGAACTGGCGATCCTAGCGCTCGTATGTGTCTTCGTGTACCGGTCCCCGTCCCGGTGGCGGCGTCTCACGGCTGGTTTCGTGAGGAGTATATCCCAGGTCGCGCGGCGATCGAACGCCTCCCTGATCGCCGTGTTCCTGTTTGCCGCGTCGGCTAGCGCGCTCATCTGCGCGGTTTGCCCATACTATCCCTTCATTCAAGACGAGTTCAGTTACCTGCTGGCGGCGGACACCTTCGCCCACGGCCGGCTGACGAACCCGACCCATCCGCACTGGGTACATTTGGAGACGTTTCAGCAACAGCAGATCCCGACCTATCAGTCGAAGTACCCGCCCGCGCAGGGCTTCGCGCTTGCGGTGGGGCAGGTGCTGGCGGGCCGCCCGCTGGTGGGAGTCTGGCTAAGCATGGGCTTGGCCTGCGCCGCAACGGCGTGGATGGCGCGCGCCTAGATGCCGCCAGCGTGGGCCCTGTGGGTTGGTGTGCTGCCGCTGCTCCGCGTCGGCGTGTTCGAAGGCGAAGCAGGCGACTACGCCTATTGGAGCCGGACCTACTGGGGCGGGGCGCTGTCGCTGGCGGGCGGCGCCCTGTTGTACGGAGCCGCCAGACGCCTTGCGCGCAGCGCCCGGCCGCGTGACGGAGCGCTCATGGCCGCCGGGTTGGCGTTGCTCGCGAACACACGCCCGTACGAGGGGCTTCTTGCCGCCATGCCGGCCGTTGTCTTGCTGGCTGTGGAGTACATCAGGAAGCGCACCATGCCGGTGTCGGCGGTGCTCTCCCTGGTAGCTGTCCTGACACCCACGTTCGGTTTTATGGCCTATTACAACTACCGGGTGACGGGCGACCCCTTACGGCTTCCGTACTGGGAAAACGAGGCGCAGTACGAGGTCGCTCCGCATTTTATCACCCTGCCCTTGCAACGAGAACCCGAGTATCGCAATCCCCAGATGCGCCAATGGTACGCCGAGGCCCGAGTGAACATGTACCTCGAGCGGCGCGAGAGGCCTTGGGGCCGGGTTTTCGAAATCCCGAAATTGGCGGCGTTTCTCCTGGGCCCGGCGCTGGCGTTGCCATTGCTGTTCAGTCTTTGGAGCAGCCGCATCGAGCGATGGCACGGGGCAGCAGCCGCAGCCGTCCTGCTGGTCTTCGCCGGACAGGTGATCACCTCGGCTCCCGCCATTTCTCCACACTACTTGGCGCCTGCCATGCCTCTAGCCTACCTGCTCGCGGTCCAGGCGGTTCGCCGCTCCGGCATACGCCTGCACAGGCGCGGCCTCGCCGTTGGGATTCTGCTGACGACGCTAGCCACGTTTGCCCTGTCGCTCCCCGCCAACCGGCGACTGGCAAGTCTCGCCGGCAAACGCTTTGGGCAGCAGCGTTGGGAGATTGAGCAGCGGCTGCTCCACACGCCCGGACGGCACTTGATCCTCGTACGCTACCAGCCGGGGCATCCGGCCTGGCAAGAATGGGTTTACAACCGGGCCGAACCGGACGATTCCCGCATCGTGTGGGCGCGGGAGCTTGAGTCCCCCGGAAACCTCGGCTTATTGTCGTACTTCTCGGATCGTAAATACTGGCTGCTGGAGGCGGGTGACGGCTCTGGCCAACTGAAACCGTATCCGCGACCTTCGTCCTTACCGTAAATTCCATCTGTGTAGGAGGAAATGCAGCCGATTGTGCCCACTGAAGTGTAACGGGCCTCCGCCCCCCTCGGCGGCAGTGACGTAAACCAGAACGGGCTTGACTGGTTGGGTTCGAATCGGGGAACCTAACGGCATCCTGGTTTCGGAAAGGTTTTCGGGAAAAGGGAGCGCGAGAGTTTTTCCCGAAGGTCGTCCCGCGGGCTAGAGAAAGGTGGTGCGAAATGGGGTCGAAGAAATTGAAGCGTCGCGAGTTCAATAGACTGTCGATGGCCGCTGTGGGAGGCGTGCTCAGCGGGGCCTTTCTGGGCGGTTGTGAGGACACCGGCGGCGGTCGTGACGGGGCTGATCCGAGCCTCGCGCGCAAACAAGCGCGAGTGGACACCTCCCAGGGCGCGGGCGAAAGCAGCACAGAGATATCTGTCCCATCACGCGAGGAGGGTTACTACCCGCCGCCCGAATCAAAAGGCGGATGGCGTTTGATCAAAGACCTGAATCAGGTCAAGGACCTGGCGGGCATGGACCCCGAAAAGCTCGACTTCCTTTTTAAAAGCCAAGCGTTTCATTACGGCGGCGCTCAGTGGTCAGCCGTCATCATCCGGCATGGATATGTGGCTCGAGAGTTTTACAGCTTCAATATCCCGATTCCCACCCGATTCAATATTTGGTCGGGCACCAAATCTTTTACCGGCACGGCCTGGGGGCTGCTGCTTGAGGCAAGCCGTCAAAAGCAACTGCCGGAGGGGCGGGAGGTCGACCTCGATAGCCCGGCCTATCGCTTCATCCCCGAGGGCTACCCGCTCACCGATCCGCGCAAGGAGCGCATCACCGTTCGGCATCTGCTCAGCATGACCTCGGCCCTCCCCGGCCACATGTCAGGCTGCATAGGCATGCCTCTCGCACCGGAGCACGGCGCCTTTGAACACGCGCTGGGGAGAGCTCCGAATCGGCACGGCTGTTGGGCTGAGCTGGTTGCCGATCCCGGCACGCAGTGGGTGTACAGCGATATTGGGACGCAACACCTGTCGTTGGCGTTCGCCAACATCATGGGGGTTGAGATGGGCGATTTTATGCAGGAGCGCGTCTTTGCTCCGATTGGCATCGAGGAGTTGAGCTGGAGTCTGCTGGGAGGCCGGGGGTTCATGGGGCCGCACTCGAACGGGGATAGCGGGATCTACGTTTCCTCCAGGGAGTTGGCGCGTTTTGGTTATCTGGCCCTGCACAACGGGTCGTGGGACGGAAAGCAACTCATCCCCGCCTGGTGGATGGACCTGGCCACCAAAGCCTCTCAGACTCTGAACTCAGCTTACGGCTACACGTGGTGGGTAAATAGCGAGGGGACGATGTGGCCGGAGCTGCCCATGAGGGCCGACCTGCCCAGGGATGCCTTTGCGCTGCGGGGTTACAATGCGAACCGTTGCTATGTCATCCCGTCGCTCGATCTGGTCGTCGCGCGGGTTGGATCGGGCCCGGTCGGGTGGAACGAGCAGGCGTTCATCGGAAACATCGTCGATGCAATTATATAGGCCGAATTTCGTCAGTCGCCGCCGCTTGATAGAGATTCAGGAGCGGCAGCCGACGATGGTAATCCCGGCCTCCGCCGCGGCCGCCAGGAGTTCCTCCCGGTCGATCAGCAGCGTCTGACCGGCTTCAACCGCCAACGCTGTCGCCTTCACGCGCTTCATCTTCGAGATGGTGGTCGGCCCGACGACGGGTACGTCAAAACGCATGTCCTGTTTCGGCTTGGCCGCTTTGACGACCGTCAGCCGCCGCCCGTTGCTGACCTCGCCCGCTCGCAGGATCACCGCATCGGTGCCCTCCATCGCTTCGACCGCCACACACGCCTTTTCGCAGATCACGACGCTTTGGCCGATGTCGTAGGCCGCCAAAGCCTGGGCAATCTCGCGTCCATAGTCGATGTCGGCCTGCTCGTCTTCCGTGGGACCCCGCTTGGTATGCGGCCCTTCCACGGCCATGTACGGTTCCAAAAACCGAGTGGAATCGAGCAGCCGGATGCCTTCGTCGGCGAGCACGGCGGCCACGGCCCCGATGAGTGAGTCCGTGTTTTTCCGCCCCAGCGACTTGAGCAGCTTCAGCAGTTTCCAGTCGGGGCGAATCGAGGAATAGATGCGGGCGTGTTGAACGCGTCCCGCCATGATCGCTTCGCTGATGTTTTCCTGCTTGAGGATCTTGATCAGCTTTGACAGCTCGCCCAGCGAGATCCAATGGCAGCGCGCGGCAAGCTGCTCGACCTCGGGAAGCGCTTCCTCCTTGACGGCGACCGCCACCATCTCGTGCCCTTGTTGCCGGGCGGCGGAAAGCACGAGCAGCGGAAAACGGCCTCCCCCGGCAATCAAGCCGTATTTCACTTGACGATACCCCGCTCCGAGCTCTCGATAAACGCCAGCAGCCCGCGAACGTGTTCCCCGTCTTCAATCTCCTCTCGAATCTTCTCGATCGCATTTTCGGTATTCAATCCGGACTTCGTCAGAACGCGAAAGGCTTTGTGAAGGCTCTGGATCGTCTCGTCGGAAAAGCCGCGCCTTTCCAGCCCGACCTTGTTCACGCCGAAAACCTTGGCCCCTCGTTCGGTCACCACCAGCGCGTAGGGCGTGACGTCTTGGGTGATGACGCTGTAGCCGCCGATATAGCAATGGGAACCGATGCGGCAGAACTGATGCACTCCGCTGTGCGCTCCGACGACTCCCCAGTCTTCGACGCTGACATGGCCGCCCAGCGTCGTTCCGTGTCCCAGGATGCAGTGGGAGCCGACGTGACAGTCATGAGCCACGTGGGCGTAGGCTTGCAGCAGGTTGTCGTCGCCCACGCTGGTCAGGCTGCCTCCGCCTTCGGTGCCGCGGTGGATCGTGACGAATTCCCGGATCTGATTGCGGCTGCCGATCCGAGTCTCCGAACGCTCGCCGCGGAACTTGAGATCTTGCGGCGCCGCCCCCACGCTCGAGTACGGGTAAAACCTGTTGTCGTCTCCGATCGAGGTCGGCCCGTCTACATAGACGTGCGCCATGAGTCTCGTTCCCGGGCCGATGACGACTTCTTCCTGAATGACGCAGAAGGGCCCGATCTCCGCGGACTCCGCGATGCTGGCGTTGGCGTGAACAACCGCTGTGGGGTGGACTCCCATCAAGCCCTCTTACGGCTCGTCACGCTTGGGAGCAGCGGCCGGAGGGGACGACTCCGGCGCAATCGCGGATTTGTCGGCGACCTGGCACATGAGGACGGCCTCGGCGACCAAACGCCCCCGCACTGTCGCCTTGGCGCTCATCTTGCAAATCGTGGCCTTGCGCTTCAGCAAGTGCATCTCGATCCGTAGTTCGTCCCCGGGAAACACGGGTTTTCGAAACCGGGCTTGCTCAATGGCCGCGAACAGAACCAGCTTGTTTCGCAATCGCGCCTCGCGATCGGGCAATTGGCTCAACAGCCATACGGCGCCCACCTGGGCCATCGATTCCACGATCAGCACTCCCGGCATCACCGGGAAATCGGGAAAATGTCCCTGAAAGAAAGGCTCGTTGATGGAAACGTTCTTGATGCCGACCGCGCGATCGGGTGTGATTTCCTCGACCCGGTCGACCATGAGCATCGGGTAACGGTGAGGGAGAATCTCGAGGATCTGATTGAAATCGAGCATCGGGATGCAGGGACCGAAATCCTACCGCGAGCGCGCAGGGAACGCGATAGCCCTATTGTATCCGAGGATCGGTGCCGCGGTTGCCCTCGTTCTCGAGCCGAGGAAGAACAGCCTCGTTCACACGAGCTCGCAAACCGCGTGCGGAGCGCCACGCCCTGCAAGAAAACTGCGTATCATACCAAGGGCAGGTTAAACCGTGAACCATGGATGATGTCTTACGCTACACCACCCAGAGGCTGCCCGCCATCCTCGAATGGACCGGCCAACTGGTCAAGTTGGAGTCGCCGACCAACGACAAAGCCGCCGTGGACCGCGCCGTCGAGTTTGTCGCCGACCGCCTCGCACCGCTTGCGAAGGTAAAGCTCTACCGCCAGAAAAAATACGGCCGGCACCTGCGCGCCGAATTCAAGCTTCCCGGGCGAGCCAAGGAGGGGCAGATCCTCGCGCTCGGCCACCTCGACACGGTCTGGGAAGCGGGAACCATCCGCCGCATGCCGTTCAGACGGAAGGGAGGGCGTCTGTGGGGACCCGGAGTTTTCGACATGAAGGCCGGCGTCGCCATGCTTGTCTTCGCGGCCGAGGCTCTCCGTGAGATCGGAATCCCCGTAGGCAAGAAGTATGTCCTACAGCTTAACTCCGACGAGGAAGTAGGAAGCCCGAGCTCTCGCGCGTTCACCGAGGCCGAAGCCCGGCGAAGCAGCGCCGTGTTGGTCGCCGAGCCGGCGGCCGGCCTAGGCGGAAACCTCAAAACGGGCCGCAAGGGCGGCGGAAGTCTGCGGCTCCGCGTCAAGGGACGGGCGGCGCACGCGGGACTGGATTTCGCTTCCGGAGCAAGCGCCATCGTCGAGCTGTCGCGCCAGTTGTCAAGAATCGCCGAGTGGACGAACCTCAAAACGGGAATCACGGTGAACCCCGGTGTGATTCATGGCGGGAGTCGCGCGAATGTCGTCGCCGAGGAAGCTTGGGCCGAGATCGATTTCAGAGTGCCGCGCGCCGCCCAAGGGCGGCGGCTTGAGAAGAGGTTTCGGGCTTTGAAACCGTTCGATCCGAGGACGGAGCTGGTGCTGGAAGCAGGGATCGGCAGGCCCCCGCTCGAGCGATCCCGAGCGGTGCTCAAACTCTACCGTCTGGCCCGAAAACTTTCCTCGGAACTAGGCTTCGAGGTTGGCGAAGCTCAAGTCGGCGGCGGGTCGGACGGCAACTTCACCGCCGCTTTGGGGGTGCCGACGCTCGACGGGCTCGGTGCCGTCGGCGAAGGCGCCCACGCGCTGAACGAAAGCATCCTGATCAACCGTATCCCCGACCGCACTGCGCTGCTGGCCAAATTGATTGCAGCGATCTAGTCAACCAGGAAGGGCGGCTCGCGAGAGATCGCGCTAGCCCGCATTTCTCACCACCTGACGGTCAAAGCACGCCATAAGCCCGCCACTACTCCGTTGCGCTTGCTCGCCGTGCTCAACGTAGGGTTCAAGTACGCTCGCATTCCTCAGGAAATGAGTCGCCGAGCGGCGCGCGCCCTGTACTGACGGGCTTCTCACGCACTTCGCCTCGCCACGTGGTGAGAAATGCGGGCTAGGGCCACAGCAGAGGTTTTTCTTTTTGCGAGTGACTATGGGAGGTGGGTTCGTAGCGGGCGCCACGCTTGATCTTGGCCCGCCGAACGGACATATGCACGCGCGATTCCGCCCAACTGATGTCCTGAATCCACGAAGGCGGAACCAAAACCTTGGGGTTGGGCAATCGCCAGGTCTTGGTGTTGATCACCATGTAGCGCACGACCCAGTCGTCGTTGTCCAGAAGAAAATCCTCTACGTTGCCGAACGGGCCGTCGAGAGCCTCGATATGATAGCCGACGAGCTCGAGAGCGCTTCGTAGTTGAGGGGCCGGAGCCGCCCCTTCGGAAGCGGCCGGTTTTTCGGCGGCGGCGATCGCCAGCGCCTGTGGCGAGACGACGCCATGCACGGCGCCCACGGGCCCGCCGCCCCCACCGTAGACGGCACTGCCGTAGCGGCTTTCGAGCAAGAGTGCCTGCTGTTCGGAAATAAGTTGATGGCTGTCGGAATCCGCGAACCGCTCGAAGTCTTCGCGGGTCAGCGATAGCGTCAAAACCCGTTTCGCATTGTCAGGTTGCCCCAAATGCTCGGGAGGGACCAATACTCGATGAGCCGAGGGCCAACGGCCTGTGTTGACGACAAGGTAGCGAGTGGACCAGGTAGAATCCTCCACGTACAGGTCGGCCGCTTTACCCAGCTTCCCGTCTTTGCCTTCGATTCGAAAACGGCTTAGTTCTCTAACGCTCAGAAGCATGGCGGAACACCCTCCGAACGAGATTTAACCGACTCCGCCGCCCAGTCCGAAGCCCGATTCCGCAGCGCGACGCCCCCCCATCGATTCCCGGGTGTCTGCTGGTATTTCCGGCTCCCGATCGTTGCTCTCTAGCGAAAAGACTACCACAGGTTTTTGCCTTTTGCTAGCCCACCTCGGCTCGCCGGTCGAGACGGTTAACTCATCCGATCCTACTATCGGCGAGCGGCCCGAAAACCTGCACGGACCGGCCGTTCGGGCAGAGCCTTCCCCGAAGCCGCGGACGCTGTCGCGGCAGCGTCGCCGCAGGCACGATCCGGCTCGAACCTAGCGAGCAAGGGGGACGCCGTCAACTCGCGACTCCGGCGGCGACAAGCGGCCCGAAAAGCGCCTCTTCGAGAACCGTGTCGGTGTTCAAGTGCAGGTAGCTGCCGCGATTGCGCTTGGCGATATACTCCACCTCTCCACAAAACGCATCGTAGGCCGCAGCGTGCCTGTCGACGTCTTGGGCGGTGACGTGCATGGGGCTTCGGACTCCGGATTCGGCGTCGATCAGCTCGATTTGCCCACGCCAAGGCGGAGTGCGGTCCTGGGGACCGGCCAACTGCACGAGGGTAACCTCGTGGTTTTCGTCGGACATATGACTGAGCGCCTCGAGACCATCCGGCTTGTCGAGGAAGTCCGAGAGAAAGATCGCAAACCCCGGCGCGGGATTTCGCGACAAGAACTCGCGCACAGTTGCCCGCAAGTCCGAGGGGCCGCTGGTCGAAAGATCACCCAGGAAGGCGGCCGCGCCGGCGAAGCGGTGGCGGCCTCCCTCGGCACGAAAGGACTTCCCGAGTTCGGCGGCGAACGGCTGGATGAGGATCGTCTCCAAGCGGACCAAGCCTACGTAGCAGAGCGCCGCCGCCAGACGGCAGGCGTAGGCGAACTTGGAGTTTTCCGGGACATTCTCCTCGGCCCCGTGGGCCATCGACTCGCTGGTGTCGAGGAACAGCCGAATCGGGGTGCGTGGTTCGGTGAGAAACATCTTCAGAAACACGCGCTCCAGGCGCAGGTAGACTCTCCAGTTGACGGCCCGCAGGTCGTCACCGTGTTGGAATCGGCGGTGCTCGTGGAACTCGTGTCCGACGCCGGCATAGCGCGATGTGATCTGTCCTCCCAGCAGACCGTGGAAGGACTTGTGCCAACGAAGAGTGAGCCGCTCGAGCCGCTCAAGAAATTCCTGGCTCAGCAGCGGTCGAGGCGCTTGCACGCCTCCAATGTAGCAAAGCGACGGAGCTTCAGCTTGCGAGCAGCGCTGACGCTGCCAATGGGTTCTCGCAACCGCTCGGACGTCGCCGGGAGTCGGCATCCGGTGGGCGCTGCCGAGAAATTTCGTTCTGTTCGGCCACCCCCTGCACATCTTGTCGCGGCAGCGTAAGTTGCTGGATTTAATAGCGGTTATGGGGGGAATTGGCTTTGTTTGGTCATTTTCCGTTCCTACCGTTGTTCCGCTGCTCGGTTCGTCGCCGCCGGCACAGTTCGTTGGCGCCCTGTTGCTGTTTCTGGGGCCCGACTCGCTCGTAGGTCGAGGTCTCCTTCTGTTCCCGCGAGGCGATCAGCGGAGCGGCGCTGAGCCAACTGCCCCATCGTTCAGAAAACACCGCGCAACCCATTGATATAAAATGGGTTGCGCGGAATTTGGTTTGTTTGGTAATTTTTCTTTTCGTGGCCTGAGGCCAACCGACGAAACACGGCCGCTCTGCTTCTATTTTACCATTCGGCTCTCAAATTGCTCTCGGCTATCGGCCACAAGTTCAAGACGCGGACGCTGGAAAGGCGCCAGGTCCGCGCTACAAGCTTGCTCGGCGCGTCGAATCCAGAGCTCCTTGCGCTTCAGGTTTTAGAAGGAGTAAGAGTTACCCCGACTGCTGCAGGTCCTCCGGTGCTCCAGCGGCGAGCGGGGCCTTGTCGGCTCGACCTTCCGCTGCGGGCACCGCCTGCCTGGAGAAGCATAAGGCACGAGGGAAGAATGACCTGTGTTTCGGCGGCGAAGCGATGAATTTTTCGTTCACGATCGTGGAGAACTAGCCGCAGCGGCCCGCCGGGGAAGTGTCGCCAGGTGAAAAAGGGGGCTTGCCGGCCCGAGATGAGTCTCGACGCCCCGGGGCGGTCCCGCCATTGCGGGGATTTGCCCTGTCAGACCCGTAGCAGCCTTTCTTGAATCCTACGTTGAACACGGCGAGCAAGCGCGACGCAGCACTGATGGACCTCTCCCGCACTTATGGGACCAAGCACTAGCGGGTCGACGGTGAAAACCGTAGAGTGCGGATTTGGTCGAAAAACCGGCCGATCGCCAGGCCGGAAGGGCTACTTCCCGAGGCAACAGCGGTTCGGTGCTCGCCGGTTCTTGGCAAGCCGACGACAAACCGGTAATCTCGTACGCCCAGGATCGGTCGGTGCTGATGGTCGGTGACGGTCTCCATTCCCGTGGCCGCGTCCCGCTCCACGAAGAAGACCCCTTGCCAGAGACCGACCGTGGGGCCGAAGACGCCGGCAGGCTGACTGTTGAGAAATAGCACGACGTCCTGCCCGACTCGGAATTGCGGCAACCCGGCGATGTGCAATCGCTTGCCGTTCAGCTCGCCTCCGACCATGCGGAATTGGTAGTTGCGTCCCGCCAAGGTTGAGGGAATCGCGTGGGACACTTGCAGCGTCACGTTCGAGTAGATGTAGCCGCTGTTGGAATCTTTCTCGGGCGTAATGTTGGTGATTTGCCCGCCGACGATGTTGGTGGCCAATTGGCTAAGCTGCCCCACATCGAGTCGAACGACGGTGGACCCGGACAAGGCCAACGTTAGGACCAAGATCCATGCGAATCGCGCCACGGGCATCATCATGAAAGCACCCCTAGGTTCACTCTACCGAAATCAGCCCCAACCCGCTTCGATTTCCGTCTATGGTGAGGCGAACCGGCAACTGGCCTGTCAGCCCGATGGGGACAGGGAGATTGGCTTGTTCGAGTCCGACCAAACCGGGCGTCAAACCGAGGAAGAGTATTTCCACATCGAGTCCTCCGATTTCAGCTTGCGCCTCGGAGGTTACCTGAGCGAGCGGGCTAAGGGGAGCAGGCCGCCCGCTGGCGACGGGCGGACTCACGGGACCCTGCCCCGTGAAAAATACGCTGATCTTGCTTCCCTGCGCCGCCGGATTGTCAGGCGAGTTCAGTGTGGAATCCTCATTGAGGATGATCGCTCGATCGCCGTTAATCAAAAATAGCTCCGGGGCCGCCGCAATGAAGTCGAGCGGAACCGAACCCGTCTGACCTAGGTCCGTTCGCACAATGATGCCGCCCCGGCCAACTGGCGTCTCGACGGGCACCTGGCCGTTGATTTGAGTGGCTCTTCTGGGATTTTAGTGGCTGGCGGCGGTGAGTGACGGATCCCTCGCCACTGTGAGGCCGACCTCCCGGAGCCTGCTTCGGTGCCATTCAAGGGCTTCGTGACAACTCTACGGCCCCCAAGGCCGGGCGGCGACTGCGTTGGCCAAAAAGAATTACTGATAAACAAAGGGTTACGAGTAGAGCAAGGCTGCTGGCAGGTAGTCGTACAGTCTCCCGAAGGCTGTGAAATGCGGATCCACAACTGTCATCCAGTGGCCACACTCAAAGAGATAACTCCCTGTTTATCAGTATCTTATTCCCTTTACGAGTTGCCCACGACCGGACTGGCGTGTAGGGTATTTGGGGATTTCTTGGCCGCCTTTTGGGCTCCGATGTGACTGCGGGCGACGTCGGGTCGGCAGGATGGAGGAGCCGGCTACCCGTTGGCCACCCACTAAAAACCCGGAAGAGCCATTTGAGTAGGCGATGCGTAAAGCAGAGGCGCCCGAACGGCGTTGACAAAGACTTCCGCTCCTCCCAGCCGAGTCGGTAGCGGCAAGGAGATGGCCCACTCGGTCGACGCGGCGAGCTGCGAGCCGAATAGGGTGAACAGCGACCCAGGCGCCAGAGCCTGCGAAAACATGTTCGCCGCACTGACAATACCGGCTCGCGTGAGCTTCGGTTCTACCCCGACCGGTGCGCCCTGCAGTACTTCCAGGTTGACCTGTACGGTCGCTGACGGTCCGGAGTATCCTTCGAGTTCGATCGACACCGTCGCTTGGTAGCTTCCGACAGCCAGCCCGGCAACATCGGGGGAAACGTTCACCTCGCCATCCAGCAAGAAGCGCCCGGTGGGAGGCTCGACCTGCAACCAAGCGGCCGACGATGACGCGATCCAACGACGTCCCTGGTGGCCGAAAATCGGTACTGCCTGCGCAAACGGGTTCGGTCCCCCTTCGGCCGCCTGGAACTCCACCACCCCGTCTCTCTCGAAAATTCGTATCGCCGGGGACGAGCCGTCCGGATAGAGAAACTTCGCCCCTTCCGTTTCAGCCGAAAAAAGATCGCGTTTCCTCTCTCCCAATGACACCACCGATTCCATCACGGTGGAACCGACGACGCAGTTGTCGTTGTGGTCAAGCCCCAAAGCGTGGCCCAGCTCATGAAGCAGGACGGTTTCAAAGTCAACCTGGGTGTCATTCGGGTTGGTCTGAAAAGGGACCTCCGGATTGAAGAAGATGTCGGAGTCGTCGATTGACCTTTGCGCGGAAAGGTCGGAGAAAATCACCGTAACGGCTGCGACCGTTTGCCGCGCCGTTAGCGGAATGCCGGGCGGCGGATCTCCATCCGGCGGTTCGGGCGGCTCCTCCGGACATATAAACAGGGAGCCGCACGCTGCAATCGTCGTCTTGCCGTCCTCCCCGCTGCCCTGTCCTCCCCCGACACCTTCGATTTCAAAATTCCAGGTCGAGCCCGGTATGCTGCTCCACTTCGGAACCGCCTGCTCGATCACCGGGATCCAGATGGTCTCTTTCGTCAGAAACCCGCCGTCGAATCGCTGGTCAATTAGGACCTTGAATTGACTATCTTTCTTCGGCCCGAAGTCGTTGGGAGATCCCAGGACCACGAACTCGCCCGGTTTGCAGGCGGAGGCTGGGGGCTCCCCGCTGACTTGGGCCGACACCACCGCCATCTGCAGGCAGAGGAACCCGACTACACTTGCGATCAGTTTTTGCATAGGGACAACACTAGGCGTACCAGGGGCCCGCAGGAAACCGTCCAAGGTGATCCTATCGACACCTCCGTTCGAATGCCCTCCGGCATTTGCTCCAGAACACCAAGGAATTTACCCTAGACCCCTAGCTCGGTCCGGACCACCTCTACGCAGTATAGACCCTTTTAGAGCAGCAGGTTGGGCGACTCTTGGGGTTGAGCTGCTGAACAAACAAATGCCTAAACCGTCTGGAATGTCGCCCGCTTTTCTTGCCACCTGACGGTAGGAGTGGAAACAAATGCCCGCCGTCAAGGATGTAGGGGCCCGATTCATCGCGCCCGCTTGGCGACATACTGTACGCTCGGCGATGTACGCAAACTGTTGCGGCGAGCCATGGCCGCCGGGCCGTTCGCCTCATCTACCAAGACCGTGGTGAGAAATGCGGGCTAGAAGAGTGGCTCGTTGCTGTCTGATTCGTCTACCGGGGTCTGTTTCAATAGTTTCCTTTCGAGCCGTTTCCTACGGTGCAGCAGCTCAGGAGACCTGCCGATCAAAAGGGCCGCCTCGGTAGCTTCGAGGGCGGTTTGAAAGTCCTTATCGCGGTGTTCGCGATGCTTGGCTAGCTCCTCGAGCGCGGGCTGCTGATAGGGGTTCTTCACGCGGGCCAGATCCGACAGAGTCAGAAGACTGTCTTCGTAGCGCGCAAGCTTTTTCTCGAGCAGCGCGGCTTCCCACAAAGCCGCGAACAGACTGCTATCCGCCAACCCCGCCTCGATCGCCCGCTGGTAGAGCCGCAACGCCGGCTCGTATTGCTTCGAGCGGCGCAGCCAACGCCCAAGCCCGAGCAAGTCAGCGCCGTGTCTGAGGTCTGCTTCGCCGCCGCAAGAGAACGCCGGCAGCACGACGGCGGTCAAGCAGGCGAGCGAGACGATGTCGATGACATTGTGGTGAAACAGTGGAACCAGCCGGAAAGCCTGCTTCGTTTTGAGGTACTCGAAGTAGTAGTAGGGGATCAGATCTCCCGGGAGATCCCCTTCCCGCTCCACGCCGAGGATTTCATATTCCAGCTCCGCGAGGCGGCAGCTTTCGAGACGCAGTTTCCACAACTGGCGGGCGCCGTGCAGCAGGTCGAGGTGATGCAATCGATCCAGCGCGAAGGGCAGGCGAGCAAGCCGATAGCGGGTTTCCAGAAGCGGAGCATCGTAAGCCTTGCCGTTATAGGTGACCAAAACTTCGTAGTCGGCCAGGAAATCGGCCAGCCCTTCGAGCATGGCGGTTTCCTCGTCGAAATCGCGCATGAAGAAAAGGCGCACTCGAAAACCGGCTTCCTCGATGGTTCCTACCCCCACTAAGAAAGCACAGGTTCCGGTTCCCCCGGCGAGGCCGGTCGTCTCGGTGTCAAGGAAAGCCCAACGGGTGGGATCGCGGGCCGGGATCTCGTCTCGGGAAATGCCTCTCAGCAACTCGCCCGGCAGTTCGGCCAGGTGGGAAATCTCCATGCTGCCGTGGCGCTGGTGAGAGGCGTAGAGTTTCTCGGACAAGAAATAGCGCCCGCGGCCGTTCTCGACGACTTTGCCGTCCAACAAGGTCTCGGCCTGGTAGCGCTCCGGATCGCCCAAGGGCATATCGTCGGCAAGCGGGGAGGCAAGTTGGGCGGCGGAAAGATTGGCCCGCGGCCAGTCCTGGACGTAGCGGGGGAAAGTTGCGTTGGCCGGAGGCCGGGTTGAGCGGCTCGCGGTACCCTTTTCCACGCGGCGGACGCGCCGGCGCAAGCTCGCCAGTTGCGACTTGAGGTCAGGATTCATCCCGCGATTGTTCCTGCTTGGGCCGGCTCGGCGGCTTGGTTCACCTGAACCATCTGGATCATCCGCCGGGCGCGGTCTCACGCGGTGACTTCGCTTTCTCCGTCTCGACTTGGCACCGACGTAGCCAGTGCGGCTTCGCCCTTCGACGAACCCAACATCCCCTCCAACAACTGCTTGGCCGCCTCTTTGGACTTCTCTCCGACCTCGCCGATCGGGCCGACGCACGAAGGGCAACCCTTCTCGCAGGGACACGACGAAAGCAATTCACGCGATTTCGCGAGCAAGGTCTCGCGCAGCCGGAACAGCGGCTCGCTCTGGCCTATGCCGCCCGGATAGTTGTCGTAGAGGTAGAGCGTAGGCTCGAACAGCTTCGATGCGGTGGAATCCTCGCTGCCCAAGGCGACGCCCAAGTCTCGCGGATCGCACATCAACAGCAGCGAACCCACCGTGCGCAGAACGTTGCCTAGCCCGGCCACTGCGTGCTGCTTTTCGGTCGGGGAGTACTCGCTCAACGGCTCGGGAAATCCGTCGGGGAAGGTCAGCCGGAACGACGTGGTGTGCATTTCCTGCTCGGGCATCGACAGTTTGCCCGCGCCCACGTTTTCATTGGTATAGAACTTGATCTTCTTGAAGCCCACGATCTGGCGGTTGATGCGCACTTCCCCATGGTGAGCGACGGCCAGGTGGATCGCCGCGGAATCGAAAGAGTCGAGGGTCTTGACCTGCGTGTAGTCGATGGCGTCGGTGAAATAATCACACTGCACCTGTTTCACGTAGGCCTTGCGCTCGTCGTAGTCGAATCGCTCGACATGGTAGAGCTTGCCCTCGTGCATGTAGATCGCTTTTTCGTGAAGCGTCGTCAGGGCCGCCGGGAAGTCGACCTGGCCGATGACTTTCGTCTCGCCGCTGATATCGACAACCACGAAGTTGTCGCTGGTAATTTTCCGTAGACTGACGGCGTTGGCCGGATAGGATTCCGACGTCCAATGCCAGGCGCCGCCCGCGTGATGAAGAACGCCTGCTTCCCGGAGAAACTCGCAAGGCTCGGCGACGGGATGGGGGCCGAATTTCTCCCCGTCTCGAATCGGCAACTCGAACGCGGCGCACTTCAGATGGCTGATCAAAATCTCGAGGTTGTCGGGGTTGATCTGGGCGTGTTCGGGGGACGCCTCGAAAAAGTACTCGGGGTGCTCGACGATGTATTGGTCGAGCGGCGCGCTCGAGGCCACCAGAACCGTTACGGAAAGCGAGTTCCGCCTTCCCGCTCGGCCCGCCCTCTGCCAGGTGGAAGCGATCGATCCCGGATAGCCCGCCAGCACAACGGCGTCGAGAGAGCCGATGTCGATGCCCAGTTCGAGAGCGTTCGTTGCCACGACGCCCAGAATCTCACCGCCGCGCAACTGGCGCTCGATCTCCCGCCTTTCGCGCGGCAGGTAACCGCCGCGGTAACCGCGAATCGACTCGGCCGCGAGGTGTCCGCGGCGGCAGGCTTCTTTCAGGTATCGCACGAGGATCTCAGTCGCCAAGCGATTGTTGGCGAAGACGAGAGTTTGCTGGCGGCGATCGAGAAGCGTGGAGGCTAGGCGACGGGTCTCGCCGATGTAGCTTCGCCGGATGCCCAACTGCCGGTTCACGACGGGCGGGTTGTAGAAGACGAAGAACTTTTCCCCGCTGGGCGCGCCGTTGTCGGCGACTTCGGAAACCGGCTGTTCGATGAGAGATTCCGCCAACTGTTTGGGATTCGCGATCGTTGCCGAGCAACAGACGAACTGGGGCTTCGATCCATAGAACTCGCAGACGCGTTTGAGGCGGCGGAACAGGTTGGCCACATGGCTTCCGAAAACGCCGCGGTAGGTGTGCAGTTCGTCCACGACGATGTAGCGAAGGTTTTCGAAGAACCGCGCCCAGCGCGTGTGATGCGGGAGAACCCCGGCGTGCAGCATATCCGGATTGGTCAGCACGACGTTGGCACGGCGGCGAATGGCGCGCCGGGCGTCCCGCGGGGTGTCGCCGTCGTAGGTGAAGGCCCGAATGTCGGCGCCGACGCTTTCGATCAAGCCGTGGAATTCATCGAGCTGATCCTCCGACAGGGCCTTGGTCGGGAACAGGTAAAGGGCCGAGATCCCGCTGTCTTGGAGGAGATCGTTCAGCACCGGCAAGTTGTAACAAAGCGTCTTGCCGCTCGCGGTGGGAGTGGGAAGAACGATGTTTTCTCCGGCCGCCATTCGCTCGAACGCCTCCGCCTGGTGGCTGTAGAGCCGGGTGATTCCGCGAGAGGCCAGCGCCTTCTTCAGGCGAGCGTCTATCGCTTCGGGGAGGTCCACAAACTTCGCCGGCCGGGCCGGCCGGCGGCGGATGGCGGTAATCGGCGAGTCTTGCTGGCGCTCCAGAGCTTCGAGGTGATCGACGAGGCCGTCGAGCGACATGTCCCGTCGAACCAGCGGGTCGGGCAATGCAGGTTTTTGTTGCGGGGTCTTGGAATCGGGGAAGTTCAGAGACAAGCTCAAGGGGGACCTCCTTCTCCTTTTCTTCGCCTAGCCTAGGATAGCGGATTTCTAGGGTTGCGATCAAGGGGAAGTGGGAGAAGTCGGAGATTTCGGGGAGTTGCCCGGATTTCTCGCCAGCGGTCGGCAGAGGTGTAGCCAAATGCCCGCCGCCGGGGATGTAGGGGCGGGATGAATCGCGCTCCCCAGGGGCACGGCATGCCGGACCGGGGGCGCCTGAACACGGCCCGACCCCGTACAGGGCTCAAGGACTGACGGCTGTCACTTCCAACTGACTACGTCTTCGTTCGGACCCTCGCCCCCGGGCACTCCGTCGGCTCCGTAGCAGATCAGGTCCGGGTCGGGGCCGTGTTCGCCGGGATAGCGGTACTCGTAGGGCCGCTGCCAGGGGTCCAACCCAATATCCTTGGCCAAGTAAGGACGGAGCGCTTGGAGGCCCTCTTCTTCTGCCGGAAATCGTCCGTACTCGATGTAATGGCGCTGGGCGGCGGTAGCGAATTGCTCTAATTGGGTTTGAGCGGCCGTCTGTCGGCCCTTGTCGACGATGCCGGAGTACTGCTGGAAGGCCACGGCGGAAAACAGTGCCACGATGGTGATCACCACCAGCATTTCGATCAAGGTGATGCCGGCGCGCCGGCGTTGTTCCCACTGTTTCATGTCCCGTTTGTTTCTCATGCCTAAAGCCCCGTCTGCTGGATGCTTGTAATCGCCAACATGATACTTAGAATCATAGCGCCTACGATCACTCCCATGAAGACAATCACGATGGGCTCAAACAGCGCGGTAAAACGCTTGACGGCCTCGCGGGTGTCTTTGTCGTAGATATCCGCCATGCGATCGAACATCCGGTCGAGGCTGCCTGTCTCCTCTCCGACGGCGAGTAAGTGTCCGGCCAGGGGCGGAAATTGGCCGGTCTTTCGCAGTGGCCCGGCGATCCCTTCGCCGCGCTTGACGCCCTGGGCGACCGCATCCAGTGCGCCGGAGAGGATGCGGTTCGACAAGATTCCGCGTGCAATCCCAATCGATTGCACCAAGGGAACGGCGCTTTGGACCAGCGTTGCCATGGCACGAGCGAAGCGAGCGGTGTCGGCCTTCTGTAGCGCCGCCCCGAGCAACGGGATTCTGAGCTGGAATCGGTCCCAAGCAAGCCGGCCGGCGGGTGTCTTGATGTAGTAGCACAGTCCAACGATGGCCAAAACCAATAACGCAATCGCCGGTACGCCGTAAACGCTGACCGCGTCGCTCACGCCGAGCAGCATGCGCATTGGCGTCGGCATGACGATATTCGATTGCGTGAAAGCCTCCGCGAACTTGGGGATCACGAACTTCAGCAACACGAAAATTGACCCGGCGCCAACAAGGGTCAGCAACCCCGGGTAAGTTAGCGACGAGACGATGTAGCCGCGCAACTCGTCCCGCGAACGCTCGAACTCGGCCAAGCGGTCCATGGTGAGCGGCAGCGTTCCGCTCACTTCACCGGCACGAACCATGTTGAGGTAGAGTTCCGAGAAGTATTCGGGACGAGCGCCCAGGCTATCGGCGAAAGACGACCCCGAGCGCAGCGCTCGAAGGACGTCGTCGATGACCGAACGAAAGTGTTTCCGCTCGGTCAACTCCGCGGTGATCGACAAAGCGCGGTCCAGGGGAATGCCGGCTTCGAGCAGCGTGGCCACTTCCTGTGTGAAGTGCAGTAGGTCCCGCGAACGGCGCTTCCCGAAACTGGGGAGTTTCAGCGACAAGCCGCCGGGACGGGAGGTCCCGATGAACACCGGCGTCATGCCCTGCCGGCGCAGCTCGCGCACGGCGGCCGCTTCGTCGCCGCTCGACAGGGTGCCCGTACGGACCTTGCCGTCGGTGGCTAGTGCGCGGTAGTGAAAAGTGGACATTGGACGGTGAGCCGTGAACTTAAAACTCCTGCGTCACCCGCATCACTTCCTCGACGGTGGTCACCCCGGCGGCGATTTTTTCCCAGCCGTCTTCGCGCAAATTTCTCATGCCGTTGCGCCGCGCCTGCTCGGTCAACCGAGCGGCGTCGGCATTGGCCATGATGAGCTCGCGCATGGCTTCATTCAACTCCATCATTTCGAATATTCCGACGCGACCGGAATAGCCGGAGCTGTTGCACGAGTCGCAGCCTTTGCCGCGCCAGGATTCAACCCGGGTTCCGTCGGGGGCGTCGACGAGACCGTCCTTGGCCCGGCAGTCGCGGCAGATCAGGCGGACCAGCCGTTGCGCCAGAACACCGACCAACGAAGAGGTCAGCAAATAGTTCTCGACCCCCATGTCGGTCAAACGCGTGATGGCGCTGGGGGCGTCGTTGGTGTGCAGCGTGGAGTAGACGAAGTGTCCCGTCAGGGCCGATCGAATGGCGATGTCGGCCGTTTCGCGGTCCCGGATCTCGCCGACCATGATGACATCGGGATCCTGGCGGACGATATGCCGCAACCCGGCCGCGAAGGTCAGGCCGATCTGCGGGTTGACGTGGATCTGGTTAATACCGTCCATCTGGTACTCGACCGGGTCCTCGATGGTGATGATCTTCTTTTCGCTGCTGTTAATTCGCTTGAGAGCTGAATAGAGGGTCGTCGACTTTCCACTACCGGTCGGCCCGGTGACCAAGAAGACGCCGTGGGGCAGCGAAGTATAAAACTCCATCCGCGAGAGCATGTGGTCGTCGAAACCGAGCCGGGTCAAATCGTAGAAGTCGCTGGCGCTGCGGTCGAGCAGACGCATGACTACGCTCTCTCCGAACAAGGTGGGCAGCGTCGAAACGCGCAAATCCACCTCGTGACCGACCACCTTGATGTTGATTCGCCCGTCCTGCGGCAGGCGTCGCTCGGCGATGTTGAGCTTCGCCATGAGCTTGATCCTCGAGGTCACGGCGGCCCGCAGCTCCCGCGCGGGGGGCTCCTGTTCCTGCAACACGCCGTCGACGCGATAACGAATCTTGAAATCCTTTTCAAACGGCTCGATGTGGATATCGCTGGCCCGCTGGTCAATCGCCTGCGAGATCATGTTGTTGACCAGCCGGATCACCGGCGCTTCACTGGCCATGTCGCGAAGATGCTCGATCTCGGCGGCGGCGTCGCCCGCAGTACCCGCTTCTTCGCCTTCCGGCTCTTCCTCCTCGCCGAAGTACTTGTCGATCGTGTCGAGAAGATCTTGCTCGGCGGCTAGAGCCGTCTTCACTTCGAGTCCCGTGAAATTGCGGATCGTCGCCAGGGTTTCAAAGTCGAGCGGATCACTCATGGCCACCGTCACGCTCGAATCGTCCCGAGAAACGGGCAGAAATCGGAACTGCCGCATATAGCGCGGGGCAATCCCCCGGAGTTCGGGCAGCACGGCTGGAAAATCTTCGCTCGTCAACAGGGCGTTCTCCAACTGCTCGGCCAGAGTCTGCAGCACGTCCCGCGGTGCGACAAAGCCCAGGTCGATCAAAATGCGTCCCAGCTTATCTCCCCGCTCTTTCTGCAGCTCCAGAGCCCGTTCGAGGTCCTCGGCCTCGAGAAGGCCCTTCTGGATAAGCCTTTCACCTAACCGCGGCGACATAATTGTGTCCTCTGGCCTGTACTTCTCATGATGATTTGCTGTCTCCAAGAATCGCCTGCGCGGGAAGGCCTGCGAATCGCTAACTCTTTCCTGCGCCGCTCCGGGGCTGATTCGTGTTTGGCTTCCCCCCCCAGGGTTCCGCCAAGAATGGCTCCGCCCTAGGCTACTATCCCGCGCCCCCTTCTTGGAATGTAGGGTTCAACTACGCCCGCATAGTTCTAGAAAAGAGACGTCACCTCGACTTGCCGGTCGAACTCAGCATCCGTTAAACGTCCGGCCCCACGGTCGAGGAGCACGCGCCTGGGAGCCTGGACGACAAGCTGGAAAGGCAAACCGCTGATGTTTTCCCAGTTGTAGTAGAACAGCGAAATCGCCAGCGCGAGCGTCTCATCCGCCGGTAGCGCCTCGACCTTGGCTGCTTCCTGGGTCAAGATCTTCCGCGCCCGAGCCGCTAACAACTTGAGCCGTTCCTTCTTGCGCCGGTTCAACGCCCGCTTTTGCTCTTCGTTATATCCCCTAAAAAAAGGGCTGATGTTGGGTGTCGGGACGACGTTCACTTCCAGCGAAAAGACGACGCCGAACCCCTCCAGGTAGAAGCCGCGAGTCACGCCGGCCAAGGCCATGGGCGGCCCTTCGTCAATAGCCTGCTCAAACCGGCCGTCGATCGAGCGCTCGACTCTCTTGAGCTGTTTCCCCAACTCGCTCTCGCTCGCGGGCGGGCCGGCGGAGAGTATCGCCGCGCCTAGTAGCAGCAAACCCAATGATTGTCGAAGCATGGCGGATTACCAATCGGCGGCCAGGTCAAACCGAGCCGAGCGAGTGATCGATCGAAGCCGGTTGCGGCGTATGCGCCAAGATTGGTAGGAGTCTTCTCCCAACTCAGCGACCGCCACCTTCCACTCGGCGGCGGATTTCGCCCCCGGCCCGGCGACCAGGCGGGCCATGATCTCTCGCTGGCGAATCTCACTTTCCTCCAGGGCTTGCTGAACCGACTGGAGAACGAGCACTTGTTCGGCGACGCCGGCCGGCATGGCCCGCGTCTGGGCAGGCCGGCCCCCGAAAGCGAGGCTCCATCCGTCGCGGTCTACGGTGAGCGAAGGCTGAACCGACCACAGCCCGGCAAAGGTCACCAGCAGGATCGCCGCCAGCCCGAAAGCGAGCCGCGGCGCGGCATCCCAAAAAACTCTCCAAAGACGCAAACCGAGTGAAGGCTCAAAGACCTTGTCGGAGACGAACGCAATGCGACGCGGAACTTCCTCGTCGGGAACGCTAAGCAGTGCGCTCTGCGTGGTTTTGAGCTGCTCGAGCTCTTCCCGGGTCTCGCTCGACGTCTTCAAGTGCTGCTCGACCTCCCGCCGTTGCTCGGGAGTTAACTCGCCAAAAAGGTAATCGCGCAGATCGTGGGGTGAGTCTGACATAGGGCCACCTCTTCGTTTTCTTCAGTTCGAGTCCGGGGCCGACGGCCCCGCTACCGGAGCGATTACACCCCGGAGCGCCTCGAACGCGCCGTAGAGCCGGGATTTGATCGTCGACACCGGGCAGTCGAGGATCTCCGCAATTTCATGGAACTTGAAACCTTGATAGACCTTCAGCACCACGGTCTCCCGCTGTTCGTCGCTGAGCAGTTCCAACGCCCGCCGCACCGCCAAGCTCAACTCGACCGGATAGGTCAATGAGCCGGCAAAGGATATGGCGCCTCCATCCACCGCCTCCGGCACTTCCTCGTCACTCATCCGTCCCTTACGCCGGTAAAGCGAGACCATTTCGTTATGAGCGATTCGGAACAGCCACGACGGGAAACGGTCGATCTCCTGCAGGCGGCCCAGGTTACGGTAGGCCTTCAAGAAGGTCTCTTGCGAGAGATCCAGCGCGTCTTCCCGCTGTCGGACCTGCTTCAGCAGGTAGTTGTAGATCGGCTTTTCCCAACGGGAGACAAGCATGTTGAAGGCGTCCACGTCACCCCGACGGGCACGCAGAATTAGGTCGCGGTCCTCCACTTCTCGGAAGATCAATTCCAACTCCGAGCAATACTAGAGACGCCCAGCAGCCTCCAAAAGTCGGTGGCCTTCGTTCTTCTCTCTGAATTGTAACATGCCTGTGAAAAACAACATCTTATTTTTCAGTCACTTAGCCTTCAATCTACAATTTTACCCCTACCGCTGACGAAAAAAAACCCTTGTGGGACGTCTTACCTTACGAAACTGCCAGACAATAGACTGCCAGTTGCTTCTCTTTGCGAACCCACAAGAGAGATTGGTGGCATGAGAGGTCGGCTCATGTCACCTTTTCTTTTGCCCTCGTTTTTTAATAAGTTGCGGCGAGCATTTTCTCATCGAAGGATGAGCCTGAAGACGGGGGTTGGGGCTTTTTGAGTCGCTGGGGCTCCTTTCGGGCTTTTTGATTTTGAGTTTTGGGAAGGGGAGAATCGTCGTCGGGGTTGTGGGATTGTGGGAATCGCGGAGCGATTTCCAAGGGCGGTGGGAAACGAAGGGAAACCTGGTTTTGGTTTTCCTCGTTTTCCATCGCCCGTCATTTCCACAGCCCTCTTCCTGCTGTTCAGCACGGCGTGTTCGCGGAACGGAAACTGGCAAACAGCTTCTGCTTGGCTCGCTGCATCCGGCGGGCCGCCGCCGTGTCGCTTTCGGCCTGGGCAATGCGGCCCAGAGCCTCCAGCCTCTGCCCTGGCTTGAGATAGCTGGCGGCCTCGGGCAACTTCTCGAAAGATTCCCAAGGCGTCTGGTAGTGGCGGTACACCCGCTTCTGCTTGCCTTTGGCGTCGGTCTTGATCTCGGGCTGTCCGCAGGGCCGGTGGAAGTTCAAATAGGGATTGAAGTGCTGTTGGTAGAAGCGCTGGATGCGCCCCGCGTGCGGCGCCGCGATGTACGTATATCCCATGTGTTTGCGGATCACCGCGCCGTTTTTCGATTCCACCAAGCCGTTGTCGTTGGAGTGCCGCGGACGCGACTTGGTCTGTTCGATCAGCAGCTTGTTCAATAGCTTCTCCACCGTGCGATTGAGGAACTCGCTGCCGTTGTCGGAATGGAAGCCGCGGATACGAAAGGGAAACTGCTCGATCATGGCTTTCAGCAACGGCTCCAGCCAGGCTTCACTGATCGCGGGCGTGGCGCCGACCACTTGCCACTGGGTGACTTCATCCACGGCATTGATGTGGTAGACGCCCTTGACGCCATCGCGATCCCCTTGATGCACCGTATCCACTCGCAGAAAGCCGGGTTGGCCTTGCGGGTCGGGCCGGCGCCGCTCGCCGATCGACACCGCCGTGGGCCGGGTCTTGGTGAAATGCAGCCGCCGCTGGCGGTAGGCTCTGCGCCGCCGCAGGCGATAGATCTGGGCCACCGAGATCCCCGCCAGCCGCTCGTATTCGCGCTGCTGGTACTGCTGGTATTCCCGCTCGAGGATCTTGCGCGTGGCCGGGCCGCTGAGGGTTTCGTGGGCCTCGTCCACCGCCGCCAGCAGTTCGACGTCGGCGGGCGTGTACTTGCGGGCAAAGCGATGCCGCCGGTAGCGGGCGGGTTGGAGTTCTCCGCCCTGCCGGTACTGCTGGATCAGCCGCGTGATTTGCGCCCGGCTCAGTCCGGTCATCTTGACCAGATACTGCCGCAGCAGCCCTTTGTCGGCGCGGTTTTGGCGGCTGTAGCCGTGCTGGCGAAGCGTGCGCGCCACCCACGTGTAGATCTCGGCCCGCCCTTTGCCTTTGAATCGAATCTCCTCGCTGGAGTGGAGAAACTGCTGGATCTGTTGCAGGTTCAGCTTGCTGGTGTTTTGCACTTGGATAGTCAATTCCCAGCATGCCCACTCCCCGATCCTTCAGGCTCATCTTGTGTGAGAAACAAACTCCTCGTTCAGACTCATCTTGCATGAGACAAGACTCGGCGTTGACACGCCGGCTCCTCTCCGCTACCCTCCCAAGGGATGGGCCCCCGAACTCGATTTCCAGGCTTCCACTTCTTGACGTTGCTAGTGCGCAACCGCAGTCTGGTCTACCAGCTGGTTCGCAGGGACTTCGAGCAGCGCTACGTCGGCTCCGCGGTCGGCTGGGTATGGGGCTTGATCCATCCGCTTGTGCTGTTGGGGGTCTATACTTTCGTTTTCCAAGGTTTACTGCGATCGCATCTGCCGCGCGGCGAGGTAACCGATAAGTACGCTCTGTTCCTATTCGCGGGAATGTTGCCCTGGCTGCTGTTTTCCGAAACCCTGCAGCGCTCGGCATCCTCGCTGATCGACTACGCCACCCTGATCAAGAAAAGCGTTTTCCCGGCCGAGATCGTGCCGCTCAGTATCTACCTCTCGACCCTCATCAGCCACGTCTTAGCGATGGTATTGTTGGTGGCGGCCGTGGCCGTGTGGGAGCGACAAGTTAGCGTAACTCTGCTCGTTCTACCGGCCTACTTTGTGCTCGTTGGTATGCTGAGTCTGGGATTGGCCTGGATCGCGGCGGCCTTGCATGTCTACCTGCGAGATACGGCGCAAGTGCTCACCGTCGTCCTGACCGCGTGGTTCTGGTTGACCCCGATCTTCCTTTACGAGGGACTCTACGAAACCGTGTTCGGCGAGAGACTAGGAGTTCTGCTCAAGCTCAACCCGCTGGCCTACGTCGTACGCGGCTATCGCGCCAGCGTTCTCGGAGATCGCTTGCCGGCGGCAAGCGACTTGCTCGTGCTGGCGACTTTCGCGGTGTGCTCGTTCGTGATCGGAGGCTTGTTCTTCCGTTACACAAAGCGCGGCTTCGCGGATGTGTTGTAGGCGTCGAGGGAGAGCCCGTCAGCGGCAGACGGTTGTGTTGCCGGGGCCGCGGAAACCTTCGGCGTCCGAACGGTAGGCTCAGCCAGACATGACCTTCCCTAGCCCACACCGGGCGGCTCACGGCTCGCGGCTCACGGTTCACGGCTCACGGTTCACGGATTGATGACTTCTCTCGCCTTTCGCTCGGTTTCAAAGAGCTACCCGCTCTATGACTCTCCGGGAGACCGGCTCAAGGAATTGGCCTCCTTCAACCGCTTGCGGCGCCACCGAGATTTCTGGGCTCTGCGGGACGTTTCGTTCGAAGTGAAGAAGGCAAGCACTTTCTGCTTGATCGGCGAGAACGGTTCGGGCAAAAGCACCACCCTCCAACTGGCGGCGAACATCTTTCCGCCTACTCGGGGCGAGGTCGAAATCGGAGGCCGCGTGTCGGCCCTGCTCGAGCTGGGAGCGGGATTCAACCCCGAGTTCAGCGGGCGGGAGAACGTTTTCCTCAACGGGACGATTCTCGGCCTCTCGTCCAAGGAAATTCAGAAGCGTTACCCGGACATTGAGGCGTTTGCCGAGATCGGCGACTTCATCAACCAACCGGTTAAGACTTACTCCTCCGGGATGCTGGTGCGATTGGCGTTCGCCGTGGCGATCAACGTGGAACCGGAAATCCTGCTGGTCGACGAGGCGCTCGCCGTCGGCGATCACTATTTCCGGCAGCGCTGCATGCGCAAGGTTCATGAGTTGCGCCGACGTCAAATGACGATTCTTTTCGTCTCCCACAGCATGGCCGACGTGCAAGCCATCGGCACGGAAGTGATGTGGCTCGAAAACGGCCGCGTCGTCGAAATCGGCTCCCCGGAAAGGGTCGTCAGCCGGTATCTGGCGCGCATGATGGAAAAAGACGCCGCCTACCTTCAGGTGAAGCAGACGGGCCGCGAAAAACACCCGCAACGATCGGCGACAACCGCTCCGGAAGTCGTCGAAACCATCCCCAACGTCGACTTTCGTCATGGCAACGGGGCCGCGGAGGTCATCGGCGTCGCCGCCCTCGACGAACACGGTCAGCCGATTGAACTCATGGACCCCCACAGCCGTCTGACCATCCGGATCAGCGTGCGAGTTCGCCAGTCGCTGGCCACGCCGAACGTGGGCTTCATGATGCGCAACCATTTGGGCATTGACTTCGCCGGAACCAACACGGCGCGCGAAAATACGACTCTCCCCCCGATGGCGCCGGGTGAGGTTCATACGGTCGATTTCCATGTCGATTTGCCTGAACTCTATCCGGGGAACTTCTCCATCTCTCCGGCCATCGCCGACGGCCCCCTCGACGGCTACCAAGTGTGTGACTGGATCGACAACGCCATTACTTTGCAGATGTCCCACGGCGGCGGCCCCGTCTACGGCTACATGCACCTTCCTTGCCGTGTAGCCGTCAACAGCCGTCTGCCGCAGGCGAGCTAGGCGGCGATACCTTCATGCCCATGCTGAGCACGGCGCTCAAAACCGTCGGGGAGATCATCTTCCTGGCAGCCGTTGCGCCGCTGCTGTTGTTGGCGGCGATGTTCCTATTCGCTGTCTCGGACCTGGTGAATCGCGTTCGTCGCGCGAAGCCGCGGCCGCCGGACCGCAAGCCCTCGACGAAAGCCGTCAGCGTAGTGATCCCCAACTGGAACGGACGCCATCACCTGGAGAGAAACCTCCCCTCGGTTCTGGCCGAGATCGAAGGCACGCCCGCAAGCGAAATCATTGTTGTCGACAACGGATCAAGCGACGGCGGCGCCGAGTTCGTGAAAGCAAATTTCCCATCCGTACGAGTCATCGAGTTGGAAAGCAACCAGGGTTTCGGGGGCGGCTCGAATGCCGGCCTGCGGGCGGCCAGCAACGAAATCGTGGTGTTGCTGAACAACGACATGCGTGTGGCGGAGGGCTTTCTGCCGCCCTTACTGGAGGGCTTTCGAGATCCGCGGGTCTTTGCGGTTTCGGCTCAGATCTACTTCACTGATCCGAATCGGCCGCGGGAAGAAACCGGCCTCACCCAAGGGGAGTGGCTCCGGGGACGCTTGCACGTCCGGCACGTGATCGACGATCGAGTGACGGCGCTGTTTCCCGCCTTCTACGCCGGAGGCGGTTCGACGGCTTACGATCGCGGCAAGCTTCTCGAGCTGGGCGGTTTCGACTCGCTGTTGGAACCGTTTTATCTCGAGGACACCGACATCAGCTACATGGCCTGGAAGCGGGGCTGGTTCGTTTTCTACGAGCCGCGAAGCGTGGTCTACCACGAACACCGGGGCACGATCGGCAAGCACTTTTCGGAAGGGGAAATTCAACACGCGTTGCAGCAAAACAATCTGCTCTTCGCGTGGAAAAACATTCACGAGTGGAAACGCCTGGCCGGGCACTTCGTTTGGCTCTACGCCCGGCTGTGGCTGCGGTTGGTCGGTGGACCGACTCCGCTTCGTCCCGGTCCCCCGGCCCTGCGCGCGGCCTTACGGCGGTTGGGGCCGGTGCTGCGATCTCGAAGCCGGGCGCGGCGGCTGGCGGTCATCGACGATACCGAAGCGTTCCGGCGGCCCTTGGGGGGCTTTTTTCGAGACCGCTTCGGCGGGGTGGATCCAGACCGGGAACGGCTCAACGTGCTTTTCGTTTCACCCTATCCGATCGAGCCGCCGCTTCACGGCGGAGCGGTTTTCATGAACCAGACCGTTCGGCACCTGCGGCGGCTGTCGAATCTGCACCTGTTTTGCCTGCTCGACGAAGAGAAGGACCTGGCTACGAATCAGCAACTTTCGGCGATCTGCGCCAGCACGGAGTTTCCCGTGCGTCACAAGAAGCGGTTCTACGAATTCGGGTTGCTGCCCCACGCCGCCAAGGAGTTCTACAGCCCTGATTTGCTTTGGCGGCTGCACCGCAGCATGTACGTCAACGAGATCGACGTCCTCCAGCTCGACTACACGCAGTTCGCCGTTTACAGCGCACCGTTCCGGCGTATCGCCACGTTCTTGTTCTTGCATGACATTTACTTTCAATTCATCCGCCGCGGCATGAAAGCTCTCGACAACCCTCTGGTGTGGCTCCACCATTTCTACGAATATCTGCGGGCGCTGCGTTTCGAGAGGCAGGCGGTGCGAAAATTCGACGCCCTGCAAGTGTGTACGGCGGCCAACCGCCGCTATTTGGAAACCTACGCCTGGAAGGCGGCTCCGATCAAGGAGGGCTTGCGGGCCGGCATCGACGTGAGCCGTTACGAATACGTCGCCGAGGGAAGGGAGTCGGAAACGCTGCTGTTCACGGGAAATTTCAGGCATCCTCCCAATCAAGAAGCGCTTACCTTCTTCGCCCGGCAAGTGTTGCCCAAAGTGCGCCGGCATCACCCGCGGGCGCGATTGGTTGTCGTCGGCGCTGAAGTGACGCCTCAATTCGAGCAGTCCCTCGAAGACAGGAAGATCGAGTTCGTCGGCCGCGTGGCCGACATTCGCCCGTCGCTTTATCGCCATACCATATTTGTTTGTCCCGTACTGAGCGGATCGGGCGTTCGGGTCAAGCTGCTGGAAGCCTTCGCGTCGGGAATCCCGGTGGTCTCGACGGCCCAGGGAGCCGAAGGTCTCGTCTCGGACAGGGAAGATATCCTCGAACTGGCCGACACGGCGGACGAGTTTGCCCGGCGAGTTTTGAAGCTGCTCGACGACCCGCAACACGCCCGCGCACTCGCCCGTCGGGCGCGCCGCGAGGTCGAGGAAGCGTGGAACATCGAGACGCTCACCCGCAGGCTGGAGCAACACTACCGGGACGTTCTCAGCGACAAAGCGAGCCGCTTCGAGCCTAGCAGCCCGTGATAGAAGTGAAGGTCACGAAAAATCGGGTACAGCCAGCCAATTCACTTCAGGCTAAGTGCTTTGTTTCTTGGGTCATGATGGGGAGCGAATTGGTGGCAGTCCCCATGTTTCGCTCCTGCATGACTTTTGCCACGGGCTGCTAGCCCGCAGCTCTCACCAGCTGACGACCGAAGCACATCGTAGGCCCGCCATTCGTTCATTGCGCTTGCTCGCCGCGCCTAACGTAGGGTTCAAGTACGCTTCCGCGCGCCGAGCGCCTTGTACTAACGGGCTTCCTCACGCACTTCGCCTCGCCACGTGTTGAGACATCACAGCTAGTCCGGCTAGTCCAGGATGTCGCTCTTCGTCAGCCCGACGTTGACTTGGAAGTTGGAAGTCGTTACTTCGAGGGACCACTCCCCGTTTCGAAGAACCCGCCTGTGGCGGTGCCGGCGGTAGCCGCTAGCCTCTTCGAAGTCGGAGTAATATTCCTCGACTCTGGCCAGCCCGACCCGCGTATCGCCGATGAACGCTTTCTTGATCACATCATCGGTTTCCACGTCGACGAACAACTGCACGGGCATGCCGCCGACGTTATAGATTTCAATCACGTCGGTTTGCCGGCCTTCGATCTCTTCTTGCCGCAGAAATCGCACGTCGCTGGGATCAGGCGGGTCGCCGATCAGCACGTGCGCGCGCGCCAGATCCGCCCGAAAGCGCTCGACCTGCTCATCCGGCAAGAAACGAGAGTCGTTCGGCAACAGTTGAAACACCTTGGAGCCGTCGTAGATCATGATCACTGTCGCTTGTGAGGTTTGAATCTGCTGTCGAAGAAGGTTGGGGTGCAGATAGTATTTTTTGCTGTGAAATTCACCCTCCTGTCCTTCCGCATCCTTCACTCGGGTAACCAGCTCAACGCGGTAATCCCGGACGGGACGTCCGCCGGCGCCCACTCCCGCCGCCGCTCGAGCTCGCTGGTAGATGCTCCAGCCTTGTTCTTTTGCGTCCGGCGCGGCCAACAGGGGCGTCCCGGCGAGAAGGCCCGGCAGCAGGGCTAGGCCAAGAAAGCGACAGGCAAGTCTGAGCAATAGAGCCATGGGATCATTGTCTCCCATCTGTTTTCCCCTGAAACGTGCGCCGCCTTGCGTGTTGCTCATCTCTGTCATGGCCGGTATCGGCTGAAAGCGACGCCGAAGCCGCGGGAGCGTTTCGAGAGGCTGCAAAGCGCGCCGGGGGTGGGCGAGACGAGGGCGCCGGAGTGGGTGGCGTGGCCGCCCGAGCTGGGGGAGTTATCTCGCCGCCAGGCCGCGAAGCTGGTTCTTCCCGCTGGTGAGTCTTGAACTCACTTTCCCCTTGACTTTCGACACCGTCGCCCCGGAGCTAGCCCGGACTTCTCACCACGGCCGCCGCGGATTCGGTGAAAGGCCCGGTGGCCACGGCTCGCGGCGGTAGTTTCTCTACATCGCCCAGCGTACAGTGTGTCGGCAAGCGGGCACGATGAATCGCGCCCCTACATCCCTGACTGCGGGCATTTACTTCCGTTACCACCGCCACGTGGTGAAAAAAGCGGGCCAGCAGCCCGTGGTAAAAGAAAACGTCTCGAAAAATCGGGTACAGCCAGCCAATTCGCTTCAGACGAAGTTCTTTGTTTCTAGGGCCATGACGGGGAGCGAATTGGTGGCAGTCCCCATTTTTCGCCATTTTTCGCTCTCCCGCAACTTTCACACGGGCTGCTAGAGGGCGCGCTGCCCCACTTGGCCGGCCATCGCCTTGGCCCCGTCTAGAGCGAGCAAGGCGGCGTGTTTTGATTCGTTGGAGAGACCCCCAACGGCCTCCTCGACATCCTCGCGGGTCAGGGCCAAGAGCTGCTCCGCCGTCTTGCCCAACAGCAACTCGGTTAAAGCGGATCCGGCGGCAATCGAAGCCGTACAGCCACGGGTCAAATAGCGCACGGCGGCTACTCGGCCGTCCTTGACCCGCGCGCTCAGCTGGAGAATGTCCCCACAGACGGGATTCGACACTTCGACCCGGATGTCCGGGCTCGCTAACTCGCCGACGTTGCGAGGATTCTGAAAGTGATCAAGGAGCCGATCGCTATACACGAGCCCATATTCTACTGTTCCAGCGCGGACCCGGGCTCCGGCTCAGCCCTTCTCGCCAATGCGAGGCGAGTTGCTGGAGAGAGATCCTCGTCCCAGCACCAAGAAGATCCTCTAGGCACACGCCGCGTTGGCCCGTACCGCCGCCGTTTTTGATCTCATATTGCATGCGCTCAGATACTCAAGCAGCACGATCATGCGGTGCGAGACAGTATTGCTTTCGGGGGGGACCTTCGAGCCGTTCGATCTCTGTGGGGTCTTGCGCTTGCCTTCATACCGCTCGATCTGATGAGCCATCTCATTGCGACTCTGCTCGGTGCCGTTCGGTCGCGGCTCGAGCAACCGCGCACCGAAATACGCAGCTATGTACTGCAACTCATCGGCGGAGAGGCCTTCCAAAAAGCGACGAGCCGCCTCACGGCGACCCGATGTAGACATAGAGGAAATGGCGTTAACGAGAGAAGCTCTTTCTCGTCTCAAATGCACTTCGGCGACTCCTGTTGCGGGCCAGGAATTCTTCTTCTCTAACATTATCACCTGAACCCACCGCGGGGTGCAACTCTATGGGGAACGCAGCAAAGCACTTAGTTAGGAAGCGGACTAGCAGCCCGTGGCGATCGAATGGGGATTATGCCGCTCGGGGCGAATGCGGCGCGCCGCGCGGCCGGAAGCGGGGGGGGATCTCCGCGGCGGGTAGGGCAAGATGGCCGACCCGGGCGGAGGGGGAAAAACGGTTCCGCTCGGCGATCAGGAACCCATAAGCCGCGATGCATAAAGTGGCGTGATGATGGAAGCCACGCCAGCCGCGGCCTTCATAGTGCCCCAGCCCCAGCTCTTGCTTAAGTTCCTCGTAATCGCGCTCGATGATCCAGCGATGTTTAGCCATCTTCACCAAAGCTTTCAACGGGGTCTCCGGCGGCAGCGTCGACAACCAGTAGTGGCTGGGCGCGGATTCTCTCGGCGGCCCTTCGATCAGCAACCATTCTTCGGCATGCGCTTCGGCTTGCCCGTAGTCGCGATGCGCCGGTCGTACTCGTACCGCCGCAAAGCGCGAGCGCAGCCGGCGTTGAGAGCCTTGGCGCCAGACGATGGTTTTCCAGGCCGCGGCGGCAGCGCCCGTGCCAACTGCTCGAGCGCGATCGGTTGATGTCGCGGGTCGCGGCGCAACAGTCGGGGCGGTCGTCCCTGGCCCTTCCACGGCTTGGCCGGCAAGGGGGCGGCGCCCGGCTCCCAAACCGTCGTCGAGGATTGCACGCCGACCACGTAGCGCAGTGCGAGTTCGCTGAGTCCGGCGCGAAACGCACTGTCATTGCCGTAGGCGGCGTCGGCCAACACCACACCCGGCTCCACTTCCTGTTCCCGGGCTCGGCGAATCTGATCGAGCGCGATTTGCGGTCTGGTTTGGAAGCCAACCTCCTCGGGCACCCCGGCTTTGCGCCGACGCTTCTTGTCCTGGGCCCAAGCCGCGGGCAAGTACAAGCCGTAGGCAATGGGCAGGCTGGAGTTCCAGGTGGCCGCCGACAGACTCACCGCCACCCGGCAATTTTCTTGCTTGCCCAACGGCCCGCCATACTGCCGCGCTACGCCCACCGAGTGCCGCCCCTTTTTCGGAAATGCCGTGTCATCGACGATCCAAGCCGCCACCGGACGTGTTTTTCCATCGCCGGCAGTACGCGGCTGCGCACTCGGCTCAGCAACGCCTGGTCACTCCAGGGCGAGTCGGCCACCAGGTGATGCAGCGACTGGTGCAGGCGGCGGACATTGCCGGGAGCCAGTCGGGCCGCCATCGGCTCGACGCTCTTGCGCTCGCCCGGCAGCAGCAGCCCCGTGCAATAGGACTTCAGCGGCTGAATCCGGTCGGCATGCCCCGCGGCCGCCGCCAGGCTGTCGAGGTATGCCGCAAAGCGCTTCTGCTGAGGGCCTGGCCCCGATCTCTTGGCGCTCACAACAAAAATAGTATGTCATGTTTTATAACACAGTAGTATTAGCCCGCTTTTCTCACCAAGTGGCGAGACGAAGTGCGTGAGAGGCCGGTCAGTACACCGCGCGCGGCGCACGGTTACGTCGAGAACTTTGCGGCACGACGGGTAAACGCGCGGGGAGGGATTTCGATCTGCCTCAGACAGATGCTTTTGCTTTTTCTTCCGCCGGCTCGCACAGCACGTTGTCGATCAACCGGGTCGAGCCGATCCAGACCGCCGCCGCCACCCTCACCGGCCCGCTAATCTCGTCCACGGGCTGCATCTCGTCGGAATCGACGATTTCGAAATATTCAACCCGCATCCCCCGCTTGCGCTCGATAGTTGCCAGCGCTTTGTCCTTGATGCTACGCGGGTCGCGCTCGCCGTTGGCGATGTGCTGCTCGGCGACCTGAAGAGCTCGATGCAAGGAAGAGGCGAGACCCCGTTGCTCGGCACTGAGGCGCTCGTTACGGGAACTGAGTGCTAGCCCGTCGCTCTCGCGTACGGTGGGCACTTCGACAATCGCGAGGGGCACGCTCAAGTCGTCCACCATGCGCCGGATCACGGCCAACTGCTGGGCGTCCTTTTGCCCGAAGTAGACCCTGTTGGGCTGGACGATGTTGAACAGCTTCATGACCACCGTCGTCACGCCGCGAAAATGCCCCGGCCGATGCTTGCCGCACAAGTGTTGGGTGAGACCCTCGACTTCCACGAAAGCACGCTGCGGGCGGGGATACATTTCCTCGAGGGGCGGTGCGAACAAGACATCGACGCCGCGTTCACGGCAAACCTCGAGGTCGGGGGAAACCTCCTGCGGGTAGCGCTTGTAGTCGGCCTCCTGGTTGAACTGAATGGGGTTGACGAACAGGCTGACGACGACGAAGTCCGAGTCTTCCACGGCGCTGTCAATCAAGCGGATGTGGCCGGCATGAAGAGCGCCCATGGTGGGTACCAGGCCGATCGATACGCCGCGACGCCGGACGCGGGAAAGGCGCTCTCTGAGTTCCGGGATCGAACAGATCAGCTCGATGCTCATTTGCGCCCATGTTCGGCGAGGGAGGCGGAAGAGTCACGCTGCGAGGCCGGGAAGCGGCTGGTTCTCACGTCTTCCGCATATGCTTGGGCGGCCGAAACGATCTCCGCCCCGAGTTGGGCGTACTGTTTGACGAAAGGCGGCACGAACTCATCAAACAGGCCCAAGGCGTCGTAGCTGACGAGGACTTGCCCGTCGCAATGCGGGCCGGCGCCGATGCCGATCGTGGGGATCGTCAACTCTGTTGTGACGGCCCGGGCGACCTCCTCGGGGATCGACTCGAGCACGACGGCGAATGCTCCCGCCGTCTCCAGATTATGCGCGTCTTCAATCAAATGTTCGGCGCTCGCCTGATCCCTGGCTTGGCGGCGGAACCCGCCCAACTGGTGGACCGACTGCGGTAGCAACCCGAGGTGACCCATAACCGGGATGCCGACCTCGACTAAGCGTTCCGTGACCTCAAGCGTCGATCGTCCGCCTTCGAGCTTTACGGCGGCCGCACGGCCTTGCTGGATCAGCCGCCCGGCGTTGCGCACGGCTTCCGTCACGCCGACTTGATACGTTAGGAAAGGCATGTCGGCGACCACTAAGGCCCTGCGCGCTCCCCGAGATACCGCTCGCGCGTGATGGATGATTTCCTCGAGGGTGACCGGGATGGTCGTGTCGTGGCCCAGGATGACCATTCCCAGCGTGTCTCCGACCAGCAAGACGTCGATGCCGGCCCGGTCGAGAAGGCGGGCCATCGTCGCGTCATAGGCCGTCAACATGGCGATCTTCTCGCCGCGCCGTTTCTTCTCTTTCAAATCCGGCGCGCGGATGGGCTTGATTCGCTCAGGCATCGTTGAGTACGCCTCCCTTCATTATCGCTTGTTACTCCGCGGTCTGCGCGGGAGGAGCCGGCGAAGCCGAATTTGACCGCGGCCGGCGTCTCTGAAATCATCTTCCAAATCAAACGCCGGCGGGGATCGCTTTACCTGGCAACGGCGGACGGAATCTACGTATTGCAAACTAGCCGCCTGACTCGGTACGTTCTTGATCCCACGCTCGACGGTGAGACGGGCGCCGTCGAGAGCCGACACGAGTGTTGCTCGCATGTCGCCAAGAACGGCGTGCACGGCACGCAAGAATGCGCGCGCCACGTGCGTGCCCGCGGCACGGCATGCCCTACCCAAGTTTTCGATCGTCCACTGGGCTTCTAAGTGTGCTGGAACGAACTTATGAAACGGACTACGAGGTTAAGCCAGGATCCCGGTTGAGCGCCGCGGGAGGCGCTGCGGTCAAACCCCGGAGAGACGTCGACAAACGGACGACCTTGCGGACTACCGCGCCATCCTCGCGGGTGAGCGCAGTCACGCGGGCGACGCCGTTTTCGAGCAGGTACTCTCGGGCGTCCTCGATACCCGCGCCGACCTGGTCGGGCCCGTGACTGTCGTCGCCGAAACAGAATCCGACGTCCATTCGGTTGGCGAGTTGGACCAGCCAGGGAGCCGGGTAGGGGGTTCCCAGGCCTTTCCGGTAGCCGGCCGTATTCAGGTCGAGAATCGAATCACAGTCACTCACGGCTTCCAAGGCTCGTATCGCTGCACTTCGGATTGGGGCGGTGTCGAGCTTCGCCGCCGGCCCGGCGTGTCTGCGGATGAGATCAAGGTGGCCGACGACGTCGGGCCGCAGCGCTTCCACCATTTCGGCAACCGTTTCGTAATAGCGAACGGCTAATTCTTCCAGGCCGCCGCTTTTATCGAGAAGCCGCCGGAACTGGCCCGATTCGCTGTCGATCGAGATCTCGTCCACGTAATGCACCGAGCCCACCATGTAGTCGAAACCGTACTGGCTTCGGTAGCCGAGCATCTTGTCGCGGTAGCCGTCGGCGGGAACCACTTCGGCTTCAAAACCTCGCAAGACCGTGAGGCGATCAGCGAATTCCTCCGCTAGCGCAGCGATCGTCGAGGCGTAACTTTCAAAGTCTTCTTCCAGCCGGGCCGCCGTGAAACCTTTTTCGATTTCACTTGGGTACAGGAAGCGGCCCTCGAGCCGCGGCGCGTGCTCGCTCACGCCGAAAGTGTGATAGCCGACCTTGACGGCGGCTTCGAGAACGTCGCGGAGGTCCCCCTTGGCGTGCTCGCAAAACTGGCCGCTATGGCCGCCGTGCAACGACACCCTCCACGGTTCACGGGACATTTCCCTAGTGTAGACTTTCGGGGGCCGTTCGATCCCCGCGGTACGCCGTGCTAGGCTGTAGGGGAAGTGGCGGCCCCGGGGGGGGGCGGTCGGACACGGGGCGAAGCGATTCGATAGTTCTTATGACGTCTAGATCGGCAAGAGTGAGCGAGATGGAAGATGGCGACCCTAGCAGTAGACGCTCAACAGATCGTCTATCTGACGGAGCTGACCGGCATGCGGGTCGAGGGCCCGGCCGGGCGTCGCATCGGCCGCATCCGCGACGTCGCCCTAGCTCCGGCGGAGCACCCTCGACGTGTATCTCGCTTCCTGGTGGGCAGTGGCCGGGTTCCGTTCATGGTCGGCTACGGCCAAGTGGAAACCATCTCGCCGCAACGCGTTCGTCTTGCTGACGCACGGTTTGTCCCCTACTACCCGGATGAATCTCTCCTTCTGCTTGGCAAGGACCTACTAGATCAACAAATCGTTGACGTCAACGGGCGCAAGGTGGTCCGCGTCAATGACGTGGCGCTGCGGGTCGAGCAGACGTCGGAGCGCGACGAACTTTGGGTCCAGGGCGTGGGCGTCGGTCTGCAGGGCGCTTTTCGCAGGCTGGTCGAGGGCGTGCTGCCCGCCAGGACGATTCGGCGGCTCCAGGAGCGCATCAAGCCGAACTCGATCCCCTGGGAATATTGCAACATTGTCGAGCCCGATCCGCGGCGCCGGCTGAAGCTGCGGATTTCCCACGATCGCTTGGGACAGATCCACCCCGCCGATCTAGCCGACATTGTCGAAGAGCTGGCGCCCGCCGAGCGCGAGGCGCTGTTTGAAACCCTCGACGAGCATGTCGCCGCCGAGGCCCTCAGCGAGATCAAACCGCGAATCCAGACCAGTATCTTGGCGTCGCTCGATAAGCATCGCGCGGCCGACATCGTGGAAGAGATGGCGCCGGACTCCGCCGCCGATGTGCTCGGCGAACTCGAAGAGGAGACCAGCCAAGAAATCCTCCACGACATGGAGCAGGTTCCCGCCGCCGAGGTCGAGGAGCTGCTCGAGTACAAAGAGGACACGGCCGGCGGGATGATGAACACACAATTCATCGCCCTCCACGAAGACGCTACTGTTCAAGACGCCATGGAGGCGATGCAGGGGAATGAGAACCTGCTGGCCAGCCTAACGAAAGTTTTCTTGATCGACGCCGAGGGCAAGCTCACGGCCGCGGTCGCGGTCGCGCGCTTGTTTATAGCCACTCCCGGGACGCCTTTGAAGCAGTGGGCGTTTCGAGAGACGGTTCAGGTTGGTCTCGACACCGACCGCGAGCGCGTCGTCGAGCTGTTCGACAAGTACAATCTGTTCACCCTGCCCGTGGTGGATGAAGAGGGGAAACTCAGCGGCGTCATCACCGCTGATGACGTGATCAGCGTTCTCACGCCCGAAGACTAGCCCGCTTTTCTCGCCACGTGGCGAGGCGAAGTGCGTGAGAAGCCCGTCAGTACAAGGCGCGCGCCGCTCGGCGCCGCATTTCTTGAATAATGCGGGCGTACTTGAACAGTCCGTTGAACACGGCGAGCAAGCGCAACGCAGTAATGGCGGGCATATTGCGTGCTTCGACCGTCAGGTGGTGAGAAAGGCGGGCTAGCCGGCGGCCCGCGAGCCGGAAATCAGCTAGCGAAGTGATCCGGGAAAGCCATGCTGAAGAACCTGCGGCATCGCATGATTGTCTTCCTGGCCGTTTTGGGCCCTGGTTTCATTACCGCCGTGGCAGACAACGATGCCGGCGGGATCTTCGTGTACTCGGAAGCCGGGGCGCGCTGGGGATATCAGCCGCTGTGGACCATGTTGCCCGTGATGTTGATCCTGATCGTCACCCAGGTCATGTGCTCGCGCATGGGTGCGGTGACCGGGAAGGGCCTGTCGGATCTGATTCGCGAGGAGTTCGGTCTCCGCACTACTTTTCTCGTGATGGTCGCCCTGTTGCTCGTGAACTTGACGAACGTCACGGCAAACTTCGCCGGGATTGCCGGTTCCCTCGAATTGTTCGGGGTCAGCCGCTATCTCTCCGTACCACTCGGCGCCGTTCTAGTCTGGGTTCTCGTCGTCAAAGGAACCTACCGCAGCGTCGAAAAGATCTTCCTGGTTGCCAGCAGCTTCTACGTCGCCTACGTGATTTCGGCGGTGATCGTAAAACCCGATTGGTCGCTGGCTTTCAGGAGCAGTGTCACGCCCTATCCCACGGCATCGGACCCACCCCTGGTGATTGCCGCGCCCTACCTGGCGATGTTGGTCGGACTCGTCGGAGCGTCCGTCGCCCCCTGGATGCAGTTCTACTTGCAGGCGGCGATCGTCGAGAAAGGCGTCGACGTGAAACAGTTCACCGAGTCCAAAATCGAAGTGATCGTCGGCTGCGTCGTGATGGCGTTCATCAAGTTCTTCATCATCGTCGCCTGCGCGGGGGCCATTTGGTCCCAAGGACCCCGTGCCATCCAGGATGCTTCCGAGGCGGCATTGGCCCTGCAACCACTCGGTCCCTATGCCTACATTCTCTTTAGCGCGGGCCTATTCAACGCCTCTCTTCTCGCCGCGACCATTCTCCCCTTGTCAACAGCCTATTCGGTTTGCGAGGGGCTGGGTTTTGAATCCGGCGTCAACCAGCGTTTCAAAGAGGCGCCGGTCTTCTATTGGCTCTACACGCTGCTGATCGTTGTTGGCGCCGGGTTGGTGCTGCTGCCCGCCTTCCCGCTGGTTCGGATGATCCTGCTGTCGCAAGTTTTGAACGGCGTTCTGCTGCCGATTATCCTGATACTCATCTTGATTCTGGCCAACCGTCGCGACCTGATGGGGAAATGGGTCAACTCGCGGATTTACAACGTCACGGCCTACGCGACGGTAGCCGTGATGATCGTCTTGTCGGCGGCGCTGGCGGCGCTTTCAGTGTTGTAGGATAGTCAGTATCCCAATGAAGGCTTTTCTTGAATGGGCGACCCCGGGAAGCGAGGAAGAACGGCTCGCTTCCCGGCTGGATCCGGATAGCCTGCCTCGCCATATCGCCATCATCATGGACGGTAACGGCCGTTGGGCGAAGCGTCGCCATCTCCCGCGCGTCGCCGGACACCGGGCGGGGGTGCGTCCGGTACGCGAAACCATCGAGGCCTGCTGCCGCTTGGGGATCGACGCGCTGACCGTCTACGCGTTCTCCGTCGAAAACTGGAAGCGGCCGCGCTCGGAAGTCGAGACCCTCTGGCAGCTGTTGCGCCACTATTTACACCAGGAGCTGCCGGCTCTGCGCCAAAATAATGTTCGCTTCCAGGTGATCGGCAGGATTGCCGCTCTGCCGGAGAAGGTGCAGCGCGATTTGGACTACGCCATCGTCGAAACGTCCACCAATACCGGCTTGCAGCTCAACGTTGCCCTCAACTATGGCGGGCGCGCGGAATTAGTGGACGCCGTGAACGCGATTCTCGCGCAGGCCGGAAAGGGCGGTGCCGGAGCCGAGGTCACCGAAGAAACCATCAGTGCGCATCTCTACACGGCCACGACGCCCGATCCGGACCTGCTGATTCGGACGTCGGGCGAGATGCGCGTGAGCAACTTCTTGCTTTGGCAGATTGCCTACGCGGAAATTTGGGTCACCGAAAAGCTCTGGCCCGATTTCCAAACAGTTGACCTGCTGGAAGCCGTCCTCGACTTTCAAAACAGAGAGCGCCGCTACGGGGGCCTGGGCCGTTCCGACCGGCGGGCCGCCTCGGATGCCGCGCTTGTGGCGACCGGTCCCGGCCAAGACGCGGAACCGTCGGACTCCGGCCAGCCAGGTCCCTCTTCGCTGGCCAAGTATTCCCCATGATTCGGGTCCTCACGGCCCTGCTGCTGATTCCCCTGGTCGTCGTGGTTAATTTCCATGCCCCAGGCTGGCTCGTTGGGACTGTGTTCACCCTGGTGGCGCTGCTGTGCCTGCGGGAGTTTTTCGACATGGCCGCAAGGCTTCGGTTGCAGCCTTTCCGCGTTGTGGGATATGGCGCCGCGGCGGTGTTGATTTTGGCCCGTGACCTTCCGCATCCCGCGTTTTTCGTCACCCTCGCGGCCGTGTTGCTGGTCTTGTCGCTCCAGCCTGGCCGCTCTCTCGATCTCTGCTTGGGATCAGTCTCGGCCACGCTGCTAGGCGTGATTTATATCGGTGGGTCGCTCGCTCTGGCTCGCGAGATCCATGGCCTGAATCCGCACTGGCTGTTCTTCGTACTCCTGGTGAACTGGGTGGGCGACTCGGCCGCTTACTATGTCGGGCGCGCGATTGGCCGCCGGCCCCTTGCTCCCCGCATCAGCCCAAACAAGACCTGGGAGGGGACGCTGGCGTCGACTTTCCTGGGCAGTGCCGCCGCTGTAGCCTATCTGAGCTACGTGCCGCTCGACGTGCCGGCGCTCGAAGCGGCGCTGCTCGGGTTGGGGGTCAACGTGGCCGGCCAACTTGGTGATTTAGTCGAGTCGGGCTTGAAGCGCTCCGCGGGTGTAAAAGATAGTGGAAGCTTGCTGCCGGGTCACGGCGGGGTCCTCGACCGCTTGGACGGCCTGCTTTTTGCCGTTCCGGCTGTATACCTGGTGCTTTTCCGGCTTTAGAAAAGGACGGTCTGTCGCAGGGGCCGGCCCCGGCAGGGTCCCGGCAGGCCGGAGGGTCGATCAGACCATGGAAAGGTCAATCCCGTAACGCTTCATCTCTTCTTCGTAGTAGCGGCGATAAAGCAGGCTCCATTCTTCGCTGCCTTCCGGGATTTCCCTTTTCTGGCTGCTGATCTTCTCCTGCGCAATCTTGTCGATCGTTTCCTCTTTGATGAGGATGTCGGTCAGTTGGGAAACGATCTCCAACCGCACCTCGTTCCAAGGCTTTAGCAGACGGGTTCCAGGAACTCTCGGCAGAGCGCCGGCCAACTTATGGGACAGCTCGACAATCTTGTCGCGCGACAGTTTCATTTTCCGCTCACCCGGTTCTCGCGAAGCAGCGGAGACGACCTTGCGCTCGGCGAGCACCTTGCGTTTGACCTTCCAGAACATCTCCTGGTAGGGGATCCGCTGGCGGCGCATGTAGTCGGCGTATTGATTGAGCAGCTCGCGGACCTCGGCGTTGATCTCGTCCTCGAGACTTAGCTCGTCGACAATCTTGCCTTCCAGCGAATCCCGGAGGACTTTGTGGTCCCGCGGTTCGACCCATTCTCCGGCGAGGTTGCGCGCCAACTCACGCGCCATATAGGTGATGAAGGACCGGGTCAGCAGCATCCTAGGAGTCGTCAGTGTATCGGGCAGTCAGAGGCGATGTCAAATCGTAGACAACAAAGGCCGCCGGACCCGTCGAGCGTTTCTTTACGGAGTACCGCGTCCTGCGCGAGAGGGCTTGTTCGCCGTCTTGGTTGTCCCGGAAGAGACGTCGCGCCGATAGGTAAAATCCCAGACGCGGAGGTTCTCTCCTCCGCGGTCGAATTCAACGACCGCGTAGTTTCCCGGCGGGATCAGCTCGGTCGGCCAAATCTTATAAACTCGCGGGGCCAGTTGCTGCCGAAAGACCTCCAGCTCCTCCTGTTCCGCCAACAGTTCCGTTTGTTGGGGCATCTTTTGGAGCGTCTGGACCAGCCGGCTTTTCTTCTTATCCTTGAGCCGCACAATGGCCAGCCGCGTGATCTGCTCCAGTCGAACGTAGAACATCGGGTTGGCGTTGCCGACCAGGAGTTTCGCCTGCGTACCCTCGACTTCCACCGTCGACTTACTCAGCAGCGGCACGGGGGCCAACACTTGCAGGAAAACCCTTTTCTTGCTGGCATCAATCGTGAGTTCGGCTTGTTCAATGAGGACGACGCGATCGCTATCGGAATAATAGACCCCGTCCTCCAACGGAACCCTGTGCAGCTCTGTTCGGCCCTTCCGCCGCGCGGCCCGTTCGACGCGGTCTTGTTGTTCCCGCTCCTTGCGGCGCGCCGTTTGCCGTTCGACGCCGCGGCGGGTTCGGTCGAGGTCGACCAACGCTAGAGGGATCTCTTCCCACTTGCTTCGCTCCAGACTGTAATAGCGGACTCGATCTTCGACGACCTCATATTCTTTGACAGTGAGGTTGCCCCCTTCGCGAAGGTAGAGCTTGAGCTTTTGTCCCCACAGCGGCAGCAGCAGCACTAACGACAGCAGCAAGATTCCGAAAAAACGCATTGTTTCGCTTTGGGTCGGGCGGGGGCCTCACTTCATACTAACGTGCGGGAAATCCATGGGGTTGCTCGCAAGCGCCGGGTTTAACCCGCTTTTCTCACCACCTGACGGCCGAAGCACGCAATAGGCCCGCCATTACTGCGTTGCGCTTGCTCGCCGTGCTCAACGTAGGGTTCAAGTGCGCCCGCATTGTTCAAGAAACTGCGCGCCGAGCGGCGCGCGCCTTGTACTGACGGGCCTTTCACGCACTTCGCCTCGCCACGTGGTGAGAAAAGCGGGTTAGGACCCTGGGCGGCGCACCTGCCGAGCCTGTGTGAAGACTTCCCGCGAAACAGGTAGGGGCGCGACATGTCGCCCAACGGAATAGCGGCCCTATGTTTCGTGTCTGCGCAAAGGTTCCCGGCCGTATCATGCAGGCTCTACCCAGCCCCGATTTTCGATTTGAGTTTGACATTCCGACTTTGCGGTGGCGTTCAGCGTCTTTATTCATAGGGGCTAGAGCCCGATGAGGACGCCAGGGAGGCCAACACCCAATGGGTGAAAAAGAAACAAAGCCGTTCCAGCTAACTTTCAATGGACTTCTCAAAGTCGATTTCCAAGGATCGCACGTCACTTCCGACGGTGGCTTGATTTTGGTTCGCGAACTGGACGAACGGCTCGGGTTCGGAGAACTGATTGACGAGCATGTCAGCGACTCCCGGCAAGGCACAAACAAGCAGTTCACGCTCGCTGATCTGTTGCGGCAGTCGGTCTACAGCCGCTTGGCGGGCTACGAGGACCTCAACGACGCCGCGCGGGTTTCGATCGATCCGACGTTTCGGCTGATCGGTTCGCAGAAAATCTGGGATCGCGGTGCGGCCTTGACCTCGACGCTCCACAGCTTCGAGACGGAGATGCTGGCGAGCGAAGAGAACCTGCTGGGGTTGATGGCGTTGAACCGGGAGCTGCTCGCCCAAGCCGAGACCCAAGACAACTCCGAGCGGGTTGTTCTGGACATGGACTCGACGGAAAGCCCCGTCCACGGCCAACAGGAAGGCAGCGCCTACAACGGCCATTTCGAGTCCGTCTGCTACCACCCGCTGTTGCTGTTCAACAGTCACGGCGACTGTCTGGCGGCCAAGCTCCGTCCGGGCAATGTGCACAGCGCTGAGGACTGGGATGAACTGCTCCTGCCCGAGATCGAACGTCAGCAGAACCATGGCAAAGAGGTTGCCTTCCGGGGGGATGCAGCCTTTGCCAAGCCAGAGATTTACGAGGCTTCGGAGGAGCGTGGCGTGAAGTATGCCATCCGCCTTCCGGCGAACGAGAACCTGCGGCGTGAAGTTGCCGAGCTGTTGGTGCGGCCGGTGGGAAGACCCACTCGGAAGCCTTTGGTGCGCTACAGGAGCTTTCTCTACCGGGCAGCGAGCTGGAGCAAGGCCCGAAGGGTCGTGGCCAAGGTGGAGCATCACGCTGGGGAGCTGTTTCCACGGGACAACTTCATCGTCACCAACCTGACTCTGCCGAGCCGCTCCGTGGTGCGCTTCTACAACAAGCGCGGGACGGCCGAGCAGTGGATTAAAGAAGGCAAGCAGGCGACGCATTGGACCAGGCTGTCGTGCCATCGCTTCCGGGCGAACGAAGTGCGCTTGCAGTTGAGTGTGCTGGCCTACAACCTGGGCAACCTGTGGCGGCGGCTGGGACTGCCACCAAGGATCAAGAGCTGGTCGCTGACGAGCTTGCAACACAGGTTGATGAAGACCGGCGGTCGGCTGGTCAAGCACGCGCGGTATTACTGGCTGCTGCTGGCCGAAGGACATTTGAACCGCAGGCTGTTCGGCGACATGCTGCACAGGATCTGGGCGCTGCCGCTGCCAAGCGGGTAGCGTTGACCGGGCGAGGATCAACAGTTTTCGGCTCCAAAAGGTTTCGCAAGGAGCAGTGTCGGCCGGAGCGCCGTTCAGTCCGCTCAATCAACGTCTGTGAGCGGATGGACGAGCCCTGGCGCCTACCGGTGGAGGTCATGTGCAGGGTTCAGCGCGAAAAGACGTGGTATGCGGGGCAGCGCGGGTGTATACTTTCACCGTGCCAGGGCCAAAATGGAAATCCTGGCCCAGAGGGCTGAGATGATACAGGACACGCCAACTCCTAACGGAGCTATACTGATCAGGGACAAGCTGAACCAAATGATCGCAACCATAGATAGTCCGACAATTCTCCAGAACTTCATATACCAAGCTGCCAAGACAAAGACGAAACTCACAGCGCTCAGGAGAGCCAAGATACGACGATTTGATCTGGTCGTTTCGTCTGGTATATCCTAACAACCTTTCCATAGCCTCCCCCAGACCACAATGTCATCCACGCCGCACGTAGAACAGCCCCAGCTTGCCGAGCACTTGATCCACGGACCGCAGGGGAAAACCCCCATGACCGGACTCAGCCCGTAAGCGGAAGGACCCCTCGAATGTCCTTGATGGTGCGCATTCTCGTTGTCCCCGCGTCCCTGATCGCGCTCCTCACGGCGTTGCACTTTCCGATGGATGTCGGTGGGCCGGTAGATCCTGTCTCCTTGGTTGAGAATGCCGACAAATTCTACGAGGAAGTGTATACGGACCCCGGCGACGGCGGCGATAGCAGATACGTCCGGATCGGAAAAGCGGCGGCGAACCACATTGATCTCCAGCCACAGCTCCGTGCTTTCGTGGAAGAGTTCGACCTCCAAAACGCGAAGACCCTCGAGGTAGGCGCTGGAAGCGGTTCGCTCCAGGATGTCGTGGTTGACTACACCGGACTTGATCTCGCTGCCAGCGCGGCTCGGTATTTCCATAAGCCCTTCGTCCAGGGTTCCGCTACCGACCTGCCGTTTGAAGACGACGAGTTCGATGTGTCTTGGTCGATCTGGACGTTCGAGCATGTTCCGGACCCGGAACAGGCGTTGCGGGAAATACGGCGAGTGACCCGCTCCGGAGGTTACATCTACCTCCGCCCGGCCTGGAACAATCCTACGTGGGTCCCAAAGGGTTACATGGTCCGACCGGATTCCGAACTGACGCGGTTAGAAACGATCGCCAAGTACAGCCTGCTTGTGCGCGAGGCGCCGTGGTTCAAGAAAGCTTATTGCTACCCCATTCGCACGATTCGGTTGGCGGCCGCCTCGCTCGGCGATCAGCCGACCCGTCTTCGCTACCACGAGATCGATGCGAACTTTGAGATTTACTGGATGCCCGACTCCGACGCCGTCAATTCGATCGACTGTTACGAGGCCATGTTGTGGTTCCAGACACGCGGGGACGAGATTGTCAATGCCGGTTCGCCCTGGCAGGAAGTCTTCAGCGACTGTGGCCCGCTCTTCGTCCGGGTCAACAAAAGCTAACCGCCCGTGCTATCGATCGGGACCGCATTCAACCCGCGCGAGCGGGATTTCCGTCAATCCGTCACTCATGGGAAACGGGGGGGGAACCGGGGACAGTTTCCTGTTTCGATGGTGGGGATGTGGGCCGCAGAGGGGACGCAGATCCCGAAGGTCGGATGAAGTAGGGGGCCGACGGGTAGCCCGCATTTCTACCACCTGACGGTCGAAGCACGCAATAAGCCCGCCATTACTGCGTTGCGCTTGCTCGCCGTGCTCAACGTAGGGTTCAAGTACGCCCGCATTATTCAAGAAATGCGGCGTCGAGCGGCGCGCGCCTTGTACTGACGGGCCTCTCACGCACTTCGCCTCGCCACGTGGTGAGAAAAGCGGGCTCGGGTTGAGGGGCTGAGGACTCCATCCTGCCCTCCTTGCGCAATCGGGTAGAATAACGTCATAGGAAGCGCAATGGCCGACAACGATAAGCTTTACAAATCCACGGGAGTGGGAAGCGGAGCCTTCATCATTTCCAAACCGAAGCGTAAACCGACAAAGCTTCGCCAGTCCCGTGTCAAAAAGCCCCGACGAGGGGCCCGGAAGTAATCCCGCCCAGCCGGCAAGCCCGCGGAGTGGAAGATCCCTGATCGCCGATTCCTGAAAATCGGTGCTGCCCTTCTCTCACCGACAAAGCCCTGCAGGGGGTGGAGGCTTCCCGCTGGTCCGCAGGGAATCAGGTCCCTGCAGGGCTCAAGTAAAAGAGACACTACCGCGCCCGCGGGAAGTTTTCACCGGCGCGGCCGGATGCCTGGGCCAGCGCCCGCAAGATAACCGTCAGCACGCCCCACTCAAAGATGAGCGCCAGCCCGAAGGTTGGAATGAGCGCGCCGGCGACGAGAGCGATGGCTAATAGATCATCCACGGTCGATAGCCATTGCAAGCCGTGTTCCATTGCCGGTTCTTCTTTGTTTTATGCGGTTTGTCTGGCGGAACCGACGCTCGGCCTGAAAACGCCTGGAAGTTCTTACGCGGTATCGGGTAAGATCTTCCTTGCTGGGGACGCCTCGCATGCCCGCCTCTCGAACCGTGGCCCGCCACTATGTCGTCCATGGCCGGGTTCAGGGCGTTGGGTTCCGTTACTTTGTCGAGCGCTGCGCTGCGGAGGTCGGTCTCCGGGGCCAGGTCAGGAACCGAGCCGACGGAGCGGTCGAGGTCTACGCTGTCGGCCCGCCGGAGGCGCTGTCACTGCTCGGGCGGCGGCTGCGAGCCGGACCGCGTTACTCGTTGGTGGAGAAAGTCGAAGAACGAGAGGCGGAGGTCAGAGCGCTGAGGGCCTTCACGATCGAGTTCTAGTCAAGAAAAGCAGCCGAAATGAGCGACCTAAAAAAACTGATCCGAGAAGTTCCCGATTTCCCCAAGCCGGGGATCTTGTTCTACGACATTACGACTTTGCTCAAGGACCCGGAGGGGTTTGCCGCCCTGACCGAGCAATTGGTTTCGTGTTGCACGGCGTTCCGGCCCGACACGGTCGTAGGCATCGAAGCCAGGGGCTTTATTTTTGGGCCGCTGCTCGCCGCCCGCCTGGGGACCGGGTTCGTCCCCGTGCGCAAGCCCGGCAAACTGCCGGCCGAGACCGACCAGATCACCTACGATCTCGAGTACGGGCAGGACACTTTGCAGATTCACACGGACGCCATCCGGCCCGGTCAGCGAGTGCTTGTCGTGGACGATCTGTTGGCCACCGGAGGCACGGCCGCGGCGACCTGCCGATTGGTGGAGCAGTCCGGGGGAGAGGTAGCCGCTCTGGTGTTCGTCGTGGAGTTGACATTCCTCGCGGGCCGCAAAAAACTCGCCGACTATGATATCGTCTCGCTCGTAGAATACGACCAGTAAGATGCCGACTCTGGTGGGACAGGCCCCGGCTAAAATCAACCTGGGTCTGAGGATCGTGGGCCGCCGTCGGGACGGCTATCACGAGCTGCGCACCGTTTTGCAGACGATTTCACTGGCCGACCGGCTGGCCGTCAGCTACCAGCGGCGCGGATCCGCCCAGGTCACGCTGCGCTGCAATGACCAAGCTCTCGAAAACGAAGACAACCTGGCTTATCGTGCGGCCAGGGATCTGCTCGCCGCCAACCACTGGATGGGACGCGTCAAGATCGATCTCGAGAAGCGCATTCCTTGCGGCTCCGGGCTGGGAGGCGGATCGAGTGACGCGGCGGCCGTACTGCTGGCTCTCGAGCGGCTCTTGCGTCCGGCGCCGCCGCCGGAGTTGCTTTTCGACATTGCGGCTCGGCTTGGCAGCGACGTCCCTTTCTTCCTTGTAGGGGGAACTGCGGTGGGCGTCGGCCGGGGGGAGGAAGTCTATCCTTTGCCGGACGGTCGCCGCCATTGGGCTTTGCTGCTCGTACCTCCGATCCGCGTATCGACAGCCGACGCCTATCGGCGGCTTCGCCTGCCGAAACTCTCTTCATTGACAGCAAAAAGCAGGCAGCCTATCATAGATGGTTTCTACGCAAGAGTTTGCGCGTCCGAGCGCGGCGGATGGCAGGACTTGGCCGCGCTGCTGCCGAACGATTTTGAAGACGTCATTTTCCAAGCTTTCCCCGATCTGCAACAATGGAAGAGTCGGCTTGCTAAGGCGGGTGCGTCCGCGGCCATGATGTGCGGCAGCGGCGGCGCCCTTTGCGGATTGTTTTCCGACCGACGATCGGCCATCCGGGCACGCGACTCTCTGAGGGGATTCTCCGGGAATTCGTACGTGGTGCGAACACTTAGCCGGCGATCATATCGCAGGCTATGGAGCAGCTCGGACAGCGTGAGTGGGTGATGGCGGCTCCCCAACCCGTACTTGCCATGAATCGTGATCGGTTGACGGTTTTCACCGGCACGGCCAACCCCCAACTGGCCGAGCGGATCTGTGCCGAGTTGGGAGCGCCGCTGGCTGAGTCCTCGGTAACAACGTTCTCCGACGGAGAGATCTACCTGCAGATCAACGAGAATGTGCGAGGAGGCGACGTTTTCGTGGTGCAGCCGACCTGTACGCCGGTCGACCGCAACCTGATGGAAGTGTTGCTGATGATGGACGCCTTGCGAAGAGCCTCGGCCAAGCGGATTACCATCGTGCTGCCCTATTACGGCTACGCCCGCCAGGACCGCAAGGATAAGCCGCGCGTGCCCATCTCGGCCAAGCTCGTCGCCAGTTTGCTGGTCACGGCAGGGGCGGACCGGGTGCTCACCCTGGACTTGCATGCAGCCCAGATTCAAGGCTTCTTCGATATTCCGGTCGACCATTTGTTCGCCGCGCCGGTCATGGTGAAGTACCTGAAGGAGCTGCGGCTGCAGAACTTAACGGTCGTTTCGCCCGACCCGGGCGGCGTTGAGCGCGCTCGCGCCTTCGCGAAAAGACTTCGTGCCCCGCTGGCGATTATCGACAAGCGCCGCGATCGCCCCAACGTCGCCGAGGTCATGCACGTCATCGGAAACGTCGAGGGCCGCACGTGCTTGATCGTCGACGATATGGTGGATACGGCCGGAACACTCGTCAAGAGCGTGGCAGCTCTATTGGAACAGGGAGCAGTCGGCGTATACGCGTGCTGTACACATCCCGTGTTGTCAGGCTCCGCCTTGCAGAAAATCGAGAAGTCGCAGCTCACCGAACTGGTGGTCAGTGACTCGATTCCCTTGTCACCCAAGGCTCAACGCTGTTCCCGGATACGCCAGTTGAGCGTGGCGCCTCTGCTGGCCGAGGCGATCGAGTCCATTCACGAGGAGACGTCGATCAGCCGGCTTTTCGTATAGAGGCGGCCACGAGCCGGACTCAGGTAAGGAGACGCTGTTGGAACAACAGATTGAACTCGAGGGCGGCGTAAGGGAAGAGCGCGGCAAGGGGCCGGCGCGCCGGCTTCGCAAGCAGGGCCAAGTCCCTGCGATCCTCTATGGGCTGGGCAAGCAATCCGTGGCGCTTACGCTCGACACGAAGGCGATGACTCGTCTGTTGGAGTCGCCCGCCGGCCATAATCAAATCGTAAACCTGAAAGTCCCCGGCGGCGAGCCGGCTGCCGCCATGGCGGTTGACTGGCAGGTGGATCCGGTTCGCGGCAATCTGCTGCACGTTGACATGCAGCGCGTGGACCTGAAGAAGAAACTGCATCTCCGCGTGCCCGTCGAAACCGTGGGAGTGTCCGTCGGCGTCAAGGAAGAGGGTGGGATTGAGAGCATCGTTACCCGCGAGGTCGAGATCGAGTGTTTGCCGCTCAATGCCCCTGAAAGGATCGCCGTGGAGGTTTCGTCGCTGAGTATCGGCGACTCGGTTCGGATGCGCGACCTGACGGCTCCGGAGGAGTACAGTTTCGTGACCAATCCCGATGTCGTCTTGGTCCACGTCATCGCGCCGAAGGCGGTCGAGGAAGAAGTGAAACCGGAGGAAGAGGTCGCGGCCGAGGGCGAAGCGGCGGAGGATGCCCAGGGCGAGGAACAGCAAACGGAAAAGCAGGACGAAAAGGAATGAACTTGCCGCCGGCAGTGGAAGCCGGCGGAGCCGGGCCTCGAGGGGCAGCCGGCCGGCAGCGGAGGCGTAGAGCGGCCTAGCAGGCGCATGCATCTAATCGTAGGATTGGGCAACCCGGGTCCTCGCTATCGTCACACCCCGCATAATTTGGGATTCCTGACCGTCGATCGGTTGGCCTCGGACGAGAAGATCCGACTGACCCGAAAGGTCGCCGGGTCGTTAGTGGGGTCGGGGGAAATCGCGGGAACAGGCGTTGTTCTGGCTAAGCCGCTTTCCTACATGAACCTCAGCGGTGAGCCGGTGCGGTCGCTGCTTGGCCACTGCAAGGTAAAGCATGACCGGTTGCTGGTGGTTTATGATGATTTGGCGCTTCCATGGATGGCGTTGCGCATCCGGGAAAAGGGATCGGCTGGAGGCCACCGCGGCGTGAAGTCGATCATGGAAACCGTCGGGACGGACGAATTCCTTCGCCTGCGCTTGGGCATCCGCCCCCCCGAACCTGTCGACGATGGAGCGGCTTACGTGCTGGCGCCGTTTGGCCCGAGCCGCATGAAACAACTGGATGAACTACTGGAGAGAGCCGCCAGTGCGGTCCGGCTCATTATTTCTAATGGCGCTGCCAAAGCCATGACGGCATGTAACCGTCGCGCCGTTGGATCGGAAACCACCGAAATATGAGGATTTACGAACTTGTTTTTATTGTCAAACCCGATCTCCCGGAAGGCGAGATCGACGCGGTGATCGAGCAGTTCACCGCCGCGGTCTCCGAGGGAGGCGGTACGGTGATGAAGGTCGAGCAGTGGGGTAAGCGCCGCTTGGCCTATCGGGTCAAGCAACAGCGTGAAGGCTACTACGTGCTGATGCACTACAGCACCGACGACAACACCAGTCTGGCTAGGGAAGTCGAGCGCCGGCTGCGTGTCGCCGACGCGGTGATCAAATACATCACCATTCGTATCGATGAGGAGCTAAAGCGCCTCGAGAAACTCAAGAAAAAACGCGAGAAGCGATCGGGCCGCAAGGGATCTCGGGCCGCGCGCCGGCCGGCGTCCTCTCCCCAGGCCGCTGCACCCGCGACCGCGCCCGGCAAGCCCAAACAGGCGACGCCTTCTAAGAGCAAAGAAGCCAAGGCGCCCGACACCCCGGAGGCGACATGACAGAGAGAACGGGTCCTCCCGCGAGGGAAGCAGGACGCCGAGGCCCCCGCCAGGGCCCGGACAAGCGACGCTTTATGCGCCGCAAGAAGGTTGATTACTTCAGTGTCCATAAGATCGACCACATTGACTACAAGGACGTGGACGTGTTGAAGCAGTTTATCGGGGACCGCGGCAAGATTTTGCCGCGCCGTCACACCGGCCTCGGCGCCCTTCATCAGCGCAAGTTGCGGTTGGCCATCAAGCGGGCGCGCAACATCGCCCTGCTGCCCTTTGCCGGTGAAGCGGGCCGCCTGCCCGGAACTCCCCGCCCGGTGAAGGTCCCTGACGAGTAGCCGCGGGGGGGGAAGAGGGCGAGTCACCATGGTTGAAGTTATCCTCAAACAAGAGATTCTTAAGCTCGGATCAAAGGGCGACATTGTGCGCGTCGCGGAAGGCTTTGCCCGCAACCACCTGTTCCCTAAACAGCTGGCTATTCCGGCCAGCAAGGCCAGCCGAAAGCAAGTTGGCCAGATGAAAGCGGCGGCTGAGCGTGAAGCCGCCCGTATGATGGGCGACGCTCAGAAACTGGCTTCGGTGCTCGAAGACCTGCGCATAAAGATCGTAGCCCGCGCGGGAGAGGCTGATCAGTTGTTCGGTTCGGTCACCTCTCGCGATATTGCCGCCGAGATCGAAAAGCTGGGCTACAGCGTGGACCGACACCACATTCTCATCGGCAAGCCGATCCGCATGCTCGGCGAGCATGACGTGAAGCTCCACCTCCACCGCGACATCGATGTGTCGATCAAAGTGGACGTTTTCGCCGAAGGCCGAGAAGAGGAATCCGCCTCGCCGGAAGAGGAATCCGCTTCGCCGGAAGACACTTCGGAAGAAAAAGCCGAGGAGCAAGAAGAACCCGCCGAAGATTCGCCAAAAGACTAGGGATGGCGTTTTTCGATTTGGCCGGGCAGACCGCGATCGTCACCGGCGGCGCCCAGGGAATCGGAGAAGGCATCGTCCACCGCCTGGCGAACGCAGGCGCCCAAGTGGCCGTCGCGGATAAGAGTTTCGACGGGGCACGCGCGGTGGCCGAGCAACTGCAATCCAAGGGCCTCAAGGGTTTCCCCGTTGCCGTCGATGTCGCCGACCGAACGTCCGTCGAGGCCATGGTCGAGGAAGTTCTGGCTCGCGGCGAAAAAGTCGATGTCCTCGTCAACAACGCCGGCGTCGCCGGCCGCGCGGCCCCGGTTTGGGAACAGGGAGATGAGGACTGGCAGAGAGTTCTCGATGTCAATCTGACCGGCGTCTTTTTCTGCTGCCGCGCCGTCCTGCCTCACATGATCCGCCGCGACTACGGAAGGGTGGTCAACATCGCTTCGCTGGCCGGCAAGGAAGGCAACCCCAATATGGTGGCCTACTCGGCTACGAAAGCCGGGGTGATCGCCATGAGCAAGTCCATGGCGAAAGAGGTCGCCACGAACGACATTTGCGTCAACGCGGTGACCCCCACCGTCATCCGCACACCCATACTGAGTCAGTTGACCGAAGACCAGGTCGAGTATATGATCTCCCGGATCCCGCGAGGCAGGACCGGCACCGTCGAGGAAGTAGCGGCGGTCGTCCACTTTCTTGCCAGCCCCGACTGCTCCTTCGTGACCGGACAGTGCTACGACGTCAGCGGCGGGCGGGCAACCTACTGAGACCGCCGGACGAACCTTCCGCGGTTGAGCACATCGAATCTCATCGGGCCTTTTCGTCTTGTATGCACGCGCCATACTTGCGAGCGTGCCGTTCCCCTACGCGGGAAACCGAGGGGTTCGGTCTGTCGGGTTGGGGCGAATGCCGAACGGTCGCCGGGTTTTGCGGAGCAGAGCCGCAGCTCAGGTTCGCGAGCTTGCGAAGTCTACGCATGCCGTAGTTCCCTCAGCGTGACCAGCCCCCGTCACAATTGCCGGACGGCCAAATACGCCACCGGCACAAGCATGACAACCGAGGCAACCCACAGCGCCAGGGTGATCCACCCTTTCGGGAGGATCTTCTTCGGCATATGAACGTAGCGCAGGTATAAAGTCGCAAAGCCGATAATCGGCAGCATCACCGACTGCGCCACGCCGGTGATCTTGGTCATCACGACCGGCTCTCTGACCAGAAAAAACAGCAGTGTCGGGATCAATGCCAGCGGGACCACCGAGATACGAGTGGCCTTGAGCCGCACAGCGTAGTCGCTCCTGGCATAGAGACCGGCGATCCCCGCCAGGTCGGCCATTCCGCGACTGAAGGAAGCGATGACAGCAAACAGAGTCGAATAGGTCGCCGCCAGTGCGCCCACCAAGAATACGTACAGCGACCAGGAGCCGAGCGTCTCGGTGTACATGTTGGAGAGAATCTTAACCATCTCGGACCCTTGGGGAAGAATGCCCATGCCGTGGAGAATGCCCGCGCCGAGCAGGTAAAACGCTATGGTTGCCAAGGTGTAGATCACCATGCAGTTCAAAACATCGACGCCCATCACTCGAATCCAACCGCGCGCCCGGCGCTGCCACTGGTCGCTGGCGTCTCGCGGCCCCGCAAACCGCGCATAGCCCTTCTCCAGGCACCAGTACGGATAGGCGACCAGCTCGGTGGCCGCCATGCCGGTAATGCCGAATGCCGCCACCGCGGTAATAAGACCTTCCTCGGGCACGCGGAACGACAGGCCCTCGACTACGCCCGCCCAAGAGAAATACTGTGGACTTTTGAACAGCAAGGCGACCGCGCTCAGCGTTAAAACGCTGAAGAGAACCGTAAGGACCATGGACACTTTTTCCACCACTCCGTAGCGGCCCAAGCCGACCAGCACCACCGTCCCCAAACTGATGATCCAAACCCACCCGCTAAGGGCAATGACGGGCAACAGTCGGTTGAGGATCTCCGCCATGGCGCCCAACATGCCGCCCATCGAAAACATCGTCAGCGTAATCAGCAGCAGCCACAGCCAAACGACCCAGGAGACGAGAACCCGCGGTCCCGGGATGCGGTTAAGCGCCTCCAGAGCGGTCTCGCCGGTAGCGATCGTGTAGCGGCCAAGCTCGTTCTGCACGGCCACTTTGACGATGCAGCTCAGCAGAATCAGCCACAGCAGCGTGTAGCCGACTTCCGCGCCCAGCACCGGCGTGGCCACCAACTCTCCCGGCCCGACGACCGAGCCCGCCAGGATGAGGCCCGGCCCGATGCGGCGGAAAATAGCGCTGAACTTCCTCGGCGGGTCTTCGATATCCTCGGGACCTAAGCGGTAAGGATCTCGCGAAATGTCGTCTCCCATGGAAGCACCGCATCGTAGCGGAGTCGGGCGGCGAAGTTCAAGCTGGGAAGGTCAAAACGGTTGATAGTGGGAGTGGGACAGCCCCCCATCCCGTGCCGCCCCCAAAAACAACGTAGGGGCACGGCATGCCGTGCCCTCAGTCACTATTGCGGGGCGGCGGTAAGCGGGAAATACTGGCGATATTTTTCGGGCAAACGGATCGTTCTGCCTTCTCGATCGCAGACGATGTGGAGCGTTTCGCCAGTCGCCAGCAGGCGGTCATCCGTTTCCCGACTCATCTCATAGGCGAACCGCAAGGTGCGCGATCGAGCTTCCTTGACCCACGTCGTGATGCGCACTTCGTCGTCGAAACGGGCGGGGGCTAGATAGCGGCAGCGCACCTCGGTAACGGCCAGGATCGCGCCGTCTTCGCGCTCCATATCACGGTATTCAAAGCCCGCCTGGCTGCAGTAGGCGACCCGGCCGACTTCCATCCAGACCAGGTAATTCGCGTAATAGACGACGCCCATCTGATCGGTCTCGGCGTAGCGAACACGGACGCGTGTATCGACCTTGCGCATCGTCCCAGTATAGGTAAGTCCCGGATACGGACGCCCCGCGGGAGACAAGCGGCGCGCTACGATCGGGAAGCTTGGTTTTGTCGTGTTGGTCGCGGGAAGGAAGCCTTGGTCGAGAGCCGCACACCGATCCGCACTCGATGTGAGATTCTTTCAGAAACGGGTTGGGGAGGTTTGAAAGATGAGTGCGAACCCAAGCGACGGCGTTCTCGGCGCGGGCCGGTACTTACAACTGTGCCGGCGACAGAACTGGGAGTTCGTCGAACGCAAGGGCGTCGCCGACGTCGTCGTGCTGGTGGCGATTACTGCCGAGCACGAGGCCGTGCTGGTCGAGCAATACCGCGAGCCCGTCCAAGCCAAGATGATTGAGTGGCCCGCCGGCCTCGTCGGCGACGAAGAGGCGCCCGATAACGAAACGATGCTGGAGGCCGCCGCTCGGGAGTTGGAAGAGGAAACCGGGTTTCGCGCGGAGCGATTCGACGTCCTGGGGGCGGGTCCCTCCTCGGGGGGGCTAACCTCGGAGATCATTACCTTTCTGCGGCCAAGCGGCCTTGAGCGGGTCGCACAGGGCGGGGGCGTCGAAGGCGAGAACATCCGTGTCCATCTGGTTCCGTTGTCACAGGTTGATTCCTGGCTCTCCAAGCGCGCGGAAGAAGGCTTCCTGATCGACCCCAAAGTCTACGCTGGACTCTATTTCCTGTCGAAGCGATGACGAGACCGGCTGATCTGCTTTCCTAACCGGATGATCGGCTAACCCGCATTTCTCACCACTTGACGGTCGAAGCACGCCATAAGCCCGCCATTACTGCGTTGCGCTTGCTCGCCGTGCTCAACGTACTGCCACTCAAACAAGGAGGAGCTTGTTGCCTTCTTGAAAAGACATCAGATTGAATACGACGAACGATACGTTTGGTCGTGAGGCTTGTGTCGCCCTTTCCAGGGCTTCCCTGAACTGCTCCTTTTTCCCACGGCTAAAGCCGTGGGCTGAGATTGTTCGGCCCCTGACGGGGCCGGCCGCCTCTTGCCCCCGAAGGGGGCTATACAATGTAAAAGCCCGCGGCTTCAGCCGTGGGTGGCGGAACCCCTGCGAGCGAGCCCTGGAAGGGCGAAACAGCATGCCCCAAAGCCTGGCTGATTTGCTGGTTCACGTTGTCTTCTCTACCAAAGGGCGGGCTACGGCCCCTGCAGGCTATCCCCCGGGGATCTGAGCCAGCGGTCCAGCAGCCCCGGCCTTTTTCTCTTCGCTTTCCGCTTCGAGCGCCGCGACGCGCTCGTTTAGACTGCTGATCATTTGGCCCACCGGGTCGGGCAGATGCCCGTGCTCGAGCATCTCCTCTTCTTCCTTCGACACGGCGACCCCTTTGACGGCGACCACGCGACCGGGGATCCCAACAACCGTCGAGTGGGGCTCTACCGGCCGCACAACGACCGATCCCGCCCCCACGCGGACCCAATCTCCCACCTCGATGTCGCCCAAGATCTTCGCTCCCGAGCCGATCACGACATGGTTGCCCAGCGTGGGATGACGCTTGCCCTTCTCATGGCCCGTTCCGCCGAGCGTCACCCCCTGGTAAAGCAACACGTCGTCGCCGACCACCGCCGTTTCACCGATCACGACCCCCATCCCGTGGTCGATGAAGAACCGCCGCCCGAGGGAGGCGCCTGGGTGGATCTCGATCCCCGTCAACCAGCGGGAAAAATGGGAAATCAGCCTCGCGATCACGTAGAGATGCCAGTGGTAGAAGCGGTGCGCGATTCGATGCAGCAAGATCGCGTGTACGCCGGGATAGCAGAGCAACACTTCGAGCGTGTTCTTGGCCGCCGGGTCCTGCTTGAATACGTTTTCGATCTGTTCTTTGATGGCCTTGAGCATAAGGCCTCCCAACTTTGGCGATTCGTAAGGTTGACTGCTTTGGTCTCTATACCTGGGCGGTCTAGAAGCACCCTGGTATACGCCTCAGTAATCGGGAACGTGGTTGGCGAATCAGGCGATCCGGAAAAGGATCGGGACGGGATAGCCGGCTCTAAGCCGGCTCGCTACAACAGCACTGGAATCGGTAAGTCACGGCAAGACCGTACTTCGATGCTAAGCCATGCGACTAGGGATGTCAAATATTGCCGTGCGCCGGTTCGACCAAATCATACGTAGGCACAGGCTGCCTCGGCGCCGGCTAGACCCCTTCGGTCCCCTCGCCGAGACCCAGCTTCCCCGACAGTTGCTTCCCAGCCGCTTTGATCGCTATGCCCCCAACCACGGGCAGCCGATAGATGGTCGACGAGTAGTGCCCGCATTCGTGGGTGCAGAAACAACCATCGGCGGCCTCCGCCGCTATTCTCGAGGCGTTTTCGTTGAACCACAGCCGGCGGAAGTCATAACCGACATCGCGTAGGTTGCCGAGTTTGCTGTTTTTCATCTCGCATTCGACGACGTCCCCGTTGCTGTAGATGACACAGGCCAAACGGCCCGAGACGCACGAAAACTGCGCTTTCCCCTCGGCCGCGGTTCGCGCGACGCTACGCCGTACGTGCTGGTCGAGAAGGTGATTTCCGGCCCCGTAAGCACTCGCCCCGTCCCGCCGCGGGCGGCCTTGCGAGAAATCGGCCTCCATACGCTTAACCAGCTTTTCGTAGACTTCGCGATCGACGTCGGTCTGTGACGGATCAAGAGGGTTCCCGCGACAGTAGTTGAACGAGACGCCGTCGGGATCGAAGCGCCGCTTCAGCTCTTCGTAGATGTCGAAGATCTCGTCCTGGTTCTCCCTCATAACTGTCGTCAGGGTATGAACGATCAGGTTCGGGAATCGCTTGCGAATCGGCTGAATGGCTTCGAGCGTCCGCAACATCCGCTGGTACGCGTTTTTCTTGCCGCGAATGAAATCGTGCTTCCGCTCGTCGGTGTGATCGACGCTGAGGTTGAGATGAAACCTCATGCGCGGTGCTCCGCCCAACGTCCTCTCAAGGACGCTGACGGTTCGCTCGGTATGCTGGCCGTTGGTGGGCACATAGAGGTTGCTCACCTGGTTCGTACGCGCTGCTGCGAGGAAGATGTCTGCTAGATCGGGGCGCAGAAAAGGTTCGCCTCCGCCAATGAAGAGGTTGTAAATTTCCTCCATCGAGTCGAGCGTCCGCTCGAACTCCTCCAGCCGGAAGTCACGGTTGGGCGCCGGGTTGAGTTCGTCCCAGTAATAGCAGTGAATGCACTTCTCGTCGCAGCGGGTCGTGACGTAGAGGGTGACGAACGGCGGCGTGATGCGTCGGCCGAAGGTCGTTCGGTACTTGGTCTTCAGCAGGTGGGCTGCGAACGACCTCGGCTTGGCGGATTTTGTGTTGCTGCTCACGGAGCGATTGCCCTAGCCGCGTTTCTCGACACCTGACGGTCGAAGCCAAGCCATACGCCGGTCATCACTTCGTCGGGCTTGCTCACCTTGCTCAACGTATGGGTTCCGGGAAAAGGCCGCGGGTCTGAGCCAGCGGCAGCCCAGCCCTACGGACTTCGCCTTGCCACTTTGCGAGAAAAGCGTGGCTGGCCTAACCCTTTGATTACAAATTGGTTGTTAGAAATTTGGTTCGTTCGGTATTTTTCTCGTTTGGCGAACGGGATGCCGGGTCGTTGGGGGTCCTCCCTCTTGAGAATAGCGGGTGTGTCAAGTGTCCCGGCTGGACGACAAGCGATTCGCCTCGACCGCGCGGGCCGGAAACCGGCCCGAGCGCAGCGCCCGTCGCAGCAAAGGCCGCGGGTCCGGGCAAACGGCGGCCCATGGTTTTCTCCCCCCGTAGGGTGCACTCTAGGTACACAAAACCCAGCCGAACAGGGCGAGAACAGGTCCGCGGGCCAGCGTTTACGCAACTTGTAAGTTGTTGAAAAGATGGTGAGGCGGCTGGGATTCGAACCCAGGACCCACGGCTTAAAAGGCCTGGGCCTTCTTTCTATCGTTTCCACAACTTCCTCTGATTTCCATGGACTTACGCGGTTTCGGGGCGTCTGCTTTCGCTCATGCAGCTCACCCTTTCAGGGCCTGGAGACCGGGTTTTGGTACGGTTTTGGTACGGTCGTCTCGCTCGCTCCGCCTATCCTACGGCGACTTACGGCGACGCTAGAGCCCAACCCTCGCAGCCGCGTTCTCCCGGAACAAACTCCCCTCCCGAATATAGCGCCTGACCATCGCCGTGGACCGGTGCCCCGTCTGCTTCATGATGGACCGTTCTGAAGCCCCACCGATCGCCGCGGCCGTTGCCAGCCCAGCCCTGAGACTATGGCCGGCGAACTCCGCGGGATCCTTGCCCACCGCCTCGGCAGCACGCTTCACGATCAAAGCCACAGCCCTATCCGAGAGGCGCCTGGCCCGCACCTGCCCATGACGGTTGATCGGCCGGAACACGGGCCCGCGCTCGATCCCAGAAGCCTCCAGCCACGCCTTCAGAGAGCGTATCGGACAGGTCCCCCGGTTTGATCCGAAGGGAATCCCGACCTTCCTCCCAGCAGCCTCCTGATCGGTCTTAGAACGCCGCAAGCGCACCACCAGGCCGTCCTCGGTGAACTCGAAGTCCCCGACATTAAGGCTGACCAGCTCCGAGCGGCGGAATCCTCCAGCGAAACCCACCAACAGCAAGGCCCGGTCTTCGGATACCCAACAGGGCATTCGGGCGGGGCCGCCACCATCGAGCGGATGTCGGTGGGAGTAACGGCAGGCGGCACCGATCATGTACAGTAACCTAATAACTGTACATGAACCGTTCGGATAGTGTACAATATGGATATGCCACGTCGCCGCACAGTGCCCCACAAGGAAGGTCCCACTCGGGCCGTGCTCTACCTCCGTGTGAGCACCGAGGAGCAGGCCAGCAACGGTTACGGCCTCGACGCGCAGCGCACTCGGTGCCTGGGGATGGCACAAGCCAAGGGTTGGGAAGTCGTGCAAGAGTACGCCGATGAAGGAGTCAGCGGCGCGAAGAACGGTACCGGCCGACCTGGACTGGCCCGGCTAATGTCTGACTCCGCGGCGGGCAAGATAGACGCCGTGGTGATCCTGAGCCTAGATCGCCTCGGGCGCAAGACCCGTCTGGTCCTTGAACTCGTTGACCAACTGACGTCCTTGAACGTTGCCCTTGTCAGTTGTAAGGAGAGCTTGGATACGACAACGCCCCAGGGCCAGTTCGTCCTGACGATCTTCGCTGCCCTAGCCCAATTGGAACGCGATCTGATTTCCGAACGTACGAAGGCGGCGCTGGCCGAACGCGGGAGACAGGAGGGATACCGCGGGGGCCGCGTGCCGTTCGGATATTGGTTGGAGAGCGACGAGAGCGTCAGCGTCGTGAAGGAGGATGCTTCGATCGTGCGGAAGATCTTTACCCTGCGTCTAAAGGGCTGGACACTGCGGAAAATCGCCTCCTATCTTACCGACCGCAAGATCAAGACCCCGCGGGGCGGTCAGCGCTGGTACGCGTCGTCGCTCAAGGCCATCCTCGACAACGACGAAGCCTACCGGGGCGCAGCTCGGTGCGGGAGCCCCTATCACTGGCCGAAGATCGTCGCGCCCTCACGCTCCTTGAGTACTCGCTAAGGTGAGGATGATTGCTGCTTGGGCTTCGTGGCGCATCTTTGTCTCGCAACAGAGGCGGAGGCGGTTGGGCCCCCAGGGCTTGACCTGACGCCCCGATTTTTTTTATTTCATTTTCGTCGCGTCTGCGCCTCGGCTCAGGGTAGACCTGTCGCCGCGGGGCGGGCCAGTGGGCTTGGCGGGGCGTAAAGCGGTGCGCCTATCAACCCTTCGCCGTCAGTGTGGATTTGGGGCCTGCGGCCGAACGGATGCAGAGGCCCTCGTGCCGATTGCCGCGCTAGACTGTTCGATGGAAGAGCCACCGTTGGATACATGTCGAGAAATGATTTCTCGTTGAGCGATGCGGGCGTCAGAGCTTCTTCAACCGGTCGCCGAGCGGGTCGAAATCGAGTCCCATCAGAGGGCTGGCGAGACTCTAGCCGATAGCGAGTGACATGGCTTGTTATCACCATCTATGTGTCGCTGCCGGGCCGTCACTTCCGCGAACCGGACTTATCGGAAGTGACCTCACAGTCAGCCGATTCATCGTACAGCCCCTACTCCTTCGTCCCGACCGCGATCAGGTGTGGGCTCATCCCCAGCAAAGACCGTTCACTTTCAATGAAACTCTACTGGGCGACCAATCGACTGAGCAGCAGCGAGACGGGCTGACTGGACGACAAGAACAGGCCATGGGAACCCTTCGATGCCGTCGTGGCCTGCCTTACGAGGCAAAGTCGTTGCATTCACGTGAAGAGAGGCAGTACCATGTTCGCGTAGGAGTTCCAAATTGGAAATTCTGGTTGAAGCACTCCGTAGCAGGCGCCGGGGTGGTAAGTATGCAGGGGGTACGCGATGCGTCCACTGGCAGCCGTCCTTCTCGCTGGGCTAACGGCCAGTGCTGGTGTCGAAGCCTCGCAGCTTTATTCCGGAGTCGCTCACTCATTCCGGATTGCACCCCAGTCTGAAGAAGCTCTTATCCAAGACTTAACTTTCCCGGCTCTTCTGGGATTTTAGTGGCTGGCGGCGGTGAGTGACGGATCCCTCGCCACTGTGAGGCCGACCTCCCGGAGCCTGCTTCGGTGCCATTCAAGGGCTTCGTGACAACTCTACGGCCCCCAAGGCCGGGCGGCGACTGCGTTGGCCAAAAAGAATTACTGATAAACAAAGGGTTACGAGTAGAGCAAGGCTGCTGGCAGGTAGTCGTACAGTCTCCCGAAGGCTGTGAAATGCGGATCCACAACTGTCATCCAGTGGCCACACTCAAAGAGATAACTCCCTGTTTATCAGTGTCTTATTCCCTTTACGAGTTGCCCACGACCGGACTGGCGTGTAGGGTATTTGGGGATTTCTTGGCCGCCTTTTGGGCTCCGATGTGACTGCGGGCGACGTCGGGTCGGCAGGATGGAGGAGCCGGCTACCCGTTGGCCACCCACTAAAAACCCGGAAGAGCCACTTTCCCTGTCATTCCCGGCGCCCTGCGGCTGACGATTGAGTTAGAGACGGAAGATCCATCCCACGATCTTGATCTTTTCGTTCGTTTCGCACGGCCTGTCGTTGAAAACTACGGTGTCATAAGCACCGACTTTTCCAGCGTCACGCCCGGGAGCGGGGTCGAAGAGACTAAAGTCGATTCCAGTTCCACTCCGCCTCTCCAGACTGGCGTTTACTACATCGCTCTGAAAGTCAAAACTCTGGGCACGGAAATTGCGGGCACGATCATCGCTAGCGCTGAAACGGGCGGCCCCCTGACGACATTCATCATCTCGACGTTTGACAATCTCGACGACGAGGGTTGGACTCGAAACTATCCCGAGTCCCCCCTAGGCGGCGCCTCCGTCGGTGATCCCGGACCGCCTTTGGTCGTCGATCCAAACGGCTTCCTGCGAATCAATGAACTCGGGGGATCCCTTATGGATTTTGCCGTTGCGCCCGCCAAGTTCCTCGGTGACTTGTCGCTACTAAGCGAAGCTCGATTTGAGTTCGATTACCGCCACCACAGTGAGTTGGAGTTAGCATTCCTGCCGCTGGAAATGAGGATCGTTGGTGGTGGCTCAGCGTATCGCTGGCGGGGTCCGGTGCCTCCCCACGAGGAATGGATTCACATCATTGCACCACTGGAGGAAGCCGAATGGACGCGAGTCGAAGGAACCGCCTCGTTCACCGACGTTCTGCGACAGACGGAGCGAATCGAACTAAGCATGGATCAATTCCCCCTGACCGAGTTCAATGACCTAGACAATTTTGCGCTGATTGGCGAGCCGCCTCTCCCGCCGGTCGGGTCTCCAGAAGGGCCCCTTTCCTCCACGTTCGAGGGTGGACTGGACGGCTGGGCCAGAAATTATCCGCCTGTAGGGATCGTGGGCGCTACGGTCGGCACTCCGCACGCGGGGGTCGTGTTGGGAAGCCCCGGCAAGGATTCAGATCAGTTTCTAAAGTTGGTTGACCCGGACGGGAAGGGTCAGGATTATGCTGTCGCCCCACCGAAGTACCTGGGCAACCTCGCGGTCCTGGACCGGCCTTGGATCGAATTCGACTACCGGCAGGTGGAAGGCGCTTTTGCGCGCGTGCCCGTCAATGTCCGCGTGATCGGTTCCGGGACGGTCTATGTTTGGAGGGGGCCGCGCGCTCGTTCTACCTGGGAACATTTTCGAGTGCCGCTAAACGACGACCATTTGTTGCGTTTTAGCGGCGCCGCCAGCGTAGCCGAGGTCTTGGCCAACGTCGAACGCATCGAAATCGGCATGGACCTGGCTTCAGGTCCCGAAATCAACGGCCTTGACAATTTCTATCTGCGGACTGAGTTCACACCGCCGGTGGGACGGGCGATGTGGGTGAACCGCAACGAGATCATGCTGAGCGGAACCGCTGGCGACCCTGCTTTCCCACCGCAGCAAATAGATGTCACTTCTACGGGCGGTCCTGTGATGTGGATGGCACTTGTTGAGCCGAGTTCCGCCACCTGGCTGACGCTTTCGCCGGCGGCTGGAGAGACACCTTCCGTGTTGGAGTTGACGGCCGACCCGACAGGTCTCTCACAGGGTAGGCATTCCGCGGATGTGGTTATCAAGGCAGAAGAGTTTAGGGTACCCGGCCAGACAGTTCGCGTGACCCTCGTTCTCGTGGAGGAAGGAAGCGCTCCTCGGTTGAATCCAGGAGGCGTTGTACACTCCGTAGCCGCGGAGCTGCCTCTTTCGCCGGGGGTGCTCGCCAGCTTGTTTGGCCGTGATCTCGCCTCGTCTAACGTTCAAGTCAGCTTCCCGGCAGGCAGCGACCTGCTGCCTCGTGAGGCTCTCGGCCTGCGGGTACTGATCCTAGATCAAACCGGCCAGCTAATTGCCGAGGCGCCGCTACTCTACGTTGGCCCTTTCCAGGTCAACTTCCAAATACCCTATGAAGCTGCCGGCCATTCCGTCGTTCAGGTAGTTGTTGTTGTGAACGGAATCGAGAGCAATCCCGAAACGGTGCCGCTAGCGGCGACCGGCCCAGGCTTGTTCACCCTTGAAGGGAATCGGGCGGCGGTCTTGAACCCGGACTTTACGCTGAATTCGCCCGCCATGCCCGCTGACCGAGGCAGTGTGGTTATGGCCTTCTTGACGGGCGTCGGTGAGATCGATCCGGCACTGCAGACGGGGCAAGCAGCTCCCGCAAGTCCGTTAAGTGTTGTTACAGCCTCCTCATCGGCCACCATTGGTGGCGCCCCGGCGCGAATCGTATCGCTGGTCTTGGCATCCGGCTTTGTCGGCATAGCCCAGGCGAACATCGAAGTGCCCCTGGAACTAGCCGAAGGCGAGTATGAGCTGGTCATCATCGTGGGTGGCCGCGTGTCGAACGGGGACCTCGTGTCAGTTCGCTAGGGCGCAATGCCGAAGGTAACGGAAAAATGGCCTAAAGCGGGACGAGGAGTTCCGCGACCGCGAGCAGGACTAAGCCCTGCGAAACGAACTGCATAGCGCTTATCTGCGGATAACTGTCGGGATATCCGGTTCCGACTAGCAATCAGCGGTTGTTGGTTCGTAACATGCTCCAACAAAGTAACTTAGCCCGATTTTAGCTTCAAGTGGACGGATTGTCGTCGACTTGGAAACTATCTCAGCACCTTGCGGCTCCTCTCTGACGTGGGCGGCCACTTGGCCGCGTAGGTGGATGTGGATTTGGGCACGGTTCGGGTGCGCGGGATTCGGGGTCTGGTTCTTGGCGGTTCCCTGCCTTTCGAGTGCATCTTGGCGGTCAGGGCAGGTGCTTTCACTTTCATCTTGTCGATCCTGGCGGCGGTCTGAAGCGCCCCCGCCAGGTCACCCACTTCTGCCTGAGCCAAGCCTATGTTGCTGAAGGCGGCTGCTTTCCTCCACTTGTCGAACCGGATGGCGGCAGCAGCCTTAAGTGCCCGCTGAAAGGTCTTTGCCGCAGCAGCATGGTCTCCTACCTCAGCCTGAGCGCGGGCAATGTTCCGGTAGGCATTTGCTTTCGCCCCGTGCCCGTCCTTGATTGCCGAGGCGGTCCGAAGAGCCTGCTCGAAAGTGGTTGCTGCACCCGCCCGGTCTCCCGTCTTTGCTTGAGCGTGTGCGATCGTCCTAAAGACGTCAGTGCTGAGGACGGCCCACTCGATCGGGGCAGCAGTTCGAAAGGCATCCTCGATGTCGCCGGCTCTGGCCTGAGCACGGGCAATCTCCGCCCAGGCATGTCCTTTTGCGCGATCATCCGTGATTGTTTCGAGGGTCTGACGGGCACCGCTCACGTCGTCCCTTTTTGCCTGAATCACCGCAATGTGGCGGAGGACGAGATTCTTCCTATTCTCGTCCTCAATGCGGGAGGCGGTTTCGAGGGCCCTCTTCACGTATTCTTGTTCCGCCTGAGCGAACGCGATGTCTCCCAAGGCAGAGGGCATGGCTTGTCCGAGTTTTTTGATGGCAGCCGCGGTTTTGAGGGCGTCGTTTACGTTCCCGGTTTTCGCCTGAGCCTTCGCGATGCTTTGCAGAACAAAGGCCTTGAAGACGTTGTCCTGGATACCGGCGGCAGCTCGGAGAGCTTCTTTAAGGGTCCGTGCTGCGGCAGCTTGGTCTCCTGCTCTTGCCTGAGCCTCGGCGATTTCCCACAAGGAAAAGAGGTTTGGGCGACTGCCCTTGCGGGGCGAGAGACTATGAAGGTGAAGGGCCTCCCGAAAGGTGAGTTCCGCTCCGGGTTGGTCGCCGGCTCTGGCTTGAGTCTCGGCGATGCGTGCCAGGATAACGGGCTTCGCTTCACCGCTTTCGCCCCGCCTCACGGCCCGGGCGGCCTCAAGTGCTTGCTGAAGAATTTTGCGGGCTGCGGAAAGCACATCGGTTGGAGCAGCCTGAGCAGTAGTGACCAGGACAAGACACGTAAATACCAGGCGTGTAAAGCGCTTCATGAGATCGTTATTTCGTGTACAAGAATGGCTAGCGAACGATCCGCAGCGGATCAGGATCAACGTCAATCGGGTCCGCTCGATCCGGTTCGACTTCGATGGACCCGGTGGAATGCTAATGCTGTGGTGCGTCTCTACAACGCAACCGACGAAGACACTCTACACCGCATCGGGCAACGGCCGCCACGGGCATCGCGATTTGGGTTCACTGAATCTCCACAAGGTAAGGTGGTTCCGCACCAACCCAAAAGTGGGACCGTTTCCCGACCCTAATGGCCAGCCGCCTTGCATCAGGAGACCACGAGGCCACGCTCCGTTTGGCTCGCACCACCAGACGCTGGTCCGTTCCGTCCCTCCAGATGATGTGAAGGTTGTGCTTGCTATCTCGAAACGCCAATCGGTGACTGTCGGGCGACCAGACGGGGCGAACCAGTCTCCATTCGCCCCTCGCACGCAGTATGAGGATTTCCTCTGGGTCGAAGATGCCGAGTGACGCCAGAACGCTAACCGATCGTGTGGCCACTTCCATGGTCGCCAGATGAGCCTCGAAGGGCCGACCTGCGGTCGCCTTTCTCCATCCCAACATCTGCCCCGTTCACGAGATCGACAACCATGTGCACTGCGCATTCTGTTTTCCTGGGCTGACTTGGGGTACCTACTTCCAGATGGAACGACTCGACAACCCGAACACGCTGACGCTGACGGCGGGCGATGCCTTCGGCGCCTCAGTGCCTCTGTCGAACTTCTTCAACGAGGCACCGGCGGTATTGTCAATGAACCTGATGGGGTTCGATGTCGATACATTCGGGAACCACAACTTCGACAGGGGGGTCGGGCACCTACAGCAGATGATCGACCTCGCCGAGTTCCAGTACGTGTCGGCGAACCTGAAGGATCGGGACGACAACCTGGCGGGCGTGAAAGATTTCGAGATCTTCAACGTCGGCGGGGTGAAAGTGGGCGTCATCGGCATCACTAACCCAGAGGCCCCAACCCTGGTCTTCCCGGGCAGATTCGGAACCATCAAGGTCACCGACCCGATCCCGGCAGCTAACAAGGCCAAGGCGCAGGCGAAGCGGGCTGGTGCCAAGGTGCTGGTGGCCATCACACACCTCGGCGTCGCGGGCTTCGACGCTGAGGGGAATTGCCTTCGGGCCGTTGATCGACTTCGCGTCGAACGTGGGTGGTTTCGACATCATCTTCGGCGACCACACCAGCGTGGGGTTCGCCAGCGTCATCAACAACGCTCTGGTTGTAGAGAACCGGAGCAGGGGGCGCACATACGCGCGCGTCGATCTCATCGTTGACCCGAGAAATGGTCGCGTGATCGTACCGCAGAGCCCGAGGATGAGATGTGCTGCGGACCAACAGGCCAGGAAGCTTTCGAGGACTGAGCTGATGTCGAGCGGGCACACTCTTGATGATGGAGGTGGGGTTCACCTGCCGCCTCGAACGTGATACGACAGGGAGAAAACTGGATTCCATGCGATACCAGTTTCTGATCGAGACCTACGCGACAGAGCGCCTCAAAGTGCTTAGCGTTTGGAGCATGTTCCACGACGGGGATCTTCCCTTCCGCCCCCACCCAACGGACCGTCGTGGGCGGAGCGTGCACGAACACATGGTCCATCAGCATGTCAGCGAGGACCTGTGGTTCCGCACCATGCTCGGAATCGACGTAAATGCTCCCACTCTGCCGGGCCAGGAGACCCGGCTGGAGTTCATCCGGCGGTACGCCGAGGACTCAGACAAACGACTGGAGGCGTTGCAGTCAAAGCAGGAAGCCTGGTGGGAAGAGGACACCCGGTTTTTCGATACGACCCGGTCACGCGCTTGGGTCGTGGTCCGGCGGATTGCGCACACATCCCACCACCGAGGCCAGCAGATGGCGATGCTTCGGATGCTCAACCGCGACCTTCATAGCAACTATGGGCCGACGTCGGATACCGGCGGCCTGATGCAGAACAACGCGCCAGTGATCTACACCTATCCAGATCTTGACACCCTGCTCGAAGGCGAAGCCGCAGGAGGCCGCAAGAGCCACTTGCCCGGTCCGGGTGACGAGCCACCAACCGAACGCCCCTGATCGAACGCGTACCCATGAGCGGTTTTCCTGCTTTGTTCTTTTTGTTGGTAACAGCGCTGACTCTAGTCCAACTCATTTAGCCAGTCCTTGGGCTTGGAGAAAGAGATACCACATCTATTCGCGAAACGGTAGAATTGGACCGTCGTGGTCGGGTCCACCATCGGGAAAGGAGTCAAGTGCAGTGCTGAAAACTTGCAGCGATAACCAGACCTGGTTGGTCAGTCAGCCGGATCATGGGGGTGTCGCTGGGTATCTGGCGGCCCACTGGGGAAATGATCAGTTTGCCGCTCCCGGACACTTCGCCGAGGCGCACGATTCCGAGCAGCTTTGCGCGGAGACGGTGTTGGCCATTGCTGAACACGACAACGGCTGGTGGGAATGGGAGGCAATTCCAGAGCTAGGGGATCTTGATGATCTTCCGCTGGATCTTGCTGACGTGCTGAAAAACCAGCAGGAGGGGATGGACCGCTGGCGGCGGGGCGGCATTCCCCGTTTCAGCGAGAAGCATCCCTATGTCAGTCTGCTGATCAGCTTTCATGCCTACTGGCTCTACGCTGCTAGGTCCAAACCTGACTCCGATCCGGCGTTTCTTCATCCGCTGCTTGGGAAGGGTGCGCCCGAAAATCTCGTCGCGGGATCTATCGACGAAGCCCGCAAGTTTGTCGCTGATCTCGAAGCGCAGCAGGCCGATTTCACCGCCCGGCTTCGGGGGAACCCGGTCACCGCATCGTGGGTCGACCCGCAAAACCTGAAACCGAATGTCCGGCTGCTTCAACTTCTGGATGGGGTATCGCTGTCGTTGTGTTCCCCACTCATCCCGCCCTTGTCCGGCGAAGCCAAGGGGCTTGGTGAGGATCCATTCGACCTACTGGAAGTCCCTCGTGGAAGCTGGCTGGATAGGGTGACGATTGAGGTGCGCCCTGCTGGTGACCGACGGATCGCTTTGAAGCCGTATCCATTCGACGTGGACCCGCTGCGAGTGGTTGTTCCCGTGCGGATCATCGATTCAGCAGCGAGACGCTCGGGGGCGTTTCACACATGGTGGCACTCGCAGCAGGCACAATGGATTGAGTTCGAGTTCTGCGCGGCGTAATCAATGGTCCTAGAGTGCTGGAAGTCATCGATCCCGCTTGCACCCGGAATACGATAGCCGACCCCCGCCCGATATTCCTACTCTCGAACGCGTACATCGTAACCAGCCAGCAAGAGTATGGAACCTCCTTTCTCGAGCGCCTGCTCAGGCGTTACGAAAACAGCATGACGGACACGCGTGGAACTCTTCAACGCCTTCAACACCCCCCACTTCTTCCTTCCGGTCAACGACCTCACCAATGCGAATGCGGGGCGCGTTTTGAGGGCGAACGACTCCCGGCGGATCCAGTTGGGACTGAAGTTCAACTACTGATAGCGATCACCTGCGAGCAAACGATAATCTTTTGAAAGGAGAATTGCCATGGGCATTCGAGTCGAATATCACCTTGATGACATTGCCTCTCCGGCAAATCTGAGGATCAACGATCAAATCAACGCATTCCGCGAGGCTTGTGCCAAAGAGGGCTGCCATGCCTCCTACCATCACTTCGCGTTCGGCCAATCCCCTTATTCGCCGCCTCCGAGCGTGATGGAAGCGCTGGCGCGCCATTCGAAGGAGCACTCTTATCTGCCGACAGCGGGCATTCCGAAGCTCCGGGAAACCATCGCCGAGTTTCACCGCAGCCGCTTCGGCGTGGAATGCTCGGGCGATCAGGTCGTGGTGAGCCCGGGCAGCAAGGAAATGCTTGCCGTCTCACTCGCCGTGCTGCAGGGCCCAGTCATCGTCCCGACCCCGTCCTGGGTCAGCTATCTACCCCAAGCGAAGATCCTCAAAAAGGAGATCATCGGCCTTCGCACACGTCGTGAGGATGGATATAAACTTACACCGGCTGTTCTGAAGCACGGCATTGAGCATCTTCACGCCCCGCAGAAGATCCTCATCTTGACCAGGATTTCCGTTTTGGCCTTGGCACGGCCACAGTATACATCCGCGCCGGCCCGAATGCCACGTCTTTTCGCGCTGAACCCTGCACATCCCCTCCGCCGGTAGGCGCCAGGGCTCGCACGGCTCAGCGTCCGCTCACAGACGTTGATTGCGCGGCCTGAACGGCCCGCTGATTGCGCGGCCTGAACGGCGCTGCGGCCGACACTGCTCCCTGCCAAACCTTTTTGGAGCCGAAAACTGTTGATCCTAGCCCGGTCAACGCTACCCGCTCGGCAGCGGCAGCGCCCAGATCCTGTCGAGCAGCATGTCACCGAACAGCCGCCGGTTCAGATGCCCCTCGGCCAGCAGCAACCAGTAGTAGCGGGCATGCTTGACCAGCCGCCCGCCGCCAGTCTTGGGCCGCATTGCAGATCGAAAGCTGCAGCGAGCCAAGCAGAAGCTGCAGCATGTCACCGAACAGCGGGCGATGGAAAACGCCGGTTCAGATGCCCCTCGGCCAGCAGCAACCAGTCGTAGCGGGGCAGGGCTCGTCCGTCCGCTCACAGACCGCCGCCCACTGCCGAAAACTGTCTTCAACGCAGCCGCTGCTGCAAGCTCGTCAGCGACCAGCCGCTCTTGAAGCTCGTCAGCGACCAGCTCTTGATGCTTGGTGGCAGTCCCAGCCGCCGCCACAGGTTGCCGAGGTTGTAAGCCAGGACGCTGAGTTGCAAGCGAACTTCGTTCGCGCGAAAACGATGGCACGACAACCGTGTCCAATTCGTGGCCCGCTTGCCTTCCTTGATCCACTGCTCGGCCGTGCCGCGCTTGTTGTAAAAGCGCACCACCGAGCGACTGGGCCGGGTCATGTTGGTGACGATGAAGCCGGGTTGCGCGAACAGTTCGCCCGGGTGGTGCTCAACCTTCGCTACGATGCGCCGCGGTTTGCTCCAACTGGCGGCCTGATAGCGGAAGCTCTTGTAGCGCACCAGGGGCTTGGCGCTCGGCCTGCCCGGTGGCCGAAACAGGATGTCCTCGATCTCCAACTCCAGGCTCTTGTTGGCCGGAATGCGAATGGCGTACTGTACTCCGCGTTCCTCCGAAGCCTCATAAACCTCCGGCTTGGCAAAGGCCGCATCGCCCCGGAAGGCGACCTGCTTGCCCGCAGCCTGTTGGCGCTCGATCTCCGGCAACAATAGCTCATCCCAGTCGTCGGCGCTGTGCACGTTGCCTGGACGCAGCTTTGCAGCGAGGCAATCACCATGACCGTTGAACAAAAGCAACGGATGGTAGCAGACCGACTCGAAGTGTCCGTTGTAGGCACTGCCTTCCTGTTGGCCATGGACCGGACTCTCGGTGGAGTCCATGTCCAGAACGACCCGCTCGGAGTCGTCGAACGCCTCCGCTTGCCCGACCAGCTCTCGGTTCAGCGCCATCAGCCCCAGCAGGTTCTCTTCGCTCGCCAGCATCTCCGTCTCGAAGCCGTGCAGCGTCGAGGTCAAGGCCGCACCGCGATCCCAGATCTTCTGCGAACCGATCAGCCGAAACGTCGGATCGATCGAAACCCGCTCGGCGTCGTTGAGGTCCTCGTAGCCCGCCAAGCGGCTGTAGACCGACTGCCGCAACAGATCAGCGAGCGTGAACTGCTTGTTTGTGCCTTGCCGGGAGTCGCTGAGATGCTCGTCAATCAGTTCTCCGAGACCGAGCCGTTCGTCCAGTTCGCGAACCAAAATCAGGCCACCATCAGAAGTGACGTGCGATCCCTGGAAATCGACTTTCAACAAGCCGTTGAAACTTAGCTGGAATGGCTTGGTTTGTTTTTCACCCATTGGGTGTTGGCCTCCATGGCGTCCTCATCGGGCTCTAGCCCCTATGAATAAAGACGCTCAAGGCCGCTGGAAGGTCGGGATGTCAAACATCAAATTGAAAATGCGGGCTTGAATCACCCGAACAACCCAACCGGAGTGGTGTACAGCGAAGACGAGCTGAAGGACCTAACCGAAGTCTGCCGCAAGCACGGGGTCGTTGTCATCTCGGATGAGATCTACGCCCTGACCAGCTTCGAGCGAGAGAAGTACGTGAGCTTGATGAAAGTCTATCCGGAGGGCACAATCGTCACGGGCGGACTTTCGAAAGATCGTTCCTGTGGCGGGTATCGCTTCGGTGTGGGAATCTTTCCCACCGAACCGAAGCGCCTGATCGAAGACGCGGTCAAGATTGCCGGCTCAACCTACTCCTGCGTCTCGGCGCCGATCCAACACGCAGCTTTGGAAGCCTATTCGGGCAGCCAGGAAATAGACGAGTACATGCGTGACTGCACAGCAGTGAACGCACTGGCAGGAAGGACGATCTCGTCCTTGCTGAACGCGATCCCCGGGGTGAGATCGACCACCCCCAAGGGCGCTTTTTACCTCTACGTAGATTTCAATGAGCAGAAGGACCAACTGCAGAGCATTGGCATGAACACCTGTGTCGATTTCTGCGAGCACTTGCTAAAAATGGAGCATACGGCCCTGCTTCCGGGAGGCGCGTTGCTTCTGCCAGAAGACGACTTTTCCGTCCGCTGCAGCTACGTCGATTTCGACGGAGACAACGCGCTGGCAGCTTGGCGGGCGAATCCGCCCAGAGCGGACGAGGACGTCCAGGCATTCGTGAAGGAGCACTTCCCTCTGATGGTGACGGGTGTCGAGAACATATCCCGGTATATCGGCACGGTCCGGGAGGGACGTCGGCCGGAACATAGTTCAGCACTAAACTAGCGAAGGAGACAGGAGGTTAGCTTCATGGAACTCAGCCAGAAACAACTTGAGATGTGTGAGTCAAGCAAGTGGGACTTCTCCGACCTGAAGGCGCTCTTCATCAACTGCACGTTCAAGAAGTCGCCAGAGATGTCGCACACGGACGGGCTCGTCCGCATCTCGAAAGCGATCATGGAGAAGAATAAGGTGAACGTCGATGTGCTCCGTGCGGTCGACCATGATATCGCCTATGGCGTTTGGCCCGACATGGCAGAGCACGGCTGGCAGAAGGACGACTGGCCCGAGATCTTCAAGAAGGTCATGGAGGCAGACATCCTTGTGCTCACGAGCGCGGTGGACCCCTGAAGTGAGACAACCTGCTAAGCAGGGTTTCCCCATTCGCTGAAAAAAGCTTGGCCGGGGAATGGCCTTCATTGTAAACTTCTGCTCGGCTGGTGAAGCGGAAGCGGGCTCTGCGGGAGCGCAACCCGCCAAGGAATAGCCGGCTGGAAACCCATCGCAACGATGGGTCGGGGCGTGGAGCCCTCCGCTTCGCGCCCCACTCTCACGAAAGCCCAGCCCATCGGATCGATAGATTTCCCGATGCCTCAGAAAACTCATCCCGCGACCTCCTGCGGCGTCTGCTGGTTGAGCAACCACTGCTCATACTCGTTGGGCGGCCGGTAGCCCAGCGCCGAGTGCAGCCGTTTTTCGTTGTAGACGCGCTCGATGAACTCCTCGATGCGCTGCTGCGCCTCGGCGTAATGCTCGTACTCGAACAGGTAGACTTCTTCGTACTTGAGCGTCTTGATGAACGACTCCGCTTTGGCATTGTCGTTGGGGCTCGCCTTGCGGCTCATGCTGATGGCGATGCCGTGCTCGGCCAACAGCGCCGTATGGTCTCCGGCCGCGTATTGCGAGCCGCGATCGGAATGATGCACCAGTGCAGGCCCCACGTCGCGCTTCGCCAAGGCCATCCGCAAAGCTCCGAGCGTCAGCTCCGTCCCCAGCGTGCGGCCCAGTGACCAGCCGATGCAGCGCCGCGAGTGGCCGTCCAACAACACCGCCAGGTAAACGAACTCGCGCAGCAGCCGAATATAGGTGATATCGGCCACCCACAGCTGGTTCAGCCCCGTCAGCTGGAGCTCGGGAACCAGGTTCGGATAGACCGTCAGCCCGTGCCGCGAATCGGTGGTACGCACGCGTTGGACCCGCCGCAGGCACAGCAGATTGTCTTCCCGCATGAGGCGCTCTACGCGCTTGCGATTGATCGTCCAACCACGCCGCCGCAGCTCGGCGGTGATGCGCCGCGAGCCGTAGCCAGGCATCTCCAAGGCGATGCGCTGGATGGCATCGCGCAACTCGCTGTCGTCGCGGCTCCTCGCCTGCTGATGCGCCCGGTAGTAGGCGGCGCGATTCACCTGCAAGGCGCGGCACATCGCCGCCAACGACAGCGCAGTGGTTGGTTCCTGCTCGATCACCGCGATCATCTTTTGCTTGTAGGCGCGACGCTCGGCAGGCGTTGTTCCTCGAGCCGCGCCAAGGCCTTTTTTAACAGCGCGTTCTCCATTGTCAGCCGGCCGACCATGCGCTCTAGCTCTCCGATGCGAGCTTCTTCGTCCGAGCCGTTTCTGTTGCCGCGGAACGCTCGCTCAGGATCCTGCCGCAGCTGTTTACGCCACTTTGTCAGCAGCGTGGGATGGACTTCATAGCGCCGAGCGACTGCGGCCGTCGAAGCTCCCAACTCGACCTGCCGTACCGCCCGCAACTTGAACTCCACAGAAAACTTCCGTCTTGACAACGCCATAGCACCTCTCTCCGTTCACTGTAAAAAGATGCTTAGCCACTTGTCTCATTTTTGGGGTCCACTCCGGAACGACCATCAGGGTGGCGCCCACGAAGCCGACCGCGCAACCGACAGCCACGGAAGTCAAGAATTGCTGAGCGATCGCCCGCGGGCCGCCATGAAATCCGCCCGCCAGGATCGCTTCGTACACCAAAACCGCCAGTAGCGCACCTACCGGGTCGTTGAGTATACCCTCCCACTTGACGATGCTTCCGATTCGCCCCTTGGGCCGCACGTGACGCAGCAGCGGAATGACGACGGTCGGACCGGTGACAACCAAAATCGCGCCCAACAAAAGCGCTAGGGGGAAATCAAACCCGAGGATAAAGTAGGCCGCCGCGGTCGCGATGACCCAGGTGACCCCAACCCCCAGCGTCACCAAGTTCCGCACGATCGATCCGATCTCCCGAAGGTCCGCTAGGCTTAAGCTGAGACCTCTCTCGAACAGAATCACGGCAACCGACATCGACACCAGCGGGAGAAGCGAATCCCCAAAGACCTCATCCGGATTCAAGAAGCCGCTGAGTGGTCCAACGGCCATGCCGCCCAGAAGCAACAGCAGGATCGAAGGAAGGTGCAATCTCCAGGCGATCCAGCGCGCCGCGATTCCCAGAACGAGAATCAGAGTGAGGCCGATGAGCAGGTGCTCGGGCAAACAATCTCCTCCCAAGAATAAATATCGAGCATCTTGAGCGATCCTGGCTTGATGCGCTTGTCGCGATCGCGGGCCCCCGTCGACACCGGAGCCCAAAACCCGTGTCCGTCTGGGCTCGTGATCAGGCAGGCGGCGAAACACTCGTTAGCTAGGGCTGGTCCAGCCCGCCAGGGGCGCGGGAAAACGCGCGGGGGGCTACGCTAAACAATCTCGGCAGCAGGTTTCCTCCAGCCGGCTTCTGGGTGGGCAAAAGCGCTAAGTGACAAGTATTGCGGCTAGGCGGATGGGGTTCCTCTTTTCCCATCGCGCCATCGGTTCGTCGCCCTTGGGCGCGCGCTTCACCGCCCCCGAGCTGATGAGCCACACTGCTTGGACGAGCTGATTCCTACGCGCCGCATCGGCGAAATGCCCTCGAAAACAGATGGCGACTCGGATTCCCGGATGTTCCTACTCCGCCGATCCGGGGAGCGGGTTGTCGCTGTTCCAAATCTCACGCGCGAGTTTCCAGGAGCCGTCCATTTGCCTTTGGAGGATGACGATGTATTTCCCTTTGTCTTCCATCGGCTCGCCGTCCCCTTTCGGGGTCATCTTCATGGTGAAGGTTCCCCGGTCGAAGGCCCAGTCACCGGCCACTTCGACCTCTTCCGAGGAGATCGTCAGCTCGGCGCTCATACCTTCGAACATGGCGACCATGTCATCCGTTATCGCTTGCCTGCCGACAAGCGCTTCTTTATTCGGCGGCATGGAAACCGCGGATTCGATAAAGTATGCCCCGGCCGCGGAGGCATCGTTGCTACTGAAGGCGGCCTGGTAGCCGTCGCGGAACTTGTCGATTGCCGCGCGATCGGCGGCCAGGGCCGCCGCCTTTGCTTCGGGGTCGGGCTGCTGGTTTGCGGGCTGGCAGCCGAAACCGGCTAACAGTGTCAACAACAAAACAAATCCTAGATAGGTTCTCATTCTTGTTCCCTTCCTTTGGACTTCCGTCGAGTAGTACCGATCCAAAACAGGGACAGTGTAGTACTTTCTTGCAGGTGATCGCCACTGTCCGTTGCCCAGCCGGATGTTTAGCGCCCGCCCGTCGGGCCGTTCGCGCGACCTTGCCGCCGGGACAGGGGCCATATCCGACTCCCACACCCGATACTCCCTACTGCGCTCTCCATTTGACCGCGGGGTGCTCAAGTGGATTAACCTGGTAGTGAACAGTTGGAAGCTGGAAAGGACTCGACCGAGATGCGGAAAACTTCGACCCTGGCGCTCGCCTTGCTGCTGGCCGGCACGGCAGTTCCCGCTGCTGAATTTGACGGTCATCTGATGGACACCATGTGTGCCGCCACGCGGCTGAACCAAGCCGCCGGCCACACTCTTCGCTGTATCAAGAGCTGCTCGAAGAGCGGCTTCGGAATCGTCACCAACCAGGGACAGTATGTCCGCTTCGACGAAGCGGGTAATGTCAAGGCGCTTCGAGCGCTCAAGCAGACCGCGAAGCAGAACAATCTACTCGCCAAGGTCAGCGG
>CBDBIU010000003.1:0-733870 GCA_965206025.1 Bryobacterales bacterium | reverse complement strand
GAAATCTTCTCCGACTATCGCGAGGTCGACGGCATCCGCGTTCCCTTCAAGACCAAGATCCTCCAAAACGGGAAGGATTTCGCCGAACTGACATTGAGCGAGGCCGCCTACAACAGCGGGCTCGAGAAAGAGGCGCTCTCCAAGCCTTAAACTCCTAGCCCTCAGGGGCGCGGCGCGCGCTGCCGGCATCGGCCTTTCTTGCGCTATCTTCGTTAGCCCCGTAGCGCGGGGCGGGGCGGTCGTTTTTGCCCAGACCCGCGGCTTTCTTGGGGCGGTTATCCGACACGATGCTCGCAAGCGGCTTGCGGCAGGATTGGGCGGCAACGTTGCTCCGTCCGTTTTCAGCGAACCGCGTAATAGGGGATGGGTTGTCCCCAAAGGCTAAACGGCCGCAGGTCTCGGAAACGGCGCCGAGCCCTGCGCTACGGGACTTCGCACCCCTTTGCGCGCCTACCTCGATCGACAACTACTGTTTGGGTAAGGCGGCCAGTTTCCCGTGAATCCATAAAGTAGAAAACGGACCGCGTCCTTAACCCGCATTTCTCACCAGCGGCCGGTCGTAGTGGAAGAAAATGCCCGCCGTCAGGGGTGTAGGGGCGCGATTCAAGCATTTTCTCATCGAAGGATGAGCCTGAAGACGGGGGTTGGGGCTTTTTGAGTCGCTGGGGCTCCTTTCGGGCTTTTTGATTTTGAGTTTTGGGAAGGGGAGAATCGTCGTCGGGGTTGTGGGATTGTGGGAATCGCGGAGCGATTTCCAAGGGCGGTGGGAAACGAAGGGAAACCTGGTTTTGGTTTTCCTCGTTTTCCATCGCCCGTCATTTCCACAGCCCTCTTCCTGCTGTTCAGCACGGCGTGTTCGCGGAACGGAAACTGGCAAACAGCTTCTGCTTGGCTCGCTGCATCCGGCGGGCCGCCGCCGTGTCGCTTTCGGCCTGGGCAATGCGGCCCAGAGCCTCCAGCCTCTGCCCTGGCTTGAGATAGCTGGCGGCCTCGGGCAACTTCTCGAAAGATTCCCAAGGCGTCTGGTAGTGGCGGTACACCCGCTTCTGCTTGCCTTTGGCGTCGGTCTTGATCTCGGGCTGTCCGCAGGGCCGGTGGAAGTTCAAATAGGGATTGAAGTGCTGTTGGTAGAAGCGCTGGATGCGCCCCGCGTGCGGCGCCGCGATGTACGTATATCCCATGTGTTTGCGGATCACCGCGCCGTTTTTCGATTCCACCAAGCCGTTGTCGTTGGAGTGCCGCGGACGCGACTTGGTCTGTTCGATCAGCAGCTTGTTCAATAGCTTCTCCACCGTGCGATTGAGGAACTCGCTGCCGTTGTCGGAATGGAAGCCGCGGATACGAAAGGGAAACTGCTCGATCATGGCTTTCAGCAACGGCTCCAGCCAGGCTTCACTGATCGCGGGCGTGGCGCCGACCACTTGCCACTGGGTGACTTCATCCACGGCATTGATGTGGTAGACGCCCTTGACGCCATCGCGATCCCCTTGATGCACCGTATCCACTCGCAGAAAGCCGGGTTGGCCTTGCGGGTCGGGCCGGCGCCGCTCGCCGATCGACACCGCCGTGGGCCGGGTCTTGGTGAAATGCAGCCGCCGCTGGCGGTAGGCTCTGCGCCGCCGCAGGCGATAGATCTGGGCCACCGAGATCCCCGCCAGCCGCTCGTATTCGCGCTGCTGGTACTGCTGGTATTCCCGCTCGAGGATCTTGCGCGTGGCCGGGCCGCTGAGGGTTTCGTGGGCCTCGTCCACCGCCGCCAGCAGTTCGACGTCGGCGGGCGTGTACTTGCGGGCAAAGCGATGCCGCCGGTAGCGGGCGGGTTGGAGTTCTCCGCCCTGCCGGTACTGCTGGATCAGCCGCGTGATTTGCGCCCGGCTCAGTCCGGTCATCTTGACCAGATACTGCCGCAGCAGCCCTTTGTCGGCGCGGTTTTGGCGGCTGTAGCCGTGCTGGCGAAGCGTGCGCGCCACCCACGTGTAGATCTCGGCCCGCCCTTTGCCTTTGAATCGAATCTCCTCGCTGGAGTGGAGAAACTGCTGGATCTGTTGCAGGTTCAGCTTGCTGGTGTTTTGCACTTGGATAGTCAATTCCCAGCATGCCCACTCCCCGATCCTTCAGGCTCATCTTGTGTGAGAAACAAACTCCTCGTTCAGACTCATCTTGCATGAGACAAGACTACTACAAGACGCTACGACTTGTGATACACTACCCTCGAGTTTCATTTCGCTGCTTCCCCGGACGGGACGCTGAGACTCTGAAACTCTGGGAGTACGCACCCCAACACTTTGCCTTGGCGGGATCGTCGGGTCGAGTGAAACGCCTTCCGGTGGAAGTCGACGCTTGCTGGTTTCGTTTGTGCGGAGCCGGGCGGCTTCCTCACTGCCTAACCAATCTCTAAAGCGTTAGTTTGCTAACTCCGCGCGTGGAAATGCGACCCTCTGGGGTCGGCTGCTACCGGGCGGAAGACAGCATCTGGCTATCTGAAAGGGGAGGCCACATGTCCGTTTTAACCCGTGACGCCGCAGTGCGCAGCTCGACGCTGTTGAAAGAGCGTGAAGTCGCTGCCCGACTTCACGTCTCCGTCGCCTGTCTTCGGCGATGGCGGCTAGAAGGCCGCGGGCCACGTTTCGTCAAATTGTCGGCCCTGGTCCGATACCGGCCCGAGGATCTGGAGCAGTGGTTAGCCGGCAGGCCTGTCGGTGGTGAGCCCCGGCGTACCCCGCGCTAGGGAGGGGCCTTCAGAGGCTCGACTGAGTTTTAGTTGGCTCTTCCGGGTTTTTAGTGGGTGGCCAACGGGTAGCCGGCTCCTCCATCCTGCCGACCCGACGTCGCCCGCAGTCACATCGGAGCCCAAAAGGCGGCCAAGAAATCCCCAAATACCCTACACGCCAGTCCGGTCGTGGGCAACTCGTAAAGGGAATAAGACACTGATAAACAGGGAGTTATCTCTTTGAGTGTGGCCACTGGATGACAGTTGTGGATCCGCATTTCACAGCCTTCGGGAGACTGTACGACTACCTGCCAGCAGCCTTGCTCTACTCGTAACCCTTTGTTTATCAGTAATTCTTTTTGGCCAACGCAGTCGCCGCCCGGCCTTGGGGGCCGTAGAGTTGTCACGAAGCCCTTGAATGGCACCGAAGCAGGCTCCGGGAGGTCGGCCTCACAGTGGCGAGGGATCCGTCACTCACCGCCGCCAGCCACTAAAATCCCAGAAGAGCCTTTTAGTTAGAAGCCCGGCACCCGAACACCGGGCTTCTAAGGAAAGGAAATTCTATGCCAATACTATCTATTAGTAGTTTACGACCTTTTTTATCCGAAATACACCCCGGGGGCGTTAGAGGAGAGAGATCGATGCTCGGCGACCCCGAGCGCAGGCATCTCACAGGGCAGCGGCACTTCGCTGGCCGCTACTGGGGAGGTGCGCGATGCCTCGCGTTAGCTTTGCGCCATCCGACGCCCGCCCTACTCGCCTCCCGATCAACGCCAACCAACAGGACCTGGAAACGCTCACGAGCCGGGCCTGGGAGGCCCTCGGCTACGCAAACGAGGACGACGAATTCCTATACCTGCACGGCGGAGTCATCTCGCAGCTCGTGAAGCGCGACGACAGCGGGCCAGTAATTCAGGTCGTCAAGGAGGCCCGCATGCAGCATCTGGTCGCCAGGAAGGCACGGTTCTTCAAGGGAACGGGGGAGAGACAAACGCCGGCTAGGCCACCAAAAGACCTAGCGCGAGACCTGCTCGCCACGCCGAACCCGCCCCTCCCCCCACTGGAACGCCTAGTCGAGGTCCCGGTCTTCGCCGCCGACGGCACGCTCCAGGAGTGGGGCGGTTACCACCGACGCTCGCGGACATACTACTACCCGAGGTCTGGCTTTAAGCTACGCCCGGTCCCTCTGCGGCCGAGCAAATTTGATTTGGCTAGGGCGAATCTCATCCTGAAGGACGTTTTGCACGATTTCCCATTCGCCAGCGAAGCGGACCGGGCGAACGCCGTGGCGCTCTGCCTATTGCCGTTCATGCGTGACCTGGCCGACGGCGCGACACCACTTCATTTGATAGAGAAGCCCAAGCCTGGAACGGGCGCATCACTTTTGGCGCAGGTCTTGACTTTTCCCGCGACGGGCGACTGGACGCCGACGATGACGGAAGGTCGCGATGAAGAGGAGTGGAGACGTCGGATTACTTCGAAACTTAGGGAGGCGCCCGTGTTCGTCCTGATCGACAACCTGCAGCTTCGGCTGGCCTCACCCGCACTGTCGGCCGCTATCACCAGCCCGTACTGGGAGGATCGAATCTTGGGCAGCTCTACGATGGCGCGGATCCCGGTTCGCTGCATTTGGATAGCGACGGGAAACAATCCAGCGCTGTCCGACGAGATCGCCCGAAGGACGATTCCAATACGGCTTGACGCGCGGTGTCCTCAACCATGGCGCCGGAGCGGTTTTCGGCACCCCGACCTGCCCGGCTTTGTGGCCGAGAACTGGGCTGGACTAGTTTGGGCAGCGCTTGTGCTGATTAGGGCTTGGCTCGCAGCCGATCGGCCCCGGGGCCGAAAGACCTTGGGCGGCTTTGAGCGCTACTCAGAGGCAATGGGGGGCGTCCTTGGGAACGCCGGCATCGACGGCTTTTTGGAAAACCAGGGGCGCCTTCACGAGCAGTCTCAAGCGGAGTGGCTCGCCTTTTTGGCAGCGTGGTGGGACGGGCACGCCGAGCGAAAAGTCGGAGTCGCCGACCTCCTCCCCCTGGTGAGCGCCCTCGAGGAGCCGCTTGACTTAGGGCCGGGGGACGCACAGAGCCGCAAGGTCGTCCTGGGCAAGAAGCTTGCCGCGAACCGGGATCGCCATTTCGAAATCGCCACCGCCACCGGCCAAGTGAGTGTCCGGCTCGTCGTCGCAGGGCAGAGACACAACACGCGGCTCTGGCAACTCCTTGAGGTCAAGCGGCCTTGAAATGGGGGGGGGGTTGGGTTGGGGTTATCCTCTAGTAGGAAACCTCTCACTTTTTAACTTAGAGAGATTGGCGGTCGGGTTTAGGTTTAGGGGATAACCCCACCCCACGCCCTCATCCCCCCAGCGGGTGGCGATCCCGAGAATCACACGGCGCGCCACCGTGGCAAGACGGTGAGGGCCCACGAAGTGGCCCGAACCGTCGCAGCCACGGGGTTCAGCCCATGCTCTCGTCCCGGCCCCACTCCCCGATCTCAAGACATAAGCTCCTTCCGCAGCGGTTCCTTCGGGCCTGCTCTGGGGCATCTTCCCTGAAGGCCATTCTCGATTAACGAGGAGCCGTACCGCGAGGCTGCCCGATGCGAGAGCGCGCACTGGCCGAAGACTGTGGCGCCCCTGCGATCGTGGCGTACTGGCACCCCGGCGAGTTGTTCCCGCGCGTCGGATTCATCGTCACGAACATTACCCTGCGGAGCCGGTCGGTGGTGCGTTTCTACAACAAGCGCGGCACCGCGGAGCAGTGGATCAAGGAAGGCAAACAGGCAACGAGTTGGACCCGACTGTCGTGTCACCGTTTCCGCGCCAACGAGGTACGGCTACACCTGAGCGTGTTGGCCTACAACCTCGGCAATCTCTGGCGGCGGCTGGGGCTGCCGAACAGGATCAAGAGTTGGTCGCTGACGAGCTTGCAGCAGCGGCTGATGAAGACCGGCGGACGATTGGTCAAGCATGCTCGCTACTACTGGCTCCTGCTGGCCGAGGGTCATCTCAACCGGAAGCTGTTTGGCGAGATGCTGCGACGGATTTGGGCGTTACCTGTGCCGGGAGGGTAACAGACGGCCCGGAACAGTCAGCGTAGGCGAGTTGCAGCAGGCGGCCGCGGGAGAGGTGTTGCCCAAAAGCCCTCTGCGGTCACCGGAACGGTACGATCGCCAGCATTCGAGGGCTAGAGCGGCATCGAGAGGAGTACCGAAAGGGGCATCAGTGCGAAAACCGTTGCATGGCGGCTGCGGATCGGCTACCCTATCCGTGCCAGGACGGCCAAAAAGGAAATCCTGGCTTACACCTCCCTCGTAGATTGTAGGCCGCGATGTGGCGCTCGGCGCCACGCCAATTAGAGAAACGGCAGGAGCGCCTCCCGGAGGAGAAACGTGAAAGGCGATACGCACCAGATATTCCCCCCCCAAACCATGCTTCGTAGAGTTCGAGTTTCCTGTGGGCTTCGCCCCTCTTTCCTTTGGCCGTGCGGCCGACGAAGCGGGCCTTCTCCCAGCAGCGTTCATCCGCCTCGCCGGGCCAGCAGTCCCGTAACTCCCAGTCTGTCGAAGCCTTTCTTCGCGAGCTGACCTATACACGGGAAGAAGTCGCCGCGTTCTTAGATTCCAATCAGACGAACGTCGTGAGGTTCGACCCCGAGCTCGGCTATACGATGCGAGACTTTGTGAGCCAAGATGGTGTCGACGGCTGCCGGACGACCTCCCGTTTTTCTGAAACCGGCGAGCGCAAGATGATCAGCTACGCCGATCGGCCCTGCAGGATCAATGCCTATGGCGACAGCTTCACCCAGGGCAATCAGGTCAGTGACGGCGAGACCTGGGAGGAATATCTGGCGGCCCACCTGGGCGAGCCGATCCGAAACTTCGGGGTCGGCGGCTATGGAGTCTACCAGGCCTATCGGCGACTGCTGCGAGAAGAGGCCACGCCGTCAAAAGCTGAATACTTGATCCTGAACATCTGGGGCATCGATGATCATCTTCGCAGCATCAGCGCCTGGAGATGGCTTCGCGTTGGCAAATGGTGGCGGGTGCACCTGGGATATCTCTATCAGTTTTCTGGCAACCCTTGGGTCCATATCCGCCCAGACCTGGACAGCGGCCAGGCGGTGGAGCACGAAAACCCCTACCCCACGGTGGAGTCGTTGAACCAGCTGACCGACGAGGACCATGTCGTGGAACGCTTCCGGCATGATCCGGTCGTCAAACTCATAGTTGCGGAACGCTCTGGGACCGTAGTTGACCGCCAGCTGCTTGAAACGTTGGCGGGGCAACTTCGCGTTCAAGCTGATTTCAGTACGCCGGAGGGGATTTCTCGCACGGCCCGTTCTGTGCATGTCAAGTACGCGCTGAAGGCGAGCATGCACATCGTTGAGAAGACCCAGGCCTTCGCGCGAGAGAACGGCAAGAAACTGATGGTTTTCCTGAGTTACGATAGCGGCGCGGTGAGGCGCGCGTGTGAGGGTTTCTCTCGAGAGGACGGGGAGTTCGTCAGGTTTTTGCGGGACAACAATATCCGATTTGTCGACACCCTGCAGAAGCATGTGGAAGACTTCAGAGCGTTTCGACTCAGTTCCAGGGCGTACGTAGGACGACACTACATTGGACACTACAATCCACTGGGTAATCACTTCTTCGCTTTTGCCGTGAAGGAGGCTGTCGTCGACTGGCTCGACCCGAAACCGCCGGCTTATCGCAGGGGCACGGAAACCATTCCCCGTCATACCGCATTTTGAAAAATGACCCTTTCCGGCCCGTTTGGCTTAGGGTCTCGTCGAAAACGATAGTGGCGCTCCCCTTTTCGCCCGTCTCTGGACTCTACCCCCGACAGTCGGTCTACAAGAGGGAACTAAGTGGCTAAGCGGACCCTTCTTTTTGCGACTGGCCTCGTTCTGGTTGGTTTCACTTACTGGATGATCTTTCGCGCCAGTGAAACAAAACTCCCCGGAGTCACCCATGCTCTGGAGAGATTCCTCGACCAACCCAGCCGACTCCACTTTGCCGTTCCTGATACCACACTCGCGACTAGCACGAAGAGACAAACCCGCCACGCGTGGGCCTCCGTGGAAATAAAAGAACAGTGGACGACACAAATAGAGGGTGACGTTATTACCTATGTGAGTCCCCGTCTCCATTTCGACAGTGTAACGGAAGTGGACTCCATTACCATTGAAGTTTCCTCTGCAGTTGGCCTAGATAGCTTTACACTTCATTGGAGTGAAGTGGATACTCCCCCTCGGTCCGATTTTCTTCGTAACTGGCTCCAGTTACGAAACTACGGTAAGCTACATTCTGCACAATTCCTCGTTAATGGTGATAGCATCTCGGACATCCAAGTTTCTGGGACGACGGAGGACGAAAAGCCGCTTCGTTTTTTGTTCATACGCTTTCCTCGCACCGTACATCCTGTACCACGGCTGGACAAGGTTAGGGTCCTGAGCAAAATCGGACGTTTCGCCGTACAGCCCTTTGGCAAGTACCGCCATGTTGTCCGGGGAGAAGTCCGTGACACCCTGTTTGTGCGAACACCCGGTGAAATCACCTACCAGCTAGGTAAAGCAGATGGAGGCGAGCTGCTGTTCGGTGTCCACAATCTCGTCGCAGGTTCCACAGTCCAATACTCTGTCAGAGCTAGTCATCCAAACGCACGGACAACCCTATTTGATGAAGAACTTAGAGGTGACGGGCGGTGGCATGATTTTCGTGTTCGGCTTCCTTCTGGGGTGAGAGAGATCGCGCTGCGAGCGGAAAGCGACGTAATCGGTAACGTTGCCTTTTGGTCAAACCCAATGATCCTCAATTACCAGAGGATCGCTCGCCCTAACATAGTTGGCTCTTCTGGGATTTTAGTGGCTGGCGGCGGTGAGTGACGGATCCCTCGCCACTGTGAGGCCGACCTCCCGGAGCCTGCTTCGGTGCCATTCAAGGGCTTCGTGACAACTCTACGGCCCCCAAGGCCGGGCGGCGACTGCGTTGGCCAAAAAGAATTACTGATAAACAAAGGGTTACGAGTAGAGCAAGGCTGCTGGCAGGTAGTCGTACAGTCTCCCGAAGGCTGTGAAATGCAGATCCACAACTGTCATCCAGTGGCCACACTCAAAGAGATAACTCCCTGTTTATCAGTGTCTTATTCCCTTTACGAGTTGCCCACGACCGGACTGGCGTGTAGGGTATTTGGGGATTTCTTGGCCGCCTTTTGGGCTCCGATGTGACTGCGGGCGACGTCGGGTCGGCAGGATGGAGGAGCCGGCTACCCGTTGGCCACCCACTAAAAACCCGGGGCTCTTCCGGGTTTTAAGTGGGCGAAGGAGCCAGATCGAGTTTCCCACAGTGGAAGTAGATGGCGTTGATGAAGTTCTGTTGATTGCGGAAACCGCGCGCCGTGGCCTTGACCCATTGAATCCTTGAGTTCAACCCCTCGCTGACCGCGTTCGTAATGCGGTGTTTCAGATACGTGAGTATGTTTTCGAGGCGAGCCGTCAACATCCGCGCTACGGTGACCATCGGCGTCAGCCGGCTGCGACTCGCCCAGCCGCGCCATTGCTCGAAGAAAGCTCGCGCCGCCGATTCGCGACGATAGTCGAACAGCCGCATCGCCGTTTCCTTCAACGCCCACGCCCGCGCCGTTTTCAAGTCGCTTTCGCGCAGCGCGCGGAACTCGCGCCAGGCGTCCTCGGAAAAGTTCGCCGGATGCCGCAGCCAAGCGTACTTCGTGCCTGTCAAACGTTCGTCGCCGAGGGCCAGTAAACGCTTGTTCTCCGCCCGCCGCACTTGGTCCACCGCCTTCGCCAGATGCGCCGCGATGTGATATTTGTCGTAAACGATCTTTTTCTCCGATTCGTCGAGATGCTCCCGGGTCGAGGCGACGTAAGGATCCCACATGTCCATCGCGACGGCCTCGACTCGGGCGAGTTGCTCTGCGCTCAACGTCTTCCAAAAGCCGTCCAGGCTGGCCTGGCGGCGTCCCTCGGCGACGAACAACACGCGCGAGCGGTTGAGATCGTTGACGACGGTGAGATAGCGATGGCGCTTGCGGAAGCTCTTCTCGTCGACGCCCAGGTAGGGAATCGGCTCTGCCGCGCGACGTTCGAGCCCACGTTGCACGGCGCGTTCCAGGATGCCGTGAATCTCGTCCCAGCTCAGCGCCAGCAACTCGGCGATGCCTTGCTGGCTGGCTTCCTTCAGCCACGAGATCGCGAGAGCTTCAAACAGCGCGGTGAAGCGGCTGGAAGCCTCGGCCCAGGGCAGTCGCACGACGCGCGGCCCGTGCTCGGAGCAGTCGCTGCGCGGCGGCCGGGCGTGCAGGATCGTGCGGTACTGACAGGTGTCGAGGTGACGCCAGCGGCGTTCGGGCTGATGATCGTGGAGTGCGCACACGGCGCTGCATTGGCGGCACGGCCAGCGGACTTGCTCGTCGTGTTCGAGGAAGATGTGGACTTCGCCGTCGGCTCGGCGCAGCTCCACTCGCGCGACTTTCCAGGGACTTTCGATGCCCAGAATCTGGCGGTATAGCTCGCGGTCTTGCATCCCGCGAGACTACCACCGAGCCACACTCGCCCACTAGAAACCCGGAAGGACCAAACCCGGAAGAGCCACATAGTTTTGTATGTAATTGACGCTCTCCGCCCGGACCGTCTTGGTGCTTACGGCTACACCAGGGGAACGTCACCATTTCTTGACAGACTAGCGGAGCAGGGCATTGTATTTCGAAACTGCTATGCGGCGGCTTCTTGGACGAAACCAGCGATAGGTAGCCTGTTCACGTCCCTGTATCCACAAACGCACGGAGTGGGCCGATATAGCCACTTGGACGTCCTCCCCGACAGTGTGCCGACGCTTCAAGACGAGCTGCGGTCTCACGGCTATGTGACGGCGCAATTCTCAGCGAATCCTTTGAGTGGAACCCTGTCCAATCTTGATCAGGGTTTTGACTACACATTCGGTCCCAATGCGTTTTTACCCCGATTTTCGATTTGAGTTTGACATTCCGACTTTGCGGTGGCGTTCAGCGTCTTTATTCATAGGGGCTAGAGCCCGATGAGGACGCCAGGGAGGCCAACACCCAATGGGTGAAAAAGAAACAAAGCCGTTCCAGCTAACTTTCAATGGACTTCTCAAAGTCGATTTCCAAGGATCGCACGTCACTTCCGACGGTGGCTTGATTTTGGTTCGCGAACTGGACGAACGGCTCGGGTTCGGAGAACTGATTGACGAGCATGTCAGCGACTCCCGGCAAGGCACAAACAAGCAGTTCACGCTCGCTGATCTGTTGCGGCAGTCGGTCTACAGCCGCTTGGCGGGCTACGAGGACCTCAACGACGCCGCGCGGGTTTCGATCGATCCGACGTTTCGGCTGATCGGTTCGCAGAAAATCTGGGATCGCGGTGCGGCCTTGACCTCGACGCTCCACAGCTTCGAGACGGAGATGCTGGCGAGCGAAGAGAACCTGCTGGGGTTGATGGCGTTGAACCGGGAGCTGCTCGCCCAAGCCGAGACCCAAGACAACTCCGAGCGGGTTGTTCTGGACATGGACTCGACGGAAAGCCCCGTCCACGGCCAACAGGAAGGCAGCGCCTACAACGGCCATTTCGAGTCCGTCTGCTACCACCCGCTGTTGCTGTTCAACAGTCACGGCGACTGTCTGGCGGCCAAGCTCCGTCCGGGCAATGTGCACAGCGCTGAGGACTGGGATGAACTGCTCCTGCCCGAGATCGAACGTCAGCAGAACCATGGCAAAGAGGTTGCCTTCCGGGGGGATGCAGCCTTTGCCAAGCCAGAGATTTACGAGGCTTCGGAGGAGCGTGGCGTGAAGTATGCCATCCGCCTTCCGGCGAACGAGAACCTGCGGCGTGAAGTTGCCGAGCTGTTGGTGCGGCCGGTGGGAAGACCCACTCGGAAGCCTTTGGTGCGCTACAGGAGCTTTCTCTACCGGGCAGCGAGCTGGAGCAAGGCCCGAAGGGTCGTGGCCAAGGTGGAGCATCACGCTGGGGAGCTGTTTCCACGGGACAACTTCATCGTCACCAACCTGACTCTGCCGAGCCGCTCCGTGGTGCGCTTCTACAACAAGCGCGGGACGGCCGAGCAGTGGATTAAAGAAGGCAAGCAGGCGACGCATTGGACCAGGCTGTCGTGCCATCGCTTCCGGGCGAACGAAGTGCGCTTGCAGTTGAGTGTGCTGGCCTACAACCTGGGCAACCTGTGGCGGCGGCTGGGACTGCCACCAAGGATCAAGAGCTGGTCGCTGACGAGCTTGCAACACAGGTTGATGAAGACCGGCGGTCGGCTGGTCAAGCACGCGCGGTATTACTGGCTGCTGCTGGCCGAAGGACATTTGAACCGCAGGCTGTTCGGCGACATGCTGCACAGGATCTGGGCGCTGCCGCTGCCAAGCGGGTAGCGTTGACCGGGCGAGGATCAACAGTTTTCGGCTCCAAAAGGTTTCGCAAGGAGCAGTGTCGGCCGGAGCGCCGTTCAGTCCGCTCAATCAACGTCTGTGAGCGGATGGACGAGCCCTGGCGCCTACCGGTGGAGGTCATGTGCAGGGTTCAGCGCGAAAAGACGTGGTATGCGGGGCAGCGCGGGTGTATACTTTCACCGTGCCAGGGCCAAAATGGAAATCCTGGTTAGAAGCGTCGTTAGACAACGCCCCCGTTTGTCGGCCGTGGCCCCCGTAGTGTAGAAGCCCTATGCTTCTACGGCCATGAGCGTAATCATTCGGGACTCTTGTACCATTCCCAATTTCGGTACCGAAGTAACCTTGGCAACCAAGATCTACACTGTCACAATTAGCAAGGTTGGACCAAGTGGGGAAGACTCATCGATGAAAAACCGGCTTGCGCGTTGGCGAAAAACCCTGGCTGACACAAAAGCACAGGACATGGTGGAGTATGCCCTCATAGCCGGGCTTGTCGCGGTTACGGCCGGTGCAATGCTGCCGGGCATTGGAAGACCGGCGGCCAGGATCGCCAGAAAAATAGCGCGCCTTTTGGCTCTCGCGGCCGGCACTGGGTCCGGCTTTTCAGTTAGTTGCTAGGTCTCCACGCCGGTCGCCGAGGCAGCTCGCTCGATCAACAAGCATCCCCGACGCTGTCATTATCTCTTGTAGCCGATCTTGCGCAGTAACTCCTGTCGCTCTTCGACATCCGCTTGCTGCTCGATGCCAACCGGGGAAGACCCATCCACGACGCCGAGCACGCCCCGCCCTTGGTCCGTCTCGGCGACGATCACTTCAAGCGGGTTGGCGGTAGCGCAGAAAACTCGCGCTACTTCCTGACAATCTTTGACGCGATTCAAAATGTTGATGGGGTAGCCGTCCTTGATTACGATGACAAACACATGTCCGGCGGCAAGCGCCTCCGCGTTCTCGGCGGCGACGTTCTTCAGCTCGTCATCGTTCCCCTCGACGCGCACCAAACGCGCCATCGAGGCCTCGTTAAAAGCGATGCCGAATTTCATCCGCGGCGCCGTCCCAACGATGATTTCGTAAAGGTCTTCCACCGTCTTGATGAAATGGGACTGGCCGAGGATCAGGTTAGCGTCCTCGGGAATCCGCATCCTAACCGTTTTCAGTTCCATCGCCGCCTCCCGTAGCCGGTGTCCGAAGCGTCAGATTCAGCTCACAAATTTGTCAGGGCCGGCGTTTTCAGCCATCTCATGCCGGCCAGATTCGATCATGCATGCTCGGCCACGCAGGGAAAGGGTAACACGAAGCTGACTTCTCATCGGCTCACGGCGGCCCTACTTGCAAAGACATTCGTGGCCTGCCGGACGGCTATTCCGCGGGTGTTTGAGCCATGTCCGTGAAGACGCTTTCCGCGGCCGCAACTGTCTTGTCGAGCTCGGCTTGGCCGTGGGCCGCCGAGAGGAAAGCGGCCTCGAACTGCGAGCATGGCAGATAGATGCCGGCGTTGAGCATCCCGCGAAAGAATCTCGCAAAGCGATCCGTGTCGCTGTTCGAGGCGGAGTCGAAATCCGTGACAGGACTGCTGGTAAAGAAAACGGTAAACATCGATCCCACGCGATTGATCGTGACCGCTACGCCGGCCCTCTGCGCAGCCCCGGCGAGACCTTCCTCGAGGAGTGCGCCGTTGGCTTCGAGTTGCTCGAAGATCCCCGGGTTCCGTTGCAGCGTGCGCAGCGTAGCCAAGCCTCCCGCCACGGCCAGTGGGTTCCCCGACAACGTCCCCGCCTGGTAGACCGGCCCTAGGGGGGCTACGTGTTCCATGACGTCGCGGCGCCCGCCGTAGGCGCCGACGGGCAGCCCTCCGCCGATCACCTTGCCCAGTGTCGTCAGGTCCGGCCGGATGCCGTAGAGCGCCTGGGCCCCGCCGAGCGCGACCCGGAATCCGGTCATGACTTCGTCGAGAATCAGCAGCGCCCCGTGGCGGCTGGTGATCTCTTGCAGAGCCCTGAGATATCCCTCGGCCGGGGAGACACAGCCCATGTTGCCCACGACCGGCTCCAGGATCACACAGGCAATCTGGTCACCGTGGCGCCGGAAGCATTCCTCAACCGCCTTGACGGAGTTATAGGGAAGGGGAATCGTCGTCGCGGAGAGACTCTGCGGCACGCCCGCCGAATCGGAAATTCCGAGCGTCGCCAATCCCGAGCCGGCCTTCACCAACAGGGAGTCTACGTGGCCGTGGTAACAGCCCGTGAACTTGACCACCAAATCGCGCTGGGTATAGCCTCGGGCGAGCCGAACGGCGCTCATCGTCGCCTCGGTGCCGGAGTTGACTAGACGTACCATCTCGACCGAAGGCACCAGTTCGCCGATCAGCTCGGCCATCTCGACTTCCTGTTCCGTGGGCGCGCCGAAACTGGTGCCGGTCTGAAGAGCGCCCTCGAGAGCTTCGATGACCGCCGGGTGACGGTGCCCGAGGATCAGCGGCCCCCACGATCCCACGAAGTCGACGTATTCGTTACCATCGGCGTCAAACAGCGACGGCCCGTCGCCACGAACGACAAACGGCGGGTCGCCCCCCACGGCCCGAAAGGCGCGGGCCGGCGAGTTGACGCCGCCGGGAATGGAGGTCTGTGCTCGCTCAAATAGTTCGCTTGATCGGGGCCGCCGGCCCCTCTCCCTCGTTGTTCCTTCGCCCGGCATCGTGTTCTCCCCGCGAGTCCAAAGTTACTGCTTCCGATCGACTTTGTGGCCGACGACGCCGTCGCGACCGTCAAAATGGATATTGTATCGAGTTGAAGATACGTTCACATCAGCGGCTCGCGCCGGTCAGCCGCTCCAGCGATACCGCACCAAGTTTCGGTGACAACCGGCTTTCAATACCGCCCGCATTCCGGCCCACTCGCCGGTTTCCAAAGTAGAAAAGCGGAATACCGTTCCGTACTCGGTTTTTAGATTGAGCGATAGTTTCACGGCCCAGCTCAGGGTGTCCAACCCCCGCTTGGGGCACACTATATAGGCAGTGCTCGTTCTCGCCTCAGCGTCGCCCCGACGCCAACAAATCCTTCAAAAGGCTCAGATCCCTTTCTCGGTAAGGCCGGCGAATGTGGATGAGAGCGAGCACGAAGCGGAGACGCCGCTCGACCATGTGAGGCGGCTGGCCGAGGCGAAGGCGCTCGCTGTTTGGCGCGCGGGCGAGCTCGTCCTCGGGGCGGACACGATCGTCGTTGTTGGCGGCGCCGCTCTCGGTAAACCTAGCGATCGCGAAGATGCAGCCCGCATGCTCACGCTGCTGTCGGGCCGCACGCACGATGTTCTGACGGGCGTCTGTCTGCTCGAAGCGGACCGCTGCCGAGTGGCCGTTGAGCAAACGAAGGTCCGCTTTCGGGCGATCAGCGAACAAGAGATCGAGACCTACGTCAGCAGCGGTGAGCCGTTCGGCAAGGCCGGCGCCTACGCGATACAGGGTGGCGCCGGCGAGTTTGTCGAGCGCATCGAGGGCTGCTATTTTAACGTCGTTGGTCTGCCGGTAGCTCGGCTCTACAGTATGCTTCGGCCTGCCTCGGATGCGCGCTCGAAGAGGTTGTTCGAAGCCGAGACCCGGCTTCCGAAACGCCCCCCCCACTTGCCCCAGGAGATGCAAGAGCACGAGTCGCCGCGCGAATACGTCAAACGGATGGCTGGGATTGCCGCAAGAGCCGCCCCACCCGGGCCCGAGAACATCGCTTCGGGGACCGCAAAAGTGATTTCGGCGGACGGCATCCTTCTCGGCAAGCCGGGGGGATCGAGCGAAGCCGTCGGTATGCTCCGAATACTCGCCGGGCGCAAACACAACGTCTTGACTGCTGAATGCAGGATCGGCTCAACCGGCAGCCACACGAAGGTCGACGAGACGAAAGTCCAACTGCTCGAACTCAGCGACGAAGAGATTCGCGGCTATGTGGCGACCGGCGAGCCGCTGGCACACTTGGGAGCCTATTCGGCCGCGGGCCTCGCTTCGAAGTTCATTGAGCGAATAGAAGGGCGATTCGAAAACGTCGGCGGGATGGCGGTGCCGTAGCGCCCATCGGTGGCCAGAGAACCGGCGGGACGGGCGCTCGTCCGGGGAGGGTGCCGGACTCCGCTCGCCCTGCGGGATCCCTCCGCCGCCGGCAACGTCCAGGATCGGAGTAGAAAAGTGTTCAAGACGTACTCGGCTTGACAGACGTGGCGCACGCCTCCCGGCGTGCCGTGCCGGCATTCTTGCCGGCATTGGGGCCAGTACTCCTGCCGCCATGGGGCTGCACCGCCCGGCGGGCAGACCAGTCGCAGCAACGAGACATGTCGCCAGGAATGGCGATACGGCACGCAGGTTTGCGCGCCACACAGCAGGAAGCCCCTCGTTATCGTGGTTCGCCTTCTCGTCCGCGCGAGAGGTCGGCAAACGCCGAGCCGACGCCGCTAGCCGCCCGAACCTCACGAATCAAGCTTCATCCGCTCCAGCTTGCGGTAGAGCGTCTTGCGTTCGATGTTGAGGATCTGAGCGGCCCGCGTTTTGTTTCCTCCGGTCGCCCGAAGAACCTTGCGGATTTGCTCCTCTTCCGCGTCCATCAGTGACTGAACCGGCTTGCTGCGCGGTTCCAGACTGTTCAAGGCGTCCGCAACGGCATCTGCTTCCAGCACTTCAACCGGGCTCAGGATCAAAAGCCTCTCCAAGACGTGCTGCAGCTGCCTCACGTTACCCGGCCAGGCATGCTCTTCCAGAGCCTTCAGGCCACCCGCTGCCAGCCGAACGTTTCGCTCGTATCGGCTGTTGAAGAGCCGTAAGAAGTGATTGGCGAGCAGCCGTATATCGCTTCGCCGCTCTCGCAACGGGGGCAAGCGGATGTGCACGACGTTGAGCCGGAACCACAAATCCTGTCGGAACTTGCCTTCCTCGATAAGAGTTTGGAGATCGCGGTTGGTCGCGGCGACAACGCGAACGTCCACCCGACGGCTGACTGAAGACCCCAACGGACGTATTTCCTTTTCTTGAAGGAACCGCAACAGCTTGAGCTGAAATCCCGTATCCACCTCGGCGATCTCGTCCAAGAAGACCGTGCCGCCCTTTGCTGACTCGATCAGCCCCTTGCGATCGCGATCCGCGCCTGTAAAAGCGCCGCGCAAGCTGCCGAAAAGCTCGCTTTCCATGATGGTGGGGGCGATCGAGCCACAATCGACGGGTACGAACGGTCCCTGCCGGCGAAGGCTGTTTTGGTGGATCAGTCGTGCAACAAGCTCTTTGCCGGTACCGGATTCGCCCTCGACCAGCACCGGAGCGTCGGTCGGCGCGGCCCGCGAGATTGTCTTATAGACCGCGACCATCCGAGCCGATGATCCCACCATCTCGGTGGGCGGCGTCTCTGCTGAGGGAGCTTGGACGTGGCCGCGTTCCGAGAGAAAAGCCTCTGCCTGGCGGATAGCCCGCAGGAGTTCGCTGATGTCGAAAGGTTTGGCCAGATAGTCGAGGGCGCCTCCCTGAGTGGCTTCCATGACCGTCTCGACCGTCCCCTGTCCCGTGATAACGATGACCGCGCAGCCGGGATCATAGTCTCGAGCCGCGCGAAGCACGTCAAGTCCTGTCCGCTCATCCAGGTAAATATCGGTGATGACGATGGGGTAGCTCTCGTTGGCCAGCTTCGTCAACGCCTCGGATGTGGAGGTAACGGCCTCGACGGGATATCCTTCCGCTTCCAGCCCGGCCACAAACGTGATCACCACCGAAGGATCGTCTTCGACAAACAGAATGCGTGGCTTTTCGCTCATGGGTTGACCCCGCCTGTCGGTTTCCCGAACAACCCGGCCTACGCCGTCCGCGCGGCGCGACCGTCCGCGCGCGGCAAGGAGAGAGTGAAACGCGAGCCGCGATCGATGCGGCTTTCCACTTCGATGGATCCACCGTGCTGGACGACGATTTCTTCTACAATCGCCAGCCCCAAGCCCGTGCCGTCCTGGCCGGATCGCTGGGCTCTGTTGGTGCGGTAGAACTTTCGGAAGATCTGCTTTATCTCGTTTTCGTCCATGCCGTGGCCGCGGTCTTCCACCGAAATACGTACATTCTCATGGTGACGCCAGGCGCGGACGATAACCGAAGTGTTTGCGGGCGAGTACTTTACGGCGTTCGTCAATAGATTATAGCAGGCATATTCGAGGAATTCAGGGTCTCCTAAGATTGCTCCGGCCGCTCCCCTGACGTGCTCAATGCGTATGCTTTTACGCTGCGCCGGCCCAAGGACGCGTTCGATACAACGCGCCAAGATGTCGTCGGCCCCGACCGCTTGGCGTTGTAGCTCCAACTGGCCCGCCCGGAGTCTCTCGACGGACAGAAACATCTCGACCATCCTCGCCAACCGCTTCGACTCTTGATGAATCAGCCCGGCGATCTGTTTGCGCTTTTCCTCGCTCAGCGAATAGCGGCTCATCAGCTCGCTCGACCCCTGAATGGTGGTTAGCGGAGTCCGCATTTCGTGGGTCACATAGTGAACGGCTCGCTGATAGCGTTCCCGCTGCTGCTCCGCCGAGGCAAGCTTTCCACGCAGGAGGAAATACTGATAGCCACCACCTGAGAGAAATGTCAGCCACCCCACCGCCACAAGTGGCGCCGCGCTCACCACGTATCCGCCGCTCAGGGAGACAACGGGAGCCAGATGGGCAGCTGCCAGCAACCCGGCGGCGGCGGAGAAAGCCGGGATTCCACGCAGCTTCCAGAAGCAAGCCCCGAGCGCCGTCGCCAGCGCCAAAACGGCCGCCAAAACGGTCGAGTCCGTCACCGGGTGCAGTAAACGCCCCCGCTCCAACGTTTCGTGAACGTTGGCGTTGATCTCGACGCCCGACATGGCCCTGCCGAACGAATAGGGGGTCATCAAGTAGCGGTCGATCCCGCCGGCGATGTCCACACCCACGAAAACGGCTCTGCCTTTTGCGATGGAAGCGGATTCAGGATCCTCGAGCACTTGCTTCAACGAGATTCGCTCGATCGGTGAGCGGGGGTTGGCGAAACGAATGAGCAGCGACCGAGCTTCGCGCCGCGAAGCCGGGATGAATCGTCCACCGACTTCCAAGCCTTCGCCGGACTCCCTGATGATCTCGGCCCCATGAGCCAGCCGATACGCCTCGAGCCCCATGGCCCAGCGCCGCGTCATGCCCCCTACCTTGGCCGGCAGAACGCGACGACAGACGCCGTCGTCGTCCGGCTCGGCGTGAACGTGGCCCAGCGCCGCCGATTGCCGCGCGAACCGCTCCAGCGGCTCCACCCAAGCGCCGGCTTCCGGACCACTACTCAGCCGCAAGTGCGTCGCCAGGACAACGTTCGGCGCGCCGCCGAGCGCCTCTTCGAGCCTGTTGTTTTCCGCTTCATCACCCGGTTCGGAGAGAACGATATCGATCGCTACGACTGCCGGATCGTGCCGGGAGATGATTTCGAGAGCCTCGGCGAGCGGCCCGCGAAGCCTCAGCAAGCCTTCGTACGCCTCTAGGGTCTCATCGTCGATGGCAAGGATTAGTGCTGCTGAACGCTCGACCGGGGGCGGCCACAAGCGTAAAGAAAGGTCGTAGACCCAGACGTCGAGTTGGGCGCCGATCCGGCTCCAGCCCAAGATCAACCCGAGTACCGCGGCGGCGGCGATCAGGCCTGCATACTGCCACGCGTGGGTACGCATCGACAGTTCCAAGTATATCGGCTGATCCCGCTTCCGAAGCGGCCCCGGCCGGATTCGCGATTACAGGGATCTCTGTCCAACGCGGAAGTGGTCTGTTCCGAGAGCCTTCCGAGCCGCGACCGTGAAGGAGCGGTCCAGTAATTGCCGCCTATAAACGACCGCGAACTTATGGGACCAAGCACTAGCTCGCCGTAGCCGGGGCGCGCGCCGCTCAGCGACCCGTTTCTTGAGAAATGCCGGCCAGGCTGGCGCCGTTCCCCCTATCCTTAGTCGCCGGCAAGAGAAGTGCCAACCCAATCGTGTAAGATGGAGAGGCTCTATCGCGGTCTCGACGGCGTCTCTGCTCTGTGTGGCCGAGCAGCTCGGCGGGCGAAGGTCACCGACGAGGCCAGTTCAGGGCGAGGTCGAATCACCCACTCAACAACTACACAAGGAGCTGAGTACTATGGCTTTTACTCTTCCCGATTTGCCGTATGCCGTCGATGCGCTGGAACCCCATATCGACGCCAGGACGATGGAGATCCATCACGGCAAACATCACGCCACCTATGTAAAGAATCTCAACGCCGCGATCGGTGATAACTCCGAGCTTGCCGGCAAGTCTGTCGACGATCTTGTCCGGAATCTCGATGCCGTGCCCGAGGCGATTCGGGGCGCGGTGCGCAACAATGGCGGCGGCCACTTGAACCATTCCATGTTTTGGCGAATCATGAACGGCGGCGGCGGCGCACCGAGCGGCGACTTGGCTAGCGCCATCGACAGCACGTTTGGAAGCCTAGACGGTTTCAAGGAGAATTTCAAGAAAGCCGCTCTGACGCGTTTCGGCAGCGGCTGGGCCTGGCTCTCGGTGGACGCCGGCAAGAGCCTCGTCGTCGAGTCGACAGCCAATCAGGATAATCCCATCTCGCACGGCAACACGCCGATTCTTGGCATTGACGTCTGGGAGCACGCCTACTACTTGAACTACCAGAACAGGCGCCCGGACTACGTCGACGCCTGGCACAACGTGGTCGACTGGGATGCGGTCGCCGAGCGTTTCGCCGCCGCAAGCGGCTAGCCGGCATTTCTCACCAGCGGTCGCCGGGAATGGAAGCGAATGCCCGCCGTCAGGGATGTAGGGGCGCGATTCATCGCGCCCGCTTGCCTTACAAGCTGTAACCCCGATTTTCGATTTGAGTTTGACATTCCGACTTTGCGGTGGCGTTCAGCGTCTTTATTCATAGGGGCTAGAGCCCGATGAGGACGCCAGGGAGGCCAACACCCAATGGGTGAAAAAGAAACAAAGCCGTTCCAGCTAACTTTCAATGGACTTCTCAAAGTCGATTTCCAAGGATCGCACGTCACTTCCGACGGTGGCTTGATTTTGGTTCGCGAACTGGACGAACGGCTCGGGTTCGGAGAACTGATTGACGAGCATGTCAGCGACTCCCGGCAAGGCACAAACAAGCAGTTCACGCTCGCTGATCTGTTGCGGCAGTCGGTCTACAGCCGCTTGGCGGGCTACGAGGACCTCAACGACGCCGCGCGGGTTTCGATCGATCCGACGTTTCGGCTGATCGGTTCGCAGAAAATCTGGGATCGCGGTGCGGCCTTGACCTCGACGCTCCACAGCTTCGAGACGGAGATGCTGGCGAGCGAAGAGAACCTGCTGGGGTTGATGGCGTTGAACCGGGAGCTGCTCGCCCAAGCCGAGACCCAAGACAACTCCGAGCGGGTTGTTCTGGACATGGACTCGACGGAAAGCCCCGTCCACGGCCAACAGGAAGGCAGCGCCTACAACGGCCATTTCGAGTCCGTCTGCTACCACCCGCTGTTGCTGTTCAACAGTCACGGCGACTGTCTGGCGGCCAAGCTCCGTCCGGGCAATGTGCACAGCGCTGAGGACTGGGATGAACTGCTCCTGCCCGAGATCGAACGTCAGCAGAACCATGGCAAAGAGGTTGCCTTCCGGGGGGATGCAGCCTTTGCCAAGCCAGAGATTTACGAGGCTTCGGAGGAGCGTGGCGTGAAGTATGCCATCCGCCTTCCGGCGAACGAGAACCTGCGGCGTGAAGTTGCCGAGCTGTTGGTGCGGCCGGTGGGAAGACCCACTCGGAAGCCTTTGGTGCGCTACAGGAGCTTTCTCTACCGGGCAGCGAGCTGGAGCAAGGCCCGAAGGGTCGTGGCCAAGGTGGAGCATCACGCTGGGGAGCTGTTTCCACGGGACAACTTCATCGTCACCAACCTGACTCTGCCGAGCCGCTCCGTGGTGCGCTTCTACAACAAGCGCGGGACGGCCGAGCAGTGGATTAAAGAAGGCAAGCAGGCGACGCATTGGACCAGGCTGTCGTGCCATCGCTTCCGGGCGAACGAAGTGCGCTTGCAGTTGAGTGTGCTGGCCTACAACCTGGGCAACCTGTGGCGGCGGCTGGGACTGCCACCAAGGATCAAGAGCTGGTCGCTGACGAGCTTGCAACACAGGTTGATGAAGACCGGCGGTCGGCTGGTCAAGCACGCGCGGTATTACTGGCTGCTGCTGGCCGAAGGACATTTGAACCGCAGGCTGTTCGGCGACATGCTGCACAGGATCTGGGCGCTGCCGCTGCCAAGCGGGTAGCGTTGACCGGGCGAGGATCAACAGTTTTCGGCTCCAAAAGGTTTCGCAAGGAGCAGTGTCGGCCGGAGCGCCGTTCAGTCCGCTCAATCAACGTCTGTGAGCGGATGGACGAGCCCTGGCGCCTACCGGTGGAGGTCATGTGCAGGGTTCAGCGCGAAAAGACGTGGTATGCGGGGCAGCGCGGGTGTATACTTTCACCGTGCCAGGGCCAAAATGGAAATCCTGGTGTAAGCGATACATACAAACTATTACCGCGAGCCACGGCCACTGGGCCTTTTCGCCCCAATCGCTGTGACGGTGGTGAAAAGCGCGGGGTAGTTGCTTGCCGGCGGCGTCTCGATTTCGATCGTTTCTCCGGCATGAGGGAGCGGGCCTGGGGCTGGTACCGGCCTTAGGTGAGAGCCGACCTCCATGAGAGGCCGCCGTTTCGGAGGAGCTTGGCCCTCGGGTGCCTGTCCTTTTGGGGTTTCCCACCGCAGGTTCAAGTACGCCCGCGTTGTCCAAGAAACGGGTCGCCGAGCGGCGCGAGCCTTGTGATGACGGGCCTCTGACGCACTTCGCCTCGCCACCTGGCGAGAAACGCGGTCAGACGAAGACGCTGCCCACTTGCTTCAGCCCTACGATTTTGATCCAATGTGCGTATGCCCGCGGCATCGAACTTGAACGCTGAAAAACTTATCGGTCGCGCCCCCGACCGACTGACGCTGGCGGAACGCGAGGCGCTGGTCGGCAAGTACATCGCCCAAGAGATCTACACGCCGCAAACTCTCCCGCTGCAGCGGATCGAGGCCATTGGCGACAGCATTCAGGAATGCGTCGCCATGCTGCGCGGTCGAGGACTCGATCCCCTGAGCTTCGAGTTCTCGCGCCTCCCGCCATCCTACTAACCCGCGTTTCCCGGCTGGCCCGGGTTAGCCGGCCGGTCGTCGAGAGCGGCGCTCGCGGACTCTGACGAGGGAGGTCCGGGATTCGGCCCCTGCGTTTCCGCAGACCATGAACCCCCACCTGGCGCGCATCCGGATTTTCCCTCTCAAGTCGCTTGATGGCGTCGATTTGGATGAATCCGTGGTACGGAAAGGCCGCGGACTCGCGGGCGACCGGGAGTTCTGCCTGGTCGATGAGAACGACGATTTTGTCAATACGAAACGAATGGGCGAGTCGCTGGTCCGAATCCGGTCCGAGTTCGACCAAGTCTTCGGGGAAATCACCTTGCAAAACGGTGACGACACGGCCACTTTCTCGCTGGAACGCGACGGACGCGGAATCGAGCAGTGGTTTGAAAAACGGCTGGAAAAGCCCGTCCGGTTGAAACGAGACACGGAACGAGGCTTCCCCGACGACACGGCAGCGCCGGGTCCTACCGTGATCAGCACCGCAACGCTTCGCGCCGTAGCCTCCTGGTTCCCCGGCTGTGACCTCGACCAGATGCGACGGCGCTTTCGGGCGAATCTTGAAATCGACGGGGTGCCGGCTTTCTGGGAGGACCGGCTTTTTGGCCCCGCCGGCCGAGAGGTTCCATTTCGAATCGGCGAGGTGACGATCAGGGGGGTCAATCCCTGTGCCCGCTGCGCTGTTCCATCCCGCGACCCAGCGACGGGTGAGATTCATGACCCCGCCTTCGCCAAGACTTTCGCCCAGCAGCGTCTAAAGACCTTGCCTGCTTGGGCCGAGAAAAGCGGCTTCGATCACTTCTACCGCTTGGCGGTCAACACCGTAATCCCTGAGTCGGAGGCAGGCAAGGTCATCAGCGTCTACGACGACGTGGTTGCCCCGTAACGAACATGGCGTCGTGAGACCGCCGGCGACCTACGCAGCTTCTTGCGCTCGACCACCTTCCCGTCGAGATCGATCAGGCAGACGAAACTGTGCTTGTCCCCCAGGTCCAACCCGCCACCACGTCGATCCCCCGCCCGATCAGGTGCTTCTTCGACAATTGCTCTACCTTTTTGCTATCGTTTCTTCACGGCTCGTCGTCCGTCCTTTCTTTTCCTAGTAGGAAGATTTCTTGGGATCCTCCTCGTCTACTACGGCACGGGGCGAAGCCCGCGGGGGGAAGTTTAGCAGCCCGTGATGAAAGTCGCGGGGGAGCGAAAAATGGGAACTGCCACCAATTCGCTCCCCGTCATGGCCCTCGAAAAAAACACTTAGCCTGAAGAGAATTGGCTGGCTGCACCCGATTTTTCGCGACCTTCACTTCTACCACGGGCTGCTAACTAGTGCTGAAGAACCGCGAGTCCCTGGTCGAACACGAGATCAACGGGAACACCGCCCTGCGAGATGCGGCCTAGATCCGCCTGGAGTTGAGCTGGCGCTTCTCCCATCTCTCTGATGAAACGCTCGGCGCCCTGGTAATCGCCGTCTCCCTGAAGACGGAGAATCTTTTCCGACAGCGCTTGGACGGCCCGCGCCATCTTATCCGCGTTGACCCGGTAGGCGCCGCTGTCGGCGTCTCTGGAAAAAGCGTCCTCCGCTTGAAAAAAGTTGAAGCGCAACAGATTGGCCGCACCGTGGGCGCTGGAGGTCCCGAACCGAATCGAGCGGAAGATGCCCGCCAAGAACGTCACGTAGTTGTCCATCAGCTCACCGCCGTCAAGCTCGCCCTGCTCGTGCAGCTTGATGACCAAGTAGAGGCCAAGGACGTCGGCCTTGCCTTCCTCGATCGCCGAGGCTTTATCTTTGAGGGCTTCTCGCACGGTCGCCGTCCCGTCGATGGTGTGCTTGACGCCCAAGCCGTGGGCGACTTCGTGAAACATGGTGTTCTCGAAGAAGGCATCGAAGCGCACGTATTGCTTTTGGTCCTCGGCGATTAGGATGTCCGCGATGGGGACAAGGATTTTGTCGAATTTCGCTCGCATTGCATTCTTGAGCTGTAGTCGGCGCGCCCCTGTTTTCAACTGAACTTCTTCGTCATTCGGCAGATTGATGGCGATGGTTTTCGCTCCGGCGTTCGAATCGCCGGCATAGTAAATCACGTCGTACACGTTCAGGTCGGAGTCGGTTCCCGGAGACTCCCTTTTGTAGGCCGCGGGGACGGGCAGGCCTTTTTGCAGCTCGGGCAGCATGTGCGCGTAGCGGGCTAGGCGGGCGCTCCAGGCGGCGTCTTTGATGAGGACGTAAGCTTCATAGGCGGCTTTGTAGCCGAAAAGCTGGTCTTCATACGTTTCGATGGGCCCGATGACAACGTCGATGGCGTTGTTTTTCATTTCCATCCAGGCGAAGTCGCTGGGCCGGTAGTTGTCGTTCAGCAGCGCCTGAGCACGCGAAACCAGATAGCGCCGCAGCCCGGCGTCCTCGGCCAAGGCAGCGGCTTCGTGGAGTTTTTGGGCGGCAACTTCAAGTTGCGGCTTGAAGGCTTGATGATAGGGTTCGGCTATGAGACGGCCCGCGGCGTCCCGCCGGACGAGGGTGTAGAGGCTCCGTAGGGCCTCGCCCCTCTCCTCGGAAACAGCGGCCGCGGCTTCAATCTCATCGCTCGTAACGTCAGGCGGGTAGAAGTTCGCCCCCGCGGGTTTAGGGCCGACGCCGTCAACGAACGGGGCGTTGTCTTGGAGCCGGTCCCATGGCCCGTAGTTCATCTCGACGTAGCGGCGCGTGTCCGGATCTCCGATGCCGCGCAGCAACTCCCGTTTATTGCCGTAAGCTTGCATCCAGAACAGACCGTCCATGACGTCCGCTGCTTCGATGAGCAGAGGGATCATCTGTCGCTGTTTGTCCGAGAGCCTGCTGAGGTCTGCTTCAAGCCGAAAGGAAGCGTAGCCGGCAACACGTTGTTCGATACTCATTGGTTTTGTCGGCGGCTGCTTCTGGGCTGGGCATCCGGCCCAGGCAACCGCACAGAGCGCCACCGCGGACGTCGTGGTTCGTGTGGTCATCGGGATCGATCGAGGGGGAACCAGGCGCCGTCATTCAGAATAGCAGTCCGCTTCGCGGGATCTTTTCGCGGCAAGGGTTCTTCGATGGGGAGAAGAGAGCTTGGCTTAACCCGCTTTTCTCACCACCTGACGGTCGAAGCGCGCAATAAGCCCGCCATTACTGCGTTGCGCTTGCTCGCCGTGCTCAACGTAGGGTTCAAGTACGCCCGCATTGTTCAAGAAACTGGGCGCCGAGCGGCGCGCGCCTTGTACTGACGGTCTTCTCGCTCACTTCGCCTCGCCACGTGGTGAGAAAAGCGGGTTAAAGAAGACCGGGCGCGACGTCGACCGGCGGGATGGGGGATACGGCGCTTCACGCCCCAGATGTCGGGCTCCGGCAGCCGGCCGGCGACCGGAGCCCATGGACGCAAAGTTTTCCCGTCTTAGTTGTGGGCCAACTCCGATTTCGGTATGGAGAGATAGCCCATAACGCGGTTTACCTTGACTGCAGTGATGACGATCTCATGAGGCTGTCTGGCGCCGCTGAGGTAAAACCGAACCGGCTCGTTGGTCTGCCTTGCCTTTTTGGTGAACTTTTGGTCGTCCGCCAGCAACTCCATGGTGTACTGGTGGCGTTTGGGCTTGACCCTTTTCAAGCGCATGTGAATGTCGCCGACCCGGTGCATCTTGCGAGACTTGACCAGGTTGAAGGCGAAGTACTTGCGTTCGGTCAACTCTTGCAGGATTCCGATTTCCTCCGAGTTCGAGGCAACCCAATCGCCTACGGCCTCGATCTTGTCGTCTGACCCTTCCAAGGCCAGCAGGGCCTCGTCCAACTGCGACTTGGTTCGCTCCACGTCGGTCTTGATCTCCGTGACGTCGCCGCTCACGTCGCTGATCTTGCTCTCGGTTTGCGAGGCCATCTCGTGCAAACCTTGGATCTTGCCCAACATGGTCTCTTGCCGCTGCCGCTGCTGCTCGGACATCTTTCGGCGCAACCGCTCGGTGTAGTTGTAGGCCTGCGTTTTGGCCTGTTTGCCCGAGTCGCGCCGTGCTTTGTCGAGTTCCTTCCGTACTGCCTCGATCTCGCGGTTGGCTTGCACCGATCGCAAGGCTAGCTGCTCTTCGAAGCGGGCGAGATCTTTGCTCGTGTTCTCCCGCAGAGTCGAGGTTGCGACTTGAGCGCGATTGACCCGCGACAGCAAATACGCGTTTCCCATCAATAGAAAAGCTATGACCACAGCCACGGCGACGGTTTTGCGCCTAGGGGATGATTCTTCCTCTTCCGGTTCGGGTGCTGGTGTTGTGATGTGCATGGAACTCTTCCTCCCTTTTTGGATTGCTTCCCGGTGAAGGGAAGTGTTGTCGCTTGTGCGCGCCGTGGAAGAATGCAAGCCGCATGCCAAAACCGTAATCAGGCAGTGGACACGATGCACGCAAGCGCTATCTCATAGATATGCCAAGGGAAATCGGTCCTATGAGGGGAATTCCGCGAAATCAATCGCTCGCGGTCGGTAGGTAAAAAGTATCCGGCGGCCCCGTAAGAATTGCCGCTCAGGGCTGGGGCGGCCCAGGGAATCACTCCTAGTGTAAGAGTGCTGCCGCCCACACCCCGAAATGGGAAGTCCCGCGAAAACTCACCCTGAGGCTGCTGTCGCTTCTCGCATTCGGAGGTGCAGCCTGATGGACGGGAAGCCCGTTCTTCAAACACCGGCACACCTCGCCAGCCTTTGCGGGTGAACCAATGGGCCACGGGAGGCTCAGCGTAACATCTGGAACGCTACTACGATTCTGAGTCGTCGCTATCCAGAAGCCCTCCGGCTTCCAACGTGTGCCAGAACGCATAGTCGGCGTGGTGCACAACTGTGTTCTCTAGACTTCGGACCACTAGCTCTCCCTCGCCGGAATGCGCTCCGGCCATGTGGGCAACCGCCTCGGGAAGTCCCACGCTAAGACAGATGTGCACGCCGTAGGCGGGATGCCGGATCGAGGGCAACCCAGCCGCCCGGGGCGCCGCCTTCCAGCGCGCCTGGTTCCGAGGATCGAATTCCCAGGGTTTGCCCACATCGTGGCACAGCGCCCCGGCAATCAGTATGTCCCGGTCGATGTTCAGATCCGGAAACATCGCCGTCATCTCATCGGCAATCACCATGGCCAGCCGCGTCACCCCGCGGATGTGATCCGCCTGTGTCCCCGTCTTAAGCGGGGGCGTATCGGGATTTCCTGAGGGCCGGATTTCTGAAATCCTCCCAAAACTGCTGTCTCCCAACGACGTTGCCCAAGCCTCCACCACTTTCTTCTGCAACTCCGGATCGGAAATCTCCTCCACCTCCGGCAGTTCCTCCCGCACCCTGCCGCACAAAGCATCATTTGCTGACATAGCATCTCCTCCGGGGAAATAAGAGAACAACCCGCCTCCTCAATAGTGCCAGGTGAGTTTGAGAATTGCCATCGAGTTCGATGTCCGGTTGGTCCTCCACCGTCGGGTGAAGCGTTGAAGAGTTGCAGAATCGGCCATTCGCGCCAGGTGATCCGAGATTTGTTGTGGAGGGTCACCAAGGACTCAGGCCGCCATCGTCAAGCCACTTCCTTTTGCCACGGTCTGCTATCACGTACTTCGACCGTCAGGTGAGGAGAAATACGGACGAGACGCCATGCAACCTAAGTGTTTTATTAAAAGTAGCTTAGCCCCATTGGCGTTAAGGACTCCTTGGATTGGCAAGGTACAATGTAATCGAGTACACGCCAAGCATTCGCGGCCCATTTGAGCACGGGCCGTCGGAAGCCGCGAACCAACGAGGCAACAAAATTACCAAACGAACCCAATTTCTTGTAACCCAAAGGAAATCAATGGCTTCGGGTTGGTTTAGAGTACGGCGGGGCGGTCGGATCCGTAAAATTCGACGGATCGGACCAGCCGGGTACAAGAGTAGCTTTGCCGCGGGGCGGGAGGTCCCGAGGAGCAACAGGGCGGCAGAGCTTGTAGCGCGGACCTGGCAGTGTTCCAGCGTCCGCGTCCATGGGCTACCGAGCAACAAAATTACCGAACAAACCCAATTCCTCGTAAGGCCTTGCTTTCCATGCGCTTACGAAAGTCTTGGCGGGCTGATCGTGTGCCTCGGCCGTCAGGTGGTGAGAGATGCGGCCATAGAGTCACTTGGAGGGCTGAAATCGACAATTCTGCTTCGAATGACTTGGGCCACCCGCCCACACTGCCCGAGCGGACACGGGGACAGGCGGAGATATTCCCGCGTCCCGTTGGGCTGATGGGATCCCTCCGGCGGTTCCCTTTTGAGCCGCTGCTCGTCCTTGCGCTCTCAGCCGGTCTCCTCGCCAGCAGCGGCTGCCAGCAAAAAGACGCTTTTCGCATCGGGGTCGCCGGCGCGTCGACGGGACCTTACTTCATTAGCTGGGACCAATTCTATCGGGGCGTACGCCTGGCGGCCGAGGAGATCAACGGGCAGGGGGGGGTGCTGGGCAAGACCATCGAGCTGTTTCCCACCGACGACCAGGTGAAGGTTGACGTCGGCGTCAGCGAAATGAAGAAGCTGATCCTCAGAGATCGCGTCCACATGGTTGTCGGCGGATCGGCGAGTCACGTGGCCGCGGCTCAATCGGAACTGGCTCGCCGGCACAAGGTGCCCTACATCATCGGCATGTGCAACAGCGCGGTGCTGGCCGAAGACAAGGGCCACCCCTACTTGTTTCAACTCACTCCCAGTACGCGGATGGAGGGATACGCCGTAGCCCATTTCCTAGCCCAACAGGGTTGGAAGAAGGTCTGGTATTTGCTGCCCGACTATGAATGGGGCCACACCATCAAGAGAATGATCGAAGGGAAACTGAGCGAACTCTCCGTGGGGCACGAGATCAGCGGAGAATCCTGGCCCAAGCTCGACGAGACGGATTTCAGCCCCTATATCACGGTCATACAATCCGCCGGACCCGACGTCGTAATCAATGGAATGGGCGGCGGTTCCCTGATCAGCTTTACCAAGCAGGCTACCGCCTATGGGCTGTTTGAATCGACGCCGATCATCGCTCAATACGACCTGAACAACCTCAAGGCGCTGGGGGAGGAAATGCCCGCGGGAGCTGTAGGTTTCAATCGCGGCGCGTTCTTCTGCGTGCCGGGGCCAGGCATGGATCACTTCGTTCAGAGATTCAAGGAGGCGTACCAGGATTTTCCGACCGCCTACGCAGTGTTTGGTTATGAGTCCGTCTATATCGCGAAACAGGCCGCCGAGAAGGCGTCTACTTTTGAGGATTCACAAAAGCTGGTTGCCGCTTTGTCCCAACTGAAGTTTGAAAGCCCGCGCGGGAAGATGTACTTTCGCGGCTATCATAATCAGGTCAATGCCGCGGTGCATATCGGCTTCACCGCTAGGGATTCGAGATATCCTTTCCTGACCTACCGTGACGTTTTGACGATCCCCGCCGAGCAGACTTGGCCCGCGATCGACGCCATCCGCGCGCTGCGCGGAGCCTTCAACAACCCCTAGCCCGACTACCCACTGATGGACGACTTACCGACATTGCTCGTCTCGCAGTTTCTTAGCGGCTTGACCCGAGCGATGGTTTACTTTCTGATCGCCTCGGGACTTTCGCTGGTCTTCGGCGCGATGAACGTTCTCAACTTCGCTCATGGCGCGTTTTACATGCTCGGCGCCTTCTTCTGCTACTCCGCTCTGCAGTGGTTGCCGGAGACCGGGGTCTCGTTCTTTGCGGCCGTCGTCGGGGGGGCCCTGGCGCTGGCCCTGTTGGGCGGCCTTATTGAATCGACGTTGCTGCGCCGCACCTACGCGTTGGGGCATGTCCCTCAGATCTTGATGACCTACGGTCTAGCCTTGATCCTGGCCGATCTGGTCAGGCTGATCTGGGGAGGCCGTTTCTATAGCATCGGGCCGCCGACCTATCTTGCGGGGGTTACCTCCGCGGGTCCGCTCAGCCTTCCCACTTATCATGTCTTTCTCATTCTTTTCGGGTTCTTCGTTTACGGAACCCTTTGGCGGATGCTCTATCGAACCGAGCTGGGCCGAGTGATAAGGGCCAGTGTCTATAGTCGGGAGATGGTCAGCGCTCTAGGGATTGACCAGCCCCGTCTTTTCACCGTGGTTTTCATGATCGGGATCTTCCTGGCCGGCATCGCCGGCGGCTTGTCCGCTCCTCTGAGCGCGATCGGATCTGGCATGGATATCAGCATACTTATTGAAAGCTTTGCCATCGTCATCATCGGAGGCGTGGGCAACGTCACCGGAACGTTGCTGGCTTCCTTGATCGTGGGCGAGGTGTTCGCCTTCGCTATTCTCTTGCCTCAGCCGATCCCTCAACTGGCGCAGGGGTTTCTGTTCATCTTTCTGATCGCGATTTTGGTCGTGCGTCCGTACGGCCTTCGGGGCAGCATGTTGAGACTATGACTCCGACCGGTCGAGATCTGAAGGGCGGATACGCCGGGCGCGTTGGGTGGCCGCTGGCCGGGCTGCTGCTTATCTTGAGTCCGCCTTTTCTGTTGACCGAGTTCTACCTCGATCTGTTGGGGGTCATGCTCATCCGCGGCCTGCTGGCGCTCAGCTTCAATTTGCTTTACGGATTTGGCGGCCGGCTATCGTTTGGTCACGGCGCTTTTCTGGGCACGGGCGCCTACGTCATCAGCATCCTTCTCACGCGCACCGAGACGCCTTTCCCGCTGGCTTTCTTGGCGGCCGTGGTGGGAAGTGTGCTCGTAGCCGCGTTCGTCGGTTACTTTTGCGTGCGCTTCTTGAGCTTCTACTTTTCCATCATGACCCTGGCGTTCAGTCAACTGCTTTTCCTGCTCGTCGACAAATGGTACGCGGTAACGGGCGGAGACGACGGCATTCAGAGGATCTTTCCACCCGACGCGATCTCGGGGATCACCGCGCAATACTACTACGTCCTCGTCCTGAGCTCGGCGGCGGCGCTGGCCCTTTGGTGGGTTGTCCGTTCGCCCTATGGTGCGGCCCTTCGCGCCATCCGAGACAACCGCAGGCGAGCCGAGTTTATCGGTATCGACGTCGGCAGATACGAATGGGCGGCTTTCGTTATCTCCGGGGCCTTTGCGGGTGTAGCCGGCGCGCTGCTTGCTCCGTTTAACCAGTCCGTTTCCCCGCACCTGCTGCATTGGACGAAATCAGCGGAGCCCGTTTTCATGAGCGTCCTGGGCGGGCCTTATTTCTTCTGGGGGCCTCTGTTGGGAGCGGCCATTTTTAGCATTCTCGAAAGCACAATTCCCGATTTGCTGTTCGAGGCCTGGCCGTTGGTGTTGGGAACGATCCTGGTCTTGGTGGTTCTGTTCTTCCCCGAGGGCGTCGCGGCAATACTGTTGAAATCGGAAGATTCAGACCAACGGGAGCACGAGTCTTGATTCTTCGCTGCGATTCTCTGGCTAAGTCGTTCGGCGGCAACCGGGCTGTCGATAACGTGACTCTCGCGATCGACCGTGGCGAGATCAGCGCTATTATCGGGCCGAACGGCGCCGGCAAGACCACCCTGTTTCATTTGATCACCGGTTACTTGCCTGCCGACGGCGGGCGCGTTTGGTTTCGCGAGTCGGAGATCACGCATCTGCCTGCTCACAAGATCAGCCGTGTCGGCGTCACGCGGACCTTTCAGGGAAGCAATCTGTTTCCGCGAATGACGGTGTTTGAGAACGTGCAGGTCGCCCTGTTTGCTCAGCGCGGAGAGAGCGCAAGCCTGCGGACGAGCGCGGGCGGCCTTTTCCGTCGTGAAGTGGAGGAAATCCTCGGAAGCGTTAGCCTCCAAGACAGCTCCGGCAAGCAGGCGGACGTTTTGTCGGGCGGCAACAAGAGAAGGCTGGAGCTGGCCATCGCCATCGCCGCCGGGGGCGAACTGCTGCTTCTCGATGAGCCTACAGCGGGAATCGACCCCAAGGAGACGGAGTCCATGACTCGCCTGATCGAAGGGCTGGCGCGTCGGCGAGGGCTGACGGTCGTCTTCATCGAACACGATATGGAGGTCGTATTCGCGATCGCTCAAAAAGTTCGCGTCATGCATCGGGGGGCAATTCTTGCCGAGGGTTCGCCCGAAGAAATGCGAACTGACGAACGGGTGCGCGATGCCTACTTGGGTTGGGGCGCATGAGTCTTCTTCGTATCGAGAATATCGAGACGTTCTACGGCAAGACGCAGGTCCTGTTCGGGCTGAGTCTCCACGTCGAGCCGGGCGAATCGCTGAGCCTTCTGGGACGAAACGGCGCCGCCAAGTCGACAACCCTCAAAAGCATCATGGGCCTCGTCCCTCCGCGGCGCGGTCGAATCCTATATAGGCAAGAGGATATTACCGGACAGCCTCCCCACCGCATCGCTCGTCGCGGAATAGGATACGCACCTCAGGATGCGCTCATCTTCCCGGACTTGACGGTAAGAGAAAACTTGCTGCTGCCCCGGAGAGGAAAGACACGCGGGCCGGGAACCTGGAACCTCCCCAGGATCTATGAGACCTTTCCCGAACTGGGAGAAATGGAATCAAAGTTGGGGTTCGCGCTGAGCGGCGGTCAACAGAAGCTGCTTTCGATCGGGCGCGCGCTGATGACGGACCCCCAACTGCTGCTCCTCGACGAGCCCGGAGAGGGGCTATCGCCGGCTGCGGTTAGCTCTCTAGGGGGCACGCTTAAGAGGATCCAAGCCACCGGCGTCGCCCTTATTTTTGCCGAACACAACCTCAGGTTCGCCCTCGAACTAAGTAATCGCATGGTGATCATCGAGCGCGGAGCCGTCCGCTACCAGGGAGCTTCCTCCGAGGTAAGAGAGAACCGTGATATCCTCCGCAAACACCTTGGCGTGGAACCGTCAGGGCTGTCGTCTACAAAACCCTGATCCGGACTAGAAGCTATCTCATAATGGCGAAGGAAGACGCGATAGCAAGAATAGGCGGAATGCGGACCTTAACCGTACGCCGTAAACCTCCACGTTGTTGTCGGGGCAATGGGTGAACGCTGCCCGTTCGGGTGAATTAACTGGCATAATGGACTGATTCCCGTCGGAAGTGCGAGGACCTTAGGTCTAGGCGTCGCGCCCAGTTGGGCAAGAGGCCATCAGCCGAGAGCTGGTAGCGTACCCGGACCGGGCGGCACGCATGAGATTCCCGGAAGGGAATTGCCTCATGGAGTGGAAGTCGTTGTACAAGCAGTCCCGTAGCGCGGATCTAGGCGGGCCCACAGACGCTAGATTTCCCGCAGGCGGTACGCGCCCGCCAGATCCGCGGCCGTTTGTCAAATCCGCGCCTTAGCATCGAAGGGCAATCGCACGGAGTCGATCTTGATCGGTCCGCTGCCTCGGCCAACCACCGAGCGCTCGACCATTTCCACGCAAGGGGATCTTGCACAAACCCCTTGCGAACCGGGTTCATGTGTATGTAGAATCGTAGCGCACGCCTAATAGTAAACCCGCCGGGTTAGGCTCTGCGGGAGGACTTGTTAGATCTGCTCAGGGCCGATGACCTTTCCTCCTCTGGTCAGAGAAGGCAGCGGCAATCGAGCGGGCGGGTTCTCGAGGTCCAGCTTGAGAATCTCCCGCTAGAGTTGAAAGAGATCCCGTTCGGCTTTGGCGGCCCCGCCTTGAGCGCGGGTGACTTGGCTGAATAGCGGCGGCGCAGGTCGACAACCAGCTTCGCTAGGTTGGGGCCCTATAGATTCAGCAGAGCCCCGCCGATAGAATACGGACGCTCGAAAGCAGCGAGAGGAGAAGCATGGCTCTCTACGGGATTTACGGCAAGCACACGGTCGAGGCGTGTCCGGTGAACAATTTGGAAACCGCCAAGGCGTTGATTGCCTTGACGCAGAGTGACGTGCCGGCACTCACGCAGAAGCACAATGTGCACAAAATCGTTGCACAGTATCACTCGCCGCTCGAACATACGTTGATCTGGGTCGTCGAAGCCGAGGACGCGCACGGCATCCAATCGCTTTGTATTGAAAGCGGCCTGGCCGCGTTCAACGAGTTGAAGATCGTCCCGCTGATCACCTTCGCCCACGGCGTCATCCCGCTGATCAAACAGATCCACGGTTTGTGAATTAGGGTAGCGACCAGATTGGTGTTGAAATACAACATAAGCTTGGGGCGAACCTTCTCGTCAGCCCTTGCCGTCGAGCTTGGACATTCCTAGGACCCCTTTGCGCGGCGTTGTGGCGCAAATCGAAAACGAAGTCGGCGCGTTCAACTGGAAGCCCGTAGCGCGGATCTAGGCGGGCGCCACGCGGGTCCCCGCCTGTTTTCATCCCCTTGGGTGGGTCGTGAGGCCCATGGGCGCTCCCTTGCATTCGCGGCTCCGAACTACCGGTCCGGGGTCCGTCAACGGTACTCGACCCCCAACTGATCGAAAGTGAAACTCCAGATGTCCGTCCACTCCTCGACAGTCTTGCTCAACGGTTTGCCGCGGCCGTGCCCGGCGCCAGTCTCCACCCGCAACACGATAGGATGCCTGGAGCCGTTCGCCGCCTGCAGCCGCGCGGCCATCTTGCGAGCGTGCAGGGGGTCGACGCGCGAGTCCGATGCACCGGTGTAGATCAACGTCGCCGGGTACGATTCGCCATCCCTGACCCGATGATAGGGCGAGTAGGCGTGCAGCCACTCGAAATCGTCCGCGTTTTCCGCTGAGCCGTACTCGGAGATCCACAGCCGCGCCATGCGAAAGCGATGGTAGCGAACCATATCGAGCAGCGGCACGCCGCAAATCACAGCTCGAAACAGATCGGGCCGCTGGGTCATCGCCGCCCCCACGAGCAGGCCCCCGTTGCTGCGCCCATGAATGGCGAGTCTCTTGGGATCGACGTACTGCTGCTCGACCAGATACTCCGCGGCGGCGATAAAGTCGTCAAAGACGTTTTGCTTTTTGTCCAGCATGCCGGCCCGGTGCCATTCCTCGCCGTATTCGCTGCCTCCGCGAAGATTGGCGATCGCCAGCACGCCGCCGGCCTCGATCCAAGGGAAAGACGAAGCCCGGAAGTTGGGCGTCAGGGCGATATTGAAGCCCCCGTAGCCGTAAAGCAGCCCGGGAGCCCTGCCGTCCCTCCCTACTCCTTTCTTATGAATGATGAACATCGGGATGCGCGTCCCGTCCTTTGAGTGGTAGAAAACTTGCCGCGACTCAAACCGGCTTGGGTCGATCGGCGCCTCGAGCCGGCTCCAGACTTGAAGCGACTCCGGATTGGCGGGACCAATCGTCAGATCGAGACGAAAAACCGTCGGCGGCGTGGTGAAAGAACTGAATGCGAAGAATGCCTCCAGCCGGTCCGGCTTACCGTCGAAACCGGACACAGTGCCCAACTCCGGCAGGGGAATCTCCCCTTGTAGCTCACCGTCTAACGAAAAAACCGCGAGTTCCGAATGAGCGTCACGTAGATAGCCGACAAACAGCTTGCCGCCGGCCACTTTCATGAAGTCGATCACGGCATCGCTCTCGCCAATGATTTCCTTCCAATGCTTGCGATCCGGTCTTGCGAGGTGCACCTGGAAAACTCGGTATCGAGGAGCACCCTGGTTCGTGAGGACGAACAGCGTTTCGCCGACGATCTCGCCCGTGTAGCTCGACTCCCCGTCATCGGCGATGGTGATGATCCGGTCGCGCCGCAGGTCCTTTACGTAAAGCCGGTTCTTGCCCCACCCCATAAAGACGTCTATCAGCAAATAACGTTCGTCCGGCGAAAGGAAGGCGTCGGGCATTTCTTCCTTCTTCAGCTCCTCGCCGTAAATCAGCTTATCCTCGGACCACTTCGCGCCCAGTTGGTGGTAAAAGACGCGCCGATGGTAGACCTCCTCGCCGGGACCGATACCCTCGGGCTCGCGAGGCCGCGTGTAGTAGAAACCCGAGCCGTCCTTGAGCCACTGAGGGTTCGTCCAGCGGACCCTTGGGATCGGCCGACCTACGCTTTCGCCGCTGTCGACCTCGAGGATGTGCAGGTCGCTCGTCTCCGTACCGCCGGAAGACATGCCGTAGGCGAGCAATCGGCCGTCCTGGGAAGGGAAAAACCAGTCCACCGTGACGGTTCCGTCCTTGCTCAGCTCGTTGGGGTCGATCAACACCCGATCCTTGCCGTCGACGCCTTTTCTGACGTACACAACCGGCTGGTTCTGATCCCCTTGCTTCTTGGAATAGAAGTACTGCCCCGCCGCTTCTTCCGGTCGAGTCAGCGACCCGGTGCCCAGCACTTCCGTCAGCCTTTGGCGGATTCTCGCTCGGTCGGGCAGCGCATCGAGGACGCTCCGCGAGTAGGCTGACTGCTTCCGCACCCAACTCTCGGTTTCGGGACTCGACTCATCCTCTAGCCAGCGGTAGGGGTCGGCGACGGCAACTCCGTGTAGTGTCTCTTCGAGCATTTCCATCCTGGTCCCCGGCGGAGAAGGCGCTTCCTGTCCCGCGCGGCAGCCGGCCAGCAAAGCCGCCGCCAGGACTGCGCTGCAGCACCCTGCTTTTCCCATAGCCGTATCTTATGCGATCCAGGGCGAGCCGGCGGCAGAAGTCAGGGGAGCAGGCGCTTCGGCTTGTCGCTTATTTGGCCGGCAGGATCGCCGGCCAGTACCTCAAACCAGGCCCGCCAAGAGAGGCGGTCGCTACCTGAACTAGGACCGGCAAGAGTACCGGTCCCTACCAAATCGGCCGAGACCTGTAGGGACAAACACTCGTGTTCGTTCCGGTGGTCAGTACAGACAAACTAGCTTATCGCCCGCGCAAGGACTACTTCCCCGACACCGCGGCAAGTGCCATAACGGCGTATCGATCGCCCGCTTAGCTCGGAAAACCCATTCTCGACCCCGGGGGAACGTGCCGATTCTCACAGCCCCTACCTTGCCGCCCGTGGCGGGCAAGGGTAGGCTAAATATCGGAACATGTTTAAAATGCGAGAGCCCGGACCGGGAGGTGCTCACATGACCGCGGGAGTCCTTGGTTCGCCTTGGCAGCCGTCAAGTCTACTTGGGCTTCACCTATCAAGGCTCGCAAAATACAGTGACTTTGGAATCCGGGCACAGCATGCTGTGCCGCTACACTCTGGACATGGGCCATGTCGCCATGATTTGCGAGACTCGCTAGCTTCGAAGATCTGTCGAATCGCCCTCGTCCTTGCTACGCTAATCTGGCTAACTCCTATGCAAGCCGAAGATTTGGAAATTCCGTTTGAAAAATTCGTCCTCGACAACGGGTTGACGTTGATCGTGCACGAAGACCACAAGGCGCCGATCGCCGCCGTCAACGTCTGGTACCACGTCGGCTCGAAGAACGAAAAACCCGGCAAGACCGGGTTCGCCCATCTGTTTGAACATCTCATGTTCAACGGTTCCGAACACTACAACGACGACTATTTCAAGCCGCTCGAAAAGGTCGGAGCGACCGACATGAACGGCACCACGAGCACCGATCGAACCAACTACTTCCAGAACGTCCCAACGCCCGCCCTAGACCTGGTCTTGTGGATGGAATCCGACCGCATGGGACATATGCTGGGCGCCATCGATCAAGCCAAGCTCGACGAGCAACGGGGTGTAGTCCAAAACGAAAAGCGGCAGGGGGAGAATCGGCCCTACGGCAAAGTCTACGAGCTGATCGTCGAAAATACGTACCCCAAAGGACACCCCTACTCTTGGACGACGATCGGCTCGATGGATGACCTCGATGGCGCTTCCCTCGAAGACGTCCAAGAGTGGTTCAAGACCTACTACGGCGCCGCGAACGCCGTCATCGCCGTCGCGGGCGACGTCGATCCCCTTGCCGTCAAGGCGCGCGTCGAGCACTATTTTGGAGACATTGTTTCAGGCCCGCCCGTTCCGCGCCAGAAGGCCTGGATCGCCAAGATGAAAGGTGCCCACCGCCAGACACTCGAAGACCGCGTGCCCCAGGCGCGCATCTACAAGGTCTGGAACGTTCCCGAGTGGGGCAGCGCCGACGCGGACTACCTCGATCTAACCAGCGACGTGCTCGGCCAGGGCAAGAACTCCCGTCTCTATAAGCGTCTCGTCTACGAAGACCAAATGGCCACGGATGTCTCCGCCTATATCAGCCTTCGCCCGGTGGGCGGCCAATTCCGCGTTCAGGCTACGGCTCAGCCCGGTGTTGATCTTGAAACGATCGAGGCCGCGGTCGACGAGGAGATCGGCCATTTTCTAGAAGAGGGTCCCACGGAAGACGAAGTACTGCGTGTGAAGACACAATACCGAGCGCGCTTTATTCGAGGCCTTGAGAGGATCGGCGGGTTCGGCGGCAAGTCGGACATTCTGGCCTCGAACCAGGTCTACGGCGGCCGTCCGGACTTCTACAAGACGACTCTCGAACGAATCGCTAAAGCTGCACCGGCCGACCTCCACGAAGCCGCGAAGAGGTGGCTCAGCGACGGCGTATACGTCCTCGAGGTTCATCCTTTCCCCGAGTTCTCTAGTAAGACGGAAGGTGCTGATCGCTCCAAGCTCCCCGATGTAGCCGAGCCTCCCAGCCTCAAGTGGCCCGATCTCGGCAGGGCGACTCTCTCGAACGGCCTAAAAGTCGTTCTGGCGGAGCGGCACGAAGCCCCGGTCGTTGAGGTCGAGCTGCTGATCGACGCAGGCTATGCAGCCGACCAGCTCGCCTCGCCGGGACTGGCGCGTCTCGCCATGGACATGCTCGACGAAGGGACCGCAACACGTTCATCGCTTGCAATCAGCGAGGAACTAGCCAAGCTCGGTGCCAGACTGCGGACGTACTCCGGGCTTGATAGCTCCGTCGTCACGCTTTCGGCGCTCACCGAAAACCTCGACCCCTCGCTGGCCATCTTCGCGGACATTATTCAGAACCCTGTCTTCCCGGAATCGGAGTTGGAACGGCTGCGGAAGCAGCGGCTGGCCAGCATCGCACAGGAAAAGACCGACCCCTTCTCGATCGGCTGGAGACTGCTGCCGGGGATTTTGTTCGGAAAGACCCATGCCTATGGGAACCCCCTGACCGGATCAGGCACCGAAGCGTCCGTGAGCGCGATAGCCCGTGCGGATCTCAGAAAATTTCACCAAACGTGGTTTCAGCCGGACAATGCAACTCTCATCGTCGTGGGCGACACGACGCTCGAGGAAATCCTCCCCAAGCTCGAAAGCAACTTGAAAGGCTGGCAAGATCGCACCGACACACCGGCAAAAAACGTTGCAGCGGTTCCTAACCCCGAGCGCAGCGTCCTGTATCTGGTCGATCGGCCCGGCGCCGGGCAGTCGTCGATCATTGGAGGACTCATCGCTCCTCCCCTCAACACCCCCGACCGGTTCGCCATCGAGTCGATGAACCGCATCCTCGGCGGGTCCTTCACGTCGCGCATCAACATGAACCTGCGGGAGGACAAGCATTGGTCCTACGGCTCGCGCAGTCGCCTGACCGACGCGAAGGGTCAAAGGCTGTTTCTCGTGACCGCCCCGGTGCAGACCGACAAGACAACAGAGTCGATGGTCGAGCTCGACAAGGAGCTGCGCGGAATCCTCGGGCCGCGGCCCGCCTCCGAAGAGGAGCTGGAGAAAACCAAGAAGAATCAAATCCTCAAGTTGCCCGGATTGTTGGAAACCAAAAGCGGGCTTCGCGGAGCAATTAGCGAGATCATCGAATTCGGCTTGCCTGAAGACGAATGGACCCGCCGTGCGGAGAACATCAACCGTCTGGGACTAGGCGACATCTCGGCGGCCGCGGAAAAGACGGTGCAACCCGATCGCATTACGTGGATCGTCGTCGGGGACCGCGCCAAGATCGAGGATGGTCTCCGCGAACTCAATTTCGTCGAAATCAGGCTGGTCGATACTGACGGCGAGCCGGTGGATTGAGCGCTGAGAGCAAAACAACGCTGCTACAAGACCGCGACGCCGCCCCAGCGTCGAATCCTCCTGTCGGAGGTCACAAGCTGCAGCGCGTGGCAGCGCGCGGTGGCGACAATCAGCCGGTCCGCCGGATCACTGTGAAGGTCCTCGCCCAGCCGGACACTCTCGTAGGCAATCCTGCCGCTTAGCGGGAAAACCACAATAGCGGGATCGTGCTCTATCTCAGCCAGCCAGAGGTCAAGGGGCAGGGGAGGGATGACCCGGCCCCGTTCGGCCATCATCGCCAGCTCCCATAGGCTGATCGCACTGATGGCGACGGACTCGCCCCGCTTCCGTATCGCGGTCAGCGTGTTCTGCTGGACTTTGGTCAGCCTGCGGCGTTGCGAGGTCCACTACAACAAGATGTGCGTGTCCAAAAGGAATGACGGCATCGCAACGCGTCATCGCAGGGCTTCCCACTCGGCGCTTGTGTCGAAGTAGACGACATCCCCTTCGACTTTGACCTGCCCCTCCCACCTTCCCGCTAAAGGCTTGCCGGCCGACTCGATAGGGACCAGTCTGGCGACAGGCCGCCCGCGCTTGGTGATGGTCAGGCCACGCCCTTCTTCGGACACTCGGTCGAGCCAGCGCAGGCAGCGGGCCTTGAGGTCCGTGGCGGCGATGGTCCACTCTCCCATACCCTTAGTCTAGACTGACCAGCATGACCAGTCAGGTGGTCATCACAAGCCCAGATGCACCCGCGCGGACAGCCAAGCCAGGGAATGAGTCGATCCGGCCAAGGCGGGCCGGTTGATCCACGCAAGTGGACGGTGAAACCGATCGGCGTCGGCCCAGCGCGTTTCGGTAGAGTCGATCAGCTTCCGCCAGACCTGCGACGGATCGGGATCAAAGACCTTGTCGGCCTCGGCCTGGACGATGTGCCAGGATCCCGACGCGACTTCGGCGTCGAGCTGCCGCGGCGACCAGCCGGCATATCCGGCATACACCCGCAAGCGTTCCTCTTCACTCGCATCGAACATGTTGTCGAGAACGTCTTGGCGCGAACTCACGTGCACATCGTCGAATACATGCTTAGCCCCTTCGGTTTCTTCCTGAGAGCGGAAAAGCATGAACATCTGGGTGCTCGCGACCGGGCCGCCGATGAAAAGCGTGTCTTGACGACGCTCTAACGCCTTCTTGTCAGGCAGAAGCGCCGAAAGCTTGATGTCTGTCTCCCGGTTCAGGACGAGTCCCACCGCCCCCTCCCGGCTGTAGTCGAGAAGCAGAACGACGGTTTCTTCGAAATTAGGGTCCCGGAGGCCGCGACCGGCTATGAGGAACATGCCCTTGGCAAGCTGTTCCCGCTTGTTTGATTGTGCCAGCACGGTCTGAGCCACCGTGACGGCAGGCGCCGCCGATGCCCGTCGCGCTGACGCGACCGCTTCATTCCACAACGGGGCGGCCGATAGCAACGCGATGGCTGCGGCTACCGGGAAGAGAAGTTTTCCGGCAGGCCGTTTATCGGGGAGGTTATCCGGGCGTGTTGACATATCCATGGAGTATATCGAGATCGTGGGGAGCCCGAAGATCGTAGCCCCCTAGCAGCCCGTGGCGAAAGTCGCACGGGAGAGAAAAATGGGGACTGCCACCAATTCGCCCGCCGTCATGGCCCTGGAAACAAAGAACTTCACCTGAAGAGAATTGGCTGGCTGTACCCGATTTTTCAAATACGCGAACTTGTGGAAGTAAACACTAGCCAACGGAAGCACTTGACACCCCCGCTATCCTGAAGGGGGGGAGATCGGGAAGACCGGCATGACGCCCGACGGGGAAAGAAAAAAAAAGAAACCAAGCCAATTTTATATAACCTACTTTAAGTCAATAACTTGCAGTGTATTTCCGGGTGGCTTTTCGCCCCGCATGGCGGGCCTATCGCGTGCTTCGACCGTCAGTTTTGGTAGAAATGCGGGATTATGAGCCACTGGCCGCGCCGGATCATCACGGCGAGAAACTCGTTGAAACGATTGAGCTTATCGGCCAGGGCCGGTACAAGGGCTGGGGCCGCCCCAATTGAAGTGTCAGGCTAGTGCGAATAGTGGGCAGACACGCTGCTTTTCGAGCAGACTCGTGGCGCGGATCTTGCTTTTGAGATCCGCGGCCTTTCCGGATCTCAGCAAAGATCAGGCCGTTAGCCCTTAGCCGATGAGGTATTCCTACCTTCTCGCCGCCCTAAGCGGGCTGCTTCAAGTCCTGATGTTCCCTTCTTTCGGCTATTTCTTGCTGGCGCCGGTGTGCCTCGTTCCGCTTCTGCTAGCCGTTGCCCGTGAGTCCGGCGGTCGAAAGCAGTTTCTGCTGGGCTGGCTCGCCGGTGCGATCTTCTGGGGCGGCGCGTGCTATTGGATCTACGATGTCATGCACCGCTACGCCCACTTGCCGGCGCTCGCGGCTGGCGCGATCTTCGCGGGGTTTTTCTTGGTGAAGGGATTGCACCTGGGGCTGTTTTCCGTGCTGGCGGCGCCGCTGCTGAAAACGCGCTGGGCGATCCCGGCGGTGGCGGCGCTTTGGGTGGCGCTCGAAGGGACCCACCAATATCTCGGTTTCACCTGGCTTCATCTGGGAAACGCCGGGATCAGCATGGCGGTTCTGGTGCGTTTGGCGCCCTATACGGGGGTCTACGGGGTTTCATTTGCCTTGGCTTTGATGAACATTGCTCTGGCGTCGGCCCTGATCGGGCGGCCACGCCGTCAGCTCGCCTGGCTCGTGCTGCTGCCGGCGCTCTACTTGCTCCCGGCTTTGCCGCCGCCCGAAACCGGGGACGCAGGGGTTCGTCTGATCCAGCCCAATGTCAATCCGGACGAAGTCGTCGGTCGCGGCTGGTCCCGCCGCCGCTTAGCGCAACATCTCGAGAGAATGGAGTTTCTTTCCACCGAAGCTGCCGCCTCTTCGGAGTCGATCCCTCCCGACCTTGTCGTCTGGCCTGAATATCCGCTCTCCGGATACTTTTTCAGGGACCCCTCGTATCGCTCGTTCATGGAACGTTTGGCGCGCAAGGCCGACGCTCATGTGATCTTCAACGCCGTCGACTTCGAGCCGTCGGCGGATCGGCGCCCCCTCAACACCGCTGTGACGCTCGATCCGGCCGGCAAGATGGTTTCCCGGTACGATAAGATCTTCCTCGTTCCTTTTGGTGAATTCGTCCCTTGGCCGTTTTCTTATTTCATCGACAAGGTCACCCTCGAAACGGGCGACTTCGTTCCCGGGACCGAGATAGCGGTGGCCCGGCTCGGTGAGCACCAGGTCGGAACATTCATCTGCTACGAGTCGGTGTTTGCCCGCGGCGTGCGGCGGTTTGTCGACGGAGGCGCGGAAGTGCTGGTCAATATCTCAAACGACAGCTGGTATGGCCGGTCGGCGGCCCGCGACCAGCATCTCTTAATAGCCCGTATGCGAGCTATCGAAAACGCTCGCTGGCTACTCCGAGCAACCAACGACGGCGTCACGAGCATCATCGACCCGGCCGGCCGCGTCGTGGTCGCACTGCCCTCCTTTGAAGAAGGTGTCTTGGCGGGGCGGTTTAACTACTCTTCTCGGATCACCTGGTTTACTCGCTTCGGCGAGTGGTTCTGGTGGATCGTGGCTTGGGCGGCTGCCGCTTTTGGGGTCGCCACTCGCCGACTTGCCTGAGGGCGAGCCGAAGAGCGGCGACGCGCCGGGAGCGGGTGCTGTTTCAACTACACAACGGTCTCGACACGAAACTGCTTTCGGCGCGGGCCGCCGGCGGCCGACCGAGACAGTCCCGGTCTGCTCAGGTGGGCCGCTAACCCGCTTTTCTCACCACGTGGCGAGGCGAAGTGCGTGAGAAGCCGGTCAGTACAAGGCGCGTGACACTCGGCGCCGCATTTCTTGATTAATGCGGCCGTACTCGAACCCTACGTTGAGCACGGCGAGCAAGCGCAACGCTGTAATGGCGGTCCCATTGCGTGCTTCGACCGTCAGGTGGTGAGAAATGCGGGTTAAATCAGCCTGAGTTGCGAAATCGCTTCGACCACTTCTTCAGGGTCCCGGGAACCAACGTCCACTCGAAAGTCGGCCTGTTCGTAATCAGACCGGCGCTTTCGATAGAGAGATTCAAACGCCGCACGGTCCCGGGCCAGGGGCCGCTCGTCGTCGTCGGACACGCGCGCCCACAGTCGCTCCGCCGCTGCATCGAGCCAGAGGGAGACGCCGCATCGTTCGATGGACGCGCGGTTTCCCTCATCGACAAAGGCGCCGCCGCCGAGTGCGACTACTCGAGCCCGGCCTTGTTTGATGAGCTCCAACTGCTTGACCAAAGCCTGGGTCTCGAGCGCTCGGAAGGCCGGCTCTCCGGAGCGGTCAAAAATTTCTACGATGCGAGATCCCGCTTGCCGCTCAATCTCGGAATCGAGATCGACGAAATCCCAGGCCAACTTTTCGGCCAGCAGTTCCCCGACGCTGGTTTTTCCGCAGCCCATGAAACCGACCAGATAAATCCCGGGTGAATTCTTCAGCTTGGCGTGCATCCCTATGATTGCGGGCCCGGCGAGGCCGCGGGGGGATTCATCTTCGCCAGGCGTCGGTAGAGGAAGCCGGGGAAGAGGCGAGCCAGCGCAACAAGGACCCAACTGATGCGTGGTGTAACCACAGTCCGCTTGCGGCGGCGGAGACCTTCGAGCGTAGCCTGTGCACACTGTTCCGCCGTGATCATGAACCGGCGTTGGCCGGCTACCTTGTCGGGGATCGCTCCCTGGAGAACGTTGTCCCGAAAAGGCGTATCCACATAGCCCGGGCACACCGATAACACATGAATGTCCGATGCGCCCAGCTCCATGCGCAGGGCGTCGGAGAACGCGTTGAGGGCAAACTTCGAGGCCGAGTAAAGAGAAAGCCAGGGCAGAGGCACCTTGCCGGCGATCGAGCTGATGTTCACGATCGCTCCTCCGCGGGGAATCAAGGGCTTCAGGCGGCGGACTAATTCAACCGGCGCCAGGAAGTTCAGCGCAAACATTCGCCGAACCAACTCAGGCGGAGCCTCAAACGAGGGAGCGTACAACCCGACCCCGGCGTTGTTGATCAGGATGTCGACGGTGGAAACTCGCCGGCTCGTTTCCTCGCAAAGCGCGCTGATCGCACTCGGGTCCTCCAGGTCGGCCGGTAGGACGATGACCTTTGCCGGGTGCACCTCGCGGGCGACCGACTCCAGGCGGTCGCTCGACCGCGCGGTGAGAATTAACCGCGCTCCTTCGGCGGCGAGGAGCCGGGCGCAGACGCGACCGACTCCGGAAGAAGCGCCGGTGAGAAACACGGTCTTTCCCTTGATTTGCACAGCCGTTGCCCGCGGGCGGACGAGAAGCAATAATGTAGCATGGCCGGCGAGAATCCGCTGCCGCTGTTTCCGCTCGAAGTCGTCCTATTTCCCGGCACCCAGCTACCGCTTCACATCTTCGAGGAGCGCTACCGGCTGATGATCGGGGAGGCCGTTGATCGACATTCCGAATTCGGTGTCATCCTGCAAAGCGGAGGGAAGCTGGCGTCGATTGGCTGTGCGGCGATCGTCGAGCGGGTAACGCACCGCTATGACGACGGGCGCTTCGATGTCGAGGCCCGTGGCCGGCAGAGGTTCAAGACCGTCTCACTCGACGAGAGTCTCGCCTACCTCCAAGCCCGCGTCGAATACTTCAAGGACACCTCGCAAGCAACGGCCGACCCGGCAAGGCTTCAGCAAGCTCTCGATTTCGCCAATCAAGTAGCGGAACTGCTCCAACTCCAGCCACTGAAGGCCGAGACTTCGGTGCCGCAACCCAGCTTTCACCTGGCCCACGCCCTGCCTCTGGAACTCTCCTTCAAGCAGCGTCTGCTGGCCCGCAAGACGGAAGCCGAGCGCCTCGGCGACCTCACCGAATACCTGCCCAAAGTCGTGGAGCGACTCAAGCTGACTCAGCGCGTCCGCAGGCAGGCGGGAACCAACGGCCGCGGCCGGGCGCACTAGCCTGAAATTTCGATTGGGATGGGCCCGGCCCCTATGCTGGCCCTGACCGATAAGCTCAACCGTTACAACAAGTTTCTCGCCTGAATGATCCAGCGCGGCCGGTGGTCCCACCAGCCTGGTTTTCTCACCACGTGGCGAGGCAACGCTTGATGCCGGGCACACCCCGTTTGCCCGCTTTCTGAAAACTCTAGTCCGGTATGCCGCCGGGCCGGTCCCCGCCGCGGCGATCAGAAAGTCTTGTCTGGGGCAGATCGCCAGAAGGGGAAAAACCGTCCGGGTTGCTCTTCCCGAATGCGAGCGGTCACAACAGAACAGGAAATCTATTCCCCCCGATATCAACAACCTAGCGTCGCAGGTCGGCTTCAAATCCGATTCCCCACGTTATGCTGAAGCCGAAACTGCCTGAAAACTCTAGGAAAGTTGTTACTACACGCCCTCAACTAAGGATGGTTTTCTCTTGAAAGGAACTCGTATGGGTATGAAGGAAAGTTGGGCCGGCCGGCTCCTTCCCCCGGCCCTGGTTTTTGTAGCCCTCAGCGGATATGCGCAGGCCATCACGACGACGCGCATCCAAGACACTCTGTTCAACGCCGACGGCAGCAAAGTGGAAGGAAGCCTGACGATCGCGTGGAAGGGTTTCACCGCTTCGGACGGCACGACGCTGGCGACGAGCGCGGTGACAGTCAACATCGTGCAGGGCGTGCTGATCGTGGACTTGGTTCCCAACGACAACTCGACGCCGCCCGGAACAAGTTACACGGTGACTTATCTGCTCGACAACGGAACGCGCTTTGTGGAGACCTGGTCCGTGCCGGATAGCGCGACGTCGCTGACGGTCAGCGACGTTCGCATTGGCCAACCTCCTCCGGTCGGCAGCGTGATCACAATGTCGCAGGTTTCCGGTCTCGTCGCGGCACTCGACGGCAAGGCGGACCTGGACGAAAGCAACGTTTTTACCGCGGAACAAATCATTCAGGAAAGCAGCCCGGCTTCGACTCTTTTGACATTGCGCGACAGCGGCGGCACGAACTCCATCGGGTTCAACCTCCCCACGTTGGCGGGCAGCACCTTGTATACCTTGCCGGTTTCCGACGGTCTTCCCGGGCAGCAGCTCACAACCGACGGGACTGCGAATCTCTTCTGGTCCGCCGGCGGCGGGACGGCGGTTGAGATGGCGTATGAGATTTTCGCGAATTCAGGCACTGCCGTCACCCAGCGAGTCGTGGCCAACTTTTCGAGCGGCTTGACCGCGTTTGACAACGTGGGGTCCACGCGCACGGAAGTTCAGCCGGTCTACGGCACAGCCGCCGGGACCATCACGGAGGGCAACGATTCGAGATTGTCGGACGCACGGACGCCGCTGGTCCACGCGTTGTCGCACGCAAGCGGGGGATCGGACGCGGTGACGCCGGGCAGCATCGGCGCCCTGTTTAATACGAATGATGTGATGAACGGGGCTTCTCCCGGTGCACCGGTCTTGATCGTGCGGGGCATCACCGGACAAGCCGCTTCCGTACAAGAGTGGAGGGACGGCAACAACGATCTATTAGCACACATCACGCCCGCCGGGAGCGGGTTCTTCCGCGAAATGGGTTTGGCCACCAAACTCGGCGGCACGGTCGTCAGCCAGTTCTTTCAGGTTGACGGCAAGAACAAGTTTGCCTTCTCGGGGTTTGACACGGCCCTGAACATCTCTCGTTACGACGACGCCGGCAACTTCAAGGACACGGGATTTCAGATCCTCCGCGACGGGGGAACGTTCGTCAATACTCCGTTTACGGTGAGGAATCTCACCCCGGTAACGGGAACGACTACGCTGACCGTAAAGGCCGGCGAAGGGCAGGGTACAACGAAACTCCAACAGTGGCAGAACAATGCGGGTACGGTGTTGAGCAGTGTGGATGAGAGCGGAAATCTGGAGATGAACGACCGCTACATCGATTTTGACCAGATGACGGCTCCGCTGCCTCCGGCGACCAACCGGGTGAGACTGTTTGTCGATGCCGCCAACGGCGAACTCTCTGTTAAGAAAGACTCGGGGTCGGTGATTTCGCTGGAGCAAGGTACCGGCGGCCCCGGAAGCACATTTGCTCTGTTCCACGACGCCGAAACGCCAGCCGGCACGATCAACGGCGTCAACGACACGTTCACCTTGCTGACGGCGCCGAATCCGGCGGCAAGTCTCGAACTGACCAGGAACGGTGTTGTGCAAAAGCCGAGCGTTGACTACACACTCGCGACGAATGTGATTACGTTCTTGTCCGCTGCCATTCCGCAAACCGGAGACACCTTACTGGCTTGGTATCGCAGTGACGGGTCCAACGCCGGAGGCGATCTGACGGGAACCTATCCCAACCCGGTTGTGGCGAGAATTCGGGGCGCCGTGGTGTCGCCCTCCGCACCTTCAGACGGTGAATGCTTAGTTTGGACGTCGTCTTCGAGCCAGTGGGAACCGAAAGCCTGCGCCAAAGTGACGCAGTCGCTGCAATGGCACTTCGCGGGCACGCCAACCACGGGCACTCAGCCGATGACGCTGCTGATTCCCGAGGGCGTCGCCGCGGCCTCTCTGAGCAACTCGCGCATCGCCGTCAACACGACCGGCGGCCAGACGGACTTCAACATTGAGCGTTGCACGTCGAACTGCACGACTCCCTCCGCGACGTTTAGCTCGGTTTACGCCTCCGACATTGCGTTGGTGCTGGGCGACCGCACCGTGGCCGGAGGCACGCCGACCTCGACGACGGCGAACGCCGGCGACCAGTTTCGAGTGAGCTTCAGCACGGTAGGGTCCGGCGTGGCTGATGTCACCGTGTCACTGACCTACGAGTACACGGCGGCGCACTAGGGCGCTTTTCTCACCGCTGGCGACCAATGGTGAGAAGGCGGGCTAACCAGAGGATCGGGGCGAAGCTCTGCCGCAAACTAGCCGGCGGCAAGCTCGAGTGACGGCTGCGCCCGACGATCGAAGCCGGAGTGTTCGCAGGGGCATTTTCGAACAGCGCCACGTTGTCCCGACGGTTCGGCATCGACCCTCAGCTGCCGAACATCACCGCACAGAGCCGCGGGCTCACGCCCGCGGCTTCTATGAGGAGGCTCGCCATGGTCAAGCGAGAAAGCCGGAGGCGAGGTGCGCAGCTTCTTGCGCTCGACTATCTTCCGGTCCAGATCGATCAGGCAGACGAAACTGCGCTTGTCGCCCAGGTCCAACCCCGCCACCACGTCGATCTCCCCGCTCAATCAGCTGCTTCTTCGACAACCTCTCTACCTTTTCCTATCGTTCTTCATAGCTCGTCAGGAACCTCAGAAGAACCGAATCCGGTAGGTGAACCGGACGCCGCGGCCGATTTCGGGGGCGAGGTCTTTGATAAACGAGGAATGATTGCGGTAGAGGCGATCGCCGATGTTGAAGAAGTTAAGGGCGAACTGGTGAACAAGGCGTCCTCGGAGAATGGTGTAGGAAGCCTTCAAGTTGGCGACCCGATAGCCGGGAGTTCGCGTTTCACCCGTGAAGGTCTGATGCTGGCCGCTGGCCAAGACCAGCTCGGGCTTGACGCTGAATCCTGCGTGACGGAAATCAAACCCCACGTGTCCGCGGAGGGGCGGTATTCGCGGCAGAGGTGTGTCGAAGTTCGTTTCTTGCGCGTCCACGTAGTCCATCCCGAGGTTGAACCAGACGTTAGTATGGAGGGCCAGATCCAGGTTGGCCTCGGCACCGGCAAAGCGGCTGTCGAGCTGAGTAAAGTTGATGACCTGAAGCCCGCCTTCAAACTCTCCTGTCGTGAAGGGAAACACGAAGTTGTTGAAGCCATAGTAGAACAGGTTGAGTTCGCTTCGCGCCCGCTTGCTTCTCTGGCGCAGTGAAATCTCGACTCCGTCGCCGGTCTCGGGGCCGAGATTCGGATCGCCCACTTCAAACGCCAGCGATCCCAGGTGCGGCCCGAAGTTGTAGAGCTCCTGGAGCGCCGGGGCGCGATAGGAGTGGGCGTAGTTGACGACCAACGCTCCGCCGCGCCAAACGTCCGCGTGAACACCGGCGGCGGCGGATGCTCCGGTGAAAGAGCGATTCGGGTAATCCGTACCCGGGCCTTCGCTGCTCCGGCTAGCGAACACTCCCGGCGCGTAGTGGGTTCTCTCCAGGCGGCCGCCGAATTGCAGCTTGAAGCGCTCGAAGCCGATCTCCTCGAGCGCGAAAACGGCGAAGGCGTCTTGATCTACCGGCGGGGATACGGCGTCCGCCCCGGCTACGTCATAGTCGCGAGCAAGCCCCCAAAAACCGAATCGACCGGTTAGCCGGCCGCGCTGGACCTGCTCGAAGACGCCGCGATAGACGAACTGCTTCTGGTCGAACGCAGTCCCCACTTCACGCCCGCCGTCTCGGAAGAACTCGACCTCATCGTGTCCCCAGTCGGTGAGGTTGAGCTTGAGCGTGAAGCTTTCGATGGCCGAACCCAGCTTCCGCAGTCCCCAGTTCGCTTGATAGGACTCGCGCCGGGAGTCGATCCCAACACGATCCAACTCTTCCTCGCCGCCTTCGAACTCCGCGGCAAACGGAACGCCGTAGGCGCCGTCGTCGGCTTGGATGCTGAAGCTGGCGAAAACCTTATCGCCATACCATCCGACCCCGCCGTAGCTGTTCACGACCCGCGTTCCAGAGTTGAAGACCGGCCCCTGGGGCGTGTTGTAGTCCGCGCTGCGCTGGCCCCCGCCCCCACCCCAGAGCAGCCATTTTCCGCGGCCATATTCAAAGCCCGCCGAGCCGCCACCGAACGCGTTGGCCGATCCCGCCGATCCCGAAACGTACCCGCGAAGGCCCTCGTGCGGGTGCTCGTGAACGGCGTGGTGGCGGGTGACGGCGTTCACGACGCCTCCGAGAGCGTTGCTGCCGTAGAGCAGCGTAGCAGGGCCCTTGACGACCTCCAGGCGGTCCAGGGCGGAGGTGTTTATGAGCTCTCCGTGGTCGCCCGACTGCGACGACAAAGTTCCCGTGCGGATACCGTCCTGCATCACCAAAACGCGGTCGCCATCGAAGCCCCGGATGATCGGACGCGAACTTCCTGGGCCGAAACTACGCTTGGCGACCCCGTTGCCCGGACGGCTCGCTAGCACATCGCCGATGGCCGGCGCGGTGGACTCTGCCAAATCAAAAGAGGTATACGAGTCAACCGTCTGGAAGGATTCAAACGCCGTCTCTTTCTTGCCCCCCGCCGTGACCGTGATCTCGTATTCCTGAACGGCGATGGCCAGCGTGAAGTTCAGGGTTGTCGGACGCCGTGCCGTCACGGCAACGCCTTTGGCTTCCTCCGTCAACGTGCTGTCGAGGTGTGCGACAACCTGATAGAAGCCCTCGGGGAGGCGGTCGAAGCGATAGCGGCCCTCGGCGTCGGTGATGAGGGTCCTTCCCAGGCGCAGAATGAGGACAGAAACTCCCCGCAGCGGCGCGCCGGTTTCGGCGAGGGTCACCTGCCCTTCAATCGAGCCTTGCGATTGGGCTCGGAGTCGCCCGCAGAATCCTTGCCAGGGACCGGTCAGGCATAGAACGAGTATCAGATGCTTGGCGATTCGCATACACTCTCGTATTGCAGCGGGCGCGGCGAGGGCTAGCCGGCGGCAAGCGTTAGTGACGGCTGCGCCTGAAGATCGAAGCCGGAGTGTTCGCCGCGCAGCAGGCGGGGGTGGGCGGCGGCGGCGATCATCGCGGCGTTGTCGGTCGAAAGCGCGAGACTGGGGAAATAAAGTGGATAGCCGATTGACGCAAAGCGCTTGCGGAGACCCGAATTCGCGGCAACACCCCCCGAGACGATAACCGATCGCACGGGTTCATTCTCGGCGGCTCGCATCGCGCGGCGCATTAGTTCTTCCACGACCCTGTGCTGGAAGGAGGCGATGAGATCAAGCGTGTGCTGCGACGTGAGAGCCTTGACTTCCTCGATCGCCGGCGCGGGCGGTGAAAGGAACAAGCGTCGCCGGCGCGCTATCTCCTCCTCCATGTCGGCGGCGCGGACGTAGCGCAGAACGGCGGTCTTCAGCCCGCTGAAACTTAGGTCGAGCGGGTTTCCTTTCATGCGGGAGGAGGGAAGCTCGACGCTAGAGGGATCGCCCAGCGGCGCCAGCTTGTCGATCAGCGGACCTCCCGGATACCCCAGACCCAGCAGTTTGGCAACCTTGTCGAAAGCCTCTCCCGCGGCGTCATCCCGCGTTCGTCCCAACAGGCGATAGTCGTATTGGCCCGGACCCGGGCGCTCGACGAAGAAAAGGTGCGAGTGACCACCGCTGACCACAAGCGCCAGAGCCGGGAACTCGACCTCGCCGCCGCCCTGTTTCTGCTCCAGTACCACGGCGTGAATATGTCCCTCAATATGATTGATTCCCAGCAAAGGTATGCCGAGCGACAGGGCCATCCCCTTGGCGAAGGTAACACCGACGAGTAGAGATCCGACTAGCCCGGGGCCATTTGTTACGGCTATGGCGTTTACGTCTTGGTACCGGATAGCCGCTTGCTCGACAGCCTCCCGCACAACAATGACAATGGCGCGCAGGTGCTCTCGCGATGCCAGCTCGGGAACAACGCCCCCGTAGCGCTGGTGGGTATTCAATTGAGACGCGACGACGTTCGAGAGAAGCCGTTCACCCGACCGAACTACCGCCGCGGCGGTTTCGTCACACGAGGTTTCGATGCCTAAGACGTACACAGTTAGGTGGGGAGGGCGGGGAGCCGCCCCCGAAAGGCTGGAGGCGTTTCGGGGGCGACAAAGCAGCCCAAGGACAGTAGCCCTTAAAGCTTAGGTGTGGAACAATCGTCCGGCAAGTGGCCGGTCCACATGAGTCACGTCCCGCTCGCTGAAAAGCGGGAAACGGAACGTTCGAGCAGCCGCTTTAACAGTCGGCCACCTCGCCAGACATAGGTTCATCACATTCATTCATGTTCTGGATCACCTCCTTTCCCAGCGATATCTCCATGCTAAGGGGCGGCAGCAGGCAAGTCAACATGGGCGGAAGGCCGGGCGGAAACGGATGGGCTACACTAGGCGCATGAAGCCCGCCATCCGTACCAGCAGCCTGCGCAAATTCTACGGGCCGAAAGCGGCTCTGCAGGGTCTCGATTTGGAAGTCCACGCGGGCAGTTTCTTCGGGTTTCTAGGACCCAACGGCGCCGGAAAAACGACGACTATCCACATCCTAATCGGCCTACTGCCGCCAACATCGGGGGAAGTCGAGGTCTTGGGAATGAAGGTTCCCGACCAGATGACGGCGATTCAGCAGGTGATTGGCGTCGTGCCTGACGAGTCACTGCTTTTTGATCGCCTCAGCGGACCGGAATTCCTCGAGTTCGTGGCGCGCATGTACGGCCTTGATCGCCGAACGGCGTTGGCCCGGTCACGTGAATTATTGGAGCTTTTCGAGCTCGACGCCGACGCGGCGTCCCTGATCGCCGACTATTCCAAAGGCATGAAGAAGCGGCTGGCGCTGGCCGGGGCGTTAATTCACCGGCCCAAGCTGTTCTTGCTGGACGAACCGTTCGAAGGCGTCGACCCGATGGGCGCCCGATTGATGAAGGAAATACTGATCCAGCAAGTGGAACAAGGCGCAACCGTGTTCTTGACCTCGCATGTATTGGAAGTCGTCGAGCGGCTTTGCGATCGGGTGGCCATCATCGATGAGGGCAGGATTGTCGCCGAGGGGTCGGTGCCCGAGCTGCGATCGGCCGAGGAGACGCTGGAAGACATTTTCGTCCGGGTAGTAGGGGGCGAGAAGGCGCTGCAACGGCTGGAGTGGCTCTAGGATGCGGGCTTGGCGGCAAATCTATGCGCTTTTGGTCGTGCAGCTCCTCTCCCTCGTCCACGCCCTGCGTCAGCGACAAGGGCGGCGCGGGAGGCTCCTTTCGATTATTTTGGGAGTCTTGTGGTACTTGCTTTGGACTGTCGCCGCGGTTGGCTGCGCGCTTGTACCCAGCATGATCGGGCGCGAGGACGTGGAGGGCGCGCTGCCGGGTGTGCTGCTGTTCATGATGGGTTACTGGCAGTTGGCCCCCCTGGTCACACTTTCCCTGGGCGTCTCTCTCGAGATGGGCAAGCTCAGGATGTACCCCATATCGATGGGCAGCTTATTCGTTGTCGAATGCTTGCTGCGGCTCGGTACCGGCTCGGAGATGGTGCTTCTGCTGGCGGGGCTGTTCGGCGGGTTGGCGTACGCGGATTCACCCTACTTGGGCCAGCTCGGGGGCGCGTTTGTGTTGTTCGTTGCCTTTAATGTGTTTTTCTCGGCCGGAATGAGAAACTTAGTGGAGCGCGTGTTCAGGGGGCGGCGCCTGCGCGAGGTTGTTTTGGTGCTGCTGGTCAGCTGTACGATTCTTCCCCAGCTATTGATCTGGAGCGAGACGGCGAGGAATCTGATTCGGGACGTGTGGATGAGAGGGCTGGGCATCCCCTATTGGGTGGCCCCATCCGGCCTAGCGGCCCGAATCAGCGTAGGCCGCGGGGAGCCTGCGGATTGGACGATCCTGACCGCGATGGTCCTTGCGGCGGCCGTGTTCGGTTTCTATCAGTTCCGCCAAACGTCACACCTCAGCTCGAGCGTAACTGGCAGCGTCCTGCCGCGGAGGCGGGGCTTGGTGAACCTGCAGGGAAAACTCGTTCGGCTACCCTCCTACGTTCTGCCCGACCCCCTCGGAGCGCTCCTCGAAAAGGAACTTCGCTACTTGTGGCGCAGCCCACGCTTTCGCTTGCCGTTTTTCATGGGCTTTACGTTCGGGGTCATCGCCTGGGTCCCGATCATGAAAAATTGGCAAGCATCGGTCGGAAATTGGCTCGAGCAGAGCGCGGTGACATTTATCAGTCTCTATGCGCTGTTGTTGCTGGGACCGGTGATGTTTCTCAACCGCTTTGGATTTGACCGAGACGCCGCCCGCTTCTACTTCTGGCTTCCCTTATCGTTTCGTACACTTCTGCTAGCGAAGAACCTGACGACGCTGGTCTTCGCGATGCTCGAAATAGCGCTTGTCTGCGGGGTTTGTCTGCTCATCGGCCTGCCGGTCGGGATACCCGAAAGCTTGGAAGCGTTTGCCGTGGGCTTGATTGCGCTTTTCTATTTGTTGTCGGTGGGAAATCACATGTCCGTTCGCCACCCCGTGGCCAGTAACCCGGACCGCATCTCGCGAGCCGGTCCCGGGCACGGGCTGCGGGCGACTGTGCAGTTCATGCTATTCCCGGCGTCGCTGTTTCCGCTCTTCGCGGCCTACCTCCTGCGCTATCGATACGATAGCCTTGAGGGATATTTCGCGGCGCTGATTTTGGCGGCCGCGGTAGGCGTGACGCTTTATCTGCTGACGCTCTCAAAAACGGTCCGCTACGGACGTCGTCACCGCGAGCTGCTGTTGTCGCATTTGACCCCCGGTGGAGCACCGGTCGTCTCGGAGTGAGCCGGCGTAAAGGCCGGCGATCCTATCGCGTACTTCGACCGTCGGCTGTTGAGAAAAGCGGATCGGCTCCTAGTCGCGAGCCTCAGCGCTCGGCCGGCCGTCCGTCCCACTGGAACCGTTCGATGATTTGAGCCACGCTCCCTTGGGCAACGATGCGTCCTCGATTGAAGAAGACCGCCCGGTCGGCCAAGGCGCGGGCCCAGTCAGCATCGTGGGTTACAAGGATTTTAGCCTGTGGCAACTCTCGCAAGATGGAAAGCAAGTTGGCTCTGGAAGGGGGGTCAAGGAACGTGTCCGGCTCGTCGAGAAGAAACACAGCCGGATTCATGGTCAGCAGCCCGGCGAGCTGCGCCAGACGCTTCTCACCGGCACTGAGGTTTTGGGGCCGGCGCTCAGCCGCGGACTTCAGACCAACTCGTTCCAGAGCCGAGCGGGCAAGCTGACCGGCCTCGGCCGGATCCACCCCGGAGTTCAGGGGCCCGAAGGCGACGTCCTCTAGAACGGTCGACATCACCAATTGATCGTCGGGGTGTTGAAACAGCAGAGCGACGTTTTGGCGAGCCAAGGCGAGGGTTCGCTTTTCGAGTCGATTTCCGCAGATCGTGATCTCCCCTTCCCCATCGAGAAGCCCCAGCAGCCGAAGCAGGAAAGTAGTCTTGCCGGATCCGGTAGGTCCCAGGAGAGCGACCGCCTCTCCCGGGGCAAGAGAAAAGTCGACGCCGTCCAGACCAACCGTACCGTCCGGGTACTGGTAGCGAAGTCCGGTAACCTCGATCAGCGCTGGTCTCATAGCACGGAAAAGCCTTCTGGCCCGAATGCTTGGGAAGCAAGCTGTACGAGTCCGAGCAGAGCGAAAAACACCAGCAGAAACGTCCCATCCCGTCCCGCGAAAGGCGCCGTTTCGAGAGACATCAAGCGGCCCCGAAACCCACGAGCCAGCATGGCCCGGTGCACTCGCTCCGCGCGGTCGTGGCTGCGCAGAAAAAGCGAGCCGACGGTAGCGGCTGCCGCCTCCCAAAGCGACCGCCGCGGCTGGGGCGCGCGGCACTGGCGAGCTCGCCGCATGCTCTTCGCTTGCTCGTAGACGACGGAGAGATAACGATAAAGAAAATGCACGACGGTGAGAAAAAAGTGAGGCACGCGGAGCCGGTCAAGCGCGTGTAAGAGCGTGGGGAACGGCGTCGTGGCCAGCAGCAGAGTCGCGGCGCAAGCGGACAGGTAAGCGCGCCAGAAAATCGTCAAACCGCGAGCGGGATCACCGTCGAACAGGTTCACTACGACCACCCCGGCCACGAACGGGGCCACGAGCAAGCCCCGCAACAGTAGCCGTCCCACAGGCAACTTTGCCACGGCCGTGCCGGCCATCAGCAAACCGAAGCAGCCCAAATAAAAGACCGGATAGGCAGGATCGGCGAGCGACAGCGACAGCAGAAGGCTCATCGTCGCCGTCATCTTGGCGATCGCGTGCAGCCGGTGAAGGGGGCTGGATCCTTGCGCCCAGCGCTCCAGAGTGAAGCCGTTCACCCTAGCCGTCTCCCCTTTTCCGGGGGATCAAGCGACCCAACAACACGCCCAAACCGCAGACGAGAAACACACCGGCCAGCCCCGCGGAGAGCCGCGCAAACCAGACGGATGCAAAGAATCGAGCTTGGTAGTCCGCCAAGGGGATCCAATCCTTCCCCTCAACAGCAAGGTCGGCGAACCCGAGCGTCCCAGCGACGCTTTCGAGCCCGTCAGGAGCGCACGGAACCAGCACAATCTGCGCTGCGAGGAGGGCAAGGGTCATACACCCGAACACGACGGCAATCTGTTTCATCGTCCCGGCAGTTCGCCGGCGTAAACAAAAGCGGGATCCAATCGCTCGATCGCGACCAAGCTGGCGGCCGTGATCAACCCCTCGGCGATTCCCAACAAGGCGTGAATCGCCAACAGGGACGTGAACAGCGAAACAGGAGGCGCGACTTTCGAGAAACTCAACTCAGCCGAAGCCAACACAGCCACCGCCATCAAAGACATCCAGGCGCCGAGAAAAGCCGCCGCCCGACGGCTGCGGGCGCCCGCTTTGCGAGACCACCTCAGCGGCAGGTAGGCAACCCAGACGCCCACAACCGCAAGGTTCAAGACGTTAGTCCCCAGGGCGAGGACGCCGCCGTCTTGGAAAACAAGAGCCTGCACGACCAGAATTGCGGTCATCACAACCGTAGCGGCGCTCGGGCCGAGCGTGGCGGCCAGCAAGGCGGCCCCAGCTAGGTGGCTCGACGTTCCCACCCCCAAAGGGAAATGGATCATCTGAGCGGCAAAAACAAAAGCGCCCATCACGCCCAGTAAGGGAGTCCTCGATGTCTCGAAGTATTTCTGAGTCCGGCGCAGGCAGTAGCCTACAGCGGGGACAGCCGCCGCCGCGGAACCGGCCCAGACAGAGGTCGAAAGGAATCCGTCGGGAATGTGCATCAGCGAGGCGCTCCCAAATTAGCACGAATCTCAAATTCGTGCCACTATCAGAGTTGTCCGATGCAAGATGATTCTGTCGGGCATGGGAAACGGTCGAGCAGCCGGAACTTGCGCTGCCGCCGCCGGGCGGCTCGAGGTCGCTTGGGACTGGAAATCAACTTATGGTAAATATGCCATCAGAAAACAAAAACCGCGAGCCTTGTTTGAGGATGCGAAAGTAGAAACGGCCCCGCTAAAACTCACCGAACGCCGCTCCAACCTGTCTGAAGGCCCTCCCGCTTCCCTGTCTCTCACGCACTTCGCCTCGCCCGTGTCACCGCCGTGGCGAAGGCGGTCTTTTCCTTTTTCACCCGGCTTCGAATTTCCGGATCGACGCCCTTGATATGGAAGTAGGGGTTCGCTGGTGATAACGGCGCATGAAATCGCCCGGATCAGCCCCCCGGTAAGCGTGGTGGCCGATGTCAAGGCAAAGCGACACCCGGTCCGGGTCCGTCTGCTCTAAGCAAAACTCGATCTGCTCTTCGTACTCGATGTGCGTATCGGCGTGGGGGTGGAGGACAAGCTGGAGTCCGAAGCGGCCGCGGACCAAATCAGCGATTTTGTGTACCGCCTCAATCAAGTGCATCCAACCGCTGTCGTCGAGGCGGCTCTCTTTTTTCTGCTTTCCCGTAAAGATGTTGGTATAGACGTTGTCTGTCAGAACAAAAAACTTGGCGCCTAAGGCCGCGAGCACCTCGGCCAGGTGCAGCACCCCGTCTTCGAGCGCCTCTCGGGCGGCTGGATCCTCAAGGTCGTGTCTCTCGACATAGGACGCCGACACCTTGAGACCCCGGCGTTCAAGTTCGGATCGCAAGACCCGCGGGTTTGTGGGCAGGTAGCCGTACGGACCGAGTTCGATCCACTCATAGCCCGCCTCGACGGCCTCATCCAAGAATCGATGCCAAGGGATCTGTTTGGGGTCGTCTGGAAACCAAATTCCCCACGAGTCCGGGCCTGTGCCTACGGTGACTTTCATGAAACAGAAAGTTCAGTTCACGATTGCCGGCAGCTCCGCACGACTCCCATCAGGTTCTCGACGCTTCGGCGCGTGCCGTCGATGAGTCTGTCCAGGCCGGCCTCGACCTTGAGCTCGTACTCGATGGACCACAGCCCGTCGAAGGATTTCAGTAAGTAGCTGACGATCGGCGGCCAATCGATGACACCCTCGCCGAAAGCTTCATACGCGGTCTTGCCGTCAGTTCGCGAGACGTCCTTCCAGTGCGTGTAGCGGACGCGGTCGCCGATGGCCAGCAAAGCCTCGTAGGGGTCCGAGCCGCTGGCGGCGTAATTGGCGGGATCGTAGGTGACGCCCACTTCCTGGAAGGGGACCATGTCGAGGAGCTTCTTTAACCCTGCTCCTGTCGCCGATGAACCGCCGTGGTTTTCGATGGCGATAGCGACGTTTTTCTCGTGGGCGTACTTGCCCACTTCGTTAAAAGCGGCGCCGAGGGTATCGTAGACTTTCTCGGTGACCCTTTCCGCGGGCAGAACGTAGTGTTGCGAATGGGTGAAGTCGTGCTCGGTAAACACGCGAATGACTCGGGCGTCGAGGGCGTCCGCTAAATCGATCGCTTTCTTGATTTGTTGGATCCGCGGTGTCGCCTCTCCCCTTCAAGCTCGACAACAGTTCCGCCGCCGAGGGTAGCAACGGTGACGCCGGTTTCGGCCGCCAGTCGTTTTACATCTTCAACGTCCTGAGACGTGTAGTCCACCGGGATGCCGTTGTTCGCTTCGCCGACTAGCCAGTCATAGTGAACTTCCACCGCGGGTAAGCCCATTTTCTTTGAGGTTTCAAAGAACTCTCGCATACTGAAGTGCCTCAGCCCGTAGGCCGCATTGCCGAGTGTTATACTCGCGGTCTCTGACACAGTTCGTTTCTCCCTCTATTTGGCCAAACTTGGCCAAACGCTCCCGATCAACCGAAATTTCCCGTCGCCCCCCCCAAAGGTCGTAGCGTAGCCGAAGCGCCGGCTTCGACGCAAGAACTCCTTCGTCCCCCTCGCCCCGGACGCCGCCCGAAAAATGGGGACTGCCACCAATTCGCCCTCACCATGGCTCTAGAAAAAACCACCTAGCCCGAAGCGAATTGGCTGGCCGTACCCGATTTTCCATCATCAAGTTGTACGCATACCGGCCTTCGTGATACAACTACGAAAGAACCCGCCACCCTGGCCAAATTCCTTGCCAACCCATTCCTTGCCAACCCGATGAAGAGTCCGGAAACGAGAACGCCGGGCTTCGCCGACACCGGCCGCGGCCCCCAAGACCGTGACGCCTTGCGTTCCCCGAATCCACCGCCCCGCCGACGCTTCTGGTTCGACATGCAGGCATGGATTCGCGACATCGTCATTTCTTTCGCCGTCGCCGCGATCGTCATCGTGTTCCTCTACCAGCCGGTCAAGGTCGAAGGCACGAGTATGATGCCCTGGCTGGTTGATCAGCAGCGCATCTTCGTCAACAAGTTCGTCTACCGCTTGGGAGAGATCCAGCGCGGCGACATCATTGTATTTCGGTTCCCGCTCGACAGCTCGAAATCTTATATTAAGCGAGTCGTCGGCCTGCCGGGCGACAATGTCGAAATCGCCCGAGGCCGGCTGATTATCAACGGTGATCCGGTCCCCGAGCCCTACGTGTTGGAGCGATATGGCGACCGGCGCAGCTATCCCCCGGTGCAAGTGGAGACCGGCCACTACTACGTCCTCGGGGACCGTCGAAACACCTCGAACGACAGCCGCGCCTGGGGAACCGTGAAACACAGCTCGGTCATCGGGAAAGCCGTCTTCGCCTACTGGCCCCTTGATCGTTTCGGGGTGCTGGAGTGAGCTTCCCGGCGATCCTGGCGTTGGAAGATGGGCGGCAATTTGAGGGAATCGGCGTCGGCGCCAAAGCGGAAAGCTACGGCGAAGTCGTCTTCAACACCGGCATTACCGGCTACCAGGAGATCTTCACCGATCCCTCCTACTGCGGCCAGATCGTTATTCTGACGAATCCGGAAATCGGCAATTACGGGGCCAACGGGTCCGACAGCGAATCGGCGAGGCCCTATATCGAGGGCTTGGTCGTGCGAGAGTTTTCCGAGATCGCCAGCAACTGGCGCTCCAGCGAACATGCAGCCGATTTCTTGGCTAAACAGAGTATCCCCATCATTGCTGAAATCGACACCCGGGCCTTGGTGCGCCACCTCCGCACCGAGGGGGCGATGAGGGGCGTCATCTCTTCTCTCGAGACAGATCCCAGCAACCTGGTCGAAAAGGCCCGCTCGATCCCCACGATGGCCGGACTCGACCTGGCGACATCGGTATCGACGAAACAGCGTTACGAGTGGACCAAGGGCGTCGAGGCGTGCTCTCCGTCGGAGATCGTCGAACCGGCCGCCGAGCCGTCGCTCCACGTCGTCGCCTACGACTTCGGCATCAAGCACAACATTTTGCGGCGGCTGCTGCATATCGGCTGTCGCGTGACCGTCGTCCCCTCGCTCACCTCGGCCGAGGACGTGATGGCGCTTGCGCCCGACGGCGTATTCCTCTCGAATGGTCCCGGCGACCCCGAGCCTCTGGCAGCCCAGATCGCCAATGTCAAGAAGCTCGTCGGCCGGGTCCCTATGTTCGGTATTTGCCTCGGCCACCAAATCATGGGGCTCGCGCTCGACGGCGAGACGTTTAAACTCAAGTTCGGCCACCACGGCGTCAACCATCCGGTGCTGAACAAGCTCACCGGCCGGGTCGAGATTACCTCGCAAAACCACGGGTTTGCGGTCGCCCCCGAATCGCTCAAGGACAGCGAAATCGAGCTCACGCACTTCAACCTGAACGATCACACCCTGGAGGGGTTCCGCAGCCGCCGAGACCCGCTGTTCTGCGTGCAATACCACCCCGAGGCCGCGCCCGGGCCCCACGATTCGCGGTACTTGTTCGACGAGTTTGTGCAGCTAATGAGGGAGAATTGACGGATCCGCGCCTACGGTCGGACCCTGGCGCCGCTGGCTGCTAATCCACTTTTCTCGCCGGCGGCTGGCAGCCCCGGAGGGGCGTAGGATAGTAGCCCACGGTGGAGCCGCCTAGGCGAAACCGTGGGTGGCATGGCAGACTCGGCAAAGCCCCGGCAGGGGCGGAGTAAAACGCGGGAGGCGCCGCGCTCAACAATCTCGACAGCAGCCTCGTAGCGAAGGGCTGGGCCGCCGTTTGGCCCAGACCTGCGGCTGTTTCCGGCCCCTCGCGTGGAGACACTTGACACGCTCGCTATCCTGAAGAGGGATGCCGACGAGACCCAGCTTCACACTCAACCACGAGGGGGAAAATACCAAACAAACCCAATTTCTAACAACCAGTATGGAATCAACAAGTTGCCGGTTGTTTTCAGTACGGGTGGCGACTGGCTTGGTTAGCCCATTTTTCTCACCGGCGACCAGCAGCCGTGGAGCAAGGCCCCGCCGTTCGAGGCGTAGGGGCGCGATTCATCGCGCCCGCTTGCCCCAATGCCGCATGGCCCGTTCAGACTGCGGGGGCGCCGCCTGCCACCCGTGATCCTGTAGGGGTACGGCATGCCGTACCCATGATTCTGGCTATCCTGAGAGGGGAGACTCCGAAGACCCGGCATCACGCTCGACCACGAGAGAAAAATACCAAACAAAGCCAATTACCTAGTAACTATTGTTAATGCAATAACTTACACGAAAAACTCACGGCCAACCGGAGGTCGGCGACAGGTCGCCACCCATTTTTCGCCTAGACCCGTTTTTGCCGTCGCCGGCTAACGAAACCGAATGCCTAAACGTAGCGACATCAACAAGATCCTGATCATCGGCTCGGGGCCGATCGTGATCGGCCAGGCCTGCGAGTTCGACTATTCGGGAACCCAGGCCTGTAAGGCGCTCAGGAGCGAGGGCTATGAAGTGGTGCTGGTCAACTCCAACCCGGCCACCATCATGACCGACCCCGAGCTGGCCGAAAAAACCTATATCGAGCCGCTCACCATCGAGTACCTGAGAGAGATCATCCGCCGCGAGCGTCCCGACGCACTGCTGTCTACCGTTGGCGGACAAACCGCTCTGAACCTTTCGGTTGAGCTGGCCGAAGCCGGCGTCTTGGAGGAATACGGCGTCGAGCTGATCGGAGCCAAGCTCGAGGCCATCAAGAAGGCCGAAGATCGGCTGCTCTTCAAGGACGCCATGCGCGGCATCGGCCTTGACGTGCCGCAGTCCCAACTGGTCAACAACCTCGAAGACGGTCTGGAGTTCGCCGGCGAGGTCGGCTACCCCGTCATTCTGCGGCCGAGTTTCACCCTCGGCGGCTCGGGCGGCGGGCTGGCTTACAACAGCGAAGAGATGGCCGAGCTGCTCACTCGCGCCCTCGAAATCTCTCCGGTGCATGAAGTGCTCATCGAGGAAAGCGTCCTGGGCTGGAAGGAATTCGAGCTCGAGGTCATGCGCGACCTCAATGACAACTGTATCGTCGTCTGCTCGATCGAGAACTTCGACCCCATGGGGGTTCATACCGGCGACTCGATCACCGTAGCCCCCGCGCAGACGCTGACCGACCGCGAATACCAGATGATGCGGGACGGCGCGCTGGCCTGTCTGCGCGAGGTCGGCGTCGACACCGGCGGCTCGAACGTCCAGTTTGCCATCGAACCGCAAACAGGGCGGATGGTGGTCATCGAGATGAACCCGCGAGTATCCAGAAGCTCGGCGCTGGCCTCGAAAGCCACCGGCTTCCCGATCGCCAAAATCGCCGCCAAACTGGCCGTCGGTTTTCGGCTTGATGAAATCTCGAACGACATCACCCGCAAGACCCCGGCCTGCTTCGAGCCGACGATCGACTACGTGGTGGTGAAAATTCCCAAATGGCAGTTTGAAAAGTTCCCCGGCAGCGAACCTCTACTCGGCGTACAGATGAAAAGCATCGGCGAGGTCATGTCCATCGGGCGGACCTTCAAGCATGCTCTGTCGAAGGCCATCCGCAGTCTTGAAACCGGGAAGAAGGAAGGCTCGGAGGTTTTCGATCCGGAACTGATCCAGCGGCGGCTCTATACGGCCACGCCCGATCGGCTGAACTACATCCGCTTCGCGCTCTCCGAAGGATACTCGGTGCAAAAAATCGCGGAGATGACCCGCATCGACCCCTGGTTTCTACACCAAATCAAGACCATCGTCGACTTTGAACGAGAGCTCGAAGGCCAATCCCTGGAAACCGTTCCCCGCGAATCCCTCGAGCAGGCCAAGCGTTACGGGCTGTCCGACGCCTCGCTGGCGCTCATGTGGTCGGCTAGCGAAGACGCCGTTCGGGAGAAGAGAAAAGCGGCCGGCATCCGCGCGATATTCAAGCGCGTCGACACTTGCGCCGCGGAATTCGAGAGCTACACGCCGTATCTTTATTCTGCCTATGAGTGGGAATGCGAGGCGGAACCCAGCGATCGCCGGAAAGTCATGATTCTCGGCAGCGGTCCCAACCGCGTCGGCCAGGGAATCGAGTTCGACTACTGTTGCTGCCACGCTTCGTTTGCGCTTCAGGAGGCGGATTACGAGTCGATCATGGTCAACTGCAATCCCGAGACCGTCTCGACCGACTACGACACCAGCGATCGGCTCTATTTCGAGCCGCTGATGCTTGAAAACGTGCTCAACATCTTCGACACCGAGAAGCCGGACGGCGTCATTGTACAGTTCGGCGGCCAGACGCCTTTGACGCTGGCGCTCCCGCTCAAATCCCACGGGGTGCCCATCATCGGCACCGACCCGGAATCGATCGATCTGGCGGAAGACCGGGACCGTTTCGGAAAGCTTCTCGAGGAGCTCGATATCCCCTCTCCGGCCAACGGCACGGCCACCCGCCCCGAGGAAGCGTTTGAGGTCGCCCGGCGGATCGGCTATCCGGTTCTGGTTCGCCCCAGCTACGTGCTCGGCGGCCGCGCCATGGTGATTGCCTACGACCAACCGACGGTCGACAGCTACATGCGCGAGGCGGTGGTCTATTCGCAGGAGCGGCCGGTCTTGATCGACCGCTTTCTCGAGGACGCCACCGAAGTCGACGTGGACGCTCTTTCCGACGGCGAGGACGTGCTGATCGGCGGCATCATGGAACATATCGAGGAAGCCGGCGTTCATTCAGGCGATAGCTCCTGCGTACTCCCTTCCGCCTCGATCGCCCCCGAGCATCTGGAGACGATTCGCGATTACACCGTGCGTTTGGCCCGCCGGCTCCACGTCATCGGGCTGATGAACGCGCAGTATGCGATCTGTGGCGGGCAAGTCTACGTGATCGAGGTCAACCCGCGTGCCTCGCGAACGGTTCCCTATGTCAGCAAATCGACCGGCGTCCCGCTGGCGAAGATTGCCGTCGGACTCATGCTGGGACGCAAGCTGCGCGATTACGACTTGCCGGAGGGCGTGCTGCCCGTCAAACGCAACTGCGTCAAGTCGCCCGTTTTCCCCTTCAACAAGTTCCCCGGGGTCGACCCCATTCTGGGCCCCGAGATGCGCTCTACCGGGGAGGTCATGGGCATCGGCGCCACCTTCGGTGAAGCTTTTGCGAAAGCTCAGCTCAGCGCCGGCCAAGCGCTTCCCACGCAAGGCTCGGTATTTATTAGCGTCACCGACCCCCATCGAGCCGCGGCGACCAAGGTAGCCCAGAAGTTCGCCGGCCTAGGCTTCTCGCTCATCGCCACGCGCGGAACCGCCTCCTCGCTGCGAGAGGCGGGCCTGGAGTGCCGCACCGTACTCAAGGTCAACGAAGGCCGCCCCAACCTCGTGGACTTAATCAAGGGCGGTGCAGTCGACCTGGTCGTCAACACCCCGGCCGGGGCGCATTCCTTCCGCGACGAGAAAGCCATCCGCCGCGCCGCCATGCAGCAGCACGTTCCCTGCGTCACTACCCTCAGCGGAGCGAGAGCCGCGGCCGAAGGCATCGCCGCTCGACGGGAGCGACAACCTCAAGTCGCGGCGCTGCAAGAACTGCACGCCAGCGAACAGGTTGGTTGACGAGGCCGGTCCCGCCGCGGTATCACGGCGCGCCGAGTGTTTCGAGAATATCTTCCCGGCGCTCGTGTTTGGGTCCGGCGGCCTGCGCGGCGTCGAGATCACACGCCGGCTCGCCCGCTTTTCTTGCCACGTGGCGAGGCGAACCGATGGAGCGCTACTTGACCCCGAACCGTTGGCAAGAATACGCGGAGAGCGGTCGCTAATCCGCGGTCCGGGGCAAGGGGCGCGGGAAAACCCGCGGGGGCCGCGGTTAACAATCCGGGCGGCAGATTTGCTCCCGCCGACCGCTTCACAGCGACATATATATGTTATTATGGACTCGTGAAGCGGACCACGATCTTCCTGCCCGAGGAGCTGCACGACCAGCTTCGCGAAGAAGCCTTCAGGCGGCGCCTGAGCATGGCCGAGCTGATCCGTTCGAAACTCCGAAAGCGCGGCGGCGCGCGAAGCCGCGCCAAGAGCAAGGTCGATCCGCTGCTTGCGGTCAGCGGTATCGGAAGCGACGGCGAACTCACCGTCGGCATCGATGAAGCGCTCTACGGCAGCTGAGACTCCTCCCCTGTTTGTCGATACCTGGGGTTGGCTGGCGCTGGAAGACGCTGCCGACGCGGCTCACTCCGAGGTGCGAAGTCTGCGTCAAAAGTATGCCGACCAGGCGGCTCCCTGGGTCACCACGGACTACGTCCTCGACGAAACGATCACCCGCCTGTTTGCTCGCCGGCCGTTCGAGGAGGCCGAGCGGTTCTGTGGGGGGATCTTCCAGGCCCAATCGCTCGGCCTACTGGCTGTCGAACACGTTACGCCGACACGGTTAGAAAAGGCATTCAAGCTTCGCCTCCGCTACCGCGACAAGCCACGCATCTCGTTCACCGACCTGACGAGCTTCGTGGTCATGGACGAACTCAAACTTCTTCACGCGCTGACGCGGGACGCGCACTTCCGACAGTGCCATTTCGGATTCCAAACCCTGCCCTGACCCGCCCCCAAGGTCAACGCGCGGATGATGATGGGACCGTTCCCCGGGACAGGCACTGGGAACAACTCGTTGCGTACGACGAACCTACGAGCCTGGGGCGGACAACAGCAAACCAACAAGATGCCACCATGGTGCCTGTCCCCATGACAGTCCCATCCCCGCCCGACAAGATCCGATTACTGGCCGCTCACCTGCTGGCGATACCAGGAGATGGTCTCTTGCATCCCTTCTTCGAGCGAGTAGCCAGGCCGCCAGTTTAGTCGATCGCGCGCCTTCGAACAGTCCAAGTATTGCTTGGGGATCTCGTGACTGGCTTCGTTCAACACCCGCCGTTGAAGGTCTGTCTTGTCGCAGAGCCGGAGAATCAGATCCACGAGATCGGTTACCGACAAGGGCTGTTCCGTCCCGAAATTAAACGCTTGGCCCAGGACGCCGTCGTCGAGCAGCCGCTCGGCCAGCCGCAGATTGGCGTTGACGGCGTCGCGCACATAGAAGTAATCGCGAACATAGGAGCCGTCGCTTCGTATGACGGGCGGCTCGTCCCGCAGCGCCGAGCGAATCGTCCCGGGAACCAGGCGGTTGAAGTTCATGTCCCCCCCGCCGAAGAGATTGCCGCTGCGCGTGATGGCGACCGGCGTGCCGTAAGTCTCGAAATACGAAAGAGCGATCAGGTCGACGCACGACTTGGACACATCATAGGGGAAACTCCCCCGTAGCTCGGTTTGCTCGGTATAGGGAAGTTCCGCGTGGCAGCCATAAGCCTTGTCACTGGAAGCGACCAAGACCCGCTCTACCGTTTTCGGGCACCCGCGGCAGGCCTCCAACAGATTCCAGGTCCCTCGGATATTGGCCTCGAAGGTGGAAAGAGGAGAACGCGAGGCCGTGCCGACGATCGTCTGCGCGCCGAGGTGGAACACGGAGTCGACTTCGTACTCGTTCAGGGCTCGCAGCAGGACATGGCAGTCTTCGAGCTCCCCGCGGACGACGTTCGTCCGGGCCAGAAAACCTTCCTCGGCGAACTTGCTCCCCGGGACCCAGTCCCGCAACAGGCAAGTCACGCGCGCCTGCCGGTCCAGCAGTTCCTCGACCAGCCAGGATCCCAGCAGCCCAGTGGCGCCGGTGACGAAAACGTTCCGATCTTTCCAAAACCCTTCCACGTTGATTTTCGCCGTTCGGTGAGACCGCTCGGAGGTCCCCGCCGATCAAGGAATCGGGCCCTTCGGTCTTTACTCCCAAATCCTCCAAGGGGGCTTCCCGCCAGCCCAAAGCGATTCAAGTAATTGCTTGTCCCGCAGCGTGTCCATTGGCTGCCAGAAACCCTCGTGCCGGTAGGCTCGCAGTTGCTTCGCTTCCGCCAGGCGCTCCAGCGGGTCACGTTCCAAGATCGTTTGGTCGTCTTTGAGATAGGCGAAGACCCCCGGCTCAAAAACAAAAAAGCCGCCATTGATCCAGCCTTCCCCCATTTGAGGTTTCTCGGAAAACTCGCGCACCGTGTCGCCTTCCAGGGTCAAGGCGCCGAACCGCGCCGGCGGGCGCACGGCCGTCACCGTCGCCAATGCCCCATGCGAGCGATGGAAACGGGTCAACCCGACGATGTCGATGTCCCCCAGCGCGTCGCCGTAGGTCACCATAAAGGTTTCCTCCTGGAGCCACGGCTTGAGCCGAAGGATGCGGCCGCCAGTCATGGTATCGGACCCGGTGTCAATCAAACCGACCCGCCAGTCTAAATCGCAGGAGTTTATGACTTCTCGGGAGCCGTCTCTGAGATCCAAGAAATAGTCGCTGTGGTGGTCGAAGAAATTATGGAAATATTTCTTGATCAGTTCACCCTTATAGCCGCAAGCGACCAAAAAGTCTTCGTGGCCGTAGTGAGCGTAAATATTCATCAGGTGCCACAGGAGCGGCTTGTCGCCGATCTCGACGATCGGCTTGGGGCGGATCGTCGTTTCTTCGGCCAGTCGGGTGCCGCGGCCGCCTGCCAGGATCACTACGCGCATTCGCTTGGGAGAATCCTCGGTTCGGGAAGGGGCACGATGAATCGCCCGCCCCGTTCAGCGTATTCACGCTGCTGCTCGACGACTTCGCTCTGGAGGTTCCAGGGGAGAATCAATACGTAGTCGGGTTTGCGCTCGAGCAACGTCTCGACCCCGAGAACCGGTATGCCCGTACCCGGCTGATAGCGGCCTACTTTCCAGGGATTCTTATCCACTAGGTAGGGCAATTTGCTGGGACCGATGCCGCAGTAATTGGCTCTTCTGGGATTTTAGTGGCTGGCGGCGGTGAGTGACGGATCCCTCGCCACTGTGAGGCCGACCTCCCGGAGCCTGCTTCGGTGCCATTCAAGGGCTTCGTGACAACTCTACGGCCCCCAAGGCCGGGCGGCGACTGCGTTGGCCAAAAAGAATTACTGATAAACAAAGGGTTACGAGTAGAGCAAGGCTGCTGGCAGGTAGTCGTACAGTCTCCCGAAGGCTGTGAAATGCGGATCCACAACTGTCATCCAGTGGCCACACTCAAAGAGATAACTCCCTGTTTATCAGTGTCTTATTCCCTTTACGAGTTGCCCACGACCGGACTGGCGTGTAGGGTATTTGGGGATTTCTTGGCCGCCTTTTGGGCTCCGATGTGACTGCGGGCGACGTCGGGTCGGCAGGATGGAGGAGCCGGCTACCCGTTGGCCACCCACTAAAAACCCGGAAGAGCCCAGTAATTTAACAACGTTGTCGCCTTTGCCGGCGCCCCGTAGCCGGCCAGAGTTTTCCCTTGACCGGCCAAATCGTCCAAGAGCCGACGAATGGCCCGTCGATTCGCGGCCACGCGCCTGGCGAATCCGCCGAGAGTCGGCTGCGAAGTCAGTCCCTCGGCCTGCTCGGTTTTCAACAGCTCGAGCACCTCCCGGCCGTGGGGGCCATGGTGCTGTTCCCGGCCGATATAGAGACGCAACGAGCCGCCGTGAACGGGCGTCTCATCGGCTCGGACAATGGATAGATCCGATCGCCCGCAAAGCCGCGCCAGAGCTGTCGCCGAGAAATAGCACAGATGCTCGTGGTAGATCGTATCATACTCAAGTTTTTCGATTAGCCGGCGCAGATGCGGCACTTCGACGACCAGCAAGCCGGCCGGATTCAGCAGATGCATGCACCCCTCGACGAAACCCTGCACATCATCAACGTGGGCGAGGACATTATTAGCAAGAACCGCTTTCGCCTCTCCGTAGGCCTGCCGCGCCTGGGCGGCCGTCGAAGGCGAAAAGAAACGGCTGAGGGTTCGAATACCCCGCTCGTTGGCCAGCTCGGCGATGTTAGCCGCCGGCTCGATCCCCAGCACCCGTAGGCCTCGTCTTTGGAAGTGCCCCAGCAGAGTGCCGTCATTGCTGCCCACCTCGACCACGAGGTCATCGTCTTCTAGAGCCAGCATCCCGACGAGCGTGCCGGCGTAGGCCGCATGATGGCGCTCCATCGTCTCGGAAGTACCGGTCAGATACAGGTAGTTGGAAAACAGCGCTCCGGGGTCGACAACGTCGAGTAGCTGCACCAGCGAGCAGGTCTCGCACAGGTAGACATCCAGCGGATACCGGGCCTCGCCGGCGAGCTCTTCCGGTGACTGCAAGAAGGCGTTGGCCAGCGGCTGCGATCCCAGGGAAAGGACTGGACGAAGATTCGAGCCGCCGCAGACTCGGCAGGTCTGTCTCTTATGGAGTTGGACGCTCACAAGGCAGGCAGCGGCCCGACCGCGTGATTTCTTCGAGACCGTTTGGGAGAAAAGATTGTACCTCGTCGGCAACCGCGACACCATGGCGGGTTTCTCGTTCCGAGGCCGCTGATGGCGTGACGCGCCGCCACGGGACTTCCATTGTCGCCCGGCAGCCTGTGGTAAAGGTCGTTGGCCTCGATAAATGGGTACAGGCAGTACAGCAGGCGAAGACTCATGACCGCGCAGGCTGGGCCGGGTTTCGACGCAGCAACGCGATCCTCGTCAACAGAGACGCCACCTCTCCGGGGTCGGCGAGCCGGTAGCGGGCCGCCGACGCGGCCCCTACGTTGCCGACGTACACCGTGATGGACCCGGTCGGCAAAGCCCGAAAAACGGTTTCGTCGGTCGTGTCGTCGCCACAATAGATCGGCAACACCGTGGGCAATCCGCCGTGCTCCTCCAGTAAAGCCAAAGCAGACTTTCCCTTGCTGGCTCCGTCGGAAGGAAACAGGTCGTACACGCACTTCCCCTCGCTAACTTCGATCAGGCCGGCCATCTGTTGCGCGATCTCCTGCGTACAAGACCGAACCCGAGGGCGCATAGCCTCAGGCACCTGCCGATAGTGCAGCGCGACGGTGAGGCCTTTGTTTTCGATGACGACTCCCAGTACACCCGAAAGCTTCTTCGTGAGATGGCCGGCCACCTCTACCATGCGTTTCTGGATTTCCAAATTTGCTTCCGGTTCCGAAGCGCCCGGTCTTTGCAACTCGCGGCCGTGGTTGCCTACGTAGATGATGTTCTCGACGGCGACGCGCTGCCGCAGGTCCGCCACCGACCTGCCGCTGATGATGGCCGGCGATACGCTGGGCGCAGCTCTTAACTCGACGAGCCGGGCGCGGGTTTCGCGAGGAAGGGTTGCCAGATCCGGGTGGCTGACGATGGGAGCGAGGGTGCCGTCGAAATCGAGCATTAGCAGCAATCGCGGCGCCTCGGACACCCGGCTGCTGACGTCGGGCCAGTGATCGAACAAGTGGTTCACGCGTTGATGTCCGCTCGTGAGTTAGCTTGAGATCACCCGAGGTCGCTGATCCGGCCCAGGATGTTCATCGTCCAAGTGTATATGTTGTTTTCCCGCACTTGCCGGCGCATGTGTCTCATTCGCAGCCCCTGTTCGTCCACGGTCATGCGGATAGCGGCGTGGAGCTGCTCGGCGAAGTCCTCGGTTGCATAGGGGTTGATGGGCAGCGCATCGGGCATCTCCTCGGCCGCGCCGGCAAAGCGGCTTAGCGCGAGAACCCCTCTTTCGTCGACTCGAGCGCTGACGAACTCCTTGGCCACAAGGTTCATGCCGTCTTGCAGGGAACTGACGATGCTGACATCGGCCAGACGATAGAGCGCCAGCACCGTGTCGAACGGCAAGTCCTGGCCGAAGGTCACGATAGGACTCCAATCGTCGGTCCGATAACGCCGGTTAATATCGCTTGTAAGGGTCTCAACTTCTCGCATCAGGCGCTTGTACGCGGGAATCCGTTGGCGGCTCGGGGACCCCGCTTGGACGAAGACCAACTTCCCGATGTACTCCGGGCGCTGCTCGAGAAGAAGGTCCACGGCTCGAAGCCGGTCGGGGATGCCCTTGGTGTAATCCAGGCGGTCGATACCGATCAGCATGACTTTGTCGGCGAGGTGCAGTTCCCGTCGGAGCGATTCCATCCGCTCTAAGCAGGGATCGCTTTGAGCCCCGCGGGAAATGGCTTCGAAGTCAACGCTAATCGGAAACGGCAGGACCTGGGTAGAGCACCCGTCGTGGACCACCGCCGCGCGCTCGGGGCCGCGGCCGGTCTCCAACTCGCGCTCAACCGTTTCCAGGAAGTTGTTGCAAAACTCCTGCACGTGAAATCCCAGCAAGTCATTACCCAGCATTCCGTCGAGCAACTCTTTCTTCCAAGGACAGATGCCGAACAACTCGTGAGGCGGCCAGGGAATATGCCAGAACTGGGCGCAGACGGCTTGCGGGCACCTTGTCTTAATCATCCGCGGGAGGAGCGCGAAGTGGTAGTCCTGGATGAAGACGACCGCCTTTCGCTCCCCGACGATCCTTGCCACCGACTCGGCAAACCTTTCGTTGACCGCCCGGTACATCTCCCAGTGCGATTGTAGAAACACGGGACGCGTGAACGCGTTATGGCAAAGCGGCCACAAGGCTTGGTTGGCCAAGCCGTCATAGTAGCCTTCGTTTTCTTCCTTCGACAGGTAGACGCGTTGCAGCGTGTAGCGCGGGTCATCGGGAGGGACGCGGACCTGGCCGTTCTCATCCGTCACCTCGGCGTCTGCTCCGCCCGAGCCATGGGCAACCCAGTAACCCCCGACGGCTCGCATCGCCGGGTCCAATGCCGTAGCCAATCCGCCGACGGTTCGCTTGCAACGAACTTCACCGGTTTCGAGGAAATGAACGTAGGGCTCGCGATTCGATACCACAATCAAAAGCGAATCTTCAAGTTTTTCGCGAACGAATGATTGAAGCGTTTCCGGGCTTGCGTGTTGGGGAGGGGTCCGCATGAGCGGAATGATGGGTGCTACTTTACTCGGCGCTCTAAACGCGGCACGCCCTCACAAGCGCCTCGTCCGGACGCCGGGCGGCGTGTTGCTATTAAGGCAACAGGTCTCGGCGACCAGTTGTCGGCCGACAAGGAAGGATTCTGCCTCGATCCGGCAGGAAAAGCGGACCGTGCGTCGGTCCTCAGGCCCGGTGGGCCGCGCGCTCGGGCTACGCTGCGACTTCGACGTAGTCGACCGACGAACTCGGTTCCGGGATCGGCTCACCCAACTCGCGCATCGCCCGGAAGTGGGCGGCCAAAGCGTCCTGGAAGTTTCGCCGCGTTTCTTCCTCGCTGTCGCCGACCGCCGCGCAGCCCGGCACGTCCGGGGAATAAGCGGAGTATCCGGTAGAGGTCCTTTCAATGACAAGCGCGTAACGCTTCGGACTCATTTCAAGCCTGCTTTCTTAAGTGGCTCTTCTGGGATTTTAGTGGCTGGCGGCGGTGAGTGACGGATCCCTCGCCACTGTGAGGCCGACCTCCCGGAGCCTGCTTCGGTGCCATTCAAGGGCTTCGTGACAACTCTACGGCCCCCAAGGCCGGGCGGCGACTGCGTTGGCCAAAAAGAATTACTGATAAACAATAGGGTTACGAGTAGAGCAAGGCTGCTGGCAGGTAGTCGTACAGTCTCCCGAAGGCTGTGAAATGCGGATCCACAACTGTCATCCAGTGGCCACACTCAAAGAGATAACTCCCTGTTTATCAGTGTCTTATTCCCTTTACGAGTTGCCCACGACCGGACTGGCGTGTAGGGTATTTGGGGATTTCTTGGCCGCCTTTTGGGCTCCGATGTGACTGCGGGCGACGTCGGGTCGGCAGGATGGAGGAGCCGGCTACCCGTTGGCCACCCACTAAAAACCCGGAAGAGCCTCTTAAGTATAGCGTTCAGCGTACCTGGTGCGAGTTCCTTTCCTTCATGGCCCGGCACCGTGATGACGTAGCGCTGCTCGGCGTGCTTAAAGTGCCGATGGCTTCCCTTCGATCGCGTCTCTTTCCAGCCATGCTTTTCGGCAACCGGATCACCTCCCGGACCTTCATCGGTATGACGCTCCATTCTACTGGGCTGCGCAGTCCCCGAGCCGTCTCAGCGTGGCCGCCGGGTAAGAAATGCGAACGGCGGCGCTCGGTTTCCGGCAAGTCGAGTTCTCTAAAGTTCGATATGGGAGAATAAAGCCAAGCGACACCCGGACCCGCCGGAGGTTTGTTCGTCAAAACCGGCAAGGGCCGGACTCTTACCGCGGCCGTGGGCGAACCGCGCCGGCCGCCTTAGGCCACCGCCATGCCGGCAGAGCACGCAGACAGAAAATACGTTGTCGTCTTGGCGGTCGCCGCGGGCCTTATCCTCGTTCTTGGTGTTTGGGCTCGGCCCGAAAAACGCAAGGAAGAGCCGACCCAGCCGGCCGTGAGCCAGGCCGAGATCGTTCGGCTCCAGCGGCTGGCGCACCGGCGGTCTCTGCAGGATATGGCCGACTACTTTTCCGAGTTGGCCGCCTACGTGGCCCCCCACTTGGTGCGGCTGGGCGGTATCAACGCCACTGGGATCTGCTGGGGAGACCAAGGCACTGTGCTTGCGCCATCCCCGAAGGGCGGGTTTCCTGAGCAGGTCGATGTCCTGACGCTTGGTGAGCAGAAGGTCGAGGTGCGCGGCAAGCTCCACTCACCCCTTGTTCCGATCGCGGCTCTGGAAGCTATGCCCAATGTTGCCTTGCGGCCCGTCGAAACGATCTCACCCGACCTGCTGTTTTCAGGCGAGTGGCTGGTTGCGGTCGCGCGCCGCCCGCGCGAGGGGTACACCTTTGCTCCGGGCACCTACGGCGGGTCGTCGCCAGCCTCTTGCGGCGATTTCGAATTCCGCGAAATTATCACCAGTCTCAACCTGGCGGAATCGATGCTCGGAGGCGGACTGTTTGATCTGGATCGCAACCTGGTCGGCATCATCATTCGTTGCGGCGGCCGCATCACGGCCATGGCGGCCGACGACGTGGGCGTGGCCTTGGAGCTGGCGGGGTCCACGCCCAGTCAGTTGGCGGCACGGTATGGCTTTCGCATCGACACTCGGACGCAAGGCGATGAGACGGGATCATCCGCCGAAGACTCCACTCAGACTCTGGTCGTGACCGACGTGTGGCGCGGCAGCGCCGCTGACCGCGCCGGACTGCTGCCTTTCGACGTCATTCAGGAGTTGGACGGTGAACCGGTTCGCCACGAGGATGATCTGGCTTCCCTTCTGGACCCGAAAACCAGTGCAGCGCGTGAACTAAGCATTCGACGGGGTTCGCGAACGAGGATCTTGCCGCTAGAGGCGAACGGTAAGCCCAACGCCGATGCCGCGGCCGATGCCAGATCCGCCGGCTTGGTCTTTTCGACTCCGCCGGCGGGATTCGTGATCGATTCCGTGACGCGCGGCAGTCGCGCGGAGCGCGCGGGGATCCAGCCCGGGGACCGCCTCTTGGAGGCCAACGGCCAGCGGGTCCGCAGTGAAAGGGAGCTGAACCTCGTCGTGGCCGCTTCGGCGGAAAACCCCCTGCCTGTGATCGTCGAGCGGGGCGATCGAAAACGAAGCGTTGTGCTGCCGGCTCCGTTACCCGCCGGCGAGTAGCGTCGTCAGGCGGCGGCCGCGGGCGACGCCATTCCACATGTCGCCTATCTCAACACAAGTCTGTGCCCCCCCGGCGCGACCGGCCGGAGACGGTCTGGGGGTTGCTCACCAAACGATCCAAACTTCTGGAAACGGTAAACTAGTTACTTCATAACCCCGGTTCTGTCGCCTGCTGTTGGGGCGCGGGTCGTAGCCTGGGGAGCCGACAGTCCCGGGATGTTTGAGCGGATTCAGTCCCAAGGCGAATCCATATCATCCCAGCGAGGCGTTCCGTTCGACCACACTGGTGTCCCGGCACGCTTCGAGCCTCGCCGAAACCGAACGATTGAGCCCGTGACTGTCCATGAGTGATCTGAAATTCACCCAGGCGCATCCCATTGTCGACTTCCCCGAGGCCGAATCGTCCATTCAGCGATTTTGGCGGGAGAACGAGATTTTTGAGAAAAGCCTCAAGAACCGCGAGGGATGCCCGAAGTTTGTCTTCTACGAGGGCCCGCCGACGGCCAATGGGATACCGCACAACGGACATGTGCTGACCCGGGTCATGAAAGACATCTTCCTGCGCTACCGAACCATGCGCGGCTATTACGTCCCCCGCAAGGCCGGCTGGGACACGCACGGGCTGCCGGTCGAGGTCGAGGTGGAAAAGGAACTCGGCATCCACGGCAAGGAGGCCATCGAAGAATACGGGGTCGAGCGGTTTGTACTTCGTTGCATGCAATCGGTGTTTCGCTACACCGAAGAGTGGGAGAGCATGACCAACCGGGTGGGCTTTTGGGTTGATCTCTCCGACGCTTACGTCACCTACCACCGCGGCTATGTCGAGAGCGTCTGGTGGGCGCTTTCCGAGTTGTTTCGCAAGGGGCTTCTCTATCAGGGACACAAGATCGTCTGGTGGTGGCCGCAAGGCGGTACGGCGCTCTCCTCGGGCGAAGTCGGGCTGGGTTACAAGACGGTCGATGACCCCTCTGTCTACGTGGCCCTGCCGCTCGAGGACGAGCCTGACACCTCGCTGTTGGTGTGGACCACGACTCCCTGGACACTGCCGGCCAACCAGTACGTGGCTGTTCGTCCCGGCTACGACTATGTGCAAGTGCAGGAGAATGGCCGCCGCCTCGTCGTCGCGGCCCAGCTGCGCGAAACGATCGCCAAAAAGCTCGGCCGCGAGTTGCCTGTCGAGAAAGAGTTCAAAGGGGAAGCCCTTCTCGGCCGACGGTACCGGCCGCCGCTCGATTACTTCTATGGCCAGTACCGGAATCGTGAGATCGAGCTGGCCGCTGGGGGGCGGGAACCGCTGATGTGGACGGTGCTGGCGGGCGATTTCGTCGAGCTTGACCAGGGGACGGGCCTCGTTCACGAAGCCCCGGCGTTCGGCGAAGTGGACTATGAATTATTCCGTCATAACGCTTCGCGCTACAAAAATCCGGACGAAGTCCCGCTCCTTTGTCCCGTGGCGCCCGACGGTAAGTTCACGTCCGAAATTCCCGACTTGGCCGGCACATGGGTCAAGGATGCCGATCGGCGCATCGTCCACGTTTTGAAAGAGAGCGGGCTGTTGGTCCATCGGGAAAACTACCGCCACGATTACCCCTTCTGTTGGCGGGCCGAGGATGATCCTCTGATTCAATACGCTCGTCCGGCGTGGTTCATTCGCACGACCGAAAGGATTCAAGAAGCCATTCGGAACAACGAAAAGGTCAACTGGTTGCCCGAGCATATCGGCACGGGCCGCTTCGGTGACTTCTTGGCCAATAACGTGGACTGGGCGCTTTCCAGAGAGCGTTACTGGGGCACGCCGCTCAATATTTGGATCAACGACGAAACCGGAAAGATGCAGGCCCCCGCATCCGTCCAAGAAATCGAGACGAAGAACCCGAACGCCTTCGACCATTTCCGGCGCGACCGCGAAGCGAACCCCCAACTCTCCGAGCACTTGATGGTCCACAAGCCGTGGATCGACGAGGTCACCTGGCGCGAGCCCGGAGAACGCGGCGTCTACCGGCGGGTTCCTGAAGTCATCGACGCCTGGTTCGACTCCGGCTGCATGCCGTTCGCCCAATTCGGCTTTCCCCACGAAGGGAAGGACCAATTCGCGGACGCTTTTCCCGCTGATTTTATCACCGAAGCCATCGATCAGACGCGCGGATGGTTCTACTCGCAGCTGATGATTTCGACGCTGCTGTTTGACGGCGAATGTCAAAGGCGGCTGGGACTCGAACCGCGAGACCACCCTCATCCGTTTCGGACCTGCATCGTTCTGGGGCATGTCACCGATCCGAGCGGCAAGAAGGAGTCGAAATCGAAGGGCAACTACACGCCTCCCGAACTCATTTTCGACCGCGTCGCCCAAGGCTTTGCCGTGGTGACCGCTGAGGACGCACGGCTCGACGTCTCCGACGGTCAGGTCTGGCTGAGCCGTGAAGACATCGAGGCCATGGATCTGGTTCCCGGCGCCGCAATGAACGTATATCGGCCCGATCGCGGTGATGGCGCGCTGACGCTCAAAGTTCAGCAGGGCAAGCGGTTGCCCCGGCGGTTGGCGGTCTTGTCCCGATCAGACCGCGAAAAGCTCGGCGTGACGGCGGTTCCCCAAGGCATCAAGGTCTTAACGACCGAGGTGCCGCGCCTGCCCGAGGGGGAGCGCGTAACCGTCGAAAACCCCTCGTCGGCGGCGCCCGGCGCGGACGCTTTCCGCTGGTTTTTCTTTGCCGGCAACCCGCCCTGGTCTTCCACCAGGCATTCGCTGGGCAACGTGCGGACTCTGCAAAAAGAGTTTCCCCTCAAGCTCCGCAATGTTTACTCGTTCTTCACGATCTACGCGAATATCGACGGCTTCGACCCGGCGGAGATGCTCGGCCGTCCGGTAGCCGAGAGGGCGCTGCTGGACCGCTGGATTCTCTCGGAACTAGCTCTGCTCACTCGCGGCGTAACGGATCTCATGGACGGCTACCGCGCCTATGAAGCCGCCGGCCGGCTGTCGGCCTTCGTCGACGGGCTGTCGAACTGGTATCTGCGCCGCAGCCGAAACCGCTTCTGGAAAAGCGACTTCGACGCCGACAAAGAAGACGCCTACGCCACGCTCTATGAAGCGCTGGTCACGTGCGTCAAACTGGCCGCTCCCTTCGTGCCCTTTATGGCCGAGGAGATCTACCGGAATCTGGTCGCCAGGCCGTTTGGCGACAGCAAACCCGAGAGCGTTCACCTTTGCGATCACCCGCGTGTGGAAGAGAGCCACATCGACCGCGCTCTTTCCGATGAAATGGCCGTGGTTCGCGATATTGTTTCTCTGGGGCTGCGTGTTCGCACCGACCACCGTCTGAAAGTCAGGCAGCCGCTTTCCGAAGCCGCGGTATATATGTTGGACAAGGACTTTCAGAAAAGGGTTGAACCTTACTCTGACTTGATCAAAGAAGAACTAAACGTCTATGAGGTGTTGTTTGTCGAAACCCTCGACAATGCACGCTATGTGGTGCGGCCCAGTTTCCGACGCCTCGGGCCGCGACTCGGAAAGAAAATGCCTCAGGTAAAGAGATGGTTCGCGTCACTGGATTCGCGAGAGAGTTTGAAGCTTGCACCCCTGCTGGAGAGGGCAGAACGCGCAGGGCAACCACAGGAGGTTGTAATAGATGGCGAAACGGTAGCGTTAGAGCCGGAGGATGTGGCTTTCGAGGTAGTGGCGGACGATGTCGAGCACTACGCCGCCGCCGGTGACCGCACGACCGTGGTTGTCCTCAACACCGAGCTTACCGACCAGCTTCGCGACGAAGGCTTCTATCGCGAGCTGTTGCACCGCGTACAGAATCTGCGCAAGGAACTGGATATCGAATACACACAGCGCATTCGGCTCTCGATCCAAGGGTCGGATCGGCGGTGCAGGATACTGGCGGCCAACGAAGAGCATTTTAAGGCGGAAACTCTTTGTGTAGAGCTTCGTACCGACGAAACCGCTTGGGAAGGCGTTCAGCAAAGGCAGTTCGCCATCGAAGACGAGGAAGTGACCGTTTCGCTGGCGCCGGCGTGAGCTTTGCACGAAAACCTCTAGCCCGCTTTCCTCACTACCTGACGGGCGAAGCACGCGATAGGCCCGCCATTACGGCGTTGCGCTTGCTCGCCGTGCTCAACGTACTCCGCTCGGACGAGTGCCTTTCCCGCGCTGAAGTTCTTTTATGTTCCCGAACAGACGCAAGACATAGGTCCTCCTGAACGTTAGGCTGCGTTTCGGCTCCCTTGGCGACGTAACGGGGTGTTATGATGTCAAGTTTCCCGGCAGGCGGCCGGCCCGCTTTGGCCGCGCACGGCGTGCTGTGCCTTTACATCGGAAGACGGGCCGTGTCGCCGTGATTTGCGAGACTCGCTAACCTCGCTGGGTGGTGAGAAAAACGAGCCGGTCGACCGCCACCGCCAGGTGGAACGATGCAAAACAGGAGCTGATCGATGGCTAACTACGTAAAGGTCGCGAAGACCAACGATCTCGAGGACAATAGCGCCAAACTTATCGAGGCCGAAGGCAAGAGTTTGGCTTTGATTCGCTGTGAGGGCAGCTATTACGCGATTGACAACGACTGCACCCACTCAGGCGGACCGCTCTGCGAGGGCGGGATCAGTGACGGGGAAGTCACCTGCCCGTGGCACGCGGCACGCTTCAATGTGAAAACCGGTGAAGCGGTGACGGGCCCGGCACGGACTGGCGTGGGGTCTTACGTGGTGCGCGTCGAAGGCGATGACGTTGAGATTGCACTCTAGCCCGGTATCCCTCCACGCTGCGAGGAGAAGTGCGTGAGAAGCCCGTCAGTACAACGGGCGCCAATCACCGTGACTCTGGTGAGAAACGCGGCCTAGGCGTTTTCGCTAACTCCTTCGACCTCGGGCAGCCCGAGGTCGGCCGGGTCCATCGCTTCGATCGGAGGGCCTCCGCCGCCGGTCTGTTTTCCGGCCTTACGGCGCTCCTTGCGGGCCGCCTTTTCTTGGCGCTTCTCAGCTGTTTTCCGGCCTTACGGCGCTCCTTGCGGGCCGCCTTTTCTTGGCGCTTCTCAGCCCGGGCGAATTCTTTCTGACGTTTCTGGAACTTCGTATTCGATCGACTAGCCAAAAGGAACCCTCCTTCGGGACTCGTGTCCCCTGCCAGCATGACACGCGGCCCCGGCAGCGGGTACGCTCAGTACCTGGCTACTGCTCCCAGAAGTGAAACCGGGCGGGCACCGGATCGGAAAGGGAAGAATCCGGGAAATGCAACGGCCGACGGTGAGGCTGACACCAGTCTTGAACTAATCCCTTACTGTAGCACACCGACTTTACTCGCCCGCCCCGTCTCCCGCCAACTGACCGGTCTTGTCGTAGACCAAAAAGGCGTGCATGAAGGGGTAGAGATCGCCGTCGAGGACGCGGTCGACGTCGCCGGTCTCCAGCTTGCTGCGCAGATCTTTCACCAACCGATACGGCGCCATGACGTAGTTGCGAATCTGGCTGCCGAAATTGATGTCGGCTTTGGAGGCCTCCAGTTTGTCGACCTCCGCTTGTTTTTTCCTCATCTCATGGTCGTAGAGCCGCGATCGCAGCATCTTCATCGCCGTGGCCCTGTTCTTGTGTTGGGAGCGCTCGTTCTGGCACTGGACAACGATGTTGGTGGGAAGGTGCGTAATGCGCACCGCCGAGTCCGTCATATTGACGTGCTGCCCGCCGGCTCCGCTGGCGCGGAAAGTATCGACGCGCAGATCGTCCGCACGGACGTCGATCTTAATCTCGTCGTCGATTTCCGGGTAAACAAAGACCGACGCGAACGATGTGTGCCGTCTGGCGTTCGAGTCAAAAGGAGAGATGCGCACGAGCCGGTGGACGCCCACTTCCGCTCGCAGCAGCCCGTAGGCGTTCTCGCCGGCCACGGTGAACGTCGCCGTTTTGAGGCCCGCTTCCTCCCCGGGCAGTGAGTCCGTGACTTCCGCCTTGAACCCTTGCCGCTCCACCCAACGCAAATACATGCGCAGCAGCATTTCGGTCCAGTCCTTGGCTTCGGTGCCCCCGGCGCCGGAGTTAAGGACGACAATCGCATTGCGGTGATCGTTTTCGCCGGCAAGAAGCGAGTCGGTCTCGATCCGTTGGGCCGCTTCGGCCAACGCCGCCAACTCTTCGCCAAGTTCGGATTCGACCGGCTCCCCCTCGCGTCCCAGCTCAATCAGGGCTTCGAGGTCGGAGACGCCTTCCGCCAGCTTCTCGTCGGCCTCGACCGAGGCCGTCAGGCGCTTGCGTTCACGCATCACCGCCTGGCTGCTTTCGCTGTCGTTCCAAAAAGCCGGGTCGGCGATCTGCTTTTCGATTTTTTCTAGTCGGGATTTCTTGGGGGCAAGGTCAAAGATACCCCCTGATCCCTTCGACGCGAAGTCGCAGGGAGGAGAATTCTCGCTCTAGTTCATCGAGCGCCATCGTTGTTTCCTCGGGAAGAAGGGCAAAACCCCGTGGGCACAAACAGCAACCGACCAAAAGCGGCAACCGACGGCAGCCATTGCCAAACCGCAACTACACTCATTATATCCGTCTCCGCAAAACGCCTCCTGACCGCGGCCGGCGTGCCGCATCCAGATCCAGCAATCAAGAAACGTCAGCTCCTGGAAGCTTTGAAAAAATAGCTGGTCCCGAAAGGCGAGTGTAGTGAATCACGCCCCCATAGCCAGCCAAGACCCCTCGTTTTCAGTCGTGTAGGGGCGCAATGAATTGCGCCCCTACCAAGTAAACGTTCGTTCAACGCCGGCTCGGAACGGGATCACCGACATGCCGATGACCGAGGTTGCCAAGGGGGCCTTCCGAAGACGAGTCCAGGCGACGCCGAGATCCGAGCACCTAATGTTGCGACAAGGCGACTCCCAGGTGTTCAAGCGCTACAGCCAAGCGAAGCTCAACATGATGCGGGAGGCGCTCAGCCGCCTGGATCGACAGGCGAATGAGCAGGTCCTGATTTCTGGAACAGTCAGCCCGAACTGAGCCATTTATGGAACATTTCTGGAACAGTTCGGTGAGCTAGATCACAATTACCAGGCGATGCGAACACGAGTGAGCATTGAAAGCGAAGGGGTCAGATGGTGGGCGCGCGCGGACTCGAACCGCGGACCTCCTGCGTGTGAATAATCAGTGTCGTGCAAGCTGGACTGATATGGAGTAACATCGAGTGCCACAAAGCCCCTCACTTATATGGCTTTGCGACGGTAAGACGTCACTGGATGTTACCCAGTACCGCTTCAACTAACTCGGTCAACAAATGCCTTCCGTGTGGACATCTGTGTGGACGCGCGTCTGGTTGACCTTCAGTGGAGAGCTTGCTCTTCGTTGCGTGTGGCTTCCTGGGAACGCACCGAATCGATGGCTTGCACAGCCTCTCGCTTGGCCTTCTTGCGTATGTGGCTGGGCATTGTCAAGTTAACGCCGGTCAGCGAGAATTGACCGATGGAATCCCTGTATCGACGCCACCGCTTTCCACCCGAAATCATCAGCCACGCGGTTTGGCTGTACCATCGGTTCACGCTGAGCTTTCGCGATGTCGAGGACCTTCTCGCTGAGCGGGGCATCACCGTGTCCTACGAAGCCATTCGATCCTGGTGCCGCAAGTTTGGACCAGCGTATGCGCGTACTCTGCGGCGGCGACAAGGGCGGCTCGGCGACATCTGGCACGTGGACGAAGTGTTCATCACGATTCGCGGCGAACGTCATTATCTTTGGAGAGCCGTTGACCAGGATGGAGATGTCCTCGATATCCTGGTCACACGCCGCAGAGACAGGAGAGCCGCTAAACGCTTCTTTCGCAAGATGTTGAAACACCAGGGGAGCCCACCGTTGCGACTCGTGACCGACAAGCTTCGCAGCTATCCGTCCGCCCACCGAGAGGTCTTCCCATCCGTGACCCATCGAACCGGCCAATACGAAAACAACCGAGCTGAAGTCTCCCACCAGCACAGCAGGGAGCAGGAACGCCAGATGCGTCGATTCAAATCAGCGGCCCAACTCCAACGATTTCTCTGCGTCCACGGCCCGATTCACAACCTGTTCCGAGTTGGACGTCATCTTCTCAAAGCGATCCATCATCGCGTGCTCAGGGAGCGAGCTTTTACTGACTGGAAGACGGCGACGTGTGTTTGCTAAAGGGAGAAAACGCGGACAATCTTCAGGGCAAGAGCACCTTCGAGTCGTTAACTTGACAATGCCGCAACCATTACTGAACTGGAAACATCAAGCCAGGATTTCCATTTTGGCCCTGGCACGGTGAAAGTATACACCCGCGCTGCCCCGCATACCACGTCTTTTCGCGCTGAACCCTGCACATGACCTCCACCGGTAGGCGCCAGGGCTCGTCCATCCGCTCACAGACGTTGATTGAGCGGACTGAACGGCGCTCCGGCCGACACTGCTCCTTGCGAAACCTTTTGGAGCCGAAAACTGTTGATCCTCGCCCGGTCAACGCTACCCGCTTGGCAGCGGCAGCGCCCAGATCCTGTGCAGCATGTCGCCGAACAGCCTGCGGTTCAAATGTCCTTCGGCCAGCAGCAGCCAGTAATACCGCGCGTGCTTGACCAGCCGACCGCCGGTCTTCATCAACCTGTGTTGCAAGCTCGTCAGCGACCAGCTCTTGATCCTTGGTGGCAGTCCCAGCCGCCGCCACAGGTTGCCCAGGTTGTAGGCCAGCACACTCAACTGCAAGCGCACTTCGTTCGCCCGGAAGCGATGGCACGACAGCCTGGTCCAATGCGTCGCCTGCTTGCCTTCTTTAATCCACTGCTCGGCCGTCCCGCGCTTGTTGTAGAAGCGCACCACGGAGCGGCTCGGCAGAGTCAGGTTGGTGACGATGAAGTTGTCCCGTGGAAACAGCTCCCCAGCGTGATGCTCCACCTTGGCCACGACCCTTCGGGCCTTGCTCCAGCTCGCTGCCCGGTAGAGAAAGCTCCTGTAGCGCACCAAAGGCTTCCGAGTGGGTCTTCCCACCGGCCGCACCAACAGCTCGGCAACTTCACGCCGCAGGTTCTCGTTCGCCGGAAGGCGGATGGCATACTTCACGCCACGCTCCTCCGAAGCCTCGTAAATCTCTGGCTTGGCAAAGGCTGCATCCCCCCGGAAGGCAACCTCTTTGCCATGGTTCTGCTGACGTTCGATCTCGGGCAGGAGCAGTTCATCCCAGTCCTCAGCGCTGTGCACATTGCCCGGACGGAGCTTGGCCGCCAGACAGTCGCCGTGACTGTTGAACAGCAACAGCGGGTGGTAGCAGACGGACTCGAAATGGCCGTTGTAGGCGCTGCCTTCCTGTTGGCCGTGGACGGGGCTTTCCGTCGAGTCCATGTCCAGAACAACCCGCTCGGAGTTGTCTTGGGTCTCGGCTTGGGCGAGCAGCTCCCGGTTCAACGCCATCAACCCCAGCAGGTTCTCTTCGCTCGCCAGCATCTCCGTCTCGAAGCTGTGGAGCGTCGAGGTCAAGGCCGCACCGCGATCCCAGATTTTCTGCGAACCGATCAGCCGAAACGTCGGATCGATCGAAACCCGCGCGGCGTCGTTGAGGTCCTCGTAGCCCGCCAAGCGGCTGTAGACCGACTGCCGCAACAGATCAGCGAGCGTGAACTGCTTGTTTGTGCCTTGCCGGGAGTCGCTGACATGCTCGTCAATCAGTTCTCCGAACCCGAGCCGTTCGTCCAGTTCGCGAACCAAAATCAAGCCACCGTCGGAAGTGACGTGCGATCCTTGGAAATCGACTTTGAGAAGTCCATTGAAAGTTAGCTGGAACGGCTTTGTTTCTTTTTCACCCATTGGGTGTTGGCCTCCCTGGCGTCCTCATCGGGCTCTAGCCCCTATGAATAAAGACGCTGAACGCCACCGCAAAGTCGGAATGTCAAACTCAAATCGAAAATCGGGGTCAAACCCGATCGGTCTTGACCTGGAACAGCTAAAGAAGCTTCAAACGGATGTAGTGATCTCAGGAGGACACAACGACCTGCCGCACTTGAAGGAGCACTCCGACAAGACCAAGCACGAGCGCAGCATCAAGAGCTTCAAGATGGCGTTCGGTCGTGAAGATGAAGGCGTTACCGGGGACATGGGCATCCTCATTGTCAACAACATGCTCATCACGGGTTTCGACGCTCCCTTGGAGCAGGTCATGTATTTGGATAAGGCCATCACCGACCATAACTTGTTGCAGGCCATTGCTCGGGTGAACCGCGTCGGAGGCGACACGAAGGACAAAGGCTTCGTGATTGATTACGTCGGCGTTGGTCATCACCTCAAGAAGGCAATCGACGTTTATGACGAGCGGGAACAGAACGAAGTCATCGACGCCCTCAGCTTTCCCGAAGCGGAGTTCCGCAACCTCAAGGACAGCCATGCCGACATTGCAGCGCTGCTTGAGAGGCATGGCCTGACGGACCTGACAGACCACGATGCCTTCTTCGATGTGTTCCACAGCGAGGACCTTCGTTTTGACTACATGCAGGCGTTCAAGAAACTCACCATGTGCCTGAACCTTGTTTTCCCCGCACGACAGGCATTGCAGTTTATGAACGATTACAACGCCCTTTCTGAAATCAACATCCTCGCGGGCAAGCATTTCCGGGATGAACGACTGAGCATGAAAGGCATCCCGCCGAAGCTACGCGCGATTACAGACAAGTACCTGGAGTCCAAGAGCATTGACCAGAAGGTCAAACCCATTTCGATTTTGGACGAGGACTTCCAGAGGCACGTTGGCAAGCGCACCCGCACAAAGACGAAAGCAGCGGAGGTGGAGCACGCGATTCGCCACCACTTGGACATCGAGTTGGATGACGACCCGGACTTGCAAGCATCCTTCACGGAAGCGCTTGTGCAGATATTTCAAGAATTCCGGGACAACTGGGAAAAGATTTATGAAAAGTTGGAGAAACTGCGCCGGCGCATCGTCAACGCGAGCAAGGAGCTGACCTATGGGCTTCACCGCAAGAAGCAGATGCCGCTTTTTCGGTGCTTCAAACGGGAGCTGTTTGGCGAAAATGAGCTGAGTGAGGATGAGGTTTCCATGCTCGTCGATCTGACCCAGCACGTATTCCTGGCAGTAGAGCGGGAGCTGAAGCTCGCCGGATTTTGGGAAAGCATTCCTGCGCGCAACAAGCTGAAGGCCGAGATTCAGAAGACGCTCCTCCAGCCGTCGTTTGCGATGCTGCCCAACATTATGACGAAGCGTGCGCAAATAATCAGTCGCGTGATGGAGATCGCGGAAAAGAACAACGAAATCATTCTCTACGCGGAATAACCATGGACACGACCTACACAATCAAACGATCACCGAAGCGTAAGAAGCTGACGATAACCGTCGAGCGGGATCGCAGCGTGGTCGTTCACGCCCCCGAGTCCACCCCCGAAGAGACGATTCAAGCCAGGATTTCCGTTTTGGCCTTGGCACGGCCACAGTATACATCCGCGCCGGCCCGAATGCCACGTCTTTTCGCGCTGAACCCTGCACATCCCCTCCGCCGGTAGGCGCCAGGGCTCGTCCGTCCGCTCACAGACGTTGATTGCGCGGCCTGAACGGCGCTGCGGCCGACACTGCTCCCTGCCAAACCTTTTTGGGCTCTTCCGGGTTTTAAGTGGGCGAAGGAGCCAGATCGAGTTTCCCACAGTGGAAGTAGATGGCGTTGATGAAGTTCTGTTGATTGCGGAAACCGCGCGCCGTGGCCTTGACCCATTGAATCCTTGAGTTCAACCCCTCGCTGACCGCGTTCGTAATGCGGTGTTTCAGATACGTGAGTATGTTTTCGAGGCGAGCCGTCAACATCCGCGCTACGGTGACCATCGGCGTCAGCCGGCTGCGACTCGCCCAGCCGCGCCATTGCTCGAAGAAAGCTCGCGCCGCCGATTCGCGACGATAGTCGAACAGCCGCATCGCCGTTTCCTTCAACGCCCACGCCCGCGCCGTTTTCAAGTCGCTTTCGCGCAGCGCGCGGAACTCGCGCCAGGCGTCCTCGGAAAAGTTCGCCGGATGCCGCAGCCAAGCGTACTTCGTGCCTGTCAAACGTTCGTCGCCGAGGGCCAGTAAACGCTTGTTCTCCGCCCGCCGCACTTGGTCCACCGCCTTCGCCAGATGCGCCGCGATGTGATATTTGTCGTAAACGATCTTTTTCTCCGATTCGTCGAGATGCTCCCGGGTCGAGGCGACGTAAGGATCCCACATGTCCATCGCGACGGCCTCGACTCGGGCGAGTTGCTCTGCGCTCAACGTCTTCCAAAAGCCGTCCAGGCTGGCCTGGCGGCGTCCCTCGGCGACGAACAACACGCGCGAGCGGTTGAGATCGTTGACGACGGTGAGATAGCGATGGCGCTTGCGGAAGCTCTTCTCGTCGACGCCCAGGTAGGGAATCGGCTCTGCCGCGCGACGTTCGAGCCCACGTTGCACGGCGCGTTCCAGGATGCCGTGAATCTCGTCCCAGCTCAGCGCCAGCAACTCGGCGATGCCTTGCTGGCTGGCTTCCTTCAGCCACGAGATCGCGAGAGCTTCAAACAGCGCGGTGAAGCGGCTGGAAGCCTCGGCCCAGGGCAGTCGCACGACGCGCGGCCCGTGCTCGGAGCAGTCGCTGCGCGGCGGCCGGGCGTGCAGGATCGTGCGGTACTGACAGGTGTCGAGGTGACGCCAGCGGCGTTCGGGCTGATGATCGTGGAGTGCGCACACGGCGCTGCATTGGCGGCACGGCCAGCGGACTTGCTCGTCGTGTTCGAGGAAGATGTGGACTTCGCCGTCGGCTCGGCGCAGCTCCACTCGCGCGACTTTCCAGGGACTTTCGATGCCCAGAATCTGGCGGTATAGCTCGCGGTCTTGCATCCCGCGAGACTACCACCGAGCCACACTCGCCCACTAGAAACCCGGAAGAACCCCTTTTTGGAGCCGAAAACTGTTGATCCTAGCCCGGTCAACGCTACCCGCTCGGCAGCGGCAGCGCCCAGATCCTGTGCAGCATGTCACCGAACAGCCGCCGGTTCAGATGCCCCTCGGCCAGCAGCAACCAGTAGTAGCGGGCATGCTTGACCAGCCGCCCGCCGGTCTTCATCAGCCGCTGCTGCAAGCTCGTCAGCGACCAGCTCTTGATGCTTGGTGGCAGTCCCAGCCGCCGCCACAGGTTGCCGAGGTTGTAAGCCAGGACGCTGAGTTGCAAGCGAACTTCGTTCGCGCGAAAACGATGGCACGACAACCGTGTCCAATTCGTGGCCTGCTTGCCTTCCTTGATCCACTGCTCGGCCGTGCCGCGCTTGTTGTAAAAGCGCACCACCGAGCGACTGGGCCGGGTCATGTTGGTGACGATGAAGCCGGGTTGCGCGAACAGTTCGCCCGGGTGGTGCTCAACCTTCGCTACGATGCGCCGCGGTTTGCTCCAACTGGCGGCCTGATAGCGGAAGCTCTTGTAGCGCACCAGGGGCTTGGCGCTCGGCCTGCCCGGTGGCCGAAACAGGATGTCCTCGATCTCCAACTCCAGGCTCTTGTTGGCCGGAATGCGAATGGCGTACTGTACTCCGCGTTCCTCCGAAGCCTCATAAACCTCCGGCTTGGCAAAGGCCGCATCGCCCCGGAAGGCGACCTGCTTGCCCGCAGCCTGTTGGCGCTCGATCTCCGGCAACAATAGCTCATCCCAGTCGTCGGCGCTGTGCACGTTGCCTGGACGCAGCTTTGCAGCGAGGCAATCACCATGACCGTTGAACAAAAGCAACGGATGGTAGCAGACCGACTCGAAGTGTCCGTTGTAGGCACTGCCTTCCTGTTGGCCATGGACCGGACTCTCGGTGGAGTCCATGTCCAGAACGACCCGCTCGGAGTCGTCGAACGCCTCCGCTTGCCCGACCAGCTCTCGGTTCAGCGCCATCAGCCCCAGCAGGTTCTCTTCGCTCGCCAGCATCTCCGTCTCGAAGCCGTGCAGCGTCGAGGTCAAGGCCGCACCGCGATCCCAGATCTTCTGCGAACCGATCAGCCGAAACGTCGGATCGATCGAAACCCGCTCGGCGTCGTTGAGGTCCTCGTAGCCCGCCAAGCGGCTGTAGACCGACTGCCGCAACAGATCAGCGAGCGTGAACTGCTTGTTTGTGCCTTGCCGGGAGTCGCTGAGATGCTCGTCAATCAGTTCTCCGAGACCGAGCCGTTCGTCCAGTTCGCGAACCAAAATCAGGCCACCATCAGAAGTGACGTGCGATCCCTGGAAATCGACTTTCAACAAGCCGTTGAAACTTAGCTGGAATGGCTTGGTTTGTTTTTCACCCATTGGGTGTTGGCCTCCATGGCGTCCTCATCGGGCTCTAGCCCCTATGAATAAAGACGCTCAAGGCCGCTGGAAGGTCGGGATGTCAAACATCAAATTGAAAATGCGGGTCAAGAGGTCGTCGAGTCGAAACGTCAATGGATTTATGAGAAGAAGAAGCATGCCCAGAAGTACCAAGAGCAGCTCCATCCGCCCGGCAAGGAGTTGGTGAATGGTGAATCTACACTCTATCTCGGCCGCGAGTACCAAGTCGAGGTCATCCCGACCGACTCGATGGAGATACGCTTCGAACGGCGTTTCTTTATTCCGGCTTCCTTGGCGGGCGAACGAAGGAGAGTCCTTCGCAACTGGTACATCGACCGAGCAAAAGAGAGGATTCTTCCGAAGGTAAAATCCATTGCATCTATTCTCGGGGTGAAGTTTGCAAGCGCTAAGATCGTGGACAATCGCTACCGCTGGGGTTCGTGCACTACAAAAAACAACGTGAACCTGAATTGGCGACTGATCAAAGCGCCCATGTTCGTGATCGATTACGTCATCGTACACGAACTCGCCCACCTGATCGAGGCAAATCATACCCTGCGATTCTGGAATATCGTTAGGACGCATGCGCCAACGATGGAAAAGGCGCGAAGCTGGCTTAGGGATCACGGCCAAGTCCTCGAACAGGATATCTAATGAGCATGCGAACTGGCCGATTCCGTCGTGTCGATCCCCCTCCTAACCAGTCCTGAGAATGGTGCTTAGGCGATGCGCCGACGACGTTAAACTACCACTCAGAACGCGGACTGAAGTGCACCCAAACGTGAGACACAAAGGTAAGGCGGTAGTTCGTTTCGCGTCTCTCGCGGAGATGATCTTGTGCGGTGCTTTTCTCGTGAAAACCAACCTGTTTAACGCGCGCCTCAATGGAGCGAATCTGCGCGGCGTGCTTCTTGATGACGCCGACAAGTCTGGTACGCGTCTCACAAGCGCGAACCTGTCTGACACCCAATTTTCCGATCGCGGAGCCAGTAGGCCCGCGACCGGCCTGACTTAATCTCAACTCGATACGGCCGGTGCGAATCCACCAAACAAGCCGCCATGGTTGAACGGAGGCGTCAATGCTAAAACCGGTAAGCCGCTGGTCAGGAGCGGCTGACCGCTCCGTCGCCCGACCCGGTTCGCTTCATGTGTCTTGAACCAAGGCTGCGAGATCGGCAGCACCGATCACTTCGATGCCTTCCGCGATCGGATAGCGCTCCTCACCGGAATAGACGATAAATGCGCGGGCTGGATTTAGATCCTCCAGGGCGTTGCAGAAGCCGCGATCCAGTCTGGGTGCGCGGCCGCGCTTGATTTCGATCGCCCAGAGGTCTCCACCCGGTAGCTGAAGCAAAAGATCGATCTCGGCGCCAGCGGATGTACGATAAAAGCTAGCCACGGTCCGTTCCGGCGCACATGCCAGCATGTTCTCAATGACGAAGCCCTCCCAACTAGCCCCGACAACCGGATGGCCGGCAAGCGTGTTGAAATCATCGACGCCGAGCAATGCATGGACGAAACCACTGTCCCTTACATATATCTTCGGCGACTTCACCAGCCGCTTCCCGGTGTTCGCGTGAAGGGGCGGAAGCCGCCGCACCAGCAGCAGATCTACCAGGAGGTCGATATAGCGGTTCACGGTCTGCACGCTGGCACCCAGCGACGCCGCGAGCCGGGACGCATTCAGGAGGCCTCCCTGGCTGTGAGCGAGCATGATCCAGAGACGTTCCAACGTCTCGGCTGGCAGGCGAGGGCCAAACATGGCCACGTCGCGTTCCAGATAGGTCCGGATGAAATCCTTGCGTAGCATGAAGCTTCGCCGACCGTCCACGGCGAGGTAGCTGTCGGGGAAGCCACCTCGTACCCAGAGCCGGATCAAGGTGTCGCCGTCGCGCGGCACTTCAAGAACGCTGAACGCTTGCATGTCGACATAGGCGATCCGGCCTGCGAGGCTTTCACCGGACTGGCGCAGCAAATCGATCGACGCGGAGCCAAGGATCAGGAACCGGCCTGTCCGCTTGCCGCGTCGTCGGCCCCTGTCGATGATTCCGCGAAGGTCCTGGAACAAGTCTGGAACCCTGTGAATTTCATCGAGAATGACGAGACGGTCCTCGTAGCGGTCAAGGAAGAGCGCCGGATCGCGCAGTTTTTCCCGGTCAGCCCGGTCTTCGAGGTCGAGATAAAGTGCGCTGTGCTGTTCAGCGATATCGAGAGCGAGAGTTGTCTTACCGACTTGACGCGGCCCGATAAGGGCGACGGCGGCCTGATAGTCGAGTGCCTGAAGGACGCGCTGTTTGACATGGCGGTCTATCATCCTGACATATTACCCATAACAGTAACTGATTTACAAGGAAGTTGACACGCTTTGCGAGGGTAAGCCCAAAGCTGGACGACAAGCACCGCGCCAATTCCACTACTCCGCTTCTTCCAGATCGCTGTCGATGCTGTCATCGATGCGGGTTGCGGATGCCCTGACGGTGTTGCGGGCGAGGTGGGCGTAGCGGGCGGTGGTCTGGACCTGGGTGTGCCCGAGCAATGTGCCGATCATCGGCAGACCCTCGCCGGCGCAGCCCGCACTTGAACCGCGATGCGTTGGCCGTGCTCGAAACCCAATGGAAAACGCCCTACTACTACGATCTTTTCCACGGCGATGTGGGACATACGCTGGTGCTGGGCGCGACGGGAGCGGGCAAGAGCTTTGCGCTCAACTTTCTGCTGGTCGAGGCGCTGCAGTACGATCCGCGCGTTCTCATCCTCGACTTGGGCGGTTCCTACCGCTGGCTGACGAGCTTTCTGGGGGGCGGCTATATGGAACTGTCCCCCGAGAGCGGCGCGGACAATGGCGGGGCGCAAAGCGCGTTTCGCTTGCGTCCCTTCTCGCTTCCGGCGGGAGAGAGAACCTATCAGTTTCTCACCGGCTGGTTGACCCGCCTGTTGCGGATTGGAGGGTGGCAAGTCAGCGGAGAAGACCCCAGCGAAATCCGCGCCCGCATCGAGGATCTTTATGCCTTTGCACCCGAGCGGCGCACCTTGGGAGTGCTGGTTCGTTCCCTGCCCTCGAAGATGTGGCCCGCGCTGGGCCGCTGGCATGGCGAGGGGGCGTGGGGCCGGTACTTCGATAACGCTGCCAGTGAAGACGACCTCGAACTCGAAGACTGGCAGGTGATCGACTTGGCGGGTGCGGCCGAGCACGAGGACCTGTGCGAGGCGGCGCTGTTCTACCTGCTGGAGCGGATGCGGCTGGCGCTGGAGAATCCCACCGAAACTGCCCGCGTCAAGCTCATGGTGGTCGACGAGGCCTGGCGCTATTTGCAGGACCCGGCAGTGTTGGCCTATCTGGCCGAAGCCACGAAGACGTGGCGCAAGAAGAACGCGGCACTGATCGTGGCAACCCAATCCGCCGGTGACGTGACCGGCACGGCGGGCGCTGAGGCGCTACTGGAATCCATGCCCACCAAGCTGTTTCTCGCCAATCCCGAGCTACCCGCGAAAGCCGCCGCGACGTTCCGGCTCAACGATGCCGAGATCGAGACGATCCGAGGCTTGATCCCGAAGCGGGAGCTGTATCTTCGCCGGCCGGGGGCCGCGGGAGTCTTGCGCTTGGAAGTGGACCCTCAAAGCTATTGGCTCTATACCTCATCCCCGCTCGATGCTCGAAAACGTGCCGAGGCGGTCGAGCAGTATGGCTTGGAAGGAGCACTTGAATACTTAGCAACTCGACGGAGGTAATGACCCATGAAACTCATCAAGATCAGCGCTTCGCTGCTGCTGGTGGCCTCGCGCCTGGAATAGTAGTCGTGGATAAAGCGATTCAGAAAATACTTGGTGGTGGGGTCGAGCGGGTCTGCTTTCGCCTCCACCGCGTCGTAGGCCAGCGCTTCGGCGCGGCCTACTTCGTCCACGCGAACGACGATGCGACCGTTCGGGATCGCCATATTGCCCAAATCCGCAGCAACGGGTGCATGGCCTGGCAGACGGCAACAGGGTACAACCAGCGCAGAGGCCGAGCAAGACCTCGCCACATTGCGTGAGCGCCTTGGGGAAATGGGTGACCTCACGGACGTTTCTCGATTGGCTGCGGTCATCAAGGCCGTGCGCGAGCAGGGCGACATCACCGGTCGTATCCGTGTCGCCGAAAAAGAAGCCAAGGACGCGCAGGGGCGCGTTGATCGTCTGCTTACCTCCATGCATCCGGCCATTCCGGGCCAAAAGGAGGCGGTGGAGATGCACGTGCCAGCACGTGCCAGCGTGCAGAGCCATCGGGATCTTGTTCAGGACTGGAAGCGCCGCTCTCACGAGATGCAGCAGCAGGTCGCCTTGACAGAGAAGCAACTGAGCCGCACGCGCAAAGCGCTCGAACGCACGATGCGCGAAGAAAAGGGTGTGGCGGCAGCGGAACTGGTGGCGGTCCGGGGTCGCCGCGATGCGCTTTGGAGACTGATAAACCTTAAGCATATTCAAAACACGCCGATCCCGAAGAAAGACGCTGCCGGTTATGCCGATGACTTGGACGATCTGGCCGGAGCATTTGAGCCGACGATGCTCGAGGCCGATACGTTGGCGGACCGGCGTTTCGACAACGCCGAGGCAGCCGCCAAGCTGGCCGAGATGGCCCGCACCATCGGTGAACAGGAAGAGAAGCTCACGGAATTGCAGCAGTGGAAAATCGCGCTGAAGGAAGAAAGCGAGCAACTCAAAGCCGACTGGCAGGCAATGTGGGACAAGGCGCCGTTTGAGCCGCTTCACCCCGACGAAATGATCGAATGGTTGGATGCTCGATACAACTTTCTGGAAGCGATTGAAGAACACAAGGATGCGATCAGCAAGCTTGAAGTGCAGCGCGAGGAAGAGTGCGATGCTAGAGATCACCTCCTAACAGAACTGGCGGCGCTCGCTATTGACCGTGGCTTGGCAGAGAAGGATGGCTTGGCGATGATCCTGGAACAGGCCAACGACGAGCAACGAGCACGTGAGGCGGAAACGCAAAGCCAAGCCAAGCTGAACAAAGATATTCAAGAGGCCGAAGCCCAGATGGAACGACATAAGCGGGCACGTACCCGTGCCGAGAAGTCATGGTCCGTGTGGCAGGCCAAATGGTTTGCAGCCCTGAATGATCTTGGGTTGGCCGCCGATTTGACACCGGAAGCGGTTGGTGTCCAGATCGAAATAGTAGATCAGATGCGCGACAAAGCAGGACGTATCAATACGTTGCGTCTTGATCGAATAGATAAAATCATCCGGGACATCGCCGATTTCGAACGTGTGGTGACCCAAATCATCGCCGAGGTCGCTGAGGACCTCAAGGACCCGCCGGCCGACGCCGCCGTTCTTGAACTTGAAGCGCGACTGGCGGAAGCGGAGCGGGTACGCGAACTTCATGCAAGCAAGAAGAACACCGTTGAGAATCTTGAAAAGCAGGTTGAAGGTCTGAAAGAAGCCCAACGCGAAGCGACGGCGTCGGTCCGACACCTCATGGAAGCCGCCGGTGTTGAAACCAACGAAGCGCTCAAGGCGACTATCGAGCGCTCAGACAGCTTGCGCGACCTGAAAACGGAGCTGGCCACGACATGCGAAAAACTGGAACAGGATGGAGACGGCCTGGCCGTAGAGGTTCTCGAAAGCGAGTGTGTCGATGTCGATATTGATGAGATCACCGCCCACGAGGCGTCCATCAACACTGAATTGATCGAGTTGCAGGGGCAGTTGACCGCTGCCGCTGAAGACCGCTCCATGGCGCGCGAAGCATTTCAGGCTGTCGGTGGCGATGATGCGGCGGCGCAGGCCGCCGCTGTCAGGCAGGAAGCGCTCGCTGAAATCCGTGAAGTGGCCGAACGCTACGTCCGAGTGCGCGTGTCCGCCCTGTTACTCCAATGGGCGATCGATCGTTACCGGCGGGAGAAGCGGGGACCACTGCTCAAACGGGCAGGAGAACTCTTCGCCATCCTCACGGGCAGTTCGTTCACCGATTTGCGTGTGGATTACGACGCCCAGGACCGGGCACAACTGACCGGGTTGAGGGCGGATGGAAAGATAGTGCCGGTATCCGGTATGAGTACGGGTTCCGCAGATCAGCTCTATCTGGCGCTACGAGTTGCGTCGATTGAAGACTATCTGGAGCGCGCCGACGCTTTGCCGTTTGTAGCCGACAACCTTTTCATCAATTTCGACGACGATCGGGCCGCAGCGGGCTTCAAGGTGCTGGCCCAACTGGCCAAAAAGACGCAGGTACTTTTCTTCACCCATCATCAGCACCTAGTGGACATCGCCCATGAGGCACTGGGAGCATCCATTCATATGGTGTCACTGCGAGGCGAGCGGGCCGGACTGGGGTAGGTCAAATAACACCCCGATCACTTCCAGCGTCTGTGCGAGCCTTGGGATCCCTTGCGCGCCATTGAAGCTCAAGAGTTCCGCAGCTGTGGTGCCGTCTTGGTTCAAACTTTCCAGTACCGCGATATCGCCATGAGTGGCCACGACGCCTTCGAGCACATCCTGGCATCGTTGCACGAGGCCATGCTCGACGATGTCCACTGGCCGACCACCACGGCCCTGATTGACGAGGCCTGCGGCCTCACGGGCAATACCCTCTTGGTCGGCGAAGGCCCGAAGGACGACATCCGGGTCCTCTTCGTCGGGCTCTACTACCGGGGGCAGCGCCGCACCGATCTGGAGCGAGAGTACCTCGAGGTCTACCATCCCATCGACGAACGTGTGCCGCGCCTGCGGCAACTGCCCGACAGTCGGTTGGTGCCCATCGCCGACCTGTACACGGCCGAGGAGTTGAAGACCTCACTGACCTACAACGAGGCATTACTCCGGGCCAACTACCAGCATGGCTTAAACGTGCGTCTGGACGGGCCGGATCGCTCCCATATGACGTGGGCCCTCGGGGATCCCGTGGCCTCGGCTGGCTGGGGGTCCTCGCAGATCGCCATGATCAAGCACCTGCTCCCCCATATTCGGCAATTTATCCGCGTCCGGCAGACGCTGGTCCGCGCCGAGACGCGGGACACGACCGTGACCGCCCTGCTCGACAACCCTCGGATCGGCGTGCTCCACCTGGACCGGCGTGGGCAGATCATAGACGTCAATGACCGCGCCCGGAGCCTCCTGCGGCACGGCGATGGCGTGTCAGACCGGGATGGGGTGCTGCGTGCGCGGGAGGCCGCCGATCGGCGCCGCCTCGAGCGGTTGGTGGCCGCCGCCCTGCCGGCCGCCGGGGCCGTCGCGGTCAGCGGGTCGATGCTGCTCCGCCGCGCGTCCGGGTCCCCGCCGTTCGTGGTGCACGTCAAACCCGTCGCGGTTCCCCAACCGGACTACGGCGCGCGGCATATCGCCGCGCTGATCCTGATTATCGAGCCGAGGAATCAGCATCGGATCGACCCCGACTTGGTGGCCAGGACCCTGGGGCTGACGCCGATGGAGAGTCGGATCGCGGTCTGGTTGGCGGAAGGCAAGAGCGTGCGCGACATGGCCGAGGCCACGGGGCGCACCCCAGGCTCCATCTATTGGCACCTGAAGCAGATCTACCAGAAACAGCCGATCTCCCGGCAGGCGGACCTGGTGCGGCTGGTGCTGTCCCTCACGGAGTTCGGCTAACCGTCGCACGGCCCGCGTTCTCAGCGGGTGGACCCGTTGCCGACCGCTTGCTCTTGCTCTCGAATCTACCAGTTTGGCAGGGACTGGGCGGGCGTGAGTGCGTTAAATAAAGTGCCAGCCTCTACCGACCGCACGGAACGGTCGGCGCAGATGGCGGTCGCGCGATTCGCGCAATGGGCGTGATGTCGCGATGGATCTCGATGGCCGACGGGTGGTGCGAGTCACCGGCTGCGACTGGAGCCTCACCGATGGCGGCGAGGCCACCATCGCGATCAACGACGTGCGGCGGCCAGGACGGGGAAACGGGGAGCACCGGTTGGCGCTGACATGCTGCGGCCTGACGCGTCGGGCAACGCGATCACATCGAGGCTTTTTACTCGCGATAACTGGAATTATCGCGAGTAAACATCGTTCCACACCGAAGCGAGCACATCATAGCACAGCGTCCACCATGGTCCGCAACCGTTGCCTCGTCCGTACGTCCGTTCGTAAACCACTGAACACACGTGTCTTGCCGTCGAGACACGTCGCACTGGCCTGCGTGACGACGGCTGGGCGGGCCGCCTGCTGCCGCGACTCGTGGCGGAACGGCGCCGGGTTTTGCTCGCGATAACGTCACGCCGAGCATCCGGAGCAAAGCCCTCGAACGGGGACGCACGTCCACGCCCGAGCCTCCCGCCGGCGCCGGCGGGACAGCCCGTATTCCTCGGCGGCGCGGCCTCCTCAGCGCTTCTGCCGCTCGGCCAGCTGGGCGGCGCCGCTGCGCCGGGCCAGCAACCGCTCCCCGTAGCGTTGGACCATGCGCGTCGTCTGCCAGCGCCCGGACTGCAGGATGGCCGGCAACTCGATGCCGCAGGCGATCATGTCCTGCACCGGCCCGACGCGCGTGCTGTGCCCGGCCAGCGTGTCCACGATGTCGCCGGGGATCCCGGCCCGTCGAGCCATGGCCTTATAGATGCGCGGCACCTGGCTCGCGTCGAGCTGCTCGCCGACCGTGCCATCCTTGTGCACGGAACGAAGCAACCGCCCTCGGCCGACGCCGCCCCGTTCGAGCCATGTCTTGACGAGCTGCACCGTGTCGCGCGCCAAGTAGAGCGTCGCGCCTCGCCCATCCGCGTCGGTCTTGCCCGAGCGCACGAGCAGCGTCGCCGTTCCATCGATTTCCTCCAGTACATCAGGCACTTCCAGCGATACCAGCTCGGAGCGCCGCAGCAGCGTGTCGTAGCCCACCGCCAGCAGCGCGCGGTTCCGGATGTCGATCAGCCGGTCTCCGGCTGCTTCCAGCAGCCGGTTCCGCAGCGGCCACGTCAGTCCCTGGACCTGCGCCTGCCGGCGCCCCCGGCGCCGGTGCATCCGTTGCAGGGCGAACCGGACGCAGGCGCTCTCCAGCGGATTCGTGTGCCGGAGCGCCTTGTGCAGGGTAGCGATGCTGGAGACGTAGCGGCGCACCGTCGCCGGGGCCTTGACGCGCGCCCTGTCGTCGATGAAGGCGACCACGGTGGCGGCGCTGGCGGGCAACGCCGCCCGGACGTGCTGCCGGCACCAGGACGCGAATATCTTCACGTCCGCCCGTAGCGCGCGTTCCGTGTTGCGGCTGAACGCACCCCGGGCCGCGTCGAAGTAGGCGGCCAGGGGGTCCCCCACCTCCGCGGCGTGTGCCACGCCTGCAACACGTTCGACATCGCATGGCGTCTCTGCAATCAGCATCGGGCGGCCTCCCGTTGAGTCGAAAAAGACCGCGCATTTTTGCTCGCGATAATTCCAGTTATCGCGAGCAACCAGCCTCGTTGAGGCAACGGGAGAAACGCGACGGCCATGAGACCCAACCCCACTCAAGACCTCCAATTCTCCACAAGTGCGGCGTCCCGGCCGCTTCGGGGACCCCGACCTTCGCTGACCGGCCGTTCGGCCATCGAAGGTGAAGCGCGGCGAGGACGGAGTGGGGATTCCGTCTTGTGGCTGGTGCGCTGGAGGACCCCGCCCGTCCATGCCGAGGCGGCGCGCATGCTCCCCGACGGACCCGGCAGCTGCGCAACGCTGCAGGCGGACGGAACCGCAGACGGTTGGAGGCGGTGCAACTGATGTCCTTGGACCACTTGTTCGCAAGCCGTTCAGCAGGCCCGGATATAGGGCCGCCCACCGGCGCCCAAGTTCCACACAGGCCAATTCTCCGGGAATTGACCTCCATTGACTCTGTCGGTGGTTCCGAGCGCAACGGACCCGCGGTTGATGCCGACAGGAGTTCCGGCAACTTCCACAGCCGTGGCCACAGCGCGGCTTGCCCGCACGCACCTGCGAATGGTCTGAGGGCACGCCGGCGGCAGCCGGATCGAGGATCTCGCACCGGGGGCCGGCCTGCCCGGGCTGACGGTGGCCGGCCCCGACGCCCGGGACCCGCCCTCTGGCTCCTGGCCGCTGTCGTCGCCGCCCTCGTCGCCGCCCTCGCCGCCGCCCCTCCCGCCATGGCCCAGACCATCATGCTGAGCCTGGACCCCGCGAGCGTCGCGGAAGACGCGGGCGCGACGACGGTGACGGTGACGGTGACGCTGTCGGCGGCGCGGACGAGAGCGACCGTGATGTTGGTGAACCCGACGGGCGACGGGACGGCGCTCGGCCAGGGGACGGACTACCAGTTCTTTAACGCCGTGTTCCTGACGATCCTGCCCAACGAGACCAGCGCGACGGAGACCTTCACGTTCAGGCCGGTGGACGACAGCGCGGAGGAGGGTGACGAGACCGTGATCCTGAGCGCCGTGCCCACCTTGTCCTCCGGCTTGCCGCCCGGGGAGGGGAACACGGCAACGCTGACGATCATCGACGACGACGCCCCGCGGATCACGCTGAGCGTGAGCCCGGAGAGCGTGGCGGAGAACGCGGTCGCGACGACGGTGACGGTGACCGCGGCGCTGGAGGAGACGCGGTCCACGGCGACCGAGGTGACGGTGAGCCGCACGGGCGGGACGGCGACGTCGGGGACGGACTACGCGGCGGTGAACGCCTTCACGGTGACGATCCCGGCCGAGCAGACCAGTGTGAGCGGGACCTTCACGTTCACGCCGACGGACGACAGCCTGGCCGAGGGCGACGAGACGTTGGAGCTGAGCGGGAGCGCGACGGGCCTGACGCCAGGCATGGCGACGCTGACGATCACCGACGACGACACGGCCTCGACGGCGCTGGAGCTGAGCGTGAGCCCGAGCCAGGTGTGGGAGAGCGCGGGCGAGACGACGATCACGGCGACGGTGGCGCTGAACGGTGCGGCGCGAACGACAGAGACCCGGGTGACGGTGGCGGTGCCGGACGAGGACCCCGTGGGGGGGAACGCCTACCCGCTGACGATCCCGGCGAACGAGACCAGCGCGACGAGGACGTTCACGTTCACGCCGGAGGACGACAGTGACCCGGAGCCTCCCGAGGCGCGGGTCCTGACGGCCTATGCGTTCGACGCGCCGGGCCTGGCGAACGGCACGGCAACGCTGACGATCATCGACGACGACGCCGCGTCGGCGACCGAGGTGACGGTGAGCCGGACGGGCGGGACGGCGACCTCGGGGACGGACTACGCGGCGGTGGACGCCTTCACGGTGACGATCCCGGCCGAGCAGACCAGCGGGACGGCGACCTTCACGCTCACGCCGACGGACGACAGCGCGGCGGACGGTGCCGAGACGGTGATCCTGAGCGGCAGCGCGACGGGCCTGACGACAGGCACGGCGACGCTGACGATCACCGACGACGATTCGGTGCCGACGAACATCCTGCTGAGCGTGAGCCAGGAGAGCGTGGCCGAGACCGCGGGCGCGACGACGGTCACGGTGACCGCGGCGCTGGACGCGGGGACGCGGAACACGGCGACCAACGTGCTGGTGCTCCCGACGGGCGGGACGGCAACCTCGGGGACGGACTACGCGGTGTTCTCCGTCACGCTGACGATCCCGGCCGAGCAGGAGAGCGCAACGGCGACCTTCACGTTCACGCCGACGGACGACAGTCTGCGGGAGGCCCCCGAGACGGTGATCCTGGGCGCCGGAGTGCTGGGAGAGGCCAGCCTGGCGGACTGGACAGACACGGCAACGCTGACGATCACCGACGACGACGACGCGGCGCTGGTCACGCTGAGCGTGAGCCCGGAGGGCGTGTGGGAGCACCTGGGCGCGGAGACGGTCACGGTGACCGCGGCGCTGCTGGAGGCGGCGCGGGCCACGGCGACCGAGGTGACGGTGAGCCGGACGGGCGGGACGGCAATCTCGGGGACGGACTACGCGGCGGTGCAGGACTTCACGGTGACGATCCCGGCCAACCAGACCAGCGGGACGGCGACCTTCACGTTGACGCCGACGGACAACAGCGCGGAGGAGCGTACCAAGACGGTGATCCTGGGCGAGAACGCAGGGGGCCGGACGTTGAACACGGTGCCCGTGCGGCTGGGGATCCGCGACGACGAATCGACGCGGAGGGCCATCGTGCTGTGGGCGAGCCCGCGGAGCGTGGAGGAGCACGCGGGCGCGACGACGGTCACGGTGACGGCAACGTTGGTGACCGAGCGCCAGAACCTTGGCGGGGGGATCGAACTGGTCCAACGCGCGCGGCCCTTCGCGACCGAGGTGACGGTGAGCCGCACGGGCGGGACGGCGACCTCGGGGACGGACTACGCGGCGGTGGAGGACTTCACGCTGACGATCCCGGCCCAGCAGGAGAGCGCGACGGCGACCTTCACGTTCACGCCGACGGACGACGAGGCGCAGGAGGGCAACGAGACGGTGATCCTGAGCGCGAGCGGGGGACGCGCTGATCTTCCGCAGCACCGTGGCGCAGACCTTCCGCAGCACGACGCTGACCATCGCCGCCGACGACACCTACGTCCCCGCCAACTGGCCCGGCAAACCCCCGGGCCTCACCACCGGCGACAGGTTCCGGCTCCTGTTCGTCACCGCCGCGGGCCGCGCCCCGACCTCCACCGGCATCAGCGGCTACAACACCTACGTTCAGCGCCAGGCCGACACGGACAGCGTCCACGACGCCATCCGGACCCATAGCTCGCACTTCCGCGTCCTCGGCAGCGCCGAAGACGTCAGCGTCTCCTACGTCTTCGGCTCCACCGTCACCAACTCGACCGACTCGACCGACGCGCGCGACAACACCTGGACCACCTACACCGCCGACCACAAGGGCGTCCCGATCTACTGGCTCGGCGGCAACAAGGTCGCCGACGACTACGAAGACTTCTACGACGGGGACTGGGACGACGAGGCCAACCCCACGGACGGCTCCGGCCAGGTGATCGCCGCCGAGGAGGTCTGGACCGGCAGCAACAGCGACGGGACGGCGAGGCCCGAAGACGCTAACAGCTCCGGTAACAGCTACAGATACTGGAGATTAGGCGACTCGACTGTCGGTTACGGAGTGCTCAATGGCGACGGTGCCGGCGGCCCCATCAGTGGGGGAATCGACGACGACACCAATACCGACAAGGGCTACTACGCCCTCTCCGGGGTGTTCCGGGTAGGCACGACGACGGTCGACCCGACGGGGATCGCGCTGAGCGTGAGTCCGGCGAGCGTGGCCGAGGATGGGGGCGCGACGACGGTCACGGTGACGGCGACGCTGGACGCGGGGACGCGGACCACGGCGACCGAGGTGACGGTGAGCCAGACCGGCGGGACGGCGACCTCGGGGACGGACTACGAGGCGGTGGAGAACTTCACGCTGACGATCCCGGCCAACCATCTCAGCGGAACGGCGACCTTCACGTTCACGCCGACGGACGACGACGCGGTGGAGAGCGCCGACGAGACGGTGATCCTGAGCGGGAGCGCGACGGGCCTGACGGGGGGCACGGCGACCCTGACGATCACCGACGACGACAAGCACAAGCCGAGGTTCCCGAACCCCACGGAAACGCGGAGCGTTGCGGAGAACACGGCCGTGGGGGAGAACGTGGGGGCCGCCGTGACGGCGACCCACCCGAACAACCGATTTATGCTCTACAGCCTGGAGGGGACGGACGCGTTGTGGTTCGACATCGTGCACGTTTTGACCAGCGGACAGATCCAGACCACTGCGGTGCTCGACCACGAAGTCCATGCCAATCCATTGCGCGGCGCCGGAGATAACACCTACGAGGTCACGGTCAAGGCGGAGGATCCCGACGGCTACAGCGCCACGGTCCCGGTGACGATCACGGTGACGGACGTGGACGAGCCGCCGGAGACGCCGGCGGCGCCGACGGTGGGGGCGACAGGGCCCGACAGCCTGCAGGTGAGCTGGACCGCTCCGGACACCACCGGCCCGGCCATCACCGACTACGACGTGCGGTACCAGGCGGACGGCAGCGAATCCTGGATCGAGTTGGACCACGTCGGGACCGGCCTGTCCACCACCGTCACTGGCCTGACCGTCGACACGGCCTACGCCGCGCAGGTGCGGGCGACGAACCCGGAGGGCACCAGCGATTGGTCGCCCTCGGGAACGGGGAGAACGGGGACGGAGAGCGCCTTGCCGACACAGGTTCCCAGCGACTGGAGCCTGACCCCGTCGGGCCTGGAGGCCGGCGACACCTTCCGGTTGCTGTTCCACTCCTCGGGCACGCGCGACGCCACCTCGATCGACATCGGGGACTACAACACGTTCGTCCAGGACGCCGCCGCTGCCGGCGATGCCGACATCCAGGACTACAGCGCGGGGTTCCGCGCCGTCGCCAGCACCGCCGACGTCGACGCCCGCGCCAACACCAGCTCGTTCCAGACAGACGACGACAAGGGCCCGCCCATCTACTGGCTGAACGGCAGCCAGGTCGCCGACGACTACGAGGACTTTTACGACGGAACGTGGGACGAGGTGGAGACCGGCCGGGACGAGGCGGGGGCCAGCGTCAGCTTTCCTCAGTACGACTCGGGCAACACGGTCTGGACCGGGAGCGAGCGCGACGGGACCGAAGCGATGGGTTCCAACGACAGTTCGAGGGCTCTCGGCACCGACAATCCGGTAGTCGGACTCCTGAATTTCCCCTTTATCGACAGCTACGGCCCCCTGGACGGCGACCGTAACGACCAAAAGGACAACCTCCGGTAGTCGATCGACGAACAACTCCTGAATTTCCCCTTTATCGACAGCTACGGCCCCCTGGACGGCGACCGTAACGACCAAAAGGACAACCTGAATCCGCTCTACGGGCTCTCCGAGGTCTTCCAGATCGGCTCCGTCGCACACCTCGACGGCGATCGAGCTGAGCGTGAGCCCTGAGAGCGTGGCGGAGGACGCGGGCGCGACGACGGTGACGGTGACGGCGGCGCTGGACGGGGCCGCGCGGACGACGGCGACCACGGTGACAGTGAGCGATGGGGGCACGGGGACGGCGACGTCGGCGACGGACTACCAGGCGGTGAACAACTTCACGCTGACGATCCCGGCCAACCAGACCAGCGGCACGGGGACGTTCACGTTCACGCCGACCAACGACAGCGCGGCCGAAAGCGCCGAGACGGTGATCCTGAGCGGGAGCGCGACGGGGCTGACGGGGGATACGGCGACGCTGACGATTACCGACCACGACACCTCGTCGGCGCTGGAGCTGAGCGTGAGCCCGGAGAGCGTGGCGGAGGACGCGGGGCCGACGACGGTGACGGTGACGGCGGCGCTGGACGGGGCCGCGCGGACGACGGCGACCACGGTGACAGTGAGCGATGGGGGCACGGGGACGGCGACGTCGGCGACGGACTACCAGGCGGTGAACAACTTCACGTTGACGATTCCGGCGAACCAGACGAGCGGGACGGGGACGTTCACGTTCACCCCGACCAACGACAGCGCGGCGGAGAGCAGCGAGACGGTGATCCTGAGCGGGAGCGCGACGGGGCTGACGGGGGATACGGCGACGCTGACGATCACCGACGACGACACCTCGACGGCGCTGGAGCTGAGCGTGAGCCCGGAGAGCGTGGCCGAGGACGCGGGGCCGACGACGGTCACGGTGACGGCGGCGCTGGACGGGGCCGCGCGGACGACGGCGACCACGGTGACGGTGAGCGATGGGGGCACGGGGACAGCGACGTCGGCGACGGACTACCAGGCGGTGAACAACTTCACGCTGACGATCCCGGCGAACCAGACGAGCGGGACGGGGACGTTCACGTTCACGCCGACCAACGACAGCGCGGCGGAAAGTGCCGAGACAGTGATCCTGAGCGGAAGCGCGACCGGCCTGCAGATCGGCATGGCGACGCTGACGATCACCGACGACGACACCTCGTCGGCGCTGGAGCTGAGCGGAGCCCGGAGAGTGGCGGAGGACGCGGGGCCGACGACGGTGACGGTGACGGCGGCGCTGGACGGGGCCGCGCGGACGACGGCGACCACGGTGACAGTGAGCGATGGGGGCACGGGGACGGCGACGTCTGCGACGGACTACCAGGCGGTGAACAACTTCACGCTGACGATCCCGGCGAACCAGACGAGCGGGACAGGGACGTTCACGTTCACCCCGACCAACGACAGCGCGGCGGAGAGTGCCGAGACAGATCCCCGGAGAGCGTGGCGGAGGACGCGGGGCCGACGACGGTGACGGTGACGGCGGCGCTGGACGGGGCCGCGCGGACGACGGCGACCACGGTGAGCGGGAGCGCGACGGGGCTGACGGGGGATACGGCGACGCTGACGATCACCGACGACGACACCTCGACGGCGCTGGAGCTGAGCGTGAGCCCGGAGAGCGTGGCGGAGGACGCGGGGCCGACGACGGTCACGGTGACGGCGGCGCTGGACGGGGCCGCGCGGACGACGGCGACCACGGTGACAGTGAGCGATGGGGGCACGGGGACGGCGACGTCTGCGACGGACTACCAGGCGGTGAACAACTTCACGCTGACGATCCCGGCGAACCAGACGAGCGGGACAGGGACGTTCACGTTCACCCCGACGACAGCGCGGCGGAGAGTGCCGAGACAGTGATCCTGAGCGGGAGCGCGACCGGCCTGGAGACCGGCACGGCGACGCTGACGATTACCGACGACGACACCTCGACGGCGCTGGAGCTGAGCGTGAGCCCGGAGAGCGTGGCGGACGCGGGGCCGACGACGGTGACGGTGACGGCGGCGCTGGACGGGGCCGCGCGGACGACGGCGACCACGGTGACGGTGAGCGATGGGGGCACGGGGACAGCGACGTCGGCGACGGACTACCAGGCGGTGAACAACTTCACGCTGACGATCCCGGCGAACCAGACGAGCGGGACAGGGACGTTCACGTTCACCCCGACCAACGACAGCGCGGCGGAGAGTGCCGAGACAGTGATCCTGAGCGGGAGCGCGACGGGGCTGACGGGGGATACGGCGACGCTGACGATCACCGACGACGACACCTCGACGGCGCTGGAGCTGAGCGTGAGCCCGGAGAGCGTGGCCGAGGACGCGGGGCCGACGACGGTCACGGTGACGGCAGCGCTGGACGGGGCCGCGCGGACGACGGCGACCACGGTGACAGTGAGCGATGGGGGCACGGGGACAGCGACGTCGGCGACGGACTACCAGGCGGTGAACAACTTCACGTTGACGATCCCGGCGAACCAGACGAGCGGGACGGGGACGTTCACGTTCACGCCGACCAACGACAGCGCGGCGGAAAGTGCCGAGACAGTGATCCTGAGCGGAAGCGCGACCGGCCTGCAGATCGGCATGGCGACGCTGACGATCACCGACGACGACACCTCGACGGCGCTGGAGCTGAGCGTGAGCCCGGAGAGCGTGGCGGAGGACGCGGGGCCGACGACGGTGACGGTGACGGCGGCGCTGGACGGGGCCGCGCGGACGACGGCGACCACGGTGACAGTGAGCGATGGGGGCACGGGGACGGCGACGTCGGCGACGGACTACCAGGCGGTGAACAACTTCACGCTGACGATCCCGGCCAACCAGACGAGCGGGACAGGGACGTTCACGTTCACCCCGACCAACGACAGCGCGGCGGAGAGTGCCGAGACAGTGATCCTGAGCGGGAGCGCGACGGGGCTGACGGGGGATACGGCGACGCTGACGATCACCGACGACGACACCTCGACGGCGCTGGAGCTGAGCGTGAGCCCGGAGAGCGTGGCGGAGGACGCGGGGCCGACGACGGTGACGGTGACGGCGGCGCTGGACGGGGCCGCGCGGACGACGGCGACCACGGTGACAGTGAGCGATGGGGGCACGGGGACGGCGACGTCGGCGACGGACTACCAGGCGGTGAACAACTTCACGCTGACGATCCCGGCGAACCAGACGAGCGGGACGGGGACGTTCACGTTCACCCCGACCAACGACAGCGCGGCGGAAAGTGCCGAGACAGTGATCCTGAGCGGGAGCGCGACGGGGCTGACGGGGGATACGGCGACGCTGACGATCGCCGACGACGACACCTCGACGGCGCTGGAGCTGAGCGTGAGCCCGGAGAGCGTGGCGGAGGACGCGGGGCCGACGACGGTGACGGTGACGGCAGCGCTGGACGGGGCCGCGCGGACGACGGCGACCACGGTGACAGTGAGCGATGGGGGCACGGGGACGGCGACGTCGGCGACGGACTACACGGCGGTGAACAACTTCACGCTGACGATCCCGGCGAACCAGACGAGCGGGACGGGGACGTTCACGTTCACGCCGACCAACGACAGCGCGGCCGAAAGCGCCGAGACGGTGATCCTGAGCGGAAGCGCGACGGGCCTGGAGACCGGCATGGCGACGCTGACGATCACCGACGACGACACCTCGACGGTGCTGGAGCTGAGCGTGAGCCCGGAGAGCGTGGCGGAGGACGCGGGGCCGACGACGGTCACGGTGACGGCGAAACTGGACCAAGGCGCGCGGACCGTGCCGACCAACGTGGTGGTGACCCTGAGTTCGCAGGAGGTGGGATTCGGCCCGGGCCAGGACGCGGCGGTGGTGGAGCCGTTCACGATCACGATCGAGCCGGGGCGCACGGGCGCCTCGCGCAGCTTCACGCTGCAGCCGCAGGACGACACGCTGGCGGAGGGGACCGAGTCGATCGAGGTGAGGGGCGAGGCGATCGGGCTGCGGGTGGAGTCGGCGACGCTGGAGCTGACCGACAACGACACGGCCACGGTCAACCTGGCCGTGCCGTACGTGTCGCGGCACTCCGAGGGCGGCGGGGCGATCCACGTGACGGTGGAGGCGACGCTGGACGCCATACGGTCGGCGGACACGATCGTGACGGTGCAGGTGCGGGGCAGCGGCCGCTCGGGCGTGGTGGGGTTCGAGGCGGTGGCGCCGTTCGAGCTGACGATCCCGGCCGGGGAGCGGCGCAATGCCGAGGGCGGGTTCATGCTGTATCCGGAGTACGACGACGAGGCCGAGGAGGACGAGACGCTCACCATCAGCGGCCGGGCGTCGGGGCTGCGCGTGACCAGCGCGACGTTCCTGCTGGAGGACGACGACAGCGAGAGCGCCTCCACGAAGGTCACGCTGGAGCTGAGCGAGACGCGCTTGGCCGAGAGCGAGGGGACGCACTTTGACCTGACGGTCACGGGGACGCTGGACGGGGCGGCGCGGGAGCAGGACACGGTGGTGACGCTGGAGGCGACGAACTCCAGCAGCGACGGGAGCCAGGTCTCGGCGCTGGTCGATTCTGGGATGAGGCTGACGATCCGGGCGGGCCGGATCAGCGGCCAGCGGACGTTCGGGATCGTTCTCAACACGCTGGGGATCGACCAGGCGGACGGGAGGCTGACGCTGGGCGGGACGGCGGACGGGCTGGCGGTGGAGCCGGCGACGCTGGAGCTGCTGGACGGGGACGACGCGCCGGACCTGATCACGCTGACGCTGAGCGAGACGCGCGTGCCGGAAGGCTGGCGCGGGACGGTCCGGGTGCTCGCGGAGATGACGCCTAGTGCGCGCGCCGAGGACACGGTGGTGACGCTGTCGGTGGCGGGCACTGGCGGCAGCGGGTCGGTGGGGTTCCAACCGGTGGAGCCGTTCGAGCTGACGATTCCCAAGGGGTACGAGGCGTACGGGGCGTCGTTCGATCTGTTGACGGAACGGGATGGGCAGCCACGGCGGGACCAGACGCTGACGGTGAGCGGGACGGTGGCGGTGGCGGGGCTGCAGGTGCGCTCGGCGACGCTGACCCTGGTGGACACCGACGTCGCGCAGGCGCTGGACTTTGCGTATTTCGCCAACGGGGATGCCACCACCTCCGAGATGGTGCTCCTGAACGTGGCCCCCCATCCGATCCAACCCGTAATCTACTTTTCCGATCGGGGGGGCAATCCGATCGCCCCCGCATCGGTGGTGGAGGTGACGCGCGATCTGCGGATCACCGACGACGGAGGCCTGACGGTCTGGACGGAGACGGAACCCTTGGGAATGCTCACGATTTCGACCCACGGGCAAGGGGCATTGGTGTCCGGATCGGTGACCGTGCGCTCCGACGGCCCCATCAGCGGGATCCTGCGCTATCACGTCCCGGAGATCGGGGCCGCCGCGATGGGAGCCGGCGACCCCGTCCGGGATGCCCTCTTCCCGGTCCGCAGCCAGGCGGGAGGCATCCCCACGGCGGCAGCCCTCCACAACCTGGAGGCGGAAGCGATAGGGGTCCGCTGCCGCTTGATGAGCGGGGGCGTCACGCTCGAAGAGGTGGCGATTCCTCTGGCGGCCAACGGGCAGACCTCCTGGTTCATCGAAGACGCGTTCACCACGACCGAGACGTCCAATTTCCTGGGGGTGGTGCGCTGCACCGCGGCCGGGGAGGGACGGTTTACCGCCGTGGCCCTGGAAATGGACACCGGCAACCGCATCTTCACCGCAGTGCCGGTGGTGCCGGTGGACCACACGGGCGGCGGCGGCGGCGCGACGGTGCTGGATTTTGCGGAATTCGCCAATGGGACCGGCATCACCACCGATCTGGTGTTCGTCAATCCGTCCACCCAGCCGAGCGGTGCTCCCCGCACCCCCGTTGATGCGGCCATCCCTCCGAGCCGTCCCGTCATGTACTTCTACGACACGCAGGGCAACCCGATTGCCCCCGCATCGGTGGTGACACTCACCAGCGATCTGCGGATCACCGACGACGGAGGCCTGACGGTCTGGACCGAGATGGCGCCGCTGGGAGTACTCACGATTGCCACACACGGGCAAGGAGAGCTGCGGTCGGGATCGGTGCGGGTGGTCTCGGACGGTCCCCTCGCCGGGTTCCTGCGCGTGGGCCTTCCCCCCTACGGCGTGGGCGTGGTGGTGGCCAATCCACCCGTCAGCGAAGCCCTCTTCCCGGTGCGCCGCCAGGAGGGGGGCAGCAACACGCGGGTCGCGATGCACAACCTGGAATCGAGTCCGGGGTTGCTGCACTGCGACTTGATGCGAGAGGGCGTGCTGCGCGACTCCGCGAGCATCCCTCTGGAGGCCAACGGGCAGACGTCCTGGCTCATCGACCAGGCGTTCCCCGCCACCGATACGTCCGACTTCACGGGGTCGGTGCGCTGCGATGCGGTTGGGGAGGGGCTATTCAGCGCCGTGGCCCTGGAAATGGACCCCGGCAACCGCATCTTCGCCACGCTTCCGGTGGTGCCGGTCCCGCAGATGCCGGATCGGGAATAGACGCTCGGTGGATCTGGAGCCATTGGAGGCAAGGGAAAGGCGAGCTGAGGGCAACCTCCCTTGCAGAAGTTGTCTTTTGTTCGCTCAGAGGGGTATAGCTTCTCGGCTCTTGAGTTTTCGGTTTGATAATTTTTCACAGGCTCGTCGCTCCTACTACTTGGTCCTACTACTTGTTCTTACTACTTGTAAGGTGAAGGGTTATGTTCGAAGATTCGGCGGGGGAGTGAAGGGTTATGTTCGAAAAAGTGACCAATGTGGTGAAGGGTTATGTTCGTGGAAAACCCTCCAGGATCACACAAGCCTGTGGATAACTCTTGTGGGGGCAATCGTTTAGGCCGCCGTGAGACGCCACAGGAGCGGCTTTCAGCGGTCGCGGCCACCTAGGCCACACCCGCGACTCGCGGAGGCGTCAGGGGTGAGCCTTGTGGTGGAAATAGGGAATCTAGCGGCCTAGCGGGCCTTGATTGAGCGGCGCGATGGCAGGCGTCGAGGGCAAGATGATTAACACGCCCTTGGCCGTCGAGTAGTTCAGATCCGGCCAGGCCAGTTTGATCTTCTTCAACTCGCGCAGAACCTTGTACCGGAAGTCTTGAACGGTTTGGTTATCGCTGGCTTTGGCCGGGTGCGCTCCAAACTGCTGGTACAACTGCTTCCAAGTGAGGTATAGCGTGTTCTTGAGCGTGAAGCAGCGGTAGGTGAGCCACAGGTAGAGATCGAGGCCCAGGGCGCAGCGTTTGAGGGCCGTGAGGGTGTTCATGTCGAGCGGGACGGGATGGCTGATGATCTCATTGAAGAAGTCTTCGCCCAGCCGGATCTTGCTGTCCCAAAGCACCGGCTCGTTGGGCTTGCGTTCGTTCCACCAAAACTCGCCTCGGTCGGCGATGGCCGAGGAAATAAATTGCTCTCCGTGCGCGACTTTGTAGATCAACCGGACATTGGCGTTGAAGAGCCGCCGCATCTGGTTGCGGAGCCGCGTTGCTACCCCCCCCGGCGCTGCTGTAGACCCCCAGAGTACGCATGAACTCGGAAAGCGATTTCCCCAGGACCAGCTCGCGGCTTTGGGTCTTCACCACTTCGGTACAGAGCCACGCTAGGATCAGGCGCGGCAGGTTGCCGAAGGGAAGCTTAGTCTCCGGCCCGGCCTGCATGTAGAGCCGGTAAGGGCCGTTGACGCGCTTGTACTGATGCCGGTTGCCGGGGTTGGTGCGGGGCAGGCTGCACAACACCATCATCCGCGCCATGAAGCCGAGATCCGGGTCCGCTTCGCTGGCCGAAACAAGCTGATTCACCTGATCGAAGCGGGTGAAGTGGTGCAACGCCTGGGGCGAGGCTTCGCGGATCGACTTCATCGGTCCGTCCAGGCCGGAGAAGGCTTCCTCGATGGGAACCAAGCCGTCCCGTTTGCGCGCCATGCCTTATTCTCCCATGTTCCCCGGATAGAAGGGGCGCGCGTTCAGCGCCGCGGAGGGCAAAAAGGGCATCTGCGGATGGGGTCGATCTTGCCAAGCCGAGTCGCGTTTGTCCCCTCCCGCCGGAAGGGCGGGCATGGGGACCGGCGAAGAGCCCCTACGGCGGAGGTTCTGCCGGGGGGCCGGCTGTGGCGTGGTGTTCTGGATCTGTCGTCATTGTGACCGGGGGCACCAATACTGCGGCGAGCGCTGTCGGCGGAAAGCGCGGCGGCAACAACGGCGGGACGCCAACCGGCGGCACCAGCAAAGCCGGGAGGGACGGCTCGATCACCGCGACCGGCAACGGGCCTACCGGGAACGCCGCAGCCTCCGGCGCGTGACGGATCATACTTCCCCCGCAGCCTATGATTCGGGCAGTATCACGGTAGCGGAGCTTTCCCGGTCCGAAAACGGACCGGAAAGCTTCCGCGGGGAGGCTCGATATGACGACTGCCCAGAATTCGAACCCGTCTGTATCATCTGCGGCCGCACCCGCAAGGAAATCCTCACTTCGTGAGGGGTGCTGACAACCAGGAGAGAGGAAGAAACCGTGATTCAAAAAAAGGAAGAGAACGGCGAGAAGTACGTTACGGCCACAACCGAGGCTGAATTTCACGAGGCGCTGAATCGAGGACTCGCGGTCGAGCTGACGTGGGAACTGGCAGAGCGGATCGGAGTGCCCATGGACGAGGACGTGGGCACCCTGGCGGAGATCAACGCGGCGCGGTACGACCGCCACGACTAGGAATGGAGGCGCACTATGGCGAAGAAATCCTTTTGGCAACGCGGGGAAGACTACGCGAGGAAAGTCTCCAACGAAATCATTGACCAGATCAAGCGCGGAGTTGCGCCGTGGCAGAAGCCGTGGAAGCCGGGAGAACAGATCAGCGCTGAAAACTTCTCAACCGGCAAGAAGTACAGCGGCGGCAACAGCCTTTACTTGATGAGTCGGGCAATCCGCGATGGACGGGGAGACAACCGATGGGGAACCTACAACCAGATTCGGGAAGCGGGCGGGCAGGTTCGCAAGGGCGAGAAAGGGACGCAGGTTCTATTCTTCACGGATCGTAACAGCAGGGTTGCGAAGGACGAGAAAGGGCAGACGATGAAGAACAAGGAAGGCAAGACGATCCACGAAGAACAAAAGCGCGAGAAGCCCATCTGTAAGCAGTACACGGTGTTTAACGTGGAGCAAGCCGAGGGCTTGGAATTGAAGCCACGAGAAGGCCAAGTACGGCCCGAATGGGATGCTCATCGAGACGCCGAGAAAGTGATCGCGGCCAGCGGGCCGACTGTCGAGCACGTCGCCGGAGATCGGGCCTACTATCGCATGTCCGAGGACAAGATAGTGCTACCGGAGCCGGGCCAATTCCCCACCCGCAACGGCTACTACCAGACCGCGCTTCACGAGTGCGGACATGCAACCGGCCACCCGGAGCGCATGAACCGCGAAACGCTCAAAGACGGATTAGAAAAGGGCTTCGGATCACCGGAGTACGCCCGCGAAGAATTGCGGGCAGAGATCAGCGCCATGATGACCGGGGAGCGCGTAGGCGTGGGCCATGACCCGCAGCGCGGCGCGGCCTATGTCGAGAATTGGGTAAAGGTACTCGAAAAAGACCCGCATGAGATTCATAAAGCGGCGCGAGACGCGCAGAAGATGACCGATCACCTCATGGACCGCGCTATCAACCGTGAGGTTGCGACGCCGAGCGAGGAAAAAACGCGGGCCGAGTTGACCCAGGAATACTCCCATGCTCGCGGGCCGCAAATCAGCCAAACGCCAAAGCAATCGCCGGAGCAGCAACCCGCTCAAGCGCAACAGCACGACGTAGGGCCGAGCCGTTAAGGAGTTACCGTGTTCGATCCGCGAGACTTCGCCGCCGATCCCCGGACCCGGCCCGAAGCTCGCCCCAGGCGCGACCACGCGAAAGAGCGCGAGAACCGGGAGCGCAACGGCCACCGGCGCGAATACGATCCCCGCGGAACGAAGCGGCAGAACTTCCAGGACCGCACGGATCGAGCGATAGCGGACGTGGGAATGTACCGCAACGTCGCCTACCGCGACGTGGTAGACGCTCACTTTGAGGGACACCCCTACACGGCGCGGCGGGCCGTGGATCAGATGGTGCGCTCCGGTCACGTCCAAGAACATACCGCCGAAGGACCGCAAGGCGGCAGCTACAAAGTGCTGACGCTCACCGAGCGCGGAGTCGAGCGGGCGGAGCGTTCAGCCCGCGACCAAGGGCTTGATCCCCAACAGAAGGCATGGAGCGGGCTTGTGAAGCCCAACGAGCTACAACATGACGTGGCTGTATTTCGCGCCGCGAGGATCGAGCAGATGAAGCTACTCGAACAGGGAGCAACGATCAAGCGCGTTCGGATTGACGCCGAACTCAAGCGCGAGATCGCCCGCGCCACCGAGACTGCTCGAGTGCGCGGCGGGAAGGAAGCGGCGGACGCCGCACGTTTAGAAGCGGCGGAGGCACTAGGTCTATCCGTCAAGAATGGCCGGGTGGAGTACCCGGACGCGCAGCTTGAATATCTCGATGTTGAAGGCCGCGGCGGGCGCGTGAACGTCGAGGTTGCGACCGAGCACTACAGCGCCAAGAGTATCGCCGCGAAAGCCGCAGCCGGATTTGCCGTGCATGGAAGCAACGGGCGGGCGTCGGCGCGGATAGCCCGATCCCTCGGCCAGGACGAGGGCAGCGGAGGCGGCGGAGGCGGCGGACGCGATAAAGGTTCTATCGAACTCTAAAGGGAGATTCCCGCAATGCAGCCGTGGAAGATCAGCATTGGCTTCACGGCCATCATCCTTGCCGTCGCCGCGATGATTGGCGGAGAACGCTTCGCTTATGTCGAGCCTCACTTTCGGATGATCTTCGCCCGTTATTGGACGGGCCTAGCGTGGCATGGCGGACTTCTCATACTCACGCTCATGGCTGCAATTTACGCTTGCGCCCGCGCTTTGGGCTTGGCCGACCTCGGCCTCAAGGTCGATCTCATGGAGCGCTCCATTCGGCGCGGCGGCGGCGCAACGACCGAGCTTGCCAAGAAGTTAGGACAAGAAGAACGGGGGCAATTCCCCGGCGTTTGAATCAACAAAACAGGGAGAGACGACATGAAAAACAAACATTCAACCATCGCGAAACAAGGCGTTCTTTTGGTGAGCATCTTCGCGCTTACGGCGGTCGAGCTTTTGGCCCAGGTTGTGACGCCACCAGTCACCACACCAGGCGCGGGAGCAAGCCCTTGGCTGCAAGCCATAGACGTGTTGCAGGCCGCTTTCACCGGACCCATTGCGCGAGGACTCAGCTTGATTGCCGTTGTAGTGGGCGGGCTGATGTTCGCCTTCGGGGAAGGCGGCAGCAAGAAGGCCCTGGCCGGTATCATCTTCGGCCTGGGAATGGCCATGGGCGCGGCCAACTTTCTCGCGTGGCTTTTCTGATGGAACGCGGGAAAACATGGCGCGGATACCCGACGCTTTCCAAGCCGCTCACCATCATGGGCGTCGAGCGCCGGTGGTTCCTGTTGAGCGCCACGTTGGGGCTTGCCCTGTGGAACGCCATCAACTCCATTGTGGTGGGCGGGTTGATCTTCGCGGTCCTTTACGGCGTCGGGTTTTGGGCCTGGAAGCAAGACCCCAACATGCTTGAAATCTTGCGGGCGTCCGCGCAGTTTCGCGCCCGCTACGATCCCGGCAAATGGGCGGAAGCTCCCTGGACGCTTCTCATTCGGAGCTAGCGGGTGAACGTAGACAACGAACTCAAGGACTTTGAGGCGGCGGGCGCACTGGCCGAGGAACTGCCTTGGTGGGGCTGGCTTGAAGATGGCCGGTCCTGCCTCACGCGGGCCGGGGAGCTTATGTCGATTGCGAGCTTAACGCCTAGCGTCCTGGACGGTCAGACACCCGAACAACTGGATCGGGTAGTGGACCGCTGGCAACGGATGTTGAGCGGCGTCGATACGCGGACCCGGCTGTACTTTTATTTGCTCCGCCGTCCCATCCAATTCCAGAGCCAAGACGAGGACGAAGGATCGACCGTAGCCGCGCTTGGACGCCGTAAGCGGCGGGCGTTCCTTGAAAAACGAGTACAGAGCGTTAGCGCTTATGTCGCATGGGCGCATGATCCCGGCCTATCCGCCGTAGCTACTCAAGAAACGGGCGGGCCGTGGTGGGTGGCCTATGCAAAAAACTGGATGGCGCGGCGGCGCAATCAACATGAATCGGTTTACCTTGAATCCGCTATCGAGGGCGCGGCGGGGAGCTTTCGTCAACTGGTCGAAGCAAGCCGGGCGCTGGTCGATGACCTGACGGCGGTACGGGTGCTTGACGCGCCGCAAGCGTCTCTCGTTTTGAACGAACTAACCAACCGCCCCGGCTCATTTTGGGACGGCGCGACCGGCAGCGGAATGAATTGGAGGCTGGCCGTCTCCGAACTCGAAGCGGAGCGGCGCAATCTGCGCCTGGACGGGGAGCCTGTCATTCTCTACTCGCTTCTCTCGCCACCGGGAGCGGCGAAGGCGAATCTTCTACAGGCGCTTTACCGGCTCGATGCAACCATGACGGTGACTCTCGAATGGCGTCCTCAGGGCCGCGATACGGCCCGGCGCAAAATCCGGGGAGCGCAGCGCCATTACTTCTCGAAGCGCTACTCAATGTCCGCCGCTGTGCAAGAAACCGAAGGCACGGCAACGGCGATGGTGGACTCGGCGGCGGCGGCGGAATCGGAGCGCCTCGGCGAGGCCCTGGTCGAGCTGGAGACGGACGGCATCGCCTACGGCGACCTTGCCCTGACCGTGGCGATCCACGGCCCGCTATCCGTTACCGAGAACCTGGACGGAGATATCCGGCGCATCTTTACCAGCCACGACGCAAAGGTGATCCGGGAGGGTTACGGGCAGCTTCCGGCGTGGTTTTCGCGGATGCCCGCGCAACCGCGACGGCGGCAATGCCGATCCGTGTTTGTATCGGCGGGCGCGGTTGCTTCGATGGCTCCGATCTTCGGTCCTCCGGTGGGAACACCGCGCAGCAGCCATCTGAGGAAAGCGGCCCTGGCCGTGCTTGAAACCCAATGGAAAACCCCCTACTACTACGATCTGTTCAAAGGAGACGTGGGACATACGCTGGTGCTTGGCGCGACCGGCGCGGGTAAATCCTTCGCCCTCAACTTCCTTCTCGTTCAAGCACTCCAATACGATCCGCGTATTCTGATTCTCGATCTAGGCGGCTCCTACCGCTGGCTGACCCAGTTTCTAGGCGGAGGCTACATGGAGCTATCCCCGGAAGGTGACGAGGGAGGCGGGTTTCGGTTGCGGCCCTTCTCGCTTCCGGCAGGAGAGCGAACCTTCGCGTTCCTTGCCGGATGGATTGCGCGGCTGTTGCGGATCGGCGGCTGGACACTCGGCGGGGGAGACCCTAGCGAGATTCGCGCCCGCGTCGAAGACCTCTATGCCTTCGCGCCCAAACGCCGGACCCTTGGGGTGTTGGTCCGTTCGCTTCCCTCAAAGATGTGGCCCGCTCTAGGACGCTGGCACGGAGACGGCGCGTGGGGTCGATATTTCGACAACGCGGCGGACGGTGACGACCTCAACTTCGAGGACTGGCAGGTAATCGACATGGCGGGCGCGGCGGAGCATGACGACTTATGCGAAGCGGCGCTGTTCTACCTTTTGGAACGCTTGCGCCTCTCTTTGGAGAACCCCGACGAGACGGCCAGGGTAAAGCTCATGGTCGTCGATGAAGCATGGCGCTACTTGCAAGACCCGGCTGTACTTTCCTATCTCGCCGAAGCCGCGAAGACATGGCGCAAGAAGAACGCCGCGCTGATTATCGCCACGCAAAGCGCCGTGGACGTGACCGGGACCGCGGGGGCGGAAGCCTTGCTTGAATCCATGCCGACCAAGCTGTTTCTCGCCAACCCCGACTTGCCGGACAAAGCCGCCGAAACCTTCCGTCTCAACCCATCGGAGGTCAATACCATTCGAGGCTTGATCCCCAAGAGGGAGCTTTATCTACGCCGCACCGACGCGGCGGGTATCTTGCGGCTCGAAGTTGATCCGGCGAGCTACTGGCTCTATACCTCGTCGCCCGTCGATGCTCACAAGCGCGCCGAGGCAGTCCGCGAGTACGGCCTTGTCGAGGCCATCGAACATCTATCTAGGAGGTAGCTCATGTTGAAAATCATTCCACTCATGTCGGCGGCGCTACTCGCCCTCTCAGTGCCGCTCATCGCTCAGGACGGCGGGCCGGTGTTGCGCGTTGACGGAGGCCAGGATCAAATCGTACAGATTCGCGCCAAGACCCGGCACACCACCGTTATCGTGCTTCCCCAAACGGAAAACGTGCTGGATTTCGTGGTCGGGGATTCCGAATACTGGCACCTGACCGGAGCCGCGAATCTCGCGTTCCTCAAGCCCATTGCCGAGGGCGTCACTACCAACGTCGCACTCGTTTGCGAGTCCGGGCGCATCTACTCATTCCTTGTCACCGAGCAAAGCGCGGGCCAGCCGCATCTTGTCGTTCGCATCGACCAAGAGGGAGAAACCGATCCGCGAATCTCGCCAAGTAAACATGAACCAGCCTTTGTAGCTCGCGGCCAGGTTGCCGCCTATCAGCAAATGGCGGAGACAGCCATCAAGACGGCCAAGGCCGCGCAGATGGACGCGGATAGCCGCATCGCGGACACGGCGGAGGCAGCGGCGGGCGAAAGTGAAGCGTTCCGGGCCAACTATCCTACGCGGCTCAAGTTTCCCTACCGATTGGAGGACAAGGCGCACAAATGGCCGTTCCTGGTCGAGGGAATGTGGCACGACGGGCAGTTTACCTACCTTCGCTCCAACGCTCAGGAGTCGCCCGCGCTGTACGAAGAAAAGGACGGGAAACCGGCGCTTGTGGCCTACGATCTTGGCGAGGACGGGCTGTACATCGCCCGTCACGTTTTGGGCCACGGCTGGTTGCAGATCGGCAAACAGAGAGTACGGTGGCGCTTCGCAGCGCCGGAGATCGGGCCATGATCGAGTGGAAGCGGCTCTACATGAAGCCAGCCGGATCACTCCCCGGTGGCGTAGTTACTCAATGGGGTGTGGGAGCCATCACGGTTTTTATTCTTCTGTTCCTGACCTACTGGATTTGGCTTGGCGGCGGAGAGCCAACAGAGGATGCCGGATTAACCGAGGTAGCCACAACCGCGCCGCGCAGCTTTACCCAACAGATGACAGCGCGAGTGGATGCTGAAACGATGCGGGCCAGCACCAAGCGGGCAGCGGCGGATCGTGCGGCGCGGGCGGAACAACAACGGCAAGCCAACATCGCCGGGCTTACCGCCGCCCGCGAAGCGGCGGCACTTGCCGGGCCGAGTCCCGACACCGGGCAACCTTACACCGAGGCAGAATGGGAACTCCGGGAGGGCTTGCGCCTGGAAGCCGTTGAGCGGCGCAGCCGTTCGCTTCGCAGTGCGCCGGTTGTTCAGAGCTATCGCAAACTAGACAGCGGCGGCGGAGCCAGAGCGCAAGAGCGAATCGTTGATAACCCCGCACCCGTAAAAGATGAAGGCGCGGCAGCACTGCAACACGCGCTTGACACAATGCACACGGTCACAAGCGGCCTTGAAGATGAAATCGCGGCGGAGGCGGCGGCGGATCAAGCGCTTATCGCGGCACTCCGCGGTACGCCAACCACGGCGGAACTTGCCCCGGCTGTTCCCGCCGCGACTGCCGCCAGCGCCACAGCGCAAGATTACTCTATTGCGGCGCGACTCGAAGTGCCGCAAGACCCCCCCGGATGGGAGCGTATCTATGAAGGCTCGTTTTTAGAAGCGGTGCTTGCAACACAACTCACCGGCGACTTCCCCGGCCCGGTGCTGGCCGTGGTTGCCATTCCCTTCTACTCGGCGGATCGGCAGCGCATCCTGATCCCGCGAGGGACGCGGGTTATCGGTACGGCTCAGGCCGTCACAAATCAGGATCAAGCCCGGCTCGGAGTTGGTTTTCACCGCTTGATCTTCCCGGATGGAAGCTGGGTTTCGCTCCAATTTCGCGGACTCAATCAGCTTGGCGAAGCAGCCTTGAAAGATCAAATCAACCGCCACTACTTTTCCATGTTTGCCGCTGTTGGCGCAGTCGGCGTCCTCAGCGGCCTTACGGCGGTAAGGGGGGAATCCTTACGAAGGCGGCACGGCGGGAATGAGGTCCGGCGCAGGGCAGGGACTCGGCCAAGCCGCTACGCGCATCCTGGACCGTTTTTTGAATCGTTTACCAACCATCACTATTCGCGCCGGACACCGGCTCCGCGTTTGGTTCACATCAGACGTGCTGGTGCCCCGGCCCACAAAAGGAGAATGAAAAATGAAACGAATCTTGACCGCGGTAGTTGTTATCCCACTCTTTATCATCGTCACCACCACGCCCGCTCACGCCGTTTTCGGGTCGATCCTAGCTGGCATCCAGCGGGCCATGATGATCTCCAATCAGGTCACTCAGATTTACAAGGATACGATGGCCAAAATTACTTTTGACGGCCAGTTGACCGAGATGATAGGCCAGGCGGCGCACCTGAAAGAACAGGCGCTAGGAACCGTGGGCGCGCTGGCCGACCCTTTCACCAAACTGGCTTCTCTGCCGACCAAGTTTATCGGCCTGGGCCTATCCTGGAAAAACGATTTTACCGGCATCCCTCGCGGTATTGCTTCCAGTGTCGAGAACATGGGCGAGACCGGCAAGAGCTTTCGGGAATCGTGGGCCGACCGGCTCACCGCCGCCGATACGGTATCCGAGTCGGACATTCTTAATCTGTTCCAGAGCAGTACCCCGGAAATCGCGGCGGAGGCTTCGCGTGGTTATCTCGCGGCGCGTGAGGCCAGCGACAACCGCCTGGTCCTCGATCACGCCACGAGCGAGGTAGCCAGAAACCTCATTGTCGCGGCCAAAGATGCTGTGGACTCCTACGAGCGCTTGCGCGACAACATGAACACATCCAACACCGCTCTTGCTCAATCGCAAGTCACCGGAGCAGTTACGCAAGGCCACCTCACCGCTTCCATGGCTCAGTTGATGGCGTTCCAGGCGGCGAAGGACGCGGCGGAAGGCTACGAAACCGAGATCACCCGCCGCGAAGCACTGGCCGAACGAGTTATAAAACAACAGCAATCCGAGCTTGTCTACGACGCGCACATGGCCGGGATCGTTGCCAAGCGGCAAACGGTGCGGGAAGGCATGCTCTTTCCTATTCCCGGTCAATAATCCGTGGTAGTCAATGCAAATCCAACTCGATCCCGGCATCCCGACCGAGCTTACGCCCGAAGACATGAGGAACTTCAAATCGTTCCTCGATACCGCCCTAGAATCACTCACGGCGGCAGCGGGCGCGGAGATATTCACCTTGGGCAATCAGATGTTCGGCGGTCTTGCCCTCATCGTCGTGGTGTTGAGTGGGCTGAAAATCGCCTTTGGCGGCGGCTTGCAGCCGTGGGAACTGATGCGCGTCATCATTGGGATTTGGATTCCATGGGTGATGTTGCAGTTCTACACAACCAATCTTCCGGGTATGGGTTTCACCTTCCCACACATGATCGCGGCGGGCGGTAACTGGCTTAACTTGCTACTCGTTGACGACTCTGTTTCGTCGGTCCAAGAAGAACTCACAAAGCTCTTCAAGGCGCTTTCAGAGGGTCAAGACGCGGCGGTGGAGTCGGGCGATATCATTGATGTCTTAACCAGCGGGTTTCAAGCCGCGATGACGGCGATTACAGGGTTTGTGATTGTCATCTTCATGGCGCTTATGATGCTGGTGCTCTCCGCTGTCACCTACGCTCAAGTGATCTGGGCGCAGATTGCCCTTGCCATCCTCATCATTCTGGGTCCGATCTTCATTCCGTTTCTCGTGTTCGATCCGCTGTCATTCCTGTTTTGGGGCTGGTTCCGGGCGATGATTACCTATTCGCTCTACGCCGTGATTGCCGGAGCCGTATTGCGCGTGTTCAGCGCCGTCGGAATCGCTTTCATTACGAGCATGGGTACAGCCAATCTCAATATCAACAGCTTCATGGAAGTGGGTCTGTGGATGCTCGCGGTCGTGCCTTTCTTTATCGCTGGAATGCTGGCAAGCCTCAAGTGCGGGGAACTCGCTTCGATGCTCGTCACCGGAGGCGGAGCGGGCGGCAGCGGCTTGATGGGAATGGCGACGACAGCGGGAATGGCGGCAGCCAGCGGCGGCACGGCGGCGGCGGCGAAGGTGGGCGCGGGAGGGATGAAATGAAGAAGCTGGAAACCAAAGACGTCGGAGCCGAGTACGCCGAGATATGGGGCGAAGCCATCCATACCAACCGTCATCTACGGGTGATCTCCGTTGGGCTGGCTATCGGAGTGCTCTTGCTCATCGTCGTCGTCATCCGCATTGTGTCGGTCGAGCCGCCGCGACCCATCGTTGTGAGGGTTGATGAAGTCGGGCGGGCCGAGGCCGTCGCCTACAAAGCGATGGAGGCTCAGGCGAACCCCCTGGACCCCACCACCAAGTATTTCCTCAACCGTTTTATTTACGACTACTACTCACGGCGGCGGGCCACGGTTGCCCAGAACTGGTCGCGGAGCTTGCGCTTCCTCAGTACCCCACTCGCCAACGCCTCGTTTCGCACCGAGAGCCAAAATGTCGCCCTTCTCGCGGCGGGCGTGGCGCGGGGTGAATTGCAAGTCGCCCGCGTCATTTTGAGGATTCAACCCAACCCTCAGCAGCCCCACAGCGCCACGGCCGATTTTGACCTCGTGCGGATGGAGATGGCAAACGAAGTGGGACGGGAGCGTACCCCACTCGCCAGCGCTGGACGCTCTCGCTGCAATTCCAATTCCTCCATCAAATCCCCACGGAGTTGATCGTGTTCAACCCCATGGGAATCGTCATCACCTACCTGCAAGGCGACCGGGCCATCGTCACCGGAGATCAATAGATGATCGCGCACTTGCGAGGAAGGGATCGCAACCTGGAACCGCTCGGCTGGACCGGCCCGGACGCGGAATGGATCGCGCTTGTGTGCCTTCACAGCGGCGTGTTCACGCGGGGGCAGTTCTGTGATTATTTCAGTACGGGTCGCAAGCAGGTCGAGCGGTTTGTCAAGTCATTGGTGGAGCGCCGGGCGGCGGTCGAGAACAAACACTTTACGTTCTCCGGGGGAACTAGACCGTGCCGGATATCGAGCAACGCGATCTACCGGGCGCTAGGCGTCGAGAACATCCGCCACCGGCGAAAGGCCAGCAAGCCTGTTCTCATGCGACGGTTTTTGTCACTCGATTTTGTGCTCGAACATCCCGCTATGAACTGGCTCCCCGCCGAGCCGGAGAAGGTCGAGTTTTTTGAAAAGCTCGGCTTGCCGCTCCGCTTGCTTCCGCGCCGGATTTACTACGGTGTGGCTGACAACCAGAAGCGCTACTTTGCGCTCAAACTGCCCCTTGCCGTGGACGCTGAAACCACCACCTTTGTCTACATCGATCCGGGCCACCAGACAGATCGGGAGTTGTACTCGTGGGGAGCCGCACATGGGCCGCTTTGGGATGCGCTCCGCAAGAAGGGGCGGCAGGTTCGGGTGATCGGAATTGCCGTTGAAAATGCCATCGTGGATCGTGCGGCGCGGGTGCTTGAGAAATGGGCGGCGGCGGAGCCAGGGACAAGCGATGAAGGGTTGACGGCGAAGCAGGAAATCAAGGCGATCCAAGACGCGATGATACGACGCGACACGGAGTTTTTCGTCCCATACGGCGGTCGAGGGCCAGCCATGAAGCGGGCGGCGGCGCTCATGAATATGCCCGCAGCGAAGCTCACCGAAGGAGTCTCGATTGACGACTATTCGACATGGCGGGCCGTGCGGTTTGCGGATCGGGATGAGATCGGATGAGAGAGGGGTAAATCCGGCGGTTTTTTTATGTCACAGTGGCCGATAATGTTTGTCACACGCTCAGAGGGGGGGGTGTGACATGGGTAAAACGAGAAATCCGGCGAAGCCGCTTTCCTTTATCTCTCTCATTCCGCTGTGGTTATCCCCGGTGAATCGGCCCGCCCCGCTTCCGACGCGGGAAAGCGAGAAGGACGAGAGCGACCCCCCCCAAAACAGGGGGGTCATGTGACCTTTTGTAGAGGTACGGTGTGACATACCTCTACCCGGTCCCATGGGGGTCGCTCTCGTCCTCATTTATCCCTGCGGGAAGGCTTAGAAACAGCCCCCCAGGAGCGGCGCTGAAAGCACGGAGACGGACCTATGAAATGGCGCGACATCGGCCCTAATCTCCGGGAGCTTTGGCACCGGCCCGCTGGCCCGATGAACTGGAAAAACCCGATCCGGGTTTTCGCCGTCCTGGGCTGGCTCGTCGTGCAAGGTTTCGTGCTGTTGGGCTGGGCCGGATGGCGCGTCTTTCAAGGTCTGATGCTGTTGGGCTGGACCGTGTTTCGCGTCGCACATTTCGTTGTACGGCTCCCGGCTCTAGTGCTCTTTTTTTTCGGCGGTGTGTGGTATGCCGTGTGGAGCTTTGTACGGCGTCCCTTCCCCTCGCTTGATGAGCACCCGATCCTTGCTTTGGTGCAATACCACACCCCCGATTTCTTCTCGTTCATGGTGCTGTGGTACTATCTTTCGCCCTTCGTTGCCGTCATGCTGTCCGGGCTTATTTCCGTCACCGTTTGGAAGGTTTGGCTAGAAGGGCGGCGGCGCGATTTCGCGCCCTTCGCCAAGCTCCCGCCGTGGCCGCTTTCAGCAGACCAAAAGACTCCGGCCATCGTCATCGGAGAGGTCCATCACCCGGTCGAGGCGCGGGAGATTTTCAGTCCCTCGTGGCTCACCATCCCGGAGCGCGGACTGTATACCGGCGTGGCGATCTTCGGAGCCGTGGGATCGGGGAAAACATCGGCTTGCATGAACCCGTTTGCCCGGCAGCTTCTCGGCTGGCAAGCGGGCAATCCGCACATGCGGGCCGCGGCGCTGGTGCTAGAAGTCAAGGGAGATTTCTGTCACGACATCCGCCAAATCCTGGTCGAGGCGGGCCGTGGACAGGACTACATCGAGCTTGGCATGGACGCCCGCGCCCAATGGAACCCCCTATCGGCCTGGTGGCTTGATTCGTACTCACTGGCCTACACCGTTTCGAGCTTGCTTAATCAGCTATTCGGCAAGGGAAAGGAACCCTTTTGGCAGCAAGCCTACACCAATCTGGTCCGCTGGATCATCGAGCTTCACCGCATCTTCCCGGAGCGATGGGTGACGTTGCAACAGGTCTACCGCTGTGCCATCGACCCGGAGCTATTCGCGGCCAAGATCGAGGCGGCGGAGAAGCTGAGTGACGACCTGAACACAGGGACCATTTTCGTCAAGACGGACGCGCTGGCACCCCAACTCACACACCTTGAACAATGGAACTGGACGCCTACGCCGAGAAGCCAAAAAGGCTCTTCCGGGTTTTTAGTGGGTGGCCAACGGGTAGCCGGCTCCTCCATCCTGCCGACCCGACGTCGCCCGCAGTCACATCGGAGCCCAAAAGGCGGCCAAGAAATCCCCAAATACCCTACACGCCAGTCCGGTCGTGGGCAACTCGTAAAGGGAATAAGATACTGATAAACAGGGAGTTATCTCTTTGAGTGTGGCCACTGGATGACAGTTGTGGATCCGCATTTCACAGCCTTCGGGAGACTGTACGACTACCTGCCAGCAGCCTTGCTCTACTCGTAACCCTTTGTTTATCAGTAATTCTTTTTGGCCAACGCAGTCGCCGCCCGGCCTTGGGGGCCGTAGAGTTGTCACGAAGCCCTTGAATGGCACCGAAGCAGGCTCCGGGAGGTCGGCCTCACAGTGGCGAGGGATCCGTCACTCACCGCCGCCAGCCACTAAAATCCCAGAAGAGCCGCCAAAAAGACCAAGCCGTCTACACGCGCCCGCTGAAGGCAAAACTTGACGAACTCAAGATCACCCATGAAATCGTTTGGGAACCTGGACCCGGCCAAGATACGAGAGAGCGAGTGGAGGCCGTCAAGCGATGGTTTGTCCACGACTGGCAAACCCTCGACAACAAGATCAAGTCCTCGATTGTGGAGGGGGTTTCGGTGTTCCTTGCCATGTTCGATATGCCGGACGTGGCGAAGGTGTTTTGTCCCGCCGCGCCCCATATCTCTGACGATCCTCAAGCCATTATCTTGCAAGCCCAACTGCGGCGGCTCAAAGCCGAGAAGGACGCGGAGGCCGACGCAGCGGCGGAGGCCACAGAGCCAGCGGACGCGCAGAAGCGCCAGGCGGCAGAGATCAGATACACATGGGGAGGGCCAGCGAAGCAGCCGCAGAACCCGCAGCCGGTGAAAGCGGCGCAACCGCAGCCGGTGAAGGCGGCGCAACCGCAGCCGGTGAAGGCGGCGGAGCCGGAGCCGGTGAAGCCCGCAGAAGCGCCGTGGGTGGTGACGGAGCCGAAACCAGTGAAGCCCGCAGAAGCGCCGTGGGTGGTGACGGAGCCGGACGACAAGACCCCGGACCCCGCAGACGAGAGCAACCAAGCCCCTGCCGGAGATACAGCCCCGATCACGCGCCACCTACCGTCGCTCTTTGAATTGATCGAGCAGGGCAAGGTGCTGGCCTTGAACATGCCCGCTGGTATCAACCCGGCGCTATCCCGCGCCGTGGGCGTGATGCTCAAGAACGCTTGGCTACAAGCGCTTCTCATGCGCCCGGCCAAGATGAAGGCGAATCCGGGCAGCTACTTTCGGCCCGCCGTCTTTATCTGTGACGAATACCAAGCCTTCGCTTCGGTGGGCGAGGACGACCCATCGGGCGATGAAAAATCCTTTGCGCTGACCCGGCAATGCCGCTGCATCCCGATTGTCGCCACACAATCTATTTCCTCGTTGCGGGCCGTGTTGGGAAGCTCGGAAGCGTGGCGTTCGCTGTTGCAGACGCTCCGCACTCGCATCTTCCTATCGCTCAGTGACGACGCCAGCGCCAAGATTGCGTCCGAGTTGTGCGGACAGGTTGCGAAGATCAAGGAATCCTACACCATCAGCGAGACCTCCAAGCGCTCGGAAGTCTCCCCGCTCTCAGGCCGGGCCGGAGGCGGAGGCGGGAGCATGGGCGCGACCAAATCATTCCGGGAGCAGCGCGAGGCCGTGTTTCACCCGCGAGACTTCGCCTTGCTCTCGAACTGTCAAGCGATCTGTCTGCCCTATGACGGGGCGCAATCGCTTGAGCCGCGCCGCGTCTACCTCAAGCCGCACTATCTGCCAGCCGAACACTCCTATTGGAGAGCGAAGGAGGCGGGCCAAATATGAGCGGCGCAAGCGGACTGGAACACCTAAAACCGTTTCTACCGGGCTTGGAAAGCGCCCTTGAAGATTCCGAAGTCAGCGAGATCATGATTAACGGTCCCGGTAATGTGTGGGTCGAGCGGGCCGGGCGGCTGGCCGCACACGCCGCGCCCGACCTGGACGAAGCGGCGCTTGAACGGGCCGCTATCCATATCGCCCGTCCTTTGGGCCTGGACCCGGCAAGCTCCCCCATTGTTGATGCCCGGCTCGATGACGGATCACGAGTTGCCATCTGCGTTCCGCCCGCCAGTCCTCAAGTTGCTATCACCGTGCGGCGCTTTGGCAAGCGGTCCTTCTCAGCGGATGACCTCGTGAAGCAAGGCGCACTCCCCGAAAACGTGCGGGCCGAAGCAGAGCGGGTGTTGCGGTCCCGGCGCAACATCCTAGTTTCAGGCGGAACCGGATCGGGCAAGACCACGTTGCTTAATGCCCTCATCGAACTTCTCCCCGATGACGAGCGGATAGTCGCCATCGAGGACACCTTGGAGCTTCGCATCGAGCGGTCGAATTGCGTCCGCTTCGAGGCTCGCGGTTTGCAAGAAGGAGCGGTCACGATCCGCGATTTAGTCCGCCACGCGCTACGCCACCGCCCGGATCACATCGTCGTGGGCGAGGTTCGCGGCGGAGAGGCGGCGGACCTGCTGCAAGCCCTCAACACCGGCCACGGCGGATCACTGACCACCGTACACGCCAACAACACCACCAGCGCCCTATCCCGAATCGCCAGTTGTGCCATGCAAGGCGGCGGGGAGCTACCGTGGGAAGTCACCTGTAGGGGCGTGGTGGACGGTATCGCCATGGTGATCCACATGACGCGCCACGAAGGGCGGCGATTCGCCGAAGAAGCGGTTTTCGTCAAAGGCTACGAAGCCGCCGAGAACCGCTGGCTCATCCAGCGGATCTGGAGGGAACACGATGCAGGATGAAGAAAAAATTATGCGGGTGGAGATCCTGGACGGGGACGAGGCGCTGGAAGTCCCGGCCTGGATCGCCCAGCAATACGGCGTCTTCTCCGAGGAGGTGGGCGGCGAGGAGGAGATCCGGGAAGCCGTGGAAGACCCCTACACCCATGACTGGTAGAAAAAGCAAGGCCAGAGAGAACGACGAGGAATTCCACCGCCGCTTCGCCGATCAGATCATCGAGCAGAGGTTCTGGGTAAGAGCCAAGTCAAAATCTGTCACGTTGCCGGAGATCAAGCCTATTACCACCTGGGCAACGATGAGATTATTCTTCCGGAGCGGGGACAGTTTCCGTCGGCGAACCATTACTACCAGACGGCGCTGCACGAGCTGGGCCACAGCACGGGACACCCCGATCGGATGACCCGCGAGTCGTTGCTCGCGGGCTTGGATGGCGGGGTTCGGCTCGGAAGCCTACGCGAAGGACTCTCAGCACGGAGCGCATCCCTAGGGGTTTTGTACGGAGAGCAAGGAGGGAAGGATGAACATTGCCACAGAAGCGACGGAAGCCCCGATCACGGTGAGGGCAGCCGCCCGCTTCCTGGGCGTCAGCCCCTCGCTGGTGTATGCTTATGTCGAGCGAAAGCAGATTCCCCATTACCGCATGATGGGCCGCTCGATCCGCTTCCGACTGTCGGAGTTGGTCGAATGGCGTCAGCAATTTCATGTGAATGGAGGAATCGATGAACAAAACAGGTAGACCAAGAAATACCGCCGGTAGTCTATACATCCGGCGCGATTCACGCGTCTGGTGGATGAGCTATCGGGACCACGACGGGAGGTTCAGACAGGAGTCGACAGGCCAGAGGGCAAAAGGCGAAGCCGAGAAGGTGATGCGCAAGCGGTTGGTGGCCCGCGACGAGGGGTTGCTGCCGAGGGCCGCGCCGGGCGCTGGGATTACCTTCAACGAGTGGGCGAACTGGTTCCTTGAGAACCGCTCCCAACCGCCCTTCCGGAGCGAGAAGACCCACCTGCATAACCTCGGCGCGCTGAAGTTCCTGCGGCCCCGGTTCGGCGAGAACAGACTATCGGACATCACACCGGAAGACATAGAAGCGTATCTGATGAAGCGATTGAACACAGGCAAGCGGGTGCACACCAGGATGGGGCTGCAACTGCGCGGCAAACTCAAGCCGGCCACCGTGCATCAGGAGTTCCGTATCCTGCGGCGCATCCTGAACGTGGCGCTGAAGAAGCGGCGGCTGGCGGTGAATCCGTGCGGTGGTGTGGAGTTTCCGGTCCCCTTGGCGGGTACGACACGCAAGCCGCACTATCTGACCGCCTCGGAGCAGGTCCGACTGGAAGCCCGCGCGCCTGCTTACCTTCGCAACATCATCGTGATCATGGTGGAGATGGGGCTACGGCCCTATCGCGAGTTGATCCCGATGAGGAAGGAACAGGTCGATCCGGAGAACGGGATCGTGCATCTGCCGGATTCGAAGACGGTGAATGGCATCGCGGACATGCCGATGACGGACAGAGCCCGCGCAGCGTTCGCCTCACAGATGAAGCAGAGCGGCGATTCCGACTACCTGTTCCCGAGCCCGCGGATCGGGTCGAGCAAGCCGCACATCACGACGGTGCGCAAGCTGTGGGACCGGACGCTCAAGCGCGCCGGGCTGCCACATTTCTCGCTATACGAGTTGCGCCACACCTTTGCGACCCGGCTGAGCGCCGGGGGCGTGGCGGATCATTTCGTGACGCAGATGCTCAGACAAGGCGACGCCTCGGTGTTCAAGCGCTACAGCCAGGCGAAGCTGAACATGATGCGGGAAGCGCTGTCCAAGCTCGACCGGCAGGCGAACGAACACGGCGCGGCTTCCTTTACGGCGCTGGCCAACTAGGGCCAGTTTTTTGACGGTTTCTTTACGATTCCGTCTTCAGCAACGAGAGGCAAGGTAGACGGGTGCTGAAAACAAATCAGTTAGGTGGTAGGCTCGGCGCGATTCGAACGCGCGACCTGCCGCTTAGGAGGCGGCTGCTCTATCCAACTGAGCTACGAGCCCATAGATCAGACAACTTTCGAAAGGCGGTCACGAAGCTAGAACACTTTTTTCTTCAGCAAGGAAATCTTGAAGCTTGCCGTGTCCGCGATGGCCATGACGGCCATTACCCCGGCTTGAATTGGGTCGGTGACGACTAAATCGGCGGCTTCGGGAACGGAGCCGGCCATGTTGAGGGAAATAACAAGTATGCCCTTTTGTTTGACTTCCCGGACGGCTTGCTCGATTTCCCCGCCCATCAGAGCGCCGGCCAGTACGAGCGCGCGGGCGCGCGGCAGCCGGGCCACCGCCCGGACTGCTTCGGCCAGCTCTTTTTCGCCCACCAGAGGAATCGTGTCTACCGAGATCCGTTCTCCGCGCAGATTGTGGCGATCAGCCTCGGACGCAGCTCCAACGGCTACCTGGCCGACCTGGGCGCCGCCGCCGATGATGATGAGCCGCTTGCCGAAAACTCGCTTGAGAGTCTTTTCCTCTTCCACCTTTTCCACCGCCGGCAAGGATCGGAGTTCGGCGACAAGGGCCTGGGAGTTCTCTACGCCGGCAATCTCAAAGAAGACCGATTCCACCGGTTTCCGGCTATCGAGTATGGCCACCCAGACAATGTCGCCGCCCAAGCGCGCGATCACTCCGGTGAGCTCATGCAGCGCCCCCCGCTCGTTCTTGACCTCAACGGTCAACGCCAGGGAATCCCCACTAGCCTCTGATTCTGTTATAGACATGCTTCGCGGCTGGCTCGCCCTTACAGCCGAACTTTCTTCGAGTTCCACGGCATCCCCCGCCCATGGGACCAACGCGATCCTCAGCCCGGGAGTTATTGTCCCTCCAGTATAGCCGCAGCGTAATAAGCGCACCGGCTGCCCAGCAAGCGCAACACAGTAATGGCGGGCTTATTGCGTACTTCGACCGTCAAGTGGTGAGAAATGCGGGCTAGTCAAGAGAGATTACGGACGGAAGGCGGCCCCACTGGCCCCGGGTCGGCCGACGCGATGGACGCGACCCAGCCTGCTAGAATGGTCCGTTTCTCCTCTCCTATGGGACCGCGACTGTGGATTGTCGGTTTGTTGTTGGCCTTATGCGCTCCCGCGCAGCAACTCGACGAGCGAATTTCCCAACTAGCCGCGGCCGAACTGGACTCGCTTGTCGACGTTTACAAGCACCTTCACTCCCACCCCGAGTTGTCGTTCCGCGAAGAGAAGACGGCTAAGCGGCTGGCGGCGCGGCTAAGCGAGTTGGGCTTTGATGTGACCGTCGGTGTCGGGGGATACGGGTTTGTCGGCGTCCTCGAAAACGGGCAAGGTCCGACGGTGCTGGTGCGGACCGACTTGGACGCCCTGCCGGTTACTGAGAATACGGGGCTGCCGTACGCCAGCAAGGTTCGCACGCAAGACGAACTCGGCCGGGAGGTGGGCGTCATGCACGCCTGCGGCCACGACATCCACATGACTTCGTTCCTCGGCTCGGCGAAGGTGCTCGTGAAGCTGAGGAATGAGTGGGCCGGTACCCTGGTGATGATCGGACAGCCGGCGGAAGAGCGGGGCGCCGGTGCCCGCGCCATGCTGGAGGAAGGTCTTTTCAAGCGTTTTCCTCGCCCGGACTATTGCCTAGCCCTTCATGTGGATGCCGCACTCGAGGCAGGGCTCATCGGCTACCGGGCAGGTTTCGCAATGGCCAATGTCGATTCTGTCGACATTACGATCCGCGGGGTCGGAGGTCATGGCGCCTATCCTCACAAGACAAGGGACCCGGTTGTTATCGCGGCCCAGGTCATTCTTGCGCTGCAGACCATTGTTAGCCGTGAAGTTCGTCCGATTGATGCCGCTGTCGTTACGGTCGGCTCAATCCACGGAGGCAGCAAGCACAACATCATTCCCGACGAGGTGAAGTTGCAACTGACCGTGCGGTCCTATAGCGACGAAACACGCAAGCAGATCCTTGACGCCATTCGTCGCATCACGCTCGGCGTGGCCCGTGCCGCCGGCGTACCCGCCGATCGGGAACCGAGCGTCAAGTTTCTGCCCATGGAATACACCCCGGCGCTGTACAACAATCCACAGCTTGTCGAGCGAATCCTGGGCGTATGGAAATCGCTGCTGGGCGACGACAATGTGGTGGAGCGCGATCCTGAAATGGGTGGTGAAGACTTCGGTCGTTATGGACGAGAGGGACCGCGCATTCCTATCTTCCTGTTCCGCCTGGGAACCGTTGGCACCGAACGCATGGCGAAGAGCCGGCAGCCCGGCGGGCAGTCCCTTCCCTCTCTCCACTCGGCTCTGTTTCGGCCCGCTCCAAGGCCCGCCATCGAGACCGGCGTCACCGCGACAGCCGCCGCGGTCATCGAATTAATGGGGAAGTAGAACGCGGCAAGGGCGTTCCCCGTGTGGTTTTCGTTGGCAGGCGCTCTCCGATGGATCATCCCGCGTGTTGCATTCCGTTCTTCCGTGGCTCGGAATGATAACTGATAACGGAATCTGGTATCAGTATGCGCACCATCGTTGATCTGCCGGACGACCAGTTAGCCCGCTTTTCTCACCACGTGGCGAGGCGAAGTGCGTGAGAGGCCCGTCAGTACAAGGCGCGCGCCGCTCGGCGCCGCATTTCTTGAATAATGCGGGCGTACTTGAACCCTACGTTGAGCACGGCGAGCAAGCGCAACGCAGTAATGGCGGGCCTATGGCGTGCTTCGACCGTCAGGTGGTGAGAAATGCGGGCTAGCCTACCAGCGAAGGCTTCGCCGCGAGTGGTCTAAGTGAGGGGGCTGTTCGACACCAATATACTGATCGACTACCTCGCGGGAATCGACGAGGCCGCCGGGAACTCGGGCTGTATCGATCGTCGCTGATCACTTAATCGTACTCAAGTGCGTCCGAGCGCCTGTTCCAGGTCCGCGATGATGTCTTCCGGGGCTTCGATGCCGACGGAAAGGCGAACCAGGTTATCGCGGATGCCCAGGCGTTCGCGGTGCTTGGGGGCCAGGTCGCGGTGGGAGCTCATCGCCGGGTAGAGCATCATCGTGTGTACGTCCCCGAGGCTGGTGGCCCGTACGACGAGTTTGAGGGAATCCATGAAGGCGAAGATCTCCTCCCTGGCTGCATCTTTGATTTCGAAGCTCACCATGGCTCCGAATTTTCCTTCGGGGAAGAGTCTGCGTACGGTTTCGGCGTCCGGGTGATCGGGGTCGCCGGGGAAAAAGACGGGTTCCACCCGGGGATGTTCGCCGAGCCATTGGGCAACTTTGATAGCGTTCTCGCACTGCCGCTCGATCCTGAGCGGCAAGCTCTTGATGCCTCTCATCGTCAAGTACGCTTCAAAGGGGCCAAGGTTGGGCCCGATGGTACGTGTAAGGGACTGCACCAGAGGGCGAAACTCCTCTTGCGTGACAACGATACCGCCCAGCACGTCGCCGTGCCCGGCGAGATATTTCGACACGCTGTGGACCACGAAGTCCGCGCCTTGCCGCAGAGGCCGTGTCATCACGGGTGTTGTAAACGTCGCGTCCACGATCACCTGAGCTCCGTGTTTGTGGGCTATCGCGGTGAGCCTATCCACCGGCGGAACTCGCAACAAGGGGTTGGAGATCGTTTCCAGCAACACGCAAGCTGGGCTGTGTTCCTCGACTGCCGCCTCGAAAGCCTCCAGGTCACAGGGGTCCGCGAAGCGGACGGACACCCCGCTCGGTTCCAACACGTTCATCAGCAGCACGAAGGTCTGCCCGTAGAGCACGTTGGCCGCCACGATAGACTTCCGCCGGTCAGTCAGCGTCGCGAGGATGCCCATGTGGATCGCCGCCATTCCGGAACTGGTCGCCACGGCGAGGTCGCCACCCTCCAATTCCGCCATTTGCTCTTCCAAAGCCGCGCTAGTCGGATTCCCGTAGCGCGAATACCCTTGTCCCGGCATCTCGTCGGCAAAGACGCGGTCCAAATCTTCCATGCGTTCGTAGGAGAAGCTCGCCGCGCTAAAAATGGGCGTCGTGACCGGGACATAGTCCCCGAGCTTCTTGCGGTCTCCGGCGTGCACGGCGAGTGTTTCAAGCTTCATGGAAGGCCTTGAGAAGGGCTGCGAACCCGTGACTGTGATTATAACCGTTGACCGGTCGGGCCGATGAGCCGGACGCCCCCGCTCATTGCCTGACGGACGGGGCAGGGAGTCTGACACGGCTCCGGTCGGCGCTGAGCTGCCATATTGCCCGCGAGACGTAGATCGGCGGACCGCTGATGAGGTCGACGCGGACGGCTCGGGATGGCGCAACTCAACAGTTAAACCCAGCTCTTCGCGCTACAATGAGGGAAATACGGCCGCCCCCTCTCTCCTGTCATGCTCGAAAATCTTCTGGCTAAGGTCTTCGGGACCAAGCACGAACGCGAAGTCAAGAAAATGTGGCCGATGGTCGCCGCAATCGGCGATTTCGAGGCCGGTGTCCGAGAGCTGACCGACGAGCAGTTGGCGGCTAGAACTCCCGAGTTCCGGCAGCGTCTCGAGAACGGTGAAAATCTCGACGATCTGCTCCCTGAAGCCTTTGCCGTCTGCCGGGAAGTCGGACGCCGCGTGCTCCAGATGCGGCATTTCGATGTGCAGTTGATCGGCGGCGCCGTCCTGCACCGGGGCCAGATCGCCGAGATGAAGACCGGCGAAGGCAAGACTCTGGCCGCCACCCTGCCCGCGTATTTGAACGCTCTCGCGGGCCAGGGCGTACACATTGTTACGGTCAACGATTACCTGGCGCAGCGCGATGCGGAGTGGATGGGCAAGATCTACCGGTTTCTTGGCCTCAGCGTCGGCGTGATTGTTCACGGTTTGACGGATACCGAGCGCCGCGAAAGCTATGCCGCCGACATCACCTACGGGACGAACAACGAGTTCGGGTTCGACTACCTCCGCGACAACATGAAGTTCGAACGCAGCGGTTGCGTGCAGCGAGAGCACGACTTCGCGATTGTCGACGAGGTCGACTCCATCCTGATCGACGAAGCCCGCACGCCGCTGATCATCTCCGGTCCCAGCGAGGAATCGACCGACAAGTACTACAAAATCAACCGCGTCATTCCCAAGCTTGCGAAAGGCGAGGTGATTGAAGGGGACGAGCCGCGCGACCGCACCTACACGGGCGATTTCATCCTGGACGAGAGACACCGCACCGCTTGGCTGACCGAAGAGGGGGAAAGCCGGGTCGAGGAAGCGCTCGGAATCTCGAACATCAACGAGTTGGTGAACTACGAAGTCAAGCACGGCGTCGAGCAGTCCCTGAAGGCGTATGCTCTTTTCCAGCGCGACAAGGACTATGTCGTCAAGGACGGCCAAGTCGTCATCGTCGACGAGTTCACCGGGCGGCTGATGCCCGGGCGACGCTGGAGCGACGGACTCCATCAGGCGGTCGAAGCCAAGGAACGGGTCAAGATCGAACGGGAAAATCAGACGCTGGCCACGGTCACCTTCCAGAACTACTTCCGCATGTACAACAAGCTGGCCGGCATGACCGGCACCGCCGATACCGAAGCGCCGGAGTTCGGCAAGATCTACAAGCTCGACGTTGTCGTCATCCCCACCAACCGGTCCTTGATCCGCAAAGAGCATGACGACATCGTGTACCGCACCGAGGAAGAGAAGTTCCGCAATGCCGCGCTGGAAATCAAGGAGTGCCACGAGCGGGGACAGCCGGTGCTGGTGGGCACGATTTCCATCGAGAAATCGGAAACACTTTCCCGCATCTTGAAGAAGGCGGGCGTCAAACACGAAGTCCTTAACGCCAAGCAGCACGATCGCGAAGCGCGAATCGTCGCCCAGGCCGGAAGCAAGGGAGCGATTACCGTTTCCACCAACATGGCCGGCCGCGGGACCGACATCTTGCTCGGCGGCAACCCCGAATTCTTGGCCCGCGAGCACCTTGTCAAGAAAGGCCAAAACCCGGATTTGATTCCGCCCGAAGAGTGGCAAGAGGCGTTCAACAAGTTCAAAGAACAGACAGACCGTGAACACGACGAGGTCGTCGCGGTCGGAGGCTTGCATATCCTGGGCACGGAACGTCACGAGGCGCGGCGTATCGATAACCAGCTTCGCGGCCGGGCCGGCCGTCAGGGAGATCCGGGAAGTTCGAGTTTCTATCTTTCTTTGCAGGACGATCTGCTGCGTATCTTCGGCGGGGAGAAAGTCCAGAACCTGATGCTGAGGCTGGGCATGGAAGAGGACATGCCGATCGAGTCGCGGCTGATCACCAAGCGCATCGAGGCGGCCCAGAAAGCGGTCGAGGCCCAAAATTTCGCCGCCCGCAAGCACCTGCTCGAGTACGACGACGTGATGAACAAGCAGCGCGAGGCCGTCTACGGTATGCGCGCCAAGCTGCTCGAAGGGAGCGACCAGAAAGAATACATCGTTGGCCTCAGCGCCGATATTGTGGCGGATTTCGTCGATACGCGGTGCCCGGAGAAAGCCCATCCCGACACCTGGGCGCTGACGGAACTGCGGACGGACGTGGCCAGCCAGTTCGGGTTGAAGGTCGATCACATTGAGATCGAGTCAAAGGGGCGCGAGGAGATTGTCGACGACATCACCGCCTACCTCGATGAGCAGTACGAACGGAAAGAGCAGGTGGTCGGTCCCGAACGCATGCGCTATACCGAGCGGATGATTATGCTCCAGCTTCTCGACTCGCAGTGGAAGGATCATCTGCTTTCGATGGATCACCTCAAGGAGGGAATCGGCCTGCGAGGTTACGGGCAGAAGGATCCGCTGGTCGAGTACAAGAAGGAATCGTTTCAGCTGTTTCAGGACATGATGAGCCGCTTCGAAGAGGAAGAGATCCGTATTCTGTACTCCTTGCAGCCAAGCGTAGCCGCTCCCGAGGATCTCAGACGCCGGGCGGTGGCGACGCCGTCAGAGTCCGACGAAGAAGAGCCGGTTCCCGTGGGCGTGGCGGTCGGCGGGGGAGATTCGCTCGAAGAGTTTACGCGCGATCTCCGTCGCAAGAAGGAGCGCGAACTGGCTCACGTTCAAACGGCCGGGTCGGGAGGCGGGACGGAAGTCAAGCAAGTCGTCCGCGGCCAGAAGGTGGGCCGCAACCAGCCGTGCCCGTGCGGCAGTGGAAAGAAGTACAAGAAGTGCTGCGGACGCACCGCCTAGTGCCCCGCGGCAGGAATCGTCCGGGAGGATAAATGGGCGCTGCCGCCAATTCGCTGCCCGTTATGGCCCGAGAAACATGACGCTTACCTGAAGCAAATTGACTGGGTCTACCCAATTTTTCCCGTTCCGCTCATGACGTTCCGCAATCCTGTTCCTGAAAGCGTTCGGCGGTTGGGAGTGCTGCGGCGTGCATCCAAGGGCCCGTGCCCGTTGAATAATTAGAAATGTGGGCTAAACTTTTACTGGCGATCTTGCCGGCGCCGGCGATGGTTTCCGCGGCTATTATCCTGCCCGACGCCCTGGGAGACTTCGAACCGCGGGACATCGGTCCCTGGCTGCCGGCGGACCAGGCGATTTTCGCGGAATTCGGGTTCGAAGAAGGCGAGCGCGCGCGCTACGTAACGCCCGACCAACGCTCGGTCGAGATCTCAGCCAGCCGATTTGAAGACCCCACCGGCGCCTTCGCGGCTTTTCAATGGCTCCAGCCGGCCGAAGCCGCCGACAGTGCCTACGGTCAACGGGCACGACAAAGCGGCGACCGGACTCTCATCCAATTCGGCAATTATCTGGTGGAAATGCACGGCGACGAACCGGTCGACGAGCACGTCGAGGTGATGCTGGCCTTTCTTCCCCGTCTTCAGATGTCCGCGGATCCGCCGGTGCTCGAGTATGTTCCCTTGGAAAACCTGGTCCCCAATTCGCAAAGGCACGTCTTGGGACCGGCGACTCTCGAGAAGCTGGCGAGCGAAATTCCGCCGTCGGTCGCCGCCTTTCGCTTGGGCGCCGAAGCTCAATACGCCCAGTACAACAGCCCCCAGGGACGGCTGCGGATGCTTTTGTTCAGCTATCCCACGCCTCAGATCGCTCGTGCTCAGCTGGAGGAGTTCGAAAAACTGTCCGGTGTAGTCTCCAAGCGAGCCGGACCCCTCGTGGCGGCCGTCGTCGCCCCTCCGTCGGCGGACGACGCGGAACGCTTGCTGGCCAAAGTGCGCTACCGCGCCGAGATCACCTTGCACCACCGCAATTTGAAGCGCAGCGAGACCTTGTGGACTCTGCTGATCGACATCATCATCTTTTCTCTGATCCTCGCCGGTTTGATGATTGTTGGCGGCGTCCTTGTAGCTTCTACTCGCATCTTCGCCACGCGCTATGCACCCGAGTCGATGTTTGCCACCCCGGAGGATTCCGGCATCGTCAGGCTCGACATCGACGCTCGCCGGTAACGCGCCCGGCCCCGGGTGCGAGACCCTGACCGGCTCGAAGACAGAGCCGTGCCCGTGAGGGTGCGGGCCCGCGGGCTTCCACCTGCGGCTCTGCTACGTGCTCGCTCCCGAGGAACAAAGCCTCCGCGAATCAGCGAGTTGCCCGCTTCGACCGACATGGGGCTGGGTGCCGCTAGGTTCCCGAGCCATTGACATACCGACCCCAAGTGAGCAAAAATAAGTTTTTAGGGTTACCTAAATATTGGCGGACTACTGATGGCCTCCGAGGCAGTCGACGACTATCTGAAGGCGATCTTCGACATCGCCGGCGAGACGGGACGCGCCAGCACGGTTGAGCTCGCCAAGCGGCTCAGCGTGGCGCCGGCCTCGGTAACCGGGATGCTGCGCAAGCTAGCCGAGCAGAAGCCCCCTTGTGTGGCCTACACGAAACATCGCGGCGCGAGTTTGACCGACGAGGGTCGCCTTCGGGCGCTCGAAGTGATTCGGCATCATCGGCTGATCGAGCTATTCCTGCACAATTCTCTGGACTACGGCCTGGACGAAGTGCATGCCGAGGCCGAAAAGCTCGAACACGCGATTTCCGAGACCTTCGAGGAGCGAATCGCGCAGCAACTCGGCGATCCTGAAGTTGATCCGCACGGGCATCCCATTCCACGCAAGGACGGCACGATCCCCAAACGGCGTGAAATCTGCCTCATCGAGCTCGACGCCGGCAGTGGAGCAACCGTGTCGCGGGTTTCAGACAGCGATACCGAGATTTTGCGGTATCTGTCGGAGCTGGGCATTCTTCCGGGGGCGCGATTGGAACTCAGCGAGAAAGCGCCGTTTGACGGTCCGCTGATTATGCGGGTTGAGGGCTTTTCCGACATCCGGGCATTGGGCAGGAAGGTCGCTGGTCAAATCCATGTCGTACCCGACCCAGGGCCAAAGGAGAAACGCAAATGATGACTTTAGGCATGGCAGGCGCTTGCCGAGAAGCCGGCCGCCGGAGCTAGGCATGGGAAACGGCCAGTCAGGATTACTTGTCATCGTTGTCCTGTTGCTGCTCGCGGCCGGCGTTTTCTGGCCGCGAGCGGGAGTGGCGGCTCTCGCGCGTAGACAGTGGGCTCGTCGCAGGAGAGAACTATTCGAGGATGCCCTGAAACACATCCTTGGCTGGGAAAGGCGCGCGGAAATTGCGACGCGGGAGTCGTTGGCGGGAGCCTTGGAAATCTCGCAACGCCGCACGTTGGGGCTGATCGCTCGCATGGAAGCCCAAGGATTGGTCAGGACCGTCAGCGGGGGCGTCCGTTTAACTCCCGTAGGCGAACGCTTGGCGCTGCACGTGGTACGAGCGCATCGGCTTTGGGAACGTTACTTGTCGGATGACGCGGGCGTGCCCATTTCTCGTTTGCACCCGGCGGCCGAAAAGGCCGAGCATCATCTCTCACCCGAAAAATTGGATGCGCTCGAGGCCCACCTAGGGCACCCCCAGCACGATCCTCACGGCGACCCGATCCCCGCGGCCGATGGTTCGTTTTCGCCGCTTGACGCCGTCTCACTCGTCGAGTGGCCTTCCCACGAGACAGCGCGGATCGCTCACATCGAGGACGAGCCGGATGTGATTTTTCAGCAGATCCTCGCCGCCGACCTGCGGCCCGGGAAGGCTGTCCGGATCATTGAGAACGACCCGCAACGCTTGGTTGTCAGCGACGGCGAGCAGGAACATCGGCTGGCGCGCGCGGTGGCGGCCAACATTCAGGTTGTGGCCCCCGCGCCCCATAGGCGGCGTCCGGAAGGGAGCAGACGGCTCTCCGAGCTGGCCGAGGGCCAAGCCGGCGAGGTCGTGGAGCTCGACGCCGACTGCCGCGGGTTCAGCCGTCGCCGCCTTCTTGATCTGGGTCTCACGCCGCGAGCGCGCGTCTCCGTCGAGCTCAACAACACGTTTGGAGATCCTCGCGGCTACCGCGTTCGCGGAACAATGATCGCTCTGCGTAGGCGGCAAGCCGATCAGATTTGGATCAGGCCGATGGAGGCGGTTGCTGCCGCGGGGCAGGGCGCTCAATCCGGCCTATCGAGGGACGCGACTTCCTCGTCCACGCCTTCCGAGGCAACTGATTCTTGGCGGGGAGCGCCGCGGCCATGAGCGATCCCAACACTTCGCCTTCGGGTTGTGGAAGTTGTTCCCTGCATGCCCAGCTGGCCCAAATGGGAGTATCTTTGGGCAATTACGACCACCTGGTTGCGCTAGCCGGCAATCCAAACACCGGCAAGTCCTCCGTGTTCAATGCGCTGACGGGCCTTCGTCAGCACGTTGGGAACTGGACGGGCAAGACGGTTACTCGGGCCGAAGGAGGCTATCGTTTTCAGGACGCGAGCTACAAACTGGTCGACCTTCCCGGGACGTACTCTCTCCTGTCGGCCTCGCAAGATGAAGAGATCAGCCGCAATTTTTTGCTCTTTGGGCGTCCCGACTGCACTATCGTGGTCGTCGACGCTACTGCGTTGGAGCGGAATCTGAATTTCGTCTTGCAAGTGCTCGAGATTACCGACAAAGTCGTCGTTTGCGTCAACTTGATGGATGAAGCGGAGCGTAAGGGGCTGACGGTGGATGTGCGCAGCCTGGCCCGGGACCTCGGGGTACCAGCCGTTCCGACCGTAGCGCGGACAAAAGAGGGCTTGCAAGAACTGGTTCGGACTGCCGCCGAGGTGATTGCCGGCGACGTCACCACAAAGCCTCTGCGCCCTGCCGCCCCCGTGGAAGTGCAGAGCGCGGTTGACGAGTTGGTCCCGATGCTCGAAGAGTTGGCGCCGGGCCTGCCCAACGCGCGATGGGTGGCGTTTCGATTGCTCGATGGCGACCATCGCGTCCGCCAGGCGCTGTTGAGCGGCGAACTGCGGGATCTCGAACAAGAGCAAAGAGCTCCCGTCGAACAGTTCAGCCACGTCATCTCGATAGAAGGTTCGCAATGAGCACCCCGGTTCTGGATGCGAAAGCGGTCTTGGACCGCAGCGACGAGCTTCGTCGCGAGCTCGGGGAGGATTTCCGGGATCGCGTGGTTACTTCGCTTTACTCCGACGCCCAGCGGATCGCTGATCGGACCGTTCAGGTCGGAGGCGGGCGCAAGTGGGACCTCGACCAGAAAATCGACCGCGTTGTAACGTCGAGGATTCTAGGCTTGCCGTTGATGTTGTTTCTGTTGGCCGCGGTCTTCTGGGTGACGATCCTCGGAGCGAATGTTCCCTCCGAAATGCTGGCTACGGGATTCTTTTGGTTTGAGGGTAAAGCCGCCGCGTGGTTTAGCTCGCTGGGCGCGCCGTGGTGGCTGACCGGCTTTATTTGGCACGGGGTGTTTCGAGGGTTGGCCTGGGTCGTGAGTGTGATGCTGCCCCCGATGGCTATCTTTTTCCCGCTTTTTACGATTCTCGAAGACCTGGGCTATTTGCCTCGGGTGGCTTTTAATATGGACTGGCTGTTCCGCAAGGCGGGCGCCCACGGCAAGCAGGCCTTGTCGATGGCCATGGGATTTGGCTGTAACGCTGCCGGTGTGATCGCCACCCGTGTCATTGACTCCCCGCGCGAGCGTCTGATCGCCATCCTGACGAACAACTTCGTACCCTGCAACGGGCGTTTCCCGACCTTGATCATGCTCGCTGTAATATTCGTCGCCGCTGCGTTTCCTCCTGCTCTTGCCTCGGTTGCCGCGGCGGGAGCCGTAGTGGGCGTCGTGCTGGTCGGCATCCTCTTCACTCTTGTGGCCTCGTGGTTGTTGACGCGGACGGTTTTGCAAGGTGAGGCGTCGGCCTTCACGCTCGAGCTGCCCCCGTACCGAAGGCCCAGCATCCTGCGTATCCTTTACACCTCGCTTATTGACCGAACGATCTTCGTTCTATGGCGCGCCATCCTGACCGCAGCGCCCGCTGGAGCGGTCATTTGGATACTCGGCAACATCGAATGGAGGGGAATAAACCTGGCTCAGCATTCCGCGAATTTCTTACATCCCCTGGGCGAAGCGATCGGCCTCGACGGGGTCATCCTACTTGCCTATGTGATTGCTATTCCCGCCAACGAGATTGTCGTGCCCACCATGCTCATGGTTTATATGGGAGTCAGCATGATGAGCGACTTGACCTCCTACGACCAAATTCGCTCGCTGCTTGTAGATCAACATGGCTGGACAATGCTTACCGCCGTAAATCTGATGCTTTTCTCGGTCCTTCACAATCCATGTGCTACGACCATTCTGACCATCTGGAGAGAAACGCGTAGCGGCAAATGGACGACCATTGGCGCTCTCATGCCCCTCGTCTTTGCGTTCCTGGTAACCTTCGTGGTGGCGACTCTCGTGCGTACTTTCGGCTGAGCCGGCCGGTGCGGCCGAGTTCCCCGCAAGGCCGAGACCTTTTTCGGCCGTGGCACCTAGCAGCCCGTAGTAGAAGTGAACGTCGCGAAAAATCGGGTACAGCCAGCCAATTCGCTTCAGGTGAAGTTCTTTCTTTTAGGGCCATGATGGGGGGCGAATTGGTGGCAGTCCCCATTTTTCTCTCCCGTGCGACTTTCGCCACGGACTAGCTAATTTAGCTATAGCTAGCTAGGGCGGCGGTAGCGGCCCTTGACCCTTGTGGTGGCAGGGTTGACAGCAACAGGGACACGGAAAAGGCCAGGGGCCGTCAGACACCCAGTTCCTCCCGTACCTGACGTCTGGCCTCGGCGGTGAGCAGGAATCCCACGTCCCGCTGGAGGTGTTTCAGCGTCCTGTCGTAGATATCCCGGAGTTTAGCGTTGATGATGGTTGCCTCTCCGACATTGCTGGTCCTGAGGATACCGTCTTGAGCCAGCACCTCATCCATTTTGCCCAGATCGTAGCCGTCCCGCACGATCCGCCCTCTCTGAAATTCCACGGATCGACAGAGAACTTCGGTTCCGTCGGGCAGAATCACCTTGCAGTTCTTGAAGTCACGGTACTCTCTGAAGGGGACCTCCAGATGCTCCTCCGGCATGTGCAAGGCAGTACACGAATTGAAGCTGCATCCGAGGAACAGATTCCAACTGTCTAGTTCATGCAGACGCGCAAACGAGCTGCCGACTCCGTAGGCCGAAATCCCCTCACCCATTAGATACGCGGCTTGAGGCCCAATAGCGGCCACCGAATGGCAGATGTGGAGGCTCCTCATGGCTTCCCTTCTCTGTCGAAAGAACTCCGGGATGATCCCGATCGCCTGCTCCACCGTCGTGTTGGCCACATCGAACACGGCCTTTGCACCGATCTCCATGTCAGTCGGATTTCCGCTGAAAGTGGGCACAACCACCGTTCCCGCCGGACCGACAGTTTCGAGCAAGGCGTCAATCACAGCATCAGCTCCGCCCTCGACATAGCCAAAAGAGCTCAAAGATGAATGAACCAGAACCACGTTTCCTTGATTGAGACCAACGCTGGTTAGGCCTTTAATGATGTTATCTTTGGTGACGTGAACTTTGTCTCGCTTGCGACTTTCAAGATCCATTTCCTTCTCCTGGGCAGCTCAAACGCACGAGTTCACTCCTCGATGCTTCAATCTACAGCCTCCGTCCAATCTTTTCACTACTAGGCCTCTCACGCACTTCGCTTCGCCACGTGGACGTAGTTTGTGCGGTGGGGCTGGCGGGGGTTGCCTATCAAGAATACTACGGTCCCGAGCTGGTGGTTCCCAACTCCGCGGCCGAACTCGAAGCCTTGCGGCAAAGGCATGGGACCGTATGGCTTCTGTATTCCTTCACTCGGGATATGAGGCTCCGCTATCCGGAGCTGTTCGACTACGTGCGAAGAGATTTTTCAACCGTCGAGATATTTCCAGGTACGTTGGACGACGGCGATATTTACCTGACACGGGCTAGACGGGTACGCTCGCAGAATCGTCGCAGTGGCATTGTCAAGTTAACGGCGGTCCGCGACAGTTGGCCGATGGAATCCCTGTATCGAGCCACCGCTTTCCAACTGAGGTCATCAACCATACTGTTTGGTTGGGAAACAACGCCCCGGCCCATGGCACTGGGGCTGAAAAATTAGGTATGGTACGTACCATGGAAATCTCCGAGGAAGCGACCGGATCGGCGGTGGTCCTGAAGATCCGTGGGCGCCTGGACATCAGCACTGCCGGATCCTTCGAACAGAAAGTACTTGTTCACGTCGACAGTGGGGCGCCGATTGTCGTGGTGGATCTTTCCGCGGTCGATTACGTGAGTAGCGCCGGCCTCAGCAGCGTGCTGGTCGCGGCGAAGCGCGCAAAGGCGGTGCATTGCCTCTTCTCGCTGTGCGGGCTCGCGGGGAACGTTCTCAAAGTCTTCGAAATCAGCGGGTTCGCTAAGATTATTCCCATACACAGCGGGCCGGAAGAGGCGATCAAGGGTTGATGAAAGCCGTCGTGCATTTCTAGCCCGCTTTTCTCGCCCCGTGGCGAGGCGAAGTGCGTGAGAGGCCCGTCAGTGAGGCGCGCGGAGAGTGAAGCCCGTCGTGAGCACGGCCCCGGAGTACTGACGAGACGGTTCTGCTGGCACTGTGATGAAAAGACCGGCAAATCTGACCTATGGGCTTGAGGACCGGCCCCCATTACACCTCACTCTACTACTGGGGTTGCAGCATACCTTGGCCATGTCCAGCGGCCTGGTATTTGTGGCCGTGGTCTTGCCGTCAGACGCTTGGCCAACATCCCTGGCGCAAGACGTCGTCCGATTGTCGATGATCGGGGTTGGCGTGGGCACCATCCTGCAAGCATCAAATCGGTTCGGAGTTGGATCCGGCTATCTGTGTCCCCAGTTGTTGGGCCCAGCCTTTCTGCCGGCGTTGTTGTTGGCGGTAAAAACAGGAGGCCCAGCGCTTCTTTCCGGGATGATCATTGTTGCCGGGTTGTTCCAGGCAGTATTCTCGCGATTCCTGCAGCGCATGCGAGCCCTGTTCCCCACCGAAGTTGTCGGCGTGGTCGTCGCCATGGTGGGCATCATATTGATCCCGCTTGGCGTGTCCGCTTTTTTCGGTGACACCGCGGGCGTCTCTGCTATTTCCGAGGACGTGGTGGTTACCGCCGCGGTCACTTTTTGTCTTATGGTCGGTCTCGCGGTCTGGGGCCGAGGGACGCTACGCCTATTTAGCCTTCTCATTGGCGTGGGGGTCGGATTCGCGACTGCTTATGGCTTGAATTTGCTGTCGGACCAAGATTTGGCGGATGGCGGATTTCGCCTCCGCGCCCCTGTTCGCGCTGCCCCGCCCTGTGACATTCGACGGGCTGTCATTCGACATTGAGTTGCTGATCCCTTTCCTGGCTGCCGGGCTGGCGTCCAGCCTTAAGGGTATTGGGGACTTAACAATCTGTCAAAGGATCAACGACGCGGAGTGGGTGCGGCCCGACATGGGTTCCCTATCGAGGGGAGTTCTGGCCGATTCACTGGGGGTGGTGTTCACAGGCTTGTTGGGCGGCATGGGACCGTCCACTTCGTCGAGCAACGTGGGCGTCTCCATAGCTACCGGAGCTACCAGCCGTCGGATAGCTTTCAGTGCCGGGGCTATCTTCATCGCCTTGGCTTTCATTCCCAAGTTGGCGATCTTCTTTGTGATCATGCCGATCCCGATTCGCGGTGCGATTCTGCTCTACGTGGCTTGCTTCATGATCGTCGCCGGATTGCAGATTATTGCCTCGCGGATGTTGGATTCAAGAAAGATCTTCATTGTCGGTATTTCTTTGATTGCCGGCTTGAGCGTCTACACTACTCCGGAAGCTTATGGACAAGTACCGAACCTACTGGAGCCGCTGGTGGGATCAGCTTTGGCCCTATGTACAACCGTGGCCCTCACCCTGAACCTGCTGTTTCGAATTGGAATTTCCAAGCGCGCTTTGCTGGTACTGCGCACCGGCCCCGACGCTACAGACAAAGTACGGCGCTTTACCGAAGATGAAGGCGGTAAATGGGGTGCGCGGAGCGATGTTGTCTACCGGGTCACCGCAGCCCTCACTGAGTTCATGGAAGCCGCTTCGGACCTCGAGTTGGTTCAGGACGACGTGAAAATCAGCTTGAGCTTCGACGAGATGGAAATCGCGGCGGACATCCGCTATCGAGGCGAGCCGCTAGCACTTCCGACCAGGCCTCCTTCCGAAGCCGAGCTGCTGGAGTCCGACCCCGCGAAACTGGGCCTTCCCGGACTGCTCCTTCGCCACTACGCCAGTAACGTTCGCCTCAGGAGGCAAGATGACGAGATCCGTCTGCGTCTAACCTTCGATCACTAACCCGCTTTTCTCACCACGTGGCGAGGCGAAGTGCGCGAGAGGCCCGTCAGTACAAGGCGCGCGCCGCTCAGCGCGCGGAGGCGTACTTTTGCGGGTGCAGCCTAGCCATTCGTATTTTGGCTCTAGCGAAAGAAGTAGCGACCCGCGTTCGGCGCCCGACCGGGAAAGTACGTTGAGCACGGTGAGCAAGCGCAACACAGTAATGGCGGGCCTATGGCGTGCTTCGACCGTCAGGTGGCGAGAAATGCGGGCTAACCGTGTTGAGTGAATGACTCACCCGAGGGCGTTGTCGAGTTAACGGTCGTACACCCGAAACTCGACCGACTCTCCGTGTTGTTTCCCGGCGATTCCTCATCGGCTCCGGGCCAAGCTCGTGAAGCAGTGACGACGCCGGTCGTGCTAGGGTACGTGAGGCTCGGCCGGCGGGTCGGGAAGGACAAGCGCACCTGCTCATGAGAAACTCAAAGGTTTTGCTGGGTCGAGAGTCGCGCAAATAAAGGTTTTGCTGGGTCGAGAGTCGCGCAAATAACCCATGCGTTCGGCAAAGAAATTATTGCTGGGGCTGGCGCTCATAGGAGCGACTTCGGCCGTGCTGTTGCTTTCCGACGCGAACCGGCGCTCTGCCAAACCGAACGATATTTTTCGCGTGGCGGTGCTCCAGTTTGCATCAAGTCCGGTGATGGAGGACGGTGTTTCCGGGATGCGCAGCGGTCTGACCGAAAGCGGTTTATTGGAAGGCCGCGACGTCGAGATCCAGATCTACAACTCGGAAGGCGATATTCCCACTGCGAACACCATTGCCGCTCAGCTCGTAAGCGGGCAGTTTGACCTCGTGCTCACTTCCGGGACTCCGGCGATGCAAGCAGTGGCCAATGCCAATCGAGACGGCAAGACGATCCACGTGTTCGGTCTGGTGGCTGACCCCTTCCGTTCAGGGGTGGGCCTCAAGCGGGACGATCCGCTCGATCACCCGGCGCACTTCGTCGGGATCGGGTCGCTACTTCCGATCGTGCCGGGCATCGAATTGGCCAGGGAGCTATACCCGGATCTCAAGGCAATCGGTCTGGTCTGGAATCCGGCGGAATCGAACTCGGAGATTCTCACTCTCGAAGCTCGCAAACTATGCTCGGAAACAGGGATCGAACTTCTTGAGGCAACCGTCGACAATTCGGCGGGCGTGTTTGAGGCGGCAAGCTCGCTGGCGGCCCGCGGAGCGGATGCACTCCTGATCAGCGGCGACAACACTGTCGCGTCCGCGCCGAATTCGATTCTGTCGGCTGCGAAAGCCACCCGCATCCCAGTGTTTTCGATTCTCGCGGGGAACGTCAAGCTGGGAGCGCTCTTCGAACTCGGTGCGAACTATCTGGAGGTGGGTCGACTAACCGGTGCGCTGGCTGCACGAATTCTGCAGGGGGCCGATCCGGCTGCTATCCCGGTGGCCAACATCGTTCCCCAGATGCTGTCTTTCAACCTGACCGCGCTGGCTGGTCTCAGGGATCCCTGGAGAATCCCCCAAGAGGTGGTCGACCGGGCAGACGTAGTCATTGACGAAAAGGGCGTTCATGAACGCAAGGCCGCTCGATCGGACTCCTCAACCAGCCCCGCACCGCTTGCCAAGAAGTGGAAGGTGAAGGTCTTCAGCTACGTGGAAGTACCCGCTGTAGAGGAAACCGTGGAAGGTGTCTTCCGCGGATTCGAGGAGGCGGCGCTTGTGGAGGGGCGTGATTACGAAGCTAAGTTCGTCTCCGCGCAAGGCGACATCGCAACCGCAAGCAGCATGGTGGACGCCGCGGTGTCGGACGGGACGGAGCTCATCGTTTCGCTGACCACTCCGATGCTGCAGGCTTGTCTCAGCCGGTCGCGCGGAATACCCGTGGTGTTCACTCTGGTGGCGAATCCTGTGCTGGCCGGAGCCGGCAAATCCAACACTGACCACTTGCCGAACGTCGCCGGGAACTTCGTCATAAGCCCCTTCGCTCGTATGATGCGGGCTGTGCGCGAGTGTCTGCCCAACGCCCGCCGCGTGGGCACTCTGTTCGCTCCAGCGGAAGTCAACTCCGTTTTCTTCAAAGATAAGCTAGTGGAAGCGGCCCGTGAAGTCGGTATCGAGGTCGAGACCGTGGGGGTGAGCACCCCAAGGCAACCCGCGGATGGCGTGGTGGGTCCGACCGCGGTCATCACCGCGAAATCAGAACGCGCGCGGAGACACACGAATGCTGAAAATGCTTCCCCCTCGGTTCACGGCCCCGCGAGAAACGTCGTCACGCCTTGGGGATGGTGATGATGAATTCGGCGAACTCGCCTTCCTCGCTCTCCACCCGCATCTCCCCCTGATGCGTTCCGACGACCACGTCGTAGCTAATGGACAGGCCCAGACCCGTTCCTTCGCCCGCCGGCTTGGTGGTGAAAAAAGGCTGAAAAACCTTGTCTAGAGACTCGGTCGGAATTCCTCGGCCGTTGTCGCGGACGCGCACTTCCACGGCGCCGTCCAAATTCTTCGTACTCACCCGGACGGTCGGAGAGAATTCTTCGCCTGACGATTGCTTTTTTTCGTCGGTGGCATAGCAAGCGTTGTTGATCAGGTTGAGAAACACGCGGCTCAGGTCTTGCGGGATGACATGGACCATTCCCACCGCGGGGTCATAATGACGCTCGATCGTGATGTTGAACCGGGTGTCCTTCGCGCGCATTCCGTGATAGGCGAGGTCGACGTACTCATCGAGCAGCTTGTTGAGATCGGTGGGTTGCCGCTCGCCGGGGGCGCCCCGTGAATGGAGCAGCATCCCGTCAACAATACTGTTCGCGCGGTCCCCATGCTCCTTGATCTTTCGCGCGTTGTCCTCGATATCGGTGAGCAGCTCGCCGATGTCCTGATCCACATCCGGGCCGAGTTTGTCCCGGGATCCCGTGACGACCTCACGCAGCTCCGCCGCTAGTTCGGTGGAAAGCTCGGCGAAGTTGGTCACGAAATTCAAGGGGTTCTTGATTTCGTGGGCTACCCCGGCGGTGAGCGCCCCTAGGGATGCCATCTTCTCCTGCATCACAAGTGTTTGCTGGGCGGTTCGGAGCTTCCGCATGGCCTCTTCGAGCTCATGATTTTTTTGCGTCAACTCTCCCGTGCGCAGCTCGACCAGCGTGTCCAGATGCTCGATGTGATGCTTCAAGCTGTCCGACATCGTATTGAAGGACGAAGCGAGTCCGCTGACCTCTCTATTGGACTGACTTGTGATTCGGCCCCCAAACTCGCCCTTCGCAACACCCTCCGCGGCCGCGGTGAGTTCCTGGATCGGCTGGGAGATCGATTTGGACAACCACCATCCGCCGCGAACGACAAACGCCCCAACAGCCAGAGGCAAAAGCAAGAACAGGATGCGCATACGGTTGACATCCGCGAACGCTTCGTCGGCATCCACCTTCACGACCAAACCCGAACGAAGAAACGGAAGATAGCGCCACACCGCGTAGGTCGGGACGCCGCGGTAGTCCGGCGCTATGCCGCTGCCTTTACGGCCCCGCAAGGACTCCTGCATCGGAATCCCCACGTCGCTTCCCAAGACCACACGCTGGGGGCCGCTTGTCTCGGCGTGCGCCCAGGGCGTCACGAATCGCGCGGAGTCGCCTTCCCGGAACGCGACGAGGGTCTCTCCGCTTTCTCCCAGCCCCACGTGGTTACGTACGAGATTGAAGATCGCCGCCTGGCTGATTTCGAGAAGCACGACGCCGACAAGAGTGCCGTCGAGGAAAACCGGCGCGCCGATAAAACTGTCGAACTCGTCGAGAACCGCGTCGTACCAGAAGTCGGAAGTCTCCGTCGAGAGAAGCGTGATGGTTCGATCGAATGTCTTGGCTAGTTCGGAATCCTCAGTTTCACTGCGACGCAACACCGTGCCCAACAATTGAGGATGATTGGCGGTGAACAAAACGTCCCCATTCGCCATAACCAGGAAGACATCCGTGTATCCCATCGACTCCAGATAAGAGCGCAAGAATCGCTCCACGTCTGGGGATAACTTCGGAGTCTCCCGGCGGGCCTTTGCCGGGCGGCCCGCCAAGGCTTCTTGCACGGCCGGCGTACGAGCCAGCGTGGTAACGTCGCGCTCCACCTGACGAAACAACTCTTCCATGGCCTGCGACTGCCTTTGCGCAATGGCATTAAGGCCTGAAGTAACTTCGTGCCTTACCGTGCGGACGGCTACGCGGTAGCTGAGAACTGCTACGGCGGTGACCGGCAGCAGTCCCAGCAGCAGAAACCAAAGGATGAGCTGCGACGAAAAGCTGAGCTGTCTATAACGACTGCGAAGATCCACGCTATTTCTCCTGGTTGGACCAGTGGTTGCCCCAACTCCGATAGAACTTGAGGAGAAGGGATTCCCACTCCGGCGGGGAACGATAGGCGGGAAAAGGAATGGGGCGCACGGGCCTTTCGGAACTCCAGACAATCTCGAACTGTCCGTTTCGCTGTATCCTGCCGATGCGCACGGTTTTCCACACATGCCGGCTGAAGCGATCCACGTACACCATGCCGCCCGGCGCCGGGTAGGACTGATCCGCGAGCGCGCCGCGAATCTTTCTCGGCTCGAACGAGCCAGCGTCGCGCACGGCCTGAGCCCACAGATGGACCCCGACGTAAGCGGCTTCCATGGGATCGCTGACTACTCTGTCTTCGCCATACCGCTCACGGAACGCGGCGACGAATTCCCGGTTCTCAACGGTTTCAAGACTTTGAAAATAGTTCCAAGCAGCGTATTCACCTTCCATGCGAGTTAGGTTCAAGTCGCGCAGTTCAACCTCCGCGACGCTGAACGACATGGTCGGCAACTCGGAGGGTGAGATGCCCGCCCGGCGAAGCTCGTCGAAGAACGCGGCATTGGTAGCCCCGTTGATTGTGTTGAGCACCACGTCGGGCCGGGCGCGGACGATCCGATCGACGACCGCCTTCACATTCATGCTTCCCAATGGAAGGTACTCTTCGCCGACAATCTCTCCTCGCAGGGCCGCCACCTGATCCTTGATCAACTCAGCCGCCATGCGGGGGAAGATATAGTCGGACCCGACGATAAACATGCGTTCTCCCAGATGGTCGAAACTCCACTTCACGGCCGGCACAATTTGCTGATTCGGCGCGGCGCCGACGTATAGAATGTTCGGCGACAATTCGAGCCCCTCGTACTGCACCGGGTAGACCAGCAGATGGTCGAGCCGTTCCACGACGCTTCGCACGGCTTTTCGGCTTGCCGAAGTCCAGCAGCCGAACAATGTGCTCACGTCGGCGGAAGTGATCAGCCGCTCGGCCTCCCGAGCGAAGACCTTTTCGTCGGACTCACCGTCGGCGATGACGGGTTCGACTTCTCTCCCCAAAAGCCCGCCCTCCCTGTTGACCTCCTCGATCGCCAACAGAGTGGCGTCGGCCACGGCCCTCTCGCTGGCGGCCATCGGCCCCGTGAAGGAATGGAGGACGCCGACCTGAACCGGCTCGCCCATCGCGGGACCAAAGAACCACCAGCACAGGCCAAGCAGCCCAACCAACAAGCCGAGCAGTATTCGACTTGAGAAGGCGGCGCGCATTTCTGCAAATGGAATCAGACGTCTCTGGTTAATCGACAAGGGCCATATCGATTGTAGTATGACCGCCCCTAACCAGCTAGCCTAGCCGAGAGCCCGAACGGTTGTCTTGTCTGGTTCCGCCGTTCCGTCACACTTTCATCAAGCGGACGGGGGGACCCGGACTTCAGTCGCCACATCACTCGTGCCATCAGCGCCCAGCTTGCCAAGACTCACGGGCTCAAGCTCGTACCTCGCGGTGCAATCGACAAGGTTCGACCAAGGGGTCGCGGAACTCACAGCCCCACTCCGCAATCCGCCTATTTTCTTCAGGGCGAGTTGCGGCGCGAAGGCGGCCTAGTTCGTATCGTCGCCAAGCTGACCGACATGGCGGACCGATCCCAGGTTTGGACCCAAACCTACCACTGTGATCTAGCCGAATTCACCTCAAGTCAGGCCGACGTTACGCAACAGATCGTGGGTGCACTCCATGGTGCGCTGACGCTTCCACCCGCGCCGCCGCCGCTTCCGCCAACCCCGCAAGCCGTGGACGCGGATGAGCTCTGCCGCCAAGGACGCGGTCATCTGTCAAATCCTTCTCCCGCCAGCCTGCGATCCGCCCAACGGTGTTTCGAGGAAGCGATCCGTCAGGCGCCCGATTGCGCATTGGCCCACGCAGGCTTGGCGGACTCCTACACGTTCTTGGCGTGTTACGGCGGCTCGCCCTCCTACCAAGTCATGCCGGCGGCAAAAGAAGCCGCTTCTCGTTCACTGCAAATCGACGACAAACTAGCGGAAGCCCACGCGTCGATGGCCATGGTCAACGCCGTTCACGAGTGGCGTCGGTTCGTCGCCGAGAGACAGTTTCAGCGCGCTATCGAACTCGATCCCGCCTGTGCGTATGCCTACTACGGTTACGCAATGTTCCACCTGCTACCCAGGGGACGCATCGGGCCGGCTTTGCAGCAGCTCCAGCGGGCGCTTGACATCAAACCACGGTCTGTCCTCTTCCAGACGGCGCGCGGCGTGATCTACGTCGTGGCAGGCAACTATGACAGCGCTATTCAACAGTTCCGCAAGACACTCGATCTCGGCAAACCATACGATCTGGGCTATTACTACTTGGCTTGGTCTCTGCTGCGAAATCACAACTACCGCGAAGTGAACGGGCCGCTTTACGAATTGCTGGCTCGATCACAGGACACCTTTCCCGGAGTACCCCTGCTGGCCGCGGTGCGCGCCCGATTGGGCGAAAGGACGGAAGCCCGCAATCTCCTCACCGAGTTGGAGCGGAAGTTCAAGGCCGAGGACCTCCCGGCCACGAGCATCGCACAGGCCTATCTGGCCCTCGGCGACAAGGAACAAGCCCTGGTGTGGCTTGCGGCCGCCCTCGAACAGCGTTGCCCGTCGGCCATCTATATCAAAGTTGATCCGGCCTACGAGCCGCTTCACGCCGACCCGCGGTTCGCCGCGCTCGTCGGCAAAATGGGGCTTGACCCCACATAAAGGACGATTCATCGCAGCCGGCGCGAACCAGCTAGCCCGAAACAGGGCCCGGAATCTCCCGGCGCACTGCCCGCTCAGCCGACCGGGGCGGGCTGAGGTTTCGCCTGGCCCAGCCGGCATTCGGCGTGCACGGCGCGAACAGCCTCTTCCAGCTCGTCCTGTTTGACGACGACGGCGATCGTGAGTTCGCTCGAACCCTGCGCGATGGCAATGATGTTGACGTTTTGGCGGGAAATCGCGGTGAAGATCTTGCCGGCCAGTCCCGGCGTGCCGCGCATGCCCTCGCCGACCGTTGCCAGCAAGCCGACGCTCTCATCCACGACGATCGGATACACGTAGGCATGCGCCAGCTCGAGCGCCAGCTCGCTCCGCAAGCCGTCCATCAGGGCGTCCAACTCTTCGCTTCGCACCAGCATGCAAAAGTTTTGACGAAAGCTCGAGCGCGTCATGAGCAGAACTTCGACGTTGGTTCTTGCCGCGGCTTGGAGCGCGCGGGCCATCAGCTGGGCCCCGGAGATCGAGGCGCTGACGGCCTCAATCGTGATCAGCGCCACCTTGGCAAGCGAGGTGATCGCCCGAACGCCGGGCCGCTCGTCGATTCGCGGAACGATGCGCGTGCCCGGCTTTCCGGGGTCGAAACTGTTCCTGATCCAAACCGGAATCGCTTTTCCCACCAGCGGCGCCAGTGTTCTTGGGTGCAGGACCTTGGCGCCGTTATAGGCCAGCTCAGCCGCTTCGTTGTAGCTGAGCTCTCTCAAAACCCTGGCGTCGGCAACGACTCGCGGGTCGCCCGTCATGATGCCGTCGACGTCCGTCCAGATCCATAGTTCGGCCGCCTCCAGAACCGACGCCAGCAGGGAAGCCGAGAAATCGGACCCTCCGCGGCCTAGCGTTGTCGGTTGGCCGTCGACGGTGGCTCCATTGAAGCCCGTGACGATCGGAACCGTACCGGCTTCTAGAAGCGGCGCCAGTCGCCGGCGGATCTTGGGCGCCGACTCGTCCATCAACGGGGAGGCGCTGCCGAAGACCGCATCCGTCACGATGACTTCCGCCGCGTTGACGGCTTCGGCCCGCACGCCCTTTGACCTCAGCCGTGCGCCGAGCAACAGGGCGGAAAGCTTTTCGCCCGTCGAGACGGCCTCGTCGACTGACCGAGGAGGCCGTTCGCCGAGCATCAGCATCCCCCGCGCGACCCGCTCGAAGCCGTCGATCAGCTCATCCACACGCCTCATGGTCGCGTCCCGTTCCGCGGACGCCGCGAGCTTCTGACAGGCGTCCGCGTGACGCTGCTTGAGAACCCGCAAGTGGCGCTCCACGGCGCGCTCATCCCGCGATTCGGCATACCGCATGGTGTCCAGAAGGCCATCGGTGACCTTCGCCATGGCCGAGACGACGACGGTCGGCGCGTAGGTATCAGCGGCTTCGGCGACGAGATCAGCGGCCTGTTCGATCCGCTCCGGGGACCCCAGACTCGTCCCCCCGAATTTCATCACCAGCAGAGGTCGCGACATAGGCGGATTCCGTCTTTCATCCTACCCCAAACCTGTGCTGCGACCGCCCGATCCGTAACACGCGATAGCATCTCATCTCATTCGGATTGACTCGCGGGGCCGGGGCGGCTATGGTGACCAGTAACGACCGCAGTGCCGGCCCAAACCCGTGGTCGACAGTTTCAGGCGAGGGAGCAAGACGATCTTCTTGATGGATGGCAAGATGCTGATCCGGGCGCCGAGCGGGCACGGACGCGGTGGGCGGCCCCACCCGCGCGGTCTTGGATGGGCGCTCGCGGTTCTTCCTATTGCGCAGGTGAACTCGATCGGCTCGGGATTGGCCGAGTTCATCGGCGGGCTGAACCGTTTAGCAATCTTCTGGACGGCTTTGGCGATCCTGCTGGCGGCGGGTTGCGTTGTCTTTCTCTTTCGCTGGCTGTATGAACGCCGCGTTCTCCTTTTCCAAGACAAACTGGGGGCGCTTCGCAAGCTCGCCGACACTCTGGGGGAGACAAGCGATGCGAGTCGCATGCAACAGCAGCTCGCTGAAACGGTGCCTTCGCTCGTTGACGCCACGCACTGTTTCCTGTTGGTTTTGAACCCGGCTACTCAACAATTGGAATACCGGGCGGGCAGCGACCGCATTCCCGCTTCCGCCGTTTCCCTCAGCGTTATAGGCGGAGCGGTAACCTGTTTCCGAAATCAATCTCTGACGGAAGTGCCCGATGCCGAAGATTGTCCCTTTGTCGACTATGAGACGGTCAGAAGATTCGCTCAGAAGTCACTGCTCTATGCACCGCTGATGGTTGACGGCTCGTGTTTGGGCGTGATCGAGGTAGAAGACCGCCATCGCAAGCGCACTTTCTCCCTCGAGCAGAAGGCAGTGATCGAGCAGGCAGCGACCATGGCCTGTCTGGGTCTTCAAATCATCCGACAGCGCTCGATTAAGGACCAGGTTCATCGAGCCGAGAAGCTCGCGACGATCCGGGAGTTGGTAGGCGAGATTGGAAACGACCTGCGCCTCCCCCTCGAAAACATCAAGCGAGAGGCCGCAGAGGGAAAGCGCGCCGCAGCGGCCCCAGGTCGCCTAGAGAGCTTGGAAGAGGAGGCGTGCCATGCGTTGGAGGCCGTGGAACGTATCGTCAACTTCGCGGGACCGCGCCCGGGCGCTCGGCGGAACGTAGACATTCACGTCCTTTTGCAGCGTCTCGCGGATTCCCGACAACAGTGGTCGCAAACCGGACAGTTCGAGATGCGACTGGCGCTCTTGAAGGTGGCGCCGGAGATCTCAGCGGATCCTGATCATCTGGAGCAATTGCTAAGCAACATATTCAAGTACTCGGCAGGCTTGCTGGCGCGTTTCAACGGTGAGCTTCTCGAGGTCTCCACAAATCTGCTCGAGCAACACATTCTGATCTCGATTCGCTCCGACGACCCGCCCGCCACGTCCCGGCCGGGGGCCGACGAGTTGGCGGGAGAACCTCCCGCTGCCGGCGGCGACGGTTTGCCTTTGTCGGTCTGTCGGACTTTGATAGAAGGAGTGGGCGGTAATCTGCGAGTAGAGAGGACATCGGGCGGAGGATTTCGCGTCGACTTGGAGTACCCGCTGACGGCGGACGCGTTGTCGGCGAGGCAAACTCATCTATCGCAGCCACCCCCCAGTAAACCGCGGGGGCGAGTGTCAACGACTCTCGTCATCGACGATGACCAAGCCTCCCAAAGCGTGCTGCTTCATCATGTCGCCGAGGGCGGCTGCCGCGTCGTTCCCGTCTCGACAGCCGAGGAGGGGATGGATCTGTGCGAAAGGATGTGGTTCGACTGGGTGTTCTGCGCGGCTCGCATCGGGCGCTTTAGCGGACTGGAGATCTACGAAAAAATTCACCGCCAAGCCGGGAACTTCGTCCTTGTGGAGGATGCCACGGCATCCGCGGATAGCGCGGAAATCATGCCCCCCCACCGATATGCGGTGTTGCGGAAGCCGTTCGCGGCGGAGGATGTCAGCCGGATCTTGTCCGTAGAGGGCCCGGCGAATGCAAGCTCTCCGAGTGAAGACATCAACGGCTGACCAGGAGCGGGCCCGTGCCTGGCGTGTGGTGCGGAGCGTTCCGCGGGGGAAGGTCGTAACCTACGGAGACATCGCTGCCGTTCTCGGTCGGCCCTGGACTCCGCGTCGAGTCGGCTGGGCCTTGCGCCAGGCGCCGGCGAGTTTGAGCCTGCCCTGGCAACGCGTGGTAGCCGCCGGCGGACGCATTGCTCTCCCCGGCGCAAGCGGTCTCGACCAACGTCTTCGGCTACAGGCCGAAGGCGTACGGTTCTCGGGCCGACGAGTGCGCATGGACTTGCATCATTACCGCAAGCTGCGAGCGTCCCACAGCGGCCTGCGGACCAAGCAAGAAACTTAATTCGCTTTCTCACCACGTGCGCGAGGCGAAGTGCGTGAGAAGCCCGTTCGTACAGGGCGCGCGCCGAGCGGCGCGCGGAGGTGTACTTTTGCGGGTGCAGCCTAACCGTTTCGTATTTTGGCTCTACCAAAAGCAGCAGCGACCCGCGTTCGGCGCCCGACCGGGAAAGTACGTTGAGCACGGCGAGCAAGCGCAACACAGTAAATGGCGGGCTTATTGCGCACTTCGACCGTCAGGTGGCGAGAAAAGCCGACTAGATGGGTGCCCCCCCCCGGCGTGTCCGCACCGAAAAAGGGACTGGGAAAAGTGGGATCGTCAGGCCACTGGGCGCGCCGGATCATTCAGGCTAGAAACTCGTCGGAACCAGGAACCGTACCGTGATGTTTGTTGAGATAAATCGGGGTGTTGCCACCTAAGTCACCGCGCTAGAATTATAGGAGACCGGCAAGCTTTCACTCCGACCTTCGGCCGCTGGCAACTTGCCTCGACAACGGCGCTCATCTTGACTAAGAACGCGTAGTTTAGTTCAATCTCCAGGTCTAAACCCACCCACCGCCTTTGAGGCGGTCAGCTTCAAGCGAGCGTGGATGACAATAGGGGGATGGGCGAGTATCGGCGAGGAGCGCATGCGGTCTACGACATCCAGTATCACCTGACCTGGATCACGAAGTACCGCTACAAGGTGCTGCGAGGGAGAGTGGCGGAGCGGGCGCGAGATCTGATTCGACAGAGCTGTCCGGCACGAGAAATAGTGGTGGTTCGGGGGGCGGTTGTCGGCGGATCATGTGCATCTACTGGTCTCGGTGCCGCCGCGGTTGGCGCCGTCGAAGCTGGTGCAATAGTTGAAAGGGAGGTCGTCGCGGCGGTTGCAAGACGAGTTTGGAGAGTTAAGGAAGCGGTATGGGGGCCAGCATCTTTGGGCGCGCGGCTATTTTTTGCGCGACGGTGGGCGCGATTCATCGCGCCCGCTTGCCGACATACTGTACGCTGGGCGATGTAGAGAAACTGCTGCCGCGAGCCGTGGCCACCGGGCCTTTCGCCGAATCCACGGCGACCGTGGTGAGAAAAGCGGCCTAGGGCTATTCCAAGTATTCCGCCAGGGGCGGGCGCAACAGGCTCATAATGTCGGGCTGATCCATGTTCTCCGGCGTGGCCATTCGGACACCGGTGTCGATCCGCTCAGGGGGCGGTTTCCCGGGGGTTCGAACGTAATCGACGATCGTCTTGACGCCCACTTGCCCCATCAGGAACGGATTCTGCAGCACCAGGCCGTAGAGATGCCGCTCCCTGAGAGCGGTGATCATCTTTTCACTGCTGTCGAAGCCGACAAACTTGACTTTGCCTGCCTTGCCGGCGTCCGTCAGAGCCCGCAGCATCCCGAAAGTCGTCGACTCGTTGGGGCAGAAGACGCCGTCCACCTCGGGAAAGCGGTTAAGCAGATTTTCGCCCACTTGGTAGGCGGTTTCCGTGGTGGCGCCGCCGTATTGGTTGTCGCTGAGGATTTCGATCTCCGGGTGCTTCCCGATTTCTTCGAGAAAGCCTTCCTCGCGGTCCATGCTGCTTTCGGCGCCCACCAGAACGCGCATCAGAATGATCTTGCCCCGCCCGTCGAGAATCTCGGCGAGCCGTTGGGCGCCGACCACGCCCCCCTTGCGATTGTTGGTGGCCACGAAGCTGATATGCTCGCCGCCCTCGAGTCCCGAATCAATCACGACGGTAGGGATGCCGGCTTGCTTGGCCTCGGCAACAGGTTTCCGCAAGCCCGTCCGATCGAGCGGCGCGATGACGATGCCGTCTACGCCTAGCGAAATCATGTCCTCGACGACGGCGATCTGCTGGGAGCGGTCGTCTTCTCTCTGCGGGCCCTTCCAAACGATTTCGACGTCCAGCTCTTGAGAGGCTTTGACGGCGCCGGCGTGGATGGATTTCCAGTATTCATGCGTCGTCCCCATGGGGATGACGGCGATGGACAGCTTGCCGTCGCCGGATTCCGTCGATGGGCCGCAAGCGGCCAGCAAGACGAGGCCTAGAAGAGCGGTGGCGGAAAACCCTCGCCAGTAACGCCCGATGATGGGGGAGGACGTGCTTCTGTTCGTCATATTCCGACCGATTGTAGCGGATTCGGGCCGGCGGGACGAACCGGCCGATGGATGATAGGGCTGACGGCGGGCGCGATCATCCCCCCCTCCCGCTGTCAGTTCGTCGCCCGCTAGATCCGCGGCCTTTCTGACCCCTGACGTGTGGACTAGGGCGAACCGCGATAATGAGGCGCCTTTCGCCTTTGTGGCGCACGCATTCTTGCGTGCCGTGTCGCCATTCGTGGCGACGTCGATTCCCGTAGTCCGTAGTCCGTAGTCCGTAGTCCGTAGTCGCGTAGTCGCGTAGTCGCGTAGTCCGTAGTCGCGTAGTCCGTAGTCGCGTAGTCCGTAGTCGCGTAGCGCAGGGCTCGGCGGCTGTTTGCCGAGACCTGCGGCCGTCGGCTTGACACGGTCGCTATTCTGAAGGGGGGACTGCCGAGGCGGACATGACGCTCGACGAGCGAGAAAAAAATGACCAAACAAACCCAATTCCTCGCAACCCACTTATGGTCAATGAGTTGCGGGGATGGCTACGGCCTTGTCTTGCTCCCGGACCGAGTGAAAGAACCCGTGGCGTGGATCTAGGCGGGCGGGCGGGCGGGCACGCACTTCCCCTTTGCACTATCGGTTAGTCGCCCGCCAGATCCGCGGCCGTTCTGCGGAGACCGACATCAGGGCAACAAACTATCGAAGCCGCGAACCGACGGAGCAACGACACGACGAAACGAACCCAATTCCCGATAATCACCATTGATCCAGCAAGTTGCAAGGAAAGTCAACAGCGAACAAAGGGTGAAAGTCACACAGCGCGGCGCTCGGCGGCTGTTTGCCGAGACCTGCGGCCTTTCGGCTGCTTCCGGATACTCTTCTCGTTGCTGGTCGTCTTGGCCGGTCTCGGGCCGTGGCCAGGCCAGGCGCAGCAGAACGCAGGGCCTCAAGATGAACCGGTGCTTCCGCCGCCGCCGGCGTTCTACCAAGGCCGCCGGATCGCTCAAACGATGAGCTTTCACGGCGCGCCGTGGCTGATCCGCGAAACGCGCGACGGAGAGGAAAACCCAAGAAGGCTGTTGAAGGCGCTTGCCGTCAAGCCCGGCCAGACGGTCTGCGACCTGGGCTGCGGCAATGGCTTTTACAGCTTGCAGCTCGCGGAGCTTGTGGGCGAACAAGGCCGTGTGCTGGCTGTCGACATCCAGCCCGAGATGCTTGCCTTGCTGAAGCAGCGGGCCGCGAAGGCGGGCATCGGCAACATCGAACTGATTCTCGGAGTCCCCGGCAACCCCAAGCTGCCCGAGGGCGAGGTTGACCTGATCCTACTCGTCGACGTCTACCACGAGTTTTCCTATCCCGCGCGGATGCTGCGCGCCATGCGCCGGAGTCTCAAGCCCGACGGACGTATCGCGCTGGCCGAGTTTCGCATGGAAGACCCCACGGTACCGATCAAGCTGCTGCACAAGATGAGCAAGGAGCAAATCATGAAGGAATTTCTTCCCAACGGCCTCAAGCTGGTAGGGGAGTATGACGAGCTGCCCTGGCAACATCTGATGTTTTTCGGTCCCGACGGTGGAGCCCGCGATTCAAGCGGCCCCGCCCGGAGAAACGATCGAAACTGAGACACCACCGCAATGCGAACTGTGAAAAGTCGTGCCATACTGGACCGCATGCCGAAGATCTTCGTCTCTTTCATCGCTCTCCTGCTGCTGAGTTCGTGTAGCCAGACGACGTACGAAATCGTCATCGAGAACGGCCGCGTCATGGACCCCGAATCCGGCCTCGACGCCATCCGCAACGTCGGCGTTCAAGACGGCAAGATTGCGGCCATCACCGAAGATCGCATCGACGGCAAGCAGGTGCTCGATGCCGGCGGACACGTCGTCACCGCCGGGTTCGTCGATCTCCACAGGCACGGCCACAGCCCGGAGAACCACCAGGCGCAGATCCGCGATGGAATCACCAGCGCGCTCGAGCTCGAGATCGGCGTTGAAAACATAGACTCTTGGTACGGGGAACGCGAAGGCAAAACCGTGCTCAACTACGGAGCCAGTATCAGTCACCCCTATTCGCGGAACATCGCGATGACGGGCAGCAATCCCGGCTTCTGGGGAGAAGCCGCCGCCGGTCCGCTGAACCCCGAACAGCTCGAAAAACTTAAGGCGAGAATCTCCGAAGGACTCGAGCAAGGCGCCCCGGGGGTTGGTTTCGGACTCGCCTACACGCCCGGCGCGACACCCGACGAGGTGCTCGATATTTTCCGGGTCGCCGCGCGCTACAACGCGCCCTGCTACGTCCACGTCCGCACCTCGACGACTGACACGAGCAATATCGAAGAGGTCCTCGAATACTCGAAACAATCCGGCGCGGCGCTACACATCGTTCATCTCAACAGCAGCGGCGCGAAGCTGGTGCCGCAATACCTCGAGGCGGTGCAGAAGGGAATCGACGACGGAGTCGATGTGACCACCGAATGCTACCCCTACAATCGAGGCTCGACTTTCATCCAGTCGCACCTATTCAACGACTGGGAAACCTACTCGGATGAGCAGTTCGGTGAATACATCTGGATGGAGACCCGCGAGCACCTCACGCGCGAAACCTTCGGCCGCTACCGCGAGCAAGGGGGTATCATTGTTACGCCTGCAACCTACTCATACGAGATGGTCCAGGCGGCGATCGCAAGTCCTCTGACGATGATCGCCAGCGACGGGATGCAGCTCAGAAACGGTCGGGCCCACCCTCGCACTTTTGGCGCCTACGCCCGCATCCTAGGGCGCTATGTGCGCGAGAAAAGGGTCCTCACGCTGATGGATGCGCTTGCCAAAATGAGCCTCCGCCCCGCCCAACGGCTTGAAAGCCGCGTCCCCATGATGAAAGACAAGGGCCGTGTTCGTGTTGGAGCCGATGCCGACCTCGTCGTCTTCGACCCCGAAACCGTCATTGATAAAGGAACCTTCGAAGATCCCGCCCAGCATCCCGTCGGGATTCGCCACGTCCTGGTAAACGGCGTCGCCGTGCTCGTCGACAACAAGCCGGTCGAGGGGGTAGCACCCGGAAGGGCTATCCGCGCGCCGATCGCCAAGACTTCGGCAACTTACTAACCCGCTTTTCTCGCCACGTGGCGAGACGAAGTGCGTGAGAGGCCCGTCAGTACAAGGCGCGCGCCGCTCGGCGAGCGGAGGCGTACTTGAACCCCACGTTGAGCACGGCGAGCAAGCGCAACGAAGTAGTGACGGGCTTATCGGCTGCTTGGGCCGTCAGCCGGCGAGAAATGCGGGCTGGAGAATTGCTCTCGAAGCGAATCTTCTATCCGTTCTTGGACTTTCCGCCTCTTGGCGTTTTGCAGCTTCTTCACGATGCCAAGGTTTTTCCGTGCTTGCTCCCGATCACCCAGCTTGAGAAAGGCGCGGCCCAACTGGTAATAGACGGTTTCGTCTTCGCCCGCGCCGGAGTCGATAGCCGACTGCAGGTGCTCGACTGCTTTCGAATAGTCCCCCTGCGTGTAAAAGACCTTGCCCAGCGCCTTCCGGGCGGCTATCGAGTTGGGATTAATCTTGACGGCTTTCAGCAACAGCTCTTCCGCCTTCTCCGGCTGCTCCCGCGTAGCATAGACTTCACCTGCTCCGGTCAGCGCGGCGACCGAATAGGGGTCGTTCTTCAGTTCGGCTCCAAAAGCGGCAAGCGCGCTGTCGTAGTCCCTGTCCCGGAGATGAAGCTCGCCGATCGCCAGATAAATCAGCGCCGCCCCCGGACGCAGTTGCAACGCCTTGCGGTATTCCGCGATTGCCTTTGCGCTCTCTTCCCGAGCCGCATGATATTCCGCGCGAAGCTGATGCGCGCGGTAGGAGTTCGGCTCGGCGGCGGCAAAGGACTCAAGAGTACGAAAGCCCAACTGCTCGGCGCAGATCTGAATATAGTAGGCGAGCTCGGGACTGCCGCCGTCCGGTCCCCGAAGCACCGCAAAGGCGTCCAACGCCTCGCCAAGCCGGCCTAGCTCCAAGAAGGCACGGGCCTTCCAGTACTTCGAACTGCGCTTCTGCTTCCCGGAATCCGGGCTCTCGGCTAGCCGCAGTGCTTCCGCCGGATTCGCCCCGAGAATGGCGTCCCGGGCTCGTTCGGCCCACGAAGACGGCTCCGCGGAGCTTTTTGTCGCAAGTTCTCGTTCCTCGCGAAGAAACTCGCCGATGGCGCTTTCATCTAGAGGCTGGTCTCCAGTCGGCCGCGACGCGGCACTCGCTTTCAAATAGGCGGACTCGAGAATCCCCGCTACCGCGGGATTGCCGCTGTGCCGGCGCTCGGCGAGCAGACCAAGCTCCTTTGCCTCCTCTTCCAACCCGAGCCGAATGAGAACCCCCACCAGAGCGGCCGACGCCGCTGCGTGGCTGCGATAGTTGCGCAGCTCCCGCAGATACGCTTCCAGCGCCTCCGCGGGCCGGCCGCTCGCTTCGAGCGCGCGCCCGATTTCGTAGTGCACGCCAGGGAACTTCGCATCAGTCCGCGCCGCATGCCGGAACTCATCGAGCGCCTCGGCCGGTTTGTTTTGGTGTTCGAACTGCCGGCCGCGAAAAAGAAAGAACCATGGACTTTCCGCCCCGTAACTCCTCAACGTCAGAAACGCGAGCTGAGACACTTTCAGATAAGCGCGTCCGAGGTGAAAGCCGAGCTCGTGGTCGCTCGGATCAAGTCGTCGAGCTTTCTTCAGTTCAGAGGCGGCTCGATGCGGGTCGCCCGCCAGTAAATAGCTCATCGCCAGCCACTTGCGGGCCGGCGCGCTTCGCGGATCAAGCGACAGGGCGCGTTCGAGGTTTTCAATTGCCAGACGCGGCCTCGAAACAAGGTAGTAATCGATGCCCAGAAACATGCTGGCGGAGGCCAGCTTGGGGTCGAGTCGAAGAGCTTCCCGGAACTGCTCGATCGCAGGTTCGTATTTGCGCTGCAGGTGGTACATCAAGCCGAGGTTGCTGCGAGCCCGCGGAAGGTCGGGACGCAAGTCGACGATGGCCTTGAATTCTCGGGCGGCGCCCTTAATGTCTTCCCGTTGAAGCGCCTCTTGGGCCCGTTGGTGATGCCAGGCCACGTCACCTTGTCGCGGCTGGGCGAAAGCTGTCGATGCCGCTGCGAGCACAGTTGCCAGAACCGCTAAAACCGCTAGAGTGTGGACCCGCATTTCAAAGATCCCTAACGAATATAGAACACGTTCCGCTCAGGGATCAAACGGCTTCAGCAGGCGCCGGCCTTGCGGAGCCAGGCTTGAGGGAGCGAACGCCCAGGGCTGCCCGTGTGGGTCCTTCAGAAGCCATGCTCTTTCGCGGGCGGCGTGTCTCGCGGCGGAAGCTTAGGGAAACAGTTACACGCACGACCCGCGCCCGTGCTACACTCTCGGGCTGCCGAGCACGCGGGCGGGAATCGGGTTCGGCCAATGAAGCCAATTGTCGGAACCAGCAGATAGTTGAGAGGAGCCAGAGACCATGAGTGAGAATTCATCGTCGCCGAGAAACCTGAAAAGCGCGAGCCGGCGCCCCCGATCCGGGCCGGGCGAGACCAACGAAACAATCGACCGCCGGACCTTCCTGCACGCCAGCGCGGGGCTGGCGGGAGCCGCCTTGCTTCCCGCCTCCGCCGGCGCCGGACCGCCGCCGGCAGCTGCTCACACCGAACCCTGGTACCGCCGGGCGTTCCGACGCAACGTCATCGACGTGCACATTACCGACCTGAGGCCGGAGTTCCTGTCGGAATACGACCCCGACCAGTACGTTCAAACACTCAAGTTGTCGCAGGTGCAATCGGCGATCGTCTACGCCCATTCTCACGTCGGACTCTGCAACTTCCCCACGAAGGTCGGCCGCACGCACCGCGGCATGCAGGGCAAGGACCATCTGGCCAGGGTGGTCGAAGGTTGCCAGAAGAACGGCATTGCCGTCGTACTCTACTTCAGCGCGATCTTCGACCGCTGGGCCTACGAAAACCACCCCGACTGGCGTATCGTCCTGGCCAGCGGAAAAGAAGCCGCCGAGCATAATCGCCATGGGCTGTGCTGTCCCAATTCGCCGTATCGTGATTACGCCGCGGGCATTGTCGGGGAAATCGTCAGCGCCTACAAGTCCGAGGGCATTCGCATCGACATGACCTTCTGGCCGACGACTTGTTACTGCCGTCACTGCCGTAACCGCTTTGCCTCCGAAGTCGGCGGCAAGCTGCCGACCACGATCGACTGGGAAGACCCGCATTGGGTGAGTTTTCAGAGGAAACGCGAGGAATGGCTGACGGACTTCGCGGCCCTGCTGACCTCGACCGCGAAGAAGATCCGCCCCGAGGTCACGGTCGAACATCAATCGTCGTCGTATCCGGCTGACTGGAGGCGGGGCGTCACCGAGGATCTGGTGCCGCAGAACGATTTCTTGCAGGGTGATTTCTACGGAGATGCTCTTCAGGGTTCTTTCGTCCGCAAGCTCTTCTATAGTCTCAGCCCAAATCTTCCTTACGGATTTGAAACCAGCGTGATGGTCAGCATCCGCAACCATACGGCGAAGAAATCGGCGGATCTGCTGCGCACGAAGTCGTACGCGTCGCTGGCCGACGGAGGAGCGTTCGTTTTCATCGACGCGATCGACCCCGTGGGAACCGTCAACAAGACCGTGTATCAGCACATGGGCAGGGTGTTTGAGGAAACGAAGCGATATGAGCCGTTTTTGGGAGGCGATCTCTGCCAAGACGTGGGCATCTATTTCAGCACCTGGTCCAAGTGCGATTTCGCCGACAACGGCAAGCGAGTGGACGATCCGTCTCTGTCGAAAAAGGCGCCCCACGTGGACGCCGCTTTGGGCGTCTGCCAGACCTGTCGAAGCCGCCATATTCCCTACGGGATCATCTGCAAGAAGAACCTGGGCGATTTGTCTCGCTATCGGGTGGTGGCGCTCCCTAACGTCCTGATGATGGACGAGGAAGAGGTCGAGGCCATCAGGAATTATGTGCGTAACGGCGGGAACGTTTACGCCAGCAAGTACTCATCGCTGGTGACGAAAGGCGGATCGCGGCAGGAGGACTTCCTCTTGGCTGACGTCTTTGGCCTCTCCTACGAGGGCGAGACGGAGGAAAACTACACCTACATCGCTCCGACCGAAGACTTCGAGGAGCATTTCGCCGGCTATTCTCGAAAGTATCCACTGGGTTTGGGATCTTCCCAGTTGAGGGTAGCGGCGAAGTCGGGGGCGCGGGTCCTCGGCACGCTGACAATGCCCTATACCGATCCGGCCGATCCCTCACGCTATGCGTCGATCCATAGCAACCCCCCGGGGATCGCCACGAGCGACCCGGCCGTGGTCTTGCATCGCTTCGGCAAGGGCAAAGTGTTATACGTCGCGGGTGAAATCGAGAGTTCCGAGCTGTACGCCGACATTGTCGCCAACTTCATTCGCATGCTCGGCGGCGATTTTTGTTTTGAAGCCCAGGCCCCCCAGTCGGTCGAGGTGACGGCCTTCCGGCAAGCGGAAAACAACCGCATCGTGGTGAACCTGGTGAATTTCCCCAAAGATCTCCCGAGCAGCCCCGTTGACGGGATCAAAATGAAACTCAACATTGGCGGACGCGAAGTGAAGCGGGTAGTCCTGCTTCCCGATGGGACCGCCGTTGACCACGAATCCGCGGGGGGCCACGTCTCGTTTGAAGTGCCGAGGATGGAAACCTTCGCCATGCTGGCGGTTGACTTCGCTTAGGGCGGTCGGGCAAACGGGCCTGTGGCATGCCGTTGCGCTGCCTCCCGTGACGGTCTTGCGTTTGGTGAGCGGCATCACAGCCGTAGTCGCCCGCGCTGAAAACGATATCCTTAGGGGAAAATACCCCGCTCCTCAGCGTTAGCCCGCTTTTCTCACCAGGTGGCGAGGCGAAGTGCGTGAGAGGCCCGTCAGTACGAGGCGCGCGCCGCTCGGCGCCGCATTTCTTGAATAATGCGGGCGTACTTGAACAGTACGTTGAGCACGGCGAGCAAGCGCAACGCCGTAATGACGGGCCTATTGCGTGCTTCGGCCGTCAGGTGGTGAGAAATGCGGGCTAGCCCTAATACTCGTTAGTTAAGGCCTGTCCAGTCTCGGAGGGGCCTAGGATAGCAGCCCGAGGTGGAGGGAAAATGGGGACTTCCGGACTTCCTGGAATGAACAAAGCCGGTCAAACCACCTCCACGCCGCGCCGAGAGTCAACACGCGCTCGCGACTTCTTCTCGCGCCATGGACTGCTGTCGCGCCGGCACCCGCAATATGAGTTTCGGCCGGGCCAGCTCGCCATGGCCGAAGAGGTCGAAGCCGCGCTCGCCGAGCAGCGGCACCTGATCGTCGAAGCGGGGACCGGAACCGGAAAGACCCTCGCCTACCTGGTCCCCGTCATCGCCAGCGGCAAGCGGGTCATCATCTCGACCGGGACCAAGAACCTTCAGGAGCAGCTCTACCACAAAGACCTCCCCTTCCTGCAAAAACACATCGGCCGGCGCTTGAAAGTCGCCTACATGAAAGGGCGCAACAACTACTTGTGCCGGCAGAAGGTGTATGAGGCCGAGGGACGGCCTATTCTCGATGGGCTGACCGAGATCGACGAGTTCCGCGTGATCCACGACTGGGAGAAACACACCCAGACCGGTGATCGAGCGGAACTCAAGACCTTGCCCGAGGACAGCAAACTCTGGCACAAGCTCGATGCCCGCCGCGAGCTCTGCTCCGGTCAAAAGTGCGAGCAGTTCGAGCGCTGCTTCCTTACTCGCATGCACCAGCAGGCCGCCGAGGCCGACATCATCATCGTCAACCACCACCTGTTTTTCGCCGACCTCTCGCTGCGCGAAAGCGACTACGCCTCGATCATCCCCGACTATCAAGCGGTGATCTTCGACGAAGCGCACGAGATCGAGGAGGTGGCCGGCCAACACTTCGGCATACAGGTCAGCAACTACCGCTTCAACGAATTGGCCCGTGATGTGCAGGACGCCGCCTTTCGCAAGGGGTTCGGATCAAAGCCGCTCGACCGCGCCCTGCAGACTTTCCGCAATCACTCGGAGACGTTTTTCGCCCTCTTCGACGGCCGCGAGGGGCGCTCCAGCTTTCGTGACCGCGGCAAATTCGCCCAGCGGCACGGCGATGAGTATGCTTCACTGCTCAACGCGCTCGAGATGCTGGGAACACAGTTAAAAGGCGTCAAGAAGCAAACCGACGAAATGATCCCTCTGGAGCGGCGGGTCGCGGAGCTGGATAAGGAGTTACGGTTTCTGATCGAAGGCGACGACGAGCGCTTCGTCTATTGGGTGGAGAGGCGCGGGCGCGGCGTTTTCCTGCAGGCCACCCCGATCGATGTGTCGGAACTGCTCAACGAGCGGCTGTTCAACGAGGTCGCCACAATCGTACTCACCTCGGCCACGCTGGCGGTCGAGGGCGAGTTCGACTACATTCGAAGTCGTCTGGGCTTCGACTCCGCCCGGGAGCTCGTCGTCCCGCCTCATTTTGACTTCCAACAGCAGGTGCTGTTCTATGTTCCAGCTTCGCTGCCCGATCCGCGTTCCGAGCAGTTCGTCAAGGCGGCGTCGGACGAGATCGTCCGGCTCTTGCGCCGCAGCCGGGGACGGGCTTTTGTTCTCTTCACCAGCTACCAGCAGATGCGGGCAGTCCACGAGTTCGTTTCTTTTGCCATCGAGTACCCGATCTTGCTGCAGGGCACGGCTCCCAACAGCGCCCTGCTCGATCAGTTTCGCAACACGCCTCATTGCGTCCTGTTCGCCACGGCGAGTTTTTGGCAGGGCGTGGACGTGCCGGGCGAGCAACTCAGCGCGGTCATTATCGACAAGCTTCCCTTTGCCGTGCCGTCGGACCCCGTCGTCGAGGCGCGGATCAGAAGCCTGCGCCAGGCCGGCCAGAACCCCTTTGTCGAATTCCAGATCCCGCAGGCCGTCATCTCTCTTAAGCAAGGCTTCGGCCGGCTGATTCGCAATAGCCGGGACCGGGGCGTTTTGGCCCTGCTCGACAACCGCATCCTCAAGCGGCCTTACGGTAAAGTCTTTCAGCAGAGCTTGCCCGACTATACCTTCACGACCTCGATGGAGGATGTGAGTAATTTCTTTCGGGAGTAGGGTGGCCAGACGGCCGGCTTGAGGATCTGGTAGTGGACTGTTCGGGAGACGAGATCACCATGGATCCGGAAATGTCGGGACCGAAAGCCGACGTGGCTCACACCTCCCGGCGTGCCGTGTCGCCATTCGTGGCGACATGTCTGGTTGGCGCGCCGGCCCCTTTTGCCGGCCGGTGGGATGCCGGCAAGAATGCCAGCACAGCACGCTGAAAGCGTGCGCCACAAGCGCATTGGATTTTTCACCCAGACTCGTGAGGGCGGGGGCCGGCGGGCTCGTGTCCGCGGCTCCGACCAGGGTCTCGTATTTCCCGTTACTCTTGAAGACTCCAAGCTTCTTGGGAGTCGAGTAAGCAAACGACCCCTGGTTACTCTTTCTTGGGCCTCGGTTTCGTTCCTTCGGCAGCTCCTTGATCTCGGGCTTCAATAGCTTGGCTAATTCACGGACTCCCTGTGCGTAGAACCTGGGGTTCTCAGGCGGTCCCGGTAAGAGCACCAGTCAAACCTAGGGAACAACCACCCGCAAGATCCGCGTTTCGGTGGTGATGCGATCAATCACGTCGTCTCCCGAGACCAGTCGTCCGAAATTCGTGTAGCGCCCGTCGAAGAGCAGTTGCGGCGACAAACAGATGAAAAACTGGCTCCCCCCGGAGTCTTTTTCTCCCACGGCCATTCCCAAGCTCCCCCGCAAGAACGGCCGGGGGTTCACCTCGCAGCGGATGGCGTACCCCGGCCCGCCTTGCCCGTCTCCCCGCGGGTCACCGGCCTTCACAAACCGGTTCGGAACCACGGTGACGAAGCGCTGCCCGTCGAAGTAGCCGCGGCGGGCCAGTTCGAAGAAGTTCTCCGCCGTGAGAGGAGCGTACTCGTAGTCGAGAAGCACGTCGAGGACGCCGGCGCTGGTGTCGATCTTGAGCCTTCGGTTCAAGGTGCGGGCGATACGCTGGTAGTCTTCCCGCGCATAGCGCGTATCGGCGAGACCGATCCGTTGCTGGTGGTCCTCGTCGTGCAGCAGACGCAAGTGTTTGGCGGCGCGCGTTCGAACAAGCCGGTCGGGGTCCCCCAGGGCTTCGAGGAAAAACTGCCTTTGCTGAGGACCCTTGTGAGCTCGGGAAGCGGCATCCAAGGCGGCAATACGAACGGCGCTGGCCGGCGGGAGAAGCGCTCGCCGGTAGGCGGCCAGACATGTTTCGACCTCGGGACTTGGCATCAGGTTAAGAGCGGCCCGGCGAAGGGTCCAATCGGCATCCTCAAGCGCCACCGCCAGGTACGGTTCCCAATCGGCAATTCCTTGCGCCGCCAAGGCGTGCAAGACCAACGGCCGAACCGGCGCGACATGCTCCTCGTCGCTCTTCCATAACTCGGCCAGCGACTGGGCGGAGCGCTCCGAGGGCAGCCTCCCCAGCGCCTGGACGAATGCTCCCATGGCCGGCGGGTTTTCGTAGGCCGCTGGGACACCCCTGAATCCCGCGAAAAACTGTGCGCCGCCGGCGGCGAGGGCGACCAGCGTCTGCTCGGCGGCCCAGGCTACGGGCGAGTCCCGGAATCGAAGCGGCTGCAGCGATGAAATGGCCCGCCGGTCCCCGAGCGAGGCCATTGACTCGACCGCGGTGATGCGTACATTCTCGTTGGCGTCACCCAATGCGGCGATCAGGATTTCTAGAGACCTCTCTGTCTGAACTTCTCCGATCGCTCGCAGCGCTTCGATCCGAACCTTCGGGTCGCGGTCGGTGGTCAGCCTGGCCAGGGAATCAAGAGTCTCCGCCGTGGGTTCGGCTCGGGCAAGCCCTTGCGCCGCCGCGGCGCGGACGAAGGAATTAGTGTCTTTCGTCAAGTTGATGAACGAACGAGTTGTTTCCGAGTCAAGGGGCACGCCCAACTCCGCCGAGGCCAACGCCGCGGCCCAGCGCGTGTCCTGATCGTCGGACTTCATCCAATCCGCGATCCACGGGGCCAGCTCCACCGCTCTCATGCGGAGCAAGGCGGCGAGCGTAACCGGCAGGGGCGCGGGGGTCCGCGTAAGGGAATCGAGAGCTGTCCGCCGGCCCAACTTTCCCAAGGCTTCGACGGCGTTCGAGACAACCAGGCGTTCGTCATCGAGGAGCGTCTCGAGCAAAGCCCGCGCAGCACGCTCCTCGGGTGCAAGGCCCGACTCGGCGAGCGTTGCCGCGTCTTCCATTTCGCCGACGGCAAATGCCGCGGCTGCCCGCACGCGCGCGATGGGGTCTTCGAGAGCCGCGATCAGCGGATCGAGCGTTTCGGGGTCGCCGATCCGTCCCAGAGCCAGGCAGGCCCGGGCGCGATGCTCGGCGATCGACGACTGCATTTGCTCACCCAGCCACGCGTCGGTGTGACGCTTGTCTTCTCTCTGGAGAAAGTCTCCTTCGATGCGATAGGCGGGGCGAGTGAGCAGGACCCATCCGGCAGCCACCCCCAGCAGGATCATGCAGATCGTCAGGATCTTGATTTCGTAGCGCTTGACGAGATCGACCTTCAAACCGCAATCCTATCAAACGGCTTGATTTGGCCGACGCCCATGCCCCTCGCCGGAGTCTCGGCGGCGATGGGCCTCTGGCTTGTCATACACTGGGATGCGTGGGATTTCCCAGCGCGATAAGGCCACTCATGAAGGTTCAGATTTTCTCCGACATCCATAATGACCTCCGGTCGCTGGAGCAGGTAGCCTCCGTCGAGGCCGACATCTATATCTCGGCGGGCGATCTTGTGAGCTGGTCGCGCGGGCTTCCCGAATGCGGCGAGATCCTGCGGCCGCTGGGCCGGAAGCTCTGGGTTCTGCCGGGCAACCACGAGTCGGCCGAGCAGACAGCCTCCTTTTGCGAGGAGTTCGGGTTTCAGGACTTCCACGGACGGACTTTCGAAGCCGCGGGCTACCACCTGGCGGGTCTCGGTTATTCGAATCCCACGCCTTTCAACACGCCAGGCGAATACTCGGAAGAAGAAATCGCCGCCAAGCTGGAACCCTTCAGCGGCCTTTCACCGCTCGTTCTCATCTGCCACGCGCCGCCCTGGGAAACCGCTCTTGACGAGGTTCGCGCGGGGCTGCACGCCGGCAGCCGCGCTGTCGGCGAGTTCATCGAACAGCACGAACCGGGATACTTCTTCTGCGGCCACATTCACGAAGCGGCCGGCCGATCAGCGAATTTGGGAAAGACGCGCGCGAGAAACGTGGGCAAGGCAGGGTATTTGCTGGAGATCTAACCTAAAATGGCTCTTCCGGGTTTTTAGTGGGTGGCCAACGGGTAGCCGGCTCCTCCATCCTGCCGACCCGACGTCGCCCGCAGTCACATCGGAGCCCAAAAGGCGGCCAAGAAATCCCCAAATACCCTACACGCCAGTCCGGTCGTGGGCAACTCGTAAAGGGAATAAGACACTGATAAACAGGGAGTTATCTCTTTGAGTGTGGCCACTGGATGACAGTTGTGGATCTGCAACAGCCTTCGGGAGACTGTACGACTACCTGCCAGCAGCCTTGCTCTACTCGTAACCCTTTGTTTATCAGTAATTCTTTTTGGCCAACGCAGTCGCCGCCCGGCCTTGGGGGCCGTAGAGTTGTCACGAAGCCCTTGAATGGCACCGAAGCAGGCTCCGGGAGGTCGGCCTCACAGTGGCGACTCACCGCCGCCAGCCACTAAAATCCCAGAAGAGCCCCTAAAATAGACGCAAATGATCTGCCCGAATTGCAAATTACTCGTCCCCGACGGTGCGGAACGCTGTGATTGCGGTTACGATTTCGCGTCGCAATCCGTTAAGCGGTCGTATCTTACAGGCGATTTGGCAACGGAGCACGTCGGGCCTTCTTTGACGGTCGGCGACAAACTGTGGGGCCAAACGGCGCTAGAGGGTAATCGAGCCGAAGTCATCAAGAAAACCTATCGGCTCTTCCGGGTTTTTAGTGGGTGGCCAACGGGTAGCCGGCTCCTCCATCCTGCCGACCCGACGTCGCCCGCAGTCACATCGGAGCCCAAAAGGCGGCCAAGAAATCCCCAAATACCCTACACGCCAGTCCGGTCGTGGGCAACTCGTAAAGGGAATAAGACACTGATAAACAGGGAGTTATCTCTTTGAGTGTGGCCACTGGATGACAGTTGTGGATCTGCATTTCACAGCCTTCGGGAGACTGTACGACTACCTGCCAGCAGCCTTGCTCTACTCGTAACCCTTTGTTTATCAGTAATTCTTTTTGGCCAACGCAGTCGCCGCCCGGCCTTGGGGGCCGTAGAGTTGTCACGAAGCCCTTGAATGGCACCGAAGCAGGCTCCGGGAGGTCGGCCTCACAGTGGCGAGGGATCCGTCACTCACCGCCGCCAGCCACTAAAATCCCAGAAGAGCCAACCTATCTTCTGTTAACGCTGGCCGTGACCGCGGGCATCGCCGGAGGCATGGTGGGCGCAAACTCAACTGCGATGGTCGAGCTGTTCTCCGGCTGGATGGGATGGATCCTCGCCATGGTCGTGCTGAACGTGGTGCCCCGCATCGCGATAGCGGTTCGCCACAACCCGCTGCTCGGCGTAACGGCGCTCGTCGGGGAGGGGTTTGTCGCGGGTTTGGTTCTAGCGCCCGTTCTGCACCTGGCTAGCGTCGTTTCGCCCGATATCGTACAGGGCGCCATGATACTAACGGCCATCGTTTTTTGTGCGGTCACCTTCTACGTCATGACGACGCGGAAAACCTTTTCCGCGCCACGAGGCCTGATGACAGGCATCTTCTTCAGCATTATCGGCGTGCTGGTCCTGAATGGTTTCCTACAGATCGGACTCTTCGGCATGCTCATCGCCGGGGCCATCGGGATTTTCGGCGTTTTCATACTGGTTTACGCCACCAGCGACATCCTGAACAATCCCAAGATCGACAGCCCCATCCCCGGGGCGCTGATGCTGTTTGCCGGCTTGTTCAACGTCTTCGTCGCGGCCATCAATCTTCTGCTTCGAGCGGACGACTAGCCGGGCGGCTCGGCGCGCGGTGACGTATTTTTGCGTGTGCGGCCTCCCCTTCGCGCCGTCAGCTCGTCGCCCGCCAGATCCGCGGCCGTTTTCTTTTGTGGCGCGCGCATTCTTGCGTGCCGTGTCGCCATTCCTGGCGACATCGAGTCCGCTGGCGCGGGCCTCGGGGAGAGCGCGGCGAGCAAGCGCAACGCAATAAAGGCGGGCCTATGGCCTGCTTCGACCGTCAGGTGGTGAGAAACGCGGGCTAGTTCTGAGAGGTCCTGGCCTGCCCATATCTCTTGCGGAAGCGCTCGACGCGGCCCGCGGTGTCGACCAGCTTTTGCTTGCCGGTAAAGAAGGGATGGCAGGCGGAACAAATCTCCAGATGGATGTCGCCTTTGTGGGTCGAGCGGGTCTGAAACGTGCTCCCACAGGCGCAATTGACATTGACCAGTTCGTAGGCGGGATGGATGTCGGTCTTCATGGAATCGGTCCCCGTGAGAGGCTGATCTTCAGTCTAGCACGAGCCGTTACGAAGACTTCGCAACTCGACGCGGCCACGCGGGTAGATCCCCGTGCCTGCGGTCGTAATTATAAGACAGCGGGTCTGAGAATCGCCGGGCAAACCGCTCAAGGCGGCTCCCAGGCCCCCCAGGAGCTGCACAAAAGAGCATCAACTGAGATTCTCGGACACCGTCTGCCAAGGGCGCGGCAAACGTCGATCCCCGGCACCGCTCGTAGAAACCCTTCTCCAACCGCTAGCCCGCTTTTCTCACCAGGTGGCGAGGCAAAGTGCGTGAGAGACCCGTCAGTACAAGGCGCGCGCCGCTCGGCGCCGCATTTCTTGAATAATGCGGGCGTACTTGAACAGTACGTTGAGCACGGCCGACCGTATCTATCGATATTTTGAAGGGGCTGAATCATCTGGCCATGTAGCCGTTTTGGACCCTGCCGGGAAGTCAGGGTTGCACCGACTTGTTTTTGGACAAAACCTCAACGTTGCTTCCGCGGAAGTGTTCAAGAGACTCGCCGATTCCCATGGGTTCCCTCCGCGGGGAGAACGCGCCCTAATCCGCAAGGAGTAAGCCAACCACCCTGTTTTTCACTTTGGGGAAAACCACCGCGGACCTATCGTGTGGAATGGGAAGAACATCTATTGACAGCAGCATCCTTAGGGCGGGGCTAACCCGCGGGCTCTTCTGCTTGTTGGCTGAAGGTGTAGTCTTTCTCGCCCCCATCAGCCCGTGGTAGAAGTGAGCCTCGCGAAAAATCGGGTACAGCCAGCCAATTCGCTTCAGGCTAAGTGGGTTGTTTCGAGGGCCATGACGGGGGGCGAATTGGTGGCAGTCCCCATTTTTCGCTCCTGAACGACTTTTGCCACGGGCTGCTATCCCACGGCCGGGATCAGCCGCTCCAGAAGGGCGGAGCAGTTTTTGGCCGCCAGGGAAAGATTGGCCTGAAAATCCTTGCCGGCCGAGACGGCGCGGACTACGACGAAGGGAACTTCGTTAACACAGCAGGTATGGGCGATCGCGGCTCCTTCCATTTCCGTTGCCAGTGCCGAGAACTCTCGCTGCAGCCAGCGCAGCTTCTCGGGATCTTCGATAAAGCGATCGGCGGAAACGACGGTTCCGATCATCAGACTGGGGTTTCGTCCGTTACCCTTGAAAGCCTCGTCGAAGGCCGAAGCTGCCTGTTGCACCAGCTTGGGATCGGCTTCGAGCTGGCGGCCCACGCCGGGGATCTCGCCGTGGCGTCTGCCGAAAGCCGTTAGGTCGACGTCCCATTGAATCAGATGGCTGGCGACGACGATGTCCCCTACGTTCATATTCGGCAGCAGGCCGCCGGCAACGCCGGAGAACAACAACGCTTCGGGTGCATAGCGGTCTATCAAGATCTGAGCGCAGATGGCCGCGTTGACCTTGCCGATCCCGCACTGCGCCAAGGCGATGTCCGCATCACCGAACTTGCCCAGAGATATGCGGATCTTTGCCGCCCTCTCCTCCACGCACGAAGTCATCCGTTCGCGCAGCAGGCGAATCTCCTCGTCCATCGCTCCGGTAACGGCGATCATGCGACAGGCTTCTGTTGGGCTTATCGGACAGGGAGGGGTTTTTGTTGCGGCGAGGCGCCCGCTCTTCGCGCATCATTGTCGAGTCTGTAGGGTTCCTTGGCGAAAACGCCGCCAGTGTGGCGTCACGTGCCGTGCCTATCCAGTCGCGGGCGCCCAACAGAGCTGTACAGCGCCGGCTAGGTTGCCACCCGATCTTTGACGGGCCGCGTGGTCCCCTACACACGCGGGCCCAACGCAACCCGTGTTGTGCGTCTAAGCCACTTGCTGTAAGCTGTTTAGGGATTTTGCTGCGACGAAGCGTGAACTTGACTGCAATGGATTGTGAGCAGCACAAGCCAGCGGATCTATAGGGGCGGTATGCTGTGCCCGCCCGCACTTGGCGACCGAGATGCTTTTTTTCGACAGCTTGCGGAGAATGTCTAAAAATCAGACTCACGAGTCCCTGTTTCGTTCCGGCTCGTCCGGGTTCGGGATTCGCCGGCAACCATTTCTACTCGATATCACGGGGGACCGACCGATGTTTTTCCGCCTATCGTTTTTCTGTCGATGCCCGAAATTTCTAGCCATGGTGCTGCTGGGCGCGCTTTCCGGCGTGGCGATCCGGGCCGACGAGGGCATGTGGCCCTACAACCGCATGCCCAAGGACGCTTTGAAACTGAAGTACGGTTTCGAGGCCACCGACGACTTCCTCGATCGGCTGCGGCTGTCATCTGTACGGTTTAATAGCGGAGGCTCCGGCGCGTTCGTCTCCCCCAAGGGACTGGTGGCGACCAATCACCACATCGCGGCCGACTGCATCAAAAAGCTCAGTTCAGAGAAGAAGGATTACATCAAGGAGGGATTCTACGCTTCCCGCTCATCGGCCGAGCTGAAGTGCCCGGATTTGGAGTTGAACGTTCTGCTGGAGATCGAGCCGGTCACCGAACGGGTCAACAAAGCAGTGCGTCCCGAGATGAGCGACAAGGAGAGATTCAAGGCCCAGAGATCGGCGACTGCCGACATCGAGAAGGACTGCCGCGACTCGACCTTGCTGCGCTGTGAAGTCGTGAATCTCTATCGCGGAAGCGTGTTTGATCTTTACAAGTACAAGAAGTATACCGATGTCCGGCTGGTCTTCGCCCCGGAACGCTGGGCGGCGTTTTTTGGCGGAGATATCGACAACTTTACGTTTCCACGCTATTGCCTCGACGCCGCCTTCGTCCGGGTATACGAGAAAGGGCGGCCCCTTGAACCCAAGGCTTACCTGCCTTGGAGTCGAAGCGGAGCCTCGGAACAAGATCTAGTTTTTGTTTCCGGGCATCCGGGCCGGACCAATCGCCTGCTAACGGAAGCCCAGTTGGATTTCGAACGAGACCGCCGCCTGCCGCTCATGCTCGACTGGCTGCACGAAATGGCGGAGGCGTTGCGATCGTTTGGCCGCGGGGGAGAGGAGGCAGCGCGCCTCGCTCGCGACGAGCTGTTTCGGATCAACAACAGCATCAAAGCTTATACCGGAATGCTGGCGGGCTTGCGCCGCCCTGATCTGGCGTCGAAAAAAGCCGCGCAGGAAACTAGCCTGCGTGAGGCCATCGAAAAGGACGCCGAAAGGAAAGAAAAATTCGGAGCAGCCTGGCCGGCGATCGCCGAAGCGCAGAAAACCAAGACTGAGATCTACGAAGAATACCGGTTGGTCGGCTCGTTGGGTTTTTATTCCCGGCTGTTCCGGATCGCCAGACATTTGTACCGCATGTCGGATGAGCTGCCGAAACCGAACAACGAAAGACTCCCGGAATACCGCGACTCGAGACTGGATTCGCTCAAGCAGCAATTGTTTTCACCGGCTCCGATCTACGACCAGGTGGAGATGGTCAAGCTGGGCCGCAGCCTGCGATTCCTGCGCGACCGGCTAGGCGCTGAGCACCCGGTGGCGAAGGCTGTTTTGCGCGGCCGCCATCCCGACGTCGTTGCCAAGCGACTGGTGTCGGGGACCCGTCTCCAAGATGTGGATCTACGCAAGGAGTTGGCCGAAAATAATGCCCGCGGAGCGGCTCGGTCGGAGGATCCGATGATCGAGCTCGTGCGTTCCATCGACCAAGAAGCCAGGCGTCTGCGCAAACGTTTCGAAGACGAGGTGGAAGCGGTCGAACGCGCACAGGGCGCGAAAATCGGTCGGGCGCGCTTCGCGGTCGAAGGCGATCGGGTCTATCCGGACGCCACGTTTACCCTGCGGCTGAGCGTGGGCGTAGTCAAGGCGTACATGGAGGGCCGCCGGCGCATCGCTCCATTCACCGAAATCAGCGGGCTTTTCGAGAAGGCAACCGGCGAGGCTCCCTACATCTTGCCCGAAAGTTTCACTAAGGCGAAGAAAAAGATCGACGGGGAGACGCCCTACAACCTCGTCTCGACCAACGACATCACGGGGGGAAACTCCGGCAGCCCGTTGATTAACCGTGAGGGAGAGTTGGTGGGGATTATCTTCGACGGCAACATCCACTCGCTGGCGAACGATTTTCTGTACTCCGAGGTCCAGGCGCGAGCGGTCAGCGTGGACTCGCGCGGGATTCTGGAAGCGCTCCGCAAAGCCTATCCTCGCTCGCGCCGGATCGTCCGCGAGCTAACCGAGGCGGCAGCAGCGGCCGAGTGACGTATGCTGTCTCGCTTTTCGCGCCGGCTGATGAGAATGCAGGCCAGCCCGTAGCGAAGGGCTGGGCGGTTGTTTTGCCCAGACCTGCGGCTTTTGATTCGGTTCCCAGGTGACGAGATGAAACGGATCAGAGGCCTGTCGGTACAAGGCGTGCGCCGCCGCACCGCCGATAGGGCACGGCATGCCATGCCCCTACAGGTGCAGGCGTGCGTACCGCACAACCCGTAGGGATGAGGCCGGCTGGTCGCGCTCGCAATCGCCCGGAGCTTGCGCGTGATCGCGAAGCGGTCTGCCACCGTATTCGCAGAATGACCGAGAGAAGCCGAGGTACCGAAGATGTACAGAGGAATTGAGCATACCGCCATCGCTTCGCCCGACCCGGAAGCATTGGCCTCGTGGTACGAGCGAACCTTGAACTTCCCCGTCGACCATCGCGTGGGCGCGAACGTATTCCTCAAAGCCCCGGACGGGACCATGCTCGAAATCATCCCCTCGGAAGGAGAACGGCTGAACACCGCCCCCAAGACCCCCGGGGTTCGCCATTTTGCGATTACGGTCGGCGACTTCGACGCCGCTCTGGAGGACTTGCGCGGCAAGGGCGTCGATTTAGACGATCCGGCAACGGTGCAGGGGATCCGGGTGGCCTATTTCAGAGATCCGGAAGGAAATTTGTTGCACCTGGTCCGCCGGCCCGAGGTGGACTGAAAGTTCGTCGGGCCGGTGGGCAACCGGCCTTCCGCCTGGATCTCGCCTGGCGACCGGCAACAGCGGGCCCGCTACGGGCGGTTTCCGATGCTCGCCCTCAGGTTCCCCTTCGTCAGCACGTCGGGGTTGACGACGTACTCGGGCCGCTTGCCGAGGAAGACGTCTCTCATTTGAGCGGCTGCTGTTCTCTGAAGCTCCAGCAGCGACTCCTCCGAATAAAAAGCAGCGTGCGGAGTGGCCAAGACTTTCGGGTGACGGATGAGCGGGTGGTCGGGATCGGGCGGCTCTTGGGAAAGGACGTCCAACGCCGCGCCGGCGATCTCGCCCGTGTCGAGCGCTTCGAGCAGCGCTTCCTCATCGATCAAGTCGCCGCGGGCGGTGTTGATGACCAGAGCCTGGGGGTTCATCTTGCGGAACGCTTCGCGGTTGAAAAGATGCCGCGTCTCCGGCGTCGAGGGGACGTGCATCGATACGTAATGGCTGCGGCTGAGCAGCTCATCGAACGCCACCTGCTCCACGGGACCGTCCTTGGGCAGGTCGAGATAGGGGTCGAAGACAATCACCTTCAACCCCAGGGCCATGGCTTTGCGGGCGAGCGTTCGTCCGATCTTGCCGTACCCGGCGATGCCCAGAGTCCTGCCCTCGAGCCGGAACATCGGCATCTGAGCCTTGAGGTCGTACGCCCCGGACTTGATGGCGCTGTCAAATGCCGTGACCCTGCGCGCCCAAGACATCAGCAGGGCTAGGGCGTGGTCTGATACCTCGGGCAGACAGTACGCCGGGACGTTCGTCACGACGATGCCCGCTTCGGTCGCATACGAGACGTCGATGTTGTCGAGTCCAATGCCGTAGCGGCCGATCGACTGGCACCTGGGTGCGTTGCGGATGACCTTCTCGGTGACCGATTTCCAGCAGGTCAGGATGCCGTCCACGTCGGCGGCCAGCTCGGCCAACTCGTCCTCTTCGCCGGTTTCGGCCACGACGAGCGCCGCGCCCGCCTCTTTCAAGATCTCGCGCTCGGGATCGAGGCTGTTCCAGGCGTAATCGGTAACAAGGACGCTGCGCTTCAGGTCTGGCATATGATCCGGTTGGTCTGAGACGATCCGTTGGGGCCGGCCCCGGGGCTGTGTCCCGTTTGGCGCGGTTTCGGGCGACGATCTCTTTGGGCCGCTTTGAGGCCACTGCGCCGCAGAGCATTATACTATCCTGATTCGGACGGCCGGCGTGAGAGCCATGTAGCCGCCGATGATCTTAGGACGCATTTTTCTCCAGCAGTTGCTGAGAATCGAAGCAAATGCCCGCCGTTAGGGATATAGGGGCGCTATTGATCGCGCCCCTCGAGTGTGGCGTCTTGAACGGGAGATCGGGGCGACATTTTGTCTGGTTGAAAGTTGCGTTGTCCTCCGCCCGGCCCCTCCCCCGGACGAAAAGTGTTGCCTATGTGCTTGGACTAAAGTGTTACCTATGTCCCGGTCTGCTCAAAGGGGCCGGTTTCCGGATGCGGTCCCTTGTGTCGCCCTTTCCAGGGCTTCCCCGAACTGCTACTTTTCGCACGGCTGAAGCCGTGGGCTGAGATTGTTGCAGCCCCTGACGGGGCCGGCTGCCTCTCGTCCCCGAAGGGGCCGGTTTCCTCTCGCCCCCAAGGGGGGCTATACATGTAAAGCCCACGGCTTCAGCCGTGGGTGGCGGAATCCCCTGTGAGCGAGCCCTGGAAGGGCGAAACAGCATGCCCCGCAGCCTGGCTGATTTGCTGGTTCACATTGTCTTCTCTACGAAGGGCGAGCGCCTCTGCTCGCTTCGGAGTTGAGGCCGGGGCGCTATTCATCGCGCCTGCTCCCCGACATGCTGTACGCTGGGCGATGTACACAAACTTTGACGTGAGCCGTGGCCGCCAGGCCTTTCGCCTCGTCCACCGCGGCGCTGGTGAGAAATGCGGGCTACGATCGAGACGATGACTATTTTCTCCAAAACTCGCACGGTGCTCGAGATGATCAAGTTCGAGCACTCGGTGTTCGCTTTGCCGTTTGCCTTGACGGGCGGGCTGCTGGCGGTGAGGGGCAGCGGCCTGGGATGGGGAGAGCTGGGAGCGAAATTCGCCTGGATCGTCGTCGCCATGGTAGCGGCGCGATCGGCGGCCATGGCCTTTAATCGCGTGGCCGACGCCGAGCTCGATGCCCGCAACCCCCGCACCAAAATGCGGGCGATCCCGGCCGGGGTCGTCTCGAAGTCTTTTACCTGGGGTTTCATCGTTTTTTGGTCGGCGGTCTTGTTGTGGGCCGCTTACAGGCTCAACCCGTTGTGCCTCAAGCTGGCCCCGGTTGCCTTGGCCGTGGTTTTCGGTTACTCCTTCACCAAGCGGTTCACGTCGCTTTCCCATCTCGTGCTGGGATTCGCGCTGGGGATCGCCCCCGCCGCCGCCTGGATCGCCATCCGGGGGACGCTCGACTGGCCCATCTTGCTGCTCACCGCAGCCGTCATGTTCTGGACAGCGGGATTCGACATCATCTATTCCTGCCAGGACTACGATTTCGACCGCGAAGCGGGAGTCTTCAGCCTGCCCCGCTCGCTCGGCATTGGGCGGGCGCTGCTGGTTTCGCGCCTGCTGCATCTGGGAATGGTCGCCCTGCTGGTTGGGCTGGCCCGGCTCTTCGAACTCGGCTGGCTAAGCTTGGCGGGCATCGTCGCCGTCGCTGCTTTGCTGGTCTACGAGCACAGCTTGGTCAAGCCGACCGATCTATCGCGGGTCGACGCCGCCTTTTTTGCCGTCAACGGCTACGTCAGCGTGCTCTTCTTCTTATTCTGGGGCGCGGACGTAGTTTGGCCGCTGTAGGCTCACTTACAATGCCGATCGATTGCAGGGCAACCCCGCAGCTACACCTCGGGCCGGTCCTCCAGCGCGCATTTCTCATCGGCGCTCTCCCCGGACGAAAAGTGTTACCTATGTGGCCGGACTAAGTGTTACCTATGTCCCGGTCTGCTCATTCTCGCCGCAGGCCGCCGGGACCATTCACGCCTTCCGTGGATTTATTCTCCCTTCGATCTCAATTACTTACGCGACGAGGCGCCTACTAGCCCGCTTTTCTCACCACGTGGCGAGACGAAGTGCGTGAGAGGCCCGTCAGTACAAGGCGCGCGCCGCTCGGCGAGCGGAGGCGTACTTGAACAGTACGTTGAGCACGGCGAGCAAGCGCAACGCAGTAATGGCAGGCCTATTGCGTGCTTCGACCGTCAGGTGGTGAGAAATGCGGGCTAGCCGCGCGACGCTGCCGTATTCTGGAATAGGGCCGTAAAAAGCGCCCTCGGCGCGCAAAACACGTTTTTCCTGCCATTTCCTGCTACCTAGAGCCACCTAAGGCACGACTTGCAGCTACTTATATTGCAGGACAAAAAAGAGTTAACCATCAATCCGCTCATTTGGCGGGGCGGCGGCGAAGTCAGCGAATCCACCGCGTTTTCGCCTTCTGTAGGCTGTTTGCAGGCCCAAAAAACGGCGGGAAGCCCACGGTTTTTGGTCGTTTTCGTCCTTCCGCTGTGAAAGAAGGGAATCACGGTCAGAAAAACCATCGACTGCCTCATCGCGACCCTCTGCATCGCCGAGAGGCTACCTCTGCTGCACGACGACGACGATTTTCGACCGTTTGAGAAGCACTTGGGACTGGTTTAGCTGCTGTAGCGAATCCCTGATTTGGAAAATCCCTGATATGCTTTGTAGTGCGGGCGCCGACAACGCGGCAGTCCATTTCGTGTAGGGGCACGGCATGCCGTGCCCGACTGGACCCGCCCCGAAAGGTTGAAATAGGGTACGTACGCAAAGCCTGATCCGCCATGCCGCCCCACATTGACGATCCCCGGCTTCGGCCCGTAGCGGAGAAGGTCGAGGCCGGCGAGCGCCTGGACGATCGCGACGGGCTGGCTCTTTACCGCTCGCCCGATCTGCTGACCGTCGGCTACCTGGCCAATCAGGTGCGGGAACGGCTGAACGGCAACGTCACCTATTTCAACGTCAACCGCCACATTAACCCGACCGACGTCTGCGTGGCGGCCTGTAAGTTGTGCGCCTTCGGCAAGCAGGCGCGCGACCCTAAGGCCTACACGATGTCGCTCGAGCAGGTTTGGCACGTGGCCGGACAGGGTTACACCGAAGCCGTCTCTGAGTTTCACATCGTCGGCGGCCTGCATCCCGAGCTGACCCTCGACTGGTACTGCGAGATGATTCGCGGTCTTCGGGAGCGCTATCCCCAGGTGCATTTGAAGGTCTTCACGATGGTCGAAGTCGGCTACCTGGCGCGGCGAGCGAAGATCACCATCGAGGAGACGCTGCGGCGGCTCAAGGAGGCGGGCGTGCAGTCGCTGCCCGGCGGAGGCGCGGAAATCTTCCATGAGCGAGTGCGCCGCATCATCTGCGATCACAAAATCAACGGCGAGGAATGGCTGGCGACCGCGCGGACGGCTCACCAAATGGGCTTGCGCTCGAACGCGACCATGCTCTACGGCCACATCGAGACCGCAGAGGATCGTGTCGACCACCTACTGAAGTTGCGGGGTTTGCAGGACGAGACCGGCGGCTTCCAGACATTCATCCCGCTCGCGTTTCACCCCGATAACACGCCGATGCGCCATCTGCCGGCGACGAGCGGGTTCGAGGACATCAAGAACATCGCCATCTCGAGGCTGCTGCTCGATAATTTCCCGCACATCAAAGCCTACTGGATCATGATGACGCCGAAAATCGCCCAGGTTGCCCAACGCTTCGGCGCGGACGACCTCGATGGTACGGTGGTCGAGGAAAAGATTTACCACGATGCCGGAGCCACCACTTCACAATCGCTCCGCCGGGACGAGCTGTTGCGGCTCATCCGGCACGCAGGCCGCGAACCCGTCGAACGCGATACCCTCTACCGCCCCGTCACCCGTGACGAAACCACCTTCACCGTCGCGGTATAGCGGAATCCTCGGGGTGCGGCAGAGCTTGTAGCGCGGACCTGGCGCTGTTCCAGCGTCCGCGTCTGTGGGCTTCTCTCCACCGGCCGCCTCGCGGGCGTTCAGCGCTCGCGGGACAGTTTGGCCGACCCGCTCGGCGGGTTGTCGGCTTTCAACCCGGATTTCCCATAAAGCTCGCGGTAGATGGCCGTGTTACGAATCACTGCTTGAACGTAACCCCGGGTTTCCGTGAAGGGAATGAGTTCGACAAATTCCGGAGGGTCGTTGAAACCGTTCGAGGCCAACCATGCCTCTACACGGTGCTCGCCGGCGTTATAAGCGGCTAGGGCCGGTGCCGTTCGATTCTCGAACTGGTCGAACAGGTCGCGCAGATAGCGCGTGCCCAATCGCAGGCTGAGATCGGGCGAATTGAGACTGCGCGTCGAGTAGCCCGGCACCCGCAGCCTGCGCGCCAGCCGGCGGCCCGTCGCCGGCATGATCTGCATCAGCCCCCGCGCGCCGGCGCGCGAGAGGGCTTGAGGGTTGAATTCCGATTCTTGGCGGATGAGGCCGGCCACCAGATAGGGGTCCAGGCGGTGAGGCCGTGCGCGGGCGCGCAACTGCTTCTCCCAGCTCATGGGGAACAGAGCTTCCCAGAACTGCCGCGGCATTGAGTCGAAGGGTAGGCGCAAGTAGCCGAACCCGTAGCGCTTCATGTAGCGCAGCCCGCGGTGAAACTCTCCGCTCTCCTGGGTTTGTCGGGCGAGTTCGAGGCCGACCCAGTGGGAATCGGCGGCTCGATAATCCGCCGTAAGAAGCTCTCTTTCGGCCGGATCGGCTAGTGACAGCTCGTAGAGCAGCCGTCCTCGGCGCAGACACCGTTCGGTTTGGGCCGATCTCTTCTTTACCAGGCGGCGCGGCGCCGGAAGGGACCTAAAGTAGGAAGGCTCCGCTGGTTTCTCGGAGTCTTTCGTCTCGCCGAGCGCAGCCAGCCGGCGCCCGGCCTGTTGCGCGTAATAGTAGTGCGGGTATCGGGAAGCCAGTTGGGAGTAAATCACCCTGGCCAGCCGGCGATCTCCGCTCTTCTCGGTGATTCGCCCGAGCCAGTAGGCGGCTCCGGCTACTCGGGAGGAGCGGGGGTAGAGGCGGATGTGTTCTTCGAGCAGCGAGCCGGCGGCGGGGTCGCGATCCAAATAGGCTCGCCAACACACTTTCCAGTGAGCCAAGGGACCGCGCTTGCCCTGGGGAAAAGCGCGAGCCGCGAGCTCGTAATAGTGGCGGGAGCTTCGGTGCTCATCCCGGAGAAGATAGTAGTTCCCGAGAGAAAACAGCGCCTCCTCGTACCACGGCGAGCCGGGATACTTCTTGTGGATCTCTTCGGCGCGGCGGGCGAACTCCTTCACGCGGCCGCGACGGCGGGCGCACTCTCCCAGATAGTAGAGGCGTTCGGCGTCGGCTTTCGGGTCTTCGACTTTCAAGCGGGAGAGCTGGCTGTAAGCCGCGCTGGTGTGAAGCCTGCGATAATCGCTGGCCCCGATTCTCACTTGCGCCCGGTCGCGATCGGACGCCTTCAGCCCCGCCAGGGCTCGTCGATACTCCGCCCCGGCTTGGGGGTACTTCGAGGCCCGGAAAAGGACATCCGCCCTCCCCAGTCTCCAGGAGGACGGGGCCGCCGGATAGCGCTCGCCCAACTTTCGCCGCAGTATATCAAGTCGCTTCTCGGCTTCTTCCGCCTGTGGTGAGAGTGGGTATTTGTAGTAGGCTTGCCGGTACGTCCGCACGGCCCTGAGCGGTTTACCGTCGAGTTCCTCGATGCGGCCCAATAGCCAGAGTCGAACGGGTTTGGCGACCGGGGACTTCTCGGCCTCGAGGAGCTTTCTTGCTTGGTCTCTCTGCTCGGAGCGGATCAACGATTCAGCCCGCAGCCGTCCGGCGCCTGGAACCAGGCGGCTTTCCGCGAAGCTCCTCTCAAAGCCCGCCAGCAACCCGGCCGCCTCGCCAAATTTCTCGGCCGCGGCCAAGCTGCGCGCCTGGTAGTATCGGGCGTAATCCGCCAACTCGGCCAGTTCGCCGGTCGCGTTTTCAAGCTCCTCGGCGGCTTGGGCGTGGTTTTCGGCTTTGTGGTCGCCCATGCCGAGGGCGAACCGTGCTAGGCCCTTTGTTTCTCGGGAGGCGGATTTGCGGACGTAGGCGAGTAGCCGATCGCGGTCGACTTTGTCGCCGGAATCTAGGTACTCGCCGGCGAGTCGCTGAAGTTCAACGGGGAGCAGGGGGCCTTGGGCGCAGACGCCTCCCGCGGCAAGGAGAACAAGCAGCAACAGAGCAGCGAGGGTCACGCGTTTGTCGGACCGGGTTTTCTTGGAGGCGGACGAGGCGGGCGTCTCTTCCCTCTATTCTATCGTCAGTGTGATGATGCGCTCCGCTACTTTCCCGTTCGGCCAACAACATTGGCCCGATAACCCAAGGATTTCATGTATGAGTGCCAGGTGCTTGGGTGACTGGAGTCACCTCCGGCTTTTTCTAAATTCGCCCAACGACTCTCAGTGCAAGCGAAAAATGGGTAGAGGTAACCGCGCTACAATCACAGCGAAACCAGCCATGACCGGCCAAACCATCTCGCACTACGAAATGACCGACAAGCTCACGCCGAATAGCTACAATATCACCGAGTAACCGGGCAAGTAGCGACCGGCACTCCGGTAGCGGCCGCCACTCTTGGCGGTCCTAAACGAACCATGACCGGCCAAACCATCTCGCACTACAAAATCTTCGAGAAACTCGGCGAGGGCGGCATGGGCGTGGTCTATAAGGCCAGCGACACGAAACTCGAGCGCACCGTGGCGCTGAAGTTTCTCGCCGGAGACCGGCTGGAGGACGAGGAACACAAGGCCCGCTTCCGGCGGGAAGCCCGAGCCGCCGCCGCCCTCGATCACCCCAATATCTGCACGGTCTACGAAATCGACGAAGCCCAAGGCCAGACCTTCCTGGCCATGCCATATCTGGAAGGCTCGACCGTGAGGGAGAAAGTCAAACAGCGTCCCTTGAAGCTGGACGAAGCTCTCGACATCGCCATCCAGGCCGGCCAAGGCTTGCGAGCCGCGCACGCGAAGGGCATCGTTCACCGCGACATCAAGAGCGCCAACCTGATGGTCTCGCCGCAAGGCCAGGTCAAGGTCATGGATTTCGGCTTGGCCCAAGCGGCCGACCAATCCCAATTGACGAAGACCGAGACGCTGCTGGGGACGCCGGTTTACATGTCGCCCGAGCAGGCCCAACGCCTGCCCACCGACCGGCGCACGGACATCTGGTCGTTGGGCATCGTGATTTACGAGATGCTCACCGGGCGCACGCCGTTTGAGGGAGAGCGGGAGCAGGCCGTGTTGTACGGGATCGTCCAGGAAGAGCCGGAGCCGATCACCAGCCAACGAGCGCGGGTGCCGTTGGAGCTGGACTGGGTTGTCTCGAAGGCGCTGGCCAAGGACGCCGACGAGCGCTACCAGCACATCGAGGAGATGCTGGTCGATCTGCGGGCCGTCGCGCGGCAGGTTGCGGAAGAAAGCGACACCGGCAGGCCGAGCAAGAGACCAACCACGAAAGTACGGCGGGAAGCTCCGGCGCGCGCCCGGCGAAGGCGCTTGGCCTGGGCTCTGGGCATCGCCGCTTCGGCTGTGGTGTTGACGATGGCCGGCCTGGGCGTACGGAACTTCCTGCCCACGGCCGAAGCGCCCCTGGAACCGATGGAGGTCGTTCCTTTCACGACGACCGAGGGAGATGAGTGCTGTCCCAGCTTTTCTCCCGACGGCAACCAGATCGCCTTTGCCTGGGGCGGACCGCGAGGCGAGAACTGGGACATCTATGTCAAGCTGATCGGGCCGGGACCGCCCCTGCGGTTGACCATCGATCCGCGCCGGGAAGTGCTCCCGGCGTTCTCCCCGGACGGCCGGGAGATTGCGTTCGGGCGGGTGTTGGAGACGGGCGAGGCGGCTCTGTTGGTCATGCCCTCCCTGGGCGGTCCGGAACGCCAGTTGGCGGAGATGCCTATCGATGGGGGTGGCGGTGACTGGTCGCCCGACGGCAAGTATATCGTGCTGAGCGATAGAGAATCCGCCGACAGTCCGCTTGGATTGTTTGCCGTCTCCCGGGAAACCGGAGAAAAAAGAAGACTGACCAACCCGCCCGAACAAGCCGTAGGTGACTTTAACCCGGCCTTTTCGCCGGACGGCCGCAGGCTGGCGTTTGTCCGAGGGTCGAGTGGAGCCCGAACCGGTTACTTGCTGGACCTTGACGAGAATCTAGAGCCGCAAGGGGAGCCGAGGCAGCTCATTGCCGGCAAATGGAACCCCGGGCGTCTGACTTGGACGTCGGACGGGACCGAGATTATTTTCGATTTCCGTCGCAGTGGAGTGGAGTCTCGGCTGATGAGAATCGCCGTCGAGGGAGGCCAACCGCCCCGACCGCTCGCCGCGACCGGAGAAAACGCCTATGCGCCCACCATCTCACCGCAAGGAAACCGCTTGGCGTTCGTGCGAAATACCGCCGCCCAGGCGAATATTTGGCGCGTCGAAACGGCCGGCCCGGGCACGCAGGCGGGCGCTCCGGCAAAATTGATTTCTTCGTCGCGCTTGGACTTCGATCCGCGGTATTCGCCGGATGGAGAACAGATCGTGTTCGTCTCAACCCGGTCGGGAGATTTTCAGATTTGGGTCTCGGACGCCGACGGCGCGAACGCCCGGCAGTTGACGGATCGATTCGATTACGCGGGTTACCCCGACTGGTCTCACGACGGGAAGAAGATTGCGTTTGGGGCGCAAACGGAGCGGGGGAAAGACTTCGACATCTACGTAACGAGCGCGCGGGGTGGACTTCCTCGGCGTCTGACCACAGATCCGTCGCTAGATTCATGGCCCCATTGGTCGCGGGACGGGCGCTGGATCTACTTTGTCTCCCGCCGCGGCGGAAAGCTCACTACTTGGAAGATGCCCGCCGAGGGAGGAGACCCGACCCAGGTGACCGTCAAGAAAGCTTTCGCACCACAGGAATCGTTTGACGGCGAGTTTCTTTACTATTTTCGTTACGACGCCTTCCCGAAGGGAGCTATCTGGAGAGTGTCCACTTCCGGGGGCGAGGAGACCTTCCCGAAGGGAGCTATCTGGAGAGTGTCCACTTCCGGGGGCGAGGAGAGCTTGGTCGTTTCCGGGGTTGGCGGTAGGCTTTTCGAAGTCGTGGACGAGGGAATCTACTTCATCGCCGAGCGCGGCCCGGACGGGCTTCATTCCATCCGCTTTTTCGATTTTGCGACGGAAGAAACTACGGTCGTGCTTGCCGGCGTGGAACGGCCGTCCTCGGGCCTAACCGTCTCCCCCGACGGGAAGACGATTCTCTTTGCCCGGAATGATGCTTTTAACAACGACATCATGCTGGTCGAGAATTTCCGGTAAGGGGGGGCGGTGGATTTCCGCCGTGCTGAGCCGCCGGGCGGAAGTCCGCGGTTCGCCGGCGTTGTCCCGACGGTTCCGCGGCGACCCTCGGCTGCCGAACATCATCGCACAGAGCCGCGGGGCGTAAGCCCGCCTTTCTCCGTTGTGGCGCACGCATTCTTGCGTGCCGTGTCGCCATTCGTGGCGACATCGATTTAAGGACCCAGTCGTCCCATTTGACCGGACGGGTCGCCTCAAAGCGGACGTTTCGGGAGCAACCGGGTCACACAGAGCCGCGGGCGCAAGCCCGCGGTCAAGATGGCGAATAACCTCGGCTGCCGCTTGTTCACGCGAGACCCGGTTTAACTCGACAGCTTGACCGCACCCTGGCAGGCGCGGCTCTGTTCGGTTCTCACCTGCTGTATCGTGTGGTTAGCCGCGAAGCGGCGGCAGGATTATAGCCTAGTGTAGTGCGTCAAACGGATTGACGTTTATCAAGAGAGCGCCGAGCGCGTTTGACTTTCTCCAGGATATCGGAGGCGGCAGCGGTCCAGATGTAAGGTTTGGGGTTGTCGTTGTGTTGGTCGATATAGGCGTCGATGGCCGCAACAAGTTCATCCACACTGCGGAACGCCCCTCGGCGCAGGCGGTTCTCCGAGAGATCGCGGAAGAATCTCTCGACCATATTCAGCCACGAAGAACTGGTTGGGGTGAAGTGGATGTGGAATCGTTTGTGGCGGGCGAGCCAGCGTTGCACCTTTTCGTATTTGTGGGTCGCGTAGTTGTCCACGATCAAGTGCAGTTGTTTGTCGGGCGAGGTCTGGCGGTCAATCAGCCGCAGGAACTTCAGCCATTCAGAGTGGCGGTGTTTTTTCATGCAGGTGCTGATCAGCTTGCCGTCGAGCGTATTCAAGGCGGCAAGCAACGTAGTCGTGCCATAGCGTTTGTAGTCGTGGGTCCCGGTCCCGGCTCGCCCCTTTTTCAGCGGCAAACCGGGTTGCGTGCGATCCAATGCTTGAATCTGACTTTTCTCGTCGACCGACAACACCAGGGCGTGTTCGGGTGGGTTCAGATACAGCCCGACGACGTCCTCGAGTTTCTCGGCAAAGCGGGGATCGTTACTGAGCTTGAAGGTGGCGGTGCGGTGCGGCTTCAAGCCGTGTGCGTGCCAGATACGCCGCACACTGGCTTCACTGATTCCCATGGCGGTGGCCATCGAGCGGGTGCTCCAGTGAGTGGCGTTGGGCGGAGTTTGCTGCGTGGTCTTGGCGATAAGTTCCCTCACAAGTTTCGCGGTGATCCTCGGTTTGCGGCCGGGACGAGGGGCGTCCTTTTCCAGGCCGGCGAGTCCAAGTTGGAGGTACCTTTTCCGCCACCGCGCCGCCTTCTCCGGGGTAATATTCAACTCGGCAGCGATCTGTTTGTTGCGGTAGCCGGTGGCAGCCAGCAGCACGATTCTCGACCGTTCAATCAGACGGGCCGGCAGCTTTCGGCTCCGCACGATGGTTTCCACCCGCGACCGCTGATCCACGTCCAGTTCAACCTGGGGAGCAATACGCATCGCGGACGTCCTCTCAATTGTATAGACCTCCCCACAATTATAAACGTTACTATTTACGACGCGCTACACTAGCAAGATCTGGTGGGCCCGGCCACTCTGCTGGGTTGCCCGGTGGCGCTGGGGCATGGGTCCGGTCGGATGGTTCTACAGGCGGGTCGCCGAGAACCGCTACTGCTTTCAGGGTGTCTGCTCGCGTCCCGCCGGAGGGCGTTGGCGGGCTTGGTTGCCGCTGTTGGTCCTTCCCGCCGCCGGCTTCGGGTTGCGAGGCCACGTCGAGCCCTGGGTATGGATGTGGGTCCTATCAGGCGCGATCTTTTTCGCCTTGAAGTGGCTCACTTGGCGGCAGGCCGAGCCGCGAGGCCGAAAGGCCGCCGGTTGGCGCTCGCTAGCGTATCTGGTCGGCTGGGTCGGGATGGACGCAAACGCCTTTTTCGGCGCGCCGCGGACAAATGTCTTCGTCCCCCACGGGGAATGGTTGCGCGGACTTCTCAACACGATGGCCGGTGCGGTGATTCTTTGGGCTGTGAGTCCCCGCATTCCCTCGGCGAACCATCTACTCGCCGGCTGGACGGGGCTTGTTGGTTTGATCTTGATCTTGCACTTCGGCTTGTTCCACCTGCTGGCGCTCGGATGGCAGGCGTTGGGCGTCAATGCGGAGCCCATCATGAGGAAACCGTTAAGGGCCAGGTCGCTCAGCGAGTTTTGGGGAAGCCGTTGGAACCTGGGCTTCCGCCGGCTCTCGCACGACCTTGTGTTTCAACCCTTGAGGGCGCGGGTTGGAATCGCCGGGGCAACAATGGCCACTTTCCTGGCCTCGGGCTTGGTCCACGATCTAGTGCAGTGCGTCGTAAATAGCAATGTTTATTATCTTGGGGACGTCTAGACAATTGAGAGGACGTCCGCGATGCGTATTGCTCCCCAGATTGAACTGGACGCGGATCAGCGGTCGCGGGTGGAAGCCATCGTGCGGAGCCGAAAGCTGCTGGCCCGTCTGATTGAACGGTCGAGAATCATGCTGCCGGCTGCCACCGGCTGCGGCAACAAACCTGGAGAAAGTCAAACGCGCTCGGCGCTTTCTTGATAAACGTCAATCCGTTTGACGCACTACACTAGTGATCTCCGGTCCCGCGCGGGGCGGGTATGGCCTTCCCACGGCCTACTTTGGGATCCAGGGGGCTGGGAGTGATTTTCGAGCGTTCGAAAGTCGGCATGAGCCTCGGTTTGGACGCTGGCCTCTCCGGACGCGCGTTCGCGGCTTTGGTGGCCGCGGGGCCTGTGTTTTTCTTGTTTCATCCAACGTTCGTTGAGAGGATTGCGCTGCCCATGCTCGCGGCCATTGGTGCGCGCTAAGCAGTTCGGGCCACGCGGTTACGGAGAAGGGAGAGAGAAACAATGAACACGATCGTTCCTTACATCTGGATCGCCGGCGGGGTCCAATTGGCTATTGCCGCGGCGAATTTCGTTCTTCCGCGCAAGCTGAGATATGAGGAGAACCTCACCCGCGTCGATCCGATCATCCGCCAGATTTTTGTCGTGCATTCGGCGTTCATTGTCTTCGTTCTCGTTACGTTTGCCGCCCTCTGTTTTCTCTTCGCAGCGGAATTCACAGCAAGCCCGCTGGGCCGCTTCCTCAGTGGATGGTTAGCGCTGTTCTGGGCGCTGCGGCTGGTGATGCAGTGAGTCTATTACGATGCCGAAGTCCGTCACCAGAATCTTCTGGCCCATTGGCTGTTCTCGGCGGCCATCGTTTATCTGGTGGTCGTCTTCGCCCTGCCGGCGCTGGGGGTGATCTGATGAACCTGAATCCGGGCTTGGTGTACAGCGGAGTATCGGCGGAAGGGGTCTTCTCTCTAGCGCTCTGGCTCGCGGGGATCGGTCACTTTTGTGTATTGGGGGCGAGTTTCCAAGTTCCCCGCCGTTTGGGCTGGAAGCATGACCTCGTGAAGCTCACCCCCTTCAACCGCAAGCTGATGTGGATATACGGCGCCTTTACCGTGCTGACCATCGTTGCGTTCGGCACTTTGACGTTGGTTCTGCACAACGAGTTCTTGCGAGGGGATCGGGCCGCCTTGGGCTTGGCCGTTTTCATCGGCGTCTATTGGACGGTTCGGCTGCTGGTTGACTTCTTTTACTTCACGCATGAGGACTGGCCCGTTGGCCGGGCATTCAGGGTGGGCCATTTCTTGTTGACGTCCTTATTCGCGGCCATGGCGGGAACCTATCTCGGTCTGGTTGGGTGGCGGCTGTTCGCCGCGGAGGCATTTTGATGCAAAGTGAAACAGCAAGTGTTTCGCGCGCGTCGTGGGGCGCCCTTGTTGGAGGCGTCGTCTGGGTAAACTTGTCGGTTCTTGCGGCCGCCGGTTACGTTTCGCTCGATCTTGTGGAGTGCTTGTTCTTGCTGGCGCCCTTAGTGGTTGTCCCGCTGGGTGTTGAGTTGGTGGCCGCGCGGAGGCAAGAGCAATCCTGCGAGCCACTGTTTCGAACGGGCGTCCTGCTCCAGCCGGTTGGGGCGGCGTTGGCAGTCGCCTCTTTCCTGCTGCCCGCCGGTGAGATCGCAGGCCTTGCTGCCGCGGGATGGCTGGTGGTGACCGTCTTGCTGAGTTTGTCCGCCCTACGGGTGGCGCCCAAAATATTCGCTCGTCCGGAGGTTGCTTGCATGGAGGCGGGGCTTTTGTATCTCCCGGTGGGGGGCATTTGGCTGGTGTTGTCTCGGCTGGGCGAAACCCCGCTCGCGCTGGGAGAACCGATTATTCTGTTAACCGCTGTTCACTTCCACTACGCCGGATTCGCGGCTTCCGTGTTGGCGGGTGCGACCGGACGATGGCTTCCTTTCGTAGGAGGACCATTCCGAATTGTTGCGCTCGGCGTTCTGGGAGGGACGTTCCTGGTAGCGGTTTGCTTCCTGTTGTCCCCGGCGTTCAAGGTGGCCGCGATCGTCTTGTTTGTGGCTAGTCTATTATCGCTAGCGGTTTTCTCCGGGATTGCCGTCCGCCAGGTTCGCCGTCGAGCGGCGCGGGCGTTGGTTGGCATCTCAATGGCATCGCTGGTTGTCGGGACAATACTGGCTGCCGCGTACGGAATTGGAGAGTTCACCGGAGACCTCCCGATTGACATCCCGCGGATGGCACGCTGGCACGGCCCCCTGAACGGCGTCGGGTTCACTGTGTGTGGGCTGCTGGGCTGGGTCTTGGCGGAGCAACGGCGCCGTTAGGCGTCTTTGCTTCGAAATAGGCCGTCAGCGGCAGACGGCACTTCCGGTGGGGCGCACGCCCCGGCGGACCGAGTCCTGCCGCACCAGCACAATCACGACGGTCGTGCTAATCGATGTCGCCACGAATGGCGACACGGCACGCAGGAATGCGTGCGCCACATCTCGCGTCGCGCCACATCTTGCGTGGGCCACATCTTGCTTTCGCCGGGCCTTGCTCTCACCACAACCTACATTCCTCTGTTGTTGCGTTGGCGGGGGCTGCGTAACGAGTCGCACCACTTGTCTTGCCTTTCGCCGCTACTGCAAGCTAGGCTGAAGTTCACAAAAACGAGGGTGTTTTCTCTGTTGCGGATCGCGTCGCTCATCTTCTCGGCACTTGGCCTCGCCGCCCTCGGGTGGGCGGGCCAAATTCACTATGCGGCGAAGAGTGGAAGCGTTGACCAGGTCAAGCGGCTGATCGCCGAAGGCGCCGAGGTTGACGAGAAGGACGACAAGGGCGCTACGCCGCTGATCATTGCCGCTTATTCAGGCCAGCGGGAGGTAGCCGCTTTCCTGATCTCCCAGGGCGCCGACGTCCGCGCGAAAGACAGCAAGGATACGAGCGCCCTCCATGCTGCCGCCATCGGGGGCTACCAGGGCGTCGCCGTGCTGCTCCTGGCCGAAGGGGTTGACGTTGACGCCAAGGATGCCGAAGGCAGCACGCCGCTCGGTTGGGCGGCCTACTTCGGCTACCGGGACGTGGCGGCGCTGCTGCTGTCGAAGGGGGCCGACGTCAACGCGCGAGACAATCGCGGGAGCACGCCGCTTCACGCCCTGACCGCGCAAGTCAAAGCGAGTCCTGGAACGCAGCCCGGCGATCACGAGGCTCTAGCGAAGCTGCTCATCGCCGGCGGAGCCGACGTCAACGCCCGCGACCCAAACGGCGGCACGCCATTGATGTGGGCCGCCTTTTTCGGCAAACCGAAAGTCGCCGAATACTTGATCGCCAACGGCGCCGACGTTGGCGCAAAGGACAAGACCGGTGCAACCCCCCTGCATCTCGCCGTCGCTCGGGGACATCGGCGGATGGCGTTCTTGCTGGTGACTCACGGCGCAGGCATCCATGAGAGAGACGCCCGCGGCGTCACGCCTTTCGATGAAGTCGGCGATTGGGCCGACCAGCTCAAGTCACCTCCTCCCTCTCCCAGGGCCGCCAGGTCGAAGACCGCGACCGGCGCGGCGACAGGCGCTCAGCCCGCCGACTACGAAGTGCTTTTGCCCGACGGCGCCCCCCACGTCACGGGTAGCATTCGGGTTGAAGATTTGCTTGGCAACGGCAGCCCGCAGATTTTCGTCACCGAGCCTCTTCGCGGCGAGATCCGCTGGATACGCGGCCCAGACGACGTGGTCACACTCAAGGATGGGTTGACCCAGCCTGTCCGTACGCAGGTCGTCGACCTTGACGGGGACTCGCGGCTCGATCTGCTCGTCGCCGACATCGGCCTGCTGGCTCCCACGAACGCCAAAGTGGGACGTGTCGTCCTGCTCAGAAACAAAGGTGATTTCGAGTTCGAACCGCTTGTGCTGCTCAAAGACGTCAGGCGCGTCGTTTCCGCCGAGGCCGCCGATCTCGATGGAGACGGCGATCTGGATGTCGCGGTTTCCGTTTTCGGCCACATTCACGGTAAGACCGTGTGGCTCGAACAAAAGGAAGGATTCACCTTCCAGGAACACGTTTTGGACGCCCGCGCGGGAGCGATCCACGCTTTCCCTTTCGACGCCGATAAGGACGGCGACCTGGATATCGCGGTCTGCTTGTCGCAGGACAGCGAGGAGATCCTGCTGTTTCGCAACGACGGCAGCGGCGGTTTCGCCAAGGAGGTGCTTTTCGACTCCGATGCGGAGCACTACGGCATGTCGGGTCTCGAGCCGGCGGACCTCGACCAAGATGGTGACACCGATATTCTGTTTACGAACGGCGATACGTTGGACCTGGAATTTCCGCGGGAGCTTGATCCCTCCGATGTGCATGGGCTGTCGTGGCTCGAAAACGACGGCGCCGGCCGGTTTAGCCTCCACGACGTGATCCGGCTGTGGGGGGCTTACGCCGTCCGCGCCCTCGACTTTGACGGCGATTCGGATCTTGACCTGGCGGTTTCGACCGTCCAGACGACGGAGCTTTTCCCGGTTTCGGTCACCAAGGAACTGGTCTGGCTGGTCAACGACGGGAAGCAGAATTTCACCGAGTTGCTGGTCGAAAAAGAAGCGCCGCCGCTGATGATCGCCATCGAGGTCTCCGACATGAACCAGGACGGGGTGCCGGAAATCCTCGGGGGGACGCACGATCCCGGCCGTGGTAAGGTTGGTCACCGGCTGGTGCTGATTCCGCCGCCCCTTGAAGAGGCAAAGCGGCAAAAGGCGAGAGAAGGCCAGAACAAGTGAAGCATCGGTACTCGATCGAGAGAGTCCATGCTCGAGCTTCCGATGGGCCGCCGGCAATAAGGTTTGGATTTTCGAGCCGCGCGGGGGTCTGTGAAAAAACCGGGGACTGTCACAAGCAGGCGTCCCGGAAGACACGTGGAATCAGATCCCGTAGCGCATGGCTCGGCGGTCGTTTTGCCGAGACTTGCGGCTGTTGGCTTCCTGAGCGACGTCGGAAACACCGTCCGGCGGCCGCTCGTGTCGGGCAAGCCTCGAGCGGGATAATCTACTCAGGGGAGTTTCTATGATCAACAATCTGTGGAACCTAGGCGTAAAGGTTGAGGACCTCGATAAGGAAGTCGATTTCATGCTCGCCGCTGGCGCCGAGCTCGTCCTTAGGGAGTGGTTGCCTTTTGGCGGCGAGAAGTTTGAGTATGCGATCTTGATGATGGGCGGAATACGCATCCTGTTGTTCCCCATCGTTGTTTTTGAGGAGCAAATCGGCCGAGAGGTTGCACCTGGCCTAACACACGCCGTTTTTGAAACGGAAAACATTGAGGCCGAAGTCGAACGCCTCAAGGGAATCGGAGCCGAGGTGCTGATCGGGCCGACCTTTGTCGAAGGCGGCTTCGGCTCGCGACGGGTAGCCTTTTTCCGCTCGCCGGCGGGCGTGGTCTTTGAAGCAATACAAATCCTAGAAGATAAGTTGTCCTCGCAATGACCGGGCCAGGCCCTAATCCGGACCCGCGCAAAATTCGAATTGCATAGGAGTCAAATGCTTTTCAACGAGCCGCGCGCGACCCAGTTCATGAAGGAGTGCGGCCTGGATGCCCTGGTGGCGACCTCGCCTGTCAACATCACTTACTTTTCCGACTATTACCTGTGGGTCGATGCTCTGTTCAAAGAGTACATGATGAACCCCGGAGGGTCGAGCAACGGTTTCCAGTTGTACGCGGTCTTTCCCGCTTCCGGCGAACCGGCTCTGGTTCTCAGCCCCTTTGTCGCCCTAAACGCCGCCGACATTTGGATCAAAGACCTTCAGGTTTACGGCGACGCGGGATTGGACTACTCGCGCTCGTCCGAGCCGGCGGATTCTCCCTACGCGCGTTTCTTTGATTTGACGAAGAATCCCTCGCCGCACTCGACGCCAACCGAAGCGCTCATTGGGACTCTGAAATCGCGTGGTCTCGCGGACGCCAGAATCGGGCTCGATATGGAGGGTCTCCCGGTCGAAACGTTGGCTTCGATCCGGGAGGCGCTGCCGCAAGCTTCGCTGAAGGATTGCACCAACTTGATCCGTCTGATTCGGGCCGTCAAGACGGAGGACGAAATCGAACGCCAGGAGCGCGCGGCGGCCATCAGCGAAGAGGCGGCGATCGAAAGCGCGAAGCTCGCGGCCCCCGGGCGCCGGATAGCGGATCTCGTGGAATGCTACCGAACCCGCATCGCGGCGCTGGGCGCGGATTTCGACCACTTCGCCTACGGTCCGCTGGGCTACGGTATCGCCACCGAACCCGACTACCTGCTCGCGGCGGGCGATTTCATGTTCATGGATTTCGGCTGCATCTTCCGCCGCTGCATTTCCGATAGCGGGGTCACCTTAGTGGTGGGCGAGCTGCCCTCGGACTTGCGAACGATCTACGACGGGCTATACGCTTCGATCGAAGCCGCCCAACAGGCCATGCGGCCCGGCGTGAAGTCTTCTGCGATTCGGGAAATCATGAAGAACGAAGTGGACGCGCGCGGCATCAACGCCTCGAACCCCCATGGACACGGGCTGGGGTTGGAGGTCCGCGATTATCCGATGATCATGCCCGACAACGGGCTGCGCCTGCGGGACGAGTGTATCGACGTCCCCTCGGACCTGCCTTTGGAAGCAGGCATGGTCGTCAACCTGGAAGTGAATAGTTTCATGGCGGGAGTCGGTTCGCTGCATGTCGAGCGGACTTTCGTCGTCGAAGCCCAAGGCCGGCGTCCCATCGCTTTCCAGCAGCGGAAGGACCCGTGGGAGACCGTCGCGGGGTGAAGCTGTTTTTGATTTATGGGTGGTGCGCCAAGCGTTCACCTAGCCATTTCCTCAGCGAACTTGCCCAAAGCCCGCGGCACTCAACAGGCGCCGGTGCTCGGGCCAGTTCGTCCTCGAATCAGACGGACTGCTGGCTTGGGACGGTAAACCCGCGGAAGGGATCATCCCCCCGAACAGCCTGTCTACCAATCCGCCGAGCGACTCCACGAGACCCGGCGTATAGGTCCCGATCGGCATTTTGCCTGGTCTCCAAATGGCGAGGACAACATGATACTCTGAGTTTCTGCGGCCGCCGCCCGAACGAACCCAGCTTTCGCTCCCGCCCAGCAGAAGTCTCCTGGAACCCGAGGCCCTTGTGTCGGAAATCGTCAATCTCGAAGCACTCGAAATTTTGGATTCACGCGGTAATCCGACCGTCCAAGTGGCGGCGACCCTCAAGAGCGGGGCGCGCGGGGTGGCGCGTGTCCCTTCGGGCGCTTCTACGGGAATCAACGAGGCCGTCGAGCTTCGCGACGGGGACGCCGGCCGCTTCAAAGGCAAGGGTGTCCGAAAGGCCGTGGCGCACGTGGAAGGCGAAATTCTCGACGCGGTCCGCGGTCTGGATGCTTCCGATCAGGCGGGGCTTGACCACAGGCTCATTGAACTCGACGGAACGGCGAACAAGGGCCGGCTTGGAGCCAACGCGCTGCTCGGCGTGTCCATCGCCGCGGCACAAGCGGCGGCCGGCGACCGGAACGTGCCTCTTTACCGTTCGCTGAGCGAGCGGCAAGAGTATACGCTGCCCGTGCCGATGCTGAACGTCCTCAATGGTGGTGAGCACGCCGACAACAACGTCGACATCCAGGAATTCATGGTGCTGCCTTTGGGACTGCCCACGTTTGGCGAGGCCTTGCGGGCGGCCGCGGAAACCTTCCACGCGCTGAAGGCGATCCTTCATTCGAAAGGCTACGGGACCGCCACGGGGGACGAAGGAGGATTCGCTCCTCGACTCAAATCCAATGAAGAGCCGATGGAGTTGCTGGTCGAGGCGATCGCAAACGCGGGTTACGAGCCAGGAAAAGACATCGCCATTGCCATGGATGCCGCGGCAAGCGAGTTCTATGAAGACGGAATGTACGTCTTCAAGAAGAGCGGTGGCAGCCGCAAGACCTCCGCCGAGATGAGCCAAATGTGGTCGTCCTGGATCGAACGCTACCCGCTCGTTTCCCTCGAAGACGGCTTTTCCGAAGTTGACGCGGACGGTTGGAAACAGGGAACGGCCAAGCTCGGCCAGCGGATTCAGATGGTAGGCGATGATCTTTTCGTCACCAACACGGAGATCTTCAAGCAAGGCATTGCCGACGGGCTGGCCAACTCGATTCTCATCAAACTTAACCAGATCGGCACCGTCACCGAGACGCTGGAGTGCATCGACATTGCCCGAGAAAACAACTACACCTTCATCATTTCGCACCGCTCCGGTGAAACCGAAGACACCACCATCGCGGACTTGGCCGTCGCGGCGGGCGGTGGGCAGATCAAAACCGGCTCCACCTGCCGCGGCGAACGGGTAGCCAAATACAATCGGCTGCTTGAAATCGAAGCGGAGCTCGGCGACCGGGGTCACTACGCGGGCCGAGAGGTCTTCAGCCGCTGGTAGCGTAGGTTCCGGAAGCACTTCCCCGCCGAGACTCGCCCTTGGGCGCGAGTCGGCTTGAGAGTTCCCCTCCCAGGAGGCGGCGTGCGATTCCGCAAAGGACCATAGTCCCTACCGACCTTGCCGCCCTGCTTACCGGAGACCAAGGCGCTGCGCCGAGTGGGGCGACTCCCTGATGGCGACACAAGCCGACTTGAAGGCACTCTAGGCATCGAGTGGGGCATCGACAAGATCAACGCCCCGGGTGTGTGGAACCACCCGACCGACGCCACGAAGGGCTCGGGCATCGTAGTTGCGAACAACGACACCGGCGTCCAGTATAATCATCCCGCCATCGTCAATCAGTATCGGGGCAACAACGGGGGCGGCAGTTTCAGTCATCTCTGCAACTGGGCAGACCCTTCCAACGTGTGCGGCGGCGGACCTTGCGATAACCACGGCCATGGCACTCACACCATAGGAACGATGACCGGGGACGATGGCGGTTCCAACCAGATCGGAGTGGCCCCCGAAGCCGAATGGATTGCCTGCAAGGGCTGCGAGAGCGGGTCGTGCAGCAGCTTCGCGCTGAGCACCTGCGCCCAATGGTTTTTGAATCCTGGCGCCGGTTGCGTCTCTCCGCACATTGTGAACAACTCCTGGGGCGGCGGTGGTGGAAACCCCTGGTACCAGTCGTGGGTTCAGAGTTGGCGGGCGGCTGGAATCTTCCCCGCGTTTTCGATCGGCAACAGCGGGTCCTCTTGTAACACGGCGGGCTCGCCCGGCGACCTTCCCGAATCGTTTGGCGTGGGCGCCACCGACAGCAGCGACATCATAGCGGGCTTCTCTTCCCGCGGCCCGTCGGCGTATGGAGAGACCAAGCCCAACGTCAGTGCGCCGGGTGTGGGCGTGCGGTCGAGCCTGCCGACGAACGGTTACGCTAGCTGGAGCGGGACGTCGATGGCCTGCCCGCACGTTGCCGGGGCGGTTGCTCTGTTGTGGGCGGCCGATCCGACGTTAGTGGGGAATATCGATCTGACCGAGCAGATCTTGGAGGAGACGGCCACCCCGCTGACGACTTCGCAAAGCTGCGGAGGCGTATCGGGAGGCGCGATTCCGAATAACACCTATGGCGGGGGCCGCATCAACGTGCTAGCAGCGCTCAACTGGAACGGCGCGTCGAACTCCCCACCGATAGTCACGATCGACAGCCCAGACAATGGGGCGGAGTTTCCCTGCGGCTCGCCCGTCAATCTCACCGGGTCGGCGACCGATGCGGAAGACGACAACGGGGCCCTGACCGCATCGATCCAGTGGACCGAGGGCGGATCGCAGTTCGATAGCGGCGCCAGTGCATCGAAGACCTACAGCTGCCCCGCCGACGTCGGCATCCACACGATCCAGGCGGACGTGACCGACCTTGGTGGCCTAGGCGACGCGGCGACGGTCGACCTCGATATCTATGATCCCGATTCCATCGCCGCGCCAAGCAACTTCCAGGCCGCGGCAAACGGCCTCGACGTCACAGCTACCTGGGCACACGCATCTAACAACCAGACAGGCTTCCAGGTCCAGCGCAAGAAAGTTGTCAAAGGCAAAGGCAAGAAAAACGTTACTTGGGAGAACATCGTTCCAACTGCGCCGGCGGACGCCACAAGCCAGGTGTTCAGCCTTGCCGCGGGCAAGTACGATTGTCGGGTCTACGCCTTCAATGAAAACACGGGGCTCAGCTCTAACTATTCGAACCTCGACCGCGTAGAAACCAGCGACAGCGGGGGAGGCGATCCGCCGCCTCCGCCGCCTCCGGGCGACTGCGGCAACAACCGCTGTGAGCCGGACCTGGGTGAGAATTGCCGCACCTGCGACCTGGACTGCAAGGGGAAGCTGAAGGGCAAGCCGAGTTCACGCTTCTGCTGCGGCGACGACGTCCTATGCGACGATTCCCGCTGCTCGGAGGGCGGGTGGCAGTGTCCGCTCTAGCAGTTGCTGCTGCGATACCTTCCCGGGGCCAGCGGCTGGTTCTCGGATAGAAGCATTTTGGTACCGCGTCGACCCGCGGGCGCACCGCCGACGGAGTGAAGCCCGTCGTAACCCTGGCCGTTCAGGCCCTGGCAGCGCCGTAAAGCCTAGGCGGCGGTATTCGGGCGTCTGCCTTTCTTGGCCGAGGGAGCGCTACCTCCGGTCCGCCGGGCAGGCATCACGAAAAGCGAGCCCTGGACGGGCGCGTTCTTGGCGATTGGCGATAGCTCGGGGTAGTGATCGAGCAGTCGAGAAGGCACGTCGACCGGCTCCCGGGAGATCATCTCCGTTAGCTGCAGGGCATTCGCGACTGCTTGCCCGCGGAAGTGGTTGTTCGTGATCACGTACGTCGTTCGGGTCTGGCCGGCGACCCGCTCGATGCGGTCTTTCCACTTTTCTAGCTGCGGTTTCGCGTAAAGGTAGTTGTAGCGCGCCTGAACAGCGCTGAGCCCTCCCCGATTCGGATCACGCTCTTCAAAGTTGAACCATTCGTGGTAGTTTCGGCCGTGCAGACGCACGTAGCCGATTGCTGAGGTTACGTGGGACGTGGGAGGAAGACACTGCTTGAGTTGTGGCTGATCGATGTTGCAAAAACCGATTTCATGCTCGATGAAAACCTTCAGAGCTTCTTCGGAGTTCCAACTGGCGTGCCGCATTTCCGCAACCAGCGGGTACTGTCGGAAAGCTTGCTTGAGCCGGAGAAGATACCTTCGGTTCTCGACGTTATACTTGAACGCCCAGGGGAACTGCATCAGCAGGCAACCCAGCCGCCCGTAGTCGACCAAAGCGGCGAGCCCGTCGGAAAAGCGTCGCACCTCTTCTTTGTCAAGGTTCCGCTCATGGGTGAATCCGCGATAAAGCTTGGCCGTAAACTCGAAGCAGGGTAGGCTCTCGACCTTTTTCGCCCAAACAAGCGACAGCTCGGGCCGTAAGGGCCGGTAAAAAGAGGTGTTGATCTCGATGACGGGAAAATACTGTGACAGGTAAGCCGCTTGGTGGAAGCTTCGCGGCTGGCTTCTCGGGTAGACGACTCCCTTCCAGTCGTCGTAGGACCAGCCCGCCGGACCGACCCGGATGTTCGCTGGCAGAGGCATTGAGTTTCGCCTTTTGTTCTCCTGCCGTAAAGTATAGTCCCACAGCGCACTCAGGTCAAGCAAAATCGGCGACATTGTCACGCCCAATAGAAATGTCGCCTACTTGGTAAGAGAGAATCGTAGTCGTGGGGCTGTGGGAATGTGGAAATCGCGCCAGCGATTTCCAAGGCTCGTCGACGCGACAAACCCGCTACCCGCCCTCGGGCAGGCGATCCGGCGGGTTATGCTCGCTGTGCGGAGGAACGTTGAAGATCTCCGCGGGGAAGAAGGAAACGATATAGGCGACCACGTCCCGCATGGGGAGGATTCCGACAGGGGCTCCCTCAGGGGTGACCAGCGGAACGTGGCGGTAGCCTCCGGCCACCATTCGGTTCAGCGCAAAGGCGATGGGATCATGCGGTGTAAGGCATTCCGGGTCCGGCGTCATGAAGTCCCCCACCGGCTTGTCGAGGCCCTTGCCGTCGTAAAGCTGTTTGATCAGCAGGTCCCGCTCGGCGAAGATGCCGACGAGCTTCCCCTGATCGACCACCAGAACGGCGCCGATCCTCTTGCGCGCCATCGTCTCAAGCGCCTCGGCCAGCCGTGTATCGGGCCCGACAAAAGCGGGGCTTCTGGCGTAACTTATATCGCTGATCGGGCGCAGCAGGGTCCGGTTGTCGAGGCGCTTGCTCGCGGGGCCCTGGGCCTCCTCGTACATGTTCAGGTCTTCTTCAAATCCATCACTCATGGCAGCCTCCCGAGTCCGGGAACCGATGGCAGCTACGCCACTTCCCAGGTGTCGCCCTCGCGCAGCAAGGCGTCTAGGTCGCTCGGTTTCGACGCCTCGCGAACCTCTCGGATCTGACGGTGCACGGCCTCTTCGTAGGTTTCCTCTTCGATGGCCCGAAAAACCCCCATCGGCGTCGGGAACTCGGGGGGGCCGAGCTGGCTGAGCAGATAGGCGAGGGAGGATCCCTTGGCATTTTCGTCGTGGTGCAGCAGCTCGGCTTCCCCGACTCCCTTGGGTCCCACGGGCACGATCGCGGGTCGAAGACCGCCTTCGAGACGGATGCCCCGGTCACGCTCGAGGCCGAAGATTAGCGGTTCGCCGTCGACCAAGTCGACTTTCTCGTTGTCGCGGTTCTTTCGGTCCGTCACATCGGCGAACGCCCCGTCATTGAAGATATTGCAATTCTGCAGGATTTCGACAAAGGTCGAACCTCGATGCGCCGCCGCGCGGGCCAACACGTCGCGAAGGTGCTGTCCGTAGACGTCCACGCTACGGGCGACGAAAGTCGCCTCGGCGGCTAGGGCCACCGAAATCGGCTGTATCGGACGGTCCACCGACCCGTAAGGAGACGTCTTCGTCTTTTTCCCCACCTCCGAGGTAGGCGAATACTGCCCTTTCGTCAGACCGTAGATGCGGTTGTTGAACAACAGGACCTTGATGTCGACATTCCGCCGCATGGCGTGCAGGATGTGGTTCCCGCCGATCGACAAGGCGTCCCCGTCACCCGTCACCACCCAGACGGAGAGATCCGGGCGGGCGACCTTCAGCCCCGTGGCGAACGCCGGCGCCCGGCCGTGGATGGTGTGGAAACCGTACGTGTTCATGTAGTAGGGAAAGCGGCTCGAACAGCCGATGCCCGAGATGATCACGAATTTCTCGCGCGGCAGGCCGAGTTGGGCGAACGTCTTCTGCACGGAATCGAGAATGGCGTAGTCGCCACACCCGGGGCACCAGCGCACCGTCTGGTTCGAGACGAAGTCCTTCTTCGTGAACTGGGGAGCTTCGCCCGCCGAGGGAGTTTCCGTTGTCGTGGTCACGCTCATTGCGTTTTCTCTTTCAGGATGTTCTCCACCGCCTCGATGACCTCGCCAACCGTGAAGGGCTGTCCTTGCACCTTGTTGAGCTTGATGGTGTCGACGAGGAAGCGGCCGCGTAGCAGCAGATCAAGCTGGCCCATATTCAGTTCAGCGACGAGAACTCGTCCGAAGCGGCGCAACACCTCGCCCAGGTTCGACGGGAAGGGGTTGATATGGCGCAGGTGGAGGTGCGAGACCTTGAGTCCTTTACCGCGCGCGGCCAACGTGGCCGAGTGGAGGGACCCGTACGTCCCCCCCCAGCCGACTATCAGAAGGTCTCCGGCATCACCGCCAAAAGGCTTTGCCGGCGGAATGTCGAGGGCGATTCGGGCGATCTTCTCGGCCCGCAAGCGGGTCATTTCCTCGTGATTCCGGGGGTCGTAGGAGACGTTCCCGGCTCCGTCGGTGTGCTCGAGCCCGCCGATGCGGTGTTCCAGTCCGGGGGCGCCTGGTTTGACCCAGGGTCGGGCCAGAGTCCGCGGGTCCCGCAGGAAAGGTTGGAAGCCGTCGGGATCGGTCCGAAAACTCACCGGGATTTCAGGGAGATCTTCCGAGCGCGGCACTCGCCACGGCTCCGAACCATTGGCGATATAGCCGTCCGATAGCATCACCACCGGGGTCATGTACCGAGTGGCGATGCGGACCGCTTCTATCGCCGCGTCGAAACAGTCCGCGGCGCTGCGCGCGGCGATGACGGCCAAGGGCGACTCGCCGTTTCGTCCCCAAAACGCCTGCATCAGGTCAGACTGTTCCGTTTTCGTAGGAAGCCCCGTGCTGGGACCGCCTCGCTGGACGTTAACAATCACCAGCGGGAGTTCGGTGGTCACGGCCAGCCCGATCGCTTCCGCCTTCAAGGTCAGCCCGGGTCCGCTGGTCATCGTCAGAGCGATATGGCCCCCAAACGAGGCTCCGATGGCCGAGCAAACGGCGGCGATCTCGTCTTCCGCCTGCATGGTGACCACGCCTTGCGGCTTCAACCGAGCCAGTTCCGCGAGAATGTCCGACGCCGGCGTGATGGGATAGGACGCCACGAACAGCGGCACGCCCGCTTTCACCGACGCCGCGTGAAACCCCAGCGCCAGAGCTTTGTTGCCGGTAATGTTGCGATACAGGCCCGGCTGTTGCGGCGCCGCCGGGACTTCGTAGCGCGCTTGGAAGAGCTCGCTCGCGTCCGCGTAGGCGTAGCCGGCACGCAGCGCCGTCAGATTCGCCTCCACAATGTCCGGGCTCCTGGCGAACTGCCTTCGAATCCACTGCTCCGTCGTTTCCAGGGAACGAGAATACAACCAGTACATCAGCCCTAGGGCAAAGAAGTTCTTGCAGCGCTGCTTCCCGCGATTCGGCAACGGCGAATCTTTCAGAACTTTCAGCGTCAGAGTGGTTAATGGGATGGGAATCGACCGGTAGCCATCAAGGGTTCCGTCCTCGAGTGGGCTGTCTTGATAACCCGCCTTGGAGAGGTTGGCGTCGCTGAATCCGTCGGTGTTGACGATAACCGCGCGGCCTTTCTCCAGGGACGGGAGATTCACTTTGAGGGCGGCCGCATTCATGGCCACCAAAACGTCGGGCGTATCTCCGGGAGTGAAGATTTCCTGGGACGAGAACTGTAACTGGAAGCCGCTAACGCCGGGAACGGTACCCATCGGGGCGCGAATTTCAGCCGGAAAGTCCGGCAGGGTCGCCACGTCGTTGCCCGCTAGCGCTGAGGTAGTCGTGAACTGGTTGCCGGTAAGCTGCATGCCGTCGCCGGAATCTCCGGCGAAGCGGATGACCACGGCGTCTCGCTGTTGGGTCTCCGCGATTTGCAGCTTCGCCACTCTCATGCCTTGCCGACTTTCCTGCTCTCATTACAGCAAACGGACCGGCGGCGGCGCAGTACGATTCGCGGCCGACGTTGGGACGAACAGCGGACCGTCCTGGAGGCGAGTCCACTGTGGGTTCGGAAATCTCGGGATCGAAAGCGACGAGGCGCGTGCTTTCAGCGTGCCGTGCCGGCATTGTTGCCGGCGTCCACCGGCCAACTGAAAGGCAGGCAAGGATCTTGGCTCACCTACGTAAGGACCGTCTTGGACGTCAGCTGCTCGATGGCATCGAACACCTCTTCGCGCCGGATGGGTTTAGATACATAGCCGTCCATGCCGGCTCGCAGGTACTTTTCGCGGTTACCCTTCATCGCATGGGCCGTCAGGGCGATGATAGGGATGTGACCTCCCGTTGCTTTTTCTTTCTCTCGGATAGCAGCGGTTGCCTCCACGCCTCCCATTTCCGGCATCTGGATGTCCATCAGGATCAGATCGACTGTTTCCCTCTGGAGCAGCTCAAGGGCCTCCCGGCCGTTCGAGGCGGCCCTAACCGAATGTCCCTTCTGTTCGAGCAGTTCGACGGCCAGAGCTTGGTTCTCGGGGATGTCTTCGGCCAGCAGAACCTTGAGGCTGCGTTTGGAGTCTTTCTCGCCCTGCCGCGCTTCTTCGGCAACGAAGTTCTGTGTGTCTTGGTCCGATGCGCGAGGGGCTTGCCGTTCCTTGTCGGGGCTTGCCGGCAGCGTCTTCAGAACGAGATCAAGAAGCCTCGACTGGGAGATGGGCGTGGTTAGACAACCGGCGGCTCCCATTTCCAGCAACTGTTCCTCGTCGAGTTCTTCCGCGGCGATCAGAATGAGGGGGATCTCCGCGAAGTCAGGATTCTTCCTGATTTCTTGGGCGAAGTCGCCAGCTTCGCCCTTGATCAGTCGGTCTCTGACCAACACCACCTCGAAACGCCGGCCCAGCTTGGAGGACCACTTCATCACTTCCAGAGCAGCGTCGCGGTTGTCGACCAGGGCTGACTCCATCCGCCAACTGTCGAACATCATCGGCAGCAGGCTGCGCGTGTCGGCGTCCTCATCGATGACCATGACCCGGACGCCTTCCAGCGCCTCCGGAGCAGAAACCTCCACGCGGGAATCCGCCCGCCCTGCCTTGATTACGAAGTGAAAGGTGCTGCCTTCGCCCAAGGCGCTCTCGACCCAGATGCGGCCGGTGCCGCCGAATCGTCGCGTCGTGGATCCGTCGGCTTGCGAGAAGGAGTCGAAGATCAACTGCTGCTTGTCTTCGGGAATCCCGATGCCGGTGTCAGAAACCGCGAAGTGCAATTCCACCTCGCTCTCATTCTCGGAGTTCAGCTCTACCTGCACGCGGACCTCTCCCTGTTCAGTGAACTTGATGGCATTGCCCACGAGGTTCACTAAGATCTGCCGCAGCCGGGTGGGATCGGCGACCACGAACTCAGGAACCGAAGGTCGAATCCGACAAGACAGATCCAACCCTTTTTGCGAAGCGCGGGCGCGCAACGCTCTGCCGACCTCGGCCACGGTCTCCACTAAGCTGAATTCGATCGGCTCCAGATCGAGTTTACCGGCCTCGACCTTGGAGAAATCCAAGATGTCGTCGATGATGGTCAGCAGGGAATTCGCGGAATTCTTGACCATATCGAGATAGCGGCGCTGCTTGGAGTCGACCTCGGTGTCCAAAGTCAACTCCGTCATGCCCATGATGACGTTCATGGGCGTGCGAATCTCGTGGCTCATATTGGCCAGAAACTCCGACTTCGCTCGCACCGTTTCTTCGGCCTTGTCCCTGGCCGCGGTTAACTCCTGATTCAACTGCGTTAGCTTCGACGTGCGTTCGGCCACTTGTTTTTCCAAGTGCGAGTCCCGGTGTTCCACCTTTTCCAGCATTTCGTTGAAGGCGTCAACCAGAACCCCCATCTCCTCTTCGCCGTCCTTGCCGGCTCGTACCGAGTAGTTGTGTTCGTGAGAAGCCCGTTTCGCGAGGCGAGCCAGGTTGAGGATCGGCCTTGAGATGATCCCCTGCAGCTTGGAGGAAATGAGAAAGGCCGCCACCAGAGCGGCCATCATGACCAAACCGATGATACCGCTGTAGCGTTGTAACCCTGCCTGGACGCTCGGCAAGTGGGCGCGCAGGTGCACGACGCCAACCTGATCCTCATCGATCCGGATGCGCTGGAAGAGCAACAGGTGCCGGCCCGTGGCATAGTGCCCGCCATCTCTCGGCACCGCCGGGCAGGCGTGAGAGTCTTCGTCGTCCTTCAAGTAGTCGACGAAAAGCTGCTCATCAGCGTCGTAGATACACGCGGCTACAATCCTTGAATCCGCCTGTAAACCGGCCAGCGTGTCTCTCGCCGATTGGCGGTCTTGGAAGATCAGCGGGGCGGCGCTGTTGGCGGCGACTATGCGTGCAATCGTTGTCATCTCTTCGGCGAGGTCCTCGCGAAACCAAGCCAGCTGGTAGGCGCCCATCCCCACGCAGGTGAGCGCCACTGCGAAGGCGCTGGTGATCATGGTGATTAACCCCAGCTTTGTCTTGATCGGACGGTCGCGAAACGCTCGCATATCTTACTCCTCGGTCAAGGGCGGTTCTTGACTGTTCGCGCCACCTTCAACAGTTGTGAACTCACCGCCAGTTCGGCCCGCTCGGCGGGTTCTAGATTGATGTCAAAGCGAACTGACCCCTTTTCGACCACGAAGTGAATCATTCCTCCCTTGCGAAGAAATCCCTCCATGTCGCTCACCGTTAAGGTGCTGTGGTATTCCAGCGCCCGAAGAATCTCCGCCAAGCGCCGGCTCTCCGACCTGCTGATGAACAGCACGTGGCACGGTTCGAGTTCCTGTAAGCTTCGGAAGCACCGGACGGTTAACGGCCTTTTCTTGATCGTCCTTCCGCGGACGGTGTCATCGAGGCTGGCGCCAAAGGGATCCTTGCCGAGCACGCCGAGCACGATCGCTTCCTCACGGCCGTTTTCCGGCCGGCCCGGCCACTCCACAAAGCGCGCGAAGTTATAGAGAAAGGCCGCCTTGACGCGATATTCAAGCTGATTGGACTCAGCCCGCAGGGCTCCGCTCAGAGGCTGCCAGGCGGGCAGGGCGAGCCAAACGGCACAGGCCAACAGCTTGACGGCCCGCGAGGTGGCGCGACCGCTCCCCGATACCATCCTGGCCATCTGTTGCTGACCCTTTTTTCGCTGCACGGTCTCAGAACCGCCACGTGATCTTTCCGTAAAAGCTGCGCCGAACTTCGGTCGGCTGGATTCCGAGGTTGAACGCGAAGAACTCCAAGTGCCGATCGTCTAGTAGATTTTGTAGGACAAGATCCAGATCCAAACGCCTGTGGGGCCGCCACCCGATGCGGGTGTCTACCCGGGTGTAGCCGGGAACCGCGAGTTCCGGCAGTGAGCCGACAAAGTAAAGCGAGCTATCAAGCTGCAGCTTCCAGGGAAGATTGAGATAGGAACGGACCTGGAACTGCTGAGCCGGGCTTTCGCCCGCGGCGGCCTCGGCGCCCGTGTCGCCGCTTGACGCATCACGGTGCAACTGCATTTCCAGCCAAGAATGGGAGGCGCTTAATTTCCAGTAGTCCGTCAAGCGGAAGTTGGCGGCCGTTTCGACGCCGTAGGTCTCTCCGCTCATCTGGTTGCCAAATCGAAAGGGAATCACCAAATGGGCCGGCGCCGGATCGACTTCGAAGAACGGGAGGTCCGGTTCCGAGGTGACCAGATCCCCATAGCTGTTGAAAAACGTCGCCACGCGAGAGAAAAGCGTTTGCTCGACTGGAAGCGATATCCCATCTCGTAGGCCAGCAGGTTTTCAGACTCGAAATCCGGGTCGCCGAAGATCGACAGCAGGGTAGTGGACCCCCTTTGCGGAAAGGCGGCAAAGTTGATGCGGATGTCGCGGTTGGAGCGCGAAGGGGATCGCACGGCTCGGGCGATCGAGGCCCAACCGGTGTGCCGAGCGTGGGGAGACCAAAGCAGCCGCAGGTTGGGCTGAATCTCAAAACCGCTGTAGCTGTTGTTCTCCAGACGCGCTCTCACGACGGCCGTCAAGCGGTCGTCCAGCAGGTCCCATTCATCCTGGACGAACGCGCTAAAGAGATGAACGCCGCGGCTGGCGGAGTTAAAGGAAACGTCGAAGGCGCCCTCGATCTGATCGGTCGTCCCGCGGTAGCCGCTTCCCCACAACAATTCGTGTCTGGCGCCAAGGGCCCAACGGTGCTGGAAATCGACGTCGAAAGTGTCGTGCGTTTCTAAGCCCACGGCGTCTCCGCGTTTGGAGCGGTCGTAGTAGAGTTGGAGCGCCATGTCGGAGGTATCGGAAAAGCCATGGTCCCAGCGACCGAGCAGATGACCCCCGGAGGGCCGAATCGGCTCGTGAACGCTCCTTTGAAACGGAGGTTGCAGAGTAGTCAGCCGTAAGGTCTGGTCGGACTGCCCGTCGAAGACGGACCCCTGCACGGAGACCGAATCCCGATCGGCCCCTTGCCAGTCGAGACGAAACCCGCTGTCCAGATTCCGCCAGCCGTCCTGAGCCGGTAGACCGTCCGGGGTCACGAAGTTGCCGCGGTTGAAATACCGGGTGTAGACCCGGTAGTGAAGGTTCTCGCCGATCTTGGCCCCGTAGCGCAGGGCGCCGAAACCCCGTTCCTGATTGCCGCTCCCGCTGGTGAGCAAGGCTCCCTGGGTGTCTCGCGTGTGTTTGGTGATGATGTTGATGACGCCGTTGACGGCGTTCGATCCCCACATCGTGGCGCCGGGCCCGCGGATGACCTCAATACGATCGATGTCTTCGAGCATCAGATCGTGCATATCCCAATAGACCCCCGAAAACAGGGGCGTGTAGACGCTGCGTCCGTCGATCAGCACGAGCAATTTGTTGGCAAAGCGCCCGTTGAACCCCCGTGCGCTGACCGCCCACTTGTTGGCGTCAATCTGCGCCACCTGCACGCCCGGAACCATGCGCAGCGCCTCGGGAATGCTGGTCGCCCCGGAGCGGCGCAGGTCTTCCTGCGTGATGACATAGATGGCCGCCGCGGCTTTTGCCAGGTCTTGCTCTTTCTTGGAAACGGAGGTGACCTTGATCGTCGAAAGTTACTCCAGGCTGAGCGCGGTCAAATCGCTCGGTACCTTCTCTACACCCGACGCGCTCCCGGCCGAGACCGGCGGCGCAAGCCACCCGAGACCCCACAGACCGACCACCGCAAGCAGCAAACACCGGCCCGCTTGGCGGATCTCCGCCTTAGGGACCAGCCGCGCGCGGAGGGCTGCCATGCGTTTCAAACCGCGACCGGGCTGGCGCACTGCTCCCCGAGGCGAGAGTGGCCTCGTGGTGCGAGATTCGCGGTCACCCTGACACCGCCGCTTCCGGGGCGCCGCTAGCGCTCGACCGATTCGGCCGAAGTAGTCCGACTGCTCATCGCGAGATCTCCCATACAGAGGCCGGGCGCACTGACGAGCACGACCGGAGCCGCCCTCGGATGCCTTTTCGTTCCCCGCCGAGGCGGTCATGCGCTCGCACAAAGAGCGCCGACACGTTCATATCGGCCATCAGGTGGGGAGAAGAGCGGGTTGGGGGGCCGTCTACCGGGCGTTCTCGATGTCCGGGTAATGGAGGCGGACCTTCGACAGTGCGCCATCGGGCAGCTCTTCCATGGCCGCAACCAAAGAAGGGTCGAACTGTAGAAGGGTCGAACTGTGATCCGGACCGTTTCTTGATCTCCGCTCGAGCCGCTTTCAGAGGCTGGCGGCTTCGATAGGGCCGGTCGGAGGTGATGGCGTCCAGGGTGTCGACGATGCTGAAAATCCGAGCGCTCAACGGGATGTCGTGACCTTTGAGCCGCCGCGGATATCCCTTGCCGTCGAATCTCTCGTGGTGAGAGTAGACGATCTCGGCCTCCGCGCCCAGCTCGGGAAACTCCGACAGTAGCTCCCACCCAATTTGTGGGTGGAGCTTCATCACGACCCATTCCTCGTCGCTGAGAGGCTCCGGTTTCATCAGGACGTTGTGCGGAATGGCGATTTTGCCGATGTCGTGGAGAAGCGCGCCCAACTCCAGGTGTCCGAGATCCTCGGTCGACAGATCCTTCACTTCGCCGAGCAAGATCGCGTACGCCGCCACGCGTTTGGAATGTTGCAAAGTCTCATAGCGCTTGAAGCCGAGGACGTCGAACACTTCTTGAACCTGCTCGCCGGGCTTGTCATAGCGATCGCGTAAAGAGAGAAACTTGCGCAGGGCGCCGCGCATGGCTTCGCGCTGGCCTTCGTGGTCCGGTTCGAGGTGTCTGGCGACCAACCGGGCCACCTCCTCAGGTTGCGCCGGCTTGAGCAGGTAATCGGCAGCCCCTCCCTTCAGGGCCTCGATGGCTAGCCCTACCTCATAGAGATCGGAGATCAGAATGACCGGCAGCTCGGGCGACACCGTTTTCACGGTTCGTAGAAGATCCACGCCGCCCATGCCGGGCATGTTGATGTCCGTGAGAACCAGATCGGTTCGCTCGGAACTGCTCGCCATGTAGGACAGCGCCGCCAAGCTCCCCGTAAAACACCTACAATCGTATCCCTCATGAGTCAGCACCTCGCGCAGGTAGTCGCGCATCGGCTCTTCATCGTCCACAACGACGATCGTCTTTTCCTCGCCGGGTTCCATCGTCCCTCGCTCATATCGGCCGCAAAAGACTGCAATCTAAATTGGCGGACGGTTCGTTAGCCGACCGAGGGCTAGATGATTCCGCGCCCTACGCCCTTCCGAGCAGCCGGCAAGGATGGCCGGGCGAGCGTTGGGCTTTGGGGTAAGGAGTCCAAGGGGTCGAGAAAGCCGCTTAGCCCGAATTTCTCACCACGTGGCGAGGCGAAGTGCGTGAGAGGCCCGTCAGTACAAGGCGCTCGGCGCGCGGAGGCGTACTCGAACAGTACGTTGAGCACGGCGAGCAAGCGCAACGCAGTAATGGCGGGCCTATTGCGTGCTTCGACCGTCAGGTGGCGAGAAATCCGGGCTAGCCACACGACGCAGCCGGTGAGACAGGAAAGAGCCGTGCCCGTCAGGGCGCGGGCTCAGCAGGCAAGAACCCTACAGATTCGCCTCGATCGAGTGCGGGCCCCGCGACGAGCACCGTACAGATTCGCGCGCCAGAGTGCGGGCCCGCGGGCTGACGCCCGCGGCTCTGTGCGGTTATGTTCAGTAACCTGACCGTGAAGGGCCGACCGGCCCTAACTAACGGGTATTGGGGCTAGCCCCGCGGCGCGGGCCGCGCCGCCTCGGGGTTAGGCGGAATGGGATCGGGGGATTTTGAAACTCTGCCATCGTAGGCTTCGTCGATGGCGATATTGTTAACCCCCAGCGTCTTGCCGGTGGCGCGGTCAAGCGCCACCTTCGACTTAATGTAATTGTTTTGCGCGGCAATTTCCGCCGAGCGGGCTAGCGCCAAGTCACGTTGCGCCTCGACCACAAAGAAGATGGTTGACGCCCCAAGCTTGAATTTTTTCTGCTCAGCGTCAAGAGTCCGCTCTTGAAGGATTCGGGTTTTCTCAGCAGCCGTAAAGCGCGCGCGCGCCTGTTGCACTCCGATCAGCGCGTCGCGAACCTCGGCGCGGATGGAGTTTTCCTGCTGGCGAAGCCGGATGTCGGCTTGCCGTCTTTCCAGAAGCGTAGCCGTCATATCCGCCTGCGCGCGCCGGTTCTTCAGAGGGAAGCTGACTTGCACGCCGATCGAGTAGTCGGGAAAGTTTCGCCGGAAGATCTGAGATGTACTCGTGCCGAGGCCCCCAAGAAAAAAGTCCGATACCAGGGTCTCGATTCCCGGGAATCCCACGAAACCCTCGTTCAGGCGGCCGGCTAACGCGTTATTCGTCAAGTCGGCGAATACGCTTACCTGGGGCAGCATGGCGTTGCGGACGCCTTTGAGGGAAATGTCTTGGTTCTTCAATTGAATGCGGGATTGTATCAACTCGGGCCGCACCCGAAGAGCCAGGCCCATAAGGTCCTGCACGGGCCGAATCTCCTCCCTGTCGGGCACTTCGATGCGGTCGGTGGGGACGATCTCGACATCGAGTAGGGAGGGGCTCGCCAGGCCGTTTTTGCTGACAGCGTTCTTGATCGTGGTTTCCTGAAGCTGGACGCGGGTGACGGCGAGCGTCAAATCCTGCTCTCGCGACGCTACTTCCGCTTCGGCTCTGACAATCTCAATGGGCGCCAAAGTTCCGATCTCAACCCGCCGCTTGTTGTCTTCATAAAGTTTCTGAGCCAGACGCAGGTCCTCTTCCCGACTGCGCGCTTCGGCTCGAAAGCTGACCAGATCCCAGTAGAGATTCTGCACCTGCGTGACCGTCGCGATTACCTGAGACTTAAAAGCGAGATCCGACACCTCGCGGTTATTCTTGGCGATGCGAATGTTGCGGGAGTTAACGCTACGTCCGAATCCCTGCAGTAGGCTTTGTCGGATACGAAGCGTGAGGTTGCTGCGCAAGGAGGGATCGAAGTTGGCGCGCAAGGAGTTGGTGTCGTTGAGGGCATTGGCCCAATCGAGCGAAACGTTGGTGCCTGTCAAAAACCCTTTCTGAATTCCGATGTTGGAGTTGCTTCGTTGGGAGACAAACGTATTGGTGCCGGTGACGAAACTGCTCGTCTGAGGATTGCTGAAGTGGCCCCAGTCAATTCCGCCCGTCAAGGTGGGCTCAAGCGAGGGAACGGCGGATCCGAAGAATGTCGAGGCGTCGCCTACGCCTTGCGCGCCGCCGCCGACCCCGCCGGCCCGGCCCGTGATGCCGGTCACGTCGCCACCGCCTGCCGCGCCTCCCCCGGCCGCCGACTGACCGGTAGAGAGCGTACTGATCTGCGTCTGCACGCCGCGGAGCTGCTGTCCCGACTTCGTCCGCAGGATGTCAGTATCAGCGATCTGGGGCCCGTAGCGGGCGTAGGCGATGTCAAGATTGTTCTCGATCGCCAGCGCGATGGCGTCGCTGAGCGAGAGATAGAGTTTGCCCGCTCGGAGAAGTTGATCCAGGCGGGGAGAATTGGCCATATCGGCCTCCGGCACCTCCGGTGTCTTGTAGGCATCGCGGAAACCAGGCCCCGCGCTGTAGTCAATACCGGACGCGGCGGGCGTCTGCGCGGCAAGCGGAACATGAACCAGCAGCAGGACGCCAAAGGTGAGCGAAAGTATGTTTTTCACATGCATTCCCAGTTCTCCAAGTAACGGCACCGAAGCCGGAACGTCATCGACATCTACGGCTGGCCCGTGCCTTCGGTTTCCCACGCAAAAAATTGGGCTAGGTGGTCGGTGGAAGTCCCGCCGGCGACGTGCGGGCATTAGTGGTGGAAGTCTTTTGTTATCCTAGCATCGGCTGAAACCCGTCAACAAACGCGGTTTGCGCCGTGCAATAGACAAGACGATGGTAACCGGTTCGGATTGACAAAGGGCGGCCGCGAACCAACACGGGGAAAGGCTGCTTGGGGCGTTGATCGAGTGAGAGAGGCAGAGCCGCAAGGGCGCCGGATCGGCGTGCGAAACTTCAGAATCAAGCTGGCCTACGATGGCACCGACTTTCACGGCTGGCAGGTACAGCCGAATCAGCGCACGATACAAGGTATGCTTCAGGAGGCGCTTGCCGAGATCGAGGGCCGCGCGGTGGAAGTCCACGGGTCGGGAAGAACAGACGCCGGTGTCCACGCCCTCGGGCAGGTCGCTTCCTTTCACCTGAAGAACAAGATCCCCGCCGACAATCTACGCAAGGCGATGAACCGCCTGCTCCCGCCCGCGATTCGCGTGCTCGAGGCGGATGAGGCCGACGCGGATTTTCACCCTCGCCGCCGGACCGTCTCAAAAACCTATGAGTATCAGATTTGGCGCGGTGAGATTTGTCCGCCGTTTTCGAGTCGCTACGTCTACCATCATCCCTATCCGCTCGACGAGGAAGAGATGGCAAAAGCGGCAAACGCATTTGCCGGGACCCGCGACTTTCGCTCGCTGGCCGCCGCCGGTGGTGAGGAGAAAGAGTCAACCGTGCGGACGATTTTCTCGTCGGAGATCCAAAAGGACGGCGATCTCTTGCGGTATCGCGTTCGCGGCGACGGTTTTCTCTACCGCATGGTGCGCAACATCGTTGGTACGCTGCTCGAAGTCGGGCGGGGCAACTTTGGGGCCGATGACATCGAACGCATCTTGGCGGCGAAGAAACGTTCCCAAGCAGGACCGACCGTGCCGGCGAGGGGGTTGTTTCTCGTAGAGGTGGAGTTTCCGACCGCGACCAGAAGTTGACGGCAACGGGCGGGGGACTCCATCGAATACGGGCGTTCCAGGTTCCACCTGCTCTTGGCCGGGCAAAAGTCCAAACAGCTATGCTGGAGTGTCGGTCATGTTTGTTGATGAGGCTCTGATTTCCGTCAAGGCCGGCGGCGGCGGCAACGGCTGCGTGGCCTTTCGACGCGAGAAGTTCGTGCCCCGCGGCGGGCCCAGCGGCGGCGACGGCGGGCGCGGCGGGAGCGTCATCTTGCGGTCCACCGAGCGGCGGAACACGCTGGTCCACTTCCGGTTTCGTCCGGAGCACAAAGCGTCGCGAGGGCATCACGGAGAGGGCAGCAACAAGACCGGCAAAAACGGTGATGACCTCGTGCTCGAGGTTCCCGCCGGGACCCTGGTCCACGACGCCGACTCGGGAGAAAAGCTGTTTGATTTTGAAGCTCGCGATCAAGAATTCATAGCCGCGCGGGGCGGGGACGGAGGCCGCGGCAATGCTCGGTTCGCCAGTTCGACCAACCAGGCGCCTCGCCGCTCCGAGCCCGGCATGCCGGGAGAAGAGCGCCACCTGAAGCTGGAGCTGAAACTGCTGGCCGACGTCGGGCTGATCGGCTTCCCCAACGCGGGCAAATCCACCCTGATTGCACGCATCTCGGCCGCTCACCCCAAGATTGCCGACTATCCGTTCACGACGCTCCAGCCGAACCTCGGCGTGGTCTCCATGGACGAGTTCGACAGCTTCATGGTGGCCGACATTCCAGGGTTGATCGAGGGCGCGCACCTGGGCCACGGTCTTGGTACACGATTCCTACGCCATATTGAGCGGACGCGGCTTCTCGTTCATTTGATCGACATGAGCGGCCTCCGGCAGAGTGACCCGTTGGACGACTACCGCGTGATCATCGAGGAGCTGGCCAGCTTTTCCGCCGCGCTGGCTCGAAAGCCGATGGTTATTGCCGCCTCGAAAATCGACGCCTTGCAAGATAGCGCTCAGGCTGATCGCTTGGAGGGATTCTGCAAACAAGAAGGGCTGCCGTTCTTCCGCATCTCGGCCGTCACCGGTGAAGGTATCGAGAAGCTGAAATACTATCTGGGCTCGCGGGTCCGTGAAGCCCGAGAATCGGCGGTCGGGGCAAAGTGAATATCGGCATCTTCGGCGGCACGTTTGATCCCGTTCACCGAGGGCATACGGAAGTAGCGAGGGCGGCGGCGGATGAATTGCAGCTAACCAAAGTGCTGTTCGTCCCGGCGGGCCGTCCGCCTCACCGGCGGAATCCCACCGAAGCCGGCTACGAACACCGCTACCGAATGGTCGAGCTGGCGTCGAAGCAGGACACTCGCTTCGTCCCTTCTCGATTCGAAGATCCCAGCGTGGGCAGCGGACCCCACTATTCGATCGATACGTTTCGGCGGGTCAAGGAGACCGCGGCATCCGGGGACCGGCTCTTGTTCGTCCTCGGCGCCGATGCGTTTGCCGAGATCAAGCAGTGGTATCGCTGGCTGGAGGTGGTCGGGATGGTCGAGTTCATTGTTGCCGGCCGGGCGGGGGAAACCGACAGCCGGCCCGACGTTCCCGAAAGCGCGCGCGTTCACTGGCTCGAAGGCGTTGACGTTCCTATTTCATCCACCGAGCTGCGTGAGCGGCTGAAGCGCCGCAAACCCGTCGACGACTGGCTTGCTCCCGAGGTGGCCGCCTACATTCGCCGGCACGGACTGTATGGGAATGCGGTCTTGCCGCGGACGGAAATCCGCGGTCCGGAGTAAGGATCATCGAGAGTCGAGCCCCGAAAGGGCGCAAGAAGCCATGGAACATGCGCCGGCTCGAATCCTCGTCCGCGTTGTTTCTCGACGAAGCACCCGGGCGCCCCTGCTCGTGGCGCCGGCTGCTACACCGTATGGCCGACAGTGAAGATAACTTGACACACTCGCTATTCTGAAAAAGGGGTAGCGGAAACCCCCCATCTCGTTCGCCGCGAAAAAACGAAACGAAGCCAATTTCCAGTCAGAGATGCAGGAGCGCGATGGATCGCGCCGGCTTGCCGGCATACTGCACGCTGGACGATGTACGCGAACCGTTGCCGCGCGCCATGGCCGGCGGACCTTTCGCCGCAATCGCCGTGACGGTGGTGAGAAAGCGGGTAGAAGCCTGTGCCGACAACCGTTCCCGAATTGATCGCCTCACGCGCGGAGATCGAGCCTGACTCCGTCGCCATCGGCGCGCCCCATCGAACACCGCTCACCTATCTCAGCCTCAAGCATCAGATCGACTCCACGGTGAAGGCCCTCAACGCTTGCGGCGTGGGTCGAGAGGACCGGGTGGCGATTGTGCTGCCCAACGGCCCCGAGTTGGCTGTTTCGTTCGTCTCGGTGGCCGCCGGGGCGACTTGCGCGCCCCTGAATCCCGCGTATCGCAGGGATGAGTTCGAATTCTACCTGAGCGACCTGGATGCCAAGGCCTTGCTGGTGTTGAAGGACAGCGACTCGCCCGCCGCGGCGGTGGCGAGGGACCGCGGTATCGCCATTATCGAGCTTGAACCCCGCCCGGCCGAGCCGGCCGGAGTCTTCTCGATCCGAGCCGAATCAGGGCCGGCAACCGCCAGGGGGGGATTTTCACGGGCCGAGGACATCGCTCTGGTGCTGCACACCTCGGGCACAACCTCCCGGCCCAAAATCGTTCCTCTGACCCAGTCCAACGTTTGCGCCTCCGCTCGGAGCATCGCTCGGACTTTGGCTTTGACCCCGTCGGATCGTTGCCTCAACGTGATGCCGTTGTTTCACATCCACGGGCTGATGGGAGCGATATTGGCCAGTCTTGCGGCCGGGTCGGAAGTGATTTGCACAGCGGGGTTTGAAGCCTTGAAATTCTTCTCGTGGTTGAAGGCCTTTCAGCCAAGCTGGTACACGGCGGTCCCGACCATGCATCAGACGATTCTGGCTCGCGCCCGGAGAAACGAGGACGTAGTTTCCCAGAGTCGGCTGCGCTTCATTCGCTCTTCCTCGGCCGCGCTGCCGCCGCAAGTGCTCGAGGAGCTGGAGCGAGTCTTCCGCGCCCCGGTCATCGAATCCTACGGCATGACCGAAGCCGCTCACCAAATGGCCAGCAACCCCCTTCCGCCGGCGGTTCGCAAAGCCGGTTCCGTCGGTGTTCCCGCCGGCCCTGAGATGGCTGTCATGGACGTGGAAGGAAATCTACTGGCGGCCGGTGATACCGGCGAGATCGTCATTCGCGGGGCGAGCGTCACCCAAGGTTACGAAAACAATCCCGAGGCGAACTCGACGGCCTTCAGCAGGGGTTGGTTTCGAACCGGAGACCAGGGCTACTTCGACGCCGACGGATATCTTTACATCACCGGGCGGCTGAAGGAAATTATCAACCGCGGCGGCGAGAAAATCTCTCCCCGCGAGGTGGATGAAGTGCTCATGGATCACCCCGCGGTGGCACAGGCAGTGACGTTCAGCCTTCCCCATGACAAGCTCGGCGAAGATGTCGGGGCGGCGATCGTGGTTCGTCAGGGGTCTTCGGTCAGCGATAAGGAGCTTCGCCGTTTCGCCGCCGAACGTCTCGTTGATTTCAAAGTTCCGCGGCGCATTGTATTCCTCGAGGAGATCCCCAAAGGGCCGACCGGCAAGCTACAGCGCATCGGGCTGGCGGAAAAGTTGGGGCTGGCGTGAGTGGGCGGATGGGCCATTCCACGACGAACCCAGTAGGGACAAACACTCTTGTTTGTCCTAGCCGTCGCCAGACGGCTCGCATGATGTTCAAGCCGCGATCGCTGTGACAGCGGGAAATCCAGGCCAGAGCCGCAAGCGCGCGGCACGCCGAGTTGAGTGTTTGCGCGCCGGCTCGGATACCCGCGCGGTTCAAGTTTGCCCCACGCTCGCCGATACGCTCTCACAGAGGGCCTCGGCTCTTCCCCTCCATGGATCTAGCCACGATCATCGGAGTCCTTGTGTCCACGCTGCTCGTGCTCGCCTCCATTTTCATGGGGGAATCTCCGATCATGTTCGTGAACATCCCTTCTATGCTGGTGGTCGTTGGAGGCACGATCGGAACCACGCTGGTGAGAAACCCTCTCAGTGACGTGCTGGGCACTTTCGGGGTGGCCGCCAAGGCTTTTACGACAAAGGTACCGGCGCCCGATCAGTTGATCAGCGAGGTCCTCGAGCTGTCAAAAACCGCCCGGAAGGAATTGCTGGCCTTGGAAAAAGCGGTGATCAGCTACCCCTTTCTGGCTAAGGGAATCTCACAGTGTGTCGACGGAGTAGAAGTAGAACGTATTCGGATGGTATTGGAAACCGACATTCGCTCTACGGCGCGCCGTCACAAGAGAGGCCAACTGATCCTGGAGGGGATGGGCGAGGCGGCGCCCGCTTTCGGGATGATTGGGACCCTCATCGGGCTGGTTCAAATGCTCGCTGTTTTGGACGACCCCTCGTCCATTGGTCCGGCCATGGCGCTGGCTCTTCTCACGACTCTCTATGGCGCCCTGATCGCCAACGTATTCTGTCTCCCTTTGGCGGAGAAGTTGAAAGTGCGCTCCGAGCAGGAGGTGCTCAGCATGACGCTTTGCCTGGAGGGGGTGATAGCCATCACCGAGCGTAGCAATCCGTCGGCCATCGGGAGGCAGCTGAATGTCTTCATTTCTCCAAAGTTGCGTAAGGAGGACGAGAAAGCAGCCTGATGGAGATGGAATCAGACGACGGCGGGGGTAAAGGCGCCCCGGCCTGGATCGTCACGTTTGCTGACCTGATGTCGTTGCTGCTGACGTTCTTCGTTCTGCTGCTTTCTTTCTCGAACATGGAGATCATCAAGTTCCGGACGATGGCCGGCTCGGTACGGAACGCCTTGGGGCTAAAGTCAGAGTTCGAGCTTTCCGACATTCCGACCGGAAGCAAGCTGTTGCCCTACCAAGATCCGAAGGAAGGCGAAGGGCAAGCGATGGAGGAGATCGTGCGTTATCTGAGTCAGATCATCGAGGAGAACGGAATGGAGAAGAACGGAAACGCCAAGATCACCAAGCAGGGGGTCGTTCTGCAGCTCAAAGGCGACCTCTTGTTCGAGTCCGGAAAAGCCACCATCAAAACCGAGGCATTGCCTATCCTCGACGGGCTAGCTCGATATATTTCCAAGTCGTCCAAAGACGTGGACGTGCTCGGCCACACAGACGATAGGCCGATCGCCACGGCCGTCTTCCCCAGCAACTGGGAACTTTCGGCGGCCCGCGCCGGCCGCGCGGTCCGCTACTTGGCTGAAAAAGGGGTGCCGGTAACCGGCAACGCCACTCCAGTTGGCCGCGCGGCCAACCGCCGAGTCGAGTTCGTTTTCGTCACGCGACACCGAGCCGACGACCCAGAAGCCCAGCCGCCGCCGGGCGGGTCGAATAACTTATCCCAAGGAGATCCCCGTGAATGAGCGGCAGAGGGAAGTGGGTTTATCCCTCCTGGCAGCGATGCTGGCCATCGGCTTGGGGACGGCCTGCGGCGACTCGGAGTCCGACAGCGAAGCCGCTGACCCAGCCGAGCAAACCATCGGCGTGTTGGAGATGGAAACCTTCTTGACCAACATCAACGACCCGGTGGGCCAGCGCCACGCCCGACTGAGTGTAAAACTGGCCGTCGTACCCCAAGAGCGGGCGGCGGAAATCAAAGCCGACGCCCTGTTGATGGCCCGCCTGCGCGACCGAATCCTGACGCTGCTGACCTCGAAAACCTACCGCGAGCTCAACGACGCCAACGGGAAGGAGCTGTTTCGCAAGGAGATCCTCGATCGCCTCAACCCGCTACTGGAAAGCGGCGAGGTCAAGGAAGTTCTCTTTTCCGACTTCGTGGTGCAGTAGCAAGCCCGGCAGAAGCTCGATTCAGCGAAAAGCAGGCCGGCCTGCGGGCCCGCGTTGCCCCGCTCGGGGTCGCGGAGACCCCTACGGGCCGGGCTGATCCGGGGACGTCTCTCCGCCACGGAACGTCGGATTAGCGATACTGGCGGTGCACGGCCAGCACGCGACCCTGGACTTCCACCGCCGCGAGGGGAACCACGATCGGCTCCACCGAAGCGTTGGCGGGTTGGAGGCGTACCTGATCGTTGCCTTGGCGGTAAAAGCGCTTGAGCGTCGACTCCGCGCCATCCACCAGAGCCACCACGATGTCGCCGTTGCTGACGCGATCCGTCTTTTCGACCAAGACGTAGTCGCCGTCCATAATGTGGTCTTCGATCATGGATTCCCCGCGTACTCTGAGCGCGTAGACGTGTTCGGTGGTGGTGAAATCGGCGAAAGACAGAGTTTCGGGATCAGGATAGGTCTCGATCGGTTGTCCGGCCGCGATGGTTCCCAGCAAAGGGGTTTCCGGAGCAGCAAGAGCGGCCTCCCTGCGTTGCCGGCTCAACTCGCGATAGTACTCCGGTCCCAGGTCCAAGGCGCGGCTTTGATTGAAGCTCCTCTTCAGATAGCGTTTGCTCTCGAGCGCGGTTAGATGCTTGTGAACCGTCGCCAGCGACGCCAGGCCCAACTCCTCGGCAATCTCTTCAAAGCTCGGGCTGTAGCCGTTACGGCGAATGAACGTAGCGATAAAGTCGACAACTTGCTTCTGCCGTTTCGTAAGTGCCACAAGTTTCTCCTTCGCCTTATATTCTAGGAGAAGAAAAGGGGAAATGCAAGATCCAGTGGGCCGTTTACAATCTCAGTCCGTGGCTTCAGTTGCGTGAACGCGGCTGACTGCGACCGACAAGTGCCGTAGAATGAATACGCCGACTTTTTGAAACCGGACAACCGGCACTTTTGAGGCTGCTTTCACCATGAGACTCCCTGGCGAATGAATTTGTCGGCGGACGGCTGGAGAGTCCGTATGTCATTGATCGCCGCGCGAAAGACCTGCTGTTGTCGGCGCTCCGAGTGAGGCCGGCACTGCTCCCCTCCAAAGATGGAGTCCATGACCGACCGGGCCCCGGCTCCCATCCTTCTGGAAGGGGTGACCTATCGCGTCGGTGAGACGGCGCTCGTGGCCGACCTGACGATCGAGGTTGAGGCGGCTCAGACACTGGTGTTACTGGGTCGCAGCGGCTCGGGTAAGACCACAGCCCTTCGTCTCATCAACGGCCTGCTTAGGCCGACCGAAGGGCGTGTCCTGGTCGAGGGTAGCAGTACGGAAGAATGGGACCCCATTCGCCTTCGACGCAAGATCGGCTATGTCATCCAGGAAGTGGGCCTTTTTCCGCACTTCACGGTGTCGGAGAACGTGGGCCTGGTCCCGACACTCGAGGGTTGGAGCGAGCCGGAAGTGCGGCGTCGCACCGACGAGCTACTCGCCAAGGTCGGACTGGATGCAGAGACCGTGCGCGACCGTTATCCGCACCAGCTTTCCGGCGGACAGCGGCAACGCGTCGGCGTGGCGCGCGCCCTAGCCGCCGATCCGCCGCTTTTGCTGATGGACGAGCCCTTCGGTGCGCTCGACCCCATCACGCGAGCTGAGATTCAGCGCGAATTTCTGACGATCCGCCAAAACCTTGGCAAGACGATCGTCTTCGTCACCCATGATGTACGCGAGGGATTGCTTCTTGCCGACCGGCTTGGCGTTCTTGAGGCAGGTCGGTTGGTTTGGTCGGGGACGCCCGAGCAGTTCCGTCGGTCGGACGACCTGGCCGCCCGGCCCTTTCTGGAATCGCTATCGTGAACCTACTCAGCTACCTTCAGCAGTATCAAACGCAGCTAGCGGCCCGCACCCTGGAGCACCTCTGGCTGGTGGCCCTGTCGATCGGCATTGCGGCCCTGATCGGGATTCCTGCGGGCGTGCTGCTCACTCGCCGGCCGACCCTCGAACGGTGGGTGCTGGGAGTTGCCAACACGGCACAAACCATTCCCAGCCTGGCCCTTTTCGGGTTTCTCATTCCCCTGCCCTGGATCGGGGGGGTCGGTCCGCGATCGGCTATTGTTGCTTTGGTCTTATACGCTTTGTTGCCCATCATTCGGAATACCTATGCGGGAATTAAGGGCGTCGACCGCTCGGTTCGGCAGGCCGCGGAAGCGATGGGCATGACCGACCGGCAGCTTCTGCGGCTCGTCGAGCTGCCGCTGGCCGCTCGCACCATCATGGCCGGCTTGCGCGTGGCTACCGTCAGCAGCATCGGAATCGCCACGATCGCGGCCCTCATAGGCGCGGGGGGCCTGGGAGAGTTCATCTTCCGTGGAATCCAGTCAGTCAACACTGGGCTGTTGCTGATCGGCGCCGTGCCCGCCGCCCTGATGGCTCTGGCCGCTGATTTCGGGTTAGGCTTGGTTGAGAAGCGGCTGGTGAGGGGACAAGCCGGGTCCTGACACGGCAACGACGGAGGCGAACCCGACAGCGCCGAGCCGCCCGCCGGGGCCGCGGCCAACCGTCAAAGCCGCCACAGGGGAGGCTCTCGATTTTGTTTTAATGGATGCATGCCGCTCGCCCTGGCCGGATGGCTCCTGCTGACCTGCCTGCTGGTATCACCCCTCTCCGCTCGCGTCGTGCGCGTCGAAGTCCACGACCGTGAACCGGTTTTGAAGGGCCGAGCCTTCGGGCTCGCCGGAGCGTACGAGAAACTGGCAGGGAAGATCTTTTTCTCCGTTGACCCCTCCAACTCGGCCAACCGCATCGTCACCGACATGGAATACGCCCCCACGAACCCCGCGGGCCAGGTGGAATTTTCAGCCGACTTCTATCTGCTCAAGCCGCGGGAAATCGCCCGCGGCAACGGGGCCCTGCTGCTGGGCATCCCCAACCGCGGCCGCAAGTTGTCGCTACGGCATTTCAACTTGGCTCCCGGAAGCAGCGACCCCCAAAATGAGGCCGACTTCGGGGACGGGTTTCTGCTTCGCGAGGGCTACACGTTGGCTTGGATCGGCTGGCAATTCGACCCCCCGCGCCGGCAGGGCCTCATGCGTCTCTACCCGCCGACAGCCCGCCAAGGGGAGCTTCCTATTCGCGGACTCGTGCGCAGCGATTTCGTGGTGCAACAGCGTGAATATGACCACCTCCTCTCCGACCGGCAGCACATCGCCTACCCGGTGGCCGACCCCGGGGCTCCAGAAAACGTGCTCACGGTGCGAGAGGGAGTGGAGGCGCCGCGTCACACCATCCCTCGCTCCCAGTGGGAGTTCGCCCGCTTGCGGGACGGCAAGCCGATAGCCGACAGAACTCGAGTCTATCTCCAAGGAGGATTTGAGCCGGGCAAGATCTACGAGGCCGTCTATGTATCGGAAGGGCCGCCTCTGGTGGGTCTAGGGCCCGCCGCCGTGCGCGACTTGGCGTCATTCCTAAAGTACGAATCATCCGACGCGCTTTCGATTCCCGAAGGCGCGATTAACCGCGCGCTGGGCTTTGGCGTCTCCCAGTGCGGGCGCTTCTTGCGAACGTTCCTCTATCACGGATTCAACGGTGATGAGGCCGGACGCCGGGTTTTCGATGGTGTCATCGCCCACGTCGCCGGCGCCGGGCGAGGCAGCTTCAATCATCGCTTTGCGCAGCCTTCCCGCGACGCCCATCCCTACATGAATTTCTTCTACCCGACCGACATCTTCCCTTTCACCGACGTAGAACAGATCGATCCTGAAACCCGTGTTTCCGACGGCATCCTGACGCACAATATGAAGCCGGAGTTCATGCCCAAGGTCTTCTACAGCAATTCCTCCTACGAATATTGGGGGCGGGCCGCGTCTCTGATCCACACCACGGCGGATGGGAAACGCGATGCGCCCCTCATGGAGAATGTCCGCATCTACCTGTTCGCCGGAAGCCAGCACGGACCGGCGGCCTTTCCTCCCGAAATCACCATCGGCCAACAGCGAGACAACCCGCTGGACTTCCGCTGGTCGCTCCGCGCTCTGCTGAAGGCTCTCGATCGCTGGGTGGACGAGGGCGAACTGCCGCCCGCGAGCCGATATCCCCGCCTCGACGAGGGGTCGCTGGTTCCCCCCGAGAAATTAGGCTTTCCCCAGATACCGGGCGTCAACTTCTCGAGCCGCGTCCATCGGGCCTACCGCGCGGACTATGGCCCCCGGTTCGCCGACAAGGGAATTGTCAGCCGGCAACCGCCCAAGATCGGGTCCGCGTTTCCGATCCTGGTCCCGGCGGTTGACTCGGACGGGAACGAGACGGCCGGCATCAAGCTGCCGGAGCTGGCGGCTCCTCTAGCCACCTACACGGGCTGGAATCTGTTCGACGCCCACTCGGGGCCAAGCGGCGAGGTCTCCAGCATGGCCGGTTCCTACATCCCTTTCCCGCCAACCAAAGCAGAGCGCGGAAGGACTAGCGATCCTCGGCCGTCGATCGAAGAAAGGTATGAAAGCCGGGAGCAGCACCTCGGCCTGGTGAGCAACGCTGCGCTGGAGCTGATCGAGCAAGGTTATCTGCTGGGCGAGGACCTGCCGGCGATTCTGCGCAACGCCCGCCGGCACTGGGACGATTTGATGCAGCGGTGGACGCCGGCCCCGTAGCGCGGCCTCGGTTTTGAGCGGCCTTTTGCTGCGTCGCCGCTTCGCGGTGAAGGACCGACAAGAGTGCTGGTCCCTACCAAAAACAACCCAGGATTCGCTCAACTTCGCGCGGCGCGCCGCTCAGGTCACGAAAGTCGCAGCCTCGTGGCGCGGTTCTAGCTTTTGAGATCCGCGGCCTTTGCGGCAAAGGCCTCGTTCAGCCTCCGAGCATGCAATCGACCGCTCGCGCCGGCAAACGCTATGGCAGGCCTTGGACGATCTCCCGGCGGGCGAGATTTTCCTCGATCTCGTGGCGAGCGAGCCACGCCCGACGAAGCCTTTTCTGCGAGTAGAGTCCGATCTGGTCGCTTCGATGAGGGGAACCGGATTGAGAGGAATTCCCGTAGCTCAGCAGCACCATGGCTCGAACAGGCTGAGAGAATTCGACCAGGGCGACAAAAGAATCTCCGGCCGCCGCGCGGAAATGCTTGTCGCCGTCGGGGATGAAACTCGTCGCCCGAAAGACGCCCAGCTTGCCCGGGCCGCCGTTAGCAGGAAGATCGACATCGTCGATGCGCAGCCGATGCACGTCGCCCCAAGCCACATCGAGCGAGCCGTAGTCGCTTTTGACTTCGCTCGCGGCGACTTCCAAAGCCGCGACGGCCGCGGCGGGGTTCGATAGGCCGTCGGGGGTGGTCCGGGGGGACGCTTCGCTCCAAGGGGTCGCGAACAGAGTCGCGCCGGGAAACCTCTGGTCCGTTTCGCCGACAAAAGCTTGGAACAGCACCGCCCCGCGGCTGGCGGCATCGGCTCGACGGTCCCACGCCTCGAGAACCCCTGCGGCCCGTCGAGCGATCCCGCTGCCATATCTTTTGGCCGCGGGAACGAGGTCGTCCAAAATACGGTCAGCCAGTTCCATGCGGGTGGAATGCTTGTATCGGACCAGCTCTTCGAAGCTGATCTGATCATCTTCGGCCAGCATGCGAGCCGAGCGCTGCGCGCGAAAGCTCATACGGCGGGGAGCCATGTAGGCAGGGAAATTCGCGGGGTCGAGGACGGGGGGAAACGTCGTTGTCCAGGGAGGATCGTTCGCGTTCTGCAACCAGCCGCTCGGGGGGTCCACAACGCGAGGCAGATCCCGGTAGGGGTGAGTATCGGCCCACAGGGATTGATCGCTGTCCCCGGGCACGATCCGGCTCCAGTCCCAGTTGCCCCTCGGCCTGACCGGGACACGGCCGTTGAACAGATGCATGACGTGGCCGTCGCGGTCGGCGTAGACGATGGTGAACATAGGGATTTGCAGCTCTCGCAGGGCGTCTTCGAATTCCTCCAGGTTGCGCGCGCGACCCATGTTCCACCATTGCTCGAGCGCTCCGGGCTGGTCGAGGCCGACTACGCGAACGGCAAGCGCTCGGCCCTCGCTCTCGTCTACAATCGGTCCGTGAATCGAACGTTTCACGATGAGACTTTCTTCTTTCCAACCGCCGTCGGGCTGCTTGATCTTGACGATTTCTTGACGCTCATCAAACGGAAGAGTCCTCCCGTTCCAGCGGTAGCCGCCCGCTTCGACCTGCAACTCATAGAGGTCTTGCCCGTCGAGTGTATTCACAGTGTGGGTCCAACCCAGGTGTTCGTTGAAGGCGGTTCCCAGAACAGGCGCCCCGACGAGGTTGGCGCCGTAAATGTTGACGCCCGTCGTTTGCAGATGCACTTCAAAAAACCGGAATCGTCCCGCCCAAGGGAGGTGCGGATTCGCCAACAACATCGCATGGCCCGAAGCCGAGCGGGAAGGAGCAATGGCCCAAGCATTCGATCCCCTGGAATCCCGGTGTTCCGCGGCGGCGGCAACGGCCTGCTGCCTGCTAACGAAGGTGAAGTGAATCATGCGCTGCAGGTGGGCGAGGATGTCGGTGGCCTGAACCGGCAACACGATCAGGCGATCGGGGTCAATCTCGGCTTTGTTCTCGGTCGCGTAGTCGTTGACGCCTTGGGCAAAGGCATCGAGGTAGCTTCGAAACGCGGGGGTCTGGCGCTGGTACCAGTTCGCCGCGCGGTCGGGGATGCCCATGGTTCGCAACCAGCGATCCGATTCCAAATGTTCTTCTCCCCAGTACTCGGCGGCGCGTGCTCGAGCCTCGCCGTAGAGGCCCAGCAGCAGGTTCCCGTGAGCGCGGGCCTGCGCCTGCCCGAAGGCGTAGAAGAGATCCTCTTCATTGCGCGCGAAGATGTGCGGGACGCCGTAACGGTCCCAGAGGATTTCGGTGTCGGCAGGGCCTGTGCTCGAGCAGCCTAGGGTGAAGACGATCAGGAGCAAAGAAGCGGAGAGCATCAAACGCGGCAAGCGAATGCCGAGCGTAGCCGGTAAGGGGCTGAGCCAGGTCAGATACGAACCCGGCGCGGTACCTGCTGATTGGCTTCCCAATAGGTTTTCTTGAGCTTGATTTCAGGATCGTCGACGGTCGGTTGGATATTGCCATCGCCGTCAATCACTCGAGAGACGAGCGTGTGATCGCCGAGCGCGGGGTCCGGCCACTCGTAGTGCCAGAACGTCCAGCAGTAAGGGCTTTCCAGCCCCTCCCCGAGCACCGCCCGTTGCCAGGGGCCGTCGTCGATGCGGACTTCGACGGCTTTGAGCGGCGTGCGACCGTCGTTCCAGGCGGCCCCGCTGACCCGCAGTTTGCTGTCCGATCGGCGAACGACTCTGGCCACGATGGACTTGAGCTTCATGTGGCTCACCGTGGTCTCTCGCCAGACGGTCTCATCTCCCTGCTCCTGCCCACGGATGGTGACGTAGTCGCGGGCCATGAAACGTCCGGAAAAGCGGTGATCGGTGACCTCGATTCGGGTTAGCCACTTGACCCAGGCGACGCCGAAATGTCCCGGCACGCCGAGGCGAAGCGGTGCGCCATGGCTTTTCGTCAACGGGTGGCCGGCCAACTCATAGAGCAGCATGACCCTGGGATCGTAGGCATCAGTGACCGAGAGGCTGCGGGCGAAGTTCTGCGTGTATTCGTTGCCGCGGATCGTCTCGGTTCCCTCGTCCGCTCCATAGAAGACCACCTCGGTCGCTCGCGGGTCGAGGCCGGCTTCCTGCAACAGAGCAGCTAGAGAAGTTCCCGCCCATCGGACGTTGCCGATCGCCCCCATGAAACCGGGGGAAACGCCGTTGCCGCCGCATTCGATGGTGGCGGCGTACTCGCTTCGCGGACGGGCCTTGATCTCATCCAGGGCAAAAACCTTCGGAGAGCGAACCAAGCCGCTGATTTCGAGTCGCCACGCGTCGGGATCGATCTCCGGCTCACCGTAATGCTTGACGACGAATAACTGCTCACGCGGGGTGATCCAAGACGTCAGCTCGCCCCAGCGCAACATGGCGCGGTCGGGATTGACTGGCTGCGGATCGAGAAACGGTATGACGGTTTCCTCGTCCCCCGGGGGCGGAAAGGCAAACATCGGCCAGCGAGCCTGTCCCAGCGACAGTCCGGCGGCGGCTAGACTACCGCGGAGCAGATCGCGGCGCGTCGGAGTTTCCGTTTCGTCGGTTAGGTGGGTACGACCGCCGTGGGTGTCCTGGTTCATGAGATTGCCTCCTTACCGGAAAGTTCCGGCGACAGCGCCCGCCAGGGTCGTTGAGTGCCTGGACAGCCGCCTCGGCCGGCGAATGTCCGATGAGGCGGGACAAGCGAGGCATTCTGACTCGATGCGACTCGCTGGGCACGGCCATATGTCTTCGGCCCAAAGGCGAGATATCTTCTTTGCCGACCATGGCTTGGGAACGATGGAGCGGCGTTCGGCAAGTGGGCCGACAGGCCTGGCATCAGATCTGCAAGATGCCTGGGTCTCGGAGAGTGGCGAGGGAGAAGTGCGATTGCCAGCAGCCATCCGCCGCGACCTACATGAACAATGCCAGGGTCAGAGATAGCTTATAACGCGAACCCCGCGCCGTCAAATCGCTCCATCTCGCGCCGCGCCGAGCCGCGGGTTGGCCCCCAACCCCGAAGTTGGCATACTGGGTAACTTCGATGTCCCTGCCCGCCGCGGTCGCTGCGCCTAGCCCGCTTTTCTCACCACGTGGCGAGGCGAAGTGCGTGAGAGGCCCGTCGGTACAAGGCGCGCGACGCTCGGCGCCGCATTTCTTGAATAATGCGAGCGTACTTGAACCCTACGTTGAGCACGGCGAGCAAGCGCAACGCAGTAATGGCGGGCCTATGGCGTGCTTCGACCGTCAGGTGGTGAGAAATGCGGGCTAGTCTCGAGCGCCCCGACAAACTCGGCCGCTATGCGTTCGCTTTCGCCTTTGTGTCTTCCGTGGCGTTGCTCGTCTCGATCGCGGTTTCTCACATTTGCCTGGTCGTCGCGCTGATCCTGCTGGGGGCCTCGAAGACACGGCTGCGAATGCCCCCCCTCGCCTGGCCCCTGGCCGGGTTTCTCGGCTGGACGGTTCTCTCGATGCTCGTTTCCGACGACCCGGCTTCGGGCTGGCCGCAGATCAAGAAGTTTTTCGTCTTTACGATTCTGCTGGTTGTCTATTCGCTGTTTCCCAAGATCGACCAAGCGCGCCGGTTGATGGAGGCGTGGTTCGCCTGCACCCTGTTCGCCGGCGCGTGGAGCATCGTGCAATTCGTCCAGACGTGGCTGGACGTCCACGACCGAGGACAAGATTTCTATCAAAGCTACGTCGGACATCGAATCAGCGGGTTCTTTAGCCACTGGGTGACGTTCAGCGAAGTCACCCTCCTCGTGTTCCTGGCGCTGCTCAGCTACCTGATGTTTTCAGCCGGAGGAGGGCGGCGCACTCGCGCGATTTGGTTCGGTTGCGGGATCGTGTTCGGCGTTTCCTTGGTGCTGAGCTTCACCCGCGGCGTTTGGCTAGCGCTCGCCGTGGCGGGTTCTTATCTTGTTTGGCGTTGGAAGCCGAAGCTGCTGCTCGCCGGCCCGGCTCTTGTTGTCGTCGCCTTGCTTTTTGGACCCCCGGCGACTCGCCAGCGTCTGGAGTCGATCGCGAGTCCATCGCAAAATCCGGAACGCGTGGTCATGTGGCGAACGGGCTGGAAAATGATTCAAGCGCATCCTTGGTTGGGGGTAGGGCCGGAGCGGGTCGGGCCGCGGTTCGGCGAGTTCCTGCCCGACGACGTCGATGAGCTTCCGCTCGGCTACTACGGCCATCTTCATAGCATCTACGTCCACTACGCCGCCGAGCGCGGCGTGCCGGCCTTGTTGATGCTTCTGTGGCTGATGGCTTTGGTGCTGCGAGACCACCTCCGAGCGCTGAAGAAGCTGCGTTGGGGCCGAAGCGACCAGCGCTTCGTGCTTCACGCCGTCATCGCCGCCACCGTGGGAGTCTTGGTGGCAGGCTGTTTCGACCTGGCGCTCGGTGATAGTGAAGTCTTGGGAGTGTTTCTGACTCTGGTCGCGCTGGGCTACAGCACGATCCACCAAGTCGAGCGGCAAGCGCGGACGGGAGTTTCCATCCCCCCAGCCTAACCTGCATTTCTGCTTTGAAAATAGGCCCTGTCTGTAACATGAACTACGTTACGGGGCATATTTTCACGCCGCGAGGTGGACGAAGTTCATGGTGACTCAGCAGGTGACGGCAGCGGTGGAGCAAGCTCCTCCGTTCCTCATTTGGGGCGCCATCAGTCGCGCCCACCCTATCGCGGCTCGACAAGCCAAAGCTTGTCTGTACTGCCACCCCGCACAAACACGAGGGTTTGTCGCCACCGAAGGGCACTGTGCCGCTCGGCTAGCGAAAGCTCTTCGCGCAACGAAAGCCGACGTTCGGACTGCGCTCGGCGGGCCGCGCAAAACTGCGATAGGCGCAGGTGAGATACTTCGGCAAATCCGCCCAGGAACCGCCCCTGAGAACTCGATACAAGCCGTTCTCGGGACCTGGCGGGTTTCTATCGGGCGCGCGTTCGTAGTAGTCCTTTTCGTACCAGTCGGCGCACCACTCCCAGACGTTCCCCGCGATGTCACAGAGTCCGAAATAGCTTTCGGAGAAGCGACAGACTTGGCCGGGACCGGTAATGACATCGAAGCGGACGTCTTCTTTCGTGGGATCGCGGTCGCCCCAAGGATACACGGCTCCTTCAGCGGGACCGCGGCAAGCGCGCTCCCATTCAGCTTCGGTCGGCAGTCTCTTGCCCGCCCACCGGCAGTAGGCCGCTGCATCCCCCCAATTAACGTTTACCACCGGGTGGTCAACTTTGTCAGCAGGCAATTCCCCGCCAGGCCAGTAGTAAGGGGCGGCGCGGCCGGTCGCCTCGACGAACGCCGCGAAGTCCCGGTTCGTCACCTCCCGCCGATCGAGGTAGAAGTGATCGACAAAGATCCCGCGGACCGGGCGATCGTCTTTGAGGAGAGTCGGGAACCACTTCAGCCCGTCGTCGGGCAGCGCGTGGGAGCGGCCTCGAAGAAATTCGCCCCCGGGGATAAATACCATTCCCGGCTGGCCGGCCTGGGCGACAAGAACCGAAAGCGGGAAAACAATACTAACCGTAAATGGTCGCAATCTCATCGGTGGGGATGTGGCCGTTCGCTCCCAGAGGGTCTACGTACACGTAGGGGCGGCCCGATGGCGCGTTGCGAATCTCCTTGCTCCAATCGATCCCCAGGGCGGAAAACATGGTCGCCGCGACGTTCTCGATGCGCGGCTGCTCTTTTCGCCGCCATCCGGTCTCCAGGCATTTCTCGCCCGCGCGATCCGAGCGGCCCAGCACGCGGCCGCCCTTGACCCCGGCGCCGGCGAAGAGCGCCGGAAAGCATTTGTTGTAGTGATCGCGGCCATTCATATTGTTCAGAGCGCCCGGAGTACGGCCGAATTCGCTCATGGCGACAACCAGCGTTTCGTCGAGCAAAGTGTCTTGGGGGTTGCTCCCCGAAGGTGTCGACGCGAGATCCTCGAGCAGGGCCGAGAAAGCCTGGTCGAACTCCGCGCACAGCTTGTAGTGGTTGGACTCCGCCTCCCGGTCCCATATCTTCACGTGGTGATCCCAACCCGGGTGGCAGACATGGATGTAGCGCGTACCGGCGTCGCTCGCGAGTACGTTGCGTGCAAGAATCGAGGCGACTCCGACCAGCGTGTCGCCATATCGCTCGCGCTCCTCGTCGGCGATTCCGAAGGCGGCCGGCCAGCGATCGTCGGAGAGCAACTTGTAGGCAGCGTCGTAAAAATCGTTGTAGCCGGCTATCTGTCTGCCGTACCCGCCCGACCGAGAACGCTCCCCTTCTCGGATTTGGCGAAGCAGAGACCAGCGCTCCTCCAGCAACTCGACCGCTTTCTCGTCGAGCGCCATCCCCTTCTCAATGGATTCGGTATTGATGTCGACCACCGAAAACCTGGGTGGAAGAAACCCTGTCGCCAGCGCCCCGGCAGACCCCTTTTCCAGATTGAACGACATATAGAGAGGGAAGGTATCGTTCGGGCGGCGTTCGGGCTCGAGCTCCATGGCGATCACCGAGCCTAGGGCCGGGATCTCGCGCGCGAAGGCGAGGTTCATCTGCCGGCCGGTCTGAACATAATATTGCGCCCGAAAATGCACCTCCTCGTGACTCAGCATCGAACGCAGGATGGCGAGCTTATCCACGTGTTTCTCGAGGCGAGGGAACAGCAGGTGCGGGAGGGAGAGGTCAGCGTTTATTCGCTGGACGTCCAGGTCGCCGGGCGAACCTTCGTTTTCTTTGAAGTCGAACGATTCGGTGTGGCTGACGGCACCGGAAATCTCGAAGAACAGAACATTACGCGCGTTGCCCCGGGGGTGGAATTTCGATTTTGTCCCCGCCGCTTGCAGAGGCCATGCGCCTCCGACCGAGGCTCCCAAAAGCCCCAGACCGCCGAGGCGCAGCAGGTCCCGGCGAGTGCCGAACACTTCCCCTACGGTCTTCGTTCTCGACATAGGGCGCTCCTAATAATTGAATAGAAACTCCACGTTGTTGATCAGCGCCCACTGCAGGTTTTGCGCCCCTTCGACGCGGTTGGCTCGAAGTGCGGCCTGAGCGATTTCTTGCTCGCGCTCGGACGCCGGTCGGGAAAGCGTGGCCAGAAACATCTCCTCGACGACGCGAGCATCATCCGAATAACGATCAAGCAGTTGCTGCACCCGGCTACAGTCTTCCGCGAGAACGCGCTCGGCGACCACGGGCGACTGCATCAAAACAAGCGGATGCAGAAGTGATCCGGCAATCCGGCGGGGAGGGGTGTTTCGGTCCGACTGCCCGAGAGTCTCCATGAAATGGCGAATCTCCCGTTCCCCGGCGGGGCCGCTGAGCTGCATCGCCATGCCGACGGTTCCAGCACCGAATTCGAAGTTGCCGGGGCGATCGGTGGCCAGCGCCACTGCGTCATGGAGCTCTTCGGCATTGAGCCTGCGCACAAACTTGCGGGCGTAGTATTTGGTGTAGGAATCTTTCCACTGGCCGGGGAAGCGCGCCGATAACTGGTAGGCGCTCGAACGGCAAATCGTCGACATCAAGCGCTTGAGACTATACCCGCCGCGTTCGAAATCCTGTGCCAGCCAAGTGAGCAGCTGGGGATGAGAAGGCTGCAGCTCCCAGCCGCGCGGCAGGTTCTCGGGGTCCTGGCGCCCGAGGTCGAATTCATCATAGGGTTCGACAATTCCAAAGCCCATTAACTGCGCCCAGAAGAGATTCACCGTGGCCCGGGCGAACTGCGGATGACTGCTCAGCATCCTGGCCAGCGCCGCCCGCGGCTCGTCCTCGGGCTTCATTCGCTCGGAGGTCAGGATGAAAGCCGGCTCGTTGGTCCCGCCCAGGCGAGGCACCCGGATCATGCTTTCGCCCGTGGTGTCGTAGCCGGGGCCATGATCGTCGATGATGAACTCCCCGGACTGGCCCGCCCCGTTCTCCCAGTACATCTGGTAGCGGGTCCGGCCGAGGAAGGCCGCATACTGGAAAAACTCTTGCCGCGTGGTCCCACTCAGCCAGACGTTGACTTCCTCGAGGTGCCCCTGTCCGTCATGGCACGAGACGCAGGAGAGGTTGATGCCGAGAAACGCCTTCCCGTAGATGATGGCGAGTTCGTCATGGGTATCCAACTGATGGACCATCCCGAAGTCGTCGCCATCATCCGGGTAAGCTTTGCCCTGAACATGTTCTCGGGCGATCAAGTTGGCCGCCGCTACGACGTGGTTGCTTTTGGCGGAAGCGGCAATGATAGCTCGGGCGACTTGATCATAGGGCCGATCCGAGCGCAAGTTCTCCTTCATCCAGTAATGAAAGAGATCCTTCCCCCGGCCCATCTTGCCGTTGGCCCGAAACAGGTCCATGAAAAAGTAGGCCCACTTATCCACCCAGGCCTCACTATCCACAAGTCGGTCGATCAGCTTGTCGCGCTTGGCCGGGTCGGTATCGGCTAGGAAGGCCCTGATTTCCTCGGGAGAGGGAATGCGGCCCGTCAGGTCGAGCTGGACGCGACGGAGAAACTCTCTATCCGTCGAGAGCGGGGCATGGGGAATACCGTCGCGCTCGATCTTTTGGAAAATGAATCGGTCGATGAGGTTCCGCCGAGGGGCCGGCGGCGTTTCCGGTTGCTCGCCATGTGGTCCGGCTGCAACCAGGCTCTCGGTCAGCGAGCCCGCATCATTCGACTTGGGCGGGAAGAAAAGCGGTGCGTGGGTCTTGGAAAACCGCCCCGGCGGCATCGCCTCCTGTTTGGCTTCACGAGGCTGCTTGGGAGGTTCCTCGCTCTGAGCAAACAGGGCGACTCCGCCCATCCAAACACTCAGGATTGCCAGCAGGATCCGCTTCATGGGCGGCCTCTGAATGGAACGCCTAAAGGCATGGTACGGAAAGGCGGCGCGGCTGTCAATCCGGCACGGGCCGTAAGCACGAGCGGGACGCGGCAAAGATGCACCGCCGCTTCGCGGCGAGGGACCGGCAAGAGTGCTGGTCCTCTACTGCTCGGCGCGTTGCCGCCGGCTCGCGCTCGACGATCGACGGTTTTCAACTATCTGAACGGTATCCAGCCTAGCGCGCATCTTACCCGTGTTGGCATTCTGGTAAAACTCATCAAGAATAACCGGCCGCGGCTCCCAACCCGGTTCCCCCAGTAATAACGGCGCGAGCGACTGTCCCTGTTTCACCTCGGGCTAGGGCAAGCCGACCAAATGAAGAATCGTCGGCAGCATGTCGATCATCGAGACCGGGTCGCGATGCCGCTGGCTTGGGGGCCTTCGAGAATCCTGCGCGTTTCTTCGACGAGCCTGAGGAATTCCCGCCGTTGCTCTACCTTTTCAAACACGAATGAGGGACGTTTGTAGTAGGCGGTCTCTTTTTCCCAAAGCTCGCGAACAGCCTTGCGGGCCGCTGCAACGTAAACCGGCTTTCCTTCCCTCAGTAAATAGGCCGGATTCGCATGAGCCCACATCTGGGGTGCTTCGGGATCACTCGCGGCCTTGGCGCGAGCAGCAATCCAGGAACTGGCGTCGATCTGGACCTTGTAGGGCAATGAGAGTTCCGTGCTCGTCCCGTCCCCCGCTCTCGTCGCGACTAGCTCACCGTTGACGACGATTTCGACCTTTTCGATCGGGCGATAAGAAATCGCTGTCGCAGTCCCCTCTACCGTGTAGGTCTCCTCACTCCATTCGAGAACGGCGCCCGAGGAGTGGCCGTTGGCCGAAAACTCGAGCAATGGCCCATTGCTTAGCAGGACGGCTCCCCGGCGGACCCCCTCCGCCCAGGCTTCGTAAGCAGACTGGCCGGGAGCGGCTTTGACCAGGGCCCTTTCCGGGCCGAGCAAGGGAATCTCCCGCAGCCACGGCCCCCGGCGGCCGGTCGATCTGGGATAAGGCTGGTAGAGGGGCACGGGAAAATCGCTTCCCGCCAAACCCACGACCCGAAATCCCGCATTGAGCAGTTCATACCACTTGTCGAGGGCGAGATCCCCGAACTGAAACAGCTCGACGAAGTCGATCGTGTTCCGCGCCAGGTTCATCAACAACGTCGCGTGCGGTATGTCGTCGCGGTAATTGCGCAAGTGAGCAAACCCCGTGACAGCTCCCAGCCGCCGGCCCTGCTTAAACAGGATGGTCGGAAACGGATACGCCTCGGGAGAGTTGGCAAGCTCGCTGCCGATACTCAGAGGCCGGATCATCTTCTGGGGACCCAAAAAGAGAGTGTGTCCGTAGAAAGCGCTGCGCGATTCGTGTCCCGAACGAATGGCGTAGCGCGGCAAACGAGCTTCCCCCTCGCGTCCATAGGCGTATTGCAGCGCGGCGTGCTGCTGGCGCTGCAACTCAAGAAAGTTTCCCACGGCGAGATCTTCCGCCTGGAGCCAACGCAAGAAAACGTCATCGTCCTTTTGATCTCGCATTAAGTGAATGTGGCCATCGGCGGCCAGCCACTCCTGCTGGCGGCCAGGAGCGATCGGTTCGAGTTTGACGACTATACGGCGCGTCTTTTCCGCTTGGAGAAAAAACTCCTCCACGACGGGTTTGTAAAAGAAACCGCGGTACACTTCCAAGCGATAATGCTCGGCGGCCGGAAGATCAAACGTCGCTCGACCCTCGAGCAGGATGAAATGCGATTCGTCGCTTGCCGTAACCTCGAGGGTTTTCGGTTTGTCGCCGCGGTACCAGACGCGTTCCCGGTAAAAGAAGTCGAAACGCAGTGGAAGGTGGGAGTCTACAGGGCTAAACCGGAAAGGCTTGTCCGCCTTAAATAGATAGACGCGGGCCGGAACAACCTCTCCGGTGTCGGCCCGTTGGACTACGATTTCCAGATGCGCTGAAGCGTCGGGACGCAGCGACTGGCGAACTTGCGCAAAACCGATCAATAGCGCGAAACCCAAAAGCAGCACTAGGCGCGCCTGAGGCCAATGAGTGAAGTAGGTTCTCATGTCAACGTGTTCCTTTCCGGGAAAAATCGGGTACAGCCAGCCCACGAACGCGGACGCTGGGACAGCACCAGGTCCGCGCTACAGTCCGCTCCGATCTGACTCTCCTACCGTCTGGAAAACGGACGTAGGCCATTGATTCCTTTGGGGTTATTAGAAATTTGGTTCGTTTGGTAATTTTGTTGCTCGTTGGGTCGCGGCTTCCGACAGCCCCGGCTCGAATGGGGCCCGAATGCTTCGCGTACACTCAATTACATTGTACCGCGCCAATCCAAGGAGGCCTTGGTGCCGATGGGGTTAAGCTGCTTTTAATGAGACACTTAGAATGCACTATATGTACCCCGCATTTAACACAAGCGTCGAGAAGAGTCTCGACGCGGCAAGCTGGAGAGCTTGCGCCACAAACCAAACGAGCGGCGCGAGCCTTGTACTGACGGGCCTCTCACGCACTTCGCCTCACCACCGCCATTACGATGCCGCCTGGGATGCATGCACTCGATCGTAGGACTGACTGGCGATTCCGCCGAGCTGCTGGGCCAGGAGCCGGAAGGTTTGGGGCCGGAAGTCCCAGTCTTTGCTGCGGTGAACTTGCTCCAGCCGGTCACAGAGATGGATGCGGCAGAGGTCTTCGAAGTCGGCGGCTGGAATCTCGATCTCCTCCCCGGTGAAGCGGTCGATCATCGTGTAGGGAGCAGTGCCGCGCTCGACCGTGCGGTCGAAGGAAGCGTAGTCGATAGCGCTGTTCAGGTACGCCAGACGCTCCGCGCGCTCCCCGATCAGCTCGCGCACCTCGCCTCGGCGATCAAGCGGCAAGAAGAAATCTTGGAAGATCTCGGTGCCGTAGATGGAGTGAAACATGCCTGCCCGGCACAAGTCTTCCGAGCAGCCCCAAGCCTTCAGATCACGATAGACGGCGACGTTGTGTCCCAGGTACGTGCCTTGGGTGTGCGGAACGTGCGCCGCGTCGAGTTTGTGGAGGTAGTCGACTAAGTCATTGAAGGTTGCCATCGTTTTATTCTCCTGATAAGACCCTGCCCGCGCCGGCCAACGGGGGATCCCGCGGCTCAGCTAATTCGAACCGCGTGGCCGCTTCGTGCTGAGTCATAAAGGGCCAGGACCGCTTCCAAGGTCCGGTATCCCTCTTCACCGTCGACCAGCGGCTTGCGGTGCTCGCGGACGGCCTTCCCGAAGTCAAGCAACTGCCGTTTGATCGGCTCGAGGGATATCGCCATCGGGTCGGACGCGCCTGAGTCGACATCAACGGCGAGGGGTGCCTCTTCTCCGCTGTCGCCTTCCACATCCCAAGCCGTGAGCCGGTCTCCGGTGATGATGGCCGAACCGTTGGTCCCATGGATTTCGATGCGCTCGGAATAGCCGGGAAACACGGCCGTAGACGCCTGAATGACTCCGGTTGCTCCACTAGCGTAACGAATAATGCCGCTGACTACGTCGTCCGACTCCATCTCATGGGCCGCGGCCAACTGCCACTGGGCGTAAACTTCTTCGATTGGCCCGGCAAGATAAAGCATCAGGTCGAGGGCATGGATGCCTTGATTGATAAGCGCCCCTCCTCCCTCGACGGACCAGCTTCCCTTGCCTGGACGGTCATAGTAAGCTTGCGGCCGGTGCCACTTGACGTATCCGTCGGCTTGGAGGATTTTGCCCAGGCGCCCTTGCTCTAGGGCTTGGCGAAGAAAAATCGTCGAGTCGTCGAAACGGTGCTGGCTGATCACACCCAGGGAAACGTCAGCCTCAGAGCAGCAATCGAGCATCGCCCGGGCGGCGCCTAGGTTGACGGCTATCGGTTTTTGAACGAGGACGTGCTTGCCGTTCGATGCCGCCGCCTGTGCCATTTCAAGACGTGAGTCGGGGAAGGCACAGATATCCAGGTAATCGATATCCCGGCGGGCACAGAGGTCCCAGTGGTCGGCTACGAATTCGGCGCCGTACTCGTTGGCAAACCCGCGGCCCTTCTCCTCGCTTCTGTTCGAAACGGCCACGAGCCGGTAGCCGATCTGCTGGTAGCTTTGGGCGTGTTTGTGCGCGATAGCGCCGGTGCCAATGAGTCCAACGTTCATGGCTTTACTAGACCACAGTCTGCAAAAAAATCTCTGCGGTACCCCCGTGCGGCCGCCCAGGAGAAGAAATTAACTACGAGTGTAGTTAATGATTCGCTCGCTCCAACCCTTTCTTGCCAATGTCTCGACGGAAGTGCATCCCCTGAAAGTGGATTTCCTTGACCGCCGAGTAAGCGTTCTCTATGGACTCAGCAAGAGTGTCCCCTCCGGCGGTCACTCCGAGTACCCTTCCGCCAGCAGTAGCGATTTGTCCCTCGTGGAAGCGGGTACCGGCGTGGAATACCTTGGCGCCTTGGGCTTCCGCACGGTCGATACCGGTTATGATTCGCCCTCTTGGGTAGGATCCGGGGTATCCTTCTGACGTCAAAACGACACATGTAGTTTTAATGGCTTTCCACTCAACCGCACCGGCGTCGAGTCGACCTTCGGCGACAGATCCCAGAAGCTGCGCGAGGTTGCCGGTCATGCCATACACAAGCGGCTGTGTCTCGGGGTCCCCTAGGCGCACATTGAACTCGAGAACCAGGGGCCCGTCGTCGGTCAGCATCAGCCCGACGTAGAGGAAGCCCTGGAATGGATGTCCGGTCGCCCTTACGCCTTCGAGCGTCGGCTCGACGACACGGCTGATGACCGTTTCGCGGATTTCGTCTGTCAGGATATCGGGATCGCAGTAGGCGCCCATACCTCCGGTGTTCGGTCCTTCGTCGTTGTCGAAAACGGCTTTATGATCCTGCGTCGGGGGAAGAATGCAGTAATCCCTGCCGTCCGTCAAGACAATGAAGCTCGCTTCCTCTCCCCGTAGGAACTGTTCTACCACGAGCCGCCGACCGGCCGGCCCGACGGCTTCGCCTGCCAGCATAGTAGCGGCCGTCGCCCTTGCTTCGGTCTCATTCTTTGCCAGGACAACTCCTTTGCCGGCGGCCAGCCCATCCGCCTTGAGTGCTACGGGAAATCCGAATCGTCCGATGTGGTCGTCAATGTCGGCCGGTTTTTCGACGACGGCGAAGTCAGCGGTCGGGATCTGATGTTGGCGCATGAACTCCTTGGCGAAGATCTTGCTCGACTCGAGCCGAGCGGCGGAGCGGACCGGACCAACGGCAGCCAAGCCGCGGGCCGTGAATTCGTCCACGAGTCCTGCCGCCAAAGGCGCTTCGGGGCCGACGACGGTAAATGACACTTGCAGGGATTCCGCGAGATTGGCCATCTCGGGGAGGGATAAAATATCTCCTGGAATGCAGGAAGCGTCGATCGCCGCCCCGGCGTTACCGGGAACACAGTAGACGGCCTCGACACCGTCAGATTGGCGCAGCTTCCACGCTAGGGCATGTTCTCGACCGCCGCTGCCTATGACTAATATCTTCATGACCTTGTAAGTAACTTTTGATGACGTCTCGCCTAGCTCGGCAACAAACGGCGGAGTTCATTGCCTCCCATCCCGCGAGTGCTTAGAATAACAAGAAGTCGCCCGCTTATTCTTTCTCATGAAAGTGAATTTTACCGAGAGTTACGACGTGCTGGTCATCGGCGCCGGCCACGCGGGTTGCGAGGCTTCCGTCGCAGCGGCGCGAATGGGGTTGCGGACGGCGCTCGTGACGCTGAATCTCGATCTCGTTGCACAAATGTCCTGTAATCCCGCGGTTGGCGGTATTGCCAAGGGACATCTCGTCCGCGAGATCGACGCTCTTGGCGGCGTCATGGGTGAGCTGACCGACGAGGTCGGAATCCAGTTTCGCCTGCTGAACACGAGCCGTGGACCGGCTGTCTGGTCTCCGCGAGCACAGTGCGACAAGAAGCAGTACCGCATCAGGATGCGCCAACTGCTCGAGCAGCAGACCAATCTCGTCGTCAAACAAGCCGAAGTTATGGATTTGGTCTTGGAGACCCAACGCGGGCAGGGCGAGGCGTCACCGGCCAAGAGGGTTCGCGGCGTACAGCTTATTGACGGAAGGAGTATCGAGGCGAAGGCAGTAATTCTGACGACCGGGACGTTCCTAAACGGGCTGATCCATATCGGCGAGAGGAGTTACCCGGCGGGTCGCAGCGGAGAACCTGCTTCGGTCATGCTCGGCGAATCGCTGCGAGATCTAGGTTTTCGCTGTGCTCGGTTGAAAACCGGGACGCCACCGCGTCTTGACGGTCGGACGATCGATTGGAACCGTTTCGAGCGGCAATCGGGTGATCCGGAACCCACGCCGTTCTCTTTCCGTACAGAGAAGATCGATCGCGCACAGATCGATTGTCACATCGCCTACACGACCGAACGGACTTTGACGGTTCTCAAGGAAAACATTCATCGCTCTCCTCTCTACAGCGGTCAGATTGAGGGCGTCGGCCCGAGGTACTGTCCTTCCATCGAAGACAAAGTCGTGAAGTTCCCGGATAAGCCCCGGCACCAGATGTTCCTGGAGCCGGAGGGCCTCGACACCAATGAAGTCTATGTGAACGGCATGTCCACCAGCATGCCGATCGATGTGCAGGTTGCTATGGTGGCGTCCATACCCGGCCTTGACAGAGCCGATATGATACGACCCGGATACGCCATCGAGTACGATTCCGTGGACGCGAGAGAACTACGCAAGACGCTAGAAACAAAGAAAATAGCCGGCCTTTATCTGGCCGGGCAGATCAATGGCACAACAGGCTACGAAGAGGCCGCCTGCCAAGGACTGATGGCCGGTATCAACGCGGGCTGTTCGATCAGAGGACAAGAAGCGGTCGTCCTCGACCGCAGCGCGGCCTATATCGGAATCCTCATCGATGACCTGGTCACGAAGGGTACTGACGAACCTTATCGCATGTTCACGTCCAGAGCCGAGTTTCGCCTCCAACTGAGAATCGACAACGCGGACCAGCGGCTGACGCCGATCGGACGCCGGGTGGGGCTGATCGCCGAACAGCATTGGAATGAGTTTCAGCACGTCCAACAGCGACGGAGCGCTGTCAAGAGTTTCTTGGAGCAACACCGTCCGAAGCGGTCGGATGAAGCGGCCCGAGCACTTTTTAGGAAGCTCGGCTCGTCTCCCAACGTAGCTTATTCGTTGGCCCAGTTGTTGAAACGCCCGGAGATTGGCATCGAGGACATGGTTGAGATTGTCCGCCATTACACGGACGCTGCTTTGACGCGTCCGCAACGGAAGTCCATTGAGACCGAGATCAAGTACGAAGGTTACTTGGTCCAGCAGCTTAGGCAAATCCAGCGCCTGAAGCATGTCGAGAGTCGGCAGATCCCCGAGGGTTTTTCCTACGGGGGGATTCCCGGACTCTCCCGCGAAGTCGTTGAGAAAATGGAACGTGTGCGACCCACGACACTCGGACAGGCGAGTCGCATACCGGGGGTGACTCCGGCGGCGATTTCGATCGTCAATGTGTACTTAAACCTTCCCAGCGGGCACGGTGCCCGTGCTTGACCGGGGCGCCGAGTTTAATCGGGTGTTAGAGCCAGTCCTCGAAACGGTTGAGCTGAAGCTTCCCTCGAATCAACTCGCACATCTTGCCCGGCACTATTCTCTGCTGGTCCGTTGGAATTCGCGTATCAATTTAACCGCTATCAGGGAGATCGAAGGGATTGTTGAGCGGCACTTTGGCGAATCGCTGTTTGTCGCCAAGCTGATGCGGGGTTTCGAGGGAACGCTCGCCGATGTTGGGTCCGGGGCAGGGTTTCCTGGCGTGCCAATCGGGGTCTCGTGCCCGAGGCTCGACGTCACGCTCATCGAATCCAATGCTAGGAAGGCCGCCTTTCTCAAGGAAGTCACCCGTCCCGTGGCCAATATCCGAGTTTTTCATGGTCGCTTGGAAGACGTTGGCCGGACGTTCGATTGGGCTACGATCAGGGCAGTGAATCCAGACCGTATCACCGGGTCGCTGCGCAGTTTGGCGGACAACGTAGCCTTCCTGGTCAGTCGCCGCCAGGCGACCCATCTTCCTGACCAACCGCTCTGGGAATGGCGGGACCCCAAACCGCTGCCTTGGGGCCGGCAACGGGTGCTGCTGTTGGGAAAACGGATGGAAGAGACCGTACCTGTTCCACGTGGAACATAGACTGACGAACATGTTTTGAGGGACCGTGGGAAATCCTGCTGTCTCCCAAGAAATCTCCAGAAAAACCCTCAACCTGTGTTAAATTGTTGCTTCGAGATGAGAGTGAGGTGCCTTTGGGCAGAGTCATCGCCATAGCCAACCAAAAAGGCGGAGTAGGCAAGACCACGACCGCGATCAACCTCGCGGCATCGCTCGCTCATACCACGCGGAAAGTCCTGTTGGTTGACTGCGACCCGCAAGCCAATTCAACCAGTGGCTTAGGATTGCTGTTGGACTCCGCCGGGCCGACTTTATACGATCTGCTTATTGGGGACCGCCAAGCCGCAAGCGTTAGGATCAGCACCGAAGTCAATAACTTGGATGTGATCCCGGCGAGCAGGGACCTCGTCGGCGCAAACGTGGAGCTTGTGGACGCCGAAGGACGCGAGACAAGGCTACGGGACAAGATCGACACGATTAGGAACGACTACCACTACGTTTTGCTTGATTGCCCACCCGCACTCGACCTTCTGACCCTGAACGCGTTAACGGCTTGCGACTCCGTATTGATTCCGATCCAATGCGAATACTTTGCCCTTGAGGGAGTCTCGGCTCTGTTGGACAGTATCGATCGCGTCAGGCAACATCTAAACCCGACACTGGCGATCGAAGGCGTGTTGCTTACGATGTACGACGAACGAACGACTCTAACCAAGCAGGTCGCTAGTGACTTAAAGGAGTTTTTCCGGGAAGACCTATTCAAGACGGTGATCCCGAGAAACGTCCGCTTGGCGGAAGCGCCTAGTCATGGAAAGCCCATCTTGCACTACGACGCGCGATCGAAGGGCGCGGAAAGCTACGCAAGCTTGGCTCGGGAACTGCTATCCCGCTACCAAGCAAAGGCGACCAGCCAAGGCTCTTGGGGTCACATAACTTATTGATAATAAATAGGTTATATAATACATAAAGGTGTGTGGCATGACTTCTACCTCCGAGAATCAAGCTCCAAGGCGCAAGGCGCTCGGTCGGGGACTGGGTGCTTTACTCCCTGCTAGGTCTGTCGAAGTCTCAAGCAAAGTTCCAACTGAGACGACGGTGCCGAGCCGAGACCAAGTCCATCAGATTCCGATTGATCTGGTCGATCCGAATCCCTACCAGCCCCGGCGGACGTTTCGGCAGAAGGACCTAGAAGAGCTGGCCCGTTCGATCCAGGTCGACGGCTTGATTCAGCCCATCGTCGTTTCCCCCGCAGGAGACCGCTATACGCTCATCGTGGGTGAAAGGAGGTGCCGCGCGGCGAAGCTTGCCGGCAAGACGGAGATAGCGGCGCTGGTTCAGCAAGTGGATCCGGGGAAAATCCTCGAAGTTACCCTAGTCGAAAACATCCAGCGAGAGGATCTCAACCCGATTGAGGTCGCTTCGGCGATGGATCGGATGATTCAAGAGCTACACCTCAGTCACCAAGAGGTCGCCGCGAGGACGGGCAAGGACCGCTCGACAATCACTAACCTGCTACGAATCTTGAGACTTCCCAGAGATATCCAGTTGCTTGTGGCCGAGCGGAGACTTTCTCTGGGGCACGCCCGGGCACTGCTGTCGCTGGACGACGAGGAGCAGCAGCGCATTTTGGCGGAAAAGACGGCGGCGCAGGGGTTGTCGGTCCGTCAGGTGGAGAGAACTGTACGTTCCATTACAGAGCCCAGGAAATCAGCTGGGGCCTCCGTGACGGCGGACCCCAACGTCGCGGCTGCTATAGAAGAAATGGAGCGTGCCCTGGGAACCCCGGTTCGAGTCGTGCAACGAACCGCCGACAAAGGAAAGATCGAAATCGAATTCCACTCCGCCCAGGATCTTGACCGAATCTACACAGCGATCGTCGGGCACACATCCTGAGTGCAAACCCTATCGGGAACATCGGGAACGGGCTAGGTCCTTTTCTCGCCCGTCACGGTCGGCTCGACTGCCGCTCAATACGTTCTATTAGCGAAGCGGCGCGAGATCGCGCGATGCGGACGTATTTCTTACCGTCGGCGATCTTGTTGAGAATGGGCAAGAATTGCTCCGGGGCGACGATTCTGCCTTTATCAAAAGCCATCTGGAACACGAGCAACGTCTTGTTTACTCCCAGTCGGTCGAATCGCGCGACCCTCTCGAGTTCAAGCCGGCGGCGGACCGTCTCTCCAACTTTCTCAAACCACGAAACCAAAGCCCGCGCTTCCTTATTCTCCGTATAGTTGAAGCTTGCCTCGTACCGCTGCCCCTCGGAGCGGTCGAACCGCAGCAGCTTGTCCCCGGTGAAGGCTACCTTGCGTGAGCTTGCGATGTCTGTTCGGACATGGCTTAATCCCTTGAACAGCGCGAAGACCTTCGACACCTCCCGCGCACTGACTTCGAATTGAGTCGGGTCCGCCCCCTCGGCGTCTTCGCAGTAAGTCGTCCCACCGGTGGAATCCAAGAGCACTTGGAAGTAGGGGGGGACTCCTTTCGGGAAGGTCTTTGAAAAGAAGACACGGTCGCCGGTCAGTTCAGAAGTTCGACCCAACGAGGGCGACAAGAAAAGCAAAGACGCGAGCGCGATCCACAGCCATTGCTTCAAATGAGAGGGACCCGAGTTCGCGGTGGAACTGCGCGGCCCGTTAACCATGCGCTCCCTTAGCTGCTATCCGAACCATCGGGCTCTGGACGAGATTGGCGTGACAGATCGCCACAGCCAAGGCATCTGACGCGTCGAAGCCTGGAATGGGCTCGGTCAGACCGAGCAGGGAACAGACCATGCTCCGCACTTGTGACTTGTCGGCTCGCCCGTACCCTACCACGCCTGACTTTACTTCCAACGGTGAATACTCGCCCACGGGCAGACCAGCCTCAGCCGCCGCCAGCAGCGCTACTCCCCTCACATGCGCCAGTTTCAGGGCGCTTCGTACGTTCACGTTCGAAAAAACCCCCTCGACAGCCACGGCCTGGGGTTGATGATCTTTCACCAAGTCTCGAAGACCGTCATGGATCTCCCGCAGCCTTTCGGCTAGCGAGTCCGTCCGGCGCGTACGGATGACGCCCGCCGCTATAAACAAGTGGTTTCGACCGTCGCTACTGATGGCCCCGTAGCCTGTCGTTTCCAGTCCACAGTCGACACCTAGAATACGCATGGAACAGCAAGCCAACAGGGTCTTCGGGAGCTGCCGGAGGGGGCCATGTTCCGGTCACGCGGAAAGTCTTTCGAGCTCGCGGTCGTCGATGTCGAAGTTTGCGTAAACGTTCTGGACATCGTCCTGATCTTCCAGGGCCTCGATCATTCGCAGAACCGCGGCCGCCTGCTTACCCCCTACCTTGACACTATTCTCGGGCAGTTGTGTCACCTCGTTCGCCGCGGGCTCGATGCCGGCCTCTTTGAGAGCTTCGAGCAGCGTATCGTGAACATCAGGCGTGGAAACGATGGACCAATTATCCCCTTCGTCTCGCATGTCGTCGGCATCGGCCGACAGCAGCACCTCCATCAGTTGCTCTTCGCCGGCGCGGTCCTTGGGAACAACGATGAGACTTTGTTTCTTGAACATCCAGCCCACGCAGCCTGTCTCGCCGAGGTTCCCCCCGTTCTTCGAGAAGTGATTTCGCAGCTCGCTCACCGTTCGGTTTCGATTGTCGGTGACAACCTCCACCAGTACCGCCACTCCGGCGGGACCGTAGCCTTCAAACGTAATCTCTTCGAATGACTCACCCTCGAGCTGGCCTGACCCGCGCAAGATGGCCCGCTTGATATTCTCTTGCGGCATGCTTTGCGCCTTGGCACCGGTAATAGCGGTCCGCAGCCTGGGGTTCGCATCCGGGTCCGCGCCACCTTCCCGAGCGGCGATCTGGATCTCTCGGATCAGGCGCGTAAAAACCTTGCCGCGTTTTGCATCAGTCGCGGCTTTCTTGTGCTTGATGCTAGCCCACTTTGAATGGCCCGACATGAAACGCTCGCAGTGAAACGCTAACAGCGGCCCGGTCAAAGCGCAAGACCGTTCTTAGCTGCTTGGAATCGGCGCCGACACGCACCCAGGCCGACCGCTACCGCCGAATTTCTCTTCAAGAATACCAAACGAGAAATCGTCGCGTCTGCTCTCCAGCGCAACTCCAGCGCCCGCGAAGAATGGATAGAGGTAACCGCGCTACGATCACAGCGAAACCAGCCATGACCGGCCAGACCATCTCGCATTACAAAATCCTCGAGAAGCTCGGTAGCGATCGCCACTCTTGGCGGTCCAAGGCTCAGGAAGGTAGCGGACGGTTCGGGAGATGAGTTCGCTATAAATTCGGGAATGTCGGGCTGGAAAGCCCGGCACATGCCGGCACGGCACCGCACAGCAGAAGGGCCGGCGCACCAACGAGATCCTCGAGAAGCTCGGCGAGGGCGGCATGGGCGTGGTCTATAAGGCCAGCGACACGAAACTCGAGCGCACGTGGCGCTGAAGTTTCTCGCCTCTGACCGCTTAGAGGACGAGGAACACAAGGCCCGCTTCCGGCGGGAGGCGCGAGCCGCGGCCGCCCTCGATCACCCGAATATCTGCACCGTCTACGAGATCGATGAAGCCCAAGGCCAGACCTTCCTGGCCATGCCGTATCTGGAAGGCTCGACCGTGAGGCAGAAAGTCAAGCAGCGTCCCTTGAAGCTGGACGAAGCTCTCGACATCGCCATTCAGGCCGGCGAAGGCTTGCGAGCGGCGCACGAGAAGGGCATCGTTCACCGCGACATCAAGAGCGCCAACCTGATGGTCTCGCCGCAAGGCCAAGTCAAGGTCATGGATTTCGGCTTGGCCCAAGCGGCCGACCAATCCCAATTGACGAAGACCGAGACGCTGCTGGGGACGCCGGTTTACATGTCGCCCGAGCAGGCCCAACGCCTGCCCACCGACCGGCGCACCGACATCTGGTCGTTGGGCGTCGTGATTTACGAGATGCTCATCGGGCACACACCGTTTGAGGGAGAGCGGGAGCAGGCCGTGCTCTACGGGATCGTCCAGGAAGAGCCGGAGCCGATCACCAGCCAACGAGCCCGGGTGCCGTTGGAGCTGGACTGGATTGTCGACAAGGCCTTGGCCAAGGAGAAGGACGAGCGCTACCCCCACATCGACGACATGCTGGTCGATCTGCGGGCCGTCGCGCGGCAGGTTGCGGAAGCGAGCGATATCGGCAGGCCGAGCAAGAGACCAACCACGAAGCTACGGCGGGAAGCTCCGGCACGTATCCGGGGAAGGCGCTTGACCTGGGCCTTGGGGATCGCCGCCGCGGCTGTTGTGTTGACGATCGCCGGCCTCGCCGTGCGGAACTTCCTGCCGACAACCGAAGCGCCCCTGGAGCCGATGCGGGCGGTTCCGCTCACCAGTTATCCGGGCAGTGAGGGTGGCGGTTCATTTCCCCCCGACGGCAATCAGATCGTCTTCACTTGGAACGGAGAACACCAGGAAGACGTGGACCTTTACGTCAAACTCATCGGGCCCGGCCCACCTCTGCGACTGACTACCGATCCCGCTTGGGATCACAGCGCCGTCTGGTCGCCGGACGGCCGCCACATCGCCTTTCTCCGCGGACATCCCCCGGCAGGGGACAAAATTGGCCTGTTCCTCATTCCCGCCCTTGGCGGGCAGGAACGCAAGCTGGCTGAGACCCGGATGCCCGGCACTTTTCTTCTGGGAAATGTCTGAACTGGTCTCCCGACGGCCGGTGGCTGGCCGTGTGCGATTCAGCCGATCTCTCCATGGAGCCGTTGAGCGTGTTTCTGCTCTCGGTGGATACCGGCGAAAGGCGAAGGCTGACGTCGCCGCCGGCAGGCCAAGACGTCAGTCCCGCCTTTGCTCCCGACGGCCGCACGCTTGCCTTCGCCCGGTACGGCGCCGGGTTTACGAGCGATCTCTATCTGCTGGATCTCGACGAAGATCTGACCCCCATAGGCGAACCTCGGCGGCGGACCTTTACCGAGGCGACGACAACCAACCCCGTCTTTACCCCCGACGGCCGCGACATTGTTTTCTCGTCCGGTCCTATCGCCAACCGAAGCCTTTGGAGAGTGCCGGTATCCGGGTCCGCCTCGCCCGAACGGCTGCCGTTTGGGGAGCGCGGACTTTGGCCGGCGATCTCCCGTCAGGGGAATCGGCTCGCGTATACAGCGGGTGACTTGAACACAAACATCTACCGTGTCAACCTGCCCATGACAGACGGCGCGACCGGCCCGGCGGTCAAGTTGATTGCCTCTTCACGGGCGGATAGCGAGGCGCAATATTCTGCCGACGGCAACAGCATCGCGTTCCTCTCGACTCGCTCCGGAAGCTACGAGATCTGGAAGTGCGACAGCGACGGTTCGAACCCGGTGCAGTTGACTTCGCTTGGCGCGCTGATCGGCTCCCCCCGCTGGGCTCCCGATGGGAAGAGTATCGCATTTACGTCCAATGTTGAGGGGGCGTTCGATGTTTACGTCGTCAACGCCTCTCCAACCTGGTCGAGAAACGGAAAGTGGATCTACTTCTCTTCAAACCGGAGGGCGGCGGGACGCCCACGGCGGAGCCCAACACGCACTTCCGCCGCGTGGGCTCGGGGGCGAGTTACGAGCAGGGGGCCGGGCGTTTCGGCAACTTCGGACGCAATGTCTTGCGCGGTCCCGGCTTCGTGAACTGGCAACTGGCCGCGTTCAAGCGCACGAAAATTACCGAGCGTCAAAGCCTGGAGTTTCGCGCCGAGTTTTTCAATCTTTTCAATCAGGCGCAGTTTCGGAATCCGGTGGGCGACATCGGGTCGGTAAACTTCGGCCGGGTGCTCGAGACCGCCGACCCGCGCATCATTCAGTTCACGTTGCGCTATATGTTTTGAGGGCGCGGCGGTATGTGGAGCTGCCGCGCCTGAAGCGCGAGTCAGCAGCGAGAACCGGCGGAGACGCGGGCGTTAGCCCCGGGGCGATCCGCCCTAGGTGCACGTACCTTCTACCAAACAACGGCGGCCATTGTTGAAGGCAAAAATAAGACCGCGCGTGTTTCCTGCGCCCCTCCGGGGCTTACAAGGTTTGGGGTCTTCTTACCCAGGGTTCTGCGGCAATGTTTTCCTGAGCCCCCGGCGGGCTTCAAGATCACATGATCCCCGATCCAAGCTCGTGGAAGCCACTACAATAAGGCACATGGCATTCCCGGCGACGCGACTTCGCAGGCTTCGGCGCAATGAGCTGCTGCGCCTGGGGGTCCGTGAAACCAGGCTTTCGCCGGCCGATTTCATCCTTCCGCTGTTCGTCTGTCCGGGGGAGGACGTTCGCCGTGAGATCGAGGCCATGCCCGGCAACTATCAGATGTCGGTTGATCAGATCGTCGCCGAATGTAGAGAAGTCGCGGCGTTGGGAATTCCCGGGGTCATTCTTTTTGGCTTGCCGGAGTCGAAAGACCCCGAAGGCTCGGGCGCCTACGCCGAGGACGGCATCGTCCAACAGGCCATCCGCGCGATCAAGGAAAAGGTCACCGACATCTTGGTGATCGCCGACTGCTGTCTGTGCGAATACACCAGTCATGGCCACTGCGGCAGAATCGTCGGTGAAGAGGTGGACAATGACTCGACCTTGGAACTTCTGAGCAAGACGGCGCTGTCGCAAGCTAACGCGGGGGCGGACATCGTCGCCCCATCCGACATGATGGACGGCCGGGTCGGAGCGATTCGAAAAACGCTTGATGAGAATGGCCATTCCAGCCTCCCGATCCTCTCCTATGCGGCGAAGTATGCCTCGGTTTTCTACGGTCCTTTTCGGGAAGCGGCTGAATCGGCCCCTCAATTCGGCGACCGCCGAGGGTACCAGATGGATCCCGCTAACCAGCGAGAGGCCTTGCGCGAAATCGCCCTCGACATCGAGGAAGGGGCGGACATGATCATGGTCAAGCCCGCCTTGCCCTATCTTGACGTCATCTACCGCGCTAAAGAGCAGTTCCAAGTTCCGGTCGCCGCCTACCAGGTAAGCGGCGAATACTCGATGATCGTCGCCGCGGGCAGAAACGGGTGGTTAGACCAGGAGCGGGCCATGATCGAGTCCCTCACCTCGATCAAGCGCGCCGGAGCGGACTGGATTCTAACTTACTTCGCCAAGGCGATGGCCAAGATTCTGTGAGGGTTCGGCGAGATAAGCCTGTCTTGGGGACTCTTTTCCCCGCCGCCAAAGCACCGACCCGACTCCGGCGCGGCGCGGTGCTGCGTCGCCGCCGAACTATCGCCCGCTGGGTTTTCATCGCCCTTGCGGTCGCCGCGCCTCTACCGGCAGCCGGGCTGGCCGAGCGAATCTCCGAGATTTTGGGTGGAGAGACAGCCGCCCGAGCTTTCTGGGGAATCAAGATCGTCGAGTTGGAAAACGGCCGGACGGTTTACAAGCACAACGCGGACAAGCTTTTTGTGTTGGCTTCGAACGCCAAGCTGTTTTCGACCGCCCTGGGACTGGTCCAGCTAGGACCGCGGCACATCTACACTACTAGTGTAGTAACAGAAATCCCGCCAACGGAGGGCGGGGTGGTCGGCGGAGATCTGATCTTGCTCGGGGGTGGTGATCCGAATCTGTCGTCCCGGGTCATCCCCTACGACCCGCGCAAGGATTTTGAAAAGGACCTGCTACGGCCTATGACCAACTTGGCCCGGCAGGTGGTCAAGGCGGGCGTTCGGCGTGTTGAAGGCAACGTGGTCGGGGACGACAGCCGCTACGTGTGGCAGCGCCATCCGCCGGGATGGTCAATCGAGGACGGTTATTGGTCCTACGGCGCACCGATCAGCGCCCTGTCGTTCAACGACAACACGGTGAAGCTGAGGGTATTGCCGGGCAGCGGAGTCAGACGGCCGGCGCGGGTTGATGTGACCCCGCGGATCGAATACTTTTCCCTCGACAACCGCACGAGAACGGCTCCCACGCGGACGGTCGCTCGCGGCCTGGGCCTCGACCGCCGGCCCGGCTCGCGAGAACTACAGCTATGGGGGGACATCTCGATTCGCTCCCGAGGGCGAGTGCTGTCGGTCGCCGTCGACGACCCTGCCCTTTTCGCCGCTGTCGCGTTTCGCGGGGAACTCAAACGCTTAGGAGTCATCATTACTGGAGCCGCCGTCGCCAGACACGCCTATCCCCATGAGTTCCCTAGCCTCAAGCGACTGCCGAATCGCAAGCCCCAGGCATACCCCGCAAGGCTGGCGGCGATCGAGTCGGCGCCGTTGGCTGAAACGCTGCCGATTATCAACAAGGACAGTCAGAATCTTCACGCCGAGATGCTGTTGTGCGAGGTTGGCTACCAGCGGCGCGGGGTCGGCAGTTTTGAAGCCGGCCTGGGGGAGCTAAAGAGCTTTCTCCTCGAAGCGGGACTGAAGCCTCCCGAATCCAAGCTTCAGGATGCATCGGGACTTTCCCGCCGCAACCTTGTCTCGCCAGGGGCGACAACACAGCTGCTGACCTACATGTGGAACTCGCCCGCCCGCGAGCACTTTGCGTCGAGCTTACCCGTTTCGGGCGAGGACGGCACCCTGGACTGGCGGTTCTCGCGGACCTCGGCGAAGGGTAGAATCCGTGCCAAGACAGGGACCTTGGCGCACGTGACGGCCATCTCGGGTTACGCCGCCACGCTCGACGATCGGAGCCTTGCTTTTTCCATCCTCGTGAACAATTACGGTGTCCAAGCGTCCTACATTCGCAGCCTGGTCGACAAGATCTGTGTTGCGATGGTCGAGTCGGCACCGGCCCTCGAGAAGGAACCCGAGCAGGCCGGAGGGTGACCCGAATCCCCGACTCGCGTCCGGATCACCGGTCTCATAACGAAGTAGCGGAGGCCTATCGCCTGCTTCGGCCGCCGGGGCGGTGAGAAATGCGGACTTAGTACTCCGCCGCATGAATACGGTCACGTTTCGAGCGGAGGCGGGCAGGCACATCATGCTGCACCGCCGAAGTTTTTCCCCAGTCGAAACTGCCATAGGTAGGGGGGCCTGGACCTACTGCTGGAGACCGGTCGGAAGTCCAACGAAAGGCATAAGTCCCATTACGCCTGGAATTAAGACAAGCTGCCTATTGTCGCCTCAGGGGCCTGAGACGAAACTTCAAGATACGGTGTAGTTTACCTCTCTGGGTGTGCATCATCGAACCCTAGAGGGTTCGTCCCCCGGGCCAGAGAAAGGGAGGACCAAAGCCTTGGCGAAATCCGCATCGAATCGTACCGGGAAATCCGATAACAAGGGGAACGCCGGCTCCGCCACTGTCGACGACCGTCAGGAACTCGACGAAAGCCGAAGCCAAAATGAGCAATCCGTGATCTCTCTCCAACAACAGATCGAGAAGCAGCGAGAAGAGATTTCTCAGCTTCGGGCGCTGCTCGAGTCAAGACTTGAAAGCTCACGGGGCGAGGCGGAGGCCGGGTCCGTCGAAGAAATTCTCGCCCGCATGGGTAGCGTGGAAAGGCAGGTGGAATCCATCGGCGCCGACTCGCGAGTTGACGCGCTTATGCTGCGGACCACGGAGATGGAGCGGAAGTTAAGCGCGGGCGCCTCCGAACCTTTGCTCAACGAGATTGCGCATCGTTTGGACGTTCTGGAGCGAGAGGGGGGAACTGGAGAAGCGGGAAAGATCTCGCGCGAGTTGGAGCGAAAGGTCTCGGAACTGGAAGGCCAAATGGGCCAATCGCCCGCGACCGATCCGCGGATGGATGACCTAGTACTTAGGATAGGATCGGTCGAGACTGTCACCAAGGCACCCGCGGAGGATCCCCGCGTAGAGGATCTTGAACGCCGATTGGACACGATTTCGGCGAAGGAAGAGGAGCTTCAGCTGACAGGGCGGATAGAGCAACTGGGGGGACGCCTCTCGTCGTTGGAGGACCATGCTGTTCGCAAGGAGGACGCTCGCTTCGAAGAGATCAACGCCCGACTAGGACGATTGGATGGTCAGGCTACTCAGCCTTCTCTAGACCCACGGGTCGACAATGTCACCGAGCGCCTGGGGACGTTGGAACACTTTTCTCTCGAACCGTCATATGATCCACGGTTGGATGAAGTCGTCTCCCGAGTCGAGAATGTAGAAAGCTACGTGGCCGAGCCCTGGGCCGACCCAAGAGTCGACGGGCTGGGGGAACGGCTGGCGACGGTCGAGGAACGAGCAGCGCAGCCGGCCAATGATCCGCGAGTGGAAGCGATCACCGAGCGCCTGGGGACAGTGGAGGGTCGGGTCGAAGAGCCGTCTCAGGATCCCCGGGTCGACGACCTCGCCTCTAGAGTCGAAGACCTCAAACAACAGGCTGCCGAGCTTGCCGCCAAGGCACAGGATGACGCTCTGGCCACTCGTCTATCGGCCCTTGAGGGCAGCGTGGAAGAGCGCAAGCCCGATCCTCGAGTGGACGAGGTTGCCTCTCGAGTGCAGTCTCTGGAGGAGAAGAGCGCGCAATCGCCCGAGGACGCACGGGTCGGAGGGATCAGCGATCGCTTGGCGGTCCTGGAAGAGCGCGCCGAGCAGCCCTCGTCGGGTCCCCCCATCGAAGAAATAGAGAATCGTATGCAGAACCTGGAAACCTGGGCCGCGGACCCTGCCGCTGATCCCCGGGTCGCCGGTTTGACGGATCGCCTAGCCGCTTTGGAGCAGCGAAGCGATCAAGCCGACCCGCGCGTGGACGAAGTCCTGGGTCGACTTTCCTCGTTGGAGAACAACGGAGAACTCCTTGCCCGGCTTTCCGCGCTGGAAGGCAACCAGTCTGGAAGCGCCTCCGATTCTAACGTTCAAGAGCTTTCCGGACGTCTCGCGTCAGTCGAAGAGAAAACACGGGAAAGCGCCTCTCAATCGGAACTCGCCGAGATCAGAGCGCAACTAGCCTCCGTCAATGAAAGTGTGAGCCAAGCCGGCCAAAACGGAGAGATCGGAGAACTTCGCACACGCCTGTTGATGGTCGAGTCAACGCTGACGGAGAAGGGGTCCGAAACCCAAGTCGGCGATCTCTCCGATCGGCTTCAATCTGTAGAGAGTAGAGTCGCGGAAGTTGCCGCCGGCTCGGGCCTAGACGAAATCAACACTCGCTTGGGGCAACTGGAGGCGGCTTCTCCGGGCGCGGGGGCCGACCCCCGCGTGGACGATTTGTCGGTGCGGCTGGCTTCGTTGGAGCGGAAAACGGATCAGCCGGATCCCGATCCGCGGGTCAACGAAGTCACGCTTCGCCTCAATGCACTCGAGGAAGCCGCAGGAAGCGGAGGAGACGGGCGCGTCGCTGAGCTTGCGGCCCGTTTGGAGTCCATCGAAGGTTCCGCCGGCGGCGGGGCGGATCCCCGGGTTGCCGAGCTCATGTCGAGGATTGACTCGATGGACCGCCAGCTGCGGGAATCGACCCCCTCGGAGGTCCCTGCGGACATCGCTGAGCGTATTGCCGCTCTCGAGCAAGGCGGCGGCGCCGATGGCGGAGGAGGCCAGGCCTATCAGCCGGAACTGCTGGCTCGCATGGAAGACCTGGAAAGACGTCTCTCGCAGACCGAGCAGTCCGGGGGGGGCGGGGAAAACGTCAAGGCTTTGGTCGAGCAGGAAACTTCGCGCTGGTCTACCTGGGCGAGGCAGACCGGCGACCAGGTTAAAGAACTTCGCCGGCGACTGCAAAAGCTGAGCGAAGGGGGCGGCGGCGGCGAGGGGTCTCTCTCCCAAGAGTTGATCCGTGGAATCAGTGAAAGCATCAGCGAGGGTCTAAGCCGCAACGCCGGCAAAGACTTGAAGACGATCAAGTCGCAAATGTATTTCGTCTTCTTCACCATCGGCATGATTTACGCCCTGGGCATCTATTACGCCATCACCAGCTTTTTCTAAGCTCTCCACCGTGCCGCTACCGCGGAACGTACGGGCAGTTCGCGGGGCGGTCTGCCCGCATCCCCACGCCCGGCCATAGTAAGATCGGAAGAATGTCGGCATTCTTGGAGCGGGTCGTGGACTGCGCTCGCACGCTCAACAAACGAATCGTATTCCCGGAAGGGGATGACGAGCGAGTGCGAGTCGCGGCTGAGCGGCTAGCCCGGGAGAAAGTCGCGACCCCCATTCTAGTCGGCCCGGCGGGAGGAGCGGTCGCTGGGGTCGATTTCGTCGACCCGCAATCATCTGAAAAAACCAACCACTACGCGTCCCTCTTCTATGAGCGCCGCAGATCCCGTGGCGTCACGGAATCGGAAGCTCGTAGGATAGCCGTTCAGCCTCTTTACTTCTCTTCGCTGATGGTAGCGGCCGGAGATGCGGACGGCATGGTGGGCGGCGCCGGTAACACGACGGCGGAGACCGTCCGTGCGGTGATTCACTGCGTGGGAGTCAAGGAAGGCTTTCGGCTCGTGTCGAGCTTCATGATCCTCGTCCACCCCGAGCCGAGCTGGGGTAGCAGGGGTGTTATCTTTTTGGCCGACCCGGCGGTGGTTCCCGATCCCAACGCCAGTCAACTTGCTGAGATCGCCATCGCCGCCGCGGAGAACGCAGGACGGTTCCTCTCCGACCTCCCCCGTGTGGCGCTGCTCTCTTTTTCCACCAAAGGCAGCGCCCGCCATCCCCTGGTGGAAAAGGTCGCCGAAGCCGTGCGCATCATTCGCGCGCGGGCGCCCGGGCTCAGCGTCGACGGCGAACTCCAGGCCGATGCGGCGCTTGTGGACTCGGTAGGCCGATTGAAGGCCCCCGGCTCGCCGGTCGCCGGTCGAGCGAACGTATTGATTTTCCCGACGCTCGACGCCGCCAACATCGGATATAAGCTCGCCGAGCGACTGGGCGGAGCTCAATCTCTCGGGCCTTTCCTACAAGGCTTGAACTATCCGGCTAACGATCTCTCCCGCGGCAGCTCGGCCGAGGACATCTACTACACCGCCGCCATTACTGCTGTCCAAGCCGGAGACGCGGTGGGCTTGGCCGTCCCGGTCTAGCCGGCCTGCTTTTCTCACTACGGCAGTCGCCAGGAGTGGAGACAAATACCCGCCCTCAGGGATGCAGGGGCGCGATCCATCGCGCCCGCTTGCCGAGATACTCTACGCTGGGCGATGTGCGCAAACTGTTGCCGCGAGCCATGGCCGTCGGGCCTTGCGCTTTATCCACCACGGCCCTGGTGAGAAAAGCGGGCTAACCATCCATGGGGTAAATGCCGATCCTTATTTGGAGAATAGCTGCGCGGTTCGCTGTGGGCTAGCGGTTCCAGGGCCATGCTGGCTTAATCTTCGACCCACAACGACCGGCCCCTGAAAAGGCCAGCGGGCCGCAAGACTAGGAGCCTCGGCATGCTGTCTAGTGGAGAGGCAAATCGGGCCGGGCCAGCGGCTCCCCCCCCGCGCCCGAACTTGTCCTGTCGATGCGCCATGAACTGCCGCCGCGCTAAAGAAATTCCATGGAATCAGTGAATCTGGAGCACATCCGCGAGGCGACCATGGGCGACGACGAGTTCCTCGCCGAGCTGATCGACCTTTTTCTCAGCGACACCCCGGCACAACTGGAGGCCCTCAGGAATGCGGTTGGCACGGGCGATGCTGAAGGGGCGTCCGCGGCCGCGCACCGCCTAAAAAGTTCCAGTGGCAACATGGGGGCGGAGTCGCTGAGCGCATTATGCCTCCACGTGGAAAAGTCAAGTAATGGAAATCAACTCGAGGGGTTGCCCCAACTTGTGGAACAGGTGGACGAGGAGTTTGTGCAGGTGCGGCAAATCCTCACCAACCTCCGCGGCGGGCTAGGCTGACAGCCGCACTCCCAGTTCCAGCCGCTCAGCGCCGCATTTCTTGATAATGCGAGCGTGCTTGAACCCTGCGTTGAGCACGGTGAGCCGGCGCAACGAAAGTAATGGCGGGCTGGGGCCAATCAAGTTGCCCTTGGTGATATGAACAACACCGGAATTGACGTCGCCGGCGAACCGGCGGCACGGAACGTTGGGTCGGGCCAAACCGGCCGGGGGAAACTCATCTTGCTGGTAGAAGACGATGAGGGCGACCAGTTGCTTACCCGGGAGGCTTTGGCTGAAACCGACTCGCCCCTGGAGGCGGTCATGGTTTCCGACGGCGAGGAGGCCCTCGATTACCTGCGGCGGAAAGGCGAACACGCGGATGCGGCCCGCCCCGATCTGATTGTGCTCGACCTGAACATGCCCAAGATCAACGGCCAGCGCCTCTCGGAGATCGTCAAACAGGATCCGGCCCTGCGAACGATCCCGGTCGTGATTCTTAGTACTTCCGACTATGAGGAAGACGTGGCGAAATGCTATCACGCCGGTGTCAACTCCTACGTCCGCAAGCCGACCGATTTCGACGAATTCGTGGCCGTGATCGCGGCCATCGAGCACTACTGGTTTCATGTCGTTGAACCAGTGCTGTCCGGGGAAAGTCGCGCCATCGGACGGTAAGTCTCGACCGCTCAATGTCTTATGGCCTGTTTTGCTCGGGAACGATTTGAAATCCCGAGGCCGCAAATGGTCGCCTGAACGGAGCATCCGGACGCGGCACAATGAGGGATGAACCTTGGCCGTACGGTTTTCTCCCAACTGATCGAGCACCTACCGAGCAAAGAGTTTCAGAAATGTGTATCGCGCTACCGCGGCGATTCCTATCTGAAAAGTTTCTCCTGCTGGGATCAGTTTCTTGCGATGGCATTCGCCCAGCTGACCTATCGGGCAAGCCTCCGCGACATCGAGACGTGCCTGCGTTCGATGCACGGCAAACTCTACCACATGGGATTCCGCGGCAGGGTAGCGCGCTCGACACTGGCCGATGCGAACGAGTCGCGCGACTGGCGGATCTACGCGGACTTCGCGCAGGTCTTGATTGGCATGGCACGGCCGTTATATGCCCACGACCCGATCGGTGTGGACTTGGACCAGACTCTGTACGCTCTCGACTCGACAACAATCGACCTCTGCCTGTCGCTGTTTCCGTGGGCGAGATTCCGCAAGCAAAAGGCCGCCGTGAAGATGCACACGCTGCTGGATCTGCACGGCAATATTCCCACGTTCATCCGCATTACTGGAGGCAAAGTGCACGACATCAACATCCTCGACGAGATCGGCCCGGAGGCCGGCGCGTTCTACGTCATGGATCGGGCCTACGTCGATTTCGAACGCCTCTTCGTGTTCACTCTCTGCTCGTCGTTCTTCGTCGTGCGAACCAAGAAGAACATCTTGCTCCAACGGCGCTACTCGCATCCCGTCGACAAATCCACGGGCTTGCGCTCGGATCAGACCGTCATACTGGCTGCCATCGAATCGGCCCAAGCCTATCCCGACCCGTTGCGGAGGGTCAGTTACTTCGACGCCCGGACGAACAAGCGGCTGAAGTTTCTGACCAACAACTTCGCGCTCCCGGCGCTGACCATCGCCCACATCTACAAGTCGCGTTGGCAGATTGAGTTGTTCTTCAAGTGGATCAAGCAACATCTGCGAATCAACTCGTTTTACGGCACCAGCGAGAACGCCGTCAAGACGCAGATCTGGATCGCTGTCTCGATTTACGTGCTCATCGCCATCGTCCGGAAACGGCTCGGGCTGGAAGCGAGTCTTTACCAGATTCTACAGATTCTCAGCGTTACGCAATTCGAAAAAATGCCCCTTTTACAGGCACTCCAGCCATCCGACTCCCCAAACGAATCCCCCTATGACCCCAACCAATTGATTCTATTCGACTTTTAACCGGACAGCAGTGTCGTTGAACCTCCGCCCAAGAGGTAGCGGTATGAGACGGGGCCGCCGTGAGATTCGCCGCGGGTCCGGCGACCGAAACAGAGGGTGGCTCGCTCGTGCGTGTCCTTGTAGCTGACGACGACCCGGTAACGTTGCATCTCGTCAGCGAAACAGTAAAACGCTTTGGCTACGACGTGGTCACGGCAACAGACGGCCTGGAGGCGCAACGTAAGTTCGCCGAAGGCGGCTTTCCTCTGGTTATCACCGATTGGGACATGCCGGGCCCCGATGGCGTTGAACTATACCGCCACATTCGAAATGCCGCTCTGCCCTCCTACACATACATCATCTTCTGGCTCTTCCGGGTTTTTAGTGGGTGGCCAACGGGTAGCCGGCTCCTCCATCCTGCCGACCCGACGTCGCCCGCAGTCACATCGGAGCCCAAAAGGCGGCCAAGAAATCCCCAAATACCCTACACGCCAGTCCGGTCGTGGGCAACTCGTAAAGGGAATAAGATACTGATAAACAGGGAGTTATCTCTTTGAGTGTGGCCACTGGATGACAGTTGTGGATCCGCATTTCACAGCCTTCGGGAGACTGTACGACTACCTGCCAGCAGCCTTGCTCTACTCGTAACCCTTTGTTTATCAGTAATTCTTTTTGGCCAACGCAGTCGCCGCCCGGCCTTGGGGGCCGTAGAGTTGTCACGAAGCCCTTGAATGGCACCGAAGCAGGCTCCGGGAGGTCGGCCTCACAGTGGCGAGGGATCCGTCACTCACCGCCGCCAGCCACTAAAATCCCAGAAGAGCCCATCTTCTTAACCTCGCGACAAAAAAAACATGACTTGATCGAGGCTCTCTCGGCGGGCGCCGACGACTTTTCTCAATCACCGTCTCATGGAGACATCACGCGTCGACCCGCTGATGGAAATCGGCAATCGATTGGACTTCGAGGAGAAGATTTCCGAATATCATTTCCAAGCTGTCCGACACCGGGAGACGTACGGCGTGGTGATGTGCGATGTCGATCATTTCAAGTCGTTTAACGACACCTTTGGTCACCAGTATGGAGACCGCGTACTTCAAACAGTCGCCACCGCCGTCCGCGCCAACCTCCGCTTCACCGACGCCGCATTCCGCTACGGCGGCGAAGAAATCCTGCTCTTTCTCGGCAACCAGAACCTGGCGGGGGCGGTGGGGGAGGCTGAACGAGTGCGCCAGTGTGTCGAAAGAGAGGAAATCGCCGCCGGCTCGGCAGGCGAGGCCCGGCGCCTGACCATCAGCTGCGGCGTCGCCTCCTACCCGCTGGCCCTAAACTCCTCTGTCGGTTGGCAGGGTATCGTGGAATGCGCCGACAAAGCCCTCTACGAAGCCAAGGCCGCGGGCCGCAACTGCGTGGTGGCGGCATGTCCGGACTATGCGGGCATCCTGCGGTTCCAGCCGGCCGAGAACATCCTGCCACCGTCCCAACTCGAGGGAGCGTCGATGAGCCCGCGGCGCACTTCGACGGAGCCGGTCCTAGCCGGCGGAAGAACCGGCGAAGATGCCTACTAACCCCGATACTCGTTAGTTAGGGCCGGTCCAGCCCCAAGGGCGGATTATAGCCCCAGGGTGAACCGAAGCGGACCTCTGGCTGACAAGACTCAAAACCTCACAGCAACCGTGCAGCCGTAAGGCGGAACCGGCCTCTCTGCCGTTTCGTGTTCCCACGGTCGAAGGTTTGTTCCCCGCTGCCTTCAGCTTGCCCCACAAAGTCTGGCTTCGCGGCGGCGCACTACAATAGAGAAGGCCTGCCCCCGTGAAGCTAAACGGCATTTGGGTCGCTGCGACGACCCCCTTCGACGCCCGGGAAGATCTATATCCGGCCAAGATCCGCCACAACGTCGGACGTTGGAACCGCACCTCGGTGGCCGGCTACGCCGTCGCCACGACGACGCCGGGCGAGGGGGGCCTGCTTAGCGAGAAGGAAACCATCGAACTTTGGGAACATGTCGCCGAGGCGGCTGCGCCGGAGAAGCTGTTGCTGGCGTCCACCGGGGCGCCCGGCGTCCGTGAGACCGTAAACCGTGCGAACGCGGCGGCTGATCTCGGCTATCACGCCGTCTTGGTTGAGGCGCCACACCTCAGCGACGGCCCCGCGGCCATGAAAGACGTGCAAACTCTGTTCTATCGCGGCGTTGCCGACCAAACGAAGATTCCGGTCGTGATCGGAAACACGCCCCAGAGCGGCTCCTTGGCCGTCTCGGTAGAAACGGCCTGCCTGCTGGGGGAGCACCCGAACATCATTGCCATCAATGAGGGCGCCGGGCCCGTGGATAAAATGGCTCGGCTCATCCAAGACGTCCCCAGCGGATTCCAGGTGCTCGCCGGCTCGGTGGATATTCTGTACCCATCGCTCGAACAGGGCGCGGCCGGAGCCATCCTGGCGTTCGCCAACGCGGCCCCTTTTCTTTGTTTGTCCTTGGAAGAGGCCGTGCGCACTCGGGAATACGAAGCAGCGCGGGAACTTCACGAACGCGCCTCGACGGCCGCCGGGGTGGCAGTCCCCTACGGCATCGCCGGACTCAAGTACGCCATGGATCTCCAAGGCTACTACGGGGGCCCGCCGCGCCTGCCCCTGATGGCCGTCTCATCGGAGGCCAAAAGGCAAATCGAAGACGCATTCCACGAAGTTCAAAGCTGATAGTGAGGGGCACTCTTGGCATCCCCCTTCACTCTACCGCGTCCTCGCCCGCCAGACCCGCGGCCTGGCGACACATCCGTCTCCGCGCTTGACAATCGCCAGCATGGCGCAGAGGCAGGAGGTGTCAAGAGGGGCTAAGCTGGATTTAGTGGCTGTGGCGGAACTTCGACGGAGAACTATAAGTGCCGCAATCTCGCTGTGTCCTTTGGTGTTCTCCGTGTTGCTGTTCTTGGTGCCTTGCAAAGGGTTTGCCTCTCAAGCGGAGTCTGAGCAGCTCACAGGGCTGGAGGAGCCTGCAACCCTCGCTTTGCAAGGCCTGTCGGGCGATCGCCAAAGCCTGGAACACTATCGGGACCGAATCGTCATCTTGAATTTTTGGGCTACCTGGTGCGTGCCTTGCCGGGAGGAAATGCCGCTCTTCGGCCGGGTGCGCGAAGACTATCGGGCAAGAGGTGTGGAGATCATCGGCGCGGCGGCGGATGATGCGAGCACGAGAGATCAAGTCGAAGCGTTCATCGAAGAATACGGAATCAATTTCCCGATCTGGCTCGGCGCCACCGCCAAGGACATGGAGCGGCTTGGTCTGGGAACTACCCTGCCCGCGACCGCTCTGATCGACCGCGACGGACGCATCGTTGCGAGGATCTTGGGGCTTGTCGAGGAACGCGAGCTGATTGAACGCATTGATTGGTTGCTAGGCGATAGAACCGCCCAGCCGCCACCTCCGCGCGTGGATCATCTCGAATCAGCGAAGGACGAACACGGCCACCACGAAGGAGAGGAAGAACACCAGCACGCGGCGGTAGCCATGGAGGGCGCCTCTCTCGTACCCAGCTGACCGACTTGACCGGGAGAAGGCCGCGCGGTCAGCGGGGCGGGACACGAACTTGAAAAACGCTGGACATTCGGGTCCCGTTGGGTCGCGAATCAGATCGATCGCGCCAGCGTGCGCACCACCTTGACCTATTGGCTCACGTCGAGATTCTCCGCCGGAGTGGAATACAACCCGCGGGCCGGCAAGGTGAGCCCTCTCGCGAATCTCCTTGCCATTCGGGAGACGAGGCATCGCCCGGCGATGATCCTGGGTACCAGTTCAGACCGCATCGGCACGCCGTCCGGACAAGCCTTCTACGCCACCTTCAGCAAGAATCTGAAACGCGAGACCGGCCTGCCGATCGCCCCGTATGGTGGCGTTGTGTACGGAACCTACCAGGGAAAAGTGCGCCCAATCGGCGGACTCAACATCGGCTTCTCTGAAACCGTCACGTCGCTCGTAATCTTCGATGGAGTTCATGTTCATCCCACGTTCAACCTCTCTCTCAAGAGTCACACCGTTTCCTTCCTGCTCATCCGGGGCCGAGACCCCGGCCTGAGTTACAGCGTGGCCTTCTGACTTGGCTGTGAGCAATTACCCTGCCGGCGTGCGGCCCAGCTTGTCGGGCGGGGGGCTCGCTGTCATCAAAATAGGACATCGAAATAGGAAACTGTCCCCGGTTTCCCCCGATTTTTCCACGGTGCAGCCGTAAGCGGAACCGTGGGTGGAATGGCAGACTCGGCAAAGCCCCGCAGGGGCGCAGGAAAGCGCGGGAGGTCCCCGGCTCCACCATCTCGACACCGGCGTCATCCGTTGAGCCACGGACGGGGCAAAGCGTCTACTACTTCGGTAGTACTGGGTCCTGGAAGCCGTTCCGGTGGCGGTAGGTGAACCAGGCGATGCCGCCGATGATGGCGGCCGGGGGAATGGCCAGAAGAATGATCCCGGCATTGAGGGCGCGGATAGCCTCTACCTGCTGGCTGGCCGCGGCCTGGCGGCACATGGCGCACTGAGCCCAGAGGGGCGAGGAGACCACAGCCGGCAGCAGAACCAGCGCCGAGAAGCGGGCCAGCCGTTCGATCGCTCGAAAAAGCCGCCGCATGGTCTATTTCACGCCGATCTCGAGGATCAAGAAACTGTCCGGGAAGAAGTATCCGACCATGATCAGCAGACAAGCCACGAGGGGAGGCACCAGCGTCCAACTCAGGCTGGGCTCGTCGTATCTGAGGTGCATGAAGTAGGCCATGATCAGGCCCGCTTTGACGATCGAAAGACTCATCAGCACTGTCAGCATGGCTACGGCGCCGAACTGGATGTAGGCCAGCAGGATCTCGACCAGCGTGATGACCAGCAACCAAATCCAAACCTTTATGAACATTCTTCCGTGTGATTGGGTCTCTGCTGCGTCACTCATGGCTTCGCTCCGTTATGAAACTTTGGTCGACATCAAATAAACCATGGGGAAGATGAACATCCAAACCAGATCGACGAAGTGCCAATAGAGACCGCTGACCTCGACGTCCTCTCCGTCGTACTTTCCCTTGCCGAAGCCCCAGGCCACGACGCCTAGGTAGACTACGCCGATCGCCACGTGGGTCATGTGGAGTCCCGTCAAAAGGAAGAACGTGCCGCCGAACAGCGGCGTCCCCCAGGGGTTGCTGAGCGGGGTGACGCCCTCTTGGATCAGGTGCATCCACTCATTGGCGTGCAGGACGATAAAGATGATACCGCCGAGCATGGTCGCCCAAATCCACTTCTTGGCGGCCTGCCGGTCGCCGGCGTGCCCGGCCTGGACACCGAAGACCATTGTCAGGCTGCTCGAGAGCAGCACCAGCGTCATCACCGACGAAAAGATAATCGCCGGATAGAAGTCGAACGGCATCGGCCATTCGTTGGCCACGCGCACGTAACTATAGGCAACAATCAGAGCGGCGAAGGTCAACGCATCGGAGACGATGAACAGCCACATCCCCAACTTCTTATCGCCAACCGCATAGGGCGACGCGCCCCCCTTCCAAGTCGCTTCGACCGCGCCGTGAGCTTCTGACATGTGCAGCTACCCCCCAACCAAGATCAAAGCAAACAAGTAGACCCAAAGACCGTCCATTAGGTGCCAGTAAAGGGCCGCGCCTTCGACGGCGGCGTCGCGCGTCACCCAGATCCGAGAACGCCAAACGCGCCAGACCACATAGGTCATGGCCATCATGCCGCCCAGTAAGTGCAAGCCGTGCGCCGCGGTGAGTAAGTAGAAAAACGAGCTGCTGGGATTCGAAGTCACGTAGACTCCTTGCGCGGCAAGCTCCCTCCAGCCCGCGTACTGCGAAGCCAGAAAAGCCGCCCCAAGCAAGGCCGTCGCCCCCAGCCAGCGCCGCAGACCCTTCTCCAGACCGGCCTGCATCGCTCTCCGGGCCTTCTCTACGGTCACGCTACTGGCAAGCAGGATCAACGTGCCGAGCCAGAGGACGTCCGGTAATTCGAAGGCTCTCCAATCGTCGCTCAAGCCTTTGCGCACCACGAGAGCACTCGTAAAGGCGGCGAACACCATCACTATCCCGCCAAAGCCGATCCAAATGCCGAGCTTGTAGCGCTGAACCGCGAGCACGCCGGGATCGGGTTGACCCGATTCCCCGCCGCCATCGCCGTTCTGTGGGGGAAGGTCGCCGAATCCGCCCCCTCCGGTTGACGGGCGCTTTTCTTCCCTCTCGATCGCCGGCTTGGGTTTTGGCGGCAGGACGGTGCTGGCCATACTAGTCGCCCGACGGTTTTTCGAACGCCATCTCGTCGGAGTTACACTGCATGATGAAGTCTCGCTTCGCACCGGGCACGCTGAACTCATAGGGCCCGCGATACACCGTCGGAATCTTGCCTTCGAAGTTGTCGTGCGGCGGTGGCGTGGGAACGGCCCACTCGAGCGTTGTCGCTTCCCAGGGATTTTCCTCCGCCGTTTTCTTACCCTTGAAGACACTCCAGATCGCGTTGAACAACCAGAGAAATTGCGCCGTAGCGGTGATCATGGCTGCGATGGTGATGAAGTATTGAATCTCGCCCGCGCCCGAGTTCTGGAGATAGTCCACCCCGGTTAGCTCGGCGTAGCGGCGTGGATGGGCGAGTACGCCCAGATAGTGCATGGGGCTGAAAATCGCGTACACCCCAATGAAGGTAATCCAGAAGTGGACCTTGCCGATCCCCTCGCTCATCATGCGGCCGAACATTTTGGGGAACCAGAAACTCACCCCCGCAAACATCCCGAAAATAGCCGCCACCCCCATGACCATGTGGAAGTGAGCTACCACGAAGTACGTATCGTGGAAGTAGAGATCCACCGTGGGCTGGCCTAGAAAGATACCGCTGATGCCGCCGGTGACGAAAAGCGAGACGAACCCGATGGAGTAAAGCATCGGCGTCGTGAAACGAATCTTCGCCCCCCACAACGTTCCGATCCAGTTGAAAGTCTTGATCGCCGAGGGCACGCCGATGACCATCGTCAATATGGAAAAGACGAACGCCGAATAAGGGCTCATCCCGCTGATGAACATGTGATGACCCCAGACAGCAAATCCTAGAATTCCAATCCCGCAAAGCGCATAAACCATCGCGCGGTAGCCGAAGACCGCTTTGCGGGCGAACGTCGAGAGGATGTGTGAGGTCACCCCCATGCCGGGCAAGATGGCGATATAGACCTCCGGATGGCCGAAGAACCAGAACAGATGCTGCCACAAGATCGGCGAACCGCCGGTGTGATCTATAATCTGGTCGTTGACGACTAGTCCACCTGGTATGAAGAAGCTTGTGCCCACCAAGCGGTCCATCAGCAGCAAGACACCGGCGGAAAGCAGCACGCCGAACGCCAGCAAACCCAAAACGGCGGTGACAAACCAAGCCCAGACGGTCAGCGGAAGCCGCATCATGGTCAGCCCTTTTGACCGCAAATGCAGCGTCGTGACGATAAAGTTCAAGGCCCCGAGCAAGGAACCGATACAGAAAAGCGCAATGCTAAGGATCCAGAAATCCTGTCCGTGGCCGCCGAGTTGAGCCGATGGGATGGCGCTCAAGGGCGGGTAGGCGGTCCAGCCGGAAATCGGCGCTCCTCCCTCGACGAAAAAGGCCGTCACGAGAGCGAGGAAGGAAAGGAAAATCGTCCAGAAGGAAAGCATGTTCAGCCGGGGGAAGGCCATGTCGGCCGCCCCGATCTGAATCGGAAGCACGTAATTCCCAAAGCCCCCCTGGGGCGCCGTCGTCAGCACCATGAAGACCATGATCGTTCCATGCATGGTGAGCATGGCCAGGTAAAACTCCGGCGTCATCACGCCGTCGGGAGCCCCTTCGGGAAACAAGCTGCCGAGCCACGCAAAAGATTTCTCGGGCCAAACCAGACGCAGGCGCACCAGTAAGCTCAGACCCATGCCCAAGAAGACAGCCACAATCGCCAGTAGGATGTACTGGATGCCGATGACCTTATGGTCGAGGCTGAAGATGTATTTCCAAACGAAGCCCTTCGGCTCAGGATGCCGATGAACTTCGACATGCTCCGCGACTTCCGACATAATCGAGCTCTCCCAAACTTTCTCGGATGGTCTGCCTCGACCGCTCGCCCCGCTTACGGTCTCGGTCAGGGCCAACCGGCGAGAATCGACGCCTCGCGCCTAGCCCGCATTTCTCACCACCTGACGGTCGAAGCACGCAATAGGCCCGCCATTACTTCGTTGCGCTTGCTCGCCGCGTGGTGAGAAAAGCGGGCTAGAGTTCTTCAAGGTACGAATACTGCTCTTCCAGCCAGCTTTCGTAGTCCTCCGGGGCCATCACGTCCAGGAAGCTTCTCATCTTGTAGTGGCCCAGGCCGCACAACTCCGAACAGGGGATTTCGTAGGTGCCGACCTTCTCGGGTTTGAAGCGAAGCCGGTTGACCAGCCCGGGTACGGTGTCCAACTTGATGCGCAGCTCCGGAACGAAGAAGTTGTGGATGACGTCCTTGGAACGAAGAACCACTTCGACCTCGCGCCCCACCGGCACCGCCATTCTCGGAACCATGATGTCGTCCCGGCCGTCGGGGTGATCGCGGTCGAGACCCAGCGGATTCCCCATCTCATCGTCGATCAAGCTGTTGTCGAGGGGGCCGAACTTGCCGTCCCGGCCGGGATAGCGCATGTTCCACACAAACTGCTGGCCCGTCACTTCGACAATCAGGCGATCCGTGGCGGGGTCTTCCGACTGAGCCTTGGTGAATCTCACTTCCGCCCAAACCGTGTATCCCATGAACGGCAAACCGATAAAGAGGACGGCAGCCGCGGTTGTCCACAAGATCTCCCAGCGATCGTTGCCCCGAACGGGAGAGGCCGGCCCGGGCCGTTCACGGCCAAACCGCCAAACGGCGTAGCCCAGCGCGCCCTGCGCCAGGATAAAAATGATGCCCATGACGACGAGAGTCAACATGAACTGGTCGTCGACTTGCCGAGCATGCTCGGTGATGGCGTCCGGCAGCCACCAAGTCCGGGTGATGAAAGGGATCGCCAGACCCAAACTGACCAGCCAAATGACAAGCGCCAGAAGAAACGCCATATTGCCTTACTCCTTGATGATGGAAGAACCCGTGTTCAGAAGGTAACTCGCCAGTGTATCAAAGATGAGTATCTGGTTTCCAAGCAAAGTCTTGTCTCATGCAAGATGAGTCTGAACGGGAGTTTGTTTCTCACACAAGATGAGCCTGAAGGATCGGGGAGTGGGCATGCTGGGATGACTATCCAAGTGCAAAACACCAGCAGCTGAACCTGCAACAGATCCAGCAGTTTCTCCACTCCAGAGGAGATTCGATTCAAAGGCAAAGGGCGGGCCGAGATCGTGGGTGGCGCGCACGCTTCGCCAGCACGGCTACAGCCGCCAAAACCGCGCCGACAAAGGGCTGCTGCGGCAGTATCTGGTCAAGATGACCGGACTGAGCCGGGCGCAAATCACGCGGCTGATCCAGCAGTACCGGCAGGGCGGAGAACTCCAACCCGCCCGCTACCGGCGGCATGCTTTGCCCGCAAGTACACGCCCGCCGACGTCGAACTGCTGGCGGCGGTGGACGAGGCCCACGAAACCCTCAGCGGCCCGGCCACGCGCAAGATCCTCGAGCGGGAATACCAGCAGTACCAGCAGCGCGAATACGAGCGGCTGGCGGGGATCTCGGTGGCCCAGATCTATCGCCTGCGGCGGCGCAGAGCCTAAGTCGCGCCAGAAGAAACGCCATATTGCCTTACTCCTTGATGATGGAAGAACCCGTGTTCAGAAGGTAACTCGCCAGTGTATCAAAGATGAGTATCTGGTTTCCAAGCAAGAGCCACCGAATGCGGAATGACTGCGAAACGGGGGGAGTGTTTCCAACACAAGATGATCCTGAAAAGACCTCAGCCTGGAAAACGCCCTCCGCGGATGATGGGGCCAGCCCCCAATGGTCTCGCGGGCCTGTCAGCTGACCCACGTAGGCCCGCCGGCGCGCCTAAATGTCCAGATTCTTGACGTCAAGCGCGTTGTCGCCAATGAACTTGCGGCGGGACTCGACGTTTTCCCCCATCAGCGTGGAAAAGATTTTTTCACTCTCGACGGCGTCGTCAATTCGGACCTGCAAAAGGCGCCGGGTCTCGGCGTTCATGGTTGTGTCCCACAACTGCGACGCGTTCATCTCCCCGAGGCCCTTATACCGCTGGATCGTCGCGTCTTTCATACCGACGGCCTTCACGTGCCTGAACAGGGAAACGCAGTCGGTGACCTTTTCGCTCGCTCTCTTGGAAATAACCTGGAACGGGGGCTGATTGAAGCGAGCCATCTGCCGGGAAAGCGAGCGCAGGCGGCGGTATTCCGGTTGCGCCGCCAACTCCAGATTGATAAACCTTTCCGCTTCAGTCGACTCCCTAAAGGAAACCATCCAGGCCGAGTGCATCTCGTCGGCCAGCACCTTGGCCGTCAAGCCCAGCTCCGTCAGCCGAGCAGCCAGTCGACTGACGTTGGCCTTCTGCTGGTAATCCTCCTTCGTGTCCAGCGGAAGCTCTACATCGGAGAGAACCTCGACTACCCCGGAATTCCGAAGCCGTCGCGCGAGCTGCTCAAACATGGCCGCGTAGTCATCCACCTGAAGAAGAAACTTCCGCACGTCCCCGGGGTCGATCACCTCTCCATCCCGACCGTTGCTTCCGTAGTGGATCTGAAGGCCATCGGTCGCCAAGCGGATGATCTCGCGGGTGAACTCCTTCTCATCCTTGATATAGCGCTCCCCTCGACCGCGCTTGACGCGGTAGAGCGGCGGCTGCGCGATAAAGATGTGACCTCGATCGACCAACTCCCTCATCTGGCGGAAGAAGAACGTCAGCAGTAGGGTGCGAATGTGGGAGCCGTCGACATCGGCATCCGTCATTAAGATGATCTTGTGATAGCGCAGCTTGCCGGCATCGAAGTCTTCGCTTCCAATGCCCGTTCCCAGAGCAATAATCATGGCGCGTAACTCGTTGTGGTTTAACATCTTGTCGTAGCGCGCCTTTTCCACATTCAGAATCTTCCCCTTAAGCGGGAGAATGGCCTGCGTACGGCGGTCGCGTCCCTGCTTGGCTGTGCCGCCAGCGGACTCACCCTCGACGATAAAAAGCTCCGCTCGCCGGGGGTCCTTTTCCTGGCAGTCGGCCAGTTTACCCGGCAACCCCCCCGAATCGAGAGCACCCTTGCGCCGCGTCAGATCCCGGGCCTTGCGAGCCGCTTCCCGAGCGCGGGCGGCCTCGATGGCCTTCTGGACAACCTTGCGGGCAACCCGGGGCTGCGTCTCAAAGTACTCCCCCAGCTTCTCATTCACGAAGGCGACAACATGGCCTTGGATATCGCTGTTCAGCTTGCCCTTCGTCTGCCCTTCAAACTGGGGCTGCGGCAGCTTAACGCTCACGACGGCCGTCAGACCCTCGCGCACGTCGTCCCCCGAGAGGTTCTCCTTAACGTCCCGGAACAGCTTCGCCTGCTGGCCGTAGGCATTGATCGTTCGCGTTAGCGCGGAGCGGAATCCGCTTAGGTGGGTCCCTCCGTCTATTGTGTTGATGGTATTCGCAAAACTGAAAACGTTCTCCGCGTAGCCATCGTTATATTGGATGGCCACCTCCATGCCCAGCCTGGTTTCGCCGTTGATACGACGCTCGCCGCTGAAATGAATCGGCTCAGGATGAAGGGGTATCTTGCCGCGATTCAAGTAGGCGACGAACTCCGCGATTCCGCCCTGGAAGTGAAATAACTGCGGCTTGCGCTCGCCCCGCTCATCGACAAAATGAATCTTCAGCCCGCCATTGAGGAAGGCCATCTCCCGGAGGCGCTGGGCCAGCGTGTCGTAGTTAAACTCCGTCGCGGTAAAGATCTCCACGTCAGGCTTGAAGGTGATCTTCGTGCCCGTCTTTCGCCCCGCCTTACCTGTCTTCTGGAGCGGGCCCCCCGGCAAACCCCTCTTGTACTCCTGCTCCCAGGTAAAGCCCTCGCGCCAAACCTCTAAAGAAAGCTGCTCGGAAAGGGCATTGACACAGCTCACGCCGACCCCATGAAGTCCGCCCGAGACCTTATAGCTGTCAGAGTCGAACTTGCCGCCGGCATGAAGCTTGGTCATGACAACCTCGGCGGCCGAGACGCCCTCCTCGGCATGGCGGGCCACCGGTATCCCACGACCATCGTCCACAACAGTTATCGAGTTATCGATGTGAATAGTAACGGAAATCTCCGTACAACAACCGGCCAGGGCCTCATCTACAGAGTTATCAACTACTTCGTAAACTAAATGGTGTAGGCCGAGCTCTCCTGTTGAACCTATATACATCGCCGGGCGCAGCCGCACGGCCTCAAGGCCCTCCAAAACCCGAATGCTCTCCGCGTCGTAGCGGGTCTCTGTCTGGCTAGTAGGCATCTTTCCTCGTTAAACTCTCATGGGCATGATAACGTAGCGATAGTTGTACCCCTCCGGTGGCGGGTCTAGCTGCAGTTGTCCGGCACTCTCGCTATCGGTAAAGCGAAACTCGATCAACTCCGTATCCGCAACACCCATGAAGTCCAGTAAATAGTGTGAGTTAAAGCCGATCTTTATATCGTTCCCTTCATAGTTAACGGGTAGGGACTCTTCGCTCTGACCTGCTTCCGAGCCGCTTGCCTCCAGCCGCAACTCTTCCGAGTTAACTTCGAGGCGGACTGCATGCGAGCGATCATCCGCAAACTGAGCAACGCGCCGAATCGCCGCAGTAACCTCCTCTCGATTCAGAACCAAACTACTCCCCTCGACCTCGGGCAGGACCCGCTCGTAGTCCGGGAACTGACCGCTAAGCTTCCTAGAAATCAGCAGCCGCTGACCACACTGGAAGAAAAGATGATTGTCATCCATGGCGAAGTCAATCCCGGTTGAGCCATCCACTTCAGAGGCAATCTTTAGTACCTCAGCCATGGCCTTCTTCGGCACCAGGACTTCTAGCTCCCCCGAAATACCCTCAAACGGACAATCCGCCTTGATAAAGGACAAGCGGTGCCCATCAGTTGCCACCATCGTCAGCGAGTCCGGCTTCAACAACAAAAGGGACCCCGTGAGGGTATAGCGCGATTCCTCGCTGGCAATGGCAAAAATTGTCTTGCCGATCGTGTTTACCAGCAGAGACGCGGGTATCTGAGTAATCGGAGACGGCATCGGCGGCAGCTCGGGAAAGTTATCCCTCGACATGCCCGCCACCCTGGTCCGCGAGCGCCCGCAGACAATACTCACCGAGTGACTCTGATTCACCTGGATCGCCAGTTCAGCATCCGGAAGTAGTCGGACATAATCCAGCAGCTTCCGCGCTGGGATCGTCGTCGCCCCACCCTTCTTCACAACCGCCGGACAGGCACTTCGGACACCCAACTCCAGGTCCGTGACAGTCAGAGTGATACCGCTATCTCCCGCCTCAACCAGCACATTCGATAGTACGGGGATAGTCGTTTTCTTCTCGACAACACCTTGACCCAAGCTCAACTCCCGAACCAGGTCAGCCTTCTTTACGGTTAGTTCCATGGATATCATCCGCCTGTCCAGCCGCGGCTTTGACGAAGGGCTGCGACTAAGATGAGTTAGCTCCTTACATCTACAATCTACATAAGGTTAATCATCATAGGCTCTGTGGATCTGTGGAAAACACTGTAAGTGGTTGTTAATACTAGTACTAGACACGATCTGTCTTGTGAAAAAACAGGCTCTTTCTGGGAGTCCGCCTCAGCGAATCGTCAAGTTTCCACTGCTCGCATCGATACGAATCCAGAAGGACGCGGACACTTTATTATATCTAATTAAATCTGTCAGTTAGCTTGTGGATCAGCTTGTTTAGATTGGGATCTCGCTGGCGCAGCCGCTCAACCTTTAAAACTGAATGGAGAACCGTCGTGTGGTGCTTGCCGTTGAAGGCCCGCCCGATTTCGGGGAGAGAAGCCCCGGTTAGCTCCTTGCACAGGTACATGGCAATCTGGCGAGGGAATGAGATGGCTTTGACGTTTGTTCTTTCCTGTAGTTTTCCGGGCTGAAGCCCGAACTCTTGGCTGACTATTCCCTGGATCGACTCGATGGTTGCTTTACACTCGCTGACGGAGATCATCGAGCTGAGCGCTTGCTTCGCCATGGAGAGTGAGATGTCGGCTCCCGTCAGAGACGAGATGGCTGTCAGTCGAATCAGAGCGCCCTCGAGTTCACGTATGTTAGACTGCATTTGCATCGCTACGTAGCTGCGGACTTTGTCGGGCAGATTCACCGAAGATTCCTCGGCTTTGCGGTCGAGGATGGCCATCTTCGTCTCCAAATCAGGCGGCTGGATGTCAGCGAGCAGGCCCCAACTAAACCTCGATCGGAGGCGATCGACAACACCGGGGATTTGCCGGGGAGTCCGGTCGCTGGAGAGAACGATCTGCTTCTCCATGTGATGGAGAGCATTGAATGTATGGAAGAATTCCTCCTGCGTCCTTTCTTTTGAAGCGATCATTTGGATATCGTCAACGAGCAGGGCGTCAGCCGAGCGAAACCGCTCATGGAAAGAGCTCATCCGGTTATAGCGGAGTGAGTTGATCATCTCATTCATGAACTGCTCGCTGGTGACGTAGATGACGCGCAGGTGCGGGAAGTTCTTCTGAAGCTCTTGGCCGATCGCTTGCATCAGGTGGGTCTTCCCCATACCGACGCCGCCGTACAAGTAGAGGGGGTTATAGGCTCGTGCTGGGTTGCGGGCGACAGCGTGAGCCGCCGCGGCGGCAAATTCATTACACGATCCCACCACGAAGGTATCGAAGGTGTACCGCGGATGGAAACAGCTGGCCGCCGCGCGGAAGTCAAACGACGTTTGCCGCGCCGTCGCCGCCGACCGATTCATCTCGGAGGGCGCCGCTGTACCGTTTAGCGTGAACACAACGGACTCGAACGCCAAGGAGAGACTCTGCGCCGCGTCGAGGATCGTCTCTTGGTACTCGGACTCAAGCCACTGTTGGGCGCTTGCGTTGGGAACCAGTAAATGGAGGGTGTGCTGGTCATCTACATGGCTGAGGCGAATGGGCTCAAGCCAGTTCGAGTAGTTCTCGCGGCTCACCTGTGCTTCGAGGCGCCTTAGGATCTGCTTCCAGACGTCCATTTAGCTCTCTGGCCATGGCTGGGCCAACGGCGGCCAGGTTTCGGATTTCAGAGGGTTGGCTAAACTTTTTTCTACGACGGAAACAGAAAAAAGAGTAAAAAGTCTTTTTTGCAGAAACGTAGTGTATCACAGGAAGCGGTGCCACCTGCAGTGAATCGCTTGAGGAAAAACGCGTCGCCGCGGACTTGTTTCCAAACCCGTTCGTGTAGCCTGCTTTTCTCATCAGCAGTCGCCAGGAATGCAAGCGAACGCCCGCCGCCAGGTATGGAGAGGCGCGATTCATCGCGCCCGCTTGCCTCACAAGTTATGCGCCAGCCGATACGTACAGACTGTGGCGAGAAACGCGGGCTAGGAAATGATGGGCAGGCCTTGCGCTTTGTCGGCGGAGGGAAGCGCTTCGTTGAGCGAACCGAGACGATAGCCCTCTAGGTCGAGCGTGACGTAGTGGAAACCGAGACTCTTGAACACGCCGGTGATCTTGCCGGCCATCTCGACGTCGAGCGCGCGAGCCAATTCATCCCGGCCGATCTCAATGCGCACGAGCTCGCCGTGATAGCGGACGCGGTAGATTTCGAAGCCGAGACTTTTGAGCGCTTCTTCGCCCTTCTCTACAAGCTTTACTTTCTCTTTCGTCACAGTCGTTCCGTAGGGGATGCGCGAGCTCAAGCAGGCGGCGGCAGGGCGATCCCAAGTGGGCAGGCCCTCGCGGCGCGACAGCGCGCGGATCTCCGCCTTGGCTAGGCCGGCTTCGAGCAGCGGCGCGCGGACGCCGTGTTCCTTCGCCGCGCGATGACCGGGCCGGAAGTCTTTCGTGTCGTCCACGTTGACGCCGTAGGTGATGTGCTCGAAGCCCAGCGCGCGCCCGGTCTCACTGAGTTGGCTGAATAGCTCGTCCTTGCAGTGGAAGCAGCGATTGGCGTCATTGCGCACGTAGTCGGGGTTGTCGAACTCGTTGGTTTCGATGTAGCGGTGGCGGATGCCGTATCGCTTGACGAATTCTTCGGCGTCCCGCTTGTGGGATTCCGGGATCGAAGCCGAGTCGGCGGTTACGGCGAGCGCGCCGGCCCCCAGGACTCGGTTCGCGGCCCAGGCCAGGTAAGCCGAGTCCGTGCCCCCCGAGTAGGCTACCAGGACGCGATCCATCGAGCGAAGGATCGAGAACAGCCGCTCCTGCTTACCCAACTGCTCAGACATCGCTCCTTATTATACATTTAGCCCAATGCAAGATGATCCTGAACGGGGGGGGTCGCACACAAGGTGATCTGAAGCGACGATGGCCGAGAGAGGACGCTTGAGCTTGCTTCGAAGCCCGTCAGGTCATAGTTGCTGATCGGGTGTGATGATTGGCTGCATCGAGAGGGTATTCGGTCGTTTGTCGGCCACCCCCTCCGCTTTCGAGAGGAGTGTTCACCTGGGAACGTGCCGCGGGAGCTCTTCGAAAGCGAGTTCTTCGGCCACGTCAAGGGAGCGTTCACCGGGGCGATTCGTGACCGCGTGGGTCGCTTTCAGCTAGCCGACAGAGGGACGCTTTTTCTGGACGAAGTTGGCGAGATCCCCTTGGATCTGCAAAGCAAGCTGTTGCGCGTGCTGCAAGAAGGGACCTTCGAGCGGATCGGTGACGAGCGCACGCGCAAGGTGGACGTAAGACTCATCGCGGCGACCAACCGGAATCTGGAAAAGGAGGTCGAAGCCGGACGGTTTCGTGAGGATCTCTACTACCGGCTCAGTGTGTTCCCCATCAACGTCGCTCCTCTCCGCGAGAGAGCGGGGGACGTAGCGATGCTGGCCGAGTACTTCCTTTTGGAATCCTGCCGGCGGTTGGCCGTGCCGCCGCTGAAGCTCAAGCAACGGGAGCGTGAAAATCTGCTGTCCGCGCTGGAAGCAACTCATTGGCGGATCTCCGGGCCGTCCGGCGCCGCGAAGTTGCTCGGACTCAGACCCACTACGCTGGCCTCCAAGATCAAGGCGCTGGGATTGCGTGAGGAATAAGGCGGATTCGCGCGTGCCCACGCCGACAACCGGCTTGCAGGCGGGAGATTGGGATCGAAAAGACCTGGATCATCCCCGCTGCTGGATGCCGGGAGCACGATAGCTGAGATTGGTCTCCGTGGGGCGGGTGCTACTGTATCAGAACCCCTTGACCGTCGGCGCCGTTGGTCTTGCCGTTGGGCCCCGGTTGGCCGTCGGGCACGACGCAGGCGGCGGCGATCTCGTCGCCATCTCCCAAGTTGACGAGCTTGACGCCCTGGGCCGAGCGGCCCGTAGCGCGGATCTTGTGCGCCCCGATACGGATGATCTTGCCGCCGCGGGTAATGATCATCAGATCATTTTCCGCCGAGACCCTCATGACGGCGACGACGTTGCCGTTGCGCCGGGTCGTCTTGATGTTGATCACCCCTTTGCCGCCACGGGCCGTCACGCGATAGGCCTCGAGTTTGGTTCGTTTCCCGAAGCCGTTCTCGGTGACGCTGAGGATCAGCACGTCCTCCGACACCGCCTGCATGCCGACCACATGGTCGTCCTGATCGAGCCGGATCGATCGGACCCCCCGCGCGGGCCGGCCCATGGCCCGCACGTGCTTCTCGTCGAAGCGGATCGCTTTGCCCTTCCTTGTGGCCACGAAGATCTGCTGTTTGCCGTCGGTCAGATGCGCTGAGATGAGCTCATCGCCCTGGTCGAGGTTGATGGCGATTATGCCGCGGGCCATCGGCCGTTTGAACACCGGCAACGGGCACTTCTTGATGACCCCCCGCTGCGTCGCCATGACCACGAACTGGCCCTCGGCGAATTTCTTGACCGGCAAGAAGGCCTGCACCTTCTCGGTCGCCTGCAAGTTGACGAGATTGACGATATTCTTCCCCCGTCCGGCCACGCCGACTTCGGGGATGCCGTACACCTTGAGCCAATAGAGCCGTCCTAGGTTGGTGAAAACAAGAACGTAGGAGTGAGCCGAGCCGATCAGCAGGTTCTCGATGAAGTCCTCGGTCCTGGTTCCCATGCCGATGCGGCCTCGGCCGCCGCGGGACTGTTGGCGATAGGTGGTCACCGGCGTCCGCTTGAGGTAGCTGTTGCGGGTGACCGTGATGGCCATATCCTCGTCGGCGATCAGGTCCTCGATCGAGATGTCCGCCACCGGCCCGGTGATCTCGGTGCGCCGCTCGTCGCCGAACTTCTTCCTGACGTCGCGCAGCTCCTGGATGATGACCCGACGCAGCTCCTTGTCGGAGCCGAGAATCTTCAAGTACTCGGCGATGCGGCGCTGGATTTCAGCCAGCTCTTCCAGGATCTTCTCGCGCTCCATCGCCGTCAAGCGCTGCAACTGCATTTCAATGACGGCCTGGGCCTGACGCTCGGTCAGTTCGAAGCTGTCCATTAGGCCCTGCCGAGCCTCCGCGGGACTCTTCGAGGCGCGGATCAACTTGATGATGGCATCCATGTGCTCGAGGGCTTTCTGGAAGCCGAGCAGAAGGTGCTCTCGATCCCGGGCCTTGCGCAGCAGGTAGTTCGTTCGCCGCTGGACGATCTCGATCCGGTGCTCGATGAACAGCTTCAGGTACTCAAGCAGCCCCAGTTCCCTCGGCTGGCCGTTGACGATGGCCAGGAAGATGATGCCGTAACCCGCCTGCATCTGCGTGTGTTTAAAGAGATTGTTGAGGATAACTTCGGGCTGCTCCCCGCGCTTGAGGTCGAAGACGATGCGCATGCCGTCGCGGTCGCTTTCGTCGCGGATATCGGAGATGCCCTCGATTTTCTTGTTGTTGACCAAGGCGGCGGCGTGCTCGATCAGCCGCGACTTGTTCACCTGGTAGGGGATCTCGCTGACAATGATGGAGGTTCGTTCCTTGCTGGTCTCCTCTGTCCGGGCGCGCGCCCGGATAGTCAGATGGCCGCGACCCGTTTTGTAGGCGTTGACGACGCCTTCTCGACCGCAAATCATGCCCCCCGTGGGAAAATCGGGGCCCTGAACGATCTCCAGGACCTTGTCGAGCGATGTGTTCGGGTGCTCGATCAACTGAATGGCCGCGTCGATGATTTCCCGCAGGTTGTGGGGCGGAATGTTGGTGGCCATGCCGACCGCAATGCCGGTGCCGCCGTTGACGATCAGATTCGGGGCCGCGGCGGGCAGACACTCCGGCTCCTGGGCGGTGTCGTCATAGTTGGGCCGGAAGTCGACTGTGTCTTGGTCAAGCTCTTGCAGCAGCGATTCCGAGAAGGCGGTCAAACGCGCTTCGGTGTAGCGCATGGCCGCCGGCGGGTCGCCGTCCACCGAGCCGAAATTGCCCTGCCCATCCACCAGCATGTTTCGCATCGTGAACGGTTGCGCCATGCGAACCAAGGTGTCGTAGATCGACGAATCCCCGTGCGGGTGGTAGTTCCCCATCACCTCGCCGACGATCTTGGCCGCCTTGCGGTAGCTGCGATTCGAGCGCAGGCCGGCTTCGAGCATGCCGTAGAGGATGCGCCGCTGCACGGGCTTGAGGCCGTCGCGAACGTCCGGCAGCGCGCGCCCGATGATGACGCTCATCGCGTAGTCGAGATAGGACTTCTTCATCTCGACTTCGATGTCGATGGGCGTCCAATTCTGCGGTGTTCCGTTGCCGCCTAAGGGCAGTTGTGTGGGAGGCTGGGGGGGTTGATCGGCCAAAGAAGTGTCCTCTCTGAAGGGGGTTTCAGGGAAGTAGAACGGCTCCTCTTATTCTACCGCGACGAGGGTTTCGACGGAGCCGCCGAGACCGCGAAAATTACAGAAAAATGAGTGCTTTAGGGGTTTTGGGGGCGCTAGGGAGGTGTCACGGCAATCAGGCCTCTCCGAGATCGCGCGCCGGTCCAGGGGTCCGACATGTTGTCCCCGGGGAACGGCCTCGCGTCCCTGCCCTACAGCCCGAGCAGTTCGCTGGCGTGAGCCAACGACCGGCGTACGTTCTCGTCCTCCAGCTTGACGCGCTCTTGGGGAGGGAGGTCGCTCACGCGGGGCAGTGGCTTAGCCTGCTGCTTTCGCTTCACCAGACTTAGGATGCTGGCCAGCCGCCAGCCGGGCACTTGCCCCATCGTCGGCCAGTAGCGGCCGGCTAAGCACGGGATTTCCACTGGGTCATCGGCCATAACTTCCAGATTGAAGCGGATATTCGATCGAGCCTGCCGTAGATCGTCGACGATCGCCCTTAGGTCAAGGAAGCCCTCGCCCAGCGCAACTTCCGACAATAAAAAGCCCTCCTCGGATTCTTTGACGGCGATGTCCTTCAGGTGGACCGAGACGGCGTAGGGTGCGAGCATCTCGACCGTTTCCCGCGGCGATTCGAGCAGAGCGAGGCTGTTCGCGGGGTCGACGCAGACGCCTACGAACTCGCTGCTGATCTGTTTCATGATGCTGAGCAACTCTTCGATCCGCACACCTCGGTGGGTTTCGATGGCCAGTTTCATCCGCCGCCTGCGGAGGGCGTTTTCCGCCAGCGTCACCGATTTCCACGCCTGCTGAGTAAAATGCCGCAACTCCTCGGCGCTGTCGAGGGCCAAGTAGCGGGGCCGCGCCAGTAGAGTGGTTCTGACAACGGACGCACCGACGCCCTTCGCGGCGCGGAGGCTGTCCCGGAACTCGGAGACGTCGGACTGGTCGTGAGGCAGGCGGACAGCCACTTCTACGTACATGCCCGCGGATTCCACCCTCCCGCGGAAGCGTCTTATCGAATCGGGGTCCAGGGATTCGGCGGAAATTTCCACGCCGCCGGCCCCGAGGCGGTGACAGTACTCGAGCAAGTGGAACGGATCGGAGAGGGGTTTTTCCGCGCCGCCGCGCCGCTCAGCTCGCATGCGCTGCGTAAACGAGGCTGAGGCGATTCCCAGGCTGCCGCGCCGCTGCGCCCCGCCCCACTTAGTTGACAGCGGAACCCAGGCCGGCGCGGAACCCGCCAGCTTCATGAGTTCTCTGCGAGTGAGCATGATTCTTAGCCCGTTGCCGGGGATGGACCCGCTGCGTTTAAAGGCCGCAGCTGCAAATCGGCTAGCTTCTGACAGGACACCGCCTGATCCCTGTCACTGGCAATATACTAGCGCGGATTGGTCCTGGGCCGTGCTGTACCCACGCTCCGACTCAGCCGCATAGAGCCGCGGTTGTTAGCCCGCGTGCCCGCGCCCTAACGGGCACGGCTCTGTTCGGTGCTCACTTGCTCTGTCTTGTGGTTAGTCCGCATTTCTCACCACCTGACGGTCTTCTCGCGCACTTCGCCTCGCCGCGTGGCGAGAAAAGCGGACTAGCGGAAGTGCTCGAAGCCTTCCGGCTGCAATGCGCGAGGCCCATCTTCTGAAAGCAAAACGATCCCCGGTTCGGAGCGGACTCGGCCCACCTGGGTCAAGCGAATGCGCCGGAAGCTGGGAGGAACCTTCTTCTTCGCCGGGACCGTGAACAGAAGTTCGTAATCCTCGCCCCCGTGGAGTGCTTGCGCCGCCGTCGCGCCTCGAAATCGCGGCACCGCACGCTCATCGATTTCAGCGCCGACCCCGCCGGCGTTGGCCAGCCGCTCGAGGTCGGTGGATAGGCCATCGCTCAAGTCCATCGCGGCGGTCGCGCCGACCCGCTCGCGCAGAAAACGGCCCAACTCCAGGCGCGGCCGCGGGTAGAGATGCCGTCGGATCGCCGGGTCGGAGACCGGGAACGTCTTCGTGCTAAGGCGCTCGAGCCCGAGGGCGGAGCCACCCAGCCGCCCGGAGACGAAGATTCTGTGGCCCGGCTTGGCTCCCCCGCGCCTCAGGAGGCGGCGGCCCCCTACAGCGCCCACTATCGCTACGTCCGCCCCGAACTGTTGTCCGCCGGCAACGTCGCCGCCCACCAGGGGCACCCGACAGCGCCTGCTCAGCCTGAGCAGGCCGGCTAGATATGCGCGAAGCCAATCGCGATCCACCCAGGCCGGCAGGCACAGCGACAGCAAGAAGTAGCAGGGCGCTCCGCCCATGGCCGCGATATCACTCAGCGCACGGGCCAGGCACTTGTGGCCGAGAGCGCGCGGCGGGTGCAGATCGGGGATAAAGTGCGTCCCTTCGATGACTTGGTCGGTGGAAAGCAGCAGCCGCTCCCCGCTCGGGGGAGCCGCGACGACCGCCGCGTCGTCTCCCACGCCGACACTCACCCCGCGCCGCGGCCCGCGCGAAGCTTGCCGCAGAATATCGCTTACGATTTCCTCTTCGTTAACTCGCATTGACCGGGCTGACTGCCTCTAGGGAACCCCTCCAATTATGACCTAATCAAGGTTGGCGTAACCCGTGTTTTGCAACCGTCAGGTGGCAAGAAAAGTTCGCTAGTCTGGGCTGCTAACCCTCGCCGTCGGGGTCGGGTAGAGGACGCGGAGGCGGCCCATCATAGACGATCTCGTCGTAGGAGGCGGACTTAAACGGCGGTTCGCGGGTTACCTGCTCCAGGTAGTGGGCGGAGAGGCCGGCTGCCCGTGAAATCAAAAAGAAGGCTTTGCCCAGGCGCCAGTCCATCTCCATTTCGAGCAGCAGGGCGGCAATCGCCCCGTCGACGTTGAGCGGCAGCGGCCGCCCCACTTGCTGTTCGAGGGCGCGCTCGATCTGCCGCGCGAACCCGACCCAGCGGTTCGCCAGTCCCCGTTCCTCGGCGATCTCCAGAAGCGGCGGAACCCGGGGATCTTCCTGATGTAAAGGGTGGCCGTATCCGAGGAAGCGCTCGCCCTTGCCGCGTACCGACGCCACCAAACGGTCCGCCGCGCCCGCTAGGTCGTCCTCTCCGTCGGGAAGTCCCTCAGCTAATGTCCGAGCGCAGCCCTCGATGGCGCCGGCGTGGTAGTCGCCGATCCCTAAAAGTCCCGCCGCAACCGCCGAAGGCAGCGGGACTCCGCAGGATGCCACCAGCCGAGTCGCATCCGTCGAGGGGGCGGCCAGACTGTGGTCGCACGTCGATACCAAAATCGCCTCCACCAGGCGTCCTTCTCCACGCCGGGGCCATTCGCCCTTGAAAAGCAGGTAGACGATATCCCCGAAGCTGCCTTGGCGGATCAGGCCCTGAATGTCATAACCGCGCACCTCGATCCGGTTCGGCTCTACTTTCGAGATTTCGGTGCGCCAGAAGTCTTGACTCACCCTCCGCCTCCCCGTGAGACCAAGGTTTCGTCTTTGTAGGTCTTGCGAATCGTCACCGCGCCCGCGGGAGCAGCATCGAGGCACAACTCGCACAGCGTGCACTCGTCTTCCTGCTCGGCCTGCACCGTCAATTTCTCTCCGGCCAATTGGAAAATGTCCACCGGACACAGCGAAACCAACTCTTGCCGGTGGCCTGGCGCCATCCGGCTCTCGATCACTTCAACATGTATAAAGACGCCCATCCACCTACTGCCTTTCGTCCAACGCTTGCCGGACGAGCTTGGGAATCTGCGACAGTTTTTCCGCCACCCGCACGCCGGCCTTTCGGAGGACCTCCATCTTCCCCGCGGGGCTGCCTCTTGTTCCCTCGACAATGGCGCCGGCGTGGCCGAATCGGACACCTTGCATCCGGTCGGCAAATCTCCCCGCCACGAAAGCTACCAACGGCAGCCGGCTGGGCCGCGTCCGAACATGCTCGGCCAACTGCTCCTCCATCGTGCCGCCGGGTTCGCAGAACAAAACCACTGCTTTCGTCTCGGAATCCGCTTCGTAGAGTGGCAGCAGGTCCACGAAAGTCGATCCTACAATAGGGTCTCCGCCGATGCTTACGCAAGTACTTTGTCCGATGCCCGACTGCGTGAGGAGGCTGGCGATCTCGGTCATCATGCCGCCGCTGCGCGAGACGACGCCCACACGGCCGGGCGAATAGGCCTGCCGGACGGCGTCCGCCGACCCGCCGCACATGCCGATTCGAGAGCGGTGCGGAGAGATCACCCCCAAGCTGTTGGGGCCAATGACGCGCGCCCCTTTGTCTCGGGCGTGCTCCAACATGGCGACTACGTCCAGTCGGGGGATGCGCTCGGTGACAACGACCAGCAGCCGGAGACCACTGTCCAAAGCTTCCCAGGCGGCGGCTCGCGCGGCTCCCGGGGGGACGGAGATTATGGTCGCCCTCGAGGGCTGCTCTTCTAAAGCCGCTGCGACCGTATCGAAGACGGGCACGTCATGAACCTTCAATCCCCCTTTCCCCGGCGTAACACCGGCCACGATGCGCGTTCCGTAGCGGATGGACTCGGCCGTGAACGTCGCCGCCTCGCGCCCGGTGATCCCTTGCACCAACACGCGGGTGTCGCTATCGGCTAGGATTGGCATCGGATTCGCTCAACGGCCTTGTCAATGCCGGTTTCCCGCCCCAGAAACTCGACTCCGTAGTGGCGCAGAATCGCTTTGCCTTCCTCCTCCCACGAGCCGGGGATGCGGAACGCGGCGATGATCTTCCGCGGATCGAGACCCAACTCGAGCACGCCCTTGATGACTCCCCGGGCGACGAGATCGACTCGCGTGTTGCTGACCACGTTCATGATGATCGCGAGCTTTTCGACCCGGGGCCGGGCGAGGATCAACTTGGTCAGCTCTTTGATTTTCCAAACGCTGGGGTTGCCGCCGATTTCACAATAGTTGGCGGGTTTTAGGCCGGCGTCCAGGATGGCGTCCATTGCCGTCAAGCTCGCCCCGCCCCCGCCGATCAGCAGACCCAGATTCCCGTCGAATCCGATGAGTCGCCCCGCTACGCCCCGGTGATCGGCGCTGTCAATCCGGGCCGCCGCGCGTTCGAACTCCGATCGAGTGTCGGACAGCTTTGCGCTGAGCGGAAGCCGCGTCAGCAGTTCCTGTTGGCGATAGGCCGCATCGTCGTCCATCTCGAGGTGCGCGTCGAGCGCCGTCCACTCGCCTTGCGAGTCGAGGGCAACCGGGTTCAGCTCGAGGGTGAGGGCATCCCAGTCGACAAAGCATCGCGCTAAGGTCATCGCCAGGCTTGCCGGCGGGCCGGCTTGCTGATCACCGAAACCGAGATCTCGCGCCAGTTCGCGCCCGAACTCATTTGGCAGGGGATCCTTCACCGAAAACGATCTTCGGACTACGGCCTGAGAGGCCTCCACGTCGGTCCCTCCGGATCGCGATCCCAGAACTACGGCGGACCGGGAGTCGGCGTCGTAGGCGACGCCGAGAAAAGCTTCCGTTTGGGTCGCAATCCTCTCTTCCACCAGAACGTGGTTTACGCGAAAACCGAGAACGGTCGACCCCAGCAATTCGCGGGTCGCGGCCGAAGCCTCCTCAGACGAGGCGGCAAAACGGATGCCGCCGGCCTTCAAACGGCGGGCCATCGGGATTTGGGCCTTTACGACCACCGGCCCCCCGATGTCCTTCGCTACGGACGCGGCTTCTTCGGCGGAGACCGCGAGCCGCCCGGCGGGAACTAGAATCCCCCGGCCCTTGAGAAGTTCCTTGGTTTCAAACTCGAGGACCTTCATGGGAGGGTAGTCGGCGCCCGCCGAACTGTCACAGACGGTCTCTTTTTTGGGTACGCTGTGATGCTGTTGGATGACGCGGTAATTTTGTAGCTGATTTGGCCGGGTTTGGCCGCATTTCACCTATAAACTCGGCCATCGAACGCAAAACCGCTGGTGTTCCCAGCATACCGTGGGGTGTCAAGGGTTTGGGGTTGTATGGGGTCATATTGTTGTTTGCGCTCGGCCGGAAGTGTCGTGAACCGCCGGCGAGCCCGTAGCGCGAGCGCCGGCTGCAAGAGACTTGGGGAACGCCGGTAACACCCGCCCGCGCTCGCTGACTACAACCCCCCGGATGTTAGAATTAGCAGGCTTTCTTCGCGCACGAGCGCGCATCGCATGAACTTCGAATCTTCCGACAAGGCTTCTGATCTCCGGAATGGGCTTCAGGCCTTCATGGACGAGCACATTTACCCGAGCGAGGAGGCCTATCAAGAACAGATCCGCCAAGCAGACCGCTGGAAGATTCCGCCCCTGATGGAAGAGCTCAAGGCGAGGGCCCGGGCGGCCGGCCTGTGGAACCTCTTTCTGCCGGACAGCGAATACGGGGCCGGGCTGAGGAACGTGGAATACGCCCCGCTCTGCGAGATCATGGGCCGCTTCCAGATGGCCCCGGAGGTCTTCAACTGCTCGCCGCCGGACACCGGCAACATGGAGGTGCTTGTTCGCTACGGCACCCAAGAGCAAAAGCAGCGCTGGCTCAAGCCGCTGCTCGACGGCGAGATCCGATCCTGCTTTTGCATGAGTGAGCCGGATGTGGCGTCGTCGGACGCTACGAACATTCGCGCCCGTATCGAGCGCGACGGCGATGAGTATGTCATCAACGGCCGCAAGTGGTGGACGACGGGGGCGGGAGATCCTCGCTGCAAGATTGCCATCTTTATGGGCATGACCGACCCGGCGGCCGAACCCCACAAGCAGCAGTCGATGATTCTGGTCCCCATGGATGCTGCCGGCGTGAAGGTCGAACGCCTGCTGAGGGTGTTCGGCTACGACGACGCGCCTCACGGGCACGGCGAGATCAGCTTCGACAACGTCCGGGTTCCGGCGTCGAACATTCTCCTTGGCGAGGGGCGTGGCTTCGAAATCGCTCAGGGCCGCCTAGGCCCGGGACGCATCCATCACTGTATGCGTCTGGTCGGGGTGGCGGAGCGCGCTCTGGAGACCATGTGCCGCCGCGTCGCCTCGCGCGTGGCCTTTGGAAGGCCCCTGGCCGAGATGGGAACGATTCGAGCCGACATCGCTGACTCGCGCATGGAAATCGACCAGGCTCGGCTGCTCACCTTGGAGACCGCCCACATGATGGATACGGTAGGCAACAAAGCAGCACGAGCCGAGATCGCCATGATCAAGGTCGTCGGGCCGAACATGGCCCTACGGGTTCTCGATCGGGCCATCCAGGCGCACGGCGGAGCCGGCGTGTGCGACGATTTCTTCCTGGCGTCGGCCTGGGCCACCGCTCGAACGCTGCGGCTCGCCGACGGGCCCGACGAAGTGCACCGCGAAGCGATCGCCAAACTGGAGCTGAAGAAGCACTAGCCCGCATTTCTCACCACCTGACGGTCGAAGCACCCGATAAGCCCGCCATTACTTCGTTGCGCTTGCTCGCCGTGCTCAACGTACTGTTCAAGTACACTTCCGCGCGCCGAGCGGCACGCGCCTTGTACTGACGGGCTTCTCACGCGCTTCGCCTCGCCACGTGGTGAGAAAAGCGGGCTAGTAGAGATGCGGTTAAACTATCTTCCCGAGCGTCCTGGCGCAGAGCTGGGCGGTCGTTTGCCCAGACCCGCGGGTTTTGGTTCGATTACCCAACGCTGCTCCCGCAGTACGCCGAAAACCCCTCCAAACTGCCGCGGGTCTCGTCGGAAGGAAAACGCAGCCCTTGACCACCGCCCCAGCGCCTCACCGTCCCATCACGAACCAGCGTCGCGCAAATCACGGCCGCTCATCTCCGCCGGCTGATCGACGCCGAGGATGCTGAGGATCGTAGGGGCGATGTCCCGCAGCGAGCCACCGGGCGCGAGCGGCCCTCTAAATTCGCTGACCAAGATCAGGGGCACGGGAAACGTCGTGTGGTAGGTGTGTGGATGGCCGCTGTCGGGGTCCACCATCAGGTCGGCGTTGCCGTGATCGGCGGTGACGATCCACGTCCCGCCTATTGGCTTTAGGGCGTCATGGATCCTCCCCAGGCAGTTGTCGACGGTCTCGATCGCCTTCACGGCGGCGTCTATCTTCCCCGTATGCCCGACCATGTCGCCGTTCGCGAAATTGACGACGATGAGGTCGAAACTCCTACTCTCGATCCCGTCGACGACGACGTCGCAAACCGCCGCGGCGTTCATCTCGGGCTGCAGGTCATAGGTGGCCACTTTCGGTGAAGGAATCAAAGTTCGCTCTTCCCCGGGGTAGGGTGCTTCGCGACCGCCGTTAAAGAAGTACGTAACGTGGGGGTATTTCTCCGTCTCGGCCGCGCGCAGGTTCTTCCAACCCCTCTCGCCGCAAACCTGGCCAAGAATGTGCTCCGGCTGATGGGGCGAAATGACGTGCGGGAAGCTGTAGGTTCGGTTGTACTCGGTCATGGTGACGTAGTGCAGATTCTTGGGCATCAAGCTCCTGAGCGGCCGCTCGAGCGAGGGGTCGTTGAGGGCCAGCGTCATCTGCCTGGCGCGGTCAGCCCGGAAATTGAAAAAGATGACGGTGTCTTCGTCCTCGATCTTGGCGATCGGGTTTCCGTTTTCGCCGACCAGGACCACCGGTTCCACGAACTCGTCGGTAACGCCTTGGGAGTAGGAAGCCCGCATTGCTTCGACCGCGTCCGTTGCCCGGTTGCCTTCTCCCAGCGCGATGGCGCCGAAAGCCCGCTCGATCCGCTCCCAGCGCCGATCGCGGTCCATGGCATAGTAGCGTCCGCTCACGGTGGCGATCTTCCCCACGCCTAGGTTTTTCATCTTCCCGACCAGCTCTTCGACGTAGCCCGCTCCGCTTTCCGGGGGCCTGTCCCGACCGTCGGTGAAGCAGTGAACAAATACGTTCTCGACTCGTTGGCGGCGGGCCATCTCCAGCAAGGCGAACAGGTGCGTGAGCTGCGAATGCACGCCTCCTTGGCTGGTCAAACCGAGCAGGTGGAGCCTACGAGAGCGCGCCTGCTCCATTGCTTTGAGCAAGACTTCGTTGGAGAAGAACGCGCCGTTCTCGATCATGTCGTCGATACGAGTAACGTCCATCTTGACAATGCGTCCGGCGCCGATATTGAGGTGCCCGACTTCGCTGTTGCCCATCTGCCCCTCGGGCAGGCCGACAAAAGGACCGTCGGTGCGGATCAGCGTATGCGGATAGTCGCGCCAGAGCCGATCGAAGTTGGGCTTGCGGGCCCTCCAGACGGCGTTATTCTCGGGATTCGGATTATGTCCCCAACCGTCCATGACGGTGAGGACCAAGGGCCGGGGACGTTCCATGACGAGTGAACCAGTGTAGCGGCTCCATTATGGCAGGAGAAGGTCGCGGCCTTTGGAAACGGCGCACGACGGCCTGTACGGCGTGCTCTTGTGGGAGGAAGGGATCATCCGGGGCAAAGACCGGTACGCACCTGCGGTCCGGGTGACCTCCACCCAGCAAACGGCTAGCCCGGCTTCTCATCACCTGACGGCCGATAGCTTGGAACCGTTGCCGCACTTCATGGCCGCTGACTGGCGTTCCGTGATCGCAAGCTGGTTCCATCTGTAGAGATTATGCCCGATCGTCGCCCCAATCGCGTTTGCCGCGACCACTCGGTCTTCCAGCGTGGTGGTGGAAGAAAACGTCACGATGAACTTATTCGGGTTTGCCGCGGGAGCGCCACGTCCGCCGCCCGGGCTCTGAGATGTGGTCCCTGGGGTCGAGACATCCTGTGCATAGAGGCTACCGGCGAGGAACAAGCAAACGGTACATATCGCAATCCTCGAGACGAAGGGCGTCCCAGCGAAAGACTGTTTCCATGAAGGTATCGTTCAAGAATCTCCTTGTCAGGTACGTTTCATTAAATTAACCGTTATACCCACGATACGTATGGGACCCAAAATCTGAAAAAGGGCATACCCCCTTAAAGAAGTTGCCCACCTCGCCGTCGACGTCGTTGTAGGTTTCGATGGGCGACGGACTGCGGTTGATGAGCACCGCCGCGGAGCCTCCAAACGGCTCGCAGTAGTGTTCGGATGGCGGCAACAGCGGTAGCAGCCACTTAAGTGGCAACTTACGAAACGAGGATCTTACGCTGGTTGGGTGTGGCCGTTCTCAGGAAGTGCGCACGGGTTTACGAGGCTCGCCTATGGTCCGGTTGGAGCCTGGGCAATACCCTCGGCCTCGCCGTCGTCCGTTTGGCTCCAGGGCGGAAAATCCAGATCCGACCAGGGATGCCGGGTCGGTGCGTCAGGGGGGTCACTGGGAGCGTCGGGATTCAGGAACGCCACCGTGTCGATCTGCACAAAACTGCAAGCAGTGCCCGTGCACCGTTCAATTTTGAAGCCGGCCTCTTTACTTCCGCTGCCTTCGTTCCAGGCCAGATCAATCTGGCTTGTCGAAACTGCGGTGGCTGTTAAGTTCGTCGGCGCGGGTGGCGTCTTGGGCGCTGCTTCATATAAGGGATGGTCGGGAACCACTCGACGCACGGATTGGTTGTTCATCAGTCCTTTCAGCACGTTCTGGTTCGGCACGGTAACGGCCAGGGCATCGATAACACCGAGGTCATGCCGTATCGCCGCCCCCGCCTGTTGTGCGACTTGCGCCCGCGCGGAGCGAGGTGTTCCCGGTGTGAACTGAACGATATACTTCAAGCCGTGGGCGCTAACGGTAGCTCTCCGACTCCCCGTGTCAGGTGCACCCTTGCTGGCAGGGACGATCACCTGCGCGAATCCTGTTGTTGGCGCAACAAACAGCAAAGCGGCCAGGCACATAACGGCAAAGCAGCTGGTGCTTCTACGGCCGAACGCGGCCCGACCAATGATGTTAACCGTTGTCGTAGCTGACACAGTAACCTCCTACACCGGCCTACGTATTTGCTGGACCGCTCATATCTGCAAGGGTAATGGTAATGATGCTTCAGCTTGGGATATTAACCAGGATTTCCGATTTGGCTGCTCTGACGGCACGAGTCTACACCCTCACCCGGCGAAGAGCAGACCGACTCGAAGTGTCCGTTGTAGGCACTGCCTTCCTGTTGGCCATGGACCGGACTCTCGGTGGAGTCCATGTCCAGAACGACCCGCTCGGAGTCGTCGAACGCCTCCGCTTGCCCGACCAGCTCTCGGTTCAGCGCCATCAGCCCCAGCAGGTTCTCTTCGCTCGCCAGCATCTCCGTCTCGAAGCCGTGCAGCGTCGAGGTCAAGGCCGCACCGCGATCCCAGATCTTCTGCGAACCGATCAGCCGAAACGTCGGATCGATCGAAACCCGCTCGGCGTCGTTGAGGTCCTCGTAGCCCGCCAAGCGGCTGTAGACCGACTGCCGCAACAGATCAGCGAGCGTGAACTGCTTGTTTGTGCCTTGCCGGGAGTCGCTGAGATGCTCGTCAATCAGTTCTCCGAGACCGAGCCGTTCGTCCAGTTCGCGAACCAAAATCAGGCCACCATCAGAAGTGACGTGCGATCCCTGGAAATCGACTTTCAACAAGCCGTTGAAACTTAGCTGGAATGGCTTGGTTTGTTTTTCACCCATTGGGTGTTGGCCTCCATGGCGTCCTCATCGGGCTCTAGCCCCTATGAATAAAGACGCTCAAGGCCGCTGGAAGGTTGGGATGTCAAACATCAAATTGAAAATGCGGGATTAATTACTTCGCTCCCAGATGATTATGGACCTAGCCCCCGTTTGCTTCAATACACCCGAAGTACTAGTTGAGTGATAGGAAGATAGACATATCGGTGCTATAGCCTTTTACCGAATCGTCTCACCCAGGGCTTGCATTTTGGTCCTGGAGCGGGGGGCGAATTGGGGGCAGTCCCCGATTTTCGCTCCCGCGCGAGTATTGCCGCGGGCTGCTAGGTTGAACAACCGCTGCCACGTGAGATAATCGGCATTACACGGGAATTGCCGAAAACCTTTTCCATTCGAACACAGCTATGAACGGGCATAGACGCGAATGGCTCATTACCTAGTCACCGGGGCCGCGGGATTCATCGGCGCTCGCGTCGCCGAGCTGTTGTTGGACCAAGAACACAGCGTCGTCGGTCTCGACAATGTCAATGACGCCTATGACGCGCGGCTAAAACAGTGGCGGCTCGAGCGCCTGCTCGCCCGCGAGGGCTTTCAATTCCATCGCGCGGACATTCGTGACCGCGCAGCTCTCGAGAAAGTCTGGGAAACGTCCGGGAAATTCGACGCCGTTATCAATCTTGCCGCCCGGGCCGGGGTGCGGTCGAGCGTCGAAGACCCCTGGGTGTACCTGGAGACGAACGCCACCGGGACTCTCAACGTGTTGGAGGAGTGCCGCAAGCGAGGAGTGGGGAAATTCATACTGGCATCCACTTCGAGCCTTTACGGATCCCACAACGACGTGCCCTACTTGGAGGACGCGGACACCACCCGGCCGCTCTCGCCCTATGCCGCCTCGAAAAAAGCCGCCGAAACTCTCTGCTACACCTACCACTACCTGCACGGGCTGGACGTCACGGTACTGCGCTATTTCACGGTGTACGGTCCGGCGGGCCGGCCCGACATGAGCCTGTTCCGCTTCATCCAATGGATCGCGGAAGAGCGCCCGGTTTTGGTTTACGGCGACGGTACACAGTCACGCGACTTCACCTATATCGACGACATTGCACGGGGAACCGTCGCGGCGCTCAAGCTCAGCGGCTTCGACGTCATCAATCTTGGTTCTGATCAACCTGTCGTCCTGAACGACGCCATCCGCCTGATCGAGACGCTCTTGGGACACAAAGCGCAAACCCGGTTCGAGCCCGCCCATGCGGCTGACGTCAAAGCCACCTGGGCGAATATCGATCGCGCGCGAGAACGCCTTGGCTGGGAGCCCGAAGTCAGCCACGAACAGGGCATCGAACGAGCCGTCGAGTGGTACCGGGAGAACCGCGACTGGGCGCGCGAGATCCGGACGGACTGAGCCCGCTTTTCTCACCAGGTGGCGAGGCGAAGTGCGTGAGAGGCCCGAATTCGATCGCAGGCGTTGGGGCGGCTATTGCACGTCGTCTGTTCAGTGCCCTCCTAATGGCGGGCCTATGGCGTGGTTCGACCGTCAGGTGGCGAGAAATACCGCGCTTAGTTCGCGCCCCGGCCGACGAGCACCCGCGGTATCGACTGCACCAGCAGCTTGAAGTCAAGCCACAGCGACCATTTGTTGATGTATTCGAGATCGAGCTTCATCCAAGTCTCGAACTCGAGACGGTCGCGGCCCTGAACAGCCCACAGGCAGGTCAGGCCGGGCCTCATTCGCAGCCGCCGCCGCTGCCAGGTCTCGTATTGTTGGATCTCCGCGAGGACGGCGGGCCGCGGACCGACGAACGACATATCGCCCCTGAGGATGTTCCAAAGCTGCGGCAACTCGTCGATCGAAAACCTTCTCAGGTAGCGCCCGATCGCCGTTAGGCGAGGGTCATCGGCAATCTTGAAGACCGGGCCGTCTTTTTCATTGAGGTGGGCGACATCCTCCCTGAGTTTCTCGGCGTCGGCCACCATCGAGCGGAACTTGTAGCAGACGAACCGGCGGCCGTTGAGGCCGCAGCGCACCTGGCGGAATATGCCGGGCCCTCGGGAAGTCAGCCGGATCACTAGGGCCACGAGAGCCATCGGCAACGCCAGCACGAGCAGCGAAATAACTCCCAGCGTAACGTCAAAAGCCCTTTTCAAGAACAGCCGAATCTCGTCGTGCGGCGTGGTCGAAAACGTCAGCATGGGAACATCACTGAAGCGCTCCACGTAAACCTTGCTTTGGATGTGCGGGAAGACGTCCATCACAACCCGGGTGCGAATGCCCTCTTCGTCGCAGATCAGAAGAACATCTTCCAACTCGGCGAGCTTTTCCACTTCGACCGCGAAGATGATCTCATCGACCACATGCTCGCGGACCGTCGCCGCCAGCTCCTCCAGCCTGCGCACGGGGTAGGTTTCGCCGAGGTCAATCTTGGGACCGGACGAGCCAACCGGATCCACAAAACCGACCAGCTGTACACCGTATTCGCGGGCGGCCTCCAGCCGGCGGCCCATCTCGCGCGCCTTCGGGCCGCATCCGACGACGAGGTAGAAGGTTTGCGCGCCGAATTGGCGGCGAATGAATCCACGCAGTCTGCCCGCGCTGACGCGATAGACCAGCAGAAACAGCAGGTTGTAGGCGGCGAAAAGGCCGATGAACAAGCGGCTGATGTCAAGTCGGGGGTCCAGAAGATACTGGAAAGTTACCAGACCGACCACGCCGAAGAAGACCTGCAAGAAGGTGTCGCGGATCGCCGCCCGAGTGTTGTTTCCGTAAAGCTTATGGTAGACCCCCAACCAAGCCCCGATCCCGAGCCAAAGGGCGAGCGTGCCGCCCAAGAGAAGGGCCTTGACCGGGGTGACAATGAAAAATGCCCGCGGCAGGGGCAGCACCACGCGCGTTTGGTAGGCCGCCTCAAAGGCGCAGACGGTGAGAATCACGTCCGCCAACGCGAAAAGGACGACCGCTTTTTGCCTGTGACGATCAAACACGGGTCCGGCAACGCCTCCCCTTTAAAACGATTCTACTCCCCAGCAGCCCGTGGTAGACGCGATGCATGGCGCTTCTCATTATCCATCCTTGTGGTGTGGTGGTGCTCAGAAAGGTGATCCGGTCGGGGTTCCCCGAGGCTTCGGCTCCGCTCTTTTCCTGTCTCGGTGAGCGATTCGCCCGCGGTCGGACGTGGTAGGCTCCAGCCTCCATAGATCTTCGATCGGAGTGCCCAGCCCGCTTTTCTTACCGGCCGACGCGTCGAAGCATACGATAGGCCCGCCGGCAAGACCGCCTTCAGCCGCGGGCGCGGTGCACCGTCTCTTTCTCCAGCGCCGCGCGGTGTGGACTCAGTGTTCCGTGCCAAGCCGAGGAATAGGCCCCATAAAGTTTCGCTCCCTGCGGTCGATAGAGAACCCGGAGGGAGCTATGGGAGCAGAAGTCAAACAAGCCAACGATTTCGGGGTCATCGAGGGAGGACGGTTGCCATTTACAAGCGACCAGCGCCGCGCGGTCTCGTTTTTTGCCGATGTCGTTCGCGGCCTGTCGCCAGAGCAAGTCGACGCCCTCATCCGACTGATTCATGAGTTCCGCGGTGATAACTATTTGGAGCGGCTGCGGCCCTTTGACGTCCCGGCGATCAAGATCCTAGCCGAAGTCCTCAACGGCTGGGACAATAATGGCGTCTACGAATTTACCCGCGCCTGGGTCAGCACCCTCGTTTCCCGCCGGGACGGTTTCAACTGGAAGAAAAGTGATTCATCGGCCCTGGCGGACCACCATAGCCGGGTCGATGAAGAGATGGCCCGCCGGGGCTTGTCGGTCGCAAACGCGACGTGAGGCTCGGGTTGGGTGCGAAACTCAACCGGGGGGCTATGGGCGTGGGAGTATTGAGGGCTGTCGCAAGCCGCTTTTCCGCTCTCGACCCCAATCCTGTCCGCGGCGGGAGTCGCGTCGCGGGGACTATTCTCATGGTTCGGGGTGCAAGGAGTTCCAGGCGACTCGCGAAGCGCCGGTCGAAGTAGGCGAGTCCCTTCCTCACTCTTCCTGCCGCAGCGTGCCCACCAGCTCAGCCGCTGAGACGATCTTCTCCTTCTCGAGGAAGCGGCGGAACTCGTTAACCAGGCGGACCGGCGATCGAGGGTCCCAGAAAGTCGCCGTCCCGACCTGAGTGGCGGTGGCGCCCGAGATCAGAAACTCGGCGACGTCTTCGCCGTGGGCGATACCGCCCATGCCGATCACCGGAACGTCGACGGCTTGCGAGACCTGGTAGACCATCCGCAGGGCGATGGGTTTGATCGCCGGGCCTGAAAGGCCGCCGAAGCGGGCCCCGAGAACGGGTTGCCGCGTGCGAGGGTCGATCGCCAGCCCAACGAAAGTATTGACGAGGGAGATAGCGTCCGCTCCGGCTTCCTCCGCCGAGCGGGCCAGCAGAGCTATGTCGGTCACATTGGGCGACAGCTTGACGATCAACGGCCGCCGTTCGGCCGCCTTCTTGGCCATACCGACGACTTCCGACAGCAGCGAGGGGTCGGAGGCGAATTCCATACCGCCGTGTTTCGTATTCGGGCAGGAAACGTTGAGTTCATAACCGGCCAGGCCGTCGGCGTCTTCGAGAATGCGGATCACCTCGACGTAGTCCTCGGGCTGGTAGCCGAAGATGTTGGCGAATACGGCTGTGTCGAGCTTGGCCAGCTGGGACAGTTTTTCGGCGACGAAGGCCCGCGCGCCAACGTTCTGCAAACCGATCGAATTCAACATGCCGGATGCGGTTTCGACCAGCCGCGGCGGAGGGTTGCCCTCGATAGGGTCGCGCGAGAGACCTTTTACGACAAAGCCCCCTAGAGAGTTCAGATCGACGATCTTTTCGAACTCGAGGCCGTAGCCAAATGTGCCACTCGAAGCGATGACCGGGTTCTTGAGATGCAGGCCGCAGAATCCGGTTTCGAGATTCGGCACGGTGGTTAGTTGGGATCGGGCGGGCCGATGATGTCCATCTCGTCTAGAGTTGGTTGCGGCGGAGACGCCAACGCTTCTGAAAGGACCCGCCCCGTGGCCAAGCTGGGAGCTGCTGTGTCGAGGACAGCCGCAATCGTTGGCGCTACCGATGTGGCGTCCACGTCGTGGTCGAAGCGGCCGGCTTTGAATCGGCGGCCCAGAAAAATCAGCGGCACATCGGTATCGTAGCGATAGTAGGAACCTGATGTCGTCCCCCGCCCGCGGCTATAGTCTTCGACGTAATACGGTTCATAGATAAGCATGAAATCGCCCGCTCTCGGCGCATACCAGCTTCTGCGCAGTCTGGGCAGCGTGGCGGAAGGAGTGGAGGACTGATCCGGCGCGTAATAGCCGGCCACGCCTTCCCGTCGAGCCGCCGCCTCGCCGGCGACGGCGATCCTCCCGCGACGCTCCGGCTCGGGCAGTGCGCGAGTCCCATCATTGAGATACACAAACGGGTAGACGTACTTCGCGACCGACGCCCGCGGGCCGAAACGCTCGGACAGCGCGGCATTCATCGCCTCGACGACGTCTTCCCCGGAAACCCGCCCGGCCTTCAAACCGATCTCGCGGGCGCGGCTTGGCAGCGGCGGAACTCCGTGCGTGGCGGTGAACACGACTGCCACGTTGCCCAAACCGATCCTTTCGTCAAGCGAGTCGAGGAAATCCCCCAACGATCGATCAAGCCTCAGCAGCAGGTCACGCATGAGCGGCGAGTACGCCCCGGTCTCGAGGCCCAAACGAGCCGTCGCGCTCAGGTTGACGATCAATAGATCCGTGTGGCTCCCCTGACCGAGACCTTCGGCTTCCATGGCTTGCGTAGCGAACGCCAAGGTCTCATCGATGGCGAAAGGCGAAGCTCGGTAGAGTGAGAGGAAATCCTCAAAATCCCTCTGCGCGGGGTTTCCAAGAATCCGCAGGGGCCGGCCTGAGACGCCTAGAGCCGGCCACGGGCTTCCCAAAAGGCGCAGAGGCGGGCGCTCTTGATTGAATCGTTCCACCCATTCCGGGACGGAAGGCGAGTAGTACCTGGACGTCGTGAAGCTCCCCGCTCGATTCATCCAGTAGCATCCGAGCGGACGCCGGCCCGCCAGCAGCACCGGCGGCGCCGGGCTGTCGGAAACCGCGACGACGCGCGCGCGCCCCTCGGTTGACAGCCGCAGCTCGTCCGCAAAGGTCGATCCCATCAACCGATCGGGGGAGACGGGGACATCGCTTGGGCTGCCTTGCGCCGGGTAGCTTAGGTTCTCCTCGACGGCTCCCACCAACTGCTTTTCCGCGCGGTCGTACCAGCGATTGCCGACAATCCCGTTTAGCTCCGGGTAAGCCCCCGTGGCGAGAATCGCCGCTCCCGGCGCTGCCAGCGTCGTGAGGTGATCGTAGCGGCAACGCCGGAAGATGGCCCCCTGGGTGATCAGGCGACCCAGGCCCTGAGTGGAAAACTCAGGCTCGTAGAGGTCTAGGTAATCCGCCCGGAACTGCTCGGCTACGAGGAGAACGACTAAATTCGGTCTTTGTGCCGCCGCGGGTTGGGCAAGGAAAACCGGCGGCAAGGCATAGGCGAGAAGCGCACAGGCGAGAAGTGCTGCTCGGCGCGATCGGTTCGGCACAAGTGATTAGAGTCTATCAAAGGGGCGTCCGGCCCTTTGCTACGCTCTTCGGTCAAACACAGTAGGGGCCGGTGATTTTTCCGGTCCGGGGGGGATGCAAGCGGCCCGCGGGTGCTGCTCTAATGGACAGCGAACCACCCGCGGCGGGCTAGGGCAAGCGGGATCGCTAGTCCCTACTTTGAGTCGTCACGCGCTACGGTAGTAGGGGCCGGCAATCTTGCCGGTCCGGGGAAATGCAGGCCGCCCGCGCCGCCGATGAACGCCACCGCGCGTAGCGTTACATGAGCGGCCAAGAGGCGATCACGCGCCTGACAGTGGAGCATTAGGATTGAGCCGTGTACTGGTCATCGGAGGAACGCTGTTCATCGGGCGTGCGCTTGTTCGAAGACTGTTGGCCCGCAGCGATGAGGTTACGATTTTACACCGCGGGCGAGCTAATCCATTTGCCGGCCGGGTAGGGGAAATCCACTGCGACCGCAACGATGTGGATGGAATGCGGCGAGCCCTTGCGGGCCGGCGGTTCGACCTCGTTTTCGACAATGTCTACGATTGGCAGCGAGGTACGACGGCCGAACAGGTCAGCGCCGCGGCGATGGCATGCTCTGAAGGCGTGAAGCGCTACGTTTTCGTCTCGAGCGTTGCCGCCTACGGAGAAGGTCTCGATCACGACGAGGACGACCCGCTCGCTCCGCCCGGCCATCCCGAACTCTACGTCCGCAACAAAGCCGAAAGCGAGCGCGCCCTGTTCCGTTTGCATCGCGAGAAGGGAGTCCCCGCGGCCACCTTGCGCCCACCCTACATCTACGGCCCCGAGAATCCTTTCTATCGCGAAGCATTCTTTTGGGACCGGCTTGCCGCGGAGCGCCCCATCATCATCCCCGGCGACGGCTCGCGCTTGATGCAGTTCGTCCACGTGGATGACGTAGCGCGGGCGGCGATTCTAGCGGCGGACAAAGATGCGGCGGTCGGTCGAGCGTACAACGTTGCGAACGAGCGGGCCGTAACGCAGTTGGAACTGGTGCGGGCCATTGCGCGGGCGGCCGGCAAGGATCATCCGAAGCTGGTCCACGTACCCCGGGAACGCATCGAGGCTTCCGGTGGCGGCATTTTCGAGCCTCCCTTCTACTTCGCGCAATATTTCGACATGCCTCCGATCACCCAGAAAATCGATCGTGCCCGACAGGAGCTGAGTTTCGAGCCAAAACCGTTCAGCGACGGGTTGGCGGAGACCTTCCAGTGGCACCAGAGGCGGCAGGGCCCTGCCGCGGTCGATTTCTCTTGGGAAGAGAAGTTGCTGGCCGCGGGCGACGGCGGGACGGCTTAATGTGACGCCCGCGTGGAGGATTCCCGGCGCGTGAACCCAGCCATCAGCTAGAATGATCTCCTTAGAGGTAACCAACGAAGACCAACTTGTTGCGGAGAGGCCGACATGAAAGGCAACGCCAAAATCATCAGATTACTTAATGAAGTTCTCAAAGCGGAGCTTACCGCCATTAATCAGTACTTCTTGCACGCGGAGATGTGCCAGAACTGGGGATACCACACACTCGGCAAATACACGAAGAAGGAAGCCATCGACGAGATGCGCCATGCCGAAGCCTTGATCGAGCGTGTCCTATTCCTGGACTCTGTGCCCAACATGGCGGCCCTGTTTCCGCTCAAGATCGGCCCCGACGTCAAGACGCAGTTTGAGAATGATCTGAAGCTCGAGCTGGAAGCGGTTAAACGGCTGAACCGCGCCGTCAAAGCCAGCGTCGAAGCCGCCGATAATGCGTCCCGTGAACTGTTTGAAAAGATTCTCATCGACGAGGAAGAACATGTCGACTGGCTCGAAGCCCAACTCGGCATGATCGAGGAAATGGGCATCGGCGTCTATCTCTCCCAGCACATCCACGAAGGCGAAGAAGGGTAGTGATCCCCGAGTTAGAATGAGAGCGTGTCAGTCGCGAGAGCAGCCGCGGAGGTCGTAAGTCGTTCACCCGGTGTATTGAGCGGCACCCCGGTTTTCAAGGGGACGAGGGTGCCCGTCCAGGCCCTGCTAGACCACTTGGGAGCCGCGGATAGCCTCGATGTGTTCCTGAACTCGTTTCCTAGTGTGACCCGCGAGCAGGCCATCGCCTTCTTGGAAATGGCAAAGGAGGCGGCACTGGCGAAACTAAAGGCCGCGGATCCTGGAAAAGGCTCAGATCCGCGCTACACAAAACCCATTCATCGGTACGGATGAGGGATAGAGGGCCCTCCAACCGCAACAAACGACAGGTCTTCCACATCCAAGAGCGAACAAGGCCGCCCCCCACTCCCTCTGTTAAAATGGTCCTGTGACGGTCCCGCAACAGCTTCAAATCGGTGGAGTTGCGATCAAACCCGCCATCGTGTTGGCTCCGATGGCCGGCGTGACCGACACCGTTTTCCGCCGATTTATCCGCAACTTGGGCGGCTGTGGGCTGATCATGACCGAGTTCACCAGCTCGCATGGGGTGGTGCGGCATGTCCAGGGGGAAAAGCAGGGGCGCAGAAGTTTCTGCTACCTCCATTACGAACCGGACGAGCATCCGATTGCGGCGCAACTGTTCGGCTCAGATCCCGAAGTGATGGCTGAGGCGGCTCGCGTGGTCGAGGATCAGGGGTTCGACGCGGTCGATTTGAACTTCGGCTGCCCGGTAAAGAAAGTCGTCAAGTGCAATGGCGGCTCTGGGCTGCTTCGTGATCTGCCGCTGGTCGAGAAGATTCTGCGCAGGGTCCGGGCGGCGGTAAATATCCCCTTTACTTGCAAATTTCGCTCCGGCTGGAACGAGAAAGAAATTGTCGCCGTTACCATGGCCCGGCTAGCCGAGGACTGCGGACTGCAAGCCGTCGCGCTGCACGGCCGCACGCGCGAACAGGGCTATGCCGGCAAGGCGGATTGGAACCTGATCGCGGAAGTCAAGCAGGCGGTCCGGATTCCCGTGATCGGCAACGGCGACGTCTCGACGCCCGAAGACGCCGTTCGCATGTTTCGCCAAACAGGCTGCGACGCAGTGATGATCGGGCGCACGGCTTCGTCGAACCCGTGGATCTTCCGGCAGATCGAGCAGTATGTACAGACCGGCCACTACGACCCGCCTACCGAGCAAGACCGCTACCGGATGATCCGCGACTACTACGGCGCGTTGATCCAAAATCCCGACAACGTCGCCGGCGAAGTCTGCGGCAAGATGAAGCAGTTCGCGAGTCACTTTACCCGTGGTGTGCGTAACGGGTCCGAGTTGCGCCAGGAAATCTACCGCGCCAAGACCTCCGAGCAGGTGTGCGCCAAGGTGGACGAGTTTTTCAGCGCTGCCCAGGGCCGCGTGGCGTGAAGGCGGTTACGCTCGTCACCGACGGCTCCTGCCTCGGCAACCCGGGACCGGGCGGCTGGGCCGCGATTGTCCGTTTCCGGGACCACAAGAAGGAGCTTTGGGGGTCAGAGCGAGAAACGACCAATAACCGCATGGAGATGACCGCGGTGATCGAGGGTCTCTCCTCGTTGAAAGAACCTTGCCGGATCCTGGTGGAGATCGACTCCGAGTACGTCAAGAACGGCATCACCAAGTGGATGAACGCCTGGAAGAGGCGAGGTTGGCGAACGGCCTCGAAACAACCCGTCAAGAATAAGGACCTGTGGCAAAAGCTCGATGAGGCTGTCTCCCGCCATCAAGTGCGATGGGAGTGGGTGAAGGGCCACGCCTGGCACGCCGATAACAATCGCTGCGACGAGCTGGCCCGGCAAGCGGCCATCGAGCAGAGCAGATCGTAAAACCCCCGCCGGACGATGCCCCTACACCTTTTCAATACGCTGACCGGCAAGCTTGAGCCCTTCACGCCGCTTGACGGCAAGACCGTCCGCATGTATTCCTGCGGGCCGACGGTTTATAGCTACGTCCATATCGGCAATCTCAGGACGTTTACTTTCCAGGACATTCTGCGCCGCTACCTTCGCCATTGCGGCTGGGAACTCTTCCAGGTGATGAACATCACCGACGTGGACGACAAAATCATCGCCGCGGCCGGGGAAGCCCGGCAGTCGCTGGAGGAATATACGGCCGAGTACATTTGCGCGTTCGAGCAGGATACAGCCGCGCTGCGGCTCGAACGTCCGACGCGGATCACGCCCGCGACCGAGCACATTGACGACATGATCGAGCTGATCCGTCGCCTGAGCGAAAACGGGCGAACCTACGAGAGCGACGGCTCGACGTATTACCGCATCTCGAGTTTTGAGGAATACGGGAAACTATCGAAACTCGACGTCAAGGGCATCAAGGCCGGGGCGCGGGTCGATCAGGACGAATATGAGAAAGACAACGTCCGCGATTTTGCCTTGTGGAAAGCGGCCAAGCCCGACGAGCCGCACTGGGAGAGCCCCTTCGGGCCGGGACGTCCCGGCTGGCATATCGAGTGCTCGGCGATGGCGATGAAATACCTCGGTGAGAGCTTCGATATCCACACCGGCGGGGTGGATCTGGTTTTTCCGCATCACGAAAACGAAATCGCGCAGGCCGAAGGAGCGACCGGGAAGCCTTTCGTGCGCTTTTGGGTTCACGGCGAGCACCTATTGGTCGAGGGCCAGAAGATGTCGAAGTCGCTGGGCAACTTTTACACGTTGCGCGACCTAATTGAGCGCGGTTACGCGCCGGCGGCCATCCGCTATCTTTTGGCTTCGGTTCCGCACCGCAAGCAACTTAACTTCACTTTCGACGGACTCTCCGCCGCCGCCACCGCCATCGAGCGGCTGCGCAATTTTCAGCGCCGCCTCGACGGGCAGTTTCCCGACGGCGAGAATCCCAAAATCGTTGAGTTGGCCGCCGATGCCCGCAGGCAATTCGAGGCCGGGATGGACGACGACCTCAACACGGCACAAGCGCTGGCCGCCGTCTTCGAGTTCATTCGAGAAGTCAATAGCGTCATTGACGCCGGCGAGTTCCGCGCCGGCAACGTAGCCGATGCGAAGGCCGTGCTCGAACTTTTTGACTCGATTTTCGACGTGTTGCGGTCCGATCGCGAACTTCGTGTCTCGGCTTCCGACGCGCTGCCCACGAGCAGCAGCGCCGAGGCCTCGTCGCAGGTTTCGCCGGAAAGAATCGAGGAACTTATCGCCGAGCGCGCCGCCGCCCGCGAAGCCCGCGATTTCGCGCGGGCCGACCAGATCCGCGATCAGTTGAAAGCCGGCGGTGTAGTCCTCGAAGATACTTCCCAGGGCACGCGCTGGAAGTATGCAGGCGGATGAGCGGGAGCGCCGTATTCGCAAACCTGATGCACGAGCCCATGGCAGTCCGCGCTTTTTCACGCCTTCCAGTTCGCTTCGCGCCAAGATAGGTCGCTAACCCGCTTTTCTGACCACGTGGCCGGCGGGAGGGGAAGCAAATGCCCGCAGTCAAGGATGGAGGGGCGCGATTCATCGCGCCCGCTTGCCGACATACTGTACGCTGGGCGATGTAGAGAAACTGCTGCCGCGAGCCGTGGCCACCGGGCCTTTCGCCGAATCCGCGGCGGCCGTGGTGAGAAAAGCGGGCTAGAATAAGCAGGGAGTCATTGTCATGGGAAAGGCAATTTTCATCAGCGGATTGGCGCTGGGCTTGTTCACAGCGCCGCTACTCGCACAACAGACCGACGACCACCCCGGCGAAGCTAACACCGTGCTGTCCGACGGTCTCAAAACCAGAGAACAGTCCCAGGGTCCCGGCGTCACGGTTCCTCGGGGCACGCGAGTTCCCTTGGTTCTCATCAACAGCATCAGTACCAAGCATGCCTCGCCGGGCGACCGAGTCTACCTCGAGTCCGTATACCCAGTACCGGTCGCCGGGCGGATTGTCGTCCCGCCCGGCACCTACGTCTCCGGGACGGTGACCAGCGTCAAGCGGCCTGGCCGCGTGAAGGGTCGTGGGGAGCTGTTTCTCCGCTTCGAGCAGTTGATCCTGCCGAACGGCACGATTCGAGACCTGGTCGGCCGAGTGGGCGCGCTCGACGGCCGCTCGCCGGAGGATTTCGATCGGGAAGAAGGCAAGGTCAGCAGTGAGAGCAACAGAGGGGGCGACGCACGATCGGTGGGCGAAGCGACCGCGGCTGCCGGGCTGATCGGCGTGCTGGCTTCTCGCGGCCCCGAGGCGATCCTTGAGAAGGGCACCCAGCTCGACATGGTCCTCGATCGCGACCTGTTCTTCACCGAGGAGGAAGTCACTTTCGAGAATGTGATGCAGCGGCCCGGAGCTAACCCGAACACCGAAGGCGGACCGGACCCCCGTCGCAACCGCGACAACCGTAACCGCCGCGGGCTGGGTCGGTTTCCGCTGTAGTCGAGAGGGTCTAGCCCGGATTTCTCACCACCTGACGGTCGAAGCACGCCATAGGCCCGCCATTACTGCGTTGCGCTTGCTCGCCGTGCTCAACGTACTGTTCAAGTACACCCGCATTATTCAAGAAATGCGGCGCCGAGCGGCGCGCGCCTTGTACTGACGGGCCTCTCACGCACTTCGCCTCGCCACCTGGTGAGAAAAGCGGGCTAGCCCGGTTAGGGTGAGCAATCGGTTCCCGTTCGCCGAATCGGGGCGATTCCAAGGTGCGGGGATCTTGCCGCCGGTTACAAAATCAACATACAGTCGCCATAGGAGTAGGAGCGGTAATTTCTCCGTACAGCGTGCGCATAGGCGTCGAGAACCAGCTCTCGTCCGGCGAAGGCGCAAACAAGCATCAGCAGAGTGGAACTCGGCAAGTGAAAATTGGTTAGCAACGCGTCGACGGCCTTGAATGCGAAGCCCGGGTAGATAAAAAGATCCGAGTCTCCGCTCGACGCTCGGAAAGCGCCCGCCCCTTCCCGAATGCCGTGCTCCAGCGTGCGGACCGTCGTGGTGCCGACAGCAATGCGCCGTTTCGCGGCGTTGAGTTCTTCGGCCGCCGGAGCCGGTATGTCGTAGCGCTCGGCGTGCATGGGGTGATCCTCGACCTTGGCGACTCTGACGGGTTGAAACATGCCCAGCCCGACATCCAAGGTGACCTCGATTTTCTTGATTCCTCGCAGATCGAGATGATCGAGGATCTCAGGCGTGAAGTGCAGACCTGCCGTGGGCGCGGCCACCGCGCCAGGACGGCTCGCGTAGACCGTTTGGTAGCGCTCCCGATCGGCCGCCTCGTCGGAGCGGCGGATATAGGGAGGCAGGGGCGTGTGGCCGACCTCCTCAAATTTTTCCAGGAGACCTTGCCGCCGGGGAAATTCGACAACGCGAAGTCCGAAATCCCCTCGATCAACGATCGTCGCCTCGACGCCGCCGGCAAAGCTAATCGCCTCGCCGACGCGAATCCTGCGTCCGGGGTGGACCAGCGCTTCCCAGCGCATCGGGTTGCTGTGAATTTGCCTCAGCAGAAGGATCTCCACGACCCCGCGGATGTGACTCTTCGCCTTTGTGGCGTGCACGCCCGCGCGACGCCCGAACAGTCGCGCCGGCAAAACTCGCGCGTTGTTGAGGACGAGCGCGTCGCCGGGGGATAAATAACCCGGCAGGTCACGAAACAGGCGATCCTCCCATTGGCCCTTCGCCCGGTCGAGTACGAGCATCCGGCTCGCCGCCCGATTCGACAAGGGATATTGAGCGATCCGCTCCGGAGGTAAGTCGTAGTGAAAATCGGCAACCCGCACGACCTCAATTGTAGAGCGGAAACGGACCGACCGGCGGTTTGTAAGGCAAGCGGGCGCGATCAATGGCGCGCCTACATCTCAAACGGCGGGGCTCGCTCCACTGCTGCTGGCCGCTGCTGCTGGCCGTTGGTGAGAAAAAGGGGCTACCCCGCCGGGCCGCGTGTTTGGTCGGGGAGAGCATTTTCTCATCGAAGGATGAGCCTGAAGACGGGGGTTGGGGCTTTTTGAGTCGCTGGGGCTCCTTTCGGGCTTTTTGATTTTGAGTTTTGGGAAGGGGAGAATCGTCGTCGGGGTTGTGGGATTGTGGGAATCGCGGAGCGATTTCCAAGGGCGGTGGGAAACGAAGGGAAACCTGGTTTTGGTTTTCCTCGTTTTCCATCGCCCGTCATTTCCACAGCCCTCTTCCTGCTGTTCAGCACGGCGTGTTCGCGGAACGGAAACTGGCAAACAGCTTCTGCTTGGCTCGCTGCATCCGGCGGGCCGCCGCCGTGTCGCTTTCGGCCTGGGCAATGCGGCCCAGAGCCTCCAGCCTCTGCCCTGGCTTGAGATAGCTGGCGGCCTCGGGCAACTTCTCGAAAGATTCCCAAGGCGTCTGGTAGTGGCGGTACACCCGCTTCTGCTTGCCTTTGGCGTCGGTCTTGATCTCGGGCTGTCCGCAGGGCCGGTGGAAGTTCAAATAGGGATTGAAGTGCTGTTGGTAGAAGCGCTGGATGCGCCCCGCGTGCGGCGCCGCGATGTACGTATATCCCATGTGTTTGCGGATCACCGCGCCGTTTTTCGATTCCACCAAGCCGTTGTCGTTGGAGTGCCGCGGACGCGACTTGGTCTGTTCGATCAGCAGCTTGTTCAATAGCTTCTCCACCGTGCGATTGAGGAACTCGCTGCCGTTGTCGGAATGGAAGCCGCGGATACGAAAGGGAAACTGCTCGATCATGGCTTTCAGCAACGGCTCCAGCCAGGCTTCACTGATCGCGGGCGTGGCGCCGACCACTTGCCACTGGGTGACTTCATCCACGGCATTGATGTGGTAGACGCCCTTGACGCCATCGCGATCCCCTTGATGCACCGTATCCACTCGCAGAAAGCCGGGTTGGCCTTGCGGGTCGGGCCGGCGCCGCTCGCCGATCGACACCGCCGTGGGCCGGGTCTTGGTGAAATGCAGCCGCCGCTGGCGGTAGGCTCTGCGCCGCCGCAGGCGATAGATCTGGGCCACCGAGATCCCCGCCAGCCGCTCGTATTCGCGCTGCTGGTACTGCTGGTATTCCCGCTCGAGGATCTTGCGCGTGGCCGGGCCGCTGAGGGTTTCGTGGGCCTCGTCCACCGCCGCCAGCAGTTCGACGTCGGCGGGCGTGTACTTGCGGGCAAAGCGATGCCGCCGGTAGCGGGCGGGTTGGAGTTCTCCGCCCTGCCGGTACTGCTGGATCAGCCGCGTGATTTGCGCCCGGCTCAGTCCGGTCATCTTGACCAGATACTGCCGCAGCAGCCCTTTGTCGGCGCGGTTTTGGCGGCTGTAGCCGTGCTGGCGAAGCGTGCGCGCCACCCACGTGTAGATCTCGGCCCGCCCTTTGCCTTTGAATCGAATCTCCTCGCTGGAGTGGAGAAACTGCTGGATCTGTTGCAGGTTCAGCTTGCTGGTGTTTTGCACTTGGATAGTCAATTCCCAGCATGCCCACTCCCCGATCCTTCAGGCTCATCTTGTGTGAGAAACAAACTCCTCGTTCAGACTCATCTTGCATGAGACAAGACTGGGAGATTTCTTCGTCGGTGGTATAGTTACACTGGAGAGCTGGGGATAAGGGTGCTCAACGATGGACTTTGATCAGCTCCATACGTTTCTGGAGATAGTGCGCCTGAAGAGCTTTTCGAAGGCCGCGCAGACGTGCTTCCGCACGCAGCCGGCCATCAGCGCCCAGATTCGGCAAATGGAGCAGGAGTTGGGCACCCAGCTTTTCGAACGTTTCGGAAGCCGAATCTCGCTCACCGTTGCCGGCAAGACGTTCGCCGAGTATGCCCGCCAGCTTCTCGACCTGAAGCGGGAAGCCTTCGATGAAGTCAGAGAGTTGGATCGTATCCCCAAGGGCGAGGTATCGATTGCCGCCAACGAGGCTACTTGCATCAACGTGCTGCCCAAGGTTTTCTCCACCTACGCCGAACGGTTCCCCGAAGTGCAGTTGCAAGTGATTCGCTCCTACAGTACGCGCACCATCCAGTCGGTCCTTGACAACTCCGTGGACTTTGGGATTACGCAATTGCCTGTCCAAGAAAGGCGCATCGAAGTGGTACAGATTCACTCCGATGAGATTTGCCTCCTGGTTCCTCCTTCTCACGCGCTGGCGAAGGCAAAATCGGTGGCCCCGGAGGAGATCGCCCAATATTCTTTGTTGCTGCCCAAAGGGGGCCGAACGAGAAGCCGAATCAACGAGTATTTGGACATGGTCGAAGACGATCTGAAGATCTCGATGGAGATGGAGTCCAGCGAGATGATGAAGCATTTCGTCATGGCCGGGCTCGGGGTCGGCTTCATGGCGGTTACGCACGCCAAATCGGAGATCCGCGCCGGGAAGTTGCGGGCCGTCCGGCTGGCCCCGCTCCCCATGGTGCGAACCGTGGGCATGATCTACCGCAAGGATAAGCCGCTATCGCGCGCCGCTCTCGGATTTATCGAGGTGGTGGCGGAGTTTGCCCGCGCCCTGCGGCCTCAAGCCGAACTCGAACCGCCGGCGATACCCCGCAAAGCGACGAAAGCCTCGTAAGACAAGCGGGTTAATCGATTCGATAAATCGTCAAGCCGGAGAGCAGTTTCGGATAGAAGTCAGTCGACTTCTGCGGCATCACTCCACCGGAAAAAGCGATCTCCGCCACCTGCTGAACCGGCACGGGCCGGAGGAGCAAGGCCGCCTGCGCCCGGCCGGAAGCGACTTCCTCGGCGGCTGCGTCGAATCCCCGTACGTAGCGAATGTATGTCAATTCCTTGATGTCCGCCTCGGAGATTCGAAGCACCTTTTCGATGAAGACTTTGTGCAAGACGACCACGTCGAGGTCTCGCTCCTTGCGGCTTAGGCCATCGAGCAGGCGGTCCAGGGCTTCCAGCTTGGGCCGGAACAGATAGGCCCCCCGCGCCGAACGAAATACGGCCCCGAAGGCAACGGCGGCAGGATCGACACTGTCGAGCCGCCGGCGGAGATCACCCGTCGAGGGCAGTGCTTCCGAGTCGAACAACTCCCCCGCTCGAGCGACGATGGCTTGAGGATCGAAGTCCGGCAAACCGTCGAGCACTCGATGGGTGGCGAGCGCGACGAGGCCCGGGGCCTGCATGTTGACGAACGTCATCATGGCCCGCTCAGCCCCAGCGAGGGCTGGGTTCTCGCGAGAGTAGGCCAAGGCGGTCTCGTAGCGGTGGTGGCCGTCGGCGATCAACAGTTTCTTGTCGTCCATCAGCCGCCGCAGTTCGCGGATCGAGGAAGGATCGGTGATCTTCCAGACCGTGTGGCGCACCCCGTACTCGTCTTCGACGCTCGACAGCGGCGCGCCGGAAGCGGCCTCGTCCAGACGCGCGTCGATCCGCAGGGAAGGGTCGTCGTACAACATGAAAAGCTGTCCCAAATGAGCACGAGTGTGGCGGATAAGCCGCAGACGATCGAGCTTGGGCCCGGAGTGCGTCATCTCATGGCGATGAATCACGCCGGCGCTGTAGTCTTCGAGTTGCGTAAGACCGATGAAGCCCTTGCGGACGAAGGTTTCGCCGGAATCGAGACGCCGAAATTCTTGAAAGTATGGGTAGAGCGCTTCCTCCGGCTCTTGCTCGAGTACGCCGTCGGCGATCCAGTCGTTCAGGTTCGAGGCCGCCCGCGTGTAGACATTGTCCGAGTCGCTGTCGGACGGCTCAGCTTTCCCCTTGATGATGCGGGCGAAGTTATGGGAACTGGCCCCGTAATAGCGCTCCTGCATCTCGGGCGTGATCTTGTCGTAGGGCTGCGTGACGAGATTCCGGGGCGAACCGGCTTTCGAAGCGTAGCGATAGGCGCGAAAGGGAAAGATTCTGGCCATGAGCTATCCATCTAGCGTAGCGGCTGGAAGGAGGGTATGTCGAAGCGCTTCTCAGGGGGAAGTGCAAGGACAGATTCTCAGCAAAGAGAGCCATCACGCCCTCCTAACATCTAGCTCCAAAGAAAGGGGCTCTTCTGGGATTTTAGTGGCTGGCGGCGGTGAGTGACGGATCCCTCGCCACTGTGAGGCCGACCTCCCGGAGCCTGCTTCGGTGCCATTCAAGGGCTTCGTGACAACTCTACGGCCCCCAAGGCCGGGCGGCGACTGCGTTGGCCAAAAAGAATTACTGATAAACAAAGGGTTACGAGTAGAGCAAGGCTGCTGGCAGGTAGTCGTACAGTCTCCCGAAGGCTGTGAAATGCAGATCCACAACTGTCATCCAGTGGCCACACTCAAAGAGATAACTCCCTGTTTATCAGTGTCTTATTCCCTTTACGAGTTGCCCACGACCGGACTGGCGTGTAGGGTATTTGGGGATTTCTTGGCCGCCTTTTGGGCTCCGATGTGACTGCGGGCGACGTCGGGTCGGCAGGATGGAGGAGCCGGCTACCCGTTGGCCACCCACTAAAAACCCGGAAGAGCCAAGAAAGGTAAAGCCGGCTATGGCCTATCAGGTTGATCCGGTGGCGGAGGCGCCGGTGGCGGGTGATGGGTTTCCGGCTCCCTTGGCCGCCTAGGAGGAGGAGGCCACGGGGCAGGCGGCGCCGTACGAGTGTCGGTACCGGTCCGAGTATCTGGCGGTCTTGGCAGTTGTTGTTTTTGACCCATTGTCGGTGTGAGATACCCTACGCAATTCCTCGCGTTTGGACGACTTCAGTATAGCTTTTTTGGAGAAGGGTTTGGTCGTGTGGGAGCGTAACTTCGATCCAACTTAGCTCCAACTCCCTCGTTTTGATTTCGTCAAACTTGGTTGAAGCATCCGCATTCGAGATAGTAGGAAGGGAAGCCCATAACCGCTCGTACGCGGCGCGGAGGAATGCCCATCTTTCTACGACTCGCACCGCCGTCTGGATAGTGCCTTCCCAATTCAAGATCGGAAGCGCAACGGCGATGACGGCGGTTGCCAGAGAGAGCAACTGGAGAAGCCAATCATCCTTCATTGAAGCTAGCAATGTTCCTACCGCCGAGGTTGAAGTGGCAGCTAGAAAAATCGTGGCGGCTTTCAAACGGCGTTGATAGCGGCGCGCAATATAGACCCAGTATCGGGAGTTCATGTCCGCGCTGAGAAGGGAGTCCCAAAGTGCCCTTTCTTGGTCGGGGGTCATGCGTTGCACCTCTTGTTGGGCAGAATGTGCTGGATTGCGACAATATGACGCAATCTTACCTATCCACAGGACCGAGAATCAACGAGTTGGGTTGAGTTCAGAAACCAGGACGTCACAATTCTGGGGGAAGGCAACAGGCGGGAAGGGGAGGCTCCCACCCGGCTTAGGTTCTGGAGCAAAGGCGAGAGCGATCGCCGCGGCGAGGTGTAACGCAGATTCAGTAGCGAATCGCTACAACACTGGTCACGGTCCTCTGACTCCTACCCAGAGAGCTGCCCAAGTGACTGAGGATATTGGCGGGAGCGACGGGATTCGAACCCGCGACCTCCGGCGTGACAGGCCGGCGTTCTGAACCAGCTGAACTACGCCCCCGCAGTGGGTGGAGAACGGCGAAACGGCTTTCGGGCGGGAAGTCAGCCAACGCGCGGAAGGCTTACCGCCGTATGGTTTTGGCCCTTCGAGCGGGCCGAACAGCGTTCAATTCGATGCTATCACGGCCCCCGGCAAGGCTGCAAGAAGCGTGACGAGCGGGGCGGGGCTCGGGCCGTGTGGCGGCGGTGAGGGCCAAGCCCTGCGACTCATCGCCGCACCATGACCCTGCTGCCGCCGACCGGCGCTACCGTTCGTCTAGGGGACCCGCCTCTCGGGCGACCGACTGATAGAGCACGGGCATCAAGAGCAGGTTCAGGATCGTCGATGTGACCAGGCCCCCCACGATGATCACCGCCATGGGATGCTCAATTTCCTGGCCCGGCCTGTTGCCGCCGATCACAATGGGCATCAGTGCCAGAGCGGTGGTCAACGCCGTCATCAGGATCGGCGCCAGCCGCTCTTCCGCTCCGCGCAGAATCAGGTCGGGCCCGAAGGATTCACCTTCTTCCCTTTGCAAGTGCTGGTAGTGGCTTACCAGCATGATGCCGTTTCTGGCGGCAATCCCGATGACCGTCACGAAACCGACCAGAGAGCCAAGCGACAAAACGCCGCCGCTCAGGAAAGCGCTCCACACCGCGCCGACCAACGCAAACGGGAGACTCAGCACCAGCAGCAAGGCCAGCCGGCTGGACTGGAAGTCGGAGTAGAGAATCACGACGATGCCGAATAAGCACAGTCCCGCCAAAAGCAGAAGACGGTTTCTTGCTTGCCTGCGGGCAGCGTACTCGCCCAGGATCTCAGGGTGATACCCGCGGTCGAACTCGACGCCCAGCACGGCCTCCTCGATCTCACGGGCGACCGATCCCAGGTCCCGGCCGCGGACGTTGCAGGTGATGTCGATCTTCCTCGACCCGTTCTCGTGGGTAATCGAATTCGGCGTCGGCGCAATGCGGATGTCGGTCACATCGCGCAGGGGGATGTTCGCCCCCGAGGGCGTATCGAGGCGAAGGGCCCGCAACGCTCCCAGGTCACGGCGGACTTCGGGCACTCCCCAGACAGTGACATCGAAGATCTTCTGCCGGTCGTAGATTTCACCGACCTTCGTGCCCTGAATCATGGTCGCCGCCGTCGCGCGCAACTCGCCCGAGGTCAAGCCGAATCGCCTCGCCGCCTCCGGCAACACTCGCACTTCCACATGAGGAATCAGTGTCTGCTGTTCGACCTGCAGATCGGCGACGCCCGGAACGCCCTCCATGGCTCGAGCGACCTCCTGAGCTTTCGGACGCAAGACCTCAAGTTCAGGACCGTATAGCCTTACGACGATAGCGGCGCTCTCGCCGGTCAGAACTTCTTTGATGCGCTCTCGCAGATAGGTCAGCACGTCCCGGTACAGTCCGGGATATCCATCGACCACCTCCTGGATCTTCGCCACGGTCTGTTGATAGGCGACCGACGGGTCGAGACTGATCCAGAGTTCGGTGAAGTTCGGTCCGACGACTTCGTCGGCGACCTCGGCGCGGCCGATGTGAGCTCCGAAGTTCCGCACGCCCGGGATCGCTCGCAGCTCCTTGCTCACTTGGATCGTGATGCGCAGCATGGCGTCGATCGACGTTCCCGGCTTTTCGACCCAGTGCATCAGGAAGTCATATTCCTGAAAATCGGGCAGGAATTCCTCCCCCAGAAAGGGAATCGCCAGAGCGGTGACCACGAAGATCACCGCTAACGCGGCAACCGATCGGCGCGGGTGGTCAAGCAGCATCACTAGAAACGACCGATAGCGGCGCTTCAAAGCTCGGAGCAAGCCCGGCTCCGGCCGCTCGACAGCCCTTCCCCGCAGCAGAATGAGGCAAAGCGCCGGGGTGAGTGTCAGAGCTATCAGCAGCGAGGCAAGCACCGCCAAGATGTAGCTGGCCGCCAAAGGTCGAAAGAACGAGCCGGCCAGCCCTTCGAGCAGGAAAACGGGGACGAACACCAGGACGACAATCAGGCTTGCTATAACGACCGCGCTCCTTACTTCGAGCGACGCTTTCAGTACCACCTGGAAGGGCGATTCCGGCGATCCCGCCTCGCGGTTCAGCCGAAGACGGCGGGTGATGTTCTCCACATCAATGATGGCGTCGTCGACGACTTCGCCGAGGGCGATCGCCAGCCCGGCCAGGACCATCGTATTGATCGTTTCGCCCCAAAAGATGAATGACAACGGCGGCGGTGATCAGCGACAGCGGAATCGCCGTCAAGCTGATGAGAGCCGTCCTCCATTCCAGAAGGAAGACGGCCAGAACGGCCGCCACCAGCAAGCAGCCGAAGAAGAGGGCCTGCTGGAGGTTATCGATCGACATTTCGATGAAGGTCGCCGGCCGAAAGATCGTCGAGTCAACCTCCACGTCGGCCAAGGCGGGGCGCAGCGCCTCCAGGGCTTGCTCTACATCGCGGGTAACGTCGAGGGTGTTGCCCGTCGGTTGTTTTTCGACGATCAATAAGATCCCCGGACCGTCATTGATCACCGCGTCTCCAATCGGCGTCGGAAAGCCCTCGACGACGTCGGCTACCTTGCCGAGTTCGAGCGGCGCGCCGTTGCGATAGGCGACCGGCACGCGCCGCAAGTCCTCCGCGACGTACACCGTGGGAAGATGCCTCACGGCCAATCTTTGGTTAGGCGTGTCGATGAACCCGCCGCCGGCGGGCGTGACGGCGCCTCGGGTCGCGCGGACCACCTGGTCGAGCGTGACTTGGTGATCGCGCAGGCGCTCGGGGTCCACAAGCACCTGAATCTGCCTGTCCCGCTGGCCCCAGATGGCGACATTCGCCACGCCTCGAATGGCCATCAATCGAGGCCGGATTGTCCAGCGCGCCAGTGTGCTCAACTCGACCTGAGAAAGCTTATTCGACGACAGCCCGACCTTGAGGACGCGGCTGGTCGCCGACAGCGGAGGCAAGATAACCGGTGTTCGCGAAACGGCGGGCAGTTGGCCGCTCAGCGTGGCCACTCGCTCCTGAACGAGCTGTCGCGCCTGCAGCAGATCGGTCCCCGTCTCGAAATAGAGGACCACGGAGGAGAGGCCCAGCACGCTCTTGGAGCGGATCGTATCAACCCCTAGGATTCCGTTCAGCGCATTTTCGATGGGAACGGTGATCAGCGTCTCGACTTCTTCGGACGAGAGGCCGGGGCCTTCGGTTTGAATTTCGACTCGCGGCGGGGCGAATTCCGGAAAAACGTCGAGAGGCGCCTGACGCACCGAGCGGATGCCGGCCACCATCAGCACGATGGCAGCGGCGGCGATGGCCACTCGCAAGCGCAGAGCCGTCCTAACGAGCCAGGTCACGGCTTACTTTCCGCCCCCGAACTCTGTGCCGAACAGTTCGGCGGCTCCGTCGGTCACGACTTCGGTTCCGGGCGCGATCTCTTCCGCCAAGCAGGCGATGTCGCCGCTCACGCGATCGACAATCACGCGCTGCCGGGTATAAACGAGCGGCTCGACTTGTTTGTACACCCATGCCCCTCCGTGGATGTCGTAGAGGATCGACTTCCAGGGCGCCTGCTGGCATTCGCTTTCCCCCCGCATGGGAATCGAGACACTGACTCGCTCGCCTGGCCTGAGACGGTGTTGCGAATTAGGAAGCTGGAAAAACAGATCGCTGGTCGACGCCAGGGGATCGGCCGAAGGAGGGGCTTCGACCGGCCGGGCCGTTCGTCCCTTGGCCGTTGGCGGAGAGTTCAGCGCTTTCACTTCCGCGGCCGCGCCTTTTCTCAGCAACGAAACGTCGCCCGAATACACCGGCACGCGAATCCAAACCGGGTCGAGCTTCGCCACCTCGAACAGTGGCGCTCCTTGGGCAACGATTTGTTCGTGGCCGACGTGAAGTTGGCGAAGGACGCCCTCTACCGGACTGGCCACAACTACTTCCACGTCAGAGCGAAGCGGAGCGTTTTCGATCTGCTCGAGCTTCGCCCGGGCCGCCTCGCGCGCCGTTGCGGCCACGCGCTCGGCTTCCCGTGCGTCTTCCACCGCCCGCTCGCTGCCGACGCGGTCACTGAGTAACCGCTTGGCTCGTTCCAGCCTTGCCTGCGCTGCTTCCAAACGGGCGTCCGCCGCTTCGAGCTCCGCTTTGGTGTCGGCTCTCAGGTTGCGCGCCACCGAGAGCAACGGGCCGATGCGAAAAAGCGGCTGACCTTTGCCGACACGGGCTCCGACCGCAGGCCGGCTCTCCTCGGCCTGCAAACTCCCCGCAACCGGCGCTGCTACTTGGACCGTCTGCCCCGGCGGGACGACAACCTCGCCGGCAACCGTGTAGGACTCGGGCGCGGGCTTGTAACCAACCGCCGCCGTCTGAATGCCCAGGCGAGCGTGGGCTTGCTCGGTGAGCTTGATCGTCGTGAGCTCAGATTCGCCGACCCGGCGTGTATCGATCTTTGCCGGCGCTACCTTGGCCTGCTTTCCGGCCTGCGCGTCGGGGCCGCCGCAGGCTGCGCACGTCAGCCAAAGAGTTCCCAGACAATAAAGCGTTTGACGATTGGTCATAGCCGTCTCCCCACGGCCCAAGAAAGCTCGGCGCGCGCTCGCCGCACGGCCGAGATGGCCTCGGCCTCACGAATCTCCAAGTCGCGCAGCGGACGCTTCGCCCGCCGGCTATCGAGGTAAGAGATGTCGCCCGCCGCATAAGCTTTCTCGGCAAGCCCGACGGCCTCGCGAATTCCCGGCAACAGCGCGTCACGAATCCGCCCCAGAGTGTCTTGGGCTTGGCGGAGTCGCTCGGCGGCTTGGCCGACCTCAAATCCGACTTGCTCCCTGAGCGCGGCGTAGCGAAGAGCCGCTTGCTCGACTTCCGCCTTGGCCCGGGAGATTTTCCCTTGGTTGCGGTCAAACGCCGGAATTTCAACCGCCAGGCCGGGGCCGGTCTTGATCCCCGAAGTTCCTATGCCTTTGCTACTGAGCAGAGGGGCTACAAAGCCTAACGTTCGAGAGCGCTCCCACCCCAGACGGCGGCCCGCCGCCTCGACGGACAGCTCGGCCGCCCTCACATCCGGGCGGGATGACACAGCGATCTCGACCAGCTGGTCGGTCGCGCCGATGGCGAGGGTTTCGACCTTCGCTTCGCTCACGCCCGGCCGCGAACCGGTTTTGGGAAGACCCATCAGGGGTCGAAGCCGTTCCCAGGCGATGTTGATCTCCTGGCTAGCCTGCTGCATCCGGTCGCCCGCTCTGAGAGCTTCGATCTCAACGAGGCGGGCATCGAGCTCGCTGATATCGCCCGCTCGCAGCCGATGCTTGGTGAGTTCCGCGATCTCTCGCGTTAGTTTCGCCAACTCGCCGTGAATCCTCGCTTGCTCGCCGGCCGCGGAGTAATCGGCGTGCGCCAGACATACATCCCGCGCCAGGGCGAGGCCGCGCTGGACGAGGGTTTCCGACGTCTTCTCCAGGTTGAGTTTCGCCGCCGCAACCCTTCTCGGACGCTGCCACAACGCTTGGAGCGGCGCGCCCAACAAGAGTTCGAAAGGCTTCGAGCCAACGCCAAACAGCAGTTGAAGGTCGGGATTGACCAGCACGCCCGCCTCGACCAGATCGGCGCGGGCCAGGGCGAGGTCGGCGAACGCCGCACGCAGCTGCGGGTTGTTCCATAGCGCAACAGCCACCGCTTCGTCCTCGGAGACACCGTCGTCGAAGGAAACGCCGGGCGGCAACGGCGGCTGCTCTCCAACCGGGGCGCGCCCCGACCGTAGGCCATGACCGGTCCGCCTTTCGATATCCGCTGAGATCGCAGCCTCCTCTTTGGGCACGGCTCCCGGCACAACCATTAACGTCAGCAACCCCGCAATTCCTCGGATACGGCAGCTCATGCTATTTGCACCCCGATCGACTATCATAGTGCACTTTTCATTGCACTTCTTTAGACGTGACCAGGCCCTCGAAAAGACCATCCTAGACATTATGGAGTGCTGGGCGATGAGCGATTCGCTTCGACTCGGGCCGGGAGGCGAGTGCCGCCCTCTACGCTATTCGCTGACCCAACCGGCGAGAGAAGGGCACGGCTCTGTCCGCTTAACGCCGCGGCCCGCGCCGATGAGAAACGCCCGTCGTTGGCTACTGATGACCGCTCGGTCGAAAACCTGCTCGTATTCATCCGTTTTGGGTGGGGCACAGGCCTAGCTGTACGCCATGACCCGCTCCGTCGAAACCCGCCCGTTTTTTCATCCCCTTGGGTGGACCGCGAGGCCCATCGACGCTCCCTCGCGGTCGCGGCTCGGCAGGCTCTGCGAACAAATTACTTCCGAGCGTGCGGTCTCTAGGGAAAGGCTTTTTAAATACGCGAACTTTTGAAACCAAGCACTAGAGCAGCACCGAGTCGATCGGTCGCATTTCCGAGGGGTCGGCGGCAGTCGGTTGGCGATTCTCCAAATAGTCGAGCAGCTGTGCCGGGGAATCTTCGAAGAAATCGTGCATCAGCCGGTCGAGAGCGACGACGAGGGCGTCATCGCGGGTAAGCACGGGTGAGTAGACATAGCCGCGTCCTTGTTTTTCCCGCCGCACGGCCCCCTTCTTGGCCAGCCGATCGAGGAGGGTCAAGACGGTCGTATAAGCCAGCAACCGCGTTGCCCGCAAGTGAGCTTGCGTCTGGCCCACCGTGGCGTTCTCCATCTCCCACAGCGACTTCATGACCTCAAGCTCGAGGGGCGGCAGCAGCCGGCGGGGCGCGGGTTGTGGAACGATTGAAGTCATCGGTCTTCTCTCCCTGTTGTGGCCGATTCAATGTTGTCGTTGAAAAGATCACCGGGCGTGTCTCGCAGAGCTGGGGGTGCGGCGGGCCGACGGTCGGCGGAGGATGGCCCGGTCACAGATGCCTGCTCGGCGGACCGGCTTTCTGTTGGGTCGTCCGAGTGGGCTAGAAACCTTTCCTTGTTAAGCACGAAACGTTCGAGTGAGCGGCTGTAGGCCGTCCAGTCACTGTCTTCAACCGGGGAGTCGGCGAGCGCGGCGCGCATGTTTTCCAGCTTGGAATCGAGATCGTCGAGATAGTGAAGCGTCAGGGCTTCGGGAAACGAAGGCAGCTTGGGAGACCCGAACTCGTATTTGCCGTGGTGGCTCAAAATCATGTGCTCCACCAACAGTTTCCACTTTGCGGGGAAGTCCTCGATGGCAGCGCATTGGCGGTCCAGCAAGCGAAGCACGATCGTGATGTGGCCGAGCAGACGTCCTTCGTCGGTGTAGTCAAAGGTCCGCTGAGCGTCGAGTTCATAGATCTTCCCCAGATCATGAAGCACGATGCCCGTCGTCAGCAGGTCTTGATCGATCAACTCGTAGTGGGGGGCCACCCGGCTCGCCAACTCGAGCAAGGAGGTGATGTGTTCGAGCAGCCCGCCGATGAAAGCGTGGTGCAGCGACTTGGCCGCCGGAGCTGTCTTCAGCCGGGCCGCGATTTCTTCGTCCTCGAGAAACGCCTCGAGCAGGCCTTTTAAGTGGGGGTTTTGCATCCCGCCGACGGTGGCCAGCAGCCCGCTGAACATCTCGTCGACGTTCTTCTCGGTGTGGGGAAGGTAATCGGCCAGGCGGACCTCTGATTCCTCGGCCCGTCGCAGCCGCTGAACCGTGATTTGCGGCCGCTGGCGGTAAATCTGCGTCAGGCCCTGTAGCTTGATGAAGTCAGCGCTGTCGAAGGTGCCGACGACTTCCTCGATCCCCTCCCACATCTTGGCCTCGAGGCGGCCGGTACGGTCCGACAGGACCAGGGACAGATAGGGATCGCCGTCCTTTTTTAGGCGGACATCTTTCGACTGAACGAGGAAGTAGTCGGTGACGGTCTCATTGGGCCGCAGGTCGCGGATGTATCGGGTTTTCGCGGCCATTGTTGAGGAAGCCAGGGGTGCTTGGGTTGGCGCTGCCCATTTACTCGCCGTCTTGGCCCTGATTCTTGTTCTTGTCTTTGTCCTTGTCCTTCTTGTTCTTGCCGCCGCCGGGAAGCGGGATCACCCAGAGCAGGCGCCGTTTCTTTTTCTTGGCCAGCACCTCTTCGCGGGTGGTCGTGACCGGCGCCAGCTTGGAGGGGTCGGTCCAAGAGGTGTCCTTCCCCGCCACGGCGGCCGTGTCAATATATCCCGGACGGATTTCTATATAGGCATCGGTGCGCAGCTTGTTCAGGTACTCCCGAAAGGCGGGCTGGAATTTCGGCCCCGACAATCGGTTGTGGATTTCATCGCGAACCTCCTCCAGGGTGGCTAGGCCCTCACGGTGTTTGTCAAATACTTTCAGGATCAGGTAGCCGTTGGGGAGTTCAATCAAGTCCGTGATGTGGCCCCTGGGCTTGTCGAATACCACGTCCTCGATCTCTTTGCGGAGTTTTCCGCGGCGCCAGATACCGATGTCCCCCCCCTGCTCGGAGTTCTGTTTGTTGTCCGAGACGCGGCGGGCAATCTCGGCGAAAGGCTCTCCCTTGAGCAGCCGCTTGCGCGTGTCTTTCGCCTTCTTCTCGACGGCGGCAAGTTCGGCGCCGGTCTTGTCCTCGGTGGAGATGACAATCTCCGCCAACCGCACCCCCTCGGAGCGCATGAACTCCTGTTTGTGCTCTTCGTAGTAGGCTTCAATTTCATCTCTGGGAATGATGATCCGCGAGCCGACCTCCTGGCCGATGATGGCTTGGGTCAGGAAGTGGCCGCGGATTTGGTCCAGCGCGTCCTCGGCGGTCATGCCGGTCTGTTCGATGACCCAGGTCTCGAACTCCTCGATCGTCTTGAGGCTGTTGGCCTTCATCATCCGATCCCGTTGGCGGAGCACCTGCGCCTCGACGCTGACGCCGAACTCGTTGGCCTTTTGGATCAAGAGTCGGCGATCGACGAGATCCCGCAGAGCGTTTTTTTCGGCTTCTCCGATGAACTGTTGACGTTGCTCGTCGGTGAGATCCTGCCGCCTCCCAACGTCGGCGCGCCCTTCTCGAAGGTTCTTCTCGTATTCCGATCGCATCAGGATATCGCCATTGATCTTGGCGATGATCTCTTCCACGATGACGACATTCGCCGGGATGGACGACGAAAATCCAAGTAAAGCTGACAAGACGACAAAAGTTTTGATCTTCACGGTGACTCTTCCGAAAGGGTCCCTTCCAATGGGAAACAATCGCCTCCGGCCCGGGCGGCAAGTAGGCTTCTAGTGTCTAAATTACTATTTTCGCACTAATCAGGTATTGGGTTGCAGGCAGAGTCGGGTCGGAAGGCGCAAAAAACGCCCCGAGCAGCACGCGGGAGACTGATTCAAAAGTGGCAAACCGCGCCGGGCCGGCAGGATTGCCGTCCCGAACTTCAAACCAGGACCGCCAAGAGTGGCGGTCACTGCGGTGGCCCGGTTTGCTCACAGCCCCCCTCGCGAGACGAGCGGGCTAGTGCTTGGTCCCATAAGTTCGCGATCGTTTATAGGCGGCAATTACTGGACCGCTCCCTCACGGTCGCGGCTCGGAACGCTCTGTGAAAAAACCACTTCCGGGTTGGACAGAGAGCCTTGTAATCCTTCGGGAAAGGCCTTTTTAAATACGCGAACTTTTGTCAGTAAGCACTAGCCTCCGGACTACGGCGGGCTGCGGTAGCCGAACCGGCGCAGCAGGATTTGGCCATCTTCTCCGACAACGAACCGCGCAAAGCGCCGGGCGTCGGCCGGTCGCGAAGATCCACGGACAATGCCGAGGGCCTGATCGATGGGCCCGTGGAGCCTCTCGTCAACTTCCATCTGCCGACCGACCCCCGGCTCGAGAACGGAGGAAGCGGTGAAGGCGACGTCGGCATTGCCTGATTTCGCGAATTGCCGCGCCATCAGGACGTTTTGGGCGTAGACGAGTTTGGGCTGCACTTGATCCCACAGGCCGAGTGAACGAAGCGTTTCGACGGCGGCGCGCCCGTAGGGGGCGACTTCCGGCTTGGCCACGGCGATGATTCGTATCTCGTCGCCTGCAAGGTCCCGCAGCTTGTCGGGGGCCGCGCGGGCGCCGGCAGGCGCCCAGACCACCAACCGGCCGCGAGCATAAACGGCGCGGCTATCCGCCAGCAGAAAGCCTTTCTCCACCAGCCTGTCCACGTGCTCGACATCGGCCGCGGCATAGACGTCAAAGGGAGCTCCGTTTTCAATTTGGTGGGCCAGAAACGCCGTCGAACCGAAACTGAAAAGAACGCTGACGCCGGTCCGCGCCTCGAAGGCCGCGCCCAATTCGTCGCAGACAGCGGCCAAATTGGCGGCCGCGGCGACGCTCAGCGGAGCGGGAGAACCGCCGGGCCCGTCTGCCCGGCAACTTCCGCACACGAGAAACGCCGCCCATACCGCCACCCACGCCAACCGGGAACCTTCACCTGCCGAGACGAGCGTCACCCGCGTCTTGGCCCGGCGGGGAACTCCCGCTTGATGTCGCGGTTTCATGAGGAACGCTTTTGCACGCCGGACGTTGACGTCTTCCTAATGTAGCGGGATTGCATGGGCCGCAGCGTCGGCGTCCGCCGCGCCCAGCGGCTTCGTTCTTGTTGGCGATCGTTTATCGGTGCCAATTACTGGACCGCTCCGTCACGGTCGCGGCTCGGAACGCTCTCGGAACAAACCACTTCCGGGTTGGACAGAGAGACCTGTAATCCTTAAAAAACTGAGGACCAACTTCCTCCGGAGCGGCGGCCCTCTGGCGGATCGGACCTACACGGGAGACCGATTGCTTCTCCGGGCGCCTGTTTCCAATGTATAGGGTCGGGGCCGAAAGCCCGACGCGGCACGCTGAAAGCGCGCGCCACGTCGTGTCAAGCCGACCACATTCCGCCAAGACGACCAGAATCTTGTCTCAGATAGCTTGCCGGTTCACATCCGGGCCCCGTCTGCTAGGCGTTTGATGACGAGGAGGGTCTCCTTGTCGGTCCAAGACCGCTGGTGGAAAACGTACACTCGCCGTCCGGAGGGCAGCGTCGGCCAAGGCTCATCGGTCGAAACGCCCAGGCTCGCGTGGCACAAGTCAAGTCGGAAGTCGTTGCCGCCTTTCAGGTAGCGGCGAATCTCAGGGTCCTCGGGACCCATGCGAAAAAGCATGGGCACAGCCTCGTCAACCGGCAGGCCCTTAATCCAGGTGTCGCCGATACACCAGGAAGCCAGCGCGGTGATTGACAGCCGGATGGCCTTGGGCAGGCGGGCCCGCAGGTCGCGCAGCAGGGCGGCGTAGAAGCCCCTTTCCGATTCGACGGCATCGAAGTCCACTTGAATCGCCCCGACCTCGGGCAACTCGACCATTCTTTCGATTGCCGAGACGACGTCGGCCCGTTGCCGGGCTGTCATTGTTGGCCGTCTGGATTCAATTCGGGCGACGGCCATCAGCGCCGTGTCATCGGGCACGTTCAGCGGCTGAAGCCTGGGACGAACCGATACCGTGTCGCCCTGGATGACAATCGTTTTCGCCAGAAAGGCGACGCCAGCCTCCGAAGTGTCGATGAACGACAAGTTTTCCGGGCGCTCCCAAGCCCACAGCATGATACGAGGATAACCGGGCAGTGGGTCCGGCGCGTCGAACCAACCCAGTTTTCGGAACAGCTCGTTTCGGGAGTCGACGACAGAGATGCTCGCTATCAGCGTTATCGCCGCGAGGACCCCGAAAAAAGAGCGGCGCCGTCTTGGGGAAGGCATTTCAGCAGCTTTGAGGCGACGGTTTTGGCGGGAGAATAACCCGCTAGCAACGAGTTCCCGGGAGGTTCGCGAGGGGTACGGCGCGTTTGTAGCGCCGCGACGCCTTGCCTGTCAATGGGACTAAGTCACTATATTTGGCTCTTCTGGGATTTTAGTGGCTGGCGGCGGTGAGTGACGGATCCCTCGCCACTGTGAGGCCGACCTCCCGGAGCCTGCTTCGGTGCCATTCAAGGGCTTCGTGACAACTCTACGGCCCCCAAGGCCGGGCGGCGACTGCGTTGGCCAAAAAGAATTACTGATAAACAATAGGGTTACGAGTAGAGCAAGGCTGCTGGCAGGTAGTCGTACAGTCTCCCGAAGGCTGTGAAATGCGGATCCACAACTGTCATCCAGTGGCCACACTCAAAGAGATAACTCCCTGTTTATCAGTATCTTATTCCCTTTACGAGTTGCCCACGACCGGACTGGCGTGTAGGGTATTTGGGGATTTCTTGGCCGCCTTTTGGGCTCCGATGTGACTGCGGGCGACGTCGGGTCGGCAGGATGGAGGAGCCGGCTACCCGTTGGCCACCCACTAAAAACCCGGAAGAGCCCTATACGAGTTAGGCTTCTTTTCGTGACCTATAGCGGCAGTTAGTGGCAGGAATACAAAATTTTTCTCTCCAGGGGATCGTTTTCTGGCTCCGGTCTCATCATAAAGCACGCTGGCGGGGCCAGAGGGCGGTCAGCGGCCTAAGTGATTGAAATGGGGAGGCGAAAAAATAAGAACGCCCCGCGACCGGGTTTCCGGACACGCTCAAAAAGGTCAGAAACTGAGGCGGGAACCCACATTTTCCCCACGCCAGCGAACAGTAACATGCAGATTCCGAGTTTTGCGATGGGATTCCACAAGGGCGTAGTGATGTCTCGACGGGCGGGGACAGCGGCGCGTCCCCACAGCTCTGTCGTTCGAGAACGTAGGGCAAAGAAGATCTCACCGAGGTGGACGACGTAACGTTGCCGCGCGATACTTTAGACCGGACATAGGAGAAGCCGCAGGTCTGGGCAAAAACGGCCGGCCGGCCGTGGACTACGGGCTTTGTCACTGGACAGCATGCTTGCGCGCAGGGCGCTTGGGACAGTCCCAGGTTTTTTCACAGACCCTGACGTGCGCGGCTCGGAAGGGGCGTGGGGGAAAGGTCGGGTCGCTGGTTCGATAACGAACCCTCCTCGTTATAATAGGGCCAGCATGCAACTGCAAAGGGTTGTTCACGTGCGTCAACACTTTCCGGACCGGCGTTTGCCGGACGTCGCCGCCGCTGTTCGAGGCGAGATGGAAGCGGCCGATTGGGCGCGGGCGGTCAGCCCCGGCAGCCGCATCGCGATCGGCGTCGGCAGCCGCGGCGTCACCAACATCGACGTCATTACTCGCGCGGTGGTCGATTACTGGAAGTCGCGAGACGTGCGGCCTTTTATCATCCCGGTAATGGGCAGCCACGGCGCGGGCACGGCCCAGGGTCAGGCGGACGTGCTGGCCAAATACGGCATCACCGAAGAGACCATGGGCGCGCCGATCGTCAGCTCGCTCGACGTGGTCGAGGTAGGCACCACGGCCGAAGGAATCGACGTGGTGATGGACCGCACGGCTTTAGAGAGCGACGGCGTCATGCTCTGTGCCCGCGTCAAGTGGCACACTGACTTCGACGGCAAACTCGAAAGCGGCATTCATAAAATGATGGCCATCGGACTCGGCAAGTGGGCCGGGGCGCGGCGCTACCATACACACGGCTACAAACTGGGTCTCGAACAGGTGATCCGAGGGGTTGGCCGGGTCGTGCTCGATACGGGCAAGATGCTGGGCGGCATGGCCATTCTTGAAGACGCCTACCACAATACGGCCGAAGTGCGCGCCGTGGGCGCCCAAGGCATGGTCGAGCGGGAAGAAGAACTGCTGGAACGCGCCAAATCCTGGAAACCCGATCTGCCCGTCGCCGAGGTTGACATCCTGATCGTCGATGAGATCGGCAAGCACATCAGCGGCGCCGGCATGGACACGAAGATCATCAACCGCAGCTTGCGCGACGGAAAGAACTGCTGGGAACATTTGCCCAAGGTCGATCGAATATTCGTTCGTGAACTCAGCCCCTTGAGCTACGGCAACGCCGTTGGTATGGGGATGGCCGACATGGTGACTGACCGGCTGGTCGAGAGATTCGACAGCAACGCCACGTGGGTCAACTGTCTAACTGCATCCAGCCTGGCGGGCGGCAGTATTCCCATGCATTTCTCCGACGATCGCACCTGCCTGGAGAAGCTGGCGCCGACCGTGGGCAAGCTCGACATCTCCGCGGTCACCCTGGCTTGGATTCGCAACACGATGGAGCTGGACGATTTGGCGGTGAGCGAAAACCTGCTCCCCGAGTTGAAGCAAAACCCCCAAATCGAAATCCTCGGCGAACCTCGCGAGCTGGAATTCGACGGCGAGGGGAACTTGCTCAGTCCGTTTGCGCTGGAGGCCGCGGCCCACTAGCATCCATCTTTCATGCCTCTTTACCGGGTGGTGGTGCTGGCGCTGGTCCAGTCCGCCACGGAGTTCCTCCCTATCAGTAGCAGCGCCCACCTGATCGTTGTCCCCTGGCTGTTTGGCTGGCGGGACCAGGGTTTGTTGTTCGACGTGGCCTTGCACCTGGGAACTTTGGCTGCCGTGCTGCTCTATTTCGCCAAGACGTGGATCCGGCTGCTCTTTCTCGCCTTGGGCCGCAAGGTCATGCCTGTTTCGCGAGATGATCCGGACGGCGATCTGGAAGACAATCCGCGTCTGTTCGCCTATCTGGTCGCGGCCACCTTTCCCGCGGGCGTCGCCGGACTCTTCTTGGAAGATTACGTCAAGACGATCTTCAGAAGCCCATTGGTCGTCGCCGGGATGCTGATTGCCGTCGGCCTGGTGATTTGGTGGGCCGAGCGGGCGGGCCGGCTGGAGCGAAACCTCGGGGCCGTGTCGCTGGGGGACGCGCTGACGATCGGTTGCGCCCAAGCTCTGGCGCTGATTCCGGGCACTTCGAGGTCGGGGATCACGATTTCGGCCGGACTGTTTCGCGGGCTACAAAGGACGGCGGCGGCTCGCTTTTCGTTCCTGCTGTCGAGCCCCATTATCCTTGGGGCGTCGGTCAAGGCGGGGTGGGAAGTATGGCGGCATGGCGGCGTCGGAGGGGAGTGGCAAGCCCCTTTCCTGCTGGGCATCGTGGTCAGCGGGGTGGCCGGTTACGCGGTGATCGGTTACTTCCTGCGATACCTGCAGCGCTCCACGATGTTGCCTTTTGTGTACTACCGCGTGATCTTTGGCATAATAATAGTGGTTCTAGCATCATTCTTCGGCTTGCCTCCTTCCACTGACCCGTAACCCGCGGGCGCAGGGGCACTGTCTCTGAGCGGCGGGAAGAGGAGACAAGAAGAATGACATTCATACAGCCGACCGACAATCGCCGGATCAATGAGCCGGTCGGGTTTGTGTTGCTCCTCCTAGCGGTTGCGCTGGGCTTGAGCTTAGTTTCGCATCAACCTTTCGACCCCTCCTGGAATGTCGCCGGGGCGCCGGACGACCCGGCGAACCTATTGGGGGCGCCGGGGTCCTACCTCAGCGACCTGGCTTTGCAGTGGCTCGGGTTGCCGGCTTTCCTCCTACCGATATCGCTTGTCATGCTGGCGTGGTGCTGGGTTCGCTCGTCGCCGCTGCCGGCTCCGTTGGCTCGGTTTCTCGGGCTGCTGCTGCTGGTGCTGGTTTCCTGCGGCGCCTTGAGTTTGTCGCCCCTTCAGAATCTGTGGATGGGCACCGTCGATGCGGGCGGCGTGGTCGGCCGCGTTCTCGCCGAGGCGTTGGTGGGTTACCTCAACTTGACGGGGGCGGTTGTCACGCTGCTGGCCGGGGCGATCGTCGCTCCCTACCTGCTCACCTCTTCCAGCCTGCACAGCGTTCTAAGCTGGTGGGCAAGCCGCAAGGAGCAGGCTTCTTTGTGGCGGCAGAGCTGGCGGAATTGGCTTCAGCATCAGCGTGAGCAAGCGGCGCGGCGCGGAGCAGCCCGGCGGCGACGGAAGGCCCTTATCCAGGCCGACGGGACGATCGAAGAGCCGGCGGGCGTTGAGATCTCCGACCAGGCATTGACCGAACCTGAGCTATCGGCCATTGAAGCCGAGAACGCGCTGCCCCCCATCGTCCCCTACGAAGGAGCGGAGCAGGTCAACGGGACGCCGCCCGAAGAGCTGGAGGAAGACTATTCCCAGGAGACGCATCCCGCCTCGGCGCAAGCGGACCCGCCATGGCAAAACGAAGCGGCCGTGGCCAAGCCGCCGCGAACTTATCACATCCCATCGACCCTGCTGCTCACCCCCCCGGCCCCGCGAAGTTCCTACAACCCGGAAGAGCTGCAAGACCGCGCGCGCCAGATCTGCGCCAAGTTCGACGAGTTCGGCGTGGGAGGCTCGGTGACGCAGATCAATCCCGGGCCGGTAGTGACGACCTTCGAGTTTAAGCCGAACCCCGGCATTAAATACACCAAGATCACAAGCCTCTCCGAAGACCTTTGTCTCGGGCTGGAGTGCGAGTCAATCCGAATCGAGCGCATCCCGGGCAAGTCAACGGTCGGCCTAGAAGCGCCCAACCGAAAACGAGAAATTATCAGTTTGCGAGAGGTGCTCGAGTCGCCCGAGTTCAATGAGTCGTCCTCTTGCCTGACGATGGCGCTCGGCAAGGACATCAACGGACGTCTCCGCACCACGCAGTTGGATTCGATGCCCCATCTGCTGATCGCCGGCTCGACCGGGTCGGGCAAGAGCGTATTGATCAACAGCTTCATCCTGTCGATTCTCTACAAGGCGACTCCCGAGCAGGTGCGCTTCATCATGGTTGACCCGAAGACCGTCGAACTGGGTCTTTACGACGGCATCCCGCACCTTTTGACTCCGGTCATCACCGACATGAAGAAAGCGGCGAACGCGCTGAAGAACGCTACGCGCGAGATGGAGCGCCGGCTGAAGCTCTTGGCCGAGCACGGCGTGCGCAACATCGAGCAGTACAACCGCAAGATGGAGGCGATGGACGAGGAATCGCGCGTCCCCGACGAAGAAGGCGATCCGCCGCCCCGCCATCTTCCCTACATCGTGATCGTCATCGACGAATTGGCGGATCTGATGGTGATCGAAGGCCGCCGGGTCGAAGAATCGATCACCCGGCTGGCGCAGATGGCGAGAGCCGTGGGCCTGCACTTGATTCTCGCCACGCAGCGGCCGAGCGTGGATGTTATCACCGGGCTGATCAAAGCCAACATCCCGGCCCGCCTCTCATTTCGACTGGCAACACGGGTGGATTCGCGCACGATTCTCGACTCTATGGGCGCCGAGGCGCTGTTGGGCAGGGGCGACATGCTGTTCTTGCCGCCCGGCTCGGGACGGATGGTTCGTCTCCACGGACCGTTTGTGAGCGAAGAAGAGGTGCACGCCGTTGTCGGGGCCTGGAAAGAACAAGGGGCGCCGGATTATGAGACCGCCCTTCTGGCACCGCCGGCTGACGAGGATGAGGAAGAAGGCGTCGAGGAAGACGACTCGGGATCCGACGATCCGGCCTACCAGGATGCCCTGCGAGTGGTGCTGGAGATGGGCAAGGCCTCGACTTCGACCCTGCAGCGGCGCTTGAGCCTCGGCTACGGCCGCGCCGCTCGGATCCTTGACTCTATGGAACGCCAGGGCATCATCGGCCCCCCGAATGGCCCACGCCCGCGCGAAGTCCTCAAGCGCCCGGACATGCCGGTGGGCGTGTAGGCGGCTAGCCCGCATTTCTCACCACCTGACGGTCGAAGCACGCCATAGGCCGCCATTACTGCGTTGCGCTTGCTCGCCGTGCTCAACGGTAGAATTGGCGGCAGTCCCGGCAATCCCCATTTTTCGTGCAACCCTGACCGCAGGCTTCCGCCGGCGGCTCCGCCTTGTAATCGCGCAAGCTTCGACCGTCGGGGCGGCGTAAGAAAAGCCGCGGATCTCAAAAGCGAGATCCGCGCTACAAGCTCGAAGATGCGCGGAAGGAGCCGCGCCCGTAAGGGCGCGGGCCCGCGGGCTTCCGCCCGCGGCTCTGTTCGGCGCCGACGCGAAGCGGTAGGCAAACGGCATGACCGCACCCTTGCGGGTGCGACTCCGAATCGGGTATCGCGGGGCTGTGCGACAGCAGGCGACTGATCCCGCAAGGCCGGTGACAGGCCCATCGACAGGGTCTTCCCGACAGCGCCGGGACCGCTGAATTTGCGGGTGATTTGACGGCTTTTCGATCTGCTATAGTGTTACCGTCTCGCCGGCAAGACAAGATGCGAGATAGCTACCGAATTCCTCTGGGAAAGGGGGTATCTGGTGAGTTCGAATAAGACCAAGAAAGGTCAAGAAAAAGCTCAGCAGCCCAAGAACGATTTTTCCCGCCGAACGTTTTTGCAAGGCGTAGGCGTGGGGACGACCGCTGTCGGAGCAGGCGTTCTGACTCCTGAGGCGAAAGCGGATCACCATGAAGCCAAGGTTCACGGTCCGGGTGCTGTTCCCGTCACGTTGAGCGTCAACGGCAAAGCGCACAAGGTCAACGTGGAGCCCCGTGTCACGCTCCTGGACGCGTTGCGCGACCGGCTCGACTACACGGGCGCGAAGAAAGTCTGCGACCGCGCAACCTGCGGGAGTTGCACGGTCATGTTGGACGGCAAAGCCGTCTACGCTTGCAGCGTCCTTGCCATCGAGGCGCAAGGGCGCGACATACAGACGGTCGAAGGGCTGGCGTCGGGCGACAACCTTCATGCCGTGCAGGCGCACTTCGTAGAAAACGACGCCCAGCAATGCGGCTTTTGTACCCCGGGTTTCGTCGTCGCCTGCAAAGCGTTTCTCGACCACAACCCTAATCCGACGATGGCCGATGTCGAACGGGGCTTAAGCGGAAACATTTGCCGTTGCGGCACCTACGTTGGCGTACGGCAAGCGGTCTTGGATGCCGCCCGCGAACTGAAAGGAGGGCGACGTGGCGACTAAATACGATTGGCCGGCCGCGGCCGACCGCAGTTTAATTGGGAAAAGAATAAGCCGTACGGATGGCCCCGACAAAGTCACCGGGCGGGCAGAGTATTCCTACGACCGTAATCTCGAGGGGATGCTCGTCGCCAAGATCGTCAGCTCCCCGCACGCGCACGCCCGCATTACGAAACTCGACACCAGCGCGGCGGAAAAGATAGCGGGTGTTCGAGCCGTTGAGGTGTTCAACGGCGTGGGCGCGGAGCTTCAATGGGTCGGCACCGAAATCGTTGCCCTGGCGGCCGACACCGAAGAGATCGCCCGCGACGCGGTAGCCGCCGTGAAGGTGGAATACGAAGTCCTGCCGCATCTAGTCAAAGAAGAAGCGGTGGACAGGGCCGGCGACCGAGTGAAGCCGGCGGCGGATAAGACGACAGGCGATCCGGACGCGGCCTTTGGAGAAGCCGGCGCGGTGCACGAAGGCTATTACGGGTTGGCGACGATCACCCATTGCTGCCACGAGCCGCATGGGCAGGTGGTTGATTGGACGGGCGAGGAGATCGTCGTTTACGCCTCTACGCAAGCTGTAGGCCGGATCGGCCCCGACCTGGCCAAGAACCTATCCGCGGACGAGGCCATGGGCGTTGTCAAACCGTCCGACGTGCGCGTTATCACTCCTGTCATGGGTGGCGGTTTCGGGAGCAAATTTGCCATCGACAGTTGGGGCATTGCTTGCGCCAAGCTGTCGAAGAAGACCGGCAAGCCGGTGAAGCTGATGCTCGATCGCGACCAAGAGTTGATGATCGCCGGCGGCAGGCCCTCCGATTACGGAAAGATCAAGGTGGCCGCGGCCAAAGACGGCTCGCTCACGGCGTACGAATCGGAGAGCTGGTCGACGGGGGGGGTGACGAGCCGCGGGGCGCCGCCGCTGCCCTACGTGATCGAACCCGCGAACACTCGGATCCGCCACGTGAACGTGTCGACGAATACGGGTCCGGCACGAGCTTGGCGAGCTCCCAACCATCCGCAGGCGGCCGTTCTGACGATGTGCGCCTACGAAGACCTGGCGGCCAAGCTGGGGATGGATCCGCTCAAGCTATTCAAGAAGAACGTTGGGCTGACACAGCGGCCGGAAGTTTATCGAACGGAGCTTGATAAAGCCGCCGAGCTGATGGACTGGCCCGCCAAGTGGCATCCCCCGGGCAAGGGGGGATCGGGACACGTCAAACGCGGCGTTGGGATTTCGATGCACACCTGGGGCGGGCGGCCGCACGACAGCCAATGTCGAGTGAGCATTCATCCTGACGGCGAGGTCGTAGCCGAATTGGGAAGCCAAGATTTAGGCTCGGGCACCCGGACGGTGATCGGCATCGTCGCGGCCGAAACGATGGGGCTGCCGCTTTCGGCGGTAAACGTCAAGATCGGCGACAGCAACTATCCTCCGTCGGGTCCCTCCGGCGGCAGCACGACGGTTGGGGGCGTTTCGTCTTCGACCCGCCGGGCATCCGTTCACGCGTTAGAGATGCTGAAACAGGCGGTGGCGCCTTCGCTCGGCACGACGTCGGATCAGATCGAAGCCGGCGGCAGCTATCTCGCCGTAAAGGGCGGTTCCGGCAAGCTCAGTTGGAAGGACGCCTGCCGCAAGCTCGGTTCCAGCTCGATTTCCGAAACCGGCAAACAGCCCATGCGGGACGGCGGCAAGCTGGCCGACAGCGGCGTGGGCGGCGTTCAGATGGCCGACGTTTCGGTCGACACCGAAACCGGGATCGTCAGCATGAACAAGATGGTCGCCGTGCAGGATTGCGGTCTGATCATCGACCTCAAGACGGCGGACAGCCAGGTCTACGGCTCCTTGATTCAGGGGATCTGCTATGCGCTTTGGGAGGAGCGGATCTTCGACCAGGCAACGGGGATCTATCTCAACGCCGACATGGAATTTTATAAACTGGCCGGCATCGGCGACATCGGCGAACTCGTGGTCCACATGATGACCGGCGTCTACGACGACAGGGGCGTCATTGGTCTGGGTGAGCCGCCGGTCATTTCCCCGGGGGCGGCGATATCCAATGCCGTGGCCAACGCGATCGGGGTTCGGGTCCCCACACTGCCGTTGACCCCCGACAAGGTGCTGGCGGCGCTCGAGAAGAAGGGAGGGATGGCGTAATGCAAGCGTTTGAACATGCAGCCCCGGAAAATCTCAAGCAGGCGCTTGGCCTGTTGTCCTCCAAATGGGGAGAAACCGACATCCTCGCGGGGGGTACGGATCTGCTCAGTCTGATGAAGGAGCGCATCCATGCCCCGAAGCGGGTGGTGAGCCTAACCAGTATTAAGGGTCTTGGAGGGATCAAGTCGTCGGCCGGCGGACTCCGCATCGGAGCCACAGCCACGCTCGACGATCTACTGGCGAGCGGGGAGGTTCAAAAAAATTACCCGGCTCTGGTCCAGGCCGCCGAGGGTGTCTCAAGTCCGCAAATCCGCGCCATGGGTACGGTTGGGGGCGATCTTTTGCAGAGACCGCGCTGCTGGTACTTCCGTAACGGCCTGGGACTGCTGGCTAAAGACTCCAAGGGGAACTCGCTAGTTCCCGACGGCGAGAACCGTTACCACGCCATTCTGGGCAACAAAGGGCCGGCTTATTTCGTGAACGCTTCGAGCTTGGCGCCGGCGCTGGTTGCGCTGGGAGCTACCGCGACGCTGGCCTCACCGGACGGTGAGCGCGAGTTGGCGGTCGAAAGTCTTTATCGGGCTCCCGCGAACGAGAGCGACCGGGAGTTGGCGATTAAGGCCAATGAGATCTTAACCGAGATCAAGATCCCGTCTGCTTCCGGGTCGAATGCGACCTACGAAGTGCGGGAGCGGCAGTTGTTGGATTGGCCGTTGGCTGCCGCGGCGGTCTCACTAAAGATGAGCGGCGGCAAGGTTGAAAGCGCGCGAGTCGTGCTCGGCCATGTCGCTCCGACCCCCTGGCGCTCGGCCGAAGCGGAGCAGGCATTGTCGGGTGGGGCGGTCAGCGAAGACACGGCGATGAAGGCGGGAGCGGCAGCGGTCAGTGGCGCCGTGCCGCTGAGCCAAAACAAACACAAAGTCCAGCTTGCTCGGGTGGCGGTCAAAAGAGCTGTCCTTCGAGCGGCCGGCAAAGCGGTCTAGTGATGAGGGATCGAGGCGCGGGGTTGAAGGTGCTCAGTCATCGATGCTCATCCCTGCGATGGAAGGGGATGTTCGTCGAAGCCGATGACGACCCGAGCGTGCCCCACTCGAATACGCGCATTTACTGGTGCGTCTACTCGCAGGGACCGCTCGGACCTGACGGCGAAGTGGTCGACGAAGATACATGCTCGGCGTCGAGGTCGTGTTACGAAGAGGTGTAGTCGGGTCCGGGCGGGCCTAAGGGCTTATGTGGCTCGCGCCGTCGGCGTGCTGCGAACCGATTCTTCGGTTCGCAGCGTTTTCTTCGCGTAGTAGAATGAGAAAGATCTACGCTCAGAAGCGACCCACTGACGGAGGGAAAAGATGAAACGTTTTCGATTTGCGTGTTTGATGGCCTTGTTGGTGGCCGTGGCCGCTGTAGCCGGCGCGGCGGAAATCAGCGGCACTTACGTCGAAGCCCGCAATGCGGAGATCTACGCCTCGCACTGCTTCGCCAACTCGGAAATGGGCTTGCGCGGAGATTTGGCGGTCATGGGCTGGCAGGTGAACGCAGGCAGTTGGAACAATGTTTCACTTGACGGCTTGGGCGTGGTGGCCGTTGTGAAGGCCCGCTCGACGCTGGGCGACCCGTTTGGAAATCCGTATCCGACGAAGGCGGTGCTGATTTTCGACGAGCGAGCTTCCGCCAGCCAGCGCGCGGCGCTTGAGTCCTTCGCGAAGAACATGAGCGGGGACTTGCTGGACGAAGTAGTCCGTACGGAGACAGCGCCGATCACCCTGGACGTCCACGGCAGTATTCACGCCAAGCGGGCGACGCTCACCGCCGGCAAGCTGGTGCGCATTGAGACCCGCGCCATTGTCGAGTCCGACTCCCTGTGCCACTTAGACGATCTCTACTACACGCCGCTGGCCAGGCTTTCCCACGCTATGCCGGCGTTCGCCCTGGAGAACCGTTTCAGCGGCGAGGGACTCGGTGTAGTTTTCAGTGCACCGCGGCGCAGCAGCGCGTACCTGGGGACGTTCTCCTTCAGCGACGGCGCGTACACGGACTGAAATTTTTGCCGAAATTACTGATATAAAGTTCGGCAACAGCAGGGGCTGCTACTCGTAGCCCCTCTTCTTTTTGCAAGCCACTTTTATCGACCATGAACGGACCGGGCGGCGTGGACAGGTTGAAGAAAAAGCGAAACGGCAAGTCGGCGGATTTCGTCGGCATAAGCATGGTGTTTCTGATGAAAGCGCTACTGCGTTCTGTTGCAACGCTTGCCTTTCTGCTCGGCCTATGGCTGCCGGCGGGGGCGGGGGAGTTTCAGATAGGGTCCGCCGATCCGCTGCCGGGAGACCAGGTCAGCGAGGCGGTTCGTTCGGCGATCAAGTCCCCTGGCGTCCGCGTCAACGGGCCTGACGGCAAGCCTGTGGCCGAATTTTGGGGCCGTTCGACGCCCTTTGGCGGCGAGCCGGTCGTGGAATTCGGGGCACGTTTCGACACGATCCCCGAGGGAGCCTTCCTGGGCGTGGCCAGATTTCCGGAGAAGGGGTCCGACTTTCGCCGGCAAAACGTCCCCCCGGGGATTTACACCATGCGTTATGGACTGCATCCCGAGGACGGCAACCATATGGGGGTGGCGGCGAGTCGAGACTTTGTTTTGCTCACCCCGATTGCCGACGACCTGGAACCCTCGAAAAACCTTAGCTTCAACGAGTTGGTGGCGATGACGCTTCGGGTTGGCAATCCCCATCCCACGGTTCTTCGAGCCGAGCTTCCGGAGGGAAAACAAGCGCCCCACCTGTGGGAAAACGAGTACGAGCACTGGGTGCTGGATCTCGAAGCGGGCGGCGAGGTGATGGGTTTGGTCGTCCACGGCCACGCGGAGGAATAGGCGGGCCGTAAAGGTCTTTATTTTTGGCCAGATAGGACTGCTTTACGGTTGACATGGTTTCGCCCGGTTCGATATAGTTGAGGCAGGGCTAGCGCGCGCTCTAATACTGCTGTCCATTTTTCGACTGCAGCAAATTCGGGTTCGGTGACAGCCGACCTAGGGAAAGGTAGTTGTCGAGCCTGGGCCGTCCGTAGTGAGTTTCGCTTGTTGAGGGGTAGAGTCCCCAAGCGAATCGTAGCTTCTAGCTTTGGGGCATCGCCGATAAGGTCCGGGCTCTTCGGACCGTCTAAGGCGACAGAGATCAACCGGGAAGAGAATCGCTTACTGGATCTGTGCTTTGTGTGTCCTAGCGTTTGGTTGATCGTGCGCTGGGGCGGGCAAGCGTTTGATGTTTTGAAGAAGGTGAACGGTGCCGACATTTAATCAATTAGTGCGCCACGGGAGGAAGCGGCCCCGCTATCCGACGGCCAGCCCGGCGCTACAGAAGTGTCCGCAGAAGCGCGGCGTATGCACGCGCGTCTACACGGTCACGCCGAAGAAACCGAATTCAGCGCTGCGAAAAGTGGCTCGCGTGAGACTGACGAACAAGATAGAAGTCACGACCTACATTCCGGGCGTCGGCCACAACCTGCAGGAGCACTCGATCGTGCTGATTCGAGGAGGCCGCGTCAAGGATCTCCCCGGCGTTCGCTATCACGTCATTCGCGGCACCTTGGACGCAGCGGGAGTCAACGACCGCCGACAGGCGCGCAGCAAATATGGAGCGAAGCGCCCGAAGCAGTAGCTGCGGGAGCCGAATATAGACATGCCCCGACGACGAGAAATCGAACCTCGAACGCCGCCGCCCGACGCGGTCTACAACTCCACGTTGGTGGCCAAGTTCATCAACTGCCTGATGTGGGAGGGCAAGAAATCAATCTCTGAGCGGATTTTCTATACGTCGATGGACATGATTCGCGAACAAGGCAACGAGGACCCCCTCAAGGTCTTCAAAAAGGCCGTCGAGAATTGTAAGCCCGTCGTCGAGGTCAAGTCGCGCCGTGTCGGCGGAGCGAACTATCAGGTGCCGATCGAGGTCCAGCAGAGTCGCCGCGCCAGCTTGGCCATTCGCTGGCTGATCTCCTACGCCCGAGCGCGTAGCGAGAAAAGGATGGCGGAAAGACTTTGCGCCGAGATTCTGGAGGCGGCCTCCTCTCGGGGGTCGGCCATCAAGAAAAGGGAGGACGTTCATCGCATGGCGGAGGCCAACAAGGCCTTCGCGCACTACCGATGGTGATGGGCTTGTCCAAACGGCTCGACTCACTCAGGAAAACGTTATGGCTGCCGGCATCCAACTCGACAAGGTTCGCAACATCGGCATCGCCGCGCACATCGACGCCGGCAAGACGACCACGACGGAGCGGATCCTCTACTACACGGGGCGGACGCACCGCATGGGCGAGGTGCACGAAGGCACCGCCATCATGGATTACATGGAGCAGGAGCAGGAGCGGGGGATCACGATCACCTCGGCGGCGACGACCTGTTTCTGGCGCGGTTCGGAAATCAACATCATCGACACGCCCGGGCACGTAGATTTCACGGCCGAGGTCGAGCGCAGCCTGCGAGTCTTGGACGGCGCCATTGCCCTGTTCGACGGCGTAGCCGGTGTCCAGCCTCAATCGGAAACCGTCTGGCGGCAAGCCGACAAATACCGGGTTCCGCGCATATCTTTCATCAACAAGATGGATCGGGTCGGCGCGGATTTCGACCGCGCCGTCGAGAGCGTGCGCGAGCGCCTGAAAGCCAATGCCGTGCCTATCCAGGTTCCCATCGGAAGCGAAGACAATCTGCGAGGCGTCGTCGACCTGGTCGAGTTGAAAGCGATTTTTTGGCGCGCGGAGACGCTCGGGGCGCAATACGACATAGGGGAGATTCCCGAAGAGATGCAGGAGTTGGTGGCCGAGCGGCGGTCCCAGCTGATTGAAAGAGTCTCGGAACAAGACGACGAGCTTTTCCGCCGATTTGTCGAGGGCGAGACGATCACCGAAGCGGATCTGAAGGCCGGTATCCGCCGAGCGACGATTGCCATGAAGATTTCCCCGGTGCTCTGCGGCTCGGCTTTTCGCTACCAGGGTGTACAGCGGCTTCTCGACGCGGTGGTGGACTACCTGCCTTCTCCTCTCGACGTGCCGGCGATCCAGGGCACGGATCTCGAAGGGGTCGAGACTCTTACCCGCAAGGCGGATAGCCGGGAGCCGTTTTCGGCCCTTGTCTTCAAGATCATGACCGATCCCTATGTCGGGCAGCTGGCCTTCTTGCGGATTTATTCGGGTGTCCTCAAGACGGGGCGAAGCGTCTACAACGTGGCCAAGGGCCGCAACGAGCGTATCGGCCGTCTGTTGCGCATGCACGCCGACAAGCGCGAAGACGTAGAGGAAACCGGCGCCGGGGATATCATCGCGGCCGTCGGGTTGAAGACCGTGCAGACGGGCGATACGGTTTGCGACGAGAAGGCCCCGATTATCCTAGAAAAAATTGATTTCCCGACGCCGGTGATTTCGCTGGCCATCGAGCCCAAGACGAAGGCGGACGAGCAGAAGATCGGCATGGCATTGGGCAAGCTGGCGCAAGAAGATCCCACCTTCCACGTCGTAACGGACGAGGAAACCGGGCAGACCATCTTGTCCGGAATGGGAGAGCTGCATCTGGAGATTCTGGTCGATCGCTTATTGCGGGAATTCGCGGTTTCGGCGAACGTCGGCAGGCCGCAGGTTTCTTATCGGGAAACGATCCGACGTTCCGCGCCAGGCGAGGGTCGCTTCGTGAGGCAGAGCGGTGGCCGCGGGCAGTATGGCCACTGCAAGATCATGATCGAGCCGCTGGCGGGCGATGAGTTCGAGTTTGTCAACAAGATCAGGGGCGGCGCCATCCCCAAGGAATACATCAAGCCCGTGGAGCAGGGTGTGCGGGAGGCGACGAGTTCCGGCATGCTGGCGGGTTACGAGACCGTCGGCGTGCGGGTGACTTTGTTGGACGGCAGTTTTCACGAGGTGGACAGCTCGGAGCCGGCTTTTAAAATCGCCGGCTCGATGGCTTTCAAGCAGGCCGTACAAAAGGCCGATCCCGTTTTGCTGGAACCGATCATGTCGGTTGAAGTGGTGGTGCCGGAGGAGTACATGGGCGACGTGATCGCCGATATCAACTCCCGGCGGGGCCGCATCGAGGGACTCGAGCTGCAAGGCGGATCGCAAATCATCCGCACGCTGGTGCCGCTGGCGGAAATGTTCGGCTACGCGACGGATCTGCGCTCGAGAACGCAAGGGCGAGGCACGCACACGATGCACCTCCACGGGCACGAGGAAGCGCCGTCGCAAGTTTGCGAGACCATTGTTCACCGCGTTCAGGGAGGGGTCATCAACTAAGAAGCTCCGCAAGCGGGCGGCGACAACGGAGCTGGAATCGAACGGAGAGGCTTTCCCCAGGGTCGCGGCCAGACGGATCTTTGATCGTTTGACCGCATCCGGCAGCGGTGCTGTTCGATAGCCACGGAGAGGACGAAAGGGTATGGCGAAGGAGAAATTTGATCGTTCGAAGCCGCACGTGAACGTAGGGACGATCGGGCATATCGACCACGGCAAGACGACGCTGACGGCGTCGATCACCAAGGTCTTGCAGAAGCACGACGATAGCGTGGCCTTTCGGTCGTTTGATTCGATCGACAACGCGCCGGAGGAGAAGGCGCGGGGGATCACGATCGCCGTGGCGCACGTGGAGTATCAGACGTCGAACCGCCACTACGCGCACGTGGACTGTCCGGGGCACGCCGACTACATCAAGAACATGATCACCGGGGCGGCGCAGATGGACGGGGCGATCTTGGTGGTGGCGGCGACCGACGGGCCGATGCCGCAGACCAGGGAGCATATTTTGCTGGCACGGCAGGTCGGGGTACCCTACGTCGTGGTGTTTTTGAACAAGGTGGACGCGGTGGACGACCCGGAGCTTTTGGAGCTGGTCGAGCTGGAAGTCAGGGAGCTGCTGTCGAGCTACGATTTTCCGGGGGATGACATTCCGGTGGTTCTCGGGTCGGCGCTGAATGCGCTGAACGGGGAGGAAGCGGCGGAGAAGGACATCGAGAAGCTGATGGAGGCGGTGGACACCTACATCCCGACGCCGCAACGGGAGAAGGACAAGCCGTTTTTGATGCCGATCGAGGACATTTTTTCGATCTCGGGGCGCGGCACGGTGGTCACGGGCCGGGTGGAGAGAGGGACGGTGAAGGTGGGCGAGGAGATGGAGATCGTCGGCTTCGGGGAGACGCAGAAGCGGGTAATCACGGGCGTCGAGATGTTCAAGAAGTTATTGGATCAGGGAGAAGCCGGCGACAACTTGGGGTTGCTGGTCAGGGGGCTGGAGAAGGACGAAGTCGAGCGCGGGCAGGTGGTGGCCAAGCCGGGATCGATCACGCCGCACACGAAGTTCAAGGGCGAAGTGTACGTGTTGAAGAAGGACGAAGGGGGACGGCACACGCCGTTTTTCAGCGGCTACCGGCCGCAGTTTTACTTTCGGACGACGGATGTGACCGGGGTGGCGGCCCTGCCCGAGGGGACGGAGATGGTGATGCCGGGCGACAACATCACCATGACGGTGGAGCTGATCTCGCCGGTGGCTATGGAAAAGGGCTTGCGCTTCGCCATCCGCGAAGGCAGCCGCACCATCGGCGCCGGCACCGTTACCGATATCGTGGAATAGAGAGCCATGGCAAACGAAAGAATCCGTATCCGGCTCAAGGCCTACGATTACCGGGTGCTCGATCAATCCACGAGCGAAATCGTCGCCACGGCAAAGCGTACGGGCGCAACTGTCGCCGGACCTATTCCGCTGCCGACGGTCAAGAACAAATACACGGTGCTGCGCTCGCCGCACGCCGACAAACGCTCGCGGGAGCAGTTCGAGGTTCGCACGCACAAGCGTCTACTCGATATCTTGGAACCGACCCAGGATACCGTCGACGCTCTGATGCGGCTCGATTTGCCGGCCGGTGTTGACGTTGAGATCAAAGCGTTCGGAGCCAGTAAAGCTGGAGCCGGCAAAGCCGGAGACGGCTAGACACATGCACTGCACATAGAAGCCAATGGCGCCGGGAATCCTAGGAAGAAAAGTTGGCATGACGCAGGTCTTCCGACCTGACGGGCAGGTGGTGCCGGTAACGGCGCTGAAGGTGGGGCCCTGTGTCGTCGTGCAGCGCAAAACGGTCGCCAAGGACGGTTATGACGCGGTGCAGTTGGGCCTGGTCGAGTTCGTGAAACCCAATCGGGTAAGGCGGCCCATGGCGGGACACTTCAAGAAAGCCGGCGTCGAGCCGGCTCGTTTTCTCCGAGAATTGAGAGTAGGCGGCGCCGGTGGTGAGAGTGACCTCAAGCCCGGCGACCGAGTCTTGGCGGAAGAATTCCAGGTGGCCGAAAAAGTGGACGTGATCGGCCATAGCAAGGGACGCGGTTTTCAAGGCGTCGTCAAACGGCACGGCTTCAGCGGCGGTCCCGCCACGCACGGTTCGATGTCGCATAGAGTGCCGGGATCTATCGGGCAGAGTTCTTACCCCGCCCGTGTATTCAAGGGCACCCGGCTGCCCGGCCGGATGGGGAACGCTCGCGTCACGGCTCGCAATCTCGAGATCGTGGAAGTCAACGTCGACGACAATGTGATTTTGGTGAAGGGGGCTGTTCCGGGCCCCAGCGGCGGCTACGTCGTCGTCCACCGAACGAGGATATAACGATGCCCGCCGTCGACGTCATTGATCTCGAAAACAACGTCGTGGGCAGCGTGGAGCTGGTGGATCAAGTCTTCGGTGTGGCGGTGAACGAAGACCTGCTCTATCATGCCGTGCGGCACTATCAAGCCGGCCGCCGGGCGGGAACACATAAGGTGCGTACTCGCAGCGAAGTTTCAGGATCGGGCCGCAAGCCCTGGCGTCAGAAGGGCACGGGCCGGGCGCGGGCGGGTTCGATTCGATCGCCCCTTTGGCGGGGCGGCGGTACCGTCCACGGTCCGACACCGCGAGACTACAGCTACCACCTGCCGAAAAAGATGCTGCTCGGCGCGCTTCGCTCCGCCCTGACGGTTCGACTGAACGACGGAGCGCTGAAGGTGGTCAAGGAATTTTCCCTGGCAAGCGCCAAGACGAAGGATTTCAATCAGATCCTGGGCCGCTTGGACGCTGCGGGATCGGTGTTGCTGGTGGATAACGGCGACAACGAAAACTTGCGGCGGTCGAGCCGCAACATACCCGGTGTCCGTCTCATGAACAGCCGCGAGTTGCACCCTTATCACTTACTGGGATCCGAGGTGGTGCTGATCGCCGAACCGGCGGCCAAGCATTGCTGCGAGGTGTTATCGTGAGTCCCTACGAGGTGATCCGGGGGCCGCTGATTTCGGAAAAGAGCGAAGAGGTGCGGGCGCTGCAACGTACGCTGTGTTTCCGCGTGCATCAGAAGGCGACGAAGACCGACATCAAAAACGCCGTGCAGAAGGCTTTCAACGTGAAGGTCGAGAACGTGCGCACGGCGAACTACCGGGGCAAGTTCCGCCGCCGCGGCCGTTCCGCGGGTTATCGTCCCAACTGGAAGAGAGCTTACGTCAAGCTCAGAGAAGGCGAAAAAATGGTGGAGTACGCCCAGATCTAGCGGAGCCAGTGATGCCCATCAAAACCTACCGGCCGACCTCGAGCGCCAGACGATTCCAGACCAGCGTCTCGCGGGAAGAGTTGACCCGCGACCGGCCGGAGAAGTCGCTCGTGGCCGGCAAGAAGCAGTCCGGCGGGCGTAACAATAAGGGCCGCACCTGCATTTGGTTCCGAGGCGGCGGCCACAAGCGGCGTTACCGCCTGGTGGATTTCAAGCGCGAGAAGCACGGCGTACCGGCTGTTGTGGCGTCGATCGAATACGATCCGAACCGCTCGGCGAATATCGCTCTGCTGCATTACGCCGACGGGGGAAAGCGCTACATTCTCCAGCCCGGAGGCTTGAAGGTGGGCATGAAACTCATGTCCGGGCCTGACGCCGACATCCTGGTGGGCAACGCACTGCCCATGCGCCACATACCGCCGGGGACCGTCGTGCATAACGTCGAGCTGCGGCCCGGCAAAGGCGGGCAGATGGCGCGGGCGGCCGGTACGGGAGTCCGGCTGATTGCCAAGGAAGGCAACTACGCGCTACTGAAGCTTCCCTCGGGCGAGACCCGCCGGGTGTTGATGGATTGCATGGCGACCGTCGGGCAGGTCGGCAACGCGGACCAGGGCAACATTTCCTTGGGCAAGGCGGGGCGCAGCCGCCATTTGGGCAGACGCCCTCATAACCGGGGCGTGACGATGAATCCGGTGGACCATCCGCACGGCGGGGGCGAGGGAAAATCATCCGGCGGACGCCACCCCGTCACTCCTTGGGGCCAGCCGACCCGAGGTTTCAAGACGCGCAACAATCCCCGGACGGACCGCTATATCGTCACCCGCCGAGGACGGAAGAGCGGATAGTAGGGGGATTGCGAGGAGATCAATGGGTCGCTCGTTGAAAAAAGGGCCGTTCTACGACGAACACCTGGCCAAGAAGCTTGCCGCCATGGAGAGGGTCAAGGAAAAAAAAGTGGTCAAGACTTGGTCCCGGCGCTCGACGATTTTGCCCGAGTGGGTGAGTCACACGATCGCCGTGCACAACGGATCGAAATTCATCCCCATCTTCATTACGGAAAACATGGTGGGGCACAAACTCGGCGAGTTCGCGCCGACCCGAACCTACCGAGGCCACGCGGATCGGGGGGCCAAGTCCGGACGCGCGGCGCAAAGGTGATGCAAGGACATGCAGGCGACCGCTAAACTCCATTACGCCAGGGTCTCGCCCCAGAAGGCGCGGCTGGTCGTGGACTTAATCCGCGGCCGGGACGCGGAGGACGCCTTGACCATTCTGCGGACGAGCGAAAAGCGTGTGGCGGCGCAAGTGGAAAAGGTCCTGCGGTCGGCGATCGCCAACGCGGAAAACACCGACGACGTCGACGTGGATGAGTTGGTGGTACAAGAAGCTCTGGTCAACGAAGGGCCGCGATTAACCCGGCTTCGGGCGTCCGCGATGGGGCGGGCTTCCAGTTACCGGCATCGGCTCTGCCACATTGTCATCACGGTTTCCGACGGGAAGGAAGACTCCGAGTAGAAACGGCCGACCACCATGGGACAGAAAGTACATCCATACGGATTTCGTCTTGGGTACACCAAGCCTTGGCGCTCCCGCTGGTTCGCCAAGCACGGCTACGCCGCGCTGCTTCATGAGGACTTGAAGCTGAAGGCATCACTGCGAAAGCGGCTGAAAGCGGCGGGCATCAGCTCGATCGAGGTCGATCGTTCCGGCAATCGGCTGCGCATCACGATCCGCACGGCCCGGCCCGGCATCATCATCGGCCGCCGGGGTTCGGAGATCGAAAAGTTGAAGGAAGAGCTGCAGCAGAGCACGCAGCGCGAGATCTACATCGACATCCAAGAGGTGCATCGGCCGGAGCTCGACGCCCAGTTGGTCTCCGAATCCGTGGCCCTGCAGATTATCAAGCGGGTAGCCTTTCGTCGGGCTATGCGCAAAGCGGTGGACTCGGCCCTGCGCTTTGGATGCAAAGGGATCAAGGTTTGGGTGGCGGGACGGCTCAACGGCAGAGAGATCGCCCGCAGCGAGTGGTATCTGCAGGGACGGTTGCCCTTGCAAACCTTGCGGGCGGATGTGGACTACGGTTTTTCAGAAGCCCATACGACTTACGGCGTGATCGGCGTCAAATGCTGGATCTATAAGGGTGATCTTCTGGACCAGAAGGCTCTGCTGCGAGGGGCGGGGGGCCAGGAGGAACTCGAGCCGGCTCGCCGTCGGGAGGCACGGTCCGCGGCCGAGCGGGAGAGGGACAAAGTTCGCGCTTCGCGGACAGTCGACCGGACTCGGGGCGGGGTTGCCGCATCCGCTCCCGCCGCGACGGCCCCCGGCCCGGGAGCCTCGGGCCCCGCGCCCGTTCAGCCGCCGGTCGTTGTGGAGTCCGCACAGACGGGAGCCTCGAAGGAGCCGGAGCCGGCGCCCTCTGTTGAGGAGCCAGTCCCCGCGGCCGCCGCGGAAGAAGCCGGCCAGGCGCCGGCCGCCGAGCAGAAAGCCCAGCCGGGGGCTGTCGAGGCCGCGACAGAGCAACCGGCTCCCGGCAAGAAACCCAGTCAAGCGGCCGCTGAGAAGCAACCGACTGGAGCGTCGGCGGAAGACGAGTCCGTGCCGGCGGGCGGCGAGGCGTCCTCGGACGAACCGGAAAAGGCGGACAAACCCCCTTCCGGGCAAGAGCCTACCGGGGACAAGGGATAGCATCGCGGTCGAACAGCGACAAGGACTATAGCCCATGTTGATGCCCAAAAAGGTCAAGTATCGCAAGCAGCAGCGGGGTCGGCGCGCGGGCAAAGCCTGGCGCGGATCGTCGCTCGCCTTCGGCGATTTCGGCCTCAAGGCGATGTCGACTGGATGGGTGACCGACCGGCAGATCGAAGCGGCGCGGGTGGCCATTACGCGCCACATCAAACGCGGCGGAAAGCTTTGGATCAGAATCTTTCCCGACAAGCCGATCACCAAGAAACCCGCGGAAACGCGGATGGGAAAAGGCAAGGGCGCGCCGGAGCAGTGGGTGGCGGTCGTCCGCCCGGGCCGGGTGATGTTCGAGGTAGAAGGCGTTGCCGAGGATCTGGCGAAGCGGGCGATGCATCTGGCCGCTCAGAAACTGCCGGTGACGGCCCGTTTCGTGAGGCGGACGTCGGGAGGATTGGGATGAAAGCGGAACAGGTTCGCGATCTCGACCCCGCCGAGTTGGCGGCTAAGGAACGAGAGGCGCGGGAACAGTTGTTTCGTCTCCGTTTTCAGATTTCCATGGGGCAGACCGACGGAGTGAAGAAGTATCGGGCACTCAGGAAAGATCTGGCTCGAATCCTAACGGTTCGGGAAGAGCGCAAGCCCTCCGAACAAGAGCGAGAAGGTTGATGGCAGAGAGCGGGCAGATGGAGCTTCAAACCGGCCGGCGGACCCAGAAAGTAGGTACGGTCGTCTCCACCAAGATGAACAAGACGATCGTCGTCGAAGTGCGCCGGCGGGTGACCCATCGGCTCTATCGCCGGATTGTGACGCGCAGGAAGAAGTTCTACGCCCACGATGAAAAGGAAGTCGCGCGGTTGGGCGATCAAGTGCGGATCGTCGAGTGCCGCCCGCTCAGCAAGTCGAAGCGCTGGCGTTTGGCGACGGTCATCCGGCAAGCGGCCGCGGCGGAGGAAGAGTCCCCGAAAACGAGCGCCGGTGCCGGGCGAGGGGAGCCAAAAAGCAAATGATCGGCATGCGCTCGCGGCTCGACGTGGCCGACAATTCCGGGGCGAAGCGGATTCGCTGTATCCTTCCGCACGGCGGCAGCACCGGCCGCAAGGCGGGCTTGGGGGATGTCGTGACAGCCTCGGTGCAAGAGGCCACCCCGGACTCGAACGTGAAAAAGGGAGCGGTCGTCCGCGCGGTCATCGTTCGCACGCGGAAGGAAACCAGACGGCGAGACGGGACCTATATTCGCTTCGACTCGAATGCCGCCGTGCTGATCAACGAAGTCCACGAGCCGGTGGGTACTCGCGTGTTCGGGCCGGTGGCAAGGGAGTTGCGGGAAAAGAAATTCATGAAGATCGTTTCATTGGCTCCGGAGGTCCTGTAAGGGGGAGCGAGTTTTGCCGTCCAAGCGTACCAATATTCGCAAGAACGACACCGTGCAGGTCATCGCCGGGCGCGACAAGGGCAAGCAAGGGCGCGTGCTGGAGATTGACGCCAGGCGGGGACGACTGCTGGTCGAACACGCCCAAATGGTGAAAAAGCATGTGCGGCCGAACCCCCAGCGCCAGATCAAAGGCGGCATCGCCGAGCGAGAAGGTCCGATTCATCTCTCCAACGTGATGCTGATCTGCCCCAATTGCGGCCCGGTAAGGGTCGCCAAGCAAGTCGAAGACGATGGCCGCACGAACAGAGTGTGCCGCAAGTGCGGCAATCCGTTGGAAAAGAAGTAATGGCGAAGGGCAAGAAAAAGCCAACGGAACGCGAGGCGGCGGTGAAGACCGCGCCGGTGACGCCGAGGCTGAAGCAAAAATACGCCCAGGAGGTTCGGCCCGCGCTGGCCAAGGAGTTTTCCTACTCGAGCTCCATGGCGGTGCCGAAACTGGCCATGATCCGCCTCAACATCGGCCTCGGGGAAGCGATTCAGAATGCTCGGCTGATGGATGCCGCGGTGACGGAGCTGGCGCGTATTACCGGCCAGAGACCCGTCGTCACCCGCGCCAGAAAGTCCGTGGCGGCCTTCAAATTGAGGCAGGGGATGGCGATCGGCTGTGCCGTCACGCTGCGGGGCAACCGCATGTATGAGTTCCTCGACCGGCTGATCAGCATCGCCTTGCCGCGGGTACGTGATTTCCGAGGGATATCGACCAAGTCGTTCGACGGCCGCGGCAACTACACCCTGGGCCTGCGCGAACACCTGATATTTCCCGAAATCGACTATGCCAAGGTCGACAAGATGAAGGGCATGAACGTGACGATCGTGACCACGGCCACCAGCGATCCCGAGGCGCTGTCCCTGCTGCGGTCGATGGGAATGCCCTTCCAAAACTAGATTGAATTTGAGAAACCTATGGCCACGACAGCGAAGATCGCCCGGGAGTCGAAGAAACTGAAATTCAGCGGTCGCCACCGCAATCGGTGCAAGCGCTGCGGCCGCCCCCGAGGATACCTGCGAAAGTTCGAGCTCTGCCGCATCTGTTTCCGGCAGCTGGCCCTCGAGGGCGAACTGCCCGGCGTGGTCAAGAGTAGCTGGTAGAAATGTTGGAAGCGGAGTCCAGGAGAAATTAGATGACCGATCCGATTGCCGACATGCTCACGCGAGTGCGCAACGCCCTGGGGGCGCGGCACTCCAAAGTGGAAATGCCGGCCTCCAAAACGAAGATCGAGATGGCCCGCATCTTGAAGGAAGAAGGCTATATCACCAACTTCCGCGTAGCCACGGACGACAAAAAGAAGGTCATTAAAGTGTATCTTCGCTACAATCCCGACCACACTCCCGTGATGAGCCACCTCGAAAGGGTCTCGAAACCCGGAAGGCGCGTGTACACCAACTCGAAAAAGATACCGAGGGTCATTGGCGGCATGGGGATCAATATCCTCACCACCTCGAAAGGGCTGATGACGGGCAACAAGGCCCGCGAGAAAAACCTCGGCGGAGAGATTCTCTGCGGGATCTGGTAGAAGCGATGTCGAGAATCGGTCTCAAACCCATCCCCCTGCCCGCCGAGGCAACGGTCAGCATCAAGGGCGGCGTACTCGAAGTACGGGGCCCGAAGGGTGAGCTGCAATGTGCGATCCCTCCGGGGATTGAGCTGGAGCTCGAGGACTCGACACTGGTGGCGCGACGGAGCCGCAAACAAGACACCGCCCTCCACGGCTTGATCCGCAGTTTGGCCCACAATGCAGTGGTTGGCGTCACGCAAGGATTCACGCGCGAGCTGGAAATCGTGGGCATCGGCTACCGAGCGCAAGTTGTGGGACGGGTGGTGATTTTCTTGTTGGGCTACTCCCACTCGATCGAGCTGCTCATGCCCGAGGGCGTCGATATCAAGGTCGAAAAGCAGACGAGGATTACCGTTTCCGGTATTGACAAGCAATTGGTCGGACAGACGGCGGCTAACATCCGGGCGCTCCGGCCGCCCGACCCCTACAAGAATAAAGGTGTTCGTTATGTCGGCGAGTTCTTGCGCAAGAAAGAAGGCAAGGCCGGGGTGAAGTAGATCGGAGAGTTGCGGGAACATGTATCATCAGGTGTCCAGGGGACGGCGTCGGCGATGGATTCACGAGCGAATCCGCAAGAAAATCCGGGGGACGTCCGAGCGCCCCCGGTTGGCCGTTTTCCGCTCGCTCAAACACATCTATGCGCAGATCGTGGATGACAGCATGGGGCGAACCCTGATTTCGGCCGGCACGCGCGACAAACAATGCGAAGCCTCTTACGGCGGAAACATGGCGGCGGCGAAAGAGGTTGGAAAGTTGGTCGCCCAGCGCGCCGAGAAGGCGGGAATCAAGGCCGTCGTGCTCGACCGGGGCGGCCACCTGTTCCACGGTAGAGTCAAGGCCCTCGCCGAGGCGGCCCGAGAGGGAGGATTGGAGTTTTAACAGCGCGATGGCAAACAAGAAAAGAATTGATGCGGCGCAGCTGAACTTGAAGGATCAGGTTGTCAACATAAATCGTGTGACCAAGGTTGTCAAAGGCGGCAAGAACCTGAGTTTCACCGCGTTGGTGGTGGTCGGCGATCCGGAAAAGCACATTGTGGGCTACGCCAAGGGCAAGGCGAAGGAAGTGCCCTCGGCGATCCGAAAGGCCATCGAGGGGGCGAAGAAAAACCTGATCAAGGTGAACACTCTCGAGCACACGATTCCTCATCAGGTGCTGGGTGTTTTCGGCGCGGGGCGGGTGCTGCTCAAGCCGGCTCGCACGGGAAAAGGAACCATTGCCGGAGGAGCGGTTCGCGCCGTGGTCGAAGCCGCGGGCATTCAGAATGTGTTGACGAAATCAATCGGGTCGAAGAACCCGCACAACGTAATCAGAGCGACGTTTGATGCTCTTCTCCAGTTGCGGGACAAGGAAGAAGTAGCCGCCATGCGACGCGTCGACGCGCGCGCCACCTAGGGAAGTAGCGATGCCCGGCACTGTCAAAATCCGTCTGATCAGAAGCCCCATCGGGTCCCCGAAGAAGCTCAAGAAAGTGGTCCGAGGACTGGGATTGCGCAAAATGGGCCAGACCGTGGAGCGGCCCGACGATGATGCCATCCGCGGCATGATTCGCAAGATTCCCCATTTGGTGGAGGTGACCAAGTGAACCTGAGCCAACTGCGCCCCCCGGCGGGGCAAAACCGCAAACGGAAGCGCATTGGCCGCGGCTTCGGTTCCGGGACCGGAAAGACGGCCGGGCGTGGGGAAAAGGGCCAACTGTCGCGGAGCGGCCACAGCCGTAAACGCGGTTTTGAAGGCGGCCAGATGCCCCTGATCCGCCGCGTCCCCAAGCGAGGATTCCACAACCTCTTTCGAAAAGAGTTCGCCATCGTCAACGTGAGCCGTCTCGACAAGTTGGAAGGCGACGCCTTCACCCCCGAGAGTCTCCAGCAGATGGGTGTCATCAAGAAGCTCAAGCACGGCCTCAAGATCTTGGGCCAGGGGACCCTGACTCGCCCGGTGACCGTATCGGCCCACCGCTTCTCGCAGTCCGGTCGGGAAAAGATCGAAGCCGCCGGTGGAAAAATCGAAGTTTTGACCGATTGATGAAGTTCGTTGAAACCTTCCTAAACGTTTTCCGCGTCCCTGATCTCCGCAGGCGCGTCCTGTTCACGCTGGCTATGCTCGCCGTGTACCGCATCGGCGGTCACATTCCCACCCCGGGCGTCAATACAGAAGCGCTGCAGGAATTTTTCAAGCAGGCCGAAGGCACGGCTCTGGGCTTGATGGACTTGTTCTCCGGCGGCCAGATGAGCCAGTTGACGATCTTCGCCCTGGGCATCATGCCCTACATCACGGCGTCGATCATCTTGCAACTGCTGACCGTTGTCATCCCCACGCTCGAGAAGCTGCAAAAAGAAGGCGAGCTCGGCAGGCGAAAGATCACCCAGTGGACACGCTACTTGACCATCGGACTGAGCCTCGTTCAGTCCACCGGCATCGCCTTCACCTTGCAGCGCGGCGGTCTGAGCGACCCGGGTCTGGGATTCATTGCCATGGCCGTCATCACCCTGACGACCGGGACCGCTTTCATCATGTGGCTCGGGGAGCAGATCAGCGAACGGGGCATCGGCAACGGCATGTCGCTGATTATCTTCGCCGGCATCGTGGTCGGCCTGCCCGGGGCGATCCGGAACCTTTACGAGAATGTCTTCGTCACCGGGCAGTGGAGCATGCTGCAGTTGGCTTTGATCCTTGTGGCGATGGTGGGCGTGGTGGCCTTTATCGTACTCGTCGAGCGAGGCGAGAGGCGCATCCCGGTGCAGTACGCCCGTCGAGTCGTTGGGCGGCGGGTGATGGGAGGGCAGTCGACGCACCTGCCCCTGAAGGTGAACTCGGGCGGCGTGATACCGGTGATTTTCGCCTCCTCGATGCTTGCCTTTCCGCAGACGCTGCGGCTGGCCCTGCAAGATAGTCCGTTCTTGACAAGCCTGCTTGATCCGATTTCCTACGGCAGGCCTCTCTACGAGCTTCTCTATGTGACGGGGATCGTCTTTTTCTGTTTCTTTTACGTGTCGATCATTTTTAACCCAACCGAAGTGGCTGACAACATGCGAAAATACGGCGGATTTGTTCCCGGCATCCGTTCCGGGCGGCCGACCGCCGATCATATTAACGAGATCCTGACAAAGATCACCATGGTGGGAGGGCTTTATCTGGCTCTGATCTCGGTGATCCCCGACTTCATGATCGCCGGTGTGCAACTCCACCAACTGTGGGGGCCGGTCGGAGATTTCTTCGATCAGTATGCGCCGCGGACCTTTTTGGAGGGTCTCAACGTGAACTTCTATTTCGGCGGCACGTCGCTGCTGATCGTCGTCGGGGTGGCCATGGACACGGTTAACCAGATCGAGGCGCAGCTTATCATGCGTCACTACGAAGGGTTTACGCCGCGGGCGGGCAGAATCCGGGGACGCCGCTCCTTTTCGTGATTGCTGTTTCCCGGGACCGGATCGAGGGGTGCAAGGGGCGGCGAAGCAGACCATGGCGGCCAAGGCGGCAGCGGTAGGAGCTATTGTTTTGTTCGGCCCTCCGGGAGCGGGTAAGGGCACCCAAGCGCTCAGGATTTCGAAACGATACGCGATCCCTCAGATTTCGACAGGCAACATGATTCGAGAAGAAATCAAGCGTGGCTCTGCACTGGGCCGGCAGGCGCGCGCTGCTCTGGCCGCAGGCCGTCTTGCCGACGACGAGCTGGTCAATGGAATCGTGGAAGCCCGCCTCCACCGGCCCGACTGTCGGGGGGGATTCCTGCTCGATGGATATCCCCGTACGGCGCAGCAAGCCGAGCGGCTCGAAACGGTGCTCGACGGGCTGGGGCTGGGGGCGGTGGTCATCGAAATCCGGATCGGATATAATGAACTGGTAAAGAGGATTACCGGCCGTCGACTTTGCCCTAAGTGCGGCGCTATCTTCAACATATATTCGCACCCGCCTAAGGTTTCCGATGTCTGTGATGTGTGCCACACCGACTTGGTGGTGCGCGTGGATGACAGCGAGGAAGTCTTGCGCGAACGTTTGCAAGCCTACGAGCAGCAGACGCTTCCGCTCTTCGACGTGTTTCGGAAGCGGGGGCAAGCGACGGACACCGTGGACGGGTCGTTGCCGGAAGATGAGGTGACCGAACGAATTTTTGAGCTGTTGGATCGCTGATGATCATCCGAAAAAGTTCCTCCGAGTTGCGAAAGATGCGTGCCAGCGGGTTGCTCGTCTGGCGCATTCTGGACGATCTTACTCGCATGGTTGAGCCGGGCGTGACGACCGAAGATCTGGAAGTCGTCGCCGAGAAGATGGTCACCGACGCTGGAGCGCGAGCGGCTTTCAAGGGCTACTATGTTCCCGCCGCCGGCCGGCGATTCCCGTGCGTACTGTGCACCTCGGTCAACGAAGAGGTAGTTCACGGCGTGCCCTCCAAGCAGAGGATCCTGCGAGAGGGCGATATCGTCAAGATCGACATCGGCGTCCAGCTCGACGGCTACTACGGCGACTCGGCTACGACCGTGCCGGTGGGCCGGATTCAGCCGGAGACCGAGCGGCTGTTGCGCGTGACGAAGGAGTCTTTGGACTTGGCAATCGAGCAGGCGACGGCCGGCCGACGCCTTTACGATCTTTGCGGCGCGGTGCAGCGCCATGTCGAGGGCAACGGGTTATCGATCGTCCGCGACTTCGTGGGGCACGGGATTGGCACCAAGCTGCATGAAGAGCCTCAAGTGCCGAATTACATCGACCAGCGAGCCAGCAATCCTCGATTGAGGGAAGGCATGGTGCTGGCGATCGAGCCGATGGTTGCCGCCGGCGGGCGGGAGACGCGCGTTTTACCGGATCACTGGACGGCGGTAACATCCGATGGTTCGAACGCGGCGCACTTCGAGCACTGCGTCGCGGTGACCGAAAACGGCCCTTGGGTGCTGACCGGACCGGAGGAGAGCGCCGAGGCGGAGCGGGAAACCCGCACGGAAGCGGTGAGCAGTCTCCATGGCTAAGCGAAGCAAGGAAAACGGACTGCAAACGCCGCGGCCGGCTACGGTCGTCGAATCGCTGCCGAACGACCTTTTTCGGGTCGAGCTGAACGATCAGTCGCGCCTTGTAGCCCACGTTTCCGGAAGGCGGAAGAACGACTTCCTGCGGCTGCTTCCGGGAGACAAAGTGCGGGTCGAGTTGTCTTCCCACGACGATCGGCGCGGCCGGATCGTGCAGAGGGACCCTTCATGAAGGTGAGAGCGTCGGTCAAGAAGTTGTGTCGCAACTGCAAGATCGTCCGCCGCAAGGGCGTCCTGCGGGTGCTCTGCACGAACCCCAAGCATAAGCAGCGGCAAGGATGATGAAAGTTTCCAACCGAGTCACGGTTTCGAGGCGATAAATGGCACGAATCGCAGGAGTCGACCTACCACCCGCCAAGCGAGCGGAAATCTCGCTGACCTATATCTTCGGCATCGGGCGCGCCCGCGCTCGCTCGCTGCTCTATCGCGCCGGCATCGACTTCGGCAAGAAGATGGGCGAGCTGAGCGATGACGAGATCACTAACCTGAGAAGGATCCTCGAAGCCGAGGGTTCGGTGGAAGGCGACCTGCGCCAGGAATTGGCGATGAACATCCGCCGGCTGATCGAGATCGGCACGTATCGCGGTTTGCGGCACCGGCGCGGCCTGCCCGTGCGAGGCCAACGAACCCACACCAACGCCCGTACGCGCAAGGGTCCGCGCCGGGGCGCGGTCGCGGCCAAAAGGAAGGTCGGCAAGTAGCAACCGACGGCAGTCTGAACGAGAGGGGACATGGCCAAGGCAAAGGGCAAGGGAGCCAAGAAGAAGCGCAGCCGGACACGGAAATCGGTCCCCGTCGGGATTGTTCACGTCAAGGCTACGTTCAACAACACGATTGTGACGATCAGCGATCCGGCGGGGAAGGTCGTCGCCTGGTCGAGCGCCGGTTCGCTAGGGTTTCGAGGATCTCAGAAGGGAACACCCTTCGCGGCTCAGCAAGCCTGCCTGACCGCCGCCAACGCGGCTAAAGAACACGGCGTGCGGACGGTCAACGTTCGAGTGAAAGGTCCCGGTGGAGGACGCGAATCGGCGATCCGGGCGCTGGCGACGGCGGGCATCACCGTCAAACAGATCAAAGATGTGACGCCGATTCCGCATAACGGCTGTCGGCCGCCGAAAAAGCGGCGCGTGTGAACGGGAGCGGCGATGACGGCTGCAGCAAATCGACCGATCATCGAAAGCCGCATGGCCCGCTCCGAGAAGGGTAAGCGAATGAACGGAAGACAAAATGGCAAGATATAGAGGCCCCGTCTGCCGGTTGTGCCGGCGCGAAGGTATGAAGCTCTTTCTCAAGGGAGAGCGCTGCTACGGCCCGAGTTGCGCTATTGAGAAGCGCAACTACTTTCCCGGGCAGCACGGCAAGACGAGCCGTCCCAGACGTTTGCTCGGCTACGGCTTGCAGTTGCGCGAGAAACAGAGGGTACGGCGCATCTACGGGATGCTGGAGCGGCAGTTTCGCAACTACTACCGAAAAGCCGTGCAGATGAAGGGCGTGGTGGGCGAAAACCTGCTATCGCTGCTCGAGCGGCGGCTTGACAACGTGATCTATCGCATGGGCTTCGGCACCAGCCGGTCCCAGGCCCGCCAGACCGTACGTCACGGGCACGTCCAGGTCAACGGTCGGAAGGTCAACATCCCTTCTTTCATCGTTAAACCGAACGATGTGATCGAGATTCGTGAAAAGAGCCGCAAACACGGTGGCGTCTTGGCCGCCACGGAGAGTACGGCGCACATGCTGACTCCAAGCTGGCTGGAAGCCGACCGGGAAAAGCTAAGCGGCCGAATTACGGGAATGCCGCGACGCGACGAATTGGTGCAGGTTCCAATCAACGAGCAGTTGATCGTCGAGCTGTATTCTAGGTAAGTTTGGGCCGCCTCGGAGCGTCCCAGCAGAAACAGAACCCCAGCACAAGGCAGCTCACAGGGAGATAAGGCGAATGTGGAAAGGATTTCAGAAGCCAAAACGCTTGGCGGCGGACGCGGATAGTCTCACCGCTACCTATGGCCGATTCACCGCGCAGCCTTTTGAGGGTGGATTCGGAACCACCATCGGCAATTCCATTCGGCGGGCTCTGCTGAGCTCGATCGAGGGCGCCGCGGTCACGGCGGTTCGTGTTGAGGGCATCTCCCACGAATTCAGCCCTATCCCGGGCGTCGTGGAAGACGCCACTGACATCATTCTCAACCTCAAGCAGATCCCCTTGAAACTCCACAGCGGCGACGTTCGCACCATCCGGCTGCGGGCAACCGATCCCGGCAAGGTGTTGAGCGGAAGCATCGAAGCCGATTCGGACGTGGAGGTCCTCGATCCGGATCTCTACGTCGCTACGGTGAGCGAGGGCGGCGTTCTCGACCTCGAGATGAGGGTCAGCCAAGGGCGAGGATACGTCAGCGCCGAGAAGAATTTCGACGAAGACCTGGCTCTCGGCTACATCCCCATCGACTCCGTGCATTCACCGGTGCGAAAGGTCAACTACACCGTCGATGCGGCCCGCCTGGGGCAGGTCACGGATTTCGACAAGCTGAGCGTCGAGGTGTGGACCAACGGGGCTCTGACGCCCCAGGACGCTATCGGGCTGGCCGCCAAACTGATCAAAGATCACATGACCATCTTCATCAATTTTGAGGAAGACACCGCAGCCGAGGAGGTCGAGGCCGAGTCCGACGCCGACCGCTTCAACGAGCACCTCAACCGCTCGGTCGAGGAGCTGGAGCTCAGCGTTCGTTCTTACAATTGTCTGAAAAACGCCAATATTCTGACCATCGGCGACCTAGTTGTTCGAACCGAATCCGACATGCTCAAGACCAAGAACTTCGGCCGCAAGTCGCTCAATGAGATTAAGGAGATCCTGACGTCCATGGGACTGGGGTTGGGAATGCGCTTCGACGAACACGGGCGGCTGATTCCGCCGGCTGCTCCCCAGGAAGCCGAAGCGGTGGAAGTCGGATCCTAGGCGAAGGGAAATAACGTGCGGCATCGCAAGGGCGGCTTCAAACTTCAGCGGGACGGCTCCGCTCGGCGGGCCCTGCTTCGTGGCCTCGCCACGAGCGTCATTCTCCAGGACCGGGTGATTACGACCGTCACCCGGGCGAAGGCGGCCCGGCCCTTGGTGGAGAAGATGATCACGCTGGCCAAGGCCGACACCCTGCACACTCGCCGCCAGGCGGCGGCCTTCCTGCAAACGCCGGGAGCCGTCAAGAAGCTGTTCGAAACGCTGGGGCCTCGCTTCGCCCAGCGCGACGGAGGGTACACGAGAGTGATCCGGCTGGGCGGACGCAAGGGAGACGGCGCCGAGCAGGCGATGCTTGAGGTCGTCGGCTCGGAACTGAAAAAGCGCGGCGAGGAGCGTCGCAAGCGGCGCGAAGAGCGCCTGAAGCAGCAGGCCGAATCCGAACCCGCCGAAAAAGAAACCCCTCCCCCGGCCTCCTCCTAGCCCGCATTTCTCACCACCTGACGGTCGAAGCACGCAATAGGCCCGTGATTACTGCGTTGCGCTTGCTCGCCGTGCTCAACGTACTGTTCAAGTACGCCTCCCCTCGCCGAGCGTCGCGCGCCTTGTACTGACGGGCCTCTCACGCACTTCGCCTCGCCACGTGGTGAGAAAAGCGGGCTAGGCGTCCCGGCCCGGCGGTCCGCCCCTCGGCCTGCCTAAGACTCGCGCATCCGCCTTGGTTTCCGCGGCACTACAATAGGGGAGTATGGTCGTCGACGTCCGTCGAATTAGCGCCTGGGTCGGTTGTGTACTTGTGCTCTGCGCTTGTCGGAATGGCGCCGACAGCGATGCGGCCGCCGTCGTCAATGGCTACCGGATTACCTACGCGCAGCTCGATAAGTATTACCAAAACGAAGTCGGCGACATGGCCGAACCTCCCACGAAGCATCAGGCCGAGATGCTTCGCCTGACCGTTCTCCGCGGGGTGATCGACCGCTATGCCATGTTGCGGCGAGCCGAAAAAGAGGGACTCACGGCCGTCGACTCCGACGTACAGGCTCGCTTGGAAGAGCGCGAAGCACTGCATCCTGACGCCGAGGCCTTCCGAAAATATATCGAAGAGCGTGGCATGACCAGGGAGGAATTCAGAGAGGAGTTGCGGCGTACACTGACGATTGAGAGGCTGTTGAACAAAGAAATCAGGTCAGCGGTCTCGGTAAGCGAAGATGAAATAAAAGCGTATTACGAAGACAATAAAGCCGGCTTTAACTTTCCCGAACAGCAGTATCACGTCGCCGAGATCGTGGTGACCTCCCACAGCGAGGTGCCCGTCCCGAATCTGCGGAATGACGACGCCACGGACCGGGAAAGCGCCCGCGCGAAAATCGCCATGATCGAAGAGCGGCTCCGCGACGGGGAAGAGTTCGATGTTCTCGCGCAGAGCTTTTCCGAAGACCCGGTTTCGACGGCCAACGGCGGCGACCTGGGGTTCATTCCACAATCGAGCCTGGAGAAGGTCGACATCCCGTTGCGCCGAGCCGTGGCGTCGTTGTCACCGGGCGAGGTATCCCCCATCATCAGAACCAAGCGGGGATATCTCATTCTCAAACTCATTTCCAAGCAAACGGCCGGCCGGCGAGAATTCTCCGATCCCCGGGTGCAGCAGACAATCCGTGAAACCCTGATGAACCAAAAGGAGCAAGTACTGCGGGCCGCTTTCCTGGAAATTCTACGCAACGGAGCCGAAGTTGAAAACCACCTTGCACGTCACGTCGCGGGAAGGTACGGCTTTAGGGAGTAGCGCCGCTTGCCGCCCGCGGGTGGTTCCCCGGTCGGTTCAGCGCTCGGATCGGCCGTTGTGACCATCCGGCCTCGATGCCGGCGCGACCCTCGAACAGCTCGCGGGATTGAAATCACGGCTCGACGCCGCCGAGAGAGTAGCGGGCGGCAGCCCATTCGGGCGGAAATGCTACACTATCGTCTTGCCGGCCCGGGTACATCGGCTCTCTCTCAGATCGTTTCCTGATCTCCTTTCGCCGCTCGATTCCGGGGACGGCGAGGTCGGCGGCAAAGTTCTTGTTTTCAGTTACTTGAAAGTTGTAAAACGGGCTGCTTCGCTTTCCTTCCGCCGCCGACGGTTTGTCTTGCCCTGGGTGCCGGCGCTTTTGCGTTTCTCGATGGTTGAGTCTCGATGAACTTCGGCGTTGTCATCTTCCCCGGCTCCAACTGCGATCACGACGCCTTCTACGCCACGACAGAAAACCTCGGTGAATCGGCCGCGCCGATCTGGCACGAGTCCGAGGACTTGTCGGGCTTCGATGTCGTGGTTTTGCCGGGCGGGTTCTCCTATGGAGATTACTTGCGGGCAGGCGCCATCGCGCGTTTTTCCCCGGTGATGAAGGCGATTCGGCGATTTGGCGGTGACGGCGGGTTGGTCATCGGCATCTGCAACGGCTTTCAGATCCTGGTGGAAGCCGGCCTACTGCCGGGGGCGCTGTTGCGCAACCCGGGGTTGTCGTTGATCTGCCGTACCCTTTATTTGCGCGCCGAAACAGTGGAATCGCTCTTCACTCACCGTTTGGAGCGTGGGCGGATACTGGCCATTCCTATCGCTCACGGTGAGGGTCGCTACTACGCCGATGAGGGGACGCTCCAGACGCTCGAACAACAGGACCGGGTCGCCTTTCGCTACGTAACTCCGGAAGGGGAAGCGACTCCCGAAGCGAACCCGAACGGCTCGGTGGGAAACATCGCCGGCATTCTGAACGAAGGACGCAACATCCTCGGGATGATGCCCCACCCCGAACGCGCCGCCGACGCGGCCATGGGATCGACCGACGGCCTGTTGATTCTTCAGTCGATGGCTTCCGCCTTTGCCGCGGCTCGCTAACGAATGAGCACAGGCACCAGCCCGCCTTTCTCGCCACGGGGCGAGGCGAAGTGCGTGAGAAGCCCGTCAGCACAAGGCGCGCCACCCTCGGCGCCCCGTTTCTTGCATAATGCGTGCGTACTTAAACCCTACGTCGAGCACGGTGAGCGCAACGCGGTAATGGCGGGCTTATTGCGTGCCTTGACCGTCAGATGATGAGAAATGCGAGCTGACGATCTTGTCGCGCAACACGGCTTGACGGCCTCCGAATACGAGCGCGTCGTCGAGCGTCTCGGGCGCGAGCCGAACCTGACCGAGCTGGGCATCATTGGCGTCATGTGGAGCGAGCACTGTTCCTACAAGAGCTCGCGCGTCCATTTAAAAAAGTTGCCGACTTCGGGCCCCAGGGTTCTTGTGGGGCCGGGAGAGAACGCCGGGATCGTGGACATCGGCGGCGGATACGCTGCTGCCTTCAAGATCGAGTCGCACAACCACCCAAGCTTCATCGAACCGTTTCAAGGCGCCGCTACGGGCGTAGGCGGCATCTTGCGGGATATTTTTACGATGGGCGCACGGCCCGTCGCGGTGATGGATTCCCTGCGTTTCGGCATGCCGGACGATCCCCGAGACGGGGTCCGCAACCGCCACATTGCTAAAGGCGTCGTGGGCGGCATTGCCCATTACGGCAACTGTTTCGGCGTACCTACGATCGGCGGGGAGTGCATCTTCGAGCCAAGCTACGGCGGCAACCCGCTGGTCAATGCCTTCGCCCTTGGCATCTTCCCGAAAGATAAGATTTTCTACGGCGCGGCCTCGGGAGTCGGAAACCCGGTGATTTACGTCGGCGCGAAAACGGGTCGCGACGGTATCCACGGAGCCTCGATGGCCTCGACCGAGTTCGACGAGGAATCGGAAAAGAAAAGGCCTAACGTCCAGGTCGGCGACCCGTTTCTCGAGAAGCTGCTGCTCGAGGCTTGCTTGGAGGCGATGCAGACCGGAGCCGTCCTGGGCATTCAAGACATGGGCGCGGCCGGATTGACGTGCTCCACCTGCGAGATGGGCGGACGAGGCGAGAGCGGGATTGAAATCGATCTCGGTCGCGTTCCGCAGCGCGAAAGCGGCATGAGCCCGTACGAAATCATGCTCTCGGAATCCCAGGAAAGAATGCTGCTGGTGGCCGAGCGCGGGCGAGAAGAAGAGATTTCGCGGGTCTTCGGGAAATGGGGTCTCGATGCCGTTCGGATAGGAGCTGTCACCTCAGACGGCCTGTTGCGGGTCCGAAGCAACGGCCAGGTGGTCGGCGAAATACCGAACTCGCTGCTGACCAACGATTCTCCGCTCTACGACCGGCCCGCCGGCGAACCCTGGCGGAGCGCGCCGCTCGACGGACCCGGCCTAGCCGAACCTTCAAAACGAGAACTCCGGGAGGGGCTCGAGGCCCTGCTCGCTTCCCCCGACATTTGCTCCAAGCGTTGGATTTACGAGCAGTACGACTACATGGTGCGCACGAACACGACGCAAGGCCCCGGCGGTGACGCCGCGGTGATTCGCATCAAAGACGCGGGCGTCTCGCTAGCCATGGCGCTCGACGGCAACGGGCGCTACTGTTCGCTCGACCCAAAAGAAGGTGCGCGATTGGCCGTTGCCGAATGCTGCCGGAACCTCTCGACCGTGGGAGCCGAACCGATCGGCGCGACCAATTGCCTGAACTTCGGCAATCCGGAAAAGCCGGAGATCATGGCCCAACTCGTAGCCGCGATCGAGGGGATGGGGGAGGCCTGCCGGCACTTTCAGACGCCGATTACGGGGGGCAATGTCAGCCTATACAACGAGACCCTCGGCCAGAGCATCTACCCCACGCCGGTGGTCGGCGTGGTGGGCATTGTGGATCATATGAATGCGCCTTTGGGTGTCCATTTCCAGCGGCCGGGAAGGTCCCTCGTCTTGCTGGGTGGCATGCTTCCGGGGCCTGGCAATCGAGCGCCGCGACGTTTCGGCAGCTCGCAGTACGCAAAGGTCGTCCTCGGTCAAGTGTGGGGGTTGCCTCCGGGCATCGACCTCGATTACGAAAAAAGCGTCCAGGCGGCGATGCGTGAAATCGTGCGTCAAGGTCTGGCGGAATCGGCCCACGACGTCAGCGACGGCGGACTGGCCGTGACGCTGGCTGAATCGAGCTTCGGGCCGGCCGGCGTCGGGGCCCGGCTCGAACTGCGCTCGGACGCTCCCAGCCACTACCTGCTGTTCGGCGAAGCGCCCTCGCGAATCTTGTTGTCTGTCCCGCCCGACGACGTTGCCGCGGTCGTGGAGTTGGCATCGCGGTTTAGCGTCGAGGCGCCCTTGGTGGGCGAGACGGACGCCGAAACGATCTCCGTCCGGCTCAATGACGCCGAGTTGCTCACCGCGCCTGTTGGCAAGATGTATGAGCGCTGGGATACCGCGCTCGAGCGGATGTTGGAGCGGCAGTGAAACTAGCCCGCTTTTCTCACCACGTGGCGAGAAAAGCGGGCTAGAACGGCTGGGGAGGGAAGCCGGCGTTGGGAGTGCTTTCCCCTCGGATTTCGCCGCTGGACGGCGCCGAAACGTTACACTAGACAGTAGCCGGTCGCGGAAACACGATCGAGCCAACAGGATTGATGATTGGCTCGACGATAAGAAAATCGTTGGGACCGATTTCATCACCCGTTGGGTCAGGAGCGCGCGCTTGGTGTCGACTTTCGCCTCGCGCTCAACAACACAGCCAAAGCTGGACCACTCCAGGATATCGACGTCGCATCGGTTAACGGATCAACGATGAAGCAGCCAACCCATGAGCGCGTGGTGGAATCAACCGACGACCACTTCCACGAGGAATGCGGGGTCTTTGCCATCTACGGCCACCCCGAGGCAGCCAATCTCGCTTACCTGGGGCTGTACGCCCTACAGCATCGAGGACAGGAAAGCGCCGGCATGTGCTCGAGCGACGGCCAACAGATCCATTGCCGGAAGGCTATGGGATTGGTGGCCGAAGTCTTCACCGAATCGGTGCTCAAGGAACTTCCCGGCCACATGGCCGTCGGCCACACGCGCTACTCCACCGCGGGTCAGAGCGCTAGTCTCAACGCCCAGCCGTTTTTCGTGGAGTGCAGTAAGGGGCAAATCGCCGTAGCGCACAACGGCAATCTGACGAACGCCATCGATCTGCGGCGCGAACTCGAAAGCAGCGGTTCCATCTTCCAGGCCAGCAGCGATACGGAAGTGATCGTGCACCTGATGGCGCGGTCTCGGGAACAGCGCCTCAAGCACGCCCTACGAGAATCTTTGCTGCGCCTAGAGGGGGCCTACTCGCTGGCTCTGCTCGCTAAGGACCGGCTGATCGTGGCTCGAGACCCGCGGGGGTTTCGGCCCTTGGCCGTGGGGACGCTGACGCACAACGGCCGCGCGGCCTACGTTTTCGCGTCCGAAACGTGCGCTTTCGATTTGATCGGCGCCCGCTATATTGACGACGTTCGACCGGGAGAAATGGTCATCGTCGACGAGGAAGGCCTGCACCGCGAACGCTTCGCTCCCGAGCTCGAGCACCGGCAGTGCGTCTTCGAGCACGTTTACTTCTCGCGTCCGGACTCGATTGTTTTCGGACGCCCGGTGCAGGAGTCGCGGGAAATGCTAGGCCGCCGCTTAGCTCGAGAAGCGCCGGTGGACGCCGACCTGGTCGTTCCGGTTCCCGACTCCGGGGTGGCCGCCGCCATCGGGTTCGCCGCCGAGTCCGGCATCCCTTACAGGATGGGCCTCATCCGCAACCACTACGTGGGCCGGACGTTCATTGAACCGAAGCAATCCATTCGAGACTTCGGCGTCAAGCTGAAGCTCAACCCCGTGCGCCACCTGATCACGGGACAGCGCGTCGTGCTCGTCGACGATTCCATTGTCCGCGGCACGACGAGCCGGAAGATCGTTCGCATCATGCGCCAAGCCGGCGCCCGCGAGGTGCACATCAGGATCTCTTGCCCGCCCACCATTTCGCCCTGCTATTACGGCGTGGACACGCCCGACAAAGAGGAGCTGATCGCCGCTACGCGGTCCATAGAGGAAATCCGCGGCCACTGCGAAGCCGATTCGCTTGCCTATTTGTCCATGGAAGGCCTCCGCCAATCGGTCAACGACCTGCAAGGCGAGTATTGCTACGCCTGCTACACGGGTCGCTATCCGACCGATCTAGTGGGGATCGAGCAGCTGCTCGCGGATCATCGGGAAAAGGCGTAGGGTCCGCCGACTCTTGATACACACCGCCGGGAAGATCGGGATCTCAGCAGGCCAACTGGTCCCGCTCCACCGCGAATCCGCCTAGGTTGCCGAGTACGGCCAATGCGATCCGTTCCTGGTGGAACCATTCGTTGGCGACTTCCCGCAAATCTTCCGCGGCGGCCTGCTCGATGTTTTCATTGACCTCATCGAGCGTCACAAACCTGGCGAAGTACTTCTCTTGCCGCGCCAGGTTCGCCATCCGGCTGGCCGTGGATTCCAGGCTCAGCATAAGGCTGCCTTTCAGGTGATCCTTGGCGCGCCGCAGTTCCTCATCGGAGATGAGATTCTCCTTGAGGTCGCGAAACTCCCCGGCTACCTGCTCAATCACTCTCGTCGCCGCTTCCAGCGAGGTCCCCGCATACACCGACAGGCAGCCCGTATCCTTGTACATGTTCAAATCGGAAAACACTGCGTAGGCGAGCCCCTGGTGCTCGCGGATCTTGAGAAACAGCCGCGAGCTGATGCCGCCGCCCAGTACCGTGCTCAATAGATATCCGGCGTAGCGCTTGGGGTGAGCCACGGGATAAGCGGGGACGCCGAGACACAGATGCACCTGCTCGAGCGAGGCCTTGTCCCGCAGAACGATGGTTGCTTGGGGCGTAGGAACTCGCGTCCGCGGTCTGTGGTTTTGCCGGGCCAGCCCGCCGAACCTCTCCTCGACCAAGCCCACCAGCACTTCGTTGCTCACGTTGCCGGCTGCCGTGATAACCAGATTGCCGGGGTGGTAGGTGCGGCGGAAAAACTCTCGTAACTGCTCTCGGCCGAACGTAGAGATGGTCCTCTTGGTTCCGATGATGGAGCGGCCCAGCGGATGTTTTTGCCAGAAATTACCGGCAAAAATCTCGTGAATGAGGTAATCGGGGCTGTCCTCATCCATCTTTAGCTCCTCGAGAACGACACCCTTTTCCTTGGCAATGTCTTCCTCCCGGAACGCCGGATGGAGAACCAAGTCGCCGAGGACGTCCAAGGCTCGCGGCAAGTGTTCGTCCAGCACTTTGGCCGTAAAGGCTACGCTTTCCTTGCTGGTAAACGCGTCCAGGTGCCCGCCGATCGAGTCGATCGAGCAGGCGATCTCTTCGGCTGTGCGATGAGCCGTGCCCTTGAAGACCATGTGCTCCACGAAGTGAGAAATGCCGCTTTCCTTGAGTGTTTCGGTGCGCGATCCGACATCAACCCACACGCCGACGGCGACGGAGCGCACATGAGGTATTTCTTCGCTCACGACGCGAAGGCCGTTCGGCAGGACCGTCTTGACCACGGTCCCCTGGCTGGTCTGCTGGGAATCCAATTCCTAATCCACTGAGATGGAAAGAAAAAACGATCCGAGAGGGACTGTCAGGATCGCTGCGAGCCTCGAGTTATTGTAGCAGAACCACCGGAGGACGCCAGGGCGCGAGCTACAATGAGAAAGTGCCGCAAACCCTTGTTGGAAAAGACCTTGCCGATCTTGCCGACATCGTCGCCCGACACGGCCAGCCCACCTACCGAGCCCGCCAAATCTACGACGGCCTCTATCGCGCCAGAGCAGCTGATCTTCACGCGATCAGGACTTTGCCCGCCGCTCTGCGCGGAACACTGTCGGCCGAGTTCCCCGCGGGCTTACCCCGAGTCACCCGGCGATTCGCTTCTATCGATGAAACCGTCCGCTATCTTCTCGAGCTCTCTGACGGCAAAACCGTCGAGACCGTCTTGATCCCCGAGCAGGCGCGCGACACCCTATGCATTTCGTCGCAGGTCGGTTGCGCGGTCGACTGCAAGTTTTGCCTCACGGCTCTGATGGGCTTGGAACGCAATCTGTCAGCCGGCGAGATGGTCGGCCAGGTACTATTGCTGCTCCGCCGGCACCGGCTGGAACCCCGCAAGCGCCCGGTGAACATCGTTGTGATGGGGATGGGCGAGCCGCTGTTGAACTTGCGAGCTGTCCTCAAGGCGACGCGACTGCTCTCGGATCCGGGAGGTATCGGCATCTCGCCTCGCCGCGTCACCGTGTCGACGTCGGGCATCACTCCCCAGATCGACGAGTTTGGCCGTCAGCCGGGGCGGCCGAGGCTGGCTGTGTCGCTTAATGCGCCCACCCAGGAATTACGACAGCGGCTGATGCCGATCACGAGCAAGTATCGACTCGACGGGTTGATCAACGCTTGCAAGCGATATCCCTTGCGCGCCTGGGAGCGGATGACGTTCGAATATGTCCTGCTGAAGAATGTCAACGACGGGGACGCCGACGCGCGCCGTGTCGTCAGCCTGCTGGCGAACATCAAATGCAGGGTCAATCTCATCGCTTTCAACCCGGGGCCGGACGTCCCCTTCGAGACGCCCAGCAACGAGCGCGTGCTCGCCTTTCAACGCATCCTCCGACCCAGCTTCCCCTGCTTCATCCGCAAGCCCCGTGGCCGGGAGATCTACGCCGCCTGCGGGCAACTGAAACGGACCACGCGGTAACCCCACTGCCTTTATTTGGGCCTGATGGCACACGTCACCTAAGAGGCGAGAGACATTCTTGGGTTGTCGCGTCCAACCCACTGTCGCTCCTCCGTTCAGGACTTTCGATCCGGGACTTCTCCTGAACGGGATGCTTCTCGCTATGGTGTAGAATGAAAATGCGCTCCGTTGAACTTGCTCGCTCGTTTCGGGGGAATCGCTTTGAGGAAGAAATCGGACCGAACCCTCGGTGGCTGATGCCGGCCACTCCGTCGTTGTGGCGCAGCCGCCCGGTCTTCGGTGAGTTCTCGTGCCCGGAAGATGTTTCGATAGACGGTGGCGAGTTTCGACTGGACAACGCTCATAGGCACACCCAGTGAATCCGGATTTAGCGAAGAATCTCAGCGGAGCAGGGCACGTCGAGCGGTTGCTCAAGGACTTTGAATCTTCGGACTTGGGGGAGCTGCAAGAGGTCCCTCGGGAACAGAGGCCAAGCAGCCCCGAATCCAGTAGCGAGCTGGACGAACCGAACACGGCCGAGCAAAGCCCTGCCTCGAACGCCGCCGAAAAGAGCGCCGACCCGGTTCGTGTCTATTTGCGGGAGATGGGCGCCGCCCCTTTGCTTACCCGCGAGGGAGAGGTTGAGATCGCCCGTCGCATCGAGCGCGGTCTGTTGGCGGTGCGCAAAGCCCTATCCCGTTGTCCCTTGGTGGTGAAAGAGTTTATAGCCCTGGGTGACCGGTTAGGCGAGGGCGAACGCTCGATCCGCGATGTCGTCGCCGTGAATTTCGAGGACATCACCGAAGAACTATTGGAGGCAAAGAAGAAAGCAGTCGTCAAGACGACTCGCGAAGTCGCGAAAACCTACAAGGGCTGCGAGCAGCTGCGACGCCGGTTGCGGATGATCCCACGCAATCAAAAGCCGGTCGAAACCCGGCGGATCGGTATGGAGTTGGCGCGGTCTCGGGTGACCATGTCCCGACTTATTCGCTCCGTCGAGCTTAACGAAGACGAACGGAAGCGATTCATCGGTTGTATCCGCGAGGCGATCGACGAACTCAAGAAGCTCGAGAAACCTCTGGCGACTTGTCAGCGCGAACTCGAGCAATTGGGGCATCAGCGTGGGGCGGAAGCCGGCGATTTGCGCACCCAGGTCCGTTCGCTGCAGCAGAATATCGGCCGTCTGGAAGACCAAGGGGGGGCCAGTTCCCCCGAGTTGCGAACGACTTTTCAAGTGATCGTCAAGGGCCACTATCGGTCGGAGGAGGCCAAGCGTGAATTGGTGGAGGCGAACCTTCGCCTGGTTGTGTCCATCGCCAAGAGATACGTCAACCGCGGCCTGCAATTTCTCGACCTGATCCAAGAGGGCAACATCGGCCTGATGAAGGCGGTTGACAAGTTTGAATATCGCCGCGGATACAAGTTTTCAACCTATGCCACCTGGTGGATCCGGCAGGCCATCACGCGAGCGATTGCTGATCAAGCAAGGACGATCCGAATCCCGGTCCACATGATCGAGACGATCAACAAAGTGATCCGAACGTCTCGTAAGCTTGTTCAGGAACTGGGCCGGGAGCCCACCTCGGACGAAATCGCCGATTACCTGGGGGTGCCGGTACCTAAGGTCCGCAAAGTGCTGAAAGTCGCCCAGGAACCGATCTCGATCGAGACGCCGGTGGGCGAAGAAGACGAATCCCACCTAGGCGATTTCATTGAGGATCAGCAGCAGATTTCCCCCTCCGACGCGGTGATCAACCTCAACTTGCGCGCCCAGACGTCTCAAGTGCTTAGGTCTCTGAGCCCGCGGGAGGAAAAAGTCATCAAGATGCGCTTCGGGCTGGAGGATGGCAGCGAACATACGCTGGAAGAAGTGGGGCAGCGATTCGCTGTCACCCGCGAGAGAATCCGCCAGATCGAGGCCAAGGCGCTTCGCAAGCTGCGGCACCCCAGTCGAAGCCGCCGCCTGAAAGCGTTCGTAGAAACCGACAGTGACTATTAGCTAGAGATGCGGAGCAAGCTAGGAAGCGAACAGGTCTTCCCGGCGCCAACGAAGAACGGCCACGTCGAGTCGTCCAGCCTCGACAAGCAGCACTGCGGCCCTGCCCGGAGGGCCGCCTCAAGCCTTTCGATCTCCATTGTCTACGTCACACTTGCCTGACCCAATGGGCGCCTCGCTTGGACCCTCGGACACACCGGCGTAGCTTGCCCGCCATCGTTGCCGGTGCGGATAAAGCGACCGGTGAGGGATGCACAGGCGTATTTTCTGATTAGCATTCTTGCCGTCTATTCTGGTCCGCTCGCTGCCGCTTGTGCCTCGGTAACAGCCTGAGCTAGTTGGGCCACCGTTGGGACCTCGAACAAAAGCCTCAAAGTGAGTTCAACTTGCAGCACGCTACGAACCCGTGACGCCACTTGTGTGGCTCTCAACGAATCCCCCCCCAAATCGAAGAAACTTGGAAATCGACTTTGAGAAATCCGTTGAAGGTGAGCTGAAACGGCTTGTTTTCTTTTTCACCCATTGGGTGTTGGCCTCCGTGCGTCCTGACAGGGCTTGAACGCCTATGAATAAAGACGCTGAAGGTCGCTGGAAGGTCGGGATACCGAAATCAAATTGGAAATGCGGGCTTACTGGGGATGTGGAACCCCGCGGACCCGAGATCTGTGATGGGGGATGGAGCAGCACCCAGGGGCCGCCCACTTAGATGCTCTGCAACTGTTGCAGAGAGATTTTGGGATCTATCTCCGTGCTTCGTATAGCGACTCGGTCTGGCTTCGGCGAAGCGGGGCTTCGGCATTGGGTGTAGCGTGACATGCTTTGGGGTTGAGTTACGAGCCTGTCCCGGATCTACCTTCCCTACTTGCGGAAACTTGCCGAGAGCACCTTTTTCCGTAATCGGATCGCCGCTGGCGTCACTTCGACCCATTCGTCGTCCTGCACGAACTCGATAGCCTGATCCAGATTCATCAGCCGCGGAGGAACCAGCCGAATCCCTTTCCCCGCATTTGACGACCGCATGTTCGTCAGCTTCTTTTCGCGAACGATATTCACGTTCAGGTCTGCGTCGCGGGCGTTCTCGCCCATGATCATGCCTTCATAGACTTCCACGCCGGGGCGGATAAACATCTCTCCCCGCTCTTGCAGATTGAAAATCGCATAGCCGGTCGTCCTGCCGGCACGATCGGAAATCAGCGACCCCGTAGGCCTCATCGGGATCTCCCCCCGCCAAGCGACGTACCCGGCGAACAGCGAGTTCAAGATCGCCGTGCCCTTGGTATCCGTCAGCACCTGGCTGCGCAGCCCAATCAGTCCCCGCGATGGAATCTCGAACTCGATCCGCACCCGGCCCGAGCCGTGGTTGACCATCTTGGAGGTCTTGCCCTTGCGCGACCCCATCGTCTCCATCACGACGCCGATGAACTCCTCGGGACAATCGACTGTCAGGTGCTCCAACGGCTCGTGCAGCTCGCCGTCGATCTTCTTGGTAAGGATCTCCGGCTTGCCCACCATCAACTCGAATCCCTCGCGCCGCATTGTTTCGACCAAGATCGCCAGTTGCAGCTCACCGCGACCCGAGACCCGAAACGAATCCGGCTCGTCGCCCGCCTCGACCTGAATCGAGACGTTCGTCAGCAACTCCCGATCGAACCGATCGCGAAGATTGCGCGACGTCACGTACTTGCCTTCACGCCCCGCGAAGGGCGACGTATTCACCGCGAACGTCATCGCGATCGTCGGCTCGTCAATCTGGATTCTCGGCAGCGGCTGGGGTTTCTCGGCGTCGCTTACCGTCTCGCCGATCGTTATGCCTTCGACACCCGCGATCGCCACGATATCCCCCGGGCAAGCTTCCGACTCCTCCAGCCGCTTCAATCCCTCGAACGAATACATCTTGGTGATGCGGGTCTTTTTGATCGAGCCGTCGAGCTTACAGATCGAAGCCTCGCCGCCTTGCTTCAGCGTCCCTGAAAATACGCGCCCGATCGCCATGCGGCCCAGGTAGTCGTTGTAATCGAGGTTCGCCACAAGGAACTGCAGCACGGCGTCGGGGTCCCCGGTCGGCGCGGGCACGGTCTCAACGATCGTCTCGAACAGCGGTCCCAAGTCTTGCGACGGGTCGTCGGGGTCGAACTTTGCGACGCCGTCCCGGGCGGTCGCATAGAGCACCGGAAACTCGAGCTGCTCATCGTCGGCGTCGAGATCGAGGAAGAGGTCGTAAACCTCGTTGACGACCTCCTGAATCCGCGCGTCCTGGCGGTCGATCTTGTTGATCACCACGATCGGCGTCAGATGCGCTTCGAGCGCTTTCATGAGGACGTAGCGAGTCTGCGGCAGCGGTCCTTCGCTGGAGTCCACCAGCAGCAACACGCCGTCGACGATCTTCAGCGCGCGCTCGACTTCGCCGCCGAAGTCGGCGTGCCCCGGAGTATCGACGATGTTTATTTTGTAGTCGCGATAGCGCACGCCGGTGGTCTTGGCCAAAATCGTAATCCCGCGCTCGCGCTCCAACTCGCCGGAATCGAGCGCGCGGTCGGCGACATCCTCGCGTTCGCCGAAGACCCCACTCTGTCTGAACATGGCGTCTACTAAAGTTGTCTTGCCGTGATCCACGTGGGCGATGATCGCAATGTTGCGGATAAACGTAGTCTGCATCGAGATACAGGAATCCTTAATTCCAAAGGCTGACAGGGGAACGTTACCGGCGCGGGCCGGCCGCGGCGGGGCGGCGACCTTCAGCTTAGCGACAAACAGCTGTGCCTTGCCAAAACTACGTAGCCGTTTAGATTGAGGAGCTTGCGCCCACACGCCCTTGACAGCCGGGTCCGCCGTTCGCGCATTCTGGTAGCAGTGATTCCCTTCGTCTTCCGGCTCGTTCGACTACTCAATTTGGCTCTGCCCAGCCGCCGGAGCCTCATCCTTGAGAATCTGGCGCTTCGCCAGCAACTGGCAGTCTATAAGCGAAACGCCAAACGACCTCGCCTGCGCCAAACCGATCGCCTGTTCTGGGTCTGGTTGTCTCGCTGTTGGTCGGATTGGCGTTCGGTCCTTGACATCGTTCGACCCAAGACCGTCATCGGCTGGCATCGTCAACGTTTCCGGCGCTACTGGCGTTGGAAGAGCCGGCAGCGCGGGCGAAAGCCGGGACGGCCGCCCGTAACGGGTGAGGTCCGCGCCCTCATTCGCACGATGAAACAGGCGAATCCGCTCTGGGGTGCGCCGCGCATCCACGGCGAGTTACTCAAGTTGGGCTTCGAGACTTCCGAGCGCACGATCTCGCGTTTGCTTGCCAAGACCCGTCAACCTCCGTCGCAAAGCTGGCGGGTCTTTCTGAACAATCACGCTCGGGACTTGGTGGCGTTGGATTTCTTTACCGTCCCCACGATCAGTTTCCGTATCCTGTACGTATTCGTGGTCCTTTCGCAGGAGCGTCGGCGTGTGGTGCATTTCAACGTGACCGCCAATCCCACGGCGTTCTGGACGGGCCAACAGATAATCGAGGCCTTTCCGGAGGACACAGCGCCACGTTATCTACTGCGCGACCGGGATGGGATCTACGGCCACGAGTTCCGGGAGCGAGTAGACGGCATTGGGGTCCAAGAGGTGCTGACGGCACCGCGAAGTCCCTGGCAGAATGCTTTCGCCGAGCGTTTGATCGGATCGATTCGACGGGAGTGTTTGGACCATGTCATTGTGCTCAACCGGAAACATCTGAGACGAATCTTGACGAGCTATCTCGGCTATTACCATCGATCGAGAACGCACTTGGGATTGGCCAAGGACGCGCCGATCGAGCGAGCGGTGCAAGGTCCGGAACTTGGAAAGGTAGTGGAGTTTCCGGAAGTCGGCGGGCTGCACCATCGTTACGAGCGCCGCGCCGCCTAGCAGCGTCGGGAACTCGAGTCCCGGTTTGTCGATTGCGCGATCGATGGGGCACCCCGGCGACGGGTGCTCAAGTACGTGCTGGAATGCGGCACAGCAAGTATTGTGCTCGCTGGCCGGCCAGATTGCCGGGAACGCCAGCACGACGACACCCCAAAAGACCGGATCGTATACGAGTCCGGTCTTCTTTTCTATCGGCTACGAAGTTTTGGCGAACCACACCGGCTTTCTCAGCCGCGATCCGATCCTCTCGCTTGAGCCGCGCAGCATCAATCCCTACCAGTACGCAAAGGCCAACCCCTTGCGATTTGTCGACCCCGCAGGGCTGTCGCCGAGCGACGTCAATCGGGCGTCGAAGAGTCCGTTCGCTGAGGCCCGTTCACCGGACGGCCTGCCTTTGGGTTTCCAGTCGGATATTCCGGCGGGAGTGTTTGAGCGGCCTCCATCGGGGTCGGGTCTACGTAGGCATCGAACTTACCCGCAAATATTTGACATCTTAGGGGCTCCTCGAACTCGTGGGGAGAGGTTCCGCCTGGGTCCCCCGCGCGACCACCCGGTGCCGGACGCCACGGCCCGATTTCTCGCTCGCCCGTCAACTCCGTTTTCCCATCGTCCGTCCGTTGGAGGCGGTTTTCGAAGTATATGCACTCGTTATTGGATCCGGTCCAGGTGGCACCAACAAGGGTTAGCTTGCGAACCCTGGGGCCGCGGCGAGCGGCGGCTTTAGATATTAGCAACTTCAGTATAGAGTTACCAGACGAAGTCTTGTCTCATGCAAGATGAGTCTGAACGAGGAGTTTGTTTCTCACACAAGATGAGCCTGAAGGATCGGGGAGTGGGCATGCTGGGAATTGACTATCCAAGTGCAAAACACCAGCAAGCTGAACCTGCAACAGATCCAGCAGTTTCTCCACTCCAGCGAGGAGATTCGATTCAAAGGCAAAGGGCGGGCCGAGATCTACACGTGGGTGGCGCGCACGCTTCGCCAGCACGGCTACAGCCGCCAAAACCGCGCCGACAAAGGGCTGCTGCGGCAGTATCTGGTCAAGATGACCGGACTGAGCCGGGCGCAAATCACGCGGCTGATCCAGCAGTACCGGCAGGGCGGAGAACTCCAACCCGCCCGCTACCGGCGGCATCGCTTTGCCCGCAAGTACACGCCCGCCGACGTCGAACTGCTGGCGGCGGTGGACGAGGCCCACGAAACCCTCAGCGGCCCGGCCACGCGCAAGATCCTCGAGCGGGAATACCAGCAGTACCAGCAGCGCGAATACGAGCGGCTGGCGGGGATCTCGGTGGCCCAGATCTATCGCCTGCGGCGGCGCAGAGCCTACCGCCAGCGGCGGCTGCATTTCACCAAGACCCGGCCCACGGCGGTGTCGATCGGCGAGCGGCGCCGGCCCGACCCGCAAGGCCAACCCGGCTTTCTGCGAGTGGATACGGTGCATCAAGGGGATCGCGATGGCGTCAAGGGCGTCTACCACATCAATGCCGTGGATGAAGTCACCCAGTGGCAAGTGGTCGGCGCCACGCCCGCGATCAGTGAAGCCTGGCTGGAGCCGTTGCTGAAAGCCATGATCGAGCAGTTTCCCTTTCGTATCCGCGGCTTCCATTCCGACAACGGCAGCGAGTTCCTCAATCGCACGGTGGAGAAGCTATTGAACAAGCTGCTGATCGAACAGACCAAGTCGCGTCCGCGGCACTCCAACGACAACGGCTTGGTGGAATCGAAAAACGGCGCGGTGATCCGCAAACACATGGGATATACGTACATCGCGGCGCCGCACGCGGGGCGCATCCAGCGCTTCTACCAACAGCACTTCAATCCCTATTTGAACTTCCACCGGCCCTGCGGACAGCCCGAGATCAAGACCGACGCCAAAGGCAAGCAGAAGCGGGTGTACCGCCACTACCAGACGCCTTGGGAATCTTTCGAGAAGTTGCCCGAGGCCGCCAGCTATCTCAAGCCAGGGCAGAGGCTGGAGGCTCTGGGCCGCATTGCCCAGGCCGAAAGCGACACGGCGGCGGCCCGCCGGATGCAGCGAGCCAAGCAGAAGCTGTTTGCCAGTTTCCGTTCCGCGAACACGCCGTGCTGAACAGCAGGAAGAGGGCTGTGGAAATGACGGGCGATGGAAAACGAGGAAAACCAAAACCAGGTTTCCCTTCGTTTCCCACCGCCCTTGGAAATCGCTCCGCGATTCCCACAATCCCACAACCCCGACGACGATTCTCCCCTTCCCAAAACTCAAAATCAAAAAGCCCGAAAGGAGCCCCAGCGACTCAAAAAGCCCCAACCCCCGTCTTCAGGCTCATCCTTCGATGAGAAAATGCTGACGAGGAATTGCAGTTTTCGGCAATCGGGCTTATGTCCCGGGGGCAGTCGGTGCAGGTACTCCGCTTTCCGGCCCCGAGGCCCAAACCCATCACACCCGCACCCAACGAGGCCATAGGCGCCGCCCTGGCGGTTCTTCTCGGTGACCTCTCCGTCGCGGAACGGTAAGAACCGTAATTTTTCGCACCAATGCCCCCGGCTATGGCGTCTACCTAGATAGGCATCAGGACGGGGCGGTTGGTCATCGCGTGTCCGCCGTTGCCGCGACTTACATGATCCCCCCGCCTGGCCCCACCGGCCGGTTGAAAACCGTAGACGGGCATTAGAGGGTGCCTGCGCGTCCCCAACGCAACCGGCGAGACCTGAACGCGCCCATCGCTCCCACCGCCGAACGTACGCTCCAAGCCGGGCGGGAACCAAATCCTCGCACGGCCATCTCGTGCAAGCGACCCTAGGCCACGCTAGTGTGGCCACCACGGGACGATACCTTCACGCTAGGCCGAACGACAGCTCAGGTAGGTACCTGGCAATCTGAAGGCTGATCGCAGAACGCACGGCAGCGGCTTACACGGGCCGCTCAAGGGGGGCGGAGCGCTGGAAGGTTCAGCATTTCATTACCACCAGTAATCCGCCATCAGAGTGATTGGCTACCTCGCCGGGACAACCAGCCTGTTCATCGAAGTCGACTATCCGGGCGCCGTTGAGATACATTGATTCCTTGGAACTTGTGTCGGCGGCGTCCGGCACAGTCCCCATTTTTTTACGGCCCGCTCAGCCTCAGTGTGGGGCAGCCTCGGTCCGAAGCGGTCACGGCGTAAATCCGCCGTTCCGGGGTCTTCGCCCGGACGCAGATCATCTATGCCAGTGATCAAGGTTAAACGCATCTACGAAGCCGCCGACCCGAAGGACGGCGTTCGCATCCTGGTCGATCGGGTCTGGCCTCGCGGAATGACAAAAGAGGCGGCCCGAATCGACGTTTGGCTCCGGGATGTTGCCCCCAGCACGCCGCTGCGGAAATGGTTCGGCCACGATCCCGCGCTGTGGAACGAGTTCCGCAAGCGCTACTTCGCCGAACTCGACCAGAACATTGGCCTCGTCGAAGAGATTCTTGACAACGCGGCGAAGAAAAGCGTCACGCTGCTCTTCGGCGCGAAGGAACAGGAGCACAACAATGCAGTCGCGCTGAAGGAGTATCTGCTAACCAGAGCCCAGAAGGTACTGTCAAGTTAACGAACGACAGTTCACTACCGGGTGCTAGCCTACACTCGTGTTTCCACCGAAGAACAAGGCAAGAGCGGTTTGGGAGTCCAGGGGTGCTTCCGTCATCGAGTGTTGCCGAGAAGATCTTAAGTATCTACCATTGCAATCACTTACAGTCGATTTTGCCGTTAGCAGCTTTAGCCATTGCGAAAACTAGGCATAAGTGCTTCGTCAGAAGGTGATGCGGCCGAGTCAGCAACAGTTAATAGCGGAAGCACCAGCGGGCAGACTGAGATTGCCTGAATCTGTCCCGGCCAGAGAGAAACGTATCTTGTACCCCGAGCAGTGTCGGCGACTGGTGTATGAGTTGGATCAGCCCTACAGCTCAATTATCACACTGGCCGTACTAACGGGATTGCGAAAAGGTGAGATCGAAGCTCTTCGCTGGGTTGATATTCGGCCCGGGGAGATCATAGTTGATGAAGCGGTCTATCGCGGTCAACTCGGCAGTCCGAAAACGACTCGATCGAGACGCGGTATCGCGGTCGGTGAGCAGGTCCAGCAGTCACTCACGGAGTGGCACAAACAGGCGAAGTTCACTGATCCCGATGACTTCATTTTCACAATCAGGACCAACTCTCCAATTGACTTGCACAACGCAGCAGCCCGGCATATCAAGCCAACCTGTCGCAAACTAGGTCTGCCTGAGGTGAGTTGGCACGACCTGAGACACACTTACACTACCTGGGGCAGGCGTGCCGGCGTGCAGCCTGAAACAATGCGGGACCAGCTTGGACACTCTTCGGTTCAAATTACCCTGGATGTCTATAGCCACGTCCAAGATCGGGCAGATGCGGCGGCTCGGATTGAACAATACGCCGCTCAAGGGGAGGCTTGAATTGGAACCCAAAACGGAACCCCTCGGTGATTTCGATGATTCTGAGGCGGTGTAAGTTGTTGAAAACAATGGCGGGCGTGGAGGGACTCGAACCCCCGACCTGCTGGTTCGAAGCCAGACGCTCTATCCAGCTGAGCTACACGCCCGGTGAGGTGATTCCATCCTAGCAAATCGCTGCCGGCCCGTGAAAGGCAACATTATCAACGAGTTGCGGAAGTTTCCCGCCTCGCTCGTAGTTGCTGGATCATCGTAGGGCTTCGGTGAGCAACGATAACCGAGCGGTCCGCATTCATGCGCGATCGCTCAAGCCAAGGCTTATCTTCCTCACATGCCTGCTTGAAATCGCTACGATTGTCGTCGGAAAGGCGGGCTAGAATCTAAGCTAAGGCTCCACGCCTAGGAGTCGAGCCAGTTTGTCCAGCGGGGGATTGCCGTAGAAGGATCCTTGGATCTCAAACGTGGGGACCTGCCTTCGACCCTGATTATGCCTCATGACAGCTCGCGCGGCGTCCTTGTCGCTGTCGATCTTGATCTCTTCAAAGTCAATGTCGTTGGCCTTGAGGAATCGCCTTGCGCGCTGACAGTCGGAACACCACGTCGAACTGTACATCTTGATTGCCATAGGCTTGTTTGCTTGCCGTCGGGTCGACCCCTTAGACGGGGGCCGCGAGGGCTGCGAGCTTGCTCCGAAGCGTATCCTTGGGAACGACACCGATTATACTATCAACCCTCTGTCCCTTGTCGAAGAACAAGACGGTCGGAATCGAGCGGATGCCGAACTGCTGTGCCGTGGCGGGATTCTCGTCGACATTGAGTTTCCCCACTTTGGCGGCCCCATCGAGTTCGCTCGCCAGCTGCTCGATCACTGGACCCAGCACCCGACAGGGACCGCACCAGGCCGCCCAGAAATCGACCAAAACCGGCTTTTCGCTTTGCAGCACTTCCTGGCGAAAATTCTCATCGGTCAACGTGACGTAGCCGGGATTCGTTGCCATCGATTCTTACCTCCTGTTTGATTAGATACCCGGACCCCTTCGGCGGATGCAGAAAAAAGAGCCCCCCTCCATCGCGGACAGGAAGCCTTTCCCGGAGCGGGGTCTCGAACGCAAGTGAGCGAAGCCGTTCCTACGCCCCCGTGGCGGGAAAATACGGCCCGTAACGCAATTCATGCTACAGACAGGGCCTATTTTCCGAAGCAGAAACGCGGGCTAGCCGCCGGCGAGAAATGCGGATTACAGCACGGGCTGGTAACGCTCGATCAGTTTTTCAAGTTCGACCACTTCTTCGGGGCGCAGGTTAACCAGGGGAGGCCGAACCCCTCCGGCCGGCTTCCCAAGGATCCGCATCGCGGTCTTGATGACCGCCACTTCGTAGCCTTTGCGGCGAGCGCGGAGACCGTATAGCGGCAAGACGTAGTTTGTCATGAGCCTCGAAAGGCTGGCGTGATCGAGCATGGACGCCCGTTCGTGGAGCTGCAAGGAGAGCCGGGGAGCAAAGTTGGCAATGCTCGACGTATACGTCCGGATGCCGAGCGAATAGTAGGCGCGAACCATGTCGTCTCCCGCTCCGCCGATCCAGTGAAGGCGGTCTCCGACGCGTTCGATGATCATCTGCAAGCGTCGCAAGTCGCCGTGCCCGTCCTTCCAAGCGATGAGGTTGGGAATGGCTTCGGCCAACCGGAAGACTTCGCTGGGGGTGAACGTCGCCCAGTCGCGGCTGTAGATGACAAGGCCCAACTCCGTCGCTTCCCCGATCGTCTTGTAGTAGCTGAGCAACCCTTCCGGGTGGGCGTCGACGTAGTAGGGAGGGAAGCACAAAATGCCGCTCGCTCCGGCGGCCTGCGCTTGGCGCGCCATCTCGACGGCCAGCCGCTCGCCGAAACCGGCGCCGGCCAGCACCGGGGCCGCGTCGCCGGCCGCCTCGACCGTGGTCTCAACCACCTGCCGATACTCTTCCAGGCTCAACGAGTACATCTCCCCGAGACTGCCGGCGGCGACGAGCGCGCACACGGGGAGTTTCATCATCGCGGCGACGTTCGTCCGGAGGCCGTCGATGTCCAGCGAGAGGTCTCGACGAAAGGGGGTTATCGGGAAGGCGATGGGGCCGACAAATCGTTTGCGAAGTTGTTGGGGGTCCATCATGGCTTTTGGCGTTGCGCGGAGGCCTCGACGGTGACCGGCCTACCTGAACATCGCGCGGCAAGTCCAGCGGCCCGTCGTCAAAGTTCCCCTGTTCCCCGAACCTACTGAGTCGCGCAAATTATAGTCACATGGCCCGTGTTCAGACGGTCGGGGCGCAGCATGCCGTGCCCGTGTCCGAAGTCACTGTATTTTTGCGAGCCTCAATAACTTCTACCACGGGCCGCTAGAGCATATCAAACCGCTTCCAAAGGGTTTGAAAACTGGTCATTCGCTGCTCACTTTTTCGCGGGCGCCAAAGATCGAGACGGCTCGTGTCAATTAGGCGCTCGCCCAACACCGGCGGTTCACCGACGCTGTACAATGCGATGGGCAAAGCGATGGCTGACCGCGAAAGTGCCGGCGAAGGATCGGAGGGGGTCTCGGAACCGACGAGTGGCCCGAGAGCGGACGGCGGGCAAGAGGAATCGCCGAGCGAAGGTCCCCGACATTGGCTGCCGGCTCCCGCCGCCTTTGCGGTAGCGGCGTTTTTTGTGGTCTTGTTGTTGGTGTTGCTGTTTGTTAGGCGCGGCTAGCCGGCGAAGTAGATCGTGGCGTACGCCAACACCCTTTCCGAGGTAGTTCCAAGGATGGCTCGCAGCCATGGAAGACCCTGAACGGGACGGCGCGGCTTTTCGACAACTCACATCACCAGTACTTGCGGGCGACGCGAGGTAGCTAACGGGTGAGGCTGCGTTCCCGACGAAGGAATCGCGGCGACTCATGCGGAAAAATCCGGGAATCATCCTCTGGTGGTTGGTGTGTCATTCTAATACCTTACTGAAGGTCCCGTACCGACATTGACTCGCTGTCTCGGGCTAGCCCACGAGGCTTATCAGTGGACAAAGTTAGGATTGGCGTCTTGGGTACAGGCATCATCATGCGTGGTTCCCACCTGCCTGCTCTTCAGGACCACGCCCAGGCTGTGGTCGTGGCGGCGGCAAACCTACATGCCGAGTCGCTCGGGCGCTTGGCCGAAGACTTCCACATACCTACGACCTACACCGATTTTGCGGAAATGGCTGCTAACCCCGATATTGACGCCGTTGTGGTCGGCTTGCCCAACTATCTTCATGCGCCCGTGACGATCCAGATGCTGGAAGCTGGGAAGCACGTGCTTTGTGAGAAGCCGATGGCGATGTCGGTCGCTGAAGGCGAGAAGATGGTCGAGGCGTCACAGCGGGCCGGCCGCAAGCTCATGATCGGTCACATGTGGCGTTTCGACCGCGAGACCCGTTGGCTCCGTAACGTTGTCGCCAGCGGCGAACTAGGAGAAATCTTCAAGGTCAAATCTCACGAAGTCATCATCGACGAGTTCTTCGGCGAAGATCCGCCCACGAACAGTTGGTTCACGAAGCGCGAGCTGGCGGGAGGCGGCGCCCTGACTGACGTGGGCATCCACTCCTTCGATACGTTGCGCTTCGTGTTGGGAGAAGCTCGACCCACCAAGGTCTTAGCGCGCACAGGGACGTACTTTAGGAGCATTGAGGTCGAGGACACCGCTACCATCATGATCGAGTTTGAGAGAGGAATCACGGCCCTGGTCGAGGCCGGCTGGTACAACCTCTACGCGGATCAAAAGCAAGGCTACACGCAGGTCTTCGGCAGTAAAGGGTACGCCCGGGCCGTTCCCGCGGAGCTAAGAAAGTATGTCGAAGGTGAGTGGAGCGTCGTGCGCCCCAAGATGCCGGTGCGCGAACAACAAGAACCGCTGGCCACCTTTCGAGCCCAGATGGATCATTTCCTGGATTGCATACTGCATGACCAGCAACCGACTGCCGGCGGCAACGAAGGCCTGTGGGCCATGCGAATTTTGGAAGCCGCCTATCGGTCCGCCGAGACAGGTGATGCCGTTGCCATAGAAGACTAGTAAGCCGTCGAATAAATGCCGGCGGGCCGATAGGCAAACGCCACCCCGTTAGCCCGCTTTTCTCACCACGTGGCGAGGCGAAGTGCGTGAGAGGCCCGTCAGTACGAGGCGCGCGCCGCTCGGCGCCGCATTTCTTTAATAATGCGGGTGTACTTGAACAGTACGTTGAGCACGGCTCCGAGGGCGAGCTCTATCCTCGAAAGTTAGGCGTTGGGGCAGAGCTGTGAATCCAAGAACAAGGAAGGACGTTGACTGAAATGTTCGACAAAATCGCGCTGAATCTGTTGCGCATCATGACCGGTTTTTTGTTGGTCCCTCACGGAGCGCAGAAGTTGTTCGGTGTCTTGGGCAAGCCGGCCGTGGACTTGGCCTCTCTTTCAGGCCTGGCGGGGGTGCTGGAGTTTTTCGGCGGCCTGGCGATCCTGCTGGGGCTGTTTACGCGCCCGGTGGCGTTCGTGCTGTCGGGCATGATGGCCGTGGCGTATTTCAAGGCACACGGGTTTGACGCTTTTTGGCCGATCCTCAATGACGGGGAGCTGGCCGCGCTTTACTGTTTCGTGTTCTTCTTTTTGTCGGCGCACGGCGGCGGGGGGTTTTCCCTGGACGGCCGGCTGCGTAGCCGTAAAGCCGCTCGGAATTCGGTGGGATGATGCGCCGGCGCTTGACCGCGACTCGGCTGCGTTTCTCACTGGCGAAAGTGTGGGAGCAAGCCGCCGCGCCTTCGCGGAGGGGTTCTTGGGGGTTTGGTCGCATGGTCGCTGGACAGACCTGAATGTCACGCCCAGCCGGACACGATCCTTCCGCCAATTGGTTGTCGGAAACTAGGGATGACAGGAATCGGGAGATCGACCAGGGTTCCGCGAACCGCTGCGCAGACAGTACGTTGAGCACGGCGAGCAAGCGCAACGCAGTAATGGCAGGCCTATTGCGTGCTTCGACCGTCAGGTGGTGAGAAATGCGGGCTAGGGCGCCTGGAAGGAAGGACCAACGGCCATGGACCGATTTGACGTTCGCGGAACCGCCCGGAACAAGCTCGCCGGCGGCATCCGTCTAATTCTCGCTCTCCTCTTCCTTATGACGGGCGCCATGAAACTGCTTGTGCCCATGCTCGCTGATGCCTGGTCGGGCCAGTTGCTGGCCGCGGAGCTTCCTCTGTATTCGATCTCGCGGTCGACCGTGCCGTTTCTGGAGATCCTGCTTGGAGTCGTTCTGGCGCTGGGTTTATTCGTTCGGCCGGCTGTCGTTGTTGTCATGGGCATCATGGTGGTCGCGAGCTACGTACACCTGGTGGTCGATGACCCGTCGCTATTTCCGCTACAGCCGAGCGAGCCGATCATTCCCGTGATCGTAATTGCGATGAGCGCCTACCTTCTCTGGCGCGGGGCGGGAGCGTGGAGCATGGACTTGGCAGCCACGCGAGCCGCGACCAGGGAGTCAATATGAGGAGAACAAGACCGAGTCTTTTCTATCCGGCGAGTTATTTACTCGTCGGCGGCATAGGGAGGACGGTAAAAACTCAGGCTACTACTTCCCTGCTGGATCACCCGCGAACGCCCGAGACCGCCATATTCCCCGGCGAGCTCGTGGCGGGCCGAGTGCTGGGCGATGACCAGGTTGGGCCCCGACTCACCTAGCGTATCGAGGGTTCTCGAGTACTCTTCAACCAGCGCGTAGGGAGGGCCCAGGAAAAATATGTCCGCCTTTAGTTCGCCCAAGGCGTCCTTGACCGTCGCTCTCTTGACGCGGGCCTGCTGTTCCGCACCCAAGGCGCGCAAGTTTTCTTGAATGACTCGGAAGGCCGCCGCGCTGCTCTCGACGAATATCGAGTGCGCCGCGCCTCGGCTAAGCGCCTCAATGCCCACCGCGCCCGACCCGGCGTAAAGATCGGCGAAGGTTTTTCCTTCGATTTCGTGTGCGATCACGTTGAAAAGCGCCTCGCGCAGGCGGTCGGGCATAGGCCGGGTCTCGCGCCCGGGCAACGTCTTGAGCCCGCGGTGGCGGTACTTTCCGGCAATGATTCTCATGGTCCCAGCGAGCTTGCGAGGAAAACGTCTCCCATCGCCTCCCTCTCTTACCCCACTTGTACCAAACCGTAGCGGCGCTGCCACCTTTCGCGGATGTGGGTGATAAGCCGGCGCATCTCTTTCTCGCTGGACCGGTTTTCGATGTAGGCCGTCGCCTCCGAGCGGGCGATGCCCAACGTCTCTCGATCGCGCACGAGGTTGGCCACGCGGAACGCGGGCAGCCCGGATTGCCGCGTCCCGAAAAACTCGCCCGGTCCGCGCAACTGCAAGTCGGTATCGGCGATCCGAAACCCGTCTTGGGTCTTAACGAGCGTGCTGATGCGCTGTTTGGCGATGTCGCTCAGGCGGCCTGTCAGCAGGATACAGTAGCTCTGCTCGGCTCCGCGCCCGACCCTGCCTCTTAGCTGATGCAATTGCGCCAGACCGAAGCCTTCCGCCTGCTCGACGACCATGACCGTCGCGTTGGGCACGTCGACGCCGACCTCGACCACGGTTGTGGAAACCAGAATTTGGACTTCCCCATTCTTGAATCCCTCCATCACCGCTTCTTTTTCAGCGGTCTTCAGGCGCCCGTGCAGCAGGCCGACCTTCAGGTCCGGGAACACGGTTTTCGAGAGGCGAGCAAAAACCTCCTGTGCCGCTTGGACCGCCTTCGTCTCCGACTCCTCGATCATCGGGCAAACGACATAGGCTTGGCGTCCGGCCTCCACCTCACGACGAACGAAGCGATAGACCCGCGCCGCCTCGCTTTGCCTGGCTCGCTTGGTGACGATCGGACGCCGTCCCGGTGGGAGCTCGTCGATGGTCGAAACATCTAGGTCACCGTAGAGCGTCAGCGCGAGCGTGCGCGGGATGGGGGTTGCGGTCATGACGAGAACGTCCGGGTGCTTGCCCTTGCGCAGCAAATCGAGACGTTGCATGACGCCGAAGCGGTGTTGCTCGTCGACGACGATGAGGCCGAGGTTGCGGAATTCGACGTCTTTCGAAATCAGCGCGTGGGTGCCGATTACAACGTGGGCCACCCCTTCCGCCGCCATACGCTTCAACTTGGTCTTCTCGCGCGACGTCAGAGAACCGGTTAGGCAGACGACGACGTAGCCGGCCGGTTCGAGCAGATGTTTGAAGTAGAGGTAATGCTGTGTCGCCAGGATCTCGGTCGGCGCCATGACCGCCACTTGGTAGTCGTTTTCGAGGGCAATGACGGCTGCTTCGACGGCGACGATCGTCTTGCCGCTGCCGACGTCGCCTTGCAGCAGCCGGTTCATCGGCGCCGGTTGAGACATGTCGGTGGCAATGTCCTTCAAGACGCGCTTTTGGGCCCCCGTGGGTTTGAAGGGCAAGATTCGTTTGATCTGCCGGCGCGCGCTATCGAGGAGGCCGAAGGCAATGCCGTCGGCGCTGCGCGCCTTGCGGCGCTTGAGCGCAAGCCCACATTCCAGATAAAAAAACTCCTCGAAGATGAGGCGGAACTGCGCCGCGGTGCGGAAAGCGTTCAGCGGGGCCAAGTCGCTGTCGGGAGGCGGGAAGTGGGTTTCGAGCAAAGCCTGGTCCAGCAGGGGAAGGCCAAGCCGGCGCCGCAGACTTTCAGGCAGCGGGTCTTCGTATCCCCGCAGGGCGTCGAGCGCCCGGTGGACGAAGCTGCGCAAGACGCGCGTATTCAAACGTCCGGCCGCTTCGTAAATCGGGACGATGCGCCCCAGGTGGAGATTGGCTTCCGAGTCATCGTCGAGGATTTCATATTCGGGGTGGAACAGCGAAAGCTCTTGGGAATAGCTGTCCCACTCGACTTTCCCGTAGAAGGCGACCTGCTGCCCCTGCTGCAAGATCGACTGCAAGTAATCACCGCGGAACCATTTGCAAACCAGAGGACGCCCGGACTCGTCCATCGCGCGGACCTCGAACAAGCGCGCTGCCCGATGCCGAGACCGAAAAAGTTGCGTGCCCGAGATCGTGACGACGACGGTTGCCGTCTCCCCCGGCGCCAGCTTGGCGACGGGCTTGACGTTGCTCCGATCTTCATAGCGGAAGGGCATGTAGTACAGCAGGTCTTCGACTGTTGAGATGCCCTTGGTTTTCAATAGCGAGGCCCGTTGCGGGCCAACGCCCTTGAGGTAGGTGATGTCAGTATCGAGGTTCATCCTGAGAGAGAGCCACTCGACTCGGGTACAAAATTGGACACCGATCAGCAGTGGCCGGTGCCCCCGCCGGTCCTAGGAGTCTGTCCCACGGAACGAAATTTTGCCGTCCAGATAGAGTACCGAAAATTTTATGGGGGACAGATCCTAGCCCGCATTGCTCGCCGCATGACAGTCGAAACACGCAATAAGCCCGCCATGACTGCGTTGCACTGGCTCACCGTGCTCAACGTAACTGTTCACCTACGCCCGCATTATGCAAGAAATGGGGTGCCGAGCGGCGCGCGCCTTCGACTGACGGGCCTCTCACGCACTTTACCCCGCGGTGTGGTGAGAAAAGCGGGCTAACCCAACGCCTTCAGACACTGCTCATCGAGTGGCTCGAGCGGCGTAAAGTCGCGATTGTTTTGATACCAGGGGCGCTCGGTGCTGGTGCAGGCGTTGCTGACGGCGTTGTAGATCAAGTACATGATGGCCCGTCGCCACGGGGAGACATTGTTGGCCGAACCGTGCACCAGGTTGCAATGGACCAAAGCAACCGACCCCGCGGGCCCAATCAACGCTTCGAGCCCGGCGTCTTCGGCGAGCCGTTCAAGAGTCGCGTGATCGATATGATGCAGCTCATACCCTTTCCCTGTCGCGTCCTCGTGGGGCTTCGAGTCGAGAAGGCCGTGGCGATGCGATCCCGGCGCCACTAACAGAGGCGAGGTGACCGCCGTGCAGTCATCAATGAACACGGAGGCCATTACGCATCTCGGCTCCGCCATGCCGTCGATCGTATGCCAAGGGGGGTAATCCTGATGCCACTCCCATGACGCGCTCCCGCCAAAGCCTTGTTTGGGATTGATGCGGCTCTGATGAAGATACACATCGTCGTTCAACAGTTGGCGGACCGGGTTCAACAGCCGTGGCAGCAGCGAGAGACAGCGGAACGGTTCGGAATAGACATGCGCTCCAAAGGCCAGCCGGGCCGCGGTCGGGTTTTCTTTCTCGCGGACCACTTCCGGCCCCTGGCGGCCCAGGATTTCCGGCATCGTTCTCTGCAGAATCGCGACCTCATCGTCATCCAGGAGACCCGGGAAAAGCAGGTAGCCCCGTTCTTCATACTCTGCCGCCTGCTTGTCGTCGAGTTGCATGTGATTGCTCCGCTTTCGACTGCGTGGCTATGGCTGCTGGACGTCCGCGGCTAGGACGCGGTCACGGTGACCGGGCCCCGGCGCCGAACCGATTCCAGCACAGCCAGCACGGCGGCCAGAGACCGAGTCCCGTCTCGACCGTCTACGATCGGCTTTTCCTCTCCCCTGACCACGCGGCAGAAATGTTCCAGTTGAGACTTGAGCGGATCGACCCGCGTCACCTGTTGGCGCGCCTTCGCCATCGCGTGTTGCCAGCCCATCTTATCCCCATCAGCATAGCGCCACAATTCCATTCGTGGGAAGGCCAACGAACCCAAGGCGCCGAAAAAGTGATAGCAATTCTCATCCGTGTGAAAGTAATGCGCGTTCTCATGGGTGGTCGCCTCGTAGGACCAAGGGGAGGGCGTCGCGTCCGAGGCCAAAACCGAACCCAGCGCTCCGTTCTCGAACGAAAGCGAAATAGTCAGCGAATCTTCCACGTTCAGCTTTCGCACGGCCGAGCTTGCTTGCGCGTAGACCTCGCGAATTTCGCCGCAAAGGAAGCGTAGACTGTCGAGCTCATGAATGAGATTGATGAACGTCGGACCGCCGCCGGGAGGTTTGCATCGCCAATCCACCGCATAATATTCCGCCGGTTTCATCAGCGCCCACAACATCGAAACGGCAACCAGCTTGCCAAGCGCACCGCCCTGAATGATGGAGCGTGCTTTTTGAATAAGTGGACTATGGCGCCGGTGATGGCCGACCAACACTTGGATGCCGGTTTCGTCCGCCGCCTTGACGATGCGCAGCGCTCCATCGAGGCTATCAGCGATCGGTTTCTCGATCAGAACGTGCGCCGATCGTCGCGCGCAAAGCTCAGTTAGCGCGGCGTGAGATCCGTTGGGAGTGGCGATAATCGCGCCTTGCGGCCGCTCCTTTTCCAGTAGCTCTTCAATGTCTTGGTAAAACGGAACGCTGAACCCGTCCGCGACCGAGCGGCGGACGGAATCGACATCGCAAATGCCTATCAGTGAGCAATCGCCGTTCGCCCCGATCAGCTCGGCGTGTTTCCCGCCCATAACCCCGGCTCCGATAACGGCCAAACGCACTGGTTTCATGTCACGTTTCTACTTCCGGGAGCAGCCCGTTTTTCTTGCCAACCGCCGCCGGATGGCGTCGGTGATTTCCGGGTGTTGCCAGTTCACAATGGCAGGACGGGGCCGATCGAAGACAGGGGCGGAGTCATCTGGGCGCCACCTGCCGGAAAATCTCTTCCATGGGAACGACGATGTTGGAGTTGGTGACCTTCAGCAGACCGCCTTCGGGTTCCCGCATGCCGTCGGTCGTGAAGTCGTGGGCGCGACGGGTTGAGGGGTCAATGAGCCAGACGTGTTGCACACCCATGGCGAGGTAGTCGTCGACTTTTTCGTGCATCGCCGACATGCGATCGTCTTTGGACAGGATTTCGATGCACAAAACGGGCGCCCTTCGGACAATGGGGTCGTCTGGATCGTCGGCCCAGACAACACAGACATCGGGTACCCGGAAACGGGTAGGCTTGACCTGAACACGTTGTGCTAGCAGTGCCACAATACCCCACTGTTTCTCATGGGCAAGCAGATGGCCGCAAACCAGTCTCTGGATCCGGCTATGGTCCCTTTCTCCCCAATTGCGCTCCAATACCAGGCCGTCGACATACTCGCGGTCCGGACGGTAACTCGTCGAGAAGTATTCTCAAACGGACACGGTCGTTGAAGCTTGCACGCCCTCAGGTTAACGTATTCGGGGAGCGGGAAGGACATAGTTGAACCCTCCGTTGAGCACGGAGCAAGCGCAACGCAGTAATGGCGGGCGTGTGGGGTGCTTAGGCCGTCAGGTGGCGGGAAAGCGGGCTAGTTCGAGATCACCATGCGGGAGCTGGCGGTGAGGCCGATCTGTTTCGGGATCAGAAGGGCCATCACTGACTGGAAGTTGTACTGGATCCGGATTTCGACCACGTTACCGGCCTTGTTCAACGTGGTTGAGTTGCCCGCCGTGTCAAAGTAGTTCGTCGTTACCGTCAGATCCAGTCCCAAAAAAGGGGCCCGCGTCTTGGCGTAGTTCTCGATATCGGTCTTCGTGGCGGGGGTTATACTGTCGGCGCCCCGCACGACGGCGAAACGCGTCGCCTCGTGGGCCACGTGAGCCAAGGCGTTGTAAGCCCAGATCCCGCGGCCGAAGTCCATGATTCCGACAACCGTGACAAAGAAAAAGATCGTCCAAGTGAGGGCGAACTCGACCAGCGTCGCCCCTCTCCGACCGTACCGATTTCGCAACATGTTTTATCCCCTTCTCATTGCACGCGAAAAACCACGCCTTTCGACATGCCCACCGTGTCTGGAATGCCCGGTACGTGCGCCAGCGTCCGGAACGTGTTCTCCGCTCTGACTAGGATGTACACTTCGACGGCTTCGCCACAGCCCCCGACCAGACTCAGACAATCGGAATTTTTGGGGCCTCCATTGCATCGGCAGAAACGCTCCGCCGTGGAACTGACGTTGGCGCCCAGATCCTGCGCGTTTTCGTTCGCAGCGGTCTCCATGCCGGACATGTCCGCGGCGTGAGCGCTGCTCTGCATGCCGTACTGTACGCCGGCACGGGCAGCATCCATCACCGTGACGGCATTGTAGAAGAGCCGCGAGAAGTCGATCGTCCCGAACAGGATGAGGAACATTATGCTAATCATCAACGCCAGTTCTACCGCCGCGGCGCCGCTCCGGGGTTTTCGCTGGTTCATCTGTCTTCCTCCTCCGCCGACCCTACAGTCCGCAGGCGTGGCTCTCGACCCAATCTCGGAACGTCGCGAATCACGCGCTGTAGACACCACTAATTTTCTCGCAGCCGGTTCTGCCGGCCGTTGCAAGCCGCCAGTCACTCCAGAAGCAGCACCCGGTTAATCGGCGACCCGCCGGCGAAGCCTGTGCAGTCGCTGTCCACGACAAGATCAGCGCCGCTGGTGACCTCAACCACGTCGGCCACAATCACCAGGCAGTTCGAAGTCAGGGACGTCCCGCCCGCGCCGCTATGAACCGTTACGTTGAAGTTCTTGTTGTAGATCGCCCCTTCGAGGCCAATCCCCGAATGGCTGGAAATGAAGAGATCGGCCGTGTGGTTAGACGGACTCAGAGTCGGGTCGACGAAGAAGAGGATGGCCTCATGCGCCCCCGACGTCGGGGCGCTGAAGGTCACAGTGCTTCCGCTTCCGATTTCAAGTCCTTTGGCCTCCTCCCCGCCAGGTCCGTCGGTGAAATAGAACATGACTTGGCTGCCGGTGGCCCCCGAGAGGCTCCCAATCTCAAGCTTCCCGCCGGCGATAACGAAGATCGTGTCGGACTGGAACTGGACATAGCTGGCGCTACCGATCTTCAGCCCCCCGCACAACACAACCGGCTCTCCGGGAGAGACGGGACTGGCCGGTACCAGTATAGGGTTGCCCGAGGACCCGCCATCGATGGTCGTCTCGCTCTCATAACCGATGGTGCAAGGCCCCATACGAAGGCGTGGGCAAACCCATCAAAGGATCCGGCGGGGGCACGGTTTGCGTGCTGGGGGCGGGTGTGACTGCGTCTGGAAAAGTGGGAAAACCACTGACCTTGCACTGGTCCTCCATCCAGTCGTTGCCGCTCACGCCAATCGAAGTTGCCTGCACGCAGGCGCCACTATCCACCGTCAGACCTTGATCGTCGTCTGAGTTGACCTGGATGCCGCAATTAGCGATCAGCGCGGAGTCGCTGCTGACGTACATGGTCTGCTCTTCGGTTGGGTTCAAAGCATAGATGCAGTTTGACGAATCGGCTACATAGCCCGACACCCCCCGAGCGCAGACTCCGGCGGACCACACGTTGAACACCGGCATAAAATAAGTCGGCTCTTCTGGGATTTTAGTGGCTGGCGGCGGTGAGTGACGGATCCCTCGCCACTGTGAGGCCGACCTCCCGGAGCCTGCTTCGGTGCCATTCAAGGGCTTCGTGACAACTCTACGGCCCCCAAGGCCGGGCGGCGACTGCGTTGGCCAAAAAGAATTACTGATAAACAAAGGGTTACGAGTAGAGCAAGGCTGCTGGCAGGTAGTCGTACAGTCTCCCGAAGGCTGTGAAATGCAGATCCACAACTGTCATCCAGTGGCCACACTCAAAGAGATAACTCCCTGTTTATCAGTGTCTTATTCCCTTTACGAGTTGCCCACGACCGGACTGGCGTGTAGGGTATTTGGGGATTTCTTGGCCGCCTTTTGGGCTCCGATGTGACTGCGGGCGACGTCGGGTCGGCAGGATGGAGGAGCCGGCTACCCGTTGGCCACCCACTAAAAACCCGGAAGAGCCAATAAGTCTTCTGCGGCTGGCAGATTTGCACCTCCACGGCGAAGTCGTCGCCCACATAATTACCCGTTGTCGGCGGATTGTCCGCCCGAACGGTGGCCCCTTCGACGCCCTCCGTGAACCCGTTTTCGGTCGAGCCGCGCTTAGCTTCCGTCTCGACCTCAGCGCTGGTATCGCCCCGGCGGATCGCCTGACCTCCGTAGAAGGAACCGGCGTCCGCCGCAGCCTGCATGTAGCGGCGCTGGTGATAGAGCCAGCCCAAGTCGAACGCCAGTGCCAGGAAGCCGAACAGAACACCCATCATGACCGCGCCGACGACGACAAAGATGCCTTTCCTTTTCTGAGGATGATCCCGCTTTGATTTCATCCGTGCTCTCCGCGCTCGCCGTCGATCACCTCGGTGCGGACCTGACTGACACGCTCTGCCCCACAGCGCCCTTGGCTGTCGAACCTCGTCTCCGAACGTCGCCCCCTCACGTTATGGTGGGTGCTCTCCAAACAGTGGGACCGCCAGCTGGTTCTCCGACACGAGCAAGAAAAAAGCTTCCGCTTCCCTTGCAAAGCTAAACGCGCGGCTTCCTGCTCAACACGAAACCGCCGGACAGATCCTGCCGTTGGGTGGATTCGCGGCACAAAACACCTCCGCGGGAACTAAGTGTTTTTACCTACATCTGTACCACAAATCATCCTAACACCCTTGCGGCCGAAAGTCACTGGTAAGTCTTGTCTCATGCAAGATGAGTCTGAACGAGGAGTTTGTTTCTCACACAAGATGAGCCTGAAGGATCGGGGAGTGGGCATGCTGGGAATTGACTATCCAAGTGCAAAACACCAGCAAGCTGAACCTGCAACAGATCCAGCAGTTTCTCCACTCCAGCGAGGAGATTCGATTCAAAGGCAAAGGGCGGGCCGAGATCTACACGTGGGTGGCGCGCACGCTTCGCCAGCACGGCTACAGCCGCCAAAACCGCGCCGACAAAGGGCTGCTGCGGCAGTATCTGGTCAAGATGACCGGACTGAGCCGGGCGCAAATCACGCGGCTGATCCAGCAGTACCGGCAGGGCGGAGAACTCCAACCCGCCCGCTACCGGCGGCATCGCTTTGCCCGCAAGTACACGCCCGCCGACGTCGAACTGCTGGCGGCGGTGGACGAGGCCCACGAAACCCTCAGCGGCCCGGCCACGCGCAAGATCCTCGAGCGGGAATACCAGCAGTACCAGCAGCGCGAATACGAGCGGCTGGCGGGGATCTCGGTGGCCCAGATCTATCGCCTGCGGCGGCGCAGAGCCTACCGCCAGCGGCGGCTGCATTTCACCAAGACCCGGCCCACGGCGGTGTCGATCGGCGAGCGGCGCCGGCCCGACCCGCAAGGCCAACCCGGCTTTCTGCGAGTGGATACGGTGCATCAAGGGGATCGCGATGGCGTCAAGGGCGTCTACCACATCAATGCCGTGGATGAAGTCACCCAGTGGCAAGTGGTCGGCGCCACGCCCGCGATCAGTGAAGCCTGGCTGGAGCCGTTGCTGAAAGCCATGATCGAGCAGTTTCCCTTTCGTATCCGCGGCTTCCATTCCGACAACGGCAGCGAGTTCCTCAATCGCACGGTGGAGAAGCTATTGAACAAGCTGCTGATCGAACAGACCAAGTCGCGTCCGCGGCACTCCAACGACAACGGCTTGGTGGAATCGAAAAACGGCGCGGTGATCCGCAAACACATGGGATATACGTACATCGCGGCGCCGCACGCGGGGCGCATCCAGCGCTTCTACCAACAGCACTTCAATCCCTATTTGAACTTCCACCGGCCCTGCGGACAGCCCGAGATCAAGACCGACGCCAAAGGCAAGCAGAAGCGGGTGTACCGCCACTACCAGACGCCTTGGGAATCTTTCGGGAAGTTGCCCGAGGCCGCCAGCTATCTCAAGCCAGGGCAGAGGCTGGAGGCTCTGGGCCGCATTGCCCAGGCCGAAAGCGACACGGCGGCGGCCCGCCGGATGCAGCGAGCCAAGCAGAAGCTGTTTGCCAGTTTCCGTTCCGCGAACACGCCGTGCTGAACAGCAGGAAGAGGGCTGTGGAAATGACGGACGACGATTCTCCCCTTCCCAAAACTCAAAATCAAAAAGCCCGAAAGGAGCCCCAGCGACTCAAAAAGCCCCAACCCCCGTCTTCAGGCTCATCCTTCGATGAGAAAATGCTCTTCACCCCCTTTCAAACTGACCCCACTACCTCAAAAGTGTTCAGGATGTACTTGGACTATTCTGTTCAGTATGTGTCCGGATCGGACCGCCCCGGGATTCGACCGGGAAAGCACGTTGGGCACGGCGAACAGGCGCAACGAAGCAATGGCGGGCTTATCACGTGCTTCGACCCTCAGGTGGCGAGAAATGCGGGCTAGCCTTCGCTTCGTCTACTGGCTCCTGGCGGCGGCGATCAGTTTTTCAACGGTCTCCGCCCAGACCCTGGACGAGTTTTTTCAAGGGACGGGAGCGGCCTTGAGCGCGGCCGAGCAGCGCTACAACGACTATTGGGTTCCACACGTAGAAAAGAGCCGCGGCCGCGTTCTGCAAGCCGCGGAACTGGCTACCGGGCGCTCGACGGCGGTCGTGCTCGGAGCGGGAAGTTGCCGCGAGATTCCGCTCGAAGGCCTAGCCCAACGATTCGAGCGGGTCGTCCTCGCCGATCTCGACGAGCAAAGCATGCGCGAAGCCGTCGGCCGCTTGCCTGCCGAACTTCAAGATAGGGTCGAGATTCGCGTATCCGACATCACTTCTTTCGCCCAATCAATGATGAGGCGAGTTGAGGAGGCGCTGGAGCAAAGCTCGAGCGCCGAGGAAGCTTTCGACCGCCTGGGGCAGATCTATGATGCGGTCTCAGAATTTGGTGAGGGGCCGTCGCTTCCGAAGGCTGATTTCGTCATATCTTCGTTGGTTCTCGCCGAGTTGCCCCGCTATCCGCGCACCTATGCGGACCGCCTTCTGCGGAACAAATTTCGAGTCCGGCTGTCGGCATGGGAAAACCACGTTCAGGCACAGGAGAAGCTCCAGCGGTTTGTTGTCGGCGACCACGTGGAGATACTGGCGCGCTTGTGCAAGCCCGGCGGAGTGGTCTATTTCGCCGACGCGATCGCTCGGGGGCCGCTGTCGTCGAAGCTGACCGCCGCCGAGACGCAACGGGTCTGGAGAAGACTTCTCCTCGATGTTTCGCGGATGGGCCTGTTTTCAACCGTCCGCGAGGATCGCTCTCGCCGCCGAGCTTTTCGCGGCGCCCTGCGGGCGGCTCGGGGCGGGCTGGATGCCGATCCCGTCGAGGACGACGAGGCCCAGGTGCTGCTCGAGACCTTGTCGGCCTCGCCCGATTCTTTGGGCGGGACGGAGGCGGTGTCCGCCGCCCAAGCCGTCTCCAACATGCTCTGCCTTGAGCACTTCCCTGTCGAAACCGAAGTGGAGATCCTAAACCGGCTGATGGACCTCTACGAGAAGACCAGCCCGGACACGCTGGAGTACGTTGTGCCCCTGGATCAGCTAGCCAGTGAGTGGAAGAGTCGCGGGCTTGCGGAAACCGAGGCCCCCGTCGAGTGGTGGTGGCTCGGCTACCCCTGCTCGATTCCGCGCCGGCCGGGAGCCTTTAAGGTGAGGAGCTGGGTTTTGAGGCCTGACTGAGCCAAGCGCAACGGCACCGCGGCGACCGCACCTACGCCATCGGGGTGTCAACCGCCGGTCGAAGCCCGGGATTGGCTCGGGCCGGGAAGAACCCGAGCCGGGCGGGCGAGGGTCCGCCTGCCCGACTCGTAGGGGAGGGAATTAATTGTTCTGTGTCTGGCCGTCGTGTTTCTGGCGATAAATGGCGCGGCTCTGCCTGTTGAGCTTCCGCTGGGCCTTGGCGCGTTCTCTCGGCGTGAACACGCCGCCGTCATGGCGATCCTTGACGATCGAGCGATGGATGCGCGCCGAGTTGCGTTCGAGCCTCAGGGTTTCCGGCTTGGTGAGCTGGCCGCTGCTTACGCCCTGGCCGATTCGTCTCTGTTGCCTCTTCTGCCTCTGAGCGACGGGATCTTTAGCTAGCGCCAGTCCGGCTCCCAAAGTCAGGGTGCAGATGCTCAGGGTGAACCATTGTGTGAGCTTGTTCATGTCTATTTCCTCCTCTGCTTCTTGGTGACCTTTGAAAGCGGCCGGCCCGCTCTTTACCTGCTATAAACCGCGAGCGCGAGGGAAAGTTGCGGCGCGGAGAAAAATTTGTCGGCTATACTGAAAATCTCCCCGCCCGGCGGCCGCTTAACGCCCTGTGTTTCAATCCACTTCAGGCCCGAGTCGGTTGCTTCAGCCCGCGCCCCGCCCCAATATCTAGTCCATGCGCACGGCGCTCATCGTTTTACTGGTCCTGCTCGGTGCCTTCTTGCTGTTTTGGCGCCTGGACGGCGCGCTGCTTTGGCGTGACGAGTGCTCCACCGCGAACTGGGCGCGATGGATGGTCGAGCAGGGGTACTGGGCGCCCAGGGTCTTTGACGGCAGCCAGTTGATCGTCCAGGCGGCCGACGGGCACGACTTCAATGCCCGACTAACGCCCGCCATGCAGAGCTGGCTGCAGTTTTACGTCGCGGCAGCCTCCTTCAAGCTGTTCGGCGTCGGCACGTGGCCCGCGCGACTTCCTTTCGCGCTTGTGGGAGCCGTTTGCTTGTTTGTCCTCTACCGCCTAGGAGTTGTTCTGTTCGGATCGGGTCTGCGCCCGTTTCTCATGCCTTATCTCGGGCTGCTTTCCATTTATTTCTTGTCCGCGGCCCGCCAAAGTCGGTATTACGTTCTCGTGGTGTTGGCGGCGTCGCTTCTCTTTCTGGAATTATGTCGCTATCTTCGGGACCCCTCACTGGCCTCCCGGCGTTCGTTTTACGCTCGGTTGGGCCTGGCGGGACTCTTGCTCTACTTCTCGAACTACATGAGCTTCGCCGGAATGTGGACCTCTTTGGCGGTCTTCATCTTGGTGCGAGGCGACGGACGGCTGACCCGCGGATTCCTCCTCCTCTCAGCGGGTATGGCTCCGATCGTGGCGGCCGACTTCGGGTTGTTCCATTGGGAGTTTGCGAGCCGCTGGCCCCCGCCGGAGCAAAAGCCGCTTGCGGAAATTTATCGCCACGCGCTGATCAACCGCGGGAGAGACTTCTGGCGAATGACGCCGCTCGTCGGGCTCGTCCCGACGGCGTTCTACCTCTTCCAGCGAAAGATGGGCGCCGTGCCCGTTGCCGCGAAGCTCACAATGGCCGCCGCGGCCGTAGTCCCGCTTTCTCCGGTCCTGTTTGGCTTCGGCTATATGGATGTCCACGAGGCCGGCGCGACGTTGTTTTGGTTGTTACTCGCTGCCAGCCTTACCGTGCCGGTGACTCTGCTCTACTGTTGGCGCAGGCTCCCCAGCTCGGGGCTGTGGACACAGGCGGCCCTGCTGGCCGGGTTGGTGATCTTGGTCTCGCCCCTACTGGCCATCGCTGTCGGGCAGTCGAAAACGTTCTACCGCCACTACTACCAGGTTCTCCCGGCCGTGGTCTTGCTGGGCGCGATTGCTATCGCCGGGCTGGAACGGACGGCCGGCAAGAAGATAGCTTCAGCCATGTTCTTGGGGCTTCTGATCTGGCCCAACCTGAATTTCAACGTGAACGGATTCGACCATGTCGTCGAAAGGCAGTTCTTCAACGACCGCTCTTACAACGAGCCGGTTGTGAAGTTCCTCCGGTCCCGTGTTCGCGCAGGCGATGAGCTAGCTGTGTTTCGCAACGTAAAAGGGATGACGCTGTTCTTCTACCTGCCGGAGATTCGTTGGGTAGCTCAACTCGACAGTACCAACGCCCGTAACCGGGGCTTTCGGGGCCTCCTGCCGGACGATCAGTTCGACGATTACCCGGAAGCAGATTGGTATGTCGTATGGGACCCCAGGGGAGCAAAGCCGCGGGGGCTCAGCGATCAGTTCGAGAGAGTCTGGAAATGGACTTACTCTTACAAGCAAAGTTGGTGGGACAAGGGCCTGCCGATCCGGCAACGCACCTACGAGGTCTACCGTAGGCGGGAGCCGGTGCCGACCTCCTCCGGTTCTGGAGGAGCGGTCGGGAGCGGTCCTCGAGCCAGGGTCGCCCAGAACAGTTCCAGCGCGGTCATCCACAGACGAAGAGCAACAGCGAGAGTGAAAGCCACGCCTTCGGGCATCCGTCGACTCAGTAGCAGGCCGAGAACGCCGTCGCGGATTCCCATGCCCGCGGGAGCGACCACGGAAACCATGGCCACCAGCCACGCCAACGCGTAATAGCTGGCCAGCTCCGGGACCCGGTCGAGCGGCATCACCATCACACCCTTCGCAAAGATCCCCGCGCCGAGCCCGTGCAGCGCCCACACCACTAGATAGGTCCCCCAGAGGGGGGCGATCGTCGACCACGGCATGCTCAGCCGCTGATAAGGCTGCTTCAAAGCACGGGACAACAGTCGCGTCCAGAAATTCAGAACTCGGGGATGCACCAACACGGCCGCAGCCAGGGGGATGGCGACGAGCAGGATACGCTGAAACCGCGCCAGGTCGGGAAGCAAGGCGTCCAGATTCCACGCGGCCGGACCCAGTGAAGCCAGCATCAGCAGGACCGTTTCGAGAAAGGTTGCGGCCATGCATACAGCCGCGGGAACTCCGTAGCGGCCCGCCAGGTAGACCCGGCTGACGTATTGCCAGATCGTGCCCGGCACGTAACGGCTCAGCTCGGCCCGTCGAACCACCAAGTAGGCGCCGCGAAAGGAAATGGGGTAGCCGAACTTTTTCAGCAGAATACCCCAGACGAGCGGGCGCACCGTAAACCAACACGCGGTCAACAGGAAGGAAACGAGGAGGTAGCTTGGGGACAGTACCCACTCGGCTTCGCGAACCTGATGCCAATTTCGATAAATGACCCGCCCGATGAAGAAAGCGATGACGAAGGGAACTAAGACCTTCGCTAGGCTCAAGACACGTTTAGTCAAGCTGCTCCTCGACGGAGTAGTGGGGGAGCTTGTCCGAGGCCGGCCGCCGCGCCACGATGATCTCGGCGACCCATCCCGAGGCGATCAAGATGATGGCGCCCAGCAGTAATGTCATGGCCAACAGAACCAACAGGGGCGACGGGTAGAGAAGCAAGTGAAGACCCAACACCGCGGCGGCCAGGACCAGGAACCCCAAGGCCGCCGCGCCGAATCCGTGCGCCGGCCTCTCCCGAAAGCGAGTCACGAGCACGACGGTGACCAGATCCAAGAACCCCTTCAACAGCCGAGCAAACCCGTACTTTGAACGGCCGTGCCGACGGGGGTGGTGGGTGACCTCGATCTCCCCCACGCGGTGTCCCGCTTCGGCAACCAACACCGGGATGAAGCGGTGCATCTCTCCGTGGAGCTGAAGCGAGCGGGCAACATCGCCCCGAAATGCCTTGAAGCCGCAATTTACATCATGGAGAGCCAGCCCGGTGAGCCGGCGAATCCCGAGGTTGAAAATCCGCGAGGCCACGATCTTGGCGATGGGATCACGGCGCTTCTTCTTCCAGCCGCAGACCAGGTCGTATCCCGAATCGAGCTGTTCAACAAACCTCGGAATCTCAGCGGGATCATCCTGCAGGTCCCCATCCATGGTGAAGACAATTTCACCGCGGCTAGCGGCGAGACCGGCCATCAAAGCCGCTGTCTTGCCGTAGGGCTTCCTCAGACACAAAACGCGAACGCGCCCTGGTTCGTGTAGTCTTTTCAATCTCTTACGGGTTTGGTCCGTACTGCCGTCATCAACGAAAATAAGCTCGTAAGAGGAGACCAGAACCGCCCCGAGCGAATTAACGAGGGGTTCCAGACTATCCTGTTCATCCCGAACAGGGATAACGACGGAGATACGGGGCGGCTGTCCTTTCATGAACGCCCGATCATAGCAAAGTACTGAACTCAGACGGTTTGGCCGTCGAAAAGTGGGCTAGCGTGCCGGTTTCGAGGCTTCCATAGCGCTGTGCGAAGCCTTTTTCCGGTAACCGGCTAGCCATTGGCGACCGTCTTAATGGATGTTAGAATAACTACGATACGACCCTTCCCCCCCCGTTAGGGAGTCAGGAAACAGTCCTTATGGCAAACGAAGACGAGATCTATGAAGACCAGGTCTTTGAAGACGAACCGTCCCCGCTGCAGTCGAAATTGTTGCCCATCGCCGTCCTGGTGGCGCTGGCGGCGCTGATTGGCCTGACCGTCTACCTTTTTCTGGAGGTCCGCTCGGTTAAGGCCGATCTTGCTGCTCAGACGCAGCTACACCAGGAGCAGTTCGCTCAGATTGAGGGAGTGGTCAACCGCGCCTCGCGCGAAGCGGACGACAGGGCCCAGGAACTGCGTGGCGCCGTAGCGTCGGCCGAAAAAGGCCTGAGTGCAACGGCTCGCAAGGTCGAGCAACGCGTTCTCGGCAGAACCCAAGTGCTGGCCAAGAAGCTGGACGAGCAAAAGGTAGAGCATCAGTCAGCGCTCACCCAAGTGGACGGCAAAGTGAGCCAACTCAGTCGAGTGACCGCCGACACCGACTCCAGGGTGGGATCTCTCACCGGAACCGTGGAAGGCGTGCAGCAGGATGTCGCCAAGAACCGGCAAGAGATCGAGCAGACCGTCCGTGAGCTAAAGACGGTGCGAGGCGATCTCGGTGTTCAGAGTGGGCTCATCGCGACGAACGGAACGGAACTCAACGCGCTACGAGAGCTGGGCGAGCGCAACTACTACGATTTCGACATCACCAAAGCCAAGCAGCCGCAGCGGGTTGGCGCCATCCAAGTCCGGCTGAGAAAGACCGACCGCAAGCGCAATAAATATACGATCGAGCTGTGGGCGGACGATAAGCGGATTGAAAAAAAGAACAAGACGCTTCTCGAGCCCGTGCAGTTCTACGTGCTCGGGTCGCGCATTCCTTATGAAATTGTCGTCCAGAAGGTTGAGAAGAATCGCATTGTCGGCTACCTGGCGACCCCCAAGGTCGCGGCTCGACGGTCGGCGGCGAGCTCGGCCGGCTCGAGCTAGAAGTCGTTCTTGCCGGCAGCCGCCCTTTGAGCGCAGGGGCCGCGAGTATTCTATGTGCCCGCATTTTCTTGCCCTCTGGCGGGTGCCGAGGTTTCTTTGGCGGATCCCGCGAGGAGTCGTGCGCCGTCAATTTAAGATAGAAACGGCGCCGGGATCGGCGGTCGCTCGACCCGTTCCGCTTTGACAATCTAGGAGAAGGAAACATGGCCTCGTACGACCCGATGCCGGAAGTCTCGGCGGAACAGGGCACGTCGTTTGACCGTGTCCTTGCCATCGTTCTCGTCGCGGTGGTTGCCTGTTTGGTGGGCGTAAGCATCTTTCTGTTTTTGGAAGTCCGATCGGCGCAAGCAGAGATCGCCTCCGTTTCCGAACAACTCGGTAAGTACGAAGAGAAGTTCTCACAGCTCGCCGAGACGGAGGGTCGCATCAGCGAAACCCTGCAAAAGAGCACCCGTGATTTTGAAAGCCGCGCGGCCCAGGCCGAAAAGAAGATTTTAGAGGCTCTTCCGGGTTTTTAGTGGGTGGCCAACGGGTAGCCGGCTCCTCCATCCTGCCGACCCGACGTCGCCCGCAGTCACATCGGAGCCCAAAAGGCGGCCAAGAAATCCCCAAATACCCTACACGCCAGTCCGGTCGTGGGCAACTCGTAAAGGGAATAAGACACTGATAAACAGGGAGTTATCTCTTTGAGTGTGGCCACTGGATGACAGTTGTGGATCCGCATTTCACAGCCTTCGGGAGACTGTACGACTACCTGCCAGCAGCCTTGCTCTACTCGTAACCCTTTGTTTATCAGTAATTCTTTTTGGCCAACGCAGTCGCCGCCCGGCCTTGGGGGCCGTAGAGTTGTCACGAAGCCCTTGAATGGCACCGAAGCAGGCTCCGGGAGGTCGGCCTCACAGTGGCGAGGGATCCGTCACTCACCGCCGCCAGCCACTAAAATCCCAGAAGAGCCATTTTAGAAAGCACCGGTAAGAACCAGCAGCAATTCCTCGGGAGGACCCAACGACTGGCGAAGGAAATCGAGCAACAAGGCGCCGAACAGAAGACCGCGATAACAGTGGTGGATCAAAAGATCGAAAAGCTGAGCGACGAGGCGGAGAAGACAGAGGCGCGAGTCGGCTCCCTCGTCAATGCGGTCGACGGCGTCAAATCGGAGGTCGAAGAGAACCGGGAACAACTGCGGAAGACGATCGGCGAATTAACGTCGGTCAAGGGCGACCTAGGCGTGAAAAGCGGCTTGATCGCGACCAACGCCACCGAGCTTGAAGCCCTCGAGGAACTGGGCCGGCGCAACTACTACGCGTTTGACATCACCAAGAGCCGGCAGTCGCAGCGAGTGGGACCCATCGATATCAAGCTTAAGAAAGCCGACCGCAGGCGCAATCGCTACACGATGGAGCTTCTGGTCGACGACAAAAAGGTTGAAAAGAGAAACAGGACACTCCTGGAACCGGTCCAATTCTATGTCCCCGGCGCTCGCATCCCCCACGAGATTGTCGTCAACAAGATCGAGAAAAACCACATCGTCGGCTACCTCTCGTCGCCCAAGGTCAAGAAGCGTTGAACCCCCACTGGCGCGGCGCGGGTCGAATGAGACGCTGAAGCCGTAGGGGCGCGATTCATCGCACCCGCTTGCCGACATACCGTACGCCGGGCGATCTACACAAACTTTCGCCGCGAGCCATGGCCGCCGGGCCTTTCGCCTCATCCACCGTGCCCGTCGTGAGAAATGTGGGCTAACCCCGCGGCCGGTGAGGTCTCAGGTCTTTGCTCGTTACTCGAGGGGCAACGTGGCGGCCCAGATTTTTCGCTTCGCCTTCGGCAATCCCTGAATCGTCACCTCCACTCGATCGCCGAGGCGGTAGACGCCGTGAAGTTCGAGAACGTAGTGGCCGCGCAGGACGGAGTAGACTAACTCACTGAGCCGCTTCGGCTGAAGTTTTAGCTTTCGCGCCCCGAAGAAAGCTCCTCCCGAGCCGAGCGCCAGGCGGCGGAATAACCCCTTGTCGGCTCCCGTAACGTAGACGGCGAAAATAGAGACGTTCCGCCGGCGCGCCAGACTAAGCACTTCCGCAAGCGAGCTGCGGCTGCGACTCTCAACGCCGGCCGAAAGCAGAACAACCACCCGCCGTCCCGCGGTGTTCTGAAAGCCCCCGTCCAACGCCGCGTAGAGGGCGTCCAAAACACGCGGCTGGTTCCCGTACCGCAATTGGCGCAGAGCACGGAAGAGCATCTGCTTGCTGGAGGTGAAGTCTTGTATCAAATCGGCGGAGCTATGGTAGGAGACCAACGCCATCTGCTCCTTTTCGTCCAGTCCTTCCACAAACGCCGCGGCCAGCGGCCGGACGACCTCGCCGACCATGCTGCTGTCGACGAGCACCATGGCGTCGACCAGACCTTCCACGAAGTCGGCGCGGGCGACGCGCAATGGTGTCTTGTCATCGACGACCAGGAAGTTTGGGGGGCGAAGGTCACGGATGGACTCACCCGTTTTCTCGTCGAAAACGGTGACCAGTATCTTGGTCTGCTGAGCCCCGAGCCAAGGAGCCGTCAGCAGCAGGAAGCTTGTGAGCAACAGGTGTTTACGAATCACTGGGCGGCGCCTTTTCCGCATCGCAAGACTCGATGAACAAGTTGCACTCCCGGAGACGACTTGATTGTCCATGAGGTCCGCTCGAACCGCCGATTCCCCCACTTCCGTCCAGCTTAGCGGGTTGGCGGCGGAAAGGCTCGGCGGCCATGGCTCGCGGCAACAAATTGTGTGCATTGCCCAGCGTACATGATGTCGGCAAGCTCCCGTAGAGATGACGGAGTGACCTGTCGTAAGCCTCGACAGGGCGGGTTAGGCTTTCGAGAGCAATGCGAAAGAGGCTGCGCAGAGCCGCATCGCGGAGGGCAGGTCGTGACGGACCCGATTACCGGGGTCGCGAGAACGGAGCGCCGGCCCGCCTTCGCTGGCTCGCGCAAGAACGCGTGCGCCACAAGAGCAAGAATCCCCGCGTTATCGTGGATCGGTTTTTCGTCCCCGCGAGGGGCCAGACCAAACGGCGGCCCAGCCCTTCGCTACGGAACTCGACGCGAGGCTGTGCGACAGCAAGCAACAGAGCCTGGAACGTTAGTGACAGGGCAATCCCCGCAACGACCGCTGCCCCCCCCCGGGACCGCTCGCTCGCGCTCGTAGCTCAGTGTGTAGCGCAGGGCTCGCAGAGACCTGCGGCCGTTGGGGTTGCGACGCTCAACACAGGATCGCCCGTGCCGCTCGATGTCGCCAGGAATGGCGACACGGCACGCAAGAATGCGTGCGCCACAAAAGCAAAAGGCCGCGGATCTGGCGGGCGACTGATGCGCGGAAAGGAAAAGGACCGGCACGGCGCCCGCCTCGATCCGCGCTACGGGCTGAGCAGTAGACAGGCGTCCTGCCCGTCTGCTTCGAAGACCCAGGTATCTGGATCGGTACGGGTTCGGGTTACGGAAATAAGGTCGCTATCCCCGCACAGGTCCTGCTGCGGGTTGGAGTACACGAACCATTGCCTGTTGTCATCGGGAAAGCGCTTTTCCAATGAGCGAACTGTTGCCACCAACCACTACGTTGTCATGGAATTCAGGAATTCGGCGTTGGTGGGAGTCTTGCCCATTTTGTCGAGAAGCAACTCCATGGTATCGACGGCCGACATCTGGCTGAGCACTTTCCGCAACACCCAGACGCGGTTGAGATCTTCTTTCGACAACAGTAATTCTTCCTTGCGAGTGCCGCTGCGGTTGATATCGATGGCCGGGAAGACGCGTTTGTCGACCAGCTTGCGGTCGAGGTGAATCTCCAAGTTGCCGGTTCCCTTGAATTCCTCGAAGATGACGTCGTCCATGCGGCTGCCGGTGTCGATCAGGGCGGTGGCGACGATGGTCAGCGAGCCGCCCTCTTCGATATTGCGGGCCGCGCCGAAGAAGCGCTTGGGGCGCTGCAGGGCGTTCGAGTCGACGCCGCCGGAGAGGATCTTGCCCGAGGGCGGAACGATCGTGTTATAAGCTCTCGCCAAACGGGTGATCGAGTCGAGCAGGATGACCACGTCGCGCTTATGCTCGACCAGCCGCTTGGCCTTCTCGATGACCATCTCGGCCACCTGGACATGGCGGGTCGCGGGCTCGTCAAAGGTCGAGCTGATCACTTCTCCCTTGACCGAACGCCGCATGTCGGTGACTTCTTCCGGCCGCTCGTCGATCAGCAATACGATCAGGATGACTTCGGGGTCGTTGGCGGTGATGGAATTGGCGATCGACTGCAGCAGCATCGTTTTGCCGGTGCGGGGAGGCGAGACGATGAGACCGCGCTGGCCCTTGCCGATCGGTGTCAGAAGGTCCATCACCCGGCCGCTGAGGTTCTCTTTCGTGGTTTCCAGACGGATTCGCCCCTCGGGGTAGAGCGGCGTTAGATTGTCGAAAAAGATCTTGCTCCGCGAAGCTTCGGGCGGCTCGAGGTTGATCGCCTCAACCTTGATGAGGGCGAAGTAGCGCTCCCCTTCCTTAGGCGGGCGCACCTGGCCGGAGATGGTGTCGCCGGTGCGCAGATCGAAGCGCCGAATCTGCGACGGCGAGACGTAGATGTCATCGGGGCCGGGCAGGTAGTTGTATTCGGGAGCGCGCAGGAAACCGAAGCCTTCCGGCAGGGTTTCAAGTACTCCCTCGGAGAAGATCAGGCCGCTCTTTTCCGCCTTGCCTTGCAGAACTTTGAAAATCAGCTCTTGCTTGCGGAGCCCGGCCGTACCCTCAACACCCAGCTCTTTCGCCAGCTCGTTCAACTGGGTGATGTTCATTTCTTTGAGAGCCGCGAGGTCGACGGCGGCGGTTTCATCTTTTTGCGAGCGCGAAGCTTGTTGTGTGCGCGAAGTTTGCTGTGTGCGGGAAGCTTGTTGTGTGCGGGAAGGCATGATGTCCTCGGATGGGGAAGTTTAGGGGTTGGCGGGAGTGAGGGCCTTACGAATTTCCCTCCAGAGGGAGCTGACCCCTTCTCCGGTTTTGGCGGAGAAGGCCAGCGGGGCATAGAACTGCTCTGTGATCTCTCGCACGGCACGTCGGCGCTCGTCCTTTTTGAGCTTGTCGGCCTTTGAAGCGACGACCACAAAGCGATAACGATGAGCGGCGAGCCATTCTGTCATCTGTAGGTCCAGGGGCGAAGCGCCGTGGCGGGCGTCAATAATGACGACCACCAACCGCAAGGCGGTGCGGTCGAAGAGGTAGCTTTCGGCAAGCGTTCGCCAAGCGGCCATCTCTTTCTTGGAGACCCGGGCATAGCCGTAGCCTGGAAGATCAACGAAGTAAAACGCCCCTTCGATGCGGTAGAAATTGAGTGTCCGCGTGCGGCCCGGGGTCCGACTCACACGGGCCAGTTTTTTGCGATCTAAGTCCGCCTGACGGCCTGCCCGCTTGCCCCCCTTGAGCAACAGAGCGTTCAGCAGGCTTGACTTGCCAACGTTGCTGCGACCCACGAACGCAATTTCCGCCAACCCCTCACCGGGAAACTGACCTGCCTGGGAAGCGCTGGCAACGAACTCGGCGGACATGAGCGGTCATGGTCGGAACGCCCTCCCGATTGTGCCGTTGGGGGGGATGAAGTCCAAATCCGCGACCCTGCTTATTAGTGCGTGACCTTCCGGCCCGTCTTGGTGCTCGGGCGCGTGGATTCTACAGCCTCCGGCGGCACGGGTTGAGCGCTTAAGCCATCGATGGGACGCTCGAGCGCGACCATCAACACCTCGTCCATATGTTCAACGAAGTGCAGTTTCATGTCCGCGCGAATGTTTTCGGGAATGTCGGGGACATCTTTTTCGTTGTCCTTGGGCAAAGCCACCTCGTGGATGCCGTGGCGATGCGCGGCCAACAGCTTCTCCTTCATCCCTCCGATCGGCAGCACTTTCCCGCGCAGCGTGATTTCCCCGGTCATGGCGATCGAGCCGCGCACGGGGATGCGCGTCAGCGCACTCACCAGCGTCGTCGTCAGCGTGATGCCGGCCGAAGGCCCATCCTTGGGAATCGCTCCTTCCGGAATGTGTATATGAACGTCGAGGTGCCGGTAGAAATCCTTGGGGAGACCAAAAGCCTGCGAGCGAGAACGCACATAGCTCATGGCGGCTTGAGCCGATTCCTGCATCACCTCGCCGAGCTTGCCGGTGCTGGTGAGCTTGCCTTTGCCGTCCATCAGCGTCGCTTCGACATGGAGCAACTGGCCGCCGACTTCCGTCCAGGCCAGCCCCACCGCGGCACCGACCTCGTTGCCTTTTTTCATTTCGAGGTCGCGGTATTTGGGCACGCCCAGTAAATCCGCCAAGTTGTCCGCGGCAATGACGACCTTGTATTTGTCCTTGCCCTTCGCTTTGGTTTTCGCCTTACCCTTCGCCCTGGATACGACCTGGCGGGCGACCTTGCGCCCGACGTTACCGATCTCGCGCTCGAGGTTGCGCACGCCCGCCTCGCGGGTGTACTGCTGGATCAGCGTTTCCAGGCCCTCGTCGGTAAAGGCCAAGTCCGACGGCTTCAGGCCGGTCTGTTTGAGCTGCTTGTCAACCAGATGGCGCTTGGCGATCTCAACTTTCTCAAACTCGGTGTAGCCGCTCAACCGAATGACCTCCAGCCGGTCTTGTAGCGCCGGCGGCAAAGTGTGTAAGACGTTGGCGGTACCGATGAAGAACACTTTGCTGAGGTCATACTCGACATCGAGATAGTGATCCATGAACATGTGGTTCTGCTCGGGGTCGAGCACTTCCATCAGCGCCGCCGAGGGGTCTCCCCGGAAGTCGGTCGACATCTTGTCGATCTCGTCGAGCATGAAGACCGGGTTCCTGGTTCCGGCCTTCTTCATCATCTGGATGATTTGACCCGGCAAGGCCCCGATATAGGTTCGGCGGTGTCCCCGGATTTCGGCCTCATCCCGCACGCCGCCCAACGACAAGCGAACGAACTTGCGGCCGGTGGCCCGGGCAATGGACCGCCCCAAGGAGGTTTTGCCGACGCCCGGAGGTCCGACGAAGCAGAGAATAGAGCCTCGGGGATCCTTCACCAGCCGGCGCACGGCGAGAAATTCCAGAATGCGGTCCTTGACTTTTTCGAGACCATAGTGGTCTTCGTTGAGCACCTTCTCGGCGTATTTGAGATCGCGGATTTCTCGGCTCTTTTTCTTCCACGGCGCCGCCAGCAGCCAATCGATGTAGTTGCGCGAAACCGTGGACTCGGCGGACATGGGAGGCATGGCTTCCAGCCGCTTGAGTTCCACGGAGGCTTTCTCCAGAGCCTCTTTGCTCATGCCGGCGGCGTCGATCTTCTTGCGCAGCTCGTCGAACTCGCTCTTCTCTCCGCGCCCCAGTTCCTTCTGGATCGCCTTGATCTTTTCGTTGAGGTAGTACTCCTTTTGCGCTTTTTCCATCTGCCGCTTCACACGGCCTTGGACGGTGCGGTCGACGCCCAACTTCTCAATCTCGATATCGAGAACCTCAGCAATACGGGTGAGACGCTCAAGGGGGTCGAAGATTTCCAGTAGATCCTGTTTTTCCGGGATCGTCAGCTGCAGGTTGGCGCCGATCGTATCGGCCAGTTTGCCCGGATCGTCCACGCGCACGGCGGCGATCATGGTTTCGTAATTCAAATTCTGGCTCTGCTTGACGTATTGCTCGAAAAGCGACGTCACTCGGCCGATCAGAGCCTCCAACTGGGGGCTGCTCTCGACTTCAAAGTCCGTGGTGCGGACAGTCGCGCGGTGGAACCCCTCCTCGAGGCTTACCGAAACCACTTGCGCGCGCTCGACGCCCTCGACCAAGACCTTAACGTTGCCATCGGGCAACTTCAGGCTCTGCACGATGTTGACGATCGAACCCACCTGGTAGATCTGCTCCGGCTGAGGGTCATCGACCGAAGCATCGTGCTGGGTAGCCAGGAAGATTTTCTTTTCGCCGACCAGCGCTTCTTCCAAAGCCCGGACGCTGGACTCTCTTCCCACGACAAAAGGGGTCATCATGTGCGGAAAGATGACCACGTCGCGGATCGGCATCATGGGTAGCCGACGCGTCTCCGATTTCTCTTTGATCGATTTCATACGAGGATGGGTGGGTTAAGCTCTTACGCTGAGTCTTGGGTGCATGGCCCGCCGTGGGCCGAATTCGCTGGGGAAGCTAGCCGGCTTTCTTTAAGAGGTTCTCGTTGAGGTGATGTTGTTCCTCGACCATTTGCTTGGTGATGACGAATTCCTTGACCCGCTCATAGGACGGCAGATAGTACATCAGGTCGAGCATCATCTCTTCCATTATCATACGCAATCCGCGGGCGCCCACCTTGCGTTCCAGGGCGAGATTGGCCACGGCCTCCAGGGCCTCCGGCTCGAGTTGGAGTTGGACGTTCTCGAACTCGAACAGCTTTTGATACTGCCGCATGAGCGAGTTCTTCGGACGAGTCAGGATTTCGACCAGCGCCTTCTGATCCAAATCACCAAGAACCGCGGCAACGGGAAGGCGGCCCACGAACTCCGGGATAAACCCGTGCCGGATCAGGTCTTGCGGCTGAATTTGGCCCAATAGACCGAGGTCGGATTGGTTAGATTCCTCGCTGGAGCCGGGAGATCCCTTCTCATGCTCGGTGGCCGAACGGAAACCCACGACGCGCTGGTCGATCCGGCGGGCAACGATTTTCTCCAGCCCCACGAAGGCGCCGCCGCAAATGAAGAGGATATGCGTCGTGTCGACAGGGGTAAATTCTTGGTGCGGATGCTTGCGTCCACCTTGCGGGGGCACGTTGGCTACCGTGCCTTCCAGGATCTTCAGTAGGGCTTGCTGCACGCCCTCGCCCGAAACATCGCGCGTGATCGACGGGTTTTCGTCCTTCCGGCTCAGCTTGTCGATCTCATCGATGTAGATGATCCCCTGCTGCGCCCGTTGCACGTCGCCATCGGCCGCCTGCAGCAGCTTCAGGATGATGTTCTCCACGTCTTCGCCGACGTAGCCGGCCTCGGTCAGCGTCGTGGCGTCGGCGATCGCAAACGGTACGTCCAGTATCTTGGCGAGCGTCTGCGCCAGTAAGGTCTTGCCGGTACCGGTGAGGCCGATCAGCAAGATATTCGACTTTTGCAACTCGACGTCCTCCGCCCCGCCGTGCTGCTTGGTCATGAAGACCCGTTTGTAATGGTTGTAGACGGCAACAGCCAGCTTTTTCTTCGCAACGTCCTGGCCCACGACATACTGGTCCAATCGCTCTTTGAGCTCCTGCGGCTTCAATAAAGACGACAAGCTCGGCCCGGCATGGTCGGGCTTATCGTCCTCCAAGATGGAGTTGCAGACAGCGACACATTCGTCACAGATGTAGGCTTTGGGGTAGTCGCCCGGAGTCGAGATCAGCTTCCCCACGACCTCCTGGCTCTTGTGGCAAAAGGAACAGCGCAGGGTCTGACCCGATCTGTTCTGTTTCACAGACGAACTCCCGGACGAATCATGTTCGTGAAGCCGGATCCCAAAGATACAAAGACAGCCGGGGGACCTAGCCGTTCAGAACTCTCTTCAATTATCCTACCTAGACTCTGAGAAGGCAATCGGCAGTTGACCCCAATTACGATTCCCCGAGGACCTGAGCGACCCCATCCGTAAGTTGCGCCCGCTCGCCGATGCGCCCTAGGAGTCTGTCCCACAGGAAATTGTAATACCACATCTAGACATGATAGGCAACAGTTGCACAAGTTGTTGTGGTCAAAATGACCTACTTTCGTTCTCTGAGACAGGCGCCTAGGAAGCAATACTTCGTTAGTTAGGGCCGGTGCAGCCCCGGAGCGTTCCAAGACCGCCAAAGCGTTCGGGCGGCATCGCCGGACAGCGGCTTGGATCGCCGCCGCAGTGCGCGGCACGCGTTGTTTTCTCGACAACACGCGGCCTTCGGCGGAAACGACGGACTCCTTGGATACATCGACGCCGCGATAGACTTCGCTATCCTTAGACATGTCCGGACCTCCCATCCTTAGACTATGCGGGCGGGTCCTGCCCCGTGTTGGTTCCCACCCAGGGTTCTGCCCGACAGCTCAAGCCTGCGCTACTGTCCTACAGCGCTTCGCGGGATCGCTTGTCCTATCTGACAGTATTGGAGCTAGGGCGTAGCCCGAGCTCCACACAGCAACGGAAGGAGACTGCCGTCAAACCATGAAACTCAACGTCCTTGTGATCCCCGGAGACGGGATCGGTCCGGAAGTAACCCGCGAGGCTGTTGGGGTGCTGGAGCATGTCGCCGGCAAGTGGGGCCACGAACTCCGCCTCACGGAAGCCTTGCTCGGCGGCGCGGCGATTCGGAAAACGGGCGGGCCTTTGCCGGAAGAGACGAAGCGGGCCGCCTTGGAGGCCGATGCGACGCTGCTGGGGGCGGTGGGGCTTCCCGAGTTCGACGAGCTGCCGGCCGAACGGCGACCCGAGAAGGGACTGCTCGGCTTGCGCAAGGCGATGGACGTCTTCGCCAACCTGCGCCCCGTCGTGGCTTACCCCAGCTTGCTGGACTCCTCTCCTCTAAAGAACGACATTGTTCGCGGGACGGACATGCTGATCGTCCGTGAGCTGACGAGCGGCATCTACTTCGGGGACCCGCGCGGCATCGACGAGCGCGACGGCGAACCCGTTGGAGTCAACTCCATGGTCTACCGGAAATCGGAGATCGAACGGATTGTCCGCATGGCCTTCGCGCTTGCCGAAAAGCGCCGCGGGAAGCTGACGTCCGTGGACAAGGCGAACGTCCTCGAATGCTCGCAGTTGTGGCGGCGGGTTGTGGAGGATGTCGCGGGAGATTTTCCCCGTGTCGAGCTCGACCACGTGTTCGTCGACAACTGCGCGATGCAGCTGATCCTGAATCCTCGACGGTTTGACGTGATCGTCACCGGGAACATGTTCGGCGACATTCTGAGCGACGAGGGCGCGGTGCTGGCCGGCTCGATCGGCATGTTGCCCTCGGCCTCTCTCGGCGACCGGCTTCCGAGCGGCGTGTGGCGTGGCCTCTACGAGCCGGTCCATGGCTCGGCCCCGGACATCGCCGGTCAGGAGAAAGCCAACCCGCTGGCGGCGATCGGTTCGGCGGCGGCGATGCTCAGCTACAGCTTCGGCCTCGGCGAAGAAGGAGCGGCGATCGAGGCGGCTATCCAAACAGTGCTGGCAGAAGGCCCGCTGACGGCGGATCTCAAGCCCGCGGGAGCCGCCACGACCGAAGAGGTGGGCAAGGCGGTTTGCACGGCGATCGGCTGAGCCGGCGAACATCCTGGCGGCCCGCTTTTCTGTCCCGCGAAAACAGGCCCTGCTGGTAACACGAATTACGTTACGGGCTAAATTTTCACGCCGCAGGCTGTTGGAAGTTCAGGGCGGCTCGCCAGGATCGATTAAGGAGCGCCAACGGCCTCGACCTGTTTAGGCAGCGGCGAGGCGGCGACCGAAGCCGAGACCTGTCTAATGTCGAATTGACGATCGCCGAGCAGCAGGATGATTCCGTCATCGCCCACAAGATGACCGGCGCCGACGACAACGAACCAGGAACCGCCCGAATCGATCAGATCAGCGATCTTCGATGTCATATCCATGTTGCGGCGGTAAAAGATCTTGTCGTATAGCGGTTTCAGACGCACGTCGCCGGCTGCTTCAAGAAGCACGTTCTCGATCGTCTTGGCATCGCCCTGCTTCCAGGCAGTGACCAATTCGTCAACAACCTCCGGGATCCTTTCGACGTCGTCGAGGGTGTGGGTGAGAAACAACACCTGGAGATCCTCTGAAGACTCGGAAAGCAGACGGATCTGAAAATCAGCGGTCTCCAGCGCGGACACCGGTTTGCCCTCTCGCTTCGCCTGGTCGAGGAAGTGCTTGTCGATTCCGAATTCCGGCTTGTAACCCAGCCGCAACGTTTCCATGGCGGTGACCGAAACAGCGGCCAGCCAGGGCTTCATGATGCTGAAGGGCCCGAAGGGAAGACCGCGCTCTTTCAGGAAGGACTGCAACTTACCCAAAGCGTCAGACGAGAGTTCACTCTCCAAGCTGCGCCCGTCGCCGTAGATGCCCGTGCCGAGCGCTTGCAGTTGCAGCGCGCCGTCATCCAGTTGATTGATATCCACCTCGACGACGAGGTTTTCCGATTGAGCGAATGCGGTTTCGATAACTTCGTCCAACGGGTAGAGATCTTCGCGAGCCAGGTGAATCGATCCCAACAGATAGGCCTTGCCCTTCTCCCCCACCGCCTCCCAAAGGAAAAGTTTCCCCGACTCGGCCGGCGCCTGAGCCGCCGCCTGGGTGCCGGCGACTATAGCCAGCGAAATGGCAAGCAGAAGCTGAGGGGCTTTCCTCAGCAAGCCTTTCAGGCGGCGGTTAAAGAGATGCGTTCGACGGGGCATACGGATATGATTGCCGCTGTGGATTAGACGCCCGATGGACGATCGGGAACGTCGGGCGGCATGCCGTGCCCCTACACTGACGCCCAATATTTACTGGCACCCTAGTTCCCATTCGCCGGCACCCTACATTTTGCTGGCGTCCTACATTGCGGGTGCCCGACGGATTTGTAGGGGCACAGCATGCTGTGCCCGCCCGCACTTGCCTGAAACGTAAGCGTACTCGCCAAACGCCGTGCCTAAGCCAAGTCCGCGTTACGCGTTCACGGTTACCTGGGTGATGGCTCCTTCGGCGGCCGAAGACACGAGCGCGCAATACTTCGCGAACACGCCCGAAGGGTAGCGCTGCTCGGGAGGCTTCCATTTCGCCAGCCGTCGCTCGATTTCAGAGTCGTCGAGTTCTACGTCGAGGCGCCGGTTTTCGACGTCAATGGAGATCGTGTCGCCTTCCTCGATCGCGGCGATCGGCCCCCGGCGAGCGGCTTCGGGAGCGACATGGCCGATCATCAGACCGCGTGTGGCGCCGCTGAAACGGCCGTCCGTCATCAGGGCGACGCTTTCTCCCAAGCCTTCGCCGACGATGGCCGCGGTCACGCCGAGCATCTCGCGCATGCCGGGGCCTCCCGCCGGCCCTTCGTAGCGAATGACCATGACATCGCCCGGCTGAATCTGTTTGCCCGTGACAGCCTGCATCGCATCTTCCTCACGGTCGAAAATGCGTGCCGGTCCGCGGTGCTGTTCGCGGCCATGTCCGGCGACCTTCAGCACCCCCCCGTCGGGCGCGAGATTGCCTCGCAGGATCACCAATCCCCCCGTCGATTTGATGGTGTTTGAAAGCGGGCGGATCACGTCTTGTCCGGGGGTCTCTTTGGCATCGGCGCAGGCTTCGGCGAACGTTTGTCCGGTGACGGTGAGCTGAGAGCCGTCCACGAAGCCCCCCTCGAGCAATCTCTTGGCGATGAGTTGGATGCCGCCTGCCCGGTCGACATCGGCGGCGACGTATTTGCCGCCCGGTTTCAGGTCCACCAGCAGCGGTGTCTTGCGGCTGATCTGGTCAAAATCGTCGATCGTCAGTGGGACGCCGGCGTCGTGGGCGAGCGCCAGCAAGTGAAGCACCGCGTTGGTCGACCCGCCGGTGGCGGCGACGCTGGCAATTGCGTTCTCAAAGGCTTGTCGAGTGAGAATCCGGCTGGGGCGGATGTCGTTGGTGAGCGCGTTCATGACGAGTGCCCCGGCTTGGCGTCCGACATCATCTTTACGGGGGTCGGTGGCAGGCACGCTGGCGCTCCCCATCGGTGAGAGCCCGATCAGTTCCATCACGGTGGCCATGGTGTTGGCGGTGTATTGGCCGCCGCAAGCACCGGCCCCGGGGCAGGCAACGTTTTCGATTTCGAGCAACTCGGCGTCCGACATGGTTCCGGCCGCATGACGGCCGATGGCCTCGAAGACGTCTTGGATCGTGACGTCGTGCCCCTGGAATTTCCCCGGCATGATCGAACCGCCATAGAGGAGGACCGAGGGTATGTCGAGACGTGCCAGCGCCATCGCCCCGCCGGGGATTGTCTTATCGCAAGCCACCAGCGCAATGACGGCGTCGAACAGGTAGCCGCGGACGGTCAGCTCGATCGAATCGGCGATGACTTCACGGCTGACGAGCGAGGCCTTCATGCCCTCGGTGCCCATCGTGATCCCGTCGCTGATGGCAATGGTGTTGAACTCCATGGGAGTGCCGCCGGCGGCGCGAACCCCTTCCTTGACCTTGACCGCCAGATCGCGGAGGTTGAAGTTGCAGGGCATGGTCTCGATCCAGGTGTTGGCAATGCCTATGATGGGTTTGCCCAGATCGTCGTCGGTGAAACCGATGGCCTTGAACATCGAGCGCGCCCCGGCTCGGTCGCGCCCCTCCGTGATGATGTGGCTTTGATGTTTGAGCGGATTCGACATCAGCAGATCTCCTCGACTGAAAGGACATCTCATCGTACCGCAAGTTTGTTGGGACCTCGATCTCCGTTGGGGACCGACCGCAGCCGGTTTCCCGTGACGCTGGCGCGCCGCCGCCCTACTTTGTTCGATAGATTCGGGCCGAGACCGAACCCTGGCGAAGAGTTTCCACCGCTTGCCGAGCCGCGGCTAGTTTCCCGAGTTGGGCCTCCTCGAGATTCGTCGGCTCGAAATCACTCCATACCACAAGCCAGTCGGGAGGGGCGAGTTCCGGCGCAAGCCCGTCTTCGTGGTCGGGTTCGCCCGCCAACAGGCGAGCGTCTTCCTCGGCCAGCGGCAAACTGGCCAGCGATCGCAAGCGGCCCTTGCCCAGGCGGGAGTGAACGAGCGTCCGCTGGTAGTCGGGCGGGGAGGTGTCAAGACCGGCAAGCGCCAGAGCCGCTTGGCGGCGACCGATTATTCCGCCCAGCTCTTCGCTTTTGTCGAGGTAGCAGCTTAGCAGTTGCGGGGCAATCGGTTTGGCAAGCACCACGACTTTCTCCGAGCCGGATACGGCTTGGTCGAGGTGCCGGGCGAGTTCGTAGCTGAGCTTCAGACGCGGATCGGAGGTTTCGCGGCTGACGAAACGGTCGGCCATGAAAAGGCTGATGGCGAGACCGCAAGCGAGGACGATTCCGCGGAAGCGGCGGAGGCGGCCGATCCCCAGACCGGCCAGGACGGCCACCGCTGCGAGAAGCAAATGCGCCTCGCGGGCGGTTACGAAGCGATCGGGTTGATCGCGCTCGCCGTGGGCGGAAAACAAAAGAGCAATCAAGAACGGCTCTTCCGGGTTTTTAGTGGGTGGCCAACGGGTAGCCGGCTCCTCCATCCTGCCGACCCGACGTCGCCCGCAGTCACATCGGAGCCCAAAAGGCGGCCAAGAAATCCCCAAATACCCTACACGCCAGTCCGGTCGTGGGCAACTCGTAAAGGGAATAAGACACTGATAAACAGGGAGTTATCTCTTTGAGTGTGGCCACTGGATGACAGTTGTGGATCCGCATTTCACAGCCTTCGGGAGACTGTACGACTACCTGCCAGCAGCCTTGCTCTACTCGTAACCCTTTGTTTATCAGTAATTCTTTTTGGCCAACGCAGTCGCCGCCCGGCCTTGGGGGCCGTAGAGTTGTCACGAAGCCCTTGAATGGCACCGAAGCAGGCTCCGGGAGGTCGGCCTCACAGTGGCGAGGGATCCGTCACTCACCGCCGCCAGCCACTAAAATCCCAGAAGAGCCTCAAGAACAAGGCTAGGAAACCGGCAAGCATCCTGTATCGCGCGACGCGAAACATCCCTTGTTTCCAGAAGCGCCAGAACCCTACGGCGGCGAGGATGAGAAAAGGGACGGCCGTATTTTGGACCGTGATCCAGCCCAGGTAGAGGTAGCGGAAGAGGCGCTCCGGGCTTAAGTCGGTGTCCAGCAAAAACGATCCGCTCGGCCCGCTGGCCACCCTCCAGATCAGCCATCCGAGGGGCGCCCAGCCGAAAAGGAGCGATCCCTTGAGGAAGTCCCCCACTCGCGCACCTCGTTTGACGGCGAAAGCCAGCAGAAAAACCGGGCATGCGGCCCAAGCCTCGTAGCGGGTCAAACAAGCGAGACCCAGGAATAGGCTCGCAGCCGGCCAGTTGTCTTTGAAGAAAAAATAGAAGCCGAAGAAAAGACCGCCGAGCATAAGGATTTCTTGGTAGGGGACAATCGAGTAGGCGAGCACAAACGGGTTCGTGACGAAAATGAGAGCCGTATGGAAGCCCGTGCCGGGTCCGAGCAGCTCTTTGGTCATCAGGTAGAAGCCAAGACCCGCGCCGGCTCCGATCAGAGCCATCCAGTAGCGGATCCACAGGGGGTCTTGGGAGATCAGCGAAATGTAGTGAACGCCTAGCTGCAGAAGCGGCAGCTGGTATGCCAGCAGGATGCGGTCGTGGTTGGCCAGCCGCATGATGCTGTCGCCGCCGAAAACAACGGGATAGACATGGATAAACCACAGGCGCACGCCCAAACCGAGCAGGAATACGAGCACCGCGTGATACTGCGAGAATCCACTCGTTCCGTCGAGTGGTTCTGGTTTGACCTCGGCGGCTGGAGCGGGTGAGTTCATAGTCGGCGGTAAACCGGCATGGTGGCACGTGTTCGCCGCAAGTCGTCAAATAACGAGAAAAGCCGGTTATAGCTCCGCCCACTGTAGCTCAAGGCAGAGAGTGTTCGCCCCGATTGAACAGAGGTCATCGCAGCTTGTAGAGAATCGTCGTGGGGTGGGTGTATCTCCAATCGTGCGGTGCACCGGCTTCACCCAGGGTGGCCCAGGGAAAGAGCGAGGGACTGCGGAAGACGGCGACTTGTTCGTACCGCGTTTCAAACAGCACCTTGTTTTGATGGGGATAGTCACCGACTAGCAGATCGGCGGTGAGGACCCAGCGCGGGTAGGTTTGGGCGAGATCGTCCAGGAAAGGGTTCGGCCCCATCGGGTAGGCCGATTCATCGAGCGGGGGGACCTCCCGCATGATGCGGGCTATGGCCTCCTCCCGGGGGACCCTCTTCGGGACCTCGGCGAGTGCGAGATTTACCGGGTGCGGAGACAACATGAACTGCAGTTGGTTGGCCGATGCCGCCAGAGCAACACCGAGGGCCAGAAGTGCGGCAATCCATCGCCAACGGGGCCGGAGGCCGTCGAGCGCAACCGCAGCGGCCGCGGCACAGAAGGGGACGAGGGGCAGCTGGTATCGCAGTAACGGCCAGTTCTGGGGAAGCAGCGTGGCGAGGCCCACCAAGAACATCACTGGCGCCATCCAGCCTGGCGGCGAGCCTCGGCGCGCCAGAAGCACCAACCCCCATGCGGCAAGCAACGCCGCGGGAAGCCCTATTGAGAACCGGGCCAGGTCAACCAAATGCTGGCCTAGCAAGGCGGGTTTGGAGATGTAGTAGTGCTCGGGGATCGCTTGGCGGCTTGCCTGAACGATCCTGCTGGCCTGTTCCCACACTCCAAGGGGGTTCGTCAGAACAAACGGTTCACCGACAAGAAAGCCCGCCAAAACCCCAACGAGCCACCAACGCGCTCTCGACCAGGCGAATCGATGCGGCCACAAAGCGACCGCGGCGGCGGCTAGAACCATGGGAGCCGAGGAGTACTTTGCCGCCATGGCGAGTCCCGCGGCGATACCGAACCCCAGCCACAGTCGGCGCCGGTCGCTTGCGAGCAACCGCAAGCCGAGCAGCCCGGTCAGGGCGACAAACGTCGTCTCGGTCACGTCCACTCGGATCTGGGCTGCTTGGAGAAGGTGTCCGGGAGACAAAGCCACCAACGCGGCAGCCCACAGTCCGGCTCGCCGGCCGCCCAGCAGCGCGGCCAGCAGGAATGTGAACACGACGGTCGCCAGGTCAGCAGCTACCGAGACGAGCCGCGCTACGACATATACCTTTTCGAACTCGCCGGGAACCATCCCCCCGAAAGCCGTTCGCCAGGGTTTCTCGAATACGCCGGCCGCTTGTGCCCCCTCCAAGGCAAGCAGGACCAGTTCCAAGTGCAGCGTCCCCCAGCGGTAAAGCTTGGGATCGAGGTCAAGGTTCGCCGGGTCGGTCCGCGCCAGACTGTAGAGGACGCTAACCTCGTCGAAGGCGTATGTCCCGCGGAACCCGGAAGCGGCGGTTTCGGGCGTCGCAGGCGGCAGCCCCCAGCCGATCCCCGCGACGCGAAGCAGGAGACCGGCCAGCAGGATCGCGAGAAGCCAGAGCCGCTCCCCGGCTGTCAGAGATTTCAACACACCAGTGGTTTGGCGGGGATCGGTAGGCTTCCCCATGGGATCACATCATACTCGCCGGGCAGCTGCCTCGCCGACTGATCAAGAACGGGTGGGCGAGCGTGGAAAGCGACCCGGAGAGCGCCAGTTAAAGCTGTCTTGACACTCGACAGGCATTGCGCCAGGCATATCAAGGGCTGATTGCCGGGGTGTGAACGGAACGTCCCGCTATTCCAGCTCGAAGGTGACGAACATCAGCTTGCCGAGCCGCTCAATCTGAACAACGACCGGTGTATTCTCTTTGAGTTCAGCGAGCAGATCTCGCAGCTCTCGCAAGCCAGTGGTGGGCCTCTGGTTTACGCGATAGATTACGTCGCCCGGTTGAAAGAGCGAACTCCAGTAGGGACCATCCGCCAGCCTCCCCGCAACGACAACCCCTGTCGACCGCCTTAGTGGCGGCATGATCTCGGCAACCGTCGGGTTCAGGCTGATTCCGAGAATCCCGAGCCGGGTGATCGCATTTTGCTGCCCTCTAACCATGCGGGCCAACCGTTCCGGATCGTCTTCGCGCTCCAGAACCGTCACGCGGACAGTGAGCTCTTCGGATCCGCGCAAGACCTTAATTTCGACAACGTCCCCGACCGAGCGCTGGTAGACGTTGACGTTGAACTGGCGGCCGTTCTCCATGGTCTTGCCGTCAAGCGTCAACACTATGTCTCCGATCTTGAGCCCGCCGATATGACCCGGCCCTCCCGGCTTCACATCGGCAAGTACCACGCCCCAGTCTCGGGGCAGTCCGAGGCCGGCCGCCAACTCGGGGGTAATCGTTTGAACATGGACGCCAACTTCCCCGCGCCTGACGCGCCCGTGCTTCTCAATCTGCTCGAAAGCGGTTCGGACGATGTTGCTGGGCGCGGCAAACCCGATCCCCTCGCTGCCGCCGGACTGCGAAAAGATCAAGGTATTAATGCCTACGATCTGGCCATCAGCGTTGATCAGGGGTCCGCCACTATTTCCCGGGTTGATAGCCGTATCTGTCTGGATGTAAATCATCGGATCGCCAGGCCGCAATTGCCGAGCCACTGAGCTCACTACACCCATCGTTACGGAGTTCTCAAGCCCCAGGGGGCTACCGAACGCGAACACGAGTTGGCCGGGCCGCAAATCATCCGAGTCCCCGAATGGGACGAATGGCAAATTCTGAGCCTTGATTTTCAGCACGGCGAGGTCCGTCTCAACATCGAATCCCACGATCTTCGCTTCCCGAAACTTGGCGCGCGGGCTCAGGATAGACCGCCCGCGAAGCGGCTTGATGCGCGATGCCAAGAGCACTTGCACGCGTCGCGCTCCGACGATGACGTGGGCATTGGTAATAACATGGCCATTGCGATCTACGATTACTCCTGAGCCTGTGCTACGGCGCTTGGAGACCACCACAGCTGCCAGCGCGTCCCGGCGCACCGGAGCAAACCCGGAGGAGATGACCTGGACGACCGCCGGGCTCACACGCCCGGCCAGAGCCTCGAACCAACCACTCAGTTCGTGGAGGTTGGCGGGGGACTTTCCGTCGAGTCGCGGTGGGGTGGCTGTCTGGGAACAAAGAACGTGCGCCGATACAATGAGGGCTATCGCGATACGAGCGGATCCTGCGGCGACCACGAGCCTCGGAGCCCGGGTCACATTCGCCCACGTTATGGAATGAGTATCGTCACACATGGCAGTGATGGACCCTCTGGCCTAGTGCGCTGTAAGTGTACGCCCGCCGGCTGCTGAAACGCAACGACGGGAAAGCGCTGGTGGCCAGCCACAACAGAAATCCCCCCAGAGTTGATCTTGAGGGCAAAGGCTCGATATCATCAGCAGCTTGAAGCAACCACGCACCATTCCTAGAGAGACCTCCATACGATGACAGACGACCCTTCCGTTTTGCTTACCACCGACCTCCCCGGTTGCGAACGGGTGGCACGGGGCAAGGTTCGCGATATCTACCGAGTCGGCGAGCAGCTTCTGATTGTCGCCACCGATCGAATTTCCGCCTTCGACGTGATTTTGCCGAACGGCATTCCCCGCAAGGGCGAGGTGCTCACCAAGCTCTCAATCTTCTGGTTCGACTTTCTCAAAGACGTCATCCCCACTCACTTCGTGACGGCGGATGTCGATAGCTACCCCGATCCGCTGCTCAGCTACCGCGATCAGCTCGAGCACCGATCGATGCTGGTCAAGGCCCTTGACATGGTGCCGATTGAATGCGTCGCCCGCGGGTACTTATCGGGGTCGGGGTGGAAGGATTATCAGGCCACCGGGTCGGTATGCGGGGTCAAACTGTCTCCCGGACTCCGCGAAAGCGGTCTGTTGCCGGAACCTGTTTTCACCCCGGCCACGAAGGCCGAAAGTGGCCACGACATCAACATCAGCTTCGAGCAAGCCTCCGAGCTGATCGGCGCCGAGTTGTGCGGAAAGCTGCGCGACCTCACGTTGGACATCTATTCGCGAGCTTCGCAGCGAGTGCTTCAGGAAGGCCTCGTGCTGGCCGACACGAAGTTCGAGTTCGGCCAACTCGACGGCGAAATCGTGCTCGGAGACGAAGTGCTCACACCCGATTCTTCGCGCTATTGGCCGCTGGAACTCTACCAGCCTGGCCGGCCACAGGTTTCCTACGACAAGCAATACGTCCGCGACTACCTGGAATCGGTCGACTGGGATAAGACGCCGCCCGCGCCCGAGCTCCCGCCGGAAGTCGTGGCCAACACCTCCGAGAAGTACGTCGAAGCCTACTACACGATCACGGGCGAGGATCTCTAGACGGGGACAAGCCGGGCCACTACACAGCTACACCGGAGAGTCGAGGGGTCAGGCAGTGCACGGAGGCCCACGCTAAATGCCGAGCCTCCGCGTTGCGTTGGGGACCATTGGTCTAAAGCCGAAACTCCACTGAACGACGAATCTCCGACGGCAACTATCTATAATGGGAACGCTTTCCCAACGTCAGAAACCGAGGAGCCCCCCCATGTTCAGCCGACGCGGATTCCTGCTGGTCGCTGCCGCCGCGGCGACGACCTCGTGCAGCCGAAAAGGCCCCCAGCTTACCGCCAGACAACGGGTCGATCGCGTTCTCCAAGGCCAGGATCTCGACAGGCCCCCGTTTACCTTCTACTACCACTTCGGGTTGGAACACCTTTCGGGAGAACACCACGCGCGCGCGACCTTGGAGTTCCAAGACAAGTTCGACACCGACCTTGTCAAGGTGATGAGCGACTTCCCCTATCCGAAACCCGAAGGCAACTGGTACGAGCTTGAAGTCCTCGACAACCCCTACCCGGAGCAGATTCGCGCACTGGAAATCATTCGCGACGGGCTCGGGAGCCGGAAATACTTCATCGAAACCGTCTTCAACCCCTGGAACGTGGCGGGTAAGCTGTCTTCGAAAGAAGAGGTCCTGCGGCTGAAGGAAGAAGACCCCCAGGCGCTGCTCGACGCGCTGGAAGTGATCGCAAAGTCAGAGGCGAATCACGCCCGGAGGGCGATTGAGGCGGGCGCCGCCGGCGTTTTTCTGGCCATTGCCAACGCCCGCGATGGAGTGCTCAGCCAACAGGATTACGAAACCTACAGCGAGCCCTTCGACAAGATGATCTTAGAGGCCGTCTCGAGTGCTCCACTCAACACGCTGCATCTGCACGGGGATGGGGTTTACTTTGATCGTTTCTACTCCGGCTGGAAGGCGAACGTCATTCAGTATTCGATCCACCGAACAGGTGTTTCCTTCGAGCGAGCCCGCCACGGCTATTACGGAGCGTTGATGGGAGGGATCGACGAGAGCAACTTCCGCAACCTCACGCAGGCCCAGATGAAACAGCAATGGGAGGTTGCCCAGAAGGGCGCCGGCCGAGAATTCATTCTAGCGCCCGGATGTTCGGTCCCCAACGAGACGACAGACGAAGAGCTGAGGCGCTTGAGCGACCTACTAGCGGTTTGAACCAGCTCTTTGGAGAAGCGAACTTCTTCCCGACGCCCTCCATTAAAAGTTGACGGACTGGAGTGCCTGGCCGATTGACGTCAGGAACGGCTTGAGCGCCACGAACCGAGCACGGCCGGAACAAACTGCGCTACCATAGCTCGGCACACTCCGAGCCACCGACCCCCCAATTCAAAGGCCGCTCAAGAACCACCTCGCCCCACAACCCGTGAAACTCAGCGACCTTGCCTCCCAGATGGATCAGCTCTACGAGTTCGATCGCGAGGCCGTCACGCCCGACAAGTTGCAAGGCCCCGCTAGATTCGCGGGGCTGTTTGCCGGTGAGCACGTCGCTGCGACCGAGTTCGTGATCGGCGCTTTCTTCGTCATCCACGGGGTTAGCGCCACGGAGCTGATCTGGGCGCTACTGCTTGGCAACCTGCTGGCGGTTGCGTCGTGGACCCTCGTCTGCGCTCCGATCGCAACCTCGACGCGACTCACCTTGTACTGGTATCTGCGCGAAATCGCCGGGCCGGTCCCGACGGCCATCTATAACGTGGCCAGTGCGGTGATGTTATGTATTATCGCCGGGGCTATGGTCTCGGTCGCCGCCACGGCGGTGGGTCTGGCCCTGGGCGTACCCAGCCCTCAGTTGGACGACGTATTTCCGACCAGCGTGGGGTGGGTTTTAATCACTCTGACCCTCGGCATGATGATGACGATCATAGCCATTCTGGGGTTCGAGAGGCTGAGCCAGTTTGCCGAGCTGTGCTCGCCGTGGATCTTCGTCGCCTTCATCGCCGGCGCGGTGGCCATGCTGCCGCGACTGGGCGTCCACTCGGATCTAAGTAACTTCTGGGAAATTGCGCAAACGCGCATCTGGACGGGCGTGCCGACCCCGGGGCAGGAAAAGTTCGGCTTTTGGCACGTTGTTTTCTTCGCTTGGTTCTGTAATGCCGCATTGCATTTCGGACTGAACGACATGGCGATCTTTCGCTACGCCAAGCATTGGAGCTATGGCCTCTTTTCTGCCTTTGGCATGTTTCCCGGGCACACACTGGCCTGGATATGCTCAGGCATCATGGTGGCCGCCGTCGAACGCGAGATGAACCCCGGCCTGATGGCCTACGAGGCGCTGGGGGCGGCCGGCGCGCTGGCGGTGCTTATTTCGGGGTGGACCACCGCCAACCCGACGCTCTACCGATCAGGCTTGGCCCTGCAATGCGTCACGCCGAACTGGCCGCGCTGGAAAATAACGCTGATCGCCGGCGTGATTACGAGCGTCGTATCTTGCTTTCCCATCATCTTCCTGCGTCTATTGGATTACGTGGCCGCCTATGGGACCGTGCTCGTGCCGATGGGCGCGTTCGTCGTCGCTGAGGTCGCTCTCTTTCCCAGGCTCGGGATCGAACGCCACGGGGCCGAGAAAGGCGCGCCGTCCTTGAACCGTGAAGCAGCCGTGATGTGGCCACTCGCCGTGGGACTGGCATTCTCGCTGGTGTTCTGGGGCCCGTTGCACATTTTCTGCGCCCCGCTCGCCGCCTATTTGATAGCCCTGATCGGCTACATGGTGCTGCGGAAACTGCGCACGAGATGACGATGCTCAGAGTACTCCTCCCGACTGTAGCTCTGCGTAGCATGGCCGCCTGAGTGCTGGCGCTCAGCACACCTCTTCCTCGAAGAGCGTGCCGCTCAGCGCGCGCAGGCGTACTTGAACGGTACGTTGAGCAAGCGCAACGACGTAATGGCGGGCCTATCGCGTGCTTCGCCCGTCAGCTGGTGAGAAATGCGGGCTAGCGGCACGCGGGTCGGAGGAGCGCGTGCATCTGTCGGCGTCGGTTCGCTCCAAGTGACGATCAGCCGCTCGTTGCAAGGGCCCGGCCCGGCCGCATTTAGGTTTCAAGTTAGTACAGCGCGATGGCGCGTCCCACTCCGCCGTGGCCGCCGCGGACTTTCGGCGCGGCAAAAAGAAAGTACGATTTTTCGGGTAACGCCCCGACGTTGGTGAGGTACTCGACCGCGACCATGCCCTTTCCGCCGAGCGCCCAATAGGTCATTAATGCACGCTTCGCATCGACTCCGCCGAGCGTGGGCCCGTCGGTCCCCACGCAGCGGATACCTTTCTTAGCCAGGTACATGATCGCCTCGGGCCCTGGCGCCGGCCAGCCTTCACTCTTGCCGTTGAGCGGGTCCGCCATGCAGGGGTCGGCCTTGTCGGCATCGTTGCAATTCGCGTCGCTATGGCCGCTGTGGAAGATTACGATCTCGCCGGCGTTCAGGCCACCGTTTTCTTCTTCATACTTCTTGATGGCGGCCACCGTGATTTCGGGCGACGCCGGCCAACTGTTACTCTTCGTACCGCCGACCAGGCCTTTGACACTAATCACCCGAGCCCAGCCGGAGGTCTGCGAGACAGGAACCTTTTCCGTGGTGACGTCGCTGGCGCCTCGCGGGCCGTACTTCTTCTCATACTCGGCCAGCCACGCTTGGACTTCGGAAGCATAGGTTTTGTTGTCGAATCCCTCGGCGGGCAAGGCGTAGGCCGGCGGCACGAGGTGCGTGCCGGAGTGCCCGTCCATGGTATGAGTTTGGTTCTGCGCGCCGGTGACCTGGTTGTACCCGATGTCAATGGGGAGGAATGGCTGTCGAAGGTTCCCTACGCCTCGGCCCGGCGAGGAAAGGGGCAGACCCCGGGCCATGCGAACCGAGAGGTCCACGGCGTGCTTGTTGCGAACCGACTCGATGAGCTGCCGCGCCGGCCCGCCGACAATCGCAAAGGCTCGCGCCGCGGCGGTGGGGCTGTCGACCAACTTGGCCCCCAGCATGCAGTAGAAGGCTCCGGTGGGCGGGAGCTGGCCGTAGCCGGTCCCGCTCTCGGTCCAGAGCATGCCGTGCTTCAAACCCGCGTAGTGGCTCGGTTCGGCGAGATCCGGAATCGGCCCCATGCTAGGGCTGTCGGTGCCGGCCGCCATCGCGCCTCGGCTGCCGATGTAATCCATGGCCTCGGGCGCAGGGTCGGGCCATGCCGGAGTCACCCCTTGGAGGGGATCGGCAACGAATCGCCGGCCGGCTGGAAAAGCCTTGAAATACGCGTCGCTATATCCACTGTGGAACAGGACGACGTCCCCGAAACGAAGCGGACGGTGCTTTTTCTCCCAGGCCAGGATGTGTTTCTTCAGCACCAGGCTGCTGTGGCCGTTGGCGCCTTTGTCGCGCAGCTCCCGAACATCAATGACACAGGCCTCGCCGGCGAACTGCCAAGCCGGAATCTGGTCCATGAACGCCAACCCGAGCGGCCCCGCGTTGGGCAGCTTCAAGCTGGGCCTGGGAATGGAGTGGGGCGGGACATCGATCTGCGTACCTGTGTTCGGGTCCATCGTCAGAATGTCGACGTTATAGGCGCTGGCCGGCCCGATACGCAGGTAATGATTGAACTGATAAAGGGGCATCGTGGGCCAAGTGGCTGGATACTCGGCCGCGACGAGGAGCGAAAGGTCGATAAATTTCCCCTCGGCGCCGTGGGAATCGGCGAGCATCGACGGCAAGCTAGCGAAGAGAACAGCGGTCAAGCACAAAACGAGCACGAGCCGGGGCAAGCCGACGGGTCGGCCGTCCGCTGACGCCGGGCCTCGGTTGCTTTCCACCTTGCCTTTTTCGTCCCTCAGTCGAAGAATCACATTCCTGCCGAACGTCCTTGGTGTCGTCATCGTTGATCCTTGGTTCCCTTCCTGGTGAAGCCTTGTTGGATCCCGTCCCGCGTCGCATTCAAGCTCACTCACTAGGTGAGCCAGTCAAGTAGGAGGGGCGAAGCGGGGCATATCGCGCGGGTCAATAACGAGAGCTTGATGGATCTTCGGGCGGGATGTCAAGGAATGGTTGTTGAACGCTTCGAGATGGAAGGGGAGGTGCTCATTCAGTCCGCCCAACCCCGGCGCCACCGGACGAAGGGTCTCCCCCTCGCGAAAGCCCGCTCGACCGACGAGAGTGGGGGAACCTTCAACTCGCTTTTCTCACCAGGTTGCGAAGCCAAGTCCACCTCGATCGCAAACGCGCCATCCCAAGCGCTTCCACCCAATCGAGCTGCATGGCCCGGCGCGCGATCTCCCGCTACGCTGAGCACGAAGCTCGTCCGTGCTATCTCTAAAGAGAGGATCTAGTAGATGGATAGGACGAGGCCGGCGGGGCATGGCTCGGGTGCCGGCGGTTCGGCCAGAGAGGGGGAAGGTTATGAAGGTCCGGTTTTATCAGAAGCCCACTTGAACCACCTGCCGTAAAGCAAGAAGTTTCTTGCTCGAACGGGGCGTCGAACTCGAATTCGTCGATCTCAGCAAGGGCCTCAGCGTGGAGGAGTTGGACGGTCTCATCGGAGAACGAGACTACCGCCAGTTTCTCAACCCTAGAAACGCCGTCTATCGGGAACGCGGGATGAAAAGGAATCCCCCGCCCAAGCACGCAGCGCTTAGACTCATGGCGGAAAACCCCAACTTGATCAAACGTCCCATCATCAAGTGGGGAAAGCGCTTGGCCCTAGGGTTCGACGAGACCGCGATGGCGAAGCTGGTCGACGAGGGTTAGTCACTTTCCGGCGCAAAAAGGAGAAGCTGCGTGGTGGCTGGGGCACACAAACTGTTGCCGCGAGCCATGGCCCCCGGGCCTTTCGCCTCGTCGACCGCGTCGGAGCGTACAGTCTGTCGGCAAGCGGGCTAGGAACCGGATACAAGGCCGGCGTTTGAGGGAGAGGGCCTGGAAGCTGAAACTAACTGGCGGATACCGAAACGGAGAGTTGGTCCAAACAGGGGTGTGCGACGAATCGACTGAGCGGCGCCGAGATCAGTCGACTTTGGGAACGCTTCGACCCACCCCGGGACTGCGTGTCCGGGGGGGCGGCTCGCCGAGATCAGTCTTGTTGGTGTACCCTGTCTGAGCTGGATGTTCGAATCGGAAATTCCGATTTGTGTGCCGTGGCACTGAATCGCGCCCTGCGCTGGGTTAAAGGAGCGATCACGACATGTCGACCGCCGAATTCGACAAGCCCGCGGGCCCGATGCCGCTCACTACGGGTCCGATAACACCCTTCCCTGACGCCGGCATGCCGGAGGCGGAGGTTATCGCGGCGATCCGCGCCTTGGCCGGGCAGAATCCATACCCGCTCCAGCAGGACTTCGGCAACTCGTACTCCGGTACTCCGCACCCGATAACGCAGCAGCTCGACGAGCTCATGCGTAGCACCTACTTCGTCGAGTGGGCGGCGGACCAGCAGCCCGGAACCCTGGCGATCGAGCGCCAGGCCGTGCGCATGATGGCGTCGCTGCTCGGGCGGTCAGCCGCCGCCGGGTTTGTCACCACCGGCGGCACGGAGTCGAACCTCGCCTCGATGCGGCTGGCTCGGAACCGCGGCGGGCAGGCGGATCCCGAGATCATTGCGCCGGTGTCGATGCACTTCAGCTTCCGGCTTGGTTCAGAACTGATGGGCATCCGCGTCGCCGAGGTCGATGTCGACGACGATACCTGTCAGCCTCGCATCGAAGATGTCGAGAAGGCGATCACGCCGCGCACGGTCGGGCTGGTTTGTTCCGCCCCGGGCGGCAGCTTCGGCGTGGTCGACCCGGTCGAGGCTTTCGCCGATCTGGCCTACCGCAAGGGGCTGTGGCTGCACGTCGACGCCGCCTTCGGAGGGTTCATTCTTCCCTTCATGCGCGACCTGGGTCATCCGGTCGAGCCGTTCGATTTCTCGCTGCCCGGCGTGTCTTCGATGATGACCGATGGCCACAAGCTCGGCCTGATGCCGATCGCGACCGGGTTCTTTCTGGTGCGCGAACCCGAAATGTTCGAGGCGATCCCCACCGATGTGACCTTCATCCACACGACGTCCTCCACGAAGCCGGGCAGCCGAGCCGCATCCGCGTGGGCGGTGATGAAGCACCTTGGCCGGGAGGGCTACCAGCGCTCGACGGCCCATGTCCTGGAGCTTGCCAAAACGATAGCCGCCGGCGTGACCGAAATCCCGGGCATCGACCTGATCGTCCCACCCTTTATCTCAATCGTGGCGTTCACCTCGAAGACCGTCGACCTCTCCGACGTCCATCAGTTGCTGGCCGAGGGCGGCTGGGGGCAAAGCTACGGCGTGCATCGCGACAGGCCCTACATCCGCCTGTCGATCCATCCTTCGCGCCACATGGAGCACGCCCAGGGTTTCGTCCGCGCCTTTGCCGAGGCCACGACAAAGGCCCGCCGCCGCTAAGTCGCCGCGCGCGGTTTCAAGACACGTGTCCGAATGACCAGTCGGCTTTCTCACCAGCCGAGGTCGAAGGACGCGACCAGCCCGCCAAATCTTCTGTAGGTATCTGCAACAAAAGTCGTTACAAGGGATTGGCTTTGTTTAGTCATTCTGTTACTCGGTAGCCGCCCACGGACGCGGACGCTGCCGCTCACCGACGCGGACGCTGGAACAGCACCAGGTCCGCGCTACAAGCTCCTCGGTCGCGGCTTCCGACGACCCGTGCTCGAATGGGACCCGAATGCTTCGCGCGTACTCAATTACATTGTACCTTGCCGATCCAAGGAGGCCCTGGCGCCGATGGGGTTAAGTTACTTTTAATAAGCCACTTAGGCTGTATGGCATGTAGCCCGCATTTCTCTCCACGTGACGGCCAAAGCGGCCATAGACCCGCCACATGGTGAAAAAAGCGGGGTAGAAGCTATCTCATAAATACCAAAGGGAAACGCGATTACAAGAATAGGCGGAATGCGGACTTTAACTGTACGCCGCGACCCCCTCGTCGTGGGGTGGGCCTCTAGGTGAACGCTGCCCCGTTACACAGGATCTAGGCGGACGATGAGGAAAGATCGGCCGTCCGTGGCGGGAAACTCAACCGAAGGCGAGATCGACAGTGCCTGGGTCTGCTCGGACTCCAGAGTCTCCACGGTCACGAAGCGGCCGTGGAAGTCGAGCGTCAGGGTCTGCCAGACTCGCAGCGGGCCGTGAAGATCCGTCTGAGGCCCACAGCCGAGGCTAAAGACGGCAAAGAGCAAGAAAAAGCAGCGAGGAGACATGCGCCAGAGTCTAGCAAGGTTACATCGCGAAACGAGCGCCAAGCGGACGGAGCCCGTCGGATGGTGGAATCTAAGTAAGGATCGCCGCGGCACACGACCGAATGCGTAGCCGGGTACCCGAGCACAGTAGAGCCTCGATCCGCCGGTCGTACTTCGTCACGCAACAGCTCCGGCGGCAGATCAATCCGAGAACGCGCAAAGGGCGCTTTCCGTACGCAGGTAGATCGTGTCATCCACGAACGCCGGCGTGGCGAAGATAGGCTCGCCGATTTCGTTTCGGGCCAGAACCTCGAGGGTGTCGCTGTCTTTGAAGACGACGACAATGCCCTCGCTTGAAGCGACATAGACACGATCGTTCACGGCCACGGGTGATGAGTAATAGGCGCCGGGCGCTCCGAGCCGGGCGCGGAACTTGCGGGCGCCTGTTTCGGCGTCGAGGCAAGTAATGATGCCGCCGTTCTTGATCATGTAAGCTCGATTCCCGACGACCAGCGGCGAGGGGGCCTCGGGAACAGACTTCTTCTCTTGCCAGACGAGGCGAGTCTCCGTCACGTCGCCGTCGCCCCCCAGCGTTACTTTGACCAGGCCGTGGTCCTTTGTGTTGGTCGCGGCCCACTCACGAGTGCCAGCCCACTCGGCAGCGCTAATCTCGCCGTCCTTGTTGGGGTCGAAGGGTCCAAAGAAGTTCTTGATCGCGAGGCTGGAGCCTCCAATGTCCTCGATCTCAGGGCGTTTGAACAAGAGCACGTCCTCTGGAAACTCGTCTTTGCTGATGGATCCGTTGCCGTCCGCGTCAGCGCGCTCGATCAATTCCTCGAAGCTAGGTAGCTCGACCCGATGGTCCTCTTCGCCAACCGGAGTGAAGCCGCCGACGTAGATCGCGTCATCGGTCAAGACGGGCGTACTCGTTCCCGTCGTCGCGATGCCGAACCACCATATCCGTGATCCGTCCTCAATATCGAAGGCAGCGACTTCGCCGCCGTGATGTAGAAAGATTCGGCCGTCTCTGACGATGGGAGTCGACCAGTTCGACCGAAGGTGAGGCTGCGGGGCAGGAAGATGATCGACCTTCCAGAGCTCCTTGCCTGACCGGCGATCGAGCGCCGTCAGAAAGCGGAAGTCGTTTCCCTCGCGGTTGAGAATGACGCGTTCGCCGGCGACAACCGGGGAAACTCCGCTGCCTTGCGCGACCCGCGCAACCGGTAGACGGTAGTCCCATTGCTGTTGGCCGTCGTGGTCAAAAGCGACGAGGCCATGGGAGCCAAAGTAGACGTAGACGAAATCGGCGTCGACAGCAGGCGTCGACGCAGCCGGGTTGCTGACCTGGTGCACCTTTTCGACTGCCTCGGACTCTACAGTCCGCCGCCACAGGATCTTGCCGGTTTGCCGGTCGACCGCAAGGGCCAGGAGCTCTTTCTCGTCAGCGTCGAAGGCCGTGAGGAAAATACGGTCGCCCCAGACGGCAGGCGAGGAATGCCCGGTCCGAACTTCCGTACGCCAAAGAAGCTTCGCTTCCGGTCCGAATTCAACTGGGGGGCTCTGCTCGCCGGCCAAGCCTCCTGAATTGGGCCCACGAAACTGCGGCCAGTTGCTCGGCGGTTCGGCCATGACCGCGCTGCAAAAGATCAACGCAAGGCTGACCAAGATCGATAATCCCAAGGTGAACTCCCTTTAGACGGGACTTCCACTTTGGCGGTCCCGGTACGGGTACGATAGCACGGGCGGCGGTGCTCAGCGTTGATTTCAGCCGGCGCCGTCGCTTCCGGACGGTGTCTCCGTCTCCTCCGGCCCGTTCGTGGTGTCCGGGCAACGCCCGACGACTCCTTCCGGCGTCGGTTCGGGTCTCCTCGACGACATCGCTCCGCCCAACCGCTCGGCGGCCCGACCCTTTCTGGCTGTTGCCCCTCGGCACGCTATCCTCCGGGCACGGGCAGCGCCGCGAGCCGGTTGAGCATCTCGCCGAACAGCTTGCGGTTGAGATGCCCCTGGGCGAGCAACAGCCAGTAGTACCGCGCATGCTTGACGAGTCTGCCTCCGGTCTTCATCAGCCACTGCTGCAAGCTCGTCAGCGACCAACTCTTGATCCGTCGCAGTAGCCCCAGCCGCCGCCACAGGTTGCCTAGGTTGTAGGTCAGCACGCTCAGTTGCAGTTGGGCTTCGCTGGCCCGGAAGTGATGGCAAGACACCCCGGGGGGTGCGTCGCTTACTTTCTTTGATCCACTGCTCCTCCGGAGACTATCGCGGCAGCGATTTGAGGACCATAGATCCTCCCTTGTCGGCTAGGGTTTACCTAGCTTGCGTGGAAGTCCCCGAAGCTCTCGCCGGCAAGTTCTGATTCAGTTAGCTAGCGCAGAGGGCCGCGGCACTTCGTCATGGCGCATCGTCCTACGCCCGCACCTCGACGATGGTCGCTCCCGCCCCCCCTTCGTGCTGTTCGGCTTGGTAGTAGCGCTCGACCGAAGGATGGCCGGCGAACATTTGCCACAACGCGCGCCGCAGGACGTTCTTGCCGTGTCCGTGAATCACTCGCACTCGCGTCACTTCGGCCAGCAAGGCGTCGTCGAGCAGCTTGTCGACGGCCTCTTGCGCCTCCTCGGAGGTCTTGCCGATCACGTTGATCTCGGACAACTCCTTCGGCTCCCGCAGGGGGTGCTGAACAGTGACGCGGGCGGGAAGTCTCTCCACCGCCTGCGAGGCCGGCAGTACTTCGGCGATGTCGGCCGCCGCCACCCGGAGCTTCAACGAGCCGGCCTGCACTTCGAAGCCGCCGTCGGCGAGTTTCCGCGTCACTCGTCCGACCGCGCCTAGCTCCGCAAGCTTGACCGTGGCTCCCTCCTCAACTGCCGGAGGCTGGGGAGGCGATTTCGCGGCCGACTGCAACGCGCTTTGGGCCGCCTCCCGGAAGCCTTCACGCAGCTCGCGGCGACCTTTGGCGGCTCGGACCTGGGCGTCGGCGACCAGGCGGCGCTTCGCTTCGGAGCGAGCCAGCCGTTCCAAGGCGTCCTTGCTCTGCGCTTCAAAGCACGCAATCAGCTGCTCGACTCGCTGCTCGAGTTGCCTGATCTTGTCGGTCTCGCGGCGCTCCCACTCGAGCGCCACCTTGCTTTCCCGTTCGCGCAGGCCGTGCTCGGCCTGGCGCAGGTCGCCCTCGGCCGCTTCGTAGCGCGCGAGTTGAAGGCGCAGTTGCTCCAGGAAGGCCACCGTCCGCTCTCCGCTGGGGTCCATGGCCTTTCGGGCGCGCTCGATGATGGACTCGGGTATGCCCAGTCTTTGAGCCATGGCCAAGCCCGCCGACTGGCCGGGAACTCCCACGGTAAGCCGATAGTTCGGTGAAAGCGTTTCCTGATCGAAGCCGACAGCAGCGTTCTCCACGCCTTCTCCCGTAGCGGCGAAGGCCTTCAGAGCCGGCAGGTGAGTCGTAGCCAAGCAAAAAGATCCCCGAGCGCGAAAGTCGTCCAAGACGGCGACCCCGAGGGCTCCTCCTTCTTCCGGGTCGGTGGCGGCCGCGATTTCGTCGATCAGGACCAGCGAGCGGCTGGTTGCCTGCTCCATCATGTGCTTGAGTTGGTTGATGTGCGCGGAAAACGTGCTCAGGCTTTCCTTGATGGACTGCGAGTCGCCGATGTCGGCCAAGACTTGTTCGAACCACGGAAACTCGGCTTCCTCCGCCGGGACTGGCAGGCCCGACTGAGCCATGACCACCAGCAACCCGACCACCTTGAGCGCCACTGTCTTCCCCCCGGCGTTCGGACCGCTGATCACCAGGACATGGCAATTCTCGTCCAGGGTCAGCGACATCGGAACCACGGTCTGGTCGTCGCCTCGAAGCACGTCCTCGAGCAACGGATGGCGGGCGCGCTTCAGCCTCAACCGCACGGGCGGCTCGGAGGAAAAGCGGGGGATGATGCAGTCAAACTCCCGCCCGAAACGGGCCTTCGCGAACAGCAGCTCGAGATGAGCGAGCGCCTCGACCGCGGCCGTGACCTCGCCGACCTGTCGGCGAAGCCGCTCGGTCATTTCACCGAGGATACGTTGAATCTCGCGCTGCTCATCCTCGAGCATGCGTACGTGGCGGTTGTTGAGTTCGATCGTCGTAAGGGGTTCGATAAATACTGTTTGCCCGGTCGAACTCGCGCCGTGAATCACCCCTTCGATCCGCCACTTCCTGGCGGCCTTGACCGGCACCACGAGCCGTCCGTCGCGAATCGTGACATAGTCTTCCTGCAAGACGCCTTCCTGGCCATGCGTGCGAAGAAAACGCTCCAGCGATTTGTGAACCAGTTGGCGGTTTTGTTCGATCTGCCGGCGAATCCGCGCCAGCGCCGGGCTGGCCTGGTCGGCCACTCCCCCATCAGGCAGGATCTTGCCCGAAAGCTCCTTGACGATGGGGCGAAAGCCATCGAGCGCCTCCCGCCACGTTGCGATGCGTGGATAGTGGTCGCCACACGCGCCGAGGCGTTGGTGAGTTTCCCCGGCTCGATCGAGCAGTCCGAGCAAGTGATAGACGTCGAGGGCATCGAGGATCGATCTCTCCAGTCGAAGGCGTTCGAGGGCGGGCCGCTCGTCGCGGAGGCCCGAAAAGCTGGGAGCCGGAGCCGGCTGGTGTCCGGAGCCGGCCTTTTCGGCCTGCCGCAGCCAACCGAGAGCTTCGGCGGTCTCGGCCAAACTCTCCTCCGCCGCGTCGCAAGAGGCCGGCAGCGGCTGCCGGGCAAATTCCTCAAGCCGCCACTTTCCCAGCGGACTGACGATGTAGCGCTCGAGCAGCGCCATCAGCTGGGGCCATTCGAGGGTTTCTAAGTGCTCCATTTCATAAATGCACCTACGTTTGCTGGGAACGGAGACGGGCGGCGTGGTCCGCGCGCACAAAACGCTTTTGCGGAATGGGGGTCAAATCCTGGGGCGGCATCGGACCTCAACCACGCTGGGAAAGGGCGTCGCGTACGGCGAATGCTTTTTCGATGACTGCCGGCGTACCCTTGGTGATTTCGTAGCTCGACACGTCCCGGCGGTTCACCCATTCGGCGGCGTCGGCGTCGTCAGCGACTCGCAACGTCCGGCTAAGCGGCTCACAGACGTAATCCACGAGAACGTAGTGGTACTCGATCTTTCCGTCGCCGTCGTAGATAACCCGGTCCAACACTTCCACTGTCTCCAGCACTCTAACCTCGAGGCCGACCTCCTCGCGTACCTCGCGGCGGATGCCCTCAACCAACGACTCGCCGAGCTCCAGCATGCCCCCGGGTATCGACCACAGTCCCTTGCTGGGCTCTCGGCCGCGGCGCACCAACAAGACTCTGGGGCCGTCGGTGATGATTGCCCCCACTCCCACGACCGGTCGTGACGGATATCTGCGGGACATTCTCTTCCCCGATTCCAGCACACCTGCCGCGGGCAGGCAAGGCTGCCGGACTGATACCCGGCCTCGCGGAATAGATTGGCCCCTCAATCACGGCCCGGCGTCCCCGGGTGCAACTTTCTCGTTTCTTTACTTGGCATCCACTCTCCTCTGAGGTACATACTGTAGGAGAGAGAAGGCACCCCATGGCTCTGTGTCCGGATTGCGGGCAAACAGTCGACATCAAGGAAAACGACCTTGTCATCGGTGACATCGTCACTTGTGAGGATTGCAGCGCCGAGCTCGAAGTGGTCAGCCTGCAGGAACTCGAACTCCAGGCGGTGTTAGATGAGGACGAACTCGACGAAGATGTGCTGGACGACGAAGAATTGGAAAGGCATGAGCAACACTCCCGCAACGGCAGAAACCAGAATCCCGACAAGGAGGATTACGGAGATTACTAAGACACGCTTCCGGCTTGTCCCGGCTTTTTGCCTCGTGCTGCTGTGTAGCGTGGCGGTGACGGCCGGCGCGAAGAAAAAACGAACCGCCGAGCCCCAAGCTCTCGTTTCCGGAACAGTGTTCCACGGGAGCGGCCGATCGCTTCCCGGCGCCAAGGTCACTGTAGTCGACGAAGAAGGCAAGCTAAAGCGAGCACGTGCGGTCACCGACCGGCGCGGCGAATTTGCCATTCGCGTGCCGGCGGGCAGATCCCGCTATCGCGTTACCGCCCAGGCCAAGGGCTTCCAGTCACAGGAAAAGACAGTCGAGATTTACGAGAGCGAGAAGGTGGCCGTCAATTTCCAGCTACCGCCTAACGAGAAGGCAACCGCCGGGCAGGACTAGACGTCCAACCATTGATCCCGACGCCGCGGGCGGATGGAGGAGAACAATGAGAAGATCGATGCGATTTTCGGCCGTGTTGTTGGCCCTGGTGTGGCTTGTCGCTACGGCTGACCCCTCTCTGGCCAAAAAGAAGAAGAAAAAGGAAAAGCCTACGCGATCGGTCACCGGCCTGGTTTGGGATCAGATGGAGAACCCCATCGCGGGGGCCGTCGTCCAGCTCAAGAACGCCCGCACGCTGCAAGTCAAGTCCTTCATCACCCAGGAAAAAGGCAGCTACTACTTCCATGGTCTCGACCCGAACGTGGACTACCAGCTGACAGCCCGGCACGAAGGCGTCAGCAGCCGAACCCGAACCCTCAGCACTTTCGATGACCGCAAGGAAGTGAATTACAACTTCAAGCTCAAGCTGGAAAAATAGCGGCAGTTTTCCGGCCTTCGACTTCCTTCCAATTGAGTGTCTGCAACCGTGGTCGCTCGTCAGTTTCACGGGCTCTGCTTGCGGGGCGCGTCTCGAACCCGCGGGCCGGTTGGCAAGCGACTCCGACCATACGATTTCGTCAAAATCGGCCCACTGCCGCGCGGACACCAGCTCCTGGATAGCCTATCCGGCCGGGGCAGCAGGCTCAGATGTTGAGCTACTCACGAGCGGGCTTGAGCAGGAAGCGGTCGTCATGTCCCCGGTGGTGCTCGCCGAGTTGTTCAGTGATCCCTCCCTTAGCCGAAAGTTGCGGCAAACTTTCGGTCCCTCCCGATGTTTGACGCTGGCCAGGGTTTTGGGAGCGATCCGGTCGGCTTAGGGCGCGACTACGAGGGCGCGGTTATCGGCCCAAGTTAGCGGACACGCTGATCGCGCAGGCGTGCATCGATTACAGCATCCCTCTTCTGACGAGAGACCGGGACTTTCGCCCGTTCGCTAAGCACTCGAAACTTGGACGGGTCTTGCCGGCTTGACGAGGATGGCCTGGCCCGAGGGCCGCGACCTTCTCTAAAGCACGGGGCCGATCCGCCAGGGAATGAACTCGCGGTGGCCGAGAGCTTCGCTGAAGGTCTTCTTCCCGGATGCGGTCTCGAGCAGGAAACGGTAGATTTTTTCGCCGGCTTGTCCGATGTTCTCGGCCCCTTCGGCGATCGTGCCGGTGTTGATGTCCATGTCCTCGTCCATGAACTTTCCCATCTGGGAATTGGACGCGATCTTGACCACCGGCACGGTCGGGAAACCGAAGCAGCTGCCGCGGCCGGTGGTGAACAGGCAGACATTGCACCCACCGGCGGCCATCCCGGTGACCGATGTGGGATCGTAGCCGGGCGTGTTCATGAAAACGAATCCGCTGGCCTGGATTCGCTCGGCGTAATCGTAGACATCGGTCAAAGGAGAAGTGCCTGCCTTGGCCACCGCTCCCAACGACTTCTCGACGATGTTGGTCAGCCCGCCGGCCTTGTTGCCGGGCGAAGGATTGCTGTCAAACGTGGGTGCATCCATGAACCCGGCGACGTAGCGCTTGTACCAGTCGATCCTGTCGAGAAGCTTTTCGCCCACTTCGCGGCTGACGGCTCTGCGCGTCAGCAAGTGCTCCGCCCCATAAACTTCCGTCGTCTCGCCGAGACAGACCGTCCCTCCCTGCTTGGCCAGCAGGTCGGAGCAGTAGCCGACGGCGGGATTGGCCGCGATGCCGGAGAACGCGTCCGACCCACCGCATTCGAGCGCCACAACCAGCTTCGACGCCGAACATTCAACTCTTTCAAGCCGCCCCACTTCGGCGATCAGCTCCCAAACCGCCTTGACGCTATCGCCGATAACGCGGCGGGTGCCTCCGCTGTCTTGAAGGGTGAACCCTCGCCGCGGGGCGCGCTCGCTTCCGTTCTCGTCGGGACGGAGGTAGTAGCTAACCTGGTTGACCTCGCAGCCAAGCCCGACGACGACGGCCGCGGCGACGTTCGGGTGGTCGGCCAGCCCGTCAAGCGTCCGCCGAAGCAACTGCGTATCGGCCCCTTCCGCCTGGCCGCAACCATCCACGTGGGGAAAGCAGACGACGCCGTCAATGCCCGTCCCCTCGAAGGACTCGTGTCGAAAAGCAGCCTCGATCTTCTGCGTGGCGTGGGCCGCGCAATTGCTGGCGCCGACAATGGCCACATAGTTGCGCGTCCCCACGCGCCCGTCCGCGCGCGGATATCCCAGGAAGGTGCGCTCGGGCAAAAGCGGCAGCTCCGACAAATCGTTCAGCGACGTCGAAAACTCGTACTGGCGATCGCCGACGTCGTAGAGCAGGTTGTGGAGGTGGACCAGCTCACCGGGGCGGATTGGTTCCCGGGCCGTACCGATGTTCTCTCCATACTTGAGGACGGCGGCCCCTTCGGGGATGTCCGCCACGGCGACCTTATGCCCGGGTCCGATCGCCTGGTGGATATGGATCTCTCGATCGTCGACGGCGATCACGCTGTCGGCCGGCAAAGGCACCCGGGCGACCACGACATTGTCGCGGCTATTGAGCCGGATGAACGCCTTGTCGGGCTCAATGGCGCTGCCAAGCGTTACGAGTCCCATGACCGTTCGCAGCCGAGTCTCGGAAGAGCCGGACTCGGCAAACCATTCATCCTAGCAGCTTGGCACGGCGGGTTCGGAGCGGCAAACCCACGGCAGCTACGTTCTGACAGGGCGATTGCTTCTTCCGATCCGAGGGGAGAAGCCGCGATCCCTAACCGCGCTTGGCGAGCACCCGTCCCACTTCCAGCAACAACGCAACTTCTTCCACGGAAAACTCACGTTCTGCGGCGGTGGCGATGCCCAGCGCTCCCACCGCGCGCTCGCCCGACATCATGGGTACGCATATGGAGCCTTTGACGCCCGTATCCCGCGCCTGGGGACTCGCTGCGCCACTGGCATCGCTTTGGAGATTGCACAGGTTGACGGGTTCTTTGCGCTCAACCGCCAGCCCAGCGATGCCTTTGCCCACGGGAATGGTTTGGATCACCGCAAGCACCTGCTCCGGGATCGACCCTGACCAGGTTTTCAGGTGCAACAGATCGCCGCTTCCCAGTTCGTGAATCGTTCCCGTGTCAGCCCGGAAGTGATGGAGCGTGAGGGCAAGAACCTGGGACAGGTCGTGGGATCGGTCTCGTAGTTCCTCGATGAAAGCTTCTTCATTCATGGCCGTAGCTAGACCTCCATGATGCGCCTAACTACTCTCCGGTGCAAAATACACGTACCGCTCGCCGCGGGACTGTTAGCTATTTCGAGGACTCGAAAATCAACCAGTCATAGGGGTGTCCAGACGCGAAATGGCCGACTGCGCCCAGTCACCCAATGGTTTTCATCCCCTTGGGCCGGCGGCGGGCCCGTGGATATTCCCTCGAGATCCTAACCTGAAACTTCAATTAGGGCGGGCCCTGTGCCAAGCACATAGGCAACACTTTTCGTCCCGGGAGGGGGCCGGGCGCACGAGCGTGCTGGAGTGAACCCCAAAGAATGAGACAGTTGTGATAGCGACACTTTAGCGGGGAAAGGGACTGCGAGTGGGCAAGAGACGAGTTTACAAGTTTCCCGAAGAATACCGGAAGATGGCACTGGAGCGGCTGAAGAGCTGCGAGAGCGTGACGGCGCTGTCGAAGGAACTGGGGATTCACCGAGGGCTGCTGTACAGGTGGCGAAATCGGAGGGAGCCGAGCGAGGAGGGCCCCGGTCCGCCGGCCGCCTCCCGCGAGCGGGAACTACGCCAGGAGATCCGCGCCTTGAAGCGCCTGTTGGGGAACAAGATGCTGGAAGTGGATTTTTTCAAAGGCGCCTTCGAAAAAGTCGAGGCTCGACGCCACGGCAGCGGCAGCTGTGGCGAGAAGGCGTCTACGACCAAATCCGGGAGTCGATGCCGATGCAAGGCAGACTGAGTGTCGAGCGGATGTGCCGGCTGGCCCCAGTAAGCCGGGCGGGTTTCTATCGGTCTTGGCAAGAGCGGATACCAGAGGAAGAAGACATGGAAGTGCGGTCGGCGGTCCAGGAGGTGGCCCTGGAACATCGGCGACGCTATGGCTACCGCAGGGTGACGGCGGAACTGCGTCGGCGGGGGATGTTGGTGAACCACAAGCGCGTGGCCCGCATCATGCGCCAGGACGGCTTGCTCGGGGTGCAGCCGCGGGCCTTCGTGGCCACCACGGACGCCGATCATCCGCTGGAGGTGTACCTCAACCTCGTTCTGTCCAAAAACTCGATCGGAAACGAAGTTGTTGACTCGCTGGCAGTTGTGTCCATTGGTCGGACCCGCGAAAAGCCGCGATTTTGGACGTCCACGTGGTACTCTGACGCACGATGTCGCTGCATCTCACGCCCCTACGATTCGTTGCCGTCGCCCTGGCCGGCTGGCTCAGCCAACAGCAACAGGACGCCATTGATTACCTCCGCGAAGAAAACCGAGTCCTGCGTGAACAGATCGGCAACAGACGGCTACGACTCAATGACGAGCAGCGTCGCCGCCTAGCGGTCCGAGCGAAGAAGCTGGGCTACAAGGTCCGGCGGCAGGTGGCCTCGATCGTCAACCCGGACACCTTGCTGGCGTGGCATCGGAGGTTGATTGCTCGCAAGTACGACGGCAGCAAGAGGCGCGGACCTGGGCGACCCCGTGTCATGGAACAGATCCGTTGCTTAGTCGTGCGCATGGCGACGGAGAACCGCGACTGGGGCTACACGCGGATCCGGGGAGCCCTGGCCAATCTTGATCATCGGGTCGCCCGTGGTACGATCGCCAACATCCTCAAACAGCACGGTATCGAGCCTGCGCCGGATCGGCGGAAGAAGACCACCTGGCGGGAGTTCTTGCAGGCACCCTGGGAGGTGCTCGCTGCCGTGGATTTCTTCACCGTCGAAGTGTGGACGCGTTCGGGTCTGGTACGGGTGGTCGTGCTCTTTGTGATCGAGCTGTCGACTCGTCGAGTCCAAATCGCCGGAATGGCGACTGAGCCTGATGGGGCTTGGATGACTCAAATCGCCCGCAACTTGACCGACGCCGCCGATGGCTTTCTGATCGGCAAGAAGTATCTGATCCACGATCGGGACCCGTTGTTCACGAAGGACTTCGGAGAGACGCTGGAGGCAGTGGGGGTAAGCGTCGTGCGCTTGCCGGCACGCTCCCCGAATCTGAACGCCTACGCGGAGCGGTTTGTGCGCAGCATCAAAGAGTCCTGCTTGGACCGCATGATTCTTTTCGGGGAGCGATCACTGCGCCGGGCGGCCCAAGAGTTCATCGCCCATTATCATTTCGAACGCAACCACCAAGGACTCGACAATCAGTTGATCTTCCCGGAGAAGTGGGCAGTCAAGCCTGGCGCTGCGGTCAAGTGCCGCCAGCGCCTGGGCGGGATGTTGAAGTACTACCATCGACAGGCCGCCTGAAGCAGGTTGATCGGAACGGCGATCCGCAGCCATCGCGGCAGCGACAGGCAGGGCTCCGTTGGGCTGTGCTCACCTACCGTTTGTTGCTCGCTGGCTCTGACGCAGGTCGAGACTGCTTTCGGCGACTGCACAGCATCTCAGCAACGATTGACCACGGGCCTCGCAGCAACCACAGCCTCGTTCTCAACGCCTCGCTCTTCATCCGCCAGCCGGAACTCGCCGATCCTATTCTTGGACAGTACGGCCTCCAAAACGGGGATCAAATGGGCTTCCGAGATGGTCTGGCAACAGCCCACCACCTGCCACTGCGTCACCGTATCGACGGCATTGACGTGGTACAGCCCGGGGCGCATGGCGGTGTCGCCCTGATGCACCGTGTCGACCCGCAAGTAGCCGGGCCGCCCGCACGGGTTGGGCCGCCGCCGCTCGCCGATGGCCACCGCGCGGGAGCGCGTCCGGGTGTGATGGACGTGGTGTTCGCGATAGACCGCGGTGCGTCGCAGGTTGTAGATGTGCGAGGCCGAGAGGGAGGCCAATCGTTGGAGGCGGCCTGGCCGTAGACGTGGTGTTCGCGCCATAGGATGCGCCGCAGCGCCGGGCCCGACAGCCCTTCGTGGGCCGCATCGACGGTGGCCAACAGAGCAATATCGTCGTGTGTGTAGCGGCGCGGAAAGCGATGCCGGCGGGGCGGGGCGGGCTCGACGGCTCCGCTTTGACGGTAGCGCCGGATCAGACGCGTGATCTGCGCCAAGCTGCGCCCGCTGATCTTGGCCAAATAGCGCCGCACGACGCCTTTGTCTTTCTTCGACAGCCGCAGGTACTCGTGCGCCCGCAGGGTGTGCTCGACGAGGCCGTAGATCTGCTTGCGCTCGGCGCCGGTAAAGCTGAGGCGACCGCTGGAAGCCACAAACTCGCGCATCTCGCCCAGCGTGAGACGTTGTGCATGCTGCATGGTGATTCGCATTCACCCGCAGTGTGCCCTCTCCCGGCTGCCGTCGTTTCAGGATCATCTTGTGTTGGAAACACTCCCCCGTTCAGGATCATCTTGCATTGGACAACTCTGTTCCTTGCGCTCCAACCCGTTGAATGTTAGGCTGGACTGATCTAAACCCATTAAGCGAAGTGGCCGTAGCTTCCCCTGGGCGGGAAAGCACGGGGATTGTGTGCATCAATGATCAGAATTGTCGACCTAATTCGCCGCAAGAGAGACGGGGAAGAGGTTACCTTCGAAGAGTTTGAGCACCTGATCAGCAGCTATGCGCGGGGCGAAATCAAGGACTATCAGATGGCCGCTTTTTTGGTGGCGGGATCCTGCAGCGGCTTCAGCGACACCGAAGCGGCCGCCCTTACATCGGCCATGCTGAAGTGCGGCCGGCAGGTCGACCTCAGCGATATCCCGCAACCAAAAGTCGACAAGCACTCGACGGGTGGAGTGGGAGACAAGATCACCCTCATCGCCTCCCCGATCGCCGCCGCCGCCGGCATCGCGGTTCCCACGATTACCGATCGAGGAATGGGCTATACAGGTGGAACCCTCGACAAGTTGCAGGCCATACCGGGATTTCAAACCGAGCTGCCGCTGGCCGAATTCCGGCAGACCGTGGCCACCCACGGCTTGGCCTTTACCGGTCAGACGAACGAATTGGCGCCTGCTGATAAGAAGCTCTTCGCTCTGCGCGACGCCACGGGGACGAGCGACTGTTTGGAGCTGATCGCCGCTTCGATCATGTCAAAAAAACTGGCCGAGGGCATTGACGGTCTGGTGCTCGACGTCAAGGTCGGCCGAGGCTCGCTGGTCCGCGACCGCGCGGAGGCTCGCCGCCTGGCGCAGTTGATGATCACGATCGGGCGCCGCATGGAGGTGCGCATGCAGGCCTTGCTGACGGATATGAATCAGCCGCTGGGATTTACCATCGGCAACGCTCTGGAGGTGATGGAGGTCTCACAGACCCTGCAAGGCCAAGGCCCAGCGGACCTGATTGGCCTTTCGGTCGAGATCGCCGCTCGCATGATTTACTTGGGCGAGCCGTCTCGTTCACTCGAGAGCGCCCGGGATCAAGCGCAGCAGCTACTCGCCGACGGCTCGGCCTTTGCCAAGCTGCAGGCGGTCATCGAGGCGCAGGGTGGGGATCCGAACGTCCTGAAGCAATTCGAGCTGCTCCCCAATGCCAGTGGCGAGCACATCATCTCATCACCGCGAGCGGGTTTTGTCAGCCGCATTAACGCCGATGACATCGGGCACGCCGCTACTCTTCTCGGAGCCGGTCGAGACGCCATGGAGGACGTCATCGATCCGGCGGTGGGCGTCATCCTGCAATCAAAGGTCGGCGACGAAGTTATGGAAGGCTCTCGCCTCTGCGCCCTCTACTACACCGACGAGACGAATCTTCAGGAAGGGGTCCAGTTGGTCGAAGACGCTTTCCGGATCTCGGCCACGCAACCCGAACCCGTTGACCTTGCGCTCGATTTGGTCCAGTAGCTCCCTTTTACATCCTTGGTAAAAGCGGCGCTGTGAGGGCCGGGTTGTGGCAGCGCTTGTCGGCGGCTGATTGGGGTTCAGGGCCGGTTCCCTATCCTGCTTTTCTCACCACGTGGCGAGGCGAAGTGCGTGAGAGGCCCATCACTACAAGGCGCGCGCCGCTCGGCGACGCATTTCTTGAATGATGCGGGCGTACTTGAACAGTACGTTGAGCACGGCGAGCAAGCGCAACGCAGTAATGACGGGCCTATGGCGTGCTTCGGCCGTCAGGTGGTGAGAAAAGCGGGCTATTCCCGGAACCGCGGAATGATCGAGTTCCACAAGGGCGACCTGGTCAGCCAGGGATCCCTGGGCATATTCCCCGGGGCGTTCAATCCGCCTACCAACGCCCATCTGGCTTTGGCCGACGCGGCAAGGACCCAACACCGGCTCGATCAGGTCGTTTTTCTGCTGCCCCGAGTCTTTCCGCACAAGCAATTCGTGGGAGCGCCGTTCGAAGACCGCCTGGCGCTACTCGAAGTCGCGCTGAGCGGCTCGCCGAACTTTGCCATGGCTTCTTCGGAAGAGGGGCTGTTCATCGAGATTGCACGATTGTTTCGCGAAGCCTGCGCCTCTTCGGTCGAACTGTTCCTGCTCTGCGGGCGAGACGCGGCCCGGCGCATCGCCGAATGGGATTATGGCGAGGGGCCCGAGTTCGCCAGCCAGCTCGAGGAATTTCAACTCCTAGTCGGCTCGAGGCAAGGAGTCTACCGCCCTCCCCAGGAGTATCGAGGACGTATCCACCTTATTGATCTGCCAACTTCGTTGGACCAAGTATCCTCGTCGGCCCTCCGCCAAGCGATCGAGGAAGGAAGAGCGTGGAAACAGTTCGTACCCCAAGCGGTGGCGCGCGAGATCGTAGCTCGGGGCCTTTACGGTGCGAGGTGATTTCTCAGCCGCGGGTGGTGCGAGGGCCTATTCTCAAAGCAGAATTGCCGGATAACCGCCGAACCGACTCACCCTAGCAGGTCGATGGCGTGCTCGCTGATTTCTTCAGCGCTCTTAGCCACTTCGATGGCGGCCTGATAGGCCGTTCTGGCCGAGAGCAGATCGACGGCCGCCACGCTCAGGTCAACTCGGTCGCTCGTCTCCGGATCGCTGCTTGTTGCCCTACGGATACCCTCCGCCGCCTTGTCAAACTGCTGGACCGCGGAGGTGATACCCGCCAGTGCGATTGCGGATACACTCATTCTCAATCTCTCTCCTCACTTCCTCTTCGGCCAATCGGTCGAGAGTTTGACGCATCCTGTTCCCGCCATCCCATGGGAATCGCTGCCGCGATTCCCCCGTTTCCAGAGCGCCGGCGACTAAGCTTTTCTCTTGCAATTACCGGATCTCGCAAATCACGGTCACATCGTCCGTGTTCGGACTGTAGGGGCACGGCATGCCGTGCCCGTGATCCAAAGTCGCTGTATTTTGCGAGCCTCAATTGGGACATTTCTATTGGGCCCTGACAAAGCCGCTCTTTGAGCTTGAAATCCAAGACCTTGGCTGATACCCTAGCAATCCGGTTCGTACCGACTCCCCGTTGGGCGGCGACCGCACGCTAGATGCATACTCTCAGAGGCGCGAGAATGAACAGAAGGCATTTTCTATGGCGATCCGCCGGCGCTGTTCCCGCCCTGGCTTACCTTTCTTGCGGCGGGGAATCGCGCCCTGTTGTCGTCGAGGTCCAACCTTTCCCGGACGACTCGCTGGCCCCTTACACGCATCCGCCGCTGGAGCTTTCCGACGAATTTGACGGCTTAGCCCTAGGAAGTCAGTGGCGCGTCGTGGGGCTCAATACTCCCATCCCAGCAATGTGGAGCGTCTCCTGGGGAGAGCGGCCGAAAGGGCCTAACGTCAAAGTCGCCTTCAGCGACGGCCACTTGAGGTTGACGGGAAGGAACGACGAGACGAGGGGCCTGATGCTCTACGGCGTTTACGGAGGCCGTAGACGGCTTGAGGAGCCCTGGGCCATGGAGGCCTTGCTCGAACTTCCGGATCTCGACTACAGCCAAACGCCGGTCCGGGGCGGAATCACGATCCGTGCGTCGAATGAAGACGGATGGGCCGCCTACGTTGAGCTGGGCCGCGTCGCCGGGCCGGGCGTGAACAAGAGTTTCCTTTTCCATCAGGGCTCCTACCAAGAAGGCTGGACGGGAAAGGACGCCATCGAGACAGCCCGTAGAGTGTACCTGCGCATCGAGAGCAGCGACCCGAAACGCCGGACGGTCCGTTGCGGCATGAAGGCAGCCGAAGGCGACGATTGGACCTGGTCACGGGCGTTGAAGTTCCTCCGGCCTATCCTCTTCCTCGACAATATTCATCTGGCTCTTCTGGGATTTTAGTGGCTGGCGGCGGTGAGTGACGGATCCCTCGCCACTGTGAGGCCGACCTCCCGGAGCCTGCTTCGGTGCCATTCAAGGGCTTCGTGACAACTCTACGGCCCCCAAGGCCGGGCGGCGACTGCGTTGGCCAAAAAGAATTACTGATAAACAAAGGGTTACGAGTAGAGCAAGGCTGCTGGCAGGTAGTCGTACAGTCTCCCGAAGGCTGTGAAATGCGGATCCACAACTGTCATCCAGTGGCCACACTCAAAGAGATAACTCCCTGTTTATCAGTGTCTTATTCCCTTTACGAGTTGCCCACGACCGGACTGGCGTGTAGGGTATTTGGGGATTTCTTGGCCGCCTTTTGGGCTCCGATGTGACTGCGGGCGACGTCGGGTCGGCAGGATGGAGGAGCCGGCTACCCGTTGGCCACCCACTAAAAACCCGGAAGAGCCATTCATCTGATGAATTTTGACGCCCGGCACGAAGGGCTGACGGCCAAGCTCAAGTCTCCTCCGCCCCTTTACAGCCGGCTGGTGGATGAAGAACGGCTGGGAAAAACCCTGAAGCCGGCGGGCAAAGAGGTCACCGTGGGCTTCGACTACGCCCGTTTTGAAGGGAAGGTCGTCTCGCGCAAGGAAGGGGTGGACTATGTGCGGACGGAGATCCCCGAGGTGGAGACGGTCTTCCCCGAAGGCGAGCACTACGAGGCGGTGGTGCCCGACACGTTCGATATCGAAGAGCGATCCAGGCTAGCGGTTCACGGGCTGACCTGCGTGACGGATCCCAATGCCGACTTCGAGATTCACTGGTGGGGCGACTTCACACGCCGACCGCCGGTGTTGCATCACGACTGGAACGACACGGTCCAGCCCAAGTTCATGGAAGCGCTGCCGCTGCTGCGGGTCGTCAGCGGCAGCAAGGAGAATTGGCACGTCGAGCAGCGATGGAGTGAAATTGCCTTGCACATGCAGGGTCCCGACGGTCTGCTGTACTACCCGGTCATCGGCCGTCCCTGGAACTTCGATACCGAGTGGGAAGGGGTGGCGAACCGGCAGGAACATGTGGCGCCTCATGGCATGGAAGGCCGCATGTTGGGCGCCATGACGGTTTTTTACTACCGCGATCGAAGTCCGGTGTGGCGCGAAGCGAGCGAGCGCCTGCTTCAAGGCATCAAGCGCATGACCATCGACAAAGGTTCCTATGCCTACATACCCTATCGATCGTTCGGTGTCGGCGAGAGTGCGTCAAACGAGCCCGAACCGCCGGTGGGATCCCAATACGCCTTCATCTCCGCCTGGTTCACTATGGGCCTGATGCAGCACTATCGGGCCACTGGATCAAAGGAAGCCCTCGAGTTGGCCGGCAAGTTTCTGACTCACATGAAAGACCGCTCGGGAAGCTACCAGCCGGACGGTAGCTGGAGCGGATTCGTCCACTTCCACTGCCACACGATGGGTATTTTGGCGATGCTCGAATATGCGCAGGCCACCGGCGACGAAGAGTTGGCCCGCTTCTGCGTTCGAAGCTATGAGTACGGAAAGTCCAAAGGGGAGTCGCTGGTGGGGTTCTTCCCTGAGTTCTACGAAGATCCGGACTACCCCAGCGTGGAGATCTGTGAGGTCGCCGACATCATTAGCGTAGGGCTCAAAATGTCGGCCTACGGCGTGCACGACTGCTGGGAAGACGTCGATCGCTGGATCCGCAACATGTTCGCCGAAGGCCAGATGACGACCACCGAATGGGTCGGCAAATACGCTCAGCGCTTTACCGAAACCACCCACGCCACCTACAGCGAGTCGACCGAGGACGTCGCCGAAAGGAGCGTGGGTTCGTTCGGCGGCTGGCTGACCGGCAACGATTTCTGGGAAGGGCGCATGGGACCCTTCATGCACTGCTGCACGGGCAACGCCACGCGGACGCTCTACCACATCTGGGAACACATCCTTCACGAGGACGCGGAGCGCGTTAAAGTGAATCTGCTTATGAACCGCACGGCGCATTCGCTCGACGTGCACAGCTATATTCCCTACGAGGGCAAAGTGGAGCTGAAGATGAAGCAACGCAAGAACGTCTCGCTCCGCATTCCCGAATGGGTCGGTAAGGAACACGTCGAGTGCCGGGTCGACGGGCAGCCAAGAGAGTTTCGTTGGGACGGCCGGTATATCGAGCTGGCAACGGTGGACGGCGGACAGACCGTGACCGTCGAGTTTCCGATTGAGACGCGGGAAGTCAACAGCAAAATGGGCGGAACCGAGTTCCAGTTGACCCTGCGGGCAACGAGGTCGTGGACATCAAGCCCGAAGGCACGATCAGCCCCCTCTACCAAAGGGATCACTACATGCGTGGGCCGGTGCGCTATAAGAAAGTAACGCGGTTTCTCGCAAAAGAGACGATCGAGTGGTGATAGTGGCCGGCTGCTCGATGGATGGGTCGGTAGTTGTCGAGGGCTTCCGCGCTGGAGGCCGACGTCGGTCTCTAGTCTTCGGCGGCCGGCTGACCGAACAACGGAAAGGATAGCGAAAATGGCGCACAAGTACTCATTTGTTCTTGCCACACTCGGTGGCAGCGAGGGCGACGTATGGAAGAACCCGCAAGAGGTGCTCGAGACGATGGCCGCTGCGGGTTACGACGCGGTGGACTTCGATTGCGACCCGTACGCGGACCAGACCTCGTTCAGGAAAGCAACCGATATGGCGCGCTCTCTCGGGCTCGCCATGCCGGCTATCTTGAATGCCAGCGCCGGCTGGCACGCGGGAGAGGAAAGGGATCTGGCCTCGCTGGACGAGGCCGCGCGGCAGCGGGCGCTCGTCCATTTCAAGAAATGCGTGGATCTAGCCGCCACCTTTGACGAACCGCCGCTGTTTCAATTCTCGGCCGTCGATTTCCAGCCCGAGTACCCGGTCACCAGCAAGCCGATCGACCAGCTCAGGAAAAACTTCGTGGCATCCACGCGAGAGGTCGCCGAATACGCGGGGACGAGGAATATCCGGCTGGCCATTGAGCCGCTGAACAGGTTCGAAGGCTATGCCGGCTTCATGAACACGACGGTCGAAGTGATGGCCGTCATCGAAGAGGTGGGCGCCGACAACCTCGGTATCCTGCAAGACTTCTTCCATATGAATATAGAGGACGGACCGCTCACCGACGCCTTTCGGTTCGCCGGCGACAAACTCATGCACATTCACCTTGCCGACAGCAATCGGCAGATCCCCGGGACAGGCCACGTCGACTTCCTGGACTTCATCCGAACGCTGAACGCTATGGGTTACACCGGCTATGTGTCGGTCGACTGCTTGCCGCCCAAACCCGATTGGAAGACCCTGGTCAGACACAGCATCGAATTCATGAAAAAGATGGAAGAAACAGTGGCGCTTCAGGAAGGCATTGCGGCTGTCGCCTAACGTGGGCTAGTCGAGATTCGCGGAGGCGAACCCAAGGCGCCCGGCGCCCCGCAACACCCGCGCTTGGCGGAGTCTTTACGAGTCTGCTGGGGCTAGTCGGCAAGGGCTTGACACGGCCTCGATTGTGAGATCACAGTGTGCAAGAGGATTTTCCCGGTTTTTTTGAGCAAATTTCATCACGCCGGCAACTGTCAAGGGCCGCCAATTAGTGGGACTATCGGCTCTAAGTATCTCTATCTACAGAGTCGACATTTGAGTTTGAAGCAGCGTTTCGCAGGGCCCTTGAGTGTACTAGGAGCGTAGTACCACTAGGCCCTAAGGCTTTCGACCGATTGCATCGAGTCGTCACCAGTACTATTATTAACTAGGTCTGGTGGTGGATTAGGAGTCGCAGTGGGGATGGAAGTCCCCGTATAGGTTTACGGGCTGCGTCAGCTAGCCACCGGGAGCGAACAACGTGCCCTTAGCCGGTAATAATCAAGCTTCGCAGTATGGAATCACCGGTTCTCCACCGAAAGCTCCCCTACGGTCAGGTCGGCGCTATCACTTCCAACAGTTCCAACACCTCGTCAACTTGGAGCCTGAGTTGGGCAGCTATCCAGCTAGGCTAGCGACGGTTTCGCAGGCGCTTCCGGCAGCGGCCAGTCTTACCTACAGCCCGGAAACTCGCCTCCAGCCCCGGAAACTACTGCCCTTCACACCACGTACCGAAGGACCCGCTTTGCAGGAAGCCGAGGCCATGCTGGAGGCTGAACGGCTTGCCGCGGTTCAAGCTATGGGGGCCGGCGGGCAAGACGAACCGGCAGTTGCCCCGTGGAGCTTCAAGAGAGCCGACGAGGACCTTGGCCCCATTGTCGAAAGTGATAACGGCGGCGCGGAACAACCTGAACTCGACGGCGATCCGTTCTATGATGCGCCGATAAATTTGCGCGACTACGCGTCGACACCCGCGAAGCGATCGTGGCGCACGATGCGGCGCATATTTTCGAGCCGACGTTTTTCCCAAGCCATGGCGACGGCGGTCCTGCTGCTCTTCATCAGCACACTCGACGTACCTTGGCATGGTTGGTTCAGTTCGGAGATTCAGGACGCCCGGGAAAAGCTGGCAAGAGCGGTGAATACGGCGACCCGTCCTATCAAGGAGCGCGCGGTGTCAAGGGCGGAGTAAATTTGGACCACTTCGGCGGAGCAAAAGTAGACCAGTTGGTGAAGGGGTAGCGGTTTTCGTGGGACGGCTGGAACGGAGCCTGCGGTCGCCCTTTAGGGCGGCCCAGGCGTAGTGGAGGCCGTCCCACGAAAACCGGGCGAGTGGCCGGTGGGTCAGCCCAAAGAGTGAGCCCGCTTCTTCTTGCTCTGGATCAGACGGAAGCTTTCGCCGTTCATCTCTAGAATATGAACGTGGTGCGTGAGGCGATCGAGCAGGGCGCCGGTCAGCCGCTCGGAGCCGAAGACCTCCGTCCATTCGTTAAACGGCAGATTCGAGGTGACCAGCGTCGAGCCCTGTTCGTAGCGCTGGGAAAACACTTCGAACAATAACTCCGCTCCGGTCTTCGATAGCGGCACGTAGCCCAGTTCATCGACGATCAGCAGATCCTGCTTGGCCAACTGCTTTTGACATCGCCGCAAGCGCCGTTCATCTCGGGCTTCGAGCAGCTCATTGACCAGTGCCGCCGCTGTTGTGAAGCGTGTTCGATAGCCGCGCTGACAAGCCGCCAGTCCCAACGCCAAGCCGATGTGCGTTTTGCCCGTGCCGGAATTACCCAGTGCCAGCACGTTTTCGCGGCGGTCGATAAACTCACAGCGCGCCAGTTCCAGCACCAGCTTCTTGTTCAACGCTGGCAAGGACGGGAAGTCGAAAGTGTCCAGACTCTTGGTCACGGGAAACTTCGCGGCCTTGATGCGGCGCTCGGTGGCCCGCTGTTCACGGTCGAGCAGTTCCAGCTCGCAGAGTTGTTGCAGGAAGCTCCTCGAATCCAAGCTCTCGGCGGCGCATTGCCGCGCCAGTTTGTCGTACTCGCGCAGGAAGGTTGGCAGCCGCAACGCTTTCAAATGCGCTTCGAGCAGAAGTTTCGACCTCGCCATTACCCCCCTCCTTGTGCCAGCAGTGCCAAATAGTCCGCAGCGGAGGTTTGCTCCACCTGGGCTGCCGGCAGGTGCGGATACTTCGTCAAGTCCAAGCGCGGCGGCCGTTGCTCGATGCGGCACAGCACTAAGTGCCTGACTGCATCCAAGCCAATCGCTCCCAACTCGCAGGCTTGGCGCACCGCCGCGGCAACGTGCTCGAATCGGAAGTCCTCCAGTAATCGCAATACCTGCACGTACTCGCGCTTGCCTGGCATTCCCAACCGTGCCTCGAGCAAACGTCTCAAGCACGTGAACTGTTCGGGCAGCTCCCAGCCCGCCAACGGGGCCGCTTGATCGAGCGCGTTGGTCTTGCGTTCCAGCAGTGCTAGGTAATGCAGCGGATCGAAGATCAACTCTTCGCGTTCGTAACTGCGCCGGTGGCGCGCGATCTCTTCGCTGCCACAACAGATCACGATTTCATCGACGTAGCCTTTCAGCAACACCTGGCGATGTCCGTAGCGTGTGGGCACCGAGTAGTCGTTGGCGCGATAGCGCACCAATGACAGCGACGTCACCCGCGTGGTGCGTTTGTCGCAGGCGTCATAGGGCGTGGGCGGCAAGGGCAACAACGCTTGGCGGTCACGCTTGAAACGTTCCTCAATCGTTTCGGTGTGCCGCCGCAAGCGCCGCTTACGATTGTTGAGGCACTGCGCTTCGAGCTGCTCGTTGAACGCTTCCCAGCTTGGAAACCTTGGCGCCGGCACCATGAAGTTCCGCCGGGCATAACCGACCAGTCCTTCCACCTTTCCCTTGTCGTTGCCTTTGCCCGGACGCCCGAAACGATCGGAGAATAAATAGTGCGACTGCAGTTCACTGAACACCCTGGTCCGCTTGCGCCTGCCGTCGCCCAGAATCCTCGCCACCGCCAAGGTCGTGTTGTCGTAGAGGATGCTGCGTGGCACGCCGCCGAAGTACCGAAACGCTGCGTTGTGCCCCTCGCAAAACGCTTCCGTCGTCTCGGCCGGGAAAGCTTTTACGAAAGCGTCATCGCTATGCGGCAGATCGACCACCAAGTAGTGCGCCTTGCGCTGTACGCCGTCAATGACCACCAGAGCTTCACCGAAGTCGGCCTGGGCATCGCCCGGCGGATGCACCAGCGGCACGAACATCTCTTGCCCGCCGAGCTTCTTGTCGCGAACATAGTCCTTGACGATCGTGTAACCGCCGGTGAAATCGTACTCGTCGCGCAAGCGGTCGAAGATGCGTTTTGCGGTGTGGCGTTGTTTCTTCGGACGTTCCTGATCGTCGATGAGGATCTGATCGACGATTCCGGTGAAGGGATCCAGCTTCGGCCTCTGCGCTGGTTGGCGCCGCCGATAGCCCGGCGGAGTGGCGTAGCGCAACATCTTGCGCACCGTCCCTCGCGCCAGGCCAAACCGTTTGGCGGCCTCGCGCTCACTGAGCCCTTCGACAAAGACACTGCGCCGTACTTGAGCGTATAGCTCCACGCGATACATCCCTCTCGTGTCCCACAAACACCACAGGAATGTTCGCTGGACCACTCGGACGGTCTACTTTTACTCCGCCCAAAAGCAGCTTCGATTCGCCGCTCTATGGTCTAGTTTCGCTCCGCCGTTCTCACCGCACGACGCCTTTGTTTTTCTTCGCTAGCCGCGCAAGTACTCGTGCGCCTGTAAAGTGCGCTCGACGAGGCCGTAGATCTGCTTGCGCTCGGCGCCGGTAAAGCTGAGGCTGCCGCTGGAGGCCACGAACTCGCGCATCTCGGTCAGCGTGAGACGTTGTGCATGCTGCATGGTGATTCGCATTCACCCGCAGTGTGCCCTCTTCCGGCTGCCGTCGTTTCAGGATCATCTTGTGTTGGACAACTCTCGGATCAGCGCCGCACCAATCAGGATGATACACTGTGTCTCGCAACTCGATTCCTCTTGCGATCGGGTTGATGGGAAAGACACATGCCGATTAGCGACGACTTGTTGGAGATCTTGTGTTGCCCGCGAACCAAAGTGCCGGTGCGCCTGCTGCCTCAAGATCAGTTGGAAGAACTCAATGCAAAGATCGCCGAGGGTGCGGTGAAGTATCACGACGGAAGCGCTGTCGAAAAGCCGCTTCAGGAAGGTCTGATCACCGAGGACGAACAAGTGGTCTACCGCATTGACGATGACATTCCCGTGATGCTGGTCGATCAGGGGATCTTGACGGAGCAGATCAAGGAGCCCTAGCGCCGGCGTAGGCGCTTCAAAAGTGCAATCGCTTCGCGCATGTCGGCGAGTTGCTTTTCGCCCGTGATCTCTCGCTCGATGGACAACGGGCCGCGGTAGCCCAATGCCTTGAGTTTCGCCACGTAGCGATCCATGCCGACATCCCCTTGGCCCAGAGGAACCTCCGTTCCCCAAATCCCTGTCTGCTTGGGCCAAAGCGCGTCTTTGCAGTGGACGCTGATGACCCACTCCTTGACCATCTCGAGCGCTTCCAGAGGCTCGCCCGAGCCGTAGAGAATCATATTCGCCGGGTCGAAGTTGATGCCCAGGTTGACCCGGTCAACGTCGCGGATGAAGTTTCCTAACGCGGTCGCCGACTCCTGCCCGGTTTCGAGGCCGAAGGTTTGTCCGTTTCGGCGGCAGTGGTCGCACACTCGGCGAACCATGTCTCCTACCGCGAGGTAGTCGGGATGATCGCTATCTTCGGGGACGAAACCGATGTGGGTTGCGACCTCGGCGATCCTCAGCGCCTTGGCAAAGTCCGAGCACTCGTAAGTTCGTTCTTCACGCTCTTCTCGCGTAGCGGGAGGGACGAAGCCGACTGTCTTTTGAACGCTGGGAATGTCGGCGTAGCTCTCCCCCCGGAAAGCGGGGAAGACAGCCGTGATGGTGAAGCTTAGCTTTTCGAGAGCCTGGCTCCAGGCTTCAACGGCCGCGGGAGTGAGGTTTGCGTCCGGGTGGATGCCGAGCTGGCCGCAAACGACTCCCAGCCCCTTGACCATTTGGACGATTTCAAAAGGCGTTCCTTCGACGCCGAGATCACCGCCCGTCCAGAACATCACGCCGACTTGCAAGGGTTCGAGTTGGTTCATCATCAATCAGAATCGGATACGGGAAGGTGCGAAGAAAGTGCCGGGGACATTGATGCATCGGTCCGTGATTCCGTCGCTCAGGGAGCCAAGGATCGCAAGTCCCAGCGAAACGACCGCCGAGCCATGCGCTACAGGACGCCCATCGTGTTGAACGGCGAGCATGAGAGAACGCTTCGGCATTTTGGCAAGGATCTCACTTCAAAAGCGCTTACGGTCGAGATGCGGAATCGAGCGCGGCGATGACCGCATCGACATCGAACACGCAGCCGCCCCAAGTGCCTCCGCTGACCCTTTGCAGGGCTGCCCAGAGCCGCGTGTCGTCGGGAAGTTGGGGATTCGCGGAGAGGTCCTCTCTTGGCGGGCGCTCGGCCAATACGCGCGTTCCCTGGTCGGCCCCATAGATCTCCTCGCCGCAGCCCACGAGATCCAGCGAGCCTTCGAGCTTATTTCGATCGATGACGATCTCAATGCGATCGCCGTCCAAGACCTTGCCGATCGGCCCGCCAGCCAGCGCCTCGGGCCCGACATGGCCAATGCAAGCGCCGGTCGAAACTCCCGAGAAACGGGCATCGGTAATCACGGCGACCTGTTTGCCGAAGGATAGATACTTGAGCGCGGAAGTGATCTGGAAGATCTCTTGCATGCCCGATCCCAAGGGACCACAACACGCCAGCACCATGACGTCTCCCGACCGGACGGCTCCATTCTTGATCGCCTCGATGGCATCAGTCTCGCGCGTGAACACACGCGCCGGACCAACCTTTCGGTAGACTCCGTCGTCGTCGACTACGTTGGGGTCGATGGCCGTGCTCTTCACGACCGACCCTTCCGGCGCCAGATTACCGCGGCAAAACGTGATCGTGCTCGTCAGTCCTTGGCGGCGGGCTTTCTCGGGGTCCATGATGACATCGTCGGGCTCGACGCCGTCTTGCTCGACGAGCCGCCGGCGCAAGGCCTGCCGCCGCTCCGACCCTTGCCACCAGTCCAGGACCGTGTCGAGCGATTCGCCGCTCACCGTCAGCACCGCGGTGTCCAACAATTCCATCCGTCTCAGGTGAAGCATGACTTCGGGAACGCCCCCGGCCAGGAAGACTTGCACCGTGGGATGCATTCTTGGCCCATTGGGCAGCACGTCCACGAGGCGTGGAACACGCCGATTGATGTCAGCCCAGTCGTCTACCGTCGGCTGCGGGAGTCCGGCGGCGTGCGCGATGGCGGGGAGGTGCAGAAGAAGGTTTGTTGATCCCCCAAACGCGGCGTGAACCGCCATGGCGTTACGGATGGACGCATCGTTGATAATGTCTCGGCACACGACCCCTCGGTCGTGCAGCTGCATCGCCGCTCGCGCGGAGCGGCGCGCCATATCTTTCCAGATCGCCTGGCCGGAGGGGGCAAGAGCCGAGTGCGGCACCGACAGCCCCAGCGCCTCGCCCACGACTTGCGAAGTGGCCGCGGTGCCCAGGAATTGGCATCCTCCTCCAGGGGTGCCGCAAGCGCGACAGCCGAGAACCGATGCCTCCTCCAGGCTCAGCTCGCCGTGGGCAAAGCGCGCTCCCATGGATTGAACCGCTCCCGCGTCTTCGCCCTCCGAGGGCGGCAAGGTGACCCCGCCGGGGATCAGCACGCTAGGGAGTTCCCTCATCGAGGCGAGCGCCATCATCATGGCCGGCAGGCCTTTGTCGCAGGTGGCGACGCCGATGACCCCCTGACGAGTCGGCAGTGAACGAATGAGCCGGCGCAGAACTTGAGCCGCGTCGTTGCGGTAGGGCAGGCTGTCCATCATGCCCGTCGTACCTTGCGTTCGGCCGTCGCAGGGGTCGCTGCAGAACCCGGCGAAGGGGATGGCTCCGAGAGACTTGATCTCTTCCGCCGCGGCTTCGACCAGCAGTCCGATCTCGAAGTGGCCCGTGTGGAAGCCCAAGGCGAGCGGAGTGCCGTCGGAAGAGCGAACGCCGCCCTGGGTGCCGAGGATCAACATCTCAGGTCGTCCCAATTCGGTGGGATTCCAGCCCATGCCGGCGTTCTGTATCCAGCCGAAGATATCGCCGCTCGCGCTGCGGCGAAGCATCTCGGCCGTCAGCGGCAGTTGGCCGCTCGGTCCCGGTGCGCTCGTGCGAATCTCAAAAATGGAAGCATCACCCGAGTCGAAGACTTTGTTCATGGCATTACCTCACCAAATTATAGATCTCTTGCGCCATGGGCCGAGCGCCATTGGACTCGCCACGTGGTGAGAAACGCAGGCTAGCGGCCCGTGGCGAAAGTCGCACGGGAGAGGAAAATGGGGACTGCCACCAATTCGCCCCCCATCATGGCCCTGGAAACAAACTTTGCCTGAGGCGAATTGGCTGGCTGTACCCGATTTTTCGCGGCATCTACTTTTGCCACGGGCTGTTAGGCGCGGATTAGGTAAACGGAGACCTCGGCGCGCAGGTTCCGCAAGAAGCGGACGCGGCGGTCGCCGCGAAGAAAATAAGAGCGCTCGATCGCGAGACCCTCGCGCGCAAGCATGTCTTCAAAATCCAGAATCGTGACGAAGTGGATGTTGGGGGAGTCGTACCATTCGTAAGGCAGATGGCGCGTCTTGGGTGCATGGCCCGTGAGTAGAAGGGCAACAGAAACCGACCAGCGGCCAAAATTGGGGAAGGCAATGATCAGCCGTTTGCCCACTCTCACCATTTCGCGCAAGACGTCAAGCGGCCGGTGCGTCTCTTGCAGCGTCTGGCTAAGAATCACGTAGTCAAAACACTTGTCGGGGTAATCCGCGAGGCCCTGATCGATATCCCCTTGGAACACCGAGAGACCGTGCGCCACGCACTTGCGGACCTTGGCCGGGGAGATTTCAACGCCGCGGGCCTCCACTTGCTTTCGCTCAGCCAACCAGGCCAGCAGATCCCCCTCGCCACAGCCGAGGTCGAGCACACTCGAGCCATTCCTCACCAGCTCCCCGATGATCTCGTAGTCGCGGCGCCCAAGAACCTCGGGGACAATCGCGCTCAGTTTGGCTTCGAGCGTGGCCATTGTGCATCAATCATTATAGTGGCGTCGCCGAGAGGGCAGCGGATTCCCCTGACCAAGCCGTTTCTATAAGAGGCGTCCTCCGTAAGCGCTTGGGCGTACCGTACCCGCGGGATGGTCAGTCGGCGAACCGCCGGCCGCTTGATTCTTGTCAAGCACTTTGCCTCGCCAAGTGGTGAGAGAAGCAGTCTAGGCGCCGGTCGAAGAACGAGGACGAGCGGCGCTCTCGACCTTCCTCAAAGTATTGTCGAGGAAATCCTTGATCAGCTCGGTCAGCTCGCCGACCTCCACCAGGAACGCGTCATGGCCGTGGTTGGAAGGAAGCTCGATGTAGCTGACATCGAGGTTGCGGCCGCGGAGCGCGCGAACAATCTCCTGGGACTGATAGCTGGGGTAGAGCCAATCGGAAGTGAAGCTGACGACAAGGAACCGAGCTGAGGTGTGGGCTAGAGCTTCGCTGAAGGATCCATGGCCCGCACTCAAATCGATGGAGTCCATCGCCCGGGTAATACATAAGTAGGAGTTGGCGTCGAAGCGGTTGACGAACTGGCCGCCGCGATAGCGCAAATAACTTTCGACTTCAAACAGGCCGGCGAATTCGTCGTTCGGATCCTCGTCGGCGCGACGCCGACGACCGAACTTTTCACGCATCGACTCATCGCTCATGTAGGTGATGTGCCCGACCATGCGAGCGACCGCGAGCCCGCGCGCGGGGGGCGGGCCCTCGTAGTAGTCTCCACCGGCGAAGTCGGGATCGGCCATGATCGCCAGGCGCCCGACTTCGTCAAAAGCGATCTGCTGGGCTGAGTGGTGGGTCGTTGTGGCAATGGGTATCGCCGACGCCACGCAGTCGGGGTAGTCGACGACCCATTGCAGCGACTGCATGCCGCCCATCGAGCCACCCGTCGTCGAGAGCAGCCGCTCAATGCCCAGGTGATCGACCAACTGCTTCTGCAAGCGGACCATGTCGGCGATCGTCACAAACGGGAATCGCGAACCATAGGGCTTGCCAGTGGCCGGATTCGTCGAGCCGGGACCGGTTGTCCCGCGACACCCGCCGAGCACGTTGGAGCAAATCACGAAATACTGGTCGGTGTCGAAAGCCTTGCCAGGGCCGATCATGTTCTCCCACCAGCCTGGTTTGCCGTCCTGGTCGGAAACACCGGCGGCGTGCGCGTCCCCGGAGAAAGCATGCAGGATGAGAACGGCGTTGCTGCGCCGCTCGTTGAGTTCACCGTAGGCCTCGTAAGCTACGTCCACCGGCGAGAGAGTCTCTCCACAGTCCAGTTTGAGAGAGTCGAAACGAACGGTTTGTGTGCTGACGATCATCGACGCGAGCTCGCCGGGCGCAGTAGAAGCCAAGTTTGGCGAAAAATCAGGACTGTCATTCCGTCGTGGCTTCCGCAACAGCCTTGTTCCCCACACAGGGGAGACGAAAGTTGTCGACGGGAATCGACTGCGACCATTTCCGGAAGCGGAGGACTCTCGGCACGGCTGCCGGCCGCCCGACTTTAGCTTTCCCTTATAGGATACTGGAGCGGCCCCTCACTTCCAAACCGCCTGCCGACCGTGGGCGAGGGATAAAAAATGGCAGCCCTTTCGGGCTGCCATTTTTCCTTCTAACCGAACTCAAGCGCCGGCATTCCACGAGTCGACGTCGGCGCGGAGAGCTAAGCGGCCTTGCCGGCATCCCATAAGATTGCCCGGCTCAGCCGCCCTTGCTTAGCTACTATTTTTTCTTGCGGCCACCTTTTTTCTTGGCTGCCTTTTTCTTTGTAGCTTTCTTCGTAGCCTTTTTCTTCGCAGCCTTCTTGACGGTCTTCTTCGCGGCCTTCTTGGCGGTCTTCTTCGCGGTCTTCTTCGCGGCCTTCTTGACTACCTTCTTCGTAGCTTTCTTGGCTTTCTTCTTCGCCATAGCGATTCACCTCATTGATTAGGATTCAACGTCGCGGGCTCGGGAAACTGCCAGATGAGTTGACAATCAACAGCCGTGTTCTCCCGCTTGCCTACTACATTGATCATCATAAATCTTTTAACATGTCTGACGCAAAAGTCAAAACACTTTTTTCATTTTGTTTGGACTTCTCACCGACCACAAACGCGCTGATGCGAGAGACGAAAAGACGAAGTTGCGTGAAACCCCTATCAGAAGAGCCTTCCGTGCACTCTCACCGTTCCCGTACGCTTCGTGTACGAGTACGTTAGCGAGAAAACTTTTTTTCGTCGTCAAGCGCGTACGGTGCACGATTCGGCTTGCGAAACGCACGAAGACGAAACGCGAGTGCGTGTTGTGCGAACGAGGAATCTCGCCGCGCAACACGATTGTGTCGTCGAAGATCGATCGTCAAAGCCATACTGAAGCGCACGAGCGAACGATGGGACAGTCGCTGTTCCGCGTTCGCCATCGACTGTAGGGGATTAATCGGCCAAGGTTGCGAAGCTCTGTAGCCGTAGGGATGCCGATCAGATCCGCGTGTCCGTTGCGTCCTTGGCCGCCGCGATCAAACCGGGGGTAGAGTATGAATCCTAACGTCGACCCGTCGAGCGTACGTCGAGCCTTTGCGCGAATTGGCTCATCTGCGCTACCTTCGTCAGTATGAGGCGCTTTGCAGTTCAGGGGATTCTGATTCTCTTCGCGTGTCGGCTGTTTTCGCCGCCGCCCGCACCAGCGCAAGATCTCGAGGCGTTCGAGAAAACTGTCACCGAATTCGATTTGGAGAACGGCTTGCACTTCATCGTGCTCGAGCGGCGCGAAGCTCCTGTTATTTCCTTTCGCACCCTGGCCGATGTCGGCAGCGTCGACGACCCGGCGGGGCAAACGGGGATGGCGCACATGTTTGAGCACATGGCGTTCAAAGGGACGCCGACGATCGGGACGAAAAACTACAAGCAGGAACGCCAGGCGCTCGCCGCGCTGGAGCGAACTTATCAGCAGCTACAGGCAGAGAAGGGAAAGGGTCCGCGCGCGGACAAGGACCGCCTCGCACAACTGCGGAAGGAATTTCAACAGAAGATCGACGAAGCCGCCGAGCTGGCGAACAGCGACGAATACACGCGCTTGATCGAGGAGAATGGCGGAGCGGGTCTCAACGCCGGCACCGCTTTGGATTACACGCTCTACGTTTACAGCTTGCCTTCGAACCGCGCGGAACTGTGGTTCTATCTGGAGTCGGAACGCTTTTTGAACCCCGTTTTCCGCGACTTCTACAAGGAGCGGGATGTCGTGCGCGAAGAGCGACGGCTGCGCACCGAATCGAACCCTGTCGGCAAGTTAATCGAAGCGTTTCTAGCTACCGCTTATCAGGCACACCCCTACGGGCGGCCCGGAGTGGGGTGGGCAAGCGACATTGAAAGCCTGAGCGTCTCGGAAGCACGCCGATTCTTTCACAGCTACTACGCGCCGAGCAACCTTACCATCGCGATTGCCGGCGATGTCGATCCTAACGAGGTGCGGCGACTGGCCGAAGCCTACTTTGGCCGCTTGCCGCGGAGACCAGCCGCCCCATCGGTCCGAACCCTCGAGCCGCCGCAACAGGGCGAGCGACGCATCGAAGTCGTATCCGAGGCCCAGCCCACCATTGTGATCGGTTATGGAAAGCCTTCGCGGCAACATCCCGATCGCGCCGTCTTCGAGGTCATCTCGAGCGTTCTTAGTGGTGGGCGGACAAGCTGGCTCTACAAAGATCTGGTTCGCGACAAGCAAGTTGCCATCGTGGCCGGAGGGTTCCCGAACTTCCCCGGCGACAAGTACGCTTCCTTGTTCGTGTTTTTCGCCATGCCGGCCGCCGGCCATACGGTCGAAGAGAACGAACAGGCGATGTATGAGGTCATCGAAAGGATGCGCAACGAAAAAGTCGACGCCGACACGCTGCAAATGGTGAAGACGAAAGCGCGGGCGTCGTTAATCAGAGGGATCAACAACAATGCCGGACTAGCGGGCGCTCTGGCGGAGAATCACCTCGCCTACGGGGATTGGCGGCAGATGTTTCGGTGGCTCGACGAAATCAATAGCGTGACGGCCGACGATGTCCAGCGGGTGGCGAAAGAATACTTCCGCCGCGACCACCGCACCGTGGCCTATTCGGTCAAACCATCAACGGATGAGGAGTCGAGCGGTGAAGAGTGAAATGAGAAGAGACTCCAGGCGAACCGCCCATTGGCTGTTTGTGATCGTGTTGTGCTGGACAGTCGCCTCTCCAAGCGGCCTTGAGGCGAAGCGGCGCCGCAAGAAGAATATCAAGACGGCGTCCTCGCCCACCGAAGTCATGAAGCGTTTCCCGCCAATGAGGGAAATCGATATCCCGGAGGTAGTCTCACACACTCTCTCCAATGGGATGGAGCTATATCTTTTGGAGGACCACGACCTGCCGACGATCAACGGCTTCGCCTCGGTGCGAACCGGAAATCTGTTTGATCCGGCGGAAAAGATCGCCCTGGCGGGTATCACCGGGGAGGCTCTTCGTCTGGGCGGCACCGTTTCGCGGACGGGTCCCGAGATTGACCAGGAACTGGAAAGCATGGCCGCCTCGGTCGAAACCAGCATCGGAGAGACCAGCGGGAGCGCCAACTTTTGGACGCTGAAGGAAAACATCGATCGCGTACTCGTGATCTACGCGGATGTGTTGATGAACCCCGCCTTCCGCCAGGACAAGATTGACCTGGTTAAACACCAGGTGCGCAGCGGCATCGCACGGCGCAATGACGATGCCGGGGGCGTCGCGGCGCGTGAATTCACGAACCTAATCTACGGCCGGCAGACCCCTTACGGATGGCAGCTCGAATACGAACACGTCGATCGTATCGAGAAAGCCGACCTAGAGGGTTTTTACAAGCGCTACTTTTTCCCGGCCAACATCAAACTTGCCCTCTACGGTGATTTCTCGAGTGATGAAATGAAGGCCAAGGTCGAAAAGGCGTTCGCGGACTGGACGGTCGAGCAGCCGAGCGTTCCGCAGTTCCCCGAGGTCGAGCAAAAGGACGAGGGCGGCCTCTACTTGGCCGAGAAACAGGATGTAAATCAAAGCAGCATTCGGATCGGACACCTGGGCGGCCTGCGCAAGGACGAAGACTACCCGGCGTTGAGGGTGATGGCCGCCATCCTGGGCGGCGGCTTTAAGAGCCGTTTGTTCAAGCGCATCCGCAGCGACCTGGGCTTGGTCTATTCCGTCCGAGCGTCATGGGGCGCGAACTACAATCACCCCGGAATCTTCCAAGTCGGCATGGCCACCAAGTCGCAGTCCACCGTGCAGGCCATCGAAGAGGTGATGGGGGAAATCGAGCGCATCCGTAACGAGCCGGTCACCGACGCCGAGCTGCGGACCGCCAAAGACTCCGTGCTGAACAGTTTTGTCTTCAACTTCGACACGAAAGGCAAGACGCTGGGCCGCTTGATGCGCTACGTCTACTGGGGTTACCCCAAGGACTTTATTTTCCAATACAGGGACAAGCTGGCCGCAGTCACCAAGGAGGACGTTCAACGAGTAGCCAAAGAATACTTGCACCCCAAGTCCATGAAGCTGGTCGTGGTCGGCAAGCCGTCGGATTTCGATCGGCCCCTCGAAGACCTGGGCGAACAAGTCCACAAGATTGACTTGACGATTCCGCAGCCCGAGCAAGAAGTAGCGCAGGCGGACGACGCCACGCTGGCCAAGGGAGTCAAGATACTGCTCAAAGCTCAAGAAGCCGCCGGCGGGGCGGAGAAACTGGCCGCCGTGAAAGACTTGACAAGAAAAGGGGAGCTGGTAGCAATGGGAGGGATGATGACGGCGGAGCAAACGACGCGCATCATTCTCCCCGACGTCTTGCGACAGGAGATGCAACTGCCCTTCGGCGCCATGGTGATCTTTGCGGCGGGCGATAGTGGCTGGATGAAGAGGCCACAGGGCCAGGCGCCGTTGGCCGGTCCACCCTTGAAACAAGCTCAGGAAGCGCTCTTCCGCGCGCGGGAGTCGCTACTTTTGAGTGACCGTGATCCCGAGCGCAAAGTCAATTTCGTTGAATGCGGCGAGGTGGACGGCAAGGCCGCTGAGGTCATCGAAATTTCCGCCCGAGACGGGCCATCGGTCCGATTGTGGGTCGACGCCGGCTCCGGTGACGTGCTGAAATTGGCCTATCAAGGTGCGGCTATGACCGGTGCGCCCGCCGAAGTGGAGGAAATCTTCTCCGACTATCGCGAGGTCGACGGCATCCGCGTTCCCTTCAAGACCAAGATCCTCCAAAACGGGAAGGATTTCGCCGAACTGACATTGAGCGAGGCCGCCTACAACAGCGGGCTCGAGAAAGAGGCGCTCTCCAAGCCTTAAACTCCTAGCCCTCAGGGGCGCGGCGCGCGCTGCCGGCATCGGCCTTTCTTGCGCTATCTTCGTTAGCCCCGTAGCGCGGGGCGGGGCGGTCGTTTTTGCCCAGACCCGCGGCTTTCTTGGGGCGGTTATCCGACACGATGCTCGCAAGCGGCTTGCGGCAGGATTGGGCGGCAACGTTGCTCCGTCCGTTTTCAGCGAACCGCGTAATAGGGGATGGGTTGTCCCCAAAGGCTAAACGGCCGCAGGTCTCGGAAACGGCGCCGAGCCCTGCGCTACGGGACTTCGCACCCCTTTGCGCGCCTACCTCGATCGACAACTACTGTTTGGGTAAGGCGGCCAGTTTCCCGTGAATCCATAAAGTAGAAAACGGACCGCGTCCTTAACCCGCATTTCTCACCAGCGGCCGGTCGTAGTGGAAGAAAATGCCCGCCGTCAGGGGTGTAGGGGCGCGATTCAAGCATTTTCTCATCGAAGGATGAGCCTGAAGACGGGGGTTGGGGCTTTTTGAGTCGCTGGGGCTCCTTTCGGGCTTTTTGATTTTGAGTTTTGGGAAGGGGAGAATCGTCGTCGGGGTTGTGGGATTGTGGGAATCGCGGAGCGATTTCCAAGGGCGGTGGGAAACGAAGGGAAACCTGGTTTTGGTTTTCCTCGTTTTCCATCGCCCGTCATTTCCACAGCCCTCTTCCTGCTGTTCAGCACGGCGTGTTCGCGGAACGGAAACTGGCAAACAGCTTCTGCTTGGCTCGCTGCATCCGGCGGGCCGCCGCCGTGTCGCTTTCGGCCTGGGCAATGCGGCCCAGAGCCTCCAGCCTCTGCCCTGGCTTGAGATAGCTGGCGGCCTCGGGCAACTTCTCGAAAGATTCCCAAGGCGTCTGGTAGTGGCGGTACACCCGCTTCTGCTTGCCTTTGGCGTCGGTCTTGATCTCGGGCTGTCCGCAGGGCCGGTGGAAGTTCAAATAGGGATTGAAGTGCTGTTGGTAGAAGCGCTGGATGCGCCCCGCGTGCGGCGCCGCGATGTACGTATATCCCATGTGTTTGCGGATCACCGCGCCGTTTTTCGATTCCACCAAGCCGTTGTCGTTGGAGTGCCGCGGACGCGACTTGGTCTGTTCGATCAGCAGCTTGTTCAATAGCTTCTCCACCGTGCGATTGAGGAACTCGCTGCCGTTGTCGGAATGGAAGCCGCGGATACGAAAGGGAAACTGCTCGATCATGGCTTTCAGCAACGGCTCCAGCCAGGCTTCACTGATCGCGGGCGTGGCGCCGACCACTTGCCACTGGGTGACTTCATCCACGGCATTGATGTGGTAGACGCCCTTGACGCCATCGCGATCCCCTTGATGCACCGTATCCACTCGCAGAAAGCCGGGTTGGCCTTGCGGGTCGGGCCGGCGCCGCTCGCCGATCGACACCGCCGTGGGCCGGGTCTTGGTGAAATGCAGCCGCCGCTGGCGGTAGGCTCTGCGCCGCCGCAGGCGATAGATCTGGGCCACCGAGATCCCCGCCAGCCGCTCGTATTCGCGCTGCTGGTACTGCTGGTATTCCCGCTCGAGGATCTTGCGCGTGGCCGGGCCGCTGAGGGTTTCGTGGGCCTCGTCCACCGCCGCCAGCAGTTCGACGTCGGCGGGCGTGTACTTGCGGGCAAAGCGATGCCGCCGGTAGCGGGCGGGTTGGAGTTCTCCGCCCTGCCGGTACTGCTGGATCAGCCGCGTGATTTGCGCCCGGCTCAGTCCGGTCATCTTGACCAGATACTGCCGCAGCAGCCCTTTGTCGGCGCGGTTTTGGCGGCTGTAGCCGTGCTGGCGAAGCGTGCGCGCCACCCACGTGTAGATCTCGGCCCGCCCTTTGCCTTTGAATCGAATCTCCTCGCTGGAGTGGAGAAACTGCTGGATCTGTTGCAGGTTCAGCTTGCTGGTGTTTTGCACTTGGATAGTCAATTCCCAGCATGCCCACTCCCCGATCCTTCAGGCTCATCTTGTGTGAGAAACAAACTCCTCGTTCAGACTCATCTTGCATGAGACAAGACTACTACAAGACGCTACGACTTGTGATACACTACCCTCGAGTTTCATTTCGCTGCTTCCCCGGACGGGACGCTGAGACTCTGAAACTCTGGGAGTACGCACCCCAACACTTTGCCTTGGCGGGATCGTCGGGTCGAGTGAAACGCCTTCCGGTGGAAGTCGACGCTTGCTGGTTTCGTTTGTGCGGAGCCGGGCGGCTTCCTCACTGCCTAACCAATCTCTAAAGCGTTAGTTTGCTAACTCCGCGCGTGGAAATGCGACCCTCTGGGGTCGGCTGCTACCGGGCGGAAGACAGCATCTGGCTATCTGAAAGGGGAGGCCACATGTCCGTTTTAACCCGTGACGCCGCAGTGCGCAGCTCGACGCTGTTGAAAGAGCGTGAAGTCGCTGCCCGACTTCACGTCTCCGTCGCCTGTCTTCGGCGATGGCGGCTAGAAGGCCGCGGGCCACGTTTCGTCAAATTGTCGGCCCTGGTCCGATACCGGCCCGAGGATCTGGAGCAGTGGTTAGCCGGCAGGCCTGTCGGTGGTGAGCCCCGGCGTACCCCGCGCTAGGGAGGGGCCTTCAGAGGCTCGACTGAGTTTTAGTTGGCTCTTCCGGGTTTTTAGTGGGTGGCCAACGGGTAGCCGGCTCCTCCATCCTGCCGACCCGACGTCGCCCGCAGTCACATCGGAGCCCAAAAGGCGGCCAAGAAATCCCCAAATACCCTACACGCCAGTCCGGTCGTGGGCAACTCGTAAAGGGAATAAGACACTGATAAACAGGGAGTTATCTCTTTGAGTGTGGCCACTGGATGACAGTTGTGGATCCGCATTTCACAGCCTTCGGGAGACTGTACGACTACCTGCCAGCAGCCTTGCTCTACTCGTAACCCTTTGTTTATCAGTAATTCTTTTTGGCCAACGCAGTCGCCGCCCGGCCTTGGGGGCCGTAGAGTTGTCACGAAGCCCTTGAATGGCACCGAAGCAGGCTCCGGGAGGTCGGCCTCACAGTGGCGAGGGATCCGTCACTCACCGCCGCCAGCCACTAAAATCCCAGAAGAGCCTTTTAGTTAGAAGCCCGGCACCCGAACACCGGGCTTCTAAGGAAAGGAAATTCTATGCCAATACTATCTATTAGTAGTTTACGACCTTTTTTATCCGAAATACACCCCGGGGGCGTTAGAGGAGAGAGATCGATGCTCGGCGACCCCGAGCGCAGGCATCTCACAGGGCAGCGGCACTTCGCTGGCCGCTACTGGGGAGGTGCGCGATGCCTCGCGTTAGCTTTGCGCCATCCGACGCCCGCCCTACTCGCCTCCCGATCAACGCCAACCAACAGGACCTGGAAACGCTCACGAGCCGGGCCTGGGAGGCCCTCGGCTACGCAAACGAGGACGACGAATTCCTATACCTGCACGGCGGAGTCATCTCGCAGCTCGTGAAGCGCGACGACAGCGGGCCAGTAATTCAGGTCGTCAAGGAGGCCCGCATGCAGCATCTGGTCGCCAGGAAGGCACGGTTCTTCAAGGGAACGGGGGAGAGACAAACGCCGGCTAGGCCACCAAAAGACCTAGCGCGAGACCTGCTCGCCACGCCGAACCCGCCCCTCCCCCCACTGGAACGCCTAGTCGAGGTCCCGGTCTTCGCCGCCGACGGCACGCTCCAGGAGTGGGGCGGTTACCACCGACGCTCGCGGACATACTACTACCCGAGGTCTGGCTTTAAGCTACGCCCGGTCCCTCTGCGGCCGAGCAAATTTGATTTGGCTAGGGCGAATCTCATCCTGAAGGACGTTTTGCACGATTTCCCATTCGCCAGCGAAGCGGACCGGGCGAACGCCGTGGCGCTCTGCCTATTGCCGTTCATGCGTGACCTGGCCGACGGCGCGACACCACTTCATTTGATAGAGAAGCCCAAGCCTGGAACGGGCGCATCACTTTTGGCGCAGGTCTTGACTTTTCCCGCGACGGGCGACTGGACGCCGACGATGACGGAAGGTCGCGATGAAGAGGAGTGGAGACGTCGGATTACTTCGAAACTTAGGGAGGCGCCCGTGTTCGTCCTGATCGACAACCTGCAGCTTCGGCTGGCCTCACCCGCACTGTCGGCCGCTATCACCAGCCCGTACTGGGAGGATCGAATCTTGGGCAGCTCTACGATGGCGCGGATCCCGGTTCGCTGCATTTGGATAGCGACGGGAAACAATCCAGCGCTGTCCGACGAGATCGCCCGAAGGACGATTCCAATACGGCTTGACGCGCGGTGTCCTCAACCATGGCGCCGGAGCGGTTTTCGGCACCCCGACCTGCCCGGCTTTGTGGCCGAGAACTGGGCTGGACTAGTTTGGGCAGCGCTTGTGCTGATTAGGGCTTGGCTCGCAGCCGATCGGCCCCGGGGCCGAAAGACCTTGGGCGGCTTTGAGCGCTACTCAGAGGCAATGGGGGGCGTCCTTGGGAACGCCGGCATCGACGGCTTTTTGGAAAACCAGGGGCGCCTTCACGAGCAGTCTCAAGCGGAGTGGCTCGCCTTTTTGGCAGCGTGGTGGGACGGGCACGCCGAGCGAAAAGTCGGAGTCGCCGACCTCCTCCCCCTGGTGAGCGCCCTCGAGGAGCCGCTTGACTTAGGGCCGGGGGACGCACAGAGCCGCAAGGTCGTCCTGGGCAAGAAGCTTGCCGCGAACCGGGATCGCCATTTCGAAATCGCCACCGCCACCGGCCAAGTGAGTGTCCGGCTCGTCGTCGCAGGGCAGAGACACAACACGCGGCTCTGGCAACTCCTTGAGGTCAAGCGGCCTTGAAATGGGGGGGGGGGTTGGGTTGGGGTTATCCTCTAGTAGGAAACCTCTCACTTTTTAACTTAGAGAGATTGGCGGTCGGGTTTAGGTTTAGGGGATAACCCCACCCCACGCCCTCATCCCCCCAGCGGGTGGCGATCCCGAGAATCACACGGCGCGCCACCGTGGCAAGACGGTGAGGGCCCACGAAGTGGCCCGAACCGTCGCAGCCACGGGGTTCAGCCCATGCTCTCGTCCCGGCCCCACTCCCCGATCTCAAGACATAAGCTCCTTCCGCAGCGGTTCCTTCGGGCCTGCTCTGGGGCATCTTCCCTGAAGGCCATTCTCGATTAACGAGGAGCCGTACCGCGAGGCTGCCCGATGCGAGAGCGCGCACTGGCCGAAGACTGTGGCGCCCCTGCGATCGTGGCGTACTGGCACCCCGGCGAGTTGTTCCCGCGCGTCGGATTCATCGTCACGAACATTACCCTGCGGAGCCGGTCGGTGGTGCGTTTCTACAACAAGCGCGGCACCGCGGAGCAGTGGATCAAGGAAGGCAAACAGGCAACGAGTTGGACCCGACTGTCGTGTCACCGTTTCCGCGCCAACGAGGTACGGCTACACCTGAGCGTGTTGGCCTACAACCTCGGCAATCTCTGGCGGCGGCTGGGGCTGCCGAACAGGATCAAGAGTTGGTCGCTGACGAGCTTGCAGCAGCGGCTGATGAAGACCGGCGGACGATTGGTCAAGCATGCTCGCTACTACTGGCTCCTGCTGGCCGAGGGTCATCTCAACCGGAAGCTGTTTGGCGAGATGCTGCGACGGATTTGGGCGTTACCTGTGCCGGGAGGGTAACAGACGGCCCGGAACAGTCAGCGTAGGCGAGTTGCAGCAGGCGGCCGCGGGAGAGGTGTTGCCCAAAAGCCCTCTGCGGTCACCGGAACGGTACGATCGCCAGCATTCGAGGGCTAGAGCGGCATCGAGAGGAGTACCGAAAGGGGCATCAGTGCGAAAACCGTTGCATGGCGGCTGCGGATCGGCTACCCTATCCGTGCCAGGACGGCCAAAAAGGAAATCCTGGCTTACACCTCCCTCGTAGATTGTAGGCCGCGATGTGGCGCTCGGCGCCACGCCAATTAGAGAAACGGCAGGAGCGCCTCCCGGAGGAGAAACGTGAAAGGCGAGCACCAGATATTCCCCCCCCAAACCATGCTTCGTAGAAGTTTCCTGTGGGCTTCGCCCCTCTTTCCTTTGGCCGTGCGGCCGACGAAGCGGGCCTTCTCCCAGCAGCGTTCATCCGCCTCGCCGGGCCAGCAGTCCCGTAACTCCCAGTCTGTCGAAGCCTTTCTTCGCGAGCTGACCTATACACGGGAAGAAGTCGCCGCGTTCTTAGATTCCAATCAGACGAACGTCGTGAGGTTCGACCCCGAGCTCGGCTATACGATGCGAGACTTTGTGAGCCAAGATGGTGTCGACGGCTGCCGGACGACCTCCCGTTTTTCTGAAACCGGCGAGCGCAAGATGATCAGCTACGCCGATCGGCCCTGCAGGATCAATGCCTATGGCGACAGCTTCACCCAGGGCAATCAGGTCAGTGACGGCGAGACCTGGGAGGAATATCTGGCGGCCCACCTGGGCGAGCCGATCCGAAACTTCGGGGTCGGCGGCTATGGAGTCTACCAGGCCTATCGGCGACTGCTGCGAGAAGAGGCCACGCCGTCAAAAGCTGAATACTTGATCCTGAACATCTGGGGCATCGATGATCATCTTCGCAGCATCAGCGCCTGGAGATGGCTTCGCGTTGGCAAATGGTGGCGGGTGCACCTGGGATATCTCTATCAGTTTTCTGGCAACCCTTGGGTCCATATCCGCCCAGACCTGGACAGCGGCCAGGCGGTGGAGCACGAAAACCCCTACCCCACGGTGGAGTCGTTGAACCAGCTGACCGACGAGGACCATGTCGTGGAACGCTTCCGGCATGATCCGGTCGTCAAACTCATAGTTGCGGAACGCTCTGGGACCGTAGTTGACCGCCAGCTGCTTGAAACGTTGGCGGGGCAACTTCGCGTTCAAGCTGATTTCAGTACGCCGGAGGGGATTTCTCGCACGGCCCGTTCTGTGCATGTCAAGTACGCGCTGAAGGCGAGCATGCACATCGTTGAGAAGACCCAGGCCTTCGCGCGAGAGAACGGCAAGAAACTGATGGTTTTCCTGAGTTACGATAGCGGCGCGGTGAGGCGCGCGTGTGAGGGTTTCTCTCGAGAGGACGGGGAGTTCGTCAGGTTTTTGCGGGACAACAATATCCGATTTGTCGACACCCTGCAGAAGCATGTGGAAGACTTCAGAGCGTTTCGACTCAGTTCCAGGGCGTACGTAGGACGACACTACATTGGACACTACAATCCACTGGGTAATCACTTCTTCGCTTTTGCCGTGAAGGAGGCTGTCGTCGACTGGCTCGACCCGAAACCGCCGGCTTATCGCAGGGGCACGGAAACCATTCCCCGTCATACCGCATTTTGAAAAATGACCCTTTCCGGCCCGTTTGGCTTAGGGTCTCGTCGAAAACGATAGTGGCGCTCCCCTTTTCGCCCGTCTCTGGACTCTACCCCCGACAGTCGGTCTACAAGAGGGAACTAAGTGGCTAAGCGGACCCTTCTTTTTGCGACTGGCCTCGTTCTGGTTGGTTTCACTTACTGGATGATCTTTCGCGCCAGTGAAACAAAACTCCCCGGAGTCACCCATGCTCTGGAGAGATTCCTCGACCAACCCAGCCGACTCCACTTTGCCGTTCCTGATACCACACTCGCGACTAGCACGAAGAGACAAACCCGCCACGCGTGGGCCTCCGTGGAAATAAAAGAACAGTGGACGACACAAATAGAGGGTGACGTTATTACCTATGTGAGTCCCCGTCTCCATTTCGACAGTGTAACGGAAGTGGACTCCATTACCATTGAAGTTTCCTCTGCAGTTGGCCTAGATAGCTTTACACTTCATTGGAGTGAAGTGGATACTCCCCCTCGGTCCGATTTTCTTCGTAACTGGCTCCAGTTACGAAACTACGGTAAGCTACATTCTGCACAATTCCTCGTTAATGGTGATAGCATCTCGGACATCCAAGTTTCTGGGACGACGGAGGACGAAAAGCCGCTTCGTTTTTTGTTCATACGCTTTCCTCGCACCGTACATCCTGTACCACGGCTGGACAAGGTTAGGGTCCTGAGCAAAATCGGACGTTTCGCCGTACAGCCCTTTGGCAAGTACCGCCATGTTGTCCGGGGAGAAGTCCGTGACACCCTGTTTGTGCGAACACCCGGTGAAATCACCTACCAGCTAGGTAAAGCAGATGGAGGCGAGCTGCTGTTCGGTGTCCACAATCTCGTCGCAGGTTCCACAGTCCAATACTCTGTCAGAGCTAGTCATCCAAACGCACGGACAACCCTATTTGATGAAGAACTTAGAGGTGACGGGCGGTGGCATGATTTTCGTGTTCGGCTTCCTTCTGGGGTGAGAGAGATCGCGCTGCGAGCGGAAAGCGACGTAATCGGTAACGTTGCCTTTTGGTCAAACCCAATGATCCTCAATTACCAGAGGATCGCTCGCCCTAACATAGTTGGCTCTTCTGGGATTTTAGGATTTTAGTGGCTGGCGGCGGTGAGTGACGGATCCCTCGCCACTGTGAGGCCGACCTCCCGGAGCCTGCTTCGGTGCCATTCAAGGGCTTCGTGACAACTCTACGGCCCCCAAGGCCGGGCGGCGACTGCGTTGGCCAAAAAGAATTACTGATAAACAAAGGGTTACGAGTAGAGCAAGGCTGCTGGCAGGTAGTCGTACAGTCTCCCGAAGGCTGTGAAATGCAGATCCACAACTGTCATCCAGTGGCCACACTCAAAGAGATAACTCCCTGTTTATCAGTGTCTTATTCCCTTTACGAGTTGCCCACGACCGGACTGGCGTGTAGGGTATTTGGGGATTTCTTGGCCGCCTTTTGGGCTCCGATGTGACTGCGGGCGACGTCGGGTCGGCAGGATGGAGGAGCCGGCTACCCGTTGGCCACCCACTAAAAACCCGGGGCTCTTCCGGGTTTTAAGTGGGCGAAGGAGCCAGATCGAGTTTCCCACAGTGGAAGTAGATGGCGTTGATGAAGTTCTGTTGATTGCGGAAACCGCGCGCCGTGGCCTTGACCCATTGAATCCTTGAGTTCAACCCCTCGCTGACCGCGTTCGTAATGCGGTGTTTCAGATACGTGAGTATGTTTTCGAGGCGAGCCGTCAACATCCGCGCTACGGTGACCATCGGCGTCAGCCGGCTGCGACTCGCCCAGCCGCGCCATTGCTCGAAGAAAGCTCGCGCCGCCGATTCGCGACGATAGTCGAACAGCCGCATCGCCGTTTCCTTCAACGCCCACGCCCGCGCCGTTTTCAAGTCGCTTTCGCGCAGCGCGCGGAACTCGCGCCAGGCGTCCTCGGAAAAGTTCGCCGGATGCCGCAGCCAAGCGTACTTCGTGCCTGTCAAACGTTCGTCGCCGAGGGCCAGTAAACGCTTGTTCTCCGCCCGCCGCACTTGGTCCACCGCCTTCGCCAGATGCGCCGCGATGTGATATTTGTCGTAAACGATCTTTTTCTCCGATTCGTCGAGATGCTCCCGGGTCGAGGCGACGTAAGGATCCCACATGTCCATCGCGACGGCCTCGACTCGGGCGAGTTGCTCTGCGCTCAACGTCTTCCAAAAGCCGTCCAGGCTGGCCTGGCGGCGTCCCTCGGCGACGAACAACACGCGCGAGCGGTTGAGATCGTTGACGACGGTGAGATAGCGATGGCGCTTGCGGAAGCTCTTCTCGTCGACGCCCAGGTAGGGAATCGGCTCTGCCGCGCGACGTTCGAGCCCACGTTGCACGGCGCGTTCCAGGATGCCGTGAATCTCGTCCCAGCTCAGCGCCAGCAACTCGGCGATGCCTTGCTGGCTGGCTTCCTTCAGCCACGAGATCGCGAGAGCTTCAAACAGCGCGGTGAAGCGGCTGGAAGCCTCGGCCCAGGGCAGTCGCACGACGCGCGGCCCGTGCTCGGAGCAGTCGCTGCGCGGCGGCCGGGCGTGCAGGATCGTGCGGTACTGACAGGTGTCGAGGTGACGCCAGCGGCGTTCGGGCTGATGATCGTGGAGTGCGCACACGGCGCTGCATTGGCGGCACGGCCAGCGGACTTGCTCGTCGTGTTCGAGGAAGATGTGGACTTCGCCGTCGGCTCGGCGCAGCTCCACTCGCGCGACTTTCCAGGGACTTTCGATGCCCAGAATCTGGCGGTATAGCTCGCGGTCTTGCATCCCGCGAGACTACCACCGAGCCACACTCGCCCACTAGAAACCCGGAAGGACCAAACCCGGAAGAGCCACATAGTTTTGTATGTAATTGACGCTCTCCGCCCGGACCGTCTTGGTGCTTACGGCTACACCAGGGGAACGTCACCATTTCTTGACAGACTAGCGGAGCAGGGCATTGTATTTCGAAACTGCTATGCGGCGGCTTCTTGGACGAAACCAGCGATAGGTAGCCTGTTCACGTCCCTGTATCCACAAACGCACGGAGTGGGCCGATATAGCCACTTGGACGTCCTCCCCGACAGTGTGCCGACGCTTCAAGACGAGCTGCGGTCTCACGGCTATGTGACGGCGCAATTCTCAGCGAATCCTTTGAGTGGAACCCTGTCCAATCTTGATCAGGGTTTTGACTACACATTCGGTCCCAATGCGTTTTTACCCCGATTTTCGATTTGAGTTTGACATTCCGACTTTGCGGTGGCGTTCAGCGTCTTTATTCATAGGGGCTAGAGCCCGATGAGGACGCCAGGGAGGCCAACACCCAATGGGTGAAAAAGAAACAAAGCCGTTCCAGCTAACTTTCAATGGACTTCTCAAAGTCGATTTCCAAGGATCGCACGTCACTTCCGACGGTGGCTTGATTTTGGTTCGCGAACTGGACGAACGGCTCGGGTTCGGAGAACTGATTGACGAGCATGTCAGCGACTCCCGGCAAGGCACAAACAAGCAGTTCACGCTCGCTGATCTGTTGCGGCAGTCGGTCTACAGCCGCTTGGCGGGCTACGAGGACCTCAACGACGCCGCGCGGGTTTCGATCGATCCGACGTTTCGGCTGATCGGTTCGCAGAAAATCTGGGATCGCGGTGCGGCCTTGACCTCGACGCTCCACAGCTTCGAGACGGAGATGCTGGCGAGCGAAGAGAACCTGCTGGGGTTGATGGCGTTGAACCGGGAGCTGCTCGCCCAAGCCGAGACCCAAGACAACTCCGAGCGGGTTGTTCTGGACATGGACTCGACGGAAAGCCCCGTCCACGGCCAACAGGAAGGCAGCGCCTACAACGGCCATTTCGAGTCCGTCTGCTACCACCCGCTGTTGCTGTTCAACAGTCACGGCGACTGTCTGGCGGCCAAGCTCCGTCCGGGCAATGTGCACAGCGCTGAGGACTGGGATGAACTGCTCCTGCCCGAGATCGAACGTCAGCAGAACCATGGCAAAGAGGTTGCCTTCCGGGGGGATGCAGCCTTTGCCAAGCCAGAGATTTACGAGGCTTCGGAGGAGCGTGGCGTGAAGTATGCCATCCGCCTTCCGGCGAACGAGAACCTGCGGCGTGAAGTTGCCGAGCTGTTGGTGCGGCCGGTGGGAAGACCCACTCGGAAGCCTTTGGTGCGCTACAGGAGCTTTCTCTACCGGGCAGCGAGCTGGAGCAAGGCCCGAAGGGTCGTGGCCAAGGTGGAGCATCACGCTGGGGAGCTGTTTCCACGGGACAACTTCATCGTCACCAACCTGACTCTGCCGAGCCGCTCCGTGGTGCGCTTCTACAACAAGCGCGGGACGGCCGAGCAGTGGATTAAAGAAGGCAAGCAGGCGACGCATTGGACCAGGCTGTCGTGCCATCGCTTCCGGGCGAACGAAGTGCGCTTGCAGTTGAGTGTGCTGGCCTACAACCTGGGCAACCTGTGGCGGCGGCTGGGACTGCCACCAAGGATCAAGAGCTGGTCGCTGACGAGCTTGCAACACAGGTTGATGAAGACCGGCGGTCGGCTGGTCAAGCACGCGCGGTATTACTGGCTGCTGCTGGCCGAAGGACATTTGAACCGCAGGCTGTTCGGCGACATGCTGCACAGGATCTGGGCGCTGCCGCTGCCAAGCGGGTAGCGTTGACCGGGCGAGGATCAACAGTTTTCGGCTCCAAAAGGTTTCGCAAGGAGCAGTGTCGGCCGGAGCGCCGTTCAGTCCGCTCAATCAACGTCTGTGAGCGGATGGACGAGCCCTGGCGCCTACCGGTGGAGGTCATGTGCAGGGTTCAGCGCGAAAAGACGTGGTATGCGGGGCAGCGCGGGTGTATACTTTCACCGTGCCAGGGCCAAAATGGAAATCCTGGTTGAAGTCTCAAATACCGAGCCTAAGCAGAACAAGACACACTCTGATGATCTGAATCGAAAGGTGCTACCGTGGCTTGAAGAGCATTCGGATGACCAGTTTTTTCTTTACATCCACTCTATCGATCCGCACAGACCACTTTCCCCTCCGGTTGTACCCCCGCATCTTGGCAAGGAAAGAAATCCAGATGTCCTATATGACGCGGAAGTGCACTTCAACGACAGCCAGCTTAAGAGGATCTATGACAAGCTGATCGAGCTAGACCGCGCCGACCAGACCCTATTCGTGGTGACTTCTGACCACGGTGAAGCGTTGAATCAGAGGGGCCGGTTTGGACATGGTATCTCCGTGTATGAGGAAGAGGTCAGAATACCCTTGATCATGGTGGACCACGGGGATCTCCGTCCCGCTGTGGTGACAGATCCAGTCCACGCGGTAGATATTGCGCCGATGATATTGGGGCACGTTTCGATTTCAGTTGACTGGCCAAAGCTTCAGGGCACAGACGTTTTGGCGCCGAGCCACATGGAAGCCCTCCCGAGAAGGATCTTTCTTTCAAGGTTTACAGGCTCTTCTGGGATTTTAGTGGCTGGCGGCGGTGAGTGACGGATCCCTCGCCACTGTGAGGCCGACCTCCCGGAGCCTGCTTCGGTGCCATTCAAGGGCTTCGTGACAACTCTACGGCCCCCAAGGCCGGGCGGCGACTGCGTTGGCCAAAAAGAATTACTGATAAACAAAGGGTTACGAGTAGAGCAAGGCTGCTGGCAGGTAGTCGTACAGTCTCCCGAAGGCTGTGAAATGCGGATCCACAACTGTCATCCAGTGGCCACACTCAAAGAGATAACTCCCTGTTTATCAGTGTCTTATTCCCTTTACGAGTTGCCCACGACCGGACTGGCGTGTAGGGTATTTGGGGATTTCTTGGCCGCCTTTTGGGCTCCGATGTGACTGCGGGCGACGTCGGGTCGGCAGGATGGAGGAGCCGGCTACCCGTTGGCCACCCACTAAAAACCCGGAAGAGCCGGTTTACATTCCCGAACAGCAACTCAGTAGGAAACTACGATGACCTGGAAATGTATGCTGTCATTGAAGACCGGTGGAAGCTGATTGAGAATAGATACTTGGGTAATGCGGAGCCGGTCTTTGAGTTGTATGATCTGAGCGACGACCCTCTAGCCAGGATTTCCGTTTTGGCCTTGGGCACGGCCACAGTATACATCCGCGCCGGCTGCTGCGGCAGTATCTGGTCAAGATGACCGGACTGAGCCGGGCGCAAATCACGCGGCTGATCCAGCAGTACCGGCAGGGCGGAGAACTCCAACCCGCCCGCTACCGGCGGCATCGCTTTGCCCGCAAGTACACGCCCGCCGACGTCGAACTGCTGGCGGCGGTGGACGAGGCCCACGAAACCCTCAGCGGCCCGGCCACGCGCAAGATCCTCGAGCGGGAATACCAGCAGTACCAGCAGCGCGAATACGAGCGGCTGGCGGGGATCTCGGTGGCCCAGATCTATCGCCTGCGGCGGCGCAGAGCCTACCGCCAGCGGCGGCTGCATTTCACCAAGACCCGGCCCACGGCGGTGTCGATCGGCGAGCGGCGCCGGCCCGACCCGCAAGGCCAACCCGGCTTTCTGCGAGTGGATACGGTGCATCAAGGGGATCGCGATGGCGTCAAGGGCGTCTACCACATCAATGCCGTGGATGAAGTCACCCAGTGGCAAGTGGTCGGCGCCACGCCCGCGATCAGTGAAGCTTGGCTGGAGCCGTTGCTGAAAGCCATGATCGAGCAGTTTCCCTTTCGTATCCGCGGCTTCCATTCCGACAACGGCAGCGAGTTCCTCAATCGCACGGTGGAGAAGCTATTGAACAAGCTGCTGATCGAACAGACCAAGTCGCGTCCGCGGCACTCCAACGACAACGGCTTGGTGGAATCGAAAAACGGCGCGGTGATCCGCAAACACATGGGATATACGTACATCGCGGCCCGAATGCCACGTCTTTTCGCGCTGAACCCTGCACATCCCCTCCGCCGGTAGGCGCCAGGGCTCGTCCGTCCGCTCACAGACGTTGATTGCGCGGCCTGAACGGCGCTGCGGCCGACACTGCTCCCTGCCAAACCTTTTTGGAGCCGAAAACTGTTGATCCTAGCCCGGTCAACGCTACCCGCTCGGCAGCGGCAGCGCCCAGATCCTGTGCAGCATGTCACCGAACAGCCGCCGGTTCAGATGCCCCTCGGCCAGCAGCAACCAGTAGTAGCGGGCATGCTTGACCAGCCGCCCGCCGGTCTTCATCAGCCGCTGCTGCAAGCTCGTCAGCGACCAGCTCTTGATGCTTGGTGGCAGTCCCAGCCGCCGCCACAGGTTGCCGAGGTTGTAAGCCAGGACGCTGAGTTGCAAGCGAACTTCGTTCGCGCGAAAACGATGGCACGACAACCGTGTCCAATTCGTGGCCTGCTTGCCTTCCTTGATCCACTGCTCGGCCGTGCCGCGCTTGTTGTAAAAGCGCACCACCGAGCGACTGGGCCGGGTCATGTTGGTGACGATGAAGCCGGGTTGCGCGAACAGTTCGCCCGGGTGGTGCTCAACCTTCGCTACGATGCGCCGCGGTTTGCTCCAACTGGCGGCCTGATAGCGGAAGCTCTTGTAGCGCACCAGGGGCTTGGCGCTCGGCCTGCCCGGTGGCCGAAACAGGATGTCCTCGATCTCCAACTCCAGGCTCTTGTTGGCCGGAATGCGAATGGCGTACTGTACTCCGCGTTCCTCCGAAGCCTCATAAACCTCCGGCTTGGCAAAGGCCGCATCGCCCCGGAAGGCGACCTGCTTGCCCGCAGCCTGTTGGCGCTCGATCTCCGGCAACAATAGCTCATCCCAGTCGTCGGCGCTGTGCACGTTGCCTGGACGCAGCTTTGCAGCGAGGCAATCACCATGACCGTTGAACAAAAGCAACGGATGGTAGCAGACCGACTCGAAGTGTCCGTTGTAGGCACTGCCTTCCTGTTGGCCATGGACCGGACTCTCGGTGGAGTCCATGTCCAGAACGACCCGCTCGGAGTCGTCGAACGCCTCCGCTTGCCCGACCAGCTCTCGGTTCAGCGCCATCAGCCCCAGCAGGTTCTCTTCGCTCGCCAGCATCTCCGTCTCGAAGCCGTGCAGCGTCGAGGTCAAGGCCGCACCGCGATCCCAGATCTTCTGCGAACCGATCAGCCGAAACGTCGGATCGATCGAAACCCGCTCGGCGTCGTTGAGGTCCTCGTAGCCCGCCAAGCGGCTGTAGACCGACTGCCGCAACAGATCAGCGAGCGTGAACTGCTTGTTTGTGCCTTGCCGGGAGTCGCTGAGATGCTCGTCAATCAGTTCTCCGAGACCGAGCCGTTCGTCCAGTTCGCGAACCAAAATCAGGCCACCATCAGAAGTGACGTGCGATCCCTGGAAATCGACTTTCAACAAGCCGTTGAAACTTAGCTGGAATGGCTTGGTTTGTTTTTCACCCATTGGGTGTTGGCCTCCATGGCGTCCTCATCGGGCTCTAGCCCCTATGAATAAAGACGCTCAAGGCCGCTGGAAGGTCGGGATGTCAAACATCAAATTGAAAATGCGGGTGTAGAGCAGCACGATCTCAGTGGTAGTCAGAGAGATGAGGTCCACAGACTTCACGCGTTGTTGAGAGAATTTCTGGAGTGGCAGGATAAAGAAAGGGCTGCATTTATCGAGACACATTACGGGACGGGGTCAAGGGAGGGAGATCATGAAACCATCCTGCCCGTGGAGGTGCTTGATCAATTGCGGAGTTTGGGCTATATCCATTGAACACCAAGATGTTAGGCGCAAGAAAGGGAGGAATCCGCATGCTGCCATACACCTCTGACGCGAGCGCTAAAGCTGGGTAAGCATTGAGATCCAAACTGGGCAGACTCTTTGTCACGTTCCCGTTAAATCCCGTCGCAACGATACAAAGCCGGCTTTCACGGCTCTTTTTAGGTGATGACGGATTGCCGAGTGGACCTGGGTGAGCAGGGTGGGGCATGAAGATGGACCACTGTTTCCGAAGAAGCCTGCACGTCTTCGCGCTGTTTGGTTTCGCTGTAGCCCAGCCGCTGTTCGACCTGCTATCCAGAAACGCGGATTTCCTCGTCGCTCACGACCTTCGTCCGCTGGATCTGTTGCTTCTTGCAGCTATCGTTTGCGTCGTTTTTCCCGGGTTGCCGGTTCTGGTTGAGACTTTGACCGGCTTTCTTCATCGGCGAGCAGCGGACTACGTTCATCAGCTGGCCGCCGGGCTGCTGATCGGCGCCGTCGCTCTGCAAGCCTTCAAGACGCTGTTCGCCGGCCCAGGGCTTGCTCTCGTCGTTGCCGCGCTGCTTATCGGCCTACCGATAGGTTGGGCTTCTTGCCGAGTGCGCCTCGTGGAGAGCTTTCTCGCTTTTCTGTGGCCGAGTATCGTGGTGTTCCCGGCGTTGTTCCTGTTGCGGCCCCCGGTGTCGGACCTCCTTTTTGTCCAACGGGAGCCGCCCGCTGTCCGGGAAGGCTCATATGATATCCCCGTCGTTCTTCTCGTGTTTGACGAGCTTCCGACTTCCTCCCTGATGGATGAACATCGGCGGATCAATGCTTTCCGGTATCCGAACTTTGCAGCGCTGGCGCGGGATTCCCACTGGTTCCGAAATGCCAGTACGGTCTCAGAGCTCACCGGACGTGTGCTCCCCGCTCTCCTGACCGGCAGGTATACCAGGGAGCCCGTCCCTCCGATTGCGGCGAACTACCCGGAGAACCTGTTTACGTGGCTAAGCGGGAACTACGAGTTAAACGCTTTCGAGAGTGTGTCGCGTATCTGCCCTGAGGAACTATGCCGCGCGCCGATATTGAGAGAGCGCTTCGGGGAGCGCATCCGAACAACACTTTCCGACCTGTGGTTGGTTTATCTGCACGTGGTGCTTCCGGTTGACCTATCGCAGAATCTCCCCTCGGTTACGGCTACCTTGCGAGACTTTGGCGCGACGGAGCCGAGGAAGAAGGGCGCCTCGCCAGGGGAACTACGACGTCAGAGGAGAGACTACGGCTGGGTTGTATCCCAGTTTGTTGACTGGATTCAGCCTGCCGACGGGCCGGTTTTGTATTTTCTTCACACCCTCGTTCCCCACATCCCCTATACGTATCTACCCTCCGGGAAGAAGTATAGTCTTAGCGACCGGCCTCTAGCTCCGCACGGGCTGAGGAGGTACAACTGGGGAAGTGACGAATGGGAAACGGTTCAAGCCTTTCAGCGGCATATCCTTCAGGTGGGGTATGCAGACCGGCTGCTTGGAACGCTCCTGAGAAAACTCCACGAGGTGGGTCTCTATGATCGCTCTCTGGTCATCGTCGTTGCTGATCACGGATCGAGTTTTTGGCCCGATGGACCATACCGCGTCCCGGAAGAGAAAAAGAAGAGTTGGGCGGATATATTGGCCGTGCCGCTCTTTGTGAAGGTCCCTCACCAGCGGACGGCCGTTGTGAGTGACCGAAACGTTGAAATCATTGATGTCTTTCCAACCATCGCTGATGTCCTTGGGGCCGAGCTGCCTTGGGTGGTCGACGGCCGTTCAGTTCTCGAATCTTCCCGCTCAGAACGATCTCAAAAGCTCTTTTTTACGCAGGAAAACGATCGTATGGAGCGTCTCGTATCTGATGCTGACCTTGAGGGGATGGCCGCCACGGTCGAGCGGAAGATCTCCTTGTTCGGGTCGGGCGAAGATCCCCACAGCATCTACCGTATTGGACGATTCCGTTCTTTGGTAGGTCAAAAGATCGACCAGGTACCCTTTGCCGGTACGCTGGCGCTGGAGTTGGAACTGAAGGAGGAGTGGAGGTTTGAGGAAGTAGATCTTGACGGGCCTTTCATTCCGGCCTATATAGTCGGCCGGATCAACGCCGGTCGAGGCGCCGCAGAGTGCCTATCTCTGGCAGTGACGGTGAATGGCAGGATCGAGGCCGTTACTCGAACCTACAAGGGGCCCGAGAGTCCGCAGTCGTTTACGGCCATGGTTCCCGAGACCGTCTTCAAGGCAGGCTCGAACCGGGTAGAAGTCTTCGTCATCTCGGGGTCAGAGGATTGTCAAGGGCGGAGTAAATTTGGACCACTTCGGCGGAGCAAAAGTAGACCAGTTGGTGAAGGGGTAGCGGTTTTCGTGGGACGGCTGGAACGGAGCCTGCGGTCGCCCTTTAGGGCGGCCCAGGCGTAGTGGAGGCCGTCCCACGAAAACCGGGCGAGTGGCCGGTGGGTCAGCCCAAAGAGTGAGCCCGCTTCTTCTTGCTCTGGATCAGACGGAAGCTTTCGCCGTTCATCTCTAGAATATGAACGTGGTGCGTGAGGCGATCGAGCAGGGCGCCGGTCAGCCGCTCGGAGCCGAAGACCTCCGTCCATTCGTTAAACGGCAGATTCGAGGTGACCAGCGTCGAGCCCTGTTCGTAGCGCTGGGAAAACACTTCGAACAATAACTCCGCTCCGGTCTTCGATAGCGGCACGTAGCCCAGTTCATCGACGATCAGCAGATCCTGCTTGGCCAACTGCTTTTGACATCGCAGCAAGCGCCGTTCATCTCGGGCTTCGAACAGCTCATTGACCAGTGCCGCCGCTGTTGTGAAGCGTGTTCGATAGCCGCGCTGACAAGCCGCCAGTCCCAACGCCAAGCCGATGTGCGTTTTGCCCGTGCCGGAATTACCCAGTGCCAGCACGTTTTCGCGGCGGTCGATAAACTCACAGCGCGCCAGTTCCAGCACCAGCTTCTTGTTCAACGCTGGCAAGGACGGGAAGTCGAAAGTGTCCAGACTCTTGGTCACGGGAAACTTCGCGGCCTTGATGCGGCGCTCGGTGGCCCGCTGTTCACGGTCGAGCAGTTCCAGCTCGCAGAGTTGTTGCAGGAAGCTCCTCGAATCCAAGCTCTCGGCGGCGCATTGCCGCGCCAGTTTGTCGTACTCGCGCAGGAAGGTTGGCAGCCGCAACGCTTTCAAATGCGCTTCGAGCAGAAGTTTCGACCTCGCCATTACCCCCCTCCTTGTGCCAGCAGTGCCAAATAGTCCGCAGCGGAGGTTTGCTCCACCTGGGCTGCCGGCAGGTGCGGATACTTCGTCAAGTCCAAGCGCGGCGGCCGTTGCTCGATGCGGCACAGCACTAAGTGCCTGACTGCATCCAAGCCAATCGCTCCCAACTCGCAGGCTTGGCGCACCGCCGCGGCAACGTGCTCGAATCGGAAGTCCTCCAGTAATCGCAATACCTGCACGTACTCGCGCTTGCCTGGCATTCCCAACCGTGCCTCGAGCAAACGTCTCAAGCACGTGAACTGTTCGGGCAGCTCCCAGCCCGCCAACGGGGCCGCTTGATCGAGCGCGTTGGTCTTGCGTTCCAGCAGTGCTAGGTAATGCAGCGGATCGAAGATCAACTCTTCGCGTTCGTAACTGCGCCGGTGGCGCGCGATCTCTTCGCTGCCACAACAGATCACGATTTCATCGACGTAGCCTTTCAGCAACACCTGGCGATGTCCGTAGCGTGTGGGCACCGAGTAGTCGTTGGCGCGATAGCGCACCAATGACAGCGACGTCACCCGCGTGGTGCGTTTGTCGCAGGCGTCATAGGGCGTGGGCGGCAAGGGCAACAACGCTTGGCGGTCACGCTTGAAACGTTCCTCAATCGTTTCGGTGTGCCGCCGCAAGCGCCGCTTACGATTGTTGAGGCACTGCGCTTCGAGCTGCTCGTTGAACGCTTCCCAGCTTGGAAACCTTGGCGCCGGCACCATGAAGTTCCGCCGGGCATAACCGACCAGTCCTTCCACCTTTCCCTTGTCGTTGCCTTTGCCCGGACGCCCGAAACGATCGGAGAATAAATAGTGCGACTGCAGTTCACTGAACACCCTGGTCCGCTTGCGCCTGCCGTCGCCCAGAATCCTCGCCACCGCCAAGGTCGTGTTGTCGTAGAGGATGCTGCGTGGCACGCCGCCGAAGTACCGAAACGCTGCGTTGTGCCCCTCGCAAAACGCTTCCGTCGTCTCGGCCGGGAAAGCTTTTACGAAAGCGTCATCGCTATGCGGCAGATCGACCACCAAGTAGTGCGCCTTGCGCTGTACGCCGTCAATGACCACCAGAGCTTCACCGAAGTCGGCCTGGGCATCGCCCGGCGGATGCACCAGCGGCACGAACATCTCTTGCCCGCCGAGCTTCTTGTCGCGAACATAGTCCTTGACGATCGTGTAACCGCCGGTGAAATCGTACTCGTCGCGCAAGCGGTCGAAGATGCGTTTTGCGGTGTGGCGTTGTTTCTTCGGACGTTCCTGATCGTCGATGAGGATCTGATCGACGATTCCGGTGAAGGGATCCAGCTTCGGCCTCTGCGCTGGTTGGCGCCGCCGATAGCCCGGCGGAGTGGCGTAGCGCAACATCTTGCGCACCGTCCCTCGCGCCAGGCCAAACCGTTTGGCGGCCTCGCGCTCACTGAGCCCTTCGACAAAGACACTGCGCCGTACTTGAGCGTATAGCTCCACGCGATACATCCCTCTCGTGTCCCACAAACACCACAGGAATGTTCGCTGGACCACTCGGACGGTCTACTTTTACTCCGCCCAAAAGCAGCTTCGATTCGCCGCTCTATGGTCTAGTTTCGCTCCGCCGTTCTCACGAGGATCGACCAAGCTTGGCGTCGCTCCGAAAAAAGGGTCGCCGCACGGTAAATATGGAACCTTAAAAGTGGAAAAGAGGCCTTGGAGGCAGCGGTTCATGCACGAAACGCTGGGGTTGGCCACGAACTGCTCCAACTAGCCAAGCGGGTTATCGAACATATCCTTTCGGGCGACGTACGGGAGAGTGGGTTTTGGAGGACAGGGGGATCGGAGGATCCACCGCTCGGTGCGCGAGACTCGCATTGTTGTTGGGAAATGACAGAGCGGCCGGTCGATGGCTCGGGTATGTTCTGGAAGCCGGTTCTCTCAGCCTGGTGGATGACCAAGCTCACACTCACACATGGGAGTCTCTCATCCTTCTAGGGTCGGCCATACTCGAAACGGGGCAGGTCCAGGAGATCAGCAAACGTCTCGATGCCCACCGCTCGCTCTCCAGGCGTTCCCTTGAAGACCGTCTAAGCACAGTGCTCGGCAATATGGATGTGGAAGTCCTAGTCCCACACATGCATTGGGCCCCGATTTTGCCCGGCCCCTACGCCAAATATTCGCCCCAATCAACCAGGCTCACCCGCCATCGTCCGCACCTCCACGTACAGTCACCTTCATCAGATGATCTTCAACGCTTGGATTCGTAAGCCCGAACGATCCTTGACCGCCGCTTGTCGATCTTTCCCAACGCTTTCTGCCGGTCTACCTTCAGTCCGCGCTCCAAGTTCTTGAGAAGCCCGGAGAGCGTCAGACCGAACGCCCCCGCTAGGGAGTGGAGGCTGCTGATAGTCAAATTTCGCTCACCCCTCTCTGCTGAGCCGATGTAGTTGCGGTGCAAACCGCTGATGTCGGCCAATTCCTCTTGTGACCAACCTCGCTGACTCCGCAGTTTTCGAATACGACGCCCGAGCTCGGCGAGCAGTTCCTCCTGCATGCCTCCAGTCTCGGGATATGCAGTTGATAGGTCTACACTCTAGTGTGTTGACTACTATAATGGTTCATGAGGTGGCTTCTGTGGTCAAGAATTCGTGAGGTGCGAAGAGGCCCAAAAACGGAATTCCTGGCTCAGTAGCCGCTCGGTAAAAGCACTAGGGAGAATCGCCATGTTTTTGTACAGAACCTGCCTGTTGGCAGCCATCCTCACCGCCCCCGTTTTTGGACAAACGGATCAATTAAAACAGTTCCTGGCCGGCAAGCGACTCTTCAATGCTCAACCGGACAATGCGAAGGCGCCGGTGCGGAAGGACATCCTGCTCACTGGTGCTGATTTTTTCATTCCACAGGTCGCTTCATCCGGCAGCCTCGAACTCGGAGGGTTCCTTACGTTCTTCAATGCAGTGAACATTGCAGGTGTCCCGGCTGAAGTCACCATCCTTTTCATGGACGGTCAAGGCAACCCGATCGAGATGCCGGTTGTAGCTCGTAATCCGGACGGTTCGACTTGTGTTGAGTGTCCTCCCTTATTCACAGCGGTGATCACCGGCACCCTCGAACCCGGTCAGTCGCTCCAGCAAGCCCTTGTTCCGGCAGGGCCGCCTCGAATCGGCTGGGCCGCTGTTCTCACCACACCCGATGTGTCAGCCGCTGTAACGGCGACCTTTATGCAGATCGTGCCCCCGAGGCCGTTATTTATGGCTGGGATTCCACCCTCAACTGTTCTTCAACAGCGAGCGTGGCTTAATGCCGCCGATGCCGCCGGATTCACCACGTCGGTCGCGCTAGTCAACTCTGACCCCAATGCGGTGCAGAACTTCACTCTCATTTACCGGGAGTCATTTGGTCAAGAGCTGTGCCGAACATCCTTTCCGATCGTGCCGTTTGGGCACACCGCTTTCCTCCTGCGGGACGTGCTGCCTTGTGCGGCAGGGCAGGAGGGTAGCGTCGAAATTATTGGTTCGCTCTTCTTTTCCGGAGTCGGAATTTGGGCGCACGACACGGGCGGCTTCGTGACCCAGCCACTGCTAGAAAGGAGTCCGTAGACCGATCCACCGACTCACGACCAGGGAGCCGTGCCGTTGAGACCAACCCTCCAGGCCCCTAGTGGCATGTCTGCGACTCGGCCGATGTAAGCTGAGAACATGAGCCACCACGAAGCACCGCCGGAGGACGACACGCACCCAGCCGAAACGCGCTCCGGCCCTCTCCGTAACGGCAACCCTCGGGGCGACCCCTCCAAAGCGCCCCGCTGCGGCGCCAAGACCCGTCGCGGCACACCCTGCCAAGGCCCAGCTATGGCCAACGGGCGCTGCCGTATGCACGGCGGCCCCAGCACCGGCCCCAGGACTCCCGAAGGCCAGGAGCGCTCCCGGAAGGCCAATTGGAGGCATGGCCGCTATTCGCGGAAATACCTGGCCGAGGAGGCCTACTTCCGCGCGCTCACCCGCTTCCTCGGGACAAGAAACAAGATCGTCAGCGAGGTGGGAGAACTCATCAGAAGGCCTTCGGCCCAGGAAGACGGCCCGACTATGTGGGTGATCAGCAGGTTGTTTGAAGCGTTCGATGCTCTGCAGCCGCCGATTCCTCCCAAGAGCCTAGAGCGCAACACCCGCTAGGGCGGTCTACCGACGGGGGGATTCGAACAAAACGCTGCTCGTCGAGTTCCAAGGCGTGTGAACTGCGGGCCACCCTGGATGTGAGATCCCATCACCGATAGCTCCTGCCTTGTCGGCATCGGTAGAGCCAGCGGCCTGGATCAAGCCTTCCCCGTCAGGGAGGATCTATCTGGCATAATTAACGCAATCCTGTTGGAAGCACGAGGCGTCGGCGACTTCGTCTTAGGCCGACCAGGACGCGTTTTATCCAGGTCAGCCTAAACAAGAGTTAGCGATCAAGACGCTCTGAGAACGGACCATGAAGAACCCGATCACCGGAGTTGTCAATCATAGACGCTGGAAGGCTCATCCGTGGGATCGGCGGCTCCAAGCCGTCACAACGTCGGAATGACGAGGGACGAGGATGGCAATCGCTGAAGAGCTACAAGGTTTCGTGAAGGACGGCCTGGCACGCGGTCTTTCGCGTGCGGAGATCGAGCGTGTCCTCCGGGAGGCCGGCTGGCCACCAGACCACGTACGTAGCGCGCTCCGGCGGTTTGCCGAGATCGAGTTCGCGATTCCCGTGCCAATACCGAAACCGTATCTGTCCGCCCGCGAGGCGTTCTTGTATCTGGTGCTCTTCAGCACCCTGTACGTCAGCGCGTTCAATCTGGGTGGGCTCTTGTTTCAGCTCATCAACTTGGCCTTTCCCGATCCCGCGGCACCGGCGGCGGCCGTGGAAGCGATCCGGCAGGCCATCCGGTGGTCCATCTCCTTCCTCGTCGTGGCGTTTCCCGTCTTCCTGTATGTCGCCCGGTTGACCGGTCGGGAAACCCGGCTGGACCCGAGCAAGCGCGCGTCGAAAGCCCGCCGGTGGTTGACCTATCTCACCCTGTTCGTTGCGGCCGGCGTGCTGATCGGCGACGTCACCAGTCTCGTGTACAGCCTGCTCGGCGGCGAGCTGACTGTCCGCTTCGTGCTCAAAGTGTCCACGATCGCCGTCATCGCGGGCGCGGTCTTCGGGTACTACTTGCGGGACCTCCGGTTTGAAGAAGAAGAGGGCTAGGCATGAAGGTGCCCGCCGGCACGACTGTCTTCATCGGTCTTGCCATCGGGGCGGTTGTCGTCGCTGTGGTGGGCGGCCTCATCGTGCTCCCTCCGCCGAGCGAGGAGCGTACCCGACGGCTGGACGAGCGACGGGTGGAAGACCTGCGCGGCATCACACGCGCGATGGATCTGTACTGGACGCGTCACGGCCGCCTCCCCGCTTCGATGGAGGACCTCTCGCGCGAGTCAGGCGTGAGGGTCAGCGCTCGTGATCCCGGCACTGCGCAAGACTACGAGCTCCGTGTGCTGGACGCGGCGACGTACGAGCTGTGCGCGAGCTTTGAACGCACTTCTGCTGAATCCGGTAATCCAGCCGGCCTGGCCCAGGACGTGAGCGAGGACTTCTGGTCTCATGGCGTCGGCAGGCGGTGCTTTCGGCTGGACGCTCAGGAGGTGCCTTCGAGAGAAAGTCGTGATCGCACACCTCAAACCCGGGAGCGTGCTCGTAGACGCTGGCGATGAGGCGGCAGCGGGGGAGCCCATCCGGAAGGCCGTGCTGGTGCCTGTGAAAACGGGCTTCTCGTCCATTGGCATCACGGTCGCTAAACGAAGCACGGCGATAGATCCCTCCTAGTCGGCAAGGGTTGAACCAAGCCCCCTCTATGAAGGCTTCGCCGTCAGGTGGAGCTATCCCGACCAGGGCCGCACGGTCGTCTTTGCCGTTTGTAAAAGACCTTCGTCAATGACATGAGCAGCACGCCTTTTCCCGACCGGTTTTGGCGATTGGCTGTGGGGCACCACGTGCGGCATTTCCGCCTCGTTTCTGCAGCGTTCGTGGCTGTCCCCAGCCGGTCCTGCAGCGCCCCTGCGGCAACTAGCCAAAGAGTGGGATAGCCGAAGACGGTCTGGCGTAAAGGATTGAACGCTATAGGCTTATCCGAGACTTAGCGCCTTTGGGCCGGCGAGGAAAAGAGCTGGGGGGCCCAGTCATCCGCGCACGAATGGGGCCTTCTAGCCGGCACGTTTGGGCGGAGCCCGTGCACGGTGGCGGAGGCTCCTTTTCTATTGAGGCGCAGACCGGCCAGTAAGTTGCTGGTTCACAAGGGGTTAATGCCAATTCACCCGGTACCGTCATTGCCATTTGTCCAGGGCGCCCTTGATGTAGGTGTGTAGGCCTGTGTAGGGGTATCCGAGTTTACCGCCTATATACGGGCTTCTCGTCCATTGGCACGACCGTAGGGATCGGCGCCCTTATCTGAACCCGGATCTCCGGTATTGGGTCTCGGCGACCTCACGGGCCAGCGATTGCTATGTTCGACGTATCACCCTCGGCCTCGCTGGGCATGCGGATTGTAAGCGGAACCTTATCGCCCGCCTGCGCCCCCAAAGGTACCCGCGCGTTAATCTGATACAACCCTGAAAAGCTGGGCGCCAGGCCGGAGAAATCAACTATCGCCTGGATTCCTCCGATCGTCACCACGGGCGTCTCAACCGTGTTGTACCCGCCAGGGGCTAGCTCTCCCGTCGGCAAGGGATCGCCCGCCGGGTCGCCACCCGGCGTGGCCTTGCCCAGACCAGTAACGAAGATCTGTAGTATCACGCCCGGAGACACCGGCTCCCCGCAATCGGCTAAAGGAGCCACCCCGGCCGCCTTGCAGTTCGTCGGGATGCCCAGCGTGGCCGCTGTCGAAGCGGGAATGGCCAAATGCCTGGTCGGCCCACGATTAGGGACGTCGGAGTCGAAGGCGACCAAAGCCGCCGCGTACATGCGGCCCACCGGGTCGGCGCGATAAATACCCGTGCTCGCCGGCGCCATCGCCAGCATGAACACATCGCTGGTTCCGGCCGAATTGGTGACCTCCACTTGAACCTGGCCCATTTCGGGCAGATCGGTCGGCGCCAGGACGTTGATCTGCGGGAAGGGTGTGTTTCCAAACACCCCAAACAGTGGCGCGGCCGTGCCGTCAAACAGGACCGATACGCCTTCATCCACAAATTCAGTGGAAGGGAACAGAAAGTTCCGGTTCGTCATACCGAAGTTCTGGCCGAAAACGGCGAGGATGGAACCAGGCGCCGCCGGCGCGTTCGGCACAAAACTGGCGCTGCTGACAATGCCCCCGACCGTTGCGGCGGGCCCAGCAAGAACCACCTCCTGCGCCGGGTTTAGAAGCTCCTCGCCATGGAGGACGAGCACCCGCGCCGCATACGCCGGTTTCCCATCAGCACCCGTGCCTGACCCAAAGAGGCTGATGGAGATGACATCCGCGGCCTCGGGCTCTTCGTCAGACTCAACGTCCAGGTTGGGGAAATCGCGAGCCAGAGTGACTGGGTCGTACCGATAGGTAAAACTCTCGCTGGACAGGTTGATTTCACGGCTCTCGAGCAGGAAGCCGGGCATCATGGTGGTGACATGGGCACTGTTTAAGTCCCACCCATCCGGGGCGCTTGCGGTGACCGTGAGGTCCGCCGGGGGCGGGAGAAACTCATGTTCTGGGAGGTCCACAGCGAGCGGTGCAGATCCCCGAGGGACCACGTAGAAAAAGAAGCGCCCATCGGCGGCTCCCAGAACGTCTCCGCTAGGGAACGGTTCGGTAACTTGACCGGCGGACGTCAGGCCGTCATAAGTTACCGTCAGGTCTACCGTGTAGATACCCGGCTCTTCAACGACAAAGTTGTGTTCAGGGTGATAGTAATATCCGATCTTGTTCGCTCGCTCAGAAAAAGTTAGCTTTTGCCCGCTCGGCTTAGTAATCGCGTACGCGACGAAGGCCGGCAGCGTGGACCCGACGGCCCCGGTCAAAGCGAACCTGGCCCCGACCTCCAAAATCGTTCCGGGCCGAACACCTGTCAGGTGAATGAACAGATCAACCTCGCGGCCCTTCAGGGTCATGATCGGCCCGCCGCTTGGTCCGCCGCCGTTGCCCTGAAACGGCGGGAACGTGCGCGTGCCACCCGCGGGGTCATCGTCAGGGACCAAGACAAACAGTGAGCCGTAGATAGCATATTGCGGCTCGTCGATCGCCGCGCCCCGCAGAACAACCCCGCCGTATTGGAACTTGATATCGTTCGTCAAATCCCCGTTTGGACCCATGCCGATCTGGCAGGCGTACTGTGCGTCGAACCGCCAGTAAGCGCTTGCGATTGCATCTTCGGCGATCTCTTCCCGTACGCGAACCAGGGGGCGCTGAACCGACATGTAGCCGTAGCCCCAGAAGTCTAAGTTCGCAGGGTCCAGGTGGGGGTCCACCGTACTCTGGACTGGGCCGCTGGAAAAAAGAGGTATCTCACCTGCCGCGGCTCGCTCCTCAAACCTCGAGCCATCGTGGCCCGCATCGATATTGTGGGGCCTAAGGAGGCTGATCAGCTGCCCGCCTGGGTCCTGGAAAGTCAAAATGGGGAGCGCGGCGTCTTGCTTTTCCTGCCACGAAACGTCGCCGGAATGGAACGGAAACGGGACATGGCTGGATTGCGGGATGCTGCTCGTCTGCGTTCTGAAGAACCATTGAGGACCGATATCAGGCAGGTCGTCGATGCCCCGGCGACCATGTGCGATGATTCCCGAGTTACGGGGCGCCACCACTCCACCCCACGTGCGCGATCCCATCCACAGGTTGTCCTGCTTGTCTCGGAAAGAGGCTGTAACGTCGACCCGATACTCCCCAGGAAACTCTAGAGGCATCCCGGCGGAATCCGGATTGAAGTTGCCGAACCGGTTGGCTTGGCCGCTCACTCTCCACTCGATCGTTCGACCGGGGTCGGAATTCGGCAGCAAACGAAACCGCACATCGACCAGAGCCGCGACCGGCGGAGTCAACAGCAACCCCGGCGCGAAGACATCGCCGACTTCGAACGACGTCATCGGGAGGACCGCGGTGTCCAGCGAGAGCGGGCGCGCGGCATAGACCTCGTAGGTGCCCCCGGCTGACCAGGCGGTTCCCCAGATGTCTTCGATGCTGCCGTCGAGGGTGATCAGATGGCGACCGTCTTGGGTGAACTGAAACTCGAAGCTCGGGTCCATCGTGCTGAGTTGGTACACATCCGTAAGGTGACCTCCCCCCCTGTCGAGGGTTTCACCATTTCGATCCACGAGGGTCTTCACGCGCGCCTGTACAAAAGAGGCCGGACCGAGCGGCTCATCGGGACCGTCGCCGGTTCCGACATCGTGCCGGATGAACGGCGATGCGTTCAAGGTCGAATCGGTGTAGAGAGGCGGAGTATGGCATCCCACACAGCCTACGTCTAAACGCTCAAAGACGAAGCGTCCACGTTCGACAGCGACGGCGAACGAGGCGTCGTCCTTACCCACGGGGCTGGGCTTGGTTCGCAGTGACTCGACAAAGGCGGCCAGGGCGTCGAGGTCTTCCGACAGGCCGGCATTGTTTGGCCCCAGCGTCGGGTTCGGCGTACCCTCTCGTATGAGCCCCGTCCCCGCCTGTAGTTCCCGGATCGTGAACTCAAAATCCTGCACCTCATCGCGGTCCGCGCTCCAGTGAATCGGCCTTGTCTCGCCAACTCCGCGCAGGCTGGTGGTATTGCGTATGCCTTGCGGCGTGAGCCACGTGCGGCCGTCGTGCTCTCCCTCGAAATGGCAACTCGCGCAACTCATCCAGCGATCCTTCGCAACCTCTCTTGAGCGACTGGAAAAGAAAAGGACCTTGCCACGTTTTACCTCGGGTGCCAGCGGACTCGTCGTCACCTGTATCCGCTTTATCTCCTGCAGAGTGGCCAAGTCAACCACCGACATATCGTCTGTAAGTGAGTTGGATACATAAGCCTTCCGACCGTCTGGAGTCACCACGACACCGCGCGGCGCCTCGCCCACGTCCACTCGACCAATCCGCATTCGTGTCTCGAGGTCAATGATCGACAGGTCTCCGCTTCCAAGGCCAACGACGTAGAGACGTTGGCCGTCGGGAGAGAACGTAAGATCGAATGGTAAGTTTACCGCGAACTCGCCCAAAGAAAGGTCGATCCGCCGACGGGGAAGAGGTTCGTTAGAGACAAGGTCGATAGCCGAAACAACCGGGAAGACGGTGCTGTCGAAGAGCGAAAAACGGTTGGTGACATTTGATCGAATATGAGGCAGATAGGCGTGGCCGTCCGTTGGATGAATGGCGACCTTCTGTACCATGTTGCTGTCGCTTCCGGTCGAGATCGTGTGCAATAGCACCCGCTTAGCGGTGTCAATCACGGAAACCTCTCCCGAGAGAAAATGGGTCACGTAGAGACGAGACCCGTCGGCGGAAAGCGCAAGGCCTTTAGGCTTGGGGCCCACCGGGATCCGAGCGATAACGCCGGCTCTGAGCAGTGCCGGGCTCAAGACGCCGCTGGCACGAGCACGTGAGCGGGGGAGCGGGTACCGCGCTCGGATCTCGACCACCTCGATACTTGCGCTGGCTGATGAGGCCACGTAGACAAGCTGACCTCTTGGATCCGCAACGACGCCGTAGGGTTCTGCGCCGACTTTAATCGTGGCTAGCGGAGTCAGCCGACTCGTGTCGAGAACAGTGAGCGTTGCCGAGTCTTCGCTTGTGACGTAAAGGTAACGCCCACTCGGACCGAGAGCTAACGCGCGAGGGACATCTCCAACCCGAGTCTCACCGACCTGCTCGTCAATCCGCGTATCCACCGCGGAGACTGATCCAGAGTCAGGGTTAACAACAAAGACAAAAGAGCCATCCGACGTGATCGCCGCATTTCCGCTGCCGCTAGGCCCAGTCCGCCTGCCGGCACCGCTAACAGTAGGGAGGGTTGCCACAAGCTGTAGTGCGAACAATGCTACTAAGGCAACTCGTCCCAAGACCAACCTAACTGGATGCCCCAGTGGGGGCGGCGAACCCTTCACATACAGTCCGTCCCTGGTAATTGTTAGTGGCTAACACCCATATTGTATGGCACCGGGGTTTCCTTGACGGTCAAGGACATGGTAGGCCAAATCTGCGCTGCTGCCCCCTCGTGACCACGCTGAAGGGCGCCAAGCCCCCAAGCCCGGGCAGACTGACTCGACCGAAGAGCCTCAACAGCAGGCTTCGATAACGGGAGGGGTTGACTTCATATCCAAAACTCTTTAGGATATGCATATGACCAAAGCAGAACTTCGGCAGTTCACCTCCTGGCTCGGCAAGCGTAGTTACAAGTCCCGACTAGAGCGGTTGGGCCTTGAGCGCATCCAGGAGATCGCCCGCGAGAACGGCAAGAAGGGTGGGAGGCCGAAGGGAAGCGGGAAGAAGAAAGCCAAGAGCAAAAGGGGGGCGTGAGATGGCGGTCTACAAGCGGGGCAACGTGTGGTGGTACAAGTTTCGGTTCGCCAGTCGTGTCATTCGGGAGTCGGCCAAGACGAAGTTGAAGACCCTTGCCAAGATGGCAGAAGCCAAGCGACGCCGGGAACTGGAGGAGGGCTTCAACAACCTTGGTGGCAACGGGCGGGCGGAGCGAGTGCGGAACCTAGGAGAAGTCGCAGAAGATTACCTCGAAGAGTACTTGCTCCGGCACGAATCAGACCGGTTCGTAGCGTACGCAATCGGGCACATCACCCGCCACTTAGGCAACACTCTGCTGGTGGACATCTTGGAGAGGCAAGTAAAAGACTACCAGTCAGCCCGCCTGAAGGAGGGGACGGCGGCAAAGACGATCAATGAGGAGGTGGGCATTCTCCTGCGGCTGCTTGGCGATGCGGGCGAGCCAATTCGGGCTAGGATGCGGCGGCATAAGACCCTCAAGCTGCGTGTCCGTCAGAACGTGGGCAAGGCTTACTCGGACGCTGAGAAACAGAAGCTTATAGCTGCCGCACGGCAGTCTAGGTCCCTACTAATCTACCCGGCACTCACGTTAGCGCTTCACACCACCATGAGGGACTCCGAGACTCGCAATCTGACCTGGGGCCAAACTAATCTTCACAAGCGGTTCTTGACGGTAGGGAAAAGCAAGTCGGAGGCAGTCGAGGGCCGCACCATACCCCTGAACTCGGTTGCGCTGGCCACTCTCATTGAGCATTCACAGTGGTACCTGGATCGGTTCGGTGAGATCCGGCCCGAATGGTATGTCTTCCCCTTTGGCAAGCCTGGCAGCCTTAACCCCACTCGGCCAATCACGACGCTCAAGACCGCCTGGAACAACGTGAGAGAGCGAGCAGGCGTGAAAGGCCGCTGGCATGATCTCCGCACACAGCCATCACAGATCTTGCGGAGAGCGGCGCAGGGGATCAGGAGATCATGGACATCGCGGGCCACGTCTCCCGACAGATGCTCTCCCGGTACAGCCACATCCGCATGGAAGCTAAGCGGCGGGCACTCGAAGCCATCGCTACCAAAACCAAATCGAAGGAACCGATCAAGGACACCGTGGTTGAGGCGGACCACCCGACGGGGAGGAACTTGGAAACAATTCAGTGATCCCGAGGTGAGTAGGGCACAAAAGTGGGCACAATTGAAGGAACTCCAGCGACCGATCGTCGTGCAGAGGGCTGTAACTGGCTGAAAGAATTGGCTCCTCAGGTAGGACTCGAACCTACAACCCTCCGGTTAACAGCCGGATGCTCTACCAATTGAGCTACTGAGGAGTGGTGAAAGAACTTATTTTATGCTCCCAGAATCGCATATACGTGTCAACGGGCGGGAGCGCCCGGCGACGTTTTCCACCGGCCTCTTATCCCCTTTTCGCCGCGGCTCATCGGCCTGCTTCATCCCGTGATCCCGCCCATGGTAGCTGACTTTCGAAGCTCTGACGTCGAACAACGAATTTACGTACCGCTCGCCGACCCGCCATCCGTCCAAGAAATCGGGCATTGTACAATGGAACCGGATTTCAACTCGCGATGAGTCATCAGCCGTTACCAGTGCCTGCCGAGGGGCAAGAAGACGCCAGCTTAACTTTTGACAAGAGAGTCAAACCGCCCACTTGGAAGGAGCGGCTGAAACGTCCCAGGACGGTCGCGGCGCTCGCCCTGGCAACGATGATCCTGCTCGCGCTCATCCTCCTCGAGCGAGGACGCCTCGAAACTCAGCTTTCTCCCCCCACCGTCTCCTACGTGCTACTCCCCAACGAAGGCAAGACCGACGGCCTGCCGATCGCCATCAAACTCAATCAACTGGCGATCTTCATGATCAGCGACCCGCGTGAAGAAGGCTCCGGGGCCAAGCGGGCGCAAAACATCGTGGAAGGTCTCCAGCCGGCCCTCACCGCTGCGGCCGAGGATCCCGGAAAAACCATCACCATCGACACCGAGTCGCACGATCTTCCCGCGATCGTGCTTTCCGAATCCGATGGTAGCGACAGGCGAGTCCTGGTGCGGATGATCCCGGCGGATATGGTACTGGCTGGTGAAACCGATGCCAAGCGGTTGGCTCGGGTTTGGGCGGAACGGCTGGCCGACGCGATGAAGGTCCTGGCGTTTGCCGAGGCCCCCAAGTTCAGCACCGGCACCGAGTTTGGCGACACCCTGAAAACGATGCGCGCCAATGCGGTCACCCCCCAAGGCATCGTTACCGAGGACTCCCTCGCCGCGGCTTTCGACGGCCTCACCGAGCAGCAACGGCTGGCGTTGGAAACCTTGCCGTCTAGATCGCCTCCCGCAGAGCCCATTCCGGATTCAGGGCAGTGAGTTGATCAATCGGTCCATTTCCTCTTCGCCGGCGTAAAGATGAGGAGACGTTCGGACCCACCCGAGCCGCTGCGCCGCCACGATTCCCTTCTCCGCCAGCGCCGCGACAGCAGACTCGGAATCGACACCCGGCTTGCGGAAACTGACGATCCCGGAGCCGTGGCGGTCCTCGCGAGGCGTCATGAGCTCGTACCCTCGGGAGCGGACGCCGGCCGCAATTCGCGCGGCCAAAAGGTGAAGCCTTTGCTCGATTGCTTCGACGCCGATCTCGAGGAAGAGATCGATCGCCGCCTGGAGTCCGCGGCAGCCGAGGGTGTTCAGCGTGCCGCATTCATAGCGGGAAGCGCCCGGCCGCGGAGCCGGATCGTAGCTATGGGACTGCCAGCCCTCGACGTTGCTCCAACCGAACTCCACCGGCTCCACCTCGGGAATCAGATCGCGGTCGACGAACAGGATGCCGCAACCTTCCGGGCCTAGAAGCCATTTGTGGCCGCCCGCGGCCAAGGCGTGGATCCCGCTTCGCTTGACGTCAACCGGGAAGGGCCCCAATCCCTGGACAGCGTCCACCACCAGGAGACACCCGCGCCGGCGGCAAATTTCGCCGACCGCGTCCAGGTCCACGCGGAAGCCGCTTACGTACTGCACGAAACTCAGTGCCAGCAGGCGCGCCCCCCGGCAAGCCCGGTCTACGTCGTCCAACTCTACACGGCCCTGCCGAAGCTCAAGCCAGCGGAGCTTCACGCCCCTCCGCTCGAGCCGCAGCCAAGGGAAATAGTTGGCCGGGAATTCACCCTTGATCGCGACGACGACGTCTCCGGCTTGCCAGGGCAAGCCGTTGGCGATGATCGCCAAGCCCTCGGACGTGTTCTTGGTGATGGCAATCTCATCCGGACTGGCGGCCAGCAACCGCGCCGCGGCCGAGCGGAGGCCGCCGTAACACCTTGACCAGCTTGAAGAATGGGCCGTCCCGTTGAGCATGACATCCTCGGCGAAGTCGTTCATGGCCCCGACGACGCGACGCGGTAGAGGGGAAACGGAGGCGTGGTTTACATAGATGTAACTTTTGGTAATAGGGAATTCCGAGCGGTAGACGGACAAGTCCATCGTGTATTAGGGTAACGGAAGGGAAGTCGGGGGAGTTCCCCACACGATTAAATGTGGGTCTGGCCCGCGGTGGGGGTATACTGAAACTGGGAGTGTAGTTCCACCGTCGTCCGCTCGCGAGGAGGTGTCGGAAAATGATGACTCGTCCACGGTCGTTTGCGCTGATGCTTGTCCTGGCTCTGGTGATTCCTTTCTCCGTCGCCGCCAAGACAAACGAAGGGACAACCAAGAAAAAACCCAAGAATAAGAAGCAGGACGTCGAGGCGATCGGCGACCGCAACGTCGGGAAGGGCATGAACTTCTACTCGCTCGAGAAGGAAATCGCCATGGGCAAGCGGATGGCCCAACAGATCGAGCGGCACGCCAAAATCGTGGACGACCCGACGATCGCCGAGTATGTCAACCGCGTGGGGCAGAACCTTGTCCGCAACTCCGACGCCAAGGTGCCCTTTACCATCAAGCTGATCGACAGCCAACAGGTCAACGCCTTTGCGCTGCCGGGAGGATTCTTCTTCGTCAACGCGGGCCTGATGCTGCGAGCCGAGAGCGAGTCCGAGCTGGCCGGGGTCATGGCCCATGAAATCGCGCACGTCGCGGCGAGGCATGGCACCCGCCAGGCCACGCGCGGGCAGGTCGTCAGCCTGGCGACGATTCCGCTCATCTTTATGGGCGGCTGGACGGGATTCGGCATTCGGCAGGCCGCTGGGTTTGCGATCCCCATGGGCTTTCTGAAGTTCAACCGCGGCTTTGAGCAAGAGGCTGACTTCCTCGGGTTGCAGTATTTGTACAAGGCCGGCTACGATCCGACCTCCTTCATCGACTTTTTCGAAAAGATGAAAGCCGATGAAAAACGGAAGCCGGGCACGATGGCTAAGCTGTTCGCCAGCCACCCGCCGCACGGTTCCCGCATTACGAAAACGCAAAAGCACATCGACGAGCTGTTGCCGAACAAGTCCGAATACGTTGTCAGCACCTCGGAGTTCCTCGATGTCAAAGAGCGGCTGTTCGCGCTTACGCGCCGCACGAAGGAAGCGCGAGAAGACCCCAACCGCCCGCGCTTGCGGAGAACGACCTCGGGCGGCACGATTCCCACCGAAGATGGCGAAGGTGACGCCGGCGGCGAGGAAGACGAAGACGACGATCGCCCAACCCTGAAACGGCGCTAGCCCAAGGAAAAAACCGCCTGAAGCCGAGCCAGAGTGGTTGGGTCGGGTTTTCGTGTTTCCCGGGTGCGGGCGGTTCGGTATCGCCTTTGGGGCGACCGCCGGCCTTCTTCCACCACCGCCTGTGCGTTGTAGCATAGCTCAAACCACTGCTTGGACTTCATGATGCGGCTCTAGCCCGCATTTCTCACCACCTGACGGTCGAAGCACGCCATAGGCCCGCCATGACTGCGTTGCGCTTGCTCGCCGTGCCCAACGTACTGTTCAAGTACGCCCTCATTATTCAAGAAATGCGGCGCCGAGCGTCGCGCGCCTTGTACTGAAGGGCCTCTCACGCACTTCGTCTCGCCACGAGGTGAGAAAAGCGGGCTAAGGGTCCGTGAAATCGCGCTGCTCTTGGGGAGGTGGCCGGCCAAACTCCCGCTTGTCTTTCGAACGTCCTGCTTGCAGTCGGTTCGTGCCGCGGCGGAGGCAACAGGAACGGCTGGTCGGGCTCATGGGGATGGTAGCGTGTCCCCATCTCTCTACATCTCTCTCGTGTCGTCGTCCGCCAAAACATTCCACTACTTTCTCGTTTCTGTCGGATAGCCTCCTAGGAAAAAGCACTTAACCTGAAACGAATTGGCTGACAGGAAACTGTGAAGAAATCACTAGGACCGGAGGGGGGCGCGATGTATCGCGCCCCTACGTCCCTGACGGCGGGCGTTTGCTTACACTCCTGCCGGCCGTTGGTGGAAATCCGGGCTAGCGGACGCTGCCCGGTGTCAAAAAAATCGGATGGCGACACCAACTTCTTATACTACGGGCAGCATGTAGGCCCCGAGCAAGGGCGGCAATTCAGCTACTATGGATGAGATGAACAGGAGGTGGCGGCTTGGAATCGTTTAACTACGCGCGGCCGAAAACCCTGCAAGAGGCCCTAGGGTTGATGGTGCAACACGGCGAGCGAGCGCGGCCGCTCGCGGGCGGCACGGACTTGCTGGTCCAGATGAGAGTGGGCCGGAGACAGCCTGACTGGGTCATAGACGTCAAGGACGTTCCCGAGATCAACGAGCTTCGCCTCGACGCGCACAGTGGACTTACCTTGGGGGCCGGCGTGCCCTGCCACGCGATCTATGAAGACAGCGAAGTGATTCGCGTCTATCCGGCGCTCAACGACGTGGCCTCGCTGATCGGCGGAACCCAGATTCAGGGCAGGGCCTCGATCGGCGGTAACCTCTGCAATGCGGCGCCGAGCGCGGACGGCATCCCGGCTTTGATTGTGATGGGTGTGCGCTGCCGGATTGCCGGTTCCGGTGGCGAGCGCGAGGTAGCGGTCGAGGAGTTTTGCACCGCGCCGGGCCAGAACATCCTTGAGCCCGGGGAATTGCTCGTCTCGCTGAACTTCCCGCCGCCGGTCGCCGCGTCGGGCGCCCACTACCTGCGATTCATCCCGCGAAACGAGATGGATATCGCGGTAGCGGGAGTCGGCGCCTCGGTCGTTTTGGAAAACGGAAACTTCCAGTCGGCGAGAATCGCACTGGCGTCGGTGGCGCCGACGCCTCTTTTCGTCAACGAAGCCGGGGAAGCGCTAGCCGGGCAGGCGGTGACTGCGGAAAACATCCAAAAAGCCGCTCAAATCGCCAGGGACGCCGCGCGGCCGATCACCGACATGCGCGGAACCATCGCCTACCGCAAACACCTTTGCGAGGTGCTGACCCGCCGGGCGCTCAATGTCGCCGTCGAACGAGCCCGGAATTCGGCCCAGGAGGAAAGCTAATGCCGGCAAAAAGTCACGTCAAAACGACGATCAACGGCGAGTCGGTCGAGTTTTTGTGCGAACCGCGGCAGAGCCTGCTCGAATGCCTGCGGGATATCGTCGGGCTGACCGGCTCGAAGGAGGGCTGCAACGACGGTAACTGCGGAGCGTGCACCGTCGTCTTGGACGGGCGAATCGTGCCCTCTTGCCTGGTGCTCGGAGTGGAAGTTGACGACCAACAGCTCACGACCATCGAGGGCGTGGCCGCCGGAAGCCAATTGCACCCGATTCAACAGGCCTTCCTCGAAGACGCGGCCCTGCAATGCGGCATCTGCACGCCGGGGTTCATCGTGGCCGCCAAGGCTCTGCTTGACAAGGAGCCCGACCCCTCGGAGGAGCGCATTCGCTTTTGGCTGGCCAACAACCTTTGCCGCTGCACGGGATACGACAAGATCATTCGCGCGGTGCAACACGCCGCCGCCAACATGCAACAGGAGCAGACATGAGCCAACCGGATTACGAACCGAACGTTGTGCTTTCGACCACCGAGTTTGACGTCGTCGGGACGCGGCCCATCCGCCCCGACGGGGCCGACAAGGTCACCGGCAGGGCACTCTACGGCGCCGACGTCGCCATGGCCGGCCTGATTCACGGGGCGATTCTGCGCAGCCCCCACGCGCACGCTCGCATCAAGTCGATCGACACCAGCAAGGCCGAGGCTTTGGACGGCGTGAAGGCGGTCGTCACCGCTCAGGATCTGCCCGACCCGGGCGACCGGCTCGTCGACCTCGGCGAGGGCGCCACGCGTCTGGCCTACATTCTGGGCAACGTCCTCGCCCGCGACAAGGTGCTCTACAAGGGGCACGCCGTCGCCGGCGTGGCGGCCGCGAGTCTCCACGTCGCCCAACAGGCCGCGCAACTCATCGAGGTTGACTACGAGCTGCTGGCGCCCGTCCTGACCGCGCCCGCGGCCATGGAAACCGACGCCTCTCTGCTTCACGAAAACATGAAGGGAAAGGAACTCGGCGAAGAGGCGGATCGGCCGAGCAACGTCGCCGATCACTTTCGATACAGTCTGGGAGACATCGACAAGGGATTCGCGGAAGCCGACCTTGTCGTTGAACGGGAGTACGACACGGCCAGCGTTCACCAGGGTTACATCGAGCCGCACAACGCGACGGCTCTTTGGAACAACGACGGGCGCGTGCTGATTTGGTGCAGTACGCAAGGATCGTTCGTCGTCCGCGACACGACGGCCTGTATCCTGGGCATTCCTCAGTCGCAGGTCAAAGTAACGCCCATGGAGATCGGCGGCGGCTTCGGAGGAAAAATCCCCGTCTACGTCGAGCCGGTGGCGGCGCTTCTTTCCAAGAAGACCGGGAATCCGGTAAAGATCGTCATGAGCCGCCAAGACGTTTTCGAAGGTTCGGGTCCGACGCCGGGATCTCATATGAAAGTCAAGATCGGCGTGACCAACGACGGCAAGATCACCGCTGCTCAGGCCCATTTGGCCTACGAGGCGGGCGCCTATCCCGGCGCGATGGTCGTCCCCGGAGCGATGTGCGTATTCGCGGCCTACGACATCGAGAATGTCGTCATCGACGGTTATGACGTTGTCGTCAACAAGCCCAGCACGGCGGCGTATCGCGCGCCGGGGGCGACGAACGCCGCCTTCGCGACCGAGACCGTCGTCGATGAGATCGTCGAGAAGCTGGGCATCGACCCTCTCGAATTTCGACTGAAAAACGCCGCTAAGGAAGGCACGCGCCGCGCCGACGGTCCCAAATACCCGCGCATCGGCTGCGTCGAGGTCCTTGAGGCCATGAAGAACCACCCCCACTACAAGGCTCCCCTCGAGGGGCCGAACCGCGGCCGCGGTGTGTCCATCGGGTTCTGGTTCAACGTGGGCATGGAGTCGAGCTGCAGCATTTCGGTGAACGCCAACGGTACGGTCAACCTGGTCGAAGGTTCGACCGACATCGGCGGCACGCGGGCCTCGGTCGCCATGCAGGCCGCGGAGGTGTTGGGCCTCGCCGCGAAAGACGTTCAGCCTACGGTTGTCGATACCGACTCGGTGGGGTACACCGCCGTCACCGGCGGAAGCCGTGTCACCTTTGCGACCGGCCTTGCGGCCTACGAAGCGGCCCAAGACGTAAAGCGCCAGATGATTGACCGGGCGGCGCGAATTTGGGAGGCCGACGCCGAGAACATCGAGTTCCGCAAGGGCGTCTTCCACCACAACAATGGTTCCAGCGATCAAATGACCTTCGGCGACCTGGCCGAGCAACTCGGATCGACCGGCGGACCGGTCATCGGTCGGGCGGCCGTGAATCCTCCCGGAGTGGGAGGTTCATTTGCCGGGGTCATAACAGATGTCGAGGTCGACCCGGAAACCGGCAAGGTCACCGTCCTTCGGTTTACCTCGGTGCAGGACGCCGGCAAGGCTATTCACCCGAGCTACGTCGAGGGGCAAATGCAGGGAGGCAGCGTCCAGGGCATCGGCTGGGCTCTGAACGAAGAGTACTTCATGAGTGGCGAGGGCGTCATGGAAAACTCAAGCTGGCTCGACTACCGAATGCCCACTAGCCTCGATCTTCCCATGATCGATACGGTGATCGTCGAAGTGCCGAATCCCGGGCATCCGTTCGGCGCGCGCGGGGTCGGTGAGGCGAATATCATCCCGCCCCCAGCCGCTCTTGCCAACGCCATCTACCATGCCGCGGGCGTTCGCATGAACCGGCTGCCCATGAATCCCGGAGCCGTCATGCAAGCCGTTTGGGACAAACAAGAAAACTGACCGCATGGCCACGGTGTACATTCCCTCGATGATGCGGAAGTTCACCGCCGGCGCCGAGAAGGTCGAAGTCGAGGGAGCGACCGTCCGCCAACTCATCCGCAACCTCGACTTGATGCACCCGGGCGTCAAGGGATGGCTGGTGGAAGGCCACCGTCTGAAGCCGAACATCTCCGTGGCCGTCGACGGAACGGTAAGCAGTTTGGGCTTGCTCGAGTCGGTTGGCGAAGAAGCCGAAGTCCATTTCGTCGCCGCGATCAGCGGGGGCGCGGGGTAGGCTCCCCACGGCGAAAATCTTCGAGCTTCCGGGACTGGCCTGGATTTTCCAGCCCATGAAAAAGAGGACGCGCCGGCTGCTTAGCCTGCATTTCTCACCACGTGGCGAGACGAAGTGCGTGAGAGGCCCGTCAGTACAAGGCGCGCGCCGCTCGGCGAGCGGAGGCGTACTTGAACAGTACGTTGAGCACGGCGAGCAAGCGCAACGCAGTAATGGCGGGCCTATTGCGTGCTTCGGCCGTCAGGTGGTGAGAAATGCAGGCTAGGCAGCCTGTTCTCCTGCTGCTGTGTCTTGTCGGCCTCTGCAGTTGCAACCGGCCACCTCCGTCGCCTCCATCACCCGGCGAAATCAACGTCGTCCTCATCGTCTTGGATGCCACCGCGGCGCGTTATCTTGGCTGCTATGGCAACAAGCTCGAAACCACTCCCAACATCGATCGGCTGGCGCGCGAAGCGACCTTATTCGAGCGTGCTTATTCTCAGGCGGCCTGGACATTGCCGTCGGTCGCCTCCTACATGACGGGTCAATATCCACCGTCTCGCGGAAAGATCGGCAAGGCGTTTCTGGAGCGGCCCATCGCGTCGCTGTTACTCGAGGCGGGCCTCGAAACCGCCGGCTTCTCGGAAAATCCTTACGTCACGCGGCAGTTTGGAATCGACTCGGGATTTCAGGTCTTTCGGGAGTACTTCCCCTATTCTTCTCTCGCCGAGAAACCGTTGACCTTCGACCGCTTGGATAGCTCTCGCACCGTAGCAGACGCCGTCGCCTGGCTCGACGAACACCAACAACGGCGCTTCTTTCTCTATCTACACCTGCTGCCGCCGCACTCACCCTACGACCCGCCGCCGCCGTTTTCCGGCAAGTTCGATATCGGTTACGAGGGGTCCCTCGATGGAGGTACCGAAACCCTGACGAAGATCGACAGGGGCGAGATCCAGGTGAACGGGCGCGACCTAGAGCATCTGCGGGCGTTATATCAGGAGAATCTTTTGTACGCCGATCATCAGGTGGGGAAAGTCTTCAAGCACCTGAGAGCCCAACAACTGCTGGATAAGACCCTTTTGATCGTCGCCTCCGATCACGGTGAGGCCTTCGGGGAACACGGCCGGATGCTCCACAACCACACCGTTTACGAAGAGATGATTCAGGTGCCCCTGATCATCCGATTTCCGCCGGGGTTGGGCCGTCCGCCCAAGCGTTGGAGCGGGGTCGTGGAGTTAACCGATCTATTGCCGACCATTTGTGACGTGCTGGCGATTCCTCGACCGGGCAAGATCCACGGCGCCAGTTTGTTGCGCCTGGCGAGCAGCGGCCAAGTTGCCGACCGCCTGGCTCGTTCATGGACCAGCTTGATGCCGCGGCTCTTTGGCGGACTCATAGCCGGTCATCACAAACTCATTCTGGACATGAACTCCGACCGGGTCGAGCTCTATGACTTGCGCGACGATCCCGGCGAGAGAAAGGACATGTCGGCGGATCGTCCTGTCCTGGCTGCTCAACTCCGAGGGCTTTTGCCGGCAACAGACGCTGATACTGTCGAGGTGGTAAAGATTGAGCTGGGTGATAGGACCCTTGAGCAATTGCGATCGTTGGGCTACCTGCAATAATTGCTTACAGAGAGTTGCGGACAGCTTGCGGTCAGGGGTGGTCTTCGTTGCAAAGTGCGAAAGGGTTTTGAGATTCCGGGCGTCTTTGCTTCACGTGCCGCAAGAAACCGCAAGGGCTCTTCCGGGTTTTTAGTGGGTGGCCAACGGGTAGCCGGCTCCTCCATCCTGCCGACCCGACGTCGCCCGCAGTCACATCGGAGCCCAAAAGGCGGCCAAGAAATCCCCAAATACCCTACACGCCAGTCCGGTCGTGGGCAACTCGTAAAGGGAATAAGACACTGATAAACAGGGAGTTATCTCTTTGAGTGTGGCCACTGGATGACAGTTGTGGATCCGCATTTCACAGCCTTCGGGAGACTGTACGACTACCTGCCAGCAGCCTTGCTCTACTCGTAACCCTTTGTTTATCAGTAATTCTTTTTGGCCAACGCAGTCGCCGCCCGGCCTTGGGGGCCGTAGAGTTGTCACGAAGCCCTTGAATGGCACCGAAGCAGGCTCCGGGAGGTCGGCCTCACAGTGGCGAGGGATCCGTCACTCACCGCCGCCAGCCACTAAAATCCCAGAAGAGCCACCGCAAGAAACTTGCAGTTCTGGAATGCAGCCACACCAACGCGCCGGGAGTAACCCCGTTATGAAGACAGCGACAGAGGGATTCACCGTAAATATGGCTTCGGAACTGGGAAGAGAGGCCTAGCCCGCTTTTCTCGCCACGTGGCGAGGCGAAGTGGGTGAGAAGCCCGTCAGTACAAGGCGCGCGCCGCTCGGCGACTCATTTTCTGAGAAATGCGAGCGTACTTGAACCTTACGTTGAGCACGGTGAGCAAGCGCAACGCAGTAATGGCGGGCTTATGGCGTGCTTCGACCGTCAGGTGGTGAGAAATGCGGGCTAGAACGCCCCAAGGGAAACCGGGACAGCCAGATCCGCGACCTTGACTATTTCAGTGGCGCGGCACATTCATTCTCTCAATGGCGCTTGACACGCGCGCTATCCTCAGGGTGGGACGAACCCGGCGCACCGGCATCGCGCTCGACGAACAACAAAAAAACGAAACGAACCCAATTTCTAGCAACCTACATGTAATCAATGGTTTGTAGGGACTCGGGAAGACTGGCCAGCCTCGATGAACCGGTGAGAAAGCGTTCCAGAACGCCCCAAGGCGCCCCTTCATGCCCACAAGACTCTTAGCCGGCGCCGAGGACGGCCTGCACGAGCTCGGTGACGAGCAGAGAGTCCATCTCGCCGGCCGCGAATGCACCGCCATCGCGACCGAACCCACGGGGATATGGACTCTTGTCGATCGTCGTGATCTGTGGCGCTGTCCCTCTAACGGCGACTGGGCCCAGATCGCTGAACTCGACGAGTTCGAGGCGGAGTGTCTGCTCCCCACTCGAGCGGGGGTTCTGGTAGGAACATCGGAAGCTCACCTTGCGAAGCTGGCGGATAACGGCTTCGAGCCGGTCTCGTCCTTCGATCATGCGGAAGGTAGAGACGACTGGTTCACTCCCTGGGGCGGCCCGCCCGCGGTGCGTTCCCTGTCAACCGACCCTGACGGTGCGATATACGCCAATGTTCACGTTGGGGGTGTCTTGCGGTCGAGAGACGGAGGGCGGTCATGGCAGGCGACGATCGACGTCCACGCCGATGTGCACCAAGTTGTTTTCGACGCCGGTTCGGGTTTCTTGCTTGCCGCCTCGCTGGAAGGACTCGCCGTCAGCGAAGATCGCGGCGAGTCGTGGACGTTCAATACTGAAGGGCTGCACGCCAGTTATTGGCGCGCGGTCGCGATTGTGGGGGAAACCGTTCTAGTCACCGCTTCGACCGGACCGTTCACGGATCGAGCCGCCGTGTACCGCGCACCGCTTCCCGCGAGCGGGGCCTTTGAAAAGTGCGAGGCGGGTCTGCCGAAATGGTTCCCGAAGAACATCGATACGCATTGTCTGGCGGCCTCGGGCGCCGAGGCGGCTTTCGGCACGTCCGACGGACGGGTATTCCGCTCCTCCGACGAGGGCCGGACCTGGGAGTTGGCAGCCGAGGGATTGGCCCTGGTGAGATGCGTGAGCTTCGTGTAATTTCATAGGAAGGGAAGGAAAGCGGTTTCGTTTCCTGCCGCTCCACTCACTGTTTGACAGCCGAGCAAGCCGAGGTTAGCATGAGAGTCACGAACACCGCGCGCTCGTAGCTCAGCTGGATAGAGCGTCTGGCTACGGACCAGAAGGTCGGGAGTTCGAATCTCTCCGAGCGCGCCATCTAACTCACTTTTAATCAAGAAACTAGCACCGCGTCGGGTTTCGGCGTTGTGGCCTCGATTTGGGCAGTGTGCCCGATTCTGTGCCCACCCCGCGCATTTTCGAGTGCTTGGCGGATCGTATCGACTTGGGGATGTACATAACGTTTCGTGATGCCCATGTCACGATGCCCCGCGAGGTAGGCCAGCGTCCAAGGGTCCATGTGAGGAGCCCAACGGGTCAGGCAGGTGTGACGTAGACAATAGAGTTCGAAAGGCTTGACGCCGCTCTCCCGGCAGGCCCTCGTGTGCTGCTTCTTGAGGCTGGAAGGCTCGATGTGGCCGCTTTTCGTTGGTGCTGGAAAAACCCATTCGCTAGTGACCTGTGCTCTACGCATCTCTAGGAGCGCTGTTACTCGTTGCGACATGGGAATCCGCCGGCGGGCCGCCCCGGACTTGCCAAAATGGATCTCTAGACAGTCATTCTTCACGTTCTCCCACCGTAGCCGGAAGCACTCCTCAGGGCGCAGGCCGCAGTCAAGCAGGACGATGTCCACGTCTCGAACCAGAGGCTGTGCGACTGCTAGGTAACGCTCCTCCTCTTCAAAGCTGAGGACCCGTTCGCGGTGTCGCTCTCCAGGTGGTAGTGGGGTCATTGTGTGGCGATGACTTGTTTGGCCTTCGCTATTGCGCTTCCCAGTACTTGGTTTTCGTCCGCGCTGAGACGGACAGCATAGTCACGACCGAAGTGGACCGTGGAACCACCACTTTCGTAAAGCTCAATACAACATATCCGATCGAGGTTCAGAACCTTCTCACGGCCCTCGTTACCCTCTACCGTCAATTTCACAAACATCAGACTCCCTCCGTTACCCAGCAATAAGTTCTCTGAGATCCCAAACGTGACCGCTGATTCCCGCCTCCATCGCTGGCGTCACCCTCAGGCTACCGTGAATCCGGCAGAAATTGTAGTGCGCGAAGTGCAGCGCCAGCGCCGCCCGTAGGTTCTCCCGGCTTTTTGAGAAGGCGTAGGTTAACCGCGTGAACCTCTTGCACCATTGCCGAAGCGTACCATTCTTGCGCTCAACGTGGCTCGTGCATATCCGCTTCGGGGCGGGCATCCCCATTATCTCGGCTGAGACCGTGCCCTTTATTTTGGCGGGCCGGTAGTAGTCTCCCCGGGCTCCCGGAAGGCGGCCATAGAGCTTTATCAACTGGGCGTAGTCAGCTCGGTCGTACAAGGCCGCTGCGATCGCGTCGGGGTAAGCCGGGAAAGCGTCGGAAGTGAGTTGGAACCGATCAGGGGCGGTAGCCCTACGCAGCTTGCGGATGAACCTGCGGGTGTTCCAGGTTTCCCGACGCCCTAACTGCCAGCAGAGTACGAGCTTGCTGGAGCTTTCGATTGCGATGAAAACGTACTGGTCGCCGATGTCGTCCCGTGTTTTCTCTTCGGGCCGCTTGCGGCGCTCCTTCTTGAGGCAAAATGTCCACGCCTCATCGATTTCGACGTCCTCAACTGAAACGCCCTGAACTCGACTCTCCAAAAGGCGCTCGCAGTTGTCGCCAGCGGCCTTGAGGATGTTGAGGACGGTTCGCTTCTCGACGCCGCAGAGACGCGCTGTGCCACGCACAGAATTGCCTTCCACCAAGCAATGGAGAATCAGCAGGACCTTCTCATCGGGTAGGCGGATGTCGCCTAAGGGCTTGTCCTGCGGCTCGCTGTAGCGCTTGCTGCACTGCTTGCAGAGGTAGCGTTGGACCTGTTTACGCCCGTACTTTCCAGCTTTCACACAATCGACCTGACATGAATGGCACGTCATTTTGACTCTTGCCTTTCTGCGGGCTTTGAGCCAAAATGGGGGTGGTGTCACAACCCATCTTCTGGCTTCGGCCCGAGGGTGCGCCCTGCGGGTAGTTTGCGCTACCCGTGGGGCAATCAATTGAACTGGCGGGGAGTGCGGGAATCGAACCCGCGAACGGCTGAGCCGTTGACCGCTTATAAAGCGGATGCATTCGACCGCTCTGCCAACTCCCCGCGAACGCAAGGGCCAGCAGTACGGGTTTTGCAACCTGGACTTGCTGGTCTTTTGCTTTGTTGTCAATCACTTACATAGAGTATAAGAATTTTCTTGTATCATGTCAAGTGGTTTGGGCTTGATTTCATAAGTTTTTTCTAATATAATGATGCCGTGGGCCTTTCTCGACTTCGTCAACGCGCACGGAGAGAACAAGATTCTGTCGTGGCTGAATTCTTTACCCAGGAAGGCCAAGGCGAAGATCAACGCCCGGATCTTGACACTAGCGAGCTGTCCGGAATTCCCCCCTCAGTACATCAGCGCATACAGAGGCTGGGAAGGTATCTTCGAGCTGAAGATTGGATTCGGTGGGCGGGAGTTTCGCCCCTTAGGGTGCTACCTACCAGACCATCAATTCGCCATCTTGGTTGGCGCGGAGGAAAAGGGCGACAAGATACCAACGAATTTGCTGGAGGTGACACATGAGCGGCGAAAACTTGTTATCAGGGACAACAGTAAGCTCGTCCCCCATGATTTCAGCTAAGACTCAACTGCTTAATAGCTTCCAGGGGGACGAGTACCGTCATGCTTTTCTAGCGGAACACGTCCGCGCATTCATCGCGCTTCAGGCGCGTGCTCTACGACAGGAGAGGAAGATAACGCAGGCACAGCTAGGCGTGTTGATGGGCAAAGCGCAAGCCTGGATTTCCCGCCTAGAAGATCCAGACTACGGGAAGGTCACTGTTGCCACCCTTTTGGAACTAGCTGAGGCGTTTGATACTGCACTAGTGATCCGTTTTGCCACGTTCTCGGAACTGCTGGATAGACTCGTGACGCTGAGTCCGAAAGACTATTCGGTTGTCAGTTTCAAAGACGACAATTTTGTGCAAGAAGCCCAACTTGTGCAGGCGACGAGCCCGGCTGTCACACGGCCCGGCAACGTCGTTAGCATTGCAGATGCTAGGTCACTAGCCGCCAAAGAAATATACAGGGCACCGGCAACGGAATCTGTCGACACCCTCGTCAGTCAAGCCAGAACACAGATTGCCTTAAGTTGAGAATCTATGGCCAGAAAAAGCAAAACCAAAGTCAGAAAAGGAAAAACCGAAGTCAAACTAGAAACAGAAGAGCCAAGCGCGCCGGAGACCATCACGATCGCAGACGCGCTTGGCCTTGTAACGCATTACTCATATGTCAACCATATGCGCGTCGCCGCTACTGGCATCGATGTTCGAATTGCCGTCGCCGATATCAATCCAGCATCGAAACAACCATTAAACGTAATTGGATTGGTCATGTCGCACCGGCACGCGAAGGATTTCCTCAGAGCAATGAAGTCGGTTGTCGATAGCCTCGAAACGGTAGCGGAGCCTGAGACGACCAAACACGAGTAGAGTCTGCGCCACCCCGTCTCCACGCTATGACCCCACTACCCGGCGCCGCATTTCTTGAATAATGCGGGCGTGCTTGAACTTTACGTTGAGCACGGCGAGCAAGCGCAACGCGGTCATGGCGGGCTGATCGCGTGCTTCGACCGTCAGGTGGTGAGAAAAGCGGGCTAGCGGGGTTGCCTGTGTTCGAGGTGTCTTACCCAGGATTTCCGTTTTGGCCTTGGCACGGCCACAGTATACATCCGCGCCGGCCCGAATGCCACGTCTTTTCGCGCTGAACCCTGCACATCCCCTCCGCCGGTAGGCGCCAGGGCTCGTCCGTCCGCTCACAGACGTTGATTGCGCGGCCTGAACGGCGCTGCGGCCGACACTGCTCCCTGCCAAACCTTTTTGGAGCCGAAAACTGTTGATCCTAGCCCGGTCAACGCTACCCGCTCGGCAGCGGCAGCGCCCAGATCCTGTGCAGCATGTCACCGAACAGCCGCCGGTTCAGATGCCCCTCGGCCAGCAGCAACCAGTAGTAGCGGGCATGCTTGACCAGCCGCCCGCCGGTCTTCATCAGCCGCTGCTGCAAGCTCGTCAGCGACCAGCTCTTGATGCTTGGTGGCAGTCCCAGCCGCCGCCACAGGTTGCCGAGGTTGTAAGCCAGGACGCTGAGTTGCAAGCGAACTTCGTTCGCGCGAAAACGATGGCACGACAACCGTGTCCAATTCGTGGCCTGCTTGCCTTCCTTGATCCACTGCTCGGCCGTGCCGCGCTTGTTGTAAAAGCGCACCACCGAGCGACTGGGCCGGGTCATGTTGGTGACGATGAAGCCGGGTTGCGCGAACAGTTCGCCCGGGTGGTGCTCAACCTTCGCTACGATGCGCCGCGGTTTGCTCCAACTGGCGGCCTGATAGCGGAAGCTCTTGTAGCGCACCAGGGGCTTGGCGCTCGGCCTGCCCGGTGGCCGAAACAGGATGTCCTCGATCTCCAACTCCAGGCTCTTGTTGGCCGGAATGCGAATGGCGTACTGTACTCCGCGTTCCTCCGAAGCCTCATAAACCTCCGGCTTGGCAAAGGCCGCATCGCCCCGGAAGGCGACCTGCTTGCCCGCAGCCTGTTGGCGCTCGATCTCCGGCAACAATAGCTCATCCCAGTCGTCGGCGCTGTGCACGTTGCCTGGACGCAGCTTTGCAGCGAGGCAATCACCATGACCGTTGAACAAAAGCAACGGATGGTAGCAGACCGACTCGAAGTGTCCGTTGTAGGCACTGCCTTCCTGTTGGCCATGGACCGGACTCTCGGTGGAGTCCATGTCCAGAACGACCCGCTCGGAGTCGTCGAACGCCTCCGCTTGCCCGACCAGCTCTCGGTTCAGCGCCATCAGCCCCAGCAGGTTCTCTTCGCTCGCCAGCATCTCCGTCTCGAAGCCGTGCAGCGTCGAGGTCAAGGCCGCACCGCGATCCCAGATCTTCTGCGAACCGATCAGCCGAAACGTCGGATCGATCGAAACCCGCTCGGCGTCGTTGAGGTCCTCGTAGCCCGCCAAGCGGCTGTAGACCGACTGCCGCAACAGATCAGCGAGCGTGAACTGCTTGTTTGTGCCTTGCCGGGAGTCGCTGAGATGCTCGTCAATCAGTTCTCCGAGACCGAGCCGTTCGTCCAGTTCGCGAACCAAAATCAGGCCACCATCAGAAGTGACGTGCGATCCCTGGAAATCGACTTTCAACAAGCCGTTGAAACTTAGCTGGAATGGCTTGGTTTGTTTTTCACCCATTGGGTGTTGGCCTCCATGGCGTCCTCATCGGGCTCTAGCCCCTATGAATAAAGACGCTCAAGGCCGCTGGAAGGTCGGGATGTCAAACATCAAATTGAAAATGCGGGCTTAGACCACCGGGGTTTATCCGGGATTGATCGATGACGTATGAGCCGGATTCGAGCGTGGGCCGCGGACCGCGGCGCGGCGCGGCGGTGACCGTGCTTTCGTTGGCGGTGATTTGCGCGGCGACGGTTTGGTCGTTGTATCGACTGGATCCGGTGGCCCTATTTGGCTTAGCTCATGACGACACGCTCATGATGAGTTCGGCCAAGGCGCTGGCGGAAGGGCGCGGCTACATCATGCCGAGCGTTCCGGAAACGCCTCGCCAGACGAAGTACCCCGTGTTGTACCCCTGGTTGCTGTCTCTGGTGTGGAGGTGGCATCTCGCTTTCCCTTCCAACCTAGGGGCTGCGATGGCGCTTGTAACCGCGTTCGCGTGCCTAGCCCTGGCGGCATCGTATTTCCTGCTAAAGAGTCTGGGATTAGGAAAATGGCCGGCTTTGGGCATAACAGCCTTCTGCGGGCTGCATCCCTTTTTCTTGGTGCACGGCGCCCGGCTGATGACGGACGTGCCGGGAATGGCATTCATCATGTGCATCGCCGCTGTGGCGCAGCGCGCCCTCAGGCGGGAGCGGGCTTACGCCCTGATGGCGATCCTCGGGCTGCTGAGCGGCACGGCCATGCTGCTGCGCACGATCGCGTTCACGCTTCTCATACCGATAGCGGGTGTTGCTGTTTACCGCAAACAGTACCGTTCCACCGCCGTGTTCCTGACTACGAGCGTCCCATTGATTGTTCTGGGCAAGCTCTTGCAGGGGCATAACGACCCGCTGGACCCGTGGGTCGCGCAGGGCGGGCCGGGCTTCCAACAGACTTGGCTTTACTATACGAGCTACTTGGGGTTCTGGAAGCTGCACGCAAGCGACTGGGAAGTACTGTGGGGCATGGTCTGGAAGAATCTGTTCTCCACGCTACTGACCATTGGCAACTATTTTCTGCTGATTCCCTTGCGCGTCCCTTTGTTGCCGGAGGCGTTGAGTAAGCTGGCACACAACGCCATTGCGGTTACGCTGGGAGTCGGCGTCATAGCGGGTATCGCGCGACATGCGCACCGGCAAGGCTGGGCCATCATTCATTGGACGTATCTGCTCCACGCCGGCACGATCATCGCTTGGACACATGGTGAGCTTATGGATCGCCTTTCTGTTCCGTTCCTGCCTCTATTTTGTCTTGGGGCCTGGACGGAAGGCAGGCATTTCGGACCTGCGATCGCGGACACCCTGCGCGGCAAGAAGCCGGTCTTGGACAAGTTGATCGCAGCGGGATTGGCTCTCGTGGCGGCCTTTCTGGTACTGCGAATGGGCGCCGCTTACCTCGATTCGTCCCGAGCACACCTAGACACGATGCGCAAAAGTCGAGTGGACATACAAAAGGAGAGGTTCGAGCTCTACGAGTGGGTTCGCAACAACACCGACGCCTCGGATCGTTTCGTCAGCAGAGACGACGGGGAACTTTACCTCTACACGGGCCGGCAGGGAATGTGGCCCATCGCTTTTTCCAAGGAGATCTACTACACCGAGCGAGAAGAAGCCGTGCGCCGAGATCTGGACCGGATCCTTGACACGGCGCGTCACATCGGAGCTCGATACTGGGTGAGGGGCATCGACGAGTTCTTCTGGTTTAGCCACCGTGAGGACTACTTGCGCCGAATCGACCTGCTTTTCGAGAACCTGCCGGTCGTTTTTCAAAGCTCGGGCGGGCTGATGCGCCTTTACGACGTGTCCGCGTTGGTGGAGCGCGCACAGGAGCGAGAGCCGGCGGCTGAGGGGCCGGTCTCGGCGAAGCCGGGTTGACGGCTAGGCCGCTTCTCTCACCACGTGGCGAGGTGAAGTGCAAGCAAATGCCCGCCGTCAGGGATGTAGGGGCGCGATTCATCGCGCCCAATTGCCGACATACCGTACGCCGGGCGGTGTAGACAAGCTGTTGCCGCGAGCCATGACCGCGGGGCCTTTCGCCTCATCCACCGCAGTCGCGGCGAGAAAAGCGGGTTAGGCCTCCAACAGGTGGGCCAGAACTTCCACAGCGGCGACAGCGGCCGTTTCCGAGCACAAGATCAGCTTGCCGAGGGAAGCCGGCCGGTAGCCGGCGCGGTCAGCCGCTTCACGTTCGTCATGGGTCCAGCCGCCTTCGGGGCCGACCAACAACGCGACCGAGACTATTTGCGTTGACTGGGTCTTCGTCTGAAACTCCCCCGCGGCGTTTTTCAACGCCGGGCAATCGGTGTCGAGGATGATCGGCAGTTGCGCGCCGTGCCTCGACAGCGCCTCGATGAGGGGTGTCACCGGCTCGATGCTCGGAGCAGCCAAGCGTCGCGACTGCGGGGCAGCTTCTTCGGCAATCCGCTGCCAACGCTCCCGACGTTTGCCCCCGGTCTGGATCAGTCTAGCCTCACAGCGGGCGGCCGCCAGGGGGACAATGGAAGAAACCCCCAGCTCGGTCGCCTTCTCGATCGCCCATTCCAGCCGGGCAAACTTGATGACGGCCATCATCAGTACGATCGTGGGAGCACTCGGGGGCGGGGCCAGGGTTTCCTTGATCTCGAACTCAATTCCTTCCCCGGCCGAGCGGCTCACGGCAGCCAGAAAGAGCCTTTCCTGGTCGGAGATCTCCACCAATTCGCCCGTCCGCAGCCGCACGACACGGCGCAAATGATGGGCGCGCGGGCCACGGACCCTTGCCGTCGCCCCGCGGATACACTCTACGAAGATTCTGCGAAGCGCCACGATCGATTCCCGTTCGGGCCAGTGCCCCCTGGAATTCCTCTATGATAACTTCCCACAAAGCCATGACCCACGTTTGCAGTGCTCTACGCTGCGGATCTCCACGACCAGAAAGCTCCCCGGGCCTCACCCTCGACAAAGGGGCGAGGGCTGAGCACAACGAGTGGATCCCGCCAACCCCGCGCGGTTGCTTCGCCGGGAGCGTCGGCCGCTTAGACGGCCGCGGCCAGCGGCCCGCGTTGCCATGTACAGCATTTTCTCATCGAAGGATGAGCCTGAAGACGGGGGTTGGGGCTTTTTGAGTCGCTGGGGCTCCTTTCGGGCTTTTTGATTTTGAGTTTTGGGAAGGGGAGAATCGTCGTCGGGGTTGTGGGATTGTGGGAATCGCGGAGCGATTTCCAAGGGCGGTGGGAAACGAAGGGAAACCTGGTTTTGGTTTTCCTCGTTTTCCATCGCCCGTCATTTCCACAGCCCTCTTCCTGCTGTTCAGCACGGCGTGTTCGCGGAACGGAAACTGGCAAACAGCTTCTGCTTGGCTCGCTGCATCCGGCGGGCCGCCGCCGTGTCGCTTTCGGCCTGGGCAATGCGGCCCAGAGCCTCCAGCCTCTGCCCTGGCTTGAGATAGCTGGCGGCCTCGGGCAACTTCTCGAAAGATTCCCAAGGCGTCTGGTAGTGGCGGTACACCCGCTTCTGCTTGCCTTTGGCGTCGGTCTTGATCTCGGGCTGTCCGCAGGGCCGGTGGAAGTTCAAATAGGGATTGAAGTGCTGTTGGTAGAAGCGCTGGATGCGCCCCGCGTGCGGCGCCGCGATGTACGTATATCCCATGTGTTTGCGGATCACCGCGCCGTTTTTCGATTCCACCAAGCCGTTGTCGTTGGAGTGCCGCGGACGCGACTTGGTCTGTTCGATCAGCAGCTTGTTCAATAGCTTCTCCACCGTGCGATTGAGGAACTCGCTGCCGTTGTCGGAATGGAAGCCGCGGATACGAAAGGGAAACTGCTCGATCATGGCTTTCAGCAACGGCTCCAGCCAGGCTTCACTGATCGCGGGCGTGGCGCCGACCACTTGCCACTGGGTGACTTCATCCACGGCATTGATGTGGTAGACGCCCTTGACGCCATCGCGATCCCCTTGATGCACCGTATCCACTCGCAGAAAGCCGGGTTGGCCTTGCGGGTCGGGCCGGCGCCGCTCGCCGATCGACACCGCCGTGGGCCGGGTCTTGGTGAAATGCAGCCGCCGCTGGCGGTAGGCTCTGCGCCGCCGCAGGCGATAGATCTGGGCCACCGAGATCCCCGCCAGCCGCTCGTATTCGCGCTGCTGGTACTGCTGGTATTCCCGCTCGAGGATCTTGCGCGTGGCCGGGCCGCTGAGGGTTTCGTGGGCCTCGTCCACCGCCGCCAGCAGTTCGACGTCGGCGGGCGTGTACTTGCGGGCAAAGCGATGCCGCCGGTAGCGGGCAGGTTGGAGTTCTCCGCCCTGCCGGTACTGCTGGATCAGCCGCGTGATTTGCGCCCGGCTCAGTCCGGTCATCTTGACCAGATACTGCCGCAGCAGCCCTTTGTCGGCGCGGTTTTGGCGGCTGTAGCCGTGCTGGCGAAGCGTGCGCGCCACCCACGTGTAGATCTCGGCCCGCCCTTTGCCTTTGAATCGAATCTCCTCGCTGGAGTGGAGAAACTGCTGGATCTGTTGCAGGTTCAGCTTGCTGGTGTTTTGCACTTGGATAGTCAATTCCCAGCATGCCCACTCCCCGATCCTTCAGGCTCATCTTGTGTGAGAAACAAACTCCTCGTTCAGACTCATCTTGCATGAGACAAGACTTGTACCCTGTGGGACAATGAAGCAAAGTCACACTCGGGAGTAAGGCTACGCTTGTGCCCATGAGTCCATCCGCGGAATCCGAACCCTCCCCCGAAAATAAGCCTGCCTCGGCCGACGTGTCCCCTTCCGGGCCGGAAACCGCCTCCGAAGAGTCGTTTTCCGACCTGCTGGAGCAATTCGAAAGGCAACAGGAGAAACCTGCCTCCCGAGAAGGCGGAGTCCTGACGGGTGGGGTCGTCAGCGTCCGCGACGACGGCGTCTTCGTTGACATTGGACGCAAATCGGAAGCCTTCCTACCCCTCGAAACTCGTTCCGAGAAAGAACAGGGGCCCGAGCTGCAAATCGGAGACTCCGTGGACGTGAGCATTACGGGACGTTCGCCGGACGGTTATCTGCTGCTTTCTCGGGTGATTGCCGAGCGCCCGAAAAACTGGGCGCAGTTTGAGTGGGCATTCTCGACCGGGGCCACCGTCGCCGGGACTGTCACCGAAGCGATCAAAGGTGGTCTGGCCGTCGACGTCGGCGTACGCGCATTCATGCCCGCGTCGCGTTCCGGCGCAAAGGACGCCTCCGAATTGGAGAAGCTGGTGGGCGAGGAGGTTCGCTGCCGCATCATCCAGCTCGACGTGGACGACGAAAACGTGATCGTCGATCGGCGAGTTCTGCTCGAGGAAGAAAAAGAACAGCAGCGAGAAGACGCGATTGCCCGCTTGGAGACGGGCGCGGTAGTCCAAAGCACGGTTCGAAACATCCGGGACTTCGGCGCCTTCGTCGACCTGGGGGGCGTGGACGCTCTGCTTCATGTCAAGGACCTCTCGTGGGAGAAAGTCGCCGATGTTTCCGAAGTGCTTTCCGAGGGAGACTCGCTGGAAGTCAAGGTTCTCAAGATCGAAGACAGCGGGAAACGAATCTCGGTGGGCCGCAAGCAGCTCACGCCGGACCCCTGGACACTGATCGGCGAAAAGCTCAAGGTCGGCGACCGGCGCAACGGCCAGGTCAAACTGCTGAAGGACTTCGGCGCGTTCGTCGAGCTCGAGCCCGGCGTCGAGGGCTTGGTGCATGTTTCGGAGATGTCTTGGGCCCGCCGGGTGCGCCATCCGAAGGACCTGCTTAAGGTCGGCGAAGTCGTCGACGTCGTCGTGCTCGACATCAACACGGGGGGCCGGCGGATCTCTCTCGGCATCAAGCAGACTTTGGGGGACCCCTGGGAACGGATCCGCGAAGATTTCCCGGTGGGCAAGGTCGTTGAAGGCACGGTGCGGAACTTGATGAAGTTCGGCGCCTTCGTCGAGATCGCCGACGGGATCGAAGGACTGGTTCATGTCTCGGACCTGACCGCCGAAAAGCGTATCAATCATCCCAGCGAAGTTCTCAAGGTCGATCAGAAGATTCAGGCGGTGATCGTCGAAATCGACCCCCCAAAGCGCCGTCTTAAGCTCAGCATCAAGAAACTCGAGCCCGATGGCCAGGACAACTTTATCCAAGAAACCAACATCGGTGACACGGTGACCGGGCGGGTCGTAAAAGTGCGGCGGCGGGAAGCGACCATCGAGCTGGGAGAAGGAGTCAAGGGGATTTGCCGCTGGGAGGAATCAACCGAACAGACGGCCGGCGAGGCGGCTGAGTCAGCCCCCTCGGCCCAGGACGTCTCGTCGCTGGGCGACATGCTCCGCTCGGCCTGGCAAGGGGGAGCGGGAGGCGAGTCGGGCTCCGCGCGGCCCGAAGAACTCAAGCGCGGCCAAGTGCGGTCGTTTAAGATTACGGCGTCGGATCCGAAGAGTCGAACGATTGAACTGGCGCTCTCCTGACACGGCGAGCCGGAGGCGGACAGGCCCACTTTCGCCAGAGGCGGCGTGAAATTGGGCGATGCTTTGTGGAGCCGGCGTTTCTCACGAGGGCGTAAGGGCGGTTCGCCCCTACAAGCAAAGTGCCTTCAACGCCGGTCGTCTGAACGCTCGTGAGAAATGCAGGCTAGTGCTAGGTTTCAAAAGCTCGCGTATTAAAGAGACCTTTCCCTAAGCATCGCACCGATCGTCAATCCGGCCCGGAAGTGGTTTGTTCCGAGAGCCTTCTGAGCCGCGACCGCGAGGGGACGGTCCAGGAAGTGTCGGCCTACCAACGATCGCGAACTTATGGAACCAAGCACTAGACGTATTCGCTCCGTCGGACGTCTAACTTACGAGCGCTAGCGATGACCTTTCTGACTCCGTTGTTTCTGTTGGGCGGGCTGGCGCTGACTTTGCCGCTTTGGCTGCACCTGTTGCACCGGCAAAACCCCATCAGGCTGCCCTTTAGCTCGCTGATGTTTTTTGAACGCCGGCAACAAAGTTCGCTGAAAGAGAGGCGGCTCCGCTATCTGCTGCTGCTGGCCCTTCGCCTGGCGCTCTACGCGCTCGTCGCGCTTGCTTTCGCCAAGCCGATTTGGGAGCGGCCTCCGGCGGTGGCGTTCGGCGGCGCGCCCACCTTGCACTTGATCGTTCTCGACACCTCGCTGAGCATGAATTTCGGTGATCGCCGGCAGCGGGCGGTCCACGAGGCGGAAGGCGTCGTCGAGCGGATGGAGCCGGGCGATCGAGCTCGCATCATCGCCGGGGGCGCGAGTGTTCGGTTGCTGACGGAGGCCATCAGTGATCGGGAGGCCCTTAGGAGCGCCATTCGTTCGCTCGAGCCGGGCTACTCGCGAAACTCCTTCGGTGACGCGGTCGAAGCCGTCCGTAACCTGATCGGGAACGCGATGGGACCTGTACAGGTTCACTTGGTCTCCGATTTCCAACAATCGTCCATGCCCGGCCGATTCCAAGACGTGGCCCTGCCCACTACAGCCGCCTTAAAGATTCACAGCGTCGCTGAACCCTCCTCGCCCAACTGGTGCGTGGAGACGATCAGAGGGGCGACGCGTATTTATGCCGGCGTTCCCCGGCTCGAAGCAACCGTGGCGGGGTTTGGGACAGAGAAAGCGAGAAAACGGGTCACCTTGACGATCAACGGCAGAGAGGCAGTTTCGAAGGCTCTCGAAGTACCCGCATCGGGACGCGCTTCGGTCGTATTGGAAGGCTTTGAAGTTCCCGAAGGTGATAGCCGCGGCGTCATTCGCATCCAGCCGAACGACGCGCTCGCCCAGGACGATCAACGACTTGTAGCGTTCCGCCACTCCGAGCCGGCGACCGTCCTGTTTGTCTCGGGCCGCGGGCGCGGACGCGACTTGCTGTACTACAAGTCCGCCCTGGAGTCGTCCGCCGAAGCCGCTTTTCGGGTGGAGGGCGTCTCGGCGACGAAGGCCGCCGGCCGGCGCCCCGAGCGGTTTGCCTTCGTGGTCGTCTCCGACGTAGCCCGGCTGCCCTCGCCCTTCGGGGAGCGCCTTAGGAAATACGTGGAAGCAGGAGGCTCGGTCCTGTTGGCTCTGGGCCCGAAGACGACGCTGGCCGGCGAAGCGCCTTTCTATTCCCAGCAGATGGGGGAGGCGCGCTACGCCGCTCGCCGCCGGGACCGTTTTCAGTTGGCTGGGGAGATCGACCGTTCTCATCCGGCGGTAGCCCCATGGGTGCATTCACCGAAGGTTAAGTTTTTCCGCTTCGCGCGGTTGCGCGTGGGGGAACAGGACCAGGTCTTAGCCCGCCTCTCCGATGGCTCGCCGCTACTCGTCGAGCAGCGGCTGGGAAAGGGGCGGGTAATGGTCTTTGCCTCGTCGCTCGACAACGTTTGGAACGATCTGCCGCTGCACCCGGTATTTGTCCCCTTCGCCATGGAGTCGGCGCGCTATCTGTCGGGGATCGAAGAGGAAAAGCGCCAGGCGCTGGTAGACTCCGTGATCGAGCTAGGCAAGCACCGGACGGCGGGATCAACCGTTCAACTGTTTGACCCTCAGGGAGAGCGGTCTCTCTCGCTTTCCGAGTCGGTCTCCGGTGAAGATTTTCAGCTCGCCGACGTCGGGTTCTACGAGGTACGCAGAGCGGGCCGGACCGAGCTGGTGGCCGTCAACCCGGACGCACGGGAGTCGAACCTGCGGCCGATCGACGCTGATTTGATGGCCCTCTGGCAGGCAACAGGACGCGAAAGGGCGGCTTCGACGCCAGGGGCCGGTTCGGACGCAGTCGCTCGGGTTCCGCCCATAGAGATTTGGCGCTGGCTGCTCGCGCTGTTGGCGATCGTGACGCTGCTAGAATCAGTCGTAGGGACCTGGCATTTGAAGGTCCGACGCGAGGTGGAAGTCTAGTGTTCAACTCCTCCACTCCCGGCCCGTTCCAGAGCATTCAAGGATACGTTTCCGGCGTTCAACGCCGGTTGAGATTGGCGCTGGCCTCCAGGGGCCTAGGCGCTACGGTGGCAACGGCGCTGCTCGTTACCGTGGCCTGCGTCTACGTCGCCAACCGATTCGCCTTCTCGAACTCGAGCGTGGTAAGTTCCCGCGCGATCCTATTCGGCGCTCTGATCGCGGTCCTGGTCTGGGTTCTTATTCGGCCTCTTCTGCGCTTGGACCGCGGCCGGACGGCGGCTCAAATTGAAAAATCAGTTCCCGCTTTCGACGGCAGAGTCGAAACCCTGGTAGATCAGACGTCGGAGAGCAAGGCGGAGACGCCGAACCCCTTGATCGACTTGCTCGCCGAAGACGCCTGGCGGGTGGCGGAAGCCGCGCCTGCCCGTTATGTCGCCGGCATCGGGCGGGTCTTCGCCTACCTGGGGGTCGCCGTCGCCGCGTTCGCCTTCCTGTTTTGGCTCGGCCACTCCGGCCCCGGCTACTGGGGCTACGGCACGTCCGAACTGTGGGCGGGCTGGTTGGAACCGGGCGCGCCGCCGCTTTACCAAATCGTCGTCGAACCGGGCGATGCCACGATCCGTCAAGGCGTGGATCTGCTAATAGCCGCGGATACGGTGGGTTTCGAGCCCGCCGAAATGCAGCTGTTGGCCAAGTTTTCGAGCAGTGTTGACTGGGAGCAGGCTTCCATGCAGCGGCAACTCGAGGGTAGCGGATTCGAGTTTGTCTTCGCCGGCGTGCGGGAACCGCTTCGCTACTACGTCACGGCGGGTGGAATCCGCAGCGAAGAGTTCGAGGTCAACGTCGTCCAAATGCCTCACGTCGAGCACATCAAACTGACCTATCACTACCCCGGCTGGGCGGGAATGAAACCGCTGATCGAAGACCCGGGAGGCGACATTCGAGCCGTGGCCGGCACGGAAATCGAGGTGGAAATCGAGACGGACAAGCTGCTGGCCGAAGGCATCCTGCGCGTCAACGGCGAGGAATCCATACCGCTGGATCCCGACGGCCTGCGAACCACCGGCCGTCTCAAAGTGGGGAAACAGGGAGAGTACTTCGTGGCGGCCATGTACCGGGGAGAAATCGTCCGCTTGACGCAGGACTTCTTTATCTCCGTCGTCCCTGATGAAAAGCCGGTTGTAAAGTTTCTGCGGCCGGGCCGCGACTCGAAGGCCACCAGCATCGAGGAGGTCGTCACGGAATTCCAAGCACGAGACGACTTTGGCCTGCGGTCATTCGACCTTTACTACTCGGTCAACGGCGGTGAAGTCCAAGAAGAACCGCTGCTCGACCTCCGTGGAAGAGTGGAATCGAAGGCCCCCTACACTTTCTACCTGGAAGAGATGGGCCCGAACTACGGTGAAGACGAAGCCGCCGGTGACGAGCGGCTGAGCCCCGCCGCCGATTTGCAGCCGGGCGACCTGGTCTCCTACTACGCTGTCGCGCGGGACGCCAAGACCGCCGTTCAGACGGACATGTACTTTATCGAGGTAAGGCCGTTCGAGATGGAATTCTTCCAGCGCCAGGCTTCGGGAAGCGGGATGATGGGCAGCGGCGGCGAACAAAACGAAATCTCGCGCCGTCAGAAGGAAACCCTGACGGCTACCTGGAACTTGATTCAGGAATCGGCCGATCCCGACGAGCAGTCGAAGGCAGAGATCCGAGAAAACGCCTTGTTGTTGTCGGAGATCCAGCTCAAGTTGCGCGACCAGGCTGAAACCTTGGCGCGGCGAGTCAAGGCTAGACAACTGGTCGCAACGGACAAGGATTTTGAAACATTCGTCGAAAACATCGAGAAAGCGGCCGAACACATGGGGCCCGCCGGTCTGCTGCTGAAGGAGCAAGAGCTCGAGGAGTCGATTTCTCCTCAGCAAAAGGCCTTGCGGCATCTGCGCCGCGCTGAATCGATCTTTCGCCGGATAGCGATCTCCTTCGGCCGGGGAGGCGCGGGAGGCCAAGGCGGACGCGACCTGGCCGACATGTTCGAGCTGGAGATGGACCTCGAGAAAAACCAGTACGAAACGGGCGGCGGGTCGGCCCAGCAGTTGGAGCGCGAAATCGATGAGGCGCTCGAAAAACTCCGCCAACTGGCCAAGCGGCAGGAAAAACTCGCCGAGAGACAGCAGTCCCAACCGCAGACCTTTTCCCAGCGCTGGCAGCAAGAGATGCTGCGGCGGGAAGCCGAAGAGCTGCGTCGGCGGCTCGAGGAATTACAGCAGCGGCAACAGGCCGCGCAGCGCAACTCGGGGCAGCAGTCCGGACAGCAGTCGCAGGGACGGTCCGGGCAGTCGCAGCAGCAAGGGCAACAGCAGTCGCGGCAGCAGTCGGAGCGGCAGTCTGGACAACAGTCGGGGCAACAGCAGAGTTCGCGGCAAGGTTCGGGGGGTGCCGGAAACCCACGACTGGAAAGTGCCATTCGTAACCTTCAACAGGCCGCCCAAGATATGCAGGCCAGCCAGTCGGCGAGCGGACAACAGAACAGCCCCCTCGGCCGGCAGCAGAGCCAAGCCTACGCCCGCCGCGCCCTCGACAAACTCGAAGAGGCCCTCGGAAAGCTTGCCGATCGACGCCGGCAGCAGGCCGGTGACGCCATTTCCGACATCGCCAAGCGCGCCGCCCAGTTGACGCAGCAGCAGAAGGAAATGGCGGCGAGATTGAACCAAGCTCTGCAGGATGCCCTGCAAGAAATTCGCAAAAGCGGAGGTTCCGCGCGGGGCAGAATCCCCAGCGGCATGTCGCCGAGTGAAGAACTCGAACTCGCTGAGCGCAAGACACAAATGCAAGAGGAAGTCGAAGCGCTGGAGAGAGAGATCCAGCAGACGGCCCGCCGGATGGAGGATGGCGAGTCCTCCCGAAAACTACGCGAAGCTCTCGGCGACCTCCAACAGTCGGAAGTCGGGACTCGGCTGGGGAATGCCGCTCGCTATATTCGCCAGGGTTACGCCGTCCACATCGCGCAGAGCGAAGGAGGCGTCACCCGAGCCTTGGAAAAATTACAGCAGCAAATTGGCGAAGCTGAGCGTTTAGCGGCGGCCGAAGGACATGGCGGCGAGCAAGGTCTGGAACGTCAACTAGCCCAGATCGAGGAACTGCGCCGACAGCTCGAGGAAGCGGCTGGCCTGGGACGCCAAAACGGCGGAGAACCCGGTCAAGGCGACCAGCCGGGCCAAGATCCGCAGGGCGCGCAGAGGGCGGAAGGCCGACAACCAGGCTCACAGACCGGTCCGGGCCAACAAGGCCGGCGTCCAGGTCAACAGCCCGGACAGGGCCGGCAGCAAGGGTCGCGGCAAGGCGAAGGACAGTCCGCCCGGCAGAGAGGTCAAGGCGCCGCGCAAGGGGATGGGCAACAACAGGGCGCGAGAGCGGGTGAGGGGGAACGACTCGGCCCCCCCATGGGCGAACGGCGGGCATTCACCCAGGGCGGGCGGGAAGGCGGCCCCATGCAGTGGCGCGGCAGCGCCAGCAGCTTCGGCGGCCGCGGGCCCCGAGGCGGCGTTCGTGCCTGGGACGCGGACATGCTCGCCGACGTCCAGCGCGCCTTACGAGAAGCGGTCGAGCGATTACCCGGCCTGACCCAGCAACTCAGAGGAAAAGGTATCGATGAACAGGCGCTGGCGGAATTGCGGCTTTTCGCTGCCGGCCTTTCCCAATCGCGGTTCCCCGGCAATCCCCGGCTGCTCGAAGAAGAGCACCGCAACCTGCTCGCTCTGCTCGAGCAACTCGAGCTCGAAGTCAGGCGCCAAGTCGAGCAGGAAAAGGGCAATTTCCAAGTGCGTGTCACCGGCGCCGAACCCGTCCCCGAGCAGTACCGCGAAGCGGTAGCCGAGTATTTCCGCCGGCTGAGCCAGGGAAGATAGTCGGCTGACATCCGCCGGGCGGTTACCCGGAATAGGCTTGTAGCTTGTAGCGCGGACCTGGTGCCGTTCCAGCGTCCGCGTCCGTGGGCTCGACCGTGCAGCCGGGTTCACGCGGCGGCTTGCTCTCAGCTAGGCCAGTCGTTTTACGACTGGTGCCGCGTCCCCGCGTGCCGCTGGTTCTTTTCGGCCAGCCGCCCCTTCCACAGACCTTCCCCGCGGCTACAACCCTCGCCCTCTACAAACGACCAAGCAAGCCCAATTTCTCCGAACCCCAATGAAATCAAGCGCCGACTGCCGATTGACCAACGACCCAGCCGCGGACGGCAGCCCGCGATCCAGCGCCCTAGCCCGCATTTCTCACCACGTGGCGAGGCGAGGTGCTTGCTTTGAGGCTGGGACCTGCTCGCGTTTATCCGCCCGATAGCAATTTTGAATTGGACCGAGAACCATGAAAGTACTACCCTATGCTCGTAGACTGAAGTGGGGTCACAAAGAGGTTGCGGTCCCGGCGTTGACGCCGTCCCGATTGCTCCCCGGGTGGAACGCGCCAGGATCGGTCGAGTTGATTCCACGGACAAGGGCATAAGGGGTCGACATGCAGGGTGCCAGCGACAGCAAGATCATCCTCAGCCTCCTCCATCCAACCAAGGGACACCCCATCCAACAATGGCGGTTTGAACGCGTCGACGTGATCCGCATCGGCCGCGCCGACGACAATGAGGTCACCGTTGCCGACCAGCAAGTTTCCCGGCGACATGCGGAATTGCGTTTCGACGGGAAGACGTGGGAACTTTTTAATCTCGGCCGCAACGGGACGATTTTCGAGGGCAAGGGCGTCGAGCGTGGGATTCTGCCCAGCGGCGCCGTTTTCCAGTTGGGCTCGGGCGGGCCGACGTTCAAGTTCCGCGAAAAACCGGCCATAGCGATTGACGAGCAGACGACGGTCTTCCGCGAGATCGATTTGGGAGCGTCGCTGGCGATCGACGAAGGGGTCCGCGATCAGGAGCTGGAGCAGATCGTGGAGACTCCCTTCTTCCAGAAATTACAGCAAAACGTAGCCAAGATTCGCGGCAAGCGGACTGTGGGGGGAGAGGCCTCAGAGGCCAAAGAGTGAGGCGCCCTTCCCCGCATCCGAAGACCGACCTTCTTTGTGGGAAAATACAGAGGCTCTTTGATGAGGTTGTGAGGGATCATTGTCGAAGATTGTCTGCATTCATTCGTTTCGGGGCGGCACCGGAAAATCCAACCTGACAGCGAACCTTGCCTGCACCGTGGCCTGCTTCGGGCATCGGGTCGGAATTATTGACACCGACATTCAGTCCCCGGGAATCCACGCCATGTTCGGCATCGACTCCGACGGGCTGCGTCCCACCCTGAACGAGTTTCTGTGGGGTCAATGTCGCATCGAACAGGCCGCCCACGACGTGACCGAGGCGGTCAAGACCCAAACCGACCAGTTGCCCGAGTCCGCCGTGGTGTTTCTGGTGCCTTCGAGCATGAGGACCAGCGAGATTGCCCGCGTCGTGCGGGAAGGGTATGAGGTTTCCCTTCTCAACGACGGCTTCCATGATCTGATCGGTGAGTTGAAGCTCGACTATCTGTTCGTGGACACGCACCCTGGAGTGAACGAGGAGACGCTGCTCTCGATCGCCGTTTCCGACGTTGTGCTGCTGATCTTGCGGCCCGACAAGCAGGATTTCCAGGGCATCTCAGTCACCGTGGAGCTGGCCCGCAAGCTTGACGCCGGGCGCATACTGCTGCTGCTCAACAAGGTTCCGCCCGATATCAATACCGTCTCGCTGCGCGAGCGCGTGGAAACCGCCTACCGCGCCCCGGTTGCCGGAATCTTCCCCCTCAGCATCGAGATGGCCCACGTGGGCAGCTCGGGCGTGTTTTGTCTACTCTACCCCGAACATCCCTTTTCCCGGGAAGTGAATCTACTGGCGAGAGAGGTGATGAACTCGGCCTAAGGCGGGCAGGCCTTCGATGTGCCGCCGAGACATTAGAGACCATGAAAAACGATCGGGGTGCCACCGACCACGTGGAAGCGCTGGTCAAGCGCATGAAGTCCACGACGTCTCCCTTCCGGGAGACGCTCCGGACCATCTACCGCGAGGTAGAAGAAATCAAGGACGGTGCTGTCGCCGACTACATTCCCGAGCTGACGCGCGCAGATCCGGAGTGGTTCGGACTCTGCGTGGTTACGACCGAAGGCCATGTCTTCGAGATAGGCGACTCGAAACAGACCTTCACGATCCAGTCCTGCTCGAAACCTTTCATCTATGGCCTAGCGCTCGAGGACAACGGCCGGGATTACGTTCTGAGCCGGGTAGGTGTCGAGCCTTCCGGAGACGCTTTTAACGCCATCGTGCTCGACGAGCAGTCCAACAGGCCCTTCAACCCGATGGTCAACGCCGGTGCCATCGCAACGACCGACATGATCAAGGGCGCCGACCTGCCGAACCGTCTCAACCGCATGCTAACGATGTTCGCCCGCCATGTCGGACACCCCGTGCAGGTCGACTCTTCCGTGTTCCTTTCCGAGCGCACGACCGGGCACCGCAACCGCGCCGTCGCGAACCTGATGCTGAACTTCGGCATGGTCAGCGACGTGGTCGACCAATCGCTCGAGCTTTACTTCCAGCAGTGCTCGGTCTTGGTCAGCGCGCTTGACTTGGCGATGATGGGTGCGACGCTGGCCAGCGGCGGGCGGAATCCGGTGAGCGGCGAGCAAGCGCTGTCGGCGGAGTACGTGAAGGACATCCTGTGCATGATGTACACCTGCGGCATGTACGACTTCGCCGGTGAATGGGCGCACAAAGTCGGGCTGCCCGCTAAGAGCGGTGTCGGCGGCGGCATCATTGCTGTTGTTCCAGGCATGATGGGAATCGGCGTTTACTCCCCTCGCCTGGACGCGAAAGGCACGAGCGCGCGTGGACTGAAAGTCTGCCAGGCGCTGTCGGAGAAATTAAATCTCCACGTATTCGAGTCCGTGGGTCTGCGCCCTTCGCTCGATCAATTGGTCGAGAAGCCAGCGCGCGCTTCGAGCAGCGTTTCAGAAGCCACATAGCCCGCTTTTCTCACCACGTGGCGAGAAAAGCGGGCTAGAGTCGACTTAGCACGATCAAGCCACAAGCCACCATCGCAATTCCGGCAATCCGTCCTCCACCGCTACCGAATGGCAGAATCTTCTCTAGAAGCACAAAGAGGCTGATACCGGCTATCCAGAGCAGATTCATGACGCCTCCGAAGAACAGTAGGCCCATCAAGGCCCAGCAGCATCCCAAGCAGTAAGCCCCATGCTTCAAACCCATCCGGAAAGTCCCACCTCGCCCAGCACGCCGGCGTTCCGAGATGAAATGCGCGGGAGAGCGGCAATGCCGTAAGCAGGCATTCTTGGCGGGCGTTATTTGGTACACGCCGCCGGCGATCAATAAAAAGGCTCCCAACCAAGGACTGTTCGCTACCATCATCGGGGACAGAAGTGCTGCTTGATCAAGTGCCCACTGAGCTACCGTTGCCCCGGCGCCAAAGATCGTCCACATCGTGACATAACCGCCGATGAAGATCATGGCCGAAGGGACTGGGCTTCCTTGAAGGGCTGCCTTCCGCACCACCGCCGCGTAGATCAGCGTCATAGGAATCGCCGTCGGCACCATCATGCCCACCATCATGACCGTCCACATCACGAACATGAAGATGAAGTCCGCAAAAGCCCACGGTCGGATCTGCAGGATCGCGCGCGGCTCCATGGTTCTCATGTCCATTCCCGCCGCCATGTGGACCAGATAAGCCCACGACAAAACCGTAAGCGCGAACAGCGCAGTGAGAATCGCGTCGCGGTCGCGTCTGGGAAGCAGGATGTTTTCCATGCTCAGACGGAACGGCTATCCGGTGATTACCGGATCACGTCGTCCTGATTCATGTGAAGGATGGAGAACTGTCCATAGCTGTCGGAGAGATCCAACTTAATCCCTGCCGTCGCCTTTGAGGTTCCCGATCCCATCTCGGCCACGGTGTACTCGAAGCCGTTCGGCAGATTGATCCGCGCCCGGTACCCGTCCCCCGAGTGCGGATTGATGATCGGGGAGCCTGTGGATTCCACTACCCCGGGTACCCGCAGATGCGCTTTGCGGGCTTCCACATCGATGTCGAGCTCGACCGGGGCATAGAGGGTTTCGAGCACTTCCGACATCGTGCTGTTGTAGACGAAGAAGTGCGTTGCTCCCGCTGTCGTCGACTCGCCGTGGAGGATCTTGCGCAGAGCTTCCCGCTGATGGCTATCCGCCTTCTCGTCGATGATGACCTGCTGTTTGCCGTTTCCGTCCGCGACTTCACCTGGCCACTGGAGCAATAGGACCCAATTCAGACCGTCGAGCCGAGTCTCGTTGAAGTGGCCCTCTTTGATGTAACCGCAGCCCACAGCCTCGCAGTGGCCATGTGTGGTCGGCGCGTTGAACTGGCAGGGACAACCGTAGTTGCAGTTGCAGTTGGAATACTCGACACCTCGAATTGTCCACTGGTCTGTCACCTCCGTCGTCTCCCGTGTTCGGCCTCGCGAGCGTCCGCCTCCAGAACCACGGCCTAAGATAGCAAATGCTCGGGTGATTGAAGCAGACCCCTCGGGCCCTCAACCTAGCCCCTTCTTGTTGATGGCATCCACACGCGATCTCGATCCCCTCGCCTTATATCGATCGACAACTGCTTTCTCCCTCCGGGTGGGATCATCCCGCCCAGACCTGTTACGGCAAGGCTCTTCGATCCAAGCGATACACTCTGCACCGCGGGTACTCGGCGGCGAGCCGTGGCGCGAGAAAACGGTTCTGTAGCAGACTGTCATCGACCTGAAGATGCCGTAAATGGGCGGGGTCCTCCATGGCGCAGACTGGGTCATAGGACGGGATGACCGCGAAGGCGCGCCGCACGCCGTCAAGCTGATCCGGACCCCAATCCGGTTTGAATCCCCGCTGGTAGGAAAGCGGCAGCCCCGCGGCGCTGAGATAGTATTGGGGCTCTTCTGGGATTTTAGTGGCTGGCGGCGGTGAGTGACGGATCCCTCGCCACTGTGAGGCCGACCTCCCGGAGCCTGCTTCGGTGCCATTCAAGGGCTTCGTGACAACTCTACGGCCCCCAAGGCCGGGCGGCGACTGCGTTGGCCAAAAAGAATTACTGATAAACAAAGGGTTACGAGTAGAGCAAGGCTGCTGGCAGGTAGTCGTACAGTCTCCCGAAGGCTGTGAAATGCAGATCCACAACTGTCATCCAGTGGCCACACTCAAAGAGATAACTCCCTGTTTATCAGTGTCTTATTCCCTTTACGAGTTGCCCACGACCGGACTGGCGTGTAGGGTATTTGGGGATTTCTTGGCCGCCTTTTGGGCTCCGATGTGACTGCGGGCGACGTCGGGTCGGCAGGATGGAGGAGCCGGCTACCCGTTGGCCACCCACTAAAAACCCGGAAGAGCCAGTATTGGATCGAGCCGGAGACGAGAGTCATCGCCGGTGTGAGGATTACGTCTCCCGGCTGCAACTCGGCTCGCAAGTCATTGACGATCTGTTCGCCATCGGTGAACAGGCCCCGTTGCAGGCAGCACAATGGAGAGGGCCGGCCAAACCGTGTCCCGGCTGTCGAGAGGGCGAGAGCCAGCGCGAGGACCATCGAAACCCCCAGCAACGGCTTCTTCCAGCCGGCAGCAAGGCGGTCGAACAGGTACGTCAAGCCCGCGGCCAGAAGCCCATAGACAAGCGGCAGCAGGATGCTGAAAACCCGGGGCTCCGGGGCCACTCGTTGCAGCACGGTGAGAGGCACGACCAAGCCAATCATGGCGATGGCCGCCCGGCGGACGGACTCTTGCGAGCGCAGGCTCCAGAGGAAACCGATGGTCCCGGCCGCCAGCAATACCGCCACCAGCGGGGTGTGATCGCCGCTCCAGCATCTCCAAAGCAAGTCGAGACGCCGCGCGCCGAGATCGATCCACAGGCTGAAAGGCAGCGGTTGGACGTAGCGGTTGGCAAGGATAACCTGGACTCCGCTGCGAATAAGGACCGGGAGATAGAGCACCGCGACGACCAACAACACCGCGCCGGCGCCGATCGTGATCTGAACCGCCATTCGTCTCCGACTCGCCGCCGTCGTTGCGAGCAACAGCCACAAGGCGATGATCCCTGCGCCATAGAGGGCCGTGGGAATGGTGTAGCAGCCGAGCGCCAGGACAAAGACCAGCAGCGCCGCTCCCGTCAGGGTGGCGTGCTCACTTTGGTAGGAGGCGAGGATGCATCCGAGAACAAAGAACAGAGCCACCAGCGTGTAGCCGCGCGCATTGATCGAGTAGTCAATCAGAATAGGTGAAGCGGCGACAAATCCGGCGGCGATCCACGCAGGCCGGGACCCGAACAGTCTCCGCGTCATCCAGTAACTACCGGGAACCAACAGAACGCCCGCCGTCCATGCCGGAAGCCTCAGGATGGCCGGTTCATTGCCCCAGAGAGTATAAGCAACCCAGGACAGAATGGTATGTGCGATGTGGTTGTTGGGTTCGTGATAGTCGGAGATGACATCGAAGAACCCCCGGCTGATCCAGCGCAGAAAGGTATGCGCCTCGTCGTAGCGCATGGGATGATCGAGCAAAGCCCAACGCAATGCGCCGGCGATGAACGTCAATAGCAGAAGAGCCGGGAGCGCCCAGCGATCCGTGCGCCGCCACAGTCGAAAGTCGGACCGCGGCAAGCCGGCAAAGCTCGCCCCGTCGCTACAGAGCCGCCCCAGGGGCGCGGCCAGCCGGCGGCGAAAGATAACGGTCGCGGCGGCCAGCGCCAGCCAGCCAGTCCCCAACACCAGGCTGGCGGTCTTCACCATGCCCACCGTCGAGTCGCTCAACGGGGCGGCCGAACCGTCGGGCTCGGTCAGTGGCACAAGCGCACGAATCCACTCCGCCGGCACGCCCCAGATGGCGGCAAACGCAGCCGCCGCGAACACAAGCAGGACCGACAGCGCCGCTTGAAGCAGCGTTTCGCATCGGCGGTGCTGGGACTGCTCTTGCGTCATAGTGTGGACCTAGCCCGCTCTTCCCCCCCGCTGTCACAACGATTGGGGCGAAAGCCCCGGTGGCCGAGTCTCGCGGCAACAGTTCGTGTATATCGCCCAGCGTACAGTATGTCGGCAAGCGGACGCGATGGATCGCGCCCGACCCACGACACAGTTGTACGCATGTCGGGTGCGGCAAGCAGCGTGTGGCGCGGGTGACCCCGGGGTCTCAACATGTGGCCTTTGGAAGGACAGTGCGGCTCCCCGTGTCCGGAAAAGAAGCCCATCAACTGATTCAGCGGAGGCGTGCGGCACGGGGCGCAATGGACCGGGATTCTTCGTCCAGGACTGGAGAATTGTTGACTCGCGGGTCGCTAAGGGGTTTAATTGGGAGTTCCGCCGGGTGCAGCCGCGCCCTCTGTGTCGCGGTTTCGTCGTGGGCGAACCCTAGGCGAGTTTAGACTGGCTCGCCTGGAAGAGGCAACGTGATTCGAAGCGCCAGGCCAAAATTCGGAGGCCGGTTAACCTGCTTTTCGATCGCCTGATGTTCGTCGCCTCATGGGAGACAATCGATGAGTGAACAAGAAATACTGGAAGCGCTGAAGACGTTTGACACGCCGTCGATCACCAACGTGGTCGCGACCTATCCGACGAACCCGCTTTGCCTGGGGCTCTACAATCCCTGGAGCGAGAACTGGTATACCGACCAGAGCGTGCGCTGCATGTTCCCCGAGCTTGGACGGACGGTAGGCTATGCGGTGACCTGCGTCTATGGCCTTCCCGATCCGAGCTATTCCCGTCTCAGCTTCATGGACGTCATCGACGCGCTCGACGCGTCGCCAAAGCCGACGATCCTCGTGTTCCAGCAGAAGTTTCCGCGGCGGCTCGCCGGCAAGGTCGGACTCGCCGGCGGGATCATGACCACGGCGCTCAAAGCGGTCGGTTGCGTCGGTGCGATTTCAAACGGCCCCTCCCGCGATCTCGACGAGATTCGCCCCATGAAGTTTCAATACGTCTTGAGCGGCGCCACGGCCGGGCACGGCGATCTTGCGGTTCAGGCGGTCAACGTCCCGGTGGCGATCGCCGGCATGGACGTGAGTCCCGGCGAGATCGTCCACATGGATGAGACGGGCGCCTGCAAGTTTCCCGCGGGCAAGATCGAGGCCGTGCTGAAGAACGTCACCGCTCTGCAGAAGCAGGAAGAACAGACAATAAGCGCTCTGGAGAAGGCAAGCTCCGCGGCGGAAATACGCGAGATTCTCGGCGGGCACAGCTACAGCAAAGAGGGCCAGGACCGTTAGCCTGCTTTTCTCACGCACTTCGCCTCGCCACGTGGTGAAAAAAGCGGGCTAGGGAAAGAAGTCGCTCCACCCTCCTAGATCACCCACGATACTCTGGAGTGAGCGGAGTTGCCTGCTGAGATCGCTGAAGACATCGGCCGGTCGGCCGCCGTAAATCACATTCACAGCGCCGGCAGCCACCACGCCCGCTAGATCTTCGAAAGGAACTCCAGCAGCCAGGTCGCTGAAACCATCCCGGTTGAAATCGCCCGCGGCCAGAACCAGACCGAATCGGTCGCCGTCTTCCGCCTGATCCAGAATATCGTCGTTGTCCTGGGTCCAAAACTGGTTGGCATCGGTGCTGAGTCCTCCCGGTCTTCCATGCAGCACATGGAGGGCGCCGGCATCGGTGGCCACTCCGACGTCTTCCCGATTGACTCCAATGACAAGGTCGTCGAAACCGTCGTTGTCGAAGTCGCCAACCGTCAGACTCTCCCCGAACATGTCGTTTTTTTCGACAACCCCGGGGAGTCCCGGGGTCTGCTGGCTGAAGACTTGGTTGCCCACCGAGGAGAGCCCGCCGCCGGCGCCATAGATGACATTGATCAGCCCGGCATCGCCGCCTCCCAGAAGATCTTCACCCGCCGCGCCGACGGCCAAATCGTCGAAGCCATCGTTGTTGAAATCACCGCTGGCGAGAGACCAACCTAAGTAATCCCGGAAATCAGCGTTGTCAAGGACATCCGTGGAGTTTTGACTCCAGGCTTGGTTGCCCGGCGCGGCGAGCCCGTTGTCGCCACCGTAGATTACATTCACCAACCCGGCGTCCATGATGCCGCCGATATTTTCCAACCGCACGCCGATGGCCAGGTCGTGGTAACCGTCGTTGTTGAAGTCACCGACGGCAAGCGACCCACCGAACTCGTCAGAGGCCTCGGCGACGTCCGCGACGTCGGGGCTGTCCTGATGCCAGAACTGGTTGCCCGCGGCGCCGATCCCCTCAGCCGAGCCATAAATCACGCTCACCGCTCCGGCGTCCGCTTTGCCCCCCACATCTTCCAAGCGTACGCCGATGGCCAAGTCGGCATACCCGTCATGGTTGAAGTCGCCCGCGGCTAATACCCCGCCGAACGTATCGCCGGCTTGTGCACCGTCCTCGATGCCGGCGACATTCTGCGTCCAGAGGCTGTCGCCGATGACGGTCAAGCCCCCGGGAGCACCGTAGATAACGTTGACCGCTCCGGCATTCATTTGCGACGCCACGCCCTCGCCGGGCGAGCCAACGGCCAGATCGTCGTATCCGTCTCCGTTATAGTCGCCCGCGGCGATGGAGGACCCGAACAGATCCCCCTCCTCGGGCGTCCCTACGATACCGAATGTGTCCTGGCTCCAGCGCTGGCTGCTATCCGCGGAAAGCCCCTTTTCGGCGCCGTAGATCACGTCGACGGCGCCGGCATCGACGACGGATCTGACGTCTTCCCGCGGGACGCCGACGGCCAGATCGGCGTACCCGTCGTTGTTGAAGTCACCGCTCGCCACGGCGCCGCCAAACTGGTCGAACTCTTCGTTCGTACCGGCCAGATTTGGGCTGTCTTGATGCCAGAACTGGTTTCCCGCCGAGGAAAGCTGGCCGCGGGCGGGCGTCGGGACGAAACTCACGAAGAGCGCCGTTAGCAGCAAGCAGCCACAGCGAAGGACTAATCGTTTGCCGTTCATGGGATTCCCTCGCACCTGGTTGGGACCTTCCTGCTCCTCCGCATCGGTCCCTTAGTCGGGGATCTCGCCGTAGACGGGCTGCGTCACAAACGCCCCCTCATCTTGGGCGGTTACGCCAAATCCCGCCAGACCGAGCGAGGATCCCCGCACCTCCAGCACGCCGTCGATACCCGCCGTGCAGGCAAGCCGGTCATGAATGACGAAGGCCACGTGCTCACCGGCTCCGAATGACTGCGTATCGTTGCACAGGTCGACTCCGCCATTGTCCCTGGCGGTGAACGTCACATCCTGGCCACGAGGGAGACCACGGCAATCGCACCCGTCAAGGCGCCGGCGTTGAGAAACGGCACGAAGAATCGGTTGTGCAGCACCGTCGACATCGGAACGAACGACTGAAACAACGGCCGCCCCGGCACGATCTGATTGAAAGCCGTGCTCACTGCGACGGCGTCTTCCGGAATGCTTTCCACCAAAGCGTACCCGATCTGCACGGGACCCGAAGGCGAAGTAACCGCGAACTCGATCCCTCCCGGCGCGATCGTGTCACTCAGCACGCTGTCTGTCCACGGCGCCCCGTCCTGCTCGTAGGAAATCATCATCGGAAGACCCAAGCCATCGAAGAACGACACCTGAACGGTCGCCGGGCCGTCGGTAAAATTTACGAACTGGAAGGACATGAAAAAGGCATCGCCACCGGTAGCAACTTGCGGAATCACCCGATCGCCCGGCAAAACGAAGGCGTCCCTGCGCGTCTGTCCGGCGAGAGCAGCCTCAAAGCTCAAGACACAGATCAGTATGCTCGTCAGGTTTCTCATGCCATGCCCCTTCATTCGGAGACCGTCGTTCGGCCTTCGCGTGCTCCATAGTCTAGCCGCTGCCACATGCGGACAACAAGGCCTGCCCGCGATCAATCGCTCAGGCCAACTCCGACGGTTCCATCAGGGTGCTGAAGCCGATCAGAATGCTTCCCGAAAAGGCTGCGCTGGTCGGGGCAAGTTTCTCAGGTGTTTTCCGGGTGGGAAGAAAGAGGTCCCCTCAACTACCCTCTCCCAGCGGTCCCGTCCCGTGGCTGAAGCGGGTTTGTCGCTTCTCCTGGTGACGCTCCAAAGCCAGCCTAACCAAGCGATCGACCAACTCCGAATAAGGCACTCCGCTCGCCTCCCACAACTTGGGATACATGCTGATCGAGGTGAAACCCGGCATGGTGTTCAACTCGTTCAATAGAATCCTGCCGGAAGCGTTTTCCAGGAAAAAATCAACCCGCGCGAGTCCGGCGCATTGGGCGGCTTCAAAGGCCGCGACGGCGAGCCGTTGGACTTCGCTTGTTTGCTCCGCGCTGAGCACCGCGGGGATGACCAACTCCGAGGTATCGTTGACGTATTTCGCTTGGTAGTCGTAGAACTCGCCTCCAGGAATGACCTCCCCAGGCACGGAGGCCTCCGGCTGGTCATTCCCCAACACCGAGCATTCGATTTCGCGGCCTTCAATGGCCGGCTCAACGACGATTTTTGAGTCGTGTTGGGCGGCCAAATCCAAGGCGCGGGTCAACTCGGCCGCGTTGCCGACTTTCCCAATACCGACCGACGAACCAAGATTGGCGGGCTTGACGAACATCGGGTACCCGAAGCGCAATTCCAACCGAGCGGTGTGCTCGCGCCGTTCCCGGCGGGGAACGACGACGTGATCCACCGTGGGCAAGCCTCGCTCGCGAAACAGCCGTTTCATGACGTCCTTGTCCATAGCCGCGGCTGAACTCAGCACGCCGCAGCCGACGTAAGGGACGTCGGTCAATTCCAACAACCCCTGGACGGTCCCGTCCTCACCGAACGTCCCGTGCAGAACGGGGAAAACGACATCCAAGCCTGTTTGGGATCCAGGCTGCTGGGAGAGTACGACGGCCGTTCCCGTCGAGAGAGGACCGACGGTGTCAGAAGGCAGCAAGCGCGCCGACTCGCCTGGACTCAACCACCGTCCTTCGTTGGTGATCGCGACGGGAATGACTTCGTACTTTTCCCTGTCCAGCGCGCTGATTACGGATGCGGCCGAGCGGATCGACACCTCGTGCTCGCCGGAGCGCCCGCCAAACAGGACCGCGATGCGAATGGTCGACATGAATGGATCGAGTGGAGGCTCTTGCCTACGGTCGCATGCGGTACAACATCCGCGGAAAGGCGATCGTCTCGCGGACGTGCTCGAGACCGCAAATCCAAGCCACCGAGCGTTCAATTCCCATACCGAAACCCCCGTGGGGAACCGATCCGTATTTGCGTAAATCGAGATACCAGTCGAAAGCCTCTCTTGGCAACCCGTGCTCTTCGAGTTTCCTTAACAGCAGCGCGTGGTCGTGGATGCGCTGGCCTCCGCCGATAATTTCGCCGTATCCTTCGGGCGCCAATACGTCCACGCCCATGGCAACGTCTGGGTTATCAGGGTCCGGCTGCATATAGAACGCCTTGATGGCCATGGGGAAACGATGCACCATCACCGGCCGGTCGAAGTCTTCGCTCAGCAGGGTCTCATCAGCCCCACCGAAATCGCCGCCCCACTCGATCTCGCTGCCTTTCTTCTTTAGCGCGTCGACCGCCTCGGTGTAGCTCATGCGGTGAAACGGCCGTTTCACCGTTTCCAGTTTCGAGACGTCTCGGCCAAGGGTATCGAGTTCCGGCCTTCGGGTTTCGAGCACGCGCTGAACGACGTACTCCACGAACTGTTCGGCCAAGGCCATGATATCGTCCAGGTTGGCGTAGGCCATCTCGGGCTCGACCATCCAGAACTCAGTGAGGTGCCGGCGCGTCTTTGACTTTTCAGCGCGAAAGGTCGGTCCGAAACAATACGTTTTACCGAAAGCGCCGGCGGTCGCCTCGTTATAGAGCTGGCCGGATTGAGCCAGATAAGCCGTTTCGTCTTCAAAGTAAGGCACCTCGAATAGGGTGGTCGTCCCTTCGCAGGCAGCGGGCGTAAGGATCGGCGTGTCGACGAGCGTAAAGCCGTTGTCGTCGAGGAAATCGCGGACTGCCCGGACGACCTCGTGGCGCACCCGGAGGATCGCATGTTGCCGGCGACTCCGCAGCCAAAGGTGACGGCGATCCATCAAGAACTCGACGCCGTGCTCCTTGGGCGTGATCGGGAAGGGGTCGTCGGGGGAGACTTCCTGCACCACTTCCAGATCAACGACGTCCATCTCGTAACCGCCGGGCGCCCGCTCTTCGGCTCGAATCTTCCCCGTTACCTCGGCCGACGACTCATGCGTCAGGTGGCGGCAGCGCTGAAAAACATCTTCGGAGACGTCCGCTTTGACGACCACGCCCTGCATGTACCCCGTTCCATCGCGAAAAATCGGAAAGAGAAGCTTGCCGGACCTGCGCAGGTTGTGTAGCCAACCCCGCAGCAGGACGGTCCGCCCCTCGAACCGGGAAGCTTGATCGATGGTGATGACCGTCGCGGCCGAAGCCATCTAGACGTTCTCCAGCCGATCGAAAGTCTCCTGCACCCTTTCCAGGGGCTTGGCCATTTCGGGAACATCGCGCAGTTCCAGCAACAGAGGAACGTCGTCGCCCAAAGAGCGCAGCAGCTCGATCGTCGGCTTCCAATCAATCGCGCCTCCCGAGCCGACCAAGGGAAAGATGTGTGAATCCTCCTGGCCGTCGTTGTCATGCACATGTGTTGAGCGGATGCGGTGTTTCATCAGTTCAAACTCGCGCTCAATGCCCGAGCCGAGGTGGGCGTGCCCCGTATCGAAGCAATAGCCGACCCGCAGATGGCTCGATCCGACAAACAAGTTCAGGCGTTCGGCGCTCGAAAGTGCGTTGGGAATGTTCTCCACCAAGATCTCGACGCCGAGCTGGCTGCCGAAGACAATCAGCTCATCCAAACAGTTGAAAGCCGCCTCGATCTTATGCTCGTCATATTCGTCGTCCGGCGTGCCGATGTGTTGCACCACCTGGCGAAAGGGGATGAACTCGGCCATCGCCATGGCCCGTTTGATCTCGTCGGTCGCCGCGATGCGCCTGGCCTTCGTAGTTTCGGTGATCGAAACCACTGAGTTGGGCCCCGTACGCCCCCAGACGTCGTCGCTGAACATCGGCGCATGGATGGAATGAATTTTCAACTCCGCATCCCGGAACCAGTGTTTCAGTTCGTCGATCTGAGCTCGATTGTGGTAGTCGATATGTTGCCGGGCGCAGAAAATCTCGATCTCCTCGACACCGCTTCGCAGAATGCGGTCCAACAGCGCCACGGTCAGGCGCTGTTCAACAAAAAGATAAGTAGAAAGTGCGTGCCTCATGGTGAGCTAAGGTCTCTCTCCGTGCTCGGTTCTCGGAAAGTGTCGGTGCCGCGGTAGGCCAGGAATTGATTGTATCGGAATCTCTGAGTCGACATTCTTGCGCCCCTGTGCCGTTTGCGAACCGTCGCCTCGATTAGCGCAGGTTGCTCGCCCAGCCGTTTTGCGGCCGGGTGGCTCACCGGCGGCTGGCGGCAGGGGAGCACAAGACTCGCCGTTTGACATGTAGGGGCACAATCAATCGCGCCTGCCGACGTAGCGCTGTCGGACAGTCCTCGAGACCGCGGCGACGACCTCTGGTCGGTAGGGGCCAATCAGCCGTCACGCGCGGCAACATCTCTTACTTTCAATAACCTCGCGGCCTCTGTCCAGGGGAATCCAAGTCCCCCGCGATAGAATTAACACAGGAGCCTGTCTCAGGAAGGGAGGTATCGCGAAATCGGGGATTACGACAGGCGGCCCAGCGCTGACTTCTTTATTGTCAGCGAGCATGGAAAGCCGCGGCTGAGTATCCGCGGCGCTTCCCCCACCCAGCCACAGGTTTTTTCGCTCGCGGCAACAGAGCAGGGAGAAAAATTACCAAACAAACCCGATTTCCCACAACCAGCTTCCAATCAATGAGTTGCGACAGGGGTTCCAGCCCACATCTCTCGCCACGCGGCGAGAAATGCAGGCTAGGCAAGGCTAGGCGTCGACAAGTCTTGCGCGGTAAACTTAGATCCAGATGATGTGAAATAGGATGTTCTGTATGGGACCTAACCGTTGGGCTGTCCTCCTGTTCGCCGGGGTCGCGGGTGCCCTGCCGGCAAGCGCGGATACCTCCAAACTCCCGCCGCCGTCAACCAAGCAGATCGATTTTGACCGGGACGTCAAGCCGGTCATCGAGCGCTGCTATGTCTGTCACGGCCCACGGCAGCAGATGAACGGGCTGCGGCTCGACCGACCCGGTGACGCCGAGCGGGGTGGGTATTCGGGACCGGCCGTTGTCCCCCGCAACAGCGCGAAAAGCCGCTTGATCCACCTGGTCGCAGGCCTGGAGAAAGACATCGTGATGCCCCCCCTGGGAGACCGCCTGACCTCCGCGGAAATCGGCGTTCTGCGCGCTTGGATCGATCAAGGGGCCCAACGCCCGCGGCGGGCGAAGCCGACGACCGCTTCCTCAAAACTCCCAGTTGAAGAAGAACAGACGATCCGTAGCCCTCCGAAATCCACCCACTGGTCCTTCCAGCCGCTGCGCCGGCCCCCGGTTCCGGATGTGCAAGACCACTCGTGGGCAAGTAACGCCATAGACGCTTTCGTACTGGCTCGCCTGGAGGCGGAGGGTATCGAACCTTCTCCGGAAGCCGACAGGCGTACGCTGATCCGCCGGGTCAGCCTGGACCTGATCGGACTTCCCCCAACCCCGCGGCAGGTGGCGAAATTTCTCGCAGACGACCGCCGCGGCGCTTACGAGCAGTTGGTCGACGGCCTCCTCAATTCGAAACACTACGGCGAAAAGTGGGCCATGCACTGGCTCGATCTGGCTCGCTACGCCGACAGCGACGGCTATGAGAAGGACGTCGTCCGCCCCTACGCTTGGCGCTACCGCCATTGGGTGGTCAACGCTCTTAACCGCGACATGCCCTTCGACCAGTTCACCATCGAGCAGATCGCCGGAGATCTGCTTCCTAACGCGGGCATCGAGCAGCGCGTCGCCACCGGCCTGCACCGCAACACTTTGAAAAACCGCGAAGGCGGCGTGAATCTCGAACAGTTCCGCTTTGAGGAGACGATTGATCGAGCGAACACCGTCGGCACCGTATGGCTCGGGTTGACGGTGGGCTGCGCCCAGTGCCACGACCATAAGTACGATCCGATTTCACAGAAGGACTACTACGGCTTCTACGCTTTTTTCAACAACCTCGAAGAGCCGATGATCGACGCCCCCCTGCCGGGGGAGATGGGTCCCTACCTGCAAAAGCGCTCCGAGTACCTGGCCCAGCGCGCCGCGCTGCTCGAGGAATACTGCGTCGGACCGGAACTGATGGACCCTTGGGAAGCGAAGCTCATTCTGGCCGCCGACAACCCGGGCAAATGGACCGACTGGGACGGACATTATGACGGGCTCGAAAAGATGACCGATGGCGGACATAAGTTCCTCCGCATGCCGCGGGAACAGCGCAGCGATCGTCAGCAAGACGTGCTGATGGACTTCCTGCTTGGACGGGCTCCGAAAATTCTAGGCGAGGACGTTTACAAAGGATTGGGTCTCGATGAGTTGACAAAGAAGCTCGCCGAGCTGAAAGCGTCCTACCCGCAGCTCACCCAAGCGCGCGTCGTCGTGGAGAGCCCACAGCCGCGGAAAACTCATCTCCACGTGCGCGGTCAGTGGGACCGCCGCGGAATTGAAGTCACACCGATGACGCCGGCCGTTCTGCCGCGACCCGAGACCAACGGGAAGCTCACGCGCCTCGACTTGGCCAGATGGCTGACCTCGCCTGAGAACTCGCTAACGGCCCGGGTCACGGTAAACCGCATCTGGCAGGAGTACTTCGGGCGGGGTCTCGTGCTGACGTCGGAGAATTTCGGCACCCAGGGCGAAAAGCCTTCCCATCCCCAACTACTTGATTGGCTCGCCGCGGAATTCGTCGACAACGGCTGGAGCTTAAAGAAGTTGCACAAGTCGATTGTCATGTCGGCGACCTATCGGCAGGCTTCCGGCACGCGGCCCGACTTGCTGGAGAGCGACCCCGCGAACACTTTGCTGGCCCGCCAGTCCCGCCTTCGGTTGCCGGCGGAGCTCATTCGCGACAGCGCCCTGGAAGTGAGCGGGCTGCTTTATGGGGCTGTCGGCGGACCCAGCGTGCAGTTGCCACTGCCTGAGGGCGTCCAAGATTTGTTCTTCCGAGCCGGCCAGTTCGTGGACTTCGCCGACGGCGAGGGGAAGAACCTTTACCGCCGGGGCTTGTACATTCACTTTCAGCGCAGCGTCCCTTATCCGTTCTTGCAGAATTTCGATGCCCGGGAGGCCAGTACGGCGGAATGTCGCCGAGAGCGCTCCAATACTCCCTTGCAGTCGCTGAACCTGCTCAACGACCCGGTGTTTTTCGGGGCCGCACAGGGGCTGGCCATGCGAATTCTGCAAGAGGCGCCGGGGACCGATTTCGCTGACCGGCTCGACTACGCTTATCAGCTTTGCCTATCGCGCCGGCCAAAAGCCTGGGAGCAGGAGAAGATGTTGGGCTACCTCACCCAACAAGAGCGGTTGCTCGACAACGATCCTCAGGCGATTGCCTCGCTCTTCCCGGCCGTTTTGGAGGGCGCCAATCGCCGGGAGCTGGCTGCCTGGGTCGGAGTCAGCCGTATCTTGATAAACCTGGACGAGTTCATAACAAGGGAGTAGGGGCGGGATTTCTCCGTTCCCGTCTCGTGGCCGCGGACTACGGTTGCTGGAGGCAGTGATGACCTACGAGGAATTTCAACGCATTCGAACGCGCCGCGCGTTCCTGCATAACTGCGTCGGAGGCCTCGGCACGGCCGCACTGGCGCATTTGCTGGCCCTCGAGGGACGAACCGCGGCTGAAGACCCGACAAAGATCAATCCGTTGGCCGCCAAAGCTCCGCCCCATGCGGCGACGGCTAAGAACGTGATCTTTCTCTTCATGGCCGGGGCGCCAAGCCAGATGGACCTCTACGATCCCAAGCCGGCTCTCAAGAAGTGGGAAGGGCAGGCCCTCCCTCCCTCGATGACGAAAGACCTCAAACTGGCGTTCATCAAGCCCTCGGCCACGATCTTGCCCAGTCCACGTACGTTCACCCCTCACGGGCAGAGCGGAATCGAGATTTCAGACTTCCTGCCCCACACCGGTTCCATAGTGGATGACATCTGTCTCGTCCGCTCGATGTATAGCGAGGCTTTTAACCACCACCCGGGGCAATCCTTGCTGATGAGCGGCAGCCCCCTCGTGGGCCGGCCCACGCTGGGGAGCTGGGTCACCTATGGATTGGGCAGCGAATCGCAAGACCTGCCCGGGTTCGTGGTGTTGAGCTCCGGGAAGGGGGGCGCCAGTGGCGGTTCCAGCAATTATTCGAGCGGGTTCCTGCCCTCCACCTACGCGGGCGTCCCCTTCCGTAGCTCGGGAGATCCAATCCTCTACCTTTCGAACCCTCCCGGCGTGAGCCGCAAAATGCAGCGTCTCAGCCTCGACGTGCTGCGCGACCTCAATGAAGGGCACTATCGCGATACCGGCGATCTGGAGGTAGCCTCGCGCATCGCCTCCTACGAGCTGGCGTTTCGCATGCAGTCTTCGTCGCCCGAGTTGATCGATTTCTCCGACGAGCCGCAGCACGTCCTTGACATGTACGGAGTCCATGAGGAAACGACCAAGCAGTACGGAACCAACTGCCTGCTGGCTCGAAGATTGGTCGAGCGAGGAGTACGGTTCGTCATGCTCTCCCACGCCACTTGGGACGACCATTCCGAGCTCAACAAGAACCTGAAGGGGAACTGCGACAAGACCGACAAGCCGATCGCCGCCCTCATCACCGATCTCAAGCAGCGCGGCCTGCTGGATAGCACGCTGGTCATCTGGGGCGGGGAGTTCGGCCGCACCCCGATGGTGCAGCTCAATCGCCCCGACGATGCGGAGAGCGCCGGCCGCGACCACCATCCCAACGGATTCAGCATGTGGTTGGCCGGCGGTGGCATCAAAGGCGGGCAGGTAATCGGCAAAACCGACGAACTAGGCTTAGCGATCGCCGAAGACCCGATCCATCTTCACGACCTGCAGGCTACTGTCCTCGACCGCCTCGGTTTCGACCACACCAAGCTCACCTATCGCCACATGGGACGCGACTTTCGCCTGACCGACGTCGGGGGGAATGTGGTCAATAGAATGTTGGCTTGACAGCCCCGACCTCCCGCCGGCCGCGACAGAACGTAGGCCCTAGCTCGCTTTTCTCGCCACGGCGCGGTGGATGAGGCGAAAGGTCCGGCGGCTACGGCTCGCGGCAACAGAGGAAAGGCGGCGGATCTCAAAAGCGAGCTCGTGCTACGGGTCTATCGGGTGCTCCGGTGTCGACAAACACTCGTGTTTGTCCTGGTTGGAAGGTCAGACAAGCTTCAGCTTGTCTGGGCGCGACATGTCGCCCCTACATCCCTGACAGCGGGCATTTGCTTCCAACCCTGCCGGCAGGTGGTGAGAAATCCGGGCTAGTGGGGACGTCTTGTCGGCAGATCCGCCTGATTTTTAAGTGTTTCGGCCAACCCGTCGAGTAGCTGTTCGATCCGGCCACGAGACTGCCGATAATGCTTAGCGGATTTCCCGATCGGGTCGCCGACGTTCCAGATCAGATTCAAGCCGGAGAATCCGGGTACCCGCTCGAGCACGGACGCGCCACTCATATTTACAAGCAGGTCGATCGACTCCCAATCAACGGCGTCCATCCCCTTCGGAGCCTGGCCGTCAAGGGGAATTCCTATGTCCTCCATACAGGTAATCGTCTCGGGTTGGACGATAGGCGCGGGAAACAGCCCCGCGCTACAGGGCTCCATCAAGTCGGCATACTTGTGCCGGGCGAAGCCCTCGGCCATCTGGCTTCGACAGGAGTTGCCGATGCAAACGAACAAGACTCGTATGGGAAGCTGCACGGCTCTTTTCTACTCTATTAACCTCGGATTTTCTGCAGAAAAAGTTGATGCACGCGCCGGTCTTGCGACAGCTCAGGGTGAAAAGTGGCCGCCAGGTGACGGCCCTGCTCAACCAGAATCGGGTGGCCGGCGTCTTCGGCGAGAACATGCACCCCACTCCCGACACGGCGGATGATGGGGGCGCGGATGAAGACCGCTTCGAGCTCCCCGGGGCTAGTGCGGGCGAGGAATTCGCCTCTCGGCGACACCGAACGGATGGAGCTATCGACCTGCCGTCCGTAGGCATTGCGTTCGATCGAGACATCAACCAGACCGAGACCCGGTTGCCGCGGAGAGGTAATGTCAGTCGCCATCAGAATCGAGCCGGCGCAGGTGCCGAGCAGGGGGCGCCGTGCAGCAAACCCGACAAGCGGATCCAGCAACCCTTCCTCGTTGACGAGCTTCAACATGGTCGTGCTTTCCCCGCCAGGGATGATGAGCCCTTCGACGAGGTCAAGTTGCTCCGGGCTACGGACGAGAACGGGGTCGGCGCCTAGCGCCTTCAAAACACCGGCGTGTGCACTGAAGTCGCCCTGTAGCGATAGGATGCCGACCCTCGTACCGCCTCGGGACGGCCGGGGCAAACCGCTACCAGCCACGGGTTTGAAGCAGTTCCTCTTCGGGCAGCTTGGAGATATCGAGGCCCGGCATCGGCTCGCCCAGTTCCTCGCTGGCTTTGAGCAGTTGGTCAGGGTCGTTGTAGTAAGTGGTCGCCTTGACGATGGCTCGCGCGCGCCGCTCGGGGTCTTCCGACTTGAAGATTCCCGAGCCAACGAAGCAGGCTTGGGCGCCAAGGTGCATCACCAGCGCCGCATCGGCCGGAGTGGCGATCCCGCCCGCGGAGAAGTTCGGCGTGGGAAGTTTAGCGTTCTCGGCAACGTATTCCACCAATTCGAGCGGAGCCTGCAGTTGCTTGGCGGCCGCGGCGAGCTCTTCGGTGGGCGTCACGGTCAGTTGTTTCATTTCCCGTTGAATCGCTCGCATGTGCCGTACCGCCTCAACGACGTTGCCCGATCCCGCTTCGCCTTTGGTGCGGATCATGGCAGCACCCTCCGAGATACGCCGCAGAGCCTCTCCGAGGTTGCGGGCGCCGCACACGAAGGGCACCTTGAACGGTGTTTTGTCGATGTGGTGCTCCTCGTCCGCCGGCGTGAGCACTTCGCTCTCGTCGATATAGTCGACTTTCAGCGCCTCTAGAACATTGGCTTCCGCGAAGTGTCCGATACGGACTTTCGCCATCACGGGAATGCTCACCGTCTCCATGATCTGGCGGATCTTGGTGATGGCCGCCATGCGGGCGACGCCGCCTTCCTTGCGGATGTCGGCCGGAACGCGCTCGAGGGCCATGACCGACACCGCGCCGGCCTGCTCGGCGATCTTGGCTTGCTCGGCGTTGGTGACGTCCATGATGACCCCGCCTTTGAGCATTTCCGCCAAGCCGACTTTCAGTCGAAAATCTTCACTGAGGTACATAAGCCCTCCTCCCGACAAACACAGCCTCCGGAACCCTGACGTCGCGCTGCGAGGTGATCGGCAACTCAAGCGACTACCGAAAATCGCTGCAATCGGCGACGGATTGCAGCCGGACTGTCCTCGCCGGGACCGTTTGTCTCAGGCGTAAGAGACGCTTGCACTGTCATGATAACGCTCGCTTGAGACACCCGGCAAGCGGCCGGCCACCGGCGTGAGCCGGCTGCCCCGTTTGCCCTTCGCACTCTGACGGTCGCCCGCCGCTCATCTAGGTCCAGGACCAGGCAGGCCGCCAATTGTCATTCTTCAATCGCCGTCCGCCACCCCTCCGCTACAATCGAGTCATGCCGACTTCCGGTTCTCTTCTACAGCCAGGATCGACAGTTCTTGTTGTCATTGACTTGCAGGAAAGGCTGCTCCCGGCGATCGCCGGCGCTCAGGCAGTGCTCGCGAACACCGAGAAATTGCTGCGTTTGGCCAAGGTGATGAATCTCCAAACGATTCTCACGACGCAGTATCGAAAGGGCTTGGGAGAGACAGTACCCGCGATCGCTGGGCTGGCCGCCGTCGATCCCATCGACAAGGTCTCGTTCGGCTGCATGGGTGACGAGGGCTTTTGCGCCGCGCTGCGGCAGGAGATCGCTCCCGGAGAAACGATATTGCTAGCGGGCGTCGAAGCCCATGTGTGCGTCCTGCAAACCGCGCTCGGCGCTTTGCAGGAAGGCTACCGGGTCCATGTGGCGGCGGATGCCACCGCCTCGCGCTCGGAAGCGAACGCGGCACTCGGAATCGAGCGCATGCACGGCGCCGGCGCCGTGATTTCCTCGACCGAGATGGCCGTCTATGAGTTACTGGGCAACAGCCGCCGGCCCGAATTCAAGCAGATGCTGCCGTATTTGAAGTGACGCCCGGGCGAGAGTCGGCAAAGAGAAACGCCGCCGCGACGCGATTGGGTATCAGGCGGCCGCGAACGGAAGCCTAGCGGGCAACTGACCATCCGAGGGGAGAGGTAGCCGCGGGGTCTAACTACTCTGTATATAATGAGAGTACGATTGACTACCATGTAGTCTACGCAGATGCCGAGCAAAGTTACCTCAATTAAGATTGGATCCCGAGACGATCTCACGTCTCGACACCATGGCCAAGGCCATGGACCGCCCTCGATCGTGGTTGATGGCCTACGCGATTCAGTAGTTTGTAGAGCAAGAGGAGTGGATCGTGGAGGCGGTTCGACAGGGGATCCGATCGGCCGAACAAGGCCGTACCGTCGCTCATGACGACGTGGCAGCCTGGGTCAACAGTTGGGGTTCCAAACGAGAGAGGAAACGCCCCGGCTAGGTGCGGTTGATCTGGACGGACCTCGCGGGAAGACGAGGGCTCACAGTCCGCGCAAAAAGTAATTCAGCTCCCGTTCCCGGCCGATCGTGGTTTCGGGCCCGTGGCCGGGAATGACGATCGTTTGGTCGTCGAGGGTCAGAAGTTTCTCTTTGATGGAAGCTAAGATTCGACGGGCGTCTCCGCCCGGCAAGTCCGTTCGCCCGATGCTGTCGCGGAAAAGCGTGTCTCCGGCGATCAATTTCTTTTGGTTCGGGATATGCAGGCTGATGCTTCCCGGCGTGTGCCCCGGCGTGTCGAGCACATCAAACGCCTGCTCGGCGAGCACAATGGAATCCCCCTCGCGAAGCTTCACGTCGATTTCGGGCTTTTCCGGCGGCTCGACGCCGATCCATGCAGCTTGGATGTCGAGCTGGTCACGAATCACCAGATCCTTCTCGTTCATGTAGACGGGCGCCGCGGTGGTCTGTTTGAGCTTGGCCGCGCCGCCGATATGGTCAATGTGAGCGTGGGTGATGACGATTGCCTTTACGCGCAGCCGGTGACGCTCCAAGACGTTCGTGATTTCCCCCACTTCGTCGCCCGGATCGACGACGATGGCCTCGCGCGTGTTTTCATCTCCCAAGATCGAGCAATTGCATTGCAGCAGCCCAACGGGAAGGATTTCGTGAATCACCGGGGGGTATAATAGCAAGTTCCCCGGTTGTCTCCTGGCAAGAAGTTGTTTTGGCGGGTGCGCGTAGGGACAAGGAGGTTTCGTGGTCGATATTCTCAGCCGCTGGCTTCACATACTGGCAGCCGCGGTGGCTGTCGGAGGTCTCATCTACGCACGCCTCATCGTAAGTCCTTCCCTTGAGGTTCTTGACGCGGACCAGCGCACACGGGTGCTGACCCAGCTCTCCGCGCGCTTTCGGCCCATTGTGGTTGGGGTGATCGTCATCCTGTTGGCCACGGGTATTTACAACCTGCTTGGTGTTCTTCAAGGAGGAGTGGTCACGGCCTACCACATGGCTTTCGGCATCAAATTTCTGCTGGCGCTGCACATCTTCGGGATGCTTTTCCTAACTTCCACTCCCCCGAGCGGAGACGCCGCCCGTGACGCCAAACGGTCCCGTCTGATGACCGGCGCCGTCATTTCGGGGTTGATCGTACTCGCCCTGGGGGCCTACCTGAAAACGCTCCACAGTTGAGATGAGCAACGGTTACGAAGCGCTGCGCCAGTCGGCGGCGTGGCTTGACGTCTCCTCGCGCGGCAGGATTCGCGCCACGGGCGAGGATCGGGTTGGGCTGCTCCACGCCATGTGCAGCAACGATATCGAGAGTCTACGCCCCGGCGGCGGCGCCTATGGTTTTTTTCTAAACGCTCAGGGACAGATTCAGACCGACAGCCGTATTTACGTATCGGAAGACCACGTCTTGCTCGATTGCGAGCCCGAGCGGGGACCAGGTCTTCTGCGGCACCTTGAAAAGTTCATCATCATGGATGACGTGGCGTTGGAAGATCTGGCGCCCCGATCGACGATGATTGCTCTGGAAGGTCCGCGCGCCGACTCGATAGCGAGTGAGGTCGTCGGCGGGCAGCTTCCCGAACCAGCGCCGCACTCCCAAAGCAGCTGCGGCGGCGTGCGCATGTTTCGTAGCTCCCTCAGCGGCCAACCGGGGGTTTCGATTCTCCTCGAGCCGGCGCAAAAAGCAGGGCTCGTCACAAGTCTCGAAGCGGCCGGAGCGGCGGCGGCAACCGAGGAGGATTACCGCGTGGTGCGCGTCGAAAACCAGGTTCCGCGATGCGGCAGTGACTTTGACAATCATCTGCCGCACGAAACGCAGCAGCTTCACGGGTTGTCGTTCACAAAAGGTTGCTACCTCGGCCAGGAGATCGTCGAAAGAGTCCGTTCGAGAGGCCAAGTCAATCGATTGCTCGTCGGCCTGGAGCTGGCGGGCGACGAGGTGCCGCTGGAAGGATCGCCCGTCATTGTGGAAGATAAAGAAGTAGGGCGGCTGACCAGCCCGGCCTTTTCACCGCGACTCGGTTGCGTGGCGGGCTTTGCCGTTCTGCGGCGTGAAGCAGCGGACCCAGGAACCGGCGTGCAGGTAGACGGGCTGCCGGGCCGAGTCCGCCAGGCCGCCCCCTCGTAAGGAGATCGGGGAGACCACTTCGAGATACCGCTAAGATGCCCGCGCCGCCCATCATTGACTCTTTCGGCATGTCGCATGTGGGATTGGTGCGTACCAACAACGAAGACCGTTTTGTGACCAAACCGGAGTCGGACCTGTACTTGGTGGCGGACGGCATGGGAGGCGCCCAAGCCGGTGAGCTGGCTTCCCAGATTACCGCGGACACGCTGGTCTCGGAAATCGAATCGGCCGGGGAGCGAACGTCCGCCGACGCCTTATCCCGCGCCATTGAGATGGCCAACACAAGAGTACGCGCCAAGGCCGGGGAAGACGCCGCCTATACGGGCATGGGAACGACCGTGGTGGCGGCGCTGATCAAACTTCCCAAAGCGCACATCGCGAGCGTGGGAGACAGCCGAGTCTACCTGCAAAGACGCGGCGAACTCTTCTGCGTGACGACCGACCACAACTGGGTCAACGACATCGGCCGAGGACTCGGTTTGACCGACGACCAGCTCCGTACACATCCCTACCGCAACGTCCTCACCAAAGCCGTCGGAGCCGCCGACAACGTCGAAGTCCAGACTCACGAGATCGATTTTGCGCCCGGCGACCTTTTGTTGCTCTGCTCCGACGGCCTCCACGGCGTCATCGGGGAGGAGCGATTGGCGGCCATCCTCACCCAACCCGAACCGTTGCAAACCAGGTGTGAAGCGCTGATCCGGGCTGCGCTTGAAGAGGGTGCGCCGGACAATACCACGGCCGTTCTGGTGGCTAACGTCGCCGCGGCCGCAGGCGATTCCAAGTAGCGCGCGGAGACCGGCGACAAGTTTTTCTCCTCAGAACCGGAACTTCAATTGCCCCGAAAACCGACGCCGCCCCGAGTACTGAATCGGCGTCGTTTCGCTCTCCTTGGCGATTCCAAAGACCCGGTTCCCCACGTTCTCAACGCTAAATTCCAGAGCAACTGATTTCGGCTCCGATTTCCATATTGTCGCTCCGCCCCAGATGTCAAAAGTCCAGTGAGAAGGAAGTCGCACGACGACTGCTTCACCCTCCCCCGCCTCGCTGCCGGAGAGCACACGACCCGGTAGTAGAAGGTGGGCGGGCCGGCTCACGGCAGCCGTTTGCACTCCCGGCTCTCCGTGCCCCAGTTCTGTCGGGGTTCCACTTCCATATCCGCTCGCGAAGCCCACGTTAAGCCCGCTTGGGTGATGCCGATAACCGATGGACGCCGAGCCTGTATGGCGCTGGTCAAAGGCAGGAGTGATTTGCTGTCCCGGCAAGGCTCCCTCGCCCGCCCCCCCCCCCGATACCGGCCCGAAGAAGTTTGTGACCAGGTGACTGTAGTTTAGGTACCCGAATAATCCCAGCTTGCCCAGTGGCTTCAACCGCAACGATACATCGCTGCCCCAAGTTCTTTCGCGGTCAAACGCCGTCGGTAGGAACACGCGTGTACTGGACAACTCGACGTTTTCGTAAGCATTCCGGCCCTGGTGATGATAGCCGGAAACATCCAGGACCATACTGGGATGCAACGGCTGCTGCATACCGAACTCGAAATAGTGCTGGGTCAGCGACCGAACCGGCCCGAGCAACTCTTCGCCTTCTTCGTGATCATCACCGGCGGAGAAGACCGCACCCGATACGACCGCCGCAATCGCGTGCTCCTCGCCGTGAGCCTCCTCCATGCCACCGGTTCCGAAAGCTGAGGCCAGTTGAATGTACTCGAGGGGCGGAGGCACAAAGTAGCGGTTGTAGATGGCCCGGAACACAGTGCCGGTCCGCGGAAAATGGTAGCTCAAGCCGAGACGCGGACTGATCAAGTCGTCGGTCACCACCAGGCTGTAGCGGTCATAGCGTACACCGGCATGCACCGTGAAGTTGGGGAATGGCGAAAAGCGGTCCTGTATATAGATGCCGCCCTCGCCGCCTCGCCGTCGGCCGCGGAAGTCGAGAGCTTCGGCTTCCACTCCGCTGAAGACACGCGGCGGAAAGCTAGGGCCGGCGGCAACAGCCGCCTGTCGGGCCAAGCCGAAGCGAAGTTCCGAGTGGGTGCCTTCGTCCTCATGATCCTCGGCATGCTCGTCCTCCAGTTCCCGTGGATCGAACGCCAGGTCTTCGTTGGGACTGAACATTGCCAAGTCAACACCCATCTTGATGTTGTGGTTGCCTCTATGGATCAACGCGTCTACCTTCACGCCTTGCGTCAGCGTTCGCAGGAACCCCCGCGCAAACGGGTTAACCGGGTCACTCGTTGGGACCAAGCGGTTGGAAGCGTATCGCTGGTAGAGTGACGTGCTCAGCAGCGCCCGCGGAGACGGGGTGCGCTGCCAGCGCAAGATGGCGGAGGTTTCGCGAGTACGACGTGAAGAGTCGCGTCCTACGAGCCATTCTTCCGTTGTCGTCGGGAGCTCAAGGTTCGCGCCGCCTCCCGATATCGTGAGACTCAACCGGTCCTTCTCGCTGGCCAGGTAGCCAAGCTTGAAGAAACTTCGCGACCCGTAGCCCAGGTCGTGGATCTCGCTCGGTTGCGGCGGATTTAGGAATCGCCCATCGCTGAACCCGGAGGAGAAAAAATAGGCATCCCACTTGCTGCCGCCCAGGCCGTACTCAAACGCTCCGTTTCGCCCAATAATTGTGCTTCCTCCCAAACTCAGCGATCCGCCCTGGAAGGTCCTTCCGCTCTTGGTAACGATGTCGAGCACACCTCCCAAACGGTTGCCGAATTCGGCCGGCAGCCCACCCGTAATTACATTGACGGATTCGATGATTCGGGTGCTGTAGCCGGGCGAGAAATGGTGCTGCGGGTTGTCAAGGAAGGCGACGCCGTCGAGCGACTGGTGCAGGGAAAGTTCGTTGCCCTTGAGATGGATGAAATTGTCGTGGCCTAGAACGGCGCCTGGTACAAGGCGCGCCACCAGTTTGGGTATGTCCGCTTGATGGTGTGCCGGAATCTCCTCAAAGTCCTTCCGGCCGAGGGCAACCGATGTTTGCGCCCGTCCCGGGTCGAGATGAGCCGTTGACGCGGTCACTTCTATGCTTTGACCCTCGGCTTTCGCAGGCGAGAGGCGGACGTCGAGTAGCAGCACTTGGCGGGGTATCAGCGTGATGTGAAAACGCTCCGTCAGGTAACCTTCCGCGGAGACGGTCACCTCATAATCGCTCGGGGGCAGTCCGACCAACAAGAAACCGCCCGTCGGCCCCGATGTCGCCGACTCCCGGACCGGGGACCCGCGGTCGTTGATCGTGATCGCAGTTCCAGCTAGAGCTTTGCCCGTCGTTGCATCTTGAATCTTTCCAACGATTGACTGCTGCGCAGCGGCAGTGCCGACCATGGCCCATGTGACAAGAAGAGCCATACGGCAGATTCGGACTGCCCGCGTTAATTCCCTCGGCAAACGTAAGCTCACTGCGATCACTCTCTTATTGAGACTCGCAAAATACAGTGACTTTGGAACACGGGCACAGCATGCTGTGCCCCTACAGTCTGAAGACGGGCCATGTCACCATGATTCGCGAGATTCAGTAAATGCCTGTCAATACCTGAACAGCGCAGCGCGAAAGGCGATCCAGCGCACTTCACGAATCTCAAAACACGGCTCTTCCGGGTTTTTAGTGGGTGGCCAACGGGTAGCCGGCTCCTCCATCCTGCCGACCCGACGTCGCCCGCAGTCACATCGGAGCCCAAAAGGCGGCCAAGAAATCCCCAAATACCCTACACGCCAGTCCGGTCGTGGGCAACTCGTAAAGGGAATAAGACACTGATAAACAGGGAGTTATCTCTTTGAGTGTGGCCACTGGATGACAGTTGTGGATCCGCATTTCACAGCCTTCGGGAGACTGTACGACTACCTGCCAGCAGCCTTGCTCTACTCGTAACCCTTTGTTTATCAGTAATTCTTTTTGGCCAACGCAGTCGCCGCCCGGCCTTGGGGGCCGTAGAGTTGTCACGAAGCCCTTGAATGGCACCGAAGCAGGCTCCGGGAGGTCGGCCTCACAGTGGCGAGGGATCCGTCACTCACCGCCGCCAGCCACTAAAATCCCAGAAGAGCCCAAAACACCAGATCTTGGACGCCAAAGGCCGCCCGGAGACTACACACGGCCTAACTCGGGCAAAACGGAAATGCCCGCCCACACTTTCGACACCAATACGTGGACTTCAGGCTTGGGGAGGGGGCGAGGGGGGGGCGGCGGGAAGCAGAGCGGTCCCGACACGCGGCTCGGGGTCAACGGAATCTTCGATCGTCAGGTCGGTTTGGATCGACAGTCCCGCGATGAGGTAAACAGTCTCGTCGAGCGTCGTAGCGTCGATCTTGGGACGGCTGCACGTTGTCCAAGCAGCCTTGTTCTTCGAGGGCGCCGGGACTTCCTTGCTCAAGTGGGAATCTTCTCCGATCGACTTTCGGTGACAGCTTGCCGCGGCTTGAGGCTTGGGCGCGTGCTGATGCTCAGCGCGGCTGCAAGCCAATACACAGCGACAATTTTGCCCGTGTTCGTGACACGTCGGTTGAGAGCCGGCGAGCGAGAGCAAGAAAGAATCCGCGGGAACAAGGACCAGGCAAACAAACAGCCCGGCGAGCTTTCTCGAACTGCCTGTGAGGCGACTCACGGCTTCACCCCTTCTTGTTCGCAGCAACCGGGCATCCTGTTACGGCGCCAAGCGAGCTCTTGTTCTGGTCCGTAACGAGGACGCCGGCGCCGAAATTGTTACAGCTACCAGCGTAGCAGCGGCACCGCGCAAGCGCAAAGTAGAGACGAACGATTGGATACGCGGAGAACAGCGCCGCGTGAATCACGGCTGCCTCTTCATGGCCGATCATCCCTCAACCGCATCAAGTAGAGAGTCCTCACGGATTCGTGGATCGCTTCGCGGCGGAGCACGGAAAAGAAGCGGCCAAAGACCTCCTCGAAGTCCTCCCGTGTATAGCGGTCAAACACATCGTCCCGAAAAGCCAACAGGCGCTGAAGTTGCGAATCTTCTTTGGGGACAAACTCAACAACTAGGTGGCGGCCTATCCGCGCCAAAAGTTCCGCTATGCGCTCGAGCGGCGTGTTATTGCCGATAGCCAGATGATGAATCAAGGCCAGTGCCAACACCAGGTCCGGCTTCCCTCTGGAAAGAAGCGTCATGCGCTCTTCCCCAGCCCACCCCAGCGCAGGGGTTGGATTCGTCAAGTCAACACACAAGGGCAAGACGTTGTCCCGATTCTCCCGCCGGCATCGCTGGTAATTCGCTTCCACGGAGGGCAAATCAGCATCGATCGAGATCGCCAGACTGCCCTGATCCCCAGCCATGCGACTGAACGTACCGTCGTTCGCTCCGAGATCCCAAGTCGTCCCGGGATCCACTTCCCGGATGAAATCCCGCACCAGCGACTTCTTATGTTCCCCGGCCTTGTCGGTGTAGTTGTTGTCGGAATAGTACTCGGTCCAGTCCGAAGCCTTCAGTTTGTAATTCTGAGCCAATGTGGCCGATTTCAGGCTGTCCAGCAAACCAAGGTATCCGCGTCGGCCTATTTTTGCGGTTGTTCGGCCACGCTCCTTGTTGGCATACCTCCGCTGGCTTTTGGCATGAAGATGGACATGAATCAGCAGACCCGTCCGCAGCCAAGTTCTGTTGGGCAGCAAGCGGCTGACGAGATCCAGCGGCAAGCCGTCCACGTGGTTTGTAAACAGTCTTCCCAGTCGAATATCTCGCCGCGCCATCAGCGCCAAGGGGGCCAGGAAGTGTTCACAGTATTGCCGGTAGGCGATCCAGGGCGTCCCCTGCCGATACTTCTCAAGCGACAGCGTATCGATCAACAGAGGTCGGCCGGCCACGAACTGAATGTTGAACGCGCTGGCGTCCTTGAGACACATGCCGAAATCGAAGGCCGTCCGCTGAATCTCCAGCGTGGTGAGAGCCGCATCCTTCCACTGGCTGAAACACCATTCGTAAGGATAGGAAATGAAAGGGACCCGCTCCGGCCGAAGAACCTTGTAAGCCTCCGCACCCCCGCTCGATTCGGCGCTAACCTCTACATGGGGGATAAGAAGGCCCCGTTCGACGAGCGCGTCAAAAAGGCCTGATTCAATGAAATGATCGTAGTGTTGCCTGTAGGTATGGTTTACTTGCCGGTAGATAACACCGTCGCGAAGGAACACGAAACCACTTGGGTCCCGGAAGGAACTGGCCACAGGCCTGCGACTGACAGCGGGGGAATTATCGCTTTTTGGAACCCAGGTTTCGGAAGAAGGCCGTGAGGTTTTTCCAGAAGTGCTTAACGGCAAACGAGGCTCCTAGGATTCCCGCGACGAGAACTTGCAGGAAATAGCTGCCGGTGCCTGGGTCAATGTAGGCATGAGCTTGCCAAGGCAGGGTGAGCAACCCCAGTCCGCACCAACTCAAGGGTCGAAGCATAAACGCTACAATTTCCGCGCGTGGAAACTCCTCGTATCCAGAGTGTAACATCGGCCTGCGCCTCCGGCAAGCGGGAGTCTTGTCTCATGCAAGATGAGTCTGAACGAGGAGTTTGTTTCTCACACAAGATGAGCCTGAAGGATCGGGGAGTGGGCATGCTGGGAATTGACTATCCAAGTGCAAAACACCAGCAAGCTGAACCTGCAACAGATCCAGCAGTTTCTCCACTCCAGCGAGGAGATTCGATTCAAAGGCAAAGGGCGGGCCGAGATCTACACGTGGGTGGCGCGCACGCTTCGCCAGCACGGCTACAGCCGCCAAAACCGCGCCGACAAAGGGCTGCTGCGGCAGTATCTGGTCAAGATGACCGGACTGAGCCGGGCGCAAATCACGCGGCTGATCCAGCAGTACCGGCAGGGCGGAGAACTCCAACCCGCCCGCTACCGGCGGCATCGCTTTGCCCGCAAGTACACGCCCGCCGACGTCGAACTGCTGGCGGCGGTGGACGAGGCCCACGAAACCCTCAGCGGCCCGGCCACGCGCAAGATCCTCGAGCGGGAATACCAGCAGTACCAGCAGCGCGAATACGAGCGGCTGGCGGGGATCTCGGTGGCCCAGATCTATCGCCTGCGGCGGCGCAGAGCCTACCGCCAGCGGCGGCTGCATTTCACCAAGACCCGGCCCACGGCGGTGTCGATCGGCGAGCGGCGCCGGCCCGACCCGCAAGGCCAACCCGGCTTTCTGCGAGTGGATACGGTGCATCAAGGGGATCGCGATGGCGTCAAGGGCGTCTACCACATCAATGCCGTGGATGAAGTCACCCAGTGGCAAGTGGTCGGCGCCACGCCCGCGATCAGTGAAGCCTGGCTGGAGCCGTTGCTGAAAGCCATGATCGAGCAGTTTCCCTTTCGTATCCGCGGCTTCCATTCCGACAACGGCAGCGAGTTCCTCAATCGCACGGTGGAGAAGCTATTGAACAAGCTGCTGATCGAACAGACCAAGTCGCGTCCGCGGCACTCCAACGACAACGGCTTGGTGGAATCGAAAAACGGCGCGGTGATCCGCAAACACATGGGATATACGTACATCGCGGCGCCGCACGCGGGGCGCATCCAGCGCTTCTACCAACAGCACTTCAATCCCTATTTGAACTTCCACCGGCCCTGCGGACAGCCCGAGATCAAGACCGACGCCAAAGGCAAGCAGAAGCGGGTGTACCGCCACTACCAGACGCCTTGGGAATCTTTCGAGAAGTTGCCCGAGGCCGCCAGCTATCTCAAGCCAGGGCAGAGGCTGGAGGCTCTGGGCCGCATTGCCCAGGCCGAAAGCGACACGGCGGCGGCCCGCCGGATGCAGCGAGCCAAGCAGAAGCTGTTTGCCAGTTTCCGTTCCGCGAACACGCCGTGCTGAACAGCAGGAAGAGGGCTGTGGAAATGACGGGCGATGGAAAACGAGGAAAACCAAAACCAGGTTTCCCTTCGTTTCCCACCGCCCTTGGAAATCGCTCCGCGATTCCCACAATCCCACAACCCCGACGACGATTCTCCCCTTCCCAAAACTCAAAATCAAAAAGCCCGAAAGGAGCCCCAGCGACTCAAAAAGCCCCAACCCCCGTCTTCAGGCTCATCCTTCGATGAGAAAATGCTGCGGGCTATGTGTTTTTGTCAAGGCCCAATAGAAATGTCTCCCGCGGTATGACGCGCCGCCCGAGAAGTCGACCGGGTAGGATTGGAAGTTCTCCTAGCTAACCATCGGAACCGTCTAACGGGCGACCTGCCCCGGACTTAAGGCCTTCTGCGGGCTAGTGGGCTCATCCGGATAGAGGCTCGCCACCATCTCTCCGTAGCCGTTAAAGATCTCGGTAGGCTGTCGCGGCCCCCTTCGCGGATTGGCGTTGGGCACAAGCATGTAGTCCCATGTCTGCGACCAGCGAGGGTGCGGTATGTTCGGATTGACGTTGCTTAAGTAGCCGTACTCGTGTTTGTAGGGCCCGGCCGACCAGAAGGTCCCCGGCCTTCTCTTTACGAGTTCGATTTTCACGATGGACTTGGGCGACTTGTAGCCGTACTTCCAAGGAACAATCATTCGCACCGGCGCTCCATGCTGTTTCAGTAGGGGTTTTCCATAAACGCCTGTTACTACCATCGCCAGATCGTGCATGGCCTCGTCCATGCGCAATGCTTCGAAGTACGGCCATGGATACTGCTTTTCCCCTACACCCGGCATCTCGCTGGGCTTTAAGGCTGTGATGAAGCGAACGTGTCGCGCCGTGCTCTTGGGTTCCACCGCCTCCAACAGCTTCTTGAGCGGGAACCCTGTCCAGGGAATATTCATGGCCCAAGTTTCCACGCAGCGAAAGTGGTAGATCCTCTCTTCGTGCTCGAACTTGAACAGATCGTCGAGGTCGAAGGTGCGCGGTTTATGGCATTCGCCGCTTACTTCGACTTTCCAAGGTTCGATTTTGAACTTTTCCGTGAACTGCCACGCGGGGCCGCCCCGGCCGGGGAGGAATTCGTAAAAATTATTGTGAAGCGCGGCCACCAGTCGCTCGGTCAGTTTGACGCCGTCGGGATCAAACTTCGCATTTCGTTTCGCGGGGAAGACGTCCGGACGGCTCAGCGGTACGGCGAGTGGATCCATCATCGAGACGTCCTGGGCTGTGATTTCTTGCGCTCCAGGGGCCATCATCATCGCAGCCGCGGCGAGCGACAAGTCTTTCACGAATCGTCTGCGATTCAGAAATACCTCTTCCCGGGTCGGGTCAAGACGCGGCAGGGAAAGTGCCTTCTTGGCTGTCACAGCTCCCTCCTAAGCCTCGCACGTCCAAAGGATTTGCCGAGCGAGTGAGTGTCCAAAATCACCATAGCCCACATGGAAGGTTTTGTCCACTGGGCGTCGCGGCGGGGGTGCGGTGAACGAACCTATGCAACGCACGCGTTAGTTAGGCGGCGTTGCGGACCGGCTTGCGGATCGAGCGAACTGGCCGCCGACTCCGACGAACTGCCGCAGACCTCCGGGAGAGTCTGGTTGTCGAGTGCATCCGACCGGATGGACGCCCAGCCCGCTTTTCTCACCACGTGGCGGAAGAAACCTCCGCCGCCGTAGGAGGTTTGGTAGGCGCCCTCCGTCGTCGGGAAATCGAGCGGGGTTGTTCTCCCCGTCAAGGCGACGCGGCCCGCGGCGTCGAGCGCGACGGCTTGTCCCCGGTCATTCCTGGAGCCGCCCCAATACGTTCCGTATTCGATGACTTCGCCCCCCGTGTCAAGTTTCACAAGGAAAGCCTCGAACTGGCCCCCAAAACTTCCTTGCTGAGCGTCCGCTGTGGCTACGCCGTCCTGTGAGTTCGTAAAACCGGTGACGTGCGCGCTTCCGGTTGAATCGACCGCCACGGCGAGGGCTTCGTCGTGACCCTCTCCGCCGAGATAGGTCGAGAACAGCAGGGACTCCCCCGATGGGCCGAACTTGACGACATAACCATCGCGAAAATCACCCGTCTTGGTCGTGCGCAAAGCACCAGCCGTGGTTCGGAAATTACCAGAGATCGTCGTGCCGACGACGAAGACGGCGCCTTCCGAGTCGAGAGCAAGGTCGTGACCCTCGTCGGGAGAAATCCCGCCGAGATAGCTCGAATAGTCCAAGGCCGTAGCGTCGCCGTTGAGCTTAAACAAGAGGCTCTTCTGGGATTTTAGTGGCTGGCGGCGGTGAGTGACGGATCCCTCGCCACTGTGAGGCCGACCTCCCGGAGCCTGCTTCGGTGCCATTCAAGGGCTTCGTGACAACTCTACGGCCCCCAAGGCCGGGCGGCGACTGCGTTGGCCAAAAAGAATTACTGATAAACAAAGGGTTACGAGTAGAGCAAGGCTGCTGGCAGGTAGTCGTACAGTCTCCCGAAGGCTGTGAAATGCAGATCCACAACTGTCATCCAGTGGCCACACTCAAAGAGATAACTCCCTGTTTATCAGTGTCTTATTCCCTTTACGAGTTGCCCACGACCGGACTGGCGTGTAGGGTATTTGGGGATTTCTTGGCCGCCTTTTGGGCTCCGATGTGACTGCGGGCGACGTCGGGTCGGCAGGATGGAGGAGCCGGCTACCCGTTGGCCACCCACTAAAAACCCGGAAGAGCCAAACAAGAAGGCATCCAGCGTCCCGCCGCCGAATTCTTCGGGATCCTAGGAGTGGCGGCTCCGTCGGTCCCTGTTTGAACGCTGCCGGTGAAAAGAATACCGGCGGCAGAAACGGCCAGCACCCCCGGCAAAACACCGGCCCGCAGGGTCTCGCCGCGGCGCGTTCGGCGATGGGGACGTGTTCGACCCTTAGCGGGCTGGTGAAACACCCGTTGGGCTGGGCTTTTGTCGGAGTAGGGCTGCCGCACCGAAGCGGAAAGAGCGCTAGTAGCTGAACTTGACGCTCAGCCGGCCCTCAACATCCTCAATCGGGACCATATCAATCGCATCCCAGGGGCAGCCGTCGAGATAAATATCGTCGGGACCTTTGCTGATGCACTTCTTGCAGCCGATGCAGAGCTGATAGTCGACGTCAATTATGCCGAAAGGCGGGTGATCTTCGTCCGGCACCCAGAACATGCACTCTTCCACCGGGCAATAGGTGACGCAAACCGGAGAACCGGCGCAACCCGTGCAAGCCTCGTTGATCACCGCGAGTTCCTTCGGTATTTTCTTGCGGGGAGTCTTGATGCCCTCCGACCAAGGCTCCGCTTTCACGTAGCTTAGGTCCACCGATTCCAACTCTGCCGTGGTTGTCGCCATGCGGAACTACCTAAAAAGGCATTATAACAGAGGACTCAGAAGAACCTCCCTCACTGCAGGGTGCGCTCTCGCCGCCTGGAGATCAGCGACGGTGGGCAAAAGCACATGGCGGCCGAGTATCGTGTGATAGTCTTTGGGTAAACGGCTGGGGAATGGGCCCAACACCAAGAAAACGGCTCGACTTGGCCCGTCTTTCCACGGTTTTGCGACCCATCGGCCCGATCGCCGGTCAGGCTCCCTGGTAGCTGTTTGTGTTTGAATTCCTTTTCAACTACCCTCCGACGGTTTTCCGCAAAGGCGAATTCATATTCGCCAGCGGATGGCCGCTGTGGCTCCTGCCGGCGCTTGTTCTGCTTGCAGGGGGCGGGTTGGCCTGGTATCTGCACCGCAACCGCGGCCGGCTTACGGGACGCCGGCCCGCATTGTTTTGGTCGCTGCAGCTCGGCACCATCGCCCTGGTGCTGTTCTTGCTCTGGCAGCCCGCGATCGGGATTGAATCTTTGCGCGCGGAGCAGAACCTGGTTGCCGTGCTGCTCGATACGTCCCGAAGCATGGGGTTGGCCGAAGATGAACAGACCCGGCTGGAGAAGGCGGCGGCCGCGCTCGACGCCGGCTTGATCGAGGAGATCCGAAAGAATTTCCAGGTTCGCCTCTATGGCTTCTCGGGACGGCTGGAGCGATTGGAATCCCTCGAAACGATTAGCGCCGAGGGCAATAGTAGCCGCATCGGCGAGGCCGTGGCCGGTGTCCTGCGGGAGTCCGCGTCCTTACCTCTGGGAGCGGTCGTCATTTTCACCGACGGCTCGGACAATTCGGGGCGTTTCGACCGCCGCGCCATGGCCGAGATCCGCGGGCGAAACGTTCCCGTGCACACGGTGGGTGTTGGAAGAACCAAGATTCCCGGCGACATCGAGATCGGGGACGTCAGCGTTTCACCGCGCGCGCTGCCGCACTCTCGACTCAGTGCCCAGGTGGGGATTCGCCACGGTGGAGACGGCGATCAAACAACTCGGCTCAGCATCCGCGACGGGTCCCGAGTGCTGGCATCGAAACAAGTCACGCTTCCGAGAGGGCAAACCGTTCACAGCGAATCGGTCGATTTCGACGCGGGCGAAGCCGGGATCCGGAATTTGACGTTCCAGCTCGATCCGCTTCCCGGGGAAACTCTTGCCGGGAACAACGCCTTGAGCCGCGTGATCGAGGTGCCGCGGGATCGCCGCAAGATCCTCTACGTCGAGGGGGAACCGCGCTGGGAGTACAAGTTTCTTCGGCGGGCGATCCGCGATGACGCCAACATCCAGCTAGTCACGATGCTGCGCACTTCCCCGAACAAGTTCTATCGGCAGGGCGTAGACACCGACGACGAGCTGGCCAAGGGATTTCCCTCTCGAGCCGAGGAACTGTTCTCCTACCACGGGCTGGTGATCGGTAGTGTCGAGGCGGCCTTTTTCTCGCCCACGCAGCAAGAGGCCATCAGGGAGTTCGTCAATCGGCGCGGTGGCGCGTTGCTCATGCTCGGCGGACGGCGCGGGCTCGGCGACGGCGGCTGGGGAGCCTCGAAAGTGGCTGACGTGCTGCCGGTTAAGCTGCCCGCGGAGGCGGCCGGAACTTTCACGCGCGAGCCGGCCCAAGTCGAGCCGACGGCGCAGGGGCGTGATTCGCTCATTTGCCGCCTACACGACGACCCCGCGGAGAACGTTCGCCAGTGGCGCGGCCTGCCTCCGGTCGCTGACTATCAGCGCGTGGGAGATCTGAAGCCGGGCGCCGTGCCGCTGCTCAACCTTGTGGCGGGAGATCGGTCCCTGCCGTTGCTGGCGCTTCAGAATTATGGCCGGGGCAAGTCGATGATTCTGGCTTCGGGAGGAACCTGGCGTTGGAAGATGAGGCTCCCGCACGACGACTCCCGCCACCACACTTTTTGGCGTCAGCTGTTGCGCAGCCTGGTAGCCGGGACGCCGGGGCCGGTCTCGCTGACGACGGACCGGACGCTTTACGCCGATGACGCCTATGTGAAGCTGCGCGCCGAAGTCCGGACCAAAGCGCATCAACTGACGAACAGCGCCACGGTCACGGCCACGTTGACACCCGAGTTGGGAGCCCCGCTGCTTCTTGAGATGCACCCTTCCCCGGAGGAAGACGGCGTGTACGAAGCAGACCTCACCGTGGCCGCCCCCGGCGCTTACAGGGTCGAGGCCGTCGCGCGCCTCGGCGAGACGACGCTCGGTTCCGATACCAGGCATTTTCGGCGCGAAGACGGTGTCGCGGAGAACTTTCGACCCGAACAAAACCGCGAACTTCTCGAGAAGCTGGCCGAGCAGACCGGCGGGCGCTACTGGACCCTGGAGCAAGTCTCCGGTCTCGTGGACGAAATTCGTTTCTCCAAAGCCGGCATCACCTCGCGCGAGATAATGGATCTGTGGGACATGCCGGCGTTTTTCATCCTACTGCTGGCGTTGCGGGCGGCCGAGTGGCTGCTCAGGCGAAGATGGGGACTCGTATGAGGAACGCGTGGATCGTGGCGGCCTGGCTGGCTTGCCTGATGCCGGCCTTCCCCAAAGTTGACAATGGAAACACGTATTTCCTCGTCGTTGGGGGGTTGGGGGGCGAGGCCGGTTACGAAGAGAGCTTTGCCGCGTACGTGGGCGAGCTCGAAGAACTCTGTCAAGCAACCGCCGGCGACACCTCGCGCGTCCATGCGATTTTCGGCCGCGGCGCCACTCGGCGCGCGGTGGCGGACCTGTTTGACCAACTCACCCGGGAAACGGGGCCCGCCGACTCGCTGGCGGTCTTTCTCATCGGGCACGGGAGCTACGACGGGCAGGACTACAAGTTCAATCTTCCCGGGCCGGACTTAAGCGCCGGCGAGCTGCGCCGCCTGCTTGACGCCACGCCGGCTGGGCGCCAATTGGTCGTCATCACCACCAGCTCGGCCGGTGGGGCCCTGGAAACTCTCAAAAGCGAGGGGCGCGTCGTCATTGCAGCCACCAAGAACGGGCGAGAGCGAAACGCCACCGTGTTCGCGGGATTCTGGGTCGAGGCCCTGCGCAACCCGGCCGCCGACAGCGACAAGAACGAGGCGATTACGGCACGGGAAGCTTTCCGCTACGCCCAGCGAAAAGTGAAGGATTATTACGAGAAGAGCAAGCAGCTGGCGACCGAACATCCCCGTCTGCAGGGGGACGCGGCGGCGAGCTTCACCGTCGCGCGGCTGGGAAAGTCACTGCGGGCGGCCGACGATCCGGTACTGCGCGGCTTGCTTGCCGCCCGCGAGAAGATCGAGCGCAAGATCAGCGAAGTAAAAGCAAACAAAGACAGCCTGTCGAAGCAGGCGTACTACAGCACTCTCGAAAAGCTGTTCGTCGGATTGGCGCAGACGCAAAACGCCATTGAGGAGACCGTTGAGAAGCGCTAGCCCAGCAGCCGGGCGAAGCCACCGGCCGCGGCGCGAAGGGGTGAAGTCTCGCCGCGCCGGGAATGCTCTTGTGTTGGCAGTTTCGCTGATTGTAATCTCGCTCATTGCGCCCGCAGCCGCTTTTACCCAGCGTGGGCCGGGGCATGGCAGACGCAGCGCTGATCTCGAGCCGTGCGATGATCTCATGGATCGCGGCCGGCGAAACGAGGCCCGCGGCTGTTACTTCGAGCTGCTGAAGACTGCTTCGGATACGGCCACGCACGCGGAAGTCTACTGGGCCGTGGGGAGCTTTCAGCGGGCGAACGACCAGTTTCGGGCCGTGGTCAAGGCCCGACCCGAAGACCCCGACGCCCGCGTTAGATGGGGCTATCTGTTCCTGCAGACACACAACCCCTCGGAAGCAGCCAAGCTTTTCGACGAAGCGCTCAAGATCGACGAGAACCACCTCGCCGCCAAGTTGGCCAAGGCGGCCGTCTTTTCCAATCGCTTTGAAGGAAAGGCGCTGGAACTAGCCAAGGAAGTCCTCGATGCCGATCCGGACCTCGTCGAAGCCTACCTGCTGCTGGCCAGGATGGCGGTGGAAGAAGGGAAGCTCGCCCAAGCGGAGGAGAGTCTCGACAAGGCTCTCGAGAAAGCCGAACAAGCGGGCCAATCGCCGCTCGAAATCTATTCGCTCAAGGCTTCGATCGACATGCTACGAGGCAACGGCGAAAGCGAATGGTTTCAGCGCGCTTTGGCCTACAACCCCACCTACGGTCGCGTCTATTCGGACGCCGCTCATTTCTTCATCATCAACAGGCGCTACCGCGAAGCGACCGCGCTGTATGAAAGGGCGATTGAAATCGATCCGCGGCTCTGGCCGGCGCACGCCGATCTTGCCATCAACCTGATGCGCGAGGGTGAGATCGAAGCGGCCCGGCGCCATCTGGAAATCGCCTACCAAGCCGATCCCTTTAGCGCGAAGACCGTCAACACATTGCGGCTGCTCGACAGTCTGGATGAGTTCGGTTCCTACTCGAACCTGGACGACGCGATCCTGGGAAGTCCCGAAGAAATCGAGCGATCGATCGAACGCCCCCGGATTGTGGCCAAACTTCATAAGAAAGAAGCCGCCGCGCTGCGCCCCTACGTCCTCGAGCTGGCTGAGCGCAGCTTGCGCACTTTCGCCGCGAAGTACCGATTCTCCCCGCAACGGCCGGTCCAAGTCGAGCTTTATCCCGACCACGAAGACTTCGCGGTGAGAACGGTGGGGTTGCCGGGCGTCGGGCTGCTCGGCGTGACGTTCGGGTATGTCATCGCCATGGACAGCCCCTCGGGGAGACGTCCCGGGAGCTTCCACTGGGGGACCACGCTGTGGCACGAGATGGCCCACGTGGTTACGCTCGAGGCGACCGGTCATCTTGTTCCCAGATGGTTCAGCGAAGGAATCTCCGTATACGAGGAGTGGGTCGCTGACCCGGCTTGGGGCGATCGCATCTCGCCGGATGTCATCAAAGCCATCAAGGACGGCGAGTTTCTGCCCATCGCGGAGCTGGACGGGGGATTCGTCCGTCCCAAGAACCCCAAGCAAGTTCCCGTTTCCTATTACCAGGCGGGTCTGGTCTGTACGTTCATTGCCCAGAGGTGGGGTTTCTCCAAGCTCCACGACCTGCTGACGGGGTTCGGCGAAGGGAAATCGACGCCTGACAACATTCGCGGCGTGCTGGAGATTTCAAGCGCCGAGTTCGACAACCTCTTCGGTGAATTCGTCGAACAGCGCACGGGCGAACTGGTCAAACGATTCCCCGAGTGGCGGAAGCTGACCAAGCAGGCTATCGCAGCCGCGCGGAAGAAGAACTGGATGGACGTGATCGCGCCCGCCACCGAGGCCCAGGCCATCTATCCCGAATACGTTGAGTCCGGCAACTCGTACACGCTTTTGGCGGAGGCCTACTTGGCCGAAGACGATAAAGCGGCCGCCGCCGAGCAACTCCAGCGCTACCAACAGCGGGGCGGACGCGGCCCGGCCAAGATCCAGCAGCTCGCCAAGCTGCTGGACGAATTGGGGCGCCGAACAGAGGCCATCGAAGCGCTCGACGGCTTGCTCTACATCGCTCCCGGGGACGAAGAGCTGCATCGCCAGTTGGGAGAGTGGCTGCTCGATGCTGATCGGCTGGACGAGGCGCTTCGTGAGTTCAAAACGCTATTGGCGCTGACGCCGGTCGATCTGGCGGGCGCGCATTTCAACCTGGCTCGCGCGTATCATAAAATGGAGGACCCCGAAAGGACTCGGGAACAAGTCCTCATGGCGCTGGAAGCCGCCCCTAGTTACCGCCCCGCCCAGAAACTGCTACTCGAGATTGTTCGCTGACCCGTTCGTGAAACAACTATGAGTTCGCCCACAATAACCAACCTTGAAACTTCGGACTACCGCGAGCTGGTGGGCTCGTTCCGCGACGCGCAATCCCGCATCCGTGAGCAGGTGGGGCGGATCATCGTCGGGCAAGACGACGTGGTCGAGCATCTGCTGGTGACGCTGCTGGTCGGAGGCCATTGCCTGATCACCGGTATGCCCGGAACGGCCAAGACGTTGCTGGTGCGGACGCTGGCCACGAGTCTCGGACTCAAGTTCAAGCGAATCCAGTTTACGCCCGACTTGATGCCCACCGACGTCACCGGCACCGACATCATCGAAGAAGACGTCACCACGGGGCACCGCAAGTGGACTTTCGTCGAGGGTCCCATCTTTACGAACGTTTTGTTGGCGGACGAGGTGAACCGCACGCCCCCCAAGACTCAAGCCGCGCTCCTCGAAGCCATGCAAGAGCTGAGCGTGACCGTCCGCGGAGTCACCTACCAGCTAGAACCGCCTTTCTTTGTATTGGCAACGCAGAACCCGATCGAGTTGGAAGGCACCTACACCTTGCCGGAAGCGCAGTTGGACCGCTTCCTTTTCAAAGTCATCCTTGACTACCTGAACACCGATCAAGAAATCGACGTCGTCAGCCGCAACACAACCCGGCCACTGCCGGACGTGGACGTCTGCACGTCGGCCGAAGAGATCCTCCGCTATCAGCAGCTTGTGCGGCAGGTTCCCGTTTCCGACAATGCGGCCCGCTATGCGGTCGAGCTAGTGCGCGCGACGCGCCCGAAAGATCCCGCGGCCCCCGAGATCGTTAGAAAATACGTGAACTACGGCTGCAGCGTGCGCGCCACCCAGTTCCTGGTCATGGCGGCGAAAGCGAGAGCCTTGATGGACGGCCGCTATCACGTGACCTATGCGGACATTCAAGCGCTGACGTTGCCCGTAATGCGGCACCGCGTGCTGACGAATTTTCATGCCGAATCGGACGGGGTGGACGTGGACGACATCTTGAAGCAGATGTTGAAGGATGTCCCCACCCCGGGGGATTAAACTCGGGATTGCGGCGAAGCGCAACTCGGCGTCGGCCCCGAAAGCAGCGAACCGGTGCGGCCCGCACCAGCTTCTCGGCCCATGGCGATCCAACAACTGCTCGACCCCGCGGTTCTCTCGCGATTGTCCAATATCGAACTGGTCGCGCGAACCGTCGTGGACGGATTCCTGACCGGGCTGCACCGTTCCCCCTTCTTCGGCTTCAGCCTTGAGTTTGCTGAATATCGTCCCTATGCCCAGGGAGACGATCCCCGCTTCATCGACTGGAACGTGTTTTCCCGAACGGACCGCACCTACGTCAAGCGCTATTTGGGCGAGACCAACACCCAATTGATGATCGTCTTCGACGCCAGCGCTTCCATGGGATATCGCTCGACGGGCGTCAGCAAGATGGAATACGCTCGGTTCCTAGCCGCTTCGCTGGCTTATCTTTCACTGGGCCAGAACGACGCCGTGGGCATGATCGTTTTCGACGAAAAGATTCGCGACTTCCGAAGGCCCTCGGCCCGGCCCGGCCAGCTGCAGGCTTTGCTTCACATTCTCGAGCACGCCGAACCCGCCACGGGCACGAACCTTGAACTAGCCTTCGAGCACTTTCGACAATTTTTGAGCCGGCGCGGACTCGTAGCGGTCATCTCGGACTTCTACGCCGACCCGGAAGCGATCATTCGGGGTGTTAGTCCGCTTGTCCACCAGGGTCAGGACCTGGCTTTCTTCCAAGTCCTCGACCCGGCGGAAATCGAGCCACGGCTGGAGGGAGCCGCTTTGCTCGAAGACATGGAAACCGGCGAGCGGATGGAAGTCGCCCAGGAGTACGCAGATGAATACCGCCGTCGCATGAAAGCGCACATCCAAAAAATGAGCACGGAAACGCGGAGCTTGGGGGCCGACTATCGGCTGATGGATACGTCGAAGCCCCTGGACTTGGCGCTTCGGGAATACTTGCTGTTTCGGGAGCGCCGGCGTTGAAGTCAAGCCGTCAGCCCGCGACGGCCGGCGTGATGGAGAACACTAGCCTGCATTTCTCCCCTCAAAACAGTAGGGCCGGAGGACGACCGCGGGCTCGCCCTTCAACGGCTGGGATGTGGCTGCGGCCTATTCCGACCAGACGAAACCGCTGGCGGCATTGTACAACCTTGCAGCGTGTCGATCTAGCGGATATACATGTGCCGGAAACGCGCTACGATCTTGCCGGGCAGCCGTTTTCAGAATCATCTCGCATGGCACGAGTCTCCGACGCACTTCAATTTCCTATAATGGATACTTTGAGAAACCACGATGCCCTTCCTGCAAAACCAATTTGAAAAGAACTTCCTCACGACTTCCGTTGACTACGTCTTCAATTGGGCGAGAAAGTCGGCCATCTGGCCGCTTACGTTCGGCCTCGCCTGTTGCGCCATCGAGATGATCGCCTCATCGACGTCGCGATTCGATATTGCGCGCTTCGGATCGGAAGTTTTTCGTCCCAGCCCCCGCCAGTCGGACCTGATGATCGTGGCCGGCACGGTAACGCTGAAGATGGCGCCTGTGCTGAAGCGCATCTGGGATCAGATGCCGGAACCGAAATGGTGCATTTCGATGGGCGCCTGCTCGAGCGTCGGAGGCCCTTTTAACACTTACGCCGTTTTGCAGGGGGTCGACAGAATTGTTCCGGTCGACGTTTACGTCGTCGGCTGCCCCCCGCGGCCCGAAAATCTTTTTTACGCCCTCCTTAAGTTGCAGGACAAGATCGACCGCATGACGACTCTCGAAAAGCGCCCCACCCACGTTCGCCTCGATCAGTCCATGCTCGAGGACTTCAAACGGCGAACGATGATCGCCCAGACGCAGCAGCCCGCTTAGGCGCCAAACTGGTCTACCGCGGTTCGACCTCAGAGGCCGCTCCGTTCGGAACTAACCCGCCCTAGCCCGCATTTCTCACCACCTGACGGCCGAAGCACGCGATAGGCCCGCCATTACTTCGTTGCGCTTGCTCACCGTGCTCAACGTAGGGTTCAAGTACGCTCGCATTTCTCAGAAAATGAGTCGCCGAGCGTCGCGCGCCTTGTACCGACAGGTCTCTCACGCACTTCGCCTCGCCACCTGGTGAGAAAAGCGGGCTGGCCTCTCCGTCCGCCCGGCTTCCAATATAGGTGACCGAACTTGTGACATGACACGGACCCGTGAGGCTACCGCATCACCGTTACATAAGGCCCGTCGGGTGTCGAGACACCGCCCACAGTAGCGACTACGGCAAGATTGCCGTCCGGGGTGTTGTCGGGGACCTTGATGACCAATTGATAAAGACCTGCGCAACAGGGGGCGGCGCCGGCATAGGGGACATCTTGATCGGGAACGGGAAGGCCACCAATGGTCACGCTTACCGGGTTCGTTACTTCCGCGGCGCCGGGCGGCGCCTCGAGTTGAGGCACCTCGCCGGCGTTGAAGGGCGGGTCGGTGGGGCCGAATCCGGTCCCAAACAGGCTGATGAACTCGCCGGGCAGGGCCGGTGTCGCACCGGGAACCTCGCTCGGGTCGCCGACCTCTTCGGGTCCCCCGCCGTGTAGAGCCGCGATCGGGTTCTTGCCTGCCGCGTCCACAAAATTCTTGACGAAGAACGCCGGTGTTAACGCTTCCATCGTGACGAACTCGGGATCGCTGCGGCTTTCCGAGCCGGTTCCGCAGTCCGTGATGACGACGACCGAAACCGCGCCCAAACCGACCAGAGTCGGCGTCTGGACGTTCAATTGTCCCGGCGAGACAAAGAACATCGGCGAACGTGTTCCCCCGACTTCGACACATGCGCCGGCCAGCTCGGTCGGGAGCTTGTTGTCCACCAGATCGCCGGACTCGATCCGGCGGAACGTGCCTTCGGCAGCCATGTTCTCTCCGTAGATGCTGATGATCGAGTTCGCCGAGATCGACGTAATCGTCGGCAGCAGATTGGCCAGAATGACGCCGCCGGAGCTAATCGAAGGGTTGAGTCCGCCAGCGCCGCCGGCGACTTCGACCGCACCTTCCGTGGTGTAGATCTTATCCCCAGTCTTCATGTTGTCGCCATTGGCGGCGTTACCGGCAGCGGCGAAGACGATCGACCCGATGTTGCCGGCCGGAGCCGTCCAGTCGACGGTGTAGCTCGCGCCGCCCGGACCGAACTTCGGAAAAGAATGGACAGGGAATTGAATGGTCGCCTGCGGGCAACCCCCGACTGCCGACGTGTCCTGCCGGATCAGCACGTTGGTCTCGGACCCGGATGGGGCGAACGTGCCGGCCTGATTGCAGCCGTCCGGCGTGCGCGCGGTGAGCTGGAATCCCCAGCGTTGCTGGTCCGGGTCGGATACGGCCACCACAACCGGAACAGTTTCGCCTGGGGCGTAGCCATATTGGCTGAGCGGCAACCCGTCGACGCTGATCGAAACCTGTCCCGGACCGGTGTTCGGCGGCCCGCCATGGCACTCGCCGGTCGCACAACTGCTCTCCCCGGGGAAGCTGCCGCCCGTCCGACGGAGTTCTACGTCGCCGCCAGTGGGCCGGGAAACCAAGTAGACCGGAAGGCAGAGGAAGAACGTCAGCACAAGCGCTACGATCAGGCGGCGATAGGGCATCCGGCTCACTCGATTCAAGCCCCGCGGGGGCGCTTCCTCTCTAGTAGAACGCGGATTATTTGGAAAAGTTTCGCTGATTCAGGCGGCAAACGCGGTTTCGGCCGACAGGAGGTGAGAAAAGCCGGCTAGCCGACGGTCTGCTCAACCGATTCGTACATGTTGTCCCGTGCGAATTCGTGAAAAGATTGTACGTCGAGATTACTGGGCAGGCGCAAGCGACCGGCGGGTTAGCCGTTTCCGGGAGACGCAAGCGGAGGTTTATCGCCCCGGCCGCGCGCCGCGGCCAAGGCCTTGCGGGTGATGGTAGTCAGGGGAAGGCTTCTAAGCCTCTCGGGCGAGACCCAGCGGTAACCGTCAGGCGGCTGAGCGGCCAGCTCTCCCCGGTAGACGGCTCCCCGGTATTCGCGAAAAGTGATCGCGTGACGAAACGTCGCCAGCCGCTGGTGTTTTTGAATGCCCAGAGCGTGGAAACAGTCTGCTTTCAAGCGGGGGCCTTGAACCTCGGGCAACTCCCAAAACCCGGGCATGAGGGGATCTTCCCGCGGCCGTTGCCTAAGTAGAATCTTCCGGCCGCGTTCGACCAGCGCGACGGCCAATTGCAGCCGAACCGGGCGGCGCTTCTCGGGCCTAACGGGGCGTTGCTCCTGTACGCCCTCCTGTCGTGCTTTGCAGTACGAAGCGACGGGGCAGATCAGGCACCGCGGTTTGCGGCGGGCGCATAGAAGCGAACCCAACTCCATCATCGCTTGATTGAACGCTCCGCGGCTGCGCGGGCCGGCGGCGGCGATAAGCTGCTGAGCTCGCGTTTGCAGGTCGCGCCGCACAGGCGAGCTTGTAACCTCGCGCGAGTCGTCGTCGACGCGCGTAAGTACGCGGATGACGTTGCCGTCTACGACCGCGCAAGGCTGCTCGAAGGCGATGCTCGCTACGGCCGCCGCGGTATAGTCCCCAATGCCGGGCAGAGCCCGTAGCTCTTCGAAGCTTTCCGGGAACGCGCCGCCATGTTCGCTCACTACCTTGCGAGCTGCCGCTCGCATCATCCCCGCTCGGCGGTAATAGCCGAGTCCGCTCCAATAGCCGAGGAGAGTCTGTTCGCGAACCTTGGCAAGAGATTCGACGGCGGGGAACCGTTTCAGGAAGCGTTCGTAGTAGGGAATGACGGTTGCCACGCGCGTTTGCTGCAGCATGATTTCCGAAACCCAGATGCGGTAGGGATCGCGGGTCCCTCGCCAGGGCAGATCCCGTCGGTGACGGTGATACCAGCGAAGCAGTGATTGGACGAGTTTCCGGTCGCGCGAATTGGAGGACCGGGATGTCGAGACGCTAGCCCGCATCTCTCACCAACGGAGGTCGAATGACGCGATCAGCCCACCAAATCAGATGTAACTCACTGTAACAAAAGGTGTTATACAAAATTGGCTTCGTTTGGCAATTCTGTTTCTCGGTAGGCGCCTACGGACGCGGACACTGGAACAGCGCCAGGTCCGCGCTACAACCGCCGGGCAGCGGCCTTGTGCGTGTCCACGCTACCGGCTCTTCGCCTCCAACCCATTCTTCAATTCATCCCACGTCTTCGGCTTCCACTCGCGGGCTAGGCGCTGAGCTTCGGCTATTTGGTCGGGAGTCATTTCTTCAGCGAGTAGTTCTCTTAATTTGGTGGATTCCGTGGATTCCACAAGGTCTTCGCCTTGCGACCGAGACGCCGCTAGGTTCAACCACATGTCCGCCTGTACGTAGTCTCGCGCGACACCTTGGCCCGTGCCGTACCTGACGCCGAGGTTGTACTGGGCCTCGGCGTCTCCCTGCTCGGCGGCCATCCGAAACCACTTGGCGGCTTCGGCGTAGTCCTGCGGCATACCTCGGCCCAAGTAGTACTCGGCGCCCAGGGCGGACTGGGACCCGGCGTCTCCCTGTTCGGCTTTGGCTCTTAACGCTTCAACATCTGTTTGCCCGGCGGGTTCCTCCGGCAGCCACCCTATTACATCTAGAATCCCTAAGCAGAATATGATTCCACCAACAACGACGACGATTTTGTTGAGTATCGAAAAGCGACTGTTCGTCGCCCCGGCTCGGGGGTACTTCGAGGCCCGGAAAAGGACATCCGCCCTCCCCAGTCTCCAGGAGGACGGGGCCGCCGGATAGCGCTCGCCCAACTTTCGCCGCAGTATGTCAAGCCGCTTCTCGGCTTCTTCCGCCTGTGGTGAGAGTGGGTATTTGTAGTAGGCTTGCCGGTACGTCCGCACGGCCCTGAGCGGTTTACCGTCGAGTTCCTCGATGCGGCCCAACAGCCAGAGTCGAACGGGTTTGGCGACCGGGGACTTCTCGGCCTCGAGTAGCTTTCTGGCCTGGTCTCTTTGCTCGGAGCGGATCAACGATTCAGCCCGCAGCCGTCCGGCGCCTGGAACCAGGCGGCTTTCCGCGAAGCTCCTCTCAAAGCCCGCCAGCAACCCGGCCGCCTCGCCAAATTTCTCGGCCGCGGCCAAGCTGCGCGCCTGGTAGTATCGGGCGTAATCGGCCAACTCGGCCATTTCGGCGGCTGCTTTTTCAAGCTCCTCGGCGGCTTGGGCGTGGTTCTCGGCTTTGTGGTCGCCCATGCCAAGGGCGAACCGTGCTAGGCCCTTTGTTTCTCGGGAGGTGGATTTGCGGACGTAGGCGAGAAGCCGATCGCGGTCAACTTGGTCGCCGGAATCTAGGTACTCGCCGGCGAGTCGCTGAAGCTCAACGGGGAGCAGGGGGCCTTGGGCGCAGACGCCTCCCGCGGCAAGGAGAACAAGCACCAGCAGAGCAGCGAGGATCACGCGTTTGTCGGACCGGGTTTTCTTGGAGGCGGACGAGGCCGGCGTCTCTTCCTCCTATTCTATCGTCAGTGTGATGATGCGCTCCGCTACTTTCCCGCTCGGCCAACAACATTGGTGGATCGCGCAAGGGTTTCGTGGTTTCCCGCTCTCCCGCCGCGGCGGAAGCGACGCCTGATGTGCCCGGGGACGGGCACCGGCTTCGCGTCTGGAAATCCCCGCGACTTGTTGATTCTTTGAACGCGCGAAATTGGTGGCGCTCCCCGCCGCCTCGCCGCGGAAACGTATTTCGCACCGGAAACTAACTAACATGGACTCCTGTTGACATTTCCAGGAAAGCTTGGCGATGGGAATCGGTGAAGGGCATCACGCCAAAACGATTCACATGCCGACCATAGGCTTCACCCCAGACCCTTTCTTTTCCTGGTCCGTCACCAGGTAGGGCGTAAATGCTGTTTAAGTCGGCGGTGATTTCCTGAAGCAGCAAGAACGCATTGCTTTCTCTGGGGTACCGCCACCAATCCCAGCTCAAGACTTCTACTTTCTTGCCGGGATGGGGACGGGGTGTCTGGAAGAAGGCGACAAAACTAGAAAAACCGGCTCTTCTGGGATTTTAGTGGCTGGCGGCGGTGAGTGACGGATCCCTCGCCACTGTGAGGCCGACCTCCCGGAGCCTGCTTCGGTGCCATTCAAGGGCTTCGTGACAACTCTACGGCCCCCAAGGCCGGGCGGCGACTGCGTTGGCCAAAAAGAATTACTGATAAACAAAGGGTTACGAGTAGAGCAAGGCTGCTGGCAGGTAGTCGTACAGTCTCCCGAAGGCTGTGAAATGCGGATCCACAACTGTCATCCAGTGGCCACACTCAAAGAGATAACTCCCTGTTTATCAGTGTCTTATTCCCTTTACGAGTTGCCCACGACCGGACTGGCGTGTAGGGTATTTGGGGATTTCTTGGCCGCCTTTTGGGCTCCGATGTGACTGCGGGCGACGTCGGGTCGGCAGGATGGAGGAGCCGGCTACCCGTTGGCCACCCACTAAAAACCCGGAAGAGCCGAAAAACCAAACAGGACAACCGCCGCCGTCAGCCAACGGGCGCGAGCGCGAGACACTGCCGCCACTTCTAGCCCTTCGGGAACGCCGCCGGCGGATTGTTTGGGAATCTCGCTCACATTTGATCCTCTGTCACCAAAGAATATGGCGTAAACGCCGCTGAGTCAACCGAATTAGCTCGCTTTTCCGCTTTGAAAACAGGCCCGGTCTGTAACAGGAATCGCGTTACCGGACATATTTTCATGCCGCGGCGTGTGCAAAGTCCATGGCGACTCACCAAGGGCTGTTGTAGCGCAGGGCTGGGCCGCCGTTTGGCCCAGACCTGCGGCTTTTTCTCATTCTCCCAACGACCCCGCTGCACAGGTGGCGACAAACACTTGTGTTTGTCCCGGTTGGCGGTGCCGACAAGCTTCAGCTTGTCTGGGCGTGACATGTCGCGGTCGCTTGCCGACACACTGTACGAGGGACAATCTACACTAACTGCCGCCGCGAGCCATGGCCGCCGGGCTTTTTCGCCCCAATCGCCGTGACCGTGGTCAGAAAAGCGCGTTAGTCCCGGCATGTAGCCGGGATGATATCGTAACGAGTGCCGACGAGTCGGGAATCCACGTCGAGACCTACGGCCGGGCCGCTTACCGAGCCGTCCGGCGAAGATCAAGAAGAAAGGAACCACTATGGGACAGGATCTTGAAGGGAAAGTCGCCGTCGTTACAGGGGCCACCCGGGGCATTGGGCGCGCCATTGCGGAAGCTCTGCTCGACGTGGGTGCGTCGGTAGCTGTCTGCAGCCGCAAGGAGGCGGACGTCCGGCGGGCGGTGGACGAGATGGGATCGAAGGGCCGGGCCGTGGGCCGCGCCTGCGACGTCGGCCGTCTGGAGGAGGTCGAGGGCTTCTTTGCCTTCGTCGAGGAAACTCTCGGCCAACTCGACTTCCTGATCAACAATGCCGGCGTCGGGGGATTCGCGCCGATCGCCGAGATGGACCCTGCGCAGTGGAGGGAGATCATCGACACGAATTTGAGTGGCCCCTTCTACTGTTCCCGCGAGGCCATCCCCTTGATGAAAAAGGGCGGAGGGGGCTTCATCATCAACATCGGCAGCCTGGCGGGCAAGAACGCTTTCCCGGGCGGAAGCGCCTACAATGCCTCGAAATTCGGTCTGGTCGGCTTCACCGAAGCGATCATGCAGGAGTTGCGGTACGACAACATCCGGGTCAGCTCGGTCATGCCCGGCAGTGTTCAAACCGAGTTTGGCCGCCACAACATGGCCGGCAGCGAATGGAAGATCGACCCCGGGCACCTTGCCGAAACCGTGCTGCACCTACTGCGGATGCCCGACCGCAGCCTAGCGAGCCGGGTGGAAGTGAGGCCCTCACGCCCACCGCGCAAGGGGTGAGCTGAGGGATCCACTTTTGTAGCTGCTTCGAGCACGAAAAACGCCTGCGGCTCGCGGCGGGGAGTGGCGCCAATTTCGCGGCATCGAAGAGCCAATAAACCACCGAACCCGCGCGGGCGCGAAACTGGCCGACCGGCCTTGCTCACGCACATCGTCGCAATGTGGCCGCGCTGCGCTAGAACAGTCGTTTTCGCCCCTGAGCATCGACGGAGCGCCGCGAAAAGGCGTCCTTTTGGAGTTGCACGCGAGCCTCGTCCTCGAGGACGACGCTGACGATGTCGAAGCGCAGTTTGCCCGCGTCGACGCCGGCTCACCGCGCATATTCCGCGGCCGCGCGAATTAGATGCCGTCGTTTGCGGAGGTCAACGGCTCGGGCCGGTTCGCCGAACTCGTCGCTGGCGCGCGTTTTCACCTCGATCACGGCTAGCTGTTCTTTGTCCCAGGCGACAAGATCGAGCTCCTGTTTGCCGCTCCGGGGACGGTAGTTGCGCGCAACGATGGTGTAGCCCCTTCGGCGCAGGTAGTTGTAGGCCAAGTCTTCTCCCTTGCGGGCGTCGCGGAGGTGCCGCGGCAAGCGTCGGTCAAGCCGCGCCCGGAGCCAATGGCGAAGGAACTTCACAGGGGCCTTCTCGGTTCACAACTAAAGAAATGACGGTTTCAAGCGCGGGGATCAGCCAGGTTCAACGACCGGGCCGGGGCGCTCGGAGGAGGTTGGGCAACTCCTTCCCTGGAAGGTACCACCGCGGGACGACGGGGTCAAACCGTGCGTCGCTGGTCTCAGCGTCGACTGCGGTGGCGTCCGCCGGCTCGGCTTGTAGGGATCCGCAAGCAAGCGGGAGGAGTTTTTTCGTACTCTGATGGTGATGAACAAGACATCCGACGTGTTTGAAATCAGGGCGGGAGTTAGGGAACGTTATGCCGACGTGGTGACACCGAGGGCTCTTGAGGTTTTAGCAGAGGTGGCCGGCCTGGACGGCGATCGCAAGACTGTGATGCAGGCAAGACTCGAACGCCGACGTGGGCGAGCTCAGCGGGGTGAAAGGATCCACTTTCCGGACCCTGAATCCACGATCCCTCGGACGGGGATCAAGGTCGCCGACGCTCGAGCTGGACGGTTCACCGGCTCCGCGATCCCGGAAGACCTGAAGTGCCAGTGGGTGCAAGGGACCGGTCCCGGGGCCAAACCGCGCGCGCCGTTGGAAAGGAGCATCCGCAACGTTGCCTACGCCCTTCTCTCCGGTGCTGACGGATGGATGTTCGACGGCGAGGATGCCCTGGGCCAGATCGAGACGATGTCTCTGGACAACCAGCGCAACCTTCGCCTAGCGTTCGCGAAGGCCCCGACCTTTTTGCGGGCGGCCGAGTCCGTGGCAACAGAAATGAACACCTGGGCGGAGGGCTTCTTCGGACGGAAGATCGTGGCGGACTGGCGCCGGCAACTTGACTTCACCACCAAAATCTTTCGGGCGCGCGGTCTACATTTGGATGATCGTCACATTCGCAACGCCGACGGCAGCGGCTTTTCCGCGTCGATCGTTGACGCCACCCTCTACATCGTCAATAACCACGAGTCACTGGAAAAACAGGGAACTAGCCTCGTCCTTTATCTGCCGAAGATTCAGACGGCGGAGGAAGCCGCGCTATGGAATGACATTCTAAGCAGCCTGGAGACCTGCCTGGGGTTGGCGAGCGGGGCGATCAAGACATATGTTCTGGTCGAGCAGATTGAGGCCTCGTTCCAGTTGATGGAGATTCGCGCGGCCCTAGGAAGCCGCTTTGTCGGATTCAACACCGGCCGTTGGGATTACATCAACAGTGTCGCCGATGCCATGGCCTGGGATCCGGATTTCATCCACCCGAACATCGATGCCGTAACCATGACCTATGGTTACATGCGGAATTACGAAGACCGGGTACGGCGGGCGACCAACACTCCCGACAACAAGGGGCAGTGTGCCCTCTGGCAGGGCGGCATGGAACCTAATATCCCGGTCGGATCGGAAGCGGGCGTCTCCGAGAGCATGAAGAGAGCGGTTCTTGGCGCCGAACGGGAACAAAGAGAAGGGGCCAGCGGCAAGTGGGTGGCCCACTGGAAGATGGTCCATATCATCCGCCCGGTTTGGGGGAGGGCCGGCCAAGCGAACCAGGCCGGCCGGTCGTTCCCGCCTCTGTCCCACACCGATTCCGACGCCGACGGTTTGGTTCTTCTCGATCCCGCTCCCCGGACGATCCGCGGGGCCAGAGACCTGATCAGCGTGGCTGTCCAGTACGGCAACGCCTTTGAACAAGGATTCCAGGCGGCGGCCCTAAAACCGGCGGATTTCTTCGGCAACGACGACGTTCTCTACCTCATGGAAGATATGGCCACCGGAGAGATCCGGCTCAGCATTCTTTGGGAGTGGCTGCACAAGACGGCCGTCCTCACGGCCGCGGATGAGGAAACCGGCGCAAAAAAAGGCGATCCGTTTACCGAAGAGATGTTCTCGCGGCTCCTCTCGGAAGAATACGTAAAGCTTCAGCACGCCGGAAACGTGGACGTCCACGACGACTCCAAGAGCACTACGCTCCCGGTCGCGAACGTGGTCGTGGACGCTTACGTGAGATTCGACCAGAAGGCGCCCTGGATGGTTGACCTGCTGAACGTCAATCTAGGCGTCGAGCAGGAACGAACAGCCCAGCAACGGACAAGCGACTTCCTGGAGCTGTTCGCCGCGGAGGGCGTTCGCATTACGAAGAATCTCGATTTCGCCCACCGGTAGCGCCGCCGCCGATGCGGTCCCCGATTTGGGCCTTTGGCCTCATTCACCGCGGGCGCGGTCAGAAATGCGCAAGCAGCAACCGAATCGTTCCCCAAAAAGCAACAAGGAGCGTACGCCGGAGTCAGTGTGAAGCTCGGAACGTGGGTTGCCGCGGGATCGTGCTCCGCCGCGCACCGCGTCAGGCCTCGGCGATTCGCCCGTCACGCATGTGGACCGTACGGCTGGCGCAGGCGGCCGCGGCTTCGGGGTTGTGAGTGATCATCAGAATGGTCTGGCCCAGCCGCTGATTCAGTTCCTTGAGGGTAGAGAGAACCGTCTCCGAGTTCGCTGTATCCAAGTTGCCGGTGGGCTCGTCGGCGAGAAGTATCTTTGGGCTGTTCACGATGGCGCGCGCGATCGCTACGCGCTGCTGCTCGCCTCCCGAGAGGGCGTAGGGTTTGTGGTGCAAGCGGTGCTCGATCCCCAGGATGCGGATCGTTTCCTCAAAGACCTGGCCGCGCCGGTCGTGGCCGGCGATGTGCTGCGCGATGGAGATGTTTTCCTCGGCCGTCAAGGTGGGCAGCAGATTGAACCGCTGGAAGACGAATCCCACCGCCTCCTTGCGCAATTTCGTCCGATCGGCGTCCGTCATGGCCGTCAAGTCGCTGCCGGCTACTCTCACTTCACCCTCGGACGGGGGCGTCAACCCGCCGATCACGTGAAACAGCGTGGACTTGCCCGACCCCGAAGGTCCCAGAATTGCCAGGAACTCTCCGGGATAGACTCGCAGGCTGACCCCACGCAGAGCGGGTACGTCCACGCCGCCCATGTGGAAGACCTTGGTCAGTCCGGTGACTTCGATAATGGGGTCAGCACTCACGCTACTGCTCAATCATAGGCTAGAGCCGAGATCGGATCTTGGCGGGCTGCCTTGGTCGCGGGATAAAAGGCGCCTAACAGCGAACCCACCGCCGCGATGATCGCTCCTCCAACCAGCCAGCTCGGCTGGATGGCGACCGATACGAGAGGGAACTGGGCTTCGACCACCCATTTCGCCAGCAGGCTGAGGCCGAAACCCACCAGGATGCCCAGCGAACAAACGACCAGCACCTCTCGGAAGATCAGATTCGTGATGTAGGATTTCGAAGCGCCCAGCGATTTGAGGATGCCGATTTCGCGGGTGCGCTCCAAGATTGCCGTATACATCGAAAGCAAGACAACGATGAAGCCGATGATGACCGCAATGCCGATGATGATGTTGACAAACTGGGCGGACATCGCCCGGACGTCGGCCGCCGCCTGTGTCAGCAGGTCCTCCATGGCATAGACGGGATAGGACGGCAAGAGCTGCTTGATGCTGTCAATCACTCGGTAGGTCTGCTTCGGGTCTCGCAGCTTCAAATACACCTGACTGATTTTGCCCCGCCATCCCATCAGATCCTGCATCGTGGCCAGCCGGATGAAAACGCGCGACATCTTCCCGCTCTCCACGATTCCCGCCACCCGGAAGTCATGATTGAGCAGACGGATCCTATCGCCGACCTGAACCTTTTTGTGGCGCGAGTACACCTCATCGACGATCGCGTCATAGGGCTTTTCCATCGGCCCGCCTCCGAAATAGCGAATCCCTTCCGCCATCTCGAGGAAGCGATCCCAGTCGACGCCGGTAATCGTCTGCAGATCACCTTGCATCATGACCGTCGTACCGGTCGCCACCTCGATTTCCGGGAACTCCTCGGCCAGCTTGGCCACCAACTTCTCCGGAATATCGGCTGTACTCAGGTTCATCGCCGCGCTACTCGTCGACGGGCGAATCAAGATGTCGGCTCCTACTCCGCGCGTGCGGCGCTGGGAGTCTTCGAGCAAGCCCTCCGCCAAGCCCACGATCAGCAGGATCATGGTGACCTCGACCGCGATCGCGAGGATGCTCAAAGACGTTCGAACCGGGCGGTGCAGGACGTTCCGCACCACCATGTGATTAATCATGAGCGGAATTGGCTCCGGCTTTTTCCCCGAGCGTTTTCCCAACTCGTTGGATGCGCACGCCGCGAGGCGGTTTCAACTGAAATCCGTCTTCGGGGACTTTCTCGTTCAGGCCGGGCTTGAGGATGCGGACTTGCAGGTCGTAGCCGTCCTTGGGTCGTGAAATCGCGACCCAAGCGGGGAAGGGCAGCGAGTCTTGCTCGGACCAGTCGGCGTAGCGCGCGATCGTGACAGACTCTCCCGCGTCGTTGAAGACGATGAGCCGAGCGATGTCGAGTCCGGAGCGGTCAAACCAGATTTCCCGGGATAGCTTCAGAGCGCCGCCGTTGGCTTCGCGCAGTAGGCTGACGACTTGATAGGCGCGGCTTCCTTCCCACCGGTTGACCAGAAACGTCTTCGACTCGGCGGACTGCGGAGGGTCGATCAACAGGGCTTCGAGAATGTGATGAGGACGAACGTTATCGGCCCGTTTTGACGAGCCTGCCTTCACGCTGCTCTCGCCCACGAGAAACCTGTTCTTGGCCGGAAGGTGAACCTGAAACTCGTTCCCGTCAGAGGCCATTTCAAAAGCGGTCGTCGCCACAACGGGAACTTGCCCGATAACCCGAATGGAACGCGGACGGCTGACGAGCACGAATCCCTTCACGTCGCGGAAATCCTGTACTTGCTCCTCATCTTCGGTCACCACCGACAGCTGCAACGTCACGGTCGCTTTCATGGACCGGATCGAATCGAAACGCTCGAGTTTCTCCGTCAGGTCTTCGAGTGTGGCGGTACGCAGCGCCATGGGCGGCGCCTGGACGCGCCCGCGCGTCCGCACCAGGCACGCCGAGCCGGCGAGGACACACACCAACACCGCGACAAAGAATGTGAGCCTGGGGGGAAAGGGAGGACCTCCGCGTATACGGCGAGCAATCAATTAATTATATCAGTAGGTCTTGGCCAGGCTCCAAGCCTTCCCCCGATCTCATCGTTGCGTCTTCGCGCCGCGGCGCAACTCCAGCCACTGGCTGAAAAGCTCGGGCGTTTCCAGCCATACCAGGAACCAGCGCAGCAGTTCCTGTTTCACTTCCTTCTTTTCCGGCGAAAAATGGCCCCCCCGCAGGACGAGCCGCAGGCGATCCTTCGCCTGCCGAACAGCCGAACGGCAATCCTCCGCCCTTTGGCGATCGCCCCGCCGCCGAGCTTGCTCGAACTCCTGTTGGAGATCCAGCAGCGAGGAGGCCGCGGCCCTCCGGGTCGCGGAAATGCACGCGTCCTCGTAGGTCGACCGGCAGGCCTCCCAGAGACCGCGCGACGGGAACGTCCGTTTGGGCCAGAACATCGAGAAGGTATTGCCGCGAGATCCGGCTGTCTTCCCCCACGGACTTCGCCACGCTGAGGCGTAGCGCCCTCAGTTCCTGATCATCGATGAGGGCCGGCCGATTCCGCTCGACGTAGGCGAGAACAGAGGACTTGACGGAGATCCTCTCCCGCTGGGTCGCGCTCACGGGTTGCGCCTTTGCCGGTAGCTGGCAACCGCCCTCTCATGATCTCGCCATGTCTCGGAAAAAACGTGTTCCCCGTTGCCGCTCGCGCTCGCTACAAAGAAGATATAGTCGCTGCTCTTGGGATTGATAGCCGCCTCTAGCGCCTCGCGACCCGGATTGGCGATCGGTCCGGGCGGCAGCCCCCGGTGGACGTACGTATTGTAGACGTGCGTGTCTTTTAGATCGGAGGTCCGTAGGCGGCCTCGATAGCGATTTTCCAGAACCATGCCGTAAATCACCGTGGGATCGCACTGCAACAGCATCCCGCGGCGAATTCGGTTGTGAAAAACAGAGGAGACGAGGTGTCTTTCGTGGCCGACTCCGGTTTCCTTTTCGATCATCGACGCCAGCGTCAGAATCTCGCGGGCGTTCAGCGAGGTTTGGTTATCCGCGAGCACCTTGGTGAAAACACTCCTAAAACGCTCGACCATGATCTTGACCAGCTTCTCCGCCGTCACGGGCCGGGTGACGTGATAGGTGTCGGGAAACAGGCACCCCTCGAGGTTGACCGCCTCGGGCAACAGGTCTCGAACATAGTCGGCGCGTTCCGCCTCTTTTAGGAAATCCGCCCGGCTTGCAAACCCCGTGCGAGCGACCAAGTCGGCAACCCTCCAAAGATTATTGCCTTCTGGAATCGTCACCGGATGGTAGCGGACCTGCCCGCGGGCGATCGTATCGAAAACTTCCCCCACCGACATCGGCCGGCCGAACTCATACTCGCCGGCCATCAGAACCGTCCGGGGGCGAATAAGTCGCACCGCCATGAAATGCCACCAGGAAGGGATGACCCCGCTGGCCTCGAGTCGTTCAGCGATGACCCGGCTCGGCGTGAGGGGTTCAATTTCGACGACGACGGATCCTTCATGGCCCTGATAAGCCTGATAAGGCGGCGCAAGGACCGTCGAAGCCAAGCTGGCGGCGATGAGCAGCGCGAGAACCAGCGCGTAGCGAACCGCCCAGCTGGAAATCCTGCTCATGTTTCCAAGCAGGCCTCCGGCGGGTCGCCGTTGGCCGCGCAGTCTAGATAGCTCTGCAGAATCAGCGTGGCCGCCAGCCGGTCGACCACGGCTTTTCGCTTTTCGATTCCCATACCGCTTTGTCGCAACACGTGAGTCGCCTCTCGGGTGGTCAGCCGCTCATCCCACAGTTCTACTTTTATATCGCAGTGCTTCGCCACGCTTCGGGCAAATCGAACAGCCTCTTGAGATTGCCGCCCCGATTCACCGCTCATGTGCAGCGGGTTGCCGACGATCACCAGCTTGACCTGCCTCTCGGCAATCGTACGGCGTAGGGCTTCGAAGTCGTGGCTCCGGCTCTTGCGTACGAGCGTCGGCAGGCCCTGAGCCGTTAACCCCAGCTCGTCGCTGATCGCCAGCCCGATGCGACGCTTTCCGGGGTCGAGAGCGAGAACTCGTCCAGGCAAGCGAGTCACTCCCTATTTTACTTTAGATAGGCCTCGCTAACGAGTCCGTCATGCGGCCCGGGTGATGTCAAGCAGCATGTGTAAAAACTTGGAGGGTGCGATTCCACTCCAGGTTGAAGCGGTGGAAGATCGAGTAGATGATGCGGTCCACGCTTTTGACATTCACAAAGCAGACCATCGGCCGGGCGCGGCGCCGCACTTCCACAAAGAGGCGTTCGATGACGTTGGTGGTGCGCAACTTGCGCCACAGAAGGCGCGGGAAGCTGAAAAACGACAGCCGCTCCGGCAACTCTTTCTCCAACCGCCGTACCATCGTCGGATAGTCGTCGCGCCAGCGGCAACGAAAGTGGTAGAACGCCGCGCTTGTCCCCGACTGTCGGCCCGGTAGATCGCTTGGGCGCCTTGTTTGACCTCCTCGTAGTCGCGCTTGCGAACCTTCTCGAGAAGGTTGCGCATCTTGTGCACCCCACAGCGTTGATGCAGCGCCCGCGGATAGATCGTCTCGATCGCCCCCGCCAACCCGGCGCAGCCGCCGGTTACGATCAAAGCCAAGTTCCTCCCCGGCAGCCCGCGCCGGTAGAGATCTTGCAATAAGCCTTCCCAAGCGGCCTGGCTCTCGCCTCGACTGCGCAGGAATCCCAACAGTTGCCGGCTGCCGTCCGCACGCACCCCCTAGGCCACTAGCATCTGCACCCGTTGGCGCCCCGCCGGGCGGCGCACTCGCAAACTCACCCCGTCCAAAAACAAATAGGCGCCAGCGTCGCTCAAACGGGCGCGGTGAAACTTCTTGACCGCCCGGTCCAGATCCCGCGTCAACTTCGACACCGTCTGCGCGCTGACCACCTCGTCGGTCAACGTCGCTAACCACTCGCCCCACCTGCCTGCTGCTGATGCCCCGCAAAAACGCTTCCCGAATCAGTAAGGCCGCCTCGTCGGCGCGCCGCTGAAAACGCCCTAGCCCCGCCGGCAGAAAGTTCTTCCCGCGGGTGCGCGCTATGCGCAGCCGGATCGTCCCGAAACGCGTCACATCATCTCGCTCGTAGAACCCATTGCGGTTGTCCCGCTCGGAATCCGAGCTGCGCTCCTGCCAGCCTACTCCACAGTAACGCTCTCGCTCGCGGATCGACTCCGCCTCCCATAACTTCTTCCACGCCAAACGGGTGCGACCGTATAGATCGCCCCAAAAACTCTCGCTCAGCTCCTCCCAAAAATGTTGAAACTGCTCCCTGATCGCTGCTACTTTCCTCATGGGTGTAAGTCTCCTTTCCTTCTAAGGACTGGTTTCTTCTCAAAACCAACTTGCACCCTCCTCCCTTTTACATATTCAAAATTACGCCACCCTAGGAGAGAACCGCCGCGGCTTCGAGTATTCGGTCGGCCGCTTTCACCACCAGAGCTATCTCCTCGACTTCGTAAACCCGCACGACGTGCGCGCCCCTGGCGACCGCGACGGCAACAGCGGCCGAGGTCGCAAACAAGCGGACGCGGGCCGGGGATCGAACGCTTTCGGTGAGAAACCTCTTGCCGGATGGGCTGACGAGGATCGGCTGGCCAAGCGGTCCGAGACGGTACAAATCAGCCAGGATCTGGTCGTTTTCCTGTCCTCGCTTGCCCATCTCGAGGCCCGGGTCGATGACGATGCGGCGGCGGTCGATCCGGGCGCCGCGCGCGCGGCCCAATGCTGAGTCAAGATCCCGCTTGATGATCTGCATGACGTCGGGAAGCGGTGGCTGTCGCGGCCAGCTCTCCGGCGTCCCTCGAGCATGGCCTATCACCAGGCCGGCGTCGTGCTGATTGATGACCTCGGCCATTCTTGGGTCGAAGGAAAGGCCGCTCCAGTCGTTAATAACGTTCGCTCCGAGCGCGAGGCTTCTTTCCGCGGTATCGGCATGGCAGGTCGTGACCGAGACCGGAACGTCCAAGCGCTGCCGCAGCTTCCGAAGCAGTGGAACCAGCCGACGCAATTCTTCGTCCGCCGAGATGAGGGTGGGAGGGTCCAAGCTAGGCTGGGGGGTCAGATCGACCAGGTCCGCGCCTTGCTCCTGCATCTTGAGCGCAGCCTCGACGGCATCTTCGACCACCGTCGCGGAATCGGGCGAAGACGCCGCTCCAACATCGAGGACCCCCATCACGGCGGTCCTCACGCCGAGAGACAGCTCGCGCTCCCTGATTCTCCACGGGTAGCGGTCACGTTGGGCTTTCACATTCGGACTCCCTACAGACAGCTGTTTCCCACTCAGTGCTCCCCGGGGGTGCTCACAGGGCGCGGGGTTCCTTCTCGCTTCGGCCGCCCTTTTTCGAACCAGTAAAAGCCGACCGTCGCGAGAACCGCCGCCACGCCGATCAGCGCCAGCGTCCACCAGTTTCGCTCGTAGAGCTGCGAACCGAAAAGAGTGCTGAACAATAGCGCCGGCGATCGCCCCAGGCCCGAGATGACCATGAACTCCCGAAAACCGATCTTCGTCAACCCGGCGGCGTACGACATAGCGTCTTTGGGCATGCCGGGCGTCAGGAAAAGCAGAAAAAACGCGGAGCGTCCCCGGCGCGATTGGAGCAGCTTGTCAACCCTAGCCAACGTCCGCTGGCCCATCAGTTTGCTGATAAGCGGACGTCCTACCAGTCGCGCGAACGCGAAATCGAAGGACGCTCCGAGCATGATCCCAATCAGCGAGTAGACGAATCCCTGCCAGGCGCCAAAGACATAGCCCGCCGCCACCTGCGTGATCTCGCCGGGAATGGCGAACAGCACGACTTGCAGAAATTGAATCCCTATGCAGACAAGCGGCCCGACGGGACCGCTACGGCGCATCCAGTCGACAATGTCGTCGTGGCTGCCGAAGTTGGCCGCCAGGCCGGATTTCCAAACAAATAAGACCGCCAGCGCCAGGGCGGCAAGCAGAAGCGCGACCCAAAGCGCGCGCCGACTGGAAGACGAGCCTGCGATCCCGGTGTCGGGACTATTCATTGAGCCACTTATCGAGGTCGGGGAAAAGCACCTGCTGGATCTTGGGCTGATCCACGTTTTCCTGAAGGACCAGATAGGCGCCCGAGTCTATCCGCGGAGAAGCTTGCCGGCCATCGAGGTGGAGGCCCATGGCTTTCGTGCTTTCATAGCCCATTCTGAAAGGGTCTTGCACGACGATCGAGTCCAGCGTCCCCGCCCTGAGTTCTTGCACGAGTTCTTTCGAGGCGTCGAACCCGACAATCTTGACTCTACCGACCGCCGCCCGCTGTTTGACAGCCTGCACGGTACCGACCGTGCTCGATTCGTTGTCGGCGAAGAGACCGGCGAGGTCGGGGTGGGCCGTCATCATGTTTTCCGCCTCCGCAAGCGCACGGGCGCGATCGGCCATCGGGTAGCGGACCCCCAGCATCTCCACCTCGGGGAATTCCTGCGCCAGCGTGTCTTGGAATCCGGCCTCCCGTTGCATGGTGGAAGCGCTGCCTGGCATGAAACCGATCAGGCCCACCTTGCCTCGCCCATTGAGAATCTCGCCCATGCGGCGGGCGGCCATCACGCCGGCTCCGTAGTTATCGGTGGCGACGTAGGAGATGATCTTGTCGGTGTTAATGCCGGAATCGAAGATAGCTACCGGGATGCCCTGCTCCACGGCGCGATCAACAACCCCTACCAGCCCTTCCTCGTCAACCGGGGCGAGCACGATTCCGTCTACCCGGCGGTTGATCAGATTCTCGACAATCGTAATCTGACGGCTGGCATCCGTCTCCATCTGAGGAGCATTCCAGATGACTTCGAGGTTGAATTCCGCGGCGGCGGCGAGGGCGCCCGCGTGGACACTCTGCCAAAAGATATGATTGGTGCCCTTGGGAACGACGCCGACGACCTTGTTTGTGCGGGTCCGGTGGCAGCCAAGCGTCGCTAGGACGGTCGGCAACAGCAGAGGCGCCAGAATTCGGAAGCGAATCATGAAATCAGGTTTACCACAAACGGGCGGCGGGCGCGTTTCAAGGTTCACCGGCTGCACTCACAGCGATGGGTCGTGCACTCGGCGGAGGACCCTAGCAGCCCGTGGTGAAAGTCCTTCGCCTCGAAAACGGGTACAGTCACCGATTTTCGGTGTCTACACCTATACCGGAAACAGAGAAATTGCGAAAGTGAAAATCGGATGACAGTCCCCATTTTCACCGAACCCACTTCTACCACGGGCTGCCGGGGTCTCTCTATCCCAGCTTTGCTTTTCGGACCTTCTCGGCCTGCTGCTCGCGAAACCGCGCGAGTTGTTTCTTCAACTCGGGGTCGTGATTGGCCAGGATGGCCACCGCGAGCAGGGCGGCGTTGGTCGCTCCCGCCTTGCCGATCGCCAACGTGCCGACGGGGATCCCGCCGGGCATCTGAACGGTCGAAAGCAACGAGTCCAACCCCTGAAGCGCGGGGCTCTGGATGGGAACCCCAAGCACGGGAAGCAGCGTATGGGCGGCGACGACACCGGCCAGATGAGCCGCTCCCCCTGCGGCGGCGATTAAAACTTGGATACCTCGTTCCTCGGCCGTTGTCGTGTATTCGGTGGTCAGCCCGGGCGTGCGGTGCGCCGACATCACCTGGCACTCGTGCGGGACGCCGAAGCGGGTAAGCACCTCGTCGGCGTGCTTCATTGTCTCCCAGTCAGACTGACTTCCCATGATCACGCCCACCAGGGGCTTGGTTTCATCCGGCATGGCTGTCTCTCTCGGGGTAGCAGATGTTCAGGGGGTGGGGAAGGCGGAAACACCCTGGCGATCGTCCGCGCGACGCTTGCCGCCGGCAAGCGCCAGGGCAGTCCCCGACTCCTCTCAGTCCCCGGCCCGGTTGTCGGGACGATCATTGTAGCATTCATGCTCCGTGGCGCCGGGAAGCCACGTCGGAGGGTCGGCGCAGTAGAGTATTTCGTAGATACAGTTACGCATCAATCAGCTTGTCGAGGCATGGGGGATCATCAGGGCGGGCGCAATGAATGGTGCCCCTACATTGGAGGGCGAGATGCGCAAGCCCATCAGTGGGGACGCGATTCGTCGTGCCCGCGGTCAGCCACCTTTCGTAGCCGTATCGGCGAAGCGAGGCACTTAGGCGCGCGTCTTCCCGCCTTCCAGCGGAGCAATCGATCGCGGGCGTGCCGCGAGGCTGCGAGGCTAACCGCCAAGCTACCATGAGGGGATGACAAGACTCGCCGCCAGGGTCGTTGGCCGAAGGCTACTTTCGAGCGCTGCTCTGATCGGCTGGGCCACGGCGGGCAGCTCGGCCGTGACGCTCGAAGTCCATAACCCGGTGGGGGGAGTGAACGTGGAGGCGAGCTTCGGAAAAGAGCTTCAAATTAGGGGGCAAAGCGCCGGCCGCAAGCTTGCCCAGCAGGATATCCGCGTCGTTCGGGCGCCGGGCCGCATTGTCGTGCGCTGCGAGCCTGCCGACCGGGAGCCGATCGACCTGCACATCCGGCTCCCCTCCGACTTCTCGCTCGATGCGACAACAACCAGCGGCGCCATCCAGGTGAGCGGTATGATACGGCGCGCCAACCTTCAGACCGACAGCGGCGACCTGCTTCTCTCGGCCCCCTGGCGGATTACCCGCATTCGGCTCGACGCGGAAGAAAGGCCGCAGGAAGTGAAGATCGCGCGCGGTCTCAAGTTTTCCCGAGGGCGAATCGACGTGACCGCAGAAAGAGCCATCTGGCGGCTTCGCGACCTGCTCGACGATCCCTTCCGCGCCTATGGTGAGTTCCGGATCAAGGCCAAGACGCCGCGCAAGCTCGCACTGGCCGATCACCCGATTCCCGACGACTCGCCGATCAAGTTCCCCTGGCAGGCCCCTGCCGTGCTGGAGAAGATCTTGCGAGGCCCCCCTGCACCGAGCAGTTTCACGGAAAACGAAACCAAGCAGCCAAAAGCCGAGTTTCCGGCGGACAACAGCCGTCTGTTGTTTCGATCCGATGTGCACATGGTCAACCTCGTTCTGGCCGCTTCCGACGAAGCCGGCCGGCCGGTAACCGATTTACGGGCCGAAGATTTCGAGGTCGTCGAGGACGGCGTGCCGCAAAAGGTTGCCTTTGCCGGTTCCGAAGACGTCCCCTTCAACATAGCGATCCTTCTCGATCTCAGCGGCAGCACCAGGCCCGACCGGGCCGCGATGCGGGAGGCCGCGGAGAAACTCGTGGGGCTGGCGAGACCAGGCGACCGGGTGGCGCTTTACGCCCTGGCCGGGGGCGCCTTCCACGTCGTCTCCAAACTGAGCGACCGGCGGGACGGGTTGCTCGAGACGATCCGCGGGATCCCGGATGTTTCCGGGGCGTCACCGCTCTACGACGCCGTGGTGTTGGCCTATGCGGAGGATCTGCGAGACCGCCCCGGGGAACGCAACGGTCTGATCGTTATCAGCGATGGGATCGACAACCGGATCAGCCGCCAGCAAATGCCTTCCCGCGTGAGTTTCGACAAGCTGGCGGAAGCCGCGGGGCAAATCGATGCGCTGATCTATCCGGTGTTTCTCCGCTCGGGAGAGAGATTTGGCCGCGGCTGGTCACGAAAAGCGCGGAAAAAGATGCAGCAGCTCGCTGATGTATCGGGCGGGCGACTATTTCCCGCGCAATCGATCCGGGATCTGGAGCCGGTCTTCCCGCTCGTGGCCGACGAGCTGCGCAGTGTTTACAGCGTCGCCTACTACCCGAAGAACCAAGTGTTCCATGGTGAGTGGCGGAGGGTTCGAACCAAAGTGAAACGGCGCAACGTAAAACTGCGCGCCAGGGCGGGCTACCATGCGCGCTGATCGAACCCCAAGAATCAGCGTGGAGCCGGGCCGACTCATCGATCACTCCCCAGCCGACTCCCTATTCCCCAGGATGGTTTCGATCACCTGACAGTGCCGTATGTTGTGGTAGGCGATGTAGTAGAACCATTGCAGCGCCGTCAATTCGCCGTACTTGGCCGAGGGGTGCTTGAAGACATGCAGCGCAAGGGCCGATCCCCCTCCCTCTAGTTTTTGCATGGCTTTGCGGTGGGCGGCGTTAAAGAACTCCAAGACTTCGGCTTTGGTCTTTAGCTTTTGCGGGGGATCATAGTTTTCGGCTCGCTTTGCCGCCTGTAACATCAGTTGCCGGACCTGCACCTCCTTGCCTTCCAGCTCTTTCGCTGCTTCCGGCTGCGCGGGCGCTCGCATGGCCTTGACCACTTGGTTCTGCAGATCTTGATGAGCCAAGGCGACGTGTTCCGCCTCTTCGCCGATGGTGTGGCGGATGCCGGCGGTTCTTGCGTCCCACTGTTCTTCGGTGATTTCTTCCATCAGGGACAGAAAACGATCCGCCGCCTCCCCCATCACCTTGGAAGCCTCCTGCACTTCGGTTGGCCCAGGGAAACCCAGCCCCGCGAAAAGGTGAACACCGAGTACCAAGGGCAACAGAGTCGAACGGTAAAGTCTGCTCATTGAATTTTTCCTATCTGGCGCGGAACCTGTGACATCCCATCGCCGCTATCGAGAAGTATTCGCCCAGCCGCCGGTCCTCTTCTCATCCCGTGATGGTCTGTTGCACCCGGTCGGTGAGAATATCCACCAGTCCCGGATGCCGGTCCAGCGGAGGGGAACAAACAAGATTCACGCTGGGATGGCAGGTCGAGATTTCTCGCAGGATGCGCGGCAGGTCGCGCTGTAGATGCACTCCCATCATCAGGAAATAGGGCGCCACGACGATCTTGCCGGCTCCCTTTTCGACCAACGCGCCGACCGCCTTTTCTAGATTGGGCTGAGCCAATTCGAGAAACGCAGCTTCCCATAAGGTAAGGCCGCAGCGGCGAGCCGTCGCCTCGGCCACCCGCCGTACGCCTTCGTTAGCTTGTTCGACGCTGGAGCCGTGACCGAAGACGACCAGCCCAACCTTTTTTTCCGGCTCCACTAAAAGATTAGTCTAGCAGCCGGTTGTAGAAATTAACCCGCTTTTCTCACCACGCGGCGGTCGAAAAACGGGCGCCGTGGGGGCTGTCTCCATTTTTCGCCAGGTGGCGAGTCGCAATGATCTTCCTACACCCCGTGGCGTGAAAATCAGCCCGCAACGTAAATTTATAGGACCTATTTTCAAAGCAGAAAAGCGGGCTAGACCTTCACGCCGAGCGCATCGGCTGCGTTCACGACATCCTGCCAAGTCGACTCGGGGATTTGAATGCCCTCTTCCGTGCGGCGGGTGCGCTCGCGGTGTTCGAAATCTCCAGGCGCCATCACCCGCTCGACGCCGGCGGCGGGGGGAACGGCTTGGATGCGCTCGACCAGCTCAGAAGTCCGGGTCGCGAATTCGTTTTTCGACGAAAACACGCCGCTGTCGATGGCAACCATCGTCAAGCCGGCGGTTCGCATATGCGGGCCCCCGTGCTCGGTTTCGGCGTAGTTCTCGGAGCCGGCGAGGATGCGGCTGAGGATCTCGAGGGCCACCATGATGCCGAACCCTTTGTGTTCGCCGAAGGGCAGCAGCGCTCCTCCGCCCTGGGGCCATGCGTTCGAATCCGTGGTGGGGTTGCCGTCCTTGTCGATGATGCATCCCGGGGGGACCTCGACGCCCTTAGCCGCCGCCAGCATGATTTTGCCGCCGGCGATTCGGGTGGTGGCGAAGTCGAGCACTACGGGTGGTCCTTGGGAAGTTGGGAAACCCATGCCGATCGGATTCGGAGCGAGCACCGGCTTGCGCCCTCCAAAAGGCGCCGCGGTTGGTATGTTCCCTGAAAAGCCGCCGTTGAAGACCATCAAAACCACGTCCTCCGCGGCGGCCATTTCCGCATAGTGGCCAAGACGTCCGATGTGGTTTACTTCGACGGCGGCGGCCAACACAACTCCGTGTTCTTTTGCCCTTTTGATGGCGACATCCGTCAGGAAGTGTGCCGTGAAATGTCCCCAGCCCCAGTTGCCGCGCGCGAATAGGACGCTGCCTTTCTCCGAGACGATCTCGGGACGCGCGGCGGGAACGATATCGCCCTTCCCGACCTCTTGCACGTAGTGCGGCAGGTGCTGGATGCCGTGCGAGTCGTGGCCGGCAAGATGCGCCCCGACCAGTATGTCGGCGACAACCGTTGCGATGTCGCCGGGCGTCCCCACAGCTTTGAGGACATCTTCGTGTAGCCGCTGAAGTTCCTCGCTCGTTTTCGTAATCACAGTGTCACCTCCTCCGACTTGCGCCGTCTGTCATGTAGGGAACTCCACTTCGCCATTGTGACTGTCTCATTTCAGGGGTTCACTCCAGTGAGCAGATCGGCCTGCTCAGGGGCCGGCCGGTCGTTATAAAAAATGGCTCTTCTGGGATTTTAGTGGCTGGCGGCGGTGAGTGACGGATCCCTCGCCACTGTGAGGCCGACCTCCCGGAGCCTGCTTCGGTGCCATTCAAGGGCTTCGTGACAACTCTACGGCCCCCAAGGCCGGGCGGCGACTGCGTTGGCCAAAAAGAATTACTGATAAACAAAGGGTTACGAGTAGAGCAAGGCTGCTGGCAGGTAGTCGTACAGTCTCCCGAAGGCTGTGAAATGCGGATCCACAACTGTCATCCAGTGGCCACACTCAAAGAGATAACTCCCTGTTTATCAGTGTCTTATTCCCTTTACGAGTTGCCCACGACCGGACTGGCGTGTAGGGTATTTGGGGATTTCTTGGCCGCCTTTTGGGCTCCGATGTGACTGCGGGCGACGTCGGGTCGGCAGGATGGAGGAGCCGGCTACCCGTTGGCCACCCACTAAAAACCCGGAAGAGCCTAAAAAATATCCGAAGGAACCCGAACGCGTATATTCGCATGCGGCCTACTTCACGCCACCAGTTCGGGAACGACCCGCCCATGGACGTCGGTGAGCCGCATGTCGCGGCCCGCGTGGAAGTAGGTCAGCAAGGTATGGTCCAAGCCCATAAGATGCAAGATGGTCGCGTGCAGGTCGTGGACGTGAACTTTGTTCTCCACGGCGGCGTAACCGAAATCATCGGTGGCCCCCACGGTCTGACCGCCCTTTACGCCGCCTCCGGCCATCCAGGTGGAAAATCCGCGTGGGCTGTGATCCCTGCCGACGTTATTCTGGCTGGTCGGCGTACGGCCAAACTCGCCGGCCCAAACGAGCAGCGTCGATTCAAGCAAGCCTTGGCGCTCCAAATCCGCCAGCAGCGCGGCTATGGGCTGGTCAGTTTCCCGGGCGTGGAGTTCGTGGTTCTCGTCTACGTTACTGTGCGCGTCCCAGTTATCGTCGCCGTGCCCGCCGCCGGAGTAAAGTTGCAGGAAGCGGACGCCGCGCTCGACCAGGCGGCGAGCGATCAGGCATTTGCGCCCGAACTTCTCGGTGACGGGATCCTCCAGGCCGTAGAGCCGCCGGGTCGCGCGCGACTCGCCGGCAAGATCGACGGCCTCCGGCGCGGCCGTCTGCATCCGAAACGCCAGTTCATAGCTGGCGATGCGCGCCATCAGCTCCGAGTTTTCCGGGCCCGCGGCGCCCTTGAGCTGGTGCAGCCCAGACAGTAAATCGAGCTGTTGCCGCTGCTGAGCCGGCGTCACGCCTTCGTGCCGGTCAAGGTAGAGAATCGGGTCGCCGGTGGAACGGAACGGGGTGCCCTGATAGGTCGCCGGCATGAACCCGGATGACCAATTCGGCGGGCCGGAGATCGGTCCGCCGCGGTGATCCACCATGACCACGAACGCGGGCAGATCTCGATTCTCGGTTCCCAACCCGTAGGTCAGCCACGATCCTACGGCAGGGTGGCCTTGCCGCAGAAAGCCCGTATTCATCTGCAGCAGGCCCGACCCGTGCGCGAAACTGTCGGCGTAGGTGCCGCGGATCACGGCGATATCGTCTACTCGCTGGGCCAGTTGTGGGTAGAGGTCGGACACTTCGATGCCCGATTGACCAAATTTTTGGAACTTCCGGTTCGAGCCAAGCAGCGTACCCGGCTTCCTCCCCTTGAGCACAGGGTCATCATCGAGATTCGGCATCGGCTTGCCGTGATATCTGTTGAGCTCCGGCTTCGGATCCCAGGTGTCGACCTGGCTAGGTCCCCCGTACATAAAGAGAAAAATGCAGGACTTCGCCTTGGCGGCGAAATGCGGTTTCCTGGAGGGCGAGGGCAGGGCTTCCGCGGCCAGGGCGGCCTCACCGAAGAAACCGTCTCTGGCCAACAGGTAGGTCAGGGCGGCCCCGGCGAATCCGCCGCCAGTTTCCCACAGAAACTCACGGCGCGTCTGACCGCACGGAGTCAACTTACGGCCGGCTAGAGGAAAGCCTTTCATGGCTTCTCCCATCAGGAGGGCTACCTCAGTTTAGATCATGTGGATCGCTTTGATAAACGTATCAGGATATTTCACACGCCTGGAACTCGCCCGCATTTCTCACGACAAAACTTGACCAGACCGGGACATCGGTAACGAATGGGCGGGCCTGTAACCGGCCACCAGCCGGTCTCCCCCTTTTCGCGACGGAAGCTAGCTAATCAGGAGCGCCTACAAGCGGTCGACTATGCGCCGCGGTCTCTAGGCATAGATCGAGCACCTGGCGTGTCCGGCCAGGATCGATGATCGCGTCGACGTGGCCGCGAGCCGCCGACCATTTCGCGTCCAGGCTTCGTTCGTAGTCGGCGCGGGTCTGATCCATGGCCTGTTGCAGCTCCTCGCCGGCCGGCTCGCCAGCTTCTTTGAGCCGCTCCAACTCCGAAGCATATAGGGCCTGAACGGCCGACTCGCCCTCCATCACCCCCACCCTTGCCGTCGGCCAGCTGAAGATGAAACTCGGGTCGAAACCCTGTCCCGCCATGGCGTAGTAACCGGCGCCGCTGGCGTGGTTCAGGGTAACCACGATCTTGGGAACCCGGGCGCAAGCCATGGTTTCGACCATTTCCGCGCCGGCGCGAATAATCCCGCTTTCCTCCGCCTCCGGGCCGACCATGAACCCACTGACATCCTGCAAGTAGACAAGCGGATGATTGTGACGGTCGCAAGTCTCGACGAACTGGGCGATCTTGTGGGCGCTTTCGGTGTAGATGATGGCGCCCAAGCGAGTGGACTGGCCCTGCCGAAACACCCCACGCCGGTTGGCGACGAGACCCACGGGCCTCCCGGCCAATCGCGCATTGGCACAGAGGACTTCGGGAGCATAGTCGGCCATGAATTCCAGAAATCCCTCGCCGTCAAAAATCCGCAAGACAATTTCTTGCAGGTCGTAGGGAAGGCGGTGGTCGGCCGGGAGCACGGAGTAAATTCCGTCTTCATTGAGTAACGGGGCGGAGGATTCGCGCGACCGCGGCTCATTCGGGCGCGGCAGCTCGGCCACCATTTGGCGGATCATCTCGAGACAGTGCTGGTCGTCGCGGGCCCGGTGGTGAGCAACGCCGCTCACCGCGGTATGTGTCGCGGCGCCCCCCAGCGTTTCGGCGTCCACCGACTTTCCGATGGCTCCTTTGACCAGATTCGACCCTCCCAAGCCCATAAAGCTGGTCTTTTCCACCATGATGATGACGTCGCTCAAGGCGGGAAGATACGCTCCCCCGGCGATGCACGGCCCCATCACGGCGGCGATCTGCGGTATGCGCAATCGGCGGCGCATCAGGGAGTTGTTGTAGAAAATACGCGCTCCCCCGTACTGGCCGGGAAAAATGCTTTCCTGAAAAGGTAGGTTGATGCCCGACGAATCGACCAGGTAGACAATCGGGACCCGGCACTGCATCGCGGCTTCCTGCATCCTGACGATCTTGGGAACGGTTTCCGGCCACCAGGCGCCCGCCTTGACGGTCGAATCGTTGGCCACGATGGCAATGGGTCTTCCGCCGACACGCCCGATTCCGGTGACGACGCCGGCGGCGGGAGCCTTTCCCTCATAAAGGTCCCAGGCAACGAGCAGGCCGATCTCTAGGAACGACGAATCCCGATCGATGAGCTTCTCGATCCGCTCGCGAGCGGTCAGTTTGCCCGCCTTGTGCTGCTTGGCTACCCGCTCCGGTCCGCCGCCTTGACGCAGGCGCTCCTCGATCTTTTGAATCCGCTCGACTAGAGCCTGCATGTGGCTCGCCCGCACCGCGCGTTCGCGGGCGCTGGGTGGAGTTAGTCCGGGTTGGGGCTTGCGTGTTGCTGTCATCGGCCGCGGAGTCGTGGGGCTTCGACTAAGTATGTCCTCACCCGCCGGCGACACAGGCGGCTGGCCCGCCGGAATGCCCGACCATTGCTTGGTCGACTAGATGCGCGAGAACATTGATCGACCAAATTGGCGTACCCATGTACAAACCCGTCCTTTGCGAAACGAAGGGCCGACAGTCAGCCGTCGGTGCACATTCAGGATCGTATCATGGCCGACGCGTTAGGCCGCTACCCGCTGCTCACTCTGCCGGTGCTCCAGCGCTGCACGCCGTAAAACACAACGAACAACCCCACAACGACCACGGCGCCGAGCAGCACGTGCTCTTTGAAGAACGTGGTGGTTTGCTCGCCGTAGCGTAGAGCGACAAAGGCTTCGCCGAAATAGCGCAGCGAGCGGGCCAAAACAATTACCGCCATGAAGCGCGCCAGGTTCATTTGAAACACACCCGCGCCGATGACGAAGAGTTTCATAGGCAGCGGCAATGGGACCATGGTGGGAAACAACAGCACCAGAGCGTCGTACTTTTCGATTTGGCGGCGCATCCTTTCGATGCCGCCCGCCCTGACTTTCTTCTCGAGCATGCGGCGGCCGACTCTTTGCGCCATCGTGTAAAGAACGAGTGATCCGATGAGTGATCCAAGCACCGCCAGAGCCGCGCCGAAATACGCCGTCGAGGGGGCCGCGATCGATTGCGCGATGATTAGAGCGTCAACGCCCTGCGGCAGCGGCACGAAAGCCGAATCTCCCAGCGCCACGAGAAAGAGCCCCGGCGGACCCATGGCGGTCGCGGTTTGCACAAGCCGCTCTCCGAGATCTCTGAGCACGCTATTCCCGGTTGGTTCGCGGTCGAGGGGCCATCAAACTCTCTTGTCGGGAGCGTAGCAAAGGTTCGCCAGGCTGCATTCCCCGCAGCGTGGCTTGCGCGCTTGGCAGACCTGGCGGCCATGGTGAATGATTTGATGGCTGAACAATATCCAACGCTTCTTGGGAATCGTTTCCATCAGGTCCTTTTCGATCTTGGCCGGGTCCTTTTCCCGGGTCAGGTCGAGCCGGCGCGCGATGCGCTGAACGTGAGTGTCGACCACTACGCCTGTCGCCTTCCCGAACCACGTTCCCAATACAACATTGGCCGTCTTGCGGGCCACGCCCGGCAGGGTGAGGATTTCGTCCATCGTTTCCGGCACCTTGCCGCCGAACTCGGAGGCGACTCTTTGCGCCGAGCCGATCAGCGACCTGGCTTTATTCCGAAAAAACCCAGTCGACTGGATGTCGCGCTCCAGAACTTCCTGGCGAACCGAGGCCATGTCCGCGACCGAGGGGTACTTGGCGAACAGTCCCGGCGTAACCTGGTTGACTCGTACGTCGGTGCACTGCGCGGATAAGATCGTCGCGGCCAGCAACTCCCAAGCGCCGCAGTGCCGCAAAGCGCACTCGACATTCGGGTAGTCTTTGTTGAGGCGCCGCAGGACCGTGCTCAGGCGCCGACGGCGATCCTCTTTGCTGCGGGGTTTGCGGACCTTGCTCATGCGCTAGCCCACGGGACGGTCATGGAGACTCGGCGAACCAGGCGGTCCCTCGCAAAGCGGCGACCGCACCCCCTAGCAGCCCCCGCAGGAACTAGGTTCGGCGAAAGTGTGATGGACGAGGAAGATCGGCCACTGCACCCATTTTTCTTGAGTCCAAGGACTTTCACACGGGGGCTGCTGGGGCCGCAGCAGGATCGATCGATTCGTCGCGTTGTCGCTGCTTTCGTTCAGATAAACTGCGATCATAGCATAGCCTAGGGGCTGCGGCTCAGTGGTCGGGCTTAGCGCAAGTGGCAAGGACACAGAGGGTTAGCGCGGTTTCGGGCTGCTGTGGTTTGTGCCCTTTGGATCTCCCCTCGGATGGCTGGGAGTCCGACCGCGACCACGGTGGCGCTGGTTTCAGTCCCCGTTGGGCTCCTTGCGGACGAGCTGCGATCACCAGCCTCACGATGCTCCTTGGTAGGAGGCGCCTACCCGCGCCGTCCCATCATTGGTGACCACCCAGCTACAATGTTTACCGCAGTCGCATGGGTGGGGGTCTCCCCACTGATGAATCTGCGCCGTTGCGGCGCGCATGGAAATTCGGGCTAGTTTCTTGCCGCAAGCAATTACACGGAGGAAGAACTTTGATGGCAACAGGCACCCCGAAAGAAATGATGGATACCTTTTTTGAGAGGTTCAACGCCGCCGATGTCGAAGGCGTTCTGGCTCTCTACGAGCCCGATGCCGTCTTCGTCGACGAACCCGGCAAAGTCGTTCGCGGGACGGACGCTCTGCGTGAATCCTTGACCGGTTTTTTGTCCCTGAAACCGAGCCTGACGCTGGTCAAGCATGAGACGCTCATCGCGGGCGATATCGGAACCAATTACGCCCAGTGGACACTCACCGGAACAGGACCGGACGGCGAGCCGGTATCAATGGAGGGCCTGGCCATCGACGTTATCCGGCGGCAGCCCGACGGGACGTGGAAATTCGCGATCGACAATCCCTGGGGCACTGCTATTCTCGACTGACCGATCTAGCACGTCTTGCGAGGCGTGCCTCAAGGAAGGGCTGGAAATCTACTTCGGTTGGCGGTATCAAGCGGTGAAGAGCTTTTACGGAGTATTCGAACGTGCTCGGATAACCGCGCGGGGAAGGCGAAGCATCTCTACACCACAGAGTTTTTCTGCGGCCTGTGACACTATGGCTGCCGGTCGAGGTATTTTTGGTTCGTGGGGGTTCTAGAACGATACCGTCCTGCCTTGATGGCTAGGCAGTCTTCAAAATGAGTCGTGCTCGTTACTGTTTTCTCATCTTGTCCTCTATCGTTGCCGCGGCTCGTATCGCAGCGAACGTCCGATTTCGGTCGCATTAGCCGAATGGCCAGCGAACTCTCCTCGGCCTCAGCGGGCTAAACAGGCACCGTCACCCTTTTTTCAAAGCGGATCTTAGCCTGCGTGTCGTCGGCATCGGCGAGAACCACGTCACCTTCGCCGAAGTCGCCGTTGAGGATGGCCAGGGCCAAGGGGTCCTGAATCAACCGCTGCAGGGACCTCTTCAGCGGACGGGCGCCGAACTGTTCGTCATAGCCCTCCTTGAGGACGAGATCCTTGGCCGCCTCACTGACTTCAAGATCGATCTTCTTGACGGCGAGCAGTTCCCGCACATAGCCGAGCTGCAGCTCGAAGATTTTGCCCAAATGCTCGCGATCCAGCCTGTTGAAGACAATGATGTCGTCGACCCGGTTCAGGAATTCCGGGCGGAAGGTGCGGCGAAGCTCCTCGAAGAGCTTCCGTCTCATATCCTGGTTCGCCTCGCCGCTATCGTGAGTCAACGAGAAGCCGATCGAACCGTGGATGTCCCCTGACCCGACATTCGACGTCATGATGATCACGGCGTTGTTGAAGTTGACCGTTCGGCCCTTGCCGTCGGTGAGGCGGCCGTCGTCGAGCACTTGCAGCAGTACGTGGAAGACGTCCGGGTGCGCTTTCTCGATTTCGTCGAGCAAAATGACCGAGTAGGGCTTTCTTCGGACGTGCTCGGTGAGTTGGCCGCCTTCTTCATAGCCGACGTATCCGGGAGGCGCGCCGATCATTCGCGCCACGGCGTGTTTTTCCATGTACTCGGACATGTCGATGCGGACCATCGCCTGCTCGTCGTCGAAGAGGAATTCGGCAAGAGCGCGCGCCGTTTCCGTTTTGCCGACGCCGGTCGGCCCCAGGAAGACGAAGCTCCCGATAGGCCGTTTCGGATCGCTCAAGCCGGCGCGGTTGCGGCGGACGGCGTTCGACACATGGTTGATCGCTTCTTCCTGAGCCACGACTCGTTGGCCGAGGCGATCCTCCATATGCACGAGCTTCTGCATTTCGCCTTCGAGCATGCGAGACACCGGGATGCCCGTCCACTTGGCGACAATTCCGGCAATGTCCTCCTCATCGACCTCACCGCGAAGCAGACTGCTGTCGGTGGTCTGCTCCTCCAACTTTTTCGTCGCCTCGTCGAGCTCTGCTTCAACCCGGACCATTTCTCCGTAGCGGATCTCGGCGGCTCGCTGCAGATTGCCCTGACGAGTCGCTTCTTCTTGTTCGTTACGCAGTTTTTCCTGTTCCTGCTGGAGAGCCTTAACCTTGTCGATGGACTCTTTCTCCCGTTGCCAGCGTTCGCGGAGACGGCTCGATTCCGAGCGCAGCCCCTCCAATTCGTTTTCAATCGTTCGCAGGCGGTCTTTCGATGAGCGGTCCGACTCCTTCTGCAAAGCCTGTTTCTCGATCTCGAGCTGCATGACGCGGCGGTCGATTTGGTCGACCTCGACGGGCACCGAATCCACCTGAATGCGCAGAGTCGCGCCGGCCTCGTCAATCAGGTCGATGGCCTTGTCGGGGAGAAAGCGATCGCTGATGTAGCGGTGCGAGAGAGTGGCCGCCGCGACAAGCGCCGAATCCCGATAGCGGACGCTGTGATGAATCTCGTAGGTCTCCTTGAGGCCGCGCAGAATGGCGATCGTGTCCTCGACGCTGGGCTGATCGACTAAGACGGTTTGGAAACGCCGCTCCAACGCCGGGTCCTTCTCGACATACTTGCGGTACTCGTTGGTCGTCGTGGCCCCGACGCAGCGCAGCGTCCCTCGGGCCAGCGCCGGCTTCAGCATGTTGGCGGCGTCGATCGCCCCCTCGGCCGAGCCCGCGCCGACGAGGGTATGCAGTTCGTCGATGAAGCAGATGATTTCACCCTTCGACTCCTCGATCTCCTTCAAGACTGCCTTGAGGCGATCCTCGAACTCGCCTCGGAACTTCGTCCCGGCGACCATTGACGAAAGGTCGAGCGCCACGAGCCGCTTGTTCTTGAGGGTCTCGGGGACGTCGCCGACCACGATGCGTTGGGCAAGTCCCTCGACAATCGCCGTTTTGCCGACTCCCGGCTCGCCGATCAAGACGGGATTGTTCTTCGTGCGCCGGGAGAGCACCTGGATCAGTCGGCGGATCTCCTCGTCGCGGCCGATGACGGGATCGAGCTTGCCTTGGCGGGCGCTCTCGGTCACGTCCAGAGCGTAGCGGTCGAGCGCCTGGTACTTCGCCTCGGGGTTGGGATCGGTGACGCGCTGCGTGCCCCTCACCGAGACGAGTGCCTTCAAGATGACGTCGTGGCCGGCTCCGGCCCGCTCCAGCAGCTGTCCCGCGGGATCATGTTTCTGACGGCTGATAGCGAGAAGCAGATGCTCGGTCGAGATGTATTCGTCCTTGAAATGGCCGGCCTCTTTCTGAGCCTGCTGGAAAACTTCGTTCAGAGAGGGAGCCATGTACATGCCGCCCTCAGCGCCGGAAACCGTGGGAACGGAGGAAAACTGCTGACGCCCCTCCTGCGAGACGGCCGCCGGTTGGACGCCGCACTTGGAAAGAACCGATTGTACGACTCCATCGGGCTGCTCGGCGAGCGCCACCAGCAGGTGCAAAGGGTGGATCTGCTGGTGGCTGTTTTCGGCGGCGATCACCTGACTCTGCTGAACCGCCTCCTGGGCCTTTTGGGTGAACTTGTCAAAGCGAATCATGATGTCTTCCTCCTTGAGGCCGCTTTTCTCGCCACCGCCGCGGTCGACGAGGCGAAAGGCCCGGCGGCTCTGGCTCGCGGCAACGCTTCGTGCACATCGCCCAACGTACAGTCTGCCGGCAAGCGGGCGCGATGAATCGCGCCCCTACATCCCTGGCGGCGGGCGCCTGCTTGCACCGCTGGCGAGAAAAGCGGGCTAGTGGAACGCACGTTGGCCCCGTTCCGGTCCGCGTTAGCCCCTCGGGGCTGCGGGACCGGGTGCGATGACTTGCGCCCCTACAAGAGTAAAATGGAGTCCTTGTGGGAAGCCATTCGCCCAGCCCGCTTTTCGACGCCAACATTTTTCCACACCCGCCTGTGTGAGCGTCGGGCGCGCCAGAGAATGCCGAGCTTTGCACCGGTCGAACAAGGGCAGGCAGCCCAGCGGCTGCCCGCCCCCGTCGGTCGCCTCAGTGGACGTCGATCACGCGACCTTTCTTGGGCTTCTGCTCACTCTTGGGCAGAGTAATCTTCAAGACGCCCTTGTCGTACTTCGCGTCGATCTTCTCGACGTTGACCGTCTCGGGCAGTTGGAAGCTACGGTGGAAGGAGCCGTAGGAACGCTCGATCCGATGGAAGTCCTCTTCTTTGGTTTCCTTCTCGAACTTCCGCTCGGCATGCACGGTCAGAACGTCCTCTTCGACCTTCACGTTCAAGTTCTCCTCGTCCACCTCCGGGAGATCGGCCTTGAGAACGATTTTCTTCTCGTCCTCAAAGACGTCAACCGCCGGCGACCATGAGCTTCCCTCCACTCGGTCGCGAAGGGGTGGCAAGAAGCCTTCGAACAGGCGATCGAAATCAAACCAGGGCGTCAAGCCTCGCGATGTGTGTCTAACGAGATGCATTTGGATGTCCTCCTTCGAATTCTTTTCTTAGTACATCTAGATTATAAAATATGAGCAGGTAGATGTCAAGTACTATTTGTGATCTGCAATGTCAAGAGAATCAACCACATAGAGAAAAACTACCAAGTATCTTAGTATGTTGATATAAGATAATCTTCCTGACTAATACAAGGGATGGCCGGGACGTCTTCGCAGGACCCAGGCTAATGCTTAACGCGTTAACGCTAGCAGGTTTTTGGGGAAGCGACTTGACCGGGCACGATCGCCGGACGCACCGCCGCCCCCTCGCATCAGATGGGAGACCGGCAGGACCGGGCTTTTGGGGTTAGGGGACGTTCGTCTTTGGCGGGTGCCGAACCGTCTTTGCCCAGTCTCGGATTTTTCGCAGCGGCCAACCCATCAGCCGCGCGAATCGAAACGTAGCAGAGCGTTCGATTTCCGCGATGACCGAAGAGAAAAGGCGCTCCCTCTCGTAGAGGTACTCGATCTGTTTGTCGCGCCGATCGATCAAGGTGCGAATCCGGTCAAGATCCTGCTCGGATAGCGTATAACCGCTTTGGATGTGCGCGGGCAGCGGCCGCTGCACGTAGACGGTGCTGTGCGTCGCGGCGGTCTGCTCGGGTGGCCGCTGCCGAGTGTAGAAGTAAACGGCGATGGACCGCCGAGAGAGTTGCCTCTTGGCGGCGGGGAGCTGAATGCGGCGGAACCCGTGCCAGGACTGTTCCGTGGTTTCGAAAAGGACGCAGCGGTTTTCGATGGGGACAATCGCCTTGATGGAGTCCTCCTCCGGCTGAAGGTGCGGGTCGCGGTGGAGCTCGAGCAGGCCTCCCCAGTCGGGTTCCCACTCGGCGTTCAAAAACAGCAACAGATTGAGCCTACGGTGCAGATTGGTTTGCGGGTGAAAGTTGAAGTCGACGTGCGGATCAAGGTCCTGGCCATCAAGGTTTTCATGGGTTCCGCCACCCACGTACTGCGGATCGTAGAGAAGCCCCGGAATGCCGGTAATCTCGCCCAGCAAGCCAAGAAACTTCTCCTCTTGCAGCATGCGATCGAACCCGCGGTAGGCCGGACCCAGCCGCGGTAAGTTTTCATGCACGGCCTTGCGGCCTACCTCCCCGAACTCGTTACGAGCTTGCTGGGGATTAAAGCCCGGAAACTCCTCGACCAATCGCCGGCAGTGTTCCGGAACCAACAACTCATCGATCACGACGTGACGAAACGGCTTGGCGGACCGGAACCGGTCTCGAAACTCGTCGACTTGCTCGAGGACAACGGGGTTGATCAACTCCAGCACGAGCCCCATCTTTCCGCATGCTCCACAAGGAGGTCAACTTTTCAAAGCCCCGTCAGAGGCAGAAGGATGGGCTGCCGCACCGGTCACGGTTCAGGCCGTCGATGGTGTCAGACGAGCGTGGGTACAACGACTCGGCCGTCTGATCGGAACGTATCCTATAACCTCTGTGAGGCGTCGCGACAGAGCAGTTTCGTCGAGAGCGGTCATTGAATATTAGCGGTTACCGTATTAGCGGCCTTGCCATCTACTGTCAGAAGGATGTCCACCTCGCCGCGACCGATCAGCGATCGTGGCAGGGGGCCTAGGTTGGCCTGGTCGAGCCCGACCAAAGTCGGCTGGGCGAGAAGGTCGGCAATGGGTACCGCCTCGCCGCCAACGGTGGCCGTCGCTCCGGTCGTAATGCCTCGCATGCCGGTCCCGAACAGCACCAAGAAGACCTGTTCGTCCTCAGGGCCTAGATCGATCGGCAGGGCCTCCCGGCTGCCTACCGGGGCCGTATCGTCATAGATGAGCCGCTCTGTCTGGGTGAGGTCGGCGGCCACGTGCAGGGCCCTCGCGGCGGGCACACCCTGGCCGCTGACGTTGGCGGTGAATAGGCTCGGTGCAACTGCATGAATGCGTACCGTGCCCCGCGCGACCTCTTGGCCGTCGGTTTCCACAATCACCAGGGCGAGACCGAGTGCGGCGTCCTCGGGAATGAGGTAGTTGATCTGAAGGGGCGACACCAAAAACAGCTCTGCCAGATGCTCGGTTCCCGCGCTATCGGTGACTCTGACCAGCGTGCCCCCCAGCGAGGTCGGCAGGGGGATCGCGGGGGCTCCAACAGTCCCCGTGGCCAAACCCGGGCCGAAGCCGGCGGCAATCGAATCAGGCGCGGCGCCGAGTTCGCCGCTGAAACTGGCGGCCGAGACGGTGGTTATCTTGGGGAGCGGGTCGCCTTCGACAATCTTGGCCACGAAGACGTCTTTCCCTCCCCCTACGGTTGTCTGAAAGGCACCGAACGTCACTGGGGAGTCAGGTGACCTAGTAGAGCCCGCGACATAAACGTTACCCGAAGGGTCCAGGCCGATTCCCACGGCATTGTCAGCCTCGCTGCCGCCCAAATAGCTGGAGTACTCGAGGGCAGACCCGTCCGCGGTCATCTTGGCGAGAAAGCCGTCGATGCCGCCGGCGTTGTTCGCCTGTAGGGCATTGGCCGCCGGGAAGTCGATCGAGCTCGTGGTGCCCGTCACGTAGGCATTGGCCGTCGAGTCCACCGCAAGGGCAAAACCGAATTCAGCACCACTGCCGCCGAGGTAGCTCGAGTACACGAGAGCGGATCCGTCGCCGTTGACCTTCGTTACAAAGGCATCGAAACTCAATCCATCGACGCTCCCAAAATCCGGTTGCGCGGCACCCGCCAAAGGAAAGTCCAGCGAACCGGTCCCGCCTGTTAGGTAGGCGCTGTTTTCCGCGTCTACAGCGATAGAGAAACCAATATCGTCGCTCTCACCGCCAAGATAAGTGGAGTAGATCAGAGCCGAACCCGCGGAGTTGAGCTTTGTCGCGAAGGCATCCGAAGAGCCGCCCGAGAGGCCCTGAAATGGGTTGGCCGTCGGGAAGTCAGCCGAATAGGTCACTCCGGTCAGGTAGGCGCTGCCGCCACCGTCGACAGCGATCCCATTGCCCGCATCATCACTGCTTCCGCCAAGATACGTTGCGTAAACCACCTGGCTGCCGTCGGCGCTCAGCTTGGCCACAAACGCGTCCGAGCCGAGCTTTTCACCGCCGTTATTGGCGGGCTGCAGCGGGCCTGTGACCGGGAAGTCGGTTGACGTGGTGAAGCCGGTCACATAGGCATTTCCCCCGGCGTCGAGCGCTACGGCGGCGGCGCTCTCATCAGCCCCGCCCCCAAGATAAGTAGAGTATGTCAGCGCGGAGCCGGCAGGGTTCAGCTTCAGCACAAAAGCGTCGCTGCCGAAGACGAAGCCCCCTCCCGCGAAAGCAGGCTGCGCGGGGGCAGCGACAGGGAAGTCGCTTGATCGCGTGAAGCCTGTTACATGGGCGCTTCCCCCGGCGTCAACGGCAATACCCAAGCCCATGTCGTCGTCCGTGCCCCCAAAATAAGTGGAGTAGACCAAGGCCGAGCCCTCCGCATTCAGCTTTGTCACGAAACCGTCCGACATCAAGAAATTACCGCCGGCGAAGCCCGATCCCAGAGACCCCTCGGTCGGCAGGTTAGCCGACGTGGTCCCACCTGTTATGTACGCGTTGCCGTTAGCGTCAACGGCGATGTGAGTGGCGGCCTCGCCTCCCGTTCCTCCGAGGTAGGTGGAATACGATAGGACCGGGTCAATGATCAAAGGCCTTGAGGGGTCGTAAGGACCTATTTGAAAGGCTATGTGATCCTTGCCTTTCAGGCGGTAATCACCTGTAATCTGCTTTCGCGCACCCTCGACTTCCTGATACACGAACGGTCGCCTGAGCCGCAACTTTCCGGCGCTTGTATCAAGAACGAGATCACCCTGCTCGTCTTTTGCGAGCCGCTCCGCGCCTTCAAAGGCCAGGGTGATACCCCTCGGATCGGCGCCGGCCGCGACGATAATGTCGTATTCGAGTTGGCCGTGCCTGCCGTAGTAGACAACATCAACGCCGGGGTAGACGTTTTCATATCTGACTTTCCCGAAATGCGGCACATCTGTGTGCCACCCCCTGGGATCGTTGCCGATCAGATAATGGCTCTTGCTGGGCAGCTCATCCGTTCCTGTCAATCTCGGACGCGCATGGCCCGCGACAAACCGCATCCTGACAGCAGTGTTCTTACTCGTGGTTGACAACACACGCGTCCTGCTGACCAGGACCGCTTCCCGCGTCGTGAGGTAGAGGTTATAGCCAGGGCCCCGGGCGAGATAACGTACCTGACTATCAGTTTGTCCCTGGTTGGCTTCAAAGCTGAGCGCCAGCTTGCCATAGTCCGGTTGAAGTTCGCTCCCGGCGGAGGCGCGCCTTTTCATTCGAGGGGGCTGATATTTCTCCGGTTGAATTCCGCGCCGCGGGGATCTCCTCTGCTGTTTCGGAGCGGCATCTTCAACGGTAATGCCGAACGACGCCGGCAGGTCTGGGCTTCGCAAGTAGCCTCTTAACCGATTAATCGCATCGGGGTATGCACTTGACTCCCGAGACCCCAACATATAGCATGCGGGGCTGTGGAGGACTACCCGCGGACGCTGGAGGAGTTTGAGGGGCGTTTTGCCACTGAGCAGGCGTGTCGCGAGTATCTGATGCAACTGCGCTGGCCACAGGGTTTTGTGTGTCCCCGCTGTGGAGGGCGGAGAGCTCGGCCCAGCCGGCGGGGCCTGCTGCGGTGTGGGCAATGCGATTATCAGGCTTCGGTGACGGCGGGCACGATTTTCCAGGACACGCGCCTGCCGCTGCGCACCTGGTTTCGGACCATGTGGTGGGTGACCAGCCAGAAAAACGGGGCGAGCGCACTGGGACTGCAAAGCATCTTGGGTCTGGGAAGCTACCGTACCGCCTGGGCGTTGCTGCACAAGCTGCGGCGCGCGATGGTGCGGCCCGGCCGAGAACGGCTCAGCGGTCGCGTGGAGGTCGACGAGACCTATGTGGGGGGCGCAGAAGAGGGACTGCGCGGACGGCAGACGCAGAAAAAAGCACTGGTAGCCATCGCCGCCGAGGAAGACGGCGCGGGGATAGGAAGGATCCGTATGAAGCGCATCCGCGGAGCGTCCAAGCAACAGCTGCACGGCTTCATCCAAGAGGCTGTCGAGCCCGACAGCACGATCCACACCGACGGCTGGGAAGGGTACGTCGGCCTGGAGGCGCTTGGCTATCGGCACGAGTACGACTTTCTGGCCGGTTCGAGCCAGTCGGCCTCCGAGCTGTTGCCCCACGTTCACCGGGTGGCTGCCCTGTTGAAGCGCTGGTTGATCGGGACGCACCAAGGCGCTGTGAGCCGTGAACACCTGGACTATTACCTGGATGAGTATACGTTTCGATTCAATCGACGACGCTCTCGTCACCGGGGAAAGCTCTTCTACCGGCTTGTACAACAGGCCGCGACCGTTGGGCCCACGACCTATTCAGAGATGGTCCAACACCTACGCGGCAGGCGGACCGGCCAACCACAAGATGTGGGGTAGTCGGGAGTGAAGTGCATACCCAGATAATCGCATTCCGCAGGCCGCGACTAACTTTGAGCTCGAGAAAATCGAGAGCGCGGTGGATCTCTTCAAGGTCGGCTCGCGTGAGCGTAGCCGGCTGGGCATTCGCAACCGCTCCAATCACAGGCCGATAGTGAAGCAACTTGTCCCTCAACCCCGAAAGGCGACTTCGGTTTTCGAACATGACTTGCGCGATCTCCCGGGAGAACTCCTCGTAGCGGGCGCCGTATTCTTGATTGACGTCGACGGCGCGTAGCAGCGGCCCCAAAAGGGCCAGAGCATCGGCGGCGTCCTCGGAAACTTCGAGCGGCAGCGTGCCCACAACGACGCTTCCTTCGCAGGCAAACGGCGTTCCGTCAACCGACCCACTGGCCGAAAAGTCGGCCTCTAATGTGTCGGAAGGGACCGGGGTGAACTCGAAGCTAGCCTTCCCCTTGGCGTCTGTCGTCACCGCTGCCATCGCTGCCGGAGTGTCCGACGGCCCCCCGAGAATGGACTGGCTCGCCGAAACGGTAATATCCACGGGCCCCGGAGGCGGGAAGCGCGGGAAGCCATTCAAACTCACCTCCACCGTCACCAAATGCCGAAAACGCTCTGGATCGATTACGTGATGGAGGCCCAGGTGAAAAGGCACCAGGGTATTGCGTGGATCGAATCGGCAGCTCGGCCCGGTTGGTGGACCGGCCAACCCGTATTGCAGATGGTCGACTTCTATTCCGCCCCCGCCGGGGTTCATGATCTTGATCTTCGAGATGCCGGCAAGGTTAATCGCCCCGAAGAAGCGGTCGTCGGCCGTGGTGCCCAAGAATGTTCCATCGCCAAGCGCTGTAGTGATGGTTCCCATACTCGCTCCGGCGGCATCGAAAGCTTCAAAGGTCCAGGTCCCGCTCCCGTCTGTCCACACGATCCCGGCATGGGTGGGCAACGACCCGCCAAGATCGGCAGCGTCGAAGCTGACCTCGATACCGGGATTGCCGCGAGCCCAGATGGCTTGGCCACGACCGCCCGGGGTGGTCGCGCCCGAACCATCAATCGCGCCATCATCCTCGTCAACAGAATCCGTGGCTTCCGGAATGAAGGCGAGGTCGGAGATGAAAGGGCAGCCGAAAGCAGGGGGTGGAGTGCCACAGTTCGCAGTAAAGGCTACGCCGGGTGCGTCCAGCACTTGGTCTTCAAAGTTCTTGAGGTGAAAGTAAGAGAAGGACTCGTTCTTGAACGGGCTATCTTTGTTCGCGCAATCGCCCGTGGCCGTTGTCGTGGCGGTGTTGAAGCATAGGTATTCCTATGGCCCTATCAGCTGACCATGCACGGTAGACGGAAGACTCAAGCCGGCGAATATTCCAATGGCTGTCAAAATGGCAAACTTGTTCATCGGGTTTCTCCTAGACCAAGAGTGGGACGTTGCTCAGGGCTGCTACGACTCCCGCCTTGCGTCAAGCGCAATCAGTTGCAGGCATCTGGATCTTAGCAAGTGTGACATGCTGTTTCCCTGCCCAGGACGGCGAGCCTCTGAATCGGTTCCAACCTCCCCCAGACGAGACATCGTTGCGTCCCGGTTTCAGCTGAAAACATAGCCTCCCCGGAGCACAATTTCCAGTGGGAGATCCGCGGTGGACCCCTGAAGTGAGACAATCTGCTAAGCAGGGTTTCCCCATTCGCTGAAAAAAGCTTGGCCGGGGAATGGCCTTCATTGTAAACTTCTGCTCGGCTGGTGAAGCGGAAGCGGGCTCTGCGGGAGCGCAACCCGGCCAGGAATAGCCGGCTGGAAACTCATCGCAACGATGGGTCGGGGCGTGGAGCCCTCCGCTTCGCGCCCCACTCTCACGAAAGCCCAGCCCATCGGATCGATAGATTTCCCGATGCCTCAGAAAACTCATCCCGCGACCTCCTGCGGCGTCTGCTGGTTGAGCAACCACTGCTCATACTCGTTGGGCGGCCGGTAGCCCAGCGCCGAGTGCAGCCGTTTTTCGTTGTAGACGCGCTCGATGAACTCCTCGATGCGCTGCTGCGCCTCGGCGTAATGCTCGTACTCGAACAGGTAGACTTCTTCGTACTTGAGCGTCTTGATGAACGACTCCGCTTTGGCATTGTCGTTGGGGCTCGCCTTGCGGCTCATGCTGATGGCGATGCCGTGCTCGGCCAACAGCGCCGTATAGTCTCCGGCCGCGTATTGCGAGCCGCGATCGGAATGATGCACCAGTGCAGGCCCCACGTCGCGCTTCGCCAAGGCCATCCGCAAAGCTCCGAGCGTCAGCTCCGTCCCCAGCGTGCGGCCCAGTGACCAGCCGATGCAGCGCCGCGAGTGGCCGTCCAACAACACCGCCAGGTAAACGAACTCGCGCAGCAGCCGAATATAGGTGATATCGGCCACCCACAGCTGGTTCAGCCCCGTCAGCTGGAGCTCGGGAACCAGGTTCGGATAGACCGTCAGCCCGTGCCGCGAATCGGTGGTACGCACGCGTTGGACCCGCCGCAGGCACAGCAGATTGTCTTCCCGCATGAGGCGCTCTACGCGCTTGCGATTGATCGTCCAACCACGCCGCCGCAGCTCGGCGGTGATGCGCCGCGAGCCGTAGCCAGGCATCTCCAAGGCGATGCGCTGGATGGCATCGCGCAACTTGCTGTCGTCGCGGCTCCTCGCCTGCTGATGCGCCCGGTAGTAGGCGGCGCGATTCACCTGCAAGGCGCGGCACATCGCCGCCAACGACAGCGCAGTGGTTGGTTCCTGCTCGATCACCGCGATCATCTTTTGCTTGTAGGCGCGACGCTCGGCAGGCGTTGTTCCTCGAGCCGCGCCAAGGCCTTTTTTAACAGCGCGTTCTCCATGGTCAGCCGGCCGACCATGCGCTCTAGCTCTCCGATGCGAGCTTCTTCGTCCGAGCCGTTTCTGTTGCCGCGGAACGCTCGCTCAGGATCCTGCCGCAGCTGTTTACGCCACTTTGTCAGCAGCGTGGGATGGACTTCATAGCGCCGAGCGACTGCGGCCGTCGAAGCTCCCAACTCGACCTGCCGTACCGCCCGTAACTTGAACTCCACAGAAAACTTCCGTCTTGACAACGCCATAGCACCTCTCTCCGTTCACTGTAAAAAGATGCTTAGCCAGTTGTCTCATTTTTGGGGTCCACTCCGATCTCCGCCTTGGGAATCTCCGCCTTGGCAGATCTCGGGTTGGACAATGGAGGGAAAAACTCGTCCGAAGAATCTCGCTACGGACGCTTTAGGGTGATGGTTGCCGTCGGGCAGGTAGTTGATCGGCGGCGGCCCGGGCCCGGTGCTCCGCCGGTGAGCTTGCACACCGATCACGGCCTCGGCTACTCTGCAAGGCATGAGCGAGCTGTCGCGCATCGGCGTGGCCATTGACGCCGATCTTCTTGATCGTTTCGACGCCCTGATCAGCAGTCGCGGCTACGCGAATCGCTCGGAGGCCTTTCGCGACCTGATTCGCAACGAACTGGTCGAGGAATCCTGGAAGTCGCCCGACACGGAAGTCGTCGGCTCGGTCACGCTAGTCTACGACCACCACGTCCGGATGCTGCACGAGAAGCTCCTCGATCTGCAGCATCAGTTCCACGAAGCCGTCCTGTCGACGCTTCACGTACACCTCGATCATGACAACTGCCTGGAAGTGCTGATTGTCCGCGGACAGGCGGCCGAGGTGCACCGGATCGCGCACAGCCTGATCAGCACGAAGGGGGTTAAGCATGGCCGGCTGACGCTCTCTTCGGCGGGCAAGAACCTGTGATGATCGTCGGCTCGGGAGTGGATCTCGAGGAAGTGGGCCGCGTCCGGGCGGCGATCGAGCGTCATGGCGGGCGATTTCTTAGTCGCATATACACGCCCAAGGAGATTTCCTACGTCGAGCAGCGAAGGAACCGTTTCGAAGGCTATGCGGCGCGATTTGCGGCCAAAGAGGCCGGCATGAAGGCTCTGGGAACCGGTTGGGATCAGGGCGTCCGCTGGGTGGACCTCGAAGTCGTCAACGCTTTGAACGGAAGGCCTTCGTTAAGGCTGCATGGGCGGGCGGCGGAGGTGGCGGCGGGGCTGGGCTGCGGGTCGATCCATGTGTCACTCGCCCACACGTCCGGTATGGCGATAGCGCAGGTAATCCTCGAAAGCTAGGCCGTACTCGCGAGTTGACGGTCGAAGCTCGCGATCGGCAGGTTGGTCCGGCAGTCCATGTGGCCGCGAATGGTGACACGGTACGCACGAATGCGTGCGCCACGTCCGGGTCTCAGGGCACAGCCTGTTTTCAATTCAAAGCGGACAAGCGGGTTAGTAGGGGATCGGCACGAGCCAACTCGACGCCGCTGCCAGGACACTTCCCACTCTCTTGGGTTCCGCGGTTTCAAGCAGCCCCGCGCGATTTGTGCCCGCCGAGGTCAAACGGCGGAGTGGGACCGTTCTCGCATGGAGGCGGATTGCGCGGCGGGCTCTTGCTCGGAATCCGGAGGTTCGGGCACTGGAGTCGCGGCGCGGCCTTCCTCTGCTTGCAACGAGCTGCTGTCGAGAGTCTTCGTCTCGTGCCAAGTATGCACGATGCGGTTGATCACCGTAATATTCGACAACACGGCGATCACCCAAAGCACCGGGGCCATGCGGTCAAACATCGCCCCGATGATAATGAGCACAATCCGCTCGGGTCTTTCCAAGAAGCCCACGTTGCAGCTGGGAATCACGTTTTCGGCGCGGGAGCGCGTGTAGCTGACCAGAACCGAGCCGGTCATGACGACGGCGGTCAAGATGATGTAGAAAAAGCGGTTGATACTGGCGTAGTAGACAAGCAAGCCCATGAGCAGGATCAAGTCCGAGTAGCGGTCGAGGACCGAGTCAAGAAAGCCGCCGAAGCGCGTCACCCGATTGCTTTCCCGGGCGACCGGGCCGTCCACCAGGTCGAAGACGGCTCCGCAGAGTACGACGATCCCCGCGGAAAAGAACTCCCCTCGGGCGAAAAGCCAGGCGGCGACGCCGTTGATTCCCAAACCAATCGAGGTCAGGAGGTTGGGATGGATACGGGCGCCGGTGAGAAGGCGCACCAAACCGCCGAGAACGCGCCCACAAGCGCTTCCAATGGCCCGGGTCAATCCCATGACGACACGCTTTCGACTATCGAGGCCGGCAAAAGACAGTGACTTTGGAACGCGGGCGGGGCACCATGTACCCCTAGTTCCCGATCGTCCGCCTGGCTTCGGAACATACGTGAGCGAACTCGTGAAATGGACTACTGGGGCTGATCGTGGATCGTTGCCAGCTTGACGATCTCGAATTCCTTGAGTCCGCCCGGGGTTCGGACCTCCGTCAGATCCCCGACCTTCTTGCCCATCAGCGATCGCCCAATGGGGGACGTCGTCGAGATCTTTCCGTTCGGCACATCGGACTCCTCCGAGGTGACAAGACGATATTCGACCTCGTGGTCCTTGTTGATGTCATAGACTACCACGGTAGAACCCAGCCCGACCACATCCCGCCGAATCTTGCTGAAGTCGATCAGGCTCAGGTCGGCCAAGCGCTTTTTGAGTTGCGCCCGCCGGGCGCTTACGAGGTCTTGGCGTTCCTTGGCGGCGGCGTATTCCGCGTTTTCTCTTAGATCACCCAACTCCCGCGCTCTTTGGATTTCCTTGGGCAGCTCATTGTAAAGCTCGTACTCGAGCGTCTTGATCTCTTGTTCGAGTTTTTGGATGAATTCACGCGCCACGTGGTCTACCTCCGCGCAGCAAAAAAGACGAGTCGCCGGGCGCCGGCCAGGAGTTAGGCTCGCCGAATCGGCCTTCGACACCGGGGCTATACAATCGAGCGTCCTCCTCAGCCAATATTATAAAACAGCTTCGGGAAACCGGGCTCGGCGGACTTTCACGAGGGCCCCGGCCGCCCCTGGTCTCACCGCGTGCGGGTCCAACGAAAGCCCGCCGCGGGGCCTGCTTCCCCGGCAAGCCATTGGGAGGTAAGCTCCATAGCCGGCTCGGGCCGCGAAGATTGGCGAGATCCAACCAGCCGCGCGGTCATACATGTTCGGTGTCGCTTTTGAGGGACGGAAGTTCCGCCTCCGAGCGGTGGTAGTCGCCACGGGCCAAAACCTTCTCCAACCAGAGATAAAGGACGATGAACAAGTAACGGCTTCCCATTTCCCTAATCTTCAGTTTCGAGACGCCGGTCGCCCGGTTGATCCAACGGATCGGGATGACGGTATAGGAGTAGCCACGCACGATCGCCTTGAGAGGCATCTCTACGGTCAGGTTGAAGTGCGGGGAGATGAGCGGGTTCATGCCCTCGATCGTCTCCCGCCGGTAGGCTTTGAAAGCATTGGTGACGTCGTTGAAGCGAATCCCGAAAATGGCCTTGACGAACCCGTTGGCGAGACGATTCAGCACTAGCTTGTGGACCGGGTAGCCGACCACCGCGGCGCCCGGGATGAAGCGGGACCCGAAGACACACTCATAGCCCTCGGTGAGCTTCTGATAATAGACGACCAGGTCTTCGACGCTGTCGGAGCCGTCGGCCATCATGATGGCCACGGCCTCTCCGGTGAAGTGGCGGAGTCCGAGACGGACAGCGTTGCCGAATCCGTGCGGTCCGCCGTTGCGAACGAGCCTGATTCGAGGATCGGCTTCGCTCAGCCGGAGCACGATGGCTGCCGTAGAATCCCGGCTTCCGTCGTCAACGACAACGACTTCGTAGGGGATATTCGCTCGGGCTAGGGTTTCCCCCAGATTAAGGAGCGTCTTCTCGATCGCCCCTTCTTCGTTTCTTGCCGGAATTACGACAGAAAGCTTCACCTCTGCCGCCCTTCCCCCACGGCCCCGGCCGCGGATCCCGAATTTTCGAGCCTGCCGGCTTGGCGGGCCACCATTTCCTCTGTCATTCCGACCACGTCGTATTGCAACTCCCAGGCAGGGAAATGGTTTCGCAGTTTCGTTAGGTCGGAAATGTAACAGATGTGGTCTCCGACGCGGTTCTGGGGTTGATATTCATACCGCAGTCGATAGCCCATCTCGCTCAACAGGTCGACCGTCTCCAAAATGGAAAGGCTATTCGCCCGGCCTCCACCAAGGTTGTAGACTTCCCCGCGGCGCGGGCTGCGATGGAACTCCAGAAAGAGCCTAGCCACGTCCAGGCAGTGGATCTGGTCTCGAACCTGTTTCCCCTTATAGCCGTAAATCGTATAAACCTGGTCGTTGAGCGCGCACCAAACAATGTAGGCCAAATAGCCATGCAGTTCAACCGCCGCGTGTTCGGGGCCCGTCACGCAACCGGCGCGCAAAATGCCCACCGGCATGTCGAAATAGCGGCCGAATTCCTGGCACATTACATCGGCCGCCACCTTGGAAGCGCCGAATAAGGAGTGTAGGCAGCCGTCGATCGACATGCTTTCGTCGACACCGTCGCGTTTGTTCTCGTAGTCGTATCGTTTTTCGCTCTCGACCAAGGGGAGCCGGTTGGGACGGTCGCCGTAAACTTTGTTCGTACTCGTAAAACAGAAGGGGGAATCGCGGCAATAATCCCGAGCGGCGACGAGCAGGTTAAGCGTACCGACCGCGTTGACGTCGAAGTCCTCGTAGGGAATGGACGCCGCTTTGTCGTGGGAGGGTTGTCCGGCCGTGTGGATGATGAAATCGGGCCGCTCGGTCTTCAGGAGTTCGCGGATACCCGCCCGGTCTCGGATATCGAGGTCGGTGTGACGATAGCGGACGAGTGACTCGGACAGATTCTCAACGACCCGGCGCGTGGACCCCCGCGGCCCGAAAAAATGCCGGCGCATATCGTTGTCGACGCCCACGACCTCCCAGTGCGAGTCCGCCAGTAGTCGAGCACAGGCCGAGCCGATCAAGCCTCCCGAACCTGTAACGATCGCCTTCATTGTTTCAATCCAGCGCGAATCGAAGTCCGCTTGGAAAAGCCCGCCAATTTCTACGGGCAGGCCCGACGCGGAATTGGGGAAACACACTCAGCACTTCAAGACTCGGGCCATCGGTCGCTTCCAAGCAAGCCGCAAAAACGTATCTTGCCCCAGTTTAGATGACCGGGCAGTTCCCTTGCAGCGACTATTTAGTTCTGTAAAACTGTTCGCTCCCCCAAGAATAGTGGTCCCATTTCGCTGAGGCGGCTCCCCAGAGTCGGCGCGGTTCTTCCGCAAACATGAGAATAGGGGCGGCCTAGCGGAATGCCACATAAGTAACTGGGCAATCACGCCCTTTTCGCGGTAGGATGGTTTATGTGGCCATCCGCTGACGCTCTACCCCTTACCGCTCCGCAGCGAAACGCTCTTCGACGCCTGGTTCGAGGAGGCAACACAGCCCAAAAAATGGCCTTACGGGCACGCATTGTTTTGCTGTGTGCGCAGGGGTTGGCGAACCACGCCATCGCTCGTCAACTCAACGTGAATCGCAAGACCGTCATGCTGTGGCGAAAGCGCTTCGCCCAGTCCGGCCTCGACGGACTCCGCGATCAGACGCGCCCCGGACGCAAACCGGCGCTCTCCGCCGAATTCGTCCAATGCATCCTCGATACAACGCTTCACGAGAAGCCCCCAGCGGCCACACATTGGAGCACCCGCACCCTCGCCAAGCACTTGGGCGTCTCCAAGATGGCCATCCAGCGCGTCTGGAAAGCGCACGGGCTGCAGCCCCATCGCCTGGAAACTTTCAAGCTCAGCCGCGACAAGCAGTTCGTCGAGAAGCTTCGCGACGTGGCCGGTCTATACTTGAATCCGCCCGAGCACGCGCTGGTGCTCAGCGTCGATGAGAAAAGCCAGATCCAGGCCTTAGACCGCAGCCAGCCGGGACTGCCCCTGAAAAAGGGTCGTGCCGGCACCATGACCCACGACTTCAAACGACATGGCACAATGACGCTGTTCGCCGCCTTCAATGTACTCGACGGCCAGGTGATCGGGGAGTGTCTGCCGCGACATCGGCACCAGGAATTCCTCAAATTCCTCCGCAAGATCGACCGCGAAACGCCGCTGGCGCTGGAGCTGCATCTGATCGTGGACAACTACTCCACGCACAAGCATGAGCAGGTGAAGAAGTGGCTCGCCAAGCACCCCCGCTTCCGCTTCCACTTCATTCCCACGTCTTCTTCCTGGCTCAATCTCGTCGAGCGCTGGTTCCGCGAGCTGACACAGAAGCGCATCCGCCGCGGCGTGTTCCGCAGTGTCCCCGAACTCGAGGCCGCCATCCACGAGTACCTGGAAGCGAGCAACCAAGCGCACCAGCCCTTTGTCTGGACAGCTTCGGCACAAGACATCCTCGCCAAAGCCGAGCGCGCCGCCAAAAACCACGCCATTGTCCAGAACCGTTAGTGGCACTACACTAGCGGCGCCATGACCGCGGTTGCAACTTGCCGGTTTTTATTCCCTTGGGTCGGCCGCGGGCCTGCACGCGCTCTAGTATGAGGGCCTATCTGAAATGGTGTGCTCGCGGCCGGCTAACCGTAAAACGACAGGCCTACGAAGACAAAGCCGCGTGAATGCGCCGAGGCTGCGATGACCCTCTGAAAGCCGGTGGGTCGGCGACGAAACCCCGCAAAATCCCTCGACGAGAGACGCACCAACTACGGCCGGTCTCGCGGGAGGCTCCTCGCCCGAGCTTCACCGGCCACCGTAGGTAGAGTAGCCGTCCCGCGCCTCTCTGAAATGCTGCTTCAGTGTGAGTTTGAAATGCTGCTCCAGTGTGAGTTTCAACAGTCGGCGGGGAGGTTGGTGGACGGCATGGGATTCGAACCCACGACCTCGGCGTTGCGAACGCCGCGCTCTCCCAACTGAGCTAGCCGCCCGCGGTGGTTTGATGCTAATCGCCAGTATATCACGCACTTTCAGGAAACCTTGGAGCAGTCTTGTCTCATGCAAGATGAGTCTGAACGAGGAGTTTGTTTCTCACACAAGATGAGCCTGAAGGATCGGGGAGTGGGCATGCTGGGAATTGACTATCCAAGTGCAAAACACCAGCAAGCTGAACCTGCAACAGATCCAGCAGTTTCTCCACTCCAGCGAGGAGATTCGATTCAAAGGCAAAGGGCGGGCCGAGATCTACACGTGGGTGGCGCGCACGCTTCGCCAGCACGGCTACAGCCGCCAAAACCGCGCCGACAAAGGGCTGCTGCGGCAGTATCTGGTCAAGATGACCGGACTGAGCCGGGCGCAAATCACGCGGCTGATCCAGCAGTACCGGCAGGGCGGAGAACTCCAACCCGCCCGCTACCGGCGGCATCGCTTTGCCCGCAAGTACACGCCCGCCGACGTCGAACTGCTGGCGGCGGTGGACGAGGCCCACGAAACCCTCAGCGGCCCGGCCACGCGCAAGATCCTCGAGCGGGAATACCAGCAGTACCAGCAGCGCGAATACGAGCGGCTGGCGGGGATCTCGGTGGCCCAGATCTATCGCCTGCGGCGGCGCAGAGCCTACCGCCAGCGGCGGCTGCATTTCACCAAGACCCGGCCCACGGCGGTGTCGATCGGCGAGCGGCGCCGGCCCGACCCGCAAGGCCAACCCGGCTTTCTGCGAGTGGATACGGTGCATCAAGGGGATCGCGATGGCGTCAAGGGCGTCTACCACATCAATGCCGTGGATGAAGTCACCCAGTGGCAAGTGGTCGGCGCCACGCCCGCGATCAGTGAAGCCTGGCTGGAGCCGTTGCTGAAAGCCATGATCGAGCAGTTTCCCTTTCGTATCCGCGGCTTCCATTCCGACAACGGCAGCGAGTTCCTCAATCGCACGGTGGAGAAGCTATTGAACAAGCTGCTGATCGAACAGACCAAGTCGCGTCCGCGGCACTCCAACGACAACGGCTTGGTGGAATCGAAAAACGGCGCGGTGATCCGCAAACACATGGGATATACGTACATCGCGGCGCCGCACGCGGGGCGCATCCAGCGCTTCTACCAACAGCACTTCAATCCCTATTTGAACTTCCACCGGCCCTGCGGACAGCCCGAGATCAAGACCGACGCCAAAGGCAAGCAGAAGCGGGTGTACCGCCACTACCAGACGCCTTGGGAATCTTTCGAGAAGTTGCCCGAGGCCGCCAGCTATCTCAAGCCAGGGCAGAGGCTGGAGGCTCTGGGCCGCATTGCCCAGGCCGAAAGCGACACGGCGGCGGCCCGCCGGATGCAGCGAGCCAAGCAGAAGCTGTTTGCCAGTTTCCGTTCCGCGAACACGCCGTGCTGAACAGCAGGAAGAGGGCTGTGGAAATGACGGGCGATGGAAAACGAGGAAAACCAAAACCAGGTTTCCCTTCGTTTCCCACCGCCCTTGGAAATCGCTCCGCGATTCCCACAATCCCACAACCCCGACGACGATTCTCCCCTTCCCAAAACTCAAAATCAAAAAGCCCGAAAGGAGCCCCAGCGACTCAAAAAGCCCCAACCCCCGTCTTCAGGCTCATCCTTCGATGAGAAAATGCTGAGCTCACGAACTCCACATCCGTTTCTGCTAAGTAGGGAACGGGGGTACGTGGCGCCCGCGCCTTGAACCTTGCGTCGTCTTCCAACGGAACCCCCGCCGCAAGGCCGCGGGCCCTGTTGGCGACCAAGTTCCGCCCCAAAGTTTTTCCGCTTCCCCGAAACGGCGCCCGTCGAATGCAGAGGCGCCGCACGTCGCTCTCACGCCGATACACGCGCGAAGCGGCTCCGGCCCACCGCGAGGTAGGGCACCGCCTACTTTTCGATCGCCCTTTCGACCAGCGCGCGGAGCGTTCCGGGCAGCTCGATCGCAAGGGCGGCCTGTTGCCCGCGAGGCGACATCTTGTTCCACGTGCGCCGCAGGATGTTGATCAGCTTCGCTTCGCTGTGCTCTTTGGCAAAATCCTCAAAGTAGTATCGAAGAAACACCAGGCAGATCACGTCTTCGAGCAGTTGGCAGTCGGGATCGGCCTTGAGTTGCTTCTTCCGCAGCAAAGATTGCACGCGGCCGATCGTCTCGTGGCCATATCCGACCTCGCGAAGAATCTCGGCCGCCTTTTCACCGTGAAAGCGGCCCAGATCCGTGCGCCATCGGCGATAGCCCTGGCGGTCCATGGGATATTCGCTTCGCGGAATCTTCCACCGCTCGATGTGCTGTGCTCGGACCGCCAGCCGGACAACCTCGGGAGCGTCTGGTGCAAAGTTCTCCACGGACTCACTCATCCGCTGCGCATAGAGAAGCTCTTTGGGGTGCTCTTGCCCCTCCCAAACCTCGCGGTTCGGATCTTCGCTGTTGGCGGCGTCGATGCGTTCGATCGCCGTCCGGAATCGCTCCGGATCTTCAATCATGCCGCTCCCGCGGACCACCTGCCGCCTAGTTTAACCTCAATACTCTACTCTTCACTTAACAACAAAATCCGGATACTTGGCCTGTCACTAGCGTTGCAGGCTCAGTCCCTTGCTCACGCACACCCTTGCCATGCCCGATTCGGAGCCGCGAACGCCAGTGAGCGGCCATGGCGTACGGCCAATCCTCTGCCCCACCCAAGGGGATGAAAACTGGTGGGTTTTCGACGGAGCGGTCCCGGGATCGCCGGCCGCGCGGGACCCTGTGCAACGGGCGAGATCAGGCTGGCGAAACGGATACCGCTGGCGCTCAAAAAGGACATGCCGTGCCTGGCCGACCGCAACTTTCTCGGCGATAAGCCGTGGCACCGGGTGCGCCGGACGGGCGCTCAGCCGCTCTAGAGGGCGAAGGAGAATCCGCGATGGAAAGCGCTCGATCGTTTCCCGCACCGCTCCGACCGCGGCGCACCACAACGCCGCCGCATGGATTTCCCTTCCTGCGTCAAAACACTTATAGGGAAGAGTATTGCGGCTAGTTGGCGGCCGAGCCGTTCGTGACGTCCTCGCCGTTGGGCCCGCTTGCCCCAGCAGTCTCCCCATCACCCGCGTCCAATTTGTAGAAATACTTGATGTTTGCTTTGTAGACCACCAGGTTTGGCGCGCCGTCGCGATTCACTTTCACGCAAGCCCTGTCATACCACTCGATGGTGCCGCTGATCTGCTCGCCGTCGCGCAGCACCAGCACCATCGGGGTGTGATTCTGCATTTGTTTGACGAAATAAAAGGCCTCCGCATTCGTCTGGTCGGGCGCGGACTGCCGCTTCCGCTGCTGGCTGTGCTGTTGGCGCTTCTTCTGGTTCATCTGCTCTTTAACTTCGCTGAGCGAAGGTCGGATCAGCTTGCGGTTGTTAGCATTCCCGGGTTCCTTCATGCAAGGACCTCTCTTGGAAGTAGTGCAGGGCTATCAGTGCCATTCGCCGGCTACGAGCGGCGATTACGGACCCGATCGTCAGCAAAATGTAGCCGACTTCCGCGATGCGGAACCACGATCGATTGTTGGTGGAACCCGAAGAAGTCCGCTAGCCGATTCGGCGAAGGTTGGCCAAGACCTGACCTATGGATAACATAACCGCGCGCGCTCTCGCAAGCAGCTGCGTTATTCGCGTTTGGCCACCCGCCTAAGGCCGACACCCATGGCTTCGAGGGCGATCTGTTTTTGGATGTTCCGGCGCCTCAGCAGCTCAAGCTCGTCCAACTTAGCGGCGGCTTTTTCAATCCACTCGAAGGTTGCCCGACGGGCCAGGGACTCCAGTTCATCGACGATGTCGGTGTTGACCAGCGACCGGCCGGACCCGAAGCGAAGATGCAGCAGATCTTGGAGTAGCGACTGAAACGATTCGAGCAGGACGTCCAGACGCTCGTCGCTCTTCCGAGCCACGGTTTCGGTATAGGGCAGCAGCTCGGCAAAAGATCCCTCCCCCAGCGACGTCCGAAACAGCGCCAGCATGGAATCTCGCCGCTCCAGGTATTGGTCGACGTTTAGGGTGATCGCCCGCCCGGGACTCCCTTGGGCCAAGCGGATCAACGATTGACGTTCGTCCTTGTTCAGTTCGGTAAACGCCGCCAAGAATTTCTCCATCTCTTCGTTCGACAGAGGAGCGAAGTAGAAAGGGATAGCCCGGGAGCGAATCGTCGGCAGAAGTTCGTTGGGGTTTTCCGCCGTCAAGACGATGGTCAAGCAAGCAGCCGGCTCTTCCAGCGTCTTAAGCAGAGAGTTCGAGGCCTCATCATTCGCGCGGTCGGCGTGGTCGATGAGAAATAGTCGGCGGCGTCCTTCTGATGGGCCGTATTGCGCCGCCTGGCGCATCTGGCGAGCTTGGTCGATCGTAATGATCCGCAAAGGGCCGTCCGGGGGAAAGATCAGAAAATCGGGATGGGTCGAAACGATCAGCGGATTCTCGGTCCGCTTGGCGGCGGGCAGCTTCAGTCGCTCTTCAAAGAGTTCTTGGAAAGAAGTCTGGGAGAGGTCCGCCGCGAGAATGCGGCGACAGTTCGAACACTCGCCGCAAGCGTTCCCCGGTGTGCTGTTCAGACAGTTGAGCGATGCCGCCAGCAAACTGGCCAGCTTGGCCTTGCCCACGCCCCGCGGCCCGGTGAACAGCAGGGTCTGCGGCAAGCGGTCCTCGGCCAACATCCGCCGCAGTGCGCTCACGACTCGGGAGTTGCCGACGAAATTAGAAAACATTGCTCAGCTCAGTCGGCGGAAACCGACGCTTTAGCGATTGCAGGCCTTCCTGCGCCCCTACCGGGGCTGGACCGTGGTTGGCTTGCCCCCCAGAGTTTTGCCAAAAATGGCTCCACCCTGGGCTACTAGCCCGCGCCCCCTACGGGGGCTGACTTACCGTTAAGTCACCCGTATTGCCTTTAGCCTGCATCTCTCACCAGCCCCCGGCAGCCGGGGAGCAAAGCCTCAGGGTTCGAGATGTAGGGGCGCGATTGATCGCGCCCGCTTGGCCCACAAAGTGAACCAACATTCCCTCAGGGGCCGGCCAGACCCCTTGCCCGTAGAAACTCCTCGACTGCACACTTGATCGCCTCTCCGACTTTCTCGATCGAGTCTCTCGCGTCGATCAGCCTGATCCGCTTTGGCTCGGCGCGGCTCAGCTCGCGATATCCACGATAAACCCTCTCGTAGAACGGCGCCGTTTCCTGCTCCATGCGGCTTTCGTCGATCGGTTGGTCGGCGTTACGTTCGAGAGCGCGGCGGACGCCGATCGCGGGATCTACGTCGAGAAGCAGAGTCATGTCCGGCTTCAAGCCGCCGCAGGCGACATTTTCCACGGCGCGCACGCTGTCGGCGCCGAGTTCACGTCCGTAGCCCTGGTAGGCTACCGTGGCGTCGGTAAAGCGGTCGGCCAAGACGATCCGCCCCGCTTCAAGAGCCGGCCGGATGACTTCCTCGATGTTCTGCGCTCGGGAAGCAAAATACAGCAACAACTCAGGAATCGGCCGCAAGTCGGTGTTCGCGGCGTTCAACAGCAGCTTGCGGATCTCGAGCCCGACCCGAGTGCCCCCCGGCTCTTGAGCCACAACGACAGAATGCCCCCCTCGCGTTAGCGACTCTCGCAGGCGATCGAGCTGGGTCGTCTTCCCGCTGCCGTCGATTCCCTCGAAGCTGATGAATGCCCCACGCCGGCTCAAGCTGCAATTATAGCGTTGCCCAAGGCCGGTAGATGGCCGCCGAAAATCGGGGATGAGAAAGACTCGTTAGAATGATTGCGTGATCGGCGAGCGGCTCCATCTTGTACGGGAACGCGTAGCCGCCGCAGCGGTGCGGTCGGGACGCTCGCCGGAGGAAATCACCATCGTGGCGGTTTCGAAGATCAAACCGGCTCCCGACATTCTCGAAGCCTATAGCGGCGGCCAACGGCATTTTGGGGAAAACTACGTCCAGGAATTTCACGTTAAGAAGGAGCAACTGGGAGAGCTTCCCGGGGCGGTTTTCCACCTCATCGGAAAGCTGCAGAGCAACAAGACAAAACCCGCGTCGGGCCTGTTTGACGTCATCCAAACGGTAGATAGCGTGAAGATCGCCCGCCGGCTCAACGAGCAGACCGAGCGCCGGCTCGATGTCTTTCTCGAACTCAAGCTGAGCGACGAGGACACGAAGAGCGGCTTGGCGGAACAGGAGCTTCCCGCCGTCAAGGAGTTCATTCAAAGTTGCGAGAACCTGCGCCTGCGAGGCTTGATGGGCATGCCGCCCTGGTCGGAAGATCCCGAGAGAACACGTCCCTACTTTCGGCGATTGCGGCGGGCGGCGGAGCGCCTGGGCTTGCCGGATCTCTCGATGGGCATGAGTCATGATCTCGAAACTGCGATCGAAGAGGGAGCCACGCTGGTGCGCGTCGGGACAGCGATCTTCGGCAAGCGGCTCTATTCGAAATGAAAGTCGCCTGGGTTTCGCCTCTGCCTCCCGCACCGACGGGAGTCGCCGAGTATTCCGCGCGTCTCACCCGCGAACTTGCCCGCCACATCGAGATCGACGCCTTTGACTCGCCGGGCGCCCGCTCTCTCGCGAGCTACGACGCCTGCCTCTACCAGATCGGGAATAACCCCCTCCACGGAGCAGTGTACGACTGGGCGCTCGCCGTGCCGGGAGTCGTTGTTTTGCACGATGCTGTCCTGCACCATCTGTTGCTCGGCAAGCTGTCCCAACAAGAATACGTCGAAGAGTTCGTCTTTAACTACGGAGAGTGGTTGCGGGATTTCGCCGAACAGCTTTGGCGGGAGCGGGCGACGTCGGCGTCCCAGGAGAGCTATTTCCGCTATCCGCTGATTCGCAGAATCTGCCGGCGGAGCCGCGGCCTCGTGGTGCATAACGGCCGGCCGGGCAAAATGGCCCGGGAAGCGCTTGGGACCGGGAACGGTGCGGTCGAAGTCGACGAGATTCCCCTTTACGTCGATCCCCCGTCGCTGCCCGGGGCGGCCCAGAGGGAACAGCTTCGGGAGAAGCTCGGGATACCGGCCGAAGAGATCGTGATCGCGACGTTTGGCTATCTCCGTCCTTCGAAGCGGCTGCACTCGCTGCTCGAGGCGTCGCGGATGCTCGGCGTCCCATACAGGATTTTGCTGGTGGGAGATTTCGTCTCCCATGACTATGAAGCTGCCATCTTGGCCGAGATCGACCAACTGCCCGTGACCAGGCTTCCCTACGTTGCTGAAAGCGAATTCCGGGGCCTGGTCGCCATCACCGACATCTGTGTGAATCTGCGATACCCCTCCGCCGGTGAAGCCTCAGCCATTGCCCTAAAACTCATGGCGGCGGGGAAACCGGTCATTATGACGGTCGGGGAAGAGGTCGCCGGATTTCCCCCCGGCTCCATTGTCGAGGTCGATCCCGGCGAGGCTGAGATCGAGATGTTGGCTCATTACCTATACGCCCTTGCCGCCGACCCCGACATGCGCGCCGCCATTGGGCGGAGGGCGGCCCGCTACGTGGCCGAGCGGCACAACATCCAAAGTGTCACCAAGCAATACCTGGATGTGATCCGGCGGGTGGGAAGTTAACTTCAACGAACCCCGCCAGGGACCCACACGTTCTCTATATCCAAGGAGGTGGCAATGACACAGAAGAAGAGTCCGCGGTTCGCGCTTTTGGCGTTGGTATTCGGTTTTCTCGGTGGAGTAGTCTCCAGCGAGCTTTTTGGAGGCCCTTCACGGCCTGCACAATTCGCCCCACCGTGATCGAGGCACAGAAGTTTCGGCTTGTAGACCGCCAGGGTGAGCAGCGCGGGCTAGATTCCAACAAGGCGCCTCCGGTGGGATCAGCACTCTCCTGGTCGTCGTCGGGCCAAGCGGTCTCGCTTCTTATTGTGCGACCGGCAAGAGTGCCGGTCCCTACTAGCCGGGCCGGTGCGCTCTGGCTTCCGGCCCGTGGCGGCGACCTCTGGTCGCGGTGGACCGGCGGGATCGCCGGTCCCTACCACCCGCGGCATGTGGCGACTCAAAGTGGGGACAAGCGATCTCGCTTGTCCTAGCCGCCGTGGGCGGCCCGTTGGCACTGGGGCAGCCGCATGCGCGCCCCCGTTCCAAAGTCAGTGTATGTTGCGAGCCTCACTACGCTGACGTCGCCCCGCGCCAGTGGCGCTAGAATTGCTTACAAAGCCAGTAGGCAACGCCGGCTTTCGGCATGCAGACCCTCCAAGAGTTCCTGCCAATGATTCGTGCCCTCGGGAACCGAGAAGCCCTGCGCTACCACAACGGTTATCGCACTTGGAGGCTTTCCTACCGAGAGCTCTACGACCGGATCACCGCCGCCGTCGCCTACCTCGACACCCAGGGTTTTTCGAAAGGAGACCGCCTGCTGGTCTGGAGCGAAAACCGACCGGCCTGGGTGAGTGTGTTCTGGGCCGCGATTGCGCGGGGTCTCGAAGTCGTACCCGTCGACTTTCGCTCCTCCGCCGGCCTCGTCGAGCGAATCCAACAAGAAACGCAAGCGCGGCTACTCGTTTTTGGGGAAGAGGTAGACGCGTCGGGAATTGAAATACCCCGCATATCGAGCGCCGAAGTCGAGGATCTGCCCCTTGGGGAACATCTTGTACCCTCCGCTCTCGCACCTTCCGACGTAGTGGAAATCGTCTACACCTCGGGCACCACGGGTGACCCCAAGGGGGTCGTCCACCGCCACAAGAACATTTGCGCCAACCTGACTCCGATCCAAAAGGAAATCGACCGCTTCAAGTGGCTCGCCCGACCGTTCCAGCCGCTGCGGTTGCTCGACGTGCTTCCGCTGAGTCACATGTTCGGCCAGACGACTGGGCTATACATGCCGCCACTGCTCGGAGGAGCGGCTGTCTTTACTCGAGTGCTGATCCCGGGCGGGGTGATCGAGACGATTCGCCGCGAAAGGGTCTCCGTGCTGATTTCCGTGCCGGGGATGCTGAAGAATCTGGAGAACGAAATCGAGCGCCGCTGTGTTCTACCCTCGGAAGCGACCGTCCGGGGCGGCGTGCTCGGCATCGTCCAACGCTGGTGGCGCTATCGCGGGGTTCACCGCTTGCTGGGCTACAAATTCTGGGCTCTGGTCGTGGGCGGAGCGCAACTCGACAAGCTGCTGGAGGCGTTTTGGGGCAAGGTCGGCCTGCTGCTCGTGCAGGGTTACGGACTCACTGAGACCAGTCCCGTGGTGGCCATCAATCACCCTTTCCACGTCCGCCGAGGATCGATCGGAAAACCGGTTGAGGGCCAGCAGGTCAAGATCGCCCCAAGCGGGGAAATCCTCGTCCGAGGCGATAGTGTCGTCTCCGAATACGTGGGAGGCGGAGCTGACTCGGGCGTAAAGGTCGTCGACGGGTGGCTTCACACCGGCGACGTCGGGGAAATTGATGACCAGGGCCGCCTCTACTACAAGGGGCGGCTCAAAGAGGTAATCGTGGGGCCGGACGGGCTGAACGTCTACCCGCAAGACGTAGAGAGTCACTTGAATAAATTTCCGCAAGTAATAGAAACCATTGTTATTCCCCTCCATGATGACGTTGGGGAAAAAGTGCATGCCGTGCTGATCCTCGACGACCCGTCCGCCGATCCCGAACTGCTGCTCCGGGAAGCCAACGCCGAGCTGGAGCCCCATCAACGAGTTCGGAGCTGGTCGATTTGGCCGCAAGACGAGTTTCCGCGAACGCCCTCGACGATGAAGATCAAACGCGGCGAGGTCGCCCGGCGAATAGCGGCGGAGAAGGATCTTCAGAAGCGCGGGGAAGCGAGAACCGAGGCGACGGGTGTCCAGGGCACCCTGGCTCGTGCTACGGGAAAGACTCCCCGGCAGCTAGGTGCCGACGTCAGGCTGTCCGAGGATCTGGGGCTTTCGTCTCTTGAAAGAGTGGAGCTGTTGGCGCAGGTGGAACAGCAGTACGGCATTCACCTCGACGAGGAGGAGTTTGCCGGGATCCAGACCACAGCGGAGCTGGAATCCTCCGTCCGGTCCGCCCAGCGGAGAGGACGCGGTCCAGCCGCCGGCGAGCAAGCTGCCCCGCAACAGGAAATTCGCGCTCAGCTGCTCCCTGGCGAAGCCGGGAGTCTTTGGCCCGCGGTCGCGGTTCGTCTGTTGGCCTGGGCGCGCCCGACGGGCATTCCCCGCTGGACACGCGCAGGGCCGATTCGCTGGTTCCGAAGATGGACGCTCGACTGCATCGCCCTGCCGGCTTTTCGGGAAATGGTTCGCTTGAAGGTGGAAGGCATCGAGAACTTGGGCGACGTAACGCCTGCGGTAATCTTCGCGTCCAACCATAACAGCCACTTCGATACGTTGGCGATCTATGCCGCATTGCCGCGGCGCTGGCGTCATCGGCTCGCGCCCGCGATGTCGCAGGACTTTTTCCGCGCCTATTTTGAGCAAGCGGGCTTCGCCTGGAGGCAAGTGCTCAACAACGCCGGCCAGTACTATCTTGCTTGCGGGCTGTTCAATGCCTACCCGCTTCCCCAGCAGATGGCTGGCGCCCGCCGGGCGCTGAAGTATACCGGCGAGTTGGTGGATAGCGGCTACTGCCCGCTGGTATTTCCCGAGGGGGAGCGCTCGCCCAGCGGCCGGATACAGCCGTTCAAGACGGGAATCGGCATGATGGCCCTGCGGCTGGGGGCGGCTGTCGTGCCTGTCTATTTGGAAGGGTTGTACGAGGTCTACTCCGTCCACCACGAGTGGCCCCAGCCGAACCGGGTTCGGGTAAGGATCGGCAAGCCGCTTCGCTTCTCTCAAGAGCACGACTATGAAACGGTCGCACGGTCTGTCGAGAACGCGATTCGCGGCATGATGCCGGAGAGCGGATGAACTCCCGGCGGCGCATTCGCCTTGTAGGTAAAACCCCGATTTGCCGGGTGAGAACGTCGGTTGTGAAACTGAGAACGATGGGAGACCCATGAGGCTCAGCCGGTTCTGCTGTCTGCTGTTCGCCGCTGCGGGGACGCTGCCTTTGCTCGCCCAGCCGGAGGGGCGTTTGTCCACCCCGGATCTGCTTCGCCGGCTTCGCGGCCCCGAGGCGAGTGAACGAGCCTCAGCGGCGAGGAGCCTTTCTCGCAGCAGCCCGACTCGGGAGGTGATCTCGGCGCTGATCGACGCGCTCCAAGATGAGGCCTCCGACGTCCGCCGAGCAGCGTGCTACGCAATCCGCGACTTCGGCCCGGACGCCGAAGCCGGGGTCCGGCCGCTGGGCCGCCTTCTCCAGGATCCTGAGACCGACGTCCGCAGTTGCGCCGCGGGCGCTCTGGGATCGATGGGCCCGGCGGCCGCCGCCATGGTCCCCGACCTAAGCCGCCTGTTGAACGATCCCGAGACGTCCGTGCGACAGAGAGCCGCCGATTCTCTGGGGCGAATCGGGCCCGCGGCGGCTGGAGCGAAGCAACTGTTGCTCATCTTGTCGAGTGACGCCGACCCGGAGGTGCGGGCCGCCGCCTTGAGATCGTTGGGCGGCTTCGGCCGCGATTCTCAGGACGTTCTGCCGGTGCTCGTCGAAGCTTTGCGGGACGAGCACAAGGACGTTCGGCGCGGGGCCGTGGGGGGCTTGCATTCCCTCGGCGCAGCGGCCCGGCCGGCGATCCCAGCGCTGATCGAGGTTTTGAAGGACCCCGAGTGGATCGTCGCCTCGGCTGTCGTCAGCGCGCTGTTTCAAATCGGTCCTGAGCACGCCACCGCGGCGATTCCCACGCTCGGCGCGATCATCAACGACCCGAACGGCCACTTTGGGACCCGTAGCGCGGCCTGCGACCTGCTGGCGGCGATGGGCGAGCCGGCGAAAGCGGCGATCCCCAATCTCGCTCTGGCGCTCAAAGCCAACCACGACTGGGTCCGGCGGGCGGCCGGGCGAGCGTTGGCAACGATTGATCCCCGTCCCGACATCACGCCCGACCAGGTCGAGCAGGCGATCGCTCAGGTAGAGGTGAGTTTTTCGAAGACAAGAGTAGATCGAAATCCGACGCCTGGGGGTGAGCAAAAAGTCAAAGGCCTGATTGCTGAACTCTCCAGTGAACAAGTGAATGTGCGGCGCGAGGCCGCGCGATCGCTGCGGGAGATGGGACTGCCGGCAAGCTCGGCCGTACCTGCCCTTGCCCAGGCTCTGGGTGACGAAGATTCCACCGTTCGGAGAGCGGCTACGGACGCCCTCGGCAGGATGGGGGAGGCCGCCGTGCCCGCCTTGGTGGCAGCGCTGACCGTCCCTGACGAGGAGGTCCGCTTCGCCGCCACGAGTAGTCTTCGGCAGTTGGGCTATCGAGCGTCGGCCGCCGTACCAGCTCTGGTTGAAACGGCCGCCAACGATACGGCGAGAGTCCGCCTCGGCGCCCTGCGGGCGTTGGGGGAGATGCGGACGAACACCGAACCGGCCCTGGCCGCGCTCGTCGCGGCCCTCGAAGTTCCCGAGCTTCGTGTGCAGGCCATCCAGTCGATTGGGCGCATGGAATCCGGCGCCGCCGACGCCGTCCCGAAACTTGTGGACCTGCTCGACGATCCCGACATGAAGGTCGTCAAGGCTACGTTGCGCGCGCTCGCGGACATCGAAATGGGAGCGGAGGCCGCCGCCCCCAGGCTGGCCGAGTTTCTCGATCATGAGGATCAATCGATCCGCTACGGAGCGCTTTACGCCCTGAGCCATATGTGGTCGGCCGCCCGTCCCGCGGCAGAAGCCCTGATTCGCGCTCTCGATGATCCGGTGGACGCCAATCGCCAAGAGGCAGCCTACGCGCTGGGGCAGATCCACGCCTGCAATTGCCGGCTGAAAGGCTATAGCGAAGCCCGAGCCGTTCCCAAGCTGACCGAGCTCGTCTCGGACACCTCCGTCGGCGTCCGCGAGTACGCGGTTTACGCCCTCGGCTGGATCGGCGAGGATTCGGCTCCAGCGCTCCCCGTACTGCTTGGGGCGCTCGACGATCACAGCCGCAAGGTCCGCAACAACGCCGCCTACGCGGTCAGCAACGTGGCGAGCAAGGCGGATCGCTCCGCCGAGGTCGTCCCCGCGTTGATCGAGGCGCTGAATGATCCCGACGGCGGTGTTCGCGGCGCTGCCGCCGCGGGTCTCCAGAGACTCGAGTCCGCCGCCCTCCCGGCGCTGCCCGCCCTTCACGGCTTGCTCGACGACTCCGACCCGATGGTGCGCAGACGCGCCAAACAGGCCATCGAAAAGATCTCCGAGCCACCGCAAAAACCGGGACAACCTCAATAAAGCGTCTGTGGCGCACGCATTCTTTCGCATCCTCTTGCGCGAAGCTGGGCTCGGCTATGGCTAGCTTCTGTATCCTTGAGAAGAGGGCGTTTAGGGGATGGGCGGCGGAGCACCACGGGACGATTCGGACGAGCGACAACCCGCGGGCGCGTCTGGAGGCTCCGCCTCCGTCAAGGCCGACGAGCCTGATTCGTTAAACCAGGAATCCGCTGAACCCGTCGAGTCCTTTCTCGGCGATATGCCCCCCGAAGAGTTCCGCCGCTTCGGCCATCAGGTCGTCGACTGGATGGCCGACTATTTCCAGCAGCCGGAGAGATACCGAGTCGCACCGGATGTGAGTCCGGGCGCTTTGGTAGAGCGGCTTCCCAAGGCCGCTCCGGATTCGGGCGAGCCGATGGAGCGGATTCTGGCGGATTTCGAAACTGAAATTCTTCCCCATGTCACCCATTGGAACCATCCGGGATTCATGGGGTATTTCGCCACGACGGGCAGCGGCCCCGGCGTTCTGGCGGAGATGCTGACAGCGGGTCTCAACATGATCGGACTGCTCTGGGAAACATCTCCCGCTCTCACCGAGCTCGAGCAAGTCACGCTTCGCTGGCTTGCCCAGTGGCTGGGCTTGCCCCCCGACTGGTTCGGCATGACCCTCGACGGGGCCTCCACCGCCACCGTTCACGCGGTGATCGCGGCGCGGGAAGAAGCTTACAGAATCGACCGAGCGAAGGGCCACGCGCCCGATCCCAACCGAATGACGCTCTACGCGTCCGAACAGGCTCACTCTTCGGTCGAGAAGGCCATGCTTGTCCTCGGCTTGGGACGGGAAAATTGCCGAAAGATCCCCGTGGACGGCGAGTTCCGGATGCTGCCCGATGCGCTGGAAGCGGCGATCGAACGCGATCAGAATGCCGGCCTCAGGCCCTTCTGCGTCGTCGCGACGGTGGGAACGACGTCGACTTCGAGCGTGGACCCGGTTCCACAAATCGCCGACATCTCCTCGCGCCGCTTGCTGTGGCTGCACGTCGATGCGGCGTACGCCGGTGCTGCCGCTGCTATTCCGGAGAAACGCTACATCCTCGACGGCTGTGACCGCGCTGACTCGTTCCTGGTCAATCCGCACAAGTGGCTGTTCACGCCAATGGAATTGACGGCCTTCTACACTCGCCGCCCGGAATCCCTGCGGCAAGCGATGTCGTTGACGCCCGAGTATCTTCGCAGCCGGAATGACCCGCGTGCCGTGAACTTCATGGAATATTCGCTACCGCTCGGGCGCCGCTTCCGGGCGCTGAAGCTGTGGTTCCTCATGCGCTACTTCGGCCGAGAGGGCGTGGTCGCCAATTTGCGCGAGCACATCCGGCTGGCCCAGCTATTCGGCGGCTGGGTCGACGAGCGTCCCGACTTTGAACGCCTGGCCCCGACGCCCTTCTCGCTGGTGTGTTTTCGTTACCGGCCCCCCGATGTAGACGCCTCCCAACTTGATGGCCTCAACCAACGGCTGTTGGAGGCGATTAACGCTAGCGGAGAATTCTTCCTCTCCCACACCAAGCTAGAAGGCCGACTGGTGTTGCGCGTGGCGATCGGCAACCTGCGGACAACGGAGGCCCACGTCGTTGGGCTGTGGCGGCAGATCCTCAAACAGGCTGGCTAGCCAGCCGGGGGGCCTCAGGGTGGCCGCGGCCGGACCCGATCACCTCGGCGTGTCGCCGACGTCGATCATCGAGAATGATCTCCTCAGGCGGCTCGAGGCGCTGCCCTACGACTTTTGTGCTTCAGCCCAAACCGATCTCGCGCAGGTAGGCTCGGTTGCGTTTGGCGATGGGCAGCGGTTTGTCAAACGGGGCCGGATACATGTCCTGCTCCACCGTGGCCCAGCCGTCGTAGTTGACGGCGCGCAGGATGTCGCGGAGAGCCGGGAAATCGACGACGCCTTCGGAAAGATCGGAGAACACACCCATGCCGACAGCCTTGACGAACGGGACTTTTTCGGCTTTCACGCTGGCCCGGACGAGTCCGTTTACGCTCTTGAGGTGGAGATAGCGTACGCGATGGTGATGCCGGCGGATGAGGCGTACCGAATCGCCGCCGCCGTAAGCAAAGTGACCGGTGTCGAGACAAAGGTTTACCCGTTCCGAGTCGGTATCTTCGAGAAACGCCGCGACTTGGTCTTCGTATTCGACGTGTGTGTCGGCGTGCGGGTGAAAGACAAGCTGGAGTCCGAACCAGTGCGCCAGGTCGGCGGCTTTGTGCGCCGCCTCAATCAAATGTTTCCAGCCATCGGGGTTGAGCCTTCGCGGCGCCGTCATCTCGCCCGTGCGGATATCGGTGTAAGTCTCATCGATGAGCACGAGGAACTTGGAACCTAGGGCCCCGAGAATCTCCCCGACGCTTTTGATCTCCTCTTCCATCCGAGGCCAGGCCCTGGGGTCTTCGAGATTGCCGGCGACAAACGACCCGGAGACCTTGAGCTTGCGGCTGCTCAGTTCGCGCTGCAGGGTGGCAAGGTCGGTGGGAAGGTAGCCATAGGGGCCGAGTTCGATCCACTCATAGCCGGCCTGAACGACTTCGTCCAAGAAGCGCTTCCACGGTGTTTGCTTGGGGTCCCTCGGGAACCATACGCCCCACGAGTCCGGCGCTGTTCCGATTCTCACGTTCATTGGATTCTCCCGACCAAATGCGAAGTTTTCATGGTACGTCCTCCGCTGCCGCGCTCCCCTCCGGTGATGAGCGGACGGGAGGGGCCAGAATGTGCCTTTGGTAGTAGGTGATCAGCAGCCCGGTTAGCGGGATGGCCAGCACCAATCCCAAGAATCCCAACAGCTTGCCCCAGACGAAGATGCCCAACAGCATCACCGCCGGTCTCAGGCCGGTGACCTCCCCCATGATGCGCGGCACCAAAATCGCGTCCTGGACAAGCTGGATCGCCGCAAACACAATCACCAGACCCAGAAGACCCATCCAGATGCCGACGTCCGGTGTTTCCAGAGCATGAAGAATGGAAAGCAGCACGGCGGGAATGACCCCGACGAGTTGAAGATAGGGAACCATATTGAGTAGTCCGACGCCGAGGCCGAGGACGACGGCCAGCCGCAAGTCGAGGATCGAAAAACCGATGGCAAACAGCACCCCCGTGGTGGCGGCGATGATGACTTGTCCGCGGAAATAGCGCCCCATGACAGCGGAGAAATCATGGACGAATCCGACGATGGACTGGCGAAAGCGCGGGGGCAGAAGATTCTGCCACTTGCCTTCCACGTCGCCGAAGTCGTTCAGAAGAAAGACAAGGTAGAGGACTACGATGACCAGCCCGACCAGACCGGCGAAGAACCCATAGACGCCCGTGAGCAAACCTTGAATCCCCGGGGCCAAGTTCTTGGCCGCATCGGCCGCAAGAGCGAGAAACTGCTCCGAGGTCACAAATTCCCGGGATTTCTCAATCGCCAGCTGGAGCCAGACCGGAGCGTCCCCCTCCGCAATAGCTTGGATCCGCTGCTGGAGCAGAGAGCCCTGCTGCTTGAGCTGATCGGTCAAGCTTTTCAACCCGCGCAATTCGTTGACGACTACCGGGACCAGTAACACCAACAGACCCACCGCCAGCAGGCCGCTCCCGAATACGGTGATCAGCACGGCGGCCGTTCGATTCTTGACTCGCCGCTGCACCACGGCGACAACGGGATTCAGCAAGTAGGCGATCAGCAGAGCCACGGCGAAGGGAATCAGGACCTCGGCCAGGTAGCGTACGAGAAGAAAAAGACCGACCAGCGTCAGGGCCGTGATCAGCAGCCGAAAAACGCGATCGAGATCGTAGGGCCGGGGATCGTCGAGCAGCATCGTGTGTCCCCTATTAGAACGTTTGAAACCGAGACATGCAAGCGGTCTCGAAAGGCCGCCACGTCGCCGGGATCAACTCTTGTCTGGGACGGGATCCTAGCCCGCGTTTCTCACCACGTGGCAAGGCAAAGTGCGTGAGAGGCGCGTCAGTAGAAGGCGCGCGCCGCTCAGCGCGCGCAGGCGTACTTGAACAGCACGGTGAGCAAGCGCAACGTAGTAATGGCGGACCTATCGTGTGCTTCGACCGTCAGCTGGTGAAAAATGCGGGCTAGTGCTTGGTCCCATATGTTGGCGATCGTTTATATGACCGCTTCTCCGTCTGACCCAGCGGCCACTCGACCAGCGCTAGCTAGTCCAACGGTCACGAGGCCCTCAACCGCACCCTTGCGGGCGCGGCCAGTCCCGTAGCGAAGGCCTCGGCGGGCCGTTTGGCCCGGACCCGCCCGCTTTCTTGGCGGAATAGGCCCCCATGGCGGCGTGAGGGATCTACGCCGAATGCGTCACGGTCCCAGAGTCCAAGTTCATCTTCTCCAACAGGGCGGCGAATCGGGGGTCGGAGTGAAGCCGGTCGAACTCCGGAAGGACGTTCAGCCAGACGAGCTGAGGAGAGCGAGCCGCAACGGCCCGCTCCAGCCACTCGAGCGCCAGATCCGCCGACCCCAAGCCCGCATGGATCAAAGCAATTTGGAAAGCGACGATGTGCGCCGGGCGGGAGGGTTCCTGGAGGTCATCGAGCAGCTTCCGAGCTTGCTCGGGGCGGCCGGAGACGGCGTAGGCGTAGCCCAGATGGCCTTCTCGCATCGAGAGCAGCTCCAACTCTTCAAAAGCCGCGACGGCTTTCTCGGGATCGCCCAATTGCTGATGCGTTCTGGCGAGCAAAAAACGGGCCCAGACAATGTTCGGCTCCAACTCCAGTGTTTTGCGAAGCTGTTCGGCCGCTGCCTCGTATTCGCGGCGATAAAAGAGCACCAGGCCCAATCCCATGTTGATCGAGGGGGTGACCGGCTCGAGGTTGAGTGCCGCCTGCGCTTCATCGAGAGCCTCGTCGAGACGTCCGGTGCCGACCAGGACGAAAACGGCGCGCCAGTAGTGGGCGGTTGAATAGCCGGGGTCGAGTTCGATGGCGCGCTTGAGCTCGCGGTCAGCCGGCTCCCAATTCCAACCGTAGACCACCTCGACGAAGCCCAGCGAGGCGTGGGCCTCGGGCAACATGGGATCAAGATCCAGGGCCTTGAGGGCTGCCTGTTTCGCTTTGGGCATCACCTCGCTGGGAGGATCCGGATCGTTGATCAGCGCCAATGAGACCGTGCAATCCGCCAGGCCCGAATGGGCCGGAGCGTAGTTGGGATCTTCCCCCAGCGCGAGTTCCAGGTTTTCCTTGGCTTTGCGGATGGCCTCGGGCGTTCGCTTATGCCAGTACTAGCGGCCTCGGAGGTAATGCTTGTAGGCCTCGACGTTTTCCGTGTACCGCCGAGCCAAGGACTTCTTCCCGCCGACGAGCTTGACTTCGAGCGTTCCGACCACGGCTTGTGAAATGTCGTCTTGAATGTCGAAGATATCTTCCATCAAGCGATCGTAGCGTTCCGACCACATCTCGTAACCGTCGGCCACGTTGCTCAACTACACGGTGACCCGGAGCCTGTTGCCGGCGCGGCGCACGCTGCCGACGAGAACGTTATCGACCTTGAGCCTGCGGCCCAGCTCATCCAGATCCGGAGTCTTGCCCTTGAATTGAAAGGCCGAGTTGCGGGCGGCGACCCGCAGACCTTCCACCTTCGTCAGGGCGATGATGATGTCTTCGGTGATGCCGTCGCTGAAGAACTCGCTTTCCTCGTCGCGGTTCATGTTGACGAACGGCAGTACGGCGATGGAGGGCTCCGCCGGCTTGGCTTCGCGCGGCGCAAGCCGCGGGGAGGAGCCGGACTCCCGACCGCGGCGTAGCGCTCGCAGGTCGGCCAGCAGATCGTCGGCGTGCTGATAGCGCTCAGCGGGGCGTTTGGCCAGGGCCTTTTCCACGATGCGCTCGAGAGCCAGGGGAATGCCGCTCCTCAGGCTCGTCACCGGATCGGGGTCCTCGTTGGCGATCGAGTAGATAATCGCATCGGCATAGTGCCCTCGAAACGGAAGCCGGCCCGTGAGCATCTCGTAAAGCACGACGCCGAGAGACCAGAGATCCGTCCGCCTGTCCAGCGCCTCGCCGGCCGCCTGCTCGGGCGACATGTACGCCGTGGTCCCCAGGGTCAGCTCGTTGCGCGTGATCCGGCTGCCTCCGGCCAAATAAGCCAAGCCGAAGTCCATGATCACGGCCTGGCCCTTGTTCGTCAGCATGATGTTGGCGCTCTTGATATCCCGATGAACGATGTCGTTTTCGTGCGCTTCCTCCAGTCCCTGGGCCACCTGGATGACAATGTCGAGCGCCTCGGAGATGTCGAATGGCCCGTCCGCGTTTCTTTGGGCTAGGTTGCGGCCCTCCAAATAAGCCATGGCAATGAAAGCCCGGCCGTCGGCTTCATCGATTTCATAGACGGTACAAATGTTGGGGTGCTGTAGCGCCGCCGCGGCCTGCGCTTCACGCAGCAGCCGCGCTCTTTCCACTTCTCCGGCAGTCGAGCTCGGGGGAAGAAACTTCAGAGCCACGGTACGCTTGAGCTTCGTATCTTCGGCCTTATACACTACGCCCATCCCGCCCTCGCCGAGCTTCCCAACGATCCTATAGTGGGAGATAGAGTGTCCGATCACGGCTCTTCCGCGCCGAGATTTCAGGCGCCGTGGTGCGACTTCGTTGGCGGGCGATTTCTACTCGGGCGCGCTCGGAAAGTATATCCCACCCGGTCGCGGCGGCGCTTGGCGCCCGCTGCTTGTCACGACCGAGGCGGCAGGTATGGGCACAAGATAGCGGGACGAGGCCGCCGCCCGAGGGCCCCGGGGGGCGGCATTCGGCTTGAAGCCGCGCGCCGTGCCGTGTGCTATCGTGGCGTTGGGGAGCGATACATGGAAGGCGTGCCCGCGGTCAAAGTGCAAGATCTCGCCTATCGCTACGGCGAGTGGGACGCGCTGAAGGGCGTAAGCTTTTTCGTCGAGCCCGGCGAAGTCTTTGGTCTGCTTGGCCCGAACGGCGGCGGCAAGACGACTCTGCTTCGGATTCTCTCGACTTTGTTGGCGCCGGTAAGAGGCGAGGCGCGGGTTTTCGGAGTCGATGCCGTCGAGAATCCACTGGGAGTGCGGCGTCAAATCGGTGTTGTTTTTCAGAATCAAAGCCTCGACCGGCGACTGACGGCCGCTGAGAACCTTGTCCACCAAGGACATCTCTACGGTTTGCGGGGCCAGGCCCTTCGGGATCGAATCGCTTTCGTACTGGAGCGGCTGGGGTTGGCCGATCGGCGCGCCAGCATCGTCGAGACGCTCTCGGGCGGAATGCGCCGGCGGCTTGAAGTGGCCAAAGGGCTGCTCCATGGGCCGCGACTGCTCTTGCTCGACGAGCCCAGCACGGGGGTTGACCCCGGCGCCCGGCGGGATCTGTGGGATTACTTGCAGTTATTGCGCGGCGAAGAAGGAGTGACCATTCTGCTGACGACCCATCTGCTCGACGAGGCGGACAAATGCGACCGACTGGCCATCCTCGACGAAGGGTCTCTTGTGGCGGAGGGGACGCCGGGCGGATTGAAAAGCGAGATCGGCGGCGAGGTCGTGATGCTGGCCGCGGGTGATCCCCATGCCCTTTTGGCCGAATTGCCCGCCGGATTGGACCTGCGAGCGAAGGTAGTAAACGGCGCGGTTCGATTCGAACATCCCGAAGGCTCTCAGCTAGTGGCCCGGCTCATGGAGGAGTTGCCGCAACGAATCGATTCGGTCACCGTTTCGCGTCCCAGCCTCGAGGACGTCTTCATTCACATGACCGGCCATCGCTTCGGGCAAGAAGCGGCGAACGGCGATCAAGGGTAAAATTAAAGAATCGCCCTCTGATTCGGACCACCGAATTGGATTTGCGACCCGACAGGTTACACCCCCTCGTGGAGTGGCGTCTTCGCTGACCAAAGGTTACCCGCTCGTGAATACTCCAGCCATTGCCGTGCAGCCGAAGGTAGAGCACAGCCCGTCTCCGACGCCGAGTCTGTGGCTAGCTGTTGTCAGCCTGTGGGGCCGCGAGATTCGGGGCTTTTATCGCCAGCGGAGTCGCGTGGTAGGCGGCCTAGCGACGCCGCTTGTGATCTGGCTGTTGCTAAGCTCGGGCTTCCGTACGTCCTTGCGGACCGGGATCGCCGGCGACACCGGGTCGTCGGGCTTTTTCTTTCCGGGGACGGTGGTGCTGGCGGTGTTGTTCGCGGCCATTTTTTCTAACATTTCGGTGATCGAAGACCGACGCGAAGGATTTCTGCTCTCGGTTCTCGTGGCGCCGGTCTCTCGCATGGCGTTGGTCCTCGGTAAACTCCTCGGCGCATCGACGATCGGAGCCTTTCAGGGCATCGTGCTGCTGCCGCTGGCGCCGTTGATGGGGTTGCCGATCGAGGTATCGAGAATCCCTGCATTACTGGCTGTCATTCTGCTGCTTTCGTTCGGCCTGACGGGCTTAGGGTTTTTCTTCGCTTGGTGGTTGAACTCTGTGCAAGGATTTCACTCTGTGATGAACATCGTGCTGATGCCCATGTGGGTGCTGTCGGGAGCCGTCTTTCCAGCCGCGGGCGCTTCGTCCTGGGTGCAGTGGGTCATCATGGTCAACCCGGTTGCCTATGGCGTAGCCGCGCTGCGCCACCTTCTTAACCCGGCGGGCGTTACGGCGGGCCCCGGCTTGGCGCTCTGCTTGATCGTGATGATCGCCTTTGGCGCAGCGACGCTGGCGGCCGCCTTCTTGCAGGCCCACCGCCCGTCGGCGCGGACGCTGAGTTGACGAATGGACGTCGGTGACCTCCCGGCCCTCAACGCTTCCCTAAACTCGCTCAGCGCCCTGTTGCTTGGCTGTGGATACTATTTCATCCGCCGAGGCGAGGTGGCGCGCCACCGATTCTGCATGCTGGCCGCGTTTGTAGCGTCGTGCTTCTTCCTCGCTTCCTATCTCGTCTACCACTACCATGCGGGTTCGGTCCCATTCACGAAACAAGGTTGGATCCGGCCGCTCTATTTCACCATCCTCGTCACTCACGTCTTCTTGGCCGCCACCATTGTGCCTCTGGCGTTGGTAACACTCTACCGAGCGTGGAGAGAGCGCTTTGACTGCCACCGCCGGATCGCCCGTTGGACGCTTCCGATTTGGATGTACGTCTCGCTGACAGGCATCGTGATCTACGGGATGCTCTACAAGCTTTAGCCCGCTTTTCTCACCACGTGGCGAGGCGAAGTACGCGAGAGGCCCGTCCGTACAAGGCGCGCACCGCTCAGCGCCGCATTTGTTGAATAATGCGGGCGTACTCAAACAGTACGTTGAGCACGGTGAGCAAGCGCAACGCAGTAATGGCGGGCTTGTTGCGCACTTCGACCGTCAGCTGTTGAATAATGCGGGCTAGCCGAGGTTAGCCGGCCGCGAGCACACCATTTCAGATAGGCCCTCATACTAGAGCGCGTGCAGGCCCGCGGCCGACCCAAGGGAATAAAAACCGGCAAGTTGCAACCGCGGTCATGGCGCCGCTAGTGTAGTGCCACTAACGGTTCTGGACAATGGCGTGGTTTTTGGCGGCGCGCTCGGCTTTGGCGAGGATGTCTTGTGCCGAAGCTGTCCAGACAAAGGGCTGGTGCGCTTGGTTGCTCGCTTCCAGGTACTCGTGGATGGCGGCCTCGAGTTCGGGGACACTGCGGAACACGCCGCGGCGGATGCGCTTCTGTGTCAGCTCGCGGAACCAGCGCTCGACGAGATTGAGCCAGGAAGAAGACGTGGGAATGAAGTGGAAGCGGAAGCGGGGGTGCTTGGCGAGCCACTTCTTCACCTGCTCATGCTTGTGCGTGGAGTAGTTGTCCACGATCAGATGCAGCTCCAGCGCCAGCGGCGTTTCGCGGTCGATCTTGCGGAGGAATTTGAGGAATTCCTGGTGCCGATGTCGCGGCAGACACTCCCCGATCACCTGGCCGTCGAGTACATTGAAGGCGGCGAACAGCGTCATTGTGCCATGTCGTTTGAAGTCGTGGGTCATGGTGCCGGCACGACCCTTTTTCAGGGGCAGTCCCGGCTGGCTGCGGTCTAAGGCCTGGATCTGGCTTTTCTCATCGACGCTGAGCACCAGCGCGTGCTCGGGCGGATTCAAGTATAGACCGGCCACGTCGCGAAGCTTCTCGACGAACTGCTTGTCGCGGCTGAGCTTGAAAGTTTCCAGGCGATGGGGCTGCAGCCCGTGCGCTTTCCAGACGCGCTGGATGGCCATCTTGGAGACGCCCAAGTGCTTGGCGAGGGTGCGGGTGCTCCAATGTGTGGCCGCTGGGGGCTTCTCGTGAAGCGTTGTATCGAGGATGCATTGGACGAATTCGGCGGAGAGCGCCGGTTTGCGTCCGGGGCGCGTCTGATCGCGGAGTCCGTCGAGGCCGGACTGGGCGAAGCGCTTTCGCCACAGCATGACGGTCTTGCGATTCACGTTGAGTTGACGAGCGATGGCGTGGTTCGCCAACCCCTGCGCACACAGCAAAACAATGCGTGCCCGTAAGGCCATTTTTTGGGCTGTGTTGCCTCCTCGAACCAGGCGTCGAAGAGCGTTTCGCTGCGGAGCGGTAAGGGGTAGAGCGTCAGCGGATGGCCACATAAACCATCCTACCGCGAAAAGGGCGTGATTGCCCAGTTACTTATGTGGCATTCCGCTAGGCCGCCCCTATTCTCATGTTTGCGGAAGAACCGCGCCGGCCCAACACTTCCACCTCGGAGGAGAACGGAATTCCCGTGCCGACTCGCGTAAGCGACTAAGTACGCCTGACCAACTCTTGCAATGGATCAGCAAACAAGAGGCGGAACAGAACCCATGACCCTCCAGAAAGCTGACGCCAGACCCCGAACAGCTCAGCGAGGCGCCGAGCGAGAATCTGCTCTGACTCGCCGTCGGGCTTCCGATAAGGGACCTTTGGGCAGCTAGCCCGCTTTCTCACCACGTGGCGGGGCAAAGTGCCATGAGAGACCCGTCCGTACCAGGCGTGCGTCGCTCAGCGCCTCGTTTGTTGAATGATACGGGCGTACTTGAACCCTACGTTGAACATGGTGAGCAAGCGGAACGAACTCATGGCGGGCCTATGACGTACTTCGACCATCGGCTGGTGAGAAATGCGGGCTAGCAGCCCGTGGTGAAAGTCGCGGGGGAGCGAAAAATGGGGACTGCCACCAATCCGCTCCCCGTCATGGCCCTCGAAACAAAACACTTAGCCTGAAGCGAATTGGCTGGCTGTACCCGATTTTTCGAGACGTTTACTTTTACCACGGGCCGCTAGGACCTGCGGCAACAGCCCCGGGGCGCAACTATCTTGGCTGTTTGGGACGGAAGTTACCGCCGGAGGGCATTCCGTCGGCAAGATCGCCGGTACGGCCGGCGGCCGGGAAATGGAGGGAGTCGAAAATCCATGACGAACGATGAGCGAATATACGATCGATGCCGCCTTGCGGCCCGCGATTTGTTGCGGGGACTCGAGGCGCGAGATCTCTCCGTGATTGAACAGCAGCTAGCCTTAGTGCAGGCCTACCTCTGCGATCAACAGTGGCGCGACCAGGAGCGCGGGGGCGCCGATGCTCTCTACCGTGCCGAGCAACTCGATGCTCTGGCGGGAGTGGCCGAACAGATCGAGCGGTCGCTGCTCGCCCTAAAGCACTCCACGGATGCCGAATTCGAGCGTCTGCTCGCCACCGCTCCGCTGCTGCGTCACCTCACGGTTCTTCCCGCTTCTTGCCACAAAATCAATCTCCCCGTGTGTTAACCTGCTTTCTCACCAGGTGGCGAGGCGAAGTGCGTGAGAGGCCTGTCGGTACAAGGCGCGCGCCGCTCGGCGAGCGGAGGCGTACTTGAACAGTAGTGCGTCCAGCGAAGGCTGGCATGTTCAGCGGGAGGAAGTCCCGCCGGGGTAAGAGTCAGAACCCCGTAGCTTGGGTTGCATGCGTGGAGGAAACGAAGCGGATGAAGCCAACCGACAAAGCCGTCCTGGGGATGGTGAGCGAGTCAGCGGGCCGTAACGCAAGTGAACCCACAGGTGGCCTCGACAAAATTGATCCGGAGGCCGAGCCTTCTACTGTTGGGCGAAGGCAGCATGACAGGACGCAGACTGACCGACGCGTTGTGTCACTCCGGCGGGGTAGTAGGGGCAGCACGGTGACAAGGACATGCTGAGCAACTGGAGAAACCCTCCACGTCCCGTCGGGAAATCGGCGGAGCAGAGAAGCCGTATAACTGGAGAACCCGGGAAATCGGTGGAAGGCGACAGGGTGACGGCCAGGTTCGTAGTAGCGCGGAAGCGGGGTAACACCCGTGGAGCGAAGGGACCTTGCTGCACATGAAGTCTTGGTCAACAAGGGAGGCAGGGGCGAAATGATAAAAGCGTCCGGCAGTCTGCAGGACCTGAGACGAAGACTATACGTCAAGGCGAAGGCTGAACCGCGGCTGGGCCTCTGGGACAATCACAAAGCCGGCGAGGCGGACGGGGAGTGACCCCGGGCCGCCACGTGCGCGCGAAGATCGGCGCTGCTCGAAAGAATGTGCTCGGTCATCGCTTCCCGCGCCTGCTCGGCTTTGCGTTGATCGAGCGCCCTGAAAATCTTTTTGTGCTCAGCGATCGACAGTTCGGCGCGCAATCCTGATTCGCCCGCCGGAGTCTCCGACAACGTTTCTTTGATCCAGACCTGCAGGTAGCCTCTGGTCATGCTCAGAAGCCGGCAAAGGATCGAGTTTTGCGTCGCCTGCGCGATCGCCAAGTGAAAGCGGAGATCAAATTCCAGGTACTGGTCGGGATCGGCCGTCAGTTCTTCCATCCGCTCGATCGTGGATGAAATCTCGTTGAGGTCCTTGCGGCTCGCTTTTCGAGCTGCCAGAAAGGATGTGTGCGATTCGAGCATGAGGCGAGTCTCGATCAGATCCTCGAGAACCTTGCGGTCGAGCAGCAGACCCCACTGCAGAGTCTTTTCGAGGTATTTGCTGCTGTCCTCGGATACGAAACTGCCCTCTCCCGGCCGGGATTCAACGATTCCGGTCGCCGAAAGCGAACGCAACGCTTCCCGCACCGATGTTCTGCCCACCCCGAACTGCTGGGAGAGCTGCTTCTCCGATGGCATCCGCTGGCCCGGCTTGAGCACGCCACGAGAGATGAGGTCAATGAGCTGGTCGACGATCTCGTCGCTCACCGAAGCTTCTGCTTGGCTCGCTGCACGCGCGAGACACGCTTGAGGTTTTCGATCACGACAGTCTCTTGCCAGGTGGTTGAATAAGAGTTGGGCTTTACAAGCTGTGCTACAAGCGTTATTCTATTAGTCAGGTTGTCAGACAACCAGACATGTATTATGCTAGATAGGAGTTGGGGCGGCTGTCAAGTGCGGATGGCCAGCCAACTAGGACTGACTCACCTGGCGGGTGACTTCGCGATTCGACGGGAGCGGGACACGGCACCCGCACCCGGCGCCGGGATCAACGACGCGGAATCGGGCAGGGCCGTCTTCCCTACCCTGGCAGCCGGTGTTTGACAGAGGATCGAGCCTATGGGCGTAACAACCGATATCGGGGAGCGGATCGAGCTGCTGCCGATGGATCAGCATTTCCATGACATTTCGATCGCGCTCTACCGCCAACAGAGCGACGCGGGCATAGAGCTGACAGTCCACACGTACAGTCGTAAGGAAGGCGCCGACGAGCGGATCGCCTTCGTCGCGCAAGCGATGGCCGTATTGGGAGGCATGGAGCTGGTGGGAGACTCCGGCGCAACGCTGCGCTTCCCGTGTGGAGCGGCGCATCATCTCGCCAGCAAGCGCGTTTTCCTCGAGGCCTGCAAATTGGCTACCGGCAGCGAGATGGCCGCTCGGCCGCTGAGCATTCGAGACAAGAAGGCGGACGCGAACATGATCGCGGCCAGTCTGGGAAACGGCTCGTACGAAATGAGTTCAGACGGGGAAGGCGGCAAGGTCGCCAAGCGCAAGTCGGCGGTGACCGCGGGGTTGGCTAAGCTGGCCGAGCTCGAATTGGACGAGGGCGGCCAAGACCGGGTCCAATTTCCGTGCGGGCAGTCTCATGACGCGCTGGTCGGCCTGCTGCTGATCCGAGCGCCAAACGTCAGGGTGATTTTGCGGGAACAGGAAATGGCTGCCTCTCGGGGACAGCTGGCGGCTCCGAGCGCGCAGCAGTGATGAACCGAGGGTGGCGGCTCACCGCCGGAGACGTGGTCTAGGGAGGCAAGTGATGGCAGCAGCACAAACCGTTGGGCCGATGAAACCACGCGAGCGCGTCCTGGCGGCCCTGCGCCGCGAACCGGTCGATCGGACGCCGGTCAGCAACCCGACCTCCGTGGCGACGGTCGAGCTCATGGATCTGGTGGACGCTCCCTTCCCGGAGGCGAACCGCGAGCCTGAGCTGATGGCGCGCTTGGCCGCGACCGGCTATACGGAGTTAGGTTTCGATTCCATCATGCCGGTTTTTACGATCATTCAGGATTCTTCGGCGCTCGGGTGCAAGATCCAGTGGGAGCAGAAGGACAACTGGCCGACGGTGAAAATGCGAGAGCCGATCTGGGAAACAGCCGACGACATCAAGGTCCCGCCGGATTTCCTGACGCACAAGGACACGAAGTGTGTCACCGAGGCAATCAAGATTCTCAAGAAGGAGTACGGGGATGAAGTGGCCGTTATCGGGAAAACGATGGGACCGTGGTCGCTCGGCTATCACTGCTTCGGCGTGGAACCCTTCCTACTGCTGTCGCTCGACGACCCGGGAAAAACGAAGCTTTGCCTGGATCGAATGAAAGAGGCGACGATCCAATTCGGTCTGGCGCAGATTGAAGCCGGGGCGGACGCCTTGACGCTGCCTGATCACGCAACCGGCGACTTGGTCAGCGGTGAATACTACGAGCGATTTCTCACGGAATTGCACATCGAATTCGCCGAGCGGCTGCCGGTGCCGCTGATCCTGCACATTTGCGGCAAGACCGAAGACCGCATGGAGTACATCGCAGGAACCGGTATGGCGGCCTTCCATTACGATTCGAAGAATAATCCTCAAACGTCAATGGGGATTATGAAGGATCGCATCTCCTTGGTGGGAAACATCAACAATCCGGAAACTTTGTTCGCCAAGAAACCCGAGGACGTTCGCCAGGAAGTGTATAAGAATCTCGATGCCGGAGTGCAACTGGTTGCTCCCGAGTGCGCTATCCCGCTACAGACAGCGATCGAGAATCTGAAAGAGATTCCCCAGGCCGTCAAGGACTGGCATCGGGAACAGGCGACGGATAACTAAGAAAACTTTTAAAGGACGAAACGAAGCATGGCATCGATCAGCGACATCTCGAACGAACTCATCCGAGACGAAATCGAAGAATTCATTGAGCGGCCCAACGAGCGCGAGCGCATAGTCAACACGTTCGCGAAAGCTCGGGCCAGCATGCAGGAGATCGGGGCGGCCCTCATCGAAGGCGAGAACGAAATCGTTGACAAGCTCACCACCAAAGCCCTCGAGGAGGGCATCGAAGCGATCGAAGTCATGGACGACGGACTGATCGCGGCGATGGGGATCGTGGGCATCAAGTTCCGGGAAAACTTTATCTTTGTCCCCGAAGTCCTGGCCTGCGCCCGCGCCATGAAGGCCGGCATGGCCCACATCGAACCGATTCTTTCGGCCTCGGGCATCAAACCGATCGGCAAGGTCGTCATGGGAACGGTGAAAGGCGACCTGCACGACATCGGCAAGAACTTGTGCATCATGATGCTGCGCGGCTCGGGATTCGAAGTCGTCGATCTGGGGGTGGACACTTCCTCGGACGAATTCATCGCGGCGATCGAAGAGCATCAGGCTCCGCTGCTGGGCATGTCGGCGCTGCTGACGACGACGATGCCGAACATGGGCAAAACGATTGAAGCCTTCATCGACGAAGACCTCCGGGACGACGTGAAGATCATGGTGGGTGGGGCGCCTGTCACGCAAGAGTTTGCCGACGACATGGGCGCCGACGGCTACGGCAAAGACGCCGTGGCCTGCGTGGAACTAGCCAAAGATCTGATGGCCCAAGAAGTCGAAGCCTGACCCCAGCCATGCAAAAGATCGACAAGGCGGAATATCAAAAGCGGCTGGACCGCATCACGGAAATGTTCACCGACATGATGCGGCACGCCGAGGATCTCTCCGCCAAACGCTGTCCTTATAAGGACCGCTTCGATCGATGCACGGCGCGGTTCGGCTGCAGGAACCAGCGCAAGCCGCCGCGCGCGGGCGAATTGCTGATCTGCGCGAGCGACGACAAGCTCGATTACCGCGGCGCGTGGGAGACGACGTAAGGTCTGCGTTTCAGCAGTCCGCTGAAAGGGTGGTCTGGGTAAAGGCCTAGCCCGCTTTTCTCACCACGTGGCGAGGCGAAGTGCGCCATAGGCCCGTCAGTACAAGGCGCGCGACGCTCGGCGCCGCATTTCTTGAATAATGCGGGCGTACTTGAACAGTACGTTGAGCACGGCGAGCAAGCGCAACGCAGTAATGGCGGGCCTATGGCGTGCTTCGACCGTCAGGTGGCGAGAAATGCGGGCTAGTTCCTACCCAACATGGAATGGACGATCCGCTATTCGAGCGGCGGCACCCACCCACTGACCCGGTTCCCCATGGGAGAGATATCCTACGACGGTCGAAGACGCCCTCTTGTGGGCGGAAAGACCATCTTCGACTACGCGGACGAGCTGGCCGTTCAAGTGCCCACGTCTTGCGGGCGCACCGGCGTCTGCCACGAGTGCATCGTCGAGGTCAGCCGCGGCCATGAAGCGCTGAGCGCTCCCACCAAGGCGGAGGAGTTTTTGCGCGGGAACTACCGTCTCGCTTGCCAGGCAGTGATTGAAAACGCTGACGAGGATATCCGCTTTTCGCTGCTTCTCAGTCAACCGAAGATTCTCACTACTTCGCTGCCGAAAAACATCACGCCCGACCCGATGGTCACCCGTGAAGGGGACAATGTCTGCCACGACGGCCAGGTGATGGACTGCTACGACGGCAAGATGTACGGCCTGGCCGTCGACCTCGGCACGACCACCGTGGTGGCCGAGTTGGTCGACCTCGAAACCGGGGAGGGCGTCTATCTAGCTTCTTTCGAGAATCCCCAGCGCTTCGGCGGCAGCGATGTGATGCACCGCATCTCCTACGACGGCGGACCTTTTCAGGGGGAACTCCATAAGTCGATCGTCAGCACGCTCAATCATCAGTTGAAGGTCATGTGCCGAGAGTTAGGATTCGCGCGGCACCGGATCTACGAAATTGTCGTGGTGGGGAATTCCACCATGCGCGATCTGTTCTTCAACCTGGATGTGCAATCGATCGGCCAGCGTCCCTACAAGTCGCGAATCGAGCACGAGTACTTGGCCGGGGAACGCAACACGACGGCGCTCACAGAAAGAGCGCACCGGCTCGGCATCTGGTCGCACCCGAAGGCGGTCGTATTCGGGGCTCCGCTGATCGCCAGCCACGTCGGAGCGGACATGTTGGCCGACCTGGTGGCCGTCGATATCGAGTCGCAGCGTGAAGTTGTCATGGTGGTCGATGTGGGGACCAATACGGAGGTTGTGCTGGGACGCGCTGGGAAGCTCATGGCAGCGTCGTGCCCGGCGGGACCGGCCTTCGAGGGCGGGCTAGTCACCTACGGAATGCCCGGCGTCGACGGAGCGATCGAGTCCCTGCGGCTTAGCAATGGTCGGGCTGACTACAGCACGATCGGCGGCGGCGAGCCTCGCGGGCTGTGCGGATCGGGCCTCATCGATCTACTGGCCGAACTTCGACGGGGCGGGCAAATGACGCCCAAAGGCGTCTTCCCGAATAAGGCGCGGGAACTCGACATTGTTCCTGAATACGGGATTACCCTTTCACGTCTCGACGCCAGTAACCTGGCGCAGGCCAAGGCGGCGACCTACTGCGGACAGTTCATCGTCATGCGGAACTACGGAGTTCGGCCGGCGGATATTACGAAGCTCTACCTGGCGGGCGGTTTCGCGAACTACGTCAACGTCAGGAATGCGATCGAGATCGGTTTTCTGCCCCCTGTCCCCGAGGACCGCATCGTCAAGATCGGCAACGCGTCCCTGCAAGGCGCCAGAGAGATGTTGCTATCTCGGCCCAAACGTGAATCGATCGAGAAGCTGGCGCAACAGATCGAACACGTGGAGCTGGAGACCACACCTGATTTCTTTGAGATCTTCGTCGAGGCCTGCCAATTCAAACCCATGCCGGCGGATTTCGACTTCTCGGCAGTTGCTTGAAAGGAAAGGTAGAGAGTCTTGGCCACCGCTCACACGACTCCGCGAACGGACGCTTGGACCAAGCCGTCGCTGCGCCGCCTCCTCGAGCAACGCGAGACCTTTGTCACCTGCGCGGAGCTGGTCACCTCGCGGGGCCTTATTACCGAGCGGCGAGGACGCAAGGTGCTGTCTCTGGCGCGCGCTCTGGCCGAGCATCCCCAGGTCCATGCGCTCAGCATCACCGACAACCCGGGCGGCAACGCCATGTTGAGCGCCGACACGCTGGGCACCGACCTGATCTCCCGCGGGCAAGAGGTCATCATTCACCTGTCGTGCAAAGACTGGAATCGCAACGCGCTCCAGAGCCGCGGCTGGAAGCTGGCCAGCGAAGGGTTCGACAACGTGCTGGCGCTTTCCGGCGACTGTCCCACGCCGAGCTATCACGGCCAGGCGGCGGGCGTATTCGATATCGACTCCATCGGACTGCTGCGCATGTACTCCGACATGAACGCCGGTGTGCGGCTCTCGAACGGGGATGGGCGGCCGGAGAAACCTCTCGAACAGACCGATTTCTTCCTCGGGGCCGTCGTCAACAATTACAAGCAGGCCGAGCGGGAAGTCATGCCGCAGTATTTCAAACTGGCGAAGAAGGTCGAAAACGGGGCGGCGTTCATCATCAACCAGATCGGCTACGACTCTCGCAAGCAAGACGAGCTGCTCAAGTACATGCGGATGCACGAGCTGAACGTCCCGGTGCTGGCGAACGTCTATGTGCTCAGCGGGCCCGCGGCGCGGTTCTTTCACGCGGGGAATATCCCCGGAGTGGTCCTTCCTGACGGGCTGTTTCGCATTGCGGAACAGCAAGCCTCTTCCCCCGACCGCGGCAAGGCGTTTTTCCTGGAACTGGCGGCCAAGCAGTACGCGGTGGCGCGCGGGTTGGGTTTTCGCGGCGTATACCTGGGAGGGCACCTGCGATACAAGGACTACGAAAAAATACTCAGCCTGACGAACGGCTTCGCGGAGGATGATTGGAAACAGTTTGCGCGCGAGATCTTGTTTCATCAGCCGGAGGAGTTCTACTACTTCGAACCGGATCCCGAAACGCGCCTCAGCTCGACCGAGGTCAATCGCCGGTATCTGCAATCGAAAACCCCCGACGGTTTGCGGGCCACGCGAAAGAAAGCACCGCTTGCCTACAAAGCCAATCGCTTTGCGCACGACAAAATATTTGAGAAGGGTACTCTGGGATTCCGCGCGGGCCGAGCTATCTACGAGAGGATAGAGCGCTCGGGCCATGGCGTGCGCGCTGCCATGCACGGCACCGAGCAGGCGCTCAAGATCGCGGCTTTTGACTGCCGGGACTGCGGCGACTGCTCCCTGCCCGAGATCGCTTTCCTTTGTCCGGAGTCGCAGTGCGTCAAGAACCAGCGCAACGGGCCCTGCGGAGGAACACGGCCGGGAGGCAAGTGCGAAGTGGGCGAGAAAGACTGCATCTGGTCGCGCGCCTACGACCGGCTGAAAGGCTACGGCGAGGAAGACAAGCTCGTCGAGCGCCCCGTGGTGTTTCGAGACGGCGCCCTCAAGGGAACCAGCGCCTGGGCCAATACCTTTCTGGACCGTGACCACCACGCCAAGGTGAAGCGAAGCGAGGACAACTCGGAATGAAAGTCGCCGGACTGGATCGAGAGTTCATTGTCATCGGAGAAAATGTCCACTGCACGCGGATTGTGCTGCGCAAGGGCAAACGAGTCACGACCAACCCCGCCGGCAACGAGGCAGTCCGCTACGTCGCGCGTGACGGGGAAACGCGCTTTTTGATAATCCCCGAGAAGGCGAAGAAAACCCAGGACTACGACGAGGGACGCGTCAAGCACGTCAAGATCGCCGTCCAGGCTGCTATGGCGGGCGAAGAGCCTGCCGCCGGCGAAGGGCGGGAATACATCGCTACCATCGTTCAGCGCCAAGTTGATGCGGGCGCGAATTTTCTGGACCTCAACGTCGACGAAATTTCCATATCGCTTGACGACCAAAAGGCGGCCATTCGTTGGTTGGTGGAATTCGTCGAGCCGCTTGCGCCGGTCCCGATGTCGGTCGATTCCTCGAACATCGAGATCATCGAAGCCGGTTTGGCGGCCTGCCGGTCTCAGGCAGGGACCCCGATGTTGAACTCAGCGTCTCTCGAACGAGTCGAGGCGCTGGACGTGGCCCAGGCGGGCGGGCATCCCGTCGTCGCCACGGCGGCCGGCGAGTCGGGCATGCCGGAGAACGACGAGCAGCGCGTGGCAAACGCCTCGCGCATGGTCGACGCCGCCGTCGAAAAAGGCATCCCGTTGAGCAAGATCTACGTCGACGGGCTTGTGTTCCCGATATCGGTCGACGGTGACTTTTGCAATCATTATTTCGACGCCGTCCGCGAGCTGCGACAAAAGTACGGTCCCGAGATTCACATCACCGGAGGATTCAGTAATGTGTCGTTCGGACTGCCGAGCCGCCGGTTGATCAATGACGCCTTCGCCAACTTGGCGGTGGATGCCGGCGCCGACAGCGGCATCGTCGACCCCGTTACGGGCAAGATGAACGAAGTCTTCTCGATCGACAAAACAACGGCGCGCTACAAGCTGGCCGAGGACATGCTGCTCGGACGCGACCGCTTTTGCAAGAAATTCCTCCGCGCCTATCGAAAAGGAGAGCTGGAACCGGTTAAGGCGAATTGAAAGGAATCTGTTGGCGATGGCGATCTATCAGGTTCTCTACTGGAAAGACATTCCGGCCCAGGTGAAAGTATCCGAACAAGGCCGCCGGCCGGTGTCGCGCCCGCTGCCCGCTTACTTCCAGGAAGAGATCGACCGCGTGGCCATGGAGGAAGGGCTGGCCGGAACCGACGACTATTTGAACCAGTGGCAGTGGAGCGCCAAACAGGAAAGACCGGGAAGCGCGCAAGAAGTTTTGGCCGCACTGGTGAGCGAACTTGAGCAACAATGGAGCGGCATAGCGGGCAAGCAGTGAGCCGCGATAGGCGCCGTTGAGAGGGTGCCGTAAGTGCAAGATTGCACTGCAAAAACCGAAACAGAGCCGCAAGCGTGAGCTTGCGGGCCCAGGGCCCATGCGCACGGGTGTAGCTCTGTGACGAGACTCGCTCGCGCGGCGCATTGTGAAGCGCCCTGATTCACGAAACTAGCGCCGGCAACTTTGCAACGACCACACGGACATCACGATGACAAACACTTCCGCGGTAATCGATAAGGACATGAGCAAGGAGCAACTCCTGGACCTTTACACCCGCATGGTCGCCATTCGCACCTTTGAAGGCAAGGTCCAGGAACTCTATCGCGGCACGGTGATCATCGGCATCGCGCACGTCTCCATCGGACAAGAGGCGGTTGCCGTGGGCGTCTGCTCAGCTCTCCGCACGGACGATTACATCACCAGCACGCACCGCGGTCACGGACACTGCCTAGCCAAAGGCGCCGACATGGGCCGCATGTTCGCCGAGCTGTTCGGCAAGGAGGCCGGCTACTGCCGGGGCAAGGGCGGCTCGATGCACATCGCTAATCAGGAAATGGGCAACCTGGGCGCCAACGCCATCGTCGGGGGCAGCATACCGATCGCCACCGGGGCTGCTTTCAGCGCCAAGGTCCGAAAGACCGACCAAGTGGCAGTTTGCTTCTTCGGCGACGGCGCGGCGAACCAAGGAGTGCTGCTTGAATCGATGAACATGGCCGCGATTTGGAAACTGCCGGTCATCTACGCCTGCGAGAACAACCAATACGGCGAGTACACTCCGATGCAAAACGTAACTGCCGGGAAAATCATAGAGCGCGGGAAAGCGTTTGATATCGCCTCATCGACGGTGGATGGGATGGACGTCCTCGCTGTCCGCGAAGCGGCGTTGGAAGCCGTCAATCGGGGGCGTGCCGGGGAAGGCCCGAGTTTCCTGGTCTTAGAAACCTACCGCCATTCCGGACACGGGATGAGCGACATCCAGCGCGCCTATCGCACCAGAGAGGAAGAGCGGGAATGGCGCGAAAAACGTGATCCCATCGATCGCCTCGCCGGGAAAATCCTCACCGCCGGACAGGCGAGCGAAGCGGAACTGGAGTCGATCGCGAAAGAGATCGCCGCGGAGGTGGAAGTCGCCGTCGAATATGCCAAGCAGTCTCCGTTCCCCGGACCCGAGGAGGTCACGCGACATGTCTACGCCGACTAACGGCAGGCAGATCACCATCTCGGAGGCCATCAACGAGGCCATCCGCGAGGAAATGCGCCGGGATGAAACCGTGGTCCTGTTGGGCGAGGACGTCGCGGCGCCCGGCGGGGTCCTCAAGGTCACGCAGGGAATCCTGGACGAATTCGGGCCGTCGCGGGTCATCGACACCCCGATTTCGGAAGCCGGATTCACCGGCCTCGCGGTCGGCGGCGCGGTGACGGGCATCCGCCCGATCATCGAGATCATGTTCGGGGATTTCATGACCTTGTCCATGGATCAGCTCGTCAACCAGGCGGCCAAGATTCACTACATGTCCGGGGGGAAATTCACGGTCCCGCTCGTCGTTCGCACAACGATGGGGGCCGGCCGCCGCGCCGCCGCGCAGCATTCGCAGAGTCTGCAAGCCTGGGTTTCGCACATACCCGGTCTCAAGGTCGCATTGCCTTCGACGCCCTACGACGCAAAAGGACTGCTCAAGACGGCGATCCGCGACAACAACCCCGTCGTGTTTTTTGAAGACAAGATGATGTATCAGCAGAAGGGCGCTGTCCCGGACGCCGGCGAGGAATACGCGATTCCCTTTGGCGTCGCGGACACGAAACGAGAGGGACAAGATCTAACGATCGTCGCCACCTCCAGTATGGTTCACGTCGCGCTCGAAGCAGCCGGCAAGCTGGCCGGGGAGGGGATCGAGGCGGAGGTGATCGACCCCAGAACGCTGACGCCGCTCGACGAAGAAGCGCTAGTGGCCTCGGTGAAGAAGACGTCCCGCTGCATCGTCCTTGACGAAGGCTACCGGCGGTTCGGTGCAACGGCCGAGCTTGGGTCGGTCATCGCCGAGAAGGCGTTTTATCATCTTGACGCCCCGGTGCGGCGCATAGCGGCAATGGATGTACCCGTTCCTTTCGCCCCCACGTTGGAAGACCTGACCATCCCGAACGTGGAGGGCGTTGTCGAGGTTGCCCGAGAAATACTCGGGCGCTAAGGAGGATGATCCGTGGCAGTTGAAATCGTCATGCCCGCGGTCGAGATGGCCCAAGATAGCGGCATTCTCGTCCGCTGGCTCAAGACCGAGGGAGAGTTCGTAAAACAGGGCGAGCCGGTCATGGAGATCGAAACCGACAAGACGGTGTTCGAGTTCGAAGCTCCGGGATCGGGAACCCTGGCAAACGTCAGCGCCAAGGAGGGCGACGAGATCCCCGTCGGGCAGGTCGTGGCGGTGTTGCTCGCGGAAGGGGAAAGCGCGCCCCAGGGGGCAGCGGCCGCGGCCCCAAGCGTGGCCGCTCCCGTGGCCCAAAATTCCGCCTCGACGGACGGAACCGCGCAACCTCAGCCGCAAGCCGCCCAGCCTGGCGTGGGAAAACTGCCGCTCGCCTCGCCCAAGGCGCGGCGGCTCGCCAAGGAGGCGGGAATTTCTCTGGCCGGTGTGCGCGGTTCGGGTCCCGATGGAGCCGTACTCGCCGCCGACGTAGCACAGCAAGGAGGAGCGGCAGCCGCGCCGTCCGTCGCGGAACAGGAATACGAAATCATACCGCTGAAGGGGAAGCGCAGAATCATCGCCCAGCGCATGCAGCAGAGCGCACAAGCGGCGCCGCACATCTCGCTTTCTCTATCGGTCGATGTTGGCGAGCTAAAGCGATTGGTGGAACGTCTTAGTTCCCAAGTCGAATCCGAAACCGGCGCGCCCCTGAAGATGACGCCGGTACTGGCGAAGGTCACCGCGGCGGCTCTTGAAAAGCACCCCCGCCTCAATGCCCACTTCGTGGATGAAGAGATCCATCAATACTCCGCGATTCACTTGGGGATCGCGGTGGCGCTCGACGATGGCCTGATCGTGCCGGTCATCCGCGACGTGGGCGGCAAGAAGCTCACCGACGTCCATGTTGAAATGCAGGACCTACTGTCGCGCGCGCGAAGCGGCCGCCTCAGATCCGAGGAAATCAAGGGCGGCACGTTCACCATCTCGAACTTGGGCATGTTCGGCGTCGAGCAGTTCACTTCGATCGTCAACCCGCCGGAGATCGGTATTTTGTCCGTCGGAGCGATCGCGGATCGCGCGGTCAAGGCGAAGGACGAGATCGAGCTTCGGCCCATGATGCAGGTCACGGTCAATGTCGATCACCGAGCCGTCGACGGCGCGGTCGCGGCGGACTTCCTGAAGACGCTGAAGAGCCTATTGGAGAATCCGTACCTTTTGTTCTCCTAGCCAATTCTTTCGCCGACAGCCCCCACGGATCAAGGAGGAACTACTCAACGTGCCGCAAAAAGCCGCCATTCCGCCTGACATCGAGATCGCTCAACGGGCGAAGCTGCGTCCGATTTGCGACGTCGCGGCGGAGCTGGGCCTGGACCAAGACGACCTGGTCCTTTTCGGCGATTACAAGACAAAGGTCAAGCTGGCGGCTCTCGAGAAAAGACCGCGGCGCGGACGGCTTGTGCTGGTCACGGGAATGAACCCCACCTCGGCGGGTGAAGGGAAGTCCACGGTGACCGTCGGCGTGACGCAAGCCCTCCGCCGGCTGGGACACAACGCCGTCGCGTGTATACGCGAGCCCAGCCTAGGACCCGTTTTCGGTCTGAAAGGAGGGGCGGCCGGAGGCGGCTATTCCCAAGTCCTGCCGATGGAGGACATCAACCTCCACTTTACGGGCGACTTTCATGCCATCACCTGCGCCCACAACCTGTTGTCGGCCATGCTCGACAACCACCTGCACCGCGGCAATGCGCTGCTCGTCGATCCCCGCCATCTCACCTGGCCGCGAGCGATCGACATGAATGACCGCGCTCTGCGTCACACCGTAACCGGGCTGGGACGTTTGAGATCCGGACCCTCGCGCGAGGATCGTTTTGTCATTACCCCGGCCAGCGAGGTGATGGCCATCATGGCCTTGGCCGAGGGGTTGGAGGACTTAGAAGCGCGGCTGGCGCGCATCGTTCTCGGGGCGACCTTCACCAACGCGCCGGTCACGGCGCGCGATCTCAAAGCCCACGGCGCGATGACGCTGCTTCTCAAAGACGCCCTCATGCCCAACCTCGTCCAGACCATCGAAGGTGGTCCGGCGTTCGTGCACTGCGGCCCGTTCGGCAACATTGCCCACGGCTGTAACTCCGTGCTGGCGACGCGAATGGGGTTGGCGACGGCGGACATCGTGCTGACCGAAGCCGGATTCGGGTCCGATCTGGGGGCGGAGAAATTCTTCAACATCAAGTGCCGCATGTCGGGCTTGCAGCCCCAGGCGGCGATTCTTGTCGCCACCGTGCGCGCCCTCAAAACGCACGGCGGAGTCAAGAGGTCCCAACTGAGCGCCGCCGACCCGGCCGCCGTCGAGCGTGGCGCGGCTAACCTGCGGCGGCATATCCAGAACGTCAAGAAATTCGGCGTCCCGTTGATCGTTGTCCTGAACCGTTTTCTAGAAGACACCGACGGGGAAGTGGCGGCGGTTCGCGAAGGGTGCTCCGCGGAAAACGTGCCTGTCCTGGTCTGCGAAGTCTGGGAAAAGGGCGGCGAAGGTGGTTTGGAGGTGGCCGAAGCCCTGGTAGCTCTTCTCGATGAGGGAAAGGCCGACTTCCGTCCTCTCTATGACGCCGCCCTTCCGATCAAGCAGAAGATCGAAGTCATAGCCCGCGAGATCTATGGCGCCGATGGCGTGGACTACACGACGCCGGCCGAGCGGGAAATTGGCGACCTCGAGTCGTTCGGTTTGGCCGACACGCCCGTCTGCGTCGCCAAAACGCAGTATTCGCTCTCCGACAAAGCCTCGCTTTTAGGCACGCCGAGCGGATTTCGCCTCAAGGTGCAGCATCTCTATCCTTCCGCCGGCGCGGGTTTCGTGGTGGCCGTGGCCGGGGACATCCTCACCATGCCCGGACTTCCGAAATCCCCGGCCGCCGAGCGCATGCGGGTCTCCCCCGACGGCGCGATCGAGGGGCTTTTCTAAGCGGTTCGCCGCTGCAGACCGGGTCGCGAGTCCCTGATGAGAAATCGCGCGGGCGTGAAGTACGTCGTCACCCGGTGAGAAATGCGGGCTAACCCGGGCTAACCCCCCGGCGCGGGCAACGGCACCTTGCGGTCCGGTTTAGGCTTGACGCGGATCAGACTCCAGGGGCGTTGCCTCAATTCGTCGCTCATCTCCTTGAGGTTTTGCGAGCTGACGCGAAGGTTCTCGAGCGTTTCGTTGATGTTGCTCTCGTTGACGACCACGATCGCCTGGATATCCTCGAGCGTTCGTCTGGCCTGCTTCAGTGTGGCTTCCAGCTCCACTAGGTCGCTCTTGAGCGGCTCGCGGGTTTCGTCGAGCGTGCGGTTTGCGTTGGCGACCGTGGACTTGGTCTGTTCGGCAACCGCTTGAAAGTCAACGAGAAGCCGGTCGGCTTTTACCAGCATTTCCGTCACCTGATCGGTGATGCGATCGATCTTGGGCCTTTGCTCGGCCATCATTTCGTTCGCATTCTCCAGCAAATGTTCCATGCTCTGGCGGTTTTTTTCGCCTGTAATTTCGTTGAGGTTGTTCATCAGAATCTCCGCCCGTTCGGTGATTCTTGTCATATCCCCTCGCATAACCGCCATCATGTCGGTGGCCGTATCCGCCAAGTTGCCGAATTTTTGCATGATGTCGTCCACGGTGACAGCTTCCTCCGACTTGATGACGCCGCCCGGCTCGATGCGGGGAGCTTCAATCGAGCCGGTCGTAAGCTCCAAGTAGTTCTGCCCCAGAGCGCTCAACGAAGCGAGTTTGGCGACCGAATCGGTATTGACCGGGATATCAGATCGCACCTCGAAAATGACTTCGACCTTGGTTTGATCTTCCTCCCAGGGGCGAACTCGCTCCACGACGCCGGCCTTGAGCCCGCCGAAACGTACGGCCGTACCGGGGTCGAGGCCGGCCGCAAACGTGAAGTAGGTCTTGTATTCGACCTTTTCGCCCGCCAACTGCTTGTTGGCGACCGTGATGAAGGTGTAAACGAAGATGATGAGCGAGACAACAACGAACCCTCCGACCTTTGCTTCGCTGCTCATGTCTCCTTCTAGTCGTCCGTCAAACGGGTTAGGAACTCTTGTTGATTTTCACCCATTTTATCCGGAACGCGATCCAGAAACTGCCGGATGCGGGCATTCTGGCTATGCTGAATCTCCTCTTTGTCACCCACCGCGATCATCTTTCCATCGTGCAACATGCAGATTCGATCGGCAATGAGAAAGGCGCTTTCGAGCTCATGAGTGACGACGACAATCGTCATCTTAAAAGCACGTTTGAGGTGGAGTATCAACTCGTCAATACCCGCGGCGATAATCGGGTCCAACCCGGCCGAGGGCTCATCGAAGAGCAGAATCTCAGGGTCCATAACGAGCGCCCGGGCGACCGAGGCGCGCTTGCGCATGCCGCCGGAGAGTTGCGAAGGGAACAGGTCCTCGACATCCTCCAGCCCCACTTGGGAGAGTTTCATGCGCGTCATCACGCGGATGGTCGGCTCGGCGAGCTTGGTGTGCTCCCGCAGAGGCAGGGCGACATTGTCACCGACCGTCATGGAGTTAAACATCGCCGCGCTTTGGAAGGAAACTCCCATCATCCGTCGGAGTTCGCGTAGCTCCGCTTGGGAGCAGGTGGTGACATCCACGCCCTTGATGAAAATCCGTCCCGAAACAGGCTTGTCCAGAGCCTCCATGTGTCGGAGGAGCGTACTCTTGCCGTCGCCGCTGCCCCCCAAGATGACCATCGTTTCACCGGCATAGACGTCGAGGTTCACATGGTCAAGGACGGTGTGTTCCCCGTAGCGAACGACGACGTCCTGCACCGAGATAATGCGCTCCCGTTCCGGAGCCAGTTCGCTCGACATAGCCGTAAGATCTGGCGCTGCGCTCATCTCCAGAAGAAATAGAAGAACCCGGTAAACAGCAGGTCGGCGAGAATGACCAAGAAAATCGATTTCACCACGGCCGACGTCGTGGCGCGGCCGACCCCTTCCGGGCCTCCGCGAACAGTGAAACCCTCAAAGCAACCTACGTGTACGAGAATCGTGCCGAAGGCGATGCTCTTGATGAGTCCGGCCACGATGTCCCTGAGGAGCAGCACTTCCATCGTGGCGCGCAAGTAGAGACCAAGGCCCATGTCCAACGTAAAGTAGGTGAAGATCCCGCCGGCCAGAATCCCGGCTGCGTCGGCGGCGATCGTCAAACAGGGCAACATGGCCATCATCGAGAGATACTTGGGAACCAAGAGGATCTCGACCGGGTCCAGCGCCATGGTGCGGAGCGCATCGACCTCCTCGGTCACCACCATGGTGCCTATTTCAGCCGAAAAGGCCGATCCCGAGCGCCCGATGACCACGATCGCCGTCATGAGCGGACCCAGTTCCCGGGTCATGCTCACGCCCACCAGGTTGACGACAAATTGCAGAGCGCCGAATCGCCGCAGTTCAGCGCCCCCTTGCAGGGCCATGATCAGCCCCGTACAGGCGGCAATCAGGCACACCACCGGCAGCGCGCCCACGCCCACCACGGCCATCGTCCGCACGGTCGCTTTCCAACGCAGCCGGCTTCCGGTGATCGGGTTGGCGCGCCAGGAGGAAGCCAGACCCCTCCAAAACTGAATCGTCAGTCCACCGACATACTCGATCTTTTCGATTGTGGCTCGGCCCACGGCGTCAAGCAACATCATGGTCCGGTTGGGTGGGGCAGACCCGCGGTGTGATTTCGTCGCGGATCGGGGGGTTGGGTTGTCACCTTACCCCAAAGCTTCCTCTTCGCTGGCAGCGACTTCGAAAACGTTCAGGAGTCTCGTCAATTCCAAAACGTGGCGCGGACTTTCATTGAGACCTACGAGGACAAAGCGCGCGTTCTTCTTCTTGGCTTCTTGCAGTCCCTCGACGAGACTCGCGATGCCCGAGCTGTCGACATACGGGACCTTTGACAAATTCAGGATGACCTTCTCCTGTCCGCGCTTCTGAAACAGATCCAGCACCGTTTCCCGCAGTTTAGGCGACGAATGCAGATCAATATCACCTGACACGTAGACAACAGAACGACTGCCCTCGCGTTCGACCTTGATTTCCATGTTATCGCTGCTCGTCAGCCCGTCTCATCGGGAAGGTATTTCTTCATTCGAACAGAATTCGTATCGCCTTGACGAGTGTATTTCACTTCGTCCATGATAGCCTGCATCACAAAAATTCCCCGTCCCCCCGCACGCGTTTCGTCGGGCGGCGAAGCGGGTTCCTTGGGAGCATCAAACGGCTCCCCTTGGTCGCGAAGCTCGATCTCGACGGCGCCGTTACCCTCGCTACAGAGCAGGCAGAACTTCTGCCGGGCATCCCCCTTGCAAGCGTGCCTGATCACGTTGGCAACGGCTTCACCCACCGCGACAGTGATCTCTTCACGCTGTTGGGCGTCGAAACCCGTCTGCGCGAGAAACTCTTGGACAACGCCGCGCGCCAGTCGAAGCCACCGCGGATCGCCGGCAAGGATCACTTCGACTTCTTCAGCCACCGCTCTACCCGCGAGGATTCCGCCGTCCGAGACCACTTTCCAGCGGAATTATAACATGCGCCTCTTACCGGGAAGGCCGCCAGAGTTGTCCCGTGCAAGATGATCCTGGACGGGGGAGTGTTTCCAACACAAGATGATCCTGAAGCGACAGCAGCGGGGAGAGGGCACACGGCGGGTGAATGCGCGTCACCATGCGGCATGCACAACGTCTCACGCTGGTCGAGATGCGCGAGTTTGTGGCCTCCAGCAGTGGTGCGCAAGCACATCGGCCACGAGCCGATTCCGGCCGAGCACGCCGCGCAGTTCCAGCGTTTCTACACGACCTATTTCAACTGGGAGCGGCACTTGAAGGAAGGCATCAGCGCCGCCATGCTCGAACAACAAGCACGGCGGATGAGCGATACCGAATGCGCCCCGAACATGCAGCAACGCAAGAGAAAACTGCTGGCGAGCTGCCGCTCGCGGTGGTAAACCCCAGCACGACCGGGCGGGGCCTGGCGGCCCCGGACTCTGCATTGATGACAGGGGGAGGGGGCCGGGGGAGTAGAAGGCTATTCGCTATTGCTGCGCCACGTTGTTGACGGTGCTCGTCATCTTGCTGAAGATAAGGCTGATGCCGTCAGCGATCTGCGGCAGGAAGGCACCGGCAGCGACAGCGATGAAAGCGGCCAGCAGAGCGTATTCGACGAGATCTTGGCCCTTCTCGTCTTGGCTTACTTGTCTAATCCACAAGGATACTCTGCGCATGTTTCTCCCAGGGGCGGATGTCCGTTTCGGAGGCTCCAACTTACAGATTCTAGGATGATCCAAACGGCGGCGAATGCCAATGGACCCTTTGTACCTTTTTCCCGGCGGAACGGTACGGTACTTTTTGGGAGGACCCAGAGGGTCCTGACCTGCCCCCCAATGGCCTGATCGTAGTGAAGGAAAGCGGGAGTGTGAGATCGTATGCACGGCCAGGCATGTCGCGCGTCGAATCCGGGGGAGGGCGCTGTGAGTCCGTTGGGAACCTTTGGGGAGGCGCAAGCTGCCGAGTTTCGGCGGGCGAAAGGGGTTCGCTACTTGGTATCAAAGGCCTTAGCGTCTGTTCCGAGATGGCGGAATCTTTCTCCTTCCCGAAAAGAGAAGGTCGTGGGGATGTGGGTGTGACGCCCGGGCGCAGACACGATCTCCGATTTGAAGATGAACGTGGCGTGGCCCTTCGGCGGGGTGCCTCTAGATCCAGTACAAGAACAACAGATACTAGTACCCACCCGTCAGCCCCGGTAGTAATCGAGAAAATTCTTCTCGGTTCTTTCTGCTATGGACCTGGGCTTTTCGGTCCTTGGCGCGGAAAGGGAACGCCGAAAGTCGGTCTCTCAGCACGCGGAAAGTCATCTGCGGTAGTCTGCTTTAATCGGTAGATCGATTCTACGGGAGGTCTCATGCTTGCTTGCATCGCTCGTCAAGCTCTCGCCCTAACCACAATCATCCTCGTCGGCTGTCTCCTAACGGGCTGCGGCTCGGAGGAAGGAGCCGAAAACGAACAAGAAAAACTCGAAAGAGAGTTTCAGGAATCAATGACCGGGGTGGTACTCGAGGGTCACTTCACTCTGGACGGGAAAGAAGGTCTGAACGAGGAGCGGTACGAAATCGAAAAGGTCTCGAGAATGCCCGGCGGTTTCTGGGTCTTTCACGCACGTATTCAGTACGGCGACAAAGATGTGACCGTGCCCGTACCTGTGAAGCTTCTCTGGGCGGGTGATACCCCGGTGGTCAGTCTAACCGACGCCACCATCCCCGGCGTCGGAACGTTTACGGCCCGCGTGCTCTTCTACCGTAGCCAGTACGTAGGAACGTGGAGCAGCGGTACGCACGGAGGGCAGCAGTTCGGACGAATCGTTCCGCAAATCGCTGAAGTGGGCGACGGTTCGTAGTCGAGGAGAACGGCGTGGAAGTGCGCGCCGCGCGCGAATCGGGTCATTTCTCACGGCGATCGAGAGCGGCTGTTACAATCGTGTTGCCGGGACACGGGATACCAAAATTTCAGCGGCCTGTGATCGCCTAACAAGGAGGAGATTCACCCATGGGACAATCCGCTTCACGCCGTTCATTTTTGTCGGAAGTGGCCGCGGGAGCTGCCTTTTTGCCCGCTGCCGCCGCGTCTCTAGGGCAGCTGTCCCCTTTGTTGGCGGCGGCCGGCGAGGGCGAGGCCTATTGGGAAATGGTTCGCCAACAGTTCCCCTTTGGCGAGGGAAAAGTTCCCATGAACGCGGCCAACTTGTGTCCCTCGCCCCGGGTCGTCGCCGAGCGGGTTTCCGAACTCACGCGCGATATCGATTTTGACTGCTCGTTCAACAATCGCGACAAGTTCAAGACAACCCTGGAAGAATCGCGACGCAAGGTGGCCGAGGAGCTTCGTGTCAGCGCTGATGAGATCGCTCTCGTTCGAAACACGAGCGAAGCTAACAATGTGGTCAACAACGGGATCTCTTTGCGCTCGGGGGACGAAATCGTTCTCTGGGACCAGAATCATCCGACGAACAACGTTGCCTGGGATGTGCGCGCCGCGCGCTTCGGCCTCACCGTCAAGCGCGTGACGACTCCGAAGCAGCCGAGTGAGGCGGGTGAGCTTGCCGAGGTCTTCGTAGACAGCTTCACGGCGAAAACGCGAGTGCTGGCGATCACGCATGGTTCAAACGTCAGCGGCGTCCGCTTGCCGGTTCGGGAGCTGTCGGAGGAGGCCCATCGCCGCGGCATCTATGTGCACGTCGACGGCGCCCAGACCTGGGGAGCGCTCGATGTCAACTTGCGCGAGCTGGGTTGTGATTCCTACACCGCCAGCGCGCATAAATGGCTCGCCGGTCCGAAGGAAGTCGGCTTGCTCTACGTGAAGCAAGAAAGGGTTCCCGAGATTTGGCCCAACGTGGTTGCACCGGGTTGGGGAAGCGACGTTGATCCCGACGTCAAGGGCGCTCGCAAGTTCGAGTCGCTGGGTCAGCGGGATGATGCTGCTCTCGCGGCCGTGGGCACGGCCGTCGATTTCCACCGCGCGATCGGTTTCAGAAAGATCGAGGACCGCGCCGTGCGGTTAGCAACTGCTTTGAAAGCCGGCCTGCGGGAGGTCGGAGCCAGGCTGGTTACGCCCGAGGACCCGAAGCTGAGTTGTGGAGTCTGCATCATCGAAGTGCCGAGCAAACATCGCCAGGAAGTATTCGACACAGCCTACCTCGAACACGGCATAGCGGGTGCGGTTGTCAACGGGTTTCGGCTTTGCCCGCACTTCTATAACACGATGGAGCATATCGAGCGGGCGGTGGGCGCGGTCAAGGCGATGAGAAGTCTGATCGTCTGAGAAGCCCGGGGATCCCTCTTGCCACAAGTCGCTCCGACGATGTACGTTTGGCGTGTGTCTTGCCCCCTGCGAGCCGTAGCTGTCGCCCTGGTCGCATGCTTCTGCCTCACCGCCGCGGACTGGCCTCGCTTTCGCGGCCCGAACGGTGCGGGATCTTCCGGCGCGAAGGGACTACCGGTAGAGTTTGGTCGGCACAAAAATGTCGCCTGGAAGAGATCAGTACCGGCGGGCAAATCATCTCCGGTCATCGTGGGCGAGCGAATCTTCCTAACCGCCCATGAAGATGACAAGCGCATCGTTCTCTGCCTGGACCGCGAAAGCGGGGCTGAACTCTGGCGTCGGCATGTAATCGCGGAGCGGACTGAGCCTCGCCACCCGCTTAACGATCCCGCTTCGCCGACGCCGGTCAGCGACGGCGCCAACGTCTACGCGTTCTTCTCCGAATTCGGACTGGCGGCCTACGGACCTAATGGTGAGCTGTTGTGGAGGGTCCCCCTGGGCCCGTTCGAGATCTCGCAGGGCATGGGCGCGTCGCCGATCCTGGCGGATGGGAAAGTGATCCTAATCGCGGACCAGGCGAAGAGCTCCTATCTCGCGGCGTTCGACACTGATAACGGCAAGATGGTTTGGAAGACCGAACGCCCTGACGGCTCGGGCGCATTCTCGACGCCCACCATCCGTTTGACAGACTCCGCCGAGGAGATCGTAGTGTCGGGACAGACCGAGCTCGCCGGCTATTCGGCGAATACCGGCGAAAAGCTCTGGTGGCTGCCTGGTTTCGCCAAGCTCTCTAAGGGGTCTCCCACGGTTGGAGACGGCGTCATCTACATCAATGTCAAAGGCATCGGTGAATTCGTCCCAGACTTCGATACGTTCGCCGAGGGAAACGACGTGGACGGCGACGGGCAGGTGACCGTAGCAGAGGCACCCGACGAGCCTGCCCGCAAGTCTCTAGAAGGGCTGGATACGAACGGGGACGGCATGGTCAGCAAGATCGAATATGATGCTCCCATCCGGGCCGAGACCGCCGCGGGCGGTGTCTGGGCTGTGCTCCCAAGAGGGGATGGCGAGCAGTCCGAGTCGAGCGTGCTTTGGAGGTACCAGAAAGCGCTCCCCAACGTGCCGACGCCGCTGTTCCACGCTGGAACCACCTATCTCGTGCGCAACGGCGGGATCTTCACAAGCCTCGATGCGAACACAGGCGCCGTTCACAAGCAAGGACGGCTTCGAGAAGCGATGGGCCATTACTACGCCAGCCCAATCGTCGCTGACGGCAAGATCTATGCGGTCAGCGAAGCCGGCAAGGTGGTCGTCATTCGGGCGACCCCGCAATGGGAAGTTTTGGCGACGAACGACCTTCAAGAAAACGTGTACGCAACTCCCGCGGTTGCGGCGGACCGGCTCTACATTCGGACAATGTCAGCGCTGTATTGCTTCGACCGAACAGCCTCCAAATCGACGAAAACGAACTGAGATCCACCAACGCCAGTGAGCGGTCATGCCGCCAGCCCGCATTTCTCACCACGTGACGGTCGAAGCACGCCATAAGTCCACCATTACTGCGTTGCGCTTGCTCACTGTGCTCAATGTAGGGTTCAAGTACGCTCGCATTATTCAAGCAATGCGGCGCTGAGCGGCGCGCCCCTTGTACTGACGGGCTTCTCACGCACTTCGCCTCGCCATGTGGTGAGAAAAGCGGGTTAGAGAGCTTCAGGCCGATCCGTACCCAAACCAGGTGAAATAGCCGCCACCCGCGAGACAGACCACCCACACGATGTGGATGAAACCGGCCTTTCCCAACATCTGGGCTTTGACGGTCACTGCCCTAGGGAACAGGATGAGCGCGCTGGCCTTCAGGATTCCTCCCCAGACACCGACTTGAATCAGGATCGCCGCCAAGCTTGACGTGTCCTCGTGTGTTACGGCGAGCGCGGTACACACCATAAGTAGGGCAATGGGAAAAGCGGAGAACGCGACGGTCGTTACCTCTTTCTCTAAACCGTCGAGCATTGCAGCGAAATGCTGGCGGTCGATGAGAACGGAGATGCCGCGAAGCAACAGTACCGGGCCAAGTATCTTCGACAGGAGCAGGGTCATTTCCATGCACCTACTATCCCGCACTGGGAGGGGGGCGGGCCCGGATGGGTGGACTGTCCCTTACAGGTTCGGGTGCCTCGGGCAGGCGCAGCGGCGCTAACCCCTACTGTTCCGCCTCCCGCGCTCGCTGTTCAAACACTTCGCGGGCTTCGGCGAATTGGGCAAGCACGTGTTTGCGCTCGGCTTCCGAGCGCCAGCCGGGGTGATTCTCGGCTTGCCGAGTGATGTTGTCGATCCAGCGGATGAAATACTCGGCGTCTTGTTTCGAGCGGATCGGCCGATCCCCACAGTGGACGTAAACGGCGCTGGTTTCCGCATAGAGATAGGCGTCGTCGATCGGATGGACCGGCTTTTCGCTGGTGGCGCGCAGAGTGAACCAGCCGCTTTCGCGAACTTCGATCCGTTCGTTGACTTGAGCGTTCCGGCCGCCGTTTCCAACCGGGATCGTGGCTATGACTTCGCCGTTGAAAAGCAGCTCCAGCGCGTCCACGGCGAAGGCAGATTCCAAAGACCCGGCCACTTGGACCGTGCCGCCTTCGCGGGGCAAGCTGATCGTACCGCCGGGCATTTCTCCGTTCACTTCGAGTTGAATCAGCGGGCCGTTCGTCACAAACGTTCGGCCTTGACGGATCGCCTCCACCCAGCGGTCCCACTTCAATTCGTCGCCCAAATAAGCGTAAGCGCGGGCGGCGCCGACGAGCGCGGTCCTATGGAGGCCGGAGATGGAATCTTCACCTCCTGAAGCGGTGACTCGGAAACCGCAGTTCAGCGCCCGATGCCAGACCTTCGAGGTGAATCTGGCGAACTTCGCCCCGGTCATCACCTCGAGGTACTCGAACGCGCCGTGCGCGAGATCGATGGGAAATCCGCGTGCGACCGCGTAGCCGACCGTGGGGGGATCTTTAAAGTAGGGGTGTACGTATCCCCCGAGAGCGCCTTGTTCTCGGGCCAGGCGGAACATGTCGGTGTTGCTCGGGTAGAGGCTCTCGATGGCGGTGCCTTCATAGCCGGTCGTAAAGGGGGAAATCAGATGTTTGGTGAGGTTGATGAAATTGATATGGCCGTAAAAGGGCGGACGATACTCCTGGCCCCACGAGAGAACCCGATCAGGCGTCGAACGCTTCCGGTCGTAGGCGCCGTTGTAGTATTGGTGGTCGAAGATTCGATTGTCCTTGTTGGCGATCTTTTCGCCAATCACATCGAGGTCTTCCGCGGCGGCCATAAATAGCAGGTTCTCCGGCGTATTGTGGAGGTTCCCGCCGTAGTTCATATGGACATGATCGCTGCCGCTGTACCATCCTTTGGCCTTGAGATTCGTGAAGCGGCGGAGAGGGAGTTCCACGCGGGTCACGCGCCCCGGTGAAACCCCCACCGTCCTTTTAACCGGAGAGCGCTCGAACCCCTTCATCGCGTGGAGGGACACTTGACCCGCCGGAACGTCCACGACAAAGCGGCCCTGGGTATGGAAACAATCCAGCTTCAGGGCATCACCGCTCACGCGACGGAAGGCATTGGGAGGTGCGTACGCCTTTCCATCCGAGGCCCTCAAGTAGATCCTGGCTTCGGTCGGCTGTCGGGTGTCGGCGTCGCTGACAAGCACTTCCAGTGTTCCCATGGGTTCCAAGTAAACCCGGCGTCTGATTTCGATCTTGCGCTCTTCCCCGCCATGGGTCTTCAGAAGACGAAGGTCCGAGATCCCGTGTTGATTTGATACGTAGACGATCCACTCGCCGTCGGGCGACCATCGCGGGTCAAAGTGGTCCCACTCTCCAAACGTCAACTGGTAGGGTTCGCCGCCAACGACCGGCAGCACATAGAGGTTGGTGTACTGGCTGCCGCGGTGCGAGCTGTAGAGGATGCGTTTGCCGTCGTGCGACCACTGGGGCCGCGTGCGATAAAGCGTTTCCTCGCGCAGGATTCTCTTCGCCTTGGTCATGGCATCGGGCCCAATGGGCGCCCGCCAAATCGCTCCGGACCCTAGCGGGATTCCACGGTTGGAGACAAGAATCATCTCTTCGCCGTCCGGCGAGATGGTGGGCTGGATGTGAAGATCGTTGTCCCCGAAGTAAAGCCGCGAGTTGCTATAGCGGTTGTCCTCGGTCAGGCGAATCGGGGTGCCGGGATTGCCGTTTTCGATCGGCATGGCATGGACGTTATACCAGCCGTCGGCAGCGGTTGAAACGTAGAGGAGCTTGCTTCCGTCGGGCGACCACGCGGGATCGAGGTTCAGGTGATTCCCTTGGGTGAGAGCCGTGCTTTCACCGGTGGCAACGCTGAGCAGCATCAAGTTAATGCGGCGGTAGTTGTCATCGGCGGTGTAGGCGATCCAGCGGCCGTCGGGCGACCAGGCCGGCGAGGAGTCGTAGGTCGCATTCGCCGTGAGCTGATAGGCTTTGTCTTCTCCAGGACGGATTTTCCACAGCGAGCCGGCCATGCTGAAGGCGATCCATTCGCCGTCCGGGGACCACGCCGGGCGCCATGGCGTCGACGACGGAGGCGGAAGGTAGTAATTGTGCATGTAGTTGCCGCCGCTTTTCGCCGCCGGATAGGCGGAGGCCGCCACGTTCGAGCCGTAGAGCCGGTCGCCGGCATCGGTGCGTTTGTCGACGCCTTGTCCCCACACGAGAGATCCGATCAACGCTGCCGGTAGGAAGCAATAAATCTTAGCCAGGCGCATCGTAGTTCCTCTTCTAACCGGCATTTCGCACCACCGTCCGCCGTAGTGAGAAATGCGTGCTAGTCCCTACTGACAAAAGTTCGCGTATGTAAAAAGGCCTTTCCCGCAAGGATTACCGGGATCTCTGTCCAACCCGAAAGTGGGTTTTTCAGGAGCTTTCCGGGCCGCGACTTGAGGGAGTGTCGATGGTCCTGCGGTCCACCCAAGGGGATGAAAGCCGGTGGGTTTTCGACGGAGCGGTCCAGGAATTGCCACCTATGAGGAGACTCTGCTTGGAAATCAAAACAGGCCCCACAGCTTCGGAAAAATAGCGGGTGCCAAGACGGCATAATACTTGCAAGCTATTGCAAATAAAAAAGAAAGAGAATATTGGCTGGGAGGCAGGGATTCGAACCCCGATAAACAGATCCAGAATCTGTCGTGTTACCGTTACACTACCTCCCAGCAGAGGACGCAAAATTAGTATACCGCGCGACTGAAGACACGCAAGCGCTCGCTTGTCGCGATCGAAGGGAATCAACGGTCTAGGAGGCTGTGGCGAAAGTCGCACGGGAGAGAAAAATGGGGACTGCCACCAATTCACCCCCCCATCATGGCCCTGGAAACAAAGAACTTCACCTGAAGCGAATTGGCTGGCTGTACCCGATTTTTCGCGACGTCTACTATTGCCGCAGGCTGCTAGGAGGCTCTCTCCCACAGAAAATTTAAGGCGTCGCTCAGAGTCTGAACGTTCCCCCCAGCTGCCCGCTCGGGAGATGGGCGAGTCGGCCCCGGGCTGGGCCGCCTTGCCCATGAGGAGGCTGCGGGGGCGGGGCGCGCAAGGTCTCACCTCCGCCCGGGTCGTATTTCGTTAGGATATAGGCATGGAGGATGGGGTTTTCGAGATCGAGTGTCCCTGCTGCGGAGCTACGCTCGAAGTCGACGCGGAGACCGAGGCCATCCTATCTCATCAGGCGCCGAAGCCAAAGGAAGCGCCGCTGGATCTTCAGAAAGCGGTCCGGCAACTCAAGTCGGAAGAAGGTAGTCGCGATCAGAGGTTTCGCGAGCAGGTGCAGGCCGAACGCCAACACGGCAAGGTGCTCGATAAGCGCTTCGAGGGACTGCTCAAGAAGGCGCGCTCGGAAGGTCCTCAAAAACAGTTCCCCCGCGACATCGACCTGGATTAGGCGAGTGGCCTGTTCTCGAGACGGGTTCGCCATGAATTTGAGAATGTCGGGATCGAAAGCGACGTGGCGCACGCTTTTCTCGTGCTGTGCCGGCATTCTCGCCGGTCGGCTGAAGGGCCGACGCACCACAACGAGAAATGTCGCCAAGAATGGCGACACGGCACGCGAGAACGCGTGCGCCACACCGCCAGAGCGATCAGAAAGTCTTGTCTGAAACAGACGGGCTAGAGCTCGGCGGCCCGGCGTTCGTCGCGGCGCTTGATCCGACGTCGCCCCGCCGCGTGCTGGAAGGGCATCGGCATCTCGGAAGGAGGCCACGGCGGGCTGTTACACTGGTTGCTTGTCTCGGCCGCCAAGGCCCTGGGGCTTGACCATGGCGCAGGTTGTTAAGCCTATCACGGAAGGGAAGAAAGGGGTTCTGGACAAGGCCCTTTCGATTTTCAGCCGGGTCAAACCCGGCGAAGGCGCCACGGCGCTTTTGCTGGCCGCCAATGTATTCCTGCTGCTTGCTTCCTACTATCTGCTCAAGACGGTCAGGGAAGCCCTGATCCTCAGCGAGGGTGGGGCTGAGGTCAAAAGCTACGCCGCCGCGGGCCAGGCTCTTCTGCTGCTGGCTGTGGTCCCCGCCTACGGAGCGTTTGCGGGCAAGGTCAACCGCACTCGCCTGATTACTTGGGTAACGCTTTTTTTTATCTCTCACCTGGGAATCTTCTCTGTCTTGGGCGTCTCGGGCGTACGCGTCGGCGTGGCCTTTTTTCTGTGGATCGGCATTTTTAACGTCCTCGTGATCGCGCAGTTTTGGGCCTTTGCGAACGACATTTTTACCGAAGAGCAGGGCAAGCGGCTATTCCCTTTGGTTGGCGTGGGCAGTTCCCTGGGCGCCTGGGTGGGTTCGAAGACGGCCGGCGAACTCTTCGGCGTGTTCGACCCGGTAGCGGCTCCCTATTTGATGATGCTGATGGCGGCTGGCGGTTTGCTGGTTTGCATTTTGATCAGTCAGGGGGTCAATCGCCGCGAGCGTCGCACTGCGTCAGCGGACAAGGCATCGGCGGCGGAAGCCCCGCTGGGGAAAGAAGGGGGCTTCAAACTCGTCTTTTCGCAACGGTACTTGTTGTTGATCGCGGTTTTGATCGTGTTGTTGAACGTCGTAAATACGACGGGTGAGTTTATCCTCGGCAAGATTGTGGTGACAGACGCCGAACGCGCCGTAGCCGCCGGAGAAGTGACCGAAGCCGCGAAGAGCGCGTTGATTGGGAAGTTTTACGGAGACTTCTTCAGTTGGGTGAACTTGCTCGGTTTCCTGTTCCAGCTGTTTCTTGTATCCCGCATCTTTAGGTACATCGGCGTTCGCGGCGCCCTGTTCATCCTGCCCTGCATCGCCCTAGGCAGCTACTGCCTGATCATCTTCATCCCGATCCTGGCTGTCATCAGGGTCGCCAAGGTTCTTGAGAATAGCACCGACTATTCGATCCAGAACACGACTCGTCACGCGCTGTTTTTGCCCACCAGCCGCGAAGCGAAGTACAAAGCCAAAGCCGCGATCGATACCTTTTTCTGGCGCACGGGAGACATGTTACAAGCGGTGCTGGTGTTTGTTGGCGTCCAGCTCGCCTTCGCCGTTCAGCACTACGCGGCCGCCAATGTGATCTTTGTATTGATCTGGCTGGGCGTCGCCCTAGCGATCGCGCGTGAGCACCGCAAGCTCAGTACGGAAGAACGGCTCGAAAAGGCGGCGTAGCGGCCTCATTGTTCAGCGGAGACCACCTCCCAACATGAAAATACGGCCCCGGCGTATCTGAGTCCAAGTGCGAGCCTTATTTCCAAAGTAGAGAAGCGGGCTAGTCCAGAGTCGACAATTGCCGATATCTCTACTTAGCAGCCCGTCGTGAAGTACTTGGCCTTAAGAACTCGTCGTGAAGTCCTTGACCGCAAGAAAGGGTCCGGTCACCGATTTTCCTCGTCTAACCATACGGGGAAACAAAGGAGTTGCAGAGGCGAAAATCGTTGCCAGGCGCCAATTGGCGCCCGAACCGGCTTTGACCCTCGGCTAGGTTCGATCCTCCGGCGGGCGTTTTGGCGTGAGTCCCGTGGCAGAGGCCGGTGAAAGCAGGGCGAATCGAGCCGGGACCGCGAGGTGCTAAGGTAGGAATGTTGGAACCTCTGTTCATCCCCATGTCCGGCCGGACATGGGCAATGGGTCGCAAGGGTCCGGGCGAGCGAGGGTGTCACCGTCTTACCGTTCCCCTGAAAGGCTGACAGGTTGTCGCAGCGCTGTGAGAGGGCAAGAATCGTGACTCCGGCGTCCGAGATAAGGAACAAATGAAAAGCATTCTATTCCTCATCGGCATGCTTGCCTTTATGGTCGTCGTGATATCGGTGGCCCCGGAAGCTCACGCCGGGGACGAGCACACGGGGCACGTTAGCGTGTTCCGCTTCCTCTTCTACATCGTCACAATTCTGCTGGCCGCCAAGGTCGGGGGGGAGCTGTTCGAGACTTGGAATCAGCCGGCCGTACTGGGAGAGCTGGTCCTGGGGATGGTTTTGGGGAATCTTTATTTGGTGGGAGTTACCGGCCTCGAAGCCTTCAAGAGCGATTCGGGCTTGGCGCTGTTCGCCGAGATCGGAGTCATCTTGCTGCTGTTCGAAGTGGGTTTGGAATCGAACATGGGCGAGCTGTTGGCGGTGGGGGCCTCGGCCCTGCTGGTGGCCGCCTTAGGGGTCGTCGCGCCCGTCCTGCTGGGGTATGCGGTCTCGACGTATTTTCTGCCCGAGTCGGACTGGTATGTTCACCTGTTTGCCGGCGCTACGCTGGCGGCGACGAGCGTGGGCATCACCGCCCGCGTGCTCAAGGACCTTGGCAAGATGGGCACCAAGGAGGCGCGCATCATTCTGGGAGCGGCGGTGGTGGACGATGTGCTCGGTTTGATCATCTTGTCGGTGGCCAGCGGCCTCATCACTTCGATCGGAACAGGGACGGCGGGCGACATCTCCATTCTACCGGTGCTGGTGATTATCGGTAAGTCCATCATTTTTCTTGCCGTGGCGATCGTGGCCGGGCGCTTCGTCGGCGGCAAGATCCTGCAGATCGGGGCGGCCGCCAAGGTCGGCGGCATGCCCATCGTGCTGAGCGTCTGTCATTGCTTCTCGCTGGCCGGGCTGGCGGAGGTTTTCGGTTTAGCGCCCATCATCGGCGCTTTTGCCGCCGGTTTGGTGCTCGATGAAAAGCACTACCAAGGCTATACGAGGATGCGCTCGGAGAGTTTCGAGCACATTGTCTCCCCGATCAGCTCCATCCTGGTGCCGGTATTCTTCGTCGTGATGGGGTTACGCGTCGATTTGCGATCGTTCGCCGATTGGCGGGTTCTGCAGTTCGCGGGTGCGTTGAGTTTGGCTGCCATCGTAGGCAAGCAGATTTGCTCGCTCGGCGTGCTGGAGAAAGGCATCAACCGGCTTGCCGTCGGCGTGGGTATGATTCCTCGCGGCGAGGTGGGACTGATCTTTGCCGGCATCGGCGCCGGCCTGATGGTGACTGGCCAGCCGGTGTTTTCCTCGGAAACGTTTTCCGCCATGGTGGTGATGGTTATGGTGACGACGTTGGCCACGCCGCCGCTATTGAAGGTCCTATTCAGTCGAACTTAGCCCGCCCCGGGCCCGTCAGCCGAGCTTCGTTCCTCATCGGCCGCGCCGCCCGTGACCGCGTCGAGCTCGTCGTCGGCCTGAGCCAGCATGGTTTCCGCCGTGTGAAGCGAGATGAGACCTTGGCCCGTGGCCCGCTGAATGACGGTTTTCTGCGCCGCGATCATGCGCGTGCGAGCCAGTTTGATCTCTTCCTCGGCCCAGGTCCGGTAGCGCCCGTGCAGGGCGTCGATTTCACCGCGAACCTGCTGAATTTGCCCCTGTAATTCGGCGCGCAACTGATCGCAGACCTGGGGAGAGACGACGTGCCCCTTTTCGAGCTCGTCGAGCTCGGCAAGAGCGGCCGTTGCCGCCATCTGGCGGACTTTCACCCGATCATATTCGTCCTCTTGGCCCTCTTCGAGTCCCAGCCGGCGGGCCAGCGGCTTCACGGTAAGTCCTTGGATGATGATCGAGAAGGCTACCACGCCGAACGTCATGGCCAGAATTTCGCGGCGGTGCGGGAAGTCCGCTTCAAGACTCAGCGCCAGAGCGATCGAAACGCTCCCATGGATACCGCCCCAAAACAGGACGTGCTGCCAGGAACGGGGAATCTTGTCGGTCAGCGCATTAGCGAGCGGCGTCAGGGCATAGATCGAAATCAAACGTCCCAAAAGGACTGCCCCCACGGCCAACACGATGGCGGGCCACGAGCCGAGCAGATCGCTGATGTGCACCTCGATGCCGATGAGCAGGAAGACCAGCGAGTTGACGACAAACCCTAGGTATTCCCAAAACGACCAAAGCGCCACGCGCGTGCGGGAGCTCATGCCGACCTCGGCGCCGAAGTTGCCGATCATCACCCCCGCCCCCACCGTGGCAATCACGCCGGAAACTTGAAGATGCTCGGCGATCAGAAACGACCCATAGGCAAGGACCGTGGTCAGGGTGATTTCAATTTGGGGATTGTCGATGCGTTGTGTGACCTTGCTGACGACGTAACCCAAAGCGACCCCGAGCGCGGCTCCGCCCAGCGCAACGACGATAAACTCTCCGACGCCGGCGGCTAAATCAAGATGGCCCGTTCGCACGGCTTCGAGCAAGATGCCGAAGACGACGACAGCCGTCCCGTCGTTGAAGAGGCTCTCGCCCTCGACCAACACAGCCAGGCGTTTGGAAACACCCATTTCCTTGAAAAGAGCCAGGACGGAAATAGGATCAGTGGCGGCGATCAGCGCGCCGAACAACATGGCGACCATCAGAGGAAGGCCGGCGCCCAAGTAGACCGCGAACCCGGTTACGAGGGTCGCCGATACGACGCCGAACACGGCGAACAAGAGAATCGGAACCAGGTTTTCCCGCAGATGCCGAACGTGGATGTTGATGCCGGCCTCGAAAAGCAAAGCAGGCAGGAACAGCATCATGATGACCTCGGGCGTCAGCACGCCCGTACTCTCGCTGATTTTTTCAACGATCGGGAAGTGGAACAGGTCGATCAGAAACCCACCGACGACCAGCGCGACCGTGTAGGGGATTTTCAGGCGGATCGTCGCCATCGCGATCAGCGAGGCGGCAATCAACAGAAGCAGCAGAAACTCGATTAGGGCGGCGGTTTCCACGGGTTTAACTGTACCCACCATGGTGGCCCTGGGGGTATGGAAAACGCAACCCGCCGACCCGCCCGCATTCTGCCTTGAAAATACCGCCTCTAGCCCGCTTTTCTCACCACGTGGCGAGACGAAGTGCGTGAGAGGCCCGTCAGTGCAAGGCGCGAGCTGCTCGGTGCCGCATTTCTTGAATAATGCGGGCGTACTTGAACCCTACGTTGAGCACGGCGAGCAAGCGCAACGCAGTGATGGCGGGCCTATTGCGTGCTTCGACCGTCAGGTGGTGAGAAAAGCGGGCTAAGGAGTAGCCAGTGCCAGCGAACTCTTCACCCACCCTTCGGCGCCGGAGATGGAACGGGTGAAGTCCTCGTAGATAGAACGGCTGGCCGCGAGAAAGCTTGCGCGGTCGGCCGTGTTCACCTGAATGCTTGATCCCTTCAGCTTTTCGAGTAACTCTTGATCCATTTGTTCCGCCGTGGTGGTGACGAACTCCTGGGTTTCACGGGCGGCGCGCTCCAAGATTCGCCGGATTCCCGGTGGGAGTTTGGCCCATCTCTTGGTTCCTACGGTGAGATAGGCGGGACTGTAAACGTGGCTGGTAAGCGAGAGGTAGTCTTGCACTTCGAAGAACTTTCCACCATAGGTCTGGGCGAGAGGGTTTTCCTGTCCGTCGGTCACTCCGGTCTGGAGAGCCACGAAAACTTCAGAGAGCGGCATCGGTGTTGGGTTGGCTCCGAAACTTTGAAATAGCTTCACTCGCCAGCGGCCTCTCGGCGTGCGCAGCTTGATACCTCGCAAGTCGTCGGGAACAACGATGGGGCGAACGTTGTTGGTGATATGGCGAAAGCCGTTTTCCCAAACAGAGACGATCTTGTAGCCCTTCTCTTCGGCTAGCGGCGCGATTTTCGGCAGGAAGATCTCTTTCTCGATCCGCCGCATGTGCTCGCGATCCTTTACCAAATAGGGCATTTCAAAAAGACCGAAAGCATTGACCACCGAAGACATGATGGTGGAGGGCAGCGCGAAGTCGACCGTTTCCAGCTTGAGCTTCTGGAGCAGGATCTCGTCGTTGCCGAGTTGAGATGACCCAAAGACGATCACCCTGGCGCTAGCGCCTAATTTTTCGTTCGCGCGGCGAGCGAACTCTTCGGCCGAGACCGCGATCAGTGATCCCGGTTGAGCGACGTGGCCGAACTTCAACTCGAGCGTAGCTGCGCGGTCGGGGCCGCCGCACTGCCAGCCGGCCAACACGAGCACGGCAACAGCACTCCGGACCAGCCAATCGGACACCGTCGCCTTCCTTTTCAAACTCAAAGTTGTGAAACGCCGACGGCGAGCGGCGGCCATCGACGCCGCTTGCGTCAGCAGTAGGGGCGAACCTGTTTCCAAGGGGCCCAGCCTAGCAGAATCTCGTCGGGTGCGAATCAAGCCGCTTGTCACGGGTCGATTCCCCTATCTTGCTACAGCTTTCAATTGTGGAGACCTCCCGCAATGGGCCTGTGTGCCGCCTAATTGCCTCCTCTCAGGGCTACCGGCGCGAGGAGTCCAGGCATTTTCATGCCCGATACACGGCCGTTAAAATCGGCGGGATGCGGCGGGATTGGGCCCTCGTTCTCTTGTGTCGATATTTCCGACGGGGTAAGATTCCCGTAGTGACTTCTCTCCAAGTCTCGATCGCAATTGCAGCGGGCCTGCTCTTCTCCTGGCAGACCCCGCTGGCGGGCGCCACGCATCTTGTCGTCAAGGAAGAGCAGGTTTCGCTGCGTTCCGAATGCTCTGACCATGCACCGGAAGTCGCCTCGCTGCGGAAGGGCCAGGTCTTGCGACTGCGATTCTCGATCGCGGGTGGAGAGAGCCCTTGCTACTCGGTGTCGGTCGAGATGGATGGTAGCACCGTTCGCGGATATGTTTCGAAGAGTTTCGTCGCGGGCGCGGAAGACTTCGAGCAGACGCGCCGGAAAGCGTCCTTCGACGGTCAGGTGTTGGTTAGCGTGATCAGCACCCGCCTCCCTCGGGAAGACCGGCCGCCTGAGGGCGCAACAACCGAGCCGGACCGCCCGCCCCAAGGCAGTTTGCTTGGGCAACTGGCCGGCGACTTCGCGTTGACCGACCTATCGCGAAGATCGTTTCGGCTGGCGGGGTTGCGAGGCAAGGTCGTGATGCTGAACTTCTGGGCTACCTGGTGCGGGGTGTGCCGCAGGGGAATGCCCCAACTCGAGGCGTTGAACCGGGAGCTCGCCCCTAGGGGTTTGGTCCTGCTTGGGGTCAACGGCGAGTCCGAGCGGAACGCGCGAAACTTTGTCAAGGGAAACGGGTATACCTTCCCGACTCTGGTGGACAGCGGAAACAAGGTCGCCGGGCAGTTTCAGGTTACCGCCATCCCAACGGCCGTGGTTATTGATCGCCGGGGCAGAATCGTTTCCTACCTGGTAGGGCTGCACTCCGAGAAGACTCTGCGGGAAGCGCTTGCCCGCGCCGGCTTGCCGCTCTGAGCCCCGGTTCACGAGCGATCGCCCACCCGGCCGGTTTCTCGATCCGCCGAAGAAACCCCGAAGCCGGGCGTTAAATCCCTAAAAAGAAAGGGCGCGGGAGCTAAAGTCTCAGGGGCTAGAGTGCGATGAATAACGCGGGAGGTTCTCTCATGACGAGGAGCCCGATTACGGCCGACGATCCGGATCAGATCGATACACTATGCGTCAACACGATCCGGACGCTATCGATGGACGCCGTACAACAGGCCAATTCCGGCCACCCAGGCACACCGATGGCCATGGCGCCGGTCGTCTACTGCCTGTGGCAGCGCCATCTGCGGTTTGACCCCGAGGACCCCATTTGGCCGAACCGCGATCGCTTTGTCCTCTCAATAGGCCATGCTTCGATGTTGCTGTACTCGATGCTGCATTTGTGCCGTGTTCGAGCCGTCAACCCTAGGTACGAGGCGCTGGGCAAGCTGGCCGTAACTCTCGAAGACATCCAGCGTTTTCGACAGTTCGAGAGCAAGTCGCCCGGTCATCCCGAGTACCGCTGGACCTCGGGGGTTGAGACGACCACGGGCCCGCTCGGCCAAGGGGTAGCCACCAGCGTGGGCATGGCCATGGCCGGTAAATGGATGGCCGACTATTTCAACCGTCCCGAATTCACGATGTTTGACTACGACACCTACGCGCTTTGCGGGGACGGCTGCATGATGGAAGGTGTCAGTAGCGAGGCGGCCTCCCTCGCCGGCCACCTGAAACTCTCGAACCTTTGCTGGATCTACGACAACAACAAGATTTCGATCGAGGGTCACACCGATTGGGCCTTCAGCGACGACGTCGCTACGCGCTTCATCGGCTACGGATGGAATGTCACTCGCGTGGGCGACGCCAACGATCTGGAAATGCTCGACCGGGCGTTCAACACTTTCAAGAACGTCCAGGATCGCCCGACCTTGATTATCGTCGACAGCCACATCGCCTACGGCTCGCCGAATAAGCAGGATACCAGCGCGGCCCACGGCGCTCCGCTAGGGGAGGATGAGGTTCGGCTCACCAAGAAGACCTACGGTTGGCCCGAAGACGCCAAGTTTCTCGTTCCCGAGGCGGTCAGCGAGAGCTTTCAGCGGCAGATCTCCCAGCGAGGCCGCTCCCTTCGCGAGGCCTGGATGAAGAGTTTTGGGGAATACCGAAAAGCTCATCCGACGCCGGCCGACCACCTTTACCGCATGCAGCACCGCGAGTTGCCCGAGGAGTTGCCGCTTGCTCTGCCGAGCTTTCCGGCGGACCCGAAGGGCGTATCCGGCAGGGACGCGTCGGGTCAAGTGATGAATGTGGTGGCCCAGAATATCCCTTGGCTTGTTGGCGGCTCAGCCGATCTGTCTCCCTCCACCAAGACGCGGCTGACGTTCTCGGGAGCAGGCGATTTCACGGCTGCCACCCCCGGAGGCCGCAACGTTCATTTTGGCGTCCGCGAACACGCCATGGCCTCAATCCTGAATGGTCTTTCACACTGCAAAGTTCGCCCCTTCGGCTCGGGCTTTCTGATTTTCAGCGACTATTCCCGCCCCGCGATCAGGCTGAGCGCGTTGATGGAATTGCCGGCCATCTACATCTTCACGCACGACTCGATTGGCGTGGGCGAAGACGGCCCAACGCACCAGCCGGTCGAGCAACTTGCCTCCTTGCGCGCCGTTCCGGGACTGATCACGCTGCGTCCCGGCGATGCGAACGAGGTGGTCGAGGCTTGGCGAGTCATCCTACGGCTTCGTCACGAGCCGCTCGCGCTGGTGCTCTCCCGGCAAGCTCTGCCGACCTTGGACCGAGACCACTATGCGCCGGCCTCCGGTCTTGCCCGAGGAGCCTACGTCTTGGCCGACGCCGAGTGTGGAACATCGGACGTTCTCTTACTGGCGACGGGCAGCGAAGTGGGCCTCTGCGTGGACGCTTACGAGCAATTGAAGGCCGAGGGAATCCAAGCGCGAGTCGTGAGCATGCCCTCCTGGGAGCTATTCGAGCAGCAGGACCGCCCGTACCGAGACAGCGTTATTCCGCCCGAGGTGACCGCTCGGGTTTCCGTCGAGCAGGCCTCTACTCTTGGTTGGGACCGGTACGTCGGGCCGGGAGGGTACAGCATCGGCATGAGAACATTCGGCGCCTCCGCTCCGCTCAAAGAACTCCAGAAGAAGTTCGGCTTCACGGCGGACAGCGTGGTCGCAGAGGCGAAAAAGCAGTTGCAAGCCGTGCCGGCTTGCTGATTCAACGCCGGCCCCCGCATCCTCTTGTAAAATACTGAATTTATGGAAGTTATTAGGAATTGGGTTCGTTTGGTCATTTTCTTGGTCCCGTTGCTCCCCATCCGAAACTCGACTGCCGCACGCTGAGAGTGCCCCCCGCCAGGGACCAGATGTCGCCACGAATGGCGACACGGCACGCAAGAATGCGTGCGCCACAGCCAAAGGCCACGGATCTCAAGATCGAGATCCTGTTAAGAACTGGCCGCAAGCTACTGATTCTTTATGGGTTGCTCACGATTGGCTTCGTTTGGTAGTTTTCTCTTCTCCGTTGGTTCATCGCCCTGGCCTCACCCGCGCGCGAATCGGCCCGGAGTGCTTCGGCACCCAATCATATTGTACCCAGCCAGCCTCAGGCGACAGTGCTGTTAACGGCGTTAAGATATTTTGAATGAACAACTTGGCCTGAAGTGACATAGTGGGAGGCACGGCGTCATACGGTCAGTTCGATTATTTCCGACGGGGTTGTCACGACGACGGCTGGCGTTGTGCGTGGTCGGCGGGAGAAAGGCCGCGGATCTCAAAGGCGAGATCCGCGCTACGGGTCTCGCAAAAAACCCGCCAGAGGCGCTGATTTGGCCGGAATCAACCAACTCGGGCCAACTCTGGGCAGAAGGCGTGAGGTATCCTCTCCATAGTGAGTCCACGGAGATCCGGATTGCGGAGGGGAGTTGTGAGGTGAAAGGTTGTGGGATGGATGAGCTGTCTTAACGTTCAGACACGGATCAGCATACGTGTTTTAGCTTTTCTTGTGATCTCTCCAGCTACCGCCGCCGACTTTGCTGAGACCGCCAGGAAGGCCCAGGCCGCGTACGCCGCCGCGCAACGCGAGTGGCAGATTGGGTTGGCGGAATTAGCGGTCGAGCAACGGCCGGAGTTTGAAGCGATCGCCAAGGCCCAGAGAGACCTGCAAGTGGCCTATCTTGAGCGCGGGACGTCCAAGTTTGAGTACCTGATGGCTGAGGATCCCTCGCGCATTGTGCTCACCGAGGGCCTGTCTCAATTCATCAATTATGACTGGTCGGATGAAGATACGCAGACCCTCCGAGAAGCCGATCCCGGCTACGCGGCACTGGACGTGAAGGTTGCGGCGCTGAGGAAGAGCAACGACGATCAACGGGACTGGGGGAGCTTTCGAGAGTACTTTCACAATACATTGTTGAAAAGCAAAGAATACCGGCTCTTCTGGGATTTTAGTGGCTGGCGGCGGTGAGTGACGGATCCCTCGCCACTGTGAGGCCGACCTCCCGGAGCCTGCTTCGGTGCCATTCAAGGGCTTCGTGACAACTCTACGGCCCCCAAGGCCGGGCGGCGACTGCGTTGGCCAAAAAGAATTACTGATAAACAAAGGGTTACGAGTAGAGCAAGGCTGCTGGCAGGTAGTCGTACAGTCTCCCGAAGGCTGTGAAATGCAGATCCACAACTGTCATCCAGTGGCCATACTCAAAGAGATAACTCCCTGTTTATCAGTGTCTTATTCCCTTTACGAGTTGCCCACGACCGGACTGGCGTGTAGGGTATTTGGGGATTTCTTGGCCGCCTTTTGGGCTCCGATGTGACTGCGGGCGACGTCGGGTCGGCAGGATGGAGGAGCCGGCTACCCGTTGGCCACCCACTAAAAACCCGGAAGAGCCAGAATACCAAGCGCTTTACAGCGCATTCATGGAGAAGCAAAAAGCAGTGGAAGCACTCCTCGACGCATACAAAACGGAAGCGATCAGGAAATAATGTCTTGGCAGAGATTGTACCGCCGCCGGATAGCTAGTGAGAACAAGCCATGTCACTCGCTATCGGCCCAGATTCTCGTTAGCGGCCTGATGGGACTCGATTGGGCCAGCTCGGCGACGCGTTGCTAGCCTCTGAATGTTAGATTGCTCAATGGAAAATTACTTGTCGACACCATCCGACGTTGACGCCCTTTCGTCGAACCTTCTAGCGTGACCGGGTGTCACGAGGATCCCGCATGCCTGTGGGGCATCCTGTCGCTGATGATCCGCGGGGCGGCCCCGAAAAAACAATTGGACGCCGTGCCGGCTCATTGATCCGACAGCGCCCCACGCTTCTGAAACCGCCGCGGGTCTCTTCGATCCCCACGCTAGGCAGCGGGAATCTCACAAAAACAGGAATACTCGAGCTCCGCGTCACGCTCGGCGTCCCGGTTCCGATAATCGCTGTGATCCGTTTCCCACTCGTCTTCGGAACCCTTCGCTCTCCAACGAAGTCGACAAACGGAGTCGGCGTTAGGACAGCTCCCCCAGCACTTAATGATATGCATGCTCGACTGATCCAAGCTGCATACACGCTCAGACACCTCAGGCGCCGCGGGGGCCTTAGGCGCCTCAGGCACCGACTCGCAACCGATCAAAAAAAGGAACAACAAGGGGATAAACAAAGTTAGTTTTCGCACTTTCGATTTTTTCGGCATTTCGAATTTGGTCTCCTGTCAGCGCAATTGTACACCGCCGGCCCCTGAAGCTCAAGGCTTTCGCGGCATGAAAATACGCACGGCTCGGTGTCGAGATTTAGCAAGAACTGTTCCTCCCTGCTTGATGAAATTGATCCGTTGCTCCCGGCGATTTCCCAGCCATCCCTCCAACTCTCCCCCTCGACGCCCCGATTTCCCACCCGCGGCCCCACGTTTTTGCCCGTCGCGAGGGTGTGCGAGAGAAAGCAACTGAGCGAACAGTCCGTTGAACGCGGCGAGCAAGCGCGACGCAGTAATGACGGGCCTATGGCGCGCCTCGGTCGTCAGGCGGGACGTTCCAGGACCCGATTCAGCCTTTTCAGAACTTCCCTGATTTTAGGTAGGCGACAATCGCGTCCAGCTCTGCGGGGGAGTACATGTCCTCGTAACCGGAGGGCATTGTGGATTTTTTCTCGGTGCTTACGCTCTTGATTTCTTCTTTGTAGAAGGTTCGAAGCGGCACCGGAAAGGTTGTCGTGTCGTAGATGCGGATAAACTCATCGGTCTGCTCTTTTTTTATCCCCGCTATCTGCTCGCCCTGTTGGGTTAGGACGATCGTCCGCTCGAACCCGCCGGCGATGCCGGCTTCGGGCTCGACGATGTCCTTCAGCAGCTCTTCCGCCGAATGTTCTTCGGCTTCGTGCGCCAGGTCGGGGCCGATGGCCGAACCCCATTCCCCGAGCAGATGGCAGACGCTGCAGCGCTTGGCGTTGTGCAGATCGAAGAACAGATCAAATCCGAGCTTTTCCTTTTCCGAGAGCGGCAGTCGGACTTTGGTCGAGGCTCCGATTTCCACTACGGCGTCGGACGCCGACAGCTCGGTGGTCGAGAGGGTCATGATGTAAGCCACGACGGTCCAGATTTCGCTGTCGGCCAGAACTCCCCGGAACGCGGGCATGGTGGTGCCCGGCACCCCGTTGTTGATGGTTTCGCTCAGTTGCCGGGGGTCCCAATCGCGCTCGCGCAATTGCGGAGCCCCGAAAGTCCGGCCCTCCAAGCCGTGGCAGTAACCGACGGCACAGGACTTCGAGTAGAGGTCGCTGCCTTGTTTCACGAGTTCAGCGTCCTTCAGATCGACGGTCTGGCTTTGGGCGCCGAGACGGGCCACAAAGAAGATCAACGACAGGGCGACGGCGGATGCCCAAAAAACGCGTTGTTCGGAAATTCGCCGAAACATGGCTATTTCGACTCCGGTAGCGCAAAAACAAACAGCGTGCTTCCGGCCGGAGAATCCTTCAACTCCGGCCACAGCGCGGCCATACTGGCCCCCGACGAGCCACTGGGCGCGGCGACGTATTGTCGGCCGTCGACCGCGTAGGTGATCGGGCCGGCGCGGTGGGCCGCCCCGGTGCGGAAAGACCACAGCTTCTTACCCGTTGTGGCGTCGAAGGCGTTGAAACGGCCTTCGTAGTCGCCGGTGAAGAGCAGGTTCGATCCGGTGACGAGTTGCGAGTCCGCCAAGGGGTACTTCGGCCGATAAGTCCACTGGCGTTTCCCCGTGATCGGGTCGTAGGCGCCGAGATGAGCGCTGGGCTTGCCGTCCGGCGGCGGACGCGCTTCGGCTTCGCCGCCCATGAACACTTCGCCCGGCCGAGGTTCCTCCGGCCGCGCCCTGAGGATATTGCACCACTCGTTGCCCGTCGAATAAAACCACCCCGTCTTCGGACTGTAGGCGCCGTGATTCCAGCCCCGTCCTCCGGCCATCGAAGGGCAGATGAACTTTCCCTTTCCGACTTCCGGCTCCAGCCGCCCGATCAGGTTGCCTTGCTCGTCGATGCGCTCGATCCAGTTGTAATTGTCGACCAGGGACCAGGCATTGAGGAACTCGCCATTCGTGCGGTCGAGCACCCAGGTGAAACCGCTCTTACTGGGGTTGACGAGCAGCTTCCTGGTGCGTCCCTTGTAATCGAGATCGACGAGGATCGACTCGTACGCGGAGTCGAAGTCCCAGACTTCATGGGGAATCTCCTGGTAGTGCCAGCTCAGCTCGCCGCTATCGGGGTCGAGGGCGATGACGGAATTGGTGTAAAGGTTATCTCCCTCGCGGTCGTCGCCGTACATGTCAGGGGTGGGGTTGCCGACGGTCCAATACAATAAGTCCAATTCGGGATCGTAGGATCCGGTGAGCCAAGTCCCCGCGCCGCCGTAGCGCCAGCTATCGCCTTCCCAAGTTTCGTGGCCGGGTTCGCCGGGGCCTGGGATCGTCCAGAAGCGCCAAGCGCGCCGGCCGGTCTTGACGTCGTAGGCGTCGAGGTAACCGCGGTGCGCCGAGTCCCCGCCCGAGACTCCGGTGACGACCATATCTTTCACAACGAGCGGAGCCCCGGTGATGTTGCAGCCGCACTGGTCGGCGTCTTCGATTTCCACCTTCCAGACTTCGCGGCCCTGTTTGGCGTCGAGCGCGAGGAGATGGTTGTCCATCGTGCCTATGAAAACGAGTCCGTGACCGATGGCGAGGCCCCGATTCCAGGTGCCATAGAAGGTGACGTTTTTCGGTCTGGGGTAGTAGTAGTGCCAGATTTCTTCCCCGGTGGCCGCATCGAGGGCAAAGATTCTGTTCCAGGGGCCTATGAGGTACATCACGCTGTCGGCGACAAGCGGCGTTGACTGGAGTCCGCCCTTGAGCTCGCCCACCTGGAGCGCCCAAACAGGGGCCAGCTTTCTGACGTTGCCGCGGTTGATCTGGTCGAGAGGACTGTAGCGCCAGGCCTTGTACGTGCCGCCGTAGGTCAGCCAGTTGTGGGGTTCTTTCTCCGCGTTCTCAAGACGCTCAGGGGTCACCTCGGCCGCCGAGGTCAACATGGCGGCTGCCAGCGTTAGCGGCAGTATCTTCCGGACACAAGCGCGTGTGAACAACTGATATCCCCGTTTACCGTTCAAGGGCCTTCCGCTTCAGGTGACACGGACGGTCGCCCGCCGGCAAGCCGGATGCGGTGATGCTCGTCCCATCGGTGAATACACTAGTGTAGCGGCTTGTGCACGCTGCGCGTGGGCTGCTGGTGGAGCTGGTCACCTCGCCGGCGTTTGGGCTGAATCTCGATAACAACCCGCGGCGATCGCGTCGCAGCCGGAACACGGGGCCCGGATCGGGCTGCGGCCGAAGCGACGCGATTCAGGCGAACGACCACCGGAGTTGAGCATTCCCAAGATGGGCGATACGTCAGCTGCTCTCCCAGCCCATCGAGCCGCGCCACCAGCCGCCGCACGGCCTCGGGGCTGCTTCCTCTTTCGCATTGCTCTCGAAAGCCTCACCCGCCCTCTCGAGGTTTCGACAGGTCACTCCATAATTCCTACAGGATCTGATTCCACCTGACCGGCAGGTCCTTATGTCATCGCGGCGAACCTACTTTGCGCTGCTCATCGCGGCGAGCGCGGTTCTTCTGGCGCCTTTTTTTGTTATTGAAATCCTGCCGCTTCAGGATTATCCCAACCCAGTGCTGTCCGGGGAAAGTCGCGCCATCGGACGGTAAGTCTCGACCGCTCAATGTCTTATGGCCTGTTTTGCTCGGGAACGATTTGAAATCCCGAGGCCGCAAATGGTCGCCTGAACGGAGCATCCGGACGCGGCACAATGAGGGATGAACCTTGGCCGTACGGTTTTCTCCCAACTGATCGAGCACCTACCGAGCAAAGAGTTTCAGAAATGTGTATCGCGCTACCGCGGCGATTCCTATCTGAAAAGTTTCTCCTGCTGGGATCAGTTTCTTGCGATGGCATTCGCCCAGCTGACCTATCGGGCAAGCCTCCGCGACATCGAGACGTGCCTGCGTTCGATGCACGGCAAACTCTACCACATGGGATTCCGCGGCAGGGTAGCGCGCTCGACACTGGCCGATGCGAACGAGTCGCGCGACTGGCGGATCTACGCGGACTTCGCGCAGGTCTTGATTGGCATGGCACGGCCGTTATATGCCCACGACCCGATCGGTGTGGACTTGGACCAGACTCTGTACGCTCTCGACTCGACAACAATCGACCTCTGCCTGTCGCTGTTTCCGTGGGCGAGATTCCGCAAGCAAAAGGCCGCCGTGAAGATGCACACGCTGCTGGATCTGCACGGCAATATTCCCACGTTCATCCGCATTACTGGAGGCAAAGTGCACGACATCAACATCCTCGACGAGATCGGCCCGGAGGCCGGCGCGTTCTACGTCATGGATCGGGCCTACGTCGATTTCGAACGCCTCTTCGTGTTCACTCTCTGCTCGTCGTTCTTCGTCGTGCGAACCAAGAAGAACATCTTGCTCCAACGGCGCTACTCGCATCCCGTCGACAAATCCACGGGCTTGCGCTCGGATCAGACCGTCATACTGGCTGCCATCGAATCGGCCCAAGCCTATCCCGACCCGTTGCGGAGGGTCAGTTACTTCGACGCCCGGACGAACAAGCGGCTGAAGTTTCTGACCAACAACTTCGCGCTCCCGGCGCTGACCATCGCCCACATCTACAAGTCGCGTTGGCAGATTGAGTTGTTCTTCAAGTGGATCAAGCAACATCTGCGAATCAACTCGTTTTACGGCACCAGCGAGAACGCCGTCAAGACGCAGATCTGGATCGCTGTCTCGATTTACGTGCTCATCGCCATCGTCCGGAAACGGCTCGGGCTGGAAGCGAGTCTTTACCAGATTCTACAGATTCTCAGCGTTACGCAATTCGAAAAAATGCCCCTTTTACAGGCACTCCAGCCATCCGACTCCCCAAACGAATCCCCCTATGACCCCAACCAATTGATTCTATTCGACTTTTAACCGGACAGCAGTGATCCCAACCATTTAGCTCGCATACACACCCTCAGTCATCTCGAGAACTCACCCATCCTGCGGGAATACTACCAGGCGTCATGGGCGCTGGTACCCAACTTGGCCATGGACGTCATCGTTCCGCTGCTGGCGCGGCTATTCCCGCTCGAAGTAGCAGGAGCCATCTTCTGCGCTCTGGTCCTTCTCTCCACCGTGCCGGCCGTCTCGCTGCTTCACTGGGCTTTCCACGGGAAGCTGTCGCTATGGCCGCTGGTGAGTGTCCTGTTCGCGTATAACTTCGTCTTCTATATGGGATGGCTGAACTACTTGTTGGGCATCAACCTGGCGCTGATCTCCGCCGCCCTCTGGCTAAAACTGCGCCGCTGGCCGATCCGCCGCTCCCTCCCATTGTTCGCGGCACTTTCAATGACCCTTTATTTCACGCACCTCTATGCTTTGGGCGTGTATGGGCTGATTGTGCTGGGATTGGAGATCTCACACTACTCCGAGCGGCGTCGAGAGGGGGTGTCACGGCCCGAGAGAGCATACCTGGTTGCTTTCTCGCAATTTCTTCCGCCCTTGGCTCTATTCGTTGCGTTCAGTCCAACGTTTCATTTGAACTTGACGTCGGTCCAAGCGGGGAATTTTATCGGCAAGATCGCCGGGCTTTACGCCGTGCTCGACACCGGGCATCCGAACATCGATCTGAGCACGTTCGGTGTCATGGCCGTTGCTCTGCTGGCGGGGACCACGCTCAAGAGCTTCGCCCTCGAGCGCCGCGCCATGGCTCCGTTCTGGTTGCTTACCACCAGCTTCCTGCTGATGCCGGCGGTTCTGTTCGGATCGGGTTTCGCCGGCTATCGGCTGCCGATTGCCATCGTGTGGTTGCTGATCGCCGCCTCGAGTTGGCAGCCCGGCCCTGAGTGGCGGCGAAAGCTCGGCATGGCTGTCGTGGCTGTTTTGCTGGTAGCCCGGGTGGGGGCGATCGTCGGCGACTGGCGGCTTTACCATGAGTATCAAACCGAGTTTCTGCAGGCGATCGAGTCGGTACCCGTGGGCAGCCGCGTTCTGCCCTACGTCGTTGCCGAGGATTCCTACGAGTTCCTCGTGCGGCCGCCGAAGCAGCACTTGGCGTCTCTGGCGGTCATCCGGCGGTCCGTGTTTTTGCCCACGCTGTTCGCCGACCCCGGCAAACAGCCCCTGGTCCTTACCGAGGACTACCGGGCGCTCGCCAAAGACAAGGTCCGGCCGGACTTGCCTAAGGCGGTCTTTTTTCGACCGATGAGCAACCCCGCTCACCCGTTGCGAAAGAACCAGGTAGCCGGCTACGACTATGTGGTGCTGTTCGCCGAGGCCCCCGAAACCGTACCCGTGCCACCGTTTCTCGACGAAATCGCACGAGGAACGACGTTTGTCCTCTATCGCGTCAACTTGAGCGAGTGAATCCTCGATTCGTATGAAAGGAACTTTGCGACAACGCGGTGGCGGCAGGGCCTATTGCGTGCTTCGGCCGTCAAGTGGTGAGAAAAACCCGGCTAGCTTCGCGCTCGCCGGAGTATTTCTTCGGCGTAGGCGGCGCCCTCGGGGGTCTCCTCGTGCTTGAAAAACAGAAAGACCGCCTTGTTTTCTGAAAGCCGACGTCGGACCCTGTCCCAGACGGCGGCGCGGTCCTCGCCGGTGTAATCGTTCTTGCGCAGCCGGAAATAGACGAAATCAGCCGTGACGATCTCGGGCGCTTCGAGTTTCTCGGACTCGGCAAAGCACAAGCACGCGTTATGCTCCCGGAGCAGCTCATAGACCCCCTCGTCGTGCCAAGACACGTGTCGAAACTCGAATGCGCAGCGGAGATCGCGTGGCAGCTCGGCCAGGAAATCCCTGAGGACGTCCAGATCGCATCGAAACTGGGGAGGCAATTGAAACAGAACCACCCCGAGCCTCTTGTTCACGCGCAAAGGGTCGACGGCGCGCAGGAAAAAAGCCGTGGATTCGCCGGCCTCGCGCAGGCGATGGATATGGGTGATGCGCATGGGGGCCTTAAGCGAGAAACGGAAGCCCTCGGGCGTGGAACGCAGCCAGTTTTCGAGCGTTGCCGGTGAAGGCGTGCGGCGAAACGTGTAGTTGATCTCGACGCTGTTGAGGCGGCCGGCGTAGTGTTTTAAGAACTGCTTGGCGGGCAGCTTGGGCGGATAAAAGTCCGGCTTCCACTGGGGGTAGGCAAATCCTGATGTCCCGGCAAAAAGCTCAGCCGCCACGTTCTTTCCTGTAAAGCCTCAGGTGCGCTTCGTTCACGGATTGAAACGGCGAAAACCGACGAATAGCGTATTCTCCGTTGACCCGCCTGCCGCCGTCAACTTTCCCGCGCCAGACCGCGGCAGAAGCGAAGGTCGCGAAAAATCGGGTACGGTCAGCCAATTCGCTTCAGGCCAAGCGCTTTGTTTCTAGCCCGCTTTTCTCACCAGGAGGCTCGGGATCTCCGCATCGATCCCTTGACTTTTACCTATCATGGCAGTCCCAGGCCCGCAACGAAGCAATGGCGGGCCTATAGCGCGCCTTGGTCGTAAGGTGTGAGAAAAGCGGGCTAGAAGGGTACTCCCTCGCTCCCGGGAAGGGGCGGGCTGTGCACGGGTTAAACAAGGGGATCAAGATGGGGTTGCCGTCGCACCTTCTGCCGCGGGTTCGAGTCTCTCCCCTTCCGAACGCGCGATAAACGCGGAGCAAGAAAGATCGCCCGTCACGTTGACCGACGTGCGCAGCATGTCGAGGATGCGGTCGACCCCAAGGATCAGGGCGATTCCCGCTTCGACTTTGTCGCCGAGGCCCACCGATTGCAAAACGACAATCAGCATGATGATGCCCGCGCTGGGGACGCCCGCCGTGCCGATGGACGCCAGCGTTGCAGTCAACACGACAGTTAACTGAGCGCCGAGATCGAGCGGGATGTTGTAAATCTGGGCAATGAACATGACCGCCACGGCTTGATATAAGGCCGTGCCGTCCATGTTGATCGTGGCTCCGAGCGGGAGGACGAAGCTGCTTACTTGTTTGGAGACGCCGAGTTTTTCTTCCGCCGTCCTCATCGTGATCGGCAGGGTTGCGCTGGAAGAGGAAGTCGAAAACCCGAAAATCGGGGCGGCGACGATACGCCGGAAAAACGAGACCGGATTGAGGCCCGCCGCGAGTCGCACCATCACCGAAATCGTGCCGAACAGGTGAAGGAGCAGTCCCAGGATGACCACCAGAGAGTAGACGAGCAGGCTCCGCAGAAGGTCCAGCCCAAACTGCGCGACGATCGACCCAATCAAGGCGAACACAGCGTAGGGAGCCAGTTTCATCACCCAGCCGATGACGATCATCGAGGCGCCGTTGACGCCGTCGAAAAAAGACATGACCGCGTCCTTCTGCTTGTGTGGCAACAAGCTGACGGCGGCCCCGAAAACCACGGAAAAGAAAATCAGCGGCAGAAGGTCGAATTCCGCGGCGGCCTGCACGGGGTTGCGCGGAATCAAGTTCAACAGGACGTCCTTGAGAGAGGGCGACTCGGCGGCTATCTGCATCTTTCCCGCCGCTTCGCTCTCGAACTGCGCCGCCAGTTGGTCGCGCGTTTCGGGGTCCACGCTGTTCCCGGGTTGGAACAGGTTCGAAACACCCAGTCCGATGCTGACCGCGATGGCAGTGGTCAACAGATAGTAAACGAGGGTCTTCGAGCCGATCCGTCCCAACTTGCGAATGTCTCCGAGGGAGGCCGTTCCCACCATGAGGCTTGCGATCACCAGGGGAATGACGATCATCGTGATCAGACGGATAAAGGCGGTGCCGACCAGCTCGAGCGAGACGAGAGTTCCCCGCAGCCAGCCGATGTCAGCGAGGTTAGCCGCCAACCCGACGACCGCTCCCGCGACTAACCCGATCAAGATTTTCGTGTAGAGTTGCATCCGCGGCTACCAATACGGCCCGGCAGAACCCGGCCGGGGCATGTAGAAGGGTAGCAGGCAGACGGGGGCGCCGCCAAATCGGGGCGTTGCTGAAGGTGGATCAAGTCTAGCCCGCCGATCAGCTTTTGCCGACAAGCGCCAAGCGGCTTTGCTGGAAATTCGCGAGGGTGTCCCAACCGCAGTTGAAGGTTGAGACGGCGGGTTGAGTTCATCTTACGCCACTTTCTCCTTCTGAGAGGCAGTAGCGATACTCGTACGGCCGAGGATTGCGGCCAAAGTCCACAAATCTTGGTAACCCATGATCTTGCGAAAGTTCTTCTCGGTCAGCAGGAAAGCTCCCGCCACCCAGCGTAGGATCATCTCGCCGTCGCGCCAGCGGCAGACGTTGCCGGTCTTCTTGCGCACTCCCGACTGCGGACTCTCGATGATGTTGGTCGTCGCCAGACAACGATGCAAACTCGGCGGCACGTCGTGACGGTTGATGGTGAAGGTTTCCCGCAGTCCTTCGCGTAAACTGGCCGCGGCCTGCGGGTGATCGCGCTCGATCATCTCGGCGAGCTTTTTCATGCGCCATGCCTTCGCCGGCTTGCGGTAGTCGCCAAGCCGCCCGCAGCAGCGATCGCACCTGGCTGAGTAGCATCTTGTCGTCTTTGGGCAAGCGCTCGATGACGTTGCGCAGCTTGTGTGTGCGGCAGCGCTGCACCAGTTGATGGCCCCCGAAGACTTCATCGATGGCCGCCCGCAACGCCTTGGCGCCGTCAATCACGAACAGATAACGCTGATCGGTGCGCAAGCCTCGCTGGCGCAGCCGCAACGACCGCTCCCCCCCCGGGACCGCTCGCTCGCGCTCGTGACTCACTGTGTAGCGCAGGGCTCGCAGAGACCTGCGGCCGTTGGGGTTGCGTGTTCAGGCTCGACGCCAGGCTGTGCGACAGCAAGGAACAGAGATGAAATGAGGAGGCTCGTCATCGCGGGGGGAGTGAGCTAAACTTCCCCCCGCGGGCTTCGCCCCGCGCGATGGTAGACGGGGCACGGCCCCCAAAACATCTTCCCTAGAGGAAAAGAAACGAAAGGATGACGAGCCATGAAGAACGATAGCAAAAAGGTAAAGAGTTTGTCGAAGAAGCAGCTGATCGAGCAGGGGATGAACGTCGTGGCGGGTTGGACCTGGGCGACAAGCACCGTTTCGTTTGCCTGATCGATCTCGACGGGAAGGTGGTGGAGCGCAAGAAGCTGCGCACCTCGCCGGCGTCGTTCGAGCGCTACTTCGGCGGCTGGGCGGGGATGCGGGTGGTCTTCGAGGCCGGCAGCCACGCCAACTGGGTGTACCGTTTGCTCGGGCGGCTGGAGCACGAGCCGCTGATGGCCGACACGCACCGGCTGGCGTTGATCACGCAATCGCTGTCGAAGGACGACCGCACGGACGCCGAGCGGCTGGCGGAGTTGGGGCTGCGCATGCCCGAGATGTTGAACCCGGTCCAGCCCGCTTCGCTCGAGACGCAAGCCGACCGCGCGGTGTTGAAGGCGTGCGAAGCCTTGGTCGAGGTGCGGACCAAATTGATCAACTCCGTGCGCGGCACGCTGAAGAGTTTCGGGCTGCGGCTGGGGGCTTCGAGCGGCCATGCGTTTGCGAGCAAAGCGGGTCCGCGGCTGCCGGGGGATCTGCGCGAGACGCTCGCTCCCGTGCTCGAGGTGATCCAGCACGTCAGCGACGAGATCCGACGCTACGACAAACGCATCCTGGAGCTGGGGGAGACGAAGTATCCGCAGACGAAGCGGCTGCGCTCGGCGCGCGGGGTGGGGCCGGTCACTTCGCTGGCCTTTGTGCTGAATCTGGACAACAACCCGCGGCGATTGCGTCGCAGCCGGGACGCCGGCGCCCGAGTGGGACTGCGGCCCAAGCGACGCGATTCGGGCCAACGATCGCCGGAGTTGAGCATTGCCAAAACCGGCGATCCGATGTTGCGGCGCTTGTTGGTGCAGTGTGCGCAGTACATGCTGGGCCGCTGGGGCGAGGACTCGGCGCTGAGACGTTGGGGTTTGCGGCTGGCCGCTCGCGGAGGCAAGAGCGCCAAGCGCAAGGCGGTAGTGGCGGTGGCCCGAAAGCTGGCCGTCGTGCTGCATGTGTTAGGGAAGCGCGACGTGGATTTCGATCCCTTGTACGGGCTGAAGCCCATGCCCAAGACGACGTAACGATAGGCCCAGCAACGAGCAGCGATTAGATATTCGATTTTACGATGGAAAGCGGAGAGCAACCTCAGCGAGCCAGAACGTCGGACACCGTGTTCGCGGCGACTGCGTGTTCCAGGCCGGCCCTCGAGGCCGAAACAGAGCGAGCAGCGCCGCCAGGACCGAACTTCATAGAGCACCGCGTCGAGAAGATGACGCCACCCGAGTGCGGATCGAAGCCGGATCGGACGTTCTCCTCAGCTGAAATTTTCTCCAGCTTTCCCGCTTGACAAGGACGCGCCTCCTCATGGAAACCGCGCCCGCAAGGGTGCGGTCAAGGCCGAACAGGCTCTAACGGAGCCGCGACCGCGGCGCCATGGCCGCCGCCGAAAACCCGCCGGTTTTCATCCCTTCGGGTGGGCCGGTGAGGCCCTGGCAGCCCGTGGTAGAAGTGACTGTCGCGAAAAATCGGGTACAGCCAGCCAATTCGCTTCAGGCGAAGTTCTTTGTTTCCAGGGCCATGATGGAGGGCGAATTGGTGGCAGTCCCCATTTTTCGCTCCTGCACGACTTTTGCCACGGGCTGCTGGCCCGCTACGAAGACTACAATCTAAGGATTGAACGTTCCGCCACACCAGCGCCTCCGTCTTCAAAAAGAAGAACAGATAGGCGAGCTCTTTAACCTCTGGGCCGCCGACGGCCGTGCCGAGCGGATGGAGCGCCAACACCGGCGGATCACCGAGCAGGCCATCGAGCGGATGGAATTGGGACCGAGCGAGCGGGTTCTAGACCTCGGTTGCGGCGAAGGTTGGACTTGCCGGCTGCTGTCGTCCCTTTGCCCCGAGGGCGCGGTTGTGGGCGTCGACGTCTCGGACGAGATGATCCGTCTTGCGCGGCGGAAATCCCCCGAGCAGGGCAACGTCCTTTTCACGTCGGGATCAGCCGAGGAGATCCCCTGGACGGAAGACTACTTTACGCGTGTCATCTGCGTCGAGTCAGCCTACTATTGGCACTCCATCGAGGCGGCGATTCGGGAGATCTTCCGGGTGACGGCGTTCGGCGGCTCGGTCTACGTTCTCAACAGCTATCACAAGGAAAACCCTCATCTGCATCACTTGCCCGAGCGGCTTGACGTTTCGCTTCAGCTACACAGCGCGGTGGAGTGGCAAGAGGCCTTTGAAGTTTTCGGGTTCGAAGCAGTCGAAGCCCGCCTGATCCCGGATGAAACGCCCATCCGGCCCGACTTCGACACGGATCTCTATTTTCGGTCCGCGGACGAGAGAGATTGGTTCCGGCGGGCCGGGGCCCTGTTGCTCACCGCGACGAAACCCGAGCTGCCACCACCCGGTCCGATCGAACCTTTCTCCGAGCCGTTTCCGGTGGTGAGTTAGCGGTATCGGGAAACCCAGAACGCTTGGGACGCGAGATCTTCGGAGCCGCAAGAAAACAAGCGGCAACGTCAGCTGACCGATCTTGCGCTCCAGCTCCCCGATCCGCTGCAGCTCTTGGAAGCCTCGAGATACGCCTCGCCGCCCATTGCCGGGGAAGGCCAGCTCACCCCGCGCTCGCCATTCGCTGCGCCAGCGCTCCAACAACTCGGGGGCTCCGCTCCAGCTGCCGAGCCACCTCGCTGATCCTGCGTCCGCTGTCGATCTCTCGCATCGCCGCGACTTTCAATTCGCGGCTGTACATTCGTCGGGCCAAATCCATACCTCTCCCATTCAATGTATTTGGTCCCTTAACTCTGTGTCTCATTTTTGGGGTACACTCCATTTCACTCCCCTCCCTGCTAGGTTCCGAAACGGCTGGGAGGCGGTTTGCCGCACCGGTGATCGGTCACGTAGTAATCTAAACTAGTGGCTTGCAGCCCTTCAGGGGCAGACGTTGACTGCTGTATAACGGAGGCGATTTCGATGCGTAGTGGCTTTACGAGCGGTAGAGAGCTAGCGGAATCGGAAACAGAAACTCACGTTCAAGAGCTTGAGGAGCAGGGCTACACGATCATCCCCGATGCTCTCGACGCCGAGCATTTCGCTCCTGCCATTCAGGCCGCGGAAGAGGTTTACCGGCGTGAGCGGGTGATCGCCGAGCGGCTGGGAACGTCGAGCGAGCATTGCTGGTCCGCTCATTGCATCGTCGGCAAGCATCCGTTCTTTGAAACCTTCTATGTGAACCCGGCGGTCCTGTCGGTCTGCCGCCAATATTTGGGCGAGGACATGGTCCTCTACGATGCGACGGCGCGTTCGGTGCGACCCAGCCTGGGGCGCGAACCGCGCCGCGGGTTTCAAGTGCACGCGGACCGTTCCCCGTTCAGCATCGTTCCCTTCGAAGGAGGGAAGCATTATCCGATGGCGATCAACGTCGCTTGGGCGGTGGTTGATTTCACCGCGGACAACGGCGCGACCTTCGTTTGGCCCGGAAGCCACAAATCATGTCAGGCGCCCGACCCGGAACAGGACTATCCCGGGGCCCGGCAAGCGACGGTCCCGGCGGGCACGGCCATCGTCTGGGACGCCGCCGCCTGGCACGCTACCGGCATCAACCGCAGTGACCACGACCGCCATTCCATCCTCGCGTTTTTTCATCGCTGGTGGGTCAAGGGCATGATCGACAACGCCCGGGTGATCCCTCAGAACGTGCAGGACCGACTTTTGCCGGAAATGCGAAAGCTTCTCGGGCTTGAGGAAACCATACCCGAGTACACGGAAGTCCGCGCTCTTTCTCCGGAACAGATCAAGCAACTGACGCCTTGGGAGAAGGACGTGCTTGGGATTGGGATCTACTAGCGTGCTTACTTGTGAAAGTTCGCGATCGTTTATGGGCCACAATTACTGGACCGCTTCCTCACGGTCGCGGCTCGGAAGGCTCTCGGAACAAACCACTTCTGGGTTAGACAGAGAGCCGTGTAGTCCTCCGGGAAAGGTCTTTGTAGATACGCCGACTTTTGTCAGTAAGCACTAGCCTGTTTTTCTCAGGGATCTTTTTGCGGATAAGGTTCATACCCACTGCTTATGCTTGAGAGCATCATCAATCAACTGTTCGAGAAGAACCCCGAAGAATACGACCACCAGGACATGGAGCACTTCCAGGAGTTCAAGCGGGCGTTGAACTCGGGGAAGGCGCGAGCGGCTGAACCCGACGCGGGATCGCCGCACGGCTGGCGGGTGAACTCCTGGGTGAAACGCGGCATCCTGGTGGGTTTTCGAATGGGCAGAACGGTCGACATGTCGCCCGGCGGCGGTGGGTTTTCGTTTTTTGATAAGTCGACGTTTCCCACCAAGAATATCCGTCTGGAAGACGGTGTACGCATCGTCCCCGGCGGCTCGAGCATCCGGGACGGCGCCTACATCGGGAAGAGCGTGACCTGCATGCCGCCGATGTACGTCAACGTCGGGGCCTACGTCGGCGCCGGCACGATGGTCGACTCGCACGCCTTAGTGGGAAGCTGCGCTCAAATCGGCGAACAGTGTCACCTCAGCGCCGCGGCTCAGATCGGAGGCGTGCTGGAACCCGTCGGCGCGCTCCCGGTCGTCGTCGAAGACAATGTCCTAGTGGGGGGCAACTGCGGGGTCTACGAAGGGACGATTGTTAAGCGGCGTTGCGTTTTGGGCGCCGGGGTGATCTTGACCCGCTCGACCCCGGTTTACGACCTGGTTCAGGAAACCATCCACCGAGCCGAGGACGACAGTCCTTTGGTGATTCCTGAAGACGCCGTCGTGGTAGCCGGATCACGCGCCATCACCTCCGGCGTTGGCCGGGCGTGGAACCTTTCGCTTTATACGCCGGTGATCGTCAAGTATCGCGACGAAAAAACCAACCAAAGGATCCAACTGGAAGAGTTGCTGCGCTAGGACCGCCAACAGTGGTGGTCGCTACTGGGCGCTTCGATAGCGACAAAATACTCGTGTTTGACCCGGTGGACAGTGCCGACAAGCTTTAGCTTGTCGGCGGCGGTTACTTCGCGGACGTCCGTGTTCCGGCGCTCACCTCGACCGGCTCGGCGGTCTCTTCCGCTCGGGCTTCGCGTTTCGGCTCGTGTTTGTCTCCGTCGCCGGCGGGATCGACTAACGCCAGTCCGATCACCTCTTCGACTTCCCGCACATAGTGGATATTCAGGTCCCCGATTTGGTCGGAATTGAGGTCTTCGTCGACGTTGACCTTGTTTTCGCCAGGCAGGATCACGTCCCTTACCCCGGTTCGACGAGCGGCGAGGACCTTTTCCTTGACTCCGCCGACGGGCAAGACCAATCCGCTCAAGGTAACCTCCCCAGTCATCGCGTAGTTCGATTTCACCCGTCGCCCGGTGAGCAAAGATACCAGAGCTGTGACCACGGTCACGCCGGCCGAGGGGCCGTCCTTGGGTACGGCGCCCGAGGGCACGTGGAGATGAAGGTCGTTCTTCTTAAAAAAGTTGGGAGCGATCTTGAGCAGCTCGGCGTTGGCGCGCACCCAACTCAGGCCCGCCTGCATGGACTCCTGCATGACCTGGCCCAGATGCCCGGTGAGCAGCATGCCCTTGCCTCCACCCCGCATTTTCGTCGCTTCGATGAATAAAACATCGCCACCGGCCGGCGTCCAGGCCAAGCCCACCGCTACGCCGGGTTTCTTGGTTCGCTCGGCGATCTCGGCTTCCTCGCGGACTTTCGGGGCCCCGAGGAAGTCTTCGACGACCTGCGGCGTCACCTCGAAAAGCTCAGGCACTCTCGCATCGGCCTGGGCGCCGTCTTGGGACGCTTGGGCGGCCGAGCGCTCTTCGGCGATTCGCCGGGCCCGCTTGCGACAAATCGTGCCGATCTCTCTCTCAAGGTTCCTTACCCCGGCTTCGCGAGTGTAGCGATGAATGATGTGGCTGATGGACTCTTCGGCGAAGTAGATGTCGCCTTCGCTCAGACCGTTTTCTGGAACCTGCCGGGGAATCAAATAGTCGAACGCGATCCGACTTTTCTCGAACTCCGTATAGCCTTGCAACTCGAGTATTTCCATGCGGTCCCGCAGCGCGTCGGGGATGGGGTCGATGACGTTCGCCGTGGTGACGAACAGGACTTTCGACAAGTCGAAAGGTACGTCGAGGTAGTGATCGCGGAAGCTGTTGTTCTGCTCGGGATCGAGCACCTCCAGCAGGGCCGAAGAGGGGTCTCCGTGGAAGTCCCGGCCGAGCTTGTCGATCTCGTCCATCATGAACACGGGGTCGTTGGTAGCGGCGCGGCGAAGTCCTTGGATAATCTGTCCGGGAAGCGCTCCGATATAGGTTCGCCGGTGGCCCCGGATTTCCGCCTCATCGTGGACGCCGCCGAGGGAGATCCTGACGAACTCGCGACTCAACGCCCGCGCGATCGACTTGCCGAGCGATGTCTTGCCCACCCCGGGCGGGCCCACGAGACAAAGGATGGGACCCTTCAGCGTGGGCTTCAATTGCAACACGGAAAGGTAGTCGAGAATCCTATCTTTGATCTTCTCCAGGTCGTAGTGGTCCGTGTCGAGAACTTCCTTGGCCCGCAGAACGTCGACTTCGCTACTGGAGGACTTGTTCCAAGGAAGAACCACCAGCCAGTCGAGATAGGTTCTGGTTACGGTATAATCGGCCGCCGCCGGCGACATGCGCGCGAGGCGCTGCAGTTCGCGATGCGCTTCTTTGGCGGCCTCTTCCGGCATGCCGGAGTCGTCGATTTTCTTGCGCAACTCTTCGATTTCCGCCTGTTCGTCGAACTCTCCGAGCTCCTTCTGGATCGCCTTCATCTGTTCCCGCAGGTAAAATTCCCGCTGCGACTGAGAAAGCTGATCTTGGACTTGAGTCTGAATCTTGTTGCGCAACTGCAAAACTTCACGTTCCTTATTCAAGTAGCGACCGATGTCTTCAAGTCTCTGCTGGACAGCGGTCGTCTCCAGGATGGTCTGCTTTTCGGCCGACGAGAGACCCGGCAGCGTGGCGGCGATAAAGTCCGCCACCCGGCCCACCTCGCCGATGTTTTGCACCATCGTCTGCATGTCGCCCGACAAGGCCGGCGACAACTGCACGACGTCGTCGAAGACGCTGATGGCGTTCTGGCGAAGCGCCTCGATTTCAGCGGTCGGGGCGGGCTCTTCGTCCGGCAATTTTTTGTAGTGAAAGCGGTAAAACGGTTGTTGCGAGACCAGTTCGGTCAATTGAATTCGCGCCAAGCCCTCGCAAAAAATCAATAGGCTGTTGTTCGGCATGCGAACGGACTTGTGGATGACAGCGACACAGCCGATCCGGTAAAGCTCATCCGGGCTGGGCGCCTCGACACTGGGGTCCCTTTGGGTAACCACGGCCAGAAACTTGTTTTCGCCCAGGGAATCCACGAGCGTCTTCGAGCTCTCCCGCCCGATGTTGAGAGGCATGACGGCGTGGGGGAACAGCACGGTGTCCCTGACGGGCAGAACGGCTAGTTCGTCCGGGAACGCCTGCTTATCGATTTCGGATCGCGGGACGTCTTTTTCTTCATCCGCCATGGCTTCTACTCGAACCTAACTTCTACCACGGGGCTACCGGCCCCGGCTTGCCGCTATCACACCGGCCCGTTCTAGGCTGCTTGGGGATAGCACCCCAATACGGTCAGCAAGTCCGTCATCTCGGCCAGGTGGTTCATCGCGTGGCGGCAATTCGGCTGTTTCGGCGAACCCAGAAAGTCGAGATAAAACAAGTATTCCCAGGGGCGCCCTCGCAGCGGCCGAGATTCGATTTTCGCCAGATTGATATCTCGCAAAGCAAATGCGCTCAGACACCGGAACAGCACACCCGGTTGGTTGCGTGTTGAGAAAACGATCGATGTTTTTAACACTGTATCGTTTTTCGCGCTTTGTCGCGGTGCCTTTCGGGCCAACAAAAAAAAGCGCGTGTAATTCCGGCGGTCATCTTCGATCGACTTGCGAATAATCTTCGCACCGTAATATTTCGCGGCCGCCGCCGAGGCGATCGCCGCCACCGTCAGGTCGTCCTCCTTCATCACCCGCTGCACGCTTCCCGCGGTGTCGTAGTAAGTTTCAGAACGAATCCGAGTATGTTTTCGAAAGAAGTCAAGGCATTGTCCCAGCGCAACCGGATGAGAGATCGCCTTCCGAATTTGCGAGAATCTCGTTTCCGGGCGGCCGATTAAATTGTGAACGATCCGCACCCGGGCCTCGGCGATGATCGGCAACTTGAAGTTCAACAAGTGATCGTAGTTCTCGTGTACCGAACCGGCGAGGGTATTCTCAATGGGTACGACCGCATAGCGGACTTTGCCCGCGGCCAGCAGGCGGAATACATCCTCGAACCGCTCGCAGGGAACGTAGTCCAAATCGTCCCCCAGCAGCCGGCGGCTCGCTTCCTCGCTGAAAGCGCCCCGCGCACCCTGGAAGCCGACCTTCTTTCTCTCCATGGTGGAAACACGAACGCGGCCGAATCCCGATCTTGAAAAGCCGCTTTCGTGGGTTCTGGAAGCGCCGCCTGCCCCACCTCTACTCAGGACCATTATACGGGGTATCGGATCAGCGCCCGGTGGACTTCGATTTGACGACCACGGGCGTCCCTTCGAGATCGAAGGCCCGGCGCAGTTGATTGCGAAGAAAACGTTGAAAGGAAAAGTGGAACGGGCCGGCCCGGTTGGCAAAAAAGACGAACGTCGGAGGCGCCACGGCCGGTTGAGTCACGTAGCGAATCGTCGGCTTACGGAATCCGGGATAGCTGACTCGGTCGAAATCCACCGCTTTCAGAAACCGGTTCAGCTCGGCCGTGGCCACTCGCCGATGCGCGGCCCCATAGACTTTCTGGATTAACGGGAAAAGCCGCTTGATCCCTTGCCCCTTCGTGGCGGACACGAACGCGAGCGGTGCATAGTCGAGGAACTTCAGGCCTCGCCGCACCTCGGGTTCCACCTCCGAAGTCCTCTTCCCGCGGGCCAGGTCCCACTTGTTGACGACGATGACAACGGCTTTGCCCGCCGAGTCCGCGTAGCCGGCAATCGAACCGTCGAGGGCCGTTACTCCTTCGATTGGATCGAGTAGCATGAGGACGACGTCGGCCAGGCGGATATGCCGCTGCGCCATCACGACGCTCAACTTCTCGGCCATTTGCTTCGTCTTGCCCTTGCGGCGAATGCCGGCGGTATCGACGAACTGAAAACGGGCGCCTCTGACCACGACTTCTTCGTCAACGGCGTCCCGGGTCGTTCCGGGCGTCGCGGAAACAATGGCTCTTTCCGTCCTGGTTAACTTGTTTAACAAGGTCGATTTGCCGACGTTCGGTCGCCCGATGATGGCTACTCGGACTACGCTCGGGTCGGGGTCGGACGCCTCGGAGACGGGAAATCCTTCCGTGACGCGGGCAAGGAGGGCCTCTACGCCTCGGTTGTGTTCCGCCGAAACGGGAAACACGTCGGCGATGCCCAGCTCGTGGAATTCCGAGGCCAGGACCTCTCGAGTCTGCGTGTCGCACTTGTTGACCGCCAAGGAGACGGCTAAGCTGCCGCGCCGCAACAGGTCGGCCAGATCCCGGTCGGTCGCCGTGATTTCCGAGCGCCCATCCACAACAAAGATGACGTGCGCGGCTTCTTCGATCGCCTTGCGGGCCTGCTGCTCGACCAGCGTGGGGAACTCCTCCCGGCTGCGGAAAATCATCCCGCCCGTGTCGATCAGCTTGAACCGGCGGCCTCGCCACTCGGCCTCCAGGTGAATGCGGTCCCGGGTTATGCCGGGCTCGTTGCCGACGATCGACCGGCGGCTCCCCGTGATACGGTTGAATAACGTTGATTTCCCTACATTAGGCCGCCCCACGATGACCACCGTGGGCGGTGCTGAGCCGCTCATCGATCCCCATGATAGCATCGGAATCAGAGCGTTCCCGGACCGCCGGGAAGCCGGTTGCTTCTCCGTCGAGGGCGGCTGATTCGGCCCCTGGTTGGGTCGCATAATTGCCCTGCCCGATTCGAGGCCGCAATTCACCATGAGTAATTCAAAGCTGCGAAGGCCAGTAAGCCAAGCCGCCGCCGGCGGCTCACCGCCATGAGATTACGCAGCGCAAAAGGCCGACTGAAGATTGAACACTCCATCGTCGGAGGCTTGCGCCCCGTGCTCGAAGCGCTTCTCGAGCGCAACCCCGAGATCAGCTCCATCATTCCCGGCGACATCCGCCGCGTGCGAAAAGCCCGAGGAGCGGTCAAGATCCGCGTCACCACGCCGACGCACACAGGCTGGAAGGCCATCGCCCTGGCCAGCGGCGCTCGGCAGGAGCTGTTCCTCACGACGAAAATGAGCCGCGCCGATTTGGACAATGCGCTCGAGACGGTCCTGGCGGCTCAGTAACAGCCGGCAACAGTGGAGCAAGACCCCGCTGTTCGAGATGTAGGGGCGCGATTGATCGCGCCCGCTTGCCTTACCAACCTTAAGCCGGACGATGTACACAAGACTGTCGCCACGAGCCATTGCCAGCGGGCCTTTCGTCCCCCATCGCAGTGAGAGTGGTGAGAAAACCGGGCTACGGTCTTTGGAGGTGCAGTTCCTTCAGAAGCGAATCTGTCTCAATGTAGGTTCCACTATGGCTTGAGCTTTCGCGAACGATGCCGATTCCGGGCTTGAATCAGCGGCGAAGAGGCCCCCCGAGCGTGCGGTAGATGAGAAAAAAGGCATCTTCGATCTCGCCGTAAGGCGTCGTGACATCCTGCCGGCTTTCGACGACCCAGTAATAGTTGCCGGGGTTCGGCGCGCCCCCCTTGCCTTGCCGGAACAAGGTCAACTTTTCGAGGTCCGCCTGTTCTCTCTGCTTGTCGGACCAACGGATGCCGATCGTCATGGGGAAGAAAAAGTCGGGAGTCGCCCTTTCCAGATACGATCTATATCGCTCGGTCAGGTCCTTGGCGGCGTCATCCCAAGAGTGTGTGTAAAAGGGAAGAACGTAGCTGCCGCGGACGAGATAGAAGCGCTCCTCTCCGCGGCTGGAAGGTCGCATGAAGTCGGCCTTCTGCTCCTCGCTCCAGCCGGGACCGAATTGATAGCGAAAATCGGTGTTGCGTTCGCGCCAGTGGACGACGGTCCCCTCCGAGACCGAGTCATGGGCGACGATCGTTACTTCCCGGGTCGATGTCCTTCGCACCCGAAGAGGTGGATTTCCGTAGTCGGTGGCGTAGGTGTCTTCGTAGACCCAGCGGTTGCCCACATCGAGCGGGAAGTATTCGAAGACGTTGGCGCTTTCTTTGACTTCGAGGCTCAGGAAGGGGCGGTCTTGGCCCAGCCCGTGGGATGCACAAAGAACCAAGAGCCAGAGAAGAAAGGGCCTGCGATGAATCCGCATGACTGCCTTGAGAATAGCTTGATTCGCCGGACGCTCCGGTCTTCGAGGGGAGACGGAGGCGATGAATCGCACCCTTACATCCCCGGCGGCGGGCATTTGCCAATTTCCCGGCGACCACGGGCAAGAAATGCGCCAGAGATGACAAGCAGGAGTGCTTGTCCTACTGAATCTCAGCGGGGCGGAGACAAGCAGGAGCGCTTGTCCTACCCGCGCCGTCCTAGGCGGCGAGAGCCTGCCGGCAGTAGTCGAAACACTTGCGCACTTCTTCGACCGTGTCGTCGCCGTCGTACTCGTATTCGATGTTGGCGGGGATCATGGACCGTTTTTCGCGCAGCAGGGCCAGGACTTCCTTGATCGGGGTGTCGCCTTCTCCGAAAGGCACGTTGGCGCCTTGGTCGCGCTTGCGGTCCTTGATGTGCAGGGTCAGGATGTCGTCGTGGTGCTTGTCGAGGTAGTCGACGGCGTCGAAATTCGCCGCGGTGAAGTGGCCGATATCCAAGTTAATAGCAATGTAATCGGAGTTTCCCCGGCGTGCTCGGTCGAAGTCATCCGGCGTGGCGAACTCGTTATCTCTGATGTTCGAGTGATTGTGCATCCCCACGCGCATCTTGTATTTCTTGGCGTAGCGATCGATCCGGCTCGCCGTGCTGACGTTGGCCGAAGCGGTGATGACCTTGGCGCCGATCGCCTGAGCCATCTCGAAGCCGCGCTCGATTTCGGCATCGGTGAAATCATCCTTGAAGCTGTAATTGTAGGCGTAGACGTCGATACCCGCGTCCCGAAATTTCTTGCCGACCGCTTCGAACTCGTCGAGAGGTACGGAAAGCCGCCATTGCCGCAATTCCTCGCGGTCTTTTTTCGGAGACCCGCCGAATCCTCCTTCCAAGTGCCCGGACGCAAACTCACACGAGCCGATGCCGACGTCGGCAATCGCTTGGATGGCTTCGTCCAGCAAACGGTCCCGGAAGCTATAGCTCTGCACACCGATCAACACCCCGTGGAAGGTGGAATCGATCATCGAGGGACGGGCCACAGTCTCGGTCGGGTCCGGTTCGGCTTCGGGGGTGAATCGGCAATTGGGCAGCAGCAAGCCCCCTATACCGGACAGCGAGAGTGCTCCGAAACGTCTTCGATTGATCGACATGTGGTTTCTCCTGCCGTTTGTCATCACTCCTTCGGCTCTACCTTCTTGAAGGCCAACGTTGTCTCCTTGCTGGCGCTTGTAAAACCCGCCACTAGATCGCCCTCGAACTCGAACGTGACGGTCATTGGGACTCGCTCATCAACCCGGAATGTCTTTTCGTCAATCGGGTTCAACCTCGACTCCTGACCCCAGCGTTTGAGAAGCAGGATCCCATCTTCGAGGACAATACTGCTTTCCCAGCCTTGCTCGGTTTGGTATTCGCCTACGTATCGATTGAGCACCTCAAGAGAGAATCCACTTTCGTTTGTCCGGGTGTCGGCAAGAGTCGCCCCCGCCCCCCGCAGTAGGTCGGCAACCGCCACTTGGTTGTTTTTGGTCGCCACCGAGAGCGCGGAAGCGAGCGATTCCGCCCGAACGTCCCCCCGGGCTAGCAGGGTCTTAACCGCCTCGGCATCACCTTGCCGAACACGCGATACCAAATCGTTTTCCCGGAAGCAGTACAAGGTTGTGCGAGTTCGCAGGTAAATGCGACCGTCGGCAAGTGCGGGGGTCGCATAGCAGCCCTCACCTATGTTGTTGACGGCCAGCACCTCCCCGCCGGGGCCGGCTTTCAGAACGGCGACCTTGCCGGTCTCGCTGGCGACAAAGATTTTCCCGTCGGCCGCCACGGGCGACGAAAAATACTTATCGATCGCGTCACGGATTCGTCCCTGTTTTAAGACTTTACCCGTCGAGGGATCGACAGCCGTGACGATTCCCCCGTCTTTGAACAAGTAGAGGACGCCTTCGTAAAGCAGGGGTGACGGGACGTTCGGGAGGAATTTGCTCAAACGCCAGCGCACATTTGTTTCTGTCAGGTCACCCCGGCCACCCAGACGAACGGCCAACAAAGACCTTGAGGCAGAAAGGGAGTTCTGGGCCTGCTGCCACTCGCCTGCGTCTACCGCAGCGTCTTCGCCGCCCCAGCGACGAAGCATGGCCGGCATGAAGCGATTCCCTGGATTCCGAGGCAACTCGTCCAAGGCGATCTTGCCGTCCTTATTCTTGTCCAGCTCTTCAGCCACTCGCTCGAAGGGTGGACCCGAACCTCCACCAAAACCACCGACGTTGACGTAGACGGCGTCGCGGCCAAGGACGGGTAACGAGCGAGGCTGATAGGCCAGGCCGCTTACCCACCACAGCTTCTTGCCCGTCTGGGCGGAATAGCCGACGATCTCTGCCGGTGAAGCGGCGATGATTTGCGCTGGACCCTTGTCCGGCTCATGGACGATGGGTGTCGAATACGCACCCAGGAGGCTCGGGCGCTCGGTCTTCCACTTCAAGCTGCCGTCGGCCGAATCGAAGGCGGCCAGGTAGGAATCCTGAATCTGGTCCGCTAGGAGTACAACGCTTCCCCGGTACAGAATCGGTGATACCGACGCCCCGTGCTCGGTGTCAAAAGGCCCCAGCGGAACGCTCCAGCGCTCTTTGCCGTCCCGGCTGTAGGAAATCAATCCGGAATCGGAAAAGAACGCATAAACGTTCTCCCCATCAGTAACCGGGCTGGGCGAGGCCGGGCCATTCCGTTCATTCCGAGATTCCTCGTGCCGTTTAACGACAGCCTGTCGCCACAGCAAGTGTCCTGTCCGGCTGTCGAAGGCCAGAACCAGCCGTTGGTCGCCCTCGTGAGCGGTCAAAAAAATTCGCTCGCCGGCCAGAATGGGCGACGACTTGCCCTCGGGAACGGCTACCTTCCAGAGGACATTTCGGTCCGGTCCGAACTCAACCGGCAGATCCCGCGCTTCGGAAACGCCCGAGCCGTTCGGACCGCGGAAGCTTGGCCACTCGGAGGCTTGTAACGGCTGGATGCCCAAGCCCGTAATCACGCAAAAGGTTTGAAGAGACCGCCGCGCGAAGAGACGATTCATAGGAGCCTCCCGCCAAACCGGGTCTTTGCTCGCGAGCGCCTCGCGCTGACTCGACGACGTTACGTTCAAACCACAAGCAACGGCCGATTGGCGAGTAGCATCATAGCGCACCTACGGAACCGAGGGCTAGGCTCATTTTCCGCAACTCCGATAGAGTAAGAGGGCCGGCGCGGGCCGCATGACGAGACATGAAGAGCGCTCTAGTCACTGGCGGGGCCGGGTTTATCGGATCGGCGCTGGTGCGAGGTTTGTTGTCCCGGGAAGACGTAGAGCGGGTTGTCGTGGTGGACAATCTACTGACTGGCGGCGAGGCTAATCTTTCCGAAGTCCGTGACTCGATTGAATTCCATCTCGCCGACACCCGCGACCTCGGGGCGATGAAGGGTCTTTTTCAGGGCGTGGACGTTGTGTTTCATCAGGCGGCGATCCCGTCGGTTCCGCGGTCGATCGAGGAGCCCGATCTCACCCACGATGTCAACGTGAATGGGACGTTCAACGTGTTCCGAGCAGCCCAAGAGAGCGGGGTCCGGCGTGTTGTCTACGCGGCGTCCTCCTCCGCGTACGGCGATCAGCCCGATCTGCCAAAAAAAGAATCGATGCGGCCCAGCCCCCGCTCACCCTACGCCGTTCAGAAGCTGGTTGGCGAATATTACGCCCGGATTTTTTGGCAGGTTCATGGTGTCGAGACGGTTTCGCTGCGCTATTTCAACGTGTTTGGGCCGCGCCAAGATCCGTCGTCGCCCTATTCCGGGGTCTTGTCGCTTTTCTGCGCCGCCGTTTTCGAGCGTCGCGCCCCGACGATCTTCGGTGACGGCGAGCAGTCGCGGGACTTCACGTTCGTGGATGACATCGTGCGGCTAAATCTGCTGGCCGCGGATTCTCCCCGCGCTCCGGGAAACGTTTACAACGGCGGGACGGGCAGCCGGCACACTCTCAATGAGGTGTGGGCCGTTCTCGAGAAGATCGAGAATGTCGAGATCCCGCCCACCTACGGGCCGCCTCGTCGGGGGGACGTGAAGCATTCCCAAGCTGACTTGACCGCCACCCGCCGGGACCTGGGCTATGAGCCGCGGGTGAGCTTCGAAGAAGGGCTTAGGCGTACGCTGCAGTGGTACCGCCAGAGCCGATAGAAAACGCAGCGTGACAGATCGCACCATGCTTGCCGAGATGAAAGCTGGGCTTTGATGAGTCGCTTCGCGGGGCTCGGCGAGGTGGTGCTTCGCCGGCCGCTTCCTTTTTTTTTGTTGTTGCAGGCGGGGCTGCTTTTCTACCGCATCGACCTGCTTCCGGTTTGGGGTGACGAGCAGTTTACCCTGAACGTGGTCGCCCGGCCGTGGAGCGAAATCCCCCGTGCTCTGGCGGCCGATATCCACCCTCCGCTCTACTATTTCCTGACTAAAGCCTGGGTCGCGCTGCCCTGGCCCGGCTCACTCCTGACGCAGGTGCGCGCGCTTTCGGTAGTTTGGGCCCTGCTGTCCACGGTCCTGATTGCTTTTCTGTGGCTCGGCAACAGTAGCCGGTCCGGGAAAGTGTGGTTTTTGGCCCTGTGGAGCCTTTCCCCCGCCCTGGTCTTGTACTCGCGCATGGCGCGTTCCTACAGCCTGCAATTGTTCTTGAGCTGTCTGCTCTTGTGGCTGGCGGTGCAGTGGACCAGAGAACCGATGCGGAAGAGGCTGACGGTCCGCTATACGGCGGTCGCGGCGTTGCTCTTGTACACCCACTACCTGCCCGGGTTGGCGATCGTCGGAGCCGTGAACGTGTTGCTGGCGGCACGCTGCCTGCGACATCGGAGATGGCGCGTACTGGCGGCGCTAGCGGCTTCCAACCTGTTGCTGGCGCTGCTCTACGCGCCGTGGCTGCCCGTTCTGAGGGCCGCCGTGGCCCGTGTGCTTACGATGGAATCGTACTCGCCGGTGGAAAATGCCGCCGTTGGAGCGGTCTTGCCTTTGGCTTTCAGCTTTGTCTCTTTCACTTACGGGGAGTCGATCTCCGTTTGGGCTCTTGGGGCGGGGCTGTTGATCGGTCCCCTCGTGGGTTGGCTCGTTTGGCGTGGGGCGAAAAGCTCTCCTGGATGGCCGGTTGTCGTGGGAATCTCCGCCGCGATTGCCTATGGGGGCGCCACGGCCTGGGTGAGCGTGCCCTTTACACCGGCGCGTCTGTTATTTCTCCTGCCGTTTTACCTTCTCTTGCTCGTGCGCGGGAAAGAACGGGAGCCGCGACTGGGCTTGGCTGTTTGCAGCGCTGTCTTGCTTGTCGGAATGAGCTCGCTGTGGAGTTACTCCCACAAAGCCGACTTTCTCAACAAGGGGTACTTACTGCCGTTTGAAGAGATGGCGGCGTATCTGGAAGACCAGCCGGGAGCCGAGACTGCCTTGATCTTGGTGGATCGCTGGAACAGCGACCCCCAACCCTTCCTGGCGACGCTCGGCGACTGCTTCTCCCCGCTTCCGATCCATGGAAAGAAGTCTGTGGGAAGAGCGCGCCAGCGCGTTCGGCGCGATCGGCCGCAGAGGATCTGGTATCTGCGCAATACTCACGACATCTCGCCTGATTCCTTGCACAAAAGGCTGGAGGCGGAGCTGGCCGCCGCCTATGACGGCCGGCGTCATCTGTTCCTGCCTTATTCGCCGCTCGATCGGGTCGCCGCGCGGCTGTTGGGCGACAACAACCCGCCAACCCATCACTATCAGGTGCTCGAGTTGCGGCGGCGGGGGGGCGAGGCATCCTCGGAAGGTCGAACGGTCGGAGAACCAGTCGGGCAGTAGGGGGTCGCTCGGGACCCGGCCATTGGCCTATTCTGGAAGTGGAAGCCTTGATATACTTGGTGTTCGCCGCGACCTCGGCCATCCGGTCGAAACCCGAGGCGGTTAGCTTATGTCCGAACACGATACCCAAACCGGATCGGTAACGGGGAGCGAGGAAAAGGTCATCCTCTTGCTCAAGCCCCGCGGTTTTTGCGCCGGGGTCGTCCGAGCTATCGATATCGTGGAGTTGGCGCTCAAGGTGTACGGGCCCCCGGTCTATGTGCGCAAGGAAATCGTCCACAACCGTCATGTGGTAGAAGATTTGGCGACCCGGGGAGCCATTTTTGTCGACGAGCTGAGCGAGGTGCCCGCCGGGGGCCGCGCGGTCTACAGCGCGCACGGTGTAGCCCCGGAGGTACGGCGAGAGGCGAGCGAGCGCGGGTTGGAGGTCATCGATGCAACCTGCCCCCTGGTCACGAAAGTACACTTGGAGGCCGTCCGCTTCGCGCGCCAGGGAGGGACGATTCTGTTGATCGGCCACCGCGACCACGACGAGGTGATCGGCACGATGGGTGAAGCCCCGGAGCGAACTATTGTCGTCTCCACGGCCCAGGAAGCGCGGACGGTTCAAGTGCCTGATTCGGAGAAAGTTTGCTATCTGACGCAAACCACCTTGAGTCTGGACGAAGCGAACGTTATCATTACTGAACTGAAGAAACGCTTTGCGAACATGGAAGGTCCCCCAGCCCAAGACATCTGTTACGCCACCGAGAATCGTCAACAGGCGGTCAAGCGGGTCGCGCCGCGTTGTGACTTGCTGCTCGTCGTCGGATCGCAAAACAGTTCCAACTCACGCCGCCTGGTCGAGGTGGGAGAGAATCTGGGCGCCCCCGGCTATCTGATCGACGATGAGATCGATCTGCATGCCGGCTGGTTCGCGGACGTCAAGACCGTTGCCGTGACCGCCGGAGCTTCCGCACCCGAATCTTTAGTGCGGCGCGTAACTCGTCACCTTTCTCGATTCGGCTTTGCCCGGGTGGAAGAGGTCGAAGTCATTGAAGAGGACGTAAAATTCTCCCTTCCGCCGGAGCTGGGCCCCTACGAAGGTGAACTGAAACAGATCGCCAACCTATGACGCGTGCCAATCGCGCCACCCTCGCCGCCACTGCCGTTTCTCGCGCCCCGGCCCGGCCTTTGCCGCGGGTCGAGGAGGCCATCCACGGGGCCAGCCGCCACTTGCTCTCCCTGCAAGCTCCCGAGGGCTACTGGGTGGCCGAATTGGAAGCCGACACGACCCTGCAGGCTGACTATATTCTGCTGCAATTGTGGCTCTATCCCCCGGGTCCCGACGGCACTTGGGATCCTCCGACTCGTTCCCGAGTGAACAAGGCGGCGCGCCAGATTCTTTCTCGCCAGTTGCCCGGGGGCGGGTGGCAGATATACCCCGGGGGGAGCGCGCACGCCAACGCCTCGGTGAAGTCCTACGTGGCCCTCAAGGTCGCGGGCTTGCCCGGGTGCGAGGCGGATCTCGAAAAGGCTAAGCAAAAGATCGTCGAGCTCGGTGGTGTCGAAGCGGCCTATAGCTACATCAAGATCTATCTGAGTTTCTTCGGGCTTTACGATCGCGAGAAGGCTCCCACGATTCCTCCTGAACTTTTTTTATTGCCGGAGAAGGCGCGTTTCAACATCTATGACATGTCGTCGTGGACTCGGACGATGATAGCGCCGCTGGCCATCTTGAGCGCTCTGCGGGCGTCGCGGCCGATCCCCGCCGGTCTTGAGATACGCGAGATCATCACGGGAAGGGAACCGCCGAAGCCGGAATTCTTCAGTTGGCGCAACCTGCTCATGCGCGTCGACGAGGGCTTGAAGCTGTGGGACAAGAGAGGCTCTTGGCTGACCCGCAGGAAGGCCATCAATGCGACGAAGAAATGGATGTTCGAACGCCTGGAGAAATCCGACGGGTTGGGAGCTATTTTCCCGCCCATGATGAATTCCATTATGGCGCTCACCGAGCTGGGCTACGGCCTCGACCACCCGCTGCTGCAAAGGGAAATCGAAAAGTTCGACGAGCTGCTTGTCGAGGAGGACGATGTCATTCGCGTGCAGCCCTGCCTCTCGCCCGTGTGGGACACGGCCATCGGCTCCTTCGCCCTAGGATTGGCGAACCCTGAGCCGGACGCCGCGATCAGCGACGCACTCGGCCGGGCAGCCGATTGGCTGCTGACGAAGGAGGTCCGCCACTACGGCGACTGGTCGGTGAGGAACGACAAGGCCGCTCCGGGAGGCTGGTACTTCGAGTTCTCGAACGAGTTTTACCCGGACACCGACGACACCGCTAAGGTCCTTCTTGCGATGCAGTACGCTCGCGCCCGAGACCAGCAGGCCCAGCGAGCCGCCGAACAGCGGGCGGTCGCCTGGCTGCTGAGCATGCAATCCAAGGACGGCGGCTGGGCGGGGTTCGACATCGATAACGATAATCAATATTTGACTTACCTGCCCTTCGCCGACCATAACGCCATGCTCGACCCGACTTGCGCCGACGTCACCGGTCGAGTGCTGGAGGCCCTGTGTCAAGTGGGACCCGGCAGGCACCATGCCGCGGTCTGGCGAGGCGTCGAATATCTAAAGAACACCCAGGAGGAAGACGGCAGCTGGTCGGGCCGCTGGGGCGTGAACTACATCTATGGGACGTGCTTTGCCCTGCGTGGTCTTCGCGCTGCCGGCGAGGACGAGCGCGAGCCCTATGTCATTCGTGCGGGCGAGTGGCTGCGATCCATCCAGAACGCCGACGGCGGGTGGGGCGAAACCTGTGCCAGCTATGACGATCCCCGCTTGAAATCGGAAGGCGAAAGCGCCCCCTCGCAAACCGCCTGGGGACTGATGGGTCTTTTCGCTGTCGAAGACTACCACAGCGACAGCGTAGAGGCCGGCATTCAATACTTATTGTCGAATCAGAACGCCGACGGCTCGTGGGACGAAGATGCTTGGACCGGGACGGGGTTCCCGCGGGTCATCTATTTGAAATACCACCTTTACGGACAATATTTCCCGCTGATGGCGCTGGGAGCTTACAAAGATTGGTTGCGGGGTCAGTGACGACAGTGGACAGCCCGTTGACTTCTGCTCTCGCCATTCGCGTCCCTGACCCTTCCGTCCGCTGGAACCCGCCGCTGGGTCGCGGGAAAACGTTGATCTGCCGACCTCGGCCTGAGCGGGAACGCGCCCGGTGATAGTGCTGCGCGGAAAGGTGTTCAGTGGCTTCCAAGCGCCGAGTGCTTCTCGTGGTCTCCGGGGACAGGCGCGAATTGACCGGGTTCGGAGAACCCGGCAACGGTCTTACGCTGTTCTCGTTCGGCGTCCGCTGGAGCGCGTGGGCGAATCTGAACGGCCGGCGGGTTCTGTTGATCGCCCACGGGCCGGGGCGCGAGAACGCGGCCCAAGGTGTTGAACTGGCTTGCCGGAATTTTGACGTGGGCGCTATGGTGTCGGCAGGTTACGTTGGGGCGCTGGACCCGGAATTGAAGGTCGGGGCGACTCTGATCGTGCACCGTATCATACAGTTCAACCCGCGTGTAGAGTATGCTGTAAGGTTGCCCGTATGCTCCGGGGAGCCGCGGCCCCGAGCGGCTACGCTGCTGACGATTGACGAAGTGGTGCAAGATCCCGGCAAGAAGGCTCAACTTCGGGGCACGGGCGCAGCCGCGGTAGACATGGAAGCCTCGGCGGTGGCGGCGGAAGCGGTCGGCCGGGGCCTGCCCTTTTATTGCTTGCGCGCCGTCAGTGATGAAGCCGATGCGTCTTTGCTTATTGATTGGAACCGCGCGCGGCGAAGGGACGGGACATTTTCACGCCGGCACGTCATAACCCAAGCCGCCGTGCGCCCCTGGCGATGGAGACAATGGCAAGCGCTGCGGCGCGACGGCCTAAAGGCCTCGACGGCGCTCGGACGGCTGTTCCGACAGTGCCGCTTTGATTTCAACTAGCTATGCTAAGCGCTCCCGCAGCGGCGGTCCCCGATGCCATGGCGGCATCGGTGTACCGCGGAAACAGTCTCCTGCGACTGGAAAAAGTCACCGTGCCCGCGATCGGGCCGGGCGAATTACTGGTCCGGGTCGAGGCTTGCGGCATTTGCCACACCGACCTCAAGAAGATCGAGTACGACCTGCTTGCGCCGCCGCGCATCTATGGGCATGAGACCGCCGGGGTTGTCGCCTCCGTAGGCCGGGACGTCCAAGGCTTTGTCCCGGGGGAACGCGTCTGCTTGTTCCATCACGTTCCCTGCCTGGATTGCTTTTATTGCGAAAAGGGCGACTACGCGCAGTGCGCGACGTACAAGCGCGTCGGAATCACGGCAGGGTTTGAACCGGCGGGCGGCGGCTTCGCGCAATACGTTCGCGTCATGGACTGGATCGTTCAGCGCGGGGTGATCCGCATCCCCGAAGGCGTGGGCTTTGACCGCGCCAGCTTCGTGGAACCGGTCAACACCTGCTTGAAAGCGCTCGCGAAATGCCGAGTGACGCCCGAGGAAGTCGTTCTGGTGATGGGTCAGGGGCCGATCGGACTGATTTTCACCTGGCTGCTCGGGCAGATGGGTGTCGAGAGAGTCTATGCCACGGATTTGATACCGGCGCGGCTGGAGACGTCCGGGCGGCTCGGAGCTCAAGAAGCGTGGAATGCCTCCGGGACGGATTTCATCTCCGAGATCCGCAACGCCAGTCACGGCCGGGGCGCTGACCTGGCCGTCGTCGCGGCCTCGGCTCCTGGAATCGTCGAGCAAGCCGTTGCGGCATCCCGGCCCGGCGGTCGCGTGATGCTATTCGCTCAAACTTCGGCCAAGGAGACTTTCGCCTTGCGCGGCGACATGCTGTGCGCCGAAGAACGGAGCGTGTTCGGCTCCTACAGCGCCTCGGTCGATTTGCATCAGGAGTCGGCCCGGCTGGTCTGGCGGAGCGATTTCCCGGTGGAGGAATTGATTTCTCATCGCCTGGGACTCGATGAGATCACGCGCGGCATCGAAATGGCTCGTCATCCGACGAATAGTTCGCTAAAGTTGATTGTGCATCCGCAGAGGTATTCATCGTGAAACAGACTATGTTAGCCGCCGTCCTCTATGGCGAGGAAGAGCTCCGCGTGGAACCGGTCGCCTTGCCGCGCATTGGGCCTTCCGACGTTTTGGTGAAGGTGCGGGTGGCGCTTACGTGTGGTACGGACCTGAAAGTCTTCCGCCGAGGATATCATGCTCGCATGATTCAGCCTCCGGCGATCCTGGGCCACGAGTTGGCGGGGGATATCGTTGCCATCGGCTCGGAGGTACAGGACTTCCGCACCGGGCAGCGGGTCGTGGCGGCGAATTCGGCCCCCTGTTGGAACTGCTACTACTGCCGGCGCAAGCAGGAGAACCTCTGCGAGAACCTGTTGTTCAACAACGGCGCCTACGCGGAATACGCGCGCATCCCCGGCCCCATCGTCCGCTGCAACACCCATGAGGTTCCCGCCGGCGTCGATTACCGCGACGCGGCGCTGATCGAGCCGCTGGCTTGCGTATTGCGGGCGCTCGAGGCGACACGGGTCCAGGTGGACGACACCCTGGCGGTGGTGGGTCTCGGCCCCATCGGTCTCATGTTTGTTCGCCTGGCGAAGCTCAAGGGCGCGCGGGTAATTGCCGTGGGCCGACGCCAGACACAGTTGGACCGCGCCGAGCGGATGGGGGCGGACGAGCTCGTTTTGGCTGAGCCTGGAGCCGACCCCGTCACGGCCGTTCGGCGCCTGACCGGCGGATCTCGCGGCGCGGACATCGTCATCGAAGCGGTCGGCGCCCCTGAAACCTGGCAAGCGGCGGTCCAGATGGTTCGCAGCGGCGGCATCGTCAATCTGTTCGGAGGCTGTCCCTCGGAAAGCAGTATTTCGGTGGACACATCCCAGATCCATTACTCGGAAATCACGCTGCAGTCGAGTTTCCACCATACGCCGACTCACATCTTGAAAGCCCTGGATATCATTTGCCGAAAGCAGCTGCAGGCTTCCGACTTTGTGATCGACGAGGCCCCTCTTGCCGATCTGCTGCGAGTCTTCCGGCAGATGATGAGCCATAACGGCCACTTGAAAACGGCGATCCTTCCCTAGGTTCGCTCGCATCGTCTCTAGCCCGCGTTTCTCACCAGATGGCGAGACGAAGTGCGTGAGAGGCCCGTCAGTACAAGGCGCGCGCCGCTCGCTTGGTTTGTGGCGCAACCTCTCCAGCTTGCCGCGTCGAGACTCTTCTCGACGCTTGTGTTTCAGTCTGGGAGGGGGCCTTTCGCGACTGCGGCGCGGAGGCGTACTTGGACCCTACGTTGGACACCCCGAGCAAGTGCAACGAAGTAATGGCGGGTCTATGGCCTGCTTCGGCCGTCAGATGGCGAGAAATGCGGACTAGAAGTCATGACCCAAGTGGCTCATTAAAATAAGCTTAGCCCCATTGGCGCCAGAGCCTCCTTGGATTGGCAAGGTACAATGTCATTGAGTACACGCGAAGCATTCGAGGCCCATTCGAGCACGGGTGGTCGGAACCCACGAACCAACGAGGCAACAAAATTACCAAACGAACCCAATTTCGTAGAACCAACGGGGAATCAATGGCTTACGGCTGGTTTCCAGTACGGTGAGAGGTCGGACCCATAAAATCCGACGGATCGGACCAGCCGTGTATAAGAGTAGCTTTGCCGCAGGTGGGAAGCCCCGATTGACAACGGGGCGGCAAGGACGATCGGGGTGAAGCTTGTAGCGCGGACCTGGCGCTGTTCCAGCGTCCGCGTCCGTGGACGGCTACCGAGCAACGGAAATACCAAACAAAGCCAATTTCTAATAACATAGTTTGTTTCAGACACTTACAGAAGTCTTGGCTGATTGGTCAGGTCCTTCGGTCTCCGCTGGTGAGAAATGCGGGTTAGGCCCAATACCGGTTACTTAGCGACCACGCATGCTCGAATTACTCCTTGGGGTTCCCCGCCGGGTGTCGGTAAGAGTACCGGCACGGCAGGTCTGGGGACCCGCGCCGCGAGGGCTGCTGTTGCCTTGCGCTCGGAGCTCGAAAGTTGGGCTTGGGAGTCTGCTGTAGTGGCGCGGACGAAACCGCGGGGCCGTGTGTGGAGTTCCTAGTCGCTGTTTCGAGCTGTGATTCGCGTGGAGGTTCCACCGGCTCGCCGTTCAACGGCCCGCCCGGCAATGAGGCTGCAGCATGAAGCGCTTCTTACAACCGGCTGAATTCTGCGAGGTCTACGGGACAGACGACTTGCAGGCCTGGCCCCTGGGCGATTCTCTTGCCTACACGCGCTGGTTGGCGCAGGTTCACTACGAGAACTTTCAGGTTGTCAGTCTGCTGCTGCCCCGCCGCCTGCGTCAGGATTTTCGCAACGTCTACAGTTTTTGTCGCTGGTCGGATGATCTGGGCGACGAAATCGGGGATCCTCGGCGCAGCATTGAGTTGCTGGAGTGGTGGAGCGGCGAGCTGAAGGCCATGTATCAAGGCGCCGCTCGGCATCCCGTGTTTGTGGCCCTGAAGCAGACCGTCGAAACGCACGGTATCCCCGAGCAGCCCTTTGCCGACTTGATCCACGCTTTCATTGAGGATCAGCGCGTGACTCGATACGCGACCTATGAGGACCTGCTCGCCTACTGCCGCTACTCGGCCAACCCGGTGGGCCGGCTCGTGCTGCACTTGTGCGGCTACACGGACGAGCCGCGATGCCGGCTTGCCGACAGTACCTGCACCGCCCTGCAGCTGGCGAACTTCTGGCAGGACGTCGGCCGCGATTGGGAAAAGGGCCGCGTCTATATCCCTCTCGAGGATATGGACCGCCACGGCTACTCGATCGAGAATCTGGAGCGCGACCTGAAGCAAGGGGTCGCCCATCCCGCTTGTCGCCACCTCATGCGAGAGTTGGTCGAGCGGACAGCGGAGCTTTTTCAAAAAGGGCTTCCACTGGTTGATCTTGTCGGCCGGCGACTCTCGATCGATGTGGAATTGTTCAGCCGCGGAGGCTTGGCGATTCTGGAGATGATTCGCCGCCAGGACTACGACACCGTGGCGCGGCGGCCGCAGTTGCGAAAGTGGGGCCGCTTGCAGCTGCTTTCGCGGGTTATCAGCCGGCAGCTCGTCGGCCGTCCCCGGCTGAAGGCCAAAGCGCAACATGCCTAGCCTTACGTTGAGCACGGCGAGCAAGCGCAACGCAGTAATGGCGGGCCTATTGCGTGCTTCGACCGTCAGGTGGTGAGAAATGCGGGCTAGCGTTGAGGAATCGTTTGCCTACTGCCGGCGGGTCGCTCGTTCGCGAGCGCGCAATTTCTACTATTCGTTTGTTCTGCTGCCGCGGGAGCAAAAAATGGCCATGTGCGCCATCTACGCCTTCATGCGCTATAGCGACGACATCAGCGACGAGCCCAATCCGGCGCCGGCGTCGCGGCGGGCGGCGCTTGCTGATTGGAAGACGGCTTTCGAGGATGCGTTGCGGGGCCGCTACGGGAACGACCCGATCCTGCCGGCTTTTCATCACACGGTGGTGAAGTACCGAATCCCGGAGCAGTATTTCTTCGATCTCATCGCCGGCGTAGGCAGTGATCTGGTCCCCCAGCGCCGGCGAACATTCGACGAGCTTTACCGCTACTGCTACCAGGTGGCTTCGGTGGTCGGCATGACCTGCGTCCACGTCTTCGGCTACGATTCGCCCGAGGCTCTCGAACTGGCCGAGAAATGCGGCGTCGCCTTTCAGCTCACCAACATCCTGCGCGACATACCCGAGGACGCGCGCCTGGGGCGCGTGTACCTGCCGGAAGAGGATTTGGAGCGCTTCGGCCTCGGCCCCCAAGACTTGATCGAGAATCGCGGCGGCGCGCGGTTCCGCGACTTAATGGCGTTCGAGTGGAGCCGCGCAAAGCGCTACTACGAAGAAGCGGCGCCCTTACTGACGATGGTTCGTCCCCAGAGTCGCCCGGCACTGTGGGCCATGATCTCGATCTACTACGGGATTCTGCGGCGCATTCGCCAGTCCGACTACGATGTCTACGCCAAGCGGGTCAAGCTCAGCGACTTTGAGAAAGTCCGCATCGTGCTCCAGGCGCTGAAACTTCGATTCACAGGAGGAGCACCTCCATTCCCCGCGTAATCATCGTCGGCGGAGGGCTGGCGGGTTTGTCCGCCGCGGCTGCTCTGGGATCGATCGCTTTCGACGTCGAGCTGCACGAAGCCCGACCGTTTCTGGGCGGCCGGGCCACCTCGTTTCCCCTGCAACCGGCGGAGGAAGATTCTGAGCGCATCGACAACTGCCAACATGTGCTGCTGCGCTGCTTCACCAACTTATTGGACTTCTACCGGCGCTGCGGGTCGGAGACGAAGATTCGCTTCGACGACCGCTTGTATTTTGTTCGCCCGGGGGGCAAGACCGACATCCTCCGGCGGGGTCTTCTGCCCGCGCCGTTTCACCTTTTCGGCTCGCTGATCGGGTTTGGCGGCCTCGACGCCCGTGACAAGTGGTCGCTCATTCGAACGCTCGCTGCCTTGCGGCGGGAGCGTCATCGAGCGGACCTCGACCGGCTTACGATGGGACAATGGCTCAGCTCGAAAGGCGCCACGCCGCGCGCCTTCGAGCATTTTTGGCGTCCGATCCTGGTGAGCGCGCTCAACGAAGAGCCCGAGCGCGCATCGGCGAAGCCTGCTTTTCAGGTTTTTCTTGACGGGCTGATGGCCACCCGCGACAGTTTCGAGATGGGCGTGCCCGCCGTGCCGCTGGCGGATCTATACTCGGCGGCTCTCGAGCAAAAACTTGGGTCCGGAGTTCACGTTCGTTTGCGCTCGACGGTGGAGCGAATCGATCCTGCTGACCGCCAGGCGGACTTCTACGTCAGTGCGGTGCCCTTCGAGCGGGTGAACACCTTGATTCCGGGACTCGATCTGCGCCTCGATCGCTTCGAACATTCACCGATCACGGGCATCCACCTTTGGTTCGACCGTCCGCTGACCGGCCTCCCCCATGCCGTACTCCTCGACGGCACGCTGCAGTGGCTATTCCGCAAATCCGAGAACTACTATCAGGCCGTGGTCAGCGCATCGCGCTCCCTGCTGGCGTTGGCGCAACGAGACATCGTCGAGATGGCGTGTCGCGAGCTGCGGGAGTTTTTCCCCGCGTCGGCGAATGCTCGGCTGATCAGGTCCCGCGTGATCAAGGAAGCGCGCGCGACCTACTCGGCCGTGCCGGGCCTGGAGGCCGCCCGGCCGGGCGCCGAAACCAAGTTTCCGAACGTCTTCCTGGCCGGGGATTGGACGAACACCGGCTGGCCCGCCACGATGGAAGGCGCCGTCCGCGGCGGCTACCTCGCGGCGGAAGCAGTGGCCCGCGCGGCCTGCGTGGAGGCGTCGTTCTTGGTGCGATAAGAATGGCCGACGACTATCCGAACTAAAGCAACTTCCCCGGCGGTGCTCCATCTGGCCGCGCTCGCGCCTCTCCAGCCACGGTCGCCACGGTCTCCGCCCGGAGCATTTTCTCATCGAAGGATGAGCCTGAAGACGGGGGTTGGGGCTTTTTGAGTCGCTGGGGCTCCTTTCGGGCTTTTTGATTTTGAGTTTTGGGAAGGGGAGAATCGTCGTCGGGGTTGTGGGATTGTGGGAATCGCGGAGCGATTTCCAAGGGCGGTGGGAAACGAAGGGAAACCTGGTTTTGGTTTTCCTCGTTTTCCATCGCCCGTCATTTCCACAGCCCTCTTCCTGCTGTTCAGCACGGCGTGTTCGCGGAACGGAAACTGGCAAACAGCTTCTGCTTGGCTCGCTGCATCCGGCGGGCCGCCGCCGTGTCGCTTTCGGCCTGGGCAATGCGGCCCAGAGCCTCCAGCCTCTGCCCTGGCTTGAGATAGCTGGCGGCCTCGGGCAACTTCTCGAAAGATTCCCAAGGCGTCTGGTAGTGGCGGTACACCCGCTTCTGCTTGCCTTTGGCGTCGGTCTTGATCTCGGGCTGTCCGCAGGGCCGGTGGAAGTTCAAATAGGGATTGAAGTGCTGTTGGTAGAAGCGCTGGATGCGCCCCGCGTGCGGCGCCGCGATGTACGTATATCCCATGTGTTTGCGGATCACCGCGCCGTTTTTCGATTCCACCAAGCCGTTGTCGTTGGAGTGCCGCGGACGCGACTTGGTCTGTTCGATCAGCAGCTTGTTCAATAGCTTCTCCACCGTGCGATTGAGGAACTCGCTGCCGTTGTCGGAATGGAAGCCGCGGATACGAAAGGGAAACTGCTCGATCATGGCTTTCAGCAACGGCTCCAGCCAGGCTTCACTGATCGCGGGCGTGGCGCCGACCACTTGCCACTGGGTGACTTCATCCACGGCATTGATGTGGTAGACGCCCTTGACGCCATCGCGATCCCCTTGATGCACCGTATCCACTCGCAGAAAGCCGGGTTGGCCTTGCGGGTCGGGCCGGCGCCGCTCGCCGATCGACACCGCCGTGGGCCGGGTCTTGGTGAAATGCAGCCGCCGCTGGCGGTAGGCTCTGCGCCGCCGCAGGCGATAGATCTGGGCCACCGAGATCCCCGCCAGCCGCTCGTATTCGCGCTGCTGGTACTGCTGGTATTCCCGCTCGAGGATCTTGCGCGTGGCCGGGCCGCTGAGGGTTTCGTGGGCCTCGTCCACCGCCGCCAGCAGTTCGACGTCGGCGGGCGTGTACTTGCGGGCAAAGCGATGCCGCCGGTAGCGGGCGGGTTGGAGTTCTCCGCCCTGCCGGTACTGCTGGATCAGCCGCGTGATTTGCGCCCGGCTCAGTCCGGTCATCTTGACCAGATACTGCCGCAGCAGCCCTTTGTCGGCGCGGTTTTGGCGGCTGTAGCCGTGCTGGCGAAGCGTGCGCGCCACCCACGTGTAGATCTCGGCCCGCCCTTTGCCTTTGAATCGAATCTCCTCGCTGGAGTGGAGAAACTGCTGGATCTGTTGCAGGTTCAGCTTGCTGGTGTTTTGCACTTGGATAGTCAATTCCCAGCATGCCCACTCCCCGATCCTTCAGGCTCATCTTGTGTGAGAAACAAACTCCTCGTTCAGACTCATCTTGCATGAGACAAGACTTAAAGTACTCGGCCTCCCGCCGGACCTGTTATTATGAAAAGCACTGCCTACGATTTCCCCGCTCAAAGGGCGTTCTCGCAACCATAGCGCATGTCCAGTGTCGAAACCGTTCTCGTAGGCGAGGCCGCACCTGAGGCTGTTGAGCCGGTCGTCAACGACTTCAGCATTCAGGTCGCCACGGTAAACGGCTCTGGGAGCCAGACGGCGAATCTGGTTCTGCTGCGCTCGTTGTTCCAGATGGGCATCCCGGTTTCGGGAAAGAACCTGTTCCCCTCCAATATCGCCGGCCTTCCCACCTGGTACACCATCCGCGCGAACAAGAAGGGCTACATCGGACGCAAGAAGGAAATCGACTTCTTGGTCGCCATGAACCCGGAGACCGCCCGCGAAGACACACTCGATCTTCCTCCCGGCGCGGCCGTCGTCTACGATCTTCCCTTGAAACTTGACGCCGTCCGCACGGATCTCCACTTCTACCCGATCCCTTTCGACGAACTGGTAAAGCCGGTTTGCCCGGACGCGAAATTGCGCCGCCTGGTGCGCAATATCATCTATGACGGGGTGCTGGCTTGGCTGCTGGGAATCGACCTCGAGGAGATTCGTAAAGCGCTGTTCAAACAGTTCGCGACCAAACCGAAGGCGGCGGAGCTGAACTGGGCTGCGGTGCGAGTGGGCTATGAGTTCGCCAAGAAGTCGCTGGTTAAAGCGGATCCTTACCGCGTCGAGCGGATGAACGCCACGCAGGGCAAAATCATCATCGAGGGCAATACCTCGGCCGCCTTGGGCGCTCTGTTTGCCGGCGTGACGGTCGTGACCTGGTACCCCATCACGCCGTCCTCCTCTCTAGCGGAAACATTGACCGATTACTGCCACCGCTATCGCCTGGACCCGGAGACCGGCAAAGCGACCTTCGCCATTGTTCAGGCGGAGGACGAGATCGCCTCGATCGGCATGGCCGTCGGAGCCGGTTGGGCCGGGGCTCGAGCGATGACCGCCACCGCCGGCCCCGGCATCTCGCTGATGTCGGAATTCGTCGGGTTGGGCTACTTCGCGGAGATTCCGGTGGTCATTTTCGATGTCCAGCGGATGGGACCTTCCACTGGTCTCCCGACGCGGACTTCGCAGGGCGATCTGCTCAGCGCTGCAACGCTCTCCCATGGGGACACCAAACACCCCCTGCTGATCCCTTCCAGTCCGGAAGAGTGCTTTCAGATGGGCATGCAGGCCTTCGATCTTGCCGAGCAACTCCAGACGCCCGTTTTCGTGATGCTCGACCTCGATTTAGGCATGAACTATTGGATGTCCGATCCCTTCGAATACCCCCAGGCGCCGCTCAAGCGGGGCAAGGTTTTGAGGGCGGAAGATCTGGACAGACTGCGCGCGTTCAACCGCTATCAGGACATCGACGGCGACGGGATCTGCCACCGCACGCTTCCCGGTACGAGACACCGGCTGGCCGCCTACTTCACGCGCGGCACCGGACATAACCAAAACGCGCAGTACAGCGAGCGGCCCTCCGACTGGGTTCGCAATATTGACCGGCTGGCCCGCAAATTCGAGACGGCCCGCGCCATGATGCCCCGCCCCGTCGTGGACATCGGCGAAAAGGCGGCTGTCGGGCTGATCGGCTGCGGCACGAGCCATTACGCGATCCAAGAGAGCCGCGGGCAGTTGTTCGACGAACACAAGCTGAATACTTCCTATGCGCGCGTGAAGGCGTATCCCTTCAACAGCGAGCTTGCTGATTTCATCGACCGGCATGATCGCGTCTACGTCGTCGATCAGAATCGCGACGGGCAACTGCGCGAGCTGATTCTCCGCGAAATTCCGGCCAAGCTCGCCCCCAAAGTTCTCAGCGTGCGCTACTACGGCGGGCTGCCGATTGACGCTCGAACGGTCACCGACGACGTCGTCGGCCAGGAGGGCCTGTGAGTTCGACGCCGACGGCGCCTCCCCGGCCCCGCAAGAAAGTCAACCGCCTTGGACTTGATTTCCAAGACTACCGCGGCCTGAAAACGACCCTCTGCGCCGGCTGCGGGCATAATTCGATCTCCGAACGCATCATCGAAGCTTTCTTTAAACTGGGCGTGGACCCCACGCAAGTGATCAAGCTTTCCGGCATCGGATGCTCGTCGAAATCGCCGGCATACTTCCTGCAACTTTCCCACGCTTTCAACGCCGTCCACGGTCGCATGCCTTCGGTCACCACGGGCGCGATGCTGGCGAACCGCTCATTGAAAGCTCTGGGCGTCACCGGCGACGGAGACACCGTTTCGATCGGCATGGGTCAGTTCGCGCATCTGATGCGGCGCAATCTGCCGATGATCTACCTGATCGAAGACAACGGCTGCTACGGACTCACCAAGGGTCAATTTTCCGCCACTGCCGATGTCGGATCGACGTTGAAGAACGGCACGGTCAACGAACTCGCTCCGGTCGACACCTGCGCTCTGGCCATTCAACTCGGAGCCAGCTTCGTGGCGCGCTCGTTTTCCGGCGACAAGAAACAGCTCCTCTCGATCGTCAAGGCAGCCATCGCACACAACGGCACTTCCATGATCGACGTGATCTCCCCTTGCGTCACCTTTAACGACCACCGCGGATCGACCAAGAGCTATAGCTACGTTCGAGAACACCGCAGCAACCTGCAGAGCGTCGACTTCGTTCCCTTCTTCGACGAGATTCACCTTGACGGAGAGACGGAACCCGGCTCCGTTCGCGAAGTGACTCTCCATGACGGCTCAACGCTGTTGTTGAAAAGGATCGATACGGACCACGATCCCAGCACCCGCCGTCGCGCGCTTCAACTGCTCGATGAGGCGAGTGCCGAGGGACACGTGCTGACCGGGGTGTTCTACTTGGACACGGAAAAGAAGAACTTCCTGGAGATGCTCGGCCTCGTCGACCAGCCGCTGGTCCACCTTGGGCAGGAGCAGGTGCGCCCCCCTGAGTCGGCTCTAGTCGAAATGATGGAAGAGTTGAGCTAGCCCGCTTTTATCCCCCCACGCGGCCCGCACCGCCGCACCGGCTCCCGTAGCCCGATCGCCGCCTTGAGGCGGTAGAATCAGTATGCGTTCGTGGCGCGCATGGTTCGGAATCGCGTAGCCGGCGACATCGCAGCCTAATTTTGAAATTGACTCACGGACGTTCTTGAAGATTTTAGGTTAGCCATGAGAGGCACCGACCGAGATCCCCCGTCGAAAAATATTGAGCCTGATTTCGGACTCTGCTCTCACCTTGTCCGACTCAGCTTCCCGGACGGCGATCTTCGTCCTCAGACGGTTTCGTTGGAGGAGATTCGCGTCGAGGGCGCGGGTTTGGCCGTGGAGACCCCCTACCCGATCGGCCTAGGGGTTGCTTTGACCGCGGAAGGATTCGCGGTTCAGGCGACGATCGTCGACTGTCGATCCCGTGAGACCGATTTCTACGTTCAGGTCCGCTTCGCGGAGGGCTACCGCTGGAATTCCAGCGACTGGGAGCCTGACCACTTCTACGCTCCAGCAAGGAAATCGGCGAAAGGCGCCGCCGGGAAGCGGTGACGCGAGCCGGTTGGCGATCGGTTTGCTCGCACTCTTTGTCGATCGACCCTAGCCAGCATTTCTCGCCAGGTGGCGAAGCGAAGTGCGTGAGAGACCCCTCAGTACAAGGCGCGCGCCGCTCCGCGCCGGGGCTGCACCGGCCTTAATTAACGAGTATTGGGTTAGAGGACCTTCGAGGATTTGATGCGGCCCGTCTACCGATCGACATGAGCCAGGACCGATTCGGCGACAACCGAGAACGGCCGGCCTCCCACCGCTAGGTCGTCGCTCGCGGTCGCCCTGCGTCTATCGCGAGACGGCGGACGGCTGATGCTCATTCCGCTCGGTGTGAACACGACCCGGCGGACTTGGCCCCTTTCGCCGATCGGCGGCAGGGCCTCTCCATTCAGCGTCAACTCGACACCGCCGGCATTGCCGACGATCAGCGCGATAGACTCCCGGGCGGTGATCAGCTTCTTTTGGCCGGCGTGTAGCGTATACTCCCAGGCGCGCCTGCCGTCCTTCGTGGCTCGAACCCAAACCGTATCGATTACCCGCAGTCCCACTTGCAGGGCGACGGCCGGCTCGGCCGAAGAGACGGAAGGTTCCGCCGGCGGGGCAGGGGATTCCTGCCCTGGGGCGGGATAGACCTGACGATGTTCCAGCTCCACCTGGCGTGCACTCTCGTAGGAAGAGTCGGCATCCGCTTGTTGGTTCGATTCAACCGGGGAGTAGAAGACGGCCAGCGGCAGCAGGACCAACCCGAGAAGCCCCAAGCTCGCCGACAGTAGTAGCGAATAACGTCGCAGGCGGTCCGTCAGGCCTTCGGCAAACCTCGCCGCCAGCTCCCGCCGATCTCCAGCTTCCCGGGCGGGAACCGTGGCGAAAGAGGGGATTTGATCGGCGTCACCCCCGGTTGCCGGACAGGCTTTGGCGAACCTATCGGCTACCTCGTCTTCGTTGAGCCCGACCGCCGATGCGTACTGACGCACGAAGCTAACGTTGAAAAGTCCACCGGGCAAGCGATCAAACTCGTCGCGCTCGATAGCCTCGAGTACATGCACGGGTATGCGACTGGAGGTCGAGATGTCCTCCAGGGTCATGCCACGCGCTGCGCGCTCGGACCTAAGGTCTTCGCCGAATGACCTCACTTATGAGTTCTGGTACCTAGCTTTTGCTAAGGTTATACTATTCCCTTCAACAGTACAAGTCCTGTACCCTCAGTTAAAGGAATCACGCAGCGGGGGTCTTAAGATCTCCGCCATATCGGCCTATGATTCCTAACCTTTGATGTCACCTCGCCGGCCGCTGGTCTCCACGGTAATGGTCAACTGGAACCGGGCCGATCTGATGGCTGCCTGTCTTCGGTCGCTGGCCCGACAACGGTTTCAAGACTTCGAGGTGATCGTTGTGGACAACGGCTCGACGGACGGCTCCCTCGATCTGCTCCGCGGCCGGGAATGCAGTCATGTCCGGCGGATCGAAAACACCGAGAACCGCGGCTTCTGCGCCGCCAATAACCAGGGGCTGGCAATCGCCCGGGGCGAATATGTTGCGCTGCTGAACAACGACGCCGAAGCCGAGCCGGAGTGGCTAGGCGAATTGGTCGGCGCAATTGAGGATCGAAAGGACGTTGGCATGGCGGCTTCGAAGATCCTGGTCCATGAGGACCCGACGACCATCGACAAGGCGGGCCATCTGATCTTCCCGGACGGGCAGAATCGTGGCCGCGGAACCGGGGAAGTTGACCGGGGCCAGTATGATCAACTGGAGGAAGTAGCCTGGCCCGACGGCTCGGCTGCTCTCTACCGAAAAGCGATGCTGGAGCAGGTTGGGGGATTCGATGAGGATTTTTTCGCCTACGCGGACGACGCCGAGCTGGGGTTGCGGGCGCGCATTGCGGGCTGGAGTTGCCTTTATGTCCCGACGGCCGTGGTGTACCACCACCTCGGGTCGACTCTAGGCCGCTATTCCGAGCAGAGGCTTTTTCTCATCGAGCGCAATCGGGTTTGGCTGGCCGCCAAGTTGTTCCCCTGGCGTCTACTATGGCTGAATCCGTTTTATTTCATGGCGCGGATGGCAGCCAGCCTCTTGGCAGCCCTGTTGAGACGGGGCGAATCCGGCCAGGCCCGCGAATCGATGCGTCTCGCGGGACTGCTAAAATGCGCGGTCAGGGCCAACATAGCGGCCCTAGCGGGGCTTCCCAAGATGCTTCGCAAACGAGGGGAAATCGAGGCTTTTCGCAAGCTCTCGCCAGCGGAAGTCGTCCAACTCGTACGGCGGTTTCATATCCCGCTGGCCGAGCTCGCCTCGAGGGCCCGGTAGGCGTGTCGGGCGTGACTTCACCACCACGAGCGGAGACCGATAGGCAGGCTTGTCCGCGCTGTGAGGGGGAGACCTACCTTACCTTGTTTCGCGCCTCCGATCGTCTTTACCGAACCACCGAGCAGCGCTTCCACGTCGTTGAATGCAGTGACTGCGGGCTGGTTCGGCTGCATCCCAGGCCCCCCCCCGCGGAATTGGCCCGCTTCTACCCGCAGACCTACTGGTGGGAGGCGGATGATTCCGCCTCGGGCCGACTGACGGAGATGTATCGGCGGTTCGTTCTCGGCGACCACGTTCGGTTCGTCGCGGCCTCCCTCGACGGCCTTGCTCCCGTGCTCGACGTTGGCTGCGGTGGAGGATCGTTTCTGCACGCGCTCGGCAAGCCGGCACAAGCAACGGTGGGCCTCGACTCTTCTCGGACGGCCGCCTCGGTGGCGCACGCCAACTATCGATTGCCCGCAGTTTGCGGGAGCGTGCCGAGCCATCCTTTTCGACCGGGGAGCTTCGGCGCCGTCACGCTTTTCCACGTATTGGAACACGTGTCGGACCCTAGGGCTTGCTTGCTGGCCATTCGCGACGCGCTGATCCCCGAGGGCAAGCTATTTCTCCAGGTGCCGAACGCCGACTGCTGGCAATTCCTGCTGCTAGGCTCCCGCTGGAGCGGCTTGGATGTGCCCCGTCATCTCATTCACTTCCAAGCCAAAGACCTCGAGAACCTGCTTGCCGACTGTGGGTTTGAGGTCGTTCGTCGCAAGTTCTTCTCACTGCGCGACAACCCCGCCGGACTGGCTACAAGCTTGTGCCCTCAATTGGAGCCGGTCTCCCGGCGTGTCCGCAAAGTCAAGGAATCGAACGCCACCCGGCTGCTCAAGGATCTGCTTTACTTGGCGCTCGTCTCAGCCGCCGTGCCTTTCACCTTACTCGAAGCGGCGTCGGAGGCGGGATCGACGATCACCGTGGAGGCCGTGCGAAGAGGGGAGACCTAGGTGCTTCAGGCGCGCTACGGCCGGTTTGTTCCGTCGTTTCTCAGGCGCCGCCTGATGATCGTGGAAGCCGTCATCGACTCCAGCGTTCGCTCCCTGGCCGACGAAATCCCGAATGGTGCTCGCGTACTGGACGCCGGCGCCGGAGAGGTACGGTACGCAGATTACTTCTCCCGCTGCCGATACACGGGAGTTGATCTGGCGGTCGGCGACCAGCAGTGGGACTATTCGGGCCTTGACGTCGTCGCTGATCTCACTTCCCTGCCCTTTCGGGACGGCTCGTTCGAAGCCGCCCTCAACATCGTCGTGCTCGAACATGTCCCGGAACCGGCTCGCGCGCTGCGAGAGATTGCCAGGGTCCTGCGGCCCGGCGGCCGACTCCTGATCGTCGTCCCCCAGCAGTGGGAGGTCCACCAAGGCCCTAACGACTTCTATCGTTACACCCGCTATGGTTTAGAGTGGTTACTCGATCAGGCAGGATTCTCCGAGCCGAAAATTCGGCCGATCGGCGGCTTCTTCACACTGCTCGCCCGAAGGTCGCTGAATTCCATGAATTTTTTCCAACAGGGATTGCGCTGGCTTGCGTTCCCTTTCGTAGCGGCCATAAGCGGCTTTCTGGCGCTGATTCTGCCGGGGCTGGATTTTCTGGACCGGCAAAAAAACTTTACGCTGGCCTACGTATGCGTCGCGGAAAAACGCTGATCTGCGTTCTCGCCGGCCTGGTCATGGCACAGTGGCCCTCCTACGGCGCTCCCTTGGCAAGGATTTACTCCGCGGCGGGCGTGGAAGCGTTGGCCTGGGCAAGACGGATCGTCAAGCTGGGCCCTCGATATCCCGGCAGCCGGGGCCACGCGCGCCTGCAACAACTGTTGGTCGGCGAACTCGGTAAAACACGAGCCGAGCTCATCGAAGACGATTTCACCGCGCGGACGCCGAACGGTCCGATCGCGATGAAGAACATCATCGCCAAGTTTCCCGGGACATCGGATGACATCGTGGTGGTCTCGGGACACTATGATACGTTTCATCGTCCGGGACTTCATTTTGTGGGCGCCAACGACGGCGGATCATCGACAGCTTTTCTGCTCGCGCTGGCCGGGCTACTCAACGCCCACCCGCGGAAGGACCAGGTGTGGCTGCTATTTTTCGACGGGGAGGAATCGATCGCCCGTTGGAACCGGGAGGACCACACCTACGGCAGCCGTCACCTGGCTCAGCGCTGGGGCGACGACGGCACACTGGGG
>CBDBIU010000002.1:0-366153 GCA_965206025.1 Bryobacterales bacterium | reverse complement strand
CCTTGGCCTGGAATGTCGAGTTCTCCCCGCCATTCGCCTCCGTCCCCGTGAACAAGATCAACGACGATCTTCAGGGCTTGGCCGGGTGTCTCAATCCGCCCCTGCCAGCGGCCTTGCGGGGTCGCTTCCTGCTGAGCCGAGGCCAGGCCCGTGCTCAAGAGAGCAGACAGCAGAAAAGCCGCCGCAATGGTGACAAGTTTCCTCATACCGGTCTCCTTATCGAGGCTCGCGAAATACAGTTATTTGGGAACATGGGCACAGCATGCTGTGCCCCTACAGTCTCAACACGGACGATGCATAATTGGCGAGACTCAGTAAGCTTGGCCCGTTCCCCGCGCTCACTCAAACTGATTCGTGTCCCGCCAGGCATCGAAGCCGTCTGAAAAGAGAAGGCTCAAGCAGCTCTTGACCGAGTCACATCCCTCGGGGACTGCCTTGAGACGAGGCGTGTCGTCCCGTTTGTCGTACATCCCAAAGCCCCAGGCTTCCCCGGCGTCACGAGGCGAATCGTAAACCTGCCACAAGACGACCCAGGGGCACCCCCACTCGAGCGCTGTCTTCAGCGCGTAATATAAGCGCGGCAACAGCGGACCGGTCGGGAGATGCTCGAAGCGGTCGCGGGCGTATCCTAGTTCGCCAATCATGACGAAGTTCTTACCGAATCGACGCCGGCCAGCCGGCGAAAGGGACTTCTCGGAACGTGTCCGGATTCGTTCCAGGTCGCGGCGCAGGCGGGTGACCGTCTCTTGGGGGGGCACATCGCTCTCCCAGGTTTCAAAGGGGGAGTTGGCCGATTCGTAGGCGGAGTAGGAAAGCAGATCGAAGACGACATGGGGGACGACATGCTCAAGCGTGGACCAACCCTGCTCGGAAGCCCCCTGCGTCAGGACGGCCTTATGAAATCGGGCGCCCCGCTTCACTAGGCGCAGGTTGACGACGTTAATCTCCAGGGCGTGAAAGATCCGCAGGCGAGCCTCCGGATAGCTCCTTCGAACCTCGTCCAGCGCTTGAAATCGTGTATTTGTCCAATGCGTCAGAGTGTCGATCGCTTGCTCGGCTGATCCGGTATAGTTCATGATCTCGAGCAACTTTGCATCGGCCTCGGAGTTGGCCAAAATCACGGTCTTCGGCATGTCTCCGAACTGCTGATAAAGAAACTCGCACAACTCTTTGGTTTGACTGTTTTCGATCTCCGCTTCGGCTTCGCTCCAGGGGCGCAGCAGGTTGATGTCATCGGGGCCGGCCCCGTAATCGCGAATCGGATAGACGGTCAACACGACGGTTTCGATGTCTCCGTCTTCCAATACGGATCGGTAACGGGGCAGCGCCAGGATCTTGGCCGGCGTCAAAGGCCCGTCCACACGGTCGCGACTAAACCGCCTAGGAGAAAGAGGGGGATGGAGATAATCGAAACGCGCGCCCAAATAGAGCCGGAACACGCGAGATCCCGTTTCCACAGTGCGCCGGCGCGCCCTAGTCAGCAAGTCCTCGTTTGCCTCGAAGCTCGGAGATCCGACCCACTGATAGAAGCCTATGCGTTGCTCAAGCCGGGTCTGAGCTGAAATGCCGCTTGCGATCAGAAGCAGCGCCGCGAAACCGCGCCTAAGGGCCCTCGTCACCGGCGGACCTCGATCATGTGGGGATAGCTGGGGCGACCCTCCGCCTCGACTCGGACCCCGAGTAAGCCCGGCTCCAGGTTAGCCGGCAGCCTCACGTTGATCTGGCCAGATTCCACGTAGAGCACTTCCCCGGTTTCTTCGCCAAATAAAACGCGTGTCCGCTGGGGGACGAAGTCGTGGCCGAAGATCGTCAAGACAGCGTTTGGGCTAAAGGGGGGTGGCGTGTACCGGACCCCATCCACGATCCCGCCCGGCAAGATCGTGGGGAACTCGCCGGCGACCAGGGGCTGATCGGGGAGAGCCGCGGGAAAAACGCGCTGCCACCAGCTGGGGCGGTACTCGATTCGCAAGGTGACCGGTCCGGCGCGATCAGGGTCGATGATCATGTATCCGAGCGGGTCCGGCTGAATCGGCAAGCTGACCCAATGGTCGGACCCATCGAGCACAGCCGCTCGCCACTCCGGCCGGTTGGTCAGGCGGACGAGGATGACATCGGAGGGACCCAAATCAGCCCGGATTTCCGCCCGGCCTGCCGCCCTCCAATGGACACCCGCGGCTTCAGGGCGACCGGCCCAATCGAGGTAAGCTTCCAGGCCCTGGCGATCGAACAACCCGCGGATGGGACGAAGCGTTTGCCCCGCCCAGCGGGAGACCACCACCGCCTCAGCCGGGTTGGGGCTCGGCAAGTAGTAAACGCACCACCCTTTTTCGTCGTACACGCAATCGAGGTCGGCCTGAAACTTCCTCCAATCCTTGCTCACGAGATACTCGACCGCCATGGCCTTGAGCCAAAGCAGCACGTCCTTGCGGCGCTCGCCGGAGCGAACGAATGCAGCGGCCTGCGCCAACACGGGATTATCCATGACGTCGATCGAAACAGGGCCGAAGACCCTGGCTCCTTGTGAGTGCTCGTCGATCCACTCGATTGCGCCTGGCGGCATGGGCGCCGGTCGAAACGAGTAGTGCGGCCGAAGAGCGAAAGCCCAAGCGGCGCAGGAGACAAACACAGCGAAACAGATCCCACGCGCCCGCGGCGATCCGAACGGCGGCCAAAGCGAGACCAGACCCACGAGCGCCAGTTCCGCCGCGGCAAGTGCGTCGAGGGAACGAGGCCGGTCGGGCAAGGTCGCAAGCAACAGTGTGGTGATACTCGCGACGAAGAGCAGGGCCGCCGCCCGAGGCTTACGCCGGCTGACATCGAGCGACAGAAGCAGGAACGGGACCAACGACCAGAACAAGACTCGGACTCCATCGGGCTGATCGAAGACCGTGTACAGGCGCGAGGGCGCCAGAGCGTAGAGCAGTGCCGCCGTCGCCGCCGTTGGGCCTGTTGCCCGCAGTTGCCTCGCCAGCAGATAGACCCCCGCGCAACCCACCGTGGAGGCAAAGCCAACCACCACGACGTATGCCCATGGCGTGGGGCAGCCCGTCAGGCCCACGACCGAGGCCACGAGCAACGGAAGCAGCGGCGAGACGACCGAGAACGGTGGGAGGGTGCCGAGCTTCAACACTTGCTCCGCGGCTTGGATCGAAACCTGGGCAGTGCTGTCGGTGCCGTGGATCATTCCGTCACGTGAATCTCAACCGCCGGAAACCCGCGCCGCCCTCACGTCGCCAGAAGGGTCAAATTGAACTCATAGAGCCGCGTCGTCGGACGAGTCAAAGAACTCCTCTCGGCTCTGCTGCGGACGACTAAGGCGGCGTAGCAGCAAGCGTCCTCTCGCGCCCGGCCATCCCACTCCGAACGCCTCCGCTGACCGACCATATTGGGCGAGGCCATCGAACAACAAGGGTAGCGGAAGGCGCGAAAAAAATCGACATCGGAGGAACGAGCCACTGCCTGCCGGCCCGCAGGGACACCCTCACCGCCATGTTGTGCACGGACTTGCCCGTGGCCTCGCGGCCGCGGCTTCCCTCAGAAGGACCGCCGTCCATCCCTTCAGGCAACAGGAGATTTTCGATCACCCTTATGGATAAGCCTTCGGAGCAAAGCTCACTAGCCTGCATTTCTTGCCACCTGACGGTCGAAGCACGCTATAGGCCACCATCACTGGGTTGCGCTTGCTCGCCGTGCTCAACGTACTGTTTAAGTAAGCCCGCGTGGTTCAAGAAAACCGGGCGCCGAGCGGCCCGCGGCTTGTACTGACGGCCTCTCACGGACCTCGCCTCGCCACGTGGTGAGAAATGCAGGCTGGCGGAGCCGGCGAGCCTCGTCGTTTCATCTCTGTTTTCCGCTCTCGAGGTCTACCTTCCGTGTTTCGCGTTTTTTCGCGGGAAACCACTACGGACCCACCGAAAATATAGTAGGCTAATCTATGTTCGCGAGACCCGCGGGCCGCCGCATCCCGCCTCCGCGCTATGAACCTGCCGAACTCGCTCACCGTACTGCGGATCTTCTTCGTGCCGCTGCTGTTGGCGGTCATGCTGCGCCGTAACATCGAGCTAGACACCGGCTGGGCGGTCATCTCCAAGGAATGGCTGGCCCTAGCGATTTTCTTGATAGCGGCGTCCACGGACCTGTTGGATGGCTACTTGGCGCGGCGCCGGCGGCAGATCACCACTTTCGGGAAGCTGCTTGACCCTCTGGCCGACAAGCTGCTGATTTCGGCCGCCTTTATCTCGCTCGTTGAACTAGGGCGAGTCCCGGCCTGGATGGTGGTGATTATCGTCAGTCGGGAGTTCGCCGTCTCGGGGCTGCGAAGCATCGCCATCTCGCAGGGCTACGCGATTAGCGCCAGCGATCTGGGCAAGACGAAAATGGTCGCGCAGGTCATCGCGGTTTCACTGTTGCTGGTCGCGCCGTATTCGGCACTGGTGGCTGAAATGGCCTACGCCGCGCTGTGGTTCGTGGTCGTGTTCGCCCTCATATCAGCCATCGACTACTTCCGGGCCTTCCGCAGAAAGGTCGAAGCCCGGGATGCTGCCGCGGTCGCTCCTAACGTCGTCGTTCTTCGCAAGGAAGGCAAAGAAAACTTGGCGAGTTGACAGAGGACGGACACTGGTCCGCTGAGGCGTTTCGGCGGAGTCGCCCGCCCCATTTTCCCCGGCAAGTTTCTACGCCGGCAACCTTAATCTAGTAGACTGTCGCAGACAAGACTTATATGATCGTTCTTACGACGTGGCGCGCTTTTCAGCGTGCTGTGGCGGGATTTCGAGCCCGACATTTCCGAATCCATAGTCAACTCTTCTCCGCGACAGTCCACTAGTGATCTAGTGGCCGGCTTCAAAAGTTGGCCTAGTTATTCCATGGCACCTGTCGGTCGCTGTCAGCGGGGGATCCCAGCTACTGTTTATCGGAAGGTCTAGCTCAACGGTCTCACTTGCGTATGGCCTCCGCTCAGGCGCAAACCTACCGCACTCACTCTGCGGAGGAAACCGTCCAGCTTGGTGTCGAGCTGGCACGCGAAATGAAGCCGCCGCAACTCGTCTTGTTGATCGGAGAGTTGGGCTGCGGTAAGACGACGCTCGCCAAAGGACTGATCAGCGGGCTGGGGGTTGCCCCTGCCGCCGACGTCCTTAGCCCGAGTTTCTCGCTTATCCACGAATACGAAGGAGACCCCAAGGTCTACCACATCGATCTCTATCGCTTGGACCATCTGCCCGAGCTCGCAACCCTAGGGCTCGATGACCTCTGCGACCAGCAAGCCGTCATCCTTATCGAGTGGGGCGAAAAATTCGCCGGCCAACTGCCCGCCTCGCCGGTAGAAATCCATGTCAAAGACCTGGAGGGCGACGAGCGAGAGATCGCGGTGACCAAACCGGAATAGCCTGTTTGCCGCTGAGAGAAAGTTTCCCGTTTGCTCGTGGGGGAGATCCGGCCCATCTGTCTCCGGCAGACGGTGGGATTCAGAGGCTAGCGATGATGAGGGCGCGGCCTATCTTGGGACCATGTTTAAAGTCTGCTAAGCAGCAAGCTTGTTGACTCTAGCCGTTTCGGTCCCGGCCCGCGGACGCTGGTGATTGAGCGGCTATACTGGTTGCAGCGTTTCGCTTGCGAAGGAAGTCATCGTGGCATCCAGCCTGCGTGGGATATTTACCGTGGTCGCCGTGGCGGGCGTGTCGGCGCTGCTCGGTGGCTCCTACGGTCGCGGTCTGGGTAACGCCGCGTTCGTCGGACAAAAAGACGCGGTCAAGGACTACGCCCGTGAATTTGAAAACCTCCTCACCTTGGTCCGCCGGAACTATTCCTCTGAGATCGACGTCGAAAGCGTAATTTACCGCGGCGCGATCCCGTCAATGCTCCGCGAGCTGGATCCGCACTCCCAGTTCCTCGATCCGCGTGCCTTCGCCCGCCTGCGGGAGGAGCAGAAAGGCAGCTATGCCGGCGTCGGCATGCAGATCCTCTCATTTAAGGGACGGACGATTGTCGATTTTCCATTTCCCGATACTCCCTCTTTTCGCGGGGGCATTCGGCCCGAGGATGAGATTGCCGCCGTAGACGGCCGCTCGACAACCAACTTGTCGGTCGAGGAGGTGGCTCGGCTGGTCCGCGGACCGCGGGGATCGGTTGTTCGTCTCAGCCTGAGACGTCGGGGCGTGGATAAGCAGCTCGAGGTCGAAGTCGTCCGGGCCCAGATTCCTCGCCCCAGCATTCCCCTGGCGTCGTTTGTGGAATCGGGTGTCGGCTATGTCAAGCTGGAAAGCTTTAGTGAAACGACGGACGGGGAGATTGACAAGGCTTTGCGGAAGCTCTCGCGGAAAAATATCTCCGGACTGATCCTAGATCTTCGGGACAATCGGGGCGGGCTGCTGAGCTCGGGAGTACGGGTAGCCGACCGTTTTCTGCCCCAGGGACAAACCATCGTTTCTCACCGAGGCCGCGCGTCGAGAGAGAAATCGTATCGGGTCCGTCAGGGTCACCAGGGAGATCTGTACCCCATGGTGGTGCTGGTGAATTGCGGATCCGCCTCGGCGTCTGAGATTGTCGCCGGGGCGCTGCAAGACCATGATCGGGCTCTGATTGTGGGCTCGAATACTTTCGGCAAGGGACTTGTTCAGTCGGTCGTGAACCTCAGGAGCAGTCCCACCGCCTTGGTGTTGACCACGGCACGCTATTACACTCCCAGTGGCCGGTTGATTCAACGTCCCTACCGCAACGTGTCGGCGGCGGACTACTACGCCGATGCTTGTAGCCCGGGCTATCGGCCCGCCAAGCAAGAAGTGAGCCTGACCGATAACGGGCGTCGCGTTTACAGCGGCGGGGGAATCACGCCGGACATCGAACTGTCCGAGTCGCTCAACCCCTTCCAACAGCGTCTGCAGGTGGAACGAGCGCTCCAGGGCTTCGCTCAGCAATACTGCCTCAACCGCTCGGAGCTCCCCCCCGACTGGGAAGCGAACGCTGCGATCCTGGAACCATTTCAGCGTTATCTCTACGATGAGCGAGTTGCCTTTACCGCGGAAGAACTCGTTGACAACCGAGGCTACCTCCGGCGTAGTCTGAAGAAGCACGTCAACAGGGCTTGTGTGGGCTGGAAAGCCGGCCTTCTGGCCGAAGTCGATCAGGACCCGGCCGTCCGGCGTGCGCTGACGCTGATCCCCGACGCTTCTGATTTGCTCAGGAACGCCCGGGGAACGCTGGCATTGAAGCGCTAGCAGCCCGTGGCGAAAGTCGCACGGGAGAGAAAATCGGGGACTGCCACCAATTCGCCCCCATCATGGCCTGGAAACAAAGAACTTCACCTGAAGCGAATTGGCTGGCTGTACCCGATTTTTCGCGACGTCTACTTTACCACGGGCTGCTAAGGACCTTCAGAACCGTTCGCCACCGGTTACGAAGCAGATTAGGAACAGTGAGATGCGAATAACCTACCGCGGCTTCCCTCGGATAATCTTGTCTAACTCAAAGTCTAACAACGTTACCGACGCTCCTAACAATTGTGGGAAGGTCCGGAAGCAGGGCCAATCTTACCTTGAGGCTTGTCGCTGCTTGGCTGGAAATCTTTGGCCGGAGACCCCCCGGGTCCGCTGACGTTGAGCCGTCTCCCGGCGCGGGTCATGTCCCTCTCGGGGCGCTGCGGCCTAGTTCCGGTCTAGCAGCCCGTGGCGAAAGTCATGCGGGAGAGAAAAGCGGGGGCGCCACCGATTCGGTCCGTCATGGCCGTTGCAACAAAGTGCTTAACCTGAAGCGAAACGGCTTGCCACACCCACTTTTTGTGACGTTTACTTTTACCACGGGCTGCTAGACTTGGGTGGACAATGAACTCGCTCATCACGCGGTCCGACGAGGTATTCATGCGCGCCGCCCTGGCCCAGGCTGATGAAGCCGAGCGGCGAGGCGAAGTTCCTGTCGGCGCGGTAATTGTCGACGAGGGCGAAATTGTCGCCGCGGCAGGGAACGCCCCTGTGTCGAAGACGGACCCGACGGCTCACGCCGAAATCTCCGCGCTACGAGAGGCTGGTCGCAAGATGGGGAATTACCGGCTTCCCGGCGCCACCGTGTATGTGACCGTGGAGCCCTGTGCGATGTGCGCGGGAGCGCTCGTCGCCGCCCGGGTCGGCAAACTCGTGTTCGGAACGCGAGACCTGCGTTTCGGGGCCGTCAGAAGCAAGTTTCGCCTGGCCGATTCCGACCGGCTCAACCACCGAATCGAAATCGTCGAAGGAGTGCTGGCGGAGGAATGCTTGAAGAGATTGCAAGGGTTTTTCGCGCAACGCCGCGGATAGCCGGACACTCGACCCGCACCCGGATCACCTCCCGCCGGGGACCGGCGCGTGGTCGCACTACCGGGCAGAGTCCTTTGGGTCGCCCTGGCAGGAATGGGTTTCGGGAGAGAGAAGGACGGTTGCAACTAGCCTTTGCGCTTTGCTTTCCTGCGGCCGGCCCAATACTTCTTCGGCTCTTCCGGGTTTTAAGTGGGCGAAGGAGCCAGATCGAGTTTCCCACAGTGGAAGTAGATGGCGTTGATGAAGTTCTGTTGATTGCGGAAACCGCGCGCCGTGGCCTTGACCCATTGAATCCTTGAGTTCAACCCCTCGCTGACCGCGTTCGTAATGCGGTGTTTCAGATACGTGAGTATGTTTTCGAGGCGAGCCGTCAACATCCGCGCTACGGTGACCATCGGCGTCAGCCGGCTGCGACTCGCCCAGCCGCGCCATTGCTCGAAGAAAGCTCGCGCCGCCGATTCGCGACGATAGTCGAACAGCCGCATCGCCGTTTCCTTCAACGCCCACGCCCGCGCCGTTTTCAAGTCGCTTTCGCGCAGCGCGCGGAACTCGCGCCAGGCGTCCTCGGAAAAGTTCGCCGGATGCCGCAGCCAAGCGTACTTCGTGCCTGTCAAACGTTCGTCGCCGAGGGCCAGTAAACGCTTGTTCTCCGCCCGCCGCACTTGGTCCACCGCCTTCGCCAGATGCGCCGCGATGTGATATTTGTCGTAAACGATCTTTTTCTCCGATTCGTCGAGATGCTCCCGGGTCGAGGCGACGTAAGGATCCCACATGTCCATCGCGACGGCCTCGACTCGGGCGAGTTGCTCTGCGCTCAACGTCTTCCAAAAGCCGTCCAGGCTGGCCTGGCGGCGTCCCTCGGCGACGAACAACACGCGCGAGCGGTTGAGATCGTTGACGACGGTGAGATAGCGATGGCGCTTGCGGAAGCTCTTCTCGTCGACGCCCAGGTAGGGAATCGGCTCTGCCGCGCGACGTTCGAGCCCACGTTGCACGGCGCGTTCCAGGATGCCGTGAATCTCGTCCCAGCTCAGCGCCAGCAACTCGGCGATGCCTTGCTGGCTGGCTTCCTTCAGCCACGAGATCGCGAGAGCTTCAAACAGCGCGGTGAAGCGGCTGGAAGCCTCGGCCCAGGGCAGTCGCACGACGCGCGGCCCGTGCTCGGAGCAGTCGCTGCGCGGCGGCCGGGCGTGCAGGATCGTGCGGTACTGACAGGTGTCGAGGTGACGCCAGCGGCGTTCGGGCTGATGATCGTGGAGTGCGCACACGGCGCTGCATTGGCGGCACGGCCAGCGGACTTGCTCGTCGTGTTCGAGGAAGATGTGGACTTCGCCGTCGGCTCGGCGCAGCTCCACTCGCGCGACTTTCCAGGGACTTTCGATGCCCAGAATCTGGCGGTATAGCTCGCGGTCTTGCATCCCGCGAGACTACCACCGAGCCACACTCGCCCACTAGAAACCCGGAAGAACCACCTCTTCATCCGCTCGGAGACCGCCTTGCGCGCGGCGGGGCTCATCTTCCTGCGACGGTGGGGCTTCTTCGGCACCGCGGCAGTGCCTCCAGGTTTGCGGCCTCGTCGCTTTGGTTCGGATTGCAGAATGTCGATCGCTCGGTTGAGACGGTCTCTTTCTTGAATGAGTAGAGTAAGTGCATCGATCATAGTCTACTGATCCTAACACAGAGTTACACGTGAAGATCAGAGGGCTTAAAACTAAATCTTTAGATAGCAACAATACATGGAAACAAGGAGTCTGTCTCATATCGATTTGACTCTCCCCCGAGTATGCATGGAAGCGATGACGTTTGGGTCCCAAACGGATCTCGCCGATGCCCGGCAAATGGTGATCGATGCTGGGATTACCTTTTTTGACACCGCCGCGGCACTTATGGGCGCGAGGATAGTTCTGCCGTGGTTCGGGGATGCTAGCCCTATCTCCGGATAAGATTGAGAGTCGTGATCGAGCAATGCCTAGTTCGCTCGTCCCGGAGACGAAAGTCATGGCCGGTGTGGAGGTGCTTTCTCGCCGCTTTGCTCGTGATCGGCGTGGGCTGTTCCTGGTTCCAAGCTGACATCGAACCGCTCACCAGCAAAGAGTGGGCAACGGTCGTCGAGGCGCACAGGGGCCGCCTGCTGGTTGTCAATGTTTGGGCCGGCTGGTGCAGGAGCTGCCTCGATCTGTTTCCTTCTGTTGTCGACCTCTCGAAGCAGTACGAACCGGAGCGATTGCAAGTCCTCTCCCTCTCGCTTGACGACTCGAACGACTCGGCGGCCCTTGAGCAGGCGCGGGAGTTTCTTAATAGTCAGGACGCCGACTTTCCTCATTACCTTCTGACCCACGAAATCACGCGGGCGCTGGAAAGCCTTGGTCTGGAAAGTATTCCAGCCGTCATGATTTACGATGCCGAGGGGCGATTGCGCTACCGGTTGCAAGGCGATGACGATGAGATCGAGCTCACGCCGGCCGATGTGCAAGATGCCGTCGAATCGCTCATTGGAACCCGCTGAAACTCACCGCGCCGAATCAGCTGAAGGAGGCCTTGGCGCGAAGTTGTAGGACGCGACGGCTATAATGGTTCTGGATGGGGCGACCGAAAGCCGTTCACCTAGCCGTAGCCGCGCAGCTTCCAATTATCGGACATTTGTCCCTTCGATTCGTCGCCTCGCGAAGAGATCCGGCTTCCATGGCTCCTGAGAAGACGCGGCTGCGACGGGTTGGCAAGGCGGTTCACGAATTCCGCATGATTCGCGACGCCGACCGTATCGCCGTGGGCGTTTCGGGGGGCAAGGACTCGCTCACGCTTCTCGACGCCCTGTTGTCTTTGCAAAGAAAGTCTCCGGTGAAATTCACCTTGCGGGCCTTCACCGTGGAACAGGGCAAATTCACGCGTCCTATCGAGCCGCTGGGGGACTACTTGAAGGCGCGGAACATTCCCTGGACCTACTACCGGGATGAGCCTTCGTTTCAACTGCTGGCCGAGGATCCGGATCACGGCTGCGATCAGTGCAGCCGCTATCGGCGCCGGGCGGTGTATGAGACCCGCATTTTCAATTTGATGTTTGACATCCCGACCTTCCAGCGGCCTTGAGCGTCTTTATTCATAGGGGCTAGAGCCCGATGAGGACGCCATGGAGGCCAACACCCAATGGGTGAAAAACAAACCAAGCCATTCCAGCTAAGTTTCAACGGCTTGTTGAAAGTCGATTTCCAGGGATCGCACGTCACTTCTGATGGTGGCCTGATTTTGGTTCGCGAACTGGACGAACGGCTCGGTCTCGGAGAACTGATTGACGAGCATCTCAGCGACTCCCGGCAAGGCACAAACAAGCAGTTCACGCTCGCTGATCTGTTGCGGCAGTCGGTCTACAGCCGCTTGGCGGGCTACGAGGACCTCAACGACGCCGAGCGGGTTTCGATCGATCCGACGTTTCGGCTGATCGGTTCGCAGAAGATCTGGGATCGCGGTGCGGCCTTGACCTCGACGCTGCACGGCTTCGAGACGGAGATGCTGGCGAGCGAAGAGAACCTGCTGGGGCTGATGGCGCTGAACCGAGAGCTGGTCGGGCAAGCGGAGGCGTTCGACGACTCCGAGCGGGTCGTTCTGGACATGGACTCCACCGAGAGTCCGGTCCATGGCCAACAGGAAGGCAGTGCCTACAACGGACACTTCGAGTCGGTCTGCTACCATCCGTTGCTTTTGTTCAACGGTCATGGTGATTGCCTCGCTGCAAAGCTGCGTCCAGGCAACGTGCACAGCGCCGACGACTGGGATGAGCTATTGTTGCCGGAGATCGAGCGCCAACAGGCTGCGGGCAAGCAGGTCGCCTTCCGGGGCGATGCGGCCTTTGCCAAGCCGGAGGTTTATGAGGCTTCGGAGGAACGCGGAGTACAGTACGCCATTCGCATTCCGGCCAACAAGAGCCTGGAGTTGGAGATCGAGGACATCCTGTTTCGGCCACCGGGCAGGCCGAGCGCCAAGCCCCTGGTGCGCTACAAGAGCTTCCGCTATCAGGCCGCCAGTTGGAGCAAACCGCGGCGCATCGTAGCGAAGGTTGAGCACCACCCGGGCGAACTGTTCGCGCAACCCGGCTTCATCGTCACCAACATGACCCGGCCCAGTCGCTCGGTGGTGCGCTTTTACAACAAGCGCGGCACGGCCGAGCAGTGGATCAAGGAAGGCAAGCAGGCCACGAATTGGACACGGTTGTCGTGCCATCGTTTTCGCGCGAACGAAGTTCGCTTGCAACTCAGCGTCCTGGCTTACAACCTCGGCAACCTGTGGCGGCGGCTGGGACTGCCACCAAGCATCAAGAGCTGGTCGCTGACGAGCTTGCAGCAGCGGCTGATGAAGACCGGCGGGCGGCTGGTCAAGCATGCCCGCTACTACTGGTTGCTGCTGGCCGAGGGGCATCTGAACCGGCGGCTGTTCGGTGACATGCTGCACAGGATCTGGGCGCTGCCGCTGCCGAGCGGGTAGCGTTGACCGGGCTAGGATCAACAGTTTTCGGCTCCAAAAAGGTTTGGCAGGGAGCAGTGTCGGCCGCAGCGCCGTTCAGGCCGCGCAATCAACGTCTGTGAGCGGACGGACGAGCCCTGGCGCCTACCGGCGGAGGGGATGTGCAGGGTTCAGCGCGAAAAGACGTGGCATTCGGGCCGGCGCGGATGTATACTGTGGCCGTGCCAAGGCCAAAACGGAAATCCTGGATGAGATCGCCTCGGATTTGGGCGCGAATGTGGTGGCTCTGGGGCATACGGCCGACGACTTCTGCGAGTCGCTGCTGCGCAACACCCTCTACACGGGTCGGTTGAGTGCGCTGCCGGCGGTCACCTATTCTCGTTCCGGCGATTTTCGGATCATTCGGCCGCTGGTCTACGTCTCCGAGGAGGTAACGTCGTCGTACGCCGACCAACGTGCTATGCCCATCACGCCTGGTGCGTGTTCCCAGCGCACCGGAACCGTTCGACGATCGCTGAGGGAGTTTTTGGCCGAAACCAAGAAAGATCACCCCCACGTGCTTGAAAATATCCTTTCGGCCATGAGTCGCATTGATACGCCCCGGCTGCTCGACCGGCGATTTCTCGATTTCGACCAAGGGGGGCCGTTGCCCAGCGCCGAAACTCCTGAGCTGCTTCCGGTTTTGACGAAAGGGGATTGATGGTTTTCCCTACAGCGCCGAGTTTCCGATGGAGGGGCGCCGGGCGGAAACTGACCGCACCCGGATCAAACGTGGAAGGCCCAATATGAAATTTCTCCCCAAAGACCAACAGTTCTTCGATCTCTTTGAGAAGCAGTCTCAGCTGATCGTCGAGGCCGCGGAGATGCTGCATCAAGGCGTGGCGGCGGAGGAAACCGACTGGAACACGCTGCGCATTCGGGTTCATCAGATCGAAAATAAGGGCGACGACATCACCCATCAAACTCTGACGCGGCTCCACCGGACCTTCATCACGCCAATGGAGCCTCAGGACATACACGATATCTGTCTCCGGCTCGACGATGTCCTCGACATGATCGACGAGGTGGCCGGGCGGTTCCACATCTTCAAGATCACGAGCCTTCCCAGCCGCGTTCAGACCATGACGCAAAACCTCGTCGCCAACAGCCATGCGACGTCCGCGGCGGTGCAGGCCGTAGCCCAGGGGAAGGATGTGTCCTCGCTGCTTATCAAGATCCACGATCTTGAGGACGAAGCGGATCAACTGAACCACCAGGCTTTGACGGACCTGTTCGACACCGAGCAAGACCCCATCCGGCTGATCAAGCTCAAGGAGATTTTTGAGCTGATCGAAGAGGCCGCCGATTCGTTCGAGGATGTAGGGCATGTGCTGGAGGCGGCCGTCGTCAAGAACGCTTGAGGCGGCGGGGTGGCCTGTTTCGTAAATTCGGTTGCGCATGTGTAGAAGCCAGGTGGAAGATTGGGAACTTCGGGCAGGGCATGCCGTGCCGCTGCATTTCCAGGCGCGCATCAGAATCTGTAGGGGCGCAGCATGCTCCGCCCGCCTGCACGCGCTTGCCGGAGCGCTTAGGCCCGTCGGTGCGAATCCGACCTGGTTTTGGCCGCGAACGCGTGAACGGAGGGAAACTCGGCCGATGAGGCGCGGTCGGGAAGCCGGCGAGACGACGCTGCCGGGAGGCGAATGGAAAATTTAGGATTTATCGTCTTGATTGTGTTCGTGGCGCTCGTTTTTGACTTTTTTAACGGGTTTAACGACGCCGCGAATGCGATCGCGACGGTGGTCGCTACGCGCGTCCTTACCCCGGGGCACGCCGTGTTTTGGGCTGCGTTTTTCAATTTCGTCGCCGCCTTCGGCTTCGGCACGGCCGTGGCCAAGACGATCGGCCGGGGCATGGTCGCGCAGGAAGCCGTCACGCAGTACGTCGTGATCGGAGGCTTGCTCGGGGCCATTTTTTGGACCTGGCTCGCCTCCCACCTCGGTTTGCCCATCAGCGCCTCTCACGCCCTCGTCGGCGGCTATGGAGGGGCGGCGATGGCCTACGTCGGCTTGACGCGGGGCTGGTCTCAGGTGATGACCGCGCTGGTCGCCGACGGGTGGGTGAAGACGATCACGTTCATCTTTGTCGCCCCACTCATGGGGTTCGTTGCCGGATCGCTGTTGATGATCGCGGTGGCCTGGATTTTCCGTCGCGGTCACCCTTCCACCTTGGATTACTATTTCCGGCGTCTACAGTTGTTTTCTTCCGCCGTGTTCAGCTTCGCCCACGGCACCAACGACGCCCAAAAGACGATGGGCATCATCGCCAGCGCTCTGTTCGCGCTCGGTCATCTGGAAACGTTTTACATTCCCTTCTGGGTCATCCTTTCCGCGCATGCGGCGATCGCACTCGGTACGTTGATGGGAGGCTGGCGAGTCATCAGAACGATGGGGCATCGCATTACGAAGCTGAAACCGGCCGGGGGGTTCTGCGCGGAAACGGGCGGCGCCTTTACCGTCTTGCTGGCTGCCTGGTTGGGCATACCCGCCAGCACCACCCACACGATCGCCGGAGCGATCGCCGGCGTGGGGACGGCCCAACGCGTGCGCGCCGTGCGCTGGGGCAAGGCGAGGGAAATTCTTTGGGCTTGGGTGCTTACACTTCCCACGACGATCACCGCCGGCGCCCTGAGCTACATGATCATCCATGCTTTGATCCCCGGGGCGGGCTAGCTCGAGCTAAATTTAACCCGCTTTTCTCACCGGCGGGAGTGGAAGTAAATACCCGCCATTAGTTGTTTTCACGATCCGTTGCCGTGAACGGGGTATGCCGGGGTGTCCCGCCTCAGCTGGAAATGGAGAGAGCGTTCCGCCGTTAAGCTAACGGAGGGGACGCATGAAAAAAGCACGGAAGCAGTACACAGCCGAAGAGAAGGTCGCCATCCTGAGGCGGCATCTGGTGGAGAAGGAGCCGGTTTCCGAAGCTCTGCGACGAGCTGGCGCTGCAGCCGACGGTTTTCTATCGCTGGCAGAAGGAGTTCTTTGAGAACGGAGCCGCCGCCTTCCAGACCAAGAACCGCGGCAATCGTCAGCCCGAACAGGAACGCATCGCGCGACTGGAAAAGAAGATCCAGACCAAGGATGAGGTTCTGGCCGAGTTGATGGCCGAGCACATGGCGTTAAAAAAAGCCTTGGGGATGTCTAATCGCAATCCGGACGCCGCCCGACGTGCGCGACCAGATCGTCGATTTTGTCCGGTACTGGTCCGAGAAGACCGCGATCCGCGCCGGGCGCTTCATCGCGTGGCTGGGCATCACGCCCAGTAAATTCTACTCCTGGCGCCAGCGCTACGGCTGTGTCAATGAGCACAACGGGTGGGTGCCCCCGAGATTTCTGGCTCCGAAGAGTGGGAGAAGCAAGCGATTGTCGACTTTTATCGCCAGCATCCGCTGGAAGGCTACCAGCGGCTGACGTTCATGATGCTCGACAGCGACACCTAACTGAAGTCGCTCCCGCTTTCTCGCCTGACAATGGCGAGCCTCCTCATGGAAGCCGCGGGCGTTAGCCCGCTCCTGGCTATCGTGGCGCACGCATCTTGCGTGCCGTGTCGCCATTCCTGGCGACATCGATCCCCTCGTCCCATAGACCGAGTCGCGCCGGGAAAAGGTATTTGGAGCCTCGCGACACCTTGACCGTACCCTTGCGGGTGCGGCTCCGTTTGGTGAGCTTGCGAAGTCTCCGCATGACGTGGGTTCCCGGGCGCCGCGCGACGTCACCGGACCGCTTGCTGACGCGCGCCTGTCTACACATGGTCCGCCCGTTCAAGTGCATGAACCGACATCGGACGGTCCTCGTGCGTTGTCACTGCTGAGCACCTCCCGTGATGGGCTGTGGCGACTGCTTCGCCACTAGAAGAATACCAGCGGCCACGGCGATCACCCCGGCCAGCAAGGCGGGCGAGAGTTCTTCCGAAAAGGCGATGGTGCTGAAGACTACGCCGAAAATCGGCGTCAGAAACCCGAACACGGACAAGACACCGGGCCGGTACCTCTGCACGAGCATGATCCACAGGATCGTGCACAAACCGTTGCTGACCGTGCCTTGATATAGGATCGCTAGGATGGATGCCGTCGTGACGGGACCCCGCGTAGGCTCCTCTATCAGGGCAGCCACCGCCAAGTAAAACGGTAGCGCGAAGGCGCTCTGCCAAAAGATGGCTCGGATCGGGTGGACGTGTTCGATGATTCGCTTGGTAAACACGAATCGCACTCCGAACAAGCACGCCGTTGTCGTGCAGAGCACGTTGCCCAGCAGGGGCCGCGACGCCAGTTCGGGATCCGGACGCCCGAGGAACAATACCGAGATTCCACCGAAAGCAACGACCAGGCCGGCGACTCGGGTCCATGACAGATGGTCCCCGGGCACGACGAAGTGGGCGATCAAACTCGTCGGGATGGGGTAGCTGTTGAGCAGCACCGCGCTGTAAGCCGCCGAGGTGAGATTCGTCCCCAGGTAGACCAGCGAAGTCTGCACGGTCATGATAGTCCCCAGCGCCGTCAGCGAAGCCCACTCGGATCGCGGGGGCAGCAACGGAATTCCGCGCAGCAAAGCCCACAAACCGATCGTGGGTACCCCCGCACCCATTCTCCAGAATCCGCTCCAAAAGGGGGGGAAAGTTCCCAGGGCCAGCTTGATGGCAACCGCATTCGCACCCCACACCAAGTTGAGCAAGATGGCGGCCAGAGTCCCCTTGGTCCCCAGCGACCAAGCCGCTGCCGGCTGACTCCTCAACGGGGCGCTCCGCGAACCGGCGACGGCGGGCAGGCGGGAGCCTCCGGCGCCTGCTGACTGGTTACGATTAACAGGCCCGCGGCAACAGCCGCCAAGCCTCCCACGAGCGCCGGCGAGATTGTTTCAGAAAAGGTGATGGCGCTGAATGCCACCCCGAAGATCGGCGACAGGAACCCAAACATGGACAATACGCCCGGGCGGTGGCTTCGTAGCAACCCGACCCAAAGGATGACGCAAACGCCATTGGCTATGATCCCCTGATACAGAATGGCCAGCACCGCTTCCCAGCTCACCCTCTGCAAGGTCATAGGCTCCAAGGTGACCGCCGTCACTAGGTAAAAAGGGACTGTGAATGCGGTCACGCAAAAGATGGTGCGGATATAGTCGATGCGCCCGATGACTCGCTTGGTGACGACGGTGAGCACGCCGGCAAGAGCCCCGGCCAGTGTTGTCAGCAGGTTGCCGGCCAGCGGACGCGAAGCCCAATCCGTGTCCGGCCGTCCGAGAAACGTGATCGATACGCCCCCGAACGCGGTCGCCAGGCCGACGGCCCGAGACCACGAGACTTGATCGCCGGGGACGTAAAAATGGGACAGTAAATTCGTAAAGATCGGATGGCTGTTCAACAGCACGGCGGCATAGGCGGCCGAAGTCAGATTCACCCCCAGATAGACGGCCGCCATCTGCACGGTCATCAACAGGCCCAAAGCCGCCAGGGGGAGCCATTCCCCCGCTTGCGGCCTTAACCGGGTCCCGTTTTTCCTCGACCACAACAGGATGGGCGCCAGTCCAACAACCATGCGCCAGAAAGCGGCCCAAAAGGGCGGAAAAGTTCCCAGCGCCGTCTTGATGGCAACGACATTCGCACCCCACAGCAAGGTGAGCAAGATGGCGCCCAGAGTCCCCTTGATCCCCAGCGGTCGAGCCGTTTCCGGCTGACTCTTCACGAAGGCGCTCCCCGAATCTGTGCGGGAGGAGAGGGTATCTCGCGTTGCGCTCGGTCGCGGGTGACAATGAAAATCCCGGCGGCCACGGCCGCGACACCCACGAGCAGGGCCGGCGACAGCTTTTCCGCGAAAATTATGGCGCTGAAGGTCACGCCAAAGATCGGAGCCGGAAACCCGAAAATAGCGACTTCGCCAGGGCGGTGGTTCCGGAGCAGGCGTATCCAAAGGATGGTGCAAACGCCGTTGGACATGAATCCCTGGTAGGCCAGCGCGGCCAGCGCTTTCCAGGTCACGGGCTGAAGCGTCATTGGCTCCAACGCGAGGGCGGCCAGCAGGTAAAAGGGTATGGTGATCACGGTTTGCCAAAACACGGTGCGGACGTAGTCGATGCGGGCAACGATTCGCGATGTGAACACCGTCCGCGCCGCAAACAATGCCGATGTTGCCGTGCAAAGCAAGTTGCCCGCCAGCGGGCGCGAAGCCAGACGCGCTTCCGGCCTTCCGAGGAAGGTAGCCGAGATGCCGCTGAATGCCGTGACCAGGCCGATGAGTCTGGGCCACGATAATTGATCACCGGGCACGAAGAAATGGGAGATGAAATTCGTAAAGATGGGGTGGCTATTCATCAACACCGAGGCGAAACCGGCCGACGTAAAACTCACGCCCAGGTAAACGAGCGAGATTTGCACCGTCATTAAGATCCCCAAGTAGGTCAGCCACCGCCGTTCTCTTGGTTGCGGCCACAGGCTGGTGTGTCTCTTCCAAGCCCACAACAGGACGGGCGCCAGTCCGACGGACATGCGCCAAAAAGCGGTCCAAAAGGGCGCGAAGGTCCCCAAAGCGATCTTGGCGGAAACGACGTTGCCGCCCCACAGGGCCGACAGCAATAGGGCCGTCAGGCCGCCGCCGAGCCCCAGCGGGCGAAGGGTGTCGCGGGTTTCGCTCACGGGAGCACCCCGCGAGCTTCGGAGCCGATCGGCTCTCGGGTTTGGAGATCCGGCTGGCGAGTTACGATCAGAACCCCGGCGGCCACGGCCGCCATGCCGGCCAGCAGGCGGAGGGTGATGGGCTCGGCAAACGCCGAAGCGCTAAGAATCACTCCGAAAACAGGCACGGCGAACCCAAATGTCGACAAGACCCCGGGGCTGTGGCGCCTGAGGAGGCTTATCCAGACGACCTCGGAGAACCCTGCGATCACGATGCCTTGGTAGAAAAGGGCTGCCGCGGCCTCCCGGTTGAACGGCTGCTTGAGGAGGGGTTCGGTGAGCGCTGCGACCAGAAGAAAGGCCGGCAGCGAAACAAGCATCTGCCAAACGACGGCGAGCACCGGCTCGACGCGCTGCACGAGCTGTTTGGTGTAGACGATACGAGCGGCAAGAAGAACGGCCGAGAGCGTCACGATCAGATTGCCGGCCACGGGATGTTCCGCCAAGCGGGCGGTCGGTTGCCCAAAGAACACTAGGCAAATCCCGGCAAAGGCAATGAGCAGCCCGGTTGCACGCCGCCGGCTCAATCGGTCTCCGGGGACGAAAAAGTGGCTGATCACGTTGGCGAAGATGGGATGAGAAGTCAGCAGAATCACACCATAAGCCGGCGAGGTGAAATCGACGCCGATGTTGAGCAGCGCAATCTGCACGGCGAACATAAAGCCTAGGGTCGCCAGCGGTCCCCGTTCCCCTGTTACCGGAGTCAGCCTGGTTCCGCGGCTCCAGCCCCAGGCGGTCACGACAGCGGTGCCGAGCAGCATCCTCCAGAAGGCTATCCAGATAGGGGGAATCGTTGTAAGAGCTATTTTTAGGAACACGAAATTGCCGCCCCACAGGGCCGCCAACAGGAGGACCGTCAGGCCGCCGCCGAGCCCCAGCGGGCGAAGGGTGTCGCGGGTTTCGCTCACGGCAGCACCCCGCGAGCTTCGGAGCCGATCGGCTCTCGGGTTTGGAGATCCGGCTGGCGAGTTACGATCAGAATCCCGGCGGCCACGGCTGCCATGCCGGCCAGCAGGCGGGGGGTGATGGTCTCGGCAAAGGCCCAAGCGCTAAGAGCGACCCCGAAAACCGGCGTGGTGAACCCAAATGTCGATAAGACCCCAGGGCTGTGACGCCTGAGGAGTCTTGTCCAGGTGACATAGCAGAAGCCCGCGATCACGACGCCCTGGTAGAACAGGGCGCCCGCGGCCTCCCAGTTGAATGGCTGTTTGACCAGGGGTTCCGTGAATGCCGCGACTAGAAGAAAGGCCGGCAGCGAAAGCAGCATCTGCCAGACGACGGCCAGCACCGGCTCGACGTGCTGCACGACCTGCTTGGTGTAAACGATACGAACGGCAAGAAGAACAGCCGAGACCATCACGATCAGATTGCCGGCCGCGGGATGTTCGGCCAAGCTGGCGGCCGGGCGCCCGGAAAACACCAGGCAAATCCCTGTAAAAGCAATGAGCAGCCCGGTCACGCGCCGCCGGTTCAGTTGGTCTCCGGGAACGAAAAAGTGGCTGATGGTATTGGCGAAGATGGGGTGAGAGTTCAGCAGAATCACGCTGTAAGCCGGCGAGGTGAAATCGACGCCGATGTTGAGCAGGGCGATCTGCACGGTGAACATAAAGCCCAGGGCCGCCAGCGGCCCCCACTCCCCTGCCGCCGGAGTCAGCCTGGTCCCGCGGCTCCACGCCCAGAGGGCTACGACTACCGAACCGAGCAGCATCCTCCAGAAGGCCATCCAGATAGGGGGAATCGTCGCCAGAGCTGTCTTTAGGGCAACAAAATTGCCGCCCCACAGGGCCGAAATCCCCAGCGCCAGCAGGAAACTGGACCAGCCCAAACGCTCGATGCGCATTCTGTTCGAATCCATCCCAAAGACCGGCAACTTGCCGCGCTCCCCGGCAATAATTGGCTTGCCCGACGCGCAAACCCGTGTCTACCGCGTAGCGCTCGGCGACCGTGGCCAACGGACCGGTCAAGTACCCCTCCGTGCTCCAGGAATCTGCGGGCTTCTGCCGCCCTTCGCTTCGATCTCCGGCGAGAAATACGGCTAGGGTGGAGGGGACAACGGCGGCATCGCGCTTTGCCCCGGGGCCGGTGGTGACGCCGCGCGTGCCCTTAAAAGGCGTGTGAGAGGCAGGTTAGCACACCGGGGTAGGCCATGAAAAGATGGGTGCGGCCAACGGTGGTCGGCTGCACCCATCGGGGCAACTCGACAAGAAGAAGGGATCTACAGTCGCGGCCTTTATGCTTGCCCGGGACAGGCGCGCCCGGCCGCTGCCTGCCGACTCGCCAGCATGCATTCTAGCTCATAATCCGGAAAAAATCAACCGAAGTGGTTCATTTAACGGAGCTTTTGTCATGTCGCCTTTGACCGCTCGCTCGCCGCTCGGTTCGGACATGTTCCTGCCTCCAAGCGGACGTTTCGTGAGCAACCGGGCCAGGCAGAGCCGCGGGCGCGAGCCCGCGGTCAAGGTCGCGAATGACCTCGGTTGCCGGCACGATGCCCTCGCCGTCACAAAGCTTCAACCGCACCCTTTCGGACACGGCTTAGTCTGTACGTGTTCCGCCTCTACACCGACCTGGAACCGCAGTGACGGGCCAAACACCCAACGCGCTTCAACGCCGCTATTCGGCCAACGCATCGCGCAGAATTTCGACGACATGCCGTGGTTCGCGGTCCGTGAAGTGGCTAATCTGCTGGCGGCAGGACACCCCGGCAATAGCGATCTCCGTCTCTTGGGGCACGGCTTCGACAGCCGGGATCAGCCGCTGCCGGGCTATCGTTTCGGAAAGCTCGTAGTGCTCGCTCTCGAAGCCGAACGACCCCGCCATACCGCAACAACCGGAGTCGACCTCCGTCACCTCACATTGCGGGATGAGGCCTAGAGCTCCCAGGCTGTCCGCCGTCCCTACCTGGGCCTTTTGGTGGCAATGGCCGTGGAATAGGACTTGCTTGGCGGCAGGCCGAAAACGCAGCTTCAGCTTGTCTTCTTTGCTCAGGCCCACCAGGAATTCGTCCACGAGGAAGGACCCGGCGGCAACCTTCTCCACCGCGGAACCCTTCATGAGATCCGGATATTCATCGCGGAGAGTGAGCAGACAGCTTGGTTCGCAACCGAGCACGGGAATCCCTTCTGCGACGTACGGTTCGAGAACACGGACGTTGTGCTGTGCCGCCTGCCGGGCCTGCTCGATCAAGCCGTGCGAGATCATCGGCCGCCCGCAGCATTTCTTTTCGGCCAGGACGACCTCATAGCCGGCTCGCTCGAGCAGCTCGGTCGCCGCCCTTCCCACTTGCGGGTAGTTGTACGTCATGAAGCAGTCGTGAAAAAGAACAGCCTTCGGCCGCGAGTTGCCGGCGGGTTTGTGGCGGGTGCGGTGAAACCAAGTTTCGAAATCGGGTTTGGCGAAGGGGGGCAACCGGCGGCGGGCGTCGATGCGGAGCCAGCGATCAAGCAACCACTTCACCGGAGCACTTCGCATGACGGCGTTGCTGAGCGGCGCAAATCGGCTGCCCCATCTGTTGAGGGACCGAGTGTTCGCAAACAGCCGGGCCCGGAGCGGGGTGCCGTGCTTTGCGTAATAGTGAGCCAGAAACTCGTACTTGATCTTTGCCAGATCGACGTTCGAGGGGCATTCTCTTTTGCAGCCTTTGCAAGCCAGACACAAATCGAGCACTTCGTACATCCGCGGTGAGGTAAACTCCTCGGGCGGCAGAGCGCCCGAGAGCGCCGCCCGCAGAGCGTTCGCTCGGCCGCGCGTAGAGTGTTCTTCTTCGAGCGTGGCGTGGTAGGAGGGGCACATGGTTCCGGCGTCTCGTTTGCGGCAAGCGCCCATTCCGTTGCACATCTCGACCGCGCGAGCGAAGCCGCCTTCGGATGAGAAATCGAGGTGCGTATTGATCGAAACAGCCCGATAGTCCGAACCGAAACGCAGGTTTCCGGTCGGTTCGGGTGTTTCGACGACCTTGCCGGGGTTGAGGATGTTATGGGGATCGAAAAGGGCCTTCGTTTCGCGGAACGCTTCGTAAATCTTGGCGCCGAACAGGACCCGGTTAAATTTGCCGCGCGCAAGACCATCGCCGTGCTCGCCGCTCATCGCGCCGCCATATTCCATGACCAGCCGGCAAACCTCCTCTCCAATCTCGGCCATCTTGTCGATTTCCGAAGCCTGCTTGAGGTCGATCGCCGGGCGCACGTGCACGCACCCGACCGAGGCGTGTCCGTAGTAGCCGCCGCGGGCGTCGTGGCTCTTCAGGATCTCGTCGAAACGGCGCAAGAACGAGGGCATCTTCTCGACCGGAACGGCCGGGTCCTCGACGAAAGCAACCGGCTTCTTATCACCCTTGACGCCCATCAGCAGACCGAGCGACTCCTTGCGGACTTGCCAGATATTCTTCTGCCGGGCGGGGTCGGTCAAAGGAAGGTAGTTGAAACCGATCCGGCGGCGACTCAAGTGTGTCTGTAGCTCGTCGAGGCTGGCTCGAATCTCCGGCTCGCTGTCGCCGTAGAACTCTACCAGCAGCAGGGCCTGGGCTTGGGGGTCGAAAATCCTCATGCGGTCGCGAAAGCTTGGGCTGGCCCGAGCCCGTCCCAAGATGAAGTCGTCGATGATCTCAACCGCCGCCGGATCCCGCTCGACGATCTCCGGCGCGGCGTCGATGGCTTCGAACAACGAGCAGAAGTGGACGACCAGCAGGCCCTTCTTTCGGGGCAGGGGAACGATCCTAAGTTTGGCCTCGCTGACTACCGCCAGCGTACCCTCGCTCCCGACGATCAGCTTGGCGAGGTTGTAGGGACCGGGTTCGCTGGAGTAGCCGGCGCCGAATTCGGCGCCCTGGGCGACCAGCTCGTCAAGGTTGTAGCCGCTTACTCGCCGCAAAAGTCGGGGGAAACGCTCGAGGATTTCCTCCCGGTAGGCTTCTCCGAGCTTGCGTGTCTCTTCGTAGAGCCGATTCTCCAGGTTTTCGCCGCGCGTGCGACGATCGAGTTCCCCGGTTTCGAGCGGCCCCAAACACGCCTCGGATCCGTCGGCAAGCACGACGTTGAGCTCCAAGACGTGGTCGATGGTCTTGCCGTGAAGAATCGAGTGCGCGCCGGCGGAGTTGCTGCCGATCATGCCACCGATGGTGGCGCGGTTGCTCGTTGAAGTGTCGGGGCCGAACTGGAACCCTAGGGGCCGCAGGAAGTCGTTGAGTTGGTCTTGGATGACCCCGGGCTGTACTCTCACCCAGCCCTCTTCCGTATTGCACTCCAAGACTTCGTGCATGTATTTCGAAAAGTCGATGTGAACGGCGTGACCGACGGTCTGCCCCGAGAGACTGGTTGCTCCTCCCCGCGGCAAGATCGGCGTTCCGGTGCGCGCCGCAAGACCTACGGCGGCGCTAACGTCGGCGGCGTGTTTAGGAATGACGACGCCGATCGGCTCCACCTGCCAGATGCTGGCGTCGGTGCTGTAGAGGACTTTCGAGTAGGCGTCGAAGCGCACCTCTCCCTCGATTTCCCGGCGGAACTGTTGGGCTACATCGGAGGCGTCAGCTTTCATAGGTCGCAAGACGGGCTAGGAAAACCTCCTGAATGCGGTTTGAGCAAGGCGGATCAAGGATGTTCGGTGCGCCAGACCGCCCGACCCGTCCGGCGTTCAAATCGAGAGATCGATTCGGACCTCAAGTCTCTATTGTCAACCCCGAGAAGAGAAAAAGGAAACCCCACGCCGCCGCCCCCCGGGCAGCGAGGGGTACCCCGGCGGGACCACCAGCAACCCATCGGCCACCACCTTTCCGATCACAGCGCGACGGGCCCCCTGCGGTCGAACTGATGCGTGCCAGCCGTGGCCAAGCAAGAATGCCCGTCGCACCGAAGCTGTTACAATCAAAAGCCGTGCCCAGGGGTGGGCATCCGATCTAAATGAAATGGAAGGAGCGCTGACTTATCATGTTTCGCCAATGGACTCGTTTGACGACACTAGTTGTGGGGGTAGCCCTGTTTTGTAGCATGGGTTCGGCCGGAGAGAAGAAACTCATGCACTGCTTTGCGTTCACGCCGGTAGACGACGCCACAGACGCGGACTGGGAAGCTTTCCAAAAAGCGACCGACGAGTTGCCGAGCAAGATTGATGGCCTTAACAAGGTATGGCTTGGGAAACTACGCCGCACGCTGACGGTCTACAGCAAGACCGGTGAACCCAAGGAACGCAAAAACGGCGTCTGCATGGAGATGGATGACGAAGCGGCGCTTGAAACCTATGCCGATCACGTCGCCCACCGGGAGTGGGAAAAAGCCTACTTCAAGGTGCGTCAACGCGGGACGAATACCTACGATATTTTGGGGAAGTAGGGACCAGGGAGATCGGCGTCCAGTCCGCGGGCTGCCGTGCGCCTCACGCGGGAGATCGCCCCGCCCTCCGTATCACGGCCGCCAGCTCATCTCGACCGCTAAGCCGCTTTTCTCACCACTTTCCACGGTGGATGAGGCGCAAGGCCCGGTGGCCGCGGCCCGCGTCAAAGTTTCTGTACATTGCCCAGCGGTACAGTATGTCGGCAAGCGGACGCGATGAATCGCTCCCCTACATCCCTGCCGGCGCGTACCGCCGGGCTCGCCGAGACCCGCGGCTTTTCGTTCATTGCCCACCGAGACACTTGACAGGCACGCTATCCTCAGGGTGGGAGGGACCTGGCGACCGGCATCGCGGTCGATCAACAAACAAAAAACCAAACGAACCCAATTTCCAACAAACCACAATAAATCAATGGGTTATGTCGGATTACGAGTACAGTGTGGCGGGGCCGATCGTTCCTTTGGGACCCGACGAGACGTCGACTTAAGCCTGTAGCCCCGGGCTCGCGGAGAGGACTCCGCTCTTGATATCCCAGAGCGTCGAGGACCGAGTGAGCCGCGAGTGTGAGGCGTGCGGTTAGCCCGTTTTTCTCACCACGTGGCGGGGCGAAGTGCGTGAGAGGCCCGTCAGTACAAGGCGCGCGCCGCTCAGCGCCGCATTTCTTGAATAATGCGGGCGTACTTGAACCCTACGTTGAGCACGGTGAGCAAGCGCAACGCAGTAATGGCGGGCCTATTACGTGCTTCGACCGTCAGGTGGTGAGAAATGCGGGCTAGGGGTAACGGGCGTTTCCGGCGAACTCTCACAAACATATCGCCTACCCGGCCCCCACCCGCCTGAGAGGGTTGAGACGGTAGCCTGATATCAGATGGGGCCTTGCGCGCCTCCGGCGGACATCAGGAGAACCCGCGTCAACTCAGGTGCATGAATGCAGTCTCTCATCCGCATCGCCAACGGGCAGGGCTTTTGGGGGGATTGGCTCGAGGCCCCGGTGCGCCAAATCGAGCAAGGGCCGATCGACTATCTTGTCCTCGATTATTTGGCCGAGGTCACGATGTCGATCCTGCAGAAGCAGAAAGAGGCCGACCCGGCCAGAGGATATGCCCGCGACTTTGTGCCCCTCGCCGCCCGCGTTTTTCCGCGGCTCGTGGAGCGGAATATCAGGGTCGTCTCGAATGCCGGTGGGGTCAACCCGCGGGCCTGTGCCGAGGCAGTCGTCGACGCAGTGCGACGAGCGGGCCTCAAGGGCGGCAAGGTGGCGGTCGTCCTGGGCGACGACATCTATGAACGGATGGACGAAATGCTCGGTCGCGGCATTGCCTTCGACGATCTCGACAGCGGCCGGGGGATCGAGCGAATCCGTCCGAAGATTCTCAGCGCCAACGTTTACCTGGGAGCGTTTCCCTTGGTTGAAGCGCTCGAAACCGGAGCCCAGGTGATTATCGCGGGGCGCTCAACCGACACCGCGTTGGCTCTGGCGCCGATGGTCCACGAGTTCGGATGGGGTCCTGAAGAGTGGGACAAGCTTGCCGCCGGCACCGTAGCGGGTCACATCATCGAGTGCGGCGCCCAGGCGAGCGGCGGCAACTGCCAGCTCGACTGGCAGAGGATTCCCGACTTGGCAAACGTCGGTTTTCCTATCATCGAAGCCTGTCCGGACGGCCGCTTCCATGTCACCAAGCACGAGAATACAGGGGGGCGCATCAACGCGGCGGTCGTCAAGGAGCAACTCGTTTATGAGCTGGGTGATCCGCGCAACTACATCACGCCTGACTGCGTGGCGGATTTTACCAGTATTCGCTTACAGGAGGACGGCGCTGATCGGGTTGCGGTCAGCGGTGTCCGGGGGAGCGCGCGTCCCTCGACGCTGAAGACGTCTATTACCTACTCGGCCGGTTGGAAGGCCGTCGGCACGCTGGTCTATAGCTGGCCGGATGCTTTAGACAAAGCAAAAGAGGCCGACCGCATCGTGCGCCAAAGACTGGAGGATCTCGATCTGCGGTTCGACGAGATCTACACTGAACATCTGGGCGTCAACGCCTGCCACGGCCCTGTGGCGGCAGCGAATCCGGATCCGCCCGAGGTGCAGCTCCGCATCGGCGCCCGGGCGCGGGAGCGGGCCGCGATCGATCGCTTCACGCGCGAGTTAATTCCTCTGGTGCTAAACGGGCCGCCGACGGCGACTGGGTTTGGCGAGGGGCGTCCGCCGGTGCGCGAGGTCGTCGCCTATTGGTCGTCGCTGCTCCCTCGCGAAGAGATCGAAACCAGCGTCGAGGTGTACGAAGTATGACGGTGGCCGCCGCCGAAACCTTCCGCTTGCGCAAGTATCGGGCCGCGGATATCAAGCGCCTGTGTGAAATCGACGCGGCGTGCTTTCCCGCGAAAGTGGCCTTCCCGCTCGAAGAGATGCGGGCGACGCTCCGGCAGTCCGGCGCGTTCGCGATAGTTGCGCAGGCCGGTGATGACGGAATCACCGGGTTCATCGTGGGGGCGAAAGTGGGACCGAAGAAGGGCCATATCGTCACGGTTGACGTGCCGGCTGAGTTCCGGCGCCGGGGTCTTGGGGAACAGCTCATGCTGGCGGCATCGAAGCGACTGGCGGAAGCGGGAGTCGCAAGTATTCGACTCGAGACTGCGGTTGGCAACCGGGCAGCGCAAGGTCTTTTTCACAAACTCGGTTTTGAACGTATCGGCAAGGCAAGGGCGTATTATCCCGACGGCAGCAATGCCTGGGTCATGGAAAAGCAACTTCGACCATAAACAATACGGTTAGCCCAAAAGGAAATCAGGCAAGAAAAACGGGGTAGTCCGCCCATGAAAGTAGCGGCCATCCACCCTAAGAGGAAACCGTGAGGAAGCTGGTCCAGATCGGCCGCGTCAACTTCCGGTTTGAATGCCAACCGGGATGCACGAATTGTTGCTCTCAGCCGGGGGAAGTCTATCTCACGCCGGACGACGCTAGCCGCGTGGCGGGCTATTTGGGACTAAGTGTGAATGAGTTTAGGAACCGTCACTGCGAGATCGAAGACGGAGACTTGCGCTTGAACGGTCCCACGGACGGCCCCTGCCGCTTCGTCGAGGACGGCGGCTGCTCGATCCACGACGTGAAGCCGCTGCAGTGCCGAGTTTTTCCCTTTTGGCCGGAAAACGTCCGCGGCAGGAGAGCCTGGAGAAATCTACGCCGCCATTGCCCCGGTATCGGAGTCGGGCCGCCGGTTGCTATTGAAGAAGTACGCACCGACGCCCAGGCCTGCCTGGACGCGTTCCCCGACTTGTAAGGCCGGTTCGGAGCCGCCGGGGCGGGTGGAGTTGTGGGACGCCAATACGGGGAACCTGCGACCAGTTCGGCTGATCTGAGGCGGAATTCAACGGTGAGTAGTAGAAACCTCCAATTCTTACCCTCGGACGGTTTCGATAAACTGGTATTACTCCGCCGCGCGCGGTTCGGGGCTGCCGCTCATCAAAAACCGGCATCCATCAGGACCACGGTAGCAGGCTAGTGTCTGCCCGCGAGAGACGGAGAACGCGAACCTACCGGCCCTGCCTGAGGACCACCTGGGCTAGCATCCTAATGATGAGCCGAGAGCGCCGAGAGCAATCATGAGCCGAAAGCGAATCAGTCAGGCCGCCTTGGTTCTGATGGCGCTATTACTAGTCGCTTCTCAGCATTTCTTTTTCCACGACATCTACACCCTGGCCCTCGCCGCCGCCGCCGTCGGCGCACTCTCGGTCGCCCGCGGCTGGAAGGCCTGGGTCATAGCGCTATTTTTCCTCAGCGGAGGCCTATGGTGGTCCAGCAAGGAGCAGGACGGTTGCTCGTTCTGGTGGCGAACTCGATACATAACGGACAAAGCGGTGGGGCGAGTACCCTACGTTTCATGGCCGGATGTGTGGACCGCCTCCTTTGGCGGGAATCAGTGCTTCTACCCGGAGGGGTCCGACAAGTGGCTGGTGGATACGATCGAGTTGGTCGAACAAACCGAAATCGCCGGCCATCCTTTTGAGAAGTACAAAACGCAATGGGGCACGTTCTGGATCGGCGAAGAGGGATCGGGATCGCTCGGCTGGTTGCTGTGGGAAATCTACGTCTACGACACCTATCAGGGTCATCGGGAAACGATCATGCCGGGCGACACGGTGATCGACGCGGGGGCCCACGTCGGCGTCTACACGCGCTATGCGCTCAGCCGGGGCGCCGCGAGGGTCATCGCCATTGAGCCCGAGCCGACCAACATTATCTGCTTGGAACGCAACTTTGCCGACGAGATCGCGGCCGGCCAAGTCAGCTTGGTGAAAGCCGGTATCTGGAACGAGGAGTCAACCCTCAAGCTGGCGATTCACGATCACATTTCAACCCGTCCCACTCTGTTCTCGATGGCAGGGACTTCGCACCACATTACCGTGCCGGTAAGGCCGCTTGACGACATTGTCGAGGAGTTGCAACTGGACCGCGTTGACTTCATCAAGATGGATATCGAAGGGGCCGAGCGCAATGCCCTGGAGGGATCCCGCCGTACCATCGAGCGCTTCCGGCCCCGCATGGCGATCTGCACCTACCACCTGGTCGACGATTCCATCGTCGTCCCCGAGGTTGCCCTGGGCCTGCAGCCCGACTACCTGATCCACGCCAAGGAAATGGACGTCAATCAGGGCCAGCCGAATCCGAAGGTGCTGTTTTTCAACTAGCCCGCTTGTGTTGCCGCGCTTTCAGGCAGGATCGGCTATGCCGTTTCTCTCACCACCTCGGGTGGGATCCTTCCTCTCACGGGCGTCCGCGCCGACAAGGCACTCGGAGAAAAAGGGTCAGGCGCGTGCTGGCGGAGGATGCGCTGTCTTGTCGGGAGTTTCGCTGCTCACAACAGGAACTTTTCGGCGCTCAAAAGTCGGCCGGCCACGTCTCGCCGCTTTCTGATTGAGTTGATAGCGGTTGATTGAGGGAGTTGCTGAAGAAACGATAAGTATTGATTGAGGTCTTTGTCGGAGCAACAGGCCGCCAGAACTGCCTTGGCGCTGTCCCCGATCTGCCCCATACTGTCTCTGACGACTAGGCGCGTCATGTCGAGAGCCTGCTCGCCCCGTCCCGCGGCCACGAGTTTTTCGGTCCGCAATAGAGCCGATTCCATGCCGTAGACGGCAGCGACCATGTCGCTGAGCGAGGCTGTGACCTCCTGCTCGTTCTGCAGTTCCTCCCCGAAACGTCGGTGCGCCAAGCCGGCAGTAACCAGCGCAACTCTCTTGGCTCGCGAAAGGAGTTGCTTTTCCTCGGCCAGAGGCTCACCGGGGGAAGCCGGGACTGGCGCCGGAGCCTCACGCATCTGACGCATGGCTTTCTCGATCGCCGGAGCGAGCGCGAGCCGTCCATGCGCGGCGCGTTTCAAGAGCATGCCTGCCGTCAAGAGACGATTGATTTCGTTCGTTCCTTCAAAGATGCGGTTGATGCGAGAGTCCCGGTAGGCCCGCTCGACGGCATAGTCTTGGTGGAAGCCGTAGCCGCCGTGGATCTGCACACCCTCGTCGACGATGTAGTCGAGCGCTTCGGAGGCGTTCACTTTGGCGATCGAGCATTCGACGGCGTATTCTTCGACCGACATCAGAGCTTTCTGCCCCGCTTGATCTTCCTGCCACGAAATCTGAGCGAGTCGCGCGTCGATCAGACCACAGGTGCGGTAGACAAGCGACTGCATTTCGTAGAGCCGGATCGCCATCTGAGCGAGCTTGTGTTGGATGAGGCCAAAATCCGCGATGGCGCATCCGAAGGCCTTTCGCTGCTTGGCATAGCGGATCGACTCGGCGAGGACGTCTTTCGCGCCACCGATGCAGGCCGCCGCGAGCTTGAGGCGGCCGAGGTTGAGGATGTTGAAGGCTATGACGTGGCCGCGGCCGATCTCGCCCAGAACGTTCTCCACCGGGACGGCGACGTTTGTCAGGACCAAAGGCGTTGTCGAGCTGCCCTTGATGCCCATCTTTTTTTCTTCCGCGCCCGGCTGCACGCCCTTCGCGTTGCGTTCAACGAGGAAAGCGGTAAACTTCTCCCCATCGACCTTGGCGAAAACCGTGTAGAAGTCCGCGATGCCGCCGTTTGAAATCCACATCTTCTCGCCGTTGAGGATGTAGTGGCTGCCGTCGGGCGAAAGATCCGCTCTTGTTCGCGCCGCGAGGGCGTCGCTGCCGGCGTGGGATTCGCTAAGGCAATAGGCCGCTACCCATTCGCCGGTGACGAGTCGTGGCAGATAGCGCCGCTTTTGGTGTTCTGTGCCGAAGAGGACGAGGGGTAGTGTCCCGATTCCCGAGTGAGCGCCGTGGGTGGTCGAGAAGGAAGCGTAGCGGCCCATGCGCTCGTCAACAATGACGGAGGTGGTCAAATCCATCTCCGATCCCCCGTATTCCTCGGGGACCAGCACGCCTAAAAGCCCCAGTTCTCCCGACTTCGCCATCAGCGTACGAGCCAGGCCGGGCTTCTGAGCTTCGTATTCTTCAACGTTGGGGAGGACCTCTTCGGTCATGAAGCGGTCGGCGGTGGAAGCGATTTGGCGCTGTTCTTCGGTGAAATCCTCCGGCGTGAAGACGGCAGACGAGGCGAGGTCTTCCAGGAGGAAACCGCCGCCCGCGGGCGGCGCTAAGTCCGCTGAGCTGGATATCGTGGCGGACACAAATTATGAGATTCTCTCGAAAATCCCGGCCGCGCCTTGGCCTCCGCCGACGCACATGGTGACCATGCCGTAACGGACTTCGCGGCGCTGCATCTCGTGCACGAGGGTCGCGGTAAGTTTGGCGCCGGTCGCCCCCAGGGGATGGCCGAGAGCGACGGCGCCGCCGTTGACGTTCGTGATTTCGGGATTGAGTCCAGCCAGCCGCATCACGGCCAGCGCCTGGCCGGCGAACGCTTCGTTTAATTCGATGAGATCGATGTCATCTAGATCGAGTCCCGCCAAAGCCAGGGCCTTCGGGATGGCCACAATCGGGCCGACGCCCATGATCTCCGGGGGGACGCCGCCCGTGGCGAAGCTGACGAAACGAGCTATGGGTTTGAGGCCGAGCTGTCGAGCTTTCGTAGCCGACATGACGAGCGCGGCGGCCGCCCCGTCGCTGGTTTGCGACGAGTTGCCCGCCGTCACGGAGCCTTGAGCGTGAAACACGGGCTTCAATGCCGCTAGTTTCTCAAGACTCGTGTCGGGGCGAATCCCCTCGTCTCGTTCAAAGCGTACCGTCTGTGTCTTGGCGCCGCCGTTGTCGACCGCGGTGAAGTTCACGTCCAGGGGGACCAACTCGTCGTCGAATTTTCCGTCCCGCTGGGCGGCGAGCGCCTTCATGTGGCTACCGTAAGCAAACTCGTCCTGCAGCTCCCGCGGGATCTTGTATCTGGCGACAACTTTTTCGGCCGTCAATCCCATGTTGATGTAGACCTGGGGCATGGTCTCGATCAGGGTGGGGTTGGGAGCCATCTTGTGACCGGCTTTGGGGATAAGGCTCATCGATTCGGCGCCGCCCGCGATGATGATGTCCGCACCGTCGCCGCGAATGCGTTCGGCGGCCAAGGCAATGGATTGCAGGCCCGAGCTGCAGAACCGATTGATCGTCATGCCCGGAACGGAATCCGGCAGGCCCGCTCGCAGGGCCGCGATGCGACCCATATTCATACCTTGTTCGGCTTCCGGCATGGCGCAGCCTAAGATCACGTCATCGACTTCGCCGGGGGCAATCTCGGGAGTCCTTTCGACCAGCTCCCGGATGACGGTAGCGGCCATGTCATCGGGCCGAGTCGAGTGCAGGGCGCCGCGGGGCGCTTTGCCCACGGGCGTCCGCAAAGCGTTGACGATGACGGCTTCTTCCATCAGCGGCGTGACCTCCGGGGGCGTCCTGGCGGGTTACGCATTCCCTTACCTTAGTCTACAGCGACTCGAATTGACGGAGTTTCCGTCGGTGGTAGTGAGGTAGGGGTCAAGTTCATGTCGGCGTTCAAGAAAACGCTGCTTGTCAACGACAAGGGTGCGATCTTGATGGACACGGCATGGCTCGAGGATATGGCAAAGCATGATGGCGCTAAGTGAAGGCTCTAATCTCGTCTCCACGCTAAGACCCCACTACCCCGTCGGTTACTAACCCGGATGATGCTTCCGCGTCGGCCGGCGAGCTTGGGCCACCAGCGACGAGCGCAGTTTGTATAGCCCCTCTTCCAAGCCGACTCGATAGCGATCGGGCTGTTCAAGCTTCTTGATCCCCTCGTCGAGTCGGGAGAGCTGTTGCCGGCAATATGCTCGGATCTCCTCGATCGGCGGGGATTCGTACACGCCGGCTCCTTGGCGAAGGACTGGCTCGAGGAGCTCTTCCGCTTCGTGTTCGGAACTGACCGCGTAGCGGGATCCCGGGTCTGCGGGATCGACGAGGGTCCACGAAGCGGGTAGGGCTTCCGCTTCGTTGTAGATGGCGTCCGCCACGAAGCGGCCCTGCTGGCTAAATCGTCGCACCCCCAAGACGCCCGGGTTCGACACTTTGGCCGGCTCTTCCGACAGCTTTAGCTTGTACTGCCAAGCGGCCCCGGTCTTTCGCAAAGCCGACAATTTGTAGACGCCGCCCAGCGCCGGCTCGTCGTAGGCGGTGGCGAGCCTGGTTCCCACCCCCCAGACATCAACACGCGCGCCTCGCTTGTTGAGGGCGGTGATCTCGTGCTCGTCCAAATTGCTTGAGGCAACGATCACTGACTTGGGGAAACCCGCGTCGTCGAGCATCTGGCGGGCTTTGACGCTCAGAGACGCCAGGTCGCCCGAGTCGAGACGAATCCCGACCATTTCGTGGCCCTTCTCGCGCAACCGCTTGCCGGCGCGAATGGCTCGCCGAACGCCGTTGACCGTGTCGTAGGTATCCACCAAAAACACGCAGTTGTTGGGCATCACGGCGGCATAAGTTTCGAAGGCTTCTTCTTCCGCGGCAAACGACATCACCCAACTATGAGCATGCGTCCCGCGGACGGGAATTCCGAGAAGCTTGCCGGCCAGCGCGTTCGACGTGCCCTCGCAACCGCCGACGTAAGCGGCGCGCGTGGCGGCCAACCCGCCGTCGATACCCTGGGCACGGCGAAGGCCGAATTCCAGAACCGGCGCTTCTCCCGCCGCCCTCACAACTCTGGCCGCCTTAGTGGCGATCAGGGTTTGAAAATTGACGATGTTCAGTAGCGCGGTTTCGAGAAGTTGGCACTCGATCAGGGGTCCGCGGACGCGCAGCAGAGGTTCGTCGGGAAAGACCACCGTTCCTTCCGGGATGGCGTCAATGTCGCAAGACAACTTGAGGTTCCCGAGATGTTCGAGGAACGCCTGTTCGAACAAGGGCTTTCCGTCGTTGCCTTGAAGCGTCTGAAGGTACTGGCGGTCGGTTTCGTCGAAGCGGAGATCTTTTAGGAAATCAATCGCCGGTCCCAGCCCGCAGGCAACCGTGAACCCGCCTCCAAAAGGATGCCTCCGAAACGTGAGATGAAAAACGGCTTCGCGGTCGGCCATGCCCGACTTCCAATAACCGCAAGCCATCGTCAGCTGGTAGAGGTCGGTCAGAAGGCCAAGCGACCGGCCAGGGGATGAGGGTCTCTCAGTCATGAGGAACGTCGGCTCGTCTTACGAGCGAACTGTTGTGAGGCTCGGCGCGAACCGCAGCGGGTCATGTCGGAGCCGTTCCTAGGTTAACAACTGAGGATATTTTATTGAATGGCGAATTCCCCCAGACAGGGTGGGAGAAAGGCGGGCTAGCCTCACGCGACTCATTAGAGGCCTTCAAAGAATCGCACAGCTTGTTCGATCGCCCAGAAGCGAGGTTTTCCGCGCGCCAGGAACGCTACGTGCCCCCCGAACTCGGTGGCCACAAGCCGCAGATCCGCGTTTGTGGAGAAGGCCGAAAGGCCGAAGACTTCGAAGGGGATGAACGGGTCGTCCTTTGCTTGAATCGTGAGAGCCGGTACCTGAATCGCCGGCAGGAATGAAGCCGCCGAGGCGTGGGCGTAGTAGTCGGCTGCGTCGCGGAATCCGAAGGCCGGCGCGGTGACGGCTTCGTCGAAATTCCAAATACTACCGATGCCGCGCAGACGCAGAGAACTGAATCGCTGGGGCATGAGGTTCTGTTTCTTGGCGGCCGTGCGAAGCAGGTCTCGCAAGAGGCGCCGCTCGTAAAGCCGGTTGCGGCGCAGTCCGAGATGGCGGGCGCAGGAGGCAAGATCAATGGGCGCCGAGATACCGCAGACGGCTTTGACGTGCCGCGGGTGTGATCGGCCCCATTCCCCGGCCAGCTTCAGCACCATATTGCCGCCCATGGAAAATCCGACAAGGAACAGAGGAGTTGGAGCCAACTGTTCGACCACGCTTTTGAGGTCCGTGGTGAGCCCGGAGTGATACAGGGTGGGCGCTAGGTGTTCGGTTCCACCGCAGTTGCGCACATTCAGACGAATTACGTCGAAGCCGGCTCCGAGGGCAACTCGTGCCAAGTTTCGCATGTAAGGTGCTTGGCTCGAGGCCGTCAATCCGTGAACGGCCAGAACGGTGGCGCGGCTCGATCCGCTGGGTTGACGGTTGATGTGAGCCAGCACCCGGACGTCGGGTTCCGTCTTGAAAAGTTTCTCCGCGGATGGCCACTTGGATTCGTCGAGTGGGCTGGTCCAGAATCTGCCGGCGATCGTCTCTAAGTGCGGGTTCCGGAAAAGCGGCTCAAAAGGCCGCAGCCAAGCAGGCGGCGCCTCGGGAGGTTGTTTGTCGATGGAGGTTGGTGGGCGAGTTTCCATGGCTCACAAAAGTGGGAGAGAGCCTTCGGTGTTCAGCCGGCTTACTTTTCCCGCAGTAGGCAGTGGAGACGCGGGGAGCGGAGACGATCCGCGCCCTACCATTTAAAACTCGCATCCGCCCGCTTTTCTGTGAGACAGATTTCTAGGTAGCCGGTTCCTTGAGAAGGGTGTCGAGGATCGTCCGAATGTTGGTAGCTTGGTCGTGGTAAAAAGCGCGGTCTCCGCCCGGGTGTTCGGCGCGCACCCTGCCGTTGCGGTCAACGAAGAACAGGAACGGCACGTAGAACCGCTCGACGACCGACATTTGGGCGAAGCGCTTTACGGTGGCGGTGCTTGATAGACCTAGAGGGTATCTTACCTTGTACTTACTGCCGAAAGATCGGAGCTTCTGGATCGGGGAAGGGTCGGGCGATCCCGGTTTGTTTCGATCGATGGCCAAACCGAGTATCTCCAGACCGCGAGATTTCCACTCCTCGTAGATCGGGTTGAGAACCTGCGTGGTCTGCTGACAATGCGGGCAAGTCGTCAGGAAAAACACCACGGCCACGACTTTGCCACGGTATTGGTCCAGCGAAACCGTCTTTCCCTCGATCGTCGTCGCTTTCAGCGGGGCCGCGGTCCGTGGCACCTTGCCCGCGCGGAGCGTTAAGGCCATCGTGCCGGCTAAGGCGAAAAGGGTCAGCGCTTTTGTGAGGGTCGCGTGTCGCATCTTTGCCCCTGGCGAGTCAGAAACTCTTGCTCAAATATGCTCTCAATGTATCATTCGGCAGGCCTTCGATGCTAGTGACGACCCTACCGCGCCGTGAGATCAGGAACCCTCCCGTTTCGCTGCGGCCGAGAACCTTGTCCTTGAACCGCTTTTCGACGTTCATTTGATCCCACTTCTCGCGACAGACTTGTTGGTAGAGGTCGAAATAAAGCGCCGCGTCTGACAGCGTTTCCCATTCCACCGCATAGAATAGGACGCCCTGGTCGCGCGACTTCGTTTCACGAATTCGATAGACGCCCCCTCGCCACCTCGGCGCCAGCGACTCTGCTTGCTCTTCGCCGACATACTGCTTGAGCAGTATGAAATGATCGAGTTGCCCGATTTCGCCTTGCGAGGTCTTCTTGAAGCGCCGCGACAGTCGGATCGTCGGCAGCGCCGGTCTGGTGGGTTTTCGCTGCTCGAAGTAGGCTTCAGGCAGCAGGATCTGCTGGGAAGATATCGGAGGCCGGCGAAACACCCGGGTGAACCCCTCTCTGCCATATTTCTCGATGACCGCCTGGTGGAACAGCAGGCCCTCGGTGTAGGGGAAGAGCAGGGTCTCTCGGAGGTACAACGGGGAAGCCGAGTAGACCGGGTAGCGCTCGGCCTCAAACCGTGACGACCCGGCCGCCGCCGCCGCCAACAGGGGGGTTTCCATCATCGACCGCCCACTCTGGCGGAGAACGTATTCGATCATCACCCACGACGCCTGCCCCTCGACCACCGCCGAACGCGCAAGATCCTGATCCGCTCCCTTCGCCTTCTTGGAGAACTTGTCGAGATTGAAATGCTGATCCTCAAGCACATGGACGAGTTCGTGAGCGAGGGCCGGTTCCTGAAGCTCGTCGGGTGACCACGTCGCCAAATACAAGGTCTTGGTCTTGAAATCGTAGAGAGCCGCGGCCTGCTCGGCCAGAACTTCCACGAGCTGCTCGGCGAGGTTGAACTGCTCTTCGACAAATCCAAACTTTTTTAGAAACAGTTCCTCGTGCCGGATCTGTTCGGCGCTCACGGCCTCGCTGAGCCGGGTTTTCAGCAGCTTGCGAATGGACTCGCGTGAAATCAACGCTCGCCGGATGGGCTTCAACGGTCGCAGGCCCGAAATCTCACCGATGCCGGCGACCATTTGGTCGAGCCCTTCAAACAGCCGGTGCTCGGTGACGCCAGGGGTTCCCGCATTCTGAGATCTTGCCGCCGGCAGTCCGATCACTAATAGAAGGACCGCGAGGGTGAAGTGGAATAGTCCTTTCAGCGCTAGCCCCCTTTTCTCGCCGGCAGCCGCCAGGAGTGGAAGCGAATGCCTGCCGTCAGGGATGTAGGGGTGCGATTCGTCGCGCCCGCTCGCCGACATACCGTGCGCTGGGCGATGTGTAGGAACTGTTGCCGCGAGCCACGGCCGCCGGGCCTTTCTCCTCATCCACCGCGGGCCGTGGTGATAAACGCGGGTTGGGCGCTCGGCGTGTGCGGTCGAGGGATGATCCACGGGAACAAGGGGGGCGGCAAAGCTAGCAGCCTGTGGCAAAAACTCGCGCCGAGCGAATCAGCCTGCGGAAAAACGAAGTTCGCCCTGTGGCGGCATGTTAGCACGGCGGGAGAAAGACGCGCGGAGACGACCGCGGATGACCGAAGTGTCCGGGCGGCCTTGGGTGTCAGTGCGCTATGGCCGATGAAATGTTCAGTCGCGTCCGACCTTGCTTCTTGTCGCGATACATCTCTCGGTCGCTCAGGTAGACCAATTCCTCGAGGTTGGTTGCGTCTTCGGGAAACAGCGCGGCCCCGATGCTCATACTGGCGTGCACGGTGATACCGCTGGCAATCTCGACCGCATGCTGGGCCACGGCTTTCTTCAAAATCGTAACTTTCGCCGGCACCTCGTCCCGTGAAATTCCCGGTAGCACGGCCAGGAACTCGTCGCCGCCTAGCCGGCCCAGAAAATCATAGGAGCGCAGACAACTGGTCAGCTTCTGCCCGGTTTCGGCAAGCAGACGGTCCCCGGCGCCGTGGCCGTAGGAATCGTTAACGGATTTCAGCCGGTCCACGTCCATGAACAGCACGGCTAGGGGATCTCCTTGGCGGCGGGCCCGCTCGAGCTCGGACGCCAATTTTCGGAAAGCCGCCCGAGCGTTTGGGAGGCTCGTGATTTCGTCTGTTTCGGCTTCCTGATGAATCCTGCGGAGCCTCTGGGACGATAGCACCGTGGCAGCCATCTTGCCGGTGATCAGGCTCAACTTGTGACCCTGCTCTTGGTCGAAAGCGTCGCGAGATGTCGAACACAGAACAATCATTCCGATAGCCCGATTGTCCACCGTCAACGGTGCGGCTAGCGTGGAGCGAATGTCATCGAAGAGGGTAGGCGTTCCCGGAGACGGAATTTCTGGGGGAGCTCCATTGGCGGCGGTCGGCCGGCCGGATCGCAACATGTCCGCGAGGAATCCCTGCTCGGTGGACAGAGTCAGCCGGGAAACGGAGTCGTCGGGCAATCCGATCCCCTGCAAAAGCACGTAGCGGCCACGTTCCAGGACGAAGATACCCGCCTTGCTGGAGTGGATGACTTCGTGAAGGATGTCCAGGCATTTCTTAAGGCTTTGGTCGAAGTCGAGATCTGCTCCTAGGATGTCAAGGATATTGTAAAAGGCAAGAAGCTGGTCGGGAGCCGCGGTTAGCTTTTGCAGGTTCTGCCGGCGGTCGGAAGCGTCCTCCCGCGGTTCGCTCAAATCATTTGTCGAGGGCGCCGGGCGGTCGGGTTGTTTCACGATGCTCGGCGCCGGGGATTCGAACTCTCGCTGTAGCTCAGCCAGAAAGTCCGGCGCTTTTGCGGCGAACGTGGCCGCGATCCGAGGATCAAACATCTTGCCCTGCTGTTTACGCATGAGGTCGAGCGCCTGCTGGATCGACCAGGCCTTCCGGAAAGGACGCTCGCAGACAAGGGCGTTGAAACAATCGACGACGGTCAGGACTCGCGCCAGAGCCGGGATCCGTGGGCCGCTCAGGCCGCGTGGATAGCCCGTGCCATCCCAGTGCTCGTGATGGTGAAGAACGATCGTGGCAACCTTCTCGGGAAAGTGCGCTGCGCGGACGATCGCGGCTCCCAACGCGGCATGGCCCTCGATCTGCCCGAACTCCTGCTCGGTGAGCCGCGCCGGTTTGTTGAGAATCGCGTCGGGAACGCCGATTTTCCCGACGTCCCGCATGACAGCGGCCATCTCGAGCGCGCGAATGTCGTCATCGGAATAGCCCAATTCCCGCGCTAGTCGGACGGCCAGGAACTTGACCCGTCGCACGTGGGATAGCCGTTGTCCGTCCCGCGCTTCGATGGCTAGAGCCATCGTTTCGATCGTCTGTTGGTGACCTCGTAGCAGTCGAAGTTCCGATCGGCGACGATCTCGCTCCCGGATGAGGTGGCTTCTGAAATACAGATAGCCCGCAACGAACAGAAAGGCCCCGAAAGTTCGCTCGAGCGCGTGAGGGCTTTCCACGATGAGCTTGACCACGCCCACGCCCACTGGCGCTAACAAGCAGAACGGCGCGGCCGGCAGGAAGACGTTCTTCCAGGTCACCCAAGGCGAGCGGCCTTCCGGGAAGGAGTCGCCCACGGCCTCGATGCCGGTCTTCGAGGCCAAGTAGGCAATCGAGGCGGCGAGTGCCGCGGCAACCCATTCCCAACCCAAGCCGCTGCTTGCCTGGCCGTATACGATCCAAGCGCAGCCGACGGCCGTGGTTTCTCGCGCCGCGTCGAAAGGCAGCCTGCGCCACGGATAGGTCTCTTGGCGCGCAACGACCGCTCTGAGCAGAACTCCCCAAACGGCAATGAGAACCGCGCCGAGCGGCAACGAGTAGACGAGGCAAACTACCATCGGCACCAGCATCAGCGACGACAGCCGGCCACGAGGAAACACCAGCTTGATTTGTGTCGCTAGACCGAATACGATCAACAGCACGCTGGCTGATGCCGCCCACGAATTGTGAGACTCTCGCAGTAGCGGGATCAGCACCGCTAAGCTCAGAAGGACGACCGCGGCGTCCAACCTCTTTCGCCACATCAGTGTCTTCGGTCGATCCGCCATTGTTGGCTAGCTCGTTAGCGGTCGAGCGCGACCCGCGCCCGCTCGGCTGTGCGAAAGCTCCCCCCAATCCCAGAGTCCTAAATCGTTCAGTACCATGGCCCCCTGGGACCAAACTAAACCATCTTTATCTTCTCACGTTTTGACCGCGGCGATTGCCATCGCTGTCGGACCAAGCTGTCTCTTGTTCGCGAATGAGAACACCTAATTCCATTACTGTCAGCCACTTAAGACTTGTGCTCCAAGGTACCAAAACAATCTACGGTTGGCACCCTACGAGGAGTCAAAAATTACTAGTACTTTTTACACTATACAGCCAGCGAGAGTGCAAATCAATAGGTTTCCCTTGCCTAAAACATTTGCGATCTTGTGCGTGGCGCACTGAGGGGCCTGGGTGCGAATTTTGTGAACACATTACGCTGAAACCGGGGGGCAAGGGCGGGTCTCGGATGAGGATGAGAACCCAGTTCGTGCCGCGACCACTTGGGAGCGCCCAGGGGTCAAAAGGTGCACGCAAGGGGATGATAACCTTTGTGTTTTCAGAGAGATCATGGAGTGACAGTAGGTCGGACGCTTAGCCTGTCACTGCCGCTCCAGGCTCGTTTTCCCTTCTCGCGCATACCGTTGCGGTGAGGGAAGCTGAGCTGCGGGCACAAGCGAGCGGTCACGGGCGGGAGACCGACCTGTAACCCCGCCCGAGGAGATAAAAACGGGGGGGGTGACCGTCAGCGGGTGAGAAACGCGGGCTAGTTCTTTAGTTGCAAACGTCCACGATCGTCTATGGCCCGGCGATCCTGGGACCGCTCCCTTGCGGTCGCGGCTCGGAAGGGTCTGTGAACACACATTTCCGAGGCAGACGGATGGCCCGTATCATCGTTCCGGAAGCGCTTTGTAATACGGCGAGTTTTTGCAACCGGGCGCTAACCCGCATTTCTCACCACCTGACGGTCGAAGCACGCAATAGGCCCGCCACTACTGTGTTGCGCTTGCTCGCCGTACTTAACGTACTGTTCAAGTACGCCCGCATTATTCAAGAAATGCGGCGCCGAGCGTCGCGCCTTGTACGGACGGGCCTCTCACGCACTTCCTCCCGCCACGTGGCGAGAAAAGCGGGCTAGATTAGATGAAGATGAGGGTGACATCGACCGTCTTGGCGGCCGGGTTGATCTTCATTTTCCAGTCCGTTTTGGACAGCTTGTCGAACATGCCTTCGCGGGTGATTCGGCTCAAAAACTTTTGCGGGTAGCTGGCGTTGAAAGGATCTCCGGAGTTGATGGCCCATCTTTTTCGAACGGCGTCTTCTCCGATGATGTCGAGTCCCTCAATGGCGAGTTTGTTGAAGGTATAACGGTCGCCTCGCTCCACTTGGATGACCACATCGACCGTCTTGGCTTGGGTATCGAGCTTCCTGTCGAACCTACCGACGGCGTTCATGAAACCGTTGGCCTTGAGCAGTCGCTCGATGCCGGCGATCGCCTTGCGAACACGACCTAGGTCGGCCCTCTCTCCTTGGTTGATCTCGATCAAGGAATTCAGCATCTCGTGATGGACCGTCGAGGATTCCTCGAGATCCACGGAGTTGAAGGCATAGAGATCGCCCGGCTGTACCTCGATGCGGACGAGGAGACCCTCCGAGTCCGGATCGGGCTCGGTCCGGCAGGGGCAAAAGCTGACTTCCAGCCGTCCTTTCTCCTCGTAGAGAGGACGGATGTTGTAGTGCAAGAGCTCTTTCAAACGTGATTCCGAATAGGGAACACCCATGGCGATTTGGTTGAACACGCGTTGTAGGTCGAGCGGCGACAGCTCTCCGGTGTGCTCGAAAGTCGAGAAGGCGATGGTCTTGATCGCCGAGCGCGGCCTGAAGATCATTTCAAACTCATCTTCAGCAAGGGGAGCCAGGCTGCCGACTACTTTGGAACGGTTGCCGGCTTTACGCCAGAAATACTGGAGCACGGCTCCGATTCGATCGACCATGGGTCCCGCCGCGGGCACCCTCTCCCCGATCAAGGGGACCTTCTCCTCGAGCAGATCTCGGAGCTCCGCCTCGGTCGCCCCGAAGCCTTCCATTCGCAGCGGGTAGAGAGGCGAGGCCTCTTGCAGTTTGAAAGTTACGCGGTAACCGCCCTCGTGCGGTCCGAAGCGGTACTCGTAAACCTCGAACGCGCCCGTATCCCGCAGCTTACCTATGGCCCGCCGGAAGTCGGTGTCCGCGACCGGTTGGCCCAGTTCCAAGCCGGTAGCCTCAACAATGGCGTCGGTCGGAAAGTGATTGTTCCCTTCGATGACGATCGCACGGAGCGGAAAGCGCTTGGTCGACTCCGCCGCGGGCGACGATGGTGGCTCCGCGCCAAGCGGCTGTTGCGCCGCGGCGGGAACCAGGGCCCCCATCACAAGCGCCATCATGCACAACGGTAAGACCATTTCGCCCAACAGTACCGCAGACTCGTTTCACTAGCAAGGTACGAGGCTCAGAGGACGTTGGTTTCGCCCTAACCCGCTTTTCTAGCCCGACGGCGAGGCGAGGTACGTGAGAAGCCCGTCAGTACAATGCGCGCGCCGCTCAGCGCCGCATTTCTTGAATAATGCGGGCGTACTTTCGCGGGTGCAGCCTAGCCAACTCGTATTTTGGTGCCACCGGAATAAGCCGCGAAAGGAAGCGTCCTTTACTGCATGTCTTTTGACGAGATCCCGTAGGTGATCATGAAACCCGTAGTGCCATTGGTCTCAAACGCTTTGTCGCCCACGCGATAGGCCTGAACTTTGTTCGGCATCATGATAAAGCCGTCGTTGCGCGGCGCCCCAAAATATCTCAGGTTCTTGAAGACGACGTTCTCGTCGGTCATCCCAGAGGAACCGGAAAGTGCGATTTCGGCAATCTTGCCCCCGTCGAGGCGCGCTTCCGCCTGACCCTGGCCGGCACTCCAGTCAATGCGGGCGTCTTCGGCGACGCTGAAGGATTTCCATGTGACGGGATAGACTTGTCCTAAGGCGATCTTGACAACTTCGCGCTGCTGTTCAGTTACCGAAGGTTCGAATGTGAGGACGGCCCAATCGGCCTCGCCGTCGCCGAAGTTCTCGCCGAGGTCACCCGACACCCAGAACTTCACGCCGTCGAGCGCTACATCTCCGTAGTGTCCCTTGTTGATCCGGTGGGCCATGTTGAACTTACAAAAGTGTGTTTCAGCGCCGTGGACATGGTGAGCGGCCGGCTCGGCGTTGAAGTAGCACTGGCAAAACATCGGGCAACTGCAGGCCTCTATGATTGTCGTGTTCATGGCCCAATCCTTAGCCTCATCTTGTTGTGCCCACAAGAAGTCTGAGGGAATCACGGCCGCGTTAGCGCTACTGCCGCAACGACGCCTGCCGCAATCCAATATCCTTTGTGTTTAAACATACTCCCTCCTTGTTGCCAGATCGTTTTGGTCCTGGCTCGGTAACAGTATACACCCCGCCTCCCTCCGCCACCCGGGCGCTTACGTGCTGCTGATTCATCCAGGTCTGGCACCAAAGAGAGCTATTCTCCCCATGGAACGCGTATCCCTCCTTTGCCGGTCCCCGAGGGGTCAGCATTTACCTACAGCAGCGCCAATTCAACCGCGCTCCGCCCTACGCCGAGCGACTCGTCCGCCTTGTTCCCAATGCAGCGGGCCCGGCGGAAATGCTCAGAAGCACACGATCTGAAATCTCGGCGAAGCGGAGGAATCGCGACACCCTCTAACCCGCTTTTCTAGCCCGACGGCGAGGCGAGGTGCGTGAGAAGCCCGGGTCCTCAAAAACAGGGCGCCGCTTCGCCACGAATGCTCGGGCGCGGCCCAGTGGCTTCGCCACCGGTTAGCCGTGGCCGAGATACATCAGCCAGCCGAATCCGAAGATGGCCAGCGCGAAGTAGGCGAAGACTTGGAATCCGTAACGCAGGCGCGCTTTGTCCGTGCCGCGCCCGACTATACCGAGAACGATCGCGACAAAGAAGGCGAACAGAAGGGCGGCTTGAAGATGGGTCAGGCTTATGTACATCAGGACTTGTTTTCGACGGCAATCTCGAAGGCGTCGAGGATGGCCAGCACGTTGAGCAACCCGGCGCATACCAGGAATTTTGTGCCGTAGTCGGCTACCGCGGACGCATAGCGCGGCTGCTCATAACCTAGCCAGGTGGTCAAAAAGTAGAGCGATCCGGTAGCCATGTCACTGAGATAGCCTCCCCAGTTGACAACGGTTGTGAACGGGTCTCCTGTAATCGGGTCAAACATTCTGCCTCGGGTGAGCAGGCCGAAGGCAAACATCCCTCCAATGGCGAACAGTAAAAGCCCGCCTCGGCTCCAGCGTTTCAGGTAAAAGTGTCCCCCGCCGGGAAGAAGCCATCCCAACAACACAGGGGCAGCCCATTTTTCATAGGCCCGTAAGGCGGATGGTAACGACTTGTACTTGGCCATTAGCTGTAAATAAGAGTAATCTATTTGAAAATATCACACCTGAGCTTGCCTCTGATTGCGGTGGTAGGCCAGTTTGGCAGGAGGTGATCCCCGACCGGTCGGAGAGTGGTGATCTCGGGGTATGTTACGCTGGAAAGCTGTACGCGGAGGGGCGAGTAATCCCCTTTGCACTGAAAACAAAAGATTTGTACGCACAGAGAGAGCGAGTTAGGCCTTTGCCTGAGCTGGAACGGGAACTTTGTCCTCGCTGTTCTCGTTTCCGGGCGATGGTGTTGGGTCGGGCGCGGATTCGTCCACGGTGAGCGGCCTCATCTCCGGACCGCTCGCTCACTCTGCGGGCTCGGTGCTCGGGGTTCTGGGATAACAGGAGCGCAGCCGTCGGCTCATTGGGATCGAAACGCCCCGTTAACTCCCCATCTCGTCAACCATGATTCGTCCGTTCGGCGACCGGCGCCCCGAGATCAGTGATTCGGCTTTTATCCATCCGAGCGCGGAAGTGATCGGGGAGGTGAGAATCGGTGCGCGCTCGAGTGTGTGGTGTAACGCCACCGTGCGCGGCGACGTGAACCGTATCGAAATCGGGGAGGAGACGAACATCCAAGATAACTGCTGCCTGCACGTCGATGGCGACAAACCTCTTCGGCTGGGCGACCGGGTTGTCGTCGGCCACTCGGTGACGCTGCACGCCTGCGTTGTCGAGGACGAGGCTCAAATCGGCATGGGAGCTACCGTCTTGAGCGGCGCCCGAGTGGGGAAGGGAACCATCGTGGCCGCGGGATCCCTGGTGGTGGAAGGAGCCGAAATACCGCCCAACTGTGTCGTGATGGGCGTGCCCGCCAAGGTGCGGCGAGCCACGAGGGACGAAGAGCGAGAGGGCGTTCGGCGGCGAACTCAGAGCTACGTGGGTCTCAGCAAAAAACATCGGGAGAGCCTCTAGTGGAGCCGCGAGAACCCAGGTCGATCCGCTTGGACTTCCTTGGTGAAAAGCGCCGCACTCATGCCTGCGGCGAGTTGCGTCCCGTGGATGTCGGCCAACGCGCCGTCCTGATGGGCTGGGTGCATCGCCGCCGTGATCTGGGCAGCTTGATTTTTGTCCACCTGCGCGACCGTTCGGGGATCGCGCAAGTTGTCTTCAACCGTGAAGTGGATGAGCAAGTGCACGCCCGCGCGGAATTGCTGCGCAGTGAATACGTCGTGGCCGTGGAGGGCCCGATCGTCGAGCGTTCGGCCGAGACCGTCAATCCCGAACTAGCGACCGGCGAGATCGACCTCGTCGCGGAAAAACTTTGGATCCTCAACGAATCCCGGACTCCGCCGTTCCCCATCGAAGAGGACCTCTCGGTAGGGGAAGAGGCGCGCCTCAAGTATCGATATGTCGATCTGCGCCGCCCGCATATGCAGCGTAATGTCGAGCTGCGCCATCGCGTCAACTTCGCCGTCCGTGAGACGCTAAATCGGCAAGGGTTTCTGGAGATCGAAACGCCCTTCATGACGCGTTCGACGCCGGAAGGCGCGCGCGACTTCCTGGTTCCCAGCCGGCTGCAGTTAGGTTCGTTTTACGCTCTGCCGCAGTCTCCTCAACTTTTTAAGCAGCTGCTGATGATCAGCGGCTACGAGAAGTATTTCCAAATCGTCCGATGCTTTCGCGATGAGGACCTGCGCGCCGACCGCCAACCCGAATTCACGCAGATCGATCTCGAGATGGCGTTTGTTCAGCAGGAGGAGATTCTTGGCGTCATCGAGTCGCTGATGGCGGCCGTGTCGGAGTCGGCCGGCTGCCCGCTGCCGGAGCGGCCGTTCCTCCGACTCAGTCATGCCCAGGCCATCGAACAGTACGGCACGGACAAGCCGGACCTGCGGCTGCCGCCGATGGCGCGCGTCAATGATCTTTTCCCGCCGGGCCAGTTGGCGACCGACATGCCGCTGATGGCGATCCGCATTCCCTCGGTCGGAACGATCACCCGCCGCGAACGCGACGAATTCAAAGCCCTCGGCAGCGAGTGGGGGTTGCGCGTGTTTGACGATGTGAAAAGGCTCGATCGCGACTTCCCTCAGCCAATGCAAGCCGTGCGCGACGCTATCTCTTTCGAGGAAGGAGATTTGCTGACCCTGGGGACCGCCGTGGAATCGCCGGATGATCCCCTACCGGAGCTGCGGGTTGTGGGCACCGCCGGAAATCTCAGCCGCCACCTGGCACGGAAATACGCCGACCGCCACCAACGGTTCAACCCCAAAGATTTCAGATTTCTGTGGGTGACCGACTTCCCGATGTTCGAATGGGACGCGGAGGAAAACCGCTGGAACGCGGCTCATCACCCCTTTACATCGGTTCACGATCAGGACATCGATAAGCTCACGGCCGATCCGGGCCATTGCCGCTCGAAGGCCTACGATCTCGTCCTGAACGGGGTGGAGCTCGGTTCGGGATCGATTCGTATCCATCGCCGCGACGTGCAGAGCAAGGTGTTCGAGGCTCTGGGATTCAGCGAAGAAGACGCCCGACACCGGTTCGGTTTCTTTCTCGATGCGCTCGAGTACGGAACCCCTCCTCACGGCGGCATTGCGCTTGGCCTTGACCGGCTCGTCATGCTGCTGGCCGGCGAGTCGACGATTCGCGACGTCATTCCGTTCCCCAAGACCGCGAAAGGCACGGATCTGATGTGCGAAGCGCCGAACACGGTGCCCGAGCGCCAGCTTGGAGAGTTGGGGATCGCTCTTAGGCCTCAGGCGAAGGGTTCGCCCCCGAGGGCCCGCAAGCCGCCGACGTCGGACGGCGAAGAATAGTGAACCGCCCCTTCCTCCAAAGCCGTCTCCGGCGGTAATCTTTCCTCTTGCTTGTGCCTTGTTGCCGTCAGGCAACGGGATCGATCCGGCGACTCTGTTGTCCTTTGTTGGGAAGTAAGTTAGCCCGCTTTTCTCACCGCGTGGCGAGACGAAGTGCGTGAGAGGCCCGTCAGTACAAGGCGCGCGCCGCTCGGTGCGCATTGCTTGAATAATGCGGGCGTACTTGAACCCTACGTTGAGCACGGCGAGCAAGCGCAACGCAGTAATGGCAGGCCTATTGCGTGCTTCGACCGTCAGGTGGTGAGAAATGCGGGCTAGTGGGGAACTATGGGCGGGCCGTCGGGGCGACTAGTTCCTTGGAACGGAAGTATTCGATCGTCTGCCGCAGGCCCTCTTTCAAGCTTATCCGCGGCTGCCAACCTAACACTGTCTGAGCCTTCGTGATATCCGGGCGGCGTTGCTTGGGATCGTCCTCCGGCAGGGGGAGAAACTGGATCTCATGGTCCGTGCCCATTTGTTGTTGGATCAGGTCAGCGAACTGGAGGATGGTCATCTCCTGGGGATTGCCAAGGTTTACCGGGAAATGCTCGTCGCTTCGCATGAGGCGCCAGAGCCCTTCGACCAAATCCGAGACATAGCAGAAGCTGCGAGTCTGGGAGCCGTTCCCGAAGACGGTCAGGGGTTTGCCGTGTAGCGCCTGGTCGAGGAAGGCGGGCACGACTCTCCCATCGTTGAGCTTCATACGGGGCCCGTAAGTGTTGAAGATGCGGGCGATGTGCGTATTGAGGCCGTACTTGCGGTGATAGGCCATCGTCAGCGCCTCGGCGAAGCGCTTGGCTTCGTCGTACACCGATCGCGGTCCGACGGGGTTGACGTGCCCCCAATAGGTCTCCGACTGCGGATGTTCTTGCGGATCGCCGTAACACTCCGACGTCGAGGCCAACAAGAATCCCGCCCCCTTACGGTGCGCGAGATCGAGAAGATTTTTGGTCCCGGCCGACCCGACCAGTAAGGTTTCGATGGGAAGATTCAGATAGTCGAACGGGCTGGCCGGCGAGGCCACGTGGAAAACGAGGTCTACAGGGTCGGAGACCTCAAACGGCCGTGAGACGTCCTGCTCGAGGACTTCGAATTCCGAGTTTGACCGCAGGTGCTCGACATTTTCTTCCCGGCCGGTGGAGAAATCATCGAGCCCAACCACCTGGTGGCCCTCGGCCAGAAGGCGGTCGCAGAGATGGGACGCGACAAACCCGGCCGCGCCTGAAACCACAATTCGCAAAAAGAAGTCCTCTAGACCCATGGTAGAAGACGCCCGCGCGGGCGGCAAGCGTGACCGGCAGTTGATGGAGGACAAGCGCGAGCCTTGTCCCTACTTTGAGTCGTCACCAGACGGCGGGTGTATGGCCTGCTTCGGCCGCCCGGCGGCGAGAAACGAGGGGTCCATGTCATACACCCTAAGTGTCTCACTAAAAGCAGTTTAGCCCCATCGGCACCGGGGCCTCCTTGGATCGGCAAGGTACAATGTAATTGAGTACACGAAGCATTCGGGGCCTACTCGAGCACGGGTCGCCGGAAGCCGCGAACCAACGAGACAACAAGAATTACCAAACAAACCCAACTTCGTGTAACCCAAAGGGAATCAGTGATTTTCAAGTTGGTTTCGCGTACGGCGGGGCGGTCGGATGCGCAAATTCGACGAATCGGACCAGTCGGGTACAAAAGTAGCTTTGCCGCCGGGCGGGCTATAACGTGCTTCGACCCTCAACTGGTGAGAAATGCGGGCTAGATGTGGTGGTAGGCCGTGAGCGGGGTCAGAAATGAAGCGACCAGGTTGCCTGGAGGTAATCGTCATTGCGGATGCCGAACAAGAATAGATCGCCGGGTGGAACGCCGACGAACATACGCGCCTGGACGTCGAGCGTCCAACGAGAACCGAATCTCCGGGCGGCTTCGATGTTCACGAAACTCGCTCCCGATTCCCGGTCAATCGCCGCTCCCGCCAACAGTTGCGTGTCTTGGACGTCGTTAAACGCGACCCGGAAGCCGAAGAAGATGTCATCTTCGAGGGGCGTCAAGGCTTCCTCATCGCGCTCGTCGAAGTTGTATTCGGCCAGCACTCCGAGGTCAATCCCCGAAGCCTTGATGTTCCCGAAGGTGTACTCGAAGCCGCCGACGAGAGCCAGGAAACGGTCGCCCTGGCCATGGCGGTTGATGGTTTCGAGTTTCCACAGCCAGCCACCCGTTGTGATCTGAAGATCCAGGCCGGTTTGGTTGATGAGGTCGTAGTGGGGACGGAAGACGGTTCTTCCGTCGCCGAGATCACTCGAAAAAAAACGCGGGTCGCGGCTCGTGCCGCGGAAGTGATAGATGCCGATGTCGGCCGGCCCGAATGAATGAAACCAACGGGCCGCGAAGTCGACGTGGCCTCTACCCTTTCGGGAGTCGAATGTAGCGTTGCGGTGGTCGAACGGGAAGGGGACGCCTGGGCGGCCGTCCGGCGCGAAGAAGGTCCGTTCACGGAATCCCGGCAGCACGAAAAAGTCGAGCGTTCCCCAGTTCTTGATAAGCGCGAAGTTGACCATGGGCTGGCCGAGCTTCTCCTCGCCGTCCAGGTTCTCGACGAGATCAGTCTGGTTGATGATGTCGGCCAAGTGGTTGGATTCGGCCACCCCCCAGAAGAGTTTTCGTATCCCAACTCGCAACTCCCAACTTCGCTCGCTGTATTGCCAAGTGAGTTCGCGAATGTCGAAGTGGGTTCGATTCGCATCGCGCTGATCAACGCGCGCGAATGGCGTGAACGTGAACGACTGCTTGCCGTTGTCCCAGTCCTGGTAAAATTCCGGCTCTGCCATGACGGAGACGTTCGCGCGATAGCCGACCTCTTCCCGCGGGCTGTCTTGGGGAAACAACCGGCCTTCCACGCCGAGTTCACCGCTGAACTCCCAGGCGTGGGCGTGCGATGCCGTCAGCGCCAGAAGTAGCAGGGCGAGCCGCGGCGGCGCCCCGCGTCCTGGGGAGGTCATTCGAGGATTACCTCGCCCGGCGCAGGCTGTTGCGATCGAAGTCGCGGTCGACGAGCCCGGTCTGAAATTGATAGTTCTCCCAGACGAGGAGGGTGCTCTTGCCGGTCTGGTGGTTCTCCATGAACTGTTCGTCCGGCCGCCAGTATTCGTCGACGTACTGCTTGTATTTGCTGAAGGCGAGCGTCTTGAGCAGGTCGCCTTTGCGATCGTAGTACTTGATCTGCTCGGGCCGGTAAGTCTCTTTGTCAAACCAGACTTCTTGACGCGTGTAACCGGACTTCTTGTCGATAGGGACGCGTTCGACCGCGTACGCCGGTCGCCCGTTTACCGTCTCTTCCCGCAAGAACTTGTAAGTGTATTTGTCGACTTCCTGCGAAGCTAGGTCCTCGTAGGCGAACTCGCTGCCCATGAAAGGGCCGGACTTGTTGTTCGACGCGATGCGCTTGATCCGCTTGAGCGCGGGCAAATAGAGCCATTGGTCGTCCGGCCCGGTGACATGCGTGAAGCTTAGGAAGTTGGTTCCCTTCACGTCGCGCGGGTGATCGAACGTTATCAACAGCTTGTCTCCGTCACCTTCCATCTCAAGCGACTTGGTCCGCAGCCGGCGCGTGCTTTCTTGGCCGTGTCGATTGCGGAGTACCATTTGCAGATTTGCGGTCATGTTTTTCCAGCCCGTGTCTCGCCTGTCCCACTCGGCGGCGATCTGGTGGCCTCGCTCCTCGACACTTGCCGCCGGCAGCGGCGGGGCGAGCAGCGCCATCGTCAAGACGGGGACTACAGTCATCGTGGTCAATCTTTTGTTGCTCATGTTGTTTCTCCTGATCGTAGTGATTGTGGGCTCGCGGGGCGTCAGGCCACGCCGGACTCAACCTGTTGTAGTTTTTCCTTGTCGGCCTGGGAATCACCTCCTTCGACCCGCATCAGCAGCGGAGGCAGCAGCAGCAAGTCCGCGGTTAGGGCGATAACGACAATGATCGCCGCCATCTGGCCCATGTCGCCGTTGAATCCAAACGTGGATTGCGCCAGAACCGTGAAGCCGGCGGCGAGTACCACTGACGTTACGATGAGCGCCGCGCCCACTCGCTTGAAGGCGTAGCGAACCGCGTCTTCGCAGCACAGCCCGTGTTCCTGCTTCGCGCGAATGTATTTGCTGAGAAAGTGTACCGTGTCGTCGACCACGATCCCGATGCACATGCCGCTGACGATCGATAGGCCGAGGTTCACCTCCCCGACGAGCCCTCCCCATAGCCCGAAGGCCATGGCGCCCGGAATCAGGTTGGGCAGGAAGCTCAGCAGCCCGTACTTCACGCTGCGCAGCGCGGCGATCAGCGTAACGCCGATCAAGCCGATGGCCAGCAGCGTCCCGATCAGCATGCCGCGGATGTTGCGTGCCGAGATGTAGGAGAACATCACGCCGGGTCCCACTCCGCGGGCGAACATGTGCGCCGGAGCGTTTTCCCGCAGCCAGCTCTCACCCGACTGCACCAGGTTGATTAGGTGCTTCGACTTGACGTTCTGCGTGGTGACCATCAACCGCGTAGCCGATTTGTCGACGTTGATCGTGTCGTTGAGGTCCAGTCCGTAGGGAAGCGACATTTCGTAGAGCAGCAAGTACTGCGCCGCGAGTTCGCGGCCGGCTGGAATGCGGTAATATTCGGCGGCATCGGCGTGCATGTTCATGTTGAGCCGTTTGAACACGTCGCTGATGGTGAAAACGTGAACAACGCCCGGCTGCCGTCGATACCACTGGGCGAACTCTTCCAACTTTTCTAAGTAGCTCGGCTCGCTGATGCCGCTGCTTTCCCCCGCGCCCAGCGAATAATGAATCTGGTAGATGCCGCTCAACTTCTCCATGGCGAAGTCTGAATCCTGGCGGAATGCCATCGAGTGATCGAAGTAGTCGACAAACTGGTCGTTCAGATCGTTCAACGGCAGCATGCCCACCAGTGCCAGCGCGGTGACGGCGCCGCCCGCCAGCAGAGCTTTGCGCTTTCGAATAACGAACTCGGCCAGCGAGTCTACCAACGCCGGCGCCGCTTGCTCCTCGCGTTGCTTGACTTTCAGCGGCAAGATCGAGATGAGGGCCGGCAGAAAAGTCATCGAATAGAACCACGCCGCCGCAACGCCCGTGGCGGCGATGTTGCCCAAATCACGCAACGGCGGCACTTCACTGAAGTTCATGCTCAGGAACCCGATGACCGTCGTGATGCTGGTCAGAAAGACGGGGTTCGAATTGATTCGAAGGCTTTCAGCGATCGCCTCACGCTTGCTTTTCCCGCGGCGCATCTCTTGGATCATCGATACGAGCACATGGATCGAGTCGGCGACCGCCAGCGTCATGATCATGGTGATCGAGGCGGTCGAAGGCGGCGTCAGGGACATCCCAGCCCAGCCGGCAAGACCGAGCCCGCTTGTTACCGAGAGGCCGATCACCGAAACGGTTGCCAAGGTGCCGGAAACCGACCGCAGAAGCACCGCCATGACGAGAATGATGACCACGTACATCAGCGGCGTGAGCGTTGCCATGTCCTTCATCGCCGACTCTTGAAAGGCGTTGTTGAGCATGACCATGCCCGTCATGCGGATCTTGAAACCGGGGTTTTCCGCCTCGATCCGGGCGCCCAACTCGCGAGCGAATGCCACGGCGCGGGCCGTTTCGTCGGCTTCCTTGCGCGGCAGCTGAAGGGTTACGTTGATGCCGACCACATCGGCGGCGCGGGTCACCATGCGATTGAGCACCTGCGGCTCCTTCAGCGCGACGACCTTTTTTTGAGCCAGTTGCTCCGCGCTGAGTCCGTTCGCTTCCGTGACCAGGTCCTCGACGATCAGGTCGTCCTCGCCTTCGGCATAGGTGTGCTGAAAGTTGGTCAGCGAATCGACTCGGATGGCGAAGGGAATCTTCCAGGCTTCGGCTGTGATTTCCTCGACCACTGCGAGAGTCTGCCTGCTGAAGGCGTTGTTGTCCGGCGTTTCCACGACGATCAGGATGTTGTCGTTCTTCGTGTAGATGGCTTCCACTTCGTCGAAGGCCAGTAGCTGTGGGTTGTCGGGTCCAAAGAAAACGCGGTACTCGTCGATGAATCCCAGCCGAGTCGCGCCACTGGCGGCCAGCATTCCGATCGCCAGCGAGACTGCAAGCACGAACCAGCGACGGCGCATCACCCAAGCGGAGTAGCGCTCGGCAAGTGTCGAGGAATCTTTCTGTTCGTTCATCTCCTATTTCTCCTGAAAACAGAAGTCGATTTCCATACCATACAGTATGTAATTGGGTGAGCCTTGTCTCTGCGTACGGATAGGATCATGGTCTCTCAGCTAACGGGGACTAGTTGATGCGATCGGAGTGACTCCAAGTAGCCGTCGATTCCCTCCACGCAGGCGGCGACAACAGCCGGCTCACCCATGCCCTTAGCGAGGCCGGCCGCACCCTCTAGGGAAGAGATAATGAATGTGGCCGTCTTGCCGCAATCGATGTCTTCGCGAACGTAGCCCCGCCCTTGGCCGCGCGCCAGCGCCTCTCCGATTTTTTCCCGCCACAGGCGGTAGATGGCCTGAATTTTTTCCCGAAAGACGGGGTCCACCGGAGACATTTCCTGCGCTAAGTTGTTGAGTGGACATCCTTTTTCACACACAAACTTCACTTCATCGGCTGTCAGCCCGCGAAGAGCGCTCTGCAGGCCCGTGATCGGATCCTCGTTCTGCAACATGGGCTCGATCCACCGGTCCCAGATCTGTCGGTGCAGGACCTCGTCGATGACAGCGTGCCCCAGAGCGTCCTTGTGCGGAAAGTGGTGGTAGAGAGCCCCCTTGGTCAGGCCCGTGTCAGCTAGGATACGCTCCAAGCTGGCACTGCGGAAGCCGTTGCGATAGACTTCCTCGAACGCCGCGGCCAAGATCCTCTGGCGTGTCTGTTCCGGGTTTTGCTTGACGGCCACGGCTGGATTTCCTGATGCTCAGCTAATTTACATACTGTACGGTATGTTTACAGTACGCTAGATTTTCTTTCGGCTGTCAAGGGGAAAGTGGATGCGCCACAGAAGAATCGCCGCTGGAAGCGGGGCGGGACCCCCTGGCGGCCCCGAACGAATCGCGCATCGCTGGACATCGGTCGTCTTACGGCGTGGCGGAGGCGTATCCGCTACTCGTCCTCGTGACCCTTTCTCTTGCGAAGCTCCTCCAGCTTTTCGGCAATTCGCTTCTCGAAGCCGCGGCCGGTCGGGGAGTAGTAGCGGCGTCCGCGCAGGGAGTCGGGCAGGCACTCCATGTCCGTGACGGCATCCTCGAATTGGTGGGCGTGGCGGTAGCCTTCCCCGTACCCCGAGTCTTTCATGAGTTTCGTGGGAGCGTTGCGAAGCTGCATCGGCACGGGCTCGGCCGCGGCCCCCTCGACATCCTGCTTGACGCGGTTGTAGGCGCCATAGACGGCGTCGGATTTGGGGGCCATCGCCAGGTAGACCGCCACCTGCGCCAGCACAAGGTCGCCTTCCGGCTCGCCGATGAAGCGAAACGCCTCGACCCCCGCCATGGCTTGTTCCAGTGCGCGCGGGTCGGCGAGGCCGATGTCTTCAAAAGCCATCCTTGCCAGCCGGCGTGCAATGTAAAGCCGGTCTTCACCGGCTTCGAGCATGCGCACCAGCCAGTACAAAGCGGCGTCGGGATCGCTCGAGCGAACGGATTTGTGCAGCGCCGAAATCAGGTTGTAGTGTTCTTCCCCGGCCTTGTCGTAGGGCAGCATCTTGCGCTGCAAAACGTTCTCGAGCAGCTCTTCGGTGATCGGTGAGCCGGCCGCCGCCGCGACAGCGGTTTCGAGGGTCTGCAGGGCGTTCCGGGCGTCGCCGTTCGAAAACAGCGCCATCCGCTCGAGCATATCGTCGCCGACCGTCGAATCGGCTTGCCCCAACCCTCGCTGGTTGTCTTCCAGAGCGCGACGCAAGATTCGCGTCATCTCTTCCACCGTCAGCGCTCGCAGAATGTAAACCTTGGTGCGCGACAGCAGAGCCGAGATGATTTCGAACGAGGGGTTTTCGGTCGTCGCCCCGATCAAAGTGATGTCGCCTCGCTCGACGTAGGGCAGAAAGGCGTCCTGCTGGGCTTTGTTGAAACGGTGAATCTCGTCGACGAAGACGATGGTGCGAGGGCCTTGCCGGCGCATCCGCTCGGCGTCGGCCATGACGGCCTTTACCGTCTTGATGCTGCTCAGCACCGCGCTGAAGGGAACGAATACGCAGTGAGTCTTCTTGGCAATGATCCGCGCCAGCGTCGTCTTCCCCACGCCGGGAGGACCCCAAAGGATGATCGAGCTCAGCCGGTCGCGTTCGACCTGAAGGCGCAAGGGTTTTCCGGGCCCAAGAATGTGCTCCTGTCCAACAAACTCATCCAGCGTCTGGGGGCGCATCCGCTCGGCCAAAGGACGAGTCGGGTCCGTGCTGTCGAGCTTTGCGTCGATGGGTTCGAATAGGCTCATCGGCCGCGCCGGGCGGTTTCGCCTAAGTCACCCCGCGCTCTTTGCCGCGCCGCTTCGTAGAGGATCACCGCTGCGGCCGCGGCGGCGTTTAGTGATTCGACGCCCGTGGTGGGAACGCGAATCCGTTGGACGCCTTGCAGGAAAGTTTCGCTCACGCCGTGAGCCTCCGATCCGATCATGAGCACGGTGGGCGCATTCCACCCATAGCGGTCGAGTTGCAGCTTGGCGCGGGGCGTGGCCGCCACCCTTTGGATTTTTCGCTGGCGGAACGCTGCCCGGACGATCTTCGTGTCGATGCCGAACACAAAAGGCACTCGAAACAGCGATCCGGCGGAAGCGCGCAAGGTCTTGGCGTTGAACGGGCTTGCCGTACCGGCCAGGAAAATGACCCCCGTCGCGCCAAAGGCCTCGGCCGAGCGCACGATCGCTCCAGCGTTGCCGGGGTCTTGCAATCCGTCTAGGGCAACCACCAGCGGGGAGCGTCGAAACACATCCTGCAGCCGCCAAGCCGGCGGACGCACCAGCGAGATAACTCCCTGCGTGGACTCGGTTCCGGCGATCCGCCGGAACAGCGGCTCGGCGACTACGGTCAGGCGGACGCTTTTCAGCTTGCCGACATGGCGTTCGACAGCGCCCTGGACCTTTGTCGAGGCGAGAACCGTCGGTACTTCGAGGTCGCTTCGCAACGCTTCTTCGAGAAGGTGGAAGTTCTCCGCCACCCACAATCCGTCCGCGGTGAGCGTGCCTTGGGCGACCGAACGGCGGACGTCCTTCAGCAGATTGTTGGCGGGGCTCGAAACGACCCTTCGGCTCGACACGGCCACGGCGACCTTCATCGTAGGACAATTACACCCCTACCGTGGTGCCCCCTGGCACCACTTATCAACCACTTGCAGCCCGCACTACCCCCTGGAGCACCCCTGAAACCGCTACATTCGGCGATTTGGGCTGTTGGCGGCGGTATGCGGTAAACTGCGGGAACTATTTGATGCAGAGGGGGGTTAGGTGCTACGACTGTGGCCGGGGTGAAACTCGACGCCCGTTGTAATCGTAATAGAATTGCTTTGTGGCCGCCAGTTTCAGACGCGCCCGAATCTTGCCCATCCATCCGGCGAGGCCGCAGTGGCGGAGGGTGCGCCTAGCCGCCGCCGCGATCCGTCGCGGGGAATTGCTCGTCATCCCCACCGATACCGTCTACGGATTAGCCGCGGACCCCTTTTGTCCGGCAGCCGTCGAGCGAATCTTCCACGTCAAGAAGAGGGACAAGAATCAGCCCCTGCTGCTGCTGATCGATTCGTTGGAGCGGTTGCCGCGGCTCGTGGCGGGTGTGCCCGCCCCTCTGCCGAAGATCGCCGCTGAATGTTGGCCCGGGCCTCTGACGGTGATCCTTCCCGCGGGACCGAAAGTTCCTCGCGAAATTACGGCCGGCACCTGCACGGTGGCTGTTCGCGTGCCAGCTGCTCCATTGACGCGGGCGATCATCCGCGCCTCCGGCGGTGTGCTGACGGGAACCAGCGCGAATCTCTCGGGCCGGCCCCCGGCTTCGACGGCCGCTGAGGCGGCCCGGCAACTCAGAGACAGCGTTTATTATATTGTTGATGGCGGCTCGGCTCCTCGCCTTCAGCCGTCGACCATCCTGGACCTCACCGTCAGCCCCCCTCGCATTGTGAGGCAAGGATCGCTACCGTGGCAACGTCTAGCCCAACACCTGTCGTAGATGGGTCGCGGCGCTCGAGGCGCCGGAAGCTGCTGCTGATTCCCTTGCTGACCCTCGCCGCGCTGAGTGCCTCCTACTTCGCCACGGTCTACTACCAGGTTTGGCGCCAGGCTCAGGTCGACGAGGCGCGACCCGCGGACGCGATCGTGGTGCTCGGAGCCGCGCAATACTTGGGGCGGCCCTCCCCGGTTCTCAAGGCCCGGCTCGACCATGCGCTGGAACTGTATCGGCAACGGTTGGCGCCTCGCATCATCACCACCGGAGGCCATGGACGCGACTCGAAGTTTGCTGAAGGGGAAGTCGGCCGGGACTATCTCCTGCAACAGGACGTGCCTGCCGAAGCAGTGATCGCCGACTCACGAGGACGATCGACGGTAGAAAGCACCGCGGCTGTAGCCGAAATCATGAAGCAGAAGGGGCTTGCCTCTTGCATTGTGGTCAGCGACGGCTACCACATCCACCGCATCAAGAGCATGCTCGAAGCCACAGGGCTCGTAGTCTACGGCTCTCCCCGCAGCCGGGGCAGCGACAACAGGTGGACCCGCGGCAAATACTATGCCCGAGAGGCCCTGGGGTATATTCTGTGGCAGTTGGGGGTGTAGCCGACCCGCCAGCACTTCGAGGGGCCGCCTTCAATGTGCTCGACGGCAAGGTGATCGGAGAGTGTCTGCCGTGGCGTCGGCGCCAGGAATTCCTCAAGTTCCTACGCAAGATCGACCGCGAAACGCCACCGGCGCTGGAGCTGCATCTGATCCGGGACAACTACTCCACGCACAAGCCTGAGCAGGTGAAGAAGCGGCTAGCAGCCCGTGGCGAAAGTCGTGCAGTGATAAATCGAGAATGCGCCGCGTGACCGGACTTGAAGGGCGTTTTCATCGGAGGTGAGGAGTGAAGAACAACATCGCAGAGCTGTACCTGACCGATGTCGCGGGGCAGTTTCGCGACCTGAAAAGACTCGCCGAAAAGGCCATCGCGCAACTGAGCGATGACCAACTCTTCGCAACCCTTGACGAAGAAGCCAACAGCATCTCCGCGTTGATGAAACATGTCGGCGGGAACCTCCGCTCGCGCTTCACGGACTTTTTGACCTCGGACGGCGAAAAGCCTGACCGCCACCGGGACACGGAATTCGACGTGAGTGACGACACCAAGGCGACGATCGTCAAGCGCTGGGAAGAAGGCTGGCAGTGCTTATTCGACGCCCTCGAGAGTCTCGCCGACGATGATCTCGCGAAGACCGTCTGCATTCGGGAAGAAGCGCATTCCGTCGTCAAGGCGGTCAACCGCGCCATGTCGCATTCGGCCGTTCACGCCGGGCAGATCGTTCTCCTGGCGAAACATTTCCGCGGCAACGACTGGAAATCACTGAGCATCCCGCGAGGCAAGTCCGAAGAGTTTAACGCCAGGATGCGGGAGAAACGTGCGGGCTTGTGACTAGCCCGAGTTTTTCACAACTGTCACAACGATTGGGGCGAAAGGCCCGGCGGCCATGGCTGGCGGCAACAGTTTGTGTACATCGCCCAGCGTACAGCATGTCGGCAAGGGGGGGCGGTGAATCGCGCACCTACATCCCTGACGGCGGGTATTTGCTTCCGCTTCCGCCAGCCACGTGGTGAGAAAGGCGGGCTAACGCCCATGAAGAAAAAGCCCTGCCTTCGATACACTGAGTCCAGTGAAGATTCTGGTTTCGGCCGGTGAGGCTTCGGGGGACCGCTATAGCGCTCAGCTTGTAGAACAGCTGCGCGAGCGCTTGCCCCAGGCTGAGTTCTTCGGCTGCGCCGGCCGGCGGCTGCGGGAAGCGGGCGTGCGGCCGGTGATCCGGGCCGAAGACCTGGCTGTCGTGGGCATCTTCGAGGTGGCGCGGGACATTCCCCGCATCTACCGGCGGTTTCGCCGGCTGGCGGCCGCGGCCGTCGCGGAGAAGCCGGCACTAGCCGTCCTTACCGACTCGCCTGACTTCAACTTGCGGCTGGCGAAGAAACTCCACCGCGCGGGAATTCCGGTGGTCTATTACGTGGCCCCTCAGATTTGGGCTTGGCGACGACGGCGGGTGCGCTTGCTGCGGGATTTCGTCGATCATCTGCTTTGCATCTTTCCTTTCGAGGAGGAATTCTTTCGCCGCCACGGCGTGGAGGCGACGTTTGTGGGGCACCCGCTCTATGGATCGCTCCACCCGACCTTGTCAAGGGAGGAATTCTGTTCCCGGCACGGGCTGGTGCCGGAGAAACCGCTGATCGCACTTTTGCCGGGCAGCCGCCGGGGCGAGGCTTCCCGGCATCTGGGACCGGTTCTCGATGCGGTCGCCCGGCTTACCCAGCAACGGCCGATGAACTTCGTGTTGCCGGCGTCGACGACCACCGGACGGGCATTTTTTGCGCAACGCATCTCAGATCCAGCCGTCCAAGTGATTGAGGGCGAAACGGAAAATGCACTTGCGAACGCTGATCTTGCGATGGTCGCCAGCGGATCCGCCACGGTCGAAGCGGCTTTGCTGGGCGCCCCGATGGTGGTCTTCTACCGCGTGACGGCGCTGAGTTGGATGGTGGGGAAAATGATGGTGGACGTTCCCTTCTACAGCATGGTGAATCTGTTGGCCCAGAGGAAAATCGTTCCCGAGCTGATCCAAAGCGACTGCACCGGAGAACGCTTGGCAAGCGAAGCGGGACGACTATTAGAAAGTGAGCAAGCGCGGCAGCGAATGAAGCAGGATTTGGAGGCGGTGAAGCGCAGTCTTGAGGGCGAAATGCCCGCCGCCCAGCGAGCCGCGGAGGTGATATGCAGCAGGCTAAACCTGACCGGGACACCCGCCAGGCGGGAAGAAGAATCCCTCCCCGTCGGCTGAGGGTCGCCGGACGTGTTTTGAATGGTGGCGCCGAGCGGCGCTGGGGGCCGCCGGCGCGGCGCGCGCCCGACTGGTGGAAGATCGTTTCCGTCTTAACACTCTTTTCGCTTGCGCCCGTCTCAATCTATGCGCAGGCCGAGCGGCCGCTCATCGACGTCGAGTCCTACGACATCGATGTGGAGATCGACTTCGAAACCCAGGTTCTCGAAGCGCGGACGGAAGTTACATTCCTCCCCCGAGAAGAAACTCACTTGGTTGTTTTCGAGTTGCACAACGGCCTCAATCTAAGTCGCGTCGAGGCGGCTGACGGCTCGGAAGTGCCGGCGGTGCGCTACCGGCAGGATTTCACGATCCGGCTGAACTTTTATGACACGCTGCCCGTCGGCGAGCCCGTCCGCGTGACGTTCTTCTACGACGGACGTTTGCAGGGAACGGAAGACTCGCCCGTCGAGGGAGTCAGCTTGGCCTCGATCGAACCCGATCGCGCCCTGTTGCTCTACCCCGGCCGTTGGTTCCCCGTCAACGGCTACGGCGCGGACCGTTTCGCCTCCACCATCAGCGTCACGACGGCCGGGGGGTATCACGTCGTCGCTAGCGGCCTGCCGACTCGTGACTTTGCCGAAGACGGCAGGGAAAAGCAAAAATTCACGTTCGACCGTCCTTCGTTTCCCGGCAGCGTCGCCGTTCTGCCCGATGAGCCGCTCCGCGTGGACGGCCGGTCGGGTTCCATCGACGTTTACTTTCACTCGGTGGACGAAGAGCTGCGCATGGCCTACGGAGATGCCGCGGGATCTTTCGTCGAGTTCTTCACCGACAAGTTCGGCGCGCCCTATACGACATCGCTCGCGGTCGTCGAAATGGGAGAGTCCGCCCCTACGGGGTATTCCGCCCCCGGAATCATCTTTCTCAGCCCCTTTGGGATCGGTCAAGAAGTGAACCGTCAACTGCTTGGCACTCAGGTAGCGCACCAGTGGTGGAGGGCCATGGTATCCCCGGGGAACCGCAACCACACGTGGCTGGACCTGGGCCTGGCGTCATATTCTTCCGCTCTGCAGGTGGAGGAAGAAGAGGGCGAAGAGGCCTTTGACGCCACGATGCAAGACATTCGGATCAACGCGCTGACCTACGATGAGATTCCCATCATTCAGTCCGGGCGGCTGCCGGACTTTTCGCTCGAGATCAGCGCCCTGGCGGGCGCCAAGGGCGCGCTCGTCGCCCACATGTTGCGCTGGATGCTCGGCGACGAAGCGTTCCAGAGTACTCTGCGGCAATTCATCGAGAAGTTCGCCTGGCGTTCGGCCACGACGGACGACTTTCTGGAAACCGCGGAGGCCGTCAGCGGCGAGAATCTGGGGCCCTTTTTCATTCAGTGGACCGAGTCGAGGGGCACGCCCGAGTTCAACCAGGAGTATACGATCTACCGGCTCGGCGGAGGCAAGGGCTTTCGCGTCCTCGGCAAGGTGAAGCAAGACATGGACACGTTTCGCATGCCAGTCGAATTGAAGATCGAGACCGAAGGGGAACCCGAATTCGAGGTCATCGAGGTGGTCGGCGTCTCTTCCGATTACACCATTGACACGTTCGGCAAGCCGAAACGGGTCATCCTCGATCCCAAGAACCGCATCCTGCGATTCGACAACGAGATTCGCGTGCGTGTGGCCATCCGCAAAGGCGAGCAACTCGTCGAGTACGGCTATTACAACGATGCCCTCATCGAGTACCAGAAAGCCCTGCAGATCAACCGTTACAGCTCACTGGCCCACTACCGCATCGGCGAGGTCTTCTTTCTGCAGAACAACTATCAGTCGGCGGCCAACGAGTTTCGCGAATCGCTCAACGGGGACCAGGAGCCCGCCTGGACCCAGGTTTGGTCCCACGTCAATCTAGGGAAGATCTTCGACATCACCGGGCAACGGGAACGAGCCGTCAACGAGTATCAGCTCGCCGTCCGGATCCGCGACGACACGCAGGGCGCCCAAGCGGAGGCCGGCAAGTATCTCGAAAAGCCTTATCGGCGCCCCCGCCGCACCGAGCGCGTGTACTGACGAGGCCGCCCGCATACGAGAGCGAACTGGTGGAGAATAGTCGGTCAAACACTGGGCCTGTCACTGTCCTTCACAGGTTCAGTTTCCCGCACTCGCACACGCTCGACCGTCTCGCTCCGCAACGCGTTCCCTTGCCCGGTCAGGGAACCGACTCCGCGAGGCGCTTTCGATAAACCTCCCGCGCGTGATCGTACGCCTTGCGCGCTTCGTCACGCTCGGCTTCGCGAATTTTGGGTGCTTTCTGGCTCCAGCATTGATCGACCGCCGCCAGGCACCACTCGGCGCTCGGGCGAGAGGCGCGGATCGGCTTTCCGTCAACCAGCGCAAAAATAGGGTTGGTGTGCGAGGAAGGCAGAATGCGCAGCGCGATCCAGCTGCTTTTCCGGATCTCCACGTCGAACTCCAAGTCGCGAATCTGTCCGTCGGCGAGAATTTCCCGACTCGCTACGGGCTCGCCGTTGACGATCAGCTCCACGGGCACCTTCCGGGTTCCTCGAATGCGGGCGCGTTCCAGATGCCAGTACGGTTGTTCGTCGTATCGCAGGTTGTGAAATTTGGGATCAGGAAACAGATCGAGGTACGCCGCGGCCTTGACCTCAATGCGTGCCTTGTCCCCCTCGCTCAAGCGCACTTCGCTCTCGCCATCGCCCACCTCGACCCCGTTCACACTGAAGTTGATCAAGTGGCTGAGACCGTCGCTGACGTAGGTGCGGCCGGCGCGGACACCGTCGATCCAGCCGCGGTAGGTCAGCTTGTCGAGTTTCACGTAGCTTCGGCCGAGGCCAACCTTGTTGTCGTAGATGCAGGGGAAATCGGTTTCGCCGCTGATGCGAGTTCGGAAACCGACGTTGAGCGTGTGATACCAGACACTGAGTTCCCAAACATAGGGCGTATCGACGGTCGAGATGAAGTCCACCGCATCGTGGGTTACGTCGACGATGTATTCGTTGGCGCCGATGCTATCGAAGCCGGGCATTTCGTAACTGGGAAGCTCCTCGCTGAGTACGTCCAGCCCCCAACCGGAATGCGAGAAGCCCACGACCCCGCCCTGCGACTTGCCCCAGCGGAGAATCGGCAGGTCCCACGAAGGCCAGTCGTCGATCCGCGTGGTGCCGGGATAGTCGTCTTCCTTGAGTCCCATGAGCACCAGGTGGCCGGCATGGCTGGAGGGAAATCCCGAAACCTCCACGTCGTAGTGCAGCAGCCGTTGGGGCTCGGACACGGCATCATCGGCGGCGCTAAAGAACTGCTTCTGGTAGTACCACGAAGGACCCCAAGTCAGCACCGCGCCGATGTTCAGGCTCTCACCCAAGACTTGCCGGATCATGTCTTTGGGTTCGACGCCCTCGGTCGGATTCTTGTAATGCGAGCACCCCGCGGCATGGATGTGATGGTCGCCCGACCACCAACCGTATTTCGAAGGATCGATCCAGCGCTGCAACTGAAAGGAAAGCTCAGCGGGACCGCTTTCATCGATATTCAGTTCCTTCGTTCGCGTGAAATACTCGGGCCCGGCTGAATACTCGATCGTGTAGTAACCTGCCGGCAGGCGGACTCTCTCTCCGTCGGCGCGATAGACTTGCGGCTGAAAGGGAAAGTCGGGCGCTAAACGCTTCGAAGGATTCGGATATAACCTGCCGGCGCGGTCCTTGATAATGAAGCTGGCGATCGCCGGGTTGCCGCTCTCGTTTTTGACGCGCAAAGTGATCGGGCGCGACGGTTGGATGTCGAACAGCACCAGGATCTCGTTGCGAAAGCCGATGTCCTGGGACCCCTGGCCGACGTGGAAGGAGATTTTGGCCGAACGCTGTCCTCGATCGTGACTGTAGGCTTCGAGGACCTGATACTCAACGCCCAGCCCGGAAAGCCTCTCGGCCATGGGAGGCCTATTGTAGACCGCAAGGTCGGCCCAGCGCTCCTTGGCCTTCTGTGGGGTCAACTCCATCTCGGGCTCGGGTTCCGACTGGGATTTGATGGATTTCGGCCCACTGTTCGGACTCTCCACTACCAGCGGCGCGGTAACCCCGGCTTGGTTGAGCACCTTGACCAAGAAAAGTCTGGTGCCCTGTTCGACCAGCACCGGCTTGGCCGCCCCTTGTCTGACTTTGACCCGGCTCTCTGGGTTGATGTCGACCACGGCGAGAACGTAGGGATCCAAGACCTCTTGTAGCCGCGAGACGGCTCGTCGTTCGTCCTCCATGCCCATCGCCTTGTTGATCTGGCGATGGACCTCCGCCGGCAGCGGCTGCCCGAGAAAGTTAAGGGCGTCCTCGATCTGGCGGACCTGTTGCGCCAAAGGTTGTAACGGAATTTCACCCTGCGCCCAGACGCAGGGCACCAAGCAAACAAACGCGGCCAACAACCGGGCTGCGGACACGAACCGAAAGGCTTTGATCAACATAACGCGTGGCTCCCCGGTGAACCGATCTGGGGCAGTGGCTGAGGGCTCCAGGCTGCCCACAAAAGCATACTCCCTCTCCACTGCATTGCACAATGTCTCGCCGTGTTTCGCAAGTTTCTTCGGCTCGTCACGATAGCCGTGCTTGTCGGGTGGGCGACCGACAATCGACCGCGCCCTACACGCATAAAGTGCGCTACGATAGCTCGACTAGCCGCCGTATCGAGCAAGCATCCCCTGAAGACCCCTACCCGCGGACCACGCGCCGAGCAGCATCGTGAAACTCGCTAATCTCACCGACCAAATGGATCGGCTCTACGAGTTCGATCGCGAGCCGGTCACGCCCGACAAGTTCCAGAGTCCGTGGAGGTTCGCCGGCCTGTTCGCCGGGGAATACGTCGCCGCGACGGAATTCGTGATCGGCGCGTTCTTTGTGCTTCATGGCGTGAGTGCAACCGCGGTGATTTGGGGACTGCTGTTCGGCAACGTGCTCTCGGTGATGTCGTGGACCTTTGTCTGCGCTCCGATTGCTACTTCAACGCGCCTGACCATGTATTGGTACTTGCGTAGAATTGCCGGGCCCGGGTTCACCGCTATCTACAACGTGCTCATCGCGGTGTACCAGTGCATCATTTCGAGCGCCATGGTGTCGGTCGCGGCCACCTCGATAGCTCTCGCGGTGGGAGTTGATAGCCCTGATCTCGGCGACGTGCTGCCGACAAGCGTGGGTTGGATCCTCATCACGTTCACGATCGGCCTGGCCATGACCGTCCTCGCGGTTTGGGGATTCGAGAAACTTAGCCAGTTCTCCGAACTTTGCTCACCGTGGATCTCGGTCGTTTTCATCGCGGGAGCGGTTGCGATGTTGTCGCGATTGGGCGTTCACCATGATCTGAGCAACTTGTGGGAGATTTGCAAGACCCGCGTTTGGACCGGCGTACCGACGCCGGGCCAAGAGAAGTATACGTTCTGGCATATCGTTTTCTTCGCCTGGCTGTCCAATTCGTCTTACAACCTCGGACTGGGCGATATGGCCATGTTCCGCTACGCCCGACACTGGCGCTACGGCCTGCTTCCGCCTTTGGCATGTATTTGGGACACACGCTGGCTTGGATCTGCTCCGGCGTCATGGTGGCCGCCGTCGGACGCCAGATGGACGCCGGCTTGATGGCCTATGAGGCACTGGGGGCGGCCGGGGCGCTGGCGGTGCTTATCTCGGGGTGGACCACCGCTAACCCGACGCTCTACCGATCAGGCCTGGCCTTGCAATGCGTCACGCCGAACTGGCCGCGCTGGAAAGTAACTCTGATGGCCGGTCTGTTCACGGTCATACTGTCCTGCTTCCCGATCATCGTCATGCGTCTGCTGAACTACGTAGCGACGTGGAGCACGATACTCGCCGCGCCGGGCGCTTTTGTAGTAGCCGAGCACTTTCTTTTCCCGAAACTTGGAATCAAGCGCTATCGGGCCGAACAGGGAAAGCGATCCTTTGACCCCGTTGCGACGCTCATGTGACCGCTGGCCGTGGGGTCGGCGTTCTGGGCGCCGTTCCACATTTTCGGCGCCCCGCTCGCCGCCTATTTGATAGCCTTGGTTGGCTATACGACCTTGAGAAAACTCCGGAGTAGATAACGATGCTGAGAGCCTTGCTGTTGATCATAGCTTGTGGCGGTATGGCCGCCTGTATTGTCGCACCGATCCTCTATTTCTTCAGCCGCATCGACGTCGAGACCTACCAGGACGCTTTCCTGGCCGGCTCGGTGATCTGGTTTGTTTTCGCGACCTGGTGGGGCGTCAGAAAGAAGGACCGAGCCGCCTCCTCGTGAACTGGCGCCAGCCCGCTTTTCTCGCCGCCTGGCGAGGCTAATCCACTTGAGAATATCTGGAGTCCGGCTCAGGGCGCCCGGCCCCGCCGGTTCTGCTTAATTGTGGGGCGGCGACGTCCACCGGAGGGGTGGGGTCGGGGGTCAAGTTCACTTCGGCATCGGCCTATTGGCGACTAAGTAACCCAACTCGGGGAGCGGCACCGGGCCTTGGGAGAGAGCCTTGTCGTGAAACGATACCAGCCGGAAGTCTTGTGTCTCCTCCTGGTAATGGTCCCGTACTCGCAGCCAGTCCCTCCAGCCGACGTAGTAGAGGGGAAGCTGCGCCGAGGTCAGCTTAGCGCGCAACAGCTTGCCGCGAGCTTCCTCGGCCTCCTGAAACGCCTGTCTGCGCAACAGTTCGAGCGCTTCATCGTCGGACATGTTCTTGGTGTGCAGGCGAATGTCGAGGATGGCGTTGGCGATCACGCGGAGCAGGTGCTTGTACCAGACCAGCTTTAACTCGTTGCTGTCGCTCTGATAGCCGTTATCCATGAGCATTTCGGTCACGTAAGTCGCCCAGCCTTCGACGTAGGAATCGTTGGCGTAGGCGACGCGCAAAAGGCGTCTCGACTCGGGTTCGATCCGGTTGGCCCACTCGAGCTGCGTGTAGTGGCCGGGTATCGCTTCGTGGGCACTGAGCAGCTTCAAAGCGAACAGGTTGTATTCGCGAAGCTTGGAATTGACTCGGGAGCGGGACCAGTCGGAGGGAATCGGCGTCACCCAATAGAAGACGCCAAGTTGGGGATGTAGAGGGGGGGCCCCCATGAGGCCGGCCACCGAATACACGCCCCTCATGAACTCGGGGGTTTCAACAATCTGCAGGTTTTCCCCGGACGGCAGAGGCGACAGACTGGCTTCATTCGTGAATGACCGCAACTCGGCCAGGTCCTTTTTGATTTGGCCGATTATCTGGTCCCCGCGTCTGAGCCGGTTCTCGTCTTGCACGACGTCGAGCACGTCCGCCATCAAAGCCCGCTCCGTCGGTGGACGCTGGTTGCCGTAGATTTCCTTGTGGATGCCTCTCGCCACGTCGATCATATCGCTGCGTACGCTCTTGAATTTCTGTTCCGCCTCCGAGAGTACGGTTTCCGGCGATTTGGTTGTCGTCAGCCGGACCTTGAACTTCTCGGCGTAAAGATCCGGGGGCAACCGCCAGTCATAGCCAGTGCGGAGCGCTAGCTCGTCCGCCAGGAAGCGATCGAAATCCCGCAGCGCCGAGAGCGCCTTTTTCGAGACGGCGCTGTAGTCGGCGCGCAACGAAACGGGAAGACTGACGGGGATGACCTTCTCCACCAGGTTGATATTGCCCTGGTTCTCTTCCCGGGCGACGGTCGTCCAAACCTCCGGCGAAGAGCGCAGGTTTTCCTTGGCTTGATCGAGGAACGCCGGGGTCTTTTCGAGCCGAGCCAGGATGTGCCGGTAACGCTCCTCCTTGGACGCGTACTCGTGCACCAATGGCCGGTAAAGAGCCATGCCAAGAAGTTCGACGTAGAGGGTGGGGTTGTGCTCGTAGCTGCGGATTTTTTCCAGCTCGAGCAGCTCGCTGCCGATGTGGTTCTCGATGACGGCGTAATCGGCCCACTCATCACCGTTGAGCTCGTCGCGGTTCACCTGCCGGAGATTCTTGCGGAATTGCTTGTAGAAGTTAACGCGCTTGGCGATAGCAGCCGGGGAATAGTCGTCCAAAAGCCCGTCGAGCTTAATTTCCGTGCCGCCCTTGCCTTCCTCGTCGGCCCCCTCGACGTGCACGTGGTAGCCGACGGAGGTGGCAAGGATCGGCGACATGGCCAGCGAGTCATAAACGAAAGGTCCGGCCAGTACGGGAAAGACCTCCTTGGCGGGCTCTCCTATGTCGCAAGACCCCATGGCCGACAGGACAACGGCAGTCAAAATCAGGGAAAACTTCTTCTTCACGCTAGGAATCATGGATCTCATCTGGGCGAGGGAGTCGGGCAAGCCGCTTGGGGGCGAACCGATCGGCGCCGCGGCCTTCAGCCTAGAAAACAATACCATCTTAAAGGAGCCTTTTGGCAGAGGCAAGGTTTCGCGGGCTTTTTTCTTGGCCCATGGGATGATGCCATTCCGCCGCGAGCCTGTCCGACAAGCGCGCGAGCATGCTAGCGGAGAGAGCAAAGATGCCGCGCTAGGTCACCGCTTTCGAAGCCATTCCTTTCTTCTGGGGTTCGGCTACCGCGGCTGTTCGGTACGCCGGCGCAAGATGGCGGGAACGTCCAAATCGTTTGGGTCGGCGGGCTGCGGGATGGCCCCCGGGGGATCCGGCTCCGCTTCGTCCAGCTCGGCGGCGATGCCGCTTGCGGCCTCTTCCGCCTCCTGATCCGCGTCGGGCGCCTCACGCTGCACGTTGGCCGCGGCCTCTTTTAGCGTCGGCCGCAACTCCGCTGCCGACGCCGCGGCGGCATCCGACATCTTCTTGCTGATCCCCAGGCTCTCGCTGCGGAAACCAGTGGCGATCACGGTGATTTTCACCTCCTCGCCCATCGAATCATTGAGGACGGCTCCAAAAATAATATTGGCTTCCGGATCCGCGGCGCGTTGAATAATCGTAGACGCTTCGTGAACCTCGTGCAGCGAGATTTTGGAAGAGCCGGTGATGTTGATGAGGATGCCTCGCGCACCTTCAATGCTGGTGTCTTGCAGCAACGGGCTGGAAACGGCCTTGCGCGCGGCTTCGACCGCGGCGGCGTTGCCGCCCGAGACCGCCGTTCCCATGACAGCGTAACCCATGCCATGCATAATCGTGCGGATGTCCGCGAAGTCTCGATTGATAATCCCCGGGATGGTGATAATGTCGCTGATACCCTGTACCGCCTGGCGCAGAATGTCGTCCGCGATGTGGAAGGATTCAAAAAAGCTCGTGCCGCGTTCGACAACCTCGATCAAACGCTCGTTAGGAATGGTGACGACGGTATCCACGGTCTCGGCCAACTCGGCCAACCCTTTGTCGGCGATAGCCATGCGCTTGCCGCCCTCGAAGGAAAACGGCTTCGTAACCACCGCCACAGTCAGCGCGCCGAGTTCGTTGGCCAGCGAGGCGACGATCGGCGCGGCCCCGGTCCCCGTTCCCCCGCCCAGGCCCGCCGTCACGAAAACCATGTCGGACTCTCCGAGCAGTTCGATCAGCCGCTCGGTGTCTTCGAGAGCGGCCTCGCGGCCGATGTCGGGATCGGAACCGGCGCCGCGGCCATTGGTGAGCCGCGATCCGATCTGCAGCTTGACCTGCGCCTGCGAGACGCGCAGCGCCTGCTCGTCGGTGTTGATGGCGGCGAAAGTCACCCCCTCCACGCCGGCTTCGATCATGCGATTGACGGCGTTACATCCGGCGCCGCCCACGCCGATGACTTTGATGCGCGCATTGGTGCGCGTGTCGTCGTCAAAAGTGAACTTTACGCCATCGTTTCCCATAGGCTATCTCCTGGCCAAAGCTGTTGGTCCAACGGGTCGACAAACCAGCATTGCGAGACGGGCGCAAACGCAAGCCTTGATCCTGGCGGGCAAGCTTCGGCTACTCCCGAATCCCCCCATTTTACGTGAATCGTCATCTCAGGTTGCGTCCGTCACGGCCGCGGCTGTTCGCCCACTACTCAAGGATGGTTTTCAGCCACTCGGTCACCCGGTCCCGCCGTCTCTGCCGGTGCAGCCGAAGCCGCTGCGCGTAAAGAGCCAGTCCGATCGCCGTCGTCCAGCTAGGATCGTCGAGCTCCTCGGGCATGTACTCCAAACGGGGTGGAAGTCCGATCCGCGTCGTGGCGTCGAGCACGTTTTCGGCGACGTCGCAAGATCCGGCCATGCAGGCCAGCGCGCCGGTCAAAACAACGCCGGCAATGAGCCGGCTTTCCACGCCCGCTCGACGCAGATGCTGTCGAACCAATCCAAACGCCTCCTCAGCCCGAGCCTGAAGCACTTCGTTGAGCAGTCTTCGCGGCTTCGATCGGGAAGAGCCGTCGGAGACAGCGGGGACTTCGATCATCACGTTCTCGGGCGTTTGGTCGGCCAACGCGCAGCCGTACTGCTCGATCAGCCGTCGCGCTTCGGTGGAGGAAGTCAGCAGGATGCTCGCCACGTCATTGACAAAGTGTTCGCCCCCGATGGGGATCGAGCTAGCCACGCGAAGCTGGTTCTCGACATAGACGGCCACGTCGAGAGAACCCGCGCCCATATCGACGACCGCCACCCCCATCTCCCGCTCCTGTTCCTCCAACACCGCATAGGCGGAAGCGAAAGGCTCGAAGACCGTTTCCTGGACGACCAGGCCGGCCCGGTTGACCACGGCTCGGATGTTGTTGTGAGCCTGGGCAAGGGCCGAGATCACCTGCACGTGCGCGTCGAGCCTTCGCCCGGGCATCCCCAACGGATTCCTGAGTCCCGGCTGGCGATCGACAGCGAACTCGAGCGGTATGAGTTGAACGACCGTGCGATCGTCCCTCACCGCTGCGTGACCCGCGTCCTTCACAATCACGTCGACATGATCCTGCCGGATCTCGCTTTCGTCGGCGGGCAGGTTCAGATAAGTGTGGCTGACATTGCTGGCGATATGCGGCCCGCCGATCCCGACGACGGCGGCTTCGATCAGCATGCCGCCGTTCTCTTCCGCCGTTTGGAGTGCCTCTTCCACCGACGACAGCACCGGGTCCTGGTCGGCGATCACCCCGCGATTCCAGCCGGCCGAAGGAGCGGAACCGTGGCTGATAAAACGCAGCCGGGTCTGCTCTTCCAGGGCCACGAAACAGCGCGTGCGGTGGCTGCCCAGGTCGAGGCCCACCAGGTAGTCGTGTCTTTTGGGCATGGCGCTAGCGAACGGCTACCTGTCCTCGGTATCGCAGGTCGACGGAATTCACGCGACCGTATTGTTTCTTCCAGGTTTCGACGTATCTGAGAAAGACTTCCCAGCGATGTCTGAAGAGCCGCCGTCCCATCCGCAGCTCAATGACATCTCCCTCATGAATCGTCGTCACCCGCGCGTTTTGGGGATCGCTCACATCCGCCTCGGAAACAAAGGAGCTGTATCGCGGCTCCTTGCTGTCGAGATCGGCCACCAAGGACTCGAACAGGACGATACGCTGTAGGCGGTTCGGCAACGACATGTATTCGCTGATTCCCGTGACCACGGGAAGCGAGAACTCCGGGCCCGCGGGCGGGTCGAGAAATACGCCGTAGCGATCAATCAGCCTGGGTTGAGCGCGGGGGCCGGAAGCCTCCTGGGAGCGAACAAAGGCAACCGGCTTTCGTTCCCGGATGCGGACCCATATCCGATCGGGCCACACCCTCAGAACGGCCGCCCGCTCGACCCAACTGAGATCCTCAAGTTGCCGGGCGCGTTCATCGAGCGGAACTTCGAGAATACTGTCTCCCCGGTCGGGCTCAAAGACCTCCTCGACGCCGCGCTCGGGGAGAAAGCGCAACCCCGTTACACGGAGTCCCGCGCCATCCTCGGCGAAGACGAAAGCGGCGTTGAAACGCAGATAGGAGTCCATCGCGTAGGCCGCCGAAAGACCCAAGACGATCGCCCCGAGCGACAGCAGGAACCCCCGTGTCCAGGGCCGCCGGACGCCGAGCAGATCCCTTCGGACGCGTACCGGCGATCTGCGGCGAAGGTAAGGCCCCCGGGCGCCGTCCTTGTCTCGTTCGGTTGTCTTTCCTCTTCGGGCCATGTTTTCGACCAGCGGCGCGCTCAACGCGTCGTGATGACTCCCGTCGCGCGGGATTCCAGACGACTCACAATTTTCTCGGCGACCTGTGAAATGCTGCCTGCCCCAAGGGTGAGAACGGCGTCGCCGCTCCGGGCGCCCGCCACCGCCTTTTCGGCGGCCTCTTCCAGGGAGGGAACGTACTCGGCGGCGGGGTGGCCGGAGGCCCGGATTCGCTCGACGAGTTTCTCCGCGCTTACGCCGGGAATGGGCGGCTCCCCAGCCGGATAGATGTCCACGACGTGCAGGCTGTCGCAATCCCCAAAGCAGGTGCCGAAATCCTCGGCAAGCAGTTGGGTGCGGCTGTAGCGGTGAGGCTGAAAAACCACGTGAATGCGCTTGAAATCACAGTGGCGCGCCGCCGACAACGTGGCGGCGATCTCGGTGGGATGGTGCCCGTAGTCGTCGATGACGGTGACGCCGCCCCGTTCACCGCGAACTTGGAAGCGGCGTTCGACTCCGCTGAAAGATTCCAACCCGAGGCGAATGCGATCCATCGAGATTTCCAACTCCAGGCCCACCAGCGCCGCGCCCGTCGCGTTGAGGACGTTGTGCTCCCCGACGCCTCGGACACTAAACTTGCCCAGCTCTCGCCCCCGATAGGACAGCTCGAAACGGCTCCGCATGTGGCCACATTCCACTCGGGAGGCGATCAAGTCAGCGTCCGCGGCAAATCCGTAGGTCCTTACCCGGCGGCGAATGCGAGGCAGAATCCGTCGAGCGCCGGGATCGTCAATGGCCACAATCGCCGACCCATAGAAGGGAACCTTGTTGGCGAATTCGACGAAAGCATCCTGCACGGCTTCAAACGAGCTGTAGTGGTCGAGATGCTCGCGGTCGATCGAGGTCACCAGCGCCACGATCGGCGTCAGTTGAAGGAACGACCCATCGCTTTCGTCGGCTTCGACCAGCAGGAAGTCGCTGTTGCCGAGGCGGGCGTTTGATCCCATCGAGGCCACGCGTCCGCCCACGACAACGGTCGGGTCTTTCTCGGCCGCGTACAGGACGGCGGCTGTCATGGATGCCGTCGTGGTCTTGCCGTGGCTGCCGGCGATGGCGATTCCGTATTTCAAGCGCATCAGCTCGGCCAACAGCTCGCCGCGTGAAATCACGGGGATTTGGCGTTCACCTGCGGCCGCCAACTCGGGATTACCGCGCGGGATGGCTGAGCTGACAACCACGGCGTCGGCGCCCTTCACGTTTTCAGCCGCATGACCCTCGAAGATTCGCGCCCCCATGGCGGCCAAGTGATCCGTCAAAGAAGATTTCTTGAGGTCGGAACCGCTGATTGCGTAACCGAGGTTCAACAGGATCTCGGCGATGCCGCTCATGCCGATGCCGCCGATCCCCACGAAGTGGATGCGGCGGTGTTTAACGATGGGTTCCTTAAAAAGCATTCAGTCTCTACGCCGATCTCTGCTCTGCGCCTCAAGCCGGTCCGCGATTTTCCGCGCCGCGCCGGGCGTCGCCAGCCGGCGCGCGGCCCGCTCGAGCCGGCGTAGTCGATCGGGATCATCCGCTAGGCGGTCGACCTCTTCGACTAGGCGGGGACCCGTGAGATCTCGGTCTAAAACCACTCGCGCGGCGCCGGCCCGCTCCGCGGCCCGCGCATTGAGAAGCTGGTGCTCGTCGGCGGCGAACGGGTGCGGAACCAGGATGGAAGCCTTTCCGGCCGCGCCGGCTTCGGCGACGGCCGAGGCTCCCGCACGGCAAACCAGCAGATCCGCTTGCCCGAAGGCAGCGGGCATGTCGTCAAAAAAGGTTTCCACTCGCGCGTTCGCTCCTTGCGATTGGTACGCGGAGCGGACCTTTTCATATTCGCTCAAACCGGTCTGATGGAGAAAGCGCATCCCGCCCAGCCGCCGCTGCCGATCCCACAGCGGGAGCGCCTCGATCAGCGCGCGATTCAGGCTTCGGCTTCCTTGGCTGCCCCCGGTAATCAGAAGCGTCATGGGCGGGCGATGCGCTTTCGGCGGCAGTCCGAAAAACTCCTCGCGGATGGGGATGCCGCTAAACTCACACCGCTTCCGCGCAAAGTAGCTTTCCCCACCCGGCAATCCCAACAGCGACCAAGCGGCGAACGGCCCCACCAGGCGATTGGATAGGCCCGGCCGAGCGTTCGGCTCGAGGACGATGAGCGGGACATCGCGCATGAGCGCCATCAGCGCCAGCGGCCCGGCCGCATACCCTCCCAAGCTCAACACCGCGGCGGGCCCGTGCCGGTCGACAATTGAGGCCGCCTCGACCAGAGTGCCGGGCATGCGCAGAATAGTTCGCAATCTCCGTCCCAGCGAAACTCCTTTGAGAGCGTCCGTCCGCACGAACTCGATCGGGAATCCCGACTCCGGCGCCACGCGGCTCTCCAGACCCCGGCGGGTACCCACAAAGACTGCCTGATGGCCGCGGCGGCGCAACTCGCGGGCCACTTCGATCCCCGGGAAGACGTGCCCGCCCGTGCCGCCCGCGGCGATCAAATAAGTTGCTCCATGCTTCATAGTGGGCCGCCCGCCGGCGCCGTTCGCCGTCGGCCCCGACAGCGCCCGCGGAACCGCCGGGGCCGGTCCGGGAAGCTGTCCCAGACAAGACTTTCCAATCACTCCGCCGACGTGGCGCACGCATTCTTGCGTGCCGTGTCGCCATTCCTGGCGACATCGAGCCGGGCTCTCGATCCCGACACTTGCGAATCCATAGTGAACTCGTCTCCGGGACAGTCCACTAGCTAGCGCGCTGGCTGACATTCAGTAAGATTCCCGAAGCTGTCAAACAAGTAACCATCGATGTGCCCCCATAGCTGATAAAAGGCAGCGGCATGCCCTTCGTCGGCAACAACGCCAGCACGACACCCAGATTCATCATTGCCTGACAGACAATCATGGCCGTTATCCCCGTCGCCAGATAGAACCCAAAACGATCAGGGGCTCTGAAAGCGACCCACACCCCCCGCCACAGTAGGACGCCAAACCCAACGACGATCAGCGCCCCCCCGAGAAGCCCAAATTCTTCACAGATCACCGCGAAAATAAAATCGGTGTGCGCCGCCGGCAGAAACTTCATCTTCTGCTTTCCGTTCATCAGGCCTTGCCCGAAAAGGCCGCCGCTGCCAACCGCAATTTGGGATTGGCGAATCTGGTAGCCGATCCCCTGGGGGTCGAGACCAGGATCCATGAACGCGGACCATCGGTTTTTCCGAAACGGTTCAACGCGAATAGCCACCGTGACCAAGATCGCCGCCAGCACGCCGGCCGCAATGAAGTAGCGGAACTTCAATCCCGCCGTCCAGAGCACCACGGCGGCGATCACAAGCAGGGAAATGGGCGTTCCCAAGTCACGGCCCGCGAAAATAAGCGCGCACAGACAAGTCAGCATGAAAGCGGCGGCCGCCAACGTGCGCCATTCATGCAGCCGATCGGCCCGCTTTTCCAAGAAGAAAGCCAGGAAGAGCACCAGCGCCAATTTCGCCAGCTCCGAAGGCTGGATGGAAAAAATCCACAGCTGGATGAATCGCAGCGTCCCCGCGGTCTCACTTCCAAGCAAGACCATGCCCAGCAGCGCGACCACGCCCCCGAGAGCCAAAATGATCATCTTCGGTTTTCGAAAACGGCGGTAGTCGGCGAACATCAGCACGCGCATGGCCCCGATCCCGACCAATGCCGCCACCACCTGCTTGACGCCGAATTTGAGCGTCCCATCCGCCCTTCCGGTGGTGGCGCTAAACACCATAATCAGGCCCACGAACACAAGGGCCAGAATCGTCGCGCAGAGAACACGGTCGCATTTAAGTGGTCTCGGCATGCTCACCTTCCTTCCACGAACGTACGAGCTGTTTAAACAAACGGCCGCGGTGGCGATAGTTTTCAAACTGATCGAAGCTGGCGCAGGCGGGCGCCAACAGCACCGTCTGGCCCGGCTCAGCGTGTTCCTTGGCAAATTCGAGCGCCGCCTCGAGCGTTCCCAGCCGGTGGCTGGGGACGCAGCCCTCCAGTTGACGCTGAATCTTCTCCGCTGTTGAGCCGATTAGCAATACCCCGTGCGCCCTGGGAGCGAGATGATCCTTCAAACGGCGATAGTCGCCGCCCTTGTCGCTTCCTCCCAAGATGACCCACAACCCGCCTTCGAAGGCCTGAACAGCCTTGACCGCCGCCTCCACGTTGGTTGCCTTCGAATCGTTGTAATAGTCCACCCCGTCAACGGTGCGGACAAACTCGAGCCGGTGCTCGACCGGACGAAAGCTGACCGCCCCCGCCGCGATATCCTCGGTCGCCACGCCCGCCAGCGAGCAAGCAGCCACCGCCGCCAGAGTATTCTCGAGATTATGCGGACCGCGAATCGGCAGTTCGGTTTCGACGACTCGGCGGCCGCCGAAAACGATCCAGCTCCCCTCCACCCAAGCACCCGGTGAAACAGGCTGCGTGCGGCTGAACCAGCAGACCCGGCTCGTAACGGAGCTCGCAAACCGCCGGCAGTTCTCGTCGTCAGCATTGAGAACGACGTGGTCGTCCTGCGTTTGCGGCCTCAGGATGCGCTCCTTGGCCGCGGCGTAAGCCTGGAAACTGTGGTGGCGATCGAGATGATCGGGCGTGATGTTGAGGACGACGGCAATGCGGGAGCGGAAGCTTTGCATCGCTTCGAGCTGAAAACTGGAGAGTTCCAACACATTCCAACCGTCATCGGAGGAGCTGTCGACCATGGCCAGCACGGGGGTCCCGATATTGCCCCCGGTCTGGGCTTTCCACCCGGCGGCCAGCATCATGTGTCCGATCAAAGCGGTCGTTGTCGTTTTCCCGTTCGTCCCGGTGACCCCGATGACGGGGCCGCGCAAGAATGCGGCCGCGACCTCCAGCTCGCCGGCCACCGGTACTCCCAGCTCGCGCGCGCGGCTGAGCGCCGGCAGGTCCCAGGGGACGCCCGGCGATGGGATGATCAAATCCTGCTCGATGAAAAGCGACTCGGCGTGGCCTCCCAAATCAAGCCGGACCCCGAGACCCCGCAGCTCCCGGGCCGTGGACGCCAGCTTGTGCTCCGGCAGGCTGTCCGTTGCCGCGACCAGGGCCCCGCGCGACACCAGAAACCGGGCGGCCGCCTTGCCGGACTCCCCGAGCCCGACCACGAGCACGCGCTGGTTTTCAAGATTCATCGCAGCTTCAACGTACTGAGGGCAAACAGGGCCCAAACCAAACCGCCAATCCAAAACCGGGCAATGATCTTCGATTCCGGCCACCCCAGCGCCTCGAAGTGATGGTGCAAGGGGGCCATCTTGAAAATCCGCTTACCGCGCAGTTTGAAACTGGCGACTTGCAGAATCACCGAAAGGGCCTCCAACACGAACACACCGGCAACGAATATCAGCAGGATCTCCTGTTTGATGAGAATCGCGACCATGGCCAACGCACCGCCTATTCCCAATGACCCGACATCTCCCATGAAGACTTCGGCCGGGTGGGCGTTGTACCAAAGGAAGGCTAGGCTGGCACCGACCATGGAGCCGCAAAAAATCGTCAACTCCGAAGCCGCCGGAACACGGGCGACGTCCAGATATTGGGCAAACTCTCGGTGGCCGGCGATATAGGCGAGCACCGTCAATGCGCCCGCGCAAATCACCGTCAACCCGATGGCCAAGCCGTCAAGACCGTCGGTCAGGTTTACGGCATTCGAGCAGCCCACCAGCACCAGGAAGAGAAAAACGAAAAACAGGACAAAGGCGAACGGGAAAGTGTAGGGATTGTCGAGCAGCGGTTCGATCACCAGATTGGGGCGGAGATTCTTGGCGAACGGCAGCACCAGACGGGCATCGTAATCTCCACGCGAGAAAAGCCATATCAGGCTCGAACCGATCGCTAGAGTCACCAGCACCTGCAGCAGAATCTTCCGGCCCACGGTGAGACCCAGGTTCTGACCGCGCCGGATCTTAGTGTAATCGTCCAGAAAACCGATTCCTCCGAATCCGACCAAGCCGAACAGCGCGATCCAAACGTACACGTTCGTCAAGTTGGCCCAAAGCAGAGTCGGCAGAACAATGGAGACCGTGATCAGCAGGCCGCCCATGGTGGGCGTTCCCGCTTTGTCATGGTGCGACTCGGGTCCGTCCTCGCGAATGAACTGGCCGATTTGAAAGTCGCGAAGCTTGCGAATAAGCCAGGGGCCGAGAATCAGGCCCAGTCCGAGTGCGGTCATGCTGGCGAATGCCGTGCGAAAAGTGATGTAGCCGAAGACGCGGAAGGGGCTGAAGTACTGAAAGAGCTGTTCGTAGAAGAGGTGATAGAGCATCGAATTCAACTTTGCCGCATTGTTCTTTTCATCAAGTCAGGAAGAAGCTAACTGCTTTCTAACCCTTTCGAGCGCTCTCTCAAGCGCGACGCCGCGGGAAGCCTTGAACAGCGCGACGTCCCCCGGCTTTAGAAACGTCGCCAAGAACTCGCCCGCTTCTTCTGGGTCTTCGAAAAAATGAGCGGCCCGGCTGGGAAACCCGTGCCTCACGGCTTCGTCGGCAATCGCGCGAGCGCCGCCCTCGACCCCAACGACGACGTCCACCTTGGCCTCCGCCAGAGCCCGGCCGACCTCGCGGTGGAGATGGGGCGCCCGCTCGCCCAACTCCTTCATCTCACCCAGTACGGCTACTCTTCGCCCGGCTTCGGTCCGCCGCAGCACATCCAGCATGGCCAATACGGCCTGAGGGTTCGAGTTGTAGCAGTCGTTGAATACCAGGACGCCGCCCAGCCGCTCAACTTCCCCGCGCATGCTTGCCGGCCGGTGTTTCGCCAGGGCCTCGGGCAGCTCTTCGGCCTTGATGCCGAACACAGAGGCCACGGCAATCGCGGCGAGCAAATTCATGACATTGTGCCGGCCCAGCAACGGGCTGCTGAAGAGCAGCGGCGGGCCTTCGCGGCCACCGGCACCGCCACGCAGACGGAAGCTTACCCCCGCAGCGCTCTCGCCTTCGGCCGGTTCCGCTCGAAAGTCCGCTTCGGCGTCCACGCCAAAGGTTACCGAGCGGCCCCGGTGAACCTTCGCGAACTCCCGAACCCGCTGGTCATCGGCGTTGAGAACGGCTGTTCCTTCTTCGGGGAGGCTCTCAACGAGCTCTCGCTTGGCCAGGGCAATCTCGTCGACGGAAGTGAAATTCTCCAGATGAGCAGGGTTGACATTGGTCACCACGGCGACCGTGGGGCGGGCGATTTCCGCCAGGCGCTGAATCTCGCCCCGATGGTTCATGCCCATCTCCAGAACGACGATCTCCGAGGCGTCGTCGGCCCTCAGCAGCGACAGCGGCAAGCCCAAGTCATTGTTGAGATTGCCCTCGCTCTTCGACACTCGATAGCGCGTCCGAAGAGCCGCGGCGACTAGATCTTTTGTCGTCGTCTTGCCATTGCTGCCCGTAACGCCGACCACCTGGCCACCCCAGCGCTCCCGGCAGCGGTGAGCCAGCCGGCGCAAACTCCGCGGGGGGTCATCGACGGCGAGAACCGGACGTACATGGCGATGCTCGTCCGCCCAACGTTCCTCGGCAACCGCCGCGGCCGCTCCTTTGTTGAGGGCCGCCTCGATGTAGCCGTGGCCATCGTGCCGCGGGCCGCGAACGGCGAAAAACAGATCTCCCGGCTGCAGGGAGCGCGAGTCGATCGAGTACCCTGTCACCGGCCGATCAACAGCCGCGGGCGCCGCCAGCATGCTCGCTACCTCAGACAGCTTGAGCCTCACAAAGCCTTTCACTCATCCATCGGCCGCCTTCGGGAAGATCCGTCATTCAGGCCGTACCCAAGCTCTCTAAGCACCCGGCGGGCCACTTCTCGGTCGTCAAACGGCACGGCCTTGGCCGCGATCAACTGGTAAGTCTCGTGACCCTTCCCGGCCAACAGGACAATGTCGCCCTCCCGAGCCTCCAGAAGCGCTTGGCGAATGGCTTTAGCCCGATCCGGCTCCACTTGAAAAGAAGCATCGACAGGCTTCAGACCGGCCAAAATGTCGTTGATGATGTTCCGCGGGTCTTCGCCGCGGGGATTGTCGGATGTAACAATTACCCGGTCGCTCAGGCGAGCGGCAATTTCTCCCATGGCCGGCCGCTTCGTGCGATCGCGGTCGCCGCCGCAGCCGAACACAGTCACGATCCGTCCCGGCTCCCTCTGGCGCTCCAGGAGCCGGCGGGCCGCCTCGAGCAGATTGCGCAGCGCGTCGTCGGTGTGAGCGTAGTCGACGACGACGGAAAACGGCTGGCCCGCGTCCACGGGTTCAAACCGCCCGGGCACGGTCGGGCAGGCCGCAATGCCCCTCCGAATGACCTCGACATCAAACTGATAGGTCAGGCCAACCGCGATCGCGCCCAAGATATTGTGAACATTGAATGGGCCCCGAAGCCGGGAAGCAACCTCGAAGTTCCCCGAGGGCGTTCTGGCCAGAAAGCTCAGCCCCCCAGGAAGGGCTTCCACTCGATCGGCGGAAACCGCCGCTCCCCTCGTCAAGCCGAAACTGAGCGTCTCGAATCCGGCTCGCTTAAGGAGGTCCCTCCCTAGCGGATCATCTTGATTGATGACTCCGAACCGCGGCGGCGCCCCCCCGGCGCCCTCGAAGAGCCGCTGTTTCGCCCGGCCATAGGCTTCCATCGTGCCGTGGAAATCGAGGTGATCGCGCGACAGATTCGTAAAGACGACCGTATGAAAGTCCATCCCATGGATCCGCTTCAGCTCCAGGGCGTGCGAGGAAACTTCCAAGGTGGCATGGGTTCCGCTTTGTTGCTCGAGCTCGACCAGAAATCTCACCAGATCCAGCGATTCCGGGGTGGTATTGATCGCCTTCCAGCGGCGCCGGCCCACCTTGTGTTCGATGGTTCCCAGCCGAGCCGCCGTGACGCCGGCCGCCTCGAAGATGCCATCCACTAGATGAGCCGTGGTCGTCTTACCGTTCGTCCCTGTCACGCCGGTCAGCTTCACCCGCCGATCCGGACGGCCGTAAAAGTGCAAAGCTGAGCGGGCCAAAGCTTCTCGACCGTGCAGCACCTGGACCCACAAGTCCCGCCACTGCCGAGGCGGCTGCCGCTCGCTCACAACCGAGGACGCGCCCGCATCGAGCGCTTGGGGAACGAAATCGTGGCCGTCCGCCTTCTCACCAGGGAAGGCAAAGAAGGCGTTGCCCTTCTCCACCTTGCGGGAATCGTATTCCAGGCCTGAAATCTCCTTCCTCGGCACAGGCGCAACCGCCATTCCTTCGCCCAGCATCTCCCGCAGGGTCATCGCTTGCGAACGTCTCCCGCCAAGGTGCTGACGAACTCCACAATGACTTTCTGGCCGCGAGCAACCGGGGCGCCCGCCCTCGGCCACTGGCGCCTCGCCCGGCCATGGCCGCTCCACTCGAGCTGCAATCCGAGAGCGGTGGCGCGACTGACGACTTGGCGAACGGTCTGCCCTCGAAAATCGGGCATGCGATCCGCGACCCTGACGGAAACACCCTTGCCCGAGGTCGCCGCTCGTCCGCTGCTCGGCGGAGAGTCGGGTCCGGGCGAATGCTTCTGCCGAGGCAGCGTACGAGGATGTTGCACCGCGGCCACAAGGATCACCTGACCAGCCTGCAATTCCTCGACCCGCGGGGCAGGATCAGCCGCAACCATGTCCGCCATCTCCACCGGCGGGGGCAGCGGCTCCGGCCGCGGAGGTCCTGAAACAGGGAGCTCGGGCGGGACGTCCCGAAAGCGTAAAACCTGTGTCGCGACGCGGGGGAAGACCGGAGCCGCGACCAGGCCGCCGTAGTAGTCGCCGATCGGCGAATCGAGAACAATGACAACCGTGATGGACGGCTGATTGACGGGCGCAAAGCCGACGAAGCTTGGCACATAAGCCGTTTTCGAGTAGGCGCCGGTATCGGGGTCCACCTTCTGCGCGGTGCCGGTCTTGCCCGCCACCCGGTAGCCGGGGGTTCCGGCGCGACGGCCGGTTCCCTCCCGAACAACACCTTCCATCATGGCCCGCATGGTTGCGGCGGTCTTCGGGGAGATCACGCGGCGCCGTTGAGCTACTTCCCGACGCTGTTCCCGTCCGTCGGGGTGGATCATCAGATCGATGATCCGCGGCTGGACGAGCCACCCCCCGCTGGCGATGACCGACACCGCCCGCGCCAGTTGAATTGCATTTACGCCAATCTCCTGACCAATGGGGATGGATCCCATCGAATCCGCCTGCCAGTGCTCGGGCGATCGTAGAAGCCCCGCGGTTTCACCAGGAAGAGGCAATCCCGTCTTTTGACCAAATCCAAACCGCACTAAATAGCGATGCAGTGTCCGGTCTCCCAGTCGCAAGCCCAGCTTCACGGTTCCCACATTGCTCGACTTCGCCAGGATCTCGGAAACGCTCAGTTCGCCAAACGGTTTGTGGTCACGGATGCGGCGTCCGCCGACGTAGATGGCTCCCATCTCGCAATCCAGCACCTCGTCGGGGTGGGTGAGATTCTCTTCCAAAGCAGCGGCGACGGTCACGGCCTTCAAGCTCGAGCCGGGCTCGAACAGCGTGCTGAGCGCAAAGTTCTTGCGGCGTTTTAGGTCCCGCCGATTTCGCGCCGGCTCGTTCGGGTTGAAGGTCGGCCAGTTGGCGACCGCGAGCAGCTCGCCGTTGTGGGGGTCCATGATGACGATGGTGCCGGCCGAGGCCCCCGTTTCTGCAACTGCCCTGGCCAACTCGACCTCGGCAACCATTTGAATCCTTTGGTCGATCGTGAGCACCAGCTTTGCGCCGGGAATCGGCTCCTCGAGGGTGATGCCCGCATAGCGGCTCCGGCGGGCATCGAAGTGCACCAGCCGTTTGCCCGGCTGGCCCTGCAGAGGATCATCGAAAGTCTGCTCCAGACCGGCCAGACCGCGGTGCTCGACGCCGATCGCTCCCAAAATGTGCGAAGCAACCGTCCCTTGGGGATAATACCGCTTGCTTTCCTTCTCGAAGTGAATGCCGATCAGGTTCAGATTTCGCACCCGCTCGGCCTCGCCCGGCTCGGCCAGCCTCTTCACAAATTGGAATTGCCGCTTCGCCAACTTGCGATCGAGCAAGCGGCGGTCTATTCCGAGAACGTTTGCCAGCAAGCGGGCCGTGATCTCGGAATTTTGTATCTGCGAAGGGAAGACCGCGATGGATTCCACCGGAGTGCTGAAGGCGAGTTTTTCCCCGAACCGGTCGCTAATTTCCCCGCGGTCGGCACGGATCTCGATGATTCCCTGGTGTTGATTCCTGGCCTTCTCGACGAAGCGATCCCCCTGGTCAACCTGTAGATACCACAGACGTACAAGCACCAGGAAGAGCCAAGCGACAGCAGCTAAGGCGAAGGTGAACAGGCGAAACGGTGGGTGTCCGCTCAGCCGCCTCCTGAGCAGCCGAAGTTTATCGATTCGGGAAGGTCGGCGGAGAATACACTGATGATCCCTAGCCCGCATTGCTCACCGCCTGACGGTCGAAGCATGTGGTGAGAAAAGCGGGCTAGAGGCTGTGCCTTCCATTTCTCGCCGATCGATTTGAAGCCAATCAGCAGGGGCTGATTGGCGGAAGCCGCCCGGCACGATCCTACTACCGGGTTTCGTCGTCCCGACTATGAACCAGTTCGCCGCCCTCCCCGGCGGGCGAAATCGTGCGATTCTGCCAGTCAAAGCGGTCCGGCGGAGGTGCGCGAAAACCGCGCTCGGAAGCCAGCTTGCTCACGCGCTTCAGGTCGCTGAGCATGGCTTGGCGTACCCGAAGCTGGCGATTAATCTCAACGAGCCCCTGTTTCCGCTTTTCCAGCTCCTCGAGCCGGTAGCCCGATTGTCGTATCCCGGAACGGGGACCGTAGGCGAGCAACAACAGGGCCACCATCAGAAACCCAACAGCAACCGCTCGGATCCAAATCCGCTTCTCGGCGACATCCGTGCGCCGGCGAACCCCGGAATTGTCGATCCACTTCACGTACAGGGAGACCTGCTCCATCGGAAGCGGCCGCGAAGCGGCCGAGCGGCGAGAAAGCCCGGCCCGAATGGCGCGTCCCGCGCGAACCCCATCGTAGGTAAACCCACTTGCCGGTTCCGGATCGGCGGACTCCGAAGCAAGGGACCAACCCCGGGACGCTTGGCCATTCGGGTCGAAAACAACGACGTTGTCGTGCTTCTCTTTGGGCTTTTGGGGGGACAAACCCGTTGTTGCGAGCGCGTGCCTCGCCGGACGCGGTCCTAGTTCTGCAGTGGCCATATTGTCGGTGTCCTCTCAGCAGCCCGTAGCTTCGCGCTTCTGCTGGAAGGATTCTGGCTGATTTCCTGCCGCGAAGGTCGGACAACATGCGGCGTCAAAACCTTGAACACGTTTCGGTCCCGCCAGCGCCGGTGAGCGACCTTGACACAACGATCCTCGAGCGAATGAAAGCTGATCACCACCATCCGCCCGCCTGGCGCCAACAACGCGGGAGCTCGTTCGAGCATCTTCTCCAGTTCCGTGATCTCGTCGTTAACCGCAATCCGAATCGCCTGAAAGGTCTTGGTCGCCGGATGAATGCGCCGCCGATGCTGTCGAGGGACGGCGCGTTCCACCGCCGCCGCCAATTGCGCGGTGCTTCGGATCGGCCGCCCCCGAACAATGGTTCTAGCGATTCTTCGGCTCCTCCTTTCCTGACCATAATGAAAAATCAGATCGGCAAGCCCTTTCTCGTCATAGGTGTTGACGATCCGATCGGCAGTCAGTCCCTGGCGCTGATCGATTCTCATGTCCAGGGGCCCTTCCCACTGAAAGCTGAATCCTCTGTCGGGCGTCTCGAAATGCCGCCTCGACAATCCCAGATCGGCCAGGATGCCCTGCAGCGGCTCGCCGCCCGCCACCTTGTCGATATCGCTGTAGCTGGCCTGCGACACGCTCACCTTCTCCCCGTAGCCTCCTAGCCTCTCTCTCGCCCGCTCAACCGCTTCTCCGTCGCGGTCGATGGCGATCAGCCGGCCCGTCGTAAGCCGATTCAAGATGGCCTCGGCGTGCCCCGCCTCGCCCACCGTGCAATCCAAATAGGCGCCTTGGGCATCGATGTTAAGGTAATCGAGCGCCTCGTTCAACAGCACCGGGTAATGCGGCAAGCATTATACCCCCAGGTTGGCGGCGTGGCGATAGTCTTCCGCCGTCAACCGCTTGTCTCCCGCCACTTGATCGAACCGGTCGGCGGTTAAAACCAAAATATGGTTCGACTGCCACTGCAGTTTTACCTCGCCCCTCATGCCCGCGGATTCCCGCAAAACCGCGGGCACGAGGATACGTCCTTGGTTGTCCAAGGTCTCTTCCGCCCCAAAACGGTTGGTTTGGAATAAAATCTTGTCTTTGACTTCTCCGTCGGCATCCTTGCTCTCGGTTGACTTTTGCGATAACCTGGCCTCGACGGACTCCCATTCGGCCATCGGGAACACCTTGGTAACTTCCCCATCGAGGCTGGTGATGAAGACACCGAAATCGCTGTACTCCCGCTCGAGGCTCTGCCGGACCAGAGAAGGGAATTTGAGCCGACCTTTGTCGTCTACGCGTCCGGTCTTGGTACCTCGGAACAGGTTCATAGCCACATCGAGTCATGCGAAGAACGGCTTTGTTGATCCACTTTGGTCTAAACTATACCGAAATCAACCTAATCAAACCAAAGTTGACCACTACAAGAGTGCCCCACCGCACGCAGCTATGTCAAGAGGTAAGTGCAAGAAAATGAAGATTCATCTGGCCCGGGGGAGCTGACTTCAGGGGGGGTACTAGATCTCGTAGTCCAGGGGCTACCCTGCTCAAGATGTGCTGGTGTGTCTGAAGCGCGATTCTCTCCCGTCGCTTATCGCGGTTCTGATTCTGTCCCTCAGGATCAAATGTTCGTGCGGTCCGACGTTTTAAGGCCTTGCAGAGGCGCGACGCGGAAACCGGAGAGCGCGGGGACGAGCGGCCCTTCAGGGCTTGACAGAATTCCCGTTTCTGTTCCCTCTCAACCCGTTTCCCAATGCCATGGATCCCGCGGCGGCCACTGGCTGACCGCTCATTTGGCGCAAGAAATTCCGTAGCGCACGGCTAACCCGCTCTTCCACTTTGAAAATAGGCCTCCGCGCGGGAGCGGTCCCTGGGATTGCCGACCCATAAACGATCGCTAACTTATGAATAGTAAGCGCCCGTCCCGTGACGGAACCCCTAATGTTGTCAATGTCTTAGGCCGTCTAGCCGCTTTTCTCACCACGTGGCGAGACGAAGTGCGTGAGAGGCCCGTCAGTACAAGGCGCGCGCCGCTCGGCGCCGCATTTCTTGTCTTGAATAATGCGGGTTGAACCCTACGTTGAGCACGGCGAGCAAGAGCAACGCAGTAATGGCGGGCCTATTGCATGCTTCGACCGTCAGGTGGTGAGAAATGCGGGCTAGCTGGGTGGGGATTCGTTCCCGGCTGATAAAATAGAACCGCTGCAAGGCCCTTGCGCTTCACGTTTCCGGCAGGGGGGGCAACACGGGAAAAGAAGGAGGAGAAAACGTTTACCGAACAAACCCAATTCCTGACCTCTTCCTAGAAAGATTAACCGTTTGTTTTCAATTAGTTGCTCCATTTTACGGGAGGCAAAAGGAGAAATTGGTTGCCGACATGAACCCATTACCCCTTGTTTCGCACCAGCAGTCGGTAGGAGGCGAAAACCAGCAGCCGCACCGCGGGCTGCAGCCAGTTCTTGCGGCCAAGGGCTTACGACACGGCCTGTGATCGCCGGATGTCGGGCAAATCGGAAGCAGCTGCAAGTCGCAACTCCAGCATCGAAGGAGATCTTTCCCCACTCCGTCGTAGAACTGTTCGAGCGACCTAAATCGACGGTCTCATCCTCCGTAAGAATCAAAGAAATGCGCCGAAGAAAATAGCTTTGGAACGAGAAAATGCCCGGCTGATTGGGCGATCCGTTGGTAGTTCTTCAGGAGGGTTTCTTGCGACTCTTCTTGGTTTTTTTCACCGACTTTTTGGTCGGCGTCTTACTCGCCTCGGAGGCTTCTCGAAGTTGTTGAAGCAGCTTGGGCGGCCTACCTCGTCGTGGCCCCGTGTGCAGCGTGTCGAGGGCGACAATCAGCCTGTCAATGCGCTCCAGCTCTTTTCTGAGTTCTCGAATGATCGCCCCGATGTCCATAAGTCTCCGCCAGATTCAATAAGAGATATGACGTATTTGCCCCTTCGCGGCTACGCCATAACAGCTAATTTTGAGATGTGCAAAGACCCAGTAACGACCCTCGCGGCATCCGGATTACAGCTGGTCAGTCCGAATAGTATGCCACAAGAGCATGCAACCGTGACACGGTCGGACACCTTAGAAACACCCCAAGAGAAACAAGCATCAGTCCGCCCTGGCGGGTGACAAAGCCGGGACAAGGGAGTTCGACCGCCACCCGGCGAGAAAACGGCTTAGGGGCCGGCGGCGGGTCGAGTCGTTTCAGAAGGGCCGGCCCTCGGCCGCCAACAGGCGTAAACCGCCGTGGAGGCGAGCAGTCCCGCGAACACCGGGTGCACGGATTCAAGACTCAAAATGCGCGCCAGACCAAGCGGCCAGGCGATGACGGCTGATCCTCCGGCCACAATCGACGCCAGAACGGCCCCTCGGCCGGGCCCCTTCGACCAAAGACCGATAATGAGCGCCGGGAAGAAACAGCCGCCGAACAAGGCGCCGGACATGGCAGTCAGAGGCACGATGTCCGCCGGAGGATTCAGCGCGGCAATCGCCGGCGCCGCCGCCACCGGGATCATCACGGCCCGCTGAAGCCTGGCAATCATCGGCGCCGGCGTTTGGGACCTCCAGTTCGCCCAGACATCGACCACCAGCGCCGAGCCGGCCACGTGCAGGACCGAATCTATCGACGACAGCGCCGCCGACAGAAAACCGGCCAGGACGACGGCTCCCCAGAAGCCGCCGAAAAGGTTCTCGACCAGGTAGGGCACGACTTCGTCCGTATGCTGAAAGTAAAATTGCGATTCGGCCTGGGGGATAATCCCGTGAGCCAGGATACCCAGCACAAAGACCGCCGGTATCGTCAAGCTCATCAGCCCCACGGTCAGCCACTTCGCTCGGCGAATCTCGCTTTCCCCAGCGTGGCGGAACAGCAGAAAGCGGACCACCAATCGCGGCGCGACCATGAGCTTGATGCCGGTCCCCAGCGAGAGCCCCACGATCAGCAGCGGCGACATCAGCGTGTCCCATTCGAGCAAAGCGCCGCCCAGCGCCCGGCCGGAGGCGTCCAAATCAACACTATCGGCCGGCAGCGCCCAATCAGCCCTGCTTGCGCAAGCAAGAAAGAGAGCCGCCACACCAATCACCATCACGACCCCCTGAACGACGTCGGTGTGGAGGATGGCCCGGATCATACCCCAACTCGTATAGACCGCAACCAGCACGAGGACCGCCAGAACCGCTGCTTCGTAGGAGACGTGAAGGATGCGGCTGAAGATGTGCCCGATTCCCTTAAACACCGCCAGCATGTAGAGCAGGGAGGCAAAGAACACCACCCCCGCACTGACGTAGCCGATCGCCGGACTGCCATACTTTCGCCTCAGATACTCGGGGACGGTAACCTGATCGAGATCCTCTAGGTCGCCCAAGACGCGGCGCGCATCACGAATCATCGGGCGGGCCACGACAAACCATGCCCCGAGAGCACACAAAATGAATACGCCGCCGGCAAGCAGCCAAGAGACTCCGACTTTGTAGCCGAACCCTGCCTGTCCGAGAAAGGTATTGGTGCTAAGAAACGTAGCGTAAAAGGAAACGGCGATGACGATCGGTCCCGGCCGGTCGACGGGCCGCCGGTGGGCCGCCCAAGCCGAGAAGATCATTACCAGGGCGAACCCGACCAGGACGGCGAGCACCGTCCCGTTCTGAGCAAACCAACCGGGCGTCTCGCTCATTCGGGAGGAACCCGGGCGGGACAGAGGTTCCCGTAGTGGGCGCAACGAAAGCAATGTTTTCCCACTCGCAGGGGGAAGCTTTGTCGGGACTGGGCGGCGAAGAAATCTCGCACCGTTTGTCGAGCTTCGTCGAGCGCCCCCGGGCCGACATCGACGTCCACCGCCGCGTTGGGTCGCAGAAAGTAAAGCACGCCGCGATCCGGACGCTTGCCGCCGGCTTGGGTCAGCGCCTGCGCATAAAGCCTGATCTGCAAAGCGTAGTCTTGCGCTCGACCCTCGGCTTCCTCGGCGGTCACCTGGTCCGTCTTGTAGTCGATGAGAACGCGTTCCGCTCCGTCGTCAAACCAGAGGTCGATTTGACCTTGCAGCAAATGATCGTCGACGGCGAAGACCAAACTTTGCTCACGCACCGCGTTCGCCTCTGCCCGTTGGCCGAGATCGCTCTCCTGAAAATTCCTCGCCAGCCGCGTCACTTCCGGGTTTGAATCCTCGGGGACGAGCGAGCCGGCAAGGATCTTGTGCGCCTGCCTGCCCAACTCGCTCGCTTCCATCTCGTCCTGCTCGGGCGCCGGCGCGTCTTGGGGTGTAAACGCGACAGGCCCGGGCGCCGATTCGAACCCAAGATATCGCGACAGGTAGTATTTCCGCGGGCACTGGGCGTAGAGGGCGATCGACGTCACTGAAGCCGAGGCGTCCGCCGACTCGCCGGGCTGCAACGGATCAACGAAGCGGACCTCGGGCCGCATCAGCTCGGCCGGGTCGGCGCGGGCCGGTTCGGCGTCTTGGCCGGTGCGGATGAGGCGGAATCGCAGCCCGTCTCTTTCTTCCTCGCGGGGAGCCTGGTCCGACGGATCGAGCTTCAGCTCCAGCCGGTCTCTGAGCAGACGAGCCGACCCGGTTACATTTGTTCGCAGCGCCGCACTCAGAACGAGATGCTCCTCTGCCCGGGTCATGGCGACGTAGAGCAAACGGTTGTTCTCTTCCTTCTCGCGTTTCTTGCGTCGCTCGCTACTGGCTTGAAACGTCGGGTCGGGCGCGCCCTCGCCGGTCTGAGGGTCGGCCCACTTCACTCCCAGGCCACTCGCGGGAAGGTAAGCTAAAGCATCGCTGCTCCCCCTGGACACGTAATCCAGCGCAGGCAAGAAGACAATGGGAAACTCCAGGCCTTTAGCGTTGTGCATGGTCATGATCTGAACGGCGTTTTCCGCGTTCTCGCCAGGTTCCGCTTCCGGCTGCCGCGGGCGGGAAGCCTGCCACTCGGCGAGCCGCTCGACGAGTCGTCCAAAGGTGAAACGCCCCGTGTTATGGAGGCTTCGCGACAGCTCGGCGAGCTTTCGAACGCCAGCCGCCTTCTGGGCGCCGTCGGGTTGCGACAGCGTGAAAGCTTCGTAGCCCGTCTCCCTAAGAATGCGCCAAATGAGCAGATCCGGGGGGATGCTGTCCGAACTCTCCCGCCATCGGGCGAGCCGCTCGACGAAAGTGCGCAGACGCTGCCCATCTTCTCCGGGAACGGCGAGTTTTCCTCCCAGCACGTCCGCCAGGTTCTGACCATCGAGTTTCAGTCGCAGGAGCGTTTCGTCCGAGACGCCAACCAGCGGCGAGCACAGCACCGCCGCAAGACGAATCTCATCCCGCGGATTCGAGAGCACCTGCAGCAAGCACATGAAGTCGCGCACTTCCCGCGCTTCGAAAAATCCGGCGCCCCCGGCGACCTGACAGGGAATCGCCGCCTCGCGCAAGTGTTTATGAAATTCCCTGACCAAGTTGTGGGTGCGCACGAGGACGGCGAAATCCCTCCAGGCGGGCGTTCTCGCCGGGTTGCCGATCCGTAAACGGTCGCGCAGTTCCATAACTCTCGTAGCGACGTGCCGGCCTTCTCTCTGCCGAGCAATCGACTTGTTGCGATGGCGAACGACGATCACTTCGACGCTCGGATCGTCTTTTGGCGGCAAACCGCGCTGAGCGACCAGCGAACGCGTCTCGATCCCCGCGGCCCCGGTCAACAGACGTTCCGCCGCCAATAGAATCTCGGGACGGCTACGGAAATTCTCTTGGAGCTCGACCACCTCCCCCCCGCCCGCTCGGACCGCTTCCCTAAAATTGCGGAACACCTCCGGGTCCGCATCACGAAACCCATAGATCGACTGATTAATGTCTCCCACGGCAAACAGGACGCAGCCCTCCGAAGCATGCTCCCGCAGAAGCGCGATCAGTTTCGCCTGCAGCGGATTCGTGTCTTGGTTCTCGTCGACGAGGATATGCTGAAACGGCAGGCGCCGGCCGTGACCCTTCTCCAGGATCTCCACGGCCAACTCCGCGAGATCGGAAAATCCACCAGGCCCGCGGCGCGCTTCCAGCTGCGATACTGGCGATCAATCTTCTCCAAAACTCCGCTGATCCACGCTCGTTGCGCCTGAAACTCCGCGGCATCCGAACCTTCATTCGACTTCGGCCGACCTCGCGCAACGCCCGTCACCCGCATCGACTGATAGAGCCGAAAAACCTGCTCATGCACGCTCGAAAGACTGATCTCTTCGGCCCGGGAGCGCGAACCGGCGAACGACTTAAGGAAACCGAGAGCAGACGCCGGCTCGCCGGCATAGTGTCCGAGCACCTTGCCGACGACGTGACGGAGCTCCATTTCCGCCTGCCAAGCGTCCATCACCTTGAACTCCGGATCTATGGGGGCTTCCAAGGCTTGGTCCCGAAGAAACCCGGCACAGAAACCGTCGATGGTCGAAATCCGTGTGCGGTGATAGGCCTGACGCTTGTCCCCATCGGGTCCCGCCCCCCCGACTAATCGTTCGAGCATCTGGCGGGCGGCCTTTTCCGTAAAGGTGATGGCGAGAATGCGCGCCGGGTCGATGCCCTTGGTTTCGACTAACCAGCGTATGCGCTCCACCAGAACGAGCGTCTTGCCCGATCCCGGCCCCGCGACGACGCAGATGTCCCCCCGATCCCAGCTCTCAACGGCTTGCTGTTGCCCGGCGGTGAAAGTCACGGTTCAATCCGGCAGACGTCCCGAAACAGGCACACTCTCTTACAGAAATCGCGGTCCGCGGGCGCGACCTCGATGCGGCCTTGGCGAATCTCGCCGATCTTGGCGGTCACAAATTCCTCGGAACGAGTCAGCATCTCTCGGAATTCGGCTTCCGTGAGTTGCGTGTCCTTTTCGAGAACGGCCTGAGGGGGAAGCAGACCCTTGACGACCCATCCGCGGACGGTCAGTTTTGTCTCGAAGCCCCAAAAAACGCAAACCCGCGGGACGGACCCCTCTCTCGCGCTCGAGCCCGAGCAGATAGATTTGCGCCTGTACCTTGGCTCCCGCGTCGTGCTCATCGATCAGGCGTCGAATCCTCCCCTCGCTGGAGTATTTGTAGTCCACCACGAGGCCGAAGTTGCCTTCGAGCACGTCGTAGCGGTCGATCCGGCCGGTAATACGGAACGGCAAGTGCTCGCCGTCATCGACCGTGTACTCGAACTCCTCCTCGGTTTTCCTCTCCCGGAGCTCCAGTTTCGAAGCTTCCGATTCCTCGCCGGCGAAGCGCTCGAGGTCGGCGAGCATGTTGGTTCGAATGAGGGCGGTGCGAAAGTTTTGCCACACACCAGCCTTCTCACAGGTTTCGTCGAAGACCTGGCCGAAAACGGTTGCGATGGCTCGGGAGGAGTCGCCGGTCCATTGGGCGATCGTGCGGTGAATAATCGTGCCCATCAGCAGCGGATCAATGCGCTGATCGGGCGGCGGCGGCCGAGTCTCCAACTCCAGGGTCCGCCGGGCGAAAAACTGATAGGGGCATTGCAGGAAAAGCTCCAGCGAAGACGGGCTGAAATGATCGTGCTTTTCGACGACGGCTTGCACAAGCTCGGGCGAGCTGATACGAGCGGGGCGCGGCGCCCCATAGTCGACGTGGCGCTCGTGCAGACGCACCATGGGAGCGGGCTGGTCCTCTTCTTTGAGGCCATCGAGAAAGAACGATCGAAGCAGGGGGCGGCCGTCGCCATCGGCCCTCGGGTAGGTGATGACCAGTTTTTCCGTTGCCCGGCTGGTGGCTATACGAAAGAGTAAGATCTCTTCTTCATCCTGGTCCTTCGTCGTGCGCAGCGGAAAACCGCGCCCTTGGAGTCTTTCGCGATCGGAGTTCGGGAACAGCAAATCCTCGGACCGGCGGCGGGGAAACTGGTTCTCCACCAACCCGCAAACGAAAACCAACGGCAGCTCCCACTGTCTGGCCTCATACGCTGTGAGGACATGCACGACATTCCTCCGCTGGTCAGCCGGCTCGGAGAGCGTTTGGCTCAAGACCGCATCGAGGGCCTTCAGGTAACCTGCGAAGCCCGCGTTTTCAGCACCCCCCAGCTTCAATAACTGAGCGGCTTCCGCGGCGGCCGCCTCGAAGTTTGAAAGCGCCGCGGCCCGGCGGCGCAGCTCAGCGACGCTCGTAACGGGCCGGCCATCTTCGACGGTGGGAAGCTTCACCCACTGTCGAGCAATGCTCTGACAACGCTCGGCCCATTCATCCGGCGCGAGCATGGCGGACCGCCAGGGTAGCAGCGCCGCCAGCTCGTCGAGCCGGGCGCAGACGAGAGGGTAGTCTTTGGCGCGCGCGCGGAGGAATCCCAGGCCGTCGTCGCGGAGGCTTTCTCGTGCGCGGAACTCGAAGGCGTCCATTTCAGGGTCAAGCCCGACACGGCAAAGGGGGCTTTTGAGCGCCATAAGTGTTTCCTCGGCGGGAAAGCCCTTGGCGATGCACCGAAACAAGCTGCACAAGAAGCGGATCGTCGCGTCACGATCCAGCGGCTCAGGCATCCGCAAGTGAAAGGGGATGTGGAATCGCTCGAAGACTCTTCGGATTAGGGGTCCGTAAATCTCCGGCGTACGCAGGATCACGCCGACTTGCTCGAAGGGGCGCTTTTCCTCGATGATCCTGCGCGCGACCTCCTCGACTTCCCTTTCGGGTGACGCGGCCTGAACGACAACGGGTTGAACCTGGGGGCGAAAGACCTTCTGAAGACGGCGTTCAGGCATCCCGCGGAAGCCGGGATCAAGATCAGGCCAAGCCGTGATGACCACACGATCGGCAAGTTCAATAAGCGCACTCACGAGCCGGCGTTCGCGGTGGGAGAAGTGGAAGAAGCCGTCCAGATAGATTTCCCGCGGATCGCCCAGACCGCGGCGGCGAACCTCATCCGCGGCCCGAGCCAACCGCCCCGCCGGGTGAGCGTATCCGTGCCTTTCGAGAAGCTTCTCGTACTCGACGAAGACGGCGGCGAAAGCGGCCTGGTAGCGAGTCGTCGTCAGGCGTTCGAGCGTAGAACCGTCGCAGCCCGCCGCCTGGAACTCACGCAGGGTTCTCTCGATGTAACGAAGGAACCCCGGCGCCTCCCGGAGGGCGGAAAACTCCCCGCGATTCGCCGCCTGGACGGCGCGCCCGAGCAGCCAGGAGTTGGCCGCCGGCGTCGGCTCCCGCAAATCAGGGGTCAGCCCGCGAACGAAGTCGCCGATCGTCTGGACCAGATCGCCGGGAACCACCAGGCCACGGCGCGCCAGCGTGTGCAGCAAGTGCCTGGCCATGCTCGCGGTGGGAACGATGAGCTTGACGCGGGGGGCGCGAGCTTCGCGGACGGCGGCTTCGAGGCACTCCAGTACGTAATGAGTTTTTCCGCTGCCTGGAGGGCCGATTAGAAGCATCTTGCCTGTTGAATGTGGATTGTAGCAGGGTGGCCCATCCGCTAGAATGAAGCCAATGGACGTTGAGAAAACCATCCAGTTTCTGTTGGAGCAGGAGGCTGTTTTCGCGGTCAGAATGGATACGCTTGCGGTCAGAATGGATGAGCTGGCGACCAACGCAGTCGCGATCGGCAAAGCCCAGGTGCGCTTCGACCAGCAACAGCAGCGCTTACAAGATATGCAGGTGAACCAGGAGGAGAGAATCCAGCGGCTGGAGGAGGCCCAGGAGCGCGCCACCAAGACAATCGACGCTCTCGGGCGCAACATCGATCAACTAGCGGACTTGATGCGAGGCGGTTTCGAGACGAACGGCAGCGGCTCCTAGCGCGCTTTTCTCACTACGTGGCGAGGCGAAGTGCGTGAGAGGCCCCTCGGTACAAGGCGCGCGCCGCTCGGCGCGCGGAGGTGTACTTGAACAGTACGTTGAGCACGGCGAGCAAGCGCAACGCAGTAATGGCGGGCCTATTGCGTGCTTCGACCGTCAGGTGGTGAGAAATGCGGGCTAAGCTGATGCGCTTCACGGAGTCCTCGTGAGCCCCTGTCGATTCTTCATGACCAAGAGTCTCCTCGCCTTTCTGCTCCTTGGCCTCGCGGCGTCGCCGATCTTTCCGCAGACGGTTCGCACCGTAGCCGGTACGGGCGAAGTCGGCTTTTCCGGAGACGGCGGCCCCGGCATTCTTGCGCGGCAGGCCAACACCTACGGCGTTGCCATCGGGCCGGACGGCGCCCTCTACATTTGCGAAGTCGATAACCACCGGGTCCGCAGGCTCGATCTGAAGACGGGAATCATCAGCACCGCGGCGGGAAACGGCGAGCAAGGCTACTCGGGAGACGGCGAGGCGGCGCTCGAAGCGGCGCTCAATGAACCTTACGAAGTGCGTTTCGACCGCGAAGGCAACATGCACTTCGTCGAAATGCAAAACCACATCGTCAGGCGGGTGTCCCGGAAAACCGGATCAATCACGACTCTCGCCGGGACAGGCAAGCCGGGTTACGGTGGAGACGGGGGTCCGGCCACTGAAGCTCTGCTCGACCATCCGCACAGTATCGAGATGGATGGCCAAGGGTCACTCTACATCGCCGACATCGGCAACCATCGCATTCGTCGAGTTGATTTGCGGACGGGCGTGATCGAGACCTTTGCGGGGACCGGCGACCAAGCCGCCACGCCCGACGGGGCACCGGTTCGAGGCACTCCGCTCAACGGTCCGCGCGCGATTGCTTTCGACGCTCGCGGAGACATGTACGTAGCTCTTCGAGAGGGCAACGCCGTCTATCGCATCAGGATGAAGGCGATGACGCTTCATCACCTGGCCGGCACCGGCGAGCCGGGTTACCAGGGAGACGGGGGTCCCGCCAAGCACGCCCTCTTGTCGGGACCGAAGGGCATCTCAGTCGGCCCCGGGGGCGGCGTCTACATCGCCGACACCGAAAGCCACACGATTCGCCGTATCGACCAAAAGAACGGAACCATCACCACGGTCGCGGGGGATGGGACCCGACACGACGGACCCGACGGCGATCCCCTGCAATGCGGCTTGGCGCGGCCTCACGGTGTTTTCGTCGACTCCCAGGGGAGGGTCTACATCGGCGACAGCGAGAACCACCGCGTGAAGGTCTTAGAGTAGTCCGAGCGAACCAGCGCCAACGTTAGCCCGCTTTCTCACCACATGGCGAGAAAAGCGGGCTAACGGACCAAGGGCGTTCCAAGTCTCGCCCTACTTGAACCGAGCGGGATCGAGTGGGCCCATCGGCAGATCCGTTTTGCCCTGGGTGATGAGATCGGCCAAGATCTTCCCGGTTACCGGGGCCAGCATGACGCCCTTTTTGAAATGGCCCGCGGCAACGAATGTCCCTTCTTGCCCGGGAACCGGTCCGATGACGGGCCTCATGTCTTCGCAGTAGGGGCGGAACCCGGACCAGGCGCAGGCCGTTGGTTGTCCGACGACGGCCGGCACCAGCCGCTCCATCTCTTCGCGGATTAGTTTAGTCGTAGCGGGATCGACTCCTTGCTCGAAGCCGACGTCGTCGATGGACCCACCCCCTCCAATGTGTCCGGAGCTCAACTGCCAGTAGTAGTATCTGGCGGTCAGGACCGTGTGATGGAGGATTTCCGGCAGAGGCTCGACCGCCAATAGAGTCCCACGCATCGGCTTGATCGGAGGTTCCCATCCCAGAGCCCTGGTCACCTGGGGCGTCCAGGCGCCCGAGGCGATGACCGTCGTCTTCGCCTCCAAAGATCCCTGGGCAGTCTGAACCTGGGGCGTTAGTTCCCCTACTTCATTTCCCAAGCAGAAACGGACTCCGTTGCCCTTCAAGTGCCGCATCAATTCGGCCCCCAGCCTGGCCGGGTGCAGACAAGCTTCATCCGGATAATAGAGCGCCCCCGAGGGGGTGAATCCCAAGCCCGGCTCCAGCGATCGGGCGTGCTTCCCGGCAACCTTTTCGGCTCGGAAACCGGCTTCCCTGACGGTCGCGAGCCTTGCTTCCGCTTCGACGATCTGCCTTTCGTCATCGAGTAACTCGACCATCCCGCAACGCCGGAAGTCAAAGTCAAATTGTGAAGCCAACTCGTCGTAGAGCACACTCGATGCGCGAGCCAGTGCCGCGATAGGGCCAAGCTCGGGGCTTTGTTGAGCAAACCAGAGTCCGCCCGCGTTCGCTCCGCTGGCTTCGCCGAGCACCCTCCCTCGATCAATGACGCAAATGTCGGCGACACCCGCCTGACTGAGAAAATACGCCGCGCTGACGCCGATTAGCCCCGCGCCGATGATGGCCACTTCGGCCGATCTCGGCAAGGGATCCGACTCGTCGAGTAGCCCGAGTTGGTCGTCGGAGAGCGTTTGAAACCAAATCGAATCTCGCATGCCTATCGTTCGATGGCTGACAGTGAAACCGCGACCGCCGGTACCTACCGTCGGGGAATCCAAATCCCGGCGGGAGCCGCGGGCGTCAACCCCGCGAGCCCGCGCCCCGCTCCGCATCCCACCCCGCGAAGGTCTTGCCTTGCTCGGCCAATTGCTTCAACAGGGGCGCCGGCCGCCACCAGTACCCGTGGTGGTCTTCGTAGTGGAGAAGCCTTTCGTAAATTTTCTCCAAACCGATGGTGTCGGCGTACCACATCGGCCCGCCGCGATAGGCCGGGAAGCCGTAGCCATTAATGTAGATCATGTCGATATCGACGGCGCGCAGCGCATAACCCTCCTCGATAATTCTGGCGCCTTCGTTCACCAACGCATAGATCGTGCGCTCGACGATTTCGTCGCCGCTGATCTCGCGCTGTTCAATGCCGGCCTGGCTGACCAGGTCGGCGATGATCTCGGAAACCGACGGGTCCTCCGTCCGGTTTCGATTTTCGTCGTAGCGATACCAACCAAGGCCTGCTTTCTGGCCGTAGCGTCCCAGCTCGTACAGGCGGTCTTCGACCAGGGGCCGGCGGGCGTCCTCCGGCTGCAGGTGTTTCGCTTCCTGGCGGACGCGCCAGCCGACGTCGATCCCGGCCAAATCGCTCGTCGCCGGCGGTCCCATGGCCATGCCGAACTCGTAAAGCGCTTGGTCGACGTCCGCCGGGCGCGCGCCCTCTTCCACAAGAAACTGAGCTTCGCGCATATAGGGGCCAAACATGCGGTTGCCGACAAACCCATGGCAGTTGCCGACCACCACGCCCACCTTGCGCAGCCGCTTCGCCAGCGCCGTGCAGCTTGCAATCACCTCGGCGCTCGTGGCTTTTCCCCTGACGATCTCAAGCAGCCTCATCAGATTCGCCGGGCTAAAGAAATGAGTTCCGATGACCTGCTCGGGGCGCGACGTCACGGAGGCGATATCGTCGATGTCGAGCGCGGAGGTGTTCGTGGCCAGAATCGCGTCGCGGTTGGCGATTCCGTCCAACTCCGAGAAAATCTGCTTCTTGAGCGCAAGGTCTTCAAACACCGCTTCGACGACGATGTCGGCCTCCGCGAAGCCGGCGTAGCTAAGGGTCGGCTCGATCATCCTGACCCGCTTGGCCACGAAATCTCGAGTGAAGCGGCCGCGCTTGATCGAACGCTCGTAGTTCTCCCGAATCGTCGCCAAACCTCGATCAAGCGCCTCTTGGGAAACTTCCCGGAGCCGAACCGGTATGCCGGCATTAACGAAGGCCATCGTGATGCCGCCGCCCATCGTGCCGGCGCCAACGACCGCCGCTTTCCGTATCTCCTTCACGGGTGTGTCGGGAGGAATGTCGGGGGTTTTCCGAACCGCTCTTTCACCGAAGAAGGCGTGAATCAGAGCTTTCGACTGGTCCGAGAAAAGGCATTCTTTGAACAACTCGACCTCGCGCTTAATTCCTTCGTCGAAAGGCAGGCGGGTGGCCGCCTCGACGGAATCGATGGCTTTAAGCGCCGCCATCACCCCGCGGCGCTTCTTGAGCGCCACGTCCCGGGCCGCGGCCAGGACTGGGGCGTTGGTTTGCTCAGTGCCCAGCTTGTCGTCGCGGTCTCGGGTCTTTGACGCGACCGCGCCTTCCTCGACGATTTCAGCGGCGAACTCCAGTGCGCGATCGAGAAGCTCGGTCTGCCTGTTGCCCTCGAAGACACGGTCGAGAATGCCCGAGGCGAGTGCTTCTTCCGCCGTGATCGGATCGCCCAGAGCGCACATTTCGGCCGCCTTGGCGACGCCGGCCAGCCTGGGAAGCCGTTGGGTGCCTCCGGCTCCCGGAATCAGTCCCAGCTTGACCTCTGGCTGGCCAACCCGGGCGGCCCTGACGGCCACCCGGTAATGGCAGGCCATGGAGACTTCGAGTCCGCCCCCCAGCGCGGTTCCATGAATCGCGGCCACTAGGGGCTTTGAGCAACCTTCCAACTTGCGCGTTAGCGGATGGAGACCCTCGCCGCGCTCCTTCTCGCCCGCGGTGATCTTGCCGAACTCCCGAATGTCCGCCCCGGCAATGAAGGTCCTTCCGGCGCCGATCAACACCACGGCCCGCACGGCCTCGTCCGCCTCGGCCTTGTCGATCAATTCGATAATCCCCTCGGGCACGCCCGGACTGAGCGCGTTGACGGGAGGATTGTTCACGGTGATAATACCGATCTCACCATCTCGGACGAACGAAACCAGTTCACTCATAAGGTCGACGACCGCTCGGTCATGGCGCTTCAGGGAACGTCCATGATAGGTAACCGAAAGCATAGCGTAGACCGGGCATACGGGCAAACGGGGCGGCTAGATTCGTCGCATCGGGCATGAAACCGGCGGCTCAGGCCTTGCGCTGCCGGCCTGAAAGAATCCCGTAATCCATTGATTGCAAGTGAGTTGTGGGAAAGTGGCTTTGTTCCGTTTTTTCTCTCGGCGAGCGTACTGCTGGTCTTTGCGGCCCTTCTTTCAAGCTAACGGGTGTGTCAAGCCTCGTCGGCGGCCATCGCTTGCCTTAAGAAGAAGACGGCTCAGCCCATGGTGAAGTTCGGTTCCGCCAAAAATGAGGACGGTCATCCGATTCTCGGTCCCCGACTTTCACCAAGCAGAGCCTCCGCCAAGAGGCTGGATCAAGGTCGCGAATGGTCTCGGCCTCGGGAACGATGGCGCTTGGCCTCGTGTTCGCCGACTTCCTGCGAGTCGTCGGCCTGTTTGACCGCAACAACTATGGAGCGCGGTTGAAGGCGATACGGGCCACAATGTTCGTGATCTTGTTCCTCGCCGCTGTGTTTTTCTCGTTCTTGCAGGACCCGGTCGTGATGCTCAAGATCGGCGGATTTATGTACGCGCTCATGTTGCCGATCGTCGGATTCGTCACGATCTACTTGAGATCGAGGCACACGCCGAAGGCTGTTCTCCCCAGTGGGTGGATCACCCTCGCCCTGTGGCTGACCGCCGTCTTGATGGCCATCATGATGGGCTATTCGGTTGTTCGGCAACTGACCGGTTGACGCCGCCGAGACCCGCCGGTTGCCCCCCCGAAGGATCATACGGCCATCCGTCTGGACCGGAAGTGCTTTGTTCACAAAGCCTTCTGAGCCGCGACCGCGAGGGGGCGGTCCCCGGATTGCCGCCCCATAAACGATCGCTACCTTATGATAGTAAGCACTAGTCCCATAGCGCTGGGTTGCTCGACGCAACCTTCTGGGCTAAGAATAGTGGTGCTGCGGGGCTTGTCAATCGGACCTTCGGCGTGCGCCCGCTTGGCGAAATCGTATGTAGGCAATCGTGAATAACCGAATCACCGTCACGGACTATAACGCGGATTGGGCTTACAAAGAGGGTTTTCTCGTCCCCAGATCGCATGCGGGCTACTTGACGCCCGAAGAGTTCATCGCTTTCAGCGGGACGTTGGGGATGGATGGCATCGAGCTGATGCACGATTACTGGACGGAATCCCCGGCCTCCTATCCGCGAAAAATCGCGGAGGATGCAGGCTTGCCGGTTTTCAGCTATATCTTCGACGCTGACCTGGCCGTGCCCCCCGGCGAGCAGCAAAAGGCCCTCGACAGTGCTTTTGCGCTGCTGGACCGGACCGCCGAATTGGGTGCGCCCATGGCGTTCTTGCTACCCGGTTGTGTGAAGGAGGGTTTCTCGCTCGTCGAGCAGCGAAGCTGGATGATCGACGGACTCAGCAAGTGCGCCGAGCACGCTCATTATATCGGCGTCAAAATTCTGATCGAAAATCTCGATTACGCCCCTGGGCGGGCGCTGACAGGGCGTGCCTCTCAAGTGACTGCCATCTGCCAAGAGATCGACTCTCCGGGGCTGAGGCGCATTTACGATTGCGGCGCAACGAGATTCGTTGACGAAGACCCATTGGAAGCTCTCGAGCAGTCGATTCCTTATTTGGCCCACGTTCATCAGAAGAACAACAGGCTCCTCGGGCCGGAAGAAACGGTCGGGCGCTACGTCGACGCCGACAGTGGCCGGCGCTATGTGAACACGGCACTCGAAGACGGGGACATCGATGTTGCCGGCGCACTGCAAGAGTTGAGTCGTCGGCGATATGACGGTTACATGCTCATCGAGTTTCAAGGCGAGGAAGATCCCCGGGTTGCCATGAAGCGCAACGTGGAGTACGTGAAACGTCTGATGCAGGAGATTGATTGAAACCGTGAGACTGGGCGCCACGATAGCCGACTACGGGGATTTCGCCGACCCCGAGGCCTACCTGGCGGAGTGCCTGAAGCGCGGCTATCGTTGCGCGCCTTGTCCGGAAGTCAGTATCTCGGAAACCGAGAAGATCCGGACGATCCAAGAAAAATTCGCTCGCGCCGACGTGGTCGTGGCGGAATTCGATGCCTGGGTCAACCCGCTGGACCTACGGCCCGAGAAGCGGCAACAGAACCGCGAGACCATTGCCGAAACTCTCGCTGTCGCCGATGAAGTAGGAGCGATTTGTTGCGCCACGGTTGTGGGGGCTTTCAGCACAGACGATGAAGTGGGCCATGTGTCCCCTCACCCTGACAACTTCGCCCAGAGCACCTTCGACGCCGTCGTCGCCTGGGTCCGGGAGATACTCGCGGAAGTGAACCCGCGACGAACGAAGCTGACGCTCGAGATGTCACCCTGGACGTTCCTCAACGGCCCGGACGTCTATCTGAAATTCATCAACGCCGTTGACGACCCGAGGTTGGCTGCCCACCTTGACCCGGCGAATGCGATCCTCAATCCCCAGCTCTATTTTTCCACCGCCGAGCTGATTGATCGATGCTTCGACACGCTCGGGCCGTGGATCGTTTCTTGCCACGCGAAAGACGTCATCCAAGACCATCAGCCCAACATGGTGACTCTGCATGAGGTTCTGCCGGGCCGCGGCGTTCTCGACTATCGCGCATACATTAGGCGGATGGAACAAGCCTCGCCCGACATGCCGCTGATCATCGAGCACCTGGAGAAAGAGCAGGACTATGACGAAGCCGCCGGGTTCATCCGAGGGGTCGCTCGCGAGGTCGGCGCGACGGCCTGATCCGGCCGGCTGCGCCTCGGGAATGGCTGGGCCATAGAATGCGGCTCCAACTGGATTTCGATCAGACAGGAGTCGAGGTCGATCTCCCCGACAGTCTCCGCGCCACCGTACTGCGGTCGCGGTTTGGCACGGAGATCGAATCACCCGATCGAGCGATCGCCGAGGCGCTTCAGAATCCGATCGGCTCGCCCCCGCTCGAGGAGCTGGCTCGCGGGAAGCGGTCCGCCGCGATCGCCGTCTGCGACATCACGCGGCCCGCGCCGAACCGCGTTGTCCTGCCCCACGTGTTGGCTGCTCTCAAGAAGGGAGGTATGCCATCTTCCGAGGTCTCAGTCCTCGTAGCGACGGGCCTCCATCGAGAGGCCACTCGTGAGGAGCTGGGGGAAATCGTTGGTGACGACATCTTGGCGCGCCATCGGGTGGAGTCGCACCGCGCCCGCGCCGACGACGAAAACGTCTATCTGGGAGAGACCCAAACCGGCACGCCTGTTTACATCGACCGTCGATTGCTCGACGCCGATCTGCACATTACCTTGGGCTTCGTCGAGCCTCACCTGATGGCCGGCTTCTCGGGCGGCCGTAAGTTGCTTTCTATCGGACTGTCGGGCGAGAAAACCATCAAGCGGCTTCACAGCCCTTTTTTCATGCGCGATCCCGAAGCCATCGAAGGTTCCTTCCCCGACAACCCCTTGCATCGAGAACTGATCGAGATCGCCTCCATGGCGGGCCATGATTTCATTGTTGACGTCGCACTGACGCGCTCACGCGGGATCGCCGCCGTCTTTGCCGGCGAGCCGCTCGAGGCTCACGCCGCCGGGGTCGGCTTTGTCCGCCAATCGACGTTGGCCGCCGTGAAAGAGCCTGCCGACGTTGTGATCACCACTTCGGGCGGATACCCGCTGGACCTGACTTTCTATCAGGCGGTCAAGGGTGTGACAGCGGCATCCCACGTCGTCAAACCCGGCGGCACGATCTTGCTCGTGGCGGCCTGCCGCGAGGGTCTCGGCAGCGCCGAATTCAGCGCTATGGTTCGTCGATCACCCGACTCCAAGAACCTGCTGGAGAGACTCCTTGACAGCGCGGTGGTAATCGATCAATGGCAAGCCGAGAAGCTTGCCTTGGTCGCCGAAAAAGCTAACCTTGCGTTCTGTGTACCGGGCGTCGACCCCGACGACCGCCACAGTTTTTGGGGCCCTGCGTTCGACGATCCTCAGCGAGCCGTCGATCATGTGGTTGGCCGACTGGGCCAGGATGCATCCGTCGTCGTGATCCCCGAAGGCCCCTACGTGTTCGCCAGAGCCGGCGCGTCGACCTGAGACGCGCAAGTCAGCTATTGGGCCTCGCAAAACAGCGACAGGGGTACAGCATGCTGTACCCCTGGAGTCTAAACACTCTGAACACGGGCCCTGTCGCCATAATTTGCGAGGCTCGGCAATGTGGCGTCTTAGGCCCCGCTAGCCCGCTACTTCCCGAGTTCCGCCCGCAAACAGGAGAGGAGATCAGGGTATTGAAAGCGATAACCGATCCGCTGCGCGACTTTCGGCAGCACCTGTTTGCCGGCTAGCAACTCCGAGGAAAATTCTCCCAGGACGGCTTTCAACGCAAAAGCCGGCGCGGGCATGAATGCCGGCCGGTGCAACACGCGTCCGAGAGTGCGCGCGAACTCCTTCTGGCGAACCGGCTCGGGGGCGGTTCCATTGACGGGGCCGCTGTAATCACTGCCCAATAAGTGAATGATAAGCCCGACAGCATCGTCCCGGTGAATCCAGGACCACCACTGCCGGCCCGACCCCAGCGGCCCGCCCGCACCGAGGCGAAAAGGGGTCAGCATCTCTGCCAGCGGGCCGCCCGCTTTCGCCAGCACCAAGCCGCTTCGCAGCCTGGCTAACCCTACACCGAGCGGTTCCACCCGTAGGGCCTCCCGCTCCCAAGCCCGGCAGACTTCCGACGTAAAACCTTCCCCCGCCGACGACTCCTCGGTAAGCTGCTCTTCACCGCGATCGCCGTAGTAACCCATGGCGCTGCTTGAGACGAGCACCTTGGGCTTGACATCAAGCTTGGAAATCGTTTCCACCAGGTTGCGGGTCCCCAGCACCCGGCTGTCGAAAATCAAGCGTTTCTTGGCCGCCGTCCAGCGCCCCGCGACCGGTTCCCCGAGTAAGTGAACAACCGCGTCGACTCCGGCGAAGGCCTCGGAGGCGGCCGGTTCCGCCAGCGGATCCCAGGTGTAAGCGTGCTCGAGAGCGGCTACGCGCCGCCGGGCCGAGGCCCCGTCCCGAGAAAGAGCGACGACGGTATCTCCCCGCTGCCGCAGCCGCTCACAGAGTCGAGATCCGACGAATCCGGTTGCGCCCGTCACCAAAACTTTCATGGCTCCTCACAATCGCCCCCCAGCAAGCCCCGGGGCATTCGCCACTATGGTGGCAAATCCCGCCCGGGCGCGGGGGCAGGCGTGCACTCCTAAAAGCATCATTGATGGATAATACTGTACTGTCTGTTTATTCAGATAATATCGTAAATTGGCCTTGCGGTCAAACGCCGATGGCGAGAAGTTCGACCGGGCCATCTCAACCGGGCGATACCCGGCTGACGACGCTCGAAAGTTCGTGCCCCAATGTTTCAGCTTCACTCGAGCGGCCAACTTCATAAAGAATACGATTTGGACCTTCGCCGCCGTCCTAGTCCGGTTCCGTGTGTCACGGACGGAAAGCTCTAAGACTTGCGGTGGACCACCCTCTTACTGCGCCTCCACCTCGAAAACTGCCACAATGGGGCCCCTCGGGCGACCCGACATGAAGCCTGACTGGTTCGATAAGCGTCCCTTGATTCTGCTGGCCGTGTTCACGGCGCTGTTCTTTTGGCGGCTTGCCCTCAGCGACCAGTTCACGTTCCTGGACTCTCCCGATTTGGCGTATCAAGTATTGCCCTGGTATCAGGTTCAAGCACGTTCCTGGCAGAACGGCGAGTTTCCGCTCTGGGACCCCTCCCAGTGGACGGGCCAGCCACTGATCGGGCAGATGCAACCGGGAGCGGCTTTCCCCCTGAACTGGCCGCTGTTTCTGGCGCCTTTGGACGACGGGTATATCAATCTCCGCTACATCCACTGGCATTTTGTGCTGATGCACTTATTGGCCGGCCTTTTCATGTATGCGCTGGCGCGTGAGTTGGGCCGCGGCCGTTACGCGTCCCTGGCGGCGGCGCTTGCCTTCGCCTGCTCCGGCTACGTCGGCGCGACGGCTTGGCCGCAGATGGTAAACGGAGCGATCTGGATTCCGCTGATCTTTCTGCTTTTCCATCGCCTGGTCAAAGCCGCGGCCACTCTGGCGCGCTGGACGTACGCGGCTTGCTCGGGAGCGGTCGTCGGCATGTCGCTATTGAGCGGACATCATCAGACGCCCACTTTCACGGTGTTCGCCCTGACCGCGTTGTTTCTGTATTTCTTCTTGGAACGACGCCGCCGCTCGGCGAGCGAGGCGGGGCGCCTGCTGGGGTTCTTTGTGGTCGTGGGACTGTTCGCGGCCGCGGTTGGAGCGCTGCAGCTGATTCCGGCTGTCGAGTACGCGCAAAACGCCTATCGTTGGGTGGGCGCTCCCGAACCGGTGACGCTGGGCGACGCTGTTCCCTACTGGGTGCAGCACGACCAGCGGCTGCATCCTTTTAGCCTGCTGGGCATGGTCGTTCCACACGTATATCTGCGGGCCAACACCTTCGTCGGGTTCTTCTGCTTGAGCATGGCTGTTTTCGCCGTCGCGCTGGCGTGGAACGATCGCTGGGTGCGCGTTTATTCCTTCGGCTCTTCTGGGATTTTAGTGGCTGGCGGCGGTGAGTGACGGATCCCTCGCCACTGTGAGGCCGACCTCCCGGAGCCTGCTTCGGTGCCATTCAAGGGCTTCGTGACAACTCTACGGCCCCCAAGGCCGGGCGGCGACTGCGTTGGCCAAAAAGAATTACTGATAAACAAAGGGTTACGAGTAGAGCAAGGCTGCTGGCAGGTAGTCGTACAGTCTCCCGAAGGCTGTGAAATGCGGATCCACAACTGTCATCCAGTGGCCACACTCAAAGAGATAACTCCCTGTTTATCAGTGTCTTATTCCCTTTACGAGTTGCCCACGACCGGACTGGCGTGTAGGGTATTTGGGGATTTCTTGGCCGCCTTTTGGGCTCCGATGTGACTGCGGGCGACGTCGGGTCGGCAGGATGGAGGAGCCGGCTACCCGTTGGCCACCCACTAAAAACCCGGAAGAGCCATTCCTTCCTGGGTCTGGGAGCGCTGATCTATGGGTTCGGGCCGTTTTCGATGCTGCACGGCTGGGTGTACGCACTGGCGCCTTTTGCCGACAAGGCCCGCAGTCCCTCGCACGCGGTTTTCGTCTTTCAATTTGCTCTGTTCCTGCTCGCCGCCCACGGCATCGATCGTTTCTTCACCGCGCCGCGCCAAGACGACGGAGGGGGGCGTTGGCTGCGCTACATCCAATGCACGCTGATCGGCTTCGGCGGAGTGGTATGGGCGTCGGCCCTACACCTGGCGATACAGGGAAGGCTCACGGCCGAGCCCGGCGACCACTTCCTGTTGGCCGCGGCCGTCGCGTTTGTGCTGGCGGCGCTCATCCAAGCCCATCGAAAACAAAAGCTTCCCCGGACTGCCGCCCGGCTGGTGCTCATTCTTCTGATGCTATTCGAGATGGGCAGTACGCGCTGGTTTGACGTGGTGCACTTTTCCGATCCGAACCGCACGACGGTGTTGCCCAAGCTCAGCGAGTTGCGGGGCGCCATGGACTTCTTAAAAGAACAGCCGGGGCCGTTCCGCTTTGAGATCAACTCGGGCGAGAAGATGCCCAACCTGGGGGCGTGGGAAGGCCTCGAAGCCTCCGATGGCTATCTTGCGTCGGTAAGCCGGAACGTGTACGACTTGATGGAGCAGGATTGGGTAGGCGGGCGGCTGCTGGCGAATACCGTCTACACGGTTAGCAAGGAACGCGTCCGCGAAGTCCAAGTAGAGGTCTACCGCGACCCGAGCGGCTGGAAGGTTTTTCGCAATCCCGACGCCTCCCCGCGCGCCTGGACCGAGCACGAGGCGGGGAACATCGCGATACCCGATGGGGTGGCTGGGTCCCTGCCGCGAGGCGGGCAGTGCGAAGGGCCGGAACCCGTGGAGTTCGTCAAGAACAGCGCCCACGAAATCGTGGCGACGGTTTCGATGCAGTGCCCCGGCTTCGTGATTTTCGCCGACCCGGACTACCCCGGCTGGCAGGCTTACCTGGACGGCAAGCCGGCCCCCATCTATCCGGCCTACGGCGCCTTGCGCGCGATCGCCGTCGGGGCCGGGCGGCAGCGGATCGAGTTCCTCTATCGGCCCCGCTCGGTCTACGCGGGAGCCGGGTTGACGGTGCTGGGGCTGTTGACCGCGGCCGTGCTGCTGATCGCCGCTCGCCGGCGGGACGCCCTCGGGTAGCGATGCTCTCGCGGCCCGCCGTTACTCGTACAGCTTGTCGATTCGGCCGGCGTAGCGCTCGACGACGACCTTGCGGCGGACTTTCATGGTCGGCGTGATCTCGCCTTCTTCGAGCGAAAACTCGCGGTCGAGTACGGCGATCTTCTTGATCTGCTCGTAGCGGGCCAGGCCCCGGCAGGCCTTTTCGACTTGCGCCCCGAGCATTTCGACGATCGCTTCGTGGCTTGCCAACTCGGTGTCGTTGGCGCACGAGAGGCCGTTGGCCGCCGCATACTGCTTGAGCCTTTCGAAGTTAGGCACAATCAGGGCGCTGGGGAACTTGCGTCCTTCGGCGATGACGACGGCCATGGAAACGAAATCGCACGTCTTGAGCTGATTCTCGATCGGCTGCGGAGCGATGTACTTGCCGCCGGAAGTCTTCAGCAGATCCTTCTTGCGGTCGGTGATTGTCAGGTATCCGTCCGCGTCGAGATGGCCGATGTCCCCGGTGTGAAACCAGCCGGCGACGATCGCCTCGCGAGTCGCTTCCTCCATCTTGAAGTATCCCTGCATGACGTTCGGTCCGCGGACAAGGATCTCCCCGTCGTCGGCGATCTTGACTTCGACGTTGGGGATCACTCGGCCCACGGTTCCGAAACGTAGGCTGCCGGCATAGTTGGTGCTTATGACGGGGGAAGTTTCGGTCAGCCCATAGGCCTCACAGATGCGGATACCTACGGCGAAAAAGAACTCCCCGAGGTGCTTGGCCAACGGGGCGGCTCCCGAGACGAAGTAGCGGATGCGGCCTCCCAGCCGACCCCGCAGCTTGCTGAGGACGAGGCGATCGGCCAGCAGAAACCGTAGCCGCAACCCGAGCGGAAGAGGGTCCGTGCCGAGCCGGTAAGGCATGGCCTGCTTCCCAACTCCCACCGCCCAGTGAAAGAGTTTTTGGCGCAGCGGCGGTCCGCCGGCGACCTTTTCCATCACTCGACCGTGCACTTTCTCAAAGAACCGGGGGACGCCGACAGCGATGGTGGGACGGACCTCCATCATGTTGCGCGGCACGGCTTCCATGGATTCGGCGTAGGCAACGGTAGCGCCCTGGTAGTAAAAGATGTAGTCAGCCGTTCGTTCGGCGACATGAGAGAGCGGCAGAAACGACAAACAGACATCGCCTTCGCCCATGTCGAATCCGTTGTCCCGGACGTTGGTGGCAAAGTTGGCGTGCGAGAGCATGACGCCCTTGGGCGTTCCCGTGGTTCCGGAGGTGTAGATGATGCTGGCCAGATCATCCGGCTGAACGGCGCTGATCGTCTGCTCGAACTGCCCGGCCTGCTCCGCCGTTAGAGGTACTTCTCCGATAAGCCGCGGGAGCGTGGTGATCCGTTCGTCGTCACTCTCGATCGGGTCAAACACGATGACGCCTTCGAGGGCGGGCAGGAGGTCCCAAATGCTTTTGATCTTGTCGAGTTGCTCTTGGGTCGAGAGCATGATGACACGCGCCTCGGAGTGTTCGAGGAGGTAGTGGATCTGTTTGGCGCCCAGCGTGGGGTAGAGCGGAACGCTGACGACGCCCGCGGTCATCATGGCGAAATCGGCGACGGCCCACTCCCAGCGGTTCTCGGATAGCAGGGCGCAGCGGCCGCCCTTTTGAATACCCGCGCGGGCCAGCTCCAGGTGCAGGCGTCCCACGCGGCGATGAAGTTCTTGGGAAGAAATGGGCCGGTAGGCGCCGTCCGACTTGGTCAGGATCGTATCAGGCTTGTTGTAGGAAACCGTGTGGCGAAACAGCCGTGCCAGCGTCCCGGGCATCGTTTACTCTCCTAGGAAAAGCCGCGGGGCTCCGCGATCCCCGCGCGACAGAAAAGGCCACGGGTCTCAAAAGCGAGATCCGCGCTACAAGGCTCTGATGATACGGCGTTTGCGACGCCGCCCGTCGACCTCAATCATAATGAACTGCCGCGAGTCTCGGCAAAACGGCCGCCGCCGGCCCACGCTTCGGGACACGACCAGGCCCGCCAGGCCGAGCGAGTAGCAGGAAATCCAAAACGCCAGTCGGAGCCGCGGGCGTTAGCCCGCGGGCCCGCGCCCTGACGGGCGCGGCTCTGTCTCATTGGTCCGACCTTCCGATTTGGTTCCGGTGGGCCAGTCCCATTTTGCGCCTACGGGCAGGCCACTTTGCAGTGCCTAAAGTTACACCCTCTTTGGAGTGTTAGAATCATTCGCGGCGACATAGCCGGAGCGGGATACCGTGCCTACACCAGCGGAAGAAACCATGACCATTCGACGCCTCGCTCACGAAATCCGTCAGGGCAGCCTCTCGCCGGTCGAGTTGGCGCGAGAGACGCTGGATCGAATCAGCAAGCTCCAATCGACCCTGAACGCCTTCATCACGGTCACCGAGGAGCTGGCGCTCGAGCAGGCGCGCCGGGCCGAGCGAGAAATCCGAGAAGGCCGCGACCGGGGTCCGCTGCACGGCATTCCCTTCGCCGCCAAGGATCTGTTTTACACGCGAGGCATTCGTACAACCGTTGGGTCAAAGATCCTGCGGGATTTCGTTCCCGACCACGATGCGGCTGTGATCGAAAGGTTGCGGGAGGCTGGCGCGGTCCTGATCGGCAAGACAGGTCTCCATGAGTGGGCCTACGGGATTACGAGCAACAATCCTCATTTCGGGGCAATCCGCAACCCGTGGGACACCACTCGAATTCCCGGAGGATCGAGCGGCGGCTCGACGGCGGCGTTGGCCGCCGGGCTGTGCAGCTTTTCGCTGGGATCGGACACCGGCGGCTCGATACGAATCCCGGCGTCGTTCTGCGGCGTGGTCGGGTTGAAACCGACCTTCGGGCGCGTCAGCCGCTGGGGCATGTTTCCGCTGGGCTACTCTCTCGATCACGCGGGACCTTTTGCCCATACGGTCGAAGACGCCGCGCTGGTCTATCAAGCGATGGCCGGACATGACGCCCGCGACGAAACCACCGTGGAGCGTCCGGTTGCGCTGCCGGCCTTCGCCGAAGAGCCTTGGCTCGAAGGCAGAAAAATCGGCGTGCCCCGAAACTTCTACTACGAGAATCTTGACCCCGCGGTGGATCAGGCAGTCCAGAAGGCGCTCGTTGTGCTGGAGGAACTAGGAGCCGAGTTGATCACGATCGACGTGCCCGACATGGAGGAATTCAACAATGTCGGTAAACTGATCCTCGCGGCCGAGGCGACGTCCGTCCACAGGAGCCGTTTGCAGGATCACAGAGAGGATTTCGGTGACGACGTGCGGGCGCTTTTGGAGCAAGGAGAGACAGTACTTGCAACCGAATATCTGGAGGCCCAAAAACGTCGCCGAGAGCTGGTTCGCGATTTCAACCGTCTCTTCAGCGAAGTCGATGTGATTGCCGTCCCCACGGCCCCCATTGCGGCTCCGAAGATCGGCGAGGGAACGGTTTCTATCGCTGGGTTGTCTGTCGCGGTCCGGGCGGCGGTGACTCGCCTCGTGCGGGCGGTGAATCTGGGAGGTTGGCCTACTCTATCGGTTCCTTGCGGGTTTACGCCGGATGGGCTTCCGATCGGCTTGCAACTTATCGGGGACCGTTTCGAAGAAGAGGGACTTCTCGAAGTCGGTCACGCCTACCAGCGGGCCACGGAGTGGCGCCGGCGGCGGCCAGTGGTTTAGGGCGGGCTGTAGTCGAGGCCCTTGCGGCCAGGCCCGTCGCGTTGATGAACCTCGATATCTTCGGAAAGAATAAGGCCGCGGATCTCGACAAAACGGCCGCCGAGGCCCGCGCTACGGGATTCAAAAGACCACGCGGCGTTACGCCGGGCGGGCCCAACCCGTAACATTCTCGCTGTCGTAACTTCTTTCGGCTATGCTAGTGGCCGAAGGAGATGACAACCGTGGTGTCGAGCGCTCCGACCGGCAAGCAGGGGACCAAGCGCGTCCCTGTGACGACGCTGGTGATTGTGGTCATCTTCTGCGGCTTCTGGGTCGTGCAGGGCGCTCTGGTTTATTTTAAGGCGCGCCACCACGATTTCCTGAGTTTCTATACCGGCTCGACGTTGGTCCGGCAGGCGAGTATCGCGGACCTCTACGACCAGGAGCTTCAACTCCGCACGCAGCAGGAACTGGTTCCCACCAACACGGAGCTAATCCCTTTTATCCGGCCAGGGTATTATGCACTGCTGCTGGCGCCGCTCTCCCTGCTGCCGTTTGGGACGGCGTTCTGGATATGGCTCGGCCTGCAGGCAGCCGTGCTGTTTGTTTGCTGGGGCTGGGCCGCGCGGAAGTTCGGATCGGACGCTTTGCTGTTGGGCGCTATGTATTTCCCCACGGCGGTCGGAATCACACATGCGCAAGACAGTTCTTTCATGTTGGCCATCGCCATCGGGGCGTACGCGCTCGAAGAGCGGGGCCGCTCGTTTTGGAGCGGCGTGATACTGGGGCTTGGGCTGATCAAGTTTCATCTTTTTGTCCTCGTCCCTGTGGTCATGTTGTTTCACAAGCGCTACCGAATGCTGTCGGGCTTCGTGGCGACCGGCCTAGTGGCCGGCCTGAGTTTTATCGTTTCCGCGGGTTGGCAAGGCGTCAGCCGCTACGTAGCGCTGCTGAGCAGCGGAGAGTTGAAGTGGCTGTCTCCGGCGCCGCAGTTGATGATCAACTTGCGCGGGGTGACGTCGAATATCGCCGGCAACTCGACTCTCGTATGGGCCATGCTGGTGGGTTTGGTTCTGGGTCTCGTCGTGATCGCCATTCGCGGCGCTCCGTTTTGGCGCTGGCTGTCGGCGGCGATCACGGGGTCGGTCCTGGTGGCCCCGCACGGCTACGCCTACGACGCGGCGATCCTGCTGCTGCCCATCTGGATGCTTCTTTTCGTCTCCGAAAAGCGGCTGTCGCGGGTCGCGGCGCTGCTGTTGGTGACGCCGCTGCCGTTTTTTACTCTCATGGCCGGGCCGCCCTGGTCGGTCCTCCCCGCAGTGCTTGTGATCCTGCTGCTGATCGCTCTGGCCCGGGAAAGCTACATGGAGCGACGATCCCCGGTGGTTTCCCCCAGCTCATGACGCCTGCTTCGTTCGGCGTGCCCGCCAGGGCGCGGGCCCGTCGCCGCGCCGCCCACGGCCCTGTCACTAACGTTCCAGGCTCTGTTCGGCGCTCTGGCACACCCTTGCCATGCCCGATTCGGAGCCGCGAACGCCAGTGAGCGGCCATGGCGTACAGCCCCCAAAAGGGATGAGCGCGAGCAGGTTCTCGACCGAGCCGGAGATGCAGGGTCTCGTTTTCGTGATCTCGGCAGCCGCGGTTGCCCCCGGCGGTAGTGGGGTCTCGGCCCCCCCCCCGGCTGGACGAAACTCCACGTTCGCTGATATGCTCAGCCTGAGCGTTCCCCGCTATCTACTCAAGTCGCCCGTGCACGCGTTCCTGCTAACCCGCATTGCTCACGAAGGGCCGAACCTCGATTTCTCTACCGGGTCCGCCCTGTGATCTCCCTTGTCGTACCGACCTACAACGAGCGGCAAAACATGCCCGATCTGGTCAACCGCACCGATAAAGCGCTGTCCGACTGCGGGCAAGAGTACGAGCTGATTATCGTCGACGACAGCAGCCCCGACGGCACGGCCGAGCAGGTACGGTATTTACAGAAAGACCGTCCGTGGCTCAAGCTGCTGGTCCGCGAAAAAGAAAGGGATCTCTCGACAGCGGTTCTCGCCGGCTGGGGAATCGCCCGCGGCGAACTTCTGGGATGCATGGACGGCGACCTGCAACATCCCCCTGAGCATCTGGCGGGGCTCGTCGCGCGTCAGCAGGAAACCGACGCGGGCATAGTCATTGGAAGCCGCTACGTGGCCGAGGGAGGCGTCGGCGAGTGGAATTTGCGCCGCCGCATCGTCTCATGGACGGCGACAGTCCTTGCTGCGGCTGCGCTTCCAGGCCGCATTGGCCGCGTGCGGGACCCGATGTCGGGCTTCTTCCTCGTCAAGCGGTCTGTAATTGATGGAGCGCGTCTAAAGCCCTCCGGGTACAAGATTCTCTTGGAAGTGCTGGCCCATTCTCCGAACGCTCGAGTGGAGGAGGCGCCCTATGTCTTCGAAGAGCGCACGAGCGGCGGCAGTAAGATGGGCGCTGGGCAGATCGGGATCTACCTACTCCAGCTCGTTCGCCTGGCGGCCGTAACGGGTGAGCTCCCGCGAGCGGCCGGCTCACTTCTCGTCGAGCCGGTAACGCTGCTGCTGAACGTTTACCTGTGGTTATGGCTGTACGAGGCCGGTGACCTGGGCATTCCCGTGGCGGCCGGTATCGCCGCCGTGGCGGCCGCGGGCGTCAGACTCCTGCTGCGGGCGGCCGTTTCAACCACTCTCGGCCGCGGGGCGGAGCGCCGTTTGCGCGTTGGCAAACTACCCTCGGCGGCAGCAGCCTCGGCGGGTGTAGTCGCAAACGTCTTAGCTGTCTGGTTGAGCTTCACCTGGTGGGAGCTTGGTCTGCCAGGGTCGGGGGCACTCGGGGCCCTCGTGGCGGCAATCGTTTTCCCAATCGCGACTTTATCCTTCTCGGAAAAGAGGTAGTGCGTGGCCGAGGGTGAGGTGAAAGGCAGCACGCCAGAGACCCCGGCCTGGGGAGCCCTGATCGTCGCCGTTGGCATGTCGATGCTGTGGGTGATCGTCGGCGCGATGGTTATTGAGAGTTCCCGCGACCACGATTTCCTTAACCTGTTTACTGGCGCTTCTTTGGCCCGGGAAGGCCGCTTCGCGGATATGCACGACCCGGACGTGCAGTTTGCCAAGCAGAAACTCTTGCTGCCGCGGCTTCCCGAAGTTGTTCCTTTCGTTCGGCCGAGTTACTACGCTCTGGTGTTGTCGCCGATTTCTCGGTTTCCGTTCGAAAACGCCTTCTGGATCTGGACGGCGTGGCATTCGCTGGTCCTAATCGCCTGCTGGGCATGGGCTGTCAAACGCTTTGGTTGGGATGCGCTCATATTCTCGGTGATGTACTTTCCGGGCGCGGCGGGAATCATTCACGGACAGGACGCCGTCGTCATGCTCGTGATCGGGATCGCCGGTTATGTACTCGCCGATGGGGGACGAAACTTTTGGGGCGGTTTCGTGTGGGGTCTGGGCCTGTTCAAGTTTCACCTGCTGCTGCTTTTGCCGCTGGCCATGTTGGTGCGCAAGGAGCGGAACATGTTCGCCGGTTTCGCTGCCTCGGGTGGCGCCGCGTTGGTGAGCTTTATTGGACTGAGCGGGATCACCGGTGTTCGCACTTACCTGGATTTGCTCCAGCGAGATGACCTGAGCGAACTCTCGCCCGGTCTCGAGGTGATGGTGAATGTCCACGCCATCACGGCCAATGTTCTTGGAGAGTCAATGGTACTCTCGGGTGTTCTCGTAACCGTGGTAGTTGGGTTGGTGCTGGTCAGCGTTTGGCGCGCGCCGCTGTGGCGCTGGGTGGCGGCCTCGCTGACCGGCTGTATCTTGGTACCGCCCCACGCCTACGGTTATGATGCGTCGATTCTGTTGTTGCCCGTGTGGCTGGTGCTGTTCCTTTCGAAAGACCGCTACTCCCGTTTTGCGGCAGCGACCTTGGCGGTTCCGTTGCCCTTTATCGCATACGGGATAGTGGCCGTGGCGGTTCCGTCCCGTTTTTTTGCATACGTAGGCGGCGAGCTGTGGAGAATGACTCCCACGATTGTGATCCTGCTTCTTCTGGTGGCGCTGGCTCGGGAGAATTACTTGGAGGTGCGCGCCGCCCCGGCTTCGTGAAGGAAAAGCCGCGGATCTCAAAGGCGAGATCCGCGCTACAAAACTGAACCGTCCAAACATGGAGAGGAATCTCACGCGGCACGCCTCGAGCGTGCGCCCCGAAGGGGACTACGTGACTCAATGTCGCCACGAATGGCGACGCGGCACGCAAGAATGCGTGCGCCACGACAGCAAAAAGGCCGCTACAAGCTGCGATCATCTCAGTAACTGGCCGCCGTATGCTATCGGGGAGGGGTAGCAAGTCTTGGTGAATCCCGCGACAGCAGCCCGGCAGAGGGTGCCGGTCGCAACCTGGATCGTCGTGGCGATCTTGTGTGTCTTCTGGGCCGGCCTGGGATCACTGATCGTCAACCACTCCCGCGAGCACGATTTTGTCAGTTTCTACGTGGGGTCCACGCTCGCTCTCGAGGGCAACTTCTCCAGTCTTTATGACCGCGATGTGCAGTTTACCCGCCAAAAGGAAGTCGCGCCCAACAAAGATCAACTGGTTCCCTATGTCCGACCGCCGTTTTACTTGGCTTTGCTGGCGCCGCTGTCGCTGGTCTCTCTGCATACGTCGTTTTGGCTTTGGATCGCCGGCCATGCGCTGCTTCTGGTCGCCTGCTGGCTGTGGGCGAGCCGCCGATTCGGGCCCGATGCGATGATCTTCGGAGCGCTCTACTTGCCCACGGCATTGGGCATCGCCTCCGGGCAGGACTGTGTTCTGATGCTGGCGATCGGCATCGGCTTTTATCAGTTGGCGGACCAGCGGAAGGATTTCTCGGCGGGCGCCGTCCTCGCTCTCGGGCTGCTGAAGTTTCACCTGCTTCTGCTGCTGCCGCTGGCCATGATCTTGAAGAAACGTTGGAGGATGCTTGCCGGCTACGCGGTAACAGGGGGGCTGTTGGCTCTGACCTCGATTGCCGTGATCGGATTGGGCGGCGTGAAGCAGTATGTGAGCCTGCTTCAGGCGAAAGACTTGAGCGCGCTTCTTCCCTCCCCCGAGCTAATGATTAACCTCAACGGCCTGATGGCGAATGTAGGGCTGGAAAGCGTGTTTGTGTTAGCGCTGCTCGTGGTCATGGTGGTTGGCGTCGTCATTATCGGCATACGGGGAGCGCCGTTGTGGCGCTGGTTAAGCATCAGCGTGGCCGGCTCGCTGCTGATCACTCATCACGTTTACGGCTACGACGCCGGAATCGTTTTACTGCCGGTCTGGCTGGCGATGTTTCTCTCCAAGAGCCTGTTTTCCCGCATTGCCGCCCTGATATTGGCGACGCCGCTCGTATTCTTGGCGGGGCTAGCCGGCATTCCCTGGTCGATTTTGCCTTCTCTATCCCTGCTGGCGTTTCTATCGGCGTTGGCTGTGGAAAATTACACCGAGCAACGCCGGGCGCTCCCCTCCGGTCCTCCAGCAGCAGGGTGATGAGGCGAACCGGGCGCCATCCGCCACATCCGCACGACACGTCGGCGGGACATCGTAGCCCCAACCGGGGTCAAACGGAGCCGCGGGTTCGCGCCTGCGGTCAAGATCTTGAATGACCTCGGTTGACGGGACGAGGCGTTTTGGGCGTCACGACGCCTCGACCGCACCCTTTCGCTCGCGGCTCTGTTCGCGCGCCGCGCAAACACGAAACTGAGCGGAACGCAGACTGACGCGGCCGAGGGATTCGTATGGCCAACGCCCGCGCCCTCGCTCAACCGTTGTTGTCAGCGTAGCCAAGCGCTAAGATGGAACCGGTAGCGGGCAGGCCCGAATCACTGGTTTCGATTCGCGGCGCCCGGCTGAAACAACAAGCGAGCCGAAGACCAACGGAGAGGCAACCCCATAGAGGCACTGCATGAGCTACACGTTCCATGAGTTGAAGCACAAACGTATCGCCGATTTGCGAAGCATCGCTTCAGGGCTCGATCACGAGGCCGTGAAGGGCTACACGCAATTGAACAAGGATCACCTTCTGGAAGCGCTTTGTAAAGCCCTAGGCATAGACTTCCACGAGCACCACGACGTCGCCGGAATCGACAAGGGCGTCATCAAGGCCCAAATCCGCGGATTAAAGAAAGACCGCGACGTGGCGCTCGAAGCGCACGATCACGCTAAGCTCAAACTGGTTCGCCGCCAGATCCACGGGCTTAAGCACACGATTCGGCGACACACGGTCTGAGCTGCTGTTTGGGTCGAAACGAAATAGGGCAACCGTTGCCAGCGGCCCGCGGACCCCTGGGTCGTTCCGGACCGCCGACAGAGCCGGTAATCCCTCGAGAAACATCTTGGCGGCCGTTAACGGCCGGGGGTCCCCCGGCAAGCAGTCGCTCAGCAAACTCACCCACAATGCACAGAAGACGGATGCGCCGCGGCTTCCTCCTAGTTCCATGGCTCGTGGCTTGGGCCGCCGGGAGCTCGGCTCAACCACCCCAGGCGGCTGCTTCAGAAGCGGTTTTGCAACAGGTCGCCGACTCGCCCTTCCTTAAAGAGAACGTTCGCGTCCTTTGTGACGAGATCGGCGGGCGCTTGCCCGGCACGCCGGCCATGAAGCGGGCGGTCGAATGGGCCGTCAAGGCCTTCCGCGAGGCCGGTGTTGACCAGGTCCGGCCGGAACCGTTCATGATGCCGCACTCCTGGCGGGAAGGAGCTACGAAAATCGAAGTGCTCGCGCCGGCGGGTTTCGCCGTGCGGGGCGTTTCCTCCGCTTGGTCGCCCCCGACTCCCAAGGGCGGCGTTCGCGCCGAGGTTCTCGACGCGGGCGGCGGCGCTAAGGGAGACATCCTGCGATTGAAGAAGAAAGCTCGCGGTAAGATCCTGCTGGTCCGATCCGAACCAGTGACCACTTTTCGGGACATGGCTGTCGAGCAGCGCAAAGCAACTGTCGCCTCCCGCGAAGCCGGGGAAGTTGGAGCCGCGGGTGTGGTTTTCATGTCCACCCGGCCGCACGGGATACTCTACCGGCACATCAACATCGTCAACGCCAAGTTGGACAGCATTCCTTCCGCGTTAGCCGCTCGCGAGGATGCCCAACGAATCCTGCGGCTGATCGGAGCCGGGGGGGAGGTTGTGATGCGCTTGTCGCTGCCTAATGTCACGGGAGGTCCGTTCCAGGCACGCAACGTCGTGGCGGAGCTTCGAGGCAGCGAGTTGCCAGCGGAGATCGTCGTCGTGGGAGCTCATCTCGACTCTTGGGATCTCGGAACCGGATGCCTCGATAATGCGGTCAACGTTTCGTTGGTCATCGAGGTCGCCCGCGGCCTGATCGCTTCGGGTGCGAGACCGCGGCGGACCGTCCGCTTCGTTCTCTTCGGCGGCGAGGAGCAGGGGTTGGTGGGATCGCAGGCCTACGTTCGGCAGCACCGCGGCGAACTCGACTCCCACGTCGCGGTCGTGGTTCACGACATGGGGGTCGGCCGCATGGAAGGCTATTCGCTGGGCGGGCGGCGCGATATCGAGCGTGGTCTGATGAAGGCGATGCAGCCGGTCGCCGGCCGCGGGGCCAACGCTCACAGCTATGAGGCCTTTTTCGGCAGCGACCATTTCGACTTCCTTCTGGAGGGTGTGCCGGCCCTGGTCGCCCTGCAAGATACGAGTGAATACGTCCTCACTTATCATTCCAGCGCCGACACCTTCGACAAAGTGAACTTCGAGGATCTCCGCCATCAAGCCGGCATCGCCGCCGTCACCGTCTTGAACCTCGCCAACCAGCCCGAACGCCTGGGCAAGCGCTTGAGCCGGCGCGAAATCGAAAGTCTGATGCGTAGAACACAGCTCGACGACCAGCTCAAGTTCCTGGGGCTTTGGGACGACTGGAAGAGCGGCCGCCGCGGGCGTCGGAAGCAGTGAAGGTCGGGAGCAGGAATCCCATCCACTCGGCAAGGTCGGGACATTCGCGGCGTCGAGTTCGAGATGTTCGACCGGAGGAGAATCGCAACACCCCGGGCGACCCTTATGATCTCCCCAACGCCTTGAGCGCCGCGACGACGTCATCGGGTTCCATGCGTCGTAGATAATCCGCGGTGACGTGGCGGTGGCGAACGATTCCGCCGCGGTCAACGACAAAAGTGCCGGGCACGGGAAGATTCCAGCTGCCGTCGGCGTTAAAGTTGCTGACGTCGGTATCGAAGACCCCGGTGTAGATCCAGCGCACCTCGTCGGGAACTCGATAGTGCAACCGGTAGGCGCGAATAACGCTCTGGTCAGCGTCGGTCAGGAGGTCGAAGTCGAGCTGCGAGTTGTTGGGCGTCGGCTCGGAATCATCCGGCGCAACGGCGATCACCGAAGCGCCCAACGAACGAATCCCGGGCAACGCTCTCTGCAAAGCCAACAACTGCAGGTTGCAGATAGGACACCAGGCGCCGCGGTAGAAGGTGAGGACAACCGGGCCCTGGCTCAACCGTTCTTCGAAAGACACGTCTTGGCCCGCAATGTCCGGCAACCGGAAATCGGCGGCTTTGTCGCCGACTTCGAGTCCCGGTGCGACGCGGTTGGCATCCAATCGCGCCATCGCTTCGCTCATTTGGCGGCCCGCCTCGGCGGGAATACTGTAGCTGTTGAGCAGTTGCTGGATCTCTTCGTCGAGGCTCATGGCTACCGGTTTCGATGCGCGAGCTTAGGATAGCGATTCAGCGAATTATTCGCTACCGGCCCGGCGGCGAACCCATGGCCGCTCGCTTGCCCTCTTGGCTCAGCGTTGCTCGTCGAGGGTCTAGCCCGCGGGCGTCTCGGGAGCGGGCGATCATGGGGCTCGTCTTGCCCTTCGTACTCCTTTTCTCTGCCTGGCGACGGCAATGTAAGCCGTTGTATTTGGCAGACTTACGTATGATAATTGGCTTTGTTTCGTAATTTCCTGGTTTCGACTGCCTCCGGGGGCGAAAAAGGCACTGGGGGTTGTGAAAAAACGCCGCGCAGAGGCGCGGAGAACCTCTCATACCTGGCCAGGTCGGGTGGCTGCCTCTATTCTATGGCAGGGGCTGCGAGTTCCCCGAGCAGGGGGCCAGAGGTTACTGAAACAAAAGATGTTGCTACCCGTGACCGGCTGATTGAGGTGGCCACGTGGTGAGAAAAGCGGGCTGCTAGGGCAGCCGCGCGATCAACTCGTACAGCCGCTCCCAGGTGTAGATACCGGTGTTGTGGCCGTCGCTCCAGAAGATTTGGATGGCGTAGCGGCCTACGGGGTCGATGCCGGCCGGGTGCACGTCTTCGGGTATGGCGCTGTCCTGAAGGCGTTTCACTCCGGTCAGCTCGTCCACGCACATCGCGCAAGGGCACTCGAGCCGGAGGAAGCGGGCGGGGTAGACGACTTCCGTGCCGTCGTGCCAGCGGATTTTTACATCGTGCTCGTTCGCCCGGCTGATCTCGACCGCGCGGGGGCTGTTGTTCTCCGTGGAAGGCATTCGGAATCCAGTGCTACTTCAGTCAGCCGCCTCTAGGCCGCTTTTCTCACTACGGTCTTGGTAGATGAGGGGACAGGCCCGACGGCCATGGCTCGCGGCGACAGTTTGTGTACATCGCCCAGCGTACAATATTTCGGCAAACGGACGCGATGAATCGAGCCCCTACATCTCTGAGGGCGGGTATTTGCTTCCACTCCCGCCGACCACTGGCGAGAACTAGGCGGTTCTCATTGTCTCTTCTTTGCCTTGGGCGAGCACGGCCTGCGCGGCAGCCAATTTGGCGATCGGCACGCGATAGGGCGAGGCGCTGACGTAGTCCAGCCCGGCGTGGACGCAGAACTCGACGGACTTGGGGTCGCCGCCGTGCTCGCCGCAGATGCCGACTTCGAGGCCGGGACGCGAGCGGCGTCCCTTTTCGACGGCGATCTTGATCAACTGGCCCACCCCTTCAGCGTCCAGCACGGCGAAGGGGTCTTCAGTGAAGATGTTCTTCTCCCGGTAGTCGCCGAGGAAGCCGCCTGAGTCGTCGCGCGAGAAGCCGAAGGTGGTTTGCGTAAGGTCGTTGGTGCCGAAGCTGAAGAAGTCGGCCGCCTCGGCAACCTTGTCCGCGGTCAATGCCCCGCGGGGCACCTCGATCATCGTCCCGACCAGGTAGTCGACACGGACGCCGGCCTTGGCGAAGACCTTCTCGGCCGTTTCGACTACGATCTTCCGTTGGTGCTCGAGTTCTTTGACGTCGCCGACCAGCGGGATCATCACCTCGGGAATGACCTTGACGCCTTTGCGGGCGCACTGAACGGCCGCTTCGAAGATGGCCTGCGCCTGCACTTCGGTGATTTCCGGGTAGCTGATGCCGAGACGGCAGCCGCGGTGCCCGAGCATGGGATTGAACTCGTGCAGCCCGTTGACGCGGTCCAGCAGCGCTTGCCTTTCGGCGATCCGCTTCTTGGGCTTGCCGAGCGCGCTCATTTCGGCGATCTCGACCATGAGATCTTCGCGTTTGGGCAGGAACTCGTGCAGCGGAGGGTCGAGGGTGCGCACGATCACCGGATAACCGTCCATGACCTTGAACAAAGCGGCAAAATCGCGGCGCTGCATGGGCAGGAGCTTGCGGAGGGCTTTGCGGCGGTCTTTTTCGTTGTCGGCCAAGATCATCGTCCGCATGTGCTCGATGCGCTCGCCTTCGAAGAACATGTGCTCGGTGCGGCACAGGCCGATGCCTTCGGCTCCGAAGCTCCTCGCGGTTTTGGCCTCGCGCGGAACCTCCGCGTTCGTGCGCACGCCGATGGTGCGGAATTCGTCGACGAAGGCCATGAATTTTTCCAAATGCCCGCCCGAGGGGTCAGGATCGATCGTTGCCGCCTGCCCGCCGAAGACCTCGCCCGTCGAGCCGTCTAAGGAGATCCAATCGCCTTCCTTGAGTGTCGTTTTTCCGGCGCGGATTCGTTTCTTTTTTGCATCGACAAGAACGCCCCCCGCGCCGGCCACGCACGGGCTGCCCATCCCGCGCGCCACGACGGCGGCGTGGCTGGTCATTCCCCCACGAGAGGTGAGAATACCCTTGGCCGCTTCCATGCCATGGATGTCGTCCGGCGTCGTCTCGCCGCGCACGAGAACGACAGGTCCGCCGCTCGCCTTTTCGACCGCGTCATCCGCGGTGAAAACGACCTTACCGACGGCGGCGCCCGGCGACGCGGGCAGACCTTTCGCCAGCAGTTGGAGCTGTTTTCTTGACGTAGGCTCCAGTACCGGGTGCAGCAGTTGGTCAAGCTGGAGCGGTTCTACGCGTAAAACCGCCTCCCGCTTCGAGATGAGCCCTTCTTCGACCATCTCGACGGCCGTGCGAACGGCGGCCGGGCCGGTGCGCTTGCCGTTGCGGGTCTGCAACATGTAGAGCTTCGACTCCTGAATCGTAAACTCGAAGTCCTGGATGTCGCGGTAGTGCTTTTCGAGGTTGCCCGTAATCCGGTTCAGCTCTCCATAGGCTTGGGGCATGATCCGTTCGAGCTCGGAGATCGGCCGGGGCGTGCGAATCCCGGCGACCACGTCTTCGCCCTGCGCGTTGATGAGGAACTCCCCGTAGAATCGGTTTTCGCCCGTTGCCGGGTTTCGCGTGAAGCCGACGCCGGTGGCGGACGTCTCGCCCAAGTTGCCGAAGACCATCGTCTGGACATTCACCGCGGTGCCCAGATCTTCCGCGATTCCGCTCATGCGCCGGTAGTGATTGGCGCGCGGGTTAAACCACGAGCCGAAGACGGCGTCCCGTGCCATTTGGAGCTGGCGGTAAGGGTCCTGGGGGAACGGCTTATTGGTCTTCTTCTTGACGAGCTTTTTGTAATCGGCGATGACGAGTTTCAGGTCGGCGGCGGTCAGGTCGGTATCGAGCTTCGCCTTTTTCTTTTTCTTGACGCTTTCAAAGATGTGGTCGAAGTCTTCCTTGCCGATCTCGAGGACGACGTTGCCGAACATCTGGATGAAGCGGCGGTAGCAGTCACGGGCAAACCGCGGGTTGTCGGATTTCATCGCCAGCCCGGCGGTGGTCTTGTCGTTGAGGCCCAGGTTCAGGATCGTGTCCATCATGCCGGGCATGGAGAATTTGGCGCCCGAGCGGACGCTCACCAACAGGGGGTTGTGGGGATCACCCAGCTTCTGGCCGCTCTCTTTCTCCAGCGCCCTAACGGCCCTCTTCATTTCCCGTTCCACGCCGGCGGGAGTCCGGTTGCCGGCGGCGAAATAGAGATTGCACACATCGGTGGCAATGGTGAAGCCGGGCGGAACGGGAACACCCGCGCGACTCATCTCGGCGAGGCCGGCGCCCTTGCCGCCCAGCGTATCCTTCATCGTGCCGTCGCCTTCGGCGGTCCCACCACCGAAAGCGTAGATGTACTTTTTCATTCCGGTCTCCGTCTTGTCGGGCTGTCGATTTTTTCTCAGGCCTTGCCGTTTACGCGGAAACGATCTCCGCGAAGTCGGCGATGGTGGAAAATTCCCGAAGAAGTTGAGCCAGAAACGTCAGCCGATTGCGGCGGACTTCTTCTTGCTCGGCCATCACCAAAACTTCGTCGAAAAACAAGTCTACATCCGCACGCAGCGAGGCAATCGCAGTCAGGGCGCCGGCGTAATCGCCTTGGCCTTTATGCTCGGCAACCCGCGGCCTGAGTTTCTCGAAAGTTTGGAACAGTTCGGCCTCGGGGCCACTTTCCAAAAGCGACTCATCCACGAGCTTCCCGTCAAACTGTTCGATCCCGCCCGCTTGCCGCAGAATATTCTTGATGCGTTTGAAACTGACGGCCAGCGGCTCAAAGTTTTCCGTGGGGCGTACTTTCGCGATCGCCTCACAGCGCGCTACGACCTCGCGCGGATCATCGTCCGCGGCCGCCAGCACGGCGTTGACTTCGTCGTACTTGAATCCTCGTTCTTCCCTGAGAAAATGGCGCAGCCGTTCTAAGAAGAACTCACGTAGCCCAGCGGTGTTGTCGCCGGCGTCGGCCAGACTGGACAAGGTGCTGATGGTGAGCGGCAACTCGCCGCGCACAACAATCACAATGATCCCGTAGGCGGCACGGCGCAGAGCGAAGGGATCTTTGGACCCGCTGGGAATCATTCCTAGTCGAAACATCCCACCGAGAGCATCCAGCTTGTCGGCAATGGCCACGATTTGCCCGATAGGGCCACGCGGCAGGTCTTCGCGAGCACCTTCCGGTTTGTAGTGATCGTAAATAGCATCGGCAACTTCCTTGGGTTCGCCTTGAACGCCCGCGTAGATGCCGCCGATGATGCCTTGCAACTCGGGAAATTCCCCTACCATCTCAGTCGTCAGGTCGCACTTGGCGAGCTCGGCGGCGCGTTGCGCCTGCTCGACTTGCTCGGACGAGAGACCGCCCGTGGCGTCAGCGAGCGCCACAACCAACTCCTGATTGCGCTGCGTCTTGTCGTGGTAGGAACCCAGTCTAGCCTGAAAGGTGACCAGCTTCAGACCGTCGACTCGCTCGCTGAGTTTGCGCTTCTGGTCGGCTTGCCAGAAGAACTCGGCGTCATTGAAACGGGCCCGCAGCACGCGTTCGTGGCCCTGGCGAATGACGCCATCGGGGTCGCCGTCTAGGTTGGCTACGGCAACGAAATGAGCAGCCAGCTCGCCATTCTCGTCCTCGACGGCAAAGTACTTCTGGTGGTGGAGCATCACCGTCTCCAGAACTTCGGGAGGCAGTTCGAGATAGCCGGCGTCAAAGGCCCCGGCAATGGCGGTCGGATACTCGGTGAGGTAAACGAGCGTTTCGAGCAGGGCGCGGTTCGGCCGCACTCGTTTCCCAGCGGGCAAGGCCGCGGCGGCTTCCCGTTCGATTTTTTGGCGACGCTCGTGGGGAGAAAGGATGACGAACCCGCCTCGCAGCTCTTCCCGAAGGCTTTCGGCGCCGCTGACCGTGATCTCTTCCGCTCCTAGCCAGCGATGCCCGAACGTACGGTTCCCCGAATGGACACCCTCGATTTCAAACGGGACGACCTCGCCATTCAAAAGCGTCAGCAACGACCGGATCGGGCGAATGAACCGAGCACCCGACTTCCCCTTCCAATACATCGTCTTGGGGAAGCGAATTCCTAGGATCACAGCGGGCAACACTTCCGCCAGGATCTCCGACGTGCGACGCCCCTTGACCAGCCGCCTAGCCAGCAAGCGGCCGTCGACGCCGGCTTCGAGATCTTCCACCGCGACTCCGGCACGCTTTGCGAAACCTTCGGCGGCCTTTGTCGGCTTGCCTTCGGCGTCGAAGGCGACACGGCGAGGGGGTCCCTTCAAGGTCTCCTCACGATCCGCTTGCCGGTCAGCGACCCCGTTCGCCACGAGCACCAGCCGCCTCGGCGTGGCTTCGGTGGCGACCTCCACACCTGCTCTCAGACGGTGCTTCTCGAGAGCCTCCAGAAACCCGCGCTCGAGATCTTTCAGCGCGCCGGGGATCATCCCGTGGGGAATCTCCTCAACGCCGATTTCGAGCAAGAATTCTTGTGATTTCATTGCCCGGCAACCTTGGCGGGGTCGGCGGAGGTCAGCGCCTCTTGCTGGTCCATCCAGCTCTGGGCCAGCCCGACGGCCAACTTGCGAACCCGCGCAATGACGGCCACCCGCTCGGTGACGCTGATCGCGCCGCGGGCGTCCAAAGTATTGAACAAGTGCGAGCACTTCAAGACGCGATCGTAGGCCGCCAGCAGGGGAAAGCGCCGCTTTTCGGACGAGTCCTCCAGGGAGCGGTACTCGTCGAGCAGCCTTTGGCACTCGCCCTCGTGCAGGTCGAACTCCCGCCAAACCGCGGACACATCGGCCTTCTCAAAGTTGTAGACCGAGTATTGCTGCTCGTCCTGGAAGCGGACGTGGCGGTAACCCCACTCCTCGTTCCACCGGATGTCGTATACGCTATCAACGTTTTGCAGGAAGGCGGTCAGCCGTTCCAGTCCGTAGGTCAGCTCGGCCGGGACGACTTCGAGATCGATGCCCCCGCACTGCTGGAAATAAGTGAATTGGGTGACCTCCAGCCCGTCGAGCATCACCTGCCAGCCGATTCCCCAGGCCCCCAGCGTCGGCGATTCCCAGTTATCCTCTTCGAGCTTGAGGTCATGGCGGCGCAGGTCGATGCCAATCGCTTCAAGGCTTTTTAGGTACAGCTCGACGACGTCATCCGGCGCGGGCTTGAGGATCACCTGCAACTGCATGTGCTTATAAAGCCGGTTGGGATTCTCCCCGTACCGGCCGTCGGCCGGGCGCCGGCTCGGCTGCACGTAGGCTACGCGATAAGGGTCGGCGCCCAACACCCGCAGGAACGTCTCGGGACACATCGTCCCCGCGCCCACCTCGACGTCAAACGGCTCCTGAATGACGCAGCCGTTTTCAGCCCAGTAGGACTTGAGGTTCGAAACGATCTCTTGAAAGGTCTGCATATTCGGGAAGGCCAATTGCTCCTGTTGGCGCGACAGAATAGACCGCGTGCTTCGCTAAAGCTGTGCCAGCTCGACGGCCGTCTTAAGCCGGCGTTCGAACTGCGTCTCCAGCCGCTGTACTAGGAAACGCCGCAAGTCCTCGGCGGTTTTACGACTCCAACGGCGCAGTTCCAACTGATCGAGCGGCTTTCTCAGCATTTCGGCGGCGATGGCTCGCGAGGCCGACGCCATCGGCCAACTATCGGGCGTGCGATATTCCGCCGAGAAAAGCCCCGGCTGGGACCTCTCGAAATACGCTGTTTCGTCGGCTCTTAGTTCGGCGCCGCTCTGAATGCAAACATGGAGAGGCGGCAGCCAGCCTCCCAAACGAACAGCCCACAACGAAAAATAGGTCAGCGAACGCCAGAGCCAACCGGCCGCCTCAAGGCCCTCATCCTGGAAAGCTTGAGACGCCTTGGCGGAGGCGGCCCCGGCTTTTTCCGGAGCGATATTACCCCTTGTGAGCGGTGATCCGTTCACTGCTTCATTGGGAGTCGTGGCGACCAGTTCCGGCCCGAGAGCCGCGCGATTTAATTGGGAATCTCCGCTCAATCCTTCCCACAGCTCGGAAGCAACCAGTCTCAACAAACGAAAAAACGCGTCATTCGGTTCGTGGTCCGGCAGTAGCTGTTCGCAAACCTCCGCGATGTAGTCTAGCGCCAGGCTGGTCGTGTAGTCCGCCCGCAGGAACAGGGGCGGTCCCATCAGTTCACAGCGGTCGAGCTTAACCAGTTCTTGGCTATCTCGCTGGAAGTAAAACAGTCGGGCGTGCGCCAGCCGTTCCAGCCCGGAGCCGAATCGACTCTTCGGCCTGCGGGCCCCCCGTGCTATGCCCCGAAGTTTTCCCCGATCCCGGGCGACAAAGCTAACGACCAGATCCGCTTCCCGATACGGATACGTGCGTAAGACAAACGCTTCACTTTCTCGGGCGGGCATGTGGGCGTGACCACGCCGTTCGTAATGACCAGAATAGCATGGGGGGGTCTGAACGACAGACGTTCGAGTTTGATGACCAACGGCAGACGAAAGTAGGGTAAGTCTTGTCCTATCTCAGACCGGTGGCCCGGGAGCGATCCCTCTTACCGCGGGAGCCGCTGCTCGAAGGGATACGCTTTCGAGGGTCCCAGTGAGCGGCGAGTTCGATGCGTATTCGTAGGTCTCCCGGTTTTCTTCGAACGGACCCATGCACGAAGTCGTGTGCAGAAAGGCTGCTGCTGCAAGATCGGGTTCAGTGAGCATTGCCCGGACGGTCATGTATCGACCTGCCGAGTGCAGGCCAAGCTGCATGCGGTTCATTGACGAACGTCGGTTACTCATCGCCAAATTCCCGTTTGGGCCCAGCCTGCTGGACAGCCCCCGTACCCCGGAAAGCGCTTAGAAAGCTCGTCGCGACCGGCCGTGCGGCGACCTGCCCCGGCCACCGGGATCCGCCCCCGTTGACTTCGGGCCCTTGCGGCCGCGGGTACCGCGCGGGCTGGGATGCCTTTCTCCTTTTCCAGGACCCTTCACATTACCGCCGGCCGAACGCCGGCCGCGGGAAGGGGGCCGGCGCGGTTCCGTGGGAAGAACGGATGCCGTGTCGAACCCGGGTACCCGGCGTCGCGTGATGGCCGATCCCAGACTGCGCTCGATGGCTCGCACCGCCCCGCTGTCCTCCTTCGAGACGAACGTGTAGGCCCGGCCGCTGCGTTCGGCGCGGCCGGTGCGCCCGATGCGGTGTGTGTAGGCTTCGGGCGTGTTCGGAACGTCGAAATTAATCACATGCGAGACCCCGGCGACATCGATGCCGCGAGACGCAATATCGGTCGCCACGAGAATGTTGAAGCGTCCTTCTCGAAAACCGCCCATGGCGCGGTCCCGCTGCGCCTGAGACATGTTTCCCTGCAGTGCAACGGCATTATGGCCCATCCTGCTCAGTTGGACGCTTAGCCGCCGCGCGCGGTGCTTGGTTCGCAGAAAAACGATAGCGGACGTGAACCCGTCGTTATCCAGTAGGTGCTTGAGCAAGCTGATCTTCCGATCCGCCGCGATGAGATAGAGGGCGTGGTCGATCGTGGAAGCCGGGGTGGAGTGCGCCAGTTCGACGACATGGGGGTGGTCTAAGATCCGCTTGGCCAGTACGCGGATTTCGTCCGGCATCGTGGCCCCGAACAAAAGGTTCTGGCGCTTCTCCGGCAGCGCCGATAGGATGCTTCGGACATCGGGGAGGAAGCCCATGTCGAACATCTGATCGGCTTCATCGAGAACGAGGATCTTGATCTGCCCCAACATCGCCTTACCCTGGCGCAACAGGTCGAGCAGCCGGCCGGGGCAGGCAATGACGATATCCGGCTGATTGCGCAGGGCGCGAACTTGCTGGCGCTCCGACACGCCTCCAAAGACCGTGACGGCTTTGAGGCGGGTGAACTTGGCCAGCTTTTCGAAATCGCTGTGGATCTGCATGGCAAGTTCCCGAGTGGGAGCAAGGACGAGAGCGCGCGGACCGGGCCGGCGTGCGGAGAGCAAATGCTCGATAATCGGCAGTGCGAACGCAGCGGTCTTGCCGGTTCCGGTCTGCGCCAGGCCGAGAATATCGGAGCCGGCCAGCGCCGCCGGGATAGCCTCTGTTTGAATTGGCCACGGCTCGGAAAAACCGGCCTCGGTAATGCCTCGCTGCACCAGGGGCGCCAGGGGAAATTGGGCAAACCCAGCGGCGGGGCTAAAAGTTTTCGGTGACATAAAAAGAAGGGATTCCTCCTGCGGATGCACGAAACACATATGCGTGCACCGCGATCATTCGAACCTATACAACAGTGACAGGCAGAGACGAATAGAGACGGCGCGATCCTAGAAGGAGTCCTGTTGTGCGCCGCAGGCCGCGGGACTGCGGCCGATGAAGTAACAGTCTCAGTATAACAGCTCAACCGCCGCGGCGCTGGCGGGGGCTTTGTTCAGATGGTGGGGCGCCTCACGGACCGGCTTCCGCGGGCGCAACTCTTGCGGCCTCATTCAATGTGCCGGTATTGTTCCCCTGCAATGCGACCCAATTTCCTGCTGATTCGTAATCTATTGATTCCGTGACAGTTAAAACCCAACCGAGCTGCTAGTGCCGGTCGTTATACGGCTGGTAGGCCGCGCCGCTCAGGGTTGCCCGCCCGTTTCAATTCATTGGACAACTCTCTCCACAGCATTTTCTCATCGAAGGATGAGCCTGAAGACGGGGGTTGGGGCTTTTTGAGTCGCTGGGGCTCCTTTCGGGCTTTTTGATTTTGAGTTTTGGGAAGGGGAGAATCGTCGTCGGGGTTGTGGGATTGTGGGAATCGCGGAGCGATTTCCAAGGGCGGTGGGAAACGAAGGGAAACCTGGTTTTGGTTTTCCTCGTTTTCCATCGCCCGTCATTTCCACAGCCCTCTTCCTGCTGTTCAGCACGGCGTGTTCGCGGAACGGAAACTGGCAAACAGCTTCTGCTTGGCTCGCTGCATCCGGCGGGCCGCCGCCGTGTCGCTTTCGGCCTGGGCAATGCGGCCCAGAGCCTCCAGCCTCTGCCCTGGCTTGAGATAGCTGGCGGCCTCGGGCAACTTCTCGAAAGATTCCCAAGGCGTCTGGTAGTGGCGGTACACCCGCTTCTGCTTGCCTTTGGCGTCGGTCTTGATCTCGGGCTGTCCGCAGGGCCGGTGGAAGTTCAAATAGGGATTGAAGTGCTGTTGGTAGAAGCGCTGGATGCGCCCCGCGTGCGGCGCCGCGATGTACGTATATCCCATGTGTTTGCGGATCACCGCGCCGTTTTTCGATTCCACCAAGCCGTTGTCGTTGGAGTGCCGCGGACGCGACTTGGTCTGTTCGATCAGCAGCTTGTTCAATAGCTTCTCCACCGTGCGATTGAGGAACTCGCTGCCGTTGTCGGAATGGAAGCCGCGGATACGAAAGGGAAACTGCTCGATCATGGCTTTCAGCAACGGCTCCAGCCAGGCTTCACTGATCGCGGGCGTGGCGCCGACCACTTGCCACTGGGTGACTTCATCCACGGCATTGATGTGGTAGACGCCCTTGACGCCATCGCGATCCCCTTGATGCACCGTATCCACTCGCAGAAAGCCGGGTTGGCCTTGCGGGTCGGGCCGGCGCCGCTCGCCGATCGACACCGCCGTGGGCCGGGTCTTGGTGAAATGCAGCCGCCGCTGGCGGTAGGCTCTGCGCCGCCGCAGGCGATAGATCTGGGCCACCGAGATCCCCGCCAGCCGCTCGTATTCGCGCTGCTGGTACTGCTGGTATTCCCGCTCGAGGATCTTGCGCGTGGCCGGGCCGCTGAGGGTTTCGTGGGCCTCGTCCACCGCCGCCAGCAGTTCGACGTCGGCGGGCGTGTACTTGCGGGCAAAGCGATGCCGCCGGTAGCGGGCGGGTTGGAGTTCTCCGCCCTGCCGGTACTGCTGGATCAGCCGCGTGATTTGCGCCCGGCTCAGTCCGGTCATCTTGACCAGATACTGCCGCAGCAGCCCTTTGTCGGCGCGGTTTTGGCGGCTGTAGCCGTGCTGGCGAAGCGTGCGCGCCACCCACGTGTAGATCTCGGCCCGCCCTTTGCCTTTGAATCGAATCTCCTCGCTGGAGTGGAGAAACTGCTGGATCTGTTGCAGGTTCAGCTTGCTGGTGTTTTGCACTTGGATAGTCAATTCCCAGCATGCCCACTCCCCGATCCTTCAGGCTCATCTTGTGTGAGAAACAAACTCCTCGTTCAGACTCATCTTGCATGAGACAAGACTTCCACAACGGAAATCTAATAAGTTGCGGTATGATTGGCGGACTGCATCAGGAACCAGTCTTCGGAGCTGCAACGGTGATGAGCAAGGTCGCGTGACTCGCAGGAGAAGTCCTCGCAAGTGCCGCCTATTTGGGGCTGCATTCGATGCCGCTGCCGCTCGTCTACAGCATGGGTGGTTCCCTGAACCCGATCGACGACTACCGTCCCCTTTACTATTCCCTGATCGGGGCGGGATACCTGGCCGGCCTTCTGACCCTGTCCGTCAGCGCGGCGAGGGGCCGAAGCATCTTTGGTCAGAAAATCCCCGGGCGAGTGCAGTTTGACCTCTGGCTGAGCGCGTTCCTGTGTGCCGTGGTTCTAGTCGCCGCGTTAATCTACTTTCGGCTACCGATTCGCTTGCGCGGCTGGGACGGCCACGGTTTCGGCGCGAGCGGAGGCGAAGCGAATTCGCTATTCCTTCCCTGGCTCCACTACGCGGTATGGCTCTTGCTGCTGCGGCGGCGCCGCGACGAGCAGGGAACGACTGCGCGAAACTAGCCCGCGTTCTCACGACGGTCGCGGCGGATGAGGTGAAAGGCCCGGCGGCCACCCCGTGCTGGTACACTGGGTTCGGAACAAGACCGGGCCCCAGTCCATTAAGCAAGGAGAAACAAGTCATGTCTATTGACGATGGGAATATCGTACTTATCCCAGGAGAGGGCAAGATGGTTCCAGTGCCAGGTCACAAGGTAACGCATAAGGTGGTTGGTGCAGACACTGATGGCGCGTATTCACTGTTGGAAGTCGAGCTAGTCGGTGACGGACCGCCACAACACATACACAAAACCGAGAATGAAGCCTTCTATGTCTTAGAGGGAGAGATTAACGTCCTGCTGGGCGAACGCACCATTAGAGCAACAGCGGGTTCTTTCGTACTCATCCCCAGGGGAACGGTTCACACCTTTTCTCGGATCGGGCAGGAGCCTGCCAAGTTACTGGCCATCTTTTCTCCAGCAGGATTTGAGCAGTTCTTTGATGAAGCGGTTGATCTGGATGTTACGGACACAGAAGCATACGTTGCCAAAGCCAAAGCCTTAGCCGAGAAATACAACATGGATATAGTGGGACCACCAATCGAATCTTTAGGCGGTGGAAGCGCGCAGTGATTTGGTGGTGGGAGGTCGTGGAGCCACCGGCCTGTCGCTTTCCCCCCCAGATTGCGACACCCACAGGTTCATCCTTCGATAAGTTGACCCTGAGCCTCTTCCCGAGATAAGTTGTCCTCGACCACAGCGGGCCCCTCGTGTGCCATGGAACCCTCCTGGCCAGCGAATCATTCCGGTACGCGTTCTTCCCCATTTTCAGTGCTGGTTTGGGGTCTAGGTGGAATTTGTGACTGCATACCCCCCCTCCGCCACTCTACTTGGCCAAGCCGGACTCAGCGATCGGCGTATGGCGGCAATTCGAGTTCGGGCAATCTAAAAGCCAACAGTACGTCGGCAAGCGGGCGCGATGAAATCGCGCCCTACATCCCTGACGGCGGGCATTTGCTTCCCACCCTGCGGGCGCTCCTGGTGAGAAAAGCGGGCCAACTCATCATCCGAAACGCGCCTCGAAGAACCTTCTTAACGGTCTCCGTCATTTTCCGGTCGTATTCCCAAATGGCAAGCCAGCGGTTGACGCGAGCTGCTGTCGGATAGGGATAAACCTTTTCGAGCAGCTTGCGGATGGGGATCTTGTTTTGCTTGGCGAGAACCAGCTCCTGGAAGAGCTCGCCGGCGTTCGGCGCGACCATGGTTCCACCAAGAAAGTGTTCACCCTTGAGATAGACGATCAGCTTGGATTCGGGATAGTCGTCCGTCGTCGCGCGGTTGACGTCTTCGAAACCTTGCACGACCTTGCGGTAGCGGACGCCACGGTCGCGAAGCTCCCGCTCGGACAGTCCGAAGGTGGCGACTTCGGGATCGGTGAAAGTCACCCAGCTCAGATCGTCGTAGCTGATTTTCCGTTTAACGGGAGAAAACAGGTTCCACAGAATGACGGAGCCGTGAAGCTCGGTGGCATGGGTCAAATAGACCTGTCCGGTGGCGTCCCCGGATACATAGATCCGTTTGTTGGTCGTGCGCAAGTAGGGGTCGAGTTTGATGCGCCCTTTGTCGAGCGCGATTCCGGCCGCCTCGAGGCCCAATTCGCTGTAGTCGAGGTTCTTGCCGATCGCGACCAGGATCTGGTCGAACATCTGTTTCACAGACCTGCTCCCGCTTTCAAGGGTCGCGGTATTGGCGTCAGGAAAGTCGCCGATACTCGTGTTCAGAAGAACCGTCACTCCTTCGTTCTCCAGCCGCTGTTGAATCAAGGTGCTCGCTTCTTCGGGGTCGCGGATCAGCAGGCGAGGGCCCATTTCGACAAGGGTGACCCTGGACCCGAGACGCGCGAAAGCCTGCGCCATCTCGACCCCGATCGGCCCTCCCCCGAGGATGAGAAGTCTCCCCGGCAGCTCTTTAAGATCGAACAGATTTTCATTGGTTAAGTAGCTGACATCTTCAAAACCCGGTATGTCGGGCAGCCGCGGTCTCGAACCCGTGGCAACGACGAACCGGCGGGCGGTGTGGCTCTCGTCGCCTACCTCGACGCGGTCGCGGGCCACGAAGCGGGCTTCGCCGAAAGCCAGGTTGACGCCCAGGCTTTCCAGCAACTCGGGGCTCTCGTGTTGGCGGATTTCCTCCTGCACGTTTTCGACATAGCCCGCGACCTTCTCGAAATCGAGCGAGCCGCTCGTCGTGATTCCGAAGCGCGCCAGTTGTTCGGCGTCGTGCTTTCGCTTGGCTACGTGGAGCAAAGCCTTGCTGGGAACGCAGCCCGTGTTCAGGCACTCACCGCCGAGGTTTTCGGGCTTTTTTTCGACGAGGAGCGTCTTAAGCCCGAGCTTGACCGTCGGGACGGCGATGTTGAGTCCGGCCGCGCCGGCCCCGATCACGATGACGTCATAGTGCATGGCGGCGGCAAGTGGAACGAGTGACGTTGCGAGGTTATCATAGCCTGGCAGCGCGTGTGGGGCATAAAGCAATCGGTAGTGGGGTCCAGCCATTCGGCCTCGCTCTTGTCGCGCAGGTTTCGTCCGGCGGAGACTTTCTTGCCGTTCTTGCGGTGGATCTTGATGTCGTAGTAAGCCTTCGCTGATTGCGTGGCTGTCTGGCCCTGCTGCACGCCGATCTTGATTTGAACGTCGCTGATGTCGGAGCAGGAAATCTGCTTGGTGCCGCCGATGCCCAGGGTGGTTCGCTTGATTTTCACCATGCCCGATTCGATGACCACGCTGGTCGAAGAAAACCATAGGTCGATCACGAACAGCAGTAGAACAGCGCCCAACAGCCCGCAGACGATGGGGAAAAACAACGGGGCCCCGAGAAGCTGAAGCCAGATGGCGCCCATCCATATGAAGAAGAAAACGGTCATCGAGACGGCCGCCCCGACGTTGCGGGCCGCCCCGAAGTAGTACTCCGTTCCACCCAGCGTGCTGTGCCTGACGACGATCGATGAGCGCGTGGAGTCGAACGGAGTCGCCTCGGCGGGCCCATAGCCGGCGGCGCTTTCCTCATCGGCTTCGGCGGGCCGGCTTTCGGCCGTCTTAAACACCGGCGTCTCGAACTGTGTTTTGTAGTCGATGCCCGAGACCTCGGCGTCGGCTTCGAGCCGCCAAATGATCTGGTCGTAATAGTTGGTCTCGGTGGTCTCGTCGCATTCATAAGGAATCCGAAACTCGACGGGAATGGACGTTCCGCGATGGGCCGTGCGAAGGCGCTCCCGGGGGATGGTCTGTTCTTCTTGCCAGAGAATCCTCTCGGTCGTGGAACTGTTTTTGCCGCGTCCGCGCCGCCGCCGGAGCGAGGTCAGCTTGAGGTTGCATCCGTCTTGGGGCGCCGTGACGAGATGGGTTTGGATGGTCCCGCTGAGGCGCCCGCCGACCAGGCCGGGAACCGCAGCCATCTCGAAAACCGACGAGCCGAACTTCCTCCACCGAGCCGTGGCTCGAGCCGCCCAGTAGAGTAGTCCCACCCCGACAACGGGAAACAAAAGCCCTATTAGACCCAGGTAGTTCTGCTTCTCTAGAACCTCTCGGAGAATGACAAACAGCAACGGGGCCGAGACGAGATTCCAGAAAATGGCAAAAACCCAGGTAAACACCATCGTCGCTTTCGTCGAACCGACGATGCGGCCGCCGGCCCACTCGGGTTTCCACATCCAAGGACTTTCGGGATGCGCGGCCTTGAGATGGGCGATCTCACGCGCCTTGCAGGCGCTGTAGCGGCCCCACCAGATCAGCCCCGCTCCGACGCCGCAAAACGTGGCTGCAAAGATTGCCTGAAGCAAAAGCGTCTGCCCATCGAAGGTGGGCCGGCCCAGCGCGCGGAGAGCCATGACGCCCGCCCACAAGCCCCCGGCTAAGAAGGGCGGCCCGAACAGGGTGAAGAACGCCGATCCGGCTCGAGAAGACACTTTCACGGTTGCCCTCGGATCCAGTCTCGTTGGCATTGTTAAGATCTCACCGCATTCGTTTGGGTCGGAACGTCGGGATCAGTGGAATCGGACGGCTTTAGACGCGGCCGTAGCCGTTGGTGCACTCCGCGGGTAGAGATCTCCATCGGAGACGCCGGCTCCCAGCAGCCGTTCCGCCAGGCGACTCTGTCGTCCGCCTTTTAGCCCGCATTTCTCACCACGGTCTTGGTAGATGAGGCGCAAGGGCCGGCGGCCACGGCTCGCGGCAACAGTCTGTGTACACCGCCCAGCGTACAGTATGTCGGCAAGCGGGCGCGATGAACCGCGCCCCTACATCCTTGATGGCTAGTGCTTCTCACGCTTCGTTGGAGTGAGTTTCACGCTTTGTTGCAGTAGACAACCTAAGTAGCTTATCTCAACGGGTTAGAAGCACGAAGAGGATCGCGTGTCAGTGGTAGTCACTTGCCGCCCGCCAACTACGGCCTTCAGATAACAACTTGACAACGCCAGCCGTTCTCTAGAAAGGATTCGCGGCCGATGAACCGCAAATGGAAAACCGCGTTCCTCACAATTCTCGACTACAGGACGATGGACTCGGTGAGCGTCATTGAGTCACTGCGCCGGCTCGGCTACGAGGGCATCGAGTGGACCATGGACCCGCATTTTGACCCGGACAAGCCCATCGAGGAACTCCGTGCCCTGGTCAATCGTACACGCGACGCGGGGATGGACGTTTCCCAGATCATGGCCCACGAGGACCTGATCTCACTAGACCACGAGGCGAGAAAACGGCTCATCGACCGGATTGCCCGTACCATCGATGCTGTCGGCCAGTGCGGTGTTCCCGCCGTTAGCGTGCTCACGGGACCGCCATTTGGGAGCCGACGGTCGTGCGAATCGGAGAGGACATGAGCGAGTCCGCCGCTTGGGAGCAGACAATCGAGGCATTCAACACCTTCCTGGAAGCTGCCGAGGCTTCGAACGTCCTGGTCACCTCCGAAGCTGTCTATGGCATGCTGGCTCATGACTTTTACACGCACAAATGGTTGGTGGAACAAACGGACCGCCCAGCTCACAGGGTGAACTTTGACCCGTCTCACCATGTCCTCTACGGCATCGAGGACATGCGCTGGCTTATCACTCAGTGGGGCGCCAGGATCGCGCACGTCCATATCAAGGACGGCATTGGCATCCCTCAGGGGGGGGAAGTTTGTGTTTCCTCTGTTGGGCGAAGGGAGGGTCAACTGGAAGCAGTTCTTCGAGGCGCTCGAAGAGATTAGGATACGACGGCTTTTGCAGCCTGGAGTTTGAATCGTTCCGGTTCTATCGCCAAGTGCTGACGAACGATCCCGAAGCGGTCGCCCGAATCCTGCTGGAACAGTTGAATGCGCTCTTGCAAGAGAGCTAGACGAGAACAAGGCCTAAATCGCCCGTAGGCGCGGAGCTCGGGAGCGAGCGTTAGCCCTCACTCGCACGGATGGCGTAGCACTCCTCGGCTACGAGAGCCAACATCAACAACCTCTGTTGCTATGCTACGGGTGGGTGCAGTACCCCATAGGTACGCAGAAGCCGGTTTCGCACCCCGGCAAGCTTCACACGGTTACCAAGGGCAAATCATGATTCATTCATCGAGGTCCGTTGCGGGCCAGGAAAGGGAGGATTGGTAGGCCATGGTGAACCGCAGAGATTTCTTGGTGTTCGCGGGAGCAACCACAGCTGGCGGCCTAACAGGCTGCCGAGAGGGCGTTTCGCCCCCCGATGAGGCGACCATACAGCGCCGCGGCAGGCCCATCAAAATGCACGTCGGCACGCAGCGCCTCGAGCCCACGCCGGAAGCAATGCAATTCGCTAAGCGGCACGGCGTCAACCACGCTTGCATCGAACCTCTCGGTCTGGGCGACAGAGGATACTGGACTCTCGAAGAACTCGAAAGTGCGCGTGATCTCTGCGCCCAATATGGCGTCTCAATGGACTCCATTCACTTGCGCTTCTTGTGGAGTAATCACATTGCAGAAAAGATGCGTCCGGCTATTATGCTGGCTCAGCCCCCCGAGCGCGACCGTGACATCGAGCTGGTGCACAAGACGATCGAGTCCCTCGCCAAGGCAGGAATTCCCCAGTTCATGTACAACCTGAATCTGCTCGGCGGGATGAAGGGAGGAACTTCTGAACCCCTCCGCGGCGGAGCAATGTCACGCGTCTGGCGCATGAAGGATGCTGATGAGAATCCGCCATTGACGCGGGCCGGTAGGGTGACGGAGGAGATGTTCTGGGAACGCATTACCTACTTCCTCGACAGGGTGATTCCGGTCTGCAACGAGTATAAGATTCGAGCCGCCTGTCATCCGCACGACCCTCCCGGTCCTCCGGAGGGCTTCCAAGGAATCGTCCGAGTTCTGGGCAGTCCAGAAGGTCTCAAAAAGCTCGTTTCGATTCAAGAAAGTCCGTACCACGGCCTCAACCTGTGCCTGGGAAGCACGGCGGAGATGTTGCGGAACCCGAATGAAGAAATCCACGACATCATTCGCTACTTTGGTGAGCGGAAAAAGATCTTCAACATCCACTTCCGGAATATCAGGGGTGGGCTGCACGACTTCCAAGAAACGTTTCCCGACAACGGTGACATGAACATGGCAAAAGTGGCGCTCACGTTGCATGAAGTCGGCTATGAAAGGATGCTGATGCCCGACCACATACCTACTCACCCGGATGACCCCAAGGGATGGCAGGCGCTTGCCTTCTGCTACGGATACATCAAGGGCGTACTACAGTCACTCGAGACGTTGGTCTGAGGCCGTCCACCGTTGATGATATGGAAAATCATTGGCCCGACGATCAGCTCGACCGGAACGCCAACGAACATGACACGTTTGGAACAGCGGCGCCGAACTGACTGACTGGCCCGAAGTGGTGGGAAATCGCCGAAATGGGGAGAGCCGGCAGCCTTACTCAGGACCGCGGTGAAGAATGATGAGTTTTTTGGGAGTGTGTGGCTGGCCCACTTGGTTCTCAACTTCGGGATTCAGGTCAATCCCCAACTGAATCACACCCTTCCCTCTATATTGACTGCTGTTACCGCCTAGGAAGGCTTCCCGAGTTCAAGCATTCGCCGTGCCGCGCATTCCGGCGAGATCTTCTGCACCTCGCCCGATTCCTTCTACTCGCGCGGTATTCCCTCCCGGTAGGGTTTACCTCGCTTGTACAGTTCCAGTCTCTTGAGCACCCGGCCAGCGAGATCGCCGGTCTTGCCCGCGGAGTACAGTCGGTGGGCTTTCGTCGCACTTTCCACCGCTCGCTCAAATTCTCCTAGCTCGGCGTAGGAGGCAGCCAAAGTGTCGAGGACCAGCGGGTTTTTGTATTCGGTGAGCTGAGCGGCGCGCACAGCAAGGCGGACGGCTCGTTCGCCGTTGCGGACGCTGGAGGCGCCGTGGGTGGCGAGAATCCATGCCATATCGTTTGGGGGCAAATACCAATCGGGCTTCAATTGCTGTGCTTGACGGAAATGATCGAGCGCAGCGTCAGCGCGTCCCGCCATTTCGAGCGCCGCCCCCAAGTTGTAGTGAGCTTCGGCGTAATTTGGATCAATCCGCGCCGCCCGGCGGAAGTGCCGGATGGCCTCACGATCCCGGCCCTGTGAGATAAGCGCGTGGCCCAAGTTGTTGTGCGCCTCCGCAAACTCGGGATTGCTTCGCAGAGCGCGACGTATGTGGGGAATCGCCTCGCCAAGTTTTCCTTGAGACAACAGTGCGTTCCCCAAATTGTTGTGCGCTTCGGCGTGGTTGGGGCTGAGCTGCACTGCCCGACGAAACTGGTGGATCGCCTCGTCAAGTTCTCCCTGCGAGGCGAGAGCGAACCCCAGGTTGCTGCGGGCCTGGGCCTGGTTGGGATCGAGCCGTAGGGAGTGGCGGAGCTGTTCTGTCGCCTCCTCAAGGTTTCCCTGCGACAGCAGCGCGCTGCCCAGGTTACTTTTCGCCTCGGCGTAATCGGGATTGAGCCGCAGGGCTTCACGGAACTTGCTGATGGCTTCGCCGAGCTTGCCCTGCAACATCAGCGCAATGCCCAGATTGCTGTGGGCGGCAGCATACTCGGGGCGAATCCGTAGCGCTTGGCGATAGTGGCTGATCGCTTCGTCGAACCTCTCCAGTGACATCAGCGCCATGCCGAGGTTGTTGTGCGGCTCGGCCGCGTCAGGCTTGATCCGTAGCGCCTCACGAAAGTGCTCGATCGCGTCCTCGTAGCTGCCCTGCGACATGAGTGCCTTCGCTAAACGCATCTGCGGCTCGATGTAGTCAGGCTTGAGCTCGGTAGCCTGACGAAAGTGCCGGACGGCTGCGTCAAGCTCGCCCCGCTCTTCCGCGCTCCGGCCGGCCAAGTAAGACGACACCGCGTTCTCGCCCAATAGCTCGGCTGCCCTTGTGGCCAGCCGCCCTGCTTCCTCGAACTTCCCGGCCCAGTCCAAGACCTTGGCGAGATTTCGTAAGGTAACTCCGTGGGATCGTTGGTCAAGGCGGCCCTCGACTTCACGTGTTGCGCCCGCAATGGCTGAGTCATCCCAGGTGTCGGATAGTTCGACGATCTTGTGCCGGGCGAGTGTGTCGATGAACTGAAGGGCGAGCAGACGATAACCCTGGCTGGTTAGATGAACATGGTCATGGAAATAGTCAGCTCCTGGGACGCCGTTCTCGGAGCGATCTTCGATGACCCTGGCGAAGTCGACCAGTGATGCCTGCCGTTGACCTGCTACTTCGAGAATGATTCGCCCCATGGAAGTTAAGGCTCGGAGGGGGCAGATGTCCTCATCAAGGGCCCGGCGGAGGGTTGTCCTAGCTTCTGGGTAGCGTCCCAAGTCGTATAGAACGAGCCCTCGCTGGTAGTGAAGGTCGGCGTAGCGATCATCGATCACGGCCGCCTCCCCGAGAACCGCCAATGCGTCGTCTAGTTCGCCGGCTTTCCGAGCACGCTGCGCCTGAGCATAGAGCTCATCGAAACGAACTAGCTCTGCGGCGCTCAGGTCTTTCCGATGCTCGCTCTTAAAAGGAGAACTGTCTTTCAAGTTGGACGCCGGTGTAACCAGCACCACGTCTGCGCCCGCCGAACTAGCAATATCGACCATACGGTTGAGATTAAACCGGTAGTGAGCAATCACCTGCTCCCAAAGACCATCATCGCGGGTGTAGTCTTCGGGCCCCACCGCGTGGTCCAACATCGCATCGACTTCGCCCTTGAGTAGGGCTTCGGCGTTTTTGGGCTCAGTCGGCTGATTCCGCGCAGCCGTCAAGATTCTCAGGCCTGCGGCGTAAAGGCGAGTACGACTCGCAAGACCACCCGCAGCAGTCAATGCTTTGGGGGCTTCGATGATCTCACTGTAAGTGCGGCGCTCGAGGAACTCATTATGGCCAGAGTAAATGATGAACAGGTCAGGCTGGTACTGAATCAGCTCTTCCATCACCACGGTCACGCGATAGCTCGCGTAGCTAATGCCGCCGGCGTTGATGACTTCCCAGTCGCGAGAAGAATCAGCCACCGGTAGAAATTCGCGGAGCCAGCCGCTAAAGGACAAGGTGTCGTCGTAGGGGCGGCCGTAGGTCGTCGAACCGCCCATACTGAAGATTCGGTAAGTCCCCAAGGGCTTTTTCTTCAGAAACCGCTGCTTGTTGAACCACTTGATCTTGTTGGGGGCGGTAACCATGTAGACCTGTCCGTCTGCTGCTCTCTCCTCGACAAGAAGCGGGATGTTCCCCGCAAAGCCGACATAGGGGTCCTCGGCGTACAAGACCGGCTCGACACCCCAGAGTGCAAGCGAAATTTCAACCAATACGAAAAAGCCACTGACTGTTACTAGGGCGAACAGCGCTTTTTTCCAAGCGGGTAAGCTTGGCCGATGAGTCGGCAGCTCGTGCTCGTGGGGCTTCGGTGAATGCTGGGACTGTTTGCGCCCGGATTTTCGCCTCATGTCAACCCCGGGGGCTTGTTGGTGATGGAGAAGCTATCACGGCGCACCGCATTTCCAAATGGGGTCACGTCTGAACCGGAATGTCGTTCTCGCCGGTGCGACGAATCGGGGCCCGTCATAAGAATACTGAGGCTGCGTCTGCAATACTATCTCAGCGAGCTCAGTCAGGAGTCTGGCGCAGTGAGAACATCGCCAGGAAAGAGAGATTTGTTGTCAAGTGCGCACGGTACTGAGGGACACACCAAGTACACCGGCAGGTCGAACCGAGCGGCGTGCCGCTTGGCTCCCTGGAAGTTCATTTCAAAGTCATCTGCTCCAAGGCACTCTGAGGAACCGCAGTCGTCTGTGCAAGCTTGGTGTACTTTTGAGCCGAGTCTTTGTCTCCCAGTCGCGAGTAAATCCTGGCTAGCAAGTAATAGACTTGTAGATCCAAGGTCAACCCGGTCGGATCCTTCAGACTCAAGGCGCGCTCGGCGTCATGACGCGCCTCCTCATAACGGTTCCTTCTGAGGTTCAGCTTGGCACGTTCGTAGTGTACGCCACGCGCGCGCGGCGCTAACTTGACAGCCCGATCCAAGTGGTTGGCGGCTTCGGTGAAGCGGTTCCGTTTCATCAGAAAGCGGCCGTAGTTGTAGTCGAGGTGACGGTCAGAGGATACATCACGATTCGCCTGGAGCCCTTTCCTGAACGCCCACTCCGCCCTTTCCATTCTCCCGAGGATTTCCAAGTTCAGGGCCAAGTAGTCGTATGCCAGCGGGTCACGGGGTGTTAGCGAGATCACTTTTTCAAACTGTGCCGCCGCTTTCTCAACGTGTTTCCTCGTGCTGTACAGAACCCCCAGCTGGAAATGAGCTTTCACATTCCGAGGAGCGAGATCGCAAGACTTGACCAGTAGCTCCTCCGCCTTCCGGAACTCGCCTTTCGTTCTCAGTATCCGAGCCCGAAGGATGAGTACATCCACGTCGTCCGGCGCAAGCGAGAGCGCCTGTGCCGAGAGGGTATCGGCTGCAACAAAATCTCCGTGGGCCGCGCGTACCCGGACCAGACCGAGTAGGACCTTGTGGCACCGAGGGTGCGAAGCTTTGAGGGACAAAAACAATGGCTCCGCAGCGGCTAGGTCCCCACGCTCCAGTGCTCCGTTAGCTGCCGTGAGCTTTGCCTCTGCTCCTTCACAAGAGGCTCCGTTCAGCGAAGGCGGGAGGATGACCGACAGGGTTGTAACTGTTGCCAACAGCGCGAGGCTCGCCCCTATCTTTCTGCAGAAAAGGATGGATGGCTCGCTAGCACCTTTCACAACTAAACCCACTCCATCGAATCTCTTCTGCGGGAAATGAAATCTCACCCGCTTCCTAGTCTTCCTTGATTCTCAGAATCTGATCAACAGGAACATCCTCGAGAACCTGGACTTTCCCGCTGGGCCATCGTAGTTCAATCTCACGGACGAGGGTGTCGCTGCCCAGCCCGAAATGAGCTCGCTTATCGGAGGCACTCGCGTAGCCGACCGACGTTGTAACGTGATTGTACTGCGGGAAGCCTGATTCGCCGGTAACCCTGATCTCGGTTCCGATGGCGTCCCGGTTGCTCTGGGTGCCTTCCAACTCGATAAGAATCCAGTGTTGATCTAGCGGAGAGGTATTGTAAAGAATTTCCGGCTCCTTCCCGATCACCGAGACAACCACATCCACTCTACCGTCGTTATTGAGGTCACCGAAAGCACAGCCCCGGTGGGGTCGAGCCACGTTCATCGCGGGACCGGCCCTCCCAGTAACGTCCCGGAAAGTCCCGTCTCCCTGATTCCGAAACACCGCGTTAGGCAGCTTGTATTCGTAGTGGCGGTACAACTGAATGTTTTCACTTACGTGAGAATTGGCGGTAAAGAGATCCTTGTACCCGTCGTTATCGAAATCGTAGGCGCCGTTTCCCCAACCGCTCATTGAAGTGGCAGACAGCCCGATTTGGGTCTCGTAGGCGGCGTCCAAAAACAACCCTCCGCCCTGGTTCAAGAACAGCGGAAAGGTTTGGCTGGCAAGAGCTGTTACCCAGATGTCGGGTCGGCCATCGCCGTTCAAGTCACGGAAGTCCACCCCCATGCTGGAAACCGGCATGCCGTCTTCGGTAAGGGCGACCGCTGCTTGTACTCCCATCTCTCGAAAAGTTCGCCCCTCCAAGTTTCGGAATAGGAAATCTCGTTCACCGTCATTGGTTACAAAAACGTCGATCCATCCATCGCCATCATAGTCGGCAACCGCCGCGCTCATGCCTTTACCAACGTGAGCACCCATGCCGCTCTCCGTGCTCACGTCCGCGAAAGTACCATCACCGTCGTTCCTGTAAAGCAGATCAGCAACCCCTTTGTAAAGACCCGGAGGGCAGGAAAGGCGCTTGCCGGGCTCGCCACAGACTTGGTTGTTCGCGAACGACCAGTCCAAGTAATTCACCACGAGCAGATCGAGGTCGCCATCACGGTCGTAATCGAACCACGTGGCCGCCACGGACCAAGGTTTCTTTCCTGAAGCCAGGCGACCGCTCACCCCGGCAGACTGCGTCACATCACGAAACGTCCCGTCCCCGTTGTTATGGTAGAGCGTGTTGGTTCGGACTCCCGTTAGATAGAGATCAACCCATCCGTCATTATCGAAATCGCCCGCCGCGACACCCATGCTGTAGCCTTCGCCTGAGACCCTCGCACTACTGGTTACGTCGCTGAAGGAACCGTTGCCCTCACTACGGTAGAGCCGATTATGAAAGGATGGGTCGGTTTTCTTCAGAGTTGGAATATGAGCTCCATTCGTGAAAAATATGTCTAGAAACCCATCGTTGTTGTAATCCAGAAGCGAGACGCCTCCGAGCGTGGAATCAATAACAGGCTTGTCCTCGCTCGTACCATTGTTCAGCAAGAAATCAATTCCCGAGCGACCTTGGCGATTGTCAAAACGAATTGGGCTATTGTCCAATAGGTCGGCAGCAGCGGCGGGTTTGGAGGGAGTAACGGTTCGAGAGAATCGAGCCGCAAGTACAATGGCGACGATCAACGCCGCGGACACGATAAGCCATAACACACGCTTATGCAAGCGCCTACGGGGCTGAGCTCGTGGCTCGTCTTGGCTTTGTGTTTGCGAGCCGGAGGAATCTGGGGCTAGTTTGACCTTCTGCCTTTTCGGCTTCGGCTTCCTCCTGCGACTCATCTGCTTTCGCCAACTCTAGCAATTTTATCAGCGAGGGTGCGTCGGAGGATCGCGGTAGGAGCGACTCTAGAATGAAGACATCCAGCACGGCAAGGTCTGACTTGTGAGATCGGTTAGGGTTTCTCCAAGAACAGGAAACTGAACGTCGGAGTGAGTCTTGCGGCCCTACCCCGACCTGAGCCTGAAGTACCCCCAACCCCGGACGCGTTCCCCCCGCCCAGAAAAGGGGCGGGAGAACGGTGTACCCGATTGCGCGCCTAGAAGATAATTCTCGCGCCGAGTTGAATGAAGCGTGCATTCCACGTGGACGTCGAACGGCCAAAGGTTCCGCTCGATAAGTTCCCGTCCACGTTTCGCAAATTGACCCGGTTCAGTATGTTGAAGAAGTCAAAGCGAAGCTGCAGGTTGCCTCTCTCCCCGAAGAACGGCAGCGGATTGTTCTTAATCAACCCCATATCAATGTTCAGCAGTCCCGGGTTTCGAAAGGCGTGTCGTGCCAGGTTGCCCTCGGTGCCGGGCGACGGTAGGGGGAAGTCGGCTGCCGTGAAAAGCCCGCCGATAAACTCCTGCCGGCTGTGGGAGCCGCTAAAATCCTTGGACGGCGCGTTGGGAAAGTCCCAATTGTTGCCGTCGGCATTGAAATCGCCGCTCCCCGGTTCCAGGCCGATGACGTTCCCGGTCGCATCGAGAGTAGGCTGGAAAGAAGCCTGGCTCCTCACGGAAAACGGGGCGCCGCTTTGAAAGACCCAGACCGAGGTCACCTCCCAACCGCCGAGGATGCCTTTAACCGCCTTGCTCGACCCTCGGGGCGCGGGGATGTCGTAAAGCCCGGACAAGGAAAACCGATGGCGGAAGTCGTAATGGGCGTCGGCCTCGTAGCGCCCCGCCGTCAGGAAACGCTGATTGGGAAGGTTCTGCTCGGCCGATCGAGTGCCGTAGGGTTCCCACTCACTGCCGCCCCACCCGTAATCGGTCACGTGGGCGAAGGTGTAGGAAGATTGAAACGTGCTCCGCCCGCGGGACTGCCGAAGCGTAGCGGTCATGCCGTTGTAGTTCGCCTGACCCCCGTTGGTGTCGTAAAGAATTCTTGAGAACTCGGGGTTGAGGCCATCGAGCGTGCCATCCAGCAGATCGCCCGGAAAGCGATTGTAATTCGTGCTGAACAAAAGATCCCGGCTCTTTGAACCCGTGTACAAAATTCCCGCGACAAAACTGTTCGGCAACCTCCTCTCCACGCCGATACGCCACAGGTAGGTGTTCTGCGACCCCAAGTTTCGATCGGTACCGATAGCGCCCACCCGAACGCCGGGGATGCCGCCCGCGGGGCTAATCACCCCAGGTTCAATGGGAGGCGCGGGAAAATTGAACGGAAATGTGTCGCTGTTGCCGAGTGCGAAAATCGGTCCCGGGTCCTCTCCGGCCCGAAACGTCGGGAAAGCAAAACCCGGGGGATTGTCCAGTAAATGTTCCGCTTGTTGTGTAAGCGTGATCCAGTCGTGATAGAGGCCGAACCCGCCTCGCACCACCCAATTGCCGCTGCGGCTGGGATCCCAGGCGAAGCCGATTCTGGGGGAGAAATTACGGATCGGGCTTTTCAGCACGTTGTCGACGGGTCGAAGCACGGCACCGGAAATTTGGTCGTCGATGTTCGATCCCGACCCCAACTCGAGGTTCACCAGTTGCTTGACCCCCTCACTGGGATTGATGCCGCTCGGGAAATAAGCATTTCCGTGGTCATCGAACCGGAGACCCAGGGTGAGCGTCAAGTTAGGGGCCACCTTCCATTCGTCTTGCACGAACAGGCCGAAGGTGCTCATCGCATACACCCAACCGAGGCCGCTTGCTTGCCCCGTGGCCGGATCATAGGAAGGCCCGCCCTGCGTAGTCGGCTGGTCCTGCACCAACTTCAGTAAGTTGTCGAACTGGTAGTTGGGCCGGGCGAAAACGCCGTTAAAGCCCAAAAGGTCGGAGACGCCGTACCAATACTCGCCGCCGATCTTCAGACTATGGGAGCCCTTCACCCAGCTCACCACGTTGCGGAAGTTGGTGTTGTCCTGAATGAAGCTTGCCGGTCCCCATCCGGGATCGATACCCAGACCTTGGCCCGCGATTCCGATGCTGGGGATACGGAACGGCAGCCCCACGTCTTGCACGGCGTTGCCCTTGATCGTGAAATACCCGAAGCTGGTTTCGTTGAGCACGGTGGGCGAAAATATGTGCGTCCAGTTGGCCTGGATCATCCTTGCGTTGCTCTCTGAATCGTTCTCGAACCCCCGCCGGACCGTGAGGTTCTCTTTGTCCAAGTCGTTCTTGTAGTAGTTGAAGTAAATCCGATCGTTGCCGTCGTTCAAGTACTGATCGGCTCGGACGGTCCACTGCAAGGCGTCCCGAGCCGGACTCGGCGTAAAGCGGCCCTCGGCGACCATGGGCAGCGAGCAAGGCAAATTGAAGGTGGCGGCGCTGTCGCATGTGTCGGGGAAGATGTCCGCGGCCGTCGAGATCACCGCTGTCCGGACGACCCTTTCCGGGGCATGCTCGTTCAACAGCTGCGTGCCCAGCGAGCCGCCGAAATTCTGGGTCGCCCAGGAGGAAAATTCCGTGGTTTCAAAAGTCCGTACTACGTCTCCAGCCGAAGTGGCTGATCGCAGCGGGTTGGCGGTCACAAAGAAAAAGGACTTGTTCTTGACGATCGGCCCGCCGATGGCGCCGGTGAAATCGTTTCTCTTCGAAAGGGTTGGATCACCGCTCGTAAACACGGTGCGGGCAACGAGATCCTGGTTCGTGAAGTAATACGTCCCTGTGCCGTGAAACTCGTTGCTTCCCGATTTCGTCGTGATGGCCAGCCCGATCGAGCTCGACCTCCCTTGCTCCACGCTAAAGGAGTTTGTCTGCAGCGAGACCTCCTCCACGGATTCGGGGTTGGGCGAAAGGTTGGCGGTTCCCGGCCAGATGGCGCTGCTTGCGTTTAGCCCATCTATCACAAAAAGATTGCCCGCGCCGTTTCGTCCGTTGGCATTGGCGTCAATGAACTTTTCAATTTCAAAGTTGTCCGCAATGGTCTGAACTTGCGTTCCCCCAAGCGTCCCGAAACCCGTCACGCCTGGTGCGATGGCCATTAACGCCAGGTAATTTCTGCCGTTCAAGGGCAGGTCGTGAAGCGCTCGTTCTTGGATCGTCGTGCTCAGGCGGGAGTCGGCCGTGTCGAGCACGGGCGCCTCGCCCGTCACGACGACGCGTTCGGCCGTGCCGCGTATCTGTAACGCGACGTTTAAGTCCGCGGTCTGCGCCGTAAGCAGGGTAATCTCCACCGAACTCGGCTGAAACCCCGGGGCCTCGGCGACCAGCTCGTAGCGGCCAGGCGCCAAACTGCTGAAACGATATACCCCGGCGGAGCTGGTTTTTGTGCTCCGCTCTGTCCGGTTGTCCAGATTCGTGAGCTTCACTTCCGCATCCGGAATTACGGCCTGACTCGGATCCTGGACGACGCCTTGAATGTTACTGCTGAACTGGGCCAGGCCCAGATTGGCGGTTCCGAACAGGACAACTACGAAAGCGAGAATCAACCGTGTTGGTCTCATGAAGAAGCTCCTTGACTCTGCCAGCGCCCTGCGAGGCGCCAGGTTTGGTGTCACGAACTGTTTGAGGCGGCTAGCCGGCACTGGTCGCCGGTGCCGGGCGAATGAGACATCCCGGCGGAAAGACTTCGCCGAGGGAACATGCTTAGTCCGAACGGCTTCGGCGGCAAGAAGCGTCATCCGTTAGCGCCCCCGCGAAAGGGGCTTGGCGATGCGTCTGTAGTCCTTGATGAAGACGCGCGACCACCCTCTCGAACCCCCTTGACCCCTCTATACGCACCCTGGGCGATTTACTGCTGCCGCATCGTACCCTGCACAACTTGACACGAGTTGTGCAAGCTCTCTCTTTTATCATATGTTCGGCTAGTATGTCAATCGAATGCGTTCTGAGTACCGCTGCTGGCGCACAGATATGTGTTTGAGGACACAGGCCTGGCTCGGGGCAGTATTCAATCAGCTTGTCGACGTATTGCGGCTCATCAACTCGGGCGCAATGAACTGCGCCCCGACGTTGGAACACGAGATGCTCAAGCCCGTCAGTAGGGGCGCGATTCATCGTGTCCGCGGCCGGCCACTCTTTTATAGTCGTATTCGCGAAATGATGCGCTAAGGACCCCACAGCGTCGATCGGCGGGAACGGTTGCGGCGAGAAGAACCTGCGCAGTAGTGACCAGCAACTGTTGCATAATAAAGCTACGAGTCGAGGTCTTGAGCTCGCGAGTCGGGAGACTTCTCGAGCCGCGGCCCGCGGGGGGGGAGACGTAAGGCTTTCCGTGGGCAAGGCCCGGAAAGGCCTAGCTGCAATGAAGTGGTATGAGCGCGTTGGTGGGGAGGGAAGCTGGCGTGCACTTGTCATTCTGCTGTTAGTGCTCGCAACGGCCGCTGCCGGCGAGACTCCGCTGCCGGAGGTGGCTCCCGCAGTGAGTTCGCTGATGCCGGCCGGCGCACAGCGGGGCGCGAGTGTTGAGGTAGAGATCCGCGGCAGAAACCTCGGCGAGGCCAGCGAACTCCGCTTCGCCCGCCAAGACATCCAGGGGGAGATCATTTCCAGCGGGTTCTACAAGGTCCGGGCGCGTGTCAAGGTAGGGGAAGGCGTTCCGCTCGGGATTCACGACTACCGGTTGAGAACTCCTCGAGGAAGCCACGTCGGCGTCTTTCACGTAGGGTCCCTTCCCCAACAGGCTGAGGCCGAGCCCAACGACGATTTTGAAAAGGCACAAACGGTTTCGCCCCCCTCGCTGATCGACGGGTTCCTGGAAGCTGACGAGTACGACTTTTTCCGGTTCCACGCCCAAGCCGGCCAAACGGTCATTCTCGATCTGGTGGCTACGCGGACTGCCTCGCCGCTTGATGCGACGCTCGCGATCCTTGATCAGCGCGGCAATGAGTTGGACTACAGCGACGACTACTACATGTTCAAAGATCCTCACTTGACCTTTACGGCGAAACAAGCGGGCGAATACTTCGTGAGTGTCATGGGCCGTCGTGCATTCACCTTTCGGGGCCCAACCTCAGGGAGCTACCGGCTTGTGATCGGGGAAGTTCCGCTGATGCGCAAGGTGTTGCCGGTGGGGGCGCGCCGGGGACGGACAGCGGAATTCGAGCTGCACGGCGTCAATCTGGCTGGCGTCAGCAAGATTGTGCTTGGAGATTCACTGGTGGTGGGCGAAGTACTCGAAGCGAGCCACGATCGGCTCCGCTTCCGCATGTCCGTGCCGGCCGAGCTGACGCCAGGACGCTACTTTCTCCATGCGCATGCCGGCTCCATCGAATCTCCTCTGCCCTTGCCGATCATGATTTCCGATGTGCCCGAACAGCTTTCCTCCTCCGCTCGGAGCCGAAGCCGCCCCCAGCGTGTTGATCTGCCTGTCGCCATAAATGGGATTCTCGAACGCCGCAAGGCAGCGGACTTCTTTAGCTTCGACGTAGCCGCCGGGCGGCGAGTCGCCTTTCGAGTGGACTCGATGCAATTGGGGTTCCTGCTGGACCCCGCGTTGTTTATTTACGATCTTGAGGGACGCCAGCTTGCCTACCAAGACGAGCCGGCGCCGAACAACAGCAAGGAAATGCCCAACTTGGACCCCTATCTGGTCCATGAATTCGAAAAGGCCGGGCGATACGTGGTCATGATCCGCGACTCGGCCGTGCGCGGCCATCCGGACTACGTGTATCGGCTGCTGATCGAGCCCGTCGAACCCGACTTTACCTTGCACGCGCTTACCCCCAGCCCCACGCTCTTCCGGGGTCAGACGAACGACCTGCTGGTCCGCGTGAAGCGCCTAGGCGGGTGGGACACGCCCGTCGAGGTATGGGTCGATAATCCGCCGCCCGGCATGGAGACGGAGAAAGGGATCGCCGAACCCGAGAACACCCCCTACAAAGGGACCTGCGCGGAGGATATGTGGGCTGATGGAACGAACGTGGAGTTGCGTCTCAAAGTGGCCGCCGACGCCCCCGGGGGGTTCCATCCCATCCTAGTTCGCGCGCGCGGGGAGGTGGCCGGCAAGGTAGTCGAGCGTTCCGCCGAGATTCTCTTCCGCTGGGGTTCGGTGGGCACGATCCGGGGTCCGACGACGGACCAGCAGTTACTCGCCGCGGTCACGGATTTGCCGCCGGTCATTCTTGAAACGCCGGAAAGCCTCTCCGTCACAGCCGGAAAGACCAGCCGGCTCAAGGTCATCGCAACGCGTTTCGCCGAGCCGGAAGCGGCCATCGCTTTGCAGCCCGAATCGTTGCCCGGCGGGGTAACGCTCAGCAACAACGTGATACCCTCGGGGACGCCGCGGGCCGACCTGATCTTGAACGTCTCGGAAACAGCCAAGCCCGGCACCTACCCGCTAGTCCTCGAGGCGGGAAACGTCAGCTCGCCGCCGATTGAGCTTACGATTGAGCCCGACGAGAAGAACTGATGCGAACCTTGGTTTTGGCTCTTTGCTTACCGGCCGCGGCAGCCGCCGTCGACCCGCCAAGCGTTAGTTTCGTTAGAGACATCGTTCCCATCTTGACCAAGTCCGGGTGCGCCGGCTCGAATTGCCACGGTTCGATTCGCGGAAAGAACGGCTTCAAACTCTCGCTTTTCGGTTACGACCCCGATCTGGACTACGCAGCGATCACCCGTGCTGACGACGGACGCCGCATCGATCGGGATGAGCCTGAAAAAAGCCTCGTCCTGCAGAAACCAACTTTTCAGATAGCCCATGGCGGTGGCGTACGTTTCGAGGTCGAGTCGCTCGAATACGCGGCCATTTTGGAGTGGATCCAAGACGGAGCCAACTTCGACAGTCCCAATTCTCCTCGCCTCGAGTCGCTGAGGGTCAAGCCGCAAGAAATCACTCTTGTCGGGATCGGCTCGACGGCCCAGCTCTCCGCGATGGCGAGTTATACCGATGGGTCGCGCCGCGACGTCACCCGCAAGGTGCAGTACAGCGCCAACGACGAGTCGGTGGTTGAGGTCGGCCGCGCCGGCGAGATCACGAGCTTGCGTGCCGGCGAGACGGCCGTCATGGTGCGCACGCTCGGCAAGGCTGTCGTGGCGCGGATCGAGGTGGTCGCCGAACCGCCGATGAAGGACTACCCGGAAATCCCGCGGAATAATTTCATTGATGAGTTCGCGTTCTCCAAACTTCGCCGCTTGAACATAATTCCCTCGCGCCTTACGAGCGATCAGGAGTTCCTGCGGCGGGTTTACCTCGACACCGTCGGCGTACTCCCCACGATCGAGGAAACGGAAAAGTTTCTCGCTTCGAACGACCCGCAAAGGCGCTCCAAGCTGATCGACCATCTCTTAGAGCGGCCCGAGTTCGCGGAGCTATGGGCGACCAAGTTTTGTGACCTCTTCCGAGTTGGATTCATCGACCAGGGCCTCAAGGGTGGGCGGCTGTTTTATCACTGGATCCGAAAAGCCATCCGCGAAGACAAACCCTACGATGAATTCGCCACCGAGTTAATCACGGCTACCGGCAACCTGTGGTTTAACCCGACGGCGAATTTCTACTACATCACCGAGGACTCGGAGCCGGAGAACCTGGCCACAAACGTCAGCCAGGTTTTTCTCGGAGTCCGGCTGGAGTGTTCGCGCTGCCACAACCACCCCTGGGAGAGGTGGAAGCAGGACGATTTTTGGGGCTTTGCGGCGTTCTTTGCGCGCATGGCTGAGAAGGACACCTACGGGGGAGACGAAACCGAGGTTTTTCTGAAGGATCATGGAGAGGTTGTCCATCCGAAGACCAAGGAGCCGGTGAAGCCCAAGTATCTGGACGGGCCGACGGAAACCGAGGGGCCGGATGAAGACATCCGCGAGAAGCTGGCTGCCTGGATCACTTCCCCCGAAAACCCGTGGTTCGCTCGCAACATCGTCAACCGCCTATGGAAGCACTACCTCGGTCGCGGGATTGTGGAACCGGTGGACGACTTTCGGGTTACGAACCCGCCCACCAACGAGGCTTTGCTCGACGCTCTGGCTAAGGACTTCGTTGATCACGGCTACAGCCTGCACCACGCCGCGCGGCTCATTCTCAATTCGCGGGTCTACCAGCTTTCGACTGAACCCAACGACACCAACCGCACCGACAACCTCAACTACTCTCGCTACTACGTCAAGCGTCTGATGGCCGAGCAGTTGGTGGATGCGGTCTCGCAGGTGACCGGCGTCGCCGAGGAGTACCGTGACCATGTCCCCGGCACACGGGCGATGACCATTGCGGCAGGGGCGCCCTCCTACTTCCTGGAAACGTTTGGGCGGCTGAAGGAGAGGGACAAGATCGCTGAACGGGAAACCCAGACTAATATCGCGCAAACGATGCACCTGATCAGCGGAGACACCATTCACGACAAGGTTACTGCGGAGGGTGGTACGCTCGACCGCTGGCTGGCGGACGCGTCCATGAGTGATGCTGAGATTGTAAGGAGGCTTTTCCTAGTATCCTTGGTAAGGTCGCCAACCGAGCCTGAACTTTCTCTGGCACTCCCGCCGGTTCGTAGCGAAAGCCCCACCGCGCGCCGCCAGGCCTTCGAGGACACCCTTTGGGCGATTCTCAATTCCAAAGAGTTCCTGTTTAATCATTAGATGAGGTGAGGAATGGAGCACTTCGACCGACGGGCGTTCATAAAGTTGGGTTCTCTCAGTCTGTTTGGTTTCATGACCTACGGCGACATCTTGCGCCTGCGCGCACAGTCGCCTGCCAAGGATACCCCCGGCAAGGACATCTCCATCATTCACCTGTGGCTCAGCGGGGGCATTAGCCATTTGGACAGCTTCGATCCCAAGCCGGATATCGATTCCCGCTACCGCAGCCAGTTCAAGAAGATTCCCACCAACGTCTCCGGCATTGAGCTTTGCGAGCACCTTCCGCGTACCGCTCGCCAAGCGGACAAGTACGTGATCATCCGTTCCATGACTCACAAACAGGCCGCGCATGAGGCAGCGTCCGGTCTCGTCCTAAGTGGTCACGATCCATTACCGACCATTCACTATCCGGCGATGCAGACGGTAGTCGCCAAGGAGCTTGGCCCACGCAACGAGTTGCCCCCGGTCATCACGATTCCCGCTCCCACCGGGAACTGGGAGAAGGCCGGTTTTTTGGGGCCTCGCTACAACCCATTCAGTGCCGGCAACCCCAACCAAGAGAATTACCAAGTACGGGATATGAATCTGCCGATGGGTGTGGATTGGAGCCGGGTCGACCGCCGCCGATCGCTACTTTCCGTGCTAGATGAAAAGTTCCGCAGCATGGACACGACCGGCATCTCGGAAACCATGGACTCCTACTATCAGACTTCTTTCGACCTGATGCGATCGGAAAGAGCCAAGAAAGCGTTTGACATTGCCCAAGAGCCAGAGAAGCTTCAAGAGAAATACGGCCGCACTTCGTTGGGCCAGGGGGCGTTGCTGGCGCGGCGTCTGGTGGAGTCAGGAGTGCGCTTCGTCACCATCTCCCGTGGATTCAACAAGTGGGATCACCATGGCGGCGTTTTTCGAGCCCTGGCCAATGAATTCCTCCCGGAACTGGATCGCGCTTACGCGACTCTGCTCGAAGACTTGCACGAGCGCGGCATGCTTGACTCCACGATCGTCATCGTCACGGGTGAGTTCGGACGCACGCCCGAGATCAACACCGACGCCGGCCGCGACCACTGGCCGAACGTCTTTTCTCTGTCCATGGCGGGCGGCGGCATTACCGGCGGGCGCGTGCTGGGATCGTCGGATAAAGATGGTATGTTTGTCAAAGACGATCCGGTCGAGGTCCCCAATCTCATTGCCGCCATCTACAAAAAGCTTGGCATCGATTACCATAAGGAATACCTAAGCAATATCGGTCGGCCGGTCAGGCTGGTGCGAGACGGCAGCACCCCGTTGGATTTCCTGATGGTGTAACGCATCACCGCTCTCGGCGCTTCGGCTAGCGCGGTTGTAGCCCGGGGCTGGGCCGCCGTTTATCCCGGACCGGCGGCTGTTTTCGGCGCTCTGCTGGCAGAACGTAAAGCCTCCACTTGGAGGCTTTTTCTCGCCGCTCGCCTTTTCCTCGCTCGCCGAATCCGCAGCCTTTTGCTTTTGTGGCGCACGCATTCTTGCGCGAGTCATGCACCAACCGGCCTCCCGACGTGGCGCACGCATTCTTGCGTGCCGTGTCGCCATTCGTGGTGACCTGGCGTTGCTGCGCGCCGGATCAACGTCGGGGCGCGGCATGCCGTGCCCGCAACACCCACGTGGCACCAGCTCTCAGCTTGCCGCGTCGAGACTCTTCTCGACGCCCGGTGCGCTTCGCCACCGCGCGGTTGTAGCCCGGGGCTGGGCCTTCATGCTCCCGAGCGTCGAGGCTGAGCCGCGAGCGCGGGCTAGCGTTCCAGACTCAGTTGCCTGCCGTCACACAAGGCGGCGTCGGGCGTTAATCCCCGTAAAGGTAGGGCCGAAATTCATTGCGCCCAAGCGATCTACCGGGCCGACAGTAGGGGACAAGCGCGACAGGCGTTCTACCACTTTCGTTGCCGCTGGCGCGACGGCTATCCGACGATGGTACGGCGGTTGGAGAAAAAGTTGCCGGAGCGGCTGTCGTTCTTCAGCTTCCCGCGCCATTTGTGGCGCAAGTTGCGCACCACCAACGTCATCGAACGCCTCTTGGTGGAGGTGCGCCGCCGCACCCGGCCGATGGTCTGCTTTGTGAATGTCAAAAGCGTGGACCGCATCATCTACTCGATCTTCCACCGCTTCAACCTGGAGTGGAAAAATCGCACCCTCCAAGTTTTTACACAAGCAGCTTGACATCACCCTCTCCTAGTACTTAATTGCAAAAATAATACATATTATGATAGAATGGCGGCATGGGCAAACCTGCCACCCCTATTACCCTGTCTGCGGAAGAAGAGCTGACGCTGCGCCATTGGGTGCGCAGCCACAAGACCGAACGCCGCATGGTCGAGCGGGCACGCATTGTGTTGTTGGCCGCGAGCGGCAAGCGCAGCGGCGAGACTGCCGTGCGGCTCCAGATGCCACCGTCACGGGTGTCGAAGTGGCGCCTCCGCTTTGCCCAACAGCGGCTGGCAGGCCTCGCCGAGCGGCGGAGTTCTACGGATCTCTTGACGCGAACAGCGTCAAACGAAGATTACGAAACGGTGGTCGCATAAAAGCGAGCTAGTGGGGCATGGCGAAAATAGCCACCGTTATCAGACTCAGTGCTGGGGAACGCCGGACGTTGGAGGGCTGGGGACGCGCCCACAAGAGCGAACGCCGGGCGGCTGAAAGAGCGCGGATCGTTTTGTTGGCGGCGCAAGGGATGTCGAACTCTGGAGATCGCCGCCCAGCTGGGCACGCGGGCCGCACGGGTGTCGAAGTGGCGTACGCGCTTCGCTGGCCAACAACTGGCCGGACTCGCGGATGAAGTGCGGCCCGGCCAGCTGCGGCGATACGACGCCGACACCGAAAGCATTCTGTAAAAGCTGGACAACGCGCCGCCCTTCGGACAGGCGAGCTGGACGGTTCCACGGCTGGCCGCGGCGCGGGGCGATGTCAGCAGCCAACAGGTCTGGCGCGTGTTGTGTCGGCGCGGCATCTCGTTGTGCCGGCGCGGTAGTTGGTGGTTGTGCGGGGCCAGTTTCGCCTCCCCTACGCTGTACGCCAGGCCATCGACCGCTTCGTCCAAGCGCACAACAAAAACGGCGCCCCGTTTGAATGGACCAAGGCTGACGTCCAGCAGTGACCTCTTTCTTAGTCATACGCGAATTTGCGACGCAAAAACTAGGTCGCCCCGGTATCAACTTGCTCCGCCGATTCTTTAGCGATTGCAGATGCGGGACCCTTTGCGTCAACGAAATGCATCACTCTATCGGGCGCCGCCGCTGTCGGCTTCTATTCGTTCCGCTTCGTAGCTCATCACGGTTTCGAGCGTCTGCTCGAGGGAACGCTGTGGCTTCCAACTCAGAAGAGAGCGAACGCGGGAAGTATCCGGGACCCGGCGAGCTACGTCTTCGAAGCCCGGTGCGTAGGCTTCTTCGTAGGGCACTTTGACAATGGGCGAATCGCTACGAGTCATCGATTTGACTTTTTCGGCAACTCCCTGGATGGAAATCTCTCGGTCCGAACCGATGTTATGCACTTTTCCGAAAGCTCCAGGGTGCTCGGACAAGCCCAACAGCGCCTCGACCACGTCCCGGACGTCGCAGAAACAGCGGGTCTGCCGGCCATCTCCATAGACCGTGATCGGCTCGCCCCGCAGAGCTTGACGAACGAATCTCGGCACCACCATTCCATATTGGCCGATCTGCCGCGGGCCGATCGTGTTGAACAGGCGAAAGATCGAGACCGGAGAGCCGAATTCCTGGTGATATGCCAGACCCAGAAACTCGCCTACCATCTTCGTCGCCCCGTAGGACCAGCGCGACTTGTGCGTCGGTCCAAAGAGAAGATCGTCGTCCTCGCAGAAGGGAACCTTGCTGTTCTTGCCGTAGACCTCGGAGGTGCTGGCCATCAACACCCGTCGGCCGAGTTGCCGCGCCACTTTGAGAAGGTCTTCGGTGCCCTTGATGTTCGTCTCGATGACTCGCACCGGATCCTCGACGATCAACTTCACGCCGACGGCGGCGGCAAGGTGGAAAATGACGTCGGCCCGCTGGACCAGGCGGTTTAGAGCGCCGTCATCCGTGATGCTGCCGCGAGTGAACTCGAAGTCCGGGTTGTCGATCGCGCCGGCCAGGTTCTTGATTGAGCCGGTCGAGAGGTCGTCGATGGCCAGCACGCGCCGGCCTCGCGCTAACAGCTCCTCGACCAGGTGGGAGCCGATGAAGCCGGCGCCCCCGGTGACCAGATAGACTTGGCCCTGTGAAGTTGTTCTTACCAACTTTGGATTCTCCTGGACCGCAAATCGGCGGGCCCTCGCTCGCCGCCTCCCCATCTCGTAGGAAAAGCGGGTTCGTGTGACAGCCGCCTAGCCACGGAAGCTTGCTTCGGGACCCCGCCCGCTGCCCGGCGCCGTGAGAGCGCAAACGGTGCGCTGGGACGAACCATGATAATACATCCTCTTGTGGGTCACAATTGGCGAGCCGACTTGACTTGACCGCCCAGTGAGAGTTTCGAGGTAGGGCCCACGGTACTGCGTCCGCTCAGGGGTTTACTCCTGCTCGCGCCGCCCCACGGCTGTCTCCTGCAACTCATAGATGAAAACGTAATCGTCTTCGTAAACGACCTCCTTGGGGTAGCTTGGACCGAGTTCCGCGGCGATCGTGTCGCCCAGGTGTGTTTTCGGGAGCAGCAGAAACCGGTAGGAGCGTTCCCGTAACGCCTGGGGAACTCGCTCCATCCCTTCGGTCCAGTCCGCGAAAAACTCACAGTGGAACCTGCCAACGTCGGGAGCATACGCGTTGCTGCAATTGTTCACGCTCAGGATATAGTCCTCCGGCTCGGCGTGGGATTGCAGGTAGGCCAGGGGTGGGTAGGAAAGCAGTGTGTCGTGAAGGTAGTGCTCCTTGTCGATCCGGCCGGCGAACAAGCGCAGCTGAGGGCCGTTGATTTCGAGGACCATGGTCACCAGTAGGCAAAACAGAAGGTTGTATCCGAGACAAACCTCCACCAGACCCCGGATCGCCGCCGGCGACTCGCGAAGCAGGGCCCAGAGGCGCGCGGTCGTCAGTAAAAAAATGATCATGATGGGCACGATGGCGTAGCGAAGGATCGGCCAGACCGCGCCCCAATAGAGGAAATAGATGCCGGCAAAGATTAGGCAAGCGCGTTCGGAGGCCAGTCGCGGCTTCCTTCGGAGTAAGATCCAAAGAGGCGCGAACAGGACAAGGAATACCCCCATCGGGTTGTGGGAGGGAGCCTGAAAAGCCTTGAATTCATGCTTGAAGTGGATAGCCCAAGGTATGAGGACATGGGGAACCCTGCGTCTCTTGGGGGGTCGGGCGGCATTCGGGCGCAGCGGTTCGACGGCCGCCCGCCACTGTGCCGGATAGACGGGGTTGCCGGTCAGCGCGAAGGTGCGCGCCTGCCAGCAAAGCCCGAAGACGACGAAGATCGGCGCTAGGATCAGGACTTCTCGAAACCGGCGAGGCCGGTGCCAGAGCGTGTGGAGATAGAGCAAGCCCAGCGACGAAGCTCCGAAGAGCGCCACATGCTTGACTCCGAAGCTTGCTGCCAGAAATAAAACACTCAGCCGCAGCCAATTCGGGTCCGGCGATTGGCGGCCCCGCAGATAACAATGCAGGGCGGCCAGCAGGAAAAACGACAAAGCCATATCGTTTTTCGACACGCTGCCGGTCCAGTGCAGGAACGGGATCGAAGCGGCCAATATCACGCCCGCCACGGCGGGCCCGGGAGCAACGCCGCACTCCCGGGCCAGGGCAAAGGCGAGCAAAAGCGTAAGGCCGAAAAAAAGCGGAGACACCATTTGCGCGGCTGGCTGGCCCCCGAACACGTACCCCAGAGTCATCAATACTTCGAAGCCCTGCGGGTAGTAGGAGTAGCTGGAAAACGGGAGCGGCTCGAGGGCCTGCTCGGCGGCGTAGAAGCGGACAGCGGGCAAATGGCTCATCAGGGTGTCATGCGTCAAGCTGGGCGCCAGGGTCACCATCATCGAGCAGACCAAAAAGATGCCGGCGAATACGATGGGCGCCGCCATCCATGGCTTTTGGAGATCCGCCGTTGAGGCCCACGAGCGCATGAGTCCCAGAAACGACGCCGGAAGTTTCCGAATCTCCCGGTGAAACCCCAGCACGCAAAGCCCCAGAACGGCGGCCAACGACCAGGAGTCGTAGAAACCCCATAGTCCCAACAAGAAAAGAAGGAAGATTAGACACCCTAGGCCAATGCCCGCCGAAAGACTGATCTCTTCCGCGCGCGATTTGGCCGTCAGGCCCGCCCGTTCTCTCAGAAAACGCCCGCCGCCGTAGGCCGCCAGAAAGATCCAAACTGGGCTCTTCCGGGTTTTTAGTGGGTGGCCAACGGGTAGCCGGCTCCTCCATCCTGCCGACCCGACGTCGCCCGCAGTCACATCGGAGCCCAAAAGGCGGCCAAGAAATCCCCAAATACCCTACACGCCAGTCCGGTCGTGGGCAACTCGTAAAGGGAATAAGACACTGATAAACAGGGAGTTATCTCTTTGAGTGTGGCCACTGGATGACAGTTGTGGATCCGCATTTCACAGCCTTCGGGAGACTGTACGACTACCTGCCAGCAGCCTTGCTCTACTCGTAACCCTTTGTTTATCAGTAATTCTTTTTGGCCAACGCAGTCGCCGCCCGGCCTTGGGGGCCGTAGAGTTGTCACGAAGCCCTTGAATGGCACCGAAGCAGGCTCCGGGAGGTCGGCCTCACAGTGGCGAGGGATCCGTCACTCACCGCCGCCAGCCACTAAAATCCCAGAAGAGCCCCAAACTGTTACGAGCGTTGCTCTCGGTTGATAAATCGCAAGTCCGGTGACGAGAACCACGAAGAACGCAGCCGGCTCGTAACGCCAAACCCCTTTTTGACGAAACCAGCGGTAAAAAACAATCACCGCCGCAAGAGACGGGATGGCGAACAGCATCAAGCGGTGGAACTCGGGACCAGGGCTGCGGAAGTACTCGATGTGCCAAAGGAAAGGCTCCCAGGTCAGCCAGATCGCCACCGGCAACCAGGCGAGCCAAGCAAGGACCAGGAAACGCGAGCGCCACCGAGGAACGAGATTCAAGGTGTCCGCCACCCTTCAGACGCGATCAGGGGAACGAAACTCTGGCGTCGCGCTGCTTTCGTGCCGGAGGAGAGCTTGGACAAGGGAGCCACCTAAGAACGAAAACCGATATGGTATCATCTGCCTCGACGACCCGACCGATACCTCTTGACCGATTTGGCCGCCACGGGCTTTTCTCCCGGACCGCCCTGGTTTTTTGGCCGCGGAACATCGAGGTGTCGCGCACCCCCTGCGACGCGCAAACCATCGCGGGCTCCGCGGGGGGAGGGTTTACAACCAGCTTAGCCAGGGCGCCGAGTTTCGGCGGGAGGAGGGACCCTGAGCCAAGCAAACTACGCTAAAGTCAGCAGTGTTGATCTGGGCCTTTCGTCTGCTTGTCTGGCTTGCGCCGCTGCCGCTGATGGTTTGGGCGGTGAGCGACCCGCGTTTCCGTGACGCGGAGGGCTTGATTGATACTTCCTTTTGTCTCCCCCTCGCGTGTTCGATCGCCTGCCTGCCCCTCGGGTGGTCTTTCGACCGGCGCTGGCGCCCTTTCTGTCTCTGGGTCACCCTGGCGCTGCTCGCTCAGGCGGCGGGGTTACAACTCATTGACGCCGGGCCTCGAATCCACTACCAGCACTACCGAAGTTGGGACCAACTGCTACAAGGGACCAACGGTCTACTAGTCGGTCTTCTGGTTGTGCAGGCAGCCTGCGTGCTGGCGCGATTCTGGGGGCGATGGCCGGCGGTTTCCTCTTGGCTGCGGCTGAACTTTCGCCCCTGGGGGCTGATCGGGGTCGGAGCGATCTTTTGGTTGTCGGCGGCCGCTGTTTCGCGGAACGTTCCTTTTTACGTGGCCGAGCTGACATGGGCTGCCTTCCTTCAAACCGTCAACCTGGGGAACATCGTTTTGGCGGCTTGGTCGTTTCCCTCCGAGGTTGTACCGAACTGGAAGGCGTGTTGGGACCGTCTCTTCAGCCCAGGAGAGCCGAGGGGGCGGGGCTTTGGCATGGATGGTTTCGCTCTGTGGGCGGCCGGCTGGGTGCTGGTTTGCGCGGCGCTGCTTAACACGGTCTCCTACCAACGGTTCCCGCACCTAGGTGACGAGGTAGTTTCTCTCTATCAGGCTCGCTATTTCGCCCAAGGCATGCTCACCATGCCTGCTCCACCGGTTGTGGAAGCCTTCGACATGGACCTAATGATGTATGAGGAAGACCGCTGGTACTGTCCGGTGCCGCCGGGCTGGCCGGCCCTGCTCAGTGTGGGCGTGCGGCTCGGCGCGCCATGGTTGGTCAATCCCTGTCTAGCGGCGGTGAATCTGCTGTTGGTTTCGATCCTGTTGGAAGGTTTGTACGATCGTCGGATAGCGCGGCTGGCTGTGTTGCTCCTTGCCATCTCCCCCTGGCATCTGTTCATGGCAATGAACTTCCTGCCGCACACAGCCCTGCTGACTTGTGCCCTGATTGCGGCTGTGGCGGTGACCCGGGCGCGGAAAACACAGCGTGCGTTGTGGGGATGGGTGGCGGGCCTTGCCCTCGGATTCGGCAGTTGGATTCGCCCCTTGGACGCCCTGGTCGCCGCGGTGATTGTGGCCCTATGGTCGCTTGGTTGGGGAGGGAGGAGATTGAAGCCGGGGGCCTTAGCGGGGCTGGTGTTGGCAACGGCCGGCGTCGGCGCTGGGCAGCTTTACTACAATCATCTGCTCACCGGCAGCGCGACGTTGTTTCCCATTCAGGCCTACGCGGACAAGCACTACGGTCCCAACAGCAACGCTCTTGGGTTCGGAGCGGACCGCGGATTACCTTGGCAGCTGGATCCCTATCCCGGTCATGGGCTGCGCGATGTGGTGGTCAATACGAATCTCAATCTCTCTTCCGTCAACGTGGAGCTTTATGGCTGGAGTGTAGGTTCCCTTCTGTTTGTCGCGCTGCTTCTGTTCGCTCGTGGCGCTCGGGGCAGCGACTTCGGAATGATGTTCACGATCGTGGCCGTAACGGGGGCGCTCAGCTTTTACTGGTTCAGCGGCGGACCCGACTTTGGCGCTCGATATTGGTACCTGACCATCGTCCCCTTAGCCGCGCTTAGCGCACGCGGTATTGAGTTCCTCAAGGAGGTGCTGGAGCGAGACAGCCCCAGAGGCGCCCTAGACGGGGCCCGCCTCCACCTGGCCGTCCTCGTACTCTGTGGGCTGACCTTAGCGAATTACCTTCCTTGGCGAGCAATCGACAAGTACTTTCATTACTTGGGGATGCGTCCTGACATCCCCCTCCTGAGCGAAGAGTATGACTTTCGAGAAAGCTTGGTTTTTGTTCGCGGGGATCGTTTTCCGGACTACATGGCGGCGGCATCGTACAATCCTATCGACCTAAGCTCGGCGAGCGCGTTATTCGTGTGGGATCGAGGTCCCGAGCTCCGGGCCCGGCTCGTCGAGGCCTACCCCGAGCGCCGAGTCTGGGTGGTCAACGGACCGACCGTTACCGGGCGCGGCTTTGAAGTTGTGCAGCGGCCGAGGTTCCAGCCGTCAACGGGAAAAGGCTCTGCGAAGGCCGGGGAGACGTCAACGTCGGTGCGCCACTGAGCAGCAAGGGGCCGGGAATGAAGCAATCCCATCGTCTAGGCGAACAATACCGCAATGTCCCGGTGTTGGTTTTGGGAGCCAGCGGTTTTATCGGCCGATGGGTCGCGCGTGCTTTGAGTTCCGTGGGCGCCGGCCTCTGTTTGGCGGTGCGGGACGCAACCGGGGCCGAAGAAATATTTTCTCGCTACGGTGTCAGGGGCGAGATAATAGGGGCCGATCTGACGAATCCTGAAAGCATTCGGTCTTTGTTGCTCGACGCGCGGCCCAGCGTCCTGTTCAATTTGGCGGGCTACGGCGTGGACCCTTCCGAGCGGGATGAGAAAGCCGCCTATCAGATGAACGCGGACTTGATTCGGAGGATTTGCCAAGGGTTGGTTTCCGCGGGCGACACGAGTTGGCCGGGGCAGCAGTTCGTCCACGTCGGCTCAGCGCTCGAGTACGGCTCACTCGGGGGAGACCTGGCGGAAGATTCCGCACCTCGGCCCACTACCCTCTATGGCAAATCCAAGCTACGGGGCACCCAAAACTTGGCCGAGTGTTGCCGGAACGGCGCATTGCGCGGTATCACGGCGCGGCTGTTTACCGTCTACGGCCCCGGCGAGCATCGCGGCCGCTTGCTTCCCTCTTTGATCGAGGCGGCCCGCGAATCTGGCAAGCTGGCCCTAACCTCGGGAGCGCAGAGACGAGACTTCACCTACGTCGAGGATGTGGCCCAGGGCTTGTTGCGGCTAGGCGTGTCGAGCGCTGATCCGGGCGAGGTGGTCAACCTGGCCAGCGGACGACTGACGACAGTTCGCGAGTTCGCCCTGACCGCCGCTAAAGTGTGTCGCACACCACTCGACCGACTTGAGTTCGGACGGCTAGCGACTCGCCGCGAAGAAATGGAACACGGCGGCGTCAGTCTGGATAAGCTCCGGCGCCTGACGGATTGGGCGCCGCCGACCGAACCCCAGGAAGGAATCAGGAAAACTGCGGCCTTTTGTTCTTTGCTTAGAGGCTGTTAGCATGGGAAGACAGCCAGGCGGCGGACCTCTCGGAAGCGGCTAGCGGCTGAGGGTCGTAACAGGCATCTCTGTGCGGATATTTCTGGCGGATATAGGACACAACCAGCTGACGATCAGCTCGGACGTCTACCCGCTGGGCGTTGCCAACCTGGCGTCCTACGTCACCGCTCATTGCAGCAGCACGACTGATCTCGAGGTCTCGATCTTCCGAGAGCCGCTCGACTTGAAGGCCGCGCTCGATGGGGGCGCGCCGGATATCCTTGGCCTAAGCGGTTATGTTTGGAGGCTCTTCCGGGTTTTTAGTGGGTGGCCAACGGGTAGCCGGCTCCTCCATCCTGCCGACCCGACGTCGCCCGCAGTCACATCGGAGCCCAAAAGGCGGCCAAGAAATCCCCAAATACCCTACACGCCAGTCCGGTCGTGGGCAACTCGTAAAGGGAATAAGACACTGATAAACAGGGAGTTATCTCTTTGAGTGTGGCCACTGGATGACAGTTGTGGATCCGCATTTCACAGCCTTCGGGAGACTGTACGACTACCTGCCAGCAGCCTTGCTCTACTCGTAACCCTTTGTTTATCAGTAATTCTTTTTGGCCAACGCAGTCGCCGCCCGGCCTTGGGGGCCGTAGAGTTGTCACGAAGCCCTTGCATGGCACCGAAGCAGGCTCCGGGAGGTCGGCCTCACAGTGGCGAGGGATCCGTCACTCACCGCCGCCAGCCACTAAAATCCCAGAAGAGCCTGTTTGGAACCACCAGCTCTCTCTCTGCCTGGCCCGCTATGCTAAGGCGTGCGGTGCCGGCGTGCTGACCCTGATGGGCGGGCCGAACTACCCTTTGACCGCCGCGGAACAGGAAGCGTTTCTTCGGCGGGCGCCGGAAATCGACATCGCGGTTCGGGGACCGACCTACGAGGGCGAGCGGGCGTTCTTGAACATCGTTCGCCGCTACAGCGAGGCCGGATTGTCGAAGGAGGGGGTCTTTGAAGAACCGCTGCCGGGCAATCATTGGATTCATCCCCAAACGGGGGAGTTCATCCGGGGCGCTGAATTGGAGCGAATTCGTGACCTGGACGAGATCCCGTCGCCCTATCTGGCGGGCTGGATGGACCCCTTCTTTGAAACCGGGTACTTCCCCATGCTCCAGATCAACCGCGGCTGTCCGTTTAGCTGCAGTTTCTGCAACTCGGCCGTGCGGTCCAATGACAAAATCTTCGGGTATTCGGCGGAAAGGGTCAAGGCTGACCTGCTCTATATCGCGAAACATGTTCGCTCGGAGATCCCGCTTTGCTTCGCCGACGACAATTTCGGCATGTACCCCCTGGACGAAGAGGTGGCCGACTACATTGCGCACTTGCAGGACCGCTTCGGCTGGCCCAACTACATTCGCACGACCACCGGCAAAAACCGTGGCGAGCGAATCATTCGAGTCATGCGGAAAGTGCGTGGCAAGATGCCCATGACGGCCGCCGTACAATCGCTCGATCCCACGGTGCTCGACAACATCGAGCGTTCCAACATTAAGCTCGAAACGTACGCGGAGATTCAACGCGAGGTGGAAGCGCAGGGCCTGCAATCCTACGGCGAGCTAATTCTGTGTTTGCCGGGAGAGACGAAGGAGTCGTTCCTGAATGGGATTCGGGATCTGCTCGATGCCGGCGTGAAACGGGTTTCCGCCCATCAGCTGATGCTTTTGCACGGCGCCCCGCTTGGTACTCCCGACAACCGCAAGCGATTCGGTTTCACGACGCGCTTTCGCATCGTGGCGCGAAACATCGGCGACTACGCGGGCGAACCGGTTGTGGAGACGGAAGAGATGGTGGTCGCGACGCCGAGCTTCAGCTTTCAGGACTATCTGGAAGCCCGGGTTTTCCACTTGTTGCTGACGATCTTTTATTACGAAGGAAACTTCGAGGAGGGTTTCCAGTTCGCCCGGCTCTATGGGGTCAAGCCGTTCGATCTCGTCGTCCGCCTGCAGAAGATGCTCGACCGAGCCCCCTCCGGCCTTCGACGTCTGACAGAGGAGTTTGTGAGGGAAAGCCGGGACGAGCTGTTCGAAACCGAGGAGGCGTGCCTTGCTTGGGCTCGAGCCCGCTTCGACGGCTTGTTGGATGGCAGCCTGGGCGGCAATCTGCTGAGCAAGTACTCGATGCTAGGACGTTTCTACGCGACCCAGGAGGCGGTCGATTTTCTTGAGCAGGGCGTTGTGGCGGCCTTGGCCGAGACCCGGCCACAGGCTCCCAAACCTCCGCTCGCCGCGGTCATGGACTACCTGCGCGGCGTGCTGCTACATGCTCCGTTCGCCGAAACCCTCGCCGCCGCTCCCGAGGGCCTAGTGGCGTACGACATTGAGGCCTGGAGCAGAGAAGGCTATTGCAAGAACCTTGAAGCGTATCGCTTTGCGGAACCCAAGGCTTTCGCGGCTCGAGTGGAAGCGCCTAGAAAGGCTGAAATTATGAGCCGGGTCGCCACTTTCGGAGAACACCCCGCGGGGCTCGGGAAGTTTACCCGAACCATGTTCGCCCGGGATTTGCGCCGCACGCTCGTTTGGTCGGGTCCGCATGAAGGCGAGGGCAACGGCCGGCCATGAGTACGCAGGAGCGCGGTGCCGCCCTTGGTCCCGACGTCTCGTTCATCATGCCTTGCTTCAACGAGGAGCAGGTAATCGGCTACACCATACCGAAGTTGTGCACCGCGTTTCGCCAGGCCGGACACCGGCTTGAGTTGATTGCCGTCGACAATGGATCGAGCGACCGCACGGGCGAGATGATTCGAGAGTTGGCCGCCAAGGATCCCTGCGTGGTTCCCCATCGGGTTGAGATCAATCAGGGATATGGAAACGGTGTGCTCAAGTCCATTTCTCGCTGCGCGGCTCCATGGATCGGTATTATCCCGGCGGATGGTCAGGTGGATGCGGAAGACGTCGTTCGCCTGTATGAATCGGCATTGGCGACGGACGGCAAGGTGCTCGCCAAGGTTCGCCGCCGTTTCCGCATGGACGGATTCCTACGCAAGATTGTTTCCACCGCCTATAACCTGTTCGTTCGCCTGCTTTGGCCTCGCTTGGCCTCGGTGGATGTCAATGGCAGCCCCAAGATGGTTCGCCGGGAGTACTTGCTGGCCATGAATCTGAAGTCGAAAGAGTGGTTCCTCGACCCCGAGATCATGGTCAAGGCGCACTACATGGGACTTAGCGTTCTCGAGTTAAACGTGTTCGCGCGGATGAGAGGAAGCGGCCTCTCTCATGTTCGCCCAATCACGAGCTGGGAGTTCCTGCGCGACTTGCTCGTTTTTCGATTCTCGGGCCGATTCCGATTCGATCGGGAGAGAAATCTTCAAGAAACGATCGCTTCCTATCGAAACCACAGCCGCTGACTACGTAACAGGCTGTGGCGGGGATCGACAAGTCCTAAGCGGGATCCCGACAGCTTCTTGTCCCCGGCTTGGCCGAGGAGTCGGGTGGTACGGCCCTAGTGGTGAGAAATGCAGGCTAGCGCCGCGGCTACACGAGGCGGCATTCTCCGTCTGTTGGGGGCTCTGGCAGTCGGCTGGTTGCCCGCGCTGATCGATGCCGGCGCCCTTTCAGAAGCAACCGCGCTGAACGTACTCGCCGAGTCCGAGCAACCGTATTTCGTCCCCAGCAAGGCTTGGCTGCTCTATGTCCGTGCGCCCGTTGTGGCGCTCAGTGGCTGTCTGCTTTGCCTCTCGCCCGGCCTTCTGCTGGCACTCGCGGTGCGGAGATCCATGGGGACACCACTGTGGATTGTCTCCGGGTTCGGGCTGAGTCTTCTCGTGGTCAGCGCCGCGACAATGGCCATGCAGGCTTTGCTTGGCGCTCCTCTGCGTGACGGGCGGTTCGCCGTCCTGCTGGTCGTCTGCTCCTTGTTTAGCTTCGGGGTTTTGCAGTTGCGGTTCGCTCAAAACCGTCGGGTGAGCTGGCCATTGGACGAGGCGGGGTGGCGTGTCATTTTGTCGTCGATGGTCCTCGTGCCTTGGTTTTTTCTGGCCGTACTCGCCCCCAAGTTCTATTGGCAGACGTTTACTGGCGACGGAATAGATGCGTTCGAGGTGGCGCGACTGTTGTTCGTGCAGCCAGTTCCTTTTTGGGACCGGGCGGCAGGCCCGCCCTCGATTTTCCCCATGACGTCGCTCCTGTTTGCCTACCCCATTTCGTGGTTTATGCGGTTGTTCGGTGAAATTGAAATCTCCGCTAGACTGCCGATGGTGTTGTATCTGATCGCAATCTTTGCCGCGATCGTTGGGTTGGCGCAGCACGGCCGTTCGCGGCTGAAGGCCGCGGAACAATGGCTCATTTGGTTAGGCCTGGCGGTTTACCTGGTGGTGATGACCTTCAGCAACACCTATAGCTACTATTACGCGGACTTGGCGCTTCCGGCGTCCCAGGATGCGTTGGCTGTGGCCTGCTTTCTGGGCTTTGTGTTCGCCTTTGTGAGGAACGATTCCTTCTGGATTGTTCTGTGGGTTGCGCTAACCTATTTTTCGCTGGTTAGCGGCGCTTTGCTGGTGGTTCTTTGGCTGTTGGCCGTTGGCGTTGTTTGGCGTCCCCGTCCCCGAACCGCCATCGTCGCAACTTTTTCTGCTCTGATCGGCGCGGTGGTCGCGGCGCAGGCGGCGCTGGCGGTTCTAGACGCCTTCAATCTGCCTCCTCCTGGAGTCGCACACGGCCTGGGGACATTACTGAGCCGGTTCACGGGACCTCAACTGGAAGACTGGGGTGAGCTGAAGTTTCTGTGGCACGAGGACTATCTGATGCGCTGGGCCTTTGTCGTGTTTCCTAGTGGGATTCTGCCCTCGCTAGCCCTGCTGGGCTGGCGCCGGCAAGACAGCGTTACCCGTGCTGTGGCGGCGGTGACCCTGAGCTACTACCTGCTTTTTTACATTCAGGCGTATGTTTCCTTGCACTATTTTGTGCCCGCGATGCTGCTTCCGCTGGTGGTGTATTGGCGCACCGACATTCCCGGCCGCCGCCGCCGGCCCCGGTTGTTCCTGGTCGCTACGGCGGCCGCTGGCCTGGTCGCTCTCTACCTCTCGCTCCCCCCCGATGCAACGCCGGGGCATCATGCCCGGCGGATTGGCGCTGCGACGGAGATCCGGTTGGGTGGGTACGAGTCCATGGAGCCGGAAGCTTTTCGGCAGGCCTCGATCTTGGGCCGTATCGCTCCCCGCCCGGCCGGCCATCTTGGGCCCGAGCGAATCTTCAGAGCGCCGGCGAGCATGTTGTACTACTATGCTCACCGAAGCGGGATCAAGGGGGACATCAATTATGTCCTTCAAGCGGCGTCAAGCCCCATCCCGGAGGGAATGAAGTTGCTGGCCGCCGAGGGAGACGCCGCGCTGTACGTCAAAGACAGAGCTGTACTGGCCCAGCATCGGGCGGATCCCCCCCCCACGCCGGCCGGGAGTTCGCTCTACGTGATTCCGCGCTACATGTTGTTTCAGAAACCAGGTCCGCCGGTGTGGGAGTTTCTTCGGGAGCTGTTCGGGTCATCGGGGGTTGATCGATACGTGATTATTAACTTGACGCAGGAGAAATCATGGTGCTAGACTGGCAAAAATGGGCCGGTGGCATCAGTTCAGCCGGAGGTATCCGTTGATTTCCACGGGCGTTGCCGTTGTTTTCTTCGGTCTGCCTTTCGTTGAATCGCTCTGGGCTTGGGTGTCGTCTGACCCGCTGATACCAACAATTGCTAAGGCTTTGGGAGACTCCTGGTCGCCACAGATGGAGTGGCTCACGGTTAGGCGTACAGTACGCTTCCTTCCCATTCCCGTGGCGCTAGTAATGTTTGGCTTAGTACTTCGGGAACTCCGAAAACAAAACAGCAGCAAGCACCGAAAGCCTCAGCTTGGCGGCGATGTAATGCCAACGCCGCCGGGGCCTCCGCCAGTACAGCCTGCGGTTCTGAGGCGACGGGCTGCAATACCCGAGTTGTCGGTAGCGCGAGTGGCTCTGGAACAGCGACCTGCAACTTCTGCACCAAAACCAACTAGCCCATACCGGTCCTGGGCGCAGAAGGACGACTACATTGGCCGGAGTTTGGCTGCGAATCTGACACTGGAATGGTCGTCGGCCTACGGGACGGAGTTGAGGGTCGTACCCGTCAACCACACAACAGAACCTATTAAGCATTGCAGGATCGAAGTCATCGACTTGCAGTTGTGGTCAACGGATAAGACGAAGGGTTTTATCTCCGACTCCAAACCGAAAACCTCCACAGTAATCACGGACCAGGTGGTCGAGCCGAAAGAGTTGGCGGGTGACGAAACCGGCTACCCACTCGTGAGCGTATCCGCATCCGAGTTTGTGCTTGCAAGTTGCGTTAGCGGCTTCGTGAAGGCCGCTGGGTCAGTTCCAGGACTCTGGATGGTGCAACTGGAAATGACGGTTCCGCGCAAAAGGGATGGCAGACCGGCAGCACCGGCGAAGTGCAGAACGAACCTATTCTTCTCGTGGGAGGGGGAACGGGTCCCCCTATTGGTGGTCGGTCGAGACCCTAGACCCTAAGCGATGAGTTCCTTGTATTCCATCTTAGGCGCTTCGATCAGCTTCAGCAGTGTGTCCCGGAACAGGTACGGATTATTCCGATTGTCGAACCGGAACTCGAACTCATCCAGGTAGGCCGGAAGATGCTTAGCACTGACCTGATGGTACGCCCCCACGATCGAGCGCTTGAAGAGCGAAAATGCGCCTTCGACGCTGTTGGTGTGCACGTCGCCGCGCACGTACTCCTCAGCCGAGTGGTTTACGGTCTCGTGTTCGGTATCTTCGTCCTCAATGCCTTTGTAGGCTTCAAAGTCATCGGTGTAAATCCTCTCGGTAGTGGGTTCGGTATGCTCTCTGATGAACCTGTGCAGGGTCTTGCGGTCCCGGCGCTTTTCGACCTTCAGGCGGATGCTACCACCGCGCTCCAAGGCTCCCAGGACCATGCTCTTGTTTCCCTTGTAGCCGCGACCCTTACCCTTGACGCGACCGCCGACGAAAGTCTCGTCAACTTCCACAGTTCCCTCAAGCGGCTCAGTATCGGTGTCCTTCAAAGCGGCTCGAATGCGGTGACACAGATACCACGCCGTTTTGTAGGCGACCTTGAGGGTTCTCTTCAACTGATTGGCCGACACGCCCTTGCGAGACTCGCACATCAAGTACACGGCAGCAAACCACTTGCGGAGCGGCAAATGAGAATCGTGAAAGATCGTCCCGGCCTTGACGGAGAATTGGTAACGGCATGAATCACAATCGTACTGAGCGCGCTTCACAATGCGCGATGTCTTATTTGAATCGCAGCGTGGACAGCGCACCCCCTTCGGCCACCGGAGCCCTTCGAGGTACTCCGCGCAGCGCTCTTCGGAGTGGAAGCGGTCAAACAGCGTTAGAAGGTCCATGATATGCCTCGCAAGAAGCCCGCGATCGAGTTGACGACTGAGGAAGCCTTAAAACGGCTTTTCTCCAAGGGTGCGCGAGAGGAACTTTACCGAGTGGCCCACGAGAAAGACAATAAGCAACTGAAACCAAAGAGGAAAACCAAATCACAAGACTAGTATATAGGAATCTCGACCTTGTGTCAAGTTAATAATCACGGATCGATAGACAATACGTCTGCGCGAATCAGTCTCAACCGGGGGGGCGGTAAAAATCTCCCCAAGGAATCTGCGGCGACGATCTTCCCGCCAGGATACCCAAGAGCAAAGGATATAATGGCCGAACCGGATGGCTGCCCGGCATCAGATCCGCACGTCGCGACTGCGCCTGCGTCCGCTGCGTCTCGACGATCTGGACGAGATCTATCGTCTGTGGGTCGACAGGGACGTTCGTCGCTATCTGTGGGACGATCGCGTCATCTCTAGAGATCGCGTCCGGACTGAGATCGAACGCAGTATCGGCAATTTCGAATTGAGCGGTTTCGGGCAGTGGGCTGTCTTTCGGTTCCGCGGCAAAAAACTCATCGGCTTCTGCGGACTCCGTCCTGTGGGGGCTGTGCCTGAGGTCGAACTGCTCTATGGCTTGGCGCCGAGTTGCTGGGGTCAGGGCCTAGCGACCGAAGCTGTCCGCGCGGTCCTCGATTGGGGATTTGCGAAGTGCCGGGTGAAGCGTATCGCGGCCTGCGCCGACCACCACAATCGAGCGTCTTTTCGGGTGATGGTAAAGGCCGGCATGAAGTTTGAAAAACGGACCTGTGTGGACAACACGGAGTTGCTGCACTACGCCGTGTCAAGGGAAGGTTTTCCGGGTGGATAGGAGGCCCAGCTCGTTCATCAGCCGCTTATGCGCGTCGGCGGCCTTTCCGTCTCAACCGGCCAAACAGAGCCGCCGGCGCAAGCCGGCGGTCAAGATTGCAAGTCGCGTTGGTTGCTGGGATGAGGCCTCGGCTCGCTTCCCGGAGCGACCCGTTGTACTCACGCCGCGCCCGTATGCCGGCGAGGCCTCGGCCGCACCCTTGCGGGGGCGGCTCCGATTCGTTTGTCGACGGGCCGGGCGCAAGCGACACAGCGGACTGGATAACGCCAGTGCCGCGAGCCCGTCATCTGGTGTCAACCGGATCCGCACAGCACCCTCAAGGAACGCTTTCCAGCTCATCAAGCACTTTGTCAACCAGGTGGATCATCACCGTGAAGCTACGAAGGCTGAGTTTCTCGGCGGTGTCGTTTTCCGTGTGCCAATAGCGGTTCCGGGGGCCGTAGTGAAAGTCGATCAGGTTGACGGCGCTGACGCCGGCCTGTAGGAAAGGCACATGGTCGTCGGCAATCGCCAACCGCCTGTCGGAAAGGAGAGAGCCGTAGCCCATTCCGCGGGCTGTCTCCCTGACTAGTTCGCGCAGCCAGGGGGTGGAGAGCTGCTCGGAGGTGAGACTCAGGTCGGCGTCGCCGATCATGTCTACGTTGATGAGAGCCTTCATCTTCCCCAGTGTGCCGTCGTCGCCCCAGCGCTGAGCCAGGTGACGGCTGCCGTAGGTGTGGTCCTCCCGGTTCCAACGGGCGATCGATTCCTCCCCGTCGAAAAATAGCAGCCACACCTGGTCCTTCCGCGGGTGGGCGTTGAGTAGCCCGGCCAGCGCGAGCAGAAAAGCTGTCGATGATCCGCCGTCGTTGGCGCCCACAAAATGAAGTCCCGGACGATGAAACGTATCATAGTGTCCCGAGACCACCACGATGTCATCCGATGTCCCGGGAAACTTGGCGATGATGTTCTTCATCGCGATCGGACCGTTCGGCGTCCGCGCGGTGAAATCGTCTTCGATGAGCTCGGCTCGTGTTTTACCGAGTTCGCCGACCAACAGTTGTTGCAGGCGCGCGTGGCCCCGGCTGCCGGGATATCGAGGGCCCAGCTTGACGATCCGTCTTGCCCAGGCCAACGCTTCCACGCCCGCCGCGGAGTAAATCCTTGCCAAGGGAGCGCCGTAGGAGGGCCACTGTGCCATGACCAGGCCGGCGAGAACGCAGATCAGCGTTTTTCCGCGACGCATACGTAGGCCAGCGTAAAGTTTTTTTGCCGGTCCAGAAAATCCAGCCCCGGCAGAATCAGCGCCAGAAAGCCGCTTATGGCCGCTACGAAAGGGAACGCAAGCCAGCGCAATCCCTGTTGGAAAAAATTCATGGAATTCAGCGACCTTCGGGCGAGCAGTGTGAAGAAGCCGCCGATCGGCCGAATTTTCGGCTCGGAGAATCCTGCCTGATCGAGTAACCACTCTAAACCATAGCGGGTGTAACGATAGAAGTCGTTAGGGCCTTGGTGGACCTCCCACTGCTGGGGGACGACGATCAGGAGTCGGCCGCCGGGCCGCAGGACCCTGGCAATCTCTCGCAGCGCGCGAGCCGGTTCCGGGACATGTTCGAGCACGACGATGTTGAGGGCGGCTTCGAACGAGCCGTCCCGAAAGGGCAGGGAAGTGAGATCAGCGACGACGTCAAGGCCCGAATAGTCCCACTGCTGGTCGCCGACCGCCAGATCAACTCCCGTGTATCGGCAGCGGGAGAAGTAATCTGCGTACCGTACCTCTCCGGCGCCGGCGTCCAGTACGCGAGCACCATTCGGGATTTCGTCGGCCAGGGAGCGAACGCTGGAGTCGATGACGGCTTCCACGATCATCAGGCGGCGCCTGAGAAACGACGGAACAAACCGGCCGTAGCGCGCCTGAAGCACCTAGGTCTCCCCTCTTCGCACGGCCTCCACGGTGATCGTCGATCCCGCCTCCGACGCCGCTTCGAGTAAGGTGAAAGGCACGGCGGCTGAGACGAGCGCCAAGTAAAGCAGATCCTTGAGCAGCCGGGTGGCGTTCGATTCCTTGACTTTGCGGACACGCCGGGAGACCGGCTCCAATTGAGGGCACAAGCTTGTAGCCAGTCCGGCGGGGTTGTCGCGCAGTGAGAAGAACTTGCGACGAACGACCTCAAACCCACAGTCGGCAAGCAGGTTCTCGAGGTCTTTGGCTTGGAAGTGAATGAGATGACGGGGCACATCCAAGCCGCTCCAGCGGGAGCCTAGCAGCAGGAATTGCCAGCAGTCGGCGTTCGGCACCTGGAGAAATAGCTTGCCCTCGGGGATCAGCGCGTCGCGAATGGCCAGCAAGCAAGCCCTAGGGTCCGACACGTGTTCCAATACGTGGAAAAGCGTGACGGCGCCGAAGCTCCCCGGTCGAAAAGGATGGCTCGGCACGCTCCCGCAAACTGCGGGCAATCGATAGTTGGCGTGCGCCACCGAGGCGGCCGTCCGAGAAGAGTCGAGGCCCACCGTTGCTTGTGCCGGCTTGCCGAGCGCGTGCAGAAACGATCCTCCACCGCAGCCAACGTCGAGCACGGGAGCAAGGCCGTCGAGGGAGGCCGCGACGAACCGAACGTGGTCGCCGAGAACGAACCGCCGATACATCTCCGTCAGTCGGCCCGAGGCGGAATCATCCGCCTCCCACCAGTAGGTCTGCGGGTAGAAGCGGGCCAATTCCGCGGGGGGGGGCCTGGGATGCAGCCGAACCAGCCCGCAGTCACTGCATTCAACGACGTGGAAGCGCTGCTCGGTGGTTCGGTAAAGACGATCGGAGGCGCGAAACAAGGTAAGGTAGGTCTCCCCCTCACAGCGCGGACAAGCCTGCCTATCGGTCTCCGCTCGTGGTGGTGAAGTCACGCCCGACACGCCTACCGGGCCCTCGAGGCGAGCTCGGCCAGCGGGATATGAAACCGCCGTACGAGTTGGACGACTTCCGCTGGCGAGAGCTTGCGAAAAGCCTCGATTTCCCCTCGTTTGCGAAGCATCTTGGGAAGCCCCGCTAGGGCCGCTATGTTGGCCCTGACCGCGCATTTTAGCAGTCCCGCGAGACGCATCGATTCGCGGGCCTGGCCGGATTCGCCCCGTCTCAACAGGGCTGCCAAGAGGCTGGCTGCCATCCGCGCCATGAAATAAAACGGATTCAGCCATAGTAGACGCCAGGGGAACAACTTGGCGGCCAGCCAAACCCGATTGCGCTCGATGAGAAAAAGCCTCTGCTCGGAATAGCGGCCTAGAGTCGACCCGAGGTGGTGGTACACCACGGCCGTCGGGACATAAAGGCAACTCCAGCCCGCAATGCGCGCCCGCAACCCCAGCTCGGCGTCGTCCGCGTAGGCGAAAAAATCCTCATCGAATCCCCCAACCTGCTCCAGCATCGCTTTTCGGTAGAGAGCAGCCGAGCCGTCGGGCCAGGCTACTTCCTCCAGTTGATCATACTGGCCCCGGTCAACTTCCCCGGTTCCGCGGCCACGATTCTGCCCGTCCGGGAAGATCAGATGGCCCGCCTTGTCGATGGTCGTCGGGTCCTCATGGACCAGGATCTTCGAAGCCGCCATGCCAACGTCCTTTCGATCCTCAATTGCGCCGACCAATTCGCCTAGCCACTCCGGCTCGGCTTCGGCGTCGTTGTTCAGCAGCGCAACATATTCGCCCCGGGCGATTGCCAGCCCCTGGTTATTGGCGGCGCAGAAGCCGCGGTTCTCGGTGTTTTCGATCCGCCGGACATGACTGCATTCCCGGCCGCGGAGCAGATCGAGGGAGCCGTCCGTCGAGCCGTTGTCCACAACGATCACCTCGAAGTCTTGAAACCGTTGTCGGGCCAGCGACCGAAGACAGGCAGCCATCAGATCGGCCCGGTTCCAGTTGACCATTACCGTGGAGACCAGCGGCCGGCGAGGTGACATCAAAGGTTAGGAATCATAGGCCGATATGGCGGAGATCTTAAGACCCCCGCTGCGTGATTCCTTTAACTGAGGGTACAGGACTTGTACTGTTGAAGGGAATAGTATAACCTTAGCAAGAGCTAGGTACCAGGACTCATAAGTGAGGTCATTCGGCGAAGACCTTAGGTCCGAGCGCGCAGCGCGTGGCATGACCCTGGAGGACATCTCGACCTCCAGTCGCATACCCGTGCATGTACTCGAGGCTATCGAGCGCGACGAGTTTGATCGCTTGCCCGGTGGACTTTTCAACGTTAGCTTCGTGCGTCAGTACGCATCGGCGGTCGGGCTCAACGAAGACGAGGTAGCCGATAGGTTCGCCAAAGCCTGTCCGGCAACCGGGGGTGACGCCGATCAAATCCCCTCTTTCGCCACGGTTCCCGCCCGGGAAGCTGGAGATCGGCGGGAGCTGGCGGCGAGGTTTGCCGAAGGCCTGACGGACCGCCTGCGACGTTATTCGCTACTACTGTCGGCGAGCTTGGGGCTTCTCGGGTTGGTCCTGCTGCCGCTGGCCGTCTTCTACTCCCCGGTTGAATCGAACCAACAAGCGGATGCCGACTCTTCCTACGAGAGTGCACGCCAGGTGGAGCTGGAACATCGTCAGGTCTATCCCGCCCCAGGGCAGGAATCCCCTGCCCCGCCGGCGGAACCTTCCGTCTCTTCGGCCGAGCCGGCCGTCGCCCTGCAAGTGGGACTGCGGGTAATCGATACGGTTTGGGTTCGAGCCACGAAGGACGGCAGGCGCGCCTGGGAGTATACGCTACACGCCGGCCAAAAGAAGCTGATCACCGCCCGGGAGTCTATCGCGCTGATCGTCGGCAATGCCGGCGGTGTCGAGTTGACGCTGAATGGAGAGGCCCTGCCGCCGATCGGCGAAAGGGGCCAAGTCCGCCGGGTCGTGTTCACACCGAGCGGAATGAGCATCAGCCGTCCGCCGTCTCGCGATAGACGCAGGGCGACCGCGAGCGACGACCTAGCGGTGGGAGGCCGGCCGTTCTCGGTTGTCGCCGAATCGGTCCTGGCTCATGTCGATCGGTAGACGGGCCGCATCAAATCCTCGAAGGTCCTCTAACCCAATACTCGTTAATTAAGGCCGGTGCAGCCCCGGCGCGGAGCGGCGCGCGCCTTGTACTGAGGGGTCTCTCACGCACTTCGCTTCGCCACCTGGCGAGAAATGCTGGCTAGGGTCGATCGACAAAGAGTGCGAGCAAACCGATCGCCAACCGGCTCGCGTCACCGCTTCCCGGCGGCGCCTTTCGCCGATTTCCTTGCTGGAGCGTAGAAGTGGTCAGGCTCCCAGTCGCTGGAATTCCAGCGGTAGCCCTCCGCGAAGCGGACCTGAACGTAGAAATCGGTCTCACGGGATCGACAGTCGACGATCGTCGCCTGAACCGCGAATCCTTCCGCGGTCAAAGCAACCCCTAGGCCGATCGGGTAGGGGGTCTCCACGGCCAAACCCGCGCCCTCTCCACGGCCAAACCCGCGCCCTCGACGCGAATCTCCTCCAACGAAACCGTCTGAGGACGAAGATCGCCGTCCGGGAAGCTGAGTCGGACAAGGTGAGAGCAGAGTCCGAAATCAGGCTCAATATTTTTCGACGGGGGATCTCGGTCGGTGCCTCTCATGGCTAACCTAAAATCTTCAAGAACGTCCGTGAGTCAATTTCAAAATTAGGCTGCGATGTCGCCGGCTACGCGATTCCGAACCATGCGCGCCACGAACGCATACTGATTCTACCGCCTCAAGGCGGCGATCGGGCTACGGGAGCCGGTGCGGCGGTGCGGGCCGCGTGGGGGGATAAAAGCGGGCTAGCTCAACTCTTCCATCATTTCGACTAGAGCCGACTCAGGGGGGCGCACCTGCTCCTGCCCAAGGTGGACCAGCGGCTGGTCGACGAGGCCGAGCATCTCCAGGAAGTTCTTCTTTTCCGTGTCCAAGTAGAACACCCCGGTCAGCACGTGTCCCTCGGCACTCGCCTCATCGAGCAGTTGAAGCGCGCGACGGCGGGTGCTGGGATCGTGGTCCGTATCGATCCTTTTCAACAACAGCGTTGAGCCGTCATGGAGAGTCACTTCGCGAACGGAGCCGGGTTCCGTCTCTCCGTCAAGGTGAATCTCGTCGAAGAAGGGAACGAAGTCGACGCTCTGCAGGTTGCTGCGGTGTTCTCGAACGTAGCTATAGCTCTTGGTCGATCCGCGGTGGTCGTTAAAGGTGACGCAAGGGGAGATCACGTCGATCATGGAAGTGCCGTTGTGTGCGATGGCGGCCTTGACGATCGAGAGGAGCTGTTTCTTGTCGCCGGAAAACGAGCGCGCCACGAAGCTGGCTCCGAGTTGAATGGCCAGAGCGCAGGTGTCGACCGGAGCGAGTTCGTTGACCGTGCCGTTCTTCAACGTCGATCCGACATCGGCAGTGGCGGAAAATTGACCCTTGGTGAGTCCGTAGCAGCCGTTGTCTTCGATCAGGTAGATCATCGGCAGATTGCGCCGCATCAGATGCGCGAACTGACCCATGCCGATCGAAACGGTGTCTCCGTCGCCGGTGACGCCCAGAGCTTTCAATGAGCGGTTCGCCAGCATCGCGCCCGTGGTGACCGAAGGCATGCGACCGTGGACGGCGTTGAAAGCGTGGGAAAGTTGCAGGAAGTATGCCGGCGATTTCGACGAGCATCCGATGCCGGAAAGCTTGATCACTTGCGTGGGGTCCACGCCCAGTTTAAAGAAAGCTTCGATGATGCGTTCGGAGATCGAATTATGCCCGCAGCCGGCGCAGAGGGTCGTTTTCAGGCCGCGGTAGTCTTGGAAATCAAGTCCAAGGCGGTTGACTTTCTTGCGGGGCCGGGGAGGCGCCGTCGGCGTCGAACTCACAGGCCCTCCTGGCCGACGACGTCGTCGGTGACCGTTCGAGCGTCAATCGGCAGCCCGCCGTAGTAGCGCACGCTGAGAACTTTGGGGGCGAGCTTGGCCGGAATTTCGCGGAGAATCAGCTCGCGCAGTTGCCCGTCGCGATTCTGATCGACGACGTAGACGCGATCATGCCGGTCGATGAAATCAGCAAGCTCGCTGTTGAAGGGATACGCCTTCACGCGCGCATAGGAAGTATTCAGCTTGTGTTCGTCGAACAACTGCCCGCGGCTCTCTTGGATCGCGTAATGGCTCGTGCCGCAGCCGATCAGCCCGACAGCCGCCTTTTCGCCGATGTCCACGACGGGGCGGGGCATCATGGCGCGGGCCGTCTCGAATTTGCGGGCCAGCCGGTCAATATTGCGAACCCAGTCGGAGGGCCGCTCGCTGTACTGCGCGTTTTGGTTATGTCCGGTGCCGCGCGTGAAGTAGGCGGCCAGCCGGTGTCTCGTACCGGGAAGCGTGCGGTGGCAGATCCCGTCGCCGTCGATGTCCTGATAGCGGTTGAACGCGCGCAGTCTGTCCAGATCTTCCGCCCTCAAAACCTTGCCCCGCTTGAGCGGCGCCTGGGGGTATTCGAAGGGATCGGACATCCAATAGTTCATGCCTAAATCGAGGTCGAGCATCACGAAAACGGGCGTCTGGAGTTGCTCGGCAAGATCGAAGGCCTGCATGCCCATCTGAAAGCACTCTTCCGGACTGGAAGGGATCAGCAGGGGGTGTTTGGTGTCCCCATGGGAGAGCGTTGCAGCGCTGAGCAGATCGCCCTGCGAAGTCCGCGTCGGGAGACCAGTGGAAGGTCCCATCCGCTGGACATCGAAAATGACCACCGGAATCTCCGCGAAGTAGCCCAACCCGACGAATTCCGACATCAGCGAGATGCCGGGGCCGGCGGTGGCGGTCATCGCTCGAGCCCCGGCCCAACCGGCTCCGACGGCCATGCCGATCGAGGCGATCTCGTCCTCCGCCTGAACAATGGCGAAGGTCGCTTTGCCGGTCTCCGGGTCCAGGCGATAGCGGTGGCAGTAATCGGTCAATGTTTCCGCTAGAGAGGAGGACGGCGTGATGGGGTACCAGGTCACGACCGTCACGCCGGCAAACAGAGCGCCCAAGGCGGCCGAGGTATTGCCCTCGATGATGATTTTGCCCTGCGTGGCGTTCATCCGCTCGACGCGGTAAGGATCCGCTTTAACCAGCGACTTCTTGGCGAACTCATAGCCCACTCGCACCGCAGCCCAGTTCAGCTCCGCCGCCTTCGGTTTGGTCGCGAACTGTTTGAACAGCGCTTTACGAATCTCCTCGAGGTCGATTCCCAGCAGCCAAGCCAGCACCCCGTCATAGATGATATTGCGCACCAGGCGGCGCAATTTCGCGTCCGGGCAAACCGGCTTTACCAGTTCGTCGAAAGGGATCGGGTAGAAGTGGAGATCCGTGCGGACGGCGTCAAGTTTCAAGGGAAGATCGTAGACGACGGCCGCGCCGGGAGGAAGATCGAGTGTGTCTTCGCGGGCGGTCTCCGGGTTCATGGCGACCAAGAAGTCGATTTCCTTCTTGCGTCCGATGTAGCCCTTCTTGTTCGTGCGGATGGTGTACCAGGTGGGAAGGCCGGCGATATTGGAGGGGAACAGGTTCTTTCCCGAAACCGGGATGCCCATCTGGAACAACGAGCGCAGCAGAACCAGATTCGCCGTCTGGCTCCCAGAGCCGTTTACCGTGGCGACCTGAATGCTGAAGTCGTTGACGACCGGCTCAACAGCCTCAGGTGCGGCCTCGCCTACGAGAACGGTTTCGACACTGGACATGCGCTATGGTTGCGAGAACGCCCTTTGAGCGGGGAAATCGTAGGCAGTGCTTTTCATAATAACAGGTCCGGCGGGAGGCCGAGTACTTTAAGTCTTGTCTCATGCAAGATGAGTCTGAACGAGGAGTTTGTTTCTCACACAAGATGAGCCTGAAGGATCGGGGAGTGGGCATGCTGGGAATTGACTATCCAAGTGCAAAACACCAGCAAGCTGAACCTGCAACAGATCCAGCAGTTTCTCCACTCCAGCGAGGAGATTCGATTCAAAGGCAAAGGGCGGGCCGAGATCTACACGTGGGTGGCGCGCACGCTTCGCCAGCACGGCTACAGCCGCCAAAACCGCGCCGACAAAGGGCTGCTGCGGCAGTATCTGGTCAAGATGACCGGACTGAGCCGGGCGCAAATCACGCGGCTGATCCAGCAGTACCGGCAGGGCGGAGAACTCCAACCCGCCCGCTACCGGCGGCATCGCTTTGCCCGCAAGTACACGCCCGCCGACGTCGAACTGCTGGCGGCGGTGGACGAGGCCCACGAAACCCTCAGCGGCCCGGCCACGCGCAAGATCCTCGAGCGGGAATACCAGCAGTACCAGCAGCGCGAATACGAGCGGCTGGCGGGGATCTCGGTGGCCCAGATCTATCGCCTGCGGCGGCGCAGAGCCTACCGCCAGCGGCGGCTGCATTTCACCAAGACCCGGCCCACGGCGGTGTCGATCGGCGAGCGGCGCCGGCCCGACCCGCAAGGCCAACCCGGCTTTCTGCGAGTGGATACGGTGCATCAAGGGGATCGCGATGGCGTCAAGGGCGTCTACCACATCAATGCCGTGGATGAAGTCACCCAGTGGCAAGTGGTCGGCGCCACGCCCGCGATCAGTGAAGCCTGGCTGGAGCCGTTGCTGAAAGCCATGATCGAGCAGTTTCCCTTTCGTATCCGCGGCTTCCATTCCGACAACGGCAGCGAGTTCCTCAATCGCACGGTGGAGAAGCTATTGAACAAGCTGCTGATCGAACAGACCAAGTCGCGTCCGCGGCACTCCAACGACAACGGCTTGGTGGAATCGAAAAACGGCGCGGTGATCCGCAAACACATGGGATATACGTACATCGCGGCGCCGCACGCGGGGCGCATCCAGCGCTTCTACCAACAGCACTTCAATCCCTATTTGAACTTCCACCGGCCCTGCGGACAGCCCGAGATCAAGACCGACGCCAAAGGCAAGCAGAAGCGGGTGTACCGCCACTACCAGACGCCTTGGGAATCTTTCGAGAAGTTGCCCGAGGCCGCCAGCTATCTCAAGCCAGGGCAGAGGCTGGAGGCTCTGGGCCGCATTGCCCAGGCCGAAAGCGACACGGCGGCGGCCCGCCGGATGCAGCGAGCCAAGCAGAAGCTGTTTGCCAGTTTCCGTTCCGCGAACACGCCGTGCTGAACAGCAGGAAGAGGGCTGTGGAAATGACGGGCGATGGAAAACGAGGAAAACCAAAACCAGGTTTCCCTTCGTTTCCCACCGCCCTTGGAAATCGCTCCGCGATTCCCACAATCCCACAACCCCGACGACGATTCTCCCCTTCCCAAAACTCAAAATCAAAAAGCCCGAAAGGAGCCCCAGCGACTCAAAAAGCCCCAACCCCCGTCTTCAGGCTCATCCTTCGATGAGAAAATGCTCTTTACCTACATAGGCCGGTAAGAGTGGTGAGAGGGCGGGTCGGTACGGCTTCAGATGGAGCGGGCTGGAGCGGGGGGGCGCTTGCGGCGTTCGGGAAGCTCTGTTATAAAGAAATGCGCCAGTTCCAGATCGTGCCCTCAAAATGGTGCGCCTTCACTGAATTGCTCACGTCCCGCGCGGGCCCGGCCTTGAAGCCGGCCGGTTGCGGGCGCGCCTCCTCGACGCGCGAATGGGCGCCCTAGGGTAGCCTCCCGGTAGACGGCAAAGACGCCTATGCCCAGCTTTGACAGGCCTCGAGCCACACGAGACTTCCTGCCTCCCGAGACGGCCGTGCGAAACCACGTTCAGGGGCAGTTCGCCGCCGTGGCTGAGTCTTTCGGCTTCCAGGCGGTTCAAACTCCGATGTTCGAGAAGGCCGAGCTGTTCTTGGCCCAGTCGGGGACGGAGATCAAGAGCGCGCTGTTGACGTTCCACTCCGACCACGAAGAATATGCCTTAAGGCCGGAGATGACCGCCCCGGTGTGCCGTCTGGTAGGTTCCGGCGCTCTTGAGGGTTCGGCGGGACACCAAAAGCTTTACTACATCGCCCCGTGTTTCCGCTACTGCCGGCCGCAGCCGGGCCGCTATCGCGAGTTTACTCAGGCGGGCATCGAGTGTATGGGAGCGGCCGGCCCGGCGTTTGACGCGGAGGTCATCGCCGTAGCTTGCCGCATCCTGCAGCGTCTCGGGATCTCAGGCTACGCACTGAAAATCGGCAATATCGGCGTCTTTCGCAACCTGCTTCCGCCCGAACTGGACTCCGGCGACCGGGCCAGGGTCATCGGTCATTTGGACCGTCTGATTAGCATCGACGACAAGTGCCGCTTGCTGTCCAAAACCGGTGACGCGGGCCTGATCGAGGACCTCAATCTCGATCGGATGGACTTGGCGGGGTTGCAACAGCAGGCTGACTATTCGGGACCACACGCCATTGAACATCGGCCCCGGCTGTCGGCGGGCGAGTATGGGGACATTCTGCCGCGGGAAGCCGAGGCCACGTTTCGCCGCGTCTGGAGTGTGGAGAACTTGCTCCCCGACGACACGGCGGACTTGTTGCTGCGGGTTTCACGGTTGAGAGGCTCTTTGGCCGAGGTCCGTCAGGAGGCGCGGGCGATTCTCGAGGGTACGCCGGCGGTTGGGGCTTTAGAGGAGTTGGTGTCGGTCTGCCGCCACTTCGAGATGTACGAGCTGGGCGATTTCGAGGCCGTGTTGGGCATTGCCCGCGGGTTCACGTTCTATACGAGCACCGTTTTTGAGATTTCTTCCCAGGCCGGCAATGGCGGCCCGAAGTACTGTGGCGGAGGGCGCTACGACGGGCTCGTGGAAGAGTTCGGCGGGCCGCCGCTGCCCTCGACCGGCTGTGCCTTCCGGTTTGACGCCCTGGTGGACTCGTTTCTCGCCGAAAATGATTGGTCCGCGCCAAGGCCCTACCAGTTGTACCTGTTGGCCGAGCGTGAAGAGATCTTGCCCCGCGTCATCGCTCAGGCGGAATTGCTGCGCGCCAGGGGACTGCGGGTGGGAGTGGAAGTCGGGCCGCAAATTCCTCCTACAGCGGAAGACTGCGCCGCCCGCCGAACCGACTGGATCGCATTGGTCGGTGCGGGGCAGCTTGACAAAAATACGCTGCGCATCGGCAACGGCTCCCGCCTGGAGGAAATCTCGGCCGATCCCGAGTCGGTGGCTCTGCGGATCGAACAGGCCGGCGACTAGTTCGGCCCTCGAGACGCGAGTCAACCCCAGGGCGCTCTTGGCGCTCCTCGCAGCCGCGAGGCTGTCATTTCGGTATCAGGTGTCGGAGTGAACATTCTTGTCAAATAACTGGACCGTTCTTCTGGACCTCTTCGTGCTGTTGAGCGTAGCGTTGCTCCTCGGGATGGTGTTCGAGCGGCTCCGCCAGAACGCTGTGGGTGGATACCTGGTCGCCGGCATCCTGCTCGGCCCGGGAGTTTCGGGGTGGATTGGCAATGTCGAAGATTATCGAATTCTCGCCGAACTAGGAGTCGCTTTACTACTGTTTACTATCGGCCTTGAGTTCTCCTGGAGCCGCCTCCGGGAGTTGGGATCGGTGGCCCTTTTCGGTGGCACGATACAGATACTCCTGACCGCCGTCATTGCCGCCCTGGTAAGTATCACTGTCGGTTTTGCTCCCGCGGAGGCGATTGTCGTCGGGGCGGCGCTCTCTCTGAGCAGCACTGCGGTCGTGCTGCGCGTGCTCACGGACCGAGCCATGCTGGACAGCCTCCACGGACGGAATTCCTTGGGAATTCTACTGCTACAGGATCTGGCCGTGGTTCCGCTCGTCGTGCTGATTTCGGCTCTGGGAGAAGGCCTCCACGGTCCGGCGGCTTTCGGGGGGTTTGCTCTCAGCCTCGCTGGGGCGACGGTGTTGGTAGCCGCGATGTTCCTCCTGACCAAATATGCCTTTCCTCGTGTTCTCGACATGGCGTCGGCCTACCGCAATCGGGACCTGCCCATGGTTTTGGCGTTTGCGGTCTGTCTGGGAGCCGTTGTGGTATGCCATGCGTTGGGTCTCTCACCGATCCTTGGAGCTTTTGTGGCTGGAATGCTGCTGGCCGAATCCCCTTTCTCTCAGCAGATACGGGCCGACATCATCCCGCTACGCGCCGGATTTCTGACTCTGTTCTTCGCCTCGTTCGGCATGATGACCCGCGTACCGGCGAACCAGAGTCTGCTGATGATTGTTCCTCTCGCCTTGGCCATCATGTGCGGCAAGGCGATCATTGTGGGCTTTGTCATCCGACTCTTTCGACAACCTCACGGCGCAGCCGCGGCGACCGGGCTTACTCTAGCTCAAATCGGAGAGTTCTCTTTCGTCCTGCTGGAGCTAGGCTATCTCCAAGGCCTGGTGACCCTGGCGACGTTCCAAGCGCTTCTATGCGCTTGCGTACTCACTTTGGTCCTGACCCCCAACGTGATCGTCGGTGCTCCAAGACTCGGCGAAATCATCACTCGTGTTTTGTCTCGCTTGCCGCCGCCGTCTAGCGAAGCACATCCGGACCGGGAAACCGAGACCTCTCCGGGGCCTGTCATCATCGTCGGCTTCGGACCGGCGGGCCAGCGCGTAGCCGAGATACTGCGAGAAGCCGCGATGCGTTTCACGGTGGTCGATCTCAACCCTCGAAGCGTAGCCGCTCAGAGGTCCAGCCTCCCTATTGAGTACGGGGATGCTACCCGACCCGAAATCCTCAACCACCTGGGCATACTACACTCGCGAGCTGTCGTGGTCACGGTCCCCGACCCACAAACATCGGAACTCATCGTTCGTCAGGCGAAGAGAATGGCTCCGTGCGTTCCGGTTATCGCCCGCTCCCGTTATCACGCACACGCACCGGGCCTGCTGCGGGCGGGCGCTGATCGCCTGGTCGATGAAGAAGACCTCATGGGTCGGCGACTGGGTGCCGAAGTCGTGGACCTGCCCCAAGGTGTGGGCCTTGCGTAATCAGCTGCCGTGGATTTTCTCTCTCGCCTTGCCGCATTGGTCGAAATGTTGAGTGCTGGCGGCACAATCTTGAAAGAGGATTTCTTAATTTAGAAGGTAACGAGCGCCGCCCGGCTTCCGAAAAAGACGAGCCTCGTGCCGGTCGTTTCGCAAGGAAGGGGTAAGGCCAGGTAAGGCGGCTCGTTTGGTAAGGCTTCATCACACTCTCATCTAACCCCCGGAATCCGTCGCGAGCCCCTTCGAGTGCGGATGCTCTGGGAAACCGTAGAGTCGCAGAAACGCTATTGCCGGTGAAGCTCGATCTGCCAGGGATCCTTCGACATCATGTTGCACGGTTCCCTCTGCCGGCCCGACAGTCGAGCGGTGCCGGTCAACTTCATCCCTTCCGGCGACTCCTTGACTGCCAGCTTGTAGTTCCAGTTGCAAGCGTGGTCATCGACTAGGCTGGTCATCGTAAACCAGCCTTGGAGTTCCAGGTTCGTGGCCCTCCAAAGGGATCCGGTCGTGTTGAGTTCGGGTGCGTTTACTTGGTGGATCTCAATGTTGCCCTCCGGCAGCTTCGCCTTGCCCGCCGGCTTGCCGATCGGCCCGTCCTTCTCGCTGAACTTCCACACAAAACCGTCGGGGCTGACCCATGCACCGGAGATATTCAACAGCCGTCTTATCAGCACGTCCGCTTGCGCGATGAGAGCCTCGGCGGTCGCGGTGTCCGGTGTGTAGCGGTCGCTCTTCGCATTGCTCCAAAGATCTTGGGTCCTCCAGAGATAGCCTATCGCCTCGCTGCGGAAGCGCGCCTCGCGGGTCTGTTCCCAGAGAATCACCGCCATCTGGGCCGACCGGAAGGCCGGGGTGAAGGATGCGGGGTCGAGGCGAAGAGCACTCTTGAACTTCTGGCGAGCTCTGGAATAGCCGCCGCGTTTCGCCCAGACTTCGCCGAGGTAGAAGGGAACTTCCGGGTCGAATCGATCGGCTTCTTCCGCCAGACGTAAGTTTTCGAGCGCCTTCTCCAGCACGTCCCGCGCCAAGAACTGCTTGGCTTTCTCCAGTGGTGTCCGCCGGGTGACGGGATCCTCTGATCTGGCGGGTGCCGCGCGGGCGCTTTGAACGGCTTGCTCGGGCGGTGTCTGGGGATATCCGGCAGGGATAACAAGGAAGGAAAACAGGGCGCTACAGACTCCGAGGCGGCGGAATATCCGTTGCAAACTCAGCCCCCGAAACCATGTCCGCGTTCGCATGTTACACAGGCTGCTTCGATCGGCAGCCGCGAGTATCAGGCGCTCCGGGGACACCGCCCACGGCTTGGCCGTATCTCTCCCCGTCGAGAAAGCGCCCGCTCTATAACAAAGATTTAGGTTACAGGAAGGTGCGGAAAAATGCTCGGCAGATCAAGCGCCGGCTTCAAAGCAGCGTGAGGAACTCTTCCCGGCTAACTCCCGCATCAGCAATGATCGCCCTCAATAGCAGCTTCTTGAACGTTTTGCCGGCCTGAACCGGCATGACGGTCCTGGTCCTCGATTGGGATGGACAACCATGATGTGGCTTTCCACGCTGCCGGCTTTCCACAAAACCGGCTTTCCTTAACGCCCGAATCACCTCTTTCCCGGTGAGTGCGGGCAGCCGCGAGGCCATCGATCAGGAGAAAAGCGGGACCCCTACGGCGACCTTTGCTTGATGGAAGCCTGTCTTGAGGCAAATCCTCGCCTTCAGAGAGGAGTGTTTCCAGGTAAGGCTCGATGGCTTCTGTCACGTTGCGTTCCGCCTCTTTGAGCGTGTCCCCCTGGGAGTGACAACCGGGCAGCGCGGGTACAATGGCTACGTACCCACCCTCGGGCGCCGGTTCGTAGAAGACGCTGTAGGAAACGGTCCGGGTAGCTGTGTGTGTCACGCCTTGATTCTAGCCCGCACTTCTACACCACCTGACGGTCGAAGCACGCGACAGGCCCGGGATTACTTCGTTGCGCTGGATGGTCCTCCGGGAAAGAGTTTTTCAAATACGCGAACTTTTGAAACCAAGCGCTAGTTTGCGACCTGGCTCGTCGTGGGTTTTACTCCAAACTCGCGAACTTGCTTGACAACTCCGTTCTCAAACCAAACAACGAGCGGCCGGCCGTTGACCTGATAGTGCTCGATGACGATGTAAGGTGCGTCAGGATCTAGGTCCTTCAGGTCGGGCAGCTCGACCTTCAGTGGCTCTGACAGCATCCGATGGACTAAGGAAACCGACATGCCTTTGAGAACCTGTTTCCTTCTCACCGCATCTCGTGTTTCTTCAGGCAGATTTCGTCCCAGCAGTCTTGTGCGGATATGGTCAACTGCCAGCATCCGCTCCATCAACGCTAGAAACCGCTGCGGTCCCAAGTCCTCGTCGGTCAAAGGTCTGGCGTAGCGAAAGTTGATCCGTGATCCCCCTTGGCGTTTAAAGCTGGGGTTCTTTTTGGAGTCATGCTTGCTGCCCCGTCGTCCCCGGCCGCCGCCATCAAAGTGAATCTCAACATGCTTGCCGCCAATCTTGACCTTGGTGATCGTCAGTCTTTCACCAGGTTCGGCGCCGACCCCTTCGCCCTCTAGCCGTTTGTCGTAATTCCTCAGGTCCAAGCCGGTCTCGACATCGAGAGATTTCCTGGCGCTGGGATCAAAGTAAAGGTTTATGCCCTCCTTGGTTGCCGGAAGCTTCCTCAAAGAGGTTACTACCGCTCCTTCAACCAAGGAGATCAGCTGTTGTCGGGCGGTTTTTGAGGTCTTGGCAAGCAGAGAATACGGTCCGCCGATCAAGATTCCAGCGAAAGCCGCGAGAATTACCGGCCGCGTCGTCATGTTTTTCTTCCTCCGTCGTCTGCTTTTCGGAAGCAAGGTCTACAGGGCAAGCAACCGAAGACCTGCCTGGCCTCTCAAACGGCCAACACTCCTCAGAAAGTCGCGGAAAACAGAGCTTCCTTGAGCGGTCCCGGGATTGCCGGCCATAAACGATCGTGAACTTATGCAACCAAGCGCTACCCAAGAGCTTCGTCCAAGCGGCTCAGGAACAATCCGACGTCGCTGACCACGCCGATCGCCTGGCCGGTACCGCGGTCGGACACCTTGGTGACAACGGCCGGGTTGATGTCCACGCAGATGAGCTTCACCCAGGCGGGGAGCATATTGCCGGTGGCGATGGAGTGCAGCATGGATCCCAAGCAGAGCACGAGGCCGGCGCCTTGAAGCTGCTCGGCGTAAGCGTCCTGGGCCTCGTTCATGTCGGTGATGGTTTCCGGCAGCGGTCCGTCATCGCGCAGGCTGCCGGCCAACACGAAAGGTACGTCGTTTTTGACGCACTCATATAAGACGCCGGAGCCGATCTTGCCCGCCTCGACCGCTCCGCGCACACCGCCGTAGTGATAAATCGCGTTGATGGCGCGCATATGGTTGCGGTGACCGTGCTCGGCCTGGCGTCCGTCGCTGAGGCGCACGCCTAGCGACGTGCCCAGCAGAGCCGCTTCGGCATCGTGAACCCCCAGGGCGTTGCCGGCTAGTAGGCAGTCGACGAATCCGCGCCGGATCAGCGACGCAAGCGCCGTCCCCCCTCCGGTGTGGATCACCACCGGACCGGCCACGACGACGGTCCGCTTCTGCTCGGACCGGGTGTGCTCGATCAGCGCCGCGGTCTGGCCAACGGCCGTTTCCACCCGCCGCTCGGAGGAAATCTCGTGCGACATAAAGGCGAAGTGGTGGCGGTCGCGTTCCTTTGATTCCGGGATCACGCGGATGCCCCGCCGGCCACAGACCACCTGGTCGCCGGTGCGGAGATCTCGCAGTCGGCGGCACTCGGCTCGGCCGTTCTCGACGACGATGCCGGCATCCATCCTCTGGCGGGCGACGTCGACCCAACGCTCCTGGAGACGAACCTGCGTGCGGTGATTGGTGGTCGAGTAGAAATCTTCCGGCGCGCAGGAGTCCTTCTCGACGGGACGTAGAAGGGCGTCTTGCAGCCCTACGGTCCCGCAGCCCAGACTGACCAGGTCGACGAGCAGCTTGGCCATCGTCGCTTCCGAGGGAGCCTCCACGCGCATGCGCAGATAGGATTCATCCGTGTTGGTGCGGCCGATGCGGAACTCTTCGACTTCGAACTGGCCGTCCTGGGCGACGATCGTGTCGAAGACTTGCTCGAGGACGTGCGAGTCGACCAAGTGCCCGCGTGTTTCGATGGTTTCCTGATATTTGGCCATCGGTTAAAGTCTAGCTTACGGTCTGCCCGGTTCGCCCGCAAGACGGCGTTGCCGAACGCAGGTGGGCAGGCGCAAGAGACCCAGAGACCCGTGGACTCAAGTTCAGGCTAGCCGCCCCGCTCCCCTCTTGCGAAAGACAACTGTGAGGTCGCGGCGCCAGTCGGCGCCGAGGCCGATTCTCTCCACCGGCACGTCAGGTGAAAAATAGCGAAGGATGACCTCGGTGCTGGGATGAAAATGGAACGCCGGAGAGACGAGTAACAGGCGGGGAGAAGCGTTGCCGAGGCCAATCCCCGGGAAGTACCCCTTCGATGCGATTTCATCCCGCTGCAGGTGCCACTTCACGCGCATCCAGTAATCGAGACCCTGGAGAGGGAGGTGGATGTCCTCGCCCACCTTGAACTCGATCACGGCCAGCCGGCCGCCCTGGTCGCAAGCCAGCAGGTCGATGATTCCCCGCTCGATACCCGCGACCGCCGGGACCTGGCTGTAGAGCGGCCGGCGATGCAATGTGCTGTCGAGAGCGCTGAGCCCGCGGCGAGCAACCGACTCGAGCCACCTTTCCGGGTACTTGCGGTACAGGGGATTTTCGGGGTCCCCGGTCTCGGGCGAGCGGAAGCGAGCGAGGTGTTTCGCCAGCGCCTCGACTTCCGGAAACTCGCGCGCGCTGAGCGGGCGCTGCCGGTCGAGTCCGTACGTCATGACGCCATTGCCGGCCTGGGCGAACTCCAGGCCGCGGACCTTCAGCGAAATGGCTCCGTTCGGGCGAGGGATCGCGTCTACATCGGGATGAGCTTGCAGCTCGCTGACCCATCGGGCTACCGGCCCGGCGGGCGTTGGGGTGGGGGAACAGGCGGGCAATTCGGTCGAGAGGTTGCCGTAGTCGCGTTCGTCGATCCGTGCCAGATTGCCGCGACGGTCAAACTCGTAGAGCTCGAACCCGAACGATCTCTGGTTGAGGAAGGCCAACCGATTCGCTGTGGCCGTAGAGTGTGGGTGGGGCAGAAAGATCTTCAGACCGCAAAGCACCTGCCGGTGAATCCGCTGGCGCAGGAAGTCCAGCCAGATCAGGGCGAAGCTGAGGATCTGGTCGCAGCCGGGTTGGCCGAGACCGCGGGATGCGCCGATCACCGCCCAAGCTTGCTGGCCACGGCTCAACAGCCCGCGGACGAAAAGCGGCGAAAGCGAATGCTCCAGGTTCGCGGCGCAGCTGAGCTGCGAGAGAGACCAGGAGTGAAACTCCCGTGCCAGCAGGCGCCGGAGGTACTCTAGAAACTGCTCTTGTTCGACCCTCCGGCTGAGTCGATCGCCCACGCGGGAGCGGTCCACAAGGGCCAGCAACGCTTCCCCCTTGCCGAAACGGCGGGCGCGCAAGTCCATCCGCTCTCGAGTTTCTCGTTCAATGCCCGAAATTCGGCGAACAATGTTTCCTTCCGCTCCCCAGGCATGAAGCACGCACGTCGGCCCCTGGACGGCGAGTGTGTAGGAACCCTCGTCCAGCGGGACCGGATTCTCACCAGGTTCCGAGACAGCCGGACGCTTGCAAGCGGTCAAGAACACTCGTATCCGCTTCTCCAATTCCTGGGGAGAAGAAACGGCTTGCTTGTTTGCTAAGAGTCTCACGACGGGGACGAAGGCGCGACGGCCAGTGGAACGATTCAGGGCCTGTCTATAACTCGACCGGCCCGAAATCGGAGCGATAGAAAATCCAGAGATGCCCAGAACCGCAGGCGGGGAAGGGAAGCTGGCTCGGGCGACCGCCGAGCGCTTCTATCTTATCAAGATCGCCACGGCCGGATGCCGTGCCCGTCAGATGGCCGAGTACGGCGAAATCATCGGAGCGCGGCGACCGAACGCGCCGCGCCAAGGCTCTAAATCCCGCGGCTGAGTCCCCAGCTCGCGGGAGAAACTCTCAAAAAAAAGAAGTCCCGGCAACCCCCTCGCCGGGACCTCAACCCCTTCTCTGCGACGTTGGAGGCAACCCACCAAAGCGATGTAAGCTCAAATCCACGACCCAGAGTGGATAGTTCTCTATGTCGGGCCGCAATAGAAAGGCCAAAATCACCGCGATGCTATAACGTATTGAAACAACATCAGATCGGACTAAGACAGGCCCCACCACCTTACAGTGGTTTATGGCTTTTGGAAGAAATAGTCGTAGAGATATACAAGGATCGGGATACGCCGCGCCGAAGGGGGGAGAAAGCGATACTTGATAGAATGCCGAGCATGGTAGCGGGGCAGACACAGCGCACGGTGAGTTGGAGTCGGCGCAGCCCCGACCCGGTCCTCGTACGCTGGCTGTTGGGCGGAGTCTTCTTGGTCGGGGTTGTGGTAGCGGTGCCGGGTAGCGTGCTACCGGTTTGGTCATCTCCCTTGCCGGTCGACACTACGGCCGGTTCGCTGATCTTTGCCGCTTTGACGCTCGGGCTGTCGGCTGGAATTCTCTATGCGCCCCGCCTGCGGAAACGGGGTGACTCGGCGATCCGCCGGCTACTGACCGTGTCGCTGGCATGCATGAGTGTAGCCTTTGCGTCTCTGTCGGCGACGCCGCTTGTCTTGCGGCTCTTCGCGGGTTGGTTCGGTCTCGGCGTGGCGGGCGGAGGCCTCCTGGCCGTGGTGTCGACGCTGCTTTCCCATATCGTGACGCCAAGCTACTCGGTCAGGGTTCTCGATTTGGCCGGACTAACGCTTGGTGGGGCCGGGGTGGTCGTCTGCCTTCTCTCCTCGGCGGGCATGCAGGGGCCCAGCGCGACTCTACTGCTGCTAACGATGTCAAGTCTCGCTCTGCTCTCGTCCGTTTGGGCGTGGCGTTCAACAGCGCTCGAGGGGGTGCCGCCACTAATGTTGACGGACTTTCCCTTGGGTTGGAAGGATGTGGCGAACCCGGTCGTCCTGCTGCTTGTGCTGTCGATTGTGGTGCAGTCGGCGAGTCAGTGGGCCGTGGCAGGTTGGTTGCCGGCCTACCTGTCGCGCAGGTTCGGTCTGAGCGCCGGCACGGATTTGTCGGTTCTGGCTGGTTTTTGGTTATCGCTGAGCATCGCGCGCTTGTTGGCGGGGAGACGGGTCAAGCTCGACTCGCCGCTGCGTTCGCTAGGTTGGCCGACGCTGGCTTCTCTGGCCGGTTGTTCACTGCTGCTGCAGTTCGAGGGCCTCTCGGGCGCCGTCGTGGGATCTCTGCTGCTGGGCGCGGGTCTCGGATCCCTCCACCCCGTCACCTTAGCGTTGATGGGCCGGACCTACATGTCGAACCGGCCCGGGTTCGTCTACGCCGTGCTGTCGTTGTGGGTGGTCGCGGGGCTGCCTGTCTCCGTTCTGATCGGCTACCTCGCCAAACGGGTCGGCATCGAGGTAGTCGTTTGGATCGTCGCGGGGAACGCGCTGTTGGCCTTCTTGCTGTTGGCGACCGTACTAGTGGAAACCAGGCTGGCGAAGGAGGCCGGGGAAGCGCGTCGGTGATTCGACGTGGGATTCCCATCCGATGAACGAGCTCTCCTCTCTCGGCCTAATTCTTCTGTTAGCCCTGCTGGCCGGACACTTGGTGAAGTTTATCCGCATCCCGGAGGTGACGGGTTATGTTCTTGCCGGCATCGCACTGGGGCCGTCTGTCTTGGGCTGGGTCAGCTACGAGAACCTGGCGGCGCTTGGAGTACTCAGCGAGGTGGCCCTGGGCCTGATTCTTTTCTCAATTGGCTCGGTGTTCGAGTTTTCGCGTTTCCGGCGGGTCGGCAATCAGATTCTCAAGCTGACTCTGATCGAGTCCCTCCTGGCGGCGTCGTTGGTCACCGCCGGTATGATCGCCGCCGGCCAACCTTGGCAAGTCGCGCTGTTGTTGGGCGCGATTGCGATGGCCACGGCCCCGGCCTCCACCCTCATGGTTCTTCGGGAGTGCCACGGCAGCGGGCCGTTGAGCGACACGCTGCTGGGGATCATAGCGGTCAACAACATCTTTTGTTTGATGGCCTACACCCTCGTCGCCGCGCTGATTGACCTGGCTTCGAGTCTCGGCGGCGCGGCGGCTTTTCTAGAGACGGTCTACGTCTCTCTGTTTCCCTTGGTCTGGCAGCTTGTCGGGTCGGTGGCGCTGGGCTATTTGGTGGGGCTTTTACTGGCGGCATGGTCCTCGCGCGTGACCGAGCATGGCGAGGTGCAGATCCTGCTCGCGGGGTGCGTTCTGCTGTGCGTGGGCGTAGCGCTCATCTTCGAGCTGTCGCCTCTTGTGGCTAGCATGGCGGTTGGTGCGACCATGGTCAACCTCTCAACGCGAAGCCACAGGATGTTCGATACGCTGACGAGGACCGACCCTCCTTTCTATGCCATTTTCTTTGTCATCGCCGGCGCCGGCCTCAATGTGGCGTTGGTCAGCTCGATCGGTGTGCTGGGACTGGTGTACGTACTTGCCAGGGGAGCCGGGAAGTTTTTCGGCGCTCGTTGGGGAGCTGGCTGGTTGGGGCTTGAGCCCACCGTGCGGCGTTTTTTGGGCTTCGGTTTAATGGCGCAGGCGGGCCTGGCCGTGGGTCTCGTCCTGGCGATCGATCGTCGCTTCGCTGAATACAGTGCGACCGTCAGCACCGTCGTGCTCGCGGCGGTCGTCATTCATGAAATGATCGGGCCGATCAGCACGCGGTTCGCGATCGTTCAAAGCGGCGAAGCTCGTGGGCGTAATGAACCCGAGCCGGTTTGGTTTGTCGAGTGATTCCGCCGCGGTAGATCGGGTGGCGGTCCCTGCCCTGGCCTTGCTTTCCCCATACCAATCAGTCCAGCGGATCGGGCAGGGCGACTCCGCGGCGGCTGCCGATCTCGGCTAGGTCCTGGACAGTTGCCTCCGGCAGAGAAATTCCGTCGCGACTCCGTTGCCGGCGGTTGTCAATCTCCACTTCGCCGGGGACGAGGACTTCGGCTACTCCATCTCTCGGGGGAACTCGCTTGGCGGCGGACAGCGACTTGCCGACCATGGCCCGGTACTGGTCTCGACCGCCGAAGGCGCCGGGGTCGATAACCAGTATCAGCACGCCGCCTACCCGGCCACGAGAGTCGGCGACCTTCTCGTCGACATTGGCTCTGACGAGAGTCGGATCGGGATCGCCGATCATTCCCAGCGCCCCCAGCAAGGCCGAAGCCAGCGACAAGCCACTGCCTTTGTGGCCCGCGACGCTGCCGCCCAGCGGAATGATCGTGCCGCCGGCAAAGTAGTCCTCGGGGTCGGTCGTGGGGTTTCCGTCGCGATCCAGAATGCAATCCGGCGGCAGTTGGCTACCCTTGTCGCGAGCAACTCGGATCTTACCTCCGGCGATGGTCGAGGTCGAACCGTCGAACAACATCGGCGGACTGCCCTCGGCCGGGATCCCGACCGCATACGGGTTGGCGCCTAGAAAGACCTGCCGCCCCCCGGTCGGCATCATCAGTCCGACACCGGGTCCGGCCGCCCCCACCGTCACGAACGCCACCAGTCCCCGCTCAGCGGCCCGCTCGGCGTATTCGCCCACGCGGCCTGTATGGGTCGAGTGGCGTATCGCAACGACGGTCACGCCCTGGCGGCCGACGCGCTCCATGGCCCAATCGAGCGCCCAAGCCGTCGTATAGAGGCCGAAACCTCGCCGGGCGTCGATCAGTCCCGCGGCGTCGGTCTCGCGAAGAACAGAGGGTCGGACGTCGGGCGCCATGTCGCCGGATTCAATCTCCGCCACGTACTGTTTGACGCGAATGACCCCGTGCGAGTCGTGCCCCGACAGATTCGACCGCACCATGTGCCGGGCCGCTTCCGCCGCGATGTCTGTCGGCGTGCTACGCGCTTCGAACACCTGCCGGACAAATGTCTCAAGATCCTCCGCACTCCAACGCCCTGATTCCGCCATATCGATTCCCCTCGTTGAACTTCGACTAAGCACTAGTATCGACCAAGGCGCCTAGCCCACGCCTAGCAGCCCGTGGCGAAAGTCGCACGGGAGAGAAAAATGGGGACTGCCACCAATTCGTCCCCCATCATGGCTGTGGAAACAAAGAACTTCACCTGAAGCGAATTGGCTGGCTGTACCCGATTTTTCGCGACGTTTACTTTTGCCACGGGCTGCTAGTGTTGAATTTCAAAGCTAACCTACGAATCCTCGGTAAAGATAAGCCTGCTGCAAGCGGGCTAAGACGAGCCCTTGCGTCTGCTTCGCAACCAGCCGTAAACGGCTTCCTAGCCCAGCCTAACCGCATTTCTCACCGCTGATGGCCGAAGCACTCGGAAGCCCTCATTCTTTGCTGACGATCACCTTCTCGAACGACCCGCATGGCTGTTCGAAGGTTTCTATGCGGTGCCACGCCGCAGTGTCGATCGCCTCGGGATCGAGAAACTCCGGCCCGCGGGAAAGCTCGTTCAGAACGGAGTTCACGCCGCGGTGCGCAACGACGACGGAGACTCGGGCCGCATGGTCGACAAGATCACACCAAGCGGCGGCGACCCGACGGTAAAAGGCCAGGAACTCCTCACCTCCGGCTGGAGTAACATTCCTCCAGTCTTCGAGCTTGCGCTGGGCCGCCACCGGGTCTTGGCGTTCAATTTCAGCCCAGGAAAGCCCGTCCCAGGCACCGTAGGAGATCTCCCTCAGCCGGGCATCGATTTCAATTTCGACGGCCGCGTTCCGCGCAATCGCTTGCGCCGTCCGGACGGCACGTCGCAGCGGGCCGGCCACTATTCTTTCTACTCCCCGCTCGGCCAGAATCCGACCCAGCGATTCAGCTTGCGCCAGACCTTCCTTGGTGAGCGGCGGGTCCGACCGGCCCAGCATCGTGTGGGAATTCCGACAGGCCCCGTGGCGGACAAGATAGATTTCACGCGGCATAGCGTTTTCACCGGAAACGCCGGCACGAAGGCCGACCGGGAGGTCGTCCCGGCACTGGCCGCGCACCTGCGGATCTGTTGGGCGCGCCCGGCCGATTGTCAGGCCCCGGCCATCCTGTGTACACTGGTTCTCTCCTTCCTCGCCGGGCGAGTTGGGCCAATGGGAAGATTCCCGTCATCATGAGAGTGCTTGCGGTACACCCCGGTCCCTTAATGTATACGAAAATCTTCCTGCGCTTGGAACCGCTCGGCCTCGAGCTGGTAGCGGAAGCGGTGCGTCGAGCAGGCCATCAGGTTCGGCTACTCGACCTGCAGGTCGAAAGCCACCAGGATTACTTTCGAGTCCTCGATGATTGGAGGCCCGAGGTCGTCGCCTTCTCGTGCAACTACCTGGCCAACATCCCCGAGATCATCGATCTGGCCCAGGCAACTAAGAAAAGGCTGCCGGACGTATTCTTCTTCGTCGGAGGCCACAGCGCTTCGTTTACCGCGCAAGAGATCCTCGAACATGGGGCCGGAGCCATTGACTGCATCCTCCTCGGAGAAGGGGAAGCCGGCGCACCCGCCCTGATCGAGGCCGCGGAACACGATCGCCGGTCGGTGAGCAAGCTGGCCGGCGTGGTCACGTTAGAGGGCAGCGGACCTGCTCCCGGTTTCGTTGAATCGCTGGACGACGTGTGGCCGGCGCGCGACCTGTTGCGGCGCCGGAACAAGTACTTTCTTGGCGAACTGGACCCCTGCGCTTCGATCGAGTTCACTCGGGGCTGCCCGTGGGATTGCTCCTTCTGTAGCGCCTGGACCTTCTACGGTCGCAGCTACCGGACGGTAAGCACGGAACGCGCCGTGGAGGATCTGGCCCGCGTCAAGGAGCCGGGCGTTTTCATCGTCGATGACGTGGCGTTCATCCAAGCGGACCAGGCGATGCGCATCGGCGAGGCCGTAGCCGCCAGAGGTATCAAGAAGAACTACTACCTGGAGACACGCGGCGACGTGTTGCTGCGGAACAAAGAGGCTTTTCGGTTATGGAGGAAACTCGGCCTGCGGTACATGTTTCTCGGCGTGGAGGCTATTGACGAGGAAGGCCTCAACAAGTACCGCAAGCGAATTACCCTGAGCAAGAATTTCGAGGCGCTGGATTTCGCGCGCTCGCTCGGCATGCACGTGGCCATCAACCTCATTGCCGACCCCGATTGGGACAAAGCACGTTTCGAGGTCATTCGCCAGTGGTGTCTCGAGATTCCGGAAATCGTCAGCATCAGCGTGAATACGCCCTACCCGGGGACCGAAACCTGGCATACTGAATCGCGGCAACTGACGACGCGCGATTATCGGCTATTCGATATTCAGCACGCCGTCCTTCCGACCAAGCTTCCCCTGCCCGAGTTCTACACGGAACTGGTCCGCACCCAGCAAGTGTTGAACCTAAAACACCTCGGCTGGACTGCTCTTCGTGGTGCGGCTACGCTGGCCCTAGGCCACCTGCTGCGAGGCCAGACGAACTTCGTCAAGCTGCTGTGGAAGTTCAACAGCGTCTACAACCCAAAGCTGCAGTTGGCGGATCACAACCGGCCTGTCCGTTATGAAATCGCGCTTCCTCCCGCCCCTCGGAATCAGGTAGACCCCAAGCTGCTTTACATCCACCAAAACACCGGCCGGCAGGCCCGATCTCTTGACGACACGACCGAAAAATTTGTCGACGCGACTCGACTCGGCAGCGCCTGAGGCCGCTCTCAACGCCACGAGCGGCCTGGGATCAACCCCGAACTTAACCTGCATTTCCCACCGCCTGACGACCGAAGCACGCCATAAGCCCGCTATGACTTCGTTGCGCTTACTCGCTGCTCAACGTAGGTTAAAGGACGCCCGCATTGTTCAAGAAACGGAGCGGCGCACGCCTTTGTACTGACGGGCCTCTCACGCACTTCGTCTCGCCACGCGGTGAGAAAAGCGGATTAGGACAAGTCCTGTCCTGCTGCTCAAAAGGGGGCGACAAACGTTGCCGAGTGATCCGGCGGAAAGCCCGGCCGGGAAATTAGGCGCGGCCGCTCACCAACTGTGTTCGATGCCCACGACTTTCCATCCCCCGGCTTCCTTGCGGAGATACACGGTAGCGGTCTTAGCTGCTTCTTCCCCGGTGATCACCGCTGCGAAGTAAGCGCCCTGGCGACCCTCGGCGATCTGTTCTGGCAACGGGAAGCCGCCGGCATCGGGAATCGGATCGTGCTTCTCCGATTCGTTGTCGAACCGCGACCAACGGACGCGGTAGTCGCGCCTGTCGCGGAATCCATACTTGACCTCGAGATCGTCGAACTTCAGCTCGTTTTCTTCGACTCGAAAACGATCGAGAGCGAGGACCTTCGCAAAGTAGTTCTTGCCGATCTTGTCGCGCCTGGCGATAAGGTAGTCGCCCAGCAGCCGCTCATCCGCCGGATCGCTGTATTGGGCCGATTTCACCACGGCGCGGATCTGTTCATCGCTAAAAGCCATCACTTTCTTGGCCGCCCAGAACTCGTCGTCCGGCAGGCGATTCTCGAACGCGGGGCTCGGGTAGTTAGGTTTGAACCGCTGCGGATCGAAGCTCGGGTACTCCAGCATCCCCAGCGCGCGAGACCTCTTGTAGCGGGTACGCATCCAACGTGGCGTATAGATGCCCAGAGTGACCATTTGGGCCAGAGCCGGTTTGAAATCCCACAAGTAGGCGTTCCCGTCGCGGGCTGAGTTCGACACCACGCTCGCACTCCCGAGAATCGACCCGAAGTCGATCAGGTAGTGCCTGACGAACTTCACGCCGTCAGCTTCGACAAGCGAGTCGAGGGTATTGATCGCTCGCGAGTCGCTGTGGTTCAGCCAAGCGCAGAAGACGAACAGGCCGCGCAGCTCGCGCCGATGCTCGTGGTTGATGATGTCGTTCGGATCATCCATGCGGGTTCCGTAATAGCGGAACTCGCCGAGGATCTTGCCGGGAAGCAGTAGGCTGGCCACACCGCGAAGCCGTCCCTGCTCGTCCCGCGGCACGTTCAAGAGACTGGTGGTGACATCTCGGGGCGTCATGGGACGCTTCTGACCGGTGATGTCCTTCAGCGTAGTCCCCTTGGCAATCACCAGTCGGTTTCTCTTGAAAGTGACCAGGTAGTTTTCCGGAACGTTGTAGCCGAGGGCATGGAACAGCCGAGAACCAACAACATCCGTACCGGTCGCCATCTCGGGATGTCTCGCGGGGTCGAATTTCAGAAAGTATTGACGACCCCTCGAATCCCGGATGCGGAACCCCGGCGTCACGCCTTCGGTCTTGGCGGCCACGATCTCCCAGAGTCCGTCCCGGGCCGGAGCGTTATCGTCGCCCGGCCCCCGCAGTACGTCTTCGACGCTCATCGGGTGAGAACCGATTCGATTCGTGAACCAGGGACTGTCGGGGACCTCCCCCAAAGTATTCGCGGACCGCGCGGGAATCAGCTTGATTTCTTTCCCGCTCTGCCGTCCTTTCCGGATCTGCTTTTTCGTCGGCTGACGATCGCCGGGCTTGGCGAACATGTTCTGAAATAGGTCGACGTAGTCGTTGAGTTTCCTGAAGCTTGCGTCGTCTACCTGTAAGGGCGGCGGTTCTTTCTCCAGGGGATCATCGGGGTAAAACTTTCCGGCGGCGGCAGCCGACGGGAGCAGCACCGCTAACACGGCGACGAACACGAATCGCGCGGCGCCGGCGGCCGGCCTCCTCCTTAGCCGCCTTGCGGCTTCCCGTGGCGCCGTTTCTACGTCGCTAAATGGGTCGCTAAAATACATTTCCAAACTTGAGCCAAATCTGTGGTCCTTCATGACTAAAGCCTACGTCGATCCTTATGAACACGCTGTTAGCTGCATTGAACCGGAAACCGAACCCCGCCGAGCCCTCCAAGTCGCGGAAGTTGATGTCCGAACGCTTGGACGTAACCTTGCCCGCATCGAAGAACAGGGCCATGTCCAGGCCGCTGAATGCTTCCCAACGATACTCCGCCGTTGCCACGATCAGGTTGTTGTCGTAGAAGCGCCACTGTCGGAAGCCCCGCAGATCATCGGATCCGCCCAAGACCGGCTGCATATAGAAAGGCACCACCGCGCTCCCGTTGGCGAAGGTCATGATCGTTTTGGCGCGAAGCGCTAGGACCCTCTTGCGGTTGAAAAATGGAATATAGTGCTGGGCGTCCAGATCTAGCCTGCGGTGGCTGTGGCGCTTGAGATCGCGGTCATCGTAGTAGACGAACCGGGCCACGTAGTTGCCTCCTGTACGCGGCGTCCCGGGGACGTCGCGATTGTCAAACTGGACAAAAAATCCGCCTCGCAGAAAATCCGCCTGTTCGAGCAGCCCGGGAATCGTTCCCGGGGCGAAAACGTCTCCGATTTGGACGTCATCGTTACCTGGCCCTGTGTTGGGCTGGTACAAGCCTCCCGTCACGCCAAACGAGAACGGCCTGAGGGGACGCAACCCTACGGTAAAGTCGTAGCTGTTCTCCTCGATCCGATAGTTTGTCTGGCTCTTCCGGGTTTTTAGTGGGTGGCCAACGGGTAGCCGGCTCCTCCATCCTGCCGACCCGACGTCGCCCGCAGTCACATCGGAGCCCAAAAGGCGGCCAAGAAATCCCCAAATACCCTACACGCCAGTCCGGTCGTGGGCAACTCGTAAAGGGAATAAGATACTGATAAACAGGGAGTTATCTCTTTGAGTGTGGCCACTGGATGACAGTTGTGGATCCGCATTTCACAGCCTTCGGGAGACTGTACGACTACCTGCCAGCAGCCTTGCTCTACTCGTAACCCTTTGTTTATCAGTAATTCTTTTTGGCCAACGCAGTCGCCGCCCGGCCTTGGGGGCCGTAGAGTTGTCACGAAGCCCTTGAATGGCACCGAAGCAGGCTCCGGGAGGTCGGCCTCACAGTGGCGAGGGATCCGTCACTCACCGCCGCCAGCCACTAAAATCCCAGAAGAGCCGTTTGTCTCGTTATTTTCGTTCGAGTCCGGGCCTGGTCCGAAATACTCGAAACTCGAAGAGTTTCGGTGCAAGGCGTGGAAGTCAAAGGTGACCTTGCCGTTCGCGAGCTTGGGCATTGTGATCTGTAGATCCGCTAACCAGGCTGTGGTTAGCGTCCCGGCCAGTGAGGTTCGGAAAACGACGTTGCCGTCGGCTAGGTCGCGCCTCAGATATTGCGGACCCAGTGCAAACCCCTGTCCTGTCGGCATCCCGCCAAGCCTGACGCCCAAGCCATCCGCTCCCACCATGAAACGTTCGACAACTCTTTGACGCTCAAGGTTGTTGAGTCGTTCTTCGATTTTGTAGGACACCTCCGGTTCGAGGCGGCCGGCCTTTTCTTTCCGAGCGGCGCGAATCTCGTCCGCCCGCGTTTCATGTTGGGCGTCCAGCGGCACCGCCAGTAACAAGCCGACAAGAAGACATCTGGTCAGCGATGCCGCTCTATTCCATGAGCAGAAACGGGCCATTTACTTTGACGGGGTCCCCCGGTACGGCATCGTTCACGCGTTTCGACTAGCCCGCCTCGTCCGCCAAACCGGACGCTGAACTGCTGCACGTCTCGTCCTGACGGCCTTCTCACGGACTTCGCCTAGCCACGGGCTGAGAAATACGGGCTAGGGGGCTGTCCCACAGAAAATTTTCGACGCCACCTCTAGAAATGAGAGATGAGAGTGCACAATATATTGTGGTCAAAATGGCCAAATTTCGTTCTGTGAGACAGGCTCCTAGGACTCTTGGGCGCTACGGCTCAGCCGTGACGGCTGGAAACCCAGCGGAAAACGCCGGGACCATCCACCCCAACCCAAGGCGGCGGTCCCGGGTGCCAGTATAGGGTTAACCGAGGCGGGTTTACAAGTTGTGGCATTGGCTTGAGAGTAAGCCTTGGTCACCGAGCAGTCGTATGTCCTCGTCAGCTCCCAAGTAGGGTGGATTCCACTGCCTGGCGCTAGGGTTTTGGCCGTGGAAGGGCGGTGCCGGGTGGAGGATCGTCAGCGGAAACAGCGGTAACAGCGGCAACGCGCTGCCGCGCCTGGCTAGAGAGTGGCGGCTCATGTCCGATAGTGACGGAGGCCGGGAGTTTGCCGAACGTCTCCGCATAAACCTTCCGACCTGACGGGTGGCCCACTTTCTTGGGCCACCTAGCGCCGGGACGTGGCGGCGGCGTCCTTGCTCGCCACCGAAAACCAGCGGAGAGGTTTCGCTCCTGTAACGGCGCAGCTAGGTCGGTGAGATAACAAAGATGACTCGCGAGCAGCCCGGCAAAGTTGTAAGTGGTTTAGAATAAATGGCAAGCACAATGCTGGCGTAGCTCAGATTGGATAGAGCGCCTGACTGTGGATCAGGAGGTCCCCGGTTCGATCCCGGGCGCCAGTACCATTCTTTCAATAACTTCCAGCGCCCTGCTTGGTGTTTGGGGTTCCACTAAGGGTTCCATTTACGCCACTTTTTGATTGATCTCTGGGAAGGCGTACCGCTCAATCGCTTCTGCCTCGCTCCGTCTGTCATCGACCTGGCTGTAGACATCCAGGGTCATCAAAACAGATGAATGGCCAAGCTGATCTCGCATCGTTTCCGCCTTCACGCCTGCGTTACGTCCCCAGGTTGTGTAGGTGTAGCGGAGATCGTGCCACGAGACCTCGCGTCAGGTGGGCTTTATGCGCCGGGCGATCACGTTGTGCAAGTCAATCGGCGTGTTCGTGCGAACCGCGAACACGAAGGGTTGTGTTGCGAAAACTGAGGTCGGGTACAAAAATCCCCGGCTCGGCCTCAACTTACCCAGTGACGCCGAAGATCCGGTGGATGAATTTCACCTGAGCAACCACATCGCCCTTCGCCACCCATCTCACCCTGCCCTTCCCGATCATGTGCATCGCTTCAAAGCCTTGCAGCGTTCGCCACGCCGTCGGGAACGAGAAGAAGCCCATGCCCGCCCGCATCCTTCGTTTGATGAAACGGTGATCCTGCTCGACGATGTTGTTGAGGTAGCGAACCTGGCGCAGCTTACATCGTTTCCGTAGAATTCCTTCCTCTTTGAGTTCTTCTATGGCTGCTGGATAGGCGGGGTTCCGATCCACGTTGATCACTCTCGGCATCGGGTTGGCGGTCGTTTGCAGGGCTTTGTTGAAGAAGCGTTTGGCGGCTGCGACGTCTCTGTGAGCGGCCAGCAAAAAGTCGATCGTTTGACCCTGCTTATCGACGGCGCGGTAGAGATACTTCCACTTCCCTTTGACGCGGACGTAGGTCTCGTCCACGCGATACGACTTGGAGGTGGGCTTGAGATGAGGCCGGCACCGTCGATCCAGCTCCGGCGCGTAGCGCTGGACCCAGCGAAAGATGGCCGTATGGTGGAGCCGCAGACCACGCTCTCGCATCATCTCAGCCAGCTGGCGGAAACTCAGCGGGTAGCGGAGATACCAACGGACACAGAGGAGGATGATCTCGCGATGGTAGTGGCGCCACTTGAACGGGTTGTCGCTTACGGTCGGCATCGCTCTTCACTCTACCGATATGCGAGCTCTGTCCGGTGACCGATTTTCGCAACACAACCCAACTGACCTGTACGACCAAATCGTCTGAGAACGGCGGAGCGAAACTAGACCATAGAGCGGCGAATCGAAGCTGCTTTTGGGCGGAGTAAAAGTAGACCGTCCGAGTGGTCCAGCGAACATTCCTGTGGTGTTTGTGGGACACGAGAGGGATGTATCGCGTGGAGCTATACGCTCAAGTACGGCGCAGTGTCTTTGTCGAAGGGCTCAGTGAGCGCGAGGCCGCCAAACGGTTTGGCCTGGCGCGAGGGACGGTGCGCAAGATGTTGCGCTACGCCACTCCGCCGGGCTATCGGCGGCGCCAACCAGCGCAGAGGCCGAAGCTGGATCCCTTCACCGGAATCGTCGATCAGATCCTCATCGACGATCAGGAACGTCCGAAGAAACAACGCCACACCGCAAAACGCATCTTCGACCGCTTGCGCGACGAGTACGATTTCACCGGCGGTTACACGATCGTCAAGGACTATGTTCGCGACAAGAAGCTCGGCGGGCAAGAGATGTTCGTGCCGCTGGTGCATCCGCCGGGCGATGCCCAGGCCGACTTCGGTGAAGCTCTGGTGGTCATTGACGGCGTACAGCGCAAGGCGCACTACTTGGTGGTCGATCTGCCGCATAGCGATGACGCTTTCGTAAAAGCTTTCCCGGCCGAGACGACGGAAGCGTTTTGCGAGGGGCACAACGCAGCGTTTCGGTACTTCGGCGGCGTGCCACGCAGCATCCTCTACGACAACACGACCTTGGCGGTGGCGAGGATTCTGGGCGACGGCAGGCGCAAGCGGACCAGGGTGTTCAGTGAACTGCAGTCGCACTATTTATTCTCCGATCGTTTCGGGCGTCCGGGCAAAGGCAACGACAAGGGAAAGGTGGAAGGACTGGTCGGTTATGCCCGGCGGAACTTCATGGTGCCGGCGCCAAGGTTTCCAAGCTGGGAAGCGTTCAACGAGCAGCTCGAAGCGCAGTGCCTCAACAATCGTAAGCGGCGCTTGCGGCGGCACACCGAAACGATTGAGGAACGTTTCAAGCGTGACCGCCAAGCGTTGTTGCCCTTGCCGCCCACGCCCTATGACGCCTGCGACAAACGCACCACGCGGGTGACGTCGCTGTCATTGGTGCGCTATCGCGCCAACGACTACTCGGTGCCCACACGCTACGGACATCGCCAGGTGTTGCTGAAAGGCTACGTCGATGAAATCGTGATCTGTTGTGGCAGCGAAGAGATCGCGCGCCACCGGCGCAGTTACGAACGCGAAGAGTTGATCTTCGATCCGCTGCATTACCTAGCACTGCTGGAACGCAAGACCAACGCGCTCGATCAAGCGGCCCCGTTGGCGGGCTGGGAGCTGCCCGAACAGTTCACGTGCTTGAGACGTTTGCTCGAGGCACGGTTGGGAATGCCAGGCAAGCGCGAGTACGTGCAGGTATTGCGATTACTGGAGGACTTCCGATTCGAGCACGTTGCCGCGGCGGTGCGCCAAGCCTGCGAGTTGGGAGCGATTGGCTTGGATGCAGTCAGGCACTTAGTGCTGTGCCGCATCGAGCAACGGCCGCCGCGCTTGGACTTGACGAAGTATCCGCACCTGCCGGCAGCCCAGGTGGAGCAAACCTCCGCTGCGGACTATTTGGCACTGCTGGCACAAGGAGGGGGGTAATGGCGAGGTCGAAACTTCTGCTCGAAGCGCATTTGAAAGCGTTGCGGCTGCCAACCTTCCTGCGCGAGTACGACAAACTGGCGCGGCAATGCGCCGCCGAGAGCTTGGATTCGAGGAGCTTCCTGCAACAACTCTGCGAGCTGGAACTGCTCGACCGTGAACAGCGGGCCACCGAGCGCCGCATCAAGGCCGCGAAGTTTCCCGTGACCAAGAGTCTGGACACTTTCGACTTCCCGTCCTTGCCAGCGTTGAACAAGAAGCTGGTGCTGGAACTGGCGCGCTGTGAGTTTATCGACCGCCGCGAAAACGTGCTGGCACTGGGTAATTCCGGCACGGGCAAAACGCACATCGGCTTGGCGTTGGGACTGGCGGCTTGTCAGCGCGGCTATCGAACACGCTTCACAACAGCGGCGGCACTGGTCAATGAGCTGCTCGAAGCCCGAGATGAACGGCGCTTGCTGCGATGTCAAAAGCAGTTGGCCAAGCAGGATCTGCTGATCGTCGATGAACTGGGCTACGTGCCGCTATCGAAGACCGGAGCGGAGTTATTGTTCGAAGTGTTTTCCCAGCGCTACGAACAGGGCTCGACGCTGGTCACCTCGAATCTGCCGTTTAACGAATGGACGGAGGTCTTCGGCTCCGAGCGGCTGACCGGCGCCCTGCTCGATCGCCTCACGCACCACGTTCATATTCTAGAGATGAACGGCGAAAGCTTCCGTCTGATCCAGAGCAAGAAGAAGCGGGCTCACTCTTTGGGCTGACCCACCGGCCACTCGCCCGGTTTTCGTGGGACGGCCTCCACTACGCCTGGGCCGCCCTAAAGGGCGACCGCAGGCTCCGTTCCAGCCGTCCCACGAAAACCGCTACCCCTTCACCAACTGGTCTACTTTTGCTCCGCCGAAGTGGTCCAAATTTACTCCGCTTTTGACAATCGTCGATGCGTACCTCAAAGAACTGCTCGGGGAAACGTCGAAGAGGGATCGTCACAGTCGAAGCTTGTCTCTTTCCTGAACGCCCGAAGGCTTTCTGTCGCAGCACGCACGCGGATCGGTGTGGATATTGTTCTGCCAATCATTGTGGGGATCGGCGTGATGCTTGGGTTGTGGCTCTGGGAGCCTCAATACAACGCTCGCTACGAACTGACGATGGCTTGGAATGCTGGGCCAAATCTGGGCCAAAATTTCCTGTCAGAAGGCTACGGAAGTGGCCAGGTGTCGCCAGAACTGGTTAGAAGTTGCAGGTCCTGACGGAGATCTAAGTTCTCTTGAATCAGCTAAGTAGAAATAAAATAAGCAGGTTAATGATGGAGGCGCGGGTGGGAATCGAACCCACGAATAAAGGTTTTGCAGACCTCTGCCTTACCACTTGGCTACCGCGCCAAACACCACAGAAGCAAGTTCCCCCGGAGCCCGTTTCGTCTCTGAAGTCGGCGGCAAAACCGCCGCCTGGGAGGTGGAGCGGGAGACGGGGCTCGAACCCGCGACATCGACCTTGGCAAGGTCGCACTCTACCAGCTGAGTTACTCCCGCTTGCAACCACTCTGATTCTAGGTGCGCCGCCGAGCGGCTGTCAACAAAGCCTCACAGGCCTGCCAAGGACGCTTGGCCGGCCCCTCTTCTTCACCACGTGCGAGGCGAAGCGCGCAAGAAGGCGTCAACACGAGGCGCACATCGCTCGGCGTACGGAGGCATATTTTCGCGGGTGCGGCCTGGCCCGCTCGCGTCTCGATGCTGCCGAAATAAGCAGTGACTTCCGTTCAGCGTCCGACCGGGAACCTACATTTGTCCTGGTTCAGCCGGAACGGGAGAGCCGACGTTCCGCGGTAGTGTAGAAGACCGCCCTGCGGGCGGGGATTTTCTTAAGGCATCGGGGTCTTTCGATCCGATGAAGTTGGGAGCGGGCGCGAGAGTCCTTCCCCACGCCCACAAGTCATCGTCTCGATGAGCCCACCGGGCTATCCCTCGGCAAGGTTGCGTCCCCGCAGAGCCGGCCTCCGTTTCACCCGGCGCAAAGATTGCAACTCGTTCGTTCAGGCCGCGCGAGCCCGCCTCCGACGCTGCTCGCGAGCCGCCTCCAGCTTGCGATCGCGCGCCGCGTGAATCTCGTCGCGCCGGTCGGCCAGCATATCCGCCGGCGTCAGGTAGCCGATCGCCGAGTGCAGCTTGACGCCGTTGTAGTGTTCGACGTAACCGCCGATCAGCCGCCGTGCGTCGTCGAGCGTCAGCGGCACGCCCGGACGGATGCATTTGTTCTTCAACGACTTGTGCCAACGCTCCAGCTTGCCGTTCGACTGCGGATAGTAGGGCGACGTTCTGACGTGCGTCATCCCCGAGATGCGGATGAACTCCTTGAAGTCGGCGGCGATGAGCTGCGGGCCGTTGTCGGAGATCACGCGCGGCCGCGCCTGGGGGTGCTTCTCCATGGCCGCCTCTAATAAGATTTCGATATCGGTTTCTCTCATCGACTCGCGCAAACTCCATTCCACGATCGCCCGGCTGTAGCCGTCGAGCACGCTCGCCAAGTAGTAGAAAGTCCCTGAGACGTTGATGTAAGAAACGTCGATATACCAATGTTGATGGGGCTTTCGGGGCCCTTCGAAGCCGCGACCCTTGACCGACGGGGTGCGGCTCCACTTGCTCAACAGCCCTTCGCGGTTCAGCACTCGCCAGACGCTCGTGGGCGAGACCGCCACAATGTCGGCGTCGAGCATCATGTAAGTCAGGCGACGATAACCTTCCAGCGGATGCTGGCGATAGAAGTCGATGATGGCTTGCCTTTCCCATTCCTCCAACCAAAAGTCGCGCGGCACCCAACCGTTGTGTTCGTTGACCGAGCCGTAGCGTTTGCGCCAGCGGTAAAACTTGCTCGACGCGATCGCCAGCCATCCCAGGAAGCGTTCGACGCTGATCTCGGTTTTCTCCGACCAGCGCCGAACGAAATCGACGACCTCGTCGCGAATGTCGGGCGCGACCCATTGGCCTCTCAGATCTCCCCAAGGCTTTTTTTAGCGCCACGTGCTCGGCCATCAGCTCGGCGAGCACTTCGTCCTTGGTCTGGATCTTTTGCTGCAGCCGCTCGATGCGATCTTGCTCCGGCGGCCGCTTGCGGGACTTGTTCTCGAAGGCGGCGGCGCCGTTTTCAAATCACTCCTTTTGCCAGCGATAGAAAACCGTCGGCTGAAGCTTGAGCTCGTCGCAGAGCTTCGAGACCGGCTCCTTCTCGACCAGATGTCGTCTCAGGACGGCGACCTTTTCTTGGGCTCTGTAGTGCTTGCGTGATTTCCTCATGCGTCCCCTCCGCTATCTTAGCGGCGGAACGCGACCTCCCGTTCCAGCTGGCGCAGGACACATTGAGCACGGCGAGCAAGCGCAACGGAGTAACGGCGGGCTTCCCTGGCCTCCCTAATAGAGGTATAGTCGTCTAGACCGGAGGTGCGGCGTGAATTTTTCCTCTTCCGCCTTGGCGCTGTCGTTGATCGGGTGGTTGTCCTGTGTGAGCCTTTCAGCCTCTGAGTGGACGCGGTTTCGCGGGCCGAACGGCTCGGGCGTGTCCGAAGGGGCCGCGCTTCCCTCGGAATTCGGCCCTGCGAAAAACCTCGTCTGGAGGACGTCCCTGCCGCTGGGCCATTCTTCCCCGGCCGTCGGCGCCGACAGCATCTTCCTGACGGGGTTTGAGGGCGACAAGCTGCTGACGATTGCTCTTGACCGTCGAAGCGGTGAGATGCAATGGCGTCGGGAGATTCTCCGCAAACGCCAAGGACAGCTTCACGACGACAACACGCCGGCTTCCCCGAGCCCGGCGACTGACGGAGAAAACGCATACGTCTTTTTCCAGGATCTGGGGCTTGTCTCCTATGCACCGGATGGCGGCGAAAGGTGGCGCATGCCCTTGGGTCCGTTCAACAACTTGATGGGACTGGGAGCGTCGCCGATTCTGGCCGACGGCAAAGTCATTCAGGTCTGCGACGCGGAAAGCGGCGCGTTCATGTTGGCCGCGCACAAAGACACGGGAGAGGTAGCCTGGCGTGACGAGCGTTCTTTTGTCCGTCGGGGATTCTCGACGCCACTGCTTTACGATCCGCCGGAGGGCGGCGGACTGCAGGTTCTCGTCACCGGTTCCTACCGGCTCATTGCTTATTCGGTGGCCTCCGGCAAGAAGGTGTGGTGGACTCGCGGTCTTACCTGGCAGCAGAAACCCACGCCGGTCAAAGACCGGGATACGATCTACGTTCAAAACTGGGCCGGCGGCGCGGATTTGGGCAATCAGAAGCAAGTGCCCTCATTCGAGACCGCCCTCAAAAAACATGACGAAGATCAGGACGGCAAGCTCTCTCGGGAGGAGGCGCCCGATCCAGCTATGACCGGCAATTGGCCGCACTTCGATCTCGATCAGGACGGCTACCTCGACGCACGGGATTGGGAGCAGTATCGAAACCGCAGCGCCTCGGTCAACTCCGTCATGGCCATTCGCCTGGGCGGCGAAGGTGACATGAGCGAAAGCGCCATCAAGTGGCGCTATCACAAAAGCCTGCCGAACGTTCCTTCACCGCTGCTCTATAAAGGCGTCCTGTACATGATGAAAGAGGGCGGCATTGTCACCAGCCTGGACCCGGAAACGGGCAAGGTCTTGAAGCAGGCGCGTCTGCACGGCGCTCTCGGCAGATACTTCGCTTCTCCTGTCGCCGCCGACAACAAGATTTTCGTGGTCAGCGAAGAAGGGGCGATCTCCGTTCTCAAGCCGGGGGCGAACTGGGAGGTTCTAGCCACGAACGACCTGGGCGAGCCGTGTTACGCCACACCCGCCATCGTGGACGGCCGGATTTACGTACGAACAACGAAAGCCTTGTACTGCTTTTCTGACAAGAGTGAATAGAGGATGCCTGCCGCCGCTTGCCAGTAAATGGCCAATCCCGCCGGCGACCAGGTGAATAAGAATAGTAGAAGGCGCTAGGCGAGATCCCTGTTTCATCGGCCCTCTTCCGGCGCTGAACCCCAAGAAGTTCGAGCCGTTACTCCCTCAGAATCGCAAGGATCGCTCCTGTAGTTTCCTGACCGACCTACCTCGGTCGTTCCATGACGGGTTCGATCGTATCTTGTTGGAATTGAAGGACACAGCACGGAATGCAGAAAGGAAAGAATATAAGATCTTCTTATGTATGGGCAGCATCACTTTTGCTTGCAATAATATTGGCACCGATGCTATGCTATGTCCATTAGGAGCGGTGTCCCCTTGCTCGGGGGCCCATACCTTCTGGTCTCCTCTCAGATTGCGGTCTCCCGAACAGGCGATCCTCCGGCGGGGGCGGTCGTTTAACTGGAAAGAATCGAACAAGTAAGACCGATGCTGAACTACGGCCTACCGAAAAAACAGGGTCTCTACGACCCCGCCCATGAGCATGACGCTTGTGGTATCGGCTTCGTGGCCGACATCAAGGGCCGCAAGTCGCACGGTATTGTCGAAAAAGGGCTCGAGGTCCTCATCAACCTGACCCACCGCGGCGCCTGCGGATGTGATCCTAACACGGGCGACGGCGCGGGCCTGCTCCTGCAGACCCCTCACGAGTTTTTCGCTCGCGAATGCGACGTCGTCGGAATCACTTTGCCGGGAGCGGGTGAGTACGGCATCGGTATGCTGTTTTTTTCCAAGCAGCCGGAAGAGCAAGAGACTGTTCGCCGCATGGTCGAGCGCGTGGTCCGAGCGGAAGGGCAGCGCGTACTGGGCTGGCGGGTCGTTCCCACGAATGGCGACGCCATCGGTTGGCTGGCCAGAGAATCGGAACCGCGGGTCGAACAAGTCTTTATAGGGCGCGGCGCGGGCTTCGATGGCCTAACGGGGCCTGAGTTCGAGCGCAAACTCTACGTCATTTCGAAGAGAACCGAGGAGGAGGCCAGACGGCTTGAGTTTTCCCGCTATTACCCCTGCAGCATGTCGGCGATCACGGTTTGCTACAAGGGCCTGCTGATCGCACCCCAGATTCCCAACTATTACCCCGACTTGGGTGATCCGCTTTTCACCTCGGCCATCGCACTGATTCATCAGCGGTTCTCCACGAATACTTTCCCGACTTGGGAACGCGCGCAGCCGTTTCGCTACCTCGCGCACAACGGCGAGATCAACACGCTGCGGGGCAATATCAATTGGATGCGCTCGCGGGAGGCGACATTTTCGTCCCCTCTGTTCGGCGATGACGTCAAAAAGCTCGCCCCGGTCATCGACGAAAGCGGCAGCGATTCGGCGATGATCGACAACGCCTTGGAGCTGCTGATCAAAGGTGGCCGCGAAACGCCGCAGGCCATGATGATACTCATTCCCGAGGCGTGGAGCTCTCACGAGCACATGGAGGACTACAAGAAGGCCTTCTACGAGTTTCACGCTACGTTGATGGAGCCCTGGGACGGCCCCGCTTCGATTGTATTCACCGACGGCCGTTACGTCGGAGGCGTCCTCGATCGCAACGGGCTGCGGCCCTCGCGTTACTACGTCACGCACGACGACTTGGTTGTCATGGCGTCCGAGGCCGGCGTGCTGAAAATCACTCCGGAGAACGTCCGCTACAAGGGGCGGCTGCAGCCCGGCCGCATGTTCCTCGTCGACACGGAAGAAGGCCGCATCGTCGAGGACGAGGAGATCAAACAGACGTATTCGACGCGGCAGCCCTATCGCGAATGGCTCGACGAGCAACTGATCCAGGCCAAGGATCTGCCGGAGCCCAAGCAAGTCAAGGGCGCGGATTTCGACACCTTGATCGAGCGCCAGCGCATGTTCGGCTACACCATGGAGGACCGGCGCCTGATTCTGGGTCCCATGGCGGCCGTCGGCCAGGAGCCGATCGGCTCGATGGGCGTCGATATCCCGCTGGCTTGTCTCTCGGACCGGCCGCAGCTGTTGTTCAACTACTTCAAACAGCTTTTCGCGCAAGTCACCAACCCGGCCATTGACCCGATTCGCGAGCAGTTAGTCATGTCTACGATTACCTACGTAGGCCCGCAGGGAAATCTGCTCGATGAACGGCCCGAGCATGCGCACGTGTTGCGGGTGGATCTGCCGCTTCTCACGAACCGCGAACTGGAAAAGCTTCGCGGAGTCGGGGAACCCGGCTCGGTGGAATACGGCAATGGAAACGGTGTTTTGGGCCGCATCCGTTTCGGCGCCAAGACTCTGCCCACGCTGTTCAAGCCCGCCGAGGGCGGCCAGGGTTTGAAAAATGCCTTGGATGAGCTTTGTCGCAGCGCCGAAGACGCCGCCAACAGCGGCTACAGTGTCCTGATCCTCTCTGACCGCGGAGCCGCTGGCGAGTGGGCGCCCATACCCAGCTTGCTCGCGCTGGGCGCGGTTCATCATCACTTGATTCGCACAGCCGCTCGCGGCAAGGCCGGCCTGATTGTCGAGTCGGGCGAGCCGCGCGAGGTCATGCATTGTTGTTTGCTGATCGGCTACGGCGCCAATGCGATCAATCCTTATCTGGCGTTCGAGACGCTGGAGGACATGCACAGGCGCGGCACGCTGGCCGAGGGACTGACCCTCGACAAGGCGCTGGCCAACTACGTGCTCGCCATCAAGAAAGGCGTACTCAAGGTGATGTCGAAGATGGGCATCTCCACGGTGCGGAGCTACCAGGGGGCGCAAATCTTTGAGGCCGTCGGGCTCAATCTGAACATCGTTGAACGCTACTTTACGGGGACAGCTTCGCAAATCGAGGGCGTCGGGCTCGATGTGCTGGCGCAGGAAGCGAAGCGGCGTCACGATTTCGCCCGGCAGGATGTCACCGAAGCGGTCACGGAGCTTGACGTCGGCGGCGAATATCAGTTCCGCATGAGGGGTGAGCGGCATTTACTCAATCCGACAACCGTTTCCAAGCTGCAGCACGCGGTCAAGCAGAAAAGTTTCAAAACCTTCCAGGAATTCACCGACACAGTCAACGACTCGAACAAGACCATGTGTACGCTGCGGGGCTTGTTCGAGTTCAAGAAGTCGGATCAGCCCGTGCCGCTCGAAGAGGTCGAGCCGGTCAAGCAAATCGTCAAGCGTTTCTGTACGGGTGCAATGTCGTTCGGCTCCATCAGCAAGGAAGCCCACGAGACACTGGCGATCGCGATGAACCGCATTGGCGGACGAAGCAACACCGGCGAGGGCGGCGAAGACGAGCGGCGGTTCAAGAAAGACCCCAACGGCGACTGGCGGCGCAGCGCCATTAAGCAGGTGGCTTCGGCGCGCTTTGGCGTAAGCGCCAACTATCTGGTCAACGCCGACGAGTTGCAGATCAAGATCTCTCAAGGCGCCAAGCCCGGCGAGGGCGGCCAGTTGCCCGGGCACAAGGTGGACGAGTTTATCGCCAAGCTGCGCAATTCGACTCCCGGCGTGGGGCTGATTTCACCGCCGCCTCACCACGACATCTATTCGATCGAAGACCTGGCGCAGTTGATCTTCGACCTCAAGAACGGCAACACGCAAGCGAATGTCTCCGTCAAGTTGGTTTCCGAAGTAGGCGTGGGGACCGTCGCCGCGGGCGTTTCGAAAGCCCATGCGGATCTCGTGCTGATCAGCGGCCACGATGGCGGTACCGGAGCGTCGCCGATGAGCTCGATCCGCCACGCCGGCACGCCCTGGGAACTTGGCTTGTCCGAGACGCAGCAAGTGCTGGTGATGAACGACCTCCGCAGCCGCATCAAAGTCCAGGTCGACGGCAAGCTGATGTCCGGCCGCGACGTCGTGATCGGAGCCTTGCTCGGCGCCGAGGAGTTCGGTTTCTCAACCATGCCGCTGATCTCGATGGGCTGCATCATGATGCGCAAGTGCCACCTCAACACGTGTCCGGTTGGCGTGGCGACGCAAGATCCCGAGTTGCGCAAGAAGTTCGAGGGACAACCGGAACACGTCATCAACTTCTTTTTCTTCATCGCCGAGCAGGCGCGCGAAATCATGGCGGAACTCGGTTTCCGTACCGTTGACGAGATGGTCGGGCGGGTGGACAAGCTCGACGTCAAGAAGGCCATCGACCACTGGAAAGCCAAGGGTCTCGACTTCAGCCGGGTATTCTACGACCCGCCGGTCGACAAAAGCATTCCTCGCCACTGCACGCGCAAGCAGGACCACGGCATCGAGCTCCAGCTTGATAACGAATTGATCGAACAGGCCAAGGACGCGCTCGAACACAAGAAGCCGGTGCGGATCGAGATGCCGATTCTGAACATCAACCGCACCGTCGGCGCCATGCTCAGCAGTGAGATCGCTCGCCGCTACGGCGCCGAAGGCCTTCCCGACGACACGATCAATCTTTACTTCGAGGGATCCGCCGGTCAGAGCTTCGGCTGCTGGGGCGCCCACGGACTGACCATGACGCTCGAAGGCGACGCGAACGACTACTTCGCGAAAGGCCTTTCCGGCGCGCGGCTGGTGATTTTCCCGCCGAAAGGTTCGAACTTCGTCTTCGAGGAAAACATCATCATCGGCAACGTGTCGTTCTACGGCGCCACCCGGGGCGAGGCTTTCATCAACGGCATGGCCGGCGAGCGCTTCTGTATTCGCAACAGCGGCGTCACGGTGATTGTTGAAGGCGTGGGCGACCACGGCTGCGAGTATATGACCAACGGCCGCGTGGTGATCCTCGGCCGCGCCGGACGAAACTTCGGCGCCGGCATGAGCGGCGGTTTCGCCTACGTCCTCGATGAGGCCGGTGACTTCGCGGAAAAATCCTGCAATCACTCGATGGTCGATGTCGACCCGCTCGACCCCAAAGACGTTGCCTTCGTGAAACAGCTCGTCGAGCGCCATGTCGCCTACACGAACAGCCCGAAGGGCCAGTGGGTGCTCGACAATTGGGAGAACATGTTGTCTAAGTTCGTCAAGGTCTTCCCCAAGGAATTGAAGAAGGCGATGAGCGACCGAGTAGCCGCGGAGAAGGCGCTGGTCTCGGCGTAAACAGGGGGCGGGGACTTCGGCGAACTCGGTCATTACCTGATATTAGGATTGGCGCCCGCTACGCAGTTTGCTAGCCCGTTGACGCGGGTTCATTAGAATAGGCCAGCCGTTTTACGGCTGTCGCAAAGAGTTAGGAAGAGTGACTGAGTCTCTACTTTCGGATGCCTAGAAATGAGGCGCTGACGAGATTCTTTGACAGGAAGACTTATGCCCTTAGTTCCCGTCTAAGAAGGCTCTCCAGCCGGGTGCCTGAGAAGACCTATTCGGTTTAGAACGAGTATGGGCAAAACCACCGGATTCATGGAGTACGAACGTCAGGCCCCCGTGGGCCGGGACGTCCTCGTGCGCATCCAGGACTCCAAAGAAGTCTACCAGCCGATGTCGGAGCCGGACCTCAAGATCCAAGGCGCGCGCTGCATGGATTGCGGCATTCCTTTTTGCCACACCGGGTGCCCGCTCAGCAACATCATTCCCGACTTCAACGATCTCGTTTATCGCGGCCGCTGGAGGGACGCCCTGCGCGCGCTGCACTCCACCAACAACTTCCCCGAGTTTACCGGTCGCATCTGTCCCGCGCCGTGTGAAGCCGCCTGCGTCCTGGGCATCAACGAAGACCCGGTCTCAATCAAGGCCATCGAAAAATCGATTGTCGACCGCGGATGGGCCGAGGGCTGGATCGTTCCCGAACCCCCCGACGAGCGCACGGGGAAGAAAGTGGCCGTTGTGGGCTCGGGGCCGGCCGGGCTGGCCGCCGCGCAGCAACTCAACCGCGCCGGCCACTGGGTGACGCTCTTTGAAAAGAACGAGGTGCCGGGCGGATTATTGGCCCTCGGCATCCCCGACTTCAAGATGGAAAAACATCGCATCGCCCGCCGCGCCGAGCAGATGCAGGCGGAAGGCGTGAAGTTCCGATGCGGCGTTCATGTGGGAATCGATGTAGGGGCCAAGCAACTGCTCGGCGAGTTCGACGCCATTCTGCTTTCGACCGGCGCCGAGAACCCTCGTGATTTGAAGATTCCCGGTCGCGACCTCGACGGCGTTTACTTTGCCATGCAGTTTCTGCCGCAGCAGAACCGCCGCACCGGTAACCGCCCGGTGGACCCCGAGTTCGACATCACCGCCGAGGGCAAGCACGTCATCATCATCGGCGGGGGCGACACGGGCGCCGACTGCTTGGGCACCAGCCGCCGTCAGGGCGCCAAATCGATCCGCCAGTTTGAGCTGCTTCCCAAGCCGCCGATGACGCGCGACGAGCCCGGCGCGCAGCCTTGGCCCCTTTGGCCCTTCACGTTCAAAAAGGAAAGCTCGCATGAAGAAGGCGACGTGCGCGATTGGGCCGTCAACACGAATCGTTTCCTCAGCGACGGGAACGGCAGCGTCAAAGTGCTACAGGGCGTGCGCCTCGCCTGGCCGGAACCGGACCCCGAAACCGGGAAACGGCCGTTCAAGTTCGAAGACATTCCAGGGTCCGAATTCGAATATCCCGCCGACCTTGTCCTTCTGGCGATGGGTTTTTTGGGGCCCGTACACGACGGCCTCGTCGATCAGTTGGGCGTCGAAAAGGATCAGCGCAGCAACGTCAAAGCCAACTATTCCGAGTTTCAAACTTCCGAAGAAAAAGTCTTCGCCGCCGGCGATGCCCGCCGCGGCCAATCCCTCGTGGTCTGGGCCCTCGCCGAAGGCCGCAAAGCCGCCCGCGCCGTCGACGAATATCTGATGGGATCAAGCGCCCTGCCGGCGCATTAGCAGCTCTCTAATAAACCCGACGCCAGGATGTGCGGAGGTGGCGTGGAGCGTTCTAGCCCGACTTTCTTACCAGCTGACGGTCGAAGCACGTCATAGGCCCGCCCAAGGACGCCCGGCTCGCTTACAGGACCTGTGCCTGGCGCATCACGGCTTCGCACTTCCGGCGGATTTCGGCGGCGACCTGGGTTGGCTCCCCTGTCACGAACTCCGCCCGGAACAGCTCAACCGAAAGCGCTCCAGCGTAGTGTTTCTCAGCCAGCTTCTGGAGGATGCGCACCACAGGTGCGATGCCGTCCCCGGGAATCAGTCTGGAATCGTTATCGATCAACTCGCGGGGCGTGTCGAGCAAGTCCTGGAAATGGGCATGAGCGAGTTCGCCAAGCTGGAGCAAGTCCAAATCTTCGAATTTGCTCAGTCCCGACCAGAAGTGGAAGAAGTCGAGCATAAGTCGCACGTTCGGGTGCGCTGCCTCGCGGATGACCTTGAGTGTCGACGTCAGCGTTGCCAGGTGGGTGGAAGTGCGGGTGAACTCGATCATGGCGGTCAGATCGTACTCCCTGGCGATTTCTCCTGCTTCGCGGATGCAGTCTGGAGTCGACGCAAAGTCTTCGGCGGTGACACTTCGTGTTGTCGTCGACGGGGAGTAAATCTTTTGCAGACCAAGAGTTGAAAACTGCTCGCATCGCCTTTTCCAGGTCTCAAAGCGAGGCACCCCGTGCAGGGCCTGGGATCCAGACATCCGGGAGCACCGCGGCGGCGGAAACCGGTGTCAGTCCCAGATCGCTCAGGACGCGCCGTGCGGCAGGTAACGTATCGTTCTCGAGGAATCCGTCGAGAACGCGGTCGTTCAATTCGACGTACCGGATTCCGGCTCTCGCCCAACCCTCGAGCGAGCCACGGTATCCCGCCGCCCGGGATGTGTTTTGGTGGATGCTGAGCAGCATTTTGCCGGGAGGGACGGACTGCGCGTCGACCACCTGAGTTAACCCGCTTTTCTCACCACCTGACGGTCGAAGCACGCAATAGGCCCGCCATTACTGCGTTGCGCTTGCTCGCCGTGCTCAACGTATTGTTCAAGTACGCCCGCATTGTTCAAGAAATGCGGCGCTGAGCGGCGCGCGCCTTGTACTGACGGTCCTCTCACGCACTTCGCCTCGCCACCTGGTGAGAAAAGCGGGCAGCCCGCTCCTTAGACTTCCTCGGCAGTCGGTCACTTCTTCGTTTTGCACTTTTTCTCAGCTTAGCACCGCACTTTGGCTCAACTCGGCTTTCTCGCCGAAGTGGTCGGGCGGATAAGGAAGGAAAGTTATTCTCAGCCCTCGATCTTCCAATTCGCTTGGCGCAGCACTGCCCCGGCTAAATGGTTCGTCATCTTGAACCAAGCTTCGTCTCGGCCACGAGTAGCGTAATGGGGAAAATCAGCCGGGGAGCTTCCCATCAACTCGTACCAGACGGTCAAGAGCGAGCCATCGTCAAGCTCGACGGTTGAAGGGTAGCCGATATCGCTCGAGGTTCCGTCGCGGGAGATGACCATCGCTGGAGACCAATTCCGGCCATGATCTTCGCTAACGCGGGCTCGGTTCCCGATAGGGTCACGGCGATGGCCATAGGTCATCAGAAGGCGATCGTCGCTCAGGCGTAGCAGGTGCGAAGGATAGCCCCAAACGGTGATGGACTGAGGTGGGGACCAGCTCTTTCCTCCATCGCGAGATTCGCTCTGCAAGGTTTCCAGCCGGTTCGACTTGTTGTGGTTCCGAATCTGAGCGATGATGCCGCCGTCGGCGGCCTCGACCGCATGCAGCTCGTGATAATCGTTGAAGTCGTCGCCGGGGCGGGTCGGGATCTCGGCCAACCAGCGCCAGGTTTCGCCATCGTCGGTTGATTCCCAAACGCCGACGCGCCCTTGGTCTCGGCCGGCCCGCCCGTACCAAATCAGCTTACCGGCGTGGTCGTGGCCCGCTCGCCCGTACCAAAAAAGCTTGCCGGCGTAAAGCAACCGCCCATCGGAAAGCTGAATCGGTCCATGGGGACTATTTGCCGGGCAGCGGTACGGCGCCGACCACGACCGCCCTCCATCGGTGGATCGAATCATCCAGCTTCCGAGCTCCAATTCGCGCTGGACGGCGTCGACTCGATGGTGAGCCGCTTGCCAGCGGCGGATCTCCCGCGACTCCCACGAGTTCTCGTCGTCCGGCTTCATCTTCAGCGCGGCGTTCAGCCGATCCTCGTAGGCCAGAGACGTGAACGTGGTCACCAGGATCGAACCTTTGGCTGTCTCCAGCACACCCGCGTCGCGATCGTCAATCGGACCGTCGATCAGCACCCGGGGAAAGGTCCAAGTTTCGCCATTGTCGCTCGAGCGCATGAACTCCACGCGACCGAATGGGCAGACATGGGCTTGGCGGCCTCCCGAGCAAACGACAAGCAACTCGCCGTTGCGGCGCCGGGCGAGCGTCGGCGACATATGGTACAGGTGCGGCCGATTGGTGATGACCTTGGTGGAATCAACAACAGCTTTCGGGGCGCCTCCGGCTCGCAGTCCCCCGACTAGCAGACCAGCGGCGCCCGCCCCCCCGAAATGCAGGATGTCCCTTCTTGTCATGAAACGAGGCATGTTTTTGCCTCCTCGGCTTGAGCTTCGCCTCGCCACGTGGTGAGAAAAGCGGGTTAAGGGAGGCCACCACGGAAGTTAGCACAAAGGTTCGCCGCGTGGGCGCGAGCGCACTATATCAACAAGTGGTTGCGTCCGGGTCGACCGTCGACAGCCTTCGTTTCCCCGTGCTCCAATCGGGTTGCTGGCGCCCACAACCGCCACACCCGAATCGAATGATCTGGCATACTACATGCCAGAACGATGTATTTGACGCCCCGGCCCAGCCTCGTTCGCCTCCTGCTCGTTGGCCTTTCCCTGTTCCTCATCGTACTGCGGGCAGGTGAGCCGGACGTCGATTTCCGCCGCGACATCGAGCCCCTCTTCCGGGCTCGCTGTTACTCGTGCCACGGCCCCCAGCAGCAGATGAACGGGCTGCGGCTCGACCGTCGCGAGGACGCCCTACGCGGCGGTCATTCCGGCCCGCTCGTCCGAGCCGGCAACAGCGATGGCAGCGAGCTGATCCTACGAGTTACGGGGCAGGCCAACAGGCCGCCCATGCCTCCCATGGGCGAGCGCCTAACAGCGGACCAGATTGCCGCTCTGCGGTCGTGGATTGACCAAGGAGCGCCCTGGCCGCCGGAGGAAACGGCAGTAGCGGCCGGCGGCCGCTTGACGCACTGGTCGCTCCAGCCGATCCGAAGATCCCCTATTCCCAACACCCGAAGTCCCGAACAGGTACTCAACCCGATCGACGCCTTTATTGTTGCCCGGCTCGAGGATGAGGGAATCCAGCCATCGCCCGAAGCCGGCAAACGAACGCTCATTCGGCGCCTTAGCCTTGATCTGATCGGGCTGCCGCCCTCGCCCGACGAAGTAGACGAATTCCTGGCCGACGAGGGCCTAGAAGCGTACGCGCATCTCGTCGAGGATCTTCTGCGATCGCCGCACTTCGGAGAAAAATGGGCCCGGCACTGGCTCGACCAAGCGCATTATGCCGACAGCGACGGTTACGACCGCGACCTGCCGCGGCCGCATGCTTGGCGCTGGCGGCAGTGGGTAATCGAGGCGCTGAATCGCGACATGGGGTTCGACCAGTTCACCGTCGAACAGATCGCCGGGGACTTGCTGCCCAACGCCACGTCTGAGCAAAAGGCGGCGACGGGTTTCTTTCGCAACACGCTCTCGAATCGCGAGAGTGGGGCCAAGTTGGAGGAGTTTCGCTTCGAGAAGATTGTCGATCGCACGAACACTCTGGGGACGGTCTGGCTCGGACTGACCATCGGCTGCGCCCAGTGCCACGACCACAAGTACGACCCGATCAGCCAGAAGGACTATTACCGGCTCTTTGCCTTCTTTAATTCGGCGGAAGAGCGCAACCTCGAAGCTCCCTTGCCCGGTGAGTTGGGTCCCTACTTAAAACATCGGGACGAGTACTACCAGAAGCGCCAAGAACTGCTCGAGCGGTACTGTGTGACCGAGATCCAGCCCGGGTTTGAGCGGCGCATGCTTGCCGCCTACGAGACGCCCGGCAAGTGGACCGACTGGGACACGATTTATGAGAATTTTGAGAAGAAGGTCGACCACGGCCTGAGGATTCTCCGGACGCCTCCAGCCCAGCGCAACCGCTACCAACAGGACACGGTAACCAATCACCTTCTCACGTGGTACCACATGTTGATTGGCAAGGAGCTTTATCAGCAGCGAGGATTCCCCGAATTAAACAAAGAGTTGCGCGCGCTAAGAGCCTCCTTCCCAAATGTCAGCATGGCGCAAACGATCACCCAAAGCCCGGAGCCGAGGACAAGTCATATTCACCTTCGCGGAGACTACCGTGCTAAAGGGGTCGAGGTGACGCCGGGCACACCTGGCGTGCTGCATGCGTTTTCCCCGACGGGTCCCGAGGCTTCGCGCCTGGGTCTGGCCCGCTGGCTCGTCTCGCGGGAAAACCCGCTGACAGCTCGGGTCATCGTGAACCGTCTTTGGCAGGAGTATTTTGGACAGGGCCTGGTGACGACCTCGGAGAACTTCGGCACCCAGGGCGAGACGCCTTCCCACCCCGAGTTGCTCGACTATCTGGCGTCGGAGTTTATCGATAGCGGCTGGAGTATGAAGCGAATACACAGGTTGGTTGTCACGTCGGCCACCTACCGGCGATCGTCGGAAGCGCGGCCCGACCTGGCGGAGCGGGACCCCGGCAACCGCTTGCTCGCCCGGCAGACTGCTTTTCGCCTTCCGGCTGAACTCTTGCGGGACTCCACCCTCGCTGCGAGTGGCCTGTTGTACCCGGCGGTTGGCGGCCACAGCGTTTTCCCGCCGCAGCCTGAGTCCGTACTCGAGCTGAAGCTTGACTATGATCCGGTTTGGGACGAGAGTCCCGGCAAGGATCTCTACAAGCGCGGCCTCTACATTCAGTACCAGCGCACTACACCGTATCCTTTCCTTCAGAACTTCGACGCACCCGACGCCTCCACGCCCGCTTGTCGAAGGGGGCGTTCCAACACCCCCTTACAGGCGCTGAACCTGCTGAACGACCCCGTATTTTTCGAAGCCGCGCAGTTTCTGGCTCTTCGCATTCTGAAGAAGCTGCCCGCCGCCTCGTTTCACGATCGGCTGGACTATGGTTTCCGGTTGTGCCTGGGCCGGCCGCCGTCCGCGAAGGAGTCGGAAGTGATGCTGTCTTATCTCACCCGACAGAAAGCAATACTCGAAAAGGAACCCGAATCGGTAACCGAGCTGTTGCCCGTGGGAATGGAGGGCGCGGATCAAACAGAAGCGGCGGCCTGGGTCGGCCTCAGCCGGGTGCTGCTGAATCTGGACGAATTCTTGACGAGAGAGTAGCCATGACGTTCGAAGATTTTCTCCGCATAGACACACGCCGCCGCTTTCTTCGAGATTGCGCCGGTGGCCTGGGCATGATCGCCCTTGGGAATCTATTGTCCGAACATGGGCTGACGGCGGATAGCGAAGCGCCCCGCCTTGAACATCTGGTCCCTAAGCCGCCGCATTTCCCCGCTACGGCAAAGAATGTCATCTTCTTCTTTATGGCCGGCGCGCCCAGCCAGGTCGATCTATTCGATCCCAAGCCCGAATTGCAGAAGTGGCACGGAAGACCCCTTCCGCCGTCGATGACGAAAGACTTGAAGCTGGCCTTCATCAAGCCTAGTGCCAAGATCATGGCCAGCCCGCGGACGTTCAAAAGTCATGGTCAGTCCGGGATGCAGTTTTCCGATTGGCTGCCGCAACTTGCCACTCACGCGGACGACTTTTGTATGGTCCGATCCATGCACACCGAAGCGTTCAATCATCACCCGGGCCAATCGCTGCTCATGACCGGATCTCCACTCTCGGGCCGGCCCAGCGTCGGCTCGTGGTCGGTCTATGGCCTGGGCAGTGAGTCACGAAATCTGCCCGCCTTCGTGGTTCTTGGCTCGGGGACACAAGTGAGCGCCGGCGCAACCGTTTGGTCCAGCGGATTCATGCCCTCGGCGTATCAGGGCGTGCCTTTCCGCCGCAGCGGCGATCCGATCCTCTACCTTTCGAACCCGCCCGGAGTTACCCCCCAGACGCAACGCGCCGGGCTGGATGCGCTCCGGGATCTCAACCAAATCCACCAGCAGGAAACCGGCAACGCTGAAATCGCCTCGCGCATCGCGTCCTATGAACTAGCCTTTCGCATGCAGACTTCCGCTCCGGAGTTGATGGATTTTTCCGACGAGCCGCGGCACATTCTCGATATGTACGGGGTCAACGAGGAGGTCACAAAAACGTACGCTACCAACTGCCTGATGGCGAGGCGGATGGTCGAGCGAGGGGTTCGTTTCGTCATGCTGATTCACAGTAGCTGGGATGATCACGCTGATTTGACCAAGAATCTTAGCAAAAATTGCCGCATTACCGACCAGCCGGCGGCGGCTCTGATCAAGGATCTCAAGCAACGAGGACTGTTCGACAGCACCCTCATCGTTTGGGGCGGTGAGTTCGGCCGCACGCCGATGACCCAAATCAACCGGCCGAACGACCCCGGCAGCGAAGGCCGCGATCACCACCCGGATTGCTTCACCGTCTTGCTTGCCGGCGGAGGGATCGGCGGCGGCCGGATCATCGGCAAAGGCGACGAACTAGGCCTGAACATCGTCGAAGACCCGGTTCACATCAACGATCTGCACGCCACCATGCTCCACTGCCTGGGCTTCGACCACACCAAGCTCACCTACCGCCATATGGGCCGCGACTTCCGCCTCACCGACGTCGGCGGCACCGTCGTGCAAAAGATGCTGGCCTGAACGAAGGGGTGAAGAAATCAGGGGCCGTCACCAGGGGTGTCCGAGGCGTACGTCAACCGAGCCGCGCCCGAAAGGGTGCGGTCAAGGCCGTCGCTAACCCCGGACCGGCAAGAGTGCCGGTCCCTACTGAATCGGCCGCGCGCTGTAGGGACAACACTCTTGTTTGTCCCGGGCGCGATTCATCGCGCCCGCTTGCCGACATACTGTAAGCCGAACGATGTATACAAACTGTTGCCGCGAGCCATGGCCACCGGACCTTTCGCCCCGATCGCTGCGTCGGTGGTGGGAAAAGCGGTTTAGGACCCCTTCCTCCAGCGGTTCCGGATGTGGGACCCGTCCAATTCGAAAATGTTCCTAGCGATGGCGGGGAGGCGGTTCGTCGCCGCTTGTCTATTCCTTTGCATTTGCGCCTGTGCACGAGATGAGCAGGTCTACGTCTTCCGTTACGTGCACTCCCAGCCGGCCCAACATCCCCGCAGTGCGTCGATGCGGTTTTTCGAGGAGGAACTGGAGCACAGGAGCAGCGGCCGAATCGAAGTCGAGAATTACTTCTCCGGAGTCCTCGGCAACGATCGAGAGGTCATGGACTTGGTCGCCATGGGGGTTGTCCAGGGAACGCGCGGGGGCTTTTTTGCGGACGCGAACCCCAAGTACAGCCTCTTCCTGCTGCCGTTTCTCGTAGACGACTGGGACCAGGCGCTTCGGCTCATCAACAGCCCCTTGACCGAACGGATCAACCGGGGCGCCCGCGCCGAGGGGTTTCACATTCCCGCCTGCGGGATCTCCCAAGGCTTTCGAGCCCATACGAACAGCGTTCGTCCGATACACGCCGCCGAAGATCTTAAGGGTCTGAAGATGCGCGTACCGCCGCAGGAGGTTTACGTGGTAACCGCGCGGGCGTTCGGCGTCAACCTGCAGGAGATTCCCTATGTCGAGGTCTATCAGGCGGCCAAGACCGGGGTGATCGACGGCCAGGACAACCCCCCGGCGAACATTTGGGAACAGAGATTCTACGAAGTGCAGAAATACCTCACGATCACGAACTACAGCACGGGTCCCGACCCGTTTATGGTCAATCTGAACTGGTATGAGAAGCTGCCGGAATCCCTTCGGAACACGTTCGACGAGACCGCGCGCGAGGCCATGGTCTACAGCGACCGGCTGAATCGGGAAAGAGAGCAGGAGTACATCGAGCGGCTTTCCGGGGAATTGGAGACGAACTACGTCACGGAAGAAAACCTCAAGGGATTTCGCGAACTGGCTCGGCCGGTTTATCAATACTTCGTGGACAAGGGTTACTTGAGCTGGGAGGAGATCAACGAGGCTCGCCGAATCGCCCGCGCGAGCCGTTGATTGTCGAAGTTATGGATGCGGCCAAGCGTATGCCGGAGACCTTTCCGGGCGACCTCGATCGAAAACTGACCGGCGTTCTCGAGACGCTGCTCGCGCTTTGCTTGCTGGTGATGCTGCTGACCATTCTGCTTTTGGTTCTGCTGCGCTATGTCTTCAATGTGGGGATCGTGGGAGCGAACGAGATGGCGACCATCCTTTTCGTCTACACGACCGCGATCGGCTCGGCCGTTGCCGTGGGAAAGAAAGAGCATGTCGCTGTCGAGTTCCTGATCGAAAAGCTGCCGGCCAACTGGAAGACCGCCGCCGATATCTTCGGGTACGCGGGCGTCGGGTTGCTGAACGGCGTGATGCTCTGGCATGGCATTCGCTGGATCGAGGTTACGGGAGACTATCTGATGCCAGCCACCCAGTTGCCCCGCTTCTACGCCCAGGCGAGCGTTCCCATCGGATGCGGCCTGGCGGTCTTGTACGCGGCGGTTCGCATCACGTCAGTGCTCAGGGCGCGCGGCGGGAACGCGGCCGCCTGAGGTCCCTGGCCGGCATGGAAGGAGTCGGCGAGAAAACGGAATGTTGATTCTGCTGGTTGTTCTTCTGATCCTCATCGGCGCCGGCGTTCCGATCGCATATTCACTGGGACTCTCGGCGGCGGTTTTCTTCCTTTTCGCGGACCCACAGTTGCTCGAAGTTTTGCCGCAGAGACTCTTCTCGGGCATGAACTCATACGCGCTGATAGCGCTGCCGTTTTTCATCCTGATGGGCCTGCTGATGAACGCCGGCGGCATTACGAACCGTTTGATCGAATTCAGCGCTCTGTTTGTCGGCCGATTGCGAGGCGGCCTCGGGCTTGTCAACGTCCTGGCCAGCATGCTCTTCGGCGGCATCTCCGGCTCTTCCGCCTCCGACACCGCGTCCATCGGGTCCGTGCTCATCCCGGAGATGAAGGCGCGCGGGTATCCCGCCCGATTCGCCGCCGGCATTACGGTCGCCTCGTCGACAATGGGAATGATCATCCCGCCCAGCATCCCCATGGTCCTCTACGGGGTGGTCGCTCAACAGTCGATCGGCAGACTATTCCTCGGGGGGGTCGTCCCGGGCGTGCTGGTCGGCGTACTGCAAGTGGCGATCGCGCTCGGGATCGCTCGCCGCCGAAACTATCCGCGGGAAAATGCTTCGCCGAGCTTGCGGCAGGCGCTAGGGCGAACGCTGCGCTCCTTGCCTGTTCTTCTCATGCCGGTGATTGTAGTGGGAGCCGTGGTTTTCGGCGTCGCAACCGCTACGGAGTCCGCGGCGCTGGGCGTGGCCTACGCCGCGGTGGTCGGGTTCCTCGTGCTGAGACAGTTGACGGCCGCGGCATTTCTGAGCTGCCTCAAGTCGGCCATAGGGACGAGCGCCCGCATCATGATCATCATTGCGCTCTCGCAAGTTTACATCTGGGTGCTGGCGCTCGAGAGGACTCCCGAGGCGATCGCCAACGTGGTTACCGGCCTGGGCCTGGGACCGCTAGGGATGCTGCTGGTAGTCGATCTAATCATTCTGATCGCCGGGACGGTCATCGACGTCAGCCCGGCCATCCTGCTGCTGACGCCGGTGTTTCTGCCCGCGCTCGGCGAGGCCGGGGTCTCGCCGATCCACTTTGGAGTGATTCTGGTGTCGGGCCTGGCGGTGGGCGCTTGCACCCCGCCCGTGGGGAACTGCCTCAACGTTTGCGCGGCGGTTTCGAAGCTTCCGATCGGATCGATTTTTCGCGGCGCGGCACCCTTTCTCGTCGCCAACATCACCGCGCTCCTGTTGATCACGCTCTTCCCGGAATTGGTTCTGTGGCTGCCTTCCGCCCTCATGGACTAGCCCCTTGCGTGCCTCGCCATAGCTTCGTAAGTCACTGTATTTAATAGTCGTTATGAGACATTGGGTTCGTTTGGTTATTTTCGTTACTCGCCTTGTTCCGCCGCCCGGTCGTCGCCGCCGGCACAGTGCGTTGTTGCCCTGTTGCTGTTTTCGGGGGCCCGGCCCGCTCGTAAGTCGAGGCCCCCTCATCTCCCGGTAAGGCGATCGACGAGACGTCGCTGAGCCGGCCGCCCCGCCCTCTAGGAAACCCTTCACAACTCATTGATTTAACGGGGGTTGATATAAATTGGGTTCGTTTGGTTTTTTTCTTTTCGTGGCCGGGCATCAACCCTTGAAAGGACCACCGTTCTGCTTCTATTTTAGCATTCGGCTGTCGAATTTCTCTTGACCACTGGCCACAAGTCATTGAAAAGAAGGACTTGTTGGTTTCGTGAGGCTAGCCCGCATTTCTCACCACCTGACGGTCGAAGCACGCCATAGGCCCGCCATTACTGCGTTGCGCTTGCACGCCGTGCTCAACGTAGGGTTCAAGTACGCCCGCATTATTCAAGAAATGCGGCGCCGAGCGGCGCGCGCCTTGTACTGACGGGCTTCTTACGCACTTCGCCTCGCCACGTGGTGAGAAAAGCGGCCTAGCCGGGCAAAAGACCGGTTGCCGAGAACGGCTGCCCATTTCTGGCTTGGAAAGGTGTTACATTTACTGAGTCTCGCGAAGTATGGTGACGTGGTCGGTGTTCAGACTGTAGTGACACGGCATGCTGTGCACGTGTTCCAAAGTCACCGCATTTGCGAGCCTCGATAGGAAACGGGCCAGCCTAATGATCGACCGCCGAGCCTCACAACCCAGCGCCATGTTGATTCGATGCTTGGGTCTTGTTTTCGTCGTTGCGTGGACGTTGACGTTCATGCCGGCGGCGCAGACTCCTCCCGCCTCCGAATGGAAGTGGTACAAGGGCAATCTCCATACGCACACGATCAACAGTGATGGGGACAGCGCTCCCGACGCGGTCGCGCGTTGGTACAAGGAGCATCACTACAACTTCCTGGTCCTCAGCGACCACGACTTTGTTACTCCGATAGAAGGGCTGAGTTCGATCTTTGCCGCCGAGGATCGTTTCTTGCTGATTTCCGGGGAGGAGATCAGTCCCAAATTCGGCGACAAACCCATCCACGTAAATGGTCTCGACATCCACCGAACAATCGAGCCGATAGTGGGCGCAAGTGTTGTCGACACGCTCCAGAGGAACGTCGACGCGGTTCGGGCGGCGGGAGGGACGCCGTCCCTCAACCATCCCAATTTCCGTTGGGCGGTCACGCCCGCCGAGATGGGTCAAATACACGGATTAGAGCTCTTCGAGGTTTACAACGGTCATCGAGGAACCAACGATGCAGGCGGCGGCGGCTTTCCGAGTCTCGAGGAGATGTGGGACGCCGTTTTGTCGGCGGGGCGCGAGGTGTACGGCATAGCGGTCGACGACGCGCACAGATTCAAGGTGTTTGGACCGGAGTATTCCAATCCCGGACGTGGCTGGGTGAGCGTCAAAGCCTCAGAGCTTTCGACGGAAGCCATCCTAAGCTCGCTGAATTCGGGTGAGTTCTACGCGTCAACGGGAGTCGTGCTCGAAGATGTGAGCCGCCTGCCCAACGAACTCCGCATTTATCTCGAAGAAGATGAAGAAGATAGAGGGGAGGAATACACCACCGAGTTTATCGGTCAAGGGGGTCGCCTCTTGAGCAAGTCGTTCGACAACCCTGCCGTCTATACCCTGAAACCCGGTGACACATACGTTCGAGCAAAGGTGACTTCCTCGAATGCGGAGTATGCTTGGGTTCAGCCGGTCTTTGCCGGTGCCGCCGCGTCGCGCTGAGAGGTGCGGTCCGACTCCGGGAAAATCCGCTTTTGAATTCGGCTAAAGCGTTATCATGGAGTAACGGATGGACCCCCGGCTTGAACATCGGCTATTGTTGACCCGCCGGCGTTTTTTCGGGCTTAGCGGCACCGGTATCGGCGCGGCGGCTTTGGCGACGTTGATCAACGACGATCTGGTCGCCGGCAGCCCCGGCAAGGCCGGGGATCAGTTTTCGCACGCCGGACTGCCCGGGCTCCCGCATTTCGCGCCCCGAGCCAAACGCGTCATCTACCTTTTCCAGTCGGGCGCTCCCTCGCAGATGGAGCTGTTCGACTACAAACCGAGGATCGAGGACCTTCAAGGCACGGAGTTACCCTCTTCGATCCGCAAGGGGCAGCGGCTGACGGCGATGACGGCGGCGCAGCAAAGCTTCCCCGTGGTCCCGTCTCGTTTCAAGTTCGCCCAACATGGGGAGTCGCGCGCTTGGGTTAGTGAACTGATGCCTTACACCGCCCAGGTGGCCGACGAACTCTGTTTCGTCAAGTCCGTGCACACGGAGGCGATCAATCACGACCCGGGCATTACCTTTTTCCAGACCGGCTTTCAGCTCGCGGGCCGGCCCAGCATCGGAGCCTGGCTTTCTTACGGTTTAGGCAGCGAGAACAAGGACTTGCCGGCCTTTGTCGCCATGGTGTCGAACGGCTCGGGCAATCCCAACGGCCAGCCGCTCTACGACCGGCTGTGGGGCAGCGGGTTTCTGCCTACCCGGTATCAGGGGGTCAAGTTCCGCTCCATCGGAGACCCGGTCCTCTATTTGTCGAATCCTCCCGGTATAGACGGCAGCGCTCGACGCCGCTTTCTCGATGACCTGGCAAAGCTCAACCAGTTGAAGCACGAAGAAGTGGGGGACCCGGAAATCTCGACGCGCATCGCGCAATACGAGATGGCCTACCGCATGCAAAGTTCCGTGCCCGAGCTGACTGATCTTTCGCGCGAACCCGAGCGCACCTTCGAGCGCTACGGGCCCGATTCCAAAAAGCCCGGGACGTTCGCGGCCAACTGCCTGCTCGCCCGCCGGCTGGCCGAACGCGACGTACGCTTCATCCAGCTTTTCCACCGCGGCTGGGACCAGCACACCAAACTGCCCAAAGACATTGCCGGCCAGTGCCGCGACACCGACCAGCCGCAGGCCGCCTTGATCCAGGATCTAAAGGAGCGCGGCCTGCTTGAGGAAACCTTGGTCGTCTGGGGCGGCGAGTTCGGACGCACCGTCTATTGCCAGGGCAGGTGGACGTCGGAGACCTACGGGCGCGACCATCATCCACGCTGCTTCACCATCTGGATGGCCGGCGGCGGCGTCAAACCCGGCTTCACCTACGGCGAGACCGATGACTTCTCCTATAACATCACGCGCGACCCCGTGCACGTCCACGACCTGCATGCCACGATGCTGCACTGTCTGGGCATCGACCATACTAAGCTGACCTTCAAATACCAGGGCCGCGACTTCCGCCTGACCGATGTGCACGGGAAAGTAGTGAAGAAGGTATTGGCCTGAAGTTCATGGCGTGGACCTGGCGCTTTTCCAGGGTCCGCGTGTCGCTCTACGCCATAAGAACTGAGCAAATCCCCGGCTTTTCAAAGTAGAACAAGCGGGCTGGAGCGGTGTAACCCCGCGATAAATGCCGTGTGTCCGGGGTTTCTGACGATCCCCGAACCGCTGGCCGCGCGGTGGGAAACTCGCTCCCCGGATAGAATGAGAGTTCTCTGGAGGTGAGCGTCGTGGAATGGTTCTCGGATCCCAACGCCTGGGCAGCTCTGTTCAGTCTCACTGCTCTTGAAATCGTACTCGGCATCGACAACATCATCTTTATTGCCATCTTGGCCGACCGCCTGCCCGCCCGGCGGCAGGCAACGGCGCGGATCGCCGGCCTGGCGGTCGCCATGGTTTCGCGCATCGCGCTTCTGTTTTCCATTACTTGGATCATGCGCCTGACAGCCCCCTGGTTCACGGTGTTGAGCCAGGAGATTTCAGGTCGGGATATCATTCTCATCGTCGGAGGCCTTTTCCTACTCGCCAAAAGCACGCATGAGATTCACGCCAAGCTGGAGGGAAAGGAAGGGCATGGGACGGTCGGCGGCCGCGCTTCGATGCCCGGCGTGCTGGCGCAGATTTTCTTGCTCGACGTCGTCTTCTCGCTGGACTCGGTAATCACCGCGGTGGGCATGGCGGACGAGCTGGCCATCATGGTCATCGCCATCGTCACCGCGGTCGCCGTGATGATGGCGCTCTCAGGCGCCATTGCCCGTTTCGTCAACAACCACCCGACCGTGAAGATCCTGGCTTTGAGCTTCCTTCTGCTGATCGGAATCGTCCTGATCGCCGAAGGCCTGGACCGGGACATACCCAAGGGCTATATCTATTTCGCCATGGCTTTTTCCGTGTTCGTTGAGATGATTAACTTGCGTCTGCGGGCGAAAGCGGCGCCCGTCAAGCTGCACCAACAATACCCGGTGCGGAACGGCTCCGCCTAGCGGCTTTCCCGCGCAGGAAAGGGAAAGCGGGTCCCTCGCTTACCGTACCGGTCTGTTCCGGCCTTCGCAGACTCCTGCCCGGTTACCGTCCGCGCCGCTGCTCAGCTTCCCTGCTTGCCGACAACTACATGGGGCTGCCTCCTTCCCCCCGCACGGCGTCCACGCCGAAAAAGGTTGCACTGAGAAACACGAAGCAGCTTCCCGCCTCAGGTCCGTCTTTTCGTGTCCCCTTCGCGTCTTTCCTAATAGCGAAGCCCAATAATAGAAAGAGATGAGTCACGCTTTAGGCTCACAGAAGGGCACGGCATGCCGTGCCTCTACCCAATTGCCCGCTGTCGGTCCACTCGGACGGCGCCGCACCGTGCGGTTTCTTAGCAGTTTGTCGACCGTCCGGCGATGGAGGGGAGCAGCCTGTGGCGCGGGCCTCGGGCCCGCGGTGGCGGCCACTGGGCGCCGTCATGCCGCTCCGACGGCGCTGCTTCGCGGTTCGCGGCTGAGCGGCTCACGGTTAAACGGCTCAACGGAGCGCGGCATCACTCTCATCGAGTTATTGGTCACTATAACGATCGTAGCGCTGATGGTTAGCATCTCCTATCCCACGATGACCCGGGGTCTCGACGGCATCCGTCTGAAGACGGCTGTTGACCGCGCGGGAACCTTTTTCAATGCCGCGCGGCAGGCGGCCAACCGCCGCCAGGAGCCTGTGCAGTTCACCGTTGACCCGGAACGGAATCAACTGACCACGCTGTCCGCGGACGGAGACTGGGAGGATCGTTTGGTTCTGGACGAGAGCACGGAGGTGGCTTTCCCCCCCAAGATACAAAGCCTGATTCTCTACCCAGGTGATCCGCCGCCTGAGTTCCGGCTCTTTCTCAAGACCCACGATGGCTCCGGCGCCGGCCTGAAGGTCAACGTCTTCACCGGCGTACCGGAGGAATGGGGCGGTCCTCAAGACCTTGAACGATGAGCCTCCACCGCTCCAGAGCCTATTTTCCAGCAGAAAAACGGGTTAGCCTGATTTCGCCGGCTGAGAGCGAAAATCCCCCTCTCGTCGTCCCGCGCTGTTAACCCGCGGTTGCTCAGTCCGGGAAGTCGCAAAGCGCTTCCACGAAGGCGGCTGAACCGTCCCTGAGCCAGCCGTCGAGTTGAGCGGGCTCTTTGAGCTGCTGGCCGCGCATCCGTGATACCTTCGCGTAGCGGCAGGTTAGCTGGGGGAGCGCCGTCATGTCGACCCATAGCTTTTCGAACTGCGCGACGGGAAAGATGTCCTCTTGACCCTTGCCCCAGCGCTTCTTGGCGTCTTTGAGGGTGACGTAGGTCGGTAAACGCGCGGCCAGGCGCCGAACCGCCGCGTCCACTTTGGGTTGATCCCGCAAATCTTCCCGGCTCAGATCAAAGCAGGCGAGCAGACGATCGATGTTGATCCAGAAAGTGTTGGTGTTGTAGTAGGTCAGGTCGAATTCGATCTCCTCACGCGGCAGCGCCATTCCTTCGATAAGACGCAGCTGCCCGTTCACCCGAGCCAATCCGCCGCCGCGGTCCTCAAGACGACGTGAAATCAGCTCCGTGGTCATGGCGGATTCCGAGCTGATGTGGTAGCCCAACAGAGTGGGGTCCAGGTTCGTCCCTAACGTATCGATGTTGTGCACCATGAGGTGGCGCAGATTTGGCCTCTCGGCCAACAAATCCAGGAGCAGGCCGTTGCGCAACATGTTCGGGATTTCATACCAATGCCCCGTGGGATGCATACACTGTAGCGGCAGGTTGTCGGTGTAATCGGACCCCTCGCCGACCTGCCGCGCCCAAGCGATGAGGGCGCCGCGCACGCTATCGAGCACCTTCTGCGCTTGCTCGTCGAGAGTCTGCTGCCGCGTCTCTTCCCAGGCGAACCGTAAGTCGCGCGCCATGGGTACGAAGCGCAGCCCGACGCTGCGGCCAGCGGAGAGGTGCAGCGGTCCAGTGCATCCATTGTCGCGCCGCTTGGAGAGCCAGTCGGCGATGGGGCGATGCGTCAGATAGCTCGTTGTGAAGATTTGAGGCGCGGGCCGTGGGTAGCGCCGGTTGTTCCGTCGGGTCTTGGCCATGTGGACTTCGATGAAGTTGCGGTATCGCCCAGCCATTCGACAAAAGGGATTGAGCGCCTTGACCACGCCGGCGCCCTTGGTCCAGCGGCTGCCCGCTCCGCCCGCCAAAGTCACGGCGGCGACCTCGCCGCGAGCCAGCGCCTCCTCGCCCAATCTTGCGTGATCGGCCGAGCCGCCGCGGAGCGGATCAAGAACGTCATCGGGGCGAGCGTCTTCGACGCTTGTTGAGGGCTGCAGGCGGTTCTGCGCCAAACCGATGCGGCTGCGGCGAAGGTCCTCGCGAATCCTCTCGTGTTCCTCGCCGTCGAAGCCGTGCTCCGCGAGCAGCGCCTTGAGCGAGGTCTCGTCTTCGGGGTCTTGCTCACCGGATTTAGACAGTACGCGCTCTACCAGCGGTTCGACGCGGATACCGCTCTCTGATCCCCGCCCGGTCTGTGCGCTGACCCACTGCAAATCAGCGCGGTCGGTTTCAGTGAGCTGTCGCGAGTCTTCGCGCAGCAAAGCGGGCAGTCGCAGATCGTAGTACTCAGGCGGCAACAAAGCGCCTTCGCCGCCACGCAAATCCGCCCAGGTGCCTCTCTGGTTGATCGCAAACGAGTAGACAACCGGAGAGATGGCAAAGGGCATGCCGGTCTCGATGTCCTTCTTGACATCGAGCATGATCGACCGCAGTCGGCTCTCGGCCGCCGGTCTGCGGGCCGGATCGAAGAAAAAGCCCATGCCCCCTCCCGACATGCCGCCGAGCATCCAGAAGCCCCAGAAATCGTCTCCGAATTCCTCGCGAACGCGGCGGACCAAGGTCTCGGTGTAGGCGTTGCCGGCCCAGGGAATGATGGTTTGCAGGGGGCCGTCGAAGTTCCGTTGCGTGAGACCGGCGATGTCATGGATTCGACCGTTGCCGAGAAACTCGACCATTTCGTCCAGCAGCGCGATCGCGTCTTGCCGGGCCCGCCACTCCGCGGCGCCTCGGAGAAGGTACTTCTCAGTAACCATCTCTAGAACGGGTCCCACGTCCTGGGCCATTCCACCATGTACCAACACAAGGCTGTCCCGCAGCTTTTCAAGCGCTTCCGACGAGACGCGATCACGACCCAGGATTTGATGGCGGGGCAAGAGGGTCCCGCGACTGACGCCGTACTCCACGTCTCCTTGGGAAGCCTGCACGCCCTCGATCAGCTTGACGCCGGGCCACAAACCGCCGGAGTCTTGCCAGCCTCCGCCGGAACCGCCCAGCCATTCGCCCAGGATGGCGCGAGCCGCGATCAACCGACGCTCTTCTTCCTCCAGCGGGCCGCTCAAGTTGCGGACTTGCCCGCTCGCGCGCATTAAAGCGCTAATGAGACAGGCCAGCAGATTCGTTGAAACCGCCAGCCTCGACCCTTTGGGAATGTTGTTCACGCGGCTGACGACTTCCAGTCCGCGATGAGGGCTTCCCGTGAACGCGGCGAGGACGTCGCCGATCGGCTTGGCCGCTCCCTCCAGGCTGGGTGGGATGATGCCCGCCGCGATCACGGCGGCCTTGAGCAAACCCAGGTAGTCGCGACCGAAATCGAACACCTCGGGTAGGTCTTTGATTTCGGCGGAGCATTCGAGGTCGACGCTCACCAACCGCAGCAGGGGGCGGTCGATCACACGCAGGTAAGCCTCCACCGGAGGCCGCGGCGCTTCGCCTTCGCGGGCGGAGAGGTCGAGGGAAATGTTGAGGACGCGGGCGCCCTCGGGGAAGTCCATCCCCAGGGAAAAAATGTCGCTCCAGCCGCTGTGGGTAAGGTCCATGCGAACCGGCGTAGCCTCATGCAGTACCGGAAACGCCCCGCCGGCGTTGCGCCGGCTTAGCTCGGGATGGATGCGCAGCGGATAGTCGGCCGGGTGACCAATGCGGAACATCCACTGGTTGCCTCGGAACGAGCGGACGCTCCGGCGGACTTGCTCCGCCAGCATCTGGAAGGCGGCGCCTCGGTAGGCGGCGGCCAGGCCGCTGGAGATCGCATCACTCGGACCGTCGCGGCGCTGTTCGGCGCGAAAGATACGAATGGCTTCCTCGAAACGCCGGTCCAGGTAGTGGCTGTTGGCCTCAAACGGGATGCGCGAGCGGTCGGCAAGGCCGTTGCGCGCCGGAATGTGAAAACGATGAATGGCGTAGAGAAAAAAGAGCGCTCGCACGCTCTGGTACAAGTTGTCGCTGCCCCGCCGGAAGGTCTCGAGCGCTTCGCACTCGGCAAGCAGCTCGTCCAGACTCGCGCCATCGCACAGTATGTCCAGGGAGAGATCGCGGGTGGCGGGGTCCCGCGCGGTCAGAACGTCGACCAGACTAGTCCGCATTTCTCACCGGCGGCGAGGAGAAGCGCACGATAGACTCGCCATTTCGTCCTGCTTGCTCACCGTGCCCAACGTAGGGTTCAACTACGCCCGCATCGTTCAAGAAACGGAGTGCTGAGCGGCGCGCGTCTTGTACCGATGGGCCTGTGGCGCGCTTCGCCTCGCCGCCTGTTGAAGAAAGCGGCCTCGTCACGCAGCGCCCTCCGGACCCCTCCAGTCCCCATCCTGGGTAGCTGCTACTTCAAACATGCGGGCGAGGAGCGAGTCTCGATCCGGGCCGCGCAGCGCGATCGCCAACTGCGCGATGAAGAGACCGTATTTGTGACCGATGTCGAAGCGCTTGGAAGAAGACATCTCGAGCGCCAGGTATTTCTCGTTGCGCGCCAGATCCACGAGCGCTTTCGTGAGCGTAAGGTCTCTCCGCGGGTTCACTGAAGCTTCCGCGGCAAGCCGCTCCATGACGCCTGGAGTGAGGACGTGGATGCCGAAGAAACAGAGGTACTGACCCGCGCGCAACCCCGAGACCTGTAGCCTTAATTCCGCCTCGGTCGGGGTCGGTTTCTCGATGACAGTGTCCACCTGATAGAGACCCGGCTCACCGGAAAGCGGCCTCCCTCCGATTGCTCCGAAGTAGGGGAGCAGGTGCTCGCGCGTGACTTGAGCGGCGGAGACGGCGCACTGCTGCGCGAGGGCCGTTTCAACCACCTGCTCAGCGCAACCCTTCGGCGTGTCGCTGACGTAGATGTGGTCGCCGACCAGGTGCAGGAAAGGCTCCTCGGCGGTGAACGGGCGGGCCTGAAGGATTGCGTCGCCATAACCGTGGGGGGCGGGTTGCTCGACAAAGCTCACTTCGGCTCCCTTAGCGCCTCCAACCGCGGCGTAGGTCTCAGCGTCGCCCGGCGCGACGACGACGCAGATTTCTTCGATCTTTGCCCGGACCGCTTCTTCGACGGTCTTGCTGAGAACGGAGCGTTCCTCGCCGTCCTCGTCGATAATCGTCTGGAGGGGCAGCTTGCGCTGCCGTCTCCCGGCGGCGGTGATGACGGCTTTGCGGATTTTCATAGGGCTAGCGAACGCGAGCTGTTACGCTCCGCCTGAGCAGGTTTCTTGCGCCTGTGCGAATCCGTTTTCTCACCACCTGGCGAGTCGAAGTGCGTGAGAAAAGCGGGTTAAATCCCTATACTATCGGGTTCCCAGGCCGCACGGACCCTAGCGCGCATTTCTCACCAGCTGACGATCGAAGCACGCGATGGGTCGGACCTGCGCGGCAAGCTTCCTGGCGCTCGAGCAGATTGCGACCGGTCCCTTCTCGCAAGTTCGATTAGGAATCGGAAAGCCGCCGGTCTTTGCGAGATGGGATGAGAGACGGCCGGTCGCGGGAGGTAGGGAGCCGTTGGCCACGCGTTACCATCGAAGTGGAACCCACATGACCACCTGGACGCGTTACTGGCTGTTTCAGATTCCCGGTTGGGCCTTGACCGTCGTGGTCCTGCTGGCGCTGCGGCCATGGATCGACATTTCCCTATCGGTCGTCTTTGGCCTACTGGCGCTTATCGTGATCAAGGATTTTCTGCTTTACCCGTTTGTTCGCAGCGCCTACGACACGCGAGTAAAGACGGGAATCGCGCAGCTGATCGGCTCCCCGGGCGTCGTCAAGCAAGATCTTGATCCGGAAGGCTTTGTGCTGGTTCGGGGCGAATTATGGAAAGCTCGCCTGACACACAACCATCGGGCGGCGCCTAAGGGGACCGAAGTGCAAATCGAAGCCGCCGATGGCATGACGTTGCTTGTCGAGCCGATCGGTCCTGCGTAGCCCTAGCCGCTATTTTCACCACCTGGCGAGGCGAAGTGCGTGAGAGGCCCACCATTACTTCGTTGTGCTTGCTCGCCGTGCTCAACGTAGGGTTCAAACGCTCGCATTGTTCAAAAGTCGGGCGGCGCTTGATCAGAGCGGAATTTCTCGCCCGTCGAGGCAACTCGCGGCCAGGGCGTTGTCGGGGCAGCCGAGGACATCCGCCATTTTGACCGCAGGCTTGCGCCCGCGGCTCCGTTTGACCCGGTTGATCCTCTTGACGTCCGCCTTGAAAAGGAGCACGTCCGAACGAAGCCGCGCCCAAAAGGGTGCGGTCGAGGCCGCCTAATTAGTGGGTGGGCCAAATCGTGTGCTTCGACGGTTCCGTGGCAAGAAAGGCCCTCAGCTCTCGGGCAATATGGTGGGTGGACGGACCAGTTTCGGAGTGCGGGCCACCAACCAGATGCCGCCCGCCACCGCGGCGACGCCGATGAGAAGGTCGAGCGTCAAGCGTTCGGCGAAGAGCCAGGCACTGACGATCACGCCAAAGATGGGCACGGTGAACGAGAAAACGGTCAGCGAACCCGGACTGTGCCTGCGAAGCAGATAAGCCCAGATCGTAAAGCAAACACCAGCGACCACGATGCCCTGATAGGCAAGAGCGACTAGGGGCACCCAGGTCACCGGTAGCCGCTGTTCGGGACCGGCCACGAGCGCCCCGCCGGCGAAGAAGGGTAGAGACAGCAACATCTGCCATAAAGCGAATCTTCCCGGCTCGATCCACTGGAGAACGCGCTGGGCATAGACGGTCCGCGCACCGATGAGGACGGCCGTCGCCGCCATGATCAGGTTGCCCGCCAGGGGATCGGGTGCCAGGCGCGGCTCGGGTTTCCCGAGAAAAACAACGCAAATGCCGCCAAAGGCGATGGCCAACCCAAGCACGCGCGGAATGGAAAGCCGATCGGCGGGAACAAAGAAATGAGCGATCAGATTGGCGAAAATCGGATTGCTGTTTATCAGGACAACCGAGTAGGCAGGCGAGGTCCAGTCAACGCCGTAGTTCAGCATGGCGATCTGGACGGTAAACAGCGCGGTCAGAATTCCCAGAGAGCGCCACTCATGGCGCTCGGGTCGAAGCGGGACCGGGCGCTGATAAGCCCATAGTCCTACGGTCAGCGCGCCAAGCGACATGCGTCCGAAGGCCGTCCAAAGGGGCGTGAAGGCAGTCAGCGTGAACTTCATGGCCACCATGTGGCCGCCCCGGAATAAGGACAGCGCCAGGACGACGAGCGCCGACGCCCAGCCAATGGGTTCCGTCTTCAATTTGGTTGCACCGGGAAGTAATGAATCAGTTTACGACGCGCGGACTCCCCGCTAACCATGATGAAGCTGCGAGACGCGATTGGCCCGGTCATCGGTTGTAACCTGGATGCGTCGCATTTTTTTCCGCAGCAGATCGACGTGATTGAATCGATTTTGTACTTGTCCGATGCAATCTACCACGTGCATATCAAAGACACCCGTATCGACCCCCGCAACGTCAAGCTGCAGGGCCTGCTCGACACCTCGCCGCACACGGAACCCGAGAAGCGCTCTTGGGCCTTCACGCAGATCGGATGGGGCCACGACGAAAGGTTCTGGCGCGAGTTCATCACCGCTCTGCGCTTTGTCGGTTACCAAGGCGCCCTCTCGGTGGAGATGGAGTGCGACTACATGGAGACGACAGAGGGCACGGAGAAGGCGGTTGCGTTTCTGAAGCCCCTGGTCCTCGAAAGGCCCACCGGCAAGAAGTGGTGGGAGTACGCGGGGTTTCAAAGCATGATGGAGGATTAACATGCCGGCCCATATCGAATGGGTAGGGCACGCCAGCTTCCGCATCCGGCGTGATGGGGGTCCCGCCATCGTCACCGATCCCGCGGCAGCGGCCATTCCGGGTTAGGGGCCCGCGGGCCGTGCAACGACACGGGCCGGCGCGCCATGATCTCGGGCAGTATTCGAAGGCCGCAGCGGCAGCGAAAGGGGTACCGAACGCGGCGGCAGTGCGAAAAGCGTTGCATCGCAGCCGGGAAAGAATGGTTCTCGAACCTTTTCCCATCCGGTAAGGAATACGAGCTAATCGTCTATCGATCAATAGCAAACTCGTACCGTTTTCTTTGTGGCAAATTATTTACTACTCACAGCCCCCCTGGAGAGGGAACGCGCAGCGGTTTCGCTTTCCGGTTCCTTGACTTCGCGAGCGGCGAGGTCCGGACCCTCGTGACGCTGCCCCCCAACGTGCTCCCGGGCCATTCCTTCGCGATTTCTCCCTATGAGCGGCAGGTTCGTTATACACGGGTAGAGACCGTCGGCCTACCGCTCAGCCCGGCCAAGCCGTCCGCCAGGCGGCTGCGCAGGGGCATGTCGTCAACCTTGGCAGCCTCGATAAGTTGGCCAAACGTCCCACTTTCGGCTGCGATCGGCGGAGAGTCGCCTTCCGCGGTGACAGTCTCGGCCATCACCACTTCACGCTTCCCCTCAGGAGGTTTCGGGATCTCTGCATCCAGCCCCTGACTTTTACCTATCATGGATGTCTTACAGTTCAGCCTCTTCTACTTCAGCCTTGCCGTCGCGCCGCAAGTTTGGCTTGCATGCCCGGCTGGTCGACTACTTCCGGGTTGGCCAAGCTGAGAGGCGCCTTGCCCTCGTAGGCCAGACGGACGTTTTGGCAGGCCTCGATGCCCATGTCCCGATGTCCTTCTTCGGTGAATGAGATCGTGTGAGGTGAGAACACAACGTTGTCGAGCTCGAAGAGGGGGTTGTCTTTTTCGGGTGGTTCTTGTTCAAGGACGTCGAGGCCGGCTCCCGCGATGCGGCGCTGCTGGAGCGCATCGATGAGCGCGGCTTCGTCCACAACGGGTCCGCGGGCAGTGTTGATCAAAAAGGCAGAGGGCTTCATGAGAGCCAATTCTTCCGCGCCAATCAATCCTCGAGTTTTGGAATTCAGCGGCGCGTGCAGACTCACGAAGTCGCTTTCTCGCATGACCGTCGGAAGATCAACGAGCTCGACGCCGAGCTCGGCGGCCCTCTCCTTCGACACATAGGGGTCCGCCGCAATCAAGCGGCCGAAGCCTACGCCCTTAGCCAGGCGCATCACTTCGCCCGCGATGTTTCCGAGTCCGACACAGCCAAGCGTTCGGCCTTGGACGTTAACCCCGGCGCGACCCAATTTCTGCAACCAGGTTCCCTCACGAACCCACACGTCGTAGTTGCGAAGATTTTTCGCTATGGAGAATATGAGTGTGATGGTGCCCTCGGCCACCGAGCGCTGGACGCCCCCAGGCGTGATCGAGACGAGGACGTTTGCTTCGTTGCAAGCTGCGATGTCAACTGTGTCAAAGCCGACGCCGTAACGCGAAACACAGAGCAGCTTTTCGACTCCCTCTAGGCATTCACGTGGGACTTTGTAGCCAAAGACGATGACCGCATCGTAGCCGCGAAGCACCTCGGCCGTCAGCGTCTTGTTCGCGTTGGCAGGCATCAGTTCATGCTTGACGTCGGGCAGGTCGCCAAAAACCTGGCGCAAACCGGGTTCCAGCATCTCATCCATCCGATCGACCCAGTCAGGGGTGATACCTACAAGGAAATCGCTGTTTTCCGCCATCGAGACTCTTTCTTTTCTGGGATTTGGATTCTGCGGCCAAAGGCCGGGAAGGGGTAAAGCCAAGTTGACTATGATAGCAGGGCGGATCAAACCGAGCGTGGAATGGGATGCTTCACATGCCCGGAGCTCAGCGTGGGACGTAGGGCGCCGAGCTGAATCGAGACCTGGACGCGTCGGATGCCGTGGCAGGGCCTTCAGCTCTGAGCTAACTCGGGCGGCGCCCGCCAAAGACGGCCAACTCGAAAATCTTGAGATAGCAGACCCGGACCACCGGGGTTGCTACTTCGATCCCGACGCCGCTTGATTAGGTTCCCAGAGAACTTCCGGGGCGCCGGTCTTGAGGCAGACCCAGCGGCTCCAAACAAAAAACGCGTCGCTCAGCCGGTTGAGGTAGCGGAGCGCCGCCGGCGGGACCTTCTCCCTTCGCGCGAGCGCCGTGCAGATTCTCTCGGCGCGGCGACAGACGGTGCGGCAGACGTGCAGTTCCGCGTTGAGAAGGCTGCCGCCGGGCAAGACGAAAGAGCGCAGCGGCTCGAGGTCGCCGTTCATGCGGTCGATTTCACTTTCCAGTTGTTCCACATCGGCGTCGGTCACTTGAGGCTGCTTGGGATGTACGTCGCCGGGATCAGTCGCCAGAATCGAACCCAAGTTGAAAAGCTCATGCTGTACGCGCCGCAGGATGCCGCAAATTTCATTCATAGGCTCGCAGTCGGCGGCCGACTCTTGTGCCAGCAGGAGAGATCGGCCGACGTAGGCATTGAGCTCGTCCACCGTTCCGTAGGCGTCAATTTTCAGATCGTCCTTCGGCACGCGGCGACCGTTGACGAGACGTGTTTCGCCCGAGTCGCCTTGCTTGGTATAAATGCGATTCAGCGCCAGCTTGGGATCGTTGAAAGTGGCTTCAGACACTTTCCCCTATGATAACCCGCATTTCTCACCACAGCCGCGGTGAGTCTTGTCTCATGCAAGATGAGTCTGAACGAGGAGTTTGTTTCTCACACAAGATGAGCCTGAAGGATCGGGGAGTGGGCATGCTGGGAATTGACTATCCAAGTGCAAAACACCAGCAAGCTGAACCTGCAACAGATCCAGCAGTTTCTCCACTCCAGCGAGGAGATTCGATTCAAAGGCAAAGGGCGGGCCGAGATCTACACGTGGGTGGCGCGCACGCTTCGCCAGCACGGCTACAGCCGCCAAAACCGCGCCGACAAAGGGCTGCTGCGGCAGTATCTGGTCAAGATGACCGGACTGAGCCGGGCGCAAATCACGCGGCTGATCCAGCAGTACCGGCAGGGCGGAGAACTCCAACCCGCCCGCTACCGGCGGCATCGCTTTGCCCGCAAGTACACGCCCGCCGACGTCGAACTGCTGGCGGCGGTGGACGAGGCCCACGAAACCCTCAGCGGCCCGGCCACGCGCAAGATCCTCGAGCGGGAATACCAGCAGTACCAGCAGCGCGAATACGAGCGGCTGGCGGGGATCTCGGTGGCCCAGATCTATCGCCTGCGGCGGCGCAGAGCCTACCGCCAGCGGCGGCTGCATTTCACCAAGACCCGGCCCACGGCGGTGTCGATCGGCGAGCGGCGCCGGCCCGACCCGCAAGGCCAACCCGGCTTTCTGCGAGTGGATACGGTGCATCAAGGGGATCGCGATGGCGTCAAGGGCGTCTACCACATCAATGCCGTGGATGAAGTCACCCAGTGGCAAGTGGTCGGCGCCACGCCCGCGATCAGTGAAGCCTGGCTGGAGCCGTTGCTGAAAGCCATGATCGAGCAGTTTCCCTTTCGTATCCGCGGCTTCCATTCCGACAACGGCAGCGAGTTCCTCAATCGCACGGTGGAGAAGCTATTGAACAAGCTGCTGATCGAACAGACCAAGTCGCGTCCGCGGCACTCCAACGACAACGGCTTGGTGGAATCGAAAAACGGCGCGGTGATCCGCAAACACATGGGATATACGTACATCGCGGCGCCGCACGCGGGGCGCATCCAGCGCTTCTACCAACAGCACTTCAATCCCTATTTGAACTTCCACCGGCCCTGCGGACAGCCCGAGATCAAGACCGACGCCAAAGGCAAGCAGAAGCGGGTGTACCGCCACTACCAGACGCCTTGGGAATCTTTCGAGAAGTTGCCCGAGGCCGCCAGCTATCTCAAGCCAGGGCAGAGGCTGGAGGCTCTGGGCCGCATTGCCCAGGCCGAAAGCGACACGGCGGCGGCCCGCCGGATGCAGCGAGCCAAGCAGAAGCTGTTTGCCAGTTTCCGTTCCGCGAACACGCCGTGCTGAACAGCAGGAAGAGGGCTGTGGAAATGACGGGCGATGGAAAACGAGGAAAACCAAAACCAGGTTTCCCTTCGTTTCCCACCGCCCTTGGAAATCGCTCCGCGATTCCCACAATCCCACAACCCCGACGACGATTCTCCCCTTCCCAAAACTCAAAATCAAAAAGCCCGAAAGGAGCCCCAGCGACTCAAAAAGCCCCAACCCCCGTCTTCAGGCTCATCCTTCGATGAGAAAATGCTCGGTGTATGAGACGAAAGGCCCGGTGTCCACAGCTCGCGGCAACAGTTTGTGTGCATCGCCCAGCGTAGAGCGTGTCGGGCAAGCGGGCGCGATGAAACGCGCCCCTACATCCCTGAGGGCGAACATTCACTTGCGCCCATGCCAGCCGCTGGTGAGAAATGCGGGATTAATGCGGGCTCGCCCCGCTTTTGCCAAGCCGCGGGCGGCCGCGTTACTCCACTCGGGCCCGCAGTTTCCGGTTCCCTTCGACAAGCGCCCGGAGTGAAGATGATATCTCTTCGTCGGCCGGTTCACGCCAGAAGAACTGAACATTGCCCGGTTCGCCTTTCCACTTTGGACCAAGGGCTTGGGGCCTAATTTTCACGGTGTCGCCCGGGAACAAGTCCGGTCCGATCGGAACCAGAGCGCCGACGGTTATTGGGAAGCCCGGGCCTTGGCCGGGCAAAGTGGCGGCGATGCTCACCACCCACGCGCCACCTGTCGGCCACTGCCGCCGAATGGCGTATACTCCGGGCGTTGAAAGGGGCAGGGGGTCCAAGGGCAGCGATCGATGTTCGCCCCCGACGAAGCCTTCCGCGGTGGCAGTCAGCAGCGCCTCGGCAGGCGTGTTGTGACAGAGCGTCGCGCGCACAATGAGCACTGCGTCCCGAGCCTTGGGATCGCCGCTGGCCGCGGGGTTTTCCAGTTCAATCCAGTAACCGCCCGCGAAAGCCAAGCTCACGCAAGCCAGGCTGAGAACGAGAAGGAGGACCGGCCTTCTCAGGTGTGAGAAGTTGAGTGAGCGCATGGCGCCTCCTTCGGTGATCGTAGCAGCGCCCCGCGGAAGAACGCGTAGCCGATGGCGAGAGGAGTGGACTGTTTCATACAAAGATCATGCAAGGCTGCTCGGGGAAGCCAAGAGCCCGGGGTGAGCCTCCTTGAGGCGGCCCCGTGCAAAAGTGACGGCCGGCCTTTTCTCGTCCGCGTTCGGCGGGTACCCAGGTGATTTCGTTTCACCTCGTTGAGGGGGATAAATCCCTGCCCGCGCGTTTTGTTAGATTGATGAGTGGCCCAGTCTTGGTCCGGGCCCCTTTTTCGGCCCCGTGGCCGGGCGGGGATCGGCACCCGGTCTCCTGAAGAATGGCGGCGTACCTGAAACCCGAGAATGGGGCGGCCGGCGGGCTGAACCGGAGATCAGGTGCTCCGTGCATCTAACGATTGGTGGACGGTCGTGGAGACAAGTTGACCTTCGATTCAAGAATGTCGGGCTCGAAAGCCCGACACGGCACGCTGAAAGCGTGCGCCACGTCGCGAGGACGATTATAAAGTCTTGTCTGAGAAAGTTTACTAGGAACTGCGAATGACCAACCCTGAGGCAACTTCTTCCCATCCGGGGCCGGCCGTTGAAACCGGAGCGAGGCCGAGCGAACCCCCGGCCGTGCCCCTGACGCTCGACGGGTCGAGCGTACTGCATCAGATGTTCCGGGTTCGTTGGGCGGACTGGAAGGCGCTGCCCGCGGAAGAGCGGGCGGAGATTTCCGCCGAGGCAGCCGAAGCGCTCGGCGAACTGGAGCGGAACGACGAGGGCGGCAGTGCCGTTTTTTCGCTGCTCGGCCACAAGGGCGACCTCATGGCGGTTCACTTTCGCCGCTCTTTCGAGGCGCTGAACGACACGGAGCTGCGACTCGCGCAGCTCAGACTCAGCGATTACCTGGAGGCGACGCACTCCTATGTCTCTGTTGTCGAACTGGGCTTGTACGAGGCTTCGGTACAGCTTTATCAGTCGCTCGTGGAACAAGGCGTCGAGCCGGGAAGTCCGGAATGGTTGGCGGCCGAAGCAGACAAGATGGCCGAGCAACGCAAAGCCATGGAGCCGCGCCTTTGGCCGCGGGTGCCGCCCCATCGCTACCTCTGTTTCTACCCGATGGATAAGAAACGCGGCGAGGCCCAGAACTGGTACCTGGCGCCGATCGCCGAACGCCGGCGCATGATGCGCGACCATGGTTTGATCGGACGCCGCTACGCCGGCAAGGTGAAACAGGTCATCTCCGGATCGATCGGCTTTGACGATTGGGAGTGGGGCGTCGACTTGTTCGCCGATGACCCGCTCGTCTTTAAGAAGCTGGTCTACGAAATGCGGTTCGACGAAGCGAGCGCCCTCTACGCTCTGTTCGGGGCCTTCTATTTGGGCTTGCGTTTTCCGGCGTCCGAGATGGGAGAGTTCCTGAGCGGCAAAAGACCGCTCCACGAGCCAGGGCCGACGAGGTGAAACGCGCTTCCTCGGAAGTTGGTTAGGGAAAACCCAACGGGCGGGCGAGCGCCAAGGCTTTCATCGGCTCGACCAAAGTGAACATGCAATCATCATGACGGTGCCTAGCCTGCACTTCTCACCACGTGGCGAGGCGAAGTGCGAGAGAAGGCCGTCAGTACGAGACGCGCGCCGCTCGGTGCCCCGTTTCTGGAACAATGCGGGTGTACTTAAACCCTACGTTGAGCACGGCGAGCAAGCGCAACGACGTCATGGTGAATTTATTGCGTGCTTCGGCCGTCATGTGGTGAGAGATGCAGGCTAACAACAACGAACCTTTGATCGGGCTGTGGCAGCAGTTTCCGACCGCCATGGCCTCCCGCTTCCTGGCGCAGATGAACTGGGATTTCGTCGTGCTCGACATGCAGCACGGCTGTCTCAACTACGAGACGGTCTACGAGTGCATCCACGTCTTGCGCGCCGGCGGCGCCAAGCCCTGGGTGCGAACGCCCATCGACAATTACAGCGAGATCAACAAGATTCTCGACTTGGGCGCGCAGGGGATCGTCGTTCCCATGATTAACAGCCGTGAGGCGTCGGAGAAGGCTGCCGCGGCGGCCAAGTATCCTCCGCTTGGCGAGCGCTCCATCGGAGGAGACTCCTGGTATCACTGGGGCAAGGACTATCCGGAAGCCGCCAACGAAATGACCTGGTTGCTGGTGCAGATCGAACACATTGACGCCGTCAACGCGGTCGAGGAGATTCTTTCTGTGGACGGGGTTGATGGCTGCTTCGTCGGCCCGACCGACCTGGCGCTCTCGCTGGGGCTGACCCGCCAAGACGTTGACACGAGCCCCGAAGTAGCGGCCGGAGTCCAAAAGACGTTGGACGTCTGCCGAAGGCTGGGCAAGATCGCCTGCTGCAATACCTACAGCGCGGCCGAGGCCCGAGAGAAGGCCGCTCAGGGCTACGCCTGCATCACCATGAAGTCGGACGTAGACCTGTTTGTTTCGTCCGCGTCACGACTGCTGAAGGAGATTCGCCAACCGCCTGACTAGCGGAGCGCGGGGCGTCGTCGAGGCCATCAATGACCTCACGCCCGTCCCGCCCGCCGGCTGATCCCACGCTAACCGAAACGAGAAACCATGCCGACCATTTCAGCTTCCCCACTCGAGCAGTTTACGGCCCGGATATTCGAGGCCGCCGGGGCGCGGTCCGAGGAGGCCGCCCGAGTCGCCAAGTCCCTTGTCGAAGCCAACCTCATGGGCCACGACTCCCATGGGGTCATCCGCATTCCCGAATACGTGGGGCGGATCGATCGGAAGGAGATCAATCTTGCTTCCTCTCCTCAAACCGTTGTCGAGACCAAATCGCTGGCGGTAATCGACGGAGACTGGGGCTGGGGGCAGGTGATCGGAAGGGAGGCCATGGAGGTTGCGATTCGCAAGGCGTCTCAAACAGGGGTCGGGGTCGTCTCGGTACGCAACTGCTGCCACATTGGACGGCTAGGCGAGTTTCCCTCGATGGCCGCCGAGCGCGGCATGGTCGCCATGATCTTCGTCAACTCCCATGGCGGGGGCGCGCTGGTACCCCCCTGGGGAGGCCGGGAGCGCCGCCTGTCGGCCAACCCGATTGCCGCCGCCGTGCCACGCCCGGACGGCGACCCGATCGTCATGGACATCTCGACCTGCGCCGTCGCCGAGGGCAAGGTTCGCGTCGCGCTGCATCGTGGTGCCGCTCTGCCGCCCGACTGCATTGTCGACGCGCAAGGCCGGCCCTCGACCAATCCCGCTGACTTCTATGGCCCGCCGGAGGGAGCGCTGCTGCCGATCGGCCGCCACAAGGGTTTCGCGCTGGCTTTGATCACCGACATTCTGGCCGGTGCGCTGTCAGGTGCGGGGTGCGCGCGGCCCGGCGAGAACCGGACTGGGAACGGCTTCTTGGCCATAGTGATTGACCTTGAAAAGGTGCGGCCCGGCCACGGCTACGACGCTGACGTCAGCGAGCTCGTCGAATGGGTCAAAAGCAGCGCTTTGGCGCCCGGGTTCGACGAAATACTGGTACCCGGCGAGCCCGAAGCCCGCGAGCGCTCCCGCCGCGCGAAACAGGGAATCCCGATCGCGGACGAAACTTGGCGCCAGATCACTGAAATAGCTTCTCGCCACGCAATAGAGGCGCCCGCGGTCTGAGAAGCGTCGTGAGGGGCTTTTAGCGGAGTCAGCGCACTTGATCGGCGGTACTCGGGTTCCAGCATGGAAGTCGAAGCCATTCGCACCCTTGACCGCAGACCCGCGGCCCTCCTTGACCCGGTTGCTCCCTCGACATCCGCTCAGAAGCCGAGCGTGTCCGAACCGAGCCGCGACCCCCAGGGTGCGGTCGAGGCCCGCATCGTTTTCCCTTTGGGTTATCATAGGTCTGGCAAGCAACAAGGGCTCGGTTCTAAGTTTCCTCTTTGCCGGAGAGACCGCCATGCCTCAAAGGGCGTTTTCCTACCAGATTCGCCTCCTTCCGCTGCTCACTGTCCTTTCGCTTTTCCTCATCGCTCCGCTGACGGCGCAAGAGTTGGACCGCGGCGAGTTCTTTGAAACACGTGTAAAGCCGGTGCTGGCGGACAACTGCTTCGTTTGCCACACCTCCTCGGGCATGGGCGGGTTGCGGATGACGTCGCGTGAGTCGCTGCTTAAAGGGGGCGACTCCGGACCGGCCATCACGCCAGGAAACCCGGATCGGAGTCTGCTGATCCAGGCGGTTCGCCAAACCCATGAGCGGTTGAAAATGCCGCCGCAGGGGAAACTCGACCCCTACCAAACCGACGATTTGGCGATGTGGATTTCGGATGGGGCGTATTGGCCCGATGCCGGCGCCGCCGCGCCGGTGGTCGAAGAAAACGGCAAGCATCGCGTCACCGCGGAGCAACGCAAGTTCTGGGCTTTTCAGCCGGTTCGCCAACCCACCCCGCCCAAGGTCGAAAACGAAAGCCGGGTCAAGTCCGACATCGACCGCTTCGTGCTCTCGAAACTTGAGGCCGAGGGGCTGCGGCCGGCCCGGCCGGCGGACAAACCGACACTGCTGAGGCGAGCGTATTTCGACTTGACCGGCCTTCCGCCGACGCCCGCGGAAGTGGACGCATTTCTGGACGACGCCTCCTCGGACGCTTTTGCCGCCGTGATCGACCGGCTGTTGGCATCGCCTCGTTATGGCGAGCGCTGGGGCCGTCACTGGCTCGACGTGGCCCGCTATTCCGACGACCAACTGAACTCGACCGAGATGGATCCCTACCGTAACGGCTATCGCTTTCGAGACTGGGTGATTGAGGCGCTGAACAAGGATATGCCCTACGACCTGTTCGTCAAGGCCCAGATCGCCGGCGACCTGCTCGATCATCCCGACAGAAAGGAGATCGTCGGAGGACTCGGATTTTACGCCCTGAGCCCCCTGCACCAAGACGACCGGATCGATGCTACGACACGCGGCTTTCTGGCCTTAACCGTCGCCTGCGCGCAGTGCCACGATCACAAATTCGACCCGATTCCGACGGAAGACTACTACGCGCTGCTGGGGGTGTTCAACGGTACCGAGGCGGACGAGTTTCCACTGGCATCGCCGGAAGTCGTCGAGCAATATCAAGAAGAAGAGGAACGGGTCGAGGCCGAGGTTGACGCTCTGGAGGAATTCATCGATACGCAGAGCCGGCAGCTTCTCGACGTCATGGCGGCACGGACGTCGGCCTACATGATGGCGGCTTGGAAAGTGCTGGGGCCGCTCGAGCAAGACGTCCCGACGGTGGCGCGGCTGGATTCCGTAGATGAGGAAATCCTGGAACGCTGGCTGAAATACTTGAGCCACTCCCCGAGGGACCACCCTTTTCTCGATCCTTGGGACGACCTGCTCGAGCGCGGCGCCCCCGAAGTGGAGTTCCGCCGCCTGGCGCGGCAAGTCCAAGACCTGGCTGTATCGGTCATTCGCGAAAAGAGAGAGGTCGACGAGGAGAATCTCATCCGGACTCGCGGCGGCACGATCACTCGGGTTGAACTGGGCAAAACGGAGTTGCTGTCTTTGGAAAGAGACCGCTATTTTCTTTGGCGGGATTTGGCCTCGGAGGACGAGTTCGAAATCCCGGTCAAGTTCGAAAGCGGCATTCTCTATTACGGCGGCGAACAGATCGATCGTTTCCTCGACGGCGTCTGGAAAGAGCACTTGGCATTGATGCGCCAGAAGATCGAAGCGCTCGAAGACCGGATGCCAGTCAAGTACCCCTTCTTTCACATCATCTCCGATATCTCGGAGCCCAAGAACGAGCGCGTCCGTATCCGCGGCAACAAGAACAACCTCGGGGACGAGGTGCCGCGCCGCTTTCTCTCGATACTGACTAACGGCGGCTTCCAAGCCTTTTCGGTGGGAAGCGGACGGCTGGAGTTGGCCGAAGCGATTGCCTCCCCGGAGAATCCGCTGACGGCGAGGGTGATGGTCAACCGTGTTTGGCTGCACCATTTCGGGCGAGGCATAGTGGGGACGCCCAGTAACTTCGGCCGCATGGGCGAGCGTCCCAGCCACCCTGAGCTGTTGGACTACTTGACGGCTCGGTTCATCGAGAACGGTTGGTCGCTCAAGAAGCTGCACCGCGAAATCATGTTGTCGGCGACCTATGGCCTCGGCTCTGAAAACATCGCGGAGAATATCGAGGCGGACCCGGACAATCGGTGGCTTTGGCGGCACAGCCGAAAGCGCTTGGATATCGAGTCGCTGCGTGACTCGATGCTGTACGTTTCCGGGGAACTGGACCCGAAGCCGGGCGGACCGCCGGACGCGCTCGAAGACCTGTGCAACACGCGGCGAACGGTCTACGGTTATGTCAGCCGCAGACGGTTGGATACGACACTGAGGCTTTTTGATTTCCCCAATCCCAACGTCACCAGCCCGCGCAGAATTCCGACCAATACCCCGCTGCAAGGCTTGTTTTTTCTTAACAGCGAGTTCGTGATGGAACAGGCCAGATCGCTCGCCTGGCGTCTCGGCGAAAAAGGAGACGACGACAACACCAAGATCCGCGCCGTCTATCGCTTGCTCTTCGGCCGCGCGCCGACGAAAGACGAGTTGGAGTGGGGGCGCGATTTCGTAACGTCGGAGCCGAAGGCATGGGCGCAATACACACAAGTCTTGTTGAGTTCAAACGAGTTTTTGTACGTGAACTGACGAAAGAAATTGAAATGGGGACAGCCACCGATTTTCGTCGTCGGAACCTTGGGAACAAGCAGTTGCGGGAGCGAAAATCGTTGACAGTCCCCGTTTCTGTGGCCGTTTCCCGTTGGGCAAAGACGTGATGAGGGACCGAGGCGTTAATCCTATCACCCGGCGTGATCTCCTTCGGACCGCGGGCACAGGGTTCGGGATGGTGGCGCTTTCGCAGTTGCTGGCCGAAGATCCCTCCTCCTCCAGCCCGTTGGCCGTGAAAGCTCCGCACTTCCGGGCCAAAGCGAAGAACGTCATCTTCTTGTTCTTAAACGGCGGTCCCTCGCAGGTCGATTCCTTCGACCACAAACCCATGCTGGCGAAGTATGACGGCCAGCCGTTTCCCGGCGGCAATTTTGAAACCGAGCGCAGGACGGGTAACCTGATGCGTTCGCCGTTCGGGTTCAAGAAATACGGGCAAAGCGGCATCGAGGTCAGCGAAATCTTCCCGCATCTGGGCGCGGCGATCGATGACATCTGCGTCATCAAGTCCATGCATACGGATTTGCCTTTCCACGAGCCATCGCTGTTTATGTTGAACAGTGGGCAACGGTTGCCGGGGTTTCCGTCGATGGGGTCGTGGCTGACCTATGGCCTGGGAACGGAAAACCAAAACCTGCCGGGTTATGTGGTCATGTGTCCGGGCATACCTGTTATCGGTCCGCAATTGTGGTCGTCGGCTTTCTTGCCGGGCGCCTACCAGGGGAGCTACATTCGGACGACGGAAAACGATCCCGAAGGGCTGGTGCCGAACCTCCGGAATCCCCGTCACGGCGAATCCGAACAGGCGAGACAGCTCGGTCTTTTGTCAAAGCTAAACCGGGCGCATCTCAAGACAACGGGACCCTCCCCCCAGTTAGAGGCGACGATTCATTCCATGGAAGTCGCCTATCGTATGCAAACCGAAGGGCTGAACGCCTTTGATGTCAGCCAAGAGAGCGAAGCGACCCGGGAGCGTTACGGGGACGGCGATTTCGCCCGCGGGTGCTTGCTGGCGCGCCGTTTGGTCGAGCGCGGCGTGCGCATGGTACAGGTCTATTTCGGCAATCAGCAGCCCTGGGACACTCACCAAGACATCCAGGGAGCGATGCGCCGTCTAGCGCTCGATTCAGACCAGCCCATGGCCGAGCTGATCAAAGATCTGAAAGCATCGGGACTTCTCGACGAGACGCTGGTGGTTGTCGGTGGTGAATTCGGCAGAACGCCGACCGTTGAGGTCGGAGGCCTCGTCAAAGTCCAAGCGGGTCGAGACCACAACAATCACGGCTTCTCGATGCTGCTGGCCGGCGGCGGCGTCAAAGGAGGCGTGACCTATGGCAACACGGATGACTTCGGCTTCAAAGCGGTCGAAAACCCCGTTCACCCGAATGATCTACACGCCACGATTCTGCACTTGATGGGATTCGACCATACGCGGCTCACCTACCGCCATAGCGGCCGCGATTACCGCCTCACCGACATCGAGGGCAGAGTAATCGACGAGATCATCTCGTGAGGCGGTTTGCCTCCGGCGGACGGCTCGTGGAAGTCCCCGCGCACTACAGTGCTCGCGCTCCGAACGTCGACCCCCTCTTTGGAGACAAGTTACGCTGCTGCTGTGCGCGGCGTTTTACGGGACGTTTGTGTTCCTCAGCGTGCGGCAAATGGTAGGGTGAATGGCGACGTGGGATGACTGAGACCCTTCCGGAAACTGGCAAGCTGTCCCAGACGAGACTTTCTGATCGTCCTGACGACGTGGCGCGCGCATTCTTGCCCGACTCATGCACCAATCGGCCTACGGACGTGGCGCACGCATTCTTGCGTGCCGTGTCGCCATTCGTGGCGACATATCTTGTTGCCGCGCAGGCCCTTCCGCTGGCCGTTGGGATGCCGGCAAGAATGCCGGCACAGCACGCTGAAAGCGTGCGCCACGTCGCGTTCGAGGCCGCCATTTTCGAATCCATGGCGAACTCGTCTCCAGGAGAGACCACGAAGACCTCCAACCCAAGCATGGCAAGAGGCCGCCTCACTTGACCGACTCCAAGCAAGTCCCAGCAGGAAAACTGCCGCCCTGGGAACAAGCCGACCTTCCCGCGCCTCCCGGCAGGAGTCTGGGCAATGTGTTTCGAACGATTGGTCCGGGCGCCATCATGCTGGGCGCCTCGATCGGCGGCGGCGAGTGGTTGATGGGACCCACCGTCACCGTCAAATACGGCCTATCGCTGCTGTCGATCGCGGTGGTTGCCATCTTCTTGCAGACTCAACTCAACCTGGAGCTCGTACGGTACACGCTTTACAGTGGCGAGCCCATCTTTACCGGATTCATGCGGACCCGGCCGGGACCGCGTTTTTGGGGAACGATTTACGCCTGTTTTACCTGGCTAGGGGCAGGCTGGCCCCACGTAGCGGGGGTGGCCGCGGGGGCGCTGGCGGCGGGCATTCTGGGCCGGCTGCCCGACGATGAGCAGGACCGCGGGTTGGTGCTGCTTCTTAGTTGTCTGCTGTTTCTTCTCTCCGGGGCCATCCTGCTCGCGGGCCGCAAAATCGAGCGCACGCTCGAAGGGCTGAGCTGGTTCATGGTTTCCTGGGTCCTTATCTACATGGCGGTTGTGGTTGTCCTGTTCGTACCGCTGTCGGTTTGGGGGGAAGCTATTCGCGGGCTTTTCCTTTTCGAATGGATGCGCGGGGATGACTCGGAAGGTATCGACTGGTTCCTGATCGCGGCTTTTGCGGCCAGCTCGGGAGCGGGCGGCGTATCGAATGCCGTCCTGACAAATTGGTACCGCGACAAGGGTTTCGGTATGGGATCGATCGTCGGCTACATTCCGACTCTATTTGCCGGGAGGAAAGTAAGACTCGCGACGACCGGGAAGGTGTTCCCACTGACACCGGAGAATCGCAAGAGATGGAACCTTTGGTTTTGGTTTGCCAAGGTGGATCAATATGGCGTCTTTCTTGCCGGCGGGATCGCGGGCATGTTCTTGCCGTGCGTTCTCGCGGTTCACGTGTTGCCTGCCGGGAAGGACTTGCGTGGATTGGCCGTGGCGGCGGAGGTTGCCGACGGTCTTTCGGCGTTGGGCGGGCCGGTGTTCTGGTTCTTGACCCTGATCTGCGGCTTTTGGATCCTTTTCAGCACTTCGTTGACGGGCGTTGACACCTTCGTCCGAACCATCACGGATCTTCTGTGGTCCGGCAGCGCGCGGGTGCGGAAATGGCGGGGTGGAGATATCCGCTGGGTCTATTATTCGCTGCTCGGCGCCAATATGGTCTGGGGCTTGACGGCCCTGCAATTCGCGCCGCCTATTTTCCTGTTTCAGATCAGCGCTAATATCTCCGCGACATTCATGATTCTGCTTTGCCTCCATGTGCTTCATGTAAACCGAACTCTATTGCCGCCCGAACTTCGACCCCCGCTTTGGAGGCAAGCTACGCTGGTGCTGTGCGCGGCGTTTTACGGGACGTTCGCGTTCCTCAGCGTGCGGCAGATGGTAGGGTGAATGGCGCGACGCGGGATGACTGATCCCCTCCTGAAAACCAGCAAGCTGTCCCAGACAAGATTTTCTGATCGTCTTGGCGATGTGGCTTACGCTTTCTTGCCCGACTCATGCACCAATCGGCCTACGGACGTGGCGCACGCATTCTTGCGTGCCGTGTCGCCATTCGTGGCGACATATCTTGTTGCCGCGCAGGCCCTTCCGCCGGCCGTTGGGGTGCCGGCAAGAATGCCGGCACAGCACGCTGCAAGCGTGCGCCACGTCGCGTTCGAACCCGCCATTTTCGAATCCATGCTGAGCTCGTCTCCAGGACAGCCCACTAAGACCTCCAATCCAAGCGTGGCAAGAGGCCCCATTTGACCGACGCCAGCCAAGTCCCAGCCGGAAAACTGCCGTCCTGGGAACAAGCCGATCTCCCCGCGCCTCCGGGCAGGGGTCTGGGCGATGTGTTTCGGACCATTGGTCCGGGCGCCATCATGTTGGCCGCCTCGATCGGCGGCGGCGAGTGGTTGATGGGACCCACCGTCACCGTCAAATACGGGCTATCGCTGATGTCGATCGCCGTGGTCGCCGTCTTTCTGCAGACTCAGCTCAACCTGGAGCTTGTACGATACACGCTCTACAGCGGCGAGCCCATCTTCACGGGATTCATGCGGACCCGGCCGGGATCCTATTTTTGGGGGTCGATCTATGCCGTTTTCACTTGGTTGGGAACCGGCTGGCCTAACATGGCGGGTCTAGCCGCGGGGGCGCTGGCGGCAGGCATTCTGGGCCGGCTGCCGAGCGATGAGCAGGACAGCGGTTTGGTTGCTCTCCTTGGTTCGCTGGTCTATCTGCTCTGTGGGGCCGTTTTACTCGCGGGCAGCAAAATCGAGCGCACGCTCGAGGGTCTGAGCTGGTTTATGGTCTCCTGGGTTCTCATCTACATGACGATTGTGGTTGTCCTTTTCGTGCCCTTGTCAGTTTGGTGGGAAGCTGTTCGGGGGCTTGTCCTTTTTGAATGGATTCGTGGAGGCGAGTCGGAAGGCGGCATCGACTGGTTCCTGATCGCTGCTTTTGCGGCCAGCTCGGGAGCGGGTGGTGTCTCGAATGCCGTTCTGACGAATTGGTACCGCGACAAGGGTTTCGGTATGGGATCGACGGTCGGCTATATCCCGACACTGTTTGCCGGGCGGGAGGTGAAACTCGCAAAAACCGGGAAGGTCTTCCCACTGACACCGGAAAACCGCAAGAAATGGAAGCTTTGGTTTTGGTTTGCCAAGCTGGATCAATACGGCATCTTTCTTGCCGGAGGGATCGCCAGCATGTTCTTGCCGTGCGTCCTCGCGGTTCAGGTGTTGCCTTCCGGGAAGGACTTGCGAGGATTGGCCGTGGCGGCGGAAGTTGCCAACGGGCTTTCGGCATTGGGCGGGCCGGCGTTCTGGTTTTTGACCCTGATCTGCGGCTTTTGGATCCTTTTTAGCACTTCGCTGACCGGGGTAGACACTTTCGTCCGAACTACCACCGATCTTCTGTGGTCCGGCAGCGCCCGGGTGCGGAGATGGCGGGGCGGAGACATCCGCTGGGTATACTACGCACTGCTCGGCGGCAATATGGTCTGGGGCGTGATAGCTCTGCAACTCGCGCCGCCGATTTTCCTATTTCAAATCAGCGCCAATATCTCCGCGACATTCATGATTCTGCTGTCGCTCCATGCGCTTCATGTAAACCGAACTCTGTTGCCGCCCGAACTCCGGCCTCCGCTTTGGAGACAGATTACGTTGCTCTTGTGCGCGGCGTTTTACGGGACGTTCTCGTTCCTCAGCGTGCGGCAGATGCTGGCGGGAGTTCCCGACTGACCCGCTTTTCTCACCACTCCCCCTGGGCAAGAAAAGCCGGTTAACTCCGGCGAGCCACGATCAACATCTGCGCACCCAAAATGCGCCAAGCGAGGGGGAAACTCAAATAAAGCGAGACCAGCCAAGGAGCCTGAGGCAAACGGCTCTTCGTTGTAAAAGGCAGGAAGCGGGGGATCAGTCTCTCGATCTCGAAACCCGAGCTAACCAAGCCTTCGGCCATACCGCGATGCGTGAATGCCAGCCGGTGGTCGAAGAAGTCGAAATAGGCGCGGTAGCAGTGGGCGAAGTTCGGTTGCATGATGATGAAGCGCCCGGCCGGCCGCAGCAAGCGCGACACCCGTTGAAAGCTCTGGGCCACCGCCTCGCGGCTGGGGAAGTGCTCGTAGACGTTGCTCGCAAAAACGGTATCGACCGAGCCTGCGGGAAGCTCATCGAGCGCGGAGCCGTCGGTCACGAGGGTCTTGACGTCCGCCGCGGCGTGTTGCCGGATCGTCTCGGCGTTGATGTCGACGGCAAACTTCTCGCGCGATTCGATCTGATTGATGAAGTGACAGAAGCCGGCTCCCAGATCGAGCGTTACCCCGCTTGTGTTCACATACCGCTGCAGGTAGCGGCAGATGGGCCTCCAGAGTCGCCGTTGGGACTCGAGATCTTCCGCACCGAAACGATGCCGATAGATGTCCTGCTCGATCATCGCCCCCCTACCGGGAGAATGTCCGCGAGGCGCTCCTGATCCTCTTCACGGCATTGGGAGATGCTCTCGATGGTCGAGATCACGCTGTTACAGGGCCGCCAGTCGTTGATGCGAGAGGCGAGGCGGTGAAAATCTCTGGCGGAGAGGGGGGGATTCGAACCCCCGGTGGAGCTATAAACCCCACGACGGTTTAGCAAACCGCTGCTTTCGACCTCTCAGCCACCTCTCCGCGGCTCAAACCAGGTCGACGGACAATACTCGCAGATTTAAACCCAATCTAGCACACTCCCGAGCCCTCGGCTCCATCCGCTAGATGGCAGTAGATTTCCCCGACTCAAGGCCATGGCGTACCTGGACTGAGAGGAGGTCGACTCGTGTTGTTTGCAGCGAATCAAGGATTTCATGTTCCTCCCTAACACGCACGCACTGTTTGGCTTGTTTACCATGAGGAGATGGTCGGTCGAGTGATCACAGCGGCTTTCTTCGTGAAGCTCGCGGTGTTCATGGCCGCCGCCGGCACGGCAGCGGCCTTGTTCATCAATGCCTGCGACGTTTTGTACGAATGCGGATGCCGCTCGTGGTGGAACGGAGCCGCTGAAGCGTGTAATATTCATGCCCCGCAGAGCCGACACTGTCCCTGGTGTGTGGAAGACGGCCTTGGCGGCTCCATCAGCTTCGCTATGGTGATCCTCTGCCAAGCGACGATTTCATTTTGGCCCGGAAAGATGGCCGTCGGCGCTCGGCTGGCGGGGGCGCTGTCGGCTTTCCCCGTCGTTGCGGGGATCGGCGGTCTCCTTTTCGGCTTGTTGACGGGTTATTGGTCTTGGTAGAGGCGGCCGCCGAGGTACACGACGGCCTCACGTCGCGACCGACCCGGCTCGATCACCAACTTGGCTCGTCCGGCCCCGGAACGCCATCATTTTTTGACGCCGTGGATGGCCCCACTCGCCAATGGATTCGACCGTCGCGCCGACGCGGCCCGCGATGTCTTTGAAAAGCGAGAAGGGATAGTGCACCATGCGCAGCTCGTCCCTCCTCCACTTGTGAGGGCCTCGAGAGTAGCTCTTCTCGTCGGGGCTTTCATCGAAGGTCGCGTAAAACACGCCTTTCTCACGCAAACGAGGCGTCACCCTTTTTACGCACAATTCAATGAGCTGGGGGGTCAGGTGGGTGAAGACCGACTGCGCCAGCATGAAGTCAAACCGAACCGCGGCCGGCAGAGCGGACAAGTCGAAGTCGTCGATCTTGAAAAGTTGCGGGTCCTTTTCCGTCAGGGCGTATCGCTTCAACTCAACGCTTCGGCCGGCTTCAAGAAGAGATTCTTCCTTTTCAACGCCGAAGTAACGCCCCTTGTCGAGATAGCGAATGAAGTGCACCCCGCCGCGAAGAGAACCGCATCCTATGTCCAAAAGATAGTGATCCGGCCGGAGACCTCGCTCGACCAGGAAATCGAATTGCAGCTTGCCGATTTCCTCCCACATCCCGCCGACGCCTTCGCGGTGCCAGTTTTCGGTCGTCGCGGGCGGCCGTGATCCGGGGCCGGGCAAAGCGCGGATCAGCCTCCTCAGCACCTCGCTCCTCCTAACTCAAATTGTGTATGTTGGTTGGCGGTTTTTGGGGTCACTTGGACCCTTTTTTCTTTCCCTTCCGGCGAATGATGTCGATGCCCTCGAGAACCGTTCCGTTTCCGTAAGCCAGGTGCGCTTGGCAGAAGATTTGATGGGGGAGCCAGAGGTTGCAGCGGGGCTGAGCGCCTCTGAAACCCAGGCTTTCATCGCCAACTTTGCGATCTCATTGACCCGCTCGGAGCGCGGCGCTAACAGGGCCTGGATCGACCGCCTCTTCCGCGTCCACGGGGCGCTCTATGACTCCGGCGTCCAGCCACAGCTCCGCACACTTTGAAAGATAAGAAAGAAGAGGTCCCGGCGAAGCCGAACTACCGAAGTTATGGAGTTGATCCCTGGCGGAAACAATCTCGATCGTGTCCATAATGTCCGTAAGATCTTCGAGACTTAAACCCCAGCGCTTTGCCACGAGTGGATTGTACTTCTCCGGGTGCGCGAGCCACAAGTCGTTTGCCTCCTGCAACGCCTCGACGAGAGCGCCGGCGTCGCTTGATCGCTCGTCAAGGAAACGTCTCGACATGAACAGCGTAGCTGCTAAGATTGGCTCGATGTCGGCACTCGACACGAGTACGTGTGCCCCTGGTCGCCGAACCGCCGTGCTCAGGTACGGCTCCCAGATGACCGCGACATCCACGTTTCCAGATGCGAAAGCTTCCCCCGCTTGCTCCGTACCCATGGGCGCGATTCTGACGGACTCTCGCGGAATACCTTCTTTGTCCAGCATATAAAGAAGGAAAAAGTGGCCAATAAAGCCCTCCTCGACCGCCACACTTCTGCCCACAAGATCGTGGACCGACTGAACCTCGGCGCTCGCGAGAATGCCATCCGCGCCGCTCGAGTGATCGAACTGAAAAATGACTGAACCATCAACTCCACTGGCCAGAGAGATGACCGCCGAATCAATGGTTCCGCCCATCCCGTCTATCTGACCGCTAAGTATTGCCGCGTTTTTCTCAGCAAGCCCTTCGAGCACCGCGGTCTCGATCTTGATTTGTCGTTTGGCGAAAAAGCCTTCCTCTTCGGCGATGTAGAACGCTGAGTAACCAACCCATGTATTGAACGCAATGCGTATCGGTTGCGACTCCTCAGCGGCGCTAGGAACCCCGCCATTTGAGGTCATGAAGTACAACACACCGGCGAGCACTAAAAGGCTCAGAGCGGCAATGGGGATCGTTAGTCTGTTCATGATATTTCCCGTTCAGAATTCTATCAGGCACTCAACGGCTAGGTTCCACGGTCCGTGGCCGAAGCAGTCGTCTTGATCCTAACCCCGATTTTCGATTTGAGTTTGACATTCCGACTTTGCGGTGGCGTTCAGCGTCTTTATTCATAGGGGCTAGAGCCCGATGAGGACGCCAGGGAGGCCAACACCCAATGGGTGAAAAAGAAACAAAGCCGTTCCAGCTAACTTTCAATGGACTTCTCAAAGTCGATTTCCAAGGATCGCACGTCACTTCCGACGGTGGCTTGATTTTGGTTCGCGAACTGGACGAACGGCTCGGGTTCGGAGAACTGATTGACGAGCATGTCAGCGACTCCCGGCAAGGCACAAACAAGCAGTTCACGCTCGCTGATCTGTTGCGGCAGTCGGTCTACAGCCGCTTGGCGGGCTACGAGGACCTCAACGACGCCGCGCGGGTTTCGATCGATCCGACGTTTCGGCTGATCGGTTCGCAGAAAATCTGGGATCGCGGTGCGGCCTTGACCTCGACGCTCCACAGCTTCGAGACGGAGATGCTGGCGAGCGAAGAGAACCTGCTGGGGTTGATGGCGTTGAACCGGGAGCTGCTCGCCCAAGCCGAGACCCAAGACAACTCCGAGCGGGTTGTTCTGGACATGGACTCGACGGAAAGCCCCGTCCACGGCCAACAGGAAGGCAGCGCCTACAACGGCCATTTCGAGTCCGTCTGCTACCACCCGCTGTTGCTGTTCAACAGTCACGGCGACTGTCTGGCGGCCAAGCTCCGTCCGGGCAATGTGCACAGCGCTGAGGACTGGGATGAACTGCTCCTGCCCGAGATCGAACGTCAGCAGAACCATGGCAAAGAGGTTGCCTTCCGGGGGGATGCAGCCTTTGCCAAGCCAGAGATTTACGAGGCTTCGGAGGAGCGTGGCGTGAAGTATGCCATCCGCCTTCCGGCGAACGAGAACCTGCGGCGTGAAGTTGCCGAGCTGTTGGTGCGGCCGGTGGGAAGACCCACTCGGAAGCCTTTGGTGCGCTACAGGAGCTTTCTCTACCGGGCAGCGAGCTGGAGCAAGGCCCGAAGGGTCGTGGCCAAGGTGGAGCATCACGCTGGGGAGCTGTTTCCACGGGACAACTTCATCGTCACCAACCTGACTCTGCCGAGCCGCTCCGTGGTGCGCTTCTACAACAAGCGCGGGACGGCCGAGCAGTGGATTAAAGAAGGCAAGCAGGCGACGCATTGGACCAGGCTGTCGTGCCATCGCTTCCGGGCGAACGAAGTGCGCTTGCAGTTGAGTGTGCTGGCCTACAACCTGGGCAACCTGTGGCGGCGGCTGGGACTGCCACCAAGGATCAAGAGCTGGTCGCTGACGAGCTTGCAACACAGGTTGATGAAGACCGGCGGTCGGCTGGTCAAGCACGCGCGGTATTACTGGCTGCTGCTGGCCGAAGGACATTTGAACCGCAGGCTGTTCGGCGACATGCTGCACAGGATCTGGGCGCTGCCGCTGCCAAGCGGGTAGCGTTGACCGGGCGAGGATCAACAGTTTTCGGCTCCAAAAGGTTTCGCAAGGAGCAGTGTCGGCCGGAGCGCCGTTCAGTCCGCTCAATCAACGTCTGTGAGCGGATGGACGAGCCCTGGCGCCTACCGGTGGAGGTCATGTGCAGGGTTCAGCGCGAAAAGACGTGGTATGCGGGGCAGCGCGGGTGTATACTTTCACCGTGCCAGGGCCAAAATGGAAATCCTGGCCTAAAGCGGTATTTCGGTCTCACGGCATCTTTTCGCTACTCACTATTCCCTGTCCTTCTCGAATGGTAACCAGCTGATTAACCGCGACACGCTTGAACGTTTCCGTGGAGCCTTTCGGCCAGCGAACTTCGAGATCGGCTTTGTCGACCTCGCCCAACCCGAAATGCAGCCGGCGGTCGCTGACGGAGTAGAAACTGTCTTGGGCTAGGACGGCTTGCACCTGTTGGCGGTCGGCATAGCGAATCTTCACCGACGCCCCGATCGCGCTGCGATTCGAGGCGACGCCGATCAATTTGACTTTCAGCCAGTGATCATCGGTGTCGAGATCGTTTCGCAGCAGGGACGGAGGTTGGTTCAAGTTTACGATGAGCACGTCGATATCACCGTCGTTATCATAGTCGCCGAACGCAGCGCCGCGGCTGGTGTGAGCGGCATCGATGCCGGGACCGGCCTCTCCGATCAGCTCCTCGAATTTGCCTTCCCCCAGGTTGCGGAAGATCACGCGAGGCGTGTGGTAGGGGTAGTGCGGCAGTTCCTTTTCGACCTCCGGATAGACGCTTCCGGTCACGTAGAAAAGGTCGGGAAGGCCGTTGTTGTCGAGATCCACGATGGCGGCGCCCCAGCCTACGAATCGCGTTTCGACGCCCAGACCCGCCTGGACGGTTACATCCGAGAAATTGCCGTCGCCGTCATTGCGGTAGAGGACATTCGTGTCGTCGGCAAAGTGGGTTTTAAAGATGTCGAGGTCCCCGTCGAGGTCGTAGTCCCCGACGCCGACGCCCATCCCCGCCTGTTCCATGCCGTCATCACTAAGCGCCGCGCCCCGCTCCAACCCCTCCTCGGCAAATGTGCCGTCGCGGTTGTTTCGGAAAAAAAGGCTGGCCGTGCTGTCGCAGGCCACGTAAATATCCGTCCAGCGATCGCCGTCGAAATCGGCCGCCACCGCGGTCATGGCGTATCCCTCGGGCGCTTGGGCAATGCCGGACGACTCACTGACGTCGCGGAACGTACCGTCCCCCTGGTTGCGGTAGAGATACTGCCGCGCGGTCGGCAGCCCGCGGGGCCCGCAGTTTACGGGCACTCCTTTCCAACGGCAGGTTACACCTGTTCCCTTGCCCGGCGTCGTTTCGAAGTCGAACTCCAGATAGTTGGCGACAAACAGGTCGAGGTGGCCGTCCCGGTCGTAGTCGATGAAGGTGCTCCCCGCCCCCCAGCGTGTACCTTCGTGCAGTAGGCCGGCATCTTCGGTCACCTCGCTGAACTTGCCTTGGCCTTCATTGCGGTAAAGGGCGTTCTTTCCCCAATTGGTGACGAAGAGATCCTCGTCCCCGTCGTCGTCGTAGTCGCCGACGGTGACCGACGAGGCCCACCCGGAACGCCCCAAGCCCGAACTCGCGGTCACGTCGCGGAACGTGCCGTCGCGCTTGTTTTGATAGAGCCGGTTGATAGCCCCCTCGGGGGCGTTCTTGCGGCGCGTTCCCGAGGGGAGAAAAATGTCGATCCAGCCGTCGTTATCGTAGTCGAAGAACGCCGCGCCCGAGCCCACCGTCTCCAAGATGTAGTCGTTGTAATCCACCCCGCCGTAGATGACCGGCATGCGCAGCCCCGCCTCGGCGGCGACATCAGTAAACTTGGCGTGGAACGGGAGACCCGACGGCTCGCCCCGGGGCACGGGTTTGACGCCGCGCGAGACGACCCCCTGACCCGCAAGGCAAACCACCGTCAGGAAAACGAGAATCGATGCCTGGGCGGAAGTTTTCATTCCCTACCAATATAGTAGGAGACCCTCAACAACGGCCAACACCGCCTAGTGAGCTTGCGAACCGCGACGAAGACGTTTTCCGCGGGGATTCGCTGTTGGAACCGGGCGGGCCCTTACTCGGGTTCGTCGAAGAAGCTGCCCATCTTTCTGAACTTCTGGTAGCGATGCTCCACCAGCTCGGGGGTGCTCATCTTCTGGAGATCGCGAAGGGTTTTTTCGAGAGCATCCGCCAGGTTGGCGGCGGCGGCGTCATAGTCGGTGTGGGCGCCTTCGGCGGGCTCTTCGACGATCTCGTCGACGAGGCCAAGCTTGAGTAGATCACGGGCCGTAAGCTTGAGGGCGTTCGCCGCCAGTTCGGCCTTGCTGGAATCGCGCCACACGATAGCCGCGCAGCTTTCGGGCGAGATCACGCTGTAGATCGCGTTTTCGAGGATCAGGACGCGATTGCCTACGCCCAGGGCCAGGGCCCCTCCGCTGCCCCCTTCCCCGATGCAAGTGACGATGATCGGCACGGGCAACTGAGCCATGGACCACAGGTTTCTGGCAATCGCCTCGGCTTGGCCGCGCTCCTCGGCGTCAATTCCGGGATAGGCGCCCGGGGTGTCGAGAAACGTCATCACCGGGCGCCGAAACTTTGCCGCCATCTGCATGACCCGAAGGGCCTTGCGATAACCCTCGGGCTTCGGCATCCCGAAGTTGCGGTGAAGCTTTTGCTTGGTGGCCCGGCCCTTCTGATGGCCGATCGCTATCACCGACGTCCCGCGGAACATGGCATAGCCGCAGACAATGGCGGGATCATCGGCGAAAAGGCGGTCGCCGTGGATCTCTTGAAAGCCGGTAAACACTCGCTGGAAATAATCGAGCGAGTGAGGCCGCTGGGGGTGTCTGGCGAGCTGGACGTGTTCCCAGGCCGAAAGCTCGGCTTCGGCTTCGGGTTGGGAGCGAAGACTCTGGAGTGTGGCTTCCAACTCGCGGATACGAGTCTCGGTGGCTTCATCGGGCTCGGGGTGGCTCCGGCGCAGCTCGGCGATCTGGCGCTCCAGCTCGCTCACGCGCTCTTCCGAGGAGCCAGCCGCGGCGGAGGATTCTTCCGGCGAAGGCTGTGGTGCTTGAGAGGCCATGATAAGCGGGACCGGTTCAGACGTGAAGGACTTCGAGCGAGCCGGCTCCGCAGATGTCCTCGATGGCGCGGATGAATTCCCGGTCCGCCTGAACGCGCACCGCTAAATCGTAAGATACCAGGAAATCCTTGCTGCGGAGCAGTCTCAGCCGAACGTCCGTTTCTCCAGGCTTGTTCCGGAACAGCTGGTGTAAGCGCTCGGCCACCTCGTTACCGTTGGCCTGCCCGTTCGTCTTGCCTAGCCGAACGGTGATCGAGACCTGCGCGGGAATGGGAACGCGAGCCACGTCGAGCGGCACGACCTCGCTGACGGCGACCTTGGGAGGGCCGCTGTCATCGGGTCGCAGGCTGCCGCGCACCAAGAGCGCCTGATCCTCGTCGAGCATGGGCGACAGGGCTTCATAGTAGTTGGCGAAAACCAGCAGATCGACACTGCCTTGCAGGTCCTCCAATACACCGGCGGCCCAGGGCTTGCCCTCCCGATTGCGCCGGCGGGTGACCGAAGAGAGGATCCCACAAAGGGCCACGGGGGCGCCGTGCTCAAGATCGTCGAGTTTCGAGCTGTCGTGGGTGGCCAGCTCTTCGATTTTGTCGCGATAGGCGTGCAGAGGGTGGCCGGTTACATAGAATCCCAAGGTCTCTTTTTCCCCGGCCAGTTTCTGTTTTTCCGGCCATTCGGGCACGTCGGGCAGAATGTCGTCCGAGGGGGCGCCGCCGGCCTCAAGAGCGGCAAACAGGCCATGCTGCCCCGTGGCACGATCCCGAGACGCGCGCTGGCCGAGCTCGACGGCGCGGTCGAGCGCCGCTATCAGTTGGCTGCGATGTCCGCCGAAGGAATCCATGGCCCCGGCCTTGATGGTGCTTTCCAGCATGCGCTTGTTGAGATGTTTCCAGTCGTTGGTCTCGCAGAAATGGAAAAGCGAATCGAATGTCCCTGCTTCTTTTCGAGCCTCGAGGACGGAGTGCACCGCCGCGCGTCCGACGTTCTTGATGGCCCCGAGACCGAATCGGATGGCATTGTCGCCCGCGGGCGTAAAGTTCCAGTCGCCGGCGTTGAGGTCCGGGGGCAAAACCCGGATGCCGATATCCCGGCATTCGTTGATGTATTTGACGACCTTGTCGGTGTTGCCGGCCTCCGCGGAAAGCAGCGCCGACATGAAGAATACCGGATAGTGCGCCTTGAGATAGGCCGTCACGAAGGCCACGTAACCGTATGCCGCCGAGTGCGATTTATTGAACCCGTAACCGGCGAACTGTTCCATCAACTCGAACAGCTTGCCGACTTTCCTCTTTTCGTAACCACGTTCCAGCGCGCCCGTGACGAAGCGCTCGCGTTGCGCGGCCATCTCTTGGGGCTTCTTCTTCCCCATGGCCCGCCGCAGCAGGTCAGCCTCGCCCAGCGAATAGCCGGCCACGCGGTGGGCGATCTGCATCACCTGCTCCTGATAGACAATGACCCCGTAAGTTTCCTCGAGGATCTCCTTAAGAACCGGCAGGCTGTAGTGGACGGGTTTTCTACCGTGGCGGCGGTCGATGAAATCGCTGATCATGCCGCCCTGTATGGGCCCGGGACGATACAGCGCATTGAGGGCAATCAGATCTTCGAGGCGTTCCGGCCGATAGCGCCGCAAAATGTCACGCATCCCGGAAGATTCGAATTGGAAGACGCCGCTGGTCAGGCCGCGCGACAGCAGGGCGTAGGTTTCCTTGTCATCGAGGGGCAGTTCCTCCGGCCGCAGATCGATCCCCTGCTTCCCTTTGAGCAGACGCAGCGCTTCATCGATCACCGTGAGAGTGGTCAGGCCGAGAAAGTCCATCTTGAGCAACGACAACCAGTCGAGGCTCTTCATGTCGTACTGGGTAACGATCTCGTCCTTGGCGGTTTTGTAGAGCGGCACCAACTCCCTGAGCGGCCGCGAAGCGATGACGACGCCGGCGGCGTGAACCGAGGGGTTGCGGGAAACTCCTTCCAGGCGTTGAGCCGTTTCCATGAGCTCGGCGATGCGACGATTTTTCTTGACCTGCTCGCTGAGCGCCGGCTCCTGTTTGAGGGCCGCGGCCAATTTGATGTTCAGCACGTTCGGGACGAGCTTCGTCAGGCGGTCAACGTCGGCGTAGGGCATGTCCATCACTCTGCCTACGTCCTTGATGGCCGCCTTCGCCGCCAGGGTATTGAAGGTAATGATCTGCGCGACTTGTTCGCGCCCATATTTTTCGGTGACGTATTGGATCACCTCGCCGCGGCGGTTCATGCAGAAGTCGATGTCGATATCGGGTAGGCTGACGCGTTCGGGGTTGAGGAACCGCTCGAACAGCAGGCCGTAGTACAGGGGATCAATGTCGGTGATCTGCATGGCGTAAGCCACCAGCGAGCCGGCCGCCGAGCCGCGTCCCGGCCCCACCGGAACGTTCTTGGAGCGCGCGAACCGAATGAAGTCCCAGACGATCAAGAAGTAGCCCGAGAACTTCATCTGCTGGATGACGCGGATCTCGTGGTCGAGCCGCTCCTCGTACTCGGCCAGCTCGTGTTTAAGCGAGCCTTGAGCTGCCAGGGCTTCCAGACGCCCTCTTCGCTTCTCGAACCCCTGGCGCGCCGCCCACTCGAAATAGGTATCGGCGGTGTGCTCGGAGGGAACTTCAAACGCCGGGAATGGGTCCTTCACGCGCTCGATCCGCAGGTTGCACTGCTCGGCGATTTCCCAGGTGCGCGTGAGGGGGGCGGCATTGCCGTCGAAGGTTCGCAGCATCTCCTCTTGCGATTTGACGTGAAACTCCTGGGTGGAGAAGCGCATCCGGTTCGGCTCGCTCAAGGTTTTGCCGGTTTGGATACAGAGCAGGGCGTCGTGAGCGTGGGCGTCTTCTTTGGTCAAGTAATGCGCGTCGTTGGTGGCGACGAGCGGGATGCCGGTTTCTTGGCTCAGGCGAAAAAGCAGCGGCAGGACCTTCTTATCGGCGTCGAGACCGTGGTCTTGCACCTCCAGGTAAAAATTGTCCTTCCCGAACATGTCGAGGTAGGTGTAGGCGAGACGGCGGCCCTCTTCGTATCCCTTATCGATCAGAGCTTCGTTGAGGTCGCCCCGCAGACAGCCGGAGAGGCAGATCAGCCCCTGGCTGTGCGAGGCCAGCAGGTCTTTGTCGATCCGCGGCTTGTAGTAGAAGCCTTCGAGGTAGCCGGTCGACACCAAATCAATCAGATTGCGGTAGCCCTGTTGGTTTTCGCACAGCAGGGTGAGGTGGTTATAGCGATCGGACTCGCCGCGCGTCTTGTGCCCTTTTTGGGAGACGTAGACCTCACAGCCGATGATCGGCTTGACCCCGCGGGCTTGGCCCTCGTTATAGAACTGAACGGCTCCGAAGAGGTTGCCGTGATCGGTGATGGCGATGGCCGGCATCTCCTGCCGCTCGGCCAATTTCATCAGCTGGGTGATCTCGCAGGCGCCGTCGAGCAGTGAATAATCGGTGTGGCAGTGAAGGTGAACAAAGGGAACCGACATCGAAGTTAGCCCGCCTTTCTCACCACCTGACGGTCGAAGCACGCAATAAGCCCGCCATTACTGCGTTCCGCTTGCTCGCCGTGCTCAACGTGCTGTTCAAGTACGCCCGCATTATTCAAGAAATGCGGCGCCGAGCGGCGCGCGCCTTGTACTGACGGGCTTCTCACGCACTTCGCCTCGCCACGTGGTGAGAAAAGCGGGCTAGTATCAGTATAGGCGCGCCCGGAGGGGTGGTCAATGTGAAAGCCCGGATCGGGCCGAAGCTACCGAAAACCGGCGAAAAACCGGTCTGACGACGGTGTGGATTGTTTGGTTCCGCCTGCGCTGGCACGGCGAACCGCCGGCCGGGAAGTGCCGTCGCGGAAACACGGAATCCGCTAGACTGACGGCTTCTGAGTAATCAAATAGATGCGCCTCCCACCCCAGCTAAGGAATCACCTTCCCTACTTGTTTCTTGCGGCTGGGCTGATCGCTTTAGATCAGGCGACGAAAGCGGCCATCGCTTCGGCCTTCCCCCTGCATACCTCCAGGCCCATCATCGACGGCTTTTTCGAGTTGGTTCATACACGCAATACCGGGATGGCCTTTAGTCTTTTCGCCGACAGTGGACCCCTTGTCAAGGGCATTATCCTGCCGCTCGTTTCAGGACTGGCCATCGTGTTGGTTTTGGTGTTGTTCTGGAAATCCGAGTCGAGCCTCCGTAGGGTTCGATACGGACTGACGTTGATTCTTGCGGGTGCCGTCGGCAATCTTCACGACCGCCTCGTCCATGGTTATGTGGTGGACTTTCTGGACGTCTTCGTCGGCTCCTATCACTGGCCTGCTTTTAACGTCGCCGATAGCTGTATCACCGTCGGCGCGGGCCTGTTGGTGTTGGATGCTTTTTTGACTCGCGGGCAAGACGCCCGGCCGGCGGAGTTAGACTAGATAACGCGTATGTGCCCCCGGCTATTTACCATTGGCTCCTTTTCCCTACCCACCTACGGCCTGCTGGTCGTAGCCGGCCTGCTGGTGGGACTGCTGATTGCCGGTCGGCTCGGGCGCCGCGTGGGGATCGATCCCGATCACGTGACCAACCTGGGCGTGTACTTGGCCCTTTCCGCCATCGTAGGCGCGAAGCTGTTCATGGTCTTGTCCGATTCGGGTTACTACCTAGAGCATCCCAGCCGGATCTTTTCGCTGGCCACCCTGCGGGCCGGCGGCGTGTTTTACGGCGGCTTGCTGGCGGCTCTGGGAACCGCGTTTTGGTTCTCCCGAAAATACGGACTTCCCCCCTTGCGGACAGCCGACGTGTTCGCCCCGGCGGTGGCTATCGGGCATTCCATCGGCAGGTTGGGCTGTTTCGCGGCGGGTTGCTGCTGGGGAAAGCCGTCCTCGCTTCCCTGGGCGATGGCTTTTACTGATCCGGCGGCCCACGACTACGTGGGGGTGCCGCTCAACATCCATCTGCACCCGACCCAGCTCTACGAAGCCGGGGGCACGCTACTAATCGGGCTTATCCTGCTCTGGTGCTTCGGGAAGCCCCACCCGCCGGGAGCCATTGTTGGTCTTTACCTGGTCCTCTACTCGGCTTTTAGGTTCGGCGTCGAGTTTTTGCGAGACGAAGCGGAGCGAAACTTTCCTTTCGGCGGCGCGCTGAGCAGTACCCAGTGGGTCGCTCTCTTGTTGGTGGCGGCTGGTATTGTTCTGTTAGTCCGACAGCGAGGTAAGGCGAGCGGCCCCCTCGCCCAGCAGCCGAGCGGGTGAACGACATGGCTCCCTCCGCGACAGGACGCCTGTTCCTGATCGACTCCTTCGGCTTGATCTTCCGAGCGTTTTACGGACGGGCGAGAAGCGGGGTACCCCCGATGCGTACCTCGACCGGGATCCCCACCGAGGCGGTTTACATCTTCTCGAACATGTTCAAGCGCTTGATCGACGAGTACCAGCCCGCGTACCTGGCAGCGGTCTGGGAGGGCAGGGGACCGACCTTTCGCGACGAGCTTTTTGGCGACTATAAGGCCACCCGCGCCGAGACGCCGCCTGAGCTGATCGAGCAGATGCCCTACATCCAGCGCTGGCTCAACGCCGCCCGGATTCCGACCCTCGCCCACGACGGCTACGAAGCCGACGACGTGATCGCTACACTGGCCCAACAAGCGGCCCGACTGGGACGCGAAGTCTATATCGTCTCCAGCGACAAAGACTTGACCCAACTCGTGAGCGACCGCATCTTCATTCTCAATCCGATGAAGAACGATTTGGTCTATGACAGCGCCGTCGTTGAAGAGATGATGGGCGTGCCGCCGCAAAGGGTGGTGGACATGATGGCCCTCAAGGGCGATTCGGTGGATAACATCCCCGGAGCGCCGGGCATCGGGGACAAGGGAGCCCGCAAGCTGATTCACGACTACGGCAGCGTCGAAGGGGCCATCGAACACGCGGAGGAGGTAAAACGCAAGACCTACCGCGAGAGCCTGCAACAAAACCGGGACCAGATCTTGCTCAGCAAGAGGCTCGTCGCGCTGGCGACGGACGTTCCCGTGAAGTGGGACATCGAGTCTCTGCGGGCGGCCCAGCCCGACGTCGAGGCGATGGCCGAGCTCTATCGCGAGCTCGAGTTTCACAGTTTGCGTCAGCAGCTCGAGGCCCCGGCCGGCGAATCCGAGATCCGGTATCGGACGTTTGCCTCGGAGGATGAATTCAACTCTTGGCTTGAGCATGCGGCCCGAAGCGGCAGCGAGAAACAGCCGATCTCGGTGGCCGTCGATCTATCCGCGGACGACGAGTTGACGGGAGGCGAACTGGGGTTTTGTGGAAGCTCGGAAGAGGCGTGTGCGTTGCCCGTTGAGCTTTTGTCGGCCGCGAATGAGTTTCTCGAAGACTCGTCGCAACCCAAACGAGTGCATGATTCCAAGGAGGCTATCAAGCAGCTCGCCCAGAAAGGCATTTCACTTGCCGGCGCAGCCGATGACACAAAACTGGCTACGTTCCTTGTCCACCCGACACTAGCGGATTATTCGCTTTCAAAGCTTGCACCTCGGTTCCTAGACGCGAAACTCGACGCCGGACTCGCGCAGGCGGCCTATTTCACGCGCCAGCTCGGCGAGATGTTTTCTTCTGAGTTAGAGAAGCAGGAGTTAAAGGATCTCTATGAGACGATCGAGCTGCCGCTTGCTCCGGTGCTCGAGCGGATGGAGCGCAACGGCGTCCTGCTGGATTCGGAAGCTCTTGCCTCGCTTTCGGCTCGGATGGACGGCGAGATCGAGTTGCTGAACGCCGATATTCACAAGCTGGCCGGTTCGGTGTTCAACATTAACTCGCCCAAACAACTGGCCAAGGTGCTTTTCGAGGATTTGAACCTGCCCGCGCCTCCGCGACGGGGGAAGACCAAGGCGCTTTCGACCGCCTCGGACGTGCTCGAGGGGCTATCGTCGTCGCACGAGATCGCCGACAAGATTCTCCACTATCGACAACTGGCCAAGCTCAAGGGAACCTACGTCGACGCTCTTCCGGCGCTGGTGGACTCTTCGACCGGCCGGCTGCATACGACGTTCAACCAAACCGGGGCCGCCACGGGCCGGCTGTCATCCTCCAATCCCAACCTGCAAAACATTCCCATTCGTACCGAGCTCGGACGCGAGATCAGAGCCGCCTTTATCGCCCACGAGGGTTGGAACCTGCTGGCGGTAGACTACTCCCAGATTGAATTGCGGATTCTGGCTCACCTGTCGGGGGACCGTGTTTTGACCGACGCCTTTCAGAAGGGCGAGGACATCCACACGCGGACGGCAGCGGAAGTCTTCGGCGTGCTGCCTTTGTCGGTCGGCCCCGAGGCACGCCGCCGCGCCAAGGCGGTCAACTTCGGCATCGTCTACGGGCTCAGTGCGTTCGGTTTGTCGCAGCAGCTCGGAATCCCGGTTTCAGACTCGAAGAAGTACATTGACGACTACTTCGAGCGTTATTCGGGCGTGAAGGCGTTCATTGACGGCACGCTCAAGCAGGTTCGAAGATCCGGCATCACCCGAACGCTTTTCGGCAGGCTGCGCCCCATTCCCGAGATGGACAGCCGAAACCCCGCCCAGCGCGGCTTCGCCGAGCGAACCGCCGTCAACTCACCCATCCAGGGATCGGCCGCCGACCTGATCAAGCTGGCCATGATTCGCGTGGACCAACGTTTGCGGGACGAGGCGAGGGAAGCGCTGATGCTGCTCCAAGTCCACGACGAGCTGCTGTTTGAAGTTCCCGAAGCGGAGACCGACGCCGTCGCCCGCCTGGTCAAGAAGGAGATGGAAGGCGTTTACGATCTCAAAGTGCCAATCGTCGCGGACGTCAAAGTCGGCAAGAACTGGCGGGACATGGAGCGGGTTGGGTGATGGGATGTCTTTTACTAAGTCTCGCAAATTATAGCGGCATAGCCCGTGTTCAGACTGTAGGGGCACAGCATGCTGTGCCCGTGTTCCAAAGTAACCGTATTTTGCCAGCCTCAACAGCCACGAGCGGTATCCGGCCCATCCTCGAAAAACAGTTGTTCTTGACCGGCGAGGATTGTCTCCTTGTCCGGGGATCGTGATCGCTCGCTCGCCAGGTATGACCGCATCGCCCTGGCGACCAACAGCCGCGCATCCGGGCCGTAAGCGGCGAGCTGGGCGTCGATCCACTCGTTGACGGCTTGGGCGGTGGTTCCCGAGTTCACGAGGGCCTCGGCTTGCGATTCGAAAGCGGGGATAAATTTCTCGGCGAAATGGCGTTTGTTTTCGAGGGAGACTAGGTCGGAGATTTCAAGGGCGTAGTCGGGAAGCTCAACGCCGATCAGCGCCAGCATCGACTTCATGAAAGAGTTTGAGAAGGCAAGAACTTCTTCGTCCACCTTGCGTCGGACTTCCCAAAATTTCTCGTCCGAGGCCTTGGGGCCAACGGGTTCCGATGACTTCTCGATGTAAACCTTGTTTTTCGGCTCGGTTCCCGAGGGCCGAATAGTCGTTCGCAGTCCGCCTTCGAGCGTAATCGTCAGCAAGTTTCGCGAGCTCCGATCAGTCCCGGACTTAAAAGCCCCAAAGACGCCCTCATCCCAGTAGTCCGTTACGGAGACGACCTTCAGTCCACCCATCGAATCGGGCGGGTTCGCGCGGAGCTCTTGCTGAATGTTCGCCATGGTCGCCGTGCCGGCCGCGCCTTGCATGATGGTCGATCGCAAGAGATTGCGGTGATACCCATAGCGCTTGTAGGTGTCGATCAAATAGCGATACAGGCTGCCTCCTTGTTCTTTCAACTCCGACGCTAGCTCGGCCAGAACAATCGCCGCGCCGGCAGCGTCTTTGTCGCGGACTTCGGGGGTAGTCAAGAGCCCGTGGCTCTCCTCGGCCGCCAGGACGAAATCTTCGAGCCGGGCCTTCACTCCATCAAATTGGCCGCTGCGTTCGAGGTGGTCCAGAATATCCCCGACATACTTGAATCCCACGAGCAGATTTCCGATGACCCGAGCGCCGAAAGATTCGGCAATGCTCGCCATGAGGTCCGTCGTCACCTGTGTCTTGATGATCAGCGGGGTGGCGGGCAGCTTCCCCGCTCGCTGGAGCGACTCGAGCCGGTAGCGGGTCAATATCACCGCCAGTTCATTGCCGTTGACGAACACGAAGTCATCTTCCCAAGGAACCGCCGCGCCAATGCGGTCAGCATCGGGGTCTGTCGCCAGCACCAGATCCGCGCCTACCTGTCTGGCTTGCTCGATCGCTAGGTCCATCGATTCGGGTACTTCCGGGTTCGGGGTGCGGAACTTGACGTTGGCGAAATCGCCGCGATAGGGGCGCTGAGCTTCGACGGTGAAAAACTGCCTGCCCTCCTCGAAACCGGCTGCCCGCAAGCAGCGGCCTACGGTGTTTCGGCCCGTTCCGTGAAGGGGTGTGTAGACGATCTTGGCGCCGCCCGGCCCGGTGCGCAGGCGCAAACTCAAGTTGAGATCGACGTACGCCTGGCGGTGGAGGTCGGTAATCGGCCGGATCAAACCAGACTCCAGCGCTTCCTCGTAGGGCATGCTCTTGACATCAGTGATGGTCTCGACGATCTTGACCATCTCCTCGTCGTGGGGAGGAATCTCCTGGCCGCCGCGACTGTTGTAAAACTTGCCGCCGTTGTCGTCGGGATGGTTGTGGGAAGCGCTGACGTTGAGGCCCCCGTGCGCTTCGAATTGGCGTATCAGAAAGGAGAGCTCGGGCGTGGAAAGGTAGTCGTCCAGTTCGTCGGAGAGCATGTAGACCACAACTCCGGCGGCGCAATAGACCGATGCGGCGATGTGCGCGAAGTCCTTGGACGAAAGTCCCGAGACGGGATTCGGGACATCCGGAGGGTAGATCCCACGCAGGTCCGAGTAACGGCGAACGTCATAGGCGACGACGACTTTGAGGTCGGATCCCTCCGGGAACTTCCGGCGCAGGTATTCGACGTGACCTTGAACCGAAGAGGCGATCGTATAGGGGTTGATCCGATTGGGGCCTATGCCGACCGGTCCGCGGCGTCCTCCGGTGCCGAACGGCATCACCTGGTAGAAACTGTCCAGGACTAACTCAAACTTCTCGGCGGTGATCATCCACTCGACGAGGGACCGGTAATCGCTCGATTCCCCGTCGAGCAAAGAGGCAAACTTGTCGTGGTCGAGCCAGTCTTTAAGATGGGCGACGGCGGACCGCTTGATCTCTGCATCCAAGCGGAGCGTCTGGAAGCCGGCTTTTGTGCGGTCTGTTAGCTCTTGATTGCTAAGCGGCACCGAACGGATTCTCCTTGAATTACCGAGTCTCGCAAATTGTTGTGGCGTCGTCCGCGTTCAGACTGTAGGGGCACAGCATGCTGTGCCCTTGTTCCAAAGCCACCGTGTATTTTACGAGCCTCAATGCTTAGAGGATAAGGGAAACCAGGGGGTTGGCGTCTCTCCGCGAAAGCGCCCAGGCTTGAAAAGTAGCGCGAACCGCGGCTGCGCGCGAACGCTACCGGTCCGCGGTCTCTCCGAGATCAGCCGGTTCGCCGCCCGGAACCGGGGCGGGGCCGTGAAAGTATCCCGGCCGCGATCGAACTCTTAGCCCCTTGTAGTTCACTGTCACCTTAATGCGGTGGAAAATGCCGCTCTCGTTCAAGTTATTGGGGCGATAGGTCAGAAGATACTGGCTGCGAATGTCTTCTCCAATCGCGGCGATCGATTTCTGCAGACCGGACTCCGTCCGAGGACTATAATCCTTGCCGCCGGTACCCTTTGCCAGCAACTCCAGGGGGTTGTTGAAGAACAGATTCTTCACGCCCCTGACTAGGTCGATAACGACGGGAATCACATTACCGGTTACGTCGTAGCGGCTCTGTTGCATCGTCGTGGGCGTGGCCACCTGGCCGGGCGCCACCGGTCGCGCCTGGACTCCCGGGGGAATCGGGTCGGGATTGACTTTCGGCCACTTGGTGACCCGCGCTGAAGCGGTCGAAAGCCGAATCGGGTAGACCATGATGTCGTGCAATTGCGCGGTGCGCAGGGTTTCACCCAGGCCGATGTTACTTCCGTTCTCTTGGGACTCGGAGACGACCACGATGATCTTGCGGTGTTCGCCGGGCCGCCGAACAAGCAACCGGATCGCTTCATACACCCCGTCACTCAGCCGCACGGCGTCACTACCGATGGTGATCCTTTTGAGAGCTTTTTCGATCTTCTTGTTGTCGTTCGTGAAATCTTCCATCAGCCGCACGCGGTTATCGAAAGCGATCAAAGCCGCCTCGCCGAACTCACCCAGAACCATGTCCGTGAAAATGACGGCGGTCTTGGTGACATCGGGAAGCAGCTTCTCCACGCGACCGCTGGACTGAACGCAGATCACCATCGAGATCGGCAGGAAGGCAACCTCGAAGCTGTCGATCCGCTGCTCGGTTTCGTTGTCGAGGATGGTGAAATCGGGCTTCTCCAGCCCTGAGACGTATTCTCCCCTCGGCCCGAGAACCGTTACGGGTACGGTCACCACGTCCACGGTTGAAACGAAGACAGCGCCCTCGCTAGCCGTCAGAACCTCGGGCCGGCCAGCGTCTTGGGTGCCGGACCCTTGGCTTCGGGCGGCGGTGGGAAACAACACCTGAAAAGCCACCCAAGCTGACAGGATCGGCCAGGCGAGTGTTCGGGCGGGGCGTTTCATTCGCTTCCGGAGCGGTCGTGTCGGCCACGGTTCCGGCGAATCGCTTCCGGAAGTGGATCGACGTGCGACGCGGCCCGCCTTCGGGTCATGGGTCGAGGCTAACACGGCTCCATACTAGACTACGTTCGGCGTCACCGGTCGGTTCCGGCAAGAAGGACCGGCTGCTTCTTTAGGATGCGCCGGTCCGAGCACGACGGTACGAACCGCTTTTGCCGCCGGTTTTCTCCAAGAGATAAACGTCGCTGATCTCGATCGACTTGTCGAGGGCCTTGGTCATGTCGTAGATGGTCAGCGCGGCGACCGAAGCGGCGGTCAAGGCCTCCATTTCAACACCAGTCGCGGCGGTCGTGGCTACCTCGGTGTGAATTTCCGCACCGCCGTCGCCGAGATCGATGCGAACGTCGACGCTCGTCAACATCAGGGGGTGGCAGAGCGGTATGAGCTCCGACGTGCGTTTGGCGCCGCTGATTCCCGCAATGCGCGCGACTTCCAAGGGGTTTCCTTTAGGGTTGTCGGGCAGCTTGCGGATGACTTCCGGGGAGAGCTTGACAAAGGCATGAGCGCGGGCCCTGCGGTGGGTCGGTTTCTTCTCCGTGACGTCCACCATCCGAACAGCCCCGCTGTCGTCGAAATGGGAAAGCGAGCTCATCGAGGCAGAACCGAAATCCAGTCGCCCGCCTCCCAGGAGGTCCGGTCCGTGGAGGCCACCAAAAAACAGTTGGCCTTGGCGAAGGCGACCAGGTCACCCGACCCTTGCCATTTTACCGGATTCACCCTTGCCCCACCGTAGTCGCCGGTCCATCGGGCGGGCAGAAACCGAGTGAGCACGGGCTTGTGCTTGAAGTCCGCCCCAAGCCGGGCCGCGAAGAAAGGGAGTGGCGAGTCCGAGCGTCCGGCCAACCGGTCAAGCGCCATGCGCGCGAAGATTTCAAACGTCACCATGGTCGAGATCGGGTTTCCGGGCAAACCGAAGACCGGAGTGCCGGCAACCTGCCCGAAGACCAAAGGCTTTCCGGGCTGGATCAGCACCTGGGTGATATAAAACTCGGCGCCAAGATCGGCCAGCACCCGCTCGACGAAGTCGTACTTGCCCATGGAAACGCCGCCCGATAGCAGCAGCATGTCGGCCTCAAGCCCCTGCTCGATCAGCGCTCGGGTGCGGTTGATCTCGTCGGGGGCGATGGACAAAATGATCGCCTCGCCTCCGCGGCGGCGAACCTGCATCGCCAGCGCGTGAGCATTCGAGTTGCGTATCTGGAACGACTCAGGTTTTTCGGTGACCTCGACGACCTCGTCGCCCGTCGAGAGGATCGCCACGCGAGGCCGGCGATAGACTTCGATCTCACCGTGGCCGGTCGCGGCCAACAAAGCGATCTCGGGATAGTCGAGTTTCTGACCCGCCGCGAGGATGATGTCGCCGGCTTTCGCCTCGCTGCCCCGAAGAATTAGATTTTTGCCCGCCGGGACGCCGCTTTCGAGCGTAACGTGCTCGCCTTCCCGGGTCGAATACTCCCACATGACGACGGCGTCCGCCCCCTCGGGACCGGGGGCTCCGGTCATAATTTCGACCGTCTCGCCGCTTTCGATTCGAAACCGGGAAAGCTCTCCCGCACGGGTCTGGCCAAGTACTTTCAAGCGTGCCGGAGGATTGGCGACGTCGGAAGCAAGCACGGCGAACCCGTCCCGGGCCGAGCGGTTGAACGGCGGGTAGTCCCGGTCGGAGCGGATATCTTCCGCCGCCACCCGCCCTAGCGCCGCGCCCAACGAGACTGATTCCGCGGCAGGCGTCGAAGCGATTCCATTCATGCGGTCCGACACCACCGCTCGCGCCTGCTCGAACGTCAGTGCCTGTTTGGCGGTAGGTTGATGCACGATTTCAGCGGGGGAACGGCGCTCCGGTTGCGGGTTAGTCCCAATGCTGTCGACTTAATCTGTGCTCGAACCAACCCGGATGTGATTTGTTCACAGAACCTTCCGAGCCGCGACCGTGAGAGAGCGGTCAGTAATTGCCTTCGATAAAACGATCGCTAACTTATGCCACCAAGCACTAGCCCGCATTTCTGACCACCTGAGGGTCAAAGCCCGCCGTAACTCGGTCGCATTTGCTCGCCGCCGGCCCGAGGTTTCAACGCAAGAGCGATTCCAGCTTCGAACCCCGGCGAATGATCGTCTGTTCGCGCTCCGGTCCCGTGGAAACGGCGCCGACTTCGATGCCTGTCTTCTCTTCGAGGTAGTGCAAGTAATCCTGGGCAGCTTGAGGCAGCCCGTCGAACTCGGTGATTCCCTCGGTCGAGCACTCCCAGCCCGGGCGCTCTTCATACACGGGATTGATCTGCTCGAGTACGCGCGAGAGGGCCGGCATGCTATTCAGAGTCTCATTGCGGTAGCGGTAGCCTACGCAGACCGGGATTGTTTGGTGATGATCAAGCACGTCGAGTTTGGTGATGATCAGCGAAGACAGGCTGTTCACGTGATGGACGTAGCGGATCAGCGGCACGTCGAACCACCCGCAGCGGCGCGGCCTTCCGGTGACGGTACCGAATTCCCGGCCTTGCTCGCGCAGCTTGTCGGCCTCGGGACCGGTCGACTCGCTGGGAAACGGGCCGCCGCCGACGCGCGTGGCGTATGCCTTCGAGATACCCACCACGGCGTGCACTTGGGTGGGAGAGACGCCCAACCCGGTGCAAACTCCTCCCGCCGTGGCGTTCGAAGAGGTCACGAAGGGGTAGGTGCCGTGATCGATATCGAGCATCGTGCCCTGCGCTCCCTCGAAAAGGACTCGCTTACCATCGAGCATGGCCTCGGCCAGGTACTGTGACGTGTCGCGGACGAACGGCCGCAGCTGATCCGCGTGAGCCTGATACTGCTCGCGGATGCCCTCTACGTCGGAGTCTTCGTGGATTTCCAGGGCCGCGGCGACGACATCCTTTTCTCGAGCGATCGATCGGAACCGATCGGCGAATGTTTCCGTGTCCAGCAGTTCGGCCAAGCGAATCCCTCGGCGGCTCGCCTTATCCTCATAACAAGGTCCGATCCCGCGCGACGTGGTTCCAATCCGAACCTTGCCGGGCCCGTTTTCCGTTACCTTTTCCATCATCCGGTGGTAAGGGAAAATAATGTGCGCTCGGTTGCTCACGAAGAGGTTGCCTTCGACTTCCACTCCCAAGCGCTTGAGGGTATCGATCTCCTTGAGCAAGGCGGCGGGATCGATGACAACCCCGTTACCGATGACGGCTTTCGTGCCTGCTCGCAGGATACCGCTGGGGATCAGGGTCAAGATGTATTTTTGGTCGCCGACGTAAACGGTGTGGCCTGCGTTGTGGCCCCCCTGATGGCGCGCGACCACGTCGAATCGTTCGGCAATGAAATCGACGATCTTCCCCTTGCCCTCGTCTCCCCACTGCGTACCTAAGATCAGAAGATTGCTCATAGCATCCAACGCCCAAGTCGTTCCTGGCAGCGACAGGCGGGAGCGTTCGCCCGCCCCAGCAGATTCCCGGTGAGACAAACAGGCTAGATGAAATCCGCGGGGTCCGGCTGCCTCCCAATTTTACCGGCTGTCGGGCCCGGGTGCAAATCGCAGCCGGGAGTGCTGATACTGCGTCGATAGGTTCGCGGGCGGTCCCGGCATCCGCGGGAATCCGCCGGTCAGTCACTCGCGCCCGCCTCAAGATGGCGACCTTCTCTTCGGCTGTGTAGTGCTTCCGAGCTTTTTTCATGCGTCCCCTCCGTTAGCTTAACGGCGGAACGCTCTCTCCATTTCCAGTTGAACCGGGACATGACCACAACATCTAGTTGCAACCTGAGTCAAATGGATGCCCCACTATGGATCATTTTTGAACTCCTCTGAGTCCTTGACATCCTGCACGATATCAGAGTCTTTGTCACCTTCGAATATGATACTTCTCTTGCCAAATCCCGTGATCGTCAATTCTTGAGATATCGATTTCGTGGTGTTCCAACGCGGCAGTAGTCGTGAGGAATATCATTCGTCGATTTGCGTTTAGATCCTTGAAATTGAAAACGCCGCTCTCGTCTGAAACTGCCCGCTGACCTAGAGTGAGGTCGCCGACCCCCAAGCTATTGATGCATTGCTTCAGGGTTTGAGGCTTGCTCGGCTCTCCACCCCCTGGGGGCTCCTCCGCCTCCCTGCGGGGGCTTCTCGCCGTACAGCAACCACCAAAACATGAGTTTGGCTAAGCGATCATAGGCTGAGGGGGGCGGTGCGTCGTGGTTCCTCCCGTCGGGGTCGACATAGCGCAACGGGTTATTGACGACGTACGCGTACCCGTTCCACGCTTGCGGGTCCAGCACGGACGCTCCGGCGAAGAGGAGTATTGGTCGAACATCGTCGTCGCCCTGGGGATCGTCGGAGAGGAGAGTGCCGTGGATCCGATGATCGCGTTCATCGCCAAGGGCGAGGAGGGCACGATGTCGCGCGCCCAATACACCGCCGAGACGAGTGCCATCATGTCCATGGGCTATCTGATTAACAAGACGGGTAACGAGAAGGCCCTCAACTATTTGAAAGATTGCTTGAATCCACAAGTTTGGAGCGCTCGGGGGCCCGCAGGAGCAAGCCCGTATGCCGCCAGCGTCGAGGAGCGGGACCGCGACTTGAGCAAGTACGCTGTCTTGGGCCTGGCTCTGTCCGGACATCCTTCGGCGGCCGCGTTGCGGCGATCCTTGCAGGAGCCCAGCACCGTCGCGAGCTTGCAGACCTTCCAAACCGGAGTAAGCGACGTGGTCAGCGAAGCTCTCAGCGCCCACGAAAAGATTGCCGAGGCCGGCCTAGAAGAATACTATCGCACCTCGAAGCCTTGAACGGGAAGGTGTGAAAAAATCGGTTAAATTGGCTGGCCTTCCGTGTGACGCGCTGGCGCTTACGTCTGACTCGCAGGGACGCGCTTTTGGCACCAGAGGGTCTCTGTGGTTTGCGAACGGATCAGCCTGGTGTAGCTAGGCAATCAACTCGCAATCAGCTCCCCCCTCGTGATTCTAACCAAGTCTCGCCCTCTCGTCTGAGAACCAAACTACCGGGCCATTCTCAGTTTGGGCCAGGCGAGAGCCGCCTGACCAGCCTCTGCCGGCGGTAGCTTGTGACGGAAAGGCGGCGCCCGTCGCTCGAGATGGATACGGCCCCCTCGAGGTCAGTGCGCAGGACGGCGACCCGCTGCCGCGCCAACCGCCGTATCACCTCCGGATGTGGATGGCCGTAGAAGTTGGCCCGGCCCGCCGAGATGAGTGCGAATGTGGGCCGAACATGGTCCAGGAACGCCTGATGCGAGGAAGTTCGGCTCCCGTGGTGAGCAATCTTGAGGACGTCGCCGTGCCGCAGAAGATCGTTTCCTAGTAGGCCATCCTCACCTTTTCTCTCGATGTCGCCCGTCAACAGAAATCTGTGCCCTCCGTAAGTGGTCTGAAGGACCAGCGCCCGATCGTTGCGGGACCAGCCGTCGTTTCCCGGGGAAACCGGCCCCAAAACCTCGAATCGCACGTTACCGAAAGAGCGAACATCTCCCCGCCGCAGGCGGACAATCTCGACGCCACGACCCTTGGCCAGCTCCGTCAGCGTTCGGTACTCATCAAAGACCGGCTCGGCTCCGAGCCACAACTCGCCTACCCGGAAGTTGCGCAGCAGTGCGGGGACACCGCCCATGTGATCGGCGTCGGGATGCGTGACGGCGACGACATCGAGTCGCTTGATCGAGCGTGACCATAGGTAAGGCGAGACGACGGACTCGCCAATGTCGATCGCAGGAGGCGGGAAGCCCGGAAACTCCGGGAATCCACCTCCGTCCACAATCATGGAGCGCCCGTCGGGGAGCGCCAGAAATAAGGCTCTTCCGGGTTTTTAGTGGGTGGCCAACGGGTAGCCGGCTCCTCCATCCTGCCGACCCGACGTCGCCCGCAGTCACATCGGAGCCCAAAAGGCGGCCAAGAAATCCCCAAATACCCTACACGCCAGTCCGGTCGTGGGCAACTCGTAAAGGGAATAAGACACTGATAAACAGGGAGTTATCTCTTTGAGTGTGGCCACTGGATGACAGTTGTGGATCTGCATTTCACAGCCTTCGGGAGACTGTACGACTACCTGCCAGCAACCTTGCTCTACTCGTAACCCTTTGTTTATCAGTAATTCTTTTTGGCCAACGCAGTCGCCGCCCGGCCTTGGGGGCCGTAGAGTTGTCACGAAGCCCTTGAATGGCACCGAAGCAGGCTCCGGGAGGTCGGCCTCACAGTGGCGAGGGATCCGTCACTCACCGCCGCCAGCCACTAAAATCCCAGAAGAGCCAGAAATAAAGACTCACCTTGTCCTACGTCAAGGGCCGTCAGCTCCAAATGTCCCGGCATGTAGGTGGGCGGAAACGGATGAACCACGATCAAGGCCAGCAGGAAGATCGTCATCCCGGCAGCTACAATCCGCCACCGGCGCCGACGATGGAACGTGAGCGCTAGGAAGACGAGCGAAGCGGCGAACAGGACCCCGAGCCAGGCCGGGGGCGGCGGCACGCGCACGTCCCAGCCGAGGTTGTGAGCGTGCCAATCAACCACCGCGGCCATCCCTTGGGCAGCCCAGGCCGCTAGGGCGGCCATCCACGACGAGCCGGTTAGCATGGCCAGCAATCCCGCCGGCACAGCGACCAGCAGCAACGGCAAGACGGCCAGGTTGGCCGAGAGGGCGCCCCACGACACGCGCTGAAAATGAACAGCCATGGGGAGGGCGAGGCCGGCCTGTATGACCAGCGTCACCACGGAGAGTTCCGCCGCCCAGACCAGCACGCGCAACAGGCCGCAGACGACGAAAGAGAGATCCCGTTCGGGTAAGGGAACGAGCGACGCGAGCGGTTCAAGATACAGCCGCAACCCTACCCGGTGCTGCGCGACGCGGGGGTCCAGGTGAAGGTCGCGATCCTTGTTGCCAATATCCCTAAGCGCCAGCCGGTAGGGTGCCAACGTCGTCTCGAGCACGGGAAGGGCGACCGCGGCGATGAGACCCACCGAAAGAAAAGACATCTGGAATCCGACGTCGAGGAGCAAATCTGGGTCGACTATGAGGAAGCATAACGCCGTGCCGGCGATCACGTTGAACGCCCGGCGTCGTCGGTAAAGGAGGCCGGCCGCCAAGAAGACCGCGAACATCGACGTTGCGCGGAGCACCGGGAGGCGTGCTCCGACAAGGGAGGCGTAGGTAGCCACCAAAGCCAGCGCCATCAGAGCACGGAACAGCCGAGGAGCGCTGGCCACTCGCAGAGCTAGCATCAGCAGAAAGGCCACGACACCGATATGCAGACCCGAAATCACGAGAGCGTGATAGGTCCCGGTGCGCTGAAATGCGGTGGTCGTTTCCCGGTCGAGTGAAGTCCGGTCCCCGAGCAATAGAGCTCGCAGCACGGCGTTGCCGGCGGAATCTTCCGGCTGCTCCCGGGGAAACAGCGCATCCAGTCTTCGCTGCGCCGCCCCGCGAAGCCTCCAAAGCCACGACTGCCCCACGTTTCCGCCGGCCCCCTCCAGAGGAAGGATGGGCGTGCCGGCGCGCACCGTGGCCGTCAAATGAATACCCTGGCGATGGAGATATGCGATCCGATCGAAGCTGCCGGGGTTTTCGAAATTGCGGAGCTTACGAATTCGCGCCAGAAACTCGATACGTTGGCCGTAGTCGAGCTTCAGAGGAGGAGCGTTCTCCCGGCGGTACACGGTGACGCGAATGCCACCGTGGGCGACGGTGTTACGAAAGATCGACTCGGCTTCCAGGACAAATCGATCCGCGTTCTCAATGACCTCGGGGGGGACGCGCACGTAACCGCGGAGCCGGATAGGGTCTTCGAGGCGAGCGCTCTCGCGTTTGAGAACCGCAGTGATCAAAAAGGGGTCCGGCGGGTCGGACCGCGACGCCAGCATGGCCCCGGTCAACACGAATCCGGTGAGACAAGCGACGACCGCCGCACGAGTGGCGCCGTAGCGCAGCCCGAGCGCACTCAACCCGGCGAGCAACAGAATGGAAAGCAGCGTTTCCCGGAGCGAAAAAGGTGCGAATTGCGCCGCGATGATTCCCGCTACCAGGGCCGCCAGCGGCGCAGCCAGCGGGTACTTCATGAAGGGTTCAACCCATCATATCCAACTGCATCGGGAGGCGCATTATCATGAGCCGAATCTGGGATTCCCGAGACGCAGGCCCAGCTTGCCGATTGAAGGGTAAGCGGGCGCGATCAATCGCGCTCCTACATTTCAAACGGCGGGGCTTTGCTTCACTGCATTCCCACGTCTTCTTCTTGGCTCAATCTCGTCGAGCGCTGGTTCCGCGAGCTGACACGGAAGCGCATCCGTCGCGGCGTGTTCAGCAGTGTTCCCGAACTCGAGATCGCCAGCCACGAGTACCTGAAAGCGAGCAAGCGCAACGCAGTCATGGCGGGCTTATTGCGTGCTTCGACCCTCAGGTGGTGAGAAAAGCGGGCTAGTGGCACTACACTAGCCCGCTTTTGCTTCCATTCCCTGACGGCTGCTGGCGAGGAATGCGCGCTAGCTATCGTTGCCTGCTGATCGCGCCCTTGGGCATTGAAAGGTCCAGCCCCATTTGTTTGGCGACCAGGAGCTGCATCATCTGGGCGAAATTCGTGGTCGACTTGTCCGTGTCGCCGGCGCCGCCGCCCCCCATGACCAAACTGGGAACTTGCCGTTGAGCAAATGCATTGGCCCACAGCTTCTGGGCTTGTACGTAGGCTTCGAGTTTTTGCTTCAGGGCGCCGTCGGCCTTCAACACGAGGCGTTTGCGCTCGGCTTCACCTTGCCCCAGCAGAATTTGCTCTTGCTTCTTTTCGGCTGCCGCTTGGCGATCGAGGTCGGCGACCTCGAGCCGCTGCTGCGCGCCGACGACGGCTCTGATTTTCTTCTCCTCTTCTTCGTACTTGGCCCGCGCCACATTCGCCTTGCCTTCCGCCTCGGCCATCAGGGCCTCTTGTTCCGCCTGCTGCGCCTTGGCTCGGGCCGTGGCCACCGCCATGAGGGCGGTTTGTTGGGTGCCGATTTGAGCCCGCACCTTATCGGTGTAGTCGAACAGCTTGACCTCGAAATTCGCCAAAGTGATGCCCAGGCCCTCGAGCGGATTGCGCTGATAGACGGGGCTGCCCCCATCGACCTTTTTGATGATCTTGACCGGGATTTTCATTGTCACCCGCGACCGAGCGCAACGCGAGATACCCTCTCCTCCCGCACAGATTCGGGGAGCGCCTTCGTGAAGAGTCAGCCGGAAACGGCTCGACCGCTGGGGATCAAGGGGACTCTGGGCGCCATCTTGCTCACCTTGCTGTGGGGTGCGAATGTCGTTGCCATCAAGACGGCGCTGGGAACTTTTCCGCCCTTTTGGGCCGCTTTCTGGCGCATGGTTGTTGGACTGGCGCCCATCCTGTTGTGGTCGAGGAAAAACGGGACCCGGTTAAGGCCGCAAGCGGGGGAATGGCTCCCCCTGGCGGCTTTGGGCCTGTTGATGACCGTGCAGATGGCGGCCGTCTATCTGGGGGTGAATCTGACTTCGGCCGCCTATGCCGCCGTGCTGTTGAACAGCCATCCGATCTTTACGAATTTACTGTCCCATTTTTACGTCCCCGGCGATCAAGTCTCGTGGTCTCGGGCCGTCGGCCTGGCGACCGCGTTCGGGGGCGTATCGATCACGTTTCTCGGACGGCCGGACACGGATTGGGCTTCGCGTCCGCTGGCCGGCAACCTGCTGACAACACTGGCCGGGGCTCTTGCCGGCGTGCTCACCGTCGTCACCAAGCGAGTCATCGGGCGCATCGACTATATCCGCACCATCTTTTGCGTGACCGCATTCACAGTCCCTTTTTACCTAGTGACGGCGGTCACCTTGGAGCCTATGACCTTGCAGAGGGTGAGCTGGGAAGCGGTGCTGGCCATTCTGTATCAGGGGATCATAGCCAATGGCGTTTGCGTCATCCTTTGGGTCGGGTTGCTACGAAGCCACCGCCCGGGCGTATTGTCCATGTTTGGGTTCCTGTCGCCGATCTTCGGGGTGGCATTCAGCGCCATCACCTTTTCTGAAACAATCTCGCCGGCGCTCGTGGGAGGCTTGGCGGCTGTTGCCGCGGGCCTGTTAATCGTAACCAGTCAGCAGGCGCCGGAGGCTCCCGCCTGCCCGCCGTCGCCGGTTCGCGGAGCGCCCCGTTGAGGAGTCAGCCGGCAGCGGCTTGGTCGCTGGGGACCAAGGGGACTCTGGCCGCCATCTTGCTCAACTTGGTGTGGGGTGCGAATGCGGTTGCCATCAAGCTGGCCCTGGGAACTTTCCCCCCCTTTTGGAGCGGATTCTGGAGAATGGGTGCGGGGGTACCCACGATCGGTTTGTGGGCTTTGCTGCGCGGAATTCCGTTGCTGCCCCCGCGATCCGAGTGGGCTTCGCTGACGGCGCTGGGGACTATCATGACCGTGCAGACTTCGCTGGTCTACCTGGGGACGAATCTCACCTCGGCGGCTTACAGCGCGGTGCTGCTCAACAGCTACCCCATCCCGACGAGTTTGATCGCCCACTTCGTCGTGCCCGGGGACCATCTGTCATGGACCCGAGTCGCCGGCCTGGTCGTTGCTTTCGGTGGAATCTCGGTATTGTTCCTCGGGCGTCCGGATCCCGAACTGGCGTCGCGGCCCCTGCTGGGCAACGTGCTCTGCACGACAACGGCGTGCTTGTTCGGAGTGCGATTCGTGTTTACCAAGCGAATCATCGAACACGTCCACCCGATCCGAGCCATCTTTTGGCAGAGCGCCTTCGCGCTACCGTTTTACTTGGCGGTGGCTGCCCTGATAGAGGAGCCTACGCGGGGTCCCGTCACGACGGCATCCATCCTAGCGATCCTATATCAAGGCACGGTCAGCAACGGTTTGTGCACGATCCTGTGGATCATGCTCGTGCAGAGGTACCGGCCCGGTGTCTTGTCCGTGTTCGGGTTTCTGACGCCGATTTTCGGCGTAGTCTTCAGCACCATCGCCTTTTCGGAAGAACTCTCGCCCGCCTTGCTGGCCGGGGTGATCGCCGTGGCCGCTGGTATTCTTCTAGTGGCGAAGCAGTCGCCACAGCCCATCACGGGAGGTGCTCAGCAGTGACAACGCACGAGGACCGTCCGATGTCGGTTCATGCACTTGAACGGGCGGACCATGTGTAGACAGGCGCGCGTCAGCAAGCGGTCCGGTGACGTCGCGCGGCGCCCGGGAACCCACGTCATGCGGAGACTTCGCAAGCTCACCAAACGGAGCCGCACCCGCAAGGGTACGGTCAAGGTGTCGCGAGGCTCCAAATACCTTTTCCCGGCGCGACTCGGTCTATGGGACGAGGGGATCGATGTCGCCAGGAATGGCGACACGGCACGCAAGATGCGTGCGCCACGATAGCCAGGAGCGGGCTAACGCCCGCGGCTTCCATGAGGAGGCTCGCCATTGTCAGGCGAGAAAGCGGGAGCGACTTCAGTTAGGTGTCGCTGTCGAGCATCATGAACGTCAGCCGCTGGTAGCCTTCCAGCGGATGCTGGCGATAAAAGTCGACAATCGCTTGCTTCTCCCACTCTTCGGAGCCAGAAATCTCGGGGGCACCCACCCGTTGTGCTCATTGACACAGCCGTAGCGCTGGCGCCAGGAGTAGAATTTACTGGGCGTGATGCCCAGCCACGCGATGAAGCGCCCGGCGCGGATCGCGGTCTTCTCGGACCAGTACCGGACAAAATCGACGATCTGGTCGCGCACGTCGGGCGGCGTCCGGATTGCGATTAGACATCCCCAAGGCTTTTTTTAACGCCATGTGCTCGGCCATCAACTCGGCCAGAACCTCATCCTTGGTCTGGATCTTCTTTTCCAGTCGCGCGATGCGTTCCTGTTCGGGCTGACGATTGCCGCGGTTCTTGGTCTGGAAGGCGGCGGCTCCGTTCTCAAAGAACTCCTTCTGCCAGCGATAGAAAACCGTCGGCTGCAGCGCCAGCTCGTCGCAGAGCTTCGGAAACCGGCTCCTTCTCCACCAGATGCCGCCTCAGGATGGCGACCTTCTCTTCGGCTGTGTACTGCTTCCGTGCTTTTTTCATGCGTCCCCTCCGTTAGCTTAACGGCGGAACGCTCTCTCCATTTCCAGCTGAGGCGGGACACCCCGGCATACCCCGTTCACGGCAACGGATCGTGAAAACAACTAATGGCGGGTATTTACTTCCACTCCCGCCGGTGAGAAAAGCGGGTTAAATTTAGCTCGAGCTAGCCCGCCCCGGGGATCAAAGCATGGATGATCATGTAGCTCAGGGCGCCGGCGGTGATCGTCGTGGGAAGTGTAAGCACCCAAGCCCAAAGAATTTCCCTCGCCTTGCCCCAGCGCACGGCGCGCACGCGTTGGGCCGTCCCCACGCCGGCGATCGCTCCGGCGATCGTGTGGGTGGTGCTGGCGGGTATGCCCAACCAGGCAGCCAGCAAGACGGTAAAGGCGCCGCCCGTTTCCGCGCAGAACCCCCCGGCCGGTTTCAGCTTCGTAATGCGATGCCCCATCGTTCTGATGACTCGCCAGCCTCCCATCAACGTACCGAGTGCGATCGCCGCATGCGCGGAAAGGATGACCCAGAAGGGAATGTAAAACGTTTCCAGATGACCGAGCGCGAACAGAGCGCTGGCGATGATGCCCATCGTCTTTTGGGCGTCGTTGGTGCCGTGGGCGAAGCTGAACACGGCGGAAGAAAACAACTGTAGACGCCGGAAATAGTAATCCAAGGTGGAAGGGTGACCGCGACGGAAAATCCAGGCCACCGCGATCATCAACAGCGATCCGGCAACGAACCCCATGAGTGGGGCGACAAAGATGAACGTGATCGTCTTCACCCACCCGTCGGCGACCAGCGCGGTCATCACCTGAGACCAGCCCCGCGTCAAGCCGACGTAGGCCATCGCCGCCCCTCCATAGCCGCCGACGAGGGCGTGAGAGGCGCTGATGGGCAAACCGAGGTGGGAGGCGAGCCAGGTCCAAAAAATGGCCCCGAGCAAGCCTCCGATCACGACGTACTGCGTGACGGCTTCCTGCGCGACCATGCCCCGGCCGATCGTCTTGGCCACGGCCGTGCCGAAGCCGAAGGCGGCGACGAAATTGAAAAACGCAGCCCAAAACACGGCGTGCCCCGGGGTAAGGACGCGCGTAGCGACCACCGTCGCGATCGCATTCGCGGCGTCGTTAAACCCGTTAAAAAAGTCAAAAACGAGCGCCACGAACACAATCAAGACGATAAATCCTAAATTTTCCATTCGCCTCCCGGCAGCGTCGTCTCGCCGGCTTCCCGACCGCGCCTCATCGGCCGAGTTTCCCTCCGTTCACGCGTTCGCGGCCAAAACCAGGTCGGATTCGCACCGACGGGCCTAAGCGCTCCGGCAAGCGCGTGCAGGCGGGCGGAGCATGCTGCGCCCCTACAGATTCTGATGCGCGCCTGGAAATGCAGCGGCACGGCATGCCCTGCCCGAAGTTCCCAATCTTCCACCTGGCTTCTACACATGCGCAACCGAATTTACGAAACAGGCCACCCCGCCGCCTCAAGCGTTCTTGACGACGGCCGCCTCCAGCACATGCCCTACATCCTCGAACGAATCGGCGGCCTCTTCGATCAGCTCAAAAATCTCCTTGAGCTTGATCAGCCGGATGGGGTCTTGCTCGGTGTCGAACAGGTCCGTCAAAGCCTGGTGGTTCAGTTGATCCGCTTCGTCCTCAAGATCGTGGATCTTGATAAGCAGCGAGGACACATCCTTCCCCTGGGCTACGGCCTGCACCGCCGCGGACGTCGCATGGCTGTTGGCGACGAGGTTTTGCGTCATGGTCTGAACGCGGCTGGGAAGGCTCGTGATCTTGAAGATGTGGAACCGCCCGGCCACCTCGTCGATCATGTCGAGGACATCGTCGAGCCGGAGACAGATATCGTGTATGTCCTGAGGCTCCATTGGCGTGATGAAGGTCCGGTGGAGCCGCGTCAGAGTTTGATGGGTGATGTCGTCGCCCTTATTTTCGATCTGATGAACCCGAATGCGCAGCGTGTTCCAGTCGGTTTCCTCCGCCGCCACGCCTTGATGCAGCATCTCCGCGGCCTCGACGATCAGCTGAGACTGCTTCTCAAAGAGATCGAAGAACTGTTGGTCTTTGGGGAGAAATTTCATATTGGGCCTTCCACGTTTGATCCGGGTGCGGTCAGTTTCCGCCCGGCGCCCCTCCATCGGAAACTCGGCGCTGTAGGGAAAACCATCAATCCCCTTTCGTCAAAACCGGAAGCAGCTCAGGAGTTTCGGCGCTGGGCAACGGCCCCCCTTGGTCGAAATCGAGAAATCGCCGGTCGAGCAGCCGGGGCGTATCAATGCGACTCATGGCCGAAAGGATATTTTCAAGCACGTGGGGGTGATCTTTCTTGGTTTCGGCCAAAAACTCCCTCAGCGATCGTCGAACGGTTCCGGTGCGCTGGGAACACGCACCAGGCGTGATGGGCATAGCACGTTGGTCGGCGTACGACGACGTTACCTCCTCGGAGACGTAGACCAGCGGCCGAATGATCCGAAAATCGCCGGAACGAGAATAGGTGACCGCCGGCAGCGCACTCAACCGACCCGTGTAGAGGGTGTTGCGCAGCAGCGACTCGCAGAAGTCGTCGGCCGTATGCCCCAGAGCCACCACATTCGCGCCCAAATCCGAGGCGATCTCATCCAGGATTTCCGTTTTGGCCTTGGCACGGCCACAGTATACATCCGCGCCGGCCCGAATGCCACGTCTTTTCGCGCTGAACCCTGCACATCCCCTCCGCCGGTAGGCGCCAGGGCTCGTCCGTCCGCTCACAGACGTTGATTGCGCGGCCTGAACGGCGCTGCGGCCGACACTGCTCCCTGCCAAACCTTTTTGGAGCCGAAAACTGTTGATCCTAGCCCGGTCAACGCTACCCGCTCGGCAGCGGCAGCGCCCAGATCCTGTGCAGCATGTCACCGAACAGCCGCCGGTTCAGATGCCCCTCGGCCAGCAGCAACCAGTAGTAACGGGCATGCTTGACCAGCCGCCCGCCGGTCTTCATCAGCCGCTGCTGCAAGCTCGTCAGCGACCAGCTCTTGATGCTTGGTGGCAGTCCCAGCCGCCGCCACAGGTTGCCGAGGTTGTAAGCCAGGACGCTGAGTTGCAAGCGAACTTCGTTCGCGCGAAAACGATGGCACGACAACCGTGTCCAATTCGTGGCCTGCTTGCCTTCCTTGATCCACTGCTCGGCCGTGCCGCGCTTGTTGTAAAAGCGCACCACCGAGCGACTGGGCCGGGTCATGTTGGTGACGATGAAGCCGGGTTGCGCGAACAGTTCGCCCGGGTGGTGCTCAACCTTCGCTACGATGCGCCGCGGTTTGCTCCAACTGGCGGCCTGATAGCGGAAGCTCTTGTAGCGCACCAGGGGCTTGGCGCTCGGCCTGCCCGGTGGCCGAAACAGGATGTCCTCGATCTCCAACTCCAGGCTCTTGTTGGCCGGAATGCGAATGGCGTACTGTACTCCGCGTTCCTCCGAAGCCTCATAAACCTCCGGCTTGGCAAAGGCCGCATCGCCCCGGAAGGCGACCTGCTTGCCCGCAGCCTGTTGGCGCTCGATCTCCGGCAACAATAGCTCATCCCAGTCGTCGGCGCTGTGCACGTTGCCTGGACGCAGCTTTGCAGCGAGGCAATCACCATGACCGTTGAACAAAAGCAACGGATGGTAGCAGACCGACTCGAAGTGTCCGTTGTAGGCACTGCCTTCCTGTTGGCCATGGACCGGACTCTCGGTGGAGTCCATGTCCAGAACGACCCGCTCGGAGTCGTCGAACGCCTCCGCTTGCCCGACCAGCTCTCGGTTCAGCGCCATCAGCCCCAGTAGATTCTCTTCGCTCGCCAGCATCTCCGTCTCGAAGCCGTGCAGCGTCGAGGTCAAGGCCGCACCGCGATCCCAGATCTTCTGCGAACCGATCAGCCGAAACGTCGGATCGATCGAAACCCGCTCGGCGTCGTTGAGGTCCTCGTAGCCCGCCAAGCGGCTGTAGACCGACTGCCGCAACAGATCAGCGAGCGTGAACTGCTTGTTTGTGCCTTGCCGGGAGTCGCTGAGATGCTCGTCAATCAGTTCTCCGAGACCGAGCCGTTCGTCCAGTTCGCGAACCAAAATCAGGCCACCATCAGAAGTGACGTGCGATCCCTGGAAATCGACTTTCAACAAGCCGTTGAAACTTAGCTGGAATGGCTTGGTTTGTTTTTCACCCATTGGGTGTTGGCCTCCATGGCGTCCTCATCGGGCTCTAGCCCCTATGAATAAAGACGCTCAAGGCCGCTGGAAGGTCGGGATGTCAAACATCAAATTGAAAATGCGGGTCTCATACACCGCCCGGCGCCGATAGCGGCTGCACTGATCGCAGCCGTGATCCGGATCCTCGGCCAGCAGTTGAAACGAAGGCTCATCCCGGTAGTAGGTCCAGGGAATGTTCCGCGCCTTCAAGTAGTCCCCCAGCGGCTCGATAGGACGCGTGAATTTGCCCTGTTCCACGGTGAAGGCCCGCAAGGTGAATTTCACCGGAGACTTTCTTTGCAAAGACAACAGGGCGTCGAGAAGCGTGAGCGAGTCCTTGCCCCCCGAAACGCCCACGGCGATACGGTCGGCGTCGCGAATCATGCGGAATTCGTGAACCGCCTTGCCAACCCGTCGCAGCCGCGTCTTCTCAGGAGCCATGGAAGCCGGATCTCTTCGCGAGGCGACGAATCGAAGGGACAAATGTCCGATAATTGGAAGCTGCGCGGCTACGGCTAGGTGAACGGCTTTCGGTCGCCCCATCCAGAACCATTATAGCCGTCGCGTCCTACAACTTCGCGCCAAGGCCTCCTTCAGCTGATTCGGCGCGGTGAGTTTCAGCGGGTTCCAATGAGCGATTCGACGGCATCTTGCACATCGGCCGGCGTGAGCTCGATCTCATCGTCATCGCCTTGCAACCGGTAGCGCAATCGCCCCTCGGCATCGTAAATCATGACGGCTGGAATACTTTCCAGACCAAGGCTTTCCAGCGCCCGCGTGATTTCGTGGGTCAGAAGGTAATGAGGAAAGTCGGCGTCCTGACTATTAAGAAACTCCCGCGCCTGCTCAAGGGCCGCCGAGTCGTTCGAGTCGTCAAGCGAGAGGGAGAGGACTTGCAATCGCTCCGGTTCGTACTGCTTCGAGAGGTCGACAACAGAAGGAAACAGATCGAGGCAGCTCCTGCACCAGCCGGCCCAAACATTGACAACCAGCAGGCGGCCCCTGTGCGCCTCGACGACCGTTGCCCACTCTTTGCTGGTGAGCGGTTCGATGTCAGCTTGGAACCAGGAACAGCCCACGCCGATCACGAGCAAAGCGGCGAGAAAGCACCTCCACACCGGCCATGACTTTCGTCTCCGGGACGAGCGAACTAGGCATTGCTCGATCACGACTCTCAATCTTATCCGGAGATAGGGCTAGCATCCCCGAACCACGGCAGAACTATCCTCGCGCCCATAAGTGCCGCGGCGGTGTCAAAAAAGGTAATCCCAGCATCGATCACCATTTGCCGGGCATCGGCGAGATCCGTTTGGGACCCAAACGTCATCGCTTCCATGCATACTCGGGGGAGAGTCAAATCGATATGAGACAGACTCCTTGTTTCCATGTATTGTTGCTATCTAAAGATTTAGTTTTAAGCCCTCTGATCTTCACGTGTAACTCTGTGTTAGGATCAGTAGACTATGATCGATGCACTTACTCTACTCATTCAAGAAAGAGACCGTCTCAACCGAGCGATCGACATTCTGCAATCCGAACCAAAGCGACGAGGCCGCAAACCTGGAGGCACTGCCGCGGTGCCGAAGAAGCCCCACCGTCGCAGGAAGATGAGCCCCGCCGCGCGCAAGGCGGTCTCCGAGCGGATGAAGAGGTGGTTCTTCCGGGTTTCTAGTGGGCGAGTGTGGCTCGGTGGTAGTCTCGCGGGATGCAAGACCGCGAGCTATACCGCCAGATTCTGGGCATCGAAAGTCCCTGGAAAGTCGCGCGAGTGGAGCTGCGCCGAGCCGACGGCGAAGTCCACATCTTCCTCGAACACGACGAGCAAGTCCGCTGGCCGTGCCGCCAATGCAGCGCCGTGTGCGCACTCCACGATCATCAGCCCGAACGCCGCTGGCGTCACCTCGACACCTGTCAGTACCGCACGATCCTGCACGCCCGGCCGCCGCGCAGCGACTGCTCCGAGCACGGGCCGCGCGTCGTGCGACTGCCCTGGGCCGAGGCTTCCAGCCGCTTCACCGCGCTGTTTGAAGCTCTCGCGATCTCGTGGCTGAAGGAAGCCAGCCAGCAAGGCATCGCCGAGTTGCTGGCGCTGAGCTGGGACGAGATTCACGGCATCCTGGAACGCGCCGTGCAACGTGGGCTCGAACGTCGCGCGGCAGAGCCGATTCCCTACCTGGGCGTCGACGAGAAGAGCTTCCGCAAGCGCCATCGCTATCTCACCGTCGTCAACGATCTCAACCGCTCGCGCGTGTTGTTCGTCGCCGAGGGACGCCGCCAGGCCAGCCTGGACGGCTTTTGGAAGACGTTGAGCGCAGAGCAACTCGCCCGAGTCGAGGCCGTCGCGATGGACATGTGGGATCCTTACGTCGCCTCGACCCGGGAGCATCTCGACGAATCGGAGAAAAAGATCGTTTACGACAAATATCACATCGCGGCGCATCTGGCGAAGGCGGTGGACCAAGTGCGGCGGGCGGAGAACAAGCGTTTACTGGCCCTCGGCGACGAACGTTTGACAGGCACGAAGTACGCTTGGCTGCGGCATCCGGCGAACTTTTCCGAGGACGCCTGGCGCGAGTTCCGCGCGCTGCGCGAAAGCGACTTGAAAACGGCGCGGGCGTGGGCGTTGAAGGAAACGGCGATGCGGCTGTTCGACTATCGTCGCGAATCGGCGGCGCGAGCTTTCTTCGAGCAATGGCGCGGCTGGGCGAGTCGCAGCCGGCTGACGCCGATGGTCACCGTAGCGCGGATGTTGACGGCTCGCCTCGAAAACATACTCACGTATCTGAAACACCGCATTACGAACGCGGTCAGCGAGGGGTTGAACTCAAGGATTCAATGGGTCAAGGCCACGGCGCGCGGTTTCCGCAATCAACAGAACTTCATCAACGCCATCTACTTCCACTGTGGGAAACTCGATCTGGCTCCTTCGCCCACTTAAAACCCGGAAGAGCCGAAGAAGTATTGGGCCGGCCGCAGGAAAGCAAAGCGCAAAGGCTAGTTGCAACCGTCCTTCTCTCTCCCGAAACCCATTCCTGCCAGGGCGACCCAAAGGACTCTGCCCGGTAGTGCGACCACGCGCCGGTCCCCGGCGGGAGGTGATCCGGGTGCGGGTCGAGTGTCCGGCTATCCGCGGCGTTGCGCGAAAAACCCTTGCAATCTCTTCAAGCATTCCTCCGCCAGCACTCCTTCGACGATTTCGATTCGGTGGTTGAGCCGGTCGGAATCGGCCAGGCGAAACTTGCTTCTGACGGCCCCGAAACGCAGGTCTCGCGTTCCGAACACGAGTTTGCCGACCCGGGCGGCGACGAGCGCTCCCGCGCACATCGCACAGGGCTCCACGGTCACATACACGGTGGCGCCGGGAAGCCGGTAATTCCCCATCTTGCGACCAGCCTCTCGTAGCGCGGAGATTTCGGCGTGAGCCGTCGGGTCCGTCTTCGACACAGGGGCGTTCCCTGCCGCGGCGACAATTTCGCCCTCGTCGACAATTACCGCGCCGACAGGAACTTCGCCTCGCCGCTCGGCTTCATCAGCCTGGGCCAGGGCGGCGCGCATGAATACCTCGTCGGACCGCGTGATGAGCGAGTTCATTGTCCACCCAAGTCTAGCAGCCCGTGGTAAAAGTAAACGTCACAAAAAGTGGGTGTGGCAAGCCGTTTCGCTTCAGGTTAAGCACTTTGTTGCAACGGCCATGACGGACCGAATCGGTGGCGCCCCCGCTTTTCTCTCCCGCATGACTTTCGCCACGGGCTGCTAGACCGGAACTAGGCCGCAGCGCCCCGAGAGGGACATGACCCGCGCCGGGAGACGGCTCAACGTCAGCGGACCCGGGGGGTCTCCGGCCAAAGATTTCCAGCCAAGCAGCGACAAGCCTCAAGGTAAGATTGGCCCTGCTTCCGGACCTTCCCACAATTGTTAGGAGCGTCGGTAACGTTGTTAGACTTTGAGTTAGACAAGATTATCCGAGGGAAGCCGCGGTAGGTTATTCGCATCTCACTGTTCCTAATCTGCTTCGTAACCGGTGGCGAACGGTTCTGAAGGTCCTTAGCAGCCCGTGGTAAAGTAGACGTCGCGAAAAATCGGGTACAGCCAGCCAATTCGCTTCAGGTGAAGTTCTTTGTTTCCAGGCCATGATGGGGGCGAATTGGTGGCAGTCCCCGATTTTCTCTCCCGTGCGACTTTCGCCACGGGCTGCTAGCGCTTCAATGCCAGCGTTCCCCGGGCGTTCCTGAGCAAATCAGAAGCGTCGGGGATCAGCGTCAGCGCACGCCGGACGGCCGGGTCCTGATCGACTTCGGCCAGAAGGCCGGCTTTCCAGCCCACACAAGCCCTGTTGACGTGCTTCTTCAGACTACGCCGGAGGTAGCCTCGGTTGTCAACGAGTTCTTCCGCGGTAAAGGCAACTCGCTCATCGTAGAGATAACGCTGAAATGGTTCCAGGATCGCAGCGTTCGCTTCCCAGTCGGGGGGGAGCTCCGAGCGGTTGAGGCAGTATTGCTGAGCGAAGCCCTGGAGCGCTCGTTCCACCTGCAGACGCTGTTGGAAGGGGTTGAGCGACTCGGACAGTTCGATGTCCGGCGTGATTCCCCCGCCGCTGTAAACGCGACGCCCGTTATCGGTCAGGCTCACTTCTTGCTTGGCGGGCCGATAGCCCGGGCTACAAGCATCGGCGTAGTAGTCCGCCGCCGACACGTTGCGGTAGGGACGTTGAATCAACCGGCCACTGGGAGTGTAATAGCGTGCCGTGGTCAACACCAAGGCGGTGGGACTGCTCCTGAGGTTCACGACCGACTGAACAAGTCCCTTGCCGAAAGTATTCGAGCCCACAATCAGAGCCCGATCATGGTCTTGCAGCGCCCCGGCGACAATCTCAGACGCCGAGGCGGATCCGCAATTCACCAGCACCACCATGGGGTACAGATCTCCCTGGTGACCCTGACGGACCCGATACGATTTCTCTCTCGACGCGCGGCCTCGGTGAGAAACGATGGTTTGTCCCTGGGGCAGAAAACGGTCGGCTACCCGTACTCCCGAGCTCAGCAGCCCGCCCCGATTGTCCCGAAGATCTAGGATCAGTCCGGAGATATTTTTCCGCGAGAGCTTCCGCAAAGCCTTGTCAATCTCCCCGTCCGTCGTTTCACTAAAGCTTTCCAGCTTGACATAGCCGACACCCGATTCCACAAACGACGCCAGGGGAATGCTGGGGCGAGGAATCTGGGCCCGGACGACTTCGACCTCGAGCTGCTTATCCACGCCCCGACGTCTCAGGCTGAGACGAACAACCGATCCCCGCGGTCCGCGGACCAGCCGAGCCACCTCCTCGACCGACAAGTTGGTTGTCGAGCGGCCGTCTACGGCGGCAATCTCATCCTCGGGCCGAATGCCCCCGCGAAAAGAGGGAGTATCGGGAAATGGAAAATCGACAATCGTCCGTCCCTTAAATGAGAGGATCTGCATGCCGACGCCGGCATAGCTGCCTTTCTGCTCCTCCCGCAGGCGGGCGAAGGCACGCGGATCGAGGAACTGGGAGTGCGGATCCAGCTCGCGGAGCATTGACGGGATCGCGCCGCGGTAAATTACGCTTTCGACGTCGATCTCAGAGGAATAGTTCCGGCGGACCAAGGTGAGGAGGTTTTCAAATTCACGGGCGTAGTCCTTGACCGCGTCTTTTTGTCCGACGAACGCGGCGTTACCCAGACCGCGACCGTAGGAGCCACCGAGCAGCGCCGACACGCCCGCCACGGCGACCACGGTAAATATCCCACGCAGGCTGGATGCCACGATGACTTCCTTCGCAAGCGAAACGCTGCAACCAGTATAGCCGCTCAATCACCAGCGTCCGCGGGCCGGGACCGAAACGGCTAGAGTCAACAAGCTTGCTGCTTAGCAGACTTTAAACATGGTCCCAAGATAGGCCGCGCCCTCATCATCGCTAGCCTCTGAATCCCACCGTCTGCCGGAGACAGATGGGCCGGATCTCCCCCACGAGCAAACGGGAAACTTTCTCTCAGCGGCAAACAGGCTATTCCGGTTTGGTCACCGCGATCTCTCGCTCGTCGCCCTCCAGGTCTTTGACATGGATTTCTACCGGCGAGGCGGGCAGTTGGCCGGCGAATTTTTCGCCCCACTCGATAAGGATGACGGCTTGCTGGTCGCAGAGGTCATCGAGCCCTAGGGTTGCGAGCTCGGGCAGATGGTCCAAGCGATAGAGATCGATGTGGTAGACCTTGGGGTCTCCTTCGTATTCGTGGATAAGCGAGAAACTCGGGCTAAGGACGTCGGCGGCAGGGGCAACCCCCAGCCCGCTGATCAGTCCTTTGGCGAGCGTCGTCTTACCGCAGCCCAACTCTCCGATCAACAAGACGAGTTGCGGCGGCTTCATTTCGCGTGCCAGCTCGACACCAAGCTGGACGGTTTCCTCCGCAGAGTGAGTGCGGTAGGTTTGCGCCTGAGCGGAGGCCATACGCAAGTGAGACCGTTGAGCTAGACCTTCCGATAAACAGTAGCTGGGATCCCCCGCTGACAGCGACCGACAGGTGCCATGGAATAACTAGGCCAACTTTTGAAGCCGGCCACTAGATCACTAGTGGACTGTCGCGGAGAAGAGTTGACTATGGATTCGGAAATGTCGGGCTCGAAATCCCGCCACAGCACGCTGAAAAGCGCGCCACGTCGTAAGAACGATCATATAAGTCTTGTCTGCGACAGTCTACTAGATTAAGGTTGCCGGCGTAGAAACTTGCCGGGGAAAATGGGGCGGGCGACTCCGCCGAAACGCCTCAGCGGACCAGTGTCCGTCCTCTGTCAACTCGCCAAGTTTTCTTTGCCTTCCTTGCGAAGAACGACGACGTTAGGAGCGACCGCGGCAGCATCCCGGGCTTCGACCTTTCTGCGGAAGGCCCGGAAGTAGTCGATGGCTGATATGAGGGCGAACACGACCACGAACCACAGCGCGGCGTAGGCCATTTCAGCCACCAGTGCCGAATACGGCGCGACCAGCAACAGTGAAACCGCGATGACCTGCGCGACCATTTTCGTCTTGCCCAGATCGCTGGCGCTAATCGCGTAGCCCTGCGAGATGGCGATGCTTCGCAGCCCCGAGACGGCGAACTCCCGACTGACGATAATCACCACCATCCAGGCCGGGACTCGCCCTAGTTCAACGAGCGAGATAAAGGCGGCCGAAATCAGCAGCTTGTCGGCCAGAGGGTCAAGCAGCTTCCCGAAAGTGGTGATCTGCCGCCGGCGCCGCGCCAAGTAGCCATCCAACAGGTCCGTGGACGCCGCTATCAAGAAAATCGCTAGGGCCAGCCATTCCTTGGAGATGACCGCCCAGCCGGTGTCTAGCTCGATGTTACGGCGCAGCATGACCGCCAACAGCAGCGGCACGAAGAAGATCCGCAGTACGGTGAGCGAGTTCGGCAGGTTCATAGCGCGGAGGCGGGATGCGGCGGCCCGCGGGTCTCGCGAACATAGATTAGCCTACTATATTTTCGGTGGGTCCGTAGTGGTTTCCCGCGAAAAAACGCGAAACACGGAAGGTAGACCTCGAGAGCGGAAAACAGAGATGAAACGACGAGGCTCGCCGGCTCCGCCAGCCTGCATTTCTCACCACGTGGCGAGGCGAGGTCCGTGAGAGGCCGTCAGTACAAGCCGCGGGCCGCTCGGCGCCCGGTTTTCTTGAACCACGCGGGCTTACTTAAACAGTACGTTGAGCACGGCGAGCAAGCGCAACCCAGTGATGGTGGCCTATAGCGTGCTTCGACCGTCAGGTGGCAAGAAATGCAGGCTAGTGAGCTTTGCTCCGAAGGCTTATCCATAAGGGTGATCGAAAATCTCCTGTTGCCTGAAGGGATGGACGGCGGTCCTTCTGAGGGAAGCCGCGGCCGCGAGGCCACGGGCAAGTCCGTGCACAACATGGCGGTGAGGGTGTCCCTGCGGGCCGGCAGGCAGTGGCTCGTTCCTCCGATGTCGATTTTTTTCGCGCCTTCCGCTACCCTTGTTGTTCGATGGCCTCGCCCAATATGGTCGGTCAGCGGAGGCGTTCGGAGTGGGATGGCCGGGCGCGAGAGGACGCTTGCTGCTACGCCGCCTTAGTCGTCCGCAGCAGAGCCGAGAGGAGTTCTTTGACTCGTCCGACGACGCGGCTCTATGAGTTCAATTTGACCCTTCTGGCGACGTGAGGGCGGCGCGGGTTTCCGGCGGTTGAGATTCACGTGACGGAATGATCCACGGCACCGACAGCACTGCCCAGGTTTCGATCCAAGCCGCGGAGCAAGTGTTGAAGCTCGGCACCCTCCCACCGTTCTCGGTCGTCTCGCCGCTGCTTCCGTTGCTCGTGGCCTCGGTCGTGGGCCTGACGGGCTGCCCCACGCCATGGGCATACGTCGTGGTGGTTGGCTTTGCCTCCACGGTGGGTTGCGCGGGGGTCTATCTGCTGGCGAGGCAACTGCGGGCAACAGGCCCAACGGCGGCGACGGCGGCACTGCTCTACGCTCTGGCGCCCTCGCGCCTGTACACGGTCTTCGATCAGCCCGATGGAGTCCGAGTCTTGTTCTGGTCGTTGGTCCCGTTCCTGCTTCTGTCGCTCGATGTCAGCCGGCGTAAGCCTCGGGCGGCGGCCCTGCTCTTCGTCGCGAGTATCACCACACTGTTGCTTGCGACCTTGCCCGACCGGCCTCGTTCCCTCGACGCACTTGCCGCGGCGGAACTGGCGCTCGTGGGTCTGGTCTCGCTTTGGCCGCCGTTCGGATCGCCGCGGGCGCGTGGGATCTGTTTCGCTGTGTTTGTCTCCTGCGCCGCTTGGGCTTTCGCTCTTCGGCCGCACTACTCGTTTCGACCGGCGCCCATGCCGCCAGGCGCAATCGAGTGGATCGACGAGCACTCACAAGGAGCCAGGGTCTTCGGCCCTGTTTCGATCGACGTCATGGATAATCCCGTGTTGGCGCAGGCCGCTGCATTCGTTCGCTCCGGCGAGCGCCGCAAGGACGTGCTGCTTTGGCTCAAGGCCATGGCGGTCGAGTATCTCGTGAGCAAGGATTGGAGGAAGTTTCAGGCCGACCTCGATTGCGTGTACGACGAAAAAGGGTGGTGCGTTTACTACTTGCCGAGCCCCAACCCGGCTGAGGCGGTGGTGGTCTCCCGCTGGGCGGGGCAAACGCTTCGTCCCATCCGCGGGTTGTTCGATCGCCAGGGCCTGGAAGCTTACCTCGATTGGGCCGGTCGCCCTGAAGCCGCGGGTGTCCATTGGAGGGCGGCAGGCCGGGCGGAAATCCGGGCTGATTTGGGTCCCTCCGATGTCATCCTCGTCCGCCTGACCAACCGGCCGGAGTGGCGAGCGGCTGTGCTCGATGGGTCCGACCATTGGGTCAGCTTGCCGATTCAGCCGGACCCGCTCGGATACATGATCATCGACCCTGATCGCGCCGGACCGGTCACCTTGCGAATCGAGTACCGCCCCAGCTGGTGGCAGCGCGTTTTTCCCGCGGCTCTCCCCGATCAGCCCCTGGTCGCCGGCGAGTTCCCCACGATCTTGCCGGGCGGGATCGTGGATGGGGTCCGGTACACGCCACCCCCCTTTAGCCCAAACGCTGTCTTGACGATCTTCGGCCACGACTTCGTCCCCCAGCGGACACGCGTTTTATTTGGCGAAGAAACCGGGGAAGTGCTCTACGTGGAATCTGGCCAGATCAACGTGAGGCTGCCGGCTAACCTGGAGCCGGGCTTACTCGGGGTCCGAGTCGAGGCGGAGGGTCGCCCCAGCTATCCCCACATGATCGAGGTCCGCCGGTGACGAGGGCCCTTAGGCGCGGTTTCGCGGCGCTGCTTCTGATCGCAAGCGGCATTTCAGCTCAGACCCGGCTTGAGCAACGCATAGGCTTCTATCAGTGGGTCGGATCTCCGAGCTTCGAGGCAAACGAGGACTTGCTGACTAGGGCGCGCCGGCGCACTGTGGAAACGGGATCTCGCGTGTTCCGGCTCTATTTGGGCGCGCGTTTCGATTATCTCCATCCCCCTCTTTCTCCTAGGCGGTTTAGTCGCGACCGTGTGGACGGGCCTTTGACGCCGGCCAAGATCCTGGCGCTGCCCCGTTACCGATCCGTATTGGAAGACGGAGACATCGAAACCGTCGTGTTGACCGTCTATCCGATTCGCGATTACGGGGCCGGCCCCGATGACATCAACCTGCTGCGCCCCTGGAGCGAAGCCGAAGCGGAGATCGAAAACAGTCAAACCAAAGAGTTGTGCGAGTTTCTTTATCAGCAGTTCGGAGACATGCCGAAGACCGTGATTTTGGCCAACTCCGAGGCCGATGCAAAGTTGCTCGAGATCATGAACTATACCGGATCAGCCGAGCAAGCGATCGACACTCTGACGCATTGGACAAATACACGATTTCAAGCGCTGGACGAGGTTCGAAGGAGCTATCCGGAGGCTCGCCTGCGGATCTTTCACGCCCTGGAGATTAACGTCGTCAACCTGCGCCTAGTGAAGCGGGGCGCCCGATTTCATAAGGCCGTCCTGACGCAGGGGGCTTCCGAGCAGGGTTGGTCCACGCTTGAGCATGTCGTCCCCCATGTCGTCTTCGATCTGCTTTCCTACTCCGCCTACGAATCGGCCAACTCCCCCTTTGAAACCTGGGAGAGCGATGTGCCCCCCCAAGAGACGGTCACCCGCCTGCGCCGCGACCTGGAACGAATCCGGACACGTTCCGAGAAGTCCCTTTCGCCGGCTGGCCGGCGTCGATTCGGTAAGAACTTCGTCATGATTGGCGAACTAGGATACGCCCGCGACCGCTTCGAGCATCTCCCGACCGGTCCGCTGTTGCCGCGCTTATATTACGCGCTGAAGACAGCGCTCGAGTGGGGGTGCCCCTGGGTCGTCTTGTGGCAGGTTTACGATTCGCCTCGTGACGCCGGGGAAGCCTGGGGCTTTGGGATGTACGACAAACGGGACGACACGCCTCGTCTCAAGGCAGTCCCCGAGGGATGTGACTCGGTCAAGAGCTGCTTGAGCCTTCTCTTTTCAGACGGCTTCGATGCCTGGCGGGACACGAATCAGTTTGAGTGAGCGCGGGGAACGGGCCAAGCTTACTGAGTCTCGCCAATTATGCATCGTCCGTGTTGAGACTGTAGGGGCACAGCATGCTGTGCCCATGTTCCCAAATAACTGTATTTCGCGAGCCTCGATAAGGAGACCGGTATGAGGAAACTTGTCACCATTGCGGCGGCTTTTCTGCTGTCTGCTCTCTTGAGCACGGGCCTGGCCTCGGCTCAGCAGGAAGCGACCCCGCAAGGCCGCTGGCAGGGGCGGATTGAGACACCCGGCCAAGCCCTGAAGATCGTCGTTGATCTTGTTCACGGGGACGGAGGCGAATGGCGGGGAGAACTCGACATTCCAGGCCAAGGGGTGAAGGATTTTCGCCTGTCGAACGTCGAAATTGACGGTCCGCGGGTTTCATTCTCGATGCAGGGCGTCCCCGGCAACCCGTCTTTTAACGGCAGGTTGTCGAACAAGGGAGAGAACATCTCCGGTGATTTCACCCAGGGAAGCGCCCATTTCCCCTTCGTGCTCAATCGCAGCGGGGAGAGCCCCGACGTTCCCGCCGAGCCGGCTGGGGTCGTCATCCCCGCCGGTATGCCCGGCGAAGGTTTGGAAGGCATCTGGCTCGGGGTGCTTAATACCGGCGCCCTAAACCTGCGGGTGCTCTTCAGAATTTCAAAGTCCGGGGACGGCACTCTGAGCGGAACAATCGATAGCATCGATCAAGGCGCGGCGGGGTTGAAGATCAGCAGTATCCGGGTCGATGGGGATTCCGTTCGGCTCAAGCTAAAGGAGCCTATAGCCGAATTCGAGGGCACGATCAGCGAGGACGGTTCCCAGATCAGCGGCGAGTGGCGACAGGGCAGCGGCGTACTGCCTTTGGTCATCAAACGCCAGGAAGAAGTCCCTGATCTTGCTCGTCCCCAAGATCCGAACCGGCCTTATCCCTATGACGAAGTCGAAGTCTCGTTTATGAACGACCAAGCCGTGGTGAAGTTCGCCGGGACGTTGACGCTGCCTAGATCCAAACATCGGGCACCGGCGGTTCTGCTTGTCTCGGGGTCAGGTCCGCAGGACCGCAATGAGACCCTGATGGGTCATCGCCCGTTTTTGGTCTTAGCCGACTACCTCACACGCCGCGGCATCGCCGTACTCCGGGTTGACGACCGCGGTGTAGGAGGCTCGACCGGCAATGTTTTTGAGGCTCTTCCGGGTTTTTAGTGGGTGGCCAACGGGTAGCCGGCTCCTCCATCCTGCCGACCCGACGTCGCCCGCAGTCACATCGGAGCCCAAAAGGCGGCCAAGAAATCCCCAAATACCCTACACGCCAGTCCGGTCGTGGGCAACTCGTAAAGGGAATAAGATACTGATAAACAGGGAGTTATCTCTTTGAGTGTGGCCACTGGATGACAGTTGTGGATCCGCATTTCACAGCCTTCGGGAGACTGTACGACTACCTGCCAGCAGCCTTGCTCTACTCGTAACCCTTTGTTTATCAGTAATTCTTTTTGGCCAACGCAGTCGCCGCCCGGCCTTGGGGGCCGTAGAGTTGTCACGAAGCCCTTGAATGGCACCGAAGCAGGCTCCGGGAGGTCGGCCTCACAGTGGCGAGGGATCCGTCACTCACCGCCGCCAGCCACTAAAATCCCAGAAGAGCCGTTTTTGAGTCCACCATGGAAGACTTTGCAACCGATGCGCTAGCCGGGGTTGAATTCCTGACCGGCCGCGACGAAATCGACCCGGCTCGGATCGGGATCCTAGGGCACAGCGAAGGTGCGATCGTCGCGCGCCTGGCCGCCGCCATGTCCGAAGACGTAGCGTTCATCGTGCTCGTGGCCGCCCCCGGAGTCCTAGGGGAAGAGCTGCTCTATCTACAGTCCGCGGCCATGATGCGGGCCATGGGCGTGGGGGACGATCTGATTCGCCGGAACCGCGCTATGCAGGAGCGACTGTTCGCCGTGGTGAAAGCGGAGAAGAACAACGATACGGCCGCGGGGAAGCTCCTGGAGATCCAGCAAGAGCACTTCTCCGGACTCACAGATAGTGAGAAACGGGCTCGCGGCTACCCTGGTGAGGAGGCGCTAAGAACGCAGTCGAAGATGCTGCTGACGCCTTGGTTCCGCCATTTCCTGACTTTCGACCCCGCGCCGCCGCTGCGCCAAGTCAAATGCCCTGTGCTCGTCGTAACCGGGGAACGCGATCTTCAGGTACCGCCTGATGAGAACATGCCGCCCATCGAGGAAGCGCTCAAGGCCGCGGGCAACAAGGACTACAAGTTGGTGGAGCTGCCTGAGTTGAACCATCTACTCCAGACCAGCCGAACCGGTCTCCCGGCGGAATACTCGAAGATCACCGAAACCATCGCCCCCGCCGCGCTTGAAGCGATCGCCGGCTGGATCGAAGAGCACGCACGCCCTGGACACTAGCTATTCTTAGGTGCAAAAAGGAGAAGCTGCGTGGTGGCTGGGTGCAGTCAGCCAATTTCGCGTCCGAATGCGCCCATAAGTTGTTGATCCTTTGAAGGCGCGAAATTGGTGAAACAGTCCCCGCCACGAGCGGCAAGCTTGTTTTGCCCGCGTTTCTCACCCCGGCTGCGTTGGATGAGGCGAAAGGCCCGCCAGCCCTGGCCACCGGGCCCTTCGCCCCAATCACTGTGACAGTGGTGAGAAATGCAGGTTAGCCGCCGTCAGGCGGCTCGCTGAGCTGCCGGTTTCTTTCCCGCGCCGCCGCCTCGCGACCAAGGACATGTAAGAGCGCCTGCGCGACCTATCCGAAAGCCGCGCGGTGGGAAAAGGTGTTCTCCGCGCAGGTCATGAACTCGAGTAGCGCAGCCCGCCCCTCTTCGGTGGCTTTCTTGGCCCTCAGGATCGCGGGGCCGACGTCCTCGGGGTCCTCGATACGCTCCGCCCAGCCCCCCATAGCGCGCCCCATGTCGGCGTAGGCGCCCCCTAAGTCCCGCGTGCCGTATTTCGCATGAGATCGAGTCAAGGACTCGGTTTCGATGGCCATCGTCGAGTTGTTCATGACGATCGTAAGGATCGGCAAGTCGGACCGCACAGCGGTTTCGAAATCAAGGCCGGTCATCCCAAAAGCCGCGTCGCCCATAAAGTTGACCGCGAACTTCTCCGGGGCGGCGAGTTTCGCGCCCAGTATCAGCCCTAGCCCCGTCCCCAGGCCATGGGACTTACCCCAGCCGAGGTAGGTTCGCGGCCCCGCCGATTGGTAGAAGGGCATGAGCTGGAAGCGGGGGCCGCCTGAGTCGTGCGTCAAGATGGTTTCGGCCGGGTCCACGCAATTCATGAACTCCCCAATGACTCGGTAGGGATTGATCGGGGTCTCCTTTGCAGTGAGCTTCGGCATCCACTGTTGCAGCCAGCTTTCTCGCGTGCTCGCAACTTGTTCCGCGACGAGACGGCTCTCGTGGCGCGGCTTGTCTCCCAGCAGCTCCTTGCAGGCCGCGATGAATTGGCGTAGCACGAGCCCGGCATCGCCGATGATGGGGTGGTCGACGTCGTAGTTCTTGCCAATGTCAATGGGATCGTTGGTCGCGTGAATCAATACCTTGCCCGGCGGTATCGTGGTGGTCAGGCCGTGCTTGCTGAAGCTGGTTCCGATGCCAAAAACCAAGTCCGCGTCTTTCAGGAATTGGTAGGCAGTTTCACTCACGACTCCCGAGCCGCTGCCCAACGCGAGAGGATGTTTTTCCGGGAAGGCGCTCTTGCCCGCTAGCGTGGTCATCACGGGCGCCTGAAGCAGCTCGGCCAACTCCAGCAGTTCTTGGCAGGCGTCAGCGTAAAGCACGCCCTGCCCGGCTTGGATCACCGGGTTCTTCGCATCAAGCAGCGCTCGCGCCGCATCCAGCACGTCTTGGGGATCCGCCTGGGCGCGCGTCGCCCGGACAGGTTTGTAGCTTTCGATCAGCGAATCATCGACGTCTTCCATGGCGACGTCGAAAGGCACTTCGACCATCGCAGGGCCGGGGCGGCCCATCTTGAGGGCGGCGAAGGCGCGCCGCATTGTCGCGACCACGCGATCCGGTGTATTGATCTGTTCGATGAACTTGGTCACGGACCGATAGCTGCGCAGCGAGCTGAAATTCGGGAACACGCCGTCCATCTCCCTGGTCTGTCCCAGCGGCAGCAGCAGGAGCGGAACGCCGTCGGAGTAGGCGGTGGCGATCCCGGCGTAGGCGTTTTCCGTCCCCGGGCCCCACTGCATGGCGAAAACGCCCGGCGGGCGCCCGTTTGTGACCCGGGAATAGCCGTCCGCAATGCCCACGCCAACGCGCTCTTGGCGGCAAATCACGGGGCGAATGCCGGCGTCGGCGGCCGACTCGATGATCGGCGTCGTCGGAAACGCACTGAGGTATTCGACGCCCTCCCGTTTCAAGATGTGTGCGATGACGTCCACGGTCGTCATGTCAGCCTCCCAGGGTCGAGTTTGCAGCGCGCGGCGATCATTCCCAGCATTATTTGATAGGCCTCCTTCCGGCCATAATCTCTCGTGGCTGGAGGCGAGTTCTATTTTCGGGCAGCAAGACGTTGCATATGTAAAGCATATAGGCGTATATTCGGGGCACTCGTGTCAGTCAACGACCACCCGCCCAAGGGCAATCCAAGTTTGGAGCAGTGAGACTATGAACGTCAAGGTTGGTTCCGCGCCGGATTCATGGGGTGTTTGGTTTCCCAGCGACCCCAAGCAAATCCCTTGGCAGCGATGTCTGGATGAGATCGCCGAAGCCGGCTACGAGTGGACGGAACTGGGCCCCTACGGCTATTTGCCTACCGACCTGTCCGTACTCCGCTCGGAACTCGAGCGCCGGAAACTCAACATCTCCGGAACGTTTGTGATGCCGCACTTGGAAGATCGAGACGCCTGGCCGGAAATCGAGAAAGAAGCCACCCGCGTGGGCGATTCGCTGACCACCCTCGGCGCCGAGTTTGTCATCTTGATCGACAACACCTATTCCGATGTTGACGGTAAGCCGCTCCGCCCCAGCCGGCTGGATGACGACGGGTGGAAGACGCTCATCGAAAACACTCACAGAATCGCCGATCTCGTCATTGAACGGTTTGGACTCAACCTCGTCTATCATCCTCACGCTGAAACCCACGTCGAATACGAAGATCAGATCGAGTTGCTTTTGGAGCAGACCGACCCCAGCCGAGTTTCCATGTGCCTTGACACCGGCCACCACGCCTACCGCGGCGGCGACCCGATCGCCTTTATGCGCCGCCATCACGAGCGCATCCGCTATCTGCACCTGAAGAGCGTGGAGTCAGAGATTCAGAACAAGGTAGAACGCGAAAAAATCCCCTTCGCGCCGGCCGTCGCAATGGACGTGTTTTGCGAACTCGACCGAGGGGCGGTGGATTTCCTGGCGTTCCGCGACGTCTTGCAGGAAGTCGATTACCAAGGCTGGGCGGTTGTGGAACAGGACATGTATCCCACGCCCTTCGACAAGCCCTTCCCCATCGGTAAACGCAACCGCGACTATCTGCGCGACATCGGGATCGGTTAGCGCGCTTTTCTGACCACGTGGCGGGCGAAGTGCGGGAGAAGCCCGTCAGTATATGGTACGCCACGCGTTCGGGTCCCGCGAGTTGTCGAAACGACCGATTGACTTAACGTTCCCCCGGGGACTATATTCAAAGTGAAAATATGGATGAATCCCTCCCGCGAGCAGGTCGTCCTCGGGCACTTTCCGTAGCACCACGGACGTTCCTATTATCAAGCAGGATTCTTTCCCTCCAGGCATTCGGGAAGCCGTCCATTTCTCGCCCATCCCGTTGGACCGGTTGAGGAGGAGTAGCAGCCGGCTTTGAGCAAGACGCGCGTCAGTATCACGCAAGGCATCGAGTCGCTTTTCGGGACCCGCGACGAGAACATCCGTTTGCTCGAACGGGCCCTCGGCGTCAGCACTCACCTGCTCGATGACAGCATCGAGATCGAGGGGGATCCCGAGCCTGTCCGCCGCGCCGAGCACATACTTTCCGACTACGAATTCCTGCTTCGGGAAGGGCACCGCTTCACCAACGGCGACGTCAAGAGCTTCCTCAAAGTTGTTGCGGAAGACCCGAATCTGACTCTCCGGAACTTGGTGTTGAGCAGCCGACAGCGCACCTTCGGCCGGCGGTCGATCGCTCCTCGCAGCCTCAACCAGATGCGCTATCTTGAGGCCATCGAGCGCTGCGACATGGCCTTTGGTATCGGGCCGGCCGGTACCGGGAAGACGTATCTCGCCGTGGCCATGGCGGTTTCGGAGTTACTGAACAAGAATGCACGCCGGATCATCCTTACCCGACCGGCGGTCGAGGCGGGTGAAAGGCTGGGCTTTCTGCCGGGAACGCTGCAGCAAAAGATCGATCCCTATCTGCGACCTCTCTACGATGCTCTCTATGACATGCTGGACTACGATCGCGTCGAGAGGTTGCTCGAAAAAGGAACCATTGAAATCGCGCCCCTGGCATTCATGCGGGGCCGGTCGCTGAACGAAAGCTTCATCATCTTGGACGAGGGTCAAAACGCGACGGCCGAGCAAATGAAGATGTTTATCACCCGGCTAGGGTCGGGGTCGAAGGCGGTAATCACCGGCGACATCACGCAGATTGATCTCCCGACCGGTAAGCGCAGCGGACTTCTTGAGGCGGTCGATGTGCTTAGCTCCGTCGAGGGCATCACTTTCATCTATTTCGACGAGACCGATGTCGTTCGCCACGAGCTCGTGCAGCGTATCGTTCGAGCCTATGAAAAGTACGACCGAGGCAGACTGGGAGAAGATACTGTCCGTCCGCCGAACGATTCCAGAGAGCAAGATTCCGGGGAAGTCGAAACCGGCCTCCAAGCTTCATCCGCGCCCGAGTAGAATGACGTCCTCCCCAAACGACGACCCGGCGTGGTACTACAACCGGCAAAGGAAAGTCTGTTTCAACGAGCGTGAGCTTCGAGAGTTTGTCGGACGCGTCGGGCGAGAACTTGCCGGCGGCCGGGAGTTCGCCGTCGTGATCTCCTCCGACGCCTCGCTGCGGCGGGCGAACCGCCGGTTTCGTGGCGAATCCTCGTCCACCGACGTCCTCTCCTTTCCCGACGGGGAGCAGGGCCGTTTGGGCGATATTTTGATCTCGGCCGGCCGGGCCGAGCAGCAGGCCGATCGGTACGGCCACGGCCTCGAAGAGGAGATCAAGGTTTTGGTCCTCCACGGGTTGTTGCATTTGCTTGGCTACGACCACGAGTCCGACAACGGGAGAATGCGCAAGGCCGAGCGCCGATGGCGCAAGAAGTATGGCCTTGAGCCGGGCGTCATCGAGAGGGTCTCGGCGTGATCATCGCGGGATACATGGCGGCTCCCTTTCTGTGCTTGGTAGTGTTCCTCGCCTCCTACCTGCACCTTCTCTACGTGGAGTCGCTGCGTCTGCGCCCGAGGGAGACGATTCGCTCACTGAAGTTTTTCGAACAGGAACTTCAGCCCCGCCTTGGGTTTGACGCCTCCGAGGCCGCGACGCGCTACTCGCTGGTGCGCCAGCTCGCTCTGGTGCTGCTGTCGATGGACATCGTCTTGCTGGCTTTGCGTGACCAGGACCTCTATTTGGCTGCCGTCGAGGCGCTGATTCTCTCCCTCACCGCGCTGGTGGTTTTCTCCCAGATGGCGCCGTTGGTGTTGGCGCGCCGCACGAGGGGGGAATGGCTGCTCCGTCTGCTTGCGCTCGCGCGCGTCATGGCGTGGGCGGTTCAACCGTTCGTGCTGCTAAGCCGGTTTGCCTCGTCGGTGGCGGATCTCGGTACCGATGAGCCCGCGGAAGAACGCTCCTCGACCCCATCGGACGATATCGAGGTTCTCCTCGATGCCGGTGAAGAGGAAGGTCTGATCGGACGCGAGGACCGCAAGTTGATTCAGTCGGTCGTCGAGTTTGGGGACAAGACCGTCCGCGAGGTGATGACGCCGCGCCCCAATATTGTGGCCATCAAGGCCGGCAAGTCGGTGGAAGAATTGCGGCAGCTATTGATCGACGAAGAGTATTCTCGGGTGCCGGTCTATGACGGGTCGATCGATCGGATTGACGGGTTCGTGCATACGCGCGACACACTGGATCTCGAAGAAGACGAACGCCAGAGCATGAAGGTGCGCGATCTGATGCGACCGATCGGTCTGGTGCCGGAAACGAAGCCGATCAACGAACTGCTGCGGGAGATGCAAGACAGCAACACCCAGCTCTCCATTGTCGTCGACGAATATGGACAGACGGCCGGTCTCGTCACGATGGAAGATTTAATGGAAGAGATTGTGGGTGAAATTCGAGACGAGTCGGAACCTGCGTCTGATGTGGTGGAGCAAGCCGATCATTCGTTCGTCGTTTCTGGGAACTTGGATGTAGACCGCCTCGAAGAGTTGGTCGGCTATCGCCCGGACGAGGAGTTCGAGTCGACGACTTTGGGCGGCTTGGTGTGCGAGCAGTTGGGGCGCGTTCCCGTCCCCGGAACCCGGGTGACGCTGGACGCTATCTTGATCGAGGTCCTGGCCGCGGACGAGCGGCGCGTTTCGAGCGCCCAGGTCCGCCGTCTTCCCTCCGAGGCCGAGCCGGCTGCGACAGCCGCCGAATCCACCGGCGAGTCCGAGCAGGGCGAAGGTGAGCAGTGAAGTCCGGATTTGTAGCCATTCTCGGACGCCCGAACGTCGGCAAGTCGACTCTGTTGAATGCACTTGTCGGCTCTAAGGTCTCCATCGTCACCAACCGCCCGCAGACTACGCGCGACGCGATCCAAGGCGTGCTGACTCGCCCTGAGGGACAGATCGTTTTCGTCGACAGCCCCGGTATTCATGAGCCTCGGCAAGCGCTCGGGCGGCGCATGATGCGCGAGGTTCGGCGCGCCACGTCGGGCTGCCACCTCGTCCTGCTGGTCGTCGATGGAGCGGCACCTTTCCGCACCGACGATCAGTCCGCGGTCGATCGAGTTCGCAAGATGAAAATCCCGGCCTATCTGCTGCTCAACAAGATTGATTTGCTGCCCTCCAAACGGCCCCTGCTTCCGGAGATCGATCGTTACCGGCGGCTACACGAGTTCGAAGAGTTTGTGCCGCTTTCCGCAAGGAAAAAGGACAATCTTGACTTGCTGGTCCGGCTCCTGTTTGACCGGCTGCCCGAGGCTCATCCCTACTACCCCGAAGATTTCATCACCGATCAGCCGGAAAGGTTTCTCGCCGCGGAGTTGATTCGGGAGCAAATGATCCTGGCGACGAGCCAGGAGGTGCCTCACTCTGTGGCTGTGCTGGTCGACTCTTGGGAAGAGTCGCCGGCCTTGCTGCGGCTTACCGCCACGGTGTATGTTGAACGCGAAGGGCAGAAGGGCATCCTGATCGGCTCTGGCGGCGGGAAGCTCAAGCGGATGGCCACTTCCGCGCGCCGGGAATTGGAAGCCCGTTTCGGCCGCAAAGTATTCCTGGAGATGTTCGTCAAGGTCCGCGGCAAGTGGCGGGATGAAACTCATTTTGTCAGCCAAACTGACTTTCGGCGTCTGCTGGGCCGCTCCGGGCCGGGAGATCAAGACGCCGCTGACACGACGGCACTCTAGGAAAGCGATGGATGCCGAGCCCGCACGGCCTGGGCCGCATTTCTCACCAGGAGCCGGTAGGAACAAAAGCGCATGCCCGCCGTCAGGGATGTAGGGGCGCGATTCATCGCCGCTTGCCGGCATACTGTACGCTGGGTGATGTGCATAAATCGTTGCCACGATGCGTGGCCGCTGGGCCTTTCGGCCTCACCACGGCCGCCGTGGTGAGAAATGCGGCCTAGTTCACCGACGACAGCCGATGGAGCCAACGAACCACCGGACGGCCTCTCGCCTCACCACGTCTCGGGGCCGCGCCCTGTGCGTTTTCTCGCTAATCCTTTTCCTTGCGTGCATCGTTGCTCCCGTTCCCGCACAGGACGAGTCCCCCGACGACCTGATGTATGACCGCGTCATTCGCAAGCTGGTCAATGATCGGCAACTCAAGACAAACGCTTTGGAGGTTTCCGTGAAGGATGCGGTCGTGACCGTCGGCGGAGAGGTGGAAAACGAGAAGCTGCGCCGGCGCGTCGAGAAGGTTGTCAGGAAGGTGAAAGGGGTAAAGAAGGTCGTCAACAACGTGCGGGCGAGAAATTAGGCTTCCTCGTTCTACAGTTCCGTCACGAAGTTTGTCTACCTATCACCTTGGCCACTTTTTCCGGGTGGTCGGTGATGAAGCCATCGACGCCAAGCTGGAGCAGCCTTTTGATCTCCGAAACCTCGTTCACCGTAAAGGGGACTACCGTCAAACCCTCCGAGTGCACTTCCTCGATCAGTTCGCGCGACGCCAGCTTGAATTGGGGAATCAAAACATCGATCGGGCAATTGTGCCGCAGTTCCTCGTCTTGGGTGCGGTTATAGATGAAACCCAGCGCCAGATCGGGCAAAATTTCATGCACCTTGGTCAGCGTCTGCGGCTGGAAAGCCAAGACGAGAGTCTTTGCCGGGTTGCCCGATTCGCGGATCAGATCCACAGCCTCCTGCTCAAAACCGGGAGTCTTCAGGTCGATGTAAAGGTGGGCCTGCCGGTCGAACTTCTCGAGGACATCCTTCAGCAGCGGAACCTCGAATCCGCGCGGCAACTTCCGCAACTGCTCGTAGGTGCTTGATTGAACCGCTCGCCCGCCGACCACGGATCCATGAACGACTATGAGTTGGCCGTCCGCGGTTTTCCTGACGTCCAGCTCGAAACCGTCGGCGCCCAACTCGAAGGCTTTTTCGAAACTGGGGATCGTGTTCTCCGGCACTTGGGCAGCGCCGCGGTGACCTAGGATCAATACGTCAGCCATATCTCGCTCGCAGCCCGAAGGCAATCCTAAACGCGCCCTTTGGTCGACGAAACGTCAGCTCGGAAGCGCCCCGGGGCAGCCTGTCGCGACGGTCGGCAGCCCCGACAGCTTTTCCCAGGGGCTTGTCGGTAGCCTGCGGCTTTGTCCATCTGTTACATCGTTTTCAATCGCGGAGTCGCCTGCCGCCGTCCGTCAAGTTTCGGACCTTTCCCCCCTTCGCTGGGGCCTCCCATTCGAATACACCAGGGAAAACGGAGACCTCAGCCGCACGAGGGGAGTTGTAAACTGAACCTATTAACTTATCACGGTTTAGCTTTTCCTGTTGCCGCTCAGCTCTATCTCGCGGAGTTTTTCGTCACCGCGGGATGGGGCCCGCACCCTTCTTGGGGAACTGGTCAAAAACCGTCCGTTCCCTATTCACGAGCCGGCGGCGGCAACCTGCACCTTCCGGCTAACTGCCCGGTGCGATACAATTTCTTCTTAGCCGGATCTACCCCGCTTTTGAGGCCCGACTTTCGGTGGGCATACTTTTCCGCTACATCGTTCGTGAAATCGTTGTCAGTTCGCTGATCGGGACGCTTCTGTTCACGTTCGTCCTCTTCTTGCGTTCCGTCGGCCAGTTGATGGAACTTCTGATTCGCCCGGGCGCCTCGGGCAGTCAGGTTCTTTTGCTATTTTCGTTGTCGGTTCCTCACACGCTTCGATTCACGATTCCGATCGGCGTGCTGGTGGGGGTGCTGGTCGGCTTGGGGCGTTTGTCGACGGACGGCGAAATTACGGCCATGCGGGCGGCCGGCATTGCCGGGCGGCGGTGCGTACGACCGATCGGCCTGGTGGCCCTTGCCGGGACGATCTTGTGCGCCGCGACGACGTTGTATCTGAATCCGCTCGCTCTACAGAAGTTTCGCCGCATCGCCGAATCGATGAAGATCTCCCAGGCCACGGCGGAGATTCAACCCCGCGTCTTCATCGAGAGTTTTCCCGACACCGTACTCTATGTTCGCGACGTCATCGCCGGACCGGTTGTCCGCTGGAAGGGAGTTTTCTTGGCCGATATGCGGGACCCCACGGCGCGCGGTTCATTCGCCGGCGTCAACGCCGCCGTGGACGGACCCCGCATCACGGTCGCCGAGGACGCGCTGGCGCTGCCCAGACCCGAGCAGGATCGGCTTCAGCTTCATCTGCCCCACGCTTATACCTATGAGCAGTCTTACGACCCGCTGCAATACCAGAGTTTCGAGTTCCTTAAGAGCGACCAGGTGCTTGAAACGCAGCCGAGCAGTTTTTCCCCTTCCCGGCGTCCCTTTGACGAGACCCCTACATTCGTATTGGCTGCTGGAGTGCGGGGCGGAGAGGATCGACTCAGGGCGAGCATCGAGCTGCACCAGCGTTTCGCGCTGCCCATCGCCTGTCTGGTTCTGCCGATGGTCGGCATCCCGCTGGCTATTTCGTCCCAGCGATCCGGCAAGTCCGTGGGAGTTGTTTTAAGCCTCGTGCTTGTCTTCATCTACTACATGATTCTTCTGGCCGGCTTCGCGCTGGCCTTAGAGGGCCGGCTGCCGGTGGGCCCCGCCGTCTGGATGGCGAACCTGGCCTTTGGTTTGGTCGGCGCCTTCATGCTGCTGCAGCTAGACGCTCCGAATCGCCGGGATATCACGGCAGCGCTCTCCGGCCGGTTAAGGCGGCTGTTCGAGCGTTTGCGACCCAACAACAACGGCGCTTCCGAATCCGCGGAAGCCGGCCGTGCTTCCGCCGTCAGGGAGCAGCGGCGCCGGCTGCGCCTGGGCTCGAACGGCTCTAACGCCAGAGGGGTGCCGTTCTTCCTGATCGTTGACCGATATGTTCTTCGCACTTTCCTGTTCTACTTTGCGATCCTCGTCGCTGCCTTTGTCATGATCTGGTTCGTCTTCAGCTTCTTTGAGCTGCTGACCGACATGCTGGCCCACGAGAAAATGGGTCTGTTTATTCCCTACATCTATTACCTGACGCCGTTTCTCGTCTATGAGACCGTGCCTCTGGGCATGCTGGTAGCGACGCTGGTTTGCTTCGGCATCCTGGCCAAGCACCAGGAGTTGATGGCCTTCAAAGCCTGTGGAGTGAGCCTGTACCGGCTAGCCACTCCGATTCTGGTCGCGGCCGTCTTCGTCAGCGGCATGTTGTTCGCGCTCGACTATTACTATCTTCCGGAGACGAACCGCAAACAAGATGCCATTCGGGACGAGATCAAAGGACGCCCGGTGCGCACGTTTCTGCGTCCCGACCGGCAGTGGACCGCCGGAGCGGGCGATCGAATCTTCTACCACCGGTTCTTCGACTCCGCCAACAAACAGTTGGCCGGCGTCAGCGTTTTCGACTTCGAACCTGAGCGGTTTCTGTTGAGGCGACACATCTCCGCCGAAAGGGCCCGCTGGGACGAGCAACAAAGCGCCTGGGTCTTTGAGAACGGCTGGGTGCGCCAAATCGCCGGCAGCCGCGTGCTCGACTTCGAACAGTTTCAGTCCAGAGCTTTCCCCGACCTCGAAGAAGAGCCCGGCTACTTCCTGAAGGAAGAACGCCAGCACGAGCAAATGAACTGGACGGAGTTGCGCTCCTACATCACCGACCTCACCCAGAGCGGATTCGATACCGTGCGCCTGCAAGTCAAATGGCACAAGAAACTCGCTTTCCCGCTCTTTGTTCTCGGCATGACCGTTTTAGCCGTTCCGTTTTCCCTCGTGGCCGGCCATCGGGGAGCGCTGACCGGGGTCGCCTTGAGCATCGGCCTGACGGTGGCTTACTACGCCATCAACGCTTTCTTTGAGCAGCTGGGGCGCGCCAATCAGCTCTCGCCTCTGATCGCCGCTTGGGCGCCGGGTCTGATCTTCGGCCTCAGCGGCGCCTACTTGTTCCTGCGGGTGAAGTCGTGAGGTCGGATACCGAGAAACTGCCGGGAGCCTGCCGTGGCCCAAACCGCGCCCACCGTTGTTGACCAAGCCCGGCAAGCGCGGGAACGGCTTGCGCCCTACTTGCGGCCCTCTCCATTGGTGCTCTCCGAGCCGCTGAGTTCGCACGCCCACGGTCGCGCGTGGCTCAAACTCGAAACCCAGCAACCGACGAACTCCTTCAAGGTCAGGCCGGCGCTGAACGGCATGCTTCGTCACCTCGACGAAGCCCGCCGGCGGGGCGTGGTCACTTCGTCGTCGGGGAACTACGCACAGGCCGTCGCCTACGCGGCCCGAGAGCTGAAAGTCGACGCCCAAATCGTCATGATGCGCAAGTCTTCTCCTTTAAAGGTCGAGCGGACGCGGCAACTTGGCGGCGAGGTCGTCTTCTGCGAGAACACCTTTCAAGACCGCTGGAAGACGGTGTTCCGGATTCAGGATGAAACCGGGCGGCTGCTGCTTCACCCCTTCGACTCGGAAGAAACCATCGCCGGCGACGGAACCATCGGGCTCGAGCTGGTCGAGCAAATCGAGTCCGACTTCTGCGCCGTCGTGCCGGTCAGCGGCGGAGGCCTCATTGCGGGTATCGCGGGCGTCATCAAGACATTGCGGCCGGGATGCCGCGTCATCGGCGTTCAACCGGCTGCCAATCCATCGATGGCTCTCTCGGTGGGGGAAGGGAAGCGCGTCACGGTGACGCCGGGGCCGACTTTGGCCGATGCGCTCACCGTCGCCACCCCGGGCGAGAGAACCTTCGAGATCGTCCGACGATGTGTCCACCGGGTGGTGCTGGTCGAAGAAGCGGAAATCATCGCAGGCGTGCGTACCTTGGCCGAAGAGCAAAAACTCGTTGTCGAGCCCGGGGGCGCCGTCGGCGCCGCCGCGCTGCTATCCGGCAAGATCGACAGCGGCAATCTGGATGTGGTTTTGATCCTCAGCGGAGGCAACATCCTCCCCAGCAAACTGGCGGAACTGCTAAGCGGCGATCGGTGAAGTTGCGCCGGGGATGCGCACCGCGACCGCCTGCGGCGGGCGTGAGCCTGAGGCTTGGCGAGCAGGAGAAAGTTTGCCTTTCGTCTGCTACGAAAGTTACACATAGCGTCCCAATAAATTGCGCATAGTCGGCGAAGAGTCTGGTTTCCTCTGCGCCAGCAGTTGAATTGAGCCTCGACGTCGTCGATGACGTTTTCCAAGTCCGGGAAGTAGCGATTGTGAACACCAAGCCGGCGGGTGAGTTTCCAGACGCGCTCGATCGGGTTGAGGTCCGGGCTGTAGGGAGGCAGGAAATCGAGGGCGAAGCGTTTGGCGTGTCGGCTGCGCCAGTCTTTGTGTAAAAGCGCATGGTGGTACTTGGCGTTGTCCACGATGACGACGACCCGACGGTCCGGCCGCTGGCTGGCCAGGCGCAGGCGCCGCAGAAACGCGAAAAAGGCGACGCCGTTGAAACGGCCACTTTCCCGTTGATAGACGAAGCGGCCATCTCGCAGCCGCACGCCGCCGAAGTAACCCACGGCACGGCGTGTGGGGTGGTGCAACAGAATCGGATCGCGCACCTCGGGAGGAATCCACAGCCGACAACGCGAACCGTACTGCTGGAAGTGAACTTCATCGACAGCCCACAAGTCAACGCTGGGATCGGCCGCCGGATTGTGGAGGTTTTTTGTGCTGCCGGTGCCGTTCCGGGTCGGCTCGGGCGATCACCGCCCGAGGCTTGCGCAGGCGAAAGCCCAGCGCGCGGAACAGCCGTTGACACTGTCGCACTCCCAACCGCACTCCATAGCGGCGCTGCAAATACTCCGCCAGCGTCTTCCCATCCCAGAGATTGGCCGCTAGGCCGGCCTGTTCCGGTGGTTGTCGCAGCACCGCACTGAGCTTCGAACATGATCGAGATCGACGAGTTAAAGCTACACCTACGCAGCGAGTCAAGCACCCGCTAGCCCTGCCCTTGCCGGAGAGGCGAGCAGGTTGAACGGGGCTTACAGAGACTTTCGCTCGGGGCGGGGACCCAATTTCGCGTCTCCAAAGAGTCAACAACTTACGGGCGCTGTCCGGACGCGAAATTGGCTGACTGTACCCAGCCACCACGCAGTTTCTCCTTTGTGCGCCGGAAAGTGGTTAGCTGGTGAGAACCCCAGGGCCAGCCCCAGCTATCGGGGCGGCATCCGTGGGCTAATAGAAAAGATACTTGCGCCAGGCCTGCTGGTGGTGTCCCAGTTGGCGCATCAGGTTGCGGCTGGTGTGGAGATTGAAAGGCTGAGGATGCCGTACCAAACCCATGCCCGCCTCCGTGGGTAGGCGGTCCCCCTTGCGGTTATTGCAGCGCCGGCAGCAACTGACAAGGTTTTCCCAAGTGCTCTTGCCGCCGCGCGAGCGCGGCACGACGTGGTCCAGCGTCAAATCGCCGGCCGAGTGGATACTGCCGCAGTACTGGCAGGTGTGACGGTCCCGGACGAGGATGTTTTTTCGAGAGAGGGCGCGCGTCTGGCGGGGTATGCGGCGATATTCGAGCAGCCGAATCACCGACGGTACGACAAGGACCCTGGTGGGCGAATGGACTTCATGATCGCTTTGCTCCTCTTCGGCCGCGACTCCTTTGAGCAGCAGGATCAACGCCCGGCGAGCGCCGCAAACATTGATCGGCTCGTAGGTGGCGTTCAGGACGAGCACGGGGACTCGCAGGGCGCCGCCGTTTACCATGTTTCCCCCGCCGCTCGGGTTTGGCGGAAAGAGACGTTGGCCGAGCGCCCGGGGTTGGGGTCAATCAATCTGCGCTTCGCTCGGGCAATCGTCAGGCAAGCTACAGATCGCGCCCCGGCGGCCTTCAACGCTTGAGCGCAGGCATCAAGCGTAGCTCCCGTGGTCATCACGTCATCCACCAAAAGCACTCGCCGGCCTTTGAGGCTAACAGTGTCCTCGGCGGCGAACGCTCCCTTTACGTTGTCCCGTCGCCGGCGGTGCGACAAGCCGGCTTGCGGCAGGGTCAAGCGAACACGCCGAAGACATTTTGAACGCAGGGGAATCGCCGTCAGACGCGACAATTCTCTAGCCAGCAATTCCGCCTGATTGAACTGGCGACTCCATCGCCGCGAGCGGTGCAGCGGTACGGGAACAACCAACTCAACGGCCCCAACGCGGGGCGTTACCGGCGCCATTTTCGCCGCCAGCACCTTTGCCAGCGGCCTCATTCCGTCGTACTTCAGCAGGTGGATCAGGCGGCGCAGGTCCGCCTCATAGACCCCGAAACTGCGCGCCGTGTCGAACGCCGGGGGCGCAAGCCGGCAAAGTCCGCACAGATGGGGGCCACTCGCCGGGAGGTTGGCCTCAAACGGCAGGCCGCAGCGAGTGCAGGAAGACTCCGCTTCGAACGCGAGGACTGCTGACAGGCACCCGCGGCAAACCGGAGCCGGCGTGAATCCGCCAAGCGCTCGCTCGCACAAGCGGCATTCGTCGGGAAAGAAGACAGAAAAAAGCGGCTCGATCAGGTTGCGGAGCGACCCGACCGGAAACCACCCGATGCTCGCGGAAATGGAACCACTACTCGAGAAGACTAACCTCGCTCGCCCTAATTCGGTTCTTCCTCGTAACCAGCTTTGTTTTGTTCCTCCGCCTCTTGACAGCTGCGACAATACCGCGCCCAGGGTACCGCGTCCAGACGCTTACGGTCAATGGCCTCGCCGCAGGACTGGCACAAGCCGAAGTCTTTCGAGGGGATACGTTCCAACGCCTCCCTGACAAGCTGAAGATGAAGACGCTCGGTGTCGCTCTGATGGGAGAAAAGCTCCTTGGCGTAGGAGTTCACCGCTTGCTCGGCGGCGTCTTCAGGAGAAGCGCCCTCTTCCTTGCGAATGGCCTCGGCCGTGCGAGACAACAGCGCCTGGGCGTCCTGGTAGTCTCGCTCCAGCTGCCGACGATATTTCTCCAGACGGGTTTTCTGCACTGGGGAATCCACGGCTCCTTTAGCGCTAAGAGACTGAAACACAGCCTGTTACGATCCTCCTACTATGGTAAGGCTGGCTCTCCAAGCTGTCAACTGAGAGGTATGCCGAGAGGTATGTCCCTCGGCGTTCCGGGGCCCTAAACCCCGGAGTCTCGGGGCCGAACGCTCCCGACTCGGGACATCGCCTCCGCTATTCGCCGCCTCGAACCATCTGCTCCAGAGCTATCCCCGGACAGACCGTGGTTCTGATGTAGTCGCTAAGCCCTCGGGCCACTCCCCGCAGCCTTTTCTCAATCGCCGGGTCCAGGCAGTTGCCTTCTTGGTCGAAGGCCCTGTGAACCGACGCCACCGAAACAGGGCCGGGCAGTACGATAGCTCCTACGTGGGAACAGACGCTACGGAGGTGTTCGAGGGCCTTGATGGCTCCTATGCCTCCGGCCGCAACGCCGAACAGGGCTACGGGTTTGCCCTTGAGCACGGAGGGGAACCCGAGGTGCTCGATGACGAGCTTGATCACGCTGCTGTAGCTGCCGTGGTACTCTGGCGTGGCGAAGATTACGCCGGCAGCCGTCGAGACGGACTGCTGCATAGCATCGGCGACCGAGGCGTCTTTCGCCGTGCCGGGCAGCGCCAGTTCGACCTGGGCGGGATCAATCAGATCGACCGCCACGTCCTCCTGTTTGCCAAGCTCGTCGACGACCAGGGCCATGGCTTTGGAAGTAAAATTCCCCGGGCGGACACTGCCGGGGACCGCGACGATCCGGATGCGGCGATTCTCCTCACTCATGGGGCTCCCTCCGGAATGGAAAACGTCAGCTAACATTTGATCGTAGCAGCCAGTCTGTTTGGCGAGCACTCGAAATGTGGGACGCTGGGCGAAACGTTGGAAGGCCTTTCTCCCCTTTGCTAGCATGAGACTGCAATGCAGGTCATGCGCGCGGTGGCGGTCGGCGTCCATGAGGTTCGGAAATTCGTGCCTAAGCTTTGGCGGATGGCACGGGAGCTATTTCATGAGGTCATGGGTTTCGTCTTCTTGGCGCTGGCGCTTTTCTTTGTTGTTGGGCGTCAAGGATTGATCCGCAGCTACCAGGATTTGGAGAGCGAACCGGGAGGCTGGGGGCGCCTGCTGCTGGTCGGCTTTTTCGTGCTGCTTTTCGGCGGATTCGGCGTATCGTCGTTCTTGCGAGCTCGGCGCGTCTCGAGGGGAAAGTAGCGAGCGAGCCGCGAGGGGTGGGTCGGTGCAATAACCGGAGGCTCTCCCCATTCTTGACGCCTTCCTGTCGCCGATTCCTAGAACGTCCACATTCCCATGAAACGTTGGCACTACCGTGAGTTCGACCCTGCCGTCGTTGACCGGCTCCAGGCGGAGAACGGAATATCTCGCCTACTCGCCGTTCTGTTGGCCCAGCGTGGTATCAGCGATCCCGAGCAAGCCGCCCGGTTTCTCCAGCCTGAGCTAGCCCAGCTTCACGATCCCTATGACATGCTCGGCATGAAGCGCGCCGTCGAGCGCCTGCTCCGAGCTATTCATCAGCAAGAGCGCATCTTAATTTACGGTGACTACGACGTCGACGGGACCACCGGCGTCGTCGTACTTCGCAAGGCGATCGAGTTGGCGGGAGGGAGCGCCGACTCCCACGTCCCGCACCGCGTCAAGGACGGCTACGGCATGCGGCGGGAGGTCATCGAGCGAGCAGCCCGCGACGAGGTCAGACTCATTGTCAGCGTCGATACCGGGATCCGGGAAAGGGCCGTCGTCGAGCGGGCCAACGAGCTCGGCATCGACTGCATCATCACCGACCATCACTTGCCGGAAGAGGCGGCGCCGCCCGCCCTTGCCGTTTTGAACCCGAACCAGCCGGGCTGCGGCTATCCGGACAAGAATCTGTCGGGTGTCGGGGTGGCCTTCAAACTGTCACAAGCGCTGCTCTCCGGTCTCGGGTGGACGCCCTCGCGGCTGCACGCCGTGCTTCATTCGATGCTCAAAGTCGTTGCCATCGGTACGGTCGCCGACGTCGTACCGCTGCTCGGAGAGAACCGTGTGTTTGTGACCCTCGGCATCGAGGGATTGCGGCAACCCCGGAATCCGGGCCTCAAGGCCCTGCTCGATGTGGCCGGATTCAGCGCGGCTCGGTCGCCCAGCGCGGGAGACATTGCCTTCCGGCTGTCCCCCCGGCTGAACGCCGCCGGCCGTATGGAAAGCGCCCAATCGGTGATCGAGCTACTCACAACCGACCGGGCGGAACGCGCCGGCGAGATCGCTCAAAAACTCGATCGCTTGAACACCGACCGGCAACAGAGGGAGGATGCGATCGTTACCGAAGTCGTTGAGCGCTTGAAGGAGATTCCCCCGCCGGACGAGGCGCCTTGCATCGTCGAGGCCGGCGACGCTTGGCACGTGGGCGTCATCGGCATTGTCGCCAGCCGGATCGTGGAGCGATACCATCGGCCTACTTTGATCTTGAGTCTCGACCGGAAACAGGGAACAGCCACCGGCTCAGGCCGCACCATCCACGGGTTCCACTTGCTGGAGGGCCTCGAATCGGTGTCGGACCTGTTCGAGCGCTTCGGTGGCCATCGCCAAGCGGCGGGCTGTACCCTGGCCATCGAGCGTATTCCTGAACTGCGGCGACGGCTTAGCGACCACGCTCGCCGAGTGATCCGACCCGAAGACTTTGTTGCGACCCTGAATGTGGATTCCGTGATCTCGTTTCCAGAAATCACCGACGAAACCATGGGAGAGATCATGCGATTGGCTCCCCATGGGGCCGGCAACCCGACGCCCGTGTTTTCGGCGTCGGGCGTGCGTTTGCTCGACCGCCCGCGGCTCGTCAAAGAGAAGCACCTAAAGCTGACCTTGGAACTAGAAGGTGTTTCCCGAGCCGCGATCGGCTGGCGGATGGGGGATCGCATCGATGGCCTGGAGCGCGGCCAGGCGCTGGACGCCGCCTTCTCCATCGAGCGCGACAACTATTGGGGAGGCTGGCAATTGGTCCTGCGGGATTTTCGTCGGGCCGAAAGCTAGTGCGTACTTTCAACCGAAAACCGAGGGAAACCGGGACAGCCTCAAGTAAGTCCTGTTGCGAACTCCAACTTGCTGATTCTACGTAGCTTGCTGCCTCATGACGCCCCCGGGCTTGGGTTTTTGTAATCCAGCTATCATATTGAAAACTTGAGGGTTGCTAGCCGCCCATAGGGGTAACTGAGGCTGTCCCGATTTCCGGTCCGGTTTCCCGCCCGGTTTCCCCCCGTCCGGGTTTTCCGTCCCGGTTTGGGTTCGGTTTTGGTTTTCCCGACGCAATCCTCAGTCTTCGACCACGTGGCTTTCAAACACCTGGCGGAACGACGTCCAACGCGAACGATCGAAAGCGCCCGTGCGGTCAAGACACTTGGCCGCGGCACAGGCCATGTAGAGCGCGTGGTGAGTGTTGTCGTGAGCAAACAGGCCCTGGCGTCCGAACGTCAGCAGCCCATCGATCTGCGCCAGCCAGCCGTCGAGCTTCTGGAAATGATCTTCGTAACCGAGCGAATAAATGGGGTAAGCGAAGCGCAGCCGCCGAGTGACCTTTTTGCGTATCTTGCTATCGGCGGGCAGCCCGGCCGCCGCCAGTGATTGGGTCACCACGTCCGCAAGCTCGTCATCGCTCATCGCCCATTCCGCCGATCCCTCATCGCAGGGCAACTCGGCACACAAGACGGTTCGCCCGCGGGGCTCGTCGACAGCACTGTAGTTCTTGGGTTCGGAAAGCCTTGAAATGGGTATTTCGGCCTCCGGGAAATAGTGAGCGTCGTACTCGCTGAAACGATCTTGTTCAAGCAGTAGATAGATCAAGATCAGCCCGCGGAACCTCATCGCCGACGCCGCGCTCAGAATCTCGGACGGGGCCTGCGGCGTCAAGGCCCTAGCGGTGACGGTAATCGGGAGAGTCGACCAGACATGCTCGGAGGGCATTCGCTGTCGTTCTCCCCGCTGTTCAAATGTGACCGCTCGCACCCGCTCCCCTTCGCATTCGATTCCCCTCACCCGAGCGTCAAAGACGAACTCCGCCCCCTGTTTCCTAGCTGCTTCGAACAAACACTCGGAGATCTGCCCGTAACCGCGCCGGGGATAGAAAAACCGCCCCGCGCCCGGCTTGCCAAGTCCGGGCAGGGCGGCTGCCAGCTTGCGCACCATCTTGGCCGGCGAATTCGCCGAAACCCGCCGGCGGGCCTGGGCCGCCGAGAGCTGGTCCGGCTCAAGCCCCCAAATCTTACGAGCGTAGGGGAAATAGAACTCCCGGCAAATCGTCGGCCCCAACCCCCGCTCGAGGACGGAAGCGAAGGTTTCCGGTTGATTCGCGCCGCGAGGGAACATTTTCCTCAGCGCGTCCCAGCCCGCGCCGAGAGCGAAACCGGGTGGAAGCTTCGTGAGCAGGTCTGTAGGCTTCAGAGGAAAGTGAATCCAGCGGCCCTGGAGCCGGATCCGCCCGTGCCGAGGACGGTCGCGCAGGTCGTCGCCCAGCAAGTCGCGAAGGTCGGCGAGGATTTCCGGATCGCAGGCCGGATGCAGGCGGTGGCTGCCGTAGTCGGCGCGAACTCCCTCGATCTCGAAACTGCCGGCGTTGCCCCCGACGGCGTCGCGCTGCTCGATCACCGTTACCCGCGCCAAACCCTTGCGGGCGAGCTGGTAGGCGGCGCCCACGCCAGCGGGTCCCGCGCCGAGAATGATTACCTGTGGCAGGTCTTTCGGCAAATCAGATTACTCGATTAACTCCAAAAGACCCTCGATAACGTGGCCCATCTTATCGTCGGGAATTCGACCGGCGCGCTTCCCCAGGCTCGCAACGGAAATCGTTCGAATCTGCGAGATCTTGATCCACGACTCCTTCGGAAGACTCCCTTGAGGCAACTCCATCGTCAGCGGATAGCCGGCTCGCGGCGCGCTGCCGGTGATCGCCATCACAATGACGGTACCCGATTTGCGATTGAACAGCTCGTGGCTCAACACCAATACCGGACGACTTCCGGCGTGTTCCCGACCCCGAACCGGGTTCAGATCAGCCCAAACTATGTCGCCTCTCAATAGGCGGGCCAAGAGGGGTCCCCCAGTCCTTCTTCCGCAAGTTGCTGCTCATCTTTCGGGTCGAGCTTCGCCATCTCGCGGGCAAGCCGAAGTCGCTTTTCCCGCTCCACAAGCCGCTCCACCGCGGTCTGGATGATTCGACTGCGACTGGGGTAGCTGCCCCGCCGAACCCAGCGGTCGATTTCCGCGAGGGTCGTCTCGTCGAGCGTCACAGCGATCTTTCGGACCATGTTACCTCCGGTATGACAAATCATACCACTGACCCGCGGGCCTATCGCGCGTACCTCAACCGTCGGCTGGCGAGAAAGTGAATCAGCTCACTGGGAGAAACCGAGGAACCCCTCGGCGGCATTTGGAACCTACTTGCCCGCCCGCAAGTCATAACACAGCAGGCGCGGCGGTGAGCGGTCGAATACCCCGCGCGAGTTTTGGCAGATGTAGAGCAGACCGTGGCTGAGAACGGGCGCCGCCCACGTTTGGCGGGCCAGAAACAGCTTGGCGCGCGAGATTTCCCGGTAGCCCTGGGGGGAGAGATCGAGCCACAGCAGATGCCCGTGCTCGCCGAGCGCCAGGAAGCGGCCGTCGGCCCAAAGCAGTGATCCCCGCAACGTACTGGCGAGCATCCGGCGGGCCTCCCCGCCGACGCCTACCTCTTCTTCCCACTCGGGCGTTTCCTTCCAAACGACTTTCCCATCTTCGAGCCTCAAGCAAACCAGGCGGGCGTCGGGTTCGTTGCGTCCGTGGAAACCGTAGAGATAGCCGTCGCGGTGCACCGGCGTGTTCCAGTGCAGGTTGAATTCCTTGGTCGTCCAGGCCAGGGAATGGCCGCCGCCGGGCAGCAGGTTCAGCAGCGCTCCTCCGGCGCGGTAGGAAGCCGAAACGAACACCTGATCGCCAACGATGACCGGAGACGAGGCGTTCACCGACTCGAAACTGCGACTGCGCCAGGGAAACGTAAAATCCACCTCCCCGGTCGAGGGATCGATGGACAGCAATCCACCCGTCGGCGGCCGGCTCTCCCCGCCGGCGAACACAAACACCCGCCGCTTCCCTTGCACCGTCGCCGGTACCGCTGAAGCGTAACTCGTCCCCCACTCGTCGCCCGCGCCCCACACCATCTCTCCGCTTGCTTTGTCGAACGCCGCTACGGTTGGCCCGCCCGGAGCGCCCACGTTGATGATCAAACGGCCGCCTTCGATCAAAGGCGTGCCGGCCGTGCCAAAAAAATCCTGGGGCACTTTGAACTCGCGAGCGAGGTCGCGTTTCCACACGACTTGTCCGCTCTCAACGCTGAGGCAGTGTAGCTTGCCCTCGGCCCCGTAGGTGTAGACGTAGTTGCCATCAATCACCGGGCTAGCGCGGGGGCCGCTGCTATAGCCGTAGCGATCTCTGTAGCTCGTGGGATAGGAAAAGACCCAGTAGCGCTCGCCGGTCTCCGGGTGCAGGCACTCCACCCGCTCTTCGTTAGCGACACGGTGAAGGTAGACAAGCCTGTCACCGACGACTGCGGGCGAGCTGTAGCCTTCCCCCGTTTTCATCTCCCAGACGAGCTTTGGACCCTTTATGGGAAACTTCCGCAGCAGCTTCGTCTCGCTCGAGACGGCGTTGTGTGTCGGCCCGAGAAATGACGCCCAATCGTGGGTAACGGCGTCGGGCGGCAACGGCTTCGGCTTCGAGTGGAAGGTGATGTCCGGGTTATGCCGCGGCGGAGAGGGCTCCACCAGCTCACGTTTCTGGACGACGGGCGGAGCGGGATCCCGAAAGGTTCGTTTGCCGGCAGGCGCTTCCTCGGCGCCGGGCGTGGGTGTGCCGCAGGCGATGAGGACGAGTAAACCGACGCCTACGAAGCGGAAAGAAACCTTACTCCCCCCATTCAGCTCCGGCAACATCAAACCAGTTCACCGTTTTGGTGGATCACGACGCCCGGGCTGGTCCCTTCAGGCCCAAGCGGTGTTTCTATTACAGTCTACTGCGCGATGATCTTTCGCGCCCGACCGCTTACCTGAAGGGAAGAGGGCAGGCCGAGCAGCCCCGGGGCAACCAGATCGAAGGGGTAGGAGACGTCCAGTTGAACGATGCTTCCTCGCTCACGGTCCTCGGACGTCCATGTGGGGTTAACGGTAAGCTTCTCGGCATCGAGACCAATCGACGCCGACTCGACGACGGCTGTGACCCCGTCTATCGTGGCGGCGGCTCCCTGGACCTGGGCGTAGCGCACGCCTTGCCGCGCCGCGTGTGCGACGGTGACGTAGAGCCACACTCCTCGCCCTAATTCAATCGTCGCTACCACCAGCACGATAAACAGTAAGAACACAAGGGAGAACTCGACGAGGGTGCTGCCCCTCTCACTCGCTGCTCGCCGCCGCGAACGCCAATGGCCCGCGATAAGTCCTCGGAGACCGGGCGCGGTTCTACCCGCGGTCGCCGAACCGTTTAGAGGGAAAGAGATCTTCATTTGCCTTGGGTCTATTGCACGCGGTAGTAAGCCAGACGGTTGACATGGACGGTCGATGGGATACCCGGGATCGGCGCGATCGGAGAGAAACTCTGCTCTACCCGCGTAGGGACGAACAGCCGGGGAAATCCGTAGGCCGGGCATGCGTTTTGATCCAGGCAGTTCACCGCCGCGGTATCGGTCGGTCCGTCGGCGGGGTTGCTGGGACAGTCACAGTAGTGGTCCGCCGTCGAGGAGATTGAGCCTGCATGATCGATGCTGGCCGTGTCGTCGTCGGCCACTGCTTCCATGCCCGAAGACATCACGGAGGTCACGGTCCTTTGCGCTCCAAAAAAAGCGCCCGTAGCCGCTGCATCCTGGACGATTAAGCCCGAGTAGAACAAGCGGCCGAAATCGGCGGCTCCGAAGGCGATGAGAAACAGTAGCGGAACGGCAACACCGAACTCCACGGCGGCGCTGCCGCGGGCAGAGCGTTTCCGGTCTGTTTGGGCGGCGTCATGCATCCTCAACCTCCTTGCCGTTCGACACCATCTATCGGCGCGCCTCGCACTTCGGCCACCACGGACGGGGACCCTCATCACGAAGTCCTAGTTCAGGAGCGTCACCTTGGTAATCGCCGGGACATCGGTGGCGGTTGCACCGCTCATGGTCAGGTTAGAGCTGCCGCCGATATCGACCGTTTGGGCAATCACCATCCCAAACGGCGTGGTCCCGGTCGTGGTTCCCTCGATCATCACGCTTTGCGAGGGAAAGTAGATGGCCCCTCGAAAATTGAAGGCCGAACCTCCCACGCCCAGCTTGTTATTCATGTTGCCGGAGTTCGGGTTGCCATAAAACAGAACGCCTTTGTAGGGGCCACTCGTCGGCGCCTCGAAGGTCACCGTGGACGAGCCTCCAATGCTGATACCGAACTTGGTGCTGGCGTTGTAGAAAGTGACCCCGAATCCTTCGACAGTGACATTGCTCACGATGTTCATGCCGTTTCGTAGGACATAGATCCCCGGCTGAAAGGTTTTCGTGGCGGGCGAGCCCCCCACCGTGAGCTTGTTGTTGAAGACGCATTGTCCGCCCGGACACACGTACTCGTTGGTGGCTGCGTTGAATGACGCCATGGGCCAGCCGGTGTAATCGGGAGGTTCCAGGAAGGAGAGCGGGTCCAGCATGGGCGGCGCCTGCTCCTGGGGCGCCGGGCTGATCGAGCCGCTCCCTCCGTTGTCGGAGTAATTGCCCGTCACTCCGCTGTAGGTCGAGCTGACAACGGCTCCCCCGTTTCGCTCGAAGCCATTGCCGGCCTGTGAGTTCGACACCAGTCCGCACCCGGCATCGACGATGGCGTTGCCGTGAAACTTGAGCGCGGCCGCGGCCGTCGGGTGCAGCGCCAGAATGCAGGCGTCAATATAGGGCGCCAGACCCGCCGTCCCTCGGGCCCGCACGGTCACCGGACCGGCGTTCAGTACTTGTATCAGAGTCGTTGGGACCGTACGGGCGATGGTCACCTCCACCGCGCGGTTCGGCAGCCCCGTGGGACCGTTCGCAAGATTTACGGTGATGGACGAGTCGCCGTCGGTGTACCCGTTGAGGCCCGTATCGTTGACAGCGGCGGGGCGCACATCGACCCCCAGATCGGTATTTCCGCGGTACAACTCGTGAGCGCCCGCCAACGCGCCCGCGTCGGCGGCGTTCTGCATCCGTCTCTTCTCGAAGTACATGCGGCCGCCATCCAGAACCAACCCGCTCATCGCTATCAAGACAACGAGCAGCACGGAAACCATGGGCAGCATCTGTCCGCAACGGCGGTCCATCTTGCGGCGCTCAGGACCGCCGCATCGCACGTCTCTAGCCACTTTGCCCGAATCGATTCGTATCACGTGCTTCCTTGGGGGCTGCGCGCCCTCAGTTCCTGTCCACCCTAGGCCCCCAACTCGACTGACTACATAGGAACAGGGTGCCGTTTTATCGTAGAGGTCGCCTACGAACAACTTATCGGCCGGATGGAACAGGTTCTAGCAGCTTTTTTCAGCGGCGGTTGCCATCAATACTCCCAGCTCTCGTCCAGATACATTTGCAGCAGCACAGGATGCATGAGCCGATTGATCTCTAGTCGCTTGGGCTCGAGCATCGTCTTCCCGAAGGCCAGCGAACTCTTGAAAACTTCCGGCGTGAGATAGCGCAGACGGCTCGCGGCGATTCGAAAAGCGTTCATACGGCCAATCCTATCTCTGACAGCGGACACCGGCTCGGCTGACTTCCAAGCCAGCACCCAGCCCCAATCGCCGAACGAGGGCACGTTGTCGTGGTAGGGAAGGGTGCTGAAGCCCGCGCTCCCCACCGTTCGGAGGATGCACAGGAACGACTCCTTGGCGTGATAGGGCGACGTCGACTGCATCGCGATCATGCCGTCCTCGGCCAACACCTTCTTGAGCTTGAAATAGAACTCCCTGCTGTAGAGCTTCACCAGCTCGACCGTGTTCGGGTCGGGAAAATCGACAATGATCACATCCCACAGGCCGTCGATTCCGTCAATGAACTTGTCGGCGTCGATCGTGAAAACTTCTACGCGCGCGACCTCTTCCGCAACGAGCCCGTCCTCGGGACCCCTTCGTTCCCTCCAGTAATAGACGGGCTTGCCGCCCCCTCCTTGAACTACGGCTGCAGAGACTGTCGCATGAACCCGGGCATCGCGAAGAGACGCTTGATTAATCTCGTTCAGAATTTCGTTGTCCCTCGCGAGATCAATCATCTCGGGGTCGATGTCAACGAGGGTGACTCGCTCCACATCGGGATACTTCAATACCTCTCGCAAGGCGAGTCCGTCGCCACCCCCCAGGACGAGCACCCGTTTGCGGCTCCTCGCCAAGTGCATCACCGGGTGGACGAGCTGTTCGTGATAGATGTGCTCGTCGAGGCTCGACAACTGCAAGTTGCCGTTGATGTAGAGGCGGTAGTCGGTCGGATTGACGCTGCCCGTAAGAACAAGATGCTGATACTTCGACGTTTTCGAGAAAACGATCGGGGCATCGTAGAAATGTTGCTCCAGATTCATGTTCCAGAGGCGGTTTTGCGTGTATCCGTAGCCGAGCGCCCCGGCGGTAACGGCGATGAGCGCCAGCGACGCCGCGGGTTGCGCGACGAATCGATGTCGCATGAAATAGAGGAACGTGACCGCGGCGACCGCGAAGTTCAGCCCGCCGACGAGGAAGCTGATTTCGGTGAGCGGATAGTATTTGAGCAGGAAGTAGACCCAGACGAGCGCGCCCAAAAAGCTGCCGATATAGTCGGGGCTCAAGATGGCGGCAATATTCGACTTCAGCGCCGGCACGTAGCGGCGGTTGATGCGCAGCACCAGGGGGATCTCTAGTCCGATCAGGAAGCCGATCGATACGACAAAAAAGTACTGCACGAGCGCGAAATGCTCGCTCATCAGCCCATAGGCGGCGTACACTGCGATGGGAGCGTAACCGCCCAGTAGGGCCAAAGAGGTTTCGACCAGCAGGAATTTCTCTATCAGCCGCTCGTCGCTGATGCGGCGCTGCAGGAAACCGGCAACACCCATCATGAGCATCATCAGCGAGATCGTCACCGAAAATTGCTCGATGCTGTTTCCCAGGGTGTAGGTCGCGACCGTGCTCAGCAGGCACTCGAACATGAACCCCGCCGCGCCCGTGAAGAACATCGACAGCGCCAGAAGGGTGGTGGCGATGTGAGGACGAATGGTCGAATCGTCGTGAGACGGAGGATTGTCTTTGTCGGCGGGCATTTTTGTTCAATCGAGAACGAGCGGGGCGCTTTCCTGATTCGCGGACCCTTGTATAGGATAGGAAACTTGCAGATGCCGCACAGCGAAGAGGCGGCGGGCTAGCTCATGTTCCCCACGGAGAAACCCTCTCGAAGGAAGGTTCTCAAATCCGCGCTCGCGGGAAGCGGCGTGCTGGCCGCTTCGGGGGCGTGCTTTCTCGTCAAGAGGGATCGCGAAGTCCAGGGGTCGTTCGTCGACCGCTCGCATCTCGTCGGCCACCGGATTCGCGACGGGGCCTCTTTCTCCAAACCCAAAGAAACGATTCAGGTCCCGATCGTTGTTGTTGGCGGCGGCATCGCCGGCCTCTCGGCCGCCTGGAGGCTCGAGAAGCTCGGGTTCCGGGAATTTGTCCTCCTCGAACTCGAAGAGCAAGTCGGAGGAAATTCGCGCTGGGGTGAAAGCGAGGCGGGAGACTTCCCCTGGGGCGCGCACTATATCCCGGTCCCCGACAAGAAGATCCCCCTGGTGCATGAGCTTTTCGAAGAACTGGGCGTGTTGCGCGACGGGAAATGGGACAAGCGCCATTTTTGCGCCGAGCCCCAGCAGCGCCTGTTCGTCGACGGACGCTGGCAACCCGAGATCGAAGCGTCCGAGGACGCCCGCAGGGTTGATCGCGATCAGTTCAAGCGCTTTTGGGACCGCATGGACTACTTCCGCGCGGGAGACGAGTTCGCCATACCGATTCGAGCTCCCGCCCGAACGGCGGCCCTCGACCGGATCTCCATGAAAACCTGGATGATCCGGGAAGGGTTTTTCTCGCCTTACCTGCGCTGGTATGTGGACTACGGCTGCCGGGACGACTATGGCGCCTCCTACGGAGACACCTCGGCCTGGGCGGGCGTTCACTACTTCGCGGCTCGGCCCGAGGATGAGCCGGGCCCGCTGACTTGGCCGCAAGGCAACGGCTGGGTCGTCAAGCAACTTCTCGGCAAGCTCGGCAAATACGCGCGCACGTCCTCGGCGGTCCACCGCATCGAGCCGGACGGCCGCCGGCTCCGCGTACTGACGAAAAACAAGGAATATCTGGCCGAGTGCGTTGTTTTCGCCGCCCCGACTTTCCTAGCCCCTTACGTGGTGCCGCATCGGCAGACCGAATTGGCCCCGGCTCGGCGCTTCGCCTACTCCCCGTGGCTCACCGCGAATCTCGTCCTCGACGAGCTGCCGCGGGAAGGCAACCTAGGCCCGGCTTGGGAAAACATCATCTACGATTCCCCCGGACTCGGCTACGTTGTGGCGAACCACCCCCTAGCGGCGGGCGCGAAGGGACCCTTCGTCTGGACGTATTATCGGGCACTGACGGATGGCTCGCCGCAGGCCAATCGCGCCGCTCTTCTGGAACGGGATTGGAATTTTTGGAAAGAAGAGATACTCGGCGATCTCGAAACAGCGCATCCCGACATCCGGCGCTGCGTATCCCGAGTCGACATCATGCGCCTGGGCCATGCGATGATCAGGCCGGCAGTGGGCTTTCTGACTTCCACCGAGCGCCGGCGCATGGCTGATTTCGACGGCAATGTCCTGTTCGCCAACTCTGACCTAAGCGGCATCTCGATCTTCGAAGAGGCCCAATACCGGGGTGTTCAGGCGGCGGAACGGGCGCTGCGCAAGCTGGGCTACGGGCCGCTCACTTACGCCTGATGGGCCTGCCACGTGCGGTCGTTTTGTACGGGCGCGACATGTCGCGCCCAGTGTCGCCATTCTCGATGCCCACCTCCGTCAATGGAAGCAAGTGCCCGCTGTCAGGGATGTAGGGGCGCGATTCATCGCGCCCGTTTCCTTACAAGCTGTAAGCCCGCCGGTACGTACAAACTGTTGCCGCCAGCCAAGGCCACCGGGCCTTGGCCCCAATCGCTGTGACGGTGTGAAAAATGCGGGCTAGCCTCACAAACCGAACAAGTTCTTGTTTTCAATGACTTGTGGCCGATGGCCAAGAGGAATTTGAGGGCCGAATGGTAAAATGGAAGCAGAACGGCCGTCCTTCTTGGAACTGCTCCCAGGCCCAGGAAAGGAAAATTACCAAACGAACCCAATTTCGTCGAACCCAAAGGGAATCAATGGTTTACGGTCGGTTTCCAGTACGACTGGACGGTCGGACCCATAAAATCCGACGGATCGGACCAGCTTGTAGCGCGGACCTGGCGCCGTTCCAGCGTCCGCGTCCGTGGGCCTCTCCCGCCACGTGGCGAGGCGAAGTGTGTCAGAGGCCCCTCAGTACAAGGGCGCGCGGCGAACCTCGGCTACCCCGCCGCGGAATTCGCCTCTAGGTGTCGGATGATGTACGGGTTCACCCGTTCGGGATCGGTGACCGGCGCCATGTGCCCGACGCCGTCGATGATCGCCAGGGATCCTTCCCCGAAGGCGCTTCCCAGCAATTCGGCCACCCGCCGCGCCGGCAGCGGTCCTCGATTGCCGGCCGTGAGGTAAACCGGGACTCCGAGATCGGGGTAATCCGCCAGGGGATTTTGAATGGCGAAAAGCGCTTCAAAATCAAGAACCGCCTTCCTGGCCGCGGCGGCCATCCTTGGCCTGCGCTTGGGGGGGATTTCGTCCCACGATCCCGGGCCACTCCAATATTCGACGAATGCCCGCGCCGCGTCTTCCTTTCGGCCGCCTTCGACCCGCTTGGCGACAAGCTCTCCGAGGGACTCGATTTCTCGCCACTCCTTTTCGCATCCCTCCAGGCGCAACAGGTGAAACAGGACCGGCTCGTGAACGAAGACCGACCGGACGCGCTCCCGGTGACGGAGAGCCGTATGGAGCGCCACGGCCCCTCCATACGAGTGGCCGACCAAGTGAAACCGGCCGTCGATGCCGGCGAGGACGCGCTCGACCAACGCCACTTCGCGGTCGATGCGGAAGCCCCCTCCGAGCGGAAGGCCGTTCTCGCCCTCGGGAAAGCGGGTTTCCCCGTAGCCGTGTAGGTCGAGCGCGATCAGGCGGTAGCTTCCGCCGATCTCCTCTCTCAACCGTTTCCACTGCCGGCGGGAAGCAGCCGAGGCGTGCAGCAGGACGACCGCCTCTCCGGCCCCTTCGTCGTAGTAGCCGATGTCGGGCCCCTGGTTGTGGGTGGAAGACATGGGCGATCGCGGCAACACGACTTGCGTGACGCGGCGCTTCGTTTCAGCGGCGGGATCGACTGTCCTTAGGCCACCAAAGCCCCGATCATGATCGCCAGCGCTACCTGGGCGCACACGGTAACGGCGCAGGCCGCCACGTTCCGGTCGCGCTCGACCTCGATCTTGAGCGTCGTGTGAGGCAGGAAGGCTTTATCAATGAGGAATTGGAAGGGGATGAGCAGAACGACCCCCATGGCAGTGCTTCTGGCAAACCCAATGATCCCTTCCGTCCAGCCGATAAAAGGGCCCGCGATCGTCGACGAGAGGATGATTCCGAGAGTAAGCAGCGTTCCGCCCAGCATTACACCGGCCGCGGCATTGCCCTTTTGAATCTCCTCGATCATGTTGAAGGGCGTCGACAATTCATAGATCATGGCGAAAAGCAGGAGGGCAACCTGGCCAAGCAGAAAGAAACCGACGGCGGTTTTCCAGCCGCCGCCTTCTCCGCTGAACGAGCCGTAGGCGATCAGGCCGGTGGCGGCGTAGCTGCCGAATTCGGTGAATCCGACAGCCGTATTGTTGTCCTTCAAGGCTTCGTTGTTGTTGATGCGGCGAAGGATGATCTTTTCCACAACGAACTGGGCAAAGAAGAGGAAAACCAGCAGGATCAGGCAGTCGACTACGATCAACCCCGTGTCCTGTAGGAAGCCCTCGACGCCCTCGACGCCCGCGGCAAAGCCGCGCATACCGCCGCTAACCACGCCCGCCAACCCGAACCCGAAAGCAACGCTCAACCCGCAACGGCGCAGAGCGACCGCCACGTTGCCCTTCTCTTCGATTTGGTGATCGGCGGTGAACTCGGCCGGGTCAGCGCCGCTGGGGACGTCGAAGGACGCTCGAAACCGCACATCCCTCAACTTCTTGGCAAGCAGCAGAATGAGAAATACGATCAGGGTGTCGACGGCGGCGACCAGAAACGTTTGTAAGGTTTGAGTCATGTGTCCTTCTCCTTGCCCAGCCCTGCTCAAACGGGCGTCCGCTATTTGCCGCTGCCCCCGAACCCGCCGCCTCGGCTGCCGGGTCCCGCGCCTCGCACCGAGGCCGAGGCGCGCCGGAATCCCCCGCTGCCGGCGAACGCGCTGCCCTGGTAACGGGGGGCGGTCTGGGTCACCTGGCCTCGGGAACCGTAGAGCGGAGCTGTTTGCGTTCCGCCGTAAAACGGCCGCCGTCCGCGGTAGTCGCGACCCCAACTGTTCCAGCTGTTGTAGCCGTAGTAGTGGCGGCGGCCTCCGAACATCAGGTGGTAGAACAGATAAGCCTCGAAAAAGCTCCAGCGCCGCCCGCCGCGGCCGTCGCTCTCCCAGCGGCCGTAGCGCGGGTTGCCGACATAAGCCATGCCCGGCGGGGCCGCCTCGGTGATCTTCTCGTTTTCGAATGACCCGTAGGGTTTGGCCTCGATGTCCATCCCCAGATCGTTGATGTGCGCGTAGAAGAACGCCTCGCTAACGGGAACCCAGCCGGTCTCTTCCCGCTCCGCGTCCCTGACGACGGCGTACTTGTGGAAATAGGCTTCTTGAAACTTCTGGATCCAGAATTCCGCCTCGTCGTCGAGCCGTTGATTCCAATCCAGGCTGGGATTAACCCGCAGGGCTTTCCAGCGCTCGGCGTCGACGCCTCCCGAGAGCCGCAGATAGTTCGCCCGCCGGCGATAGTTGGCGAGAGAGTCTACGTTGAGCTTGTCGAAGTAGTCATAGACGTCCTCGGGCACTTTGCGTGAGCGGTAGTCATAGGGATGCAGCGGCGGGCGATCATAGCGGTTCGACCAACTCAGGCGCCGCACGGTGAGGTAGAAATCCGCTCTCATGTCAATCAGAGTTTTGGAGTAGCTCGTGCCCAACTCCTTGAGTTGGCCGGCGGTGCTCTCGACGAGCAGGATGAGATGTTTCGAGCAATGCTTCACGGCCATCGAATGGTCGCCCAGCGCGTCACCCGAACCTTCGCCCGCAGCCGACTTGGCCTCGTCGAGACTGTCTTGGGCCTGGCGGTAAAGAGCGGCCCCTTGGCCGGCGAAAGCGCTGATATCGGCGGCGCGCTCGGGGTGGTTCTTGGCGGCTTCGTCGACCGATCCCTCCAGCTTGCCGAGAGTCACTCGCATGCCGCCGACCAGGTCCCCCGACTCGGAAACAAGCTGTGACGCATCGGCCTTACCTCGACGCTGGAACTCTTCTCGTGCCTTGGCAAGCCGGTCGCGGCTCTCCGCTGGTTTCCTGATGAGTTCGCGTGCCTTGCCGATTTCCGCCGAGACCGGTTTCAGCTCGCTCCTAAGCTTTGCGACGTCTTCGGACTTGTCGGCTTCGAGGATCGGCGCGACTTTCGCTTGGTAGCGCTTCTTCGCTTCGTCGAGCGCGGCGCCCGCCTGCTTAAGACTGCCCGCCAGGTTTTCCCGCCGTACGAAAGGTCCGAAGAAGCTATCCTGCGCCAGCTTGTCGAAGTCCGACTGGGCGGCGGAAAGCGCTTTCCGCTGCTCCTCCACTTGGCCCGCGGCGTACTCGGCCCGCTCTCGATCCGCGCTCGGGAGCCCGCAGCCGGCTAGCGATACCACTACGGCTAGAACACTCGGGACATAGGCGCGGGTCATCATCGAAGGCCTCCATTTCCCGCGAGCCGGCCGGCGTCACTCTTCAGGCGGATTCGGGTCGAGGTTAGGACAAGGCTTTGCTCAAGGGGATAGGAGTGGGCCGTGCGGACGTCCACGCTCGCGCAGTCTGAGGCTCGAACCCAGACCAAGGTTTCCGGCGCGGGGGTCGAGTCATCGGGTCGGGGAAAGCGAAAGCTGAGACCGATCTCGTTGAGACGGTTCGCGGCGAGCACGACGTCTTGTTCCAGGTCCTGGCGAACATTCGCGGCCCGGTTCCAGTCGGTCCGCTCGATGCGCGAGCTGTACTCGAGATCATCGCAGAGGGTCACGTCCACATGCCCCCCGGTCTTGTTCGTTGGTCCCCAATAGATGTTGTCGTCGAGCCCCGAGCCGCCGCCCGTGCAAGCCAGCACTTCCGTCAATCGGCGTCCCCGGACGTCGTAGTGAATCATGTGGCTGGCGCCGATGATATGGGCCTCGATGTGAAGATCGCCTAGAAGCAGATCCCCTTGTTTGAGAATCGAGAAACGGGATTTTCCGACCAGCCCGGGAATAAGGTGAAGACGCAATTCGGTGACCGCTTCGTCTTTGTAGATGAGCTCAGCCATTCCCGTCCCCCGAATCCTCTCCCCTGCTCATCACCTCGATCGCCGCCGGGTTGAGTTTCCCGCTGAGGATGACGTTGTGCTCGTAGCCCTCGTCTTCGTCGCCCCACTCTTCGACGCTGATGAAAGTCTCTTCATCGTCGGAGGCGAACAGGTATTGATGAAACGGCGTCCCCTCCCCCCCGCTGTCCCGGAAAAAGGTGACCGCCGAGTCTTCGTGATAGTAGTACGGCCGGTCTCGGTAGTGAGCGGAGCCCTCTTCGTCTTCCGAGATCTTCCACAGCTGCTCTTTCCCCTCAATACCGGCCTGGGCGAAGGATAGTTTTTCGAGCGAGACGAAGATCGACAGCTCGTCGCCTTTTTCCCATTCCAGGTAGCTGGTTTGGCCGTCTTGCAGGCAATAGAGGACAAGCTCGGGCCAGCGGAAACCCTCTCTCTCGTAAGTGTTGACGGCGCGGACGAGGTAGCTCTTGCCGCCGAACTTGAACAGCCCGCCGGTTTTAACATCCTCGATCGAGAGCTTGTAGCGCTCATTCGGAGGGACAGCCGCCGCGAGTTCGCGGATGGCCGCGAACTGCTCGTCGTAGCGTCGTTGGGTGGCCGTGTCGAGAAGTGATGCCATGTGTTTCTCGTTCACGCGCTAGGCGGCGCTGTGGTCTCCTCCGACTCGGCCGGCTCGGCCTTCGCTTCGATCGCGGGAAGGTCGCGCACGGCCTCGAGCGCCTCGACCTTGGGTTCGAGCGCGGCGGACATCCTGTTCAGCTCGGCAATTCCAGCACGCGCTTTCTCGGTGCCGACCTGGCGGATCTCGTCCACCTTGTCAAGGGCCGCGAGCAGCGTGTTGTGGGCGTTCTTGACGCTTTCGAGCGCCAGCACGGGGTTGTTCTGCATATCGCCGATTTCGGCGGTCTGGCGCCCGATGGCCGCGGCGTTCGCTTCCAGCATGGCCGCCGTGGTTTCTTGCACCCCCTTCACCGCCTGGGCGACTTTCTTCTGCTGGGCAAGCGCCGCCTGGATGGCCAAGCCCACGGTCAGCAAGTTTTGCGTCACCATGACCGTGCGGTCCACCTGTTCGGCCAGGGTATCGTTGTTCTGCAACGTCATGTCGATGGAAACGAAAAACTGCAAGTTGACCTGTTCCATGGTGCGCAGGTCTTGGACTCGCATGGCGACTCTGTGCATCATCGCCTGCAGTTTCTGCCGCTCGCCCGGCTCGCCCTCGACCAGGGCGTCATCGAGCTTTTGCCACAACAGCTCGCCGACATAAGCGCTTTGCTGGATGCCAAGCTGTGCCTGCTTCACCTGCTGATAGAGCTGTTCCAGCTCGGCGTTGTCTTGCAAAAGCCTGTCTTTGCCGGCCCGAAGCCCGGCCATGATGGCGTCAATCTGTGTCTGGACGGACTCATACTTGACGGCGATTTTCTTGAGGACGTTGCCGATAACCGGAGTCCGTCCCAGCAGCCTGCCTAACTTGCCGGGCTGGCTCAAAACGTGGGGGTTGATCTCATCCATCCGATGGCGGAGATCGATGAGCGCCTTGGGGATCTCTCCGCCCTCGCCTTCGACCTCGCTCAGCAGAGACCCCACACGGGTCTTGAGCAGGTTGATTTCTTGCGCGGCGCTTTGCTGCTCGCGCGCCCCGAGGGCTCCCAACTGCCGGGAGAGTTGGCGGTCCCCCGGTCCGGCTTTGACCTTGCCGGCCAACTCCGCCGCGCGTTCGACCAAGGCCGATTCGGCGGCCGAGTCGAGCCCTTTGGGGGCCAAAGGGACGAGAGCTTTCTGTTCAGCTTCCCCGCCACCGGGCGTGGGGCTTGGGGTGGGCGTTGGATCACTCATCGCTGTTTCTCCTTTCGCTGCGCGCTCGACTTCGCTCTAGGCCGGGTTGCCCGCTTCAGGCCTCCTCAACAAAGCGGGCCCGCAGGAATGCGGCCTTGGCTCGGAAGTCGCCCAGTTTTTCATTGCGAACCAGGTCCGCCACGTTGCCGAGTTCAGCCTCGAGACCGTTCAGACTGTTGAGCAACTCCTCGCGGCGGCTTTCCCGTTCCGTTTGCGACAGCGCGATGTAGGGGTTGACCACTCGCGGCAAATAGTCCTTCGCCATCCGATTGACGGCCCAGGTGAGTTCATGGCCGTTGTGGCGTTCGTTGATCCCCGGCAGCAATTCCCGCAGCTTGTCGATGATCCCTTCCACGCGGGCCATGACGTCCGGCGCCAGCCCCTCTTCACGAATGGCAATGTTGAGCGTGACGAGGTTGTCGAGCAGCGCTCGAAGCTCGGCCGCCGGATCAACATCGGGAGAAGCAACCTCTTCCTTGGTTTCCTTATCGAGATAACGATAGACAAGAATGGCGACCGCGGAGGCCACGATAGCGCTGACGACCGCGATGATGACGAGATCAAAGAGTAGGTAGAGAACGAGGGCCAGTAGCAGGCCTACGCCGACGGCGACTGCCCAACGCTTTGTGCTGGCCTTCATGCGTGGAATTTCTTGCTGATCGCTTCGAGTCTAGCAGGTTTTTTGGCCCCGATTTCTCACGACCCACTCGCGGCTTTGACGCAAGCGGCGAGGGGGGGCCGAATCGTCAAAGCTTGAACAGCTCGCGCAGGCGCTTGGTTTGCGCGCGGCTCACCGGGATCTCGGTTTGGCGCTTGTCGCTCATTCGCAATTGGTAGCTCGACTTGAACCAGGGCACCACTTCCTTGATGCGATTGATGTTCACCAAATGGGAGCGGTGCGCCCGCCAAAACTGATTGGGATCGAGATTGGACTGTAGCTCTTCCAGGGTCTTGTAGTTCGACTCGCCTTCAATGTAAGTGGAAACAATCGTGATCAGCCCGTCTTGAATCGTCGCGTAAATGACGTCGCCGGCATCGACCAAAAACATCCTCTTGCTGCTCTTCACCAAAAGCTTCGACGGAGGACGAATCGTGTGTTGAATCTGGGAGAGCAATTGCTCCATGCGGCTCGGACTCGATGGGGTCTCCATCAACTTCTGCGCCCGCTCGATCGAGACCTCCAGCCGCCCTTTCTCGATCGGCTTGAGCAGGTAATCGACGGCGTTGATCTCGAAAGCCTCGACCGCATACTGGTCGTAGGCCGTGGCGAAAATGAAGTGCGGCAGCGGCGATCCCTTTTCCACCAGCTTGCGGACGACGCCTAGCCCATCCAGACCCGGCATCTGGACATCGAGGAAAACCAAATCGGGATCATGCTGTTCGATCAGTTCAACCGCTTCCAGACCGTTGCCCGCGGCGCCGACAACTTCAACCCCAGGGATCGACTTGAGCAGAAACATCAGCTCATCGCGGGCGAGCTGTTCGTCGTCGACGACCAACGTAGTCAGCGTGGCGGTCGTGCTGCTGCTTTCGGCCATAAGCCTTAACCCGCTTTTCTCACCACCTGACGGTCGAAGCACGCAATAGGCCCGCCATTACTGCGTTGCGCTTACTCACTGTGCTCAACGTACTGTTCAAGTACACCCGCATTATTCAAGAAATGCGGCGCCGAGCGGCGCGCGCCTTGTACTGACGGCCGACCGCGCGCTTCGCCTCGCCACGTGGTGAGAAAAGCGGGTTAGTTCTCAGGAATGTTTCGGAGTATAGCATGGGGTGGGGAGCTTCCGGACCGGGAGTCTTGTCTCATGCAAGATGAGTCTGAACGAGGAGTTTGTTTCTCACACAAGATGAGCCTGAAGGATCGGGGAGTGGGCATGCTGGGAATTGACTATCCAAGTGCAAAACACCAGCAAGCTGAACCTGCAACAGATCCAGCAGTTTCTCCACTCCAGCGAGGAGATTCGATTCAAAGGCAAAGGGCGGGCCGAGATCTACACGTGGGTGGCGCGCACGCTTCGCCAGCACGGCTACAGCCGCCAAAACCGCGCCGACAAAGGGCTGCTGCGGCAGTATCTGGTCAAGATGACCGGACTTGAGCCGGGCGCAAATCACGCGGCTGATCCAGCAGTACCGGCAGGGCGGAGAACTCCAACCCGCCCGCTACCGGCGGCATCGCTTTGCCCGCAAGTACACGCCCGCCGACGTCGAACTGCTGGCGGCGGTGGACGAGGCCCACGAAACCCTCAGCGGCCCGGCCACGCGCAAGATCCTCGAGCGGGAATACCAGCAGTACCAGCAGCGCGAATACGAGCGGCTGGCGGGGATCTCGGTGGCCCAGATCTATCGCCTGCGGCGGCGCAGAGCCTACCGCCAGCGGCGGCTGCATTTCACCAAGACCCGGCCCACGGCGGTGTCGATCGGCGAGCGGCGCCGGCCCGACCCGCAAGGCCAACCCGGCTTTCTGCGAGTGGATACGGTGCATCAAGGGGATCGCGATGGCGTCAAGGGCGTCTACCACATCAATGCCGTGGATGAAGTCACCCAGTGGCAAGTGGTCGGCGCCACGCCCGCGATCAGTGAAGCCTGGCTGGAGCCGTTGCTGAAAGCCATGATCGAGCAGTTTCCCTTTCGTATCCGCGGCTTCCATTCCGACAACGGCAGCGAGTTCCTCAATCGCACGGTGGAGAAGCTATTGAACAAGCTGCTGATCGAACAGACCAAGTCGCGTCCGCGGCACTCCAACGACAACGGCTTGGTGGAATCGAAAAACGGCGCGGTGATCCGCAAACACATGGGATATACGTACATCGCGGCGCCGCACGCGGGGCGCATCCAGCGCTTCTACCAACAGCACTTCAATCCCTATTTGAACTTCCACCGGCCCTGCGGACAGCCCGAGATCAAGACCGACGCCAAAGGCAAGCAGAAGCGGGTGTACCGCCACTACCAGACGCCTTGGGAATCTTTCGAGAAGTTGCCCGAGGCCGCCAGCTATCTCAAGCCAGGGCAGAGGCTGGAGGCTCTGGGCCGCATTGCCCAGGCCGAAAGCGACACGGCGGCGGCCCGCCGGATGCAGCGAGCCAAGCAGAAGCTGTTTGCCAGTTTCCGTTCCGCGAACACGCCGTGCTGAACAGCAGGAAGAGGGCTGTGGAAATGACGGGCGATGGAAAACGAGGAAAACCAAAACCAGGTTTCCCTTCGTTTCCCACCGCCCTTGGAAATCGCTCCGCGATTCCCACAATCCCACAACCCCGACGACGATTCTCCCCTTCCCAAAACTCAAAATCAAAAAGCCCGAAAGGAGCCCCAGCGACTCAAAAAGCCCCAACCCCCGTCTTCAGGCTCATCCTTCGATGAGAAAATGCTCCGGGCGGAGACCGTGGCGACCGTGGCTGGAGAGGCGCGAGCGCGGCCAGATGGAGCACCGCCGGGGAAGTTGCTTTAGTTCGGATAGTCGTCGGCCATTCTTATCGCACCAAGAACGACGCCTCCACGCAGGCCGCGCGGGCCACTGCTTCCGCCGCGAGGTAGCCGCCGCGGACGGCGCCTTCCATCGTGGCGGGCCAGCCGGTGTTCGTCCAATCCCCGGCCAGGAAGACGTTCGGAAACTTGGTTTCGGCGCCCGGCCGGGCGGCCTCCAGGCCCGGCACGGCCGAGTAGGTCGCGCGCGCTTCCTTGATCACGCGGGACCTGATCAGCCGAGCATTCGCCGACGCGGGGAAAAACTCCCGCAGCTCGCGACACGCCATCTCGACGATGTCTCGTTGCGCCAACGCCAGCAGGGAGCGCGATGCGCTGACCACGGCCTGATAGTAGTTCTCGGATTTGCGGAATAGCCACTGCAGCGTGCCGTCGAGGAGTACGGCATGGGGGAGGCCGGTCAGCGGACGGTCGAACCAAAGGTGGATGCCCGTGATCGGTGAATGTTCGAAGCGATCGAGGCGCAGATCGAGTCCCGGAATCAAGGTGTTCACCCGCTCGAAGGGCACCGCACTGACGTAGAAGTCCGCCTGGCGGTCAGCAGGATCGATTCGCTCCACCGTCGAGCGCAAACGAACGTGAACTCCGGACCCAAGTTTTTGCTCGAGAGCCGCCGAGTATAGATCCGCCAGCGGCACGGCGGGCACGCCCATCTCGAAACTGTCGCGGGTGGCCATCAGCCCGTCAAGAAAAACCTGAAAAGCAGGCTTCGCCGATGCGCGCTCGGGCTCTTCGTTGAGCGCGCTCACCAGGATCGGACGCCAAAAATGCTCGAAGGCGCGCGGCGTGGCGCCTTTCGAGCTGAGCCATTGTCCCATCGTAAGCCGGTCGAGGTCCGCTCGATGACGCTCCCGCCGCAAGGCAGCGAGCGTTCGAATGAGCGACCACTTGTCACGGGCGTCGAGGCCGCCAAACCCGATCAGCGAGCCGAAAAGGTGAAACGGCGCGGGCAGAAGACCCCGCCGGAGGATGTCGGTCTTGCCCCCCGGGCGAACAAAATACAAGCGGTCGTCGAAGCGAATCTTCGTCTCCGACCCGCAGCGCCGGTAGAAGTCCAATAAGTTGGTGAAGCAGCGCAGCAGCACATGTTGGCAGTTGTCGATGCGCTCAGAATCTTCCTCCGCCGGTTGCAGGGGAAACGAGGTGGCCCGGCCGCCCAGAAACGGTCGGGCTTCGTGCAGCTCGACGTCGAAAGCGATCGATCCCAGAGCAGCCGCGGCGGACAAACCCGCCAGCCCTCCGCCGACGATGATTACGCGGGGAATGGAGGTGCTCCTCCTGTGAATCGAAGTTTCAGCGCCTGGAGCACGATGCGGACTTTCTCAAAGTCGCTGAGCTTGACCCGCTTGGCGTAGACATCGTAGTCGGACTGGCGAATGCGCCGCAGAATCCCGTAGTAGATCGAGATCATGGCCCACAGTGCCGGGCGACTCTGGGGACGAACCATCGTCAGTAAGGGCGCCGCTTCTTCGTAGTAGCGCTTTGCGCGGCTCCACTCGAACGCCATTAAGTCGCGGAACCGCGCGCCGCCGCGATTCTCGATCAAGTCTTGGGGGCCGAGGCCGAAGCGCTCCAAATCCTCTTCCGGCAGGTACACGCGCCCCAGGCGCGCGTCCTCGGGTATGTCGCGCAGGATGTTGGTGAGCTGAAAGGCGACGCCGCATTTCTCGGCCAGTTCGAGAGCCTCGGGCGAATCGTAGCCGAAGACGTGGACGCAGGTCATGCCGACCACCGAAGCCACCTGGTAGCAGTAGCGGTAAAGCTCGTCGAATGTTCGCCGGCGCTGGGGGACCAGATCACTGCCTACGCCGGCGATGAGATCGAAGAAATACTGCTCCGGGATTCGGTACTTCACCACCGTGTGATGAAAAGCCGGCAGGATCGGGTCGTTCCCGTAGCGGCCCCGCAACGCATCCTCGAAAGCCGTCTTCCAATCAGCAAGCGCCGCCCGCCGCGACGCCGGCGCCGGATTGGGCTCGTCGCTGATGTCGTCGCTATAGCGCATGAAGGCGTAGATGGCGCACATGGCCATTTTTTGCTCCCGCGGCAGCAGAACAAACGAATAGTAGAAATTGCGCGCTCGCGAACGAGCGACCCGCCGGCAGTAGGCAAACGATTCCTCAACGCTAGCCCGCATTTCTCACCACCTGACGGTCGAAGCACGCAATAGGCCCGCCATTACTGCGTTGCGCTTGCTCGCCGTGCTCAACGTAAGGCTAGGCATGTTGCGCTTTGGCCTTCAGCCGGGGACGGCCGACGAGCTGCCGGCTGATAACCCGCGAAAGCAGCTGCAAGCGGCCCCACTTTCGCAACTGCGGCCGCCGCGCCACGGTGTCGTAGTCCTGGCGGCGAATCATCTCCAGAATCGCCAAGCCTCCGCGGCTGAACAATTCCACATCGATCGAGAGTCGCCGGCCGACAAGATCAACCAGTGGAAGCCCTTTTTGAAAAAGCTCCGCTGTCCGCTCGACCAACTCTCGCATGAGGTGGCGACAAGCGGGATGGGCGACCCCTTGCTTCAGGTCGCGCTCCAGATTCTCGATCGAGTAGCCGTGGCGGTCCATATCCTCGAGAGGGATATAGACGCGGCCCTTTTCCCAATCGCGGCCGACGTCCTGCCAGAAGTTCGCCAGCTGCAGGGCGGTGCAGGTACTGTCGGCAAGCCGGCATCGCGGCTCGTCCGTGTAGCCGCACAAGTGCAGCACGAGCCGGCCCACCGGGTTGGCCGAGTAGCGGCAGTAGGCGAGCAGGTCCTCATAGGTCGCGTATCGAGTCACGCGCTGATCCTCAATGAAAGCGTGGATCAAGTCGGCAAAGGGCTGCTCGGGGATACCGTGCGTTTCGACGGTCTGCTTCAGGGCCACAAACACGGGATGCCGAGCGGCGCCTTGATACATGGCCTTCAGCTCGCCGCTCCACCACTCCAGCAACTCAATGCTGCGCCGAGGATCCCCGATTTCGTCGCCCAGATCATCCGACCAGCGACAAAAACTGTAGACGTTGCGAAAATCCTGACGCAGGCGGCGGGGCAGCAGCAGACTGACAACCTGAAAGTTCTCGTAGTGAACCTGCGCCAACCAGCGCGTGTAGGCAAGAGAATCGCCCAGGGGCCAGGCCTGCAAGTCGTCTGTCCCGTAGACCTCGCAGAATTCAGCCGGTTGTAAGAAGCGCTTCATGCTGCAGCCTCATTGCCGGGCGGGCCGTTGAACGGCGAGCCGGTGGAACCTCCACGCGAATCACAGCTCGAAACAGCGACTAGGAACTCCACACACGGCCCCGCGGTTTCGTCCGCGCCACTACAGCAGACTCCCAAGCCCAACTTTCGAGCTCCGAGCGCAAGGCAACAGCAGCCCTCGCGGCGCGGGTCCCCAGACCTGCCGTGCCGGTACTCTTACCGACACCCGGCGGGGAACCCCAAGGAGTAATTCGAGCATGCGTGGTCGCTAAGTAACCGGTATTGGGCCTAACCCGCATTTCTCACCAGCGGAGACCGAAGGACCTGACCAATCAGCCAAGACTTCTGTAAGTGTCTGAAACAAACTATGTTATTAGAAATTGGCTTTGTTTGGTATTTCCGTTGCTCGGTAGCCGTCCACGGACGCGGACGCTGGAACAGCGCCAGGTCCGCGCTACAAGCTTCACCCCGATCGTCCTTGCCGCCCCGTTGTCAATCGGGGCTTCCCACCTGCGGCAAAGCTACTCTTATACACGGCTGGTCCGATCCGTCGGATTTTATGGGTCCGACCTCTCACCGTACTGGAAACCAGCCGTAAGCCATTGATTCCCCGTTGGTTCTACGAAATTGGGTTCGTTTGGTAATTTTGTTGCCTCGTTGGTTCGTGGGTTCCGACCACCCGTGCTCGAATGGGCCTCGAATGCTTCGCGTGTACTCAATGACATTGTACCTTGCCAATCCAAGGAGGCTCTGGCGCCAATGGGGCTAAGCTTATTTTAATGAGCCACTTGGGTCATGACTTCTAGTCCGCATTTCTCGCCATCTGACGGCCGAAGCAGGCCATAGACCCGCCATTACTTCGTTGCACTTGCTCGGGGTGTCCAACGTAGGGTCCAAGTACGCCTCCGCGCCGCAGTCGCGAAAGGCCCCCTCCCAGACTGAAACACAAGCGTCGAGAAGAGTCTCGACGCGGCAAGCTGGAGAGGTTGCGCCACAAACCAAGCGAGCGGCGCGCGCCTTGTACTGACGGGCCTCTCACGCACTTCGTCTCGCCATCTGGTGAGAAACGCGGGCTAGAGACGATGCGAGCGAACCTAGGGAAGGATCGCCGTTTTCAAGTGGCCGTTATGGCTCATCATCTGCCGGAAGACTCGCAGCAGATCGGCAAGAGGGGCCTCGTCGATCACAAAGTCGGAAGCCTGCAGCTGCTTTCGGCAAATGATATCCAGGGCTTTCAAGATGTGAGTCGGCGTATGGTGGAAACTCGACTGCAGCGTGATTTCCGAGTAATGGATCTGGGATGTGTCCACCGAAATACTGCTTTCCGAGGGACAGCCTCCGAACAGATTGACGATGCCGCCGCTGCGAACCATCTGGACCGCCGCTTGCCAGGTTTCAGGGGCGCCGACCGCTTCGATGACGATGTCCGCGCCGCGAGATCCGCCGGTCAGGCGCCGAACGGCCGTGACGGGGTCGGCTCCAGGCTCAGCCAAAACGAGCTCGTCCGCCCCCATCCGCTCGGCGCGGTCCAACTGTGTCTGGCGTCGGCCCACGGCAATTACCCGCGCGCCCTTGAGCTTCGCCAGGCGAACAAACATGAGACCGATGGGGCCGAGACCCACCACCGCCAGGGTGTCGTCCACCTGGACCCGTGTCGCCTCGAGCGCCCGCAATACGCAAGCCAGCGGCTCGATCAGCGCCGCGTCGCGGTAATCGACGCCGGCGGGAACCTCATGGGTGTTGCAGCGGACGATGGGGCCGGGGATGCGCGCGTATTCCGCGTAGGCGCCGTTGTTGAACAACAGGTTCTCGCAGAGGTTCTCCTGCTTGCGCCGGCAGTAGTAGCAGTTCCAACAGGGGGCCGAATTCGCCGCCACGACCCGCTGCCCGGTGCGGAAGTCCTGTACCTCCGAGCCGATGGCAACGATATCCCCCGCCAACTCGTGGCCCAGGATCGCCGGAGGCTGAATCATGCGAGCATGATATCCTCGGCGGAAGACTTTCAGGTCCGTACCACACGTAAGCGCCACCCGCACCTTCACCAAAACGTCGGAAGGCCCAATGCGCGGCAAGGCGACCGGTTCCACGCGGAGCTCTTCCTCGCCATAGAGGACGGCGGCTAACATAGTCTGTTTCACGATGAATACCTCTGCGGATGCACAATCAACTTTAGCGAACTATTCGTCGGATGACGAGCCATTTCGATGCCGCGCGTGATCTCATCGAGTCCCAGGCGATGAGAAATCAATTCCTCCACCGGGAAATCGCTCCGCCAGACCAGCCGGGCCGACTCCTGATGCAAATCGACCGAGGCGCTGTAGGAGCCGAACACGCTCCGTTCTTCGGCGCACAGCATGTCGCCGCGCAAGGCGAAAGTCTCCTTGGCCGAAGTTTGAGCGAATAGCATCACGCGACCGCCGGGCCGGGATGCCGCAACGGCTTGCTCGACGATTCCAGGAGCCGAGGCCGCGACGACGGCCAGGTCAGCGCCCCGGCCGTGACTGGCGTTGCGGATCTCGGAGATGAAATCCGTCCCGGAGGCATTCCACGCTTCTTGAGCTCCGAGCCGCCCGGACGTCTCCAGCCGCGCCGGTATCAAATCCGTGGCATAGACTCTCTCGACACCCATCTGCCCGAGCAGCCAGGTGAAAATCAGTCCGATCGGCCCCTGACCCATCACCAGAACGACTTCCTCGGGCGTCACTCGGCATTTCGCGAGCGCTTTCAAGCAGGTGTTGACCGGTTCCACGAAGCTGGCGCGGTCAAAGCCCACGCCTTCGGGGATGCGGATCACCCCGCGCTGAACGATCCAGTCCATGACGCGAACGTATTGCGCGAAGCCGCCGCCCGCCGGTTCAAACCCTGCCGTGATTCCGACGCGCTTGTACGTCGCGCACTGCGCGTAGTCGCCCTTTTCGCAATAAAAGCAATCCAGGCAGGGAACGTGATGGAACAAGCAGACGCGTTCCCCCGGGACAAAGCCTTGGACGTCCCGGCCTACGGAGGCGACAACCCCGGCGGTCTCATGCCCATAGATGCGCGGCGGCGCAAGCAGGTCGTACTCGATCTTCTTGAGGTCGGTGTGGCAAATGCCGCAAGCCTCGACCCGGACCAGTAATTCGCCCGGCCCGATCGCGGGCACGGTGACTTTTTCCAGTCGCAGGAGACTGTTTCCGCGGTACACCGATGCCGCCATGGCATCGGGGACCGCCGCTGCGGGAGCGCTTAGCATAGCTAGTTGAAATCAAAGCGGCACTGTCGGAACAGCCGTCCGAGCGCCGTCGAGGCCTTTAGGCCGTCGCGCCGCAGCGCTTGCCATTGTCTCCATCGCCAGGGGCGCACGGCGGCTTGGGTTATGACGTGCCGGCGTGAAAATGTCCCGTCCCTTCGCCGCGCGCGGTTCCAATCAATAAGCAAAGACGCATCGGCTTCATCACTGACGGCGCGCAAGCAATAAAAGGGCAGGCCCCGGCCGACCGCTTCCGCCGCCACCGCCGAGGCTTCCATGTCTACCGCGGCTGCGCCCGTGCCCCGAAGTTGAGCCTTCTTGCCGGGATCTTGCACCACTTCGTCAATCGTCAGCAGCGTAGCCGCTCGGGGCCGCGGCTCCCCGGAGCATACGGGCAACCTTACAGCATACTCTACACGCGGGTTGAACTGTATGATAAGTCTTGTCTCATGCAAGATGAGTCTGAACGAGGAGTTTGTTTCTCACACAAGATGAGCCTGAAGGATCGGGGAGTGGGCATGCTGGGAATTGACTATCCAAGTGCAAAACACCAGCAAGCTGAACCTGCAACAGATCCAGCAGTTTCTCCACTCCAGCGAGGAGATTCGATTCAAAGGCAAAGGGCGGGCCGAGATCTACACGTGGGTGGCGCGCACGCTTCGCCAGCACGGCTACAGCCGCCAAAACCGCGCCGACAAAGGGCTGCTGCGGCAGTATCTGGTCAAGATGACCGGACTGAGCCGGGCGCAAATCACGCGGCTGATCCAGCAGTACCGGCAGGGCGGAGAACTCCAACCCGCCCGCTACCGGCGGCATCGCTTTGCCCGCAAGTACACGCCCGCCGACGTCGAACTGCTGGCGGCGGTGGACGAGGCCCACGAAACCCTCAGCGGCCCGGCCACGCGCAAGATCCTCGAGCGGGAATACCAGCAGTACCAGCAGCGCGAATACGAGCGGCTGGCGGGGATCTCGGTGGCCCAGATCTATCGCCTGCGGCGGCGCAGAGCCTACCGCCAGCGGCGGCTGCATTTCACCAAGACCCGGCCCACGGCGGTGTCGATCGGCGAGCGGCGCCGGCCCGACCCGCAAGGCCAACCCGGCTTTCTGCGAGTGGATACGGTGCATCAAGGGGATCGCGATGGCGTCAAGGGCGTCTACCACATCAATGCCGTGGATGAAGTCACCCAGTGGCAAGTGGTCGGCGCCACGCCCGCGATCAGTGAAGCCTGGCTGGAGCCGTTGCTGAAAGCCATGATCGAGCAGTTTCCCTTTCGTATCCGCGGCTTCCATTCCGACAACGGCAGCGAGTTCCTCAATCGCACGGTGGAGAAGCTATTGAACAAGCTGCTGATCGAACAGACCAAGTCGCGTCCGCGGCACTCCAACGACAACGGCTTGGTGGAATCGAAAAACGGCGCGGTGATCCGCAAACACATGGGATATACGTACATCGCGGCGCCGCACGCGGGGCGCATCCAGCGCTTCTACCAACAGCACTTCAATCCCTATTTGAACTTCCACCGGCCCTGCGGACAGCCCGAGATCAAGACCGACGCCAAAGGCAAGCAGAAGCGGGTGTACCGCCACTACCAGACGCCTTGGGAATCTTTCGAGAAGTTGCCCGAGGCCGCCAGCTATCTCAAGCCAGGGCAGAGGCTGGAGGCTCTGGGCCGCATTGCCCAGGCCGAAAGCGACACGGCGGCGGCCCGCCGGATGCAGCGAGCCAAGCAGAAGCTGTTTGCCAGTTTCCGTTCCGCGAACACGCCGTGCTGAACAGCAGGAAGAGGGCTGTGGAAATGACGGGCGATGGAAAACGAGGAAAACCAAAACCAGGTTTCCCTTCGTTTCCCACCGCCCTTGGAAATCGCTCCGCGATTCCCACAATCCCACAACCCCGACGACGATTCTCCCCTTCCCAAAACTCAAAATCAAAAAGCCCGAAAGGAGCCCCAGCGACTCAAAAAGCCCCAACCCCCGTCTTCAGGCTCATCCTTCGATGAGAAAATGCTTGATACGGTGCACGATCAGAGTCGCCCCGACCTTCAATTCCGGGTCCAGCGCCCCAACGTAACCTGCCGACACCATAGCGCCCACGTCAAAATTCCGGCAAGCCAGTTCAACACCTTGGGCCGCGTTCTCGCGCCCCGGCCCGTGGGCGATCAACAGAACCCGCCGGCCGTTCAGATTCGCCCACGCGCTCCAGCGGACGCCGAACGAGAACAGCGTAAGACCGTTGCCGGGTTCTCCGAACCCGGTCAATTCGCGCCTGTCCCCGGAGACCACGAGAAGCACTCGGCGCTTGGAAGCCACTGAACACCTTTCCGCGCAGCACTATCACCGGGCGCGTTCCCGCTCAGGCCGAGGTCGGCAGATCAACGTTTTCCCGCGACCCAGCGGCGGGTTCCAGCGGACGGAAGGGTCAGGGACGCGAATGGCGAGAGCAGAAGTCAACGGGCTGTCCACTGTCGTCACTGACCCCGCAACCAATCTTTGTAAGCTCCCAGCGCCATCAGCGGGAAATATTGTCCGTAAAGGTGGTATTTCAAATAGATGACCCGCGGGAACCCCGTCCCGGTCCAAGCATCTTCGTCCCACGAGCCGTCGGCGTTCTGATTCGACAATAAGTATTGAATGCCGGCCTCTACGCTGTCGCTGTGGTAGTCTTCGACAGCGAAAAGACCCATCAGTCCCCAGGCGGTTTGCGAGGGGGCGCTTTCGCCTTCCGATTTCAAGCGGGGATCGTCATAGCTGGCACAGGTTTCGCCCCACCCGCCGTCGGCGTTCTGGATGGATCGCAGCCACTCGCCCGCACGAATGACATAGGGCTCGCGCTCGTCCTCGCCGGCAGCGCGAAGACCACGCAGGGCAAAGCACGTCCCATAGATGTAGTTCACGCCCCAGCGGCCCGACCAGCTGCCGTCTTCCTCCTGGGTGTTCTTTAGATATTCGACGCCTCGCCAGACCGCGGCATGGTGCCTGCCGGGTCCCACTTGACACAGGGCCTCCAGCACTCGACCGGTGACGTCGGCGCAAGTCGGGTCGAGCATGGCGTTATGGTCGGCGAAGGGCAGGTAAGTCAAATATTGATTATCGTTATCGATGTCGAACCCCGCCCAGCCGCCGTCCTTGGATTGCATGCTCAGCAGCCAGGCGACCGCCCGCTGTTCGGCGGCTCGCTGGGCCTGCTGGTCTCGGGCGCGAGCGTACTGCATCGCAAGAAGGACCTTAGCGGTGTCGTCGGTGTCCGGGTAAAACTCGTTCGAGAACTCGAAGTACCAGCCTCCCGGAGCGGCCTTGTCGTTCCTCACCGACCAGTCGCCGTAGTGGCGGACCTCCTTCGTCAGCAGCCAATCGGCTGCCCGGCCGAGTGCGTCGCTGATCGCGGCGTCCGGCTCAGGGTTCGCCAATCCTAGGGCGAAGGAGCCGATGGCCGTGTCCCACACGGGCGAGAGGCAGGGCTGCACGCGAATGACATCGTCCTCCTCGACAAGCAGCTCGTCGAACTTTTCGATTTCCCTTTGCAGCAGCGGGTGGTCGAGGCCGTAGCCCAGCTCGGTGAGCGCCATAATGGAATTCATCATGGGCGGGAAAATAGCTCCCAACCCGTCGGATTTCTCCAGGCGTTCGAACATCCATTTCTTCGTCGCATTGATGGCCTTCCTGCGGGTCAGCCAAGAGCCTCTCTTGTCCCACAGCTTCAAGCCCTCGTCGACGCGCATGAGCAGGTTGCGCCAACTGAAGAATTCCGGCTTCGGCGGTTCCCTTCCCGTGATGATCTCGCGTATCTCAAGACCGGCGGGGATCGGCCGCGACGCCCGCAGAGCGCTCAAGATGGCCAGCGGCGCTATCATCGTCCGAGTCCACGACGACATGTCATAGATGTTGAAACGCGCCTTCTCCGGCAATAAAAAAAGTTCAGGAGGAATCGTGGGAGCCTTCTCGCGATCGTAAAGCCCGAAGAAACTCAGATAGATCTTGATGTAGCTATAGGCCGCTTCGACACCACCGAGCTCGACGATCTTTTGCTTAGCCTTTTCGAGATCCGCCTCGCACCCGGGCAAGCCCGCGACCTTGAGGGCCACGTAGGACTTCACCGAGGCGTTGGCGTGCGCGCTCCCCCCGGGGTATATCTGCCACCCGCCCCCGGGCAACTGGCGAGAAAGAATCTGGCGCGCCGCCTTGTTCACTCGGGAACGAGTCGGAGGATCCCAAGTGCCGTCGGGACCCGGGGGATAGAGCCACAATTGCAGCAGAATATAGTCAGCCTGCAGGGTCGTGTCGGCTTCCAATTCGGCCACCCAGTAGCCCTCGGGAGCTTGCAGGGAGAGCAAGTGGCGGCTGGCCCCGTGGATGGCCTCCTCGACCCGCGGCAAAGGCCGGGCCGGGGCGCGAGAAACGGCAGTGGCGGCGAGGGTGGCGCGATTGGCACGCGTCATAGGTTGGCGATCTGTTTCAGTTCACCTTCGTAGGGGCCCAGCTCCGGCGGAAGGGAGAATTTTACGTCCTCTTCAATGACTTCGACCTCTTCCACCCGGGCAAAGCCGAATCGAGAAAGGTGACGAGTTACGCGCCGCACTAAAGATTCGGGTGCGGAAGCTCCGGCGGTCACGGCAACGGTCTTGACGTCCGCGAACCAGCCGGCATGCAGATCGATCTCATCGTCGATCAGATAGCCGGGGGCGCCCAGATTCTCTCCCACCTCGACCAGGCGGCGTGAGTTGGAACTGTTTTGCGATCCGACGACGAGCAGCAAGTCACAACGCGGCGCGACCCGCTTGACCGCCTGTTGACGATTCTCGGTGGCGTAACAGATGTCTTGGGCTGGGGGACCTTCCATGTTCGCAAAGCGTTTCTTCAGTTCAGTAATGATAACGTTCGCTTCGTCCAGACTCAAGGTGGTTTGCGTCAGATAGCAAACTTTCTCCGAATCAGGCACTTGAACCGTCCGCGCTTCCTGGGCCGTGGAGACGACAATAGTTCGCTCCGGGGCTTCACCCATCGTGCCGATCACCTCGTCGTGGTCGCGGTGGCCGATCAACAGAATCGTCCCTCCCTGGCGCGCGAAGCGGACGGCCTCCAAGTGTACTTTCGTGACCAGGGGGCAGGTTGCATCGATGACCTCCAACCCGCGCTCGCTCGCCTCTCGCCGTACCTCCGGGGCTACACCGTGCGCGCTGTAGACCGCGCGGCCCCCGGCGGGCACCTCGCTCAGCTCGTCGACAAAAATGGCTCCCCGGGTCGCCAAATCTTCTACCACATGACGGTTGTGGACGATTTCCTTGCGCACATAGACCGGGGGCCCGTACACCTTGAGCGCCAACTCCACGATATCGATAGCTCGGACGACCCCGGCGCAAAAACCGCGGGGCTTGAGCAAGAGGATGACCTTTTCCTCGCTCCCCGTTACCGATCCGGTTTGGGTATCGTGTTCGGACATAAGCTAACCGCCTCGGGTTTCGACCGGATGGCCGAGGTCGCGGCGAACACCAAGTATATCAAGGCTTCCACTTCCAGAATAGGCCAATGGCCGGGTCCCGAGCGACCCCCTACTGCCCGACTGGTTCTCCGACCGTTCGACCTTCCGAGGATGCCTCGCCCCCCCGCCGCCGCAACTCGAGCACCTGATAGTGATGGGTTGGCGGGTTGTTGTCGCCCAACAGCCGCGCGGCGACCCGATCGAGCGGCGAATAAGGCAGGAACAGATGACGCCGGCCGTCATAGGCGGCGGCCAGCTCCGCCTCCAGCCTTTTGTGCAAGGAATCAGGCGAGATGTCGTGAGTATTGCGCAGATACCAGATCCTCTGCGGCCGATCGCGCCGAACGCGCTGGCGCGCTCTTCCCACAGACTTCTTTCCATGGATCGGAAGCGGGGAGAAGCAGTCGCCGAGCGTCGCCAGGAAGGGTTGGGGGTCGCTGTTCCAGCGATCCACCAAGATCAAGGCAGTCTCGGCTCCCGGCTGGTCTTCCAGATACGCCGCCATCTCTTCAAACGGCAGTAAGTACCCCTTGTTGAGAAAGTCGGCTTTGTGGGAGTAACTCCACAGCGAGCTCATTCCGACAAGCAAGACAGCGCTGCAAACAGCCAAGCCCAGTCGCGGCTCCCGTTCTTTCCCGCGCACGAGCAAGAGAAGGTAAAACGGCAGGAGAAATAACAGACGCGCCGGTGTAAAGGGCACGCTCACCCAGGCCGTGGCGCCCCCATAGGCAATCGCGGCGGAGATTCCCACGACAACCGGCCATCCAGGAGAGCTTTTCGCCCCACGCCAAACGAGCCAACCCACGAGGGGACCGATCAACAGCCCCGCCCCAAGAGCCCAAACGGAGATCGACTCCCCGTAAGTGAAAGAGACAAAGCTGAAAGCCAAAGGCAAGACCGCTCCAACGGCGGCATTTTCCACCGGCGAGTACGATTCCATCGTAAGCACACGGGCCACGGCGGCCCTCAGAACGGGCAGCCACGGCGCGTAGAGCAGCGCCAGCAACAGGTTGGAAGCCGCTAGCGCCGCCAGTACGCGCCATCTCCGATGTCGCAGGCAGCGTGCCGCCAGCAACACGTTCACGGCTCCGACGATCGCCAACCCGGGCAGGTAGTGGGTGTACAAGAGCAACGCCGCGACCGCCGTATAGCGGACCGTCAGCCTCTTCCGCATCGGTTCTCTGGTCCACTGCACCGCCAGCCACAAGAGCAGACAGCTCAAGAACAATTGCAGGCTGTAGGAACGCGCCATGCGCGAGTACAAGACCAGGGCGGGGGAAAGGCTCCACAGGGCCAAAAACCACACTTTCCCGGACCGGCTACTGTTGCCGAGCCACAGAAAAGCAATCAGGACCGTGGACAGCAGGGCCCAAACTACCGAAAGCGCGCGCACCTGCGTCAGGAGTGAGCCGGGCCAGGGCAGCGCGACCCAGGCTTTAGTCAGGAAATAGTAGAGCGGAGGGTGGATATCGGCCGCCAGAGCACGGGGGATTTCGCTCCACGGCCGGGCGACCACGTTCAGGGTAAACTGCTCGTCACCCCAAACCGGAAGCAGGTCGATGCGGTAGAAAAGCAGCCCCGCCTGCAACAACAAAAAAAAAGGAAGCGGCCGGCGAAGCACCACCTCGCCGAGCCCCGCGAAGCGACTCATCAAAGCCCAGCTTTCATCTCGGCAAGCATGGTGCGATCTGTCACGCTGCGTTTTCTATCGGCTCTGGCGGTACCACTGCAGCGTACGCCTAAGCCCTTCTTCGAAGCTCACCCGCGGCTCATAGCCCAGGTCCCGGCGGGTGGCGGTCAAGTCAGCTTGGGAATGCTTCACGTCCCCCCGACGAGGCGGCCCGTAGGTGGGCGGGATCTCGACATTCTCGATCTTCTCGAGAACGGCCCACACCTCATTGAGAGTGTGCCGGCTGCCCGTCCCGCCGTTGTAAACGTTTCCCGGAGCGCGGGGAGAATCCGCGGCCAGCAGATTTAGCCGCACGATGTCATCCACGAACGTGAAGTCCCGCGACTGCTCGCCGTCACCGAAGATCGTCGGGGCGCGACGCTCGAAAACGGCGGCGCAGAAAAGCGACAAGACCCCGGAATAGGGCGACGACGGATCTTGGCGCGGCCCAAACACGTTGAAATAGCGCAGCGAAACCGTCTCGACACCATGAACCTGCCAAAAAATCCGGGCGTAATATTCGCCAACCAGCTTCTGAACGGCGTAGGGTGAGCGGGGGCTGGGCCGCATCGATTCTTTTTTTGGCAGATCGGGCTGATCGCCGTACGCGGAGGAGGACGCCGCGTAGACAACACGCCGGACCCCGCTCTCTTGGGCTGCTCGGAACACGTTGAACGTCCCATTCACGTTGACATCGTGGGTGAGATCGGGCTCCTCGATCGACCGCGGAACCGACGGGATCGCCGCCTGATGAAACACAACGTCCACGCCCTGAAAAAGACCCTTCATCGCCCCGAGGTCGCGGGTGTCGGCGAGATGGAATTCAATCGAGTCACGGACTTCGGAAAGATTAGCCTCGCCGCCAGTCAGTAGATTGTCCACCACGACAACCCGCTCTACGTCTTCCCGGGACAACAAACCTCGCACCAGCGCCGATCCGATAAACCCGGCCCCGCCAGTGACTAGAGCGCTCTTCATGTCTCGTCATGCGGCCCGCGCCGGCCCTCTTACTCTATCGGAGTTGCGGAAAATGAGCCTAGCCCTCGGTTCCGTAGGTGCGCTATGATGCTACTCGCCAATCGGCCGTTGCTTGTGGTTTGAACGTAACGTCGTCGAGTCAGCGCGAGGCGCTCGCGAGCAAAGACCCGGTTTGGCGGGAGGCTCCTATGAATCGTCTCTTCGCGCGGCGGTCTCTTCAAACCTTTTGCGTGATTACGGGCTTGGGCATCCAGCCGTTACAAGCCTCCGAGTGGCCAAGCTTCCGCGGTCCGAACGGCTCGGGCGTTTCCGAAGCGCGGGATCTGCCGGTTGAGTTCGGACCGGACCGAAATGTCCTCTGGAAGGTAGCCGTTCCCGAGGGCAAGTCGTCGCCCATTCTGGCCGGCGAGCGAATTTTTTTGACCGCTCACGAGGGCGACCAACGGCTGGTTCTGGCCTTCGACAGCCGGACAGGACACTTGCTGTGGCGACAGGCTGTCGTTAAACGGCACGAGGAATCTCGGAATGAACGGAATGGCCCGGCCTCGCCCAGCCCGGTTACTGATGGGGAGAACGTTTATGCGTTCTTTTCCGATTCCGGATTGATTTCCTACAGCCGGGACGGCAAAGAGCGCTGGAGCGTTCCGCTGGGGCCTTTTGACACCGAGCACGGGGCGTCGGTATCACCGATTCTGTACCGGGGAAGCGTTGTACTCCTAGCGGACCAGATTCAGGATTCCTACCTGGCCGCCTTCGATTCGGCCGACGGCAGCTTGAAGTGGAAGACCGAGCGCCCGAGCCTCCTGGGTGCGTATTCGACACCCATCGTCCATGAGCCGGACAAGGGTCCAGCGCAAATCATCGCCGCTTCACCGGCAGAGATCGTCGGCTATTCCGCCCAGACGGGCAAGAAGCTGTGGTGGGTAAGCGGCCTGGCCTATCAGCCTCGCTCGTTACCCGTCCTTGGCCGCGACGCCGTCTACGTCAACGTCGGTGGTTTTGGTGGAGGTTCGGGTCCACCCTTCGAGCGAGTGGCTGAAGAGCTGGACAAGAATAAGGACGGCAAGATCGCCTTGGACGAGTTGCCTCGGAATCCAGGGAATCGCTTCATGCCGGCCATGCTTCGTCGCTGGGGCGGCGAAGACGCTGCGGTAGACGCAGGCGAGTGGCAGCAGGCCCAGAACTCCCTTTCTGCCTCAAGGTCTTTGTTGGCCGTTCGTCTGGGTGGCCGGGGTGACCTGACAGAAACAAATGTGCGCTGGCGTTTGAGCAAATTCCTCCCGAACGTCCCGTCACCCCTGCTTTACGAAGGCGTCCTCTACTTGTTCAAAGACGGGGGAATCGTCACGGCTGTCGATCCCTCGACGGGTAAAGTCTTAAAACAGGGACGAATCCGTGACGCGATCGATAAGTATTTTTCGTCGCCCGTGGCGGCCGACGGGAAAATCTTTGTCGCCAGCGAGACCGGCAAGGTCGCCGTTCTGAAAGCCGGCCCCGGCTGGGAGGTGCTGGCCGTCAACAACATAGGTGAGGGCTGCTATGCGACCCCCGCACTTGCCGACGGTCGCATTTACCTGCGAACTCGCACAACCTTGTACTGCTTCCGGGAAAACGATTTGGTATCGCGTGTTCGGCAAGGTGATGCCGAGGCGGTTAAGACCCTGCTAGCCCGGGGGACGTTCGGGCGGAATCGCTCGCTTCCGCGCTCTCGGTGGCGACCAAAAACAACCAAGTGGCGGTTGCCGACCTACTGCGGGGGGCGGGGGCGACTCTTGCCGACACCCGGACAAACGAAAGTGGATTCTCTCTTGAGGTGCTCAATCGATACGTAGGCGAATACCAAACCGAGCAAGGCTGGGAAAGCAGTATTGTCCTCGAAGATGGGATCCTGCTTCTCAAACGCTGGGGTCAGGAGTCGAGGTTGAACCCGATTGACGAAAAGACATTCCGGGTTGATGAGCGAGTCCCAATGACCGTCACGTTCGAGTTCGAGGGCGATCTAGTGGCGGGTTTTACAAGCGCCAGCAAGGAGACAACGTTGGCCTTCAAGAAGGTAGAGCCGAAGGAGTGATGACAAACGGCAGGAGAAACCACATGTCGATCAATCGAAGACGTTTCGGAGCACTCTCGCTGTCCGGTATAGGGGGCTTGCTGCTGCCCAATTGCCGATTCACCCCCGAAGCCGAACCGGACCCGACCGAGACTGTGGCCCGTCCCTCGATGATCGATTCCACCTTCCACGGGGTGTTGATCGGTGTGCAGAGCTATAGCTTCCGGGACCGTTTGCTGGACGAAGCCATCCAAGCGATTGCCGACGTCGGCATCGGCTCGTGTGAGTTTGCGTCCGGGCACTTGGAAGGAGGATTCGGCGGGTCTCCGAAAAAAGACCGCGAGGAATTGCGGCAATGGCGGCTTTCCGTACCTCTCGACGAGTTCGAAGCGGTCGGCAAGAAATTTCGGGACGCGGGTATCGACGTCTACGCCTACAATTACAGCTTCAAGGATGATTTCACCGATGCCGAAATCGAGCGCGGCTTCGAGATGGCTCAGGCGATCGGCGCCAAGGTCATCACCGCTTCGGCCAACGTCAGCACGGCGAGCCGGATCGATCGCTACGCCAAGAAATACAAGATGCGCGTGGGGATGCACAATCACTCGAACATCAGAGATAACGAGTTCGCCACGCCGGATGACTTCGACCGAGCACGCCGGGGAAACTCCGATTACATTGCTATTAACTTGGATATCGGCCACTTCACCGCGGCGAATTTCGACGCCGTCGACTACCTCGACAAGCACCACGACGACATCCTGACCCTGCACATCAAGGACCGCAAGCGCGACCAAGGCGCCAACGTGCCTTTCGGAGAAGGCGACACCCCGATCAAGGAAGTCCTGGCCCTGCTGCGCGAAAAACGGTCCATGATCCCCGCCAACATCGAATACGAGTACGACGGCGACGACACGGTCGAAGAAGTGCGCAAGTGTTTCGACTACTGCCGGCAGGCTCTCGCCGCCTAGGACGGCGCGGGTAGGACAAGCGCTCCTGCTTGTCTCCGCCCCGCTGAGATTCAGTAGGACAAGCACTCCTGCTTGTCATCTCTGGCGCATTTCTTGCCCGTGGTCGCCGGGAAATTGGCAAATGCCCGCCGCCGGGGATGTAAGGGTGCGATTCATCGCCTCCGTCTCCCCTCGAAGACCGGAGCGTCCCGGCGAATCAAGCTATTCTCAAGGCAGTCATGCGGATTCATCGCAGGCCCTTTCTTCTCTGGCTCTTGGTTCTTTGTGCATCCCACGGGCTGGGCCAAGACCGCCCCTTCCTGAGCCTCGAAGTCAAAGAAAGCGCCAACGTCTTCGAATACTTCCCGGCTCGATGTGGGCAACCGCTGGGTCTACGAAGACACCTACGCCACCGACTACGGAAATCCACCTCTTCGGGTGCGAAGGACATCGACCCGGGAAGTAACGATCGTCGCCCATGACTCGGTCTCGGAGGGGACCGTCGTCCACTGGCGCGAACGCAACACCGATTTTCGCTATCAATTCGGTCCCGGCTGGAGCGAGGAGCAGAAGGCCGACTTCATGCGACCTTCCAGCCGCGGAGAGGAGCGCTTCTATCTCGTCCGCGGCAGCTACGTTCTTCCCTTTTACACACACTCTTGGGATGACGCCGCCAAGGACCTGACCGAGCGATATAGATCGTATCTGGAAAGGGCGACTCCCGACTTTTTCTTCCCCATGACGATCGGCATCCGTTGGTCCGACAAGCAGAGAGAACAGGCGGACCTCGAAAAGTTGACCTTGTTCCGGCAAGGCAAGGGGGGCGCGCCGAACCCCGGCAACTATTACTGGGTCGTCGAAAGCCGGCAGGATGTCACGACGCCTTACGGCGAGATCGAAGATGCCTTTTTTCTCATCTACCGCACGCTCGGGGGGCCTCTTCGCCGCTGATTCAAGCCCGGAATCGGCATCGTTCGCGAAAGCTCAAGCCATAGTGGAACCTACATTGAGACAGATTCGCTTCTGAAGGAACTGCACCTCCAAAGACCGTAGCCCGGTTTTCTCACCACTCTCACTGCGATGGGGGACGAAAGGCCCGCTGGCAATGGCTCGTGGCGACAGTCTT
>CBDBIU010000001.1:0-32937 GCA_965206025.1 Bryobacterales bacterium | reverse complement strand
GGCAACTCCGGCAGCTTCGAGGGCTTCTACTTTCGAGGGGTTGTTTGAAAGGAACCGGACCGCGGTTAGACCGAAGTGGCGCATGACGGCGACCGGCAGCTCATAGCTGCGCTGGTCGGGTTCGAAGCCGAGTTTTTCGTTCGCCTCGACCGTGTCCGCGCCTTCGTCCTGAAGCTGGTAGGCCATCAGCTTGTTGACAAGACCGATGCCACGGCCTTCTTGCGGGTCGTAGATCAGCAGCCCTCGGCCCTCCGCGGCGATCTTTTCAAGCGCCATTGACAGTTGTGGTCCACAATCGCAGCGAGAGCTGCCGAAGACGTCGCCCGTGAGACACTGCGAGTGAATGCGGACAAGCGGAGCGGGTCCGGAAGCGGAAAAATCGCCCATTTTGAGGGCTACAATCTCCTCGTCACTGCCGTTCCCGGAGCGGCGGAACCCGTAGATCTGAAACTCTCCGAAGCGGCACGGGAAGGCGGCTTCCGCCACCTTGCTGATCTTTTGCGTGGATTTCGAGGCGGTTTTCATGCTATGGGACGCGGAAACGGGGGGGCGCCCCTTTTTGTCAATGTCTTTCCGAGTACTAACATTATAGTCGGTGGCAGCTGCCGCCCTTCGCTGAAATATGCAAAGAACGGGACGCTATTCTGCTCACGGTCTTCGGATTGGGACCGCGGGGGACACGAACCGTTAACGTCCCGCGCCTCAAGTTGGACCATATTTAGGCTTTCACAAATGCTCATCCAGCGTGGCCAGGGCCTGTCGATGATGGTTGATCCCCCAGCAGTTCCCCGATCTTTGCCGGCTGCCGACTGAGGGCAAAGTCAATGTCATCAGGAAGATCCATCGTGTGCGCCGTGGGATTCGCCCGCTTTTCTCACCAGGTGGCGAGGCGAAGTGCGTGAGAGGCCCGTCAGTACAAGGCGCGCGCCGAGCGGCGCCGCATTTCTTGAATAATGCGGGCGTACTTGAACAGTACGTTGAGCACGGCGAGCAAGCGCAACGCAGTAATGGCGGGCCTATGGCGCACTTCGGCCGTCAGGTGGTGAGAAATGCGGGTTAACCCATTTGGTGAAAAGCGTGGGCCAGCGGCATTGCCATCAGGCCCTATTTGGGAGATTCGCCGCTCTTGTCCAGGATCTCGGCAATCTTGCCGGGATCGTTCGGCACGACCAAGGGCTCGTTGCCGAAGGTGGAACTCAGCGTTTGGCCGCCGGGAGCCTCCAGCCGGCCTGTGTGGTAGTGATAGACGTAGTCGGGATCCTTGAGCAGGTGCCCGGTGAGAACGGCCACGACGTCGTCTTCGGCGGAGATTTTCCCCGCGGCGGTCAGTTTCCGGATACCGGCAAGCGACGCGGCGGACGCCGGCTCACAGCCGATGCCGCACTGTCCGATCACGGCCTTGGTGTCCGCGATTTCCTGCTCAGTGACGCACTCCGCCAGCCCGTCGGTTGCCTCCAATTCGAAAAGCGCCTTGGGCCAGGAGACCGGGGCGCCGATGCGAATGGCCGTCGCCAGAGTTTCGGGTTTCTCGACATTTCGAATTGCGTCGCGATCCCCACGCTGAAACAGGTCGTAGAACGGCGCGGCTCCCTCCGCCTGTACCACGGCCAGGCGTGGAAGGCGATCGATCAAACCCACCTGCTTCATTTCCCGCAGCGACTTTCCGAGGGCCGAGACGTTCCCTAGGTTTCCGCCCGGCAGCACGATCCAGTCGGGAACCTTCCATGCTCGCTGATCGAGCATTTCGATGGCGATAGTCTTTTGCCCCTCGATACGGAACGGGTTGATTGAGTTCAGCAAGTAGATGCCGGTCTCTTCGGCCAGCTTGCGCACGAGAGCGAGAATCTGATCGAAGTTGGCTTCGACCTGCAGAGTAACAGCGCCGTATTCGAGGGCTTGGGCGAGCTTGCCATAGGCGATATTGCCGTGCGGCACGAAGATGATCGCCTGTATTTGGGCCGCCGCCGCATACGCCGCCATCGAGGCCGACGTGTTGCCGGTCGAGACGCAGGCCACGCGGTTCATGCCGAGTTTGCGAGCCTGGGCCACCCCGGCGGTCATGCCGTTGTCTTTGAACGAGGCCGAGGGATTGTAGCCTTGGTGCTTGAGTTGCACCGATTGCAGACCGGCGTAGGCAGCGGCTCGGGGAGCATCGAAGAGAGGAGTGTTGCCTTCCCGCAGCGTAACGATGTGCGAGGGGTCGCCGACAAACGGCAGCATCTCGCGGAAGCGCCAGACGCCGCTGACATCGAGAGGCTCGCGGCTCTTTCGCCGCTCGTCCCACAACGAACGAAGCGCATCCGGATCAGCGGCTCCGAAGTCGTTCTCGACCTCGAGTAGAGCGGCGCATTGCCCGCACTGATAAATGACGTCATCCAGCGCGTAACGCCGGCGGCAGTCGGGGTTGAAACAGACCAGTTCAGCGTTCATCGGTTGTGCCGCAGGGCGACGGTGGAACAGACATCTTGACCGCCTAGGCGCCCGTGGTAGAGGTGAAGGTCGCGAAAAATCGGGTACAGCCAGCGAATTCGCGTCACGCTAAGTGCTTCTTATTAGGGCATGACGGGGGGGCGAATTGGTGGCAGTCCCCATTTTTTGCTCTCGCGCAATTTTGCCCGCGGGCTGCTAGCCCGTCCCTGTCGGCATCTCGGCGCCCTTCTTGCTCAAAAAGCAACTCTCATGGTAGCAACCGAACCCGGCTGACCGACAAAGAGCGAGATCTACAAGCCACGCGATCAGGATATGATGGGTGTCACCGGAGAGGTGCCGTGCACCTATTGAGGCTCGCAAAATGCAGTGACTTTGGACTACGGGCACAGCATGCTGTACCGCTACGCCCTGAACATGGAGGCGCAATTCATGGCGACCGAACTGATGATCAGCAATCCTCGACAAGCTGATTGATCGGTAGCTGTATTTGCGAAATGGCGGACTAAGTCAAGCCATGAATGAGTCCCACCAACCCCCTTCCGGCACGTTCAGCGAGCAGCGTTTGCTACGGCGGTCGCTGATCTATCACCGCGGCATCCACGCAGCCGTCGCCTTGGGGGTAGCCGTGGGAACGGCCGTCTTCGCGGGAGCGTTGTTGGTAGGGGATTCGGTCCGCGGCAGCTTGCGCGACCTGACCCTCGACAGGCTGGCGGGGATCGATCACGCGTTGGTCGCGGATCGATACTTCCGGGAAGAGCTGGCCGATGATCTAGCCGCGTCAGAGCGGTTCGTCAATTCGTTCGACCAGGCGGCTCCGTCGATCCTCATTCGCGGCAGCGTGGAAGCCGCCACGACAAGCTCACGGGCTTCTCGTGTCAACATCCACGGCGTCGATGAGCGCTTTTGGTCTTTCTTCGCGCCTCCCGCGCCGCTCCCGGGTCCGCGTGAAGTCCTGATCAACGAAACGCTTGCGGATGAAATTGATGCCCGAGCGGGAGATGCTGTCATCGTCCGCTTTCAAACCGACACGCTTATACCCAGCGAGTCGGTGATGGGCCGCAAATCCGAAAACGTCCGCGTGATGCGGCTGAGGGTCGCCGGTATCCTGCCCTCGAGCGGCCTGGGACGCTTCGGGCTTTCGCCCAGCCAGCAGTTACCGTTTAACGTTTTTCTTCCTCTGGAGGGCCTGCAGACCGCTCTGCGGCAGCCGGGACGCGTCAATGCGCTTTTCGTTTCCGGCTCGTCGAGTGAAGGGGGATCTAAAAATCTCGACACAGCGCTGAAAGAAACGATTCAGCTAGCTGACCTACACCTGACAACGCGGCCCTTGCCGCGGCAGAGGACCGTGGCGCTCGAGACCGGCCGCATCGTCCTCGATATTTCTACCGCCGAAGCCGCGGCTGATGCGGCCCAAAAAGCCGGATTACGCTACCTGCCCGTACTGACTTACCTGGCGAACGAAATACGGCTCGGTGATCGCGTCATTCCTTACTCGACGGTGACCGCGCTCGATACCGGCAGTGAGGCTCTGTTCGATTCATTGCTCCTCAGCGACGGCGAGCCCGCGCCGAAGCTCGAAAAGAACGAAATCCTGCTCAATGAGTGGGCGGCGCGCGACCTGCGAGCAAGCCTCGGTGACCAGGTCGAACTTGCTTACTACCTAGTTGGCCGGCGGGGGTCCTTGGAGACAGCCCGGAGAACCTTCTCTGTCCAAGGCGTCGTCAAGATGACCGGTCTCGCTCTGGACCGGGATCTCGCACCTACCTACCAGGGCATGAGCGATGCGGCGCGCATGGGAGACTGGGACCCGCCGTTCCCGGTGGACCTGGGCAAGATTCGCCCGATCGATGAAGACTACTGGGACCGATACCGTACGGCTCCCAAGGCCTTCGTTGCTTTGGAGACCGCCAAGAAACTCTGGACCAACCGTTTCGGACAGCTCACGTCGGTTCGCGTAGCGGCGGGCGAAGGTCAAACGGTCGAGCAAGCCTCGGCTGCGTTTGACGAGGCCCTTCGATCTCGGCTGAATCCGGCTGCCTACGGACTTGCGTTTCAGCCGGTGAAAGCGCGAGGACTGGCCGCCTCGGCCGGGGCCACCGACTTTTCGGAATATTTCTTCTATTTCAGTTTTTTTCTGATCGTCTCGGCCACAATGCTGGTGGTCTTGCTGTTTCGGCTAGGCGTTGAACGGCGTTCCAAGGAGGTCGGCTTGTTGCTCGCAACCGGCCATCCGATCGGACATGTCCGAAGACTATTGCTCAAGGAGAGCGCTGCTGTCGCGCTGGTTGGCTGCCTGATCGGTCTGCCGGGGGCCGTCGGCTACGCCGCATTGATGGTGTATGGCCTGACAACCTGGTGGAGAGCGGCCGTCGGCGCACCGTTTCTCGAGCTACACGTGACGGCGTTGAGTCTCACCGTGGGAGCCCTGGGTGCGTTACTAATGATGGTTGTTTCCATCTGGTTTGCCATCCGCAAGCTCGAGCAGGTGAGCCCGCGTTCCCTGCTGGCGGGTGAGATCGAGCCGGCGGGACCGGCCGGCTTGACAGCACGGTCCGCTCGCCGGTCGGGGATCGTGGCCGGCGCTTCAGCCGCCCTAGCATTGTTACTTGTGGTTCTTTCGGTGCTGACTGACGTCGTTCCTAGAGACCCGGCTTTCTTCGGCGTTGGTGCGCTCCTGTTGGCGGGGGCCCTGGCGTTTTTCCGCTTCTCTCTGGCGACGCCGGCCGGTGTGTCACTGGCCGGCGCTTCACCGCTGGCGCGGCTTGGCGTCCGCAACGCTGCGCGCCGGCCCACCCGCAGCCTTCTTACCGTGGCGTTGGTTGCCAGTTCCACGTTCATCATTCTCTCCGTCGAATCTTTTCGTCACGACCCAACCCAGGGCGAGCCCACCTTTCACTCCGGGGACGGGGGTTTTCGCTGGATGGGGGAATCCGACGTCCCGACCTACCATCTCTCCTTCGGCGGAGAGGAGGGTCTACCCGAGATGAGCATCTTTTCGCTCCGCGTCAGACCCGGCGAGGACGCCAGTTGCCTCAACCTCTATCGGCCTTCGCGGCCAACGCTGCTCGGCGCTACCACCGAGCTGATCGAGCGGGGAGGCTTCGCCTTCCAAGCTACCCTGGCGGAATCAGCCGAGGAAGGTGAGCATCCCTGGAGGTTGCTCGACAAGGAACCCGAAGATGGCGCCATCCCCGTCTTCGGAGACGCGAACTCGATCAAGTACATTCTTCACCTAGGTCTAGGCGAGCATCTCGAGGTTGCCGACGAACGTGGAGAAAACCTCCGGCTGGTCATAGCGGGCCTGCTTTCTCGCAGCGTTTTCCAATCGCAGTTGATCATGTCGGAGCGGAACTTCCTCGATCTGTTTCCTTCCCATAGCGGTTTCAACTTTTTTATGATCGAAACCGACTCCGACGCGGCAGGGCAAGCGCTCGAGGAACGCTTCGCCGACCAGGGCTTCGACGCCACGCGGACGGCCGACCGGCTGGCGGGTTACTTGGTTGTCGAAAACACCTACCTCAGCACTTTTCAGGCGCTCGGCGGACTGGGTTTGCTGCTGGGCACTCTGGGCCTTGCCGTCGTGATGGTGCGCAACGTTTTGGAGCGCCGCGGGGAACTGGCTCTGCTGCAGGCGGTCGGCTTCCCGGCTCCTTCGATCTCCTGGCTGGTTCTGACGGAAAACCTTTTCCTGCTGGTATACGGTGTTCTGATCGGCGTGCTGACGGCTTCGGTGGCCGTTCTGCCGCACTTCTTGAGCGGCTTGGCCGAGCCCCCGTGGCTGTCGGTTTCGGTCACCCTGGTTTCCATCGTCCTGGTCGGATTGATCGCCGGCGCCGTGTCGATCACGGTCACGCTGCACGCCCCTCTAGGGCCGGCGCTGAGGCGGGAGTAGATCGGATCGATTCCCGCAGCGTCGAAAACGCGCCGACTTTGATCCTCTTGGGTGGCCGTGAAGGTGCGGGCCCGCGGGCTTCCGCCCGCCGATGTCGCCCGGAATGGCGACACGGCACGCCTGGAGGCGTGCGCCACATCGCTCGTTGCGAGGGTGTGCGAGAGCAACGGAGTGAGCCTGGAACGCCAGGCTCGGGCCCAGGGGAACTCACTTACGGCCCAGGTAGCTTCCGTCGCTGGTGCTGACGCGGATCTCTTCGCCTTCTTTGATAAAGGGGGGAACCTGGACGACGAGGCCAGTTTCGGTCTTGGCCGGCTTGGTGACGTTGGTGACGGTGGCTCCCTTGATCGCCGGAGTCGTTTCGACGACCCTCATCTCAATGGCCGCCGGCAGGTCGATGTTGAACGGACGACCCTCATAAAACCGGAGGTTGAGCGTCGCGTTCGGAATCAGATAAGACACCTGTTCGCCCAGATCGTCCTTGGTCAGGTGAATCTGCTCGTAGGTCTCCGTGTTCATGAAGTAGTAAAGGCCGCCATCTTCATAGAGGTATTCCATCTCCTGCTCGTCGAGGGACACTCTTTCAACGAAGTCCTCTGAGGAGAACTTGTGCTCGATCATGGCGCCGCTCGACTGGTTACGCATTTTAGCCTGGACGAAGCCGCGCTTATTCCCCGGCGTCCGATGCGACACGCGGAAGACCGAGAACAGATTGCCGTTGAACTTGATCAACATTCCCGGGCGGAGTTGCGTGGCTTGAACGTCCAAAGCGAACCTTCCTTAGTCGATGGCCGCCGACTCCCGATATCCGTGACGTGTTTCGATAAACGCCAACCTATCGGCAGAGCCGCCGGCACAGGGGATTCAGCCTGGCTTGTCGGCGATACTCATGACTCTTCAACAAGTCGGGCACCCTTCCCCATCGGCCGAATACGCCCTTGCGAGCTTCGTCGCAGGCTACTAGACGTCATTATATCAACAGCTTGGGGCGATTCCTCGGATAGTACACAAACTGTTGCCGCTAGTCATGGCCGGCGGCCTTTTGCCCAGTCGGTGTGACCCTGGCGCAATCGCGGCCTAACCCGCTTTTCTCACCACCTGACGGTCGAAGCACGCAATAGGCCCGCCATGACTGCGTTGCGCTTGCTCGCCGTGCTCAACGTAACTGTTCAAGTACACCCGCATTATTCAAGAAATGCGGCGCCGAGCGGCGCGCGCCTTGTACTGACGGGCCCCTCACGCACTTCGCCTCGCCACGTGGTGAGAAAAGCGGGCTAAGGTCTTCACTCGATTCCCGGCCGGCCCGCTTCGCCTTATCATCTAAGGAAGGGGAAATCGGCAATGAAAACAATCGCGTCCTCACTGCTCGCGGCCGTCGTGGCCCTATCGGTCCCATCGCACGCCGCTGATCCGAACCTTCTTGGTTTGGCCCGTGCTGACGTCAACTTGATGGTTGGGATTCAGTTGTCCGAAATGGCGAATTCGCCATTAGTGCAATTGGCTCTTGATGAAACGAAGAAATCGAGTCCCGAGGTCGGGGCTTTCCTCGACCTGATGGGCGCGAACCCGTTCCAGTATCTCGACGAGGTGCTGATTACGGGGAGGCTCGATGCCGGCAGCGCGAACAATGAACCGAAAGACGTGGTCATCTTGGCCCGCGGGAACTTCGCCGACGGTGCATTTGCCAGCATGCTCTGTGGCGCCGCCTGCAGCGGTGAACCCTACGGCGGCCATGAGGTCTTCCCGGCCAAGGGATCGGGCGATCCTCGGCACTTCGTGGCCTTGGACGGCCGATACGGGGCTCTCGGCGAGCTAGCCGACGTCCGCGAAGCAGTCGATCGCTATGCGGCCCAAACGACGTCGGTCTTCAGCGGTTCCCTTCGCCGTTCCGTCGAACGCTTGAGCGGCCACCACATCTGGGTCAGCGCCAACGGCCCTTTTGGCTCGGGGCCAGCCGGTACGCCCGACATGGCTTCGAACTTGGCCTCGAAGGTCGATGCCTTTGGTCTGGGCGTGTCACTAGGAAGCGATGTTCGCCTGGCGTTGGAAGTGGCGTCACCGACGGAAGCGGACGCCAAGCAACTTTTCGATACGGTCCAGGGATTCCTAGCGCTGATGAAAGCAGGCGAGCAGAAGCCCGAAACCGCGGAGTTTTTGAACAACCTTTCCTTCGTTCACGAGGGACGCGTCCTCGAAGCAAGTCTGCTCATCCCCGAGAAGGAGGTTCTCAAGCAAATTCGAGAACAAGCGGCCAAGCGTGCCCAACAGGCCGCTGCTCCCCAAACGGTGACCTCTCAGGAGCCTCCCCGTCCCACCCGGCCACCCAGGCGCAAGGGCGGCATCCGTATCTTCGGCCTCGAACGAGACCCGGTCGAATTTCCCTCCACGACTCCCGAGCAGTAGCAGGCGGCTCTCGGCGCCCGCTTCCCTGCCCCCAGGAATATACAACCGGCCCGGCGACGCTGTTGAAGGGCAATGATAATGTCCCCTTGAGCGCCCCATAGAAATGTCCCCTAATCGGGGGCTCCAAAGGAGGAGCGGAGATGGGGAAGGACATGGATGAATGCCAAGGAACTGAGGCGCGGCGAAGTGCTGAGCCGAGTGAAACGAGGGGAGCTGAAGTTGACCGAAGCGGCTGAGCTGCTGGAGGTCAGCTGCCGGCAAGCGAAGCGGCTCAAGAAGCGTTACGGCGAGGGAGGGGCGCAAGCTCTCGTGCATGGCAATGCGGGCCGCGTGTCGAACCGCGCCAAGTCGCCGGAAGTTCGCAAGCGAGTGCTGCAACGGGTGCGCGAGAACTATTCGGGCGAGCCGCACGAGCGCTTTGGGCCGACGCTGGCGGCCGAGCATTTGCAGCAGGACCACGATCTGGAAATATCGGTGCGGACCCTGCGGCGGTGGATGCTCGCCGCAGGACTGTGGAGTCGCCGCCGCAAGCGCAAGCCCCACCGCTCGCGTCGTCAGCGCAAAGCCCACTGCGGTGAGTTGATCCAACTCGACGGCTCGCATCATGACTGGCTCGAAGGGCGCGGCCCGAAAGGCTGTCTGATGAACTTCGTCGACGATGCGACCGGCCGGGCGCTGTGCCGTTTCTCGGACGAAGAAACCACCTGGGCGGCGGCGGATCTGCTCCAAGCCTGGGTGTGTCAATACGGCGTACCGAAGGCGTTGTATTGCGACTGGAAGAATGTTTACAAGCGCCGGCCGACGTCGCGCGAAGCAATCGAAGGCATCGAGCCCGAGACGCAGTTCGGGCGCATGTGCGCCAAGCTGGGCATACACATCATCGCCGCTTCGTCGCCGCAGGCGAAGGGCCGCGTGGAACGCCATCACTCGACCCATCAAGACCGCCTGATCAAGAAGATGCGGCTCGAAGGCATTGCCGATTACGAGGTGGCTAACCGCTATCTCGACCAGCAGTATTTGGACGAACACAACGCCAAGTTTGTCCGCCAACCGTCGGCGGGAGCGGATTTCACCAGCGCCTGCCGAAAGGTCTGGACTTGCAGTGGGTTTTCTGTTTGGAGGCCGAGCGGGTAGTGTCGAACGACCTGGTGGTGCGATTCGAGAACCGTTTTCTGCAGTTGCAACCGCGGCGCAACCAAGACGTAGGAGCGGGCGCGAGAGTGACCGTGCAGCAGGCGAGGGTGGGGGAGTTGCGGGTGGTCTGCGAGGGCGGCGACAAGGTGGCTTTTGAACCGATCGCGCGGCCGCGGCCCAAGCCGCGTCCAGAGCCGAAACTGCGAGCGACTCCGCGGCGGCAGACACCGGCGGCAGACCACCCCTGGCGCCAGCCGCTGGCGGCGAAAAAACGTGCGGCGACGACATAAAAAGAGAAGCTGTGGAAATGACGGGCCTGGATGGAAAGCGTGGAAAACCTAGCGCGACAGCGAGGAGGGTTCGCAGTGCAAAGACAGGTTTTCCACCCTTCCCACCGTCCCTTGGAAATCGCGGGCGCGATTCCCACATTCCCACAGCCCTACGACGACGATACTCTCTTACCAACCGACAACCAACAAAACCAAGGGGACATTTCTATCGCCCTACCGCGAGGGACATTTCTATTGGGCCTTGACACCCACCATGCAGCATTCAGCATTTTCTCATCGAAGGATGAGCCTGAAGACGGGGGTTGGGGCTTTTTGAGTCGCTGGGGCTCCTTTCGGGCTTTTTGATTTTGAGTTTTGGGAAGGGGAGAATCGTCGTCGGGGTTGTGGGATTGTGGGAATCGCGGAGCGATTTCCAAGGGCGGTGGGAAACGAAGGGAAACCTGGTTTTGGTTTTCCTCGTTTTCCATCGCCCGTCATTTCCACAGCCCTCTTCCTGCTGTTCAGCACGGCGTGTTCGCGGAACGGAAACTGGCAAACAGCTTCTGCTTGGCTCGCTGCATCCGGCGGGCCGCCGCCGTGTCGCTTTCGGCCTGGGCAATGCGGCCCAGAGCCTCCAGCCTCTGCCCTGGCTTGAGATAGCTGGCGGCCTCGGGCAACTTCTCGAAAGATTCCCAAGGCGTCTGGTAGTGGCGGTACACCCGCTTCTGCTTGCCTTTGGCGTCGGTCTTGATCTCGGGCTGTCCGCAGGGCCGGTGGAAGTTCAAATAGGGATTGAAGTGCTGTTGGTAGAAGCGCTGGATGCGCCCCGCGTGCGGCGCCGCGATGTACGTATATCCCATGTGTTTGCGGATCACCGCGCCGTTTTTCGATTCCACCAAGCCGTTGTCGTTGGAGTGCCGCGGACGCGACTTGGTCTGTTCGATCAGCAGCTTGTTCAATAGCTTCTCCACCGTGCGATTGAGGAACTCGCTGCCGTTGTCGGAATGGAAGCCGCGGATACGAAAGGGAAACTGCTCGATCATGGCTTTCAGCAACGGCTCCAGCCAGGCTTCACTGATCGCGGGCGTGGCGCCGACCACTTGCCACTGGGTGACTTCATCCACGGCATTGATGTGGTAGACGCCCTTGACGCCATCGCGATCCCCTTGATGCACCGTATCCACTCGCAGAAAGCCGGGTTGGCCTTGCGGGTCGGGCCGGCGCCGCTCGCCGATCGACACCGCCGTGGGCCGGGTCTTGGTGAAATGCAGCCGCCGCTGGCGGTAGGCTCTGCGCCGCCGCAGGCGATAGATCTGGGCCACCGAGATCCCCGCCAGCCGCTCGTATTCGCGCTGCTGGTACTGCTGGTATTCCCGCTCGAGGATCTTGCGCGTGGCCGGGCCGCTGAGGGTTTCGTGGGCCTCGTCCACCGCCGCCAGCAGTTCGACGTCGGCGGGCGTGTACTTGCGGGCAAAGCGATGCCGCCGGTAGCGGGCGGGTTGGAGTTCTCCGCCCTGCCGGTACTGCTGGATCAGCCGCGTGATTTGCGCCCGGCTCAGTCCGGTCATCTTGACCAGATACTGCCGCAGCAGCCCTTTGTCGGCGCGGTTTTGGCGGCTGTAGCCGTGCTGGCGAAGCGTGCGCGCCACCCACGTGTAGATCTCGGCCCGCCCTTTGCCTTTGAATCGAATCTCCTCGCTGGAGTGGAGAAACTGCTGGATCTGTTGCAGGTTCAGCTTGCTGGTGTTTTGCACTTGGATAGTCAATTCCCAGCATGCCCACTCCCCGATCCTTCAGGCTCATCTTGTGTGAGAAACAAACTCCTCGTTCAGACTCATCTTGCATGAGACAAGACTCATTCTTGACAAATCCGTACAGTATTGGTAGCCTTCAGGTAGCAAACCGTACTTATCTGTATAGTTTCGGTTCCGACGGTCTCCCGCCCAGACGTCTTACGCCTAGCTACCGGCCCCCGCAGACGGCGTTCGTGGCGTTCCCGGGGGGAGATCGGACCACCACGCACACCCCGCAGAGGAGATGAATGGGTACTCCAGCGAATGAGCTCGAAGTTCTAGCAACGCAAGACTATAAGTACGGTTTCGTGACCGACATCGAGGCCGACTCAGCCCCGCCGGGGTTGAGTGAAGACATCGTCCGCTGGATCTCGGCCAAGAAGCAAGAGCCCGAGTTCATGCTCAAGTGGCGCCTGAAGGCCTTCCGGCATTGGACCACGATGACGGAGCCGACTTGGCACAACGTTCACTACCCGCCGATCGACTACCAGAGTATTGTTTACTATTCGGCCCCCAAGTCAGGCAAAGGCGGCCCCAAGAGCCTCGACGAAGTGGATCCCGAACTGCTCGAGACCTACGAGAAACTAGGCATTCCCCTCAGCGAGCGCGAGGCCTTGGCCGGCGTGGCTGTCGACGCCGTCTTCGACAGCGTCTCGGTGGCGACCACCTTTAAGGAAAAACTCAGCGAGATGGGAGTCATCTTTTGTCCCTTCTCCGAGGCCGTCCGGGAGCATCCCGAGCTGGTCGAAAAGTACCTCGGCTCGGTCGTGCCCTATACCGACAACTTTTTCGCCACGCTGAACTCGGCGGTCTTCAGCGACGGATCGTTCTGCTACGTCCCCAAGGGCGTGCGCTGTCCCATGGAGCTGTCTACGTACTTCCGGATTAACGCCGCCAATACGGGCCAGTTCGAGCGGACGCTGATTATCGCCGAAGAGGGCAGCTACGTCAGCTACCTGGAGGGCTGTACGGCACCCATGCGGGACGAAAACCAGTTGCACGCCGCGGTCGTCGAGCTGGTCGCGCTCGACAATGCGCGGATCAAGTATTCGACCGTCCAGAACTGGTATCCCGGCGACAAGAACGGCAAGGGCGGCATCTACAACTTCGTCACCAAGCGCGGCAAGTGCCTCGGCGTCAACTCCAAGATCTCCTGGACCCAAGTGGAAACCGGTTCGGCGATTACCTGGAAGTATCCGAGCTGCATCTTGATGGGCGATAACTCCGTCGGTGAGTTCTACTCCGTGGCCGTCACCAACAACCGCCAGCAGGCCGACACCGGAACGAAGATGATCCACGTCGGCAAGAATACCCGCAGCACGATCATATCCAAGGGCATCTCGGCGGGCTACGGTCAGAACTCCTATCGCGGGCTGGTCAAGATCCAGAAGGGCGCGGCCGGGGCGCGCAACTTTTCCCAATGCGACTCGATGCTGATGGGCGACAAGTGCGGGGCCCATACGTTCCCTTACCTGGAAGTCAAGAACTCGACCGCGCAGGTCGAGCACGAAGCCACCACCTCGAAGATCGGCGAGGATCAGCTTTTCTACTGCCAACAGCGCGGTATCTCGACCGAAGACGCTGTTTCGATGATCGTCAACGGCTTCTGCAAAGAGGTCTTCCGCGAGCTGCCGATGGAGTTTGCCGTCGAGGCTCAGAAGTTGCTGGGGGTGAGCTTGGAAGGCAGCGTGGGGTAAATGGCCGGGCACATCCGATCCCACACGGTGAAGTGAAAACATGCTGGAAATCAAGAATCTGTTCGTCAAGGCCGGCGACAATGAAATCCTCAAAGGCATTAGCCTCTCGGTCAAGCCGGGCGAAGTGCACGCCATCATGGGCCCGAACGGCTCGGGCAAAAGCACTCTGGCGCACGTGCTGGCCGGACGGGAGAGCTTCGTCGTAACTTCGGGCCAAGTGAGCTACCAGGGCAAGGACCTGCTGGAGCTTGCACCGGAAGAGCGGGCTCAAGAAGGCATCTTCATGGCCTTCCAGTATCCGGTCGAAATCCCCGGCGTCAGCAACCTTTACTTTTTGCGAACCGCGCTCAACGCCATCCGCCAACATCGCGGTGAGGGGGACCTCGATGCAGTGGACTTCCTCGAACTTGCGAAAGACAAAATGGCGCTTCTCGGCATGGACGATTCCATGATGAAACGCTCGGTCAACGCGGATTTTTCCGGCGGGGAGAAGAAGCGCAACGAGATCTTCCAGATGGCGGTGCTCGAGCCGAAGTTGGCGATCCTCGACGAAACCGACTCCGGCCTCGACATCGACGCCTTAAAGGAAGTTGCCAATGGCGTCAACTCTTTGCGCGGCCCCGAGCGGGCCATTGTGGTCGTTACCCATTACCAGCGGCTGCTTAATTACATCGTTCCCGATTACGTGCACGTTCTCGCCAACGGCCGTATCGTCAAATCGGGCGACAGGACCCTGGCGCTCGAACTCGAGGAAAAAGGCTACGGCTGGGTCGAAGAATCCGCGCCGAACGGACAGCCGGTGGGCGCCTAAGAGGAAGGGTCAGCGGAAAGAGATGGTCGCGGTTGCCGAACACTTGGACGTCTACCTGAGCGGCTTCGAAAAGCTCGGCAAAGCCACTGCCGCGTCCCAGCCGGAATGGCTTTGGGCTCGGCGGCGTTTGGGGATGCAGCGTTTCGCCGAGCTCGGCTTCCCGACTTCCCGCGATGAAGAGTGGAAGTATACGAATCTGGCCCCGCTTGCCCGAAAGTCGCCGCCGTTGGCCGATCCCGTGGCAGACGGAGTCTCCACCGCGCAACTCAAATCGGCGGGTTTGGCGGAGGTGGAAGGCCGGCGGCTCGTCTTCGTCAACGGTCGTTTCAGTGCGGCGCTGTCGCGAACCGAGGCCTCCCCGGGTGGTGTCCAGGTCGGCACGCTCGCGGAAAGGCTCTCCGCGGGGGACGACTCGCTTGAAGAGCACTTCACGCGTTTGGCCGATGTCGACAATCATGCCCTCGTAGCGCTCAACACGGCTTTCCTCGAGGACGCCGCCTTGGTCGAGATTCCCGCGCGAGCCGTGGTCGACGAGCCGATCCACGTAGTCTTCCTCAGCTCGGCCGACCATCCCGACCGAGCGTCTCATCCGCGCGTCTTCATTCGCGCGGGCCGCGATTCTCAGGCGACACTCGTCGAGAGTTATCTTGCCCTGGGCGATCAGCCGTACTGGACGAACCCGGTCACCGAGATCGTGGCCGGCGAGAACGTCCGCGTCGAGCACTACAGGCTACAGCAGGAGACTACGCAAGCCTGGCACACCGGCATCGTCTACGTCAGGCAACAGCGCGACAGTAACTTCGTCTCGCATTCGCTTTCCTTCGGAGGGCGGCTGGTTCGGGCTGACTACCGAGCCGTGCTCGCGGACCAAGGTTGCGAATGCACTCTCAACGGCCTTTACGCCGTCAAGGGCAACCAGCACGTCGACCATCACACGACGATCGATCACGCGCATCCGCACTGCAACAGCCACCAGCTCTATAAGGGTGTTCTCGACGGACGCTCGACGGCCGTATTCAACGGCAAGATTCTGGTTCGCGAGGACGCCCAGAAAACCGACGCCTTCCAGAGCAACAAGAACCTGCTGCTTTCGGAAAACGCCGGCGTCAACACCAAGCCGCAGCTCGAAATCTTTGCCAACGACGTGCGCTGCTCGCACGGAGCCACCGTCGGCCAAATCGACGAAGAGGCGACATTCTACCTGCGCTCGCGCGGCATCCCGCACTCGGCGGCGCGCGGTCTGCTGACTTACGCCTTTGCCGCCGACATCCTGGAGCGCATCCAAGTCCGGCCGCTGCGCGATCTCCTGGAAAGCAGCCTTCGGCGGTGGCTGTCTTCGGACAGCGAGATTAAGGAGGATGCATGACAGCGATACCTCCTGCTTCCGTGTCCGCCTCCGAAGGCAACGCGGTCCAGCCGTTGGATGTGGCCGCGCTGCGGGGTGATTTCCCCGCGCTCGACCAGAGCGTCCACGGCAGACCGCTGGTCTATCTCGATAACGCCGCAACGGCGCAAACGCCCCGGGTTGTCATCGAAGCCATCAGAAGGTTTTATGAGCAAGACTGCGCGAACGTGCACCGCGGCGTGCACGAATTGAGCCAGCGAGCGACCGACGATTACGAGGATGCCCGAGGCGAAGTGCAAAGATTTCTCGGGGCCGCCGACCGCGGCGAGATCATCTACACACGCGGAACAACCGACGCGATCAATCTTGTCGCCGGAAGTTACGGCCGCAAATACGTTCAGGCCGGGGATGAAATCGTCATCTCCGCCATGGAGCATCACTCGAACATCGTCCCCTGGCAACTGCTGTGCGAGGAGCGCGGCGCCCGTCTTCGAGTAGCTCCGATCAATGACGACGGCGAATTGCTGCTTGACGAATTCGAAAAGCTGCTCAACGATCGAACTCGCCTGGTGGCCATCGCCCATGTCTCGAACGCGCTTGGTACGGTCAACCCAGTGCAAACACTGCTTGAAATGGCCCACAAGCGGGGGATTCCCACCCTCGTCGATGGAGCGCAGGCCGTACCGCACATGAAGGTCGACGTGCGCGCGCTGGACTGCGACTTCTACGCCTTCTCCGGACACAAGCTCTTCGGGCCGACCGGCGTCGGCATCCTCTACGGCAAACGAAATTGGCTCGAGCAGATGCCGCCCTATCAAGGCGGCGGGGACATGATCAGCAGCGTCACCTTTGAAAAGACAACGTATAACGACTTGCCCTACAAGTTCGAAGCCGGTACGCCGATCATTGCCGGTGCGATCGGGTTAGGCGAGGCGATCCGCTATCTCAACGCGATCGGATTAGACCGCATCGCCGCTTACGAGAAGGACTTGCTGACCTACGCGACGCAAGCCGTCTCGGCGATCGATGGGGTCCGCCTGATCGGCACGGCACGTGAAAAAGCAAGCTTGGTTTCCTTTGTCCTGGATGGCGTCCACCCGCACGACGTGGGAACCGTCCTTGACCGCGATGGAATTGCGGTTCGCGCCGGGCACCACTGCGCGCAGCCGGTGATGCAGCGGTTCGGCGTGGCGTCGACGACACGCGCCTCGCTAGCTTTCTACAATACGCGGGAAGAGATCGACGCCCTAGGCGCCGGGATTCAAAAAGTCAAGGAGTTCTTCGCCTGATGTCCGATTTGCGGGAACTCTACCAGGAGATGATTGTCGACCACAGCAAGCGTCCCCGTAATTTCGGGAAGCCGGAAGACTTCAACTATTGCGCTAAAGGTTTCAATCCTCTTTGCGGCGACAAGCTCAACTTGTTCTTGCAAGTCGACGACGGCGTGATCCGCGAGGCCAAATTCGAAGGTTCCGGTTGCGCCATCTCCACGGCATCGGCCTCGATCATGACCGAGACCTTGAAGGGGCAGACGTTGCAGCAAGCCGACACGCTGTTCCAAACGTTTCATTACATGTTGACCGGACCGAAAGACTCGCAACACGGCGGAGCGGGCATGGGCAAGCTAGCCGTCTTCGCCGGGGTTAATGAATTCCCGGCCCGGGTCAAGTGCGCCACGCTGGCCTGGCACACCTTGCGCAATGCCCTCCATGGCGGGGAACAAGAGGCGACAACGGAATAGGCCGACGGATACTTCTGAAGGATGGACCGATGGACGATGTAGAGAACAAAGCGGTCGCAGGACGAATCGTCGAGCAACTGAAGAACTGCTTCGACCCCGAGATTCCGGTGAACATCTACGATCTCGGTTTGATCTACGACATCCAGGTGGAACCGGCCGGCGACGTGGCCATCAAGATGACACTGACGGCGCCTAACTGCCCGGCGGCGCAGTCCTTGCCGCTGCAGGTCAAAGCGGCGGCCGAGAAGGCGGAAGGCGTCGAATCGGCGGAGGTCGAGGTTGTTTTCGATCCGCCCTGGACCCCCGAGAAAATGAACGACTCGGCCAAGTTGGTGATGAATATTCTGTGACAAGCGACCGAAAGGTGGTGCGGCATGCATTTTAGCTCGCAAGAGGAATACGGACTGCGATGCCTGCTGAGACTGGCATCGGAGGGGTCCGGGCGCAGCATGACGATTCCGGAAATCAGCCAACGGGAGGGCATGTCGGTGCCCTATGTCGCCAAGATCATGCGCGTCCTGCGCGCCGGCGGACTGGTGACTAGTGAACGCGGTCAGGCGGGCGGCTATCGACTCGCGCATCCTCCGGGGGAAATAGCCGTGGGTCAAGCGCTGGCTGTGTTGGGCGGACGCCTGTTCGAAGAGGAATTTTGCGACCGCCACGCCGGCAATGAGGACACTTGCACCCATTCCATCGATTGTTCCATTCGTTCGCTGTGGCGGACCGTCCAAACCGTAGTGGACCAAGTCCTTACGCGCACCACGTTGCGTGATCTTCTCTGCAGTGAAAAAGAAATGGATTCCTATGTCAGCAGTCTTGTAGTGGTCACCGGCGGGCACGGCGGAGATCAAGGCGTCCCGCGACAATTTGGATAAAGGGTAGGTATGGTTGATCAGGAAAAAGTTCTCGAGGCGCTTCGGGGAGTCATAGACCCTGACCTTCACCGGGATATCGTATCGCTGGGGTTCGTTCAGGACCTCAAGGTGGGCGACAATCGAGTCTCTTTTACGATCAAGCTGACGACGCCGGCCTGCCCGGTCAAGGATCAGCTCCGCGAGCAGGCCGAACAGGCTGTCGGCGCTCTCCCCGGCGTGGAAGCCGTCAGCGTCACCATGACCGCCGAAGTACGGCCCCATCGGCCGGCCGGTCAAGCGGTGCTCCCCGGGGTGCGCAACATCATCCCCGTCGGCTCGGGGAAGGGCGGGGTCGGAAAGTCGACCGTTTCGGCCAACTTGGCGGTCGCGCTGGCAAAGACCGGAGCCCGCGTGGGACTGATGGACGCCGACGTCTACGGCCCCAGCATTCCGACGATCATGGGCGTCACCGGCGGGCTGCGGCCCGAGCGCGGGGGAATTACGCCCCCTTCGAGCCACGGCGTCAGCGTGATTTCGGCCGGCTTTTTTGTTCGCCCCGATCAAGCGGTCGTCTGGCGGGGACCGATGCTGGCCAAGATGATCGAGCAGTTTCTAGGCCAGGTCCAGTGGGGCGAGCTCGATTACCTGATCGTCGATCTCCCTCCCGGCACCGGAGACGTGCAGCTCACTCTGTGCCAGCGGATCCCCCTTACCGGGGCCGTGATCGTCACGACGCCGCAGCCGGTGGCCGTCAATATCGCCGAAAAAGCGATCATCATGTTCAACCAACTCAAGTGCCCCCTGCTGGGCATCATCGAAAACATGAGCTACTGGGAATCGCGCAAGACCGGGGAACGCGAATACATCTTCGGCAGCGGGGGCGCCGAGAAGATCAGCGAGAGGTGGGAGGTGCCACTGCTCGGCAAAGTGCCGCTGGCGACCACCGTCCGTGAAACCTCCGACGGCGGCACCCCAATCGTGCTCGAAGACCCCCAGTCCCCGGCCGCTCAGGCGTTCACATCGGCCGCCAAGAACCTCGCGGCCCAGGTCAGCATCCGCAACATCAGCGCTGAAGCCGAGGACCTGGTGAAGATCTCATTTTGACCGCAAGAACTCTTTTCCGAGCAGGCGCAGCGGTCTGCCCCCCAGTCTTGTCGTGAATAAGGCGCCGGTCAGCTCAGGATTCAGCGGCCGGGATCTAATTGAACAACCTTCCCCCTCGACAGCTTCAGGCCGATTCGTCCCTGTAGAAACGCGATGAGTTGCTGGCCCAACAAATCGACCGTGCCGTCACTGAGAATGGCGGACTCTTGTAGCTCATCGAGGCTCTTGAGATCGCTGCGTAGCAGGAGCAGTAGGGCTTCGGGGCCGACCAGGTAGCGGACCGCGACTTCGTGTTCGCCGGCCAGTTGGTTGACGAAGCATTTCAACAGACTCAGAGCCGGCGCCTCGTTGGATTCGGGTCTCGGGCTCTTCGGGGGCGATACTCGGTTTTCGGGAGGAGTATCGAGACCCCTCTGAATGGCCTGAACAAGCTCCTCGGCGCGAGGGCTACCGGCCTTGACCCCTAAGCCCCGAAACTGCGCCAGGTCTTCCCGCCCCGCCGGTTGTGCCCGAGCCAACCTGACGAGGACCTTGTCGTCGGCTAGCCAGCGGCGCGGCCGATCCACTTCCCGAACCCACTTTTCCCGCCATTCCACGAGATTTCGCAGGACGGCATATTCCAGTTCGTCAAGCCGGCTGCCCGCGGCCAATTTCTCGGTTACCGCATCGGCATTGGTCTGGTAGCGGCTCGGCTCGGCGTAAGCGGCGGAAAGATCGAGGGCCCAATCGCGCCTTCCCCGCCCTTCCAGATCCGCAAGCAGTTTTTCCGCGGCGGCGACCAAGTACGCCACATCCGCTAGTGCGTAGTCCGCCATGGCGGTCGACAAGGGCCGTCGCAACCAGTCCGTACGAGTATGTCCCTTAGCCAGCCGAACGCGGAGCAGCTTCTGAAGGAGGGCGGCGAGGCCGATCTGCTCGCCGTATCCGGTGAGACCGGCGGCGATTGTCGTATCCAACACCGGTGAGGCCACAACGCCGGCGTAGTGATAAAGACATTCCTGGTCCTGGTCGATGGCGTGAGCGACCTTGAGAACGTTCGGATCGGTGAAAACGGCGAGCAGCGGGCCAAGATCAGCCGCCGATAACGCCAGGGGATCAATGAGCCAGGCTTCGTCTTGGTCGGCGACTTGAATCAGACCGAGTTGAGGGAAAAATGTCTTTTCACGAACGAACTCCGTGTCAAAAGCAACGATGGGCCGCGCCCCAAGGCGCGACGCTATCTCAACGACCTGGGAACGCTGGCTGACAAGACCTTTCACCGCCGCTCCGCTCTGCCCCCGGGGCCGACGAGGGGATCCGCCGCCCTCGCGCCCTTCCCGTGTGGTCGAACTCTTTGGCCTTTTCTTGATGGAACGCGCGGCCGGTGCCTCCTAGCCTGACTCTCGTTGGGTGTAGTTGCTCTTCGGACAGCACCAACCTCCCGGCTCGTGGCCGGGGATCTAGCGTTGCCGAAATGACACCCGCCGCGCCCACCCACGACAATCGCCGGTTGAGGCTTGTCCAAGCCCTCGCGGGGCATTCGCTCGCCAAGCGGAGTTATTCGATCGTAAGCTTATCCACCTGAATGACACCGTCCTTCATTTGGCCGCTGACCTTGGCGAGTAGATTGTTCTGCTTCGCGGTCTGCTTGAGCGCTCGAAGCGCCTTGACATTACCCGCTTCGTCGAAGCGGACATACTGTCCCTGGTTGGTGACGATTCCGAAGCCGCTCTTCGAGCAGCTCTTGATACAGCGAAGAGTGTGGCCGGCGGCTTGGTTCAGCCGCGTGGCGGCACACATGGTGTCCATCAGATGACCGTCAAATTCAGCAGCGGGAACTGCCGTGCCGGCCAGCAGCAAGGCGAGCGCCAGGGTCGAAGTTTTCCGCATCTCGGTCGAGTCCTTTCCAGCTTCCAACTGTTCACTACCAGGTTAATCCACTTGAGCACCCCGCGGTCAAATGGAGAGCGCAGTAGGGAGTATCGGGTGTGGGAGTCGGATATGGCCCCTGTCCCGGCGGCAAGGTCGCGCGAACGGCCCGACGGGCGGGCGCTAAACATCCGGCTGGGCAACGGACAGTGGCGATCACCTGCAAGAAAGTACTACACTGTCCCTGTTTTGGATCGGTACTACTCGACGGAAGTCCAAAGGAAGGGAACAAGAATGAGAACCTATCTAGGATTTGTTTTGTTGTTGACACTGTTAGCCGGTTTCGGCTGCCAGCCCGCAAACCAGCAGCCCGACCCCGAAGCAAAGGCGGCGGCCCTGGCCGCCGATCGCGCGGCAATCGACAAGTTCCGCGACGGCTACCAGGCCGCCTTCAGTAGCAACGATGCCTCCGCGGCCGGGGCATACTTTATCGAATCCGCGGTTTCCATGCCGCCGAATAAAGAAGCGCTTGTCGGCAGGCAAGCGATAACGGATGACATGGTCGCCATGTTCGAAGGTATGAGCGCCGAGCTGACGATCTCCTCGGAAGAGGTCGAAGTGGCCGGTGACTGGGCCTTCGACCGGGGAACCTTCACCATGAAGATGACCCCGAAAGGGGACGGCGAGCCGATGGAAGACAAAGGGAAATACATCGTCATCCTCCAAAGGCAAATGGACGGCTCCTGGAAACTCGCGCGTGAGATTTGGAACAGCGACAACCCGCTCCCCGGATCGGCGGAGTAGGAACATCCGGGAATCCGAGTCGCCATCTGTTTTCGAGGGCATTTCGCCGATGCGGCGCGTAGGAATCAGCTCGTCCAAGCAGTGTGGCTCATCAGCTCGGGGGCGGTGAAGCGCGCGCCCAAGGGCGACGAACCGATGGCGCGATGGGAAAAGAGGAACCCCATCCGCCTAGCCGCAATACTTGTCACTTAGCGCTTTTGCCCACCCAGAAGCCGGCTGGAGGAAACCTGCTGCCGAGATTGTTTAGCGTAGCCCCCCGCGCGTTTTCCCGCGCCCCTGGCGGGCTGGACCAGCCCTAGCTAACGAGTGTTTCGCCGCCTGCCTGATCACGAGCCCAGACGGACACGGGTTTTGGGCTCCGGTGTCGACGGGGGCCCGCGATCGCGACAAGCGCATCAAGCCAGGATCGCTCAAGATGCTCGATATTTATTCTTGGGAGGAGATTGTTTGCCCGAGCACCTGCTCATCGGCCTCACTCTGATTCTCGTTCTGGGAATCGCGGCGCGCTGGATCGCCTGGAGATTGCACCTTCCTTCGATCCTGCTGTTGCTTCTGGGCGGCATGGCCGTTGGACCACTCAGCGGCTTCTTGAATCCGGATGAGGTCTTTGGGGATTCGCTTCTCCCGCTGGTGTCGATGTCGGTTGCCGTGATTCTGTTCGAGAGAGGTCTCAGCTTAAGCCTAGCGGACCTTCGGGAGATCGGATCGATCGTGCGGAACTTGGTGACGCTGGGGGTTGGGGTCACCTGGGTCATCGCGACCGCGGCGGCCTACTTTATCCTCGGGTTTGATTTCCCCCTAGCGCTTTTGTTGGGCGCGATTTTGGTTGTCACCGGTCCGACCGTCGTCATTCCGCTGCTGCGTCACGTGCGGCCCAAGGGGCGAATCGGAAGCATCGTCAAGTGGGAGGGTATACTCAACGACCCGGTAGGTGCGCTACTGGCGGTTTTGGTGTACGAAGCGATCCTGGCGGGCGGATTTCATGGCGGCCCGCGGGCGATCGCTCAGCAATTCTTGACTTCCGTGGCTGTCGGTTGCGCGGTCGGCTTCGTGGGCGCCACCCTGATGGTCGTTCCGGAGTGGACCCCAAAAATGAGACAACTGGCTAAGCATCTTTTTACAGTGAACGGAGAGAGGTGCTATGGCGTTGTCAAGACGGAAGTTTTCTGTGGAGTTCAAGTTGCGGGCGGTACGGCAGGTCGAGTTGGGAGCTTCGACGGCCGCAGTCGCTCGGCGCTATGAAGTCCATCCCACGCTGCTGACAAAGTGGCGTAAACAGCTGCGGCAGGATCCTGAGCGAGCGTTCCGCGGCAACAGAAACGGCTCGGACGAAGAAGCTCGCATCGGAGAGCTAGAGCGCATGGTCGGCCGGCTGACAATGGAGAACGCGCTGTTAAAAAAGGCCTTGGCGCGGCTCGAGGAACAACGCCTGCCGAGCGTCGCGCCTACAAGCAAAAGATGATCGCGGTGATCGAGCAGGAACCAACCACTGCGCTGTCGTTGGCGGCGATGTGCCGCGCCTTGCAGGTGAATCGCGCCGCCTACTACCGGGCGCATCAGCAGGCGAGGAGCCGCGACGACAGCGAGTTGCGCGATGCCATCCAGCGCATCGCCTTGGAGATGCCTGGCTACGGCTCGCGGCGCATCACCGCCGAGCTGCGGCGGCGTGGTTGGACGATCAATCGCAAGCGCGTAGAGCGCCTCATGCGGGAAGACAATCTGCTGTGCCTGCGGCGGGTCCAACGCGTGCGTACCACCGATTCGCGGCACGGGCTGACGGTCTATCCGAACCTGGTTCCCGAGCTCCAGCTGACGGGGCTGAACCAGCTGTGGGTGGCCGATATCACCTATATTCGGCTGCTGCGCGAGTTCGTTTACCTGGCGGTGTTGTTGGACGGCCACTCGCGGCGCTGCATCGGCTGGTCACTGGGCCGCACGCTGGGGACGGAGCTGACGCTCGGAGCTTTGCGGATGGCCTTGGCGAAGCGCGACGTGGGGCCTGCACTGGTGCATCATTCCGATCGCGGCTCGCAATACGCGGCCGGAGACCATACGGCGCTGTTGGCCGAGCACGGCATCGCCATCAGCATGAGCCGCAAGGCGAGCCCCAACGACAATGCCAAAGCGGAGTCGTTCATCAAGACGCTCAAGTACGAAGAAGTCTACCTGTTCGAGTACGAGCATTACGCCGAGGCGCAGCAGCGCATCGAGGAGTTCATCGAGCGCGTCTACAACGAAAAACGGCTGCACTCGGCGCTGGGCTACCGGCCGCCCAACGAGTATGAGCAGTGGTTGCTCAACCAGCAGACGCCGCAGGAGGTCGCGGGATGAGTTTTCTGAGGCATCGGGAAATCTATCGATCCGATGGGCTGGGCTTTCGTGAGAGTGGGGCGCGAAGCGGAGGGCTCCACGCCCCGACCCATCGTTGCGATGGGTTTCCAGCCGGCTATTCCTTGGCGGGTTGCGCTCCCGCAGAGCCCGCTTCCGCTTCACCAGCCGAGCAGAAGTTTACAATGAAGGCCATTCCCCGGCCAAGCTTTTTTCAGCGAATGGGGAAACCCTGCTTAGCAGGTTGTCTCACTTCAGGGGTCCACCGCGCTCGTGAGCACAAGGATGTCTGCCTCCATGACCTTCTTGAAGATCTCGGGCCAGTCGTCCTTCTGCCAGCCGTGCTCTGCCATGTCGGGCCAAACGCCATAGGCGATATCATGGTCGACCGCACGGAGCACATCGACGTTCACCTTATTCTTCTCCATGATCGCTTTCGAGATGCGGACGAGCCCGTCCGTGTGCGACATCTCTGGCGACTTCTTGAACGTGCAGTTGATGAAGAGCGCCTTCAGGTCGGAGAAGTCCCACTTGCTTGACTCACACATCTCAAGTTGTTTCTGGCTGAGTTCCATGAAGCTAACCTCCTGTCTCCTTCGCTAGTTTAGTGCTGAACTATGTTCCGGCCGACGTCCCTCCCGGACCGTGCCGATATACCGGGATATGTTCTCGACACCCGTCACCATCAGAGGGAAGTGCTCCTTCACGAATGCCTGGACGTCCTCGTCCGCTCTGGGCGGATTCGCCCGCCAAGCTGCCAGCGCGTTGTCTCCGTCGAAATCGACGTAGCTGCAGCGGACGGAAAAGTCGTCTTCTGGCAGAAGCAACGCGCCTCCCGGAAGCAGGGCCGTATGCTCCATTTTTAGCAAGTGCTCGCAGAAATCGACACAGGTGTTCATGCCAATGCTCTGCAGTTGGTCCTTCTGCTCATTGAAATCTACGTAGAGGTAAAAAGCGCCCTTGGGGGTGGTCGATCTCACCCCGGGGATCGCGTTCAGCAAGGACGAGATCGTCCTTCCTGCCAGTGCGTTCACTGCTGTGCAGTCACGCATGTACTCGTCTATTTCCTGGCTGCCCGAATAGGCTTCCAAAGCTGCGTGTTGGATCGGCGCCGAGACGCAGGAGTAGGTTGAGCCGGCAATCTTGACCGCGTCTTCGATCAGGCGCTTCGGTTCGGTGGGAAAGATTCCCACACCGAAGCGATACCCGCCACAGGAACGATCTTTCGAAAGTCCGCCCGTGACGATTGTGCCCTCCGGATAGACTTTCATCAAGCTCACGTACTTCTCTCGCTCGAAGCTGGTCAGGGCGTAGATCTCATCCGAGATGACAACGACCCCGTGCTTGCGGCAGACTTCGGTTAGGTCCTTCAGCTCGTCTTCGCTGTACACCACTCCGGTTGGGTTGTTCGGGTGATTCAAGCCCGCATTTTCAATTTGATGTTTGACATCCCGACCTTCCAGCGGCCTTGAGCGTCTTTATTCATAGGGGCTAGAGCCCGATGAGGACGCCATGGAGGCCAACACCCAATGGGTGAAAAACAAACCAAGCCATTCCAGCTAAGTTTCAACGGCTTGTTGAAAGTCGATTTCCAGGGATCGCACGTCACTTCTGATGGTGGCCTGATTTTGGTTCGCGAACTGGACGAACGGCTCGGTCTCGGAGAACTGATTGACGAGCATCTCAGCGACTCCCGGCAAGGCACAAACAAGCAGTTCACGCTCGCTGATCTGTTGCGGCAGTCGGTCTACAGCCGCTTGGCGGGCTACGAGGACCTCAACGACGCCGAGCGGGTTTCGATCGATCCGACGTTTCGGCTGATCGGTTCGCAGAAGATCTGGGATCGCGGTGCGGCCTTGACCTCGACGCTGCACGGCTTCGAGACGGAGATGCTGGCGAGCGAAGAGAACCTGCTGGGGCTGATGGCGCTGAACCGAGAGCTGGTCGGGCAAGCGGAGGCGTTCGACGACTCCGAGCGGGTCGTTCTGGACATGGACTCCACCGAGAGTCCGGTCCATGGCCAACAGGAAGGCAGTGCCTACAACGGACACTTCGAGTCGGTCTGCTACCATCCGTTGCTTTTGTTCAACGGTCATGGTGATTGCCTCGCTGCAAAGCTGCGTCCAGGCAACGTGCACAGCGCCGACGACTGGGATGAGCTATTGTTGCCGGAGATCGAGCGCCAACAGGCTGCGGGCAAGCAGGTCGCCTTCCGGGGCGATGCGGCCTTTGCCAAGCCGGAGGTTTATGAGGCTTCGGAGGAACGCGGAGTACAGTACGCCATTCGCATTCCGGCCAACAAGAGCCTGGAGTTGGAGATCGAGGACATCCTGTTTCGGCCACCGGGCAGGCCGAGCGCCAAGCCCCTGGTGCGCTACAAGAGCTTCCGCTATCAGGCCGCCAGTTGGAGCAAACCGCGGCGCATCGTAGCGAAGGTTGAGCACCACCCGGGCGAACTGTTCGCGCAACCCGGCTTCATCGTCACCAACATGACCCGGCCCAGTCGCTCGGTGGTGCGCTTTTACAACAAGCGCGGCACGGCCGAGCAGTGGATCAAGGAAGGCAAGCGGGCCACGAATTGGACACGGTTGTCGTGCCATCGTTTTCGCGCGAACGAAGTTCGCTTGCAACTCAGCGTCCTGGCTTACAACCTCGGCAACCTGTGGCGGCGGCTGGGACTGCCACCAAGCATCAAGAGCTGGTCGCTGACGAGCTTGCAGCAGCGGCTGATGAAGACCGGCGGGCGGCTGGTCAAGCATGCCCGCTACTACTGGTTGCTGCTGGCCGAGGGGCATCTGAACCGGCGGCTGTTCGGTGACATGCTGCACAGGATCTGGGCGCTGCCGCTGCCGAGCGGGTAGCGTTGACCGGGCTAGGATCAACAGTTTTCGGCTCCAAAAAGGTTTGGCAGGGAGCAGTGTCGGCCGCAGCGCCGTTCAGGCCGCGCAATCAACGTCTGTGAGCGGACGGACGAGCCCTGGCGCCTACCGGCGGAGGGGATGTGCAGGGTTCAGCGCGAAAAGACGTGGCATTCGGGCCGGCGCGGATGTATACTGTGGCCGTGCCAAGGCCAAAACGGAAATCCTGGTCAAGATGAGGATCTTCTGCGGGGCGTGAAGATGCTCAATGCCGTGCTTCAGAACAGCCGGTGTAAGTTTATATCCATCCTCACGACGTGTGCGAAGGCCGATGATCTCCTTTTTGAGGATCTTCGCTTGGGGTAGATAGCTGACCCAGGACGGGGTCGGGACGATGACTGGGCCCTGCAGCACGGCGAGTGAGACGGCAAGCATTTCCTTGCTGCCCGGGCTCACCACGACCTGATCGCCCGAGCATTCCACGCCGAAGCGGCTGCGGTGAAACTCGGCGATGGTTTCCCGGAGCTTCGGAATGCCCGCTGTCGGCAGATAAGAGTGCTCCTTCGAATGGCGCGCCAGCGCTTCCATCACGCTCGGAGGCGGCGAATAAGGGGATTGGCCGAACGCGAAGTGATGGTAGGAGGCATGGCAGCCCTCTTTGGCACAAGCCTCGCGGAATGCGTTGATTTGATCGTTGATCCTCAGATTTGCCGGAGAGGCAATGTCATCAAGGTGATATTCGACTCGAATGCCCATGGCAATTCTCCTTTCAAAAGATTATCGTTTGCTCGCAGGTGATCGCTATCAGTAGTTGAACTTCAGTCCCAACTGGATCCGCCGGGAGTCGTTCGCCCTCAAAACGCGCCCCGCATTCGCATTGGTGAGGTCGTTGACCGGAAGGAAGAAGTGGGGGGTGTTGAAGGCGTTGAAGAGTTCCACGCGTGTCCGTCATGCTGTTTTCGTAACGCCTGAGCAGGCGCTCGAGAAAGGAGGTTCCATACTCTTGCTGGCTGGTTACGATGTACGCGTTCGAGAGTAGGAATATCGGGCGGGGGTCGGCTATCGTATTCCGGGTGCAAGCGGGATCGATGACTTCCAGCACTCTAGGACCATTGATTACGCCGCGCAGAACTCGAACTCAATCCATTGTGCCTGCTGCGAGTGCCACCATGTGTGAAACGCCCCCGAGCGTCTCGCTGCTGAATCGATGATCCGCACGGGAACAACCACTCGCAGCGGGTCCACGTCGAATGGATACGGCTTCAAAGCGATCCGTCGGTCACCAGCAGGGCGCACCTCAATCGTCACCCTATCCAGCCAGCTTCCACGAGGGACTTCCAGTAGGTCGAATGGATCCTCACCAAGCCCCTTGGCTTCGCCGGACAAGGGCGGGATGAGTGGGGAACACAACGACAGCGATACCCCATCCAGAAGTTGAAGCAGCCGGACATTCGGTTTCAGGTTTTGCGGGTCGACCCACGATGCGGTGACCGGGTTCCCCCGAAGCCGGGCGGTGAAATCGGCCTGCTGCGCTTCGAGATCAGCGACAAACTTGCGGGCTTCGTCGATAGATCCCGCGACGAGATTTTCGGGCGCACCCTTCCCAAGCAGCGGATGAAGAAACGCCGGATCGGAGTCAGGTTTGGACCTAGCAGCGTAGAGCCAGTAGGCATGAAAGCTGATCAGCAGACTGACATAGGGATGCTTCTCGCTGAAACGGGGAATGCCGCCCCGCCGCCAGCGGTCCATCCCCTCCTGCTGGTTTTTCAGCACGTCAGCAAGATCCAGCGGAAGATCATCAAGATCCCCTAGCTCTGGAATTGCCTCCCATTCCCACCAGCCGTTGTCGTGTTCAGCAATGGCCAACACCGTCTCCGCGCAAAGCTGCTCGGAATCGTGCGCCTCGGCGAAGTGTCCGGGAGCGGCAAACTGATCATTTCCCCAGTGGGCCGCCAGATACCCAGCGACACCCCCATGATCCGGCTGACTGACCAACCAGGTCTGGTTATCGCTGCAAGTTTTCAGCACTGCACTTGACTCCTTTCCCGATGGTGGACCCGACCACGACGGTCCAATTCTACCGTTTCGCGAATAGATGTGGTATCTCTTTCTCCAAGCCCAAGGACTGGCTAAATGAGTTGGACTAGAGTCAGCGCTGTTACCAACAAAAAGAACAAAGCAGGAAAACCGCTCATGGGTACGCGTTCGATCAGGGGCGTTCGGTTGGTGGCTCGTCACCCGGACCGGGCAAGTGGCTCTTGCGGCCTCCTGCGGCTTCGCCTTCGAGCAGGGTGTCAAGATCTGGATAGGTGTAGATCACTGGCGCGTTGTTCTGCATCAGGCCGCCGGTATCCGACGTCGGCCCATAGTTGCTATGAAGGTCGCGGTTGAGCATCCGAAGCATCGCCATCTGCTGGCCTCGGTGGTGGGATGTGTGCGCAATCCGCCGGACCACGACCCAAGCGCGTGACCGGGTCGTATCGAAAAACCGGGTGTCCTCTTCCCACCAGGCTTCCTGCTTTGACTGCAACGCCTCCAGTCGTTTGTCTGAGTCCTCGGCGTACCGCCGGATGAACTCCAGCCGGGTCTCCTGGCCCGGCAGAGTGGGAGCATTTACGTCGATTCCGAGCATGGTGCGGAACCACAGGTCCTCGCTGACATGCTGATGGACCATGTGTTCGTGCACGCTCCGCCCACGACGGTCCGTTGGGTGGGGGCGGAAGGGAAGATCCCCGTCGTGGAACATGCTCCAAACGCTAAGCACTTTGAGGCGCTCTGTCGCGTAGGTCTCGATCAGAAACTGGTATCGCATGGAATCCAGTTTTCTCCCTGTCGTATCACGTTCGAGGCGGCAGGTGAACCCCACCTCCATCATCAAGAGTGTGCCCGCTCGACATCAGCTCAGTCCTCGAAAGCTTCCTGGCCTGTTGGTCCGCAGCACATCTCATCCTCGGGCTCTGCGGTACGATCACGCGACCATTTCTCGGGTCAACGATGAGATCGACGCGCGCGTATGTGCGCCCCCTGCTCCGGTTCTCTACAACCAGAGCGTTGTTGATGACGCTGGCGAACCCCACGCTGGTGTGGTCGCCGAAGATGATGTCGAAACCACCCACGTTCGACGCGAAGTCGATCAACGGCCCGAAGGCAATTCCCCTCAGCGTCGAAGCCCGCGACGCCGAGGTGTGTGATGGCCACCAGCACCTTGGCACCAGCCCGCTTCGCCTGCGCCTTGGCCTTGTTAGCTGCCGGGATCGGGTCGGTGACCTTGATGGTTCCGAATCTGCCCGGGAAGACCAGGGTTGGGGCCTCTGGGTTAGTGATGCCGATGACGCCCACTTTCACCCCGCCGACGTTGAAGATCTCGAAATCTTTCACGCCCGCCAGGTTGTCGTCCCGATCCTTCAGGTTCGCCGACACGTACTGGAACTCGGCGAGGTCGATCATCTGCTGTAGGTGCCCGACCCCCCTGTCGAAGTTGTGGTTCCCGAATGTATCGACATCGAACCCCATCAGGTTCATTGACAATACCGCCGGTGCCTCGTTGAAGAAGTTCGACAGAGGCACTGAGGCGCCGAAGGCATCGCCCGCCGTCAGCGTCAGCGTGTTCGGGTTGTCGAGTCGTTCCATCTGGAAGTAGGTACCCCAAGTCAGCCCAGGAAAACAGAATGCGCAGTGCACATGGTTGTCGATCTCGTGAACGGGGCAGATGTTGGGATGGAGAAAGGCGACCGCAGGTCGGCCCTTCGAGGCTCATCTGGCGACCATGGAAGTGGCCACACGATCGGTTAGCGTTCTGGCGTCACTCGGCATCTTCGACCCAGAGGAAATCCTCATACTGCGTGCGAGGGGCGAATGGAGACTGGTTCGCCCCGTCTGGTCGCCCGACAGTCACCGATTGGCGTTTCGAGATAGCAAGCACAACCTTCACATCATCTGGAGGGACGGAACGGACCAGCGTCTGGTGGTGCGAGCCAAACGGAGCGTGGCCTCGTGGTCTCCTGATGCAAGGCGGCTGGCCATTAGGGTCGGGAAACGGTCCCACTTTTGGGTTGGTGCGGAACCACCTTACCTTGTGGAGATTCAGTGAACCCAAATCGCGATGCCCGTGGCGGCCGTTGCCCGATGCGGTGTAGAGTGTCTTCGTCGGTTGCGTTGTAGAGACGCACCACAGCATTAGCATTCCACCGGGTCCATCGAAGTCGAACCGGATCGAGCGGACCCGATTGACGTTGATCCTGATCCGCTGCGGATCGTTCGCTAGCCATTCTTGTACACGAAATAACGATCTCATGAAGCGCTTTACACGCCTGGTATTTACGTGTCTTGTCCTGGTCACTACTGCTCAGGCTGCTCCAACCGATGTGCTTTCCGCAGCCCGCAAAATTCTTCAGCAAGCACTTGAGGCCGCCCGGGCCGTGAGGCGGGGCGAAAGCGGTGAAGCGAAGCCCGTTATCCTGGCACGCATCGCCGAGACTCAAGCCAGAGCCGGCGACCAACCCGGAGCGGAACTCACCTTTCGGGAGGCCCTTCACCTTCATAGTCTCTCGCCCCGCAAGGGCAGTCGCCCAAACCTCTTTTCCTTGTGGGAAATCGCCGAGGCTCAGGCAAGAGCAGGAGACCAAGCTGCCGCAGCACGGACCCTTAAAGAAGCTCTCCGAGCTGCCGCCGGTATCCAGGACAACGTCTTCAAGGCCTTTGTTCTGCAAAGCATCGCGAAGGCTCAGGCGAAAACCGGGAACGTAAACGACGCCCTCAAAACCGCGGCTGCCATCAAAAAACTCGGACAAGCCATGCCCTCTGCCTTGGGAGACATCGCGTTCGCTCAGGCGGAACAAGAATACGTGAAGAGGGCCCTCGAAACCGCCTCCCGCATTGAGGACGAGAATAGGAAGAATCTCGTCCTCCGCCACATTGCGGTGATTCAGGCAAAAAGGGACGACGTGAGCGGTGCCCGTCAGACCCTCGAAACAATCACGGATGATCGCGCAAAAGGACATGCCTGGGCGGAGATTGCCCGTGCTCAGGCCAGAGCCGGCGACATCGAGGATGCCTTTCGAACTGCTGCCCCGATCGAGTGGGCCGTCCTCAGCACTGACGTCTTTAGGACGATCGCACACGCTCAAGCAAAGACGGGAGACCGGGCGGGTGCAGCAACCACTTTCGAGCAGGCTCTTCGGACCGCCTCGGCAATCAAGGACGGGCACGGGGCGAAAGCAAATGCCTACCGGAACATTGCCCGCGCTCAGGCTGAGGTAGGAGACCATGCTGCTGCGGCAAAGACCTTTCAGCGGGCACTTAAGGCTGCTGCCGCCATCCGGTTCGACAAGTGGAGGAAAGCAGCCGCCTTCAGCAACATAGGCTTGGCTCAGGCAGAAGTGGGTGACCTGGCGGGGGCGCTTCAGACCGCCGCCAGGATCGACAAGATGAAAGTGAAAGCACCTGCCCTGACCGCCAAGATGCACTCGAAAGGCAGGGAACCGCCAAGAACCAGACCCCGAATCCCGCGCACCCGAACCGTGCCCAAATCCACATCCACCTACGCGGCCAAGTGGCCGCCCACGTCAGAGAGGAGCCGCAAGGTGCTGAGATAGTTTCCAAGTCGACGACAATCCGTCCACTTGAA